>CAVWWB010000001.1:0-370768 GCA_963758595.1 uncultured Alphaproteobacteria bacterium
TCCTGCTGGCGGAATGTCGCACCATAGCCGCGCAGGGCGCCCGCGTGCTGGTCACCACCTTGACCAAGCGCATGGCAGAAGACCTCACCGACTACCTGACCGAGCACGGCGTGAAGGTGCGCTACCTGCACTCCGACATCGACACGCTGGAGCGCATCGAGATCATCCGTGACCTGCGGCTTGGGGTGTTCGACGTGCTGGTGGGCATCAACCTGCTGCGCGAAGGCCTCGACATTCCGGAATGCGCGCTGGTGGCGATCCTGGACGCCGACAAGGAAGGTTTCCTGCGTTCACAGACCTCTTTGATCCAGACCATCGGCCGCGCCGCGCGCAACATCGACGGCCGGGTGATCCTGTATGCCGACACCATGACGAGAAGCCTGCGCACTGCGATGGAGGAGACCGAGCGCCGGCGCAACAAGCAGCGCGCCTGGAACGAGGCGCACGGCATTACGCCGGTGTCGATCAAGCGGCAGATCGGCAAGGTGCTCGAGAGCGTGTTCGAGCAGGACTACGTCACCGTCGCTCCGGTCAAGGACGCCGCGGTCGCCGAGTTTGTCGGCAAGGACCTGAAGGCGGCAATCGCCGATCTGGAAAAGCGCATGCGCGCCGCCGCAGCCGACCTGGAGTTCGAACAGGCGGCCCGGCTGCGCGACGAAATTCGCCGGCTGGAGGCACTCGACCTCGGCTTGGAGCCCCCACCGGCGCCGAGTGCGTCGCTGCGGCCGCCACGGCGGGATCGCACGCCGGAGCCGATGGGACCGGGCGGTGGCGGCTACGATCCGAGCAAGCGGCGCGGCCGCAGCGGCTTTCGGCGCCGGGGGCCGTGATTTGTTTTGAGCGCCTGATTCAAACCTTCCGACGATGCCGCCTCAGGTCATCACGCGCTTATGCCGTTGGCACCTGGCGGAAGCCAAAGTGCTCCGGCGGGTCAGCGAGATCCTCTTCGATGCTGATCACCTCGGCCATGCGCGGCCCACGCCGGCACAGCCGCAGCAGTTCCTCGACCGCCGCGGTATCACCAGCCACCAGTGCCTCGACCGAACCATCGATGCGATTTCGCACCCAACCGGACAGACCCAGGTCGCGCGCCTTGCGCACCATCCACTCACGAAAGCCGACGCCCTGCACGCGCCCGTTGATGATCAACCGCTTGCTGTTCATGCGTCGGGCCTGGTCAGATGAAGGAAGCGCTCAGCCAGTGCGATATCGGCAGCAATCGCGCGGCGGCGAGCGGCGGCTTCCGCGTCCTCGCCCCATGCCTCGGCCTGGAACAGCTCGTCCAGCGCACCCAGTGCATAGGCGGTCGCGGCATCCAGCCGGCGTTCGGCCAGCGCGAGGCCGAGAACCAGACTGCCCAGTGCCGGCACGGCGACGCCGAGTGCGGTCAGCGCGGCCACATCCAGCCCGGCAACCACAGCACGCAACGCCGCCACGCTGCTGCGGTGTTGCTTGACGAAGGCGATGCTGGTGCCGGTACGCAGTGGCGCATTGTAGGTGCGCGCGACCCAATCGAGCCAAGGTTGCCACTCACGGGACTGCCGCGCCACCAACTCTTCCGGCGCCTCCGCCCGATAGCAGAGCAGATCGCTTTCGGCATAGCGCGCGATGGCATCGACGGTCGGCGCCGGATCGGGCGCAATGCGCTGCTGCGCAGTGCCCGCGAGACGGGTCAAAGGCGTATCGTCGAACGACATCTCGCCGCCCTTCGTGCCGCCCGCAACCTGCCATTCCGTGGCGATCGCCCGTGCCAGCGCTTCGGCATCCACCCGCAGCTCAGCACCCCCCGGCAAATGCATCGCTTTCCCATCCAGCAGGATCGCATACCCGGCCTCACCCGGCTCGATCCTGACGGTCTCCCAAAAGCGCTTCACACTCAACCTCTCAACGGAACAACTGCTTCAGAACGTTGCCCACGTTCGGCGGCTTCGGCGCCTGTTGTATCGGCTTTGCCGGGGCGCCGGCGGAGTGCGCACCGCCGCAACCCGCCTCCCGTCCGGCTGGCGTTTTGCCGCCCAGCGCTCCCGCAATCGCGCCGAGAGGCGTCGTTTGGCCCAGCAATGCACCCGCCACGCTGCCCGCGTTCTGCGTCACCGTTGCGGCAGGATCCGGCGCCGTCGCCGGCGAGCGCCACGGGCCGGTGATCTTGAGCGGCACAACGATGCCGGTACCGGCCACCCTCGCCTGCGGGCGGACGCGCAAATCCAAGGTCTCAGTCCCCAGGTTGATGCTGCCGCCGCCATCCATGGTGAGCAGGGATGAGGCGAAAACCAGTGAGCGGAACGTCGCCACGCCGCGATTGACCCCGGCATTGGCGACGAAGCACTCGATTTCGCTGCGGCCGCCCCGCCCGACCAGATCAAGCAGGTTAATCTCCCGCAGTGCGGGGCCCAACATGCTGCCGAGCAGCCGGTTATCCACCGTCCCCTTGCCCATGCTGACGCTGAATGACCCGTCCAGCGTCGCGGCAATCGCATGCGGCGTGGCGCCCACCCCATGCAGATCGGCCTGCACGTTGAGCGTGCCGTTGATCACCTCCGGTTCGCCGATCGCCGCCAGCAGCGGGGCCAAGGCGAGGGCCGGAATCTGCACCCGGGCCACCACCGGTGGATTGGCTTGCGTGGCGTCAGTGCTGAGCGCCGCGGTGAGATGGCCCTCAGGCAAATCCGCCGGTCAGCGGATCGACCTGCAGGTTGCCGCCATGCAGCACGATGTGCGCGTCGATCGTGTGATACAGGGCACCCCCCGCCTTGAGTTCGGCGATGCGCAGTCTGGCATCCGCGTCCGCCTGGCGAAGCAGCTCGAACGGGATCGGCGTATCCGGGATGAGCGTGCCGCTCGCACGCTTCGGCGCCGGTGCGACGGGCGCTTGCGTCGCAGCGGGCGCGGTCGCGGGGCGGCCGTTTGAGCAACGCCGCACGCAGCGCATCCGCGTCGATCTTGTCGGCCGTCAGCTTCTGCTTGCACCGACGGACGCCCATCGGCGCGGGTGCCGACGCTTCCCTTTGCCTTCAGTGTCGAGCCGAGCGCCTGCATGCTGATATCCAGGGGCATCGGTGCGTTTTGCTTCCCATTGGGCTTTCCGCCCGGCAGCAGCGCCGATGGCGCGCCAATCGTACCGCTCAGCGTGATCGGTGAACCATCGAAGCTGCCCTGTCCGGCAATCTTCGCCGGCTGATCCAGCGCCGCCGCCGCAACGTCCAGCTTGTCCAACTTCAATCCGGCAGCCATGCCGCCCAGGTCGGACGGTCCGGCGTGCAATGCGAGGCCGGAAATGGTCGGCAACGATGCGCCGGTATCGGCGATCTGCGCAGACAGACCGACCTCGTGCAGCGCCGGCAAACGTTGGCCCGGCAGGAAAGCCGACAGCGCTGACAGGTCCGGAATTGCCGCCGCAACCTTCATCGTATAGCCGCGACCAAGCAGCGGTTGCGCAATGGTGCCAGCGGCAGTCAGCTTGCTGCCGGCCGCCTCGATTTGCATCCTCACCGGCCATGGCGCGGCCGCCGCGGCATCCTGAAGATGCGTCAGCGGTCCAAGTTCCCCATCCAGCGTGAACGGCGCTCCGTTGTAGGTCGCCGTCGCCCTCACGATGCATATTGGCATCCGCCGATGGGGCCTCCGCCCGCAGACTGGCGATACCAAGCACGACGTTGCGGGCAGTCCGGTCATCGCGCCAGGCGAGCGTTCCGTTATCGATGCGAACCTCAGCGAGGCTGATCCGCGTCGGCACTTTCTCGTCTGCGGCCGATGCAGCAGGCTGCTCCGCCACCGCTTTGTTGGCCTCAGGCGTGAAGTGCCAGTTCGACTGTCCTTGCGCGTTGGTCTCCAGCAGGATGTCCGGCTTCACCAAGACCAGCCGATCGATCTCCACCCGATGGCTCAGCAGCGGCAGCAGCGCAAGCTTCAGGTCCAGTTCATCCAGCGTCAGAAACTGCGGCCGCGAGAAGCCCGGCGGATTGGCCAGGCTGACACCTTGCGCCACCAGGGTTGGCTGCAGCGAAAGCCCAAGCCGGATGCGCCCCTGCAGCGTCAGATCGCGCCCGGTCGCCTGCTTCACCGCCGCCACGATCCGCGGCTTCAGGCTGTCCGGATCGAAGCTGAGCGCCAGGACGATGCCCGCAAGGACGACCACACCCACCACGGCGGCGAGTGACCACAGGACGATCCGCGCCGGTCTTGCAAGCCTTCGCTGTGCCATCTGGCTCCGTTCGTCCTTTCGCGTGATTCAGACCTCCGGCGATTCCGCCTTGGTCATCGCAGTCTCGCTCTCTTCGCGTGATTCAGACCTCCGGCGATTCCGCCTTCGGTCATCACGCCTAGTTCTTCTGCGGCTTCCCGCCGCCGGCGTATGAAAGCCCAGCGGCGAAACGTCTGCATCATGTGGGGCGGCAGGTCGGCCTCCACCAACAACATTCCGCCCGCGGGATGGGGCAGGGACAGCGACCGAGCGTGCAAGTGAAGCTCATCGGGCAGCCCCGCGACCGTGGCACTGAATGCGTTGTTCTGGTCAGGGCGCGCATACTTCACGTCGCCCACGATTGGCGCGCCGAGTGCGACGCAGTGCACCCGAAGCTGGTGCGTGCGGCCGGTCAACGGGTGCAGCTCCAGCCAGGCCAGCTTTTGTCCGGCGTGATCGAGTGTGCGGTAATCCGTGATGGCGCGTGCCGCGTCCTTATCGCTAGCATCGGCGAGCTCGGTCCGTTCGCCGCGAGTGCCGCCGATGCGGCGCAGTGGCAGGTCAATGCGGCCTTCGGGCGGGACCGGTCGGCCAGCGACCACGGCCCAGTAGGTCTTCTCGACCTGGCGGCCTCGGAACGCCGCCGCGAGCTTCGCGGCCGCACCCGGTGTCCGCGCCAGCAGCAACACGCCCGACGTGTCGCGGTCCAGCCGGTGCACCAGCCGCGGCCGGTCAGGCGCGCCAAAGCGAAGCGCATCCAGCAGCCCATCGAGGTGATGCGTGATCCCCGGTCCGCCTTGCACCGGCAATCCGTGCGGCTTGTTCAGCACCAGCACGCTGTCGTCGCGATAGATCACCAGGCGCTGAAGGTCTCGTGCGACGTTCGGATCGATAACCGGCAGCGGCTTCGGCGCCGGCGTGTCGGGCAGTGGCGGGATGCGTACCGGATTGCCCCGAAGCGAGCCTTGTCGCGGCATCGGCACGATGGCCGTCTACCCTCACCTGCCCGGTGCGGCACAGTTTTTGAATCGCGCTCTGGGTCAGGCCCGGGAAATGCCGCCGGAACCAGCGGTCGAGCCGGATGTCGGCTTCATCAGCCGAGACTACGCGGGCGGCGACGGCCACCAGAGCCTCTCCAAGGAAAAGAACACGGATTGCACGGAACTGCCGGCGATCACACAGCGCAGGCTGTTCAAAGACAAGCGCGGTACGCTCGATTGATGTCGCGTGTCCGTGCTTTCCTCCGTGTAATCCGTGTTCGCTACAGCGGGATTGCCAGCAACGTATCGATCTTGTCGCTGTCGAGCACAACAATCCGTTCCTGGAAGCGGAACGGCGCTGCTCCAAGGTCGATCCGGTCCAGATAGCGGCCACTGGCGAACAGCGTCGTGGCGCCGTCGTGCATGATACGCGCACACAGGAAGTGCGTGTGCACTGTCGCAAGCCCGTCCTGCACGCCCTTCAGCCGGATCGGGCCGACGACATGGCGGTAGCGATGCGGCTCGAAGATGTTGGCGCTGCGGATCGAGAACACCCGGTCCATCAGCATCCCGCGCGAGGCAGCATACATCACGCCCTGGCGCATTCCGGCTTCGTGGTTGGCGCGGCTGATCACCAGATACCGGCAGGGATCGACGAACAGCTCGGGCCATTCCTCCAACCGATCCTCGTCGATGCACTCGGCGTATTCCGCGATCAGCTCATGGATGCCGGATTGCGGGTCCATCACTCGCCCATCAGCGTGCGATAGTGCTTCCAAAACCCGCGGATCGCGGCCTCACTGGCGCGGAAGTTCTGTGACTCCGCCTCGTGGCCGCCCATCATCACCAGCCCCGCGCCTTCGTCGTTGTATTGCAACGCGCGCTGGACGAAGCCGCCGACGCAGCCGTCCTCCATCGAAATATAGCCCGCCGCACCGATCAGGTTGCCTTGGCGCAGCCGGCGTTCCGTCATTGCCATCGTCGTCGGTGTCGAAGCCCAGATGGATCCATTCCAACTCCGCTTTGTCCACCCCGCGCGGCCGGATCAACCCGCACCGCGATCGTGTTGCGAACCTGCTGCAGCACCATGCCGGGGAAGATCGTAAGGATCTGCACCGACACGCCATCGCCGTATTCATCGACGGATTCCACGACCGAGCGATCCTGCAACCGGAACTCGCTGTCCGAACGCAACGCCGCCGCCTTGTAGTCAGCGTCCTCGGCCGCGTAGTCAAGTTTCGCGTAGCTGTAGTGATTGCCGCCCTGCCGGTCGATGTAGATGCCGCCCGGCATAGTCAGCCGGTTGATGCGGAACGTCGTCAGGAACAGATGCAGGATGGATGCGTGGTAGGTGTCCTTCACGTTCTCGAAGTAGAGCTTCCAATTGTTCGGCATCACCTGCGTGTTGCGTCCCAGCAGGACCGGCGTGCGGTTCATCACCCGAAGCAGACCACGCGTCACATCCGGGCCAAGATAGGTCTCCAGGTCCGGTGTCGCGTCGCTGAATGTGCCGAACACCAGTCCGCCAAGTTCGGCGACGCGCAGTCGCTGCAGCCGATGCTCTTCCTTGCGAAACTCCGGCGGCATGCCGCCCTGGCGCTTCACACCATGTTCGAACGCCACGCCGGTAAGCTGGCCGGCGAGGTCGTAGGTCCAGCCGTGATAGATGCAGGAGAATTCGCCGACGTTGCCGGTGCGCTCGATGCACAGCAGATTGCCGCGATGGGCGCAGCGGTTGACAAAGGCGTTGATCGCGCCGCTTGCGCATCGCGCACCACGATGACCGCGGTCTCGCCCACCGTGGTGGCGACATAGTCGCCGGGTTGTGCGAGTTCCACCGCAAGGCACAGATAGTGCCACGTCGGTCCCTTGAAGATGCGCTCCTGCTCTCGCTGGTATTGCGCGGCATCCGTATACAGCCCGAAACGGCACCTCGCTGATGCCATTCGACGGCCAGGTGATGCGGGGTTCTGGATTGAGGCCGGACTGGGACATGGCGCCTTCTCCCGGTTGATGCATGCCCGGAGTGTAGGCAGTAGGTGGGCACCAGGGAAGCTTGCCGCACTTGGCGCGAGGCACGTGGCCTCGTGTCCGCGCCCGGTGTTAAACCTCTGCGATCCATGCCAATACAGAGACAGCCAGGAGGAAACCAACCATGCCATTCTTCGAGAGAGGCCCGGTTCGCATCCACTATGAAGAGGCCGGCTCCGGCTATCCCGCTGTTGGTCATTCCGGGCGGTGGTCTGAACGCGCAAAATCGTCCTACCTTTCGGAACGCGTGCCGTTCAACCCGATGCAGGAGTTCCCGCGCGAATATCGCTGCATCACCCTGGACATTCGGAATGCCAACGGCGGCGGGTCATCCGGTCCGCTCGAAATCGACCGGCCCTGGGACTCGCATACCGATGACCAGCTTGGCCTGATGGATCATCTTGGGATCAGGCAGTGCATGGTGCTGGGCTTCTGCATCGGCGGCCCATTCATCTGGAATCTGCTGCGGCGTGCCCCCGAGCGGGTTACATGCCGCCGTGCTGGCGCAACCCAGTGGCTTCCGCCCGGAGCTGCCCGACCTTTTTTACCAGAACAACATCAAGGGCTGGGGTCCGCCGCTGTGCGCCCGCCGGCCCGACATCACAATGGACCAGGTCGATGCCTTCCTGAAGCGGATGTATGGCGCCAATCCTGACTTCGTCTTTACCGTCACTCGCGATTTCGTTCGTAACTGCAAGACGCCAATTCTGGTGTTGCCCGACGACGTGCCGGCGCATCCGTACGCCGTGGCGATGGAGACGGTGCAGCTCGCACCGAACGCCGAGGTCAGCATTTATCCTTGGAAGGAGACCAGCGAGCAGATCCAGCAGGCGGTCAGCCACGTGCGGCGCTTTCTGCGCGCGCACCAGCCAGCGGCCGCAGCGGAGTAAATGAAGCTTGCGAATTCGTTTGCTGCGACGCGATGACAAATGATTCGCTGCCTCCACGTTGTTAGAGGCAGCGAGACACCGGCCGAAGGGACGAACTTTTCCGGTTCCTTTCAAAGCGAAGCGGGCCCGAATCGTGGTAGGCTGCTCCGCAAGTGACCAGGAGGCGATGAGCATCAGAGCTCGCGCAGCGGCGCACGGTGGTCTGGGCGTCGCCTGTGAAGGCGGTGGCAATCGAGGCCTGAACCAAGACGATGCCTGGTGAACACTCCGTCTACCAGTTCTTCGCAAACGGCAAATGGGAACTCGTCGATAGTTTCATCGATTTTGAGATGGCAGTCCGCACAGCAAGAGCACTGACTGAGTCGGTCAGCGCCAAGATTGGCCTGACATCGCGCGTCATCATCATGGATGCCGTGGGCTTTACCAGCTTCGAATGGATCAAGGGTAGGGGCCTCGTGTTTCCGACAAGCGAACGATCATCTCCGGCGTGATCGTGCCGATCCGGGTAGGCACAATGCGAGTGCCGATGCGACTGCCGGGATAGCATGCCCGCTGCGGGAGTCCACGTAGGCCGGCTCACCCGAACTTGTGGCGGCTGATATAGCTGCCGATCAGCTCCGCCTCGGCGATCACGTGCGGGCGGATCAGGTCAGAAAGGTCTCTGACCGGCTCCTTCGGAATCTTCAGCCGCTCCACGTCCAGCGCGGCGAGGCGGAAGTGGTAGCGGTGGGCATCGTCCTGCTCCGGGGGGATCGGCCCGTCGTACCGCAGGTGGCCGAAATCGTTCAGCCCATGCCCGAGCGGTTCGGTCTTCAGGCTATGCCCGAGCCCCTCCGGCAGGGCGGTGCGATCAGCGGCAATGTTGTAGACGGCCCAGTGATGGAACGTCACCGGACGGTGCGTCCGGATCCTCCATGATCAAGGCGAAGCTGCGCGTTTCAGGCGGTGCGCCGGTCCATTCGAGAGGTGGCGAGAGATTTTCGCCTTCACCGGTGTAACGGGTCGGGATCTCCTCGCCGTAAGAGAACGCCGGGCTCTTCAGCATGAACGCCATGGCGCCAGTTCCTCTGTCTGCTGCTTTTCGCCCGCAACGCCAGGGTGGCCGAGCGGTGGCAGTCACAGCCTTCGGGCAGCCCGATCACCACCCCGATGGCGCTTGCCAGCGCGCGGAAGAGACGGCTGGCGGGGATGTGATCATGGGTGGCATTCATTGCCGTCCCCTCCCGTTCGTTGACTGTCGGACCTCCCAGCATTACCCATCCCGCCCCACGCGGCTACGCCTTTCGTGGGCACTTGCCGGAGTCCCTCAGCGAGATGCTGCGTCGCGCCGAAGCCCTGTTACAGCCGACCGTGCGGCAGCCGGACGCTCCGCCGACCCCCGGGTCGGACCCAGAGGCAGGTTCCGGGCTGGTTCGGTTTTACTGGCACTATCTTCGTCAGGAACGCTGGGTCCTGGCCGGCCTGTTCGTGTTCGGCGGCCTGATCGGCATTCTGGACGTGACCATTCCGGCCTTCATCGGCCGGGTCGTGGGTCTGGTTAGCCACAATGCGCCTGAGACCCTGATTAGCGACGCCTGGCCGCAACTCGCAGGCATGGCTGCGGTCCTGCTGCTGCTCCGGCCGGCGGTGTTCCTGTGCCATATCGTGCTGATTAACCAGATCGTGAATCCCGGCCTGTCGAACATGATCCGGTGGCAGAACCACTGGCACGTGGTGCGCCAGAGTTGGACGTTCTTCCAGAACGACTTCGCTGGCCGGATCGCCAATCGCGTGCTCCAGACCGGTCCGGCACTGCGCGAGAGCGTGGTGATGTCGTTCGACGCCGCCTGGTACATTGTCGTCTATGGCAGCAGCGCGCTGTTGCTGCTGGCCTCAATCGACTGGCGGCTGACACCGCCGATCCTGCTGTGGTTCGCCTGCTACGGCGGCATCCTCCACTATTTCGTGCCGCGCCTGCGCGAGCGCTCGCGCGCCGTGTCCGAGATGCGTTCGCTGCTGACCGGGCGCGTGGTGGACAGCTACACCAACATCCTCACCGTCAAGCTGTTCGCGCGCGCCCGAGATGAGGATGCATTTGTGCGCGAGTGCTGTCGATCTGCACACCGGTGCCTTCCGCGATCAGACGCGGATGATCACCGGCTATGTCGTGCTGCTGTCGGTGATGAACGCGTCGCTGATCGTCGCTACCTCCTCGCTGGCGATCTGGCAGTGGAGCATCGGACGCATCTCGGTGGGCGCGGTTGCGACAGTGCTGCCGCTGACCTGGCAGATCACCAACATGGCCGGCTGGGTGGCACGCAGCGTCACCGCGATCTTCGAGAATATCGGCACGGTGCAGGACGGCATGCGCTCGATCGCGGTGGAGCGTCAGATGCCCGATGCGCCGAATGCACGCGAGCTGCGGGTTACGCGCGGCGAGATCCGTTTCGAGGGGGTGCATTTCGACTACGGCCGGCAGCGGCGTCCGGAGCGAGGTGGCGTGCTGCATGGGATCGACCTGCGCATCGCGGCAGGCGAGCGCGTCGGCCTGGTCGGACCGTCCGGTGCCGGCAAGTCAACGCTGGTGAATCTGCTGCTGCATTTCTATGATCCGGAGCGTGGGCGCATCCTGATCGACGCGCAGGATATCGCCACCGTCACACAAGAGAGCCTGCGCACGCAGATCGCGATGGTGACACAGGACACGTCGCTGCTGCATCGCTCGATCCGCGACAACATCCGCTATGGTCGGCCAGACGCGACCCAGGCGATGATCGAGGATGCTGCGAAACGCGCCGAAGCGCACGAGTTCATCCTTGGACTGGAGGACTGGCACGGCAGGCGTGGCTACGACGCGCATGTCGGGGAGCGCGGCGTGAAACTGTCGGGCGGGCAGCGGCAGCGGGTCGCGTTGGCGCGGGTGATCCTGAAAGACGCGCCGATCCTGGTGCTGGATGAGGCGACCTCGGCGCTGGATTCCGAGGTCGAGGCGGCGATCCAGGGCCAGCTCGATGGCCTGATGCGAGGCCGGACCGTGATCGCGATCGCGCACCGATTGTCGACCATTGCCCGCATGGACCGGCTGGTGGTGCTGGATCAAGGGCGCATCGTCGAGTCGGGCAGCCACGCACAATTGCTGGCGCATAACGGCACCTACGCGCGACTGTGGCGCCGGCAGTCAGGCGGGTTCACGCCAGAGTTCGCCGAAGTAGCAGCGAAGTAATCTGGCGCAGCACACCGCCGAATACTGGCGAGCCGATCGTTCAGGTGGTGCCGCTCAATTGCTGGCGCACCTGCTCAGCGATGCGCCGCAGTTCGGCGGGCGGCAACTTGCCCACCACGGTATAACCGACGCCCTTGTCGATCCAGGCGCAGCCATCGACGTGAGCGAAATCGACATGCTGGATCGGCATTTCGTTGGCCTTCATCGGCAAGACGAAGACCGTCAGCCGCACTGATTGCGGACCGTCATACATGAACAAACCGGCCGGCCCGTCAGGTGTCGCGGCCAGACGGCCCCCCATGTAGCTGAAGCCATCTGCTGACAGGTCGGGTGGCTCCACCTGGTGGTTCAGCCGGTTCGACACCCAGCGCGCAAGGTCGTCGCGCTGCTGTGCGCCCAGTTCGGTCGGACGGCGACGGTCGGCGGTATAGACGACATGGTTCGAGACCGCCTGCTGCGCCAGCAATGTGATGGCGGCATTGCCGGATGGGTGCAGGCCGGTGTCGAGGAACCAGCCGCCTGCCCCTCCCAGCCCAAACGCGAACAGCACGCTTGCAGCAACCCGCCAGGTCACCCGTCGTCTGGCAAGCCGTTGCTGGATCAGCCGCTCCAGCCCAAGTCGCGCTGGGATCGGCTCCGCCGGCGATCGCAGCGAAAGCGGCTCGCAGTGCCTCCCTCTGCTCGCGCCATTCGGCAACTTTCCTGCCGATATCCGGATGGTCCTGCAGGTAGCGCCGCACGGCCGGCTGACGGTCATTATCCAACTGCCCGTCGATCCAGGCGTGCAGTTCCTCCTCTGCAATCGGCTGGCCGGGGTCGCTCATTTGACCCTCCGCAGCACCGGACGGATCTCACCTTCATCGGTCATCTGGCGCAGCCGTTCGCGGCCACGCGCCAGCCGGGACATAACCGTGCCGATCGGAATGCCCAGCACCTGGGCTGTCTCGGCATAAGAGAGATCCTCCACCGAGACCAGCAGGATGACGGCACGCTGTTCGACCGGCAGTTGATTGAGCGCGCGTATCAGGTCGCGCCATTGCAGACCGCTTTCCTGCTCAGGTCGAACGCCCAGCGGAATCGTGCGTCTCATCGAGCGGTTCACCCGCCGGCCGCGCTTTCGATCGACGCAACTGGCTGACGAACAGATTGTGCATGATCGTGAACAGCCAGGCCCTCACGTCGGCGTCGTCACGGCGGGTATGCAGTTTGTCCAGCGCGCGTACCAGGCAGTCATGCACCAAGTCGTCAGCGTCCTCACGGTTGCGCAACAGCGCGACGGCGTAGCGTCGCAGCGCCGGAATGCAGGCTTCGATATGGGTCAGCACACCCGAGACGGTCACGACCCGGCAGGACAGGCGCTACGCATCGGCAATATCTGCTCCACCCCCGAGGCTAAGACGCGCATACGGAAGCTTTATTCCGCGACTGGACGCGGCGGAAGCCTTGGCCGAAGCTTGGCGAAGCAGGAGAAGCCGCGATGAAAATCACCAAGATCGAACCACTGCTGTTGGACCGATTCCTCTACGTCCGGATCAGCACCGACGCGGGTATCAGCGGAATTGGCGAATCGGGCACGTGGGGACAGCTTGAGGCCTCCGCCGCCTCGATCGCGAAATATGCCGAGTATCTGGTCGGCAAGGACCCGTTCCCGATAGAGCACCACTGGAATGTCATGCTGCGCGCCAACCACTTCACCGGCGGCGCGATCACCGGCGCGGTCTCAGCCATCGACATCGCGCTGTGGGACATCAAGGGCAAGGCGTTCGGCGTCCCGGTCTACGAATTGCTGGGTGGACGCATGCGCCACAAGGCACGGCTCTATGGCCACGTGAAGGGGCGCACGATCGAGAAGCTGGTCGAGGAAGCGGTGCGGCTCAAGCAGTCCGGCTTCACGGCACTCGGTCACCTCAACCCGCTGCTGGACGAGGGTGAGGAGGAGCCGTTCTATAAGCCGCATGCGGCGCGGATCGAGGAGGCGATCGATAATGTGCGGCGGCTGCGCGAGGCGGTCGGACCGAAGGTGGATTTGTGCATTGAAATCCACCGTCGATTGACGCCACCGGAGGCGATCGCGCTCGCCCGTGGCATCGAGAAGTACACCCCGATGTTCTACGAAGACCCGCTGCGGCCGAACAGTTTCGACGCCATGGCGGACGTTGCGCGTCACATCGACATCCCGATCGCAACCGGCGAGCGTTTCACCTCGATCTATCAGTTTCAGACACTGCTGACGCGCAATGCGGTGCAGTATCTGCGGCCGGATGTGTGCCTGGTCGGGGGGAATCACCGGAGCGAAGAAGGTGGCTGCGATCGCCGAGGCGCACGACGCCTGGGTGGTGCCGCACAATCCGCTGTCGCCGATCTCCACCGCCGCGTGCCTGCAGATTGCCGCGTGCATTCCCAACTTCGCGATCCAGGAATATCCGTCACGCACGCCGGATTTGGATGGCGGCAAGGAACTGCTGGGCAATGATCTGGCGACCGGACTGGAGGAACAGGTAAACGGTTTCATCGCCATCCCGAGCGGTCCCGGCATCGGCGTGGAGCTGGTCGAGGACGTGGAACGACGCTTCCCCTACCGGCCCCGACCGATTCGCATGCGGCCCCATGTCGATGGGTCGGTTGTCGACATGTAAGACAGCGCCGGTCAACCGTTGCGACGGTTAACGATAGCGGTCTTGCCAGCCTGGTTTCCACCACTCCACGAAATCAGCCTGCAGACTCGGGCTCCGGGTCTTTGCGAGGGCGGCCGCGTCGCCGACCGGGCTTGGCGGTGCCCTCCGCGGTGTCTGGTCCGCCGCCTTCAGCAAACTTCGACTTGATCGGGTCAAGGACCCGGACAGATCGGCCGAGTTCTTCGGCATCCCGCTCGACCCGGGCGCACCGCTCGAGCGCCGCCGCCAGCTGCTCCTCGGCCGCACGTCTTGCGGCAGTTTCGGCTTCTAGCCCCGCACGAGCCGATTGCAGTGCCTTATCACTATCCTCCTTCTCGGCAGCGGCACGCTGGGCCGCTTCATCCCTGGCAAGCCGTTCATGGGCCAATTTCGTTTCGAGATCGCGGATCGTGGCCTGTGCCTCAGCCAGGTGCCTCTCGGCTTGGTCGCGCGCGGCTGTCAGCGCGCGGATCGCCTGGCGGGCGGTATCGAGCTGGTTGGTGCCAGCGCCCTCATGGTGCACGACCTCCACCGGCACTTCGCCGTCGCGGATGAACCGGCGATGCGGCCTGGGCGACCCGTTCGGGGCCGGTCGGACCGGCGCAGGGACCCGCAGGAGGCGGCGCCGGCTCCCGCAGCCCGAGTGCGCGGCGCATCTGCTCCTCCTCAGCACGGAGGCGCGTATCGTCATTCGAGAATTCAGTCATGTGTTCCTGATGACCTGAGCCGACGGGCCGCGCAAAGCAAGCAGCCACATTGCACTAAACATAGCACTCGCGCGTCAGTTTACACTAGGCCTTGTACCTGCCACTGGGCCTTTTGACTACCCCGGTCCAAGCAGCAAATTGCCGACAACCTGCCCCTGACGTAGGCTGACTTTCGCTTAATCAGCCGCTGGGGAAATCCGATGAACCAACTCGTTCGGCACATGATAGCCGTGCTGCTGGGCCTGCTCTGCGTTGCAGTCCTGCAAGGCCTGCCAGCCCGCGCCGACACGGTAAGAATCGCTCATTCTACCTGGGTCGGCTATGGTCCGCTTTATATCGCGCAGGACAAGGGCTTCTTCAAGAAACACGGCGTCGATGTCAATCTGATCGTGATGGAGGACCCGAAGGAGCGGTTTCCCACCCTGATGGCCGACAAGATCCAGATGATCGCCAGCACGGTCGATACCGCGCTGCTGTACCTGAAGAAGCCGACCGACTTCCAATATGTGGTGGCGATCGACGATTCCAATGGCGGCGACGGGATTGTCGCGCTGAAGGACATCAAGTCCATCGCGGATCTCAAGGGCAAGAAGGTCGCGGTTAATGATGGGTCGGTTTCCGAGTTCTACCTGAACGTTCTGCTTGGCAAGGCCGGGCTTGAAGGAATCCGACCTCAACACGGTGAACATGACGGCCGCCGACGCCGGTAGCGCTTTCGTCGCCAGGCGCGTCGATGCCGCGGTGACCTGGGAGCCGTGGCTCACCAAGGGCAAGGCCACCGACTTCGGCCATCTGCTGGTGGACAGCTCGACCACGCCAGGACTGATAACCGATGTGCTTATCGTGAAGACGGACTGGGCGAACGCCCACAAGAAGGATGTCGAGGCGGTCGTCAAGTCGTGGAACGAAGCAGTGGCGTACTACCGCGAGCACCCGGACGAATCGATCGGCATCATGGCCAAAGGAGTTGGCGGCTGGCTGAAGGATCCGAAAGAGTTCAAGGCGACGCTGGCCGGCATCAAGTTCTACGGCGGCGATGATAACAAGGCATTCTTCGGCACCAAGGCGAACCCTGGCCCGCTGGCGCACACTATACAGGACGCGATCGACATCTGGTCAAGCCACGGCAAGTTGCAGGTAAAGACAACGCCTGTCGACTTGATCAACTATAGCTACGTCGGCGGTTGATGGCGTCATTCCTCGACGCCTACGTTCGCCAAAGAAGGACATTCCACGGCGCGCTTACATATCGGTAAGCGCGCTCGTGGTGATCGCGATCGTCGGCTTCTGGTGCGCGCTGTCTTACGGCGGAATGGTGCGCAGCGACTTCCTGCCGACACCGCACGAAGTGGTGGTGGCAGCGATCAATGGCTTCAACGATGGTTCGTTGTTGGTGAACACCGGCGTCAGCGTCACCGAGATCATGTCGGGTTTCATCATTGCTTCGGTGCTGGCGGTGCCTCTTGGCATTCTGATGGGCAGCTTCAAGATTGCCGAGGCGGCGCTGGAGCCGGTGACCAACTTCGTCCGCTATCTGCCTGTATCCGCGCTGATCCCGCTGCTGATCCTGTGGGTTGGCATCGATATCGAAGAGAAGATAACGGTGATCTTCATCGGCACGTTCTTTCAGCAGCTCATCATGATTGCGGATGTATCGCGCGGCGTCTCGCAGGACCTGTTGGACGTGTCGTATACGCTTGGTGCCGGGCGCCGGACGGTGATCTGGCGCGTGCTGATCCCGGCAACGCTGCCCGGCGTGATGGATACCTTGCGCGTCACACTCGGCTGGGCCTGGACATATCTGGTGGTTGCCGAGCTGGTCGCGGCCAATAAGGGATTGGGCTATTTCATCCTGAACTCGATGCGCGGACTGTTCACCGACCAGATCTTTCTCGGGATAATGGTAATCGGACTGCTGGGCCTGATCACCGATCAGGTTTTCAAGCTGCTGCGCAACTGGCTGCTGCCCTGGGCGGTGTAGGTGGGCGCACCAAAACTGCGCATCGACAATCGTCGCGCTGCGGTTCAGATCGCGGACCGGTAGGCCCGTCACCGCACTCGACAGCATCTCATTCGAGGTCGAGGACAAGGAGTTTTCTGTCATCGTCGGGCCGTCGGGCTGCGGCAAGACCAGCCTGCTGCGTCTTGTCGCCGGGTTGATCGAACCCACCGAGGGCTGGATTACACTCGACAACGCGCGCATCAGCGGGCCGGGCAAAGACCGCGGCATGGTGTTCCAGTCGTACACGTTGTTTCCATGGCTCACGGTTCAGGACAATGTGGAATTCGGCCTGCGCATTGCCCGGATGGCGGCGGCGCAGCGACGGGAGACGGCGCGGCGGTTCATCACTCAGGTCGGCTTGAACGGGTTCGAGCAGCTGTATCCGAAGCAACTGTCCGGCGGCATGATGCAGCGGGTCGCACTGGCGCGCGCGTTGGCCAACGATCCCGCAGTCCTGCTGATGGACGAGCCATTCGGTGCACTGGACAGCCAGACACGGTCACTGATGCAGGAGCTGCTGCTCGACATCTGGCAGAGCTCGCATAAGACGGTGCTGTTCATCACCCACGATATCGATGAGTCGATTCTCCTGGGTGATCGGGTGTACGTGATGACCGCGCGGCCGGGCCGGATCAAGGAGATGGTCGAAATCGACCTTCCGCGGCCACGCACTGTGGAGATGCTGACCACCGATGCGTTCATGGCGAATCAAACGACGCATCATGCACTCCATCCACGAGGAGGCGATGCGCAGCGTCGCGACGGAGCGACAGGATTTGGGATAACCATGCAGCGGCAGCGCCCAGCACAGCATGGAATACCGTGACTTCCGGCGCGTCTTTCAGCAAGCTGCTCGTCCCGAAACTGATTCGGGGGAATGCAAGCAAGCTGGAGGGGAAACCATGTTCCGACCGTCACTACTGGCCGCGATCGTCATCGTGGGCTATGTGTCTGCCGCCTCGGCGGAGACGGTCGACTATCATGCCACGATGAACGGCAAGTCCGAGGTGCCGCCGACCACGTCGACCGGCTCCGGCGATGTCCAGGCCAGGCTGAATACCGACACCAGGCAGCTCAACTATACGATGACCTATACGGGCCTGACCGGTCCCGCGACTGCAGCGCACTTCCATGGACCCGCGGAACCCGGGCAGAACGCCGGCGTGGCGGTACCGATCGGCAACAATCCGCCGAGCCCCTCAACCGGCACAGTGACATTGACCGATGCGCAGATGAAGGACCTGGAAGCCGGGAAATGGTATGCGAACGTGCATACGGCAGCCAATAAGGGAGGCGAGATCCGTGGGCAGATGGTGCAGGTGAAGTGAGCTGAGGAGGCGAGGGGTGGCTATGCTGCCACCCCTCTCGCCTGCAACCGGCGCAGTCCACGGTCGATCCACTGGCTTGTCAGCTTCTCCTGCACGCCGTTCTGCATTAGCCGTTCGTGCAATGCGGAAAAGTCCACACGATCCAGCGCCTGGTCCTGATTGAAGCACGAGAATACCACGCTCTTCTCTCCGGTAGCCGGATCTATGTGCGGCTGAAGGCATTGCGCGCAGACCTCTTTCATCATGCACTGCATCGGTGAATTGATCGAGCCGATCGCGGTATGATCTGCTTTCAGCAGCGACGCCAGCTCACCGCGTCGTGCTGCGCCAACTGCCTGCATCATGCGATCCGAGCCGATGACGATCAGGTGGTCGGCTTGACCCAGACCGACATCGGCTCCGATCGCGGCCATGCCTTGCACGATGTTGCCGACAAAGGTGCGGTCCTGTGGCCGGGTTGGGGCGAAGCCGGGGGCCTCGTCGCAGCACCACACGATGATGTCGGCCGCCCGTTCGATCTCGGCTACCTTGTAGCGGTCACGCATCTGCTTGTAACCGGCGAAATAGATTACCCGCGATCCCGAAGCGCGCAGCGCCGCCCCTATAGAAAACAGCACTGCATTGCCCAGCCCGCCGCCGATCAGAGCCACGGTCTTGCCTGCCGTGATCTCGGTCGGCGATCCGGTTGGGCCCATCAGCACCACCGGCTCACCCGGTTTCAGCAGCGCGCAGATATCGGAGCTGCCTCCCATTTCCAGCACGATGACGGATACTAGGCCCCGCTCCGGATCGGTCCACGCCCCGGTCATGGCCAGTCCTTCCATTCCCAGCACGGTGTTCGGGGCGCCGGCTTCAGCAACGCGCGGGGCCAACATCTCGTAGTTCTGCAGCCGATAGAATTGGCCCGGCCGAAATGCCCGGGCCTGAGCCGGCGCATGCACCACCACCTCCACGATGGTCGGCGTCAACCGGTTGACCGCGTGCACCGTCGGCAGCAGTTCCTGCCGGCAGCGGACGATCAGTTCCGCACCGCTGATTGGCGTTGCGTGCTGTGCTGCGAGCATGCGCGACACCACGGGATAGCCACGCTTGGCGCCGCCCATCGCCTTCACGACGTTGCCGAAGAAGCTTGGATGCAGGTCACCGAAGAAGCTGATGAAGCGGCCGTTGCTCGGCACGATGCATCAGCACGTGGGTCGCGTCAGGCTTGGCCAGGCCACGCACCACCGTCACCGGCGCACCCGCCTCATCGAGGGCCTCGAAGTACTTGCCGTCGAGGCGAATGCGCCCATCCTCGCGCGCCAGCACCGTGTTCGGCTGAGTGCCGGCCGCAACCAGGATGGCTCGCGCCGGCAGCACCACCTCCGAACCATCGGACGCGATACGCGAAGGCCAGCGGCATGGCCGAACCCATCCACCTCGATCGCGCGCGGCGTCAGGTTCTCGGCGAACTGGACCGCCTCCTCCATCGCCTTGGCCACTTCCTCGTGGTTCAGCGTGTAGGACGGGCTGTCGATCAATCGACGCCGATAGGCGATCGTGGCGCCGCCCCAGGACCCGAGCAGCTGCGCGAGGCGAGGCGCCCTGCCCTCTCGCGACGCAGCGTCGCGCTCTGCGGCAATGGCCGCGGCATGCGCAAGGAATTCGTCGGCAATGCCGGCCTCTTCGACGTTCCATCCGGCGCGCACCACGGTTTCGCCGCGCTCCGCGACCAGCACCCGATACCGAGCGGCGAATTTCTCTACCTGGCGCACGTAATACGCCAGGCTCTCGGTGGCGGTGTCGATTGCGGTGAGGCCCCCGCCGATCACCACGACCGGCAGCCGAAGCTGCAGGTTGGCCACAGAGGACTGCTTGGCCGCGCCGGTAAGCTGCAAGGCCATCAGGAAATCCGACGCCGCGCGCACGCCACGCGCCAGTCCGTTCGGGATGTCGAGCACCGTCGGCTTGCCCGCCCCCATGCAGAGCGCGATGTGGTCGAACCCCATTGCCCAAGCGTCATCCATGCCCAACGTCGCACCACCGCCGAAGCGGATGCCACCGAAATGCGCGAACCGTTCGCGCCGCCGTTCCAGCAGCAGCCGCACCAGCTTCAGGTAGTTCTTGTTCCATCGCACGGTGATGCCGTACTCGGCGACGCCGCCGAAGCCAGCCATCACCCTGATCATCCAGGTTCTCGAACAGCAGCTCCGTATCGCGCACCGGCGTGGACGGATCGAACCCAAGCGGCTCGATCTTCAAGCCATCGATCGCGACCACGGTGTGGCCGTCGTTCATCAGGTGATGCGCCAGCGTGAACCCAGCGGGGCCAAGGCCGACGATCAGTACCTTGCGCCCGCTGTCGGGGCGCGGCAGCGGACGGCGAATGTCGAGCGGATTCCAGCGCGTCAGCAGCGCATAGATCTCGAACCCCCAGGGCAGTTCGAGCACGTCCTTCAGCACGCGCGTCTCCGCCTGCGGGATATCGACCGGATCCTGCCGCTGATAGATGCACGCCTTCATGCAGTCATTGCAGATGCGATGACCGGTCGCCGCCACCATCGGATTGTCGATGGCGATGATCGCGAGCGCACCGATCGCGCTGCCCTGCGCGCGGAGCGTGTGCATCTCGCTGATCTTCTCGTCGAGCGGGCAGCCCGCCAGGGTCACGCCGAAGGGCGACTTCTGGAATTGCGCGGTCTTGCGGTCCTTCAGTCCGTGCCGGCAGGAATCCTTGCCCTGCGTGTGGCACCAGATGCAGTAGTTGATCTGGTCCAACGCCTGTTGGCGGTTCATGCCAGGATCGGTCAGCGCGAAACCCTCGCGCGCGCGCCAGTGTTGTTCGGGCAGGCGCAGCATGGTCACGCCGTCACGCTCGACGGTTTCGACCGGAACGAGGTGGTTGTAATCCAGCCGATGCGGCACCCGGAACAGCGTATTGCCCGGGATGAGCCGCGTGTCCCGCCTCGGTCAGCGTCGCCCAGGACGCATAGCGCATCGCGAGATCCAGCGCTTCTGCATCGCCGGCCTTCTCCCAGGCCGCACCTGATCTGCGAAGCGGCGCTCTGTCAGTGCATCGCCGAACAGCGCTTCGAGCGCCGCGCGCAACACCGGGCCGTCGAACCCGGATGGATCAGGATACTTCTTGACCGCCTGACGCTGGACGAACAGCCGCTTACAGGCGTGGATTGGATCGAGTTCATGCGTCTGGCGGGCCAGGCCCCGGTTCTCTGTCTCGACCCCGAAGAGTGCGGCGATGAAGGCGTCCAGGTGCGGCGCTAGCGCCACCACCAGTGCACTTTCCTCCGGTCCTGAAACTGCTTCGGGAGCAGCCCTCGCCGCCAGATAGGCGTGCGTGCAGCGCTGCGTCTTCGGTCGCGAGTTCATCGAGGAACAGGCGGTCCAATCGGACCAGGCCTTCCCGATCGCCAAGATCGGCGAAGCTGAAGCCGAAGCCCAGGGTTGCTGCATCCGCGGCAGGCACGGCATCCATCGTGATATCAACCTATCATTCGCAACAAAAGCAGGAGCTGAGCTCGCTGCCTCGGGCGAGAGCGGCGCCAGCGCGCCCTCGTGCACCTTCTCGCGCGCATGCCACGACATCCGTGATGAGCGCAACGCCCGCCTCGGTTGGTTCCAGGACGGCGGTCCGGCGGTCTAACGGATCGCGACCGCGGCGGATCAGTCCCCGCGCGACCAGCCGTCGCACCACGCCCTGGGTCGTGGCTGGGTCCATGGCAGCGTGCCGTCTCAGCAGATTCTGCGTGACCCGCCGCAGCTGCACAGTCTTCAAAAGCGCCGTGAACTGCGTCGGCGTCAACTCGGCATGTGCCATAGCCGCGGTACATAGAGCGACGTGTCGCTGATGAGCGCGGCGGAGCAGGAATCCGACGTGATCCTCGACGCAGAAATCGGCCAGCCTGTCAGCCAGTAGATCCGACATGCCGAAGGGTTTTCATTTGCGCGCAAATGATTGGACCGAGGGCACCGCGGGTCAAGGATAGAGCGTTCGCTTATCCGTGATTGCTGGTTTGCGCCGAGAGAGGCACGGAAACGCGGATGCGCACCGTCTTCCCGGCGAGCAAGGGCATCGCCGAGATGCCCCAATCCGAACGAACGATATGGCCCTCGGCAATCAGGGCATCCGGGTGCCGGTCGAGCGATAGCGCACAGGGGCGGCTCACGCCATGCATGGCGAGAATGCCTGCCACATCGGAACCTTCGCAACTCCCGACGAACCGCAGCACCGGGAAACTGGCCGCGTCCATGAACTCGGGCCCGGTCACCCTTGGGCGCACCGCGGGGTCGTCAGTCTCCAAGCTGGCCACCTGGACACGCAGTTCCACCCGACAGGATGCCTTGTTCTCCGAATCCAAGGATCAGCCGGCCTTCGAATCGGGTGAACCTGCCGTCGATCGGCAGCAGGCCCAGCTTGTAGGCGCGGAATGCGACCTCGCTGGCTGGGGGGCTGATGTCGATCTGCCGCGGTGCCGCAACCGCGGCGGCTGGCAACGGTCCCGAGCAGCAATGCCAGGAAAGCATGAATGAGACGCATCAGGATCAGATAGGCAGCTCGGGGAATTCGGCCAGAGCTGCCCATTACCCTTGCGTTCACCATGGTCCGCTAGAAGCAATCTTCCGCAACAGCCGGGTTGCAAACCTGTTCCCGACCTCCGCAGCGCCGATTGCCCGCGTCCGCACCTTCGCCTTTTCAGGCATCGAGGCGGTGCCGGTCGAGGTGCAGGTGCAGATTTCCGGCGGCAGCCCGGCTCTGCTGCTCGTGGGACTTCCCGACAAGGCGGTCGGGGAGGCTCGCGAGCGCATGCGCGCGGCGATGAGCGCCATGGGTCTCGGGCTGCCTCCGCGACGGGTGTTGATCAACCTGGCGCCGGCCGACCTGCTCAAGGAAGGCAGTCATTTCGATCTGCCCATCACACTGGGGGTGCTGGCTGCCATGGAGGTGCTGCCCCGTGAGGACCTCTACGGCTACGCCGCGCTGGGCGAATTGTCGCTCGATGGGACACTGAACCCGGTGGCGGGCGTTCTGCCGGCCGCGATCGGCGCCTCCACATTGGATCTGGGGCTGATCTGCCCGGCCGGGCAGGGTGGCGAGGCGGCGTGGGCGGGGCGGATCGAGGTGTTGGCCGCCACCGATCTGTTGTCGCTGATCAACCACTTCCGAGGCACCCAGGTGCTGACGCCCCCGGAAACGTCCGCAGGGATCGCCGAGGCCGCGCGTGCCCCGGATCTATGCGACGTGAAGGGGATGGAGACCGCCAAGCGAGCGGTAGAAATCGCGGCTGCCGGGGGCCACAACCTGCTGATGATCGGACCGCCCGGCTCGGGCAAGTCGATGCTGGCAGCGCGCCTGCCGGGGCTGCTGCCCGATCTCTCTCCCAAGGAGGCGCTGGAGGTCTCGATGATCCACAGCGTGGCGGGCATGCTTGAGGGCGGTCGGCTGGTGATGCGTCCGCCGTTTCGCGAACCGCATCACTCGGCGTCGCAGGCGGCGCTGACCGGGGGCGGGCAGCGCGCGAAGCCCGGCGAGGCCAGTCTGGCGCATCGCGGCGTTCTGTTCCTGGACGAGTTGCCGGAATTCCCCAAGCAGGCCTTGGAGTCATTGCGCCAGCCTATGGAGAACGGCCGGACGACGGTGGCGCGCGCGGCTGCACACATTACCTATCCCGCGCGTTTCCAGCTTGTGGCGGCGATGAACCCATGCCGCTGCGGTTATCTGGGCGATGCGGCGCGCGAATGCGGCCGGGCGCCTCGCTGCGCGGAGGATTACCAGAACCGGATCAGCGGGCCGGTGCTCGACCGGATCGACCTGACGATAGAGGTGCAACCCGCGACCGCTGCCGAGTTGGCGCGCGCACCGGCCGGCGAGCCAAGTGCCGGAGTGGCCGGGCGGGTAGCACGCGCACGCGAGGCTCAGCGAAGGCGCAACGACGAGGGAAATAACGCCGAACTTGGCAGCACCGATATCGAGATGACGCCGGAAGCGCATGCTCTGGCCGAACAGGCAATGGACAAGCTACGGCTTTCACCGCGCGGTTATACGCGCGTCTTGCGGGTCGGGCGTACCATTGCCGATCTGGCCGAAGCCAAGGTGGTGCAGCGGGTGCATGTGGCGGAGGCACTCGCGTTCCGGCACCGAATGCCGGCGGAGGAAGGGCTAACCTCGGCCGGCTCCGGTCTAGTTTTCCAAGCGGAATGCGTCGGCTATGCGCCTGACGACTCCCGCGGCATCGACCACAATGAGATCGAAGCGCATCCCGGGCCGTGCCCAGTCGGGATGCTCCGCCAGCACGATCTCGCGGCTGCCAGCAGGCGATTCCGTTGCCTGGCGCTCAGCGCCAGCGCGGCATCAGCGAGCGTTCGTCGCGCCTTCACCTCGATAATCGCCAGCAGGTCCGGTTGCGCTGCGACGATATCGATTTCACCCGCCTCGGTGCGCAATCTTCTCGCGAGCACCGTCCAGCCGAGACGGGACAACGCGCGGCACGCCGCCTCCTCCGCGCCAATGCCACGCGCGTAGGTATGGGGGTTCTGTCGGGTGCTCAGCGACATGCATCGACTCTGGCGCCATCCGACTAAGGCGGCGTAAAATGCAACTTGGAGTTTATGCGGATTCCCGACCACGGAGCTGCAGGTGCTTACGCGCACCGACCAGTATCCGCGGTCGCTGGCCTGAACAGTTCGGTGGCTGACCGCCGTTTGTGCGGCACCATCGCCATGCTACAGGTCGGGACATTTCCAGCCGGTGGGCTTGTCATGAATGAACAGCGACCCGCCGCCAGCCTGGGGCGGTTCTTCGGGGCTCCCCTCACCGAAACCGATCCGGAACTGGCGGCGGCCATCAGCGGCGAGTTGCGCCGCCAGCAGGACGGTATCGAGCTTATTGCCAGCGAGAATGCCGTCTCAGCGGCTGTGCTGGAAGCCCAAGGCTCCGTTCTGACGAACAAGTATGCCGAGGGGTATCCTGGCCGGCGCTATTATGGCGGCTGCGCTTACGTCGATGTGGCCGAACAGCTCGCGATAGCCCGGGCGAAACAGCTGTTTTCCTGCCGGTTTGCCAATGTGCAGCCGCATTCCGGTGCGCAGGCCAACCAGGCGGTATTTTTGGCCCTGCTGCAGCCAGGGGATACGATCCTGGGGATGAGTCTCGCTGCCGGAGGGCATCTCACGCATGGCGCGGCGCCCAATCTCTCAGGCAAATGGTTTCGTGCCCTTCAGTATGGTGTGCGGCGGGAGGACGGGCTGCTGGATTACGACGAACTGGAAGCGACTGGCACGCACCGCGAGACCAAAACTGATCATCGCCGGCGGATCGGCTTATCCGCGCTTTCTCGACTTCCCCCGGATCCGTCGGGTGGCCGACGAGGTCGGCGCCTGTTTCATGGTGGACATGGCGCATTTCGCCGGGCTGGTCGCCGCGGATCTGTATCCTAACCCTTTGCCTCACGCCCACGTCGTCACCACTACCACCCACAAGACGCTGCGCGGCCCGCGTGGGGGGATGATCCTGGCAAATGATCCGGAGATCGGGCGCCGCATCAATGCCGCGGTGTTTCCCGGGCTGCAAGGCGGCCCGCTGATGCACGTCATTGCCGCCAAGGCCGCTGCTTTCGGCGAAGCGCTCCGGCCTGAGTTCCGATCCTACCAGAAGGCGGTCGTGGAGAACGCCAAGGTGCTGGCGCAGACCCTGGTTCAGCAAGGCGTCTCGGTCGTCACTGGCGGAACCGACTGCCACCTGATGCTCGCGGATCTCCGCTCCAAGCGCGTCACCGGCAAGGCGGCCGAGGCCAGCCTGGAACGTGCCCGGATCACCACGAACAAGAACGCAATCCCGTTCGATCCGGAGAAGCCGACGGTTACATCGGGGATTCGGCTGGGCACACCCGCTGCTACGACGCGCGGCTTCGGTCCTGCGCGAGTTCCGCGATATCGGCGTGATGATCAACGAAGTGCTGGAGGGCCTGGCGCGCTCCAACGATGGCTCGAACGATGCGGTGGAGATCTCGGTTGCCGCCCGGGTTCAGGCGCTCTGCGCCCAATTCCCGCTGTACCGGTCGAGCTAGAAGCTGATGCGATGCCCGTTCTGCGGCCACGAGGACACGCAGGTGAAGGACAGCCGCCCCAGCGAGGATGGCGGAGCGATCCGGCGCCGGAGGTTCTGCGCCAACTGCGGCCAGCGTTTCACCACGATCGAGCGGACCCAGTTGCGCGAACTCACGGTGGTGAAGGCGGACAGCCGGCGTGTGCCGTTCGACCGTGACAAGCTGGCGCGTTCGATCCGTGTCGCACTGCGCAAGCGGCCGATCCAGGAAGAGCGCATCGAGCGGATCGTCAATGGCATCGTGCGTCAGCTCGAGGCCTCGGGGGAGAGCGATATTCCCTCCAAGCAGATCGGCGAGCTGGTCATGGACACGCTGAAGGAACTTGACTCCGTAGCCTATGTTCGGTTCGCCAGCGTGTATCGGAATTTTCGTGAAGCCAAGGACTTCGAGGAGTTCATTGGCTCGTTGGGCGAGACCGCTTAGCCGCTGATATGGCCGGAACGTCGGAAGATATTGGCCAAGAATTGCCCACATGCGCTCCGCCCTGTCGCTCGCCCGGCGTGGGCTGGGCAATGCCTGGCCCAACCCTTCGGTTGGCTGCGTGATCGTGAAAAGTGGGCGCGTGGTGGCGCGGGCGGTCACGGCCCCCGGTGGGCGCCCGCATGCGGAACCGGCGGCCCTGGATGCTGCGGGGTCGGCCGCCGAGGGCGCCACGGTCTATGTCACGCTGGAGCCATGCTGCCATTGGGGCCGCACCCCTCCATGCACGGATGCGCTGACGGCAGCGAAGGTGGCGCGCGTGGTCATAGGCACGCGAGATCCCGATCCGCGCGTTGATGGCGCCGGGATTGCACGGCTCCGAGCCGCTGGTATTGCCGTTGATGAAGGGGTGCTTCGGGCGGAGGCGGACGAGGTCGTCGCCGGGTTCGGTTTGCGGGTCCGCCACGGCCGACCGCTGGTCACGCTCAAGCTTGCTTCCACTCTGGACGGACGCATCGCGACCCGCACGGGAGAGAGCCGCTGGATTACCGGCGAAACGGCGCGGCGCGCCGCACATGCACTGCGGGGACGACACGACGCGGTTATGGTCGGGGTGGGGACCGTGCTGGCGGATGATCCGGAGTTGACCTGCCGGCTGCCGGGCTATCGACCGCAGCCAGCGGTCCGCATTGTTGCCGACAGCCACTTGCGGACACCCGCTTACGGCGACCCTGGCCGGCTACTGCGGGGCAGGCGCCGACCTGGATGTTCATTCGTCAAGGCACCGACCGTGATCGCCGACACGCTTTCGCGGACATCGGCGCCAAGCTGATCGAGGTGAAGGGCGCCGGAGGCGGGGCTGGATGTCGGCAGCCGCTCTGGGGGCGCTTGGCGACGCGGGCCTCACTCGAATTCTGGTCGAGGGAGGGGCTCAGCTTGCGGCGTCGCTGCTGCGTGCCGACCTGGTTGACCGCATCGCATGGTTCCATGCGCCCGCCGTGATGGGGGGCGATGCATGGCCCGCAGTGCAGGCATTCGGCATCGAGCGACTGGGTGCGATGCCGCGATTTACGCGGGTGGGCGGGACCGCCTATGGGCGACGATATGCTGAGCGAGTTCGTGCGGAGGAGTGTCGAACGGTGAGTGCTGGGAGATGATGCGAGGCCCCCTCCCCCCAACCCCCTCCCGCAAGGGGAGGGGGGGTCTTTGGGGAGCTTGCTGATGTTTACCGGGATCGTCACCGCACTGGGCAGCGTTCGGGCAATTGCGGCTCTCGGTGAGAGCCGCGGATATGCGGCTGACGATCGCGGCTCCCTGGCCGGACACTGCGTCCATCCCGCTTGGCGCCTCGATCAGTTGTTCGGGCTGTTGCCTTACGGCGGTGGCGGTCGGCACTGACTGGTTCGCGGCGGATGCCTCCGCCGAAACGCTGAGCAGGACCACACTGGGCCGGTGGCGCGCCGGGACACCCGTGAACCTGGAGCGCTCGCTTCGCCTCGGCGACGAACTGGGTGGACATCTGGTTTCCGGTCATGTGGATGGGATCGGCGAGGTGCTCGCGGCAACGCCTGAGCATGGCTCCCTGCGTTTCGTCTTCCGTGTCCCACGCGATCTGGCACGCTTCATTGCGGTGAAGGGCAGCATTGCGGTCGATGGGGTATCGTTGACGGTGAACGAGGTTACGGACGACACTTTCGGCGTGAACATCATCCCGCATACCGCCTCGGTCACCAGCTTCGGCTCGCTTCGCCCTGGCGATGCGGTGAATCTCGAGATCGACATGCTGGCCCGCTATGTCGCGCGGCTGGCGGAGTTCAAGTGATGCAGCAGAACCTGAAGACTGTCGAGCTGTCGCAGTATCTGTCCTCCGTCGAGGAACTGATCGAGGAGGCCCGCAACGGCCGCATGTTCATCCTGGTCGATGACGAGGACCGCGAGAACGAAGGGGACCTCGTGGTTCCGGCACAGTTCGCCACGCCGGATGCGATCAACTTCATGGCCCGCCATGCGCGCGGACTGATCTGCCTGGCACTGACGCGACAGCGTGTCGAGCAGCTCGGACTGCCGCTGATGAGCGCGCATAACGGCACCCGGCACCAAACCGCGTTCACCATCTCGATCGAGGCACGCGAAGGCGTTACCACCGGGATCTCCGCGCACGACCGTGCGCGCACCATTGCGGTGGCGATCAATCCCGAATGCGGCCGCGACGATATCGTCACTCCGGGGCACGTCTTCCCGTTGATGGCGCGACAGGGCGGCACGCTGGTGCGGGCCGGTCATACCGAGGCGTCGGTGGATATCGCGCGTAAGGCCGGGTCTGTCCCCGGCCGCGGTGATCTGCGAGATCATGAACGATGATGGCACCATGGCGCGGCTGCCCAGACCTGGTCGCGTTTGCGCAGCGGCATAATCTTGAAGGTTGGCTCGATCGCCGATCTGATCGCCTACCGGCGGATCACCGAGCGCTTGGTGAAGCGCGTTGCCGATGGCGCGTTTCACCACATGGCGGGCGGCGAGTGGCGTGCGGTCGTCTATGCCAATACGGTCGAATACCAGGAGCATCTCGCGCTGGTGAAAGGCGATGTGGCTGGCCCCGACCCAGTGATGGTACGCATGCACGCGGTCGACCTGCTGGATGACATGACCGGCGGGCCGCACTGGATCACCGTGCACAATGCGATGCACATGATCGGCCACGAAGGTCGCGGCGTCATGGTGTTTATCCGCGAACATCGCAGGACCGCGCTTGCCGAGCGGGTCAGCCAGCTTGTGGTTGACAGCCCACGGCCGCCGCGCGCGCTGCGCGACTACGGTATCGGCGCTCAGATCCTGCTGGATCTCGGGGTCAAGAACATGGTGCTGCTGTCGAACGTCCGCCGCACCATCGTCGGTCTGGAGGGTTATGGCCTGAACATCGTGGCGCATAAGCCGATCCCGAATATCGTCGCCGAAGGCTACACTGGATGATGGCCTGGTCCGGCCAGGCCATGACGAGAGAAGGCCGAGCTGACGCTCGGAACCACGCATGAGCACCGAGGACGCGTCGCTTCCGATCGCGCCCCATGTCGCAGGGTCGCCACCGCATCTTCTGCTGGTCCGCGCACCTTATTACCGCACCGTTGTCGATGGGCTGACCGCGGGAGCGACGCGGATCCTGCGCGAAGCCGGCGGCACTTTCGAGCAAATCGATGTGGCTGGCGCTTTCGAATTGCCTCAGACGGTGCGCCTGGCAGTACGCGGGAAGCAGCGCTTCGACGGATTTGTTGCGCTTGGCTGTATCGTGCGCGGCGAGACCGACCACTACGAATTCATCTGTCGCGCCACAATGGAAGGGCTGATGCAAGTGGCGCTGCAATTCGGGCTTGCGCTCGGGACAGGACTGCTTACCTGCGACACCCTGGCGCAGGCAGAGGCACGTTCCGGCATGGATGGTCACAACAAAGGTGCGGAGGCCGCGGCCGCCGCACTTCTACAGATCAACGCGGCGCGATACCTTGGCGCCGTCTGATGGCGCGTTCGGTGCACAGGACACGGACGGCGTCGCGTCTTGCCGCGGTACAGGCGCTGTTCCAGAGCGAGCAGGCACAGGACAACGCGGAGACGGTGATCGATCAGTTCGTTCGCCACCGTCTCGGCGAGCTGCCGGGCACCGGCGGCTTCGAGGATGGTCGCGTACCCGATGCCGAAGTTCCGCTGTTCGCCCGTATCGTGCGTGGTGCAGTAGCGCAGCAGGACACGATCGACCGCATGTTGGCGGAAGCGTTGCCGGCAGACTGGCCGCTGGGGCGGATCGACCCGGTGTTGCGGGCGGTGTTGCGTGCCGGCTCCGCGGAGCTGGCGATGTCGGGCGGCGCGCCGGCCAAGGTGGTGATCAACGAGTATCTCGATGTGGCGCGCGGTTTCTTCACCGGCGGCGAGCCGGGCATGGCAAACGCGGTGCTGGACCGGCTGGCCCGGCTTTTGCGGCCGGGCGAGTTTGACTCATAGCGCCGTCTCCTTTGTCATTATGGCCGCTTGCTGTGCGAACGAGCATGACCAGGAGACGACGACATGCCCGATCCGATCATAGGAACTGGTGATTACCGTTATCGATTTCAGCGCGACTGGGCGAAGCTGCCGCGCTGGTGGAATTTCGGTGAGGCGGACCAGCCAGGACCGCCACGCACCAGCGTCAAGGGTGCGGTCGCACGAAACGGCGACGTCTACGTGCTGTGCCGCGGCGCGCATCCCGTTCTGGTGTTCAGCCAGGAGGGCAATTCATCAGCTCGTGGGGCGAGGGCCAGTTTTCCAGCTTTGTGCACGGCCTGACGATCGATGCCAGCGGCCACGTCTGGATCGCCGATTCCGGGCTGCACACGGTAACGGAGCACGAAGCGGACGGTACCCTGCTGCGCAGCTTGGGAATGCGGGGGGCCGCACAGCCGACGCTGTATGGCAAACCATTCAACATGCCGACCGGTATCGCCTTCACCTCGAGCGGCGAGTTCTTCGTCTCAGACGGCTATGGCAACCGCCGCGTACACTGCTTCACGCCCAACCGGCGAACTGAAGCATTCCTGGGGTGAGCCCGGCACTGGTCCCGGCCAGTTCGCGTTGGTGCACTTCATCACCGCCGATGCGAATGACCAGTTATATGTCTGCGACCGGGAGAACCATCGGATCCAGATCTTTGCTCCCACCGGGGAAATCGCTGGGGAATGGACGGGCTTTCATATGCCAAGCGATCTGGCTTTCGGTCGCGAGGTCGATCTATGTGGCCGCCGCCGACGCGTTTCGATATGGACGGCAGAGCGACGCAAGCTGGCGCAGTTCGGCCGGGACGAACCGGCGACGGGCGCATTCAATGTCCATGGCATCTGGCTGGATGCGGAGGAAAACATTTACCTCGCGCAGTTCGACCGGGCCGTCAGCAGACTGACGCGGGTCTAAAGCATCACGAGGTCAGGTACCATTTCGCGCGCCGGTCACCACACCATTTCGCGCGACGTGGGCTTCTGCGCCGGCCGGGCCGCGTCACCGATTCCCATTCGGTGACCGGCATGAATCGCGGTGCCAGGAATTGATAGCTGCGATTGAGCAGACGCAGGATGCCATGATCGAGGCCGATACCGGCAACCTCCCAATCCGCCAGCAGCGCATGCCACGCCCGCTGCGTTCGGTACAGCCAATCCCGGTTGGATCGGATGAAGACCCGTTGGCTTCCGATATTGCGCAAAGCAGATATCACTTCCGGTCCGCACGTCCAGCTCCTCGAACCTGTGGCTGATCTGCCGGAGCGCGATCAGGGTGAGCCGCCGCACCTGGGTCAGTGTTTCGAGATGTGCGCCGTCACCGTGACGGGTTCGCGCCATGCGGTTCAACTTATCCGCCATGTTCTTTACCCGGTTCAGCAGGCGGTCCCGCAATGCTTCGATATAGGCCAGTTCCTGGGCCAAATCTTCGACTGATCGAACCACGGCCTGGCGCGCTGGCAGGGCCGAGCGCGTCGGCCGCTTTGGCGAAAGCCTGTTGCACTTGCGCCTGGTGCGCCGGATCGTCGGCCACCTGGAGCAGGACTTTGGCGATCTGGCGGAGGTGTTTCCGCACAGGTGCCGGAATTCAGCCAGGCCACCAATTGCCATTGCAGACGAGCCCTGGCGATCTCCAGGTGCGCCGCATCCGGTTCCCAGCTCGCCTGTCCCGTCAGTACTTCGGCGGGCAGCTCATCACCGATGCGCAGCGACGGAGACAAAATCGAGCGACTGCGCGATCAGCGCGAGCATGCGCCCATCGTCGGATTTGTCGGTGATCGCCGAATTCCCGCTGCAGGGGGCGAAGCGGGACCATCGCTTCCGTGTCGCCCGAGTTTGACAACTATGACCGGGGCACGGTCGGAATCGGCGCGACGGAACAGCGGATCGTCAAAAGATGCGAACGCGCGATGCTGGAGAATACAGTATTCCGGCGCCGGGAACGAGCGCTGATCCGAGGTCATGAGCGAAGTTCCCCGCCGGGCTACGCGGTATTCCAACACAGTCCCATGAACAGGCGGTAAGCGGGCGGAAACTTGCCGCGGCACACGATCCGCGCCATGAGCGGCCAATGCCAATAGAGAGCCGAGCGGCCAGATGACGCCACTGGCTTGGTTTGTAGGGTTTTTTCTGCCGGCATGCGCTGCGTCTGGCGCGGCTGGCCTGCCGACGCCACCCCTGATGGACATGGCGCATATCGCGCGGCCAACCAGTCCGAACACCGCTCTCGCGGCCCCGGCAGGGACCAGACCGGCACCCGACCTGGTCACGCCCCGTTTCCCGCTGGCCGCGCCCCAGTTATACGCATTGGTTATTGCGGTCGCGGAGGAGCAGCCGCGGACCTTCATCGCGGCGGAGTATGCTGCGGAACAGCAGGCGCACTTCGTCGCCCGGAGTGCGGTACTCAACTTCCCCGATCTGATCACTGCCCAGGTTGCCCCGGCAGGGCCGGGCGGCAGCACGCTCCTGCTGTATTCGCGTAGCGTATACGGCTATTCAGATATGGGCATGAACCGCCAGCGGCTCCGCACCGTGGCTCGCCGCACTGGAAAGCAAGATCAACCGTTCCAACGAGAGATAAGGCGCCTATGCGAGGTATCCGACCATTCCTGCGTGACGCCTGGCGCCTGGCGAGGCCGTATTACAGTCTCGGACGAAAGATGGTCCGCCTGGGGGCTGCTGGGCTCTATTCTGGCGCTTCGCCTGTTGCTGGTCGGCATGACCGTCGTCCTAAGCTTCTGGAACCGCGAGTTCTTCAACTCGTTGCAGGACAAGAATTTCGGCGCGTTCTTCGATCTTCTGTTCGTCTACCGCTTCACGCCGAGTGGCTTCATGCCCGGATTTTGCGAAATCGCCGTAGTCTATATCCTGGTCGCCGTGTATTTCACTTACCTATCGCAATGGCTGCAGATCCGCTGGCGGCGATGGTTGACGGTCCGTCTGCTCGACGAGTGGCTGGCCGACCGCGCCTACTACCGGATCAGCCTTACGACGGACCGGGCTGCCATCGGGACGGATAATCCCGATCAGCGTATCGCCGAAGATGTCCGCGACTATGTCGACAATACCCTGACGCTGGGCATCAGCCTGCTGGCGAACATCGTCACGCTGTTCAGCTTCCTGGGCATCCTTTGGTCGCTGTCGGGCACAATCAAGGTGTTTGGCGTGCCGGTACCCGGTTACATGGTCTGGGTGGCGCTGGTCTATGCGGTCGTGGGCACGTGGCTGACCCATCTGGTCGGGCGGCCACTTGCCATACTCCGGTTTCGGCAGCAGCGCGTGGAGGCCGATTTCCGCTACAGCCTTGTGCGCGTGCGCGAGAACATGGAGGGCATCGCGCTCTACGACGGTGAAGCGGAGGAAAAGGGCATCCTCGGCCATCGGTTTGGGGCGGTGATCGGTAATTGGTGGGCGATCATGCAGCGGACCAAACTGCTGAACGCGCTTACTGCCGGTTACGAGCAGGTCGCGGTGGTGTTTCCGTTCATCGTCGCCGCGCCGCGCTTCTTTACCGGCGAAATTCCGCTCGGGGGGCTTACTCAGACGGCCGGCGCCTTTGGTCGCGTTCAGGACGCCTTGTCCTGGTTCATCTCGCGGTATCCCGATCTGGCGCAATGGCATGCGATCGTCGGAACGACTGACCACGTTCCATCGCGCGGTGGTGGCCGCGCGCGCCGCGTTCGGAACCGGGTTGGCGGAAAGTGATACAGGCGACGGATCGGTGCAATTGCGGGGAGCGACGGTCGAACTGCCGAACGGAGCGAAGCTGCTGCAGGACGCCGATCTGGTGCTGGAACACAGGCCACTCGGTTGTTATCTCCGGCCGATCCGGTGCGGGCAAATCCACGCTGTTCCGTGTGCTGGCGGGCATCTGGCCGTTCGGCCGAGGCCGGGTGCAGCGACCCGCCCAGAGCGGGCCTGTTCCTGCCACAGCGGCCGTATATCCCACTGGGCACGTTGCACCACGTGATCACCTATCCGCATCCGACCAACACCTTCAGCCGCGAGGAGATTGAACGGGCGCTGGAGGATGCAGGGCTGGGCCAGTTCGTTTCTCGTCTGGACGATGACGATACGTGGGCGCAGCAGCTTTCGGGTGGCGAGCAGCAGCGGGTGGCGCTGGCGCGGGCCTTGCTGGCGAAACCGGACTGGCTGTTCCTGGACGAGGCGACTGCCAGCCTGGATCCCGAGGCCGAAGCTGCAATGTACCGCATGCTAAAGGCGCGGCTGCCGAATACCACGCTGGTGTCCATCGCCCATCGTCCATCGGTCGCGGCGTTCCACGAGCGCCACCTGGTGCTGGAGCGTGTCGGAAGGCCGTCCAGGGCACTTCGTGCAGAGCGAGTTGGCAGCGGCAAACGGCGGCGGGAGTTAAGCCGGATTCCGGGCGGCGGAATCCGCCGCGCAACACAAGGAGATACTGCCGACGTGGCAGCGCCACAGTCGGGCAATTGCGTCCATTGTATGCTATAGCGACACGATCCTAGTTCGGGAGAGGGCTCTGCCATGTCAGGCTACACGACGATTGCCGCCACTGCGCTGTTGGCCGTGGGCATATTTGCGGCGAAGCGCGTCAGCGCAGGGCGTTCCGAGCCCCGAGCAGATCATCAAGTCGCTGACACCCACCGGGCCATCCGGCCCCACGCGCGGCATTCGCCTGAAGCCGGCGACCGGGGTCGCCAGTTCGACAGCAGCTCAGCCTGCACCCGCCATCAGCATCAATGTGCAGTTCGAGACCGGGTCAGCGGAGTTGACGCGCGGAGGCAACGCAGGCGCTCGACAATCTGGGCAAGGCACTGAGCGACCAAGTCACTGGCGGCCTATCGGTTCCACATCGAAGGTCACACCGACACTGTCGGGTCGCGCGGCTATAACAAGGAACTTTCGGATCGTCGTGCCGCTGCGGTGGTGGAGTATCTGGCGAGCAACTTCCATGTCGACCGCCATCGCGTGGAGGCGGTCGGGATGGGTGAGGATGGGCTTGCTGGTGTCGACGCCAGACCAGACGCCGGAGCCGCGCAATCGCCGCGTGCAGGTGGTGAATGTTGGCAGCTGACCGCGATCAGCTGCGTGGCCTGTCGGGTAGACGCGCACGCGGGCGGATCAACGTGCCGTGGCGCCACTGCTCCAGCGCGTGCGCAATCCATCCGACGGTGCGCCCAATGGCGAAGGTGGCAAATGCCGCGCCGGCGGGAAGGCGGCAGGCGTTGTTCCAAAGCCAACAGTGCGAAGTCGATATTGGGCGCGATACCGGTGGTCCGGGCCATCATCTGCCTCGACCAGACGCAGCGCTCGCGGCAGCGGCGACAGGTGCTGCAGCAGATGGGCAGCCCTTGGGTCACCGTCCGGATATAGCGGATGGCCGAACGCGGGGATCCGTTCACCGCGAGCCAACCTGGCCCCGATTGCAGCCGCGGGATCGGCCGCCACTTCAGGATCGGCCAGGAAATGCCGTAGCTCATTGGTCATGCCGCCATGCAAAGGTCCGACCAGTGCAGTGAGGCCGGCGAGCACACAGGAGCCGAGGGGAGCACGTGTCGAGGCCACCACACGTGCGGCATAAGTGGAGGCGTTGAGTTCGTGGTCGGCGGTCAGCACCAACGCGCGGCGGATCAGCGTCGGCTGCCTTCGCGCCGGCGCCCCAAGCCGACGCCAGGCGTTGATGCAACGGCAGCGACGAGGACTGGACGGAACGACCTGTCAAGCCGGCCGGCCGCCCATGCCATTCGATTTCAAGATGCGCACCGCCTCCGGCAGCACGTTATCCACTTGTTCCGCCCAGCGGCCCGACATTGCGAGAGCGGCAATCGCCGCGATGCAGTTCTCGGCGCTTCCGGCCGGCGCACTCGCGCGCGGCCATGCGGCAGAAGAGCCAGGTTCGGGCAGCGCCGCTACCTGCCACAGCAAGGCGGCGACGCTCCTCCAGCGTTGCCTGGTCTGCAAGGGCTATCGCGTCGGCTCCGCGGTATTCGAGACGCCCGCTATCAATCCGGGTGATCGCAGAGACAAGGATCGGCTCACCCCAGCTAATCGTTGATGCGGCAACGGCACGGCGACTGCGTCCATTGCGGTTGCGCTGCGCCAGTCGACGCACATCGGCTGCATCATAAAGGCTGCGTCGAGGATCATCCGGCGCGATGACGGCGCCTATGCGATGGCGGCTGACATAGGCATATAGCGTCGGACGCGATACGCCGAGTTCCGCGGTTGCTTGTTCGGCGGTGAGCCACCGGGCGGGCCTTGCGACTTCATCCGGCATATTGATATGTCGATCAAGGTTGACGCTGTAGCATGACAAGGGTCAGGTTGACCTCATCATGATTGATTGCTGTTTGAGCGCGTGATGACTGGGACAATCCCCGGGAATGGCCTGGTCACGTGTTCAGACTCGGGCCAGAGCCTCCGGTCATCACGCGCTAGCCGCACTCAGGTATGCCATTGCTCCGTCAATCAACCAAGGCGGCGCAGATCACGCGTCGGCAAGAGGCTTGGGCAGTGGTCTCGGCGCCGACGCCTGCTTTACCAGTACTCGAAGGGAAACTCTATTGCTCTCCGAATGCGTATTCGGCCGAAATGTCCCGTCCCGTGTAGTCCTTCAGCAGCGCCGCCGAAACAACGCTGATGACGGCACACACAGAAATATACACCGCGATTGCCACCCAGGAGTGATAGCCGGCGAACAGGGCAGCCGCGATCAGCGGCGCGGGACCACCGGCTATGATGGATGCAAGCTGATACCCGATCGACGCGCCCGAGTAGCGCAGCCGTCCGGTGAAGCTTTCCGCGATCAGGGCCGCCTGTGGTCCATACATGATGTCGTGCGGGATCAGCGAGAGCACGACCGCGAGAAAGATCCAGAACGGCACCAACGTGCCGAGCATCAGGAAGTAGACCCAACCGAAAATGCCGGTCAGCACGGCGCCGATGATGTAGACCTTCCTGCGCCCAAACCGATCTGAGAGATGACCGGCGATCGGGATCGAGAAGAACGAAACGATCGAGGCCACCAGGACGGCGCTCAGCAGCAGGTCGCGCGATACTTTCAGCGTGCCGGTACCATAGGCGAAAATGAATGCCGTGAAGATGTAGAACGGCGCCTGTTCGGCCATGCGCGCGAAGGCGCTGAGAAAGATCTCCTTCGCCTGAAGGCGGAACACCTCGGCGATCGGCGCACGCTCGATACGATTCTCTTCGACGAGGCGGCGGAAGGTGGGGGTCTCCAGGATGCCAAGGCGTATCCACAGGCCGATGCCGACGAGGATGATGCTGATCAGGAATGGCACGCGCCAGCCCCAGGTGATGAATGCGTCACCGGACAGCGAGCTGAATATGAGCACCGCGAGATTGGCAAGGAACAGTCCGGACGGCACACCGAACTGCGGCCAGGATGCGACGAAACCACGATGGTGGCTGGTGCGAGCCCATTCCATGGACAGCAGCACCGAGCCACCCCATTCGCCGCCAACGCCGACGCCCTGGATGAAGCGCAATAGCGTCAGCAGGATGGCGCCCCAAATGCCGATACTGCTGTATGTCGGCACGAGGCCGACCAGAAAAGTGGCTATGCCCATCATCATCAGTGTCGCTATGAGCGCCGACTTCCTTCCAAGCCGATCGCCCCAGTGGCCAAAAATCGCGGCACCGATTGGGCGTGCGGCAAAGCCGACGGCATAGATCGCGAATGCCTCCAGCGTGCCCACGAGCGGATCGGAGTGCGGGAAGTAAAGCTTGGCAAAGACCAGGCCGGTGACCGTGCTGTAGAGAAAGAAATCATACCATTCGATCGTGGTGCCGACAGTGCTAGCGATCACCGCGCGGCGGAGCTGTGCCGCATGCTCCTGATGCGTCAGCGACTGGTCCGAACTGATGGACATGATCCGTCTCCCGAAGTCCTGGGTCGAGAACGCAACCACGGCGACCCAAAGAACAAGATGCGCATGGTTCAACACGCGTCAAATTATTGCGAACCCGGCTGCCTCAATGCAGCGAGCACAGCCGTCCCATAGCGCTGGAGCTTGGATGTGCCGACACCCTTGATCTGCCCAAGTTCCTCGATACTCATCGGCCGCACGGCGGCTATATCGCGCAATACGCTATCGTGGAAAATGACGTAGGGCGGAATCCGCTGCGCCTTGGCTTCCGCCGCGCGCCAGGCGCGGAGCGAATTGAACAACGTGCGCACCTCGGGTTCGGAAGCCGCATCGGAGAGTACGGGACGGTTCGGACGGACCACCCCATGACGCCGCCTGGGCTCCTCTCGCAGCGAGAACCTGGTATCGCCGCGCAGAATTGGACGTGCCTTCGACTCAACCAGGAACAGTCCGCCATGGCCGCCGGTATCCACGTCCAGCGCGCCATGGGCAATGAGCTGACGGATCAAAGAGCGCCAGTAGGGACCAGGATGGTCCGCTCCTACCCCGAAGGTAGGCAGCCGATTGTGTGCGTGACGCAGTACGCCATCGGTGGCTTCTCCCCGCAGCACGGAAATGATGTGCAGCGCGCCAAACACCTGGCCGGTGCGATAGACTGCCGACAGCACTTTCTGTGCCTCTACAGTCGCATCCGCCATGCGGGGCGGAGCCGCACAGTTGTCACAGTGTCCACAAGGTTGCGGCAGTTCTTCGGCGAAACAGCCAAGCAGAGCCTGCGTTCGGCAGCCTGCCACTTCGGTGAAAGCGATCATCTCCTCGAGCTTGGTGCGCCTGATGCGCTGCTGGTTCTCCGGCGCGGTGGATTGAGCCAACCAGTGGCGGGCCTGGGCGATATCCTGTCCGCCGTACAGCAGCAGCGTTTCTGCCGGATCGCCATCCCGCCCCGCACGACCGATCTGCTGGTAATAGGCTTCCGGGCTGTCCGGCATGTCCAGATGCACGACAAAGCGCACATCCGGCCGGTCGATTCCCATGCCGAACGCGATCGTCGCCACCACGACCACCGGCTCGCCAGAACGAAACCGCGACAGCGCCACGCGCTTGGTTGCTGCGTCAAGGCCCGCATGAAAAGCCAGCGCCGCAATTCCCTTGGATACCAGCCTCTCGGCTACACGTTCGGTTTTCGCGCGAGTGCCGCAATATACGATGCCGCAAACGCCGGTGTGGCGGGCAAGCAAATCGAGCAGCTGCACGGTTTCGCTGGTTTTCGGCGCGGCGCCGATATGCAGGTTCGATCGATGGAAACTGGCGATGAACGTCTGCGCCGCCGACATGTGCAGTGCACGAAGGATGTCGTCACGCGTACGCGGATCGGCGGTCGCGGTCAGCGCCAGTCGCGGCACGCCGGGGAACTGATCGGCCAGGCACGCAAGCCCTCGGTACTCCGGACGAAACTCGTGCCCCCAGTGCGAAACGCAATGCGCCTCGTCGATGGCGAAGAGCGCAAGCCGAATGCGCGAGAGCCGTTCCAACATACCGTTGGCCAGCAGTCGCTCCGGCGAGACGTACAGGAGATCAAGCTGCTGCTCCATCAGGCCGCGCGTCAGGTCCCGCGCTTCCGCCGGATCGAGATCGGAATGCAATGCACCAGCCGCAACGCCAAGCTGACGCAGCGCGGCGACCTGATCGTCCATCAGTGCAATCAGCGGTGAGATTACCACGGCTGTGCCTGGCCGACACAGCGCTGGCACCTGAAAGCAGATGCTCTTGCCGCCGCCGGTCGGCGCCAGCACCAGCGCATCGCCGCCAGCGACAACATGTCGCACCACCTGTTCCTGCTGGCCGCGAAATCCGGGAAAGCCGAACACGCGACGCAACACGGCGGCCGGGTCCTCCAATGCGCCGGTCTGCAGCAGTGACTTCGAGCATGTCCTCAGCGTCGGCTGATGCTGATTTCCACCCGCCGGCTTTCCTGTGCGGTCAATGCAAAGGGCACCGGCCCATGACCGCGCTGCCTGATACGCGACGCATCGAGGCCATCCGACTGCAACTGGTCCACGACGACCTGCGCGCGCAAATCGGCCAACAAAATATTGGCCTGCCGGCCACCGACAGTGCTGGCAAACCCATTCACATGCGCAAGATTGCCAGGATGCGATTTCACCCAGTCGGCTGCCTGAGCGATCACCGCCTGTGCCGAATCGTCGATCGCCGCCGACCATTCCTGGAAGTAGACGACATACTTCTGAGCCGGCAGGTCGGCCGCGCGCAGGGTTGCAGTGGCGGCGATCAACAGCAGGAACGCCAGTCCGAGGCGGTGCATCGCCGAGTCCCTTCTCGTTCAATGTCGGTATTTTCCTGCCGGCCGGTTAAGCCGTCGTCAATCCTATGGCCGCGTATGTTCGGTTATGCGGCTGCGGCGACGGCCTTGCCGGCCGATAGACGCCAGATGCGATCTAGCCGCTCGACACCGGTCAGCCGGTGCGTGATCAGGATCACGCTGCGCCCTTGGGCAACCTCGTTCAGCGTTGCCAGAAAGGCACGCTCGGTCTCCGCATCGAGGCCGGCACACGGTTCGTCCAGGATCAGGATCGACGCCGGCGACAGCAGGGCACGCGCCAATGCCAGTCGGCGGCCCTGACCGCCAGAGAACCGCGCGCCGCCCTCGCCCACCCAGGTGTCCAATCCATCCGGCAAGGCGCGCACCATCTCGCCAATTCGCGCTGCATCGAGCGCGCCCCACATCGCATTGGCGTCCGCATCCGGCCGCGCCAACAGCAGGTTGGCGCGGATCGTGTCATCGAACAGATGGGTGGCCTGGGATAGCCAGCCGATCCGGCGTCGCACATCGGCCGCGGCGAGCGATGCCAGATCGATATCGTCCAACAGCACCCTGCCCTGCTGCGGCGCCGCCACCTTCAGCGCCAGTGCGGCCAAACTCGACTTGCCGGCGCCTGATGGTCCCAGCAGGGCGACACGCGCTCCTTGCGGCACATCCAGAGTCAGGCCATCGAATACGGGTGGCCGATCCGGCAGCCAACGGAAGTGCACGGCTTCGAAGCGCAGCGCGAACCCGGCCGGGAGTGCCGCAGGATGCACAGGATCGGGCACCGGCACCGGTGCGTTGGCGGCTTCCCATACACGTCGCGACGCCGCGGCGGCGTGGCCAGCCAGGATACCAGCGCGCGGCATGCCGCCGACCGCCTCGAACGCCGCCACGATCAGGAACATGGCGACAACCGAGGCCACCGGGTCTGCACCGGCTGCGATCAACACCGCGAGGATGGCGGCCTGACTGCACAAAAGCGCTGCCGCATTGGCCAGAGATGATTTGCGAGCGAGTTCGTACTGCGTTGCCAGCAGCGTCGCCTCGCGTGCCTGGACGATAGCCAGCATGCGTCCTTCGGCGCCAAAGGCGCGGACCTCGCGCAATCCCGTCAGTGCATCCAGCGCGGCGATACGCAGCGCACCCATGGCATTCGCCAGCGCAGCACCAGTTCTTGTCGCCATCCGAGCGCCGATTGATGGCAAGATGAAAGCCGCCGCCGCGAACAGGGCTCCAGTGCAGATGGCCAGCGCCACATCGTGAATGCCGATTTGCGCGAGAATGATCGGAAGCAACAGGACCGCTCCAGCGAGCGGCACGATGATGCGCAAGTAGATGCCGTCGAGGGAGTCGATATCCGCGACCAGTCGCGTTAGCACATCACCTGCCTGACGGAAGCCGAGGCCGCCCGCCCCGCTACGCGCGATGCCACGGAAAAACCACACCCGCAGATCGGCAAGGGCGCGAAAGGTGGCCTCGTGCGTCACGAGGCGTTCGAAATAGCGCAGCACAACGCGCGCCATTCCGAAAATGCGAAGTGCCAACGTCGCGACCAGGACGCCAGTTGCGACCGACAGCGCCACCATGCTGGCCGCCCAGCGCCATCATGCCAACCCCAGCCAGCAGCGCCGCGACTGAGATGATTGCCGCCTGCCGCAAGCCAGACCACCCGGCCGCGCCAAAGTCCAAGAATGCGCAGCACGTCCTTCATGCCGCGCCGCGGGCGGCTATGGCCTGCCCATCGCGAATGTCCAGTCGTCGCCCGGCGAATGCATGCGCCGCCGAGGAGTGGCTGGCGAGGATAACGGTGCGGCCCAGCGCGAGGCGGCGCAGGCTTTCCAGCACCTCGGCTTCGGTGGTCGGATCGAGATGCGCGGTCGGCTCGTCCAACAGCAACAATGGTGCGTTCTTCAGGAACGCCCGAGCGATTGCGACACGCTGCGCCTGGCCTCCCGACAAGCCGTAGCCACCTTCGCCCACGAGGGTATCAACCCCATTTGGCAATCCGTCCGCGAACGCATTGACCCTCGCGTTCTCCGCTGCGGTGTTTATTTCGTCGTCGGTCGCCTCGGGCCGCGCGAAGCGAATGTTGTCCCTGATCGTGCCCGAGAACAGCACCGGGCGCTGCCCGATCCATGCGGTGAGTCGCGCCAGAGCCTGCGGCACAAGGTCGGTGATATCAGCGCCATTGATCGTTATCCGTCCCCGGTCAGGCCGCACAAATCCGAGGAGCATTTCGATCACTGTGGACTTACCCGCACCCGACGGGCCGGCCAGCACCAGCGTCTCCCCGGCCGGCACACGGAACGACAAGCCGTTCAGCGCCGGGCCGCGTGCCGGATCCCAGGTGAAATAGACGTTCTCGAAGCGCGACGGCGATGCCCTGGGCGGCCACTGTGCGGATCTCTCGAACAGGTGGAGATTCCGGCAAACTCGGGAGATCGGCCAATGCATCGGCGGCCCCACTGGCGTGCAGGCGATCCTGATAGGCCGCTGCGAACGCGCGCAACGGCGCGAAGAACTCGGGAACCAGCAAGAGCGCAAACAGGGCAGTTGTGGGATCCGCCAAATGACCTACCAGCAACTGCTCGGCCATGTGCAGCACAAGCGCCACGAACGCCGCCGCTGCGGCGAGATCGAGCGCGGCGGAGGAAAGGAACGCGACGCGCAAGACCCGCATGGTCCGTCGGCGAAGTTCGTTCGCTGCGGCGGCAAGCGAACGCGCTTCGGCATCCGCCTGCCCATACAGCACGATCGTGGCGATACCTCGGACGCGGTCGAGAAAACGTGCCTGCAGTCGTGCCAGCGCGAGAAATTGGCTGCGCGACGGCCGCGGCAGCGCCGATGCCGGCAAGCGCCATCGCCATCGGCACCACAAGTCCGCACAGCACCAGCACAAGCGCGGCAATCGGACTGGCCAGCAACGCAGCCAGCGCCACAAGCGCCGGGCCGAGGATGGCAAGTTTGGACGCCGGCAGCCACCGGGAATACAGGCCTTCGACCGCCTCGATCCGCTCCACGACCGACGTTGTGAGCTCGCCCGTATGCTGCGTTCGAAGCGATGCCGGGCCGGCATGCAGCAGCCGGGAAAGAGCATCGGTCCGAAGCCGCCGCCGCGCCGCCGCGCCAAGTTTGAAGGATGTCCGATCGTTGATCGCCACGATAGCGGCGCGAGCCAGCGCCAGTGCAACGAACCCAGCCAGCAGCGGAAGTTTGCTGCCGGGCCGATCGGTCAGCGCACCTGCAAGCAGGCTTGCCGCGCACCACGCCTGGGTCACGGCCATGGCAATGCCAAGCAGGCCAAGCGACACCATCGGCCAAGCCGCACGGTTGCCGGTGCGCTGCTCGCTACGCAGCCAGGCGCGTGATGCCGCCTTGCCTACCTCCTCCGACCGCATTCGCGCCCGCTTAGCCCAGACTGCACAGCTTGGACAGAGAGGCTTGCTTAAATGTTGGAAATGCCCAGCATTACCCCCCAGATGGACGTCACCCACCTAAATAGAATTGTCGGACCAGTTCGTTGTCATTCAGTTCTGCGGCCGAATTTCCGGCGAACTCAATTCGCCCATGCACAATCACATAGCCACGATCGGCGATCCGGATCGCCTGCGTGAAATTCTGCTCTGCCATTAGCACCGTGAGTTGATAGCCTTCCTTCAGTTCCTTGATCTTGTCGATCGTCCGCGCGACCAGAAGCGGCGCCAGCCCGACCGATGGCTCGTCGATCAGCAGGATGCGCGGGGCGGACATCAATGCACGCGCCAGTGCCAGCATCTGCTGCTCTCCGCCGCTCATGCTGCCCGCAAGCTGGCGGCTGCGCTCCTTCAGGCGCGGGAAACGTTTCGAAACAGAACTCGAGGTTGGTGGCGATAGCGGCGCGGGCAGAACGGCGAAATGCGCCCAACAACAGGTTTTCGGTTACCGATAGTCTTGGAAACAGCCGCCGTCCCTCTGGCACGAATGCGACCCCAAGCTCCACGACGGCTTCGGTAGAACGCCCGATCAGTTCGTGCCGTGTGCCGTCGATCTCGGCAACGACGCTTCCACTCGACGGTCGCACGATTCCCATCACGCATTTCAGCAGTGTACTCTTGCCATTGCCGTTGGTGCCGAGCAGCGCCACTGTCTGGCCGGCGGCAACAGTCAGCGAGACATCGTGCAGCACGCGGACCGCCCCGTAGCCAGCATCGAGCTTTGAGATGGTGAGGCTACTCGCCAAGATATGCCCGCACGACACCGGGGTCCCGAACCACGTCGGCCGGGCTCCCATCCGCGATCTTGCGGCCTGCCACAAGCACGACCAGCCGCTGCGAGAAATGCATCACGGCTCGCATGATGTGTTCGATCAGGATGATCGTCACTCCCTGCTCATTCAACCGGATCAGCAGAGCCAGAATATCGTCCACTTCGCTATGGGACAGCCCCGCCATCGCTTCGTCGGCGATCAGCAGGCGCGGATTGGCAGCCATCGCGCGTGCGAGTTCCAGCTTGCGCATCTCGATTTGCGTCAGGTCGCGCGGGAGATGATCAGACTTTTCCGCCAATCCGACCATCCGCAGCAACTCCATGCATTGCTCGTTGATCGGTCGCGCGCCGCGGCGACCCGTGTAGAGCAGCGGAACGCGGAGGTTGTCGGCAAGCGATAGCGTGTTGAATGGGCGCGGCAACTGGAACGTCCGCGCCAGGCCGAGGCGCGTGCGTTCATGGGCGGATAGGCCATTCAGGGTCTGCCCCGCGAAGCGAACGCTTCCCATCTCGTGGCCGAGTGAACCGCATATGCAGTTGACCAACGTACTCTTGCCCGACCCATTCGGACCGATCAACCCGACACGCTGATTCTCCCCGACGGTCAGGTCGATCGACTCCAGGGCGACAAAGCCGCCAAAGCGCTTGCCGAGCACCTTGACTTCGAGGAGCGCTTCGGTCGTCACGTTGGGGAGTCGTCAATACGGTTTGGCACGCGGTCTTGCTCGCACGCCCGAGAGCCGCAGTAACCCGATTATGCCGTTCGGCGCCACCACGACAAAGGCGACCAGCATCAATCCAACGATCAACAGATTAAGTGCCGATGAGATGGTGACCGTGGCCACCTGCTGCAGCGTGCCTAGCAGAACCGCGCCAATCACCGGGCCGAGCCAACTCGAGGTGCCGCCGACCAAGGGCATTGCTACGCCGTTGACCGCATAGGCAAGGCTGAAGCCGGAGGCTGGATCGAGATAGGTGACGTAGTATGGCAGCGGAGCCCCCGCCATTCCCATGAACGCACCGGACATGGCGGTTGCGAGCAGTTTGAGCCGAAGCGTCGGCACGCCCGATGCTTCCGCCGCGACCTCATCGTCGCGGATGGTGGCCAACCCATAGCCTAGGCGAGAGCGTTCGATGCTTCGTGCGGTGGCCAGCGCAACAACCACCAAGCCTAACATGAGCAGAAACAGGTACTGGATGTAGTCGATGCCCAGCAGAGGAACCGTCGCCGGCCGTACGATATAGGCACCTCGGGAGCCGCCGACAAAGTTCCAGTTGGTGATCAGTGTCTGCACCACCACCGCCAACGCCAGTGTCGCGATAGAAAAGAAAGCGCCCCGCAACCGCAGCGTTAGATAACCGGTGCCCAGACCGACAACGCCGGAGACAAACCCGCCGAATACCATCATTATCGGCAATGGCAGCGAAGTAAGCTTGTGTAGCGCGACCGTTGTATAGGCGCCCAGGGCGAAGAACGCCGCTGTGCCGAAATTGACGTAGCCGGTATAGCCACCAAGGATATTCCACGCCGTGGCCAGCGCGATGTACTGCAGCACGACGTAACCGGCAAAGAACAGGTAGGCATTACCGATTAGTAAGACTATGCCGAATACCACGGCCACCGCGAGCAGCAGAAGCAGCACAAACTTTGTGCTGTTCACGCCTTAGCGGCCGAAGATACCGGCGGGACGCACCGCCAGCACGATCAGCAGGAAACCAAACGCCACCGCGGGTGCCCAGGACGGACCGTAAAAAGTGGCCGTCAGGTTCTCGATGATGCCGAGTGTCATCGCCGCGACCAAGGTACCAGCAAGGCTACCCATGCCTCCCAGCACACAGATGGCGAACACGCGGCCAATATAATCGCGACCGATCGAGGGCTCGACAGGCTGTATCACGATCAGCACGGCGCCGGCCAACGACGCGGTGGCGATCGATAATCCGAACGCAAAGCGCCTGATCCGTATCGGGTCCGCCGCCATCAGCCGCAGCGCCAACTGATCCTGTGCAACCGCCAGGATTGCGCGCCCGATAAACGTGCGCGACAGGAACACCTGTAGTCCGCCCACCAGCACCAGTGCCACAAGACACGGGACCAGAAGTCGCAGCGGTAGGTCTATGGCGCCAACATGTAGGGTGGGGCCGATGTAGCGCGCTTCGACCGGCCGGTAGTCCACGCCGAACACCAGAACGAGCGTGACTTCGGTGATGAACAAAAGACCGAAAAAAAACGCGAGGCCACGCAGCGCCTCATCCCCCCGCCGCTCAAACGAAAGATAGTAGATATGATAGACTGCCACTCCCAGCAGGTAGAACGCCGGAAGTGCGATGACCGCAGCCAGAATGGGATCCATGCCGAGTGTCGAGTTGGCGAAATAGGCGATGTAAGAGCCCAGGATGATGAAGGCAGGATGGGCGATGTTGACGATGTCCAGCATGCCGAACGAGATCGTCACGCCTATTGTCACGGCAGCATAGAAGCCCCCGAGCAATAGCCCGGAGACCACGGCGTTGCCCAGCAGATCCAGCGACATTTCCATTAAGCGGGCAGTCTGGCCAATGCTCCGGCTGTTGGCTAGAGCAGGCGAGCGCGTGGAAGGATACGCCCACCCTGCTCCAACCCATCGTCGTTTCGCGTGCTCCAGACTTCGGTGACTTCGCCTTCCGTCATCACGATGCAGAGCGATCAGGCGCGACGCGCGGCGTCCAGGGAGATGATGTTGGAGGGTGCTCCAGTGACCGCCTTGGCGATCTGCGCTGCCAGCTCCTCCTGCAGGAACGGCTTGGATAGTCGCGGTAGGCCGGGATCTTCCGCGTTCGGCAATTCTGCATACCCGGTGGCCAGGATGATCGGAAGATCAGGCCAGATTTCTCTAACTTGCCGCGCAAGTTCGACGCCGGTCATGCCAGGCATCGCATGATCGGTGACGATCACATCGACCTTGGTGCCAAGGTTCAACATGTCCAATGCGCGTGCACCGGATAGAGCTTCGGTGACACCGTGACCGAGATCCTCCAGCATGGCGGCAGTGCTGGCGACAACGAGTGGGTCGTCGTCCACCACCAGCACGCGGCATGGTCGGCCCAAGCTGCCCAACATCGCCATCTTGGGGCGGACATCCACTTCCCGCGCCGCCACTGATACGGGCAGCCACAGTTCTACGGTCGTGCCGTCTCCAGGCTGACTGATGATGCGCATCGCGCCGCCTGACTGCGCCGCGACACCGTGCACCATCGAAAGCCCAAGCCCAGTACCCTTGCCGGCACCTTTGGTGGTGAAAAACGGTTCCGCGGCGCGCTTCAGAGTGGCCGCGTCCATACCGGAGCCGGTGTCAGACACGGTCAGGCACACGTAGTGCCCTGACGGGAGTTCTTTCGGTGCATCGCGCCCACTTGGGATGCAGCTCCCGCCAATTGTCAGTCGCCCGCCATACGGCATGGCGTCCCGTGCATTCAGCGCAAGGTTCAACAGCGCCAGTTCGAGCTGGTTCGGGTCCACGCAGATCGAGGGTAGATGCGCATGATAGGCCGTGACGATCTGAATCCCAGGGCCGAGTGTACGGCGCAGCATCTCACTCATACCTTCGACGAGCATCGGCGCGTCAACAGTCTCAGGCTTTAGTTGCTGGCGGCGCGCGAAAGCGAGCATGCGCTTAGTCAACGTTGCTCCTCGGTCCGCACCCTGCATGGCACCGTCGACAAGCCGATGCAGGCGCGGATCGTCCGGCAACCGCTTCCGGAGCAATTGCAAATTGCCCAGAACGACCATCAGCAGGTTGTTGAAGTCGTGAGCGACCCCACCAGTAAGCTGGCCGATGCTTTCCTGCTTCTGCATTTCGTGTACCTGCGCTAACGCTGCCTCGCGCTCGCGGGTCCGATCCTCAACCCGCTGCTCCAATTCAGCGTTAGCACGCGCCAGCTCGGCAGTGCGCTCTTCGACGCGGCGTTCCAGTTCCGAGTTCAATTGTTCAAGCTGGCGCGTCTTGCGGTGCAGGTCGGCAAACACGCGCACCTTGGCACGCAGGAGTTCCGGGATAACCGGGACTGGCACGTAATCCACAGCACCTGCCTCGTAGCCTCGCAGCAGATCCGGCTCGCTCATCTGGATCGCCGAAACGAAGATGATGGAGATGCGTCGAAATCGCGGGTGCTCCCGGATCATCGCGGCCAGCTCGAAACCGTCCAGATCCGGCATCACGACGTCGATCAAGACAACCCCGATGTCCTGTCGCAGAAGGTGCGCAAGAGCTTCATTGGCCGAGTTCGCCTTGATCAGGTTCTCTCCTAGTCCGGAGAGAATTACCTCGTAGCTCATCAGCTTGGCCGGCTGGTCATCGACCAGCAGGATGTTGACCTTTTCGCCTGGGTTCACGGCGACCGTTCCTCAGCGATGAAGCCAAATCCGTAGTGCGGACAACAACTGCTCTGTGTTTACCGGCTTCGCAAGATAGTCGGATGCGCCGCCCTCAAGGCACTTCTCCCGATCGCCTTTCATTGCTTTCGCGGTGAGCGCGATGATCGGCAGTCGGCGGAACGTCGGATTGGCGCGAATTACCTCCATGGTCTGATAACCGTCCATTTCCGGCAGCATGATATCCATCAGAACGATTGCCACCTCGGGCGTCAACTCCAAGGTCTGGATCGCCTCGGTACCCGTGGTCGCGGTAAGCACGTCCATACCTCGCCGCTCGAGCACCGAGCTAAGCGCAAAAATATTGCGCGCATCGTCATCGACCAGCAGCACCTTCTGGCCGATCAGACATTCATCAGAGTTGTGCAGCTTCTCCAGCATGCGCTGTTTCTCGACGGGTAGGTCAGAGACCACGCGATGCAAGAATAACGCCGTCTCATCGAGCAACCGCTCGGGTGATTCGACGCCCTTAACCACGACGCTGCGGGCCATGGTGTGGAGCCGCGCACCCGCCTCGGGCGACAGCTCGCGGCCAGTGAAGACAACCACGGGCAGGTTGCTCAGGTCACCATCATCCCGAATGTGCTCCAACACCTCGAAGCCGGACATATCCGGAAGCCTCAGATCGAGCACCACGCAATCTACAGGCTCTTCGCGCAGAGTGGCTATCGCCGCTGCACCGGTCTCGACGGTTTCGATGTCGATATCATCATGGCCGAGCAGTTCGGTGATCGACAGTCGCTCGTCTGCGTTGTCCTCCACAACCAGTAGCTTTTTGCGGCGCGGCCTCACGTACTCGGTGATTCTGCCGAATGCCGCCTGCAGCCCTTCGGTCGTCGTGGGCTTGGTCATGAACGAAAAGGCGCCGCGAGCGAGGCCGTGCTGCCGGTTCTCGTCCAAGGTTACCATCTGAACGGGGATATGGCGCGTCGCCGGGTTCTGCTTGAGCTGGCTCAGCACTGTCCAGCCCAGCATGTCAGGCAGGAACACGTCGAGCGTTACCGCCATCGGCTGGTATTCGCGCGCGAGCGTCAGAGCGTCGACACCGCGCACCGCGACCAGCACCTTCAGGCCATGATCGTGCGCCAAATCGACCAGCACACGTGCGTAATGCGAGTCGTCTTCGACAATCAGCAGCACCGCATCCCCCGGCTCAATGCAATGGCGATCATCCGCCGGCGTTCCCAACGGCCGCTCCGTCAGCAGCACAGGGGCGGGCAAAGGAATGTTGGGGCCCGGTACTGTCTGAATGGTTGCAAAACGGCTCGCAATCGCAGGCCCAATATAGACGAGTGGCAGATACAAGGTGAACGTGCTGCCGGCATCAGGTTTGCTGCGCAACTGAATCTCGCCGCCCAGCAGATGGGAGAGCTCACGACTGATCGCGAGGCCAAGCCCTGTTCCACCATACCTGCGGCTGGTGGACGCATCAGCCTGCTGAAATGCTTCGAAAATGATGCGCTGTTTCTCGGGGTGAATGCCGATGCCGGTGTCACTGACCTCGAACGCCACCACCGCCGGCGCGTGATCAAGTACAGAATGTCCAGGCGTCCAACCCTTAGTGACCGCATTGATACCGAGTCGCACGCCACCTTGCTCGGTGAACTTCAAGGCATTCGACAACAGGTTCTTGAGGACCTGCTGTAGGCGCTTGTTGTCGGTGGTGATGGTGCGGAGCGATGGATCGAGCTGGACATTGAAGGAAAGCCCGCGGCTTTCAGCCTCGTGCCGGAACGGCCGCGTCACTGCTTCCTGTAGACTGGAAACAAGGAATTCCTCCGCATTGACCGACATGGTTCCTAACTCGATCTTCGAGAGATCGAGAATATCGCTGATCAGGTTCAGCAAATCGGTCCCGGCTCCGTGGATAGTGCGGGCAAACTCGACCTGCCGTAGCGTCAGATTGCCGTCGGGGTTTTCGGCAAGCTGTTGGCCGAGGATCAAGATCGAATTGAGCGGCGTACGCAGCTCGTGCGACATGTTGGCCAGAAACTCGGATTTGTACTTAGAGGTCAGAGCGAGTTCCGTCGCCTGTTCCTCCAATGCACCGCGTGCCTGCTCGATTTCCTGGTTCTTCCGCTCTACTTCGACATTTTGCTCGGCAAGCTGCTGAGCCTTCTGTTCGAGCTGTTCGTTGGTCAGTTGCAGTTCGTGTTGACGTGTCTGCAGCTCGTTCGCCAATTGCTGCGATTGTTCCAGCAAGCCCTCGGTCTGCATTGTCGCCTCAATCGAGTTCAGCACGATGCCGATGCCGGCGGTGAGCTGCTCGAGGAAGGAAATCTGCAGTTCGGTAAATGACCTGACCGAGCCGAGTTCGATGACGGCTTTCACCTGGCCTTCGTAGAGCACCGGTAGAACCACGACATTGTTGGGCGTCGCCTTAAACAAGCCAGAGCAGATCGGCACCGCGCCTTCCGGCAGGCTGGTGATCAGCATTCGCCGGCCGTCCATCGCGCATTGACCGATCAACCCCTGCCCTATGCGCAGACTGTTGGGGTGACCGATAACCGCGTCATCGGCGTAGGCCGCCAGCAGCTTGAGGCTGGACGCGCCCTCCTCCTGGTCGATGCAATAGATCACGCCGTTCTGCGCCTCAACCAGTGGCGCGAGTTCCGAGAGCAGCATCCGGCCGACAGTGGCCAGATCGCGCTGCCCCTGTAGCATATTGGTGAACCGGGCAAGATTGGTCTTCAGCCAATCCTGTTCAGTGTTGCGGTCGGTCGTGAGCCGCAGGTTGTCGATCATCGTGTTGATGTTGTCTTTCAGTTCCGCGACTTCGCCGCGTGCCTCCACCTGGATGGATCGCGTCAGGTCGCCCTTGGTCACCGCGGTAGCGACCTCCGCGATGGCGCGCACCTGGGTCGTCAGATTGGCCGCGAGCAGATTCACATTGCCGGTGAGGTCCTTCCAAGTGCCGGTCGCGCCTGGCACATTGGCCTGGCCGCCCAGCCGCCCTTCCACACCGACCTCGCGCGCCACAGTGGTCACCTCGTCGGCGAAAGTGGCAAGCGTGTCCGTCATGTTATTGATGGTTTCGGCGAGTGCGGCGACCTCACCCTTCGACGCCATTGTAAGGTTCTGCTTCAGGTCTCCGTTCGCGACAGCGGTCACCACCTTGACGATCCCGCGCACCTGCTCGGTGAGATTGGCGCCCATGACATTGACGGTGTCGGTGAGGTCCTTCCAGGTGCCGGCGACCCCGGGAACCACGGCCTGACCCCCGAGCTTGCCATCGGTGCCGACTTCGCGCGCCACACGTGTGACTTCCGATGCGAACGCATTGAGCTGATCCACCATGGTATTGATGGTGTTCTTCAGCTCCAGTATTTCGCCCTTCACGTCCACGGTGATCTTGCGCGACAGGTCGCCGCGCGCCACTGCGGTGGTGACCTCGGCGATGTTACGCACCTGCGTCGAGAGGTTCGCCGCCAGCAAATTGACGTTGTCGGTCAGGTCCTTCCACGTACCACCGACGCCAGGCACGACTGCCTGTCCGCCAAGCCGTCCCTCGGTGCCCACCTCGCGCGCTACCCGCGTTACTTCACCGGCAAAAGAGCGGAGCTGATCCACCATCGTGTTCAGCGTTTCCTTCAGCAGCAGGATCTCGCCCCGCACGTCGACCGTGATCTTCTTCGATAGATCGCCGCTGGCGATTGCGGTCGCCACCTCCGCGATGTTGCGCACCTGCCCTGTCAAATTGGACGCCATGAAGTTGACGTTGTCTGTCAGATCCTTCCACGTGCCAGCAACGCCGGGAACGGCAGCCTGTCCGCCGAGCTTCCCTTCGGTGCCGACCTCGCGGGCCACACGGGTCACTTCGGATGCAAAGGCGTTCAACTGGTCCACCATCGTATTGATGGTGTTTTTCAGCTCCAGGATCTCACCTTTGACGTCCACGGTGATCTTGCGCCCCAAATCGCCGCGCGCCACTGCCGTGGTAACCTCAGCGATGTTGCGCACCTGCGCAGTGAGGTTGCCGGCCATTGAATTCACGCTGTCGGTCAGATCCTTCCACGTGCCAGCGACCCCCGGCACGTTTGCCTGGCCGCCCAGCTTGCCCTCGGTGCCCACTTCGCGCGCAACGCGCGTCACTTCGCCTGCGAAGCGGTTGAGCTGATCGACCATCGTGTTGAGTGTTTCCTTCAACTGAAGGATCTCGCCTCGCACATCGACCGTAATCTTGCGCGACAGATCGCCGTTGGCGATCGCGGTCGCCACCTCCGCAATGTTTCGGACCTGACCCGTCAGGTTGGATGCCATCGAGTTCACGTTGTCGGTCAGGTCCTTCCACGTGCCGGCAATACCGGGCACGTTTGCCTGGCCGCCCAGCCGACCTTCGGTGCCCACTTCACGCGCCACACGCGTCACTTCGCCGGCAAACGCATTGAGCTGATCAACCATCGTGTTGATGGTCTCTTTCAACTGCAAAATCTCACCCGACACGTTGACGGTGATCTTCTTCGAGAGGTCCCCCAGCGCCACGGCGGTCGCCACCTCCGCGATGTTCCGCACCTGACCCGTGAGGTTCGATGCCATCGAGTTCACGCTATCGGTCAGGTCCTTCCACGTGCCGGCAACACCGGACACTTGCGCTTGGCCTCCAAGCCGTCCTTCCGTGCCCACTTCGCGCGCCACGCGCGTCACCTCGCCGGCGAAGCGGTTGAGCTGATCGACCATCGTGTTGATGGTCTCCTTCAGACGGAGTATCTCGCCCGAAACGTTCACTGTGATCTTCTTCGAGAGGTCCCCGCTGGCGATGGCCGTGGACACCTCCGCAATGTTGCGGACCTGCGCCGTCAGATTGGACGCCATCGAGTTCACCAACTCCGTCAGGTCCTTCCATGTGCCAGCAACACCGAGTACATTCGCCTGTCCGCCCAGCCGACCTTCGGTGCCCACCTCGCGCGCCACACGTGTCACTTCGCCGGCGAACGCGTTGAGCTGATCGACCATCGTGTTGATGGTCTCTTTCAGTTGCAAAATTTCGCCCGACACATTCACCGTGATCTTTTTCGACAGGTCGCCACCGGCGATGGCGGTGGCCACCTCAGCAATGTTGCGCACCTGCGCCGTGAGGTTCGCCGCCATCGAGTTGACGTTGTCGGTCAGGTCCTTCCAGGTTCCGCCGACGCCGGGCACCATTGCCTGACCACCCAGCTTTCCATCGGTACCCACCTCACGCGCCACGCGCGTCACTTCCGAGGCGAATGCGTTGAGCTGATCAACCATCGTGTTGATGGTGCCCTTCAGCTCCAGCAGTTCGCCACGCACGTCCACCGTGATCTTGCGCGATAGATCGCCGCGCGCGACAGCAGTCGTCACCTGCGCGATGTTGCGCACCTGATCGGTCAGGTTGCCACACATCGCGTTCACGCTGTCTGTCAGATCTTTCCAGGTGCCGGCAACGCCCGGCACTACTGCCTGTCCGCCCAGCTTCCCTTCCGTGCCAACCTCGCGTGCAACGCGAGTCACCTCCGAGGCGAACGAGCGCAACTGATCGACCATCGTGTTGATGGCTTCCTTCAGTTGCAGGATCTCGCCTCGGACATCCACCGTGATCTTCTTCGACAGGTCGCCGTTCGCTACCGCGATCGTCACGTCGGCAATGTTGCGCACCTGGGCCGTGAGATTGGACGCCATCGAGTTCACGCTCTCGGTCAGGTCCTTCCAAACCCCCGTGACTTCCCGCACCTGCGCCTGGCCGCCTAGTTTGCCGTCGGTGCCCACCTCGCGCGCTACGCGAGTCACTTCGGAGGTGAAAACGGAGAGCTGCTTGATCATCGTATTGACGATAGTGGCCGATCGAAGGAACTCGCCCTGTAGTGGTCGGCCGTCCACATCCAACCGTACAGTCTGCAGCAGATCGCCCTTAGCTACGGCGGTAATGGCATGCGTCACCGCCGTTGTCGGCCAGAGCAGGTCGTCGATCAGTCCGTTAACTGACACCTCCATCGCCGCCCAAGCACCTGACTGCAGCCCGAACCTCACGCGGGTTCGTGTCTTCCCCTCGCGTCCGACAACCTGCCCGACATGCGCCAGTTCCGATGCCATTCGTTGGTTCGCCGCGACGATCTCGTTGAAGGTGTCGGCGATCTTCCCCTCCAGACCGGTGCAATCGCTTGGCAGACGAACCGAAAAGTCACCGGTCCGCATCGCCTGCAAGGCGTGCAGCAACTCGTGCATGCCGAACGAGTGGTCATTTAACACGCCGTTACCGCCGTCGGTGGCGGAGCTGGGGAGCTCAGGATCCCGGTGATCGACCGACGGACTGCCTAGTTAAGTCTGATCGTTCATGCGAACTCCTGGACGGGACAAAGTAACTCTGGGACTGCCGGCCTAGCCGACACGCCGGTCTCGTTGCGGAGCGGCGTTTATACGCAGTATTCGGAGGCACAACTTCGTGAAGCATCGGACCGCGATGTCATTCACGAGCTATTGATCGTTCGCGTTGGTATGGCATGATTTTGGCTCAACGCAAGTCATTGCGCATACTAACGCGTGGTACATACCGGTTCTCGCTGCTGCTTCAGCAGGTGAGCCATGGTCCGGAGAGGAGGCTATGCGTGTCCGACGAACTTCGAAACATCCTGCGCAATCACGTGAAAGAGAAGCTTGCGACGTGACGAAGTCGTTGCATCGATGACCGTGCGGCTGTGCCGCTCGATCGAGATCGCCCGTATTGCCGCCAGCGCCGGGTTCGACACGATCTATGTTGATGTCGAGCACAATACATTATCGATCGATGCGGTCTGCCAGATCTGCATCGCGGCTATGCAATGCGGGATCACACCGCTGGTGCGTGTGCCGGCCAACACGCCGGAGTTCATCTGTCGCTTGCTGGATGGCGGGGCAATGGGGGTTATCGCGCCGCATATCCGCTCCGCGGAAGAAGCGCGCGAGGTGGTTCGATTGGCAAAGTTCACGCCGGAAGGCGAGCGCGGTGCGGGCGGCGCGTTGCCCCATTATCATTACCGCAGCTTCCCCTCCGCGACACGTCAATCAGGCGATGAACGAGGCCACCATGGTCGTGGTGATGATGGAAACGACCGCCGCGCTGGAGCATGTGGAGGAGATCGCTGCGGTCGATGGCGTCGATATGATGCTGGTCGGTACCAACGATCTCTGCAACGAAATGGGTATCACCGGCCAATTCGATCACCCGAGGGTGCGCGATGCGTATCTGCGCACGATCGGTGCCTGTCGAAAATACCACAAGCATGTCGGGGTCGGCGGACTGGCCTCCCGCCCCGATCTGATGGCGGAATACGTGCGGCAGGGCGCCCGCTATGTTTCCACTGGCACGGACCTGTCGTTCCTGCTGGCCGCCGCAAGCGAAAAGGCAAAATTCGTTCGGGAGATCAGGTGAAGTCCGCACGGACGCGTCGGCAACTCAGTAACGTGCCAAGGCCGAGAATGCCCTGATCGAAGTCGAGATCGCCGACGATCCTGCGGCCCATCAGGTCGCGCAGCGTTTCCGACGTGCCCCCACCGATCGTGCCGTAGCGCGCGCCACGGTAGAGCCGCGAGACCGGGTACTCGTCGGTAAAACCGAAGCCGCCATGCAGTTGGACAGCTTCTGACGTGACGCGAAGCGACATCTCGTTGCAGAATACCTTTGCGGCAGCCGCCATGAATGGATCGGGAAACGGATCCGCGGTCAGACAGGCGCGATAAAGAATGCCGCGCCCCGCCTCGATATCCTTGAACATGTCGGCAAGCTTCCAGCGTATGCCTTGATGATCTGCGATCGGTTTGCCGAACACGGTTCGCTCGCGAACGTAATTCACCGCCTCGTCAAATGCGCCCTCGGCCAGGCCGAGAGAAATGCTTGGGTTGAGACAGCGCTGCGTATTGAACGCAGTCAGCAGCTTGCGAAAGCCGTCTTCCTTGATGACCAGGTTTTCCAGCGGCAGTTCGCAATCGTTGAACTGAATTTCATGCAGGTTTTCGCCCCCCATGGTGTGATAGGTTCCGGTAATTTCGAACCCTTGCGTTCCTGCTTCGACCAGCGCGCAGCCGATACCCTCGCGACCCGGCTTGCCATCGACCCGGGTGAACACGATGAACATGCCGGCTTCGGGGGCTCGGCTGATCAGCGTCTTGGTCCCCTTCAGGACGACGCGATCGCCGATCATTCGCGCGTTGGTGCGGTAGTTGGCCACATCAGTGCCGGCGTGCGGCTCGGTCATGCAGATGGCCAACATGCAATCGCCGCTCACGACCCGCGGCAGGATACGCTCCCGGATCGCTGCCGGCGCATAACGGGCGATCACCCGGGTCTGCACGCCCGCCTCGCCCAGCACGGCCATCGCCGTCACATAGCAGACCTTGGCGATCTCCTCGAGGATCAGCGCGGTGTCCAGGATCGGCAGTCCGAGCCCGCCGTATTCCTCCGGCACTGACATGCCGAGAACGCCGATTGCGGCAAGCTGCTTCATGTTTTCCCAGGGAAAGCTGCCGTCCATCCAGCGACTGGCCTTGGGCTTGAACTCGGCCTGCGCAAGCTCACGCACCGTAGCGACCATCTGCCGCTGTTCCGCGCTGATGTGGAAATCCATACTTCGCCGGTCCTTCGCACGCCACTCGGCGAGCTTAACCCCCCACCCCCCTTTGGCAATCACGAAGAGGATGCTACCCATGGGTAGAATCATGGATTGGAAGCTAAATGCCTGACGCGGGAGTGGCGCCGGCTGGGGTTGTCGCGCGCAAATTGGCCTCGATCGAGGCAGTCGAAGAGGGTCTTGCCTCGGTCGGCTATATTCCCAGCCGCCAGATCGCGACGGCTGTGTACCTTGCCCAGCACCTGCAAAAGCCGATCCTCGTGGAAGGTCCTGCAGGGGTCGGCAAAACGGAGCTGGCAAAATCCGTTGCGGCTTTCCTCGACCTGACCCTGATCCGCATGCAGTGCTACGAGGGTCTGGATGAGTCGAAGGCTCTGTATGAGTGGAAATACGGCAAGCAGCTTCTCTATACTCAGATCCTTAAAGACAAAATCGGCGACGTGCTGGGCACCACCGAGACCTTGCCGGCAGCACTGACCAAGCTGCATGCGTTCGGCGATATATTCTTCTCCCATGAGTTCCTGGAACCCCGGCCACTGCTGCGCGCGCTGCAGCAGCCCGGCGGCGCGGTACTGCTGATTGACGAGATCGACAAGTCCGACCAGGAGTTCGAAGCGTTCCTACTGGAGATCCTGTCCGACTACCAAGTCACGATCCCGGAAATCGGCAGCATCCACGCCGTTCAGACGCCTATTGTATTACTGACCTCGAACAGCACGCGCGACCTGGGAGACGCGCTGAAACGGCGATGCCTTCACCTGCATATCGGGTTTCCGGATGCGAAGTTGGAAGGCAGGATCATTCAGTCGCGTGTGCCGGGGATCGAGACGAGCCTGCGGCGGGAATTGGTTGCATTCGTGCAGCAGTTGCGCACGTTGGACCTGAAGAAGGTGCCCTCTGTCAGTGAGACGATTGACTGGGCGCGCGTTCTGGTGCTGCTGCATGCGGCCTCGCTGCAGACGGAACTGGTACAGGATACACTAAACGTGCTGCTGAAGTTTGAGGCGGACGTCGAAGTGGCAACCAAGCAGATCGCCACACTTGACGCAAAAGGCGAAGCACGAGGCCGGCTTGCCCGTATGAGCGCGGCGCTTGCATCCGAGCCATTGCGTCAGTTCCTCCAGGCTGCCCGTAGCGCGGGTATTCGCGTTTCCGCGGCCGAGGGAATTGACGCTGCGCGGACCGTGCAGGTGGTCGGCTACAGGGATCGGGCGGTACTGAAGGACTCGCTCTCTCTCGTGCTGGCGAAGACGCCGGGGGAAAAGCAGCTATTCGACGAGTGCTTCGAACTTTACTTCAAGCGGGACAATCTCGCTCCGGACGAGGAGTCGGTGAGTGAGCCGCAGACGCCGGTCATGCGAAGGGGGTTTCGGCGGCGAAGGCACCGGTGGCGCCGGTGGGAGTTCGCTATCGCAGATGCTGCTCGAAGATGATCGCGCCGCACTTGCCGCGGCGATGGAGGAGGCCGCGCGTACATTCCGGTATCCAGAATATTCGGTTCTTTACTCAAAGGAATCTGTACGCGCGTCGGATGCTGGACCGCATGGGGCTTCGCCAGGTCGAGCGTGACATGGAGACACTGCGCAGAGACGGCGACCAGGCGATCGCTGACCGCCTGGAGAATCGGATTGAAGCGCTGCGAGACCAGGCGCGGGATCTGGTCGAGCGCAATCTGTTGCTGTTCGCCCGTGGCGAGACCGAAAGGTTTCGCGAGGAGCTGTTGAAGTCGGCCCGGCTCTCCAACCTGGAACGGCGCGATCTCGAGCGAATGCGCGTATTGGTGCGTGCAATGGCGAAGCGGCTTGCGGCGCGCTATGCCAAGACGCGCCGTCGCCGGCTCCGTGGTCAGCTCGATGCACGGCGAACGCTGCGCAAGAACATGGGCTGGGGTGGCGTACCGTTCATCACCGTCTGGAAGCAGAAGCGCATCGAGAAGCCCAGGGTCATGGTGCTGTGCGACGTGTCCGGTTCGGTCGCGGCGATGGCGCAGTTTCTGCTGATGTTCCTTTACGCGCTGAACGAGGCGCTGAAGGACATCCGCTCCTTCGCCTTCGCCGGCAGCCTGATCGAAGTGAGCGACATACTGGAAACCGAACCGATCGAGACCGCGATCGCCAAGATCATGCAGGCAATCGGTTTCGGATCGTCGAACTACGGCAATTCGCTGGCTGATTTCGAGGACGGCTGGGAACGCTACGTTTCCAGCAAGACGACCATCATCATCCTCGGCGATGCGCGCGGTAATCGTACTGACCCCCGCACGGAGATCATGCAGCGTCTATCGCAGCGGGCGAGGCGGATCATTTGGTTGAACCCCGAGTTCCGTTCCGCCTGGGGCACCGGCGATTCTGACATGTTCCGCTATGCGCCGTATTGCAACGTAGTCACTGTCTGCAACACCCTGCGTCATCTCGAGCGGGTGGTAAGCGACCTTTTGAAGGAAGCTACTTAAGCTTAGATCGCTGCGGCAATCGTCGCGCACAACTCTTCGACCATGCGGCCGATCTGCGCTTCGTCCTCGCCCTCTGCCATCACGCGGATCAACGGTTCCGTACCGCTTTCACGAATCACAAGCCGGCCCGCTCCGTTCAATGTCAGCTCAGCCTCGGAAATGGCCTGCTGAATACGTTCGCTTCTCAGCGGCGAAGGCCCGGCGAAGCGTACGTTCCGCAACAACTGGGGCAGCGGTGCAAATATCCGACAGACCTCACGGGCGGAGCGCTGTTGCTGGACAATGACTGCGAGTACCTGGAGCGCTGCAAGCAGTCCATCGCCTGTGGTAGCGAAGTCGGATAAAATCACGTGACCGGATTGTTCGCCGCCAAGGTTCATTCCAAGCTCACGCATGCGCGCAGCGACATACCGATCGCCGACTTTCGTTCGGTGCAGCGTCAACCCCCGGCCATTCAGGAAGCGCTCCAGGCCAAGATTGGACATGACCGTGGCGACCAGGCCCTTGCCCCCGCAGTCGTCCATTAGCTGCCCAGGACTGAGCGATCAGCGCCAGAATCTGGTCTCCGTCGATCAGTTCGCCCTGTTCATCCGCGATCAGCAGCCGATCGGCATCGCCATCCAGTGCAATGCCGAGGTCGGCGCCATGCTCAATGACTTGCGAGCAAAGATAGTCAGGCACAGTCGAACCACAGCCGCGGTTGATGTTGAAGCCATCGGGCGCAACGCCAACAGGGATGACCGTGGCACCCAGTTCCCACAGCACCGTCGGTGCGACGCGGTACGCCGCACCATGCGCGCAATCAACAACGATCTTTAAGTCGTCCAGCCGCAGTCCGCGCGGGAAGCTCCCCTTGGCCGCCTCAATGTAACGGCCGCCAGCGTCTTCGAGCCTGGAGGCACGCCCAAGCAAGCCCGGCGACGCCATGCGAGACCGCAGGTCAGTTGCCATCAAGGCTTCGATTTCGCTCTCGGTTTCGTCGCTGAGCTTAACGCCGTCAGGCCCGAACAGCTTGATGCCGTTGTCCTCAAAAGGATTGTGCGAAGCGGAGATCATCACGCCCAGGTCCGCTCGCAAGCTTCTGGTCAGCATTGCGATCGCGGGGGTTGGCAGCGGACCCACCAGCGTGACATCCATCCCCGCGGCGATGAAGCCCGCGGTCAACGCGGGCTCTACCATGTAGCCGGAAAGGCGAGTGTCCTTGCCAATCACCACGCGATGGCGGTGGTTGCCTCGGGTGAACAACAATCCGACCGCCTGACCGAGCCGCAGCGCGGTCTCGGCAGTCATGGGATCCGTGTTCGCCGTTCCACGGATCCCGTCGGTGCCAAATAGGTGTCTCGTGTGCGTTATCATGTCTCCGACATATTGCACGAAATGGAACGTCGTACGCGATACTACTTTGGTGCAAACATCGTCAGGCTCAGGATGAAAGAGCGCTCCAGACCTTCAGCGCCTGCACGGTTTCTTGGACATCATGGACCCGGAGCATAGCCGCGCCGCGCGAAAGCGCGAACAAGCCCGCAGCCAGTGAGCCCGGCAAGCGGCGACACGGGTTCGTCTCGCTAGTGACCGCAGCCAGAAACGATTTGCGTGAGATGCCGACCATCATTGGGTAGCCCAGCGCCACGAGCTCCGGCAATCGGCGCAGCAGCTCGATGGACTGCCGCGGCCTCTTGGCAAAGCCGATACCAGGATCGAGCGCAATATTGTCCCGGGCAACTCCCGCTGCTTCGGCCCTGGAAGCGCGATCGGCCAGCTCGCGGCATACGTCTGCGACGACATCGTCATAATGGATATGAGTATGCATATCCGCAGGCTCGCCCCGCATATGCATCAACACAACGGGACAACGACGCGCCGCGGCGAGCGACGCTGCACGCGGGTCAAAGGTCAGGCCGGAAATGTCGTTGACCACGCTCGCGCCCGCGTCGAGTGCCGCCTCCATTGTGGTTGCGTGACGCGTGTCCACGGACACACGCACGCCGGAGGCAACCAAGCTCCGGATCACCGGTAGAATGCGCGACTGTTCGGTATCCGGGGGTGTTGGGTCGGATCGCGGTCGGGTGCTTTCGCCCCCTACATCGATGATGTCCGCTCCATCGGCGAACATCGCCAGACCGGCAGCAACCGCCACATCAGGGTCAAGGAACCGGCCGCCGTCACTGAAGCTGTCGGGCGTGATGTTCAACACGCCCATAATGCGTGGGCGGTCCAGGCTTAGCCCGGCCCAAGCGCGAGGGCCGGAACGGCATGTCATCAGCCTGGCTGCGGTGCCGGTCCCAGCCCACCAGCGGGGGGCGTCGGCGCCGCCGGCCGGCCGGCGGCAGGTACCGAGGCCCGGCGGCTCTCCGGCGCCGGCTCATCCACAACTTTGCGGATGACGGGCTCCCCACGCAGCACGGTGCGGATTTCATCACCTGTGAGGGTCTCGTGCTCCAACAGCCCTCGCGCCAGGCGATGCAATTCCTCGATGTTCTCCGTCAGTATGCGCCTCGCCTTGGCGTAGGCGCGATCGATGATATCCTTGATCTCGCCATCGATCTCGCGCGCCGTTGCCTCGGAGACGTTCTTGTTTTGCGTCACCGAGTGGCCAAGGAACACTTCCTGACTGTTGTCGCCGTAGGCGATCATGCCGAGTTTGTCGCTCATGCCCCACTCGGTGATCATCCGGCGCGCCTGATCGGTCGCCATCTTGATGTCGCCCGCCGCGCCGTTGGAGACCTTGTCAGGTCCGAAGATTATCTCCTCGGCCGCACGGCCGCCCATCGCCATGGTCAGCTCGGCCAGGAGCTTTGACTTGCTCTTCGAGTAGCGATCGCCTTCCGGCAGGCTCATCACCAGGCCGAGCGCCCGACCACGCGGAATGATCGTGGCTTTATGCACCGGATCGCATTCTGGTTCGTGCATGGCGCAGAGCGCGTGACCGCCCTCATGATAGGCGGTCATCCGCTTTTCCGCTTCGGACATCACCAATGAGCGGCGCTCGGTGCCCATCATCACCTTGTCCTTGGCCGCCTCGAATTCGGCCATCGCCACCACCCGCTTGCCGATCCGTGCGGCAAGCAGGGCCGCCTCGTTCACCAGGTTGGCGAGATCGGCTCCGGAAAAGCCAGGAGTGCCACGGGCAATCACCTTGGGGTCAACATCGGACGCCAATGGGACCTTCCGCATGTGGACGCGCAGGATCTTCTCCCGCCCGTTCACATCCGGATTGGGCACCACGACCTGGCGATCGAAGCGTCCCGGTCGCAACAGCGCCGGGTCTAATACGTCAGGGCGGTTGGTCGCGGCGATCAGGATGACACCTTCGTTGCTTTCGAAGCCGTCCATCTCGACCAGCATCTGATTCAGCGTCTGCTCACGCTCGTCGTTGCCGCCGCCCAGACCGGCGCCGCGATGGCGGCCCACAGCGTCGATCTCGTCGATGAAGATGATGCACGGCGCGTTCTTCTTTCCCTGCTCGAACATGTCGCGCACGCGGGATGCGCCGACGCCGACGAACATTTCGACGAAGTCCGAGCCGGAAATGGTGAAGAACGGAACGTTGGCCTCACCCGCGATGGCGCGGGCCAGCAGGGTCTTGCCGGTGCCGGGTGGTCCGACCAACAGCACGCCCTTTGGGATCTTGCCGCCGAGCCGCTGGAATTTCTGCGGGTCCTTGAGGAACTCGACGATTTCCTGCAACTCACTCTTTGCCTCATCGATCCCGGCAACGTCGTCGAACGTCACCCGCCCTTGCTTCTCGGTCAGCATGCGGGCCGCGGGACTTGCCGAAGCCCATCGCCCGGCCACCTCCGGCCTGCATCTGGCGCATGAAGAAGACCCAAACCCCGATCAGGAGCAGCATCGGGAACCAGGACAGCAGGTAGTGCAGCAACGGATTGACGTCAGAATCCTCAGGCTTGGCGATCACTCGCACGCCTTTATCTGTCAGCCGGCCGACCAGAGAAGAGTCTTCGGGCGTATAGGTCTGGAAGGTTCGCCCGTCGGTAAGCTGGCCAGAGACAGTGCGCCCCTGGATGACGACATCGCGCACCCGCCCGCTGTTCACCTCGTTGATGAAATCGGAATAGGCGACCTGGGTGGCCGTGTTGTGGGTCGCGCCAGGCTGGAAGAGGTTGAATAGCACCACCAACAGCAGGGCTATGATCACCCACAATGCCAAGTTCCGGCCGAAGTTGCTCATCTGTTTCTGCTCACGTCCAAGCGGGCCAACGATGGCGGCCGCCTTTCACTGAAAGGTAAACCAGTCGCACCAGTTTACATCAACATAGGGTGTTACCGCCGCTCATGCATCCCCTAACGGAAACCAGGCCGCCGCCGCAGGTCGAGCCGGGCTAAAAACCAAAGGCCAACGTGCACAGGCCTGACCGTCGGGGAAGTTCAGGTATGGCACGGCAAGTAGCCTGGTCCCCAGCCTGACGGCAGGCAGGGTCTTTAGCACAGCGGACGGCAGCGGCGAAGCCCGACGCAGGCACACTGCGTCCTCTCCCAGCGCCCCTAGGACGGCACCGACGTGGATGCTGGCGTCCGCCCGGAGGCGAAAGCGCCCGTCCCAGACGGCGCCTGGCAGCGCTGCCACCGGACAGGACATGGCTGCTGCCTCGCGCACGGCGAGGAGCCCCGGTCCCCAGCGGCCGGCCGGGAGCAGCCGAACACCGCCGAAGGTCGCCGGTCTCGGCGCAGCCGCAAGCCGGGCAATAGATCGGGACGCCGGCGGATAGCTCGCCCCAGCGAGGGCTTGGAACAGTGCCGCGAGGGTGGAAGGCGGAACCGGGCACCCGGACCAGAGCGCAAATCCCTCCGGTCGCAGGACAAAGTGTTCGGACAGGTCGAAGGCGACCCGTTCTGCCTCCTCGGCGCGCCGCCTGCTCCAGGCTGCGGCGGCATCGACCAGGGCGGAGGTTGCGGACCCCGTCCCGTCCCGGTCGTGGCGCAGCAGACGCAACCGCGGCCTCAAGGCCGCCACATCCTGGTTTGAGGGATCCTCGATCCAGCCTACCCCGCCGGCGATGAGAGTGGACCGAAGTCGGGCCGGCGGAAATGCAAGCAGCGGGCGAAGCATGCGGAGCCACGGCAGTTCCACCAGAGGGAGCATAGCGGCCATGCCTGCCGGGCCGCTGCCAGCGAGAGATCGCATCAGCAGGGTTTCAGCCTGATCCGCGGCGTGGTGCCCGAGCAGCAGGTGCAGAATGCCGGCTTTCCTGCAGGCACTCTCGAGTTCGTGATACCGCGCCAGGCGAGCCCGTTCCGGCAGTGCGGGGCCTCGGGGAAGCCCTTCGACTGATAACAATCTCGCCGTGATACCGAGTGCGCCAAGCCGGTGAGCAGTCAGTTCAGCCTCCGGCCGGGAACCAGCCCTCAAACCATGGTCGACGATCAGTGCCAAAAGCGAGCCGCCCTGGTTCTTGGCCCAGTGGTTCGCAAGCACCGCCACCGCCATGCTGTCGGCACCGCCGGATACACCAGCCGCCAAGCGGGGCGCTGGTTCGAAGGGCCCGAGGATCTTCATGGCTGCGGCAAACTCCGCAGCCGCGACCGGAGGGGGAGTGCTCACATCAGCGACAGCCGGCCCGCTGTCCTGACGCGGTCGCCACATCGCGGATGTCCGGACGAAGCGTCGGGTACTCAGAGTGCAGCTTGCCAAGTGAGTCGCATGCCGCCTTTTTCTCGTTGATGGCGATCAAGGCATTGGCCAACCCGAGCAGGGCGTCAGGCGCATGGGCGCCTTTTCTGGCACGATTGTAAGTATCGTCATAAGCAATAGCGGCCTGAGAATATTGATGTTGGCCCATCAACGCCTGGGCCAGCAGGAATTGCGCGTCGTACGCGCGAGGAGACGTGCGGCTTCCCGTCAGGTACCTCGCGAGCCGCCTGTTCGGCGCCGGTATAGTCCCGGCGAGCCAACGCGGCGTTGCCTTCCTGCAGCGACAACTCGGGTGTTCTCCGAACCGGAGGCGACGGCGCCGAAGATGCAGCTGCAGTGGCCGCTGGAGCCGCGGGTGCTGACGGGACTGCTTCAGCCGACCTGGGCTGGGTTGCGTTAGGCCTGGCGCCCTGCGGCGTCTGCAACTGGAACTGCATGTCATCGATGCGCTTGCCGAGATCAGCACCCTGGCGCTGCACCTCGTTCTGCGTCTCATCAACACGCCCGCGAAGCTGGCGAACCTGGTCCTCCAGCGTGTCCACGCGAGACAGCAACTGCGCAACCAGATCGCTGCTTCCGGCGCCGGAAGACGAATAAGGCGCGCGTCCGAGATTGGTCGGATTGCCGCCGCCTCTCGCGGTCTGGTCCTGCAGGGTCTGCAGTTGGCGTCGCAAATCGAGGATCTGGTTCTGCAGCGCGATGCCTTCCCGGCTTTCCACCTGAGCGCTTGCCGGCATTGCTGCCGCCACGGGCAGCACAAGCGCAACCAGCAAGGGCGCCGCAACTGTCTTGATCATATGAGCTCTCCTGGCCAGCATGCTGCCGACGCTCGCCGGAACTCGCCTAATAGGGCGGGTTCAGCAAGGCTGGATCTCGGAGCATCGCCGCTGCGTTTGCGTCATGCCGGGCCTTGTCTCGGCATCCAGCTCCTGATGTGCAATGAGAAGAGAGGAAAACAGTTCTCGCCGACCATGACGGAATGGGTCGCCACGTCGCTCGCTGTGTTCGCTCGGACCGAACATGCTCCAGGGCTGGAACCCTGGCAACGTATGTCATTGCCTAACGTGTGATGACCGAAGGCGGAATTGCCGGAGGTCCGAACCACTCGAAAGGACAACGGGCTAAAGCAGGGTGCGCGCATCAAGCAGAAGGGCAGCCGAGTGGCCGCCGGCTGGCGAGCCTGCGATCTTGCGCAATGCCGCTCTCAGCGCACCGAAGTGATGGTATTGCGATTTTGCGCCCAGGCCTGCTCGTTGTCTCCGAGTGCAGTCGGACGGTCCTTGCCATAGCTGATTGTGCTAATACGTGACCCCGCGACGCCACGGGCGACCAGATAGTCACGACTGGCATTCGCCCGGCGTTGGCCCAGCGCTAGGTTGTACTCCTCCGTGCCACGGTCATCGCAATTGCCGGCCACCTGCACGTTGACCTGTGGATACTTGCCTAGCCAGCCTGACTGCCGATCGAGGGTCGCCATCGCATCGGGCTTGAGTGAGGAGCGATCAAAGTCGAAGAAGACGCGGTCGCCGATATTGGCGACCAAGTCCTCTTCGCTGCCAGGGGCTGGGCCAGCCGTGGCTGCTGCGCCAGCACCTGTGGCGGCATTTTCGTTTTTGTTTGCACAGGCCGCCAACAGGGCGACGGCGGTCAAAGCGCCGATCATCTTGCTGTTCATGTGGCTTATTCCTGGGTTGAGTGGGCCATTGGCAATACACCGAACCGATACACCGGTAAATCCATTTCGGCACTGAATGCGATTAGCTGCTTGCGCCGGACTAGGTCAAGTTCGCGAGGTATTGCGGCCACACCGGGCAATAACAGGTCAGGCCGCCAACGGCGACCATGCCGGATCGGACGCATCCGTGGGCGTCGCCACCACCCTCTCATTGAAGCCAGTGATATCGACGGAGACCAGACGCGATGAGAAGCCGGAACCGCGGCTGTCGCGGGCTGCGGACTGGCGCCAGAACATGAGCACCCGCCCATTCGGGGCGAAGGTCGGGCCTTCCACCGAAAACCCTTCGGAGAGCAGGCGTTCACCCGAGCCGTCGGGGTGCATGACACCGATCGAGAAGTTGCCGGATTCCCCGCCGAAGCGAGTGAAGGCGATCAGGTCGCCGCGGGGTGACCAAACCGGGGTGGCATAACGGCCGGAGCCATAGCTGATGCGCCGTGCGCCGCCTCCTGCGGCCCCCATCACGTAAAGTTGCTGATCCCCTCCTCGGTCCGAGTTGAAGACGATCTGGCTCCCGTCCGGACTGTAGCAAGGGCTGACATCGATCGAACCCGAGTTGGTCAGACGCCTTGCAGCGCGACTTGCGAGATCGACGCTGACAATGTCGGACCCAGTGCCTGTTGCGACTGCCATGATCACACTGCTGCCATCTGGGGAGAAGCGAGGCGCGAAGGTCATGCCAGGGAAATCCCCCAGCATGCGTTGCTGCCCCGAAGTAAGGTTGAACAGATACACACGTGGGCGGTTATTGGCGTAGCTCATGAAGGCGATTTCGTCCCGTGTTGGATGGAAGCGCGGCGTCAGCACCATCCATGACCCGTCCGTCAAAAAGCGGTTGTTCTCGCTGTCCTGGTCCATGATCGCGAGGCGCTTGGTCTGACGACCACGCGGGCCGGTTGATGCGATATAGACGATGCGGGTATCGAAGTAGCCCTTCTCTCCCAGCAGCCGCTCATAGATCACGTCCGCGATGATGTGAGCGATGCGCCGCCAGTTCGCCTGGTTCGTCGTGTAGGCGGTGCCCTGAAGCTGCGCCTGCGGCAGCACGTCCCACAATCGGAACTCCAGGCGGATTTGGCCGCCACCTTGTGATTCCGCCCTTCCAGTGACCAGAGCCTGCGCGCCGATCGCCTTCCAGTTCTGGAAGTTCGGCATGTCGCCTTGGGTGCCATTGGCCTGAATGAAGGCCTGAGCTGCGATCGGTCGAAACAGGCCGGAATGCGCGAGGTCGTTGGTGACCACATTCGCTATGTCCTGGCCGAGCTGAGCGGAAGCCCCATCGCTGCCGGAGAAACCCGGGATGGCGATCGGTATCGGATCGGTCCGTGCGCGATTTACATCAATGACCGCTGTCGGCCCGCCACCGCTTGACTGTGGCGACGCCGGCGTTTGCGCCCGCACCGCACCCGAGACGACGCGGAAAGGCGGCGGAGCCCGCCGCTCCTGCAAGCAACGAGCGCCGACTGAGCGGCAGGGTTAGCAGTGGGGTCATATCGATCCTTCCCTCAAGCGAAGCCCCTTACGGTCGGAACCTGAATGTGAATGTGCGCATTTGTCCCAGCATGGCTGGCGGCAATGGCAGGTTTGCGCAGTTCGGGTCCATGACGGCGCGCACTGCACGCTCTGAGAACACGCGAAGGCGCATGTTGCCGCTGACGCGACCAAGGTCCTCTGGCGCGACATCAGCGCGGCGAACCACGCCGCTGCCGTCGGTGGTTACGGTCAGCAGCACTTGCATCTTATCGAGGTCGAGCATTCCCGGGTCGGTGGACCAGCAACGCCGGACATAGTCGCCAATTGCCCCCCGCTGTGCCGCGGTAAGTGCCGACGTGTCGTCGCTGGCCGGGTTTCCCCCTCCATTGGGAGCACCACCGGACTGTGGATTGGAGCGCGCTCTTGGCGGCTGGTTCTGAGCGTGGAGGCTGCGCAGCTTCTCCAGCGTGTTGTCCAACGCCGTGCTTTCCGGGGCAGGATTCTTCGTCGGACTTGGTTGCGACGTAGCGCTTTGCGGGCTTGGGGTTGGCGGCGGCGGCACCGGAAGTGGCGGCGTCGGTAAGGGTTGCTGGGTCTGGGCCGGCGTGGAGGGTGCCCCCGCTGGTGGCGAAGCCTCTGGCGCCGGTGCGGGAGTTGGCGGCGGCACGGGCAACGGCGGAGCCGGCAGCGACAAGGCAGTGGTCTGCGGTGGAGCAGGCGGCGGCGGGGGTGGGGGCGGCGCCGCCTCGATCGGGCTGTGGCTTGGGCGGTTGCGCGGCGGGTGCGGGCGTGACGTCTGGAATGTTGGCAGGCGCCGGTACGGGTGCGGGCGCTGGTGCATGGACCGAGGACTCCGCAGCGCCGTCAAATACCATGGCGATGCCGACGTCGTGTTGCTCGTCCGGGGGCGTGGCTGTCGGTAATCCGAGTAGCAGTAGTAACGCGGCCGCAAGATGCAGGGTCGCGGAGATCGCGGCGCCTCGTCGAAGGCCGGGATTGCTTCCGCCCAGTCGGTTCACGCGGCTGTTGGGAGCGTGCAGAACACGTTGAAGCACGCGGATCGCCTCACCCCGCGTTTGGCGCGGCCGGCACTGGCTTCGCAGGCGGCAGCGTCGGCTGCTCGGCGAGCAGGGCGACCTTCGTGAAGCCACCCTGGGTGATGGTCCCCATCACCTCCATGATGCGGCCGTACGCCAGGTCCTTGTCACCGCGCACGAAAATCCGCCGCTCCTGATCGTTCTGCGCGATGGCCTGCAGCTTGGACACCAACTCGGGGAGTTGGACTTCCTGGTCCTGAAGAAAGATTTTGCCGGCCGCGTCGATGCTGACCGTCAGAGGCTGGCTGTCGGTGTTCAGTGGCTTCGCGTCGGTCTTGGGCAGATCGACCGAGACGCCCGACGTCATCAGTGGGGCAGTCACCATGAAAATGATCAGAAGCACCAGCATGACGTCGACAAGCGGCGTAACGTTGATCTCCGACAGCGGCCGATAGCGGCCGCGGCCAGTGCTCCTGCCATTCGGTCCGAGTGCCATGACCTAGGTGCGCTCCTCGCTTTGACGCGACAGGATGGCGCTGAACTCGGCACCGAAGCCTTCCAGGCGTGCTGCGAAGCGAGCGAGGTCATTGCTGATCTTGTTGTACGCCAGCACGGCTGGGATTGCGGCGACCAGGCCGATCGCGGTGGCAAACAGAGCCTCCGCAATACCAGGTGCCACGACCGCCAGGTTGGTGTTGTGCATGGCGGCGATCGCGGAAAAGGAGTGCATGATGCCCCAGACAGTGCCGAACAGTCCGATGAACGGCGCGGTGGCACCAACCGAGGCGAGAAAGATCATCCACCGTTCGAGCCGGTCCATCTCACGCTGAACTGTGACCGTGATCGCGCGGTCGATCCTCTCGCGTACCGACGTACGGCTTATGTCGGCACCAGCGACGCGCACCGATCGGCGCCATTCGCCCATGGCAGCACCAAACACCGCGGCCATCGGATGCGCTGGGGTGGTCGCCTCGTGTTCGAACAAGTCCTCCAGGCTCCCGCCAGACCAGAAGCGATCCTCGAACCCATCGGCGTCGCGGTTAACCTTCCGCAGGCTCGACCACTTTTCGAACACCACAGCCCACACCCACACGCTGGCCGCGAGCAGGCCGATCATGACGATCTTCACCACGATGTCGGCCTCCATGAAGAGGCCCCAAAGCGACAGGTCTACCCCCGGCGTCGCCAGATTGGCTGCATCGACAGCTCGATCCACCTGCTACCCCCTATCCTGCGCCGCAGCGCACATTTCACTCAGAACGCGCCGCCAGAGCGGCGGAAGTCGGCCCGGTTTTCCCTCTCCTGACCTGATGCAGGCAAGCCGCACTTTCAGCACGGCAGACGACCCTTCTGGCCCACAGACATCCTGCCGCAGCGTGACCGTCGCACCGCCAATTGCCAGCGGTTGGGTGATCACCAGCAGCGAATCGTCGATATGGGCTGGACGGACATAGTCCACTTCGACGCGGCGCACCACGAACATCAGACCGAACCGTTCGAGCAGTTCCGAGTGTGGGATACCCGCCTCACGGAGCGCCTCGGTGCGGGCTCGCTCGGCGAATCGCAGATAGGTGGCGTGATATACGACACCACCAGCGTCGGTGTCCTCGTAATAGACGCGCACGGCATAGCGGTGCCTGCCATCCGGCGATATGGAGGCCACATGTCGATTCATTCACGCAGCAGGTCAGGCTGATCGGGCTGTCGCTCGGGTACTGGAAGATCGAGGTGCCTCCAGCCCGGCTCTCCCAACATCCGGCCCCGGCTGGTCCGCAACACGAGGCCCTCCTGGATCAGGAACGGCTCGACCACATCCTCCAGGGTGTCGCGCGCCTCGGCCAGGGCCGCCGCCAGAGTGTCGACCCCGACGGGACCGCCGGCGTGGTGCTCGGCAATCCTGCGCAAATAGCGGCGGTCCATCGCGTCGAGGCCACGCGCATCCACCTCCAGGCGGTTCAACGCAGCATCAGCCGCCACGCGGTCGATCCGTGCGGCACCGGCCACCGCAGCGAAGTCCCGCACCCGACGCAGCAGACGCCCGGCAATGCGCGGCGTGCCGCGCGAGCGGCGGGCAATCTCGCCGGCGCCATCCGGGGTCAACGGCACGCCCAGCCTGGCTGCCCCACGGCGCACGATCAACTCCAGTTCTTCCGGCGTGTAGAATACCAGGCGCAACGGGATGCCGAACCGGTCACGCAGCGGCGTCGCAAGCAGCCCCGCGCGGGTGGTAGCGCCTATCAATGTGAATGGCGCGAGGTCGATGCGGACCGACCGTGCCCCCGGCCCCTCCCCGATGATCAGGTCAAGCTGAAAGTCCTCCATTGCGGGGTACAGCACTTCCTCGATTGCAGGTTGCAATCGGTGGATCTCGTCAATGAACAGCACGTCCTTGGGCTGCAGATTCGTCAGTATGGCGGCAAGATCGCCAGCCCGCTGGATCACCGGGCCCGAGGTGGCGCGGAATCCCACGCCAAGCTCGCGGGCGACGATCTGCGCGAGAGTAGTCTTCCCCAGACCTGGCGGACCGTGCAGCAGGACGTGGTCCAATGCCTCTCCGCGTGCGCGGGCGGCCCGAATGAACACGGCCAGGTTTTCCCGCGTCGCCTGCTGTCCGACGAAGTCGTCGAGAGTTTGTGGACGCAGGCTGGCCTCCGCTGCGTCCTCTTCCCGACGAGCCGGTGAAATGGTGCGGCTATCCTCCTGCGCCGGGGGCTCGGCGAGGGAGGGGGCGGCGGCGCCCTGGCGGGCTCGCGAGCGACCGCTCATCCGGTGGTCCTCTGCGCCAGTTCTTTCAAGCTGTCGCGCAGCACAGCGTCCAGCGTGGCAGCAGTGCCAGCGCGATCGATCACCTGCGTGACGACAGAGTGCACCTCCTGGCGGCGATAGCCGAGATTGAGCAAGGCCGAAATGGTATCCTCGGCCATCCGAGGCATCGAGGCCGGGGCGGAGGCGGAGGCGGAGGTGAAAGAAGCTGCGGCGGGCATTGCGCCAACCTTATCGCGCAATTCGGTCAACAACCTGACGGCAAGGCGGGTGCCGACGCCAGCGACACGAGTGAGGCTGGCGCGATCACCGGCGGCGATCGCCGCCGTCAGCTCACGGGGCGACAGGACCGAGAGCACCGAGAGCGCAACCCTTCCGCCGACGCCCTGCACCGTGGTCAGCAACCGGAACCAGTCGCGTTCGGCTGAATCGAAAAAGCCGTACAGCAGTATTGCTTCCTCGCGCACATGCGTTTCCACCAGTATTCGTGCGACTTCCGGGGGCGCAGGCAGTGCGGACAGGGTGCGCGTCGAGGCGTGCACAAGATAGCCGACGCCGTTGACGTCGATGACACAACGTCCGTCCTCCAGCGCCTCGACGCGACCGGTGAGTTGGGCGATCAAGCGATCCTCTCGCGCAGGCACCACGCCTGGTTGCTGGCGCGGCGGTGCGCGTGACAGATCGCGACCGCCAGCGCGTCTGCAGCGTCAGCGCGGCAGATGGCCGCACCCGGCAGCAGACGTCGTATCATCATCTGCACCTGCGCCTTGTCGGCACCACCGGTGCCTACCACGGCCATTTTCACTGATTTCGCTGGATACTCGGTCACCGGCACGCCGGACAGCGCGGGCGCCAGAAGGGCAACGCCACGCGCATAGCCCAGCTTCAGCGTGGCCGTGCCGTTGCGGTTCACGTATGTCTCCTCTACCGCGGCCTCGTGGGGCCGATATTGCCCGAGGATCAATGCCAGCGCATCGTGCAGTTCCTTCAGGCGTTCCGGCACACCGACCGCGCTATCGGTGGCGATCACCCCGTCGGCCAGATGACGCAACCTGTTCCCGTCAGCTTCGATAATGCCCCAGCCGGTAAAACGCAGGCCAGGATCGATGCCGAGCAGCCTTGTCATCGACGAATCGCATCCTGTTCTAGCCTGTGCTGGTATACGACAGGGCGGCGACAAAGGGAGTGGTGCAGATGAGCGAGGAGCTGGTTTTCTATACCAATCCGATGTCACGCGGCCGCACCGTGCGATGGATGCTCGAGGAGGTCGGACAGCCGTATCGCACCGAACTGCTGGAGTACGATACGTCCATCAAGTCACCGGACTACCTGGCAATCAATCCGATGGGCAAGGTGCCAGCACTCCGCCATGGGGATGTCGTGGTCACCGAGTCGGCGGCGATTTGCGCCTATCTTGCCGACGCGTTTCCGGCGGCCGGACTGGCGCCCGCTGTCGGGGACCGGCTGCGTGGCGCTTACTATCGCTGGTTATTCTTCGCCGCGGGACCTCTCGAAGCGGCGTGGACCAATCAGGCGTTGGGCTTCACCCTTCCGCCGGAAAGGGAGCGGATGGCCGGTTATGGGAATTTCCCGACCGTACTAAACGTGCTGGAGCAAGCCTTGCAGCGCGGGCCATACCTGATCGGCGGTACATTCACCGCCGCGGATCTCTATATCGGCGCACACCTGGGCTTCGGCATCCAGTTCGGCCAGATTGAGAAGCGGCCGGCGTTTGTGGACTATGTCAGCCGCCTGGGCGCCCGTCCCGCCGCGCTGCAGGCGAAGCAAATCGACGATGCGCTGTCGGCCAAGCCTGGTTCAGGCTGACAGCTTCTGCATGACGGCGTCCGGGATGTCGAAGTTGGCATAGACGTTCTGGACATCGTCACTGTCATCCAGCACATCCAGAAGCTTCAGCACCGATGCGGCGCGCCCCTCATCGAGTGTTACCGTGGTGGTGGGCCGCCACTCCAATCTGGCACTTTCGGGCGGACCGAGGCGGGCTTCGAGCACGTCGCGCACGGCGAAGAAATCCTCTGCTGCGGTGGTAATCTCGTGGCCCTCGGCATCGCTCTCGACGTTGTCGGCCCCGGCCTCGATCGCCGCCGCCAACATGTCGTCAGCCGTCCCGGCAGAGGTCGGATATCGGATCAGTCCTAGCCGATTGAACAGGAAACTCACGGAATTCGTCTCGCCCAACGTCCCACCATACTTGGCGAACGCTGACCGGATGTCCGATGCGGTGCGATTGCGATTGTCTGTCAACGCCTCAACGATAATGGCAACTCCAGCCGGACCGTAGCCTTCGTAGCGTACCTCGGCGTAGTCCTCGCCACCGCCTGCCCCGGTTGCCTTCTTGATCGCACGATCGATGGTGTCCTTAGGCATATTCGCCTGGCGCCCGGCCATGATGGCGGCCCGCAGGCGAGGGTTTGCTGCCGGATCGGGCAATCCTTGCCGCGCAGCAACCGTGATCTCGCGAATCAGCCTCGCAAACTGCCGGCCTCGGCGCGCATCCTGCGCGCCCTTTCTGTGCATGATGTTCTTGAACTGCGAGTGTCCAGCCATAGCTCACTAGTACGTGAATGAGATGAATTGCTTGATCTCAGCCTACACCGCGACCGAACAAGGAGGCGAGAGTTGACCGACGCACCAGGTTGGCCAGGCATACCGCCACGTTGGACCTCCAGCGCAAAGAGTGGTGTCGGAACCGCGCTTTCGCCGGTCAGCCGGGTTTGGTTCACGCTCAGCCATGGCATTCTCGATGAAATCTATTATCCGCGTGTCGACCAAGCATGCACGCGAGACTTCGGCTTCATCGTCACCGATGGTCAAGGCTTCTTTGCGGAGGAGAAGCGCGACTGCACGTTCGAAATTTACGGGCTTGAGGACGGCGTGCCGGCGTTCCGGCTGGTCAACACCCATATCGGCGGCCAATTTCGGATCCACAAGCATATCCTCTCCGATCAACGCGCCGATGTGGTGATCCAGCGTGTTCGCCTGGAGGTGCTGGATGGGCCGCCGCTCCGGCTGTTTGCCCTGCTCGCACCCCATTTGGTCAATGGTGGCGCCCACAACACGGGCTGGACGGGAGACTACAAGGGCCAGCAGTTGCTGTTCGCCGAGGGTGACGGGACCAGGCTCGCATTCGGGTGCTGTCGTCCGTTCCTTGCCCGATCGGTCGGGTTCGTGGGTGCATCCGACGGCTGGCAGATGCTGCAGCAGAGCGGCTACCTCAGCCAGCAGTTCGACCGGGCGGCCAACGGCAATATCGCATTGACAGCAGAGATCGACGTTCCCGACGCAGAATTCCGGCTCGCCCTGGGCTTTGGGCGAAGCGCTCCCGAGGCCGCTTTCCGGGTGCGCGCCAGCTTGCAGGCGCCGATGGAACGACAGATCGAAGAATATGCCACCGGCTGGCGAGCGTGGCAGGCTCAGCTTCGTTCGCTCGACCGCAAGGTGGACGGCCATAATGTCTATCGGGTCAGCACGGCGGTGTTGCGCTGCCACGAGAGCCCCACCTTTCCCGGCGGCCTGATCGCCAGCCTGTCGATCCCATGGGGCAGCAGCAAGGGTGACGATGATCTGGGCGGATATCACCTAGTCTGGCCACGCGATCTTGCACAGACTGCAGGAGCGTTTCTCGCCTGTGGTGCCTTCGATGAGGTGCTACGTGTCGTGCGCTACCTGCGTGCCATCCAGGAAGGCGACGGCAGTTGGCCACAAAACTGTTGGCTGGACGGCTCGCCGTATTGGCACGGTGTTCAGCTTGATGAATGCGCGTTTCCGATGCTGCTGCTGGACATGGCCTGGCGAGAGGGAGCGATCCCGCGGCCGGTGCTGCCCGCATATTGGCCGATGGTCGCCCGTGCAGCGGGGTTCGTCATCAGCCACGGGCCGCGCACCGGTCAGGACCGATGGGAAGAGAATGCAGGATACACGCCGTTCACTCTGGCCGTGCAGATTGCCGCCCTGCTTGCCGCAGCGGAACTCGCCGAAACCAGCGATGTGGATGACGTCGCCGAATACCTGCGCGACACCGCTGATGCCTGGAACGAGGAGATCGAGGACTGGGTCTATGTCACCGATACCCGCCTCACGCGCGAGGTCGGTGTCGCCGGCTACTACGTACGCATCGCCCCGGACGTTCCGGGTGAGGCACGTGCGGAACTGCGTGGCACGGTCGAAGTCCGCAACCGCTTTGGCGAGGCAAGCCATGTCGCCGCGGACGACCTGGTCAGCACCGACGCGCTGGCGCTGGTGCGGTTTGGATTGCGGGCGCCAGACGATCCGCGGATCGTCGATACAGTGAAGGTGATCGATCACGTGCTGCGCGTGGACCTGCCCTATGGGCCAGGGTGGCGGCGCTACAATGGCGACGGGTACGGTGAATACGATGACGGCAGCCCTTACGACGGCGCCGGCATTGGCCGCCCATGGCCGCTGCTCGCCGGCGAGCGGGCGCACTACGAGCTGGCCGCGGGACGACGGTCCGAAGCTGAACGACTGCTGGCGACCATGGAAGCCGGAGCCAGCCCGGGCCGATTGTTGCCCGAGCAGGTGTGGAACGGCCGACCGATCCCTGAGCTGGAATTGTTTCCTGGGAAACCAAGCGGATCCGCCATGCCGCTTGTCTGGGCGCATGCCGAGCATATCAAGCTGCTACGATCTCTCGCAGATGGAAAGGTGTTCGACCGGCCGCCCCAGACAGTGAGGCGCTATCTGCGCGAAAAGCCTGTGCCGCGTTGCCGTCCATGGCGACCGGACTGGCGGACACCGTCCGTGCCTGTTGGTCGCGTCCTGCGGCTCGATCTTCCGGAGCCGGCGCTGGTCCATTGGAGCTCGGATGGCTTGGGAGACCCGCCATGACACGGCGACCCGCGATACTGGTCTTGGTATCCACACGGCGGACCTGCCGACGGATGGTCTGGTCCCTGGGGGTGTGTTGACCTTCACCTGGAAAAACCTCGCGAGCGGCGAGTGGATCGGCGTCGATCACACGGTTATCGTTGGCGATGCCTGCTGAGGTCTCTTGCGCAGCAGAAAACGCTGCTGCCCCTCCAGCACCAGTTCGCGTCGTTGGTTGTGCACTGTGCTGCGCAAACCGACCACCCCGGTCGTTCTGTTGGGCGATAACTCGTCCACTTCCAGCGTTGGGTACAGCGTGTCGCCGCTAAACACAGGCCGGAGAAAGCGACTGGACTGTTCGAGGAAGCCGACCAGCGAGTCTTCGGTCACGTAAGGAAACAGACCAGCACCCGGCGCGGTCTGGATCAGCGTCTGGAAACCATGCGCCAGCATGCCGGGCAGGCCGTGCGCACGGCAATACTCGATATTGTAGTGAATTGGGTGGTTGTCGCCGCTCGCAGCCTGAAACGCCAGGAACAGCGCTTCCGTCATCGTCCTGCTGGGCAGCACGAACCGCTCGCCGAGATGAAAGTCATCGAACCAGCGCTGTTCCGGAACCATGCGATGCGACGCCGGATCGAACTCGCTCATATCGCGCCGGCAGCGTGCAATGCGCTGATCTCGTTTGCGCTGTATCCGAGTTCGCCGAGTACCGCGTCGGTATGCTGGCCAAGGGCGGGAACCGGTCCCATCATCGCCTCTGCATCGGCGAACGCGAATGGCGGCAGCAGAGCACGAACGGGGCCGTTTGGCGTCTCGACCTCGCGCCAGCGATCGCGTGCCTTGAACTGCACATGCTCCCAAACATCCGCAGGCTCGTTCAGGCGACCATTGGCGATGCCGGCAGCATCCAATTTCTTCACCACGTCGAGCGAAGTCTTGTCGGAGAAGTAGTCCTCGATCAGCGCGGTCAGCTCGATGCGATGCTCCCGGCGTGCGTTGTTATTGCGAAAGCGCGGATCGGTCGCGAGTTGCGGTCTCTCCATGACCTTGGTGCAGAAGGTCACGCCACTCCCTTTCGTTTTGCACACCGAAGATCACCAGGCCGTCGCCGGTCTTGTGTGCGCCGTAAGGTGTCAATGCGGGATGGCTTGTCGGCAGCCGAGGTGTCATGGACCCGCCATAGGCCTTGCCTGTACAGCGGGTATGTCATCCACTCCGCCACTGCATCGAGCATGGCGATCTTCACGTTCGTGCCCTGGCCCGTCCTGCCACGCTGCACCAGCGCGGCGAGCGTGCCGGACAGCGCGTACATTCCCGTCGCGATATCGGCGGCAGAAATGCCCACGCGGGAGGGCGTTTCCTCGGTGCCGGTGACGCTGATCAGCCCTGCCTCGGCCTGGATCAGCAGGTCGTACGCCTTCTTGTCGGCAAACGGACCGCTCTCGCCGTAGCCTGAAATGTCGCAGACAATCAGCTTCGGGCAGCGTGCAGCGAGATCGGCATGGCTGAGGCCCAGGCGTGCGGCAGCACCAGGCGCGAGGTTCTGCACCAATACATCGGCGCTTCCGACCAGCCGGTCCAGGACCCTTGCACCTTCTACATGCTTGACGTCCAAGGTGACGCTTCGCTTGCCTCGGTTGAGCCAGACGAAGAAGCTGGACTGACCGTGGACGAAGGTGTCGTAGTGACGGGCAAAGTCTCCCTCGCCTTCCCGCTCTACCTTGATGATGTCAGCCCCGAGGTCGGCCATATGACGCGTGCAGATCGGTGCCGCAACCGCATGTTCGAGTGCCACGACGCGGATGCCTTCGAGTGGGTGCACGGCTGGCCTGCCTCCTGGTGCTGCGACAGGAGGAAAGCGCTGCGGCGCGAGCCTGTCAAAGATCGATGGTCGTGACCGCTGACAATGCGTGCGCAATACCGGGGGCGGCGGCAAGAAGCGCCCTGCCAGCGACAGCACCATCCCCGGCCATGAAATCGCTGACCGTCGCGCCGGCCTCTGCCAGGATGGTCAGAGCGGCGGCGGCATCCCAAAGATTGATGTGCAACTCGACATAGGCATCGAGGCGTCCGGCAGCGACATCCGCCAAACCCAGCGCACCGGACCCGCTGAGGCGAGGCGCTGCGCCGGCGGAGAGGATACGATCCGTCAAAGCCAGAAACTCTTGCCGTGGCCGCCGCTGTGACCAGCCGAGTTCGATCGTGGCTCGGGCCAGATCAGCGGTATCGGCGGCGCGGATCGGAACTCCGTTGAGCGTCGCGCCCATCCCGATGCAGGCGGCGAAAGTCTCCTCCAGCGCGGGCGCGACGATCACGCCAATGACGGGCGCGTTGCCGTCCAGGCAACCGAGAGAAACGCAAAAGCGCTGGCCGCCGCGCATGAAGTTGGCCGTGCCGTCGATCGGATCGACCACCCACCGGAGCCTGCCGGAGCGGGCATGGCCACCCTCCTCTCCCTGGAAGCCGTCTTTTGGAAAGGCCTGCGCCAGGCGGTCGCGAAAGCAGGCGTTCAACGGCCCCATCCGCCTCGGTCACCCAGTCCTGGGCACCCTTCAGCGTCGCCGAGATGGTGGCGCGCGGCGTTCGCATGCTCAGCGCGAGCGCGGCCGCTTCGGTCGTGAATTGGACCGCGGCTGCAAACCGCTCGGAAAGTGCGCTCATCGAATTCCTGCCCGCATGAAGCTGTGCACGAACTGCCGCTGAAACAGCAGGAAGGCAACCAACAGCGGCATACTCGTCATCAGGGTGGCTGCGGTGACGATGGACCAGTCGATGCCCTGGTCGGTCGTGGCAAATACGGCGAGACCAACCGTGAGCGGCCGTGTGGCGACCGAGTTGGTGATCACCAGTGGCCAGAGAAAGTTGTTCCAGTGATAGCTGACGGATACCAGCCCATAGGCGATGTAGGTTGGCTTCGCCAACGGCACGTAGACACGCCAGAGCCTGCCCAGCAGCGAGCAGCCTTCCAGGCGCGCGGCGTCGTCCAGGGCTTGCGGGACGGTCAGAAACGTCTGGCGCAGCAAGAAAATGCCGAAGGCGGAACCGAGATACGGCAGAGCAATTGCGAGAATGGTGTCGGCCAGATGCAGCTTCACCAGAGTCCGGTAGTTCTCGACCAGCAGCACCTCCGGCATCACCATGAGCTGCAGCAAGACGACAGCGAACAGCAGGTCACGCCCAGGGAACACCATGCGTGCGAACGCGAAGGCGGCAAGCGTGCAGACCACGAACTGGGCTGCCAGGATCAGCGTGACCAGCATCAGCGTGTTGATCAGATAGCGCGCGAAGGGCGCCGCTTCCCACGCCGCCTTCAGGTTGGCGAGCGTCAGCGGTGCGAAGCGGATCGAAGTGCGTGGCGTAGATGGCGGGATGAAAGGCGGTCCACACCGCGTAGAGCAGCGGCAGCATCCATAGCAGGCCGAGTAACCAGGCGCCGAACGTCTCGAGCACGCGCGCCAACCGGCTGTGATCGATGATGATCAACGGTAATGCACCCGCCGGCCGAGTACACCGAACTGGAAGGCTGCGGCCAGCGCCATTATCGTCAACAGCACAACCGTCGCCGATGCCGCCGCTGCCGTATCCCAGAAGCGGAAGCCGGTTCTCGTAGATGTAGAAGAGCAGCAGCGTCGTCGCGTTATCGGGGCCGCCGCGCGTCATCACGATGATATGGTCAATGACACGGAAAGCATTGATCACCGCGTTGACCAGGACGAACAACGTCGTCGGCATCAACAACGGCAGGGTGACGCGGCGAAAAAAGTTCCAGCGTGACGAACCTTCCAGCGCGGCGGCTTCTCGCAGATCGGTCGGCATTGTCTGCAACGCGGCAAGATAGAAGATCATGAAGAAGCCGGCTTCCTTCCATACCGCGACGATCATCATCGCCGGCAGAGCGGTAGAGGCGTCGCCCAGCCAGTTGTGCCGTCCGCCGCCGAACCACGCGATTATGCTGTCGAACAGCCCATAATCCGGTGTGTAAAAGAACGTCCAGATGTTGGCCACGGCGATCATCGGCAACATGGTGGGCAGGAAATACGCCATTCGCAGCAGAGCCCGGCCGGGGAGCGACTCGTTCACCGCCAGCGCCATCAGCAGGGCGAGAACGATTGACGTCGGAATGGTGGCAGCGGCGTACCAGACGTTGTTGCGCAACGCTTGCCAGAACACCGGATCGTCCGTCAGACCTCTGTAGTTGTCCAAGCCTACGAATGGCGCCGGACGGGTGCCGTGCGGCGTGGCGAAGACACTGTCGATCAGCGTTGCTGCCGTCGGCCAATGGGTGAACGCCACCAGGAGAACCAAGGCGGGCAGCAGAAGCAGATAGGCGTGGACAGTCTCACGCCGCATACCGGCCCGCTCTCTTCAGGACCTCTTATAGGGCCTCAGGATCCGATCCGATTCGGCCTGTGCATCGGCCATCGCCTGGGCTGGCGTCTTGCCTCCGTTAAGGCAGGCCTGGATGTTGTCGGTCAGAACCTTGTACACGCGCTGGTTCTCGTGCACTGACAGTTCGCCGGTGGCCACCGGAAGGAAGCTGCGTCCCAACGCCCGCGGCGGGCACCTTGGCGATGTAGTCTTTCATGGCCGGCGTCTCATAAGCTGCCGGGCTGGTCGCGATGTAGCCGGTGTGGATTGACCAGTCCGCAGCACGCTCGGGCGCACTGATCCAACGAGCAAAACGCAGACTGGCGAGGCGTTCGGCTGGGCTGGCGCTCTTGAAGAAATACATGTTCGCGCCGCCGACCACGGTATGAGGTGAGTTCTTTCCCGCCAGTCCTGCCACGCCGAACGGGAATTTCGCCTTATCGCGGAAGTTGGAAAGGCCGCCGGTGGTGAACTGGATGATCGGCCGTGTTGCCCTCCAGGAAGTCCGGCGAGAGCTGCGGCCAATTGGACACGCCGTCCGGCGTCACGTGATGCTCTGCCGATAGACTACGCCAGAACGCCATCGCCTCGATGGTTTTCGGCTGATTGAAGTAGACCTCGGTGCCGGCCTGGTTCATCAGAACCTGCTCGGCCTCGTTGGCAAAAGCGCCGAAGGTCCACTGGGCATTGCCCAGATCGCCGGCCATTTTGACGCCCCACCTTGTCACCCGGCCGGACGAATCCCGCTTCGTCAATTTCTCCGCTGCGGCGACCAGGCCGGTCCAGGTGGTGGGGAACTTGTCGGGATCCAGGCCCGCCTCCTCGAAGGCATTCTTGTTGTAGTAGAAGACTGCGGTTGAGCGCTGAAACGGCACCGACCAGGTTTTTCCCTCGGCGTGGCTGTTCGCCATGAACGCAGGATAGAAGCCGTCCAGCCATTGCTTTGTATCGGGATCCAGTCCGATGTCGTCCAGCGCGACCAGAATGTCCTGGTCGATCAGACTGTGGATCTCGGATGCCCACAGCACCGAGAACTGCGGTCCGGCGCCAGACTTGATGGCCGTCAGCGCCTTGATCAGCGTCTGGCTGTAGTCACCCGCATAGACGGGTTCAACGACGATGCCGGTCTCCTGCTGGAAGGCCTTGCAATACCCATCGATGATGGCGGCGATCGGCCCCCCACTGCGACCGGATAATAGAAGGTCAGTTTCTGCACGGTCTGTGCATGCAGGATTCCTGGAGCGGCAAGGCCGCCGGCGGCAGCGGCAAGCAGTGTCCTTCGGTGAAGCATGGTTGGGCTCCCGTATGGTGGCTCAGTTACCGGCCTCATGCACCAGCCGCGCCGTTGCGGTCGGTCGTGCGCGGCGTCCGGCTCTGGCGACGGCCTGTCGCTGCATCGAAAAGCTGAATTGGCTGGTCAGTGATGAGATGCACTTCCGAGCCGCGGCCAATGTCGACACGGCCGGGCAGTCGCGCGAGCAGATGTGCTTCACCCGCGGCGCAAGTCCAAGATCGTGTCCGCACCCAGGTATTCGGTGAGCTCAACCCGAGCGGCGATACCACGATCGGCCAGTCTCAGGTTTTCCGGCCGAATACCACCGATCAAGATCGCCGGTGCCAGTCGGTCGCAGCAACGATCGGGCCAGTTGGTACCCCGAACTGCCAGACCACCTTCAGCTCGGTCGAGCGGAAACAGGTTCATCGGTGGAGTTCCCACGAATCGCGCGGCGAAGGTGGTCGCTGGACAGCGCATAGAGTTCCGCCGGCGGGGCGTCCTGCTCGACGCGACCGCCGCGCATCAGCACGATCCGGTCCGCCATGCTCATGGCCTCCGTCTGGTCGTGGGTCACATACAGCATGGTGATGCCCAGCCGGCGTTGCAGCGCCAGAATTTCGCGGCGCATCTCGGCGCGGAGTTGCGCATCCAGGTTGGACAGCGGTTCATCCATCAGACAGACCGGAGCTTCGGCAACGATTGCCCGTCCCAGTGCCACCCGTTGCTGTTGTCCGCCTGATAGCTGGCCGGGCTTGCGGTCCAGCAAGTGTGCGATGCCGAGGATGTCGGCGGCCCGCTTCAGTCTTCGCGCCCGCTCCGGTCGCGCGACCCGGCGCGCCTTCAGGCCGAAAACGATATTCTCGGCCACGTTCAGATGCGGGAACAGTGCGTAAGACTGGAAGACCATGGCCACCCCGCGGCCAGCCGGTGGCAGGTTGGTCACGTCGCGACCGGCGATCTCGACCCGACCTGCGGTCGCCGTCTCCAATCCAGCGACGATGCGCAGGCAGGTGGTCTTGCCGCAACCGGAGGGACCGAGCAGCACCGTGAAGCGGCCCGGCTCGACACTGATCGAAACACGATCCAGCGCTGCGACCGAGCCCCAATGCCGGCTGACCTCGATCAGCCGTACCGATGCCCCGGCGGAGCGGGGCGGTTCCGGCTGGAGTGCCGAGTCGGGGACCATGCAAAAGCTGCTCGCGGTAGAGATCGGCGGCAATCTGCACGGCTAATGTCGGCCAGGGCAAGCAGCGTGGCACCCTCTGGACCATGGACTTCGGGTTAAGGATTGATCTTGGCGGCAACGCTTGGGATCGTGTCCGTATGTCCATTCTGACGGGTCACGCACGAGTTCGCCGGGATCGCTGGTTGGCCGGTCACCTACTCGCGCTCGCCCAGGTTGCACGGGTTTTGGCTCCAGCGGCATCGCATCGATGGCGCCTATATCCCCTTGCCGATCCGTCCAGGCGACCTTGCCGTTGCCATGCGTGGCTTGCTGGCGGCCGGTTTCGCCGGCGCGAACGTTACCATTCCGCACAAAATCGCCGCCTTCGAGATTTGCGACAAGGTCGATGACACGGCGCGCCGCGCGGGGGCAGTGAACACGTTGATATTCCGCGACGGCGAGATCGCCGGCAGCAACACCGACGGGTATGGCTTTGTTGCCAACCTGCGTGCACACGGGGTGCGAGCCTGCTGCCGGGCCGGCTCTGTTGTTGGGTGCCGGGGGCTCGGCCCGCGCGGTTGCGGCCGCGTTGCTGGATGCAGGGGCGGCCGTGACGGTAGCCAACCGAACATTGGCCCGAGCCGAGGCTCTGGCGCGGGATTTGCCGGGGCTGCGGATCGTGAACTGGGATGCCAGAGTTGCCGCCCTGCGCGACCATGCATTGGTGGTCAATACCACGCCTCTCGGTATGATCGGGCATGGCAGCGCTCGACCTGGACCTTGCGGGCGCACCTGCGTCGCTGGTTGTTGCGGACAACGTCTATGTGCCGCTGGAAACGCCCCTGCTCGCTGCCGCCCGTGCCCGTGGGCTGCGCTGCGTCGAAGGTTTGGGCATGCTGCTGCATCAGGCGGTCCCGGCTTTCACGCCTGGTTTGGCGTGAAACCAGAGGTGGACGAAGAGCTGCGACAATTCGTCGCGGCCGATCTGCTAGTATCCGATCGCAGAGGAGCGTGAGTCGCGTGCGGCGCACGATCGGCCACGTGAATCGGATACTGAAACCAGCGCGATGATCATCCTCGGGCTGACCGGCGGTATCGGTATGGGCAAATCCACGGCGGCCGCGGCGTTTCGCAGGGCCCGCATACCGGTTTTCGATGCCGATGCCGCGGTGCACAGGATGCAGGCGCGCGGCGGACGCGCGGTGCGCGCGATCGAAGCGGCGTTTCCGGGAACTGTGCAGAATGGTGCGGTGGACCGCGTAGCGTTGCGCGAGGCGGTGCTGCGGCAATCCCCAGGCGCTCACGCGGCTCGAAGGCATATTGCATCCAATGGTGCGCGAGGAGGAACGCGCGTTTGTTGCTCGCGCGAGACGCCACCGGAAGCCGCGCGGTCGTTCTGGACATTCCGCTGTTGCTGGAGACGAAGGGCGACCGGCGTGTTGATCGTGTCATCGTTGTGAGCGCACCTCGCGCCGTGCAGATCCATCGCATACGCGCGCGCCGCAGAATGAGTGATTCCGACATCCAGGCGGTGATAGCGAGGCAGATGCCGGATGCCGAAAAACGCCGGCGGGCTGACGTGGTCATTCGAACCGGGCTGTCACGACACGCGTCGCTGAAATCACTGAACCGCGTCATCAAGGAGGTTCGCAGTGACACGCGCTGTGCTGTTCGACACTGAGACCACGGGACTTGAGCCGCATCTGGGACATCGGGTGATCGAGATTGCGGCGCTGGAACTGGTCAACGAGCTGCCCACGGGCAAGCACTTCCACGCGCTGATCCACCCCGAGCGTGACGTTCCGGAAGATGCCACCCGGATTCACGGCTTTACACTCGCTGACCTGGCCGGCAAGCCGCGCTTTGCGGAGGTCGTCGATGAACTGCTGGACTTCTTCGCGGACGCGCAATTGATCGCACACAACGCGCCATTCGATTTCGCATTCCTGGACCACGAGCTTCGCCTGCTCACGCTGCCACCGCTGTCCGCGCATCGGATGATCGACACTCTGGCGTTGGCCAAGGCCCGGTTTCCCGGGATGCCGAACAGCCTTGACGCATTGTGTCGCCGCTTCGCCATCGATCTCAGCGCTCGCACCACGCACAATGCGCTGCTTGATTGCCGACTGCTGGCCGATGTCTATCTGGAGCTCACCGGAGGCAGACAGCGCGGACTGGCGCTGGATATAGAAAAGGCGGCGGAATGCGCCGTTCGCTATACCTACGACAATAATCGCAATCCACGGCTGATCATCCCCGCAGCGGAGGAATTGGCCGCCCACGCAGCCTTTGTAAGCAGGCTGAACGACGCGGTGTGGCTGAACGCCTGACGCGATTACGACGCCCGGTCAGGCGACCGCAGAGGTGCCCGGCTGGCCCTGTGCCTGGGCGCGGCGCGCCTGCCAGAGCGCCACAAAATCGATCGGCTGCAGCAGCACCGGCGGGAACCCGCCGTCGCGCGTCACGTCAGACAGGATGTTGCGGGCAAACGGAAACAGAATCCGCGGGCATTCGACCAGCAGCACCGGCTCGACTGCGTTGTCCGGCAACCCGGAGAGCGTGAATACGCCGGCATAGGTGAGTTCTGCCACGAACACGGTGGGCGGCACTGCGCCGGCCTGGCCGTTGCCCGACGGTGCAGCGGCCTCGTGCGCCTCGGCGCGGATCATGAGCGAGACTTCGAAGACGCTCTGCCCCTCGTGAACCCTGCGCGCCTGCACATCCAGGTTGATGTTGACCTGGGGCTGCGCCCGGAGCTGGGTGTAAATCTGCGGAGCGCCGGGTACCTCGAATGAGAGGTCCTTGACGTACTGTATATTGACCACCAATGGCGGGGTCTGTTGCTGGCCTGCTGGGGGGGTGTGGTCGTCTCGGACATCAAAATCTCCGTATAGTTGCGGACCCGGCCCGTTGGTTCAACCTGGTCGCGCCGGGTAGCACGTATGGCTTTCCTAAGCCAACCGGTTCCGCCGCCGGGTCAGGCGCGCCAGACGATCTGCTCTGGCGGAGGATCGCTGGGGTCGCAGCGGAGCCACTCACCATTGGTGAGGCTTCTGCCGGTCATGCAGAGGATGAAGCCCCAGTGGCTGATCACGAGCGTATCGGCCCAATCCCGTAAAGCGGCCATCTCGGCGCGGAACAATGCCGCGCGGCCGGCAATCGAATTGGCCGGCTCCTCGATCGCCGGCCACCAGATTTCGTCGATTGCCGAGAAGTCATGCTCCGGCCAGGCACGCTCCAGCTCGGTGCGCGGGGTTCCGACATCGCAGGCGAAGGCAAACCGCTCGCGGACAGTCGGATTGACGAATACCTTCACACCCAGCGCTCGGGCTATCGGAGCGGCGGTCTGCAGCGCGCGGGTGTAGGGCGAAACTACGATCCGGGTAATACATTCGCTGGCCAGGCGCCTGGCGGCGTCCATCGCCTGCAGGTGGCCAAGTTCCGTCAGCCGCGGATCGACGATCCCCGGGTCGCGCCGTGTCGCGGTGAAATGCAGATTGAACTCACTCTGGCCATGCCGCAGCAGGATCATCGCCGTGGCAATACAGGCCGGCAGCCGTCCCGGCAACCGGATCGGGCGTAGGGAGAATTTGTCTCCGGGCGGTGTCGCGCTTATCTCTTGTTCGCGAGGAGATTTGTAATGGGCGCAGGCGGCAGTTTTCCGATTGACCTGATTCTGTTCGGGATGATCGCGGCCTTCCTGGTGTTGCGGCTGCGCAGCATCCTTGGCCGGCGGACCGGCTTCGAGCGGCAGGCGCCGCCTTACCCGCCGCAGCCTGGCCCGGCGACTGCGGGCCCCGTTATCGAAGGACAGGCTGAGGTGCAAACGCCGCCCGCTGTCCGTAGCCGTCCCTGAGCCGGGCAGCACGCTGGGGCAGACGCTTGGGCGGATGCGCCAGATCGACCGGAATTTCGATCCATCGGGATTTCTCGATGGAGCGGAGAAGGCCTTCCGTATGATCGTCAGTGCCTTTGCCACAGGCGATCGTGCCACCCTCAAGAACCTGCTGTCAGATGATACCTATCAGGCGTTCGAGCAGGCGATCAGTTCGCGGGAAGCGGCGGGACAGAAACAGGTCAGCACCGATTCACGCAGTCCACAGCGCCACCATAGAAGAGGCCGAGCTCCGCGGCACCGTTGCCTCGATCACCGTGCGCCTCGTGTCCGATCAGACCAGTCTGACGCAGGAGAAGGACGGGCACCCGTTATCGGCACCGACGCGGTCACGGAAATCACCGACATCTGGACCTTCGAACGGAACCTCGGGTCCCGCGATCCGGCATGGCGCCTGGTTGCCGCCCGCAGTGCATAAGCGGCCAACATCCGGGGCAGATTGGCCAAAGCCATGCGAAACTGAACCCGCAATCCGTCGATATGTCGCTCATCGAGACCTCGCGTCGCCCTGTTTGTCACTTGCCTGGTTGACCTGCATCGTCCGACCGTCGGATTCGCCGCTATGCGACTGCTGCAGGAAGCTGGCTGCCAGGTCGAAGTGCCTCGTGCCCAGACGTGCTGCGGTCAGCCGGCCTATAACTCAGGGGACCGGCGGACGGCACGCGAATCTCGCACTCGGTATTCTCGATGCGTTTGGCGGCTACGATTACGTGGTTGTGCCGTCCGGGTCATGCGGTGGCATGCTAAGCAAGCATTTGCCACTGCTGTTCGAGGATGATCCCAATCTTCGTTCGCGTGCCATTTCTCTCGCTGAGCGCACATTCGAGTTGGTCAGCTTCCTCGCTGACATTATGGGGGTTGGGCAGCTGCGAACCCGGCACATCGGGGGTGCCGTTACCTATCACGATGGCTGCTCCGGCCTGCGCGAGCTTGGTATCAAGTCGCAACCACGCGGGCTGCTGCAGGCGATCGGCACTCCGCTATGCGAAATGGCGGATGCGGAGGTCTGTTGTGGTTTCGGTGGCACCTTCTGCGTCAAGTATCCCGACATTTCCATCCGGATGGTATCCGACAAGGTGCGGAATATTGTCGCCACGGGAGCTGAAACCGTAGCGGCTGGCGATCTCGGGTGTCTGCTGAACATTGCGGGCCGACTGCACCGTGAAGGTCACCGCGTCGAGGTGCGCCATGTGGCGGAGCTGCTCGCCGGCATGACCAAGGAAGTTCCGGCCATAGGTCAGGGTTCGCGATAATCTGCTGAGGCGCTGCAGCTACGTATTCAGCCTGACCGGGATCGGTTCGGGCACGCCGCTGCTCCTCAGAACGCTCCAGAGCCTGATGGGTGCGCTAATGTCCGCGCAGAATCTGGCTCAGGAACAACTGCAGCCGATCCGTCTGCGGGTTCTCGAACATTCGTTCCGGAGAGCCACTCTCGACGATTTCGCCGCGATCCATGAACACGACCCGATCGGCAACCCGGCGGGCAAATCCCATCTCGTGCGTCACGCACACCATGGTCATGCCCGACTCAGCCAATTCGATCATGACATCAAGGACCTCTTTGATCATCTCAGGATCAAGCGCCGAGGTCGGCTCATCGAACAGCATGATCTTCGGCCGCATGCAGAGCGCCCTCGCGATGGCAACCCGCTGCTGCTGCCCACCCGAGAGCTGACCAGGATACTTCTTTGCCTGCTCAGGAATTTTCACCCGGCTGAGGAAGCTCATGGCCAATTCCTCCGCCTCGGCCCTCGGCATTTTGCGCACCCAGATCGGCGCGAGCGCGCAGTTTTCAAGGATCGTCAGAGTGCGGAAACAGATTGAATGACTGGAACACCATGCCGACTTCCCGCCGAATGGTATCAAGCGAGCGCAGGTCGTCGGTCAGCTCGGTTCCGTCGACGATGATCTTGCCTTCTTGGTGAGTCTCAAGGCGGTTGATGCAGCGGATCATGGTGGACTTGCCGGAGCCGGAGGGCCCGCAAACGACAACACGCTCCTTCTCGGCGACGGTCAGGGACACATCTCTCAGCACATGGAGGGCGCCGTACCACTTGTTCACCTTCTCCATGACAATGATCGGCGCAGCACTGGTATTCGCTAGGTGTGCGATCACACGATCTGCGTTGGCAGAGTAGCTCATCTCACTCCCTGATCAGTGCGGCTGGTCCGGGCACGGCGCATCGGAAGAACATGCCTTGTTCGGCCCGTCCGGCCGCGGACTGTGCGATGGGGAAGGCTGATGATTTCAATGGCTACCACGCTGAGCGCACTCCCTGGGCCATGAGCTAGCCTTCGGGCAAACCCGCGCGCCTCAGTCCTTCCGCGTAGAGGTTCTGGTCGACCAGACGTAGCATAGGCGAGCGTTCCAGGGCGCGCCTGACGGAAAAGCCCGGCTCAAGCTCAAGCAGCCGTGCCAGGACGCGGGCGGCTTCCTGAGTGCGCCGCAGTTGACCAAGAGTCGCCAGATACCCCTTGTAAGTCGAGCTGAAGCCTGGATTGAGCTCCACTGCTCGTCGGCCGACCACCAGCGCTTTCTCGAATTCGCCTCGCAGGAGATATGCCATCAACATCGCCATATCGAAGAAGAAGGCATGCGGATCGTGCGGGGCGAGGGATTGCGCGCGGGAGATCTGCTCGATGGCCAAATCATGCAAGCCGCGATAGCAGTGGGCAACGCCGGAGAGACACCAGGCGAGTGGCAGACTTGGGTTCAATGCGATCGCCCGCTCATGCAGCGCACACGCTTCCTCCGGCTGGCGATGCAGGAACGCGCGTACGTGGCCGGCCAACGTCAGGGCACGAGCATCGCCGGGATCAAGCGTCACTGCCCGTTCCGCAAGTTGCCCGGCGCGCTGGGTTGCCGCTATTGGATCCGGCGCCCAGGCTTGGCCAACCAGCAGGACGTGCCAATAGGCCCACCATGCATGCGCGGCCGCATTCCAGGGCTCGAGCTGGATGGCCGAGGCAAGCAATTCACCAGCCGCCCGGAAGCCTGAAGGCTCAAGTCGGTAGATGGCTGGAATTGAACGCAACGTCAGGTCGAATGCGGTTCGCGCTATGGCGGCATTCGCCTCTCGGCGATCACCTTCCAGAAGCAATATCTGAGGATCAATCTGAGCTGCCGTCTCGGCAGCGATCGCATTCTGCAATTCGAGGAGGTTGCCTATCTCGGAGTCATAACTGCGCGCCCAGACGACATTGCTTCCGGATTTCAGATCAAGCAGCCGAATGATGATCCGGACGCGCATGCCGAACCGCTGGAGTGTTGTATCAAGCACATAATCGGCATCGTAACCCTGCTTTCCCGACTGGGCCTGCGGCTCACTGACCGCACAGGAAAGCCAGCGAAAGCGGGAAATCGCTGCCGAGAGTTCCTCGGCCAGCCCCGGCATCAATCCAGCCGATGCCTTGCCATCCAGGGCACGCGTGGGTAGCACCGCGAGCCGGACCCGCTCATCGCCGGCAGGTCGCGCGAGGGACATGGATTGCGGTGATGAGCATTGGAGCAGGGCGGCGATTTCGCGCGAGGGCTGCAGGCCCGCTCCAGTCAATGTGCTCAAACACCGGTCGTAAGCCAGTCGGGCCCCTGTGCGGTCTGTCCGATTCCAGGTGCGCGCTAACCAAGGCGTGCCAAGCCACCCTCATGTGTTCGCTCGATCGTCAGCAACAACTCGGCAGCACGCTTTCGGCCGTTCGCGTCCTGAGCGGCATTCGAGCGCTGACTTCCGCCAGCAGAGATGCCCTGCTGCCGCAGCCGTTGGCGTTGCTCCGCCAGCCAGATGTCGAATGCCGGGATCAAGCCCGTCCAGATCATCGAGCAGGGGTGCCCGGAGCATCTCCAGGTCGATCGGGTCCCGGCTACGTGGCCATCGGCGAGCGCGCGCGCGTCGACCCATAAACGATCATCCAGCAACACGAGGTGATCGCGGGCGGTTCGCAGCAGAGCTGGCCGCCTGCGCTCCCAACGCGTGTTGCAGCTCATAAACCGATTGCCGGAGCGAGCCCCTCGCCTGCTCTATCGCGCGCCCACTCCACAATAAGCGCGTGAGCCTGGTGCGAAGGACTGGTTTCGGGGCTGCCAGCGCCAGCACCGCCAGCACGGCTCTGGTTTTGCGCGACCTGGGCAGGACGCTTTGACCTGCCGCGTTCTCGGCGCTGCATCTGTCCGAACAGGGTCAGCCGCAGCAACGGGCTGGGCGGCTGGACCATCAGCATCGGGCAACGGTAATGCAGGGGCGTCGCTGATACCCTGGACCCTTTCCATAGCTCACGCGCCCACAACCCTCAGTCGAGACCGCGGCCAAAAATGCTAGTATGAGCGGTATTTGATGCAAGGTTTGGTGGATCGGGCGCCGTTCGGCAACCAGCGGATTTGCCGCTAAACTGGCAGGCACGATTCGGCCCCAAGGAGAGACAACACTCAATGCCATCACAGCAGGAACTGGCGATTTCGCCTGCACCACGCGTCGTGTTCGGGACATGGCTGCGACTCGCCTTGGGGTTCTTGCTCTGTGTGGTTATTGCCGCAGCGGCCATAGCCGCCGCCGACTATGCGCCTGTCGTAGGCGCCCCGGTGATCGCGATCGCCCTCGGCGTAGTGATTACCAATACGCTCCGGGGACCAATGCAGATCAACAGGTTGCGCATCGGCGAGGTGAGCAAGCTGTGCCTGAAGGGCGGCATCATCCTGCTGGGCGCAAGCCTCGATCTCGGCGTCATTATCCGGACGGGGATTGAATCACTTCCGGTGCTGCTGACCACCATCGCCGTAGGACTTTGCTGCGCCCTCATGATCGGTCGAGCCATGAATGTGCACTGGCGAATGCGGTGCCTGATCGGAATCGGCACGACGATCTGTGGCGCTTCCGCCATCGCCGCCTTGGCGCCCGTTGTGCGAGCCAAAGCCGAGGAGATCGCTTATTCAATCTCAGTCATCTTCTTTTTCAATATGCTGGCGGTTTTCCTGTTTCCCGCAACAGGTCACTTGCTCGGGCTATCAGATCCGGGCTTCGGACTGTGGGCGGGCACAGCCGTCAATGACACCTCGGCGGTGGTGGCGGCGGGTTTCGCCTACAGCCCGCACGCCGGCACGATTGCAACGATCGTCAAGCTGACGCGCACCACCTTGATCATCCCCCTGGTGATAGGGTTCGGACTGCTGATGCCTTGGTTTGAATCCCGGTCGGCTCAAGAGGGCGGGTCGCTGGCCCAACGTGTTTACCAGGCCGTGCCGGTTTTTATCATTCTGTTCGTACTGGCGTCGCTCCTGAACACGCTTGGCCTACTCGGAGACCTGGCGCCAAGGGTCCAACTGCTTGGCCGCTGGGTGATGGTCGTTGCGCTTGCGGCGGTCGGACTGCAAGGCCATTGGCGCGCTTTCACCGGCGCGGGTACGCGCCCGCTTTTGCTGGGCCTGGCCACCTGGGTCGCGGTCGCTTCCGCGAGCCTGGCGATCCAGGTAACCACGCATTCGCTTTGAAGCGCTATGAATTTTTTCCTTGACGCGAGGACTGGTTTCGGATAACAAGGCGCCGCCAACGGGCGCAGTCTGCCCAAAACTCCGAACAATCTGCGGGCAACAACCAGACGCCGATCGCCGGCCCTGCGATCGGCGTCTGTTGCTGTGGTGTGCAGGGATCACGCCTGGCGGCACCCATCTGGAAAGGAGTTCTCAAGATGAAGCCTTCAACTCCGCCTAAGACCAGCGACACCGGCCGGATCCGCTTTGGTGCCGGCTTCCGGCTGCCGTCCGCCGCAACCTCCCGCTGATCTGAGTAGGCCTTCCGGGCCGCCCCGCCTGCGTTGACAGGCGGGGTGCGCCCGGGTGGACACACACGCACAACAGTGAACCGGGAGTCGGTTGTCATGCAGCGCTCGGACACCCCCATCGTGCATTTCTACCGCTTGATAGACGAAGCACGGCTGCCGCAGCGGGCCGATCGATCCGCAGGCGGCACTCTGCCCGTGCGAGCGTATCGGGTACTGCGAAGCGGTCACGACTGCGTCTGGGTTCGGATGGTGGATATTCCCGCCGACCGATCTTCAGCTCATGTGGGACGGTCACGACATCTTCTGGCAGTGCACCGGCTGGGAGGATTGGCTGCCGCTGGCGCCAGCGGCGCAGTTTCCGGACTTCGCGTGCCGCTTCAACCAGTCCGTCCCGGCGGTCCTTACCGACTGTTCTCCCCCTTTCCTCACGGCACTACCAGAGCCGGGGACGGTTCAAATCTGGACCGGATTGATGGCGCGCACGGCGCCGGAATGGAGCCTGCTCATCCGCGCACCGGCCAATCTGCCAAGTCCAGGCGGCTACTCGATGTACGAGGGCATAATCGAGAGTGATCGGTGGTTCGGCCCGCTATTCACCAATCTCCGGTTCACTCGGAGCCATGCGCCAGTCAGGCTTCGTTCGGATTTCCCCTTGGCGCAGGTTCAGCCTCTGCCGCGCCTCGCCTACGCCGATGCGACGCTGGGCGCCACGACGACCACCGCTGAAATCGCAAGCTTCACGGCGGCCGACTGGGCCGACTACAAAGCTACGATCGCCGATCCGAATGAGATTCCCGATCGGAGCTTCGGCAGCTACGCCGTTGCTGCCCGTAAGAGGTCTCGCGCCGCCTGCCCGCTGGAGAGCGCCCGGAGCTGACTGAACACTTCAGAGCGGCATCAGCCGCATGCAATTGCCTTTCCGGCCGGCGCGGAACACGAAATCGACCATGGCGCCGATACCCGACAGCCTTGGCCACTTCGTGACCGAACACAATTGCCAAAGCTCTGCCACGGCGTCGACCGCACCCGCCAACGTGGGGTCATCTCCGACGATCAACAGAACCGGTAAGTCACGATCGAACGCGGCGACGGTCATCAATACGTGGCAACCATCCTGCCCGAGCAGCATCCATGGCGGCAACAACAGCCATTGGACGGAGCTGGCCCAACACCGCCCCAAGGTCATCCTGGGTCGGCATTCTCTCAACGGCCACGTCGAGACAATCGCATACGGCGCGAAATGCGGTCGAGATCTCCTCGTCGTCCTCGACCACAAGCACCAGCGGCTCACGGCTGGTATGCCCCAGTCCAGTCCCGCTGTCTGGCGCCGCGGCACACACGTCGCGCAATCTGTCCATATAAGTCATTTTGCCCCCAGAGCTGTCCCTAACTGCGTGCCAGCTGGGGCGCAGTGTGCCTTGGCCAGGGCCGCCGTTGAAGTAGTGCAACGGTCAGTTCGCCGTTAATGTTCGCCAGTTTATCGTCAATGCCCGCCGGGACGCGGTCATCCCCGGTGCAAAGTGACCTTCCAGTGGCATCTGCCGGATTGAAGCGTACCGTTGATGGCATCCCCCGCGGACACCACGGCCTCGAACGCAATGGAGAGATCCCGGTGGTTAGGTCCTTCGCGGACCAATTTGCCGCTGAGGTGGGCGTCATCGGTCACATCCCCACTTACCACCGAGGCGCCCTGGAAGGGGTCGAACGCAAATCCATGCGCGCCAATCGTCATGAGCCCTTCGGTTTCGGGGCCGCACGCGGTCTCCACCGGAATGACCTTTCCCACCCAACGGCCCTGCAGGCCGCGCCACGACAGCACATGGCCCGCCTGCAGCCTGTCGCTCAGCTCGCTGTGGCATCCGCAGACGAATGCCGCGCAAAAAGCCCAGCAGATCCAGGAGCCTCTAGCCGGAACAAAGCGCGCTAGGATTTTTTTCTGATTCTTCTTGCCCAGTTTCCCCAACTTTGTGGTAGTAATCGCTATAGGATGGCTCGATGCGCAAGCAACACGCCTCCGGACCAATCTGATCTTCGAATGGAAAGCGCTGCGTCAGGGGGGATCCTGACCGCACTCCATCAGGCGCCCTGACAACGGCAGGAACTCCAACTCCCCTCGATGCCGGGTTCCTCACATGATCGGCAAAATCGGCGCAAGGTGTCGAGTCAGAGCCCGACGGCTCCAAGCCTTGTGAGTTGGGCCATTTCAGTCGTCCAGCGGGACGGACACGCTCCAGCGAAGCATCACCTGCTACTGATCGAAGCCCTCGGCCGGATCGCGAGGGGTGACAGCGACCGACTGATGGTGCTGATGCCGCCAGGTTCAGCGAAGTCGACCTATGCCCTGGCCTACAACGTCGTGGCGAACGCCAATCAGAGCGGCTACACCTTGGCGGCCGGGCATGGTCTCTATGTCGCGGTCAACGGCATCTACCCTGGGAGCTTCGTCAATGATCCCAACGATGGCTCAAGCCCCTCCACCTGGCAGCTTGGGACAGATGGGCTTGCCACCGAATCCGCGATCAACGCTCTGACGCAGGCAGATCGGCAGGACATCTGCGCGTTACTCTGGCCATGGAGTGAAACCGACAGTCTCAGAGACTATAGCGAGAAGTCGACATTCCTCGCCGCTGCCGAGCGCTTCCTGTCGCTTGAACGTGGCATGCTCGGAAGCCCCGCCACGAGCTTGCCGCTGATCTGGTGGAACGCGATTCCCTACGGCATCACTGGCGGCATGCAGATGCATCGTGAAGTGGTCGCGACACTGGCCGCCGATCCAACCCAGAACGTCGTCATCGGCAATCCTCAGACCAGCGACAGCAATGCGCGCGGCTCATCCTGGGACCCGACAACAGGATTGGCGTCCGGAGGTAACTCGGCGCACCGCGACAGTGCGGATAATCAGCGCTTTGCCCGCCTCGCCGCTCCGGTCGCCGCGCGCGCTATACTCGCGAGCAGCGGGGGAGATTCACTGACCGCAATACCATCCGCCCTGCCCGTCAGCGGTGGGCCCAGGATCACCCATGTCTACCGCCAGACCAACACCACCCTGCTGCTAACCATTCAACATGATGCAGGCCTTGACCTGATCGTTCCGTTGCAGGCCGCAACCGGAATAGGCTTCTGCGTGATGGACGGAGGTTCGATGGCGTTTCCTGGCACCATCGTGCAGGCCACCAGTTGCGTGCGTGTGGATGCCACACATCTGGCTATCACCCTCTCGCAACCTCTGCAGAACCCCAGCACCTCGTGCAATCTGTATTACCCCTATGGCAACGTCACCGTCGGTCGCGGCAACGCAGTGACGGACAACGTCTCCGCCTTGCCGCCACCTGCCGGATGGGACATCGTCGGTGATCTTGGCACTGCGTGGCGCCTGAACTTCCCACTAGCGTCGACAACGGCACCCATCGCGCTGAGCGACAGCCCAGGCTAAAGGAAATCTCATCAACGAAAGTCGCGCGAGCGTGGAACCACCCGCTCCTGCCGAGGATGGCCAGGACTTCGCAATGACGGCTTCTGGACTGCGGGCGACACCTCGCTGACGCGCGCCATCAAAGCGCTGCGGTCGTGCAGCCGTTCGGCGACGACGTGCACGATGCCTTCCGGGGAGCGCTGCAATCTCCCGGTCACCAGCAGCAGACTGCTGCCGAGAATGGCGCGGCGGAAACGGTCCAGCAGACTGGCCCAGACCACGACATTGGCGATGCCGGTCTCGTCCTCGATGGTGCAGAACACCACATGGCCATTGCCGGGCCGCTGACGCACCAGCACCACGCCAGCAACCGGCACCCGCGCGCCATCCGCCAGCAGCGCGGCCTCGGCGCAACTCAGCACGCCTTCGCGCGGCGAGCAGCCGGACGCAGGAAGCGCAGCGGATGCGCCTTCAGCGACAGGCCGGTGGTCTGGTAATCGGCGATCACCTGCTCGCCTATCGTCATCACCGGCAGCGGCGACTCGGTCGCACCGCCGCCGGCTGATCGGCGAACAGCGGCAACTCCGCGATATCCGACAGTCCACGCACCTGCCACAGCGCCGCGCGGCGATCGAGCCCCAGGCTGCGCAGCGCATCCGCCTCGGCCAGCAGCCACCAGCGCCGGCCGCGGCAGGCCGCTGCGGCCAGGGCGGCGAAACGGCCCCGCAAACCCCCCTCCCCTTGCGGGAGGCGGACGGGGGAGGGGGCCGTGCCAGCACCACCACCACCACCACCACCACCACGAACCTCGACCAGCTGCTCCGCCCACGCCCGCGGAAGCCGGTGATCTGGCGCAGCCCCAACCGCAACGCGCCCTCTTCCAGAGTGCAATCCCAGTCGCTCGGCATTCACGTCCACGCCGCGCACCGGCACGCCATGCTCGCGCGCATCGCGCACGATCTGCGCCGGCGCATAGAACCCCATCGGCTGCGAGTTCAGCAGCGCACAGGCGAACGCCGCCGGATGATGGCATTTCAGCCAGGCCGAGACATACACCAGAAGCGCAAAACTCGCCGCGTGGCTCTCGGGAAATCCGTACGTCCCGAAACCCTCGATCTGGCGGAAGCAGCGCTCGGCGAAGTCGCGCGCATAGCCGCGCGCCACCATGCCGTCGATCATCTTCTCGGCGAAATTGATGGATGGTGCCGACGTTGCGGAACGTCGCCATGGCGCGCCGCAGCTGGTTGGCCTCCTCCGGCGTGAACTTTGCCGCCACGATGGCGATGCGCATCGCCTGCTCCTGGAACAGCGGCACGCCCAACGTGCGGCCCAGCACGCGCTGCAACTCGTCCGCCGGCCCGTGCGCGCGGGCGGCGGAAACTCCACCGCCTCGCGGCCCTGCCGGCGACGCAGATAGGGATGCACCATGTCGCCCTGGATCGGCCCGGGACGCACGATCGCCACCTCGATCACCAGGTCATAGAATGTCGTCGGCCGCAGCCGCGGCAGCATGTTCATCTGCGCGCGGCTCTCCACCTGGAACACGCCGATGGAGTCGCCTCGGCTCAGCATGTCGTACACGGCGGGGTCCTCGCGCGGGATGTGCCAGGTCTCGGCTTCCCGTCCGCAGCAGTGCAAACGCCTTGCGGATGCAGGTCAGCATCCCCAGCGCCAGCACATCGACCTTCATGATGCCCAGCGTGTCGATGTCGTCCTTGTCCCATTCGATGAAGGTGCGGTCGTCCATCGCCGCGTTGCCGATCGGCACCGTTTCATCCAGCCGGCCGCGCGTCAGCACGAACCCGCCGACATGCTGCGACAGATGGCGCGGCAATCCCACCAGCTCGCGCGCCAGACCACGTGCGCTGGACGACGGGGCTACTCGGATCGAGCCCGATCTCGCGGACGCATCGTCCGCCCACAGCGTCTCCCCGGCATTCCACGATTGCGCGGACAGCGCGGCGGTGGCGTCCTCCGTCAGCCCGAGCACCTTGCCGACCTCGCGGATCGCCAGCTTCGGCCGATAATGGATCACCGTCGCGGCAATGCCGGCGCGATGGCGGCCGTAGCGGCGGTAGATGTACTGGATCACCTCCTCGCGCCGCTCGTGCTCGAAATCGACATCGATATCCGGCGGCTCGCGCCGCTCGGCGGAGACGAAGCGCTCGAACAGCAGGTCGATCTCGGTGGGATCGACGGCGGTGATGCCCGAGGCAGTAGCACAGCACCGAATTGGCCGCCGAGCCGCGGCCCTGGCACAGAATGCCGGCTCCGCGCGCATAGCGCACGATGTCGTGCACCGTCAGGAAATACCGCGCATAGCCCAGCTGCGCGACGACCCGCAGCTCCTTCTCCAGGGTGTCGCGCACCTGTGGCGGCACGCCCTGCGGAAACCGCTCCGCGGCACCCTGCCAGGCCAGGATGGCGAGATGCTCGTCCGGCGTCTGCCGGGCGGCACCGGCTCGTCCGGGTATTCATAGGCCAGGTCGTCCAGCGAGAAGCCGGCAGCGCTCGCACGATCTCCGCCGTGCGCGCGACGGCGTCCGGATGCGCGCGGAACAGCCGCGCCATCTCGGCCGGCGACTTCAGATGCCGCTCGGCATTGGGCTCGAGGCGGAACCCGGCCTGGTCGATGGGGCAGCGCTCGCGGATGCAGGTCAGCACGTCCTGCAGCGCTCGCCGCTCCGGCGCGTGATAGAGCACGTCGTTGGTCGCCACCATCGGCACACGCGCCGCAGACGCGGCCAGCAGCCGCAGCCGCCGCGCATCGTCGCCGCGATGCCGCCGGCTCGCGGCCAGGTACGCCTGCCCGCGAAAATCCACCTGCCCTCTGCAGGATCTGCGCGAAACGCCGCGTCCAGCCGCTCCGGCGGCACCACGAGCAGCACCTGGCCTGCGCCATGCGCCAGCAGGTCGGCGTAATCAGAAAGCAGCATGGGACATTCGCCGCGTCCCTATCGCCGCGCAGACTTGCCGATGGTCAGCAGCCGCGTCAGCCGTCCCCAGGCGGCGCGGTCCTGCGGATAGCACAGCACGTCCGGCGTGCCGTCGCGCAACACCAGCCGAGCGCCGACCAGCAGCCGCAGCCCGACTTCTTTCGCCGCCTCGTGCGCGCGCACCACGCCGGCCACCGTGTTGTGATCGGCAATGCCCAGCGCCGACAGGCCCAGGACCGATGCCGTGGCGGCAAGCTCCTGCGTGCGAGGAGGCGCCGCGCAGGAAAGAGAAGGCGCTCGCCGCCTGCAGCTCGGCAAAGGAAGAGCAGGGGGACGCTGTCCCCCTGCACCCCCTGCCAAAGGCGCAGCCTTTGGAATCCAATCGTGTCTGGTGGTGAGAGGGGGCTGACGGTGCGAATTGCAAGGCCCCTCTCACCGCCAGACAAACGCCGGGGTTCTAAGGGCTCCGCCCTTAGCGGGGTTCCAAGGGGCAGAGCCCCTTGGCCTTCTCCTAGCCAAACAGCCCATGCAGGAACCACCGCGGCATCCGCCGCCGCCATGCAGCCCGGCCCGGAACACCCAGAACCGCGCACCAGCGGATCCTCCACCCGGTAATAGTCGCGGACCAGATCGGTCTCCGGCCGCCCCCTGGCTCGCTTGTCGCGCCACCATTCCGCAGCGATGCGTTCCGGACCCGCTGGCGGCACGCACCCGATGCGGCACGCCACGCCAGCGGAACCGCAGCGGCGGATCGTCGGGCACGATGGCGGTCACCTCGATCGGTTCCGGCCGGCGCAACAGCCGCATCGGCCGAGGCGCGACGGATCATCCACCCAGGAAGGCTGGTTCAGCGGCAAGGCGAAACCCGCTGCACCGCCCGCTCCGGCACATGGCTCGCGCACGGCGCAACGCGCAAAACCCGCTCGGCGCCGAGCCGGTTGGCCAGCGGGTCCACCACTGCCGCTATCTGTTCGGTGGCATCGGACGCGCCCAGGAGCTGCGCCTGCGGCGGCCGAGCGGCGCCACCGCTTCGGCGGCCAGTGCGGTGACCTCGATGCCGAAGCCCGGATCGACCGTCTCCAGCTTCGCGCGCAGCAGCTTGGTCAGGGATGGGGCGTCGCGCACCGGCAGTGCGGTGGCCACGGCGATCCGCGCCACCGCGCCATCCACGCGGTGGAACCCGGCGACGAAGCGATGGCCACCTTGTCCTTTTCCGCCAGACGCCGGCACAGCCGCTCGGCCAGCAGCGTGAGTGCGCGCCGAAGATCCTCCGGCGTGGCGATCGGTTCGGCGAAGGCCAGGCGCTTTTCCCAGGGCGGCGGCGGGTGCGGCCAGGCGATGGCCTCCTCGACCGCGCCCAGCGCCTGGTCCAGCCGCAGCATCGGGCGGGCCCGAAGCGCGCGGTGATCTCCGCGCGCTGCAGGCGCAGCAATTCCCCCACCGTCTTCAGCCCCAGCCGCCGCAGCCCGGCGACAATGCGCGGCTCCAGCCGCAGGCAGGCGACCGGCAGACGGCCAGCGCCGCTGCTTCCTCTCCTGGCGCCAGGCTCACCCGAGCCGCACCGGCTGCGCCAGCGCCCAGGCCGCCCCGGCGGTGCCGGCGACCGCCATCCGGCAAGGAATGGCATGCCTTCCAATCCGCCGGCGAGGTCCGCATCAGGCGGCCTCCGCCCCGAAGAGATGCGCGCAGCCGGTGATGTCCAGCCAGAGCCCGTCCGGCGGGTCGGCGGCGGCCAGCGGCGTGTAGCGCTCGCACCAGGCCGCCAGCCTGGCCAGTGCCGCCTCGTCCGCTGCCGGATCGGCATCGACCGCGACCAACCCCGGACAGACGGCACGGGCATCGGTCAAGGTCTGGCCGGGCCTCAGCCCCTGGGCCTCGCCCGCCTCGCCCACCGCGACCAGATGCCGCACTCCACGGATTGCCTCGATGGTAACCAGCGGCCCAGAGCATGATCGGATCAGGTCGACCCGATCATGCTCTGGCAACTCGTTAACAAGAGCGCGATTTACGCTTTCCAACGATCCCGCCTCAAGCGATCGCGCTCTAGCCGGCGAGATGGAGGCGTTGCGGCTCAGGCGCGTGATCGGCCAGTGCGGCAACCACACGCAAAGGATGCGTCGTGTCATCCGAAGCCTCCATGATCCATTCCCCAGGCAGACCCCCGCGGACATGGTTCAGCGCCACATGCCAGCGCGGCAGGCCTGGGTCCTTGCCGTCCTTCGCACTGGGCATCGGGGTGAGATGCCAGCGGGTCACCGCCACGCTGGCTTCCCGGTCCATGGTCCTTCGCCCATTCGGCCAGCGACGCAGCACAAAACCGGTGGCGCCATGGCGCAGACAGGCCAGCTGAAGCCGGCGTGAGGCGGTGCGGTCGAATTGCCCCACCTCCCCAACCACCGCACCGGCAATGCCCTCGCGCAGCGCTATCTCCATCGAGGCCAACGCCTCTACGTCCTTGCCCGGGCGCACCAGGATCAGCCGGTTGGGGTCAAGGCCGTAAGCCAGCAGTCCAGGCGGATGTAGGTCATCCGCGGGAGCGATCCAGAACACCGGCTTCCCTGGCTCGATGCGTGCTAGCAGGGCCGCAATGAAGGCGGCCGGCAGCGCGCCGACCTCGGCATCGATCCCCACTGCACCGATCTCGTGCAACTGCCCCAGTGCCAGACCGCCGCCCAGGCAGCGGTCCACGCGTGGGTCGCCAAACGGCAACAGCCGATCGCGGGGCTTCTCCGCTCCCCGAAGCAGAGCAGCCAAATGCTCCGGCAGGGCCTTCCGTCGGCTGAACCTGGCTAGCCGGACGGAGGCCTGGGCTTTGGGAAACGAGCAAGAATCGTTACCCGACCGCTCGATGTGTCGAAGGGGGTGAAATGGCGGGCGCATGGTGTTCTTTATTTGTTCTCAACCAACGCCCAGAGTCAACAACTCCATTCGCACCCCCGAGTCGGCAGGCTCGCCCGCCCCAGATATGCCTCCCCTCGCCTTCCCTTCCCGCCTCGAGGGTCCAATAGTAGAGCGGGTCAGCCGGAGGGAGCAGCGATGAGCCAGCACGAGCATCACCACGAAGGACCGGCCCCGGGCACCGTGGACTGGCGGCACAACGGTGTGCGCGTGATCAAGGGCAACCAGCTCGATCCGAACACGGCACAGACACCGGGTATGAACCGCGCCGCCGCGATCAATGCCGCGCGCGTGGAGGCGCAGAAGATCTGGGCCGGCACCGTCAGCATCCATCCGAATGCCAAGACCGGTGCCCACCATCACGGTGCGCTGGAAAGCGTGATCTACGTGGTCCGGGGCAAGGCCCGGATGCGCTGGGGCGAGCATCTGGAGTTCGTCGCGGAAGCCGAAGCGGGCGACTTCATTTTCGTCCCGCCCTACGTGCCGCACCAGGAGATCAACGCCAACTCGGATGAGACGCTGGAATGCGTGCTGGTGCGCAGCGACAACGAGGCGGTGGTGGTCAACCTCGACATCGAGCCGGTGGAGAAGCCTGAGGCGGTCTATTGGGTGGATCCGATCCACAAGCACCCTTAGCGCGCGCCGGCCGGAGGCGGAATCGCCGGAGGTCTCAACCGCGCGACCAGATGGCGGGCTACAGCAGCCTGGCCAGCGCGGCCAGGCGATGGCCATAGGTGTGTTCCGCCAGCACCCGCCGCCGTCCCGCCTCGCCCACAGCGGCGGCACGTGCAGGCTCACGCCGAAGCCTGACATAGTGGTCATTCAGCTCGTCGACATCGCGGTACACCAGCATCTCCTGCCCCGGCACGAAGCAGAGCTGCACGTCGTCCTGGTTGTCCGCCACCACCGGCGTGCCGGCCAGGTAAGGGTCGAAGTGCCGCTGGTTGAGCCCAGTCATGACGTTGCGTTCGTTGCGCACGTTCAGCACCGCCAAATGCGTCCGGTAGACGTTCGCAAGTTCCTCGAGTCCGATGCGACGCGCATGGACCTGGTGACAGCTTTTCGGCAGCCGTGCCCAACCGCGGCCGTAGAGTTGTAGCGGGGTCCGGACCTTGCTGACCAATGCCAGTCGATACTCTGTCGGATTAGCCACAAACACCATGTCGGATCGGCGGGGCACCGCCTCGTGTGCCGTGACATGCAAACGTGGGTTCGCTGCATGTGGTACGAATAGCGCCTTGCACGTGAAAGCCAGCTTCCCGTGCAGCGCGAGCAGCCCGGTATCGGTGTATGCGACCGCATCGAACAAGGCTGCGGCGCATCGTTGTTCCGCCGAGAATTGATCGCCCACCCAGCCCAGCACCGGCGGCCGGTTCGGCAGTGCGGCGATGTGTTCCAGAAGCGGCAGCGGCGTGTGATACGCCGTGACGACCAGGATCAGGTCCGGCGCGAACCGCGCGATCGACCGGCCGAGATGTGCACCGCGCGGCACGCCCGCCCAGCCCGCCAGCAGGACGCGTTCGACGGAACGGTGCAGCCCCGGATTGCGGGTGCTGCCGAACTCAACCGCGTGGCCGGCAGCCTTGAACCCGGCCACCGCATCCTCGGCCCAGTGCGTGACACTGCCGCGCTTGCCGATAACGAATATTTTCACCACGAGTCTCAGCTAGGGGAGCGATCGCGCCAGGATATCCCCGTCGCTAAGCCGAGACGACGGGTCCTTGGTTCAGTTTCGCCACGATCAGGTCGATCCCATGCCCATGCCAGCGTTGTACTGCCTTGTGGTCGGCACTGATCGCCGCGGCGATGCGACGCCACGGGAACAGATGGCGCTGAGTGATCGGATGCACCAGGCTGCGCGCGCCGACAATCCGGCGCAGCACGTAGCGGTCCGGCGGGATCAGCGAAATCCAGCCCATCGCCTCATCCATGCGCGTGATGCGGGCCGGGGACGGAACCGGTGGGCGAATGTGGTTGGTGCGCCAACCATAACTTTCGATCGCCGTGCGCACGATCTCAAGGGACGAGGTCCGCAGCTTGGTGGACCAGCCTGAGCCGGGAAGCGCCAGCAACGTCGCGCCGGCCTCCTCCAATCGGCAGATCAGCAACTTGGCATCAATCAGGTGCGCGTTCTCGACGAGCGCCAGCCCCATGATCGGTTCCTTTAGAGCGCGATGACCGAAGGCGGAATTGCCGGAGGTCTGAATTGCGCGAATAAGACAAAGACCTAGAGCAGAGTGGGCGCATCCCTTCTGCGCTCACTCTGCTCTAGCGGACAAAAACCGGCAGCGGATACGGCGTGCCTTCCAGCACGGTCCCTGCCGTCAGCACGCCCCAGCTCCGCGGATGTCCGGGGGGCAACGGATCGCGCGAGGGATCCTCTTGCGCCACGGATTGGCGCGGCGGCCGCAGAGCGCCGATGCGTCGTCCGCGGTCGATCACTGTCCAGCGTGCCAGGCCCAGGATGGCCGCAACCGTGTCCCAAGAGGCACCCTCGGCGCGCAACCGCCTGATCTGACTGTCCTGCGCCTCGGTCCAGACCAGCTTTCTTGGCATGCCATCTCCGAGCATCGCGGGAACGGCAGCACGTTAGCTAAGGAACCGACTCTTGTCAATATAAATAACAGATGCGCAGTTAGCAAATCTGACCTAGACTGCCACCCCATGACAAATCCGCAGGACATCGGGGCTCGCATCCGCACGGCCCGTGAAGAGCAGGGCTGGACTCAGGACCAGCTCGCGGAGGCCGTCGGTGTGTCCCGCAGCGCGGTGGCGCAATGGGAGACCGGGCGCGCCGGCCAGGTCACCGGAAACCTGACGCGCGTCGCCGCCGCGTTAGGCACCGGCGTCGAATATCTGATGTATGGGCGGGACTCTGCGGGCCGGCAATCAGGCGTTCAGGGGCGACGAGTTGGCAATGCTGCGGCTTTACCGCGAGTGTGTGCCGGACGACCGCCAGCTCCTGCTGCGCATGGCGCGGCGACTGGTCAAGGCCGCAGCGAAAGCTTGATCGCGGCGGGTTGTCAGCATGACATCGGCGATTTGAGGAAGATGGCCGACCTGCCCCGCGGAGCGACCCTACCGTCACCATACCGTCATTAGAGGTAGCATTTTCCGCGCAGCTCGATCAGCCGTAGATAGTCGTTACGCAACCGCGTCTCTCAATGCGCCGGGCAGTTGCTCATTTGCTCCACCATCATCTGCTGGAGCAAGGCATCACTCGCATCATGTGGATCAAGCAAAATTGGCGCTGCGAAAAGTACCGCCATTGCAGGCAAGGTGTTTACAATGCTGTAGCATCGATGTGTTCCAATCGGCTTGAGGTCAATCGGATGTCACGCACCACCGGCCTGCTGTTGCTCGGGTACTGTTTTCACAGTGAGTGCCTGCGCGGTACCACCACCACCGGGGCCGTCTGTCATGGCGCTACCCGGCCAGGGCAAGAATTTTTCAGCCTTCCAGCAGGACGATATAACCTGCCGCCAGTACGCGGCGCAGCAGACCGGTGGCGTCGCTCCAGGTGTTGCGGCCACCAACAGTGCGGTGGGCAGTGCCGCGGTCGGCACCGCGCTCGGTGCTGCCGCCGGAGCGGCTATTGGCGCTGCAAGCGGTGCAGCGGGCCCCGGTGCGGCAATCGGCGCCGGCGCCGGCCTGCTGGCCGGCAGTGCATTCGGCGCCAACAATGCCGCCGCTGCTTATGGTGGGGTGCAGCAGGCCTACGACGTCGGTTATACGCAGTGCATGACGGCCCATGGCGACACAGTTCAGCCGCCGCCGTCAGCTTACGCTGCGTATCCTTATCCGGCCTATCCGTACCCCGCGTATCCCACGCCCTATCCGTTTTATCCCTATGGCTATTACGGCGCGGCAGTCCTGCCCTCCTTCGCCATCGGGTTTGGCGGCGGTTGGGGATGGCACGGCGGCGGTTGGCATGGTGGTTGGCACCACTGATACCGGCCAGCCTTCCGGCTGAGCGGTAGAGCGCGACGGCCGACGGCGGAATCGCGGAAGGTCTTATAGCTTTTTCAGCCAGAGTGGAATTGGCCGCGAGCGCTACACACCGTACACCTCGCCCGCTTGCGGGAGAGGTCGGCGCGAAGCGCCGGGAGAGGGTGCGGTGTAATTGCAATCCCCGACCGCCTGCCTGATCTCCAGAGGCACCTCGTCCGTCCTGCGCATGATGTCGTGATTCTAGAACCTCTGCACGCGCACGCTCTCCCGGCGCTTCGCCCCGACCTCTCCCGCAAGCGGGCGAGGTGTACTGTGTGGCTGCAGTGTCTACGCTGCCTGAACTGGCTCTGAATCGCACGAACAGACAGGGCTAGATCAGGGCTGCTTCCCTGCCGTACCGGTTGCGTGCGTCGGCATGTCCATCGGCATCGTCGTGCTCGCGCTAGGCTGTCCCACGGTAACCTGCGCGGTCAGTTGTCCGGCATTCGCAAAACTCAAGGTGATGGGAAACACGTCCCCTTGCTTCAGCGGCTGCTTCAGCCCCATCAGCATGATGTGATAGCCGCCAGGTGCGAGTACGACCGGCTTCGCCTGCTCCACGGGAAGCGACCCTACTGGCCGCATTTTCGCAAGGCCGCCATCGCTGAATGATTCATGCAACTCGGCTTTTTCCGCCACCGGCGAAGAAACGCCTGTCAGTCGATCCGCCGCACCATTGTCCACAATCGTCAGATACACCACCCCGACACGGCCCTGCATGGCGGCACGTGACCAGGCTTTCTCGACCTCGATCCCATTCTGCGCTGCCAGCGCCATGACAGGAACGGCCACCAGCGCACTCACCAGCCAGGCGCTGTGTCTTCGTTTCATCGACTGCTTCCTCAGGACATCAGCCGATTGAGATCGGCCGCCATATGCGGACCATCCTCGTCCGGTCTGATCGGTGCGACGAACTTCCCGTCCGGACCCATCAGATACAGAACGGAACTGTGGTCCATGCTGTAATCGTTCGGCCCAGGTCCGGTCCGGTGCTCTGCAAAATAGACGCGATACTCCTTCGCGACCGTGGCAATCTCGTCGGGGGTGCCGGTCAATCCGAGCAGGCGTGGGCTGAACGCGGCGGCGTATCGTTTCACCACGTCGGGGGTATCACGCTTCGGATCTACCGTAATGAAGATCGGCTGCACCCGGTCGGCTTTCGCCCCAAGCTTGTCCATCGCATCGGCGACCTCACCCAACGTGGTAGGGCACACATCCGGGCAGAACGTATAACCGAAGTACACCAGCATATACTTGCCGCGAAAATTACCATCCGTGACCTGCTGGCCATCGCCGTTTTCCAGCCTGAAGGGCCCCCCCACCAACGAGGCCGTCCCGCCCTGTGTCAGCCAGATGAAAGCACCGGTGCCGAGAATCAGCACCGCCAGCACCATTCCAATGATGCCGTAGATCAGGGCGGTGGGGCGGGCAGCTTGCGATGGGGGCTGGGTTGATGCGCTCATGGCGGGCCGGACCCTAACCCGAGAACCGCGGGATGCAAGTGGCTACGGGATGAAACGGATCTCCACACCGCCGGCGGCAGCCACATCCACCAGGATGGCGTCCCCATCGTAACAGGCGGCAATCCTTCTCTCGTTCACCAGGCGGCCCATGACCGCGTTGCGGTCGGAGGTTCGCAGTGTCAACCGGGTCACACGAGGAACAATCCCGGTATGTCCCGGCAGCATCCTGACGCGACCGCGCGTCAACTCAAGCGCAAGCCCTTCAACGGGATCCGGAACCACGACACAGCCTATCAGCCGCGAGAGCCGGGCCGCCGCATCGGCTGGCTCTGCCACGGCGACCGATACATCTTCCAGTGTGGTCGCAATGTTCGGGTGCCGCATGAACCGTTCCTGCCACAGCACCTCCGGCGTAAGATGGCGGACCAGGTTGCAGCGGCCTTCCGGCTGTTCAGGCGTCTGGATCAGGACGAACGCCGCCTCTGCTCCGCCTGCATCCGCATCATCGACCTTCCGGGTGAAACGGCTGACAGAAACCTGCTCGATGCCCGCCCGACGCAGGCGTGCCAACGCCATCTGCTCATCCGCAATGGCGAATGCCAGGAGGTGAACACCTGCATACCGCGCGAGGAAGCGCTCCAACGTGGCGCTTCGCGCCTTCGGATCGGCCACCGCGAGCAACTCGATGTACCAGCCCCGGAGCATGGCACAACGGTTGCCGATGCGTCCGTCGCTATGACGCGACAGCGGCGTGAGAGTGAAACCCAGTCCCTCGTAAGTCGCCGCGAGCGCAACGAGGTCACTGGTCACCACACCCACATGGTCCAGAGCCGGTGCGATCATGCGGGATTCTCGTAATCCGGTAGCAGCCAGTCATCCGGCTCCGAGGCGGCGCCGGTATACCACTCGCTGACCAGAGGATGCGCGAGCACCGCCTCGCAATAAGCCAGCGTGGCCGCTTCGATCTCCGGGCGCCAGGTCAGGAACCGCGTCACCACCGGCGCATACATGGCATCGGCCGCGGTAAATGCCGCACCGAACAGATAGGGCCCGCCATCTCCGAAGCGTTGCCGGGTATCCGCCCACAATGTCTCGATGCGCGCGATGTCGGCGAGCGCCTCCGGGGTGCGACCGAGCCCCTGGAAATCGCGTCCGAGATTCATCCACATCGACTGGCGCAGTCCCATGAAGCCCGCGTGCATTTCCGCGCTGATCGCACGGGCATGTGCACGCGCGATCCTGTCCGCTGGCCACAATGACGGCTCGATCTCGGCGCAGTACTCGCAGACGGCGAGCAACTCCCACACCCGCGCTCCCCGATGTTCGAGGTAAGGCACCAGCCCGTTCGGTGATAGCTCCCCGATGGCCGGTGTCGGCCCCGGCCGGCTGAAATGGATCAGCACCTCCTCGACATCCAATGCAGCGAGCCGCACCGCGAGCCGGCCACGCATCGACCATGAAGAATACCGACGATTGCCAATGAAAAGCCGGCCATCAGACACAGCTATCCTCCTTGTTCGAACAAGTGCTGTGGTGCGGGCGCATCGCGCGAATAGTCGAGTGCGCAGAATCCCCCACCCATGTAGCGCTCCGCGACGGGATTGCCACTGACCTTGCCGGCGAGCTGGCCGGCGAAGGGATCGGCGGTGTCCAGCGGCTGCCACCCGATCCTGCCGCGGGCATCGTCCTTCCACCACGTCATGCGCTGGTTGTTGGATGCGCCCCAGATCACGCTGCATCCCACCCGCTCTGCCGAGATGCAGCGCGCGACCAGGCGGGACAGGTCGGGATATGACAGCCAGGTGGCGAGCATGCGCGCATCCGTCGGCTCGGGGAAGCAGGAGCCGATACGCACGAACACGCTCTCGACGCCGTGCTTGTACCAGTAGAGCCGTCCCATCAACTCGCCGTAGGCCTTCGACAGGCCGTAGAAGCCGTCGGGCAGGAACTGCGTATCGGCGCCGATCGTCTCGGTGCGCTCATGAAAACCGATGGAATGGTTGGATGACGCGAAGACGACTCGCGCCTTCTCCCGCCGCGCCGCCTCGTAGATGTGATACAGGCCACGGATGTTCGGCCCCAGCACGTCCTCGAATGGCCGCTCTACTGAGACGCCGCCGAGATGCACGATCGCGCCGCAACCTTCCGCCAACCGCAATATCGTCACGCCGTCGTTCAGGTCCGCCGCGGTGAACCTGGCGCCTGCCGGAACCGCATCGGGAAACGGCGCGATGTCGGTAAGTCGCAGGGTCCAGCCATCGTCCGACAGCGACCTGGTCAGCACACGGCCGAGAGCACCGGACGCGCCGGTCAGCAGTACGGGTTTTGCGGGTGTGTCGCTCATTGTGCATCCTCCCGTCGCAACACAGAGGCCGCATCATGCGCACGATCGAAGAGCACGCCCAAGCCCTCTCTGCCGGGCGCACCACCAGTCGCGCGTTGGTGGAACAATGCCTAGCGCGCATTGCCGACCCGAATGGCGAAGGTGCGCGCACATTCATCAGGGTTCACGCCGAGAGCGCGCGAGCCATGGCCGACGCGATGGACATTCTGCGACAAGCGGGACGCACGCCAAGCCGCTATGCCGGGATTCCGGTCAGCCTGAAGGACCTGTTCGACATTGCCGGCGAACCCACACCGGCAGGCTCACGCGTGCTGATGGATGCAGCGCCCGCGATGGCGCACGCACCTGTCGTGCAGCGCTTGCTCGCAGCGGGTTTTGTGCCGGTGGGGCGCACCAACATGACGGAGTTCGCCTTCTCCGGGCTTGGCATCAACCCGCACCATGGCACGCCGCGTTCGCCATGGGACCGCGAGACCGGCCGTATCCCAGGAGGCAGCTCTTCGGGTACCGCTGTATCGGTGTCCGACGGCATGGCGGTGACGGGGCTGGGGACAGACACTGGCGGATCCTGCCGGATACCCGCAGCGTTCTGCGGCATCGTCGGTTACAAGCCGACGGCGCGCCGCGTGCCAATCGCCGGAGTGCTTCCCTTGGCGCCCAGCCTCGATTCGGTGGGTCCATTGGCACCCAGCGTAGCATGTTGCGCCATCATCGATGCTGTGTTGGCCGGCAAAATGCCCGCGTCGCCAACGCCGGCCAATCTCGATGGGCTGCGGCTGACAGTTGCCAGTAATGTCGTGCTCGACGGCATGGACGCCACTGTCGCCAGCGCGTTCGAACGAGCACTCACCGCGCTCTCGCGTGCCGGGGTGCGCATAGGCCACCTGTCAATTCCCGAGTTCGAGGAGGTCTCGTCGGTGAATGCCAAGGGTGGCCTCGCCGCGTCCGAAGCCTACGCCTGGCATCGCGCGCTGCTCGCCGAAAAGGGCGATGAATATGATCCGCGCATTCGCCTGCGCATCGAGCGTGGTGCGCGGATGAGCGCGACCGATTACATTGATGTGGTTGCGGCGCGTCATCGGCTGATCGCCGCCCTGAACGCGCGGACGCGCGACGCGGACGCGCTGATCATGCCGACGGTGCCGATCGTGCCGCCTCGCATCGCCGAACTTGATCAGGAGCGCGAATACAACCGGATCAACATGCACGTTCTGCGCAACACCGCGCTGGCGAACTTCTTCGACCGTTGCTGCATCAGTCTGCCATGTCATCGCACTGGCGATGCGCCGGTTGGCCTGATGCTCATCGGTGAAACCCAGGGCGACGCAAGATTGTTCAGCGTGGCGACAGCAGTCGAGGGCGTGCTACGGCCGGCTTTGTGATCCCTTTCGGGACTACGCGAAAATCTCACCCAATCGTCGGATGCTGGCCAGTGATTTGTCGAACTCCAGCCCTGGCCAATGGCAACGCATCATGAAGTGATCGACCCCAAGTGCCTCGCGGTAACGCGCGATCTCCTCCTTTACCGACACCATATCGCCGATGATGAAGCGTTCGCGCACCAGCTCCTCGAACGACGGCGGTTGACGGTCTGCCAGACCCCACGAGGCATACGCGTTGTACTTGTATTGCAATGCTCCGCGGCATTCTTCCAGCGCGGTCCTGTGGCTCGTGCCGACATAGCATTCGCGCACAATCGGAAAGCAGTCGGGCACGCGGCTGCCCAATGCGGCACGATATATGCGCATCTGCTCGACCAGCTCGGGCAACGGTGTGCTGGGCACGATCATCCATGCATCGCCGATCCGTGCCGCCCGCTGGATTGCGGCGTGCGCTGTTCCTGCCATCCAGATCGGCGGTCCGCCATCGCGTACCGGCTTCAGCCCGATCGCAAGATCGTCCACCTGATAAAAGCGGCCCCTGTGGGCGACCTTCTCGCCGCTCCACAAACGCCGTATCAGCGCGATGCCTTCTTCCAGCCGCGGCGCGCGTTCCCGCAGCGACATGTTGAACGCGGCGAACTCGCCTTCGCGATAGCCAAGCCCGACGCCCAGTACGTAGTTTCCGCCGGTGAGCACATCGAGTGTCGCGGACTCCTCCGCCACATGAACCGGATTCAAGAGCGGCAGGATCAGGATGTTCGGGCCGATCTGCATGCCTTCGGCGTGCTGCGCGAGATAGGCCATCATCGGCACGATCTGCAGCATCTGCAGCGGCCCCGTCAGGTAGTGATGCGGGAACCACAGCGACTTGAATCCCGCATCGCGAGCCGCGCGTGTCTGCGCCACCAGGTCAGGGACGTGCGCTGCCACCGGCTGGCCAGGCTGGAACTGGGTATTCAGGAACAGACCGACTTTCACGATCGCGCCTCCAATGATCCTGTCGGCGGTCACCTTGAACCAGTCGGGTCGGCGCGCCAACTATCGCGGCCATGAGTGATCGTCGGCCGCCTGACATCGAGTTGCTGCCGGACGGCCGTTACGGCCCGCGGCGTCCGCCGGTCGCGGCGCGCATCTTCGCGTGGGCGATGGTCATCGCCGTTGTTGCGGGTGCCCTCGCGGTGGCTGCGTTGGCGCTGTGGTTTGCGCTGATCCTGATCCCGGTCGTGGTCGTCGCAGGCCTGATCGCTTGGCTGGCGTTCCGCTATCAGCTCTGGCGCGCCCGGCAACGAGGCTGGCGTTAGTACCCGGAATCACTGAAGCGCAGCACGCTATCCTGTCATTGCGAGGACCGCGAGCGAAGTGGCGGGTCGAAGCAATCTCGGGCCAGGAGCGCACGTCGCGGGCCCGCTCGCGCTTAACTGATAGCAGGTACCTAAGGCGTAATCTTTCCGTCCTGAACCACCAGCCGCACTGACTTGACCTCGACGCGCTGCCACACATTGCCCTTGGTGTAGGGATCGTTGGCGATCATCGCGTCCAGTTCGACGCGGTCGGCGCAATCGGCCAGCAGGAACGATCCGATCGGCTTCTGTGCGTTATCGAAGATCGGGCCGCCGAACACCAGCTTGCCGCTGGCGACGTTCGCTTTCAGTCCGTCGAGGTGTGCTGGACGTGTGGCCTGCCGGCGCGCCGGCGCTTCGGCATCGGTGCCGTCGTAGATTGTCACCAAAAACTGTGGCATCCGTCCCCTCCCCAAAGAATAGAGGTCAGGTTGACCTCACCATCCTTAACTCTTTCTGTTTGAGCGCGCGATTCAGACCTTCCGGCGATTCGCCTTCGGTCATCACGCGCTATTCCGCCGCGAGTGGTATGTGTTGCGCCAATCCGAACTCCTGCGCCAGCAGCGTGTAGGAACGGCGCCGCGCCTCTGGATCGTGCAAGGTGGTCAGAATGGCGATCTCGCCGACACCATGCTCCTGGGCCAAGCCGCGCAGCTTCTCGCCCACGACGTGCGGTGTCCCGTAGATCGCGCGCGAGCGCAGCCGCTGCAGGCGCAGCAACTCTGGCTCGGAGTATTCGTAGGCCGCTGCTTCTTCGGGGGATGGAAGCGCCGTGTACACACCGCGATCACGTCCCAGTCGCCACATCTCGCGCGAACTGAACAGCCGTGCGGCCTCCGCTTCGGTCTCCGCCGCCAGCGCCCACACGCACAGCGCCCCATAGGATTGCGGAAAGCGTTCGCTTGGCCGGTAATTGTCGCGATACAGCGCCATCGCTTCTGCCACGCCACGCCCATCGGTGATGAAATGCGCGAAGCAGAACGGCAGACCGAAATACGCCGCCACCTGCGGGCCGTAGTCCGAGCTGCCAAGTATCCAGACCTCCGGCACGGTCGGTCCCTGCGGCTGGGCGATGATGTCGCGGAACGGATGCCCTTCGACCAGTTTCTCCCCACGCAGCCAAGCCAGCAGATCGCGCACTTGCGCCGGAAAATGATCCGCCGCGGTTTCCGCCAGCGGGTTCAGCGCGAATGCCGTGCGCCCGTCGGAGCCGGGAGCGCGACCCAGACCAAGGTCGATCCGTCCCGGCGCGACGGCTTCCAGCACACGGAACTGTTCGGCAACCTTCAGGCTGGAATAATGCGGCAGCATTACGCCGGCGGAACCGACGCGAAGGCGCGACGTGGTAGCGGCGATGGCGCTGATCAGGATCTCCGGCGAGGTGCCCGCCTGGCTCGCGGAATTATGGTGCTCTGCGCACCAATACCCGCGTGTAGCCCAGCGCCTCGCAATGCCTGGCCAGTGCCAGGCTCTCGCGGATCGAACTGGCCGCCGACCGGCCGGTTACCACGGTGGATTGGTCAAGGACCGACAAGCGCAGCATGGGTGAGACAATAACAGGGATCAGATCCGTCGCACCACATAGGTCTGCTCCAGCGCCTCCAGGATGGCGTCGGCATGGGCCGGGTCGCGTGCCTCGACCATCACCTCCAGCTCGGCCGCCTGCACCGACGAAGCGGCGAACAACCGCTGATGAGAGACTTCGATGATATTGCCGCCGATGTCGCCAATCTTGCCGGCGATGTCCGCCAACACGCCGGGCCGGTCGGGAATTTGCAGATGCAGACGCAGCAGCCTGCCGTCGCGCAACAGGTTGCGCAGCAGCACGTTGGACAGAATGCGCGCGTCGATATTGCCGCCAGTGATCGCCACGCCGATGCGGCGGTCGCGGAAAAGCTCGGGGTACGTCAGCAGCGCAGCGACACAGGCCGCACCGGCACCTTCCGCGACCACGTTGGCGCCCTCCACCAACAGACCAATTGCCTCTTCGACCGTGTGCTCCGGCACGACAAGCACGTCCACGCCCAGTTCGCGCACGATCGCGAACGGCTTCTCGCCGATGTCGCGTACAGCGATGCCTTCGGCGATGGTGGGACCGCCCACCGATACGGTTTGTCCGGCCAGTCGCTGCGCCATCGCAGAATAGGCCGCGACCTCGACGCCGTACACGGCGATGCCCGGTTTCAACGTCTTGGCCGCGAGAGCGCATCCGGCCAACAGCCCACCACCACCCACCGGAACCACCAACACGTCGAGATCCCGCGCATCCTGCAGCAGTTCCAGCGCCAGCGTGCCCTGGCCCGCGATGACGCCGTAGTCATCATACGGATGCACGAAGACCAAGCCTCGCTGTGCCGCCAATTTCTTGGCGTGTTGCGCCGCCTGTTCCAGCGTCTCGCCATGCAGCACCACATCGGCGCCCCATGCGGCGGTGCGCGTCGTCTTGGTAACCGGGGTAAACTTCGGCATGACGATAGTAGCGCCGACATTGGCCAGCCGCGCATGCCGCGCCACTGCCTGCGCATGATTTCCGGCGGACATGGCAATAACGCCGCGCTCGCGCTCCCGGTCCGTCAGCATCGCCATCCGGTTTGCTGCCCCGCGCTCCTTGAACGCCCCGGTTACTTGCAGATTGTCCAGCTTCAGCACCACGTCCGCGCCGGTTACGCGCGACACCGCGTTGCAGGGCAATGCCGGCGTGCGCAGCACACGGCCGGCGATCCGCTCCGCGGCCGCCTCCACGTCGCTGAAACGCAGCACGTCAGCCAAACTTGATGTCGAGAATCTCGTAAGAGCGATCCCCGCCCGGCGCCGGGACGGAAACCGCATCACCAACCCGCTTGCCAATCAGCGCCTTGGCGAGCGGCGACGAGATCGACAGCCGCCCGCCCTTGATGTCGGCTTCGTGCACGCCGACGATCTGGTAGGTGTGTTCCTTCTCGGTCTCCTCGTCCACCAGCCGGACCTGCGCGCCGAACTTCACATGCTCCCCGGATAACGATGATAGATCAATCACTTCCGCTGACGAGACAATTTCCTCCAGCTCGGCGATCCGGCCTTCTATGAACGATTGGCGTTCTCGTGCAGCGTGGTATTCGGCATTCTCTGACAGATCGCCGTGAGTGCGAGCGTCGGCTATCTGGCGAATGATCGCCGGACGCTGTTCCGCCTTCAGTTGGCGAAGCTCGTCGCTCAACCGCTGCAGTCCTGGGGCGGTCATCGGAAACTTCTGCACGTCACTTGATCCTTCGGTAGCCGAAGCCCAATGAAATGCCGTCCGGCCAAGCACAGGTCCGCGACCCAGTGCACGCCGGGCCACGACGATAGGCTTCAGAACGAACGGCGAAAATAGGACTGCAGCGGCGCGACTTCAAGCGCTCCGGATTTCAATGCCGCGACGGCGTGCACCGCCGCGCGGGCGCCGGCCATGGTGGTGTAGTGTGGGATGCCGTGTGTCAGGGCGCTGCGGCGGATGGTGAAGCTGTCGGCGATCGACTGTGGCGTCGACGCCGTATTGATGACCAGTTGCACCTCGCCGGAGCGGATCGCATCGACGCAGTGGGGGCGGCCTTCCAGAACCTTGTTGACCACCGAAACCGGCAGCCCCGAAAGGCGGATCCGCGCCGCCGTGCCGCGCGTTGCCACGATGGCGAACCCCATCTCGGTCAGCCGCCGGGCCAAGCGCCGGCAGCCCGCGCTTGTCGGCGTCCTTCACCGACAGGAACACCGTGCCCCTGTCCGGCAGGATCACCCCGGCGCCAAGCTGCGATTTGGCAAAGGCGCGCTCGAAACTGGAATCCAGCCCCATGACCTCGCCGGTCGATTTCATTTCGGGGCCTAGGATCGTATCGACATCGGGAAAGCGCGCGAACGGAAACACCGCCTCCTTGACCGCGACGTGAGGGGCCACCCCCAGATCATCCAGCCGGAAATCCGCGAGTCGAGCACCCGCCATCACGCGCGCGCCAATCTTGGCGATCGCGACACCGGTCGCCTTGGCAACAAACGGCACAGTGCGTGATGCGCGAGGGTTCACTTCCAGGACGTATATGATGTCGTCCTTGATCGCGTATTGCACATTCATCAGACCGATGACGCCGAGTGCCTTGGCCATCGCCTCGGTTTCCGCCTTCAGCTCGGTCACCGTCGCCGGCGGCAAGGTGTACGGCGGCAGCGAACAGGCGCTGTCGCCGGAATGAATGCCGGCCTCTTCGATGTGCTCCATCACGCCGGCGACATACACCGTCTCGCCATCAGCAATGCAATCGACGTCAACCTCGATCGCGTCGTTCAGATAGCGGTCGATCAGCACGGGCCCACGGGATATATCATCACCCGAGACACGCACCGCCTCGCGCATATAGCGATGCAGACCGGTGCGGTCATAGACGATCTCCATCGCCCGGCCGCCCAGCACATAGCTCGGGACGGATCACCACCGGATAGCCGATGCGGTCGGCGATGGTCTCTGCTTCCGCGGCCGAACGGGCAATGCCGTTCTCCGGCTGACGCAGCCCCAGGCTGTGCAACAGTCGCTGGAAGCGCTCGCGATCTTCCGCGATATCGATCGCATCGGCGCTGGTGCCGAGGATCGGGATGCCCTCGCGCGCCAGCGCCTGCGACAGCTTCAGCGGTGTCTGCCCGCCATATTGCACGATGCAGCCAAGCAGCGTGCCGCGTTCCTCTTCGCGGCGCACCAGCGCGATCACGTCTTCCGCCGTCAGCGGTTCGAAATACAGGCGATCCGACGTATCGTAGTCGGTGCTCACAGTTTCAGGATTGCAGTTGACCATGATGGTCTCGCAGCCATGGTCCTTCAGCGCATAGGCGGCATGGACACAGCAATAATCGAACTCGATGCCTTGCCCGATCCGGTTAGGACCGCCGCCCAGGATGATCACCTTCTGTCGGTCGGTCGGGTCCGCTTCGCAGACCGGCGTGCCAAACCCACCTTCATAGGTCGAATACATATACGGTGTCGCCGACGCGAACTCCGCCGCGCAGGTATCAATCCGCTTGAACACCGGATGCACACCAAGCCGTCGCCGCAACGCCGCTACTTCGTCTTCGCTGCATCCGGCCAGTCGCGCAAGGTGCCGGTCGGAGAACCCCAGCGCCTTCAGCCGTCGCAGCGCACCCGCCTCCTGCGGCAGTCCCGCGGCGGCGATCGTCCGCTCGACATCGACGATCTTGCCGCAGTTCGCGCAGGAACCACGGGTCATATTTGCAGGCATCGTGGATATCCTCGACCGAGATGCCGGCGCGCAGTGCCTGTGCCGCGATCAGCAGCCGGTCGGGGCGCGGTTCGGACAGTGCCGCGCGGAATGCGTCGGGGCCACCGACGCCTGGCGGCTCGATCTCGTCCAGCCCGGAGAGACCGGTCTCCATGCTGCGCAGGCCCTTCTGCAACGCTTCGGCGAAGCTGCGGCCAATGGCCATTGCCTCGCCGACGGATTTCATCGACGTGGTCAGCAGAGGCGGCGTGCCGGGAAACTTTTCGAAGGTGAAGCGCGGGATTTTCACCACGACATAGTCAATGGTCGGCTCGAAGCTTGCCGGCGTGACGCGCGTGATGTCGTTGGCGAGTTCATCGAGCGTATAGCCGACCGCGAGTTTCGCCGCGACCTTGGCGATCGGGAACCCGGTCGCCTTCGACGCCAATGCCGAGGACCGCGACACGCGCGGGTTCATTTCGATGATCACCATGCGGCCATCCGCCGGGTTCACCGCGAACTGCACATTGGAGCCGCCGGTATCCACGCCGATCGCGCGCAGACAGGCGATCGAGGCGTCGCGCATCCGCTGATACTCCTTGTCGGTCAGCGTCAGCGCCGGTGCCACTGTCACCGAATCGCCGGTGTGCACCCCCATCGGATCGACGTTCTCGATCGAGCAGACGATGATGCAGTTGTCGGCTCGGTCGCGCACCACCTCCATCTCGAATTCTTTCCAACCCAGCACTGATTCTTCGATCAGTACCTCCGTGGTAGGCGAGGCCTCCAGGCCACCGCCGACGATCTGCTCGAATTCCTCCCGATTGTAGGCGATGCCGCCGCCCGTGCCTCCCAGCGTGAAGCTTGGCCGGATCACCGCCGGCAGGCCGGTCAGCGCGAGCGCGGCGCGCGCTTCATCCAGCGAATGCGCGATCGCCGAACGCGGCAATTCGATACCGATCGCCGCCATGCAGTCGCGGAACTTCAGCCGGTCTTCGGCGCGCTCGATCACCTCGGCACGCGCGCCGATCAGTTCCACGCCATGCCGTTCCAGCACGCCGGACCGCGCAAGCTGCATGGCCGTGTTCAGCGCCGTCTGCCCGCCCATTGTCGGCAGCAGCGCATCCGGCTTCTCGCGCGCGATGATGCGTTCGACGATCTCTTGCGTGATCGGCTCGATATAGGTCGCATCCGCCAGAGCCGGATCGGTCATGATGGTGGCCGGATTGGAGTTGACCAGGATGACCCGGAAGCCTTCCGCCTTCAGCGCCTTGCAGGCCTGCGCGCCGGAATAGTCAAACTCGCACGCCTGGCCGATCACGATCGGACCGGCGCCGATAATCAGCACGGAAGCGATGTCGGTGCGTTTCGGCATGATCTTAACCGTTTCGGTGCCGCACCGCAGCCACACCCTTTGGCGTCAACTCCAGATGCCAATGGCACTGCAGCGCGCCTTCCGGCAGCCGGATCGGCTCGTGGATCAGACCCTCGCGTTGACACGCCGCGACCGCGTCGCAGAACACCGCATAATCCACTGCGTCGCCATTGATTGCACGAAATCGCTCGTAGCCGGCTTCGATGTTCGGCTCATTGATCGGGTGGTGGAAAGCTACAGTCAGCAGAGCGATTTGTGCCTCACTCATAGTGCATTCCTGTTCCACCCGAAAGAATAACACAGATTACACTGATAAAGCACATATTACACGAAGATTAGTTCTGTGCAATCTGTGCCTGCATCTGGTAATCGTGTTATTCCTCGTTCAGGCCCGCTGCTCGATCAGCTCGATGAACCGCTCGAACAGATAATGGCTGTCACTCGGCCCTGGGCTCGCCTCCGGATGGTACTGGACCGAGAAGACTGGCCGATCGATGCATGCCAACCCCTCGTTCGAGCCGTCGAACAGCGACACATGCGTCACCTTCACGCTGGGCGGCAGCGACTCCGGGTCAACAGCAAACCCGTGATTTTGGCTGGTGATCTCGACCTTGCCGGTGGTCAGGTCCTTCACCGGCTGGTTCGCCCCCCGATGCCCGCGATCCAGCTTGTAGGTCTGCCCACCAAGTGCGAGCGCCAGCAACTGATGACCCAGGCAAATGCCGAACACCGGCACACCGGCGTCCAGTACGCCGCGAATTGCCGGCACCGCGTACTCGGCGGTGGCCGCCGGATCACCCGGCCCGTTCGACAGGAACACGCCATCCGGTTCCCGGCGCAGAATGTCCTCCGCCGTTGCCGTCGCCGGCACCACGGTGATGCGGCATCCGGCCGAGGCCAGGCAGCGCAGGATATTGCGCTTCGCCCCATAGTCCACCGCAACGACGTGGTGCCGCGAGTTTGGTCTGGCGTCCCATCCCATTCGGCCAAGCCCATCGCGTCTCGTCCCAGTCATAGGACTGCCGGCAGGATACCTCGCGCGCCAGGTCCATCCCCACCAGCCCCGGCCATGCGGCGGCCTGCGCGCGCAGGGCGGGAAGATCGAACCGCCCACCGGCCGGAAACGCCAACACCCCATTCGGGGCTCCGCCATCGCGGATCCGCACCGTCAGCGCGCGCGTGTCCACGCCCGCCAGGCCGGCAATGCCGCGTGCCCGCAGCCAGCCATCCAGGTGCTGCGCCGCTCGCCAATTGGAGGGTTCGGTGACGTCCTGCTTCGTCATCAGACCCCGCGCTGCGACGGTCGCAGCCTCGATGTCCTCGCTGTTGGTGCCGACATTGCCGATATGCGGGAAGGTGAAGGTGATGATCTGGCCAGCATACGACGGGTCGGTCAGCGTCTCCTGATAGCCGGTCATCCCGGTATTGAAGCAGACTTCGCCCACCGGCTCCGGATCGCGCCGTGTGCGCGCCGAACCCGCGGCCCCAGAAAACGCTGCCGTCGGCCAACACCAGTGCCGCCGTGGCGCCAGACGGGACCGGCGTTGCTGTCGTCCGGGCTGCGATCCAGACGCGGAGCCGCCGGCCCGCCGGGAAGGTCGGCCAAGGCCAGCCCCGTCGCATTGATCACCGCCGCCCAGTGCCGTGAGGGGATCAGGCCGGCCTGGCGCCATTTCCTCACCGCCTCGGTCCCCACGCCAGTCAGCCGCGCCGCCGCCTCGGCGCCGCCCAGGCGGTCGATGATGCAGTCCACGCCGATCGGCATGGCGGGGACATATGGGAAATTACTTCCCAGGGCAAGTTGAGACGATGCGGCCAGGAATTTTCTTCCACCGATCCACACCGCGCCACTTCGCCTATAGTAGGGGGACGTTTTCTCTCAGAGGGTATGCGATGGGTTTGCGCGAGCAGTTCACGGATCAGCTCAAGGCGTCGATGAAGGCCGGCGATGCCCCGCGCACCTCCACTTTGCGTATGATCCTCGCCCGGCTGAAGGACGTTGACATCGCCGCCCGACCTAAGGGGATCGATCGCGTGCCGGACGAGGAGATCGTGGGCATGCTCCGCAGCATGGTGAAGTCGCGGCGCGAGTCGATCGAGCTTTACCGCCAGGGCGGCCGTCAGGACCTGGTGGACAAGGAAGAAGCCGAGATCGCGGTGATCGAGAGCTTTTCTCCCCCAACAGATGGACGAGGCGGCCATGCAAGAGGCGATCGCGGCGGCGATCACCGAGACCGGGGCGACCGGGATCAGGGATATGGGCAAGGTGATGGCCGCGCTCCGGGCCAGGCACGCGGCGACGCTGGACATGGCCAAGGCCGGCCCGATGGTGAAGGCCAGGCTGTCGTGATGGGGCGAAGGCATGAACTGATGCGACTGATGGCCCTGCCGGCCGCCTTCCTGGACGAACTCCGTGCCCGCACGCCGCTGGCGACCATCGTCGGCCGCCGCGTGCGGCTCGCGCGCTCCGGCCGGCAATGGAAGGGCTGCTGCCCGTTCCACGGCGAGAAGACCCCCAGCTTCTATGTTTACGAGGACGGCCATTACCATTGCTTCGGCTGCGGTGCCCACGGCGATGCGATCGGCTTCGTCATGCAGACCGAGGGCGCCGGCTTCATGGAAGCGGTCGAGCGGCTCGCCGCCGAGGCGGGGCTGGAAGTGCCCAAGCCGTCGCCCGAAGCCGCCGAGGCGGAACGCAGCGCCTCGACGTTGCTGCGGTGCTGGAAGTGGCGCAGGCCGGCTACCAGCGCAGGCTGTTCCTGCCCGAAGGCCGCGCCGCGCTGGGCTATCTGCGCGGCCGCGGCCTGTCCGATGACACCATCCGCCGCTTCGGCCTGGGCTGGTCCGGCGAGGCGCGCGGAGCACTGCTGGCCGACCTCGGCCGCGAAGGCATCAGCCCGGAGCAATTGCTGGAAGCCGGCTTGATGCGGCGCGACGATGAAACCGGCCGGACATTCGATCTGTTCTTCAACCGCGTGATGTTCCCGATCCGTGACCGGAGCGGCCGGGTCGTCAGCTTCGGCGGCCGCACTCTGGGGGACGGCCAGCCGAAATACCTCAACGGCCCGGAGACGGCGCTGTTCGCCAAGCGGCGCACGCTCTACGGGTTCGATCTGGCGCGGGAGGCGGTGCGCGGTGGGGCGTCGCTGGTGGTCGTCGAGGGCTATATGGACGTGATCGCTCTGGCACAGGCCGGCATCGGTGCCGCAGTCGCGCCGCTGGGCACCGCGCTTGACCGAGGAACAGCTTGAGGAGCTATGGCGGTTCGCGCCATCGCCCATTCTGTGCTTCGACGGTGACGCGGCAGGTGCGCGAGCGGCAGCCCGCGCCGCCGACCTGCGCTGCCACTCTGTCCCCGGACCGCACGCTGCGCGTCGCCAAGTTGCCGCCCGGCGAAGACCCGGACGACGTTCATCCGGGGGCTGGGCAGCGAAACGATCGCGGCGTCCTGCAACGGCCACGGTCGCATGTCCGATGCGCTGTTCCGATCTGCTGCGAGAGGCAGCGCGGCGAAGCAACCCCTGGACAGCGCGCCGCGGTTTGGCGCGGCTGCGAGGCTCAGCGCCGCGCATTGCCGGATCGCAGCCTCGAGGCGGAATACCGGCGCACGTTGCTCGGACCGGTTTTTCGCCGCCCGGCGCAGAGGCCGCAGCGTCCCGGCGCCGCGGACCCTGCGCCGCCCGCCCTGTCACCGATAGCGCGCATCGCGATATCGAGCGCTGCGCATTCTGACCGCCATCCTGCTGCGCCATCCGACGCTGCTGCGCGACGTGGAACACGCCTTTGTCGGCCTCGACCTGCCGCCCCGGCTCGCGGCGCTGAGATCGGCACTCCTGGAGTGGGCGGAAACCGCGGATATCCTTGACTCACCAGGGGTGATGACCCACCTCACGATTTCTGGATTGCAAGCGGAGGCTGACGCAGGTCCTGGCGCCGGCGCCCGTGCCGTTGCCGGCCTGTGTTTCTTCGGCGGCGATGCCGGCAGAGGCCGAGGCGGGTTGGTGGCACATTTTCGGGTTCCTGAGCGTGCAGCGATTGGGCGAGGAAATTGCGTTGGCCGAAGCTGCATGCCGAACTGACCTGACGTTGCAGAGCCAGAACCGACTGATCGCGCTCAAGGCGGCGCTGAACAAGGTCATCAGTGGCGAACCCGATGGCGTTGATCTCGCCGCATGAAGAAAGATGACGTAGGAGCTAGCTGAACGATGGCCACGAAGCCCTCTGTCGCCGCCGATACCGTGACCGCCGAACAGGACGTGGAGACCACTCTGCTCGACGTGCAGACTGCCGCCGTCAAGCGGCTGGTCGCCCGCGGCAAGGAGCGGGGCTACATCACCTTCGACGAGCTGAACGCGATCCTGCCGCCGGACCAGAACAGCTCGGAACAGATCGAAGACGTGATGGCCAACTTCTCCGAGATGGGGATCCAGGTCGTCGAGGGCGAAGAGACCGAAGAGGGCGAGGCTCCCGCCGCCAAGGCGGAGAAGACCGACGAAGCCGAAGAGGAGCCGACCGGCAACGTCGACGAGGAGAGCCTGGGCCGTACCGATGATCCCGTGCGGATGTACCTGCGCGAGATGGGCAGCGTCGAGCTGCTGTCGCGCGAGGGCGAGATCGCCATCGCCAAGCGCATCGAGGCCGGCCGCGACATGATGATCGGCGGGCTGTGCGAAAGCCCGCTGACCTTCAAGGCGATCATCTCCTGGCATGACCAGCTCAAGGCCGGTCGCATGCTGTTGCGTGACATCGTCGATTTGGAGGCGACCCAGGGCGCCGGCGCGCCCGCGCCGGACGGCAGCGCGCCGGCCGAGAGCAACGGCGCCGGTGCCGCCAACGGGGCGAACGGCGCCGCCGAGACGATCGACGCGCACGGATGACCTCGACGGCGACGATGAGGGCGAGGGGCCAGGCATCTCGCTCTCCGCGCTTGAGGAGAAGCTGAAGCCCGAGGTGCTGGCGAACTTCGAGGAGATCGAAGGGCTCTACAAGAAGCTGCACAAGATGCAGAACCGCCGTCTGAGACCATGACCTCCGGCGAGGAGGTCACTGCCCGGTCCGAGAAGAGCTACGAGACGCCAGCGCGAAGAGCTGGTGAAGAATGTCGAGCAGGTGCGGCTGCACAACAATCGCATCGAGGAGCTGGTGACCCAGCTCAAGCAGCTCAATCAGCGGCTGACCGCGCTGGAAGGTCAGCTTCTGCGCACCGCCGAAGGCTGCAAGGTGCCGCGCGAGGAATTCCTCAAGCAGTATCGCGGGCACGAGCTGGATCCCAACTGGGTCGAACGCGTTTCCAGGCTGCCCAGCAAGGGCTGGAAGACCTTCGTCACCAGACACGCCACCGACATCGCCAATGTGCGCGGCCAGATCGCCGCGGTGGCGAACGACGCCGGCTTGCCGATCGGCGAGTTCCGCCGCGTCTACATGACCGTGAGCCGTGGCGAGCGCGACAGTGCGCGCGCAAAGAAGGAGATGATCGAGGCGAACCTGCGCCTGGTGATCTCGATCGCCAAGAAATACACCAATCGCGGCTTGCAGTTCCTGGACCTGATCCAGGAAGGCAATATCGGCCTGATGAAGGCGGTCGACAAATTCGAGTACCGCCGCGGCTACAAGTTCAGCACCTACGCGACCTGGTGGATCCGTCAGGCGATCACCCGGTCGATTGCCGATCAGGCCCGCACCATCCGCATCCCGGTGCACATGATCGAGACCATCAACAAGCTGGTCCGCACCTCGCGCCAGATGCTGCACGAGATCGGCCGCGAACCGCAGCCCGAGGAACTCGCCGACAAGCTCGGCATGCCGCTCGAGAAGGTGCGCAAGGTCCTGAAGATCGCCAAGGAGCCGATCAGCCTGGAGACGCCGATCGGCGACGAGGAGGACAGCCATCTCGGCGACTTCATCGAGGACAAGGCAGCGGTGATCCCACTGGATGCCGCGATCCAGGCCAACCTGCGCGAGGCGACCACCCGCGTGCTGTCGTCGCTGACGCCACGCGAGGAGCGCGTGCTGCGCATGCGCTTCGGCATCGGCATGAACACCGACCACACGCTGGAAGAGGTCGGCCAGCAGTTCAACGTGACGCGCGAGCGCATCCGCCAGATCGAGGCGAAGGCGCTGCGCAAGCTGAAGCACCCGAGCCGGAGCAGGAAGCTGCGGAGCTTTCTGGACGACTAGCCGCGCGCTGTCGGAGGCGCTTCTGGGCGCGTTACGTGCGGATGCACGATAGAGGGCGCATCGGATCCGGTGCGCGCCGATGCAGCCATTCAACTTGAGCGCATTGCCGCACAAGTGAACATTCCACGACGCCTGCCCGATGGTGCGGACGCGTTAGCGTATGACTGACTGGAACCCTGCCCGCACACTTGCTTCGCGACAAAACGCCCTCCGTCTTGATCGCCATTCCCGCCAAAAACGAGGCGGATGAAATGGAAGGCTGCCTGCTGGCGCTCGCGGCGCAGCAACATGCAGCCATCCAGGGCGTGGTCATCTGTCTGGACAATTGCACTGATGACAGTGCCGCGGTTGTCAGCCGGATCGCAGGCGCATTGCCCTTCCCCGTCAACATCCTCGACGTGCCGCCTGCCGATCGCGCGAGCGCCGGGATGGCTCGGCGCCTTGCGATGGATCGGGCTGCCGAACTCGCCGGCCCAGAGGGTATCCTGCTCACCACAGACGCCGATGCGCGTGTGCCGCCTGGTTGGGTTACGTGCCAACCTTTCAGCGATTGCCAATGGCGCGGACGCGGTGGCGGGCAGGTCAGAAATCGAACCAGTGGGTGCAACAGTGATACCCGAGCACCTGCACGCGATCGGCGCGCGCGAGGGTGCCTATGCCGCATTGTTGGATGAAATTCGATCGCTGCTCGATGCTGATGATGCCGATCCTTGGCCGCGCCACGATGAGCATAGCGGAGCCAGCATCGCAGTGACTGCGGCAGCATACCATCGCGCAGGCGGCATGCCCGCGGTGCCTTTGGCGGAAGACCGAGCGTTTTTTGAAAGGTTGCGGCGAATTGACGCCCGCATACGGCACGCGCCGGAGGTGCGGGTGGTGGTGTCTGCCCGACTGTGCGGAAGGGCGGCCGGCGGCATGGCGGATACCCTGCGCCGACGCATTGTCCGGATGGATCCATTTCTCGATACTCGCCTTGAGCCGGCGCTGGATGCTATTCGTCGAGCCTGGATTCGCGGTAAAATGCGCCGAATGTGGCAGGCTGGCAGGGGGGAAGCTGCCGCATTGCAGCGGATCGCGGCGAAACTGTGGACGACGAGCGAGTCCCTGGCGCGGCGCTTCGCGATCGCGCCGACAGCCTGCAGCACAGGTCGCGAACGATTTTCCTGCGTTCAGCAGGGCGCTGGGCAGCAATATTTTGGCACAAGCTGGGCACAACTTGAACAGCAATGCCCGATGCTGCGACGGCGGCTCGTGTTGCTAGAGAACTTGCCGGCGGAGATGGCGCGCGCCAGACGTGTTCGGCGGTGGCTCAGGAACGCAGTAGATCAAGCCGATAGGCCGCTTCGCGTCGCTGCAGGGTAGTCGCGAGCCGTGCCTCAGCGATGAAGATGTCCGCGGCGGTGTCACCGCTGCATGGATAGTCCGTCGGCAGAACATAGTGCACCAGCAGGACAGTACCCGTGCACATTCAGGCTGTCACGCGAGCGTCGGGCGGTGCGCGACACGTCGTCAGGCGATAGGTAGTAAAGAACTTCTGAGAACACGATCAGATCGAAGGTCTGCCGCGGCCATTCAGCTGGCACCTGCAACCGCTCGAACGCGACATGGTCGAGGTCGGAGCAATGCCGTCGCGCTTGGGCCAGAGCGGCTTCTGCCACATCGACCGCGAGGACCCGGGCGCAGCGGCCCGCCAGCAGTCGGGTCAGCACGCCGATCGAGCAGCCGACCTCCAAGGCGCTGTCGAACCGCTCGGTTGCCAGCGCCTGCAAGGTTGCCGCGTACTTCGCCTGTTCATAGGGGCTGGTGGCAAAACACCAGGGATCATTCTGCCTCGCGTATAGCGCATCGAAATAAGCCGCAGGAAGCGATTCGCCGACGCTCATGCCGCGAGGAATACTTCGTAATCCTGATCCGCGATGGCCAATAAATCATGCGGCAGTTGGAAGCCTTGTGGGTCGTCGGCGATGAGCGCGGAGTACCGCGACGCATGAGCTGCCAGCGCACGCCGCTTCTGTCCGCGCGCCGGGACAACATTCAAGCGAGCACCCTGGACCTGAGTGATCGGCAGAGGCTGTTCGGGTGGCAGCAGCCAACCCCAGACTGGATAAAACAGCAGTCGTACGCAGGCGATCTTCGCTACCGCGGACGCAATGCAGGCGGTGGTTTGGTGGTCGCCATGCGGATCGTGTGTCCAGCTTGCGAGGAGGTTGGCCACGCCATGATCGCGAATTATGGCAACGACAGCCTGCACAGCGAGTTCGAAATCTGGCCCGTAGCGCGGCGCGCATGTGTCCGGCAGGTCAAGGAAGTGGACGCTCTCACTGGGCACTCCCAAGACTTGCGCGGCCGACCGGAGCTCGGCGGCACGTAGCGCCTTCAATCGCTCGGGCGGATAGGCGGCCGAGCCAGGATGGGAAGCCGCACCGTCGGTCACCGCGACAATCAGCGGCGCGCGTCCACGTTTGCAGGCCTCAATGACGAACCCGCCGCAGCCCAAGGTTTCATCGTCGGGATGTGGCGCCAGCACCAGGCTGGTACCCGGTGCGATCGTATCGAGATCGGCGAACGGCAACCGCCGCATCTGCCTGAGGACTTCACTCGCGGGCGTCACGGCGTCTCCGGCATGTCGCGCTGCATGAAATGCGCAGCGGCCGCGGCGAGAGTTTCGTCCGGTGCGGGCTGACGCAGATAGGTTGCCAGATCGCGCAGCAGCAGTTCCGCCAATCCGCCTTGACGGAAGGCGGCGAGGCCGAGAGCACGCTGCGCGATACGCAAGACGTCCAGGCAGGCGGTTTCTACCGCGACCCGGGCGAGGTTTACCGTGTTCGACGTATCGTCTGGATCGCTGCCATGCGCCTCGCCGAATATCGCGGCGCGTGCGACCCACAAGCGGGCGGTCCCCTGTGCGATGAGTGCCTTGCCAACCCGCGCACGCTGGTACGGGTCGCCGTCGCGTCCCCGCTGGACGAGCTGGCGCCGCATCTCGGCGACCAGCGCCTCCATCCCACCCAGGGTCACGGCCGAGGTCCGCCAGGCGCCGGCAGAGAAATCTGGCTGGCGCAGGTAATCACCAGCGGCGCCGATCTTCGCGACCGGCCGGATCCCGTCAAGCTTGACCAGCCCGTTGCAGGCAGACCGAATGCCTTGCGTATTCCAGCCAGTCCGATCGGCGCTCTGATGCCCGGGTGTTTGGATCATCAGCATGTATGACCCGCCTGAGGGCGCTCGCGCGGTGACCAGGGCTCGGGTCAGATAGCCAGCCCCGGAACATGGCGCCTTACTTCCGGTCAGGACCCCATCGTCTTGCAGCCGCAGCGGTGCATCCGGTGCATCCGTGACCCATAGGCCGAACAGATGGCCCTCCAGGGCGTCCCGTGCGCTCGCTCGCGCCTGGTCCGTAGTGCCGAATCGCATCACCAGTCGCAGCGTATTGACGTGCGCCTCGTAGAGTTGGCCGACGCTCAAGTTCCCGTGCCCAAGCAGCCGCAACGCCTGCATTAGGCCGGCTGCACCTTCCGGACGTGTTCCCCAGCCCGTTCCTCCCAGCTCGGGCGGCAGGGGCGCCCCCAAGGCGCCAAGGCCGCGCAGGAACTCCATATCATCGACGGGGAAATCGGCAGCCCTGTCGAGTTGAATTGCACGGCGCTGCATCTCCGGTACCTGCTGCGCCAACACCTTCAGCACGGGTTGTGGAAGGGCCTCGGCGGAATCCGAGAAGCGATGCGTATCCATCGAGTGCCCGAACGCTCGCCACCCTGCGACGTTCCGGGCGCAGGTCGGTCCGGAGCACTACCATGCCATCACGCGAACACGACGTCGCTGCCCTTGATGATATCCCAGTGGGCGGGATGATGGGCGCAACCGCGGGCTCAGAAAGCGTATTGCTGACGCGCGACGGTGACGCGGTAGATGCGGTGGGCGGTACGTGTCCACATGCCGGGGGGCCGCTGGCGGAGGGCGCTCGCCAGGGTGACGGCGTCATCTGTCCTTGGCACAAGGCCAGGTTCTGCCTACGCACCGGTGCGCTGTTGGATCCACCGGCAGTGGATGCACTACCCCGCTTCGCCGCGCGGCTCGTGGAAGGCCGGGTGCTAGTGAGCGTCCCGGTGATCCAGGCCGGCGAGGCGGTGCCGGCTGAACCTGTCCGGCCAGACGACAGTCGGTGCTTCGTGATCGTTGGGGCTGGTGCAGCTGGCGCATTGGCCGCGCAGACGCTGCGAGAAGGCGGTTTCGGCGGGCGCATTGTGATGCTGGATCGCGAGAACCGGGTCCCGTACGACCGCACCGTGCTCAGCAAGTATTTCCTCTCAGGGCTGTCGGGCGGGGAGAAGTCGCCACTGCAAACACAGGAGTGGTATCGGCGGCACGGCATCGAACGACGCACAGCGAATGTAGTCGGCGTGGATCCGCGCGCGCGGCTGATAACCTGCGCGGATGGTGCCACGGTCGCCTATGATGCGGCATTGCTGGCCACTGGCGGCGTGCCGCAACGTCCATCAATCCCTGGCGCCGACCGGCGCAACGTCTGTTTGCTGAGAAGTCGATCGGATGCAGAGGCAATCCTGGCTCAGGCGGAGCGCAGCCAAACTGTGGTGATCCTGGGCACCAGTTTTATCGGCATGGAGGTCGCGGCGAGCCTCTGCGAACGCGGACTTGAGGTCACGGTGGTCGGCAGAGAAGCAATGCCTTTCGAGAAGCAGCTTGGTGCTCCGGTGGGCGTTGCCTGGAAGAAACTCCACGAGCGTCATGGGGTGAGGTTTCGGACCGCCGCAACGATCATATCATTCGACGGTGGGACAGCTTTGGCCGGTGTGACATTGGACAGCGGCGAGCGGATCGCGGCGGAGCTTGCGATAGTCGGGCTCGGCATCAAACCCGCGACCGCCTCCATTGCTGGTCTGCCGTGCAATGAGGACGGAAGCTTGAGTGTCGATGCGCAGTTGCGCGTGGCAGATGGGCTCTACGCGGCGGGGGATATCGCGCGATTTCCTTATCGGGGTGACGGGCCGCCAATCCGTGTCGAACACTGGCGTGTAGCCGAACAGCATGGGCGCACAGCGGCATTGGCGATGTTGGGGCAGCAGGTGCGCTACGATGCCGTACCGGTGTTCTGGACTATCCAGTACTTGAAGCGGCTGGACTACATCGGACACGCCTCGGAATGGGACAATATCGTACTGCATGGCGATCCGGAAAAGCCGGAGCTGCTGGCTTATTACGTAAAGGACGGAGTGGTTGTTGCGGCGGCTGGGTTAGACCGCGACCGTGATACGTCGGCACTGGTGGCATTGCTGACGCTGCGGCGTGACTGGACCTCTCAATCGCTTGGGACTCACCGTCCCGTTTGCTCGCCAAGCTATAATGTGCGCGATTACCTTGATATCGGACCGAACTGGCGAGATTGAATGAGTGTATCGCCAACAAGATGGAAGCGACCGAGCGATCTTGCGTCGGCTTCCCTTGACCCGGCGCGCCCGCCATGGCGTCTTGGCCAGTCCGTTGGAAGGGCGCAGAAGGGGCAGAAGCATGGAGCCGGTGGCACGGGTCACCGTGACGGTGACGTTTCTGCGGATGGACCGCCCGCCGTCTGGACAGGCTCCGGGATTGCCGACCGACTATCAGGTAGTGGCCGTGCAGTCGCCGACCGTCGCGTTCTACCGCTACCTCTACAACACCGTCGGCGCCGATTACGTCTGGTGGCTGCGCCGGACCATGTCGGACGAAGAGCTGGCAATGTTGCTGGGCGACCCCGCCGTGTCGATCCACGTGCTCTATCATGGCGGCCAGCCGGCCGGATTTTTCGAGCTCGACAGCCGCGGTTGGCCGGACGTCAATCTAAGCTACTTCGGGCTGATGCCGCACGCCATCGGTGCCGGCGTGGGATTCCCGTTCCTGCGGGGCGCGGTGGACACCGCCTGGCGCCAGCGACCGCGTGGCATGACGGTCAACACCTGCACCGCCGATCATCCCCGCGCGCTACCCACCTATTTGCGCGCCGGCTTCCGAACCCTGCGCCAGGTGCGTGAAGTCTGGAACGTGCCGCTGCGGCTGGGAATGCGCATTCCGCCACGCCTCCTGGGTTGAGCCTCCGGCTCGGAGCCGAACCCCGGCTAACGCAGGCGCGGCCCAACCGCTTATGATTGGTTAGCTTGGTTGACAATGTCAGAGATTTTTGCTATCAGAACGCTGGCAGAGCATAACGAGCAGGCGCATTTCAGCATGTCGATTTACCCTCCGACCCCAGGCACGCGGGCTCAGGCCGTCATGATGCCCACGTCGCGTCTCGCCCCGCCGGTACCAGCACAACCGTTAAGCCTGCCGCCAAACACGCCGCAGGGTCTGTCGCTGGCGCAGGGCAGCGCCAGCGATCTTGTGGTGACATGGGCAGCGCCCGGCACCGACAGCACCCATGGCGCAGCAACGGGGTTCAATCTACAGTTCCGAACCTCCGGTGCCGCCACCTGGACAATAGTATCCAATGTCAGCAGCCCCTACGACTTGTCGGGTCTGCCCGCCGCGACGGCCATCGACGTGGAACTCCAGAGCGCGAATGCTGCCGGCGTGAGCGCGTGGTCCGCCACCAGCACGCTGACCACGGCGGCTGGCCTGAACGCTCCGAATGCTCCGTCAATTACGACGGTCGCGCCGCCAGCGGACGGCACCAACTCCAAGCTCACTGTCAACTGGACCCCACCGGCCACCGACAGCACGCATGGAGCCGCAACCGGCTACAATCTTCGCTTCAGCCCCTCCGGTGCAGGTAACTGGACGACGGTATCGGGTGTCACCAGCCCCTACACCATTACCGGCCTTAGCGGCGCAACCGCGATCGACGTCGAGGTCCAGGCCATCAATGCCGCAGCCAGCCCCGGTGCGTGGTCCGGCATTGTCACTGGCACGAGCTGGGGCGCGACTGTTGCCCCCTCGAACTGGACGGCGGCGGCGACGCAAGTCCATGGCACCGGTGTCGCGCCGAACGGCGGGGTGAACATGACCGCCATTGCTGCGCCAACCACGGTGACCGCGGGGGCCATTGGCTGGTCCACCAGTTCCACCGCGGTGCCGACCACCAACCTGATCGCGGCCGGAGCGGACGGCCAGACCAACGGTTGGGGGGCATTCTGCGACGCGCCGGCCAGCCCAGGCACCTACTATCTCTGGACGTTGGCACAAGGCTCGGGCGGCGCGACGATCGGCGCTCTCGTCTCGTCAGCGATCACCGTCACATAGAGCCAGCTGACCGAAGGCGAAATCGCGGGAGGTCCAGAATCACGCGAAAGACAATGGGCCTGGAGCGGGTCAGCGCCTCTTGCCGCGCTCACCCTGCTTCGGCGTTCAGACATTCATTGGTGCCAACGGCTGCCGGCCACGAATGAGATCGGAGGCACGCTCGGCCAGCATCATCACGATTGCATTGATATGCGCGGACGGCATGTCGGGCAGAGCGGCGGCATCGACGACCCGCAGGCCTTCGGTGCCGCGGACCGTCAGATCTGGGTTCACGACCGCATCCGGGCCAACTCCCATGGGACAGGTCCCCAGCGGATGATTGACCGTGATCACGTTATCCTTGATCCACTCATCGATTTCGCCGTCCGTGGTCAATTTGCGAGCAGGCGCCAACCTCTTGCCACGAAGCGCGTCCATCGGTGTTTGGTAGGCGATCTCGTCGGCCAGCCGGAACGCGACACGCAGCGTGGCCAGATCGGTCGGGTCCGCCAGAAAGTTGTTGCTGATCCGCACTAGCGCAGCCGGATCGGTGGAGCGCAAGGTAACCTCGCCGTGGCTACGCGGATGAAGCAGCACCGGATGAATGCCGAATGCGTCCTCGTTGCCGGGCGACAAGACCGGAAACCAAATCCGCGCATCAAGCGGCGCGGAGAGAAACAGGAATTCAATATCCGGCGCCGCGAACTCCGGCCGGGTTCTGAGGAACGCCTTCAACGCATTCGGCAGCATGGTCGCAGGTCCAGCCCTGAACAGCCAAGCCTGAGCCAAAGCAAGGGCAGCGCGGTCGGCGCGCATCAGGCGTCGAAACGGCCCTGAGCCAAGCCGCAACCAGCGAAGCCTCACCTGCAGATGGTCGCGCAGGTTCTTGCCGACTGGGAGGTCAATGAGCGGCACAATTCCCGTCTGTCGCAAATGCTCGGCCGGCCCTATGCCCGACAACATCAACAACTGCGGCGAGTTGAATACACCGCAACACAGAATGACTTCGCGCTTCGCCTCGGCAAGTGCAGTGGCACCTTGATGCACGAACTGCACGCCCGTCGCACGGGTGCCGCGCAACGTCACCCTGGTTGCGCGCGCATCGGTTCGCAGCGTCAAATTGGGCCGGCGCAGCACCGGCTTCAGATAGGCGTTCGATGCCGATGCCCTGCGGCCATGCCGGATTGTCCACTGGCTATCACCAAGGCCCACGAGCTCGGCACCATTCGGATCGTCGGTAATAGGCCATCCCGCTCGCTGCCCCGCTTCGCGCAAGGCATCGAATAGCGGGTCAATATCGCGGCTCTTCTGAGTGCCAAGCGGGCCGGAACCGCCACGCCATGGGTTTTCGCCCCCTTCCCACGATTCGCTGCGTTTGAAATAGGGCACAGCGTCGGCATAGGACCATCCGACCGCTCCCTGCCGCGCCCAGCGATCGAAATCCTCGCGATGGCCGCGTGTATAGGCCATGACGTTGATCGAGGACGAGCCGCCAAGCACCTTGCCGCGCAGCAATGCCAGCCGTCGATTGTTGAGATGCGGCTCGGGCTCGGTGATGTAGCCCCAGTCGAACATCCGGTGCTGTAGCAGCTTCCCCAAGCCCAGCGGGATCTGGATATAGGGGTGGTTGTCGAAACCGCCCGCCTCCAGCAACAGGACCGTTGCGGCTTAGTCTTCGGTTAGCCGGTTCGCGAGCACGCATCCCGCCGATCCGGCGCCCACAATGATGTAGTCATATCCGGCAACCATCAGCCGGCGATGCCTGCCACGCGGGCTATTCCAACGACACATCATGCCGCGGCCGGCCCCAATCGGCAGCGGCTTCGGCGCAGCGGGCCACATCCTCCTCCAGCATCAGCCCTTGCGCCACGAGTTCCTTCGCCGCGGCCGTGATTGCCGCGACATAGGCCGCCTTGTCGGGATAACGCTCCAGGATCGAGCGGCGCGGATCACCGGTCATCTCCCGCTCCTGCGGTGAGTCCGGGAACGGGATGTAGCTGCCTTCGAAGCGCAGTTGTGCGCCGTGCCCATGGCCGCGCGCCCTCAGGTTCCAACCGGTATAGGTGCCAAGCGGCGCGGCAACCATCGGGGCCCGCACGCCGGGCACATCGTTGCCGTCGTGGTCGACCGAGGGGACCAGCACCGCGTACTGCCTTGCCCGGTGCCTCCGGCGAGTTGCCACTCGGCACCAAACGCGGCGGCTCGCGCAGAATGCCGCGCTCCACCTCCTGGCCGAAATCCAGCAGCGGCAGCGGATTCGGGCGAACCCGGTGTCGCCATGCCCGGTATAGCGGGGAACTGCCGGCGCCACTCTTCGATGCTGGTCACCAGCGTGCCGTCGGCGCGCTTCGGAATCCGGCTCGGGGATGGTGGCGTCCCGTCGGTCGCCCAGCAGTCCATGGCATCAAGATTGGCGCGGAAGAACATCGAGGTTGACAACCACGTTGGAAAAGTTCTGCCCATGCCCGCGCGCCGGCGCCTTGGGTTGCGGGTCGGCAAAATGCTGCGAACTGGCCCAGCAATAGACCCGTACCGTGTCCGGCTGCTTCAGGTCATTGCCCTCTGTATCGGTGTGCACCAGGGAACCACGCCGTACCCAGTACTCCGTCGCGGTCTGGGTGTGAAACACCAGGGGATCGGTATCCGGCCGCTTCAGGATCGCATCCTCTTTGCCGGTCAGATGATCGGTCGACCAGGCGTAGGAGAACGGAAAGCTGTCGGCGATGTTGAAGTGGTCCTCGTACTGCTGGCCGCCCGACACGATCGGGCTGGCAAACCGGTGGTTCAGCCACTTGCGGCCAGCGCCCGCGACATGCGGCAGCACGCCGTCGAACACCCGTCTTCCCGCGGCATCGGCATTGAAGCCGCGATAGACGAAGTCGCGCAGGCAGCGCCCGGTCTGCGAGCGCCCCCAGGCATACGCCTTCTGCACCCCACGCAGCGGATTGGCCTCGGTCGTGTCGTATTTCAGGAAAGCTGATGAAGTCGCGCACGGCGACATGGCCAAGCCCATGCACCAGCGGGTCCTTCGCCGTATAGACAAGCTCATAGATCCAGCCCGGCTGGAACCCGGCTGGCAGAAAGATATGGCGGTCGGACGGCACCACCGCCCGTTCCACCGTCTGTGTCTCGCCGCCCACGCCGAACTGGGCGGCGGCGAAGCTCCACTGATCGGGCGGGATCACCTGCGGGGTGTCATACGGATAGCGCCGCCGGGTCAGCATCGCCTCACGCGTGTCGAGCGAGACCGTGGCATAGGAATGCGCCGCGATCCTGCCGCTGAGCGGGAAGCAGGTGATCCCCGGAACATCGGCGATGTATTCGACGCGAATGCGGCCGGTGATCGGCTTGCCGTTGTCGGTCGCCACCGGCACGTCGAGCACCATGCGCCCATCGCCCGGCAGAATGTCGCCTTCCCATGCAAGCCACGCCACCGCATAGCCCCGTCGCATGAAAAACCCATTGCCGGCATGCGCCAGGGTGATCGGCGCGTTGCTGTGCGGCGCGTCATTGTAGAACTGCAGTGCCCGCTTATGCCCCCGGTTGCCATAATCGTAGAACACACGCCGGTTGCCGCGCTGCATCTCGACCGGCCTCAGGATCATGAAGTCACCGGCGAAGTGCACCACGCCATCCGGCTCGACCGGCGCCTTCTCGAGGTCCACCACGTCCCGTTGTGCCGCGCGCGTGCATCAACCGCGAAATGCGCGCGGCCGGACAGACGCTCATATGTGCCGACATTCCCGAAGCCATGGCCATCGGCAAATGATATCCGCTCTTCGATCCGCAACTCGATCCGGTTGGTCATGACCGCCCCCGCAACGTCATCGCCACTTTGGATGGCGAGGTCGGCGCGGACAAGGCCGGAGCGAGCAGATCAGCGACAAGCGTGGTGCCCCACAAGCGCGGGGAGAATGAACCAGACGAAAGCCGGTCAGGCGGAGCCGGCGACGTAGGCCTTCAGGCTGTCCACCTCATCCTCCTGGTCCATGATCCGCGCCTTCACTACGTCGCCGATACTGATCAGTCCAACAAGAGCGTCGTGTTCGATCACTGGCAGATGACGGAAGCGGCCCACCGTCATGCGCGCCATCGCTTCGGCCACCGTCGTCTCTGGTCGGGCGAGCTGCAGGGCCCGTGTCATCAACTGGCCTGCCGTCATCTCGAGCGTGCGCGCGCCATTGGCCGCCAGGCAGCGAACGATGTCACGCTCGCTGACGATACCCAGTAGCTGCCCGGTGCTGTCGACCACCAGCACCGCGCCGATCCGCTGTTCGGCGAGAACGCCCGCGACCTGATCGATCGTCAGCGTCGGGCTGACGGTGGTGACCTGGTAGCCCTTGTGTTTAAGGATCGCGGCAACCGTGGTCATGGCCTTCCTCCTGGCTGGTGCCCGCAGGCCATGATCCGTTTGCCCGCTCTGCCTACTCCCCTCGGATCAGCAACCGCGCGGCGTTTCGCGCCACCGATCATGCGCTGCACGGGAGTGCGGCTGCAAATATTTGCCGTGCACTGCACAATGCACGTCTTACGGTGCACTGCACAATGCACGGCGGTCTGCGCGAAGCGATCTGGGAACCGCGTTCAGGCTAGAACAGCGTGCTTCCTGCCATCAGCCCGGCAACCAGCAGCACCAGGAAGATGACGATCGCGATAAAGAACAGGATCCGAGCGATGTCCGCCGAGGCAGCCGATATTCCGGTGAACCCGAACAGTGCGGCGATCAGGGATACAACGAGAAAGAATAGCGCCAATCTCAACATGCAGTTTATCCCCTGTTACGAGCCGGTCGGCCCCCGCAATAAATAGCCTCCAGCCGAGCGGAAATGCGATCACACGGCCTTGAATCGCCAAAGCCTGATGAGTGTTCCTCTCCCGACCTCTCGATAAGGTGCGGGGTCCTGCGCGGTGCATCGAATGCCTCCGTCCCGGTCACTCGGCCCTCTTTCTACGATACCCGAAGGCTGTCATAGGTCGGCGTCGACGGATGGAGATGCCGAATGGTCGACCTGATCCTCACCACCTTCGATTGAGTTCCCGAGCCACCGGGCCTATGTCCGTGACATACGTGTGCGTTGGGCGCCGGAAGAGGCTGGGTTGCCCTATCGCGTCGAGAGCGTGCCATTTCGCTCGGAATGCCGAGCATTTCTCGCACCAACCCTTCGGCCAAGTGCCGTGGTTGACCGATGGCGACATCTCGATCTTCGAGAGCGGCGCGATCCTGCTTCATCTAGGCGAGCGAAGTGACGCGCTGATGCCTGCCGATCGGCGCAGTCACTGCGAGGCTTTGCAGTGGCTGTTCGCGGCGCTCAATTCGGTCGAGATGGCGAGCCTGCCCTGGGCCATACTGGCGTTCTCTGGGGAGGCCCATGATGCGCCGGGGTCGAAGCGCTTGGACGAGTTCCTCAAGGCCCGGCTCCAGCACCTGGAGCGGTGTTGGCAGGACGCGAATGGCTGGCCGGGACCTTCTCCGTCGCCGACATACTCATGGCCGATGTGCTGCGCCTAGTCGACCGGTTCGACGGGCTAGCAGGATATCCCGCCTGTCGTGACTATGTCGCGCGCGCCACGGCCCGCCCGGCTTTCGTCAAGGCATACACAGACGAGATGGCGCATTTTGCTGCAGCAGACGGAGCAAACGCCGGTGCCAAAAGCTGACAGTCGCGGAACCACCGCAAGCTGAAACTACCAGCCGGGCGCATCCCAGGTGACGCGGCCAGTCGCCTCGACCATATTCGGTGGCATGGGAAGCGAAGCAGAGTTCCGCTCGATCTATCGCCATGGCTTCGCGCGCGTCGCTGCCTGCACCACAAGTTGCACGCTCGCTGACCCTGCCGCCAATGCGGCGACGATCCTGGAAGTGGCGCGAGCGTGTCACGATCGCGGCGTGGCGCTGGCGGTGTTTCCGGAACTTGGCCTCTCCGGTTACTCGATCGGCGACCTGCTGCACCAGTCCGCGCTGCTCGACGGCGTAGAAGCCGCAGTCGCCGAACTCGTCGCTGCTTCAGCCGGTCTGCGGCCCCTGTTGCTGGTCGGCGCACCTCTGCGGCACGCCGGGGCGCTGTACAACTGCGCGTTGGCGATCCATCGCGGCACGCTGCTGGGCGTGGTGCCCAAGCTGCACCTGCCGAACTATCGCGAGTTCTACGAACCCCGCCATTTTGTCTCGGGCGACAGGACGACGGGAGGCGAGATTGCGATCGGCGGACTGATCGCCCCGTTCGGTATCGACCTGCTGTACGCGGCCGAGGACGTGCCGGATCTTGTCGTGCATGCGGAGATCTGCGAGGACGTCTGGATCCCGGTGCCTCCCAGCTCGCAGGCCGCACTGGCCGGCGCCACCGTTCTCGCCAACCTCTCCGCCAGCAACATCACCATCGGCAAGGCCGAAACGCGCCGGCTGCTGTGCGCGTCGCAATCCGCGCGCTGCATCGCGGCGTACCTTTACGCCGCCGCGGGTGCCGGCGAATCCACCACCGATCTGGCCTGGGACGGCCAGGCATCGATCTTCGAGAACGGTGCCACGCTGGCCGAAACCGAGCGGTTTCCGTCCACCGCCCAGTTCGCCGTCGCCGACATCGATCTGGGTCTGCTGCGCCATGAGCGCATGCAGATGGGCAGCTTCGAAACCAACCGCCGCCACCATCCCGTTGCGTTCCGGCGCATCGCGTTCCGGCTCGACCCGCCTCTCGGCGATATCGGGCTGGAACGCAGGGTCGAGCGCTATCCGTTTGTGCCGGCCGATCCCGCCCGCCTCGAGCAGGATTGCTACGAGGCGTACAATATTCAGGTCTCCGGGCTGGCCCAGCGGTTGCGCGCAATCGGCAGCAAGCGCGTGATCATCGGCGTTTCGGGCGGGCTCGACTCCACCCACGCGCTGATCGTGTGTGGCCGGGCGCTGGACCTGCTGGGGCTGCCGCGGAGCAACATCTCTCGCTTACACCATGCCCGGCTTCGCCACCTCGGCGCATACCAAGAGCAACGCGATCCGCCTGATGCAGGCTCTGGGTGTCACCTGGCAGGAGCTGGACATCCGCCCGGCCGCCGAACGCATGCTGAGCGACATCGGCCACCCGTTCGCGCGCGGCGAACCGGTCTACGACCTGACCTTCGAGAACGTGCAGGCCGGGTTGCGCACGGACTACCTGTTCCGGCTCGCCAACTACCATCACGGCATCGTGGTCGGCACCGGCGATCTGTCGGAACTGGCACTCGGCTGGTGCACCTACGGCGTCGGCGACCAGATGGCGCACTACAATGTCAACGCTGGCGTGCCAAAGACGCTGATCCAGCACCTGATCCGCTGGGTGATCAGTTCGGGCCAGTTCGCACCCGACGTTGGCGCGACGCTGGACGCGATCCTGGCCACCGAGATCTCGCCGGAGCTGATCCCGACCAGGGAAGGTGAAACACCGCAGAGCACCGAAGCACAGATCGGGCCGTATTCACTGCAGGACTTCAATCTCTACTACACGCTTCGCCACGGCATGGTGCCGTCGAAGATCGCGTTCCTGGCGCTGCATGCGTGGGGAGACGCGGCCAGCGGCGAATGGCCGCCTGGCTATCCGGAAGATCGCCGCGCCGCCTACGATCTGGCGGCCATTCGCAAGTGGCTCGAGGTGTTCTTGCGCCGCTTCTTCGCGTTCAGTCAGTTCAAGCGATCCGCGATGCCGAACGGCCCCAAGGTCAGCGCGGGCGGGTCGTTGTCACCGCGCGGCGACTGGCGAGCACCGTCCGACGGCAACGCCAACATCTGGCTGGCGGAACTCGACCGCAACGTGCCTAAAGCGTGATGACCGGTGGCGGAATGGCCGAAGGTCTGAATCACGCGTCACGACTATGGCGTGGACGGAGTAAGCGCATCCGAACCTTGCCGGAGGGCATCATCCCATGACGACATTCATCATTCATACCCATGGCCGCTTGCAGGAATGGGTGGCCGAGGAAAAGGGTTACTTCGTGGAGGAGGGTCTGACGGATTACAGTCTTGCGTCGCATGGGCTGCTTTCCAAGCATCACGTTGGCGCCCAGACGGCGCCTATGGCTCCGGATAAGCGCTATGGTGCCTATCAGACCTATGAACAGGGACGCGAGGCGTCGATCAGCTGCGCCTGCCACTGGACGGTGAACAAGGCGGCCTCGGCAACATTCGGCCAACTTTGGGGCGAGTGCTATACAATTACTCCCTGTGGCATCTTCGTTCCCGCTGGTTCACCGATCAATGCGCCTGAGGATCTCGCTGACGTTCCCGTGCATGTCGGTTACCAGTCCGGTAGCCATTATACGACGATACAGGCACTGGAGCCCTTCCTTCCCAGCGACCGGATCAAGCTGACATTTGGTGGGTCGCCGATGGATCGGGTCGATCAACTACTGGACCGCACAGCGGCAGCCGCCACCGTGTTCGGTGCACAATATTATCTCGTCGAACAACTCGGCTTCCGCAAAATCGTTGACGCGACCTTCATGATCTCGGCGATGGTGCCACGCGACGTCGATCTCGACGATGTCCGCAGCTATTTTCGGGCCTTGCGGCGCGCGCAGGCCGACATCGACATCTCGCACCAACCCTATACGCGATATTATGCGTCTGAATTACCGGAACGGCACAGGTCACTGGTGGACGTGCGGCGTTTTGGACCCGGCGAGCGTTTCGTGTTCGAGCCGTACACCTCCGATATGTACGAACGCACGCAGACCTGGATCAACGAGCGTGGCATCTTCCCGGCGGAGCAGGCAAGTTCAGGTCGCTATACAGAAGCGGTCATTCGTCTGGACACGGCGGGATAGGCGTCGGGGTCGAACCAAGAGCCCCAGTGTTCCGGTTTTAGTTAGGCCTTCCGTGGATCGTCGCTTTGGTTGTCATCCAATGCGGCTGAATGGGCGAAAATCGTAGGTGATCCTGATCCCTGGATTTGCCGCGCGAATCCGTTGCAACCTGCGGTGAAGCTCCGTCCGGTGCAGTTGGAATGAGATGCCATCATCGAGCAGCAGCTCAAACTTCGCGGCTCGCCATCTTTCTGGCACCATCAGCCTGACCGTTGCAGTCGCGGCGGCGGCAGGACCGCCGATAGCGAAACTGCGCAAGAAATTGGCGCCCGGTATCCGTCAGCAACCATGCGTGCCCGAGGCACTTCCGGCGAATCTAGTTGGATGACCGCTTCAGCGCCGCGGCAACTCGCCACTGACCAGCGCCGGCTTGCCCAGCAAGGGCAACGAAAGCAAGGCTTCAATCATCGTCATCAACGGGAAGCACTCCGACGCCATGAACTTAATTGTTCGGTAACGCATCGTCAACAAATTTTGTTGCGTCTCACGCACACTACTCGTATTGATCTGAGGACCCCATGCCAGCCAGCCACTCGGGCCGTTTGTCTCCGAATTGTCCGCCTGGCGCTCGGCGTTCGCTCGCGGCCGCCGACGTCCTGGGCTATGCCTGAGGTCGGGCAGATGCGCGAGGAGAAAGCCATGGGCGAGGCGATCGCAGCGGTCAACGAGCAACGCCAATGGAACCGGCTGATGGCGATGGCCGAACTCGGCGCCATTCCCGGCAATGGCGTCAATCGTGCCTGCCTGACCGAGCTCGACCGTCAGGCACGCCGACTGCTGATCGGCTGGGCCAGAGGAGATCGGTGCCTCGGTTTCCGTCGATGCCGCGGCCAATCTCTGGCTCCGTCGCGAAGGCACTGATCCGCACGCCCCGGCGGTGGTCACCGGCAGCCATATGGACACCCAGCCGAATGGCGGCCGGTTCGACGGCATTTTCGGCGTGATTGCCGGTCTTGAAGCATTGACCGCGCTGCACGACGCGCGCGTTCCGCTCCGCCGCCCGGTCGAGGTGGTGGCCTGGACCAATGAGGAGGGCGGTCGGTTTGCCCCGGGCTGCATGGGCAGCATGGCGTGGAGCGGCTGCCGGCGCATCGAGGAGTTTGCCGATGTGCGCGACCCTGACGGCATCCGCTTTGCCGACGCGCTGGCTGCGCACCTAAGTGCCGAGAGCGACCTGCCGCATCGTCTACTCGGCGGCCAGCCGCACGCCTATGTCGAGGCACATATCGAGCAGGGTCCCCGGCTGGAAAACGAGAGCATGGATATCGGTGTCGTCACCGGGATCCAGGGCAGCCGCTGGTTCACCGTGACGCTGACCGGCGAGACCGCTCACGCCGGCACCACTCCGCTGGCGCTGCGGCGCGATGCGGTACAGGAGATGGTGCGGTCGATCACGGCGCTGAACACGCTGATGCACGATCCGCAGGACGTGCTGCGCTTCACTGTCGGGCGGATCGTCGTTGAGCCAAACACCTCGAACTCGGTCGCGAGCCGCGCCAGCTTCACGATCGATTTCCGTCACCCTGATAAGGACGTGCTGCTGGCACGTGGCGATGCGATCGCCGGGGTTGTGCAGGCCGCGGTGCGCAATGCCGGCGTGGCGGTGCAAGAGACGTTTCACGCCCTGCCAGTGGCGTTTGCGCCGTCGGTGATCGAGGCGGTCGAGCGTGCTGCCTCGGCGCAAGCAATGCCGGCACATGCGCCTGCCATCGGGCGCATTCCATGACGCGCAGTTTGTCGTCCCGGTGTGCCCGACGGGCATGATCTTCGTGCCGTCCCACAATGGGATCAGCCACAATCCCGCCGAGTATTCCAGCCCCGGGCAACTGGCGGCGGGGACGCGCGTGCTGACGCAAGTGCTGGCTGAACTTGCGGACGAAGATCAGGTCGTGTGATCGCGTATGCGCGCGGAAGCCGGGAGCGTTGCAAGGACGGTTTTCTAGTCAGCCTGATGGTGCTCTAGTGCATGCTGACGTCCTGCTCAGATCCGATTTTCTCGAACCGGAGGCAGCAACATGCTGAGGGGTTTCCGAAACTTTCTGATGCGCGGCGATGTCATCGTCGTCGCGGTCGGTCTGGTCGTTGCTCTTGCGTTCAGCAACCTTGTGAAGGCATTCACCGACTATATCATCAACCCGCTGATCGCTGCCGCCCAAGGCCAGGTGAAGGGGCCCGGGTTCGGTTGGCAACTTGTCCCCGGCGGGTCCGACGGCACATATCTCAATCTCGGCGCGTTTATCTCCGCGATCATCTACTTCATCATCTACATGGCGGTGGTGTATTTCCTGATCGTCTCCCCGTACAAGTTTGTCATGGCGCGGCGAGGCAGAGCTGGTGTTTGGCGATCCGCCTCCAACCAAGACCTGTCCGGCGTGCCTTTCGGACGATCTGAATCCGGCGGCAAGCAGGTGCAAGCATTGCGGCGCAGAGATCGGCAAGGTTCCCTGCCTGATGCTTCGAGCCCGAACGGACTGGTCGCAATCTCGGTTTCCGCCTACGCCCGCGAGCTCGGCTGTTTCGCGCGCTTGCCCTCGTCGGACGCGCGCCACAGATACCACGCCGCGATCGACCGATACGGCGACCAGGCCAGCCCGATCTGCGCCAGCACTTTGGGTTTCGGTGCCGATCTCAAGTCCATACAGCACGCGATAGCCATCGCGGACCCCGAAGTCATCCACCGGCAGGACATCCTGCCGGCCCAGCGTGAAGATCAACAGCATCTCCACCGTCCAGCGCCCGATGCCGCGGATCGAGGTCAGGCGTTCGATCAGCGCCTCATCGGACAGCCGGGACAGAGGCCCGCCTGCTCGGCACCGTCCCATCCAACGTTGCCGCGCAGATCGCGCGCATCGCGGCGATCTTCGAACCGGAGAAGCCACAGGCACGCAGCTCCGCCTCGGAGGTTGCCAGCACTCGCTCGGGCGCAGGGAAACCGTCCGGCGCATACAGCGCCTCGAACCTCGCCAGGATGGCCAGTGCCGCGCGTCCATGCAGCTGTTGATGCGCGATGGCGCGCATCAGTGCCTCGTAAGGGCTTCGGCCACGCTGAACGCCAAGTTGCGGTGGTCCCGACCCGCTCGATCAGCGCCGCGAATAGCTTGTCGCGCCGAAGCTGGCGCAGCGCGTCTTCATTTCCCGCAACCATGACTTGCGTTTACCCCCGACCCGGCAGTAGGATGGCAGCCGGAATGCAGCAGGAACGACCTTGGCTTGTCGAGCCGGACGAGGACGCCGCCAACCGGCAGACGGCGAGCCTAGCCGGCGTCGCGATTACCTTGCTGCTGCTGGTGATCGGGCTGTTTCTGGTAAATCAGTTGCACTACAAGTCAATCATCGAGGACTGCCTGATGGCGGGTCGCACCCAGTGCGACTGGCTGGTCCAGGGGCACATGTAGCGACGGCATATGTAGCGATCTAGCCGCCGATTGACGCTCCCACCGTCTCTGGTCAGCGTTCAGCCTGGACACTGCAGGGCCAGGAGCCGGTTATGCGGATTGCAGAGATGGATTGGCGGATGGTGGAAGATTGGGTCCGCCACGACGACCGTTGCGCCCTGCCGTTGGGCAGCACGGAGCAGCATGCTGGGTTGTCGCTGGCGACCGACGCGATCCTGGCCGAGAGGGTGGCCGCGGAAGCGGCAGATCCGCTTGGCGTGCCGGTGTTCCCGGTCCTGCCTTATGGCCTGACCCCATATTTCACCGCATTTCCCGGCACTGTTACGCTGCGCGTTGCAACCTTTGCCCTGGTGCTGCGTGACGTGCTGGACAGCCTGAAGCAGGCTGGGTTCCGTCGCGTGCTGATTGGTCAACGGCCATGGTGGCAACGCACCGGCCGGATCGGTGGCGCAGGAATGGATGATGGAAAATCCCGACATGCATGTCCGTCTGCACGACTGGTGGCGGGCGCCGCTGACCGCTGCCGCGGTGCATGCGATCGATCCGGTCGCAAGCCATGCAAGCTGGATGGAGAATTTCCCCTGGACACGGCTGCCGAACCGGCGGCCCATGCAGGGCATCAAGCGCATGGTCGATGTCGAGCGGGTGCGTGGGTTGCCGCCCTTCGAGGTCCGCATACTGGTCGAGGACGGCAATTTCGGCGGACGCTATCAACGCGATGACTCGGAGATGCTGGAGATTTGGGGCGTCGCCGTACGAGGAGACGCGCAATTTGCTGGAGACCTGGTGATGCCCGAGCGGATCCTGATCTGGGGCGCCGGCGCGATCGGCGGCTCGGTGGGGGCATGGCTGAAGCGGGCGGGCCATGACGTCACGTTCGTCGATGTGGATGCGCGAGCATGTCGCGGCGATCTCCGGCGCCGGCCTGCGGATCACCGGCCCGGTCGAGGAGTTTGCCGTCGTCGCACCCGCCTTCATGCCGGATGAGCTGACCGGCACCTGGCGGCGTATATTCCTCGCGGTGAAGGCGCAGCACACCGAGGCAGCCACCCGCGCGCTGACCCCACATCTGGCGCAGAACGGCTACCGTGCTGTCGCTGCAGAACGGGCTCAACGAGCTGATCATCCAGCGCATCGTCGGCCGCGACCGCACCATCGGCGCATTCATCAATTTCGGCGCCGACTGGATGGCGCCGGGCGAGATCATGTTCGGTAATCGCGGCGCGGTGGTGCTGGGCGAACTGGATGGCGCGATGTCGCCGCGGCTGGAAGCGTTGCATGCGATCTTGCGTGACTTCGAGCCGGACGCGATCACCACCTCCGACATCTGGTCCTATCCTATGGGGCAAACTCGGCTATGGCGCGATGCTGTTCGCGCAGGCACTCGGCCAGAAGGGCATCGTCGATTGTCTGGCGCGGCCCGAGCTGCTTCCGCTGTGGCGCCGGCTCGGTGAAGAGGCGATCGTGGTGGCGCGTGCCGAGGGCGTCGAGCCGCGCGGCTTCAACGGATACGACGTAAGCGCCTTTGCACCAGGTGCCGGCGAGGAAGCAGCGCGGCAAAGCGTCGCGGCGATGGTGGCGTTCAACCGCACCAGCGCGAAGACCCATTCCGGGGTGTGGCGCGACCTTGCGATCCGCAAGCGGCGGACCGAGGTGGATGTGCAGATCGCCCCGATCGCCGAGATCGGCGCTCGCCACGGCATCGATTGCCGCGCCACGCGCCGGCTGGTGGCGATGATCCACGAGGTGGAGGAGGGTCTCCGGCCGATGACGGACGACAATCTCGTGGAACTGGCAGAGGGAATAAAGGTGTAACTGAACGATGATCAGCGTGGAGGAAGCCCGCGAGCGGATCCTGGCCGATCTCTCTCCGACCCCGGCAGAGATCGTCGCATTGGCCGGCGCCTGGGGGCGAGTGACGGCGGCGCCGGTGATTGCCCGCCTGACGCAGCCGCCGGCCGATGTCTCGGCCATGGACGGCTACGCGCTGCGCGCTGCCGATGGCACGCTCGGCGCGGTTCTGCAGGTGATCGGCAGTGCTCCGGCCGGGCATCCGTTCGCAGGCTCGGTCGGTCCCGGGCAGGCGGTCCGGCTGTTCACGGGCAGCGTTGTCCCGCAAGGCGCGGACGCCATCCTGCTGCAAGAGGACGCGACAGCCAGCGGCACCGAAGTGCGCGTGAACGAGGCGGTGACGGCCGGTCGTCACATCCGCCGCGCCGGCCAGGACTTCGCCGCCGGCGATGCGGTGGTGCCGGCAGCCCGACGGCTGACCGCGCGTGATATCGGCCTTGCGGCCGCCGCCAACCACCCGTGGCTGACCGTCCATCGCCGGCCTCGGGTTGCCATCCTGGCTACTGGCGACGAGATCGCCATGCCGGGCGAGCCGATCCCGACGGGCGGCATCGTCAGTTCGAACTCGCATGCGCTGGCCGCCCTGGTGCGCGCCGCCGGTGGCGAGCCTGTGGTGCTGCCGGTCGCCGCCGATACTCGCGAGGCGGTGGCGGCGGTCGCCGATGCGGTGCATGGAATGGACATGCTGGTCACCACCGGCGGTGCCTCGGTCGGCGACCACGACCTGGTCATCGAGAGCCTGCAGACGCGAGGGCTGAAGCTGGATTTCTGGCAGATCGCCATGCGGCCCAGGAAAGCCGCTGCTGTTCGGCCGGCTGGGCGCCGTGCCGGTGCTGGGTATGCCGGGCAACCCGGTCTCGGCGATGGTCTGCGCGATACTGTTCCTGGTGCCGGCATTGAGCCGGCTGTCCGGCCTGCCGGCGGCGCCGCCGCCGATGGTGCAGGGCGATCGCCGGTTCCCCATTGCGCGCCAACGACCACCGCGCCGATCATCTGCGCTCTGCTATCAGCACCGATTCCCGAGGTCGCGATCAGTGGCGACGCCCTATTCGGTGCAGGATTCGGCGATGCTGCGCCGTCTTGCCCACGCCGATGCGCTCATTCTTCGGGCGCCGCACGCGCCGGCAGAGCCGGAAGGCAGCGAAGTGACTATCATTCGCCTCGATTCGCTCGGCATCTGAGGGGCAATCTTGCGCAACAGCGCAGGAAACTTGACGACGCGGCGCGAACTTATATAGAACGCGATAGTTGCTGATATGTTCCGGACAACGCGTACTCGAGGGGAAAGACCGCCGTCATGCTGACAAAGAAGCAGTATGAACTATTGCTGTACATCGACCGTCATCTCAAGCAGACCGGCTTCTCGCCCAGCTTCGAAGAGATGAAGGATGCGCTGAATCTAAAGTCGAAGTCGGGCATTCACCGACTGATCTCGGCGCTCGAGGAGCGCAGTTTCCTGGCGCGCCGCCGCCATCGCGCGCGCGCACTGGAAGTGCTGCGCCTGCCGGAGAACATGGCGAACCGCGCGATGACGCCAGCACGAACGATACGCGAACTTCGACCTTCTCGCCGAACGTCATCCGCGGTGACTTCACGCCGAAGAATTCCCGGCGTACGTGCCGCCAACGACGCCGCGGCAATTCAGTTGCCAATGTATGGTCGCATCGCCGCAGGTCTGCCGATCGAGGCTTTGCGCGATCCGACCACCTATGTGGACATGCCGATGCACATGCTGGGCGGCGGCGAACATTACGCGCTGGAGGTGGCTGGGGATTCCATGGTGGAAGCCGGGATTCTCGACGGCGACACGGTCATTATCCGCAAGGATGAAATCGCGGAGACCGGGCAGATCGTCGTCGCGCTGGTGGACGATAGCGAAGTGACGCTTAAGCGGATTCGCCGGCGCGGCAACTCGATCGCGCTCGAGCCGTGCAATATCAGGCACGAGACGCGGATTTTCCCGGCCGATCGCGTGAAAGTGCAAGGCCGGCTGGTCGCTCTGCTTCGGCGCTACTGACCTCGGTATAGAGCAGAATGACTGAAGGCGGAATCGGCCGCCCGCCGTGCTTCAGTGGATAATGATCTCGACCCGGCGGTTCTGCGGCTCCCGCACGCCGGGTCCGGTGGGCACCAACAGGTGCGTGTCGCCAAAGCCTTGCGTCGTTATCGCGTTCTGCGGCACGCCGTCTTTGATCAACTCGGCTTTCACGGCGTTCGCGCGGCGGATCGACAGGCCCATGTTGTAGCGGGGCGTGCCGGAGGTGTCGGTGTATCCGTTGACCTCGATCCGGGTGTACTGGACATGCGTTGAGTTGTCGGTGGCCTCCTTGATGATCTGCCGCGCCCGGTCAGACAGCGTCGCCTTGTCCCAGTCGAAGAACACGAGGTAGGAGCGCGCCGGCGCCGCCGCGGGTGGTGCGGCTGCAGGAGCCGCCGCTACTGGCGCCGCAACATTGAATGCGTAGCGAACACCAAGCAGGAAGCTGTGATTGTACTGGCTCTGGGCCTTGAGGGCGACTCGGCAACGGCGCCGGCGCACCCGACACAACCTGCGAACCGTGGAAGGTCTCGCTGCCGGCACACCGAAAAAACGATATTCCGTGGTCAGCGACAGGCCAGGCACCCGCGGCATCGGAAATGACAAGCCCGCCGATGGCTTGAAAGGCGAAGCCTCCTTCGGTTTGATTGAAGTGGCTGCCCAGTGCGGGGAAGGCGGCCGGCGTGAATACGGTGGTGCGGTTGAAGTGCGTCCAGGCATAGCCCGCGCCGCCGCCGATATACGGATAGATCCACGGCGCCCCGACATCGATGTCGAACAGCACATTGGCCATCGCGCCGTAGGTCTGCACGGACCCGCTGTGCCGGTCAGCGAGGCGCGCTGCGATTAAGCCCAGCCCAGCGATAATTGCCTTCGATTTCGAACCGGAAGCCATTGCCCAACGCGTAGCCGACGCTGCCTAGCCCGACAGCGCCGCCCTTCGGCTCTGCTACGTCGCCCGAGAACTGGACCAGTTCTCCGGCAGATTGTAGCCGGCGCCGGCGCCGATATAGAGGCCCTGAAAGGGCTGCGCTTTCGCCGCGAATGACACCGCCGCGAAGAGCCATGGCCAACCACAGAGTGCATAGCCGCATGGCTCGGAACCTCCTGGGCGCGGACGAAAAGGGGCGCCTCGCGGCGCCCCGATCCGTTGTCTTGGCGGTTCGGCAGGCGATCAGTGGATGATAATCTCGACGCGCCGGTTCTGCGGCTCGCGCACACCGGGTCCCGTCGGGACCAGCAGATGCGTCTCGCCGAAGCCCTGCGTCGTGATCGCATTGGCCGGCACACCGTCCTTGATCAGCTCCGCCTTCACGGCGTTCGCGCGACGGATCGACAGGCCCATGTTGTATTTCGGCGTGCCCGAGGTGTCGGTGTAGCCGTTCACCTCGATCCGCGTGTACTGCACCCTGGTCGAATTGTCGGCCGCTTCGTGGATGATCTGGCGCGCACGGTCGGTCAGCGTCGCCTTGTCCCAATCGAAGAACACCAGGTACGACCGGGCCGGAGCCTGGGCGGGAACAGGTGCCGGTGCCGGCGGCGGCGGCGGCGGCGCTACACCGAAGTTGTAGCGCAGGCCGACCAGAACCGGTGGTTATAGCTCTTCCCGAGAGTGATGCCGCCCGGCGCGGTCCGAAACACGGAGGGAGCCGCTGTCAGCGTCAGAAACTGTGCCGCTGTAAGCTGCGATTTCCAGTCGTGCCAAGGAACCGATATTCGGCCGTCAGCGCCAGGCCCGGCATGACCATCGCCAGCGGGAACGCTGCACCAAGGATCGCCTGATAGGCGAATGACCCCTTTGTGCCTTGCCCACTCTCCTGGATGCCGCCCGCCGGGAACGTGTTGCCAAATAAGGTGAAATTGGTGGAGTTGTTGTTGAAGTGCCAGTTCTCGTTGATCCACTGGTATCCGACACCACCGCCGATATAGGGCACGAAATACGGCGTCAGCCCGTTGAAGTCGTACAGCACGTTGAACATGCCGCCGTACTTCTTCTCGGTGGTGCCGCCGCCACGAAGGCATTCAGCGCCGTGCCGTTATTCGACGTGAGATTGCTGCTGTGATTGTTGAGGTAGTCGCCCTCGATCTCTGCCCGCAGTCCGTTACCAAAGCCCCAACCGAGGGAGGCCTCACCGGCGAACCCGACACTGCCATTGAGCTTCCCGCCTGGTGTCGCGACGATCGTCGCAGGCGGCGCGGCGCCGAATACAGTCGAGAAGGACACCATTGCTGGTTTAGATTTTGTTTCTGCGTGATGTTCACGCCCGCGCCGGCGCCGACATAGAGCCCGGTGACCGGTTGCGCACTCGCGACAATCGGAGTCGCCAGGATAGTGGCCGCCAGGAGTGCACTCCGAAGCTGCATTTGCTTTCTCCTCGTTCTGCCGGCGCCGACCCTGGCGCGGATGTCCCCTAGGGCACGGCACGCCCTTTCGCTGCGACAAACCATAGACCAACAACAACCTATAGCGCGAGGGGGGGCCGCGCTTTTCGGGCACAGTGTTGCCGGCTGGCAACATCGATGTTCTCGCCGTGCAACCGGCGGAAGAGAGCAGGAGTTGAACCTACCCGGAGCCGCCGCGCAGCCCCAACCGGCTTTGAAGGCCGGCCGGCCCACCGGAGCCGCTTCTCTTCCGGTTCAACTATCCGCCACGCACCGCGAGCTGGGCAATGAACGCTGCCTCGTCGGCACGGCTCCAGACAGCGGCAGTCGAGCCAGACACGTCCCTGCGCTATCCGGCCAAGCACCGGACGCGGCAGACCGCGCAGGCATCCGGCAAGCGCATCCGAGCCCGCGCCGCCGATGGTCACCGCGAACGAAGGCAGTCGGTCGATCGGCAGCGCACCCGATCCGATCTGGCTGCGGCACGCCTCCACCCCCATCGGCCGATCCGGCCATATCGGCGCGCAAGCGCGCAAGCCACGCGCGTCGGCGGTATCGCGAATCTGCTCAGGGGCGCGGCTGAGCAGGCGAAGCGGCGGGCAGTTCCTCAGCCAGACGCTCCGGCGTGAGGTAGAGCAGCAAGACCTGTTCCAAGGCCGCCAGCCTGGCCTTATCAAGCCGCAGGGCGCGCTTCAGCGGGTTGGCGTTCAGCCGCTTGATCAATTCCGCACGGCCAATGATCAGCCCCGCCTGGGGACCGCCGAGTAGCTTGTCCCCCGAGAAGCTGACCAGGTCGGCGCCAGCCCGGAGCGACTCCTGCGGCGTGGGCTCGTGCGGCAGCCCCCAATCGGTGAGATCGACCAGACTGCCGCTGCCCAGGTCCTCCACCATCGGCAGCCCCGCATCGTGCGCGATGCCTGCCAACTCGGCAGCCGCCACATCGGCAGTAAACCCGGCAATCGCGAAGTTCGCCCGATGGACGCGCATCAGCAGCGCCGTGGCCGGATCGATTGCGCCGCGGAAGTCGCGGGCGTGGGTGCGGTTGGTGGTGCCCACCTCGCGCAGCACCGCCCCGGCACGCGCCATGATTTCGGGCAACCGGAAAGCGCCGCCGATCTCGATCAACTCGCCGCGCGAGACGGGCACCTCGCGACCCACCGCCAGCGTGTTCAGGATCAGCAGCACCGCTGCCGCGTTGTTGTTGACCACGGTCGCCGCCTGCGCCCCGGTGATCTGTCGCAGCAGGCGCGCCACGTGTTCGTCGCGCTCGCCGCGCTGGCCGGTGGCGAGGTCGAACTCCAGGGTCGTGGCGCCGGCAAGCGCTTCGGCAGCGGCCTCCGCGGCGGCACGCGGCAACGGCGCGCGGCCAAGGTTGGTGTGCAGCACCGTGCCGGTCAGGTTGAACACCGGCCGCTGCGACGCGGCGAAGCGCCGCGCCAGCGCATCGCCGGCCGCGTCGCAGGATGTCCGACGCCGCGGCCGGAAACGCCCGCGCCGCCCGCCTGCTCGGCGAGCTCCGATCGCAGCGCTGCCGTGGTCGCGGTGCGCCCGAACCGCGCGACCAGGGCTTCAGCCGCCGGCATGCGCAGCAAAGCGTCAAGTGACGGCAGCGGGCTGGCGGGAACCGGCATGGCGGGACCATGCTAGAGGCATGAGCACGATGTTCGAGATACCCACACTGCACACCGGCCGGCTTATGCTCCGCGCGTTCCGCGCCGCCGATATCGATGCCTGGGCGGCAATGGAGGCCGACCCCGAGGTGCGCCGCTATCGCGGCAACGACCCGCGCTCGCGCGACCAGGCCTGGGCCGCCATGCGAAGCTCTCTCGGCCAGTGGGCGCTGCGTGGCTACGGCGTGTTCGCAGTGGAGCGTCTCGCCGATAGAAGCTTCATCGGCTTTGCCGGCATTCTGCACCCCGCCGACTGGCCCGAACCGGAGTTGGGCTATTCGCTCGCCCGGCCGGCCTGGGGCAACGGCTTTGCCATCGAAGCAGCTGCCGCGGCGCGCGACTGGGCGTTTCGCGCCCATGACTTCGCCAGGCTTGCCAGCTTCATTCTGCCGCAGAACATGCGCTCTATCCGGGTTGCCGAGAGACTTGGCGCGACACTGGACGGCACGATTACACTGCGTGGCTTCGAAGCCGAATGGTGGGTGACACCGGAAGATGACCGAGTTGCTTGCGCCGGATGAAGCCTCGCCCGTGCGGGTGCTGCGCAGCGACGGGCGTTCCGACCTGTTCCTCACCGCCGATCACGCCGGGCGCGCCATCCCCCGCAGCCTGGGCCGGCTTGGCTTGCCCGCCAGCGAATCTGGACCGGCACATCGCCTGGGACATCGGCATCGCCGGCGTGACCGAGCGGCTCTCCGCTGCGCCTGGATGCGACCGCGGTGCTGCAGACCTATTCGCGGCTGGTGATCGACTGCAACCGCAATCCGTCCGTGCCAAGTTCAATTCCGGAAATCAGCGAGTCCACCCCGATCCCCGGCAACCTCGATCTTACGCCCGAACAGCGCAATGCACGCGCAGGCCGCGATATTCACGCCCTATCACGCGCGCATCCGCGCGCTGCTCGATGCACGCCAGGCCGCATCAAGGCGCACGGTCTACGTCGCCATGCACAGCTTCACGCCGGTGTTCAAGGGCGAATCACGCGCCATGCAGGTCGGCGTGCTGTACAACCGCGATGCCCGCCTCGCCTGCATCATGCTCGATCTGCTGCGCGCGGAAGGCGACCTCGTGGTTGGCGATAACGCCCCATACGCGGTGAGCGATGTCACCGACTATGGCGTCCCGGAGCACGCCGAACGCCGTGGCCTGCCGCATGTCGAGATCGAAATCCGTCAGGACCTGATCGCGGACGAGGCCGGCCAGGCCGTCTGGGCAGCGCGCTTCGAACGTCTGCTGGGCGCTGCACTGCAGACGGCTGTCATGCTGAGCCGCGAAGTCCCGATCGATCCGGCGCACGCGGCGCTGCTGTTCGTCGATGTGCAGAACTACAACGCCCGACCAGACGGCGGCGAATACGCGGCGATGAGCGCTGCCGAGCGTGACAGCCGGTACGGCTATTTCTTCCGACGTCATGCAGCAGACCGCGCTGCCCAACATGCAGCGCCTCCAGGCGGCATGTCGGCACGCCCGCATCGAGGTGATGTACACCGTCATCGAAGCGTTGACGCGCGACGGGCGCGATCTCAGCCTCGACTACAAGATCAGCGGCCTGTTCGTGCCGCGTGGATCGTGGGACGCCAAGGTGCTCGATGCCATCGCGCCCACCGAAGACGAGATCGTGCTGCCGAAGACCTCCTCGTCCGTGTTCATCTCCACCAACATCGACTACGTGCTGCGCAATCTCGGCGTGCGTTCACTGATCATCGCCGGCGTCCTGACCGACCAGTGCATCGATTCCGCCGTCCGCGATGCCTGCGATCTTGGCTACCTGGTCACCGTCCCGACCGACGCCTGCGCCACGCTGAGCGCGGAGCGCCATGACTGGGCGTTGCGCAACAACCGCGGCTATTGCCGCCAGATCACCACGGATGCGCTTGTGCAGGAGATTGCGCAGTTATCAGCGCAGTGAACGTCCTGTGCCGGGCATTAAGACAGAACCGAAGAGGCATTACTTCCGAATCCTTCGCACCAGCTGCTCGTGCAATCTCCGCCGACAGCTCGATCCGTAGCAAGCTGCATGGTGGTGTCGACCAAGTTCGCCTTGCAATCAAGGTTGCCAGGCGGAACAATCGTCCCTTTGCCGGAATGACAGGAGTCAATGCCTTTGGACTATAAAGAGATCAGGTCCTATCCGGTCGCAGTTCCAAGCCGGACAGTGGCCACAGTTCCTACAAATGATATCCATTTCTGGACTACGTGGCTGGACGGGCCAAGCTGTTGAGTTCAACTTCCCCGTAATTGCAGTCGTTGGCGAGAATGGCAGCGGCAAGAGCACCTTGCTTAAGGCAACAGCCTGCATTTACGACCAAGGCACTAAGGATAAGCGCTTCTATCCGTCCACCTTCTTTGTGGAAACGGTTTGGACCGAATTCAGAACGTGACGATCTCCTACCGTATCCGGCGGGGGACGTCTACGGATACATTTCGCGTCTCCAAGCCCACTAAGCGCTGGCGCGTTCCCGACAATGCGCCAAAGCGGAACGTATATCTGTTGGACATTTCGCGTACGTTGCCTTTAGACGCATCAGCCGGGTACGCAAAGATTGCTCGCTCCGCTGAGGCTGAAATAGAGAGCAGCGAGATATCCGACGAATTTAGGGAACGCCTCTCATTTGTCCTTGGCCGGCAATATCGAAAAGCCAGGTTTGCTACATCTGATGTCGACGCCAAGCGTCAAGTCGGCTTGCTGGAGCGCGAGTGGGGAGAGCTGTCCCAGTTTCACCAGGGTGCGGGTGAAGATTCGACACTCGACCTGTTCAGAGTTCTACAAGGCGTGCCTCAGTACTCGCTTCTTGTGATCGATGAGGTCGAGGCCTCCCTGCACCCACGTGCACAACGTCGCCTCATCCGGTTCCTCCTATGGCTTTCGCGGCAACGCCGAGTTCAGATTATTCTATCAACCCATAGCCCGTATGTTCTGGAGGAGCTGCCCCAAGAGGCACGCCTCCTGCTTCTGCCCGGCCCACTGGGATTGAGCATTGTATATGGCATATCGCCCGAGTTTGCGATGAGCCGGCTCGATGATGAGGTGCATCCTGACGCGCACGTATTCGTTGAAGATCGCGACTTTGAGATATGGCTGCGTGAGATCTTGGCTTCGTCCTCTGAGACATCAGAGTTACTGCGCAGGATCCAGATTAACCCAGTCGGACCAGCGAATGTTGTTGGAATGCTCGGCGGACTTGGGGCGAACGGCAAGCTCCCATACAAGTCGATTGCAATCGTCGACGGAGACCACGATTTCCCTGAATGCGCAAGACTTCCTGGCGAGTTGGCACCAGAGAGAGTCGTCTTTGGCGATCTTAAAGCCAGAAATTGGGCGAATTTGCCGCAGCGCTTTGGCATCGGTGCGGGAGGTCTTCTCACAGTCCTTGATGATGCGGTGCTTGAGCCCGACCATCATCGATGGGCTGAACGTGTGGGTGATCAGGTAGTAAGGAGTTCCACTAGCGTGTGGGAGATTCTCTGCAATGAATGGTGCAAGTGCAGCCTTGATCCTGCAGTGCGACGCTGTATCTCGGAGCAGATATCTAATTTGATCGAAGCCAGGTAACAAAAGAAGTGTTTACCGCTTTCTTCAGGGATCGCGGATGACGCTATGCCCGATACCGGAACTGGTTGAGTAGCTCGATGAGTGCCCACGGCACGTCGAGCCGGTTCGATCGCCTGCATTGCACTCAATGACGGCGGCTTGTGCCATAGCGTAGCATTCTCGACCAACGACGAGGCCGGGACCCGACACTATGTGCCGAATGTCCGCTTCGCCAGATCAATCAGCGCACGCAGATACGCCTGCGCCATCTGCGGCGCGTGGTCCACGCCGATGCGGGCCCGGTAATCGTTCGCCAGGTATCAGCAAACTCGACGATCTCGTCCGAATTCGCTCAGCCAGTTGCAGATCGCGGTGTACTCGCGGAACACCGCCGTTCCCGGGCAACCGCCGCACATCCTCCGCCAGTCTCTCCAGCAGCGCGGCGGCATCACGGCTGACGGTGTCGCCGGGTCGGCGTCCACCCTGCGCATCCGCCACTCGGCCGCGCGCTCCAGTTCCTCGGCCTCCTCCATCACGCCTCTCGTCGCGAGAACGCCGTCTCCTGGCTGGTGATGAATTCCAGCAGACACGCCCTGCCCTCCTGCGTCTGCCGTCGAGCCCGCAGGATCGGCTTCGCCGACCTGCGCCGGATCATCGACCCGTTCACTCCAGCCACCCAGATCGCGTGCCAGGTTGGCGTAGCTGCCGCCCAGGTCGCGCGCCCTATGCTTCTCGTGCGACAGCTTCATGTGCGGGATCTCGATCGCCATGCTCGAATTGTTCAGCACGATGGTGCAGATCGGCACGCCGCAGCGCACCGCGGTCTCGAAATCCAGCCCGGTCATGCCGAATGCCGCGTCGCCCATGAAGTTGACGCAGAATTTTTCCCCCGCGGCGATCTTCGCGCCGATCGTCAGGCCGAGCCCCGTGCCAAGCTGATGCGACTTCCCCCACCCCAGGTACGAACGCGGCCGCGTCGCACGATAGAACGGCAGCAACTGTTCGCGCGGGCTTCCGGAATCATGCGTGACGATCGCCTCAGCGGGATCAACCACGCGCATGAATTCGTTGATCACGCGGTAAGGGGTGATCGGCGTCTCGGCCAATTCCAGCTTGCCGTGCCACCTCGCCAGCCAAGCGTCGCGTTTAGTCGCGATTTCCTCGGCCGGCGATCGGTTGACCCGCCGATTGCCGATACCGTCCTTCACCGCCTGGATCAGCGCCGCGATCGAGAGTTGCGCATCTCCCAGCAGCGCTATTTCGGTCGCGTAACTCTTCTGCAGATCGCGCGCGTCATTCGTCGCATGAATGATCGGCACGCCGTTCGGCAGAGGCGGCGTGGTCAGCGGATGCCGGTTCAGTCCAGTGCCGAGTCGCCAGGATCAGGTCGGCACGCGAATACAGGAAATGCGCCCCGTGGCCGGTGAACCCGTTGCCGCCCGAACCCAGCGCCAGCGCATGATCTTCGGGAAACGCGCTCTTGCCATCCACCGTCGTCATCACCGGGGCTTGCAGCAGCTCTGCCAGCCGCACCAACTCCTCGCTCGCCTCGGCATACAGCACGCCCTGACCGGCAAGGATCACGGGCAGGATGCATTCGCCAACAGACGCGCGGCGTCTTCCACATCACCAGTGTCTGGCGTGGCGCGGGTTCGGTGCACCGGACTGTGCTCCAGGGCGTCGCTGCCGATGTCCAGTCCCAACAGATCGCGCGGCAGCTCCACCATGACTGGTCCAGGGCGGCCATTCTTCAACTGGCTGAACGCGCGCCGCATCGCCGCCGGTACCTGCTCCGGCACGATGACATGTTCCACCTGCTTGGTGACCGAGGCATAGGTTCGGCTGGCGTGAAACATCGGGAACACCTGCGCCTGCTCGCGCGCATGGCCGAGTGGCAGGAACAGCACCGGCACCGAATCCGAGAACGTCGTCGCGATCTCCGGCGAACGCGTTCTCCGCGCCCGGCCCGTACTGCATCGCAAACACACCAGGCGGTCTGCCATTGGTTACGCGGGCATAGCCGTCGGCCATGTCCACGCCCACCCGTTCCTGGCGGCAGATGATCGGGCGCAGTCCGGCCGCCACCGCCGTCTCGATCACCGAAGTGGTCGGAAAGCAGAACAGCGTGGTGACGCCCTCACGCTCGCAGTACCTCGATAACGGCTTGATCTGCGCGCATCCACCCCTCCCCTTTGGCCGAAGCCGAAATTGGCTTCGCTCCCGCCTTTGCGGAACGGGTCGAGGTTGAATCGCCCCGCCGGGGAAGTCCAGACCTGGCGGATAGATTGCCGAGGTCTGTCGCAGAGCATGATCGGACCAGCACGATCGGATCAGATTGATCCCATCATGCTTTGACAACTTGTTGTTAACGGCGCGATTCAGGCGTTCCGGCGATCCCGCCTCAAATCGATCGCGCTCTAAATGAGGCGGAACAGCTCCGTCCAGAATGCAGCAGGAGCGAAGGCCAGGATCAGTGACGTCACCGCCCCCAACGCAAGATCGCAATCAGCGACCGCCTTATATGGTCCGTCATGGGTGATTGCCTTCTCGCGCGCGCTGATCACCAGCACGCAATTACGCGGTTTGCACGAGTCACTCTCGATCGGGACCTGCTGCATCCCGCTCCCTGCTCGCCGCAAGCTCCTCAAACCGATCAGCCAGTCGCTTCAGCGCCTCCATGATCCGTGCGGTGGAAGCACTTTCTGCCATCGATCGATATTCGCGCGCCCGCTGACGAAGCTGCTCTGGTGTCAAGTCAGACAAACGGGGCCGGGAGCCGGGTGGAAGCATAGCTATGACCGAACAACCCCATGGCCTTTTTTGGCGGTCGACCGCACCATGGCGCGGACAATTTCGAAGTTGCGGCATACAACTTAGCATCGGCAGACTAACAAGCCGTTCATGCTGGTGAGATCGCGCATGCAATTGGCCCGGAAGGCCCCGCCGTTTACAGTCGGTGAACAAGCCAGGGAGGAACGCACATGCAGGCATCCATCACTCGCCGCGGGCTGTTTGGCGTTGCGTTGTCGGCTGCAACCCTGGCGCGCCGCTCGCGTGCCGCGGACAGGCCAATCCGGATCGGCGTCCTTACCGACATGACCGGCGCCTATGCCGCCAACACCGGTCCTGGCTCGGTGCTTGGCGCGCAAATGGCGGTCGAGGACTTCATGCGCGCACATCCCGGCGTGCAGGCCGAAGTCGTGCAGGCTGATTTGCAACTCAAACCGGATGTCGCACTCGCCATCGCCGCGGACTGGTACGATAACAAGGCCGTCGATGTCGTGACCGACGTACCATTGTCGTCAGCGGCGTTCGCCATCGGCGACCTGGCGAAACAGAAGGATAAGGTCGCCATCTTCACCGGCGCGCCTCGGCTGACATCACCGGCTCGCATTGCGGACCCAATCACCTGCACTGGGTCTACGACACCTGGTCAATGCCGCACGGCGTCGTCGATGCTGCGGTGAAGGAAGGTGCCGATAGCTGGTTCTTCATCACCGCCGACTACGCCTTCGGCCATTCGCTGCAAAAGGACGCTGCGAGCTTTGTCACCGCCGCCGGCGGCAAGGTACTCGGCCAGGCACTTGCGCCGTTTCCCGGCACCACCGACTTCTCCTCGTTCCTGGTCCAGGCCAAGGCGAGCGGTGCCAAGGCGATTGGCCTGGCGAATGGCGGCAATGACACGGTGAACTGCATCAAGCAGGCCGCCGAGTTCGGCATCATGAAGGGCGGCCAAAAGGTTGCGGGGTTGATCTTCCTGATCCACGACGTCCACGGCGTCGGTCTGGCAGTCCGCGCAAGGCGTGCTGCTGACCGAGCCGTTCTACTGGAACCTGAACGATGGCACCCGTGAATTCAGCAGGCGTTTCGCAGCGCGGTTCAACGGTGTCGTGCCCGGTTCGGTGCATGCTGGGCAGTATTCGAGTGTCATGCATTACCTGAAATGCGCCACGGCCATGGGTGTCGAGAAGGCTGTCGCCAGCGGTCGTGCGGCGGTGGAACAGATGAAGGCAACGCCGACCGACGACCCACTGTTCGGCAAGGGGAAGGTGCGCATCGACGGACGCGTGATCCACGACATGTATCTGTTCGAGGTGAAGTCACCGGCACAGTCGAAGGAACCCTGGGACTACTACACTCTGCGTCGCACCATTCCGGCTGATCAGGCCTTCCGGCCACTCGATCAGGGCGGCTGTGCTCTGGTGCGTAGCTGAGGATACTTGGAAGGGAACACAAACAGCATGCAGCCGACACGTATCCGCCGCCGCGCCCTCCTCGGCGCCGGAGCCGCCGCGCAATGCGCTTTGCCGCGCGCGGCTCGGGCTGCGCCAAAAGCCCATTCGCATCGGCGTGCTCTCCGACATGACCGGACCCTATGCCGCAAATACCGGTCCAGGCTCGGTGCTGGGCGCGCAGATGGCGATCGAGGACTTTTCCCGCGCGCATCCCGACATCAAAGCCGAACTGGTGCAGGCCGACTTTCAGCTCAAGCCGGATGTCGCCCTGGCGATCGCCACCGATTGGTTCGACAACAAGGGCGTGGATCTGATCACCGACGTGCCACTGTCCTCCGCCGCTTTCGCCTTGGGCGACCTGGCGAAAGCGAAGGACAAGGTCGCGATCTTCACCGGCGCCGCTTCGGCCGACATCACCGGCACGCATTGCGGACCCAACCACATCCATTGGGTGCACGACACCTGGTCGATGTCGCACGGCGTGGTGGATGCCAGCATCAAGGATGGCGCGGATACCTGGTTCTTCATCACTGCCGACTATGCGTTCGGCCACTCCTTGCAAAAGGACGCGGCGAGTTTCGTCACCGCGGCCGGTGGCAAGGTCCTTGGTCAGGCACTTGCTCCGTTTCCCGGCACCACCGACTTCTCCTCCTTCCTGGTGCAGGCCAAGGCAAGCGGGGCGAAGGCGATCGGTCTGGCCAATGGCGGCGCTGATACGGTGAACTGCATCAAGCAAGCAGCCGAGTTCGGCATCGTCAAAGGCGGCCAGAAGGTCGCCGGCCTGCTGTTCCTTATTCACGACGTCCACGGCGTCGGCCTGAAGGAAGCACAGGGCGTGCTGCTGACCGAGGCGTTCTACTGGAACCTGAACGACGGTACGCGCGAGTTCTCCAGGCGGTATGCCGGCCGCTTCAACGGTGTCATGCCCGGTGCCGGCCATGCTGGCCAGTACGCCGCGGTGCTGCACTACCTGAAGGCGGTCGCCGCTCTGGGCAGCGACAAGGCGGTTGCGAGCGGCCGGGCTACCGTTACTCAGATGAAGGCCGTCCCGACCGACGATCCGCTGTTCGGCAAGGGCAAAGTGCGCGTTGACGGACGGGTGATCCACGACATGTATCTGTTCGAGGTCAAGTCACCCGAACAGTCGCGGGAACCCTGGGACTACTACACACTTCGCCGCACCATACCGGCCGATCAGGCATTCCGACCGCTTGACCAAGGCGGCTGCGCACTGGCGCACAGCTAGAGCGTGACGACAAGGGTTGCATCGCCGGAGGTCTGCATCACGCGAAAGAGACGGAGCGTGATGACCAAGGCGACATCGCGATGGCCCGAATCACATGAAAGGGACGCGCTCACTTAGTCCTAAGAAAATCAATTCGAGGTGAAATCGGTCTAAGCCATTCCCGGGCTCACCAGCTGCTTGTAAGGGTGGCCGCGTGATGAATTGGGTATCGCAGGTTCGTGATCGGCATGCGGCGCCAGTCGCCGATTCCGCGTTTGCGGAGGCGGCTACGTTCGGCGGTGACGAGTTACTCGCCCTGGCGGAAGCAGCGGCAGGCATCGGCATCTGGGACGTCGAGCTGGGGCCCGGCCTGCTGCGAGCGAGACCGCAGTTCTTTCGTATGTTGGGGTTGGAGCCGACCGATCAGCCAATACCGATCGAAACCATCCGCCGCATCCGCCATCCGCACGATCGCGACCGGATGATGCAGACCCTGCACGAGGCTGCCGAGAGCGGGAGAGACCAGTTCGAGGTCGAATACCGCATCATCCGCCCGGACGGCCAGCTTCGGTGGATCTTCGGCCGTGGTCGGCTGATCCGGGACGCAAACGGCACCGTGGTGCGCAATAGCGGTGTCGATGTCGACATAACCGCGCGCAAGCTCGCCGAAGCGGCGCTGCGTGAGAGTGAAGAGCGGTTTCGCCGGGTGTTCGAACAAAGCCCTCTCGGCAAGGCGATGGCTGGACTCGATCTCCGGTTCCGCTCGGTCAACCCGGCGCTCTGCACCATGCTCGGCTCGTCCGGAGGAAGAACTCGTCGAACGCAGCTTGCTTGATGTCGTGCATCCGGACGACCGCGAGACCTGCGGCAGGCTGGGACAGTCGCTGATCAACGGCTCGCTGCCGCAGATCCAGGTGGAGCAACGCTTTGCTTCGCAGGTCCGGCGATCCCTTGTGGGTCAGCGTCAATGTGGCGCCAATCCGCGACGCGGAGGGCAATATCCTCTACACCCTCGGCGTCTTCGAAAACATCGACGAGCGTCGGCGCATGACCGAGGCTCTGCGCGAAAGCGAGACACGCCTGCGGCTGCTGAACGAGCAATTGGCGCGCCAGGCCACGGAGCGAGACGCCCAACTTGCATCCAGCCAGGCGCAGTTGCAGGCCTTCTTCGTCAATTCCGCGGACTGGCTGACCTTGCAGCGTGTGTCGCCGGACGGCCGTAGTATCTACGCCGATATCAATCCCGCCTGCGAGGCCGCCTATGGACTGCGGCGCGAGCAGGTCATCGGTCGCACCGCCGGCAGAGGTTCTCGGCGCCGAGGCAGCCGAGTTGCCGATGCGGCTGCTGCGCGAGTGCCTGCGCACCGGACAGTCGCAACACTACGTCGCCAGGCGCACCAACAACCGCCAACGAACACGGTCGACGTGATGTTCGTGCTGGTGCCGCAAATGCGCGATGGTGATGATCGCTTCGTCATCACATCGGCGCGCGATGTGACCGAGCGCGAGCAGCTCGAGGCGCAACTTCGCCAGGCGCAGAAGATGGAGGCGATCGGCCAGCTTACCGGCGGCGTCGCACACGACTTCAATAATCTGCTTGCGGTGATCGGCGGCAACGCTGAACTGGCGCGAAGACGGCCCAGCAGCATGGCAAAGCAGATGGAGAACATCCTGCGTGCCACCGAACGCGGCGTGACGTTGACGCGCCAATTGCTGTCATTCTCCCGTCGCCACGTCGGCACGCCGCAGCTCATCGATCTGCGCATCGAGATGCCGCGGATCGCCGAGATGTTGCCGGCCTCCTTGCGCGGCAATATCCAGATGCGCCTCAGCGTCGCCCCGGACGTCTGGCCGATCGAGGTCGATATGGCGGAACTCGAGATGGCGCTGCTGAACATTGCGGTGAATGCGCGCGATGCCATGCCGCACGGTGGCACATTCGAACTGGACATACGGAACGGCGTTCCCGCGGAAGGCGTTCTCAACCGGCACCACGTCGCCATCAGCCTTCGCGACACTGGCATCGGTATTCCTGCCGACGTGGTCGGCAAGGTGTTCGACCCGTTCTTCACCACGAAGCAGCCGGGCGAGGGCACCGGCCTGGGTCTTAGCCAGGTCTATGGTTTCGTCCAGCAATCGGGCGGCTTGGTCGATCTCGACAGCACGCCAGGCGACGGCACCACGATCACCATCCGGCTGCCGCGATCCACCAACCAGCTACCTGCTGCGCAGTCGCAGGCAAGCGCGGGCAGTTCCGTCGCCCTCAGCGGCAACATTCTGCTGGTCGAGGACAATCCGCTGGTCGCGGACGTGACGGCACAGATGTTGAGCACCATGGGTTTTCACGTCGAGGTGGTGGATCGCGCGCGCAAGGCGCTGGATCGCCTCGGATCGGGTGCGGCAGGGATCGATCTGTTGCTTACAGACGTCGTCATGCCGGACGCTCTGAACGGTGTGGATCTGGCGGTTCTGGTGCGTGACCGCTTCCCGGCGCTGCCGGTCATCCTGACCTCCGGCTACAACGAGGCGAGTCACTCCCACCAGCGGCGCGTTCCCGATCCTGCGCAAACCCGTTCCCTACGACGAACTCTCGCGTGCAATCTGCACCGCTTTGGGTATGGCGCCCAGACCAGGTACCTGCTTGATCCCAGTCCTCGCTTGATCCCGGCCCCGCCGGGCGGTTTGATCGCGGCAACAACTGGCTGGAAGGGAGCGGACCTCATGCTCGGGCTGATGCAGCAGCGGCCGCTGCTGATCTCGTCGCTGCTTGATTACGCCGAGAGTATCACGCCACGACCGAGATCGTGTCCCGGTCGGTCGAGGGTCCGATAGTGCGCAGCAACTGGGGCGGCGATCGCAGCGGCGCGCCCGCAAGGTCGCCAATGCCTTGCAGCGACTGGGCGTCAATCGCAGCGACCGCATCGTCACGCTGGCGTGGAATCATAACCGGCACCTGGAAATCTACTTCGGCGTCACATGCAGCGGCGCCATTCTGCATACCGTGAACCCTCGGCTGTTCCCGGAGCAGGTTCGCTTCATCATCGATGATGCCCGAGGGCAGCTACGTATTCTTCGATCTGACCTTCGCGTCGCTGGTGGAACAGCTCGCGCCGCATCTGCCCAGCGTGCGGGGCTACGTCGCGCTGTGCGAGCCCGGTGCGATGCCCGGCGATCGATGTGCCGAACCTGCTTTGCTACGAAGCAACTGCTGGCCGGTGAAACCGGTGACTACGCGTGGCCGAGCTTCGACGAAAACCTCGCATCGGCGCTCTGCTATACGTCCGGCACTACCGGCAACCCGAAGGGCGTGTTGCAGAGCCATCGCTCCGCCGTGCTGCACAGCTTCTCCTTGATGGCGGCCGATACAATGGCCATCTCGGCCCGCAACTCGCTGCTGCTGTGCGCGCCGTTGTTCCACGTCAATTGCTGGGGCATTCCGTTCACCGCCGCCGGCACAGGCGCCAAGCTGGTGCTGCCAGGAATGAAACTGGATGGTGCCAGCCTGTTCGAGCTGATCCGTGATGAAGGCATCACCTTCTGTGGTGCGGTGCCCACGGTGTGGCTCAACCTGTTCGCCTGGATGGAGCAGAACCTCGACACCACCGACCAACGCCATCTGAAGCTGAAGCGCGTCCTGTCCGGGGGCAGCGCGGTGCCGCGCGTGGTGATCGAGAAGGCACATGCCTATTTCGGCGCGACCATGCTGCACGCCTGGGGCATGACGGAAACCAGCCCACTCGGCACCTGTGGCAGTCTGCTCGGCGCGCCATGTCGGGCTGAATCTGGAGCAGCGGATGCCGGTGCACCTCCGGCAGGGTCGTACGATCTTCGGCATCGAGGTGCGTATCGTCGATGACCAAGGTCGTGAATTGCCGCGCGACGGGCGCTCGATAGGCGAAATCGAGGTGCGAGGACCATGGGTGCTGTCGAGCTACTTCAAGGCCGCCGGCGGCAAGGTGGTCGACGATGATGGCTGGTTCCGCACCGGCGACGTCGCGCACATGGATCGAGGACGGGTTCATCACCATCACCGATCGCGCCAAGGACGTGATCAAGTCCGGCGGTGAGTGGATCAGCTCGATCGAACTGGAGAACCTCGCGGTAAGCCATCCGGCGGTGCTGGAAGCGGCGGTCATCGCCGCACGCCATCCGACATGGCAGGAACGCCCGCTGCTGCTGATCCACCGCAAACCGGATGCTGACGTTACCAAGCAGGAGCTGTTGCACTTCCTCTCCGGCAAGATCGCCAAGTGGTGGCTGCCGGATGACGTGGTATTCGTCGATGAACTGCCGCATACCGCGACAGGCAAGGTGCAGAAGACGCGCCTGCGTGACCAATACGCAGGGTGGTTGGAACGGGCTTAGGCGCGGCCTTTAAACGCCAGCGTGTCCGCCAAAGCCGTCATGCTGGGGACCAGCAGATCGGGTTGATACGGGGTCGCGCCGAACGGCCGATGCCGGCGATCGATGAATGCGGTGCGCATCCCGGCCGCCTTTGCGCCTATGCAGTCGAACGCGTGGTTGGCGATGAACAGCACCTGGTCCGGCGGCACGCCGACGATCTCCGCCGCCTTGGTATACGTTGCGACATGCGGCTTGAACGAGTTCGCCTCCGCAACCGATATCGTCCGCTCGAAAGCCAGCCCATGATACGGCTTCGCCGCCTCCAGCATGTCCGGATCGCCGTTCGACAGCACCACCAGCCGATAGCGTGTGCGCAGCCGGTCCAGCGCGGCGGGGACCTCGGGAAACGGCCTTAGCCGGACGATGTGCTCGACCAGGTCGCGTACTTCCTCATCGTGTAACTGATCCCGGCGCGGTCCATCACATATGCCACCGCCCGCTCGCCAATCTCGCGATACGGCGTGTGTTCCCGGTGCAGCAACGCATCGATCATCGAGTTCTCGAAATGCGTTCGCCGCCACCAGGTGACGAACGAGTTCGGGTTCCCGGCCCAGCCTTTCGCCCGCAGATAGGGCGTTGCCGCCCGGACCAGGCCGCCTTGCATATCGACCAAGGTTCCGTACTGGTCGAACATGCAGACCTTCACGCTGGAGCGGATCTCCTGCGCTGTCATTCCCGCATCGCCTGTCCAGGTCGGCATCGTGCTCTGATCAGCCCGGCATTTTCGGAAAGCTTTTCATGTCCCCGCCGAGATGCACCCAGGGCTGCGCGCTGTCGCAGTAGATCTGCATGCCCGGCTTTACCCAACTCGAGTCATCCAGCGTGCCGGCTCCCAGCATAACGATGTCGGGCAACGCGTCCGCCTCATCCATGACCGAGGAACCGCAGTGCGGGCAGAACGTGCGATACATCGATTTCCCGGTATCACCAATCTTTGCTGTACGTGGCAAGTTCGCCCTGAATGCTGAGAGCAGACTTCGGCACACCGACGACGACGTGAAAGGCGCTGCCGGTGAACTTCTGGCAATCGGTGCAGTGGCAGATCCCAACAAAGGCCGGATCCCCGTTCGCGGAATAGCGTACCGTGCCGCAAAGGCAGCCGCCGGCGATCTGAGGCATGATCCGTCTCCCCTTGTTGCCGGCGGAAGCTGCCATGCACGATCCGCTCAGCGCAACAGGGGTTGCGCTGCAACCACCGGCGCACTCCGCTGTTAACATCACGCCGGCAATCCAATGGTGCGAAATGCCGATCCTGACCTGGTGTCTCCTGCTGGGTCTCTATCTTGTGCTGGCGGGGCAAACTTCGACCGACGAGATGGTCGCGGCCGCCATGGCCGCAACCAGCAGCCACACTTCTGCTGATCATGGAGCGACGTGTTTCCACCCGCCGGTTCGCCTTCCGTGGGCTTCCTGGCTGCGCATAATCGGCAACAGCGCGAGAGCGCTGATGATTGATACTGCTAAGGGTGGGATGGAGTCTGATGTCTTCGTCGCCTCCATCCGGGGCCATGGTTCGCGAGCCATTCGTCTCACATGAGCGTGACGAGAGGCGCGGGCGGGCTGCGCGCTGTACTCACCTTGAGCAAGTCCATTGCGCCGAATGCCTATACCATCGAGGTCCTGTGGCCGTCGCCACGAGCTGCTGCAGCACCGCCTGAACGACATGAGGAAATGACGATCTGGCTGTTCGCCGGGATCGCGATGCTGCCGCCACTCGTCGCCCCGCTCTGGGTCGCGATCCGCGGTGACCTTGTCAACCGCCTGGTCGCCGTCCAGCTAGGGTCCGCCGTCACCGCCCTGATCCTGGTCCTGATGAGCTTCGCCTTCGATCAGAGTTCCGAAATCGACCTGCCCCTCACGCTCTCCCTTCTCTCGTTGCCCGGAACCCTCATGCTCACGTTGTTCCTGGAACGCTGGTTGTGATCACCGCCCTGCTCGCTCTTGCCGTCGCGGCGACCTGGCTTGGGTGCATCGGCTTCGCCCGCCTGCCGACTGCTTATGCGCGGCTGCATTGTGTGCCCTTCGTCGTGATCGCGGCGGGTTTCCCGGTCACCCTCGCCGCATTCCTCGCCGATGGCATTTCCAGTCGCGCGTTGAAAATACTGTTCTTGCAGCTCGGCATGCTTCTGGTCGGCGGCGCGCTGTCACATGCAAGCGGGCGCGCCATAGCTTTGCGCACCATCGATCGCCAGCAGCCATGACAGCACTGCTCGCAATCCTGCTTCTGCTCACCGCGGCGGCCGGTACCGGCATCGTGATTACGCGCGAACCGCGCCGGCAAGTCCTCGCCATCGCGGCGAACGGACTCGTCCTCACCTTACTGTTCACCGCACTTCAGGCCCCCGACGTCGCGTTCTCGGAACTGGCGGTCGGCACCGCCGCTCTGCCGCTGATCTTCCTGGTCGCACTCGTGAGCATCCGCACCGACAATAAAGGCGACAGATGAACCGCACCGCACGCATGTTGCTGGTGCTGATCAGCATGGCTGTGCTGGCACCCGCGGCGTGGCGCGTCGCAAACCGGATGCCGACATTCGGCGATCACGCAATGCCTTATGCCGACGCCATCAATACCGCGGCACCGGAACAGCGACACGTCAGCAACATGGTAACTGCGGTCAACTTCGACTACCGCGGTATCGACACCCTCGGCGAAGAGTTCATGCTGCTCTGCGCCGTGACCGGAGCCGTCCTGCTCCTGCGCGGATCCCGCGGCGAGGCGCTGTCGGCACACCCGGCCTCGTTGCCAGGAAGGGTCAATACGCCGCGCAGCGATGCGGTCGTGCTTATCGGCCGCCTGATCGGGCCCATCATCATGCTCTTCGGCATTTACGTCGTGCTGCACGCAACGACCACACCGGGCGGCGGCTTCCAGGGCGGCGTCATCATCAGCTCCGGCCTGTTGCTGTTATTTCTCTGCGAGGAATATCAGGCTTGGCGCAAAATCATGCGCTCAAGCGTACTCGGCGCGTGCGAGGGCGGCGGGGCGCTGGTTTTCGTGCTGGCGGGCGTCGGCCCGATGGTCTGGCATGCCGACTTCCTGCAGAACATCATGCCGCTCGGACAATTCCGCGACATGCTCTCCGGCGGGCTTATGCAAATTGTGAACGCCGGCGTCGCGTTCGCCGTGCTGGGTGGCTTTTCGCTGGTGTTCCTGGAATTCCTGGAAGAAACGCGCGCACCCCAGGAGCCACGGCAATGACGTTGTTGCCCTGGCTGGTCGCCGCGTGGCTGCTCGGCATCGGCGTCTACGGCATCGTCACCAGCCGCAACTACGTCCACCTGATCGGCTGCCTGACCGTCGTGCAGTCTGCGACCTACGTTATCCTGCTCTGCGTCGGCTATCGCTGGAACGCGGGCCCACCGATCTTCTACTCCCACCCGCCCGGCACGCCCGCCGTCGATCCGGTGGTGCAGGCCCTGGTGCTCACCGACATCGTCATCGGTGCGACGGTCTCTGCCCTGCTGCTGGCGCTCGCCGTCCAGTTGCACAAGAAAAAAGGCACGCTCGACCCCGAGGCGCTGCGGCCATTCCGGCCATGATGTTGGCGCCACTGCCGGTCGTGGTGCCGCTGGGCGTCGCCGCGCTGCTGCTGATCCTGGCGCATCTCTGGCCGCCGCGCGTACCCGATCTCATCGCGATCGCCGCGTCACTGGCGGTCGCCGCCATCTCCGGCGTGCTGTTGCCGCGTGTTGCCGCGCAACCGCTGGTCTATTGGTTCGGCGGCTGGTCCCCCCAGCACGGGACAGCGATCGGCATCGACTTCGTCATCGGCCAGGCCGGCGCCCTTGTCAGCCTGTTCATCGGCGTGCTGTTCGCCGCAACGTTCTGTTTCAGTTGGGGCTACTACGATGAGGTGCACGCACATTTCCACGTGCTGATGTTGCTGCTGCTGGCAGGCATGGTCGGCTTCTGCCTGACCCACGACATCTTCAACATGTTCGTGTGGTTCGAAGTCATGAGCGTGGCCGCCTTCGCGCTGACCGGATATCGGCTGGAGGCATCGGCCCTGGAAGGCGCTCTGAACTTCACCGTCACCAACGGTGTCGGCAGCTATCTGATGCTCGCGGGCATCGGCCTCGTCTACGCGCGAGCAGGCGCACTCGACTTCTCCGCACTTGCCCACGCTGTCACGGCGACCGGTCGGGACCCGGTCATCACGGCGGCATTCTGCCTCATCGTCACCGCGCTACTGATCAAGGCGGCGATCGTTCCCTTCCAGTTCTGGCTGGCCGACGCGCACGCCGTGGCGCCAAGCCCGGTATCGGTCATCTTCTCCGGTGCAATGGTCGCGGTCGGCATCTACGGCGTGGCGCGCCTCTATTGGCAGGTCTTCGCGGGCGAGCCGATCATCACCCTGGTGATGCACCGGCTGTTCCTGTGGCTGGGAGCAGCAAGCGCCGCTGCTCGGCGGGCTGATGTGCATTTGGCAACGCCATCTCAAACGACTGCTGGCGTTCTCGACCATCGCGCATATCGGCGTCATGCTTGTCGGTGTCGCGGCTACCTCCGCAACCGGAACCGCGGGCATGCTCACCTATCTGCTCGGCCATGGCCTGGTGAAGGGCTCCGAATTCATGGTCGCTGGCATCCTGCTCGCAATCTGCGGCGGCATCGATGAACTCGGACTGCGCGGCCTTGGTCGCTCTGTCTGGCCAGCCGGTATTGTCATGGCGCTCGGTGGGGTGCTGCTCGCCGGTGCGCCGTTTGGCATCATGGATCAGGGAGCGACCTTCATCGCATCAGCCGTCAGCGCAGCCGGACACCCATGGATCATCGCCGCCATCGTGCTTGGGTCGGCGTTGACAGGCGGCGCGGTGATCCGCGCAGCAGGCAGGATCTTCCTCGGACTTGGGCCGACACCCGGCGAGGAGGAGCGCGCACCTACCGAACACGAACAGGAGCAGTCGAACCGCCCGCTCTGGTTGATGCTTGCTCCCTGTACTCTGCTGCTGCTCGCAGCCTTCGTTCCCGGCCACATCGTGGGAGAATTCATGCCGCAGACGGCCGGCGCGTTTGTCCATCCGCCCGACGTGTTGACGGTGAACCCGATGCCGCATCGCAAGGGAGTGCCACGCCATTGCTACACGAAGAGCATCCGTTGGCTGCGTGGAGCGGAGTGATCCTTGCACTCCTGCTCGCTGCGGCAGACCTGTCTCTCCGCCATATGGCCGGAATGGCTGTTCAAGTCAGTGCACCTCGTGTTGGGTCCGGCCCGCGACACGCTGAATGCGCTGCACAGCGGCTTGATCGGCGACTACGTCGCCTGGATCGTCGCGGGGATCGCAATGATGGCGTCGATGTTTGCGTTTACTGGCTGGCGGTAGTTGCTACTGCGAGGTAGTCTCTCTTGTCACCACAAGGCGGCAAACACTCCATCCCGTACCTCGATCTGCGAGCGCTTGCTTCGAGCGGGCGGGCGGGGTCAAGGTTCGCGCAGCGACCGCCGTAGGCGGCTTGACCTTGACGCTGGCGGTCCGCTCGCAAGCACAATCGCGGATCGAAGGTGGGAAAGCGTCATCGACAAAGCACAGGATCAGAGGACGCGGGAGCGGGGGTCCCATTAAGGACGGATGATCGTCCCAGGCCCCGCCTCGGTGAACAGTTCCAGCAGGCACGCATGCTCCACCCGGCCATCAAGAATCACCGCGCCCTTCGCGCCGTTGCGCACCGCTTCGACGCAGTTCTCCACCTTCGGGATCATGCCGCCAGTGATCATGCCGTTGCGAATGCCTTCCTCGACATCCGCTATGGTCAGTTCAGGAATCAGTCGCCCCTGCTGATCGAGCACCCCCGGAACATCCGTCAGCATCAGCAGCCGCGTCGCCTTCAGCGCCGCCGCCACAGCGCCGGCCACCGTGTCGGCGTTGATATTGTAGGTCTGCCCGTCAGCCCCCACCCCAACCGGCGCAATCACCGGGACCAGTCCTCCGCCGGTCAGCGCGTGGATCACCCGCACATCGACACGCTCCGGCTCGCCGACGAATCCAAGATCCAGGACCCGCTCGATGTTGCTGTCGGGATCCTTCTTGGTGCGCGTCAGCTTGCGCGCGCGTATCATGTCGCCGTCCTTGCCGGACACGCCGACCGCAAGCGCACCGGCGCGCGTGATCAGGCTGGCCACCTGCTTGTTGACGGTGCCGGCAAGCACCATCTCGACCACTTCCACCATCGCCGCATCGGTCACCCTCAGCCCATCGACAAAGGTGGACTGAATGGCGAGCCGCTTCAGCATGGCGTTGATCTGCGGCCCGCCGCCGTGCACGACCACTGGATTCACACCGACCTGTTTCAGCAGGGCAATGTCGCTACCGAACTGCTGCGCCAGGTGCTCCTCGCCCATGGCGTGGCCGCCGTACTTCACGACGATCGTGGCGCCGGCATAGCGGCGCAGAAACGGCAGTGCCTGCGCGAGAACAAGGGCTCGCTCGGTCGCTGCCTGTATGGCCGTCGGAATAGCCTGTGTCATGCGCGGCGTGTACGGGCGCCCGCCGGGACGGTCAAGCGCGTGCTTGCAACCCTGCCCCGCCGGCCACCGGCAGCGTAAAGCGAAAATCGGCACCGCCGCCCGAATGCTCCGCGAGCCACACGCGGCCGCCGTGCCCCTCGACGATATCGCGGCAGATCGACAAACCCACCCCCATGCCCGAAGGCTTGGTGGTGGTGAATGGCTGGAACAGCTTCTCGCGCACGATCTGCGGCAGCCCAGGACCAGTATCAGCAACGCTGATCTCGACCCACTCACTGCCGGACGCGCATCGCCCCAATCGTCAGTTCGCGGCGGCTGCTGTCGTGCATGGCCTCGATCGCGTTGCGGATCAGGTGCAGCAGCACCTGCTGGATCTGCACCTTGTCGATGAGCACCGGAGGGAGATCGGCACCGAAGTCCATCGCCAGGCGGACCCGGAGCACCCTCCGCCCCGAACAGCGCCAGCGCCGTCGCTTCCTCGATCGTCTGGCGCACATCTTCGGCCTCCCGATGACACCATCGGCCTTCCTGACGAACTCCCGCAATTGCTGAATAACCTGGCTGGCGCGAATCACCTGATCGGTCGCGTTCTGCAGTGCCTCGTGCGCGCGGCCGGTGTCGGGCGCCGCAAGCAGTCGGCGCGCCGCACTGACATAGCTGCCCACCGCGCTCAGCGGTTGGTTCACCTCATGCGCCAGCGCAGACACCATCTGCCCAAGCTCTGTGAGCCGCGAAACATGGATCAGTTCCGCCTGCACCTCGTGCAGCCGCTGCTCCCGGACGCTGGTCTCCACGGCAAACGAACGCGCCATCCGCGCATAGGCCGCGCCGGTTTGGATCAGCAGGACCAGCAGCACCAGAGTTGCCGCGAGCAGACCATAGACGACGGCCGGCGTAGAAGCCGAAGTCGAAACGAGCCGGCATTGAGCATGGCACTCAGTCCGATGTCGAACAGCCAAGCCGACATGACGACCATCAGCCAGACGTCAAGCACCGAATAAGGCCGCCTCTTCCACAGCAACAGCAGCGCCAGCAGGGTGATCGTGCAGACCGTACCGGTGATGATCGGCAATACTGGCGTGTAGCTATTGCCGCGCATGATCGCGGGCAGCAGGTCATGCCCTGCCGTCGTCAACAGAGCGGCGCAAACGACCAGCCCCACAACCGTCGCGATGGCCGCCGCAATCGACAGTCGGGTATGCCGCGATTGCCGACTGCCGCGCAGCAACGAATAGCCGATCACCGCCAGCGGGAAGCCCGTATGCCAGATCATGTACAGCCAGGCCGTGGTCTGCGCTCCGCTACCGATCAGGCTGGCGGGCCCGAACAGGCGCGGGAAACTGAGCGCATGCGGAATGCTGATGAGCCCGGTGAACATGTAGCCGCTGGCCAGCAGCAGCAGCGATGGCGCGGCCAGAATGGCGAACTGTGCGAACAGCAGGGTCGCCGTAATCAGGTCGAGCACCAGGAACGCACCCTGATAGCTCGGTATGAACGCCCATTCCTCGGCAAGCTTCACCTGGGCGAAAGGCGCGCACAACAAGAAAATGCAAAGCGAGGCCAACGCGACAAACCGCGCAAAACCGCACTCCCGCTGCGATGGTGGCAAGGTGGAGAGGAACACTATTTGTTCCGGCACCGGGTCGCTCCACGCGTCCCGCGTCATCAAAATCGGCGAAACATCCCGTCGAAGCGTGGCGCGATGCAATACTGCCACTGAGGAGCCGTTACGCGCAACTGTCAAGATGCGCGACGCCGGGATCACGCTATCATCGCGGCGAATGGCGAACCAGGAGGAGAGGCATGTTGGATTTGAATGGAAAAACGGCAATCGTTACCGGCGCTGCGTCCGGCATCGGCTTCGGAATCGCCAAGGCACTCGCGGGTGCCGGGATGAACCTGGTGTTGGCCGACCTGCAACCCGATCGCCTGGCCAGCGGCCCGACAGGCCATTGAAGCACTCGGCGCCAAGGCGGTCGGAATAACGGTGGACGTCTCCGACCCCGCATCCGTCGCCGCCGCGGGCCGCGCGGCCCTGGACGCATTCGGCAAGCTGCATGTGGCGGTAAACAACGCCGGGGTGGCGATGCACGGCACGCCGCTCGAACAGGTCGGCATCGACGAATGGAACTGGGTGATCGGCGTCAACGTGCTGGGGGTCATCAACGGCATTCGCACCTTCGTGCCGATGATCAGGCAGCATGGCGAAGGCGGGCACGTGGTGAACACCGCGTCGATCTCCGGTTTCTTCATCCGCCACGGCCGTAACCAGGGTGCCTACTCGATGACCAAATACGCCGTTGTCGCGTTGTCCGAGGCCCTGGAGCAGGAGGTCGAGGACGCCGGCATCGGCGTCTCCGTGCTGTGCCCAGGCGCTGTGGACACCAGCATCTTCGCATCCGCGGCAACCCGCCCCGATCGCTACGGCGGCGCCTACGCACGCCCACAGCAAGAGGCGATGCGCGGCGCGATGGGCCAGGCGCTGCCGCCCGAACGTGTCGGACAGCGCGTGCTGCAAGCGATCCGCAACCGGGAATTCTATGTGTTCACACACGCCAGCGAACGCGCCGCGATCAAGGCCCGGCACGACCGCATCGAGGCGGCGTTCGATCGGGCCGAAGCATGGGAGAAGACGCGATGAGCGAACTCGAACCCCTCAGCAGCGCCGTCCTTCCGGACGGGGTTCGCTCGCGCTTCGTGCCCGACGTCAACGGGATGCGTATCCACATGCTGGAAGCCGGCTCCCCCGAACAGCCCTGCGTCCTGTTGCTGCACGGATTTCCCGAACTCGCCTACTCCTGGCGCAAGGTGATGCCGGTTCTCGCGCAGGCCGGCTACCACGCCGTGGCACCCGATCTGCGCGGTTATGGCCGCACCACCGGATGGCGCGCGGATTACGATACCGAGGCGGACCTGCGGCCGTTCCGGCTGCTGAATGCGGCACGGGATCAACTCGGCCTGCTGCATGCGCTGGGCCACGCATCCGCCGCCGCGGTGGTCGGCCACGATTTCGGTTCGCCGGTTGCCGCCTGGTGTGCCCTGGTCCGGCCCGATGTGTTCCGTTCGGTGGTGTTGATGAGCGCGCCATTCGAAGGGCCGCCAGCTCTACCGTCGCGAACGCGGACAGCAGCGCGGGAAGACGTGCATGCGGCATTGGCGAAACTGCCGCGTCCGCGCAAGCACTATCAGTGGTACTATTCGACGTCGCCCGCCAACGACGACATGTGGCACTGCCGGCAGGGCGTGCACGCATTCCTGCGCGCCTACTACCACCACAAGAGCGCGGACTGGCGGCAGAACCAGCCGTTCCGCCTGGCCGGTTGGACCGCCGAGGAACTGGCGAAGATGCCGACCTACTACGTCATGGACCTGGACGAGACGATGCCGGAGACGGTGGCGCATGAAATGCCGACGCCCGCCCAGATCGCCGCCTGCACGTGGCTGCCGGACCACGAGCTTGCGGTCTATGCCGCCGAATATCAGCGCACCGGCTTCGCCGGCGGCCTGCAATGGTATCGCCGCGGCACAACCGGGCTCGACACCTCGGAACTGCAGATGTTCGCAGGACGCACGATCGACGTGCCGTCGATGTTCATTGCCGGCAACAGCGACTGGGGCACCTATCAGCGGCCAGGCGCGTTCGAACGCATGCAGGAAAGCGCCTGCGCCCGAATGCTAGGCTGCCATCTGATCGAGGGCGCCGGGCATTGGGTCCAGCAGGAACAGGCGGAACAGGTTGGCGCACTGCTGCTGCAGTTCCTGCGTCAATAGAAGGGCGCGCCTACGCGATGAACTCAACGGCAACGTTCATCGCCGCGGCCGGCTTGACCAGAAGCGCGATCGTCCCGAACCTCGACCGGCACGCCGTTCGAGCGCAGCGCCCTTTCTGTCGCGGCCAGTGAGCGGACGCGAATACCGAGCACCGCCATATGGTCGCCACGGCCAGCCGCATTCGGCATGGCGGATCCCAGGATCGAGGCCAGCCGGTCGCGGTGCCATACCTCGATCTCGACCTTGCCGGCTGTCATCACGTGCTTGCCCGTCGGCACCCGCGCGCTCCACTGCGCCCGACCCGAACATGCGATCAAACACATCGGCAATGCGATCAGGAGCGCTCGAAGCTATGGCAACTCGCGCGATCCCAAGCGCGCCGTTCGGATGCGTCTGCCACTCCGGGCGCCAGACCATCTCAGGTGTCAGATGCTCGCAAAAGTAAACTCGCCCGTCGAACACCGACCGAGGCGTCAACCGGACCACATTGAAACGCGCTTCACCCTGCCGACCGTCCGGAAGCTGCACACCACGCGTGAAAGACTGTACCGGCTCCACCGGTAGGCCGCGGTCGCGCAGAATCTCGTGCAGTGCATCTGCGTCTTGCATCGCGAACACCAGGCCATTGAGGCCGACCGGGAAATCCGCCAACTCGGCGCGCTTGCCGTCGCCGGGGCCGAGCAGCTCGACGTAGTCCGGGTCCAATATCGCGAGATGGTTGGCGGACCCCAGGCTGTGATAGGCGCGCTCGGTGAGCTGGAAACCGAGCCGGCGGTAACAATGCGCCGCCTCGTCCATCCGATCGCCGACGTCCACCACGACATGATCAATCCGTGGTACCGACATCCTGGCCTCCCGCTGCACCAGATACCGCGACCCCATCAGGTGCGGCGAAAGAAGGCGTCCGCCGCGCTGCGGTGGCCCTGCTTGCGCTCGATATCCGCCTCCACCCGCGCAATCTCCGCCTTCAGCTCGGCGATGTAGTCGCGGAGTTCGTTGATCCCCAACGTGTCCAGCACCGCCTTCTCCAGCCGAGAGCGCTTGCGGACCGGGCCCTCTTCCTCGTCCATCATCGCAGTTCTCCCTGGTTGACCCACCCAGCATTGATAATGGCCGATATACTGCACCACCATACTTGACCCACCCCAGACCGGGCGTCATATGCCGCGATTATGACACTGCCATTGATGCCCAAAGCCACCGCCGTCTGGCTGATCGAGAAGACCGCGCTCACCTTTACCCAGATCGCGGATTTTTGCGGCATGCATCCGCTGGAGGTGCAGGCGATCGCCGATGGCGAGGTCGCGCAGGGCATCGTCGGCTACGACCCGATCGCCAACGGCCAGCTCACGGCGGATGAGATTCGTCGCGCTGAAAAGGATCCCGAGGCACGGCTGAGACTGGCCCCCACAGCGCTGCCGGTGCCCAAGCGCCTGCGCGGCTCGCGCTACACGCCGGTAGCCAAACGGAACGACCGGCCCGACGCGATCGCTTTTCTGCTGCGCAACTACCCTCAGCTGAGCGAGGCGCAGATCTCGAAGCTGCTCGGCACCACCAAGGATACGATCCAGAAGGTGCGCGACCGGACCCACTGGAACAGCGCCAACATCAAGCCGCGCGACCCGGTGATCCTGGGGCTTTGCAGCCAGACCGACCTCAATGCCGCCGTGGCTCAGGCAAATGACCGGCTGGAGCGGGAAGGCCGGGCCGTCGCCACCCCCCCGGTCCCCGAGCCGGACGAGGTGGCCTAGTCGGGCTCTTCGACCTGGGCGCGTAGGCGCTCGATCTCTTCCTTGACCCGCAGCTTCTCGACCTTCAGCCGCTTCAGCGTTTCGCTGTCTGGCATTGGGCGCTGGTCCTCATCGGCGATACGCAGCTCCAGCGCGGCGTGGCGTTCCTTGAGGGAATCGAGGCGGCTCTGCAAGGTCATCGACAAACCTCCGCGAGAAATCGGCCAGCAGCCGGGTTGTAACCCTGTTGACATAGACAGGCCCATGACGATTGCGCCAGCCTGGGTTTTGCTTCCCCTGTATGATATAGAAGCAGGATGCTGACCGACCGGGACTCGCTGCTGCGCAAGCTGCACGAACTCCGTAGCGAGCATCGTGACCTCGATACCGTCATTGCGCGCCTCGCCGACCAGGGTGCCTCGGATCAACTGCATCTGCAACGGTTGAAAAAGCGGAAACTGATGCTGAAGGACGAGATCGCCTGGCTGGAAAGCCGACTGATCCCGGACAGCATCGCCTGATGCCGCGATCGCGAAGCGACGAAGGCGCGAAGCGTGAATCGCGCCATCCTGACATACCGCGATCGCGGAGCGACGAAGGCGCAGAGCGTGAATCGCGCCATCCTGACATGCCGCGATCGCGAACCGCCCCACGCGCGGCGCGTGAATCGCGCCATCCGGGCATGCCCCCGCTCGTCGGCGTCGTGATGGGCAGCCAGTCGGATTGGGCGACGCTCAGCCATGCGACAGAGATGCTGGACCGCCTGGCAGTGCCACATGAGACGCGGATTGTCTCGGCACACCGCACCCCCGACCGGTTGCGGGACTATGCGACCACCGCCCGCCAGCGCGGGCTGAAGGTGATCATCGCGGGCGCCGGTGGGGCGGCGCACCTCCCCGGAATGTGTGCGGCTTGGACCCCTCTTCCGGTATTGGGAGTCCCGGTAGAATCACACATTCTCAAAGGCATGGACAGCCTCCTGTCGATCGTGCAGATGCCGGCCGGCATCCCGGTGGGCACGCTGGCGATAGGTCGCGCCGGTGCGATCAATGCCGCGCTTCTGGCCGCCGCGATCCTGGCCACCAGCGACGCCGCCTTGGCCGCGCGGCTTGACGCATTGCGTGAGCAGCAGACCAGCGACGTGGCCGACGCTCCTGCATGACCCTGCTACTGCCGCCGAACGCCACTATCGGCCTGGTCGGAGGGGGCCAGCTTGGTCGGATGTCGGCCATGGCGGCGGCCCGGCTCGGCTATCGCTGCCACATCCTGACCCGCGAGCGGAACAGCCCAGCGAGCCAGGTCGCGGCGGCCTGCACGATCAGCGACTATCAGGCGCCAGAGAGCCTGCGGGAATTTGCGGCAGCGGTCGACGTAATCAGCTTCGAGTTTGAGAACGTCAGTGCCGAAGGGCTTGATCTTCTTGCATCTCTGAAGCCGGTGCGGCCAGCGCCGGCAATCCTGCGCATCAGCCAGGATCGGGTTGCGGAGAAGAGCTTCCTGAACGGCGCCGGCGTTTCGACGGCCCCTTGGCTGCCGATCGAGGATCTGGACGCGCTGAAGGCTGCGGTGGACCGGATCGGCCTTCCGGCGGTGCTGAAGACCACGCGTCTCGGCTACGACGGCAAAGGCCAGGCAACACTCCGCGATCGGCGCGACCTGCCATGCGTCTTCGCTCACTGTCCCCCAAGCCGCTGATTTTGGAAGGTTTCGTAGATTTCGCCCAGGAGATCAGCGTGGTCGCCGCCCGCAGCGAGGACGGCAGCTATGCGGCGTTCGACACGGTCGAGAACCGCCATCGCGAACCACATCCTCGACCTGACATTGGCACCGGCCCGCGTGCCGGAAGCCGTTGACCGCCAGGCGCAGGTCGATCGCGCACCGGATCGCTGATGCGCTGGACCTGATCGGGCTACTCGCGGTGGAGATGTTCGTGGATCGGGACGGACGCGTGCTGGTGAACGAGATCGCCCCCCGGCCGCACAATTCCGGCCACTGGACAATCGACGCCTGCCCGGCAAGCCAGTTCGAAATGCACATACGCGCCATCGCCGGCCTGCCGCTGCCGCCAGCCGAGCGCCACTCGGATGCGGTGATGAAGAACCTGATCGGGCCGGAGGATACTGCCTTGTGGCCGGCCATCCTCGCCTGGCCCGGGTTGATCCCGCACCTTTACGGCAAGGTCGAGGCCCGGCCTCGGCGCAAGATGGGTCATGTCACCCGGCTGTTTCCGCGCGGCTCCCTGCCCGGCGAGTTCGGCATCATCGCAGCTCTCGGCCCGGCCGCGCCGCGATCGGACCCGGCATGACGATCAGCCGAGAGCGGCGACCCCCGGCAGGGTCTTGCCCTCCAGCCACTCCAGAAAGGCGCCCCCGGCGGTAGAGACATAGCTCATCCGGTCGAGCACCCCGGCATGGCGCAATGCTGAGACGGTGTCACCCCCGCCGGCCACGCTGCGCAGAGCCCCTTTCGCGGTTGCATCCGCCACCGCCTTGGCGAAGGCCGTCGTCGCGGCGTCGAACGGTGGCGTCTCGAACGCGCCCAGCGGCCCGTTCCAGACCAGCGTGCGCCATTTTGCCAGGTGCTGGATCAGCGTGCCAACGGTTGCCGGGCCCACGTCGAGGATCATCGCATCGGCCGGGACGCCGGCGATCGCCACCGTCCGGGTCGCAACACCAGGCTTCAGCTCGCTCGCCACCACCGCATCACTTGGCAGAATGACGTCGCAGCCGGCCGTCCTGGCCCGCTCCAGGATCTCGCGCGCGGTTGCGTGCATCTCCGGCTCCTGCAGCGAGCGGCCGACCGACACGCCCTGTGCCGCCAGGAACGTGTTGGCCATCGCGCCACCGATCACCAGGGCATTGACCTTGCCGACCAGGTTGCCCGAGCAGATCCAGCTTGGTGGAAACCTTGGCGCCACCGACGACCGCGGCAACCGGCCGGACCGGGTTGCCGAGTGCAGCGTCAAGCGCCTCCAACTCCGCCTGCATCAGCCGGCCGGCATAGGCCGGCAGGTGGTGCGCCACCCCTTCGGTGCTGGCGTGCGCCCGATGCGCCGCCGAGAACGCATCGTCCACGTATATGTCCGCGAGCGATGCCAGCGCGGCCGAGAAGCCGGGATCGTTCTTCTCCTCTTCGGCGTGGTAGCGGGTATTCTCAAGCACCAGCACCTCGCCGCGCGCCATGCGCTCGACCGCCTGCTCGGCCGGCACGCCGACGCAGTCCTCGGCGAAGCGGACCCGTTGGCCGAGCACCTCACCCAGCGCCGTCGCCACGGGGCCCAATGACATCTCCGGCAACCGCTTGCCCTTCGGCCGGTCGAAGTGGCTGCAGACGATGACCTTGGCACCCTTGCCCACCAGCTCACGGATGGTCGGCGTCAGCCGCTCGATGCGCGTCAGGTCGGTGATCTTGCCGTCGCGCACCGGCACATTGAGATCGGCGCGAAGCAGCACTCGCTTGCCGGCGACATCGACATCATCGAGGGTACGGAAAGGCATGGGGGTATCCTCAATTCCATCCGTTATGCCCGCGCTTGATCCGGCCATCCGCGCTCTGGTGTTGGTGCGTGGATGGCCGGATCAAGGCCGGCCATGACGTAAAATGCGCGGTGCTTACAAAGTTCCGAACAGCGCGGCGGTATCCGACATCCGGTTGGAGAAGCCCCACTCATTGTCGTACCAGCCCATCACCCGCGCCAGCGCGCCATCCACGACCGTGGTCTGCGGCGCGTCGAACGTGCAGGAGGCCGGGGAATGGTTGAAGTCGATGCTGACCAGCGGCGCAGTGTTGTATTCGAGGATGCCGCGCAGCGCGCCCTTCGACGCGTCCAGCATGGCCGCGTTGATCTCGTCCTTGCTGGCCTGCTTCTTCAGGTTCACGTCCAGCGAGACCAGCGACACGTTCGGGGTCGGGATGCGAATCGCCGTCCCGTCCAGCTTGCCCTTCAGCTCCGGCAACACCAGGCCCACGGCACGCGCTGCGCCGGTCGAGGTGGGGATCGCGGACACCGCGGCCGCGCGCGCCCGGTGCAGATCCTTGTGCAGCGTGTCCACCGTGTTCTGGTCACCGGTATAGGCGTGGATGGTGACCATGTAGCCGCGCTCGATGCCGAACGCCTCGTGCAGCACCTTGGCCATCGGTGCCAGGCAGTTGGTCGTGCACGACGCATTCGAGATGATGGTCATGTCCTTGGTCAGCGTCCTGTGGTTCACGCCATAGACGATGGTCGCATCCACATTGTCGGCGGGCGCCGAGATCACCACCTTGCGCGCCCCCGCCTGAAGCAGCGCCGACGCCTTCTCCTTGCTGGTGAAAATGCCGGTGCACTCCAGTGCCACATCGACGCCCTGGTACGGCACCTTGGTCGGGTCGCGCTCCGCGGAGACCTTGATCGGCCCCCAGACGCGGCCGCCGTAGCGGATGGTGATCGTGTCACCGGAAACCTCGAGCTGGCCTGGGAAACGGCCATGCACACTGTCGTAATGAAACAGGTGCGCGTTGGCCTCGGCGCTGCCCAGATCGTTGATCGCGACGGGCACCAGGTCGTCGCGGCCGCTCTCGATCATCGCGCGCAGCACCAGCCGGCCGATGCGTCCGAAACCGTTGATGGCGACCTTAACAGGCATGCTTGCATTCCTTCTCTCTCACTGGGCTGCTCAGCCGAGACATTTGCGGACGGCGGCGGCGACAGCCTCGGGGGTGATGCCGAAGTGCTTGTAAAGCACTTCATAAGGCGCCGAGGCACCGAAGTCGGTCATTCCGATGAAAACCCCGTCATTACCCAGCCAACGCTCCCAGCCGAAGCCGGAGGCTGCCTCGACGCCGATCCGCGGCGCAGACCCCAGCACCTGCATACGATAATTTTCATCCTGCTGCGAGAACAGCTCCCAGCAGGGCAAGGACACCACTCGCGACATTGATCCCTTCGGCCAATAGCGCCGAGCGTGCGTCCATGGCGATCGACACTTCGGAGCCGGTGGCGATCAGCGGTGGCAGCGCGCGGCCCTTCTGCCTCGGCCAGGACATAGCCACCGCGCGCGCAGCGGTTCTCGGTGACATCGGTGCGCATCGTCGGCAACGCCTGGCGGGTCAGCACCAGCAGGCTGGGACCATCGGTTCGGCGGATCGCCAACTCCCAGCATTCCGCAACCTCCATCGCATCGGCGGGGCGATAGACGTGTATGTGCGGCATCGCCCGCAGGCTGGCCAGGTGTTCGATCGGCTGATGGGTCGGGCCGTCCTCGCCCAGGCCGATGGAATCATGGGTCAGCACGTGGATCACGTGCGCCCGGGCGATCGCGCCGATCCGGATCGCCGGGCGCATGTAGTCGGTGAAGATGAAGAACGTGCCGGTGTACGGGATCAGGCCCCCATGCAGCGCCATGCCGTTGGCCGCCGCGCACATGCCATGCTCGCGCACGCCATAGTGGATGTAGCGGCCGGCGAAATTGCCCCCGGCCACTGTCCCCATCGACTTCACGAAGGTCAGGTTCGAGCCGGTGAGGTCGGCCGAACCGCCGATCAGTTCCGGCGTGGCGGGAACCAGCGCCTCCAGCGCCTTCTGACTGGACTGCCGGGTCGCCATCTTCGGCCGAGTGTCGGCGATGTCCTGCTTCAGCGCCGCGACCGCCTCGTGCCAGTTGTCGGGCAGTCGCCCGGCGATCACACGCTCGAACTCCGACCGCATGTTGTTGTGCGCGAGGCGCTTGAGCCAGGCCCGGCGCGCGCCCGCGCCGCGGCTGCCGGCAGCGCGCCAACGCTGCAACAGGTCGTCCGGCACCGTGAACGGCGGCTCGTGCCAGCCCAGCGCGGCTTTGGCACCCGCCGCTTCCTGCGCTCCCAATGGAGAGCCGTGCGTGGCGGCGGTGCCGGCCTTGGTCGGCGCGCCCAGGCCGATGATGGTGCGGCAGGCGATCAGGGTCGGCTTCTTCGACCGAATGGCGAACGAGAGCGCGGCGTTGATCTGCTGGGGATCGTGGCCGTCGATCCGCCGAGCCACCCACCCATAGGCCGAGAACCGCTTCAGCACATCGTCGGAATAGGTCTGCGCGGTATCACCGTCGATGGAGACGTGGTTGTCGTCGTACAGCACGGTCAGCCTGGACAGGCAGAGATGGCCGGCCAACGCCGCAGCCTCGTGGCTGATGCCCTCCATCAAGTCGCCGTCGGAACAGATCGTCCAGGTGCGATGATCCACGAGCGAGCGGCCGAACCGAGCGGCCAACAATCTCTCGGCGATCGCCATGCCGACCGCCGTGCCGATGCCCTGTCCCAGCGGCCCCGTCGTCGTCTCGATGCCCGGATGCAGGCCGTATTCGGGATGGCCGGCCGCCGGCAATTCGAGCTGGCGGAAACGCTTGATCTCCTCGATCCCCATGCCGTCATAGCCGGTGAGATAAAGCAGCGCGTAGAGCAGCATCGAGCCGTGCCCGGCCGATAGCACGAAGCGGTCGCGATCCGGCCAGCGCGGATCGGCGGCGTCGAATTTGTGGAACCGGGTCCATAGCGCGGTGGCGACGTCGGCCATGCCCATCGGCATGCCGGGATGGCCGGACTTCGCTGCCTCCACCGCGTCAATCGCGAGCGCCCTGATGGCGTTCGCCATCCGCCAAGCCTGCTCGTGGGGCCGGGCTAGGATCTCGGCCTGGTGGGCCAGCACCGGGTTGTCGATCACGGGCGCGTCGAGAGCTGCCATGCCATTTCCTCCGGGCTGCCGGCGTATAGGAGGTATGGACGGGGGGCGGCAACCCGGAGGCAAACTGCAAGCCTACTCGAGTAACCTCGCCACCCGAGTCACCCTGCCCGATTCGCCCGCGCCAGCACTGCCTCGAACAATACCTGTGCGCCAGCCGTTGCCTCGTCCGGCTGAATGCTCTCCGCCTCGTTGTGCGACAGCCCGTCCTTGCAAGGCGTGAAGATCATCGCTGTCGGCACATGCCGCGCCACGTAAACCGCGTCGTGTCCGGCGCCGGAGACTATCTCGCGTGCGGAGTAGCCCAGTTTCGCCGCGCCCTGCCGCACCAAGTCCACGCAGTCCGGATCGAACGGCTGCGCCGGGATCTTGAACAATCGCGTCAGCTCCAGCTTCACCCCACAGTCGCGCGCGATGAAGCCGACCTCGCGAGGGAACTGCGCATCCAGCCGATCGACCTCGGCATCGGAAGGATGGCGGAACTCGACCGAGAAGCGCACCTCGCCCGGCACCACGTTGCGGCTGTTCGGCGAGACCAGAAGCTGCCCCACCGTGCCGCGTCCGTCCTCGCCTCGCGCGCGCATCATCCGGTCCACCAGATCGATGATCCGCGCCGCGCACACCAATGCGTCCTTTCGCGCGGACGGCGGGGTGGTTCCGGCGTGCGAGTCCTGGCCGGTGGCCACGGCGTCGTACCAGACCATCGCCTGGGCGCCGGTGACGATGCCGATCTGTTTGGTTTCCCGCTCCAGGATGGGTCCTTGCTCGATATGCAGCTCGAAATATGCATCCGCCGGAAACGCGGCTGCTTTTTCGGCGCCGCGATAGCCGATGTCGTCCAGCGCCGTTCGCACCGTCACGCCTTCGCCGTCGGTCAGCGCATAGGCCTTATCGAGCGGAGAACACGCCGGACCACACGCCGGAGCCCATCAGGGAATGGCCGAAGCGGCTGCCTTCCTCATCCGTCCAATTGACAAGCTCGAGCGGTGCCTCGGTCACGATTCCGAGATCGTCCAGCGTGTGCATCACCTCGAGCCCCGCCAGCACACCGAGCGCGCCGTCGAACTTACCGCCGGACGGCTGGCTGTCGAGATGGCTGCCGAACAGCACCGGCGGACGGTTCGGATCGCGGCCAGGCCGGCGCGCAAACATGTTGCCGATCGCATCCACCCGCACCGTCAGCCCGGCCGCCTCGCACTCGGCGCGGAATCTGTCTCGGCCGCGCCGGTCAACCTCGGTCAGGGTCAGACGCCGCACCCCCCCTTTCGGCGTCGCGCCGATCTCCGCCATCGCCATCAGGCTGTCCCACAGCCGCTTGCCGTCGATGCGCTGGTTGGTCCGGGCGGGCATTCAGGGGTCCATTTCGCACTGCGGCAGGCATCTTGCCCGACCGTCGGCAAGCTGCAAGAGAGTTACCGGATGAGAGCGAAGTGGGGCGTCGCCGCGGCATTGTTGCTGGCAAGCTGCAAGCTGGTCGACCAGACGACATTTGCGCCGTCACCGGAGGCGAAGCCCGTGGCGACGCAGACGCCGAAGGTCGATGCGCGCACCGCGCTGCTCACCATCAACTACACCGAGCCGAACCCGAGCTACCAGGACGTGCTGCGCTATGCCGTGCGGGCGGCCGAGACCCGGGCGCCCGGCGTGCAATACGATGTCACGGCCATCCTGCCGTCCGGCGCCGATGCCGCGGCAGCACAGCGCCGATCCGCCGAGGTGATGCGCGGCATTATGGACCAAGGCGTACCGGCAAGCCGCATCCATCTCGGGCTAAGAACCGCCGCGGCGGGCGGTCCGCAGGAGATCCGGGTTTACGTCCGGTGAACAACTATTCATCCGATGTCCGGCATCTACGCATGGGACGTGAGGGCCACCGGCGATAGACTGACCCGGTGTTCCCGGGGGAGGCAGCACGAGGATGCATCCATTCCTGAACCACTGTCAGACGGCGTTGGCGGCGATCGAGGCGCAGGGCCGCTATCGCCGCTTCACGCCGCTCCGCAAGCAGGCGGAGCGGTTCCCGTTGTACCGCCGCGCCGGACGGCAGCGAGGTGCTGGTGTGGTCCTCCAACGACTACCTCGGCATGGGCGGCCACCCCGTGGTGATCGATGCGGCCTGCGAGGCCGCCCGAACAATGGGGGCCGGTGCCGGCGGCACGCGCAACATCAGCGGCACCAGCCCGGCACATGATGCGCTGGAGGCCGAACTGGCCGATCTGCACGGCAAGCCGACGGCGCTGCTGTTCACCTCCGGGTTCGTGTCCAACCAGGCGGCGCTGTCGACGATCCTGAACTCGCTGCCCGACTGGCACGTGTTCTCCGATGCGCGGAACCATGCCTCCATGATCGCCGGCATCAAGGGCTCGCGCGCGACCTGCCACATCTTCCGCCACAACGACCCGGAGCACCTGGAGGAACTGCTGCGCCTCGCGCCGCCGGCGGCGCCGAAGCTGATCGCGTTCGAGTCGGTGTATTCAATGGACGCGGATATCTCGCCGATCGGTGCAATCTGCGATCTCGCCGACCGCTACGGGGCGATGACCTATCTCGACGAGGTCCATGCGGTCGGGATGTACGGACCTTCGGGGGCCGGTGTTGCGGAACGTGACGGTGTGGCTGCCCGCATCGACGTAATCGAAGGAACACTGGCGAAGGCCTTCGGCTGTCACGGCGGTTACATTGCCGGTGATGCGAATGTTATCGACTACATCCGGTGCTGCGCGCCGGGGTTTATCTTCACCACCTCGCTGCCGCCGATGATAACGGCTGCGGCGCTGGCCAGCGTACGGCACGTCCGTGGTGACGCGGGCCGCAGGAGGTTGCTGTTCGAGCGCGCGGAGACTTGAAACGCCGCATTACCTGCGGCAGGACTGCCAGTGCTGCGCTCTACCAGTCACATTGTGCCGCTGCATATCGGCGATGCGGCACTGTGTAGCGCGGTCAGCCGCCGACTGCTCGACGAGTTCGCGATGTACGCGACGCCAATCAATTACCCGACCGTGCCGCGCGGCGAGGAGAGACTGCGCCTGACGCCCACCCCCCTGCACAGCGACGCTATGATGGATCGATTGGTAACCGCGCTGCGGACAATACTGTTGCCGGACCGCCGCGTCGCGGCCTGAGGGTTGCTCCTGAGCGGTCCTAAAGTCGCTTTTCGAACCAGGGGTATGCGTAGGGTTCGCTGGACCGGCGAACCTACCGCGCCTGGTTCCTGCTTAATTCGCTGATTTCAGTCAGACATCACGCAGGCAAGCAATGCGGGTGTGACAGGATGTGCCCGGCGCCACTGGATCGGATCGAGGTACGATCATGCAGAACGTGCTGGACAGACCGGTCTTGCGGCTCAACCCGGGCCAGGGGCGGCGGCTGCGTTCCGGTTCGCCCTGGGTTTTTTCCAACGAAATCGCGATGAGGCCGGAGTATCGGCAAATGCCGCCGGGTAGCCTGGTTCGCATTGAAGGCGATGACGGCGTGCAGTTCGGCACGTTCATGTTCAATCCGCGCAGTCTGATCGCAGCACGCCGGCTTGACCGCGATCCGGCGGCAGACATCGACGCGACATGGGTTCGTCGACGGCTGAGTGCGGCGATCGAATTGCGTGAACGGGTCTGCGACACGCCGTTCCACCGCCTAGTGCACGCCGAGGCGGATGGACTGCCTGGGCTGGTGATCGACCGCTACGACGATGTCGTCGTGTTGCAGGCGAATACCGCCGGGATGGACCGCCTGACGCCGATCATAATAGAGGCACTCGCTGATCTGCTGCTGTTGCGGGCGGTCGTTGCGCGGAACGATTCGGCGGCGCGGCAGCAGGAGGGTCTGCCGGAGAGCGTCTCGCTGCTGGTGGGCAGCGATGCGCGAACCGAGGTCGTCGAGAGCCATGTCAGGTTTCCAGTCGATCCACTCGGCGGACAGAAGACCGGCTGGTTCTTCGACCAGCGCCCGAACCGCGATCGGGTTTCGGCGCTCGCCGGCGGTGCTCGCGTGCTGGACGTGTTCTGCCATGTCGGCGCGTTCGGCCTGCGCTGCGCGGCGGCGGGAGCGCGCGACGTGACGTTGATCGACAGCAGCGCGCCCGCGCTGGCCTGGGCACAACAGGCAGCGGCGTTGAACGACATGGCCGATCTGCTGCGCGTGCGACGCGACGACGCGTTCGACGCCATGGGCGCGCTTCTCGGCGAGCGTTTCGATATCGTGATATGCGATCCGCCGGCGTTTGCCCGCTCGCGCAAGGACGCTGATACGGGATTGCGTGCCTATGGCCGCATGGCCCGCCTCGCAGCGCCTCTGGTTGCTCCTGGCGGCATTCTGTTTGTCGCATCGTGCAGCTATCACGCGCCGCTGGAGGCCTGGAGCGCGCAGATCGCCATGGGCCTGCATCGCGCCCGGCGGGAGGGCAGAATCCTGTTCACCGGCGGCGCCGGTCCCGACCACCCGGTCCATCCCCACCTGCCGGAGACGGCGTATCTGAAGGCGCAATTGATCCAGCTGCTGTAGCACTCGGCCGTAGGGCTGCGCGGCGCCTCGGTTGCGTTCCTCGGTTACCTGAAGGAAATTCGCCGGGATGCGGCAAAGCGCATCAGCGGGAGGGAACGTTGCCGGCTTATCTGGTGGTGCGTGCCGTCGTGGCCGAAGCCGATCGCCCTGACTTCGACGCGTGGTACCGCACCGAGCACCTGCCCGACGCTATCGACGCGTTCAAGCCGCAGCGGGCATGGCGCGCCTGGAGCCGTTCCGATCCCTCTGTGCATTACGCATTCTATCAGTTTCCCGACGTCGCAGCCGCGGAGGCGATCACCGGATCACCCGGGATCGGTGCGCTGATCGCAGCGTTCGATGCGCGCTGGGGCAAGCGCGTGGTCCGCGCACGCGAGATCATCGAAGTCGTTGAAGGAGAAAGCCATGGGTAACAGGATCGCAATCATGGGCATCGGCGCCGTCGGCGGCTACGCCGGAGCGCACATGGCACAGGCCGGCGAGGACGTCACGTTCATCGACCCATGGCCCGCACATGTCGAGAAAATGCAGCGCGATGGCCTGAAGATCAGCCATATTCGCGACGTGCCGGAATTCACGGTGAAGGTGCGCGCGATGCATGTGACCGATGCGCAGCATCTCGCCAAGGAGAAGCCGATCGATATCGCCTTCGTCTGCATGAAGTCGTACGACACCGAATGGGCGGCGACGCTGATCAGCCAGTATCTGGCGCCAGGCGGCTTCATCGTCTCATTGCAGAACTGCATGAACGAGGAGACGATCGCTGGCGTGGTCGGCTGGGGCAAGACCGTTGGATGCATCGCCAGCTCGATCACCGTCGATCTGTGCGAACCGGGTCATGTGCGGCGCGCCGCCGGGAAGAGCGGATCGCGCCATACGGTGTTTCGCACCGGCGAGGTGCATGGCCGTGTCACCGACCGCGTCAAGGAAATTCGCCGACTGGTCGGACTGGCCGACAGCGCGATGGTTACCGAGAACCTGTGGGGGGAGCGCTGGTCGAAGCTGGTGACCAACGTCATGGGCAACGGCCTGTCGGCCTGCACCGGGATGATCGGCAAGGACATGGTCCAGAACGATACGATCCGCCGCTTCTCCGCCCGCCTTGGCAGCGAGGCGATCCGGGTCGGCCAGGCGCTCGGTTACGAGCTGGAGGAGATCATCCACCTCGATCCCGAGATCATCGCCCGCGCCGGCGAAGGCGATGCGACAGCGACGCGGCAGTACGACGAACACCGGCTGGCCGAGGTGAGCAAAGGCGGCGGCGAACACCGGCCGTCGATGGGCCAGGACATGGTGAAGGGGCGCCGCACCGAGATCGAGTTCCTCAACGGCATGGTGGCGAAGAAGGGTGACGAGATCGGCATCGCGACGCCAGCCAACGTGGTGCTGACCGATATCGTCAAGCGGGTGGAGAAAGGCGAACTGAAGCCTGATCCGAAGCACATCACCGATCTGCGGCTGAACTGATCGAGGCCGCTGGTGTGTCGGGGGCGTGCCCGACACACCAGGTTCTATTGCTCCCTGCACGTGATCTTCATCGCCTCGCAGACGCGCAGAATTCCTGCGACGATGCGCAGCGTGGCCGAGTCCTCGCCCGGCTTGGTCGCGGACGCCACGAGGATTTGCGAGAGCCGCGTGCCGAGATCGGTGACGGTGATCCCGGCAGAACGCGTGCCGTTGTTGAATTCGACCGTGCGGTCTGTCGGGTCTTCCGCCACGATATGCAGCGTCTGGTTGCGACGGAGCTGGCTGACTGTGGTCGCATAAACCCTTCCGGCATCGGCGTTGAGTATGACCGTCGCAACATCGAAGCCAGGCTGATCTTCCTTCGGTTTCTGGCTCAACTGCTTCACGCGGCCGACCACCCGGCCTGCGATCATGCCCCACGGCGTGTTTGCCTCGGTACACGGGATCAGCGACACATTGGTAGCGATGAGGACGCAAGCGATCAGCAGCAGGCGTGTGGCATGATTGGCAGAGCGCATTGGGATGTTCCTGAGAATTGCGATGTCGCGGGCAGGATTGAGGTGACGTTTGGATAGCGATTGTCCTACGACAATCGGCATTTGGCCAAGCGAGGAGCATCATGCGGATCTTCACACGCCTGCCGATGCACGAATGGAGCGCAACCGCGCAGGCAGCGCGGGATGCGGAAGTCGCCGGCTTCGACGCGGTGATGACGGTTGAGCTTGGCCATGACGTATTCGCCCCGCTCGCTGTCGCTGCCATGGCGACCGAGCGGGTCGAACTGACCCCGTCGGTCGCCGTGGCATTTCCGCGCAGCCCGACGGTGCTGGCATCGCAGGCCTGGGACCTGCAGGCGAACTCGCGCGGCCGCTTCGTCCTGGGTCTCGGCAGCCAGGTGAAGGGCCACAACGAGCGGCGCTTCGGCATCGCATGGACCGCGCCAGCCCCGCGCCTGCGCGATTACGTGCGTGCCCTGCGGGCGATCTGGCGCTGCTGGGAGACCGGGGAAACGCTCGACTTCCACAGCGACCACTACACGCTGACGTTGATGACGCCGGACTTTTCGCCTGAGCCTACCGGGCTGCCCATGGTGCCGGTGACGCTTGCCGCGGTAGGCGAGGCGATGCTGCGCGTCGCCGGCCAGGTCGCCGATGGCGTGCGGCTGCATCCGCTGTGCTCGCGCCGCTACCTCGAAGACGTCTGCCTGCCGCAGATCGCCATCGGAATGCAGCGCAGCGGTCGCAAGCGGCAGAACTTCGACGTGCACGGCGGCGGCTTCGTCGTCACCGGCCCGGATGACGCGACGGTCGCCGCCGGCATGGAGACCGTGCGCCGCCGCATCGGATTTTACGGCTCGACACGCACCTACATGCCGATCCTGGCGCTGCACGGGTTGCAGGACCTCGGGCTGAAACTGCACCGCATGTCGGTGGAAGGCCGCTGGAGCGAGATGGGCGCGCAGGTCTCCGACGATGTGGTGCGCATCTTCGCCGCCTGCGGGACCTACCGCGATATCGCCGCGGTGATCGAGCAGCGCTTCGGCGGTGTAGCCGATTCCATCGACCTGGAATTCCCGTCTGACGCGCCGACCGGCCTGCGCCAGGAGATTCTTGCCGATATCCGGCGTATCCCCCACGCCTTCACGGGCTTCGCCCCCGACTGGTAGCCCGCCCCCCAGACGTGGCAGAGTGGCGGAGTGCCAGAGGAGACGCACTATGCCCGCTCGCACCGGACGCCAATACCTCGACGGACTGCGCGAACAGGACCGCGAGGTCTGGCTCGGCGGCGAGCGCGTCAGGGACGTCACGACGCATCCAGGCCTCGCCGGCGGCGCACGCGCGATTGCGGCGCTGTACGACATGCAATGCGATCCCGAATACCGCGACGCGATGACCTACGTCTCGCCCACGACCGGGGATCGCGTGGGACTGTCCTTCATCCACCCGCGCACGCAAGACGAGCTGATCGCACGACGCGAGATGATGCTGAACTGGGCGCGCAGCACCTGTGGCATGATGGGCCGCTCGCCCGATTTCATGAACGTCACCCTCGCTGCCTGGGGCGCCGCCGCGGAGTACTTCGACAAGTACGCCAGCAATGTCCGCCGATACTACGAATTCATCCGCGAGAACGACATCGTTCTCACACACTCGCTGATCAACCTCCAGCGCAGCCGCAACGTCACTGCCACCTACAACCTGCAAGAAGGAACCGCGCTGCAGGCGATCCGCGAGACCTCGAGCGGGCTGGTGGTGCGCGGCGCGCGTGTGCTCGCCACGCTCGGGCCGATCTCGGATGAGATCGCCGTCTATTCGCCCCGACTAGGCCAGCACACCACGGAACACAGCCCGTTCGCGCTCGCCTTTGCCATCCCCTGCGGCACACGGGGCCTGCGATTTCTCTGCCGCGACAGCTTCGATTCCGGCCGCTCGCATTTCGATCAGCCGCTGTCCTCGCGCTTCGAGGAGATGGACTGCATCGTGTTCTTCGACGATGTCGAGGTGCCGTGGGAGCGGGTGTTCATCTATGGCGACGTCGAGAAGCTGAACGGCGCCGCGCTTGCCACGCACTATTCGGCGCATTCCTCGCACCAGGGCGCGGCAAAGAACCTCGCCAAGTGCGAATTCGTCCTGGGGCTCGCCCTGCTGATGACCGAGGCCCTCGGCAACAAGCACCTGCCGCACGTCGAGGACCGCATCGGCGAGCTGATGCTGAACACCACGCTGACCCGTGCGCTGATCCGCGCGGCGGAGGCCGATGCGCAGATCGATCAATGGGGCGTCATGTGTCCCGACCCGGTGACGATCGAGAGCACACGCAACCTGTTCATGACCGCCTATCCGCGGATGATCGAGATCCTGCAACTGCTCGGCTCGTCCAGCTTCATGATCACGCCGAGTGAGGCGGACCTTGCAGGCCCGCTTGCCGGCGACATCGAACAGTACCTGGCCACCGACAACATCGGGGCACGCGACCGGATCCGGCTGTTCCGCCTGGCCTGGGACGTGGCCGGCAGCTCGTTCGGCAGCCGCCAGGTGCTGTACGAGCGCTTCTTCGCTTCCGACCCGTTGACACGCGCCCGCGCCCTGGCTGCGATGTATCCGAAGAACGAGGCTATGCAGCGCGTGCTGGATTTCCTGCAGAGGGAGGATGGGCGGGTCGAGCCCGCCCGTGACCACCGGGACTAGCCCGGTGGCATGCATTGAAGATCGGGCTGGCGCCCGAACCATATGGAGGACGCGTTATGAGCTATCGGCCAAAGCATCTCGGGCATGTCAACCTGTACGTCCGCAACGCAGAACGTTCGCGGCAGTGGTACGAGGACGTGCTCGGCCTGCACACCTACCACTTCCGTCCCGGCCGCGCGGCATTCATGTCGGCGGACGAGGACAAGTCGCACGAGGTCGCGTTGATGGAACTCGGCGATGATGCGCCGTTGCAGTTGAAGCGCCAGGTCGGGCTGAACCATGCCGCCTTCATGATGGAGAGCCTCGACGATCTGAAGGAGGCCTATCATCGGCTGAAGCAGAAGGGCGTGCAGATCGACCACATCTCCGACCATGGCCTATCACTTGGCATCTACTTCCGCGATCCGGACGGCAACGGACTGGAGGTTTCCTACGAACTGCCGCGCGAGAAATGGCCACGCCAGGAGAGCGTGTTCGCGCCTGACGTGGTGAACCTGGGCCTGTTCCCGGGGCCATGGGACGAGGAGATCGCGCGGCAGCGGGCGGCCGTACCGGCACAGTAGCGATCAATACGCACGCGGGACATGCCGATCGGTCCCGATCTCGTCACTCTCGGCCGCGCCCATATGGCGTTTGCCCACGAGATGATCCTCGGGGGCGCCGCTCTTGGCGTATTGAGCGTGCTCGCCGGCCTGTTGTCCCGCCGATTGGGCGCGCCAGTTCTGCTGGTGTTCCTGGCGCTCGGGATGCTGGCCGGCGAGGACGGTCCCGGCGGCATCCCGTACGACGATTTTGCTTCGGCCTATCTGATCGGCAGCGTCGCACTTGCCGTGATCCTGCTGCAAGGTGGCCTGCAGACTCGTCCGTCGATGTTGCGCATTGCCGGCTGGCCGGCACTTGCGCTGGCTGTCATCGGTGTCGGTGTCACCGCGGTCTGTGTCGGCGCCGCCGTCTCTGCACTGACCGGTGTGCCGTTCCGGATGTCCATGCTGGTCGGTGCGGCGGTGGCACCGACCGATGCAGCCGCGGTCGCCGCGCTCTTGGGACGCGCTCGCGTCGCTCTGCCTGAACGCATCGTCGCTCTGCTGGAGGTGGAATTGGGGCTTAACGACCCGATGTCGATCTTCCTGACCGTGTTCGTCCTCCGCAGCTTCGCGGATCCGGCGGACGATCACCTGGTTCGGCGGGACGATGCTGTTCCTGCACGAGATGGTCGGCGGGATGCTGCTTGGTCTCGGCGGCGGCTGGCTGCTCGCGCTGATGCTGCGCAATCTGTCGCTGGAAGTCCCGACCGCCATGGTCCTGGTGCTCGCCTTCGCTCTGGGCGTCTTCGGACTGGCACAGGTGCTGGGGACCAGTGGATTTCTTGCGATCTACCTGGTTGGCATCATGATCGGCGCAACCAGGCACCCCGGGCAGCAGGCGATTGCCAATTTCTTCGACGGCGTCGGCTGGCTGGCGCAGATCGTCTTGTTTCTCATGCTTGGACTTCTGGTCACGCCGCACGACCTTGTGCCGTTCATTCCGACCGGCATCGCGATCGCGGTTGTGCTGATCGTCGTGGCGCGGCCCGTTGCGACATTCGCCTGCCTGCTGCCGTTCCGCTTCGGCTGGCGTGAATCGGCATTCGCCTCCTGGGTCGGGCTGCGTGGCGCCGCGCCGATCTTCATCAGCTTCATCCCAGCGCTCGCCGACCCGGTGCGTGACGAAAAGCTCTTCTCCGGCGTGTTCGTCGTCGTCGTGGTGTCACTGGTAATCCAGGGCTGGACAATCGGTGCGGCGGCCCGACTGCTCGGCTTTGCCAAAGCGCCTCACGACGCCAAGATCAAGGCGCATGCAGCGTGACCAGTTCAGGCCATTGCCGCAACAGTTCTGGACTGCCCGGCGCCGCTTCTCTCACCTATTGAGCGCCAGCGGACCGCTGACGAACGAATTGCCGCGAACGTAGAACCGCAGCAGACTGTCGGTGGCGCGCGTGATGCCGATCCGTTTGCTCTGCCCGATTTCGCGGGACGTCGGACCATCAGATCCGAGCCACAGCGGGCCGGCCTGACAAAGGTCAATCCCATCCAGCGCGCGATCAATTCTCAAGGCTGCGCTAAGCCGTCCTGGGCCGCGCGCCAGGTCTCGCACCCGCTCGGTACCGCGATTTCGCTGCATGATCGTGATGCCATCGGTTGGCTCGATCGCCCTGATCAAGACGCCTGCGCCAACGCCGGACGTCTCGCTCGAAACATTCAGCATGAACGAGGTGCCATACGCGAGATAGACATATGCGTGTCCGCGCTCGAGAAAAAGCGCCCGATTGCGTGGGGTGATACCGCGATACGCATGACCCGCGAGGTCACCGATGCTATACGCCTCGGTCTCGACGATGCAGCCGGCCGCCACACCTTCGGTCAGCGATCGCACGAGCATCTTGCCGATGAGAAAACGCGCGAGCTGGGCGGTATCGACGGGCAGCTCTGCTCGGTCCAGTACGCGCAAGCACGCTAGCCAGTATCGGCGATTTCACCGCTCAACCAAATGCGCGCGCGACGGTCCGGGCTCGAACGAGTCGCCAAAGTATTGGGTCTCGCGGGCCACCTTACCATTCATGAACTCCATGACGCTCACCGAATAGGATGGACGGCCGTCATAGGACAGGATGAATTCCGTGACCCAGAGGTCGCCCGCACCGACGATGCGGCGCACCGTGAAGCGCTTGGAGCTTGGCTGCACGGCGCGAGATGCCTGAATATTGTGCCGACCTCTAATGCGCTCGCCCGATTGCGGGTATCGAGCAGCGCGTCCTCTCGGTATATGTCATGCTCAACGTCGAAGTCATTTGCGTCCGAGGCAGCCCAGTGGCGGTTGAGCGCCTTTCGAATCTCATTCTCATCCATCCTGTTTCTCCCGTTCCTGGCTATCGAGGCCCGGCCATCTTCGGCTTTGCCAAGTCCTGACGACGCCAAGATCAAGTGACCGGTTCAGGTCATTGCCGCGACAGTCCCGGACTGCCCGGCGGCACGGCATAGAAGTTCATCGTCAGCGACACGCAGGTATAATAACCCATCAGCACGATCATGTCGGTGATGCTCTCGTGTCCCAACACCCGCACCGCGCGATCGTAAAGGCCCTGAGGCACGATGCGGTCGGACGCCAGCGCCAAGGCACACTCATAGACGCACTGCTCGCGGGCATCCTCGAACGATGTGGGAAGACCCGTGATGATTGCTTCCACCGCGGCTGCCGGCAGCCCCACCTCCTTGCCGCGCTTTTCGTGTGCAGCGTTGGGATACGCCGAATGCCACTTGCTGGTGATCACCACGACGGCGATCTCCCGCTCGCGTTCGGTCAGCGACGAAGCACCTGGCGTGAAATGCTGGCCGAGTGGCTCCGCGGCATGCACCAGCTTCGGATTGTGCACCCAGATCTTGTAGGGACCCGGCAGCCGCCCACGCGGGCCTTCGACGAGGAAGCGATAGGCTTCCTGCTGCTCCGGGGTCATGCGGTCGAGCGGAATCTCGGCGTAGCGGCCAAAGGTGGGGGTATCGGCCATTCTTGCGTTTCCTTCTCCTGACGCGGCAGGATATGGCCGATGATCCTTCTGCGGTCCAGGCGTGCCGTGCTGTCGTTCGGCGTCCTGCTCGTCGCGCCGGCGTTCATGGCCGCCTTGGCCAAGCCGGAGGACACGCAACCTGGCGCCTCGCTCGACTGGCCAGCTTCTGGTTGCCGAGGCGAGATGGGCGATCCGCGTTTCGCCAAGACCGTCATCCTTATGGTGCAACACGACAAGAACAACGCGCTCGGGATCGTGATAAACCGCCCGGTCGAGGAAATTCCGGTGACGAAACTGCTGAACGCGCTGGGGCTCGACAGCAAGGGAAGCGACGGCCAGGTCCGCCTGTTCGCTGGCGGCCCGGTGCAGCCAGAAGCCGGATTCATCATTCACTCCGCCGAATATCGACGCACCGGCACCATCGATATCGATGGCCGCGTGGCGATGACCGCCGATCCGCAAGTGCTGCGCGACATCGGCCTCCACCAGGGACCCAAACAAAGCCTTGTGGCATTTGGTTATGCCGGTTGGGGACCCGGCCAGCTTGAAAACGAAATAATGCTCGGAGCCTGGTTCACCTTGCCCGAGGATCCGAAACTGGTGTTCGATTTTGACCGCGACAAGCTTTGGGGCGAGCTCATGAAGCGACGAACAATTCCGCTCTGATCATGCGCAGCATCACCACATATACCGATTACAAAAGTCCGTACGCCTATTTGGCGAAGGACCTGACCTACGGCCTTGAGCGCGACCTTGCCGTGCGCATCGAGTGGCTGCCCTATGTGCTCGACCTACCCTCCTTTCTCGGCTCGGCGCGCGTCGATACGGAAGGCCGCGTGCTGGAGGAAAATCGCACCCCGCATCAATGGCGCCGGGTGCGCTACAGTTACATGGATTGCCGCCGACAGGCGCGCAAGCGCGGACTGGTGATCCGCGGGACACAGAAGATCTGGGATTCGACACTCGCCTCCGCGGGCATGTTGTTCGCACAGCAGGCGGGTGACGCGGTGTTCCGTCGCTACCACAACGCAGTGTTCGAGCGCTTCTGGCGCCGAGAGCTCGACATCGAAGACATCTCGGTGATCACCGCCGTGCTGACCGAAGCCGGAGCCGAGGGGACCGCATTCGCCACCCAAGCGCCCACGCTGCGCGATCAAGTTGCGGCCATCAGCCGCGCGGCGGAAGAACGCGGTGTATTCGGCGTACCCAGTTTTATCGTCGATGGCGAGCTTTTCTGGGGCAGCGAGCACTTGCCCGACATCCGCGCGATGCTCGCAGCCTGACGCAACCGGGGGGAATGTCATGCGTGCCGCGATCTTCCGCCACGGCGATTTCGTCGTGGATACCGTCGCCGATCCGCAACCGGTCGCAGGCCAGGTGTTGGTCAAGACGCTATGCTGCGGCATTTGCGGCACCGACCTGCACGCGGCGAAGTACACGGAGCAGTTCATCGAACGATCTCGCCGCGTCGGCGGACGATGGCCGATGGACCCGGCGCGCGATGTGGTGTTCGGTCACGAATTCTGCTGCGAGATCGTTGAACACGGCCCCGGCACGGACAAGCGGCTGAAGCCAGGCACGCTGGTCTGCTCGATGCCGATGACGATCGCCGGCACAACCGTGCAAGGCATTGGCTATTCCAACGACATCGCTGGCGGCTTCGCGCAGTACATGCCGTTGGCGGAGCGTATGTTGCTGGCGGTTCCGAACGGGCTGCGGCCCGAAAAGGCGGCGCTTACCGAGCCGATCGCGGTGGGCTGGCACGCGGTGCAAAAGGCGCGTCTCGGCGACGACGATGTGCCGCTGGTGATCGGCTGCGGACCGGTCGGGCTGTCCGTGATCGCCGCGCTGGCGATCCGTAACGTGCATCCGATTATTGCCGCGGACTTCTCTGCCGGTCGGCGCGCGCTCGCCTTGAAGATGGGCGCCGACATTGTGATCGATCCGGCGGAGAAGTCGCCCTACCAATCGTGGCAGGACGTCGCGACACCGGCCGGCTACGACGGCAGCCGCTATGCGCAGCTGTTCGGCAGTGGGCCGAGGCAGCGGCCGGCGGTGATGTTCGAATGTGTCGGCGTGCCCGGCGTGATCCAGCAGATCGTCGAGGGCGCTCCGGCCGATGCGCGTATCGTCGTGGTCGGCGTGTGCATGGAGACCGACCGGTTCGAGCCATTCTTCGGCATCGTCAAGCAGCTCAATATCCAGTTCGTGCTGGCTTACACTGCCGAGGAATTTGCCCAAAGCCTGCACCATATCGCCGAGGGCAAGGTCGATGTGACGCCGCTGATCACCGGGCATGTGGCACTCGACGGTGTCAAGGGCGCATTTGCCGAGCTGGCCAACCCGGAAAAGCATGCGAAGATCATGGTCCAGCCCTGGGAGTAGCAACGTGCCAAACAGAGTGTGGCTGTACGCCAATGTCGGGCCGGAGCTGACACACTACGATGTCGATGTGGAAGGCGCGACGCTGACCCGTCGCGGAACTGTCAGTCTGCCGGCGAACGTGCAGTATGCCTGGCCGCATGCTTCGCGGCGGTTTCTCTACGTCGCCAGCAGCAACAGCGCCCCGGGTATGGGACCGGCCGGCAATGCGCATCACGTGACCGCGCTGCGCATCGACCCGGCGAGCGGCGAACTCAGCCAGCACGGTGCGCCGATTTCGCTGCCCACGCGGCCAGTCCACATGTCGACCGACATTCCGTCGCGCTTCGTTCTGGTCGCGTTCAACAACCCGAGCGCAGTGCGCGTCTATCGGATCAATGCGGACGGCACACCCGGCGACGAGGTCGTGCAGCCCGGGCCGATCGATCCTGGCATCTTCGGGCATCAGGTGCGCGCGACGCTGGACAACCGCCAGGTGATCCTGGTCTGCCGCGGCCACGATGCGGCGGACGGCAAGCCGGAAGAGCCAGGCTCGCTGAAGCTGTTCGACTTCAACGACGGCGTGCTGAGCAACGAAGTGTCCATCGCCCCGGATGGCGGCTATGGCTTCGGCCCGCGGCACCTGGATTTCCATCCGTCGCGACCATGGGTCTATGTGTCGCTGGAGCGGCAGAACGCGCTCGATCTGTTCGACCGGATCAACGGCATACTGTCGCCGGTGCCGCGCTATCGGAAGCCGACGCTTGGCCGTTCGCCAGTCGGACGCCAGGCGGTCGGCACCGTGCATGTGCATCCGAACGGCCGGACGGTCTACGTCGCCAATCGTGCCGCGAATGCGGCTGGCGAGAATTCACTGGCGGTGTTTGCAATCGATCAGGCGACAGGCGAGCCGAACTCTGATCCAGCACATCGATTCACACGGGGTGCATCCGCGAACATTCCACATCGACCCCAGCGGGCGATTGATGGCGGTGGCGCACATCACGGGTGCCGCGCTGTCGCTGTTCCGCATCGCGACGGACGGCAGACTGGCGTTCGCCCGCAGCTACGACATCAATGTCGGCAACAGCACCATGTGGTGGATGGGAATGGTGGAGCAGCCATGAAATTCGGCGCCTCGATGTTCTTTACCGACTACTCCATGACCCCGGCGGAACTCGCGGTTGCGCTGGAGCAGCGCGGCTTCGATATCGTCTGGGCGCCGGAGCATTCGCACATCCCGCTGTCGCGCAAGACGCCGTTCGTCCTCGGCGGCGATCTGCCGAAGCGCTACTACGACGCGATGGATCCGTTCGTGACGCTGAGCATGGCGGCGGCAGCGACGAAGACGCTGAAGATCGGCACCGGCGTGTGCCTGATCGCGCAGCGTGATCCGATCCAGACGGCGAAGCTGGTGGCCTCGATCGATCAGGTGTCCGGCGGGCGCTTCGTGTTCGGCGTCGGCAACGGCTGGAACCAGGACGAGATGGAGAACCACGGCACCAACTTCAGAACGCGCCACAAGCTGGCGCGCGAACGCATCGAGGCGATGAAGGCGATCTGGACGCAGGATACCGCGGAGTACCACGGCGAGTTCGTCAACTTCGATCCGATGCAGGCCTGGCCGAAGCCGATGCAAAAGCCGCATCCGCCGATTCTGGTGGGTGGGGCGTTTCCCTACAGCGCGCGTCGCGCCGATGCGCTATGGCGATGGCTGGATGCCGCAGGTCACGCCGGCTTCGGCGACTCCGTTGACCGAACTGATCCCGCGCTTTCGCCAGATGGCGGCCGAGGCTGGGCGCGATCCGAACGGTTTCGACATCTCGATCGGCGGTCAGGCGGAGGACATCGATCTGATCAAGCGCTATCAGGATCTTGGCGTGAACCGCGTCTCGGTCAGCCTGCCATCGGAAAAAGCGGACACGATCTTGCCGGTGCTGGACCGCTGGGTGGCGATCATGCGCGCGGTGAACGGATAGCCTGCCAGACACGGAACGGCGTCGCCGGTCCATCGAACCGCGTGACGCCAATGGGTGCCAATGCATCGACGATGGCATTGTGGATCGCCGGCAGCATCGCGACCGCGCCGGCCTCGCCGCAGCCCTTCACGCCAAGCGGATTGGTGGTGCAGCGCGTGCCGTTGAAGTCCAGGTTGAACGCCGGCAGATCGTCGGCGCGCGGCAGCGCGTAGTCCATGAACGAGCCGGCCAGCAACTGTCCGGATTCGGATCGTACGACGCATGCTCCAGCAGCGCCTGGCCGGCGCCCTGGGCGATGGCGCCATGGGCCTGCCCCGCCGCGATCATCGGGTTGACCAGCACGCCGTAATCGTCCACGGCCGTGTGGCGCTGCAGGCTGACCGCGCCGGTCTCCGGATCGATCTCCACCTCCACCACATGCGCGCCGTTCGGGAAGGTCATGTGCTCGCGCGTCCAGGCGTGATACGTGTCGAGCGGCGTGCCCGCTTCGCGCGCTCGCGCCGCAACTTCCAGCAGCGAGATTGACCGGTCGGTGCCGACCACGGCGAAACGCCCATCGCCAAAGACGATATCTGCTTCCGCGGCTTCCAGCGCATCGGCGGCAATGCGGCGCGCTTTCTGCACGATGGTTTCCGATGCGCGAAAGATCGCCGTCCCGCCCATATAGGTCGCGCGCGAACTGCCATGCCCGCCGCCCATCGGGATCAGGTCGGTGTCGCCCTGACGCAAGCGGATCAGCTGGTTCGGAATGCCCAGCCGGTCGGCCAGCATCTGCGGAAAGGTCGTCTCGTGCCCCTGGCCGATCGTTTGCGTTCCGGTGATCAGCGACACCATGCCATCCGTCTCGAAGCGGATGTCTACGTTCTCATGCGGTGAGCCGTCCGGTGCCTTTGATATGGTAGGCAAAGCCCAGGCCACGCATCAGACCGCGTGCCTCGCTTTCGGCGCGGCGCTGCGGGAAAGCCCGCGACATCGGCCGCTTGCAGCGCATGATCCAGCGTCTCGGCGAATGCGCCGCTGTCGACCGAGAATCCCAGTGCGTTGGTCATCGGCGTGGTCGCCATGTTGCGGCGGCGCAGCTCCGCCCGGTCGAAGCCGCATTGCCGATCCGCCGCATCGATCAGCCGTTCGATGATGTTCACCGCCTCGGCAAAGCCTGGCCCGCGCGTGACACCGATCGGCGTGGTGTTGCTGAGCACCGTCACCACGTGCAGCGCGATCGCCGGAATTGCATAGACGCTGCCCTGGAGATGCACATACTGGTTGGTCTGCACCGCGCCGGTGCCGCCGGCCATGTATGCGCCGATATCGGCCACAGCGTTGACCCGCAGCGCCAGGAATTTGCCCGTTGCGTCGAGTGCCAGTGACGCTTCCGCCTGGTGGTCGCGCGCCTGGTGATCCGACACGAAGCCTCGCTGCGGGTCGCGATCCACTTCACCGGCCGGCCGACCCGCTTCGCCGCCCACAGGATCAGCGCGAACTCCGCATAGTTGAAGTTCTTCGCCCCGAAACCGCCGCCGACATCCGGCGCGATGAACCGCACATCGGCCGCTGGCACCCCGAGAGCACGCGCGGTGGTATCGCGATTGCCGTGCAGATTCTGGCTCGACACGTGCAGCGTGTAGCGGCCGTCGTAGAGGCCGATGGCGCCACGCGGCTCCATCGGGTTGGTGACGATGCGGTGATTGTGCAGCCGCAGTGACACGACATGCGCCGCCGAGGCGAACGCCGCATCGACCGCCGCGGCATCGCCCCAATGCCAGTCCATGCAGACGTTGTCCGGCACCTCGTCGGCGATCGCGGTGTTGATCGGCAGCGGTGTCCAGTCGATCGCGATCCTCTCGGCCGCATCCAGCGCCTGCGCCCGCGTCTCGGCCACGATCAGCGCCACCGGCTCGCCGACATGGCGCACCTTCCCTTCCGCCAGCAACGGCTGCGGGGCGAAAGCGAACTTCTCGCCGGTCTGGAGATTCGCCTCGGCCGTCGGGCGCAGCGGCTGCAGCCCATCGGCGCGCACGTCATCGGCGGTGAGCACCGCCAGCACGCCCGGCATCACACGTGCCGCCGCGGTATCGATCGCATCGATCGTCGCATGGGCATGTGGCGATCGCAGCAGCACCGCGTGTGCCATTCCGTCGAACCGCAGGTCATCGAGATAGCGGCCCTGGCCGGTGATGAAGCGGGCATCCTCCCGCCGCCGGGGTGCATCGCCTATATTGGACCTGGGTGTCATCAGGCTTTCCTCAGCCGGGATCAGGAACGGACAACGATAGCATGACCACGAAACGCCAGCTCCATCTCGGCGCCTTCATGCGGCCGACGACCATCCATACCGCCGCCTGGCGCTATCCCGGCGCCTACCCCGACGCCAATTTCAATCTTGCGCACATCACGCGGTTCATTCAGACGCTGGAGCGCGGCAGGTTCGACGCGTTCTTCATGGCCGACCACCTGGCCGTGCTGAACATGCCGATGAACGCGCTGAAGCGCAGCCACACGGTGACGTCGTTCGAGCCGTTCACCCTGCTCGCGGCGCTCGCCATGGTCACCGAGCATATCGGCCTGATCGCCACCGGTTCCACCACCTTCGACGCGCCGTTTCATGTCGCGCGCCGCTTCGCCTCGCTGGACCATATCAGCGGCGGGCGCGCGGCCTGGAACATCGTCACCACCTCCAATCCGGATGCGGCGCTGAACTTCGGGCTGGAGGAACCGATGGAGCACGACGAGCGCTATCGCCGCGCGCGCGAGTTCTACGATGTGGTCACCGGGCTGTGGGATAGCTGGGCGGAGGACGCCTTCATCCGCAACGTGGAGACCGGCGAGTTCTTCGACCCGTCGCGCATGCACGTGCTGAACCACAAGGGCGAGTACTACTCGGTGCGCGGGCCGCTGCACATCGCGCGTCCCGTTCAGGGCTGGCCGGTGATCGTGCAGGCCGGCGCGTCCGATGCCGGCCGCCAGCTCGCCGCGGAAACCGCCGAGATGGTGTTCGCCGGCGCCGGCGACATTCACGGCGGCCGGGCGCTCTACGCCGATATCAAAGCGCCGCATGGAAGACGCTCGGGCGCGATCCCGAGCACCTGAAGATCCTGCCGGGCGCCTTCGTGGTGATCGGCGACTCGCTGGAAGAGGCGCGCGAAAAGCGTGCGAAGCTGGACAGTCTGGTGCACTACGACAGCGCCATCGCCTCGCTGTCGATCGCGCTCGGCACCGATGCGTCGGCACTTCGATCCGGACGCGCCGCTGCCGGAAATTCCCGATACCAACGCCAGCAAGAGCGGGCGCGAGCGCGCCATCAACCTGGCACGGCGAGAGAATCTGACCGTGCGCCAGCTGGCTCAGCGTCTCGGCGGCTATGCCGGCCCCGCGCTGCTCGGCACGCCGGCAATGATCGCCGACCAGATGCAGGAGTGGCTGGAGAGCCGGGCCTGCGACGGGTTCAACATCATGTTCCCCTTCCTGCCGGCGGGCCTCGACGATTTCGTCGAACGCGTGGTGCCGGAACTGCAGCGTCGCGGCATTTTCCGGCGCGAGTACGAGGGCCGGACGCTGCGCGAGAATCTCGGCCTGCCCAGACCGAAGAACCGCTTCTTTGCTTGACTCGCTGCCGCACCGCAGGCCTGACCACAGGGAACCGCCCAGCAAGCATTATGTACAGCTACATCGTGCGGCGCCTCGCGTTCGGCGCGATCACGGTACCGGGCGTCTCCGTCGTGGTGTTCTCTTGTGCTGGGCGTACCGCCGGGCGATCCGCCGGCGACGAGCTGCTGGGAGATCTTCTGGCTCGATAAGGCTTAGTCCTGCAGCAGAGCCAACGTTGGCTGCACGGGGAAAAAACACAAAGACAAAGGAGATACGACAGGAGACATAAAATCGTGCTGCGCTACGGGTCAATTATTCTTCTTGCAACTGCGCTCGCGGCTGCGTCGATCACCCCGCTGCATGCCGCCGACCGCCAGGTGGCGCGTGGTCAGTACCTGGTCGAGGTGGCAGGCTGCAGCGACTGCCACACGCCTGGCGGCCTGCTTGGTCAACCAGATGCAACCAGGTATCTCGGCGGATCAGATGTCGGTCTCGCCATTCCTGGCCATGGTGTGTTTGTCGGGCCAAACCTGACGCCGGACAAGCAAACGGGCCTCGGCTCCTGGTCCGCGGAACAAATCGCTGCGGCAATCACATCGGGCAAACGGCCGGATGGGCGGATGCTGGCGCCGGTGATGCCTTGGCAGGACTTCTCCCACCTGACCAGATCCGACGCGCTGGCCATCGCCGCCTATCTGAAGAGCTTACCGCCGATCGGTAACAAGGTGCCTGGACCATTCGGGCCGGCGGAAACGCCTTCGGTTCTCGTGATGTCGGTCCAGCCTGGTGATGTGTACGCCAAGCTGCCTCAGCCGAAATAGGCCGGCGCCCAGGCCAAGGTGTATCAGGACGCCTACCGGGAGCTGCCTGTCTAAATATCCGAGCCGCGGTCGGTCACCTCACCGCGGCCAGGACTTCGTCCTCGGTCGGAAATCGGCTGCTCGCCTTCTTCGAGTAAGCGAGCCTGCCGTCCACGGTAATTTCAAATACCCCGCCGCCAGACTTACGCAGCGCCACCTGCGCCGCGGGCTGGGTCTTCCGGATCAGATCTGCCGCCGCACGGGCGCGCGGTTCATAGCCTCACATGCCGCAATATTCGATTTCGACCTGCATGAGTTCGGTCCTTCTCGGTTGTGGACACCGGCCACAGAGTGGCAGGAGTTTGCCTGATCCGATAGCCCCGGAGATCGCCATGACCGAGCGCCACCTGAAGCCGATGGATCCGTCCCTCTCGCCGCGTTTCGGCGATGTGGCCACGTTGTTGCGTGCCCCACGCGTGGCGCCCGATGTTGCGATCGATATCGGGCTGCTCGGCGTGCCGTTCGACCTGGGTACCAACTACCGCACCGGCGCCCGCAGCGGTCCCGCCGCGGTGCGCGAGGCGTCGCGCACCATCCGGCTGGTGCATCCGACCAGCCGGATCGCGCCTTTCGAGCTTTGCCAAATCGCCGACGTGGGGGACGTGGCGATCAACGCCATGGACCTCGGGGCCAGCCTCGCCGCGATCGAGGCCTATTTCCAGTCGCTGCATGGTCTCGGAATCACTCCGATCACCGTCGGCGGGGATCACACGATCCCGCTGCCAATTCTGCGCGCGATCGCCAGACATGAACCTGTGGGGCTGGTCCAGTTCGATGCGCATCCCGATACGCTCGACACGCTGATGGGCACGCGGATCAACCACGCCACAACATTCCGACGCGCTGTAGAGGAGCGGCTGATCGAGCCGCGGCGCACGGTGCAGGTGGGTCTGCGCGGCAGCATGTTCAGTGCTGATGATGCGAGCTGGAGCCGCGAGGCCGGGATGCGCGTCATCACCATGGATGAATTCGAACAGCTCGGCCGCGCCCGCGTGATCCAGGAGATCGGCCGCGTCGTCGGCGACGGACCGACCTATGTCAGCTTCGACATCGATGGCCTGGACGCCATGCACGCAATGGGGACCGGGGTTCCGGAAGTGGGCGGCTTCTCGGTGCGCGACGCGCAAGTGATGCTGCAAGGTCTGCGCGGACGGCACCTCGTCGGCGCCGACCTGTGCGAAGTGGCGCCGATGGACGATCCCACCGGTCAGACGGCGCTGAACGCGGCCAATCTGCTGTTCGAGCTGCTTTGCGTGGTGGCGGACAGCCGCGCCACCCGGACCAATGGCGGCCAGCATGGATGATCCGCAGCGACCGCCACTCCGGGGCGAAGTAAATCAGGTCGCGCGGAACGTCGCCCAGACCGGGGCGTGATCGCTGGCAGCCTCCGCAGCGCGAATGTCGCGGTCCACACCGGCATCGATCAGCCGGTCGACGGCCGGCCGGTTCAACAGAAGAAAATCGATGCGTAGTCCAGCGTCGCGCTCCCATCGATTCCGCTTGTAGTCCCAGAAGCTGTACATCGGCTGATCAGGGTGGCGCGTTCGCACCGCATCCACCCAGCCCTGGTCCAGCAGGCGCTGAAAGCAGGCGCGACTCTCGGGTTGCAGCAGAGCATTCTTGGACCAGGATTTGCTTGGATAAATGTCCCGATCCGTCGGCACGACATTGAAGTCGCCTGCCAAAATCACCGGTGCGTCGAGCGAATAGCAGGTCTTGGCGTGCGTCAGCAGCCGCTCGAACCAGGCGAGCTTGTAAGTGAATTTTGGCCCGGGCTGCGGGTTGCCATTCGGCAGGTAGATCGAGCTGATCAGGAATCCCCTGACCGCAGCTTCCATATAGCGGCTCTGCGTGTCTGCAGGGTCGCCGGGCAGCCTGTCACGCGTCATGACCGGTTCGCCAAGGTTCGTCAGGATTGCCACGCCGTTCAGGGCTTGCTGCCCGCGCCACACGCCGTGATAGCCCAATCCGCGGAGCTCCTCGGCAGGGAACGCATCATCAGTGCATTTCAGTTCCTGCAGGCAGACAACATGCGGCCGCGAGCTGGCAAGCCAGTCGAGAAGATTGGGCAAGCGGCGGTTCACGTTGTTCACATTGAATGTCGCGATCTTCAGGACCTGCTCTGGAGACGGGCGACGGACCGGTCTCGCTGGTCTGGGGCGAGACTCGGCAGCAAGCTCATCGAACCGGCGTGCGAGACGATCGAGCTGCCACTCGCGCCCCAGGTTCGCCGCGCGTTCCCAGGTAGGGACCTGGTCCGCCAAGGACGGTAGCGGTGCCGTCGGGTCCATCGTGGCGATTCGCTTGTAGAGCCTCAGGTCGTTCGCCTGCGATGCGAAGCGACTAGCGGCCAGGATCGCTTCCAGACTGCCATATCGGGTTAGTAGTGCGGCTGCTCCCTTCGGACCAATGCCCAAAGCACCGGGAAGCTTGTCGGATGGATCACCCCGCAGTGCGATGAAGTCAGGCACCTGGCGTGGCTCCACACCGTAGCGCTGACGCACCTCCTCGGGACCGATGCGAGCCATCAGGCCTGCCTTCACCGGATACAGCACCGTGGTGGCCGGCGACGCGAGTTGAAACGCATCGCGATCACCGCTGGCGACAAGAACCTTGCCACCGGATGCTTCCTCGTGGGCGACGGCGGCGGCGAGGAAGTCGTCTGCCTCGTAACCTGGCGCCTTTGCATTGGCGAAGCCGCATGCCACCACCAGATCGGGCAATAGCGCCAACTGATCGAGCAGTTCCGGATCGAACTGACGGCCGGCCTGGTATTGCGGGAACAGACGCTGTCGGAAGTTGGGCACGCCAAGTGTGTCCCAACCTACCAGCACAGCGCGCGGTCGTTCCGTCTGAAACAGCCGCAGCAGAAAATTGCCGAAACCGACGATGGCACCGCCGCCTTTGTCGCCGGCCCGCCTGATCGATTTCGGCAAGGCATGAAACGAGCGATGCGCAAAGAAATCGCCGTCGACGACGAGTAGCGGCCGGTCGCAGGCGGAACTGGTCAATCCGCGTCCAGTGGACAATCCCCCGGTCACCGCATCCGGATCGATGCTGCCATAAGTGTGGAGCGATGGCTTCGCCGAAGGGCAAGCGGCCATGCGAACCACAAAGCCAACAGGCATGCGAGCACTGCGCCCGCAAAGATGCCGGCGAGTGCCGGTCGCTCTGTGATGCGCGCGAACACCACATAGGCATCGGCGGACATGCCCAGTGCGAGCGGGGACAGAGCGGCGACAGTGATCGGGCCGCCGGCGCGCAGTACCGCCTCTGTGTCTTCGCCAGCCCACACGATCCGGTGCAGGGCGGCCGGTGTCATCAGCAGGGCGACCGACAGCGTGACCGCCAGCAGTGCCAGCCCATGCAGGATGCGCGAATCTTCCGGCAGTTTTTCGAAGGCTCCGGTCAGCACGATGACGAGTTGAAAGCCCAGCAGCGCCTGGGCGCCCGGAAGAATGACGCGGCCCTCTGTCAGCATCTGCTCGATCCTGGAATGCAGCGGGGCCGTTTCACGTTGCTCGCCTTGCTGCTCCGCGTCGTGGCGCTCCTCATGGCCATGCGTTCGTTTCATGATGGATCCGATCCCGTACCATGCGAAAGCAGCCAACAGCGCGAACCCGGCTCCAGCGGCAACTGCCTGTCGCCGTACTTTGGAACGCCATGCCCGAGGGTGATGGCCAGGTCCAGCCCGAGGGCAATGGCGAACGGCAGCAATGCTGCGGCTGCGCATGTCCCCGTCAAGCCCTGCATTCGGCTGGTATCCTCACCGTTCTCGGCAAGACGATGGAAGGCGGTGGGCGCAATCAGCAGACTGATGCTCACCACTATCACTCCCAGCGCGAGGCCATCGGCAATCCGGGCGGCTGAAGGCAGTGAGGCGAATCGCTCCTGGAACACGCTGTGAAACTGGAAGCCAAGCAGGATCTGGGCTCCCAGGATCAAGGTGCGCGTTTCATCCAGCGCCGTTTTCACCTTGCTGCTCAACGCCACGCGATCGTTCACCGAACTGTCACACGATGTGGGACCGAAACGCGTGAGAGCTACAGGCGTTGCAGAGCGGCCGATTGGCCGACTTGATCATTGCGCTCGCGGGCGTTGGAGCGCGGGGGGCATCCGCCCCGGGCATTCCGTGAGGCTTGCCCGATATCCGGCTTGCGTTGACCATGCCGGGGATGTGGAACGAGCCCTACCTGGAAACATGTTGCCGCTCTGCATTGCATCGGCTGGCGTTGAGCGGGGATATCGGCAGGCCGCAGGGATTAAAGGATGGGGCGTGCCTGGTCAGGCTCACCGGGATGGGGCTAGCACGCGTCCGTTCGGATGGTCGTTACGGCATTACCGGCGCCGGTGCGTCCCGTCATGCACAGGAGGTGCTGCGAAATGGCACCGACCCAGACGCCGCAATTGCTTCGGTTCAGCCGGAGCCCAGTGCCCAGTCACGCAGGCGCTGATAGTCTCGCGCGCACTCCGATCGCGCGCGTTCCGTCGCCTGCGCCGCCACTGCCGTGAGCCGTGCCCACTCGCCGAGTTGTTCCACGGTTCGCGGCCGCGGCAGCGGCTTGGGCAGCGGCAGACCGGCCCTGCACGCAACCGGCATATCCACTGGCAATTGGGAGCGGGGTGATGTCGCCGGAGCTCTGGCGCAGGAGGCGAGCGCCAGCACGACGACCCCCACCCACCACAGTCGTGCGATTGAAGCGTGATGAAAGAAGGCGGAATCGCCGGAGGTCTGAAATCATCGCCGAGCACCTGGCAACGGCACATTGCTCGCCCGGGTGACCGCATTCAGGTCGCTCCGCAGCTCGATTGTCTGGTGCTCCAGGGCCGTGATGCGGGCGTCCAGACCGGCATGCTTTGCGTCGGTGTCGGCGAACCGACGCTCCGCCTGATCCAGGCGCGCGCGTGTGTCCGGGAGCGAATTGAGTTGCTGGCGCATGTCGTTGAGGCCGCCGGCGACCGTCTGGCGAAGGTCGCCTATCTGCTGGCTGAAACTCGCCTGCATTTCCGCCAGGCGCCGCTCGTTATCGGTGCCGCGCTGGGCATTGAGCACGAACCAATAGACCAGCGCGCACAGCAGCGCGACCAACTGCACGCCCTGCATAATGGACGAGAGGGACAGTTCCCAGGTGATGCGGACCGAACGGTTGGGCGGATTGCTGGGATCGTCACTCGGGAGCATCGTTGGTACCATCGGCACTAGAGCATTGTGTTGCGCGCGGTTCAGACCTCCGGCGATCCCGCCTTCGGGATGACGGAAAACGTCTGTCCGCGCGCTTTCGCCGGGCCTGCACACCGAGCGTGGCGCTGCCTGGCCACGGGATGATTAAAGCAGGGGGTTGGTGGCGATTTCGCCGCCGGTCCCGGCCGCAACGCTGATGATGCGACCGCCCTCCGCCGCCGAGACCATCATCATGTCGCCATCGGTCAGCATGTCGGCTGCATCGGCGAAGAAGTCTGGCGCCTGCACCCGAGCGAGCGGGTCGCCGCCGGCTTTGTAGTGCCACAGGGTGAAACCATTGGCGTAAGCGAGCACAGAAAGGTTGCGGACGGCGAAGGCCATGGGCTCAGGGCTCCTTCCGGGCAAAAAGAAAGGGCCGCCGCGGATCGCGGCAGCCCTTGGAGTTCGAGGAGGAGAAAGATCAGCGGGCAGAATCTGCCCGTTGGCCCCTAAGCATTAGGAACATGCGAGCGATGTGTCAACGACTTTTTTCCTAACGCACGATGAACTCTTGGACACTCAGCCGACAATCCCTTTCACGCGCAGTGGCCACTCCAGCCGGTCCATGGCCTCACGCCACAACCTCCAGTCGCAACGCTCGCTTGCGACGCCTGGGTTCGGCGGGGTCTGCCTTTCACCCCAGATACGTAGGATCCGAGCGTGAACGAGGTCGATCCTACGACGGCGGTACAGGGCATCCAGGCACCTCACCACGTCATCCGGCTCGCAAGGCCTAGTGATGGTTCCCTGGTTCGCAGTGAAGCGTGCGCCGTCCCGGCGCGCTACTAGCGCCGCCATGGTCCAGAGCCAAGCCTCCTCCGCGTCGCGAAATGGCTCGGAGCGCCGGAGCGGCCGAAACTGCTGACACGGACTGAGCGTGGTTCGACGGGCGGTGGCAACCATGGCTTGCGTCTCCATTTTGAGCCGGACGGGATTGGAACAATCCGCGAACGTATGAAACCATAGGTTGCAGACCGTTGGCAAGCCGGTTCCGATCCTTTCCGAAAATATTCCTCTCGGTCTTTCGCGCTGATAAGCCGGCAATCGCAGGGCCGCTCGGGCTCGACCACCAAAGCGGCCGCGAAGGTGCTATGTTCGGGCGTTTGCCTGGGTCAGTAGGGCGGGCGGGAGCCAAACGCGCGTGACATGCCAGACCCCATCCCGCAGGTCCATCTGGAGCTTGATGGGATCCGTCTGCCCCTGGCTAGTCAGATCGACCATGAAGGTGGACGGACTGGCGAAGAAGGCCCAGCTCACCTGTACCGGGGCACCGGCGGGACTTTGCCCCCGATCCGACGGGCGCGCCGCCTGAACCAATGCTTCCGGGGTCACCTGCTTATCGATGACATTGGTCGCAATGCCTCGCAGGAAACCTGCGCCAAAGGGCGGCAATTGATTGTGTGCGTCGGGCTTGGGCGGCTGGTCAACGACCAGAGTCGCAGATGTCTTCCTTGATCCCTTCGCGGACAGAGTCCCAGTTGACTATCGAATGCAAAGCCGCGGCATCGCCGTTCCGGATCGCCTGGCCAAGTCGAAAAAGGGTCACATAAGGATAAGCGGCATAGATCATAACCACTGCGAGACAAGCGCCGATTACTGGCTTTCTGCCCATCACGAGCCAAGTCCCTCCCGGAAATCACCAGATCATTAAAGCGGATGGATTGGTGTCCGATTAATGGCGATTGACCGGCTTCCCGGTGACAAACGCTTGAGAAAGCAAACGTGTTCGCGAGGCTGACAAATTCGGCGGCACTCGTCACCCCGTATCGATAACGTCGGGCGGCCCCTGTTGTTCGACCAGCCCCAGCACACCCGGCCCGAGCCGTGGACCAGGTGCCGGGACGGTGCGATCGTAGCGCGGCAGCAATGGGAGGCAGCATGCAGATAGCAATCTTGGGTGGTGCCGGATTCCTTGGCCGCAAACTCGCGGCCCGTCTGGCGCAGGACGGAACACTGGGAGGGCGGGCCATCACCGGGCTGACGCTGTTCGATCTGACAACGCCCACCAAGCCGCCGGCGAGCTTCTCCATCGCGACTGCAACCGGCGATCTCGTCGCTCTGCCGCAGGATGCTATTCCTACCGGCACCGAGGTCGTATTCCACCTTGCGGCCGTGGTTTCGGCGCAGGCGGAGGCGGACTATGACCTGGGGCGCCGGGTCAACTTGCAAGGCACCGATGCGGTTATCGATGCCTGCCGCCGTCTGGTCTCGGCGGGCGGCAAGCCACCCCGCGTGGTGTTCACCTCATCCGTGGCCAGTTTTTCCGACGGTCAGGATGCGGTGCTGGCGGACGATGCGAGGCAGGTCCCGGCCAACAGTTACGGGGCGCAGAAGGCCGCAGCGGAGTTGGTTCTTGCCGATGCCACAAGGCGCGGCTTCCTGGACGCAATATCCATCCGCCTGCCCACGGTGATTGTCCGCCCCGGCCGGCCCAATCGGGCAGCTAGTTCGTTCTTTTCCGCCATCGTTCGGGAGCCGCTGCTTGGGCTGCCGGCGGACCTGCCGGTTCCCGACAGTTTCGCCGCGTGGGTCTGTAGCCCACGTCGCGCGGTCGACTGGCTGGTGCACGCCGCGGGCATGGACACCGGTAAGATGGGCCTGGACCGCAGCGTCAACCCGCCGGGTATCAGCACGACGATCGCCCATCTCCTGCAAGCGCTCGACGAGGTCAGGCCGGGCGCATCCAAATTGGTTCGGCATGTGGAAGACCCGGAGATCGCCAGCATTGTCGGCCTCTGGCCACCGGCATTCGAGCCGATCCGCGCCCACACCTTGGGTTTTCCGGCACATGAACCGCTGGTCGAGGTGATCAGAGCGTTCGTGCAGGATGGTCTGGAGGCGACGCGAGCGGAGCGCGGACTTCAAAACCGGCAACATAAGGACAGTTAAATTTACCACACCTGGCGACAAACTGCGCCACAACGGTTGATCCTGCGCTGCACAAGTTCCAAGAAGGGAGTCGCTTCTCTCGCTGGCCCGCTGGACGTCGCAGATGTCGACACTCCCTGGCGACTCAACCATCGCGGGTGCCCGTCGGGCCTCGCACGCGGGGAGAACCGCGTCCAGTCGGTATCATCGTCCGCGCCGCGCGTTCGGCGATGCGGTGCTGCACGCGCCGCAGACACTGCGTGCGCTGGTCCGCACCGACGAGGTCTGGCTCGTCGTTCTGTCGGCCTTTGTCGGCTGCTTCGCCGGCATCATGGTCTCGGCGATGACCGAAGCAACGCAACTGATCCACGAGGTGCTGTTCAAGATTGGCCCGACCCAGCGCCTCAGTGCGATGGTAGAACTCGACCCGGTGCGGACGGTCGCGGTGCCGGCACTCGGCGGTCTGGCGCTTGGATTGATCGGTCTGCTGATTGCGCGCTACCGCCCGCGCCGGGCGGTGGACCCGATCGAGGCGAACGCGCTGTACGGCGGGCGCATGTCACTCAACGACGGACTGATCGTCATGCTGCAGACGATCATGTCGAACGGTGTCGGCGCCTCGATCGGGCTGGAGGCCGGCTACACCCAGATCGGTTCGGCACTCGCGTCGCGGTTCGGCAGGATGTTCCGGCTCCGGCGCAACGACCTGCGGCTGCTGGTTGGGTGTGGTGCAGCAGGTGCCATTGCCGGGGCCTTCAATGCGCCGCTTACCGGGGCGTTCTATGCCTTCGAGCTGATCATCGGTACCTACACTCTTGGCACCTTCGCGCCGGTGGCCGTCGCGTCGATCGTCGCAGTGTCCGTCGTCAACGCGATCAGCACCGCGCCATTCGACCTGGCGGTTCAGGTCCCGACGCGGGTGGACACGCTGGACTACATTCCAATTCTCGCGTTGGGCATGCTGTGCGCGCTGATCGGGATCGCCATCATGCGGGGCGTGACGCTGACCGAGGAACTGTTTCGTCGCAGCGGCGTCCCGGGTTGGCTGCGACCATCGTTCGGTGGTCTCGCCGTCGGTCTGCTGGCACTGGTGACGCCAGCGGTGCTGTCTTCCGGGCACGGTGCCCTGGGGATTGTCATCGAGGCTCCCTACTCGCTCCCCCACGTCGCGATGCTGGTGGTGCTGAAGTCGATGGCCTCGGCGATCTCGATCGGCTCCGGTTTTCGCGGCGGCCTGTTCTTCGCTTCGCTTTTTCTCGGCGCACTGGTCGGCCGGACATTCGCCGGCGCGCTCGCCATTGTCAGCACGACCCATGCGGTTTCGCCGGTGGTGTGCGCACTGGTGGGCATGAGCGGCCTTGCTGTCGCGATCATCGGCGGGCCGCTGACAATGGGGTTCCTGGCCCTGGAGAGCACAGGCAGTCTGCCGCTGACCGTTGCGGTGCTCGCTGCTTGCGTAATCTCGGCCCTGACTGTTCGCAGGACGTTCGGCTATTCGTTCGCCACATGGCGGTTCCACCTTCGCGGCGAGGCCATTCGCAGTGCGGTGGACATCGGCTGGATGCGCAACCTGACGGTCGGCCGGATGATGCGGCGCGAGATGCGGACGGTACGCGCCGACACCCCGATCGTCGCATTCAAGCGCGACTTCCCGCTGGGGGCGCACCAGCGCGTGGTGGTGATAGATGAAGACGACCGGTATGCCGGCATCGTGCTGCCGGCCGAGGTGCACGCTGACGGCGATGAGAACCACCAGGTCCGCGACCTGCTGCATTACGTCGATACGGTGCTGTTGCCGCAGATGACCATCAAAGAAGCGGTCGCCATGTTCGAGAACGCGGAAAGCGACGCGCTGGCGGTGGTGGACAGCGCCGAATCACGCCACGTGATCGGCCTGTTGACGGAGCAATACGCGCTTCGTCGATACAGCGAGGAATTGGACCGGCGGCGGCGAGAGCTGTCCGGAGAGTAATGCGCGGGGAGGCGCCCACCAGCCGATGAGCAGGCCTGAAGACGCCATCGCCGATCGCACCCGCCCCTACACCGGTGCCGAGTACATGCAGTCGTTGCGCGACGGCCGCGAAGTCTACATCGATGGTGAGCGCATCAAGGACGTCACAGCGCATCCCGCGCTGCGCAACTCGGTTCGCTCCATCGCGCGGCTGTACGACGCATTGCACGATCCGAAGCGGCGCGAGGCACTCACCTGCCCGACCGATACCGGTTCCGGCGGCTATACGCATCGATTTTTCCGTGTGCCGCGTTCGCGCGATGACCTGCGTGCTGCGCAATCGGCGATCGCGGAATGGTCGCGCATGACCTACGGGTGGATGGGGCGCACACCGGACTACAAGGCCGCCTATTCCAATACGCTGGGCGGTAACCCCGACTATTACGGTCCATACGCCGGCAACGCCCGCACATGGTACAAGCGGGCGCAGGAAACCGTGCCGTTCATGAACCACGCCATCGTCAATCCGCCGATCGATCGGCACAAGCCGGCCGAGCAGGTGAAGGACGTGTACGTTTCGGTGCAGAAGGAGACCGACGGCGGCATCGTGGTGTCGGGCGCCAAGGTGGTAGCGACTTCGGCCGCAATCACCCACTACAACTTCATGGGCCAGAGCTCGAAGACCGCGACCGAGGACCTGGATATGTCGCTGATGTTCATGGTGCCGATCGATGCGCCCGGCCTGAAGCTGATCTGCCGCACGTCATACGAGAAAGCGGCGCTGCTGAACGGCTCGCCTTACGACTACCCGCTGTCCTCCCGGTTCGATGAGAACGACGCCATCTTCATCCTGGACCACGTGTTCGTGCCCTGGGAGGACGTGTTCATCTATCGCGATCCGGCACGTGTGCTGAGCTTCTATCCCCGTTCAGGGTTCATGCATGGGTTCCAATTCCAAGGCTGCACGCGCTTCGCGGTCAAGCTGGATTTCATTTGCGGTCTGCTGGCGAAGGCGCTGCGTTGCACAGGAGGTGACGAGGCGCGCGGCAATCAGGTTCAACTCGGCGAGGCGATCGCCTGGCGAAACCTGTTCTGGTCGCTGTCAAACGCCATGGCCAACGATCCGGATCCGTGGGTGGGAGATGCGGTACTGCCCAACCTGCGCGCCGGTCTCGCTTACCGGGTATTCGCACCGGACGCGTATCCCCGGATCAAGGACATCATCGAGCGAACGGTCACATCGGCTTTGATCTATCTGCCCTCATCGGTGCGGGATTTCGCCAACCCCGCGATCGAGCCGTATCTGCGGCGCTACGTGCGGGGTTCGCATGGCATCGAGTACCGAGGAGCGGATCAAGATCATGAAGCTCCTTTGGGATGCCATCGGCACGGAGTTCGGCGGTCGGCACGAATTGTACGAGCGGAACTATGCTGGTGGCTGGGAGGATATCCGTGCCCAGACACTCACCGGTGCAGAGCGCGGCGGCGACCTGAAGTCGATGGAGGCACTGGTCGAGCAGTGCATGGCTGATTACGACGAGAACGGCTGGACGGACACGACCTGGCTCTATCCCTGAGTGACACATCCCCCTGAGCGATCGGAGCGTCGTTCTGCCAGGATGGGCTGACAATCAGAAAATGGAGGAAACCGTTTATGAGCCCGTCCGGAGCTGTCTCCTCCGCCGACACGATTACCGGCCCGATTGAACAAAGCTACCTTGCGCGCTCTGCCGCGTTTCGCGCGGCGAGCGATTCCACCCGCGTTACCCGGACGCACTGGCACATTGCGATTGCCAATGGTCTGGGCTGGGGCTTCGATGGCATGGATGGCGTCATCTTTGCGCTGATGACACCGCTGGTGATCAAGGATTTCGGCATCACCGTTCCGCAGTATCGGAGTGGCATGCAAATCGCGCTGCTGGTCGGTATTCTGGGGATGTATGTCTGGCCCTGGTTGGCCGATCGCTATGGCCGACGCACACTGCTCGCCATCAATATCGCGTTGTTTTCGTTGCTGATGCCGATCACTGCCCTGACCACGACGTTCACTGCGTTCGTGGCAGTGCGCTGCGCGATCTACTTCGCGCTGAATGGCGAGTGGTCACTGGGTTCGATGCTGGTGGCGGAGACCTGGCCGGCCAGCATGCGCGGTCGGGTGATTGGGATCAATCGCGGTACCTGGTGCTTCGGCGCCGCCCTCGCGGGCGCAGTCGCCACCTTCGTGATCGCTGAATGGGGCTGGAGGATCGCCTGCATCGTGCCCGCGGTAGTGGCGCTGCTCGCGGTCTATGTCCGCATGGGTTTGCCGGAGTCACCGTATTGGGTGCGGCTGCAGGATCGCAGGCAGCGCATCCGCGAGGCGCAGGCCGCCGGTCAGCCGCTGCTCGCCGATGACCAGGCATGGCTCGACCGCGCGGCGAAGGCGCCCGTTCGTCAGCTCTTCCTGCCGGATATGCTGAAGAATACCGCCGCGGCAACCTTCATTGCCTGTTGCAGCACGATCATCTACGGCACTGTCGGTGGGTGGATGCCGCTGTACCTGTCGCAGGAGCGTCACTGGTCCACGGCCACCTACGGGACCTTCTATATATGGTGGGGGCTGATCGGCTTCCTGGGCCTATTCTTCGCCGGACTGATTTCCGATCGCTTCGGCCGCAAGCCGGCGTTTTACATCATGCTGCTCGAGGGCGCGGTGTTTCTCACACTTTGGGTGTTTGCCGAAAGCAACACCGCGGTTTGGATTTACGGACTACTATGGAGCATCGGATTTTTGGGCTTCTGGGCTCCCAGCATGATACTGACCGCGGAAATCTACCCGACCCGCATCCGTGGCGTGGGCAACGGCTTCTCGTGGGCTGTGGCATGGCTGGTCGGATTCGTGCTCTGGCCTTTCGTGACCATTGGCATCCAGCAGAGCACTGGGTCATTCGCCAAGGCTTTCCTGATCGTGCCGGTGGCGATGCTGCTGATGGGCATCGGCATCTGGCTGTTCACGCCGGAGCACAAAGGCAAGGAGCTGGATGCGATTGCGATTTAGGGTCATCGGGCTTCTGACGCAGCGATTGGCGAGATGTTGGCTGGGATTTGCCCTTGTCGTGCTGGCACTTGCGCCGGCTGCGGCACTCGGCCAGGAAGCGGGCAAGCGACTATTCTACATCGGGCTGGCACTTTACTCGGAGCAGTGGTCCGAAAACGACGTGGTCGAACTCGGCAACGAGCTGCGCGCGGACAGCCGCTATCAGGTCGTGCCAATGATCGCCAGCAACCTCCATTCGCATGGCGCCCGCTATCCAGTCGGCGACGACGCCACCATTCTTTCATTCGTGCGCACGGCGGCCGAGCAGGCTGCACCACAGGACATCATATTCGTGCACATCAGCACGCACGGCGCTCCTTATGAACTGGCGCGCAGGGTCGGTGAAGGGGAAACCACGGCACTGAGTTCGCGCACGCTGGCGCGTATGCTTGCCCCGCTTGCCGGCCATCCGACTATCATCGTCATTTCCGCCTGCTATTCAGGATCATTCATGCGAGACTTGCGGGAAGCCCGGCGGATCATCCTGACCGCAGCGCGCGCCGACCGCAGTTCGTTCGGCTGCGGGGCAGGAAATCGCCACACCTTGTTCGGTGAGGCCGAGCTGAGGGCCTTCGGCCAGTCCGACCGCAGCCTGCATCAGGTCTTCACCGCCATCCGGCGCAACGTCGCAGGCATGGAGCACCGACAGCATTTCACACCGTCAGAGCCGCAAGTCTTTGTCGGTGCCCAGGCTGCCGATCTCTACGAGGCGCCGGTTTTCTGAACTGCCGGTATCAGCGCAGCGGGCGGAAGAACGCCTGGATCTCGCTCGCCAGCGCCTCCGGTTGCTCCATCGCCGCGAAGTGGCCGCCCTGCGGCATCACAGTCCAACGCCGGATATCCGTATAGGTCTTCTCGGCGAGCGATCGGGGCGGACGAAGGATCTCATGCGGAAACTCGGTGTAGCCGGTCGGCACGCCGATGGTGCCGCCTTCCGGGATGGGCCATGGCCGGTGCATGCGGAAGTAATAGGGGAAGAACGAGGAGCCGATCGCACCGGTGAACCAGTAGAGGCTGATGTTGGCCAACAATCGGTCGCGGCTGACTGCGCTCTCCAGGTCGCCGCCGCAGTCGGTCCAGGTGTGGAACTTCTCCACGATCCATGCAGCCAGTCCCGCTGGTAAATCAGTCAGGCCGAAGCTCAACGTTTGGGGCTTCGTACCTTGAATCCACTGGTACCCGGTTTCCTCCTTCAGCCAGTGCGCCAACTGATCAAGATAGGTGCGCTCCTCGGGTGTCGGATTGGCCAGCATGCTGCCGTCGCGGCGCACAGCAAGCAGATTGATGTGGATGCCGATCAGCTTGTCAGCATGCGCATAGCCCATGCGGGACGCGGTGATGCCGCCCCAGTCGCCGCCCTGTGCGGCGAAGCGCCGATACCCCAACGTCTCGGTCATGAGGTCGGCCAGGCAATCGGCGATCTCCTCGATGCCGAAGCGCTTCTGGCCAGGACGGAAAGAGAGCCCATAGCCTGGCAGGGATGGAGCGACGACGGTGAATGCATCGGCGGGATCGCCGCCGAACCGCGCCGGATCGGTAAGGCGTGGGATCAGGTCGATGAACTCGAACACCGAGCCAGGCCAGCCATGCATGAGCAGCAGCGGGCAAGGATTCGGGCCCTTTGCCCGGGCACATGCAGGAAATGCACGTCTATGTCGTGCAGTGCGGTCTTGAACTGCGGGAATGCGTTCAAGCGCGTTTCTTCCGTGCGCCAGTCGAACCCGCTTCGCCAGTATTCGACAAGGCCCCGGAGGTAATCGACACTTGTACCGTGTACGCCCATGGCTCGCCTGGAGCCTGGTCGGGAAACCGCGTTCGGCTCAGGCGCTCGCGCAGGTCGACGATGGTGCTATCAGGGACGTGGATCGTGAAGGTTTCGGGCTGCGTGCTCATTCTCCTGCCCCATATTTTGGCATGATTTGACGCCGGGCGCGGACCGCTGGCAACCCATCTGAACCATGCCCGTTGGAAGACGGCATGAGTATTGGTCGCCATGTCCTGATGCGGATGTTCGGCTTCCCGCGCGGCCTGCTGGGGCGGCTCGGCGGTGTGATCCTCGCCCGGTACGAACCGGCGTTATGCCGCGTGGGCAGTCGAGCTGCTAGCCCCGCGGCAGCAGGACAGCGTGCTGGAGATCGGTTTCGGTCCCGGCGTCGGGATCGGGCTGTTGGCGGCCAGGGCACACCACGTCGCAGGCGCCGATCCGTCCACTGAAATGCTGCGCCAGGCGACGAAGCGCAATGCAACCGCCATTAGCCAGGGCCGCGTCGAGCTGCGCCAGGCCTCGGCCGAACAACTGCCGTTCCCGGACGCCTGCTTCGACAAGGCGCTTGCAGTCAATTCCATGCAGCTATGGCCGGACGTGCCCGCGGGTTTGCGCGAGCTGTCGCGGGTTCTCAGGCATGGCGGCCGCGTTGTGCTGGCATTCACCACATATTCAGGCCAGCGGCGTGAAGGGATCGATCAACTGCTCGCTTCGGCCGGTTTCCGCGATTGCCAATTGGTCGAAACCCCTGGGGCGTTCTGCGTGCTGGCTACCGCGCAGTCGCATGCCTAGCGCCACCGCGCCCCATGTAGCCACCCTGCCGCTTTCTCCCGGTCGATCTGCGCCCCGACCTCGGTCGGCACCACCACTTTACCAACCGGAGCCAGTGCGGCCGCGGCGATCTTCAGATGTGCCCAGGCGAACGGCAGCCCGATGATGGTGATCGCCAAGGCGCATGCCGCAACGACATGCAGCACGATCAGCCACCATCCCGCTAGCAGGAACCAGATGACGTTGGCCACCGGCCCAAGATCGCCTGTCCCAAGCGACGCATGGCCGGTGACGTCGTAGCGGGATGCCAACTCCCGCCCGAACGGTGCCAGGCTGTAATTGGCCAAGGTGAAGCATGCTTTGGCCCACGGCAGTCCGATGATGGTGATGGCCATCAGCACGCCTGCCAGGGCCCATAGAAGTGCCGCAACAAAGCCGAGCCCCGGCACGTTCCACAGGACGTTGAGCAGTGTCCGCATCAGCGACCGAAGTGCGGCATCACCTCCGCCGATATGCGGCGATACTGATCCAGCATGATCGCCTCCGGCGTACCCATCGGGGTGGAGAGATTGATGTGCTCCAGGCCCGGATAGCGGGCCTCGAGGTTTTTGAGGAAGGCCACCAGTTCCTCCGACGTGCCGGCGAACCAGCCGCCCATATTGATGTAGTGCTCCACCTTCGGCACACCCAATTCATACCAGCCGCCGCGCCTTGCCGCTGCGGCGATCTGGTCCTTGGTCATTCCCGGCATGAAGCCGAGTGGAGCAAACATCTTGGCGTGCTCTTCGTACAGCGGCACGATCTCCTTCAGAGCCTGCTGCTTGCTGTCGGCCAGGTGGACGACGATGCCGATCATTAGATTTTCGCCCAGCTTCCAGTCCTTGCCGGCGCGGTGCCCGGCGGCCTGGAAGGCGGTGATCGGTCCTTGCTCCATGGTCGCCGCACCGCCGCCGACCGCGCCCTTGATGTTGTGCTTCACCATGAAATCGAGACCGCGCGCCGAGGCACTGACCACCGGCTGCCAGCACTCCACCGGCAGATGGACTGGCCGGGGCACCAGCGTCAGGTCCTTAAGAGTATAGCCGCGATACGGCACTTCGGGCGGCAGGGTGTAGTGCTTGCCCTTGTGCGAGAAGCGCTCGTTGTCGAACGCCTTGAAGATGATCTCGACCTGCTCCTCGAACAGTTCGCGGTTCGCGTTCTGGTCCAGCATCGGCGCACCGAAGGTTTCGACCTCGCGTGTGTGGTAGCCACGGCCGACGCCGAAGATGGTTCGGCCCTTGGTCATGATGTCGGCGGTGGAAAAATCCTCGGCCAGGCGCAGCGGATGCCACATCGGGGTGATGTTGAAGCCGCAGCCGATCCTTAGATTCCTGGTGAGGTGGCAAAGATGCACGGCCGTCATCAGAAGGTTCGGGATGACCTCGTAGCCTTCCTGCTGGAAGTGGTGCTCCGCGAGCCACAGCAAGTCCCAGCCGCCTTCGTCCATCACCTTCGCGATCGCCTCGGTCTTGGCGAACACGCTGGCCAGATGCGAATTGGGAAAGCGCCGATCATTGGCTGGCGTCGCGTCCTGCCCACGATCCGGCAGATCGACATGGCCTGCATAGACGGTTGCGAATTTGCTGATCATGTTGGCACCTCAATGCTAGAGCGTGACCCACCGTACCTTTGCCATTATTCGCCGTCAGAATGACGGTTGGTAAAGGATCACTCGCAGCGTCGTCTTGGCATCCGCGTCCATCTCACTCCGCCCAGCTCGAGCGGCCCTGGATCGCCCAGCGTCCATCCGTGAACGTCACGATGTACAGCGACCTGTAGCTGCCGATAACGCTGCCATCGGCACGGTATCGGGTGAACTGCACGCGAAAATGCACCTTCTCCGGCCTGGCGTCGACCAGGTCCACGTTGTCCCAGGCCGAACGTTCCCAACCCGCGGATTGGCCTTGGCGGTCCCAGACCAGATTCTGATAGTCCGCCGGCGTCTGCATCACGGTCACCTTGCCGCCATGGAAGCGGACATGAGGGAAGTGGAACCAGCGCGACCGAATGGCCTCCGCGTCTCTGGCGTTGAACGCCGCCATGAACCCATCCATCGCGGCGCGGGCACTCTCGATCGCCTGCGCGGTCAGCATCTCATCGGCCAGCGATTGCCATTCCTCCTCCAGCGATACCGTCGCCGGCTCGCGGCCGGCGCGGCTGTACCAGCCCGCGGCATTGCGCATGTCGCCTTCCTTGCGATGCAGGTAGGCATGCACAGCGGACCCGGTTCTCCCTTCATCTTGCTGAGCGCAGGTGTGCGCACGGTCCCAATCACCCTTCACATCCCACCACAGCGTCTGCAACGCCAGACTGAGCCCCTCGGGCGGCGCGCCCTGCGCTACCGTGGCGCGGAACTGTGCCTGGTCCATCTCTGCCCTCCCGCTATTCCTGCGCGCGAGTGTGCGCGGCAGCAGCTTCTGCCTCAAGTCCTGTGACCAAGTGGCCCCTGGCCCTCGTCTGTGTGATCCTTCTCATACCGCTCGTTTTGGTCGATGTGCCGCCGCTGCTCGACTATCCGAACCATCTGGCTCGTGCTGTCGTCCTTGCGTCGAACGGTTCTGATCCGATCCTGTCCCGGATGTATTCGCCGAACTGGGCGATCATCCCCGATCTCGGTATCGACCTGGTGTCTGCCTCCGCTCCTGCACGTGCTCCCGGTTCACCTGGCCGGACGGATCGTCGTCGGTCTCGGTTTGCTGCTGCCGGTTCTCGGGACCGTCGCATATAGCCGCGCCACCTTTCGCACCGAAGCTGCCTGGCCGCTGACCTCTGCCCTGGTTGCGTACAACGCAACGTTCCTGCTTGGCTTCCTCAACTTCGTCGCCGGTATCGGCATCGCACTGCTGCTCGGTGCCGCCTGGATTGCCTGGCGCGATCGATACCCGAAGCGGATGGTCGCCGTCGCCGGGATTGGCACGATCGCGCTCTTCTTCTGTCACCTCATGGGCCTGCTGTTCTTCTTTATCCTGATTGCAGGTCATGAGCTGGAGCCGATCGCTAACGGACCAGGGAAATCGCAACGCCTTTGGCAAGCGGATGGGTGCGATTATGCTGATCGCTGCCGCGCCGCTGACGTTCTACTGCTTGTCTCCGCTCGCACCGCTCTCCGATACAGTCGAATGGACGTCAGCAATCAACAAGACCCGCCAACTCGTGCTCCCGTTCGCCAACTACATCCTGCCGCTCGACATTGTCACTGCGTGCCTTGTTGCCGCCTTTCTCCTCGCCTGCATCGCCGCGGGTCGATGCCGCATCACACGAGCGAACGGCGTAACGCTCGCGCTCGCCGCGATTGGATTCCTGACGGCTCCCTGGGCCGTCAAAGGCACCTACTTCGTCGACACCCGCTTCGTGATCTTGCTCGGATTTCTGTTGTTCGCCGCGGTGCTGCCGGTTGGCCTGAAGCGGCTGACATCGATCTCCGCAGTATGCGTGTTCGCCACCGTGCTCACGATCCGCATGGGTGTCGTCGGCTACGTTTGGCATGAACACCAGCACGACCTGACCGAGCTGCGCGCGGTGATCGCGTCCGTCCAGCCTGGTGTAAGGGTGATGACCGCTGAAGTCTCACCCGAGGCAGCACCCAAGTATTGGCGAGACGTGCCGCTCAGTCGCAGGTTGTCCTTCGGCTTCAGGCTGGACTCGCATCTGCCTGCCCTGCTGCTGATCGAACGCCGCGCCTATTGGCCATTTCTGTTCGACAGTCCCTCGCAGCAGCCGGTGCAAACGCTGTCCCCTTACAAGGTACTAGCTGAACACGCTGACAAAGCGAGCAGCCACCTGGCCATCACGGTGCCCGGCAAGGTGGATCTGTGCGGCTATGACTACCTGCTGCTGCTCGATGCCGGCGGCCAGCCGGATCTGGCGCACTTCGCCACGGATCGGCTGGCCTTGATTGCAGACAGGGACATCGCCGCATTGTTTCGCATCAGACGAGATGCCTGCTTATTGTAGTCGCAGCGCCCAGCACCGTTTGGCTGATCGCAGCGTAGGGTGTCTCACGTGCCCGGATGTTCGGTGGTTGGATCGATCATCTTTCGCACTTCGGTGATCTTCGTCGCGGGGAAGCCGCTGACATCCGCATGCTTGCGAATGATGTCCTCGTCCTTGGCGAGATAGACGCAGAACGTCTTGTCGGCCGCAACGTAGCTCTCCACCCACTGGATATCCGGACCCAACTCGTTGAGGACGGCGTTGGACTTGGCCGCCGCGCCACGAAGCTGTTCGCGCTCCAGCGATCCGACCGCCGGTATTTCGCGTTCGATGATGAACTTGCGCAGGGGCATTGGTTCCTCCGGGGCATTCAGGGCGAGCGCAACGTGACACGCCGCGCCAGGCCCGCCAAGCCCGCCGTGTTACGCCAGCGGCGACGGCTTTGGCCGCGGCCCGTCGGTGAAGCGGCTGAAGCGGAACGGTGTGGGATCGACCACCGGCGGATCACCCAGGACGATGTCCGCCATCAACTGTCCCGCACCTGGCCCAATTCCGAAGCCGTGCCCGGTGAATCCTGTCGCGATGAAGAAGCCCGGGAGCGTGTCCACTGCCGAGATCACCGGCACGGCATCGGGCGTCACGTCGATAACACCGCCCCAGCTCTGCGCCACTTTCATATCCCGAAACGCCGGGAATGCCGCGGTCAGGTATTGGCGGGCCTGCTGCAGGATCGGCTCATAGGGTAGCGGGTCCAAGGTACGCACTTGCTCGAACGGAGAAGACCCGTCCAGCACCCACCGTCGCGGCACTTGCCACTCCTGCAGAAACTTGCTGCCGACACGCAGCCGCATATTCCGCCATTGCAATCGCAGCGAAGGCAGGAACTCGGCGAAGAAGCGGAACGTGTCGGGCACAATATCCACCACATTGCCGCTCCAGCTGGCGACCGTGTAGCCGCCGTCGAGCCGTTTGCGCAGACCGAAACCGAAGCCGCTGCACGAGGTCTCGATCCCGGCCTCCATCGGCTCGGTTCGCATCACCGACGACATGACCTTGAGCTGCGGCAGGCGCAGATCCAGGTTGCCGCAGAAAAGCCGCGACCAGACGCCGCCGGCAAGCACGACGCTGTCGCAATCGACGCGTCCCTTCTCCGTCACCACTCCGACGACGCGCCCCGACCGGGTCTCGATCCCTCGGACCGCACATTGCTGCACCACGATGGCTCCGAGGCGTTGCGCCGCGGCCGCGATCGCCGGCGCCGCCTTCTGCGGTTCGGCGCGCCCGTCACTCGGCGTATGCAGCGCGCCCTGCCATTCGCCCGTCAGTCCCGGCAGCACCTCCGCCGCCTGATCGCGCGACAGCTTGCGGCTGTCGAGCTGGTAGGGTTGCGCTTCCTTCAGCCAAGCCTCGCGCTTCGCCATCTCGTCCGGCGTCTTGCACAGATAGACGATGCCGCAACGGCGGAAGCCGGTTTCCGCCTCAGTCATCGCGTTCATCTCCGGCCAAAGCCGCAGCGCCTCGATGGCCAAGGGAATTTCCCGTGGATCGCGCCCCATCTTGCGGCACCAGCCCCAATTCCGGCTCGACTGTTCCCCGGCGATGTGGCCCTTCTCGCACAGCACCACCGGTACGCCTTTTCGCGCCAGGAAGAAGGCTGTGCAGATGCCGATGATCCCGCCACCAATCACGACGACCGAAGTGCGAGCCGGCAGATCGGCGCTGGAAGTCACGGGATCGACGCGTGGGCCCATCCAAAAGACTCCTACGGCGTGATGACCGGCGATGTGCGCGTTTCGCCGTCCTGGATGGCGACGATGAGCGCTTTTGCAGGGGCCTGACCCGTCTTCACCAGATTGCCCAGGCCGGTGCAGAAATAACTGTTGCAGACGTCAGAGCGCAGCGACCGATCCAGCGTGCAGCCGCACTCAGCGTGGAAAATGCACGAACCCGCATATCCGCTGGCCGGCACACGCTCGATATATAGCCGGATCACCGCGCGTGCATCGAGCTCCGGACGCGCCTGCCGCACGCGGGCCATGACGCGTTCATCCAGATAGCCGTGCTCGCCGCCTCCCTTGCAGCACCAGCCCTTGCAAAGCCCGCATGCTGCGCGCGCCACAATGCGGAGAAATCCCTCGGGCTCGGGTCGAAGTGGAGAGGCCGATTCCACCGGGCGCTTCAGCGCCCGCATGGCACGCAGCGATTGGACCAGGTGCTTGCGCAGCCTCCGGACACGCTCAGGATCCAGCGGCACCAAGGCCCGCCGGTTCAGCGGTACCACGACGGCCTGGTTGCCATCACCCGGGTCCGCCTGTCCGGTGGCCACCGTGAAGTGCTGCATCTCCATGCGTGTTTCGCGCCGTGCCATGGAGTGGCATCCTGCCCGACCGCGCGCAGGGATACCACAGTGGCCATTCCGATCATTCTCGACTGCGATCCGGGCACCGACGATGCCTTCGCCCTCCTGCTGGCGCTGGCGTCGCCCGAGCTCGAGGTGCTGGCAGTGACCGTGGCTGGGGGGAATGTCGGGCTGGACCGCACGCTGCCCAACGCCCTGGCGCTGGTCGCGTTGGCAGGGGCTAGGGTTCCCGTCTATGCGGGCGCCGACCGGCCGCTGCTTGGCGCGTTTGTCAACGAAACGCGCGTGCATGGCGTGGATGGGCTGGGTGGGATCGCGTTGCCTGCGGGGGCCCACGCAACACCAGGCGTCGCCGCCGACGCCATCCGCTCAATCCTGCGCAACGCGGAGCAGCGCGTGACCCTGGTCGGTATCGCGCCTGTCACCAACCTGGCGCTCGCGCTGATGACCGAGCCTGCACTGGCGGAACGCGTCGAGCGGATCGTGCTGATGACCGGGGCCTGGGCAGAAGGCAATGCGACGCCGGCCGCCGAGTTCAACGCGCTCAACGATCCCGAGGCGCTCGCAGTGCTGCTGGCCTGCGGCAGACCTGTCGTGCTGGTCACGTTGGAATTGACGGCGCAGGCACTGTGCACGCCGGCGTGGCTCGCGGAACTCAAGGCCGCTGCTAAGAGCCGATGCATCGGCACGCTCTGCGACATTCAGGCGACGGTGCCGCTCGGTCCGCGCTTCGGCGGCACCGGTGCGGCGCTGCACGACCCCTGCGCCGTGGCCTGGCTGATCCGGCCCGGTCTGTTCACGGCGCGCGATTGCGCGGTGTCCGTTGATCTGGGGCCCGGGCCTTGCCGCGGTCGCACTGTCATCGACCGCTGGAACCGCACCGGCCTGCCGCACAACGCAACCGTGCTTCAAACGCTGAACGGCGAGGCATTCTTCGCGCTGCTGGGCGAGCGGCTGAAACGACTGCCTTAAATTTCTCGCGCCATACATTTCTCGTGACTGGAGAGTGACACGTGAATCCTGCTGAACTGCCGTTCGATGCCGATGCCATGCTGGAAGGGCTGCGCGTCTGGGTCGAATGCGAAAGCCCAACCTACGATCCTCCATCGGTCAATCGCATGATGGACGTCGCTTCCCGCGATCTGGCGATCGCCGGTGCGCGGATCGAGCGTGTGGCCGGACGCATGGGTTTCGGCGATTGCGTGCGGGCCACCTTTCCGCATTCGACGGCCAATCTGCCCGGCATCCTGATCATGGGGCATCTCGACACAGTGCATCCACTCGGCACGCTCGCGAAGCTGCCGTTCCGCCGTGATGGCAGCCGCGCCTGGGGGCCTGGCATCTGCGACATGAAGGGCGGCAACTATCTGGCCTTAGAGGCAATTCGTCAGCTTGCGCGTGCCAGGGTCCCGACCAGGCTGCCGATCACCGTGCTCTTCACCAGCGACGAGGAAGTCGGCAGTCCTTCGACCCGCGACCTGATCGAGGCGGAAGCGTCGCGTCATCGCTACGTCCTGGTGCCGGAGCCCGCGCGCGCCGACGGCGGCGTGGTGACGGGCCGATATGCCATTGCCCGGTTCAATCTGGAGTCAACCGGCCGCCCGAGCCACGCCGGTGCCAGGCTCGCCGAAGGCCGGTCGGCCATCCGCGAAATGGCGCGCAAGCTGATCGAGATCGAGGAGATGACGACCGAGGACTGTACTTTTTCGGTTGGCGTCATCCGGGGCGGTCAATGGGTGAACTGCGTATCAACCACCTGCACCGGTGAGGCACTGTCGATGGCGAAGCGGCAAGAGGACCTCGACCGCGGTGTGGCCCGCATGCTGGCGCTTTCGGCGTCTTCCAATGTCGTGCAGTTCAAGGTGACCCGTGGTGTCACCCGCCCGGTGTGGGAACCTGACGCCAACGTCTTGGCGTTGTATGAGACGGCACGGGGCATTGCGCGCGGCCTAGGCTACGACATCACGTCGCAGAGTTCGGGGGGTGGCTCCGACGGCAATTTCACCGGCGCACTGGGTATCCCAACGCTCGACGGTCTCGGTGTGCAAGGATCCGGTGCGCATACGCTGGACGAGCATATCGTCGTAGAGAGTTTGGCGCATCGTGGTAGGCTACTCGCAGGGCTACTCGCATCACTGGCCTGACCATGCTCAGCCGATCCTGGCGTGCCGTGCGCGCGCGGCCTTTCCTGTTCATCGCACTGCTCTTCGGTCTCGTCGCCTATCAAGTGCTGCCATCGACCCTGAGCCATACGACGCGTTCGATCATCGCCTGGGATATCGGCGTCATCGCCTTTCTGACCCTCGCCGCTTACCTGTTCGCCTCGGAGCACCTGGATCGGATGGCCGCGGATGCGGCCGCCCAGGAAGAGGGAGAATGGACCATTTTCTGGCTGACCGTCGCCGCCGTGACATTCAGCTTCGTGGCAATCATCGGTGAGTTCGCCGGCATCGCTAAAGACATGCCTCCGCCGCAGCGGACCCTGCGTCTCGCGTTGGTCGCCATCACCTTGTTGGTGTCATGGCTGATGACCCACACGACTTTCGCGTTCCGCTATGCGCATGAATTCTACCAGGTCGCTCCTGATGGTTCCGGAATCAGCGGCGGCCTGGAGTTCCCTGGCGAGAAGCGGCCCGACTATCTCGACTTCATGTACTTCGCGCTGGTCCTCGGAATGACCTTTCAGGTGTCGGACGTACAGATCACGGCGCGAAAATTCCGCCGCTTGGCCGCGGCGCACGGATTGCTGGGGTTTCTCTACAACGCCATCATTGTCGCGCTGACGGTCAATCTGGCTGCGGGCCTGTTATAGAGTCAGTCAGCGGTCCAGCCGCCATCGATCAGCAGACTCTGCCCGGTCATATAGGCTGACGCGTCCGACGCCAAGAACACCGCGGCGCCCACCATGTCGCCAGCAGTCGCAAAGCGACCCATTGGCGTGTGGTCCAGCAGCCGCTTGCCGTGAACATCATGTTCCAGCAGGCCGTGCGTCAGATCGGTATCGACCCACCCCGGCGCCAGCGTATTCACCCGCACGCCGCGCTTGGCCCAGTCCAGAGCCAGCGCTCGTGTCAGCATCTCCACTCCGCCTTTGGATGCGCAATAGGGGACCGAGCGCAGCAACCCGACATGGCCCGCCACGGAAGTTATATTGATGATGGACCCATTGCCCTGCTCCAACATCGCCACCCCGACATGCTTGCAGCAGAGGAAGGTGCCGGTGAGATTGATATCGATGATGCTCTGCCAGTCCGCGAGACTGGTCCGTTCGATGCCGCGGAAGATCGGATTGATCCCGGCGTTATTGACTAGGATATCGATCCTGCCATGCCGCGCGAGCACCGCATCACGCAGCGCCAGAACGTCCGACTCGCTAGAGATATCCGCCGGTTGCGTGCTCGCGGCCTGACCGATCGCGGCTGCCGCTGCGGACAGTGTCGGCGCCGAGCGCCCCGACAGCACCAGCCTTGCGCCATGCCGTGCGAGCCCCTGTGCAATGGCCAGTCCGATCCCGCGGCCACCGCCGGTAACGATCGCGACCTTGCCCGTTAGATCGAACTCGCTCACCAATTCGGTCCTTGCCGCGCAATGCGCTGGGCCAACGACCAGCGATGCACCTCGGACGGACCGTCGTAAATGCGGAAGGCGCGCACCTCACGGAAGATGCGCTCGACCAGCGTCTCGCCGGTCACGCCCTGGCCACCAAGCACCTGCACGCAGCGGTCCACCACACGCCAGATCGCCTCGGAACAGAACACCTTGGCGATCGAGGATTCAGTGGTGCCGCGCGAGCCCTGATCCAGCAGCCAGGCGGTGTGCCAGACCGCCAGCCGGCTCATGCGAATATCGATCTCGTTATCGGCCAGCATGAAGCCGACGCCTTCGTGGTTCACCAGCTTCGCGCCGAACACCTCGCGCTGCTGTGCATACCGGGCAGCAATGTCATGCGCACGGCACGCGGCCCCCAGCCAGCGCATGCAATGGGTCAGCCGCGCCGGTGCCAGCCGCACCTGGGCGTAGCGGAATCCCTTGCCTGGCTCGCCGAGGATATCGCTCGCCGGCACGCGCAGGTTGTTGAACCGGACCACGGCATGGCCGCCGGCGAACGCCTGATCCAGGCTGTGCATCGTGCGGACGATCTCGATGCCTGGCTGGTCCATATCGGCCAGGAACATCGTCGCCGAGCCGTCCTCGCCTTTGGCCATGATGATGGCGAAGCCGGCCCCGTCCGCGCCGGTGATGAACCACTTCGTACCGTTGATGACCCAGTGATTGCCGTCCCGTACCGCCGTGGTGTTCAGCGCCGATGGATCGGATCCCGCGCCGGGCGCCGGCTCTGTCATGCAGAAGCACGAGCGGATAGCGCCACTCGCCAGCGGACGCAGCCAGCGTTCCTTCTGCTCCGGCGTGGCGACCTGCTCCAACAGGTGAATATTGCCCTCGTCGGGGGCGAAGATGTGCATCGCAACCGGCCCGAGCAGCGAATATCCGGCCTCCTCGAACACGATCGCCTTGCCGACATTGTCCAGCCCGAGGCCGCCGAATTCCGGTGATGCGTGCGGCGCAAGCAAGCCAGCCTCGCGCCCCAGCGCCACCAGTTCGCGGCGAAATTCCTCGGTCGGTCCGTGCAAGGTCTGCCGCGGATCGACCTCCAGAGGCATGATCTGCTCGCGGATGAAGCGGCGTGTGCGCTGCTGTAGTTCCTGCAGTTCGGGTGACAGCGAAAAATCCATCAGAACGCCCGTCCTTGGGCGATTTCATAGGCGAATTCCACGATGCCGGTGCCGATCGCCGTCAGATCCGCATAGCGGGGATCAGTGGTCGCACCGCTGCGCCAACGGTAGCCGAGTTGCAGGAAGATCACCCCAAGCTTGTACATGGCCAACACGCGATGAAACAGGAACGCGGACATGTCGCGCCCGCTCAGCGCGGCATAGCTCGCCACCGCCTGTTCGCGGGGCCAGAAGCCACCTTCGTCTGCCGGCATCTGCGCCATGTCATGCAGAGCAGGCGGGTCGTCGGGATGCACCCAATAGCTCAGGAGAGTGGCGAAATCGAACAGCGGATCGCCACGGGTGCCTTGGTCCCAGTCCACGACCGCCACCGGCGACAAGTCGCGTGGATCGAGGATGACGTTATTCAGCTTGAAGTCGTTGTGCAGCAGGGCGGGCGTACCATCGGGCACCCGGTGGGCTTCGAGCCAGCCGCCCAGCGTGACATGTAGTTTTTCGGTCCCGTCCTCCAGCGCCGCCATGCCCCGCTTGCGCCAGCCACTGACCGCGCGGGCCAGGAAGCCCGCTGGGCGCCCGAGATCATCCAACCCGACCGCTCCGGTATCCACCGCGTGAATCGCCGCCATGGTCTCAATCAGCACCTGGGAAAGCCGAGGGCCTACTTCGGGCCGCCCGGCCAGGTCGGGTGGAATATGCTCGCGTATCACCAGGCCGGGCCGGTACTCGATGATCTGAAACTGCGCGCCCGCCACCGAAGCATCCGCGCCCAGGAACAGCCCGCGCGGCACGAATGGCAGCGCATTCGGCAGGCGGCTCAGGATACGGAACTCCCGGCCCATGTCGTAAGCACCGGCGGGCAGTTCGCCGAGAGGGGGCCGACGCAGCACCGCGGGTCGCCCGTCGAGATGGATCAGGTAGTTCAGATTGGCGAGCCCGCCGGCGAATTGCCTGGGTGGCGGATCATGATCCAGGCGCAGCCCGTGCTCCGCCAGATACCGGCGAATCGCACGCCAGTCGAGCGCTACGCTCTGTTCGACAGAGCGCACATCTGCCGGTTGCTGCGGCAAGTAGTGTGCCCTATCGGGTGAACGGGTTCTTGGACTCGACCCGCCCGAACATGCGGCTCCATGCCGCCTCACGCAGGAGGCGGTTCAGGTCTGCCGCGTTCGTTGCTGGCATCAAGGGCTCCCGAGGCGACCGACGTTCTGTCGCCGACGCCTGAGTGCGTGTCTTGGACGCCACGGCGGTGTTCTTTGCCTTGCGCGGGGCCATTGTTTCCCTCCTTCAAGCCAAACCATGCCCACCTTAGCACCATCGCACGGCGCGGGCACGCGCCGGCGTGGAGCGAACCCCAGAAAGAAAGCAGAAATGACGCAGGTACGCGCCAAGCCTACCAGACGCTCCAATGCAGTGGCTTCCGCTCCGTTGCGACTGCGCGCTGCCGAAGCGGGCACTCGGGCAGGACGCGGCGAGCCAATCACCAAGTCGATCGCTTTTCGAACACTCCCGCGCGCCCGATGCAGCAGCACGCGCTGGTTTTCGGCGGTGATGCCCAGCAGCGAACAGACCTCGGTGGCCTCGCACCCTTCAATGTCTCGCAGAATGATCACCGCGCGCTGTCCGGGGGGCAGATGATCGATCGCTGCCATGACATGGTCCCGCAACTGCCGGCCGCCGACGATGCGCTCGGGACTGAGTTCGTCCCAGAGCCGCGGAGCCTCGCTCCAGTGCCCATCCGGCTTGAACTCTGAGATGTCCACCGCGCGCCCACGCGGGTCAGTTCCCTCCATCAGCGCCGGCAGGCCCACCAATCGGCCCTCGCGGGTGGCGCGTGTACGGGCCCGGTTCAGCACGATGCTAAACACCCAGGTGGCCAGGCTCGAGCGACCTTCGAAGGACCCGATACCGGAGAAAACCGCCAGCCAGGCGTCCTGCACAACCTCCTCGGCCTGCGCGCGACTGCCGATGATCGTGGCGGCCAAGCCGACGAGAGAGCCCTGCAGGCGCCGGATCAAATCACGGTAGGCGGCATCGTCACCGCGTCGCAGACGCGCGAGGAATTCCGGGTGGTCCAGCTCGGTCCGAAGCATGGGGGCTATTCCGGATCGCTGCTCATCTGCGTGAAGACATCTCGGAGCCGGCAACCTAATCTCGGGAATCGAGTTTGAAGGTATCGTGCTCCTTGGGGATAGCAACGTGCCGACCTGCCGTGACATGAGCGAATTGGTGACGGACTACCTGGAGCACGCGGTCTCGATGCGGAAGCGTCTGGACATGTGGTGGCACCTGTTCCGCTGCGAGGCATGCCGCCACTACTATGACCAGATGCGACGGACCACCGCACTGCTGCGCCGGATCGCACCGGCTCCACCGGATAGCGGCACGGAAGACCGCGTCGTCAGGATGGCGCGGCGCCACTAGCGTGATGAGCGAGGTCTGAATCGCGCGGAACGTCGGAGCAGAGTGGGCACATCCTTTCGTGCACCCTGCTCCAGGGCAAAACTCAGTTTGCACAGCCTGCGAGCAGGCGCCGCCGCCCGGCTTGGCAGCGAGCTTAGAAATCGCGCTTGCCCGAGTCGCATCGAGCGACGCACCGACAAACGGGTCGGCCGAGTGGTCACTCGAAAAATGGTCAGGTTAACGGCATGTTAGAAACAACGGCGTAGTCTTGAGAGACTCGGGGCCGCCTGCCTGCGGGTCTCGGGATACGGAGGTTGCGGCCACGGTGCCCATTCCCATTTACACCCCCTGGTTTGTGACCCGCGCAAAGCAGCACAAAAAGCCGCGACAGGCGGGGCGAGGCTAGCCTCGCACACAATTTAAGAAAGCATCACAATGCCATGATTTTGCTAAAAAATTGCTTGAAATCTAACCTTGTGCAGGGTTCGTGGCCAGTTACCCATGCTTCGGGTCAGGGTCAGTCACCGGCTTTGCGCGGGGCGGCCTGAGCGGCGCGAATACCACGTCGTTGTGAGCCGCCACAAAGTCACCATGCTTCATCCCTTGGTCGGAGCGCGTACCGATACGGATAGGAGGCCAAAATGGCTGAACCGGACTCAACCACACCTGTGATGCAAATCACGTCGCGGAGCGAAAAAACATTCACGCGACACCGGCTCGATAAGCTACGCTCGCCCCTATCTTGCATAGGTGCAAGAAGGAATCCCACTTTTCACGGAGCGGCCGATGTATCCGGTCGATGATCTGTTCGCAGCCTACGCACGTGGTTTCGAGGCGAACCGCGAAGCGGAGATGACGCTTCCAGAGTATCTGGAAGCTTGCCGCGACAACCCGATGATGTATTCGACCGCGACCGAGCGTTTGCTTGCGGCGATCGGCGAGCCCGAGATGGTCGACACGGCAAAGGATGCGCGACTCGGGCGTATCTTCATGAACCGCACTATTCGGGTCTATCCGGCGTTCTCGGAATTCTACGGCATGGAAGAGACGATCGAACGCATCGTCGGCTTCCTTCGCCATGCCGCGCAGGGCCTCGAAGAGCGGAAGCAGATCATGTATCTGCTCGGCCCCGTTGGCGGCGGCAAGTCGTCGCTTGCGGAACGCCTGAAGGCGCTCATGGAGGTCCATCCCGTCTATGTGCTGAAGGCGGACGACCAGGTAAGCCCGGTTTTCGAAAGCCCGCTGGGCCTGTTCAACCCCGAGCGCATGGGACCGATGCTGGAGGATCGCTACGGCATCCCGCAACGTCGGCTGACCGGGCTGATGAGCCCCTGGTGCGTCAAGCGGCTCGACGAGTTCGAGGGCGACATCTCGCGATTCCGAGTTGCCAAGCTGCAGCCGTCACGCTTGCGGCAGATCGCCGTGGCCAAGACGGAACCAGGTGACGAGAACAACCAGGACATCTCGTCACTTGTAGGCAAGGTGGACATCCGCAAGCTGGAGCTGCATGCCCAGAACGATCCCGACGCTTACAGCTACTCCGGCGGTCTCAATCGCGCCAATCAGGGACTGCTCGAGTTTGTCGAGATGTTCAAGGCGCCGATCAAGATGCTGCATCCGCTGCTGACCGCGACGCAGGAAGGCAACTACATCGGCACCGAAAACATCGGCGCCATCCCGTTCAGCGGCATCATCCTCGCGCACTCGAACGAAGCGGAGTGGCAGAGCTTCAAGAACAACCGCAACAACGAGGCCTTTATCGACCGTATCTACGTGATCAAGGTGCCGTACTGTCTGCGCGTGACCGAGGAACAGAAGATTTACGATAAGCTGGTGCGCAGCTCCGAACTCGCCAGTGCGCCATGTGCGCCGGCCACGTTGGAGATGCTGGGCCGCTTCTCGGTGCTGACGCGGCTGCGTCGACATGAGAATTCGACGTTGTTCGGCAAGATGCGGGTCTATGACGGCGAGAGCCTGAAGGAGACCGATCCGCGCGCCCGTTCGCTGCAGGAATACAAGGACGCGGCCGGGGTCGAGGAAGGCATGGATGGGGCATCCACCCGCTTTGCCTTCAAGGTCCTGGCAGCGACGTTCAACCACGACACCACCGAGGTCGCCGCTGATCCCGTGCATCTGATGTATGTGCTGGAGCAGGCGATCCGTCGTGAACAACTGCCGACCGAGACCGAAAAGCGCTACCTGGAATTCATCAAGGGAGAGCTGGCACCGCGTTACGCCGAATTTATCGGCAATGAGATCCAGAAGGCATATCTGGAGTCTTACCACGACTACGGTCAGAATTTGTTCGACCGGTACGTGTCCTATGCCGATGCATGGATCGAGGACATCGACTTCAAGGACCCGGACACCGGGCAGCTTATGAACCGGGAGCTGTTGAACCAGGAGTTGACCAAGGTCGAGAAACCGGCTGGCATTGCCAATCCCAAGGACTTCCGGAACGAGGTCGTGAAGTTCAGCTTGCGGGCGCGCGCCAACAACAACGGCAAGAACCCGTCCTGGACCAGCTACGAGAAGATCCGCGAAGTCATCGAACGCCGCATGTTCAGCCAGGTGGAGGAGCTTCTGCCGGTGATCAGTTTCGGGTCCAAGAAGGACAGCGACAGCGAGAAGAAGCACGCGGAGTTTGTGCAACGTATGGCGGCGCGTGGCTACACCGAGCGGCAGGTGCGGCGGCTCGTGGAATGGTATATGCGCGTCAAGCAGGCGGGGTGATGCACGACCCCGCCCGGATAAGGCAGTTACATGCACATCGTTGACCGGCGCCTCAATCCCAGCGGCAAGAACCTCGCCAACCGGCAGAGATTTATGCGCCGCGCCAAGTCGCTGATCCGCAAGGCGGTCCACGAAAGCTCGGCCAATCGCAGCATCAAGGACGCGGACCAGGCGGGCGAGGTGTCCTTGCCAGCACAGGGCGTTCACGAGCCGTCATTTCGTCGCAGCTCCAGCGGCGGTCTCCGCGATCACCTGCTGCCTGGTAACAAGCAGTATATCGAAGGGGACACGATCCCCCGGCCACAGGGCGGCGCTGGCGGCGGGTCAGAAGGCAGCCCGGATGGCGAAGGCCAGGATGATTTCCGCTTCGCGCTGTCTCGCGATGAATTTGTCGATCTCTTTCTCGAAGACCTGGAACTGCCTGACCTTGCAAAACGCCGGGTGGTGGACAGCGAGAGCGTGAGCTGGCATCGCGCGGGCTATTCGGTCACGGGCTCACCGGCAAACCTCGCGTTGCTGCGCACGGTGCGCAACAGTCTGTCCCGCCGTATCGCGCTCAAGCGTCCAAAGCCGCAGGAACTGCAGGCGCTGCGTGACGAGATCGCCGCTCTCAGTCCTGACGGTGAAGATCAGGACCGGCGCGCACGGCTTGAAGAGGAACTTACCCGCAAGTTACGTCGAACCGGTCTCATTCCCTATATCGACCCGCTCGACGTCAGGTATCGCAAGTTCGAGCCGCAGCCCAAGCCGGTGGCCCAGGCGGTCATGTTCTGCTTGATGGACGTGTCCGGCTCGATGACCGAGCACATGAAGGACCTGGCCAAGCGGTTCTACGTGCTGCTCTATATTTTCCTGAAGCGCCGCTACAAGCACGTGGATGTCGTGTTCATCCGCCATACGCACCAGGCGCAGGAAGTCGACGAGGATACTTTCTTCCACTCTCCGGAAACCGGCGGCACCGTGGTTTCCACCGCGTTGGAGGAGATGCAGCGCGTCATCGACGAGCGCTACAGTCCGGACGCGTGGAACATCTACGCCGCCCAGGCTTCCGACGGCGACAACACGGCCTCGGACAACGATAAGACAGCAGCGCTGTTGACCGGTAACATTCTCCCTGTCTGCCAATACTACGCGTATCTGGAGGTGGGACGGGACTCGGAGCATTTCCCGCCTGGGTTCATTCGGCGCGACTCTGGACCTCTGGCAGACCTATAGCGCGATTTGCAAGACCGGCGCACCGATGGCGATGCGAAAGGTCGGGCACCGGCGCGACATCTATCCGGTATTCCGAGAACTATTCGCCAAGAAGACCGCAACGACGGGAGCCGAAACATGAACGACTTCGGCGGCGGGATCAGGGCCGAGCGCCCGTTGTTCGAGGGCGCTGACTGGGAATTCGGCACCATCCAGCGCGTGCACGACGCGATCGAGAAGATTGCCAGGGGTGAACTGGGCCTCGACATCTACCCGAACCAGATCGAGATCATCGGCACCGAGCAGATGCTGGATGCCTACTCGTCGATCGGCATGCCGCTGTTCTACAAGCACTGGTCGTTCGGCAAGCATTTCGCGAGAAACGAGGCGATGTACCGCGCCGGCATGCAGGGCCTGGCGTATGAAATCGTCATCAACTCCAATCCATGCATCAGCTACATCATGGAGGAGAACACTGCCACGATGCAGACGTTGGTGATCGCCCACGCTGCATTCGGCCACAACCATTTCTTCAAGAACAACTACGTCTTCAAGCAGTGGACGGATGCCGACGGTATCCTCGACTATCTCGAATTCGCCCGCGGCTACATCGCAAGGTGCGAGGAGCGCTACGGTGAGGCACCGGTCGAGCGCTTGCTCGATGCCGCGCATGCCTTGATGAGTCATGGCGTGCACCGCTATCCGCGACGCCGCTCGGCTGATCTCCGGTCAGAGGAGGAGCGCGCGAAGGAGCGGCGCCTGCACGAAGAGCGCATGTTCAATGACCTGTGGCGCACCGTTCCGACCAAGGGTGCCGAAAAGGCGGACAAGTCGATCGAGGAGCGCCGACGCGCGCTGCTGCAACTGCCGCAGGAAAACCTCCTGTATTTCCTGGAGAAGACCGCGCCGCGGCTACAGCCCTGGCAACGGGAAGTGCTGCGTATCGTGCGCATCATCGCGCAGTATTTCTATCCGCAGTCGCAGACCAAGGTGATGAACGAAGGCTGCGCGACCTACACGCACTACCGGATCATGAACCGGCTACACGAGAAGGGACTGCTGACCGACGGCAACATGGTCGAATTCCTTCGCTCACACACCAATGTCGTGTTCCAGCCGGATTTCGATGATCCCCGATATTCAGGGCTCAATCCGTATGCTCTCGGTTTCGGCATGATGCGTGATATCGAACGCATCTGCACCGAGCCGACCGCGGAAGACCAGCATTGGTTCCCCGACATCGCGGGCTCGGGGGACTTCGATGGCCGTACTGCGTGACGTCTGGGCAAACTATCGCGACGAAAGCTTTATTCTCCAGTATCTCAGCCCGCGCATGATCCGGGACTTCGGTCTGTTCCACGTGCTCGACGACTCGAACGAGCCAAACCTCAGCGTCGAAGCCATCCACGATGAACGCGGCTACCGCAAGATCCAGCGGGCGTTGGCCAAGCAGTACGACATCGCCTGGACGCTTCCTGATATCCAGGTCGTGGATGTCAACCTTGGCGGGCGACCGGCGCCTGATCCTGCACCATCGTGCGCTCAGCCGCGTGCTGCTGGAAGAGCGCGATGCGCGCTTCGTCCTGCAACACCTGGCCGATCTATGGGGCTACGATGTACTGCTGAAGGAGGTCGATCCTGGCACCGATTCGGTGCTCAAGGAACACGCCGCCACCCCCCGCGGCGGCATCCTTCAGCCGGACGCGTAATTCATTAAAATGGCGGGCCGCAGAACCGCGGCCCGCCTCCATCAACTCGCAACAACGTTCTTAGCGCGTGGCGCCGCCGCCGGCACCGCCACCGCCGAGCCACCGCCGCCGCTAGCCACCACCTTCAGTCCCGCCGCCCCCGCTCGGATTGGAGCGAACCGGGTTGGTAGCATCTGGTTGGCGCGAACCGGTCGGTCCCACCCCACCCGGGATAGGTACCCGTTGACTGGGCACTCGCGCCGCGCCACCCTGCTGATAGCTAGGCGAAGTCGCCGCGCTCCCAGTCGCCGGGGACTTGCCGGCGGCCTGCTGACCAGAACTACCGCCCCCTTCTGCGCCAAGAACGCCGCCTCCGCTGCCAGCAATGCGGCAAGGCTCAGCATTCCCAGTGTCCTCTTCATAGGTATCTCCTGTGGCATCGATCGAGCCACAAGAACGCAACAGGAGCCGGTAACGGTGCCGGGCTCACAATAAATGGATCATTCCGCGGCGTTCGCCCGTAACGACCAATCCGCTACATCAATCCGCGGCATCTCGAACCGGTCGGTTGTGCGCGCGTACCAACCGCGGCCATGCATGCGGCCGACAAGTCAAGGTTCGGTGTATCAATGTAGCATCGGGCGGGGTCCAGCACGTACTCATCGGCGACATGGATCGCGACGACCTTGCCCAGCACCACGGCGCGGTCGACCCCCACTTCAACAATGACCAGGCGCTCGCATTCGAACGAGACCGGGCATTCGGCAATTCGCGGCGGCTTCACCTTCGAGGACGGGGCAACGTGCAGACCCGCCTCCAACAGCTCATTGACCTCCTTTGGGAAGTCGATCGCCGTGATGTTCATTTGCTCTGCCAGGGCGTTGCTGACCAGGTTCACCACGAATTGTCCGGTGCGACGGACATTGCCGCCGGTATCCTTGATGTCGCCCGGCCCCCGGCCGCCAATGCCGAACACAATGACTGGAGGATTGCCAGACACCGCATTGAAAAAGGAGAACGGTGCTGCATTCACCGTCCCGTCGATATCCTGCGTGGTGACCCACGCGATCGGACGCGGTACCACGGTGGAGACCAGTAGCTTATAGACGTTCTCGGTCGAAGTCCGGTCGCATTCGAACAGCATGGCAGTTCCTGTACATACTTCCTCAGAGCGTTACGCGGCGCAGCAGCAGGTGTCCAGGGCGCAGCCGCCACACCCGACCATGCGCGCCGCGCGTCACGCATGTGGCATTTCAGACGGCGCCGTAACCGCCGCCACCAGGCGTTTCGATCACGAAGACATCGCCGGCGGCCACCTCCGCGCTGTCGGTGCCGCTGAGAACCTCGTGCCTGCCAGCGGCCCGCTCGCCCCCCCGTTCGACCCATTGTCGTCCCACCGCGCCATCCTCGGCGCCCTCCAGCCCGAACGGCGCCACGTCACGACGCGAGGCGACGATGACCGCAGTCATGGGCTCGAGAAATCGGATGCGGCGCACCGCTCCATCGCCGCCGCGCCACTTGCCATTGCCACCCGAGTTGCGTCGGATTGCGAACCGCTCAAGACGCACCGGATAGCGCAATTCCAGTATCTCCGGGTCAGTCATCCGCGTGTTGGTCATGTGTGAATGGATCGCGGAGGTACCGTTGAAGCCGGGGCCGGCCCCAGTCCCGCCACAGATCGTCTCGTAATACTGCCTGTCGGCGTCCCCGAACAGGAAGTTGTTCATCGTCGCCTGCGAGCAGGCAATCGGCTTCAGCGCACCGAACAGCGCATTACAGGTCGCCTGAGAAACCTCGGTATTGCCTGCAACCACGGCGGCACCCGGCTTCGGCGAGAGGAAGGTGCCAGGCGGGATCGCCAGTCGCAGCGGTTTGAGGCAACCATCATTCAGCGGGATGTCGTCGGCAACTAAGGTCCGGAACACGTACAGCACCGCCGCGCGGGTCACGGCTGGCGGCGAGTTGAAGTTGCCCTCGCTCTGCTGCCCCGTGCCGGTGAAATCCACCACTGCGCTTCGTGCCGCATGGTCGATGCTGATGGCGACACGAAGCGGCAGGCCGCTGTCCATAAGGTATTCGAACGAGCCACTGCCAATGCGATCAATGACGCGACGCACCGACTCCTCGGCATTGTCCATCACATGACGCATATAGGCGCTTACTGTCGGCCAGCCGTACAGCGCCACCACGCGCTTCAGCTCCTGCACACCCTTCTCGTTAGCCGCGACCTGCGCCTTGATATCGGCGATGTTCACCTCGGGACTGCGCGCAGGATATTTCGCGCCAAGCAACAGAGCCCGGAGCTCCGCTTCACGAAACTGGCCGCCATCGACCAGCAGGAAGTCGTCGATCACCACGCCTTCTTCTTCCAGTGTCCGCGACAGTGGTGGCGTCGAACCAGGCGTGATGCCGCCGATATCCGCATGATGGCCGCGGCTACCGACGAAAAACATGATGTCGCGGCCAGCCTCATCGAACACTGGGGTGATGACGGTGACGTCCGGCAGATGAGTCCCGCCGTTGAACGGATTGTTCAACGCCACCACGTCCCCGGGCTTCAGCGTTCCGCGTCGGTTGTTCAGTACCGTCCGCACACTCTCGCCCATAGCGCCGAGATGCACCGGAACGTGCGGAGCATTGGCAACCAGGAATCCGTCCGCATCGAAAATCGCGCAGGAGAAATCCAGCCGCTCCTTGATGTTGACACTCATGGACGTGTTCTGCAGCACCGCGCCGGTTTGCTCCGCCACGTTCATGAACAGGTTATTGAACAACTCTAGCAGCACGGGATCGGGGCGCCCGGTGTCCGCGGCAACGCGCGTCGACAGGCGTTCGGTGCGCCGCAGGGTCATATGGTCCAATGCGGTGATCTCCGCGGTCCAGCCCGGTTCAACGACCGTGGTCGCGTTGGCCTCGCGGATCAGCGCCGGTCCGGCGATCCGGTCGCCCGCGAGCAGATCGGTGCGGTCAAACACCGGCGCTGCATGATCCACGCCGCCGGTGAACATCTGGACCGTATCGATGATACGCGGTTCGCCGTTGCTGCGCGGCGACAGAGCTCGACTCCCCCACTGGCTCGCCGGGTGCGATCGCCTCCACCGCAACCGCCTCGACCACCAGCGGACGATCCGGTGTGGCGAAACCGAAGCGGGAACGATGGGCGGTGGTGAAATCGGCGACAATCTCCTGCTCTTCCCGCAGCGGCACGATCAGCGCCGCCTCGGTCCCGGCGTAACGCAGGTGCAGGTTCCGCTGCACAGTAATGCGCGCAGCATCGGCGCCCTGAGCCGCGAGCACCGCGGAGGCTTCCTTTGCCAGCCGGTCCGCGAGTTCGCGCAACTGCTGCATAGCCTGCGATCCGAACGGAAGCTCCACCGCTTGTTCGCGCATCACCGTCTGGTCCGCGAGTCCCATACCATAGGCGGAAAGCACGCCGGCAAAGGGATGGATGAACACGGTCTCCATCCCAAGCGCATCGGCCACCATGCAGGCGTGCTGACCGCCGGCACCGCCGAAGCATTGCAGCGCGAAGCGCGTGGCGTCGTGCCCCTTCTGCACCGAAACCTGCTTGATCGCGTTCGCCATATTAGCGACTGCAATCTGCAGGAATCCTTCGGCGACCTGCCCGGGTGTCCGTTGCTGCCCCGTTGCGCGCTCGATTTCTTCGGCCAGCGCCGCGAACTTCGCCGTGACGACATCCGCGTCCAGCGGCTCATTCCCCTCAGGACCGAAGATCGCCGGGAAATGTCGCGGCTGAATTTTCCCCACGCACACATTCGCATCAGTGACGGTCAGCGGACCGCCGTTACGATAACAGGCCGGTCCCGGATCCGCGCCGGCGGAGTCCGGTCCCACCCGAAAGCGTGCGCCGTCGAAATGCAGGATCGAACCGCCGCCAGCCGCGACCGTATTGATCGCCATCATCGGGGCGCGCATGCGCACACCCGCGACCGCAGTCTCAAACGCACGCTCAAAACCGCCGGCATATAGCGCGACGTCGGTGGACGTGCCGCCCATGTCGAAGCTGATGATATGGTCCAGCCCGGCCATTGCCGCCGTACGCGCCGCACCGACGATGCCACCAGCCGGCCCCGACAGGATCGCATCCTTGCCCTGAAAAGCCGCCGCGTCCGCCAGCCCGCCGTTCGACTGCATGAAATACAGCCTCACCCCGGCAAGCTCCGCCGCGACATGATCGATGTAGCGGCGCAGGATCGGCGACAGATACGCATCGACCACAGTGGTGTCGCCGCGCGGGATCAACCGCAGCAGCGGGCTGACGACGTGGCTGGCGGAAACCTGGGCAAATCCCGCTTCACGCGCGAGTGCCGCCAGACGGTTCTCTTGCTCCGGATATTTCCAGGCGTGTATCAGTACGATGGCACAGGCAGTGATGCCCTTCGCCTTGGCAGCGCCGAACGCCTTGCAGGCCGCGTCTTCATCGAGCGGCTCGACCTCACCGCCATCGATGCCCACGCGGCCGCCGATCTCTACCACCTCCTCATACAGCATCGACGGCAGTGTGATGGCGAGATCGAACAGCCGTGGGCGCGCCTGGTTGCCGATGCGCAGCACATCGGCAAAGCCGCGGTTCACCACAAGGAGCGTGCGCTCTCCCTTGCGCTCCAGCAGGGCGTTGGTCGCGACCGTGGTGCCCATCTTCACTGCATCGATCACCCCGGATGGGATCGGCTCAGATAGAGGCACCCCAAGCACCGTCTTGATGCCGGCGATGGCAGCATCGCGATAACGCCCGGGATTGTCGCTGAGCAGCTTGTGGGTGGAAAGCCGGCCCTGCGGATCGCGTGCAACGATGTCGGTGAAAGTACCGCCGCGATCGATCCAAAACTGCCATTTGCCGGACGCCATCAGATCACAACCTTTCCGTCACCCACCGGACTACACCAGGCGCTCGGTCTGCCATGGCAGCTCCCACAGCTCCGGATTGCTCAGCTTGTCCACCAGCGCATCAGTAATCGCTTCGAACAGACGTTCGCCTTTCTCCGCGCTCGCGGCCTCCGGATTGCCGATCACTCCGGAGGAGGAGCGCGCCCCGATGCTACGCCAGCGGTACACGCCACCGCCCACGACATCGCCAATTTCCGGCGTGCTGTTGGCCCTTGCCAGGCCCACGCGGTCCATCGCCACAAGCTCCGGCCGCACCGCAAGCATCATCGAGGTTTCCGCCTCGCAGGCGTGCATCAGCCCGCCCTGCGTCTCCAGTATCTTCGCGATCGCCGCTGCCGCCGCGTACCAGTAAGTGAACTGCACGATCGGCAAGCCCAGCTTCGGTGTCAGCTCATCGGTGATGGTGCGCAGCGCATTCTCGTTTCCGCCATGCGCGTTCAACAGCACGATGCGCTGGAAGCCATGCCGCAACACGGAGCCGGCACACCCCCTCCACCAGTGAGGCGAACGTTGCGAAGTCCAGCGTGACCGTGCCGCCGAAGCTCATGTGATGCTCCGACAGGCCTGTCCAGAGCACCGGCAACACCAGCGCCGGCTGGCCACGAGCGGCAAGCTTGCGCGCCGCACGGATCGCCACCGTTTCGCCCAGCATCGAATCGACCTCGACCGGCAGATGCGGGCCGTGCTGCTCCAGCGACGCGATCGGCAGGATCACAATGGCGTTGTCGCGAGCTCTGTCACGCAACTGGTCTGCTCGCAGTTTCCGCCATTCCACCAGCACCTGATCCGCCATCGCCAAACTCCCCATCTGTGGCCTAGCAATGGGCCACGAAATGGCGCACGGGAAAAGGGACGTTCGGCATGAATCTGCATCGCCTGTTGGGTCAGCGGCTGGAAGCCGGACGGCCGGTGCGTGTCGGGTTGATCGGTGCCGGCAAGTTCGGCTCGATGTTCCTGGCGCAGATACCCTCGACGCGCGGCATCGAGGTTGCGGCGATCGCCGACCTGTTTCCGGACCGGGCCCGCCAGGCTTGCCGCAACGTCGGCTGGCCCGGCGAACTGACCGAAGCGACGCGGTTCACCGACGATGCACAGGCGATGCTGGCGGCACCGGACATCGAGGTGGTGGTGGAAGCGACCGGCCACGCACCTGCCGGAATCGGTCATGCCCGCCGCGCGATCGCCGAAGGCAAGCACGTCGTCATGGTCAACGTGGAAGCCGATGTGCTGGCCGGCGTCGCACTGGCGCGCGAGGCGGCGCGTGCCGGCGTGGTGTATTCGCTGGCCTATGGCGACCAGCCGGCGCTGATCTGCGAGCTGGTGGACTGGGCGCGCGCCTGCGGCTTTCGCGTGCTTGCCGCGGGGAAAGGCACCAAATATCTGCCGGAGTATCACGCATCCACGCCGGCAACCGTCTGGGGATACTACGGCCTGACGGAGCAGCAGGCGCTTCTCGGCGGCATGAACCCGCAGATGTTCAACTCGTTTCTGGACGGCACGAAGTCGGGCATCGAGATGGCCGCAGTCGCCAACGCCACCGGCTTGGCGGTGCCATCCGATGGTCTCGGCTTCCCCGCACTCGGCACGCATGAATTGGCCGAGGGACTGCACCACCTGGATGGACAGGTCGAAGTGGTCTCCAGCCTGCATCGCGATGGCCGCGATGTGATCAACGACCTTCGCTGGGGAGTCTACGTCGTCTTCGCGGCGCCGACCGAGTATGCCGCGCGCTGTTTCAGCGAATACGGCGTGGCTACCGACACGTCAGGACGTATTTCCGCCTTGTACCGGCCGTTCCATCTGATCGGTCTGGAACTGAACGTCTCGATCCTCTCGGCCGCCTTGCGCAGGGAGGCAACGGGTGCGCCGACCGCGTTCAGGGGCGATGTCGTCGCCACGGCGAAGCGCGATCTGCGCGCAGGCGAGGTGCTGGATGGCGAAGGCGGTGCCTGCGTCTGGGGTAAGCTCATGCCCGCCAGCACCAGCCTGGCGATCGGTGGGTTGCCGATCGGGTTGGCCAACCACGTGCCGTTGGTTCGCGACGTGTCGCTCGGACGCTGCATCACCTGGGCGGATGTGCGAATGGACGAGGCGGATGACGCATATCGCTATCGGCGAGAAATGGAACGCACATTCGCCAAGGGATCATGACGGGCGATTATAATTCCCACAGCACCGCTCCGCTTGCCGCATCGACCGCTGCCTCGATGGTTAGCCGCCCATGAAGGCATTCAACTCCGGCGTCGCCATAGCGGTATCGACGTAACCCAAGGTCCCCCGCTCCTTCACCTCGCGCGCCGCATGCAGCAGCCCGGTCATTGCGGCGCGGTAGAGCGACGTAGCCAGGCTGATCCGCTTCACGCCCGCCTGGGCTAGCTCCGGCACCGAGAACGAGCGGCCCTTGATGCCCGCCATGAAGTTGAACGGCTTCGACAGTGCGGAACACACCGTGCGCACCGCCGCGAGGTCAGGCAGGCCCGGCGCCATCAGCACATCCGCACCCGCCGCTTCGAACGCCTGCAACCGCCGGATCACATCCTCCAGGTCGGGCCTGCCGCGGAGAAATCCTTCGGCACGCGCCGTCAGCATGAAGGGAAATGGCATCGTGCGCGCTGCTTCCACCGCTGCGACGATGCGCTCGCGGGCCAGCCCAGCATCGAACAGCGGGTTGTTCGGGTCGCCGGTCGCGTCTTCGATCGAGCCGCCGACCAGGCCGACTTCGCTCGCACGGCTTATGGTCAGCGCTGCGTCCTCCGGCGTATCGCCGAAGCCCTTCTCCAGGTCGGCCGAGACCGGCAGATCCGATGCCTGCACCACAGCGCGGGCATTCGCCAGCAACTCATCGCGCGAGATCTTGCCGTCGCTCCGCCCGAGCACACCCGCCGCGGCCCCGCTGGAAGTCGCCAGGGCAGCGAACCCAAGCCCCGTGAGGATGCGCGCCGATCCGGCATCCCACGCATTGGCGATCACGAAAGCCCCAGGGGCCGCGTGCAGCGCCTGGAACTGTTCCGCCTTCTCCGCCTGGCTCGCCGCCATTGCAGCTCTCCCTAGTTGACCAGCATGGAGCGTACTCCAGCCTCGGTGCAACGAACAGGAGTTTGCGATGACGAGCGATTATCCCGTAGGCGACCTGGGCGTGAGCTTTTCATCCATCCGCCCGGGTGCTGCCGACGCAATCGGCAGGCCGGGCCAATTCCCACCCTACCACCCGTCCAACCGGCGCCCGACGATCTGAGCGCGTAATGCGGGGCCTGCTGGGTCTCGTCGTACTGCTGACCCTCGCCTGGCTATTGAGCGAGGATCGACGGCGCATTCCCTGGCGCACGGTCATCGGCGGCATCGCGTTGCAATGGCTATTGGCGTTGCTGCTGATCTACTTCCCTCCGGCGAACGCGCTGATCCTGCTGCTGAACGATGGTGCGACGGCACTGCAGAACGCAACGGAGAAAGGCACCAGCTTTGTTTTCGGCTATCTTGGTGGCCCGCCGCTGCCGTTCGCCGAGACCCATCCAGGCGCCAGCTTCATCCTTGCGTTCCAGGCGCTGCCGCTGGTGCTGACCATCAGCGCCCTGGCGTCACTGCTGTTCTACTGGGGCGTGCTGCAGCGGATCACCGCCGCCTTCGCCTGGCTGCTGCGTCGTGCGATGGGCATCGGCGGTGCACTGGCGCTCGGGGCGGCCGTGCACGTGTTCGTCGGCATGATCGAGGCGCCGCTGCTGGTGCGTCCCTATCTGGCCCGCATGCAGCGCGGCGAGTTGTTCGCGCTGATGACCTGCGGAATGGCAGGTGTCGCCGGCACGGTGATGGTGATTTACGCTTCCTTCATTGCGCCACTGGTGCCGAACGCTCTTGGCAACATCCTGATCGCCTCGGTCATCAGCACGCCGGCAGCACTGGCGATCGCGGCACTGCTGGTACCGTTTGGCCCACCGGATGCAGCGGGAGAGCAACTTGTAATCGATGACCCGCCGGTCAGCGCGCTGGACGCCCTGGTCAAGGGGACCATGGATGGCATTCCCGTGCTGGTCGGTATCGTCGCCACCTTGCTGGTCGCAGTGGCTTTTGTAGCGTTGATCAACGCTGCACTCGGCCAATTGCCGCAGTGGGGCGGCACTCCCATGACCCTGCAACGGATTTTCGCCTGGCCGTTCCACCCGCTGATGTGGCTGCTGGGATTGACCTGGCAGGAAGCCGGTGCCGCGGCCACGCTGATGGGCACCAAGACGGTGCTGAACGAGTTCGTCGCATACTTGAATCTCTCCACGTTGCCGCCGGATACGTTCGCGCCACGCTCGCGCCTGATCGTCACCTACGCATTGTGCGGGTTCGCCAATTTCGGCAGCTTGGGCATTGTGATCGGCGGACTCGGCGTCATGGTGCCGAAGCGACGGCATGAGATCGTCGCCCTCGGCATGCGCTCGATCCTGTCGGGAACGCTCGCCACCTGCACGAGCGGTGCTGTCGTCGGTTTGGTGGCTGGCTGAGAAAGAATAAGAGAAGGAGCATTCAATATGCACTGGACCGATCGGCGTGAACGCTTCCGTGCCGTACTGGCAGGCGAGCAGTGTATCCATCCAGGCTCGGTCTTCGATCCGATTTCGGCGCGCATCGCCGAGGAACTGGGGTTCGAGGTTGGCATGTTCGCCGGGTCGATTGCGTCCTTCACCGTGCTGGGTGCGCCGGACCTGATCGTGCTGACGCTCACGGAGTTCGCCGCAGCAGGCATATCGTATCAACCGCGCCGGGAAACTGCCGCTGCTGGTCGATGCGGACCACGGCTACGGCAATGCGCTCAATGTCATGCGCACGGTGCAGGAACTGGAGACCGCGGGTGTCGCCGCGATGTGCATCGAGGACACGCTGCTGCCGCGCGCCTACGGCGAAAGGAAGCCGAGTTTGATCTCGCTGGAGGAGGGCGTGGGCAAGATGCGCGCCGCGCTCGCCGCGCGCGAAGACCCGTCCTTCGTCATCGTCGGCCGCACCAGCGCCGCCGCGATCGCCGGCACCGACGATGTATTGCGCCGTGCCAAGGCCTATGAGGAAGCCGGCGTCGATGCGCTGTTCTTTGCCGGCGGCATGACGCGCGAGCAGCTCGATGCGATTTCGACAGCGGTGAAGTTGCCGCTGATGCTCGGCGGTTCGGGACGGGAATTGCAGGACCGGGACTATCTGTCGAGCCGACGCGTACGGATTGCGTTGCAAGGCCACCAACCGTTCTCGGCGGCGGTGCAGGCCGTTTACAACACCCTGAAGGCACTGCGCGAAGGCACCAAACCGGCGGACCTCCAAGGCATTGCCTCCGCCGAGATGATGCGGCGGGTCACGCGCGGCGGAGATTACCAGAGCTGGACAGAGAAGTTCTTGGGGGGTTGACAACTCCCCCTCTCCCGCACAGCGCGAGAGGGTTGGGTGAGGGTCACGCCTCGTTCGACTTATCCAGCACCGGCTGAAACGCCGCTGTCGCCTTCTTCAGTTCCGTCGCCGGATCGGCGCCGGCGACGATATTGGTGATTGCCGTGCCGATGGTATCGCGGAACTCGGTCACCGGCACGATCACCGGCAGACCCGAGCGCGCCATCTTCAGGCTGGTCTCCGTCGTTTCGAACCACTCCTGCGGGAACACGCTGCCGTTGGTCACGTCAGCCTAGCTATAGCACGACAGGCGCGCCGGCGTCCCCGAGCCAGTCCGCAGCACCTCGTTCAGCATCTTCTTGCCGGTGACCCACTGGACAAACAGCCAGGCCGGCTTCTTGTTCTTCGCGGTTGCCGGAATGCCGATGCCGTCGATGAATGTCGCGCAGTTGCGCACCTTCCCGGCAGGATCAGGCGCGAATCCCACCTTGCCGACCACCTTGGACTTGTTGGGATCGATCAGCGGCGCGGAGAAGCCGATCCCGTCCCACCACATGGCCGCGCGACCCTGCATGAACGTAGTTTGGCATTCATTCCAGTTGAACCCGATCACGCCGGGTGGCGCGCATTCACGCATGATTTTCTGATACCAGGTGGCCGCCTCGATCGCGGCCGGCGTGTCAGTCAACAGCTTTTTGCCATCCGGCGTGACCGTCTCCTGGTCCCACTTCAACAGAATGTCGTCCCAGAACGTCATGTTCGCGTTCTTCAGACCCCGGCCGACAAAGCCATAGATGCCCTTCGACTTATCAGTGAGCTGGTGCGCCATCGTCATCGTCTCGTCCAAAGTCTTCGGCGCCGACTGCAACCCCTTTTGCGCGAAGAGCTCCTTGTTCCAGTAGATGATGAACAGGTCCTGATTCAGCGGCAGCACATTCAGCTTGCCATCAGGACCCGTGGCCACCTCCATCGATGGCTTGCTGAAGTCGGCCTGATCGAAATCCGGCGCGGTCACCGAGCCATCGGCGATGTAGGGCCGGAGGTCCTCCATCCATTTGGCGCGCTCGATCAGTCGTTTCTGCACATGCATACCGACATTGATCACGTCGAAGCTCGGATGTCCGGTCGCCATTTCCATCGCCACCTTCGGGCGCTGCTGCTGCTCGGGAATTTGCTCGAACCCGACTTTGATCCCGGTCAGCTCCTCGAATTCCTTCAAGTGCGCCTTGGCCACATCGCCCCGCGGCGAGAGCTGATAGTTGACCTCGATCGACTGGCCCTTGCATTGCTTCCAGTCGAATGCCGACTGGGCGTTGGCGCGCTCGACGATGGCAGGCGCGGCAAGGGCAGACGCGGTGGCGGCCAACAGGTGGCGGCGGCGGATCATTACGCTTCCTCCGGTTCAGGCTACAGCGTGATGACCGAAGGCGGAATCGCCGTAGGTCTGAATCACGCGGCAAAAACAATGGTCAGAAGCAGGGTTATAGGACTCAGCCGCCCTTCACGCCACCAGCGGTCAGTCCGGCGACGATCTCCTTTTGCATGAGCAGCGTGAGTAGCAGGACAGGCGCGGTCACCACCAACGCCGCGGCGGCCAGTGGACCCCAGGATATCTGTTCGAACGTCAGCACGTTGTAGACCGCGACAGGCAGGGTGCGCGTGGTGCGGCCGGCCAGTACCACACCGAAAATAAAATTGTTCCAGGAGAAGATGAACGACAAGGATCATCGCCACCGTGATGCCCGGGCGTGCCAATGGCATGGCGACATGTAGGAACGCCTGCCAGATCGTGGCCCCATCCACCAGCGCGGCCTCCTCCAGTTCCCCCGGCAGCCCTTCGAAGAAACCGATCATCACCCAGACGACGATCGGCACGGTGATGACCAGATGGGTGATCACCAGCGGGGTCAGGGTGCCGATCATGCCCATCCACTGGAACAGCAGGAACAGAGGGATCAGGTAGGAAGCCCCGGCGTCACACGCGCGATAAGGATCAGCGCCGCCGCCTTGCTCGCCTTTGCCTTGGCGATGCCGTAACCCGCCGGCACACCGAACAGCAGCGCCAGCCCGGTCGCGGAGAACGACACGATGACCGAGTTGATCGTATAGGTCAGGAAGTCGTTCTTGGCGAACACGTCAACGAAGTTGGCCAATGTCGGCGGATGTGGAATGAACACCGGTGGATAGGCGGTGTTGTCGAGCTCGTTCTTCAGTGACAGCGACAGCATCCACAGGAAAAACAGCACCGCTGGCGACACCAGCAGAATGACCGAGGCATACAGCCCCACGCGGCCGAGCGCGCGGCGGATGCGGGGGCGGTTCACCGCCACGCCTCCCGCTGCCGAACCCGCAGCAACAGCAGGCTGATCAGCAGGATCAGCAGGAAGAACACCACCACGATCGCCGACCCATATCCCAGGTCGTAATAGGCGAACGCCGTCTGGTACAGCATGATGTTGATTGTCTCGCTGGATGTGCCCGGCCCACCCAGCGTGATGACGTAGATGGTGTCGAATGTCTTCAGCGCGTCGATCAGGCGGATGACCGCGGCGACCATGATGAAGGGCCAGACCAGCGGCAGAGTGATGTGGCGGAACATCTGCCAGGCGCTGGCGCCATCAAGGATCGCCGCCTCATAGGGTTCCTGCGGCAGGCTGGCGATGCCGCCGAGTACGATCAGCATGACCAGCGGCGTCCATTGCCAGGTCTCCACCATGACCAGGGTCGGGATCACGGTGCTGCTGTCATAAACCCAGCTTGAAGGCGGCAGCCCGACCGAGGTCAGCAGATAATTCAGCACCCCAAGCTGCGGGTGGAACATCATCGTCCACACCAAGGCGATTGCCACCGGGGTGGCCATCATCGGCAGCACGAACAGCGTGCGCGCCAGCCCGCGCAACCTGAACTGCGAGGCAAAGCATACCGCCGCCCAGACGCCAAGGAGCATCGGGGCAATCACGGTTCCGGCGGTGAATATGATCGTGCGGATGATCGCCCACAGGAACCTCTCGTCCTGCAGCATCTTCGCGTAGTTCGCCAGCCCGACGAACGGCGTCGCGCCGCTGACCTTCCAGTCGTGCAGCGACATGAAAATCGTGAAGACCCAGGGAAACAGGATTACCAGCAGCACGACGGTTGCCGCGGGCATGGCAAATGCCCAGTAATGCCGCGCGTAGGTCCGGCCGCGCCGACCCGCGGTCATTGGCACAGTGTCTGTGACAGTCCCACTCATCCCGGCATGGCGATCCGGCGGCCGACCCCCTCCGGCATCGGCCGTTTTCGATACATCCGCACAGCCGCGCAGATCCGGTCCGACAGGTCGGCCGGGAACGGCGTCACCCGCCGCACCGACATGTCAATATGCAGCGCCATCAGCTCCTGCGCCGCCACCCGATGGCCGTACTCGGTGTGGAACATTTCGTGGAAGTAGTGCAGCCGCTTCGCATCCGCACCGAGCAGGTGCGGCACTACACGCACGCGCTCACCAACCCGAAGCTCGCGCTCGTACAAGCGTGTGCGTCTCTGCCGTGAACGTCGAGTTGCCGGTCGCCTCGCGATACGCCGTCCCCACTCCGAGAGCGTCGTACACCAGGTCAGTGGCTTGATCGAACAGCACCACGTAGTAGGCCAGGTTCATGTGGCCATTCGCATCGATCCACTCCGGCAGGACCACGCCTTCCAACTGCGGCAATTCCATTGCCGGCACCTTGTTGACGAACCAAGCCAGGGTCAAGCACACAGCAAGGGAAATGTCAGAACTCCTGGTGCGACCAACGGAGGTGACCGACGGGTTGCCGCCGCCCGAACGGCGGCGTGCCATGCTCGCCGTGGCGATCGCCATCGCGATGTCGGTCCTGGTGACCTCGCTCGCCAATATCGCGCTGCCCACCATCGCACGCGACCTGAACGCAACGCCCGCGGCCTCGATTTGGGTGGTGAATGCCTATCAGCTTGCGGTTACGGTCACCCTGCTGCCGTTCGCCTCGATCGGCGACATTTACGGCCATAAGCGCGTATATATCTGGGGCCTGGGGCTGTATACCGCCGCGTCACTGCTATGCGCGCTCGCTCCCTCGCTCCCAGTGCTGGTGATCGGCCGTGTGCTGCAAGGCTTTGGCGGCGCCGGCATTATGAGTGTCAACGGCGCGCTGGTTCGTTTCATATTCCCGCGCGATGCACTGGGGCGAGGGATCGGCTTCAATGCCCTCGTAGTGGCCGGGTCTTCCGCCGCCGGTCCATCTGTCGCTGCGGCAGTCATGTCGGTGCTGTCCTGGCCTTGGCTGTTCGCCTTGCAGGTCCCCGCCGGCATCGCGGCACTTTGGATGTCGCATCGCTTCTTGCCGCCGACACCACGCACCCGCCACCCATTCGATCCTCTCAGCGCGGTGATGAACGCGGTCACGTTCGGGTTGTTCATCACCGCGCTCGATGGCATTGGCCGCGGCCAGGGCATCCCAACCGTCCTGATCGAATTCGCGGCCAGCGTCACCGTAGGCTGGTTCTTCGTGCACCGGCAGTACAGCCTGCCGGCGCCGATGCTGCCGGTTGATCTGTTCCGGCGCCCGGTGTTTGCGCTCTCGGTGGCAACGGCGATCTGCGCACACGCTGCGCAGCTTGTCGCATTTGTCGCTTTGCCGTTCTACTTTCAGTATGTCAGTGGCCTCTCACCGATCCAGATCGGTGTGCTGATCACACCGTGGCCTGCGGCTCTAGTGATCATGGCGCCCATTGCGGGGCGCCTGGCGGACCGTCATCCGGCGGGCCTGCTTGGTGGGTTGGGGCTGTCGGTTATGACACTCGGCCTGCTGCTGGTGCTGTTGCTCCCGCACCGACCGGCGCAGATCGACGTGGCCTGGCGACTCGCCGTTTGCGGCATAGGGTTCGGCTTCTTCCAGTCGCCCAACAACCGACTGATGATCGCCAGCGCACCGCGTGACCGTGCCGGTGCCGGCAGCGGCATGCTGTCAACCTCCAGGTTGCTCGGCCAGACCACCGGCAGCGCACTCGTGGCCTTGCTGTTCGGTCTGACCCACGGCGTCGAGAATGGCGTGGAACTCGGTACCCGGCTTGCGATCGGAATGGCGGCCGGCTTCGCCGCCATTGCTATGGTGCTGAGCACGCTTCGCCTGCGCGAGCGGCGGACCAGCCCCGCGAGAACGCCAAATCGATGAAGCGAGCTTTCGCCCCCTTGTCATCGAGAGGAGCGACGCGACGAAGCGATCCGGATGACCGGGAGCAAGCCATCGGGATTGCTTCGCTTCGCTCGCAATGACACCGGAGACGGAACCCGAGTTGACAGTGAGGCGCGACTCGATTGTGACGCAACGCCCTTAAAGACTAAAACCCCACCCGATCCCCACCCTTCAGCTTGAGAATGTCGCGCGCTTCCTTGGGCGAAGCGATCTCCAGGCTGAGTTCCTCCAGGATGCGTCGGATCTTCGAGACTTGTTCGGCGTTCGACTTCGCGAGCGCGCCGCGGCCGATGTAGAGACTGTCCTCCAAGCCAACGCGCACGTTGCCGCCAAGAATGCCGGCCATCGTGGTAAAGCCCATCTGGTGTCGTCCCGCCGCCAGGACCGACCAGACATAGGCCTCCCCGAATAGCTTATCCGCCGTCTCCTTCATGAACAGCAGGTTCCGCGGGTCGGCACCGATGCCGCCCAGGATGCCGAAGATCGTCTGCACGAACAGCGGCGGCTCGACAATTTTCTGATCCAGACAATACGCCAAGTTGTAGAGATGGCCGACGTCGTAGCACTCGAACTCGAATCGCGTGCCATGCGCCTTGCCCAACCGTTCCACGATGCCCGCGATATCCCGGAATGTGTTCCGGAAGATGTGGTCGTCGGTCCGGTCGAGATAGGGCTTCTCCCACGCGTGCTTCCACGTCTTCACCCGGTCACCGGCCCGCGCGATGTTGAAATTCATGCTGCCCATGTTGAGGCTGCACATCTCTGGCTTCGCCAACAGCGGAGCAGCAAGACGATCGTCCAGCGTCATGTTGAGGCCGCCGCCCGTGGTGATGTTCACCACCGCATCGACATTCTGCTTGATCACCGGCAGGAAACGCATGAACACGGCCGGGTCCGGGGTCGGCTCGCCGGTCTCTGGATCGCGCGCGTGCAGATGGATGATTGCCGCCCCCGCCTCGGCTGCCTCGATCGCCGAATGGGCGATCTCGTCCGGGGTGATCGGCAGGTAATCCGACATGCTGGGCGTGTGGATGGCGCCGGTCACCGCACAACTGATGATCACCTTCGCCATGGTCTCCCTCCCTGATGGCTGTGGAGCCAATCTGCACCGGTCATGCTGCCAGAGCCAGGGTCACTGCCAGCGCCTGGCGCGGCTACAGCACGTGCACCCGAGGCTGCGACCGCTCCGGAACCCAAGTTCCACCAGCTCATTGCACTTCAGGGGCCGGTGGGCGGCCCGCATCCTACGGAGTGTACCAACATGAACGCAGTGACTGACAAGACCAGGGACATCTACATCGTGGGGCTGCGGAACCAGCACGCGGTGGAGAACCAGGCGATCGAGCTCCTGGAGCGTCAGGTCGGGCGGCTGGAGAACTACCCTGAAATGCGCGAACGCATGCAGCGTCATATCGAGGAAAGTAAGGAGCAGGCGCGCCGCATCGAAGAACTGCTGTCCGGTCTCGGCACCAGTCACTCGAGCATGAAGGACACGGCGATGTCGATCCTCGGCAATATGATGGCCATTGGGCACACGACAGCGCCGGACGAAGTGGTGAAGAACGCCTTCGCGAACTTCGCTTTCGAGCACTACGAAATGGCGTCTTACATGTCGCTGCTCGTGCTGGCCGACTCCCTCGGCCATTCGGCGGGGCTATCGGCGCTGCAAGCATCGCTCCAGGAAGAGAAAGCGATGGCGGATTGGATCGAGCAACACATCCGGCCGACCACGCTCCGCTTTGTCGAGCGTTCTGCCGCAGGCCAAACCGCCGGAGTTTGAGCCACTGTCGGGTCCGAGTCACTGTCCGGCGCACCGTTTGGTGCGCCGGTTCGCTTTAGCGCGTGGCTTTACCGCTTACCTGCCTTCTCCTCTCCGACCCTGCTGCTGGTGGTTTCCACTTTCTGGCGATCGGGACTGGGCCAAGCCTTGGGCTCATCCTGGTCGGCGATATCAGCGGCGCTTTGGCCGTGCGGGTCCTTGCGCCGCGCTTCCTGGTCGCCCTTCAGCGCACGGTCTCGGTTAATATCGGCGCCTCGCTGGCGCTCGCTGCCATCCGGCTGGTCCGCACGCTTTGTGCCTGGAGAAGGCATGCAGTCGCTCCTTGGAAGCTCTGAGTTCGAGGGTAACGGCGCAGCCACCGCAGCGTTGCGGCCCGGCATGCTCGCACCTACTGCAGCACAATGCCGAAGAGGTCCCGAAATCCATCCCGTCCCGCTGTGGTGACGGCCAGTGCGCGTGTGTCCCGCTGCTGCGCGATCCAGCCGAGTTCGAAGCAGCGGGACGCCAGCGCCGCGCCCAGACGACCTGCCAAATGCGGCCGTCGCTCACTCCAGTCCAGGCACGGCCGGCAGTACACTCGCCGGCCCGGGGCCGGCGATGCCCCGAAGCCATCTAGGAAACGCTGCCCCGCTTCGGTCACCTCACCGCCGTCCGAACCGAGGGCGACGTGACCTCGGCCGATCAGCGCATCCGCTAATGCGACGCCGAGCCGCCCGGCCAGATGATCATAGCAGGTACGTGCCATCCTGAGCGCCTCACCGCCACGCCACGTGGTAGCCGAGCGCTCCGGGCCAGCAACCGCCATCACTCCCTCCAGCATCTGCCCGACCAGCGGCGATGCGAGACGGTAATAGCGATGCCGGCCTTGCTTCTCCGCCGTGAGCAGCCCTCCGTCCGACAACTTCCCCAGATGTCCGCTGGCGGTCTGCGGCGTGACATGCGCCGCATAGGCCAGCTCCTTGGCGGTCAATGCGCGGCCGTCGAGCAGTGCCGCCAAAATGTTGGCCCGCGCCGGGTCGCCGAGCAGCGCGGCAGTGGCGGCGATGCGGTTCGAATCACCCATGGCGCTCTCCTTCGTCCCTGTCCAACATGAGGCAGGCTTCGCTCCGACGCATGCAGCCATGCTTCGGCCGCCGCCGAAGTGCCAGGGGAGTGACAGGGAAAACGCGATGATTGCAGATGAACAGACTGCGTTTCTCGCAGCCCAACGCGTAGGCCGCCTCGCTACCGCTGATGCACAAGGCAACCCGCACGTCGTTCCGGTGTGCTTCGCGATTGAAAATGCGACCCAGGAAAATGCGACCTTGTATGTAACCGTCGATCAGAAGCCCAAGCGGACCGCCGACCGACCGCTGGCGCGCCTGCGCAACATCAGTGTCAACCCGTCAGTCGCGTTCATCGCGGATCATTACGACGAGGACTGGAGCCAGCTCGGCTGGGTGATGCTGCGCGGGCACGCCGAGATCCTGGTGGACGGGCCAGAGCACGACCGCGCGCAGGCGCTGCTACGTGACCGATATCCGCAGTATCGTGCCATGCATTTATCCGAGCTGCCGGTGATTGCGCTGCGCATCAGACGCGCCACGAGCTGGGGGAACCTCGTTCCGACCGTTGCCGGGTCGGGTGCTGTGCCTGACCCGGCCCAGATCAATGCAGGGAACCAGACTGTCAGGCAGTGACCGCGGCTGCGCTTGGTCTCTCACCGACATGGGCGAGCATGGCGCGACGCTTCCGCGTCCACGCGGCAGGCACGGTTTGGCTAGCTGGGATAGATGAGGTAAACGCCCTGCCCGTAGATGACGGCCGCACAGGTTCCATGGACAAGCCTCCGATCCCGCGCGACAAACTGGCCCCAGCAAGCGCCAAGCTGGTCGCACGCCAAAAGCGCGAGGCGGAGGCACTGCGTGCCAATCTACACAAGCGCAAGGCACAGACCCGGGCGCGAAAAGCACCGAAACAGGAGTGAGCATTGGCCGAATTGGGGCGCGCTGTCGCTAAACTGACGCCGCCGACGCCGCGCGAACTGTGGGGAACCCGCTTGGCCGACTGCCTCCCGACCGGAGCCGCCACATGCCGGTGATGTCCGACCGCTGGATCCGCCGCATGGCGCAAGAGCACGGCATGATCGAGCCGTTCGTCGAAGCGCAGAAGCGCGCTGGAGTTATCAGTTACGGCCTCTCCTCCTACGGCTACGACGCGCGCGTAGCCGACGAGTTCAAGATCTTCACCAACATCGATTTGGCTGTCATCGACCCAAAGGACTTTGCCCCATCCAGCTTCGTCGATCGCAAGACCGACACCTGCATCATTCCACCCAACAGTTTCGCGCTGGGCCACACGGTCGAGTATTTCCGCATCCCGCGCGATATACTGGTGATCTGCCTGGGCAAGTCGACCTACGCGCGCTGCGGTATCATTGTGAACGTGACACCGCTCGAGCCGGAATGGGAAGGCCAGGTGACCATCGAGATCTCCAACACCACACCGCTGCCCGCGAAGATCCACGCGCACGAAGGCATCTGCCAGTTTCTGTTCCTGCAAGGCAATGAGCCATGCGAGACCAGCTACGCCGACAAAGCAGGCAAGTACATGCGCCAGCGCGGGGTCGCATTGCCCAGGACGTAAGATGCATCTCATCGATTGGCCGTGCGTGACTGCTCCTTCGCTTGAACACGAACCCTCCGGGAACTCCTGAATGGATCGAATCCGTATTCGCGGCGGCCGGCCGCTCTCAGGCGAGATCGTCATCGGCGGCGCCAAGAACGCCGCACTGCCGCTGATGGCCGCCGGCATGCTGACCGACGATCGCCTGGTGCTCAGCAACGTGCCCAGGCTGGCGGACATTCGGACCATGAGCCTTCTGCTGGCTCAGCACGGCCTGGTGGTCGAGCCGGTGGGCAACGACGGTCGCACGCTCGCTCTCGGCGGCACGATCAGCAACACCGAGGCGCCGTATGACATCGTGCGCAAGATGCGCGCCTCCGCCCTGGTGCTCGGACCGTTGCTCGCGCGAACCGGCGAGGCCCGGGTCTCCATGCCCGGCGGTTGCTCGATCGGGGCACGACCGATCGATCTGCACCTTAAGGGTCTGGAGCAGATGGGCGCCAAGTTTCGTCTCGAGGGCGGCTATATCGACGGCAGCGTCAGCGGCCGACTGCGGGGCGCCACCATTGTGTTCCCGTTCGTTTCGGTGGGCGCCACCGAGAATCTGCTGATGGCTGCCTCGCTCGCGGAAGGCCGCACCGTCCTCGCCAACGCGGCGCGCGAACCCGAGATCGGCGATCTGGCACGTTGCCTCAACGCAATGGGGGCACGGATCGACGGCATCGACAGCGATCGCCTCAGCATCGAGGGCGTCGCAAGCCTGCATGGCGCCTCGCATGCCATCATCCCGGACCGGATCGAGACGGGCACTTACGCCTGCGCCGCCGCGATCACCGGCGGCCAGGTGATGCTGACCAACGCCAGGCTGGATCATCTCGGGGCGACCATTCGCATCTTGCGCGAGGCCGGCGTGGAAATCGATGAACAGCCAGGCGGGCTGCAGGTTCGCCGGCTGAATGGTCTGCACGGCGCCGATGTAATGACCGAACCCTATCCCGGCTTTCCCACTGACATGCAGGCGCAGTTCATGGCACTAATGGCGGTATCTGACGGTGCAGCGATGGTGACCGAAACCATATTTGAGAATTGCTTCATGCACGTTCCCGAACTCAACCGCATGGGCGCGCGGATCAATGTCCACGGCGCCTCGGCAATCGTGCGTGGTGTTTCAGCCCTGTCCGGCGCCCCGGTCATGGCAACCGACCTGCGTGCCTCGGTCTCGCTGATCGTCGCGGCCCTGGCCGCGCACGGTGAGACCGTGGTGAACCGCGTCTACCACCTTGATCGCGGGTATGAGGCCCTTGAACAAAAGTTGGCGACCTGCGGCGCGGATATTGAACGCCTGCCGGGGTGACGGCCTATTTACTGGCTGGACGGATCGGTCCGCACGTCCCATATCGGCCCAATTGAGGGCCGGGATCCTTGTCAACCCCCGGCATCGGGAGATGCAATTGTCAACCTTGCTTGCTGCTCCGCTGGCCTGTTGCCGGTTGGAGCTTGAGAGTCGCCGAATGGTGCCTCCGTCGAACGAGGCGCTGCGGCTGATCATTGAGACTGACCCTGCCTTGGTCGCCGACCTGAACGGGTTCTATGGCGACGCGACGCCGGACGGTGGACTGGACAAAGCCGAGCGCGACAGGCTGCTGGATCTGCTGGGCCGGCATTATATTGGCCGGTCCTGGCCGCGAACGGGCGGAATGGATGTGACCCGTCGGTTCATGGGGACGCTGCAGCGTGCCATGACCGCCGCCGGCTGGAAGCTGGACGCCTTCGCCATCGCCGCCTGACGGCTGGCTTGATCTTGTTCGGCTTTACCGTTGCTATGGGCGCGGCAGCGGAGATGTCGTATGCAATTTGCCCATCGGACCGTCATCGTCACCGGAGGCACTGGGGCACTCGGCCGTGCCGTGGTTGGCACGCTGTTGTCGGGCGGCGCACGCTGCCGGGTTCCCTACGTTGTCGAGGCAGAAGCCGCAACCTTCCCATACAAGGACGACGTCACGCTGGTCCCTCGTTGCGAATTGACCACAGAGGACGATGTCGCGCGGCTCTTTGATGGCGTGACCGATCTTTGGGCTTCGATCCACCTCGCCGGCGGCTTCGCCATGGGTGGCGTCGCGGAGACCGACAAGGCGGGCATGCTGCATATGCTGAACATGAACTTCGTCAGCTGCTATCTATGCTGCCGTGCGGCCGTCCAGAGCTTCGGCCCGGGTGGTGGCCGCATCGTCAATGTTGCGGCGAGGCCAGGGCTGGAACCGCGGCTTGGTGCTGGAATGGCGCCTTACGCCGCCAGCAAGGCCGCGGTGGCCGCCTTCACCCAGTCACTTGCCGCCGAAGTCGCCAATCGGAACATCCTGGTCAACGCGGTGGCCCCGGCGATCATCGACACGCCGGCCAACCGTGCGGCGATGCCCAAGGCCGATCATGCAGCCTGGCCGAAGCCCGAGGAGATCGCGGCGACAATCGCTTTCCTCGCTTCGCCCGACAACAAGGTGACAACAGGCGCCGTTGTGCCGGTGCCCGGCCGAACCTGAGCACGACCGGGAACGGCGGCGCCTCAATCAATCCGGCACTTCTGCTCCCGCGCCGCTGAGGTGATCGGTCTCGCCCTACGGGCTTGTTCATTGCAACAGCCGGCACCACGCACGAAATCCGCGCCATGCACAGCCAGTTGCATTACCTGCCGCTCACGCTGCCGTTCTTTTCCATTCTGGTCGGCGTGTTCCTGCTGCTGTGCCTGGTGTTGCAAATCGGCGCGCTGCGTTATGCCTATCTTCGCATCGGCCTGTCTCCCCGTGCCGCGCTGCTGATCCTGTTTGCGTCGTTGGTCGGCAGTTACTTCAACATCCCGTTGGCGCAGTTGCCGCAGCGGCAGATCGTCTCCGGGCACATGGTCGACTATTTCGGCATGCAATACGTGATCCCGGTGGTCTATGCATGGCCAGGCACGATCATTGCCGTCAATATTGGCGGAGCGGTGATCCCGGTGCTGGTCTCGATCTATCTGCTGGTCCGGCATCGGTTGTGGATCTCGGCGCCCATCGCCGTCGCCTGCGTTGCCCTGCTCACACACGCCGAAGCGCACCCGGTACGTGGGCTCGGCATCGCTGTGCCGGTCTTCCTCCCGGCGCTGGCCACCGCGGTCGTGGCCTGGGTGCTGTCGCGCCGACATGCGGCGCCGCTGGCCTATGTCGGCGGCAGCATCGGCGTCCTGATCGGCGCCGACCTGCTCAATCTGAACAAACTGCCCGGACTGGGCGCACCGATCGCCTCGATCGGCGGGGCGGGCACGTTTGACGGCATCTTCCTGACAGGTGTTCTTGCCGTGCTGATTGCCGCCCTGACCGCCGGGCCGGACCGGCGACGGCCTCAAGGACGCGCCAGGTAGTCCATTGCCGCATCCACCCCGCCCCTGCCGTGCGGTACATTGTTGATCCGCAGCGCCATCTCGACCGCCGAGAGCGCACCCAGCACCATCGGCTCGTTCAGATCGCCGAGGTGACCGATGCGGAATACTTTGCCGCCCAGCTTGCCCAGGCCGCCACCCAGCGAAACATTGAACCTCTGCCGCGCTGTCCGACGAATGCCTTCGGCATCATGGCCATCCGGCATCAGCACCGCGGTAACCGAATCGGAATAGCGACCGGGGTTCGTGCAGAACAATTGCGGGCCGTCGTTACCCGCCCAGACCTGTACGGCGCGCCGCACCGCCTCGCCCAACCGATGGTGGCGCGCGAACACGTTCGCCAGTCCCTCTTCCTCCAGCAGACGCAGTGACTCTTTCAGCCCGTAGAAAAAGCTGATCGGGATTGTGCCGACAAAGCTGGGCGGATTGCGCGCCGCCATGACAGACCAATCGAAGTAGTAGCGCCCAAGCTTCGCGTTTGCATGGGCGTGCATGCCCTTCGGCGACACCGCGGTGAAGCTCAGGCCCGTTGGCAGCATCAAGCCCTTCTGGCTCCCGCCGACCACGGTATCGATCCTCCAGTCGTCCATGCGGAAGTCGATCGAACCCAGCGAGGATATGGTATCCACCAGCAGCAGCGCCGGGTGCCCGGTCTGATCGATTGCCGCGCGCACCTCCTGCGGCAGGATGAACATGCCGGTGGCGGTCTCGTTGTGCACGACGCAGATCGCCTTGATTGTGTGCGACTTGTCGTCCGCCAGCGCCGTTCGAACCGCGGCGATATCCACCCCGTGCCGCCAGTCGGCCGCAACCAGGCGCACCTCGACCTTCAGCGCGCGGGCCATTTTCGCCCATTCGTCGGAGAAATACCCTGACTCCAGCAGCAGGATCGTGTCGCCAGGCGACAGCAGGTTAGTAAGCGAGGCCTCCCACGCGCCGTGGCCCGACCCGGTGTACATGAACAGATGATGTTTGGTGCCCAGCACGCGTTTGACGCCTTCGAAGCAGGCGTCGAACACCTCGCGGAAATCCGGATCGTGGAAGTCGATCGACGGACGGTCGATGGCACGCAGCACGCTGTCGGGGATATTGGTCGGCCCGGGATTGGCGAAGAAGTGTCGCCCGCGTGGTTTGGTGACCGTGGTGCTCATGCGCTGGAACCTTGGGTGGCGTGGCGCATCCAACAGAGAAACGGAGACTTGTAAAGCAACCATCTTGGCTGGCCGCCATGCAACAGCCGCAGTCAGGTGCCGATCAGGTCACCTCTCCCAACGTCCGATCGGCTGCGGCGGATGAGCGCGAATGACCTCCTCGTTCACCTCGACGCCCCAGCCCGGTCCGGTGGGAAGCACGAACATGCCCGCCTCGATCTTCGGCGTCGGTGTCACCAGTTCGTCCTTCCAGGGTACGTCCTCGATATCGATTTCCATTACGCGGAAGTTGGGAATCGCGGCGCACATGTGCGCACTCATCAGCGAGCCGATATGGCCGTTGAAGTTGTGCGGCGCGACGTTCACCTCGTAGGTATCGGCCATCGCGGCGATCTTCATCGATTCCAGGATGCCGTTCCACGCCACGTCGATGATCGCGACATCAACTGATTGCTGTTCGAAAAAGGGACGGAACTGGCGGCGGCCGTGCAGCGATTCCAGCGAAGCGATACGGGTGCGCGCCGAGTGACGAATGGTGGCGAGTGCGGCGGGGTCGTAGCTGTCCACTTCCAGCCACACCAGGTCGAACGGCTCGAGCGCCTGGGCGAGCCGAATGTAGCCTTCGGTCTTGAAGTTGAAGTTGAGATCGAGATGCAACCCAACATCGGGACCTGCGCCTTCGCGGAAGGCCGCCATCTGCGCGACCAGACCATCAACCAGGTCGCGCGTGATGTTGAGTTCCGGCCAGCCGGGGCCATTGAAGCCGGGCATGTGGATATAAGGCTCGGGACCGTCGAACCGCATGATGTTGGTCTTCAGACCTTTGAAGCCACGGCGTGCCACTTCGGCGCCGGCGCTACGGACATCCTCAACCGAGCGGATCGGATCGAAGCCGGTCCACTCCTTGATGCGGCTGGCATGGCTGATGCGCCAGGTGCCGCAATGTGACCAGTAGAGCTGCAGCCTTTCGCGGATCGGTCCTCCCAGCATCTCACAGACCGGAATCCCGAGTGCCTTGGCCTTCAGATCAACCAGCGCGTTCTCGATTGCCGCGATCGCCTGCTGCGCGATGCCGCCGACCGATTGGCGGGTCATGCCGTGCAGATACGCGGTGATCTTTTCCACAGGCCTAGGGTCCCAGCCGATCAGCCGCGCGCCCAGTTTGCGGATCACGCCGGATAGGCCGTCGGAACCGTACAACTCCATGAACTCCGACCAGCCGACCAGGCCTTCATCCGTGCTGATCTTCAGGAACGAAAAGTCGCGCCAGCCGGCGTTGCAGTGCAGGTCCTCGATCCTGGTGATGCGCATGTCTGATTCCTCCGCGCGGATGTTATCCGCCCAACTGGCACCCCCCTTTGTACACCTCGTCCGCGCAGCGGGAGAGGTCGGCGCCAAGCGCCGGGAGAGGGTGTTGCAACCGCTAAACCCCTGCAAAGCGAGCAGGGTCCGATCATCTACTCATTCCGCCCAAGAGCCCGATGACATCAGCGCCGAGAAGCTCGGCATATCCGCGATGATCGCGGCAGCGCCAGCCGCGCGAAGTCGTTCGGCATGACCAGCGCGGCAATGACTCCCCCCAGTGAAGCCGATTGCCCGCATACCGGCGGCAACCGCCGCCTGCACGCCGGGCACGCTGTCCTCGACTACAACACAGGACGCCGGCGCCACCTGCATGGCGTTCGCCGCGAACAGCAACAGATCCGGTGCCGGCTTGCCGCGCGCCACCTGCGTCGCGCTGAAGATGTGCGGCTCGAAGTAGTGAAGGAGCCCGGTGACCGCCAACGAGTGGCGCACCCGCTCCGGCGCGCTGCTCGATGCAACGCAGCGCCGCTGCCCGATGGTTTTCAGCAGCGGTTCAACACCGGCCATGGCGGCAAGCTCGGCATCGAACACCTCTGCCACGCGGCGGTGCAGGGTGGCGCCGAAGTCGTGCGGTAAGGCGAGGCCATAGCGCTGTTCAATGTCGCTGCACATCGTCGCGGCGCTAATACCCAGATAGCGATCCATGATCTCATCGGCGCTGATCATAATACCGAGTTCCGCCAAGCAGGCGGAATCAGCACGGCAGGCGATCGCCTCGCTATCGATTAGCACGCCGTCGCAGTCGAAGATTACCAGGTCGGGGTGCACGGCCGCAGCGTTCATTCGGCAGCAGCAGCGAGCGGACGCAGGCTCCTGTTGATATCGCCAACCAGGCGTCCAACGGCGCCCCGAACATCGTCCAGATAATGCGGCGCCGGCGGCTCGGCTGCGATCGAGTCGTCGGCACTGGGATCGCCTGCCATCAGGCTGCGTGCATTGGCGACAAGGGCCATGCATTCGTTCAATACCGGCATCGCCTCCGCAGCGAACCCGCCCTCGGCGAGCAACAGCGCCATGCGCAGCTTGCGTTCTGCGCTGCCAAGTACCTGCGCGCCTCGGGCCAGATGCTGGCGCCGCTGTTCGGCCGTGGGCGCGGCCAGACGATCGGAACAAAACAGCTCCTGCCCTTGGCCTGATGGGGGCAGTATGCCGGCGCCGCCAAGACGTTGCAGCGTCTCGTAGCTCCTGCGGTCGATCACCTCGATCCGCGGCCCGTCCGCAACCGCGCGGCGCTGCTGTTCTGTCGCTGCGAGGTCAGCGTCCTCCAGCACCACCAATACCACCTCGGTGTCGTCGGCGGATCGATGCGCCTCCAGCAGCAACAGATTATCGCCGTGCGCCTCGACCAGCTCGTCGCGCAGCGTCCGTTGCGTCGGCGCCGTGGGAATCGGCGCGGCCGGCGGTGCCAGCATCGCGCTCATCCGCTCGAGGAACGCGCGGCGGCCAGAGGGCAGCTGCATCGCCTTCAGATCGTCCTGTCCATCCAGAACGCCATCGGCCAGCGCCTGCTTCTGCGACAGCACGTGTAGCATCGAGTGCTCGATGCTGTCCTCGGTGACCAGGTTGATGACATCGACCGTGCGCATCTGGTTCTTCCGCCAGGCGCGCGCGATGCGCTGTTCCAGCTTCGCTGGGTTCCACGGCAGATCCAGGTTGACCACAGCGCTCGCCGCCTGAAGGTTGAGCCCGACGCTGCCGCTGTCAGTGGAAAGGAACAGCCGACAGTCCGGATCGCGCTTGAAGCGCGCGATTTCCGCGCGGCGCCGATCCTGCGGAACCGATCCGGTGTGCCAGGCGAATTCGATCCCGAGCTCCTGCGCCATCTCGCGCACCAGGCTCAGCATGCGCTCCCACTCCGAGAACACGATCACCTTTCGGTCGGGCTCCGCCAGCAGTTCGCTCAGTACACGCTCCAGCTCCTCCAGCTTGGGGCTGAGGCGGCAGGCGGGATCCAGAATGAACGGCGTATCACACAGCATCCGCATGCAGGCGAGCAGCTTCTGCAGCCGCTCGAATTCCTGCTGGGTCAGCGGGCGCCGTTGTGCGATCTTCACGAGGCGCGCCGCCTGCGCCTTGAACTCGTCGTAGCGTAGCCGCTGCTCCTCGGCCATGCCCACCAGGTAGTTGGTGATTGTGCGGCCGGGCAGTTGCTTCTCAACGTCGCGCTTGCGGCGGCGGAGCATTATCGGCTGCAGGCGGCGCATCAGATGGTCAAGGTTCTTGTAGCCGATCGGACGGCCGCGATCGTCGAGCTCGTAGTATTCGCGGTTGAAGCGGAACAGCGGGCCGAGCAGACCGGGATCGAGGTACTGCACGATCGAGTATATCTCGTCGATGCGATTCTCGATCGGCGTGCCGGTGAGCACAAAGGCATACGGCGACACCAGCGACTTTACAGCGCGTGCCGTCTTCGTCTGCCAATTTTTGATGCGCTGTGCCTCGTCCACAATGACGATGTCCGGCTTCAGCATTCGGTTGATGTCGGCGGCGTCGATGACGACCTGCTCGTAGTTCACCACGGTGAAGAACTCGGGGCGGGTGTACTGCGCGAGCCGCGCATGACGCGGGCCGGTGACCAGAAGTGTGGGAGCCCCACTGAAGCGGGCGATCTGTTCCTGCCACTCGCCCTTCAACGACGCGGGACACACCACCAGGACACGCGCGATGCCGTTGAGCCGGCACAGCAGATGAACCGCAGCGATCGCCTGGATGGTCTTGCCCAGTCCCATGTCGTCGGCCAGCAATGCGCGCTCGCCGAAGGCGAGGTGCAGCATCCCCTCACGCTGGTAGGGCAGCAAAGGATGCCGCAGCAGCTCGATCGTCTGCCGCCCCTGGGCGACCTCGGCCAGGAAATGGTCGCGCGCTTCGGCACGCGCGGCGCGGCGTTGCGCGTCAGCAAGCCACGGTTCGAGATGGCGCGAGACACGAATCTGCCGCCGCACGCTCGGGTCGGCGCCGGCGAGCACGTCCAGCACCGTGGCGACGCCCTCGGGCGAGCTGTTCGCGAGGGAGCCGTCGTCAGTCAGGAAGCGAGCGAGCGTGGCTCGCGCGGCGGTCACAGCGGCCAGGTCCGCTGGCCAGAGCAGGCGCGGTAACGGATCGTCAGCGCGCGACAGGAACAGCTCGGCGCGCGGCGATCCGGCCCGTTGCGCCGCCGCGAATGCCCGGACGCCGCGGAGCCTCAGCCGGGCCAGCACGCCTTCGATATGCTTGCAGGTGCCGAGCCCGTTCACCCGATGGTCGGCACAGCCGCAGGAGTTCAGGGGCTGATCGAGCGAGCGAATTTCAACCTCGTAACTGCCGCCACCGGTCGACGGCACACGGAAGCTGCCGAAATAGGGATCTTCGGGTTCCAGCGCTTCGATCCGGCCGATCTCGGTCCTGCCACGCCACCTCCGGCGCGCGACTTCCTCGGCGTCGCTCGACCGCCAGCCGATCAGCACGGGCGCGCGATCAACGCGGTGGTTCCGGCCACGGCGGCGCGCCGTATGGTGCGGGCCTGGTCTGTTCGGCTGGGCAAGTTGCGGGGGCATGTCCAGCATGGCTGTGTCTTGCTCTCCGAGTCGCGGGCACAAGATGTTCGGCTACTGTGCGTGCGGCACGCAATATCGACCGACGTTCGGGTGCCATACGCGATTGCGCGGCAAAGGCGACGCCCTGTATCAATCGGGAGGACATGCAGGGATAGAGCATTCGTGCGCCGAGCCGTTTGTACCTGTCTTGCCTTGCTTCTACTGCTGCCCGGCGGTGCTGCTCCGGCGACGCACACCGTGCTCGCGGCGACGCCGCTATCGCGCATGGACCTGCGCTGGTGGCGCGAACGATTCGAAGCGAAGCAGCAGGAGCTGCGAACCCATAAGGTCGATCTGCTGTTTCTCGGCGATTCCATCACCCAGGACTATGAACTCAGCGGCCCGCCGGAATGGCGCGACTTCGTCCCGGTCTGGCAGCGGTACTACGGCGACCGAAACGCGGTGAACCTGGGCTTCAAGGGCGATGCGACATCACACCTGTTGTGGCGCATTGAAAACGGCGAAACGGACGGGATCAGGCCCAAGGCCGCCGTAATCCTGATCGGCGCGAACAACCTGGGGCGGCTGCACTGGTCGCCGCAGGACACTGTGGCGGGGATCGAGGCGATTGTCGCGCAACTGCGCCATCGCCTGCCGGACACCAGGCTGTTGGTATTGGGCGTGCTGCCGTCGGAGCGATCGGAGTGGACATCACGCGCCACGCTCGAGATCAACAGCGCCCTGGCAGCACAATACCAGCACGGCAGCGAGGTCACCTACATCGACGTCGGACCGGTGTTCATGAAGAACGGCAGGCTCAATCGTGACCTGTTCCTCGATCCAAAACTCACGCCACCCACCGCGCCGCTGCACCCCACTGCGGAAGGCCAGGCGCTGATGGCCGCGGCGATCGAGCCAGCGCTGGCCGCGATGCTGGGCGACCGCCGGCACTGACAACCGCTAACCACAAAAAGGCGACAGACACACCCATCCCTTATTCGATGTCGAGCCCTTGCTTCGGCCGGGTGGCCGGGGTCAAGCCTCGCGCAGCGACCGCCGCAGGCGGCTTGGGCTTGAGGCCGGCCACCCGGCCGTAAGCACAATCGCGAATCGAAGGTGGGCGCCGATCGGAGGTGGGACACCGTCCCGGTAATGACCTAGCCCAGCGCCTCGGCCAGCAGCTCCAGGGCCCGACGGGCGAACGCACGCATGTTCGCCACACGATCGGCACTGCCGGTTTCCAGCGTGATGGCGCGGGAGAAGTCCGGCCCCTCCAGGCCAATGCAGGTATGCCCTGCAGCGTCGCCGTAGCGATTGCCGGCCGGGCCTGTGGCGCCGGTCTCGCTCAGCCCCCAGGTCGCACCCAGACGCGAGCGCACCGTGCTTGCCAAAAGCGCGGCATATGGCTCGGACGAAGCGCGCATGCCGTCCGGCAGCGGGTTGGGAATGCCAAGAAAGCCCGAGCGGGCGTAGTGCGTATAGATGACGCTACCACCGCGGAAATAGGCGGAGGCACCAGCCACCGACAGCAGGGCCGCCGAGATCAGGCCGCCGGTCGAGGATTCGGCGATCGCGATGGTGTCGCCGCGCGCTTTTAGACGGGCGCCGAGTTTGTCGGCCAATGGCAACAGGTCCTGCATGTGCTACTCCCCCTTGATCAGTATCTCGTCGATGACGCGCTGAGTCGCCAGCGCCTCCTCACCCGGAATGGCGGGTTCGCGCTGCTGCTCGATCGCGTCCAGGAAATCGCCGAGCACTGCGCGGTGCGCATCGTGCGAGAAGGCCATGACGCTTGCACCGCCGCCGGAGCCGGAGTTGTCGGCCAGCACTTCCTCGCGGCCATCGATGAAGGCGACGCGCAGACTGCCGCCCTCGATCCGCGCGGAACCTTTGGATCCGATGATGTGGATCCATTCGGGACTGCCGGGATAGGCGGCGGTGGTGGCGATGATGGTGCCTGGTGCGCCGTTGCCCAGCCGCACCAGCGCGGCGGCGTAGTCTTCGGTCTCCATCCTATGCACGGCGGTGGTGCGTACTTGTGCCGCTGCGACGTGTTGGATACCGACCAGCCAGCGGAACAAATCCAGCGCGTGGATCGCCTGGGTGATCAGCACGCCCCCGCCATCCCTCGCCTTCACCCCCCTGCCCGGCTCGTCGTAGTACGCTTGCGGCCGCCACCACGGCGCCATCATCGTCGCTGCCTGCACCTCGCCCAGTTCGCCGCTGTGCAGCAACGCATGGAGGCGGCGGCTGCCAGGTCGGAACCGCATCTGCAGGCAGACGGCGAGCCGGCGGCTAGCACGGCGGCCGGCAGCAATCAGCCGTTCGCCGCGTTCCAACGTAACCTCCACCGGCTTCTCGCAAAGCACATCCTTGCCCGCGGCGAACGCCGCCTGCGCAATCTCAAGATGCGCGTTGGCCGGGGTCAGCACCAGCACCGCGTCGACCGCGGAGTCGGTAATCGCGCGCGTGACATCGGTGGTGGTGGGAAAGCCGTAGCGGTCGGCGACATCCCTCAGACGCGCAGCACTGCTCGCCGCCGCCCAGACGACCCGCGCGCGCTCGGCGAGATCGACCAGGCTGCGTGCGTGTGGCTGCAGCGCGTTGCCGAGGCCAATGACCGCCACACCGATCATGCGCGGCGCGCCGTGTAGCGCGTGGCGTTCGCCTGAGCCTGCAGCGCGAGGCGGCAGACGTTGAACACCTGACGCTGCGGCATCGCAGTCTCCGTGCGGTGGGTGATATCATGCAGGAAGTCGCGGTAGTACATCACCGGTAGCTTGCTGCAATCGACATAGCGCGTCTCGGTCCTGTTGGCGATGAACATATGGTCGGTGCCGTCACGGCCCTCGATATCAAGGTTCTTGCGCAGCTCCAGCGTTCCTTCGGTGCCGAGAACGAAGAACCGACCGTCGCCCCAGGTCGGCAAGCCGTCGGGCGTGAACCAGTCCAGCCGGACGTAGCCGCGCACCGACGGCGTCGCCAGCACGAGTTCGGCAAAATCCTCGAACCCTGATGGCTCGGTGCCGAAGGCGCCGATGCTGCAGGAGACGATCTCGGCCTCATCGGCATCTGCGAACGCGAGGAACTGGTCGATCGAGTGCACGCCGATGTCGTTGATGATGCCACCATACGCAGGCGCATCGAAGAACCATGACGGGCGCAGCGCACGGTTCAGCCGGTGCGGCGCCAGTGAAGTGGTGTGCACCAGCCGCCCGAGTTCACCGGAGCGGACGATGCGCAGCGCCTCCTGTACCGCAGGCGAGGCAAGCCGGCCCAGGCAAATCGACCAGATGCGGCCGGTGTCGCGCACCGCGCGTTCGACTGCGGCAAGCTGGTCGAAGGTGGTAACGCCCGGCTTGTCCACCATGACGTCCTTGCCGCGTTGCATCGCCGCGATCGCTAACTCCGCGCGGTCGCAGGGTCGCGCAGCGATCACCACGAAGTCTGTCGACGGATCATCCAGCAGACGCTGCGTTTCCGCCTGGGACACCCGAGGGAAGCGCTTACGGAAGCCGGCCAGCACGCGCGGATCAGTGGTATCGGGGTTGTAGCCGACGCACTCGGCACCTGCATCAAGCAGGTCCTGCGTCAGGTCGTAGATATGGCGATGATCCAGACCGATCGCAGCGAAAGGCGGCATGCTGCTTCCTCCCCTACTGCAGCCAACGCTTGCACCATCTTCGAGGGCTCGCAAGAATGCCCATCCGCGGACAGCAACACGAGGGGAGAAACACCATGGCAGACCGTTTCGCCGTCATCACCGGCGCGGGCAGCGGCATCGGGCGCGCCTCGGCGCTGGCGCTGATGAACGACGGCTGGTCGGTCGCGCTGGCCGGGCGACGGAAGGAGATGCTGGAAGAGACCGCCGGCATGAAGACCGCCGGCCGCGCGCTGGTGGTGCCGACCGACGTGACGGATCCGGCCCAAGTGGACCGGCTGTTCGCCGAGATCAAATCGAATTTCGGCCGCCTGGACATGCTGTTCAACAACGCCGGCGGCGGCACGCCAACCACCAATTTCGGCGACTTCACCTACGAGATGTGGCTGCGAGTGGTGCAGGTGAACCTGAATGCGATGTTCCTGTGCGCCAACGCCGCGTTCCGCATGATGCGCGACCAGTCACCGCGCGGTGGACGGATCATCAATAACGGGTCGATCTCGGCGCACGTACCGCGTGTAGGCTCCTGCGCATATACGGCCACCAAGCACGGCGTCACCGGGCTTACCAAGTCGATCGCGCTGGACGGCCGGCAGTTCGACATTTGCTCCGGTCAGATCGATATCGGCAACGCCGCGACGCCGATGACGGCACGCAGCACGGCGGGGCAGATGCAGCCGCATGGGCAGATGATGGTCGAGCCACGCATGGACGTTAACCATGTCGGGCAACAGGTACTATTCATGTCCAACTTGCCGCTGGAGTCGAACGTGCAGTTCGTCACCATCATGGCGACAAAAATGCCGTTCATAGGACGCGGGTAGCAAAATCGGTGTATCGAGCAACGAAACTGTAGCGCAACCAAGTCCACTCGCCCATAATCGCGTGCCGCTGTGGCTCGTTCCGGGCCACGGCTGGCGGCAACAATGAGGTGAGCGATGCAACAACCTATCCGCGTCCTGGGCTTAACCGCCGCTCTGGCAATTGCTCTGAGCGGCACAGCAAGTGCGGCGATGTATGATGGCACGTACCACGGCACGCTATCCGGTGCCTCGGGAAATGCGCCGAGTTGCGCCAGGCAAGCTCCCGCCCAGATCACCATCAGCAATAATCGGCTCGAATACGTCCACATGGGGCATGCGACGATCACCGCCACGGTGGGTGCCGATGGTTCGTTCAGCGGCTCCGCTCAGAACACCTATGGTGCAGGCAGGGCTGGAACGATGGTGCAGACCCTGGACGGCAAGATTGCCGGCGGCGTTGTCCAGGCTGAGAGCAAGGTGGGCAATAGTTGCACGTATAAGCTTGAGCTGAAGCGCTACAGTTAACTGGCGCCTAAGCCTGTCCGCCAGCTTCGCTCTTCGACCGCGTCCAGCAGCGCGTCGATCAGCAGTCCTGGCAGGCGCCGCAGCAGGCCCCGGCGGCGGGGACGGAACACCCGAGCCCGAGCCTTTTCGCCGCCAAGCTGACGGACCAGGCTGTCGATATCGGAAAATCCGTCGATCAGGCCAACCTCCAGGCCGCGCTCGCCCAGCATGAAGCTGCCGTCGAACAGCGCGGCTTCGTCCACCTTCAGCCGGCCGCCCCGCCGCTCGCGCACCCAGGCCTTGAAGCGTTCGTGCAACGCGTCCAGCAGCTCCTGCACGAAAGCCACGTCCTCCGGCTTTTCCGGACTGAACGGGTCAAGCCGCGCCTTATTGGTGCCGGCGGTGTACAACCGGCGTTCGATGCCGAAGCGGGCCAGCATGTCGGGAAAGCCGAACCCGCCGCCGCGCACGCCGATTGAGCCGACAATGCTCATCGGATTGGCGTGGATCTCATCCGCGGCGCAGGCCAGCCAGTAGCCGCCGGAAGCGCCGACCTCGCGAATGACCGCATGGACCCGCACGTTGTGCTCCTGGGCCCGTCGGCGGATTAATGCGGCGATCAGGTCGGACTGCACCGGCGACCCGCCCGGGCTTTCGATGTCGAGCACCGCGGACTGGCCGCGGGCCGATCTGAAGGCGCGATTGATCAGCGGCGCCATGGTTCCCACGCTGACCGCCCCCGGCCGTGGCGCGATCAGGCCATGTATTTCCACCACATTGATGCGCGGCCGACGCCAGGGCAGCAGACGAAAAGCCATAAGACCTCCAACACGCGGGGATATGGCAAGGTAGGCGCCGATCCGCCATAGACCGCAGCGTGATCACACTGCATTTCGCTGGATACCAGCCGGCCCGTTCGGTGCACACACGCGCGCTGCACGCGCTTCGCGAAGGCGTGGCGCAACAAGTCGGACACGCGCTGTGCATCGCTGTGACAGACAGCATCATCGCGGCCGGACACAAGGCTGCCGATCTGCTGAGGATGGTGGCGCATGGGGAGCTGGACGGCTGCTATTTCGCCTCCAGCTATCTCGCCCGCAAGGTGCCGCCATTGGCAGCGTTCGATCGGCCGTTCGAGGCCGGGACCCGGCAAGAGGTCTTCGCCCAACTGGATGGGAAGACCGGAGCGGCGCTCGCGCGGGCGGTGGCGGCAGCGACCCCTTACGGCGTCCTGGGCTGGTGGGACAACGGCATCCGTCACATCAGCAATGCCGTGCGCCCGATCCGCACCCCGGCTGATTGTGTCGGTCTGCGCCTACGCACGCTCGACAATGCGCAGCACCAGGCGGCGTTTCGCCGGCTTGGCTTCCAGCCGGTCTTCATCGACGTGGCAGATCTGCCTCGAGCGGTGGCGGAACGGACGGTCGATGCACAGGAAAATCCACTGACCAATATGGTCAATTTTGGCCTGCACCATCACCACAGCTATGTCAGCCTCACTGGGCACCTGGTCGGCATTGCCCCGCTGCTGATCAATCGCGCACGCTATAACGCGCTGTCCGGCGAACTCCGCCAGGCCGTTGCGGCCGCCGCCGCGGAGAGTGCCGCGACACAACGGAAACTTGCGATTGCAGAGGATGGCGGCTGTCGCCAAGTGCTGTTAGACGCAGGAGTGGCAGTGCTCGAGTTTGATGCAACCGATCAGAGTAAGTTCCAAATGACCCTCCAAATGAGACATACTGACTGAAAGGAGACGAGTCTCGCCTTTTTGTTTGACGACTTTTGCCGCTGCGAAATGCTACAAAGCCAGGAGTCGGGGCCTGACATGCAACTCATTGTATTGGATGACGATCAAGCGATTGCAGATTATCTCGCCAGCGTCGCAGTCGGCTGCGGCTGGCGCGTGCATGCTGTGCTGCAGGAAGACGCGTTCCAGAGGCTAGTGGCCATCTCACCACCGGATGCGATCATGCTGGATTTGCAGCTTGCCGGCAGTGACGGCGTCGAGCAATTGCAGTTCCTGCACGCCAACGGTTACAGCGGCGCCATTGTGCTGATGAGCGGTTTCGATGCCCGCGTGCTGTCTTCGGCACGGCAGGTTGGCGAGTCGCTGGGTCTGAATATTGTCGCGGTGTTGGGGAAGCCAGCGCCGGCGAGGCGAGTACGCCAAGTGCTGGCGCAAATTGCGCAAGCCCCCGCTCCCAGTGCGCCGGCTGCACCGGAAACTCGCCCGGCAGCCGCGGTGATTTCGGCAGATGAGGTCGCGCATGCCATAGAGGCCGGGCGAATGGAGTTGCATTTGCAACCAATCGTCGCGGCCGCCAGCCGCGGCGTAAAACGCGCCGAGGCCCTGATCCGCTGGCGTGATCCGGCCCGCGGTCTGGTGGGACCGGATCAGTTCATTCCCGTCGCGGAACAGGACAGTGACGTGATCGATCGGCTTACCATGTGGGTGGCCGAAACTGGTGTGGCGCACTACCAGCGCTTGGCCGCATTGGGGGCGGGCATTCAGATCTGCATCAACATCTCCGGCCGGAATTTGTGCTCGCAGGATTTCCCCGACCGAATGGCCGGCGTGCTGGAACGCCATGCGGTGCCGCAGGGGGCTTTGGGGTTGGAGATCACCGAAAGCGTCGCCATGCACGACCTCGATGCTACGGCCTCGGTGTTGACCCGTCTGCGCCTCAAGGGTTTCCCGGTCGCGATCGACGATTTCGGCACCGGGCATTCGTCGCTGACCGCGCTGCGGCGAATGCCGTTCTCGGCGATCAAGATCGACAAGTCCTTCGTGGGCGAACTGGAGACGTCAAAGGATTCACTGACAATTGTCCGCTCAGTGATCCAGCTCGCACGCGACATGCAATTGACCAGCGTGGCGGAAGGCGTGGGCAGCGCCGATGCGGCGCGGATGCTCACCGAATTGGGGATCGATGGGCTGCAGGGGTACTATTTCAGCGAGCCGCTGCCGTTCAACGGCTTCGCGTCATGGTTGAAGGACTGGCCGGTGGGCAACGCTCAGCTCACCGAGCGGCGTCCCCACTGACCAATCCCCGCTCATGCTCAGACGGTCTGCAAAATCGCCTCGCGCCTGCTCTCCGGTGCCAGCTCCGTCCGCCAATCGGCGCTGCTCGGCAGTACCGCTTCGTGGGCGCGCAGCGGGTAATAGCTGGCGCCGGTGCCATCGGGCGCCTCGCCGGCTTCCACGACCTTTACCGCCTGGCGCAGCAGCTTGCGTGCCTGGATGATCGCCTTGTCCGCCGGGCCAAGATGCTCCTTCGAGCGATCAACAACGCGGCCCATGCTCTCCTGCAGGGCCCGGTCCTGCGCGTTGATCCCGTCGATGCCAGAGAACGTTTCGCGGCGCTGCACGTCACGATCCAGCAGGTAGTCATTCGAGCGGTTTGCCTTGGAACGGAACGTCAGCGGGTCCACGTGCAGCGGGCCATTGCCCAGGCCGCGCTCCAGCTTGTCCTCCTCGGTCAGCGGACCGTCGGGACAGTAGCTCCAGTTGTAGACCACGCAGTTCTCGTCATCGATCGGTACCCAGATGTGCCCGGCATCGAGATCCAATCCGCTCTCTGACCTGGATGGCCTGATCTGATGGAACGGCATGATGAAGTGATAGAAGCGGATATGTACATCGTCGGAGCCGTCGAGCGGACGGATGCCGGCATACTGATAGCCATAGTCGGTGATATCGACGACCAGCTTCGGTGCCTTGCCGCGGACGAACGGGTTGGACGGCTTGATCCCGCCGCGCTTCGAACTGTCGGTCAGCAGACGGTGCAGGATCGGCGCGTGCGAGGTGTCGATGCCGCCTTCCAGCGCCTGCAGCCAGTTGCATTCCTCGATCACCTTGGTGACGTGGCGATGCGCTTCCGGCGCCTGGGTCCAGGCAAATTTCGGCAATGGCGGCATCTTCTCCGCAGGACCGAGATAGGCCCACACGATGCCGCCCAGTTCGCAGGTCGGATAGGCAGTGGTGCGGACCTTGTGCTTGAAGTCGTACTCCTCCGGCTCGTTCATCATATCGACGCAGGCGCCGGTTACGTCGAACTTCCAGCCATGATAGATACAGCGCAGGCCGCATTCCTCGTTCCGCCCGAAATACAGCGATACCCGGCGATGCGGACAGAACTCCTCGATCAGGCCGATCCGACCTTCGGTGTCGCGGAAAGCAATCAGGTCCTCGCCCAGGAGACGCACTCGGGCCGGCGGACCGTCAGGTTCGGCAATCTCGCGCGACAGCAGCGCCGGGATCCAGTAACGGCGCATCGCGCTGCCCATCGGCGTGCCCTGGCCGACGCGGGTGATGAGTTCGTTTTCCTCGCGTGAGAGCATCTTGGTCCTCCATCCCTATTGGACCGTAGATTACCGCCAGCCACCGTCAGCGGCAATTCAGGCCGGGCAATGACGACGCGACAGGCGTTGGCCTCCCGCAAGTTAGACCAGTGTCATGCCGGGCGCGTCGCGCTGACCGGGCACCGCTGTCACGCCGCCGCGCGGGCCGCATCCTGACCGCTGATCCAGGCACCGGCGACCGTGCCGGTCATGCCGGAGTGGCAGGCTTCGCCGGCGAACACCAGGCGACCGTCGGCCAGCGGCCGGCCGAGTGCGGCGCGCGCACCGGCATCGCCTGGGCGCACGAAGGAATACGCACCTTGGATGAGAGGATCGGCGTCCCAATGTGTCACCAGATGCGATCCGCCGGCGAACACGCGGTCCACTCGCGCGCCCAGGACGGACCGCAACTGGCCCAGCGCAAAGTCCACTGCGGCCGCCTTGCCGGTGCGCGCCAGGTCCCAGGCGGCGGGACCGCCGATCCAGCCCTGCACGTAGTCACGTTTGTACGGCCAGCACTGAAACGCCATGGTCGGATCGCCGCTGCGCCGCACCTGGCGGTCCAGCGAGCAGTGCAGCGGCAGGTCCAGCCGATCCGCAGTGGTCGCGCGCAGCACGACCTTGAGCGCGAGACCCATCGGCATGGCGTGTATGGCGGCCTCGGTTGCCGATGGCAGTGGCGGATCGAAGCGGATGGCACCCGCCGACAACACGCCGGTGGAGACGGTGATGATGGCCGAGTGTGCGTCGATGGTGCCGTCCGGCGTTTCCACCCGCACGCCCGGCCCAGCCCATAAGACGCGGGTTGCCGGGGTGCCCAGCCGGATATCGAGCCCCTCACCCAGCCGTCGGGCAACGAAAGCACCGATGCCGCCCTGCGGCACAAGGTTGCTGCCGGAGAGCACATTGCTGTGCCAGTCCCGAAGCGACAGTTCCTGGGCGTCGGCGCAGCAGATGATCGGACCTTCCCAGGTCTCTACCGTCACCGCCCACGGGTCGTCGGGCAGCGCACGCGCCACCACGGCGAGCGGCGCGTCGTCGATCTCGCGCAGAATCGCCCCGGCTTTGGCTTCGTAGCGGTCCCACGCGGCGGCGAAGTCGGCGTACTCGTCCGCGGTCGCCTCGCGCGCGCCGACGAAAGTGCGATGGCGGCGCAGTTCATCCGATCGCAGCAAGGTCTCGCCGGCGGCGCGCGCGATTGGCACCAGCGGGTTGATTTCCGCGTTGTGCAGCCAGACTGCGCCCATATCGAACCACACGCCCCCCAGTTGGGGGGGATGGGCGGTCCAGGCACGGCCGCCGATGCGCTCCGCCGCCTCCAGCACCATCGCGCTGCGGCCGGCCTGGCGCAGCGCTGTTGCCGCGCCCAGGCCAGCCAGCCCCGCGCCTATCACCACCACATCGACATCGGGCATCGCGGCAACCTATCGTGGCGCTCGGAAGGAGGCCAGCCATGCCCGATCACACCCCTGTCGGAGCCAACTCCCTGGTCATCGACATGGTGCGGCGGTTTGCCAGCGAACGCCTGGCACCCAGCGCCGCGGCACGCGAGAAGGCCGGCGCGATCGAGCCGGACATCATCCGCGAACTGGGCGAACTCGGCGTGTTCGGCGCCACCACGCCCGCGCAGTGGGATGGCTCCGAGATCGATCCGGTCACCTATGCATTGTTGCTGGAGGAGATCGCCGCCGGGGACGGCTCGGTGTCCACCATGGTCAGTGTGCACAACTCGCCGACCTGCATCATCTTCGATCTATATGGCACCGACGCGCAGAAGGACCGCTGGCTGCGCAAGCTGGCGACCGGCGAGCACATCGGCTCATTTGCGCTGACCGAGCCGCAGGCGGGGTCGGATGCGTCCAATCTGAAGACCCGGGCGGTGAAAAAGGGTGACCGCTACGTCATCAACGGCGCCAAGCAGTTCATCTCCTCGGCCAGCGTGCCGGGCAGCACGGTGCTGTTCGCAGTGACCGATCCAGGCGCGGGTCGAAAGGGGATTTCCTGCTTCGTGGTCGACAAGGCCACGCCTGGCTACGTGGTGGTGCGCAAGGAGGAGAAGCTCGGCCAGAAGGCCAGCGAGACGTGCGCGCTGGCGTTCCAGGATATGGAGGTGCCGGAGGACCAGCGGATCGGCGCGGAGGGCGAGGGCTACAAGATCGCGCTGTCCACGCTGGAGAGCGGCCGGATCGGCATCGCGGCGCAGAGCATCGGAATGGCTCGGGCGGCGCTGGACTATGCGGTGGGATACGCCAAGGAACGGCACGCGTTCGGCGGACGGATCATCGATCTGCAGGCGGTCGGATTCCGACTGGCGGATGCCAGGACGAAGCTGGAGGCGGCGCGGCAACTGACGCTGCACGCGGCGCGGCTGAAGGCTGAGGCAAGGCCCGCGCTGGAGGCGGCGTGCATGGCGAAGCTGTTCGCGTCCGAGGTAGCGGAAGCGGTATGCACGGCGGCTATCCAGACGCTGGGCGGATACGGCTACCTGGCGGACTATCCGGTCGAACGTATCTACAGGGACGTGCGGGTTTGCCAGATTTACGAGGGCACATCGGATGTGCAGAAGCTGATCCTGCAGCGGATGCTGTGATGCAGTGCCCCGGCAGGTTCATCCTCGCTCCGGCCCACTCATAGCGGCGATGCCGCAGGGTTCGTGAGGTGCGATTTGATACAGCTCGAGCCCTGGACTGGCAGCGACTGGCTGTAACTCGCCACGCTCGACCACCTGGAATTCGGGGCCGGGTGTGACAAACAGGACGAACTCGTAACAGGCGAGCGCAGCCTCGTCGACTTCGTGACCGCGCCCGATGAGGTACAACCATAGATCTCTCGGCTTCAACCGGTCGGCAAGCTCGCGCGCCGCTGGCGTGAGCCGGATCGGTTGCTGGGTTGGAAACGCGTGCAGTGTCGGAACGAAGGCGTCGCGGCGGATGATCGCCAAGGTGGGAATGTGGGCCACTGGCGTGTTCGTGCTGATGATGTGCGCCTTGATAGACGGAGAAGCGACCGCGACGCGGCTGCCTGCGGGAATCGCATCCAGCACCCGCAGCTCGCTGGCATAAATGCGATCGTGGTTTTGCCAGGACAGCAGAATGGCGCCCATTCGCACAGCAAACATAACTGCGGCGCCGCCCGCCAAGCGCGCCCTGATCCGCTCGGGCGCCTGCTTCCAGCACAACGATCCGACCAGGGTCAGGCCCATCGCCATCGGCAGGCGGTGGTCCGCGGCGGCTGCGGTAAAGACATGAGCCGGCATCGCCACGTAAGCGATGCCCAAGGCGCCGAGTGGGGCGCGCATTGTCGGTGCAACGGTCAGCCACCGCCGATGCAGCGCGACCGCCATGACCGCCACGGCAGCGACAAAACAAGCGAAGTCCAGGGCGCGGTCCTCGGCATCGAATGGGGCGAACAGCAGATCGAACTTGTGGCCGATCGGACCGAATTCGATGGGGCCGTCAACGATGTGCGGCACACCGAACAGGAGGATCATCAGCGGCACAAGAAACGGCAGCCCGGCCATCGCCAGGTTGGCGAGCTGGGCGGCCATGGACACCCTGCGCTGCCAGGCGATGCCCATCTCATAGGGGATCACCAAGAGCGCGTAGATGGCGAGTGCCTCCAGATGGGTAAAGTAGAGCATTGTCACGAACACTGTGGCGATCGGCAGCCGAAGTTTCGGTGTGCAAGACCTGAGCCGCAGCCACAACGCGAACAATACGAAAGCCAGGCCGAGACCGAACAGGAAGTTGACGAAGCCCTCCAACAGAACGCGCCCATACAACAACAGGAAGGCGAGCAACGGCAGGTTGGACCAAGTACCAAACAAGGCGCGGTGCATCAGCGCGGGGCCGAACGCCAGCAAGAACAGCGTGACAAGGATAAAGATTTTGCCCGCGACCTCGAGCGGCAGGAGCCTGGCCAGCCAGGGCACCGTCAGGTCCATGGCGAGATTGGGCAGCGGTTGCCAGTCGATCGCATAGTAGCGCTGCAGCGATGGCGATGTCGGCAGCGCATCGAGCAGATACATACGGGCGAGATGGTTCGGGTAGTCGTAAAGCGGCAGATTGGCGTTCATCAGGACCGGCAGAGACGCGAGCGTGAACAGCACGGCGAAGCGTATGCCGAAGTCGCGGAAGCTAAGCGGACGCCAGGTCAATATTGTACTGATCACGCGGTCGGCGCCGTGCATAACCACGCTGACCTCGGGGGAGCATTTCGGCATGAAATCTCTCAAGAACCTTGGCGGTCGATGTGGCTAAAGCATTTTCAGGCTGACTGGAACACCGTCATCGCGATCTTCGCAGTCACTACCGGCGCCCGCTACGGCTTATCCGGACCGTCTTGCACGCGTTGGACTGCACCAGCCCTGCCTGGTGCGCAAGCGAGCCAGAGCCGGCAGAACGACAGCTGTATTGCTTCCCCTCGGCCTCGCCGGATCGGGCCGCTGGTGTGCTATCATGCGGCTTCGCACGGGCCGCAACCGGAGCAGAGACTATGAAGCCAATGACGGAGAAGCACTTTTCAATCCTGCGGCGGCACATGATCGAGATTATTGGCGTTCACGCTGACTTGCTCGAGCGAGAAATCGGCAAGGCAGTGCTCGAGGAGCCGGTGCTGAAGGCAATGTTACGCATACCGCGACATCTGTTTGTGCCTGAACCGCTGGCCCACCTTGCCTATGAAGACAAGCCACTGCCGATCGGGTTCGGAAAGACGATCTCTCAGCCGTTCATGTGTGCGCTCATGACCGACCTTCTCGCGCCTGAGCGGCACGACACGGTGCTCGAGGTAGGCACCGGATTTGGCTACCAGACGGCGATCCTGGCCGAGCTGGTCGGTCACATCTGGAGTGTGGAGATCGTCGAGGAATTTGCCGAGAGCGCGCAGCTTCGACTGGATTCGTTTGGCTACACCAATATCGACTTCCGGGTCGGCGATGGGTCACGCGGCTGGGCCGAGCATGCCCCGTTCGACAAGATCATCGTGGCCGCGGCGGCAGAGGACGTTCCGCCAGCACTGATTGAGCAGTTGAAACCCGCGGGATGCCTGGTGATGCCCCTGGGACCTGCGGATGCACAGAACCTTACAGTCATGGACAAGGATGCCAGCGGGGACATTTCGATGCGAGCGGTGATACCGGTCCGGTTCACCCGGCTGGAGACTGCGATGTGATCATTTGCGCTAATGCCGCTGAAGTGAGGTAGCAGAATGCGACGGCAGAAAAAGTTTTATGCGTGGGGATACGCGGACGAGGGACTGACCGCGGACGAAATCCGATCGTGGGAGGCGGAGATTGCACGGCATTATCACTTGTCCGGGTTTGATGTTTCGCCGCCGCCGCTCGCCGACGAAATTTCGCTGCGTCCACCGCGCGTCGCTGTCCCAGCCGCGCTTCAGCCGATCGTACGCACAGACCATCTCACGCGCCTGGAACATAGTTATGGCAAGGCGTGGTTCGACGCTTGTCGCATGTTCATGCGCTCTGTTCCAAATCCGCCCGACGCGGTCGCTTTTCCGGAAACGGAACAGGACATCGCGCATGTGCTTGATTGGTGTGCGCAGAGTGGTGCCAAGGTCATTCCGTATGGTGGCGGATCGTCAGTCGTAAAAGGCATCGAGCCGACCGAGGCCTTCGACAAGGTGGTGACACTGTCCATGCGGCACATGGACAAGGTGCTGGAGGTGGATGCGGTGAGCCAGGCCGCCCGCATCCAAGGCGGCGTTTACGGACCGCACCTGGAAGACCAGTTGCGCGATACCCCGTTCACGATGCGCCATTACATGCAGGCCTATCAGTGCTCCACGCTCGGAGGTTGGATCGCGACGCGGTCGGGCGGTCATTACGCCACGCTTTACACGCATATCGACGATTTCGTGGAGAGCACGCGGGTAGTGACGCCTGCCGGCACATTGGAGACGCGGCGGCTTCCGGGTTCCGGTGCAGGTCCCAGTCCGGATCGCATGATACTCGGCTCCGAGGGCATCCTGGGAATTATCACCGAAGCATGGGTACGGTTGCGAAAGAAGCCCCAATTCCGCGCCGCCACCAGCGTGCGTTTCAGTTCGTTCCATGCTGGCGCCGATGCGGTGCGCGGCATCACGCAGGCGGGCCTTTATCCTGCCAATTGTCGGCTGCTGGAGGCGCGGGAAGCGCTTCCCGACATGTCATGGCAGAACCAGGAGGCGGTGCTGGTGCTCGCCTTCGAGTCAGCCGATCACCCGCTCGAGGCCTGGATGTCCCGCGCGCTCGAAATCTGCCGGGACTGCGGCGGCCTGGCGGATACGGCCGCGCTGGAGGATGAGAACGCCCACCGTTCCGGTGCGGCCGGTGCGTGGCGCAACAGGTTCATTCGTGCTCCCTATTACACCGAGCATGCTGTGGCGCGCGGGCTGCTGTCGACGACCTTCGAGACCGCGATAACGTGGGAACGCTTCCATGACTTCCATGCCACGATCACGAAGGTGTCTCGCGATGCCATAAAGCAGGTCACGGGCCAGGACGGCACGGTCACATGTCGCTTCACTCACGTTTATCCCGATGGACCGTGTCTCTACTTCACTCTCGGCGGCATACTCGACAAGCGCGCGATGCTTGAACAATGCATGGCGATCTTGACGACCTGCATGACAGCCACCGTGGAGCATGGTGGGACGACCACCCACCATCACGCGGTCGGACGCTTCCATCGGCCGTTCTACGACAAGCAAAGACCCGAGCTGTTTGCGCGCGCGCTGCGTGCCGCCAAGCGAGAGCTTGACCCGAAGGGCATGATGAACCCTGGTGTATTGATCGATCCGTAAGGCACAAGCTCTGTGCGATGGATGATCGGCTGATCAGGGGAAGGAGCACGGATGAAAATCGTCAGAGTGTCCGCGATCCCAATGTCCGCACCTGTTCCGCAGGATAAGCGGCACCGCACGGATCTCGGAACCAAGGTCAAGAGCGACGCGACACTTATTCGGATCGAGACCGATAATGGGCTCGCCGGCATCGGTGCGGCTCTCGGCACGCCACCGATCGTCGCGGCGATCGTCGAACACGAGCTCGCCCCGGAATGCGTTGGCGAGGATCCGATGTTCTCGGAGCGCATTTTCGAGAAGATGTACAACGGCTCGCGCAGCCGGCCCGCGCTCCAGCGCGGCATCACACAAGCTGACGAAAGCCGCCGCCGCGGCGTCATCATGGAGGCCATCGCCGGCGTTGATATCGCGGTGTGGGACGTCAAGGCACAAGCACTCGGGATCCCGCTGTACCAGGCACTCGGAGCGGTGCGCAGCTCTGTGCGAGGCTATGCCAGCGGCGGTTGGGCGCCGGGCGAGGAGGCCCAAGCGGAACTCGCGGGCTATGCTGCGAAGGGATTCACGGCGGCCAAGATGCGGGTGGTCGGCCGCGACGGGTTCTCCATCGCCAACTGCGTGCGGCGGGTGAAGGCCGCCCGCCGTGGTCTGGGCCCGGACATCGAACTGATGGTCGATGCGCACGGGTCGCTAGAAGTTTCGACCGCGATCCGGCTGGCCAAGGAGCTTGAGCCTTACGACATCGCCTGGTTCGAGGAGCCGGTCTCGCCCGATGATCATGCCGGCCAGGCGGAGGTAAGGCGAGCGACAACCATCCCCATCGCTTCGGGCGAGCGTGAATTCACCCGGTTTGACTTCCAGGACCTGCTGGAGCGCCGTGCGCTTGATATTGCGCAGCCTGACGTTGCCCGCGCGGGCGGCATGACGGAGATCCGGCGCATTGCCGCGCTGACCTCGGCGTACAGCGTGCGTCTGGCGCCGCACGCCTGGGGCAGTGGCGTGCTGTTCGCCGCCAGCATTCACGTTGCCATGGCAGCCCCCAACTGCCACATCCTCGAGGTTACGCAGGGCTACATGCCGATGATGTGGGAGCTGTTCCGCGAGCCCTTCGACATTCGCTCAGACGGCATGGTGCATGCCCCCGACCGGCCTGGCCTTGGCTTCACCTTGCGTGCGGATGCGTTGGAGCGGTTCCGCTATATCGACGGACCTGAGTTCGAATTCTAGAGTGTGATGATCCCCAGGCGGAATCGCAGGAAGCAGCTGCTATTCCGCTGCCATCATCCGCAACTCCTCCGCGGCTGACAGGATCGGCAGGCCTTCGATGGACGTCGACGACTTGCCATCCACACCGACGAGCGGTTCGCCCACCAACGTGATCCGATAGAGCTGTCGATCGAACTCGGATTGGAAGATGTCCCTCGGCGCCAGGTGCGAGGTTGACCGATTGTCCCAAAAGGCGATGTCACCCGGGTTCCACTTGAAGCGCACCGTGTATTCCGGGCGAACCACGTGCTCCCACAAGATCTCCAGGATCTTCGCGCTTTCGCGCGCGGTGAGGCCGACGATGGACTTCAGGAAGGATGGGCTGACAAACAGCACGCGCTCTCCGGTCTCGGCATGCACTGTCACAAGCGGATGCTCGCTCTTGAGGGCGCGGCGTTTGACACGTTCGTTATAGACGCTGCCGGCCTTGCCGTCGCCCCTAGGCTCGAACGCGTGGATGCCGCGCAGCCGATCGACGAACGCACGCATCGGCTGCGACAGTCCGGCGTAAGCGGCAACAAGGTTGGTCCAGACCGTATCACCGCCATAGGGCGGGATCGTCACGCCACGCAAAATGGAGGCGGATGGCGGATTGATGGCGGCCGTGACGTCGGTGTGCCAGCCAAACCAGGGCGTAAGCATCATCGCGTCGTATTTCTCGTTCGCGGTCCGGGTCTTGGCCACCGAATAGATCTCCGGGTGGCCCTCGACATGGCCGAACACCGCATGCCCGATCGTCGGCTCGCCGAACTGGCGCGCCATGGCGACGTGCTGTGCGTGGTCCAGGTTCTGGTCCCGGAAGAAGACGACCTTCCACTTCAGGAAGGCCTGCCGAACCGCTGTCAGTTGCTCCTGCGGCAGCGGTCGCGTGAGATCGACGCCGCGGATCTCCGCCCCGATGTGCAGAGTTAGCGGAAACACCTGGATCGAGCCCGATGTATCGGCAATCGGCTGCTGCGAAACCATCTGCAATTCTCCTGATCGCAAGTCGTGCCGGACCGTGATCCGGCTCGCATGAGCTGTCAATTTGTCTGGCCGCGACGGCGGAGGCTAAGCTACACTGGCCCAAAATCGATGACCAAGCCTCATTTGTCGATCTCCCCGACCGGTAGACCGAACCCACGCAGCGGCTGAACAAGCAAGTAGGCAAAAAAATCAGGGAGGGTAACTTGACAACGACAGCGACGACGTTGTTCGGCACCAGCACCACTCTGCACGATACGCATGTCGATGCGTTCCGCGCCAGCATCCGCGGCGAGCTGATCCTATGTGACAGCGCGAGCTACGAGACCGCACGGCGGGTCTGGAACGCCAACATCGACCGTCGCCCGGCGGTGATTGTGCGCTGTGCCGGCGCCGCCGACGTTCAGCGCGCCGTCAACTTTGCCCGCACACACGAGCTGCTCCTTTCATTACGTTGCGGTGGCCACAGCGCGCCCGGCTACGGCACCAATGATGGTGGAATGGTCATCGACATGTCGTTGATGAAGGGCATGCGTGTGGATCCCGCCAGTCGCACCGTGACCGCGCAGGGCGGCGTGCAGTGGCGCGAGTTCGACCACGAGACGCAGGCCTTCGGCCTGGCGACGACGGGTGGGACGGTCTCCAACACCGGCATCGCCGGGTTGACCCTTGGCGGCGGCCTGGGATGGCTAATGGGCAAGCACGGGTTGTCCATCGACAACCTGGTTTCCGCCGACGTGGTGACGGCGGACGGAGAGTTTCGGTCCTGCGAGCGCCAGCGAGAATCCGGACCTGTTCTGGGCGCTGCGGGGCGGTGGCGGGAATTTCGGCGCGGTCACCTCGCTGCAATACCGCCTGCACCCGATGACCGAGACATTGAGCGGCCTGGTGATCTATCCGCTGGACCAAGGCCGCGAGGTGCTGCGGTTCTACCGCGACTTCTGCGCCGCACTGCCGGACGAGGCGGAGGCTTTCGCGGCGTTGCTGACGCATGACGGGCAGCCGGTGGTCGCGATGGCACTCGGCTATAACGGGCCGCTCGAGGCAGGGGAGAAAATTCTGGCGCCGGCGCGGCAGTTCGGCCGGCCCATCGCCGATCTGGTGGGACCGATGCCGTATGGTGTGCGCCAGACGCTGATCGACGATCCGCTGGCAAAGCATGGGCTGCACCGTTACTGGCGCTCGGCTTTCGTTGACCAATTGTCCGATGGCGCTGATCGACGGGATGCTTGAGGGAGCAGCCGGTTTCAGCTCGCCGCTCAGCCTGATGGGCGTGTTCTACGTTCACGGCGCGGCGGCCCGCGTGCCGGCAGACGCGACGGCGTTCTCTGCGCGTCGGCGGACCTGGGATTTCGACATCATCGGCCAGTGGACCGACACGGCGGAATCCGACGGTCACATCGAGTGGGTTCGCGCGCTGTGGACCCGGCTGGAACCGCAACTGCTGGGTACCGTCTATATCAACCACATGATGGGCGACGACCGTCCGGAGCGGGTGCGAGCCTCCTACGGCGAGAACTACGCCCGGCTGCGGACATTGAAGGCGGTGTACGACCCCACCAACCTGTTCCGTGTGAACGCGAACATCGCGCCGGCGGCGTAGGGACCAGCAATAGCTTTCTTCATCAGCCCGCTTCGCGCAGCACCTCGGTCTTGACCGGAAGCACCTGACCCATCCACATCGCGTTCAGTGTGTGGTCGTCACGAGGGCGGCCCGACTGCGGGTGCACCAGTACCGTCAATCCCATTCGGTTCATCATGAGGAACGGCACCAGGGTCGGAAACAGCTCGTTCGGGAATGCGATCTGGTACATCGCCTGTACGTGCGGACCCACCTCCTCGTCGTGCCAGCTTCCCATCCGCATCTGTCCGGCGAACCGCTCCTCCACCCATTGGCGCAGCAGCGCCGCCGCCTTCTTGGTGGAAGGATCATAATAGACGTGGGCGTGGTAGTCCTTGATCGAGGCGATGTCCTGCATCACCGGCTCTCCTTTGAGGACGTCTTAGATCATTGTCTTTTCGCGTTTTTCAGACCTCCGGCGCTTCCGCCTTTGGTCATCACGCTCTTGCTGGTATATTGCCAAACGGAACCGCCGGCCAAGAATCCCGCGTCGACCGCGATCAGGAAAGTGGGGGGCTTCTGTTGCCCGGTGCCCCCCGTACCGCGCTTATCGCTTATGCAGCGATAGCGAGCGCCTCATTGTCATTGGCACTTGTAGAATGGCCCGATAACGGCGGAACCATGCCGAGCGAAAGAAGCGTCTTTACTGCGCGTGTCGAGCCTGTGTCGCCCCCATGAAGGAAAATGGTGGAGGCGCCGGGCACTGCCCCCGGGTCCACTACGCTTATGCCACACCCCGTTTATCGCCGTAGCCGGCGAACCGGCAGACGGAATATAGGCATTCGCCCCCGCCAGTGAAAGTGGAGTTGCCATGCCCCTGACCCAGCAGCAGCAAGCGGAAATCGAGGCCGCGCGCACCCACCAATCAGCCACTGCACGGCCCACGGTCCGCGGCCCTGGAGGCGCTGCTGTTCCAGGCCGTCCCGGTGCTGGACCACGGCTTTATCCGCGTGATCGACTACATGGGCGATGACGCCGCCATCGTGCAGGCGGCGCGGGTTTCCTACGGACGCGGCACGCGACGCGTGTCGGAGGACGCCGGGCTGATCCGCTACCTGATGCGCCATCGCCACTCCACGCCATTCGAGATGTGCGAGATCAAGTACCACGTGAAGCTGCCGATCTTCGTCGCCCGGCAGTGGATCCGCCACCGCACTGCCAATGTGAACGAGTATTCCGCGCGCTACTCGATCCTGGATCGGGAATTCTACCTGCCCGAGCCCGAACACCTGGCGGCACAGTCATCGGCCAACCGGCAGGGCCGGGGCGATCTGCTCGCCGGCGAGGAAGCGGCGCACGTGCTCGCGCTGCTCCGACAGGACGCTGCCCGCTGTTACGATCACTATACGGAAATGCTGAACGAGGACGAGGCGGGAGCGCCGCGTGACCCCGCGCGACAGGGCTTGGCTCGCGAGTTGGCTCGAATGAACTTGACCTTAAACACCTATACGCAGTGGTACTGGAAGATCGACCTCTATAATCTGTTCCATTTCCTTGCCTTACGCGCTGATCCTCATGCGCAGCACGAGATTCAGGCCTATGCCAGGGCAATGCTGGAGACGGTGGCGGCGTGGGTGCCAGTCGCGCACCAGGCGTTCCTGGACTATCGTCTTGGGGCGGTGACACTGTCGGCACAGATGCTGCGCGTGGTGCAGCGCATGCTAGCCGGAGAGGCGGTGGATCAGGTCGGCAGTGGGCTCAACCGGCGGGAATGGGCAGAGCTGATGACGGCTCTGGGCCGCGAGGCAAGCTAGAGCGTGATGACCGAAAGGCGCGTGAACCGCTGGAGGTCTGGATCACGCTCCTGATGGAGAGGCCAGTGAGGGTTCATCAGGTCATCTGGGGCGTGCTGTTCTTTCTGTCCGGCTGCGGGCCGGCGCAAATGGAGCCGGAGACCGCACAAACCCGATACCTCAATTTCGTTCCCGAGCCGCTCCGGCCGGACAACTGCGGCACCCCTGATCATTACAAGAGCTGTCCTCCGACCGGGATGCGACGCGTGGCCGTCGCCCAGGCGAAGACCTTCGTCACAATCGAAGAAGTCGGCGGCACCCCCGCGCGAGAGGGTCAGGAGTTCCCGCCGGAGGAGTGATCGTCGAAGCCGGATCGGCCGTCACATTGCCGCCCGCAGCAGCTCCACCGATCGTCGCACCCCATCGAGCGGCGGCAACATCTGGTCTTCGTGCTCGATCGACAGTCACGTCGTCATAGCCCACCAACCGCAGCAGCGAGCAGAATTCCCGCCACCAAAGCACCTCGTGCCCGAAACCGAGTGTGACGTAGCTCCATGAGCGCTGCAGCAGCCGGTCCACCGGCTTGGTGTCGATCAGACCATTGATCGAGGTGGTCGCCTGATCTACCCGCGTGTCCTTGGCATGCACGTGATAGATCGCCGCGCCCAGGGCGCGCGTGGCGGCAAGCGGATCGGCGCCCATCCAGAACAGATGGCTTGGGTCGAGATTGGCCCCGACCACTTCTCCGACTGCGTCACGCAGCCGGAACAGCGTCTCCACGTTGTAAACGTTCTGCTGGCTGTGCAGCTCCAGGCAGAGCTTGGTCACGCCAGCCGACTGCGCCTCGGCGACCAGCGCCTTCCAGTAGGGAATAACCACCTCCTCCCATTGCCAGGCGAGCACCATCGCTGCCTCGGGCGGCCAGGCCGTGGTGATCCAGTTGGCGTTCGCGTCACCCGGCCCGCCGGGGCAGCCGGACATCAGCACCACGCGCTGCACACCCAACAGCCCGGCAAGCCGGATGGTCTTCGAGGTCACCTTCCGGTGCTGTTGCCCCAGTTCGCCCGGATGGAGCGGGTTGCCGGAGCAATTCAGTGCGCTGATGGCCAGGTCGTGTTCGCGCAGCTTGGCCGCGAACTCGGCGCGGGCGGCCTGGCTCTCCAACAGCCTGTCAAGGCTGAGATGCGGAGCGTTCGACCAGTTGCCGCAGGCGAACTCCAGCATTTCGACCCCAAGCTCTGCAGCGGTGCGCAGCATCCCGTCGAGCGGAAGGTGTGCCAGGCTGTCGGTGACCATGCCGATGCGCATTGCTATTCTCCCGCGGACAGGTGCACCGCCTGGCCGGTCTGCGCCGAGGTGGCGGCCGCGTCGGCGAGCAGCAACGCCTTCAGACCATCTTCGCCATCCGGCTGCGGCGAGCGATCGGTGGTCACGGCTGCGATGAACGTATCCAGTTCGGCGCGATAGGCCGCGGCATAGCGTTCCAGGAAGAACGGCAGCGCCGGTTCGCTGACAAATCCGCCCGCTGTCGCCAGCTCCACCGTTGTGGCCGTGACATTGCCGGCACGCAGCATGCCCTTTGAGCCGTGCACCTCGATCCGCTGATCATAGCCGTAGGTGGCGCGGCGCGAGTTGGAGATCTGGCAGAGCTTGCCGCTGGCCGTTCGCAGCGTCACGACAGCCGTATCCACGTCACCTGCCGCCGCTATCGACGGATCGACCAGGCAGGAAGCGGCGGCGTGCAGCCGAACCGGCTCTTCGCCCAACAGGAAGCGCGCCATATCGAAGTCATGGATCATCATGTCGCGGAACAGCCCGCCGGAGGTCGCGACATAGGCCGGCGGCGGCGGGGCGGGATCGCGGCTGATGATGGTCAGCAGCTCCAGCTCACCGCATTGGCCGGCGTCCAGCCGTCGCTTCAGCGTGGCGAAATGCGGATCGAAGCGGCGGTTAAAGCCGATCATCAGCGGCACATCGGCGTGAACGACATCAGCCAGGCAAGCGCGGACGTGGTCGGCCGCCAGGTCGATCGGCTTCTCGCAGAAGATGGCGCGCCCTGCCGCTGCGGCGCGTCTGATGTAGTCGGCGTGGGTCGGCGTCGGCGAGGCGATCAGCACGGCATCGGCAGCAAACGCTTCATCCAGGGATATCGGTCGCGCACCGCAGACCGCGGCCAGGGCCATCGCCGCCGCGGCGTCAACGTCGGCCACACCGGCCAGCCGTGCCTGGCCGTGCGCGGCGACATTCCCTGCATGGATACGGCCGATGCGCCCCGCACCGATCACGGCAATGCTCAGAGCCACTCCGCCCTCCCCTTCTCCTCTGCCGCATGGGACACTAGCAACCCAGGCCACCGCATGGGCAGGAGGAAACGATGGCCACAATCCGCTTGACCATGGCGCAGGCTCTGGTGCGCTACCTCGCGGCACAACGGACCGAATACGGAGGCCGGACAGAACCGATGTTCGGTGGCGTGTGGGCGATCTTCGGACACGGCAACGTGGCCGGCATCGGCGAGGCGCTTGCGGCACATCGCACCGAGCTGCCGACCTATCGCGCGCATAACGAACAGGCGATGGCGCTCGCCGCGATCGGCTACGCCAAAGCGATGCACCGGCGGCGCATGATGGCCTGCACCACGTCAATCGGCCCAGGGGCCACCAATATGATCACCGCCGCGGCCTTGGCACATGTCGATCGGCTTCCGGTGCTGCTGCTGCCGGGCGACGTATTCGCCTCGCGGCGGCCTGATCCGGTGTTGCAGCAGGTGGAGAGTTTCTCCGACGGCACGGTGTCCGCCAACGACTGCTTCCGGCCCGTCTCGCGCTTTTTCGACCGCATCACCCGGCCGGAACAGATCCTTACGGCGCTACCGCGGGCGATTGCGGTGCTGACCGACCCGGCGGACTGCGGGCCGGTGACACTGGCGCTGTGTCAGGACGTGCAGACGGAGGCATTCGACTATCCGGAACGGTTCTTCGCCCCGCGCCTGTGGCGGACCCGCCGGCTGCGCCCGGACGCTCTGGAACTGGCCATGGCTGCGGAGCTGCTGCGAAACGCGAAGGCGCCGCTGATCGTTGCCGGCGGCGGCGTGCACTATTCGGAAGCCACCGAGGAGCTCGATCGGTTCGCCGTCGAGCATGGTGTCCCGGTTGTTGAGACGCAGGCCGGCAAGAGCGCGCTCCGGCACGATCATCCCTGCAATCTCGGGGCAATCGGCGTGACCGGCAGCGCAGCCGCGAATGCTGCCGCGGAAGCCGCCGATGTTGTCCTCGCCGTCGGGACCCGGCTGCAGGATTTCACCACCGGTTCATGGGCGCTGTTCCGAAACCCTACTCGGCAACTCATCGGCTTGAACGTTCAGGTGTTCGACGCCACCAAGCGTCACCAGCAACCGCTTATCGCAGATGCCCGGGCCGGACTGGCCGAGTTGCATGCTGCACTTGATGGCCACAGCGCGCCAGCTGCCTGGCTTGGCGGCCTCGGCAATCGTGTCACCGCCTGGCGTGAGGCGGTCGCCGCAGCCACAGCGCCCACGAATGCGGAGCTGCCGTCCGATGCGCAGGTGATCGGAGCGGTCCAGCGTGTCGCGCCGGATGACGCCATGGTGGTCTGCGCCGCGGGTGGACTACCTGGCGAACTGCACAAGCTGTGGCAGGCAAAGGAGGTCGGCACCTATCACCTGGAATACGGCTATTCCTGCATGGGCTACGAAATCGCCGGTGCTCTCGGCGTGAAGCTCGCCTATCCCACCCGCGACGTCATCGTCCTGGTTGGCGACGGCAGCTATCTGATGATGAATTCCGAGATCGCCACGTCGGTGATGCTCGGTCTGAAACTCACCGTCGTTGTGCTGGACAACGGCGGCTTCGGCTGCATCGATCGGCTACAGCGCGCCACAGGCGGCCAAGCCTTCAACAATCTGCTCAGCGACTGCGGCACCCCTCCTGCCATCGATTTCCGTGCACATGCCGCGAGCCTTGGCGCCAACGCCGAGCAGGCGGACGGGATCGCCGGCCTGGAGACCGCGTTACGCCGCGCGCTTGCTGCGCCGCGCACCGGCATCGTGGTGATCCGCACCGACCCTGGCGTTGCCACAATGGCCGGTGGGCACTGGTGGGATGTGGCTGTGCCCGAGGTCTCGTCGCGCGCTCAGGTGACCGCCGCCAGAGCAGAGTACGAGGCGCACCGCGCAGCACAGCGGCTGGCCGATTGAACCAGCGCCTGTTGCAGGCTGTTGCGAAACGCCGTCTCGGAATAGTGCGTAGTGGCATACCCGACCTGTGCGGTCGCGCACTCGGCCCAGGCAATCTCATCCGTCAGCAAGCGGCAGACGGCATCGGCGAACGCGACCGGCTCATCGCAGACCGGCAGGATGTCCGCGATCCCTGGCAGCCCCTGTGCACCGATTGACGTCGTCACCAGCGGCAGCCCCTCGTGCAGCGCCTCTACCACCTTGAACTTGACGCCGGCGCCGTAACGCAACGGTGCAATAGCCACCCGGGCGTTGCGATACAGCTCATGCAGCTCGCCGCTGCTGACATTTGCTCGGATGGTGATCTGCCGGTCATTCAGCGCCTGGACGTCAGGGGGAGGATTCGATCCTGCGACGACAAGCTGCACCTCCGGCAATCGTGCCTGAATGGCCGGCAGCACTTCGTCCAGGAACCAGAGAAGCCCGTGCCGGTTCGGCTGATGCCGGAAACCGCCAACGAACAGCAACACCGGATCCGCCGGCGGCGAGCGCGGTGCGGCAACCTGCTCGAAGCAATAGGGCAGCAGGGTTCGTGCGCTGATACCGGGTTCGGTCTGCGTCACCAGCTCGGTTTCCTGGTCCGATGGGTAAAGCACGACGTCCATGTTACGCCACACCGAGCGCTCCAGCAGCTCCATGCTCTGCGCCTGGCGCAGGATACCGAGATCGCTCAGTTCCTTCGCCTGCAACCGCATCCGGTAGAAATGCAAATCGTGGCCGTAGTACAATCGGCTGATGCGTGGGTGCCGGTTCAGCTCCGGCAAGAAATCCTCGGCAACTTGCGGGCGGCACAGCAGCACGTGATCGATGTCATCGCCGTTCTCGGACAGCCACTGCCCGAGACTGCCAACGCTCGGACCATAGGCGACCTCGACCCCGAGATCCTGGAGCGCCTCGGTGTATCCAGGAGTGAAATGCAAATTGTGCGGCCAGAACTTCACCACCATGCCCAATTGCAGCAGGCCACGGATAATGCACAGCACACTGCGGGACCCGGCATCACGGTCCGGCTCCGGCACATAGTGGTCGATCACCAGAATGACCTCGCGCCCATGCGCGCGATCGCGCGCGCGCAGCACGTGTTTGCCGTTCGGCAGGTGCTGGGACGCAAGCACCGAGCGCCAACGAGCGTGAAACTCCTGCTGATTGTGGACCTGGAAGGCCTTCATGCCATTGCTGAGCGAGCGACCGTGGGTGACGCCCTCGAAATGCACGACATGTGAGCGCGGCTGATACAGCACCTTGTAGCCGCGTTCTCGCAGCCGGAAGGCAAGATCGCTGTCCTCGCAATAAGCGGGCACGTAGCGTTCGTCGAAGCCGCCCATCGCGTTGAACAATGACCGCGGGATCAGCAATGACGCGGCAGAGCAATAATCGACTTCGCGCAGATAATTGTACATTGGCCGATCAGGACTGTCGCAACGACCGAAATTCCAACCGGATGCGTCATTCCAGACGATGCAACCCGCCTCCTGCAAGCGACCATTGGGATAGAGCAGCTTCGACCCGACAGCACCCACGTCACCGCGATCACAGAAAGGTTCCAGCAGCGCATCCAGCCAGCCAGGCATCACCTGCGTGTCGTTGTTCAACAACATCAGGTATTCGCCATTCGCCAGCCGTGCTCCGGCGTTGCAGGCACGCAGGTAACCAAGATTGTGCGGATTACTGATCAGCCGGATCCCAGGAACCCCGGTCAGACAAGCGGTCGAGCCGTCCGGGGTCGCGTCATCAACCACGATCACTTCGATGCCGGCCTTCGGTGGATTGGCAGCTATGGAGGCAAGGCAACGCAGCGTGTACTCTACTTTGCCGTAGCACGGGACAATGACCGACACGGTCGGGTTGGGGCTGCGGGGCACCGCGATGCGGCTTGGTTCGATATCGTGTATCAGCTTCGGACTCAGGTTTGCCGCGATCGGCGCCGAGAGCCGGATGCGCCTGGCCCGCCGCCAAAGCACGAAGTGTCGCGGAAGCTGCAGCGTTACGGTCCACCAGAACAGCAGAAACGCCCGACGCGCGAGCAGCCTTAACCATGGCCGGATGACCGGAAGAGATCCTCGACCCACATGCGCGCTCATCCATGCCCGCGTAGGCGGAAGGTGTTAAAAATCCCTTGAGGTCACACCCGCCGAAACGCTTGGCTGCGTCCGGTGCTGGGCAAATTCCTGCTTGTTGACCGGTGATCAGGCGGGGCAGCGGATAAACCCCCTGCCCTGCCCCGAACAAGAAGGACAAGCCGCTGGCCGTTGGTGCTATAATTGAGACATGGCTGTTGCGACCATTCTGGACGATCCGACTTTGCTGCGTTTTCGGACGGCGCTGGCCGAAGTCTATGGCGACCGCATCGAGCGGGTTGTTCTCTTCGGTTCGCGCGCACGCGGCGAGGCAGAGACCAATTCCGACTACGACATCGCCGTGTTTCTTCGCGACATGCCCGATCGTGGGTGCGAACTGGTACGGCTGGCCGATATCGGCACGGAAATTCTCTATAGCGGTGGTGGCATCATTAACGCGTTGCCCTATGCCGCCGGAGCCTATCTCGAGCGCACCCCGCTCATGCGCGAAATTCGCCGCGACGGTATCGATCTGTGATGCCGGAAAACGGCAGGCCGCGAGCGCCATTGAGGAAACGCGGCCGCTGGACGGTCACCGCAATAGGTGAACGGGGCATCAGCGGCGGCTGAGCTCCGGAAAATCCTCCTCGCGGAACTCCCCGGCAGCACGCACGCCTTCGGCGGCTCGCCGATGCTCCTGCTGGCGCAACTCGACGCGGCGGATCTTGCCGGAGATCGTCTTCGGCAGGTCAGTGAACTCCAGGCGCCGCACTCGTTTGAACGGTGCCAGCGTTTCGCGCAGGTGTTGAAAGATGGACAGCGCCGTCGCGGCATCCGGCGCACTGCTTGCGGTCAGCGTGACATAGGCCTTCGGCACCGCCATACGGATCGGATCGGGTGCCGGCACCACGGCGGCCTCGGCGACCGCGGGATGCTCGATCAAAGCGCTCTCCAGCTCGAATGGGCTAATGCGATAGTCCGACGCCTTGAACACGTCGTCGGCGCGGCCGACGTAGGTGTAGTACCCGTCCGTGCTGCGCGCCGCGACATCGCCCGTATGATAGGCAACCGTGCCCAGCGCGGCGAACGAACCATCATCATTCCGGTAGCCGCGCATCAGGCCGACCGGCGGCGGATTGAGGTCGATGCAGACTTCGCCTTCCTCGACCTCCTTGTCATCGGCGTCGAGCAGGCGAATGCGGAATCCGGGAAACTCCTGGCCCATCGAACCGGGTTCCACACGCTCGCCCGGGAAGCAGCCGATCAGCAACGTGGTTTCGGTCTGGCCGTAGCCTTCCCGGACGGTAAGCCCCCAAACCCTTTGCACGTGCTCGATGATCTCCGGGTTGCATGGTTCGCCAGCCGAGCAGACTTCGCGCAGCGACGTTTTCCAAGACGCCAGGTCTTCTTGCACGAACATGCGCCAAACGGTGGGCGGTGCGCAGATCGTCGTGACCTTGTTGGCGACGATCGCGTCCAGCATCTCACGCGCGTTGAACCGCGGCTGATTGGCGATGAACACCGTCGAGCCGGCATTCCACGGTGCGAACAGGCAGCTATAGGCGTGCTTCGCCCAACCGGGCGACGAGATGTTCAGGTGCATGTCCCCGGGCTGCAGGCCGATCCAATACATCGTGATCAGATGGCCAACCGGATAGCTTTGGTGGCTGTGCTCCACCAGCTTGGGCCGCGACGTGGTGCCCGAGGTGAAATACAGCAGCATCGGGTCGGTCGCGCGCGTTTCGCCTTCGGGAACGAAGCGCGCCTCGCCGCGAAGCAGATCGGCGTAGTTGTGCCATCCGGCCGGCACATCGCCCAAGCCGATGCGCGTCACCGTGGGATCAAGCCCGGCAAACTTCCCGGCATCGGCTGCGTTGGCGATCAAGTGGCGGACGCGGCCGCGCTCGAAGCGGTCCTTCAGGTCGTTCGGCGTCAGCAGGGTGCTCGCGGGGATGACCACTGCGCCAAGCTTCATGGCCGCGAGCATCAGTTCCCAAAGCGGGACAACGTTGCCAAGCATCAGCAGGATGCGCTTGCCGCGCTTCACTCCGAGCGCTCGCAATCCGTTGGCGATGCGGTTGGAGCTTTCCGAGAGCTGGCCGAAGGTGACGCCGGCGGCGCCGTCCCCCACGATCTTTAAAGCCAGCTGATCGGCATTGTCGCCCTGCGCCAACTCGGCGTCGAACCAGTCCAGCGCGTAGTTGAAATTATCCAGTTGTGGCCAGCGGAATCCGGCGTGTGCGCCGCGATAATCCGCGCGATGCTCGAACAGGAAATCGCGTGCCGCCTTGAACGCTTCAGCCCCCATTGCCGTCTCCCTTATTGCCGCGGTTGGTTATTGCCGTGGCTGGGCCTCCAGCCAGCGGAACACCACGGAAAAGTCCTTGGCCCCGTCGCCCGCGTCCACCACCGCCTGATATAGCGATATGGCGTGGGCCGCGAGCGGGGTGGGCGACCCGACCGCGGCCGCAGCGGCCTGCGACAGCTTCACATCCTTCAGCATCAACGCGGCCATGAAACCGGCGGCGTAGTCGCGATTGGAAGGCGCGGCGGGAACCGGACCTGGCGCCGGACAGTAATTCGTCAACGCCCAGGACTGCCCGGACGATGTGGATGCGACCTGGAACAATCGGTCCCAATCCAGGCCCAGCTTGCGCGCCAACAGGAAGCCTTCGCACACGCCGACCATGTTGATGGCGAGCATCATGTTGTTGCAGATCTTGGCGGCCTGCCCCGCGCCCGGGCCGCCGGCATGGACGATATTCCTGCCCATTGCCTGCAGCACAGGCAGTCCGCGCGCGAACGCGCCTTCACTGCCACCCACCATGAATGTCAGGGTCGCAGCCGTGGCGCCACCAACGCCGCCCGACACTGGCGCATCCAGCATCTCCAGCCCTGCCTTGGCTGCCGCATCGGCGACAGTGCGCGCGCTTTCAACATCGATGGTGGAGCAGTCGATCAGCAGTGGTGCGGCATCCTTCACCGCCTCGATCAACCCGCCCTGATGCAGCCACACTTGCCGCACGTGCTCGCCGGCTGGAAGCATGGTGATGACAAGATCCGCGCCCTGCGCCGCTTCCGACGCACTTCCTGTCGCCTCCACGCCGACAGCTGCCAGCTTCTGGACCGCCGCCGCATTCACGTCGTAGCCACGCACGTGATGTCCTGCCTTCACCAGATTGGCGGCCATCGGCGCGCCCATGTTGCCCAGACCGATAAAGCCGATGGTCGCCATGGTCACAGCACCTCGAAAATCTCGTACACCGGCCCTTCCGGCGGGCGTCGTCCGGTGCCGATTGCAATGATGCGGTTGAGCCAGTCGTATTTCGGTGCCGCAGTTTCGAATGCGATCGCCGTTCGGAAGTAGTATTCGGAAGGATCGACGTTCTCGCCACGGTTCAACCGTTCCATCACCGCGGTCGGACCATGGCGCATCCCGCGATAGGTCATGCCGATCAGCGCGTCGTCGTCAGTTTCCAGCACCAGGCGAACATCCAGCGTGGTGGAGCCATCGCCGCGCACCATGATCCAGTCAGCGCCGCCCGGCAGTACCGTGCCGCGCAACCGCTCGCCCTGGAATGTCCCACCCGAGACCAACCCGACGCGCCGGCTGCCACCGGGGGTCGTCCCGATCGCCTGCATGCCGCCGACGCTGAGCGTCAGCGTCATCAGATGCGCGGTGCGGATCTCGGCCATTGCATCCTCGCTTTCCTGGGCTTTGCACTTCTGGCATTGATCAGACCCGATCCACAACAGCCCGGCAAGCGGGGCGCTTATCTGGTCCGCGGACCTGCGCGGGGCTAATCTTCGGCGGATTTCGCCGCAAGAAGGAACGTCACATGGCCGCCGAATACCCGCTACCGTCCAGCGATCCCGCTGCGCTTGGCTTCGCCGCCCAACCACTCGACCATCTCGACCGGCTGATCAAGCAGCACATCGAGGAGGGCCGCTATCCCGGTGCACAGATCGCGCTCGCCCGGCATGGCCAGCTTGCGCTGTTCCGCAGCTATGGCGACGCCAAGACCGAACCGGCGCGCACGCCCGCCACCAACGACACGCTGTTTCTGCTGTTCAGCCAGACCAAGGTGCTGACCAGTTCCGCGGTCTGGACGCTGGTGGAGGAGGGCAAGCTGTCCTTCATGGACAAGATCGCCGATCACCTGCCGGAGTTCGCCGGCCGCGGCAAGGCCGACATCACACTGCACCAGGTAATGACGCACCAGGGCGGTTTCCCGTCCAACAACGTGACCAAGGCCACCTGGGCGGACCATGCCCGCATGCGGGCCGAGGTGTGCGACTTTGCGCTCGACTGGACCCCGGGTTCGAAGCTGCAATACCACGGTCAGGCAGCGCATCTGGTCCAGGCGATGGTGATCGAGGCGGTCACCGGCCAGGATTACCGCGACGTGATCCGTGAGAAGGTGATTGTGCCGCTGGGTCTCGGCGACGACATCTACGTAGGCGTGCCGATGCAATTGCAATCCCGCTGCGCTGACACCTATGCGCCGGAACCGCGCGACAATTCGCTCCGAGTTCCGTGCGGCGGGATTGCCGAGTGGCGGCGGTTTCGCGACTGCCCGTGGCATGGCCGCGTTCTACCAGATGCTACTCGGCAAAGGCCGGCTCGGGAACGTGCGGCTGTTCTCTCCACGGCTGGTTGCCTACGTGTCGCGCAACCACACCGGCGAACGTCCGGACGAGCAGATGACCGGCATCCCGATGCACCGCGGACTTGGCCCGCACGTACGTGGCGAAAGTGATCGTATCCGCGGCCTGGGCACGATTGGCGCGCCATCGACATTCGGCCATGGCGGTGTCGGGTCGTCTTACTCCTGGGCGGATCCCGAGAGCGGCGTCTCGTTCACCTATCTTACGAATTACGTATCACCCGATCCCTGGCATTCGGCCCGGCTGGATCGCGTGGCCAACCTGGTGCACGCAGCGATCGACTAGCGGGCTGGCGGCCGAGGTCCAAGCCGCCAGCCGGCCTCGGCCGCGAAGCTCGCGAAGAAGTCGTCGTCGTAGGCATGCTCGGGCGACTGGCGAACCAGCTCGTCAAGCCGCTCTGCGTCCTTGCCGACCAGAATGCGCCAGCGGTCCGCTTTGACGCCATCTAGGATGATGCGTAGCTGCCTCGGCCGCGGTGGTCGGCGCGTCCGCGGTAAATCGCCGTGCGCGTTCGAGCACCATGGCCTGGATGTCGGCATCCGACATGGCGGTGACGTCCATGCCGGCCGCTGCGGCACGCTCTCGCGCCTGGGCGATCTCTGCCGCGGTCAGCGTATCCGAGGCATTGCCACTGTGGATCTTGCGCGAGTTGGCCATGATCGACGTGCCGATGTGCCCAGGCATCACCACCGAGCACTTGATGTGCGGCGCATGCACGCGAAGATCGGTCATCAGTGCCTCGGTGAACCCCTTGACCGCGAATTTCGCGGCGCAATACGCGGTGTGCGAAATGCGCGGTCCGACGGATGCCCAGAACCCGTTGACGCTGCTGGTGTTGACGATGTGACCCGCATCCGCGCGCTGCAACATCGGCAGGAACGCGCGCGTGCAGTGATAGACCCCGCCCCAGCAGATATTGAACGTGCGTTCCCACTGCTCGCGACTGTCGGCGATCATGCTGCCGCCGCCGCCGACACCGGCATTGTTGAACAGCAGGTGGATCTTGTCGGTGCTCTGCTGCTCGGCCACCTCATCGCGAAACCGCAGCACATCGCGTTCATCCGATACGTCGGCGAGATGTGTGGTGATGCGTAGACCTTGCGGCAGGCGCGCCGCCTCGCATAGCCGTTTGGTTTCGGCCATCGTCTCGGCGGAGAGATCGCACATGGCGACATTGCACCCTTCAGCAGCCAGTTGCCGAACGAGCTCCCGGCCCATGCCGGTGCCACCACCGGTGACCACGGCGATCCTGTCGGCAAAATCCTGCATTGCTGCGTTCTCCGGCTCGAGTTTGCGAAAAGTAGAACCGGCGCATGCTGCTGCGCAAATTGACTGCCGGAGGGCACGCGGTTTCACGCGCCCTGTGGACTGCGCTATCGTTAGCCGATCCGATCCGGGTATCAGCCATGCCCTACGCATCGAATGACGAGCTCCCGCCGGCGGTCGCCAACCATCTTCCGTCGCACGCGCAGGACATTTTTCGCGAGGCGTTCAACCACGCATGGGACGAATACGGCGGCGATGAGCAGCGGGCGTTCCGCGTTGCCTGGGCCGCGGTGAAGCGTAGCTACCGCAAGCGGGGCAGCGAGTGGGTGCCGATCGGCAGGTGAACCGCGCGTCTCATCGCTGCGCCAGGATCTCTGCCGCCGCGTCGGCCAACACCCTACACCCCAGCACGATGTCCTCAGGTTTCGTGTTCTCCTGCGTAGTGATGGCTGATGCCGCCGATCGACGGCACGAACAGCATCGCTGATTTCATCCGCTCCGCCAGGATCTGGGCGTCGTGCCCCGCTCCACTCGGCATGCGCACGTGCTGTCCCGGCGCATGCCTCTCCGCCGCTCGCTCCAGCGCGTCCTGAAATCCGCTATCCATGGCCTGCGGGGTCGATTGGCCCCGCTCCGCTATGCTCACCCTGCATGGACCTCGAGCAGCCTCGGCCACCAGGTTTTCCAGCTCGGTGTCCAGCCTTGCCAGCATCGCGGGATCGGTGTCGCGGAACTGGAACAGCATCTCTGCGCTGCCAGGCACGATGCTGGGCGCGCCAGGATCCAGAGTGATGCGCCCCGTCGTCCACACCGTGCGTGATCCTGCGACTTGCGGAAACCGCTCATAGATCGCCGCCGCCAGCTTCACCAGCGCAACCCCGGCATCCTTGCGGATTGCCATCCGCGTGGTGCCGGCGTGGTTCTGCACACCCTCGAACACGATGCGAAACCGGTGGCTGCCAACGATCGCGGTGACAATGCCGATGCGCTTGCCGCTGTCTTCGAGTTCCGCGCCCTGTTCGATGTGCGCTTCCAGGTAGCCGCGATACCGCGCCGGATCGACCGCTGCGCGCGGCCTGCCGGCAAAACCTGCCTGTTCCAGCGCCTCTCGCAGCGTGACGCCCTCGCGGTTGTGGCACCGATCGATCTCCGCCTCTGACAACAGGCCGCAGAACGAACGGCTGCCGATGAACGAGCCGAAATGTCCTTCCTCATCGGCCCAGGCGGCAACATCAATTCCGCCGCCTAGGGCGCGGGCAACTTCCAGCCCGTACATCACGCCCAGCGCGCCATCCAGCCAACCCGCGTGTGGCTGCGTCTCGACATGGCTGCCCAGCAGCAGTTTCGGGCCGTCGTCGCGTGCGCGGCCAATGACATTGCCGATGCCGTCGATTTCGGGTTGCCAGACCCGCCTCGGTCATCCGTGCGGCCAGCCAGTGCCGCGACTGCACATCTTCCGGCGAATAGGTCGGTCGGTGCACGCCTGTCTTGTATTCCCCGATCTTGCGCAGCGCATGGAGATCGGCAAGCAACCTGTCGCCATCGATGTGTGCGGTCATGGTGCGAGCGTCATCCCTTGCGGCCGGATCAGTCCATCGGGGTCGGCGTAAAGCCGGACACCTTGTCCGACAACGCCCAGAGCCACCTGGCATGATACAAGATCAGATGCGGGCGATCGGCGGTATAGATGTCCACCAGTTGCCTGTAGAGAGCCTGACGCTGCGCGACATCGGTCACACCGCGAGCGCGCGACAGCAGGTCGTCGAACTTCGGATTGCAGTACTTGCCCCAGTTCAGGAAGCCGTCGCACGCGAGCCAGATGGCCACATTGCCGTCCGGATCCGGCCGGCCGCTCCAGATGACGATCGTTGCCTGGTAGTTGCCGGCACGCGCCGCGGCGACAAGCGCGTTTGCCTCTGCGGCCTGCAGCCTGACGTCAAACCCGGCCTCATTGGCCATCGACTGCACCACCTGGCCGACCTGCTGTTCCACCGGGCTGTTACCGATCAGCAGCGTGAAAGCTGGATGTTCCTGCCCCGCTTCCTTCAACAGCGCCCTTGCCTTGGCCAGATCGCGCGGCGGCACCGGATGATCCGGATCCCAGTAGCGGCTGCCCGGCGCCTCGAACTGGTTCGACGGAATGAACTGCGCCATCGAACACCACTTGGTTCAGCGCGGTCCGGTCGATCGCCGCCTCCAGCGCCGCCCGTACACGCGGATCTTTCAGCGGCGTGTCGGCGGCAAGATTGATGCTCATCGTGTAATAGGCCAGCGCGGTCTGGCTGATCAGCCGAAGCTTCGGGTCCTTCTTCACCGCCGCCACGTCGGTCGGGCCCAGCCGCTCCACCATGTCGAGCTGGCCAGCCTGAAGATTGACCAGGCGCACCGTCGTGTCCGGCTGCGGATGATAGACGATCCGATCGAGCTTGATCGCGCCGGCATTCCAGTAACCCGGGAAAGCGATCGACCACGATGCGGTCCTGCGCCACGCGCTCGGTCAGCTTGAACGGGCCAGCGCACGGCAGGTCAGTCGAGACATCCCGGCCGAGTGCCTTGGGCGAGATGATCATCCCGGCACGATCCGCCAGCACGGCGATGAGCGGCGCGTAGGGCTGCGACAGATGCAACTTCAGCGTGTGCGGATCAATGACCTCGATCGAGGAGACGGGCTTCAGCTCACTTTTGCGCAGACTTTCGGGCGCACTGCGATAGCGCTCCAGATTGGCCTTCACCGCATCGGCGTCATCACTCTCGCCGTCATGGAACTTGCACCCCGTCGCGCAATGCGATGCTCAGGACGGAATTATCCGGCGACCAGCTCCACGAGGTCGCAAGCTGCGGCACGAAATTGTTCTGCGCATCGATATCGATCAGCTTGTCGCAGACGGCCGCAAACACCACGCGCCCGACAAAGGTGCCGCCACGCGCCGGATCCAGGGCATCGGGATCCTCGTTCAGGCCGATCCGCAGTGTCGCAGCGTGTGCCGGCCCGACCAGCAGCAAGACCGTCACGCCGATCCGGCCCATCGCTGCGAGTGTCCGGAAACAGCCCAGTTGCATCGGGGTACTTTCCCATTGTGACGGAAATCGTGAGGCGCCGTGCACAGGGAGAATGAAATGGCAATTCAACTCAGACAAGTAGCCCCGCATTTCGAGCAGGAACCTAGAGGCGAAGCAGCTCTTCTCAGGTAGGCAGGCCGTAAGGCTCGCGTGTCATCAAACCTTCATAAAAATGCAACATTGCTAAAACGGCCTGCGCCTAGGCTCGTGTGGGATGGGTCAGGCCACGAGCGACAACGAAGCGTGTGGCTCGCGCAGGAGAAGGACAAGAGCAGCCTTATAAACCGAGTTTGCCACTTGACCTATACTGATCGATGTGGTGTCTGCCCCGTCCCCTTGGACAACCACTAACAAGGGGAACTGAAATGAAATTCCATAGTATTGTTGCGGTGCTTGGCTACGCAGCGGCTGTCACGATCGCTGCTCCTGATCCCCGGGCACGCCCAAACCGCAGATCACTGGCGCCGGATCGACCTTTGCCGCACCGATCTATTCGAAATGGGGCGAGGTTGCGGCCCCGACCACGGGTGTGAAACTGAACTATCAGGCCATCGGCTCGGGTGCGGGCATCAACCAGATCAATAACCGCACCGTCGATTTTGGCGCCTCGGATATGCCGGTGCCGGCCGAACAACTGAAGGATCACAAGCTGATGCAGTTCCCCACCGTGATCGGTGGCGTGGACATCATCGTCAACTTCCCGGACATGAAGCCGGACGAGCTGAAACTGACCGGGGAACTAATTGCCGATATCTATCTCGGCAAGATAACCAAGTGGAATGACCCGAAGATCCAGCAGGTAAACCAAGGTCTGAAGCTGCCCAGTCTGGCGATTGCTCCGGTTTATCGCGCCGACGGCTCGGGCACGACTTTCGTCTTCACCGACTACCTGTCGATGCTCAGCCCGGACTGGAAATCGAAGATCGGCTCCTCGACCAGCGTGAAGTGGTTTGCCGGCACCGGTGCAAAGGGCAGTGACGGCGTCGCCGGGACAGTTCGCAACATCAAGGGCGGCATTGGGTACGTCGAAAGCGCCTATGCCAAAATGAATCGCCTCGTGACCACGCAGTTGCGTAACAAGGCCGGCAAATTTGTCTCACCGACAATGGACAGCTACAAGGCGGCTGCGGCGAGCGCGGACTGGTCGAAGGTGCAGAACTTCGCGATCGACCTCAACGACCAGCCTGGCGACAATAGTTGGCCGATCGAGTCTGCCACCTTCGTGTTGCTGCCGACCGATGCGAAAGATGCCAACCACAGCGCGGCTGTGAAGCGGTTCTTCGACTGGGGCTTTGCCCATGGCAATGACATCGCAGAACAGTTGCTTTACGTTCCCTTGCCGGCCAGCGTGAAGGACGCGGTGCGGGCCGCCTGGAAGGCGGAAGTGCCGGGCACGATTTAGGCCTCGACACGTGCAGCAAGCAGTCGCCTCCATCGGGGCAATCCGCCCGGCAGGTCGAAGCCACCAGATCGGGGATACGATCTTCGCGTCCCTGGCGCGCAGCTCGGGCGCTTTCGTCCTGATCCTGCTGGGCGGCCTGATCCTGTCGCTGCTGATCGGCGGGTTGCCGGCTTTCCGCAAGTTCGGCGTCGGTTTTGTCACTTCGACCGACTGGGACCCGGTGCAGCAGGTGTTCGGTGCGGCCGTTTCCATTTACGGAACGCTGACGACATCGGTGCTGGCGTTGCTGCTGGCCGTGCCACTGGGTTTCGGCATCGCCTATTATCTGACCGAGCTTGCGCCGGTCTGGCTGCGTCGTCCGGTCGGCACCGCAGTGGAGCTTCTGGCAGCCATACCGTCGATCATCTACGGCATGTGGGGCTTCTTCGTCATCGTCCCATTGATGTCGCAGTACATCCAGCCGTTCGTGATCGGAGCACTGGATGGGATCCCGGTGCTTCAGGACCTGTTCGCGGGCCCACCATTCGGCACCGGTATTTTCACCGCCGCGCTCATTCTCGCCATCATGGTCATCCCATTCATCGCCGCAACCATGCGGGACGTGTTCGAGACGGTGCCTGCGGTCTACAAGGAATCCGCCTACGGGGTAGGCTGCACCACCTGGGAGGTGATGCGTTCGATTGTATTGCCCTACACGCGCGTCTCGGTGATCGGTGGCATCATGCTAGGGCTTGGCCGCGCGTTGGGCGAGACGATGGCGGTCACCTTCGTCATCGGCAACACCGATCGCATTTCCACCAGCCTGTTCGGACCGGGCAACACCATCGCCTCGATTGTCGCGCTGGAATTTCCCGAAAGTCCCGCTGGCAGTCTGAAGCTGTCGGCACTCCTGGCACTCGGATTGATCCTGTTCGTCATTTCGTTCGTGGTGCTGGCCATATCGCGCGTGCTGCTGCGTCCGCGCCTGAAGGTATAGTCATGGGCGCGGCAACCACCGGCTCGTTCGCCAGCCCGGCCAGGAACCAACAGATCGCACGGGCGCTTGGGCGGCGGCGGCGGCTCACCAGTCGTGTCATCGCTGTGCTCTGCCTTGCGGCCACCGTCATCGGTCTGCTGTTCCTCGCCTCGATCCTCGTCACGCTGGTCTGGCGCGGCGCAGCGGGACTGTCGATTGCGACATTCACCGAGCCGACGAAGCCGCCCGGGTCGAACGGAGGTCTGCTCAACGCCATCGTTGGTACGCTGATCCAGACCACGCTCGGGACGCTGATCGGCACGCCAATCGGCCTGATGGTCGGCACTTATCTCGCCGAGTACGGTCACGGTTCGTTCTTGGCCAACGCCGTGCGTTTCGTCTCCGACGTGCTGTTGTCGGCGCCTTCGATCCTGATCGGACTGTTCATATACCAACTTTGTGTCAGCCGTTTGGTGGCTTCTCCGGGATGGCCGGCTGCCTGGCGCTCGCGGTAATCGTCATTCCCATCGTCGTGCGAACAACCGAGGACATGTTGCGGCTTATCCCGCCAAGTCTGCGGGAGGCAGCCATGGCACTGGGGGCGCCAAGGTGGAAGATGGTCGTTCTCGTCTGCTATCGTGCTGCCATGAACGGCATCGTTACCGGTGTGCTGCTCGCCATTGCACGCATCGCCGGAGAAACCGCGCCACTGCTGTTCACCAGCCTGGGTAATCTCAACTGGTCGATCAGTCTGTCGCAGCCGATGTCCAGTCTCCCGGTGACGATCTACCAATATGCCGGCTCTGCTTTCGAGGATTGGGTGCAGCTTGCCTGGGCCGGAGCACTGCTGATTACCGTGGGAGTGCTGGCCACCAATATCCTGGCCAGACTTGCCCTGCGCGGCGGGAGATGACAGTGAGCACAACAATGAGCGAGTTCCGGGACCGGCAGACAAGCTTCGACCGCATCCAGGCACGTTCGGCCGGCGCAGAACTGCATGAACCTCGCATTGCCATCAGCAATCTCAACTTCTATTACGGCGGCCACCAGGCCCTGAAGAACATCTGGCTGAACCTCCCTTACCGACAGGTGACGGGAATGATCGGCCCATCCGGCTGCGGGAAATCAACCCTACTCCGCGTTCTGAACCGGATGTACGACCTTTATCCTGGGCAGCGCGCCACCGGCGAGGTGATCATGGATGGCATGAACATCATCGATCCCTCTATCGATCTCAATGCGCTGCGTGCCCGTGTCGGCATGGTGTTCCAGAAGCCGACACCCTTTCCCATGACAATTTACGAGAACATTGCGTTCGGCGTGAAATTGCACGAACGGCTGTCGAGGGCCGATATGGACGAGAGGGTCGAATGGTCATTGACTCGCGGTGCCTTGTGGGAGGAGGTGAAGGACCGTACTGAATACCTCCGCGCTGGGTCTTTCCGGGGGGCAGCAACAGCGCCTGTGCATAGCCCGAACGATTGCCGTACCGGCCCGAGGTGATCCTGCTCGATGAACCGACCAGCGCGCTTGATCCGATCAGCACACTGAAGATCGAGGAGCTGATTGATGAGCTGAAGCATGATTTCACCATCGCGATCGTTACGCACAACATGCAGCAGGCGGCCCGCTGCGCCGATCAGGTGGCGTTCTTCTATCTGGGCGAGATGGTGGAGGTGGCGCCGGCCGCGGAGATGTTTACTGCGCCAAGGCAGCGTCGCACCCAGGAATACATCACAGGCCGATTTGGCTGATACCGGAGGCAACATGTCGGAAGCGCCGGAGCATTTGGTAAAAAGTTTCGGTCAGGAATTGAAGCGTCTCCGTAACCTGATGACGGAAATGGGCGGCATCGTCGAGACCCAGGTCGCGCTGGCTGCCGATGCCATCATGAACCGCGATGCCGCCTCGGCGACTCGCGCGGTCGAGGAGGATCCCAAAGTCGACGCGCTGGAACGCGAGGTAGAGAAACTGGTGATCCGATTGCTTGCGCTGCGTCAACCGGTCGCCGACGATCTGCGCCGGGCGGTCAGCGCGCTGAAGATCACCGGAGACCTGGAACGCATCGGGGACTATGCCGCCAATGTCGCCAAACGCTGCGATCGTGCTGGCGCAGTTCTCCCTGCCCTACTCGCTGGCCGGGGTGGCCCATATGGCGCGGCTTGTGCAGGCGCAATTGAAGTTGATCATGGATGCTCTCGGCGACAACGATACCGAAAAGGCTGTCGAAGTCTGGCGATCGGATCAGGTGGTCGACGACATTTACAATGCGCTGTTCCGTGAGCTGATCACCTACATGATGGAAGATCCGCGCAATATCACGCCATGCACACATCTGCTGTTCATTGCCAAGAACCTTGAGCGCATTGGCGATCACGCAACGAATATTGCGGAAAACCTGTATTATGCGGTGAAGGGCGAATCGTTGCCCGATTCCCGCCCGAAGGGCGACGCCTCAGCCTTCGCTGTGGTGCGGCTCCGGGAGTGAGATCTAATATGGCTGATGCTCGATGTCCGCTTTGGCCAAGCCGCTGGTGCTCGTCGTCGAAGACGAAGCCGCACTGGTGACCATGCTCCGCTACAATCTCGAAAAGCAGGGATTCCGTGTCGAGGAGGCAACCGACGGTCAGGAGGCATTGACCCGTATCGCTGAAGTACGCAGCCCGATCTGGTGTTGCTCGACTGGATGCTGCCGCAGATGTCCGGCCTTGAAGTATGCCGCCAGATCCGCCGCCGCTCGGCGATGCGCGATCTGCCGGTAATCATGGTCACGGCACGTACGGATGATCAGGATGCCGTGCGCGGACTGAACACCGGGGCGGATGATTATATCGTCAAGCCGTTCTCGATGGACGCGTTGATGGCACGCATCCGCGCATTGTTGCGCCGGTCGAATTCGCTGCCGATAAAGGGCCGCTGACATTCCACGACATTGCGATGGACCTTGCCTCACACCGCGTGCAGCGCAATGGCCGGCCGGTTCATCTCGGGCCGACCGAGTTCCGATTGCTAGAATTTTTCATGCAGCATCCGCGCCGGGTGTTCTCCCGGGAGGAGCTTCTGGACGCCGTTTGGGGGCTGGATATCCACGTCGAGCCCCGCACGGTGGATGTCCATATCCGACGGCTCCGCAAATCGATCAATGCGCTGGGCGAGCTGGATGTCGTTCGGACCGTCCGTGCCGCCGGTTACGCACTGGATACCGACCCGGTGTGACGCTGATTGCGTAAATCGCCGCGCGGAAGCAATCTCATCGGCAGATCCGATCGGAGGTGGAGGCGGGCAAGTCCCTGCGGACCGTGTATGCCCGCCACGGCGTGCTGTAGGGAGAGCCAGCGATCGGCAGCGGGGCTGGCGAATTTTGCAGACCCCGTCTAAGACCATTGTGACGCTGGGCGATTCGCTGCCCGGCCAGTTGTGGTGGGGAGACAGTATGTCGAAGGCTTTCATCGCGCAGGTGTTGCAGGAATCCGCAGATCTTACCGGCACCGCTGCAAACCGCGCCGCCGGCGATCTGATGGATGCGATTATCAAGCAGATGAGAAGGGCTGGTAAGTTCACCTTGCCCAGCTTCGGCACCTTTACTGTGCGAAAAACCAGGGCACGCAAAGCGCTGAACCCGCGTACCGGCAAATCGATCAGGGTCAAGTCAGGCAAGACGGTTCGATTCAAGGCTTCGCCATCGCTGAAGAAAGCCGTCTGATCCGTCTCCCGGCGCCAACCACCTCGCGTCCCGGCTTCGGCGTGCTGGTGGTGGCCCTCGGCACGCTGGTGGTGCCGTTCAACTCTTCGGTCAATTTCGCATTTCCCTTCATCACCCGCGCATTCGGTCTGCCGATACCGGCGATCCAGTGGGTGGTGATTGCCTACACGCTGACCTATGCGGCACTGATGCTGGTGTTCGGCCGAGTTGGCGACGTGTTGGGATATCGCCGGGTATTCCTGGTTGGCAGCCTCTGGAGTGCCGTTGCCTTCGTGCTTTGCGCATGCGCGCGCAGCTACAGTGGCTTGCTGGCCGCACGGGTGCTGCAAGGGGTCGGGGCGGCTCTGGTATTAAGTTGCGGGCCGGCGCTGGCAACCAGCCTGCACTCAGAGTCGTCGCGCACCCGCGTGCTCGGGATCTATACCATGGCGATTGGTCTGGGCGGCGCGTTGGGGCCGATGATCGCCGGCGCACTGGTGCCGGTGATCGGTTGGCCGGCGGTGTTCTGGTTCCGCGCACCGCTCGCGCTGGCTGCGTTCGCGCTGGCGTGGCGATTGCCGCGCGATGCGCGCCCGACGCATCGCGGCCAATTCGATGCAGCCGGGGGTGCCCTGCTGGTGCTGGCGATCAGCGCCCTGCTGCTTGCACTCAATCAATTGCAACAAAGCGGAACCCTGCTTGCGTTCTCGGCAATGACCTGCGTGGCCGCGACGGCGGGGTTCATCATGCAGGAACGCCGGGCGCCGCGGCCGATCATCGAGCCACGCTTCTTTCGCGATTTCGACTTCTCGCTGCTGAACGCGGGGAACGCGGCGCTCAACCTGGCGGGGTTCTCGGTTCTTCTGCTCGTGCCGTTCTACCTCAACCGCTTCGGCGGCCTGACGCCGCAGATCACCGGCCTGCTGCTGGCCTGTTCGCCGGCTGGAGCGGCCGTAGCAGCACCGGTCGCGGCACGCGTCGCAGAACGCATGTCACCGCGTCTGCTCGCGTTGATCGGCGCCGCCGCCATGACGATCGGCCAGCTCCTTCTCGGGACCTTGGACGCGACGCCGAACATCCCACTGCTTGGATCCGCCATGGTGTTGCAGGGTGCGGGAGCCGGGCTGTTCCAGGTGGCGTATTTCGACATCGTCACCGGGTCGATCCCACGCGCGGACCGAGGAGTGGCCGGCAGCCTTGTCATGATGACGCGCACCTTGGGGACGGTGACCGGAGCCACCGTGCTCATGCTGTTCTTCCAGACCTGGCGTGACAGCGCGATCGCCGCGGGCGCCGGAGAGGTTTTGGCATTTCTCGCCGGCTTCGGCTTTACTTTTCGTGCGGCGGCTGCACTGCCGCTGGTGGTCTTGGTTGTGGGCCTGGCGCGCGGTTGGGGGCGGGCGTGAATGCGTCCGGCTCAGTGGGTCCAGTTCTCGATCCGGCCGTATCGGAAGTTGTCGGCATAGGCCTTCGGGCGAATCCGCCGCGGTTGCCGCAGTTCCAGGTCATAAACGATATCGTGCTTATCGGCGTAGCCGATGGCTTCCTCCTGGGTCTGAAAGATGAGCCGCACCTGCTGCTGCGTATCACTGCTGCCAATCCAGCCCATCAGCGGATCCGGCCGCTGCGGCGACGAACGCTCGAATTCCAGCACCCACTCCTCGGTACCGGCGCGGCCGGACTGCATGGCGTTCTTCGGCGGCTGATAAATCCGGGCCCGCATGCTACCTCTCGTTCGAACCGGCCGGGGCGGCGGGATTTAGCCCGCGACCAAAGGCAGCCGGCTGTGGCACGAGCCGGCAAGATCCGTCAATACCGGGCCAGCCAGGCAGGCGTGGTGTTCGAAGCGGTTTCTTCTCGCGCGCTATCGTGGGCTGTCGGCGCAGAACTCGCCCCTCGTGTTGGCCTTCCTGAGGACCCGCGGCTCGCCGCAGGGTTGGAGTTGTTGGTCGGCGGCGTCACGCTATTTGCGATCGCGATGGTTGTGGGCGACCGCGATGGTTGTGGGCGACCTGGGACGGCTGCATTTTGCAGCAGTGCCGGGCATCGCCTGGGTCGGCTTTGCTGGGTTTGTCGTCATCGCTATCGTGGGATTTACCGCGTTCGGCTTTCTGACCGACGCGGTCGCACCTGCGATCGCGACGACGTTCTCGTATGTCAACCCGGTCATTGCCATCCTGCTGGATTGGCTTCTGTACGGCGAGCCGATCACCATGAGGATGGCTGTGGCGACAGCCACCATCGTCATCGGCGTCTGTCTGATCGTGTCGACGAAACCTGCCGTGCCAGGAAAAGTGAGGCACCCGCTCACCTCCGGACATGGTCGTCGCGTGCCGATGTTGCAGGCACGTGAACAGCCGACGGCTTGATTGCACGCTGCCCCCTGCTACGGGCCCAGCAAGGCGGGCGGCCCCGGCTGCCGCCAAGTGGCAGCCGGATTCCGCAACGGCTGCATGAACCCACGTTGGCCGACCGCGTTTGCGAAGCATGTCTGATCCCACGATCCCGCTAACGCATGGCACGCGTGAACTGCCCGACGTGCTGATCGACGCGTACAACGCGGAGATTCGCGACGAAGAAGGCTTCATCGGCGACCGCGCCTCCAGTCGAGCGTTCGGTTCGATCCTGGAGGACTGGCGTGACCGGATGCGTCAGGTCTCCGGCGATCCCCTGGATGAACAGCCCTCCGGTAAGCTTCATCGGGAAGCACTGGACGGGCTCTTAATCCAGGGGGACATTGAAGCCGCCGGTCTTGTGCTCAGTGCCGTTGAAGAGTTTGCCCAGGCCCTCAGCCAAGTCTGCCAGCGGCTGCTGAAACTTGAGGGTTGGCACAAGACGGAGGCGATCGTGGTGGGCGGGGGTTTTCGCGCCAGCCGGATCGGCGAGCTCGCAATCGGGCGAGCGAGCGTGCTCCTCAAAGCCTCCGGGCACCAGACCGCGTTGCGCCCGATACATCATGATCCGGACGCAGCAGGTCTGCTCGGCAGCGCACGGCTGTTCCCGCACTGGATGCTGGCGGAGAAACACGCCCTGCTGGCTGTCGATATCGGCGGTTCGAATATTCGTGCTGGTCTGGTGAGGCTGGAATGGCAAGGCCGTAGGTTGGCAAATATAACGCTGACTGCGTCAAGAAAATGGCGGCACCGAGACGCCGTATCAGGACGCGACGAGGCAATAAAGCAACTTGTCAAAATGCTTACGTCTCTGATCGGCGAAGCCGAGAAGCAGCAATTTAAGCTTGCGGCAGTAATCGGCATCGGCTGCCCCGGATTGATAAACGCGGACGGGACCATTGAGCGCGGCGGGCAAAATCTGCCTGGCGATTGGGAGGCAGCGGACTTCAACCTGCCACGCCTGCTTCAGTCGGCATTGCCGATGATTGGTGAGCAGGAAGCTCGTGTGCTTCTGCACAACGATGCGGTCGTGCAGGCTCTAAGCGAGCTGCCGTACATGGTCGGGACAAAGCACTGGGGCGCGTTGACGATCGGAACCGGCTTGGGAAACGTGCACCTTACCACTCGTCGCTAGTGCAGCGACCTTAGCGGCGCAGCTCGGGGCTGCGGGAGCGGATTGCGAAGCAGCGCAGCCGCAGGAATGACGGATGAGTTCGGCCGGACCTTTCTGTTACGCTGTTCAGCCATTCTGGATCCTGGCGCGTATGCGAGGGATGCTCGGCAGGGTGCACGCCCCGTCCCTGTTAGTAGAACCTAATTGAGACCGAGCTTCAGCTAAGCCGGCCGACGCGCCGCCAAGGCCGCGCCCTCGCAGGTTTTTGCGGATGCACTGCGCAACCCAAGAGCAATACGCGACCTTAATGGACCTGCAGAAGTGGGATTGGGTCATGCGAGTGCCAATAACGCTTCGGCTCGATGCAGCCCTGCTCGGAGTGGCTCGGCTGGAGGCCGAGGGGGACAGCCGTAGTCTGACCGACTGCATTGAAGTGGCGCTCCGGAGCTATTTGGGGTCGGCGGCAAATATCGCCTCCGTGAGTACCGACGAAGCGCCGGCGCCAGAGGCAGAATTAGTGGAGGTGCGGCGCAGGGGAGAGACGATTGACTGATACGATGCCGGTCGGCTCAGGAGAAGGATTGACGTTCGATCGTGCCTTGAGCATCGGGACGATCGGAATACTGGAATTCCGCCTGAACGGGCAGATTACCGAAGCCAACGCGGCGTTTAAGTCCATGAGCGGATATAGGCGCGAGGAGCTCCTCCGGCTATCCGATTGGGGGGTGCTCACTCCTGCGGAGTTCAAGGAGGCGACGAATCGGGCGGCAAGGGATCTGGCCGAGCACGGGGAGACCTCGCCTTACGAGAAACAGCTGATCCGCAAAGATGGTTCGCGATGGTGGGCGCTCTGTGCGCCAACTCGCCTTTCTGGCGTTGGGTCGGCATCCGAATGCATCGAGTTCATCATCGATGTCACCGAGCGTAAGGAAGCGGAAGCGGCGCTGGGGGACGCGCAGAGCCGGCTATCGGCCGCCCTGAACGCTGCGCGTATGGGCTTTTGGGACTGGGACTCAGTCGCGCAGCGATTGAGCACGTCGGATACAATGCCCGAAGTCCTCGGGCTCCAGCCAGGCGACACGCTGAACGGCGTTGATCACGGCTGGGACCTGATCCATCCGCTGGATCGCAAACGCCATCGCAGATTGGTGACCCTTGGGATCTCTGAAGCCCGCAGCTGGAGAGATGAATTTCGGATCGTCAGGCCCCGCGACAACGAATTGGCTTGGCTCGAAGAACGAGCCGAATCAGTTCAGGACCTCGACACCGGAGCCGTGCGCGTCACCGGCCTTGTGTGGGACATTTCCGACCGCAAGCGTGCAGAGCAGGCGCTTCGGGCGAGCGAGGAGAGCCTCCGTCTGATTGTCGAGAACGCGCGTGACTATGCGATCTTCGTCGCGGACCTGGAGGATCGGATTACCGACTGGTTCCCGGGTGCCGCCGCGGTCTTCGGGTGGACGGCGGAGGAAGCGGTCGGACAGCGCGGCGATATCTTGTTCACGCCGGAGGACCGCGCGCGAGACGTGCCCCGTGAAGAGCTGGAAATTGCGCGTAGCGAAGGCGGAGCCGCGAATGTCCGCTGGCACCAGCGAAAGGACGGATCACGGGTTTTTATCGAAGGTCGAAGTCACGACCTTGCGCGACGCCGATGGTGCAATCCGTGGCTTTCTTAAAATCGGTCAGGATGTAACCGAGCGAAGGGCCGCCGAAGAGGCTTTGCGTGAGAGCGAGCGGCGCTTCCGCACCCTGGCGGAAGGCATTCCGCATCTGGTTTTCCGATCTAACAGCACTGGCGAGCGGACCTGGGCGAGCCCGCAGTGGGTCACGTACAGCGGGATCTCTGCGGCAGAAAGTCTGGGCCTCGGTTGGCTGAAAGGCATCCACCCGGATGACCGGGCGGCGACACTTCGAAATTGGGCAGATGCCGAGGCGCAGAGGATCTATAATGTGGAGCATCGGTACTTGCCGCGCCTCAGATGGTGCTTACCGCTGGTTCCGCACGTCCGCGGTACCACTGAGAGAAGCGCCAGACCCGGATCATCCCGATGGTCGCATTGTCGAATGGCTGGGCACTTCGACAGACATCGAGGATCAGGTATTAGCGCGCGAGATTTTAGCCCGAGATCGGAAGCAGTTAGAGGATCTGGTCATGGCCCGCACTGCCGAGCTGATGGCCGCCGAGGAGACGATCCGGCAAACGCAAAAGATGGAGGCTGTGGGACAACTTACGGGAGGCATTGCCCACGACTTCAACAACATGTTGCAGGGTGTCTCGGGGGCGTTGGAAATTGCCCGACGCCGGTTGACGGAGGGCCGCCCGGACGAGATCGCGCGCTATCTGGACATGGCACTCGAAGCGACCCGGCGAGCAGCCACCCTAACCCAACGCCTGCTCGCTTTCGCGCGACGCCAGCGGCTAGAGCCCAAGCCGGTAGATCCCGACAGTCTCGTTGCTGGGATAGCAGATTTGATCCGCCGCACGATGGGACCCGGGATCGTGGTGGAGCTGCGGCTCCGGGACGGCGCCGGTTACGTGTTCTGTGACCCCAACGAGCTGGAGAGTGCACTGCTCAATCTGTGCATCAATGCGCGCGACGCAATGCCCAGCGGCGGGCGCTTGATGATCGGAACGAGCGACGCGCAGCTGACGCAAGCGGATGTCGCGGGACAGGATGGCACATCTCCCGGCAACTACGTCGTAGTTTCAATCGCAGATACTGGGGTTGGAATGTCGGATGACGTGCTCCAACGAGCCTTTGAGCCATTCTTCACCACAAAGCCGCAGGGCCAGGGAACCGGGTTGGGGCTTAGCCAGGTGTACGGATTTGTGCGGCAATCCGGTGGACTAGTTCAGATCGACAGTGCGCCGGGGCAGGGAACAACCGTTCATCTGTTGCTACCCTTGCACGAGGGAGGTGCTAAACCAGCGGCCGCGCTTCTCGGAGCGCCACAACCCTCCCATGCTGGCAGTGGGACGATTTTGCTAGTGGACGACGAAACGGGTGTGCGCGGACCAATCGCGGAACGGCTTCGAGAGTTGGGTTATCGGGTGTTCGAGGCCGCTGACGGACCGGACGCTTTGCGGCTGTTGGACCGAGAAGCGGGGATCGACCTGTTGGTGACGGATGTGGGCCTACCGAAAGCCATGAATGGCCGGCAGTTGGCAGAGGCTGCGCGCGCGCGTCACCCGGACATCCCGGTGTTGTTCATAACCGGATATACCGTCGCACAGTTGCCCGCTGGTGCGGACGTGATCAGTAAGCCGTTTGACCTCGATCTCCTCGCACGCCGAATTCAGCATCTTCTGCCATCGGGCTGATCCTGAACACACCGGAGACCCTTCGCAGCGATCTTCCCGGAACGAAGGCCGCAAGGAGAGCAGGCGTCCCTCATCTCCCTCCAGCAAAAAAAAGCCGGCGGCACTTTCGCGCCGCCGGCCCGCAGAACCCACAAGGCAGTGGACTACTCCGCCGCCTTCACCTCCTCGGCAATCTGCGGTGCATTGCCCACGCTCAGCGTCCGCTGATCGCGCCCCGCCGCGATCGCCCGCAGCCGGTTCATCACCGAGCCCGTGCCCGCCGGGATCAGCCGCCCGACGATCACGTTCTCCTTCAGCCCGGTGAGCTGGTCGGTCTTGCCAGCGGTCGCCGCCTCGGTCAGCACCCGCGTGGTCTCCTGGAACGACGCCGCCGAGATGAAGCTGTTGGTCTGCAAGGACGCCTTGGTGATGCCCTGCAGCACCGGCATCGCCTGCGCCGGCTTCTCGTCCCGACCAAGCCTGGCATTCACCGCGTCGAACTCGGTGCGGTCCACCTGCTCGCCGGCCAGGAACGTCGTGTCGCCCGGATCCAGGATCTCGACCTTCTGCAGCATCTGGCGAACGATCACCTCGATGTGCTTGTCGTTGATCTTCACACCCTGCAGCCGATAGACGTCCTGGATCTCGTTGACCAGGTAGTCGGACAGCGCCTCCACCCCGAGCACCTTCAGGATGTCGTGCGGCACCCGCGGGCCATCCACCAGCGGATCGCCCTTGCGCACGAAATCGCCCTCCTGCACCGAGACGTGCTTGCCCTTCGGGATCAGGTACTCGGTCTCCTCCGTCGTCTCGTCGTTCTTCACGATGACGCGGCGCTTGTTCTTGTAGTCCTTGCCGAATTCCACGCGGCCGTCGGTCTCGGCGATCACCGCGTGATCCTTCGGCCGGCGCGCCTCGAACAGCTCCGCCACCCGCGGCAGACCGCCGGTGATGTCGCGCGTCTTGCTGCCCTCGCGCGGGATTCGCGCCAGCACGTCGCCCGCCGCCACCACTGCCCCGTTATCCACCGACAGGATGGAGTCGGGTGCCAGGAAGTAGCGCGCGTCCGTGCCGTTCGGCAGCTTCACCACCTCGCCCTTCTCGTCCTTCAACTGCAGGCGCGGCCGCAGATCGACGCCCTTGGCGGCCTGCTTGTAGTCGACCACCACCTTCGACGTCAGACCGGTGACCTCGTCCATCCGCTCAACCAGCGTGATGCCTTCGATCAGGTCGATGTATTCGACCTTGCCGTTGCGCTCGGTGATGATCGGCAGGGTGTAGGGATCCCACTCCGCCAGCTTCTGCGCACGCGCCACCTGCTGGCCCTCATCGATCAGCAGCCGCGCGCCATACGGCACCCGGAAGCGCGCCCGCTCGCGCTGCTTGTCGTCCACCAGGACGATTTCGCAGTTGCGCGACATCACCACCGGCGTGCCCTGGCTGTTCATCACCACGTTGCGGTTCTTGATCGTCACCACGCCTTCATGGCTCGCCTCCACGCTCGACTGCTCGGCGCCACGCTGCGCCGCGCCGCCGATGTGGAAGGTACGCATGGTCAACTGCGTGCCAGGCTCGCCGATCGACTGCGCCGCGATCACCCCGACCGCCTCGCCGATGTTCACCGGTGTGCCGCGGGCCAGATCGCGCCCGTAGCAATGCCCGCAAACGCCGGTATGCGACTCGCAGGTCAGCACCGAGCGGATCTTCACCGCCTCGACACCGGCTCGCTCGATCTGATCCGCCGCGTCTTCCTCGATCAGCGTGTTGCCCGGCACGATCACCTGATTGGTGACCGGATCCAGCACGTCCTCGGCCGCGGTGCGGCCCAGGATACGCTCCGACAACGCCGAGACCACCTCGCCGCCGTCCATCACCGCGCGCACGGTCAGGCCGCGCTCGGTGCCGCAATCCTCCTCGAAGATTATGCAGTCCTGCGCCACGTCAACCAGTCGGCGCGTCAGGTAGCCCGAGTTCGCCGTCTTCAGCGCCGTGTCGGCCAGACCCTTGCGGGCGCCGTGGGTGGAGTTGAAGTACTCCAGCACGGAAAGGCCTTCCTTGAAGTTGGCGATGATCGGCTGCTCGATGATCTCGCCCGACGGCTTCGCCATCAGCCCGCGCATGCCGGCCAGCTGCCGCATCTGCGCCGGCGAACCACGCGCGCCGGAATGGCTCATCATCCACACCGAGTTGGTTAATTTGCCGACCTCCTGCTTGGAGATCTCCTTCATCATCGCGCCGGCCACCTCATCGGTGCAGCGCGACCAGGCATCGACCACCTTATTGTAGCGCTCGCCGGCGGTGATCAGGCCGTCCTGGTATTGCTGTTCGAACTCCTTCACCTCGGCCTGCGTGCGGCGGATCAACTCGTCCTTCTCCACCGGGATGATCAGGTCATCCTTGCCGAACGAGATGCCGGCCTTGCAGGCCTGGCCGAAACCAAGCCCCATCAGGCGGTCGGCGAAGATCACGCACTCCTTCTGGCCGCAGTGCCGGTACACCGCATCGATCACGTCCGAGATGTTCTTCTTGGTGAGCTGCTTGTTGATCAGCTCGAACGGCACGTTCGGATGCTTGGGCAGGATCTGCGCGATCATCATGCGCCCAGGCGTGGTAACCACGACCTCGCGCACCGGATTGCCGCCCGCGTCGATCGTCTCCCAGCGCGCCTTGATCTTGTCGTGCATCCCGACCGCGCCCGCATGCAGCGCGAACTCGATCTCGCCGATCGTGCCGAACGCTGGCGCATCATCGTCCGCGACCGTGCGGAACTCCGCCGTATCGAGCGATAGGTAATACAGCCCCAGCACGATATCCTGCGACGGCACGATGATCGGCTTGCCGTTCGCCGGGCTGAGGATGTTGTTGGTCGACATCATCAGCACGCGCCCTTCGAGCTGCGCTTCCAGCGATAGCGGTACGTGCACCGCCATCTGGTCACCGTCGAAGTCGGCATTGAACGCGGTGCAGACCAGCGGGTGAAGCTGGATCGCCTTGCCCTCGATCAGCACCGGCTCGAACGCCTGGATGCCCAGACGGTGCAGGGTCGGTGCGCGGTTCAGCAGAACCGGGTGCTCACGGATCACCTCTTCCAGAATGTCCCAGACCTCCGGCCGCTCCTTCTCCACCATGCGCTTGGCCGCCTTGATGGTGGTGGCGTGACCGTACTTCTCCAGCTTGGAATAGATGAACGGCTTGAACAGCTCGAGCGCCATCTTCTTCGGCAGCCCGCACTGCTGCAGCTTCAGCTCCGGCCCGACCACGATCACCGAGCGGCCCGAGTAGTCAACGCGCTTGCCCAGCAGGTTCTGGCGGAAGCGCCCCTGCTTGCCCTTCAGCATGTCGGACAGCGACTTCAGCGGGCGCTTGTTGGCCCCGGTGATGGCGCGGCCACGACGGCCGTTGTCGAACAGCGCGTCCACGCTCTCCTGCAGCATGCGCTTCTCGTTGCGCACGATGATGTCGGGCGCGCGCAGCTCGATCAGCCGCTTCAACCGGTTGTTGCGGTTGATCACCCGGCGATACAGGTCGTTCAGGTCCGAGGTCGCGAACCGCCCGCCATCCAGCGGCACCAGCGGACGCAGCTCGGGCGGTATCACCGGCACGACGTCCAGGATCATCCACTCCGGCCGGGCACCGCTGTCAGCGAAGGCCTCGATCAGCTTCAGGCGCTTCACCAGCTTCTTGCGCTTGGCCTCCGAGCTGGTCTCCTTCAGATCGCCGCGCAGCCGCACCTTCTCTTCGTCAAGGTTGATCTTGTGCAGGACCTTCTTGATCGCCTCGGCGCCGATGCCAACCTCGAACTGGTCGTCGCCGAACTCGTCCTGCTTGGCGAGAAGCTGATCTTCCGTCAGCAACTGGTGCAGCTTGAGATCGGTGGTGCCGGGTTCCAGCACCACGTAGCTCTCGAAGTACAGGATCTTCTCCAGTTCCTTCAGCGTCAGATCGACCATCAGGCCGATGCGGCTGGGCAGCGACTTCAGGAACCAGATATGTGCCACCGGCGAGGCCAGCTCGATGTGCCCCATCCGCTCGCGGCGCACCTTGGCCAGGGTGACCTCCACGCCGCACTTCTCGCAGATGATGCCGCGGAACTTCATCCGCTTGTACTTGCCACACAGGCACTCGTAGTCCTTGATCGGCCCGAAGATGCGCGCGCAGAACAGACCGTCGCGCTCGGGCTTGAAGGTGCGGTAGTTGATGGTCTCCGGCTTCTTGATCTCGCCATACGACCAGCTCCGGATCTGCTCGGGGCTCGCCATCTGGATCTTGATCTGGTCGAAAGTCATTGCCTGGCCCGTCTGGCCCAGGATCTTCATCAGTTCGTTCATGCTATTGATACCCTTCGCAACGGGTTCATCGCGACAAAAGCCTCACCACAAAGACACGGAGAGACAGAAACCTTCGTGCCTTCGTGTCTTTATGGTGAATACTGCGCGTTCCTCAGGCCGCCTTGCTGTCCAGGTCGACGTTCAGCCCCAGCGACTTCAGTTCCTTCACCAGCACGTTGAAGCTCTCCGGCACGCCGGCCTCGAAGTTGTCCTGCTCGCGCACGATCGCCTCGTACACCTTGGTCCGGCCGGACACGTCGTCCGATTTCACCGTCAGCATCTCCTGCAAGGTGTAAGCGGCGCCGTAGGCTTCCAGCGCCCACACCTCCATCTCGCCGAAACGCTGACCGCCGAACTGCGCCTTGCCGCCCAGCGGCTGCTGAGTGACCAGCGAGTAAGGTCCAATCGAGCGCGCGTGGATCTTGTCGTCCACCAGGTGGTGCAGCTTCAGCATGTAGATGTAGCCCACCGTCACCTTGCGCTCGAACGGCTCACCGGTGCGGCCATCGACCAAGCGTGACCTGGCCGGACGTGTCCAATCCTGCCCGCTCCAGCATGCCTTCGATGTCGGACATCCGCGCCCCGTCGAACACCGGCGTGGCGATCGGAATGCCCTTCTTCAGGTTATCGCACAGTTCCATCAACTGCTCGGTATCGAGGTTGGCGACGTTGTCGCGAAACTCCTCCTCGCCGTACGCCTCGCGCAGCCGGCTCAGCAGTTCGTCGCGCCGGGCGCCGGTGCGACGATACTCCTCGACCAGCTCGCCGATCTGCTGGCCAAGCGTGTGGCACGCCCAGCCGAGATGCGTCTCCAGGATCTGCCCGACGTTCATCCGCGACGGCACGCCCAACGGGTTCAGCACGATGTCCACCGGCGTGCCGTCCTCCAGGAACGGCATATCCTCCACCGGCACGACGCGCGAGACCACGCCCTTGTTGCCGTGGCGTCCGGCCATCTTGTCGCCGGGCTGCAGCTTGCGCTTCACCGCAATGAAGACCTTGACCATCTTCATCACGCCGGGCGGCAGCTCATCGCCGCGCTGCAGCTTCTCCACCTTGCTGTCGAACCGCGCCTGCAGACGGCCGACCGCGGCGTCGTATTCGCGCTTCAGCGTCTCGATCTCCGCCATCACGGTGTCGTCCTGCACGCCGATATGACGCCACGAACCGCGCGGATGTTCGTTCAGCACCTCCTCGGTGATCTCGGTGCCGGCCTTGATGCCCTTGAACCCGCCGGCGGCCTTGCGGCCGAGCAGCTTCTCGCGCAGCCGGTTGAGGAACGAGCGCTCCTGAATCGCCTTCTCGTCGTCGCGGTCCTTCGCCAGGCGCTCGATCTCGGAACGCTCGATCGCCATCGCGCGCTCGTCCTTGTCGACGCCGCGCCGGCTGAACACGCGCACATCCACCACGGTGCCGGTCACACCAGGCGGCAGCTTCAATGAGGTATCGCGCACGTCCGACGCCTTCTCGCCGAAGATCGCCCGCAGCAGCTTCTCTTCTGGCGTCATCGGGCTCTCGCCCTTCGGCGTAACCTTGCCGACCAGGATGTCGCCCGGGTTTACCTCCGCGCCGATATAGACGATCCCGGCCTCGTCCAGGTTCTTCAGCGCCTCCTCGCCCACATTGGGGATGTCGCGCGTTATTTCCTCCTGGCCCAACTTGGTGTCGCGCGCCATCACCTCGAATTCCTCGATGTGGATCGACGTGAACACGTCATCGCGCGCGATGCGCTCGCTGATCAGGATCGAGTCCTCGAAGTTGTAGCCGTTCCACGGCATGAACGCGCACAGCACGTTCCGCCCGAGCGCCAGCTCGCCCAGTTCGGTGGAAGGCCCATCGGCGATGATCTCATGCTCACGCACCGTGTCGCCCACCTTCACCAGCGGGCGCTGGTTGATGCAGGTGGACTGGTTCGATCGCATGAACTTCCGCAACCGATAGATATCGACGCCCTTGGTTGTGCTATCGTCGTTGGTGGCACGGACCACGATGCGGGCGCCGTCGATCTGATCGACCACGCCGGCGCGGCGCGCGATGATCGTCGCACCCGAATCGCGTGCCACCGCTGCTTCCATCCCGGTGCCGACCAACGGAGCATCCGCCTGGATCAGCGGCACCGCCTGGCGCTGCATGTTGGAGCCCATCAGCGCACGATTGGCGTCATCGTTTTCCAGGAACGGGATCAGCGCCGCGGCGACCGATACCAACTGCTTGGGAGAGACGTCGATCGCGGTGACGTCCTCCGGCCGCGCCAGCCGGAAGTCGCCCTGCTTGCGCACCGACACCAGGTCCTCGGTGAGACGGCCGCCCTCATCCATTGGCGCGTCGGCCTGCGCCACAACCAGCTTCTCCTCCTCCATGGCGGAGAGGTAGCGCGGCTCGCGTTGCACGGTGCCGTCCTTCACCAGCAAGTACGGCGTCTCGATGAAGCCGGTACTTGTTGACCTTCGCATACGTCGCCAGTGAGTTGATCAGGCCGATGTTCGGACCTTCCGGCGTCTCGATCGGACAGATGCGGCCGTAGTGCGTCGGATGCACGTCGCGAACCTCGAACCCGGCACGCTCGCGCGTCAGGCCGCCCGGGCCAAGCGCCGAGAGGCGCCGCTTGTGCGTCACCTCGGAAAGCGGATTGGTCTGGTCCATGAATTGACTGAGCTGCGAAGAGCCGAAGAACTCCCGCACCGCCGCCGCCGCCGGCTTGGCGTTGATCAGGTCGTGCGGCATGACGGTGTCGATATCGACCGAACCCATGCGCTCGCGGATTGCCCGCTCCATGCGCAACAGGCCGATGCGGTACTGGTTCTCCATCAGTTCGCCGACCGAACGCACCCGGCGATTGCCCAGATTGTCGATGTCGTCGATCTGCCCGCGACCGTCCTTCAGCTCGCACAGGATCTTCACCGTGCGCAGCAGATCTTCCTTGCGCAGCACGCGCACCGAGTTCGGGCACATCCTCGAAGCCAAGCCGCATGTTCATCTTCACACGGCCGACCGCGGACAGGTCATAGCGGTCGGGATCGAAGAACAGGCCACGGAACAGCGCCTCCGCCGTCTCCGGCGTCGGCGGCTCGCCCGGGCGCATGACGCGATAGATGTCGATCAGCGCATCGTCCCGATTGTTGTTCTTGTCCACCGCCAGCGTATTGCGGATCCAGGGACCGTTCGCCTGGTCGATCGCCAGCGTTGGCAACTGGGTGACCCCGGCCTCTTCCAGCGCCGTCAGCTTCGCCTCGGTCAGCTCCTCGCCGGCCTCGGCATAGATTTCCCCGGTCTCCTGGTTCACCAGGTCCTCGGCCACGAAGCGGCCGAACAGATCGGTGCGGCCGACCAGCACTTCCTTGGTGTTTTCCGCGATCCGGCGCGCCTGACGCTGGGTCAGCTTGGCATCCGCCTCGGCGACGACTTCGCCGGTCTCGGCATCGACAATCGGCTCCAGCAGCTTGATGCCGCGGAACGCGTCAGGATCGAACGGCCGCGCCCAGCCCTTCGCGGTGTAATCGAACACCACCCGGCCGTAGAAGTAGTTCAGGATTTCTTCCTGATCCATGCCGCGGACTTCGCCAAGCTCGACCGGCTCGCCGGCGGCCTCGCGCTCGGCCCGCAGCTTCGCCGTGGCGGCGCTCTCCAGCGCATACAACAGTGTGGTGACCGGCAGCTTCCGCTTCCGGTCGATGCGGACATACACAAGGTCCTTGCTGTCGAACTCGAAGTCGAGCCACGAGCCGCGATACGGGATCACCCGCGCGGCGAACAGATACTTGCCGCTGCTGTGGGTCTTGCCCTTGTCGTGGTCGAAGAACACGCCGGGCGAACGGTGCATCTGGCTGACGATGACGCGCTCGGTGCCGTTGATGATGAACGTGCCGTTGTCGGTCATCAGCGGCATGTCGCCCATATAGACCGGCTGTTCCTTGATGTCGCGAATGGACCGCGCACCGGTGTCCTCGTCCACGTCCCACACGATCAGGCGCAGGATAACCTTCAGCGGCGCGGCATAGGTCATGCCCCGCTGGATGCACTCCTCGACATCGTATTTCGGCTCTTCCAGCTCGTAATAGACGAACTCGAGCCGGCCGCGGCCGGCGAAGTCGTCGATCGGGAATACCGATTTGAACACCTCCTGCAGCCCGGCGTGCAGCCGACTGTCAGGCTGGACGTTCATTTGCAGGAAGCCTTCGTATGAGGCACGCTGCACGTCGATCAGGTTCGGCATCGGCGCGACCTCCGGGATGCGCCCGAAGTTGCGCCGGATCCGCTTGCGCCCGGTGAATGACCTGGTGATTGCGTTCATAAATTGTCCTGCCTACCTGCCCCTACGGCCGCCGCAACGGAGAACGGGGCGGGAACCAAGCTGATTCCCACCCGTCTCCAGCTCCGCTTCGGGCGGCGATGCGGCGAGCCCGCGCGCCCTCGGTTCTTCGCCGATCGTGCTACTTGACCTCCACGGTTGCGCCAGCGTCCTCGAGCATCTTTCTGATCTTGGCGACCTCGTCCTTGCCGATGCTTTCCTTGACCGGCTTCGGCGCACTTTCCACCAGATCCTTGGCCTCTTTCAGGCCCAGGCCGGTGATCGTACGGACCTCTTTGATCACGTTGATTTTCTTGTCACCCGCCTTCGACAGAACGACGGTGAACTCGGTCTGCTCCTCGGCCGGCGCGGCAGCAGCCGCGGCTGCGGGTGCCGCCGCAGCGGCCGCGACAGGCGCGGCGGCCGAAACGCCCCACTTCTCTTCGAGCAGCTTCGAGAGCTCTGCCGCCTCCAGAACCGTAAGGACGGACAGCTCGTCCACCAGCTTTTGCAGATCAGCCATTTGTGTGTGTCCCTAATCTAATCGTTGGTTGGTTTCATGCAAGGGGTTGCCCGTCGGGCTTTACCCATGGGCTTAGGCGCGTGGTGTCCTGAGGCACGATCGCCCGAAGATCTGAGCACGCGCCCAAGCTTACGCGGCAGCCGCTTCGCCCTCCTCGCTCTTCCTGGCAAAGGCGCCGAACACCCGGGCAAGCTGCCCGGCCGAACCCTGCAGGACCCCGGCAACCCGGGTGGCCGGGGTGGCGATCATCCCGACGATCCGCGCGCGCAGCTGATCCAGGATTCGGCAGCTCGGCCAATGCCCGCACCCCTGAGGCATCCAGCCGCTGAGTGCCCAGCGCTCCGCCGATCAGCACCAGCTTCTCGTTGGTTCGGGCGAACTCAACGGTGGCCTTGGCCGCCGCGACCGGGTCGGTCGACCACGCCAGCGCGGTCGGGCCCTTCAGCAGCGGCTTCAGTCCGTCGAATGGGGTGCCTTCCAGGGCGAGGTGGGCCAGGCGGTTCTTGGCGACCTTGAAGGTCACGCCCGCCGTCCGCATTCGGCGCCGCAGGTCCGTCGCCTCGGCGACCGAGAGCCCCGTGTTGTGGGTCACCACGATCATCGAGGTGGCGGCCAGCGCCTCGTGCAGACTGGCAACGAACTCCCGCTTTTCGGTCCGGTCCACGTGTCGTCTCCAGATCCCGGGACAATGCCCGAGGTTGCAGGCCCGGCGCCTTTGGACGGCGCCAGCCAGGTTGCCACACGTCCTCGAGCTTGACCCGAGGCGCCTGTCCTGCAAGCCGGAACCAACCCAGGGACCAGGGGTCCGTGGGTGTCTCCCGTCTCCCGCGCGCGGACCGGAGGTCCATTATCACCCTGTGGGTGACGAGCGGTCTCGGACAGGTCCGCGCCCCCCGGCTCTCGGCCAGGCAGCGCGAAGCGCGGGGAGGTAGCGGAAACCGGCTCGCGAGTCGAGGGGCCAACCCAAAAGGTACCGCGCGCGAAACGGCAACCTTGTACACCTCGCCCGCGCGAAGTGTGGGAGAGGTCGCGCCGTACCGCGGCGCGGGTGAGGGTCTCAGTCCACGTAAACCTCCTCCACCGTCATCGTGATCCCCGGCGGATCGAGCCGGATCTCGCCAGACTCGAAAACCTCAGTCGCAACCCCGCCATCCGGCATGCGCAAGTGCCGCACGATGCGCGGCTCATCAGGCCAGACAATCAGATAATGCTGCACCGACGCCAGCCGGAAATACGCACGCAACTTGGTCGCGCGATCCTGAGTGCCGCTGTCCGGCGACAGCACTTCCACCAGCACCAGAGGATCGGAGAGGTTGAGTGGCGTCACCAGACAACCGCGGTCCGCAACGCAGCAATGCATCCGGCTCGAAATCGCTGTCTTCCACCTGAACCGTCATGCCGTCGCCAAACACCTGACACGCAGTCAGTCCCGCCTCCCGTACCGCCCGCCGCAAGGCATCGCGGGCCGCGCCCTTGCGCAAATTGTGCGAAGCCCGCTCGGGCGCCACCGCCACTACGATGCCGTCGATCCGCTCGAACCGGCCGGAAGGCTGATGCTGGACCCAGGCCAGGAACTCCTCCCGGCTCATCCGCGTCTCCGGCTCGTGTGTCTGGGCACGCGCCATGGCGGCTGCAGTGTTTCCTTCGCGAGGCGTCCGCAACTATAGCGGCCGCCGCACCAGTAGTGCGAGGCTCGCCCGGCGTCCCGTCGGCGTTTCCTCGCCCAGGGTACTCGGCCCCTGGCTGCCGGACTGAAGCTAGGCCGCCCTACCCCGCGAGCGAGCCGATATCGACCCGCACGCCTGGCCCCATGGTGGAGCTGAGCGACACCTTCTGCACGTAGGTGCCCTTCGCGCCGGCGGGCTTGGCCCGCTGGATCGCATCCGCCAGCGCTCGCGCGTTCTCCGCCAGCTTGTCGTCCTCGAACGACACCTTGCCGATCCCGGCGTGGATGATGCCAGCCTTCTCGGCCCGGTACTCCACCTGCCCACCCTTCGCCGCGGCCACCGCGCCCTTCACGTCCATGGTGACGGTGCCGAGACGCGGGTTTGGCATCAGCCCGCGCGGGCCGAGAATCTTACCCAGCCGTCCGACCACGCCCATCATGTCCGGCGTCGCGATGCAGCGGTCGAAGTTGATCTGCCCGGCCTGCACCTGCTCGGCAAGGTCCTCCGCCCCCACCACATCGGCCCCCGCCGCCTGCGCTTCCTCCGCCTTCGGACCACGCGCGAACACTCCCACGCGCACCGTCTTGCCGGTGCCGTTCGGCAGCGAGGTCAGGCCGCGCACCATCTGGTCGGCGTGCCGCGGATCGATGCCGAGATTCATCGACATCTCCACCAACTCGTCGAACTTCGCCGTGGCGGTCTGCTTCACCAGCTTGATCGCATCCGACAGTGGGTAGGCCTTGCTTCGATCGACCCTCTCGTAGGCCTGCTTCAGCCGCTTGTTCTTTGCCATCGCTCAGCCCTCCACCACGGTGAGCCCCATCGAGCGCGCCGAGCCCATCAGCATCCGCACCGCGCCGTCAACGTCGTTGGCGTTCATGTCCTTCATCTTCTGTTCGGCGATCTCGCGAAGCTGCGTCATGGTGATCCGGCCGACCGGCGCGCTCTTGCCGACGGTCTGACTGCCCTTCTCGATGCCAGCGGCCTTCTTCAGGAAATGGGTATTGGGCGGCGTCTTGGTAATGAAGCTGAAGGTGCGGTCGGCAAAGGCGGTGATGACCACCGGCACCGGCATTCCCGGCTCCATGTTCTGGGTCGCCGCGTTGAAATCCTTGCAGAACTGCATGATGTTTAGCCCGCGCTGGCCCAACGCCGGACCGACGGGCGGCGACGGATTGGCCTTGCCGGCCGGAATCTGCAGCTTGATGTAGCCGGCGATCTTCTTTGCCATATCCCTGGATCTCTGGTCCCCGGGTGTCCCCGGGACCATGTCCCCGGGCTTGACCCGGTGGAGTGCGACCCCTAGCGGAAGCCCACCCCGGGATCCGGCGCGGTCCGATGGAGCGCGGCCGTTTACCGGAAGGGGGCCGAGGTGTCCAGAATGGCCCAGCGATCCCGTGGCCGCGCAAGCCAGGGCAGCCGAAACAGTCGCGCCCGGAACAACCTCGCCTGGCACGCCCGCTGCTGCCTGGCAGCGGCCGAAGCCGTCGCCTCGATCCCGTGATCTGTGATCGCGTTCACACACAGACGTGACTCTGGCGCCGCACGCCCTCGGCGCGGCATAAGGCAGCGATGGGCTACGCGCACACGCTCGCCGGCACCCGCTACGTATTCCACGACTTACGCACCTTGCTGGCGCGCGCGACGCCGTATCGATCCGGCGACGCCCTGGCCGGAATCGCGGCTGAAAGCGCTGCCGAGCGCGTGGCGGCGCAGATGGCATTGGCCGACGTGCCGCTGGCGACGCTGCTGGCCGAGCCGGTGGTTCCGTATGAAGCCGACGAGGTGACGCGGCTGATTATCGACAGCCATGATGCCGCGGCGTTCACGCCGGTGGCGTCGCTGACCGTTGGCGAGTTCCGTGAATTCCTGCTGGCGGCAGAGCCGGAAACGCTGGCAGCGCTGCGGCCCGGCATCACGCCGGAGATGGCCGCCGCGGTCAGCAAGCTGATGCGCCAGCAGGACCTGATCGCGGTCGCCGCGAAATGCCGCGTGGTGACCAGGTTCCGCAACACCATCGGCCTGCCGCACAGGATTTCAGTGCGGTTGCAGCCGAACCACCCGACCGACGATCCGCGCGGGGTCGCCGCCTCTACGCTCGATGGTCTGCTGCTTGGTGCCGGCGATGCGGTGATCGGCGTCAATCCGGCGACCGACAGCGTCGATGCAGCCTGCACGTTGCTCGCCATGTTGGATGCGGTGCGCGAGCGCTACGCCATCCCGACGCAGACCTGCGTACTGGCGCATGTCACCACGACGCTGCGCGCGATCGAGCGCGGCGCCCCGGTCGATCTGGTGTTCCAGTCGATCGGCGGCACCGAAGCGGCGAATGCCAGCTTCGGCATTTCGCTCGCACTGCTGCGCGAGGCGCGCGACGCGGCACTTTCGCTACAGCGCGGCACCATCGGCGACAACGTCATGTATTTCGAAACCGGCCAGGGCAGCGCGCTGTCGGCCGATGCACATCACGGAGTCGATCAGCAGACTATCGAGGCACGAGCCTATGCTGTTGCTCGCGCCTTCTCGCCACTGTTGGTCAACAGCGTGGTCGGCTTCATCGGCCCCGAGTACCTGTATGACGGCAAGCAGATCACGCGGGCCGGGTTGGAGGACCATTTCTGCGGCAAGCTGCTCGGCCTGCCGATGGGCGTCGACGTCTGCTACACCAACCACGCCGAAGCCGATCAGGACGATATGGATGCGCTGCTGACGCTACTCGGCGTCGCCGGCGTCACCTATGTCATGGGTGTGCCCGGCGCCGACGACATCATGCTGTCTTACCAGAGCACGTCGTTCCACGACGCTTTGTATCTACGCGCGGCGCTCGGCCTGCGCCCGGCGCCGGAGTTCGAGGCGTGGCTCGCAGGCATGGGCATCGCTGGCGCCACGCCGGGGCGCATTCCCGCGGCGATGTCTCCGGCACTGATCGGGCTTGAGTAACCTGCCTGGCACGACAGAAAAGCAGGCAGTCGACGATCAGCGAAGCCGAGCCGGCACACTGGACCGACCTCCGCCAATTTACCCAGGCCCGCGTGGCACTGGGCCGCGCCGGCAACGGCCTGCCCACAGCGGCGCATCTCGACTTTCAGGCGGCGCACGCGGCGGCGCGCGATGCGGTGCACGCCAGGCTCGACGTCGCCGCGTTGCGGGCAGAGCTGCACGCCGCCGGATTGCCGAGCATCGCCGTACGCAGCCAGGCCACGGACCGGCGCAGCTATCTGCTGCGGCCCGACCTGGGGCGCCGCTTGCAAGACCCAGCCGCCATTCCGCGCAATGCCCGGTGCCATGCTGTTCGTGATCTGCGACGGCCTGTCGGCGACCGCGGTGCAGTGCCATGCCGTGCCGCTATTGCGCGCGAACGGTTCCGCGCCTGCGGCTGCCGCCCGCCCCGGTCGTCGTTGCCGAACAGGGGCGCGTCGCCCTGGGTGACGACATCTGCGAGCTCATGGGCGCGCAGGCCGTCGCCGTGCTGATCGGCGAGCGCCCGGGGCTGTCCGCGGCCGACAGCCTTGGGGTGTATCTGACCTGGCAGCCGCGGCGTGGCTGCACCGATGCCCTGCGTAACTGTATCTCCAATATCCGACCGCAGGGGTTGCCGCCGGAGACTGCGGCCGACAAGCTGCTGTGGCTGATCGGTGAGATGCAGCGCCTGCGCCTGAGCGGCGTGCTGCTGAAGGACGAGCAGCCTACGACAAGACAGGTTCGGGAGGATTGATATGCCATCGCCGCCGATGCGTGCCTTTCTGGGTTTCGTGGCCGGAGCAATCGCGGTTCTGACCTTCCATCAGGGCATGGTGCTCGCCCTGCATGGGATCGCGCCAGGCTGGGTGCCTTTCGCAGCCTATCGCACCGCGCCGGTGCCGCCGTTCGGCGTGCCCACCATCATCAGCAACTGCTTCTGGGGTGGACTGTGGGGGGCCGGCTTCGGTCTGTTGTTGCCGCGCTTCACCTGGCCGCTCTGGCTGTGCGGGCTGGTGCTGGGGTTGCTCTGCGTCCTGGCGGGCTGGTTCATCGTCGCGCCCCTGAAAGGTCAGCCGATCGGCGGTGGTTGGGTGCCGCTGGCCATGCTCCGTTCGCTGCTGATCAACGGCAGCTATCGGGCTGGGTGTCGGGCTGATCCTGCCGCTTTTGATGCCGCGAGCGCTGGTCCGGCTGCATCCCTGACCGGCTGTCATTCGTTTCGCTAGCGCGTGATGACCGGCGGCGCAAGCGGCCCAGGTCTGAATACGCCTCAACAAGGCAGCCCTGCGCGACGGATGCGATACAATCCGTGGCGAATCGGGGGCACCAATGTCCATTGTTCGGATCGGCGATCAGGAGATCATGCACGGCAACTGCCTCGAGGTCCTGCGCAAGCCGGACCTTGAACCGCTCGATGTGGTCGTAACGTCACCACCCTACAATCTGAACCTTGCATACGGGATGTATGATGACGCGCGCACCGAGAAGGACTATATCAACTGGATCGCCGATGTCGCAACCGCGATCAAGCGGGTCCTGAAGCCCGACGGCTCTTTCTTTCTCAATCTATCGGGGTCGAACAGCCGCCCTTACGTGCCGTTCGAGGTCTTGGTCAAATTGCGCAATGATGTGGGATTTCATCTCCAGAACCACATCACCTGGATCAAGTCGATCGGCATCGGCTGCGAGTCTATCCGGACACTTCAAGCCGGTGCCGGGCCACAGGTTCATGCACCACAATCATGAGCACATATTCCATCTGACGCATGACAACGATGTCAGGCTCGATCGATTGTCGATCGGCATTCCATTCCAGGACAAATCGAACATCGCCCGCCGCGGGCATTCGCGCGATCTGCGGTGCCGGGGGAACACCTGGTTCATTCCCTATCCGACAGTGAAGAGCAAGGCGCAGAAATACTGGCATCCCGCGACTTTCCCGGTCGAACTACCGCTGTGGTGCATCTATCTGCACGGCCGCCCGGGCGCCCGCGTGCTGGACCCTTTTCTCGGGACCGGCACGACGCTTGTGGCGGCGCATCTGGCCGGCGCGAAAGGCGTTGGGATTGACATCGATCCAACCTACATAGCGACCGCGCGACAACGCCTGACCGATGTGGTGCAAGGGTCGAGGCGGGTGATCCTCGACCGCAGCGAAATGGAGCACTTGTTCCGCTCCGATGCCGCGCAGCAGGATGGCGCGGCTTGGCGGCGCAGGATCGTCGCGTTCCAGGAGAGGCTGAACAAGACGACCGGCGAGCTGGTCCTGAATGACGGCGACGTGGACTGGATCACGCGGAACGCGTCCCGCCCGACCAAGCGTTGCTGGCAAAACTGGATCGCCGCCGCATTCGCGCGGCACATTGACCTAGAGCGTGATCACCGAAGGCGGAATCGTTGGAGGTCTGACTTGCGCGAACAGACACTTGGCCTCTAGGTAACGAGGACGAAATGACCGGCTGAGCAGGGTGGGCACGTCCTTCCGCGCTCACCCTGCTCGAGCTTCAATCGCCTAGGGATCGGTCGATCTTTCGTCCCGCATTCTGTGCCGGACCCTGCGGCGGGTTAAGCGTATCACCGATCCGCTGGCCTGCATTGTCGAGGCTCTTCCCGGCCCGTTCGGCCGGACCCTCCTGATGGCATGCGACCAGGCCGAGGGCAATTATCGCGAGGAGTGGCAGCAGGGCTCGCATCGTGCATCCTTTTCACTTGGAAGTGCGATTTAACACTTCAGGCGGGTACTGGTTCCCGCGCCTTGGCAACCTTCGACCAGCACGATCCCGATACGTTACACATTCATGTGACACACATGATCTTGCCCCAACAAAGCTAACGAACACATTGTGCGACGCTGTACTCGCCTTCTAATACAACCGTCATTCTGTTCTCGGGAGGAAAAATCAGATGGGTCGTGGAATTCTGCTTTGGCTCCTCGGCGTGCCGATTCCGGTCATCATCATTCTCGCGCTTCTGTGGCACTGAAGGAGGCAGGTGATGGCGATGGCAACCCAAACGGTTCGGCCCACGACATTGACCGATGTTGAAAGCTCCGGCTCTCAATCCGCTGTCTCGTGGGCCGCAATCATCGGCGGCGCGGTCGCCGCCCTTGGCATCACACTGCTGCTCGTTGCCCTCGGATCGGGGATAGGACTGTCCTCGGCATCACCATGGTCTTCGGCTAACCCGACTGCTACGACCTTCACCTTGGTTGCCGCGGTGTGGCTGATCATCGTGCAATGGCTGTCATCGGGAATGGGTGGTTATCTCGCTGGACGGCTACGCACGAAATGGGTCGGTGTGCATACAGACGAGGTGTTCTTCCGCGATACCGCGCATGGCTTCCTTGCCTGGGCTCTTGCTTCGATTGTGATCGTCGCTTTCGCGACCTCATCGGTGTCTTCGGCGGTGAGCGCGGCTGGTCGCGCGGTGTCTGGCACCGCGAGCACCGCTGTGCAGGCGGCGGCGAATCAGCCGCAAAGCGGATACTTGATAGACACTCTGTTTCGCAAGGACCAACCCGACGCTAATGCGTCCCCGCAGGACTCCCGAGCGGAAGCGGGCCGGATCGTCGCGAGAACGGTCGCCAACGGAAACATTGATCCCGGCGATCGAACCTATCTTGCGAAGGTTATTGCGGCTCAGACAGGCATCTCGCAACAGGACGCCGAAAAGCGAATAGACGACACGATCGCCCAGGCGAAGGCGGCCGAGGACAAGGCCAAGCAGGCGGCTGACGCTGCCCGAAAGGTGTCGGCGACCGCGTCCTTCTACTTGTTTTTCTCCATGCTCATTGGCGCCTTCATTGCTTCTGTTGGTGGCGCAATCGGCGGCCGTCAGCGGGACGCCTAACTGGCTGGAGAACCGGGTCGCGTTCGACGTGTCATTGCGAGCGCAGCGAAGCAATCTCGATGGCCGTGCGTGTTGGCTGTGCGATTGCTTCCCGCTCAACTCCGGGACCGCTTCGCTCCCCCGCAATGACGATTTCCTGTGAGCCTGATGGTGCTCCAGCGCTCCGCTTAGACGGGATCTGATCGGTTGTTCGCCACTGTCCCGCCTTAATCAGGGGAGGATGGGCGTTTTTATCAGGATATGGCCCCGCAACTGATTGCCGGTCCGATCGTTCCTTTCAAATCCCTCTTCGGAGATTTCGCATGAGCGAAGTAATTACGGCGGTGTTCGGCGCCGCGTCAGCAGCCAGCGCGGCGGTTAATGATATCGAGGTTGCCAAGATCCCTTCGGCGAAGGTCATGCCAGACTCTGCAGCGGGACGAGAAAGCCCGTAGTCGCGTTCCGAGCCGGGAATGTGCCATGGTAAGCGTCGCAGTCGACGGCCCTTACGCCGACCTCGTCTCAGGAATTTTGCGCATGTACGCTCCCGTTACGGTGCGGAAGCGCGCTGCTTGATCCTCACTCCCACGACTGCTTAACGTCCTACCTTCCCCCGCGCTGGGCAAGAAAAGCGCGGCCTGCCAGTGTAATTTGCACCATGCGGACTTGGTCGCTGCGCGCATGCTCGACCAGCCCGCGTTCGACCGCATCCTCCCATACTGTCAGCCGAGGGCACGATGTACGCCAGGCCTCCATCACCTCGGCATAGGACTGTGGGCCCCGGGCGAGCCAACTCAGCATGTCGAACAGCAGGGCATCGACAATTTCCGACACGGCCAGGTCCAGTCGAGAGCGACCCGCGCGTCGTTTCCGCCGGTTACGCGTTGACCTGCCGGATCAGCCCCGCCCACTTGTCCAGAATCGGCAGCACCGTGTCGCCCTTTGCGGCGGGCAGGCTGACGCAGGCGCGCACCGCGCCAGCATCGCGATAGCGCTTCAGCGTGTCCGCGTCGTCGGCGCAGCCGAACAGCGTGATCGGGCAGGTCGCCTCGTCGCGTCCCGCCTGCTTCAGCATCTCGCGAAACTTGCTGATCGCGGTCATGATGTCGCCGCGGCCGGCCAGCGGAATCCAGCCATCGCCATAGCGAATGGCGCGCCGCGCGGCCTGCGGGAAAGCGCCGCCGACGATCACCGGGACATGCGGCTTCTGCACGCATTTCGGCCAGGCCATCATCTCGGGGAAATTGACGAACTCGCCGTGATACTCCGCCTTCGGCTTGGTCCAGATTTCCTTCATCGCCTCGATGCGCTCGCGCACCAGCTTGGCGCGCGTGGTGAATGCCGTGCCGTGGTCCTCCATCTCCTCGGCATTCCAGCCGATACCGACGCCGAACAGGAAGCGGCCGCCCGAGACCTGGTCAATCGAGGCCACCAGCTTCGCGGTCTGGATAGGATCACGCTGGTTCACCAGGCAGACGCCGGTGCCGATCTTCAGCGACTTGGTCGCCATCGCCGCAGCGGTCAGGGTGACGAAGGGGTCCATCGCGTCGTAGTACTGCTTCGGCAGATCGCCGCCGCCCGGGAAAGGCGAGCGACGCGACGTGGGAATGTGCGAATGCTCCGGCGCCCAGACGGATTCAAAGCCGCGGGCTTCCAGCGCCTGCGCAAGTTCCGCGGAGGTCATCGAGTAATCGGTGAAGAACATCGACGCGCCGAAATGCATGGCTCTCTCCTTGCGGGTGGTCTGCTCGAAACTTACGGCATCGCGCGGCCCGGCGCGAGCAACCGCGCTGGCCGGCCGCTTGATCTGAGTTCGCCAAGCACCGAGATGGCAATACAGACCAGCTCCACATTGGCCAGTTCACGTTCCGCAGCACCTGCTTGTCTCGCGTCATCACCCGTCATGGCGCGCACAAGATATTGGTGTCCGCGGTGAGCTTCACCATCTGCCAGCCCACCCATGGCCGCGATCCGATTGATCCCGTCGATAGACAAGCGCCGCGTGTTGTTGCTTTTCAGCGTGTTGAACACGTCGGTGATGCGGCCCCGCGGACGAGCGGCCCTCACCTCCACACGGCCGTCCGGAAGCTTTTCCACGTTGATCCTGTCACCTGGTCGGATGCCCAAATGCGTCAGCAGGTCCTTGCGCAGGGTTACCTGACCTTTGGCAGAGACGGTCAGAACAGGCATGCAGGTACTTCCGAAAAGACGATTCCCGTCACCGTTGGTGGAATTGCTGGCGCAAAGCCGGCCGTCCCCAGCCTTGCGCCAGCAACGAACGTCAGTTCCGGTGCGTCTGGTACCAGGAATTGCGCAGCACGCGGCCCGGCAGCGCGCCGGTGTGCCTGCCGTCCTCCAGCAGCACCTGGCCGTTCACGATCGTCATGTGAATGCCCTCGGCCGGCTCCTTGATGCGCCAGCCACCGGCCGGGAAATCATGCACTACGGTCTCCTTGCCCGGCTGCACCGTGTCAGGATCGAACAGCACGATGTCGGCCGCCAGACCCTCGCGCAGCAGCCCGCGATCACTGATGCCGAACAGCGACGCCGATTCGAACGTCAGCCGCCTTACCGCCTGCTCCAAGCGTCATCGCCTGCTTCTCGCGCACCCACTCACCCAGCAACCGCGTAGTGTAGCCATAGCCGCCGTGGAACTGCACATGCGCGCCGCCATCGCCTAGACCGATGAACGCATTGGGGTAGGTGAGGATCGTCTTCACCGCTTCATCGTCGATATTGTTCTCGGCCTGCAGGAAGCGGGTCTCCAGCCTCTCCTCGACCACCAGATCAAGGAATGCATCGATCACCCGCTTATTTTGCAGCTTGGCAATCTCGCCGATGGTCTTGAACTGCAGGTCACGGTTCTTCTCCAGCGCCGGCTCGTTTACCCACATGTAGTCCCACCAGGTCTTCGAAAATCCGACGGCGCCCTGGATCGGCACCGACCGCTCCACCGCCTCGGCGTGCAGCTTGTCGCGCACCTGCGGATCGGCATAGGCGCGCATCTTCTCCTCATCGGAGGCAATCAGGATCGGATGCCAGGTGGGCAGCCCGCGGAACACCTGGCAGTTCTTCATGGTGAAGTCCTGTGTCACCCGGTTCGGGCTGCACATCGGATAGGCGCGGATGCCGGCGCGCGCGGTCTCCTCGACGCGGGCGATGTGTTGCTTCCACTTGTCGCCGGTGCGCACCGTCTGGCTCAGGCTGTTGTAGATCACCGGCCGGCCGCAGGATTCGGCAAGCCGCGCCATCAGCCCCTCGCTGAGTTCCGGATCGACGCCGCCTCCCATTTGCACGGTGCCGGTACCAAGCTCGCGCAGCACGTCGGCGAGGGCAAAAATCTCCTTCTCGTCGGCCCATAGCGCTGGGATTGGCACACCTTGCGGATCGAAGTGTCCCTTCTGCCGCGAGCCGGAAAAGCCAACAGCTCCGGCTTTCATGCCATCGCGCACCACCTCCTGCATGGACTTGATTTCATCATCGGTCGCCGCGCGCTTTTGGCAATCCTCGCCCATCGCATAGTAGCGCACCGCGGTATGGCCGATCAGCGTGCCGGCGTTGACGCCCAGGTTCTTGTCGAGCCGGTCCATGTACTGCGGGAACGTCTCCCAGTTCACATCGACCGTGCGCAGCACCTCCATCGGAATCGCTTCGACATAGGAGAGGAACTCCGCCATTCGCTCTTGCTTGCCGCGCCGCACCGGCGCAAGCGAAAGCGAGCAGTTGCCGAAGATCACCGTGGTGGCGCCGTGCTGCGGCGAGAAAGTGCACAGCGGGTCCCAGGTCACCTGCGCATCGTAGTGGCAATGGTTGTCGATGAAACCTGGGGACACCACCAGGCCGTCGGCATCGACAGTGCGCGTTGCGGCAGCATCGATCTTGCCGATTTCGACAATCTTGCCGTCCTTTACGGCGACGTCGCCGCGGAAACCCGGCATCCCCGAGCCATCGACGATGCGGCCATGACGGATCAACAGGTCGTACGTCATTCTTGTCGTTCTCCCATGTTATTGAGCCGCGCGCCGCGGCCCTTCCGCTTGCCGCACTGTACTCTGATCCGGCGAAAGGGGAAGTAGTTCGTGACAGCTATCGGAAAGCGCAACCCGGCAGCAGTCTCGTGGGACAGCGGCATCGCGGCGTCACGTCTCCGCAGAAGTTCGTTCCCCTCTGGCGTCAATCACGCCGCAATGTGAAGACTGCCGGATGGTAGGAATCCTTCGTCCGATCACCAGCCACCTCGCCGTTCGCGAGCGGATGCCCTGGCCACTGCTGATCGCCGCTTCGCTGGCGATGTTCACCGTCGCGGCGAGTGGCACGACACGCGCGCCCTTTCTGATGGACATGGCGCGCGATCTCTCTGCCAGCGTGCCGCTGATCGCCAATCTGGTTGCCATCAATTCCATCACCTGGGGTATCACCTCGATCTTCGCCGGCACTGGCGCCGACCGCTGGGGAACGCGACCATTTCTGATTGGGCGGCTCGCTTGGACTTGCCGTGGCCGCCACCGGCATCGCCAGCGCAGGCAGCTTTTTCGGGGTTGCCGTATGGGCCATCATCGCCGGCGCATTCTGCGGCCTGTTCAGCGGCACGATCTTCACCGAGGTGTCGGCGCGGGTGCGGCCGACACAGCAAGGACGTGCACTCGGCTGGGTAATGAGCGGGCAGTCGCTGACACTGCTGGTCGGCGTGCCCCTGGCGGCATGGGTCGGCTCCTGGATCGGTTGGCGTGGCGTCAATTTCTGCATCGCCGGGCTGGCGCTGCTGACCACGGCCAGCCTGCTGGCGACCACAAGACGGAGCACTGGCGGAGTCCCCTCCTCGTCGCGGACGCCGTCGCTGAGCGCGGCGCTGTCGCGGCCGGTGATCCGCCTGCTCGCGATGGGCATCACCGAGCGCATCTGCTACGGCTTGGTCGCGGTCTATTACGCAACATTCCTGCAGGCGACCTATGGACTGGCGCTCGACGAGGTGGCGCTGCCTCTCGGCATATTTGCGCTGGGCAATATCGTGGGCACCTTGCTGGGCGGGCAGCTTGCCGATCGCATGCCGGACCGGCTGGCGATCTTCGCGGCCGCGATGCTGGCCTCCGGCGTAGCGGCCCTCGCACTGTTCGGCTGGCAGCGCGACATGCAGACCTCGGTGGCCCTCGGATTTGCCTACGTGTTCTGCAATGCGATCGCGCGGCCCTCGTTGATGGCCTCGCTCAGCAAAGTGCCCGAACACGTGCGCGGCACGGTGATGGGACTGAACGTGACCTCGAACAGCATCGGCTGGCTTGGCGCCGCCGGGCTGGGCGGCTGGATGATCGGCAGCTTCGGGTTCGGCGGTTTCGGACCCCTGGCCGCGGCAACGGCGATGATCGGCGGCGGCATCGCGCTCGCCAGCCGACGCCGACCATGACCAGCTACCCGTACCGGATTCACGTCGAACTCTTGACGTCCGCCGTTCCGATTCCTAACTGGCTTGGCACTCGTGGTCAGGGAGTGCCAAGCCGCTACAATGTAGGGCCGGCACGGCTGACAACGCGTCAGTGTGCGTTGCGCGCTTCCTGTCCGTGAGCATCAAAGGGAGTGAACGATGGCACTGTTTGGCGATCCATTTGATGCGCTCACCAGCCTGCAGCAGGCATTGGATTCATTCCGATCCAGCAGTTGGCTGGCCTCGGGTCCAAGCGGCGGCGGCAGCTATCCGCCGATGAACGTGTTCCGCAAGGGCGACGACTTCATCGTTATCACCGAGGTTCCGGGGGTCAGGAAATCTGATCTCGAGGTCCAGGTGAAAGGCAACACGATCCGCCTAGCCGGCACCAAGTCGGTGACCTATCCGGAGAAGGCCGGCGTGCACCGACGCGAAAGGCTCTCCGGCCGGTTCGACCGGGCTGTGACACTGCCAGTTGAAATCAACCCGGACGGCGTCAAGGCCGAATGCCACGACGGCGTCCTGGCCTTGTTCCTGCCTCGCGCCGCGAGCGACAAAGCGCGATCGATCCAGGTGGCATGACGGAGGAAGCTATGGCAACCGCACAAGAACTCGCTGTCCGCGACAAGAAGGAACTGGTCAGCAAGGAAGAAAAGACGGTTCCCGGGCGCTACTACGTACCGTACGCCGACATCTACGAAACCAATGAGGCGCTCACGGTGGTGCTGGAGATGCCGGGCGTCGAAAAGAAGGACCTCGACATCGCGCTGGAGAACAACGTGCTGCGGGTGGACGGCCGCATCGAGTTTTCCAAGTACCGAGGGAATGGACCCGCTCTACACCGAATACAACGTTGGCCACTATACGCGGTCGTTCAACCTTTCCGACAAGATCGACCAGGAGCGGATTAGTGCCCAACTGGAAGACGGCGTGCTGACGCTCACACTGCCGAAGGCGAAGGAAGCTCAACCCCGCCGCATCTCAATCGGCTGATCCCGGCAAGATCCGGCAGATAGAGCAAGGAATCCCCCCTCCCCTTGCGGGAGGGGGTCAGGGGGAGGGGTGCGGGCCACCTACACTCCGTCGTCCCACGCGACCAGCAAATCCGCCAGCTCCTCGATCAGCGCGTCCTGTCCCAGCAGAAAGTGCGTCGCCCCCTTCAGCACGTGGTCCGTGCACCGGGCCCCCGCCGCCGCCGACCACGACCGGCACTGCGCCGGAAACACCAGCGTATCGGCCGAGTACATCACGTTCAGCACCGGCACCGAGCAACGCGCCATGCAGGACGGACCATCGGCGCGTGACAGACGCGAACTCCACTGGCTCAGGAACGACCGCAAGGTGGAGAAGCGCCCCAGGTTCGTCGGCCCATAGTTCGCCCGGCGATTGCGTGCCACCACCCGATCGCTCGGATCCAGCGTCAAATCGAGGAACCGCGGATCGGCGACGGTGCGGTACACGATGAAGGGCGCATCCCGGATCAGCTCCGGATCCGGATCAGCCTCCAGCGCCGCGAGCCTGTCCAGCACCCAGTCGGTGATCCGGTCGTTGCGCACCCGCTGCGCCACGCGATAGCGTTGCAACCACGCGGCATCGTACGGCGGCCCGTTCGCCGGATCGTACATGTCGAGCGATGCATCGGTTGCCCACATGTCCCGTTCATCCACCACCGACGGATCGATCCACTCCACCATCGTCGCAGCGCGTCCCGGATGCGCCGCCAGCATCGCCAGTCCGTCCACCGGCGGGATCTGCTCCGGACGCAGTTCAAACTTCACCCCATCCGGCGTCGTGGACACGGTCAGCCGCTCCGCCTCCGCCTGGTAGAACGCGGCAAGCGAGCCGCCGCCGGAATTGCCACATAGCACGATGCGCTCGTAGCCGCGCCGGCGCAGGAACCGCACCCCGGCGCCAAGGTCCTGGATCGCACGCTCCATCAGCAGCGCCGAGTTATTCGCCACATACCGCGTGTTCAGCGCCAGGATCGCGCGGCCGCGGCGTTGCAGCGGCGCGATCAAATAGTGCGCCATGAAGTTGCTGGTCGGATGGATAACGATGAAGGCCACCCGCTTACCGCAGCGGTCCGCGGCCAACCGGCCGAACACTTGCGGAAACAGGTTGTTCAACCCGCTCTGGCTGTCATAACCGCTGCCCCGCGGCACATCCAACGCGACCAGCTCGTCCGGCATCTCGCTCAGGCCGGCACGGCATACTTGCGCCGCTTCCGCTCGTTCCACGCCGCGAGTTGCTCCGTTGCTGCGACTTCCATGCGGTCCAGTTCACCCGGCGCTTCCGTGCGCACCGTCATCTCCAGCCGGATACCGTTCGGGTCGAAGAAGTAGATCGACTGGCAGAACCGATGGTCTTTCGGCCCGAGCACGTCGATCCCGGCGGCTTCCAGCCGGCGCTTGCCCTCTTCCAGCGCCGCCATGCTGGGCACTTCGAACGCGATGTGGTTGACCCAGCTTGGCGTGTTCGGGTCCGCCTGCGCCGGCGGCGAACTCGGCAAGTCGAAGAACGCGATGTAGCTGCCATCGTGGCATTCGAAGAAGATATGGATCAGATCGACCTCTTCGCCGTACGGCTTGCGCGCCTTCAGGCGACACCTCGCCCGCGGCATATTTCAGCCCAAGCACCTTGGTGTAGAACTCGACGGTTTCCTGCGCATCGCGGCAGCGATAGGCGACGTGGTGCAGCTTTTCAAACACGGTTGGCTCCTGGGTTACGGTGCAAATTACGGGCAGACCTCAGTGGACCATCTCTCCGGTCCAGCGATCACGCCCTATCCAGAACGTGCAGACTGGACAGTACTCGCCTTCGTAATCGATGCCCTGCTCATGCGGGCAGCCGATGATACCGTCGCTCATTACAACCGAGAACGCACCGTTCTCCTCGATGAACGCTAACACTTCCGCCACTACTTGGGGATCTTGGCGCACGTCCGCGGTATCGGAAAACCACGCGACGCATTTCGCTGGAGTCCTCATCTTCCCCGCGGACGATGGCCACCGCCAGCTTGGACGCGCGCCGATCGTCGGGACCGTAGGCGGCGATGGTCGCCACCGGATAGCCGCGGAACCCGCGGCGGCTCTTTTTGCTCAGACGCTTGAGCGACCGGTCGATCATTGCGAACTCCTGCCGTAGGGGTCACTCCGCCACGATCATCGCATGTGCTGCCCGCCGCGCAACTCATTGCCGGTGCAGCCGATAGGCGACGCTCCGATACCACCAATGCCGGGCTTGTTCTGCCGATCTGGATGCCGATTCCGGCAGGCTTGACGCCAGCCGGCCCCACCAGCGCACAATCGCCGGACCACAGGAGGTTCGGCCCATGCCCTCGACCCTGCCGATCGAGCAGATGATCGACCTGAAGCGCGGCATGATCAGCCGCGAGATCTTCGTCTCGTCCGAGTTCTACCGCGAGGAACTGGAAAAACTGTTCACCCGCGCCTGGCTGTTCGTCGGCCATGAGAGCCTGATCCCGAAGCCGGGCGACTTCTTCGTCTCGCGCATGGGGGCGGAGTCCGTCATCCTCTGCCGCGACACGCAAGGCGCGGTGCACGTATTCCTGAACTCCTGCCGCCATCGCGGCATGAAGGTGTGCCGCTACGAGCAGGGCAACACCTCCCTGTTCGTCTGCCCATACCACTCATGGAGCTACACCACCGACGGCAAGCTGCAGGGCGTGCCGCTGTACCGCGCGCTCTACGAGGGCACGCTGAAGCGCGAGGACTGGTCGCTGATCGAGGTGCCGCGGCTGGCCATCTACAAGGGCACGGTCTGGGCATCCTGGGATCCCGCCGCGCCCGACCTTCTGGACTATCTCGGCTCCGCGGTCGATCACCTGGACCAGGTGCTCGACTGTCGCGATGGCCGGCCGGGTGGCTCCGAGGTGATCGGCGTGCACAAATGGGTGTTTCCCGTCGAACTGGAAGTTCGCCGCCGAGAATTTCCTGGGCGACACCTACCACAATCCGTCGCACCGTTCGGTCGACATGATCGGCATCGGCCCCAGCGCCCAGAGCGGACAGAGGGGCGGCGCGACAACGAATACAACAAAGGCCAGCACGTCTGGGTCGGCCACCCGCAGGGCCACGGCATGCACAGCGTGCTGATGCCGCCGACCATGGAATACGAACCGTCCTACGCGCAATACCCGACCGTGGAGGAATACTTCCGCCACTGCTTCCACGAACGGAAGCGCCGCCTGGGCGACAAGGCGCGGCTGCTGCCGTTCACCGGCAACATCTTCCCCAATGCCTCCTATCATGGCCGCCAGCCGCGCGGTATCTGCGTCTGGCACCCGCACAGCCCGACAGAAACCGAGGGCTGGCGCTTCTTCCTGGTCGATGCCGATGCCCCGGCGGAGGTGAAGGACGTACTGCGGCGCTTCTATATGCGCTACTCCGGCCCGGCGGGCATGACCGAACAGGACGACATGGAGAACTGGCTCTACGCCACCGCAGCCAGCAAAGGCACCATCGCGCGCCGCTATCCGCTCAACTATCAGATGTCGATGGGCGCGTACAAGACCAACGACCCGATCGACGGCGATGTCTCGTTGCAGATCACCGAGCAGACACCGCGCAACTATTATCGTGTCTACGCCGAGTTACCTGAACGGCGCGTCATGGGACGAACTGATCGGTCGTCCGGCGCATGAGCGCGGCAGCGGAGTGAGTGCGATGCAAACCATGATCGACGCTGAAGCGGGCGTCATCAGCCGCGAGATCTTCGTCTCGCCCGAGTTCTACCGCGAGGAACTGGAGAAGCTGTTCTCCCGCGCCTGGCTGTTCGTCGGGCATGAGAGCCAGATCCCGAAGCCGGGCGATTTCTTCGTCTCGCGCATGGGCGAGGAGTCGGTCATTCTCTGCCGCGACCACGCCAGCAAGGTGCACGTCTTCCTTAACTCCTGCCGCCATCGCGGCATGAAGGTGTGTCGCTACGAGCAGGGCAACACCTCGCTGTTCGTCTGCCCGTACCATTCCTGGAGCTACACCACGGACGGCAGGCTACAGGGCGTGCCGCTGTATCGCGCGCTCTATGAGGGCACGCTGAACCGTGACGAATGGTCGCTGATCGAGGTGCCGAAGCTGGCGCTGTATCACGGCACAGTCTGGGCCTCGTGGGACCCGCGGGCGCCGGACTTCCTCGACTACATGGGCGACGCGATCGAACACCTGGACCAGGTGCGTGGACTGCCGTGACGGGCGGCCGGGCGGCGCCGAGGTGATCGGCGTGCAGAAATGGTTGTTCCCGTCGAACTGGAAGTTCGCCGCGGAGAATTTCCTGGGCGACACCTACCACAATCCATCGCATCGCTCGGTGGACATGATCGGCATGGGGCCTTCCGGCCAGCGGGGTGCGTCCAGCCGGCGCGACAATGGAGACGCCGAGTGGCCAGCGCTTCTGGGTTGGGTTTCCGCAAGGCCACGGCCTTACCGGCGCGCTGATGCCGGCGACACGAGTACGTTTCGAGCTACCAGCACCATCCGATCGTCGATAAGTATTTTCGCCACTGCTTCCACGAGCGGAAGCGTCGCTTGGGCGGCAGAGCGCGCGTCCTGCCGTTGGTCGGCACGATCTTCCCCAACGCTTCGTACCACGGTCGCCAGCCACGAGGCATCTGCGTGTGGCATCCGCACAGTCCCACCGAAACCGAGGGGTGGCGATTTTTCCTGGTCGACGCCGATGCGCCGGCGGAAGTGAAGGACGTGCTGCGCCGGTACTACATGCGCTATTCCGGCCCGGCCGGCATGACCGAACAGGACGACATGGAAAACTGGCTGTACGCCACCGCCGCCAGCAAAGGCACCATCGCGCGCCGCTATCCGCTCAACTACCAGATGTCGATGGGCGTGTACAAGACCAACGATCCGATTCCGGGCGACGTGTCGCTGCAGATCACCGACCAGACCCCGCGCAACTACTATCGTGTCTACAGGTCATACCTGGAGGGCGCGCACTGGGAGGAGCTGATCGGGCGATCGCCGATGCGCGCGGCAGCCGAGTGATGCGCTCGCTCGCCTGGTACGAGCTCCGCGAGGAGATCGAGGACTTTCTCTATCTCGAAGCCGACCTGCTCGATCAGCGACGCTTCAAGGAGTGGCTCGACCTGCTGGCCGAGGATCTGGTCTATTTCATGCCGATCCGCCGCAACGTGAAGTTCGGCCAGCACGCCGAGAAGGAGAACACCCGGCAGGGCGAAGGCATCAGTTGGTTCGACGAAGACAAGTGGACGCTGGGCAAGCGCGTGGAGCAGATCCTGACCGGCGTGCACTATGCCGAGGAGCCGCTGTCGCGCGTGACTCATATGGTCAGCAATGTGCGCCTGCTCGACGTGCGCCCGTCCGTCGATGATGCGCAGCAGGTCACCGTCGGCTGCCGTTTCCTGGTCTATCAGAACCGCATCGAGGACGAGAACTTCATTCGTTGGCCGCCGCACCGATGAGCTGCGCCGGGTCGGCACCGGATGGCAGATCGCTCGCCGCGAGATCATTCTCGAGCAGAATGTCTTGCTGGCAAAGAACCTGAGCATCTTCTTTTGATTCGCACTCGACCCTCTGCCGCAAAACGGGGAGGCTCCTCGAGGTGCATGACCGAACTCTACACCGACGCTTTCGGGGACAGGCTCCGCCTGATCGGCGGCGAACGGTGCTGTCGTGCTACGATATTGTCCAGTGGGCTGAGCGGAGCGGCGTCATTTCGCTTGGGTGGAGAACGCATGATGTTCGGCAAGCGTGTTCAGGACTTCTACGCGCAGTCCGGCTCCGGCGCGGAAATAGCGAATTCGTATCATCAGCACGCCCTGCTTACGGCAGCTGGGGCATTGGTGGCGATCACGCCAGAGACATTGGCGCCATTCGATCATGTGCATGCTCGCGGGCTGGCAGGAACTTGGGCACTGGCCGAGTTCCTGGAGCCGAAGGCCGGGGATTCGATCCTGGATATCGGTAGCGGCATTGGCGGTCCGGCGCGCTGGATCGCAGCGAATTACCAATGCAAGGTGACAGGGGTCGATCTGACCAAGGAATATTGCGATGCCGCGCGTGATTTGAATGCTGCTTGTGGCATGGCCGCGCAAGTGCGCATCCTGGAAGGCAGCGCCACTGCGCTGCCGTTGCCCGATGCAATGTTCGACGCAGCCTACTCCCATAGCGTCTTGATGAATATCGCGGATAAGGCCGGCTTCTACCGTGAGGCATTCCGGGTTTTGAAACCCGGCGGACGGCTCGTCTTGTTCCATCTCAACGCCGGCCCGAATGGTCCGCCGGATTTCCCGCTGCCTTGGGCAGCAATCCCGGAGAACAGCTTCCTGGCCTCGGATGAGGAAACGCGCCGCGCTCTGGCTGCAGCAGGATTCCAAATCCTTGCGTTCCGAGATGCTTCGCAGGCCGATCTACCGGCCACCGCAGCGCTGCGTCGGAAGATCGAGACCGAGGGTCAACCAGTGGTCGGCGTGCATATACTGATGGGCGAGGATTATCTGCGGGAACGGATCAACGCCCTGCGAGCAGAAGAGGAAGGGCGTGTGCGGGCCGTGGAGATTCTTGCAATAAAGCCGACCTGATACTGGCGGGCGAAAAGAATGTTGCACGGCGAATACATTGTCGTCACGGAGCCTGGCGGTGCATGGCGTCTCTTTCCGACGACACGGAGAAGCCTGCTCACGGTCGAACTTGCCAACCTCGCCTCCCCTGCCCGGTGATCCCGGTGCACAATGGAATCCGGTGCCGGAGTTTTTGCAGCATGATCGAACTCTCCACTGTTGCCGTCGGCAACAGGCTTCGCCTGGTCGGCGGCCTCACCGCTGAAGTTCTGGAAATCGTCAACGACGAATGGGCCAAGGTCCGCCTGATCGAAGCCCCCAACGCTGAACCCGGCGCAGAAGAACTCTGCCACGCCACCGATATCATTGAAGTCGCTTGAGCATGTTGCGGATTGGCTATCTACCCAGCGACTTCAACCCGATGGTGCTGGTCTTGGGCGACGCGGAAGACTTCCGCCTGTTGGCAGGCGTGCTACGTCACTTCGCGCGCGATCGGACGGACGTTGCTTTGCACCAGCTCGGTTTTTGCGCGGCGGCAAGCTCCGTCACTCTGACCGCCTCGGCGGGACCGCCTGGGGTCCAGCCAACAGGCGACAATCGCTTCCTGTGGCGTGTGAGCGCGGAACAGGCTGCTCAGTTCGCGGGGCAGATTGACAGGCTAGCGGCCGAGCCGCGCACGGCTGGATCAGAACTTCTGGAATGTACCACCGAGGAAGAGATCCCGGTCAAGGTGTCACGCGGCGAATATACCGACGATTTTCTGATGGTCGGTAATCTGCAGGGCGACGGCCGATCGGGCGAGACCACGTAGGTCCGGCGTGACGCGCGCCAAGCGAGTTCTGCTGGTCCTGGGGGGACTTATCGCTGCCTTCCTGCTTTACCAGGGCGTCACCACGCTCGTCGCCTATACCGATGTCGCCTTCGTCCGCTCCGATCTGGTCGCGGTGGCGCCACAGGTCACCGGGCGTATCGTGGCAGTGCATGTCGTCGATAACCAGACGGTGAAGCAGGGCGATCGGCTGATCGACATCGACCCAGCTCCATTTCAGTTTGCGGTTGCCGGGAAACAAGCAGAGGTCGATCGTGCCCGGGCGCAGCTCGCGGTCGATCGCGACGACCTGGCGGCAGCGCAGGATGTCCAGAGCAGTGCGACTGCAGCAGCCGATTTCGCTCGCCTGGCGCAGCAGCGCACCGCCAGCCTGGCGCGCACAAACGATGCTTCGCAGGCGCAGTTGGACGCGGCGAATGATGCGCTGGCCCGCGCGGATGCAACTGTTGGCCAGCGGACCGCCGATGCCGCGCGCGTTCGGGCGCAGCTGGCGGTGCACCAAGCAATGCTGGAGGCGGCACAGGCGGCAATGGCGATGGCGCAGTGGCAGCTGGAGCGGACGCAGGTCGTGGCACCGGTTGCAGGCACCATCAACAATCTTACCTTGCAGCCTGGCGATCAGGCACGCGTTGACGAACCGCTGATCGGCATCGTCGATGCAAATGCCTGGCGCATTATAGCCAACTACAAGCAGAGCTATCTGCCGCTGTTTCAAGTCGGTCGAACCGCCTGGGTGTGGTTGGACAGCCATCCCTGGCGATTTTATCGCGGCCGCATCGTCGGCATTGCCCGGGGCATCAGTCGTACCGAGGGCGAGGACAAGCTGCTGCCCTATGTCGCGCCGACAACCGACTGGATACGCTTGCAACACCGGTTCCCGGTGACAATCACACTGGTCGATCCACCGCCCGATCTGACGCTCTACATGGGGGCGGATGCCCGTACCGTGATCTTCCCATGATCGGCATGCTATTCGCCGAGTTCTTCGCGGAGCTCGCTGACCTGCGGCTGAATGGCGCGCCGGCACAGCAAGGCTACCGGGTAGCCTTCGCTGTTGCGTTGTCGGTGGTGCTGGCCGCAGCAATCCCGCTGCAGGAGATCTGGTGGGCGGCGATCTCCGCTTACATGGTCAGCCAGGCGACGCGTCCCGCCTCGCTGCCGTCGTGGCGTGCTGCGCGTCCTCGGTACGATCTGTGGCGCCGTAATCGGACTGAGCTGCGCCTCGACACTCGCCTATGACCACCTGCTGTGCGCGCTGTTCCTGCTAATCTCAGGTATGCTCGGCACGCTTGGGTTTCTGCTCAGCGCCGCGGGGTATGCCTGGTTGCTGGGCGCAATCACGGCGATGATGGTGGTTCTGATGTCGCTAATCGACCCGACTGTTGCGCTGAGCGGCGCCGTGAACCGCGTCGCCGAGGTTGTCACCGGCACGGCTGCGGCCATGTTGGCGGCCCTGCTGTTCGCGCCAAACATCTCGGCCCCGGTCCCGGCGATGCCCGGCTTTGCTGACCTGTGGGGGGTGAACCGGCCGGCTTTGCTGCATGCCTGGCGCAGTGGCATCACAGTGATGCTGATCCCGCTGGTGTGGGTCGGTCTTGATCTCCCCAGCCTGCCGCAGATGGCCGTCACAGCTGCAGCAGTAATGGCGGTGCAGCCGCCGGGTGGCTTCGAGGACCACACCCCGTTCGTAACTCGTGCTATACAACGATTGCTGGGTTGCCTGATCGGTGGCGCGATCGGGTTGCTCATCCTGACGCTGTCGCTGACGGGATTCCTGCCCTGGCTGTTCGCCTTAGGCAGCGGTGTGTTCGTATGCACGCAAATACAGGCCAGTGCGCGCGGGGTGGGTTATGTCGGCACTCAGGCTGCTGTGGTGTATATCATGACCCTGGTTCAGGGGAGCGGCCCGCCGACCAGCATCTATCCGGGCATCGATCGCCTGGTCGGCGTCGCAGGCGGTCTGGGAATCTTGCTTCTGGTTTCTTTCGTTCTATGGCCAGTCAGGAAGAACCAGCCGGCCAGCTGATATTCGTTGCCAAGCCGCGACGCGCGTCGATAGGATCGTCGCAAAGAGAGGTCCGGACATAGCCCGCGTTCAGCGAGAGAGTCCGATGCACAAGGTGTTCATCAAGCGCGACAGCGCCGGCAAGGCGCAAAAGGTGCTGTTCGGGTCGATGGATGTTTCGGTGCGCGGCATCTACGTGCAGGCCAACAACGTCATCGCGGTGGACGATCCCACCACCGCGGGCATGTTCGCTCAGGCGTTCGACGAGGCGTTCCAGGACGGGGTCAAGGCCGGGCCCTTCCGTGCCAGTTCGATCGCCAAGGGCTACATGGTCGCGTCCGCGGCCGACTCGGCCGACCTGCCGAAGTTCTCGCTGGCGCTCTCGCCGCACCGCGATGCCTCGATCTCGCTCAGCCCGATGTCGCAGCGCATCCGAGGCGCCGCCAGCTCGGTGCTGTTCGCCGTCATGGAGCCGAACGGCACAGGCCCTGTTCTCGATACGCTGCGCCAGATCGCGGCGAAGCCGACGGTTTTTTTCTTACGGCACGGTGGAAACCGACACCGGTCTCGCGGTGCAGAGCCCGAACGGCGCGATGGGCCAGATGACCAGCTTCGCCGCGCTCACCAGGAACGTGCCGCCGCCGTTCAGCAAAGAAATCACCGGCGGCCCCGGCATGCACATCCACGACAAATTCGTCGTGGTCGACTTCAATGCCGCCAACCCGACGGTCTTTACCGGCTCTTTCAATTTGGCGGCTGGCGGAGAAGAGAATAACGGCGACAGCCTGGCGATGATCGAGGACGCGGCGATCGCCACCATGTACACGATCGAGGCGATCGCGATGTTCGACCACTACCACTTCAACAAGGCGGCGAATGCGGCGACGACTGCAGGACCGTTGACCTTATGGTCGCCTGACAAATCGGCCGACCGCGTGGTGGCGGCAGTATTACGACAAGTCGCAGATCCAGATGCGCGATCGCTGCCTGTTCGCCGATGTGCCGCTGCCAGCCGGCATGGCGGCGACGAAATCGGTGGACTGGTCGGCGCTGGACGCACCGTCGCCGGCCTCGCGAGGCAAACAGAAGGCGGCGGCAAGGAAGCGTGCGGCTCCAGGCAAACAGACCGCGGCGGTCAGGAAGACGCCGGCAAAACGCCAGACTGCGCCGAAAGCGAAGACCACGCGGGCGGCAAAGAAAAAACGTGCCCGGCGGTGATCAGCCCCCCAGGCCGGTTCCCCAGCAGCCGGGTCCAGCCATACGGATCGGGCGCCGTGCCATACTGGATGCCGACGATCGTGTCGTACAGCTTCTGCGTCAGCGCGCCGGTCCGGCCGCCGTTGATGACGTAGCGCTCGCCCTTGTAGCCCAACTCGCCCACCGGCGAGATCACCGCCGCGGTGCCGGTGCCCCACATCTCCAGCCGCGCCCGCCTGCGCCGCCGCGATCACCTCGTCGATGGCGATCGGCCGCTCGGACACGCGCAGCCCCCAGTCGCGCATCAGCGGTCAGCGCGGAATCGCGGGTGACGCCGGCCAGGATCGCGCCGTTCAGCGGCGGCGTGATCACCTCGTCATCGATCTTCAGCATGATGTTCATGGTGCCGACCTCGTCGAGGTAGCGATGCTCGACGCCGTCCAGCCAGAGCACCTGGGTATAGCCGGCCTTCTGCGCCTCCTCCGCGGCGAACAGGCTGGCGGCGTAGTTGCCCGCGGTCTTGGCCGCGCCCAGCCCGCCCTGCACCGCCCGCACATATTGTCGGACGCCAGGATCCGCACCGGGTTCATGCCCTCGGTGTAGTAGGCGCCGACCGGGCAGAGGATCACGAAATAGATGTAGCTGCTGCGACGGATGCACGCCGAGAAAGGTCTCGGTGGCGATCACCGTCGGGCGGATATACAGCGCGGTGCCCGGCCGGGACGGCACCCAGCGCTGGTCCACCTCGACCAGGGCGCGGAACGATTCCTCGACCATCTCCGGGTCGAGCTCCGGGATGCACAGATAATGCGCCGAGCGGTTCAGCCGCTGCGCATGATCCGGCAAGCGGAACAGCCGCACGCGCCATCCGGTGCCGCGAAACGCCTTCAGCCCGTCGAACACCGCCTGCGCGTAGTGCAGCACGCAGCGTGGCGGGATCCAGGGTGAACGGCCGGTACGGCACGATCCGCGGCTCATGCCAGCCCTTCCCTGATGGTAGTCCATGACGAACATGTGGTCGGTGAAGACATTGCCGAACGCAGGGTGTCGTCGTCCGGGGGCTGCTTGGGCTTGTCGGTCCTGGTGATGGCGATATGGGTCAAGGCCGATCTCTTGGACGTTGCCTGGCTAGTGCCCCCCATACTACTCGGCGATTATGCCGATGTCGCGGGCAGCATGCCCGCCCTGCTTTGGCACCCGGCCGCCCGCCCGGCGCCGCATCCGACTCCGCCCATGAGACCGGTTATCCGGGAGACGAGGCAGCGTGAGATTTTGCCCATCCGACCTAGCTCTTCAGGACAAGGATCCAGTGAGCTGAGGCGGTAGCGGATGAGGCTGATATGGCTCTTCGAGGCGGTCGATTTCTGCGCTGGAAAGCTCGACGGAAAGGGCGGCGATAGCGTCATCAAGATGATCAATCTTGGTCACACCTGCGATCGGGGCGACGATTGCCGGATTGCGAAGCATCCAGGCGAGCGCGATCTGCGAAGCCGGCAATCCGCGCTCTTGGGCGACCTCGGTCAAACGGTCAATGATCGGCTTGTCGATCGCTGCCGTCCGTTCGAACAACTCTCTCGCGAAGGCATCGGTTTTCGCACGTTCAGTCGGCGGCTCGTCGGACCAGGGGCGCGTCAGGCGCCCACGCGCGAGCGGCGACCAAGGATTGGCGCCCACCCCTTCCGACAGACAGAGCGGCAGCATCTCCCGCTCTTCCTCCCGGTTGAGAAGGTTGTAGAGGTTTTGAACCGATATGAACGTGGGCCACCCATTTGCTCGTTGAATGCCGATCGCCTTCATCAACTGCCAGGCATGCTGATTGCACGCGCCGACATAGCGCACCTTGCCGGCTCGAACCACGTCGTTCAGCGTGCTGAGTGTCTCCTCAAGCGGCGTTTCCTTGTCGAATAGATGGGTCTGGTAGAGGTCGATGTAGTCGGTGCAAAGCCGTTTCAAGCTTTTGTCGACTTCGGACAGGATGGCCTTGCGTGAAAGGCCTCGTCCATTCGGCCCTGGCCGAACAGGGGCGCAAACTTTCGTGGCGAGAACAACCTCATCGCGCTTGGCAAAATCGCGGATCGCGCGCCCCAGCACCGCTTCGCTCTCGCCGTCCTGATAGTTGTTAGCCGTGTCGAAGAAATTGATGCCCAGGTCGAGCGCGCGCCTGATGAATGCGCGGCCATCACGCTCGCTCAAGGCCCACGAATGAGAATACCCGGTTGTTGCTTGTCCGTAGCTCATGCAGCCGAGGCAGAGACGGGATACCTGCAGGCCGGTCCGCCCGAGTTTTACATAATCCATGATAATTCTCCGCAACCGAACACTTCGATCTTCTTGCCCAAACATAGTCGCTAGAATTACGCCGATAAGTGACATAAACCGGCATGCCGGAGTGCGGTAATCGGGATAATGCATAAATCAGGCATGGTGGAAGTGGACGCCGTAGTGGCCGTGTCCAGGCGGGGAAGCTTCCACGCGGCTGCCTCGGACCTTGAAATGTCACCCACAGCCTGAGCCGTGTGATGAATGGTTTGGAAGCGCGCTTAGGCGTTCGCTTGTTCAACAGGACCACTCGAAGCGTGTCTCTATCGGAACTAGGCGAGCAGTTCATTGCCCGGGTCGCCCCCACACTTTCCGAAATTCGGAGTGCGATGCAGGGCGTAAATGACCTTCGCGACAATCCGGCCGGCACGTTGCGGACGCGCGAACGGCCGTTGCTTCAGCCCGGTTAGTGCTCATGGGATATTTCGTCTGCAGTCTTTCTTCGACATGCGATGCGTATCGTAACGCCGTCGTCAGTTGCGAGCGCGGTCCACCAAGGCATTCGCGGAGATCCACGGCATCATCGCCCGCAATTTCTCGCCAACCTGCTCGATCGGATGCGACGCATTCCGCCTGCGCATAGTGCGGAAGTTCGCCTGGTTGACCCGGTTTTCGAGCATCCAATCGCGGGCAAAACGGCCGGACTGGATATCGTCGAGCACGCGACGCATCTCGACCTTGGTAGTTTCGTTTATGATACGGGGGCCGGTGGAGGTACTCACCGTATTCGGCGGTGTTGCTGATGGAGTAATTCACATTGGTAATGCCGCCCTCGTACATAAGATCCACGATGAGCTTCATCTCGTGCAGACACTCGAAATATGCCATCTCCGGCGCGTAACCGGCTTCGACCAGAATGTCGTAACCGCTTTTGATCAGCTCTATCAGGCCCCCGCACAGCACCACCTGCTCGCCGAACAGGTCGGTCTCGCATTCCTCACGGAAGCTGGTCTCGATGATCCCGGCCCGGCCACCGCCGATCGCGCAGCCATAGGAAAGTGCTGTCTCAAGGGCGCCACCTGAGCGATCCTGGGCCACCGCAACGAGACACGGCGTCCCCCCGCCCGTAAGAATTCACTGCGTACGGTATGGCCTGGCGCCTTCGGCGCAATCATGAAGACGTCGAGATCATCCCGTGGATCAAGCAGGTTGAAATGCACGTTGAGCCCGTGCGCGAAGGCGAGTGCGGCGCCCGGCCGCATGTTCCGCTCCAGGTCCGCGCGGTAGAGATCGGCCTGGTGCTCGTCAGGCGTCAGAACCATGACGATATCGGCCACCTTCGCCGCCTCAGCCGCGCTCGTCACTTTCAGGCCTGCGGCCTTTGCCTTCGCGACACCGGCGGAGGCGGCGCGAAGGCCAACGACAACATTCGCGACACCGCTGTCGCGCAGATTCAGGGCATGGGCGTGGCCCTGACTGCCGTAATCCGATGACGGCGACGGTCTTGCTTTTTATCAGGCCGACATCCGCGTCCCGATCGTAATGCACTCGCATGGCTGGTCCTTGCTCCCTCGTGTTTCGCTTGCGTCGCCCGCCAGATAAAGGCGCGCTGACCCATGCCCGTCCAATATCAATTAGGGTGGAACTTGATGCCTATTCGGTATCCAGAAGCGCGCGATGTTCCCAAATCAGGACACAGCTTCGGCATTGACGGGGCCAGCCGCGCGCGGTTACGTCATACTCTACGGAACGAGGACTGTTTCCAGTCGGATACCGCAGACGTATGGCCCCAAGCTTCAGTCAGTTCCGGTACTCTGCGCCGTGGCGGAGTGCGGCCACTTCGGGCGAGCGGCGGCCAAGCTAAATATCTCGCAGCCACCTCTTAGCAGACAGATCGCAGCGCTGGAGGAGGAACTCGGCACGAAGCTTTTGGAGCGCTCCCGAAAAGGCGCGGAGCTGACGCCTACTGGTCGCCAATTCTACGCCGACGCCCAGGCAGTGCTTCACCTCGTACAGCAGACGCAACGCAATGTTGCTGCGGCCGGTTGGGGAGAGGTTGGCAATTTATCACTCGGTTTCACGATGTGCGCCGCTCACGGCGTGGTGCCGGCGCTGACGCGGCTTTATGTGTCTGCATTTCCAAGGTACGGCTGCGTGTTCGTGAACTGATGCCAAAGGCTCTGGAGCGTGAACTGAAGGACGGACTAATCGACTTCGGCGTCACCTTTCCGGGAGTCGATACGCGGGATGTGCAGGCGGCGACGTTGTTGCACGAGCCCATGTCGTTGGTGGTTTCGCATGATCATCCGCTTGCAAAGAAGCGTCGCGTTGATGTTAGTAACCTCGCGCACGAAACATTCCTCATCGTGCCCCACGAACATGCGCCGTCGCTCTATGATGGCATCATCCGTCGCTGCCAGCTCGCGGGATTTACCCCGCGGATCGGGCTCGAAGTGCATCTGCAGCAGACGATCGTGAGTTTCGTGGCGGAAGGGCTTGGAGTTGCGTTCGTACCGGCTTCCATGCGCCGCGCCCATGTTCAGGGCGCGATATCCAAGTCGGTGACTGAACCGCCCACGCTCGACCAAATTCTGGTTTGGAAGTCGGCCAACAAAAATCCCTGCATGGGCGGCATGATAGACGCCGCCAAGAACCTTTCGGCGCTTTTGTCCCCAAAACGTAAGCAAGCAGGCAATGTAACAGCAGGGACGTCTTCGAACAGCGTGTCGATATGCTGGTAGCGGATAGATGGTTGACGACCATCTGGCGCATCGCGGGGTCGTCGTGGTCGACGAAGATCCGTGAGTTGAGCCTGATGCCGCCGTCCTCAAGCGTCATGCTATTCGTGCCCGGCTGGTCGCGCGACCCCTGGGTCGAGAGCAAACCAAGTTCATTCGGTAATGCCCGAGGTAACTAGGGTCCAGAACTCAATTGAGCCAGAATGCGACGAGAGCAGCAAGGTGAATTGCGGAGAGGTAGTTTCTGGCGAGTTTGTCGTATCGGGTGGCAATTCGCCGGAAGTCCTTGAGCCTGCAGAAGCATCGCTCAATGACATTGCGTCCCTTGTAGGCGAGTTTGTCGAAGCGATGCCGCCTGACGCGATTGGACTTGTTGGGGATGATTGGCCTGGCGCGGCGCTGTTTGATCTCGGCGCGGAAGGCATCACTGTCGTAGCCCTTGTCGGCGATGATGGCCTTGGCAGCTGGAGCGAGCGCCAAGACCTCCGGCGCCGCGGCGATGTCGGCATCCTGGCCAGGGGTCAGGTGGAATGCGACGGGTCGGCAAAGCGGATCACTGAGCGCATGGATTTTCGTGGAGCGACCGCCGCGCGAACGGCCGATCGCCTGCGTGCGCTCCCCCCTTTTCCGCCGGAGGCGCAGCGGTGAGCTTTGATCGAGGTCGAAATCCAGCGACAGCGCCACTGCATCCTTGCCCAGCTTGGCCAGTGCCTCGAAGATCACCCGCCATCGGCCGCGCTTGGACCAGCGATTGAAGCGATTGTAGATCGTCGTGTGCGGGCCGTATTCCCGCGGGCAGTCGCGCCACCGCCCGCCCGATTGCAGCATGTGGATGACGCCGCTGATGATCCGACGATCGTCCACTTCCTCTCGCTTGGGACCGGTCAAGCCGTCCGGCAGATGCCGCCTAAGCGCCTTCCATTGTTGGTCCTTCAGCCAAAAAAGCCCCTGTGGCATTTCCCCCTCCGCGAATCGGCATCACTCGATATGCGGCTAAGGAATCACAAATCGCCAATTAGGTACAGAGCCTAGGCCCTGTGGACAAACCTGATCCAGATGCGAGCGCATCCGAGCAAGACAAAGCCCAGGAAGCTACTTGCGGTCTTGTCATATCGGGTGGCGATGCGGCGTTGCTCCTTGAGATGACCGATGAAGCATTCGATGCGTGAGCGCAGCGCATACAGCGGCCTGGTGACCAGATACTGCACCTTGCGGTTCCGCTTGGTCGGGATCTCGGGTGCGGCACCACGATCGTGAAGGTTTTGGCGGATCGCGTCGCTGTCATAGCCCTTGTCCGCGAGCATGACACCGGGGTCGCTGTCGCGTTGCTCCATCAGCTCGTCATAGGCCGTGACGTCATGGGCCTCGCCCTCGCTCAGCACCGCGCCAATGGCAAGGCCTTCCGCGTTGCAACGGAGGTGGATCTTGGTGGTGAACCCGCCGCGCGAGCGGCCAAGTGCCTGGTTCTGCGTCCCCCCTTTTCGCCGGCAGCGCAGCGATGCGCCCGGACCGTGGTGCTGTCGATCATCTGCAACACGTCGGCATCGCCGCCGCTGTCCGCCAATGCCTGCAAAAGCACGTCCCACACGCCAGAGAGACACCAGCGACGGAACTGCTTGTGCACCGAGTTCCAGTTGCCCAACACCTCCGGCAGGTCGCGCCACGGAGCGCCGGTGCGGCTGATCCAAAACACCCCTCCAGCACCTTGCGATGGTCCTTCGGCGGGCGACCGCCGAGCGGCGAGGGGCTCGCCAGGAAAGGCGCGAAGATTGCCCATTCCTGGTCCGTCATCAGGCCTCGGATCACTGCCAACCTCCAACACAGAGGTCAGCCTCGAAATCACATTCACACCGTGTCGGGGAATCGCCGCGCGACGATCGGCCGAAGACCAATCCGAGCGGGACCGTCTCAATTCTTTTCGCAAAGCCTCGCGACAGTCCCAATTCTTTTGTTGCCCGCGCCTGTTCAGTCAACCACTGAATACCGCCAAACTAGGGTTTGTCCACAGGGCCTAGATTACGCCGATAAGTTGGGTAAATCGGCATGGGCAGTGCGGAAACCGGGATAGTGCATAAGTCGGGTATGGTGGAATTGGACGCCGTAGTGGCCGTATCAAGGCGGGGAAGCTTCCACGCCGCTGCCTCGGACCTTGGAATGTCACCCACAGCGCTAAGCCGTGTGGTGCATGGTTTGGAAGCGCGCTTAGGCGTTCGCTTGTTTAACAGGACCACGCGAAGCGTGTCTCTATCGGAAGCAGGCGAGCAGTTCATTGCCCGGGTCGCCCCCGCACTTTCCGAAATTCGGAGTGCGATGCAGGGCGTAAATGACCTTCGCGACAATCCAGCCGGCACGTTGCGGATCAATTCGAGTGTCGGCGCGGCCCGGCAGGTTCTGGTTTCCGTCGTCCTCGAATATCTGCACCGTTATCCGGACATGAGGGTCGATCTCGTCACCGAGGGCCGCCTGATCGACATCATCGCTGATGGCTTCGACGCTGGTATTCGCACGAGGGATGTGGTGCCGGGAGATATGATCGCGGTCCCGTTTGGCGCTGACCAGCGCTTTGTGGTGGTTGGATCGCCGGCCTATTTTGCGGCAAATCCTCCGCCGCGGGCGCCCGGCGATCTGACGCGACACCGTTGCATCCGGGCACGCTGGCCGAGCGGCGGCATCTATCGCTGGGAGTTTGCACAGCGCTCGGAGACGCTCACTGTCGACGTTCCCGGCGTGCTCACGCTCGATGAACCGATGCTGACGCGAGAAGCGGCGCTGGCGGGCGCTGGGCTCGCCTATCTGCGAGAGGCCTGGATCGCACAGGATCTCGCTGCCGGTCGTTTGGTGAGCGTGCTGAACAACTGGATGCCGTCATCGGCCGGCTTATGCCTCTATTACCCAGGCCGGCGGAATGTCCCGGCCAGTCTGCGGTCCTTCATCGATCTCATTTGTGAGACCGAACGACCGCAAACGAAATCGGCCGGGCATGAACGTGCTCCGCGACGTGCATGTGAGGGGAGCCAGTGCCGAGAGCGGGGCACAGGCGGTCCCATATCCGCCTGTCGGTCCCGGTGACGGTCTCCGCCCGCGCGAGATAGGCTGTGGTTCGACCGGTCGCGCACTGCGACACAGGTCCCGACACGATACCAAAGGGAAGATCCGTCATGTTCGCCTGGTTCTCCGACCTGACCCCGCGCGAAAAGCGCACCATGACCGCATGCTTCGGCGGCTGGTCGCTGGATGCGCTCGATGTGCAGATCTTTTCCTTCGTGATCCCTAGCCTGCTCGCGCTCTGGCACATCAGCACCGGCCAGGCCGGGGTCCTCGGCACCATCACGCTGCTGGTCTCCGCCTTCGGCGGCTGGCTCGCCGGCGCCCTGTCGGACCGCTTTGGCCGCGTGCGCGTATTGCAGGTCACCATCGTCTGGTACGCCGTATTCACCTTCCTGTGCGGGTTCGCCCAGGACTTCCACGCAGCTTTTCATCTTCCGCGCCCTGCAGGGCCTGGGCTTTGGCGGCGAGTGGGCGGCCGGCGCCGTGCTGATGGGCGAGGTGATCCGGGACCGTTACCGCGGCCGCGCCGTCGGCCTGGTGCAGACCGGCTGGTCGGTCGGCTGGGGTGCCGCCGCCCTGCTCTACACGCTTTTGATCGCCATCCTGCCCGAGGAATATCGCTTGGCGCGCCCTGTTCTGGATCGGCCTGGCGCCCGCGGCGCTGGTGTTCTTCATCCGCCGCTACGTCGAGGAACCGGAGCTTCTCGCGACCACGCCAGACCGACCGGCTTCATGCACATCTTCTCGGCGCTGAAACCGCCCTACCTTTCAGTGACCTGGCGCGTCGTCATGATGGTCGCCGGCGCGCAGGGCGGCAGCTACGCCTTAGGCGTCTGGCTGCCGACCTATTTGAAGACCGTCCGCGGCATCTCCGCCGTCGGCACCGGCGGCTATACGCTGGTATTGATCCTGGGCGCCTTCTTCGGCTTCGTCACCGGCGCCTACTTGTCCGACGGTATCGGCCGCAAGCGGACCTTCCTGCTCTCCGCCTTCGCCTCGGTCGTCCTCACCCTGGTGTACCTGTTCGCCCCGCTCAGCAACGATTGGTTCCTGCCCGCAGGATTCATCCTGGGATACGTCTCGCTTATCATGTTCTCACCGATGGGTCCGTTCATGACCGAGCTATACCCGACCGCGGTGCGCGGGGTCGGCCAGGGTTTCTGCTACAATGCCGGTCGCGGCATCGGCGCGCTGTTTCCGGCACTGGTCGGCTTCCTCGCCGCCAAGGTCGGCCTGACTGTCGCCATCGCCATCTTCAGCCTGAGCGCCTACGGCATCATGATCGTGGCGCTGTTGCTGCTGCCGGAGACCCGCGGACGCTCGCTGGTGAGCCTGGAGCAGCCAGCCCGCGGCTGACCGGCACGTCCTGGATTCCAGCGGCGCGAAGCCCATGCTCGGCCGAGCCGGTGCACGACGATCGGCCAACCGCTCCATTAACCCCTGGTTCAGCGGTTTCTGGCAAATCCGTCGCCGCAGTTGAGAGTGCCAGACATGCTGTCGCGCCTCGCAACCCGGGCCATTGCGATGGACCATGCCCGCGCCAGGAGCATGATCATCGCCTGCGGTCTGCTCATCGGCACCGTACTGGCTTGCGGCGCCGCGTGGACGATCGCCGAATTGCGCCCCGATGACCTGGGTCACACCGGAAACTTCCTGGCCAAGCTCGCTCCGGGGCTCGCCGATGAGCGCGGCCGGGCGCTGCACAGCGCAGAGCTGCTCCAACTCGGCCTGATCGCGGACCTGCGGGAACTCGGCATCGACTCGCCAGCGACCTCCGCTCGGCGCGCGCAATCGTATGAACTGCGCGAGGACCCGGCACCCCGGATCAAGCGGCACGGGATCCTCGCCACGCTGGCGCTCGACGATGCGATCCGCCAACTCGTGCTGGCGGAATGGCAACGCGAAGCGCGCGCGCTGATCGCCATCACGTTGATCGCGGAATGCATGCTCGCGGCCGGAATAGTTCTCGCGCTATGGCATCTGCGAAACCAGCAGGTGATCCAGGCGGCGCAGGCCCGCGCGGAGGAGCGCGAGCGGAGCGCTCAGCTCGTCCAGCGGCAGAGCCGGCGCTTCGACCTTGCGCTCAACAACATGGCGCAAGGCCTGCTGATGTTCGACCACACCGGCCATCTCGCGGTGGTGAACCAGCAGTTTGCCCAGATGTTCCGCATTCCCGACGGTGCCCTATTTCCGGGCATGGCGTACCGCGAGCTCGCCGACGCGGTGGTCGCGGCAGGTCAGGTGTCGGCAGAAGAGATGCGAAGTGTCCGCGAGCGCCCCTCCGCGCTGCTGGCGCGCAACGGAGCTGCCATCCTCACCTGGGAACTCGCCAGCGGCCGCTCCTTCTCGGTCAGGCATCAGCCCTTCAACGACGGCTGGCTCAGCACCTTCGAGGAGATCAGCGAACGCCGCGCAGCAGAGGCAAGGCTGCAGCACCTGGCTGAGCACGACGCGCTCACGGACCTGCCGAACCGCGCGCAATTCCGTGATCGGCTCCAACATGCCTTGGCATCGGTTCGACGCGGCAGGTTGCTGGCGGTCCTGTGTCTCGACCTCGATCACTTCAAGACGATCAACGACACGCTCGGGCACCCGTTTGGCGACACCCTGCTGAAGGCGGTGGCGCGGCGCATCGCCAAACAGGTCCGCGACTTCGATGTGGTCGCCCGGCTGGATGGCGACGAGTTTGGCGTCATCCAGACCGCGATCGATAGACCGTCCGACGCAACCGCCCTGGCAACGCGCCTGATCAAAGCGCTCGAGGCGCCATTCGACATTGACGGCCAGCGGATCGTCATCGGCACCAGCATCGGCATCACGATCGCCCCGCAGGATGGACTGGATCCCGATCAACTGCTGCGCTGCACCTACCTTGCACTCGACCGCGCCGAGGCAGACGGACGTGGCATCTATCGGCTGTTCGATGCCGAGATGGACGCGCAGATGCAGGCAAGACGGCGCATCGAGATCGACCTTCGGCAGGCGCTGCAGGTCGGCCAGTTCGAAATGCACTACCAGCCGCTGGTGGATCTACGGCAGGGCAAAATCGCTGGGTTCGAGGCGCTGCTGCGCTGGCGCCATCCAACGCGTGGCCTTGTTCCGCCGGGTGAGTTCATTCCGCTCGCCGAGGAGATCGGCCTGATCACCGAAATCGGCGAATGGGGGCTGCGGCAGGCTTGCGCAGCGGCCGCATCCTGGCCGGACGGCGTGAGGGTCGCGGTCAACCTCTCTCCAGCCCAGTTCCGCAGCCACGATCTGGTGGACACTGCCGCTCGGGCGCTTGCCGAGGCTGGCCTTTCGGCAGACCGGCTTGAGCTGGAAATCACCGAAACCGTGATGTTGCAGGAGACCGAGGCAACCCTGGTGACCCTGCGCAGCCTGCGCGCCTTGGGTATTCACATTGCGATGGATGACTTCGGCACCGGTTATTCCTCGCTCAGCCATCTCCGGCGCTTTCCGTTCGACCGCATCAAGATCGACCGGTCGTTCGTCCGGGACCTGGGCCGGCGCGACGATTGCAGCGCGATCGTGCGCGCCGTTACCCGGCTCAGCGCAGACCTGGGCATGGCGACCACCGCCGAGGGAGTGGAGACCAAGGACCAGCTCCTTGCACTCGAATTCTATGGGGTGCAGCGAGATACAGGGGTATCTATTTAGCCCAGCGGTGCCCGTTAGCCAGGTACCCGACCTGCTCGCGCAGTTGCCAGCCATGATCCTCGCCTTGCGCCCAGCGGTACCCAGGCTGCTGTCGGCCTAGACGGGCGTCCGAGGCACACACGGCCCGATAACGGGCCAAGCCTGATGCCGCTCGCGCAAGCGTGCACGCTTTAGCCGCTTCGCCGGTCCATATTTCGCCATCAACCCCTTTGGTAATCCCATAGGGTTTGCAACGAAAGGATCTTGGGCCATGGCATCTGACACGACCGGCAAGACAGAGGACGCACACGCGCAGATCGCCCGCCTTCGCGAGCAGGTCGAAACGCTAATGAAAGACCGCATCACACCAGCCGTTGCCGACGCGGCAGGGCGCGCGGAGTTGGCGGTCTATGGCGCGGCCGACACCGTTCGCGAGCAAATGGAGAATGTGTCCGGCAGAGTGCGGGAACAGCCCTTGGTGGCGCTCGTGATCGCAGCCGTGGTCGGCTACATCCTCGGCCGGGCGACGCGCTGATCGATGCTGAGACCCATCCGCCTAGCGCGCATCGCTGCAGAGGCGGAGGGTCTCCGCCTTCGCTACGTCGCGCGGCGCACCGCCATACGCGCCGTCATAGGCCTGGTCGCCCTGGTGTTCCTGCTCGGGGCCCTGGCGTTCTTCCACGTCGCGTTCTGGTTCTGGCTGCGCCGCCACTTCCAGAGCCCACAAACCTCGCTCATCGTGGCTGGCGCAGACCTGCTGGTGGCTTTGCTGTGCGGGCTGATGGCCGCCCGATCCTCGCCTGGCCGCCTGGAGAGAGAGGCGCTGGACGTGCGGCGGCGCGCACTGGAGAACGCCACGAGCACACTTACCTACTCGACACTCGCCGCCCAGGTCCTTCGTCTCGGCGCCAATATGTTCCGGCGGCGCCGCTCTTAGGCGCGATCACTTGAGGGGGGGCGTCGGAAGGTGAATTGCGCTCTCAATCGAGGGCCGTCGAAGTCGCGGCGCGAGGGCAATTCGGTTGTCGTGCCGCCGGCTCTGGTTTTTCCCTCTCCCGAAGGTCGCTACGACACAAGCGCCCAAACTCGATCAGGGCTGCGGCTCGCGTATATACGCGAGAAGATACAGGGCGCTGCTAGAGCGTTTTCGGATGACTGGAAAACCGTCATTGCGACGAGCGCAGCGGTCCCGGACCTGATCCCAGTGGCGACGCCCGATCACGTTAGCACCGTGACCGGGAAGCCGGTGCGAGCGCGATTAGAAAAACGCTGGCGCTCAAACTTGACGTAAATACAAAAAAGCGAGCGGCAACCAGGCGGTTGCAGGCAAAGGACCGATAAATCGCAAGACTGGGTGGATCCACTAGTCGAGCACGACCTCCATGATGCCTGTGGCGGCGGAAAGAATGGCAGCGGCAGGAGGCCGAACTTGGCCGTAATTACCTCCCAAGCGGCCAGGAACAGCGCGAGCGCGATTAGCCATGGCGAAAGCGCTTTCAGGCGCCGTAGGGCGGTGAACCGCGTTTCGACAATTACCGCAATGGCCATTTCGGCTGCCACGGTTCCGAATATCGCCGTGAGTTCTCCGGTGTAGGCCCGATCGCATTCGGGCTGGTCCGGCCAGAACGCCGTGAGCAGGGCAGCGGCAAGCCACGCCGAGGCGGCGGCTATTCCGGTAACCAGCCCCTGAGCGGCGGAGTTCGGAGATGGCTGAAGCCCGGGGCAGCCCGACGGAACACCTCATCAACAGCCGAGTTGCTCAAGCGATCGGACCAACGGCTCAAGTCAAGACGTCGACATAGATCCGATCGGCGAACTTAGCTGCATCGGTGTTCTTCTTGATGACGTTCACCGCCTTCAGCTCGTCAGTGTAGAGCAGGAGTTGCTGCTTCAGCGTAGCGCCGACCGGGTGATTGTGATGTTTGTTGATTCCGCAGCATGGCGGTTAAGTCCTCGACAGACGCCCTTGAGCCGTACCTGTGCGTAAACGGCGGCTGCATCAGCCGGATCGTCCGCAACCCGGTCCGCGGCCTCGATGATCGAGCGCGTTAGAGCGGCTGCCACCGGCAAGTCGCTGCGGATCAGGCTGCCGCGGATCGCAAGGATGCAACAGGTGCGGTCGGCATATTCACCATCCAGGTTGGTTGCGATCTCGTTGAGTTTGCCTTCCTTGAGCCAGAGATAAGGGAGGGGATCGATCTCGGCGAGCGCTTGTACCTCGCCTTTTTCGACGGCCAGCGCCAGTAGGTTGCCGGGATATTGGTGCCACTCTACATCCTGAGCTGGATCAATCCCATTTTTGGCTAGGACAATCGAGAAGAAGTTCTTGGCCGGGCTGGCCTGATCGCTGATCGCAATCGACTTACCGCGAAGGGACTGGAAGCTATCAATATTTGCAGATTTGGAGCCGAGGAGTCGGATACAGCCACCGTGCACGCCGGCGGTGACCCGAACGTCAAACCCTTGTTCCAGGGGCTTCAGCCAGCGTAGCGCCAGTCCCAGCCCGGCGTCGGCCTTGCCGGTGGCCAGCAATTCGAGCAACTGATCGGTTGATCCGCCGAACTTGACAAATTCGACATCTAGGTTGTGCTTGGCAAAAATGCCACGATCCTTCGCGACTGGGGCGGCGACCGTGCAAACAGAATTCGCATTCCAAGCGAGCTTTATCTGACGAGCTGGGCCTGCCAACCCCTCGGGGGCGGATGCGCGGCAAATCAAAGGATGGTCGGGGATTTTTGGCACTGATCTCCCCGTAAGCGCGCGAGCTCCAAACGGCCCGACAACTGACAGGACGCCGGCAAAGGCCAGCACGGAACGGCGAGAAACTCGACCTCGCGCCGCGCTGGTGAG
>CAVWWB010000002.1:0-184063 GCA_963758595.1 uncultured Alphaproteobacteria bacterium
GCGCTCCCGATCAGGGCGCGGGTTCTAGGCGGCTTGCCCCCCGATTGCAAGTCGCCCGCAGTCGCGGCATGGTCTGCCGCAACCGGCTCCTGCCGCTTGTCTCGCGCCAGCAGCACAACATCTATGCCCAGAGCGGAACCGAAGGGCGACGAAGCATGGACGAATTGATCATCGGGCAGACCCCAACCGCCGCCGGCGGCGACGGTGCCGCCATGATCATGGACGGCGACCAGAAGACCTTCATGAAAGAGGTGGTGGAGGCCTCGCGAGCCTCCCCGTCCTGGTGGATTTCTGGGCGACCTGGTGCGGCCCCTGCAAGCAGTTGACACCCACTCTGGAAAAAGTGGTGCGCTCGGCCGGAGGGCGGGTGAAGCTGGTGAAGATAGATATCGATCAGAACCGTTCGCTCGTGCAGCAACTCGCCCAACTCGGGTTGCCGATGCAGTCGGTCCCGACCGTGGCGGCGTTCTGGCAAGGCCAGATCGCCGACCTGTTCCAAGGCGCACAACCGGAATCCGAAGTGAAGCGCTTCGTCGAGGCCTTGCTCAAACTCGCCGGCGGCTCGCTGCCCACCGCCGACCTGCTCGCCGAGGCCAAAGCGGCGCTCGAAGCCGGCGACCCACAGCAGGCCGGCGAAGTGTTCAGCGAGCTGCTGCAGCAAGAGCCGGAGAACGGCGACGCGTGGGGCGGCCTGATCCGCGCTCTGATGGCGCTGGGCCAAGAGGACCAGGCGCGGCAGGCGCTGGCGCAGGTCCCGGCGAGTATCAGCGAACACGCCGAGGTGGCGGGCGCCCGCAGTGCCCTTACGCTGGCGGAAGAAGGCCGCAAGGCGAAAGGTCAGCTCCAGGCGCTGCAGGCACGTCTTGCCGCCGATCCGGCGGATCTCCAGGCCCGCTATGATCTGGCCACCGCCCTCAACGCCAGCGGCCAGCGCGAGCAGGCCGCCGATGCACTGCTGGAGATCGTCCGCCGCAACCGCAATTGGAACGAAGACGCGGCCCGGCTTCAGCTCCTGAAGTTCTTCGAGGCCTGGGGGTTCGACGATCCGGCAACCGTCGCGGCGCGCCGTAAGCTGTCCGCCGTGCTGTTCAGCTAGATGGCGCCGTTCCACCCCAGGGTGGCGGACCTGCCGGGCGAATTCCCGGTGTTCCCGTTGCCTGGGGTGCTGCTGCTGCCGCGCGGCAAGCTGCCCTGCGGATCTTCGAGCCGCGCTATCTGGCGATGATCGAGGACTCGCTGGGGCAGGGCCGCATGTTCGGCATGATCCAGCCGGATCCCACCGCGGCCGAGACCGAGACCGGCCCCGGCCTGTTTCGGATTGGCTGTCTCGGGCGTATCTCGTCGTTCAGCGAGACCGACGAAGGGCACTTTCTGATCACCCTCACCGGCCTGATCCGCTTCGCGGTCGCCGACGAACTGGCGATGCGGCGCGGCTATCGTCGCGTCCGCGGCGATTTCGGTCCCTACAGGCAGATCTGGACCTCGCACCAGCCAGCCACCGGCGTATCGCGCGAGACCTTGTTGGCCGCCTTGCGTGGCTATTTCACGCACCGCGACATCGATGCCAACTGGGATGCGATCAAGCGGCTGCCTGACGATATGCTGGTGGTGACACTGGCCATGGTCTGCCCGTTCGAGCCGGCGGAAAAGCAGGCGCTGCTCGAAGGCTCCGACCGAAGCAGAGCGTGCGTCTGCCTTGCTGGCGCTGTTGCAGATGGGCGCCCTGGCGCAAGACGGACCCGGCGAACGCACGCGTGAGTTGAGGACGATCGCGCCATGGACGAACCAGCGGATACCAGGCCGCAGCCCCCGATCGACCCGCGGCTGCTTGAGGTGCTGGTCTGCCCGCTGACCAAGGGACCGCTGGAATACGACCGCGAGGCGAACGAACTGATCAGCCGCAAGGCTGGTCTCGCTTACCCGGTACGCGACGGCATCCCGATCATGCTGCCCGAGGAGGCGCGTAAGCTGGACGAGTGATCGCCGGCGAGTCAGAGCCCGGCCATGACAATTCGGAGTTCAGACGATGCCAGTCGCCACCGCGATCCGACTCAGCAAGGCTGAACGCGCGTTGCACGTCGAGTTCGATGACGGCTCCCGATTTGCGCTTCCGGCCGAGTATCTTCGCGTCGAAAGCCCGAGCGCGGAAGTACAGGGCCACGGCCCACAGCAACGGCAGATCGTCCCCGGGAAGCGTTCGGTATCGATCATCGGCGTCGAGCCGATCGGCAACTACGCTGTGCGGCTGCTGTTCGATGATCGGCACGATACTGGGATTTTCTCCTGGGAGTATTTGCACGCCCTCGGCCGGGAGCATGAGCAGCGCTGGAATGCCTATCTGACGGCGCTTCAGGAACGCGGGTTGAGCAGGGAACCCCGCGGAATAACGCGGTCTCATCCGCTTAGCACCAGCACCTCGGTCAGTCCTCGCGCCAGGAGCTCGCCGCAAGTCGCGCAACGCGAGCGCGACGCATCCGTCGGTCGGTGCATAATCAGAGCGCGCGACATGCAGAAAGATCGCTGAACCGCGGCCACGTTGCACCGGCGCGTCATTCCATCCCAGCACGCCGACCAGGTCGTATAGCCCGTCTTGTCGCCAGAGTTCCTCGTAGTGGCCATCGTACGGCAGCCGGACCATCCGGTTGTATTCGCGGCCGGTTGACGTCATCGCACCACGCGTCATTCGGCGCGATCGGTTCGGTCGGCACGACGCAATCCGGGACACTCACGCGATCGGCGCGATAAAGCACGCGCCGCAACGGCATCAGCCCGACCGGCGTTGCACCGTCGCCTTCCTGTTTGTCCGGCCGCACGCCGCCGCGTCCAAGTGCGATGCGGAACACCATGCCCGCCGCTTCCAGCAATCTGCCGCCCGGATGGACCACGCCCGCATCCGCGCTCTCAGTCGAGCAGATGGCCGAAGCGCTCAGCCTTGGTCGCCAGGTAATAGTCGTTCACGCCGTTCGGCGCGAAGGCGTGCGCTTCGCGGCCGACAACCTCGACGCCACATTCGGCCAGTGCCGCCAGCTTGTCGGGATTGTTGGTCAGCAGCCTGATGCGATTGCAGCCCCAGCGCCTGCAACATCGTCGCCGCGATCAGGAAGTTGCGTTCATCGGCGCCCCAGCCCAACGCCCGATTCGCATCGAGCGTATCCAGTCCGCGGTCCTGCAGCGTATAGGCGCGCAACTTGTTCACCAGGCCGATGTTGCGGCCTTCCTGCGCAAGGTACAGCAAGACGCCCGCACCTTCCTCGGCCATCCGCGCGATCGCTCCGCGCAACTGCACCCCGCAGTCGCAGCGCAGGCTGCCGAGCAGGTCGCCGGTGAAGCATTCGGAATGAATGCGCACCAGCGGCGCATCCGCCGCCTCGGGCTGGCCGACCATGATGGCGAGATGTTCAATCGCGGCGCCTTCCGGTACGGAACGCGATAACGCGCCCATCTGCCGCGTTCTCCAACGGCACGCGGGCCGCGGCAATCTGGCGCAAACCGACCGCCGCCGCTGCCGGGTAGCTCATCAGGTCGTCGGCGGGAACCGCGAACAGCCCCAGTCGCTTGGCGTTCTCGTCCGCCAGCGAACCGAGCGGCGCGGCCAACACCGCCGGCAGCAGCCTCGCCAACTTGGCCAAGATCAGTGCCGCCGGCGCAAGAGCGGGGACCGGTGCCGGTTCGGGTCGCGCCGGCAGCACACTCCTCCAACGTCGGGTCGGCCAGTCCGCGCAATGGCTCCGGCGCCAGCAGTTCCTTGCCTAGCCACAGCGCAGCCGCTTGCGCTTCCGGCTCGATGGGCTGATGCAGCACCGCCGCGGCGCGCATCGGGGCGAGCAGCAGCATCGGCGGGCCGCCTGCCAACTGATCGAATTCGGCCAGCCCTTGTGGACCGGCCGCTTCAGCCGAAAGTAGTACCGAGAGGCGCGTCACCATTTAGGATAATAGGAGCGCCACGCCGGAGGTCCGCTGCCGTACGGTGCACCGTACGCGAGCCGAAGGACCATCCGGATCGGACACCACGCCGCCCGGCTTCGTCGTGAGTTTTTGATCAGTCGGAAGGGCGTGTTTCATCGGAGTGCATAAATCTGGAACAAAAACGACCAACTTTCGTCACGATTGATGCCGAGCCTGCCTTCCGACCGGCTGACGGAGCCTACAACCTGCCCTGCGATGCCCGGCAGAATGACTATATGGCGGGGTACGCCAAATGTCTTGGTCGCGCTCACAGGGATGTGAGCGCCTTGCGAGGAGTTAAATCGCGGTGGCAGGATGATGGTGTCAGGTCTCCAAGTCGGCACCGCACCGTGGCACGAGCCGCGTTCGGGCGGTAGTAGCACGCAAAATACGGCCGGGCGAGCTAGCCCAAGAGAGCGAGAGGAACTGAGATGTCGGCAGAGCGACCGATACTGATCGTGGATGACGACGCGGTGTTGCGAGAGACTTTGGCGGATCAGCTTGCGGTCGATGGCGAGTTCACCGCGGTATCGGCAGCAACGATTGCGGAAGCCGAGGAGAGACTGAGCGCCCAGGACTCTCGCTTCGACGCCGTCATCCTTGACGTCAGCCTGCCGGATGGCGATGGGCGGGATCTGTGTACGCGGTTGCGCAAGCAGGGACAGAAGATGCCGATCATCATGCTGACCGGCTCGGATGCGGAAACCGACGTCGTTCGCGGCCTGGATTCCGGCGCCAACGACTACATCGCAAAACCGTTCCGGCTCAACGAGCTGCTGGCGCGCCTGCGAGCACAGCTCCGCATCTTCGAGAACAGCGAGGATGCGGTCTTCACCATCGGGCCATATACGTTCCGCCCGTCGGCCAAGCTGTTGCAGGATCCGGCGAAGAACCGCCGCATCAGGTTGACGGAAAAGGAAGCGGCCATTCTGAAGTTCCTCTATCGCGCCGGGACCCGATCGGTGGCGCGCCAGGTGCTGCTCAACGAAGTCTGGGGCTACAACGCCGCCGTCACTACCCACACGCTGGAGACGCACATCTACCGACTGCGCCAGAAGATCGAGCCGGACCCGGCGAACGCGCGTCTACTGGTTACCGAAGGCGGCGGTTACCGTCTCGATCCGGAGGGCGTCCCCACCTCGGCAATGGCTTGAAGCGCGTTGGCCTAACTCTCGCGGAAAGCCCATGAGCAGGTGAGCGCAACCCCTCCGCGCTCACCCGTCGTAACGTGTCATTGCGAGCCTCGCGTATGCGAGGCGAAGCAATCTAGGGCCGCCCGGCACCACAACTGGATCGCGTCCTGGATTAGGTCCTGAACCGCTAGGCTACACTCACCGCACCAGCTCCATTATCTTTCGCAGATCGGCGACGAAGGCGCGGTACTCCCGCGCCTTCGCGTCTTCATCCGGTACGCGAAGCAGGAACGACGGGTGCACGGTCACAAACGCGGCCTGACCGTTACTCAATTCGATCGGCCGTCCGCGCTCGCGCGTGATGGTCACCGCCCGCCCCAGCACAGCCCGCGCCGCCGTGCCGCCCATCGCGACCACCAGCTTTGGCTGTAGGCGGACCAGCTCCACATCCAGCCAGAAACGGCAGGCACGGATTTCCGGCGTCTCCGGCGTCTTGTGGATCCGCCGCTTGCCGCGCGGTTCGAACTTGAAGTGCTTCACCGCATTGGTGATGTAGACGCTGCGGCGGTCGAGCCCCGCCTCGTCCATCGCCCGATCCATGATCTGTCCGGCAGGTCCCACGAAGGGACGTCCGATGACGTCCTCCTGATCGCCGGGCTGCTCGCCGACGAAGATCACCCTGGCGTGTGCCGGTCCTTCCCCGAACACCGTCTGCGTCGCCGACTCCCACAGGTCACAGCGCCGGCAATCGGATGCCTCGTGCATCGCCTCTTGCAGCGGGGCGTCGGGCGCCAGCAGCAACACGACGGGTCCGAGCGCCGGCCGGTCCGGCGGCCGCGGCGCTTCATCCAGCTCCTCCGCCGGCGGGACTGATGTACCTGTGCGTGCATGCCGCAGCAGCCCCACGCCATGCGCCTGCCACCACGACCGTAGTGCCGCGTCATCCTTTATGGCACTGCGCGCAACCCCTGCAGAGAAGCGCAATTCGCTGCCGTCCCAGTGTGCGCCGCCAGCGGGCGTCAGAATTGAGAAAGCGAGGTCGGGATATCGCTTCGCGATCAGTTGCGCGTTCGCCTCGAGCACGAAATGCGCAGGCTCGTACCAGCCAAGATAACGCGTGCCATCATCCTCGATCGGCAGGTAGCGGATTTGCGTGCGCATCCGATGCGCTTCTGCCCGCACCGCGAGTGCAAGTCCCCTGGCGCGCCGCACCTCGGGGTCCGCATCCATCTCCAGCACGCGCTCACCGGCGTTGGCGCGCCACACCAGGCGGTACAGCAGGTCGAATCGACCTGGGTCACGCGCCTGAATGGCCAAGGATGCCAGCGATACCAGCGCCTTCGAGACGCCGAAGCTGCCTTGCTCCTCGCGCAGCGGGTCGCCGTCCTCGTCATGCGAGCGAACCGACCAGCGCACGTCCTGAGGCGGTACGCCCGCCAGAACCAACGACCGGGTGGCCTTCCGCCATCCGTCCCAGTCGGTCTCGTTTGCCAGGGCAACTCGCCTCATGACCTGGACAAGCCTTCCTCCTTCCTATCAAAACGCCAGGCGAAAGCTATGCTGGAGCCATGATGCACGATCCGGAAAGCTTCGTCTCGATCAGCGCAGCCGCGGCGCCGGCGTTCTCGCGTGACGCACAAACGCTGTTCCATCTGCGCGGTTCAGGGCTGCCCCAGGTGTGGTCGCTGGACCCCGTCAGCGGCGCCGAGAGGCAGCTCACGTCGCACGATGAGAAGGTCGCATTTCTGCGGCGCTCGCCGGTGGACGACAGGCTGATCTACGGCATCGACCGCGGTGGCGACGAGTGTCAGCAACTGCTGCTGATCGATCCGCATGACGCCGCACCGCAACCGCAGCGGCTGACTGACAATCCATCCGTCATCCACGATTTCGGCGCCTGGTCACCCGACGGGACACGCATCACCTATGCTGCGAATGATCGCGACAGAGCACACTTCGATGTCTATGTGCAGGAGGTCGCCAGCGGCGAGCGCCGGCGCGTATTCCAGGGCCACAACCTGACCAGCATTTCCGGCTTCCGGCCCGATGCCGGCGCGCTCGCACTTCTGCATGATCGCGGCTTCGGTGACATGTCGCTGTTGCTGCTCGATCTCGGGTCAGGCGAGGTGCGCACCATTGGGGCGCCCGCGAACTTTCAAAGCGTGCGCTGGGTCAGCGATGGCAAGGCACTTATGGCGCTGACCGACCTCGGCGACAGCAACTTCCTCCGACTGTGCCGGATTGATCCGGCGAGCGCCGACATCGCCGTCGTGCACGCAGCGGCGGAACGCGATGTCGAGGCGTGGGCACTCGCGGCGGATACCAACCGACTTGCCACGGTCGAAAATGATCGAGGCTACTCCGTGCTGCGTATCGGGCCGATGGATGGCGAGCGGCCCATCGTCAGCGGGCTGCCGCAAGGCGTCATAACCGACCTCGCCTGGTCGCCTGATGGCAGCCGCCTGGCGTTCGCGCTCGCGACACCGAGGCATCCACCGTCACTTTGGATCTGGCGTGATGGTGCGACCGACCTGGCATGGCGCCCGGACCCTGGTCCGCAGCCGCCGGTCGATGTCGAACTGGTATCCTGGACCAGCTTCGACGGCGCGGAGATCCCGGGCTGGCTGGCGCTGCCGCAAGGAACGCAACCGGCGAATGGTTTTCCTGCGATCATGTGGGTGCATGGTGGACCGGTCGGACAGACCCGGGCCAACTTCCGGCCAGACATGCAGATGCTGCTGGCGCAGGGTTTCGCCGTGCTGATGCCGAATGTGCGCGGCAGTTCCGGCTACGGCCGCGCCTGGACCATGAGCGATGACGTCGAGAAGCGGCTCGACAGCGTTGTGGACCTGGCGCATGGCAGGGAATGGCTCGCGTCGCATCCGGCGATCGATGCCGGGCGCATCGGTATCATGGGCCAGTCCTACGGGGGTTTCATGGTGATGTCGGCGATCACCGAGTATCCCGATCTGTGGCGCGCCGCCGTGAACTACTATGGCATAGCCGACTTCGTGACCCTGCTGGCCGGGACGGGACCCTGGCGGCGCAATCACCGCGCCGCGGAATACGGCGACCCGGAGCGCAATGCCGCACTCTTTGCACGCATCTCACCGATCCATCAGGTGGACCGCATTGCTGTTCCAGTGCTGATTGCACACGGTACGCGCGATCCGCGCGTACCAATCGGCGAAAGCGAGCAATACGTCACGGCATTGCGCGAGCGGCAGAAGCAGGTCACCTATCTCACCTTCGACTATGCCGGGCACGGCTTCATCCGCCCAGACGATCGCCGGCGCATCTACCGCGCGGTCGCCGAGTTCTTCACCGCTCATCTTTAGATCTGGAGTGATCCGATGTACCTGCCGGCACGCAATCATCGCGTCCTGATCATGGGTCGCAAGGGCGCTCTGGGAGCCAACCATCCTCTGGCGACCCAAGCGGGCCTGGACACGCTGCGCGCCGGCGGCAATGCGGTCGATGCTGCGGTGGCGATCTCGCTGACCCTGGGCGTGGTCGAGCCAGGCATGTCCGGTCTGGGCGGCGATGGCTTCTACCACGTGCATCAATCGCGCGATGGCACATCGCGTTGCTACAATGCGACCGGCGGTGCGCCGCAGGCCGCCACCGCCGAACGCTTTCGCACGACCGGCATCGCGGTGCGCGGACCGCTCAGTGTCTCGACACCAGGCCTGCTCGCCGGTGTGGGTGCGATGCACGCCGCACACGGCCAACTGCCATGGCGACAACTGTGTGGCCCGGCCATCGAGCACGCGCGCGAAGGCTTCGCTGTCACCCATCACTACCGAAACTTCGCCGGCGATGTGCGTGCGGTGCTCGCCGCGGATGCACGCTCTCGCGCGGTGTTTCTCGCTGGTCCCGATGCCGGGGTACCGCCACTCGGTGCACTGATCCGCCAACCTCACCTGGCGCGCACACTACAGGAAATCGCCGAAGACGGCGCCGAGACGTTCTATCGCGGCCGGTTGGCGAAGCGCCTCGCTGCCGGCATGCGCGAGGCTGGCGTGCTGGTCGATGGGCGCGACCTGGAGGCTTTTCAGCCACAGCTACAGGAGCCGATCGGCATCGCCTATCGCGGCTTCCAGGTGACGCAGACACCGCCGAACTCCACCGGCTTCACCATGCTCCAGATGCTGAAGATCGCGGAACGGTTCGACCTGTCGGCGCTCGATCCGGTGCGGCGCATCCATGTATTGGTGGAGGCGAAGAAGCGTGCCTTTGCCGATCGTGAACGCTTCGGCACCGATCCGCGCTTCGGGGATGTGCCGCTGGACCGGCTGTTGTCGGACGCCTATGCCGATGAATGCGCCGCCTCGATCGATATGGCGCGAGCCAGCGATGTTGCGCTGGCGGAACCCGAGATCGCCGCGGGAGACACGACGTATTTCTGCGTCGTTGATCAGGAAGGCAATGCCGTCTCAGGGATACAGAGCTTGAATTCCGGCTTCGGCTCCGGTGTGACCGCGGGCGATACCGGCGTGCTGCTCAATAATCGGATGGCCTACTGGCATCTCGCCCCGGGGCACGCGAACTGCTTGGCGCCGTGCAAGCGCGTCCGTCACACGATGAACGCGCCGCTGGTGTTCAGGGATGGCCGCCTATGGGCGGTCGAGGGTACGCCCGGCGCGGACAACCAGGTGCAGGTCAATCTTCAGGTGCTGACCGCGATGATGGATTTGGGTGCCGATCCCCAGACCGCGCTGGAGGCGCCACGCTGGACCTCGATCCAGCAAGGCCAGGGCGCCAACTGGCCGCATGAAGGCGATGGCCGCCTAACGATCGAGCCGGAGTTCGGCGACGATGTGCTGTGCGGACTGGAGCGTCTCGGGCACCGGCTGAACCGAGTCGGATCCCTGGAAGGCCCATGCAGTGTGCAAGCCATCCGCATCGCGGAGAACGGCGTGAGAATGGCAGGCTCCGATCCGCGCCGAGACGGATGGGCAGGCGCCTACTGATGGCCCACCTGTCATTGCCAGCGAAGCGAAGCAACCTAGGGCCGTAAGAAATTGCTTCCGGATCAGGTAGCATTGGCGCTAACTTTTCGGCGCAGGCCTGCTCCAATCGTCATGGCCGGCCTCGTGCCGGCCATCCACGTCTTCAACTCAGCAGCGACGCATACAAGTCTTCCCAGTCCGGGTTCCCGGCAGCTAGGAGGCGGACCTTCCAAGAGCGGGGCCAACGCTTGAGGCTGGCTTCTCGTTGGATTGCCTTGCGTATGTCCTCGTGGTGCTCGAAATACACCAACCTGGTGAGGCCATAACGATGGACGAAGCTGCTATCAGTGCCTTCTCGATGCTCCCATACACGGCGAATGAGGTCGTTTACACGGCGAATGAGGTCGTTCGTGACACCGAGGTACAGAGTGCCGTTCCGCTTATCAGTCACTATGTAGATCCAGCCTCCCATTCACGGATGATCTGCTTGCACGGTAAAGAAGACGTGGATGGCCGGGCCAAGCCCGGCCATGACGAAAGCAGAGTGACCTGCGTCCTTAAGTTAGTGCCTATAGGATCAGGTCCCGCGACCCCCTTGCTCCCCGCACGGACAGTCGAGACAGATTGAACACACCGAATGCGACGCGTTTGGAACTCCGCCTGGCCGCTGCTGATCCTGGCCAATGTGTTCTGGGCCTGCAACATCGTGCTTGGTCGCGGCGTGGTGGGAATGGTGCCGCCGATCGCGCTGGCGTATTGGCGCTGGACCGGCGCCTTCCTGGTCGCCATCGGCTTCGCCTGGCCGTACCTGCGCAAGGATCTGCCGACACTGCGACGCCACTGGCGCATGCTGCTGCTGCTGTCTGCGACCGGCATCGCCACCTACAACACGATGTCCTACATCGGCCTTACCAGCACGACCGCGCTCAACGTGCTGCTGTTGCAATCCGCCGGGCCGCTGATCATCATAGTCTGGGCTTTCGTGCTGTTTGGCGACGTGCCGACCCGCTGGCAGAGCGCGGGCGTGCTGCTGTCGCTTGTCGGAGTTGCGGTTATCGCGGCGCATGGTTCGTTCACCGCGCTGCTGCATCTGCAGGTCAACCGGGGCGATGTGTGGATCCTGGCTGCGATGCTGATCAACGGCAGCTACGCGGCGGTGTTCCGCCGACGGCCCGCGGTACACCCAATGAGTTTCCTGGTGGCGACGATGGGCATTGGCTCGATGATGATCCTGCCGTTCTATCTCTGGGAATTCGCTCAGGGCGCGAGGATCGACAACACCCCTTCGGCCTGGTTCGCACTGGCCTACATCGCTGTGTTCCCTTCGTTTCTTGCCTATCTGTTCTTCAATCGCGGCATCGAACTCATTGGCGCGGCGCGGGCAGGGCAGTCATGGCACCTAATGCCGGTGTTTGGCAGCGTCCTGGCAGTGCTGTTCCTGGACGAGACATTCTTCCTGTTCCACGGCGTCGGCATTGCCCTGATCGGGGGCGGTATCATATTGGCATCGATACAGGCGGCCGGCTCGCCGGAGGCGCAAGCGAACTTGAAGCGAGGGGTGCGCGCCGGCGCTTGATCGCGAAACCAATACAGTCGGAGTGTGCGAGATGACGCAAAGGCACAGAGGAACAATCTTCGCTCTGTTGCTGACGGCCGCCGCGCCGGCGCCGAGTGAGGTGCAGCACGTTCCGCCTGACCAGGCCGTGCCAATTCTCGGTCATGCCGTCACGGATTCCGAGGGCAAGGAGATCGGGCACCTGGTCGATGTGCTGGTGGATGATCAGGGTCAGCCGCAGGCCGCGGTGATCGACTTTGGTGGGTTCATGGGAGTTGGCAACCGCAAGATAGCCATCGAGTGGAACGCCATCCATTTCGCACCGGCCGATCCGAAGCGGGCCATCAGCCTGACGCTGACGCCGGACCAGATCAAGGCAGCACCGGAGTACAAGGACATCGCGAAACCCGCGCCTGTCGTGGTAGCGGCGCCTGCCGCACCTGCGCCTGCAGCGCATGAACCCGAACCAACCCAGCCATAGCCGATGCCCCGCGATGGCGCTCCTCCGCCGCGAAGCCCGCGGGCGCTCGATCTGCTGAACTTTTTCGTCGCCGACGTGCAGACCGGGTTCGGACCATTCGTCGCCGTCTATCTGACCACCCACAAATGGACCCAGGTCCAGATCGGCTTCGTGCTCACCCTGGGCACGATCGTCGCCCTGATCAGCCAGATCCCGGCCGGCGCGCTGGTGGACCTGGTGCGCAACAAGCGAGTGGCCGCCGGCACGGCGCTGATCTTTGTGATCATTGCCGCGCTGCTGCTGGCGCTTCGGCCGACGCCATTGCCGGTCATGGTAGCGCAGACGCTGCACGCCTTCGCAAGCTGTGTGCTGACGCCGGCGATTGCCGCGATCAGCCTGCATCTGGTCGGCCACATGGCGCTGGGCGAGCGTCTGGGGCGCAATGCCCGCTATGCATCGTTGGGCAATGGCCTGGCGGCAGCGGTGATGGGTGCCACGGGCGCCTGGCTGTCAAGCCGCGCGGTATTCGTGCTGACCGCGGCGCTGTGCGTGCCGGCAATCCTGTCGCTGCTTGCCATCGGCCGCGGCGAACACGCACGAGAGCAGACGACGACGAGGACCTTCGACTGGCAGGGATTGCGGCGGCTATTCACCAATCGGTCTTTGCTCACGTTCGCCGGCGCTGTGGCGCTGTTTCACCTTTCGAATGCGGCCATGCTGCCATTGGTCGGTGCCACCGTGACGATGCGGGCGGGCACGCTCGCGAACCTTATCATCGCGGCTTGCATCGTGATCCCGCAGATTGTGGTGGCACTTTGCTCGCCCGCGGTCGGGCGCGCTGCGGCAGTGCGTGGCCGGCGCGCCGTTCTGATACTCGGTTGGTGTGCGCTGCCGGTGCGTGGGTTCCTGCTGGCGGTGCTGCCGGGCGCCTGGCTGCCGATCGCCGCACAGGCGATAAGCGGCATCAGCGGCGCGGTGTTCGGTGTGATGCTGCCGTTGCTCGCCGCCGATATCACCCGCGGCACATCGCACTTCAATCTCTGCATGGGCGTTTTGGGCTTGGCGGTGAGCCTGGGCGCCGCGATCAGCACCACGGTCGGGGGCTGGATCGCGGACACCGCCGGCGTTCAGATCGCTTTCGCCTCGCTCGCGCTGGTGGGGGTGGCGGGCGCGCTGTTCGTATGGCTGGCGATGCCCGAAACCGCGCAGGTGCCGGCCGCCGGTTAGCCCGTGATCGTTCGAAGCGGAAACATCAGAGGACGTGAATCACGGGCTCTGGCAAGTGTGCTTTCACGCCGACCGGAGGCGCACAATGCGTCCTTGCGACCCTCGCGTATGCGAGGGGAAGCAACCCAGAGCTAGCGGCACAACACCTGGTTTGCTTCGTCGCCATGCTCCTCGCAATGACCGTATCGCAGTCATCCTGAAAATGCTCTGACGTTTCAGCGTTGATCTGCCTCCAGCAGACCAGCCAATTCGTCGGTCGCCTGCTGCTGGTTCTGAATCAACTGCTGCTCGTCTCGATAGATCGCATGTGTCTCCACCAGATTCTTCTCGTCATGATCGCGGAACAGTGTCACGGCGCGCTCGGCCGCCGTCTCGTTGGTGCCGAGAATGAGCAACGCCTGTCTGGCGAGCTGTAGACTGGAATGGAAGGTCTCGCGCACCAGACCCTCCACGGCGCGATCCATCAGCAGATGCGCGTACCAACGGTTCCTCGCCCGCGCCAGGATCGCCACGTGCGGGAAATTGCGCTTCACCATGTCGATCACGCGCAGAACGCCAGCAGGATCGTCCATCGCGACGATGACCAGCTTTGCATGCTCCACGCCCGAGGCGCGCAGCACGTCCGCTCTGGTGGGATCACCGAAGTAAACCTTGGTGCCGAAGCGGCGCAGCACGTCCACCTGTCCCGGGTCGCGCTCCAACGCGGTAAATGGGATGCCGGACATTCGCAGGACCCGGCCAATGATCTGACCGAATCGACCGAAGCCGCAGATGATGACCGGTGCGCCATCGGCATCGATCGTGTCGTACTGTGGCGCGGGCGCCGGCTTCAGGCGCAGTCCCGCTTCCGCCGCCGCGAACAGTATGGGCGTGGTGATCATCGACGCGGCGGTGACCAGCGTGGCGAATGCCGCCTCGTTCGGGCCGAGGACATCCACGGCTACGGCGGCGCCGAACAGAACAAAGCTGAACTCGCTGGCCTGCGGCAAGGCGAGGCAGAATCGCAGCGCATTCGACCGATCTTCGCCGGCGACGCGGGCCAGCACGAAGCAGATGGCCGCCTTGACGACGAGTAGGCTGACAGTCGCCAGGGCGAGCAGACCAGGCTCGGCGCGAGCCAGCGGCAGATCGACCGACATGCCGACCGAGATGAAGAAGAAGCCCAGCAGCAGCCCTTCGAATGGCTCGATGTCCGCCTGCAGCTCGTGGCGGTATTCCGATTCCGACAGCAGCACGCCCGCCATGAAGGCACCGAGCGACGGCGATAGGCCCGCCGCATTGGCAAGCAGTGCCGCGCCGGCGACCACAAGCAGTGCGAGGGTGGTGAACAGCTCCGGCGTCCTGGCACCGCCGATCGCGCGGAACATCCGCGGCAATAGAAAGCGGCCGCCGATCAGGATGACCACAATGGCGCCGATGGCGCGTGCCACATCGTGCCACGGCACCTGATCGGGAAGGGTATTGTTCGCCAGCAGCGGCAGCAACGCGACAAGTGGAATGAACGCCAGGTCCTGAAACAGCAGCACGGCAAACGCATCGCGGCCGGCACGGCTGGTCAACAGATCGCGCTCGGCCAGCAGAGGCAGCACGATGGCGGTGGATGACATCGCAAGCCCGGCACCCAGTGCCACCGCGCCTCGCCACGGCAAGCCTGCCACATGCGCCGCGCCCGCGATGGCGGCGGCAGTGATCGCCACCTGCGCCGTGCCCAGTCCGAACACCGCACGCCGCATCACCCAAAGCCGCTGCGGCCGCACTTCCAGTCCGATCAGGAACAGCAGCATCACCACGCCGAGACCGGAGATCGAGGTGATCGCATCGACATTGGTGATCAGCCCCAGCCCCGCCGGGCCGATCGCAATGCCGGCGAGCAGATAGCCCAACACGCTGCCGAAACCGGCGCGGCGGGTCAGCGGCACGGCGATGGTCGCGCCGCACAACAGGATGACGAGTGTGGTCAGCATGGGGCGGAGCTGATGGTCCTCTTGCTCCCGCTGCGCAAGTGCGGGGCTATCCGGAATGGCGCCGGTATCAGTCCGTCGCTCGGCCCAGCTCCTGAATGCGCTGGCGCAGCAATCGGACACCGTCTGCACCCTGGCCTTCGGTCGCAATCAAAAGCGTTTGCAGCGCGAGTTGGAACTCCAGTTCCCGACGATTTCGCTCCGGGCTTTCCGGCAAGGTCAGCAGCGCCGCGAGCCCGCGCCGGAATAAATTGATCGCCTCACGCTCCGCCGAGAGGCCCGCAACGCGCTGGCCCGCTTGCAACCAATACTGCAAGGCCGCTTCAACCCGTCCTGCCTCGGTCAGGTGATGCGCAAGCACCTGTGGTTCCACATTGAGCCGGTCAGACAGAACATCGGCGATCTTGCTATGCGCTTGCTGGCGGTGCTGCCGCAGCAGCGTCGCATAAACCGCACGCTGCACCAGCGCATGCTTGAACCGGTATGTGGCGGCAGGAGGTTCGCCGCGGCAATGCGCCAGTCCCGCTGATACGAGCTGTTCCAGTCCCCGCGACCAGTACAGGCTCCGGCAGGTCTGCAATCGCGGCGATCAGCTCATAGGAGAATTCCCGACCAATAACGGCGCCGATCTGCGCTGCCTGTTTTGCGTTCGGCAGTCGATCGAGGCGCGCCAGCAGTGAACCCCGCAGCGTGGTCGGCACCCCAATCGTTTGCAGCCCGCTGTCCGCGTCGTGAGCACGCTCCATCCAGTCCTTTGCCAGTTCCTCAACGAACAACGGCACACCGTCGGCGCGCAGGGCAATGCGATTGAGCAGCACCGACGGCAGCTCGTTTGCCAACACTGCAGCGAGCTGCACGCTGTCCTTCCGATCGAGGCGGTTCAACGTGATCAATGTCACGCCGGCGTGGCCGGTCCATGGAAGCTGAATTTCAGGGCGAAATGTCATGATCAGCAGGACCGGCAGCTCGGCCAGGCGGCTGATCGCCAGGTCGACAAGGTCGCGTGTCGTGGGATCAGCGTAGTGAATATCCTCGACCACGATCAGCAATGGCTGTTCGCGGCACAGTCTCTCCATCAGGCCCAACAGTGCAGCGAAAGTCCGCTCACGCTGTGTCCGGGAGTTGGTCTCTGCTTGGGTTGGCCACTCGGCGGTCAGACCGAGCAGGTCGCCGAGCAGCAGCGAATCCTGCGCCGGAACGTCAGACCCGAGCATGGTTCGTAGTTTCTGCCAGTTTCGTCTGATCGGAATCGTGCAGGTCGAAATTGGCGGCAAATGTCAGTTGCCGGATGATCGGATACAGCGGGCTGTCGGCATGATCGTCAGCACAGAAATAGCGTAGCCGGGCATGAGGCTCGTGCCTCAAGCGCCCCTCGAGTTCAGCGACGAGACGAGACTTGCCGATGCCTGATTCGCCGGCGACCATCACCACGCGCCCGGCGCCCGTCTTCGCTTGCGTCCAGCGTCGCAACAGCAGCTCAAGCTCTTCGTCGCGTCCGACCAGAGGCGTCAGGACCGTGCTGTGCAGCGCCTCGAACCGGCTGCTGACAGCGGCCTCCTTCAGGACCTGGAAGGCCCGCACCGGCCCCGGTATGCCCTTCAGTTCCACAAATCCAAGATCAGCATAGTCGAACAGGCCACCGATCTGGTTCCGGGTGGCTGCATCGATGACGACGCCGTCATCCCCGGCCAGGGATTGCAGGCGCGCGGCAAGGTTAGGCGTCTCGCCGATCGCCGTCTGCTGGCGAGCCTCACCAGTGCCGATATGCTCGCCGATCACCACCAAGCCGGTTGCGATGCCGATGCGTACCCGCAGCCGTTCATTGCCGATCTGTGCCTGGGCGAGTTCCGCGATCACGGCCAGCGCGGCACGCACCGCCCGCTCCGCATCGTTCTCGCCGGCGACCGGCCAGCCGAAATAGATCAGCACGCCATCCCCGACATAGCGCGCGATGAACCCGCCGAAGCGCTCGATCTCGCCTGCGACACAGGCCTGATAACGACGGATCACCGCGCTCAGGTCTTCCGGATCGAGGCGAGACGACAACGGGGTAGAGCCCACCAGGTCGCAGAACATCACGCTGATATGGCGGCGCTCGGCATGACTCAACTGCTGGTGGTTAGCTTGGTCCTGCTGCACACGCAGCTCGCTAGTCGCCAAGGTGCAGCATCAGCTCGCAGTGCCGCGATGGCATCCAGCAATCGGCGGCGGTGGCCAACTGCCGTGATCCCGAGATCCTTCAGATCTTCGGCGGTCAGGTTTGGGAGCAGATCAGCAGTAACGGAATTCTGTTGGAATACCGCTTCATACTGGCTGAGATTCAACCTGCGCAGCCAAGCCTGCAGGTCCATGGCTCCCCCGAATGCCTGTTCCGGCTGTCAGGCGACATTGCGGAATCGCGCTCAACCTGTCCAGCAATCAGCATGTGATCGCAGAGACCCACGCATCCCTAGCGGCTCGTTACTTAGACCTCCGGGCGTTTCCGCCTCCGGTCATCACGCGCTAGGTCTCGCGCACGAACCGGTTGCGCAGCACGCCAAGGCCGGTCAGCTCCACCTCGACGACATCGCCATGCTTCAGGTCGGGTGACGTGCCGTCAGTCCCCATCCAGATGACGTCGCCGGGATAGAGGGTGAGATAGCGAGTCATCGCCTCGATATAGGTGGGAATATCGAAGATCATGTCGTTGGTCTTGAAGCGCAGGTCCTCACGGCCGTTGACCCGCACGATCGTTTGCATCGCGTCGATGTCCACGTCGGTGTCGATCCAGGGACCCATCGGCTTGAACGTGTCGGCATTCTTGCCACGCCAGAAGGTGCGATCGCCGCGTTGCCAGGTGCGTTCGCTCACGTCGTTGCCGATGGTGTAGCCGAAGACGCAGGACATGGCGTCCGCCTTCGATAGGTGCTTGGCCTGCCTGCCGATCACCACGACCAGTTCGCCTTCGTAGTTGATCTTCTCGGTGGCGTCCCTCGGGATCACCACGTCCCGATCATGCGCGATCAGCGCGTTGTTGGCGCGATAGCCGATATCGGCCTTCTCCGGGAACACCGGCTGAACGCCGCGCTTGGCTGCCATCTCGCGGATATGCGCCGCGTAGTTGATGCCGGCGGCGTAGAAGGTGGCCGGGATCACCGGCACCTCCAGCGTCACGTCGTTCAGCGCATAGGTCCTGCCGGTCGGTTCGTGCGTGCCCCAGGGCGTGCCGCTGATCTCGCGCACTGTCGAGCCATCGAGCGAACCGTACGCGGTTTGGCCTTGCGCGGTGAAGCGGATCCAGCGCATCACGCGGCCTCCGCACCAGTTCGTGGACAGGGCGCAGGAACTCGGGGTCGAACACCTTGGTCGCCATCACCTGACACCGGCGCATCAACCGGATCTCGTTCGGACCGTAGTCGGCGATCGCGCGATGGATGGTGCCGAGATGATCCCAGACCAGCAGATCGTTCTCGGTCCAGCTGTGGATGTAGCGGAAGCGCGGCTCGAGCTGGAAGGCGAACAGATAGTCCAGCATCTCGTCGCTTTCGCGCTCTGGCAGCTCGTTGATGCGTGCCGTGTAGCCCGGGTTGGCATACAGCACTTTGCGGCCGGTGATCGGATGCGTGAGGAACAGCGGATGCACCACCGGTCGGCGCCGACGCCGCTGTTCATCGGTCATCGGCGGACGCTGGCTGGCATGGTTCTGCCGCATGTTCTCCCAGAACTTCTCGAAGTCGTGGGTGGCGGTGCATCCGGCGAGGCGCGTCCTGATCTCATCCGGCAGCGCGTCATAGACGGCGTGCATGTTGGCGAACTCGGTGCCGCCGAGTGGCGTGCCGTTGCGGCGCGGAATGCGGATACCGTAGAGCACGTTCACGAAGCCCATCACGTCACGGTACGACATGTCGGTGTGCCAGTCCTGGCCGGCATCCGGCGAGCCGATGTATTTGCCGCTCTCCTTCATGTTCGACAGGATACCGACATGGGCGGCGTCGCTCTCGGCGATGCTGGGGCCCTGGATGTCGCCGAACCGCTCGGAGAAGCGGCGCAGGTCACCCATATCGAGCTGCTGGTCGGGAAACCGCAGCACGCCGTGCCGGCCGAGTGCCAGCAGGATGCGCGCGAACTCTTGCTCATCAAGCCGCCTGACGTCGATGCCGTGCACAGTCGCGCCAAGGATCGCGCCAGTGGGTTCGATGGACAGCATGGCTGGTCTCCGGAAGGTCGAACCGACTATACCCCGGTTCCGCTGTCATTGCGAAGAGCGCAGGGATTCCGGACTTGATCCTATTCAGGCGCTAACTTCTCGGCTCAGGCCCGCTCCTTTCGTCATGGCCGGCCTTGTGCCACGGCTGTCCGGTTCGGGTGTCAGTTCCATTGGAGCGCCAATTGAGCTGGATTGAGCGGGGGATCGGCTGGTGGCTGGAGCAGGCGGTCGATGCGCCTGCGGTGCATCAGGTTGGTGCGGACCAGCCGGGCAAAGGCGAGCGGGCTTTGCGTGATCTTGTGGGTGGCGTGGGCGAGACGCAACAGCAGGAAGGCGATCAGGGCGACGGCAATCTGGATGCGTACCGCATTCTCCGAGGTGCCGAAAAAGCGGGTGATCTTCAGCGTCTGCTTGATCCAGCGAAAGAACAGCTCAATGGCCCAACGGCGGCGGTAGAGATCGGCGATCTCCTGGGCGGTCGCATCGAGGTCATTGGAGAGCAGGCGCAAGATCTTGCCGGTCGGGGTAACGACGCGTACCTCACGCACCGCATCGGCCATTGGATTGTGCCGGTTGTTCGCCTGGCGGGCTGGCAGAAAGCCGATCCGATCCGAAAGAATGTTGCTGTCCGTCGGCACCGGCAGTTCTTCGACCACGCTCAGTGGCGTGTTGCATTTGAAGCGGGTGACGATCCGGCATTGGGCGGCGTCAAGCTCCGCCCACCAAGCGTAATCATAGTAGCCGAGGTCAAAGACATAGGTTGCGCCCGGTTCGATCGGCATCTGCTGCGCCACGCTGATGTCGTTGACCCTGGCCGGCGTGATCGCGGCATAGATCGGACGATCGGCATCAGGGTCATAAATCACATGCACTTTGGCGCCGCACACGCCGGCCGAGAACCGCGCCCATCCAGCACTGTGGGCATTCAGATGCACGCCCGTCGCATCAATCAGATACACCGTCTCGGCCAGCGAGCGACGCAACCGGCCGTGCGCCTGCTTCATCAGCAAGGCCAGCAGTTCGGCGAACAGCGCCGCCGGCCGCAACGCGTTCGCATCCGACAACGTCGATCGCCGGACCGGCGCCGCGCCCAGATGGTAGAGCCGCACCGAATGGCTCTCCAGGCCGGTGACGATCTCACGCAGGCTCGCTGCTCCCGACAGTTGGCCATACAGCAAGGCAATGAACTGGCTTTTGCTGGTCAACCGGCGGACCCGCCCATCCGCACCATGCACCGCAACCAGCCGCTCAAACTGATGCCAAGGAATATGCTTCAGAACCGAGTGAAAGACGCTATTCTGATGCCGCATGGCGCTGACCCTCATCGCCTGTCCTGGAACGCTTGCACACGTCCAGAACTGACATGAATCAACGCCATGCGCTTCGTCTACCAAAATCAAACCGGACAGCCGTGGCCTTGTGCCGGCCATCCACGTCTTCAACTCAGCAGCGACGCATACAAGTCTTTCCCAGTCTGGGTTCCCGGCAGTTAGGAGGCGGACCTTCCAAGAGCGGGGCCAACGCTTGAGACTTGTTTCTCGTTGGATTGCCTTGCGTATGTCCTCGTGGTGCTCGAAATACACCAGGCTGGTGAGGCCATAACGATGAACGAAGCTGCTACTAGTGCCTTCTCGATGCTCCCATACACGGCGAATAAGGTCGTTCGTGACACCAATGTACAGAGTACCGTTCCGCTTATTAGTCACGATGTAGATCCAGCCTCCCATTCACAGATGATCTGCTTGCACGGTAAAGAAGACGTGGATGGCCGGGCCAAGCCCGGCCATGACGCAAACAGAGTGACCTGCGTCCTTAGTTAGCGCCTGTAGGACCTGATCCCGGAGCAATCCCGATGATCGAGCGCACGCCTATCAGGATTCCTTCGCTCGCTCGCAACGACACTGAGCGCTACTTTGCAATAGACACGAACCGTGCGGCGGTGGACTCCCCGCGATCGGGATCGACGATAAAGCCCTTGCGCGCCGCCCAGTACAGCTTCTGCCAGTAGATCGGCAGGATGGCGGCATCCTCCATCGCCACCCGCGTGGCGTCCGCCAGCAGCCTGTTGCGCTTCGCCTCGTCGAACTCGCTGGACGCCTGCCTAAGCAGGGCATCGAACTGCGGGTTGGAGTAGCGGGCGCGGTTCAGCGAGCCGGTGCCGGCATCCTTGTCGTAGCTCGCCAGCACGCCGGTCAGGCCATTCAGCGAGCTGCTGGCGACACTGCCGTAGCTGAAGATGAACAGACTGTATTTGCGCGCCGTGGCTGCCGGTGCATAGACGTTGTAGGGCAGCACCTCGACGCCGTTCACCCGCAAGCCGCCACGCGAGAACATCTGGCCGAGCGCCTGGGTGAGCTGTGAAATCATTGGGGAAGCGGTTGTTGGAGCCGTGCACCGTCAGGCCGAACCCGTTCGGGTAACCGGCCTCGGTCAGCAGTTTCCTGGCACCGTCCGGATCGAAGGCCACCGGTTTCAGCGATGGATCGTAGCCGCCCATACCCTCGGGAACGATCTGTCCGGCAGGCTCGCCGGCACCGGCCAGCACGCGGTCGACGATCGCAGCGCGATTGATCAGTTTGGAAAGTGCCAGGCGCACGCGGCGATCCTTCAGCGGGTTCACCTTCATCGGTGCGCCGTTCTTGTCGGTGATGAACGGGCTGTCGTCGCGCCCCTGGTCCATCGCCAGATAGATCATGCGTGTGGAGGTCACCGAGAACAGCGATACATCCTGACGATGCTGAAACAGCGAGATATCCGAGGGTGGAATCTGTTCGATGACATCCACCGAACCTGACAGCAGCGCCGCGCTGCGGGCAGCGGCATTCGGCAGGAACTTCAAGCGTGACCGTATCGAACGCCGGCTTGCCGCCCCACCAGTGGTCGTTCGCGCTGACGACCACGCGGTCACCCGGGATCGCCTGCTTGAAGCGATACGGGCCGGTGCCGATCATCGCGCGCCCGCTGGAAAAATCCTCCGTGCTGACGGACGCGCCGAGTTTCGCCGGCACGATGAAGATGCGGCCGATCATGTCCATCAGCAGCGGTGTCGGCTGATCGGTATGGACGCGCAGGGTGTGCGGATCGACCACTTCGGTCCGCTGCACCGGACGCACAAAACTGGCGAGCGGGCCGGGACTGTTCGGGATGTCGCGTGCGCGGTTCAGCGAGAACACGACGTCATCGCCGGTGAACGGCGTGCCGTCGGTGAAGGTGACGCCGGGGCGGAGGCTGATCTCCCAGGTCAGCGGATCGAGCAGCTTCCACGACACCGCCAGGCTTGGATGCACGCGCAGCTTCGAATCGAACTCGATCAGGCTTTCGAACATGTTCTCGGCCGTCGCGGCGTCGTTGCCGAGGTCGGAGAACTGCGGATCGAGCGAGTTCTGCTCGGTGGCACGACCGATGGTGAGATCGGCCGCCTGGCTGCTGGCGCCAGCCAGGGTCAGCATGGCAGCCGCAGCCGCGCTTAGTGCCTTCAGAGCGTATGACCGCCGCATTATCCTCTCAGACGCATTGAGAACGCAGGCCCTCGCGCAGGCGTCCCATCGCGGCCTCCAGCCTGTCGGGGCCGTGGGCGAAGCAGATGCGCAAATGCCCTTCGCCCGCGTCGCCAAACGCGATCCCGGGTGCGACCGCCACCTTCTGTTCATGCACCAGCCGCTTCGCCAGACGCCAGACTGTCGGTTACGCCTTCCACGCCCACAAAAGCATAGAACGCGCCATCAGGCGGCGCATACTGCACACGGTTGATGCCGGACAAAGCCTCGCCCACCAGCTTGCGGCCATTGGCGCAGTGTTCGCGGAAGCGAGCCACCGTGTCGGGATCGCGCACCGCCGCCACACCCGCGTGCTGGATGAATGGCGCGACGCCGGAATGCATCACCTCGACCAATTCGGTAATTGCATCACGCGCGCCTTCCGGCGCCACCAGCCAGCCAAGCCGCCAGCCGGTCATCACCCAGGTCTTGGAGAAGCTGTTGCAGACAATGACCCGGTCGTCCGGTTCGGCGACATCCAACAGCGACGGCGCTGCATGCGCGCCATCATACACCAGCCGCGAATACACCTCGTCGGAGATCAGCCAGACATGACGCCGGCGCGCGATCTCAAGAATGATTGCAGCTCATCGCGCGTCGCGGTCCAGCCGGTGGGATTGTTGGGGCTGTTGAGGATGAAGGCGCGCGCGCCATCCAGCATCCGGTCTAGCCGGTCGAGGTCCAGGCGGAAAGCGCCTCGGCCAGCGCGGTCAGCGCAAGTTCCTCCACCTGTGCGCCGCGCACGCGGGCCGCGTTGCCGACGTTCGGCCACGCCAGGCGTGTGCAGGACCACGCGGTCGCCGGCACGCACGGTGGCGGCAAGCGCGGTGGCGACCGAGGCCATGCCGGACGCGGTGATCTGGATCCGATCCTCTCCACCGGCTTGGCATGCAGATCCGTCAGGTAGTCCGATAGTGCGATACGCAGTTCCGGCAATCCGCGGACGTCGGGATAGCGCGTGGCACCAGCCTCCAGCGCGGCGATTGCGGCGGCATGCACCGATGCCGGACTTGGCTGATCCGATTCGCCGAAGCAGAGCAGATCAATGCCGGGCTTTGCAAATGCGATCTTGGCAATTTCCAGGATTCGCGAGCCTGGGATTGCCATGTCCATGCGCATCATTTGGCACTGATGCGCGGCTTTCCCAAGAATTTTCTTTGTGTCTGGTCTCGCCGGTTCGCGTGATTTTCTCCTTCTCTCGCCTGCGCTCATCACGCTCATGTCTTCCCGCTGATTCAGACCTTCGGCGTTATGTCTGCGCTCATCACGCTCATGTCTTCGCGCGTGATTCAGACCTTCGGCGTTCCGCCTGCGCTCATCACGCTTGTGTCTTCGGTTATGCGACCGTACACCGCGCGCGCGTTCTCCAGGAAGATGCCGCGCTTCTGCTGCTCGGTCATTCTGATCGGCAGCGCATGCGCCGGATCGTCGAAGTCCCAATGCGGATAGTCGGTGGCGAACAGCACGCGATCCCAGCCCATCCACTCGATCGCATCGGCCAGATGCTGGCGCGGCTCCGGCTCTTCTACCGGCTGAGTGGTGAACCAGACGTTGCTGCGCATGTACTCGGATGGCAGCCGCTTCAGGTGCGGCACCTCCTTGTGCAGCTTGCGGAACTGGCGGTCCATGCGCCAGGCGTGCGCCGGCGCCCAGGCAAAGCCGGCTTCGATCAGCACGACCTTGAGGGTTGGGAAGCGCTCGAACACGCCCTCGAAGATCAGGCTGGTCAGCACCGCCTGCTGACATTGCGCGTGTCCCACCATTTCCTCGATGTAGAACGACGGCCAGCCGCCTGAGGTCAGCGCGGTGCCGCCGTAACCGAACGCATGGATGCCGACCGGCAGGTTGGCCTCTGCCGCCGCGCGGTAGATCGGCCAGTAGCGGCGCTGCCCCAGCGGCTCCGCGGTGCGGGTCAGCAACAGCACCTGGGCGAAGTTCGGGTCGCCGGCGCGCGCCTCGATCATGCTGGCGGAGGTCAATCCATCTTCGAACGGCACCACCACCGACGCCTTCAGGCGCGCATCGCGCGACGTCCACTCGGCGACCTGCCATTCGTTGGTGGCATGGGTCAGCGCGGCCGACAGATCGAGCGTCCTGCGCGCCCTGGCCGCTGGTCAGCGGATTGAGCACGCCGAACGCGACGTTGTTCGGATCAAGGTGCTGTTCGGCCATGAACCCCAGGTCGCTGCCGGGGTTCTCGCCCTTCGGCCATGCATCGCGTCGGCACGCCTGCGGTTGGCCCTTCGGATAGGCCGAGCCGCGTTCCCAGGGCTGGCGGTAGCGCACGCCGATGGTCTCCACGTGCTCGCGCCAACGCTGCGAGAGGTAGGGGTAGAGCGACTTGCTGACGCCGCCGATGCCGACCCCGGCGGGGCGCGGATGGATGTCGCAGTCGGCGATCGCAAGCTTCGACTGGGCGGGTGCCGGGCTGCCGGAACGGTTCAGGACGTCAACGTTCATATGTGCTTCCGGGGTAAGCCCGGCCTCCTAGATATAATTGCTACAGAGATTGTCTCGCTGACTACAAGAAGGCGACAGACACACCCTCCCATCATTCGATCTCAAGCGGTTGCTTCGATCGGGTGGCGGGGGTCAAGCCTCGCGCAGCGACCGCCGCAGGCGGCTTGGGCTTGAGGCCGGCCGCCCGGTCGTAAGCACAATCGCGGATCGAAGGTGGGACAACGTCCTTGGCAACGACACCTAGAGCGTGATGACCGGAGACGGAACCGCCGGAGCTCTGAACACGTGGCCGGGCTCGACGCGGCCATCACGCGAATAAGACAATTGGCTGGAGCAGGGTGAGCGCATTCTTCTGCGCTCCATCCTGCTCTGGGGTCATGGCCGGCCATGTCCGGGGATGTGCCGGCCATCATGCGACTGTCTCCTTGAGACGAGATAGGTCCGCAGCGGGTTATCCACCATGATCTTCCGCGCCAACGCCGGGTCAAGGCCCGCCGGGATCGCCTGCGTGCCTTCGAACTGCCAGTGCGGGTAGTCGGTCGAAAACAGCAACAGCTCGTCCGACCCCAGGTGCTCCATGAACCGGGTGAGGGTGCCCGCGTCCGGGGGACCGTCGAACGGCTGCAAAGTCAGCCGCACCCGCTCGCGGACGATGGTGGCCGGCGGGTCGGACACCCACGGCACCTCGCTGCGCAGTCCCTTCCAGAACTTCGTCAGCCGCCACAGATAGCCGGGCAGCCAGCTCACCCCCGAATTCCATCAGCACGAAGGTCAGGTCGGGAAACTTGGCGAACACACCCTCGGTGATCAGGCTGGTGAGCTGGGTCTGAAACCCGCCGGCCTGGTTGATGTAGTCCTCGCTCAGATAGCTGCGCCCAGCCGACGGGGGTGTTCGGATGCCGGTAGGTGCTGCCGGCATGGATACCCACGGGCAGGCCCAGGCGTTCAGCGGCGGCGTAAATCGGCCAGTTCTGCCGCCGTCCCAGCGGCAGCTCGCCGGAGACCAACAGCATGACCTGAACGAAGCGGCGATCTGCGGCGCAGCGCTCGATCTCGGCTGCCGCCAGTTCCGGGTTTTGCTGCGGCACAACGATGGAGGCGCGCAGCCGGTTGTCGCGATCCAGCCACTCGCGCGCCATCCAGTCGTTCACCGCACGCGCCATCGCTGCGCCGAGATCCTCGCTGAAGGTCGCCTGAACGCCATAGAGGCAGTTGCAGATGGCAAGCCGCGTATCGAACGGGCTCCAGCGCCTCGTCGGCGAGCCGCCGCGGCGTGCTCGCCGGCCGTTACCGGGCGCTGCCGCCAATCCGCGCGCGCCGTCAGCGGGCTGTTCGCCGGGTATGCAATGTGTTGAGCTCATCGAGGCCGCGGCGCGTCACCGTCTCGCGCCACATCTCATCGAGGTACGGCATCAGCGCCGACAACGCCGGCACCGCGGGGTGCACATCGCAATCGATGGGCCGTGCGTCCATACCTCAGGCGGGCGCCTTCAGCAGCAGGCCGTCGCCCTCGACCTTCACCTCGAACACCTTCAGGTCCTCCTCGGCCGGCGCGCACAGCGCCCTGCCGGTGCGTATGTCGAACCGAGCGGCGTGCAGCGGGCACTCGATGCAGCCATCTTCCAGCCAGCCGTCGGAGAGCTGCGCGTATTCGTGGGTGCAGATGTTATCGGTGGCGCGGAATTCGCCGCCGGGCAGGTGGTACAGCGCGACTTCCCGATCACCCAGCCGCACCGCATGCACCTGACCCTCGGCCACATCCGCCACATTTGCCACCCGCACCCAACCCGCATCCGCCATGTTGCTCTCCTGGTGAAATCTTGCCCCACCATGCCAGCCGGCGCGGAACCGGCCAAGACGGCGGTTGCCCGGCGCGGACGCTGCTACCTAGCACCTGGGCTTAACTCCTGCATTGCTCGGAGGTGCAATGTTGGCATCCGCATTCCGGCGCATCGGCCTGGCTATGTCGGTCGCTGTGCTTCTGGTTCTGCCGCCTTTGTCCCCGTCGCCTGGGCGCAGCACGTGGTGCTGGATGCGCCGGGCCTGGTGGGAGGCAAAAACACGCCGCCGGCCCCGCCATTACGGGCGCAGCCCACCGTTTGGCCACGGCTCGATCCGGGGGCGGTGCTCTGCCGCACCGAGGACGACCTTGATCGGCATGCGGCCAATATGACCGCGCGGGTCAGCGGGGCCGACTGCGGTGCCGGCCGACTGCCGGATCATCGGCCAACCGACCGGCATCCAGATCCTCAGCCGGCAGGGCCCGGGGCGCACCGAGGTCAAGCTGAACACACCCAACGCCGCGAGCGGCTGGACCGATGCCTGGCTGCCGGACAGGGCCCCGGACGCGGTGACGACCCGATGACCCATGTCATCGTCGGGTGCCGGCCAAGCCGGTGGCTGGGCCGCGGTCGCCATGCGCCAGGCGGGATACGCCGGTCGGATTCTGCTCGTCGGCGAGGAGGTCTGGAGACCCTATGAGCGGCCGCCGCTGTCAAAGCAGGTGCTGACCGAGGATCCCGAACCGCCGGTCAAGTACTTCCACCCCGAAGGCCGATACGCAGGAGCAGGGGATCGAACTGCTGCTGGGCGTGGCGGTGCAGGAGGTGGATGCCGCCGCCCATCGGGTGCGTCTGTCGGACGGACGGACGCTGGGTTACGACCGGCTGCTGCTGACGGTCGGTGGCCGGGCGCGCCATCTGCCCGTGCCCGGCGGCGAGCACGCGCTCTATTTGCGGACCATCGAAGATGCCCGCCTGATCCGCTCTCGTCTCTCGGCAGGCGTCGCGGGTCATTTGCATCGGCGCCGGGGTGATCGGCCTGGAGATCGCCTCCTCGGCGCGCCAGACGCGGTGCCGAGGTGACGGTGCTGGAGGCACTACCGCGCGCCATGGGCCGCAGCGTCTCGCCCGAGGGCGCTGCGTTCGTCGAGGGCCTGCATCGCCGGGCCGGCGTGGCGCTGCATTTCGGCGATCATCGTCGATGCGATCGAGGCCAGCGCGTCCGGCGAACTGCTGCGTGCATTGCCGTGGCGGCGCGACGCTTTACCGGCGATACGGTCATCGCCGGCGTCGGCATGCAGCGCAATCTGACACTGGCCGAGCATGCCGGACTGGCGCTGGAAGGCGGCATCGTGGTCGATGAACTCGGGCGGACCAGCGCGCCGGATGTATATGCGGCCGGCGACGTGACCGCGTTCCACCATCCGCTGTTCGATCGGCGCCTGCGACTGGAATCGTGGCGCCACGCGCAGAACCACGGGATTGCGGTGGGCAAGGCGATGTGCGGCGACACCACGCCCTATGACGACGTTCCGTGGTTCTGGACCGATCAGCACGGGGTGAACCTGCAGGTCGCCGGACTGCCGGCCGATGCGGCGCATACGGTGGTTCGCACGAATGCTCCGCCCGGCGGCGTTTACGGCGGTCCATCTGGCGGAGGATGGCAGCGTCATCGGAGTGACGGCGGCCAATAACCCGCGCGAGATCCGGGCGGCCCAGGCACTGATCAGGTCGCGCCGTCCGGTCGATCCGGCGGCGCTTGGCCGACCCTGGGGTGCCCCTGCAGCAACTGATCCGAAGGTGACTCTCGGGCGGTCGACCGGAATGTGGTCATTCCGACCATGAAGCTTCATCGGTCTGTCATCATCCTCATCGGTCCCTGCGCCTAGAACCCAGCGGCCCGCGAGGAGGAATTTATAATGCGCCGCCATGACCAGCGAGCCGCCATACTCGCCAGTGCCGTGCTACTGGGCCTTGCCCTGCCGCGACCGAGCGTCGCCGCGCCTGCGCCGGACTGTCCCAACGGCGGCGTTGTGCGTTTCGGCGTGGAGCCGTACGACACCTCGGCCAAGCTGGTGCCGATCTACGACCACATCGGCAAGGCGCTCGGCGACAAGATCGGCTGCGAGGTGAAGGTCTATCGTCAGCACCAACTACAATGCCGAGATCGAGGCGATGCGCAGCGGCAAGCTTGAAGTCGGCGAGTTCGGTCCGCTGGGCTACGTGCTGGCGCATCAGGTAGCCAAGGCCCAGGCGGTGGCCGCGTTCAGTAACAAGGAAGGCAAGCCCGACAGCTATTGGGCGAGCATCGTCACCTACCCGGAGTCGGGCATCAAAACCGTGGCGGAGATCAAGGGCCATTCCTTTGCATTCTCCGATCCCGCCTCGACCTCCGGCCATTTGTTCCCGGCTTACGGCATGCGCAAAGCCGGCCTGGATCCTGAGAAGGACATCAAGCCGATCTATGCAGGCAGCCACACCGCCTCTTTCGAGGCGCTGCACAACCGCAAGGTGGACGCCGGCGAACTGAACAGCGCCCAGCTCGAATCGGCCACGCAGCGCGGCAGTTACAAGGAGGGAGACGTCGTCTTCCTGTGGAAGTCGGAGCCGATCCCGACCGACCCGATCAGCGTGCGAGGCGACTTGCCGGGGCCGTTCAAGGCGCGGCTGATCGAGACGCTGCAAACGCTCGATCTATCGGTGCTGCCCGAGGCGGATCGCAAGATCATGGGTCTCGGCGGCACACACCTCGTGCCGCAGACCGATGCCGCGTATGACGGCATCCGGGATCTGGTGAAGACGCTCAATATCGACCTGGAGAAGCTGAGCTGAGCTGCTCCACTGCTGCGGGTCGAAGGGCTGTCACTTCGCTACCCCAACGGCACCCAGGCGCTGCTGCGACGTTGACCTCGACGCGCATGCCGGCGAACTGCTGGTCGTTCTCGGCGGCAACGGCTGCGGCAAGACAACGCTGCTCCGTTGTATCAACCGGGCGCTGGTGGCGACAGAGGGCGCAGGTCTGGCTCAACGGCTGCGCGCTGTCGCGACTGACCGGGGAGCGGCTGCGGCGCGCGCGGCTCGATGTCGCGATGATCTGGCAGCACGCGAGCCTGGTGCGCCGGCGCAGCGTGCTGGCCAACGTCGCGTCCGGCGCGCTGGGTCGGCATCAGACACTGTGGACCGCACTCGGCGGCATGCCGGCCGAGGAACTGCGGGCAGCGCCTGGCGTATTTGCGCCAGGTCGGGCTGGCGCATCTGGCCGTTGCAGCGGGCGGGCACGCTGTCCGGCGGGCAGGCGCAACGCGTGGCGATCGCCCGCGCGCTCGCGCAACGACCGCTGGTGCTGCTGGCGGACGAGCCCGTGGCGAGCCTGGACCCGGAGGCGGCGCAGGACATCATGCGCCTGCTGCGCAAGCTGGCGCACAACGAGGGCCTTGCGGTGCTGTGCGTGTTGCATCAGGTCGATCTCGCCTTTGCCTTCGCCGACCGGGTGGTTGGCATGCGCGACGGGCGCGTTGTGTTTGATCGGCGGCGGACCGAGCTGTCGCGCGACACAGTGCAGCGGCTGTATCTGGCAGAGGCGGCATGAGCGCCAGCGTTGCCGTGCGCGGCTGGGGCGGCGCCGCCGCCATCGCGCTGCGCAGCGTCGCCGTGGTGCTGGCAATCCTGGTCGTGGTGCAGTCGCTGATCGTGGTGCAGGCGCGGCCGCAGGATCTGGTCACCGGTTTCCACGGCATGGTGGACATCATCCGCCGAGCCACGCCGCCGGATTTCACCAAACTGCCCGACGTTGCCTGGCCGGCGCTGGAGACCGTCGATATCGCCATCTTCGGCACACTGGCGGGTGTGACGATGGCGTTGCCGCTGGCCGTGCTGGCGGCGGCGAACGTCACGCCATCGCGCGCGCTGTACTACCTGGCGCGGGCGATGATCGGCTTCACCCGCGCGGTCCCCGATCTGGTATGGGCGCTGCTGTTCGTAACCGCGGTGGGACTGGGGCCGTTCCCCGGCGGGCTTGCGCTGGCGGTGCATTCGATCGGCATGCTCGGACGACTGTTCGCCGAAACGATCGAGACATGGACATGGCGCCGATCGATGCGCTGTCGCTGGCCGGCGCCAATCGCTTGCAGGTGTTCACGCACGGCGTGGTGCCGACGTGTGCTGCCGTCGCTGTTGGGCATCGGGCTGTACCGGCTGGACGAGAACATCCGCTCTTCGCTGGTGCTGGGCTTCGTCGGCGCGGGCGGCATCGGCTTCGAGTTGCTGACGGCGATGAACCTGTTCCAGTACCCGCGAGGTTTCGCTGCTGCTGATCGTCATCTTCGCCATCGTGTTTGCCGCCGAAAGGCTGTCAGCGGTCTGCCGTGAACGGCTGATCTGATATCAGAGAACTTTCTAGCTGACGCACCGGCCTCTCCTCGTCATGGCTCCGGCCCCCTCCTCGTCAAGGCCGGCCCCTGTGCCGGCCATCCACGTCTTTCGCTTTCGTAGGCAAAGACGTTAATGGTTTGGCAAGCCCCGCGCGGCCGCTCGAATTCATCTATGTTTGTCTGTTTGTCTATGTGCTTCAGTGGTTTCGCCAATCGAGCATCTTTGCTGTCGGCTGACCGCCCATCCCGATCATGGCCGAGCAAGGACGGCCTGACGCTTGGCTGCAGATATTCGACCGCGGTTCGTAGCAACGAATAAAACCGAGGACAGATGCACGCGGATGACGAGGCCAGCGATGACGATGTCGCTCCGCTACGTCATGCGGTTCTGGCGACCTGACATAACGTGGACAGTGCGAACGGCCCGACTTTTCCGCGTTCAAGGATCACGAGACGCCAGTCAGCCCCGCGTGTCATTGCGACCCCGGCGAAGGCCGGGGGAAGCAATCCCGCACCACGTGCACTCCTGGCCCGACCAGCAACGCCATCTCGCAGAAGGACGCATGATCCGAGGACCTGGCGAGCAGGCAGCCGTTGAAGCACTCGAACGCTTCTCGCGCAGCGATCCGACCGCTGGAGCCCTGCTCTGTCGAGGATACCGACACTGAGAGACGCCGCGCCCTCCTTCACGAATGCGCCGGTGTCATCAGCACTGGCGATTTTGCACGCGAGCTTGAAGCAGCCGGATTGATCCAGACAACCGACTACATCCGATAAGATAGAATGGCTGGGCCGGGCGTCGTCGCGGTGCAGGTCATACCTGGTATTGATAAAAGGCTAGTATCGACGATAATTGGAGCGTCCAGGGCGCGGAGAAATGCCGCTCCTGGCTATCGACATGTCAACCATCTTGACCCGTCCGATCAGGGTTCGACGAGCGCGCCGGGAGATAGTCATATGGATCAACACGAATTCGCAGCGGAACTGCGGCGCGATGGCTTCCGCCCCGTTTATGCCAGCCTGCGGCCGAACATGCGAGAGACGAACCACTGTCACGACTTCGATGCCCGGCTCCTCGTGCTGGGGGGCGAAATCACCATCACGCTCGACAATACCCCGGAGACGTTCCGCGCCGGACAATGCTGTGAGGTGCCTGCCGGCTGCATGCATACCGAGCAGGTTGGTCCCGAGGGCGTCGCCTACCTATCGGGCCGCCGCCGCAACGGCGGGCCGCTCACGCGTGAGGCGTTCGAAAGCGATCTGCGCCGCGAGGGCTTCGAGGTCATTCATGGCGGTCAGAACCCCAACTTCACCGAAGATCTCCATGCGCACGGGTTCGGCGTGCGCATCATGGTGCTGAGTGGCGAGATCACGGTGATCCGGGACGGCGAGTCGGAAACGTTCTCCGCGGGAGATCATTGCGAGATTCCCGCGGGTTGCCAGCACGCTACGAAGGTCGGGCCGGAAGGCGTTGCCTACATCGTCGGCAAGGTCGAGCGGCAGGCCGCCGCTAGCTGAGCTGCAAGGCGCGTGTTGGTCACGCGCGTTGACTTGTTCAGCGTCCAGGCTATCCAGCTTGATAGTTGCACAATCGACATAGATCTGAACCTTCGAGCCGGAGTGGCGTGCTTGCCATGCAGACAACGCCTGCTGGTAGCATGAGTAATGTCGGCCGTCGCTGACCCCGGGGAACCAGTTTGAGATAATGTCAACTTGTGAGAACGAGATGCCGCATTGGCAGGCTTGGCAAGAGCGCATCCAAGCCGCATTTTCTACGCAGGGCGGATCAGTCGGAGAACGGTACCTACTTCCCATTCTCCAGGCTGAGAAGGCAATTGGCCGCGAATATCAGATCAAGTTTCACGGCCCTCGCCTACTCACCGAAGCGTCCTTTGACTTCTTTATCGAGACGCTCAGTGCGGTCGCGAGCCGCATACAACAGCAAGGTTGGCCCGAGCGGGAGAACTACCAGAATGCCGTGCTCGCATCCGTGACACTGCTTCGGACGATGCGGGCAGCCGATATGCTCGCGGTTGGCGGTTACGGCCGGACGGGTATGCACACCTCCGGGGAGTGATGGACCAGATTCTTCCCATTGTGGGAGTGGCGAACGGCTGGACGACTTTCCCAGGCGTGCTTGGCTTTGCTGATTACGCCAAAGACGAGCAAATTTACACCTATGCCTCCGGCGGAGTAATGGATGGTCTTATGGGCAAAAGAAATTATCTTATCGACGGCGTTTCCGGCGCCGGCAAAACGGCGGTCTGCACAGAATTGCAGCGGTGCGGCTACCAGGCCATCCATGGTGACCGGTAATTAGTATATCGAGGGGATCCGGAAACCGGTTTACCGACGGCTCCGGAAACGGATACACCGACGGCTACCTGGATGTCCGAGCACCACATTTGGGATGTAGAGAAAGTACAAGCCTTCGTCGCTAACCAGGAGGAGGCGGTCACCTTTTTCTGCGGTGGTTCGAGGAATTTTGCCAAATTCATTGACTTATTCGACGGCGTATTTGTCCTGGAGGTCGACCTGGACACCATGAACCGGCGGATTGATGAGCGAGTGGTGCTGGACCCTACTGACTTCGGCGGAAAACCAGAGGAACGGGAACTCGCTGTGCACTTGCATCAGACGAAAGAAGACATTCCGAAAAACGGCATCATCATCGATGCCACACGACCACTTGAGCACGTGGTGAATGAGATTCTTACGCGCACCGGGACAGCTGATTGAGCGCTGGTTGCACTCGCAACTTACCATAAAGCGCCGACGCGAGTGATGAAATGATCCAGGCTAGGCATTGTCGGGCTGATTCGCCGTTCGGCGCACGTCAGTCTGGTCACTATCATTCACCATTGACGCGACATCCACTAACCAACATACTCCGCCGTTTCAACCGTCGCCGAAGGACGGCCGCGCTATGCACAGCATCCCGAACATTCCCGACGCCCTCGCCCGCTCCATCTACGCCGACCTTTGCCGCTCGCTTCCGCCACCGCCCGAGGACACCCCCGAAGCCCGCGCCATGCGCGACGAACGCGCCATGACCGCCGTCGCCCATCTGCTGCCGGAAAACGCCGCCGAAGCCGAGATCGCGATGCTGATCGTCGCCGCCCAGTTCCGCGCGCGCGAGGCGCTGTGCGCCGCTTCTGACCCGGGACCAGCCTCGACCCGGACCATGTGCGCCGCTGCACCGCCCAGGCCGCCTGCATGATGCGCCAGGCCGATAGCGGCATCCGCGTCCTGCTGCGCCTGCAAGCCGAGCGGGAGAGAGGCCGAGACCGCGATGCGGCCCGCCGCCATGGAGCGCGCCGGCTATTGGTTCCGCGAGATCAGCGTGCCCGCCCCCGAGCCAATCGTGCCCGAGAACTCGTGCCCGAGGAAATCGTGTCCGAGGAAATCGTGCCCGAGGAAATCGATCCGAGCCATCCGTCTCCGAGCCAATCATGCCCGAGCCACCCCCGGCCAAGCCGGCCACCCCCCAACCGGCTATCTCCAAGCCGGCCAGGCCCGACCCACTCCTGAAGCCCAGGCTGGAATACGGCGCCATGACCCCAGCCGAGAGATACGCCACGCTCTACCCCGACCGCGCCACCAGCATCCTCTCCGAACACGGCCTGCCGCCCGCCTCACCTTCCCCCCGCCCGACCCCGAGGTGGTCGACGACCTGCTCAGCAGCAGCAGCCCGCTGGTCCGCGCGCTCTACCAGCCCCTCCGGGCCTCCTGAGCGCGCCACGACACAGCGTCCCGAAAAACGCGACAATGAGACGAAGTCGATGCGGCAATCCTGGATTGCAGGTCGGGGCACATCGGCGGCGGCCGGTGGCCGAGCACTACAATTCGTACGCAGGCGCTTACCACTCCGAACGGTCCCGGCAAGTCGGATACATCTGCGCTGAAGTCAAATTCGACTTGTGGCCCGATGAGAAAGGACATCCGCAAACGCCGGATCGTGCTCGACCTGACGGCAGGGCAACATCGTGAACCAACGCCATGCGTCCGACATGATGTTCGTGGTGACGTGAGTTCGGCAGAAGCCAATCTTAAATTGGTCAAGTCGGTCGCACGATGGCGTGCTTCGCAAGGGCAATCATCGGTCGATCGCGCATCGAATGCAGCGAATTACCGGGAAGACCATGCGAACGGCACGGCGCATACCGGCTGGCCTGATACTGCGCGGGGTATATGTGAGGTCGCGGGCTGTTTCAATTGCGAGCGGGCAGTGTGATCGGATTATGCCAGGTCTGCCCCGCATGACGGCCGCACGCTCCAGCCGGTAGAACCGCGCGATGACGAACCTATTCGATCTGACCGGGCGAACTGCCGTGGTAACCGGCAGCGCGCAGGGCATGGGCCGGGCCATAGCGCTGGCTTTGGCCGAAGCGGGCGCCGACCTGGTGCTGCTGGACCGCAACGCGGCCGGCATCGAAAGCGTGGCGCAGACCATCCGAGAGCCTCGGCCGCAAGGCGTTGCCGATCGCCGGCGACGTGACGGATATCGCGCATATCGACGCGCGTTCGCCGCGGTGGACGGTGAATTCGGCCGGCTGGATATCCTGGGCAACGTGGCGGGCGAGGCGAAGATGGGTGCGGCCGAAACCATGGCGCTGGAGGATATACAGAGCACGTTCCATAACCTGGTGATCAGCCGCTACTACACCTGCCAGCTTGCCGGGCGGAGGATGCTGGCCCAAGGCAAGGGAAGCATCATCAGCATCGGCTCCATCGCCGGCGTGTCGTCGCTTGGACGCGCGCAGTCGGTGTACGGCATGGCGATGGCGGCGGTGATCCAGATGACACGCGAACTGTCCACCGAGTGGGCCGGCCGGGGTGTGCGGGTCAACTGTATCCTTCCGGCGCAGGTGCTGGGGGCGAACGGCCTTGGGCCGCGGATGGAGGCGGACCCGTGGCTGCGCGAGACCTTCCTGCGCGGCATCCCGGCAGGACGGCTCGGGCAGCCTGACGATATCAAGGGGCTGGCGGTACTGTTGGCGTCGGACGCGGCGGACTGGATCACCGGGGCGGCGATCCCGATGGATGGCGGCAACCTGGCGATGAACGGCGGCGGCGGACTGTTCGCGCCGATCATGAAGCGGCATGCGTGAGCGTTGCACCCGTACACCTCTCCCGCGCGCGCGGGAGAGGTCGGCGCCGTGCGCCGGGTGAGGGTCCCTCCGCACACGACATCAGCCCTGCTCGCAGCGCGTACGAGCTTCAGGAGACATTGGATGGCGGTGAAACGGATCGTCAGCAACATCGCGACGGATCGGATTGGCGAGGCGGTGGCGTTCTACCGTGACATACTCGGGCTGCAGGTGGTGATGGATCAGGGTTGGATCGTGACCCTGGCCGACGATTATTCCGCGATGCCCCAGGTGAGCGTGGCGAGCGAAGGCGGGTCCGGCACCCAGGTGCCGGACCTTTCAATCGAGGTGGACGATCTCGCCCAGATACATCGGCGCGTTATCGCAGCAGGACTGCCCGTTGAGTATGGTCCGGCGACGGAGCCATGGGGCGTGCGGCGGTTCTATGTTCGCGACCCGTGCGGACGACTGCTCAACATCTTGGCTCATAGCGACTGAAAGCCCGCTACTGAGCTGGCGCCGTCGCCGGCTGATGGGCGCGCAGGAACGCCGTACCTGCTCGATCGTCCTGGCTTTCAGCTCAGGCGGTTCCTTCCAGGGAAACACGGTGGATTGCGCGTTCGGTGCCAACGCGGCGACATCCCGCGAGGCCTGCAACGGGTGCGCCGGCGTCTCATCCGGCAAGACCAGCAGCGGCGTCCGGCACGACCGGGCAAAGTCACGCGAGACGCTGTAAAGGAAGTCGGGCTGCGCGCGGTAGAGATTGTGCAGATACTGCTCGATCGTCGCCATGTTGAAGGTCGGGTCGTCGCTGCAGCAATTCCGGCGCCCAGACGTCGCGGCCGGAGCGATACATGACGTCGGGGTCCTGGTCCCAATGCCCGACCGTCTGGCACAGCACGGCGGCGACCACGCGATCCGGTGCGCGTTCGATAAGCTTCATCGCGAAGCAGCCGCCGATGCAGTAGCCCATGAAGAAGAACTTATCGATGCCCAGGTGGTCCATCAGCCCGAGCTGGTCGTCGGCAAAGGCGCCCCAAGGGATCTTCGACCGGAACCGGACCAGTGGACTCGCCGCCATTCGCATTGCGCTGATCCATGGTGATGCAGCGGAAGTCGTTCTTGAACTCTTCCATGGCATTGAACACCGCGGTCGGCCAGTTGCTGACGCGCGAATTCAGGCCGCCGCCGGGGGTGACCAGCAGCGGAAAGCCGCTGCCGGTTTCCTCGTAGCGGATGCGGACGTCGCCTTTTTGGTAGAATGGCATGTGTGGCGTTCCTTCTGGCTGTGCACGTGCCGACAGCAGACGTTGATGGCCGGCACAGGGGCCGGCCATGACGAAGGTGCGGGGGACGGCTTAATCGTTGGCTGCCAGCTTGTCCTGGGTCTTGGTATCGAAGTCGCTGGCGTCGTGGCGTTCGTGCAGCTGCTCCGAGGGGTCGCCTTGCAGGCGGTTGACCATGCGGCCCCGCTTCACCGCCGGGCGTGCATAGATCTCGTCGGCCCAGCGCACGACGTTCTTGTACTCGTGGACCGAGAGGAATTCGGCACCGCCATACGAATTGAACTTGACCAGACCGCCATACCAAGGCCATGCGGCCATATCGGCGATTGTATATACGTCACCGACCAGGTAGCGATTGTCGGCCAGCCGCTTGTCGAGCACGTCGAGCAGGCGCTTGGTTTCCATGGCGAAGCGATCGATAGCGTACTCGATCTTGATTTCGGCGCATAGGCGTAGAAATGGCCGAAGCCGCCGCCGACATAGGGCGTGCTGCCCATCTGCCAGAACAGCCACGACAGACACTCGGCGCGTGCCTCGGGCTCGGTCGGCAGGAAGGCACCGAATTTCTCGGCGAGATACACCAGGATGGCGCCGGTCTCGAACACGCGGATCGGCTTCGCGCCGCTGCGATCGACGAGAGCCGGGATCTTGGAGTTGGGATTGATGGCGACGAAGCCGCTGCCGAACTGGTCGCCGTCGTTGATCCGGATCAGCCAGGCGTCGTATTCCGCGCCCTTGTGGCCCAGCGCGAGCAGTTCCTCCAGCATCACGGTGACCTTCACGCCGTTCGGCGTGCCGAGAGAATAGAGTTGCAGCGGATGGCGGCCGACCGGCAGTTCTTTTTCGTGCGTGGCGCCGGAGATAGGACGGTTGATGTTTGCGAACCGCCGCTAGAGCTGGCTTGCTGGTCCAGACTTTTGGCGGCGTGTACTCGGAAGTTTCGGACATGTTCGACGCTCCAGTTTTGCCTGGAGGCAGCGTGGCTCTGCCGCGATGGCTGGCGCAAGCCGCGCTGCCCGAGGCAGTCTCTGGAACGTCAGGCGGACAACGCCTGCGGTTCGGTGCGGACGCGCTTGACCAGCAGCTTGTTGAGCGCGTGCACGTAGGCGCGGGCCGAGGCGACGATGGTGTCGGTATCGGCGCCCTGGCCATCGACCAGCTTGCCGTTCTCCTCCAGCCGGACCGTGACCTTGGCCTGGGCGTCGGTGCCTGCCGTCACCGCGCCGACCGAGAACAATTGCGAGGTGGCGGTATGCGGGAAGATCTGCTGGATGGCGTTGAAGGTCGCATCCACCGGGCCATCGCCGCTGGATACTGCGGACTTCACCGCGCCATCGACCTCCAGCTCCAGTTCGGCGCGCGGCGGCGACTTGGAACCGGCATGCAGGTCGAGCGAGACGAAGCGGATGCGCTCGTGGTCGCGCATCACCTCGTCATCGACCAGGGCGACGATGTCGTCGTCGAACACCACCTTCTTGCGGTCGGCCAGGTCCTTGAAGCGGCGGAACGCGTCGTTGAGATGGTTGCTGCCGACCTCGCCGTAGCCCAGCGCCTTCAGCTTGTCGCGGAACGCCGCGCGGCCGGAGTGCTTGCCCATCACCAGGTTGGATTTCTGCCAGCCGACGCTTTCGGGAGTCATGATCTCGTAGGTGCCGGCATGCTTCAGCACGCCGTCCTGGTGGATGCCGGCTTCGTGCGCGAAGGCGTTGCGGCCAACGATCGCCTTGTTCGGCTGGACGTCGAAGCCGGTGATGGTGGACAGCAGCTTGGAGACGCGCAGGATGTTCGGCGTCTGGACGTTGTTCCGGTAGGGAATGGCGTCGTTGCGGGTACGCATCGCCATCACCGCCTCTTCCAGGGAGGCGTTACCGGCGCGTTCGCCGATGCCGTTGATGGTGGATTCAACCTGCCGCACACCGGCACGGATCGCGGCGATGGTGTTGGCCACCGCCAGCCCCAGGTCGTTGTGGTTATGGGTGGAGAGCACGACCTTCTCGGCGCCTGGCACGCGGGTGCGCACCATGGTGAAGATGCGCTCCATGTCCTCGGGCAGCGCGTAGCCGACCGTATCGGGGATGTTGATCGTGGTGGCGCCGGCCTTGATCGCTGCCTCGCAGCAGCGGCACAGGAAATCGGGATCGGTGCGCGTGCCGTCCTCGGCCGACCATTCCACATCATCGGTGAACTGACGCGCCAGTTCGACGCTGTCGACCACCGCCTGGAGCACTTCGTCGGGCTCCATGCGCAGCTTGTATTTCATGTGCAGCGGCGAGGTGGAAAGAAAGCTGTGGATACGCTTGCGCTTCGCCGGCCGCACCGCATCGGCGGCGCGCAGGATGTCCTCGCGGCCGGAGCGCGCCAGGCCGCAGATCACCGGTGTGTCGTCGCGCTGGCCGATGGTCTCGGCGATTGCCTTGACGCTCTCGTAGTCGCCGATCGAGGCGATCGGGAATCCGGCCTCCAGCACGTCGACGCCCAGCTCGGTCAATGCCTCCGCCATGCGGATCTTCTCGTTGATGTTCATCGAGAAGCCGGGCGACTGCTCACCGTCGCGCAGCGTGGTGTCGAAGATGATGATGCGATCCTGATCCAGCTTGCCGAAGCTGGGATGTTCGATGCTCATGATGGTGCGGGTCCTTGGATTGATTGCACGACTGTAGCCTCAGGGGTCCCCCTGAGCGAAGCCGGCGTTTCAGCGACCCGGCGGAGCGCTCAGGGGCGGCTAAGTCGAAGGAGGAGGCCGAGGGCCAGCAGGCATGCGCTGCCACGCGCGACGGCGCGGGCGGTACGGCAGGCGAGGCGCAGGCCACAGAACATGCCCGCTTCAATAGCCGATTACGGGGTGGAAGGCAACCGCACGTCAGCTACCGGGCGGTGGACTGCCGGGCAAGGCCTCGCGGCAGCGTCCCTGAGCCGGCGCAATCCCCGGAGGGCATTGCGAACCGGACGTGTCTATCTGATGCGCAACCAGACAGGAGGCAGACACATGAGCTTTCGCATCACGGGTCTTCCGGTCGAGCCGTTCGCCGGATTGTTCGATCTATCGGATGACGAATTGCGGGCACGTGACGCGGTGAGGCGGATCGCCGACAACCCCTATCCATGCCGCATCAGCCTGACCGACGCAGAGCCGGGCGACGAGTTGCTGTTGGTCAATTACGAACATCATCCGGTCAATTCGCCGTATCGCATGCGGTTTGCCATCTATGTGCGGCGGGGCGAGGAACAGTACGACGCTATCGACCAGGTGCCGGAGCAATTGCGCTCGCGCATGCTGGCGGTTCGCTCGTTCGACGAGGGCGGCATGATGATCGAGCGGGAGCTGATCGAGGGGCAGCAGGTGGAACAGGCGATCGAGCGTCTGTTCGCCGACCCCGCGGCTGCCTATCTGCACGTGCATTATGCAGCGCCGGGATGCTATGCCGCGCGGGTCGATCGCGCCTGACCTGTTGAGCGGATTGCCGGTCGGCCCCGCGATGGAGCCGATCGGCGATGGCGCGGCGGTGCTGCGAGGATTCGCGGTATCGCGGGCTGGCGATCTGCTGCGCCAGGTGGCGCGGATCGTCGCGACCGCGGCGTTCCGCCAGATGGTCACCCCTGGCGGCTACACCATGTCGGTGGCGATGACCAATTGCGGTGAATTGGGATGGGTGACCGATCGCGCCGGCTATCGCTATCAGCGCACCGATCCGCTGAGCGGCGCCGCATGGCCGGAAATGCCGGATGAGTTTCGATCCGTGGCAGCGGATGCGGCGGCAAAGGCCGGCTATGCGGCGTTCGCGCCGGATGCCTGCCTGATCAACCGATACGAGCCGGGGGCAAGGCTGTCGCTGCATCAGGATCGCAATGAGCGCGACATGGATGCACCGATCGTCTCCGTGTCGCTGGGAATTCCGGCTACCTTCCTGTTCGGTGGCATGCGCCGCAGCGACAGGCCGCGTCGCTTGCGGCTCGATCATGGCGACGTCGTGGTCTGGGGCGGTCCCACGCGGCTCGCCTATCATGGCGTCGAGCCGCTTGATGACGGCGTGCATCCAGCGACCAGCCGGTGCCGCATCAATCTCACGTTCCGGAAGGCGGGGTGAGATAGCCTTCCAGTTTCGTGTGACGCCATCAGGCTATTCCTGCTGGACCAGCTCGCGCATTTGCCGCGCGGTGCGCAGCACGTGCCGTCCCTTGATGCGCGCATGCAGGAAGCGATTGAGCGCGGCGGTCAATGTCGGCGTGAGCGCGCGATCGGACTGCATCAGGTTGATGCCGGCCAGCAAGGTCTTGGTCAGATGAACGGAGATGATGAAACGGTCACGGCCATGGTCGAACAGCTCGCCGACACTGTCGGCGAGGAAGCTGTCGGGATCGGCAACGCGATAGCAGCTGGTATCGAGCCTTGCATCCACATACCCGGCGTTGCGACCGACAAAGCACGCGAGCTGCAGCAGGATTGCGGGCCACAAGCCCAGGCGCCGCGGCACGACGCAGTGCGCTGCCTCCGCGAAGGTGAGGGCATGCGTAAAGTCGAGCCAGCCGACATTGTCGGCGAGCTTTCCATTTGTGCTGGTGAACACGGTTTCGTCGGCGTGCAGCAGGTTCCATGCCGCGGCCTCGACAAGGTATCCGGAAGATGGCGATTGGTTGATGCCGTGCGCCCCAGGCGGCGACCACTGCCATTGCGGACTTCGCCGCCATGCCGCGCAGCACCGCGGGATCCAATGGCGGCGTCGCTTCACTTGGGATCCCCCATTCCGTCGAGGCGTGTCGTATAGTCGCGGAATTCCGGCAGCAGGTCTTCGCGGCGCGCGTAGATCAGATTGCGCCCCAACAGGCACAGCAACGGTTCCGCGACATCCGCGCCCAAGCGCCGCGCCAGCTCGACCGCCTTGACGGCATAGATCAGCGAGTGGCCGAAACCGGCATAGTGGGCCAGCGCGGCGGCGGCCAAGACCGGCATCAGGTCGTCCGGTGTCATGCCGTCGCCGAGTGCGCCGCGCAGCATGGGGATGGCCGCGGCTTCGTCTTCCCGCTCCATCGCGTCGAGGAACGCCGCCTCGTTCCACGCGACCGAGCCGGCAGGGAACGGAAAATGACCGCCGCCCTGGGCATCATCGGCGATGTGCCCGAGGATTTCACCGAACGCCGCCAGCTTCTCGTCGTCACTGCCCGCTGGCCGATCGGCCAAGCGCAGCCAGTCGGCGGCACCGGCAAACGCATGGGTCATGCCGAATTCCAGTCTCTCGGCTGCCCAGCCGATCGCCGTGCGCACGGCATCCGCGGGGTCCGCCCGCAACTGGATCAGCCGCGCCGTCTCGCGCACCATTCGCTGTTGGTCGAGGTCCTGGAGACCGCGCACCACGCCTGCAAGGACCTCGGCGCGCCGATGGGCCGGATCTGGCGGCGTTACATCGAGCAGGACGCGGCCGTTGTCCAGCCGCACGGGAAACCGCGTCAGCCGATCGCCGCCGACCAGCGTCTCGCCGGATGCCAAATTGAACTTCCAGTTATGCCAGTTGCAGGTCAGCACACAGCCATCGGTCAGCGTGCCTTCGCTCAGCGGATAGCCTTCATGCGGGCAGCGATTTGTGCAGGCGAATACGCCTGCTTCGCCGTGCACCACCAGGATCTGCCGTCCGTCGTGGCGGATGACCGCTTTGCCTTTTGCCGCCAGGTGCTGCAACGAGATCGCGTCGATCCAGCTCATTGTCCACCTCCTTCCCGGGCTTGTCCTGCGTGACGCGGTAAGCGCAGCGCCTGGCGCCGGCGAGCGCGTGCTCGACGCGTTCGACCGCGACGCCTGGCCCGAGCACGTCACGAAACACGTCCAGCTCCGCGCGACAGAAGCCCTGACATGCCGCGGCGGCGGCGCAGATCGGGCAGTGATTTTCCAGCAGCAAGAACCCCTGCGCATCGGCGCGCCATTCGGCCATGTAGCCTTCGTGAGAACGGAGCCGGGCGAGCCGCTCGACACGCGCGCGCAGCGTGGTGGCGCCGGCGAGTGCGGCGCGGTACGCGCATCGGGTCTCCTGCTCGCGAACGCTGACCAATCGTTGCAGCGCTGCCTCGCCGAGAGCGGATCGCACCGCTTCGATCAGGCGGACGGTGAGCTCGGCATGCGTATCTGGGAAGCGGCTGTGAGCCGCCGCTGTCAGATGCCAGACGCGCGCTGGCCGTCCGAGGCCGAGTTTTTCGGCAACGGGTGCGACCAGCTTGGTGCCGGTGAGCTTGGTGAGCTGCTGGCGCACGGCCTCGGCCGTGGTGCCGAGTGCCGCGGCAATGTCCGCTGAGCGAAGCGGGCCGCGCCGCTTAAGCAGCCACAGAATGCGGTCGCCGGCGCTGTCATCCAAGCTCATGCCTGGATCATGCGCCGGTCCCCTGACTTACGCAAGCTTACACTTGGCTAAGTGCGTGCTATTTGGTCTTCGGTTGCCAGAAGCCCAGAGTTGCGCCGGTCGGGTCGATGATGACCGAGAGCGAACCCTCGTTGGGTATCTCCATCACATCCTGCACGACTGTCGCGCCGAGCGACTTTGCCTTCGCGGTTGCTGCCGCGATGTCGTCGACCTGAGCATAGGGCAGCCAAATCGACGGCGCGCCTTCCATGGGGTGTTTCATCATGCCGCCGCCGGTGCCTGCGCCGACATCGATCAGCGTGTAGATCTTGCCGCCGCCCATATCGACGTCGTTCAGCTTCCAATCGAAGAGCGACTGGTAGAACGACTTCGCTTTTGCGGGGTCCTGGGTGTTGAGCTCTACGTGCACGAACGGGTTGCCCATCCTGCGGCTCCTTTTGCTGCGGTGCGCGGGCGAGGGGACTGCCAGGCGCGGCTATGTTCAAGAGCCAATCAGGGGCAAAATCGAGCGTCACTGAGATTTCACCGATTGCACGAAAGGGAGCCGTTCATGCCCACCATCGTCCTGTGCCGGCCGCTGCATGCCAGTGGCATGGCCCTGCTGGAAGCCCGTCCCGACGTCACGATCCGCATGCTGAACCGTCCGTCCGACAAGGAACTGGCGGATGCCATGCCCGGCGCGCATGCCGTGCTGGTGGGGTTGGAAATGGTGGACGAGGCGCTGCTTTCCGCCGCACCCGAGCTGCGCATCGTGTCGCGCTTCGGCGTTGGCTACGACACGGTGGATGTCGCGGCGTGCACGCGGCGGGGCGTGGTGGTCGGCGTCACCAACGGCGGCAATGACCTGTCGGTGGCGGAGCACACGCTGATGCTGCTGCTGGCGGTGGCGCGGCGCACGGTGGAGATGGACGCCTCGGTGCGCGCCGGGAGATGGATGGTCCGCGAGGGGCGGCCGATGGGCGAGCTCGCCGGACGCACCATCCTGGTGGTCGGCTACGGCCGCATCGGTACACGGGTGGCGCGGCTATGCGCGGCGTTCGGCATGAAGGTGATGGTGCGCGATCCGGTGTTTCCGGTGCCGCGCATCGCCGCCGATGGCTTCGAGCCGGTGACCGATATCGCCGCAGTGCTGCCGCAGATCGACGTGCTGACACTGCATTGTCCGCTTGGCGAGGACACGCGGCACATGATCAACCGCGAGATGCTGGGGCTGATGAAGCCGACGGCGTGGCTGATCAATGCGGCGCGCGGGCCGCTGGTGGACGAGGCGGCGCTGATCGAGGCGCTGTCGTCGGGGAAGCTGGCGGCGGCGGGGCTGGATGTGCAACTGCACGAGCCGCCTGATCCGGCCAATCCGCTGCTGAAGCTGCCGAACGTGGTGCTGAGCCCACACAACGCTGCGGCGCCACTGGAGTGCAACGAGAAGATGTCGGTCCGGGCGGCGAAGAATATGCTGGAGCTGTTCGATGGCGTGCTGGACCCGGGTTATGTGGTCAACCCGGAGACGCTACCGAACCGGCGGAATGTTTAGGCGGGAAGTACCCTGCGCAGCGCTCGATCGATGGCTGGCGTTAGAATAGCCTCGCCCGCTTGCGGGAGGGGCGGGCGCGAAGCGCCGGAGAGGGTTTCGGTAGCGCTTCCAGACCCTCTCCCGGCTCGCTACGCTCGCCGACCTCTCCCACTGCGTGGGCGAGGTGTACAGCTGCTGCTTGTGCTTAGTCTGGCGCCAGCGCGGTGATGTCTACCTCCATCAGCAGTTCCGGGCTGGCGAGGCCCTTCACTATCAGCGCGGTGAAGCATGGCGTGATGCCGTTCAGGCGCCGCAGCACCACGTCGGTGACGCGGGGCAGGTACGCGCGGTCAGTGACGAATACCGTGGCCTTTACGACGTCGGCCAACGCGACACCGGCCTCGTTCAGCAGCACGGCGGCGTTGTCCATGGCCTGAGCGGCCTGGGCGGCGGGATCGCCGGCGCCGTGCATCGCCTCGTTCAGGTCGGTGGCGGTCTGGCCGCGCAGGATCACCTGATTGCCGGCGCGCACCGCCATGCAGAAGTCGCAGTCGAGCGGCTGTTGTTCCGAGCCGTAGCGGACAGTGTTGGAGTGGTAGGGGCGCAGGCGCTGGTGCGGGGTGCCCTGCTGGCGCAATACGTGGACGTCGATCTCGAACAGGATTTCCGGGCGGGCGAAGGCTGCGATGATCAGGCCGGTGGACACCGGATGGATGCCGCGGAAGTGCCGGCCGATCACCGGATACACTGCGGCGCGATAGGCGCGATCGCAGATGTAGACGGTGATCTTGCAGACTTCGTGCAGGCCCGAGCCGGCCTCGTGTAGTAGCGTGGCCAGGTTGGTCAGAGCGATATCGGCCTGCGCCGCAGCGTCCTCGGGCCGGCGGCCTAGGCCTGCCATGGCGCTGCCGTCGAGTGCCGCGCCGGTCTGGCCGCGCAGGAAGATCTCGTTTTCGCCGGCAGCGATCATGGCGCCCTGCCAGGCGATGTCCTGGGCGAACCAGTCCTTCATCGCGAAGGTACGCAGGCGCTGTACCGGCGCGCCGATCACGGCTTCGGCGTCGATCTGCACCATCAGTTCCGGCAGCGGCAGGCCGGGGACGATGAGGCCGGTGCTGACCGGGAATACGTCTCGCAGGCGCTGGCCGATTGCTTCATAGACTGGCTTTCGGTGCGCGCGATCGACCAGCGACGTGGTGAGTTTGGTGATGTCGCTCAGCGATCCGCCGGCGGCGTGCAGCGCGGCCTCGATGCGGTCGAGCGCGGCGTGGGTCTGCGCGGCTGGGTCGCCCAGGCCGGCGACCGAACCATCCGGTTGCAGTGCGCTGCGGCCGCTGAGGAAAACGCGCGGACCGCAACGGATTGCGCCTGCGGCGGCCGAAGGCGCGAACGGGGCGGGGATGAAAGGGAGCAGTGTACGGTGCGGCATAATGGTGATGAAACCACGGATGCAGGCGACTGAACACGCATCGGTCCTGGCGCCATTTGTCCCGCGTTCACCATTTCACGTTCACCATCCTCTGCATCCGTGTTTAGCTGGCGTGACTTGCTTCACCGCGGCGGAGGCCGTCGATGCAGAACCCGCAACATCGTCGACCCAATCGGCTGGAGATCGACTGCGAGTCGGTCATCCGTCGCGTTGCGGCACTGCGTCGGCGCGTCGGACGGCGGGTGAAGATCTTTGCCGCGCTGAAGGCGGACGGTTATGGCTTTGGCACGCTGCCGATGGCGCGGGCGGCGCTGGCCGGCGGCGCGGACGCCTTGTCGCTGATCGACCGCGCCGAAGCGATCGCATTGCGGCAGGCAGGCATCGACGCGCCTATCCTGCTTTACGCCGGCTCACCGATCGATGCCGAGGCGGTGGCGGTTGCCGAACGGAGCCATTTGATCCTGACCGTGCTGAACGAGCAGCAGATCGAGTTCGTCGCGCGAGCATGCGCGGACGCCGGTGGAACTGGCGATCAAGCTGGAGGTCGGCGCGGAGCGGATCGGGGTATTGCCGGACGAGCTGGCGGCAATGGCGCAGCGTATCGCCGGCAATCGGATGCTGTCGCTGGAGATCGTCAACGCGCATCCGACGTTCCGAGATGATGCGTCGGATGACGTGGTGAAGGAGCAGTTCAAGCGTTTCATCATGGCGGTCGATCGGCTGCGCGAGGCGGGACTGCCGATGCCCACGCGGCTGTTCGCCTCGTCCAAGACACTGGGGCGGATGGCGGGGATGGAACTCGATGCGGTCGATCCGGGGCAGTTCCTGTTCGCCGACAGCAGCGAACGGCCGATCATCCGCGCCTTGCGAACGGTGCTGACACAGGTGCGTCGCGTGACGCGCGACTTCGCGCCGGAGCATGCGCCGTTCGACACCTCGGACGTGCAGCGCGTCGGCGTGATTCCGTTCGGGCGAGTCGATGGCGGCGGGCACTGTCACGCCGATGGGGTGCTGGTGCGCGGCCGGCGCGCGCCGATCCTGGGCGGACCGGCGTTGGAATATATGCGCATCGACCTCTCCGCGATCGACGATGCGGAGGCGGGCGATGAGGTGATGCTGATCGGACGGCAGGGCGCGTCGCAGATCAGCCTGGCCGAGGTCTGTGCGGCGCGGGGCGCGACGCCATCGGACGTCGCGCTGTCGGTCGGTCCCGCCGTGCTACGTCAGGTACCTGGGAGTAGGGGCCGGGAGGGGCGGCGTAGTAGCCGGGTGGCGGCGCATAGACCACCGGCGGCGGCGGGGCGTAGTAGTTGGGCTGCTGCTGCGAGGCGATCACCCCGCCCAGAATAGCCGCGGCGCCAAGCCCAAGCACCGCAGCCGCTGCGCCGGCGCCGTTGCCGTGGTCATGATGGTGCCAGTCGCCGTGCCAACCGCCCCCATGCCCCTGTTCATGTCCGTGCCAATCGGCATGTGCGGCGGGCGCCGCCAGCAGTCCCGCGGCCACCGGTGCCGCAACCAGAAGGGTGGACCAGATGCGCATGGAACAGATCCTTGTCCTTAACTCGTGATCGGCAAGGTGGGGGACGCTCGTGGCCGGAATCGGGCAGGACAGTGATTTGTTCGCGACTGAGTGATTGGCCGATAGCGCGAGCTCGACCCACACGGCACGCTGTCAGTGAAAAGTTCGGCCGCCGTCGACGGCGAGGCTGACGCCGGTGACGTAGGAGCTCTCGTGCGCGGTCAGGAACAGGATGGCCGCGGCTATCTCCTCGGGTGTTGCCGGGCGCTGCAGCGCGTAGCGATTGATGATCGCCGGGATCACCGCACCGGCGGCATCGCGCAGCGTGCCGTCGGTCATCGGCGTTTCCACCGCTCCGGGGCAGATCGCGTTGACCCGGATCGCCGGAGCCAGTTCCGTGGCCATGGTGCGGGTCATGGCGATGACGCCACCCTTCGAGGCGACATAGGCGGTGCTGCCGCCGCCGGTCGGCAGCAGCCCGACACCGGAGGCGATGTTGACGATGCTGGCGCGGCCGGCGTCGCGCAGGAACGGGACGGCGGCCTGGACGCAGAGGAACGTGCCGGTGAGATTGACCGCGATCGTGGCGTCCCAGACCTCGGCGGTGGTTTCCATCAGCCCCTTGTTGAAGAACACGCCGGCGGCGTTGACCAGGCCGTCGAGGCCACCCAATGCCTGACCCGCTTCGCGCACGGCGCGCGCCACGCCGGCGGCATCCGACACATCGGCGGCGATCGCGTGCATGCCGGTGAGGCGGGCCGCGTCGCGATCAAGTACGGCAACCGCGGCGCCCTCGCGAACGAACAGCTCGCAGGTGGCGCGGCCGATGCCGGATGCGCCACCGGTGAGCAGGATTTCTCGCCGTGACCAGTCTCTCGGGCTCGCCAATCGCTCGATCCCAATCCTCTGGCGTTTCCGCCTCGGACGATCACAGGCTAGCATGACACGTTGCCATTGCTGGCGCGAAGGGGCGGGAGATGAGCGAGGAGCTGCTGTATCGGCTGGAGAACCGCGTCGCGGTGCTGACATTGAACCGGCCGGAGCGGTTGAACGCGCTGACCAGGGACATGATGCAGGCACTGCTGGCGCGACTGTCGGCGTGCGCCGACGATGATGCGGTGGGCTGTGTCGTGCTGACCGGCGCGGGTGGGGCGTTCTGTTCCGGCGGCGATGTGCGGGCGCAGGCGAAGGTGGCGGCGGAAGGCAGCGCGGAGACGCCGGAGCAGCGAACCGATCAGCTGCGCGCGTCGATGGAGGCGTCGCGGCTGCTGCACGAAATGCCGAAACCGACGATCGCGATGGTGAATGGCGTGGCGGCCGGGGCCGGCATGTCGCTGGCGTTGGCCTGCGATCTGCGCATCGCGGGGCGCAGCGCGCGGATGACGACGGCATTCGCCAAGGTGGGATTGTCGGGCGATTACGGCGGCACTTGGTTTCTTACGCAACTGGTTGGCACTGCGAAGGCACGCGAGCTGTATTATCTGTCCGAGGTGCTGGATGCGGCGCGGATCGAGGCGCTGGGACTCGCCAATCGGGTGGTGGACGGACGCGGAGCTGGCCGCCGAGACGATGGCGTTGGCGGGGAAGCTGGGGAACGGGCCGAGCGTGGCGCTGCGCTATATGAAGCGGAACCTGAACGTGGCGGAGACCGGGACGCTGGCGGCGGGCCTGGACAGCGAGGCGTACGGCATGCTGCGGTCGCGCGCGAGCGAGGACCACAAGGAGGCGGCGCGGGCGTTCGTGGAAAAGCGTGCGCCGGTGTTCCATGGGCGTTGACAGACCGGGGCGTAGAAAATACTACCGACTGGTAACCGAACGGGAAGCGCGCACCATGGCTGCTGCCAGATCGCCTGCCGCGTACGACGTCGTCATTGTCGGCGCGGGGTTCGCCGGGCTGTACATGCTGCACCGGCTGCGCGGTCTTGGCCTGTCGGCGCGGGTATTCGAGGCGGGCAGCGGGGTCGGTGGCACCTGGTACTGGAACCGCTATCCCGGCGCGCGCTGCGACGTGGAGAGCATGCAGTACTCCTATTCGTTCTCGCCGGAGCTGCAGCAGGAATGGCGGTGGAGCGAGCTGTTCGCCTCGCAGCCGGAGATCCTGCGCTACGCCAACCACGTCGCCGACCGGTTCGACCTGCGACGCGACATCCAGTTCGACACGCGGGTGACCGAGGCGGTCTTCGACCGCGCCGTCGAGCTCGGTGGACGGTGCGGACCGATCGCGGGCGACGAGGTCAGCGCGCGGCTACTGCGTGATGGCGACCGGGTGCCTGTCCACGGCGCGGGTGCCGGAGTTTCCGGGAAGCGAGCGGTTCGCCGGCAGGACCTATCACACCGGGCCACTGGCCGCATGAGGGCGTCGATTTCACCGGGCTGCGCGTCGGCGTGATCGGCACCGGGTCGTCGGCAATCCAGGCGGTGCCGGTGATCGCGCAGCAGGCCGCGCAACTGTTCGTGTTCCAGCGCACGCCCAACTTCAGCATTCCGTCGCGCAATGGTCCGATGCCGGAGGCGTATGCGCAGTCATGGAAGCAGGACTATCCGACGCGGCGCGAGCAGGCGCGGCAGGCGCGCACCGGCATCCTGAACAACCCGAACGATATGTCGGCGCTGGAGACGCCGGAGCAGGAGCGGCGGCGGATCTACGAGGAGCGCTGGGCTGCCGGCGGCACCAACTTCATGGCGGCGTTCAACGACCTGATCGTCGATCCGCAGCGCCAACGACACGGCGGCGGAGTTCGTGCGCGACAAGATCCGCGAGACGGTGCGCGAGCCGGCGGTGGCGGAACTGCTGGCGCCGAAGAACCATCCGATCGGCACCAAGCGGATCTGCGTCGATACCGATTACTACGGCACCTACAACCGGCCGAACGTCACTCTGGTTGACGTGCGGACCACGCCGATCAGCGAGATCACCGCGCGCGGGGTGCGCGCTGGCGACACGGAGTACGCGCTGGACGCGATCGTGTTTGCCACCGGCTTCGACGCCATGACCGGCGCGCTGCTGAACATCGATATCCGTGCCGATGGGGTGAGTCTGCGGCAGAAGTGGGAGGGCGGGCCGCGGACCTATCTCGGGCTGATGACGGCTGGGTTCCCGAACATGTTCATGATCACCGGGCCGGGCAGTCCGTCGGTGCTGAGCAACATGATGGTCTCGATCGAGCAGCACGTGGACTGGATCGCCGATTGCGTCGGCTATCTGCGTGCGCATGGTGTGGATTGCATCGAGGCGACGCAGGCGGCGGAGGACGCCTGGGTGGAGCACGGCAACGAGGTTGCGCACAAGACGCTGTACCCGCTGGCGAACTCGTGGTACATGGGCGTCAATGTTCCCGGCAAGCCGCAGGTGTTCATGCCGTATATCGGCGGCGTCGGTGCGTATCGCGATATCTGCGACGAGATGGCGGCGGACGGATATCGCGGGTTCACATTGTCGGTGCGGGCGGAGGCGTTGGCGGCGGAGTAGTGGGGGGCGCACCCTCCCCTGACCCCCTCCCACGAGGGGAGGGGGATCTTCTTCTTCTGCTGCGGATTGCTACGCCTTGTCGTGGATGAACCGGTCGATCTTGCGGTAGCGGAACAGCCATTGGCCGTCCTGCTTCACCAGGTCGTCGGTGTAGCTGCCGGCTGAGCCGATCTTCGGGCCCTGGTCACTGTTCTGCACCGTGAGCCAGTTGGAGAAGCACTTCGCCGTGATGCCGTCGAGCTTGATCACGATGTTGGTCACGTGATGGATCGCGCGCGGGCGCGGGCCGGTGCCACGGATGCGGCGGACCAGAGCCTCGATTTCGGCGTGGCCGGTGCCCTTGCCGAACGCGGTGTCCCAGGTGCCATCGGCGGTAAACAGCGCCGCCATGTCAGCGAAGCGGTCGTTGTCGAGCCGGAAGCAGTACTCCGCCATCAGCTCGCGGATGGCGTCCTTCTCCGCCAGGTCGTTCATGCTATCCTCCATGGATGTCGTATGCCGCGATTGCACGCGAGAAGGCGGCGATTGTCGAGCGCAGCGGGTTGCTCGGGGAGGGCGATGCGGGCCGTCAGGTCGTGCGCCGCTTTTTCATCGAGGGCTTCGGCACGGTCGAGCAGCGCGAACGCTGGCTGCCGCGGCTGGCCGCGGTGGCGATTTCCGAGCCGCGCGTCGGCGCGCATCCGAAGCTGCTGAGCACGCGTGCCGAGGCGGATGCCGATGGCTATCGCATTTTTGGCGAGAAGGCGTGGGTGACGAACGGGCCGCTCGCCGACGTGTTCATCGTGCTGGCGGTTACGTCGATCGAGGCCGGGCGCAAGCGCTACAGCGCGCTGCTGGTGCCGCGTGATACGCCGGGCCTAGTGATTGACGAAGCGCTGCAGTATCGCGCGCTGGCGCCGTCGCGGCATTGCGGGCTGAGGCTGGACGGTTGCCGCGTGCCGTATTCGGCGCTGCTGGGCGAGGCCGGTGCGGCGTATGAGACCATGGCGCTGCCGTTCCGCGACGTGGAGGATGCGGTCGGTACATTCGGGCTTCTCGGCGCGTTTCGCTTCCTGCTGACGCGGTTTGGCGCACGTGCCGGAGGTAACGCGGCATTGCTGTCATTGGGTGGGCTCGCTGCGCTTGCGGCGGTTTTTGCCACTGCTGCGGAGGCAGTGGTCGCGGCGCTGGACGCCGGTGAGCTGCCACGGGTCGCCGATGCGCTGGTCGGGCTACGGGTGCTGGCGACAGAGATGTTGCGACTTGCTCGTGCGCATCGGGAGGCCTACGGGCCGAGTGGGGACGGCGCGATCGGGCGGGTGCTCGAGGATATCGATGCGTCGCTGTCAGTCGCGCGCGGACCGAGACAGGCGCGGCAGTTGAGACTGGGGCAGGCGGTCATCGGTGCCAGCGGAATGTAGGGTCGCGAACCTCGCGACGCTCACAGCGGCCGGATTACCCGCCTTGGACGTCCTTCGTCAGTAAGGCAGGCATATTCGCATCAGGCCTACCCGCCAGAACCTTCTCTTCATCGTGCAAAAGTTCGTTGCGGTGTTCTCGCTCTTCGGCACATGCCAGCAGCCAATGATCAAATGCGCGACCGCGAGGACGGCCCTCGCGCTCCCAAATGAAATACGCCCTCTCACGGATCGCCTGTTCATCGTCCTGGTCAAATTCGGACATTCACCCTCCATCTATAACCGGGCTGATGGCACCTGCCGCTATGTTCCATCTTCCGAGCGAATGTTCCGTTCGTCGAAGACTCGGGGAAGGGGTGCCGGCGCTCAGGCGATGCTGCGCGTCGCCATCTCGAACGTGCCTTTGCTGAGACCTGGCGTGTCGAGGATGCGCTGCAGTTCCTGCTTCATCAGCACCTGACGAGAGGGGTCGAACCGGCGCCATTGGCCGAGCGGCGGCACCAGGCGCGCGGCGACCTGGGTGTTGGTCGGGTCCAACGCGATGATGGTGTCTGCCAGGAAGCGATAGCCGCTGCCGGTCGGTTCGTGGAAGCGGACCTGGTTGCCGGAGGCGAAGCTGGCGACCAGGGCACGCACTCGGTTCGGGTTGCGCAGGTCGAAATCGGCGTGCCTCGCCAGCGCGCGCACAGCGTTCGGGGTGTCGGGCAGCGGCGAGGTCGCCTGGATGGCGAACCACTTGTCCAGCACCAGATCGTCGGTGCGCCAGCGCGCATGGAACGCCGCCAGTGCCGCGATGCGCTCGGGGCAATCGATGGCCGCCAATATCGCGAGCGCCGCCAGCACGTCCGTCATGTTCTGTGCGGCGTCGAATTGCGCCTTGGCCAGAGCGATGCCATCGGCATTGCCGCCGGCTGCGAGATACGCGAGGCAGACATTGCGCAACGCGCGGCGGCCGATCGCGCCGCCGTCGATACGATAGGGGCCGGTGTCGGTCAGCCGCTCGTAGGTGGCACGCAGCGCGTCGCGTAACGCCGCGCCGATCGCCACGCGCGCGCTGTCGCGCACGGCATGGATCGCATCGACATCGGCCACCGCCATCTGGTCGGCGAGGAATGCCTCGCCGGGCAACGCCAGCGCTTCGGCAGCGAAGGCGGGATCGGCATCGGCGTTGCGCAAGGTCGCCGCAAGCGCGTCGATCAAGCCTTGATCCGGCGCTGGTGCTTTCGCCGCGGCGCCACGCCGCCGCCATCTGCAGCAGCAGGTGGGTCGCGTATTGCTGGGCCGACTCCCAGCGCACGAACGGATCGGTGTCGTGCGCCGCGAGGAACTGCAACTGCGCCAGCGGCACGCCCGACAGCTTCACCGGGGCTGAAAAGCCGCGCAGCAGCGATGGCACCGGAGGCGCGGCCACATCGTCGAAGGCGAAGCTCTGTTCGGCTTCGGTCAGCAGCAGCGTGCGGGCGGCAATCTCACCGCCGTCGCTGTCGAGCAGGCCCATCGCGACGGGGATCACCAGCGGCTGCTTGTCGGGCTGCCCCGGTGTTGGCGGCGTTTGCTGCCGCAGCGTCAACGTGTAGCGGCGTGTCGCGGCATCGTAGCTGTCGGACACCGTGACCTGCGGTGTCCCGGCCTGATGGTACCAGCGCTTGAACCGCGTCAGGTCGACGCCGGATGCGTCCTGCATCGCCTGGGCAAAGTCGTCGATGGTGACCGCCTGGTTGTCGTGGCGCGCGAAGTACAGGTCCATGCCGCGGCGGAACGCCTCGCGTCCGATGATGGTGGCCATCATTCGGATAACCTCGGCGCCCTTGTTGTACACCGTCGCGGTGTAGAAGTTGTCGATTGTGATGTAGTGGTCGGGCTGCACCGGGTGCGCCAGCGGACCGGCATCCTCGCGGAACTGCGCCGCCCTTAGCGCACGCACGTCGGCGATGCGTTTTACCACGCGGCTGCCCTGGTCGGCGGAAAATTCCTGATCGCGATAGACGGTCAGGCCTTCCTTCAGCGACAACTGAAACCAGTCGCGGCAGGTGACGCGGTTGCCGGTCCAGTTATGGAAGTATTCGTGCGCGATGACTGTCTCGATGCCCTGATAGTCGTTGTCGGTCGCGGTCTCGGGCCTCGCGAGGACGTATTTGGTGTTGAAGACATTGAGGCCCTTGTTCTCCATCGCGCCCATGTTGAAGTCGGACACCGCGGCGATGTTGAACACGTCGAGATCGTATTCCAGGCCGAATACGTCTTCGTCCCATTTCATCGCGGTCTTGAGCGAGTGCATCGCATGGGCGCAGCGGTCCTGATCGCCGCGACGGACCCAGATGCCGAGATCGACGTGGCGGCCGGAGCGGGTGGTGAAGCTGTCCTTCACCGCGACCAGGTCGCCGGCGACCAACGCGAACAGATAGCAGGGCTTGGGGTGCGGGTCGGTCCAGGTGATGCGGTGGCGGCCATCGCCGACAGCTTCGACCGGGCCGGGGTTGCCGTTCGACAGCATGACGGGGACGCGCGCCGTGTCAGCGGTGATGGTGGTAGTGAAGCGTGCCATCACATCGGGCCGGTCGGGGAAATAGGTGATGCGGCGGAAGCCTTCCGCCTCGCACTGGGTGAAGTAGCTGCCGTTCGAGGTGTAGAGGCCGGATAGTTCGGTGTTGTCCTTGGGTGCGATGCGGGTCTCGATCTCGACGGTGGCGGCATCGGGCATGTCGGGGATCAGCAGTTTCTCGCCTTCGATGCGATAACGGTTGGCACCGAGGTCCTCGCCGTTCAGCGCCACGCGCAGCAGGGTCAGCGCTTCGCCGTCGAGTGCGAGCGGCGCGTCGCGTTCGCTCGATGCCGGGTTACGCCGGACCGCGAGGCGCGAGCGCACATGTGTCGCGGCTTCGTCCAGTTCGAAGCCCAGCTCGACGGTGTCGACCAGAAAGGCCGGCGGCCGATAGTCGGCGAGGCGGGTTTCGCGCGGTGTGGTTTGGGGCGGGGCGGAGCTGACATCGAGCGGCATGGCGGGGCGGTCCTATGACTGTCGGGGCAGCTTCCTCAATCGCGGCTCCGGCGCAAGCGGGCCCCAGGCTCGCCGTTCCGCGACCGCGAGGGCGCTCGTAATGGCTTGACTCCATACCGACTGATCGGTATGTGCAAACCGACCAGTGGGTATGGCGATGGCCGAACTCCAGCAAGAACTCCAAGACCAGGCTCCTCGACGCAACGCTCAAGGTGGTCCGCGTCAAGGGCTATACCGCCACGCGGATCGAGGACGTTTGCGCCGAAGCCGGGCTGACGAAGGGAAGTTTCTTTCACCACTTCAAGAGCAAGGAAGATCTCGCATTGGCGGCCGCGGCGCATTGGCAAACCTACACCGCCGTTTCTTTGCCACGGCCCCTTACCATGCACCGTCCGACCCGCTGGACCGGATCATCGCATATGTCGAATTTCGCAAATCGATGCTGACTGGTGATCTGCCGGAATACACCTGCTTTGCGGGAACTATCATTCAGGAAGCCTACCGTACGCACCCCGAGGTGAGCGCGGCGTGCGAGATGAGCATCAGTCGACATGCGGACACGCTTGAGGCGGATATTCGCGCTGCCATGCGGAAATGCGGCGTGCGCGGTCAGTGGACCGCCAGGAGCCTAGCACTGCACATCCAGGCTGTGATCCAGGGCGGGTTCATTCTCGCCAAGGCAGAGGGATCCGCTCGCGTGGCGGAGCAGAACCTGGAGCATCTGCGGCGCTACATCGAATTGTTGTTCGGTCGCTCGACCGAACGCCCTGCGCGCAGGAAGGGTGGCGCGTCATGACATCGCGCCCGCGTACCGGCCTGGGTCGGTCGCCGGCGGGCTGCTTAGACATGCCCGGCTGCTCATACATGCAAAGGACACGACAATGATATCGCATTATCGCTGGGTTATCGTCGCCGCCGGCGCGTTCATGGGATGTGTGGCGATCGGATCCATCTTCTCGCTGCCTGTGTTCCTGCAACCAATGTCGCAAGACACCGGTTGGTCACGCACAGCGATTTCTACGGCGATGACGTTCGATTTCATCACGATGGGCGTTGCCAGCTTCGGTTGGGGCATGGTGATGGACCGGTTCGGTCCAAAGACGGTGTTGCTTGCTGGCAGTTCGCTGGTGGGGCTGGGGCTTGTGCTCGCCAGCCGCGCCTCCAGCGTTCTCGAGTTCCAGGTCTTCTATGGATTTGTTGTCGGCGCGGGAGGTGGTGCGATTTTCGCGCCGTTGATGGCCACCGTGACCGGCTGGTTCGATCGACATCGCAGCCTGGCAGTCTCGCTGGTTTCCGCTGGGATGGGCATGGCCCCTGTGACGGTGGCTCCGATCGCCGCCAGACTGGTATCGACCTATGACTGGCGCGCTTCGCAGCTAATAATCGGGATCGCCGTCTGGGCGTTGCTGTTGCCGCCGGCCTTGCTTGTGCGCCGCGCGCCCGCGCTGGGACGGACCGGCGCCGCATACGATGCCGCGCAACTCCGCGCGTTAGCGCGAACCGCGCTACGGTCGCCTCAGTTCGCCATTCTTGCGGCGACGTTTTTCTGCTGTTGCGCGACCCATTCGGGTCCGCTGTTTCATACCGTGAGCTATGCGATCTCGTGCGGTCTGTCGGTCACGGCGGCTGTCTCGATCTACAGTGTCGAGGGTCTTGCGGGCCTGGCGGGGCGGATCGTGTTCGGACTGCTGGGCGACAGGTTCGGGGCCAAGCGAGTGTTCGTCTCCGGGCTGCTGATTCAGGCGGTCGCAGCCGGATGCTATATGTTCGCCCGGGAGCAGTCGGAATTTTATGTGGTGGCGACGGTCTTCGGCTTCGCGTACGCGGGGGTCATGCCGCTATACGCGGTGCTGGTGCGTGAGAATTTCCCCTTGCCCGTTATGGGAACGATGGTAGGCGCGGCTTCCATGGCCTCAAGCCTTGGCATGGCGCTGGGGCCGCTGGCCGGTGGTCTGATTTTCGATGCCTACGGCAACTACGCCTGGCTCTATATCGGCTCCTTCGGGATCGGTTTGGGCGCGGCCGCGATCATGCTTGCCTTCAGGCCGGCACGGGCAGCGACACTCGTCGCGGCCGGCTGATGGGCCAGGGGTGACCAGAGATCAGGGGTGACGAGAGGTGCCGGCTGTTCCACAATGCCCGACAGCAGAGGGAGAACAGTCCGATGGCAGCGGAATTCGATCTAATCATTCGCGGCGGCACGGTGGTCGACGGCACCGGGCGGGCACCGATCGAGGCTGATGTCGGCATCAAGGGGGACCGGATCGCGGCGATTGGCAGCCTGACCAGGAACGGCGCCGAAGAGATTGACGCCAAAGGCAAGCTGGTGACCCCGGGCTTCGTCGATATCCACACGCATTACGACGGGCAGGCGGTGTGGGACAGTCACATGACGCCGTCATCCATGCACGGTGTCACCACCGCGGTGATGGGCAATTGCGGGGTGGGCTTCGCCCCGTGCCGGCCGGCGGACCGTGAGAAGCTGGTCGAGCTGATGGAGGGCGTGGAGGACATCCCTGGCCCGGTCATGCACGAAGGTCTGACCTGGCAATGGGAGTCGTTCGCCGAGTATCTCGGCGCGCTGGAGCGGCGCAACCGCGATATCGACCTGTGCGCGCTGTTGCCGCACGCCGCGGTGCGCGTGTTCGTCATGGGTGATCGCGCGATCGGGCTGGAGAACGCCAACCAGGCGGACATCGCCCAGATGCGCGAGATCGCCGCGGAGGCGATGCGCGCCGGCGCGTTCGGTTTCTCGACCTCGCGCAGCTTGAGCCACAAGACTCTGAAGGGCGATCCGACGCCGACCCTGCGCGCGCAGGAGGACGAGCTGACCGGCATCGCCATGGGCATGCGTGACGCCGGCTCGGGGTTCCTGGAGATCGTGTCCGAGTGGGCGCCCGATCCGAAAGCGGAATTCGACATGCTGCGCCGCGTGGTGGAGCGCTGCGGCCGGCCTTGCGTGTTCACGCTGACGCAGCGCCACGCGCGGCCGACGGTATGGCGCGATCTGCTGCGTTACGCGGACGCGGCGATTGACGAAGGCGTGCCGATGCGTCCGGTGGTGGCGCCGCGTGCCATCGGCATCCTGATGGGGCTGGAGGGGAGCCAGAACCCGTTCTCGGGCACGCCGTCCTACAAGTCGATTGCGCATCTGCCGTTGGCCGATCGCGTGCGACGAATGCGCGATCCGGATTTCCGCCGGCAATTGCTATCGGAGGATCCGAGGAAGGAAAGCACGTTCGTCCTGATCAACCGGGTTTCGTACGCGCAGATGTTCCACTTCGGCAATCCGCCCAACTACCGGCCGCGGCGGGAGGACTCGTTCACCGCCATCGCCGAGAGGGAAGGCAGGCAGCCGGAGGAGGTTGCCTATGACGCGCTGCTTGAGGATGACGGCCACGCGTTCATCTACATGCCGCTGGGCGGCTACGCCGACTACGACTTCTCGGTGAGCGAGACGACGTTGGCGGATCGAAACTGCATCATGGGTCTGGGCGATGGCGGCGCGCATGTCGCGTTCATTCTGGACGCGGGATACCAGACCTGGCTGCTGACCTACTGGGGACGCACCATGCAGCGCTGGCCGATGCCGGAACTGATCCGGCGGCTGACCTCGGATACCGCGCAGGCGGCCGGGCTGCACGATCGGGGTGTCCTGGCGGCCGGCAAGAAGGCCGATGTCAACGTGATCGACTGGGACCGGCTGGGCTGCGACAAGCCATACGTGGTGCATGACCTGCCGGCCGGCGGCAGGCGGCTGATGCAGAAGGTGCACGGTTACGACGCGACGATCGTGTCGGGTCGGGTAACCTGGCGCGAGGGGGAGGCGACCGGCGTGCTGCCCGGCCGTCTGGTGCGCGGGCAGCCGGCTGCCTGAGCAGGCGGCAGGACGTGGATGCCGGGCCCTGGCCCCGGCATGACGATGATTGGGTGAGCGGGCGCTAAGGCTTATTGCCGGAGCTGGAATTCGGCGTAACGGCTGGTCCGCTCTTGCCGCCCGGCTTGCCCGGTATCTTGCTGGTATCCTGCAGCGAGGTGGTCGAGTTGGTCTGCTGCGAGCTGGTGGTCCGATCCTGGCCGGGCTTCGCCGCGGGACCGTTCTTGCTACCTGGCTGCCCGGCTATCCCGGCGCCGGAGTTTTGTGAGCTGGGGCTGTTCGCGGCATTGCCGGTCGTCTGTGCCATTGCCGGTGAAGCGAGCATGGCCAGCACGACGGCGGCCTTCAGCGGGTTCATCGTTACCTCCGGACTGTTCCCTTGCGTGGACGTTGAGCCATATCCGGGCGGGAACGTGCCGGGCGCGGGCAGGTTGCCGCGGCCGGAGGAACGGCGACGTGATGCCGCGCCCTGCAGCGATGCCTATTCGAGCCGGAAGGCGGGTTTGCGCTTCTCGGCGAAGGCCGCCATGCCTTCGCGCTGGTCATGGGTGCCGAACAGCGACATGAAGAGCGCGCGCTCGTGCCTCACACCTTCGACCAGCGTGGTCTCGAACGCCCGGTTCACCGCCTGTTTGGCGAGCGCGACCGCGACCGGCGACAACTCGGCGAGCCGGGCGGCGACTTTCAGCGCCTCGGGGAGGAGCTGATCGGCCGGGAAGACGCGCGAGACCAGGTTGGCGCGTTCGGCCTCGGCGGCGTCCATCATGCGCGCGGTCAGGATCATATCCATCGCCTTCGACTTGCCCACCGCGCGGGTCAGGCGCTGGGTGCCGCCGGCGCCGGGCAGCACACCCAGGTTGATCTCCGGCTGGCCGAACCTGGCGGTGTCGGCAGCCAGGATGAAGTCGCACATCATGGCGAGTTCGCAGCCGCCGCCCAGGGCGAAGCCGGCCACCGCGGCGATTACCGGCTTCTTCACCTTCAGCACGGTCTCCCAGCGCTTGCCGATGAAGTCGTCTAGCATGGCCTCGGGATGGGTGCGGTCCTTCATTTCCTTGATATCGGCGCCGGCGGCGAACGCTTTTTCGTTGCCGGTGAGCACGATGGCGCCGATCGCCTTGTTCTCGTCGAATGCCAGGAGTTGCCTGCCCAGTTCCTCCATCAGCGCGTCGCATAGCGCGTTCAGCGCCTGCGGGCGATTGAGGCGGATCAGCCCGACCCGGCCATGCGTCTCGACGATGATGTTGCTGAAGTCGGGCATCGGCTCATCTCCTATGGCTTCAGGTGTGGCGGTCGCATAGTTTGCACGTATTACGGTGAGAGTCCTACCTCCTGCCGGTCACACCGGTCCCGACCGCAAATCGAATCGGCATGCCTTGGTCGTTCTGGCCGCCGATAGGACAAAACGTAATCGGCAATGGAATGAAGGCGAATGGGAAATATTGGACGGCCCATGCGTTGTCTGGCCGGCGGAACCGAAAGTATGGCGTCTCTCTGTGATGTAGATCACAGGGCGGGCCTCGCGCGTCATGCTGTAATGCTCCGAAACTGTGGCTTCGGACCACTCCCCTACAGAACTCCAACATGTCTCTTCTGGACGGGGCCGGCCCTGTAAGATCAAGATTCCGCATCGCCGTGTGGGGGGTGGGTTGGACATTGGGCAATGGCTGCGATCTTTGGGTTTGGACCGCTACGAGGCGACGTTTGGCGAGAATGATGTCACCTTCGAGGTATTGCCCGAACTAACGGCCGAAGATCTCAAGGAACTTGGAGTCTCTTCAGTAGGTCATCGGCGTCGGCTGATGGCCGCGATCGCGGCGCTGCGAGACACAGGCGCCGTCCCTTTGCCCAACACCAAGTCGGCCGACCATTACGGTGCATCTGTCACTTCAACCGAGCGGCGGCAGATCACAGTGCTGTTCTGTGACATTGTCGGTTCAACCCCGCTCGCCAGAGGGCTGGACCCGGAGGACCTACGGGAAGTCTTGACCGCATACCAGGCGAGCATTGGGACCGCCATTGGGGCACAGGGGGGCTATGTTGCCCGATTTGTTGGCGATGGAGTGCTTGCGTATTTCGGTTGGCCCAATGCCGACGAGGCGCACGCAGTAAGCGCGGTCCACGCGGGATTGGCGATCGTCGAAGCGATAGGTCCACAGCAGTTGTCCGTTCGCATCGGGATCGCTACTGGGCTGGTCCTATCCGGCGATCTCGAAGGCGTCGGTGCAGCTCAGATCCTCACTGCAGTGGGCGATACGCCGAACCTCGCGGCGCGGCTTCAAACGCTCGCCCAGCCGGATACGGTGGTCGTTAGTGAAGGGACCCGCTCGCAGCTCGGGCAAATGTTCGAGCTGGAGGGTTTAGGCGACCTTGCGCTCAAAGGCTTTGATAAGCCCGTAAGGGCTTGGAAGGTGCGCGGAGCCGCGGGAGCACTGAGCCGCTCCGAGACGGTTTACGCAGGACCCGTAATGCCGCTGGTCGGTAGAGACGAAGAACTCAACCTGCTCCTGCATCGGTGGCGGCAATCGAGCACGGGTGAGGGGCGGGTGGTACTTCTCAGCGGGGAAGCGGGGATCGGTAAGTCGCGATTACTGGCAGCCCTCGAAGAGCGGCTCGCCGGCGAAGAGCATGTCAGCCTTCGCTATTTCTGCTCTCCATATCATCAGGACAGCCCGCTTTACCCGATATCGGCGCGAATGGAACGGGAGGCCGGTTGCGTACACGGCGATAGTGCCGAGGACCGGCTGCGGAAGCTGGAGGAGATGCTGGCACCAGCCGAAGCCATGCCCGAAGACGTCAGTCTCTTCGCCGCGCTGCTGTCGATCCCGACGAACGGGAAATATCCATCGCCGCAACTGAGCCCACAACAGCGAAAGAGCCGAACATTTGCCGCGCTGATGCACCGACTTTCGAAGCTGGCCATCAAGCGGCCGGTACTCATTCTGTTCGAGGACACCCACTGGTCGGACCCAACATCGATCGAACTGCTGCATGCGGTGATCGAGGAAATTCCGAAGCTGGCAGTGCTGCTGATCATCTCATACCGGCCCGACTTCGCCGTGCCTTGGTTTGACCTTCCCAACGTCAGCCTAATGGCGCTCAACAGGCTGGATCGACGGGATGCGATGGCGCTGGCCGGGCAGGTTGTCACGCACCACGTCGTCGCACCGCCGGTGCTGGAACGCATTGTGACACAGTCGGACGGTGTGCCGTTGTTCATCGAGGAGCTAACCCGTGCTGTGCTCGAAACGCCTGGATTGAACGTATTCGGCGCGAGACTCCAAGTTCCTGGCACACTGCAAACCTCTCTCATGGCGCGTCTCGACCGACTACCCGGGTCAAAGACGGTGGCGCAGATTGGATCTGTTGTAGGCCGGGAGTTTCCTCACGCCCTGTTGGTTTCGGCCGCCGATATCGAAGAGGTGGATCTCGCGAGTGGGCTGCGGCAGTTGATTGCGGCCGGGCTACTGTTCCAGCGTGGCATGCCGCCGAACGTTGTCTACTCCTTCAAGCATGCCTTGGTGCGCGATGTTGTCTACGCCAGCCTTCCCAAGACCAGAAGACAGATGCTGCATCTCAGGATTGCTGAAGCGGTGCGGGATGAAGTTTCGGAAAGAGCGGAGCCCGAATCGGAGGTTATTGCTCACCATTTCATGCAAGCAGGTCTGAGTGAACCCGCGATAAAGTGGTGGAGCAAAGCGGGCAGCTTTGCGCTGCAACGTTCGGCCTACGTCGAGGCAATGGCGCATTTCGAGAGGGCGCTCGAACTCGCAAACGAGCTGGATGACTCGGAAGCGCAGCGCGTGTCACGTTTGCGTTTGCAGATAAGCATTGGCAGCGCTTTGAGAATGACGCAGGGCTTCGCCGCACCAGAAACACAGGAGGCGTTCGCACGTGCTCGGGAGATTGCGGCAACGATAGTAACCGATATACCTGAACGTCTTTCCGCGGAATACGGGCTCTGGAGTGGCAGCTTTCTGCGTGGAGACCTGCCAGCCATGCGGCAGCTGGCGGATGAATTCCTCCGCAAGGTTGAGGGAAAGCCTGACTCCCCTGAATGCGGGGTTGCTCACCGGATTGGCGGAATGACGCACTGGTTTGCAGGGGACTTCGGCAGCGCCAGGCGGCAACTTGAACTCGCTCTCGCTCGGTATGATGAAGTCAGGGACCGGCCGTTGGCCGATCGTTTTGGCCAAGACTTGGCCGTTCCTGCGCTCGCCTATCTCGCCATGACATTGTGGCCTTTCGGGATGCGTGAGCACGCCACTCGCTATGTCGAGGAGGCTATTGCCTGCGCATCACGCACGGAGCATGTCCCGACAATCGCATACGTCTATGTCCATGCGGCTTTTTTCGAGATGATGCGCCACGATCCGCTGAGGTGTGGATGGTACGTCCGGGTTTATCTCGACCTGGCGCGCGAGCACGTGATCCCGTTGTGGATTGCCAATGGCGTCTTCCATGATGGCTGGGTGAGATGGCACACCGGCGACCATGCCGGTGGTACCGCAGGAATGCACGAGGGGCTAAGGCTGCTACACGAGCAAGGACAAGCGGTTTATCTGCCGTTGATGCGGGTGCGGTTTGCCGAGACCCTGGCCGACGATGGTCGCGCCGGCGCTGCACTCGCGACGATTGATGCAGAGCTGGCTGAAATGCAGCAGAGCGGACAATGCTGGTTCCTCGCCGAAGCTCATCGCGCATATGGCGAAATCATCTGCAGATCGCGGGTTGCCGATCTTGAATCCGCCGAACGTGCTTTTGCGCGCGCGGTCAGTGTCGCGCGAAGCCAGTCCGCGAGGCAGTTCGAGATTCGCGCGGCCAAGAGCCTGGCGCGGATGTGGGTTGGCCAAGGCAGAAAGTACGGAACCACCCGGATTGCTCGCCGTTCTTGGCGAGGATCATGACAGGCCGCGTTGATCACGGCCTATTCTCGCCCACATCTACCGCTGGGTGCGCGGGCAATAGAACGTGCTGCGGCCCGACTGGGCGATGCGGCGGATGCCGCGACAGACGGGGCGGCCAGGGCAGCGCTCGCAAGGCTGGTCCTCGCGGGCGTAGACCTTCCAGGCGTGTTGAAAATAGCCCAGCTCGCCGTCGGGCTGGACGTAGTCGCGCAAGCTGGACCCGCCGGCGGCGATCGCCTCGCGCAGGGTGTCCTTGATTGCCGGCACCAGCCGGGCGGCGCGCGTGCCGGGAACGGTATGGGCCGAGCGCCGCGGACTGAGCCAGGCGCGGAACAGCGCCTCGGACACATAGATGTTCCCCAGACCGGCGACCACCTTCTGATCCAACAGTGCAGCCTTCAGGGGGCTGCGCTTGCCGGCGAGCGAGGCGGAGAGCAGGGCGGGGGTGAAGTCCGGGTCCAGCGGTTCGGGGCCCAGTCCGGCGAGCAATCTGTGCCGGTCCTCCGCCGGGGTGGGCACCAGGTCCACCGAGCCGAAGCGGCGTGGATCGACGAAACCGAGCCGCCAGCCATCGTCGGTCTCCAGCACCAGGTGCTCGTGCAGGGTTGGCAGGTTGGGGCGCAGTGGCGTCAGAACGACGCGGCCGGACATGCCGAGATGCAGCAGCACGGACGCAGCCGCCGGCCAGGCGCATCAGGATGTATTTGCCGCGGCGGCGAAAGCCGGTGACGCGGGCGCCGGTCAGGCGGTGCTGCAGGTTCTCGGGAAGCGGCCAGCGCAGGTCGGGGCGGTGCGCGGAGGCGCGCACGATCAGCCGGCCCTCCAGCCGTTGGCGGAGGCCCTGCATCACGGTTTCGACCTCGGGGAGTTCCGGCATGGGGGCGCGGCACGCTATAGAGCGGCCGGATGAGCGACAATACCGAGACCACGGATTTCGGTTTCCGCCAGGTACCGCGGGCCGACAAGCGCGGCATGGTGCAGGCGGTATTCGACCGCGTAGCGCCGCGCTACGACCTGATGAACGACCTGATGTCGCTGGGGGTGCATCGCGCGTGGAAGCGGGTGCTGGTGACCGCGCTGGACCCCTCGCCGCGGCGGACGCTGCTGGACCTGGCCGGCGGGACCGGGGATGTCGGTCTGGCGTGGCTGGAGCAGGGCGGCGGCCCGCTGCTGCTGACGGATCTCACGGCGTCGATGCTGGCGATCGCGCACGATCGCGCGGTGGAGCGCGGACTGATCGGCGGTGCATCACTGCTGGTCGCCGATGCGGAGCGGTTGCCGCTGGCGGATCGCGCGGTGGATCGGGTGTCGATTGCCTTCGGGCTGCGCAACTGCACCGACAAGGCGGCGGTGCTGGCCGAGGCGTGGCGGGTGCTGCGGCCAGGCGGTCGGTTCTTCTGCCTGGAGTTTTCCCACATGCACGTGGCGGCGTTGCAGCCGATGTATGACGCCTGGTCGTTCCGGGTGCTGCCGCTGCTGGGGCGGTGGATCGCACGGGACGAGGCGAGCTATCGTTATCTGGCCGAGAGTATCAGGACCTTCCCGGACCCCGACGCGCTGGCGGAGATGCTGGGCACGCGGGGTTCGCGCGGGTCGCCATGCGCACGCTTTCGGGTGGCATTGCGGCGATCCATTCGGGGTGGCGGCTGTAGGGCAATCGGCCGCGTCGAAATAAGCTCCGGCAGTTCCCTGCGATCTTTTCCTCCTCGCGAGCAGGTGGTCACGCGCAAGTTGAGCGATACTTCCGAGTTTGCAGCACTCGTCGTGCCAATCGGCCTGCGCCGCATGCCTGGTCTCGGAGCAGTTCCTCAGGATGCGCTGCAGATCGGCAACGTGCTGCTCTGCCTCGATGACGTGCCGCTGGGTCATTGATAACGAGCTCTCCTCGGTTTGCTCGTCCAACCTGATGTCCTGGACCGTTCCTGTCCCAACCCATAGCGCTGCCGGGGCGAGCGCATCCTGCGCTGACCAACGGGCTAATTTCCGGACTGTCGCCGCAGGACTTGGTTTCCCTTGCTAGGAAAGTGGGAGTATCCGAGGGCCATGACCGACCTTGCCGGCAGGCGCGTGCTGCTGATCGTTTCGGGCGGAATTGCCGCCTACAAGGCGCTGGAGTTGATCCGGCTGCTGCGCGGTCGAGGCTGTCGGGTGACGTGCGTGCTGAGCGAGGCTGGCCGGCAATTCGTCACTCCGTTGGCATTGCAGGCATTGAGCGAGAGCAAGGTATACATCGACCTGTTCTCGCTGACCGACGAGAGCGAGATGGGGCACATCCAGCTCTCGCGCAGCGCCGACCTTGTCGTCGTGGCGCCGGCGTCGGCGGATATCCTGGCGAAGATGGCGGGGGGGCTGGCAGGCGATCTCGCCTCGACGCTGCTGCTGGCGACGGACAAGCCGGTGCTGGTGGCGCCGGCAATGAATGTGCGGATGTGGCAGCACGCGGCGACGCAGGCCAACATGGCGCTGCTGGTCTCGCGCGGCATCCACGTAGTCGGGCCGGACGAAGGGGCGATGGCGTGCAATGAATACGGGCCGGGCAGGTTGGCCGAGCCGCCGGCGATCTTGGCCTCGATCGAGCATTGCTGGTGGCCGGCCACGATCCGGCGCTGGTTCCGGCGCGGCCCTTGGCCGGACGGCATGCGCTGATCACCAGTGGGCCGACGCATGAGCCGATCGATCCGGTGCGCTACATCGCCAATCGGTCCAGCGGACGGCAGGGTCACGCGATCGCGGCCTCGCTGGCGGAGTTGGGAGCGCGGGTCACGCTGGTCAGCGGGCCGGTGTCGATGCCGGATCCGCCCGGCGCGGCGGTGAAGCGAGTGGAAAGCGCGCAGCAGATGCTCGATGCGTGTCGCGACGCGCTGCCGGCCGATGTTGCGGTATTTGCCGCTGCGGTGGCCGACTGGCATGTGGCGCGCGCATCGACGGGCAAGATCAAGAAGCTGCCGGGAGGGGCGCCGCCGGCGCTGGAGCTGGTGCCAATCCGGATATCCTCGCGACGATTGCCACGCCCGGACCACAGCGGCCGCGCCTGGTGATCGGCTTCGCCGCCGAGACCGACGACCTGATGGCGAACGCGCAGGCCAAGCGCGCGCGCAAGAACGCCGACTGGATCGTGGCGAACGATGTGTCACCCGCCACCGGTATCATGGGCGGCGAGGAGAACATGGTGCATCTGATCACTGCGGACGGAGTGGAGGACTGGCCGCGACTGGCGAAGCATGAGGTGGCGCGGCGGCTTGCATCGCGCATCGCGGCAGCGCTGGCATGAGCTACCTGGTGCGTCCGCTCGGGGTGGCCGACGCGGACGAGTTTCGCCGCGTGCGGCTGGACGCACTGCGCCTGCATCCCGAGGCATTCGCTGCGGCATATGAGGACGAAGCGCGCTGTTCTGCTGCGCAGTTCGCCGAGAGATTGGCGGCGCCTGGGCTGACCAGGTTCGGCGCGTTCGCGCAGCAGGAGATGGTGGGGCTGGTCGGCCTGCAGCTTCCCACTGGCACCAAGATGCGGCACAAGGCGCACCTGTTCAGCATGTACGTGGCTGACGGGCATCGGCGCGCCGGCCTGTCTGACCGGCTTGTTCAGGCAGTGATCGACGCCGCGCGCCAATCCGGTGCGCTGGTGCTGCAGCTACGGTGACTGCTGGCAACGCGCCGGCGCAATGCCTATACAAGCGTATGGGCTTTCAGGTCTACGGCACGGAGCGGCGCGCGCTGAAGGTGGGGGACCGGTTCTACGACGAGGAGCTGATGGCGCTGGATCTCGACCAGTCACACGTTGTATGAGGTCCCAGTTCGGATTCAGAGCTGCCCAGCCGCGCCGGCCCGCATTCCTTGCACCACTGATCATTGCCTCATGCGAGCATCGTTCGGGCGCAGGAGGCAGGAAGGTGCCGCGCCGACCTGGCAGTTCTATTTCACGCCGTACCTGTGGGTGTCCGGGGTGAGCGGGACGACCAGCACATCCAATCCCAATATTCCGACGCAGACCTCCACAGCCAGCTTTAGCGGTCTCCTCAGTCACCTCAACTCCGTTCCGATCATCGGCGCGTTCGACGTGCGGCCGAGAGCTTTACCGTGGACGAGATCCATGGAGAAGCTGCGGCAGCCGACCGGCGACTGAGCAGGTTCGGCATGAACAGCGATAGGCCGCCGATCCGCAGAGCGGGTCGCGCAGCACGGATGCGGCGGTCCCATAAGCGCGCGGTAGCGCTATGAGCCGCACTTGCCACGCCCATCTCGCCTTAGCGCCCGCCCTTCATGGGCAGGCGTTGGCGGGCGAGGGCGAGGAGGTGGCCGCAAAGACCATGGGTGCCACCACCGCCGGGCGCACAACGGCATTGACGCTGTTCGACCCGGACCTGAGCTGGGCTCGGGTCAATTTCACCGGCTGAAGGGGCAGACGCGATGATAGTCCTTGTGCGCCACAGATTGGGCCACGTTGTCGCAGGGGCGGCGCTGCTTGTCGTCCTCGCGACCGCGGCTTGCGGTCCGTTGTTCCGGCTGCCGCCGGTGCCGAACACCGAGGAAAGCGACATCACGGTTCTCGGGCTCGATCACGTCCGCTACTGGGGCGACGAAGTCACCCCGCACATGATAGCGGGCGGGCTCGCCGCTTATGATCGCGAACGCAACTATGCCACCGCCAGTGGCGACCCAGGGCCGCTTGGGCCGGCATATTATCTCGCCATTTCGGGTGGCGGCGAAAATGGTGCGTTCGGCTCGGGGCTCCTGTGCGGCTGGACCGCCGCCGGCACCCGGCCAAAATTCAAACTCGTCACCGGCATCAGCACCGGCGCGCTCATCGCGCCGTTCGCCTTTCTTGGTTCCGCGCACGATACGGAGCTGCGCAAGATCTATACCGAGATCACGCCCGAGGACGTGCTTGAGCAACGTGGGATTATATCGGGGCTGCTCGCAGACGCGATGGCGACGAATATGCCGTTGTTTCGTACCATCCAGCGTTACGTGACGTCCGACCTGCTGAAGGCGATTGCGCAGGAATACCAGCAGGGCCGCATCCTACTGATCGCCACCACCGATCTCGACGCCGGCCGCCCGGTGATCTGGGATGTCACCAGGATCGCCGCATCGGGCAAGCCCGGATCACTGGAGCTGGTGCAAAAGCTTCTGTTGGCCTCAGCGGCAATCCCAGTGGCGTTTCCGCCGGTGATGATCGACGTTGAAGCGGGCGGAAAGCACTACCAGGAAATGAATGTCGATGGCGGTGCCAGCGCGCAAGTGTTCGTCTATCCCCCTGGACTGCGGATCAACCGCCAGGGGATCGAGCGCGATCGCCGGCTCTATGTCATCCGCAACGCCCAGCTCACCCCGCAGTGGGCTGATGTCACTCGCCGCACCCTCAGCATCGCCGGCCGCGCCACTTCATCGCTGATCCAGACGCAAGGTGTTGGCGATCTCTATCGTATCTACAGCGTCGCCCAGCGGGACGAAGTGGACTTCAATCTTGCTAGTATGCCGGCGAGCTTCAACGTTCCATTGCGATATTCGTTTGACCCCGCCTACATGAACGCGCTGTTCAAGGTGGGCTACGATCTCGGCAAGGCCGGCTATCCGTGGGCGAAAGTCCCGCCCGGTTACGGCGGCGCCCCCGTCACCGCCGTCAGCCCGCCAGTTCCGCGCGGCGGTTCGTAGGGTAGGGTGGATTTGGCTCGCCGATTTTCTGTTGGTCTCGGATCAGATCTATCGGGACACTATGATGCGCCGTAGCTGCGATTTATTGTACGACATGCACCCGGAATCTGACGGACAGATCGAGGACCGCGCCCCGCGAAATATGCTGTGGATTTCGGGCGGCACATTTTGCATGGGATCCGACCGGCACTATCCCGAGGAGGCGCCGGCGCACAGCGTCAGCGTCGATGGGTTCTGGATGGACCGTTCGCCGGTGACCAACAGCGAGTACCTCCGGTTTGTTCGCGCCACGGGGCATGTGACATTGGCCGAGATGCCGCCCAAGGCGGAACAATACCCGGGCGCGTTGCCGCACATGCTCAGGGCCGGCTCGCTGGTGTTCACGCCGCCAACGCATGCGGTTGATCTGCGCCAATGGGAGCAATGGTGGCAGTTCAGATTCGGCGCAAACTGGCGCCGGCTCTATGGTGCGCGCAGCTCTATCGCCGGGCTTGCCGATCATCCGGTGGTGCACATCGCGTACTCCGACGCGCTGGCCTATGCGACATGGGCCGGCAAGGACCTGCCGTCCGAGGCCGAATGGGAATTTGCGGCGCGTGGCGGTCTGGATGGCGCCGAGTTCGCCTGGGGCGACGAGTTCACGCCAGGCGGACGGCACTTGGCAAATACCTGGCAGGGCAATTTTCCGCACGAGAATCTTGCAGCCGACGGGTATGAGCGAACATCGCCAGTTGGGACATTTCCGCCGAACGGCTACGGGCTGTTCGACATGATCGGCAATGTCTGGGAGTGGACGGCCGACTGGTACGCGCAGCGCCACGACGGTGACGTAGGCAGATCCTGCTGCGTCCCGTCAAATCCGCGCGGCGCTGCTGAATTCGGCAGCTATGATCCAGCACAGCCGAATATCCGAATTCCACGCAAGGTGGTGAAGGGTGGGTCGCATCTTTGCGCGCCAAATTATTGTCAGCGCTATCGGCCGGCGGCGCGACATGCACAGCCGGTCGATAGCTCGATGAGTCACGTTGGCTTCCGGTGCGTGCTCAGATCTTCTCCACCGAGACCGCGACCGCATCGGTCTCAACAACAGTGACGTAGCTGCCTGGCTGCAAGCCGTCGGCCATGGCGTAGTTTGCGGGATTTTGCACGGTGAAGCTGTCCAGCGTTCCGTCGGGCTCGCGGAACGTCACCGTGTGTCCCACCTTATCGACGCTGACGATCTGCACCGAGCGCTGTGTGCGCACTCCCCAGATTCCTGCCGGCTTCGCGCCCGGGGCGGCGCGCGCACCGCCCTGATCGACGATGACACCCGGCAGTGCCTGATTGCCGGCCGCGGTCACCTGGATGTGGGAGTGAACCGTGATGCGAACCGTATCGCCGACGGCAATGCGGTCGAAATTGCGGACGGCATCGGTGACGTTCAGTTGCACCACCTGTCCATCAGGGGATTGCAGCGTGAGGCCGCGATGCGGCCGGTCGATGGCGACAACTTTCGCGGTTGCCTCGTCGTTGAATTCCGCGCTGGCGGTGGTGCCGGGCGGCGTCACCGGTGTTGCCGGCGTACAGCCGGTCAGCGCCAACATGGGTGCGCAACAGAAAAAGCCAAGAAGCACAAGGTTCCGACTCGACACGTGATCCCCCTCCTGATTTCTGGTGAATGAGTCAAACTCAGCAAAGATCTCTGGACGACGCCAGAGCCCGCCGTCGGGCCGTCAGCGGAGGTGCGTGCGAAACCACTCGCAAGCAGCCCCGGCTGACTGGTCGAACATCTCAACATAGGCGTCGAAATGCCCACCCGGCAGCAGCACGAGCCGCTTCGGCTCGAGCGCACGTTCGTACGCCGCAATGGCGAGATCGGATACTGTCAAATGGTCCTTCACCGCCACGATCAGCAGCAGAGGTGTAGGCGAGATCAGGCCGATATAGGCGCCAGGTTCATAGCCGAAGCCGTACTCGACGGTTCGCAGCGTGACTTCGTTGCGCCACGATGGCGCCCGCACCTTCGCGGTCTCGGTGAACCACTTGTAGGAGTCGGCGGTCGGCAGCGCGGCGGTCGCGGTCGGGTTCTCGGCCACGACGGGGATCATGGCCGGCGCGCCGCCGGATGCGCGATTGTCGCGGTCGGCGTGCAGTGCAGCCTCGAGAGGAGCGAGAAAGTCGGCTCGCACCAGGCGTCGGAAATTGTGATAGCCGCTGACCGCTGGAACCTGCGACACGACGCATTTCATCCGCCGGTCAATTGCCGCAACAACCAGCACGTGGGCACCGCTGTAGCTGGAGCCCCAGATGCCAATGCGTGCGGCGTCGGTCTGCTGTAGACCGCGGGCGAAGGTGATCGCATCGGAGTAATCCCTGATCTGCAGCCAGGGATCGATTTCCTGCCGCGGTTCACCACCGCTCGCGCCGAAATTGCGATTGTCGTAAACGATCGAAGCGAAGCCCGCCTCGGCAAATGCCTCCGCATACTTGTCGAGGTACATCTCCTTCACTGCAGAGAAGCCGTGTGCCATCACAATAGTCGGATGCTTGCCGGAGTCATTCGGTATGTAGTGCCAACCACGCAGCGTTGTGCCGTCTGTGGTCTTGAACTCGATATCGGTGCGCATGATTCTCCCCTCGATCGGCCGCGCTGCTTAGTCCCGATTGTGCGATGGAGACTGTCGCCCGGTTGCAAAGTGGCGGTCAAATCGCACGCCAGAGCGGTCGGGTCAACAGCATCATCAGCAGGCCAGTGAGCCCGCTGGCAGCAGTTGCCCACGTCGCGCCGATGGCATCGCGCCAGCCAGACCCAGGCCGACGAAGCCGACCGGCCCGATACCGATGCAGACCGACAGCACGCCCAGCATGCGGCTGCGCATTTCCGGCGGCGAGGACAGATAGACCAAGGTCGCCTGCATGATGCTGAAGCCCGCACCGCCCAAGCCGGTCATCAGCAGTGCGATCCCCGCCAGTTCGGGCAGCGGCACCAGCGCGAACACGGTCAGCATCAGCATGTACAGCGTCACGCCGCCGACATAAGCGCGGCGATAGAACGCCGGGCGGCAGAACATCGCCATCAGAATGGCGCCCGCGAACGCGCCGATGCCGTCCATGCTGGCCAGGACGCCAATGCCCTGGGGGCCGAGTAGCAGATGGTCCTGGCCGATCACCGGCACCATGCTGGTGAATGGCCAGCCGAACACGTTGTAGATGATGGTGACGGTGAGCGTGCCGATCAGCCGCCGGTCACCGCGCATCAGCCGCACGCCTTCGGCGATGCGCGCCAACACTGATTCCGTGGTGGTCGGCGGAAACAGGTTCCGATAGCGCACGCGAAATGCCGCGAACACCGAGACCATATAAAGCACGACGCTGAGCGTGAACACGCCATCGATGCCGACATTCGCGAGCAGCAGACCGCCGATGGTCGGACCTATCATGCGGCTTGCGTTGTTGGCACCGACATCGATCGACATGGCGGTGCCCATCTGGGTCGCGCCGACCGCCTCGCCGATCATGACGCGCCGCACCGGGTTGTCGGTGGCCCATGCCACGCCGTTGATGAAGCTGGCCGCTGCCAGATGCCAGACCGCCAGCAGATTCAGATACGCGAGCGTCGCCAGCGTCAGCGACGTTCCCACCATGCTGATGGTGACGGCAATCAGCGTCGTGCGCCGCTCCATACGTTCCGCGATGGCGCCGAGGAAGGCACCGAACAGGCCCATCGGCAGCAATCGCAGCATGGTCATCATCGCGACGATGAAAGCCGACCCGGTCTGCTGATAGACGAACACGCCGACGGCGACGGTTTCGACCCACCGGACGGTGAAGACGACAAGGCCGACGAACCAGAGCCGCCAGAAATCCGCGCTGTCGATCAGCCAGGCCGGGCGGCTGGCCGGTCTAAAGCATGATGAGTTCAGGTTGACCTCATCATGCTGTAGCTTCTGTGTTTGAGCACGTGATTCAGACCTCCGGCGATTCCGCCTGCGGTCATCACGCGCTCGCCGTTGTGGTCTGGGGCACGGAAGGACGTTCCTCGGTCTCTCGGTGGGTGATCTTGCCGCAGGCGGCCGGGTGGTAAAGCATGCTTTCTCGGCGGAGGAGGTATGATGGCTCACGACCCGGAGGTTGGCGAACTGCGGCGGATGATCGAGGAGGCGCGGCGGATCGTGTTCTTCACCGGCGCCGGGATCAGCACGGAGTCGGGGATCCCCGATTTTCGCAGTCCCGGCGGCATCTGGACGCGCATGCGGCCGATCGATTTTTCCGAGTTCCTTCGCTCTGATGAGGCGCGGCGGGAGACGTGGCGCCGGCGGTTCGCCACCGACGAGACGATGCGCAAGGCGGAACCGAACCGCGGGCATCGCGCCATGGCGACGCTGATCGACCGCGGCAAGGCTGCCGCGGTGATCACGCAGAACATCGACGGGTTGCACCAGGCGTCAGGCGTGCCGGCCAACAAGGTGATCGAGCTGCACGGCAATACCACGTACGCGCACTGCCTCGACTGCGCAGAGCGATATGAGATCGAGGATATCCGGCTGGCGTTCGAGCGAAGCGGCGAGGCGCCGTTGTGCGACAGGTGCGGTGGCTACGTTAAGACGGCCACGATCTCTTTCGGCCAGGCGATGCCGGCGGCGGCGATGATCCGCGCCGAGGAGGAGACGCTGGCCGCCGATTTGTTCATAGCGGTCGGTTCATCGCTGGTGGTTTATCCGGCGGCGGGGTTTCCGGAGATGGCGGCGCGCAACGGCACGCGGTTGGTGATTCTGAAATCGCGAGCCGACCGGGCTTGATCCGTATGCCGACCTGGTGCTGCACCGGGAGATCGGCGTGACGCTGGGCGAGGCGGTGGGGAACAACTGAGGGGCCGTCCCGCTCCCTTCCCCCACCTCACCCTGATCCTCTCCGCCCTCTGGGCGGAGAGGGGATCTGCTTGGGCATAGGAGGTTGCTTTGGCTCGTAATATCGCCGTTGGTGTGGGGTTGATGGAGTTCCCGTTCTCCAGCACCGACGGGTTCTGGCGGTGGGTCGATCTGTGCGAGGCGGGCGGTATCGATTCGATCTGGCAAACCGATCGGATTGTCAGCCGACAGCCGATCCTGGAGTGCATGACGGCGCTCGCCGCGATCGCGGGACGGACGCGGCGGATCAAGTTCGGGGTCAATGTGGTGTCGCTGGCGCTGCGCGACCCGGTGCTGCTGGCCAAGCAATGCGCGACGATCGACGTGCTGTCGCAGGGACGTCTGCTGCCGGGATTTGGCATCGGCAGTCCGCAGGGGCCGGAGTGGCAGACGCTGCATATCGATACGCGACGCGCGGCCGGCGGACCGACGAGGCGCTGGAGATCATCGCGCGGCTGTGGTCGCAGGACAGCGTGGATTTCGAAGGCCGGCACAATCATCTGAGCGGGGCGTCGATTTCGCCGAAGCCGGTGCAGCCGGACCTGCCGATCTGGATCGGCGGTTCATCGGCGGCGGCGGTGCGGCGGACGGCGCGGTACGGCACGGGCTGGCAGGCGGGGGCGGAGACGCCGGCCGATGTCGGGCGGGTGATCGGCGAGATCAAGGCGGCGCTGGTGGAGACCGGCCGGCGTATAGACGAGGATCACTACGGCGCGGCATTCGCCTACCACTTCGGCGGTGCCGACGATCCTGGGGTGGCGCAGGTGATGGAGGCGTATCGGCGGCGCACGGGGCGTGATCCGGAGCGGCACTTCGCGATCGGTGATGCGGGGACGATGCTGGAGCGGATTGCGCAATACGTGGAGGCGGGGGCGTCGAAGTTCATTCTGCGTCCGGCCGCGCGCGGCGACGAGGACATGCTGGAGCAGACGCGGAAACTGATCGAGCAGGTGCTGCCGATGGTGGCGGCGCGCTGGCCGAAGCAGGCTAAGGCCGCGTAGCTACCAGCCACGGCCGGTTTCAGAACAGCCAGCGCAGCGGCTCGAGTCCGAGCAGAAGGCGGCCGGCCATTTGGTAGGTCCGCAGCGTGCCGATGACGTGCTGGTTCATCGTCAGCACGTCACGCAGGCAGCGGTCGAGCGGTCCCTTGCGATACACCGCCGTGCCGCCCGCGGCTTTGAAAACCAGTTGCACCACCTCCACGCACATGCCGACGACGTGACAATGTGCGGTGGTGAAGCGGGCGAGTTGCGTCGGCGTCGGCTCCTTGCCGGCAAGTAGCGCCTGCCACAGATCGCCCATCACCTCGAATTGGTGGGCGCGGGCGGAAGTGAGCATCGTCTCGGCGCGCCCGACCGCGTCCTGAATGAACACGTCTTCGCGCATCATCCTGGAAGGCTCGAGACGTTCGCCGACCGTGTAGCGCCGCGCCGGCTTCTCCGTGGCCGTCCTGACAGGATGTGGATCGCGTGGCGCGCGATGCCCAGCGCCACCGGCCCCGACTTCGTGGCGAACATGAACGGAAAGGCATAGAGCGGGCCGGGTCGCCGGATCAGGTTCGGGTCCTGGAAACTGAAGGTTCGCTCCGCCTCGACAAATACGTCGTTCACCTGCAGGTCGTTGCTGCCGGTGCCGCACAGGCCCGTGGTGTGCCAGGTATCCATGATCTCGCATTGCGACAGCCGCACGATGCACTGTCTGGTGTGCGGCACGCCTTTGGCGTCCACCTGCGGTTTGCCGTTCACCATGACCAGCGCAGCCCAGCCACACCCATTCGCAGTGCTGGCAGCCGCTGACGAAAGGGAAGCGACCGCTGACCCGGTAACCGCCAGGCACAGCGACGGCCTGTCCGTCGGCGTAGCTGCTGCTGCCGGTGCCGAGTTGTAGGTCGGGATACATGCTGCGCCCGACCTCCTGGTCGAGGAAGGCGGTGATATATCCGCCGTCGCAGTTTATCATGGCGCACCAGCCGACCGAGCCGTCGGCCATGGCCAGTGCCTCGAGCACGCGATACTGGGTGATCGGGTCGAGCTCGGGACCATCCCATGCGCGTGGCATCGCCATGCCGAACACACCGCCGGCCTTCAGCGCGTCTGCATGGAGGCCGGCAGACGACGCGCCTGCTCGATCTCTTGACTTGCGACAATGATGATAGGGATACAGGCGATGGTAGCGTTCAGAATGGGAAATTGCCGGGTTCTGCCTGGCTGCGGCGTGCGACATGCGTGGTTCCCTCGGTGTTATGAAGGTTTGCTATTGCGCGAAACGAACACGCTGCACGGCAACGTGCGCCGACGTCGTCGTATGTAACAACACGTTACACGTCGGCTCGTGCGCTAGGCAAGGATTTCGTGGGCGGCGTTCGCGTAGCACTTTGGGCGGGCGGCGATCCGGGGGTGGGCCAGGTGATGGAGGCGTATCGGCGGCGCACCGGGCGCGATCCGGAGCGGCACTTCGCGATCGGTGATGCGGGGATGATCTTGGAGCGGATTGCGGAATACGTAGAGGCGGGGGCGTCGAAGTTCATTCTGCGGCCGGCAGCGCGCGGGGATGAGGACATGCTGGACCAGACGCGGAAGCTGATCGAGCAGGTGCTGCCGATGGTGGCGGCGCGGTGGCCGAAGCAGGCGAAGGCGGCGTAGCGAGGCCCCCTCCCCCTACCCCCTCCCGCAAGGGGAGGGGGGGTCTACTTGTTTTCTTCCCCTCCCTGTCTTTCTCTCCCCTCTCTGTCTTTCTCCCCCTCTCTGTCTTTTCTCTCCCCTCCCTGTCTTTTCTCTGCCCCTCTCTGTTTTTTCTCTCCCTCTTTGTCTTTTCTCTCCCCTTTCTGTTGTCGCGTTACAGCAGCACGCAGTGCGTCGGGGCGAAGGAGACGGTGACGGCGCTGCCTTCTTCGAACAGCTCGGTGGGTGGGCGGCGTACGATCAGTTGTCCGGCCGGCCAGTCCACCACGTACTGGATGAAGTCGCCATGGAACATGCGGCGATGGATCGTCCCGGCAACCGCGTTGTGCGACTCAGGCGTCGGCACGAGATGGACATAGGACGAGCGGAGCGCCACGGTGCGGCTCGACGCGTTCTCGCCGATCACCTCGATCTGCAGCGCCGCCCTTTGCCTCGAACCGCAGCGTACCGTTGCTGCCCGGCGCCAAGGACCGTCCCCGCGATCAGGTTGGCCGAGCCGACGAAATCGGCGACGAAGCGGCTGCACGGGCGATTGTAGATCTCCTCGGGCGTGCCGATCTGCTCGATACGGCCGTTGTTCATCACGATGACCCGGTCGGAGATCGCCAGCGCCTCTTCCTGGTCGTGCGTGACATAGAGTGAGGTAATGTCCAGCCGGCGCTGCAATTCGCGCAGCTCCACCCGCATCTCGGCGCGCAGCTTGGCATCGAGGTTGGATAACGGCTCGTCGAACAGCAGCACACTCGGCGAAAAGGCGATGGCGCGCGCGACGGCGACACGCTGTTGCTGACCGCCCGACAGTTTCGAGGCGGGCCGGTCGGCGAAGTCCTGCATCTGCACCAGGCCCAGCACGCGCTCGACGCTGCCGTCGACCTCCGCGCGCGGCAGTCCGGCGCACGCGCAGGCCGTAGGCGACGTTGTCGAACACGGTCATGTGCGGCCAGATCGCATAGGACTGGAACACCATCGACACGCCGCGCTTTTCGGCCGGCACGTTGCGGCGCTCGGCAGTAAGACGATGTCGCCGTTGCAGGCGGATCGAACCGCCGGTCGGGGTTTCCAAGCCAGCGACGGAACGCAGCGTGGTGGTCTTGCCGCAGCCGGACGGGCCGAGCAGTGTCACCAGCTCACCGCGACGCGATGGCAAAGCCGATGTCGTCCACCGCGGTGACGTCACCATAGCGGACCGACCAGGTCGTTGACCTCGATGCCGGTGTCATCATGCGCCATCCTCCGGTGATGCGGCGCGCCAGCGCCGAACAGGACGGCGACGGCGATGAAGATGGTCGCGGTCTGGATCAGCGCCATTGCGGCGGACAGTTCGGAGCTCGAGCTCAGCCAGGAGTTGACGATGGCGGGTGCGATCACCTTGGAATTGGGTCCCATCAGGAAGATCGACACGCCCAGTTCGCGCACGCGAGGCGATGAAGATCAGCAGCCAGGCCGCGACCAGGCCGGGGCGAAGCAGCGGCATGGTGACGGTGCGCATCTGGTAGCACCCACTTCGCGCCACAGACACGGGCGCATTCCTCCAGGCTTGCGGTCGACCTGCAGCACGACGCTGGCGATGGTGCGCAGGCCAAGCGGCAGGAACACGGTGAAATACGCGAGCGCGAGCAGCCACAGCGTGCCGTAGATCGGGATCGGCAGGTTGATCCACGCCCACAAGAGGCCCAGGCCGAATACCAGGCGCGGCACCGCCTGCGGAAACATGATGACGTATTCCGCGACACTGCTGCCCGGCATGCGCGAGCGATAGATGATCCAGGCCAGCACGCCGATCACCAGCACGCCGATGGTGGAGACCGAGATCGCCGAGGAGCAGGCTGTTGATGAAGGCGGGACCGACCGAGCCCATCTGCATGGCGGTGGTGTAGTTGGCGAAGGTGAACTGCATCTGCGGGATGATCACCGTGGCGAAGCGCTCGAACGAGGTGAGCAGCAAGGCGCCGAGTGGCAGGATCACGGCGACGATGATGTAGCCCCAGGCGATGGCGAGCAGCGGCCAGCGCAAGGCGCCGACGTCCATGGCGCGCGGCCGGAACGCCTTGCCGGTAATCGTGGTGTAGGTGCCCTTGCGCAATACGAAGCGGGCCAAGGTCAGGGTGATCAGCATGACGGCAAACAGCGACAGGCCCATCGCGGCGGCGCGGCCGTAGTCGGGCGGGAACGATAGTGTCGCTTGCCAGATCGACGTGGTGACGACATAGAACCGCCCGGGAATGCCGAGTACGAAAGCGGCGGCGAACGAGCCGAGCATCTCGGCGAACACGAAGATGGTGGCGCTGAGCACGCCGGGGGCAACGAGTGGCAGGGTGACACGCAGCGCGGTGCGCAGCTTGCCGGCGCCAAGGACGCGCGAGCTTTCCTCGAGCGAGGGGTCCATCGATTTCATCGCGGCGGAAATCATGACGAAGGCGACGGTGCCTTCGAACAGCGCCATCACCCAGGCGATGCCCCACGGAGAGTAGATGTTGAACAGATCGCCGGGTGCGCCGAAGAAGCGCCAGGCCTGGTTGACCAGGCCGGTCTTCGGTCCCAGCAGCACGCCCCAGGCCAGTGCGCCGATCAGCGGCGTCATGTAGTCCGGCAGCTCCATCAGCCGTTCCAGACGTTGCCGGCCGGGGATGTTAGTGCGGGTCAGGATCCACGCCTGGAGGAAGCCAAAAATCACCGCCAGCACGGTGGCGATGCAGGCGACCAGCGCCGTGTTTGCCAGCACGTGGTAGTCGTCGATCAGGTTGGCGTAGTTGTCGAGGCCGTATTCCTCGGGCGGAAAAGCCGAGGGATCGCCGACGTTGAGCGACTCGTTGATCAGGAAGCCGATCGGATACAGCACCAGCGCGCCGCACACCAGCACGATGAGTGGCATGATGATGTGTCGCGGGCTGATGCCTTGAGGCTCCGCATCAGTGCTGCCGCACCAATTTGCGTACGCGGTGATTTTCGGAATCGCCAATATAGAGCGCGCCATCGGCGCCGAATACGGCGCCATGCGGGCGCGCCAGAGCGTCGGGGCCGGCATGACCGGTTCCGGCAATCGTGCGAACAATCCAGGTCTGCGCGTCGATCAGGCGGATCACATGGTTCTCGGTATCGACGATCAACACATTCCGGCGGGGTCGATCGCCATCTCTTTCGGCGCGTTGAACACGGCATGTCGCGCGTCGTGATCATCGCCGGCATAACCGCGCGCTCCGGTGCCGGCGACGGTTTCGATGATGCCGTCGCGCACGCGGCGCAGACTGCTGCCCTGGCGTTCCAGGATGTAGAGCGACCCATCGGGTGCGAAGGCGACGGCGCGGGCGCCGAAGATGTCCGCCTCTGCCGCCGGCCCACCGTCCCCGGTGTGACGTCCATTGCCGGTGCCGGCGAAGGTGGACAAGGCGCCGGAGGCAAGATCGATGACGTGCACCCGATGATCGGCGACATCGGCAATGAACAGGCGGCGATGCGCGTTGTCCAGCGCCAGGCCGTTCGGCTCCACCAATTCAGCCAAAGTGCTGATCCCGCCGCTGCTGCCATCGATGCGGCGCACGCGCTTGTTCAACCGGTCGGCGATGTAGATGTTGCCCTCCCGGTCGATGACGATGCCGTAAGGCTGGTTCATTCGTGCCTGGATCGCTGGGCCGCCATCGCCGGAAAGGCCTGAACTCGCCGGTGCCGCCAATCGTGGTGATGATGCCGGTTCGCGCATCGATGCGCCGGATGCAGTGGTTGTAGGTGTCGGAGAAGCAGAGATTGCCTTTGGGATCGAATGCCAGGTCGAACGGATTGTTCAGCAGCGCCCGGGTTGCCGGACCACCATCGCCTGAATAGCCGGGCTCACCCGTTCCAGCGATCGTGCTCATCAGCCATTGTGGTTCCGGCATCGCAATCCCTCCCAAGGTTGTCGGTTCAGCCCGGTGACCCCTAGGATAAGTCAGCGAATTGCCGGAGGATACCTAGGTGGACATGCAGGTGGACCGTGCGACAAGCACGTTGTACGCGAAGTTGGAAGACCGGGTTCTGGCGCGTGACCAGGTCGGTGCCAGCCAGGTGTACTACGACCTTGTGCGTGCGGGCCGCCCACTGAAGGAGATGATCGCCGAGGGCGTGCGTATCCATGCGCCTTACACTCATGTGCCATACCACGAGCGCATCGACGACGGGTACCCGAACTTCGTCAATAACGACCACTGCCTGCTGAGTGCGCGCGCTACCATCAACCTGGCCAAGATGGTGCCGGAGCGGCTGGCGATGCTGCCGATGGCGCAGACCATCTGGTACATCCCCAGCGGACTGGATATCTGGAACCAGAAGATCAACAAGGCGCCGGGACATTACACCCGGATGCGCGGCAATCTCGGCAGCGTCGATAGGCCGCCGGAGCCGGTGGTGTACTGGCCGGATCAGGAACCATTGCGTCAGGAAGGGCCGCTGAACGAGCGCCTGTCCAATTGGCTGACATTGGTGCACCGCGGGCAGGTGATCGATGCCTATCGGACGTTCCTGGGGCTGATGGAGGACGTACCCAACCGCAAGGCGGTGCTGGCGGAACTGGTGTTCGCCGGACTGATCGACGTGCAGGACCGCATGCTGTTCAACCGGTCGTACTCGACGGGACACAAGGCATATCGCGCGCGTTCCACGGTGGAGATCGGCAACGCGATCGGCTGGGATGATCCGGCGTCGCATCACGTGCTGTATGCCGGCGCCCTGGATATCGCCGTCGGGCCGCGCTGGTACTCGACCTACGAGATGGCGTGCAACATGGTGAAGATGCACATCGAGGGCGAGGCGCTGCATGCCGTGCCGTACGGTGGTGTCAGTGACGCGGAGCTGACGGTACTGCGCAACAACAAGGAGGCGCTGAACCAGGAAGAGGCGGCCGGGCTGATCGAGGCGGTGCTGCGCGGCCAGGAGCCCGCCAATCTGCATGCCGTCACCGGGCTGCTGAAGGCAGGCAAGGATCCGCGGCGCATTCTGGACGTGCTGCAGATTGCGGCGGCGACGGTGGTATTGCAGACGGTCGATCCGAACGACTTCTCGATGCCTCATCACTGCTATGAGTACCTGCAACACGCTCGCGTGGTTCTTCGACAATTTCGATCATCCGCGGCGGTTGCGGCTGATTTATCTGCTGGCCTCGTACCTGAACCAGGTAGCGCGACACCAGCGCGGGATCGGCGACGTCAATCCTGTGAAGGTCGCGATGCCCAGTGGCGCAGACAGGCTGACCGCCGGGCAGTTGCTGGAGAACGTGGACAGTGCAGTGTGTGCGCTGAACGGGCCCGAGAGTCTGGCCTGGACGCAGGCCTACCTGGACAATGTCGGCGACCGCGTGCCGCTGGTGCAGCGCATAGCACTGGCGGCTACCAAGCTGGGCAATGATCCGCATAATCAGGAGATCGCACAGTGCATGCTGATGGATTACGGCACCAATCGGCATCCGGAGCGCGATACGCTGCTGCTGGCGGCGGCGTATCATACGGCGATGCACCGGAAGTACGGCGATCCGCTGGAGCCGGCACGCCGCTTCGGCGACGCCATGGGAGTAGCACTGCAATAGGGCTGGAGGACAGCGATGCCTGCGCTCGATGCGACGTCAATCGCGCCGGTGCGCCGGCCGATCGAAGGCCCCTCGGTCTGGTTCGCGCGCGACATGCGCGGACGCGACGCTGAATGGAGCTACCGGCTGTCGGCGGCGGAGATCGACGAGGTCGAAGCAGCGTTACGGTCGGTGCAGGCGCGCGGGCTGGAAATTGCGGAAATTCGCCGGCACGACTTCCCGCTGCCGACGCTTGGGCCGGTGCTTGACCGGCTTTGCGAGGACGTGCTGAACGGGCGCGGGTTCGTGCTGCTGCGCGGACTGCCGGTGGAGAACCGGCCGATTGCCGAAAGCGCCGCGATGTACTGGGGCATCGGCACATATTTCGGCAGCGCGCGCTCGCAGAACGGCAAGGGCCATCTGCTTGGCCACGTCTACGACCTTGGCGGCAGCAGCGCGACCAATCCGAACGTGCGCAGCTACGCGACATCCGAGCGTCAGAGCTTCCATATCGATCGGTGCGACGTGGTGGCGCTGCTGTGCCTGCGGCGCGCGAAGTCGGGGGGACTGTCGGCGATCGCCAGCTCGATGGCGCTGCACAACGTGATGCTGGAACGTCGACCCGATCTGCTGGAACGGCTGTATCAGCCGATGCCGGTGGACCGGCGAGGCGAAGTGCCGGAAGGCAAGGCGCCGTTCTATTATGCGCCGGTATTCAACGAGCATGCCGGGCGTGTGTCGGTGCTTTACTCGCGGCTGCATATCGGATCGTCGCAGCGCTTTGAGGCGGCACGGCGGCTGACGGCGGAGGATATCGCGGCGCTCGACATGATGGCCGCGCTGGCGGGTGACGATGAGTTGCGCCTGGACATGACATTCATGCCGGGCGACATCCAGTTCCTGCACAATCACACGATCCTGCACGCGCGCACGGGATACGAGGACTGGTCGGAGGTGGAACGCAAGCGCCACCTGTTGCGGCTGTGGCTGGCGCCTTCGGGCGCACGCGAGCTGCCGCCGGTGTTCGCCGAGTGCTACGGCGGAATAACGCCAGGAGATCGGGGCGGGATCATCTGCCCGGGCACGCGCCTGCACGCACCGCTTGTGCCAGGCTGACAACATCTGCAGGTTGCGCACGCGCGACTCCGCCGGCTGCGGCTCAATGGTGGGGTGATGGAGAAGGACCGGCTTCTCGCATTCACTGATGGTGTGATCGCCGTCATCATCACGATCATGGTCCTGGAGCTGAAGGCGCCTCATGACGCTAGCCTCGAAGCATTGGCGAAGGCGGCGCCGACCTTCCTCAGCTATGTGCTGAGCTTCATTTACGTGGCGATCTACTGGAACAACCATCACCACTTCTTTCACTTGGTCAGACGCGTGAACGGCGCGATGCTGTGGGCCAACCTGCATCTGCTTTTCTGGCTCTCGCTCATTCCGTTCACGACGAGCTGGATGGGCGAACACCATGAGGCGGCGATACCCACGGCAGTGTATGGTGGCGTATTGCTGACATCGGCGATCGCCTGGGATCTGATGCAGGCGGTGATCATTCGCTCGCAGGGGCAGAATTCGCCGCTTGGCCGCGCACTGGGTCGCGACGTCAAGGGCAAGCTATCACCGCTCTGCTATCTTGCGAGCATTCTGCTGGCCTTTGTCGATACCCGGATCGCCGATGCAATTTTTGGTCTGGTTGCGCTGATGTGGTTGATCCCCGACCGGCGGATCGAGCGGGCGGTGGCGGGATCACGACGCGACCGTCCCGCCGAGTGAATGCCAGATATAAAGGAGGAACGCCCATGCCTATTACCGGTGATCTTGTCACAACCGCGCTGTCCGCCATCGCGTTCATTCCGTGTGCGCTGGCGAGCGTCACACCCTCATCGAACCCGGCACCACGTCGGCGGGAAACGGTGCTTAACGGCAAGCGCGTCAAGACGGTCGACGTGCATGCCCACTGCATCGTCCCGGCGGCCGCTGCACTGATCAATCACCCGTTGGAGGCGCCCGGCCTGCTGATGCAGGACACCAGCGCGCGGATCGCGGCGATGGACACGCAGGGCATCGATGTCGAGGTGCTCAGCATCAATCCGTACTGGTATCGGGCGCCGCGCGACGCCGCGGCAGAGCTTATCAAAGTGCAGAACGAGACACTGGCGGAGTACCTGCGCTGCCAACCCGGAGCGGTTCGCGGGGTTTGCCACGGCCGCCCTGCAGCATCCGGAACTCGCGGCCGAACAGGTGGAATACGCGGTGAAGAAGCTGGGTTCCGCGGCGTCGGCGTGGGCGGCAGCGTCGCCGGCGAGGAACTCGCCAATCCGCGCTTCCATCCGTTCTGGGCGAAATGCGAGGAGCTCGGCGTGCTGGTGTTCATGCATCCGCTGGGGACACGCGAGCTGGAACCATCCGGCCGGCTCGCCGGCAGCGGGCTGCTGACCAACACGATCGGCAATCCGCTGGAGACAACGATCGCGCTGTCGCATCTGATCTTCGAGGGAACGCTCGACCGCTTCCCCGGCCTGAAGATCTGCGCCGCACACGGCGGTGGATTTTTGCCGTCCTATGCGAATCGTTCGGATGCGGTGATCCGCACGTTTCCTCAGCGGGTCGGGCCCGTTGCCGAAAAAGCAGCCGACGGCGTATCTACGAGATGGACAGCTGTTCTTCGATACAATTGTGTTTACGCCCGAGGCGCTGCGTCACCTGATCGCGGAGACGGGGCCCGGCCAGATCATGATCGGCACCGACTATCCGTTCCCCTGGACCAGCACCGAGGTCGATCTTGTGCTCAACACGCCTGGCCTGACGGACGAGCAGCGCGCCGCTATTCTGGGCGGGACGGCGGCGCGGCTGCTGGGGATCGGCGGCTGATCGGCTGGCTAGAAAACGTCATTGCGAGGCGCGGAGCAACGAAGCAATCCAGTGGTCGTGCCGCCGGCTCCAGATTGCTTCGCCTCGCATGCGCGAGGCCTCGCCTACGATTCTCATCCCGGGTGAGCCGAACTCATGCGTCTGCCAAAAACTATTCGGCTGCGACCGGCAGCGGGGCGGCGGTCAGCCTGCTCAGCAGTGCAGTTCGTTGTTCCTGGGCCTGGACGCGGTTGGCGTCCTTCACCGGACCAAAGCCCCGGATCGTGTCGGGCAATTGCGCGATGGCGACCGCGACATCGAACGTGTCCGGCCGGAGTGCCCGCATGACTGCGCGAAGATCGCCGATGTACTCGTTCGATCAGCGCCCGTTCCGTCCGCCGCTCCTGCTGCCGCCCGAACGGATCGATTGGGGTGCCGCGCAGGTGCTTGCCGTGCCGCAGCACGCGGAACAATGGCAGTGCGAACCAGCCGGGCAGCGCGACCTTGCGGCGCCGTCCGGTTGCCGGATCAATGCCGCGGGTCAGGGGCGGGGAGAGATGGAATACCGGCTTTTCGCCATAGCTGGCCGCGGCATGCAGGCGGGCGACTTCGTATTCGTCCTTGTACGCCAGCACCCGATATAGGCCCTCGGCTACGGCGCGCGATAGCCGCCCGGGCTCGCCCATGACCTGCGCTTCGCGTGCGACCACTTGTTCAACCAGCGCACGATAGTGGTCGGCCAGCCGCCTGCCCTGATACGCCACCAGCCCGGCGGCACGCGCCTCTACCAATGCATCGAGGTCGGCGGGCGGTGTATCCTGGGTATGCACAAGGACTTGGTCCTGGAGTTCCGGCTTCGCCGAAAGAATACGTCCCCACAGGAAAGCGCGCCGGTTCAGCTCGATGGCGGCGCCGTTCAGTTCGATCGCGCGCAGGATGGCGGGCTCTCCGACGGGGATCAGTCCGCGCTGCCAGGCGAGACCCAACAGCATCGTGTTCATCGCCTGGGCGTTACCGAACAGGTGCTCGGCCAGACGCACCGCGTGCAGATAGATCGAAGCGGCGGCATCGGTCGCGCGTTCAATGGTGCGTTGGTGCAGCACGGCATCGATCTGCAGATTGGCGTCTTGCTTGAACGCAGCAGTCGCCGCGAGGTCGAGGTTGCCGACAACGGCGGAAGTGGGTGCGTTGCGCTCCAGAACGCCGGGGCCTGCGCCGACCGCGAGATCGGCGGCAATCATGACATCGGCGCTACCTAGCGGAATCCGCACCACGTCCAGCGATGCGTCCTGATCCGCGATCTGCACATGCGCGACCACGGTGCCGTTCTTCTGTGCCAGGCCGGTGAAGTCGAGCGTGCGGACCGCCTTGCCTTCCAGGTGCGCGGCCATGGCGAGGATCGCACCCGAGGTCACAATCCCGCCGCCGCCGATACCAGCGAACAGCGCGCGCCACGGCTTGGTCGTGGGTGGGATCAGCGGCTGGTTCAGTTCGGCCGCCAGCTCGTTTTCGCGCGCCTGCCAGCGCGGATCGGCGTCGGGCGCCTGCGGCGGACCGGCGACGGTAACGAAGCTAGGGCAGAACCCCTTCAGGCAGGACAGATCGACATTGCAGCTTGTGGGGTTGATGCGGCGCTTGCGGCCGAGAGCGGTGTCCACCGGCTCGATGGCGATGCAGCTCGACTGCTTCGAGCAGTCGCCGCAGTTCTCGCAAACCTGTTCGTTGATGACCACGCTCTGCACCGGCTGCGGCATCTTGCCGCGTTTGCGGCGGCGGCGCTTCTCGGTCGCGCAGACCTGGTCGTAGATCAGGACGGATACACCGTCGTAGCTACGCAGTTCGCGTTGCACAGCATCGAGCTCGGCGCGAGTATGGCGGGTCGCGCCGGCCGGCAAAGCGGATGGCGGGGGCAGACGGTCGGCCTCGTCGGCCACCACCGCGATGCGCCTGACTCCCTCCGCGGCAACCTGCGCGGCGTATTGCGGCACGGTGTAGCCACCTTCCGCCGGCTGGCCGCCGGTCATTGCCACCGCGTCGTTGACCAGAAGCTTGTAGGTGATGTGCGCGCCGGCAGCGACAGCCTGGCGGATCGCCATGATGCCGGAATGCGTATAGGTGCCGTCACCCATGTTGGCGAACACGTGCGGCGTGTCGGTAAACGGCGCCATGCCGACGAACGGCGCACCCTCGCCGCCCATGTGCGTGAAGGTGCGGGTCTGGTCGCTTTCGTCCAGCGCCATAAAATGACAGCCGATCCCCGCGGTGGCGAAGCTGCCATCCGGCAGCCGCGTCGAGGTGCCATGCGGACAGCCGGCGCAAAACGCCGGAATGCGCCGCAGCAGCCCAGGCGGACGCTCCGGCACGCGCGGCGCCGGCGGGTCCTGCACATTGACGCCGGCCGAACGGACGAACGCGGCAAGGCCGGTGGCGACGATCTCGGGCGACAGCTCCATCAACGGCGACAACAGCAGCGCGCCCGACGGATCCGTCTTGCCGCTGATCGATGGGCGTTCGTCCGCCGGCAGGTTGTAGAGCGCGTCGCGGATCTGCGATTTCGACGAAGCTGCGCTTTTCCTCGACCACCAGCAGCGCGCGCTTGCCACGTGCGAAGCGGCGCAGCGTTTCGGTGTCCAGCGGCCAGCTCATCGCCACCTTGTAGAGCGCAAGCTGCGGATGGTGCTCCAGGTCCAGCATGCGCAACGCGCGCATTGTGTCGGTATGGGCGCGACCGACCGTCACCAGGCCGATCGGTGCATCGTCGCTGCCGAAGACGCGGCGGTCCAGGCGGTTGGCGCGCGCCCAGGCGAGCGCGGCCGGAATCCGTTCATCAACCACGCGCCGCTCTAGCTCGATGCGATCGGCCGGGAAGCGCAGGGTCGGATCGTAGTTCAGTCCGTGCGGCGGCAGCGGAAAGTCGGGGGTGACGAAGCTTCGCGTCGAAGGAATGATGAAGCTGGCGGCCTGCTCGGCGGTTTCGGCGGTGGTCTTCAGCGCGACCCACAACCCGCAAAAGCGCGAGAGCGCGATGCCGGCAAGCCCGAGATCGAGAATGTCCTGAACCGAGGCAGGATTGAGCACCGGGATGAACACGCCCTGGAACACGTGCTCGGTCTGATGCGGATAGGTGGAGGAATGTGCGCCGTGGTCGTCGCCCGCGACCGCCAGGACGCCGCCATGCTTCGCGGTGCCGATGAAATTGCCGCAGTGCAGCGCATCGCCCGCGCGATCGACGCCAGGACCCTTGCCGTACCACATGCCGAACACGCCATCGACGCGCTTGCCCGGGAAGGCGTCGAGCTGCTGCGAACCATAAAGCATGGTCGCCGCCAGATCCTCATTGACGCCGGGCTGGAAGCGGATGTTGCGGTCGGTCAGCAACTTCTGCCGGCGCCAGGCTTCGCGGTCCAGGCCACCCAGCGGCGAGCCGCGATAGCCGGAGATGAGACCGCCGGTGTTGAGGCCCACGGCGCGGTCGAGCCGCGCCTGCTCGAGCAGCACACGGATCAGCGCCTGGACGCCGGACAGCAGCACCGGCTTGTCGAGCTCGGTGAACCGGCTTTCGAGTGTGGTCGCTGGACCGAGACCGCCATCCATATGGGTCATCTCTCGCGAGTGAAGCCTGCCCGTAACATAGGCTTGCGGCAGCAATCTTGCCATGTGAGGCGAGGAGCCCCACGCGGAGTTGGCCAAATAGCGACGAAGCTGCGTTCCTGTGGCTCCGCACGACATGTCATTGCGGGGACCGCATCAACGAAGCAATCTCGCCGAGATAACCGATTGGAGCCTAATCGCATGCCGCTGTTGTGGGACGTTGAAGCCGATGTCGTGGTTGTTGGCTTCGGCGCTGCCGGCGTGGCGGCCGCCGTCACCGCGCATGACCTTGGTGCGAAGGTCGTCATTTTGGAGAAGGCGCCCGAAGGCCAGCATGGCGGCAATACCCGCGTCGCCGGCCAGGGCTACCTCAACACATCCTCGGTCGAGCCCGCCGCCGCCTATCTGACGGCACTGTGCGGCCCCTACGCGGTGCCGCCGGCGATGGTTCGGGTGTGGGCCCAAGAGATGCGCCGGAACAATGCCTGGCTGACAGGGCTGGGCGGCGATCCGCAGGAGCACCAGCATCCGCCGGTGGGTATCGAGTTTCCCGACCTGCCCGGCGCCGATTGTGTGCACAAGTTTCATGACGGGCCGACCTACGGCTATTCGTTCACCTGGAAACGCTTCGAGAGTCTGGTGCTGCAGCGTCCGATCGCGGTGCTGTACGAGACGCCGGCGCGGCAACTGATCCAACACGACATCAGCAAAGAAATCCTGGGTGTTCGCGCGCAGCAGCCGGACCGTGCGATCGCGGTGAAGGCGCGGCGCGCGGTGGTGCTGACCTGCGGCGGCTTCGAGAACAACCAGGAGATGATCCGCAACTATCTGCCCGGCGTGCCCTGCTGCTATACCTCCGGCTCGCCCTACAACGAGGGCGACGGCATCAGCATGGCCATGTCGGTTGGCGCCGATCTCTGGCACATGAACAACTACGCGGGGCCGTCGATGGCGCTGAAGGTGCCGGAGGTGCGCACCAGTCTTCTCCATGCAGGCGCTGCACTACAGCAAGCAGATGCCGGGCGGCATGATCGTGGTGGGTCCCGATGCGCAACGCTTCGCGGATGAGAAATACAAGACCCGGCACGGCAAGGTTCCGGTGCACGGACGCTGGCTGCCGCTCGCCACGCCGTGTCCCATGTTCATGATCTTCGACCATGCGCTGTTCCGCGCCGGACCGCTGTACGACAAGCACCCAAGTCACGGCTGGACGCAGATCGTCGAGCGCTACGATTGGAGCGAGGACAACGGGGTGGAACTGGCGAAAGGCTGGATCAAGGTCGCCGATACACTCACTGGGTTGGCGGCGAAACTGGGGCTTGATCCGCGTGCGTTGGAGGACAGCGTGGTGCGATGGAACCGCCACTGCGATGCCGGCCATGATCCCGACTTCGGCCGCAAGCTGATGCTGGCACCGATTGCACGCGGGCCATTCTATGCGATGGAACTGTCGCCCTCCATGCTGAACACCCAAGGTGGTCCGCGGCGCAACGAGAAGGCGCAGATCGTACGGCCGGACGGTTCGCCGATCGCGCGGCTGTACAGCGCCGGTGAACTCGGTTCCATCTACAGCTACCTGTATCAAGGCACCGGCAATATCGGCGAATGCCTGGCGTTCGGTCGGATCGCCGGCAGGAATGCCGCAGGGGAGAGACCGTGGGCGTAAGACCGCCAGGCTGGTCGGTGGCAAACGCAGCGCCTACCGTGCGTCCCGAACCGGGGGCACTCCTATGTCGATTGTACCCATTCGCGGCCTGTTCGAGGCACATCTGACGGTCAGCGATCTCGATCGCTCGATTGCATTCTATCGCGATGTCCTCGGCCTGCCGCTCGCGCACCGCGTCCCGGCACGCAATGTCGCCTTCTTTTGGGTGCCCGCTTCGGATCGCGCCATGCTGGGTCTGTGGTCGATCGGTACTTCGCCGCTGCGGCTGCGCCTGCATATCGCGTTCGACGTGGCGCTGCCGCAGGTGTTCGAGTTGGTTGTCGCGCTGCGTCAGGCGGGACTGACGCCACGGTCCGGTGATGGTGTGCCGATCGATGAGCCCGTGGTGTTATCCTGGATGCCGGCGGCCAGTGTGTATTTCGATGACCCGGACGGGCACTCGCTGGAGTTCATCTGCATGCTGGACGAGACAGCGCGGCCTGAACTGGGCTTCGTATCATGGTCGGAGTGGAGGCGCCTATGAGTGACGAGGTTCGGGTCGAGCAACGCGACGGCTGGCGCAAACTGGTGACTGAACCGGCCGGAGAAGTTGAATGCGGCGAACGAGGCTATGGCGCAAGCACTGCTGCAGGCGCTGGACGACGCCGAAGCCGACCGGTCATGCCGTGCGCTGCTGCTGACCGGGGAGGGCAGGGGGTTCTGCTCGGGCCAGGAACTCGGACCGGCAGTGATGCCGGGTGCGGCCGATCTCGGTGCCGTCGCGTCGCTGCACCATCGCTTCGTGCACCGATTGCGCGAGGTGCCGCTGCCGGTGATCTGTGCTGTGAACGGGGTGGCGGCAGGAGCCGGCGCCAGCTATTCGCTGGCATGCGATATCGTGCTGGCGGCGCGCAGCGCCAAATTCGTGCAGGCGTTTGTGAAGATCGGCCTCGTGCCCGATTCCGGGGCCAGCTTCTTCCTTCCCCGATTGGTCGGCGAAGCCCGCGCGCGGGCGCTGATGATGCTGGGCGAGACGATCGATGCTGAACGTGCCGAAGCCTGGGGAATGATCTGGCGGGTAGTCGAAGATGCGGAATTGCAGGCGGAAGCCGAGAAGCTTACCGCCCATGTGGCAACCCAGCCGACAGGTGCGTTGGCCGCGATGAAGCGTATGTTCCTGGCCTCGGCGACCAACACGCTGCAGGCGCAGCTCGACCTGGAACAGGACTTCCAGCGGGAAGCCGGCCGCAGCGCCGATTATGCAGAGGGCGTGCGGGCGTTTTTGGAAAAGCGGCGACCGGTTTTTGGCGGGCAGAGCCAGTGATGGCCGGACGGGGCGGGCTGTCGCCCGGAGCCACACATGAATGACGTGGTCCGTGCGCGCGCCGAGGCGATGTGGGAACAGGACCGAGCCAGCACCGGGCTTGGCATGCGGCTCGACGATGTGGCTCTCGGCCAGGCGCGGCTGTCGATGACGATCACTGAGGCCATGGCGAATGGGCACGGCATCTGCCACGGCGGCTTCATCTTCGCGCTGGCGGATTCGGCGATGGCGTTCGCGGCCAATCCGCGCGGTGGGCCTGCGGTCGCGCAGCACGCATCCATCAGCTTCATTCGTCCGGCGCATGTGGGCGAGATGTTGGTGGCGGATGCAATGGAACGGATGCACGCGGGCCGTTCCGGTATTTACGATGTTCGGGTGTCCACCGCGGGAGGTGAGCTGGTGGCGGAATTTCGGGGGCATACGCGCACCATACGCCCCCTCCCCCCATCCCCCTTCCGCGAGGGGAGGGGGGGTTAGTTTAGATGGTTGGGCTCGACGCCATCGAAACCGCCTCGCGCGACGAGATCGCGGCGCTGCAGGTCGAACGCCTGGCCTGGACGCTGCGACACGCCTACGCCAACGTGCCGCACTACCGCGCGGCGTTCGACAGTGCCGGCGTCCACCCGGACGATTTCCGCACGCTGGATGACATCGCGAAGTTCCCGTTCACCACCAAGCAGGACCTGCGCGCCAATTACCCGTTCGGCATGTTCGCGGTCCCCCGCGATAAGCTGGTGCGGGTGCACGCGTCATCCGGCACCACAGGCAAGCCGACGGTGGTCGGCTATACCGCGAAAGACATCGAGACCTGGGCGCATGTTGTAGCGCGATCGATCTACGCCTCGGGCGGGCGGCCTGGGATGATCGTGCATGTGGCGTATGGCTATGGACTGTTCACCGGCGGCCTGGGTGCGCATTACGGTGCCGAGAAGCTGGGCTGCACCGTAGTCCCGGTATCGGGCGGGATGACCGAGCGACAGGTGCAGTTGATCACCGACTTCCGCCCCGACGTGATCATGGTGACCCCCAGCTACATGCTGGCGATCCTGGATGAGTTCCGTCGTCAGGCGATCGATCCGCGCGACAGCTCGCTGAGGATCGGCATCTTCGGCGCCGAACCCTGGACCAACGCGATGCGTCGCGAGATCGAGGACGGGTTCGCGATGGATGCGGTGGATATCTACGGTCTGTCCGAGGTGATGGGCCCTGGCGTGGCGAATGAGTGCGTCGAGACCAAGGACGGCCTGCACATCTGGGAGGATCACTTTTATCCCGAGATCATCGATCCAGACACCGGTGCCGTATTGCCGCAAGGTGAGCGTGGCGAATTGGTGTTCACCTCGCTGACCAAGGAAGGCATGCCGGTAGTGCGCTATCGGACGCGCGATCTGACGCGACTGCTGCCCGGGACGGCGCGCACGATGCGGCGAATGGAAAAGGTGACCGGGCGTTCGGACGACATGGTGATCGTGCGCGGGGTCAACATGTTCCCGACACAGATCGAAGAGCAGTTGCTGAAGAGCGAGGCGCTGAGCGGACACTACCAGATCGTGCTGACGCGCGAGGGACGGATGGACCAGGTCGCGGTGCACGTGGAGGCACGGCCGGAGTTCTTCGATCCGGTGCTGCTGGAGGCGGAAGCCAAGGTGGTGGTGGCGCGGATCAAGGATACCGTGGGCCTGACCACACGCGTCGTGGTGGAACCGCCAGGCGCGGTCGAACGGTCGGTGGGGAAGGCGCGGCGGGTCGTCGATCAGCGGCCGCGCGAACCGATGGCGTAACGAGCGGCCGTGCTGACCGATTTGCGCCGCGCGGACACCTGCAACGAAGCTACCGATCTCGTCGCTCGACACCGGACCGCGGCGCTGCGCCCGCACCCAGCAGGAAGCGAGCGCGAGCTGTCCTCGTCAGTCGCGCACCGCCTGCTTGAGGTCCTCGATTAATCCGGGATGGCCAAGTTGCACTAATGCTGTCGCAACCTGCCTTTCCGTACGCCGGCGTCGGGCCTCGACGAGAAGCTGGCGGACCTGATCGATAACGAAAGCAGAAGCTCTCCGAGACATGGAAGGCATCAGTTCCTCGGGGGCACTCCGAGAACTCGATAGGCTGATTGACATTTCGCTCTCCTGCTTTCTGTTTTTCAGGACGGTCTTCCGTCGCCCGGGGCGATCTGACCGTCTCCCGGCCTTTCGTGTCTCGACATCTGGCTGAAACCGCGCTGAAATTTCGCCGATATACGGTTTGTCGGAAGGGAATTGGGGTGGTCGCGGCTGCTACACCCGCCGTCTATCGGTTCGACCGCTTCGTGTTGGACCTCGGTCACGGCACCCTGCTGGCGGGCTCGACCGAGCGTGCGCTGCGGCCAAAAAGCTTCACTCTGCTGCGCCATCTGGTTGAGAATGCAGGACGGATCGTCGATCGCGACGAGATCATGCAGGCTGTCTGGCCCACCGTCTATGTGACGGAAGACAGCATAGCCCAGTGCATCAAGGAGATTCGCCGCGCGCTGGAGGACGACCAGCAGCGGTTGCTCCGGACTCTGCCAAGGCGAGGTTACCTGCTGGCGACTGATGTGTCCCGTGGCGAGACCGCTGTGGTCGAACTGCCCGTTTCGGCTATATCGGAACCAGAGCCACCCGAATTTGCTTGGCGGACCTTAACCGGAAGGCCGATGGTCGTGGTGCTTCCGTTCGAGAACCTCGGAGGCGATCCAGATCAACACTACTTCGCGGAAGGGCTGACGGCCGATCTGGTCACTGACCTCACTAAATTCCAGACTATGCACGTCGTCAGCCCGCACCGGCCTAGCCTGCATCGCCAGCTCCCTGAGACGCCCTGGAGTGCACCACCCACGCTGCCCGGGGCAGGCTACGTCGTCAGCGGAAGTGTGCGCAGGGCAGGCCATCGGGTCCGTGTGACGGTGCAACTAGAAGATGCCCAGAGCGGCATCGCACTCTGGGCTGAGCGCTTCGACCGACCGCTCGATGATCTATTCGCCGTGCAGGAGGAGCTGGCCGAGCGGCTGGCATCGCACTTGGTGTCGCACGTGGACCATGAGGGAATGCGCCGCGCTCGCCGACGCCCGCCAGCAAGCCTGGACGCTTACGATCTGTGTCTGCGCGGCCGGGAATTGCATGGGCGCGCCACCGAAGCGGACACGATCGCTGCGGAGGAGATGCTGTCGCGGGCAATCGCGTTAGATCCTGAGTACGGTACGGCCTATGCTTGGCAGGCCTACGTGGTCCAGCGGGGTTTTACGCACCGCTGGGGAAGGCTGCGCGGCCAAGCTGCGGCAAGAGCCGCGCTGGACCTCGCGAGGCGCTCTGTGCAGATTGAACCGGAGTCGCCGCTCTGCTTGGCCCGGCTTGCTTTCATCCTGGCGATTAACTTTCAATGGGACGAGGCGCTCGCAACCGGCCGGGCGGCGGTCGCCGCGAACCCCTCATTCGGTGAGACACGGCACGGGTACGCTGATGTGCTCGTTCATGCTGGTGATCCGGAAGAGGGGGTGCATCAGATGCGGCTTGCGATAGCTCTGAACCCCTTCCACTTGCCGACGGCGCGGGCGCTCCTGGGTCGCGCGCTGGTCCTGGCAGGGCGGCCAGAGGAAGGCTTTGCGGAGCTGCAATTCTGCGCTTCACGGCTGCCGGATTACCAGCCGGCGCAGCAGATGCTGGTAGTGGCCGCCGTCGAAACCGGCCGTATGGTGGAAGCGCGGGCAGCTTTGCGCCAGGTAGAGCGCCTGATCCCTGGGCTCACGGTGGAACGTCTGACTGAAAACTGGTTCTTCCGCGACCCTGATGTGCCCAAGCGATTGTTGGCCGCCTATTTCGCAGCAGGGCTGAGCACCTAGAAACGGGTGCCCGGATGGAGGGCTGATAGCTGGCTGCCCATCAGATCGATCACGTTCACACCGCAGACAGCGGCGGCGCGACATCCTCCAGCGATCGACGCTCCGCCGGGACAGCAAGCCACGCGGCAACGATCGCGGCGCCGACCATCAGGCCGCCGCCGAGTAGGTAGCCCCACAGGATCGATACACGTTCTCCAGTATCGATCAGCGCGCCGAACAGCGCCGGGCCGACAACGCCACCGACCCCGGTGCCGAATGCATAGAACAGCGCGATGGCAATGGCGCGCATCTCCAGCGGAAAGCTTTCGCCGACGGTCAGATATGCGGAACTGGCGGCAGCAGAGGCAACGAAGAAGATCGCCGTCCAGGCCAGTGTCTGCTGGATCGCGTCCAGATAGCCCTCGGCGAACAGCCACCCGGTGAGTGCCATCAGGATACCGGAGATCGCATAGGTCGCGGTGATCATCCGGCGCCGCCCCAGCGTGTCGAACAGTCGTCCAAGGATCAGCGGGCCGAGGAAATTGCCGAGTGCGAACGGCAGCATGAACCAGCCGATATCGCCCGAGGCAATGTGGTAGAACTGTTGCAGGATCAACGCGTAGGTAAAGAACACCGCATTGTAGCAGAAGGCCTGCGCCGCCATCAGCGCAATGCCGAGTACAGCGCGCCGGCGATAGTCGGTGAACAGACGCACGGGTCGCGGGACCGAACCACGATTTCACATCGGTCCGCAACCGCAGCTATTGATGCGGCACCGGTGGTAGACTCTCGCCGGCGGACATGCTCGACCCGTTGCTCGATTTCGGCGACCACTCTCTCGGCTTCCTCGGGATAGCCGTGCGTCATCAGCCAGCGTGGACTTTCCGGCAGGAAACGCCGCAACACCAGCACGATCAGGCCGAGAACACCGCCCAGGATGAACGCAAAGCGCCAGCCATAATCGCCGGAAATGACGGCTGGGTTCAGCACCAGCAAGGCGGCAAGCGCAGCCGCTGCCGCGCCAAGCCAAAAGCTGCCATTGACGACAAGGTCGGTGAAGCCGCGCCGGCGCGCCGGGATCAGTTCCTGGATGGTCGCATTGACCGCCGCATATTCACCGCCGATGCCCGCGCCGGTCAGCAGCCGGAACAGCGCGAATGACCAGAAATCCCAGGACAGGCCGCAGGCGATGGTGGCGACGACGTAAACCAGCACGGTGATGGTGAACAGCTTCTTGCGCCCGAGCCAGTCGGTGAGCCAGCCGAAGAACAACGCGCCGCACACCGCACCGATGAGATAGGCGCTGGCCGCCAATCCTACCTGCTCGCCGCTGAGATGCAGCACCGGGCTCTCGGTCAAAGCGCCGGAGATCGAGCCGACGATGGTGACCTCCAGGCCGTCGAGCACCCAGGCGATGCCCAGGGCGATGATCACCAGCCAGTGAAATCGCGTCCAGGGCAGGCGATCGAGCCGGGCAGGCACATCGGTTTCGAAGACGGCGGTGCTGTCCGGCATGTCGTTTCCTTGGCATAGTGTGGAGCACAGTGTGGCGAATACCGCCGGGGAGAGCGAACATGGACGAGTTTGCCGCCGAGGTTGAGGCAACAATTGCGCGATGGCACGGGATCGCGCCGCCGAACGATCCGGCGCGGCGCATGGCAGCCGATCTGATCACCACGATCCGCGCCTTCGAGGCGCTGCGCGGCACCTTGGTGTTCGAGGATGAGCCGTCCAGCTTCGAGGCCGCGCTGCACGAAGCCAAGGAGTGATGGCCAAGGAGTAATAGATATGAGCGATCTCGCAGACCTGTCGATGGTCGAGGCGGCAGAGGCAGTGCGCAACGGCGATGCGACGTCGATGGAGTTGCTGGACGCCTGCTGGCGCAGCATGGCGGCAGTCAACCCCAAGCTGAACGCGACGATCTGGCTGGATCGCGATGGCGCGGAGCAGGCGGCACATGCGGCAGACCGAGCGGTGCGCGAGAAAGCGTGGCTGGGCCCGCTGCATGGCGTGCCGATGATGCACAAGGACATGTACTACCAGGCCGGCAAGCTGAGCACCTGCGGTTCGGCCTTGCGCCAGGAATGGCGCCCGCGGTGACCGCGACGGTGATCGACAAGCTCAGTGCCGCGGGAGCTTACACATTCGGCGCGCTCAACATGGCGGAGTTCGCGCAGAATCCGACAGGCCACAACCGCACATTCGGTGATTGCCATAACCCGTGGAACCTGCCGTACATCACCGGCGGTTCCTCGTCCGGCTCCGGCGCCTCGGTCGCGGCGCGGTTCAACTACATGGCACTCGGGTCCGATACCGGCGGGTCGATCAGATTGCCGGCCGCGGCGTGCGGCATTACCGGCATCAAGCCGACGCAGACCCGCGTGTCGCGTTATGGCGTCATGCCGCTGTCGTTCAGCGCCGATAATGTCGGTCCTCTGGCGCGCACGGCGCGCGATTGCGCCCGGGTGCTGTCCTGATCGCCGGTCATGATCCGCGCGATCCGACCAGTTCGCATGAGCCGGTGCCGGACTACGAAGCGGCGCTGGACGGCGACGTGCGGGGATTGCGCATCGGCCTGCCGTCCGACTGGTTCCTGGAGAATGTCGATGTGCCCGTGCTGCAAGCGATGGAGCATGCAGTCGCGGTGCTGGTGGCGCGCGGCGCCACGATGCAGCCGATCGCCTGCCGCTGATGGATGCGGTGACGACCTATGGCAGCATCGTCTCGCGTGTCGAGGCGGCGACCATCCATGCGCAATGGATGCGCGAGCGGGCAGGGGACTATGGCATTCATATCAGCGGCCGGATGTACGGCGGCTATGCGATTCCGGCGACCTACTATGTCGAAGCGCTGAGCCGGCGCGGGCCGATCCTGAAAGCGTTCGCGAAGGAGGTGTTCGCCAAGGTCGACGTGCTGATCTCGCCGACAATTCGCACCTGCCTGCCGACACTGGCGGAGACCGATATCGACCATGGGCCGCCGGGCACCGAGGTGACGTTCATGGCGCTCTCGTCGAACACGCGGCCGTACAACTATCTTGGACTGCCGGCGATCAGCGTGAACTGCGGCTTCGATCCGAACGGCTGTCCGATCGGCCTGCAGATCGCGGCGCGGCCATTCGCCGAGACGCGCCTGCTGAAGGTGGCCGACGCCTATCAGCGCGATACCGACTTCCACACGCGCCGGCCGGCGATGCTGGACGCGGCCGAGACGAGCGGCGTCATCGTGGCATGAAGCTCCCCATGAAGCCCCCCATGAAGCGCCCATGAACCCGAAGGTCGCGTTCATCGGCACCGGCGGTACCATTGCCTCGGTCGGCACCGGGCCGCTCGATCTGCAGAACTATGGTGCGACCGGCAAAGTGATGCATGCCGACGAGATCATCGCGCGGTTTCCCGAGACCGCGCTGGTCGCTGATGTCATTCCGGTCCGATATCGAAACATCCCCAGCACTGCGATCGACTTCGCCGACTGGAAAGCGCTGGCACTGCTTTGCGACAAACTGCCGCCGAACATCCGGATCTCGCCGGCATCGTGATCGGGCACGGGACGGCGACATTGGAGGAGACCGCGTATATCCTCAACCTGACGCTGAAGATCGATATTCCGGTCGTGCTGGTCGGTGCGCAACGCCCGCGAGCGCGCTTTCGACCGATGCGGCCCTGAACCTGGTGAACGCGATCCGCGTCGCGGCAAGTCCCGAAGCACGCGGCATGGGCGTGCTGGTGGTGCTTGAACGACGAGATCCAGGCGGCACGCGAGGTGACCAAGACATCGACGACCCGGCTGCAGACCTTCCGTTCGCGCGATTTCGGCGTGCTGGGCCACGCCGATGGCGACGCGGTCGCGTTCTATCGCCGACCGATCAGGCGCTGTTATCCGGATACGGAATTCGACATCCGCGCGCTGGATGCGCTGCCCCGCGTGGATATCGCCTATGCTTATGCGGGCGGTGATGGCACGGCGGTGCGGGCTTTCATCGGCAGCGGGCGCCAAAGGCATCGTCTCGGCTGGTTTTGCGCCGGGCTTCGTGCCGCCCGGCGAATTCGAGGCGCTTCAGCAAGCGGCGGTACAGGGCGTTGTCGTGATGCAGTGCACCCGCGCAGGCAGTGGGCGCACGTTCCGCGGCAGCCGGCTGGCCAACGCGGGATTTCTGATCGCCGACAACCTGATCCCGCAGAAGGCGCGCCTCCTGTTGTCGCTTGCCTTGACGGTAACATCGGATCAGGAGCAGATCGCGCGGATGTTCCGCACCTATTAGGGAGACCAGCGATGATCCACCACGTGTCGATCTCGGCGCAGGATCCGAAGCATGTTGCCAAGTGCTGGCGGAGCTGATGAACGGGCGCTGCTATCCGTTTCCCGGCGGTGTCGCCGACTCGTTCATGGCCGTGAGTTTCGACGAGCATGGGTCGATGATCGAGGTATATCCGGAGAACATCGCGCTGGTGCCTGGCCGCGACGACCGGCAGGTGGGTACGCTGAAGGATGCAAGCCCGGGCTATGGCCCGTTCCACATGCTGCTGTCGGTGCCGGTGGATCGTGCGACGGTAGAGCGGATCGGCGAGCGCGAGGGCTGGCGAACGCGCTATTTCGGCCGCGGTGCACCGGGCGAGAAGCCGGCATTCCATGTCATCGAGTTCTGGGTCGAAAACCGTCTGATGATCGAAGTGGCGACGCCGGACATGGTCGAGGAATACACGCAGGATCGATCCAGCGTCGAAGCACTGGAGGCGACGTTCGGCCGGCACGTGTCGGCGGCGTAGCGCCTTACGGCCAATCGCCTGTCTCGGCGATACTGCCAGCCAGGCGCGCACACCGGCAGCATCGCCGAACGCGTCCTGGACGCGCAGGCCGGCCCCGCCCATGCTGAAGCGGCCACCGCGATGCCGTCTTCGTCCGTCACGTCATCGCCGATGAACACCGGCAAAGCGACCAAGGAAGGGCGGAGACTCCATCATCCGGGTGACCGCTTTCCCCTTGTCTACGCCGCGAGGCCGCACCTCCCACAGCATGTGTGCTGGCAGCAACTCGAATTCGGTCGAATCCGCCAGCATGCGCCTAAGCGCGTCACGCAGTGTGAGCCCGACTCGGGCACCGCACGGTAGTGCAACGAGAAACCCCGCGCCTTGGGCTCGAACAGCACGCCCGGATGCGTCGCAGCGAGCTTCTCGGCTTCCGCGATCCACTCGGGGGGAGGCGAGGGCAGCGGTGGTTTTATCGTCTCAGCACTCGGCGCTTGTGCGGATCGCGCCGCCATGTTCGCCGGCGATGGCGTATGGAACGTCGCCGAGTAGCGAAACCACCGTTTCGATCGGGCGGCCGGTGATCACACCGAGCGCATCAGCCAACAGCCGCCGCACGCGACGCAGCACCTCTGTCAGTCCGGGTGGCACCACCACGGCATCGGGCCGCGGCGCAATGTCCAGCAGCGTGCCATCGAGATCGAGCAGCAAAGCCGAGTTCCGGAAAGGCGGAAGGTGCAGCTCCACCAGGTCAGGACCGGCAGGCAACGACGCGGATGTCGTAGATCGGGTTCTGGAGCATCGACAGAGAGGGTTCGTTCGCCAGCATCCAGCCGTGGAACCCGGGTGAATCGCTGTGGCTGTCGGTAATGGTCAGAAACGCGGCGGAGTCGTGGGGCTGGTCTGGCGGACGTACGTCGCAAGCCTGGACCAGGATGTTCAGCGAGGCGAACTGCGCTTCCTGCCCGACCTTCACCGTAAGCACCGCGTTCTGGGCGTTCGCCTTGTCGAGCACCTGCAATTGCGCGGTGGTCTGCGGTTCCCAGGTTGACTGAACTGTCATGGGACCGTTTGCCGCGCCGGCGCCTGCGGTGGCGGGGCCGGGCTCTGATAGGGCAGCGGCGGTTGCGGCTGCACGCTGGGCGGCAGCAGCGGCGTCGCAGTGATTGGCGGCATCGTCTGTGCCTGCGCAATGGCGCACAAGGCAAACGACGCAGCCATAAGGGCCGCGAGACCTCATCGGGCGCCGTGCTTGGGCGATTCCAGACCCTCCACCATGCCCGTCAGGATGCGGCGCATCGCCTGCTCGTCCACACCCATCAGCACAGCATCCTCGAAGGCGTCCTGCAGCGCCTGAGCGAGTTCGGCATGGTTCTCGGACAGCATGCGCAGCTTCTCGCGGCAGGATACTGGTGTGCCGTCGGACTGCGGCCAGGTGGTGGGCGGCGCGTGGGATCATGGCTTCTGGCTCGCTGGCTGCTGTTCGCCCGGTTTGGGCGCGCCGGTCGTGCTGAAGATGTACTTGCCCAGCAGGTCCTCCAGACTGATCGACCCCTGGGTAATGGTCACCGTCTGGCCGGGTTGCAATATCGCCTCGTCACCGCCGGGCTGGAGTGACAGGTACTTGCCGCCCAACAGGCTCTCGCTGGTGATAATGGCCGCGCTGTCCTTCGGCAATTTGATGTCGTCACGCACGGAGAAACCCACAATAGCCTGGAAGGTCCTCGGATCGATCCGCTCCTGATTGACGCTGCCGACTTTTACGCCGGCCAGGCGCACGTCGTTGCCAATGCCAAGACCGTCGATGTGATCGAACCTGGCAAACAGCGTATAGCCGGAGGCTGTGCTGCGCCCGGAATTGGCAATTGCGTAGGCGAGAAATCCTGCCGCGATGAGCAGAACCACCGCCCCGATCACTATCTCGGCGATGCTGCGACGATGCATCAGGGGAGCCTCAGCTTCCTGGGGTCCAGGCTTCGTAGTCGCCGGTGGCACGCGCCCGCATGCCGCCTTTGTAATCATGCCCCGGGGGGCGATAGCTGGCCGGAGTGCCGGTCTCGTTCGGCAGGTGTGGCTTCTCCCACGGCCACCGCGGTCGCTCCACGATGGGGGCGTCCGTGGTGTAGTGCAACCAGGCGTGCCACTCGGGAGGCACGCGTGATGCCTCCGGTACACCGGCATAAATGACCCAGCGCCGCGTACGGTAACCCGGGCGGGGGCGCCGCTCCTCGTAGTAGACATTCCCCTGCGCGTCGACGCCGATGCGCCTGCCTTTCAACCGGGTGAACAGCCAGGTGCCGAGGTTCATGGGAGGGGTATACGAAGCCGCGTAAGGCTGGTCCACTCGCCGGGTCATCCACAGGATTTTGTGGTGATTTGCCGCGATGGCCGCAAGATGCGCTTTCCGAGTCGCTTGTTGCGGTCTAGCATGGGGCCATGAAAGCTCCTCGGGCCTGGCAGGGCGTGCGTATGCGTCGGGTGATGGCTGGCGCGGACCATGATGTCGCGGAGCGGCTGGTAGTCTTGCCGGCGGCCTGGGACGATGACGCGGCCGCGGCGCTCGACGGCGCTGGTGCCCGGCGAGTGGTCCGGTGGCGCTGGCCGCGGCGGCCGAGGCCTGGATCAAGCCAATTGCCGAGAGGGCGGTGCGCGCAGGCCTGGAATCTGCCGCTGGCCGAACGCCTGCACCGGATGCTTCTGCTTCGGCATGGCGCGCCGACGGCGCCGGTCTGGCAAGCGCAGGACGGCGTGGTGCCGGGGTTCGTGCTCAACCTCGCCTCTTTCCACGACACGGGCAGCGGGTTCGACGTCGCGTCGTTCGGTCAGGCAGTGGAGACCGCGGTGACGGCGCTGACCCTGGCGGCGCCGTCGGCGGCTCGGATCGAGGTTTCGGTGTCGGACCTGGCCTTGCTGCTGGCCGAGCCTGGGGATCGAGTATGGCTCGGAGGCCTCGCTGGCGGTGGCGCTGGGAATCGCCGCCGTGCTGCGCGGCCGGGCGGAAGTGGCTTCCGGCAGCCTCGCGCAACTGTTCGGGAGCGTTGCGCCCGCGGTCCTCGACTGGCCGGCGCCGCCCGACGGAGACCCCATTGCCTGGCCTGGCGGAGGCGGCGCGGGCGGCACGGCAGGCTGCCGCGGCGGTCACGGGCCTGCGGCATACATCGTTGACCGCCATCGTCGAACCGGGACCGGCTGATGCGCTGCTCGGGGTCGAAACTGGCGGTGATCGCGCCGCCATTCTCGCCGCTGGCCGCGACCGGCGGTCTCAGCCGGACGGCGCGCGCCTGGCTGGCCGCCACAGGGCTGAGCGCCGAGATCAGCGCTGGCCGAGCTGCTGGCCGGCGGCGATCCGCTGCCGATGCCCAGTGCCGCGGCGCATCTCGCGGTGCATGATGCGGTGGCGCCGTTCGTCCAGGTGATGCCGGCCCGGCCTGAACCGATCCGCCAGCCATCCCATGTCGTGCGTCGCCGCGAACTGCCGGCGCGGCGGTCCGGCTACACTCAGAAGGCCGCGGTCGGCGGACACCGGCTGTACCTGCGCACCGGCGAGTACCGAGGACGGAACGCTGGGCGAGGTTGTCATCGCACTCCATAAGGAGGGGGCGGCGTTCCGCGGGCTGATGGACAATTTCGCGATCGCGGTGAGCCTGGGCCTGCAACATGGCGTGCCGCTGGAAGCCTTCGTCGAGGCGTTCACGTTCACGCGTTTCGGACCGGCCGGCGCGGTGGAGGGCGATCCGGCGGTGGCGCATGCGACGTCGCTGCTGGACTATACGTTCCGGCACCTTGCGGCGAACTACCTGGGGCGCCGCGACATACCCGAGGCAGAGGTCGAGGAGGCCGATACGGTGGGCAATGGCAGCAGGGATCACGCGCCGCTGTTGCCGCTGGAGTTGCCGACGCAGTCGCCCCGCGCGCGCCGGCGCGGGTTCCGTGTGGTTTCGGGCTAGGTTCTGCCACGGCATAGTGTTCCGCGAACGTGAAGGAGTTTGAGAATGCCTGGTCGGATCGATCTCAAGCTGGCCGAGCTCGACATCACGCTGCCCAGTCCAATGCCGCCGATTGCCAACTACGTGCCATACGTGGTGACGGGCAACCTGGTGGTGGTCTCGGGCCAGGTGCCGGCGGTGGACGGCAAGATCGCGATCACCGGCAAGGTGGGCGCCGGCGTGTCGATCGACCGCGGCAAGGAGGCGGCGCGGCTCTGCTTCGTCAACGTGCTGGTGCACCTGAAGGCGGCATGCGGCGGCGATCTGGACCGGGTGAGGCGCGTGGTGCGGCTGGGGGGCTTCATCGCCTCGCCACCGGAGTTCACTCAGCAGGCACAGGTAATGAACGGCGCCTCGGACCTCGCCGTGGCGGTGTTCGGCGAAGGGGGCCGGCATGCCCGCACCACGATCGGCGTATCGGCGCTGCCAGCCGACGCGGCCGTGGAAGTGGAGGGCATGTTCGAGATCAGTTAGGTTGACGCCATGCCCGACGGTTCCGCCACGCTGACCCTGACGCTGCACCAGAAAATCGCCGATATTCCCGCCGCGGAGTGGGATGCCTGCGCCGGTGACGGCAATCCCTTCGTCAGCCACGCCTTCCTGAGCGCGCTGGAAGACAGCGGCTCGGCCAGCGCCCGCACCGGCTGGCTGCCGCAGCACGCGGTGCTGCGCGGCGAAGCGGACCAGGTGGTGGCGGTGGCGCCGATGTACGCCAAGTCGCACAGCTACGGCGAATACGTGTTCGACCACGGCTGGGCGCACGCGCTGGAACGCGCCGGCGGCGACTACTATCCGAAGCTGCAGGTTTCCGCCCCATTCAGTCCGGTACCTGGTCCACGGCTGTTGCGCCATACCGATGCCGGTGTGCCGGTCGCGGCGCTGGCGTCGGCGCTGGAGCAGGCCTGCCGGTCGCTCGATCTGTCTTCGGTGCATGTCACGTTCTGCACCGAGCCGGAGTGGCAGGAACTCGGGCAGGCGGGGTGGCTGCGCCGCCTCGGCATGCAGTTCCACTGGGAAAACGCCGGCTACACCAGCTTCGAGGATTTCCTAGGCGCGCTGTCGTCGCGCAAGCGCAAGGTGCTGCGGCGCGAGCGGCGCGACGCCAATTCGGCCGGGCTGACGTTTCATGCGCTGGCTGGTGCGGACATCACCGAGGCGCACTGGGATGCGTTCTATCGGTTCTACCGCTCGACCGTCGATCGCAAGTGGGGATCGGCGTATCTGTCGCGCTCGTTCTTCTCATTGCTGGGTGAGCGGCTCGGCGATCGCGTGGTGCTGATGCTGGCGACCAACAACGGCAAGCCAGTGGCTGGTGCGCTGAACTTGGCCGGCAGCGAAGCGCTGTACGGGCGCAACTGGGGCTGCCGCGGCGATTGGCCGTTTCTGCACTTCGAGCTCTGCTATTACCGCGCGATCGACTGGGCGATCGAGCACGGACTGCAGCGCGTGGAGGCGGGCGCACAGGGGCGGCACAAGATCCAGCGCGGTTATCTGCCGAAGCCGACCTATTCCGCGCACTGGATCGCGCATTCGGGGTTGCGCCGGGCAGTCGCCAATTTCCTCGATGACGAACGGTCTGGCGTCTGCGCGGAAATGGCGTACCTGGCCGAGCAGTCGCCGTTCCGCAAGGATTCCGAGCCCGACTAGCACGTGATGACCTGAGGCGGAATCGCCCAAAGGTCTGAACACGTGGCCGGGCTTGACCCGGCCACCACGCGCGCAAACAAAGGAGCTAAAGCAGGATAGTCAAACTTGACCTCATCCTGCTTTAGTATCCGATCGCAGAGGAGCGAGAGTCGCGTGCGACGCAAGATCCGCCGCGTCAATCGGATACTCAACCCAAAGAGCGACGTGTCGACTTTCGCTGAAAGTCGGCATTAGCGGTGCTGCCGCCCGATATCGTCGCTGTTGTGCTGCTGGCGGCGATACTGCACGCGGCATGGAATGTCGCGGTGCGGGCGGGCAGTGACAGGCGGCGCGAGTCCGCACTGATGCTGGGCGGCGGGACCGTGCTGGCCGTTGTGCTGCTGCCGTTCCTGCCCGCGCTGCCCGCCGCGGCATGGCCGTATGTGCTGATTTCGTCGCTGCTGAATGGCGTGTTCTTCATCCTGCTGGCTGAAACCTATGCGCATGGCGGGCTGGCGCTGGCTTACCCGCTGATGCGTGGCGTCGCACCGATGCTGACACTGATAACTTCGTGGCTGGTGCTGGGCGAAGCGCTGCCGGTGCTCGGTTGGGTAGGAATTGCGGCGATCTGCGGCGGCGTGGTCGGGCTGGCGCGGCGCCGCGGCGACGTCGCGGAGAGAAGGGCGGCTCGGTTCGCACTGGCGAATGCTGTGGTGATATCCGCCTATACGCTGAACGATGCAGTGGGCGTGCGTCTGTCGCATACCCCGTTGACCTATACGTTGTGGATGTATCCGTTGTCCGCGTTACCGGCGCTGCTGTGGCTGGGTCGGTCCACGTCGATGCGTGTGCCGAGTGTGGTGGAGGCCGCGCGCGGCATCTGTGGCGCGGGTGCGAGCATCGGCGCCTACTCGCTGGTGCTGTGGGCGATGACGCGCGCACCTGTCGCACCGGTGGCGGCATTGCGCGAGACCAGCATCCTGCTGGGCGTGGTGCTGGCGCGGCTGTTCCTGGGAGAGCGCCCCGGCCGGCGCGGCTGGGGCGGGGCGGTGGCGATCGCCGCGGGGGCGGCGCTGCTGCGGCTGGCGCCGGGGTAGGCGAATGGCGGCGTGGTCGAGACGCACCACCTCATTCTCGAGACACAGCTTCGGGGGTTGATCCTCCTCAATCACCGAGCGCCCAGTGCCACGGGTCGCACCGATTCGCGCGGAACGTTGCGCAAAAATAAGCCTTACTCACCAAACCCTAGTGACCTGAAAACAGAGCTTTTTCGGCGCGCAAGTCCGGTGCATAACGGGCCATGAAATATGGCTACGCGCGGGTATCCACGGACGGCCAGAGCCTGGACGCCCAAGTGCGGCAACTCACCAAGGCCGGATGCCCGCCGGGTGTTCCGCGAGATGGCGAGCGGGGCCAAGACGGAGCGTGCCCAACTGCGCCGGGTAATCGCCGCGCTCGAACCCGGCGACGTGCTGACCGTGACCCGGCTAGACCGGCTCGCACGCTCGACCCGTGACCTTTTGAACACGCTCGCCGCCATTGCGGGCAAAGAGGCCGGTTTCCGGTCCCTTGCCGACACATGGGCCGACACCACCACGGCGCACGGGCGGCTGATGCTGACCGTCCTCGGCGGGCTGGCGGAGTTTGAACGCGAGCTAATCCGCGCGCGCACTTCAGAAGGACGGGCGCGAGCGAAGGCGAACGGCAAGAGCTTGGGCCGCCTGCACAAGCTGACCCCGCATCAGCAACGTGAGGCGATCAAACGACATGAGGACGGCCAGCCGGTGCGCGAGATCGCGCGCGGCTTCAATGTCAGCCACAGCACGATTTCGAGGCTCGCAGCATGACGATTCCAGACTACCAATCGCTAATGCTCCCGGTCCTCTCGATCACCACAAGCGAGGAATCTCGCTTCGGCGACATTGTTGCGCGACTAGGCGATCAGTTGGGGCTTTCACCTGCAGATCGTGGGGAATTGCTGCCATCAGGCAGTCAGACGGTGTTCAACAACCGAGTGCATTGGGCCAAAACTTATCTTACCAAGGCCGGGTTACTGGAAAGTACCCGACGCGGGCACTTCAGGATTACGCCGCGCGGACAGCAAGTGCTCGCCTCTCACCCCGCCCGCATTGACGTTCCCTTCCTTGAGCAATTCCCAGAATTCCAGGAGTTCAAGGCAAGGGCTAGGGCCTCACAGTCTAAGCCTAATGCGCAAGCGGGTTCCACGGCGGTCGAGCTAGACGGTAAGACAGAGACGCCGGATGAGGTTATGCGGGCTGCTCATAAGCAGATTGAGGCGGCGCTAGCACAGGACTTACTAGATCGCATTCGTTCCGCGCCCCCGGATTTCTTCGAACGCCTCATCGTGAAACTCCTTCTTGAAATGGGTTATGGAGGCTTGGCGGCCGACGCAGGGCGAGCACTCGGTCGGACCGGGGACGATGGAGTTGATGGTGTGATCGACCAGGACGCGCTGGGCCTTGATCGAGTTTACATTCAAGCCAAGCGCTACGCAGTGGGTAACAGCATCGGCTCCGGTGCAATTCGAGATTTTTTCGGAAGCCTGGATCGCCACAAGGCTGCGAAGGGCCTTTTCGTAACTACGTCTGGTTTTTCGTCTTCTGCGAGAGAGACGGCCGAATTCCTCAGCAAAAGGATTGTCCTGATCGACGGCGACCAGCTAGCCAAGCTGATGATACGCCACAACGTCGGGTGTAGGATGGAGGATACTCTTCATATCAAGAAGATCGACGAGGACTTTTTTGACTGATGCCCCACCGCTGCGCCGATTGAAGCAGGCGAAAACGCAGCGCAGCGCTCACTGGCAATTCCAGTCAGGCAACGATTTCAAGGGCACCATAATGAGGCCGACCAATGGGTAAAAAGTACCCGGGGAAAGCTCTGCACTTACTGCATGAGCCGCCCTTCGACAACAGATGATCACATATTAAATCGCCAGCTATTCACCGTCGGGAACCGAGCTAACCTTCCGAAAGCGCCTTCGTGCACAATCTGCAACGGCAAAAAATCGCGCCTCGAGACCTATCTGACGACCGTGCTTCCATTCGGCGGAAGGCATCGAGACGCAGCCGTAACTCTCGAGAGCATGGTGCCACCACGGCTAGAGCGGAACGCCAAGTTGCACCGGCAACTTTCGGCGCATCGCTCAGACTTTTGGGCACAAGTGAATTCCGGGCTCTGGATCAAGACTACAGCGCTGCCGTTCGATGGTGAAAAACTGACCGCCTACATTGGCTATGTGGTCAGGGGCCTTATGTGGTGGCATTGGAAGGTCTACTTAGACGACCAGTGTTTCGTCTTGCCTATGTGTGTCACTCAAGACGGGCAGGCAATGGTCCGAAGCATGCTAGGGCTGAACGCAAATGCTCGAGTGGCGGAAAACCTTGGCAATGGAACCATTGAATATGTAGCGGCGCAAGGTATTGACCGTCCTGACATCAGCGTATGGCTTTTTGATATCTACGGTGGGCTTGTTCTTGCGGATGCATCGGCACAGCACAGCAGCAGCACCACCACCACAGCAGCCGTCGCCGCACTTACCGGGCCTAAGCGCGCCCAACTTAATTCGATATGGCGCACCGGCGACGGCGGGCTTACGCTTGGTGCTCTCTTTCCTATCAGCAAGCCGTAGTTCGTGCGTGGCACGGGATAGGCCGCGACTTACCATACAGCATTTTATCGCGCTCCAATCCAAACAGCGGACGTTGCTCGATGCTATGCCGCCTGCATAAACGCGACGCCATCCTCCTCGAACACCGCGCAAGTCAGCTTGCCGCCGTGGCCGGCACCGGTGTCGATGCTGATGCGGTTCGGCCGGATCGACGGCGAGGGCGTGGTGGAATGGCCGTGCACCACGACCAAGCCGAAATCCTGTTCGCTGGCCAGGAAACTCTGACGGATGCCGAGCAGATCGTCCTCCGCTTGGCGATCAAGCGGCACGCCAGGGCGCATGCCGGCGTGGACGAACAGATAATCACCCTCGCGGTGGTCAACCGCCAAGCGTTCGAGAAATGCAAGGTGCTGCGGTGGAATATGCGAGCGCCATTCGCCGCGCGGCGTATCTGCGGAGATGCCCCAACTGCGCAATGCTGCTTCGCCGCCGATATGCAGCCAATCGGTGGCGGCGGCGCCATCGCCTGACAACGCGCTCAGCGCGGTGCGTTCGTGATCGCCCATTAGATTGATCGTGCGCAGTCCCGCAATCGGCGGTCCTGCTGCGAGCAAATCAATGACCCCGGCGCTGTCAGGACCGAAATCGATGTAGTCGCCCAGATGCACTAATGCCGCCGAGGCCGGCGGGTGACGAGAGAGATCATCAGCGATGGCGGCGTGCAACTGCCGCAGTTGTGCCAGGCAACCATGAATGTCGCCGATGGCGTAGATCCGGCGGCCACGCGGCAAACGGCCCGGCGCCAGCAAGAAGTGCAGCGACGCCGAAATCGGCGGCGGCAATTCGCGGCGGGCGCCAGGTCGGCACGGTCGTGGCATCGAGATCGGCGCGGATGCGGGGCCGCGCAAAGCGGCGAACGGGGCGTCGCATGCCGCATTATCCTGGTGCCGTTGTGCCCCGGCAATGCCGCGCGCTAGGCTTGCGTTGAGGACAAACGAAGCGGAGGGAGCCGTTGGCGCAGATCACATTCCCCGTCGAGGCGGGCCATATCATGCTGTTTGCCCGCGCGGTGGGTGATTACAACCCGGTGTATCACGATGCCGAGGCGGCACAGACGAGTGAGGTGGGCGGCATCATCGCACCGCCGACATTCCCCCAGGCCGTGGCGCAGTTCGATCCGGACTATCCGCTGCGCTGGCGTCCGGGCCAGCCGTGGTTCGGCTCCGGCAAGACCCCAAGCGGCGTAGAGAACCGCCAGTCCGGCGGCGGTGGGCTGCATGCCGAACAGCACTTCGAGTATCACCGCCAGTTGCGGCCTGGTGACGTGCTGACCGTGGAAACGAAGGCAGGCAACGCCTGGGAACGCGAGAGCAAACGCGCCGGTAAGCTGACCTTCCGCGAAAGGATCGCGGAATATCGCAACCAGCATGGCGAACTCGTCATCACAGCGCGCAGCGTTGGGGTCACGACAGAGCGTCCGGTCGAACGGAGCTGAGGGGGAGCGCGCATGGCACTCAGGGCAAGTCAGCTCAAGGTCGGCGACACGCACACCGAGCGCGTGGTCGAGAATCTTATCGCGAACGCAGATCGTCATGTACTGCGGTGCATCCGGCGACTACAATCCGCTGCACGCGGATGAGGTGTATGTGACGCAGAAGGCCGGCTATCCCAGCGTGTTCGCGCATGGGATGCTGACCATGGGCCTGACGGGCAAGATGCTGACCAACTATGTCGGTGACGGCCGGCTGACCAAGTTCGGTGTGCGGTTCACCAACCAGGTGTGGCCTGGTGACGACCTTGACGCCAAGGCGACGGTTAGCGCGATCCGCGAGGAAGGTGGTCAGCATTACGTCGATTTGGCGCTGTCAACCACCAACCAGGATGGCAAGGAGGTCGCCAGCGGGTCGGCGACCGCGCGCATCGACCCGTAGCGGCCTCGGGTGCGCGGGCTACACCCAGCGCAGGCTGGGCCGCGCGCCGAGCAGGTACTGGCCGATGGTCTCGAAATGCGAGCGGCGCCCCTGTACTTGCTGCGTCACCGTGTTGATGTCGCGGAAGCGTCGTTCGAAGGGGTTGGCATCGAAGATCGCGGTGGCGCCCGCCTCGTGATAGGCGACATCGACGACCTCCTTGGCCTGATGGATCGCATAGGTCGATGCTTGGCGGATCGCCATGCGCTGTTCGGTGTTCAGTTCACCGGCGATCGCCACCGCGTCGCGCGAATCGCGCGCCAGTGAGTCGTGCGTATCCCGCAGGACCCCGATCAGCCACGTGCGCGCCGCATTCAGCTTCGCGTCCGCCATCCCGATCGCCGACTGGATCACCGCGCTGTCGCACAGCGCGGTCTGGGTCAGTGCTGGGGTCTTGCCGCCCGCCAGATCGATGAACGCGTCCAATGTCGCACGCGCAATGCCGAGGGCGACGGCGGCGAAACCTGATGCATAGATGTTCATGCCGCTGAACCGGTAGAGCAGACCTGGCTCCCGCCGCTCCTCTGGCCGATCTCGCGTCAGAGTGTGTGCGTCGTCGACGAACAGATCCTGCACGCTGTAGGTGTCGCTGCCCGTGCCACGTAGTCCGACCACCTGCCAGACATCCTCGATCCTGGCGCGCTCGCGGCGGAACAGCATGGTGCGTTCCCAAGGTCGGCCGTCGGAATGACGATGCGGTGTGCCATCAGCATCGAAGCAGGGGCAATGGGCGCCGAGCCAGGTGGCGTGGCGGCTGCCGCTGGCGAACGCCCAGGTGCCGGTGATGCGCCAGCCGCCCTCGGTCCGAATGGCCTTGGCGCCTGGCCCTTGGCCCCAGGCGAGCACGTCGCGTTCGCCACCGAACACGTCGCGGGCGGCGGCCGGTTCCAGGTAGGCGGCCGACAGCGAGCAGCCGGAGCCCTGGTTCATGCACCAGGCGACCGAAGCATCGCCACTCGCGATGGCTTCCACGCACTGGATGTAGGTGGCGGGATCGAGCTCGGCGCCACCCAGGGAGCGCGGCACCAGCAGGCGGAACATGCTGTTGGCGTGCATCGCATCCAGCACGTCGTTGGGCAGCTCACGCGCAGCATCGATCCGCGGGGCCGCGGCAGACAGCAGTGGGGCCAGTCTGCGGGCTCGGTCGATGTGGTCCGTTGCGACACTGGGCCCGTGGACGTCCATTGATCGTGTCCTCTGTCGCTGCGATCGGCACGCTACACCGGCATGGCAGGGTCGGACAGGGCTGCCTATGTTCGCGAAGATGGATGCGCGCGCTGACTTGCTGGCAGAGATCGAGCAGGAGATGCGCGAGACCGCGCAATGGACCGGCCGCGCCGCGTTGTCACCACGGGTCGCCGCAGCGCTCGCGAAGGTGCGACGCGAGGCGTTCGTAACGCCGGGATCGGAAGCCGCCGCGTACGAAAACCGACCGTTGCCGATCGGCCATGGCCAGACGATTTCCCAGCCGTTCGTGGTTGCGCTGATGACGGAGCTGGCGGACCTGCAACCCGAGGACACGGTGCTGGAGGTCGGAACCGGGTCCGGTTATCAGGCGGCGATCCTCGCGGAGCTGGTCAGGCAGGTCTATTCGATCGAGGCAATCCCGGAGCTAGCGACGCGCGCCGCTGCGGCGCTGGCCGGTCAGGGCTACACCAATGTCGAGTTGCGCACCGGCGACGGTGGTCTCGGCTGGCCGGAGCGGGCGCCGTTCGATGCCATCCTCGTGACGGCTGCGGCATCGGAGGTGCCTCCGGCGCTGATCGAGCAGCTTCGGCCGGGAGGGTGCATGGTCATCCCGGTAGGGCCGCGTCATGGCGATCAGGAGCTTCTGCTGATCACCAAGGACGCAGCGGGAAATGTCACGCGACGCAGTGTGCTGCCCGTCGCATTCGTGCCGCTGACCGGCGGCGCGCGCGATTGACGTACCGGGACCTCGCCGATACTACCGGGGCCGATGCTACCGGTGAGTAGCGCCGCACAATAGGGGAGCATGACGTGAGCGAACCCGAGACGTTGACCGTGGATGTCAACGGCTTTGCCACCCGTGTCTGGCGCAAAGGCAGCGGTCCGAGGCTTGGGTTCATCGCCGGCCTCGGCGGCCTGCCGCGCTGGGTGCCGTTCCTCGACGAACTGGCAAAAAGCCGCACCGTGATCGTGCCGTCGCTGCCCGGGTTTCCTGGCGGTGATCGTGGACACGCGGTGCTGGATACGCACCTGGACTGGCTGCTGGCGACGCGCGAATTGCTGGCGAAGGCAGGGCTGGAAGGGGCCGACCTGGCAGGGAGTTCGGTGGGTGCGTCGATGGCGGCCGAGATGGCCGCGCTGTGGCCGGCAAGCGTGCGCCGGCTGGCGCTGATCGCGCCATTCGGCCTGTTCGACGAGACCGATCCGCCGACCGATCCCTGGGCGCAGCGTGCCGATGCGATACCGGGACTGATGTGCGCCGATCCGGAAATCTGGAAAGCGCTGAAGGAGGTGCCGGAGGGTGCGAACTCGGTGGAATGGCCGATCGAGCAGACGCGGGCAAGCGAAGCGGCGGCACGCATCTTCTGGCCGCTGGGCAACACCAAGTTGGAAAAGCGGTTGAAGCTGATCCAGGCGCCTACTCTGCTGATCTGGGGCGAACAGGACCGCATCATGCCGCGCAGCTATGCCGACCCGGTTCGCAAAAGGGATCGTCGGGCGAACCGAGACGAAGACGATTGCCGGCGCGGGCCACCTGGCCGAATTGGACAAGCCGGCGGAGGTTGCCGCCGCCATCATCGGCTGGACTAAGTAGATTTGTCGTTGCCAAGGAGGTTAGCCTAACAAGGAGGTCGCGCATGCCGCTCGATCCGGACGCCGAAACACTGCTGGCGATGATGCGCGAGGCGGGACGGCCGCCGATGGAGACGCTGACGCCCGAACAGGCGCGCGAAGGGTTCAAGGCAGGCCGTGCGGTGGTACAGCCCGATCCGCAGGACGTCGCGGAGGTGCGTGACCTGTCATGCACCGGCCCGCACGGACCAATACCGCTGCGAGCATATCGGCCAGCTCGGGACAAGGCCGGACGAAGTGCTGCCGGCGCTGGTGTACTTCCATGGCGGCGGCTGGCTGCTGGGGGATCTCGAATTCCCATGATGTCGCATGCCGGCATTACGCCAATGCGGCGAAGTGCCGCGTGGTGTCGGTCGATTACCGTATGGCGCCGGAGCACAAATTTCCCGCCGCAGTCGATGACTGTGCGGCGGCGACCGGCTGGGTGATCGCACAATCGGATGCGCTGCACATCGATCGTGCTCGCGTTGCGGTCGGTGGTGATTCGGCTGGCGGCAACCTGGCCGCGGTGATGGCACTGATGGCGCGCGACGGCGATCTGCCGCCGCTGATATTCCAGTTGCTGGTGTATCCGGTGACCGATCTCGGGATGACGCACGAGTCTTATGCGCGCGTGACCGAAGGCGTGCCGCTGACGGCGAAGACGATGGACTGGTTCATCGACCACTACCTGCACGGCCCGAAGGATCGCGCCGACTGGCGCGCATCACCGCTGCGCGCGGCCGATCTGTCCGGTGTGGCGCCGGCGCTGGTACTGACGGCGAGCTACGATCCGCTGTGCGACGAAGGTGTGGCGTATGCCGAGAGGCTGGAGCGTGAAGGTGTGCGAGTGATCCATCTGCACTTCTCGGATCAGTTGCATGGATTTGTCGGGCAGGGACGGATCATTCGCGCTGGCACGATGGCGCTGGATATGATGGGAGCCGCTTTGAAGAAGGCGCTGTGGGTGTGAGTGCTTTTGCTCCTGAAGATTGCTTCGGCACTGCGTGCCTCGCAATGACCGCCTGACAGCAGGTGCTGTCAGGCGGCACCTTGCTGCGTGCGCCGACCATCTGCAGCGCCAGGTCTGCCATGCGCTGGCACATGTCCTCGATGGGCAGGCGTCCTTCGGGCCGATGCCAGGTATAGGCCCACGAAATCATGCCGCCGATCGCGAGCGCGGTGAGATTGACGTCGGGAAGTTCGAACTCGCCGGCGTTGACGCCTTCCGTGAGCAGGTTCGACAACACGCGGTCGAATTTCTTGCGCAGTGCGTTGATCTCGGCCAGCGCGTCGGGGGCGAGGTTCTTCTCCTCGCGGAAATAGATCGCGATATTCGCCTGGCGCGACAGCACGACCTGGGTGAAATCGACGATCGCCTTCTGCAGACGAGTGGTTGGCGAGCCCGGCCATCTTGGCGGCGCGGCTGACCGCTTCAGCGACAGTTCGATCGTCGGCTTGCACAGGGCGGCGAGCAGATCCGTTTTGCTGCGGAAATGCGTGTAGATGAACGGCTTGGTGACCCCGAGTTCCGCGGCGATGTCATCAAGCGTCGTGCCGGTGAAGCCGCGCTCATAGAACAGTTTGACCGCTTCTTCCAGAATGCGCTCGCGCTTGTAGGCCAGTATCTCCTCACGCATAGCCCGGTTATCCACAGTGCAGCCCGTTATGTTAGCCTTGTTGCGACGGCAGGGGAAGGAAACCCAGCCGAGGAGGTAGATATGGCGGGTCTGTTGGATGGCAAGTCGGCTTTGATCACCGGCGGCGGTGGCGGTATCGGCCGCGCTACGGCGCTGGCCTTCGCGCGCGAGGGGGCGCGCATCGCGGTGGCGGACGCATCCGAGGCGACGGCGCAGGAAACGGTAGCGTTGGTCAATCAGGCGGGCGGCCAGGCAATGACGCTGACCGGTGACGTTACCGATGCGGGTGTGGTCGAAGACATGGTGAAATCGGTGGTTGCCGCCTACGGTCGCCTGGACTGTGCGTTCAACAACGCGGGCATTGCGGGCTTCCAGGTGGACGCTGCCGGGAAGAAGACCGCGGACTGGTCGGAGGCGTCGTTCGACCGGATGATCGCCGTCAACCTGAAGGGCGTGTGGCTCTGCATGAAATACGAGCTGACGCAGATGGCCGCGCAGGGCGGCGGCGCCATCGTGAACACGGCCTCGATCGCCGGGCTGATCGGGCTGCCGACCTCGTCTGCTTATGTCGCGGCGAAGCATGGCGTGGTGGGATTGACCAAGACCGCGGCGCTGGAATACGCTGATAACGGGGTCCGGGTGAACGCCGTGTGCCCGGGTTACATCGAGACCAGGATGACCGAGGATACGATGCGGCGCCGCGGTGGGCAGTTGATGGCGATGGTGCCGTTCCACCGCATGGGCAAGCCGGAGGAGATTGCCGAGATGGTGCTGTGGCTGTGTTCGGATCGCGCTTCGTATGTCAGCGGCGTCGCCTACAACGTCGATGGCGGGTATATGGCAATCTGACCCTCGACCCTCACCCGACTCGCTGCGCGCGTCGACCTCTCCCACTGTCGTGGGCGAGGTGATTATTATGCGGCTGTAGTGGCGAGGTGACTACGTGCTGGTGATCATGCGTTGGTGATGCCGCCATCTACGGTGATCGTCTGGCCGTTCACGTAGGACGAATCCTTCGAGCACAGGAAGCGGATCACTGAGGCCACCTCTGCCGGATGGCCATAGCGTTTCAAGGGGATCTCGTCCTTGTACGCCTCGCCGCGTTCAGCGATGATGGTCGCCGCCATGCGCGTGTCGATCAGTCCGGGCGCGACGGCGTTGACCAATACGTCGGGTGCCAGGCGGCGCGCGAGTGATCGGGTGAGGCCGACGAGCCCGGCCTTCGCGGCGGCATAGGGCGGATAGCCGGCGCTGCCGCGGCGGTAGGCGACTGAGCTGGTCAGCACGATGCGCGCGGCACCGTCACGGTTGTCGTACCGGGTCGCGAAGGCGACGGCGAGATCGTAGGCGTTGGTGAGGTTGGCGGCGATCGCGCGGTCCCACACGCTGTGGTCGCTGGGTTCGAACGGATCGCGCTCGAACAATCCGGCGAGATGGATCAGTGCCGCGACCTTCGCACCGGCGCTGTCCAGTGCCCCGGCGCAGGCCTGCGGTGTGTCGAGTGCGGATTGCAGCGTAGCGATGCGCGCGGTGCCGAGTGTCGCGCGAGCCTGCGCCAGCCGGTCGGCGTCCATATCCACCAGGATGACATGGGCGCCATGCGCGAGCAGGGTGCGCGCGGTTTCCACGCCGATGCCGCCGGCACCGCCGGTGATCACTATGCGTTTGCCGACAAACTCCGCCATTACTTGCTCCAAACTCTCCACCATACCAGCTCACTTCGCCGCGCGACGAAGCCGACACTACAACGAACCCCGAGCGGCGCGGATAGAGTGCATTCAACGTCCCGCGATCCGTTGCTTGCGACGGAGCCGCCGTAAAGGTGGCACGTTTCGAAGATGGATGGCGGGAGATACGCAAATGAACACAGGCAAATCACGGCGCGGCGTCATATTCGGCGCTAGCACGACGCTCGCTTCAGTGCTGGCCGCATCTGCGACCGGGCAGGCCAACGCCGCACAATCGGGTGGTCCAGTCGCCACGAACGAGCCTGCTCTCCGCAATCCTGTCACCGAATATCCCCGCCCGCCATTTCCCCGTCAGCAGCAGCCCTGGCCCGGTCTGACCAGTCGCATGAGTCCTCGCCCTGATCACGGCGAAACAAGTTACAAGGGTTCCGGCCGTCTCGGCGGCCGAAAGGCGCTGATAACCGGCGGCGATTCCGGAATCGGGCGTGCGGCCGCGATCGCGTTCGCACGCGAGGGGGCTGATGTGGCGATCAATTACCTCCCGCAGGAGGAGCCCGATGCTCACGAAGTCACAGACCTGATCCGCCAGGCTGGACGTAAGGCTGCTGCCCTGCCGGGTGACATCCGCGAGGAGGCATTCTGCAACAAGCTCGTGGCCGACGCCGCCGACCAGCTCGGCGGCTTGGATATCCTGGTAAGCAACGCGGCACGGCAGGTATCGCAGGACTCCATTCTCGACATAACGACGGAGCAGTTCGACACGACGTTCAAGACCAATGTCTATGCGATGTTCTGGCTCACCAAGGCAGCGGTGCCGCATATGAAGCCGGGGTCAACCATTATCTATACGACATCCGTGAACGCCTACGATCCCGGCGAGAACATCATCGACTACGCCGCTACGAAGGGCGCGATCATGGTATGGGCGAAGGGCCTGGCAAAGCAGCTCGCCAGCAAGGGAATCCGGGTCAACGCAGTGGCACCTGGCCCGGTCTGGACTCCGCTGCAGGTCACCGGCGGACAGCCCGAAGACAGGTTGCCGCAGTTCGGCGCCAATACGCCAATGGGTCGCGCCGCCCAGCCGGCGGAACTCGCGCCAATTTACGTCCTGCTCGCGTCTGATGAGGCGAGCTATTCGACTGGGCAGGTCTTCGGTGCAGTAGGCGGTCGTGGCGGACCTTGAAGGAAGAAAGCAGGGAAAGCTCGGAACCAAGTACGCCGCGAGCTATTGGGCGTCGATCAATCGCGCAGGATCTGCTGGTAATCCAGCGTCGCCATCACCTGAACGCGCCGCATATAGCGAGGCTCGTCAGGCATGTAGTCGCCGACAGCGTTGTGTACGGTGCCGATGTTGTCCCACATCGCAACTCTTGACATAGGGCTCATTCCGTCATAGAACTGCTCCCTGACTGGAGCTTCCCTCGCGTGCCGGTTCTGCACAGCGCACGGCTCACTCGCTGGTCCGATTCAGCACCCCCGAACAAGCCCTAGGCGACAGTCTGCGTCGCCAGCTTGAGGGCACTGCAACCTACTGCACCGAACATGATCTGGAACTGGTTGAGACGATCAGGGACGAGGGCATGTCTGGTTATCATGGCGTCCATCGCACGCGGGGTGCCTTCGGTCGGTTCGTCAAGCGTTGCGAGAGCGGTGAGATACGTCCCGGTGTGTTCATCTGCGAGGGGTTCGATCGCTTCACCAGGGAACCGCCGCGCGTTGCCCAGCATCTGTTCCTGTCCTTGATCAATCTCGGCTGGGAAGTCGTCACCCTGATTGACGGTCAAACCTACACCGCCGAGAACATCGACGCCAACATCGGCAAGCTGTTCATGTCGATCGGGCTGATGTTGGGTGCGCACATGGAAAGCGCCAACAAGGCCAAACGCATCCGTGAGACCTGGAACTCGCCAACAGGTCGTCGCAATGGTGGCATTGGGAAGGAAACAGGTTTGTCCAGCAACATCTATCCGGCGTGGATCGTCAAGACCGCATCAGGTCCGAAGCTCGATTCAGACAAGGCGAAGGTACTCCAACGCATTCGCGAACTGGTGCCGGAGATGGGGCTGGAGGCTATCAGCAAGCTGTTCAATGACGAGGGCGTGCCGACGCTGAACAACCGCAAGCGTGCCCGTGGTGAAGCGCTTTGGGAAAAGACTGCTCTCCAGAAGATCATCCGTGGCAGGCAGGTGCTCGGCGAGCAAGCGGTCGGGCACTATATGGATGTGCGCGATCCGAAGACCGGTGAGACGACGTTTAAGCGGGTATTGACCGGCGAGGTGAAGAAGAAGGCCTACCCGGCGGTGTGGACGGAAGAACAGTGGCTGGAGGCCAATGCCCATTTGGACGCCCGCAAACGCGGCGTGGCGACCGGTCGCAATGTGACCAATTATCCGAACCTATTCGGACCGCTCGCCGTGTGCGGCCAATGCGGTGGCGTCATGGCGGTACGCGGCAGGGGATCGAGGGATCGGGAGATTCGTTACCTTGGTTGCTCCGCCGCTGGTGTGCACGGCGGCTGCCACAGCTCGCGGTACTACAGGATCAATGAGATCGAGGCCAAGCTCTTACCGCGTCTTGCTGATGAGGTGGTGGACGACAGGCGGCCAAAGAACGACCCGATCGAGGCCCTGACCAAGCAGATCACCAAGCTTCAGGCCGACGCCGATAAACTCGCCCATGCATATGAACGCGCCATGTTGCGTTCCGGCGAGTTAGCGGAGCGCACCGCCGCCAAGTTGGAGCGCGAACACGCCGATACATTGACGACCAAAGGTAAGCTGGAGCGCGAGGTCGCTACCCTCCACATCGCCAAACCGGCAAGCACACAGCAGGCCAAGGTTCATCGTGTGCTGGACAAGGCGTTGGCCGGCGACGTGGCCGCGAGAGGTAAGATAGCCGAAGCCCTGCCGTCTCTGATCGAGCGGGTCATCTTCCATCCGAAGAGTCTTCGGGTTGAAGGCGTATGGCGTACCGCGCGTGGTACGCCGTGGGGGTGGTCGGTAAAGCTGGATGAGCGGAACGCGCGCTAGGACACCCGCCGCACTCGGATCATGCCGGTATCGCGTTCCTGCCGAGAGATATACTTCGCACCGAGCCGCTGGACGCGGTTGCCGGTGGCGCGGACTTCACCCATTGCAGCAGCTCCGGCGTGTTCGGCACGGCGCAGCTGTCGCCCAGCTCCACATGATCGAACGGGCTGTCGGGCCGCACGGGCCGCGGTACGCCTTTCTCGATCGACACGGTCACAGCGCCGTCAGGGCCGGCGAAGTAGCGGGCTTCGCCCGGCATCGGTGGCTTCCTGTGACCAAGTACTCTGCACAGAGGTTGCGGGTAATCCGCACCTCGAACGCTACACCTTGCGCGACCCAAAGCTGGCTGACTTCCGCCCGTTTCTTGCAAGTCCGAAAATCCGGCCGGAACACAGGATCAAGAATATTTTGATCCTGCACAGGCACCGGAACGCAACCTAGACAGCCCACTCCAACGTGCGCTCGTCCAACTCGGCGCAGTGCTTGCTGCCAAGCAGGGCACCACCATAAGCTGATCCACGCTCCTTCCGGGATCAAGGAAGAAAGCCGCTAATCAACAGGAGCGGCGGATGGGTCCGGTGCGTCTAAATCGGACTGTGGGCAGATATCCGAAGTGCGGCTCGGTGGATACATCTGCTGCGAGAGCACGAACGCGTAATTGAGTTCGAGCCGCCCAGCGCGGTGGCGGCTGCGCGGGCAATGGCTGTACCCTGCGGCCGACCGCGCCTTAGTCGCACGCGGACCGAGAAGGCCATGCGGGAACTTGCCGCGGGCAAGGGTGTGCGCGAGGCGGCACGGATCGCCGGCATATCGGCTGCATCGGCAAGCAGATGAAGACCACGATGAGCGGCGCAGACGTAATATGATGCAGCTTTGCTCCGGACGGCGGAGCGTCAGCGTGTCCTTGTCGCCTTGGGGGTCGATCGCCGTGCCTTCCATCCACCCTCACGTCTCCCGTCGCCGGATAGCCAAGCCGCCCTTCACCTCAGTGAGAAACTATGGCCCGGAGCATAAATAGCGCCGACAGGCCTGGGTCAGGGTACGGGTCGCCGGGGCGGGGTCGGTGGCGGATGTGAAAGAGTATCCAGTAGATCGCATGCCCAGCGATCACCGGCGGCGCAATCTTCGCGCAGACGAGACAGGTCACGTCCGTCAAGCAGGTGTAGATTCGCGGTGTAATGGAAGCGACTCATTGGCGCATCGGCGCCGGCGAAATTGGCGCTCAGCATATCACTGGGTGCGATGGGCGGCACAGATATGGTGCTGCGACCGCGATCGCCGCCGTCAAGTCCTGCGCCTTTGGCGCACCGCTGCGCGGCTGCGGGACCTTGACGGCGACGCCACGGTCGAGCGTAGGGCATAGGTGCCGTCAACGGCACAGCCTGCCTCTCGCGTGTCGCCGTCATGCGGCTGATGGGATTTGCCTTTGTTCATTGGCTGGGCTGAACAGCTCTGCCATCGCCTCGACCTGCATGTAGCGGTGCTGCAACTGCCATTCGTCGTTTTGTTCCAGCAGCACCGCGCCGATCAGCCGGATGATTGACGCCTCATTGGGAAATATCCCGACCACATCAGCCCGCCGCTTGACCTCCTTGTTCAACCGCTCAAGTGGGTTCGTGCTGTGGATCTTCGCGCGGTGCTGCTCGGGGAAGTCCAGGTGCGACAAGACATCTATCTCGCTCTCGTCGATGAACGCCGCCAGCTTTGGCCATTTCTGCCGTAGCTGATCAGCCACGTGACGCAGCGTCTGGCTGGCCTGCGCGCGATCCGGCTGGATGAACGCCTGGCGCAGCGCGGCTGCCACCATGCTCTGCTGGGTTTTCACGACGTAAGATAGCGCGTTCCGCATCCAGTGAACGCGGCAGCGTTGCCATGTCGCGCTGAATACCCGGCGGATAGCAGCCTTCAACCCCTCATGCGCATCGGAAATCACCAGCTTCACACCGCGCAGACCACGGCGGGCCAGGCTCTTGAGGAAGACCGACCAGAAGGTCTCGGCTTCGGAAGAACCGATGTGCAGCCCAACGATCTCTCGCTTGCCATCCGTGTTTGCCGCGACAGCGATTATCGCAGCGACCGAGACGATCCGGCCGCCCTCCCGCTGCCTCAGATAGGTCGCGTCCAGCCACAGATAGGGCCATTCGCCCGCCAGGGGACGGTCAAGGAACGCGCGCACACGCTCATCGATGTCCTTGCACAGCTTGGAGACCTGCGACTTGCTGATCCCGCTCAGCCCCATCGCCTGCACCAGATCGTCCACTCGCCGGGTCGAAACCCCGCCGATCCACGCCTCCTGGATCACCGCTACCAGGGCCTTCTCCGAAACCTTCCGGGCTTCAAGGAATGGCGGGAAGTAGCTGCCCTGCCGCAGCTTCGGGATCCGCAACTGAAGTGACCCCAGCCGCGTATCGAGCGCGCGATCGCGGTAGCCGTTGCGCCAGGTCATGCGCTCGCCACTGCGCTCGTAGCGCCCTGCACCAATCAGACCTTCAACGTCCGCTTCCATCAGCAACTGCAGTACCGCTTCCGCCACAGCGCGCAGGAAATCTCCCTCACCAGACTTCTCCAGCAACTCGGATAACGGCAGTCTCTCGTCGGCCATCGGATCCTCTCTCGGCTCTGGTTGCAGTCTCGCAAACTCCACCCTGGCCGACCGGGCCGATGGCCGCCTCCACCTACACCGCCACGCCACACCAGGCGTCGCTCCGAATCTCCACCATCTCCGGGGACGCTAACGACGAGACATGAAGCTTGGCCGCTGCGGCTCGCAGCCGGCAACGGTCAAAAGTGCCACAAGGAGGATGCTCTGGAGAGCAGCATGCTGAACCACCGGAGCCCTTGCCATGCCACGACCGAAGCTATCACTGGCTGTGCCCTGGGTCACAGCGCCACAATAATGGCTCTGAGACATGCACCGCGAAGCTGCCAGCCTAGCAACACGGAGGGCGATGCCGAACTCGCGTTTAGGCGGAAACCCGCCGGTGATGCGCTTTGCGCATACTTGGCAGCTTACTTCTTCGCGATTACCGCGCTGTGTGGGGGCCCAGTAAGCGGCACGACACGGCAATTAGCGAACCCTCCGTCGCGCATCCAACCCATGCAGTCAGCCCGCCACGCGCTGCGGCAGGTCCGGGATGCAGAGGGGCCAGAAGCGGAAGGTCACCCACAGTCGACACCTCTGTGTGCGCATCGGTCGCCGATGCGCCGGCACTCTTCCGACCCGGCTTACCCACCGAGAAGCGCATTCCGAGCCGCTTGCCAGCTCGTCTGATCCGGTGCGCAAATCAGGCCCCCGGTGACATGCGTCGGATGATAAGGCGTACCATCGAAATGGGCGCTGTAGCCGCCCGCTTCCCGGTGAAGCAGCCATCCCGCCGCATGATCCCATGGCATGAGTTTGTTGTAGACGAGCAGGTGGCAGTGCCCCGCCGCCGCCATGCGATACTCATGCGCGGTGCAGCGGAACCAGAAGTTCATCCCGATCCGGGACAGGTTGTGGGCGACGGTTGTGCGCAGCGGTTCGGGAAGGAAATTCGTGCCCGCGACGGCGTGCATGGCGGCCGGAGAAACCGGGGCGGCCACGCGCAAATCCTCGCGGGTGCCATCCCCAAGTCGCCACGCCAGATGGCAGCGGCCATCAGCCCGAACAGAGGCAAGCGCGCCGTGAAGTTCTTGGTGCCATCGAGGGGGTCGATCAAAAACGCAAGTTCCGCGGACCCAAGGCCTTGCAACAGGCTCGGATCACGTTCCGCGGCTTCTTCGCCTATGATGGCAGCGTGGGGGAAAGCGGCACGCAACCCCTCGGCGATGACAGTCTCGGCCGCCTCATCGGCTTCAGTGACCACATCGAAGCTCGACGACTTTTCCCGCACGCTTGTCGCAGTGAGCCGATGAAAGCGCGGCATGATCTCCAAGCGTGCAGCCGAGGCGAGCAGGCCGCCGACGTGTTCCATATCTGCTAGCAAGTCCATCCGGGCGGCTCGAAGAGTGGAGAACGAACCACTGCATAACCCAGTCTAAGCCGCGCCGGCTACCTCAGGTCGGCCCGGCGCCATCCCTATGTCCTGAAGTTGGCGCCCCCAGCGGGGCTTCATGAAGCATCAGCAGCGCGCAGCCCCCCCGACGGCCGGGCGACCGGAGAATACTCGCGACAACCTGGGCAAACTGGGAGGATCGGAGATGATGCAAAGAGATTTCGCCGGATCCGCAGGGTCCGCGGCAACGAGAGCGCCCGCCGGCACCTCCAGCCCAGGTTCCGCGCAAGAGACTTGTGGCCCAGGCCGGCGCCGGGCTCCCGGCCCAACATTCATCCTGGTCGACGAGCTGCGCTTCCCCTCGGTGTCCCAGCCGGCGGTGAACGTTGGGTAGGGGAGCGGCGATTGGCGGTCCGGTGGCGGCACTGGCATGTGGCCGACCGAAGGGGCCGACACACATGGATACCAAGATATATGCGTTTAACCGCAGTGATGCCGAGTGGCGCCAGATCCTGACACTCGAGCAGTAGGACGTGATGCGCCATCACGGCACCGAAGCACCCGGAACTTGCGCGCTGTTGCAGGAACACCGGTCGCGGGTTTTTCCATGTGCAGCGTGCGGCGGACCGCTTTTCGAATTGAAGTTGAAGTTCGAGAGCGGAACGGGCTGGCCGAGCTTCAATGACCCCATCGAGGGCACTGTTGAGACGTCCATCGACCGAAGCTATGGCATGCTCCGCACCGAGGTTCATTGCGCGAACTGTGGCAGCCACCTTGGGCATATCTTCGACGATGGGCCGCCGCCAACGCACCAGCGATACTGCATCAACGGCATCGCACTGAATTTCGCACCGGCTTTAGAGAAGTAGGGCGATGCATGGTTGAGGAAGCGGGGGAATTCTCAGTCGAACGGCCCGCGGCCTTGGCGCCGACAGGGGTTGGCAACGGACAATCGAAGCGGCTGACGTCGCCCGGCGTGACATCCAAGTTCTTTTTGCCTGAGAGGAGTTGCCACATGGCGCGTCGCGTCACTCGAATGAAGACAAACACGCCGAAAGGACGCCGGCAAGGCCGTTCGCCAGACACGGCACCAAAGACGACGGCAAGGACCGTAGCGCCGAAGAAGACCGCCACGCGGCAAATGGCCCCCTCAGGGGGCTTTACCAGCAAGGAGGCATTGCGCGCACAGATCGAAAATTGGAGCGGGCCAACTCGACCCTCCGCACGAAAGGCCGCGAGGCCGGCCGCGCTGCCAAGATCGCGACTGATCGGATTGCGGAGTTGGAGGAAGAGGTCGCGCGGCTGCAGAAGCGGGTGGCCTCTCAGGCCGCAGCGGCAAAAAAGGCGCGCAAACCGGCTCTGGCTCCCAAGAGCGAGCCGCCGGACGACAGTATTGATCCAGGCGATGCCGTTCCGCCAGGTGTTGCTCTGGAGGAGCCAGTTCAGCCCGATCGGGAGGCCGAGCAGGCGCGGGAAAACCTTGAAAAGCATCTTGGCAGCGAGGTAGCTACTGGGTGGAAGAAATCAGGGATGGCGGGGACCGACGAGTAATCGCGCGTTGTCCCAGCGAAGATGATGCCGTGGAGCGGCTGCGTTATCTTCGAGCAAGTCAACAGTCTCGAGCGCAGCAGCAAATGGTGCTGGAAGCGTCCAGGCTTCATGCGTCAGCACAGGCTTAGCGCCGCTGATGATTCCGGGCTGGCAGCGTCAGGGGCGGCACAGCTCGTGGTATATACGACAGGCTTTTACACATTGCCGCTTCTCGGGCGGCGGCTTCGCTGGCCCTTCCGTCGCGGCCGGCGATGGCGAACAGCGTCTTGCGCGGAATGCGCGCTGCTGACGGGGCGGATGAGCTTAGTCAATCCGCGCCCCCCACGATATTCCCGCGTTTCGAAGCGGAGGGGTCGTGTCGCCCGAAGATCCCCGACGGTGATGCACGCACTCCACGGCAATCCGCCGAAAATCCAGCTGAACATTGGAGCTGACGCTGGCTAGCTTGGGCTGGGGATGGTGACCCTAGGCAAGGATACCGGCCGCGCTTGTTCCGCGCGAAAGCGGCGCGCCCGGTGGCTGCGTCTGAGCGAAATGGAGGAGGTAGAGGAAACGTGGCACGCAGACCACTGATCGTTCAGCCGGGCAAGGAACTGACCAGCCGAGAGCGGGAGATCCTCGGCCGGCTTCGCCAGGGCAAGTCGGCCAAGACCATCGCCCAAGAACTCTGCATCTCCGACCGGACCTTGCTATGCAGGTCACTAAGCTTTTGGAGATGATGAGCGACGACGCTCAGCACTGGATCAGGTATCGCTACTGTGTTGCAGGAAACGTGCGCATCGGGTTCTGTCATGTGTGTTTTCCCCGGCACTAAACGTAATTCACCGCTTTAGCCTCTGCGCAATGCCCCAGGAGCATCACGCAAAAAACAAGGGCCGCCCAAATGAGCGGCCCTGTATTCGTAAGCCTTCCGGGTTCCTATCGGGTCGCGTTCCGCGCTGCGTTCTTTACGTCGCCGGTCGCCCGCTGCGCGCTCCCCTTGGCCTTATCGGCCTTGCCCTCGGCCTGCGTCTTCTTGCTGCCGGTCATCTTGCCGACGGCGTCCTTCACGGCGCCCTTGGCCTTGTTAACGGCTCCTTTGATGTGCTCCCGAGCCATACGCTCCTCCTAGTTAGAGACCGCCATAACGAAGGCAGCGGTTCCCCGTTTCAAATCACAATCGTTGGAGATGAAACTACACGTAGCTGACCTTGGGCGGACCACGCCATCCGCCGCCACGCCCAGGATGAGGTAGACCAGCGCGTCAACTGCGTCATCGTGGCGTTCCGCCCCGAAGCCGAAGCGCTGGGTCAGGAGCTGGCAGCGCTTCCGGGGAAACTTCACCGTGCCGTTCTTGCCGTAGCGCGGTGCCACGCTGAGGCGCGCCCGCTTGTCCTTGATGGGATGCATGGGGGTGACGGCGAAGGCCCGGCGCTCCAGCTCCTTGAACGCCGCCAGCTGGTAGGCGACCGCTTCGACGAAGAACTCGCTGGTCATGAGCGACGAATGGCGGACGTTATCCAGCGCGTCCATGGTGTCGTGGAAGCTCATGTGCCGGATCAAAGGGTGGGGCTGAATGTATATCTCCAGCTTCCCACCCGGCCACAAAACCTCTCCTGATACGACCCCAGTATAATCGGCGCTCTCCTTCATTGATATAGCTAAATCGACACTGTGGGCGAGGTAATTACCCTCATCGAAGGGCGGCTCATCAAGCTGGTCGCTATACCTTCGAACCAAATCAAGGTCAGCCCCGAGGCAAAATTCACCGCCGATTTGACGAAGGATCAGCTTAGCAATGCGCCGGCCTCGGATCCCGCGAAGAAGATCCGATAACCGCGACCTCCATGGCCGAGCTGAGAATTGAAGCGAGGCCAAACGGACCTACGTGATCACGGGCTCACAATCTGGATGGAGCGACCACGATTAGCTATTGCCGAAGCTCTGCGACCAAAACACGGACATCTGCTGCTATCGCCCGCGCGTGAGTGCGGGCCCATCGCCGTCCGCGCCTCGTCGGCCCGGCTCGTCTCTTCGTCGTTGACCTTCTTGAAGTCGTGATCCTTGCCGACTGCCCGCGCCCGCGGATACCGCCTCAGCAATGATCCGCCCAACAATTTCCGATGCAGATGGAATGTCGTTGATGAGGTCCACTCCTTCGCCCGCCCAGACCACTCGTGTGGAGAAATCATCCGGAGCTGTCGACAGGTACGCCTTCTCTTGCAGTGCCTGATCCACCGCCAGTTCTTCTTCGCGTCCATTCCAACTGGCAGAGAATGCATTGCGCAATGCGCGACCGGGATAGATGGCCGGCCAGGGCGCGCCGCGGACGACATCGAATACGCCTGTCTGCTCGGTTTGATCGCCACCTGCTTCCAGGGTGGCGGTCTTCATCCTCTTGTCCCACAGTGACTCGCGAGATGCGGTGAAGCGCGTGCCCATGGAAATGCCCGCAGCGCCCAAGGCCAGCGCTGCCGCGAGACCGCGACCATCTGCAATACCGCCCGCAGCGACGACCGGGATCGGTGCGACTGCATCTGTGACTGCGGGCACGAGCCCCATCGTTCCGCGAGTCGTGCCTGAATGACCGCCCGCATCACGTCCCTGCGCGACGATGATGTCGGCACCTTCGGCAGCAGCTTGCCTTGCCTGTGACAAGGTCTGCACCTGGCATATGATCTTGCAATCTGCGTCCTTGATTCGAGGGGTAAACGGTGTCGGGTCGCCAAACGACAGCATCACCGCTGCCTGCTTTGCATCCAGGGCGACCTCGAGCGTTTCCGGGTTCTTCTCCAGCGCCCAGAGAATGAAGCCGATACCAACACGTGTATTGCCGGCTTCGGTCAGCTCCTTGCGAACAGCCATTGCATCCGCATAACCGGAGCCGACGAGACCGAAGCCGCCAGCATTGGTAACCGCGGCCGGAAGCTTCCCGCCAGCGGCTGACCCCATCGGCGCAAGCAGGATTGGATGTTGAATTTCGAGCAGGCGCGTCAGCGAGGTCTCTATGAGATCCATTTGGCCGTCCCCCAGCATTTTGACGCTGCTATGATATCAGCTGATATCACGTACGTATTCATATCTGGATGTCACCTGCGCGAGTGGGATATCAAGACGGTTATCATTTCTAGCACGATGTTTAAACCTTACGACCTTGAGAACTGCTCTGACACGACGCGCGCGATGCGAGGTTCCGCAACTGCCAAATGGTTTTAGACGCGACGGCAACCTATGATCATTCCCATTGCGGCTTCGGGCCGATGCCGAACGAGAAATTGCACCACCCCACGCTGATCATTCTGGCTGCCTCCACGGCGCACGTGATCCCAGTTGCAGATGTGCGTGAGCGGCGGGCGGGTGCTCGCCCAGTTCGAGAAGCTGCGCTCGGGGCCTGAAAGCTGCTGTAGCTCGGCCATGCGACTGAGCGGACGATCGATGATGCGCCAGCACGCAGCGAGAGCTGCAGAAGTGAGAATTACGGACCACCCGCACTGACGACAACTATAAGTGGACAGAGTGGCGGGTGCCCAATATATTGCACGCGCCTCCCCTTACAACTGCACACGCGTCGCGTTATGTTTGCGCGCTTAACGAAGACCTATTTTGCGCCCGGAGTGCGGGGACGCCGTGGCATTCGGCGCTCGCTCTGCGCTGACGCGCTCAGGGGAGCGAGGCGGGGCGTGGTGATTGGAACGCACCGCCACACATACGGCTGACGACGGGCCTCAAGCATGCGTCGCAATCGAGAATCTGAGCCAGTGCATCGGCCAGCACCCAGCCACAGGGCACACCGGCATCCAGTGCAGCGGCAATCAGTGCACGGGCGATTTGCGGTTTGGTGGCAAACGTTACGCTGTCAGGGATCCGAACGCGGCGGCGTCTGGCATCATCCTCGGCCCAAGCGTCGGGCAGATACAGCCGCCGATCGATCAGCGCCTGGCCCAGGCGGCTCGCATAGCCCAGGAATACGCCGATCTGGCAGTTCTGCACCCGTCCCGCGGTGCAGAATACTGCCGCGCATCACCCACCGAATGCGTGAGAAACCCCGTCTCATCAACCACCAGCAAGCCGCTCCGATCGCCCAAAGACGCAATCACCTCATCGCGCACCATGTCACGCAGTGCATCCACATCCCGCCAAGTGTAGTTCGCTCCGGCAACAACCGCATCGACCGATGGCTATCCTGTGCGCGATTGCGTGATCATCGTAATGGTGCATATCCAGAGGACCGTGCACGCTCGTGATATCTGCCTCCATTTCTCGGCAATATGGTGAACTAGCTTGATAAGTGAGACGTAGTGGCGTCCGCAGCTGCGGGGATGCCTATGCGAGGCCTGCCCCGTCCCCGCGACAACGAGATCGTGTCACCACATGCGCAATTTGGAGTAACCTTCGCGAGCAGGTCCGAGGCTGACAGATCCGAGTTCCGTGAGAATGTAATCGAAGAAGCAACGGAATGGAATCCAAAAGTGAAGATGTACAGAGCCCTCGCCACCCTACCCAACCTTGGCCAAACGCCTGTCACGATCGAGGCTCGCACCAGTTATGAAGCCAAAGCCAAGTTGGAGCCCTCTACGGCCTTGGCAAGGTGACGGTCCCCTCTGAGATTTAGTCGCTTCAGCAGGCCTCGGGCTCGTTCTGGACGAGCGCCAGCTGGTTCCGGTATAAGACGGTTCTCGCGCAGAAACAAAGCAGGCTCCTGTGGAGAGGCGGACCCTTCGTTCGGCAAAGAGCTATCTCATCAGAGAACTGCAGGCGGCTGAGCAGAGCGAGCTTCAGGCGCTGCGACATCTGCGAAATGCCGGGCAAGAATGGACCAACATCAAGCAGGCGCTTGGTGACCGCGGCGAAAACATTGCAGCCTGGTGTCAGGCCAACATGCCCATATCGAGACAGTGGCTGGATCGTCATGCAGAGCTGGCGAAAAACTGGCGAGCCTTCTTGAGCGCCAGGCAGTGGGCCACTGAGGTCGGCTACACGTCGCGGCGCCAGAGCGGCCTCGAGTATGCGCTGGAGTTGGTGGCCGCCAAGGCACGTTCCGATACTCTAACAAGAGCAAGCGGACTTGCGGCCGGTCCGCCACCGGAACGACACCCGAGCAGCCCGACGACCCTGTCGAAGGTCCGGATCCTGACCGGGGATGCGCGAGCTGTGCTTGAAACGCTGCAGAACTGCAGTGTCGATGTTTGTGTCACCTCACCGCCGTATTTTGGTGCCTTCCGGGACTACGGGAACCCGGGGCAGATCGGGCACGAATCAACGTTGGACGAATACATCAATAAGCTCGTTGACGTTTTCCGCGAGGTCCGCCGAGCCTTGCGGGATGACGGCTCCCTGTGGGTCAACATTGGAGACTTCTTCGCGTCATCGACTACATCCTGGAATGGAGAGGGGGGCATCCACAGGCGCCAGAACAGGCCACTGATGCGCGGCGCTCGGCCTCGGATGTCAGAGGGGTACAAGCCCAAGGATCTTGTGCTGGTCGGGCCCCTCCTAGCTACGGCGCTTCAAAGAGATGGATGGTTTCTACGGAATGAGATCATATGGCACAAGAAGGGTGTCCGACCCGAAAATGTCAACGACCGGTTTAGCCGCACGCACGAGAAGCTGTATCTGCTGACCAAAGCAAGCAGCTACCGTTTCGACCAAGATACGATGCGCGAACCGGTTGTTACGAAGGCCAAGGGCATAGCCGGATCACAAGCGTCGGATTTACCGCGCCGGCTCCTGCGTGTGGGGGACAAGATCCGGGTTTGGACCGCGCATCCGCTCGGCCGCAATGGAAGAGATGTCTGGGAAGTCCCAACCGCGAGCTTTAAGGGAGAACATCCAGCGGTTTTTCCGGTTGAGCTGGTTCGTCGTTGCCTGAAGGCGTCATGCCCGCCGGGTGGCCACGTGCTCGACCCATTTGCGGGTAGCGGCACAACTGGCCTTGCCGCGGCGGAGCTTGGACATACTGCGACGCTGATTGAGCTAAACCCGACCTACGTGGCGGAGGCGCGAGCCCGAACTCCGCGCCCAGCCATTGCAGCCGACGCCCTCTCAGTCGGAGCCGATTGTCCTTGGCGACAACGCCGAGCTTCATGTGGGCGATTGTCAAGAAATCATGCAGGCAATCCCCGATGAGGCTATCGACCTAGTCATAGTAGATCCACCGTTTTTCCTGAACGTTCCCTCCGACCCGACTGTGATCGACTACTACATCAGACAAAATGGGATGAGACCCAGATTCCGACAACGGTGGGACCAGTATGACAGTGAGGACGAGTATCTTGTTTTCCTCGAGGCGCTGTTGGAGCAGATGCAGCGGGTTCTGGCGAACGATGGTTCGGGCTTTATCTTTGCCGTGCATCAGAGCTTAGCGCTTGTCGATAGTGCCATTCGAAAGGCAGGTCTACGCGTCCTTCACCACATAGTGTGGTTGAAACGGAATCCCACTCCAATGCTTTCTACCACGACGTCTTCAGGTACAGCCACGAGACGATCCTTTGGTGCGTCAAGAGCAACAGCTACCGTTTCAACTACCAGGAGCTCAAGATGGTGGAGTTCGAGGGGGATCGGTTCAAACGGGCCGGGAGGCAGCACCGCGACATCATTGAAGCGTCCACATCGGCAAGCGAATCTGTCGGCCATCCGGCACAAAAGCCTACGAGCGTTTTTGATAGGCTCCTCGCGATAGCGGGGAAACGTGGTGGCATGATGTTAGATCCTTGTGCCGGGTCTGGCACTGCTGCGGTGGCAGCTCAGAGATTCGGGATGAAAGCTTTGCTAATCGAGCAAGACCAAAGATATGCGGAGCTAATTCGACGCCGGCTGGCCCCTCGGCTGCGAGCGCATAAGCGAATTCACTAACCGAACGGAATTGATTAGCCGACTGTACGACTGGGACCACTCGCACCGCTGAGCGTGATCTGCTTCCGATGGAGGTCTGCAGCCGATGTCCTGGCACGTCATCCGGCAGGTACCAGGATCGGCGCCCGGCAGTTTTTGATAAAGTCACGACGTGAAGTCGGCCCCCGAGTTTTCCCTGCTATGCCGGTATATGACAGTCTGATCTTCCGGCCGGTCGCCGACCGTCTTACGGCAACGACGCGGTTGTGCGGTCGCTGCATCAGCTTCCCGGCAAAGCGCAGCTGAACCACCTAAATCTCGTACGGGTTCGTCACCTTGCCAATGCCGTACATGGCCTCCAACTTGGCTTTGGCTTCATAAGTGCTGCGGGCCTCGATAGTGACGGGGGTCTGGCCAATATTTGGCAAATTGACGAGGGCTCTGTAGGTCTTCATTCCGATTTGTTCCGTTGCTTACTCGACCACATTCTCACGGAACTCGAATCTGTCAACCTCAGAACCTGCTTCGCGAGTTTACTCCAAATCGCGCATGTGGTGACACGATTGTCGGCAGATCTTTCTTGCGAGGGACCGGGGGGCAAGCCTCGCGTAGGCATTCCCGCAGCCGCGCGCCACTACGTCTAGCCCTCGAGGTCTTCCACCATAGTTAGGAATGACGGCAGACCTCGGCGAGCGTAAGCGTTCCCGCCGGATAAGCCCTTCGCGGCATGCCGACGCAGGTCGCCGGCCGGACTGGGCGGGAGCGAGCCAATCGACCAATCCGGCGTAGTCGCCCGAACATCGCAGACCTATCCTCCCCAATCGACTGTTGACGGCTTCGCGGCAACCACCTGCGGATCAGTTAGGAGCGCCTCGATTTCCCCGCGTCGTTCGGTCGGGTTGCTGGCAAGACCTGCCTCTTCGTGGAGGATGGCGTGCATGTCGTGGTCACTACAACCAGCAGCAGCCAGGCGCTTCGCCAGGAGCCATAACTGTGTCCTACCCCTACCTTTCACACATCCCCGGGCCCGCCAATAGTCAGTCGCCCACTTCACAAATCCATTCTGGTGCGTCGGCGGAAGCGCATCCGTTCGCCATGCATTATCGGCATGGTTATGCATCTGACGCGGCGCAGGTGGCGGTGGCGAGAGCAGTAAGTCGTCCGCGATCAGATTCACCCACTCGCGCGGGTCGAGTGGATGGCGGCCCTGGTGGATACGCAGCATGAAGCCGTCAGGTCTTTTGCTCGGCAGGTAGAACATGGCTGCCTCATGCAACTTACCGATGTCCACGCCGTGGTTCTTACCGGGAGCGAGGCCGTCGCCCCAGCCCGCTGCTTCGAGCCGATCGACAAGGGTATGAAGGATCAGCGCGTGGATGTCTGGCCGAACAAGCTGCGTGCTTGGGATGCCGATGCGATAGCGTGGCGCTTCTGGGGTGTGTGACCACGATGAGTACGCGAAGAATTCGAGAGCAGGAAACACCTCCGCGAAATCTTCCGGCCTCATCTCGCCGTTCTCGATGTCGAGCAGAAAGCCCCGGCACCCCACCGCGTCGTCCTTCGTTCGGCCCGATGCCTCGATCGAGATGCCAATCGCCGTTAGGTGATCGGGCAGTTGCAGTGGTCCCCGGAAGATGGTGGGGCACATCAGCGTAGTTGCTTCCTTGCAGACCCGTTCACTCCCCAGCCTGTGTTGCAAGTCAGCGACCAGATCCGCGGTCGGCATATGGATCGTGTAGCCCTGCCCGATCCTGTCGGTCTTGCTGAGCCAGAGAGAGCGAGCAAATGCGCCGACTCCACAGGTGTCCGGCGCCAGTTCCGCCCATTCATTGAGAAGGTGGACGATGTGCTGCATGATTTGCTCTGGGGTACGACCCATGTCAGACGAATTCCCTGTATAAAGGGACTTTTGTCTGACACGCCGCTGACTGCGCCGGTTCTGCTCGCTTCTCGCATTGCGCCTCTGCACCTCCGACTCATACTTGGACGGCCGCCCGATCGTCAACTCCTGTATGTCGCTGGCCAGCTTCTCGACCCGGCAACCAGGATAAGAGCTGGCGATGTCATCCGCCGTGTCGCGATCGGGCACAATGAGCAAGAAAATGCCCGTACTGTCGGGATCGCGCAGAATGCCGCGACATGACTGATAGGCGGTCTGGCTGAGGAGCGCACGGCGTACCTCGCGCTCAGTCATCCCGCAGAGGTTTTGCAAGAACTTCCGATGTGCCTGTGGCGGATTGAGCGCGGAGAAAATACAGCAGACCTCGTGCCGCATGTAGCTGTTCATCCCGTGCGGTACGTTCTTCAGTCGCTCACCGTCGAATTCCTCATTTCGTATATCGTTGTTGCCGATCCACAGCGGCGGCAGCTTGGAGTGGTTTGCCGCCTCTTCCCGGCACAAATCCATGTACAAAGCACACACGTCCTCCGCCGCGGCCTGATCGCCGTCACCGCGAACTCGCTGATTGCGGAGGGTCTTGGACCACTTGCGCTCGGTGAGATACTTGATGAGGAGGCGGCAGCCGTTGTCGTGGCTCCGATAACGGAGGCTGTTGTTAATCGCAGTGTGATCGGAAAAGGCGCACCCCTCCTTGGTGAAATACTTGTACATAATGGAGTCACAGAGATTGGCGCCCATGAGCGTCACAGACGCAAACGGCTCGAGTATAGAAGGTGCGAGCAGACCATGCACTTCGAGGGAGTGGCTCTCGGCCGCCTGGAACTTCCGGAACGCCTCGCGATCCACAAAGAGGTTCCAGTGGTCGTGCCGAAGGCGCCAGACGAAGTCCGCAAAATGCCGATAGATCTCGTCGTCCTTCATCTGCGCCAACGCTTCGTCCAACTGGCCGTAATCTCGCGCTTCGAGCACCGCATAGAGTTCGTGGCGTGACGAGCGAACGTCGAAGAGGTCGAGCAGGAGTTGGCGGTGTTTCCTGAGGTGGAACTTGCGATGGTAGGCAACCTCCATTGCCTCGTCCATGAATAGGTGCCATGTGTCAGCACGGTGCCAGTGTGGTGTCCGCAGGAAACCGGCGTGCGTGATTAGAAGCAGATCACCGGCTCCATCGCGATCATTGAGGTACTTAACGATCCTGTGCGCGATCTTGTCATCTGAGCCACGCTTACTGACGATAGTCTTGATCCGGCCATTGACGGCCGGGAAGCGGACGCGAGCGTCTGCATAAGTCTGCTTACATAGCGCGATCGTGGGTTGGATGAAGGCGCTCTTTACACTGCGCGAAAGGCGCTCACAGGCAAATGTGGTCGCGGCGCGTGTCTTGCCTGAGCCAGTCGGCCCGGCACACGTCCGAAAATGTAGCACTAAAGTTCTCCATAGGTAGTCTCGCTCAAATTGCTTCCACAGGGCTCGATTTCGCGCCCCGCCGGCTAAGCCCGGCGGGGTTCTTGCGAGATCTTCCTGTGGAGGCAGGATCGGGGATCAGTCCGATACGATTATTATCCCACAATCTAGTTCATTTGTGCAATATTCGTGATCGTGATTTCTGCTGACCGAGTACATGTCCGCTGACGAATCCCAGCGCGCATCTCTGTCTAATACCACTTCCGCTGAGAGCGACTCATTGAGGCCCGCGACTGCGGTATTCCCCGGCGCGCGTGATCTGATGCAAGCTGGCGAACAGAGGAGGTTCGCTATGCGGATGCCGATCGGGTTGAGGCGGAACTATGATGCGGCGCAACGGCGTCGGATTGCCCGCGAGAGCGAGGATGCCAACCAAGTCCGGCGGGTGCTGGCGCTGGCGGCGATCTATGACAGAAGCAGCCGGAGGCAGGCAGCGGAAGTCGGCGGCGAGACACTGAAAGTGGTGCGCGATTGGGTGCTGTGAACCGCTCCGGGTTTGCCGGAGGCGATTTGGTTTGAGTTACGCCGCCAGTGCAATCTCCTCCAGTTAGGCACAGTAGCGTTCCTCGGCCTCGGCAGGCGGCACATTGCCGATCGGCTCGAGGAGGCGACGATTGTTGAACCGGTCGACCCATTCGAGAGTGGCGAACTCCACTGTTTCCAGCGAACGCCATGGGCTGCGCCGAAGGATGAGCTCAGTCTTCGAACAGGCCATGGACAGTTTCGGCGAGGGCGTTGTCGTAGCTATCGCCAACGCTGCCGACTGAGGGTTCTATGCCTGCCTGCGCCAGGCGTTCCGTGTAGCGAATCGACACATACTGGCTGGACTCAAACGGTCGTCGCAACATCTTTAGGTAGGAGTTGCGATGGCGAAGCGCAGGCGGCGTTCGGATCGATCGGGTCGGGCCCCTTTGTTCTCACCCGGTCGCCCTGTGGTAGCAGCACGAGATGAGCGGCGGCGGTTTTGGGCGGCGATCGCGGCAGGCATGGCGAGTGAAAATGCTGCGCGCACAGCGGGTATGTCGCAGGCTGTAGGAGCAAGGTTGTTCCGAAAGACAGGCGGCATGCCACCCGCAATCTTTCGACCATTCGTAAAGCCTCCGTCCGGCCGATATCTCTCATTTGCGGAGCGGGAGGAGATCGCACTTCTTCGAGTGCAAGGCTGCTCCATGCGGGAGGTTGCGCGCCGGCTCGGACGCGCAACTTCGACGATGTCGCGGGAGTTGCGACGCAATGCTGCGACCCGAAGCGGCGGCCTGGAGTATCGCGCGACGACAGCGCAGTGGCATGCCGAGCGATCTGCCCAACGCCCAAAGCAGGCGAAGCTTGCGCTTAACGTGACATTGCGAGCCTATGTGGAGAAACGATTGGCAGGCGTCGTCGTCGCTCCGAGTGGCGCTCCTGTTCCCGGCCCGGCTGTGCAATGGAAAGGTCGCCGGCATGGAGCGCGGAAGCACCGGCGGTGGGCAAACGCGTGGAGCCCGGAGCAGATTGCTCGCCGGCTGCCGGTCGACTTCCCGGACGATGAGACCATGCGCATCAGCCATGAGGCCATCTATCAAGCGCTGTTCGTTCAAAGTCGTGGCGCGTTGCGCCGCGAGCTGACGGCTTGCTTGCGTACCGGGCGGGCACTGCGGATGCCGAGAGCGCGCACGCGGGGGCGAGGCAGTCCAAAAGGCACCGATCTCAGCACGCATAGCGCCGACGCGATTGCGGCCGTGGCGGCCGCGCTCAACTTGCGGCCTCGCAAGACGCTGGCTTGGAAAACGCCGGCTGAGGCACTTGAACAATTGCTTATGTCGGCCACCTCAAGCGATGTCCGGAACTGACCCGGTGTTGTTATCGCGGCTTTGGACGTTGCCCGTCCTGATCCAAGATTCAGATTGCATTCCTTGGTGGGATTAGGAAGACCATTCCTCGGAGCCGACCTGCCTCCGGCAGAGCGCCGCGCGCAGGTCTGGTCCAGGATGCCGCTTGCGGCACCGGCGCGTCAGCGCCGGCTCGCCCTGGACGAGAGTGAGCACGGAGCTATGCTTGTCACAGGTGGGGCAATGCGAGGTCAGTTTCAGATCTCTCCGGATGACCAACAAGGTCGTGTTGCGACGACCAATTGAATCCGCCCTGCACGCCCCTGTCGCTGTGATGTATCAGGCCACTGCCCTGAACTGGGCGGCGGTCATGCAGTGCTTGCTCCAGTGCATCGAGAACGAAGCTCGCATGTGCCGTCCGCGACACCCGCCAACCGACGATGCGCCTGGCGAAGGCATCGATGATGAACGCCACATAGACAAAGCCTTGCCATGTGGCGACGTAGGTGAAAGTCCGGCATCCACAGCAGGTTCGGCCGCGCCGCCCGGAACTGCCGGTTCACCCGGTCACGGCATCGCCTTGTCGGGCACCGTGGTCCTGGCTTCCTTGCCGCGGACGACGCCGCGCAGGTCCATCCGGGCGCATCAGGCGCGCCACGGTGCAGCGGCGACCGATGTGCCTTCACGGCCAAGCGGCCGCCAGACCTTACGGTCACCGTAGACGGCGAAATTCGCCTCGAACACCTGTCGGATCTGTGCTCGCAGCACCGCATCCCGTCGCACTCTTGCCGAAGCCTTGCCGGGCATGGCTTCGACCGGCGGTGGAGCTCCGCCTGGGCAAAATACGCCGATGCGTCGCGCAGGATCTCATTCGCCTGGCGTAGCTCACGGATCTCAGGCCAGGTCGTTGCCCCTTATTACACTCGGCCTGTCGCACCCATTCCGCAACGTCTCGCCAGTGCAGCCGATCTTCGATGCAATCGAACCAATTGTTGCCCATTGCGAGGCATGATCGCTGCCATGCTCAAGCACCATGCGCACCGCGCGTTTCCGAACTTCAGGTGACCATCGATTTAAAGTCTGCTTCGTCATAGCTCCGCTCCACCTTCTCAAGCTGTGGAGCCTCCGGCAAACCCGGAGCGGTTCAGTTATCACCCGATGTATCATGCCCCTCAGTATTCGCTTGCCAGCATGATGGTGAGGACACGCAAGGTCTTGGCCGGATCGCTCGGGTCTTCGCTGCCAGTGTCATGGCCGGTGCCGAAGCTTGCGCGGTCGTAGTAGTCGATTTTCCAGAAGATACGATTGCGGTCGTGATCGAAGCTGCCGAAGTCGTGTTCCCCGTGCGGGTCGTTGTCCTTCGTGAAGGTATCGAACGCTGCCACACGCTCGGCAGTTTCCACGGTTGCGATCAGCCCAAGGGCCTGAATGCCGCTTGTCATAACTTTCTTGCCAAGGCTGATTGCTACCGGGTCGAGGCTGAGCGTCGATTTGCGGAAGCGTTGTTTAATTCAGCGATCTCGTGGGTGGTTGTGTTGCTCATGACGGCCTCCTGTTGCCTTTGGTTTTGGGTGCAGCTGCTGCTGCAACCCTTGCCCGTCCGCGAGACCGGGGTAGCAAGCGGAAAGGGGCTTCTCGGGAGACCGTCAAAAGCAACGGCGTGTTCGCGGCGGACAGACGCGAAACGGCGTCTGTTTTTTACGGCGGAAGCTCCTTGCAGCGCGCGAGGGCAGCGCCCTGAGCAATTACGGCGGCAGCCGGACGAAAGGCATGCCCCCGGGCAGGCGGAGGACAGGAAGGGCAGCCTCTTCAAACCGGTTTGGTTGATGGCGCTCCTAGTCTTTCGCGTTTGAACCTGTGCTGATGCATGGAAAATTGATAACTTCGCTCTCCGAAGAGCTGCGTTACCCTTCATCACCGGGGCAAAATTGTGGGAGGCAAGAATGACACTGTCACGCCTTGTAACACTTACTGCTGTGATTTCTGGATTTGCCCTTTCGGCATCAGCACAAGAAGTGCCTCAGTCAGTTGTCACTGGAGTGAACGCGACCAACTCTACGTTTGTTCAAGACTGGAACAAACACGATCCGGCTGCTATCGCAGGAACGTTCACGCCGAACGCGCTATTCGTGGCGCCCCCAGGAAATTTTGTCGGTCGTCAAGGTGTGCAACAATACTACGATAAGGTTTTCGCGACCGTGCATCCAGCCTCGAACTTTACTCACGACATCGACCGGGTCGAAATGTTGTCCAGTGACCTGGCGATAGTCACTGGGCACTGGAACTTGGCTGATCCACCGGCCAAAGGCTTCTGGAGCGCCGTCTATGAGCACCAGGGCACGGCATGGCCCATGAGAGCCCACGCTTACAACATCGCGCCACCGGCTCCAGCCACACAGACCACTTCTAAACCCTAAGTCGTACCTGCGCGCGATCGGGCGCACCAAGCTAGCGGCGCAGCCGGACAAAAGGCTTTCCGCCGGTAGGCGGGCGACAGGGGCGTAGGGGGCGAAACCAAATGGCGGAGACGCAACGCCAAAGCGGGGCGGCTCCGGGGTTGCCTGAGCACCCGCCCTGTCGCTTGCCACGCAAGTGACAGGAAACGCCCAGCAAGGTGCTGGAATTGTCACCTTGGCCATCTTTATAATGAGGCAGAAGTAAAGCTTTATGCCCGGCCGCTCAGCCACGCCTCGGCTGAGCGTTTAACGCCGTCCTTACAAGACGTCATGTTGAAAACTTCTTAGAAGGGTCGGATGGAAAAGCTAACCAGGGAGATGAATGACCATGCGCTCTTCTATCATTGTTGCGTTTGCCGGAATCGGTTTTATTCCGTTAGCCTCTGCCCAACAAACCGGTCAGACTAACCGACAGCAACTCGAGCAGATCTCCGCTGCATACGTGGAGAATTGGAACAAACACAACGCCGCAGGCATTGCGGCTCTTTATGCGAAAGACGCCGTGATGATCACGGGAACCGGCGCCGTAAGAAATGGACCACAAGAGATCGAGCAGGCTTACCAGGGCGCGATGAAGACGTTCCCACATCATGATGGGCAGACGATCGACCAGATTTCGCCACTTGGAAACGACGCCGATATCCGAGTTGGCGAGTTTCACCTTAGCGGCCAGGGACAGAACGGCCCAATCAAGCTCGACGGGCGCTACTCTGCGGTCGATGTGCGCGAGGGGGGCGAATGGAAAATCCGGCTTTTAACGGCTGTTCCGATCGTGCCGCCCGCCCCCGCTGCGAGGTAAGGCTTCAATTCGCCCGGATTAGCGGTAGAGCAAGTCTGAAGATCTCCGTGAAACAGGCTGGCGGAGAGCTGTAACTTGCCGCGCCGCCGGCCTCAGTCTTGTGGCGTCGACCGCCGCCTATGCCGATGGCGGTGAAGGCCCCGCCGCCAACACCTTCTTCACCCAGTTGCCCGGCGTCGTCGCCCAGGCGGACGTGCCCAATGCGCCGACCTATGCGCAGAACCGGCCGGTGCAAACCCAGCAGGCGCAGAACGGGCAGGGGGTGCACGCTTACGTCACCCAGTCGAGCCACGGCACCTGGTTGTTCCAGGCAACCCCAACCAGGGCGCCAACAGCTAACCGCCCACCCGAACACAACGGCGCAACGCGGAGAGGCCGGCACCGCGCTGGCCTTTCGCGCGTTTTAGGGTTTTCTCCTCCAACTTGGCCCCAGGGGGTTCGCCTTGGGGCTTTTCTTTGCCGGCGGTTCGCCGCAGGCGCCCGCGCGGACTCGCGCGATGTCTCCGGTCAGACGTGCGCGCCCTCGTCAGCTCCCACCCGAGCCGGCGGATTTGGCTGAAGCAGCGCATAGCCGATCACCGCCCATACCAGCGTGCCCATAGCGATCGTCAGCGGCAGCATCGTCTTCTCCTTGTCGATCTGATCAGAATGAGGGCGTGAGCGCGAAGCGCTGTGACCAAGAGCGAGCCTGACGCCATCGCATGGCTGCACTCCGCGTTTGCCGCCCTGCGCACGAGGAGCGGCGGTGATCATCTCTTGGCGGAGCTTCTCGACGCAATCCGGCGCGCCAGCATCTCCGCTGTCGTGCGCCTATTGCGCGGCATGGCGGGGCTGCGCCGTGTGGCGGGCCGCCTGATCTTCTTATGCCACCATAACCTTGCCGATCAGTTTACCGGGCCCCCGGCTGGCCGCTACATTGCCGTGCTGTGGGCAAATGGTGGCCATTGTGCCGGCTACAGCTGCGGCCGCCGCTTCGAAGGTGTGAAGCGCTTCATCTCACTTCAGCCGCTGCTCCGCCATCTCCTCCTGACTTGCGTAGCTCTATCGGGGGAGAAGACCAATGACTGCTCTGCTGCTTGGTCTGGGGTTTTGTTGATGGCGGTGGTCGCTGGCGCTCTGCTCGACCCTCAGTCATCCAACATGGACCGATCCGACGACCAAATGCCGTCGATGGACGAGATCGCGCTCGCAGCCTGATCTGAGGCGCAGTCGCCTTTTCTGAGCTGTGGGCGGGTGGCGGCCGATAGCAGCCGTCCGCCGCAGCGAACGAACGAGGCGCGCCGGTGTGAAATCCTTCACCGAAGCACTTCAGCGCTGCCAGCCGATCGGCTCGGCATTGTCCCTCGCGTCAGCAATTGCTGACGCGAATGGGGAGCCGGCCATGATGAAGACCCTGATCACCACCGCCGCGCTGGCACTGGGTCTCGGCTTGCTCAGCACCCCAAGCTTCGCCAGCGGCTACGTCGTGAACGGCCACGCGGCCTCTCCCGCCGAGGCGCAGGTCCTGGCCACCAGCGGCGTCCAGCAGGGCGCGTGGGTGGTCAACGGCTATGGCATCGCGCCAGCCGAGCGCGCGTCTTTCACCCCTCTGCCTGCCACGGAAACCAGCGGTGAGAAGTGCTATTACGAGCTGGACGTGCTGCTGTGTGACTGACCAGCTGATCGTTCACGTAAAGCCCCGGCCTCAATTCCTGATTCAGCTGACAGCTGGGCGGAGCCATATCGAGGTTGCGCCGCCATCAGAAATCGGGGCCATCCCATGCATGCTACACCGGTCGCGAGCGTTCCAGCCGTTCTAGGCGCACGCAGCTTCGGCCTTTCTGCTGCCTGCAACTTGTCTTTGTGGCGTCGCGGGACAAAAAGTTGAGTGCCAAGGGCTAATGAGTGTGTCCCGTGAAAACCAAGACCATCGTTGTCAATGACATGATGCAGAAGGGCTACCGTTACACTCTCGCGGCGCCCACGGGTCGGGATTTCGGCCCCGAGTTTGCGCCCGAGCTCACGCCCAAAGAAATGCTCCGCCTCGGAGTCTTCGGCGGGAAATACATGACCGACTGCACGAAAGAATTTCCTGTCGACTGGTTCGACGGCGCCAAGCTGTCGCCGCGAGGGCATGACCCCTCGCTGAACTATTTCGGTGTCTCGGCAAGCCAGCCACTCTCGGTCTGGCGCAGTAAGGGATGGATCGCTCCTGTGGATCCGCGCGGCTGGTTCCAATGGTATTGCCGATATTATCTCGGCCGCCGGATCCCCGAAGAGGATGCGCGGCAGATCCGGCGCTGGAGAGCGATGCACCGACATGTACGGCAGATCGAGCGCAACTGCGAGCACGGCGACTTCAGATGCCGGCCCCGCCAACGCCAAGCGCTGTTGCAGTGGGCCTACGACAGCCGCAAGTTGTGAGGCGGTCGCCGCCCCGTTTCGCACCAAATACCAAGGCCTATCTGGCAGGCTGATAAGGCACGAACCGAGCGGTGCCGCCGGCAAGGTGCGGTTATTTAGCTGGTGCGGAAGTGCTCCTGCAGTCAGACGTGCGCGTCACATGATGGCGTCAAGCCCGCAACGTTGTGACCAAGGGCACAGGTCGGGAAGTTCCGACCGTCCAATCCGAGGACGTGGCTAGTCTGGCATTCCGACACCGACGCATCGAAAGCGCTCGCGGCCCCGGTGTGAAATCCTTCTCCGAAGCACTTCAGCGCTGTAAGGCGGTCTGCCTGACATCCTGCTCTTGCTGCGGCGGCGGGTTTTGCTCGCCTGGCCTTGTGCTTTGGTCGGCTGAGGGCCTCCGGGGATGGTCTCCGGGGCCGCAGCATCTACCCACTAGCAGTGCGCGCTCTGCCGTCCGCCCGGAGCCAACGAAGAAGGCGTGCTCGCTGTGAAATCCTTCACCGAACCACTTCAGCGCCTCCAGTCGATCGGCCCGGCATTGTCCCTCGCGTCAGCGGTTGCTGACGCGAATGGGGAGCCGGCCAATGAAGACCTTGATCACCACCACCGCACTGGCACTGGGTCTCGGCTTCCTCAGCACCCCGAGCTTCGCCAGCGGCTACGTCGTGAATGGGCACGCGGCCTCTCCTGCCGAGGCGCAGGTCCTGGTCGCCAGCGGCGTCCAGCAGGGCGCGTGGGTGGTAAACGGCTATGGCATCGCGCCCGCCGAGCGCGCGTCCTTCACGGCTCCGGCGGCTACCGAGCCCAGCGGCAAGAAGTGCTACTACGTCCTCGACGTGCTGCTCTGCGATTAAGCCGCAGGTGCGAGCGGCTGTGTCGCGCACAAAAGGTGACGTGGCAACTGTGACTTACTTCATAGGTGATTAGAGACCGAGATGCGACAGGCCAACGTGCACTAGGGCTTTTCGCACTCGACATTTCCGGTTTTGCTCCGTCAAGTAATCACCGGGAAATAGTTGCCGCACCACCGTTACCGGCTTCTCCATGCGACAGTGCCGACTGTCGTTGCGCCGAGACGATGATCCTATCCGATGGCATGACGATGCGGGCTAGCGGTAGCTAGTTTGCATGGGGAGTAAACGGCATGAAGCGCTTATTGCTTTTCATCCTTATTTTGGAATGCTTGGCCTTCGAGTCCGTCCATGCGACGGGCTGGGTCAACGTGCATGACGATTGCCCAAATGTGGTCGGGGATGGAATTACGGACGACGCGCTGGCAATCAACTCGTGCATTCAAAATCATCAGGGGGCAGGAATCTTCTTTCCGAAGACCCAACCCAATCCAAAACCCTCATTTTACCTGCGCTCACCCATTCATCCTATGGGGTCCGGAATGATCCTCAAAGGAGAAAGCGCGGGTTTCAGCAACAATACACACGGCCTTGGAGGCACGGTCCTGCAGTTTGCGCCCGGAGTGACTGGAATCTGGTTAGACAACGAGGTATGCCCAAACTGCGGGGTCGAAACTCTATCATTGCTGGGCAGCGAGACGACTGCGGATCAAACTGACCCAACCAAATTCATCATCCCTAGCAATATCAACCTGCCAATATACAACCGTGCCATCAGCTTGATTCAGCGAAGAGGGGGTGTGCTGACCGTGACAGTGGCACCTCTCGGTGGCGCCGAGGGCCTGACCCAACAAGTTGGTTCCACCGTCAGGATCAGCGGCGTGAGCGGTGATTCCACCATGAACGGGCTGTGCACCGTCACGAGTCTGACCCCTCAGACTAACCCGGTCACTTTCAGCTGCGGCCAGATTGGAGTGGATAGCGGTCCGTTCACTGGCTCCTCCGGTATGACTGTCGGGTTGCCCACAACCGGTGTCTCCGCTGCGGACGGGATCCGCGTATGCGGCAACTTCTCGACCATCTGGCGCGTCGTAGTGCAGAACTTTGGCCGCCACGGCATCAACCTTGACTTCGAACCAGGGGTGCAGCAGCCCATTTTCCGATGACTTTCTGATCTCCGCGGTAGGTGCAGTAAACAACCAGGGCGACGGCATTTTCTGCCGCGGCGTCGACTGCAATGCAGGCACTGTTCGCGACACGTTCCTTTATTACAACGGGCTTTGGGGCGGAGAGGATCAGGGTTTCCTTGGTAACACTTGGGAAGCCAATCAAGCGTCATACAATGGGGTAAGCAATGTAACCGCAACCGTCCCGCCCACCACGCCGGTTGACACGATCAGCCGCACCGGCGGCACGGTGACAGTAAAGCTGAAGCAACCCCCGTCACCAGCGATAATGGTGGGGCACGCTGTCGTCGTCGACGGTGTTGTCAATTCGACGTTCAATGCTCCCGCTGGGGCCGCTTATTTTGTCACGTCCGTCGCGCCAAATTCGCTGACTTACATCCAGCCGGGAGCACCCCCGGACGCTGCGTCAACGGGCGGCACGGTTCGGATAGCAACGTTTCGCGAAGCCTATCTCGCCGCAGGCGTGGACAACGGAAGCTACAAGATTGGCACTGCATCTCAGGTTCAGTCCTTCGTCTCTATCAACAACTACCAGGAGGACGGTCAATATTGCAAATACGGCACAAGTGGCCTGACTTTCGGTGGAACCGGTAATCCCTTGTGTGCTCCGACGCCGGAGTGGCACGGCAATTTCATAGCCGGTGGTGCGCCGACTTTCGGGAATGGGATGGGCTCGAACATTGCGTCTTCCAAAATCTTAGGGGCCGAGCCTACGAGATGTTCTGGGAGGCTGGGTTGACGACGGATCAGCAGATACGCTTGAGCATCACCGACCATAATGGTCAAACTGCAAGCGGAAATGTTGCCTGGAACTGGACATATTCGCCTACGGTCGCCAGTGGCGGATCCGCATACGGAAAGAATGGTGTAGGTGGGACGATGGAGCTTTATCGCGGTGCATACGGTAGCGGCAGCGCTCGGCGACTGCTGCTCTCCGGACCTTCCGCTGGGGGTTATGCCCGCATTAATAGCGAGGAACTCCGCGCAGGGGCCACGGGCCGTCGAAATCAACGCGGACGGCACGGCTGGAACTGGAGGCCTTGCTGTCTTTAGCGGTGCAAGCACTGGCAAAGGCTCTTCGCCGCCCCCGCAAACTAAGGTGGCCAGCATCGACGGCAACGGAGTGGGAAGCTTCAGCGGCGGCGTTCAGGCTACTAGTTTTCGAACCGGCCAGGCTGGCAACAGTGACGCTGCCGGCAGAATTGTTCTCTCATCGTCTGGTTCCGCTTCCCGCCACTTCGCCGGGAGTTACGCCGAGGCCCCAGTCTGCGTTGCCTCGGATATCACCGCTGCCAACCCGGTCCGGGTGGAAGTGAGCGCGGCCACGCCTTTCACATTGACCCTGACAGGGGCCGGCAACGACACAATCAACTACATCTGCATGGGGTTGCAATAAAGGCAAGCATCAGGTGCGGGGCGTGCCATGACCTCGGCGCTGAGGCCATGGACGGCACCGCGCAGCGAGGCAACTAGCATCAGCACGTCAGCGCAGCGGATTTCCGCCTCAAGGGCGCGCTCAACTGCCTCGACCTGACCTTTAATCCGCCGCACCCGGCCGGGAGGAATCCGCGCCAGAACCGCCCATGACCCGAGAGTGAATTGGAATGCCCCCGAGCGGTTGAAACAGCTACGGATCGACAGCGTCGTAGCACCGGGCGTGGGCGCGTTTCTGAAATTTTTCTACTTGCCGCGGAGGTGCTGGGCGACCCGTCGATGGAACGCGTCGATGTCCGCGCGGCAGGTAAAGCGCGGCATTTCGAGCTCGATCTTGTGTAGGATCTGACCAGGTCCAGCAACGAGCGATGTGACCGGGCCGCTTGCAGCTGCGGCTTCGCCGTGGCCGACCTGAGTGGCGACGATGTTGCCCGCCTTGTCGGCTATTACAGTGATTTTTGCCAACATCAGAATGTTCCTATTGCCATGTCAAACGAGAGCGGCCAGTCATCTTGATTGGTGATCGAGTAGCTGTAGTTGAAGGAAACCGGATTATAGGCGTTTGGCTCGCTCGGATTGCCTTCGGAAGCGTTGACGGTAATGGGCCCGATGGTCAGGCTGCCGAAGTTCTCATTTCCGGATTCAAAGTTCGGTGCCACCGTGATCGGACCAACAAAATCCGCTCCCGAGAAAGTTGTGACGGCATTAAACGTCCCATTCGCAACGACGGTCAAAAACCCGCCGCCTGAGATACCCCATGGCATGAGAGCCTCCTTCTTTTGGACATCGACGCATATATTAGACCAGTTGCTGACCCAAGCGACCGAGGGGTCCGGGGCGACGCGACCGATTGCCGATCGTGTGCCCTCATTCGGAGTTCGCTGTCAGCAAAGCGAACTATAACTCATCACGACGCGAGCGGGTGTGAAATAGTTCACACTGCGTGTCGCGCCGCTGCCTTTCGGGGGCGGCTCGACAGCGGTGACGAGGGACGGCCGTCGCATAAACGAACGCTTGTTGGGGAGCGTCCCCTGGATGATGAGGCGTGCGATGCGAATAGGCGGCCGCGTCCGACGCTCCTCAGAATTTAAGGATTCTGAGACAGGGCGGTTTGCCGTAATGCGGAACTATGCGGCAGTGCTTGTAAGCCGCGGGGCACGGGCTACGAACGCCGCGGATGGAGTTTGCATCGACAGTCAGGCGACGAGTTCGATCAATCGTTCCTGTGAAGGCGGCAACGGCAATGGCGGACCGGCCTGGAGCCCAGCGTCCCGCGCCATGGCAGCGTATTCTGAGGCTGTGAACGCATCGCCGTGTTGAGTCGACGCCACCATCATGAATGCGAACGACGCTGGAACCGGAGGGTTGATCCGGTCTTCATCGGGAATGAACTCGACGATCACTGCCCGTCCATTTGGGGCCAATCCAGCGCGCACCCGCTGCAACAACGTTACGCAGTCCGCATGGTTGAAATGATGCAGAATGTTTGGCAACAAAATCAAATCGTAGTCGGTTTCTAAGTCTGCGCTGAATGCATCGCCCACGATCGTGCGATAGCGGGCGTCCACCCCTGCCAGCGTTGCATTCTCAGCGGCAAGTGCAATGACACCGCGCCAGTCCAGGCCCACGACCAGGGCGTCGGGAATGGCTTGCGCGACGCAAATGCCGAACATTCCCGCGCCGGCGGCGATATCCAGAACACGGCGCGGCGCTTTGGGCCAGCTTGCCACATATGTCGCCGTGGCTATCGCCGCCGCGAGCGTGAATGGTGTCATGCTGCGTGCGAAGGTTACCCAGATGGGATCGTCTGGCGCCATTTGGCCCGGGCCGTCGGTGCCCCCGCGACGTATGTAGCCGGCCGGATCAGTGAGGAACATGTCCAGCAGTTCAGGACCGGCCAGAAAACGGACGACACTCGCCATGCTGCTGGGCGAGCGGCTGTCGATGAATGCCGCTGTTATAGGCGTCTGCCGCCAAATGGTTCCTTCTTTTTCCAAAAAGCCAAGCACCGTAAGATAGTCGCATAGAATACGAGCACCATGCGCTGAGGTATTAGTCTTCGCGCAAACCGCTTTGAGGTCGGCGCCGTGGGCGCCGATTGCGTCGAATACGCCAAGTTCGATCGCAGCCTTTATGGCTGCCGTCCTCTGATAGCCTAAGAGCGCATCAATGAATGGCAGCGGGGTCACAGGCTGCGGCTCGCTCGTGGTCATTGCATGCTCCTCATGCCGGCCGCGACCGGTCACATCAGTCGGGTCGGCTAGTGAGTGGATCGTAGCGCCAAGACCACTTTCATCATAAGCGATGACACCAATATTGAGAAGGTGACATGGAGGAGATGATCAGCGACGGGCGTGAGCATGAGAAAGTTCGCTGTCTACCGGAGGTTCCGTTACGTCGGAGAGCACGCTACCAAAGAATAGAGCACGAAGTCAGCTCGCTCGCACACGCTCACCTTAGGCAGAACTGTCACCTCGTAGCCCAACGAAGGATAAGCGGTGAGCAGACGCTGATACTCGGTTGTAGCCGCGTCTAGACCGTGTCGCCGTTCAGGGTCAGAGACATAGGTTTCGGGCCACGGAGGAGTGAGAAAGACGCGGGAATGGTAACGATGAGCTTGCCCGAGCGTCGTCAGTGCAGGCTCGCCCGTTAGATGCTGTAAGGCGGTCGCAGCGTCGACCAAACCTCTATCAAAGAACACCCAATCGGTCGCCTGGCTCGCAGTGGCGCGATCAGCAATGGCGAGCGCAATGGCGCGTCGAGCAAAGGCTGTCTCGTTTACCCACGGCAGCGCCAAGCCTTCGCCGAGCAATTCTTGCTTAGCGATGCGCCGACCAGGCTCTTCCACGGTGGCGTAACCGCGCCGACCAAGTTCAGCCAAGAGCGTTGACTTGCCCGCCGCCCGAGCACCCTGAGACCACTACAAAACGGGTCGTGTCCATATGTCCTCATTCCGGCAAACAATATACCCTTCTGACCGACCGTGGTTCTTGCAGCCCTCGACGCCAGCGACAGGCTGACGGTGACGCGGCTGGACCGGCTGGCGCGCTCGACGCGCGATCTGCTGAACACGCTGGCGGCTATTGCCGGCAAGAGGGCCGGGTTCCGTTCGCTTGGCGGCGAGAGAGTCAGCCTTCTGCGCCCCGCTGTCACTTGACGACGACGTTGTAGATACGATCTTGATTTAGCATCTCGTTATGGATAGTGAATATATCTGATCCGGTGAACCCAGGCTGCGGCCGATAGAAGACACCTTCGGCACCGGTCGGTTCGGGCACGATCACAATCTGACCAAACTGTGGTTGCTGGACTACGGTATGTGGCGCACCCTTCATGATGCGACCGGGCATGGTGGTGTAGGCACCCTTGTGGCCGCACCAACCGCCATCGTTGCTCATAACGATAGCATGGGCAGGGGCGACGCCACCCGCGCGTGCCCAGCCGCCACCATGAAACTTGCAAACATGGGAACGCGGGATCGGGTTATGGTCTTGCGCTTGGGCTTGACCGATCGAGCAGACGCCGATGACGAGCATTGCAAAGCGGACCATGATGGCTTCCCTCAAGGACTGAAGGTGCCATGCTCACCCGGAGCGACCGACGCTATGATCTACTTCACAGGTATGATGGGCGGATTACGACCGAAGATGACGAACTGAACTCGACCGCGCGCTAGTGGGATCACTTTCGGTCTTCTGCGCCGCTCTCAGAATTTGAGCGGCGGCGGCACGGCGGCCGCAGCCAGGCCATCGACACAGCCGAGGAAGTATGGGCGTTCTTCAGCGCGCCTCGCTCCAAGTGACCGGACGCCCCGGAGCGAGCTTTTCGCCGCTCGATCTCGCGGAGCAGCAGGTCCAAAATCGGCAGACTGAGACAAGCGAGCAGGCACAGATCACTGGGGAGTTGCAGTCTGCAGCCCAGCTAGTCGATGTCGATTGGGCGCGAACGATGGCGGGCAGTCCCCCAATGGTGTCGAGGCCAATCCGCCGACGGCGGTGCGACGCGTGATGTTGCATGCTGACGCCACGCGGCGAGGTGCCGATCGAGCTGCTGCTTCCGGGCGATCTGGTGCTGACGATCTCCGGCATGGGGCCCGTTACCTCATGAGCTTTCAGTGCCTCAGCTCAGGTGCGAAAACCTTTTCGGCTGACCATTTGTAGCAGCGGGCTCCCTGGCTGACTTTTCCGGTTCAGGCGATCACCCCCAGCAGAGGAATTGCCCATTCGGGGTTCCGGGCAAGAATCCAGTCGCCATCCACATAGCTGCTTGCATGGCCGGGTCCCGGCTGCAAATCACGCCGCCCGTCACCTCGGCCAGCTCGACGTTTGTCAGTTCGCGCTGATCCTGTGGGGCTGCTTCCTGCGTGCGACGATCCAGAAACATGGGGACCTCGTGACGGGTGGGGATGGGATCTTGCATGAGCCCTCCGCGGCCCGTGTGAAGCCGATCACAACGCTCCGATTTTTTTTCGTCAGTACGGGCTGCTCGGGGGCCGTCGCAAAATAGCAATCCGGCGCGGGAGAGAACTCGCCAACTCAGGGCTGGCGCAAAGCCACCTGTATTTTTCCTCGGCGCACGTGAGGTAATTCACTGAGCGGTGTGCAGGCGGATACCATTTTGCGCGCGCGGGTCGGTGGGAAATGAGACGGCGCGGAGCGACAATGATGAGCCAGTGCAACAGCCTCGCCGTGTGCTTGCTGCTAATTCTCGCGCACGCAGATCGCTGAGGCTTAGATGCAAGGTGGGATGCGGGCTCAATCTACGGTCAGCGTGCTCCCGACGGCGGCAGAGGCAGCGAAGGCGCAGCACGATGCCGAACGCGTGACACCTCTATTCCGTCCAGAGGTGGTCCAAAAAAGGACAGAGAGCGGCTTCGGCGAAGCTGTCGAGATCGTGCCGTTGTCGCACCTGGCATTCGCCGGTTTCTTTATGCTGATCGTCGTGATCGCAGCGGCCTACGGAGCGCTCGCCGGGTACTCACGGAAGGAGATGGTGCTAGGCATGATCGTGCCGTCGCGTGGCGTAATCCGTATGACGGCGCCGCGCATTGGCACGATCACTGAGGTGCTGGTCACCGAGGGCGAGATCGTCACCCAGGATCAGGTGCTATTCCAGGTCGTTGCGGAAGAGACAAATGTCTCTGGCACCGGCAGCGACACCGCCGTACTAAACGCGCTGCGTGAGCAACGAGCGATACTGGAGGAGCAGGTAAGCAACGAGGCCGCACACACCCAAGCCGAGATGCGTCGCCTCAATTCGCTCATTCTCGGGCTGCGAGAACAGGCTGACGCTCTCGCCGGCCAGCGTCGTTTGCAGGCCGACCGGGTGACAGCGGTACAGGCCATGCTCGCGCGCGTCACGCCGTACGCGAAGAGCGGCACTGTGTCCAAGTTCGAGCTGTTCAACCGGCAGCAGGCCGTGCTCTCGAAGTCGCAGAACCTTGCAGCTTTGAGTGAGCGGTTGGCCGGGCTGGTGAGCCAGCTCGATCAGGCTCAGCTTGATTTGCGCAACCAGCCTGTCCTGGAGGCAGACCGGCTGGACACGCTGAAGCGAAGCCTGTCCGACATCGCGCAGAGAGCCGCCGAGATTGAGGGACGGCGCCGCTACATCGTGCGGGCTCCCGTGGCGGGACGTGTGACCAGCGTGCAGGCACGGGTAGGACGCACGGTCGATCCGCATATTCCGCAACTGTCCATCGTTCCGGCTGACGGACACATGGAGGCCGAGTTGTTCGTGCCAGCTCGTGCCATCGGTTTTGTGCAGCCCGGTGAACGCGTGCGCCTGCTTTATGACGCCTTCCCCTTCCAGCGCTTTGGCGCGTACGGCGGGAGCGTCAGCTCAGTCGCCGAGACCATGGTGCTGCCGACCGACATCGCAGAACCGGTCTCGCTCAAGGAACCCGCCTACAAGGTGAGAGTGACGCTCGACCGTCAATCCGTGGACGCCAATGGTCGGCTGGTGCCGCTGCAACCCGACATGACGCTCGCGGCCGACATCATCCTGGAACGGCGCCGGCTGATTGATTGGCTGCTCGAGCCTCTGCTGAGCGCACGGAGACGAGGATGACGACCCATCGTCGGCATTTGCTCAACCTATCCGGGACGGCACGATTGGCGATGCTGCGGCAGACCGAGGTTGCGGAATGCGGTCTAGCATGCCTTGCCATGGTGCTGAGCTACCACGGGCGCGAGTTCGACCTAAACACCTTGCGCCGACAGTTCCCCATCTCGATGAAGGGCATGACGCTCAAGGAACTGATGGAGACCGCTAGCCGGCTGGGCCTTGCCTGCCGGGCGCTCCGGCTTGAGCCCGCACATCTCGCGCAATTGAGGCTACCGGCTGTCTTGCATTGGGACCTCGATCATTTCGTGGTGCTCAAGTCTGTCGGTGCGCGGCGCGCGGTGATTCATGACCCAGCGCGCGGCGTCAGGCAGCTCACACCGACGGAACTCTCCGACCACATGACCGGTATCGCGTTGGAACTGACACCGACTGCCAGGTTCGAGCGGCGGCGGGATGTCGAGCGGGTCGGGCTCGCTGCCTTGGTCGGACGGGTGCCGGGGTTCACGCGCGCGATCGGCCAGGCGCTGGCACTCTCTGTAGTCCTGCAACTCTTTGTCCTGGCAAGCCCATTTTACATGCAGATCGCGGTGGACGACGCCGTGACTAAGGGCGATCGCGGCCTTCTCGCTGGGCTAGCGATCGGCTTCGCGCTGCTGACGCTGATCAAAGTCGCAGCCGGTGCGTTGCGGGCGCTCGTGTCGCTCAATCTGGGTAACGTCGTGACCTTTCAGATGGTAACGGGGCTGTTTCATCACCTGCTGCGCTTGCCATTGCCCTTTTTCGAGCGCCGCCACATCGGCGACCTGATCTCCCGCTTCGGCACCGCCCAACCGGTAAAGGACCTGATCACCGAGGGCTTGATAACGGCGCTGGTGGACGGCGCCATGGCAGCGGCCACTCTGGGCTTGATGCTGGTGTACAGCCCGCTGCTGACATCGGTGGTGGTAGCAGCGCTGGTGCTCTATCTGGTGCTTCGACTGTCCACCTTCGGCAGCCTGCGTCGGCGGACCGAGGAACAAATTCAAGAGCGAGCACGCCAGGACTCTGTCTTCATCGAGACCGTGCGCGCGGTGCAGAGCATCAAGCTGTTCGGGCGCGAGGCGGAACGGGAGAGCTTGTGGCAGAACCGCTACGCTGGCTTCGTCAATGCCGGATTACGCCTCGGCCGATTGCGCATCGGGTTCACCTCAGCCAACGACTTGATTTTCGGGATGGAAAACATCCTGACGATCTTCTTGGGTGCGCGAATGGCTCTCGATGGTACCCTTACCGTCGGGATGCTTTTCGCCTTCATCGCCTACAAGCAGCAGTTCCTGGATAAGGCGAGCCAATTGCTGGAGAAGGCAATCGACCTCCGGATGCTCGATCTCTATCTGGAGAGGTTGAGCGACATTGCGCTCTCTGAACGCGAGCGCGGCCACGACCAACCGACGGGCCTAGCGCGGCGGATCGTTGGCAGTATCGAGCTGCGCGGAGTCTCTTATCGCTATGCGGCAAGCGAGCCGTACGTATTCGAGAAGGTGAACTTGAAGATCCGGCCAGGCGAGTTCATCGCCATCACGGGTGCGTCTGGGGGCGGTAAGACCACGCTCCTCAAGGTGATGCTGGGTCTCTTCGAGCCGACCGAGGGTGAGGTGCTCATTGACGGCTATCCAATACATGCGCTCGGCTTGCAGACCGTGCGGGCGCAAGTCGGGGTCGTGATGCAGGATGATCAGCTGCTCTCGGGCTCGGTGCTGGAAAACATCACCTTCTTCGACCCGCTGATAGATCATGAGCGTGCCCGGCGCGCCGCCGAGCGGGCCGGCATCCACGACGAGGTGATGCGGATGCCGATGGGCTACAACACGCTGATCGGCGACATGGGCACCGGGATGTCGGGCGGGCAGCGACAACGGCTGCTGCTAGCGCGAGCGCTGTATCGCGAACCACGCATCCTCCTGATGGACGAGGGGACTTCGCATCTCGATCCGGCGCGCGAGGCCGCAGTCAATGCCGCGATCGAGGAGCTGGCGATCACCCGCATAATCATCGCGCATAGGCCGCAGACGGTCGCCGCCGCGCGGCGTGTGCTGGTGCTGGCCGAGGGGCGGCTGTCTGACCTCGCCTCGGCACGCGGTGGCACCATCACGGCGCTGCGCACCCAACCCGAGCCGGTACTGCAGGAGAGCGAGGCTGGCCCTGCTTGAATGTCCTACCTGTGAGCTGGCTCATATCGATTGCTGCAGGGGCAGGTTTTGTTGCTTCCGGGTACAGCACCCCGTGGCGCTTGTGCCCTCCATCACACAGAAGAGGTGTCTCATGACCGAACTGGATGCAACGAAACTGACCTCGCCGGCTGCATTGACCGAGTGCGAGGCGGAGGCCGTCGCTGGTGGCGTGACGCTCATCGTGGGTCGGCCCGGTGGCTGCCCAGGCTGCACGTCCGGCGGATATTTCGATCCGCGCGGCGGCTTCGCACCAATGATCAACCCGGTCGAGTCTGTATCGGTCGGTTGATCGTCGCCGCTGACCACCGATGCTGGGCATGGCTGTGCCCAGCATCGCTCATTCCATTGCTGGAGGCTGCGCGCTCATGCCGCCGGAACTCGATCCCTTGGCCGGGTTGCCCTGGCTCGGCGTCGGTCTGCTGTATAACACCTCGTTGCATCGGTTCATGGAGACCGACCTCGACAGCCTCGATTTCGTAGCAATCATGCCGGACATCTTCCGCACCGATCGGGGTCTTAGGGCCGACCCACGTTTCCTGCCGCTTGAGACAATTCCGCACGTACTCGACAGATTTGCGGCAAAGCGCCCAGTCATTGCACACAGCGTCGGACTCTCGATCGGCACGGCCGCGTTCTTTGATACCGAATACATCGAGGAGATCGGGCGCTGGCAGGCGCGCTATGGGTTTCCGTGGCACAGCGAACACCTGTCGTTTTTCCGACTGCCTGGGGCGAATGGGGGTGAGCGACATACTGCGCTGGCCCTGCCGGTGCCCTATGACCGCGAGGTGCTCAACCTGCTTGTCGAGCGGGTAAGGGCAATCCGGCGAACGGTGTCGGTGCCGTTTTTGCTGGAGAACAACGTCTACTTCACCGACGTTCCGGAGCAGGAAATGACCGAGCCTGAGTTCCTGAACGCGCTCACCGCCGAAGCCGGATGCGGTCTGCTGCTCGACCTGCATAATCTATACGCGAATGCGCGGAACCATGGCATCGACAGTGAAGCGTTCCTCTACCAGCTCGACCTCTCTCGGGTCGTCGAGGTCCATGTGGCGGGGGGCAACGATATGGACGGGATCTATACCGACTCGCATTGCGGCCCATGCCCGGAGGAAGTCTGGGCCATGCTGCGCGTTGTGGTGCCACGCGCGCCCAATCTGCGTGCTGTTACCTTCGAGTTCGACGACGACTATTACAGCGAACTGGGGCCGGCCGGCGTGTGCGCGCACCTCGATCGAGCGCGTGCTGTGCTCGATGAGTCACACTGAGGGCGGCGCCATGTCGTTGCCGGCATTTCAGCAGGTGCTCAGCCAACTGATCGCAGACCGGGCGTTCTGCCGGGGGGTGCGCGAACACCCAGCCATGGCGCTGGCGGGCCGTGACCTCTCGCCTCGGGAGATGCGCCGACTGGCCACCATGGCGGCCGTTCGTGGGATGACAGCAAGCGGCACGCTCTACCGGCTCAACCGGCTGACGCCGCTGCGACGCTGTTTGCCGCGCACGCTCACCGCATTGGGGTCAACGCTGCCCGGACTTATCGATGCGTTCTGGCGCGCGTATCCAGAAACAAGGCTGCAATTCGAGGAAGAGGCCATGCGGTTCGCGACCTTCGTCGAGGCGCAGATCACCGCTGGCATGATCGTGCCGCCGTTGGTTACCGATACACTGGCCTTTGAGGCTACTGCGTGCCGGCTGTTTTTCCAGAACGACGGAAAGGCGCCGGCCGAAAATAGCGGGGCTACCAGGCTGCAGCCGCTGGTGTCCGTAGTGAGGTTTCAGATAGAACCAACTGCAGTGTTCGCGGGTTATACTGACGCCCGGTCACCCGGCGAGCATTATGTCGTGCTCGATGCTCGCGGCCCTGAGCTGCGGGCGAGGGTGGTGCCGGTTGCAGTGGGGCGAGTGCTGGCGATGGCGCAGGCAGGGGCAGACGTGGCGGATGATTCGGCCTCCCGCTCGGCACGTGCTGCTGGTTGGATGCGGGAGTCAATGACAACGGCAACTTCCCGTGGGTGCGAGCCGGCTATAGCGCTTTCACCCTGACCGGAAATAGTGGGCGTTCGGAAGTAGTTTGCGCACTCGACAGAGGTGAGCGTGAATATCCTCCATCGGCCTTGACGTGCTGTTCCGAAAGTTCCTCGTAGCCGTCGACCCACCAACGGCGCTCCTTCGCTCCTATTGGCGGTTTCGGCCAGCCGTCAAATCGGCTCGACACCACTAAATCGTCTCGCTAGGGGCGGCCTTCTGCGCGATTGCGCGATTTTCTGCAACGCCGAAGCCAGAACGGTGCTGCCCCGGCTTCGGGCTTACTACTCGCCTCACCACGATAGGGGGCTCGGCCCGGGCGCCGGAGCGCGAACAGTCCAAGGAAGGGGCACGGGATCAAACCGGATCCCTGGCGGGAGAGGCTGCGGGTTCAAACCGCCGGAGACTGCGTCCAGCTCCGTCTGACTGAGTCCCCTAGGGGCATCGCAGATATCGCGCTTTTGCTGGCTCATAGGACCTCACTCACATATGTCCATTTTACACGCGAGTATCAAGCAAGCCACGCAGCGTAACCGGTATGAGCCATTTCACACCGCCCGCTGAAGACATCGCCCCGCGTGGGCCGGCAATCAGCAGCGCTCGTCAGTCGCCCGCAAGAGATAGATACTCAGCAAATCTTCGTAGTGAAGCACATCACATACCGAGTACCCTAATCAGGACTACTTTCAGGACGCCGACCGCAGATGCTACTGGGGATTAGTATGTCAAAAGGTGAACAGCAGCTCGCCGACGTCAAACAAATGTGGGAGCCCATCGTTCTCACGCCGGAAGAGGTGACTGAGGTATCGGGCGGCGGATCCAACGTCCGCCACGGCAATCCTGGGGGAGGACCGGCTCCTTACAACGTCCACACGACAGCCGCGGGTGCCGGCCCGGCTTGGTATAACGTCACCTAGCGTTGGCGCCACTACCTTGATGACTAACTCACGACGTGGCCGTCCTCGCGGACGGCCCCGTTTTGGAGCCACTGCATCGACCACAAACTCATCGACGCAACATGTAACAGTGCCCACCTCGCGAACCAGCTATTACACGCTCTGCCAACTCCACCGGCTGACGCCGCTGCGACGCTGTTGCGGCGCACGCTCCCGAAGGGTCAACGCTGCCCGGACTTACCGATGCGTTCTGGCGCGTGCCGGCTACTATTCCGGAGCGGCGAGGCAGCACTGCATCCGCTTGCGGCCGTGGTAAGGTTTCAGATGGAGCCGAGTGTGGTGTTCGCGGGCGGAACCGACGTGGGGTTACCTGGCGAGCATTATGTCGGCTCGATGCTCGCGGCCCGGAGCTGCAGGCGAGGGTGGTGCCGGTTGCAGTGGGGCGAGTGCTGGCGATGGCGCAGGCGGGGGCAGCCGTGAAGGATGACGCGGCCTTCCACTCGGTACGCATCGCTGGGTGGGTCCTGGACTGACTTCAACGGGGCAACTACTTGGCTCTTCAGGATCGGACAAGGTCCACCCCCATCCGGCGGCGTGCGGGCCGAGTGTTCACTGGAGCTGCCCGATCATAGCCCCGGACAGCTTGGAATTCCGGTCGCAGGCGGCCGGCTTCGGATGCCGGCGTGGACTACATTCAGCGGCTGTGAAAGCATCTGCCTCAGAACGTCACACCGGGTGGGGGATGCCAACCCGCTTATTGGTATCGCTTGCGGCGCTGCTGCTCACTGCCGCCGCGCACCCATTGCCAGCGCCACTCTATGATCCGAATACCACGGAGGGCTGGATCTGGGAACGTGTCCAGGCTGGCGAGATTGCTGATCTAAACGACAGGTGCAAGACGACGCCGCTAGACATGCACAACCGCGAGGACCCCCGATGGGAGGCACCCTGCCGTCGCTTGGACCCGTCTCTGCTCCGCGCTCTCATGACCCAGCCGGACCTCGCAGATCGCGCGCCGCATGGCGTCCGGATCAGAGGTGCGCGAATTAATGGCGATCTCGATCTCGAATACACTCATCTCAGGGCAGCGACAGTTTGGCTGGATCAATCTCGGATTACTGGAGGCGTCCTTTTATTGCGTGCTCGGCTAGATGGGCCGCTGTCACTCGATCATACCTTGGTCGAGGGAAGGCTTGATGCCGACGCAGCCGCGACCAGCGATCTATTCATGCGCGGGGCGGTTTTTGATGGCCCGATCGACTTACGCAATGCGTACGTTGGTAATCAAATCGACATGAATGGCGCCAGCATCGCGAGGAAACAGACGTTCGACGCAGAGTATCTGCATGTCGGTACCGGCGGGCTGATTCTGCAGAACGTAAGGTTCGGCGGATCCGTGAATTTACGCGAGGCGCACATAGAAGGTCAGATATCGATGGTCGGTTCCAGCGTCGCTGACCAGCAGACTTTCGATGCGGAAGTACTGCGTGTCGGTGCCGGCGGGCTTATCATGCGGAACGTGAAGTTTGGAGGCCACGTCGATTTACATGATGCCCACATCGAGGGGCAAATGGATATGGAAGCTGCCAGTGTGGCAGACAAACAGGCTTTCGAGGCACAGCATCTGGTCGTCGGCACCGGCCTGCTCCTGGATCGAGTGAAATTCGGTGGACCGGTCGATCTGATAGACGCCCATGCTGGGGGGCTGATGTCAATGGACGGTGCGACTTTGGCCAGTGTGTTAGAGGCTGAGCGGCTGCATGTGGAAGGCGCCTTCTTTGCCCGCTTTGCTGTATTTGATGGAAGCGTGGGATTTCGCTTCCTCACTGTCGATGGGGCTCTGGATTTGCGGGACAGCCACGTTTCAAAATTGGATTTGGGAGGAGCTAGCATCAGAGGTGATCTATTGCTAGGCGGGCGGTTCGCGGACGGATCGGAGCATTGGCTTCGCTGGGGTCCTTGCGACGGGCTCGCACCTTCTCTGAACCTCCGCAATACGAGAGTTGGCAATTTGCAGGACGATGTGCGTGCGTGGCCAGCTTGCATGACCCTGGAGGGGTTTACCTATACTCATCTTGGCGGTTTCGGCGGCGAACAACGCCAGGACATGCGCAATCGCTCGATCGAGTGGTGGCGCGGGTGGCTAATGCGTGATCCGGTCTACAGTGCGCAGCCTTACGCCCAGCTCGCAAGCGTTCTGGCCACGGCCGGCAATCGGGATGGGGCCGCTGACATCCGCTTCTTCGGGCGTGACCGCGAGCGCACGGAGTTGCTAGGCGGATGCACGTGGCTGCCAAGCCGGGTCCGATGGCCGGGGCTCGTCGAGCATCTTGATAACACGCGTCCGTGCCATTTGTGGCCTGGGCTTGGCATGACGGCGCTGCAGTTGTTCGTCGGCTATGGCATCGGCGACTACGGTTTCCGCGCGGTGGGCTGGGCGTTGACGCTTGCGCTCGTCGGGATGGTTATCCTGTTGTTCGCGCCGGGAGTGCGTGGCCTCAGGCCCTTTCGGTTCCTGTCCACGGCACCTCGTGGACCTAGGCAGCGATCCCTGCTGTGGTGCTTCGGCGCAAGCTTGCATCAGGTGCTGCCGCTGGTCACCATAAACCAGGAGTTCAGCGACTTCTTCAACGACCCGAATCGGCAGCGGCTATATGCGTGGCAGCACGTCGCGTTCGGTATTCTTGCGCTATGCGGCTGGGCTCTCGGGCTGTTCGTCGTCGCCGCGTTCTCTGGGTTAATCCAGAGCTGAGCGGTGCCAAATCTGGGACGCCAGTTTGGGCGGAGATCACGAGCAGGGTCGGGCCCTGCAGTCCAACACTATCGTCATAATCGGCTGCCCGTTAGCAACGCAACGGGCCGTCTCGAATTGTAACCGCTGGTCCCAGATGCATTCTGCCGGGGTGCGTTGCGCGCTGGCCCGTCCGTTACTTAACTACAATTCGCGGCACTGAGCAAAGCTTCTGCGCTTTGTTCCCGCCTGTGAAGCGAGCGCACCGAAGGTTGCAAGCGGATCTTCTCTGTGACGCAGCTTACAGACATGGCGCTGATTTCCGGCTCATCACAATCGTGGTGCAGCAAAGGAGGTTCAGTTGCAAAAACCTGTAATCCTTCGTTCCGATGAGCTTGACCAAGTCTCTGGCCGGGGTGCCAGCAAACATCAGCCCACACCAAATCCCGCACCGCCAGCTCGCGTCCCCGGCTCATCTGGCGACCTTCCCGGCTACAACGGCGCGCCCACCCCTCAATAAGGAGAATACTCGTGAACAGAACTGAGAAACCAAGTCTTGGTGTTGGCTCGATAGAGCTGACAGAAGAAGAGCTGATGACTGTGGTTGGGGGCACAGCGATCAACGACCCCGGAAATGGAAAGACGCTTCGCAATAACGACGGACCGCCGCCGCCGTCGTCTGTGTGGGGATATGACCCGCCGCGAGGTCCGTTCCTCTACCAGTAAGAGAATATCATCTCGTGTTAGGCTGACGCACTCGGCGTTATCTAGCATGCATGTGTGCACAGGACGGCGGTCATTCCGCCGTCCATGCTTTGCGAGCAGGGCAAGGTTGCGCTTCATTCCAGCGCCGCTTGCTTGCTGCGTTACAGTTGGGCATTTCGCGACCAGCGGCAGGACATTGCGGCACGGTTGGCGCGGGTGGTGCGAGGCCGACGCCAGCGAACACGGGTCCAGCTCGATGCGGCTCGGGCGCAGGTCTAGTGTCTCACTGCCGCATTGGCGACGCGAGCGTACCGTGGTCGTCGGTTAGGCGGTGCGCTTCGCTGGGGCGACGCCCGGGCCCGCCGCCCACGGCGCACGAACTTAGCGCAGCTTGCGGAAGCGCTAAACGCACGACGCGTCCGCACACAAGGCGGTGGTGCCTGGCATGCGGCCACCGTGTGGCGCGTGCTGGAACGCGACGCGCGCAGCCCGGGCGCTGACATGCGCCCCTAAGCTGGTGCGTGGCGTTGGCGGTCGGATGTCGTGCTGATCCACTCTCCGTCCTGGGGTAGGGAGCGCAGTGCCTAGGCCGGAGGTTGAAGACGCTGCACCTGACGCCACAGCCCAGGTCGTCGACCTGGCATTGCCGCGGGTGAGGCTGCGACCGATCTCGACAGAGCAACAGTCGTTGCCTGCGATGCATTGTTCGTTCATCAGAGGGCGCGCGTTTTGTGCGGCGCCGGGCGGTGCCGTCTGCCACGCGTCTCACCAAATGTGCGTCCATTGTGACACCCGTCACACACCGCTTGGCTGCACGCCGCGTAGGTTCAGGCATTCCCACACGCGCGTCAGCGCATCCGGGTGGCACAGCGAGCCGACGCGAACACACAGGGACAGATGTTGGCGCGTTCCCGCCCGACGAGGAGGTAACGACTATGGGCCCTCTCTGTCAGCTCGTCTTTCAGCCAGTCATCCGAGTGATTCAGATCGTCGTCTCGGTCATCGAATTTGTGGTGGCCCAGGTTTGCAACCTCATCACCACCTTCGTCAATGTACTGACATCAGTCCTTCAATACATCTGCAACACGGTCGTGCAGACGGTGTGCGGCGCCGTGTGCAGCGTAGTCTGCGGCATCTGCGATTTCTTTTGCGGGATCTTCGGCTGCAGCTGCGGCTGCGACAACGTATGCAACAATGTCTGCAACTTGGTGACGAATGTCGTCTGCGGGTGGACTTGGATCCTGACCTGGGTCCTGCAAGCGATCGTCACGCTGGTCTGCAATTATATCTTGAGGGCGTTTATTGCGCTCATTAACGTACTTGAGGCCGTCGTCACCATGGTGTTGACCTGGGTCTGCTCGGCCATCGATGTCGGCATCCGCTGGTTCCTGTGCTGGACTTATCTCGGCGACATCTTCAACAGTACGCGCCCACGCCAGCTTCAGGTCGCGCCGAAGATCGTCCGCAACAACCAAGGCCATTCGGACTGGTTCGTCTACGTGAACAACCGGAACGAGGACGGCACGGCCGACCAAAATGCGCAGGGATATGTGCTGAGCGACACTGGGGCGCCGCTGGTGCCGGTGGTCGACCCAAACTCCGGCGACATCACGTATTTTGAAGTCGCGACCCGCGGCGACTTCATCACCGGCGAGCGCCTTCGGACCACAGGGCGGCCTCTGCTCTACTATCCCTACAAGGTGATGGAAATCGCCAGTCATCTCGACGGCGACATTTTCGCGACCAATGCCGGCGACGACGGCACCGGCACCGACTTCCACAAAAACCTATTCACCTACAACGCCAATGTGCAGCAATGGCTGACGGCCGACAATCAGCTCGCGAACAACAACTATAATAACTGGTCGGGCAAATATACCAACACGGCGGACGCGAACTATTTCGGCGACGACTCGATCATCGATCAGGGCATGCGTGTCGATACCGACAGCACCTGTGCTCACCCGACCAATACCTCGTTGACGCTGGTCAATGGCGGCATCGAATTCGCGCCAGCCAACACGGCGATTGCCGAAACAATGAGCTGCGGCGCCGGCCAGACGCTGAACCTCGATGAAACGAACTTCCTGATGTTGAACAAAAACCCCAACAGCAGCGCGATCACGACCTATTTTGTCTCGAAATACAACATGAACGACACATCGGTCGGCTGCAATGATCTGCTCGGTTATACGGTCGTCACGTTTGAAGGCAGCGATCAGCCCTTGTTCGTGGACAAGAAGGTGCTCCCGTTCATGCACGACACGAACCGTATGATGACCGCGATCGTCGAGAATATCTGCAAAAATCACACCACGGCGATCGTCCGGGCGTCGGAGACCTATATCCACGAGACCGGTCATCAATGCGGACTGCTGCACGATAGCGATGCGCCCAAGTGCGAGAACGAGACCACACTGCACATATCCAAAGTCATGAACCCGAGCGGCAGTGTCCGGAGAGCTTATACGCGGCTCGAGTGGTGTATGGTCCGGAACAGCGGGTATGTGACAAACGCCGATCTAGGGGCGTTCGAGATGGCGCCGGAACTGCCTGATTCGAACAGCGCGCCACCACCGGCAGCCAATCCAGGCGAGAAGCGACGCGACAAGCCGGCGCATGCTCCTTCGCCAGTGCCAGTCCACGTTGGCGAATAGGAGAGGCAAACCATGCTGCATTTCGCCGAGCACCCGACCTCTTCCGGGACCACGGGTAACAACGCGGCCTGGTCGCGTCGGATCGACAAGCGGGTGCGCGAACGGGATGTCCGCCGGCGGCTGCTTTACAACAACGCGCGCAAAAATCTGTCGAGCGCGTTCTCCCTAGGCGGCCGGATTTCGGAGCTCATGCCGGAGATCCCAACGGAGTACGTCAAAGCGACGCTCGCGGCGGTGGCTGCGTTCTGGCTCATCGTCCGGGGGCTTCACTGGGCGTTCGGCGTTGATGCGATTGTGTGCTACGCGCTGTTCGGGATGATCTATACGCTACAATCCAGCTACTACAGCTATCGCCTACTACGTGATCCAAACTTCAGAATCCCGCGATGCGCGTGCGCGAAACGTTCGCTCCACGAGAATTCCGAGCAAGTGCTGACCACCACAACCGGCCTCATCCGATGGATGCCGGTCACCCTGCCGGCGGCGCTGTTCTACGGCTTGCTGCTGACGCCATGGACGCGCCACTATCCCACGACGCTTCCAGTTGTTGCGGCGACGGTCTGCCTCCTGACACTGCGGCTCGGCTATCTGATGGTGTTTAGAATCCGCAGCCTGTGCAGCAACTGCATCAGCCTGGGCGCGCTGAATTGGCTGATCCTTCTTGCAAGCCTTTAGCGCGATATTCAAACAACAGGCTTGCTCATCGCTTCGGCGAAGGGTGGAAGCCAGAGTTAAGCTGCTGTTGCACGAACAGGCCGCGGGCGCATGCGAGGTATTCGCCCTTGGTCATCGCCGGCTGCGTCCGAACTCCACCGCGTTCGCGCGATGGCCTCCTCCCCTGCCATCGCGCTTTCCGCAGGCTCCAAGGATTCCATCAGTGAGATGGATCACACCCCCAGCGGTCCATGCGGCCTACAAGGAGCGAAATCGATAGGACCAGTGACGGGCACGCAATGCAGTGGCTCGCTGGAGGGGATTCGAGATGAAATCACCGGACGTAATACGAACAGCTGCGTTAGCTGCCGCCTGCACGATCGTTTTAGCAACGATCCTCCACGCTGAACCGGCACCTCCAGTGCCGATCCCGCTACCTGCCAGCACCGATGCCGGATGCCTGATCCAGAGCGATTTTCGCAGTAGCATCGGCGGCGATCACCACAACTTCGAAATGGTCATCCTCCAAGGCCACGATCTCGTCCACTACTGGCGTGACAACGGCAACGTGCTGGGGGGCTGGGTTCGCGGGCAGGTGATCACAAGTCAGGCAACCGGAGCGGGCTGCATCATCCAGAGCGATTTCCGCAGCGGTGATCACGGCAACTTCGAGGTGGTCGTCCCGGAGGGAAGCAACCTCATCCACTATTGGCACGACAACGGCGACGTGGCCTCGCCTTGGCAACGGGGCCAGACGATCTCGACCGCGGCGACCGGCCCAGCGAGCATTATCCAGAGCGATTTCCGCAGCGGTGATCACGGCAACTTCGAGGTGGTCGCGCTCGAAGGGCATACCCTCGTCCACTATTTTCACGACAATAGCAACACGGCGAACCCGTGGCGGCGCGCGCAGGTGATCTCTACTGCCGCCACGAGCGCCGGGTCGCTCATCCAGAGCGATTTCCGCAGCGGTGATCATGGCAACTTCGAGGTGGTCGTGCGCGAGGGGCCGTCGCTTGTCCACTACTTCCACGACAACGGCGACGTGGCGAACCCCTGGCAGCGCGGACAGACGATCTCGGCGACCGGCGGAAGCGCGGCCCTGCTCATCCAGAGCGACTTCCGCAGCGGCAATCACGGTAATTTCGAGCTGCTGACTATCGAGGGCAGCCAGCTCGTTCACTATTTTCACGACAATGGGGACCGGGCGAACCCCTGGCAGCGCGGACAGATCGTGACCGGCGGCATTGGCGGGTCAGTAGCTGGCTTCATCCTGAGCGATTTCCGCAGCGGCAACCACGGCAACTTCGAGACAGTCGCGCTGGTAGGCAACCAGGTGCAGCACTTCTTTCATGACAACAGCGACGCCACGCTGCCGTGGAGGCCGGCGCAGGTCGTCTCCCCGATCACGCGAAGCCAGAAGATCTGTCAGCTAACCGGCGACATCGACCTGCAGACCCACCACGCGACCCTGAACCAGACACAGACACGCTACCAGGTCGGCGGAACTGACCTTGGCTATCCATTCACTCATGACGGCCGCCTGTACTTCGCATTCGGCGATACCTCGGGGCCCGGCGACAGCCTAGCGTTCACGCGCGACACCGATCCGGAAGGGTGCCTGCATCTGACCTTCGTGGCTGACGGAAATCACTTCCGGCCGATATCGGCGCCGGGCGTGTCGCTCGGCTTGTTCGAGGTGCCGACGACGGGCTTCAGCGCCAACGGGGCGATGTACGTGTTCGTCTGGACCGACCACCTCGACCTGGGCGACGGCAGCTTTACCAATCCGATCGGCCACGCCGCCTTGCTGCGGTCGGACGATAACGGCCGCAACTTCCGGCTGATCTGGGATCATCTCGGCGACCAACTCGTCTATCTCTCGGCTGCTGTCGTGAACAATGCGGATATTCCTGGTCTCGGCCAGGGGCCGGGCAAGAGCCTGCTGATCTGGGGCAGCGGCAAGTTATACCGGCAGAGCAATCCCCACTTTGCCTTCGTGCCGCTGGGTCAGGTCGAGGACAAGTCGGCAATCCGCTACTTCAACGGCTTCGATGCCAATGGTAGGCCAGTCTGGGGAAGCCAGCCCGACCCTAATCCCGATATAGGCAAGCTGTTCGACCAGGCTTGCGTGGGCGAGTTGTCGGTGACCTGGAACCGCAATCTTCAGCGCTGGCTGATGACCTATAACTGCGACGCGCCGGGCGGCGCCGACGTGCTGGCCCGCGCGGCCCAAACGCCTTGGGGACCGTGGTCCACCCCGGCCGTGCTGTTCGATCCCCAGGCCGACGCCGGATACTGCCACTTTATCCGCGGCCCCGGCGAATGCGGCCCGCCGTCCGACCCGAACAGTCCAAGGAGCAACACCCCGGGCGGGATCTATGCGCCCTACATCATCCAGCCACTCACGCGCGGCGGTGCACAGACGACAACGGTCTACTACGTGATGTCGACCTGGAATCCTTATCAGGTATCGTTGATGCGGACGACGCTCGCGGCCCCAAGTTCGCTCCCGTTTGGTCCCGACACCTGCAAGCAGGGATTCGTTTGGCGCGAGGCGGTGCCTGACGACCATGTCTGCGTCACGCTCGATGTTCGCGCGGCTACGGCGGCGCAGGACAATGAGGCCACATCCCACCGCGCACCGGATGGAGGAGCGTTCGGGCCCGACACATGCCAGCAGGGTTTCGTCTGGCGGGACGCTTTCGAGGGTGACCATGTTTGCGTGATGCCGAGCGTGCGTGACGAAGCGGCGGCCGACAACCGCTCCGCCGCGTCGCGACGAGCCGGCTTATGAGCCGCAATTCGATCGGCATGCCTTCTGCAGGCTCAAGGAACGGCGTGCTATCGCCACCCGCTACGACGAGATCGCGCGCGATTTCTAGAATGCGTCTGGCTCGTCGTTTCTCTGGCTCCGCCTGCCTTGGGGTGGCGGTGTCGCGCGTAGGTGGGGTCAAGCATGGCGGCGTTTTATGGTTCACGATGTCCACTTGGAATCCGTATCAGGCGATGCTTATGACTGCGGTGGTCACAAGCGACTTGATTTGACGGTCAGACGCCGAGCGCCGCGCACCTCCGATAGCATCCCTAGCTGTAGTCGTCCGTGAACGGCTACATCCTGTTGCACGAGAAAGGTATTCGCTTCGTTCAGGTGGTCATAATGGTTTCTTCCGCGCGTGCTTGCCGACGAAGCCGCTGGGCGAGATGTGAACTGGCTCACAGCGGCAAACCCGGTCAGGGGCGTATAAGCTTGCGCAGACGCTCAGTTGCTATTCGACATGGATGGGGAAACTGGGATGATTCTCTTGCGCTCCCTCCGTTCAAAGTGGCCGCTCTGGGCTTTGTTCCTGGCCTTGCTGGTGGGGAAAGCCGTTCCGGCTCAGGTGGTGACGGTTACGGACGTGTCGCCGGATTTCCCGTTTGGTACCAGGATCGATAATCTGGACGGACGCGTCGTCAGCGTCGTTGTCGACCCCACAAACAATTCGGTGCTTTACGCCGCCAGCCCATGGGCTGGCGTTTGGAAATCCACTGACAGCGCGCAGACGTGGCAGCAGGCCAGCGGCGGATTAAGGAATGGGCGCACTCAGATTTCCGCTTATCCGAACCTAGCCATAGACTTCTTCAATCCCCGACGGCTGGTTTACGCGACGGCGTCGAAGGATGGTCGCCCCCCTTTCCCATGCCAGAGCAGCCCGACTCACCCATGCTTCGGCGGCCTCTGGGCCTCAGTTGACGGCGCCACAACTTGGTTTCATATAGGCCTTTGTGCCTCGAAGGGGCGTGCCGACAATATCGCGAGCATTATCTTTTCCGCGGGACGACCCTTCGTCGCTACCGATTGCGGCATCTGGAGTACGCAGGATCCCAATCTGCAGGACGGCACCTGGGCAAGCCTTCCTGCGCCGCCCAACGGCAGATCGCCGGCAGGCACCATTCTCGCGCCAGCCCCCAATGCGAGTGCAACTTTATTTGCTTGCCTCGGGGGCGGCAATCGCGTGTATCGTTCCCAGGACTTCGGACAAACTTGGGATGCAGGTGTGGCGCTGGCGGGCAATTGCACGGGCCTGACTAGCGTATTGCTGCCACAGGAGTTCATTCCCAGCACGTCGGTCGCTCTGCACTTTAACCAGGCGGGCAACGCATTCGAAGCAACCGTGGTGAACCACGATCTAGGATCCACGCAGGACCTGGGCTTTGCCACGGTAGGGACCCACAATTGCTGCGGTCGCTCCGGAATCGCCGTGGTCCCGCGCAAGACAAATCCCCCTGGTGTGCCGCAAGGTCCAGGCGCCACATATGACGTTTTCGCCTGGGACAATTTTAGCTTCTTCGTCTATCGAGGCAATAACCAATGGTCCAATCCATTCCCGCTTCACGCTGATACTTGGTGGATGGCCTTCCCGAGCACGTATGACAGCGGAGCAGGAGCAGCATCATGTCCCGCCTATGCGGCCAATGATGGAGGCATCTTTGTCAACGCAACCAACTCCTGTGGCTTCGATGGCTGGGTTGGCGCCTCTTCGGGTCTACATGTCACGTACGGCATCCAGATTTCCGGGCAGTCACTCACCAGCCTGACCACGAACGACCAGCTGTGCTTGATCTCCCAAGGCGGGCAGCCCTGCCCCTTGCTGTTCCTGCCATCGGCGGACACCGATACATTTATTCGCACGGCGGTCCCCACGTGCTTAGCAAACCCGATTGGCGGACCGTGCCCTTTTCCCGGCGACCCCACCTATCTGTGGACAAATCTTCCTGACGATCTCGGGGATTCCGGCCTCGCACTGACGGATCCCGCACAGCCCAATATGGTCATGACCGTTCGCAACGGTCACTATAATCTGTTTGTCGACTTTAGCGGACGGCCCACAGCCAACACCCCGTATCAGCGCACAATTGCGATTGGTCCGGATGACCCGGATCCGGCCGAGCGGAGCGGCGCCGCCACAGACTTCTTCATCGGAATTTCCGACCCGGCACCCGAAGCGCTGAAGCAGGTGCTGACGATGCCGGGGGAGCAGCCGCTGGTGAACGGGGACTTCCTGGCTGTGAGAAGCGATTTCCACACTGACCTGAACGGCTGCGCTGATGGTCAGCCGCCGACCTGCGCGAACGACATCATCGTGCGCAATGTCTCTGCCGCGCTTGGCGAGGAAACGGCCGAAGCTTCCTGGTCCGACATTTCCCCCGCCGCTCAGTTCGGGCCGGGTCAGGTCGGAAGCATCTATTCCGCAGGAGGGCACGGGGCAACCACCGTCTACGTCCTCACGTCGAATGACGCTACCGTCAATTACACGGGCGGGCACTTTCAGCCTGGGCAGGTGTGGAAGGCGCAGTCGAGTGTTATTGGCCCGCCTATTACAAGCTGGACGGCGGCTTCAGGCGACGGAGGCGCCGCACTGGGACGCGCGTATAACCTGTTTGTCAACCCATACGATCCGAATGAACTGTATGCAACTGATCTCGGATCGAACCCCGGGATTAAGGTGAGCCGCGATGGCGGGCAGTCCTGGGCGGCAATTCCGCAACTCAAGGATCTGGCCACCAATCACGGCGAGTTCGATTTTGCATGTGGGCAATTTGTCAGCGGCCCGAACTACAGCATTTCCGATCCATTCAGTCAGGAGTGCTCGTTGGCGTCCATGGTGTTCCCGCCTGGTCAGCCACTGATCCGGATCGCAGTGCTTTATCCCGGCGGGCTGGCGTTCTCGCGTGATGGCGGAGCGGACTGGATCCCGCTTGACGCGACAAACGCCGGTTCCACATCGGAACTCATCGAGCCACCGCACACGGCTTTCTATGATCCAATGATCAACATTGCCGGTAATTCTAGCGTTTACGTGGCACTCGCCGGACGCGGTGTCACCCGTGTTGACGCGCCTTTTGCGACGTTGATGGCGGGACAGATCATATATCATCCGCCGGGTGGATTGCGAGGGCGGCGGATCAGTGTGGCGGCGCGAGTCAGGCCTCTCGACATGGCCATTCCGCTTCACCCGGATGGTGAGGGCGCGTTTACGGGAACTGCACTTTTCGATTCCGCGAAAATCCACTTTCTTCAGGTTCAGTTTATCGTCAATGGCCGGACTGCGGAGGTCGTGAACCAGCAGCTGACGCGTGCCGAGCGGGGGCGTGGGGTCGCGAAACTTGCCAATCCAGCAGGCGTGTCGCGAGGCCGGTGAGTGCGATCGGGGGTGCGAAGCCTTCGTCCTCGGTGGCAAAGGTGAGGCCGATGATGCTGTTCGTAACCGGCGCGAGTGACCCACGGAGAATTGCCGGTCCTTGCCGCCGCTCGAGTTCTGCCGTGGCGTCATCCCTAGCCAGGCGGCAAACTCTCGGCCTGATCGGAACCACGATCGGGCACACGATGCCGGGAGCGGGGGCCGTCCACCCCATCAAGAATTTCCGTACAGCGCACGGTTACTCTTCCGCGCGGACGCCTTGTTGGGGGTAGGCTTTCTTCCAGGACCTGGGGCTTTAGGTCGGGAGCGAATCAGATGACACTCTCAGCCATCTCTCACTACCGGGGCGGCGCCATCGACGAGGTGGCGCTCTTGGCCAGGACCTTGAAGGCCATCTATCTCAAATACGGGGTTGGCTATCGGCTAAGTCGTGTTCAAACCGGCCCGAACGAGGGCGACTGGTTCGTTGTGGTCACGTATGCCGATGCGACGGCATACGAAAACGCGCAGGCACTTTTGGCCCAGGATCTGGAATGCCAGCACGTCTTTTTCGAGATTGCAAAGTTCGCCAAGAGGATTAGCCGCGAGATGGTCATCGATCTCGATCTTTGAAACCGCACGATCGGCAGCACCGCTCGCTGTCATTTCGTGCAAATCGCAAGGATGCCGTTGAAAAACTCTCGTTGAATGTTGAATGCGGCGTGAGCGGATAATTCCATTGTTGCGCATCTGTCAATTCGGGAGGTGGCGCGATGATGGGACAGCAGCAACAGCAACCGGAGCTGTTCTACACGTTCCAGCTTGAGCGCCACGTTCCGCCAGATCACCTGCTGCGTCAGATCGAGGCGATCCTCGACCTGAGAGCGATCCGAGGCGCGATCCGGCCTTACTATTCATCAACTGGTCGCCCGTCGGTCGACCCCGAACTGATGATCCGCATGCTGCTGATCGGTTAATGCTTCGGTATCCGGTCAGAGCGGCGACTATGTGCGGAGGTGCATCTCAACCTGGCGTATCGCTGGTTCTGTCGCCTGGGCCTGGAAGGCAGCGTGCCCGACCACTCGACGTTCTCGAAGAACCGTCATGGTCGCTTCCGCGACAGCGGCTTATTCCGACGGCTGTTCGAAGAGGTAGTGCGCCAGTGCATGCAGGCTGGTCTGATCGGCGGTGAAGGCTTTGCCATCGACGCCAGTGTGATCGAGGCCGATGCAAGCCGCGGTCGCAAGGTGGATGGCAGGCCGACGACCTGGCCGGAGAATGAAGAGGTAACCCGGCCGGTGCGGGAATACCTCGCGGCACTCGACGCAGCTATGGATGCTGAAGCAACGAAGAACACTTTAGAAGATGAGCTGCCGCCCGGTAACCCGCTGGCCGAGCCGAAGGTAACCTCGTTGACCGATCCGGCCGCCGCCTGGACCAACAAAGGGCAGATGAAGGTGCTGTTCGCCTACGGCATCAACTAACTCATCGATTTGCAGGCGGCGATCATCGTTGATGTCCAGCCGACACCGGCGCGTTGGACTGCAGAGGTCGATGCGATGAAGACCATGCTGGAGAGGACCGAAACGTGCTTTGGCCTCAAGCCACGCCGCCTCGCCGCGGACGCCGCCTATGGTTCGGGACTGATGATCGGCTGGCTGATGCGACGAGAGATCGAACCACATATACCGCTGCTGGATCGCGAGCATCAGACCAAGGGCTTCTTTACCCGTGCCGACTTCACCTTCGATCCGGAGACCAACGTCTTCATCTGTCCCGGTGGCAATCCCTTGAAGAGCTCAGGCCTGGTGCGCCCTGACGGCACAGTGCCTTATGTGGCGAGCACCAAGGATTGCCGTGTCTGCGCATTCAAAGCGCGCTGCACCAAGGGTGGGAGACGTATTGTAACCCGCAACGTGTTCGAGGAGCAGCGTGAGCAGGTGCGCGCGCTTATGGGAACTGAGGCGTTTGAGCGTTCCGCTCAGGAGCGGAAGAAGATCGAGATGCGCTTTGCCCATCTGAAACGCCATCTGGGCTTCCGGCGCCTGCGACTGCGCGGGATCACCGGGGCCTCCGACGAGTTCCTGATGGTAGCAATTGTGCAGAATCTCAAGACGCTCGCCCGATTGGTCACGCGTGGACCACCTACACGCGTTGAAGCCCTCGCTTGAGCATCTCATCGAACTGGGAGGCTCGCCGATCACGTACGATCGGCGGGGCCTCCCAAGTCACGAGACGGCCTTGCAGCAGCGCCATCCACTCGCCATCAGCTCCGGTCGGAGTTTTTCAACGGTATCCAAGAATTTCGCACACCGCGCTTCCCTGTAGGTGCTTCGACGATGAGCGAACATCGACCGCCCGCAGCAACGTGACAAGCCCATCGAAGCTATTCTGCTATTTGTTCAGTGTGGCGATATCCTATGTAGGAGGTAATCGTGGGGCGCGGCCTCTCAGCCTTAGTTCTCATCACCATGACGCTTCTGCTCGGCGGATGTCCACCTGTCCCTGACGCGGTGGTTTGCGATGAGGCGGGATGCATTAGCGAACGAGCGTTCGCTACCGAAATCGAAGGACGCCTGAGAAGGAACGTCGTCGGCTATGTCGTGATGGTCGGGTCGCAGCCGCCGCTGTGGGGCGGCCAAGCACGCACAGCAACTGATCCCCCGATACCAGCATGTTCCCTGGATTTACGACGACGTGGGCGAGCATAAGTAAGGTACTTACCGCAGTTGGCGTGCTCAAGGCCCTTCAAGCGACCGGGCACTCAATCGATGACCACGTCAGCCCATTTTTGCCGAACGGCTGGACGATAAAACATGATCCCAACTTCGCCCGACTCACATTTGGCGACCTCCTGGCAGAACAGGGGTTTGCCAAAGACTCGTGCGCGGACGAACATTATTACGGGTTGAAAGCTCTCGTCGAGGAGAACAGCGTCCCCTCCAGCCCGACCACGGCATACAACAACTGCAATTTTGCGCTGCTCAGGATAATACTCCCGGTCCTGGTATATGGAGGTCTGTTTTTCAACGAACCCTCGGCGGAGAACACGCTGGCCCTGGGCTATGTGACGCTGATGCAGCAATATGTCTTTGCGCCTCTAGGAATCGATCAAGCCTCCTGTGGCTCAGACGTTCCCGACCCGTCGCGAAGGATTCTTTCCTATCCGTTCCCGCCCGAACTCCGTTCCTGGCTACGAGTGGGGACCTGATCAAACTCTGATATGCGGCGGCCGAGGCTGGTATCTCAGCCCAACAGACCTCTTTGCAGTCATCTCGGACTTGACTAGGGGGAACGTGCTGCTCTCCAACAGCCAGAAGCAGACCATGTTCCAACGTTGGCTTGGATGGGACAACACGGTGCGTCTGGACTGTCCCAATCCTAACCCTTGCAAGAACGGTTCTTTGCATCAGTCCAATGCCTCTCAATTTCCAGGAGCGACCGAGACAAGTCTCTGGACCTATGCGGGTATATTCAAATGCGCGGTTCCAGTTGTGGTAGTCGTTAATTCTGTGCTGCCAACGAATTACTCCGACATCATCAATCTCGTCGCCGACGCCTACGCGGCCGCGAAACTTAACCAGCCCGGGCGGTTCAGCATCTGCCCGTGGACGCCCGTCAGAGTACGTGGAGGGCCGTTTCCAGGCGGCTTGTAGGCTCAGCCTCTTTTACCCGGCTCGGTGTTTCGTATGAGCGCGAGTGATAGGCTGCTTACGGTTTCGAAACACGGCGCTCCCAACCCTGCGTCGGGACCGGTCACGAGTGCGGGTAGTACGAAAGCTGATGAGCGCGGGTCTGCAACGGGGTCCCTCCAGCGGAGTATGGGACCCATGTAAATGCCCACTTCTTCACTCTTTCGAGGGCCGGTGATTTTTCGGCAGCTAGGGCCGTTCCATACGCGGTGCCGCTGCTAGGCAGAAGAGGGCGACGACGCACCGTTGCAGCGTCTCCAGATTGCGCCTGGTCCGATAGGCGGTGGAGCTCGTCGCCGGGATTGAACACGTGATGATTTTCGGCGACAAAGAGCGTGCGCACGACGTGCACTGCGGGACCTGCGGCTCACTGCTCTACTCGGTAGTTCGTGAGGGCGCCTATGTCCACATTGCGATGGGAACGCTGGTTGATGACCCCACCATTCGAGCGTCTGCCCATATCTTTGTGGGGTCAAAGGCAAACTGGCACAAGATCACAGAGGACGTACCGCAATTCGAGGAGTTCCCACCCCACTGAGGTTTTACGTCGAACCCCGTCCGGTCAGTTCGCCGCTATCCTGCCGTAACCAAGTGTAGAATCCGCAAGGGCAAGGAGGGAGGTATGCCGGAGCAGCAGGAATCCGAACTGCTGGCGCTGGCGCGTCGCCTGACCGTCTTGGGGGTGGAGCGGACCGAGCAATCGTCGGAACGCTCGTATCTGAACGCGGAGCGCAACCTGGCGGTGGTGGTGCATGCCGCGGTGGCACTCATGATTCTGGGTTTTGCGATTGACCGCTATCAGCTGTATCCCGATCATACTTCCGGACCGGCCGTTCTTCACGGCCATTTCACAACCGGAACCCGGACGAGCTGGAGCGCGGCTGCATTGATCGGGCTGGGCGTGTTGACCACGTTCGCCGGTGGATTGCGTCACCTGGCGTTCGTTATCGAATATCGCCGCAGGCATGCCTTGCTACTGCGCTACGGGCCATTGCTCGGGCCGGTGCTGGCGTTGCTGGTGGCGGTTTTTGGTCTGGCGATGCTGATGCTGTTGTTCATCGTCGGCCGCTGACATCGTCAATAGAAGCGCATGCCGGACACGCACCCATCCGAACAGATCATGCTGATGCGGAAGCTGTTGGAGTTGTCGGTCCAGCGTACGGAGCTGTCGGCGGAGCGCTCGTACATGAATGCCGAACGCACGTTGTCGGTGTGGATACGCACCGCGCTGTCGCTGATGATTTTCGGTATCGCGATAGACCGCTTCGGCCTGATGCTGCGTGAAGTATCGTTGCCCGTCATTCACGGCAGTTCACAGTCGAACGCACTGTCGATGTGGAGCAGCCTGACGCTGGTCGCGCTGGGTGTTTTCATTGTGCTGGCGACCGGCATCCGGTTTCTCATGTACGCCGCGGTCTATCGCCACCGGTACGAATGGCCGGCCCGTCACGGCCCGTATCTTGCGCTGGCATTTGCGCTGCTGGTGACGATTTTCGGCATCGCGCTGCTGATCATTCTGCTTGCGGTTACCTGAGACAGTCTTGCGTTTACCTGAGACAGTATGGATGCGCCACAACGTCGAGACTTCATCAAGATGGACATCGAGGCAGCCTGTGGAACCGAGCCTCGCGTGCTGGCTGAGTTGATCCCGTCACCAAGGGGTTACGAATGAAAGATGCCGGTGAGGGCTTGCTCCATGTATCGGTTATCCCATGCGGCCATTTGCAGCGAGCGACCAAGATCGTCGCCGATGACCGCGGTTGAGACCCAAGGCTCGCCAGGCAGAAGGCGGCGACGCGAAACTCAAGATTTTCGCATCGTTCAACCGGTCGCCGGGTCGACGGCATACTGTTGCCGAAGGCGGCTATATGATTGATGATGACGCTGCGGAGCGGCATGGAAGGCTCTGTTCGTCGCCGTGGCAAAGGCGGTCATCGCAAATCGTTGTGGCGTGATGGAAGCCTTGATACAGGAGGAGCACCGGTGGCGAATGATTCCAGCACTGCCCGGCGCATCGAAAATGCCAGTTCGGATAGCGGATCCCACTGGAGGGCGAACCGAACGCGGCGTGGAGCGATCGAGCCTCTATCGGTTGCTGGAAGCGTGACGCCCGAAGCTGATCGCACCACGCTAATGTGCCTCGTCGGCAAAGTGTGCGCGATCGTCGGGTCGCCGGTCTGGGCCGATAGGGGGGGCACCCCCCTTAAAGCGGCCCGGACCAAAATTCTGCACGGCGCTGGCTCGATATGCGCGACAAAATTCCAAAATCTGGTTCCGGTATAGGAACGTCTTGCGGAGGAGGAGTGGCTAAGGTGGGCGACTACAATGTCGGCCTGGAGAGATTCTGAGTATTGATGCCCAGGGCGCTACCTTGACCCGCTTTTGGGACCCGTGCTCTCGTCATAACACGTAGAAGAGCTACCGAGCATGAGCGATCGAACCTTCGACGAAATCAATGTGGCGACGTCGCTAAGAAGTGACCCGGTGGTTCGGAGGGCTGTCCTCGCCTGCACGATTGGCCAGGTTTTCGAAAACTACGATTTCGTTCTCTACGGGTTCATGGCGGCCGCGCTTTCTCGGGCATTCTTTCCGTCAGGCGATCAGGTGGCCGGTCTGCTCAGCACGTTCGCAACCTTCGGGGTTGGGTTTCTGATGCGTCCTGTTGGGGCGTTTATCATCGGCCGCTTCGGCGATAAGTATGGCCGCCGTCGGGCACTGGTTCTCACTATCGTTATGATGGCGCTGGCCACCGGCATCATTGGACTTATTCCGACCTACGCCGCGATCGGAGTGCTTGCGCCAGTGGCCCTGGTAATCTGCCGCCTATTTCAGGGATTCGCGGCGGGTGGTGAATGGGGTGGCGCAGCCGTGTTTCTGGTCGAATATTCGCCACAGAACCAGCGCGGCTACATCAGCAGCTACCAACAGGTCGGCACGGGTCTTGGCCTGTTGCTGGCAACGCTGTTTGCGGCGCTGCTGACTCGCTTCCTCGACGCGAGCGCGTTTCAGTCATGGGGCTGGCGTATCCCGTTCCTGATCGGCTTTATTCTCGGTCCTATTGGTCATTACCTGCGGACACGTGTGGCCGAAACGCCCGTCTTCACCCGCCATGTTGAGGCTCGCAATGTATCCGCCAGTCCTATCCGGGAGGCGTTCGCGACCCAACGGCGGGGGCTTCTGGTCATCTTCGGGATCAGCATCATCTCGGTCTGCCTGTACTGGGTCTTCCTCGTCTTCCTGCCGACATTCGCGGCCAGGCAGCTGCATATGGACCCGTCGTCCACGTTCTTCTCCACGACTCTGGCGGGTGTCATCTACGTCGGGCTCACGCCGTTTATGGGTGCGCTGTCGGATCGTATCGGACGCAAGCCACTTCTGTCACGCAGCAGCGATCGGATCTATCGTTCTTCCTTATCCGCTATTCGTGCTGCTGGTTTCCTGGAGTTCGGTAGTTGGCTTGGTGCTGACCCAGGCCGTCGCGACGGTGGTCCTGACGCTCTGCACCGGTGTCGGATGTGCCGTCCTGTCAGAGGAGTTTCCCACCCGGGTGCGTTACACTGCACTCTCTGTCAGCTACGGCCTCTCCGTCGCCATCTTCGGCGGCTTTGCGCCATTCATTGCCACGGCACTCATCAGCGCAACCGGCAATCCAATTGCCCCGTCCTACTATGTGATATTCGGCGGCGTGCTCGGATTGATCGCGGTCTGGTTCGTGCGTGAGGGCGCACGGCGGCCCTTCCTCGACTGACCGAGGTCGCCGAGGACTTCCACAGAGCGAGAGGGTCGGGTTGCAGATCAGAATGTGGCGATAGTGACCGGGGCAGGTCGTGGGCTTGGGCGCGAAATCGCCCACCTGCTCTCCCGCAATGGGTTCGTCATTGCGTGTGCCGATATGGATGCGTCGGCAGAGGATACGGCGGGGCTTATTGGTGAGGCTGGCGGCCGCGCCCTGGCGCTTCGAGTTGACGTACGCGATGCCGCTTCGATCGACGCCGCGTTCACCAAGACAATCGCCTCCATTGGCTCGCCGAGCGTTCTGATCAACAACGCCGGCATCTATCCCGACAATACGTTGCTCGACATGCCGGAGGATGCTTGGGACGCAGTGCTCGACACCAATCTGAAGGGCACGTTGCTGTGCGCGCAGCGTTTCGCGCGCTTGTGCGTCGGGGCACGCAAGTGCGGCTCTATCGTCAATCTCGCCTCGACCGCAGCCTTCTCCTCCCGCATCGGCGCCGCGCATTACACTGCGTCCAAGGCGGGGGTGGTCGCGCTGACGCGCAGCATGGCGCAGGAATGGGGGCCGCACGGGATTCGCGTGAACGCCGTCGCGCCGGGTCTGATCGAGGTAGAGGGTCACCGCGTCGCACCCGAATACAAGCAGAGCTTTCTGCCCATGATCCCGCTCGGCCGCCTCGGCGAGCCACGCAACATTGCGGAAGCGGTGGCGTTCCTGGTTTCCGATGCGGCGGACTTCATCACGGGGATCGTGGTGCTGGTCGACGGCGGGTTTCTGACAGGCCGGACGCTCATCCGGTCCGGCAGCACGTAGGCGGCAACGAGGCATAATGGCCAAACGCAGCTCAAGGCGCTCGTGTGCGCGGCGACAAGCTGCGCTACCCGAGCGATCTGACCGAGACGGAGTGGCAGCAGATCAAGCCGTTGATCCCAGCATGCAAACGCGGCGGTGGCAAGCGCGCGGTGAACATGCGCGAGGTGGTCAATGGCATGATGTATGTCTGAGCACCGGCGCGGCGCTACATTCCCAAAGACCTGCCACCGCGTAGCACGGTGAATGGCTATTTCTGCCTGTGGGGCTGGGACGGCACATTGCAGAAGATCCATCACGCGCTCTAATCCATCACGCGCTCTACGTCAGATGCCGCGAACAAGCTGACGGGAGGCCAGCCCGACAGCCTGCGTGATCGATAGCCAGAGCGTGAAGAGCGCAGAAAAAGGGGGCTCTGCCGTCGATCGGCACGGCTTCGATGCGGGCAAGCAGATCAAGGGCAAGAAGCGCCGTGTGTCACGAACACATCGACTAGGAAAGGAGATGTGGTGCTGTACGAGAGATGAGGGTGGGCCCCTCGAGGTCGGCAGTCAGGTGCAGGCCTCAAACCACTGCAAGCTGCGATCGTCACAAGCGGTCGGTGGTGAGCGTTGCAGAAAAGCCGAGACTAGATTTCGGCAGGTATGGTTCGGAGAGGCGAGCGCGAGCGAACCGTCGATGAAGTGTCGAAACGCCATAACTGATGTCGAAACCGGGGGTGGACGCTTCCTCCGGGACAAGCGCAGGAGCGGACCTGGGGGCTGCCTGTGCGGCATCCGGCATTTAGGCGGCGCGAACCGGATCAGGCTCTTGTATGGAACGTGAGAACCTGTCGTCCCGATGCAAAGGGAGACGTCCAAGCGACAAAATCTGCAAGGACCAGAGTACCGATGCGGGACACAGGGGCGGAGTGGTCCGTAGTAGGGAGGAAGGTCCTGTAATGGGACTGGACCGAAGGGACCACGTTGTCAGCTGCGGCCCGAGCCAACCAGTAACGGGAGGAGCTCCGTGGACAAGGCAAAGCCGTTCGACATTCCGAAGCGGGAAGTCTGGGAGGCCTTCAAGAGAGTGAAGGCCAATCAGGGAGCGGCTGGAGTAGATGGACAATCGATCGCGGACTTCGAGGCGGATCTTTCCAACAACCTCTACAAGCTCTGGAATCGGATGTCCTCGGGGAGCTACATGCCTCCGCCGGTTCGGCGGGTCGACATACCGAAGGGCGACAGAAAACGGAAACGCGACCGCTGGGAATTCCCACGGTCGCGGACAGGATTGCGCAGATAGTGGTCAAGCGTTACCTGGAGCCGATCCTGGAGCCGATCTTCCACGTGGACTCCTATGGATATCGGCCGGGCAGATCGGCGATCGATGCAGTCCGGAGGGCCCGGCAGCGATGCTGGCGGTACAACTGGGTGCTAGACGTCGAGTGCGGGGGTACTTCGATAGCATCGATTGGGAACTGCTCCTGAAGGCGGTCCGTAAGCACACGGAGTGCCCGTGGGTGCTGCTCTACATCGAGCGCTGGCTGAAGGCTCCGGTACAGATGCAGGACGGTAGCATCGTGCCGCGTACGGCGGGAACGCCGCAAGGGGGCGTCATAAGCCCTCTGCTCGCGAATCTGTTCTTGCACTACGCCTTCGACACGTGGATGGCGCGAAAGTTTCCCGACATCCCGTTCGAGCGGTATGCGGACGATGTTATCTGCCATTGTCGCAGTGAGGAGGAGGCTCGGGCATTGTGGAGTGCCCTGGAGGTCCGGTTTGGGACCTGCGGGCTGGTATTGCATCCGCAGAAGACAAGGCTCGTCTACTGTAAGGATGCGGACCGACCGGGAGACTATCCGGTCCAGGCGTTCGATTTCCTCGGATATGAATTTCGTCCGAGAACGGCTGTCTGGCGCGACGTGGAGATAGGATCGGCGTCACGTTCAGTCCGGCGGGGTGGCCGACAAGGCGCTCAAAGCGATCAGGCAGACGGTCCGACGATGGGTGCTTCACGAGCGCAGCGACAAGTCGCTGGAAGATCTCGCGCGGATGTTCAATCCTCACATCCGTCGCTGGGTCTCAACTACTACAGCCACTTCTACGGGTCGGCCTTGTGCCGCGACCCTGCGGCGGATAGACGCCTACCTGGTCCGATGGGGCCGTAACAAATACAAGCGGCTCCGAGCACGGACCGCGGGGGCAAGGGACTGGTTTGCTCGGGTCGTCCGCGCCAACCCGGCACCTGTTTGCCCACTGGCGCCTTCTGTATGTCGACGGCCGAACATCGGGAGCCGTATGAGCCGAGAGGCTCACGTACGGTTCTAGGAGCGCGTGGGGGTGAAACTCCCCTGCGCAACTCGCCATGTCCTGATAACCGCCGCCGATGTTCAAGACCGCGACGGCGGCGTCCTGTTGGTGGCTACCCTGTTCGGGCAATTCCCGTTCTTCCGCAAGCTGTTCGCCGACAGTGCCTACGCCGGGCCGATGTTTCACGGCGGCGCTGCAAACGCTATGCACCGCTTGGTGATCGAGATCGTCAAACGCACCGATCATGCCAAAGGATTTGTCGTCGAACCGAAGCGCTGGATCGTCGAGCGCTCCATCGCCTGGCTCAA
>CAVWWB010000003.1:0-318084 GCA_963758595.1 uncultured Alphaproteobacteria bacterium
ACATTGCTGGTACGATATTCGCCCACCCGACGCTGAGCGAGGCAATGCTGGAAGCGGCACTGAAGACCTTGGATCAGCCAATTCACATCTGAAGGGTGACATCCGAATTGCGACGTGCCTTAAGCCTGCGTCTGTTGCGCTGGGAACTCTACACCTTCGTGCAGCTCAGCCAACGGTACCGAGATGCCGATCTCCGGCATATCCAGCGCCACCTCACCTGAAACTACGTGCCCAATCCAGTCATCGCGGGCGCGGGCGAATATCGTTGCCGCCTGCTGATCCTGTTCCAGCATGAGGTAGCGCTGGATTGAAGGGGTGTCGCGATATTCCTGGTTCTTGATGATGCGGTCGACCATGGCCGTGCTCGGGCTGAGAATTTCGAAGATCACGACCGGATTCTCGACAACGGTGGTCCCGCGCGCCAGCGGCGAGCACACCACGAACGCATCGGGATAACGGATGCTGCCCGCGACCATGATCTTCAGCTCGCTGCCGTGCGGCTGGCACGGGTTGCCGCGCAACCGGGTGGTCAGAGCAGTGATGAGGTTGCGCTGGATAATCGAATGCTCCGACGTCCCGCCGGTCATCGCCATCGGCTGGAACCGATCGAACTCGTAACGCAACTCCTGCCGTTCCTCCCAGGCGAGGAACTCCTGCAGGCTCATCGACTTGCGGAGCGCAATGTTCATCGCGACACCTTATCCAGTCGCTCGCAGCACCGCCAGATCGCAGCCTTCGTCGGCCTGCAGCACCTGTTCGGCCACGATTCGGTCCCATCCCCGCGCCGGCCGCGACGGCGCTCGCCAGGCGGCGCGACGCCTCGCGAGAACGTCCTGCGGCACCAGGAGATCGAGCTGCCGCCCCTGCACCGAGAGCCTGATGCGATCACCGCTTTCCACCAGCCCCAATGGACCGCCCGCCGCGGCCTCTGGCGCGATGTGCAACACGATGGTGCCGAACGCGGTGCCCGACATTCGGCAATCGCTCATCCGGACCATGTCTTTCACCCCGGCACGCGCCAGCTTTTGCGGGATCGGCAGGTACCCCGCCTCCGGCATTCCCGCCGGTGTCAGCGGACCGGAATTCTTCAGGACCAGGATATCCTGCTCGGTCACGTCCAGCGCGGGATCGTCGATGCGGGTGGCGAGGTCCTCCAGACCGTCGAACACCACTGCCCGCGCCTCTGTCTCGAACAACACCGGTGTTGCCGCGCTGCGCTTCAGGATCGCGCCGCGTGGCGCGAGGGAGCCGAACAGTGCCACCAGCCCACCGACCGGCGAGACTGGCTCGGAGCGCGCACGGATGAAGCGGCGATCGACATATGCGGGTTCACGCAAGCGGTGCTCCAGCGTTGCGCCGGTGACATCGCGCGTATCGAGATGCAGCAGATCGCGCAACTCCCACAGCAGCGCCGGCATGCCACCGGCGGCGTGGAAGTCTTCCATGTAGCCCTCGCCGGTCGGCTTGAGGTCCACGAGCACCGGCGTCGTATCCGACAACTCGTTCAGCCGGTGCAGATCGATCCGCACACCGCGTCGTCCGGCGATCGCGGTCAGGTGGATCAGCGCATTGGTCGAACCACCCAGCGCCAGCAGAACGCGTAGCGCGTTCTCGACGGAAGCCGCGGTGATGATCTCCGACGGCCGGATCGGCGCCCCGATCAGTTGTACTGCCAGCGCTCCGGCCTCTTCCGCCGCGCGCAGCCTGTCGGCATGTACCGCCGGGATCGAGCCATGGCCCAGCGGCACCATCCCCAACGTTTCCGCGATGCAGGCCATGGTCGAGGCGGTCCCCATAACGCCGCACGTGCCGGCGGTGGTGGCCAGCCGTCCCTCGATTTCGCCAATCCGCTCGGCAGGAACCCGGCCGGCGCGATACGCCGCCCAGTAGCGGCGGCAATCCGTGCAGGCTGACAGCCGCTCACCCTGGAACGGCGTCGCCAACATGGGGCCGGTGACAAGCTGCACGGCGGGGATGTCGGCCGAGGCGGCAGCCATCAACTGCGCCGGTACGGTCTTGTCGCAGCCGCCGATGAGCACCGCCGCGTCCATTGGTTGCGCGGTCAGCATGGCCTCGGTATCGAGTGCGGCAAGGTTGCGGTAGTGCATCGAGGTCGGAAACAGCGACGGCTCGCACAGGGACACGGTGGGGAATGGAAGTGGCAGCCCACCGGCGGCCAGCACCCCGCGTTTTACCGCCTCGATCAGCTCGGGGACGGTGCGATGGCAGTTATTGAAACCTGATGAGGTATCGACGACGCCGACCACCGGCCGATCCAACATCGCCTGCGAGTAACCCATCGACTTAGCGAACGACCGGCGCAAGTACAGCGCGAAATCGCGATCGCCGTAATTGGCGGTATTGCGGGCCAGGCCGCGTTTTGGTGCGGGTTCTTCATCCATGCCGGAAATGCTAGGCCAGTGGTCAGACGCCCGCAAAGGGGAGACGGGAATGGCGGTGAACCTCAAGCGCCTGGTGTATTTCGACAGCTTCATGGACCCGATCGCAAATGCGATCCTGGAAAAGCGAGACGACATCGACCTGGTGCGGCTGATCTACGATACCGCGGAAGTCGACAATTGGTCCGAAATGGTCCAGGCGCACGGCTATCAGGTGCAGGCACGCGGCGAGCTGCGCGAGCCGTTCTTTCCCGACGCCAGGCTGCTGGCGCGCTGCCCCAACCTGCTCGCGGTCAGTTCCACGGGGGCGGGCTACGACATGATCGACGTCGAAGCCTGCACCAACGCCGGCGTCATCGTGGTCAACCAGTCCGGCACCAACTGGGAACCGGTGGCCGAGCATGCCCTCGGCCTGATGCTGTCGCTGACCAAGAAGATCGCCCTGTCGGAGCACGCCATGAAGCGCACGCCGGACCTCGATCGTCGTGCCTACGCCGGCAACAACCTGCGCAACAAGACGGTCGGCATCGTCGGGATCGGCCATATCGGTCGGAGGGTCGCCGAACTCTGCGGCGTGCTGTTCAACAACACCGTGCTGGCCTACGACCCGTATGTCGATGCGGGGCAGATCGCCGCGCGCGGCGCGACCAAAGTGGAGTTCGATGAACTGCTGCGCCGCTCGGACTACGTCACGGTGCACTGCCCGCGCAGCACCGAGACCTTTGGCATGTTCGGCGCCGCCCAGTTCGCCGCGATGAAGCATACGGCGTATTTCATCAACACCGCACGCGGCGGCATCCACGATGAGGTCGCCCTGGCGGCGGCCTTGCGCCAGGGGGGAGATCGCCGGCGCCGGGCTGGACGTGTTTCTGAAGGAGCCGCCGGACCCGTCGCATCCGCTGCTGAACATGGACAACGTGATCGCCAGTCCGCATATCGCCGGTATGACGGTCGAGACCATGACCGAGATGTGCGAGGCGACTGCGTTGCAGTGGTTGACGATTTTCGATGGCGGTGTCCCGCCAAGGCTGGTCAACCCCGAGGTCTGGCCCCGTTATGCGAAGCGCTTTGCCGACCTGATTGGCTTCCGCCCGGCCGACCTGCCATTACGATAGCTGCAATCAATGCCTAGGCCATGCCATTGCACGCGTCACGACCCATGTGCCTTGGATGCAGTTACGATCCAGAACCCGTTTTCTACGGTGAGCATGGTGGCGTAGTTGAGCACGCGCATCGCTTGCGCATAATTCTTGGCCGCCTCAGAATCCCGGGAAGGGGACACGCATCGTATCCCCCTCCACTGCTATGTAATGGTTGGCCGTGCTCATTTGTGTCTACAATGGGGTGAGAGGAAATGCTCAAAAACCCGCTCAATTTCCCTCTTGGTAATCGTTGCAATCTACAGACAATCCGTTAAAATGTCAATCAGAAGTTAACGGCGGAGAACGAACAGCAAATACAAAATCGAACCCGAGGGCGACGCCAATTTGGGCCTAACTGCCGTCACCTCAACTGAAAATGTCAAGGTATTGGCCGAGACGCCGCGAAGGTCGCCTTGCCGCGCGACCGAAGAGTGCCTGCAACTTGGTCGTGATCGCCGGGTGGGCCCAAATGGTAAAAGTGGTTCGCCACAAGCTCTCACGCTCGAACCAGCTCGATCGGCAGACCGGCGTGCCGCAGCCCACACAATCCCGCTCGCATTCTCTGCCGGGAGAATACGTTTGACTGCACTTCCAGATAATCAACGGGCGAGGACATCGCTAAGCGCCGGCATCAATGTTGAGAAGCGCAGTTTACCACCGACGATCTGGTTTGTAAACGAAACGTTAACGGCTCTCGGAAGCCCAGCGCGATCTGCCTAGCATCATAAGGGCCGCTACGCCGCCTGCGGCCGCCCGACGAATGCCCCTTATGTCAGCTTTCCCAGGGCGGCCCCTTCAGTTCAACCATATTGCCTTCGGGATCGGGTACAGTAGATCGACGGGCCCTGGCCTTTTGCGCCGTAGCGAGACTCGACCGGCCCTGGCTCGCACCCGTGCTGTTTCAGGTGAGCGATGATCCCTTCCCCGTCGAATGGCTCAACCTGGAGACAGAAGTGATCCATGTTGCGGCCCTCGAGGCCGGGCGCTGCCCCACCCTTCTTCCCGGCCGCACTGTCCACCGGCACCAGATCGATCAGTGCTGCGCCCGCCCGCAACTGCCAAAGCCCGATCTTCTCCTGCACCTTCTCCACGGTACAGCCCAGCACATCGACGTAAAAATGCATCATGCCCTGCAGGTCGCTGACCCGCAAAACCACGTGGTCCAGTTGCCTGATCTGCAGCATCATGGTCCTCCCTCGACTACTGTTTCCCACCGAGCATCTGCCTCACGTTCATTCTCATACCATTGGCCATGGTCATGTCACCTGGTGTCATGTCGGCGGGACAGGGCCCAACCCACTTGCCGTCCTGGATGACCTTCGACTGGTCCCGTCCGGCGACTGGCGGCTCCAGCTTGCTGGCGGCTTCGGTGTGATAAACCGTGTCGCCGCTGAAATTCGTGACTGCGTGCGTGGTGGTGTGTATCTCGCCCATTTTGCAAGTAGAGTCGATTGTCACCGTGCTGCCGCTGCGATTGATCAGCGGCTTGTCACACATGCCCTGGGCGGCGTTGATCCCCATCTTGTACATCTCGGCATCAGTGCCGGCATCGATGCACATCTTCATCTGCTGCGGGCCCGGTGCGTCCGGGATCGTCATGTCAATCTGCCAAAGCCCGGGCTTGCGCGGAGGGAAGTCCTGTGCGTGCGCGCTGGTCACAGAGCATATGGCTGCGAACGCTGCCGAGCAGACCACCATGCATCGCATTTTGTCGTCCCTTCGGGGGTGTCGGATCAATTCGAAGCGCCTCGGGGTAGCATTGGCAAGCTTTGCCCGATCCAGCTTCCGGCCGCGGGCACGGGCGATGATGCGGCATGACACTGCGGGGTGATCTGACTGAAGGCCATCTGCTCGGTGGCAAGGTGCGCTATGCGCAGCCGCGTCAGGGTTTTCGCAGCGGCCTGGAACCGGTGCTGCTGGCTGCCGCCATTCCGGCGCGGGACGGTCAACGTGTAGTGGAGGGAGGCAGCGGCTCTGGCGCAACCCTTCTGTGCCTTGCTGCCCGGGTGAGGTCGGTCCAGGGACTTGGGATCGAGCAGGATCCAATTGCCGCGGCAGCCGCGCGACACAATGCCGCGAGCAATGGCTGGGTCAACCTGGAGTTTCGCATAGGCAACCTGGAATCATTCGGCGAGTTGCACGGATTCGATCATGCCTGCGCCAATCCGCCGTATCACAGCGGAGCCGGAACGCCATCGCCGGATCCCTTACGCCAGGCGGCGAAAGCCGCGGGACCCGATACGCTGAGCGAGTGGGCCGGCGTCCTCGCGCGGTCGCTTCGAGGGCGCGGAACCCTGACCTTTGTTTTGCCACCAGGGGCGCTGCCAGCCGCGATGGCGGCTTTCGCTGCTGCCGGTTGTCCGCCCACCGCCGCGCTCCCGTTCTGGCCGAGGCACGGCGAGCCGGCCCGACTGGTGCTTCTCCGCGGGGTGAAGGGAAGCCGGGCGCCGTTTCGGTTGCTGCCCGGCAAGGTGCTGCACACCGCCGACGGTGGTTTCACCGAGGAAGCAGAGGAGATCCTTCGCGGCGGGGCTGCTTTGGAACTCTCGATTGCCCGCGCTTAGCCGGACCAAACGACTCAGTAGGGCTCACGCACGAAGATGAAGGTCGTGCCGGTCACGATAGGTGCGCTTGCCCCAACGAATGACACATTCGCGTCCTTCACCTGACGCGATCCGGCTCGGCCAGATGCCTGCAGCGCGCCTTCGATGATATGCCACAGGCCGTGGATGCGCCCCGTGCCCAAACTGCCGCCGAACGTGTTCAGCGGCAGCTCGCCATCCAATTCGATGCGACCGTCCTGGATGAAGTCCAGCGCCTCGCCTTCCTGGCAGAATCCGTACGGATTCCAGCCCATAGATCACCGATGCCGAGAACCCGTCGTAGATCTGCGCCACATCGACATCCTGCGGCGAGAGCCCCGATCGCTCCCAGGTCAGCTTGGCTGAACTGCTGCCGCCCAGCATGTAGTCGCTCAGGCTGCCGATCCGCCCCGCCACCTCGAAGTGCAGCCGCTGACCGTAGCCCGCCAGATATGCGGGCCGTGGCTTCAGGTCGCGCGCCCTCTCGGCGGTGGTCAGCATAATGGCGACCGCGCCCTGCACCGGGATGTCGCAATCATACAGGCAGAACGGATAGGCGACCCAGCGCGAGTTCAGATAGTCCTCGCGCGTCAGCGGCGTGCCATAGAAATACGCGTGCGGATTGTGCTGCGTGTGCTTGCGCTGCGTCACCGCCAGCGTCGCCATTTTTTCACGGTGCTGCCCGTGCCGCTCCAGCCAGCGTGTATAGGCAACCGCCATACCTTGCCCCGGGCCGCCGAAGCCATACGGGGCAGTGAACTGTGCAGCGCCCGTTGCATAGGCGCCCGGGAGGTTTTGATACGTGCCGCGTGGGTTGTGCATCGCCCGCCACACCACCGCGTATTTGCACACGCCGGCCAACAGCGCATTCACCGCTTGCTGTACCGCGCCGCCGATGTTGGTGGTGCCCACCTGGATGTGCCAGCTCAGGTTGGGCAGTTTCAGCATCGCCATCATGCAGTTGACCGAGACAACGGAGATGCCATCGATCTCTGCGTGACCTGTCGCGGGCAGTTCCGGATAGGTGGCCAGGCCGTCGATGTCCTCGATCCCCAGTCCGGAGTCGGCGATCGCCTCATGCACCGCGGTCAGCGCGTGCGCCGCGAGCGGAATCTCGGCCGAGCGCGTTACCTTGGAAAAGCCCACGCCGCTGACCGCAATCTTGCATCGGTTATCCCACATGCACTCCGCTCCCTTCAGTGCGCCAATCGGAACTGCGGCAGGGTGATGTCGTCGTTCAGCTTTTCGAAGATCACCTCCACGCGGCGGCCGACCTTCGCCTCGGTATACGGCGATTCGAGGAGATTTCCGGCGAGCAGCGCACCCGGTGCGTCGTCCAGCTCGACGATGATACTCGCGTAAGGCACCGCGGGGGCGAATCGCTTGTCCCCGGTGTGGTACATGATGGTGTAGGCATAGATCGCGCCCTCGCCGCGCACCGGTTCGAACTTCAGGTCCGTGGACACGCACTGGACGCAGGTCGCATACGGCGGATGCTGGAAGTGCCCGCAGGTCTGGCAACGCTGCAGTTCCAGTTGGCCTCGCTTCGCCGCATCCCAGAACGGCTTCGTCCATTCATTCGGCACCGGGATCGGCCGCGTCACCTTGCTCCAGTCGCTCATCCTGCCTCCCCGACGGATTGACTATCGGGTCATTCGCCCGATTGTCGCTACTAACTCCTCCACCTTGTGCTGCTGCTCGATCCGATCGCCCGAGGCGAACGCGCCGGCAACGCAGTGCGACACGTGGTCGTGCAGCACCTGCTCCTCCACTTTGTGCAGCGCCGCGCGCACCGCGTCGATCTGGGTCAGCACGTCCACACAGTAGCGGTCTTCCTCGACCATGCGCAGCACCCCCCGCACCTGACCCTCGATACGCTTCAGCCGCGCCGCAACGGTTCGCTTGGTCGCTGTATGCATCTTGCTACCATACCCCGGCAGGGTATAAATCGCAAGCCATGGACATCGCACTGACCCCGATGACCGACCCCGTTTGCGGCATGTCGGTCGATCCGGCCACCTCAAACCACCGAATGGCGCAGGGCGGTGCCATGTTCCATTTCTGCAGCGCCGGGTGCCGGGGGAAGTTCGCTGCCGAGCCTGGTCGCTATCTGGCGCGGCGCGAGCAGCGGCCCGACGACCCTGACGCCACGTACACCTGCCCGATGCACCCCGAGGTCCGCCAGACCGGTCCGGGCAACTGTCCGATCTGCGGCATGGCACTGGAGCCGGTCGCCATTACCGCCGAAGCCGCGGCAAATCCGGAACTCGCCGACATGCGCCGGCGACTATGGATCGGCGCTCCGCTCGCCGCGCTCCTGGTCGCGTTGCAGATGCTGGGGCAGCCTGGCCTGGGGGCGAACTGGCCACAGCTTGTGCTCGCCACGCCCGTGGTGCTGTGGGCCGGCGCGCCGTTTTTCCGGCGCGGTTGGAACTCGCTGCTTCGCCGCAGCCTCAACATGTTCACCCTGATCGCGCTGGGGACCGGTGCCGCCTATGCCTACAGCGTAGTGGCAACGCTCGCCCCTGCGCTGTTCCCGGCCGGCTTTCGCGCGGCTGACGGAACTGTGCCCGTGTATTTCGAGGCTGCCGCGGTGATCACGGCGCTCGTTCTGGTCGGCCAGGTTCTCGAACTGCGGGCGCGCGAGCAGACCGGCAGCGCCATCCGGGCCCTGCTCGACTTGGCGCCCAAGATTGCGCACCGCATTACCGCGGTGGGCGACGATGAGGAGGTCACGCTGGACCGCGTCCAGGCCGGTGACCGTCTGCGCGTGCGGCCAGGCGACGCGGTTCCTGTCGATGGTGTGGTGCTGGACGGCAGCAGCGCCATGGACGAGGCCATGGTGACCGGCGAAGCGATGCCGGTGAACAAGCGACCTGGCGACCGGGTCATCGGCGGCACATTGAATGGCACCGGCGGACTAATCGTACGCGCCGAGCATGTCGGATCGGAGACCATGCTCGCTCGCATCGTTGCGATGGTCGCCGAGGCACAGCGCTCCCGTGCGCCGATCCAGCGACTGGCCGATGTGGTGGCCGGCTGGTTCGTGCCGGCGGTGTTTGCCGTCGCGTTTGCCGCGTTCGTGGGCTGGGCGATCTGGGGGCCGCCACCGGCGCTGGCTTATGCGCTGATCGCCGCCGTCTCCGTGCTGATCATCGCGTGCCCCTGCGCACTCGGCCTTGCCACGCCGATGTCGATCATGGTGGGCATCGGCAAGGGCGCCGGTAGCGGCGTGCTGATCCGCTCCGCCGAGGCCTTGGAACGGCTGGAGAAGGTGGACACGCTGGTGCTCGACAAGACCGGCACGCTGACCGAAGGGCGCCCGCGGCTGGTCGCGGTGATCGCGGAGGCTGGGTGGGAGCAAGACCACCTGCTCTCGCTGGCGGCATCCGTCGAGCGTGCCAGCGAGCATCCCTTGGCTGTTGCCATTGTCGCTGCGGCACGTGACCGAGGTCTCCCCGTTGCCGAGCCCCGGGACTTCCGTTCCCTCACCGGCAAGGGGGTGAGCGGGATGGTGGACGGACAGTCGGTCGCCCTCGGCAATGTCAGCCTCATGCATGACCTGGGTATCGTCCTCGGCAAGCTGGAGCCGGAGGCTCGGAAGCTGCAGGGCGAGGGCGCAACGACGCTGTTTCTTGCGGTCGAAAAGCGCGCAGCCGGGGTCATCGCCATTGCCGATCCAGTGAAGCCATCAACACCCGGTGCCCTGCGTGCCCTCTCCGGGTCCGGCCTGCGGATCGTCATGCTGACGGGCGACACTCGCGCCACCGCCGAGGCGGTCGGTCGGCGCCTGGGCATTACCGAGGTGCTGGCTGAGGTTCTGCCAGCCGGCAAGCAAGCCCTTGTCGCACGCCTTCGGTCGGAAGGTCATGTGGTTGCCATGGCGGGCGACGGCGTCAATGACGCACCTGCCCTCGCGGCTGCCGATATCGGCATCGCCATGGGCACCGGCACCGAGGTCGCGATCGCCAGTGCCGGCATCACTTTGATCAAGGGCGATCTCACCGGTATTGTTCGTGCCATCTCCCTGAGCCGCGCCACGATGCGCAACATCCGCCAGAATCTGTTCTTTGCCTTCGTCTACAATGCGATCGGCGTGCCTCTCGCGGCCGGCGTGCTTTATCCGTGGTTTGGGCTTCTGCTCAGTCCCATGGTGGCGGCATTGGCAATGTCGCTCAGTTCGGTCTCGGTGATCGGTAACGCCTTGCGGCTGCGGCGGCTGCAACTCGCGTAGGCGCCACGGCGGCCAGCGTTATAGTTACGGCGAGCGCAGCCCACCTTGGGCGGTGATGAACTGGGCGATCTCCGGCACGCCGATGCCGGCACGAATGTTGGCAAACACGAATGGCCGATCACCGCGCATCCTGCGTGCGTCTTGGTCCATCACCTCGAGGCTGGCGCCGACCAGCGGCGCCAGGTCGATCTTGTTGATCACCAGCAGATCGCTGCGCGTTATGCCAGGACCACCCTTGCGGGGGATCTTGTCGCCGGCGGAGACGTCGATCACGTAGATCGTCAGGTCGGCGAGTTCGGGACTGAAGGTGGCAGCGAGATTGTCGCCACCTGAATTCAATCAGGATCAGATCGAGTTGCGGGAACCTTCGGTTGAGTTCGGCGACACCAGCAAGGTTGATCGAGGCGTCTTCGCGGATCGCGGTATGCGGACAGCCGCCCGTCTCGATGCCGAGGATGCGCTCGGGCGGCAATGAGCCGGCGCGGGTGAGGAACTCGGCATCTTCCTTGGTGTAGATGTCGTTCGTGATCGCTGCGATATCGTAGTGGGCACACAGCCGCTTGCACAGCGCGTCCATCAACGCGGTCTTTCCAGTGCCGACCGGTCCGCCGACGCCGACCCGCAACGGGCCATGAGGTGATCGGGTCATCATGAACGGAACAGCCTTGTGTACTGGGTCTCGTGATGCATGGCAGCGAGATCGGCGCGAAACGCGCAGCCGCCGATATCGTCAAGGGTCGCGGTCCGGGTTTCACAGGCGACGGTGAGAATGACGGCTTCCAGCCCGGCCAGTATGCGCAGCCCGGTGCTCTGGCCCAGCGGCACGAGGCGAACGGCGGCGGAAATCAGGTTGGTGGTGAACGCCTGAAGGTAGGCGGCGGCCGTCGCGTCTTCCTCGATGCGGTGCCGCGCCGCGAGCGCGCCGACCGCGACCGGATAGGCGACCCGTCGGCGGCAGGTCGGGAGGGTCCCAGGCGGCGGCCGCGGCGATAAAGGCCGTGCCCTGGTCCAAGGTTTCCGCGCGCCGTTCGCGGGATGAGGCGATGGAGCTTGCGAGAGCGTTGAGCCGGCACAGATCGCTGCCGCGATGCGCGTGGCGCAGCAGAATGGCGTCGTTGCGTCCGGAACCATGCACCAGCAGGTCGGTCAGCCAATCGCAGAGTGTCATTTCGTCCGCGACGTCGCCGCATTCCACTGCCCATTCCACCCCGTGCGAATAGGCATACGCACCGATTGGGAATGCGGGTGAGAGCCAGGCTTGGAGCCGAAGCAATTGCGCTTGAGCCCCCTCCCCCGACCCCCTCCCGCAAGGGGAGGGGGGGTGGTGTTGGTTGCGGGGGTTTCAGTCATCGTGGTGGTGATGGTGGTGGGCGATGGCGTATGCGCCGGCTTCGGGGTCGAATGGTGCCTCGATCGGCTCGATGTGGCCGCCGAGACCTTGCACCATATCCGCGATCACATGGTCCGCGCGGATCCGGATCCGATCACCCAGCAACTGCACCGGTAGATGGCGATTGCCGAGATGCCAGGCGATGCGCACCATTTCGCCGGCATTATGCGCACGGATCTCCAGCAGCTTTTCCGGCCTGGCGCACACCCGCACCACGCCATCGCCGACCGCCAGCCCATCGCCCTCGCGCAATCGCACTGCCTGCGGCAAATCCAGCAACATCTCCCTGCCCTGCACCGTGCGCAGCAGGATACGGCGGCGATGCCTGCGATCGAAGTCGATCAGTACACGATCGATCTCCGCCGCCGCATCCCATGTGCCGGACGGCAGTACCGCTTCCGCGCGCATCAGAACAGAAAGTAACGCTGCGCCATCGGCAGCACGGTGGCCGGTTCGCAGGTCAGCAGCACGCCATCAGCGCGCACCTCGTAGGTTTCCGCGTCGACCTCGATCACCGGTGTCGCGTCATTGTGGATCATCGACCGCTTGCCGATGCCGCCGCGCGTATCGGCGACAGCAGCGACCCGCCGCCGTAGCCGCAGCGTCTCCGCAACGCCGGCATCGAGCGCCGCGGCGGACATGAAGGTCAGGCAATGTTCGGCCAGCGCGCTGCCGAATGCGCCGAACATCGGCCGGTAGTGCACCGGCTGCGGCGTCGGTATCGACGCATTCGGGTCCCCCATCGCCGCGCAGGCGATTGAACCGCCCTTGATCACCAGATCCGGCTTGACCCCGAAAAACGCCGGCGACCACAGCACCAAATCGGCGAGCTTGCCTGCTTCGATCGAACCGATCTCCCGCGCCATGCCCTGCGCGATCGCCGGGTTGATGGTGTACTTGGCAATGTAGCGCTTCACCCGCGTATTGTCCCGGCCCTCGCTGTCGCCCGGCAGCGCGCCGCGCTGCGTCTTCATCTTGTGCGCGGTCTGCCACGTACGGATGATTACCTCGCCGACGCGGCCCATCGCCTGGCTGTCGGACGACATCATCGAAGTGCGCCGAGATCGTGAAGAATGTCCTCGGCTGCGATCGTCTCCTTGCGAATTCGGCTCTCTGCGAACGCTATATCCTCCGGGATCGATGCGTCCAGGTGATGGCAGACCATCAGCATGTCGAGATGTTCGTCCAAGGTGTTCGCAGTGTAGGGCCGCGTCGGATTGGTTGAACTGGGCAGGACATTCGGCAGCGCGGCCACCCGGATGATGTCAGGCGCATGCCCGCCGCCGGCGCCTTCGGTATGGAACGCGTGGATGGTGCGGCCCTTGAAGGCGGCAATGGTGTCCTCTACGAAGCCTGATTCGTTCAGCGTGTCGGTGTGGATCATCACCTGCACGTCGCACTGATCCGCCACGCTCAGGGCGCAGTCGATCGCCGCCGGCGTGGTGCCCCAGTCCTCATGCAGCTTCAGGCAGGCGGCGCCGGCGCGGATCATCTCCTCCAGGGCAGCCGGACGCGATGCATTGCCTTTGCCGGCGAACGCGACATTGACTGGCAGCCCTTCGGCGGCCTGCAACATCCGCGCGATATGCCACGGTCCGGGTGTGCAGGTCGTCGCCGCGGTGCCCGTCGCCGGGCCGGTGCCGCCGCCGATCAGCGTGGTGATGCCTGACGCGATCGCGTCATCCACCTGTTGGGGGCAGATGAAGTGGATATGCGCGTCGATGCCGCCGGCGGTGAGGATCTTCCCCTCGCCGGCGATGATTTCCGTGCCAGGACCGATGATGATGTCAACGTTCGGCTGAACATCGGGATTGCCTGCCTTGCCAATCCTGGCGATGCGGCCGCGGGTGATGGCGACGTCCGCTTTAATGATGCCCCAATGATCGATGATCAGTGCGTTGGTGATGACCGTATCGACTGCACCTTCCGCTTGAGATAGCTGCGCCTGGCCCATGCCATCGCGAATTACCTTACCGCCGCCGAACTTCACTTCCTCGCCGTACGTCGTGAGATCGCGTTCCACCTCCACGATCAGATCGGTATCCGCGAGGCGCACGCGGTCGCCGGTGGTCGGCCCGAACATGTCGGCATAGGCGGCGCGAGGCAGTCGGCCCATCAGTCGAGTGCTCCCATCACCATGGCGCGGAATCCCTGCACGATGCGACGGCCGCGATACGGGACCAGAGTCACCTCGCGCGTCTGCCCCGGCTCGAACCGCACCGCGGTGCCGGCGGCGATGTCGAGCCGCTTGCCACGTGCGGCAGCGCGATCGAAGTACAAGGCGCGATTGGTTTCGGCGAAGTGGTAATGGCTGCCCACCTGGATCGGCCGGTCGCCGGTATTGGCGACGCCCAGCGTGGTGCGTGGCAGCCCCGCATTGAATTCGATGTTGCCATCGGCGGGAAGGACTTCACCGGGGATCATCGGATCGGCTCGTGCACGGTGACCAGCTTGGTGCCGTCTGGAAATGTCGCCTCAACCTGCACGTCGTGGATCATATCCGCCACGCCCTCCATCACCTGCGCCCGCGTCAGCACCTTGCCGCCCGCCTCCATCAGGTCGGCAACGCTGCGGCCGTCGCGCGCGCCTTCGACGACGAAGTCGGTAATCAGCGCCACGGCCTCGGGATGGTTCAGCTTAACGCCCCGCTCGAGCCGGCGGCGTGCGACTATCGCGGCCATGCTGACCAAAAGCTTGTCCTTTTCCCTGGGCGTCAGGTTCATCCCTCTCCCTTCAACACTGCCAAACTCGCGGCAGTGCACGGCCGCCGCGAAGTACCTGCAAGACGCTGATCACCGAGGCGCGCAAGGCAGCGCCGTCGGCGCCAAGCATGCGGGCGATCAACATGCCGTCCCACGCACTCGCGCCAATGCGCAGACTGCGCAGTGCCTCGAGCATTGCTTCCGTGTCCGGGGCCACGTCACACCACTGTAGCCACTGCACGAGCTCTGTCGGCAATCGCCTTTCGGCCCAGCATCGCCGCCACGTTGCCCTCCAGCCGAATCGCGTCCCGCAGCAACAGACGGCCGCCGCGGCGCAGCTCTATCGTGTCATGCAGCGACCCGCGATCCACCACTTCGCCCATCGCCGCACGACCGAACACCAGGCTCTCTATACCCAGGAACCTGGCGCTTTCCGCAAGCTCCACCTGTAAGCGCCGTCGTACGACGCAGCGGTCGAACAGAATCGTCTCCTGCGGTAGCCATTCCGCTGCACCACCTTGCTCCACTGCAATCTGCGTGTGCACCCGGGAAGCATCGCTGTCTGGTAAAGCGCGATAGAACCGCTCCGCCGCCTGTGATGCGATCGTTGCGCGCGCTCCGGTGCCTATGGTGAAGTTACTGTCGAGTACGTCCCCATCAGCGATGCCACCCGAGGTATTCACAGTCACCAGCGGTGAGCCACGGAGCATCATCCGGTCGAGGAAACCGCGCCTTCAGACAGCCAGCCTGGCGCAACCCGTCGAGCACTGTTCGCCCGTCTCGCGAGCGCATGGCCACTCGCAGTTGGCCGACTGCGCGTTGCAGCACTGACACATCAGATCGAGAGCCGCCGTCGTACATCCGCCTCGTCCAGATCCTCACGCCGACCCGCCAGAACGATGTCGCCGCGGTCCATCACGGCTATGGTCTGCGCCAGATCGCGAGCAAAGTCGAAATATTGTTCGACCAGCAGGATCGCCATCTCGGCCCTGCGACTGCAACAGCGCGATGACCCGGCCAATATCCTTGATGATACTCGGCTGAATGCCCTCGGTCGGCTCGTCCAGCAGCAGCAGGCGCGGCTTCATCACCAGCGCCCGTGCGATCGCCAACTGCTGCTGCTGTCCACCCGAGAGGTCGCCGCCGCGCCGCCGCAGCATCGTCTTCAGCACCGGGAACAGTTCAAACACTTCGTCCGGCACGTGCCGACGGCCATGCGGCCTGACGGCAAAACCGGTCTCTAGATTTTCGCGCACGGTGAGCAGAGGGAAAATATCGCGGCCCTGCGGCACCCAGGCTATGCCGCGCCGCGCGCGTTCATGGATCGCAAGTCGCGTGATGTCGGTGCCATCCCAACGGATCGAGCCGGCGCTGACCGGATGCGCGCCGGTGACCGCCCGCAGCAGGCTGGTCTTGCCCACGCCATTGCGCCCCAGCAGGCAGGTAATCGCACCGGTTTCGGCGGTCAGCGATACCTGACGCAGTGCGATAGCAGCGCCGTAGAAAAGGTCGATCCGATCAACTTCAAGCATCAGCGCCCCAGATAAACCTCGATCACCCGCGGGTCCGCGCTGACATGATCGATGGAGCCTTCCGACAGCACCGAGCCCTCATGCAGTACCGTCACCTTGACGTCGAGGGCGCGGACGAACGCCATGTCGTGCTCCACCACCACTACGCTGCGCGTGCGGTTGATTTCGCGCAGCAATTCAGCCGTCTGCTCGGTCTCGGCGTCGGTCATCCCGGCTACCGGCTCATCCACCAACAGCAGCCGCGGTTCCTGCGCCAGCAGCATACCGATCTCCAGCCATTGCTTCTGGCCGTGCGACAGGCCGGCCGCAAGGCGATCGCGCTGCTCCATGAGTCGCGTCGTGTGCAGGATTTCGTCGATGCGCTCCCGCTCTGCCGCGGTCTCTCTTGCCCACAAGGTGAAACGTGGGCTGCGGTCCTCTGCCAGCGAGAGCAGAAGATTGTCCCACACGGTATGCGACTCGAACACGGTCGGCTTCTGGAATTTGCGGCCGATACCGAGCGAGGCGATTGCCGGTTCATCGAGACGCGTCAGGTCGGTGTCTCTGCCGAACACCACCTTGCCCTCATCGGGTCTCGTCTTCCCCGTGATCACGTCCATCATGGTGGTTTTGCCGGCACCGTTGGGGCCGATCACTGCGCGCATCTCGCCCGCTCTCAGCACGAGAGACAGCGCATTCAGGGCGCGGAACCCATCGAAGCTGACGCTCACGCCGTCCAGATACAGCAGCGTATCATGCAGCCCGGTGTTGAACTCGCTCATCCGATTGCCTGGCGTGCCGTTTCTGGCACTGGCACGGACAGAGTCGCATCGTCTGCACGCGCTCGCGACGGGCAAACAGGCCGATGATACCACGCGGCAGCAGCAGAGTGACGAAAATGAATACCGCCCCCAGCGCATAGAGCCACAGCGACGGCAATGCGCTGGTGAAGTAGGATTTGCCGAGGTTGACCAGGACGGCGCCGAGGATGGCCCCGGACAGCGTGCCGCGGCCACCGATAGCGACCCAGATCACCGCCTCGATCGAATTGGCCGGCGAGAATTCCGACGGGTTGATGATGCCGACCTGCGGCACATAAAGCGCCCCGCCGATGCCGGCCATGACTGCCGAGATGACCCAAACCGCCAGCTTGTAGGATTCCGGGCGATAACCCAGAAAGCGGGTGCGTGCTTCACTGTCGCGCACCGCAACCAGGACCTTGCCGAAACGCGAGGTAACCAGCCAGCGCGTGACCAGGAATTGCGCGCAGAGGAACAGTGCGGTGATCACCAGCAGGGCGCAGCGCGTCGTCTCTGCCTGAACCGGGAAGCCCAGGATGTCCTTGAAGTCGGTCATCCCGTTATTGCCGCCGAACCCCATGTCGTTGCGGAAGAAGGCCAGCAGCAATGCGTAGGTGAGCGCCTGGGTGATAATCGACAAATACACGCCAGTGACACGCGAACGGAAAGCGAGCCAACCGAACACCAGCGCCAGAAGCCCAGGCACCAGTATCACCATCAAAACGGCGAACCCGAACCATTCGAAGCCGTGCCAATACCACGGCAGTTCATGCCAGCCGAGGAACACCATGAAGTCCGGCATGCTGGGCATTGCCGTAGACGCCGCGCGCGCCGATCTGGCGCATCAAGTACATGCCCATCGCATAACCGCCGAGTGCGAAGAATGCCGCGTGACCTAGCGAAAGGATGCCGCCGAACCCCCAGACCAGGTCGAGTGCCAAAGCCAACATTGCGTAGCACAGATATTTGCCGGCGAGCGCCACCGCATAAGTCGGCACGCGGTACGCTGCACTTGGTGTGGTGGCCAGGTTCAGCGCCGCAAACAGCACGGCGCCTCCCAATACCAGCAGCAGCGTTAGCCAGCCGGCGCGATTGAGGCCCGTCGCCGCACTAAGCGTGCGAATCCTCATGCCTCGGCCGCCCGTCCTTTCAGCGGGAACATGCCGCGCGGCCGGCGCTGGACGAACAGGATCAGCATCACCAGCACGACAATTTTGCCCAGAACAGCACCGGCCAGGGGTTCCAGGAACTTGTTGATGATCCCCAAGGTCAGCGCGCCCATCACCGTGCCCCACAGATTGCCGACACCTCCGAAAACCACCACCATGAAGCTGTCGATGATGTAGCTCTGTCCCAGGTTGGGCGAGACGTTGTCGATCTGGCTCAGCGCCACGCCGGCCACACCCGCGACGCCTGATCCAAGCCCGAAAGTCAGAGCGTCGATCCAGGGTGTGCGGATGCCCATTGCCGCGGCCATCTGCCGGTTCTGTGTCACCGCGCGCATTGCCAGCCCCAGCGAGGTGAAGCGCAGTGCCGCCATCAGCGTCGCGAGGACCAGGAAGGCAAAGATGATGATGTATAGGCGATTGTAGGTAATCGTCAGGTTGCCGAGATGCGTGGCACCGCTCATCCAATCCGGCGTGCTGACCTCGCGGTTATTCGGCCCAAACAGCGAGCGCACCGCCTGTTGCAGGACGAGCGACAGTCCCCAGGTCGCCAATAGTGTTTCCAGCGGGCGGCCGTATAGCCAACGGATCAACGTGCGCTCGATCGACAATGCCGATCAGTCCGGCGACGATGAAGGCCAGTGGGACAGCGATAAGAAGGCTGCCGCCGAACAAGGCAGGCGCAGCATCATGACTGACCTGCTGTACCAGGAACGTGACGTAGGCGCCGATCATCACCATCTCGCCATGCGCCATGTTGATCACGCCCATCACGCCGAAGGTGATCGCCAGACCGGCGGCGGCCAGCAGCAGCACCGAGCCGAGTGACAGTCCGTAATAGGCGCTTTGCGCGATGCCCCAAAGTTGCAGGTCCCAATCGATCGCCTTGACCGCAGCGGTCGCGGCCGCGGCAATTGCTGGAGGTCCATTCGAGAGCGATGCAAGCAGGCTGCGGCTGTCGATATCACCGCGTTGCCGCAGCACTTCGACCGCTTGCAGGCGATCCGTTTCGCTACTGCCGTCAGCGGATAGCAGCGCCGCCGCATGCGCCTGCTGCATGCGCAGCTTGACCGCGGCATCGGTTTCGTGAGCCAGCGCGCGGTCCAGCGCAGGCAGCGCGGCGGGATCGTGCGAATGGAACACTGTCTCGGCTGCCTCAAGCCGCGATCGCGGCATTCGGTGACAGCAGCCGCAGGCTGCCAAGAGCTGCCTCGACTTCGCCGCGCACCGCATTGTTCATCCGCACTGGCTTCAGGCCGCTTGCCATCAGGCGGATGCCGGATTCCCCGTCGTCGCGTCGATGAAAGAACCGTCATCGGCCTTGATGAACAGCGCCTTGTCAGCCGTTCGCGCGAACAGACGGTTCGCCTGCAATGCCGCGAGGATGGCGGCGGCCTGTGGATGGCCCGACACCGCGAGTGCACCGACACCTTGGCGTACCGTTTCATAGCTCGACGAAGCCAGCGTCGCGAACGCATCCTCGGCCGACTGCGCGTGAACTGCCGCGGGCGTCAGTGCCAGAAAGGCCAAGAGCAGCAGGGCGGCTAATTCGCTTCATGACCACGCTTTCGGCGGGAAGTGGGGGGTGGGCTGGGGAGGAAACAGGCCCACCCCCCGGGAGTGGTCGGCTCAGACGATCACGCCTTCTTGCCGCCACCTGCGCCGCACTTGCCTGTTTTGACGTTAAACGCGCCGCAATACAGCGGGGCGACGCCAATCGCCGATCAGATCCTTCGTGTCCTCGACATATGGCGACCATTCCTGCGCCACCACCAGGCCGGGCGTCTGCCACACGGTATTGAACTGGCCGTCGCCCTGCACTTCGCCGATCAGAACAGGCTTGGTGATGTGGTGGTTCGGCATCATCGTCGAATAGCCACCCGACAGGTTCGGCACCGATACGCCGATCAGCGCATCGATCACCGCATCTGGGGCTGTGGTGCCCGCCTTCTCGACGCCCTGCACCCACATGTTGAAACCGATGTAGTGGGCCTCCATCGGGTCGTTGGTGGTGCGCTTGTCGTTTTTGATGAACTTGTGCCAGGCATCGATAAATGCCTTGTTCTCCGGCGTGTCCACACTTTCGAAATAGTTCCATGCGGCGAGGTGGCCGACCAATGGTTTGGTGTCGATACCGGCGAGTTCTTCTTCTCCGACGCTGAACGCCACCACGGGAATGTCGGTGGCCTTGATGCCCTGGTTGCCCAGCTCCTTGTAGAACGGGACGTTGGCGTCGCCATTGATCGTGGACACCACCGCGGTCTTCTTGCCGGCGGAGCCGAACTTCTTGATCGAGGCCACGATGTTCTGCCAGTCGGAATGGCCGAACGGCGTGTAGTTGATCATGAATGTCGTCCGGCGCGACGTTCTTTAGCTTCAGATATGCTTCCAGAATTTGGTTGGTGGTGCGCGGATATACGTAGTCGGTGCCGGCGAGCACCCAACGCTTTATCTTGCTCTCGTTCATCAGGTAGTCCACCGCAGGGATCGCCTGCTGGTTGGGTGCCGCTCCGGTATAGAACACGTTGCGACTGCACTCCTGGCCTTCGTACTGCACCGGGTAGAACAGGATGCCGTTGAGCTCCTCGAACACCGGCAGGACCGACTTGCGCGACACCGAAGTCCAACAGCCGAACACCGCGGCGCACTTGTCCACCGAAAGCAGGCCGCGTGCCTTCTCGGCAAATAGCGGCCAGTTGGATGCGGGGTCGACCACCACGGGTTCCAGCTTGCGGCCGAGCACGCCGCCTTTGGCGTTCTGCTGTTCGATCAGCATCAGCATCCCGTCCTTCAGCGTGGTCTCGCTGATCGCCATGGTGCCGGAGAGCGAGTGCAGCACACCGACCTTGATCGGCCCGGCCTGCGCCGCGGCCGGTGACAGCGCCGCCTTGATCCCACCCATGGTGGCGATCGTCGCGGCACCCGCAGCAAGGCCGGAGAAGCGGCGGCGGGTAAGTAGCGTGCTTGGTGAAGCCACGGTTCTGTTCCCTTGGTTGTCTCTGGCCGGAGGTGCAACGGCTGTGCCAGCCGCCAATTGATCATATCGGCGCCGTTCGAGTGAACGGCTGCGAGTTTTTACGGCAACGATCGGCCACGTGACCAAAATATAGGCACCCTTGCCGGATGCTTGCATCTGGGGTCCGATGGCGCGCACCATCGGAGAAGCGCCCATGATTCATGTCCTCGCCGTCATCACTGCCAAGCCAGGGATGCGGGAAACCATCCTGCGGGAGTTCCGCGCCAACATGCCGGCGGTTCACGCCGAGAATGGCTGCATCGAATACGGGCCGGCGATCGATGCCGCAGGCTCGCCCGCGAAGTACGGCGACGACACCTTCGTGGTGATCGAGAAGTGGGAGAGCCCCGAGGCACTGAAGGCGCACGCCGCCTCGCCGCATATGGCCGCCTATGGCGCGAAGACGCGGGAGATGCTGGCGAGCCGCGTCATCCACCTTCTGTCGCCGGCGTAGCGCCTCAGCTCCAGGCGGCGAGGATCTCCTCGCTGTGCGGCCACCTCGATCTGCTGGCTGAACCGGTTGGCGTAAAGCGCCAGCAGCGAGTTGTGCGCCTCGTCCGATGCGCTGCAGAGCGCGTCGGCGGCAAGCACCACGCGATAACCGCGATCCACCGCATCCAGAACCGCGCCAAAACGCAGACGTCGGTTTCACCGCCGGTGATCACCAGCGTGTCGATGCGGCGCTGCCGCAGCAGGTCCGGCAAGGCTTGCTCGGTGAACGGCGAATAGTGGAACTTGTCGATCACCCGCGCCGGCGGCACCAATGCGCGCAGGGGTGGCACCAGTTCGATCATCGCAGGATCGATTTGCTCGCCCGTCATATGCCGCCAGCGCCGGTAGTAGCGTTGCCACGAGCCGGGCATCTGCTCCGGATCGTTCGGCGGCACGAAGCGGGTGAAGATCGTTCGCTCCACCCGCGCCTCCGCGATCCGCTGCACGGTCGGCAGTACGCGCTGCATCCAAGGCACGTGCCAGTCGGTCCTTTCAGCGAACACCGTCTGCATGTCGATGCAGAGATGCGCCGCGGAATCGCCCAGACCGACCGAATTGGATGACTCATGCGCGCATGAACGCGAATTGAGCCCTGGAGGTTTTCCACAGAAGATCATGAAATATCCACAGATCTTTCTTCTTGCAGCGTAATTTGTGACTGGTTCTGGTTGACCTCCTTGCCACGTGCTTGTTACGCCGGTTGGGTGCCAACCGCCGATTCGCGTCCATTCATCCGGGTCAGAGGCCGCTCCTTCATGGCGCTCGTGACTGGCGCCGGAGCCGCCCGTGGAAGACTGGCTTGATGCGCTCGACGTGCAGATCAGCCGGTCGCCGTCGTTCTTCGACGGCCGACCGGTCGTGCTGGATCTCGGCGCGCTGCCGATCGAACAGCCCAATGTCGCCGGCCTGCTGCACACACTCCACGATCGCGGCATCCGCATCATCGGCACCGAGGGTGCGCATCCATCGTGGCAGGGGCTGGAGCCGTGGGCGCCGCTGCACGCCAACACACCCGCCCGCCCGGCCGGTTGAAGTGCCGGAAGAGGGCCGACAGATCAGCCAACACGAACTTACCTCGCTGGTGATGGATCAGCCGGTGCGATCCGGCCAGTCGGTCGTGTTCGAAAAAGGCGATGTCAGCATTCTCGGCTCCATCGCATCAGGCGCCGAGGTGATCGCGGGCGGTTCCATTCATGTGTATGGGGCACTGCGTGGTCGCGCGATCGCCGGCCTGACCGGCAACAACCGTGCGCGCATCTTCTGCCGCAGGATGGAGGCGGAACTTCTGGCGATCGACGGCGTGTATCAGACCGCTGATGACATGGACGCCGCGCTGCGCGGCAAGCCTGTGCAGGCCTGGCTGGCCGGCGAGGCGATGATGTTGGCAACGCTCGACTGAAGCTGATTTGTGTGTCGCGTGATTCAGACCTCCGGCGCTTCCGCCTCCGGTCATCACGCTCTAAGGGGAGACAGAGATGGCCACGGTTGTCGTCGTGACATCGGGAAAAGGCGGCGTCGGCAAGACGACCTCCACCGCCGCCCTGGGCGCCGCTCTGGCGAAGCAGGGCCAGAACGTGGTCGTGGTCGATTTCGACGTCGGGCTGCGCAACCTGGACCTGGTGATGGGTGCCGAACGCCGCGTGGTATTCGACCTGATCAACGTGGTGCAAGGCGATGCCAAGCTGCCGCAGGCGTTGATCCGCGACAAGCGTATCGATACGCTTTCGCTGCTGCCCGCCTCGCAGACGCGCGACAAGGATGCGCTGACGGCGGAAGGCGTGACGCGGGTGATCGACGAACTGCGGGAAAAATTCGACTGGGTGATCTGCGACAGTCCTGCCGGGATCGAGCGCGGAGCGACCCTGGCGATGCGCCATGCCGACGCTGCGGTGGTGGTGACAAATCCGGAAGTGTCCTCGGTGCGCGACTTCGGACCGTATCATCGGCATGCTGGATGCGAAAACCGCACGGGCCGAGAAGGGCGAGCGCATCGACAAGCACCTATTGCTCACGCGCTATGATGGTGCGCGCGCCGCACGCGGCGAGATGTTGAAGACGGAGGACGTGCTGGAGATTTGTCGATCCCGCTACTCGGCATTATCCCGGAAAGCGAAGAGGTGCTTGCGCGCATCCAACCTGGGCACGCCGGTAACGATCGGCAATCCGAACAGCCCAGCGGCCAAGGCCTATTTCGAGGCGGCCCGGCGATTGCGCGGCGAAACACTGGTGGTAACGGTGCCCGCGCAACGCCGCGGCTTGGTGGCACGACTGTTTGGCCGGAGGGCCGTTGCATGAACCTGATCGGTCTGTTCCGCAAGCGCGATTCGGCGCCGGTTGCCCGCGAGCGACTCCAGGTCCTGCTGGCCCACGAGCGCGCGTTCATCGGCAAATCGGACCTGCTTGCCGTGCTGCAGGAAGAGATCATCGCGGTGATCGGCAGGCACGTGACGATCGAGCGCGATCGCGTGCAGATCAAGCTGGACCGCGGCGATCCGATCTCGATATTGGAGATCGACGTGGAGGTGCCGAGTTCTGCAGCCGCCGCGGCACTGCAGGAGGAGCGGCCGGCCATGGCGGGGAGCTGAGCGGGATTAATACCCAGAAGCGCTGGACGGCGTAAGGACTTATTCATCCGTCGTTCCCGCGGAAGCGGGAATTCGCGAGACGATGCTAAAGAAAGGTGCTGCAATGTTTGGTGGCGGTGCGCGATGGGTGAGCGGCGATGCGCTGATGCCAACTCCGGGATACACCTCTCCCGGCTCGCGGGAGAGGTCGGCGCGAAGCGCCGGGAGAGGGTGATCGCCGATTTCGCTGGCCTTGACCGCTGGCGGTCATCGAAGCCTACGCCGGACAGCAAGCCGAGTTAGCACCGGCGCGGGGCGGACGCGCTGGCTTGAACCCCAGGTTGTGGTGTGGGGTCCGATTCTCGGCAAATGGGACATTGTTCGGAGGACGGACGAGGCGCTCGAGGAAAGCGGTGAGCGGTCGGGAGACCCTCTCCCGGCGCTTTGCGCCGACCTCTCCCGCGCCGCGGGCGAGGTGTACGTTGGTTCCGTTCGGCTGAGCGGCACCCATCGGTCCCATCTTGCCGCGAAACTCAGGCCTCCGGCGATTCCGCCTTCAGTCTACGTCGCCAGCAGAGCCAAGGGAAGTCGCCGAGACGTCGCGACCGGCACCGGGCCGAGCAAACTCGACAGGAGTGCCGGTGAAGCAATCGCTCAGAGTTCGACCGGCGATATCGTTCGGTGCCTCGAGCATTGTGCCCCGCCAGCCGGATGCGCTCGCCGCAGGACCCGTCGCGGCATTCATCGGGCAAGACAACGGCTGACACTCCCGCGCAAAGCCGTGGCACAACAACGATGCAATGCGCGCCGCCGTATGAACGCGCGAACGCGACCACATGTTCGGCCAGCGGTCCTGATACCGCCAGCGGCCGGTATGCGCCACGCGCGAAAAAGTCCGGCTGCTCTCCCCGCAGCGCCAGGGCACGACGGATGACGGCCTGCTTGACCCTGCCGTCACGCCAGCTCGCGGCGAGTTCGACCGGAGATCGGTCAAGTTCCAGCGCCTCGATCCGGGGCGCGAAGTCAACCGGGCGGCGATTGTCCGGATCGACCAGGCTGAGGTCCCAGAACTCGGTACCTTGATAGAAATCCGGCACTCCCGGGTACCGTCAGCTTCAGCAGGGTCTGGGCCAGTCCGTTTATAGCGCCGGCCGGCCCGATGCGATCGGCGAATGCGCGCGCTTCCGCGACAAAGCGCGCGGGCGGCCATAATGCCATGCAGGAAAGATCGCGCCGCGTCCTCGTATTGCAGATTCGGGCAGGTCCAGTCCGTCGCAAGCTTCGCCTCGCGCAGCGCCTTGAGCTGCCAGCCGGCAAGGCGTTCGGTGTAGTCAGCCGATATTGCTGTCGTCGAGCGGCCAAGCGGCGACGATCATCTGATACAGCATCGCCTCATCGCCCGGCGACGGCATCGGACCGTCGCGACGATGCGGCGCGTTCATCGCGAACCATCCGCGCACCGCGCGTTGCCATTCTTCTGGGATTTCGCTCAGCACGGCAAGCCGCGCCCGCACATCCTCGCCCCGCTTGTGGTCATGGGTCGCGGTCGCCAGCATGGCGTCAGGAAAATGCTGCCGACGCTCCAGACAACCGGCATGAAACTCGGCCGGAGTTATACTGAATCGCCGTATATCAGCGCCGACCTCGTTGCGCGACAGCAAAACGCCGTAACGATAGTAGGCGGTATCCTCTACCGCCTTCGCCGCGAGCGGCGCGCTGAGTTGCTGGAAGCGGACCGCTGGCGCGGGTGTTGCGTCCAGCCCGAGCCAGCGTCCCAGCGCTGCAAGCGTGCCGCGTTCAGCCGGCGCCACGTCCAGCATGGCACCTGAAACGGCCTGGACGACCGCTTCGGACGGATGCCCGCTTCCGTAGCTGCGATAGATCGGGAAGTGCGCCAGCAACGCGGTCAGCGCACGCCGGATCGACGCGCGCGTGATATCGCGAGTGGCGATATCGGCAATCGCAATGCTGTGCAATGCCGCGACGGCTGCTTCGAGCTGCGCGGTAAATGAGCGGTCCAGTACCTGTCGCCGCGCGCTGGTTTCTTCGACATCGAAGTCGCCCGGCCTGCCGCTGATCTGGCTCCAGAATTTGCTTAATGGCGACTTGACCCGCGCTTGCGTGCAGCAGCGCGCTTACCTGATCCATGAAGTCGTAGCCGCTGGTGCCGTCGACGCCCCAGTCGCTCGGGCAGGCGCTCGCCCGCGCCGAGTATCTTTTCCACTACCAGCCAGGGCTGGCGCGTGCGTGGTGCCAGCTCCTGCAATCGCGCGCGCAAACGCCGACAATAGCCCGGCGGATCGGCCAGCCCATCGACGTGATCTACCCGCACGCCATCAATGAGGCCTTCGCGATACAGCCGGAACAGCGTCGCGTGTGTCGCCTCGAACACCGCCGTCATCCTCGATACGCAATCCGGCCAGGCCGTTGATCTCGAAAAACCGCCGCCAGTTGATCTGATCGCCGGCCGTTCGCCACCACGCGAGCCGATAATGCTGCCGCTCCATCAGATGGTGCAGACGCGCCCTGCCTGCCTCTGTGCCCGGATCGAACGCATCGGCCGGTGCCGCGGCGATTTCAGCGTGGTCCTCCGGGCGGATAGGAAATCGATTATCGAAATACGCGATCAGCGGCTCGTCGCCATCACGCACCAACGTCAGCGAGCCGTTGCGCAGCGTTTCGCCATATGGCTCTCCGAGGAACGGCGCCAGCACTTTGCCGCGCAGCGCCGGATCTGCACAGTCCCAGTCGATGTCGAAGAACGACGCATAGCGGCTCTGGCGGCCCCGCCGCAGCACATCGGCCCACCACGGGTTTTCCATGCCGCCGGCCGCCATGTGGTTGGGCACGATATCGACGATCAGTCCTAGGCCGGCCGAGTGCAGCGTCGCCACGAGTTCCCGCAGCCCCACTTCGCCACCGAGTTCCGGATTGACGTGGGTCGGATCGGTTACGTCGTAACCGTGCATCGAGCCTGCCCGCGCGGTCAGGATGGGCGAGGAATACAGATGGCTGATCCCCAGGCTTCGCCATGTAATCCACGAGCTTGGCGGCATCCGCGAAGGTGAACTCGCGGTGCAATTGCAGGCGCATCGTCGCACGCGGCGCGGTCATAGCCTCGGCCGTTGCGCCGCCAGGCGTTCGACCCGTTGCGCGATATCAGGTTCATCCAGCACGGCGATCGACGTGCGCGGCAAGCCGCCTCCGCCAATTCGGGTGCTCGTCGATCGGTTCCAGGCAAGTTCGGCTGTTGCTCGATGCCGAGCAAATCCTCGATCGGCGGCAGGCACAGCGGTGACGGGGTCGCCGAGACGAAGCTCAGCGCCGCATCAACGACCGGCTCGGTCAGCTCGGGCGGCGGCGCATCGCCTTGAGCTTTGCCGTTGGCTACGAAGGCGCGCCACAACGCGTTGCGATCGCCATTGCGTTCATCGGCGAGGTCTTCCTCCTTCACGCCGACGCCAAGCCGGCCACATGCCGCGCGTGTTGTGATGTCGCTCCCATGCCACCAGCCAGCCACGGTCGGCAGGTCATGGGTAGATGTCATGGCCACCGCCGAATGCATCCCAAGTGCACCGGGCGCGGCAAATCCCTGACCATTGCGTTCGAACCACAGGACCCGCATGCCATGCAGCGCCGGCGGTGTCCAGCGTCTCGCGAAAACCTTCTGGCACCGTGCCGAGATCCTCTCCGATGACGATCGCCCGATGGCGCTGCGACTCCAATGCGAGCAGGCGCAGAAGGTCGGTGAGCGGATACGCCAGATAAGCGCCGTCCGCCGGATCGGCGCCTTCCGGGAACCAGCCAAAGCCGGGTCAAGCCCCATCGCATGATCGATGCGGACCCCGCCCATGTTGCGCAGGACCGCGCGCAATGTGGCGATGAAGGCAGCAAACCCGCCGCCGATCAGCGCGCGCGGAGAAAAGCTGGTCAGGCCCCAATCCTGGCCGCGCGGGTTGAACAAGTCGGGTGGCGCACCGATCGACAGCCCGCCAAGGATGTCGCCCTGCCGGCTCCACGCATGGCTGCCCGCGCGATCCATGCCGACCGCGAGATCGCCGATCAACCCGATCCGCATGCCAGCATCATGCGCGCGGTCCTGCGCTGCCCGCAGCGAGCGGTCAGCAATCCATTGCAGGAAGCAGTGGAACATCACCTCGTGTTCATGCGAGGCGGCGAACACGGCAACCGCGGCGCTGTCCGGATCACGCAGATCGGCGGACCATTGCCGCCAATCGCCGATGCCGGCGGCGCTCTGCACCGCGTGCAGCGTTTCGAACACGGCGTGCTGGTGCAGCAATTGGCCCCGATCGGCACGGAAGCTGGCGAAATCCAGATGCAGCGGGCAGTCGTCGCCGTTGTCCTCTATGAATGAGTCGAACAACGCCCGGAACAGTTGCAACTTGGCCTTTGCTGCCGCCGGCCAATCGATCAGCCGCGCTGCCTCCAATTCCTCGAAGCTGTGGGCAAACCCATCGGCCTGCAGCATTTTCGTGACCCGCTCACGCCCGAAGCACCAGCTCGGCCGAAGCGTGCAGCGGATTAAGGAACAGCCGGCTCGACGGCGCATAGGGTCCGAAGCGTGAAGGATCCGCGCTGAACAGCGCATGCAGTGGGCTCAGCGCCAGCGCATCAGCACCCGCGCGCTCCCGCTGCCTGGGCCAGAGCAGCGACGCCCGCCACATCGCCGATGCCCCCGTCGCCCGGCCGGCGCAGTGCGTAAACCTGGGTCGCAATGCCCCAGAGGCGCGCATCCGGCACCGCGTCGTCGATCGTATGGCAGCGGCTTGGGGCCACCGCCAGCACCAACTCTCGGCCGTCGATCTGCAGCCGATGATACCCGGCCTCGCTGATCGCGGGAACGCGGAGACGTCCGCGCACCGGCATCAGTGAAATATCGCGCTTGGCGCCGCTTTCCAGCCGAAGATGCGCCATCTGCGGCTCGCCGGCGCCGACGTCGAGTCGCGTCGGACGTCCGGCAGTCGCGGTGATCAGCGGCGGCAGCACCTGCACGGTGGAGCGCCGCTGCAGCATGCTTGCGGCTGTGCAGCAGATCGCCGCGCGTCGCCGTCGGCAATCCAAGCGCATCGAGGATGCGGCGCAGCACATCAGGTGCGACGAGCTTCGGAGCTCCGGAAAAATCATTCCATTCCACGGCGATGCCGGCACGACGCGCGAGGTCGTTGAGCACCTCATCGGTCATGGCGCCGCCCGAGCCTCGATCGAGATAGGCGCAGGTGCAATGAGCCAGGCAGCATGCACGCTGCGCAGCGGCGTATTGCTGAACAGCAATTCTCCTTGCGGCGGGCATCGATCGCCACCGACCTGACTGCCGAGGTTGGCTACCAGGCGTCAGCCGCGCACCATCGCCCATGTGCCAGCGCGCCACCACCGCTTTCGGTCCCACCGCTTTCGCCGATAACGAGCGCGCTCCCTTCAGGCGCGGCACGATCGCTGATGCGCGCAGTTGCAGCAGTCGGCGATAAAGCGCCTCGCGTGCGGCGCCGCGTTCCGGATCCGGATGCGGAACCGACGCAGCGAACGTGTCGGACGCATTGGGGTCGGGGATTCGCGCTCGATTGGCCGGATCGGCGAACGCAGGAAACCTGGCAAACTCATTCCGTCTGCCTTCGCGCACCGCTTCGGCAAGCTGCGGTCCATGATCGGTAAAGAACAGGAAGGGCGTTCGGCTGGCGGTCTCTTCGCCCATGAAGAACAGCGGCACCTGTGGGCACAGGATCTGCAATGCTATGGCGGCTTCCAGCGCGGCTGGTTCCACCAGCGTGGTCAGGCGCTCGCCGAATGCGCGGTTGCCGATCTGGTCGTGATTCTGCAGGAACAGCACGAAGGCGGTTGGCGGCAGGTGCGCGCTGGGCATGCCGCGGGCCTCGCCGGTATATTGCGTCTTTCGCCTTGGTAAATGAAGCCTTCGGCCAGACATCGCGCCAGCTTGTCTGCCGGGCATCGGCGTAATCAACATAGTACCCACCGGTCTCGCCGGTCAGCAGGACGTGCAGCACGTTGTGTCCATCGTCGTTCCATTGCGCGTCTACATCCCTTCTCCAGATGCGACGCGTCGTTATGATGCTCCAGCACCAGGTGGACGTGCCGCCCCGGCTCGATGGTGGCGCGCACGGTAGCCGCCATTTCATCAACCCAGTCCTGATCGATGATCGCGTGCACGGCATCGAACCGCAGACCATCGAAGCGAAACTCGGTAAGCCAGTACAACACATTCTGCGTGAAGTAGTCGCGCACTTCACGACGGCGGAAATCAATCGCCGCTCCCCACGGGGTATGACAATCGTCGCGGAAGAACTGCGGAGCGTAGAGCGCGAGGTAATTACCGTCAGGCCCAAAGTGATTGTAAACCACGTCGAGAAAGATCATCAGACCGTGATCATGCGCTTCATCGACCAGCGCCTTCAGGTCATCGGGTGACCCATAGGCGGCGTCTGGCGCGAACGGCAGAACGCCGTCGTAACCCCAGTTGCGCTGTACCCGGAAAATCGGCAACGGGCATCAGCTCGATCGCGGTGATACCAAGTGCCGCCAATCGTGGAAGTTCCCGCGCGACGCCTTGGAAACCTCCCAACAGGCCGACATGCACTTCGTACAGAACGGCTTCGCACCAGGGGCTGCCACGCCATGCCGTATTGCGCCAGCCATAGGCACGCGGATCGATGACGAGACTGGGATCGTGCACGTCGTTCGCCTGCGCGCGCGAGGCGGGATCGGGTACCAGAGTGCCGTCCGACAAACGATAGCGGTAACGTGTGCCCGCCGAGCACGCGGCGACCGCCTCGAACCAGCCATCAGGTGAGCGCGCCATGGGTACGATCGGGCCATCTTCCACTGCAACACTGACGCTCTCCTGCCCCGGTGCCCAGAAGCGGAACTGTGTGCGCCCGTCGTCCAGCAGGTTGGCGCCGAAGTTCATCGCTGAGAGCTCCGAGTACAGCAGCATCGCGCTGTGCGCATCGACGACCGCTTGATCCGCCACAGTCACTGGCCGCCGCATCCGGCGCTCGCACTGTCGAGCAATACCCGGTAACGCCAACCGAGGCGCCGGCAGACGGAACCGGCACAATTCAGCAGTCGGATTGAGCAGTAAGGTCAAGATCGTCACTCGTCCCTCAGGGACTTGCATCGCTCGGCGCAAAATCAACGTGCGCTGGTCGATTTCGTTCCAAGCCTCCGACGGAATTGTGCCGCCTGCTGGTCGAACCAGGCGATATCGGCGATGCCGGGCGCCGGGTACTCGGTGCCATGCAGAAAACGCGAATACCGCAATACCGGGATGCTCGCGTCGGAGTGCGATCAGACGTGCAACATAGGCGGTAAGGGCAAGTCCCGGCGGCGATGCCGCCATGTTCCAATTCAGCCAGGAAATCTCGTTGTCCTGGCAATAGGCGTTGTTGTTGCCGCCCTGGGTGCGGCCGAATTCATCGCCCGCCAGCAGCATCGGCGTGCCGGCGGAGAAGAACACCGTCGCCAGCATGGCGCGCTTTACCCGGTCTCTCACCTCGGTGATCGCGGGGTCGTCCGTGGGGCCTTCTACTCCCCAGTTGCTGGTGAAATTGGCCGGGTGGCCGTCGTGGTTGCCTTCACCATTCGCCTCGTTGTGACGCTCCAGCATAGCTCACCGCGTCCGTGAGCGTGAAGCCATCATGCGAGGCGACGAAGTTAATTGATGCCCAGGGCCGTCTGCCGTGATGCGCAAAGATGTCGGCCGAGCCGGCAAGGCTCGCGGCGATCGTCGGGCGCTCTCCCGCGTCTCCACGCCAGAACCGGCGCACGCTGTCGCGAAACCGATCATTCCATTCGGCGAAGCCGGGCGGATGGTTGCCCAGCTGGTAGCCGCCGGGCCCGATGTCCCAGGGTTCGGCGATCAGCTTCACATTGGCCAGCACCGGGTCCTGGCGCAGCGCATCGAAAAAGCCTGCATGCGGGTCGAAGCCGTGCGATTCGCGGCCCAGCGTCGCGCAGAGATCGAACCGGAACCCATCGACATGGTACGAGGTGACCCAGTAGCGCAGCGAATCCAGCACCATTTGCAGCACGCGCGGATGCGAAAGATTCGAGCGTGTTGCCGGTGCCGGTATCGTTGACCGTGCGCCGCGCGTCGCTCTGCTTCCAGCCGGTAATAGCTGGCGTTGTCGAGACCCCGAAACGATAGGGTCGGACCGGTCTCGTCGCTTTCGGCTGTGTGGTTATAGACCACATCAAGGATTACTTCGATCCCCGCAGCGTGCAGACGACGAACCGCCACGCGCATCTCATTCGGCGAGCCGTCCGACAAATAGGACGGCTCCGGCGCGAAGAAGGCGAGCGTGTTGTAGCCCCAGTAATTGCGCAGCCCTCGCTCGCTGCAGCGCCGCGATCCTGCAGGAAGGCATGCACCGGCATCAGTTCGACCGCGGTGATGCCGAGCCGGCAGAGATGGCTGATGATCGCCGGATGTGCCAGGCCGGCGAAGGTGCCCCGCTCGCGGCGGGCCTGAATGTCCCTGCGCTGCATGGTCAGGCCGCGTACATGCGCCTCATAGATGACCGTGTCTGACCAGGGCACAAGCGGCGGTCGGTCGTCACCCCAATTGAACGAATCGTCAGTGACCACCGCTCTTCGGCATGAAGAGCGGCGCTGTCCCGCCGGTCGAAGGAAAGGTCACCCCGCGCGGAGTGCTGGCGAAAGCCATAGAGCGCGTCCGACCAGTGCAGCGTCCCGGCCAGCGCCCGCGCGTACGGATCGAGCAGCAGCTTGTGGTGATTGAACCGATGTCCATGCTCGGGCGCGTACGGGTCCATAGGCGCGATAGCCATAAACCAGACCGGCATTGGCGTCAGGCAGATAGCCATGCCAGATTTCGTCGGTGTATTCGGGCAGTACATAGCGAGCGATTTCGTGCCGCCCCGAACGGATCGAACAGGCACAGCTCGACCCGTTCGGCATGCGCTGAGAACACCGCGAAATTGATGCCCAGCCCATCCCATGTCGCGCCCAGCGGATACGCCCGGCCGGGCAGCAACACGTCAGGCAGATGGTGCATATATCGTCGGTCAGTTGCCCAGGCGCAGGAACAGTGTAGCTAATGGCGGCAAGGTCAGCTCCAGCGACTGCGCCTCGCCGTGGCTTTGCAAAGGCTCGGTCGCAACCGAGCCACCATTGCCCATGTTGGAACCGCCATAAAACGAGGAGTCGGTGTTGAGCAGCTCATGCCATGTCCCGGGACGCGGAACGCCGATGCGATAACCATAGCGCGGCATCGGCGTCATGTTGCACACGACCAGGACAGGGGACGCCCCTCGCTGCCGTACCGCAGGAAGGCGAACACCGAGTTGGCAGTGTCATCACCGACCACCCAGCGGAAACCCGGTTGAGACAGCATCGCGCTGATGCAGCGCGGGCTCCGCGGCATAGACGAGATTGAGGTCGCGGATCAGGCGCTGGACCCCAAGGTGAAGCGGATCGCCGAGAGCCGACCAGTCAATCTCCCCGTCATGGCTCCATTCATGTTCCTGCGCGATTTCACCACCCATGAAAATCAGCTTCTTGCCGGGATGTCCCCACATGAATCCGAAATAGGTGCGCAGATTGGCGAAACGCTGCCACCTATCGCCTGGCATCTTGCCGATCAGCGAGTCGCTTTCCGTACACCACCTCGTCGTGCGACAGCGGCAGCACGAAGTTCTCTGAAAAGGCGTACAGCAGGCCGAACGTCATGTCATTGTGGTGCCAGTGGCGGTAGACCGGTTCAGCGCTCCATGTAGCGGAGCGTGTCGTGCATCCAGCCCATGTTCCATTTGTAACGGAAGCCCAGGCCACCTTCGCTGATCGGCCTCGACACGCCCGGCCAGGCGGTCGACTCCTCCGCAATGGTTATCGCGCCGGCGACAGCGTTCATCCACCACGGCATTGAAATGGCGCAGGAAGCCGATCGCCTCAAGGTTTTCGCGTCCACCATAGATGTTGGGAATCCATTCGCCCTGCGCACGCGAGTAATCGCGATACAGCATCGATGCCACCGCATCGACCCGAAGACCATCAACATGGAACTGCTCGAGCCAATAGAGGCCCGGAGGCGATCAGAAACCCCTGCACTTCCCGCCGGCCAAAGTTATAGATGTAGGTATTCCAATCCTGGTGGAAGCCTTCGCGCGGGTCCTCGATGCTCATACAAAGCGGTGCCGTCGAATCGCGCCATGCCGTGCGCATCGGTCGGGAAATGTGCCGGCACCCAGTCGACAATCACGCCAATATCGGCCCGATGGCACGCGTCGACGAAGCGGGCGAATCCTTCGGGCGGACCGAAGCGCGCACTAGGTGCAAACAGGCTAAGCGGCTGGTAGCCCCACGAGCCGCCGAACGGATGCTCAGCCACCGGCATCAGCTCGATGTGGGTGAACCCCATCTCGCTGACATACGGCACAAGCCGTGCGGCTCAGCTCGTCCCAGGTCGGAATGCGCCCGTCGGGATGGAACCATGATGCGGCATGCATCTCGTAAATCGTAATCGGCGCATCAGTCGCATGGCGTGCGCCGGCGCTGTCGCATCCAGTTCTCGTCGTGCCAGACGAACGGCGTCGGGATCCGTGACGATCGAAGCGGTCGCAGGAGGTGGCTCGGTTGCGCGTGCCAGCGGATCAGCCTTGAATGGCTGCCGCGACCCGTCGGGGCCGACGATGGCGAACTTGTAGCGCTGACCGGCGCCGATCCTGGGGATGAACAACTCCCAAACGCCCGCCGGATAACGCAGCCGCATCGGATTGCGTCGCGGGTCCCAGATATTGAAGTCGCCGACCACCGACACCGCCTGCGCGTTCGGTGCCCATACGGCAAACCGCACTCCAGCTAACGCCATCGATGACTGTGACATTGGCGCCGAGATGCGATGCCAGCTCGAAATGCCGGCCTTCATTGAACAGGTGTAGGTCGAGATCTCCCAGCAACGGGCCAAAGGAATAGGGATCCTCGGTTTCCTGTACTGCACCCGGCCAGGTGATGTGCAGCAGGTAAGGTTCGGCGCTGCCGACCGGGCCGGCGAACAGTCCCTGCGGCAGCATCGGCGACAGCCGTCCGAGCGATAGGCAGCAGGTCGAGCGTGAGACGACAGCCACTTCCAGCGCGCCAGGCAGGAAAACACGCACAATTCTGCCGCCGGCCGTGTCGATTGGTCCGAGCACGGCGAACGGATCGCGCAGCGTGCCGGAAGCCAGAGCCTCCGCCGCGCCAGGCGGCAGACCACTCAGTTCCACCACATCATTCATGCCGGCACCTGCGCGAGCAGGTTCGCCAGACCATGCAGTGGCACGTCGATCCAGGTCGGACGGTTCGCTGCCTCATAGGCGATTTCATAAGCCGCCTTCTCAATCAGGAACAATCGCAGCAGGTTCAGTTCGACAGTCGCGTCCCGTGCCGGCAGGACCTCGGCATAGCCGGCAAGGAAGCAATGCGTCGCACGTTCGACGAAGGTGCGCAGGAAAGCATCCCGCTGCGGATCGGCGACATGCGCCTGCGTCGTGAGGCTCTTGCGCCGAGTGACTGCAGCCGCGTAGTCGAATGAACGCAGCATGCCGGCAACATCGCGCAACCGATGGTTCTTGCCGCGCCGCAACGCCAGCGGCTTCACCGGCTCGCCTTCGAAGTCAATGATGTAGATGTCGCCATTGGCCACCAAGTGCCTGGCCAAGGTGCAGGTCGCCGTGGATGCGGGTCACGGTCTCGCCCAGGCCGCTCCTGGCCAACTGGTGCACTGATGTCACCCAGCGCGTCGCGTTCGGCCATAACGGTAGCGAGATCCTGGACGGCTTCCCCCTCGAGGTCCGTGAGCCCGTCCAGCGCCGCGAACGCGATGCCGACCTGTTGCTCTGCCTGGTCTGCCCATTGTTCCACCAGATTCCTCGCCGGCCTGTTCGGGCGCGAAGGCCGGATCGTCCGAAGCGCCGGCCAGCACGGCATGCATTTCGGCCAGACGCCGTCCGAACAGAGAGGCGATGGCGCCATAATCCTCGTGCTCGTCCGGCTTCGGTCGCCTGCGTCTCCTGGGTTCCGGCGGTCAGATCGGAAAGTCCGCGCGTGAGCAGATCGAGTGTCCAGGTCCACGCGTCACCTTGGTTGCGGATGAAACCTTGCGCCACGGCGATCGCGTGGCGCTCGCCGTCAGGATCGACGCGCACAACCTCGCCCAGCAGTGGCGGAATATTGGCGTAACCGTGCTCCGTCAGGTAGCGGCCCATCTCCGCCTCGGGATGCGGGCCGCTTGCCACCCGCCGGAACAGCTTCAGCATCGCGATGTCGCCGACGATCATCGATGAGTTGGACTGCTCGACCGAAACCAGCTCATCTCCACATCGGGCGGCACCACGATATCGGCCATGCGCGATGTCGGCTCAAAGCGGATTTCCCCGCTGCCGTGGTTCCGCGCCGCTAGCCCGGCCAGCACTGCGTTGGCGAATTCCGGCAGGGCGAAGGCATCGGTCAGCAAGCCGACGCGGCTGCCCCGGCGGACCCGGGCGAGCGCCAATTGTGCAGGCAGCGGACCGGTTTGCCGGTCCTCCCAGGCGACTGCCATCGGCAGCAACCACCGCGCGGTTCCCGTCGGCGCCTCGGTCTCGATCTCTGCCAGCAGCAATTCCTGATCGGCGTACGGCAGTGGCGTGAGCGACGTCAACCGCGCCGCGCGCAGCGTCTGGTCCTTCATCGCAAACCATCGCCGCTTGGCGAGATACGCCGGCAGGATTTCGCGCTCCAGAATGGCGCGATTGGTCGCCAATGCGTCTGACAGCCGCGGGCGCAAGACTAGAGTCTGATATTCGGGCATCGGTTCTGGCGCGGGCGTGTGCGTTGTCGGCCAGCCCGCCTCCTCATCTGCAAGTAGGAACCAATAAAAGCCGTAGGGCGGAAACGTCAGCAGGTAACTGAGCTGGCCGATCGGTGGGAATACCGAGCCCCCGTCCAGCTCGACCGGTGTGCGCCCTGCGAACTCCGAAAGTTCAAGTTCCACCGCCTGCGGCGTGCGCGCAAGGTTCGCGACGCACAGGATTGTGCGACCCTCGTATTCGCGCAGATAGGCGAGAACCTTGCGATTCTTTGGATACAGCAGCCGGAAGGTGCCGCGACCGAAGACGTTGTATTGCCGGCGTACCGCGATGACCCGCCGCATCCAGTTCAGCAGTGAATGCCGATCGCTTTGCTGCGCCTCGACGTTTACCGCCTCGTAGCCGTACAGCGCATCCATGATGGTCGGCAGCACCAGCCGCGAAGGATCGACGCGGGAGAAGCCGCCGTTGCGGTCGAACGACCACTGCATCGGCGTGCGCACGCCATCCCGGTCGCCAAGGTGGATGTTATCCCCCATGCCGATCTCGTCGCCGTAGTAGATCACCGGCGTCCCCGGCATGGACAGCAGCAGGTAGTTCATCAGCTCCAGCCGGCGCCGGTCGCGCTCCAGCAACGGCGCGAGCCGGCGGCGGATTCCTAGATTGAGGCGGGCGCGACGATCCGCGGCATAGGTTTCCCATAGAAAGTCGCGCTCGCTGGAGGTGACCATCTCCAGCGTCAGCTCATCGTGGTTGCGCAGGAAGATCGCCCACTGGCTGTTCGGTGGAATTTCCGGCGTCTGCCGCAAGATGTCGGTGATCGGAAAGCGATCCTCGCGCGCGATCGCCATATACATGCGCGGCATCAACGGAAAATGGAACGCCATGTGGCATTCATCGTCGTTGCCGAAATACTCCTTGGCGTCCTCGGGCCACTGATTGGCCTCGGCCAGCAACATGCGATCCGCATAGTGCCGTTTCAGCTCGGCGCGAATCTGCTTCAGCACCGCATGCGTTTCCGGCAGGTTCTCGTTGTTGGTCCCCTCCCGCTCTACCAGATATGGAACCGCGTCCAGTCGCAGCCCGTCCACCCCCATGTCCAGCCAATAGCGCAGGACCGCCAGCACTTCCTTGAGCACCCGCGGGTTGTCGAAATTCAGGTCGGGCTGATGCGGATAAAACCGATGCCAGTAATATGCCCCCGCTACCTCGTCATAACTCCAATTCGACTTTTGCGTGTCGATGAATATGACGCGCGTGCCGGCATATTTTTTGTCGTCATGCGACCATACATAGAAATCGCGGTACGCGGATCCTGGCCTGGCTTGGCGCGCGCGCTGGAACCAGGGGTGCTGATCGGACGTGTGATTGATCACCAACTCGGTGATCACCCGCATGCCGCGGGCGTGGGCGGCGGCGATGAACCGCCGGGCATCCGCCAGCGTTCCGTAATCGGGGTGGACCCCCCGATAGTCGCTGATGTCGTAGCCATCGTCCCGGCGCGGCGACGGGTAGAACGGCAGCAGCCAGATCGTGTTGACGCCGAGATCGGCAATGTAATCCAGTTTGGAGATCAGCCCGGGAAAATCGCCGATCCCGTCGTTGTTCGCATCGAAGAACGACTTCATGTGCAACTGGTAGATGATCGCGTCCTTGTACCACAGCCCGTCCGGGCTCAGCGTGCTGGTGGTCTGGGTTTCAGGGCTTGCTGCGACAATATCCATCACGGCGACACCCGCCAGATGCAGAACGGCAGCTCGCCCGGATCGAGCCGAACGCGTTGTTGCTTGCCGTGCCACACGAAGCTGTGGCCCCGCATCAGGTCCGAAGCCGCCAGTGATGCATGGTCCGGCAGTCCCCATTCCCATAGCGGGATTTCTATAGCCGCGTCCTGCACATTGTGCGGATCAAGGCTAACCGCGACCAGGATCATGTCGCGGGCCCCTGGGATGCGTTTGCCATATAACAGCACCTGATCGTTGAATGCCGGATAAAAGCTCACATTGAGATGCGTCTGCAACGCCGGGTGCGCCCGGCGGATGCGGTTCAGCGTGGAGATTTCCGCCACTATGTTTCCTGGCGCGGCGAAGTCGCGCACGCGTATCTGGTATTTCTCAGAATCAAGATATTCCTCACGACCAGGCAATGGTGCCGCTTCGCACAGCTCGAAACCGGAATACATTCCCCACAGTCCCGATAGGGTCCCGGCAAGCACCGCGCGGATCAGGAAGGCAGGTCGTCTGCCTGTCTGCAGAAACGGCGGATTGATATCCGGCGTATTGACGAAGAAATTCGGCCGGAACAGGTCGCGCACCGGCACGCTGTTAAGCTCGGTCAGGTACTCGGTGATCTCATTTTTGGTGTTGCGCCAAGTGAAGTAGGTGTAGGATTGGGTAAATCCTACTTTGGCCAGCCGGTACATCAGCTTCGGCCTGGTGAACGCCTCCGACAGGAAGATGACGTCCGGGTGACGGCCGCGAATGTCGGCGATCATCCATTGCCAGAACGGCAACGGCTTGGTGTGCGGATTGTCGACGCGAAAGATGCGCACACCCTGGTCCACCCAGAATTGCACCACATCGCGCAACGCAAACCACAGCCCGGGCATCGCACCGTCGGCATAGAAGTCGGGATTGACGATGTCTTCGTACTTCTTTGGCGGGTTCTCCGCGAAGCGGAGCGAGCCGTCCGGGCGCCAGCGGAACCAGTCCGGATGCTCGCGCAGCCACGGATGGTCGGGCGAACACTGCACCGCGAAGTCGATCGCGATCTCTAGTCCGTGGTCCTTGGCGGCGAGGACCAGGCGGCGGAAATCCTCAAGCGTGCCGAGTTGCGGATGAACCGCGTCGTGCCCGCCTTCGGGACTGCCGATTGCATAAGGGCTGCCGACATCGTCCGGCGCGGCGCGCAACGCATTGTTGCGGCCCTTGCGATTGGTCGTGCCGATCGGATGGATCGGCGGGAAGTACAGCACGTCGAAGCCCATGGACCGGATTGACGGCAGGCGCGCGATCACGTCGCTGAAGGTGCCATGCCGCCCAGGATCGTCGGTGGCCGAGCGCGGGAACATCTCGTACCAACTCGCAAACCCCGCCTGCGGCCGGTCCACGTCAACTGCGACGGGTGGCTGGTATTCGGCAAGGAACGGCTGATCATCAGCCCCCCGCATCGCCTCGGCAGTTCCGGGCGCAAGCAGCAATTCGACTTGTTGTTCCGGCTCCAGGGACTTCAGTCCTCGGCCATTGCCGAAAGCCGGGTGTGCGTGCACGTGCCGCTTCGTGCGGCCGCCGCCTGGATCATGCATCGGCCTTCCTCGATCTCCAGCATCACCTTCTGACCCGCAGCGTGCTTCGCCTCAAGATCGTGGCGGAAGGTGCCCCAGGCATCCCACCATGCCTGGATGGTAAAGCGATGTCGCCCGATGCGGTCCGGCACAAAGCGAGCCTCCCAGCGATCGTTGACCACAAGACGCATCGGCACGCGATGCCATTCCGCCTCGTCCGCCGCCGCCCACAACAACTCGGCCGCCAGCACATCATGACCATCGGCGATGATATCCGCACTGACGACGATCTCTTCGCCCACCAAGCGCTTAACCGCGAAAGCGCCGCCGGGCACCAGCGGCTGAACCGCCTCGATACCGATGCGCTCCGCCTGCAGACAGGCAGGCTGCAGGTCCGCATCGACGACCTGTGGGAACTGACAGGCTCGGTCGGGCGCATAAGCCAGGGTGCGAACCTCACCTGGACCCATAGCTAGCATCGGCCTCTTCCGCGGAACCCCGGAGCGTGAAAGCAGCGCCAGCCTGCGGCGGCAATGTCGATAACTGCAGATCGGGCATCGCGCTGTGTGCCAGGTCCGGATTGAGCAACACCAGAATGGCGCACGAAGCGATCCGCATGTCCGGTGCGTTCGCACGCAGCAAAGCGGTGACGGAATCGTGTGGTCCCGTCAGTTGCCGCATCTCGCCATCGACCCGGTATTCGCCAAGCTGCTGGACCACGAGTGTTCGCGACAGCGATCTCCGGCGCAAGGTCGAATGGCGCATTCGTCGCGAGCTCGGTGGAGATCTTCAGGCGAGCCAGTGCGGCATCGAATGGCCGTCGCGCTGCGTACTCGAAGCCCATCGGCACGAACAGCCCACTTCCGACTGCCGCGGCCATATGCAGAGCAAAGCGATATGTCGCCAGTAAGTCAGTGCCCAAAGGCAGATGGGCAGCGCGACGGTCGAAGAATGACGGTTCGGTCAGAAGCGATCGCAGGGGCAATCCGACGCAGCAGGTCGTACTCCTCGACGAACCAGGGCGCGCGGCCGTCCCACCATGCGAGCGAGGAGCACGTATAGCCGAAACCGGTGCCTTCCATCCGCGCCAGAGCGGAGCGATCAAGCCCCGGCGTCCACGCCAGGAACTCGCAGGGCGCCAGCTCGCCGATGATCCGGCGCCAGAATGTCGGTGGCACACGGTCGGGGTTCAGACAGCGGAATCCGCTGACGCCGGCCTGGCGCAGACGCGAGAGCCGGTCCAGCCACCAGGTCGCTACGGCTTCGGCAATGTCGGTCTGTTGGAGCTGCGCGTACGCCATGTCGACCTGCCGCGGAGCCTGCAGCGGAGTCAACGGCGCGCCACAGTGGCCTGAGGCGAACCATCCTTCCTTGCGCTGGCGGATCGGCGCATCGACCGCCACCTGGTCGATGGCGAGGTCCAGCCAGATACGCAGACCATACCGGCTGGCCTGGTCCGCAATCTCGGCTATTCCCTGGTCGGCGGTTCCTGACCAATGCAATGCAGGATGCAGAGCCTCGTGATCGGCTGTGGCGAAAATGTCGCCGCTGGCGCCAGGTACGAACGGGGGGGCGATACAGACGGTGTCGAATGCCATCTCGCGGCAGCGCGCGAAGTGTGCTGGCCAGTCCTGCAACGCGCCGGCAACCAGTGGATGCAGGTGATAGATGCGTGGCAGCATGTGATGCGATGTTCCGGTTGCTCAGGAAAGCAGTGTTTTGGATGCCCGAAGAGGCCATGCAAGAGACTAGGAGAGACGCCAACGCCAGTTTGCGACAGCCGGTTGGCGTTCGGTCCGGCGTTTGTGCCCCGCCCCGTTCACTTACCTGGGAGCGCCCGTTTCGACAAATATCAGGGAGCGTTCCTTCCGACAAAGGTTAATCCTCCGGGGCGGTTCCGGCGCCGATCCGGGATCATAAGAGCCAGTTGCCCTGCCGTGGCCCATCACGGATGGACTTCTGCCGACATGCGTTACTCGGCACGCGGGGCGTAAGATGGGACAAGGGCAATTGTCACGCATGGCGCGAACCTTCGATCGGCTGACCGGGATGGCAATGCTGATCGCCGCCCTGTCTCGCCATGCCCGGCGGAAACGGCGAAGCTACACACTCGAGGAGCGGCTCGCCGTGCTGCCGCGCACAGGTCTGCCGATCGAGCAGCCCGTCAACATTCGCTGGAATGCGCATCAGGTTCCATACATCGAAGCGGGCAGTGATCACGATCTCGCGGTCGCGTTAGGGCTGGTGCACGCACATCTCCGCCTCGGCCAGATCGAGCTGATGCGGCGGTTGGCGCAAGGGCGCGTGTCCGAGATGATAGGCCCGATCGGGATTGAAATCGACCGGCTGCTGCACACGCTCGATTTCGGCCGTGCGGTTCCGGCGATACTGGCCGGGCTTCCTCAGGCCACCCGCGATTGGGTTAAGGCATTCGTCGATGGACTGAACCACTATTTGATGCGGGTGCGGCCGTTGCCGGTCGAATTCGAACTGTTCGGCTTGCGGCCAGAGCCATGGCGTGTCGCCGACGTGCTTACCCTGGGCCGTCTGGCCAGCGCCGACGTCAATTGGATCGTCTGTGCGCAATTGCTCAGGTTTCGCCACCAGGCCGATTGGCCGCAGCTTTGGCGCAAGCTGCTCGAGGTTGACAGCCTGGCGTGCGGAACGGCTGATAACGATGCAGTGCCGGTGCCATTTCTCCGGTCCGGCAGCAATTCGCTTGTTGTCGGAGCGTCCCGCTGCACGGGCGGTGCTCCAATGATTGCCAGCGATCCGCATCTCGGGATCATGCTGCCGAACACTTGGATGCTGGCGGCCTGCCATTCGCCGTCGTATCAGGTATTGGGACTGATGCTGCCCGGTCTGCCTTTCGTGGCGCTGGGCCGGAATCCCTGGATAGCCTGGGGCGGCACCAGCCTGCACGCAGCCAGTAGCGAACTTGTCGCGGTGCCTGCCGACGAACTGCCGCAACTGAAGCAGCGCGAGGTGGAACTGAACGTACGCTGGGGACGCAAGCGCCGGATCCGCATACGCGAGAGCCGGTGGGGCCCGATAGTTTCCGACGTTGCTCTGCTTGGGGCTGGCGATGCGACACTGGCGCTACGCTGGATGGGGCATCGGGCATCGGACGAGACCACCGCCATGCTTGCGGCCAATCGCGCCAGAAGCTGGGACGAATTCCGGTCGGCATTCGACGGTTTCGCGGTTCCCGGGCAGAACATGCTGTGCGCCGATGCGTCCGGCCGTATCGGAAGGCTGATGGCGGTGCACGTACCGCGCCGGCTGCACAGAATGCGCGACGACATGATTGCGCAGCCTACACCAGACGATGACTGGAAGGCGCCGGTAGGTGGTGCCGAACTTCCTTGCATCGTCGACCCTGCCGACGGGTTCATTACCTCCGCCAACGAGCGGCCACAGAAATGCGCCGCACTCGTGGGCAATCTGTTTTCCGCGGGAGATCGAAAGCGCCGCCTCGAGGTTTTGCTGGCACGCGACGCCCGCGTATCGTTCGAGGCATTGGCGCGGATCCAGGGCGATACCCACTGGGAACCCGCGAATGCCCAGCGCCGGCAGCTCCTGGCGTGGTCGGACAATGCGGACACCGGCACCCGCGAGCGCAAGTTCATCGAGACCATCTCGGCCTGGAATTGCCGTTACGACGGGCGGTCGCGCGGAGCGCTTGCGTTCGAAGTCTGGTGTTACTACCTGGCGCGCCTGCTTGTGCCGCCGCGGAGGAGAAGGATTTACAGCGCGTCGTGGGGAACGCGCCGGCTGATCTGGGGTGACATCCAGTCTGCCGAGCCGCAGCTTCGGCGGCGCGCTGTGCGTCGGGCGCTCCGGACGGCGGCGAAGGCAATCGGCACCCATGAGACGTGGGGCGACCGCCACCGGCTCCGGCTGGGTCATCCAATGGCATTGATACCGGTGCTTGGCCGGGCCTGGCGCTCTACGGACCTGCCGGCCGGAGGCGGTGCCGACACGTTGATGAAGACTGCGCATCAGCAGACGGCCCGTCGGCATGCGATCACGTATGGATCAATGGCGCGCCATATCTCGGATCTGTCCGACCTTGACCGGAACCACTTCGTGCTGTTGGGCGGGCAGGATGGCTGGCCGGGCAGCACGACGTTCCTCGATCAAGTTGCGTTGTGGCAAGAGGGTCAGTACGTCTCGGTGCCGCTACGGAAGGAAACAGCGCGTGCCACCTTTCGGCATGTGACCCAGCTAACGCCATGACAGGAAGAGTGCCGTTCGATGCGACGCCGCTGCTGCGTCGTTACGCCCGGCACCGTCTGGCGCGGCTGGCCCGCCAGGATGCTGTCGCCGAACAACAACGCCAGCTCCTGCGTCTGGTACACCAGGCACGCGATACGCGGTTCGGTCACGATCATGGCTTCGCCGCCGTACGCTCGGTGGGCGATTTCCAGGACCGGGTCAGGCTGCAGCATTATGAGGACATGTGGGAGTCCTATTGGCAGCCGGACTTCCCGCGGCTAACCAATGCCACTTGGCCCGGGACTATCCCGTTCTTTGCCCTGTCATCTGGCACTACCAGCGGCACGACCAAGTACATCCCATGCTCAGCCGCGATGAATCGCGCGAATGCCTGGGCAGCGATCGACATCCTTGTGCATCATGTCACGAACCGGCCGGCAAGCCGTGTGCTTGGGGGCAAGAGCTTCATGCTGGGCGGCAGCACCGCCCTAATCGAGCTCGCTCCCGGCATTCGCGGTGGCGATCTGAGCGGCATTGCCGCGAGCCAGGTGCCGTGGTGGGCACGGCCGTATTCCTTTCCGCCGCCAGAACTCGCGCTGATCGCCGACTGGGAAGAGAAGGTGGAAGCGCTGGCGCGCGCCTGTCAGCAGCAGGATGTACGCGCCATCAGCGGCACTCCCAGTTGGTTGCTGATCTTCTTCGAGCGCTTGCTCGCCCAGCGCCCTGACAGGCCGACCAGCCTGCACGCAGTGTTTCCAAGGCTCGAGCTTCTGGTGCATGGCGGCGTGAACTTCGCACCGTACCAATCTCAGTTCGCCAAGTTGCTGCGGGGCAGCCACGCCGAGTTGCGCGAGGTGTATCCGGCAAGCGAAGGCTTCTTCGCCATCGCCGATCGGGGGCCTGGCGAAGGTATGCGCCTGATCGTTGACAATGGGCTGTTCTTCGAATTTGTGCGCCCTGGGGAGCTGTCGCACAGTGAACCGAGCCGCTGCTGGCTCGCCGACGCGCAGACCGGCGTCGACTACGCACTGGTTGTCAGCAGTTGCGCCGGGCTCTGGTCGTATATCGTCGGTGACACGATCAGGTTCGTCGACCTGCATCCTCCGCGCGTTTTGGTCACGGGCAGGTTGTCTTACTTCCTGTCTGCTTTCGGTGAGCATCTTGCCGGCGAGGAGATCGAAGCAGCAATCTGCAAAGCAGCCGACGCGGTTCATGCAACCATCGCGGAGTTCGCGGTTGGAGCAGTGTTTTCGGATGCCGACGACCCGCGGGGTGGCCATCTCTATGTGGTCGAATTCGGTCAGCCTCCGCATGATCAGGAACAGATCGGGGCGTTCGCCAGGGTATTGGACGACACACTGTGCAGTGCCAATGAGGACTATCGTGCCCACCGGTCCGGCGGGTTCGGCCTGCGGCCGCCGCATATCCTTGCCGTGCGTCCCGGCACGTTTGCCGCGTGGATGAAGCAGCGAAGACAGCTCGGGGGTCAGCACAAGGTGCCGCGCGTTATCAACGACCAGACACTATTCGAGGACTTGCGGCGGCTCGCGGTTCGATGCGATTGCAACCCGTGACGTAGCTCTCTCGCACACGTCCTCGTTGTGTGCGCCGCGCCGTATTGCACGCGAAACTTCAGCTCCAAGCAAAAGTTGTCATTCCCACACGATTTCGCCTCATTGCTGATGCTGGAATTGCCGGCATGTCGCGTACTCCGACCCGCCGTCATCTTCTCGCCCTCGGCGCTGCGGCAGGACTGCAAGCGTGCGCCTCGGTCCCAGACATCGACTCTTATCTCGCAGATGCCAACGATCCACTGCAGCGCCATTACGCCACGCAGCATGCGCTGTCCGACGGGCCGCTGGTGTTCGGCAATCAGACCCAGCTGCTCGAGGACGGTTTGGCGGCTCTTCCAGCGATGTTCCAGGCGATGGATGCAGCACAGGACCACATCAACCTTGAGTATTTCATCTTCGAGGATGTCGAGGTTCATGGCCGCCTGCTTTCCGATCTGCTCATCGGCAAGTTGCAGCGGGGAGTCGCGGTCAACATCATCTACGACGCATACGGCTCGCAAACCACGCCGGGCGAGTTGTTCGATGCCTTGCGCCGTGCCGGCGCCAAGGTCCTGACCTATCACCCGATCAATCCCGCTACCCTGCTGCACGCCAACGACCGCGATCACCGCAAAATTATGGTGATAGACGGACGCGTCGGATTCACCGGCGGCATCAATCTCTCCCGCACCTATCAGAACCCAGCCTCTGCCGGTGTCCCCGCCAATGGCGACACACGATTTGCCTACTGGCGTGACACCGCCATTGAAATTCGTGGGCCCGCGGTCGCCGAACTCCAGCGCCTGTTCTTCGCCACCTGGAAACGGCAGAGCGGCGATCCCGTCCAGCCCGCCAACTATTTCCCCCCACTTTCGCGTCAGGGCGTTCAGACCGTCCGCATCATCGGCAGTGCGCCAGGCGACAATCGTCCGCTCTATTATATCTCGCTGGAGGAAGCGATCCGCGCCGCGCAGTCCCGTATCTGGCTCTCCACCGGCTATTTCGTGCCACCACACCAGGAGCGCGAGGATCTCGACAAGGCCGCTCGCCGCGGGGTCGATCTGCGCGTCGTGGTGCCAGGCCACAGTGACGTGGAAGCAGCCGTGTATGCCGGTCGCGCCGCATACGGTGACCTGCTGGGGGCCGGCGCGCACATCTACGAAATGCAGAACGCGATCCTGCACTCCAAACTGGCAGCGGTGGACGGCGTCTGGACCGCGATCGGTTCCTCGAATCTTGATCGACGCAGCGTGGTATTCAACAACGAGGTCGACGCCATCATCCTCGGCGCAGATACCGCATCACAGGTCGAGGCACTGCTGCAACGCGACATGCTAATGTCCGAAGAGGTCACGCTGCAGTCCTGGGGACATCGCCCGCTTGAGCGAGCGACTGAATGAACTGAAGGCGCGGGTCTGGCAGTACTGGATGTAGCCTGTTGCCCAGCGCGATCTCACGCGGAGAGCATTCTCATCGCGGTCCGCAGCAGCATGCCCGCTCCGGCAGCGACGACCAAGGTTCCCAACAGGCGTCGCAGCACAAGCTGCGGCAGCGCGTGCGCGATCGGCGTGCCAACCGCAATCCCCACCGACAACCCGGCAGCCAGCAGCGTCGCCAAGGGAACATCCACCAGTCCGGCTTCCAGGTTGGCCACACTCGCCAGCCCCGCGATCGGTAACGCGATAGCCTGGCCCAGGCCGATCGCCGGCAACACGGGCATATCCAACAGCAGCAGCGCCGGCAGCAACACGAATGCGCCCCCCGCGCCAGTCAACGCGGAAACGAAAGCGGTGCCAGCACCCAACCCAACCAGCGTTCCGGTGGAAAGGCGTCGGCCACCGACGGCGGCCTGGCGGGGCGTGCGCACGGCGTAGAGGCCACCCGCCAGCAGCAGCACACCGATTGCTGCCTCCAGCAGGGTCGCGGGCGCAACGCGCGCGGCTCGCGCACCCAGCCAGGCGGCTGGCAGCGCGGCAAAACACAGTGGCCACACATCCTGCCAAATAATGGAACCGCGGCGCGCATACATCACCACCGCAATTATGCAGGGTGGCAAATAGCTGAGCAGCGCCGCCGCAATCGCCTGCTTCACCTCGATGCCCAGCGCCAGCGTCAGGATCGGGACCAGCAGCACGCCGCCAATCCCAGTCGCACCGATCGTCACACCCAGCGTGATCGCCGCGATGCCCGCCGCGAGCAGCGGGGTCATGAGAAATGGCGCAACCGCCGCTCCACCGTTTAGGCTGACCGCAACCTATGATCTGATCCGGGAGGGACACCCTATGAACATTCGCTTCGATGGCAAGACCGTCGCGGTCACCGGCGCCGGCCACGGTTTCGGGCGCTGCATCGCTCAGACCTTCGCCCATCTCGGCGCGCGCGTGTTCGCCACCGATATATTTGCCAACGAACTCGCCGAAACCGCGGCCCATGGCGGCATCACCACCAAGGTGGTGGACCTGCGCGATCGCGTCGCCGGTGCGGCCTGGATCCGCCAGATCGAAACCCAGACCAATGGTCCCATCCACGTACTGGTGAACAACGCGGGCGGTGTTGCCGGCCAGGGACCAAAGCCACTGGAGGAAGTGTCGGACGAAGACTGGAACATCCTGTTCGACATCAACGTCAATGCCGCCTTCACACTGTGCCGGGCAGTGGCACCAGCGATGAAACGCGCGGGCGGCGGCCGCATCGTCAACACCAGCTCGGGTGCCGGCTTGCAGCCGTCGCTCACCGGCATCCAGGCATATTGTGCGGCGAAGCACGCCGTTGTGGGGTTGACCCGCCAACTCGCTCATGAGTTCGGCCCTCACAACATCACCGTCAACTCGGTGGCACCCGGCTTCATCCGCACCAACCCGGCAACCGAGCGGCAGTGGGATAGCTACGGCCCGGATAGTCAGAAAGCTCTGGTCGAGCGGATCGCCATGAAGCGTCTGGGCTCCGCGCAGGATATCGCCAATGCCGTGGTGTTCTTCGCCTCTGACCTGGCCGCCTTTGTCAATGGGCAAATACTCCAGGTGGACGGCGGCCGATGAGGTAATTCGTTCGAGCAACGCTTGCTCGACAGGCGGAGGCGCCACAACCCTCTCAGCTCCAACGTGTCTCAGACACCAAGATACCGTTGCAGCACGCCATGATCGGCCTTGATCTCTGCGGTCGGTCCCTCGTGCACGATATGGCCGTTGTTGACGATGTAAGCGCGGCTCGCCAGCGCCAGAGTGGCTGCGATGTTCTGTTCAACCACCACGATGGTCTGCCCAGCGCTGGCGAGATCGCCACAGACGCGCATCAAGTCGTGCACAATCACCGGCGCGAGGCCCTCGAACGGTTCATCTAGCAGGATGATTTTTGGATTGCGTACCAGTGCCCGCGCAATCGCCAGCATCTGTTGCTCGCCGCCCGAGAGATCGGCGCCGCGGCTTTGGCGCCGCTCCTTCAGCCGGGGGAACATCGTATAGATACGGTCGAGCGGCCATCGGTTCGACGCGGTCAGGCCGGCGAGGATGATGTTCTCCTCGACACTAAGGCTACCGAAGATGCGCCTGTCTTCCGGCACCAGCTGTATGCCAGCCTGCGCGATACGATGCGGCGGCTGGCCGGCGAGATTCTGTCCGTCGAGGATCACCTCGCCCGAGCGCGGCGTCACCACGCCCATCAGGCTTTTCAGTGTCGTCGATTTCCCCGCACCATTGCGGCCGAGCAGTGCCACCACCTCGTTTTTCTCGACGCGCAGATTGACGTCGAAGAGGATGTGTGAGTCGCCATAATAGCTGTTCAGATCCTTGACTTGCAGCAGGCTCATGGAGCGTGCACTCCGCCGAGATAGGCCTCCTGGACCTCGACGTTCGCCCTTATTTCTTCCGGCGTCCCCTGCACCAGTACAGAACCTTCTCGCAGCACAGTGATCTGCTCGGCGAATTCGAAGATCGCGTCCATGTCGTGATCGATGATGATCATGGTGCGGCCAGGAGCGATCGATTTGAGCAACTCGAGAGTCTCCAGACGCTCACGCGGGCTCATACCGGCCAGCGGCTCGTCCAGCAGCAGCAGGCTCGGCGCGGTGGCGAGCGCAAGTCCGATCTCAAGCCGCCGCTTCTCCCCATAGGCGAGTTCCGATACGGGCAGGTCGGCGCGCTCGGCCAAGCGCACGACGTTAAGCGTATCCTCGACCCGCTGCGGGAGACCACTGACACCGCCCATATGGCGCAGCAGGTCGAGACAGAACGGTCCACGCCTCTCGGCGAGGGCCGCGATGGTGACGTTCTCGCGAACTGTCAGCCGGGTGAACAACTGATTCACCTGGTAGCTCTTGGTCAGTCCAAGCTGGCACACTTCGGTAACGCCGAAGCCGGTGATGTCGCGGCCCTCAAACACGATGCGCCCTTCTGACGGATGCGTCTCGCAGGTCAGCATCTTGAAAAAGGTGGACTTGCCGGCGCCGTTCGGACCAATAATGCCCCGCAGTTCACCGCGCCTGACCGAGAAATCAATGTGGTCATTGGCGAGAACGCCGCCATAGCGTTTGGTCAATCCCCGAGCCTCCAGAACCGGTGCGCCGCCGTCCACGAGCTCGGGGCGTCGTGTGAACGCGGCGACGGACACGGCCTGGTGGGTCGCTGCGGTGATTGAGTTCGCAGCTATCGCGTGCGGATCGGACTCGGGTGGTTCGCTGTGCCTGGCGCCGCCGATCATGAGCTGCCACAGAGACGCGAGCCCACCGACGATGCCGTGACGGAGGAATACGACTAGCAGAACGAAGACGATGCCAAGCACCAACTTCCAGGCGGCGCCGAGATGCAGCGTTGTCTGAAGAAAATCGCTGAGATAGAGCCACACAGCGGCGCCAACCAGCGGTCCGAACAAGGTACCGGCGCCGCCAATTGCGGTCTGCATCACGAGCTGGCCTGAGGTGTCGAACGTGAACGCGTCAGGCGGCATGAAGCCCTGCATCAGGCCGAGCAGACCACCGGCAAAGCCGGCATAGGCGGCGGCGATAACGAAGGCAGTGAGCTTGTAGCGATCGATATGATGGCCCACCGCGGCGGCGCGCAACGGGTTGTCCCGGATGGCGCTCAATATGGCGCCGACGGGCGAGCGGACGATGCGCAGGGCCAGCACGAAGCCGATGAAGTACCAGAAGGCCATGAAGGCATAAATTGACAGGTCGGTCTTGAACGTCAGCGTCGTAAAGCCGACCCACACCGATGGCCGCGGCACGCCCGGCAATCCATTTTCGCCGCCGGTGTATTCAGATAGCGGATTGAACTCGACGAAAAAGAACACTTCGGCGATCGCCACTGTGATCATGGCAAAATAGATGCCGGTGCGCCGGAGCGCGATGAGGCCGACCAGATATCCGACCGCAGCCGCCGCAATCGCGCCAACGAAGACCGCTACCATTATATGGGGGAAGCCGGCCATCGTCAGCAGATATGCGGCGACCATGCCGCCGGTGCCGAAGAAAGCGGATTGGCCGAAGGACAGCAGCCCGGTGAAGCCAAACAGGATGTCGAAGCCAAGGCCGAACAGGCCCCAGATCAGGATGCGGTTAATCGTCGTTGGCGAGAAGCCGAGGTATGGCAGGATGAACGGCGCAGCGATCAACCCGGCCGCGGTCAGCGCTTCAATCAGGAAAGGGCGTTGTTTCAGCATCGGGCGACCGGGTTCACTCGCGTCCCGCGGTGCCGAGCAGCCCATAGGGGCGGATCACCAGCACCAGCGTCATCGCCGCGAAAAGCATGACATAGGCATAACCGGGATTGAACATAGAGGTTATACTGATGATCTGGCCCGCTATGAGGCCGCCGAGTACCGCACCCGGAAACGAACCGACCCCGCCGATGACGACGACGACGAAGGTCTGCACGAGAATAGCCTCGCCGACGTCCGGCGAGATCGACACCACCGGTGCATTGACGATGCCGGCGAAGCCCGCCGCCATTGCACCAATGCCGAACACCAGCATGAATACCTTATAAACATCGATACCGAGAACATCGACCATCACGGAGTCCTCGATGCCCGCGCGAACGACCACGCCAATGCGCGTTCGGTAGAGGGCGAAGTAAAGCAGCAGCAGCGCTACGGTGACGATACCGAGCAGCGCCAGCCGATAAGTCGGATACATCATGAACCCGAGGGGGGTGATACCGACCAGACTGGGGGGCGGAGGCACGATCTTGGACAAGCTGCCAAAGAAGAAACGCGCGGTCTCGACGAACACGATGCCAAGCCCAAAGGTGAGGAGCAACTGATCCTCGTGGGGGCGGCCGTAGAAGGATCGAATGACGACCCGCTCCATCACCACGCCAACCAGCATGACGAACAGGGAACCGGCGACGACGGCAATGATAAACGAGCCGCTGTAAGTGTAGGCGACCCAGCCGGCGTAGCCGCCCATCATGAACATCGCGCCGTGCGCCAGATTGAGGACGCCGAGTGTGCCGTAGATGATCGTCAGGCCGGAGGAGATCAGCGCGAGCAGCGCGCCGAGCACCAGGCCGTTGAAACATTGCGATATGAAGGTAGCCCAGTTGATCACGTTGTCGCCCGAGTCGGTGAAGATCGCGTTCCCGTGTTATGGCCGGCTTCGGCCCAGCCGGCATTGCAGAGCCGCCGCGATCTAACGGCCCGACACGACACGCGCGGAACGTGCCCTCTCCGCCGCACTGACGTGGAGAGGGCGCAGTGTCAGGTATAGTCGCCGAGTTTGCAGCCGAAGGCGTCGGGTTTCTGCATGAGCGGTGCCCCGGGGAGGACGTCCAGGACCTCCCAGTAGTCTTCCTTGCCTTTCATGTCCTTCGGCGCCTTGCCGCGGACGATGACGACCGGACGTACGAGTTGGTGATCCTCGGGCCGGAAGTGCACGTCGCCGACAGTCGACGGGAACGTTTCGCCCTTCTCGTACTGTTTGATGACCGCCGGCGGATAGAACGTACCGGCCTCCGAGACCATGCGCGCCCAGATGGCGAACTGCATGTACGCGTTGTTGGCGCCCCACTCCGGCTTGTAGCCGTACTTCTTATCGAATTCCGACACGAACATCTTGGCCAGCGGGAACCTGTCCTCGAGCGTCCACCAAAAATCTGTGGAGGCGTAGACGCCCTCGGTCAGCTCCGGTCCGACCTCCTTGGCGAGGAATGGGATCTGGTAGGGGATCACCATCTTCATCTTTGGTGTAAGGCCGAATTGCTTGGCCTGCTGGACCGACAGCACGGCATCGCGACCCCAGTTGACGTTAATGATGGCATCGGCACCAGAGTTGGCGATGTTGGTCAGGTACTGGCTGAAGTCCGAAGTGCCGAGTGGGGAGACTTGGTTGGTCACCATGGTCCAACCACCATTCGCGGTGAGGTAATCATTCACCGACTTCGTGACGGTGTGGCCATAGGTGTAGTCCGGCGTCATGAACGCCGCCTTCTTGCTCTTGCCGTAAGCCTTGACCAGGACCGGGCCGATAGCGTTCGCCGCCGTCTCCCCATAGAAGCACTGGCGGAAGGAGTAGCGGGCGCAGTCCTTGCCGGTGGTGTCGTTGGAGCCGGATACCCCCGGCAGATAGAGGATCTTTTCGCGCTGCGCGAACTTGTTCAGTGCCACGGCAACCGCCGACGAGGTTGCGCCGGTCATGACGATGATCTTGTTCTGGTTAATGAACGTCTGCTGTTCCTGCACAGCATCGTTCGGCTTGGCGGCGGAATCGGCGACTACCAGGTTGACCTGCTTGCCGAGCACACCTTTCGATACTTTGGGCGCAATCTGCTTCATCAGGTCGTGGTCGCTATTGATGTGCTCAACGGCAAGTTGCATGCCCTTGAGCTCGTCCTCACCCTGCACGGCATAGGCGCCCGTACGGGGCACAGTCGCGCCGATGGTGACCGTGGCGCCCTGCGTGCCGGCGGGCCAGGTGCCGATCGGTGGCTCGTCGGCCGCCATCACCATGCCGCCAGGCAAGGCCACTGCGCCGGCGAGCCCTGCGCCAACTCGCAGCAGGGCGCGGCGTGAAACGTAGTCGCTACGAACGTGCATGGGTTCCTCCCTTGTAGGATCGGTCAGAATCGCGCCAGAGAGCGCTGCTCGAGTCGCAACACGCCCTTTAATTGTTATCAACTTGCGAACGACAGTGTGGAGCGAATGCACCTTGCTTGCGTGTCGCGCGCATGCTTACTCTCAGTTGTTAATAGACAATTATTGTTTGCCCCGCGTTGTATATGAAACTACGCGACTAAATGATTGCGGGCAATGGTTATTGATCCATTCCCGGACCGGGATTGATGCGGCTGGAATCATCGTGTCCGCGTCGGCATGGGCGAGGGCCGTTCCAGACCTATGGCCGGTGCTTTCCGTTCCTGCTGTCCGCGTGGTGGTCGGTTCTCACTCGGTGCGCGAACGACCCACGAGATCCGCATCTGGGACGAGGTCGACGGCCCTGACGCGCCTTAGGTCCCCGACCAGCCGTAACCCGGCCATCACAGCACGGGAATAAACCAGCGCGATCACCGGTTCACTCGCCGCAATGTGGAGACGGCACAATGCGGCGAGTGGTTCTTGGTCTCGGCGTCGCCGGGATGCTGGGCGGCAACGCGATGGCGCAGGTCGATGCATTATCGCCATCTATAGCGCCTTTCCTTGCAAATGCCGATCCTGCGGCCGGCGAGGCATATGCGAAGAAGGTGTGCGCGGCCTGCCATTCGCTGAACGAAGGCGGCAAGGCGATCGTTGGTCCCAACCTCTACGGTGTGGTCGGCGGCCCGCATGCGCACATGGCCGGCTTCAACTATTCCGACGCGCTGAAGGCAAAACAAGGCCCCTGGACCTACGACGAGCTGTTCGCGTGGCTAACCAAGCCTGACGCCTACGCACCTGGTACGCGGATGGCGTTTCCGGGGATCAAGAACGAGAAGCTCCGCCTCGACGTCATAGCGTACCTGCGGACATTGTCCCACAACCCCGAGCCGTTGCCCGAGGCCGAAGCGAAGCCGCCAGTCACAGATCAGACGGCGACTGCGCGCGGCGCACCATAGCGCGCGGTGAACTCAGCCACCGCCTCTCTCGTTCCGAGTGACGGCTGCGCGCCAAACCGCGTCACTGCCAGTCCAGCAGCCGCGGCAGCGAACCCGAGACTGTCGGGCACGCCTCGTCCCTCGGCGAGCGCGATGGCGAGAGCGCCGATGTAGGCATCCCCCGCAGCCGTTGTATCGACGGGCCGCACCGTTACGGCCGGGCAGCGCCATGCGGCGTCACGGCTGAGATACAAGCGCTCCCTTCTCGCCGAGTGTGACCAGCACCGCCGGTGCGCCTTGCGCCAGCAGGTGCCTCGGCCGCGGTCTGCGGATCGCTGCTGCCGCTCAGTGCCGCCGCCTCGGTTTCGTTCGGCACGATCAGATCGATCAGCGGCAACAGCTCCGGCGCGATAGTGCGTGCTGGCGCGGGATTCAGCACGATAAACCAGCCGGCCCTCCGCGCGGCGCGGATCGCATGGGCGTTCGCTGCATCCTGAATCTCGTGTTGCAGCAGCAGCACTCCGGGACCATCGACAGACGCCAGAGCCCGCTCGACCAGCGTCGCATCGCACGCCATATTGGCGCCGGAGATTACCACGATCGTATTGGCGCCTTGCGCATCGACCGTAATCAGTGCCGTGCCGGTGGGTTGTGCCACCTGTTGCACTGACTGGCACCGCACCCCGTCCGTTCGAAGCCCTTCCAGGAGCTCACGCCCGAACTGATCGTCGCCAACGCAACCAGCCATTGCGACCCGCGCGCCCAGCCTCGCTGCGGCAACCGCCTGGTTCGCGCCCTTGCCGCCGGCGGCGGTGAAGAAATCCGATCCGAACACGGTCTGACCGGGCCGAGGCAGATGATCGCAGCGCGCCACCAGGTCCATGTTCAGGCTGCCGATCACCAGGACTGGCGTTCGCATCCGCCATCAACCGTTCTCGCGCCGCTGCGTCACCACAATATTCAGCACCGTGCCGCATATATCTGGCGACGGCCTGAGTACTATGACACGGTTCCGAAGGCCGCGCATATCGGGAGACGGCATCGCGAATGAGCGCTTGGTCGAATGGCGCTGGCTGATGGTGAGAAGTCTGCTGCCTGGCGTCATAGTGGCATTTGTCCTGCTCGGCCTTGGCCTGCTGGCCTGGCGGCAGTGGCGTGGCCAGCGCGAGGCGGTGGCCCGGCTGCGCGACGAGGTACGGCGCCGCGAGGCGGTGGAAGAGGCTCTGCGAGAGAGCGCAAAAGGTGCAAGTGATCGGCCGTCTCACGCGCGGGATCGCGCACGACTTCAACAACCACCTGACGGTCATCAGCAGCAACATCGAACTGCTTCAGCGGCGGCTTCCAGCCGACAGCGCTGCACTGCTGCGATTGACCAACGCGGCAATGGCGGGCGTTCAGCGCGCCGCCACGCTGACGCACCGGCTGGTGGCGGCTTCGAGCCAGCAGCCGCTTGATCCGGAACCGATCGATGTCGGCTACCTGGTCACCAATGCGACGGATATGCTGCGCCGCACCCTGGGTGAGGATATCGCCGTGCAGACTGTGCTCGCCCCTGGGCTTTGGCAAACCCGGGTCGATGCCAATCAACTGGAGAACGTGCTGCTCAATCTTGCCGTGAACGCGCGCGATGCCATGCCGGACGGCGGCAGACTGACGATCGAGACCGCGAATGCCTGCCTGGACGCAGCGTACGCCGCCGCGCACCCAACGGTTTCCCCAGGCCAATACGTGCTACTTGCGGTCAGCGACACCGGAGCGGGCTCGGGACCGGACGCCTGCGACGACGCAAGCGCCGGTCTTGGGCTCTCAGCAGTGCGAGGCTTCGTCAGGCAGTCGGGGGGCCATGTCGCGCTCGACAGCAGCCCAGGCAAGGGGACGACGGTAAGGATCTATCTGCCTCGGATCGGCGACGAGGCCGTGCCAGCATCTCCGTCGCCTTGCTGCCGCAGCGCCGCATCGACGTGGATCCGGCGAAACGATCCTGGTGGTCGAGGATGATGAGGATGTACGGCGATCCTCGGTCGAGGCACTGCACGAGATGGGTTACCAGGTGCTCGAGGCAGGCGACGCGATGGACGCCGTTCGGCTGATCGTCGACCGCGGCGGCATCGACCTGTTGTTCACCGATGTCGGGCTGCCGGGTGGCGTGAGCGGGCGCGCGCTGGCCGACGCAGCTCGCAGCGCGCAGCCCGGGCTGCGTGTGCTGTTCACCACCGGTTATGCACGCGATAATGGCTCGAACTCGAAGGCTGCAGTTCATTGCCAAGCCGTTCAGCCTGGCAGCATTGGCGGCGAAGGTCCGGGAAGTCATGGCCGAGCCCGGCAGCACGACGCCAACCAGGGTGGAAAGCTGAGCAGCATACCGAAAGCCCGCGCGATGCGGTTGACGCCCCTCCGCCTCGGGGCTACATCCCGCGACCTGGCGCTACGCCCGTGATCGTCGCGCGAGACGCACCTTGCCCAGGTGGCGGAATTGGTAGACGCGCAGGTTTCAGGTACCTGTGGCCGCAAGGTCGTGGAAGTTCGAGTCTTCTCCTGGGCACCAGCACAATGAGTACGACGCAGTTCATGCAAGGCGGCACCATCCACCTGCATCGGCACGATTTGCCGGAAGACCTGTACATTGGGGCCAGTGGTGGCGGTCGATACGGAAACCATGGGACTCAATCCCTACCGCGACCGGCTTTGCCTGGTGCAGCTTTCCGCGGGCGACGGCCACGCCCATCTCGTGCAGCTCATCCCGGAGACGCTCGGTGGCCACGGCTACGACTGCCCCAACCTGCGCAACCTGCTTGCCGATCCTGCCGTTATCAAACTGATGCATTTCGCCCGTTTCGACGTTGCCATGGTGCAGCGCAGCCTGGGCGTCACCACAGCGCCGATTCGCTGCACCAAGATCGCCGCCCGCCTCACCCGCACCTTCACCGACCGGCATGGACTGAAGGATCTGTGCAAGGAGTTGCTGAATATCGACCTCTCCAAGCAGCAGCAGACGTCGGATTGGGGCGCGGTTGAGCTGACGCCCGAGCAGCTCGCCTACGCTGCATCCGACGTGCTGCACCTGCACGCGTTATGGGCGCGGTTGGAGGCTCTGCTGATCCGCGAGGGTCGCGTGGAACTCGCCGAGAGCCTGCTTCGGCTTCCTGCCTACCCGCGCACGCCTCGACCTGCTCGGATACGAGCAGCCTGACATTTTCGCCCACTGAGCCGGTCACAGTTCGCAATACTGGCATGATTTTTGTCGCGGCACCGGCCATGCCTGGTTGACCCTGCGGCCGCCTGCGCTCAAAACACTCGCCATGAGCAGTGCCGCGGCTGCCGACGAATCGGGGAGACATCGAGGTTGCCCGTTCGGTGCTGTACGCCGAGGCGGCGGGGCTGCACGCCCTCGCGGCCAGTCTCAGTCCGTCGTTTGCCCGGGCGGTGGACTTGCTGGCCGGCGCGACCGGACGGGTGGTGGTCTCCGGCATGGGCAAGTCGGGGCTGGTCGCCCGCAAGATTGCCGCCACACTGTCCTCGACCGGAACTCCGGCGCTGTTCGTTCATCCGGCCGAGGCCTCGCACGGCGACCTGGGCATGATCGTCGCGGGCGACGCGCGTGCTGGCGCTATCCAATTCGGGCGAGACCGCCGAACTGGCGGATTTGGTCGCCCATTCTCGACGCTTCGCCCTGCCGCTGGTCGCGATCACCGCCCGGCCGGGCTCGACCCTGGCCAGGGCGGCGGACATCGCGCTGACGCTGCCGAGTGCCGAGGAGGCCTGCCCCATGGGGCTGGCGCCCCACCACTTCGACGACCATGCAGATGGCACTCGGCGATGCCGTGGCGGTTGCGCTGCTGACGCGCCGCGGCTTTACCGCCGCCGACTTCCACCGATCCATCCGGGTGGCCGGCTTGGTGCGCGCCTCCGGCGTGTGCGCGACCTGATGCACGAGGGAGAGGCTGTGCCGCTCGCGCCGCCGGAAACGCCGATGGACCGCGCGCTGCTGCTGATCACCGAGAAGCGCTTCGGCTGCCTTGGCGTGGTGGACCCAGCGGGCCGGCTGATCGGCATCGTCACGGACGGTGACTTGCGCCGCGCCATGGGGCCCGACCTGCTCTGCCGTCAGGTTGACGAAATCATGACCAGGACGCCGCGGACGATCGGGGCCGATGCCCTCGCCGGGGAAGCGCTGCGCGCCATGAACGCCCATGACCGGCCGATCACCGCGTTGTTCGTGATCGACGCGGCAACCCGCGTCATGGGCATTCTCCACATCCACGACCTGTTACGCGCGGGCGTCGCATGAGTATCAGCCCCCTTCCCGTCCGAAGCCCACCCTCCCCGGCCCGGAGAGCGGTTGGTCTGGGGCTGCCGCCCAGCGCGTTCGGAAGCCGCCAAGCCCGGGCCGGCTGGCGCGTCGCCGTTTCACGATCAAGCTGACCAAGTGGCTATTGCCTGCCGGCGCGCTGTTGCTGCTGGGCAGCATGGCGCTCTGGCCGGAACTGGGCCGCATGCGGGACCAGGAACGCATTGCCTTTCAGCGCATGACCAGCGCGAGTCGGCGGCGCGACCCTTACCGACGCTCGCTATCGCGGGGTCGATGAACACGGGCGCCCGTACACGGTCACCGCCGCTACTGCCGAGCAGGTCACCCCGGATCGCATCAACCTGACCACTCCCAAGGCGGACATTACCATGGCCAATGGCACCTGGCTGATGCTGCAGTCCAAGCAGGGCGTCTATCTGCAGAACACCAATCAGTTGGACCTGTCCAAGGCCGTCACGCTGTACCGCGATGACGGCACCACTGTGACCAGTGCCAGCGCATCCATCGACCTGAAATTAGGTGCCGCCGCCGGCGCTGAGCCGACCCACGCCGAGGGACCGTTCGGAACGCTGGACGCGCAGGGCTTCACTGTCACCGACAAGGGCGCCGCCATCCAGTTCACTGGCCCCGCGCACCTGGTATTGAATGGAGGTGCGCCGTGAATGTCCGCACCGCGAGGGGGACGCTGCCCCGTCAAGGGACGGTCGTCCCCTGGCTCCCTCGGCCAGACCGAACGGATAGGGATCCGAGGGCTGGCGGCCCTTGGCGGGGGTTCCAAGGGGCCAGAGCCTCCTTGCCCTTCCTCGCCGCCGCACTGGCGTTCGCGGCGCTGCTGCCGCCCGCCAGGGCGCAGCAATTGGACCTGACGCATGGTGGGCCGATCACGATCACCTCCAGCGACGGGATCGAGTGGCGACAGCAGGAACGGGAAGTGATCGCCCGCGGCAATGCGAAGGCGGTGCGGCAGAACGTCACGGTGACCGCGGACCGCCTGATCGCCTTTTATCGGCCAAAGAACGGGGCATCGCCGCCGCAGCCAGCACAGACGGTGTCAGCCGCCGATCCCGATACCGGCGGCAACGAGGTTTACCGCGTAGAAGCCGAAGGCCATGTGCGGATATTCACGCCCACCGATGAGGTGCATGGGCGATCGTGCCGATCTACGACATGGATCAGGCCGTGCTGGTGGTGACCGGGCACGCGTTGCGGATGACGACGCCAAATGATGTGCTGACCGCGCGCGACACCATGGAATACTGGTCGCAGAAGCATATGGCGGTGGCGCGTGGCGATGCGGTGGTGGTGACCAACGACGGTCGCCGGCTCAGCGCCGATACCCTGGTGGCCTACACCACCGACTGCCCCCGCCCCGCCGGGCAGACCCACGTCGGCCCAGCAGCAGAACAATCGGGCGATCAGGATCCGCTGGCGTGCATCGGGCAAGCTGCAGAAGGTGGACGCGTTCGGCAACGTCGTGGTCCGCACAGTGACCGACACCGGGATCGGTGACCGCGCGGTGTACGTTCCCGATACCGGCATCGCGCGCCTGGCAGGCAATGTGCGGATCACTCGCGGACAGAACCAGCTCAACGGGTCCGAAGCCGAGGTCAACATGAAGACGGGTATCGCGCATCTGCTGTCTGGCTCGCGCGACCGGGTGCATGGCCTCGTGGTGCCGAACGATGCCACCAACCAGCAGCTTGCCGCCGCCATCTCCACCGGGCCGCACCGAAATGAACGATATCCGAGTCCAGGGTCCGACCGTCGGAGTTTCGCGTGCTGCAGGGCGGCGCTGGGCTGGCCGCGCGCGGCGTCGGAAAGACCTACAAGAAGCGCCCTGTGGTTCGAAATGTAACGATTCAGTTAAGGCGCGGCGAGGCGGTCGGGCTGCTCGGGCCCAACGGGGCCGGCAAGACCACGACTTTCTACATGATCGTGGGACTGGTGAAGCCGGAGACCGGGTCGATCAGCCTGGACGGGACCGACATCACCAGCCTGCCGATGTACCGGCGGGCCCGGCTTGGCATCGGCTATCTGCCGCAAGAGGCCAGCGTGTTCCGCGGCCTGAATGTCGAGCAGAACGTAATGTCGGCGCTGGAGGTGGTCGAGCCCGACCCTGACAGGCGCGATCAGATGCTGGACGAGCTGCTGGGCGAATTCGGCATCGGCCATCTGCGGCGGACGCCCGGCGCTGGCACTTTCCGGCGGCGAACGGCGACGCGTCGAGATCGCGCGGGCACTCGCCACGCAGCCCGCCTACATATCTGCTGGACGAGCCGCTGGCCGGCATCGACCCGATCGCGGTGAACGAGATCCGCGACTTGGTGTCGCATCTGAAGGACCGTGGCATCGGCGTGCTGATCACCGACCATAATGTGCGCGAAACACTGGGCATCATCGACCGCGCCTACATCATGCACGATGGCAAGGTCCTGTTCGAGGGCCGGCCCGATGAGGTAGTGGCGCATGAGGACGTCCGCCGTGTCTACCTGGGCGAACGGTTCAGTCTGTGAACGTTTTATTGGTGCCGACGCCCTAGTGTCGGACTTTCAATGAAAGTCGACACGTCGCTTTTTGGCCTAAGCATCCGATTTCGCAATTCGCAACAGCAGAATGCGGTCGGAATTCAGACATTAGTTTTTTGTTTTCAGGGACCTGCCATTCCCTCCGTCCGTCGCGAAATGCGACGACCTTCGGGGGCAGGACACTGGCATGTCGGCCGCTGTGAACATCCAGGCCGTAAATGGCGCTGACGCCGCGCCTCGATCTTCGCCAGACCCATACACTGGTCATGACGCCGCAACTGCGGCAGGCGATCAAGTTGCTGCAATATTCGAATATCGAGGTGGCGAGCTTCGTCGAGGAGGAACTTGAGCGGAATCCACTGCTCGAGCGTGATGAGCGCTCAGAGCTGCCGAATACCGAGCGGGCGGCGCCCGATCAGTTGCCGGAATCGCGCGAGCGAGCTTGTCGATGCCGCACAATTGGCGCGGTCGGATACCTTGCCTGCTGAGACGGCTGCACCGCTCGATGCGGATGCTGGAGAGACATTTGATGCCGGCGGCGTAGCTGACGGTGCGCCATGGCCGACTTGCGATCTCGGCCGTGGCGGCGCCAGCAACTTCGATGTCGATGATCGCGGCATTGACGAAGTCGCCGACGAGCGTCGGCCATTGCGCGAATATCTGGGCGAGCAATTGCGGCTGTCATTCGACGATCCAGTTGATCGCATGATCGGTGCACATCTCATCGCGCTGCTGTGCCCTGCCGGGCGACTTACCGCTGATCCCGCCGCTATCGCCGATGCAATGGCGATCCCACTGCAGCGAATCGAGACAGTAAGGGCGCAAATGATGCGCTTCGATCCCGTCGGGCTGTTCGCACGCGATCTGAAGGAGTGCCTGGCGGTGCAGCTTGCCGAGCGCAATCGGCTCGACCCTGCCATGGCGATGTTGCTCGAAAATCTCGATCTGCTGGCGCGACGCGGATCTACGCGGGCTCGCGGCAATCTGCGAGGTGGATACCGACGATCTCGCGGACATGATCGCGGAGATTCGCAACCTCGATCCAAAGCCGGCGGCGAGCTACGACGACGCGCCGGTGCAGGTGGTGGTTCCGGACATTCTGATGCGCGCAGGCCCGGAAGGCGACTGGCTGATCGAGCTCAATCCGGAAACCATGCCGCGCCTGCTGGTCAATGAGCGGTTCTACGCCCGGGTTGCGCCCCGTGCGCGCCGGGAAGACCGGACGTTCCTGGCCGAGCAACTGGCAAGCGCCAACTGGCTGGTGCGCTCGCTGCAGCAGCGCGCGCAGACCATTCTGAAGGTGGCGGCAGAAATCATCCGGCAGCAGGACGGTTTCATTCGCCACGGCGTCGCCCATCTGCGGCCGCTGATCCTGCGCGACATAGCCGAGGCAGTGGAGATGCACGAAAGCACCGTGAGTCGCGTCACGGCCAACAAGTACATCGCAACTCCGCGCGGGACATTCGAGCTTAAGTATTTCTTCACCACCGCTATTCCAGGAACAGGACGGCGAAACCCACAGCGCGGAGGCCGTGCGCTATCGCATTCGTGCGTTGATCGATGCAGAGACCGTCGATGACATTCTGTCGGACGATGCGATCGTGGCAGTGCTGCGAGGGGAGGGTGTGGACATCGCTCGGCGGACCGTGGCCAAATATCGCGAAGCGCTGCGCCTACCGAACTCCGTGCGGCGCCGTCGGGAGAAGGCTGCGCTGGTCTGAAAACCGAGCCGGCCTTCCGGGAGAGGCATGATGCAGATTACGGTTTCCGGTAAGCAGGTGGACCTGTCGGACGCGCTGCGCACCCGCGTCTCGGACCACCTCGACGTCATCGCCAGCAAGTTTTTCGATCACGCGCTAGAGGCGCAGGTCACGTTCAGTCGTGCGCGCAGCTTCTTTACTTGCGATATCAATGTTCATGCGGGGCGCGGCCTTACGTCTGCGCGGCGAAGGAGAAGCCGCGGACGCCAATGCTGCATTCGACGACGCCGCCGAGCATATCGCGAAGCGGCTGCGGCGATACCGCCGACGGGTGAACGAACACGCCCGCGACATCGCCAACCGCGAGCGTCCCGAGGCCGCGCGACAATACGTGCTGCGGCAGGAGGACCTGATCGGCCGGCCGCGGCAATGGCGAGGCACACGCCACCATCGTTGCCGAGAGCATGACAGAGATCAGCCTGCTGTCGGTCAGCGAGGCGGTCATGCGGATGGATCTGGCGGATCAGCCGGTGTTGATGTTTCGCAACAGCACGACCGGACAATTCAACGTGGTGTATCGGCGCAGCGACGGTAATGTAGGCTGGATCGACCCCAGCGAACGCTGAACGGCCGCAGAATTCGGTTTTGATCCGCCTGGCCTTGTAGCGCAATGTCATCCTCGGCGTATCTGTCTGGCGGGCACGTTTATCCACAATCGGATGGCGACCTACTGCAACCGACGCGGTCCGGCGCGGTGCCTGCGCAACCGGATAGATCGGCGGCAAATTTTGAGATAGCGGATATTACACACGCCACCGGCAACTTGCCGATGCGTTGCGCTTCATTCACGGCAATCTGTGAGCGGCGAAGCTGGCCAGTGTAAACCCAGGCACATCGTGCAGCCAGCTCCGTGCAATCAGCTCCCGTGTCGGCCCGGTGCTTAGTGAACCAGCGCCGGGACCAATCTCGTGCTGCACGATCGCCGCCAGGGCGATGTCGCGTCCGTCCGCGATCGCCATCGGCGTGCCGTCGGCGGCGTGGATGGCGAAAGCTGTCGTGCCGTTGACCACCACCGGCTTGACATAGGCGATCTGCTGCATGCCGAGCATGCCAGTTGCTGCGGTGAGATATGTGCATGTCGATGACGGTTGGCGCCGCGGCCTGTTCGTCTGGCTGTTGAATGTTATTGGCGTCCATTGTCTGTGACTCCTTCTGCGGCGGCCTGCGATATGCAGCACCGGAGCCTTTGCTGATCGGCCCGCCTTTTGCGGCACCGTGTTGACCGGGCAGGCGCCTAGTCCTGCCCCGGCTCGTTATCGACCATCCGAACCTTGCCCCCGTGGGCCTCAACGCGGTCGTCGGCGTGGCCGTTGCCGCCATTCGCCCGGTTGATCTGAATGGTCCTGACCCGCGACTCGGGCTGCGGCCGGAAGAGGTCGACGTGCAGCAGCCCGTTGTCGAGCCATGCCCCCTTTACCTCGATCCCCTCAGCGAGCACGAAGGCCCGCTGGAACTGCCGTGCCGCGATCCCACGATGCAGGAATACGCGTCCCTGGCTGTCGTCGGTCTGACGGCCCCGGATTACCAACTGGTTGTCTTCCTGGGTAATCTGCAGGTCGTCCATGGTGAACCCGGCAACCGCAAGCGTAATGCGCAGACCCGACGGGCCGGTCTGCTCGATGTTGTAGGGCGGATAACCATCGGACGACGTTTTCGACGCCCGCTCAAGCATCTGCTCGAGATGGTCGAACCCCAGAAACAGCGGTGAGGCAAACACCCTCGTGGTCATGGCCTCCTCCTTCGAGCGAAGCGGTGTGGCCGGAACCCCTGAAGGCATCCCGACGCCCACCGAATCTTGGCAGCGCGGGGGCCGGTTGCAAGGGGCTCTGTTCGGGGCACCGTTGATCGATCCAGGGAGCTACCGCTACATGCCCGACATGGACGATTCGGCGGAAACAGTGCCGATCCTGGTCGTGCCGGACCCGATGCTGAAGGCGCGGGCAAGGCCCGTCGGTCGGGAGGATTTCGAGCAGGTGCGATCGCTGGTGCCGCGCATGTTCGCGACCATGTACCGCGCGCCAGGCATCGGGCTTGCCGCGCCGCAGGTCGGAATTGGGCTGCGATTCGCGGTGGTGGACCTGCAGCCGGACGACAACCGGGCGCCAATTGTGCTGATCAATCCGGAAGTCATCGCCCGCAGCGAGGAGATGGTGACGCGCGAGGAAGGCTGCCTGTCGCTGCCCGGCCAGTATGCCGATGTGACCCGGCCGGCACGCGTTACGGTGCGCTACACCGATATCGAAGGCGCCCGGCAGCCAAATCGAGGCGGATGGGCTACTTTCGGCCTGCTTGCAGCACGAGATCGACCATCTGGACGGGATCCTGTTCGTCGACCACCTCTCGGCGCTGAAGCGCAACATGATCCTGCGCCGGCTTGCCAAGGAACTGCGGCAGAAGCGCGCCGAGGCGATGTAGTCGCCATGCGGCTGGCGTTCATGGGCAGCCCGGAGTTCGCCATACCGGCACTGCGCGCGCTGCACGCGGCGGGACATGAGATCGCGGCAGTTTATTGCCAGCCGCCGAAGCCCGCCGGACGCGGCTATGCGGTGCGGCCATGCCCGGTGCAGGTCGAGGCGGAGCGGCTTGACTCTGCCAGTCCGGACGCCGGCGCGGCTGCGCCGCAACCTGAGGCGAGCAGGAGGCGTTCGCCGCACTCGGTCTGGACGCCGCCGTGGTGGCGGCCTACGGGCTGATCTTGCCGGAGGCGATGCTGGACGCGCCGCTCCGAGGGTGCCTGAACATCCATGCCAGTCTGCTGCCTCGGTGGCGCGGCGCCGCCCCGATTCAGGCCGCCATCCTGGCAGGCGATGCGGAGACCGGCGTGACCATCATGCAGATGGACGCGGGGCTGGATACCGGACCCACGCTATTGCGCGAAAGCGTGCCGATCACGCCAACCACCACGGCCGCCAAGCTGCACGATATATTGGCGCACCTCGGCGCTCGCCTGATCCTGCGCGCGCTGGCGGAGAGCCCTGCGCCAGTCCCTCAGCCCGACCAAGGTGTGACCTATGCGCCCAAGCTGGGCCGCGAGGCGGGCCGCATCGACTGGACCCACGCAGCCGCCGCCATAGATCGGCAGGTGCGAGCATTCGATCCCTGGCCCGGCAGCTTCACCACGCTGCGGGGGGCGGTTCTGAAGGTTCTGGCCGTCGAGCTGTATCCCGGGTCAGGTGAGCCAGGCGTCGTGCTCGATAACCGTCTGACCGTGGCCTGCGGCGTGGGCGCACTCCGGCTGACACGCGTGCAATTGGCCGGCCGGCCGGCAATGACCGCGGAGGCATTTCTTCGCGGATCATGAAGTGGAAGCGGGGACCATATGGGCCGCTGACCGTAGCGTCCCAGCAACGCGGCATGCATGTGCCATGACCCGGGTATGAAATGCACGCGACGCATTGCGGACCGTTCTACTGCGCTGGGCAAGCATTACGTCTTGCCAAGCGCCGCCGGCCAGGGGTAGCTGTTTGGGACGTCAGACTATGCCGCTCACCAGCTTGCCGATGGCGCCTCCACGAAGGAGAAGAACGATGCGTTCCAGCAAATGGAGTTGCGTTCTTGCGATATGCCTTGGCGTGTCGGCCGGTTCGGCTAAGGCTGCGGTGACCCAGGACACCTTCCTGCTGCGCAACACCGGCGACCTGATGGACCTGTGTTCTGCCGCACAATCCGACCCGCTGTACACCGCCGCCGTCCATTTCTGCCACGGCTTCACCGTCGGCGTTTTCCGAGTCCTGCAGGAGGAGGACATGGCGAAGCAGTCGCGGCATATGTTCTGCCTGCCGAGCCCGACTGCCGAGCCGCAACGAGGGCATCGCGAATTTCGTCCAATGGGCAAAGGCCGATCCCGGCCGATCCGCCCTGCAGCCCGCCGATGCCATCGCGACTTTCCTTGCCCAGCAATTCCCCTGCCCGCGCGGCCGCTAGGGAACTGACGGAGAACGACAATGAGACCCACAATTGCCCTGCTTGCCTGCGGTGTCGCCTTGGCCGGCTGCTCCGACATGAATGCAACGCAGCAACGTGCATTGTCCGGGACCGCAATCGGCGCCGGTGGCGGAGCCATTCTTGGCGCCATCGGCGGCAACGCCGGCCTGGGGGCGGTCGCTGGCGCCGCAGCCGGTCTCGCGGGCGGGCTGATCTATGATTCGGTCAAGAAGAACGAGCAGTCCGCCTACCAGCAGGGCTACGTTGCGGGTAGACATCCTCCAGCACGACACATTGAGCCACGGTGCGAGGTTTTGCTCCGGCGGCACCTGAGTGCCGCGACAGTGCCGGCCTAGCACGCACCGATTAAACTTGTCCGCTATCTCCGGGAGAACGTCATGTCCTGCCAACGTCTCTTGCTCGTGTTGCTGATCGGCGCTTGGCTGCCTGGCGCCGCCCTGGCGCAGATCAATCCATTCCGCGGCACCCGTGGCTCGCCGTTGAACGCGGACGATGTCTCAGCGCTCACCGACGCCACGAATCGTCTGTTGGATCGCCAAGGCCTCACGGCCGGTGCCAAAGAGAGCTGGAGCAACCCCAAATCAGGGGCCAACGGAACGATCACAGCCGGGAATGCTGTCAGGCAAAAGGGCCTGGCGTGCCGGGTGATGCACTACGACTACACGGTTCCGGGTCCGCGTTCGGAGCGGGATCGCAAGCTGACCTGGTGCAAAACGCAGGATGGCTGGAAGATCGGCTCGTAACCACCGGCAATCACCGTGGACCTGCCCGATAACCTCGATGGCCGAGCGAATATTATTTGCTCACAGCCTGTACGCCGCGGGTCTTCCCTTCGGTCTGCGGTACGGCAAGCTCCGTCATGATGCGCGCCGGCTGACCACCCAGGAACAGGATGCGGTCGGCAAGCGACGCAGCTTCGTCGTGATCATGCGTCACGAGGAGCGCTGCAATAGGACGCGCATGCCAGGCATTCAGCAGAACCTCCCTGCTGCGCTGGGCCATTGCCGGATCGAGCGAGACGAAGGGTTCATCCAGCAGGACGAGCTCCGGCTCGATGGCAAACGCGCGAGCGATTGCCACGCGCCTGCCATCCCCAGCGACAACCTGCCGGGAAACGAATCGCGAAACGGCGTAAGACCCAGCGTTTCCAGTAGGTCGTCCGCGGTCTTGGGTCTGGCAACGTGTTGTGCAAGCAGAATGTTCTCTCGAACGGTACGCCAGGGCAGCAGACGGGGCTCCTGGAACACGTTGCCGATGCGGGGCGCTCCGCTGCCGTGCCACTCAAGCTCGCCTTCAAAGTCCGTGGTCGAGCCCACCAATGATCCGCAGCAGCGTGGTCTTGCCGCAGCCCGATGGTCCGACGATCGCGACGATCTCGCTCTCGGCCAAAGTCAGCTCGATCCTGCCCAGCACAGGACAGTCTGCCGCGATCCGTGCGGAACGCTTTGCTCTCGACCCGAAGGCGCAGAACTATGTTCGCCATCGCATCGCCCAGCTCTCGAGCGGCTGCATGATCATCCATTCGATCATCTGCACGACCAGAATAAAGGCCAGCGTGTAGGCAAGGATCAGCGTGACGTCGAACAGCTGGAAATAGATCTGGATCTGGAAACCTATCCCGTTGCTGCGGCCGAGCAGTTCGACGACAAGGACGATCTTCCAGATAAGGGCAAGCCCGGAGCGGGCCGAGGCAAACAGGTAAGGCGCGAGTTGCGGCAGGATCACATGCCGCAGATTGCGCCAGCGCGGCATGTGAAAACTCCGTGCCATTTCGGCGAGAGCCGCGGATCGAGCGTCCGCGCACCCTCACGCATGGTCACCACGGTAGTGGGCAGCTTGTTGAGCGCCACGGCGACGATGGCGGCGACTTCATTCAGTCCGAACCACACATAGAGCAGGACGATCAGCACCAGCGCCGGCAGGTTCAACAACACAGTGACAGCGTTGTCCAACCAAAGGTCCAGGCGACGCGAGCGTCCCATGGCGATACCCAGCGCGCTGCCAAGTAGCAGCGAGATCATGAAGGCCGCCGCAACGCGACCGAGGGTAATCGCCAAGTTCCAAGGCAGCGCGCCAGACCGCGTTTGCTGCGCCATGGCCCGCAATACCGCGATGACGCCAGGAAGCAATCGGCTTTGTGCAACTTCCGCTGCGATCTGCCATGCAACCAAGAACACGGCTGCGGATGCGAGCCGCGTCAACAGGTCCCGATATCTGCGGGGTGCGCGAGCGTGATGACTGGAGGTGGAATTGCCGAAGATCTGGGTCACGCGAAACAATAAAACGGTGGAACAGAGTGAGCGCGTCCTGCCGCGCTCATCTGCCTGCGGCTGCCAACTGACCGGCCAGAATGTTCCGGCCGGCACCGCGCTAATCGGACCAACCAAATCAGGCCCGCCTATCCTGGCCAACAGATCGAACAACTGATCGGCGGCACGACGCTCCGGTTCGCCCCAACGTCGCGGAATGCCGTGTCGATACCAGTCCCGCAGCCGCATAAGTTCGACATTATCCGCGGCCCCGGTCAGCGGCATGATGCGCAGCCATTCCGCATCCGAGCTGGCGAGAATGTCGCGTGCCTTCGCGACGCAGCGATGAATGCATCGATCAGCTCACGGTTACTCTCGGCCCAGCGCTGCGAGAACGTATAGCCGATAACGGCACGCCGGAGCTTACGCCGAGTGCCGCCACTGCATCTTCGACCGCAAGTAACCGACGTGCGCCCGCCGCCTCGGCCTTTGCCGCGAACTGCCAGTAGGTCAGCAGCGCATCCAACCTGCCGGCCTTCATCTGTTCGGCCAACAACGGTGGCGGGCCAAAGCTCTTGTTGGCGACAGCGTTTAGATCGATCCCATAGCGCTGGCTCGCATAGGCGCGGAGAATGAGCCAACTCTTGTCCAGCGGGCTGCCGGCAATGCCCAGTGCGCGTCCGGCAAGATCGGGAACCTCGTGCACCGGCGAATCGGGTGGAACGATCAAGGCGCCGACCGCGTCCGAGAATGGCACCGAACTCCAATCCGCGCCGCTTGCGCGTTGGCGTGCAACCCACAGCCAATCCACCACGATCATGTCGACTTTGCCGGCCTGCAACGCGACTTGCGCTGCCTGTGCCGCGGCAAGTTCAACAGGTTTGACTGCGATACCGGCGCCCGTGAATCCAGGCCGTGATGGCGTATGACGTCGATCTCCCAGGAGACGGTGCCGAACCGCAATACACCAACGCGAACCTCCGACGTCGAAGCGGCTCGGAGCGGCGATGCGGCGAGGCAACCCCGGCAGCCAGCAGCGCACGACGGGCGATCAGCATCTGGCATGTTTCCCCTCTTCAAGCGCCGGATTATCCCCGCGCCTTTCAGTGCGCTGTCAATGGCTTTGTCCTTAGGAGTTTGTCCATAGGGCTTTGTGCCTGGCCACCCTACGGCCGGGCACAGTGCTCAAGCGCTTCCTTGCCGATGGAGAATACCGCTCCCGCTTTGATTTCAATGCCGGTCACTGTGCAGCTTCGTCCGGTTTTGTCGGTGAATTTGCACGTCATAGCGCCCGGACGAGACGCCAGTAATGCGCAGCCGCTCGTCAAAATCGACGCTGCCATCCGGGTCATTCCTGCATTGATCCGGACCCCAGTTCGTGGTTCCGGTTGGCGCCAGCATCAGGTGAGTAATGGTCTCGCCGGTCAGGTTCCAGAACCTTGTGGTGCCGGATTGGGCTGCCTGCGCCGAATCGGCCAAGATTGCCGCCATGCAGCCAACGAGTAGTCCAACGCAGGTTGCCTTCATACATCGACGCAGTCTCCTCCGGCCAGCCTCTTGCCCGCAGCCTCTTGAATGTCATCCCCAGATGCGGAATGCTGCGCCGCACGATGGCGTTTGTATCATGGCGTCTCCGGCGGCGTCTCGGTGCAGTGGGTATCCTATGCACCGCCTGGTTTGCTCGAGCCGGACATGCTGCCGATGACCAAGGCTATGGCACAGCCACCAAAGCCGATTACGTGTTTGCCTGCATGGCGACGAATGGCGGTACGCAGGAGGCGCTCCAGCGTTGTTCCTGTGCCATCGACGTGATCGCGACACTCCTGCCATATCAGCAATACGAGAAGGCCGAGACAGTGCTGCGGATGCGGCGCACCGCGGGCGGATATCTCGGGCAGGAGTTCCGCAGCGCAACCACCAATGCAATGGTGAGCGATCTGGAAGAGGCAGAGGCGGAAGCCGAAGTGCGTTGCTTCTAGTTGCAGCCGTCCATGCAGAGCTGGTCACTCTGTGCACCGACGCTCGGTTGCACTCGCTGCCGATCAGGTGCTGTCGCGGGCCATTCCTGATGGAATGACTTGCCGTCGCTGTCCTCGACCTCGGCGCTGAATATGGCCGCGCCGTTTGAGCGATAATCGAAGCGGAACACCGGATTTTCCGAGATGGATATGCCGCTTTCGACCGACAGCAGCAGGTCCTGACCCTGGCGGATCTTCACCGACTTGACGAAGTGGGCTGGAATATACAGCCGGGTCAACTGATCCATCTGCATTCCCGAGTAGTTCGGATGCCGGATCATGAGCTGGGCCTCACTCCTGCTCTGATCCGCTCCTTCCTTTTGGGGGAATTGACGGAACCGCATTTCGCCCACGACTGTGGGATCGGCGTCCTGCTTCGCCGCGGGAGCCGAGCAGCCGCCCGCGGCCTTGACGAACCGTTGCACGGCGTAGAGCTGGCCGTCGCTCAACTCCGCAACGGCCGTCAGATTGGTGTACGAGTCCACGCGCACGCGGGTAGAGATCGACCGCGATCCCGCTGGTGGGTCCAGGGGTGAACACGGCAGCCAGCGGCGAGGGATTCTGGTCGATCACAAGTGTGATACCGACGATGTGTCGCGGGTCATCGTCGTGCAGCAACACATGCAGGCCGATCGGAACCAGGGCGGCGTCCTCGGCCCGATACGGCGCATCGATGCCAATAACGGCGGCGCCGTCCCGGATGACACGATCGGCGAAGATCTGTCGCGCCAGGGACGGCCAGGAATCCTGCTCGGTTGGGGCTTGGGCAACCGCTCTCGTGCTGATCGCGCTGACGACCGTCGCGAGCAGCGCCCGACGCTGCACGGGCAAGTGCTGTTTCCCAGGGCTCATCCCCGCTCCTCCGCTGGCCTGGCACATGGCGTCACGGGCGATATTCGGCCCGGTGCGTGCGAATGCGCAAGCGGCACGCGTTCTGGACGCCCTCCACCCGAACTGTTAGTCTTGATCAGCCGAGGAGATCGGCGAACGCCTTCGCTTCGACGATAAGAACAGGAGGACATCCAATGGCCTGGACGCGACCGAAGCTGCGGGAAATCTGCATCGGTATGGAAATCAACGGCTACTTCGCCGGCAAGATGTAGTCGGCACTGCTTTAGACTTCCCGTGCCTGACCGAGCATCCGGGCTCACCGCCCTGGTCCTCGGTGCGGCGGCTGGTGGCGGCTTCCCGCAATGGAATTGCGGGTGCCGCCTCTGCCGTTTGGTAAGGTCCGGCGATCTTAGGACGCGCCCGGCGACGCAGGCGAGCGTCGCCGTAAGCGGCAACGGAACCGAGTGGGCAATTGTCGGTGCCTCGCCGGACCTGCGACAGCAGATTACTCAAACTCCCCGCCTTTGGCCGGCAGCGGGTCCCCGTCATTCACCCGTAGCGGCAGTTATACTGCTGGGTGGTGACGTCGATGCAATCGCGGGGTTGCTGGTGCTGCGGGAGCGGCAAGCGCTTGACAGTATATGCGCCCGCGTCGTTGCTGGACCTGCTGTCACAGAACCGCATCTTCGATGTACTGGACCCGAGCCTTGTCCGGCGGGAACCGATCGTGCCGGATGAACCGGTGCGCTGCCCGGCAATATCTACGCTGACGCTGCTGGAAATGCCCGGGAAGGTGCCGCTGTATCTGGAGAGCCACGGGACCAGCACGGCCGAACCTGGGCCGACTTACGCCGCGCGCCTGGAGGCCAACGGCAGAAGCATGATCATCGCTCCTGCGTGCGCGGAGATCACCGAACAGGTGCGCCAGCAGTTGCATGACGCCGACCTGGTCTTCTTCGATGGCACCTTGTTCACTGACGACGAAATGATCGTGGCGGGGCTTGGGCAGAAAACCGGCCGGCGCATGGGACATGTCCCGGTCAGCGGGCCGTGGTGGAACACTGGAACGGCTGGCGCACCTCCCGGGCCGACGCGTCCTGCTGCACATCAACAACAGCAATCCGATCCTGCTCTCGCGATTCGTCCGAGCGACGACAGGTCGAGGCAGCCGGCTTCGAAGTTGGCTATGACGGCATGGAGGTGGTGCTTTGAACGACAGCCAGGCTCCCGCGGATTTAGAGTCGCGTTTGCGCGAATTGGGTGCCAGGCGCTACCACAATCTGCATCCGTTCCATCAGATGCTGCACGGCGGCCGCTGCAGCAAGGCACAGGTGCAGGCATGGGCGCTGAACCGCTACTACTATCAGGCGATGGTCCCGCTGAAGGATGCGTCGCTGATCGGTCGCTGCGAGGATCCTGCGTTGCGGCGCGAGTGGCGCAAGCGGCTGGAGGATCATGATGGGGACGAGAACCGGCCGGGCGGCATCGAACGCTGGCTCAAGCTGACGGATGGCCTTGGCCTTGACCGCGATGCAGTTACATCGACGCGTCTGTTGTTGCCCGCCACCCGTTTCGCGGTCCAGGCCTATGTGCATTACGTCCGCGAGCGCAGCCTGTTGGAGGCGGTGGCCTCCTGTCTGACCGAACTGTTCTCGCCGCAGATCATCACCGAGCGAATGAGCGGCATGCTCGCGCACTACGATTTCATCAATCCGGAGATTATGGCGTATTTCGACAAGCGTCCGCCGCAAGCGGAACGCGATGCTGGCTTCGCGCTGGAATGGGTCAAGCAACACGCACGGACACAAGAGCAGCAGCAGGCGGTGGTGGACACGCTCGCCTTCAAATGCGACGTGCTGTGGTCCATGCTGGATGCCCTCCACTATGCCTACGTGACGCCCGGGCTGATCCCTCCCGGCGCCTTTGTGCCAAACAGCGCCGATGCCTGAGGCCATACCAGCCGAACGGCCAAGACTGGCACCCGGCGTGCGTCTGCACTTCGACCAGACACGCAGCATGTGGGTCTTGCTTGGCCCGGAACGCGTGATCGAAACGGAAGGACCGGCGAGCGAGATCCTGCAGCGGTGTGACGGCACGCGGACCCTCGCGCAGATCGTCGACGAACTGGCTGCGCTCTACACCGCCGATCGCGCTGAGATCGAAGGCGACGTGAAGGACATGTTGGCTGAACTCGTCAGCAAACGGATGGTGGTGTGACCACGGCTCACGAGGTTCCGCGGCCACTCGGATTGTTGGCCGAGTTGACGCATCGCTGTCCCCTGGCCTGCCCGTATTGTTCCAATCCGCTGGGATTGGAAGATCGGGCAAATGAACTCGACATCGCGACATGGGCGCGCGTGTTCCGTGAATCGGCGGCAATGGGCGTGCTGCAGGTGCATCTGTCCGGCGGAGAGCCGGCTTCGCGCCGCGACCTGACGGAGATTGTCGCGGCAGCGCACGATGCCGGGCTCTACACCAACCTGATCACCTCCGGGATCGGCATCGATGCCGCGCGACTGGACCGGTTGCAGCAGGGTGGACTGGACCACGTTCAGCTTTCGCTGCAGGACGTGGATCCGGAAAACGCCGACCGCATCGCCGGACTATCGCGGGTGCGCATAGGCGCAAGCTCAGTTTCGCGCGCAGCGTCATCGAGCGGGAACTTGCGCTGACAATCAACGTGGTCGTCCACCGCGCCAATATCGGCCACATTGCCGCTCTGGTCGAAACGGCAGCCTCACTCGGCGCCGCGCGCGTCGAAATTGCTCACGCCCAGTACTACGGCTGGGCCTTGCGCAATCGCAAGGCATTGATGCCGACGCTCCAACAGGTCGCGCAAGCGATGCAGGAAATGGAGAGCATTCGTCAGTGCTACGCAGGACAGCTCGTCATCGACATGGTGGTGCCGGACTATTACGCGCGCCGGCCGAAGGCCTGCATGGGCGGTTGGGCGCGGCGTTCGTTGAACGTCACGCCCTCTGGACGTGTGCTGCCCTGCCACGCAGCGGAAAGCATCCCGGGCCTCATGTTCTGGTCGGTCCGCGACCGACCACTGGCCGAGATCTGGCAGAACTCACCGGCCTTTCAGATGTATCGGGGTACGGACTGGATGCGGGAACCGTGCCGGTCCTGCGCCATGCGCGACATCGACTACGGCGGGTGCCGATGCCAGGCGTTGGCGCTTGCCGGCAACGCCGCCGCGACCGATCCGGCGTGTGAACTGTCGCCACACCACGCGACAATGCGTGCGCTGGCCGAGGACGAATCCTGCACGTCTGATGACGAATACCACTACAGGGGTCGGGCCGCCGCACGTGACCGCGCTACTGCCATTCCAACTCGCTGAACGCCGTGGTGGCATTTCGCGCATTATAATCATTGAACAATTGCCAGCGGCCACGCTCTGACTGCGCGATCCTGCTGACAGCCTGACCGATCGGCGTGCCCGCGGCGATTTCGCGGCGCGTGTCCTGCGCCAGCACCGTGAGATAGCGGCGCTCGTCTTCCAGTGCCGACGGCCAGGGAGCAACCATGCGGCCATGACCCGGTACCACCAGGCGGGCTGGCACTGTCGCCAGGCGCGGAAGCACGGAGAGCCACCCAGTGACGCTGCCATCCACCACGGGAACGTGTTGCAGGAAAACTAGATCGCCAGCGAACAGCACACCGGTGGTCTCGTCCAGAATCGTCAGGTCGCAATTGGTATGCGCGGCGGGCGACCATGCGTGAAGCCGCAACGTCCTGCCACCGAGGTCCAGGGTCATCTCGGTATCCACCAGCACGCTCGGAGCGATTATCCTTACGGCCGCGATTGCCGCATCCCCAAGCTGCTGGCGATATGAGCGCAGATAGTATTCGCCGCGCGTCGCGAGTTCCCGGGGCAGGTTATGGTGCCCGACAAATATGCTGCCGGCCGGCATGGCGGCATTGCCGAATATATGGTCAGGATGGTCGTGCGTGTTGATCACGTAACGCACTGGCTTGTCGGTGATGCCGCGGACTGCGGCCAGCAGGCCCTGACCGACGCTGACGCTGCCACCCGTGTCCACGACGGCTACAGCATCGTTGCCGACGACAATGCCCAGGTTGGCGATATCGCCGGCATTCTCCGGCGTTGTCAGCGCGATCTGGCCAAAATGCACGTAATCACCAGGGGCCACCTGCTGAATGGAGATCGGCGTACTTCCCACCGCCGTCGTGGCACAGCAGACCAAGAACAGAATTGCTCGGATCAGCACGCTCATAACCCGTACCAGTCGCATCGATCATGTCTCGATAGGCGCCGGCGTTCACCACCCGTCAACCCCGGGCAGTCCGGAATCACGACCAAACATGAACCCTAACCAAGCGGACTTGGTATTTACACGGCAGCCGCAGTGTTGCAGCCGTGGTCGAATGTATTCACGTGTCCGTGACTTGCTGCTTTTTGTATATAGAATAAGGATACGTCAGATATCGGTTGTTGGGGATGTCCGCGGTTGGGGCTGGCATCCTCGATGGTGCCTGCCAACGTTAGCCGCACAGACATCGGCCCGCGTGGCTTGCTGGGGCACCGGCAATCTCGCTCCCAACCGGATGAGTGCTTCGCGGCGGCTGTGGCCACTTTGCCCGCTGTGAGGGAGAGCAAAAGGGAGGATACAATGCCAAGTTCTTCGGCAGCGGCTCTGCTGGCGGCGGCGACTCTTATATCGTCACCATTTATGTTCGGCACCGCCTTCGCACAAAACGGCGACCTGGTGCAGATGCAGGCGAACGCGGCGAATGTCGTGATGCCGACCATCACCTACGACAATCAGCGCTATTCCAAGCTCCGTCAGATCACCGCCCAGAATGTTGGTAAGCTGCAGGTCGCATGGACGTTCTCCACTGGCGTGCTGCGCGGCCACGAAGGGGCACCGCTGGTCATCGGCGATGTCATGTACGTGCACGCGCCGTTCCCCAACACGGTGTTTGCGCTGGACCTGAATCATGACGGCAAGATCCTGTGGAAGTACGAACCGAAGCAGGATCCCAACGTCATTCCGGTGATGTGCTGCGATACGGTCAATCGCGGGCTGGCCTATGCGGACGGCAAGCTGTTTCTGCACCAGGCCGATACCACTCTGGTCGCGCTCGATGCGAAAACCGGCAAGGTGGATTGGTCGGTAAAGACCGGTGATCCCAGCAAGGGAGAGACCGGCACCGACGCGCCGATGGTCATCAAAGACAAGGTCTATGTCGGTATATCCGGCGGCGAGTTCGGCGTGCGCGGCTGGGTCACCGCGTATTCCGTCAATGACGGCAAGCAGATCTGGCGGGCTTATTCCGAGGGACCGGACAACGAAGTTCTGGTCGATCCGCAGAAGACAACCGAGCTTGGCAAGCCGATCGGCGCGGACTCCAGCCTGAAGACTTGGGAAGGAGATCAATGGAAGATCGGTGGCGGCGATACCTGGGGCTGGTACTGGTACCGATCCCAAGCTGAACCTGATCTATTACGGCAGTGGCAATCCCTCCACCTGGAATCCCAAGCAACGTCCCGGTGACAACAAGTGGTCGATGACGATCTTTGCCCGCGATGCCGATACTGGAATGGCAAAGTGGGTCTACCAAATGACGCCGCACGACCAGTGGGATTATGACGGCGTCAATGAGATGATTCTGGTCGACCAGGAGATTGGTGGCCGGAGGGTGCCGACCCTGGTGCACTTCGATCGCAACGGCCTGGGTTACACCCTGAACCGCGATACCGGAGAATTGCTGGTCGCCGCCAAGTACGATCCGGCGGTGAACTGGACGACCGGCGTCGATATGAACAAGAACAGCCAAAACTACGGCCGCCCGAATGTCGTGGCGAAATACGCGCCGGGTGAACAAGGCGAGGACGTGAACTCGCAGGGGATCTGCCCCGCTGCGTTGGGCAGCAAGGACGAGCAGCCGGCCGCCTATTCGCCGGAGACCAAGCTGTTCTACGTGCCCACCAATCACGTCTGCATGGACTATGAGCCGTTCCGCGTTTCGTACACTGCGGGACAGCCTTATGTCGGCGCGACGCTTTCGATGTATCCCCCGCCCGGGCAGACCAATATGGGCAACTTCATTGCGTGGGACGCCACCAAGGGCAAGATCGTGTGGTCGGATCCGGAGCAGTTCTCGGTTTGGTCTGGGGCACTGACGACCGCGGGCGGCGTGGTGTTCTACGGCACGCTGGAAGGCTACCTGAAGGCGGTGGATGCCAAGACAGGCAAGGAACTCTACAGGTTCAAGACGCCGTCCGGCATCATCGGCAACGTGATGACCTACGAGCATGCCGGCAAGCAGTACGTGGCCGTGCTGTCCGGCGTCGGCGGATGGGCCGGCATCGGTCTCGCCGCTGGTCTGACGGACCCGCATGCCGGCCTGGGCGCGGTCGGTGGCTATGCCTCGCTGAACAACTATACGGCACTGGGTGGTACCTTGACGGTGTTCAAGCTTCCCTCGAGCGGATGAAGAGACTGCCGAAGCAGCGGGCCGGCCAACGGCACCGGAGCTCATATTCCGTGGGCCGGTCTCGTCGCCCCCAATACCAGCGAGGACAACTATCGTGCGACGTGCAGTGTTTGCGACCGCCGCGGCAGCAGCGGTCATACTCGTTTCTGTGGGCGCTTATGCGGTCACCGACGGTGCGGGTGATCCGACCGCGGTTAAGTCGGATGACGGTAAATGGAGTGACAAGGATGGCACGCCGACCTTCAAGGTAGCAGCGGACGGCACGGTGGATTGGTACACCTATGTCGGATTCAACCGGTATTCGTCCGAGTGCCTGCGATGCCACGGTCCTGACGGCATGGGTTCCACCTATGCGCCGGCGCTGATGGAATTCAATGAAACACCTGAGCTACACCGATTTCTATTCTGTTGTGGCGGGTGGCAAAAAGGATGTGTCGGCCTCGCAGGACTTGGTCATGCCGGCCAACGGCGAGAACAAGAACGTTATGTGCTTTATCGATGCGATCTACATTTATTTGCGGGCGCGGGCGGATGACGCGATCGGCCGGGGACGGCCGGAAAAGCACGCACCCAAACCCGAGGCATACACCAAGGCCGAGGATGAGTGCATGGGCTGACCGGAGGCAAGGCATGCGGTTTGCCGCTCGTGCGGTTGGCGCGTTGCTGCTGATGAGTGGTCCAGCTTGTGCGCAGACCCCGGGCCTTGGATCTTCAGCCGAGCTCGTCGATCCGACGACATTCAGGGTCTGCGCCGATCCGCGTAACCTGCCGTTCTCTGATGAAGCCGGCGAAGGGTTCGAAAACAAGCTGGCCGATTTGTTCGCCAGCAAACTGGGCGAGCCCACCAGCTACACCTACTTCCCCCAGGTGATCGGGTTCGTCCGCAACACGCTGAATGCGCTGCGCTGCGACGTAGATCATGGGCGTGGCGGTCGGCGATGACCTCGTGCAGACCACCAATCCATATTATCGCACGACCTATGCTCTGGTGTTCCGGCCGGACAGCGGTCTCGATTCCATTCAATCGCTGGAAGATCCGCGGCTGAAGGGAAAGCATATCGGTGTTGTGGCCGGGACGCCGCCGGCCACGGTGATGGTGAAGCAGGGTCTCATGGCGCTGGCCAGGCCCTATGCGCTGACTGTCGATACGCGCGTCGATTCACCAACGCGCACGATGGTGCATGACATCGCAAGCGGGGCGATCGATGCCGGCGTGCTGTGGGGCCCGATCGCCGGATACTACGCGCAGCGTGAAACGCCGCGTCTGGTCGTCGCAGCCCTGCTAAAGGAGCAGGATCGCATGGACTTCCGCATCGCAATGGGCGTGCGTCACAGCGATCAGGACTGGAAACGCCGGCTCAACCGCTTGATCGCCGACAATCAGCCGGCCATCGACCAAATTCTTGAACAGTATGGCGTCCCTCTGCTGGATGAGCAGGGCAAGCTGAAAACGCCATGATGCGGATGGTCCGCGGCGGCGCCGCGGCGCTTGGTGCTCTGCTGCTGCTCGCCGCTCTGATGCGCCGCCAGAGCCCGCCGGCTTTCGTATGGATGACTACCGAGCGCCGACACCGAGCGACATTGCACGGTGCCGCTATCTTGTCGACAGAAGCAGGCGCATGCGCTTTGGCAGAACCACGACGCGGTGTTCATCGACGTACTGCCACAGATTCCGCGCCCGGCCGGATTACCTGCCTCGACGATCTGGCGGGAGAAGCCGCGCGAGGACGTGCCTGGCAGCATTTGGCTGCCCGATACCGGTTACGGCGCGCTGGCCCCGGTGATGGAGCGGTATTTTCAGGACGGCCTGGCGTTGGCAAGCGACGGCGATCACGATCGCACGCTGGTATTCTATTGTCTCGCCAACTGTTGGATGTCCTGGAACGCTGCAAAGCGCGCTATCACGTTAGGTTATACGCATGTCGCCTGGTACCCGGACGGGACCGATGGATGGACCCGCGGATCACCTGCCGCTAGAGCCGCGCACCCCGATGCCACGTCCACAGACCAGCGAATGAGATCGGCAGCAAAAGCGTTGACTAGGCGTAGCGTGATCGCGCGCAGCGTTGATGTGCGGCTGCGGCGTTCATTCAAGCACCTCCTGTACGGCACGCGCTATGGCGAACAGCCTCTGCTCGATCTTCGCCGGCACATCGCACGCGTAACTCAGGGCCTGGCGACGGTCCTGGAACACCCGCCCCTCCCAGGTCACCCGCTGTTCCATCTGATCGACCTGGCCCGCATCCGCGGACGAGCTCGGCCTGCATCGCGCGGAGCTTCTCCGTATCCTGCCGTAGCGCCGCGGCAAGCTCTTTCTGGCGCCCACCGAACCGGTCCAGGCCGTCGATGACGCTGCTGCGCTCCTCGTCAAGCAGGCCGAACACGGCCGATAGCGCCAGCAGCAGCTTCGGCGACCTTCTGATCGCCCGCATGTGCGGCGAATGCACGGATCTTCGCCTGCATCTGATCGATCGGCACGCGCCGCTGCGCCATGCTTTGGACCAGATCAGCAAGCTGCGGATCCTGCCGCCAATCGCCTTGCTGTTCGTCCGATGCCGGACCCGACCAGACCGCGGCCAAGGAAAGATGCGGCACCTTGATCTGTTGGCAAGGCCAGTCCGGATCACGCGGTCCGGGCGCTGCCGCCGCGATCATCAGCCCGCAGGCCGCGAGCGGGAGCGAGCCGCCATTTCATCCGCCACCTCCGCCGCGCCGAGCGATCAGGCCGCGCGCCGGATCATAGGCGATGATGGCGCCTGCCGTGAACACGATTGTCATGACAGCAACCACTGCCAACGAGGTCCAGTCGATCTCGTTGTAAAGCGCGAAGCGGATCAGCTCGACCGCATAGGTGAACGGGTTCAGCCGGCAGATGGTGTAAACCACGGGGCTGGACTGCTGCACAAGCCATAGCGGATACAGCGCAGATGAGGCGAAGAACATCGGGAAAATCACGAAATTCATCACGCCGGCAAAATTCTCGAGCTGTCTGATCGCCGACGACAGCAACATGCCCAGCGAGCCCAGCATCATCCCCGACAATGCGAGCGCGGGAAGCACGGACAGATAGCCCCATACCGGCGGCTGGATGCCCCACAGCCAGGCGACGAACAGAGTAGGCATAGACCTGCAGGATCGACACAACGGTACTGGCCAGCAGCTTACTCGTCAGCAGGTACCAGCGAGGGAACGGGCTGACCAGCAACATGCGCATGTTGCCCATCTCGCGGTCGTAGACCATCGACAGCGAGGACTGCATGCCATTGAACAACTGGATCATCGCCATCAGTCCTGGCGTGACATAGACCTCGTACAGCACATAGGTCTGATACGGCGGGATGATCGACACCCCGAGAATTTGGCGAAACCCGGCGGCGAAGATGAACAGCCATACCAGTGGACGCACCAGCGCGGAGATGAACCGCTCCCGCTGGTGCACGAAGCGCAGTGCTTCCCGCCAGGCGATACCGCGCAGGCAGATCAGATATTGCAGCGGCCCGAAGCCGACGCGCTCGAACCGTTCGCGTGGCGCTCATTCTGATGCCTCCGCTAGGCCGTGCCGGTCAATGCGATGAACGCGCTGCGCATGTCGGCAGCGCCGGCTGCGGCAACGACCTCTGACACATCACCGGCCGCCAGCACCTTGCCGCGATGCAGCACCACAACCCCATCGCCATCCGCCACCTCGTCCAGCAGGTGCGTTGCCCACAAGCACGGCGACGCCGCGCTCGTTCACCAGCGAACGCACATGACGCATGATGGCCGAGCGCGAGGCGACATCCAGGCCGACCGTTGGTTCGTCCAGCACCAGCACCCGCGGCCGATGCAGCAGCGCGCGTGCAATCTCCACCCGTCGCATCTGACCGCCGGAGAGGTTGCGCACCGCGTCCCGCGCCCGGTCGGCCAGCTCGATTTCCTGCAGTGCCGCGCGTGCGCGTTCACGCGCCTCGCGGTGGCCGATGCCATGCAGCGCCGCGTGGTACAGCAGATTTTCCATCACCGAAATATCGAGATCGAGCGTGCGCGCCTGGAACACCACGCCGAGTAGCCGCAACGCCTGGCCAGGCTCACGCGATACAGGATGACCGAGCACCTCGATCGAGCCATGCCTTGTGTCGTAGAGCCGCGTGATCAGCGAGAACAGCGTCGTCTTGCCGGCACCGTTCAGGCCCAGCAGTGCCGTGAAGCGCGACTGCGGAACCTTCAGGCTGACGTCCACGCAAAGCCTGGCGCGATCCATAGGCGTGACTTACATGACTGACGGTCAGTGCATCGACTGTCGGTACAATATCCGCGGCCGTACGCGCTGCCAGGTCCGCGACTTCGCTCATTTCGGCGACACCACGACACCCCAGGGTAGCCGGCCAACCTGAATCGACTTCACCACGTCCAGATCGGCGACATCGATCACCGAAATATCGTTCGAAAGCCCGTTGGTGGTGAGCAGGTATTTCTGGTCCGGGGTGAACGCCATCTGCCACACACGCTGCCCGACCAGCAGCAGCTTCTTCACCTTGTAGGATTTCGTGTCGATCACCGCGACGCGGTTGGCCGGACCGAGTGCCACGAATGCCGTCGAGTCATCCTGCGTGAACCGGATGCCGACCGGCTGAATGGCCTCGGCACGCAGGCCCTGGATTTCGAACGAGATCTTGTGGGTCACCACGTGCTTGACCGGATCGATCACGCTGACGGTGCCGCCAAGCTCCGATGACACCCAGACCTCCGATCCATCGTGCTTGAACATCGCGACCCTGGGCCGCGCATCGACCAAGCACGCCGCCACCATCTTGCGCGTCTGATAATCGAGAAAATGCGCCATATTGGTGGTTTCGGACGTGTTCACGATCGTCTGTCCATCGGGACTGACCGCCATACCCTCGGGCTCCACGCCGGTCGGTATTTGCGCCAGCACCTTGCGCGACGGTACGTCGATGACCGTGATCATGTTGTCGTCTTCGTTCGACACATAGAGCGGATTGCCCGAGACGTGCAGGGCGAATGTTTCCGGATCCGGACCCGATGGCAGCTCGCCCACAATGCGCAACGTTGCGGTGTCGATGATCTGGATCGTGTCGTCGTCACTGGCGCAGACCAGGATCTGACTGCCGTCCTTGGTCATGGTGATGCCGCGCGGCCGCTGGCCGACCGGCACGGTCTTTACCGTCTTCATCTGATCGAGATCGACAACGCTCAGCGTGTTGTCGCGTTCGTTGGTGACATAGGCGGTATAGGCCCGGCCCGAATTCGGGATGCGCCGCCAGGCAAAGTCCCAGCAGGAACCACTTCATCATAGCTTGCACTTCGTTTCGGGCCGGTCGAACCCAAGAGTGTCGAGCTCGGTCACCTGATGCAGAAAGCCCGGCTGCGGCGAGATCGACACCACTGTGCGGCCGTCCGACAGCAGAATGGGTTGCCGAAGCTGCCAGTCCCAGTCGCGCAAGCGAAAGCTTTTGGCCCTTGTAGGCGGCAACCCCGAAATCGGCGCTCTTCATGTCCTGGATGATCTTTGCCGGATCGGTCGAGGCGGTACGGCTCGCCGCCTCGCCGATCATGCGGCACGCGGTCCACGCCTGCATGTCGAGCGCGGTCATGCGACGGTGCGCCATGCGGACGAAGCGATCCTGAAGCTGTGTCCCACCCCACGATTTGCTCGCCGGATCCCAACTGACCGGTCGCAGACCGGCCGATCCAACGACCGGGCGCGCATCCCAGGTGCGGAATGGCAGGTAATTTGCGAACACCTCGTTCTCGTCGGCCGCCACGAGCACATCGTAGTCCGGCAGTCCCTGCGTGAAGACAGGCATCTGCTGCTGGGTCTGAACAACGCCGGAATCGGTCTGCCGCGCGCCGCCGGTGTCCTTGAACTCCCGCTCCTGCACGATGCGTGCGCCGAAGCGTTTGGCGGCGCGGCGATAGGCATCGGCCAGCAAGCACGTCGTCGGGATGCGAGCCATAGACCAGCACCCAGCGCGACCACTTCTTCCAGACCAGGTACTGCGCCAGAGCATCGGCCAGCATTGCCCGCGACGGCGCCACATGGATCACGTTGCCGCGACAGTTTTCCTGGCGCAGCGCGTCATCCGGCGCGCCGATATTGAACAGCACGACCTTTCCGTCCGCCCCGCATCGGCCAGTTTCAGCAGCCGGTCGGCCGGCAGATCGGACAGCACCAGCCTGGCGCCATGCTGGGTCAGTCCACCGAGCGCTGCCACCTCGTCATCGTCGGCATGAACCGGCGTATCGATAGCTCAAACGCCTGGTTCATAAAGCGCCCGGTAGTGTCATTGTCGCGCATCGCGAGCTTCGCACCGGCAACGCCGTCATCCGCTGGCGGCTTGTCGAGCAGCGAGATTGTCTGCCGCGTCTCCAGCCAGCGAAGATAACCAACCCGGACAACGGCGGCGTCGGCATGCGCGCGACGCGACGTCCACAATGGCGGCACCGACGGTGGCCGCCAGCAATCCCCGGCGGCCAAGGCGGTCTCGCGGCACCAGTGCTGGACGTTCCATCTGGTCCAAGATGCAACACGATCCACACCTGTTGTTCAAGCAGCACCGGCAGATCGGGGGCATTGAATTTCCCCGGCCGGGATGAAACTCTGGCAATCCGTTTCGGCGATGTGAAGCAATGAACCTGGTCGATCTTATTGTTCTCGCCTGCATGTTGGCCTCGCCCGGCACATGCCGCGAATATCATCTGCTGGTGCAGTCCGCCGGGTCGCTGCAGACCTGCACCATGCAGGCCCCGCCATATCTCGCGCAATGGATTGGCGAACATCCGAACCTGCGCATTGCTCGATGGCGTTGCGCCTGGCCAAGTCAGGAGGACGAGAACCTCTGATATCGCGCAGCATCAACTTGGCTGATGCGGAGCGGCATAGCCGGTGCGGCGGCTTGGTGCGGGGCTGTGCAGGAGATAAAGACCCGATCCCGCTCAGGGGTCGCCGGTATTGAGGCTACGTTGACTAGGCCGGTCCGTATATGCACTTTCAGCTTTGAACCTGCGAGAGGAGAGATCGAGTGGTCCGGTTGGCGATCGTTGCGGCGCCTTTGCTGCTGGTCATGATGGGTTGGCCCAGGCGCAGGATGCCGCGGCAGGCGAGAAGGATTTTGTGGTCTGTCGGGCCTGCCACCAGATCGGTCCCGGAGCCAAGAACGCGGTCGGCCCTGTTCTCAACGGCGTCGTCGGGCGCAAGGCCGGAACTTATCCTGGCTACACCTATTCGGATGCAAACCGGGACTCCGGCATCGTCTGGACGCCGGAGGAACTCGACAAGTATCTGGCATCGCCGCAGACCGTCGTGCCGCATACCAAGATGATCTTCCCCGGCCTGAAGGATGAGCAAAAGCGCAAGGACGTGATCGCTTATCTCGAACAGTTCGGGCCGGACGGTCAGAAGAAGCAATAGTCCTGGTCACACAATCGTTCGGTCGTGACAATGCAGGGAGGTTCGCGATGAAGGTCCGTGCCGCCGTTGCCCGTGAGGCCGGGCAAGCCGCTCAGCCTGGAAACCGTGGACGTCGAAGGCCCGCGGGCGGGCGAGGTGCTGGTTGAGATCAAGGCGACCGGCATCTGCCATACCGACGAATACACGCTGTCCGGCGCCGATCCTGAAGGGATCTTTCCCGGCCATCCTCGGCCATGAGGGCGCCGGGATTGTCGCCGATATCGGCCCGGGCGTGACATCGCTGAAGCAGGGCGACCACGTTATCCCGCTCTACACGCCGGAATGCCGGCAGTGCGAATACTGCCTGAGCCGCAAGACCAACCTCTGCGTCGCCATCCGAGCCACGCAGGGCAAGGGCGTGATGCCCGACGGCACCAGCCGGTTCTCATGCAACGGTTCGCCGGTCATGCACTACATGGGCACCTCGACCTTCGCCAACTTCACCGTGCTGCCGGAGATCGCGCTGGCCAAGATCCGCGAGGACGCGCCGTTCGAGAAGGTCTGCTACATCGGCTGTGGCGTCACCACCGGCATCGGCGCGGTCATGAACACCGCCAAGGTCGAGCCAGGCTCCCACTGCGTCGTGTTCGGCCTCGGCGGCATCGGGCTGAACGTAATCCAGGGCCTGCGCATGGTCGGCGCCGAGCAGATCGTCGGCGTCGATCTCAATCCAAAGCGCAAGGATATCGCGGAAAAGTTCGGCATGACGCACTTCGTCAATCCGAACGAAGTGCAGGGCGACCTGGTACCGTATCTGGTGGATCTGACCAAGGGCGGCGCCGACTACAGCTTCGAGTGCATCGGCAACGTGAAGGTCATGCGGCAGGCGCTGGAATGCGCCCATCGCGGCTGGGGACAGTCGATCATCATCGGGGTCGCCGGAGCGGGCCAGGAGATCAGCACGCGGCCATTCCAGTTGGTGACCGGCCGCGTGTGGAAAGGCACCGCATTCGGCGGGGCGAGGGGCCGCACCGACGTGCCGCGCATCGTCGATTGGTACATGGACGGCCGCATCAACATCGACGACCTGATCACCCATGTGCTGCCGTTCGACCGCATCAACGAGGGGTTCGAACTGATGCGGCGGGGCGAAAGCATCCGCAGCGTCGTGACCTACTGACCCTTTCGCCCGGCAGCAGCGTGCGTCGCGCTGCCGCGGATCAGGCCGGCAGCGCGCCGGATGCCTTCGCGACATGGGTGGCGATCGCGTCCATCAATGGCGGTGACAGGCAGTCATAGGGTTCAAGCCCAAGCTCCTTCAGCCGGCCACGAATGCCGGCCATGCGGTCCGGGCTGACACCGGACTCGATTACCGAGGAGACGAAGGCGGCGAATTCCGGCGGCGCCCAACCCGATTCCTGGAACAGTTCCGGATGGACGAAGTCGAAGCCGTAGAACGGGTGCTTCGCGTTTTCGATACGGCCGTACATGTGCACGCCGCATTGCTTGCAGGCATAACGCTGGATCGCCGCGGTCTGGTCCACGATGGCGAGCTTGTCGGCATTTTCCGTCACCGTCAGATTGTCCCGTGGCACCACGGCCACCAGCGAGAGGACCGCGCCCGCCGGCTTCCAGCATTTGGTACAGCCGCAGGCATGGTCTGTACGCCACGTTGCCCTTGATCGCGACCTTCACCGGATTCTGCGCGCACTTGCACACAAGGGTGCCGCCGGCGAAATTGGCAGCACCCGGCTTTACGCCCTGATCCACGGCCGGGTGAATGCGGATCGTTTCAGACATTGCGCTCTCCCTACGCTTGGTTGCAATTTTCCTGGGCCATCGTTTGGGTGGCCCAGGCCCGTTAAGTCAGCTGCTCCTCACGGTTCAACGACGATCTGTCCATACATCCAAGGATGCGGCGTGCAGATGAAGTAGTAGTTGCCAGGCTTGTCGAAGGTGATGGTCTTCAACTCGCCTTTGGCAAGTGCGCCGGTGTCCCATTGTCCTTGCGTTATTGGTGTGCCGGTCGCCGTATGCGGCAGATCGCCAACGTTGGTGAAGGTCACGGTGGTTCCCGGCTTCACCCGCGTGCGGGCCGGGAAGTAGGAAAACTCGGTGTTGTTGGCGCCGATCTGCACCTTGTTCACGCCATCGGAGATCGGGCCAAGTGGTCCGGCGATCGTTGCCGGCGCCGGGGGAGGCCACAGCGGCTGCACGTTGCCGTTCAATGCAAATGTCCAGACCGCATCGCCGGTCGCACTGCCCTGAATGCGGTTTCCGCCCGTGACGATGCTGATGTACTCCTGACCGTCCACCTCATAGACCATCGGCGGAGCATCCGCGCCGAAGCCGGTCTGGAACTTGAACAGCACGTCGCCGGTCTTGGCGTCCAGCGCGACAAAGTTGCCGTCTGGTTCTCCCCGCAACAGCAGCCCACCGGCGGTAACGGTCGAGCCACCGCCGCCACCCATGCGGTATGGCATCTGCTGTTGCCATGCGATCTTGTTGGTATTCGCTGTGATTGCGGTGAACGTACCGGCCAATGCCGAGTTGATCGGCGGAGCCTGCGTTCCGCCGGAGTATGGCATGCCGTTCTTCCAGGTGTTTTCCCCGTAGCGGACGAAGGCGCTGGAACGGATGGTGCCCGGCACATAAAGCAGCCCGGTATCGGGGCTATATGGCACCGGAGACCAGTTGGTGCCGCCCTGACCACCAGGCTGGATGACCACAGGCGTATCCCAGAACACTTCGTACAGGCACCCGGCCTGCGGATAGCCAGGCAGCGGCTCGGCGCATTGCGGCACAGTGGGATCACCGATTGGGATCGGTTGCGTCTTCGCCGTCTTCTGCCTTGGCTCTTGCGGTACCGGCTTCTCCTCGATGCCGATCAGCGGCTTGCCGTTGGTGCGGTCCAATATATAGACCCAGCCAGTGCGCCCTACCTCGGCCGCGGCCTTGCGCGGCTGTCCGTTGATCGTGGTGTCGAACAGCACCACCGGGCTCGCCGCGTCATAATCCCAGATATCGTGATGCACCTCCTGGAAGTGCCACTTATACTGACCGGTCTTGGCGTCGATCGCCATGATCGAAGCGCAGAACAGGTTATCACCCTCGCGCACCGTTCCGTCATAGTCAGGCCCGCAATTGCCAGTGGCGAAGTAAAGCAGGCCGAGTTCCGGGTCGATTGCCGGCGTGTTCCAGATCGTCGCACCGCCGTGCATCGCCTGACTGTTGGGCGGCCAGGTGTCGCTGCCAATCTCACCCGGCCCCGGCAGCGTATAGGAGCGCCACAAAATCTTGCCGGTCTTCGCATCGAGCGCGGTCAGTCGCCCGCGCGTGCCGTATTCGCCACCGGCAATGCCGCTGTAGACGATACCATCGTAATACAGGGGCGCACTGGTCACGACATAGCCGTTGTGCCAGTCCTCGATCGGCGTCTTCCACAGCTCCTTGCCAGTCTTCATGTCCAGCGCGACGACATTGGTATCGAGCTGGCCGAGGAACAGCTTGCCCTCACCCATGGCGAGTCCTCGGTTGAGCCAGCCGCAGCACACGGTGGAAATGGTCTGATCGATATGCGACCAGCGTTCCCACACGATCTCACCGGTCTTCGCATTGAGTGCGAATGCGTCATCATTGCCGGTCACGACATACATGCATGCCGTCCTTCACCAGCGGTGTTGCCTCCGCCGAATACTTGCCGCCCATGCCCGAGCCCATGAGGCGGGTCATCCAGGCGCCCTTCAGCTGCTTCACATTGCTGGTGTCGATCTGTTTCAGCGTCGAGTAACGCTCATTGGTAAGATTGCCGCCGTTGGTTACCCAGTCCTTGCCTACGGGGCTCTTCAGCAATTTGTCGATTTCAGCATCCTGTGCCGAAGCTGTCGGCCCGCTCGCGTACATCAGACCAATTGCCAGAAATACCTGAACCAGCAGGCTCGATCGAGCGCCCATCGGTTTCCCCCGTGCAGTCGGTTTTTCGATCCTGCCTGTGCCAGCAGGATTAGGCTCGAAACATGGACCGCGAGCTTCGGTCTGGCAAGATGAATGGTGCACCGCTGGTTAGCGCGTCTCCTTCCAGCTCGCTCGTACCTGAATCTCGCATTCGAACTGAAGCGGGCCTTGGCAGTATCCCCACAGGCAGATGCGCGTATTGCCGCCGTCAACCCGAGTGCGGGCTTCGGCCTTTTCGACCTTCCAGTCGGGATCGCCGCTCGGATCCATCATCCGCGCTGTCACCACCTCGGTTTTCACCGAGTCCGGGGCGATCGTCCAGCCGGCCTGGGCGTTGGCACAGCTCTCTTTGGTCAAAAAATGCGTTGGTGTCTCTGGTCGAACGATCAATTCGGTCTCGTGAACTTCGAGGCCGTTGGTGACGGTCCGGTCTTCCGCCTGCGCTGCGACGCAGGACGCGATGAAGGCGACCAGACACAGGCCGTTCTTCATGTTGCCGCTCAGCACATCGCCCCCGCTGATGATCATCAGTGCAGCCGCACTTGATGCCAGCACACCCTCACCTGCCGCAAGGAGGATTGACAGACCGGAGTGACAATAGTCCCATGAGCTGATAGCAGTGGAAAACAATGCTGGGGCAGGAGATGTTCAACGTTGTCGACTGAGTCCTGCAAGCATGGGGCGGTTTGCCCCGCTGCTCCCGCAAATCTCGCTTCCAGTTCCACATCGTCGCACGCTTTCCAGTGCACTGCGGCACAGCGGCGAGAACTGTTGCGCGCCAGCCTGGGAATTGGCCTCGGCCTCGCTGCCTCCCAGAGCTGGGCACAATCCGATCCGGCCCATGAACGTCCGCAGCCAGGCGATCTGCTGGTGCGGTCAGGCAGCCCCACTCCAAGCCCACTGAAGCCAGACGATTTGCAGCTTGGCGCGGCACAGATCATGGCCTGGCCAGTCGATCCAGCAAGCAACGCTGTGCGTGATGGCTCCCGACTCAATAAGGTGTTGCTGCTGCGGCTCGACCCCGCGGTACTCGATCCGCAAACGGCGACGCGAGCCGCGAACGGCGTGGTGGCCTACTCAGCCATCTGCCCCCATACCGGCTGCGAGGTAGTGAACTGGGCGGCCGAGCGGCAAATTCTCGAGTGTCCGTGTCACAACTCGCAGTACGACCCGAAGGCGGGTGGCCGGATCATTGGCGGTCCCTCGCCGCATGGGCTCGCAGCACTGCCGCTTCGCCTGGCGGACGGCACGTTGACGGTGGCGCGGCCATTCATCGGTCGGGTGGGTATCCAGCAGTTATAAGCGTCGGTCGTGCAGCGAATTGCGCTCGCTTCGACTGAGGCCACCGGCACTGACAACAATAAGGCGGAAGAAATCAAAGCGAGAAAACATATGGCGTAACACGGCGGGGATGGCGCTGACGCTCGGGCTGCTTGGCTCGACGGCGCTCGCCCAAGTGGCGCCCACAGCACCGGCCGCGCCGCCAGCCGCTCCCGAGCCCATGCCACCGAACGGTGAGCCTGTGACTCCGCCTGCAGCACTCGCGCCGGTGCTCGCCTCATATAAGCAAGTCAACGCGGATCGGCTGACCAAGCCCGACGATGGCGATTGGCTGATGTTCCGTCGCACCTACGACGGCTGGGGCTACAGCCCACTGGATCAGATCACCGTGGCGAACGCATCGCACCTGCACCCGGTGTGGAGCATGGCGACCGGCCAGGTCGAGGGTCATCAGGCGCCGCCCATTGTCAATAATGGCGTGATGTTCGTGGCGACACCCGGCAATCAGGTGCTGGCCATCAACGCCAAAACCGGCGATCTGCTCTGGCGTTTCAAGCGGCCGATTCCCGAGGACCAGTTCCTGTTGCACCCGACCAGCCGTGGCGTCGCGCTGTGGGGTGACAAGGTGATTTTCGGCGCCACGGACGCCACACTGGTCGCACTGGACGCCAAGACCGGCAAGGAGGCGTGGAACGCCAAGGTCGAAGATTATACCAAGGGCTATTACATGTCCCTGGCGCCGCTGACGATCAATGGCAAGGTGCTGGCCGGAACATCCGGGGGCGAACTGGGAGTGCGTGGCTTCGTGGCCGCGTACGACGCCGAGAACGGCAAGGAGCTGTGGCGGACCTACACAATTCCCCGCGCCAGGGGAACCTGGCAGCGAGACTTGGCCCAAGGGGGACCAATGGAAGACGGGCGGCGGCTCGATCTGGATCACCGGCGTGTACGACCCTGCGACCAACCTGACGTTCTGGGGTACCGGCAACGGCGGCCCCTGGATGGGCGATCAGCGACCCGGCGACAACCTGTACACATCATCGGTGCTCGCACTGGACGCGAACACCGGCCAGATCAAGGGCCACCACCAGTACCACCAGAATGATTCATGGGACTGGGACGAGGTCTCGCCACCGATCCTGGTCGACTACATGCACGACGGCAGGACCGTGAAGGGTCTGGTTGACGTGGCGCGCGACGGCTATCTGTGGATGCTGGAGCGTACAGGCCGACAAGATCAACTTCGTTGCCGGCCAGCCGTTCGTCTACCACAATACCTTCACCGGTCTTGATCCGAAGACCGGTCATCCGATCGTCGCGCCTGAGCACAAGCCCGGCACGGGAAAGATGGCGGACTTCTGTCCCAGTCTGTGGGGCGGCAAGGACTGGCCGCCGGTGGCGTATAGCCCGAAAACCAAGCTGCTCTACATCCCGGCCAACGAGAATCTGTGCGGCGCCATTCTTGGCCGGCAGGTGACCTATGAACCGGGTCAGCCGTATTCGGGCGTCACAAGCTGGCTTTATATCCGCAAGGGCGCCGACCACATCGGCGAGTTGCAGGCCTGGAATCTGGACACTGGCAAGAAGGAGTGGACGCACAGCTACGGCATGAGCGAGAACTGGGGGCCTGTACTGGCGACCGCCGGCAATGTGTTATTCGAGGGCGGCACGAATGATCGCAAGTTCCGTGCACTCGACGCGACTAATGGCAACGTGCTCTACGAGTTCCCAACTGCCTTCCGGGGTCAACGGCGTGCCGATGTCCTTTGCGGTGGATGGCAAGCAGTACATCGCCGTGCAGACCGGCTGGGGCATCGATGCGGCGCGCATGCAGTTGCGCCTGAACCTTGTCCGGCCCGGCGCCTATCCCGAGGTCCCGCAAGGCGGCTCGATCTGGGTGTTCGCTGTCGATTAGCATCTGCGCGGGTTGCCACTGCAGCAAACCGAGCGCGTGCTCAGGTTCCTCGATCGTGCGTCAGCCATATTGATGGTGACCTGCGTCTGTCTTCTCGGCGATGCTTGCGCCTGCATTAAGCGGCACGGCCGCCCAAGATTTTCGATCGGGGCTGTCGGCCTACAACAGCGGCGACTACGCAGGTGCGTTCCATGACTGGTTAGGCCTGGCCGAACAGGGTGACCCTGCAGCCGAGGCCGGCATCGGTTTCCTGTTCCACAAGGGCCTCGGCGTTACACAGGACGACTGCCGAGGCCGCATCCTGGTTCGTGAAGGCGGCCGAACAGGGGCAGGCAGAAGCGCAATTGCTGCTGGGGACGCTGTTCTTCTTCGGCCACGGTGTGCCGCAAAGCTACGTCTCGGCTTTCGCCTGGTGCGATATCGCCGAGACCAACGGTCAGTCCGATGCGTCCGAATGCCGCGATACCGCGCTGGAGCACCTGTCACCCACGGAAATGCGCCAATCTTTCAACATCGTCAGCGAATGGTTCAGGCAACACCCACGTCCGGCGCCTTGAGCGCGATGACCGAAGGCGGAATTGCCGAAGGTCTGAATCGCGCGAATCGAATAAGAGCGCGATCACGGGAGACGGGGTCTCCAGAGGTCTGAACAATGGCGCGGGCAGGATGAGCGCATCGCCGCGCGCGCTGCTCCCGAGCACGATCCCTTGAGGCGGAACCGTCGGAAAGCGTGATCCGCGCTCTCAATACGACTGCAACTTGTGTCAATGCCGCACCTGTGCAAATCTGTAGCGGAGTAACAAGTCCGGTCGGTGTTGCCTCGTGCCGCGGATCAAAATTAGCGTGGTCCGCCAGGTAGAACGTGACCGCCGGCAGCCGGGAGAGAAACATCGATGACCCAGGAGAATGCCGGTCTGTACCGCAACGCCGAGACAGGCGGAGCGGCAGGCAACGCGAGCACGTCTTTCGAGCATCGCAGCCCACCATCCCGACGCGCCTTCATCAAAGGCGTGATCGCATCCGGCGCGGCGGCGTCGGCCGCCGGCTATCTGTTCCGTGGCGCCAGGCGCGCCTGTCGGCTTACGCGCAGGCTGCGGGCACTGTGGAGCGGCTGGTGACCCTGAACGTCAACGGCACCAACCGCCGCGTCGATGTGCTGCCGCAGGAAACGCTGGCTCACACGATCCGCTACAAGCTCGGACTGACCGGCACCAAGCTGGGCTGCGATCACGGCGAATGCGGCGCCTGCACCGTCATCATCGACGGCATCGCCGATCTATTCCTGCTCGACGCTGACGCACAGCGTGCGTGATCGCAAGATCACCACGATCGAAGGCATCGAGGGGCCGAACGGCAAGCTGCACAAGGTGCAGGCGGCGTTCGTCGCCGAACTGGGACCGCAATGCGGCTTCTGCACCAGCGGCCAGGTCATGTCCGCCGTCGCGCTGCTGAGCCACAATCCGCACCCGACCGTGGAGGAGGCGCGCCTGGCGATGTCCGGCAATCTCTGCCGATGCGGCGCCTACGACCATTACTTGCGCGGTGTCATGCGCGCGGCGCAGGAGGCGTAACGATGGCAAACAAACTGATCGGCCAGAATTTCGTCCCGCACGACGTCGTGGCGAAGGTCACCGGGCGCGCGAAATACGCCGAGGACTTCCGCGCCGACGGCATGGTGTTCTGCAAGCTGCTGACCAGCCCGATGCCGCACGCGAAGATCCGCAATATCGATGCGTCGGAAGCGCTGAAGATGCCGGGTGTCCTGGGCATTCTCACCGCCGACGACGTGCCGCAGTTCCCGCCGCCGCAGCGGCCGATCCTGCAAAAGGACGAGGTGTTCTACATCGGCGATCCGATCCTGGCGCTCGCCGCTGTGGATGAGACCACGGCGGCGGATGCGCTGGAGAAGATCAAGATCGACTTCCAGCAATTGCCGCACGTAGTCGATCCGCTCGACAGCCTGTACCCGGGCGGCCCCAATGCCCGCTCGAACGGCAATGTCGCGGCGGCGCAGATCAACCTGCAGACCGTGAAGTGGCAGGCCGGCGACTTCGCCGACGACAGCACGCTGCCGATGGGCAAGCCAGCCGAGGAGTGGAGCTACGGCGATCTCGATGCGGCGTTCAAGGCATCCAAGCTGGTCATCGAGGAGAGCTTCGTCACCGCCGGCTACTCGCATCACAGCATGGAGCCGCGCACTGCCATGGCCTATTGGCAGGGCGGCAAGTGCTTCCTGCATGGCTCCAACCAGAGCCATACCGCCGCGGTGCCGAACATCGCGCGCTATATCGGCATCGAGCCGAAGGACCTGGTGTTCATCGCCGAATATTGCGGCGGCGGCTTCGGCAGCAAGATCCCCGGCTATCCGATCATGGCGATCCCGGCGCTGATGTCGAAGAAGCTCAATCGCCCGGTGATGATGCGCATCACCCGCATCGAGGAGTACTCACTCGGCACCGCGCGTCCCACCTTCCAGGGCCACGTCAAGCTGGGCTTCCGCGAGGACGGCAAGCTGCTCGGCGCCGATCTCTACATCGTGCAGGAGAACGGCCCCGATATCGGCGGTGGCGATTTCCGCTCCGCCGGCAATGCGCTGTCCTTCGTGTATCAGCCGACCGCGATGCGCTTCCGCGCCATTCCGGTGCTGACCAACACGCCGTTGCGCGGACCGCAGCGCGGGCCTGGCGAGAACCAGCTCGTGCCGGCGATCGAGCCGATGATCGACAAGGCGGCGCGCGAGCTGAAGATCGACCGCGTGCAGATCCGCAAGATCAATGCGCCGGATAACAACGGCAAGATCGGCGCCGACCAGGGCCCGGTGACCAGCGCCTTCATCAAGGAAGCGTTGGACCAGGGCGCCACGATGTTCAACTGGGAGCAGCGCAAGCAGCGCTCCGGCCAGAAGAACGGCACCAAGGTTACCGGCATCGGCATCGGCCAAGGCTACCACTCCGCCGGCAGCAACGGCTTCGACGGTCTGTTGCGCATCACCCCGGACGGCAAGCTTCACGTCCATACCGGCGTGGGCAATCTCGGCACCTACTCGCATTCGGCCACCGCGCGCGTACCGGCGGACCTGCTGAACGTTGCGTGGGAGAATGTCGTCATCGAGCGTGGCGACAGCCGCCTCGGTCTGCCCTGGAACAGCCCGCAGGCCGGCAGCCTGACCGCATCGACCGAATCGCGCACCAACTATGTCGCGGCGATGGACCTGAAGCAGAAGCTGCTCGACATTGCCGCGCAGATGCTGGGCGGCGCGCCGGGCGACTACGACCTGGGCGACGAACGCGTGGTCGCGAAAGCCGATCCGTCGAAGTCGATCACCTATGCACAGGCGGCGCAGAAGGCGATCGAACTCGGCGGCAAGTACAGCGGCAAGGAAGCCCCCGCGGACATCAACCCGGTCACCAAGGACGGCGTGCAGATGATCGCCGGCACCGGCCTGATCGGTGTCGCCAAGGACAATCTGCCGCGCGTCGGCGTGACACCAGGCCTGACCGCCACCTTCGTCGAGATCGAACTCGATACCGAAACCGGCAAGATCGCAGATCAAGGACATGCTGTGCTGTCGCCGACTGCGGCACGGTGCTGCATCCGCAGGGCCTGGCGCACCAGATTCGCGGCGGCAATGTGATGGGCATCGGGCTCGCGCGAGCTCGAACGCCACGTCTACGATCCGAAGCTTGGCATTCCCACCACCGTGCTGCTGTATCAGGCAAAGCTGCCGAGTTACCTCGACGTGCCGGCCGAGATCGGCTGGGGCGCGGTGGGAAAGCCCGATCCGCAGAACCCGATCGGGCGTCAAAGGTGTCGGCGAACCGCCGCAGGGCTCGGGCGCCGCCGCGATCACCACGGCGATCGCGGATGCGCTCGGCGGGCACCTGTTCAACCGCACGCCGGTATCGCTGGACATGATCCTGAATGCGCTGAACGGGCGCCCACAGGCGCACAAGCCGCTTCAGGTCAACTCGGTCTGAGGGAGCATCGCCATGATCGTCAAGGATATGATGCCCGCCTTCGAGCTGTATCAGCCGACACAGCTTGCCGACGCCCTGGCACTGCTGGACCGCCATCGTGCGGACGGCTGGAAGCTCGCCGGCGGCAATGACAGCCTGAGCTGGTTCAAGGAACGCATCAAGCGCCCCAAGGCCGTCATCGACATCAGCGGCATCGCGGAACTGAAGGGCATCCGCGAAACCCCGGACGGCATCGAGATCGGCGCGCTGACCACGCTGACCGAGATCGAGCGCAATCCGGTAATCCGGGCGAACTACCGCGTGCTGGCCGATGCCGCGCGCCGCGTCGCCAGCCCACAGATCCGCAACACCGGCACGCTCGGCGGCAACGTCTCGCAGGATGCGCGCTGCCTGTACTATCGCTACGGCCTGCCCTGCTATCGCGCCGGCGGCAACACCTGCTTCGCCGACACGCCGGAAGGCGTGAACCGCGAGCACGCGCTGTTCGACAGCGATCGCTGCATCGCGGTCAGCCCGTCCGATACCGCCCCCGCCCTGGTGGCGCTGGACGCGAAGTTCGTCATCCGCAGCACGAAGGGCGAACGGGTCGTCGGCACCGAGGATTTCTTCATCGGCCCGAAGGTGGACATCACCCATCTGACCTCGGTGCAGCCGAACGAACTGGTCACGGCGATCCGCATTCCCAAGACCTGGGCCGGCGCCCACTTCTATTTCGAGAAGGTGGCGGACCGGGATGCGTGGGACTTCGCGCTGGTCAATGTCGCCGCCGCCATCGTCGTGAATAATGGCACGATCGAGCGGTCCCGCGTCGCCTGCGGCGGCGTCAGCGCCGTGCCGCGCCGCCTTACCGTGGTCGAGGAGGTGATCCAGGGCAAGTCGCAGGACGCGAATATCGCCAAGCTCGCCGGCCAGTCGGCTGTGCGCGGCGCCCGTCCGGTGAACTACAACCAGTTCAAGATTCCCCTGATGGCGAACCTGGTCACCCGGGCGGTGCGCGACGCCACCGCCTGAGGCTGCGCCGGTGTTTCGCTATGCCAGCGACGTTTACGGGCAGACCGTGCTCGTCGGCGCGTCGTGGGACCTGATCTGGTGGTTCGTCGGCGCCGGCGCCGCCTTCATCGTCGCTGCACGCCCTGATCTCGGCCATTGTGCGCCCGCACGCACGAATCCGGAGTGCCAGGACGTGAGCGGCGATGCGCGTTCTCCGGCATCATCTGGCTGACCGCCTGTATCACTGGATCATGGCGGCGGCACTGCTGACCTGCCTGTTCACCGCTTTCCTGCCGATCCTTGGCTGGAAGTTCGAGTGGGTCACGACGCACTGGATCGCCGGCATCGTGCTGACCGCTGCGGTGCTGTTCCACATCGTCCGCGCGGTGCTGTGGCAGGACTTCTGGTCCATGGTGTTCGGACCGCGCGACGTGACCAATTCGTGGCGCTTCATCCGCCGAGCATTGGGGCTTCGGCGGTCCTCCGCCGTCAGCTTGATGCCAAGTACTCGCCGCTGCAGAAGCTGTTTCATCTGCTGATCGCGATCGTGGTGCTGGCCATCGTAGCGACCGGACTGCTGATGCTTGCCAAGATCGACACGCCCTTCTGGCGCCGCAATCCGTATTGGCTCGCCGATACCCAGTGGGGGATGATCTACGTCATCCATGGCCTTTGCGCGATGGGAATGATCACGCTGATCATGGCCCATATTTATATCGCACTGCGGCCGGAGAAGCTGTGGATGACCCGTTCCATGATCCACGGCTGGATTTCCCGCGACGATTATCTGGCGCATCATGATCCGCAGCTTTGGCCGCGTCCCAGGATGCGACCGCGAGTTCGGGTGAAGACAGAGCGTATTCCGCTGGCGAGTGATTGCAATTGAAAGGAGACCGATGACGACGCCAGGTGCCGCCCTGTCGCTGGCTGAACGCATCGAGGCGATCGAGCAGGCCTACGAACTTATGCTGGCCTATGCCGCCCAGGGACGCCAGGATGATGCCGATGACAGCAGTTCGATCCGCCGTTTCCTGCAGCGCGCCGATGCGGCGCTTGACGGATTGGCGGCATGCCTGCGCGGGGCGGTTGCGGCGCAACCTGACGCCTTTGCCGATTTCATCGACGTGTTGGAAGACGACGCGCGCCGAACGCGTGCAGCGCTCCGCCTGGTATTGGCGCAAAAGGCCCTCAGCTCGCAACTGATCGACAATCTGAACGCCTCGATTCACATGCGCGCGCTGCTGACCGACATCTTCCTGATCGATGAAGCGCTGAAGAGCAGCGCCAACCATGAGTGACACGGCGAAACCGCGCATCGGCGTCATCGGCCTTGGTGCAATGGGCGCGCGCATCGCCACCCGCCTGGTCTGGGAGCGGTTTAATCCGCAGGTCTATGACGTGGTGGACGTCGCTGTCCGGATGTTCACCAATGACGTCGGCGGCATGATGAGCGGCTCGCCCAAAATGATGGCGCAGACCTGCGATTTCATCATTACCGTCCTTCCCTCGGCCGACGCGTTGCGCGATGTGCTGTATGGCTGGGAAGGTCTGATCGGTGGCTTCGAACGCGGCGGTACGGTCATCGACATGGGCGGATCAGATCCGCTCGACCATTGCCGAATGTGGCAAGCGACTGGCAGAACGCGGCATCGACCTGATCGATGCGCCCGCACTCGGCACGCCGGCGGAGGCGCGCGCCGGCAAGCTGACCCTGGTCATCGGTGGCGATGGGGCGGCCATTTCGCGCTGCCAGCCGATCTTCGCCGTGCTGGCCTCCCGCACCTTCCATGTCGGGCCGGCCGGTTCGGGTCAAGCCGCTGCCGCCCTCGGTGACTTTCTCCGCGGTGTGCAGGTCCTTGCCGCCAGCGAGGCGCTGTGCATCGCCCAGCGCTTCGGTTTGGACATGAAGTCGGTGGTAGATGTCGGTCGGGCTCTCGGCGGTATTGGACCAACGATGGAGGCCTTGTTGCGCGAGCAGGTCCTTACGCGAAGGTTCAACACCGGCCTGGCACTGGGTCATGTGCTGAAAGGGACAGCGACTACAGCGGCAGTGGCGCAATCGACAGGCGCGCATACGCCACTGCTTGCCGCCAGTCACGATGCCTGGGCCGCCGCCGAGACCGGTATCGGCTCCGGCGCCGACCAGAGCGAAATCATCAGATGGCTGGAATCGGCGTCGGCCGAACCGCCAAAGGACCAAGCCTGATCGCGGCGGCGCTGCATCAGCGAACGCTGGTGGCCTGGGGTTTTTTGACGTGGCTGTTCGCGGTTCCCGCCTGGGCCACGCAGCCCCCATCGCTGCTTATACTGCCGCTCGATTGGGTGGACACTTCAGGCGAGACGCCCTCGCATGCCAAAGAGCACGCCGCTCGCCTCGCAGCGCTTGGAGAATATCTCTCCCGTTTGCTCGCGAAGACGGGCCTCTACGCCATCGTCGATCCGACACCCATAACAGCCGACATCGAACATGCGCGCGCAACTCAGTCGCTCGATGCATGCAATGGCTGCGAGCGCGACCTGGCGAGGCTGGTCCATGCCGATCGCGTTCTGGTGGGCGAGATCGACAAGGTGAGCACACTGATCGGCTACTTGCGGCTGAACATCATCGATGTCGGTGGCGGGCGGATCGTTTTCGCCCGCGTGCTCAGCTTTCGCGGCGACACCGATACCGCCTGGGAGAATGCCATCCAGTTCTTCGTCCGGGATCTGACTGCAGCTCAGCCCGAGCGGCGCTGATGTAAGCACTGAGATCAGACCACCGAACAGTCAACGCAGTAGCGATCCAGCGCCTGGCGCAAAGCGGTACCGCCGTCCCGCCCAGAAACAGACATCATGGGCAACTTTCCACGTTTGGCAGCCACTCTGTTGACACTGTCCAAACTGTCTCACAGCATCCGAACTGCGCTGTATTCATGGACCACCCACCGCATGAGCCTGTCGGACGCTGCGTGGCAACAATTGATCGCCGCAATACACGCGTCCGGCCGCAGGGCTTCGCTCGCGATCACCGGAGGAGGCAGTGGGGCGATCGGCGAGTTGCTTCGTGTTCCCGGCGGCTCTCGGCTGCTGATCGAGGCGCAGGTCCCCTACGACCCGCTGGCGTTGGCGACGTTTCTGGGTTTTGCACCGGCACAGGCGTGCAGTTCCGACACAGCAATTGCGATGGCACGAAGCGTATCGGCACGTGCAGCCAGCCTGGTTCCGGCGGGCACCGATGTGGTGGGCGTCGGCGCAACGGCTGCACTGGTGAGCGATCGCCCGCGTAAAGGCGAACATCGGTTTCACATTGCATTCACCAACTCTGCCCATGTCGCGCACTGCACCGGCGTGATGGCCAAGGGCCGACGTGATCGGGCCGCCGAAGAGAACCTCGTCGCGCGCGCAATCGTCCTGTGGCTCGCCTACGCATGCGGGGTTGCCGCAGCGTCGCCACGCACCCTGCTCGATGCGGATGAATATTTTGCGGAGACGCTCGTCCCGAGCGCGGATACTGTCCATCAGCTCCTGGCGGGTGCGGTCGATCGGGTCACCGTCCAACCAGACGGCCAATTGGTGCTCGCTGCGCCGGGGCCCATTGTGCTGTTTCCAGGTTCTTTCAACCCGATGCACCAGGGACATGCGTTGCTGGCGCGCGTCGCCGAAGAGCTGAGAAGCCAGCCCTTGGCGTTCGAAATCTCTGTTATCAACGTCGATAAGCCACCGCTGACGGAAAAGGAGGTGAGACATCGGCTCGCGCAATTCGCGTGGAAGTCGCCAGTTGAACTCACCCGAGCGCCCACCTTCGTCGAGAAATCGCGCTTATTTCCTGGGACTACGTTCGTGATCGGTGCGGATACAGCGGAGCGGCTCGTCGCGCCAAAATATTATGGCGATGACCAGGTTCGGATGCACGGCGCGCTCGAGGAAATCGCTGATTCCGGGTGCAGCTTTCTCGTGGCCGTGCGCATCGACACCTCGGGGCGCGTACGCACGCTGAACGACATCCCCGTGCCTCGGCGCTATGCTGATCTCTTCACCGAAATCCCTGAGCACCGTTTCCGCCTTGACACCTCCTCATCCGAGATTCGCGCACTTAGCAACCACCAGGGCAATTAGATTGGCCGGCTGATCCTCATCAGCCTCCACCAGGTGGCGGCCCAAGCGCCGACCCCGGACAGAAGAGAGAAACCGGCGGCAGACGGATGAATTCGACTGGACGTGTCCTTTACGCTGTTCAGCAATTCTGGGAACTAGGCCCTGTGGACAAACCTGATCCAGATGCGAACGCATCCGAGCAAGACAAAGCCCAGGAAGCTACTTGCGGTCTTGTCATATCGGGTGGCGATGCGCCGTTGCTCCTTGAGATGACCGATGAAGCATTCGATGCGTGAGCGCAGGGCATACAGCGGCCTGGTGACCAGATACTGCACCTTGCGGTTCCGCTTGGTCGGGATCTCGGGTGCGGCACCACGATCGTGAAGGTTTTGGCGGATCGCGTCGCTGTCATAGCCCTTGTCCGCGAGCATGATACCGGGGTCGCTGTGGCGTTGCTCCATCAGTTCGTCATAGGCCGTGACGTCATGGGCCTCGCCCTCGCTCAGCACCGCGCCGATGGCAAGGCCTTCCGCGTTGCAACGGAGGTGGATCTTGGTGGTGAACCCGCCGCGCGAGCGGCCAAGTGCCTGGTTCTGCGTCCCCCCTTTTCGCCGGCAGCGCAGCGATGCGCCCGGACCGTGGTGCTGTCGATCATCTGCAACACGTCGGCATCGCCGCCGCTGTCCGCCAGTGCCTGCAAAAGCACGTCCCACACGCCAGAGAGACACCAGCGACGGAACTGCTTGTGCACCGAGTTCCAGTTGCCCAACACCTCCGGCAGGTCGCGCCATGGAGCGCCGGTGCGGCTGATCCAAAACACCCCGTCCAGCACCTTGCGATGGTCCTTCGGCGGGCAACCGCCGAGCGGCGAGGGGCTCGCCAGGAAAGGCGCGAAGATTCCCCATTCCTGGTCCGTCATCAGGCCTCGGATCACTGCCAACCTCCAACACAGAGGTCAGCCTCAAATCACATTCACACCGTGTCGGGGAATCGCCGCGCGACGATCGGCAGAAGGCCAATCCGAGCGGGACCGTCTCGATTCTTTTCGCAAAGCCTCGCGACAGTCCCAATTCTTTTGTTGCCCGCGCCTGTTCAGTCAATCACTGAACACCGCAAAACTACGGTTTGTCCACAGGGCCTAGTGCCCGGCGTGGCCACCGGAGAAATCCGGGGCCGGTACACCGGACAGCTCGAGCTGATGCACCAGCGCCTGCTTCAGCCTTTCCAGCCCTGCCTCGGTAGTAGCCTCCGCGCGCGCCACCAGCACCGCCTGGGTGTTGGACGCACGCAGCAACCACCAGCCATCGTCCGTTAGCACGCGCACGCCGTCTGTCTCCGCCACCTTGGCACCCGCTTGGCGCAGCCGCGTGGCAACCTCCTCGATCACCGCGAACTTGCGCGTATCGTCGCAGTCGAAGCGGACTTCCGGTGTGTTGATGACCTGCGGCAAGGCGTCGCGGATGTCGGACAGCTTCTGGTCCATACGCGCCAGTACGCCCAATGTGCGCACGGCTGCATAGAGTGCGTCATCGAAGCCGTACCAGCGGTCGGCAAAGAAGATATGTCCCGACATCTCGCCGGCGAGCGGCGCGCCGGTCTCTGCCATCTTCGCCTTGATCAGGCTGTGACCGGTGCGCCACATCAAAGGGGTCCCACCAGCGCGGGCGATCTCGTCGAACAGTACCTGGCTCGCCTTCACGTCGGCAATGATCGTCGCACCTGGCCGTTCATGCAGCACGTCGCGCACTAGGATCACCAGCAACTGATCGCCGAATAGAATGCGGCCCTTGTCGTCGATCAGCCCGATGCGATCCGCATCACCATCGAACGCAATGCCGATATCGGCACGCTGCTTGGCGACTTCGGCAATCAATTGCTCGAGGTTCCTCGGCACCGTTGGATCCGGATGATGCGCGGGAAATGTGCCGTCGATCGCCGCATTCAGCACGATGTGCTCGCCCGGCAGGCCAGCCACGAGTTTGGTCAGAACATCGCCCGCGGCGCCGTTGCCGTTGTCCCATACCACCTTCAGCATGCGGTCGCCGCCGTCCCAGTCGCTGAGCAGGCGCGCGACGTAGTCCGCCGAGACGTCGATCCGCCGCTCGCTCCCCGGCGTCTCCGGCACCACGTCGCCGCGCGCGGCCATCTGACCCAGATCATGGATCTGCGGACCGAAGAACGGCTTGCCGGCAGAGCATCATCTTGAAGCCGTTGTAATCCGGTGGATTGTGGCTGCCGGTGACCATCACCGCGCCATCGCTCTTCAGTGTCGTCGCGGCGTAATACAGCATCGGAGTTGGACCACGTCCGATGCGCGTCACGTCCATGCCGCTCGCCATCAGGCCATGCGTCAGCGCCTCCTCCAATGACGGGCTAGACAGCCGCCCATCATAGCCGACAGCGACCGCGCGGCCGCCATGACGCGCGACGATTGTGCCGAAGCAGCGGCCGATCGCGAATGCGTCCTCGTCCGACAGGGTGCGGCCGACAATCCCGCGAATGTCATATTCGCGCAGCGTGGTCGGATCGAAGTTGTGTGAGTACGCCATCAGACTGCCTCGCGCGATACGGCGGAGACGATGAAGTCGGTGGGTTCGGTATAGCGCGCCAGGAAGGCGCGCACCGCATCCGCCATTTCAGGCCGCTTCAGTGCATAGGCGATCTGTGCCTCCAGGAAGCCGATCTTGTCGCCGCAGTCGAAGCGCTGGCCTTCGTAGCGAACCCCATGGAATGGCTGCTGCCCGATCAGCCTGGCCATGCCATCGGTAAGCTGTACTTCGCCGCCGGCACCGCGCTCCATACGCCCGAGATAAGTGATCACCTCAGGCATCAGCACGTAGCGCCCGATGATCGAAAGGTTGGAAGGTGCGTCCTTCGGCGCAGGCTTCTCGACCAGGCCGACGATTTCCACCATCCGGCCATCGTCCTTGCCCGTGCGCAAGATGCCGTAGCGGTTGGTCTGCTCGCGCGGCACCTCGGTGACGGCGACCACATTGCCACCGGTTTCACCATACACCTCGACCAACTGCCGCAGACAGGGCTTCTCGGCCAGCACCAGGTCATCCGGCAACAGAATGGCGAAAGGGTCATCGCCGATGAACGCACGGGCGCACCAGATGGCATGCCCCAGACCCAAGGGGACCTGCTGGCGCACGGTCACCATTGAACCTGGTTCGACCTGCGTATCGCGCAACAATTCCAGCTCTGCTGCCTTGCCGCGCTCACGCAGCGTGGCTTCTAGCTCGAAGGCGATGTCGAAATGCTCGACCAAAGCGGTCTTGCCCCGGCCAGTGACCATACAGAACTGTTCGATACCGGCTGCCCTCGCCTCTTCGATCGCGTACTGGATCAAGGGCTTGTCCACCACAGGCAACATCTCTTTGGCGGTGGCCTTGGTGGCCGGCAGGAAACGCGTACCCAGTCCCGCAACGGGCAGGACAGCCTTGCGCAACGGCTTGATCACCAAAATTATTCCCCTGATTCCTGAACCCTATGGCCAATAGTCCGGCCGAAGCCAACATCGCCGGCAGGCAAAATGTGGCCTTAGCGACCGGCCCGCGGCGACACGTGAACGCGAATGGTATCACGTTGCTGCGCGGCTCGTCACGTCTTGCCCTGTCGGTGCGTCCTCGAACTTCCAAGCAACACGTCGCGCGCCAAGTTTATCCTGGTGGCGAGCCAGTCGGAGCCTCCACTGTCGGGATGTGCGGTGCGCATCAGCCGGTGATGCGCCGCACGGATCTCGTCCGCGCTGGCCCCCGGACGTAACCCGAGGACCTGGTACGCTTCCTCGCGTGTCATCGCCCCTGTCGGACGGCGTGGCGGTGGCTGACCAGAATCCGCCGATCCCTGCTGTCGCTGCCGGGGTCCCTGGCTCATGCGGTAAGCCTGCCAGCGCTGATAGATCAGCGGACCGAACAGCGTCAGCGCGCCCAGCGCGATCCCGCCGCGGCCCGATAGTATCAGCAACAGCGCCAGACTGATCCCACCCAGCGCTGCGATCCACGCCAAAAAGGACTTGATCGTGGTCACCGACGCCCGCTCGAACGCGCGTAAGCCGCCGAGGAACAGGAACAGGGTCAGGGCGCCGAGTAGCAGCCACAGCATGCCGCATCTTAGGCATTGGTCGGCGCGCTGTCAGGTTCGGACCACGTATCGTCGGCCTATGGCAGGGCACCTTCGCGATCGTCGCCGAATATCGTGGCGGCGGGTAACATCACTCCGGCCAGGAGCTCTGGCTCCGCACGCCGTCATGTCCCACGCGCGAAACCGACGCGTAATCATCGCCGTATAGAGCGCGGCAAACTTCCACCTCATTCGCCGCAGGTTCACGATCGAGAGCTCCGTAGTCCGCGCCGGGAATACAGGGCGCGCTTCACCAGACGACGCAGTCCCGCCCGGCTAGTGTGCCGAGCCTCACGCATCCGGGGGTAATCGGCAACCGTCAGGGCGCAGCGAGCCACCCAGAGATTGCGGGCCAGGAGACCGCTCTCGCCCGCTGCGGTCGTCCTGATCCCGCGGCTTGGATCGAAGCGCGTCTCGACGCGCTCTGGGTCAGCGGCAAGCTCGCCGTGAGGCAGCGTGGCAAATCGTGCACACCAATCGTACCACTGGCGCCGCTTTGCGGCACCAGGAAAACAGTCGCTCTCTGGCAGCGGCCATCCGAGGACTGCGGTTCGAGGTCACACCATGATGGCAACCGGTGTTCGCCGGCGGCGCCAGACCCCCGGGTCGCCGCGGCATTCGCGACTAGCAGCGCGCCCGTGCCGGTAATCAGCGAACTGACCACTGACCAGGCGCTTGCACCGGCTGCATTCGCCGCCTGAAGCTGAACATCGACGGCCGCGGTCGAGGGCAAGCCGGACAGCTCATAGGGGCTCGACACCCCCGGTATGACCGTCCATGCACCCGCCAGGCCGTAGCGCAGCGCAAACCCCGTGGCAGGGCCGTGCGTCTCGTCGATTGCCGTTGCCGTCCAGGTCACAATGAGATCGCTGCCATTGCCTCGCGTCAGCGCCGCGGGGTCCGGCGCATTGGGTGGAACCAATGCTGGCGCTGTCGTCCCGCGGCGACGGCGGGAGCGCCGGCCTGGGTTCGTGTCGAAGCGTCCCAGGATGTCTGGGGCGGTGGAGAGCTTGGATGGCCGAGCGCGTGCACGGCCGACATCCACTGATCTGTCGGGGCCGGGTCACTTGATCTCGGCAATTGGTGCAATTCCTGCGAGTGCCCACCAAGGAATTGGCCCGTCTGACGTTAGTATGACTTACTTAATTTTCGGTTTATCACTAACGGGCGCCCGAATCGCTGATCGGGCCATCATGAGATTGGGCAGCACAGGCGATGACAATTCTTTTAGTTCTAACGTACTCTAAGCGGCAAACACCAGCGGGACGGCGGCCTGTGGCGATTGCAGCCAGAAGGTGAAGCTCTCCTCGATGTAGAGCCGAACGCGGCTGGCGTCGTGATCGAGATAGCCGATCGAAAAGTCTTGCCCGACGGTCAGTTCGAAATCGCCGCCGCGCAGCGAGACCACCAATGCGCCGTCAAGACCAGGCGCCCAGACAAGCGGTCCATCGATCAGCCGCCGCACGTGTTGCAGCACCGGATAGCCGCCCTCTGTCGCCTCGGTCAGCTCGGTGTAGCATCGCTCACTCAGCGCGACGGCGAACGGCCCACTGACACCCTGATCGCGTAACCGGTTCAAAGCGACAGTCACGTGCGCCGGATAGTCAGGTGCTGGCGAGATTTGCACCGAGGTCTCGGCGTCCGCGCACATGCCGCGAACGCCGGCGGCGGGATAGCCATGGAAGACCGCCCGATCCTCGGCGATCGCAATTTGCCGTGCCGCGGCAATGATCGGATCGGTGTCGAAGTCCTGCGCGCCGCGGTCCAGAGCGTCCAACTCGATCCGGACTCAGTTCGAACGGCACGCGCAATTCGACCAAGGGCAGCACCTCGCGTAACCGCGCTTCCACTGTGGCGCGTGGCGGCGGTTCCACGTTCCTGGTGCGTCCGATGCCGACGGCGGAGGCCTGCCAGCCAAGAGGTCCGACGAAATCGACGAGTTTGCGCGCGGCAAGCGTGGTTTTGAGCGTACGCGTGGCTTCTTTTTCGATCTCCTGCCACCCGGTATCGGAAACCGGTGCCAGGTCGCGGAACAGATGATCCATTGCTTAGCCTTTCAGACTGCCAATCGAAAGGCCAGGGCGCTCGTGCCGCCGCCCTCCTTCACTTCGCGAATGGAACCTTGGCTGAACAGGTAAGTGCGCAAATGTCCGTCGAGCTCCGGATCATGGCGCCGCAACCATTCCAGCAGCATCGACGCATGCTCCTTCTCCTCATTGCGATTGTGCGCGAGGACAGCCTGCAACTCGGGGTCGCTGCTGGCTTTGATACGTTGATCGTACCAATCAATTGCCTCCAGCTCCTCCATGATCGTGGAAATGGCGCGATGCCGATCAAGAATCTCCGCGCCGAGGACGTCGCGCTCCTCGTGCAACGTTTCGCCCGCCATCAGTTGTCCTCGCCGATGTTCTATGTCTCATGTTACCGGTCGCCGCTGCTGGCGCAACAGGCGCGGCACGCGAACGTGACAGATTGAATTGTCGTTGCCGAAATGCGTCAGATATGCTGACCTATACTGCCATGCAGACCGCGCTCCTGTCGCTGATCGGGTTCTCGGTGGCGATGTACATCACACCGGGACCAAACAACGTCATGGTTGCCGCATCCGCGGCGAACCACGGCATTACTGCGACAGACGCCACACATGTTCGGCATCGCTGTCGGCTTCTCGGTGATGCTGACGCTGGTCTGCGCCGGACTTGGCTCGGCGTTGCTGAACTGGCCGCTGCTGCTGCCGCTGTTCCGCTGGATCGGCGCGATCTGGCTGGTCTTGCTGGCATGGCAGATCGCCAGCGCACCGCCGCCCGGTGAAGGCGGGCGTGATCGCGTGCTGGGGTTCTTCGGCGCCGCCGCGTTTCAGTGGATCAATCCGAAGGCGTGGCTGATCGCCGCCGGCGCCGCGGGTGAGTATTTATCGCCAAATGCACCGCTGTCCTTTCAGCTCGCACGGATCTTCGCGGTGTTCCTCATTGTCGGTATGCCGTGCCTGCTGGTCTGGGCACTGCTTGGCCGTGGCGCGGCCCGCCTGCTGCACTCCCCGGCACGGCTGCGCGCATTCAACGTCGCCATGGCGCTGTTGCTTGTCGCCTCGATCGTCCCGGTGTTGATTGAGGGCTGACCGAGGAGCGGAAACCATGAAGATCACCCGCATCGATGCGTTTCAGGTGCGTTGGGCACAGGACGAGAAGCCGCACCAGCACAGCGCGTTCGTCCGCATTTACACCGATGACGGTATCGACGGGATCGGCGAAGCATCGCCGATGCAGGGTGGCCTTGCCTCGCTTGGCATCATCCGGCACGACCTGGCGCCGGCACTGATCGGCAAGGACCCGCTGGATCACGCCGTGCTGCTGGATCTGCTGCTGCACACCTGCGTCAAGCTAGGCCCCGAAGGAGCGCTGACCGGCGCGCTGGCCGCGCTCGACATCGCGATGTGGGATATCAAAGGCAAGCTGTTCAACCAGCCGATCTACAAGCTGTTGGGTGGCGCATGGCGGACGGCACTGCCGTTTTACGCCTCGATCGGTGGCAATGGCGATCGCAAGCTGGACGATGTGCTGCGTGTGGTGGAGGCGAGGCTGAAGGACCAGCCGTCAGCGATCAAGATTCGCTTCGACAATCCGCGCACGCAGCTCGATCGCGATATTCCGGGCGACATCGCCAAGGCCCGCGCCGCGCGCAAACTGGTGGGAGACGACTTCCCGCTGGCATTCGATGCCAACAACGGCTTCACCACGGGCGGCGCGATCCGTGTCGGCCGCGCATTGGAGGAGCTTGGCTACTGGTGGTTCGAAGAACCGGTGCAGCACTACCACGTCAAGGCGATGGGTGAGATCGCCCGCGCGCTCGATATCACCGTATCGGCCGGGGAGCAGACCTACACGCTGGCGGCACTCGCCGAGCTGATCGAGGCCGGGGTGCGCATGGTCCAGCCGGACATTGTCAAGATGGGGGGAGTAACCGGACTGGTGCGCTGTGCGGCTCTGGCGCATGCGCATGGGGTGGAACTGGTTTCGCATCAGACGCAGCCGACGATCGGGCACATGGCGAACATGCACGTTGTCGCCGCGCAGTTGCAGGCGAGCAAGCCGATCGAATGGAACGATCCCTCAACCCGCACGCACGCGGTGTTCGAGAACCCGCCCAAGCCGATCGACGGGCTGTTTCATCTGCCCGATGGGCCTGGGCTGGGGCTGCGGGTGAACGAGGCTGAACTCGCGAAGCGGCGGATAGAAGTTTAGTAACTTTGAAAGGGATTGAACATTCGATCGATTAATGGGGAAGACCATTGCAGTACCACTGCATTCATCTGTCACGCCTGGGAAGACAAGGAGGACTTCGTCCGTTCGCTTGCCGAGGTCCTTCGAGCGAATCATGTCGAAGTGTGATATGATGAGTTCTCCCTCAAGGTAGGGAATAGCTTAAGACAAGCAATCGACCGTGGTCTCGCGAGCTGTCGCTACGGCATTGTCGTCCTCAGCCCTGCATTTTTCCGGAAACGCTGGCCGCAGCGAGAGCTGAACGGCTTGGTCGCCCGGGAAATGTGCGAGGGCCGCGAGCTCGTGCTGCCAATATGGCGCGATCTCGATTACACCGAGGTTGTAAAGCATTCGCCTCCTTTGGCGGATGTGTACGCCATAAATGCTGCGGACGGGATGGACAGAAGTCGATTAGGGAGCTGCTCAAGAGGTTGCACCCGGATGAGAGCCCCCTGATTGTGGCGCGCGACTTCCTTATCAATAAAGATGTCACGCCGCCTATCGTCACAGATGAGTGGTGGCTCGATGTTGTCGAATTCAAAGAAGGCGAATTAAGGTACCCCGACTTGAATGTCGGCCACCGCTGGATATTTCCTCTCCCGTATGACGCCCCGGACCACGGCAAGGAACGCGGACTGAACATCGCCTGGACAGCCCTACAGCGAGACTGGATGCAAGAAGGTGCAGAAGAAAAATATTGTCAGCTCACCCATCCGGAGCGGATTCTACAACTATCTTCGCAAATGGCCGGGGTTGCTGGAATGTGGTCGCAACAATGCTGGCATATTGGCGCTCTATGCTCCGCAGCTTACCATCCGCGGTTTCGACGACGGCCTCGCCGATGTCTTCGATGAACTCCTGAAAACTTCCTACGAGGACTCGCTACATTTCTTCAGCTACAGCGATCCAGATACCGTAGACGGCAAGCCCCCGCTCTGCGGGGAAGCGATTGCATGGAGGCATCACAACCTTGGCAATTACACGGACGGTGAACTCGCATCTCTTTTGTTTATGCGCATACAGGCGGTTACAGTCGCGTAGTGCATGACGGGTTTACGTGTCTCGTCTGGTTGTTGACCAGCACAGCACGTTGGCTTCCGGAAGCCCTCCATTCGCGACTGACCAACGGCATGCGAACCAAAACATATTGGTGGGCCGTGGATCCCGTCGAAATCGACAATTGCTTCTACGAAGCGCTCGTAGGTAAAACAAAGAGCACATTTCGATTTTCTCGAGTTGTCCAGTCAGGTCTCGAAGAAATTGTTGACAGAGGTCTAAGAGAGCTTGGAATTACCGAAAGCGTCGGCACCATATGCCAGCGTTTCATGAAGGGAGGCTTCGTGCAGGGCTATTTTGACGAACAGGCAAGGATACGTGAAACAAGAGCGCAAGGCAGAAAGCGCGCCTCAAGTAAGAGCATCAAAAACCCCCCGCCGGACGGATGACAAGACGGACGGGCGGCGACACGTCCCGCTTATGCATCCACACCGTATCCGGTTTTCGCAGCATCCGCCGACACATACCCCAGACGCACGTCTCGTCGCACCGCTTCTGGGTCGCGTTCCTTCGCCGGCCCCATGCCGCCACCACCCGGCATTTCGACAACCAGCCGGTCTCCAGCCGGCACCACCGCCAGTCCCTTCGCCGGCAGCTCCTTGCCTGACTTCAACGACAGGCGGCCGGCGCCCCCTGCCCCGCCGTCATGCCGGCCGCGCGCCGGGTATTTCACCCGCTCGAACCGCGCAAAGATGCCGAACGCGGCATCCTCGCGTGAACTGATCTCCATCACCTGTCCAAGGCCGCCACGCTGACGCCCGGCGCCGCCGAAATCCTGCCGCAGCTCCTTGCGCCAGATCACCAGCGGGGTGATCGCTTCAGTCGCCTCGACCGGCACGTTGCGCACGCCGGATGGGAAGGGCGTTGCCGACAATCCATCCTGCTTCGGTCGTGCACCGGCGCCGCCGGAATGGAAGCTGTTCACCATGAACGGTGTGCCGGCCGCCCTTCCGATGCCGGTCAGGCCATGCCCCGCGATCAGGTTGAGGGTCCAGAGGTTGGATGTGCCTTCCGCCGGCACCCTGTCCGGCAGCGCCTGGTCGAGACAGCCATAGACCACATCCGGCAGCATGTGGCCCATCACCGAGCGAGCATATACCGCTGCGGGAAAGGTCGCGCTCAGGATGGTGCCTTCTGGCGCGGTTACCCGCACCGCATCGAGCGTGCCGGTGTTGTTCGGGATGTGCGGAGCGACCACGCAGTTCACGCCGAAGGTTGTATATGCTTCGGTATAGCAGAGCGGGCAGTTAATCGCATAGGACGACATGCCCGAGGTGCCGGCGTAGTCAACGTGAATGGTGTCGCGGCCGATGGTCAGCGTGCCGACCAAGTCAATGGGCGCCTCGTAGCCATCGATGCGCATCGATGCGGTCCAGGTGCCTTGCGGCAACTTGCCGATCGCTTCTGCCATCCCCTGGCGGCTGCGGCTGATGATCGCCTCGCCCAGCATGTCGAGCGTCGCGCAGGGAGAACTCGCGCATCATCGCGATCAGGCGACGGCTGCCGATCTCGTTACACGCGATCAGCGCATACACGTCACCGATCACCTGCACCGGCTCGCGCACATTGGCGCGGATCATCGCCAGCAGGTCTTCGTTCATTTCGCCGGCACGCGCGAGCCGCAACAACGGGATGAACAGCCCCTCGTGGTAAATCTGCCGGCCTTCCGGCGTCTGGCCGACACCACCCATGTCGACCAAGTGCGTGGTGCAGGCGAACAGCGCGACGATACGCCCGTCCATAACGGTCGGCGAGACCACGACCAGGTCATAGAGATGGCCGGTGCCCTTCCACGGATCATTGGTGATGTAGACATCGCCTGGCTTCATCTGGGCGACAGGGAACACCTCCAGAAAATGGCCGACAGACCGCGCCATGGTGTTGATATGGCCAGGCGTGCCGGTGACAGCCTGCGCCAGCATTCTGCCTTGCAGATCGAACACGCCGGCGGAAATGTCGCCGGCCTCGCGCGCCGAGGTGCTGAAGGCGGTGCGGACCAGCGTCTGGGCCTGCTCCTCGACCACCGAGAGCAGGCGGTTCCACATGATCTGCAGTTCGATCTCGGAGATGTTTCGTCGTGTCACGCTGCGGTGTCCTCGATCACGATTTCGCCGGCGGCCCCGATCCGCGCAGTGTAGCCGGTCGGCACGATGGTGGATGTCCCATCCTCAACGATGACGCAGGGTCCCGCCATGCACGTGCCGATCGGCAGAGAAGCGCGCTCGAACAACGCCGCATCGATCAGTTCGCCGCTGGCGGTCTCGACCAGCCGGCAGGTCGATTTCGGGGCCGCATTGCCGGCCTCCGGCGGTCGCGGCAGGCGCCCTGGCAGACCGTGCGGTTCGGCGAGCGACAGCGTCCAGGTGACGGCCTCCACCTCCAGGCTAGGAATCGTCCGACCATACACCTGTCCATACATCGCGTCGAACGCCGCGCGCAGTGCCGTCGGATCGAGCCGTCCGGTAGGCAGCGGGACTGCGATCTCGTGCCCCTGCCCGCGATAGCGCATGAAGCCCGTTCGTGTCTCCACCAAGGCGCCTTCTGGCACGCCAAGCCGTACCACCGCTTCCGCCTCGGCGCGCATCTCGGCGAACAACGCATCGATGCGCGCCTGTTCGAGTTCGTCCAGGCGCACCAGCAGCGTCCGCACAACCTCATACGCAATCGGCGCACCGAGAAAGCCGAGAGCAGAGCCGACACCCGCATCCGGCGGCACGATGACGCGGCGGATGCCAAGCTTCTGTGCCAGCCGCACTGCATGCAGCGGGGCGGCGCCACCGAATGCGATCAGCGTGCGGTCGGAGGTGTCCTTGCCGTTCTCCACCGCGTGCACGCGCGCCGCGCTTGCCATGGTCTCGTCGACAATTTCCGCGATCCCGCGCGCGGCCTCCTGCACCGGCATCGACAGGGGCGTTGCCAATGCCTCGGTCACCGCATGCAAAGCACGCGCGGGGTCGAGCGCGATCTTGCCGCCGGCGAAGCGCGTCAGGTCGATGCGCCCGAGCACGACATCGGCATCGGTAACCGTCGGCTGCCTGCCGCCACGCCCGTAGCAGGCCGGTCCCGGATCCGCCCCCGCGCTGTCCGGACCAACAACGATACGCCGCAAGGCATCGACGCGCGCGATCGAGCCGCCACCCGCACCGATCTCCACCATGTCGATCACCGGTATGCGCACAGGAAAGCCGCTGCCTTTGGCGAACCGATAGGCGCGCGCCACTTCGAAATGTCGTGACTGCTGTGGGGTGAAATCGTCGATCAGCGTGAGTTTCGCCGTCGTCCCGCCCATGTCGAAAGAGATCGCCCGGTCATAGCCACCCTGGGCGGCGACGTGACTGGCCAGGATCGCGCCGCCTGCCGGGCCGCTCTCGACCAGCCGTACCGGAAAGCGGCGCGCAGTTTCCACCGTGCAGATGCCGCCGGACGACATCATCAGCAGCAACGGACAGGTCGCGCCGATCCGGCGCAACCCCTCCTGCATGCGCCCCAGATAGCGCTCCATCATCGGCAGGACGTAGGCGTTGGCCACCACCGTGGAGGTCCGCTCATATTCGCGAATTTCGCGGCAGACCTCGGACGACAGCGTGACCGCGACCTGCGGCAACATCCGGGCGAGCAGATCGCGTGCGCGCTCCTCGTGCGCGGGGTTGATGTAGGAATGCAGGAAACTGACAGCCACCGCCTCGATCTGCTGTTGCCGCAGGATCGGCAGCACGCGCTCGAGCGAGGCTTCATCGAACGGCAACAGGAGCGAGCCATCCGAAGCCAGGCGTTCGGTCACTTCCAGGCGTAGATCGCGGGGAACCAGTGGCTCCGGGCGTTCCATGTACAGATCATACTGCTCGAAACGATGTTCGTAGGCGATCTCCAGCAAGTCACGGAAGCCGGCCGTGGTGATCAGCGCAGTGCGTGCGCCCTTGCGTTCGATCAGCGCGTTGGTCGCAAGCGTTGTGCCATGGATAACCAGGTCCAGCGATGATGGCGCCACGCCGGCCTCATGCAGGATTGCCTGCGTCCCGGCGATCACCGCTTCGTCGGGCGAGGCATGGGTTGTCAGCAGCTTTGTCGCCAAGGTTCGGTCTGGCAGGGAAAGCACGACATCCGTGAAGGTGCCGCCGATATCGACGGCCAGGCGAGTACGAGCGGTCATCGGTGGTTCGGAGCTACCGTTCATGCAACGCAAGCTGGTCAGACGGAATACTCCGGAACACACCGGCCATAATGCAACTTCATCGCGTGCCGCGCTTCGAGCCCTTCCCTAGTAGTAACGCCACCGCCCGTGATAGTAGGAACGGTGACGGTAGTACTTACCACGGTATTGATACGGGTAGTAATGGCCATGATAATAGTAGGAGAGCAGGACATTCTGGTGATGGCATAGCCTCTGCACCTAGGGCCTCCGCACCTGGGACAGAAGCGGCCGACGCGGCCGGGAGCGGACCGCTGGCCAAGAAAACCAGGGCAACGAAGGCGCCCAGCAGCCTCAAACGCATGCGTGTCAACTCCCATTGCGCTGTTAGGCTGCCAGGGCGACGCCCAGCGGTCAACGAAGACCTGTTCTTCCCCGCCGGCTCATGCCTCATACTTCGCCGACTGACCCGGCAACCGGCGGTGTTGATCGAGTAACTCGGGCTGAACGCTGTGGAGTCGCGCTCGCCCTTCCCCCTCGCTGGGGGTGACTGCTATGATTGACCTGTGTTCGGCTGCGTTTGGTGTATCGCCTGCTAATGCCCAACGGAAATGCCGGATATCGAGACGACGAAGATGCCACAAACCTCCTGAGAGGAATTCAGCAAGTCCCCGTAGCTCAGCCGGATAGAGCACAGGATTCCTAATCCTGGGGTCGTGAGTTCGAATCTCGCCGGGGACGCCACTGAAATCGACGTCGAACGTCCATCCCTGCTCGGCGTCCAATCCGTACAAGGTGAGTTCGAGCCTGCGCGCAACTCGAACCGTCGAGCGAGTGGTTGGGACGGCTAACCCTCGATCCGCTGCAGGGCGGCGTCCAATCGGGCCGTATCGGACTGAAGCGCGACCAGCCGTTCGCGATTCTCCTCCACCACCTCCTCCGGGGCGCGCTGGACGAAATCGCGATTGTCGAGCTTCTGTGTGAGCTTGCGTGCTTGGCCGGCGGCCTTGTCCCGCTCGCGCCTCAGCCGCGCGCGTTCAGTGCCGATGTCGATCGCGTCCGCCAATGGCAACACCACGGTTGCCTCGTCCAGCACGAGTTGTGCGGAGCCTTTCGGCAATTCGCCAGTCAGCGGCCTCAGCTCCGAAATGCGTGCCAATCGGCGAATGGTGTCCATCCATCGCTGGCCGCGCGCCAGGGTCTCTGGCGTCGCGTCACGCAGCATGATCGGTAGGGTCTTCCCAGGCGGCACGTTCATCACCGTCCGCACGGAACGCACCTCGGAAATCAACCGCACAACCCAATCCAGCTCAGCACGTGCAGCAGATGCGTCGGTCACATCCACCGGCTCCGGCCAGGCGGTGCGGATCAGAGTGCACGGTTCGCCATAGCCGAAGCGATCCCATAGCTCTTCGGTCACGAAGGGAATTACCGGATGCAGCAGGCGCAGGATCGTGCCGAGGACATGCGCAGCGGCCTGACGCACCTCCTGCTCCGCCAATGCCGGCTTGGCGAATTCGATGAACCAGTCGCAGAACGTGTCCCAGGTGAAGCGGTAGCAGACGCCAGCATATTCATCCATCCGATAGGCTTCCAATGCCCCTGTGGCCTGTTCGATCGCCTGATTTGCGGCATCGAGGATCCAGCGTACCAACGGCAAGCTCGCGCGTGTCGGGTCGAAGCACGGGTCCGGGCGAATATCGTTCACCTCGCAGAACCGCGCTGCGTTCCACAACTTGGTGACAAACCGCCGATGGTTCTCCACGCGTGCCGCGCTCAGTTTCAGGTCGCGACCGAGCCCCGTCAGCGCGCAAATTGTGAAGCGCAGCGCGTCGGCGCCGTACTCGTCGATGAGTTCCAGCGGATCGATGCTGTTGCCCTTCGACTTCGACATCTTCTGTCCGCGCTCATCGCGCACCAGGCCATGGATGTAGACCGTGCGGAACGGCACTTCGCCCATGAAGTGAATGCCCTGCATCATCATTCGCGCGACCCAGAAGAAGATGATGTCGAACCCGGTCACCAGTACGTCGCCCGGATAGTAACGCTCCAGTTCCTTGGTTCTTTCCGGCCAGCCAAGGGTGGAGAACGGCCAGAGCGCGGAGCTGAACCACGTATCCAGCACGTCTTCATCGCGTGTCAGGTACAAGCTCGGTCCTGTAGTGATCGCGCGCCGCGGCCTTCGCTTCGGCCTCGGTCTCTGCCACGAACTCGCGGCCGTCAGGGCCGTACCAGCAGGGGATCTGATGTCCCCACCAGAGCTGGCGCGAAATGCACCAGGGCTGGATATCGCGCATCCAGGCGAAGAATGTGTTCTCCCACTGCTTCGGCACGAACACCGTCTTGCCGGTCTCCACCGCCTCGATCGCAGGCTGCGCCAGCACCTTGGCATTGCAGTACCACTGTGTTGTCAGCATCGGCTCCAGCGGCACGCCACCGCGATCGCCATGCGGCACCTGATGTATATTCGGCTCGACCTTTTCCAGCAGGCCAAGCCGCTCCAACTCCGCCACGATCGCCTTGCGCGCGGCGCCGCGGTCCATTCCCTCCAGCGTCCGCGTGAACGCAGGATCCGCAATGCCCTGTACCGGGCGCAGCACATCCGCGATCTCGGCCAGCACCACATGGGCCTGACGGTCCAGGATGATGGGCATAGGCAATCCGTGCCGCCGCCCGACCTCGAAGTCGTTGAAGTCGTGCGCCGGCGTGATCTTCACGGCCCCGGTGCCCTTCTCCGGGTCCGAGTACTCGTCGGCCACGATCGGCAGACGGCGCCCGACCAGGGGCAGGATCGCGTGTCTGCCGATCAGGTCGCGATAGCGCGCATCGTCCGGGTGCACTGCCACCGCCGTATCGCCCAGCATGGTCTCCGGCCGTGTCGTCGCAACGGTGATCGATCTGTCGGTCTCGCCTTCGATCGGATAGCGGATGTGCCACAACGAACCCTTTACCTCGACGCTCTCCACCTCGAGATCGGAGATCGCCGTCTGCAGCTTCGGATCCCAGTTCACCAACCGCTTGTCGCGATAAATCAGGCCTTCCCGATACAGTTGCACGAACACCTTGCGCACCGCCGCCGAGAGGCCTTCGTCCATCGTGAACCGCTCGCGCGGCCAGTCCAGCGAGGCGCCCAGGCGTCGCAATTGTTGCGAGATGGTCCCGCCCAACTCCGCCTTCCACTGCCATACGCGTTCGATGAACTTCTCCCGGCCGATATCGCGCCGGTCGATATGCTGCTCGGACAGCAGGCGCTCCACCACCATTTGCGTCGCAATACCGGCGTGGTCCGTACCGGGTTGCCACAGCACGTCCCTGCCCTGCATGCGTCTCCAGCGGATCAGAGTGTCCTGCACGGTGAAGGTGAGCGCGTGCCCGGTATGGAGGCTGCCGGTGACGTTCGGTGGCGGGATCATGATCGTGTACGGCTGGGCATTCGAATTGGGATCGCAGGCGAAGGCCCCTGCCCGCTCCCAACCTTCATATAGGCGGGGCTCGATCTCCGATGGGTTATAGGTCTTGTCCAGCATCTCGCTCTCCAGCGGCCTCTCGCGGCGCCGCAGGAGGCCGACGATGGTATATTAGGTCAGGGTACGACGCGGCCTACGACGCGCTCAATCTCGTTGCGCACCAGCCGCTCAACCAATGACGGCAGGTTGGCATCGAGCCACGACTTCAGTAGCGGTCGAAGCTCTTCGCGCACGATGTCCTCGACCGTCGGGCCACCGCTGCGGACCTGCGCGGTCCGTTCGGTCAAGGTGCGAACCAGGCTGCCGACCGAGGTGGCCGCCGCCGCAGCGGCTTCCGGCGCCACCAAAGCGGTCGACGCCAGCGGTAGACACCTCTGGTGTCGACGACATCGGCAAAGGCTCCGCTTCGTGCGCCGGGTCGGATACCATCATGCTGGGATCCAGCACCAGCACGCCATCGTCTGTTCCTTCGCGCTGAGGTGTTTGCTCCGATGGTTTGGCGCCAAGGCCGGCCGGCGCCTCGTCCTCGCTCAGAATGCGCCTGATGGAGGCAAGAATGTCCTCCATCGACGGATCACCGCTTGAAGATGTTCCTGAAGGTGGCTGTGTGCCGCTCATGTCCGCTCACCGACCCGGCTGGTCTTTGGCATAATCACCGAGCCCGGCCCACTTGTTCTTCACTGCATTGTAGTACGCCGTATCGTCGTAGAGCGGCACCGGCAAATGCAGATCGCGCGCCGTGAGCCGGCCGAGGGCCGCTGCCACGCCGTAGGATGCGGTGACCACTTGAGCGAGGTTCTGCACCAGAGTGGTGCGCGAATTCAACAATGCCTGTTGTGCGTTGAGTACGTCGAGCGTGGTGCGGCTCCCGACGATAGCCTCACGCTCGACCCCCTCCAGGGCCACCTCGTTGGAGCGGATCGCCTCCCGCGTGCTGTCCGCGGAGGCTTTCGCCGCCACCAGCGTCTCCCAGGCCTGCACCGCATTCTGCACCGCTGTCCGGCGCGCGTCATCGACCTGCTGTGTCGTCTGCTGCGCGGCCTGGCGCGCCTGACGCACGGCGGAATACTCCGAGCCACCCTGATAGACCGGCACCGAAAGCTGCAGCACGCCTTGATATCCGTTGGTATAGGCAGCTGCGAGCCGCCGCATTCGTCTGCTGGAAGACCTGGCCTTGGAAACTCACCTGCGGCAAGAGCTGGGAGAACGCGACATCGACTGCGTCCTTTGCCGCGGCGTCGGTGAACAAGGCAGTGACGACCGCAGGGTTGTTGTTGGACGCAACACCGATAGCGTCCTGCTCGGTCTTCACCGGCAAAGCCAGCGGTTGCGGCTCAATGAGGTCGGCCGGCGGGTAGAAGCCCACCACCTGCTGAAAGGTGCCCCGCGCCGTCGCAAGATTGCCCTCGGCGGTTTCTCGTTGCGCGGTGGCGCCGGCCAGAGCCGCCTCGGCCTGCGCGACGTCAGTGCGGGTAATTTCGCCGACCCGGAACCGGTCATTGGTCGCCTGTAGCTGCTTGGCCAGCACCTGCTCGTTGTTGATGTTCAACGCCAAAAGCTGCTGTGCCTGGATCACGCCGACATAGGCGTTCACCACATTGGTGAAGCTGGTCTGCTCCTGCGCGATGAGGTTGGCGCGTTCCGCCATCACCTGGTTCTTGGCGCGGTTCAGATTGGCCTGGGTCCTGCCACCGGTATAGAGCGGCTGGGTCAAGGTCGCCTGGGCCGTGCCGATCTGCCGCTGGGTCCGCGATCTTCAGCCAGCACCGGAGTTGCCCTCAAACAGTCGGCTGATGCCATCTCCGTAGCCGATGGTTCCGGCCATCACCACCGTGGGCCGCCAGCCGGCCAACGCCTGTGGAACATTCTCGTCAGTGGACCGCAGCCTTGCTCGTTCCGCTAGCAGTGCGGGCTGGCTTGCGTAGGTGGCCGCCAGCGCTTCGGCCAGGGTGCGCGGAATATTGGGCTGCGCCGGGATGGTGGCGGTCATCGTCTGGGTGATCGTCAGGCGACCGGCAGGCTGGGCGTCCGCACGCTGCTTGGCAGGTTGCGGCTTCTGCGCCAGCGGCTTCTGCTCCGGTGTCTGGGCCAGCGCCGGCATCGCCGCGATGGCGCCGAGACCGAGCAACCAGCCAAGCCTTGCAACCATGCCCGCTCCTTCCACTCTCTGTGGCACCGTACGCTGACCAACACCAACAGCTTACGCTAAGTTCTTCAGAATACGAAACCAGGAGATCGCATCAACTGCGGGATGGGCGGGGTAGCACAGTCAAACATCGGCTGGGTGCGCAGGCCGGCGGGTGTCGGCTCGGCCAGCACCGCCTGCCCCAACCGTTCACTGCCGGTGCAGACGGCGACAAGCCGGCCGCTCTGCTGATGCAACTGTTCGCCCAAGCGCCTTCGGGACATCTTGCACACCGCCTTCGATCAGGATCACGTCATATGGCGCGGCGGGCGGCCAGCCAGCCGAAAGCGGGCCCGAGACCAGGCTGACCGATGGCGCGAGCTCGGCCAGCACATCGCGCGCCATTGCCTGCAGCGAGGCGTCCTCCTCGAGCGCGGTCACCCGGCCGCCGCATGCGGCGAGCAGGGCGGCGCCATAGCCAGGGCCGGCCGCGACCACCAGCGCCCGCTCGCCGGCCGAAATGGCGGTGAAGCTGTACCAATCGGGCGATGACCATCGGCTCGATCAGATAGCGGCCGCCACCCAGGGGCACATCCTCATCGACGTAGGCCATCGCCACGAGTCGGGGCGGCAGAAAGCGCTCGCGCGGGATCCGGCGCATGGCGGCGACGATGCGAGGGTCCGTCACCTTGTTGGGACGGATCTGGCTATCCACCATGCGATTGCGGGCTTCCGCGAAGTCCAAGACAGGGCGGTCCATGGCTAGAGGGCTCTTTGGACGGGGTTTGCCGTTATAGCGACCGCCATAGTTCCACGCCAAGCCGATCATGCCCGGCTAGAAAGTTCCACCTGGCCGACTGATGGCACGCAGTCGTGCAGGCGCCCGTGCCAGCTTGGCTTCGCAGGTCGCACGACTACCTTTTCCACTGCGGCGAGCCGGTACCTTTTCCACTGCGGCGAGCCGGCCGGGACTTGACCCGATCGCGCGCTGCCCGCGATATACCTTGCCTAATGCGCAGGCTTGGTCCGGTGGCAGAGTGGTGATGCAGCGGACTGCAAATCCGCGTATGGCGGTTCGATTCCGCCCCGGACCTCCACCCTTTCAACGACTTAGGTGACAAAAACGGGTTTCACCAAGACCCCCGAATTTTTCACCATTTCATTGGTGTCGCGAGGTATCCCAGAGTTTGAATGCGCGGGCTGCGACCCGCGCACATTCTGACCCGTCAGTCCCCTTTCCTATGACACGCCGATCGTCAAAGCGCCGGACCGTACCAGATTGGCCACAGGGCCAGCCGTGCCGCTCACCGCAGTCCAAGACTGCGCCGGTCCCACAGTTGAAGGCTGCTGCTGGGGTTCGTGCAGTTCGTCGCAAACCCGAGAATTGGCCTCGGATGCCATTGCCAAAGACCAAGGGCATACGACCACCTCGACGCCGGAGAAAACGACGGCGACGCCTAGAATTAGCTGGTTCATGGTCCACCCCCGGCCCATTACCGGTCTCTCTCGTACGCGCAAAGCAGGATGGTCGCGGCGATCAGGGCCAGCAGAACGCCCCAGTGCAGATAGCCGTTGCTCCAAACTGATTCATCGGCATAGGGGAAGCTCGGCATCGCGCTTTGTGTATCGGGATCGCAGCCGCCGCACCCGATGCTGTTCAGCACCGGCCACACCGATATCCAACCGATGGTAAGGTAGCCGCCGACTGTCAAAGCCAGAAGGCGCGTGAACCAAAAGGCACCGAAAGCGATGACGCCGGCCAATCCAAGCCCGAAGATGGCCCAAAGTGTCGTCGCAAAGCTCGCGCCGATTTGCCGCGACACCGCGAACACGACGAGACCGCCGAGCAGCACCGGTAGGAAGAGAAGAGCCGCCGCCTCAGAGGGGCGATCGTCAGAATGATGCATCCGTTCAAATCCCTCATCTATGTGCGCCTAGGCACAGGAGTTGATATCCAATGGAAAATTGCAGGAGGTGATCTGATTGGCCAAGAACATTTAGTGAACGAAATTGGGCAACTCGCAGAACGACATTGTTTCAGACAGTTAGATGAGCGATTGAATGCGCAATCTCAGGATCGGTGAAGTGATGCACCCGACCCGCAAAACCGACGTCTTGTTCGCATTATGTTCTCTCGTTATTGTCGGCCGATGCCAGACGATCCCTTTCGCCCCGCCGATCCGATGACGTGCGCCAAGCCCTCGCCTTTGCCCTGGCGTTCGATGGCCGCAAACGGTTCAAGCAAGCCGACGATGTGATGGCACGGATCACCGCCGACCATCTTGTGCGCTATCTGGAGATGGCGGGCTTCGTGGTCATGCGGCGCCCAGGCCGAGGTGACTTTGCCCACATGGCGAAGGGGACTGGGACGGGATCAGACTAGGAGCAGGACGCCGAATGCCAACGCTCGAAAATGCAAGGATCAAACCTCCCGGACCGCCGGATTCGTATCTGGCCGTCGTCAACCAGTTGATGCCTGCTATCCGCATTCTTGAGACAAGCCAGCCACCTCTAGCGATCGCACTCTCTATGCTGTGCGCACATACCTTGGAGTGCGCCTTGAAAGCTTTGTTGTCGCGAAATGGAGACGACCGTTGTGTCAGGCGATTCGATATTCATCACAACATTTCTAAACTCTGGAAAGAGGCACAAAGCAACGGGCTGTCCTCCCCAATACCAGACTGGGCGCAAAGGTTGTCTGACCTTCACGATCGCCCTTTCCACCTCCGATACCTCGATCAGGTGCATGCCTTAGTGACCCCTAACCCTCATCTGATGAGGGTTGAGTTGGAGAAGCTGATTGCTCGGATGGAAGGACTAATCAGAAGTCCATAGTGGCCTTGTACGATACGCCGTGTGTGCGTTAGAGCGACACCGCCAAGATCGATGCCGCTGTCGGCGCCGCGCTTCTGGGGGCAAGGGATGCCGATATCGTTCGAGAACGACGACAGTTCACTTCACCAGTGGGCTGCCGACAACCCTGAAGGTTTTATTCTCAATACCCATAAGAGGCCAGACAGCACGTTCGCCAGGATGCACAAAGTCTGTTGCAAGCAGCGCGAAAACGATGCCGGCTCTCAGGACGAGAACCCTTTCACGGGCAGGTTTTTTGTAAAGGTTTGCGCCAGTGACGTTGAAGCCCTTGTGCAATGGGCGACAACGAATAGACCCCAAGCAAAGCTGCAATCCTGTAAGGCTTGCTCACCACTACCCGGTTAGAGCGGACGCGATCCGCTTTTTTGCGAACAGAGACACTACAAAATCTTTTCCGCTCGACAAGGATCGTCGGCTGCCGGTAGTGCGTCACTTTGAATTTGGCGCCGGAAGCGCCTTCGGCTGGCGGGGCTTGTAGGGGCCGCGCGGCTTCGGCACCTCTGCCTATGCGTCAATCAGCCTCACGATGTCGTCCATGCTCCAAAGCGTCTGGGACAGACCGGCCGCCATAGCCGGGGTGCAGCGTAGCGTCTTGTGCATCTTCACGAAGTTGTACCAGACCGTGTAGAGGCAGACCATCTGATAATGGTTCTCGGCCTTTTTGCTGTAGGCATTGGTCAGGCGTGTGAAACGCCGCATCTGCCATCCGCATCGTGAGGTTCTGGCGCTCGACGTAGGACGTGCTGATGTGCTTCGGGTCAGGGCGGCCTTCCACGCGATGCTTCTCCGCACCGATGCATTCAGCGGGGCTGTAGCGCCCTGCTCTGCTCCGCCGTCAGTTTCCCGCGCAGCCCCGCCCAGCTTCCCGAGCTGCTGGGCTGGGCTGGGCGCAGGCGCGTCCTCCCGGTCCTCCGGCTCCTCGCCAGTGGCGATCCGCATGACGTGCACCGCGTTGCCGATCACGTCGGAGTGGCGTTTTTCACCTCGGGGTCCTTTAGGCATCGGCAGATGCCTGCTTAACCAATGTGCCGATCAGGCGCAGCAATTCGGTATGCTCTGGGCCATGGTTCTGACTCAGGAACTCGCTCACTTCGGTGAGGGAGGCGTCGCCACCTGACGCGACGTTTGGCTCATGCCTGATGAAAACTCGCCCTGAACGAGATTCAGAGACGAGAAACCATAGGTCTCCGTTTGAGCTGCTATATAGCTCCCTGCTTTCCACCGACATGGGGACATCCTACTCTGCTTGGCGATAAGCATACATGTTATCGCGCGGGGTAGAAGCAAGGAACGTGTCTAATCCTGAGACAGAATTGGAGATGGTGCGGCGTCACGTCCTCGACGCCAAAGGCCATGTTGCGCGACAAGAAGCCATTCTCGCCAATATGGAGGCGCGACCACCATCGCGAGGCAGAATTGGCCAAGCGAGTATTGCAGACGATGCGCGAAAATCTGGCGCTCGCAACGGCTCATCAGGACCGGCTGGAGCGGCGCGTCTAGATCATCAGATTTCAAACTGGCGCACTACCCGGCTGCCCAACTGTTCCTCGGCACCATACTTCGCGTGGGATCGATCATCCGGCCGTAGCGCCGGAATGTCGAGCAAGCGCCGCTCCCGGGCGACCAGATCGCGCAACAGCCACCCTGTATGGCGCAGCAGAGACGCGGACCAGGTCCGGGAAAGTGGGCTGGGTAGAGAACCGGCCCTCCTCCAAGCCGGGTGGTCAAAGCGCCGGTGTGCGGCCACCGCGCGATGTCCATCGACATCTTTGACGAATACACTCAGGAGGCACGCGAGCAGATAGCGGACTCGCCGGTGCATTGGTACGACCAGACGGCGACGGCCGATAACGACAACCGACCGGAAGAAGTTCGCACACCGGGGGATCGACCTCCCCCGCTCATTGACATCGTGCATCTGATCCATGGGGCAGCGATGAGTTCGCTGCCCTGATTTGTATGCGGCCACCCACTTTAACTGCGGCGCGTTGGCTAATAGGGCAACAAGCCTATGTCCAAAAGAAGCCCGCATAGGTTTAGGTACTATGCCCCTGGGGGTGCGGCTAGGGCTGGCGTCGCTGGTCCGGGCGCGGGTCCCGCTCAGGGTTCTTCGGTGACTTGCGATGCGCCTACCGATGCGACGGTTCCGGCTATTTCCCAACCATACATGAATAGTTTCGGAACACCATTCAGGCCGCCCCGACTAAATAGTGAATGGACTACAACTCACCCTCTGCTGGCCCTGCAACGGCATCTGGGCTGATCAGCCTCCTTCTGCCGCCAATACCGGCAGAGAAGCCGGGCGAATTCTGCTTCGCAGCAGTCTCCGCGCGACGCCAGCAACGTCGTGCTGTGCAAGCTTATTGGGACCTGCTTCAGCGGGTCCTCTCAGAGCACGGGCACATCGCATCGCTGAGGTACCTTGAATATGACCCAGATCGACGCTGGTCGATCTTCTGGGAAGACGCTGACCCGAAGAGGGTGACCGCGCTCCACGAGCTAGCGACAGCGGAACAGCCTCCCAACCGCTATTCCGGTTTCGATGCCGCCGATCATGTCCGGCAGTGGCTTGAACGGATCGAACGCCGGCTACAACTGACGATATCAGCGAATAGTCTACTTGCACCCGAAGAACTGCTGTGCGTTCGTTGCCAAAGCGGAAATCTGTGGTAGAACCCTGTCATGGTCGGCAGTATAGCTATTTACGCTCGAACGTCGCCCGATTGCCCTCTGAGTGCGGAACAGCAGGTTGCGCTCCTGAAAGGGACCGCAACGACCCGAGGATGGACAATTAGCCAAGTCGTTATGGATCGACCGACCGCGTGCAAGAAAGGGCGTGATCGGCGCAGTGGCGAAGATTCGCTGTTAGGTGAAATCCGACGTGGTAAAGTCCAGAAGGTCCTAATTTCGTCGATCGATCGAGTAGGCCGATCCCTGATCGAACTTACGAGGTTTCTAGAGATTTGCCGGGCGACACGCACCTCGATCTGGATCGAGGAGCAGCGCCTGGATAGCGAAACAATGAATGGACTGTCACTCGCCGATCTTGGCATTATGATGGCCCACCATCTTCGGCAGAGCCGGCGCGACCAAATTATGCGTGGTCAGGCAGCGGCGCGGGGTCTGTCAATTAGGTTTGGCCGCCCGCCACTCGCAGAGGTGAAAAAAGGGAAGGTCCAGCGGCTCCTGGGGGGATGCTAAAGGGGTTCGAGAAGTGGCGAGATTAGCCGGTGTTTCGCCAGCTACCGTCATCCGGGTGAGGCAATCAATGGCGTCAAATGGTGCCCCTGCGGTTCAGGAACCGGACAACCCAATCCTGTAATCGCCTCTTTCCTTGGTGGAGGACGGCCGCTTATGAGGACGGAAAAATTGCTCCTAGTCGCCGGAGTGACAGCCGGTTTGTATGGGATGGCTCGCGCTATCTGGATAGCGCCGGCTTGGTGTGCCCTCCCCGCTATATTGTTTCTGGTATTCGCTGCCTTCAACGTGGACCATTTCGAGACTTGGGTCCATGTCGCACTGGCTGTCATGATGATTTTCGTCATCGTCCTTTCGTTCGGTTTCGGGTCGTTCGGCTTGTTCTTTGGCGGTTGGTTGTTTTGTCTGCTGATTTTGTCGGTGTTCGACACAGACTACCCCAAGAACGAGTGGCAGTGCATCGACAAGGAACTCGATTACGATTGGAAGACAAACGCCTGCTACGACCATGGGCGTTTGGTAGTTCGGTTCGACGAACATGGCTGGGCAATACCGCCGGGCAAGGCCACGCAGCCGGCAGTCGCTGTCGCTCGCCACTCCCATCCTACCCTTGGTGGTATCTTCCTTCTCGTAGTCGCGCTTTCCGGCTACGCCTTTGTCAAGAAGTACGTTCGACGTTGGCGAGAGAAGCGCAGTGGCGTCCAAAGGCTCCGGGCGTACGAGATCGCCTTACAGTACGACCCAAGCGCGGCTATGTACCCGCCACCAGACATTGCAGGTGAAGCATGGGAGCGCCTCTTCAGGCGATGACTTGCGTCGGCTTGGGAATTATCCTACCGCGATCCCTCGCGCTCTAAGCCGTCGCGACTACGCGGCTAGCGCCTTCGTAGCTTTGATGGGCAGTCGGAGCACCCGACAGAGCGCGGATAGGTTTGCATCCCTTGGCCGAACGCGATCCGTCTCCCAGAAATATATGCTCGCCGTGCTGACGCCGACATGTTCAGCGACTTCGGAAACGGACAGGCCACGCCTGATTTCGGGCGTCTCGAAGGTAGCGAGATAAGCTTGGCTTACGGGGCACTATCATTCCTTTCGACAATGGCGTGTACGACAGCTAGTAATCGAGAACTTCGCTATCAAGTGGCTGTGTACCCCCTTGCCAACTTCTATTCAGGCGAGCGGTCTAAAAAAGCCGCAAATGGCTGCTCGGCATATCCAATGCGGTCATTTGTCGCCTTAGTGATCCTGATCGGTTCCACTGGTGCCCAGGCACAGTATCCGTGGGGATATGGGAATTATGGACCTGCCGGTCCGCCGAGTGCCGCTCCTTACGCAGTAATCTCTCAATATTCCGCGCAGGCTATGCGAGACGCGCACAACGCCGTTCGGGCACGAGTGGGGGTTCCGCCTTTGGTGTGGTCAACTCAGCTAGTTAGAGTGGCACAGGATTGGGCCGACCACCTCATCAGTTACCAGAGAACTAAGGCATCAGCCGAATAACCGCTACGGCGAGAACCTCTACGCCATATCTAGTGGCACCGCTCCCCCTGAGCAGGTGGTGAGACTTTGGGCGGACGAAGCGCGGAACTATGACGTCCGCACCAACACCTGTGTGGGCCTCTGTGGGCACTACACTCAGATTGTATGGCGAGCCACTCGTGCCGTGGGCTGCGGCGAGGCAAGGAACGCTTCCCGACAGGTCTGGGTCTGCGAATATGATCCGGCAGGGAACGTCGTTGGCTACCGGCCCTATTGACTTGAGTTGCTGGGCGGGTCGTCGTTCAGCAATTCACTGGCGCTGATCCTTGCCGCGTTCGCGACTGCGCAGACCAATGGCCATCCTACCAATCTCTCGCAACCGACCCATCTGCCAAGCACTTGGCACACGACCTCCGATGCACGATCCCAGTCAGTTTCGGATGGATCGAGCGGCGTCGCAATCGTCGCCAACGAGTTGCCGCTGCTCCTAACCGTGATGTAAACCGGAAAATGAAGACCGGCATCCCGCAGCGCCGTTCCTAGATCGTTCGTTATGTCGGTGATCGATCGCGTAAGAATGGCTCGCTGAGTATCCAGGTCATTCGTGGCCTTAGCTGGCTCGTCAGTGATCTGCATTTTTCATCTCCATAATAAGAATATTTATGCTTGTGTTGATCGGCAGGTGTTAGATTTTAACGGTCCAGATCATTCCGCCGGGCTGCCTTTACGGCCGATGCCGCACAATCGCTGGTTCTGTTTTCCTCGCGTTGACCCGCATGGCAAGGCATGCTCCCATGCAATTGGGAGAAAACACGATGAAATCTAAGAATTTGGCTGCCGCTATGCTGCTGATTAGCTCCAGTGCGGCACTTGCCGCCCAGCCCTCGGCGCAAGACGTCATGCAGGCAGCGCAACAACTCGCCCAGGCGCGGCACGACGCATATTCAACGAAAGACGCTGCGGCAATCGGACGCCAATTTGATGACAACGGCGTCTTCGTTCTGCTCTATCCAACGCTGACGGTCGAGCAGGGGCCGCAAGGCGTGGAGGACTATTTCCATCGCCTGCTCGCCCGCAACGTGACTGACGTGCAACTGCATTTCAGTGAGGCCAAAGTGCTACCTGACGGCAACGGCATGGTCTGGGGCAGCTACGATATCAGCGGTGCGGGTAAAACCGTGCAAGGTCACATCTTCGAAGGGACTGAAACAGGATGGTGGTAAGTGGAAAATTCTGCTGCACACGATCGCCCGTCCCGACGTGGGCACTACCAAATAACGAAAAACAGATTGCCGAGGGAGATTGCGATGTATCGGACGATCAGCGCAGCGCTAGCACTTGGGCTGATGGCCTTGCCTGCCCGCGCCGATAGTCTCATGCAGCAAGTATCTGGCGCATGGACGCTTACCTCAGGCGCCGAACAAATGCCAGATGGCAGCAAGAAAGTCCCCTGGTCAGCCGGCGAACTGATCCTTACCCCAACCGGGCACTTTGCGTTCTTCGTGTTTGCTGCTGATCGCAAAGCGGAAGGGCCGGCTGATCCACGCAAACCTGTAGGCCCGATGGTCGCCTATTGCGGCACTGTCACCGCCGATGATTTGGCGAAGACCTTGACTTATCACGTCGAGAATGCCTCGGCACCAGCGTTCAATGGGGTCACCCGCGATCAGCATGTCACCGTGACGTCGGATACCCTGATCACCAAAGGAGCGCCGGTGAAGACGCCGCAAGGCGACATCACGCCGATCAACGAATGGCGCCGCGCCAAATAGGCTCTGATGGTAGACCTCGACGCCTATTTCCGGCGCATTGCTTGGTCTGGCGACCGCAACGCGACGCTTGAGACCGTTAGCGGGGTTGATCGAGGCCCATACGGCGCATATTCCGTTTGAGAACCTGGACGTACTGCTTGGCCGAACAGTGAGTTGCGACCTTGAGAGTCTTCAGAAGAAGATTGTCGTTGCCCACCGTGGCGGCTATTGCTTCGAGCACGCTGCCCTGTTCGCCGCCGTGCTGGAAGCTCTCGGTTTTAAGGTTGCCCGTCATGCCGCGCGGGTCGTTTTGTTGGACCATTAGCCGAAGCGAAGCGGGACCATATGTTCATGACGGTGGCGCTTGATAACGCGACGTATGTTGTTGATCCTGGCTTTGGTCCGTTTGCGCCGCGCTTTCCGGTACCACTGATTGATTCCTCAGCGGGTCGGACAATGCACTGGATGCAGCGCGATGGCGACTTCTGGGTCCTTCACGTCACGCGGGAGGAAAGGCAGCCTGTGGCTGGCTGGGCATCTACGCTGGAAGTCGAGAATCTTCGAAGTGTTCAACCACTACATCGGGCTTTGCCCATCAAACGCCCATAATCCATAGCTTTCTTGGGCAATTGTAGTTTTTGACCACAAATGGATCATCTCTGCGCGTGGTGCCCACCGGACCGAAGGCCCGATGTTGCACTAAGCCTGGACGGAAAGGACCCAGACCTGCGGGCGGGTGCCATAGTAACGGGAAGGCGATTATGCACTTTGCAAACACTGTCGGGCCTGATAGGAATTTGGACCTATGCGGCTGCCTCGTCTGATGGACTTAGCACTGTTCGGAGCAATGGCCAGCCTGCGATCAAAACTCCAGTGGATTGCCGTCCCTCCCCTCAGTCATGAATTTGTATTCCTGTCGAGCATCTTCTTGCAAGCCGGACACCTTCTTAGTGAGGTAATCAAAGATCTTCACAGTCTGCTCTGGTGGATTGATCGACGTGACTAGAAGATAGCCGTTGATTTGATGCTGCAATTTCTCAATGTCGCGTCGTATCTTTGGTAATTGCGCGTTTCCAGTTGCACCGCGCCAGTTTGTCATCTCAAAATAGTGAGGGTCGCCACCCTCAAATCGCAGTATCAAATCGTTGCTTTCGTCACGTTCCAGTTCGGCATCCCACAAGGGAAGGATTGCTCGCCAAACGACGAACTGGTGATAGCGTTCATTTTCCATGCGAGCTAATCCCCCATGCTCATGGCGATGGTAAACAGCAGCTCGCACGAGACAATCTTCCGCTTGCAATGCAAAACCGCCAAGTCGCACAACTTCATGGAGCGCAGATCGTACCGTCATGGCTTTTGACCTTCCTTCGATGGTGATGGTTCTTTTGGCTTTTGTGAAGGACGCCTCTGTGTTCTGCGGCTTCGGCGGGTTCTCGCTTAATTGGCGGCGGAGGGTTGCTTGCCGAAAAACTCTGGCACGATTCCGAGTTCGTAGATGGAGTGGATCATGACACAGATGTTGTGAGCCAACACCTTGCATAACACCTCGTTCACCTGCGAACGTTCTGTTCTGCTACGAACATAACCACCGAACCGCGCCTTCACCATCCCGAAACTGGTCTCGATGTTGGATCGCTTGTGGTAGTGCGCCTTAAACTCGTCCTTGTGGTATTTGAAAAAGTGAACAGACCTAGCCCAGATGCCACCGCGCCGTTCTGTGTGGTTGCTCTTGTGGTAGATGAACGCTCGCGCCCCGGCACGCTCAATCGCTTCGAGGTTCGCAACGGAGCCATACGCTTTCTCGGCGGACACCTCCTGTACCCGGAAGTGTCTGGCATTCAATTCGAGCAGTTCGGGCAGTTGTTGCACATCGGGGGCATCCCGATCCTTGATAATAACCGCTGTGATGATGTTGCTTTTGACGCCAGCCATCGCGTGCAACTTGACCCAGTTGTGCTCGCGTTGGCCCCGGTATTTCATGTCGTAGTATCGCGTGTATGATCGACATGTGAAGCCGAAACTATCTATTGCGAAATCCTTCTCGACGGCGGCGAGCGGACGAGCCGAGACCCCGATCAGTTCATGAAGGATCGGGGTCAACTCCTCGCTTTCAAGGTACTTCTGGATCGAATTGTGGCTTGGCAGATGAAGTCACGTATCCTTTCTCATGTGCATCCGACAAATCACTGATGAATTGTCGCGCCGAGAAGGTCGAATAGACCTTGTATACACACCCGAAGACGATATCGGCAGGAAGCAGCGACGGGCGGCCCGACCTCGTTTAACCGGCGGTAGGTGATTTTGGCACAGGTCAAACAGCAACTCTTGGAACTCGCGCTTCTCGCGGGTCTGCGCCAGATTGTAGTTCGGCCAGTCCTGCCGGTATGTTGGGCGCGGCGCTGAACGTGACGTTTCGGTGATCTTGGTCATGAGGATCGCCTCCGCATGACTGACCGAGCCATCGGCATTCTCGCGGCGCATGACGAACCGTGCAGCAAACACATGCTTGCAAGGCTGTTGTCGTTCCTCGAAATCGGGGCAGTTGCAGAACGGCTCAGCCGAATCAGGGGAGACAGTGTAGCATTTGCACCGTCCTGACTGGGACGGCACCAGCCAGATCGCGCCCTTGTGAGTGAGATGCGAGAGGGCGGCGGAATCGCAGTTCTCCCAGCAGCCCGACGAGATCGGAGAGCGACCGTCCACGCCGGCAAACGCTCAAGGCTGCCACAACACCGAACTCGCGCCGGCTGACACTCTTCAGCAGTGCATCCAGTCCGGGGCGCTTCTCGCGCCCCTGGCGCCCGATACGCCCTCGTCGCGGAGATCGCCCCGACCGTCCATCCGAGCCGTTCAGCGGCCTCCTTGAGCGATTGTAGCCGGTTCTCGACAGTCTGCCCCCGATCAGCCGTGCTGACCCGGACATACAATGCAGCGCGTCTCGTGGCTGTTGCATCTCACGGATCGGCAGGGCGTCAACTCATCGTTGCAATCCAGTGTTGCCACTGAGTTCAATGGATAGTTCGACAATCGGCGGATCAGTGGCATCATTCTGCTTCAGTTCCGAGTACGAGCATCAACGACGACGAGCATCAGACGATCTTGGTGGCTGAGATGGCTTTGCATCACACATCGGAACAGGCAAAGGAGGTTACCCGTGATTGGAAGTGCGATTGAGCGTGGATCGCTGGTCTTTGTGTATGACGAACGCGGTCACATGCTGTTCTCGAAGTCGAAGGGGTCAGGACCCAACGACGGATTGCTAGGATTTACCGGCCCACCATCACGGTACGTTCTGGCTCGGTCACTCTTACGTACGGCGAGCACGGTCAAGTCCTCTTCAGCAAGCCGGTGTGATGGGTGAGGCGATCTGCGTGCTCGACGCGGCGGAGTTCGAGGCTGTGCCATTTACACCCTTTCGATTGCATGCGGCCGCACCAGCGGTATAGAGCCATGGGACGGTCTTGGGACCGAAGGGCGGAGCGATGAATATCTGGACGGTCGATAGAGACGAGATACTGTCGGAGATCAACGCACGGAACGCCATTCGCAAGTCCGCTCTGCTGCCGCTCCTAGACGAGCAGAAGGAATTCGAGCGCACGTGCATGGTCATCAGACACAATCGGTGGCACGAGTTCAAAGAGAGCAACAAAGTGGACTATGAACGCTTCCGCGACGAGGTGTACGCGGAACGCGGTGCTCCATCGAGCTTCATGGGTAGGTGGATGTGGCACATCGACATCAACAAACGATTTGAGGCGTTCCTCCGCGCGAATTATGCCAACCAGATCGCCACGATAATGCGAATTGTCCCGGATTATCTGAGGATTACGCGATTGGTCGTCGAGCAGGACCAGAGCATGGGCCTGGAGATCGAACCACCCTGACCGGGGATGCCGACGAATTGATCCGCACAATAGCAAAGCTGGTTGCTGCTTCTGCTGTCCATTGGCGCATGCCACGCCACCATGCCCGAATGATCGGGCGGCGGCACCACGCGCACGCGGCAGATCGGCAGATGCGTGGCCAGCCATCGCCATGATGCCGTTCCCGGCGTGCCGCCGCACAGCTTTCCAGACGGCGAGCTAGAGCAGGCTCACCGATGGCGAGGACGGCTGCAATCACCTCCTGCTGTGCGTCATACATTGCCGCCATCCGCCACTCGGCCGTCGCGGCTATTTATGTGACGCGGACTTTTGAGCCGGGACTTTCGAGAGTAAAGTAGGTGGTGAGGTCCGTCATCGGCGGGTCGAACCGGTCATGAGCCGTGTTGCCGGAACTGTTGAGCCGAAGTGTCCGGGGAGATGCCGATTCCAAAATCCGTAACGCGGACTCGAGACTTTTGCAAAGGTGCAGCAAGCTCGCGTAGCCCGCGAGTTCGTTCCTCGTTCGGCTATACCAATCTGGCGCGTTAATCTAGGTCAGCAGCCGAGGTGGCGCAGGGCGAGTGGTGTGAGGTGTGGGAAGGCACAGAGAGGGTGAACGCAATAACGCGAAACGCCGATTTCTGGGCTGAGTTCAGCCAAGGCATCAGCAAATCCGCGCGATTCGGGATCGTTGGGGAATGACCCAAGGGGTAACCCATGCCCTCCAGATTGACCGCCGCAGCGCAAACAGCGCGATGTTTTAGCGACGAAGCTGCGGGAGCAGTCAGAAGCGCTGAGCAAGGTCATTGAAAACGCAAACGCCACGATCAAGTCAGCGGTGGCGCAGGTCAATTCCTCGATCGAGACATATAACGAACTTCTGACAGAGGCTCGCGAGTTCGCCGAGCAGATCGCAGCCGACAAGCGCGATGAATATGACGGCCGGTCCGAACGCTGGCAGGATAGCGACGCTGGTCAAGTGACCAGCGGGTGGCTGGACGAATGGGAGGGAGCCGAATTGGAGGCGTGAGAAGCAGTCGAGGTGGAAGCAATCGAGGAGCCGGACGAAGATCACGCCGAAGCCTTGCTGCAACTTCCAGAGGGATCGGATCAGTGAAGCGAAGCTACTCCAACGCCGCGATCGCTCGAACCAATAGAGGCAGGTCTTCCAACCGAAGTAGCGCCCTTCACGTGAACGTCGCCGCCGGATTGCGACGCTTGGCAGCGCTTAACGACGCTGGCCCGATCAACACCAATCCGTGCGGCAAACGCCTTACAGCCCATATGCTCAGCGGCAAAAACGTCAGGTTCGATGAGACCGTTGTTGAGTGATTAGGTCGGTAAGCTTGATCGGCCGAAAGCCCCAGATGTCTACGCCTACATCGTACTGGCGCGCGAGCGGCTTTAGCCTACCATGGCTGTGGCCATGAAGGTTGATTGCGCCTTTGCCCATGTCTCGCCAAGTTCGGAAAGGGTAGTGGCAAAGCACTAGCCGTGCACCATCGATTGTGATTTCTGCATATGCCTGCACGCTGTGCCATTCATCGCATTCGGTCACCGCATCATCATCGTTGTTGCCGGTAACGAGATGCTTGTGGCCACTCAGGTGGATGAGTAGCGACTTCACCTGTGACGCCGATTGGTAAACTGCAAAATCGCCGAGGTGCCATACGTCATCGTGTGGCTGGACAGCTTCATTCCACCGCTCGATCATGGCTTTGTTCATCTCCGCCACTGATGGGAACGGCCGCCGATAAAAGGTGCGCGCTCGTCGGTCGCCAAAGTGATGGTCGCTGGTGAAGAGTACAGCCAATGCGGCGTCACTACGCCGCTGTCCAGCGGTCGCCCCAGCGATCGTCATACACTACGTCAGAAAGTGGCGCGCGACGGACAGGTCCGAATCTCCCTAACGGATATCCGACGGGAAGTATCGCATAGGAGTGGTGGGTATCCGGTATTCCCATTGCGGCCTCCGCCTCCTTCTCGTGAATCAAGTGGAGGGTCGTCAGTGTAGTGCCCAGGCCGAGGGCTCTTGTCGCCAGCAGCATATTCTGCACTGCCGGGTAGATCGATGACCCGGAGCCGGGCTGACGCGGACCTGCAAGGCAGGGTACGATCCACACAGGTGCCTCGTGAATATGATCGGCGAGGTATTCGGCCGCAGCCAGCATCCTGCCGAACCGCTCTGGCGCCATGCCGGGCGCCGGTTCGCTCGATCGGTAGCGCGGCGCCACCATTTCATGCCACGCCTTGCGATACCACGCTCCTGCCGCTTCCTTGACCTTTTGATCGCGGATCACCAGGAATCGCCATGACTGCATATTGCCGCCACTTGCTGCGTAGGTGCCACATTCAAGTATCTTGCTGACCAAGCTATCCGGTACTGGATCGGTCTTGAGACGACGCATCGAGCGCGTGGTGCGCATGATCTCGAAGAGGTCGAACTCCGTGGCGGCCATTGTGGACAATCTCCATCCCGCTTTGCGACATGGCCCATAGGACATCGAACGCGAGGTTTGGCGCAATCGGCCAATTCACTGCTCCCCTCGTGGACGTCAGTGAGCTACCGGCGAGCGAATGCCACACAGTCAAATCCGCCATAGCTGGGTCGCCCGCCGGGCCACATAATGACGACCAGAGCGCAGCAGTGTTCTCCACTTGTTCTTCACGCCGGTTTTCCCTATCCTCCTCTGATGCTGTTCCACCAGCCGTATGAGGAGCTTCGAGACGACGAAATAGCGAATGTCCTGCGTCAGTCGATTGCCAGCGCCGGGCGATTACCTGGGGGATGCGGACCTGTTCCTGGCCAGCATCTGCGCCGAGCATCTTGTGGACAGCCTGCGTGCAGCAGGATTGCAGGTGATTCGCCCTGTGCAGTGGCGACTGCATCGGTGACGAGACCTCTGACGAGCGACGGTGAAACTGCCGCTTACAGTTTTCACCACAACGCTCTGCCTGCTCTGCGGTCAGTCAGTCACGACCATTGCTGAGTCCGCACCAGAAATCTGGACCCCGATCGGCCGCATAGCTCAGACGATCACCGGCCGGGTGACGTTCAGTCCCAATGCGATAACGTTCCAGAGTGGCAAGTCACTGACGTTGGCTGGAGGTGGCCAGATGCTGTTTCGGCCTGAACCGAAGCAGAAGAAGGTAATGGTTGAGCTTTATCGGGTCACGCCACCAGACGATCCCGTCCTGGAGAACAGCAACGAGCTATGTAAGGGCAAACCAGTCGCCTATCTGATCGTGTGGAAGTCCGAAAAGATCGGGAACGAAGACGATCCTCGCACTCTAGCACCATTCTCAGGGCCGAAGTTCACGCCCGGCTCTCCAGACGATTGCGGTCGGTACACGTATGATGCCGGTAAACCGTCAAGGTAAGCCGCCCAGAGCGATCTAACGTGCGTCTGAGCTTCGTGATCACTGTGCCAACCCGGTGATGAAATCGTCCATCAGCGCGTTCACCTGCGCGGCCTCATCAATCTGCGCGAAATGCCCTGTGTCCGGGACGACCTCGATCCGTACGGCTGGAACGCGGGCACGGAGCGAATCGAGATACGGCGTAGTCTGCCCTTTCGTCATCGACCGCCGTTCGCGTTTCTCAGTGCTGTACGTGGATTGAATTGCCATGACGGGGACGCGGAGGCTGGCCAGTGAAGTTGGCAGCCAGACCGAATCGTAGCGGACCAAATCGAGCAGCATCTTTTGGCCGATCGGTCGCGGGAAATTCCCTGCGCGTTCGATAGCACGAGCAACTGCGGCAGGATCGCTCTTCTGGGTGAACATCTCCTGGAACCAGCGCCGGATCAGACCCGAATAGCCATCTGGAGTGGCAAACGTGTCCTTCAGCGTTGGTTCCATTGATGGGGAGAACTGGCTGCCATCGACTAGGAGAACGGCAGCGGTTTGATCGCGCTCCCGCAATGCAGCTTCGATGACAACGCGGCATCCCATGGAATGACCGATCAGCACGGCCGGAGGCAGGTCCAGGGCGCGCATGATTTCGGCCACGTCGGCGCCGTATCGCTCGATCGAACACTCGTCCGGTGTGCCAGGACTGCTGCCATGGCCACGCAAATCGACCGCTACCGTTTGGTGGCGTGGTGAGAAATGGGTCACCTGGGCGTCCCAGTCGGTGTGCGCGCAGGCGAAGCCGTGAACGAATACGATCGGCGGTTGGCCGCTGCCGGTGACCACGTGGTGAATGAGCGGCATTTTCCTCCCCTTGATGCTCAGTGGTGCTGTGCCCGCCGTATATGACCGACAGGCTGTTCGGCTGAATCGTGCTCTGCCCAGTGGTATCACGATCTGCCCGGCCCAGTTTACCCCGCGTTAGTACCAAGCCCTTCTACTCTGACCCCGGTCGCGTGAGGCGATCCGTTACCTCAGTGATGCAACGCACAGGTTGTGCCGCGCAAGCCAAGCTCAGCACCGAGCAGAAAACGCCATGTTTCAACTTCGTCAACGATCGCAAGGATAGCCGGTGCGCAGATCACATGATTACACAACCCCCCTCGCTATCGCTATGGCACTTGCAAGCATTGCACCCAATCCCGCCTCGCCCCAGCCATACACGTCATCTAATGGCTGGACGGTCAGCCAGCCTTTGGATAGCGGTTTCCACGTTCGCATACCCCCGGATTGGCGGGAGGATGATACGCCGGCTCCAGACTCGCTAAGCCTAAGGCCGAGAAGGCCGGACGCGATATCGCCGGATCAGTTCGTCAACTGCAAGGCCGGTGCTGCCGTCAATCCTGGAACCGAAGCTCTCACCCAGGAGGCGTTGGACGCATCGGTTGCCGCAAATCCGATTCCGCCAAACGTCATTCATGAACTCCTATCGGCAATAGGCAACGACGGGGTAGTTCGAAGCAACGGTACAATCCCCATCGCGGCGCATCCGTCCTACTTCATCGTTGTGGCAGCTACGAAAGCGACCATACATGTCGTGGCGGCAGAAGTACTTCTGGCACGGCCCGGATGGCTGTACAGCATGGCTTGCACCGCTGGAGCGAGAACTGCCGAGCAAGCTGAGGAGGCTTGGCACCGGTGGAGTTCGACGTTCATGCAAATTTTCGGCACATTCGATATTGACGTGCAGGTACCGCATAATTAGCCGGTCTGCGTCTACGCTGCGCCTGCCTGACTCTCCGGCACACGGATGGCTGCTGCTGGTCCACCACCAGCAGCAGCACGGAACTGTAGTGCACGGTCGGCCGTTCCCCTCAGTCGCCACCGGGACCAGATTCTACGAGGTCAAGCTGCGGCTCGCGCACTGCCATCAAATTTGGACGGCCGCGTCTTGGAAACTCGAAGGTGGAGAAGGCCAAGCGGGAAGTGACCGCTGGCAGGGGCGTTCGACAAGTAGCGCGACTGGCGGCTATCAGCCCGGCATCAGTCTCCAGGATCAAGACCTCGATGGACGCTGAGGCATTGGCCCGCCGGGCGAGCTAGGAGCCTATGAAGGCTGCTACGCGGCTAGCTCCTTCGTGGCTTTCCGGCGTCGCATGGTGGATTTCCAGATAAGTGCCAAAGGCCGAAGGTATGGCCACACTACGTAGTCGCTCAGAGCCGCTGTCCCATCAATTCCGCTCGGCCCGCAGTGTCTTTGGAAACCGGTCCGGCCGCGCGAGCAGTCGGGTACGCCAATGAGGGTTACTAGGCGGCTAGCGCCTTCGTGGCTTTGATCGGGAGCCGGAGCACCCGGCAGAGTGCGGAGAGATTTCGCATCCCTCGGTCGAGCGCCGTCCGTTTCCCAGAAATATACACTTGCCGTGCTGACGCCGACCTGTTCACCAACTTCGGCAGCCGACAGACCGCGCCTTAGTCGCGCGTCCCGAAGGTAGCGGGATAATCTTGGCTTACGAGGCATATATTTCTTCCATAAAAACGGTATCCGACAGCTAGCAACCGGCGAGTGCGCTATCAAGCAGCTTTGTATCGCGTTGAACGATTTGTAATCGAGAACCCGCGCAAAAACGCCACAGACGGCTGCGCGTTGCGCCGACATCACCTCCAGTGAGGACCGGCAGAAACCTAATGGCGATCTGGCCGCGTGGCCGCCCAACTCGCTGAGCGACGCAGGGCAAATGCATGCACGTCTTCGACTGGTTCTATGAACTCAACTTCTTGGTCCTGTATCCGCTCACCGTCATCGTAATCATCAGCGCCGCCGAGATCGGTATCTACCTCGGGCGGCGCCGCCCCAGTGAGAGTGAGTTCGGTACCCCCACTGGGGCCGCCCTCGGTCTGCTGGCTCTGTTGCTGGCCTTCAGCGTCTCGCTCAGCGTGGGGCAATTCGACGAACGGCGGCGCATTGTCCTGGACGAGGCAGACGCGATCAGCAGCACGGCCAACATCGCGCTCGCGCTCCCCCAACAGCCCCAGGACACCATCTTTAGCCTCTTGCACGAGTACATCACTGTGCGGATCGGTTGGGCATACCATATGACCCGATCAAGTTCGACCATGATGTTGCGCGCTCGGTGGAGATTCAGACTGTGCTGTGGAATGAAGCTATGAAGGTCGTGGCTGTCCGCAACACCCCTTCGACGAACCGCTTCATCAATTCACTGAATCAGATGAACAGTCTGCATGAGCGACGAGTGACTGCGATGCAATACCATGTGCCCGGTGTGGTAACCGCCATCCTCGTGGGGATCGCCATGATCGCGATGGGTTTTTCGGGTTTTCATGCAGGCACCAACAGCGGCGGGCGCCACGTTGTCGTGACCTTGATGGCGCTCATGGTAGCGATTGTCCTTATGCTGATTGTCGATTTGGATCGTCAGGCAGCGGCACGATTCGCGTCTCCATCCAGCCGCTGATCGATGTGACACAGAGCATGCCACCGGCCACTCATTAGATGGCACAGTGGCACGAACTCGAACGCTTCTCGATGGGCGACGGCGAACTCAGTCCTGGCGGACGAACTGGCAGCATTGGTGGCAGCCGGGCTCAAGACAGCGACCTGCTGTCCGGTCAGCGGCGGGATCGATACGCATGTCGGGAAGCAAATGGTTTTGTGTGATGGTTGGGGGCGCCCGGTCGCGGTGATCGAGACGATCGAACTGACCGTGCACCGTTCCACGAGGTGGACGCGCAGTTTGCCTATGAAGAGGGCGAGGGTGATCGCAGCCTGGAGTATTGGCGTGATGCGCACCGTCGCCACTTCACCCGATTGGGCGTGTTGCCGAGGATATGCCGCGATACTGCGAGCGATTCCGCGTCGTTGAAGCGATCGATGCATGAGAGTCAGTGGGACGCCGGTCCCTAAAGGCGAGGACCGGCGCTGTAGCCTCAGATGACGGCCAACTCGGCCGTCAACGCTTTGCCCTTGGTCTCCGGGCCAAGCAGCAACGCGCACACGAAGATCAACGCTCCGCCGATCTGCGCCACCAGCATCGGGATCGCGAAGCCATTCGGCATGCCCGTGGCAAACCACGTCAAGATCGGTGCGGAGAGGCCGGCCCAGATCGCCCCCTGATGATAGCAGAAGCCGACGCGGTCGCCCGCACCTCGGTCGGGAACCGTTCGGCAGATAACTGGGGTTCTGTCCATAGATGCGCCGAAGAAGCGCCCTAGGATGAAGACGCCAGCACCGATGGTCAGGTAGTCGTGCGTGAACAGGTAGAACGGCGTGATCGCGCAGCCGATGCGCGCCGGCAGGATCATCGCCCATCGCGGCCGAACACGTCGGCGACCAGACCCCAGAAGCCGCTCGCTAGGAAAGCCAGTGAGTTGGCGAGCGCGATCGGCATCGCGACCAGCGCGGGGCTGAAGATGCAAGTCCTTCTGTAGGTGCGTGGCGAACATGCCGTAGACGCGAGTAGTAGATCACGAAGCCACTCGCCATCCACAGGCAGGCCATGATCGTGTTGCCAGCATGGCGCCGGAAGATGTCGAGCAGCGGTGCTCGAACTTCTTTCTTCTGCTCGCGCTGGAGCGCCCGGTTCTCCACCCATACCTCGGGTTCCTTGACGTAGATGCCTGATCCACAGCACGGCCAGTGCCGGCAGCACGCCGAGGATCAGCAGGCCGCGCCAGCCGATCTAGTCGTAGATCAGGCCGTAGACGACGCTGGACAACAGGAAGCCGATGCTCCATGAGCCCTGCAGCATCCCGCTCATGAGGCCCCGCGATCGGATCGGCCATGATCTCCATCGCGAGCGCCGCGCCGGCCGGCCATTCCGCGCCCATGCCGATGCCGAGCAGCGCGCGGAACAGGAACAGGAGCGCGAAGGTCGGCGAGAAGCCGGCGAAGAAGTTGCAGACCGAATACCACAGGATCGAGATCATCAGCGGTGTTTGGCGCCCGACCCGATCCGCCAGCCAGCCCGAGGCGGACGGCGCCGACCAGCCGCAGCCACAGGGTGACCGTGAACACGGCGGTGACATCGACCAGCGGGACATGAAACTCTTCCGCGATCGGCACCATGATCAGCAGAAAGATGGTGAAATCGAACGCATCAAGCGTCCAACCCAGCCATGCAGCTATAAATGCCAGCCATTGCTCCTTGGTAGGCTCCTTCCACCAAGCGAGCGTCTGCGAACTCACGAAAGTAGACATCCCTGTTTAGCTCCCTTGCGTATCACTCCTTTTTTTAGTTTCGGTATCAGAACACAACAACCGTGACTAGGAGCCACCGGCCTGTCGCGTGCCGGCTAGCGGCAACAACAGGCTATGCGCCCTGCTGGAAATGTCAAAGCTGATATGCCTGGGTTACGCAGAAGATACGCGTTGCGAGGAGCCGAGCGATCAGGTGCTGATGGGGCGGACGGCGCGATTGGCGCCTTTGCTATCCACTGATGCCTCCCTACGATCAGAGCCATGCCTCTACCGAAATACCACAATCAGTCGGCAGCACCAGAGATTCGCATCGGTGTCACAGCATTTGCGTGCATCGGCGTGTTGCCGCCGCATGATTATCCGCACGTCTATCTGGCGATCGAGAAAGAGAGGGTATCTTGCCCTTACTGTTCGGCGCTGTTCCGGTACGATCCACAACTCGATGTCAGGGAGACCGAGCCACCGGGACACTACTATGAAGACCTCGATGACGGCCGGCCCGGGCCGTAAACCTAAATACTGCTATGACAAACATGCGCAAAATCGTCACCCAGGGCGGCCCGAACACCGTTGTTCTGGCCAACTATGCGGGAAAGCACGGCGAGTTCCTTCTTGATCCAGATATACCGGCCGGATTGTCTTTCTCGATGGCGCGACTCCAGGCGGCATCGCGATCGGCGGTGCTGACCCGGACATACAATGCAGCGCGTCTAATGGCTGTTGCCATACTGCAAGCATCGCACCGAGTCCAAAGGATAGATCGACAACTGGTGGATCACCTTCCACTACAACAGCGAGTAACCCCAGGAGGCCAGCGATGGCCATTGCGAGTGCTGTCGAGCGTGGACCGCAGGTTTTTGTGTATGACGAACGCGGTCTAATGCTGTTCTCGAAGCCGAAGGGGTGAGGACCCCAGGACGGGCTTTTGGGATTCACCTCCTCCTCCGTGACTGTGCGTTCAGGATCGACTGTCTTCACCTACGGCCCTGCCGGCCAAATCATCTACACCAATGCCGCATGACGGGTGCTCGTCACGGCGTTCCAGGCTCTATCATCTCCACCTTCGATTGCATGCAGTCGCACGGGCGCCATAGGACAGGTACGGGACAGAAGGGCGAGCCATGAATATCTGGACGGTGGATGGGGAGGCGATACGGTCGGAGATCAACGCACGGAACGCCCTGCGTAAGTCCGCTCTGCTGCCGCTACTCGACGAACAAAAGGAATCTGAGCAAGCGTGCATGCTCATCAGAGACAAGCGGTGGCACGCCTTCAAAGGGCGCAAGCAAGCCGACTATGAACGGTTTCGCGATGAGGTGTACGCGCAACGCGGTGCTCCAACGAGCTTCATGGGTAGGTGGTCGCGGCACACCGAGATCAACCAACGGTTTGAGGCATTTCTGCACGCCAACTATGCAGACGAGATCGCCAGCATGATGCAAATCGCGCCGGATTATCTGGGGATCACGCGAATGATCGTCGAAGGGGCCATCCCACGATGGTCCGGATGACCTGCCAGACGGGCGACAGCCTCAGTCGGCGGCAAGCTTGATCTCCGGGTGCAGATAGCCCGCTAGGCGTTGTTCGGCGAGCCGGATGTAATCGGCATTGAGTTCGATCAGGATGGCGTTTCGGCCGTGTTCGAGCGCCGCATGCGCGGTGGTGCCGGTCCCGCCGAACATATCGAGTACGGTGCAAGGGACCACGTCGGCATTGCATCGGCAGGATGGTTGCCAGCCGATTATCTGACGGCGATAGCGAGTACCTTGTTGAGATCGGTTGTCTTGGTACTCGGCCGTCTTGCCCGCATTCAGAATGTTGCCTTTGTAGCTCGTATCGATCTCGTCAGTATGTTCCGTGACACGGCGCCATGGCGCACCGCAAGCGGCGCAACAGCCCCGTTCGGACGTGCCAGCCAATACACAGCGTTCGGCAAGCGCCAGCGGCATAGTCGCAAAATGTGCGCCGGAATATGCATTCGTGGCGATCGTCCACAGATTGCGGCAGTTCCGCGTCTCGTCGATGTGGGAGAAGTTATCCTGCTGATCTGGCGACGTGTCACGCTGCCATTTTCCGGGGTAGCGATGTCCCCCAGGTCGGCGTCCGTCATTCTGCGACGGCTCGGCGATCGCAACCGCGTCATAGAAATAGCGCTCCGACTTGGCCAACAGAAACACATGCTCATAGCAGTTGGTCGGCCGATCTTTGACGGACTCGGGCATAACTGATGGCTTCGCCCAGATGATCGCACTGCGGAGATACCAGCCGTCAGCTTGCAGGGCGAACGCGACGCGCCAAGGAATACCCAGCAAATCCTTCTCTTTATAGGTGCCGTCCTTGATCGACATACGACAGCCGGCTTTGGCCGCACGCTGCGCCCAAGGTTCATCGTCACTCCAGATATCGAAGCCAGGACGGTGCGAGGAGCGGCGCACTTTGGCCCGATTGTTGTAGCTATCACCCAAGACCAGCCAAACGGTGCCGTCATCGCGCAGCACGCGACGAACTTCGCGGAATACCTCGATCAGCTTGGCGACGTATTCGTCCGGCTTGTCTTCCAGGCCGATCTGCTGATCAACGCGCTTTGCGCCGCATTTACGGCACACGGAACGGTATCCCTCGTGGCGATGGCCGATATTGCCGGAGGTTTGCGGCGAGTTCAGACCCGACGACGCGATCGATTTGGCGGGATTGGATTTGCGATGCTCGCATTCAGGGTCGCCGCCGACCCATGAACCTGTCTGGTAGTCGCGCAGGTTGAAGTACGGCGGACTGCTGATACAGCAGTGAATGGATTTGTCAGGCAGCGTCGGCAGGAATACGAGGCAATCACCATGAATGATGCGCATCGCACTTTTACGGCTACCACGCCCCTCATAGCGGGCTTGCCGACATCGCTGTGAACAATATCGACGCGGCCGCCCGGTCAGTTTCGCAGGCGGCAGCGGGCTGTTGCAGACCCAACAATTCGGCACGTGGGTGACCCGACAAAACTCTCGGACCGGATGGCCGTTTTTGCAGTTTTGTCAGGTCATTGGCAGGCAGAATCGACGGTCGGCAACACCACGATAGTGCGTTAACAATTCGAGCTTCGGGGCCAATAAATCCATATCGGATGGCATCCAGAATTTGCCCCGGTTCGACTTTGGAACCCCGTCTAGGGATTGGCAGCCCTGCCGTACAAAGGTGATATCCGACTTACGATGCCGGGGCTGCGACTCGCGCCAAGGCAGAATAATAGGTCGTATGGACGGCAAAGCGACGCTCCCATCACAATGGCCATTCCGGTTGGGGATGTGGTCATGGATGAACGCGCCAAAGATGAAGTGCTTGCCGCATACGCCGCATACGTCGCTGCCTTTCGTGCGAACGACATTCAGGCGATCGATAAGCTGATGCAGTATCCGCTCGCATATATCGGCAATGGTCAGACCACCCTGCTTGATGCCTATCCCATCAAACCGGCCGAGTTGAAGGCCGCCAAGCAGTGGCACGATACAAAGGACATCGCCGAGGAGGTGGTGTTCGCCTCCGCTGATAAAGCGCACCTCATCTTGCGCCATGCCACGCGCGTTCGGCCAGACGGATCGCCGATCGAGACTATCTCCGTCTTCTACGCGCTGACCCGCACCGCATCTGGATGGAAGTTCTTCGCCGTATCGGACATCATCGTCCCTGCATGACGCTCACGCAGCGCCGCTCTCGCGTGTAGTGGACGCGGCATAACGGCTCGTGGTGGTCCTGGCCTCTCCGCACCGCTGACCTAAGCTCCGCTCCGAGTCGCGGCATTTTTTGCCGTCCATGTCCCAGCCCGGTCGCGAATCGCCGCTGGAACCTGTTAGTGCTAGCAGTCTCCTTCGTTCTGCACCTTGAGCCGGGCTGTTTGCCCGGCCCTTCTCCAAGTCGGAGGGGTTGAACATGGCTGCACCAATCGCCGACGGCACGGATGTATGGGTGGTAGTTCCAGCCTCGCCGCCACTGCGCCTGACGATCCGCACCTGCCTTGATGACCAGTGCCGCGAATGTGGCCTGCCAGTCTATCGCTGCGAATCAGAAGGCGGACAGATGCTGAGCCTGTGTGCAGGCCATCTCCGGCTGCGGAACTGATCTACTCAATCCTATCAGCGTTGACCGTCTGAACCCAATCACCGTGGTGGCCAAGCCTCAGTTTGCGAATTTGCGTGCCTATGGACGATACGCCAGCCGTCCCTCGTTCGACTGAAGACCATCGTGACGCGCAGTTCCTGTTTGGTCCTATCGCCACGTCCGCCAATACGCGCCTCGATGATCTCCTTCTGGACCAAGTAAGCAAACTCGGATGCGACCGAACCACTAAACTCCTGCCTGCTGCGAACACCGTCTGCATAGTTCGAGCTTGCCCAGTCGAGCCTCTTGGCTACCTTTGCCCAGCCCAATTCGATGGCTCCGCCGAGGCCACCGGAGAGCGTCACGTCGTCAGTATGAGACCATAGCGCCTTGAAGTCGGCTGGGCGACCGCGAGCGAACTCCTCCTCGGCGGCTTCGAGCCGCGTCATGAATTCGACCCACTCGGCGTTGCCGCATCCTATCCAATTCGATGTGTCTGGCATTCACACACCCCATGTTGTGAGGGAGATCGCTGCCGATAGTCACGGATTACGGGTCCTCGGCAATGCCCCACTGCGCACGCATCACCCTTCCTTGCGCTCTGGTATGGTCAGCGTTCACCTTCTCTCTAAAATGGCTCCTGGCCTCGGCCGCAGCATCGATCAGTCGTGGTTCCGGCGGATCAGAGTCTCCAATTCTGTAGTCAGCGGCCCTATGAGACGGGCCTAAGTCAATCTCCCGCATGTCGTCCGCGAATGTCTCCGCCATCTGCAATGAGCAGAAGTTCCCGATGAGATGCGTACCGTAAACGGGATGAGTCACACTGACCTGGAAACCTTGGGGGCCGGTCGCGGTGACTTCGTAGCTGAACCTCGCAGCAATCACGGCAACCCTCCCAGCTTAGCGTCGGAGCCAAAGTGATGTCGTCTGCCGGGGCGGTCAATCAGAGAACCAGAACGGCCCTCGTTCCACCCTAACCATCATCCGGGCGGGCCGGTCAGCCTGGGCCGCTCCCGCGCTGTTGCATCGAAGCAACCCCATGACCTGCTACATGCACCAGGGTGCGGCAAAATCATGCCCCATCTGGGAAGTGAATGACCCAGGCAACGAAGTCAGAACTGGAAATGGCTCGGGCGGCATGTGCAAGAGGGGAAAGATCGCCTAGCCCGCCAAGAAGCAATCGTAGCCGGAATGGAACGCGCTAACCAATCCGCAGGCGTAGAGCTTGCCGAACCTACCTTGCGTGAATCGCTTCGGCTGGCACGAGCGCATGTCGAGCGCCTTCAGAAAGGAGACAGCGATCTTTGATGGGCGCGCGAGCGGCCGCCCCAGAAACAGGACTACCGAGAATGGCCGTCCGCCTTCCGCCCGTTGCCCCGCGCGGGCGTGGCAGCCCTAACGGCGGCCGAACCGGCTCATGGCTTCCATCGTCGTTCATGCCGCAGGATACCAACCGATCGGCTGACAGGGGCGACCACCCTGACCATTGCCCGAGGTGGCCGCCCTGTCAGCCCTCCTGGTCACCGATGCCCACTGGCCGTGTCGATCGGTAAAGCAGACTGGACTACCCGCCATTGCCTCGGAGTGCGTTGGATGCCGAACATGGCCGCACCAATCGACGACGGCACGGATGCATGGGTGGTTGTCCCAGCCTCGCCGCCACTGCGCCTGACGATCCGCACCTGCCTTGATGACCAGTGCCGCGAATGTGGCCTGCCGGTCTATCGCTGCGAGTCAGAGGCAGGACAGATGCTGAGCCTGTGTGCTGGCCATCTCCGATTGCGGAACTGATAATCTGCCCGTAGCTCGCGGGTGTCGGCATCCGATCAACCACGCCCGAATCGCAAGTAGAAAGCCGCGAACACCAGGACGATTTCAACATTCACCATCAGCCGTTCCCAGAAATGGTTTCTGAAGAACGCGACATCCACTCCGACTATCACGGCTGCCATCACCACAACGTAAAGCGCCACGGCCACGCTTCTGGCCATCCCGATAACTCCACAACCGGCTCCGATCAATGCTGAGTGGATGTTCGACATCCGGCATTGCCTGAAGACCAGGCGCACCACAGCCGACCACCTCGACCATAGCGAATATTCCGACCATCTCCGGTGACCCTGCCAGCCGATTTACGAATCATCAATGGAAGCTAGTTAGCAGCTTCAGGCTTCCTGAGTTCACCTTGGGGTCGGGCTGTTGCCCGGCCCCTTTTTGTCGAAGTCGGTAGACAATGATCATGGCACCACAATCGGAATACAAAGCCCGCTTGATAGCGAAGTCCTCGATTGCTAGCTGTCGGACACACCCTTATCGGAAGGAATGGTAATGCCACGTAAGCCAAGTTTATCTCGCTATCTTCGGGACGCCCGAATCAGGCGCGGCCTGTCCGCTGCCGAAGTTGCTGAACAGGTCGGCGTCAGCACGGCAAGCATATATTTTTGGGAGGCGGATCGCGTTCGGCCCAGAGATGCAAACCTGTCCGCGCTCTGCCGGGTGCTCCGACTGCCCATCAAAGCAACGAAGGCTCTTGCCGCGTAGTCACCACAAGCCCATCCCAGCCTCGCCACCATTGCGCCTGACGATCCGCGCCTGCCTTGACGACCACTGCCGCGAATGTGGCCTGCCGGTCTATCGCTGCGAATCGGAAGGCGGCCAGATGATGTCCCTCTGTGCGAGCCATCTCCGATTGCGACACTGATCCACCGCACCCACCCTGACCACCGGCTGGTCAGCACGGACAGAGTGGGAATGGTCTACGGCGTCAGTCTGAAGGTACAGGCCAAACCACCCGTCCCCGGTACTCTACTGGATCAATGATAACAACTGCCTTCTGCGCCAAATGACAGGCTGTGGGGGTAGGTTTTGTTTGTAGGAAGCGTCGCAGAGCCTCGATAGGCGACATGCCTGCTGTATACGCAATGGATTTTCCCAAACAGTCAACACGCCGTCCGGTGTAACCAAGGTCATCTGGATTGCGGCCAAACTTCGAGCGTCCAAAGTCATAGGACATGACGGGGCGGCGCGGAGGAAATACCCCTGTCCCGTCATCGGCGAAGAAAGTGTAGATGTCGATGTCTTTCACTCCATTCGCATGATTGACATAATGGAGTGCCGCACCCTGACACAGTGCTACGCATAGAACCTTGTTGGCAAAATGAGCACGGCCGAGGGTGCATCATCGCTGCTAATAATTTAGGCAAGCGAGACGCCGCCATGGAGACAATGCGATGATCCGTCGCCAGCCGCTCAGGCCGCCCGCCGACTACTATCCGACCGACGAATGGAACGTCATCGAGAAAGGCTTCCATCCCGAGTTCCTTGCACAACTGGAGACGATTCTCGCACTCGGCAACGGCTACCTCGGCATGCGCGGCTGTCCCGAGGAAGGCGGTCCTAATGCGGAAAACAGCACCCTCATCAACGGTTTCTATGAGACGTGGCCGATCGTCTATGGCGAGGACGCGTACGGTTTTGCCAAGACCGGACAGACCATCTGCAATGTGACCAACTCCAAAATCATCCGTCTGTTCGTAGACGACGAACCCTTCTGGCTACCCGAGGCGAACTTGTTGAGCTTCGAGCGGCGACTGAACATGAAGTCTGGAACGCTCGATCGCGAGGTGGTCTGGGAGACGCCGGCTGGCAAGAAGGTCTCCATCAAGTCTCGACGCTTGATCTCGTTTACTCAGAAACGCGTTGCAGCGATCTCCTATTGCGTGACGCTCCTGAATGCAGACGCCTTCGTAGTGCTCTCCTCGGAGATGATGGCACACGAGTCGAATGTCGGCAGCAAGCCCCGTAATGACCCGCGCCTCGCGAAAGTCTTCGCCCATCGAATACTCCATCCCAGGAAAGCCTATAGCAACGACCGCCGTGTCGTCCTGTGTCATGCCACAGAACGGAGTGGCTTGACCTTGGCCTGCGCCACCGATCATGCCATCGAGACGGCATGCTCATATACCGCCGATGTAACCAACAGCGACGACTTCGGTCAGGTGGCTTTCCGGATCGATGCACGGGCCGGGGAACCAATCCACCTCACAAAGTTTATGGTCTACCACACCACGCATACAGCCTCGCCCGATGAGCTTTGTGGTCGCGCCGAGTGGACGATGGATCGTGTCACGGCGCAGGGCTTCGACCACCTGCTTCGTGAGCAGGAGCAGTATATGACGGATTTCTGGCATCGCAGCGACGTCCATGTGCGGGACGTCTGGGAAGAGCGTGCCAAGCGTACCGACCGTCGAGATTCAGCAAGCAATTCGCTTTAACCTGTTCCAAATCTTGCAAGCGTCGGCTCGTGCGGAGACCGCCGGAGTGCCGGCAAAGGGGCTGACGGGCAGTGCGTACGAGGGCCACTACTTTTGGGACACGGAAATCTACCTAATGCCGTTTCTCACCTACACCTCGCCGCTGATTGCCCGCAACCTGCTGCTCGTCAGGTACCGCATGTTGCCGAAGGCGCGAGAACGTGCCCAACTGCTGGGCCAACGCGGTGCCATGTTCCCCTGGCGTACGATCAATGGGGAGGAGGCATCAGCGTATTATGCGGCGGGAACCGCACAGTACCATAGTAACGCCGATATCATGTATGCACTGCGGAAGTACGTGCAAGCAACCGGCGACGAACAATTCCTCCGCAATTATGGCGCCGAGATGCTGGTGGAAACCGCACGTTTATGGGTCAGCCTGGGGTTCTACTCGGAGACCAAGGGAGGCATGTTCTGCATCAACGCGGTCACCGGACCCGATGAGTACAAGGCGGTCGTGAACAACAACGCCTACACCAACCTGATGGCGCGCGAAAACCTCAGCTATGCAGCCCAGACCGTCGAATGGTTAAGGACCACCGATCCCGACGCGTTCAGCGTTCTGGTGCACAGGACAGCACTCGAACCCCACGAGGAACGTACCTGGAAGACCGCTGCCGAGCGTATGTTCGTGCCGTATGACCATGAACGGCGGATCATTCCGCAGGATGACAGCGTTTTAGAGCGCGAGCCTTGGGATTTTGAGAACACCCCGGCCGACCACTATCCGCTTTTGCTGTTCTATCATCCGCTCAACATCTACCGAAAACAGATCATCAAACAGGCGGACGTCGTGTTGGCCATGTTCCTGTTGGGCAACACGTTTGCGCGCGATGAGAAGCAGCGCAACTTCGAGTTCTATGACCCGCTGACCACCGGCGACTCATCGCTATCATCATGTATTGAAGCGATCGTTGCGGCGCAGACCGGCGATGTGGAGAAGGCTATTCAGTATGGGTTAGCTGCTCTGCTCATGGACTTGGACGACGTCAGCGGCAACGTGAAGGATGGCTGTCATGTCGCGGCAATGGGCGGCACTTGGATGATGCTCGCCTATGGGCTTGGCGGAATGCAGGACGACGGGGGAATGTTGTCGTTTTCACCACGCCGTGCGCCCGAGGATCGCGCTATCCTGCGATTCCCGGTTACGTACCGTGGGCAGATGCTGGACGTGGAAATTGCTCTGGGCAAGGTGGAATATACCCTCCGGGAGGGCGAAAGCCTGTTGATCCACCATGAGATGGAAGAGATACAGTTGACCCGCGAGCAGCCCCAGGCCGTCCGGCCGGTGTCAGGATGGTGAAGTCGGCAGTGCAACAGCACCCGGCGGGGAGCTTGCAAATGTAGCCGCACCGGTGGCACGTTTGGTGATGCTGAAGGGTGGCACTATAGCCTCTTCCTGCACCTGCCGTGATCCGGCGCGATTACCGAATATGGGACACTTCCCTCAAAGGCGACGACATGGCTAGCAGCGGGGTCGCTCGCATCCTCGATCTGGCCGGCAGTTTCCGTCACACGGAATGACGTGGAGGGACTCATGCACGATGTTGCTGCCGGTGTCACGGCTGTCAGACGAAGACAAAGTCACGTGGCGTGTCGATTGTCCGTGGTGGTCGTGATGTCGCCGCGCGCCTGTGGGGCTGCTGGGCAACTCAATATAGCCGATCTGCCGTACGATGGCGCCAGTCGATCAGTACCCTCGCGGAAGCCACCGGGACACGGCAGCCAGCATTGCTCCAGCCATGCGCGCCTCGGTCGCGCTCGGCATATTCGCCGAACCCCGGTCTATTGCGTAACGCTGTTTGCTGTCCTCGCCTCAAGCAACTTGTGGTGGTAAAGTCTCCGATATGGCAGCGGAGCGGTCGGTAGGGCCGTCACTCATGTCTGGAAGCAACGTAACCGACCCAGACGGGAAGCCCCCAAATCGGCGCAAGCTGGTCGCGATTTTGTATGCCGACATGGCGGGCTACAGCCGACTCATTCGCTTGGACGACCACGCCGAGGTGATCATCGTGCCGGGCCATCTTGGTGCCGCCCACGCAATGAAACTGATTAACAACTTCATAGCGATTGGCACTTGGAGCGTTGTAGCTGAAGCTATAGCTGCTGCGCAGAAGCTTGGGGTTGATCTGAGTAAGTTGTTTGAGGTGGTATCAGCCGGGAACGCCAACAGCAACATGTTCCAGGTGACCATGCCGTGGGTGCTGCACGGAGACGCATAGCCGGATGCAAGCCCGGATCAGCATCCCCGCAAAGGAACGCCTCTATTGCCGGACAATTGCGGAGGCACGGATTCCAGGGCCACTGGCGCTCCCGGTCAGCCAGTTTCTCGAACAAGTTTGCGCCGAAGGGAACGCCTACCGTTTAATGCCGCTATTACCGGGGATCGTAGCTGCTAAAATCGGCGCACCAATTCGAGACTTGTAGAATGCGACGCCACAGGCCCGAGGGTTGGCTCGCCGGAGATGACTCCCACACAGGCTCAATCATCGATGTCAGCCGCTATGGATTCGTTGGCTCCGAACCCGACCTGTTGGCGCGCTGTCCTCGTGTTGCAGCCGCCGATCCCTGCTTGCAAACGACCTGACGAAACTGCCAAAAAACGGTACCCGGTACGATAGTTTCGTCAGGTCAGCCACGTGCCAAAGTGTCGGGTCAGCAACAGACCGCCGCCGCCTGCGAAACGCAGATCGTCGAGGGCCTTGCCAGCCTTGGTGACGACGTGCGCTCTCACCGGCTGATCACCACTGCTTCGGTGTCGATGCAGAAGGGGTGAACCTCGCGGACAACCGCTATGTGCGCGGGGTGCCACCGGCATCGATTACTTGTCCACCTTGAACGGAGGGTAACAGTGAGGTTGGTACGATGACACAGGCTCAGTGTCGCGGTTTTCTGTCGCGCCTAAAGGGGGAACGGGACCGCGACGGATCGAAACATCCGACCGTCAAGCTGAACTGATGATAGAATGGCTCTGTAACCTGCGTGTCCACCGGGAGCCCGATGCTCGATCCCATTCGCGGGATCGCGCGCGACGGGCCCTCGCGGCCTGGAAACTGGGTTATAATTGCGGTGCTGGTCGAGAAAGAGGTGGAATACATCGGCGACATAACGCCGGCTCTGATTTTTGGCCTGACCCCGATCCTTATCTATCGGGAGCTAGCGATGCGAGTAGTTCCAACTCGGCCACGGCGTCCTCAATCTGATCGTGTCGATAGCCGGGGCATAGGTTCCCCCGCGAGTCCCGCACCACGCAATCATACCCTTGCAGCCAGTATCGGCGCATTTTGGCATGTTCCAACTCAGTGTATTGCATCGGAAATCCCTCTCGATTGCGCGAACCATTAAGTACGCTTACAAGGTAAAGAGGCAGTATCACCGCGTGCATGTGCTACTACGTAAGGAATTGTCCTGATCTCTATCACCAAAAGCGGTGCGTTCCCTACGTAAGGGATAGTCCCGATGCGTCGCTCAGCTTGAGGTTTCTCCCACCGATCATCGCAGTGAAGCTGCTTGATACTGCCGTAACGAAGTTCTACGAGTGGGCTATGTCCCTTGAATACCGAGGAAAGGCTAATGCGCTGCTGTGTAGTCCTAATTGTAGCCGTGCTTCTCAGCGGCTTTGCCATCCCTTGCCCTGGAATGGCTGCTGGAGCGAACGACACCAGTGACTCAGGAACGCTGGAACGGGTCATGCCGGCGGTGGTGGACCTTGCGCTGTGGAAGCTACGGCCGTCCACCACGCCTGGGGGCGAGGCTAGGCGGGTCAGGACACATGGCTCGGGCTTCATCGTCGATCCATCCGGTATCATCGTTACCAACAAACACGTCACGGACGACGCGGTAGATATTACGGTCGTCTTCAATACCGGCGAAAGGGCCGGTGGAAAGCTGATTGCCGTCGCACCAATGGTGGACCTCGCGATCGTCAAAGTTGAGGTCAATCACCCGCTCCCTAGATTGAAATGGGGCGATAGCAGCCATCTGCGAATAGGCGATCATGTTTTCGCAATCGGTAACCCTCTTGGGCTTGGTACGTCGGTCTCAAGTGGAATTGTCAGTGCGCTGAACCGGGATATCCAGGACACGCCATTTGACCACTACCTCCAGGTCGATGCGGCTATTAACCACGGTAATTCAGGCGGCCCGTTGGTGAATGTTCAAGGCGAGGTCATCGGTGTGGATACCGCACTCTACAACCCGGACGATAAGGGCGGCTTCATCGGCATCGGGTTTGCTATACCGGCCAACTCAGCGAAGTTCGTAGTGCAGCATCTGCTCGACACCCACTACAAAAATAGCTGGCTGGGGGTCAGGCTGCAAGACCTTACATACGAACTGTCTATTGCCTTAGGGCTGAAGAATATCAAGGGTGCGATCGTCGCAGCGGTGGAGGAACAAGGCCCCGCAAAAGCTGCGGGACTGCATCCCAGCGATATTCTGCTGGCGATTGACGATGTAAGGTTCAGTGACGCGCGCGCCTTCATGCGGGCAGTCATTGAGAAGCCGGTCGGGCAGCCGGTAAAGCTGACCATCTGGCGCGGTGCCAAGGAGCAGGTGGTGACCAGCACCATCGCCGAGTGGCCAAAGAGCGCACTGCCCACCATTGCTCCGAACACGATAATGGCTGCCACAAACGACAGGGCGCAAAATGACGGCCTAACACTCGCTCCGCTCACCGAAGAAACCCGCAACAAGTATGGAGTCGATCGCAAGGTGAATGGCGCGCTGGTGACCGCTGTGGACAAGGACTCCGAGGCGCGCGACCTGGGTATTGTCCCTGGCGATGTCCTAACGTTCGTACAGGATACAGCGGTGATTGGCCCGGACGATGTGCAGTCTGCCTTGGCGAAGGCTTACGATCAACATCTCCCCTTCGTAGCGGTGCTGATTCAAGGCGAGAGTGGTATCCGGTGGGTTTCATTTGATCTGGGAGAGCATTAGCTCCGATAGAACCTTGCCCCAATTGGCGATCGCGCGTCGGTCGGGCGGTTAACATCGAAGAAGAGGGACCAACAGGGTTGGTCGCTTTGGACTGAGCTTGCGGGCTCCGTGAGCCAATTCTAATCGCGCAACTCGGAACAGCGTGCCGCTCCCGGCCAAGTCAGTCTGTTCGCTGATCTCCGAGTACCCGATACACACTCGCCCGTCCAACCCCTAGCTTGCGCGCAATCTCAGAGGGCCTGACACCCTCTGACTTCAGCCGGATGATCTCGGCAGCCTGCCGCTGGGCCGTCGGAACACGGCCCTTGTAGCGCCCCTGTGCCTTGGCTTTGGCTATCCCTTCTCGCTGGCGCTCTAGCATCATCTCCCGCTCGAACTGTCCCACAGCGCCAATCACCGCCAGCATCAGCTTCCCGACCGCCGTGCTGGTATCGAGCGCCTGCGTACCCGACATTGACAGCACTCGAAGAGCGACCTTCTTGGCCTCCAGTAGGGCTACGATGCTCACCAGATCGGCGACAGATCGGGCCAATCGATCGAGCCTTGTCACCACCAGTGTGTCATCTTCCCGCACATAGTCGAGTGCCACCTCAAGCTGCCGCCGAGCACCCACCGACGACACCTGCTCGACAAACAGCTTACCGCAACCCACGTCCATCAGGTCTCGTTCCTGCGCCTGGATGCCTGCTGCCTGATCCGTGGTCGAAGTTCGTGCATAGCCGATCAGCATGGGGCATCTGTCTCACTCAGAACTGGGACGCAATGATACGCCCGATCTCAAATCTGTCGAGGTATCCGTTTGAGACGGTTCTGGACCGTGCTCCGCTGACCCGTACGGGCCTGCCCCATTTGGACAGCGGGAGATTTGAGACGGTGCGATAGGCCGAGTGGCAAATCCTCGGTTCGGTCTAAGACTACGTCAGGACACGGCGAATGCTGGAAATGGGAGTATCGTGTACAGATAGCCATTCGCGATGTGCGCCTCTCAAAACCTCGCGCATCGCTTGCTTGACAGGTGGGCCTCCGACCGCAGCGCGCTCTGTCGCCAAAGCTTCGATTGGAAGGACAAGTTCTAGGAACCCAGGTCAGCAAGAAGAAGTTCGTCGGCCGTGGCCCTCAAGTCAAATCCTCGGTCGATGGCCCAGCGGTGCAAGGTATCTTGCTCGCCCGATTTGCGGACCGACAACATCAGTCCCGCCTCTGTTATCTCGAATTCTATCTGCACGGTACCGATCTCGTCGCCCGTGGCTAAGATCGGAGAACACCCATCTCGTAGGCCGGTAAGGAACGCCCTCGCGTTCGCGTCGGACATCTGAAGTAAACTCAGTTGTCAGGCGTCGGCGACTACGTGGATGGTCATGCTTGCCCGCGCGATGGCCGGCAGTTCAGGGATGCCCTTGAATCTGAGAGTGATGCCTATACCGCCAATTTGGATGGGTGTGTGCCTCCCCCGAATAGGACGTAGTGGGAACGGATGAAGGAAAATCGGCGCTGCGGTCGGTTCTGCCGGCTTCACCCTTGTTTTTTCGGTTGGGAAGTCTGGATTAGGTGCGCCGGGTGGAGCACCCCGAATTGGTGCGAGGGTTATCGAGGATTTCCTGCTATGCCTACGAGAGGCCGGATCAGTGGCGACCGCCCATGGCAGTGCTTCGCGATGTGATACTACCCGCATTACACGACCGATGGCGATCCGGCGGCAGGGTACATACGCTTGCATCGGAAGCAACCCATCGCCACTGAGTGACCGCTGACGTTGCGAGCACGATGCGGCCGTATCTCCGAATTCTCCCACGATTGTGTAAACAGCTTACCACGCTCGTGCGCGAGGTTGCCTGAGATCGAATCCGCGCTTCAGTATGGGTCGGTTCGCCGTAGGGTGATCCAATGCAACATCGTTCATGGCAACACTGCCTATTCTTCGTTATCGCATTCGGCCTCACGATTGCCGTGGCGCGTGCGCAGGATGCCGCGCGCTACCCGGCAGCCGAATGGGATCAAGTTGCCTCATGGCAGAGCGGATGGTCGGCACCCCAACTTGCCCAGGCGGAGGCTATGTCGGGAAAGATCGGCTCGACGGCTGTGGTGATCGTTCAGCACGGGGCCATCGTCTCGTCTTGGGGTGACACGTCAGCCAATATCCTGCTCAACTCCGCACGCAAAAGCCTGTTGAGCGCCCTAATCGGCATTGCGGTCGCTCATCATCTCATCGATCTCAACGAGACGATAGGTACGCTCGGCATCGATGATAACCCGCCGTCCCTTACGGTGGAAGAAAAGCAGGCGACAGTTCGTGATCTGTTGGAGGCCCGCTCAGGCGTCTACCACAGTGCAAACTATGAGACACCTGACATGGCGGCGCGCCGACCCCAAAGGGACACGCATCCACACGGCACATTCTGGTACTATAACAACTGGGATTTCAACGCTCTGGGCGCGATTTATGAGCACGCAGTTGGCACGCCGATCTTCGAAGCTTTTGCCCATCAGATCGCCGCCCCGATCGGCATGCAAGACTTTGATCCGGCGATCTGCCGCTACATTGGCGGCCCAAACTCGATCTACCCAGCATATGTTTTCTACGCGTCGGCACGCGATCTGGCGCGGTTCGGGCTGCTCTATCTGCGGCGCGGTCGTTGGGGAGACGATCAGATCGTCCCTGCGGAATGGGTGGACCAAAGCACGAGACCGTACTCGACAACTAATTACGGATCGAGTTATGGGTATCTGTGGTGGACGGCGGCATCAGGGCGATTGCCGGAAGGCAGCTATTTTGCAGCGGGCAATGGTGGCCAATATGTTCTCGTCATACCGGCAGACGATCTAGTCATTGTGCATCTCGCCCGAATGCGATCTAGCGCAGGAAGCCCTCCGACTGGCGTCGATCCGCTGCTGGTATTCCGTCTGATCTCCCTCATCCTTGCCGCAGAGCCAAAGGTCCGATGACCGGGTGAGGTCTATCGCAACATTTGCGGATTTGGCTGCCTTCGGGCTGCATCAAACTCGTGCTCTGCGCCACAGTCTTGCCGAAGCTTGCCACCAGCAGCAGTCCTGCTTGCACCTTGCCGGTCCAGTCGCAATTCCGCAATGCGGACTGCTTGGGGGTTGGATGAAAGTCTACCGATACCGCCAGCGTCGTACGTGCGACCAGTCGCGAGGTAGGCATCTCCGAAATCTCCGACCGAGATCGGGTTCTTCGCGGGCTACGACGCCGTAGTGGATGACGAGCGCGAGAGGCACCGGCGCAGTCAGCAGCCAGAGAGAGAGTTGAACGCTACTGGCGCGTGGCAGTGATGGCGCATCCAGTGGGTCGAGGAACTGCGCGAGGGGCAGTTCGATCGTTGGCAGTCTCTCGCGACCGTTCAGTCGGAGGATGCCGGGCAACAGGAACTGCTTAACTGGGTGTACTGGTAGGCGCGATGAGTGAACTTGGTTGGCGCCCCGTGTGACGATTGGCCCGGAGCCGCAGAGCGCCAGAGACGCCCGTGACTGATCCCATCGGCGGCCGGTGGGTGATGTTGCCGAGGCTGTCCGCACGAACGATCCGCAGTTTAAGCGGTCAGGGCACCGCCTCTCCCTTCTGACCCTCTAAACCGTCTCACTGCTGCACCCAATATCGGCAGAGTGTCACTTGAAATCCCGATCCCGTTGACACCGCTCAGGCCACGTCCGCACTGTTGCCATGTGATCGGCTGGCGCATCGCCATCGCAGGCTCTGCAATCAGAGACGCAAGGGAGACCGAAATTGATGGCCATCGTAAGGGCGTTCTGGCTGGTGTGTGTCGTGGCACTCGCACAGTTCACATCGCAATCAGGTCTTGCCCAGCGATCCCAATCGGCTGCGGCAGCGGAGCAAAAGGATGCGATTCTGCTGACAATCTTCCTAAGGCATGATCAGTCGAAAACGCTCGATGAAATCAACGATCACCTAGGGAAGACCGGCTGGTATGACAAGTTTCCGCCCGAGGGCGTCGAAGTTGTATCGTGGTACGTGATGATGGGCATCGGCCAAGTGGTGACGCTGCGTGTGCCGCCGGATAAGGTGCGCGAAGTCAACCGGGTTATTGAGCAGAGCGCCTGGGGCGGTTACCGCACCGAGTTCTACCCGACGTACGACTACAAACCGGTGTGGGATGCGATGGAGCACCGTCGGTAACAGGCAGGGCTACCCTTCCAACACCTAGCTGACAAACAGACAATCCTAACGGATGCACTGCGGCCGGATCGTGCTGTTGCCGGTCATACGGCCCTCCCTTACACACGAATTGCGCCGCCAGCATGAGTCTTCTTTGCGTCGGCCAGAACCCGATACACTGACGCGAGGCACTACATGGTGAAACGCTACGCGCCCAGGTCGGCAAGAAGTTCATTTGTCATCGCTTGCATGTCGAAGTCCGCATCGATGATACAGCGGCCCAAGGTATCTTGCTCGCCAGGCTTGCGGACCATCAGGACAAGTCCGATCTCCGTGCTGTTGTACTCGATCTGCACGTCGCCATCCTCGTCGCCCGTGGCGACAAGGGGAGAGCGCCCGGTGCTCAGGTCGGCAAGGAATGCCCTGGCGTTCGATGCTGACATGCGAAGGAAGCCGATGGATTTTGGTGGGGATGGTCCTACCGCCTCGGCGATCACACGGATAAATAGACTTGCTCGCGCGATGGCCGGCTGTTCAGGAATGACCCTGAAGGCGAATGTGACGCCGCCACCGCCGATTTCGATGGGCGTATGCTTCTGTCGAACAGGAGGTATTGGGGGCTGATTGTCAGAGGCTGGCGCAGCGGTCGGTTGGGCTCGCATCACCCTCGGGTTCTCAATGGGGAATTCAGGATTGGGAGCGCCCGGCGGGGCGCCGCGAATGGGCGTAAGAGCCATCCAGGTCCTCCTGTATAGGTGTTACCAGTTCTCCCGCATCCCGGCGCGGGCCACCCCCGCTTCTAACGGTCGTCGATCTCAGTTTAGTCTGCTAGAGAAGACGGCATAGGGAGACCGCCAATGGCCGAAGTCCTCGGACTGGGGGTGACTCACTCGCCGCTGCTGGTCGGCAGCGAGGGGAAAATGGCTGGGATTTTCGAGCGCGTGCTGAACAGTCCGCGACTCCCGGCGGCGGCCCGCGACCCAGCGAATTGGCCGCCACAGATGCAGCATGAATGGACGGAGCACCAAGCCGGGCGAGCGGCCTCTGCCCATCATCATCGTGCGGTACAGGGGTTTCGTGCCGTGCGCGCCGCGCTGGACGCATTCAACCCGGACTTCATCCTGATCTGGGGCGACGACCAGTACGAAAATTTTCGCGAAGATGGAGTGGCGCCCTTCTGCGTGTTTGCCCTTGATGAGATCGACTCACATCCGTTTAGGCGACACGGCGCCAGCAACGCCTGGGGTGAGCCAGCCGATACCGTAATCCATACCCTCGGCCATCGTGCCGGAGGCCGTCACTTGGCGGCCTCGATTGTCGAGCAGGGCTTCGATGTGAACTACGCCTACAAGATGCGCCATGAGGCGGGCCTTCCGCACGCCTTCATTAACGCGATCCTTCTCCTGGATTATGACCGGATCGGCCTTCCGTGGCCAGTCGTGCCGTTCCATGTCAACTGCTACGGTTCTTCTACGATCTCCAAGCGGGGCGCATTTGCCTACATCGATGGCACCGGTTCCGACGAGGCTGATCCTCCTGGTCCATCGCCGGCACGCTGCTTCGCGTTGGGCGCAGCTACCGCACGGGCACTGAAGGCGAGCGAGTGGCGGGTGGCCGTGATGGCGTCATTCAGTTGGTCGCATTCGTTCCTGACGGCCAAGAATCACTACCTATACCCCGATCTGCCCTCCGATGGCGGCCGGTTGGCGGAACTGCGCGACGGGCAGTTCGACCGTTGGCAGTCTCTCACGACCGCTCAATTGGAGGATGCCGGACAACAGGAACTGCTTAACTGGGTATGTCTAGCCGGAGCTATGAGCGAGCTGGGTAGGCGACCGGTGTGGACCGATTTGGCCGAGACGTACATCTATGCTGCGCCAAAGGCTTTCGCGATCTTTGAGGCGGGATGATGAGGTTCGTTGCCCGCTCTGGATGAGGGCGGAGCGATGATGCGGTTCACGCTCGGTGACACTCTTCGGATAGGTGAAATCCTGTCCCACGCCGCCCAGGCGGAGATCATGCCGAGGTTCGGTGCCCTGACCGCCGGGCAAGTGCGCGAGAAGTCGTCGCGGTTGATATCGTGACGGACGCGGACGAGGCAGCCGAGCAGGCCATCTCCATCGCTCTCGAAACCGCGTATCCCGGAGCGGTGGTCGTCGGCGAGGAAGCCACAGCGAAGAACGGCAGCTTGCTTGATGCCATTGGCACGGCCGATCTGGCCTTCGTGCTCGATCCGCTCGACGGCACCAAGAACTTCGCCTCAGGCTTGCCGCTCTTCGGGATTATGGCAGCAGCGACGGTGCGGGGAGAGGTTGTTCTCGCGGCCATCCATGATCCCGTGTGCCGCAACACTGCCTTCGCTCTCTGGGGCGAGGGCGCGTGGATACAAGGCCAGGATGGCTCTCGCGCCGCCCTGAAGGTCGCGGCGGCGACATCGGTCGAGGAAATGGACGCAATCATCGGGACGAACTTCCTACCGGAGCCGCGTCGAACCATCGTCCACGGCAATCTCTCGCGGCTCGCGATAAGTTCGTGGCTTCGGTGCGCCGCCCATGAGTACAGAATGGCGGCGGCAGGGCATTGCCACCTGCTGTTCTACAATAGGCTGATGCCGTGGGATCACGCGGCGGGCTGGCTTCTTCACCGGGAGGCTGGTGGCTACAGCGCGCATTTCGACGGAACCGAGTGTCGCCCGACACATCTCACGGGCGGCCTCATCTGCGCGCAGGACAAAAGCCAGTTGGCAACTCGCCAAGGACGCTCTGCTGGAGCCGGCCAACGGGCGCTCCGAGTTGTGAAATAACCGGGTCCGCTATGATCGGACCTTGTTGTCCGGTCGCGGCACCTGCGAAACTGACAGCATGCACTCCACCGCCGCCGGATGCGTTTGGGCGCCAGGGAGCGTCTGACGCTGGCAGAATGCGCGGCCCCCCTGGCCCACGCTCACCGACGTGATTTGCCTTACGCACGTCTGCTGTTCGCTGCTTTGCGGGAGGGGCGCTAGCGGGTAAAAGACAGAGCATCACTTTCCAGACGGAGCCAACCTACGGTGCCACTCGATATCAAGACCCACATCGAAGAACCTGCACGATCTAAGCTGACAATCGAACTCTGCCAAGGTGATGAGTGCGTTGGACGCTCCGAAATGGATGCAGATGGACTGGATCGCTTGATTAGCCACCTAGCAAGACAACGCGAGAAGCTTGCCAAAAAGGTTCCTATGGCGCTGGAAGACGGTGAAAGGATCAGAGGCCAAAGGGAACCAGAGTGGATGTGCGTCTTCGCGAGGGAGACGGATGATCAGGTACTGGCTTTACGCCACTCGGGTTTTGGATGGCTCGGGTTTCAACTTTCTGCAAAGACGGCGCGAGCAATGGCAACAGCTTTGTTGAACGGTTCATCGCGCCAACTCAGTGACATCATCGAAAGACGCGGCCTGCACTGAAGATTGCGCAGTACGTCAGATCGAGGCTGTTGGCACAGCGACAAGCTGTGTCCCCATGTAGGCATGGTGGAGGTGGTGTCACAGAGGACAATTGACGCTTGCTCGTTCATGAGACATCTCCTTGATGCCTGCAATGAACTGCATCTCTCACGTCGTGTCCCCCACGCGCTCACCGGCGTTTGCGGCGCCGAAATCGCCGACGGGAAGTGCAGTGTGCGCCATTCTGTTTGTCTCAATGGCAACACGCAACACACATAACCCAGAGCCTCGGTCGTCAGGGGCGACCGACAGCCACGTTGTCGTATTCGCCGACACCTTGTAGGACCATGAATTTGCACGCGGTCCCATTCTGGCCGTGAACATAGTGTGCGGTTTTGGGCGGCACTTCGCAACGTTGGCCGGGCACAAGCAGGTGGATCGCGCGAGGGGCCCTGGTCTCCACCACCATAGGTCCTTCAAGGCAAACAAAGCTATCGGTGATATCGGAGTGATAATGCCAAGGAACCGATTGTCCGGCAGCGAGGGTCAGGACGACCGCCCGCATATCCTGACCTTCCATAACGACCTCGAATCTCGCGATGTCTGCGAGTGAGGCACGCAACTCGTTTGCTCGTTCTCTCACACTTTCCCTCCGACAATCGAAAATAGCCTACCCCATATTGCTGTTGCTGACATACCGACCGGGTGTCCCGATCCAAATGCGAGAGGCCAGCGGCGGCGGGCGTTCGGTGAACCGCTTCAACCGACAGATGATGATACTAACCTCCTGCCCGTTATGATGTCGTCGCGTCTGCGCTGAACCATCCTGTGCGCAACCCAGTCGCCCAATCAGGTCGGCCATTGCCCTCAGCCCGTGCAAGAGCCGATTTCCAGTCGTAGGTGATCGCGATCATGTCGGCGGACACCTTATTGTCATCGACGTTGAGGACGGCATATCGTGCATGTGGCGAGCCGGTTTCCGAGATGTGTGGATCATCGCCGGGATCGTCGTAAGACGGGCAACCGACGCTCCCCGGATTCAAGATCGTTGGGCCATCGGGTAACTGGATGAAGTGTTGCTGGTGACTGTGCCCGCACAGAACTACGCGGGCCTCGGTAAGGCCCAGCCGCGTCCGGATAGTAGCCAGACTTGCCCGTACGAGCCGGCCATCCCAAGCCTCCTCAATGAGATACTGATTGTCATCGGTCGGTGTGCCGTGGCAGGCGAAGATGCCACCGGCCGCATTGGCCGAGGCCGGCAGGGCTCCAAGCCAGGAGCGATGATCCTGGTTCAGTTGGGAGTGGGCATACCTATCTGACGCACCCATGCGTGCTGGGTTTGGTCCCGATACCCAGCGGTCATGGTTGCCCCGAATCGTCAAGTCGTTCCTCGCCATGAGGAGATCGCAGACCTCTCGCGGCCAGAGCGGGCCGGACACGCAATCGCCAAGGTTGACGGTGCAATAGACATCACGACGCTTGATATCGGCCAGAATAGCTTCCAGCGCCGGCAGGTTCCCGTGGATGTCAGCGATGACGGCCATGCGCGATACATTCACCCCTGGTCTCCAGATCGTGTAGTCTGAATCGGCGCACCTTCACCTGATACGTGGCCGCGATGGCTGCACTCGCCGCAGCAACTTAATCCCCACGATCACCGCTGGAACAGCGCAGATCATCCAGCCGGCTGTATATCCTCCGGTTAGGCCCAGCATCAGCGAAAACGCTGATGGGCACAAAGCCGCGCCCATCTGACCGAATGACAGTACCGCCCCCAGTGATCGCGCCTGCTCGGCCGATTGGTGCAAGGCGAGCCGATTCCGAAAGGAGAATACCGTGCCATGACATCGCGGAGGCGCTGAGCATTCCGGCAACGATACCGATGGCGAGTGTGGACCATCCTGCGCCAAATGCTCCCGTAAGCACAACGCTGGCGGCCATTCCGAATGCCAGCCAGGACATGACGTATCGCGGCGCTATATAGAAGCTACCGACCCAACCCCACAGAATTCGGCAGGGTATGGCAATGGCGATGACCGTTGAGAACAGAGCGCCTGCCGATATCAGACCATAGCCGAGTTCTGTAAGATACGTGACGAAGTAGGCGATGAAGACCGCCTGAAGTCCGTTGAACGCAAAGCAGGCGTACGACAGCGCACGCAGGTCATCAACCCTAAGGACCCCTGTCACTGTGGTCACGAAATCTGATAGGTGGATCGGATGTGTCGGCACTGCCTCGGTATCGAGACGGCGATGGAGAGGTTGCAGCAAGAGGACGAAGAACCCGCAGGCACCGGCGCTGACCAACATCGTTCCACGCCATCCAACGGATTGGGCGAGTGTGGGGCCGAGCCACCCTGCGAGCAGGATGCCAGCCGGAATTGCGGTCTGAGTGATTGAGAACGCGAACGGCGCATAGGGCCGGATTGCCCACCGTCCTAGCAACTGCGAACTGGCCGGCGTCGCCACAGCGGCAACACCGTTTCCGATAAGCGCCGACAATAGAAAGCCGGCCGCACCTCCGATGACCGCGACAGCCATGCCGCCCCCAACCGACAGCAATGCGATCTGGCTCATGCGGATGGCACCGTGGCGGATGATGAACCCACCCGACCCAAGTTGGCCGATCAACGCAGCTACAGCAGTCAGGCCATAATAGACTCCTACCCATGATGGATCGGCGTGCAGTTCCACGATGATCAGTGGCGCGAGCACAGCAGGAAGCACTCTGCCAATCGAGCCGCAGGTCTGTTGCGAGAACATCGCCAGGACGGCGATCATCATTCTGGTCACGCGGCACGTTTCCCGTTCTGGGATCATCTGTTCCTAATCGACAGGATCGTCACGTCAATGTCGGACAATACGGCACGTGGCGCGGCACTCGGCCAGTGTTACCATGCGCTAGAATCACCTTGCTCGCACTGTGGCCTATGCGGCCTATCACCGAGGTCGATCCCGCGACGGTGCGGGTGTGCCATTGCACGGATTGTCAGAAGCTGACCGGCACGGCGTTTCGCACCAACACTGCCAGCCAGCCGGGAACCTTCAAGCTGACAAGGGGAACGCCGAAGATTTACATCAAGACCGCTGAAAGCGGGAACAACCGTGCCCACGGCTTCTGTCCGGACTGTGGCACGCCGATCTACTCCACATTGCCAGAGCTAAACCCATCGACATATGGGCTACGGGTCGGCGGTATTGACCAACGAGCGCAATTCGCATCGCCCGCGCGTCAAATCTGGTGCCGTTCGGCGCTGCCCTGGTCGATGGATTTGCGAACGGTCCAGAGGTCCGACCGGCAGTGACCGTTCACCTCTATCGTGAATCACGGGTCCGGCCCATCGGAGGTGGTGGCGGCACCCGATGCTGGATCGCGCGACAGCAGCAGTAGCCCACGGGTTGTCTGATCCCGAACGGAAGACGGCCGACGGCAAACGACCGTTCGGCTTTATTGCACGTCCGATCCTGTTGAACGCCGCGACAGGATCGGCGAAGATCGTCACCCCGAGGCGGGAGGGAACTCAAGATCAAACGTTAGGCTGAAAGCTGTGTGTCGCGGCGTGTGAGGCCCGCTCCAGATGAGTAGCGCGCGGTATCCTTCTTGTACGGGTTTGGCCCGGATTGGAGAGGCCGAAGGCGCACCCAGATGTTCCCCGCACCACACCCGCCAAGATGGTCTACGGTCTCGGCACTCGCTTCGAGACTGTTGGCGGGTCATCCTAATGACGGAATATTAAGGGAACGGCGCGATCCTTGGGGCCCGACGCTGTGCGGTTCCCTTGCCGGAGGCGACAACTTGCCCGACCACGTGACACAGTGGCTGGTCGCTATAATCGGGTTGGGTGCTCTCACCGCGCTGGCTATGGCATTTGACCCGGCGGGCCTCTGGTCAACGCTGATAAGCCTTCGCTAGCCAATCAAAGGCTGTGAACCGGCACGGATCGTTAGGCGCCTTGCGCAGGGACACCTATAAGGCGCGCGTCATGTTCCCAAAGGCGGTCGCCAGCGCGCTCTCCAAAGCCTCGGTGACCGTGGGAAACGTGCAAACGACGTCTTGTGTCTCGCTACTTAGGCGGTCCGTCAGAACGATCAGGTGATCTTGATGTTCAGGCAGAAATGCGGACGTGCCGCCATCACTCCAGGGCGGGACAAGACGCGCGTACAGGTCACCGTCCGGGCTTTCTTCGAAATCCAGGCACCAAGTCCCGGCAATTGCTCTGATGACCGCCAAGACCCCGACCTGTTCATCTAGGCAAGGCTGTCCTTGGCGAACTTGGGTATGGGAAGATTGTCGAGCATCCGCTTCGTCCAATGGAGGACTTGTGCTCGCCAGCGTTTTGCCGGCCATTGTATGGCAGCCGTGAGAACGACCGGTTCTTGCGGGCCACGTCGGCGTGGGTACGGTCCGCACACATCAACAATGACGACCCGGCTTGCAGCAAGTCTTTACCGTAAGAAACTTAACAACCAATGCGACAGTGCCGGTCGGCTCGCCGCGCAAGCCCAGTGAGCGCCTGCAAGGTGTGGCAATGACCAACATTCCTGGAGCACCGGTTTCTCGGTCTCCCTACCGTCAGTCTGAACCCGCTCGCAACGGGCGTGCTCCAATCTTCGATGGTAAGGATTTGTCAACCATATGTATGGACGGTCGGAGCGTGCCGTGGTCGCCGAGGTGGCTACTGCAAATCCACTTGACACCCGCAATAAGCGATGCAGCAGCAACTACCGCTCGACACCTTGCTTACCGACGACGACGTTCGGCTGATCGCGCTTGGTGCCGCGACCTTTCCAGGTAAGTGGTATCTGGACCCTCTCGTTGATTCCAGGCGGCCGGGCAAACCTAGGGCGTGGGTGCGCGCTGATGAACTCGCTGATCATCGGGTCAATGCCATCGCCTTTGAGCGCTCGATAGGGCTGGTTCTCGTGACATTGTGCCGAGATGATGAAGACGAGCAAACGGCACTACCCAATCGCGTCTACGAATCACTGGAAACCGCTCTGTCATGTACTCGGGAGGACCTTTGCTTCCGAGTCAGCATCGATATGGCCCAGCGCACACGCCTTCGGCGATTGGCTGAGACGCGGCACAAAGCAAACATGATGCGTTCACAAAATCGGTCACATCTGCTTTGGCAGCCCTTCCGGTCGATGTTGAGGCTGACGGCATGGTCGATAGGTCTGATGGGCAGGGTGACTATTCTGTGGTGCTACGATCTCGTGCTGCGTCCCTTCACGCGACGTTCGATGGACCGCCGCGAGCGCATGGAACTGCGATGGGACCGACTGTGTGAGGAAGCGGACGATCTCGTGGCCAACGGAGAGCAACTCCATATGGCGTTGCTTCGACGCTGGGACCTCTAGGATCGCAAGCAACCAGCCGAGGACATGGGAACAGTGCGGCGGCCCACCTCTGCGAGTCCGACAGGATTATCTAACTACGACCGGTAATGGCGGCGCGACCTGCCCAGGCGAAAAACGAGTGCGATCAGCGCGCCGAGGGTTCGAGATTTTCCGCTGGGGTTGTATATTCACCTTCACCGAGCTTTCGCCGCCGTGCTGCCAATGAAAGACCAGCCGGTCTCGCGGCCAGTCGATGACCACCTTCACGAAAAGAAGGCGGAACATCGCATGAAGAGCATGTCGATCAATCGGATCGGTGGTTGCGATTGCCAGCAGCTTGTTCAGCCGTGTGGACAGCGTGACGTCCAGCCACTTCGGCCGGTCCACCCTCAAACGCTTGCGCTGTGCCAGGAGGCTCTCAATCTCGGTCTCTACGGCTTGCCGTGCCGCCACAACTGGTCGGTTTGATAAGCGAAGCTGACCATGCTCGGAAACCATCGACTCTCGGCGTTCCCTGAGCGTCTTTAGGCGCCGTCGGATGGAAGCCAGTTGGTGGCGACGTGCATCCGATGTGAGGACTGGAGTTGGGCAGCTTTTGATCACGATGGTAATGCCAAAAGTCAGCATCTCCTCGATCTCAGGGTAGCGAACCCAACGATCTGAGCAGCCGGTGCCGCTGAATGCCTGCCGGCATTGATAGTACCGCCAGTTCGGATCGCCACCGTGAAGGAGGACCATCATTCTGTCGCAGAAGGGGCAGCGAGACAGTCGCGTCAGAAGATTAGCCCGTCCGGTTTCGGGACATCGCATCGGTAATGGGAAACCCATGATGACCGACGCGCTTGCGCCCGATCCCAATCGGCGCGCTCTATGATGGCAGGAAAGTAGTTCTCGACCGGCGCCTGAGGTCTGAGCCGCTGGACGCCATCGACCCATTCGGAAACAAACGGGACCAGCGTCCCAATCACTGCCGGCGTATACAGAAGATGGCGTATCAGCGTCTTCTGCCAGAATTTGCCAAGCTGATTGCCCTGCCCAAAGAGCGGCACTCGCTCTTCGTTCAATCGGCGTGCGATGGTCTCTCGGCCGATACCGGCCAATGATTTGCGAAATATCCGCCGGACAATGTCCGCACGATCCTCCACAATAGAGAATCGGCCGGTGGCCTTGTCCAGCCTGAGCCAGCCAGGGCAACGCGCTGTCCACGGTCTCTCGGCCAGCTTGGAGCGCATCACCTCAAATGCGGCTCTAATGCGCCGGGACTTCATTTCGGACTCTTCATTCGCCCGCATCAGGACAACCAATGAAACGACGAGGTCGAGCGGATTCTGATTGATGCTATCCAGCGAGTACGATCGCTGGTCGGTCAGGGTGACTATCGTGACACCAGCTTGAATAATCTGGAGGAACAGAGCTTGAGCAGCAAGGATTCGATCGCGGCTCAGACGATCCAGTGATTCCACGAGAAGATAACTGCCCCAAGGGACGAGGTGGTGCTCAATGGCTTCCAGAAACGCGCTCAATGCACCCTCCCTGGCGTTCTTACCACGAAAGGCGCTGACACCGAGATCACGAAATGAAAGCTGTTTATCTAGGGGCAGCCCATGCTGGGTGGCGTACTTCTCTGCCATAGCAAGCTGCCGCCTTCTGCTATCACCGCTGGCTTGCTGTGGATTGCTGAAGCGCATGTATGAATACGCGATTTTGGTCATGGTCGTGCTCCTGGTGAAAGGCACGAGCATGGCACATCGCCAACCACCGCACTTGCTTGCTGATTTGATCGCCGAAGCCCGGCGTCGGCCGCCCCAGCGTGACCAATTGCACCTTGCGGATGCGGGACTGCTCAGGATGATCCGAAGTTGGCGAGAACTGATCCTATCGGCGTCTACGGCAACGTCGCGCAGGTTAGTGTCAGTAGAAAGCACCCGTTCCGAACCGAGGCAAAGATTGGGAACCGCGCCTGAGCCGCTCGATGAACGCCGCCGCTAACGGTGAGAATTGTGCTTTACTCCTTGGCCTCGTGATATCCCGCGTTCATGGCCATCCCCTTGCAAACGTACCCGCCGTGTTTTGTCTTGCCATAATACTTGGTGCCGGCATCGTGCAGGACGTGCGAACTCGTGTTCCCCCAAACAACCTCATCGCTTCCACAATGAGACTTGGCATCGGCCTCAGTCTTGTATAGCTGCACTCTTCCAGATGAAGCGGAGTGCCCGGTCGGCGCAGCAGTGGTTCGGGGCGGCTGGTCTGCTGGGTTGGGGCCGGCGGACTATTCTGTGCGAAGCAGGTCCCAAAACTGATCAGTAGGATCCCCAGAGCCGGGACCGCCAAAATTCGGTTCATTGACTTACTCCTTGTACTTCTCGTTATGGCTATCTTGCGCGGTAGTGCCAATAGCCCGCTGCTGCCTGCTTTGGGGCGCAGAGTTGATCGGTCGCGGGACCTGGACAGATTGGACAGGGGCGTTGCACTTCAGGACCGGCGTACAGGTTGATCGCGAACAAACCGGCGCTGACGGCGCCCGATGTGATGGCCTGGAGAGTGGTCAGGCCCGCGCCGATACGAGCCACAGTGCTCCCGGCAGATTGATTCCGTTCGGTCCTTCGCAGCCGAAGTTCCCGATGAGATGCGTACCACGGATTGGCGTGAGTGGACTGGCCCGGGCGGTCGCGGGAATGTCACTGCTCAGGATTCGACGACCCAGAGCGGCGCGACGCAATCCATCACGGCAGCTATAGCTATGCGGGAACCTTGCCGCCAGCCTCGGGTTCAACCCCTCAGCGATCACAAGGTTTCCGCCATGCAAAATGCGATATTGCTCGTCTGTCTCTTGCTCATGGGCTGCAACACCATGAACGGCCTCGGCCAGGACATGCAACGTGCTGGGCAAAATCTATCGGACAAAGCGACTGAGGACCAAGGCCCGCCGTCGCCACCACCACCAGCGCCGGCACCGTACACACCCGGATACACAATGGATCAACCATAATCGCTCGCGACCGATCGTGAGCCATCGTCCGTTTAGGTAATTCTGCGTCGCTGACCGCAATCAACTCGGCGTCCCTCCGGACCTCGCGTCACGCGGACGACGGACTTCGACTCCGTCGGCACTTCGACGTGACGGGCCACCGCGCATCATGTCCTGCATCGAGTCCGCGTTAAAGCGGGCGTACCGCCTAAAAAAACTTCGTCACTGAGCAAAAGAGCCGCCGAACCAAAGGACAATTCCGTCGCCACTGGCGCGCTGTGGACGCTTCAGGCTATGTTCATCCGGTGCTAACTCACGACCGCCGGTAAGTCGGAGTAGGCTCCCTCCGCAGACTTCCTGAATCTCAGCCCAGCAGCGTCCACCAGCCGAAGGAGTAATCTCCCGAGAGCGGAGGTAGAGTTAGCCGCCACTGAACTTCCTCAACCCAGTTCTCGGGCAACGATTTGCCAACCCCCCGATCTCGCAGCGGCTGGAGGCTCGCATCCGTGCTCTTCGGGCTGACGCCAGTATTTGAGCCGGTGGACGCGGCAGTGCGCAGGGCTTTCATGGGCCACAATATGGCATGAATAGGGCAAATGTGCCAATAAAAAGGCTAAGATGCTCGCCTTAGCGCGGCCATACCCGAGCGGCAGCGGCCTCTCGTTCCCCCTTACCTCAGGCCCCAACAGCGGCACTCGGCGCGGCCTCACGGGGGCGTTCAACAACGGCCGGTTTCCAACCACGCGGCGACCACCCCGCCCCACAGCCGCGCGAGCACCGCATATGATGTAGCACCCCGCCCACGGTCGATCCTTGTAGAACCCGGAAAGATCGGAGATTGCGAACGTGCGTTCGCCACCGCATTTCGCTGAGCGGCAATCGAAGGTGAGATAAAAGCCGGTGAGTTGGTGCAGCGGGCTGGCCATGATCGCTGCCCGTTTTGCCCAGCACCGATGCATTCATGTCCACAGCAGATCACAGCACGGCTTACTCATTTAGCCGCCACACCGGGTTGCCGCGCCACATAAGAGAAGCATGTCGCGGACCCTCCCAGCAAAAATGGTCAGCGCAGACACTGGGCCAGAAACAACGTCCGCGTGCCGCGAAAGGCGTCTTTCGCGGGCGGTAAGCCAGTGTAGGACTTCTGCGACTTCGGCGGTGGCAGGAAGAGCATCCCAGGACGCTACAACCTCGAGAACGTAATGAGAACTCCAACATCCTCACGAAGACGTGCAGCGACAGCCAATTCCGCATTTTTCCCGCAGACTGCAAGGCATTGCTTCGTCGTATCGATCCGGCGTCTGAGCCTGCGGTGCCATGACTTTCATTCCGTGTCTTTTCTGGCGCCCACAGCCGCCAAATCCTCATCTCATGGTACAGGAAGCCACCCTCACATTGGCGGGCACTTATGAAAGGCGGGTCGCCCAACTGCTGCGGGCGGCACGGCACCAAGCCCGGCTGGCCCAGGCTGGCGCGAAGCCACGAATGCAGGACGCACTCACAGAACTCGAAGATGCACTGACTGAGCAGCTTGGTGCTTTGGATAGCGCTGCCGATGCCGATCTGGGTGACGCAGAGGAAAGTGGCGAGGCCGAGCGCATCCAGCAAAGCTGGCGCCCGCTGAGAGCCGCCTGATGGCCAGGCCCATCTGGCGAGGCCACCTACGGCTCGCCCTCGTCTCCTGCCCGGTCGCCCTCTACAACGCCCGACACGATCGAGCGAGTGTCCGGTTCAATCTTATCAATCCCGAGACCGGCAATCGCATCCGGATGATTACCGAGGATGCCGAGACAGGGAAGGAGGTGGAGCGCCGGAACCTCGTCAAAGGCTACGAGTTTCGCAAAAATCAGTATGTCTTGCTGAGCGATGAGGACTTTGACAGCGTCAAGGTCGAGAGTTCGTCCGTGATGACGATCGAGAAGTTCATCGACACGAATGCGATTGATCCGGTTTACTACGATGCAGCCTACTATCTGGCGCCGGACGGCGATGCCGGGCGGGACGTATATGCCGTGCTCCGGGAGGCAATTGCCGATACCGGGAAAACTGCCCTCGCCCGCGTCGTAATTTCACAACGCGAGCGTACCATTGCCATCCGGCCCAGGGGCGAGGGGCTGATGGCGCATACGCTGTATGAGAACCGAGACCTCAATAGCTCGACGGAACTATTCGACGGTCTCGCCGGCATGAAGATCGACCCGGAGATGGTCCAACTCGCCAGCCAGCTTGTGCAGCGGCAGTCAGGCGATTACGACGCGGCCGATAATGAGGACCGGTATGAGACTAGGCTGCGCGCCATGATCGACGCCAAGCTTAAGGGCGAGGGCCTCGATGTGAGCGAACCGGAGGAGCCTGCACGCACCAACGTGGTCGATCTGATGGCTGCTCTGAAGAAGAGCTTGGGCCAAGACACAGAACAGAGAAAACCCGCACCAGCGAAGAAGAAGGTTGCGGCCGCCAAGGTCACGCCTATCCAACCGCCTCAGGCTGCGGCCAAGCGCAAAAGGGCCTGAGCCGTCTCCTCTTGGTCCTAGCGTTTCAGCCGGATGAAGCGGAGCCCCTCCTCAATGCAGACCACGCAATAGGTATCGGCCTCGGATATGAGGTCCCCAACCTCGGTAGTCGAAGGCGCGTTCAGGGCATTGAAAGCCAAGAACTGGCATGGCGCCCTATTAACCCGTGGCGCCCGAGTCGGGGAAAGGCTGCGGCCCGAGGCTGGAATAGCGGCCGGCCATGAATACATTGGCGGGATGGAACAGCAGCCTTCATCCGAACCGCCCGCCCGGCCGCCAACGCTCGTGGCACGGCTGGCGAAGATTTTTGAGGACTGCACAGCGCAACAGAACCAGCGACGCAGGCAGCCATCGCAAAAGCTCTTGGCGTGGTCAACGATTGGCTTGCTCGGTTACAGAAGTAACATTCAGCGCCTGCGAGCGTACGCGCTGCTCCAGGGTGGCGGCGTTGCGCGGCGACGCCGTTCGCGACCAAGCACTGACTGGATGACCCTGCCATGGGCTTCGTTGAGAGATTCGATATCGATAACGAATTCACGACTGATCCGTGTGGCGAACTTGGCAATCTCAGGCGCGATCTGCTGACATTCAGGGTCTCGGGCAAGGGTCCAATTTCCTCTGCTGGGCGAAGTTGCGCACGGCAGGAGATGAGAGCAGGAAGCGAACATGCCACGTATTGACGATTTGGCTGACGCCGAGTTCATGAAGTTGCAGGCCGAGTACGGCGACAACCTTCCGATCTGTCCGATCTGCACGTTGGAAGACGTGCGACATTGGTTGCTAGAGTTGGTGGCTGGTCATTCTGTGTCGGATGAGGTGAAGAGCGCGCTCGCGCCAGTCCTGTACGCTGTGACAGGCGCCCTGGTGACGGACCGCACCATGGCGGAGCAAGGGGGCGGCTCTGCCCATCTCGGTGGTGATGAGGACGCTGATGACGATGCCGCGCCCCAACGGACGCAATAGGTTGGTTGGATGAGTACGTTGTGATTAGCCACATCCACATTGCCAAGATCGCTTGATTGAATGCCCAGATCGCAGCGGTCGTGTCCATGCCCGTGTCCCAGAGGAACGGAAAAAGGTTGTTAGCCCTGCCATTCGGGCAGTTTGATCGAATTGGGAGAGGCTCGGCATACAATCAGCCATCCATCAAGCTAGAGGCGATTGTCGTGCCAGAGCAGAAAGCTGCGTCGGCCAAGGCCAGCGTCCGGGCCACCGGGACGCCTAGGCATCTGGCCGCCGAACTTGCCGGCAATCATGAGGTTCCAAAGAAGCAGGCCGAAGCAATGCTCGGCGATTTGGTTGCGATAGCCGCACGATACCTCAATAAGGGCGATAAGGTGGGGCTTAACGGAATAGGTGTCCTCCAGGTCCGCAAGCGACCTGCCCGGATGGGGCGCAATCCAGCGACTGGCGAGGCCATCAAGATCAAGGCAAGCAAGAAGGTCGCTTTCCGAGCGGCCAAGGAACTCAAAGGGGCGGTACAGCCCGGCCTCGGTCCGTGGTGACGGTCAGACCCCATCAACACGCTTTGCCAATCATCGGACCAAAAGCACCGAACCCAGTGCACTCGGCGCCATCACCTGCGCCGACTGAATATCGCCCCGTCCACATCTCCAACTACGACCGGAAGGGCCGCGATAACTACGCCACTCCCGCCTGGGTCACCGAAGCGCTGCTCCAGCACGTCAGCTTCCGAGGTCCTGTTTGGGAACCATGCTGTGGCGCTGGCGCGATTTCCACCGTTCTGGCGGCACACGGCTACGACGTCTGCTGGCGATCTCAGAGGGCGATGCTTGCTTCGTGCACCATGACCGCTGCCGAGGTCGCCCGGCAGATCGGGTGCAGTCCCTCGACATTGTATCGTCATTTCCCTGGTGGACGCGCCCCGTTGCTTCGGCCGAGACCAGGACCTCAGCCACCCCCTGAGGCCACGGCTTCGCCGGAAGTGGCAGGATGTCTGGCGCCGCTGCGCGGAGCGTTGTGGTCGATGCGGATACATCAGCATCGGGAGCAATCAGCCTTGTGGGACGGATTGACCTCTTTATAGGTGTTTTTGTCCCACCAGATCGGATCGCCCCTCCTGCAATGCCGGAAGTGGCTGTGGTGCTGGGTCCCGCGAACAGCTTGCGCTGCGCAACCTGATTGCGGCCACAGCTTGACGCCAGCGACGGCGATGCGACATTCCCGCCGGTGTTCCTCACGGACCGATTTGGCAACTGCGCCTACGCGAACCGAGTCAGGTGGAATCGTCTCGACTTTCGCATCTTGGTTTTGGTATACATAGATGTAGATGCGGTAAGCATTTGGCTCCTGGCGGAGGCCATTGATTTCGGTGTGGTGAGGTCATCATGGGATCGGCAATTACGCCCAAGCCCGGCTGAGCCAGCACCCCAGTGGAGAAGCCCGCGAGGTGTCCGCCAGCCCTCGCGGGCTTTTCTTTTGAACTGGAGTGTTGACTTTGATTGTACATTATGTGGATGGGCCATGCGGCTCGGCAAAGACCTATGCAGCCACCCGATATGCCCATCGTCTCGCACGGCTCGGCAAAAAGGTTCTTTTTGTCCAGCCGAGCATCTTTCTGATCTCGCAGACCTTGGCCGACCTCGTCAGCCTGGAGCCGGAGGTAAGGGTCCGAGCGATCCACGGTGAGAGCAGTGACCGTGTGATCGCCGACATCATCGAACACAGTAAGCACACGGCCGTGGATGGCGAAGTCCTGTTCATCACGCATTCGGCGCTTATGCTCCTCCCCTACTTCCATCGCCGGTCCGACTGGCACCTTATCTTCGACGAGATAGCTCAGGCTGACTGGTGCGACGAGTTCTGCGTGCCGCAGACCCATCGGCTGATCACCAACTGCTTCTCGGTTGACGCGGAAGCTGCGAACCTCGCGGACAACCGGTATGTGCGGGCGGTGCCGAAGGATCGCGAGGCACTGGAACAGATGGCGCGGAACAAGGATCGCGATCAGGTTTATGACATCTTCCAGCAGTTTGCCAACGTGCTGATCTCTTCGCACTGGTCAGGGTACGTGCTGGACGACCAATACACGAACCTGATCACCGGGTCCGGCAAGAAGCGCAAGCTCTTGGCCTTCGCCCACCTCCGGCCGTCGCTGTTGGACGGCTTCGCGTCGGCGACAATGATGGGCGCCTGCTTCAAGCAATCCGTGCTCTATGCGCTATGGTCGGGCAGTGGCGTCGAGTTCCGGCTGCACCATGGGATCACGAAGCGACTGCGATACACCCAGCATCAGAATGGTGAACTGCTGACGATCCGCTATGCCACCGAGGAAGATTGGTCGAAGTGCTATCGGGACAAGACCATCTCGGGTGCTGATGGTGAGACCGTCAAGGATCGAATTGTCCAGCGCATCGTCGATACCCTTGGCGACAGCCAGTTCGTATGGATGGGGAACAAGGACACTCCTGACGACATTTTCGGTGCTCGCGGTCAGCGGTTGCCGAACTCACCATCCGGCTCGAATGCCTACCAGCACATCCATAATGCCGTGATTCTTTCTGCGCTAAACCCGCCTCCAGCACATTTCGCGTTCTTGGATGCGCTCGGGTTCGACTCGCACGAGGTGAAGCGGGCGGGATACTGGCAAGCCAGCTATCAGGCCGCCATGCGTATCTCACTGCGGAACCCCGACGACATGAACCCAAAGACAGCGATCGTGATGGATCGGGCCACAGCCGAGTGGCTTGCGACCCTGTTTCCGGGTTGCACCATCGCACCGCTCGGTGGCCTTGATGTGCCGGTAAAGGGAACGCCGGGCCGCCGCCGGATACATGACTCCGACGCCGATCGGAAGCGTGCCAAGCGTGATCAGTTCAAATCCGAGCTACGCATGGCGCTCGATCTGGTCTCTGGCGGCAATCGTGCATCGCGGCACTGCATCCCCAGCAATCGCCGAACTGCGGCAGCGGATGTCCGAGTTCCGCTTTGGCACGGACACCTCGCTTAGCACGATGGGGCGCAGCGACCTCGACGCGATCGGTGGCACTGTCTTCTCGTCGATCTTCCGCGCTGAACCACTGGACTTCTATCCGCTGGATGACGTGGAGACCTTCATCGATGGCCTGAGGTGGTGGCACCAGTTCAGCCATGACAGCAAGGAGGCGAATGGCCTTATCTCGCCCGCGATCTTTGACCCATCGCTGTCAGATGAGACCAGCCGAGGTTTGGCAAACATCCGCGCAATCTGGGGCATTTGGTTGGACAATGATGGCGGCGATCTCACGCACGAGGAGTTCGCTCGGCTGTTTCCTCGGCTGCGGATGGTGATCATCAATAGCTACGGCAGCACGCCGGAGGCGCCCCGATGGCGAGTCTTCATCCCGACCAGTCTTGCCATGCCGATCGCCGCCCACCGTGCGATCGCCGAACAGATCATGCGGACGCTCAACCGGGATGGCTACTGGTCCAAGAAGCAGCTTGAGACCGATCAGCGGATCAAGTCGCGCAGGTGCCACGGGTTCGACATGAGCAAACTCACGCCATCATCCCTGTTCTATCTCCCTTGTCAGGCAGCAGACCCAGCCGGCAGCTTCTTCATCGACCACAACGGTAAGGGGCGGGCTGTGCTCGATCCTTACGTATGGGCTCGGTATGCCGCCAATCACCATCGGGCGGCACCGCAACCCACCGATGTGGCTGCCGACACCGCTGTCCAGCCAGTACCGCCAGCGATGCCTGCGACGGAATGTCCGAAGCTTCGGCGCATGCGCGAGTTGATTGCCGAGGAGGAGGTGGTGCGCCTCGCCGATTATGGGCAGCGGCGCCGAGATGCCGCCATCGGGAGGTGGCGTGCTGCGCTACCCAAACACGGCAACGAGGCATTCTTCCGGCTTGGGGTTGATCTCCGGCGGGCCGGATTCAATGATGGCGAGATCGAGTACACTTTGAGGCTGGAAGCTGAGCACGCGGGGCATCCGTCCCAGCGCCGCTCGCAGGTCAAAAGCATCATGCGGGCGCTGCGCGGATCGACACGCCGGCTCGCCGCCTAGTCCACGTCGGTATCCACCGGCAGGTCGTAAGCCGATCTGCTGGTCACTACCGCCGCCAGATGCGCCGGTCATGTGGGACGGAATCACCTCTTTATAGGTGTTTTCGTCCCACTCGGACCGTATCCGTGCAGGGCTATCGATGACACCATCCGTCGCTGCCGATGATCATCGTCAAGCATCTGGATGTCATCGATAACTTCGGTCTCAACCCACCGGTGCAAGCAGTTCCCGCTGGCATCCTCCTCGGTGATCTAAACCTAGGCGGCAACAATCAGACTGGACTTACCGTCGGCACCTCAATCGATTTTGGCAAACCGGTTAGCTATACCTCCAGCTTGAACGGCGTAATCACCAATCTCGTGGTGACTACGAGCGCGAGCCATCTAATCATCGCGACCATCACTATACTCGGCAACATTCAAGTGGCGGCCACGGCCAACAGCGATGAGCTTGACGTTACAGCCGCCGGTCCCGTGTATCTACCGGCGACGGAAACACCGAACGGGTCATTCAGCTTCAATCTAACCGAGCAGGCCGGTCAGACCGTCTACATCGATCCCACCATCGCCACTGGCTACATCTACGCAACTGGTGCTGGCAATCCCAACTTCGCCTCGGTGCTGCCCCCGGCTATCCAAACATCACCGTATCTGGTCACGTTCATAAACAACGGGAAGCAAGAGACCAATTCGGTGGCACCGAACACGGTGCTGAAATTCCCAACCGGCGGCATCAGCGCCTTCACCGTCACTGGTATCAGCGCGGCCGACAATATAAGCCCGAGCAACCCAACCGCATTCGTCACCGGGCTGACATTCGCAGCGAGCGGCACATTCACCGGCACACAGACGCCAGCGACCGTCATCGAGGGATCGACCAAAGGCAAGGCGGTCATCAAAGCTGGACCGGTGAGCAACATCGTCAACGCCCACGGCACTGGAAACACGATCATTGAAAGCGGCGGCAACGACGTGATCAATGCCGGCGACGGCTCAGCAACAGTGACCACTGGTTCTGGTGATGTGACGGTGAACCTGAACGGCAAGAACAACACGGTCACTGGCGGCAATGGTAACGATACTGTCAACGTGCTCACCGGCGGCAACAACGACATCAAGCTGGGGTCCGGAACTGATAGCGTCCTCGAAGCGGCCGGTAACCAAGGGCGACAGCTTTATCCTGACCGGCAGTAACGCCACACTGGTCCTTGGTGGCGCCAATGACATTGTCTTCATCCGTAGCGGCACAAACACGATCGCAGATCAGGGCAAGGGTCTCGAAATGAAGGTCGGCGCACCGGGCGGGGTGATCAGCCTGACAGGCTTTGGCGCCGATAAGACCGGCTTTGTTGATCTGGTTGGCGGGATCGGTGGCTTCAAAACCGCCAATGCCGTCGTTGCTGCCCTCAAGAGCGACGGGCATGGCGGCACGCTGCTGTCGTTCGGCGCGGCGGGACAGATCGACTTCGTCGGCGTTGCTGTTGGCGCATTGAAAGCTGCCAGCTTCCAGATCGGATAAAAAAATGAAGAGAGTTCGCACACGGCGTCGCCGCACTACTGGGTCTGGCCGTGACCCATAATGCGAGCGCGGCAGACTTCCCATGCCCTGATAAGGTAAAGGTTACCCGAAGCAACGGGACGTGGGCCGAGTTCAAAGGACCCGACCCGGCTGACAGCAACCTTTGCTTGGTCCAGTACGCTGAGGGATTGTACCGAATTTGTCGCTGGTATTTGGCGAGCCGATTTTCATCCACCTGAGAAGGGGTTGGCAGACGTCAAGGCGAAAATGATCGCCGTCCTGGCAGGTCCGATCGGAACATCGGTTTCGTGGTCGCAGATGCGTCGTGGATACGCGTATTTTGAAACCATCAACTACACGGTCGTGCATAAGGCCGACGAGACCGTCGTCATTGAGGGAGTCCCCCATGCTGCCAGTCGATTGAGTTACACTGCTGATGGCTCAGAGTCACCGCGAAATAGGACGGTCTGGTTCGACCGATCACTTCTTATCCAGATCAAGTCTGTGGCAAAGGACCCTCACAATCCTGTCTATAATCGGGCCGTCACGAAGATCGAAAGAGTGAGCTAACAATCAATAGCGTTGGTGATAGGCGTCGTCGGAGCCATGATGCTCGTTGCCCACAACCCCACAGCCGCCACATCGGCAGAAGCGGACATATGATTCGCTACAAAGGGCGGACATCTTTACCCGTCACCGACACTTGAAAGGGCAAACCCGAGCCGCACAGTGCATCGCCGGAGGCGATGGGCTGGCGGACCAAGTCACGCGGACGTGCCACTGGCACGTCCTCGCGACAAGCCGCCTCGGCAACGGCTAGGGGCTGGGGTTGGCTCATCTGATATTAGATTAGCTCCTCCTAAGGTTGTTGTTGCCATCGCACCGTCAATGTCTCCGGGTATATATAATCGTCAACTGGACACTACGGCATTGATGCCTTGCTATCCTTATCCGCTTCGTATTCTTAATGTCATACCGCAACGCCCCTTCCCAGAGCAGCTTCAGCGATTCTTTCCCGATTTCACTCAATGGTTGCAGCGTGTCAGTTGCTTCTTGCCGTGGCCGTCCGGCTCGAAATCAAATCGGGATCGTCATCACTCATGGCATTCGGTCACCTCCTCAACGATGTGAATCAAATCATCCATGGCCGTAAGCCACTCACGGTTGTTGAACTTCTCCTCCGCTTCCTCGGGGGAGTTCTGCTTCGATAGGCATGGTGCTTCCCCAGCCCTCAACCGTGTATAAGATGACGTAGCTACGCAAAGATCAGTCTCCTTCTTGCTTGGTAAAGCAGGTGAGCAGTTCCCGGCCTTCTGCCAACTCATTCTGCGGGGCGGCAGGCGTTCCCCCAGATCAGCGCCGGACATCACTTCCGGAGCGACACTGATGCAGAGAGACCGGGCTTCGCAGCGTGCTGCGTCACGCTGTTAGGTGCGGCCCCACTAGGTGGGGTGCGAAAGCGCTGTTTTACGCACTGCCTGCGCCTGCGCCTGCGACGGCATGTCCTTGCAAGTCACATGGACGACCGGCCATGGGACGAGCTTCGACATCTCCAGCGCCTTGTTGTCGCAATACACCGAGTGACTGTGGCTAATGATGATGAAACTTGCAGCCGGCAAACCTTTGCCGCACGAAAATATCGCCATCTCCGATACCACTTCATCGGTGCTCATTTCGATTGATCCTCTCGGAAACCCGCTCGCCGTTTGGCGAGGCGGTGATAAGGATTAAGGTCTCGCGCGATCAAAGAACAAGCAAAAAAGCGCAGTACGAACCTAAATCCGCATTCGTAAGATAGTTCGCGGAGACGTGGCAGCACCGATGCCGCGTTGCAGGCGCTTGAAATCTTATTGAGCGCGTGCAACAGCGGGACATACCGTGATGCTGCATTTCAGCATCACGGAAGAGTCTCAATGCCTCAGAACGCCGACGAGGTTGCCGTCGATCGACTGATGTCCATTCAGCATCCACCGCCACGGACATCTCGCGCAGCGAACTGTATCGCGCAACTCACGTCGGGGACCTGATCGCTGTGAAACTCGGGAGCAAGTGGCGCATCGGCTGCCTGTGTGCCGCCTCTTCCGCTTTGACCCCAATGGGAGCGCAGCGTGACCATTGCTAGGAGCTAGCGGAAATCCCAGATCATGGCCCTGGCCACGCATGCAGGCTGGGTGCACAGGTCCGGACGTAGATAGTCAATTGATGTTCCGGCAATTTGCCCTTGCCAGTCTTGCCCACATTATCCCAGAATTGGAATTGCAGCTTTGTAATCTCGCTGAAGTCGGGCAAGGCATCACGCGGATCGGGTCAAGGCGGTGGCCCTGCAATAGGCAAGGAAGACTGGCCGGCTGCCCACACAGCCGGCCAGTGTGTGGTCGTCATCATGAAAAGGACCTGCATGCGCCGGCTGGTCGCGGATACTCGGCGGCCCTGGTCGGTCAACAAGAACTCGGAGCAGCGGACTGACAACGTTAGTTCGCTGCTCTGAAAGGGGTCAGATGCACGATGTCAAAGAGCGCAGTTCAGTCGGCGGCAGGTGGCACGTCGGTTTCAACTCGGGGTTGGTCGGGCGAGTTGTCGTTGGCCGCGTCGCCGTCTTGGTCAGTCCACAAGACCGGTGATCTAGAAATCCGCTCGCGGGCTTCTGCGGTATATCCCGCGTGAATATCGATGCTGATCGCGTGGAAGCTGCATTGCAACGCACCGATTGCCACCGAACCCGCGCCACCGAACGGATCAAGCACGCGGTGATCTGGGTGCGTGCACGAGGCCAAGACCATTTGACGCACGAGAGAAAGCGGCAGGGTCGCGGTGTGCTCCCCGCCATAGTGCGCGACATTGTAGCGCCATACGGTGCCGCTATTACGTCCCAACGGGTTCTGATAGACGCGGGTGTCGCGCATAACATTCTTGCGCAAGATACCGGGCTTCTGCACACCGGGTCTTGAGAATGGCCGCTTTGGCATCCAGTTCAGTTTTCGGTGTCTCGGCCTAGTCGGCACGCGCAGCGGATCGGCGTCGTAGTTGTAGCGTTGCTGTTTGGTGAGTTGAAAGATTTTCGCGTGCGTCACGGTCGGGCGATCAGGTGCGCTATCGGGCCGGCCAAACCCCTTGTCCCAAATGATTTCCGACCGCACCAGCCAGCCTTGGTCCGCCAATGCCACTTCGACCAACGAGGGGATCAGCAACAACGACTTGGCCGGGCGCATCGCCGTTGTGCTCGGCATGCGAATGCCGGCGGAAACCAGCGGCTTCTGTCGCGTGGTTCGCCATGTGACGTTGCTGTCCGGTCGCCATAAGCCGCCCGTATGCGAGTGGCTGTCTTCTAGATGCAGCCATGCGATCCCGTCATCCGCCAAAACCCGCCAGAGTTCGTGGAAGATCGCCAGCAAGTCCGTGAGATACTCGTCGAAGGACTTCTCGAATCCCAGGCCCATACCGCCGAAGCTGCGCTTGAGTGGCCAGAACGGGGGCGAGGTGATGATGCATTGGATCGAGCCGGTCGGGACCGATTTAAGCACCTCCAGAGCGTCGCCGGTCCGCAGGTCAGCCCATGACAGATCAAGGGTTTGCGTGTCGATCCGCGTCTCACTCGTTGCAGAACGAACTCTCACCGATTGAGAGTTCGTTGCGTACCGACGGTTGACGGGCACGAGCGACACCGCATGGAGGAGTCCTCGGTACTCGCCATTCTGCTCGGCACGGCGTTTCTTCACGTATTCCGTCCAGTTCCTATGCAGTTGCACCCAGCGTCGCATGGTGACGACGCTGCGTCCGAAAGTTTCCTGGGTGCCGCGTTCCTCGTTGAGGCCGCGTTTTTTGTATTCACGCATAAGCCGGTCACGAGCCATAGCCCAGCGCCGGCCCGCTTCGGCCTCATGCCAGCGAGCCTTGATGTCCTGCTCGACGGCGGCCCGATCCAGCCGAGCCGCCAGCCCGGAGTGGCGGCGGATGTCGGCGATGACCTGTTTCAGCGGCTGCCCCAACTCTACCCTTGACCGTTCACCACGCCAGCCCGCACGAAGCCAGGGGGAACTGAGCAATATTGTCAAGCCTGCCAGTCCAGTGCGCTGCTTGACAAAACTGTATCTCATGGTATTGTATTGAGCAACATCAGTCATGTAGCTGGTGCTGGCCACTCTTCAAGAAGATGGTAATCCTGCCCATTAGGCAGGGACGTCGAGACCGGCGCTGCGGGCCGCGCCACGCAGTGGAACTATTTGGGAAGACTTGGGGGCAGACATCGGCGTATGACCACTCCGACAAGGAGTGAACCCATGCGCCTGAAATCCGCATTGACGCGATGATTGATCTGCCGGCGACGACGCCGACTGGCTGACGAAAGCCGCCAGCGATCCCACCGTAGCAATGACGCCTGATGACTATCTCAGTGCCATGTTATCAGCAGAGGCGAATCTCACGGCCTACGCCGTGCGCAAGATCGGCCTCCGCATCACCTCCCCAGATCAGTCCGTGCTGCGAGATCAACCCGGCCGCAGGGCGAGCGATGACCGTAGCAAAGCCCGATGAACGAGGACATCTGCCGTCGCGGGGCGCGGGTAAAGTCGAAGAAAATCCTTGAGGAGCATGCGTGGTGTTTCACCAATGATGGGACGCGCTGCTCGAAATACGGCCAGATCATCGCCGTCGGATTGAACACCGCTGACGGACAGAACGCCCGCCTGAAGGAAATCGAGCAAGGCCACAAGTCAGGGCGCGGGGTCGTAGGCCGCCGCCCCGTCGGGTTTGCTTCCGCAATATGACAGGACTGCCAAGCCGTCGAAGCGGAGTGACTGATGGCGCCGGGAGACGGACCTGATCACTGGGCGGCTCCCTGGGTCGCCCGTTCTTTTAGCGGGCTATCCTTTTCCTTCATCGGGCTATCTAATGCGCCGCAACTATCCCTCGACATACTCCTCCCGCTCGTAGTCCCAGCGCCAGGGCATGCCATGCTCATCGATGTGGTCCAGCGTTTCCTCGGGCGCACCGTTCACCAAATGGGCGTTCCGCTCCACGATAAAGCGGTTGTAGTGCTTTTCGACCACGGCGGATGACGTGCCCATCCATTCGGCCAACTGCGCCACGCTCAGCCCGCGAGCGATTTGATCAGTGGCGAAAAAATGCCTGAAGCTGTATGGCGTTCGCTTCTCGCCGCTCATCGGATCGATCAGGGCGCCGGCTTGCCGCAGCACCGTGTCCATCGCGACGCGGAATGTTGGCCACCTGTTGTCCGCCCAAGCGAACAGGAAATCGGTCTTTGCGGCGTGCTGCGCTTCCCGATAGGCGATCAGGTCCCGGAGTAAATGACGAACTCGGAGGTATGAGTTGCCCTCGAATACCACGACGGTGCGGTCCTTCTTGTGCTTGCCCTGGTTCTTCCACACGCGCACGAAGATCACCGGCGTGCCTTGCTGGGTCTCGAACTGCACATCGCCTAGCCTGATCCGTTTGCACTCCAGCCCGGAGCGAATGCCGGTGCTGGCGATCAGCGCGACGTAGCAGCGCAGGAGCCGCTTCATGCCAATGATGTGAACTGGCAGCCGCTCATCCCCGATGTACTTCTCATCCGTGCTGGTGATCCATTGATCGGTCATGACCCCCATCACGGCCCGCACGCCAGCTTCATCGATGAACGCTCGGGGTTCGCCGTCATCGCCCAAGGTCTTATCAATCACCGGTCGGTGGCGGCGTTCAACCGCTCGGTCCGCCACTGCTTCGTCCCACACGATGCTCAGTGCCCAATCCAGGTTGCCGAGCGTGGTGGCCGCCGGCATCTTCGTTACGATCTGCCGTTTCAGTTGGCGGGCCTGACGGCCATATTTTTTGACTGTCGCTTCGCGATCCTCGACTCGGTAGTCGTGCTCGATCCAGGCGTTGAGGTCGTGCTCATCGATCTGGTCGATCGGCACCCGGCCCCATCGCGGCAGCAGGGCCTCGATCCGCCTGATCTGGTCGTGGAACTTGTGGCCCTTGCCCTTGACCTTGGTGTCGGCTTCCGCCGCTTGCTGTTGCAGCTTGGCGATCGCCCTCCGGGCGTACACTTCCAGGGCGCGTTCGTTCGCCGCTGGGGCATCCGGTGCATCGGCCTTGGTGTAACTGCGGGCGACCCGCTTGCCATTGAGCGCGTCGGTGTACCTTGCCACTGCCAAATCGCGGGCATCTTCGAAGTCCCGGGTGCGCCGCGACGAGGTGATGTGGTGATCGTCCTTGGCGACAAGAGCGCCAAGAACACCACTGCTGCCGTTCAGGGCTGCGACACCAGCGCCTACCAGGGCCGCATCATCCGGCACGACCTGACCATTCGCGGCAGCTGATGCCCTCCTCGTGGACCTCGCGTGCGATCCGCTCTTGGCAGAGCGGCGGGCGACCGTCCGATGCTTCGGTGCCCGGGCTGTTCAGTGCCGACGCGTTGGATGCGTTCCAGCGCGATCTGGTGGTGAACACGTTGGATATGGTTGGCGACGCGGCGATCAGCGCGCTGACCCAAGCCGTGACCGACGCGCGCGAAGAGGTCCTTGCCACGGAGACGGCGCGCTCCGGCGGCATTGCCCCACTCTGGCGCCAGGTCGTCGATGGCGCGCAGGATGCGCCGCTTTCCGCGATCCAGCCGGACAGTCACATCGTCATCGTCTGGAATTACATGCCGGAGGTTGCCCGCAAAACCTATGAAGCCCTGGTGCAGCGCTCGCCGCGGCTGAGCGGCCTCTACGTCCAGGGTCTGCTGAAGCTCATCGACGGCCAGCCCGGCGACTTCGCTCAGATCAACTACGACACCGAGCAAGTCATGTTCGTGGCGACCGTGCCCTATGCCCGCCGCCTCGAGGTCGGCAAGACGAAGACCGGCGAGCCATTCGTGCACCAGGTTGCGCCGCACATTGTCGAAGAGACGGCCATGATCGCCAAGCAGAAGTTCGGTGATCTTGCGCAAGTCAACTACCAGTATGTCGATCTCGCCGGATCCTACACCCTGAGCGTCGCTGGACGCTTTGCCCGGCATTTCGAGAATGGCCGCTGGCGTGTGTCAGGCACACCGCGCATCCGGCATGGCGTGGTCGAAACCCAGGTTCGCTACCCCGCCATTCTCATCACCCCCCGCGAATAGCCTTCGACACAAGGAGAGACTGAACATGTCGCACCGCGAAGCTGCTGACGCGCCCCGGGAGAGTGCGGCCTCCGCGAACTATCGCGCCGGCCTGGATACCCACGAGCAGGCGCAAGCCACAGGCAAGTTCGTGGCCGAATGCTATGGCCCGGATGGCAACCTGAAGTGGCGCGATGAGGCGCCGAACGTGGTGACCACGGTGGGCAAGAACCTGATGCTGGACACCGCATTGGCGGGGGGATCCGCCTACACCGTCGTCGGCCCGTTTCTGGGGATGATCTCGTCCGTCAGCTACGGCGCTGGGCCGGTCGCGGCCGACACGATGGCAAGTCACGCGGGCTGGACCGAGGCGGGCGGCACCAATGCGCCCTCGCCCCGCAAGACGATCTCCTGGAGTGCGGCGTCGGCAGGCAGCAAGGCGATGTCCGCTGCACAGGCCTTCGCCATCACCAGCTCAGGCACCATCAAGGGCTGCTTCGTCATCTATGGCACCGGTGCTGTATCCACGATCGACAACACCTCCGGCACGCTCTGGTCAGCCGGCCTGTTCTCCGGGGGTGACAAGGTCGTGGGGAATGGCGACACGCTGAACGTCTCGTATTCCACGTCTCTCTGAGCCTGAAGTGATCGTCAGGTAACGGTGTTCTGCATTATCTGTGGCGCGCGGTCGACCAGCATGGCGTTGTCTTGGACATTCTGGTGCAGGAGCGGCGAAATTGGCGCGGCTGCCAAGCGTTTCTTCAAGCGGCTGGTGCAAGGGTTGAGGTATAAACCGACACGTCTCGTCACCATGGTCTCCGCAGCTATGGTGTTGCTCATCGCGCGGTGCTTCCGGATGTTCGTCATCGGACCAGCAGATACCTAAACAATCGAGCTGAAAATTCGCATCGGCCTATCCGGCGACGAGAGCGGCAGATACAACGGTTCAAGTCGTCCGAACAGGCACAGCGATTCCTATCGGCACACGCGATGATCTATGGCCACTTTCGACCACGACGCCATCTCATGGCTGCAGCAGATTATCGCCGCGCTCAAGCCAAGGCATTCTGGGCCTGGCGACAGGAGATCTGTGTGCACCAAGCAACATGAGACCCTTGGTTCGCCGTCGCTTCGCTCACCTATGTTCCGGCCCCAGTTAATTTGCCAATGCCTTACCGATGGCTTTGCCAGCCTTCGTGACCAATTCATCGGAGATGGCGTTGGCCGATCTAGCTTCGCTAGTTCCGGGATTCCTGAATTCGGGCATTATCTGTCTCCACTGCCGAATTGACCCTCACCTTGCGTCACACAGAACGGCTTGTCGTGGGACCCAGTTCAATCTTAGGCCCTTCATGTCCCAGCACTAGGCTTCGCGTTGCCGCTGTGAAGGAGCAGTCCGCCACTCCATGTCCGATTGCGGATGAGCATGGCAGGCTTCAAACCTCATCGCTCATGATGGCGGCTTTAACTGAATTGGTGAGTGTTATCAGCGCGAGCCGTGCTTGGCGGACCGTGTCGGTGTCGGGTGCGTGTGCCTTGATAGCAATGCCAAGATCCACCGCGGCGCGGTCGATCGCCTCGATTGCTCGCTGCTGGCGATAATCCGGAGTTGCAATTTGCGGCATTTTTCAACGCATTCCCGAGCCAGTCACCTTAATGCCTCCCGACGCCTAACTCGGGCAGGGCACCACATAGGGATCCTCACACCCAATGATAGGGGTACCGGCATATAAGGTTGCGACAGGTGGCTGGTGCAACAGCAGTCATCCTTGTAGCCAACCCGATGCGAAGACTCCTGCGTGGCTAACGGCCTCCGTCATCCCGCCGATCGAATAGACCCATTCGCTCGGCCGGCGAGGCAAATGGTTGACCATCGGCATCGCGCGGTCGAGCAGCGGAGAACCGCTCAAGCTGGCAAGGTCGCGGCCATGCAGGAACGAACTGATCGCCTGCACCATCGCAGCCGCCGAATCGAATCGCGCAATTCCAGAGGGCGAGCGGACAGTCATCGTTTAAACCCGTCCGTGGCAATCACGAACGATAGCACCTTCGCGCGCCTACGGTCGTGCCCATGAAGCGGGGGTTACGCATCCGGCTGCTGAGCGCGTCGCTGATGTGAGCGCTGGGCCGCTGCACAGATCGCAGAAGCTGCACAGGGAGCCCCTGCTACGGGGCGCCAGGCAGTTGAGCAGGTCCAGGAGATGCTGCACAAGCCGCCAGCGGGTCGGAAAACGGAGTTGGCGGCGCAAGGCTGCCCGTGATGCCTGCTATGCCGCCCGTCAGCCCCGATCCTGCCGAATAGGGGCCAGATGATGCCGTGGCTGGTAGCCTTTAGCGCTGCCGTGACGGCTACCTGTGTCGCTGCAACCTATGTGAGACATGCGACGTTACTCCCTACCATGTGCTCGCCACGAGTCGAGACGCCAGTTTCGTAGCGCCAGTCTCAGCATGTCGTCTTCACCGATCGCCACAACTGGCCCGTGATCTCGATCTCGACCAAATACCAGTTTCATCTCGACGGTTCGTCCCCAGGTAGTGAGTGATCAGGGGAAATCAGCCATGACGGTAAGCAAGCGCAACGAAGGTCTGTTCAAGCAGGACCAACACGTCGACCAAGCGAGCCAGGATAGCTTTCCCGCGAGCGATCCCCCTTCGTATTCGGGTGTTGTCGGGGTTGGTAGCCGACACGAACCGAATGAGCGGCACCCGGCGGACAAGCGTGATAGATCGCCATCGAACGAACGCGGCGACAGTGCGCGTCCCACCGGGCACCCTACATCGGACCGACACGCGACTGAGACCGCATATTGGTGGGAAGACGACAACTTGTCGCACGAGTAGGGAGCGGTACGGCGCCACGGCAAATTCATTCTCTGAGCTACCCCGGCCATATTGAAGGGATTGGCTGGTAGCCGCACGAGAGTCCGGGGCAGCGGTTCCGCTGGGCGGCACGCGTGGAATCGCTTCTGTGCTTCATGGCCATCGCGGAACCATCTCGAGAGCCGGAACGCACTATCAACAACGGCGGTACCCGCGTTCGCCTCTATGTTCGATTGGCGCCATCGACAGCATTGCGAAAGGCGCAGTTGTAGCAACCGCTGATCTGCTTGGGGCGACTATCAGCCCGTGAGACGGCTGTGCAGCAAATGTGGGTACACCTCACCGTGCGCGGTGCACACGCATCGCGTCGGCGGCGAGTTGAGTAGGCAATGTCCTTCATCAGTTGCCGCCACATACATCCGGAACAGTTGAGCATCCTTGCCAAGTCAGTCAGCAGACGCGGTGCGGTACAAAGTTGGGCATCGGTACGTAAGCGCCAAGCCGTGCATTGCGGAGTTGGACAGACATAGAGGCGGCCGAAGAGTGAAATGGAAATGCCTGGCGGGCGCTCACGCGAGGTGGGAACCAGGCGGTGGCGCGCTGCACGTCCGACGCTCAATGGATGCGCACTGCCGGGCACTCACCGGGTCGGCCGGCAGAGCGCTTCCGCATTGCAGCTCGGACCGACCGCCGCGGCCGTGCCGACATTAGGGCGGTCGGAGGGCTTCACATTACGAAGGCGGCGGCATTCGCCTTGGAGGCGGCGTATTCCGGGCCTTGCGTGATTTGCTGCGGTCGTCTGCCCAGTTCCACCCCGCAACCGCGGGCGAAAATGTCGCCAGCCACAATAGAAGCGGCTATCGTGAGGCAGAGGATCGGTTTCATCGAAGGCTCTTTTCGGCGCTCGAGATGTAAGCACCCCAGGCGAAACGGCAATTCCCGATTGGCGCGCAACTGGCAGCACTAGCCTAGGCCCTGTGGACAAACCTGATCCAGATGCGAACGCATCCGAGCAAGACAAAGCCCAGGAAGCTACTTGCGGTCTTGTCATATCGGGTGGCGATGCGCCGTTGCTCCTTGAGATGACCGATGAAGCATTCGATGCGTGAGCGCAGGGCATACAGCGGCCTGGTGACCAGATACTGCACCTTGCGGTTCCGCTTGGTCGGATCTCGGGTGCGGCACCACGATCGTGAAGGTTTTGGCGGATCGCGTCGCTGTCATAGCCCTTATCCGCGAGCATGACACCGGGGTCGCTGTGGCGTTGCTCCATCAGCTTGTCATAGGCCGTGACATCATGGGCCTCGCCCTCGCTCAGCACCGCGCCGATGGCAAGGCCTTCCGCATTGCAACGGAGGTGGATCTTGGTGGTGAACCCGCCGCGCGAGCGGCCAAGTGCCTGGTTCTGCGTCCCCCCTTTTCGCCGGCAGCGCAGCGATGCGCCCGGACCGTGGTGCTGTCGATCATCTGCAACACGTCGGCATCGCCGCCGCTGTCCGCCAGTGCCTGCAAAAGCACGTCCCAAACGCCAGAGAGACACCAGCGACGGAACTGCTTGTGCACCGAGTTCCAGTTGCCCAACACCTCCGGCAGGTCGCGCCACGGAGCGCCGGTGCGGCTGATCCAAAACACCCCGTCCAGCACCTTGCGATGGTCCTGCGGCGGGCGGCCGCCGAGCGGCGAGGGGCTCGCCAGGAAAGGCGCGAAGATTCCCCATTCCTGGTCCGTCATCAGGCCTCGGATCACTGCCAACCTCCAACACAGAGGTCAGCCTCGAATCACATTCACACCGCGTCGGGGAATCGCCGCGCGACGATCGGCAGAAGGCCAATCCGAGCGGGACCGTCTCGATTCTTTTCGCAAAGCCTCGCGACAGTCCCAGATTTTGTTGTTGCCCGCGCCTGTTCAGTCAACCACTGAATACCGCCAAACTAGGGTTTGTCCACAGGGCCTAGTGATCATCTGCGTCGGCTGATACAGAGGGGATCCGCGATTACTCGTAAGCAAACTCGCTGCACGAAGGGATAACTAATCGGATGATCAATCACGCAAGATCGCGAGGTGACCGTATCGGTATAGCCTAACCGCTCCGGTAGCCGGCGCGCAATGTCGAAGACGAGCGCAGCAAAGTTCATCACTAGCACTGCTGGCAGTTCAGCACGTCGCGCATTGGCTTCCCGTCCTGCATGTGGAACGTCGCATCGAACGTATGCTCGGCTACGCCATGAGGGCAGTCAAACCCAATCTCGGACCGCGGGTCGCGACCTCGGCCAGGTTAATCGTTGTGGGCCGGTTCGAGCGGATCCACCCCGAACTGTACCGCTGCATTGCCTCCCATCATGCGGGAAATTATCTCTTCCGGGACATCCGCGCCGGCGAGCATGGCCATGGCTTCATGGGCCGATGTTGTGTCGTGTTGGGGATACCGCGATCCCCAGACCACCTTTTCGGCAAAATCCTGCGGTAACTTTTGGATCAGCCGTTCCTCCGCGTCGAAGCCCAGCATCACCTTGCCTTCTTCCCACATCTCCTCGGTATCAGTGCGAACGGGGTAGGCGTGAAGCAACGGAATAACTCGGGACGATGCCTCCATCTTCTCGAGCACCTCCTCCATCCACGACCCCTTGCCATGCGCCACCACGACCTTCATGTCCGGGAAGCGCTGCATGACCGTAAAACCGATCAGCACCGAGGCGACGAACATGTGGTTGTCCAGCCAGCAGGATGCGATGGGCGCCAGTGGATAACCGAGTTGCGGAAACGCCGTGAAGAACGACGTGCTGGGGGAGGCCGGCGCCACCAACCGGCAAAGGGGCCTCACTTCCGCCTCCCAGGCAATGCCGCTTGCCCAAGCCGACGACTCTTATCTTCTCGATGAACGGTCCATGCGAGGTCCATTCCGGGTTCCAGAGACCTGGCGTCGGATGCACCGCGGCAACCAACCCAATCCGCTCGAGCTCCGCCCAGAGCGGGTCGAAATAGGGGCTGGTGAAGTAGACTGCCCCGCAAAAACATCGGACGAATGAACGCGCCTCGAAAAACAGGGAGTGTCGGCGATGCGACGCAGCTCCGCCAGCGTATTGTCCATGTCCTGCAGCGGCAGCATCGCGGCAGCGAAAAGCCGGTTCGGCGCAGCCTGGCAAAAATCTGCAATCCAGTCGTTGTAGGCCCGCGCCAGCGCATAGGGCGGTATCCGGATCGGCGATCAGATGAAAGCCTTCAGCAAACCAGGTCGGGTAGAGAAAGGCTTGGTCAATACCCATCGAATCCATATCGGCCAGCCGTGCACGAGGATCCCACGCGCCGGGGTTCATCGGATGCCTCACGCTCGCATCCAATTCTCCGATCGTCATCCCAGCTCATGCCTGGCCGCCAGATGGCGTGGCGTGGCAGGTTCGGGTTCATCGTATCCCGGACGACTTCGCCGTTGATCTTCAGGTACGAGTTTGTCTCACCGTCGTGCCGCCACAACGCCTGCTTGCCCAGAACGCGGAATTCCGGATCGAGGTAGCTCTCCCAGATCTCCGGCGGCTCGACAATATGCTGGTCGCTGTCGAAGACGGCGATGGACTTGGTGCTTGTTGTCATGGTCAATACCGATCTGCAGGAGGGTTGCTACCAACTCGTGACCGAGGCGTCCGGCGCCAAGCGCCGCTTTGACCTCATCTTCCGTCGGCCACCAGTTGGGGCGCTCGATCGCCGTGACTTGATCGCGGATGATCTTCTTCGGTGGATCGATCCGATACAGCCGGCGTGCATTCCCGCCGAGGAACTTGGCCTGGTTCTCAACCGGCAGACCATATTGCTGCATCGTCTCCATGGCCCGCCAGGCGTCGTCTCCGTCGTGATGATAGACGTCAGACGACCAGATCAGGATATTGCCATAGAATTCAGGGAAGCGCGGCGGCGGTGCTTCGTCCCCCTTCGAAACCGGTCATGCAGTGGGCAAAGAAGGTCTCGCTCGGTAAGCGCTTCAGCGGGGGGCATTTTGCGCTCGTTACGATACAGCCGATACACCTTGTCGCACTCGTCCAGCAGGAAGCTCAGCCAGGTGGACGATGCTCAACACCGCCGCCCTCAACTTGGGATGCCGCTCGAAGAGTCCGGACATCAGTGCGGCAGTTACCCAAAAGCGCTGCCTCGGACTGAAAATTCTGTACATTGGTCAGAAACGAGTGCGGTATCCCGGACGCTGAAATGGTCCGCCGAATCAGCTCCGCACCAGAATACTGCTCGGTGTACCCCGGCGGCTTGAGCGCCGCGCCGGCAGGAAACGGGTGCATCCCGGACACCATGTCGGTCTCTTCCAGCGCGTTCCACACCGGCTCGTACTTGGGTTGCAACGGGTAGTTGCCCATCGCGTCAGTAGGCCGCACCAACGCGACACGGCAGCCTTGCGCGGCAACGCGATGGATCTCCTGGATCGCAAACTGAGCATTCTGGATCGGCAGCAGCGCCGCGAAGAACAGTCGCTCCGGGTCTGCCTTGGTGTATTCATAGGCCCACTGGTTGTAAGCCTTGCAAAATGCCTTGGCACCTTCCGCATTGAGCAGCCACGGATACGTATCGATATCGGTTGGGATGATCATCACCTGATCGATCCCCGGACATCCATATCGCGCAAGCGCGGCTCCGGCTCGTATGAACCGGAGAAGTCGATGTAGCCGACCTGTTCCTGTGTAAGCGCGGTCCCGGCTTTGAGATTGCGCACGTTCAACGCGCGTTGGATGTCGTGCTTCACGCCGGGCCCGGCGTTGGAAATGACGCGCATGGTCCCTGGGATTCCGCCCCGCCGCTGCGACCCGATCCCGACCCCGGCACGACCGTTGACGATGAGTTGCTGGCTTTCGCGGTCCCACCAGATCGTTGAACGCAACGCAGCCAGTTCGTCCCGGGAGAGATATTCAGCTGCGCGCTCCCAGATCAGCGGTGGTTCGGTGACGTGGGCGTCGCAGTCGAAGGTGGCGAAGTCCTTTGCCATGGGGGCGAAACGCTGAACCGGCATGGTGTTCCTCCGTTGCTTACTTACATCGTATTCAGTCAATCGGATCGTCCTCCAGCCAACCTGGGGGCTCGGTGACGACGTCATGGCGGGCAAAGATCGCATCGATAGCATCCATGTCCGCAGGAGAGATGGACCAGCCCAGCGCACCCAAGTTCTCTTCCACTTCAGCATGGCGGCGGAAACCGACCAAACCTGTGTGGACGGCGGGATTGCTGAGCGTCCAGCGGAGTGCGAATTGCGGCAACGTCTTGCCGTATTTCGCCGCTATTATCTTGAGTTCCTCGACTGCACGCAGGTTTCGGGTGAAATGATCCTCACCGAACATAGTGCGGAACAGGTTGAGGCCGCCCAGAACGCCTCGCTTTGAGCGCCAGTCATTCTCGTCAAACTGCATGTCAGTGGTGAAAGCGCCGGCCAACATGCCATAGGCAAGCGAACCATAGGCCATCACGCCGATTTCGTTCGCTGTGCACCAGGGAAAGATCTCCCGTTGCATGCGACGGTCGAACATGTTCCAGCCATACTGCACAACGTCGATACGCCGCAGCGGCATACAGCTCTTGAGCTGAGACAGTCGGAAGTTGGACACCCCCACATAGCGCACCTTGCCCTGTCGCACGACGTCATCCAACGTCTGCATGGTGTCGTCGAACGGCGTATTCAGGTCGGGCCAATGGATCAGGTAGACATCGATATAGTCGGTATTGAGATTGCGCAGACTCTGCTCGAGCGAGGCCATGATGCGGGCCCGGCTGCTATCGCGGCGATTCCGAGCCTCCGGATAACCGACGCCAACCTTGGTGACCAGGCAGACGTCGCGTCGGCGCGACCCCAGTGCGCTGCCGAGCGCCTGTTCCGAAAGGCCCATACCGTAGGCTTCGGCCGTATCGAAACAATTCACGCCGCAATGCAGTGCCTGATGAACCGCTTGCTCAAACTGTGCCGCATCGATCGGGCCGTAGGTCCCGCCGATCTCCCAGCAGCCGAAACCTATGGCGGAAACCTTGATATCGGTCCGGCCGAATTGACGGTATCCATTGTTGTTTCCTCCCTTCTGGGGTCGCATCCAACGCACTCCGCCCGAACGTCGTTCCACCTCCTGCCGCACCGCGACGGCCTTGCTGTCACGGATCAGCCGGATCCGGTGCGCAGCCCCCGACAGCGAAACTTCAGCTGAGAGTGCCGGTCAGCGCTTTCTCCGCGAGCAGTACCTCGTCGGCCAGTCAGTTTGCCGCAAACCGCTGTTCGTCCGTGAGTACACCCAGTCGAAAACCTTCGTAGCCCTTGGCCGCGACCTCGTCGCACTTCTTCTTATAAGCGGTAACGCCGCCGACATAGGGCATGAAGACACGGGGCTTGCCCGGAATATTGGCGCCGACATACCATGAATTGGCTAAGGGATAGAGAGTGCGATCAGCGACTTCGTTATTGTGGTGCACCCAGGAATCCTCTGCATCCTGCTCCGCTTCAATGCGCGTCAGGCCGTGGTCGCGCAGGTAGCGAAGGCAATCCCCGATCCAGTCCACATGCTGCTCGCACGCCAAGATCATCTGGCTTTTGACGCCAGGGCTTTGCGGACCAGTAATCATGAACAGGTTGGGGAAACCGGCCATCATGATCCCGAGATAGGTACGTGGACCGTCTTCCCACTTCGCCCGGATCGACAATCCAGCATCGGTGCGGATGTCGATTTCCTTCATCGCACCGGTCATCGCGTCAAACCCGGTCGCAAAGACGATCGCGTCGAGCGCGTACTCGGCATCGACTGTGCGCAACCCGGTCGGAGTGATTTCGTGGATTGGCTTGCTTCTGATTTCGACCAAGGTGACGTTGTCTCGATTGTAGGTCTCGTAGTAATCGGTATCGAGAATGAGCCGCTTGGTGCCGATCGGATGGTCGTTGGGGCACAGCAGTTCGGCCGTCTTGGGATCCTTGACCGTGGCGCGGATCTGTTGGCGGACAAACTCCGCTGCGGTGTCGTTTGACTGCTTGTTGACCAGTAAATCCGTGTACGAATAGAGAAAGCTGATACTGCCGCCCTCGGCCCATTTCGCCTCGTAGGCGCGCTGCCGCTCTTCTTCGCTCGCTTGGAGCGCGGGCATCGCCGGCGGCGGGTACCCCGCGATCCCGAACGGCGTATCGAAAGCGGCGCGCCGGCGTGCTGGATACTCGGCCTTGTGCGTGCGCTCCTTGTCGGAGGGCATCGGCAGGTTGCGGGCCGGCAGGCTGAAATTGGCCGTCCGCTGGAACACGTAAAGATGCTTCGCTTGCTTGGCGATGATCGGGATCGACTGGACGCCGGATGAGCCTGTCCCGATCACCCCCACATGCAGTCCAGTGAAGTCAACGCCATCGTGCGGCCACAGACCGGTGTGATACCACTTGCCCTTGAAGCTATCCAAACCCGCAATGTTCGGTTTGCGCGGCGTCGAAAGATTGCCCGTTGCCATGATGCAGTAGCGTGCAGTCGCGACGTGCCCCTTATCGGTCTTTACAGTCCATAGATTTGTGTTGCTGTCGAAGACGGCTTCCTTGACCCGAGTGTTGAACTCGATATCGCGGCGCAGGTCGAAGCGGTCTGCAACGTGGTTGATGTAGCGCAAGATTTCCGGCTGCGTGCCGTAGCGTTCGGGCCAGTGCCATTCCTGCTGCAGCTCGTCAGAGAAGGAATACGAGTATTCCAGGCTTTCAACGTCGCAGCGGCATCCCGGATAGCGGTTCCAGTACCAGGTTCCACCAACCCCATCGCCAGCCTCGAATGCGCGCACTTTGAAGCCCAGCTTGCGCAGGCGGTAGATCGCGTAGAGACCGCCGACGCCCGCGCCCACGATGATGGCGTCAAATCTTCCGATATCTGATGTCTGTTCCGGCATTTCAGAGCTCCATGTGGGTGCTTACTCAGCCGCCGCCTTTACTTCGGCTGAGGCCTGCGCCTTGAGCACCGGCAACACCTCCTTGGCGAAAAGCTTCAGCCCGCGCTCCGACACCTCATAGGGCGTGCCGCCAAAGCGGAAAGCGACATTGAGCTCGAAGTCGCCGAGTAGCTTGCGGCGCTCCTCGAGCCCGCGCAGGATCTTATCGGGTGTGCCCCAGCTCGCGGCCCGCATGAAGCCAGCGACCGCACCTTCGAGGCCGCCCTTGCGGGCGATTTCGGCCTTCTGCTGGTAGGCATCATAGCCCTTTACGGTCTTGAAGTGCTCGCCGAGAAATTCGTAGTGATAGAAATTGCTCTCGACGAATTTCCCTTGGTACCGCCGTGCCTCCTCCTCGCAGGCGGCGAGGTCGTGGCTGCAGATGCAGAACTCGGTCAGCATGACGTGCGGCGGCGTGGTGCCGTGGAACTGGCGGTGCAGTTCGCGCCCGCGTTCTATGACCGGCAGCCGCATCTCCCAGGGGCGGTCAGCAAACATCACCATGTGCGCGCCAAGCTTGGCGGCGGACACGACGGAATCCTCGCTTGAAGCCACGGCGTAAATGCGTCCATCGAATGAATGCTGCGGCCGTGGGCGGATCTCGATCCGCGGCTGCTTGTAGAATTTGCCGTCGCCTTCGATAAACCCGGTCTTCAGCGCGTTGACGATCATCGGCGCCGCTTCATCGAAGCGTTCGCGCGATTCGTCCATGCTCATGCGAAAGGCGGCGAATTCGCGCCGCGCCAGGCCACGGCCGAGACCCAGGCGCAGCCTTCCCTTGCTCAAGAGGTCGAGCACCGCCGCCTGCTCCGCGACCCGAAGCGGGTCGTGCCAGGGGACGATGACCGCGGCGGTGCCCAGGTCAACGTTCGGGCACGCCGCCGTCAGATAGCTCATCAGCTGAAGGTTGTCGGGCACGAACGAGTAGTCGTTGAAGTGATGTTCAGCTGACCACAGACAGTCGAAGCCGAGGTCGGCGGCGAGACGCGCAAGGCGAATTTCCTCGTCCCACACGCGCGCATCGGAACAGTCGTCCCAGCCATAGCTGGCGAACACCATCATCATGCCGACATCCATTGTTCCCTCCCGTCGCGTTTGTTGCGTTGCGCTAAGCCAGCGCCAATTCCCGGTATCCGTTTGCGGCCACAGCCTCACAGCGCTCGCGGAACTTGGGGTGGCCGCCGCTGTAGCGCATGATCCGGCGGACCTGCTTGCCCTCTACGTTGCGGTTGATGCCGGTCATCCATGAATTGACTTCGGCGAACAGCAGCCCCTGGCTCGTCTCAATGACATGGTCTGTCCACGCGACGCAACCCGCAGCGGTGGCCTCGATGCGGGTCAGGCCGCGGTCGCGGGCAAAGCGGATCAACGAGGTGACCCAGTCGGCGCTGTACTCGGCGGCGCGCGGGAAGTTGCCGAGCCCGGCATGCGGGCCCATCACCATCAGCATGTTCGGGAAACCGTCGACCATGATGCCAAGGAAGGTCTGCGGACCGTTCTTCCACTTGTCCTTCAGCCGAACATTGTCGACGCCGCGAATGTCGATGCGATCGAAGGCGCCGGTGATCGCGTCGAACCCCGTGGCGTAGATGATCATGTCGAATTCGTAGTCGCGCGCACTGGTCTTGACGCCGCTTGGAGTGATGCGCTCGATCGGCGTCTCGGTGAGATCGACCAGTTCGACGTTGGATTGGTTATAGACCTCGAAATAGCCGCTTTCGAGCGGGACGCGGCGAGTGCCGAAGCCGTAGGTTTTCGGGATCAGCTTCTCGGCCACAACCGGGTCCTTGACGCGCTCGCGGGTCTTGCGGGCGACGAAGTCGGAGATCAGCCGGTTGGCCTGCCGGTCGACCAGGATATCGCGGAAATTGCCCATCCAAATGCCGAACCCGGGCTCGCCGTAGAGCTTCTCCCAGAACGCCCTACGCTCTTCTTCAGGAACCTCGAGCGCGGAGCGCGGGTCGGTCGTGTGGATGAAGCAGCCGAAGGTCTCTTGGCAGCGCGCGAAAATTTCGGAGTAGTTGGCGCGGATACGGTCCATCTCCTGCTTGGTGATCTTGGCGTTGTGCAGAGGCGCCGCCCATTGCGGCGTGCGCTGGAACACGGTCAGGTGCCCGACCGTTTTCGCCACTTCGGTGATCGTCTGAATGCCGGTGGCGCCGGTGCCGATCACTGCGACCCGCTTGCCGACGAAGCTGACCGGCTCCTTCGGCCAATGATGGGTGTGGAACGACTGGCCCTGGAAACTCTCGACCCCAGGAATGTTCGGCAGCGTCGCCGCCGACAGCACACCGACCGCAGTGATCAGGAAGTGGGCGGTATAGCGCCGACCGTCTTCCAGGGTGATCTCCCAACTGCGCGTGTTCTCGCGGTAATGCGCGGCGGCAACGCGGCTTCTGAACTGGATGTCGCGGCGCAGATCGAACTTGTCGGCGACGTAATTCAAGTAACGCTCGGTTTCGGGCTGACCGGCGAAATGCTCCTCCCATTCCCACTCGTCGAGCAGTTCCTGCGAGAACGAGTAGCCATAAGTCCAGCTTTCGGAATCGAACCGGGCGCCCGGGTAGCGGTTCCAGGACCAAGTGCCGCCAACGCCGGTGCCGGCTTCAAATACCCGCACTGTGAGGCCGAGGTCCCGCAATCTGTAGAGTTGGTAAAGGCCTGAGACGCCGGCACCGATGACAATGGCATCGAAATGCACGGGCATCTCGGCCTTTGACTTACGGGCGATCGTCTGTGAGGCAACCATGTTGTCCTCCCTTGAGATGGTGTCGCAGGCGTCATTCGAGCCGCAGCAATCTGACGCTCTCGGCTAGGCGCGCAGCCGCCGATTGCATCGCGCGGCACAGTGGATCCAGCGCTTCGGCCTCTAGATCGTGCGAGCGTCCTGCACTGGTCAGGATCAGTAACGGCTCCCATGCCGGCGACAGAACCGGCACCGAAATTAGTGTGATCCCCTGGAACATAGTCCCACGATCGACGGCAAAGCCGGTCCGCTTCGCTTCGGTGACGCGGGCCAAGAATTCGGAGAACGAGGGTTTCTGATACCAGGCGACTTGCGAGAACAGTGCCTTGAGTTCGGCCTGGCTAGCTATTGCCGAACGCGGCCATGATCATACCCGATGCTCCCGCCGGTACTGTAAGGACGCCCGACGGTGACGTACAAGTCGGGTCGGAAGGCGGCGCCCACCCAATCCAACAGCAGCAGCGACGAAGGCCCCAATACTTTGGACAAGTAGACCGAGACGCCGTGGGCATCCGAAACCGCATGCATCAGCGGACGCGCGATGTCCAGCAAGCCGCTGCGCCGCAAAACGCCGTAGGCCAGTTCGAGAATGCGCAAACTCACCGTGTAGGTGCGGGTCGCTTCGTCATATCCGACAAAGCTCTCTGCTTGCAGCGTGCGGAGGATGTTGTACGCTGTCCCGCGATGCAGGCCCGCCGCGCGGGCCACCTCGCTCGCGTTCAGCGGACGCTCGGACGCATGCAGCACGCGGAGAATTTTCGCCGCGGCGATGACTGCACCGACGGGTTTTCCGAGCGGGCCGATCTGCGCGATCTCGGCCGACTTGGTAAGTGTGGTCGGGCGCGGTCGGTTCTCTTTGGTTGCAGAGACTGCTGCAGGCACAGTTCCTCCCGACTTGCTTTGTGTCGGCAACGTTTTGAGCGCTGACACCATTAGCGAGGATATGATACAACCCATCCATGCTAACCTCAATTAGAAACACTCGTCTTCTATAGAAGACGAGACGTAGCCCGACAGCGGGGCCGGCACGAGACTACCCAACTGGACCTGATGCTCTCGTTCTCCGCATGTCCGCTTCGGAGACGCCGGAAGCAGTTTTGCCAGTCTATCCGATGGTGTGCACGCCGATCTGCGCGAGACGCGTCCTCGTGGCGGGTCGGAATCTGGTCTGGTCGTTACCTTGGAAATCAGCGTGTAGTTGTCGGGATCGTTCTGTCGATATACGTAGACCCGGCCCTGCGACGTCTGTGGCGTTCCGTACCGACGCCCGCGTGAGACAGTACACTCGCCTGAGCTGGTCGTCGTAATGCACGCCGTCCATTGCTTCGGGTGCTGGCAGGCTTCGAATCTCCTTGCCCGAATGGCTGTCATACACGGTAATCTACGGTGGCATTCTCGCGCCGACGAACAGCCTGTGGCGAGCGCGTTCCAGCGCCAGGTCGGCAGCGCCGCTGCCCCTGGCGGGCCAGCTCCCACTTCAGCGTGTCGAATTGGTAGATTGTGCCCGTCATCGCGAATCGCAGGCGAGCAACATCCGGTCACTGTCCCATGGAGAACTCGGCGAGATAGCCTGGCCCGGGCGTGGGGACGATCATGTCCGCGACAAACTGGTCGTCACCTGATCCGTGAGCCGGTTGCAAGATACCGATGCGATCATGGGTTATGTCAGGATTCACGCCACCTACCTGCGCGATGCTTGCAGCATGCGCCTTGACGTTCAGGTCGTCGCCAAGACATGGAGGGCAATCGCAGTCTTTCGCATTTGCTGCCATCGGGGCGGCGGGCGGAAAAACATGTTGACGTCGTGGCCCGGCGCCAAGCAGTGATCACCGCGCGCCTGCACGCCAGGGTGGTCGCGCGTGCTCCGGAATCGTGCTCCCCGCCCGTGTCCGACGACGATGATCCGAGCGCGACTTCCCCACAGGTCTCCCATGCCACACGGCGCTGTAGATACCCGGCGCGCAGCCGGCCGCCGACTCCCCGCTCGACCGAGCGCCTCCAGCGCGTGGATGAGTGCCGAGAGGTCCCCCGCTGATGCCCTGCGTGATATCCGACTCGCAATCTGCTAAGCCAGCAGGTCCTCCTATGCCGACAACCCGCAACCACACGTGCGTGACGTCCGCGGGTTCGTGCGAACGCTTATCAAACGCCACGCTCAAGACGTTCGACTGCGCGGCCAAGTTCAAACCCGCCAAGCCTTCAGTGACGTCGACCCCGATCTCAAATTCGGGGTGCCAGAACCCTCTGTCTCGACGGTGCGGACGCTCGGCCCAGCGAAACCCGACGGCAACAGCTCGGCAGCCAATGGCCGTTCCTCCACGGCGAGCGTTTCAACATCAGCGGTCGGCCACAGGCCGCCCGTGTAAAGCTCGACCGCAGCGGCACCGCGGACAACAGGATCTGGGACACCGAACGACAGGCGCGCCGCGGCCCTTCCAAGCAACCGCAATGCATTTCACAAAGTTCGCTCGCCAGAGCGTGCCGTCGCCTACATGCTGCATTCGGCGAGTCTCACACGGAGCGAATCGCGTGGGAATCGTCAATCTTCGCGGCCCGTTGCTCTGGTCTCGATCGTTGGCCCAGCGCAGTTCTTAGAATTGGTCGTTTCCCGCGACCCGGAGATTGTTGATCTTCGTCTTGCCCATAAGCTTCAAGAGAAGGTTCCTGCATGTCCGAAGGCCAGGGTAGAGAATGCGCGATAACGTATCGGATCGAAACGCATAGTAGGTCAAATTGTTGAAGACGTCTGATCGGCTGCTGAGGAGCGCGAGGATGTGAATCGCTTCTGCACCGTAATAGAGCTGTTCTCCCATTTTCACGACCATACCTTGGTCGATATCAAACCCAGCCTGCGTGATCTCGTCGATCAACGCGCTCGGCTCGCGCGCATTGACGAGGCGTAGGGTCCCAATGGACCGTGGAATGCGCACCAAGCCACAGTAGGTGTCGCAAGCGGGACACTCCCAATCGGTACACCAGCAAGATCTCACCGGCCGCACTAGCACCTTCTAGTTTGATGTTGCCTGTATGATCGGTGGAGCTTGGGTTCATGTGGTCTGGTCCTCTCTGAACTCGCAGCGCCCAGCGCTCGCCCAATCGGTACGCCGATAAGCTGCGTTTTCTGGACCTACTCCGATTTTGTGGACCGGTGAGAGCTTGGGATCAGACTGTTTGGTCCGACGGTATCTTGCCCTGCTGCGTTACCGCATTGTTGGCTCGGCCCGGCTGTAACTTCGCACCATCGTCGAAAGTTATGCTTGTTCGGAGGAGTTGACGCTACAAGCAATCACTGCTGGGAAAGCCGCGGGCATGGTGCACCCTGCACGAAGCCGACCAACCATCGAATGTCGTCTACGTCTATCTCAGCCCTCGATTTTGCAAAGTCGAGCCTTGTGTGAGCCGCACGCAAGAACGTTGCAGCATCATTGTCGTTCATCAACCACCGTCGTCGCCTCTTTTCCCAACGCGCGGTCGGGCAGAGTTCGCGGCGTAGATCAATGAGTAATGGACTCCAGGAAAAGCGGACTTCTGGCACTTCGCCACTCCGGTGCAGCTAACCAGAGAATTGTACGGTATCCTGGACCTCCGATGCAAGCTGGTGGGCGATGGCGTGTACCCGCAGCGCTGTTCGTGTTCGGCGATCACCTCAGGACGTAGCGAAAGCTTGGCGGCTCACCGTCCGCCGTGCTTCAATTCGACCAGCCGCTCTGACATGGTGTGCTGCAAGCAGAGTTCGTTGCCGCCGCACGCATCGCGGCGGAGAAGCCAAGCTTGCTGCTGGGTCGAGAGCGTGGCCGCGCCTTCCTCTGCGCTCGCGGCTTTGGCGCTCTGATAGGCATGAGCCAATTGCCGGTCCAACGCGGCAAGCATCGGTTGGCGGCAGATCGCGCGCTCTGCCGGGCTCTTCGCGTAGGCGCAAGGAAAGCTGGGACCGTCCGAAGAACCCAGTTGGCTCGCTGGCAGGGGCTGCATTTGAGATCCCTGAGCCCATACGGTGCTGACGGCCGCCTGCGCCGCGGCTGACGGCACGCCATCAGCCGGTGAACCGTGCTCCCGCTGAAACGCGCGCAATGCCTATGCGGACCGCTCGCCCCAAGCACCGTCGGCCGGACCGGCATCGTACCCAAGTTCATCCAACATGCGTTGGATCGCGTTCACGCGGCGGTTTCTCGACCAAGATCCATTTCAGGACTGACTTCGAGTGCCTACCTCTCGACTTTCACCTGACCGGGCGAGGCAAGCGACTGCGTCGAGCTTGAGACTTCGTTCGATATCGGGCCTGACATCCAGCCGCATGGCGATGACCGACCAGGGGCTACGATACCCGGTCAATCGCGACGCTGCCCGCGCACGCGGCATCCTCCCCCACCGATTTCCCGGGCCACGTCTGCCGCCTGCGCATCGGCATCGAGAAGCGGCGCGGCTGGCCGGATCGCAACGTCATCGAGGACTATGCGCCTGTCTTGGCTGGTACCCGCGCCAACAGTGCAGGACCCGTTTAACTCAACACCGGTTTGGATGTTCCCATTCGCCTCCTCGGCCTTGGCACCTACGCCAACCGCACAGACCCTGCTCGGCGGTCGCCAATTGGTCGGTAATTCCCTCGGCGTCACTGCCTACGCATGGTATGATCGCAAGCTATATTTCGAGGCTGGTGGATATGACTCGATGTCGCCCAGGTGCCGGATTGGCAACTCAGCGAACGAAATCGCGGATCGCCGCTGCGATCTCCGACGGCGTGCGTCTCCAGCGCGAAATGCCCAGTATCAAAGAAGCGGACGACGGCGTCCGGGATGTCGCGCTTGAACGCCTCGGCGCCCGGCGGCAGGAAGAACGGATCGTTCTTGCCCCATACGGCCAGGAAGGGCGGCTTGTGGGTCCGGAAATATTTCTGGAAGGCCGGATAGAGCGCGACGTTGCTCTTGTAGTCGCCGAACAGGTCGAGCTGCACCTCGTCGGCGCCGGGCCGCGCAAGATAGAAATTGTCGAGCGAGTAGCCGTCCGGCGACACCGCCGTCGGGTCCGGGACGCCATGGGTGTATTGCCAGACCGTCGTCTCGGGCTTGAGGAAGGCGCGCAGCGCTTCGCGATTGGCCGGGCGACGGCTCCTCCCAATAGGCCCGGATCGGATTCCAGCCCTCGCTCAGCCCTTCCTCATAGGCGTTGCCGTTCTGCGAGATGATCGCGGTGATCCGGTCCGGATGCTTCACCGCGAGCCGGAAGCCCGTCGGCGCGCCGTAGTCGAAGACATAGACGGCATAGCGATCGAAGCCGACGATTTCGGTGAAGCGGTCGATCAGCTCGGCGATCCGGTCGAAGGTGTGGCCGCGGCCCGGCATGTCGGACTTGCCGAAGCCCGGCAGATCGGGAGCGACGATGTGGAAGCGATCGGCCAGCAGCGGGATGAGGTCGCGGAACATGTGGCTTGCGCTCGGAAAGCCGTGCAGCAGCAGCAGCTTCGGCGCGCCGGCGCGCCCGCCTCGCGATAGAAGAGCTTGAAGCCGTCGACATCGGCGGTGCGATAGTTGATGGCGGTCATGACGCATCTCCTTTGATCGTTATGTAGCCTGTTACTTGCACAAATGCGGTTAAGGCTGAATTCGTCAAACCGCTTCGGATCGGTTATCAAGGTTATGCGGTGCTCTCGGCCCGGACCGCTGCGATCGCCTCGCGGAGCACGTCCACGACGATGGCTGGGCGCGGTCACGATCGGCGCGTGATCGACGGCATGCGGCGCGCACCCGGGCCTGCATGCGCTTGCGGCCATGAAGCGCTGATTGTCCTGGACGATCATGCGGTCCTGTTCGGCCACCAGGAACCAGGTCGGCCGGTCCTTCCACAACGGGCCGCGCCACCGCGACGGTGATGCAGGCGGGCGAGATCGGCCGCTGGACCGCCGCCAGCACCGCCAGCTCCTCCGCGGCAGCGTTCTGCGCGAAGGCGGCGGCGAAGGCTGTGTCGGGCAGATAGATCAGCCCATGATCGTCCGGCGCGAGCTTGGGCGCCCTGCGGATGCGGCTCGGTGCGGTAGAACACGTCGGCAACAGTCTCGCCCTCGTCCGGGGCCAGGGCGGCGACGTAGACCAGCGCCTTCACCTTCTCGCTCCGCGTGGCGCGCCGATGACGGCGCCGGCATAGGCGTGGCCGGCGAGCACGACCGGTCCCGGCACCCGCTCCAGCGTGCGTCGAGCGCCGCCACATCGTCTTGGAACGAGGTCAGCGGCAGCGGCGCTGCCGATCACGCGTGACGCCATCGGCCGCCAGTGGCTCGATGACCTTCGCCCAGCTCGATCCGTCGGCCCAGGCGCCATGGACGAGCACGACGCTCACATCATTCGAGGACATCATTGCTCTCCTTCGACAAGGACCCGAGGTCGTAACCATGTTCAATGAGCGTTATGACGGTTACTATCGGCATAACTTGTCAAGCCGGCTTTGAAGTGGTTATTCATCGGAGCATTCGCCGAGGGCCGTTGGGGCGCCGCCATGCCGAAGCGGAGCCGCCATACCGGAAGAGGAGTGATATGGACGCCGTCCGCCTGCGATTTTCGTCGCCGATGCGCCGGACTGGATTTCCTCAATTCGATCGCGACGCCGGTCGACACCGCCATCGACTGGATCGATGACGGCGAGGGATATGCTGAGTTGGCTCGAGCAGGCCCATCTGCGTCCGGCCGACGTGCTCCGGGACATGCAGCGCGCACGCCCTGCCCGGCGAACTGGACAAGGTCGCGGATCAGGCGCGCAGCCTGCGCGAATGGTTCAGGGGCTTCGTGCGTCAGCACAAGGGCAGCCCCTTGACGGCTGACGCTCTTGCCGAGCTCGACGCCGCTGAACCGTCTGCTCGAGCGCGAAGAGATCTTTACCCGGATCGTCGCCTTGTCTACCGAGAGGCAAGCCGCCTTTCGAGCTGCAGCCGCTTCGCCGCTGGCGCACGCCCGACGCACTTCTGCTCCCCGATCGGCGAAGCGCTGGCGCGGCTCGTCTGCACCGAGGACTTCTCCCAAGTGAAAGCCTGCGAAGGCCCGGCCTGCACGCTGCTGTTCGCCGACCACACGCGGGGCCACGCGCGACGGTGGTGCAGCATGGCGATCTGCGGCAACCGTGCGAAGCAGGCGGCGCATCGGAAACGGCGCAAGGCGCATCAACGTTAGCGGTTGCCGACAATGTCGATACGGAATTGCTGTTGAGAGAGGTGTTCGACAAACTTTCGAGGGAACACATCATGGCCCTGCTCCGCAAAGCAACGCCCGAACGGTTAGGCGCATTTTCGGACGGCGTGTTTGCCGTTCTTATTACCGTGTTGGTCCTGGACCTGCGGCCGCCTGACATTCCCACGTTCAAGGCGCTTCTATCGCTGTGGCCCACCTGGCTGAGCTACGCCGTGAGTTATCTGTTCATCGCGATTGTCTGGACCAATCACCATTACCTGATGCGGTATGCCGGCGAGGCGACCCCCCGCCTGCTGTGGTTCAATTTTGCGCATTTGTTTTCAATGTCTCTGCTTCCGCTCTCCACGGCGTGGATGGCCGTGACCGAGCTGGCGCCGCAGCCGGTCGCCTTTTATACGGCGGTCTTTTTCCTGGTAAATGCGACGTACATAGGTCTGATCTGGGAGCTTATCGATCGAGCGCCCGGCGACGAAGTCTCCCCGAAGGTGCGGAAGGTTATGCGCTTCCGATCCCTTACGACCCTATGCCTTTTCGGGTTGGCGGCGGTTGTGGCGCTGAAATACCCGCTTTCCGGACTGGGAATCTGCATATGCTGTCTTGTCGTCTATCTGAGACCTGAGCCGCTGGAAGTGCAGAAGCCAAAACATCAGGAATAGAAAGAACGACTTATCAACTGGGAGCCTGGGAGATATGGATGTCCGACAGATTGACGGTCGGGATGACGTGGAGGTCAGCATCAGAGTGCTGCCATACAACCCGACGATTTCTACTCCACGCTACGCGGCCGCCCTATCCAGTGCAGATAATGCTTTCACTCGGCGCAATTCAGGCTCAACTAAACATTCGAACAGCCAGAGGAGCGTCGCAAGGCGGAATGGTGTAACCGAACGACGCGACGGTAAGGGTGCAAACGCTCAGTGGTAGAACAGTGCGGCTTCAGCCCGAGCGCACAAAGGAAGGTGTTGTCCCCCTCACTCCCACTCAATCATCTTTGGGAGACGGCGTGGAACAATCAGCTCGAATGATGGCCCGGACTTTGTTGACGATCCGGGTTAATGGCTGCTCTCAAGCAGTCATTTCCGGAAGACTGTACAGCTATGATCGGCGCTGAGCAGACTCGCCGCATAACACGCGGTAAGGGTTGTTACCGCGCCTAAATGCTGAACTTAGCCCAACCGCACTGGGAGTTTGGTCAAGCGGATGCGTTGCGAGGACCTGACGGCGCCGGAGCTTGTCGCTGCGACCGTTGCCTCCGCATCTTTGGTGACCGCGGCTCTGATTTCCTCGCAGCACGGCGCTGCGGCGCTATCGCGCCTGGCCCCGGCAGGACTTCAACAGCTCGCGGATCGACGGGCATCCCACATCCGGAGCAGGTCACCACCGGATCGAACACATGACCGCAATCTCGATGACGGAACAACAGCGGAGGACCGCTCCGCCCCGACGCATAGCGGTCTCCCCAATGACGCAGACAGGTGAGCAAGGGGTACATGTCTAGCCCAGCCTGGGTCAGCCGATATTCGTAACGGGCAGGATTCAGCTGGTAAGGCACCTTCTTCAAGACGCCGTGCGCCACCAGTTTCTTCAACCGGTCCGCCAGGACGTGACGCGTGATGCCGAGTTGCGCCTCGAAAGTGTCAAAGCGTCGGACCTGCAGGAAGCAATCCCGCAGGATCAGCAGCGTCCACCGATCGCCGATTACTGCAATCGTGCGGGCGACAGAACATCGCTCCTCACTCAGTTCCTTCCACCGCATGCCAGGCCCTCGAGGTCTACGTGCAGCATCGATTTAGCCCAAACATGACCGCAAGACCAACGAATGCATGTTTCGGCACATGGCGGGGTTCCTCGATCAAAATGGCTCGCAATACGACCGGACCTCAGTTTCCATGGTCCAGGCGCTGCGCTGCTGTTTGTGGATCTGGAAGGACGTTTCCGCGATCGCGGCCGGCTTCAGCCGGCCGTCGGGCGGTATCGTTTTTCCCGCCAAATCATAGCGGCGGTGGATAGCGGGCATGTCGATACCGCCGTCGATCATGACCGAGGCCACATGGATGCCCTTCGGCCCAAGCTCCCGGGCCATGCTTTGCGCGATCGCCCGCGCACCGAACTTTGCCGCGGCGAAGGCGGCAAATTGCGCGCCGCCCCTCAGCGAGGCCGTCGCTCCCGTGAACAGGATCGTGCCGGCACCGCGCGGGACCATATGCCGCGCCGCTTCGCGCCCGAACACGAAGGCGCCAAAACAGGCCAGCCGCCAAACCTTTTCGAACACATCGCCGGTGATTTCCAGCACCGGCTTGCGATGATTTGCGCCGGCATTGAAGATTGCCGCGGCCAAGACGCCGTGGCGGTCGATCGCATGCTGAAACGCCGCGATCATCTTTTCCTCATCACGGACATCAGTGGCGAGGCCCATGGCGATCCCGCCCCCGCCACGAATGGAATCGGCGAACCTATCCAACTTATCTTGCGTACGTGCCAGCATCACCACAGGTTGCCCTGCGCGGGCGAAACGAGCGGACAGAGCGAAGCCAAGTCCTTCACCGACCCCACCAATGACGACGGCGCCCGGGGATGAGGAATGGGACATCACGCGTTCCTTTCAGCTCCACGTCGCACAAGCGCAGATCGCGACAATACCGTCGGTCAGTGCCGCATCAATCGGGTTGTGCGGCGGTTTCGCCATGATCACAATCACTATCGCCCGTCATTGTCGCACTGGACGCGGTTCAGGACGGGGAATCCGCGGGAGCACGATTTTGATCAACGGCGTGTGCATAGGGCTGCCGCGCTCTCACACGCTCATTGTAATCATGCGCGACCTGCGAGATCGGCACGCCATAGTCGGCTGCCCACGAGAGGCACGTAGAGAGAAGAATGTCGGCAGCGGAGAACCGGCCGCCGGCGATGAAGCGGCGCCCGTCGCCCAGCGCCCGGTCAACGCTGCGCATCTGCGCGACAAAATATTCGGAGGCTGCTTCGTTGGCGACGGGCGCGTCGCCATAAATGTGCTTCAGCGAGTTATGGCGCCGAATAACATACAACGATGCCGCATCAAGTTCGGAGATGATGAAGAAATTCCATTCCAGACAAACGGCTCGTTCAATTGGATCGAGCGGGTACAGGCGGTTCTCCTCGCTTCCGTAGCGGTCCGACAGGTAGGCGACGATGGCGGCGCTTTCGGTCAGGACCAGATCACCGTCCTGCAGCACTGGAACCTTCTGCCGCGCGGTCAGGCGAGTGAACTCCTCGGTTCTGATTTCGCCGGTGCGCGGTCGGATCGGCCGCCGTTCATAGGGCAGACCGAGTTCGGCGAGTGCCCAGTGAGCTCTCAACTTACGACTGGTGGTGACGCCCCACAGGATCAAGCCTCCGCTCATGGCTGACGTTTCCCAATCGAAGCCGCGCCCGACGCAAACAGCGCGGCGATTTCCGCCGGTGCGAGGCCAAGCTCCGCCAGGACTGACTCGGTGTGCTGACCGATTGACGGCGCCGGGCCCCGAATTGCGGCCGGTGTGCCATCGAAGCGCGCTGCCGGCCGTGCCTGCCGGATCGGCCCCAAACCGGGTTGGTCGATGGTTTCGATCAGGCCGTTGTGGACCACCTGCGGATCGGTCACAACATCTTCCCGACGCAGGACAGGGGCGCACGGAACGTCATTGGCGGAAAGACGCGCCAGCCACTCCTGTGTTGGCCGCGTCGCCAAGATGTCGCCAACCAGCGCAAGGCGCTCGACCGCGTTGACGGAACGGGCAGCGGGTGTGCGGAAGCGCGGATCGTCGATCCATTCGGGTTTGCCCAACGCCGTGCACAAGCCACGCCATTCCGCGTTCGACACGGAGCCCGCCGTGATAAATCCGTCGGCTGTCCGGAAGATCAGATCCGGACGCGGTGGGCTCGTCGGCTTGGCACGCCCGGGGATAGCCTGATCCGACATGGCCTCGGGCCAGAGAAACGCAATCATCGCGTCCAACATGGACAGCTGGACGTGTTGACCTTCGCCCGTGCGCTTGCGTGCAAACAGCGCGGCACAAATCGCCTGGGCTGCGAAGGCACCGGTCGTCTTGTCGGCGACGATGGTCCGTACCATGCGTGGCCGCCCGGTTTCCGCATCTGTCTGAACATCAGCGAGACCCGAAAGGGACTGGATCACCGGGTCATAGACCCGCTGCCTAGCGTAGGGGCCCGCCTCTCCCACGCCGCTGATCGACACGTAGACCAATCGAGGATTGAGGGCTCGCAGCGCTTCCGCGCTCAGCCCTAGCCTATCCATGGCCCCCGGCCGGAAATTCTGGACGAAAACGTCTGATTCCAACGCGAGGCGTCGAATCACGTCGCAGGCGGCAGGTTGCTTGAGATCCAGCGCGAGGGACCGCTTGCCACGGTTGCAGGCAACAAACATAGCCGTAAAGTCGCCCTCGCCGGCAGTGCGACGGATGATATCTCCATCGGGCGGCTCGATTTTGATGACGCTCGCACCCTGATCGGCGAGCAAAGCCGTGCAGACCGGGCCGGACACGACCGTGGTCAAATCGATGACCCGGACGCCAGATAACGGTCCGGACACATGCCTCGGCATGAGCGTCTCCTCACTTTAGCAACGAGCCTGGCTCAGAATCCGTTAAGGCTCGCTTGTTGCATTCCGCGATGCCCAGCTACTAGCGGGGTTGATACGGACGACGTGGCAGAGCGGGTCACGGCCTCCACAAGTGTCGGTCACCATCTCTCAACCCACGGCCGCAGCACGATTTGGAATGCCCAGGTCGAACGATGCTGGCGATGCAGCTGCAGATAGATTTCGGCAATGTGGTCTGGATCGGCCATGTTGTCGTCGATGGTCTTCCCGGCCCGTCTATGTGCACGAGGCCCGTCCTCCCGGGTCCAACCGATCGCAGCGTCAATCGGCACATGTGCGACGTGAATCCCCTGCGGCATCAGTTCCCTTGCCATACTCTGTGCGAGCCCTGATTTGGCATGACAGGCCATTGCAAAGGCACCACTCGACGGGAAGCCTTTGAGCGCTGCGCTTGCATTCGTGAAGATGATCGTTCCTTTCACGCCATTGGCGTTTGCGATGTTTTCAACCATGAGGCACGCTGCCTGCTGACCCACCAGGAACGCGCTGAATGCTGAGTTTCGAACTGTGTCCAGTACCATTCCCGGTTCGACTTCGGTGATTTTCTTGCCAAAAATGCCAGGAACCCGACCATCGATGTTGTGCACGACCAGTGTAGGTCGCCCAAGGTCTCGAACAACGTCCCGGAAGAGCGTCTCCACGGCAGCCGGTTCGCTTGCATCGCATGCGTATCGGCGAACGCCGTGCGTCTTCTCCAGATCCTCCAGGATCGGCTTGCCAGGATTCCTGGCTACGATGCCAACACGCATGCCGTTTTCCGAGAACAGCCGCGCGCAACTTGAGCTTATGCCAGGGCCACCACCAACGATAAGCGCGACGTCTTGGATGGACGGTTGGGTGCCGCTTCGCTCCGACTGAGTCATGTCTGTGCTCCCATGTGTCACTGAGCAGATCTGCGAGAACCCGCCAGCTCAACGCGGCATCTGCGCTCCTCAGAGGACACGGCACGGCAGTGGTCTAGATGGCAGTTCCACACCGACTAAGATTTGTATTGCGATCTCTTGGAGCTCGCCTGACCGGGTCAGCGAAGCCAATATTGTGCATGCCGCCCTGAGCAACCGTGCCTCAATGTCCAAAAGATCGGTCATGCGCATCCGCAGGTTAGACCGTCGCGCGTCCCCTGCTCTACAGGTAGGTTCCCAATCGGAACCCGTCAATGGGTTTTGAATAATGTGCCATTTGCGCCATCGCGCGAGCGAGAGACTGTTCCCTTCGGTGTTGGTGCTGGACATTGGTTGGCCTCTGGAGCGGGTTGAGGGGTTCCTTCTTCATCGGCCTGCGAGGACCGGTCATCGCCCGACGTTGGCGACGCCCATTTGGGTGAGCAGGGTGAGATTGTCTTCGATGTGCCAATTGTCGGTGATGCGACCGTCGTGAACACGGAGGAGATCCGTTGCGATAAACCGGATTGTTTGCCCCTGGCCTTAGGCTTTTCCGAAGAGCGCGGTCCTCCACACGGGTCGTCCGCGACCCAAAGAAGGCAGCCGCTGTCGCGACGCTGATCGCCACAAGGACCATCACAGCCAGCAGCACTTCCCTGCTCGAGCCGCCGATCCGCATTCGAACACCCCAGCTCGCAAGCAGTCCAACCGAACACTGAACCGCAGCTTACCTCAGCTTCCCGCTTTCGCGCCGGAATTTCGGCTGGGTCGCGCAGCGCATAGCCAAGTGGAAGACACCGCCGGGCGGGGTGCGGAACTGCGCCGGCTCCTTTGGTCGAGACGATGACCAGTGCATTGGAAGGATCAATGGTTCCGGGCAGCCGATCACCCCGGAGGCAGTTTGTCGCGGAACACCTTCTCGAAACTGGTGGCCCTGAGTTGGGTAAGCTGGCCGGTGAGGTTCTGCGAGCCCATCGCAGCGGCGGAATGAGAAGTTCTTCCCTGCCCGCTCGCGCCCAGACCATTCTGATCAGGAATAGCACTTCGCGGGAGGGATCACGGAAGGATTTTCTCCAGGAAGCTCGCCTTGCGCCCGGGAGCGGATGTTATCATACGCCGTATGTCCGGATTAGGGGAGGGATGGAACCTGCCTGCAGCAAATCAACCGGGGGGGCCGTGACCGGTGACGAGCAGTGCGAGTTGCAGCACGAGAGAGAGAGAAGAAGATGCCAAGGGCAGTCAAACTTTGGATCGCATGCGGCCCTTGATAAATAAGGTCGTGAATGTCGCGATCACCTCGTTGGCCACCTGTCTTTGCCGCGCCCGAGGAATCTCGATGGTACGCGCAAGGGTTCCTTCCAGGATGAGTGTTGCCAAGCCGTGCACCATCGCCCAGCAAGCGATGGAGATCGTTAGTCTGACCGCGGACGGTTGATCAGCAAACGCCTTGGCGATCGCCTCGACTAATGTGCCAAACGCTTCATCTGCAAGCTTGCGGACGTCGGGGTAGCGATCGAGCGGGACCGCGTCGGCTCGAAACATCGCCTGAAAATAGGCGGGATTGCGAAGGGCAAACTCGACGTAAGCGCGGCCTATAGCTTCTAGGGCCTTAGCCGGTTGGACCTAGCTGATCGACAGCGCGCAGGAACGACCGTCCGAGCTTTGAGAAGCCTTCCCCTGCGATGGCGGCGAGAATGGCCTCACGGTCGCCGAAATAATAATAGGGCGCCTGATGGCTCACGCCGGATTTGCGTGCCACCTCGCGCATGCTGAGCCGGTTGAGCCCGCCCTCTTCAATCAGGGCCAGGCTCGCCTGCAGCACCTTTTGGCGGAGATCGGTGGCGTTTCGCATGGTGACGGATTTTTTGCCCGCACAACTTGACACTGTCAAGTCCTGGCCTACGCTAGACAGCGTCAAGTTATCCTTTTGCGAAGGTAGACCCCACATGCGCACTGCCAGAGCGAGATCCGCAACGAAGAAAACCGGCAAGATAATCCTATCTGCTGCCACTCTGACGGCAGCGCTTGGCCTCGGCACCGCTGCGGTGATCTTTGGTCCGGCAGTGGCGACCAGCCGTGAGCCGGATCGGGCGGGCAGCTTGATCCTCGTCAGGGACCCCAGCTCGTCCGGATCGCCGTCGCGAAGCCGGCCGTGGCCTCGGAGCGGACATTCACGGGCCTAATTGCGGCGCGCGTGCAGAGTAATCTCGGCTTTCGCGTTCCGGGCAAAGTGGTTGAGCGCCTCGTCGATGTCGGCCGGGAGGTTCACACCGGCCAGCCGCTCATGCGCCTCGACCAGAAGGACCTCGATCTCGCCCTCGCCGCCAAGGAAAATGCCGTCGCGGCAGCCCGCGCCGCGGCGGTCCAAGCTAAGGACGACGAGGTGCGCTATCGTCAGCTCGCCGCCGACGGCTGGGCCAGTCGGCAGAGATATGAGCAGGCCAAAGCCGCCTTCGACACCGCAGCCGCGCAACTAGCCGCCGCCGAGGCCCAAGCCAACGTCGCACGAAACGAAGCCGGATATTCGCTGCTGCGCGCTGACGCCGATGGCATTGTCGTCGAGACGCTGGCCGAACCAGGGCAGGTGGTCGCCGCCGGCCTGACGGTGGCGAAATTGGCCCATGCGGGGCCGCGCGAAGCATCGGTGAATCTTCCGGAGACCGTGCGCCCAGCCGTTGGATCTCGGCGGCGCAAGCCGGGTGTATGGCGGTGCGTCCACCCCTCGCCGGCACGTCTCCGGCAGTCGTCGGACGCCGCCGATGCCGCTAGCCGAACCTACGAGGCGCGCTACGTTCTGGACGGCGAGGCGTCGCGGGCACCGCTCGGGGCCACCGTCACTGTCACGCTATCAACAGGCGGAACGAGTGATGCAGTAGAAGTCCCGCTGGGCGCGCTCTACGACAACGGGCAATCCAGCGGCGTCTGGGTCGTCGATCCCCATTCATCGTCCGTCTCATTGAAAGCCGTGCAGGTTCGCCGGCTCGCCGAGGAGACCGCCGTCGTGAGCGGCGTCGAGCCTGGCGAGCGCGTTGTGGCGCTGGGCGCACATCTTCTCCACCAGGGTGAGCGTGTCCGCCTCGCCGATAATCGGATAGCCGTCCAATGACGTGCTTCAACCTCTCCGCGCTGGCGGTGCGCGAGCGCAGCGTTACGCTGTTCCTGATCATCGTTATCGCTGTAGCCGGAGCCTATGCCTTCGAGAAGCTCGGCCGCGCTGAGGATCCCTCATTCACGATCAAGGTGCTGACTGTCACCGCGGCGTGGCCGGGCGCCACCGCGCAGGAGATACAGGATCTCGTCGCCGAACCGCTCGAGAAACGGATGCAGGAGCTGCGCTGGTATGACCGCGTCGAGACGATGACGCGGCCGGGCCTCGCCTTCATGACGGTGACGCTCAAGGACAGCACGCCGCCCGGCCGACGTTGCCGAGGAATTCTACCAGGCGCGCAAGAAACTGGGCGACGAAGCCCGCAACCTGCCGTCAGGCGTGCTTGGTCCGTTTGTCGACGACGAGTATTCCGACGTCACCTTCGCACTCTATGCCCTGAAGGCGCCGGGGATGTCGCCGCGTCTGCTCGTCCGGCAGGCCGAAACGATCCGGCAGGAATTGCTGCACGTCCCCGGCGTGAAGAAGGTCAACATCCTGGGCGAACGCCCGGAGCGGATCTTCGTCGAGTTCTCCTGTCCACGGCTTGTCACCCTCGGCATCGGGGCGCAGGACATCTTCGCTGCGCTGCGAAACCAAAACGCCGTCACGCCGGCTGGATCGATCGATGCCAAGGGGCCGCAGGTGTTCGTGCGTCTCGACGGCGCTTATGACGACCTCCAGAAGATCGCCGACACCCCGATCGTAGCCGGCGGGCGCAACCTCAAGCTCTCCGATGTCGCCACAGTGCGCCGCGGCTATGAGGATCCGCCCACCTTCCTGATCCGCAACCAGGGCGAGCCGGCTCTGGCGTTGAGCGTGGTCATGCAGGAGGGGTGGAACGGTCTGGACCTCGGCAAGGCACTCGAGAGGGAAGCCAAGACGATTTCCAGCGGTCTGCCTCTCGGCATCACCTTGAGCAAGGTCACCGACCAGGCAGTCAACATTACCGAGGCCGTCGATGAGTTCATGCTCAAGTTCTTCGTCGCCCTCGGCGTAGTGCTGGTCGTCAGTCTGCTGAGCCTCGGCTGGCGCGTCGGGATCGTCGTGGCCGCTGCGGTTCCCCTGACCTTGGCGGCAGTCTTCGTTATCATGCTGGACACCGGGCGGGTGTTCGACCGGGTCACACTCGGCGCCCTGATCCTGGCACTCGGCCTTCTGGTCGACGACGCCATCATCGCCATCGAGACGATGGTGGTGAAAATGGAGGAGGGCATGGACCGCATCCAGGCAGCCGCCTACGCCTGGAGCCACACAGCCGCCCCGATGCTGTCGGGCACACTCGTCACCGTGGTTGGGCTGATGCCGGTCGGCTTCGCCCGCTCGAGCGCCGGCGAATACGCCGGGAACATCTTCTGGATCGTCGGCTTCGCCCTGATCGCTTCATGGGTCGTGGCGGTGGCCTTCACACCCTATCTCGGTGTGAAGCTGCTGCCGCAGATCAAGCCGGTCCAAGGTGGGCACGAAGCGATCTACGCGACGCCCGGATATCGTCGCCTGCGAGGACCGAGCTCCGATTGCTTCGGCCATGCCCACCGGCGGCCGAGGCGATGAGCAGGTCAGCGGGCCGCGCCAACCCCACACCGCGCAGCGGCGAGCACGATCATCAGACGTAGTCACACCCGACGCGGTCAAACGGCATCGATCACCCGCCCGCCGCGTTGGGCAGCGCCTCGAATTCGTCGACCGCATCGGGCTCCGGCACTGCGGCGTCGTCGGGCTGATAGCCTTCCCATTCGCCGATGAACGCATCGACAACCAATCCGGCATCGCTCCTCTGCCAGCGTTCGGAGCGTCCGTCATGTTGCTCGCGCCATGCCGCGGCGCGCTGCTCCGCGAAATTACGCGCAGCTTGCAGCGCATCGTTGTACGCGCCGATTGCTGTTCGGCTTGTTCGTGCCCTACCCGCATCAGCAGATTGGCTGCGAGCCTGTCGCGCGTCACGGTTTCCCCTTTGGTCAGCTTGAACGCCATAGCCGCTCCCTACAACCTCATTGAGGTCCACCAAGACATGAATGAGTAGCCGCTCAGGTCACCCGGTTCTTCTTTGCAAGATTAACCGGACGGTCTCGTCGAGCGGCCGCGGCACAATTCCCAGGTCTCGCAAGCCAGGCATTTCTGCCGACGCCACGGTGTCAACCTGCATGAGCTCGACCTGGTTTCGCGTGACAGCGGGGCTCGGCAAGAACTCCGCTGCGCGGGCCATTGTGTACCAGACGGCAAACGGAACTGGGATCAACCTGGGTTTGAGGCCAGCCTCTCGAGCGACACTTCGGATGAGGTCTCTGTATGCGTAGACCCGAGGACCGCCGCATTCCAGAGTGATCGGATCCTGCTCGGTTCTCTGCACAATTCGGGCAACTGCCTCGGCGACGTCGTCCACGTGGATCGGCTGCAGTTTTGTCGCCCCACTGCCGAAGATCGGATAAGCAGGTAGCCGCTGGAGCAGCTTGAGGATGACGCTGAGAAAGGCGTCATCCGGCGCAAACATGGCCGCGGGGCGGACCAAGATTGCACCGGGATAGGTCGTCCGGACCGTCAGTTCGCCCTGACCAGGGCTGCGAATATACGGTGATCGCGATTGAGCGTCGGCACCGACCCCAGAGATGTGCACGAGCTGCTCGACTCCGAGCCGGCGTGCTTCCACTACCACGCGCTGGGCGCCCTCGACATGCACTGAATGAAACGTCTCTTTGCCGTGTTCGGTATAGAGGCTGACTGAGTTTACCACGCCATTCGCGCCACCGACCGCATCGGCAACTGATCGGCTGGATCGAATATCACCTTCGATTGGCTGAAGTCGCGGATCGTCGGCACCGAACAGCGCACGGCCCCGAGCCGGGTGTCTCGACGCGATGCGCACGGCGCAGCCATGTTCATGCAGGTGACGAACAATGCATTGGCCGAGGAAACCGGTTCCGCCAAAGACGGTGATTATCGGTGCGACCACAGCGTGCCTGACATCATCTGGACTCGACCGCAGCACGACAGGATCAGGCGGAGCAAGCACGACGGCCACGGGCACGTCCCATTTGGCTGTAGAAGTCGGGCGACGCTGCTCATGCCATGATGAAGAACGATCGCGATCTGTCGCTTCTCGGTCATATAGACCCTTGCGTTAAGGGGTGTCTCAACCGACCAGGCCGGCAAAGGATTCCTCGAGGAGGCGCCGCAGCAAAATGGGACGCCTGCTCCAACGTGCGCTGGCCACTCTGCATCCTCGCCAGGAAGGCTGGAAGCCCTGTTATCGACGTCTACCGTCGGCATCCGATGCAGGCATGTCGCCGGGCTATTATCGACCGTGCACTGGCTTGGGCCGCCAGCCTTCAGGCGTTTGCCCACCGCCGATGCTTGCGCGGTCCATGCCGGCGACCGCTCCAGCGCACAGCCGGGCCGCGAACAGGAGCCCCACTCGGAGCGACGACGATCCCTGCCAATCGTTCCTCCACATAGGTCCGTAATGCCGCGTTGAGCGCAAGCTTCGCCTGCTTTGGGCGGCGAGCAGATCGCTCGGCATGCCACTGCGCTGTCGTCGCGCGATACTCCAAGCTGCCGCTTCGGGTCGCAGCGTTGCGCCGCAGCTCTCGCGAGATCGTTGAAGCTGCTCGTCCGAGCCGGCGCGCGACCTCCCGCATGGAGCAGCATTGCACTCGAAGAAGTGCGATCTCCTCCCGCTCCGCTAATGAGAGATACCGGTCGGACAGCGGCTTCGCTGATGGCCGATACACCGCTGGTGGCATTCCGCCTGCCTTTCGGAACAATCTCGTTCCTACAGCCTGCGACATGCCAGCGCGGACCGCAGCATCCTCACTCGCCATACCTGACGCGATAGCCGCCCAGAACCGCCGCTGCTCATCTCGTGCTGCCACCACAGGGCGACCCGGTGAGAACAATGGGGCCCGACCAGACCGATCCGAACGCCGCCTGCGCCTCGTCATCGCAACTCCTCCTTCAAGGTGTTGCGACAACCATTTGAGTCCAACCAGTATGTTTCGATCCGTTATTCCGAGCGCCTCGCCGAAGCGGGCATCGAACCCTCGGTCGGCAGCATTGGCGACAGCTACGACAATGCGCTCGCTGAAACCGTTCATGGCCTGTTCAAGACTGAGCTGATCCGCCGGCGCGGCCCATGGCGCTCGTTCGATGCGGTTGAGTTCGCCACCCTCGAATGGGTCGACTGGTTCAACAATCGCCGCATTCTCGAGCCGATCGGCAACATGCCGCCAGCCGAGGCCGAGGAACGCTACTATGCCCAGATCGAGGAGGTCCCACTGGCGGCGTAACTCAAACCAATCAGCCTCCGGCAAACCCGGGGCGGTTCACAGGTTCGTCGGACGCGCAGGGAGAACTCCGTTGGGTGCCGAATACCCAGTGACGGGCCGCAACCGGCTACGCCGTAGGCATGAACGCGGCCACTATGATCACGCCACGGTCCACGCCATCCTCGATGCAGCGATGGTGTGCCACATCGCCTACTTCATCGACGGTCAACCATTTTGTACGCCAACCTCATTCTGGCGGGAAGCCGGCCGGCTCTATTGGCACGGCTCACCGGCCAGTCGGATGATGGCGAGGTCAGAGGTGTCGTTCATGGCTTGACCTTAGATAGGCTCTTTCCCATCATGCCGGAACAACTACTCCCACGCGACCTTACATTAAGGTCATATTTTTTCCGTCATCTACGCGTGCATTGGAACGACCGCACACAAGCGTCCGCGCTGCGTCGCTGTGCTGGCCCGGCGCGCGCGTGTTATGCAGAAACCCCGTCCAACCCAAGTGTCTGACCAACGGATTTCTGCCGCGTTCAGCGAAGCGGCTTGCTTCGCCGGGCCCAGGCAGCGCTCGGTGTGCCGGGCGCGGCTAGACGTGGTTCGGCTTGCATAAAGGCTGTCTCGTGCCCGGAGTTCGCCTCGGTCCTGAAGGGTAGACTTGCACCAGTTCGCGCAGGAGATCGGGGGTTCGTGTTCTCCTGCTGATAGCGGTTCATGCTGAGCTGGCCCGTATAGCAACCTGCCAAACCGAGGGGTCGCGCGATGTCTCCCGTCAGACGTGCGCGCCCTCGTCAGCTCTCACGGGAGCCGGCGGATTTGGCTGAAGCAGCGCATAGCCGATCACCGCCCAGACCAGCGTGCCCATCGCGATCGTCAGCGGCAGCATCGTGTTCTCCTTGTTGATCTGATCAGAATGACGGCGTGAGCCCGAAGCGCTGGGACCAAGCGCGAGCCTGGGGGGATATCGACTTAACAACTTGCGTGAACGGGCTGGATTGATGCGGTTCCCCGGCGAGCTAGCGAAGTCGGATGGCCCAGACCTTCTCCTGGCCGGACATCATGATCACGATCTCGCCCGAGCTTGACACATTGGCGATTGAGTCCTGCCAGCATTGCCGCTGGAGCGCGAATGCCGCTGCAGCGTAGAACAGCAAGACAACGGTGCTCGTAACCGTCAGTCCGCGTTTGAGCTGACGCCATCGCATGGCTGCACTCCGCGCGTTTGCCGCCTGCGCACGAGGAGCGGCGGTGATCATCTCTGGCGGAGCTTCTCGACGCAATCCGGCGCGCCAGCATCTCCGCTGACGTGCGCCTATTGCGCGGCATGGCGTGCTGCGCCCGATGGCGGGCCCGCCTGATCTTCTTATGCGAGCATAACCTTGCCAATCAGTTTACCGGGTCCCGGCCGTCCGGCCCCTTCATTGCCGGTGCTATGGGGCAAATGGTGGCCATTGTGCCGGCTACAGCTGCGGCCACCGCTTCGAGGTGTGAAACGCTTCATCTCACTTCAGCCGCCTGCTCCCCCATCTTCCTCCTGACTTGCGTGGCTCTATCGGGGGGAGAAGATCAATGACTGCTCTGCTGCTTGGCTTGGGGTTTTGTTGATGGCGGTGGTCGCTGGCGCTCTGCTCGACCCGCGGTCTTCGGACACGGACCGAGCCGAAGACCAAGTGCCGTCGATGGGACGAGATTGCGCTCGCAGCCTGACCTGAGCTGCAGTCGCCGCACGAAGCTGGACGCAGGCGGCGGGCAATAGTTCATCCGCTGCCCGGGTTACCCTGTGGGACGGCGCCGCCGGTGTGAAATCCTTCACCGAAGCGCTTCAGCGCCTCCAGCCGGTCGGCCCGGCATTGTCCCTCGCGTCAGCAGTTGCTGACGCGAATGGGGAGCCGGCCATGATGAAGACCTTGATAACCGCTACTGTGCTGGCAATGGGTCTCGGTTTTCTCAGCACCCCAAGCTTCGCCCGCGGCTACGTCGTGAACGGGCACGCGGCCTCTCCCGCCGAGGCGCAGGTCCTGCTCGCCAGCGGCGTCCAGCAGGGCGCGTCGGTGGTCAACGGGTATGGCATCGCGCCGGCCGAGCGCACTTCCTTTGTTGCTCCTCCTGCGACGGAATCCAATGCCAAGAAGTGCTACTACGTGCTCGACGTGCTGCTCTGTGACTGATCAAGACTACACTACACCCCACCCTACACAGGTTTGCCACTGCTGATGCGCATCGCTCTGCGCTGAACCGGCAAAGCCCGCCGACCGCACGTGTTTCACCGCTCCCGCTGCTGGCGAAGCGAGCGGCCACAAGTGCTACTGCGTGCTGATCTGCGGCAGAGCAGGCCGCAAGTACGAGCAGCTGCTTTGCCGAAGTTTCGATGATTATGATGACCGTTCAGGCTGATTGGTGACGAGAAGGGCGAATTATCAGCAGCGAGCAGGGCTCGAATTTCGCACCGGAGTTCTGCACAGCCTAATGACGATGGGCTCCAAAGGGCTCCATCTGCTCCGCCCAAGCGGCAATCGCCAGTCGAACCATGCAGAAGGAGCAAGGGGATACCTGCCCTCCGCTCGACGATCTTCGTATTGTATTCATTCAATCGCAATGTTGGCATGAGCGTCCTCCACGCTTCCAACGCTTCTTGGCGCGCTACCTCATGCCCAGCCAGCCGAATATGCTGTAGGCGAGCATCGCAGCGAAGATGACGCACCCGACAATCACGACCGTGCGGAGCCAATTTTTCTGCATAGATACCCGGTTCACCAGCTTGCTTGCATACGTCAGCCAAGCGCGATCGACATTGCGTTGCAACCGTTTTCGGGTACTTTGTTAACTTGCAATTCAGCTTGCTTGTAATACGATCAGTTCATTATTACGTGCGTTTAGAAAACTAGGTATCAAGTACGGAATGTATTCGGGGCTTGGTGGCCGGCGGCGAGGGCGCACGCAAAGAGTGCGATAACTGCCAGTGGCGAAGGCTATGTGCAGGCAGGCAGCACGACCGACCCCGACAGAACGACTTGTAGCTGTGCGGCCACTGCGGTAGCGGTGTCGATATCTTCACCGAGAACGAGGGTTATATACACGACGGCGAGAACTAGGCTCATGGACAATGAGACATTCAAGGCACTGGAGCGCATAATCTCCAAGCTATTTAAGCCTACCTTGTCACCGGAAATGCTTGCAGACATTGAAGCTGTGGAAGCGTGGCTAAAATTCAACTCAGAGTTCTGAGTTAACCGAAAAGATTAACCACTAACCACCCGACCGACCACTCGCCCATGTCACAGGATGTGGGCGGGGGATGGGGCTCAACAACGTGGAACTAGAAAAGCAAGTCTGCAGCGCGTCATCGCGGACAAGCGGCCGTATCGGTTCTACCTGGCAGACTGGAAACTCACAGAGGCAGCGTTGAAGGCAGAGCTGCGCGCTAGGTAGGCGTCAAACCCGCGATCGCGTATATGCCGCGGATCAACGCGTCCGCCTCTTCCATTGAGTCCGGCCCAATGTCTTCGGCGTTTCTCACCCTACCCGGCGGGGCCAGTTCCTCCACCACCTCACGAATCATCGCGAGCGCAGCGCAGCAGGCACGATAGTTGGCGAGGGCCACGGAGTTGGCGTCAGGCATTGGGCTCTTTCCTCGCAGGCTATAAGCTGGCGGAAGCGGTGTTCGGTCCTCCTAATCCCCGAATTCATCGCGTTCGTGTGCGACTTCTTCCATTGCCGGACCTGGCGTGAAGTTAATCGCGATCTTCGGCAAACACGGTGACTCGCTACCTTTGCGCTTGCAGCAGTATCCGCTTCCGGTATTGATGACTGCCGCGATGAGCAGCATACGCTTTGGTGAACTCAGCGCCAAGCAGGAAATTCTGCGCCGAGTAGTATATCCAGAGCAGCACGACGATCAGAAAGCCGGCCGCGCCGTAACTCGATGCCATGCTACTGCTGCCGATGTAGAGCCCGATCAAAAACTTCCCTATGTTGAACGGTAGCGCTGTCACGACCGCGCCACTCATGACATCGTGCCATTCGATTCGCCCATCGGGCAGTATCTTAAAGATGGCACCGAATAGCAGCGTGACGAAGCCGAACCCCAGCGACCAATGAACGAACGCACCTGGCTGACCTTGCGCCAGTCGCCTGAGCACCTGCGCAGCCCGTGTTTTTTGGCCTGCCAGTTTCTTGTGCTTGCGCATCAGCCACCGGGTCAGGAACATGTTCATGTTCCGCCACACCGGTTTGAGCGCCGATCCATGGAAGCGGCCATAATATTGCTGCCACCCCTTCAGGATCGGAGCGAACATGGCCGATAGGTCGGCCAAGCTCTTGTCGCTCTTCAGTTGCAGGTGCCATCCCCTAATCGTCTGCCGCATAGCCTTGAGGGCCTCGCGGCTGACTGCCGGGGTGAAGTTCACATACACCCGGCCGTACTTGTCCACCGCCTTGCGGGGCCGAAATGTATAGCCGAGAAATGTGAACTGGATATCGGGGTGATCCCCGGTCCGATTGATTTCCTTGCAATACACTATCCGTGTCTTGCCCGGATGCAGTTCGAGCCTGCAGGCCTGGAACCGTTCCCGGATCCGGTCCAGCACGTATTCCGCCTGCCGTTTGCTCTTGCAGTGAAGCACTGCATCGTCGGCATACCGGGCAAACCGGACGCCGGGCAGATGCGGCGTCACCCACCGATCAAACGCATAGTGCAGGAACAGATTAGCCAGGATCGGCGACACGACACCCCCTTGCGGCGTGCCTTTGTCGCGTACGCGGATCTCCCATCCGCGGTTTGCATCGGCGCTTTTAGCCAGCGTTCCACATAGAGCAGGGTCCACGGCTCCTGACAGTGCTTGCGCAGAGCCCTCATCAGGAGGTCATGATCGAGATTGTCGAACAAGCCTCGGATGTCGAACTCTACCACCCAGTCATGGTCCCAGCAGCGACGTCTGGTGACGGCAATCGCCTCCAGCGCCGATTTCCTCGGCCGATAACCATAGGAATCGTCGCGGAAGATCGGATCAAGCTGTGGCTCCAGCCACATCTTCACCGCCGTCTGCGCGATCCTGTCGGCCACCGTCGGGATGCCCAATATCCGGACGCCGCCTGACTTCTTCGGGATCGGCACGGCTTTGACCGGCGGCGGGAAATAGCTGCCGGAGGTCATGCGATTCCAAAGCTTGTACAGGTTGTCGCCCAGCTTGTTCTCGAACCGCTCAATCGTCTCGGCATCGATCCCCGCGGCACCCTGGTTGGCTTTCACATTTAGCCATGCCTCCCATATCAAGGTCTTGGGAATGTCGAACGGCTTGCAGATCATACGGGATTCCTCCCGGTTGCCCGGTTGATCCCCCATGCCTGCCGGATGACACCGCCCCTTCGCTCCTCCGCCATTGCAGGGGCCTCAACGCTACTACGAGCGGCTCCGTCCCTTGGCGGCGCATCGCTATTGTCGGCCTCGCCTTGCAGGCTTGTGCCTTTCGCTTGCCATCGCCGCCGAAGGTTCCCGCAGTTCAACGTAAGAGCCTGAAACAGGATCGCGCTGCCTCTATGCCGGACGCCGTCTGGCCCGTAAACAGGTGTCGCCCAAACTGATCCCGACGCAACTTCACTCGCCGGTTTCGACGTCGTCTGATAGCTTTCGACACTTGAACGGCAGTTCACTGGTGTTCGCCTTCCTGTCTCCTACCTGACGCCTATCGGCGCCTTTTCCGTAACGCTCACGACCCGGGCTTTTGGCCCACGCCGCTTACGGTGGTTTGCAACCTGCTCCTGCAAGCCGATTGCGGGGGGCCTGCCCCCATCTCAAACGCCGCTTGCTGCGGCACACTGATGTCTGCCAGCCACAGCAGATTTGGCCGGGCCGCGCGGAACTGCCGACTTCACCCGATCGGCGGGGCACGGCGCCTTGCCAGCGATCGTGGTCCTGGCTTCTTTGCCACGAACGACGCCACGCAAGCCCATCTGGCGCATCAGACGCGCCACGGTGCAGCGGGCCACAGAAGCACCCTCGCGGCCGAGCTGCCGTTTGTGCGAGACTCGCCGTGATGAGATGCAATTAGAGATCAAGCGACGGTCGGCAGAATAGAAATACTTGCTGCGTTTTTTTTTGAGATTTGCACGGTTGGTCGTGGCCCTCAACCATGGGCACCACGTTGTAATTGCGCCGCTCGGGCGCCTATTTGGAGGATTGCCTGGGTGGATCGTGTGATGACGCAGCAACCCGATGAGGTGTTCGAGGCAGACTTCGTTCGCATTGCTCTACGACCACTTCAATCTCTGGGACTCAGGCGACGACTTTTACCTTGGGCTGGCTCGGGAGATCGGCGGTTTTGTGCTCGACCTTGGGTGTGGCACGGGAATGTTGGCCTGCCGAATTGCGCAGGATGGACTAAGCGTTACGGGTGTCGATCCCGCCGAAGGCATGTTACGTGTGGCGCGGTCGCGCCGGGGAGCCGAGCGAGTCTAATTGGATCAAGGCAGACGGCCAGACGCTGCGTTTGCCGCTGCGCTTCGATCTCATCTACATGACGGGCCATGCTTTCCAGGCCTTGCTGACCGACGATGATGCAATCGCCGTCTTACATACTGTCCACGAGCACTTGGCTCCAGACGGTCGCTTCGCGTTTGAGAGTCGCAATCCAACCAGACAGGCCTGGCTATCGTGGACGCCAGACAAGCGAAAGCTGGTTCCCACCGCCGGCCATGGCGCTGTTGAGGAGTTCTTCGACGCTGTGGCTGACCCGCAAACAGGGATCGTGGAAATCACGCATCCCAGGGCCAAAGGCGAACGCCGCGTTCCTTGCCGCGCCAGCTCTGCAACTCGCGGACGTAGTGCACGAGATTCGCGGTGGTAACGATATAGAAACTGTTTGTGCCGTAGTTGGGACTACAGGCACGGTCGTGGTAGCCGAGGGTAAAGGCCCTGGGGTGGCCGATTTGCTCGGGGCAGTACGCCCAGCATTTCAATCCCACCTGCAACCAAAACGGCGGCGCGGAGTCGATCCGCCGGGCACTCTCGACTGTGTCCGCGCGTGACTCGTCGTCTCCAGCCAAGCATGGTGTCACCTGAGAAAGCACCGTGCCCGCATCCTCCTTGCTAACTCTCGTGCTCCCCGCCAGCAGCGACAGTGGCGTGGTCGGGGACAATATCACCAGAATTGCCAGACCGACATTGAGCGGCGTGGCGGCACCAGGGGCCACGATCATCGTCCAGGTCGACGGGGTCGTTGTCGGAACCACGGTGGCAAGTGGTTACGGTACGTGGAGCTTCGTTCCACCTGAGAATTTGGCGAGTGGCACACACACGATCAGTGCTAGCGAGCTTGACACGAATGGCTCGACTGTAGCCGTCGCGACACTGCCACTGACCATCGATGAAGTGGCGCTGCCTCCCACGCTGATGCTCGCGACGAACAGCGGCACTAGTGCCACGCAACCCACGCTTACCGGCAACGCGGAAGCAGGAGCGACTGTCAGCATTCGGATTGACGGCATGTTGGTCGGTACGACCACAGCGACGAACACAGGAACATGGAGCTTCACTGCACCAGCCGCATTGGCTGATGGCAAGCACACGATTAGCGCAACAGAGACTGACGTAGCTGGCAACAACTCGCTCGCCAGTACATTGGCATTGACCATCGATGCGTCAGCGGCGACGCCGACCGTAACGCTTGCGGCCGGCAGCGATAGCGGTGTGGTCGGAGACAACATCACCAACATCGCGAGACCTACACTCGATGGAACGGCGGAACGCGGGCGAGACAGTCAACATTATGATCGACGGAACGCCCGTCGGCAGCACCAACGCCAGCAGCACCGGGGTATGGAGCTTCCTTCTACCAACTGCTCTGACGGACGGCCCGCACACAGTCAGCGTGTCAGGGATCGACGCGAGCGGCAATGTCTCCGCCGCCACTACGATACCACTGATTATCGATACGTCGACGCCGGCACCTACCGTTGAACTCAGCACTGCCAGCAGCGGCGGTGGTATCGATGACAGCATCACCAACACCAGCACCCCCAGTTTCACTGGTATTGCGGAGGCGGGGGACACCGTAAGTCTTCAGATCGACGGCAAAGCACTCGGCTCGGTTCAGGCCAACAGCGCTGGGGTATGGACGTTCAAATCAGCGTCAAGCCTGGCAAACGGCACACATACGCTCGCTGCCACGGCGACGGACGTTGCAGGGAACGCCGCCTCCAGACGTGGTGGGCTTCACTGTTAGCGCGCCGCCTCCTCCAGGCTCGACCATCGCATCTCCCACGATCCCGCAACCCCTCGAGCCTGGCGACATCGTCGGCTTTGTCCTGCAGAATCCTGAAGGCGGTCGCGATCGCGGCCCATGGAATTACATTCGGCCAGCAATTCGCTTCTGGGGAAGTGGTTCCGGGCCAGGGGCTCGTCGCAGTCGTCGACGGAGTTTCGATCGCCGTCCAGATGGACGTGAAAACCATCAATCTCGGACGGCTCCGTCGCGATGGCGATCCTGACTATGCAGCAGCCAGCAATCGCTGCGGGCGCATCACTTAGCGTCATGCTGCACTCTGCGGCTGTTTCTGACGCCCCAAACATCGATCTGCTCGCTCTGACCAGCGGCGACTACAACGTTGTCGTCAGCTCTCACCAATCTGCAGGAGATGCTCGGTTCCTCCTCTATCGCCATTCCCGACCAGCAGGTAAACGTCGGCGCTTTGTTGGCACAGGCACTGCGAACCGGACAGCTGACGTATTGGCTGAAGGGGCCGCAGGTCACTGAAGCGGAGATCGAGACCGACGTTCCCGGCACTCCACTGCGCCTTAGCTTCGATATTGCTCTTTACGCCGATGGTTCCACACATACTGATGTCGAATTCAATGATGACATTGCGACCGACACAAGCCTGGGCAATCAGGTTACCTCGCTCAAATACGACGTTTCGATCACCCAGAACGGCAATTCAGTACTGCAGCAGCAGGGCATCACTCAGTGGCAGTATCAAACCTGGGAACAGCAGATCTGGAGCAACGGCGCACCACAGGCCAATGTCCAGCAGGACATCGCTGCGCTTGAACGTACTGGCGCAATCCTGAACTACGATCTGACCCAAGGAATTGCCACTCAGTCGATCACCCAGGAAGGCAGTAGTCTCGGCGGATCGAATTTCGGCATCCTGGGACCCGGGACGATCACCCAGGTCATGACCTGGACGGGTGGCCGCCCCGACATCGGCACGCAACCTGAGTGGGTCGTCGATTGGCTGATGACCCAGAACAGCACCGCCAAAGCCTACATGCTGGCGCAGGCTGACGCAGGCGGCAGCATTCCCTGGCATCTGTACAACGCCGAAGCAGGGACTTACGTAACCACCACCCAGGACCCACGATTTTGGTATGGCGTCAGTGGCATGTCCCAGCCTGCAGCTTCGAAATCGCAGACCGGCTGGGTGCCCGATCCAGCGCATCAGCCAGATCTGGATTACATCGCCTATCTGACCACCGGGGACCCCTACTATCTCAATCAGCTCAATGCTCAGGCTTCCTACGACATTCTCGCTGCAAGCCCGACCGCCAGGCAACAGGCGACAGGATTGGTTGCCAATTTGAAAGACCCCGTCCGTGCCGAGGCGTGGAGCCTGCGCGAAGTCCTGGAGGCTGCTGCCGCCAATCCTGACGGGTCGGCGATGAAGGCGTACTTCACGCAGATCGCCACAAACAACATACAGTTTTTGCTGAGCCAGCTGCCCTTACTGACCGCGCAAGAGGGACAGATCTATGGCTGGTTCGGCCATACAGTCAGCCAGTCGCCGGGAGCAACCGCACCCTGGCAACAGGACATGATGGCAACCACGATGGGGCTGGCGGCCAGCATGGGCATTCCGGGCGCTGTGCAGGTGCTGGAATGGCAGACAAACTTCATCGCGGGCCGCTTTATCAGTGCGGCGGAGGGCCTTCCGCCGACCGATGGCGAGGAATATGTAACGGCCGTGGCCGATCCAAAAACTGGCATCGACTATACGACCTGGGCGCAGGTGGAATACGGCAGCCGAGCGGCTGGCTACTTCACCAATGCACCCTGGGACACTGCTAAGTGATGGCGAATATCAGTCCCTGGCCAAGGCGGCACTGGCGGAGTCGTTCACCTGGACAGGCTCAACTCAGGCCCTACAGGCATATGGATGGCTAGCGGCCAATGGGACGACCGAACCGTACACCAGCGATGATGTCGTGCCGCGACTGTCCGACGGCCAACTTCTGACCGCGAACATGATGTTCATTCTCGACGATACCGGCGATGCGTCGAAAACGATCAATCTCCCAGGTTCGGATCAGCTCGTCTACGAGAAGGGTTCGCAGCCTGTCACCATCGTCGGCGGTTCCGGCATAGACATTCTGTTCGGCGGCTCCGGGGCCACCACTCTCGTCGCTGGCAACAACAACGATTATCTGTTCGCCGGCTCAGGCCCAACGACGCTTCAGAGTGGCAGCGGCACCGATTTCCTCCAGGCCGGTGCAGGCCCAGACATGTTCGACCTTTCGCCGAGTGACATCGGAACCGTTTTGATCGCCGGTTTCAAGCTCGGGACCGACCAGTTGCACGTTACTGGAGTTTCGCCCGGCTCGGCCCCTCTCAACCAACTGATAGCCACCACCACCCTGGACATGGGCGGTAACGCGGTCCTGCATTTGGCGCCGGAGCATGATGTGACCCTTCTCGGAGTGGGCCTGTCGCAGGTCAGCGCCGCCTTGTTCATTTGAACCGAAAAATAGGCCGCTCAAATCTACGCCTTGGCCCGTAGTGGGACTTCTTTCCGGGAATCCGAGCGTTGACTTGTGCAAACCGACTGCCGACTACCAGGTATGGCGGCGCAACCTCCGAGCACGCAGACAGCCTTAGCACATTGCTCGCGCCAGGATTAACCTCCCTGCTGCGCAAACCGTAAGGGGAACGCCATGGCGACAGTGCCGACACTCACGACCCTGCACCGCGCCGAATTCCCAGGGGACACCTATGCCACTGTGATGGTCCTGATCGACAATGCTGCTGGCGCACCACGGCACACGCATCCGGGCTTGGAAACGACCTATATCCTTGAAGGCGAATACACGTTGTCTGTGGATGGACGGTCCGATCAGGCCTTGAAGCCCGGCGATTGGTTTGAGGTTCCTGCCGGAGTGCTGCACAGCGTGCATTGCGACAAACCAGGGCGTGCTCTGGCGCACTATGTCGTCGAGAAGGACAAGCCGCTAGTCACATGGCTGTAGCGCATTCGGCTAGCGAACCTGACAGGCGTGCCGCCGCTCTAAGCATTGGTCTGGCGGTGCGAATCTCTTGATGGTGTGGACGGCCCCCGCTCCCGGCATCGATGTGCCACAACGTGGTCGTCTATGAGCGCCACAATGAGAGGAGCCGTCCGCCATGCAGGTTACCACCATCGGCCTTGACCTCGCCAAGCACTGGTTCCAGGTGCACGGCGTTGACGCGAGCGGTGCCGTTGCCATCCGCAGGAAGCTGCGACGCAGCGAAGTTCTGAGCTTCTTTCAATCGTTGCCGCCGTGTCTGGTAGGCATCGAGGCCTGCGCGACGGCGCATTACTGGGCGCGCGAGCTGATTAAGCTCGGCCACGAGGTAAAGCTGATGCCGCCGGCCTACGTGAAGGCCTACGTCAAACGCAATAAGAACGACGCGGCCGACGCCGAGGCGATCTGCGAGGCGGTGACACGCCCGTCAATGCGCTTCGTGCCTGTGAAGGACGCGGAACAGCAGTCGGTGCTGATGCTGCATCGGGCGCGCAACCTACTGGTCCGTCAACGCACCATGCTGGTCAATGCACTGCGCGCTCACATGGCGGAGTTCGGCATCATCGCGCCCCAAGGCCTCAGTTGTCGAGCTGCTGACGAAAGAAGTTGCTCATGAACAGGGTCGGCTCCCAGAGCTTGTGCGATCGATCCTGCAACTGATCGTGGACCAACTGCATGACACGATGGCCAGGGTGCGGGAGATCGAGGTAAGCCTGACCAAGTGGCATCGACAGAGCAAATGCAGCCAATTGCTGGCGACGGTGCCCGGTGTCGGCATCATGGGTGCCAGCGCAATTGCCGCAACGGTTTCCGATCCATCGTTGTTCCGATCAGGCCGAGAGTTTGCCGCCTGGCTAGGGATGACGCCACGGCAGAACTCGAGCGGCGGCAAGGAGCGCCTTGGGCGCACCAGCAAGCGCGGCAACAAATACATTCGTAGCCTGCTCATTGCAGGTGCTGTTGCCGTTCTGCGCCACGCGCGGAATCGACCGACACGCGACGGCGAGTGGGTCCGTGCTCTGCTGGAACGCAAGCCGACCAAGGTCGCCGGGGTCGCGCTGGCCAACAAGACCGCACGCATCGTCTGGGCGGTCATGATGCGCGGCGACGGCTATCGAGCGAAGCAGGTTATCGGGCGGCCGGCCTAGCAGCCGACAACCCGTTCAGCATGCGAGGGTGAAGAGGACGTGATGGCGAGCGGTCGAGCCGCGGATCGGGAAGACCCGAGTAATTCAAGGCGCAACGCAGCGCGTATTCTTGATGGGGACCCGATCAGCGAACTCCATCAGGGCCAGCGGTCATACGCACCGCACGGAAGGGCCGGACATATGACTGCACCTGACCATTTCGCCCGAACCCACCTCTAAATCCCTTGCACGCGGGGGCCGTCCACATATGATTTCTGCACGCGCGCGAGCTGAGAACTGGAAATTTCCATCGGTGCTACAATGCGCGACACGTTCGCCTACTCCGGACAACGAGCTGGCCCGGATCGAGGGCGAGCTTTCTCAGGTGTCGATCCACGGGAACCGCACAGACGAGGACATCGCTAAGCTGCGCGAGAGTTGACCAGCCGGTTACGACGCACGGAACCAAAGTTAGATATATGGGCGGTGATCGATGACTGATGACAGAACTGCTACAGTTGATGTCGGCGCGAATGACGTCGATCATAAGAAGATGCTTGGAGCTGATGAGGGCGGACTTCCCGAGTTGCTGGTTGCGGTGCTCGGCACGTGGCGGATCGGCGCCGTAGGACCATCGCACCCACTAACGACACAGCGGTGATCCGCACACTTGCCTTGGCCGTATCGACGGGCACTTGGGCTGACAGCTGAACCAGGCGGTGCTAGATGGGCACTTGCGACACACAGGTCGATGCACGTCGATAAAGGGGTATCGCAATGCATATGCGGATCATCTGGGGCAAAATCATGCCCGGCCAATGGAATGCTTTCGAGGCCGCCTTCAAGAGAGCTCTGGAAATTCGCGGCGAAGCGAAGGGATTAAAAGGGCAATGGCTTCTCCGGGACCAGAACGATCCTGATGCGGGCTATGCTGTCTCGCAATGGGAAAGCGAGGCGGATATGCGAGCGTTCTGGGAGAGCCCGAAGCGCGGAGAAGCCATGGCCGTGCTGCAGCCGTTTTTCGTCAATCAATTCACGATCACCAACTGCACGGTTCAGATCGCAGAATCCTATTAAGGGGCCGCTAGCTCCATCAGCTTCAGCGAAACTCGCCAAGGGAGGCGGGTCGGGAAAAGTCGCCAGACTTCTTGGCCCGTATAGAGTGGCTTCTTGGCGGCCAAGGGGCGGCGCGCTTTACCGCGGGTCGGCCGCCCACATAACGGTCGGGCCATGATGACCGCAGCGCGCCGGTCGACCTCGGCGCGCTTGCCGCTCCAAGATGGCCAGACGCAGCGTCAGGGACGGCGCACCGAGCGGTTGGGTAGCGAGGCAGGTGGTTCGGCAGATCTGTCGAAGATTGTGCGGGAGGTCAGATTTCTGGCCGGTGGTGATGTGAGGAGTCTGGCGCTCGCGACGATTTCCTTAGCCGAGGTTGTCGCAGCCTGAGCGTCTTTGCCCAAATCTCCTCCTAGAGGAACTTCTCTCGTTATCACGCCGCCTGGCGGCCAAGTTAATCACGGCTGGCGGATGGACCGGCGTTGGGCGAGGCTGACCGCATGACATCACAGCCCGCCACCTCCCAGGCAGTTTGGTTGTATCACGTGTTCAGCCTCAGCCTGCGCGACGTCGAGCTGATTCTCGCCGAACGCGGCGTCATCGTGAGCCACGAGAGCATTCGGCTCTGGTACACGAAATTCAGCAGCGACTTCGCCGGACGGCTGCACCGGCGCCGGCTGCGCCCTGGAGATATGTGGCACTTGGACGAGGTGTTCGTTCGCAGCCGCGGTGTTCTGCATTATCTGTGGCGCGCGGTCGACCAGCATGGCGTTGTCTTGGACATTCTGGTGCACGAGCGGCGAAATGGCGCGGCTGCCAAGCGTTTCTTCAAGCGGCTGGTGCAAGGGTTGAGGTATAAACCGACACGTCTCGTCACCGATGGTCTCCGCAGCTATGGTGTTGCTCATCGCGCGGTGTTTCCGGATGTTCGTCATCGGACTAGCAGATACCTAAACAATCGAGCTGGGAATTCGCATCGGCCTACCCGGCGACGAGAGCGGCAGATGCAACGGTTCAAGTCGTCCGAACAGGCACAGCGGTTCCTATCCGCACACGCGATGATCTATGGCCACTTTCGACCACGACGCCATCTCATGGCTGCAGCAGATTATCGCCGTGCTCAAGCCAAGGCATTCCGAGTCTGGCGACAGGAGATCTGTGTCCACCAAGCAACATGAGACCCTTGGTTCGCCGTCGCTTCGCTCACCTATGTTCCGGCACCAGTTAATTTGCCAATGCCGACCGTTGTCATCGCGCGATACCGAGAAGATGCGTGTATCGCCGGTTTTGACCCCATGAACGAATGAGCAGGATCAGAAACTAGGGCCTGTCATCAATTCGGGGCTGGAAGGTGAGTCCAGAATGCCACAGCCGGGGCAATTCGCAGCGGCTGAGGCGTTTGGCGATTCCGGCGCGGCCAATTCTTCGAATTCGTGGACGGTCAGCTTCACAGGAGCTGACCAATGCGCCGCTACGCACTGCGTGATGACCAATGGGAGCGGATCGAAGGCCTGTTGCCGGGCCGCGAGGGCTCGGTCGGCGTGACCGCCCGCGACAACCGGCTGTTTGTCGAGGCGGTTCTCTATCGTTACCGAGCGGGCATTCCCTGGCGCGACTTGCCGGAGCGGTTCGGCGATCCGATCCAGGTGCATACGCGGTGGTCGCGCTGGGCGGAAACCGGGGTTTGGAAGAAGGTGTTCGATGTCCTCGCGGCCGATGCCGACAACGAATATGCGATGATCGACAGCACTATCGTGCGCGCCCATCAGCACAGCGCGGGCGCCCAAAAAAAGCCGGCCAAGACCAAGCGATCGGCCGCTCGCGCGGCGGATGGAGCACCAAGATCCACGCTACCGTCGATGCGCTTGGCAACCCGACCGGCGTCTTCCTGACTGGCGGCGCAGCGCACGATCTGGTGGGCGCCGATCATCTCTTGCCGCAGGTGCAGGCGGACACGCTGATCGCCGACAAGGCATTCGACGCCGAAGAGCGCGTCATTCAGCCCTTGCAGGCAGCCGGCAAGACCACAGTGATCCCGCCGAAACAGCGCCGCAAGTCGCCTCGCGACTACGACCGCGAACTGTTCAAGGCGCGGCATCTGATCGAAAACTTCTTCGCCAAGCTCAAGCAGTTTCGTGCCATCGCTACACGATACGATAAGACTAAGCGCAACTTCCTCGCCGCCATCCACCTCGCCGCTGCCTTCATTTGGCTTAATTGATGACACGCCCTAGAGAATCCGGATGGGTTGGCTTAGACATCATCCGGACTGAGGGTCACGATGCGCTCCGCTGATTTTCGATGGACTTCAGCTTCTCGTTCGAGGTTCTTGGGGAACCGGCTGCGTCTCGCCTGAACCGTCGCTTTGCTTGCCTGGCCCTCATGCCAAGCGCGTGCGGCCTGCAGAGCCGCATCCCAGCCTCGCTGGAACTCAGAAGTAACTTCACTTGTCACTGGCCGGGTCTCCGGATCGGGCTAACGAATGGCCGCTCACCTTTGAGAATGCCATAAGAAGCCGCGCCAAAGGTACCAAAAACTGCTAGTCAGGCAGTTTTGGGCGCCGCGGATGCTGGTCGTCTGTTTGCAGGGTTTGAATTGTGCGCGTGCCGCGATCGGTCGCTGTTTCTGCGCGTTAGGCTTTGATTGCATTCAACGCTGCTTGTCTCGATGCGCACCGAAGAGCTGCACGATTTCGTTATATTCTTCCATATGCGCGAGTATGATCATCGCGTCAAAAATGACAACTCTGAGGATCGCTGGCTCCGTGATACCGAGGCCAGCTTGTGTCAGGCGTGCGCGACGTGGTGGACAGGGATCGTGAAGGCGCCCTCGATGGTCACTTCGGTGTATTCGACCTGGGCAGGGTTCTCGTCGTATTTCACATGATGTGTTGTGACTATATTGCCCGCGTTGCCGGTCGGCCCGATCTCCACGAGCTTCAACAGAAGGATCTTTGGGTTGATACCCTGTGGATTGGCACGCTCAAGCTTGACGGTCCAACCCGTCGTCGGCTCCGTGACATCGCCGGTGACGCGCAGTTCGTGCTTGTGGTGATGATGTTTGATGAGCTCTGCCTTGAACGTATTCTGCACTGCCGGCATTTCGAACTCCTGCTTTGATGATGGGAACCGGACATCGATCGTTCCCGTCTTCAGTGCTAGCCGCCGCTCGCTTGGATGGCTGTGATCTACCTCATAGCGCAGGTCGGTACGATGTCTCTTGGGCTCAAAGCGGTTGAAGAATGACCTTGCCGTTCTGAAGCCATTCGACATCTTGCCGCCATCGGTGCTTCGCGCCCCGCTTCGCCTTCTTGAGCCTGGCTCACTGGTGGGGATCGTATGTGCGCTTGCCGCGGTCTGGGCGTGCTCTGCGGTGCAAAAGACGCGGATGCTAGCATGAGGCATGACGGCTATCAGAGTGCGTTGCCAATGGCGGTATCTGTATCGTGCGATCGATCGCGACGGCGGCCTAGTCGATGCAATGCTGAGCGGGCATCGGGATTTGGCGGCTGCCAAGGCATTCTTTCGATCGGCCAGGACGGTGGCCGGAGTCACGCCGGCACGGGTCACGACGGACGGCCATGACGCCTATCCCCGAGCGATCCGGACCGAGCTCGGACGCCAGGTGCACATCGAACGAGTTCCTACCTCAACAACAGACTTGAGCAGAACCATCCCGGCATCAAAGGTCGATGTCGGCCAATGCTCGGCCTGAAGAGCACCGCGTCAGCGGAACAGTATTGCCGATGCCACGATGAGCTGCGTGACTTCCTTCGCTGCCGGTCCAGGATGCGTCAGCATGTTCCTGCGGCAACCCGGCGCTGGCAACACATGCGGAAGGCAGCGATTACCCTCCATATTCTCGCAACGATTTGGTGACCCTGACAAAGGCGAGTACGCGCTGCTGGTCGCCTTTCTTGAAGCACCGCTGCGGTCGCTGAGCCACAGACATCGGCTGGAAGCCACGCGGCTCTCGAGGATATCTATGATCGCAGCATCGACGTGAAGATCCTGCGGCTGCGGCAAGGCGGAGACGCACCCCCAGCGCACCCCCCATCATCCGCACAGGCGCGAGGCGTCGGCTACGTGCTTGCTGTTCCGACGGAATATTCGCTATTTGGCATGTCGCAGCGAGAGCTGATACCGGTCGGCAGAAGATGCCGCACTACAGGCGTAACTCTCGCGGCTCCCGCTGGAATGCTTCTGTAATCCGCCGATCGGAAGCTCTCTTCCGTCAACCGAAGGGAGAGTTCGATGCTCAATTCCCATCCGGTCCACCAGGCCGCAGAACTTCGCCGTCGCATCGGCGACCAAAGACCACCCACGGCCGTCCCAACCGGACAGCCGCGGCCTGCATTGGGCGAGCAGTCGTGGATCGCGCGCACCCTGTCGTGGCTCGGTACCTGCACGCTGGAGGGGTTCGCTGCGTACCGGGCAGGCGATGCACCCGTGCCTGCTGGATGCCCCCGAAGATCACTACGCCCGGGCAGATGAGTCGCATCTGCCTGCGCCTTATCCGTTGCCGATGCAGGAAGACGCATGGTCGCAACCGGCCCGGTTGCCGCACGAGGTCGATATCTATACATGGCTGGCCTCTGCCCCATTGCGTCCGCCGCGAAATCATTGGTGGTGCTGGGTTGGCTTGGCGATGTTCTGGCCGAAGCGGCGCCCCGTGTTCAGCGAGCAATTGTCATGCGACCGGCTGGAGAATGCCAGACGAGCGGACGTTGAGTGATGATAGCATCGAACGCCATGAGATCGGCGCAGTCCGGCAAAGGTTTGACCCGTTTTGCTGATCGACGTGCCATGCTTCGGCACACGCGCACCATCTTGAATGTCGTGCAGTGGGTTTATTGAACCAGGCAATCCACGAGCCGGTAAGAGGCGCATGACGAGAGGAGTTCAAGTTTCCACCTGCCGAGCGCGGGAGAGCATCGCGTATGATCTCGCATCAGCTCGCGCACGGTGGAGGTCCACCACGCCCGGGTTATGGTCTACATGAAGGCCCGCAGCCTCTCCCCGCTCGTCAGGCTCGCTCTTGCCGCAGGCGTGGTACCCAAGGCCGAGTGAGCTGTGGGATCTAGGGGTTATATCTGACCTGCGAGACCCACGCCTCACGGCTGTTTCGTGCCCATCCCGGTCATTCGGCAGTTTCATCTCCAAAGCGGACGTGACGGTCTGTTCGGGCGGTACGCCCGGATACCAGTCGTTCGCCTTGAACCGCCCCGGGTTTGCCGGAGGCTGATTGGTTTGAGTTACGCCGCCAGTGGGACCTCCTCGATCTGGGCATAGTAGCGTTCCTCGGCCTCGGCTGGCGGCATGTTGCCGATCGGCTCGAGAATGCGGCGATTGTTGAACCAGTCGACCCATTCGAGGGTGGCGAACTCAACCGCATCGAACGAGCGCCATGGGCCGCGCCGGCGGATCAGCTCAGTCTTGAACAGGCCATGAACGGTTTCAGCGAGCGCATTGTCGTAGCTGTCGCCAATGCTGCCGACCGAGGGTTCGATGCCCGCTTCGGCGAGGCGCTCGGAATAACGGATCGAAACATACTGATGACTGGCAGGGGGCGCCGGCTCAAGTGCGCACTGCTGGGGCTGGGGCGCACCGGACGCGGCGCACGCACCGAGACAGGCGGCTGTGTCGCGCCACATTTTGGGCAGACCGCGGGCGACCGGTTCAAGTCGTAGAAGCGTTCGGCGCAGCTCGCGCAGGCGCATTTCGTACCGAGTTCAGGTCGACCCACCATGCTGCTCCAAGTGCGGGCACCTCGTGGCGTCCGTCGGCTTATCAGTATTCCCATAGTAATCTATTCGGACGAATCGTTATATGTTCGGCTTCACCCTACGCGGTGTGTCCGCACAAGCGATCGCGAGTGCGTTGTCTGGCGTCCTGCTGTCTCCAACCGTTGCCCAGCTGGGCCCTCATCACCAATTCGCTGCGGGAGAAGGCGGAATCCTTGGCGTTGACCTTGGCGAGCGTATTTTGCTCGGCTTTCGCCACTTAGAACGGCACCAGGGCCGCCACCACGGCGGCATCCGCTTGCTCCTGGGCCATGTCAGCGGCGGCCTGGGACGTTTTCCACCCGAGTTGTGAAAACCCGACGAAGGTGATGGCGATCGCGCCGCATCCTGCGCCTAACAGCGCCGGTTTAGTCCAGACCCGGTATTGCATGTGATGGGTCAGTTCTGTGTGGGAGGCTACATCTCCTCCCATCGGCTTATAGAGTTCCTACAATTGGGGACGCCGCTACTCAATTACAGTGCCGCGCTAAAAATAAACTCGTCTACTCCGGCCGATCCTCGGCTATCCAAACTTCCGCAGCTCGCCCGCGTTGCAAATTCCACCATGGTTTGCTGGACATTGTTTTTGTCGACGATCGTGGTATCCAGCACTCGGCAATATGCTCGTGGAATGGGCGGCCCACCGCGATCGCATTGTGGCGATTCCAGCGAGCGTCATCACAGGTACGCAAAGGATGAGGTCTAACTGCCACTCATCCGTCCAAACACCATCGCGTCACGATTTTGCTGCATCAGCAACGTGATGGTGGGAACCTTTTCGAAGCCTAGTCCACGTGGCGGCTCGTCTTCCGAGCCTTGCACAACGTGAGCGTAGCTCTCACCAGCCACTTTCTCCCATTTCCCGGCAGGCTTACGCACCTCAAGGTTGACCACCGTCGCCTTTAGCACGAGACGCACGATGGGGTCGTTCGGCGCGCCGGGCTTTGTCAGGCTGGGATGGCCGGCGATGACCCGCCAGCCATTCGCCAACGCCCACACGGTCAATTCCTCCTTCGTCAATGCCGATATCTCCTTCGATTTGAATGAACGTCAGGAATGGGGCGATCGCTTCCCTTGCCCCCCTGCTCTGACCGTGCTTGCCACAACGCCATGTCCGCTTCCTTGCTGAACGCCACTCGGAAGCCCCTGCTACCCCGGCTTACACGGATCTTGCCGCCATTCCGCGCCTTGTGCTCGGCCAGCCATTTCATGACTTCCGGATCCTCACTGGTTCGGCCTTCGAACTCGAGCACTCCGACAATCTCTTCCTCCTTGCGGCGCTTTACCATCGTGCATGCTTTCTAAAGTTTCTCTGGAACGCGCGTGTGTCGACGGCGGATTTAGGGGCTCGGGTTGCGCCACGGCGATTGCCCGTGCGTCAGCTGCGACTGGATGTCGGATTTTTGCACTCTCCGCCCCAAAGACGCCAGTCCACTCTTGCCAACTTTGGTCATTGCGAATACCCCAAAGCCAGCAATTGGGGGAACTGAGCCGACTGTTGATTGTTGAGGTATACCCCAACGGGACGCAGGCGCGAGACACAAAGCGCGTCTCATTAGGGCTGGTATTTTCTGCTTGAGGCGACCCGGGCGCAGGGTCTCGACTTTAACGAGACGGAGTCCCCTACCCTGCCCGGCATTTCGATGGCCCTATACGGATACGCGCGCGCTTCAACCCTCGACCAGAACCTCGGCATTCAGCGCGCTGCACTGAAGGCGGCGGGTTGCGATGTGATTCGTTGCCGAGAAAGCAAGCGGGACACGCTGCGACGGCCGGACGGAGCTACAGGTGTTGCTCGAATTCCTACGGCCAGGCGATGGCCTTGTAGTCACGCGCATCGACCGGCTCGCACGATCATTGCGGGATCTGCAGAACATCGTCCATGAGCTGAGGGAGACCCGTGACCTTGCGCGCGACTGAGCAGCCGATCGATACGGGCACCACGGCCGGCAAGACCTTCCTCGACATGCTCCGCGTGTTCGCCCAGTTCGAAAGAAAACTTGCGGAAGGACCGGCAGGTCGAAGGCATTGCCGCAGCCAAGTTGCGCGGCGTGTATAAGGGCCGGAGGCCGAAGATCGATGCAGCAGTCGTTCGCAAGCTGCGCTACGAGGAAAGGCTCGGGCCTGCCGAGATCGCCCGACGGCTCGGCATTGGCCGCGCCAGCGTCTATCGCGTGCTTGGGAAAAAGGCGGGGTAGCCATGCCTATACGCCCCGAATTACGACCGCTCTATCCGCCGCACTGGCGTGAGTTGAGCAGCCATGTTCGCTTCGAGCGTGCCGGTGGTAGGTGCCAACACTGTCGGCGACCACACCTCGCCCTCGTCCGCTGCCTGCCGGACGGGCGGTGGTTCGACGAGCAAACGGCGACCTGGCGGGACCGACAAGGGCGCATGGCCCGGTGGCCCGACCTTGTAGAAGCCACCCAGTTCCGGATGACCCGTGTCGTGCTTGCGGCGGCGCATCTCGACAGTGACCCGACGAACAACCGGATGAAGAACCTCCGCGCGCTCTGTCAGCGCTGCCAGATGCTACACGACCGGTCGCACCACTTGGCGCAGCGCTGGATCACGTACCGGCGGCGTGTGGCCATCGGCGATCTTTTCCTCGGACCGTATCCGGCATTGATCGCCGCACTCACATCGAAACGGACGGGCGCCCGATCGGGACTACGCTAGTACCCACTATCGGTGGAGAACGAGTCGTGATTCAAGGCTGGGATGCAAGGCATCCCCGAAGCGACCGAGATTAGCTTGACGGTGAAGGAACGCCAGGCGCTTGAAGCGCTGGTGCGTTCGACTAAAAGCGAGGTGCGGCAGCGGTTCCGCGCTCGGATCGTGCTGCTGGCGGCGGCCGGGACGGCGACGCGCGAGATCAGCCGGCGGCTGCGCTGCACGATTGGTACGGCGTCGAAGTGGCGGGTTCGCTACGCGCGCGATCGTCTGGCAGATCTGTCGGAAGTCAGTGATCGCGGCGCCGAGCCTAAATATGGACCGGAGCATCAGCAGCGCATCCTGGCGATGCTCGATCGACCGCCGCCTGCGGGCTATGCGAACTGGACGGCGCCGCTGCTGGCGCGCCAACTCGGCGACATTCACGAGCAGTATGTCTGGCGTTTCCTGCGAGCCAGAAGATCGATGTGCCCGGCCGCAAGTCTTGGTGCCAGAGCAACGACCCAGAGTTTGTCAGCAAGGCGGCCGAGATCGTCGGCCTCTACATGATGCCGCCGGACAATGCCGTGGTGCTGTCGGTGGACGAGAAGCCTTCGATCCAAGCGCTGGAGCGTGCCCAGGGCTATCTGAAGCTGCCGAACGGACGAGCCATGACAGGCCAGCCACACGACTACAGGCGGCACGGAACGACGACTTTGTTCGCCGCCTTGGAGGTCGCCACCGGGAAGGTGGTCGGCCGCCATTATCGGCGGCGCCGGCGGATCGAGTTCCTCGACTTCATGAACCGCATCGTCGCGGCATATCCCGACCGCGAGCTTCACGTCATCCTCGACAATCTCTCCACCCACAAGCCGAAGCGCGATCACTGGCTCGCACGACATAAAAACGTGCATTTCCATTACACGCCGACCCATAGCTCCTGGCTGAACCAGATCTAGGTCTGGTTCTCGATCCTGGCCGGCCAGTCGCTCAACGGCGCGTCCTTCGCCAGCCGGCCCGAATTGATCGCTCACATCAATAGCTTCATCGCCGACTACAATGAACGCGCCGATCCCTTCGTCTGGACCAAATGCGCCATCCACCAGAAGACACTTAAACCGTGTTTCGCTGTTCAGTGATTCCGGGTACTAGTAACGTTGGCGCCCAGGGCCAGGCGGCCGTGGAACCGCAAGGCGCGTGACCAGCACGCGCCCTGCTGCAGCTCATCTGGTGTCAACCTGCCGATCGACCTTGCCGACGATGTAAGCAACGCCTTCCGGCCCGACCTTCCCGGCGTGCTGACAATCCCCAGGTATCTCGCAATGATCGCCGGCGCGGAACGTTTCCGACCCGCCGTCCCGGATCACCGTGATCTCGCTCAGCACCAGGATGCGCTCGTCGAACCCGTGCGCATGGAGATCTTCAGTGAAGTTGGGCTTCTGACCGCCATGAATGACCTCGAAGCCCTCGCCGCGCAGATCGCTTTCGAATGCCTCGCGCGTGAGCGGCCCGCCGTTGCGGCGGCGCCCTGATAGGTAGGCGACGCACTCGGGACCGACCTGCTCGGTATGCATGCAGCCGGCGGGCACCTCACAGCATTGTCCGGCGCGGAACGTCTCTGGGATATTGTCGCGGGTGATGGTGATCTCACCGCCCAGCACGAAGAGCCGGGCGTCGAAGTCGTGGCAGTGGTTGGCCTCTCTCATGTTCGGCCGCAGGTTGGCGTAAACGGGGCGGAAGCCATCACGCCGCAGGTCCGCCGCGAATTCGTGTTGATCCATATGACGATATCCCGAGTGCGCGCCCATCGATCCGTGATCGGATGGGCAAGAGGTTGGGGTGTCGAGCGCTGCAACGGCCAGGACCGGTATTCCTCCGCGTTCTGCGCGGTCCAATTATTCGTCGATAACAGATCTATCAATACTAAAATGCCTCATGCCCAGAGACGAACCGGACCGCCAGCCGTTCTACCTCATCGTCACCGACGAGGACCGCGGCGTGTTCGCCGTCGAAGGCCCGATGACGGAGGACCGGGCTTGGCAGTCGGCCGCCAAAGAGGCCCGCAACCACCGGCACCGGATCTCCTGCGGCCCGACCGGTCCTGACTGTGACGAGCTGGCGGCCGAGTATCGCCGCGAGCACCAGCTCGCCGGCGTTCCGCCTGGCACCATCATGAGGCCGCGTTATGAGTGAGCGGCTCCCGACCGAGATCCAGCCCGGCATCCGGCTGCTGACCGCTGCCGAGTTCCACCGGCTGGCGGACGTGCCGCCCGAAATCGAGTGGTTCGCCAACATCACCAACGCACACGCGCCGCGCCTATGAGAACGCAGTGCGCGACTTCATGCAGTTCGCCGGCATTGGCCGACCGGAGGAGTTTCGGGTGGTAACGCGCGCCCACGTCATCGCCTGGCGCGATGATCTGGTGCGCCGCGGTCTCGGCGGCTGCACGACCCGGCACCGGCTCGCGTCGCTCGCCTCGCTGTTTGAGTATCTCTGTGAACGGAACGCGGTGACGCATAACCCGGTCAAAGGCGTGGAGCGTCCGAAGGCCGAAAGCGGCGAAGGCAAGACGCCGGCGCTCGGCGATCACCAGGCGCGTAAATTGCTCGCTGCGCCGCTCGACGAAACGATCAAGAGCAAGCGCGACCGCGCCATCCTCTCGACGTTGCTGTTTCACGCGCTGCGGCGCGAGGAGCTGTGCAAGCTCAAGGTGAAGGACGCGCAGCACGCGCGCAAAGGCGTGCCGCATCTCAAGGTGTCAGGCAAAGGCGGCAAGGTGCGATATCTACCGCTGCACCCCGGCACGCAGGGCCTCATTCATGATTACCTCGCCGCGGCCGGCCACAGCACCGAGGAAACCGGCGCGCTATTTCGGCCGATCCGCAACAACCGCACCGGTCAGCTCGACGATGCGATCACACCAGATGGCATCTATAAGCTGGTGCGGGCCTACTCGGCGCAGCTCGGTTTCGAGATTGGCGCGCATGCGCTACGCGCGACGGCTGCTACAAATGCCCTGGACCATGAGGCCGACATCGCCAAGGTGCAGGAGTGGCTCGGGCACGCGAACATTGCCACCACACGCATCTACGATACCGCCGCACGCGGCCGGAGGATAGTCCGACGTTTAAGGTAGCTTGGTAGACGTCACGTTCATCGCCATATGCAGGCCCCATTTTTGATCGCCCTGCTGCTCTCTGACGAACCCTCCCTCGATGTGTGGCCAGGTCGTGCATATGCGGATTGCCTTGTTCTAATGACACCCGTTGGCCAGCCACATGCCACCAAACATACCCGCGTGCGATCCGATCGACCAATCATGCATCGAGCAATCATCATGCGACCGGCTAGTACTACTCGTCGATTGTTCACGCGCGGCGCGGGCAGCTTCCGGATGTTCGCGATTATATCTCTCCCGCTCGACAGCTTCCTCCTTCTCCCGCTGTCGTTCTGCGATTGCTTGCTCTTGCGCTTCCTTCGCTTCGATCCGAGCATTAGCCGCATTGACCTCCTGTCGAAAGCTATCGAGGTCTCCCAAGGTCTTTGGCAAAGCGTGGTTATCCAAGAGCTTCGTCAGTACCCGATCCCTTGAGGTTGAGCCCTGGCTCATCGGTATTCGCCCAAAGCTCTCTGGCTCGCACCGGATCTCGCGGTACGCTCAGCCCGTATGCATAGAGAAGTCCGAGATTAATTTGCCATAAGGGCATTTGGACCACGCCACCTCCACTGTTTGGAGGGATTAGTGATTGCTTTCTCGTACCATCTTGCCGCTTCCGGGTAATCTTGAGCTACACCATGGCCGAAAAAGTGAAGGTCGCCGATATATCCTCGCGCGCCGGCAAGACAATCAGCGTAACTAGCTGCGGCCGAACCGGTCGTGAAACCAACTGAGTGGCCTCCCTGGAATTCAGGAATAATAGGAATACCGGCGAAGGCAGCATCGGCGTCAGGATATGCCGCAATCTGGCGCGCCAGTCGCATGCTTTCACTGTAGTTGTTGCGAATTCTATATAGCTGTCCGCATTCGTCGGTCATGGTGTGATAGAACGCCGGCAGTTGACCGGCGGAAGACCGAGCCGAGGCGACGTTCGTCGGCCCAGCTCCTCCTGAGCCATACACCTCAACGCGGTATCCTCGTTGTTGCATACACTGGACGTATTGTTGAGCAACGCCGTTGGCGCTGAGCCGGCACGTCGCTTCCTGGTACCGCAGCGTTGCAGCGTTTGTCCCCGCCGGCGGAGTGACATGGGTTACGATCTGTCCGGGTGCGACGACGGGACTACATCCCGCGAGTGCTAGCAACAGAGCTACACTAGCTCTCAGCAGGAATGGTGCGTGCAGCCCCCCACCGTATTTTCTTGATGGTCATTGGCGTTCCGTCCCCTATGGAGGAAAACATTACAGGAGAAGGCCGCAACGGCAAAGCGTGTGGCTACTCGGCACGGCTCGGTTTTGAGATTGGTGCGCATGCGCTGCGCGCGACCGCGCCACCAATGCTCGACCACGAGGCAGACATCGCCAAGGTGCAAGAGTGGCTTGGTCACGGAACATCAGCACAACGCGCATCTACGATCACCGCCGCACGCGTCTGGAGGACAGCCCGACAGGGCTTCGTCCATTTCGAGCCGGTGAACAAGGGCGTTCCGCCGCTGCCCCCCGAACGCCCGCAGCAGGACAGCGACGACCCGGGCGACAACGCCTAGTGCTGCGCAGTTGCGCGCGGCCCGGCCCGCCACTGTAATCGGTGACCTGGCGGATTCCCGGCTGGCGTGAGCCACTCCAAGCAGCTCAGGTCTTCGCTCCCCAGTCGGCTTTATGCTGCGAATGCCGGAAAAGCCTCGCCACCGGGATAGTGGCCTGGGCCCCAACTTCCCTCCAGCTAAAAATAGAGTCCTGGGTTGCCGTCACGCCCATCGTGACGGTGTTTCTCTATTCGGTCGAGCGGCGTCTCTCCGTCCCGGCCGCACGGCGGCAGTCTGATCGAGGCCGGTGGCTCGCCACCATGCGCCGAGTGTGGCCGTACCTCATTGTAATCGCGCCGCCATGCGGCCAGCACGGCGCGCGCCTGCCGCAGCGAGGTAAACAACGTCTCGTTCAGACACTCGTCGCGTAATTGTCCGATGAAGCTTTCCGCGAACGCGTTCTGCTGCGGCTTGCCGGGCGCGATGTAGTGCCGGCCCACCTGCCGATCTTGGCACCAGGTCAGGATCGCGGCGCTGGTCAGCTCAGTGCCATTGTCGCTGACGCACAGCAGTGGCTGGGCGGCGCGGCAAGCGATGATGCATCCAGCTCACGTGCAACTCGTTTGCCGGATAGTGACGTATCAGGGATCAGGCACAGGCACTCGCGGGTGAAGTCATCGACCACCACCAAGATGCGGAACCGCCGACCGTCGGTCAGCGTGTCAGAGGCGAAGTCAAGCGACCAGCGCTGATCCGGTCCCTGCGGCAGCGTCATCGGCGATCGCGTGCCAAGGGCTCGTTTGCAGCCGCCACGGCGACGCACCTGCAGCCGTTCTTCGGCATACAGCCGCCGCAACTTCTTGTGGTTCATACAGATGCCTTATGGGCGACACCAGTTTCAACTATTGGATACCTAGCTATTACACGACCTGGAACGGTGCCTCGCTCGCTGGCCTCGATCCAATAGCGACGAAGCTCAAAGGCATCACGCCCAGTACAGCCGTCTTTATTTCGGCAGGGTGCTGGCTGTGGCCCCTGATCCGGCGCTCACAGATGCAGCCAACACGCCCGATCTGGCCGAACCACCAATCCCAATCGACCCTGAGCCGATCCGGGTTATTACGCCAGGTCAGTCGGACGACGAGGCGGCCCTGAACGCGATGCAGCCCATGCTATCCAGGTCACGTCCGTCAAGCAGGTGTAGATTCGCGATGTAATGGAAGCGCTCATTGGCGCATCGGCGCCGGCGAAATTGGCGCTCAGCATATCACTGGGTGCGATGGGCGGCACAGATATGGTGCTGCGACCGCGATCGCCGCCGTCAAGTCCTGCGCCTTTGGCGCACCGCTGCGCGGCTGCGGGACCTTGACGGCGACGCCACGGTCGAGCGTAGGGCATAGGTGCCGTCAACGGCACAGCCTGCCTCTCGCGTGTCGCCGTCATGCGGCTGATGGGATTTGCCTTTGTTCATCGGCTGGGCTGAACAGCTCTGCCATCGCCTCGACCTGCATGTAGCGGTGCTGCAACTGCCATTCGTCGTTTTGTTCCAGCAGCACCGCGCCGATCAGCCGGATGATGGACGTTCCCACAATCTTTCCAATTTTGAGTGGAGGGTCTTGCTGCGACGCGATCGCCTAAAGGCACACTACGGAGAGGGATTCCTGGCGGGACACTCGGACCGCCAAGGGACTACCCGGATCATCTGTGCCGAGGGAGGCGCCGATGGCGCGGCGCACGAAGCAGGCCGCGTTAGGGGTGAGGACATCATTCGAGCCGGCACGGATTGCGCCGCAATGCCTGGTTCAGGCTTACGAACGTGCGCTTCCCGTCCAGCGCCGCCCCACTCGGCCAAGCGCCCGCGCCGACACGTGTCGCGGCGAAGTCGGCGCCAAGGGTCAGCGGGTGCGCGGGGGAAATGAGCATGGTTGAGTCGGTAGCTGCGCTCTATGCCCGAGTGTCGAGCGACCAGCAGGCGCGCGGCAATACTGTAGCCAGTCAGGTCGCCGCGTTGCGGGAACAGGCGAAGACGGAGGCTCCTCTGCTGGACCCGGACCATGTCTTCGTTGACGAGGGATATAGCGGCTCGACGCTGGTGCGACCGGCACTCGAAAGCTTACGCGATGTGGTCGCTGGGGGTGGCATTGATCGGATCTACGTCCTGGCTCCGGACCGGTTGTCACGCCGCTATGCTTATCAAGTGCTGCTCGTCGAGGAATTCCGTAGGGCCGGCGCGGAGGTGGTGTTTTTGAATCGGACGATCGGGAGTTCAGCGGAGGATGACCTGCTGCTGCAGGTGCAGGGCGTGATCGCCGAATACGAGCGTGCCAAGATCCTCGAGCGTGGACGGCGCGGCCGTCGCCACGCGGCACGTGTCGGTGCGGTGAGTGCGCTCAGTGGTGCGCCCTATGGATACCGCTACATCGGTCGGCATCAGGGCGGTGGAGTCGCACGTTTCGAACCCTTCGAGGACGAAGCCCGAATCGTCCGTTCGATCTTCAGCTGGGTTGGTGTCGGCCGGATCAGCCTGCGTGAGACCTGCCGCCGATTGCAGACTATGGGGTGCGCCACCAAGACTGGCCGCATTCGTTGGGACCCAACCACAGTATGCGGGATGCTGCGTAACCCGGTCTATCGTGGGGCGGCCATGTTCGGCCGTACGCGATCCATTCCGGCCAAGCCGCGTTTGCGCCCAATCGGACGACGCCTACATCCACCGAAGCGAGCGTCTGGCTCGCGGATCGCAACGCCGCGTGAGGAGTGGATCGAGATCTCGGTCCCTGCACTGGTTGACGCGGCGTTATTCGAGGCGGCGCAGGTGCAGCTCGATGAAAATCGCAAGCGTAGACGAGAAGGTCGGCGCAGGCCGGGCTGGCTACTGCAGGGTCTGATCGTCTGCCAACGCTGTGGTTATGCGTTCTACGGAAAGATGGCGCGTGGGCTCACCGGCGGCCACCGACCAGCCGACTACGGATATTATCGCTGCACCGGTACTGATGGTCACCGCTTTGGTGGGCAGGCCACCTGCGACAACCGCTCGGTGCGAAGTGACAAGCTCGAGCAGGCGGTCTGGAACGAGGTCCAGGCTGTACTGGTCGACCCTGGGCGGCTGGCGCAAGAATATCGGCGTCGATTGGCCGACACGACAGCTGGCGGCGGACTGCGGCAGAATATCGACATTCTGGACGGACAGATGACCCGACTTCGCCGGGGGATCGGTCGCCTGATCGATGGATATGCTGAAGGGATGATTGACCGTGCTGAGTTCGAGCCACGCGTGAGCGGCCTGAAGCAGCGCCTCAGCCGATTGGAGGGAGAACGCGCCGCGCTCATCGAAACGCTGGACCTGGAACGAGACCTCGTGCTGGTCATCGGGCGGCTGGAGGAGTTCACCGCGCGAATGCAGGCTGGACTTGGTGGACCCGACTGGAATGGTCGCCGTGACGTCATCCGCGCTTTGGTCAGGCGAATCGAAATCGATCATGACAAGATCGATGTCGTGTTCCGCGTGCCAGGCCCCTCGCCAGAGGGCAGCGGACCGGTCGGATCAGAGCCACCCAGCGCCGGGACCTTAAATTGGCAACATTGTGGGAACGTCCATTGACGCCTCATTGGGAAATATCCCGACCACATCAGCCCGCCGCTTGACCTCCTTGTTCAACCGCTCAAGTGGGTTAGTGCTGTGGATCTTCGCGCGGTGCTGCTCGGGGAAGTCCAGGTGCGACAAAACATCTATCTCGCTCTCGTCCATGAACGCCGCGAGCTTTGGCCATTTCTGCCGTAGCTGATCAGCCACGTGACGCAACGTCTGGCTGGCCTGCGCGCGATCCGGCTGGATGAACGCCTGGCGCAGCGCGGCTGCCACCATGCTCTGCTGGGTCTTCACGACGTAAGATAGCGCGTTCCGCATCCAGTGAACGCGGCAGCGTTGCCATGTCGCGCTGAATACCCGGCGGATAGCAGCCTTCAACCCCTCATGCGCATCGGAAATCACCAGCTTCACACCGCGCAGACCACGGCGGGCCAGGCTCTTGAGGAAGACCGACCAGAAGGTCTCGGCTTCGGAAGAACCGATGTGCAGCCCAACGATCTCTCGCTTGCCATCCGTGTTTGCCGCGACAGCGATTATCGCAGCGACCGAGACGATCCGGCCGCCCTCCCGCTGCCTCAGATAGGTCGCGTCCAGCCACAGATAGGGCCATTCGCCCGCCAGGGGACGGTCAAGGAACGCGCGCACACGCTCATCTATGTCCTTGCACAGCTTGGAGACCTGCGACTTGCTGATCCCGCTCAGCCCCATCGCCTGCACCAGATCGTCCACTCGCCGGGTCGAAACCCCGCCGATCCACGCCTCCTGGATCACCGCTACCAGGGCCTTCTCCGAAACCTTCCGGGCTTCAAGGAATGGCGGGAAGTAGCTGCCCTGCCGCAGCTTCGGGATCCGCAACTGAAGTGACCCCAGCCGCGTATCGAGCGCGCGATCGCGGTAGCCGTTGCGCCAGGTCATGCGCTCGCCACTGCGCTCGTAGCGCCCTGCACCAATCAGACCTTCAACGTCCGCTTCCATCAGCAACTGCAGTACCGCTTCCGCCACAGCGCGCAGGAAATCTCCCTCACCAGACTTCTCCAGCAACTCGGATAACGGCAGTCTCTCGTCGGCCATCGGATCCTCTCTCGGCTCTGGTTGCAGTCTCGCAAACTCCACCCTGGCCGACCGGGCCGATGGCCGCCTCCACCTACACCGCCACGCCACACCAGGCGTCGCTCCGAATCTCCACCATCTCCGGGGACGCTAACTGCTATCCACGAATTCACCACGCCGTTTCCTTCTTCCCATCCCCGGTGGCTACACGGCCAATTCATCGAAGTTATTTGGCTTCTTCACCTATGAGTTCCGCGTTGGCCACAAGATCGGCTGGACCACGGCCCAGGGTCGGTTCGGACGGCCGTTGCGCGTCACTGGCGTGCAGCATCCGGCGCCGACGCTGATCTGCTCGGTTGTGCGGCGCCCCTCCGGGTTCGAAGTGAGCGCGCCCTTCGCAAAGCCGGTCTTGAACACCGTCTCGGTGCAACCCGTGCCTCCGCTCAGCGAGATGTGGTTCCTTCTATATGCCCAGGTGCATCAGGCTGACGATGCTGATAGGCGCAACCTGTTGCTGAGCCGACGCCAAGGCTTCCCTATCCGGCAGAAGTGGCGCTTCCCTAGACAAGGTGACGGAACGCTGAGCGGAACAGCGACCTGGTCGCACCGCGAGGTCGATGACATGCTGCAAGGGTTCCTGCTCGACACACACACACACGCCGCTCAGTTGCATCGCGGTAGAAACATTACCTGGGACCGAGCCAAACGTGGATCCGCTCGGCGCCGGCCTTGGCTACGAACGGTTCCTGCGCACCTCACCTCTAACGCCGTTACCGGCGCAGTGCTAACGAGCATTTCCTGGAACCTAAGCCAAGTTTGCTCTTTTGTATGCTGTGGACGCGTGACCTCTCAGCTTGCTGCGCGTTGCGGGAACTGGCTCACCTGCGCCGACGCTTTCATCTTTCGACAATTGGGAAGCCGAAGGGTGAGCGATTTAGGTTCCGAGAATGGCGCGAGGCAGCGCGCCATCGAACAGAAAACTAATGCTCCCCCAAGCTTCCGATGCGCCGGTGGCAATCTTTACGGAAGCATATCGTCACAAATGCTAGCATCCGAGGCCGGTCCTCCGGCCTCTGCTGCTCGCGCTTACTCGCCGTTGCCATCCTTCTCCTTCGGCGGTGTACAAGCGATGCGACCGCTGATGCTGATCTGATCGTCGATTACAACATCGAAGCCGGTGCCGTTTTTGTGTGGCCATACAGGCCCGACGCGCCGCCGCTGGTGGCGCGGCTGAGCGACATTCCCAATTGCCGCTACATCAAGGAGTTGACGTCGGAGGTGACGCGCGCGCGCGACATCATTCGGCTGTGCGGCGAACGGATGCAGGTGTTTGGCGGGATATTGGGTTTCGAATCCTTCGTCGAGGGCGCGGTTGGCTGGGTTGCCGTCGCTTCGAATGTCGGTCCAGGCCCGCTTGGCGCGACTGTTCGAGTTGGTGGCGGACGAGCAGAAGATCGCGGAGGCGCGCAGGCTCTACCTCGATTATCTGCCGTTGATCGAGTTTGTCGGCGGCCAGGCTTACGTCGCCGGCACGAAAGCGCTGCTGGCCCATATGGGCATGAATGTTGGTCTGCCGCGGCCGCCTCGACTTCCGCTACCGGCCACCGCGGATGCGGAAGCGCGCCGGCTGGTTGAGCAGTTCGCGCTTGCTTGCCTGCCAAGCGCGTAGCCTGGCATCAGCCCAGACGCACCACATGCAGATCGGATCGGCCGGCCGCATGCTGGAACCTCTCCAACGAATAGGCGATGCGCTTAGGGTCGATCTGGCGGGTGATGAAGACGAGATTGGAGCGATGATCGCCCCACGGCCAAGCGGGCAAATGCTCTGGCGGATGTACCACGTGCTGCGCCACATTCATGACCACCGGGCCAGCATCGCCGATGTTCAGCAGCCCCTTTACGCGCAGCACGTTCGGCCCATGCACCTGCAGTAACATGCTCAGCCAGACCCCAAAGCCCGTCCAGTCGAGCGATGTGTCGAACGCCAATGAAGTCGACCGGACTGACGGATGCGATTGCGGCAGGCCTGTCGGACCGCGCAGAACCCTCTCCCATCGTCGCTCGTCTTCATGCCCCTCATCTGACGCCAGAGCCTCGAAAGCCTCGCCGAAAAGCGACACGATAATGCGTGCTGTCGGATTGAGCGCCCGGATTGCGACGCGGCAACGCGCAACCTCCTGTCGCGTGGTGAGATCAGACTTTGTGATGATCACCCGGTCGGCCGCGATGATCTGCTTCCGGACCTCCTCATAACGCCGGATCTGAAGCTCCGCATCGATGGCGGCCAGGGTGACGACCACCAGAGGCACGTCGAACTGGTGGCGCAACACCGGGTCAGTCGCCAGCGAAAACATGACTGGTACCGGGTCAGCGAGCCCGCTCGTCTCGATGACCACCTGGCGCATTGCGCCCACGCAGCCTTGTTCTTGGTCCAGCAGGTCGCGCAGCGCGCCGACCAGTTCTTCGCGACGGCCGCAGCAAACGCAGCCGCCTTGCAGTAGCATCGATTGATCCTCGACCATGCGCGCGAGATGATTGTCGATGCCGACAGCGCCATATTCGTTGATGATAACGTGGATATCTCCGCACGCGCGCTCCGCCAGGTAGCGCCGCAGCAATGTCGTCTTGCCGCTTCCAAGGAAGCCGGAAAGGATCGTGATGGCGCGCCGACCGTGCCGCGTCATGCGTTGGTCTCGATAGTGCGCAGTCGCTCCAGCAGGCTCTCGTCTAACGGGTCGAGCGGCTTGCCGGCCATCTGCTCGGCGACCCGCCACAACTCCCCCATGGCTGCCGCCAGCCGTTGATCGCCCTTGCGATTGCTCACTACGTAGTTGGTGGCGCTCGGATCGTCGCCGACCTCTAGCCCGTACTGCGCCAACACCTTACGCAGCAGGCGGATACGTGCGTGCCGTTCCTGCCGGCGGCTGGTTTCGTCCGATCCATAGCTCACCCGCACTGGATCGAGCTGACGTTCCGACCAGTGGATCTCGCCAAACATTTGGCCGCAGAGCACGCACATGCGGCGCGACCTATGATGGCCGGAATGGCTGACGCGCGCGGAAATCCTCCGCCATCTCTTCCATCGTCACCCAGCGCACGCCGTCATGCGCGTTGATGTGCCCGATCAGCCGCTCCAGCATCAGCAGCACCTGCGGCCGGCCGCTCACATCAGGATGGATGGTGATGGGGAACACCGCATAATCCATCTCGCGATAGACCCAATCAAATTCGTCCCGCCACATCTCCTCCAGATGCCGCGGATTGACGAAGCCATGGCTGTTCGGCGACTTCTTGATGAACATCATCGGCGGCAGGTCGTCTATGTACCAGTTGGCGCCGATTTCAACCAGATCAACCTCCTTGCCCCGTTGCAACGGATGCATCCAATCGGATGCCTGTTTCGAATAGTCGATCTTGGTCCAGGAGTCTCCGACCCGCGCATAGAACGGCAGGAAGTCATGATAGGCTTGGCTGTGATCGTACCGAAACCCATTCTGCAGCAAGAGCTCCGCGGTCACCGCCGACATCTCCCACCATGGCGCCACGTAGCCGCGCGGTTTCTTGCCAGAGAATTTTTCGATCAGCTCGATTGACTTCTTAAGCACGTCCTCTTCCTGCCGCCGCGTCATGGCCACCGGATTCTCGTGCGAGTAGCCGTGCGCGCCGATCTCGTGCCCCGCGGTAACAATCATCGCTGTTTGCTCGGGAAAGGTCTCGATCGAATGGCCGGGAATGAACCAGCTCGTCTTGAGCTTGAACTTGTCGAACAGCTTCAGAAGCCTAGGCACGCCCACCTCGCCGGCGAACATTCCGCGTTGGATGTCGGAGGGAGAATCCTCGCCGCCATAGGAGCCGAGCCAACCCGCGACCGCATCGATGTCCACGCCAAAGCCGCAAAGAATCTGTTTTGCCACTCGCTTTCTCCTTCCGGGTCACGCTGCCCTCTCGATTGTATCACGTCACGCATGCGGCATCAGGACAGGACGATCGATGCGAATGCCTGCGGCCTGACACTGCAAAATCGAAACGACAGCGTCAGTCTCGCGCAGCCCCCGATCTTGATGTTTACTGATGAGCCTTCTAAGCGAGGGACAGTATTCGCGGCCGAGCAAGCGTCCGAGAGCCCGGCGCAGCGGTGGTTTCGAGTACTATGCGCGGCGTCGGCCACGGAACGAGTATTATAAACAGGACGAGGAGGGGTGCACATGAGTTATCTCGACAAAACCGCGCTTCAGGTAGTCGGCACCCGGCCAATCCGCCCCGACGGCGTCGACAAGGTCACGGGCCGGGCCAACTTCGGCGCCGACATGACGATGCCGGGTATGCTGTGGGGCCGGATCAAGCGCAGTCCCCATGCTCACGCCCGGATCGTATCGATCAATACCGAAAAGGCGCGGGCACTCCCCGGCGTGAGGGCGGTCATCACTCGCACCGATTTTCCCGACATTACGCCGGAGCGCGCGCATATTGGCGCCGCGCCGCACAATCTACGCGACATGTCGCTGAATTGCATGGCGAAGGGGAAAGTTCTCTACGAGGGCCACCCAGTGGCCGCGGTGGCCGCGACCTCGCAGCTGATTGCCGAACAGGCGATCGACCTGATCGAGGTTGAATACGAAGTTTTACCCCACGTAATGGATGTTGAAGCAGCGATGGGCGAGGACGCGCCGCTGCTGCACGACAACATCTTTACTGCAGGGATCGAACCGAAGCCCGAGAAGCCGTCGAACGTCGCCAAGGTCGTCCGTTTCGCCAAGGGTGATGTTGAGGCTGGCTTCGAGGAAGCTGATGTGGTTATCGAACGGCGATATACGACAAAGCCGGTACACCAAGGCTATATCGAGCCGCACGCCTCTCTGGTTTCGGTCGGGGCCGACGGCCAGACGATCATCTACAGTTCGAGCCAGGGTCAGTTCATGGTGCGCGCCTATACCTCGCGCATCTGCGGCGCTGATATCGCGAACATTCGTGCCATCCCGGCAGAGATCGGCGGCGGCTTTGGTGGCAAAACGATCATCTACCTCGAACCGCTTGCCTATGTGCTGTCGAAGAAGTCGGGGCGACCGGTCAAGATCGTGATGAGCCGCGAAGAGGTGTTCCGCGCCACTGGCCCGACCTCTGGTGCCGTTGTCGAAGTCAAGCTCGGCGCCAAGCGGGACGGCCATATCATTGCGGCGCAAAGTATCCTCAAGTACCAGGCCGGCGCGTTCCCCGGATCACCGGTGCAGCAGGGCTGCATCTGCGCGATGGCGGTCTACGACTTCCCGAACGCCCTGACCGTCGGCTACGACGTTGTGTGCAACAGACCGAAGGTGGCGGCGTACCGCGCGCCGGGCGCACCGATCGGCTCGTTCGCATTGGAAAGCTGCGTCGACGAACTGGCGCGCGAATTGCGCATCGATCCGCTGCGGATGCGCGAAATCAACGGTGCCAAGGACGGCGTCAAGTCGACCCACGGCGTCACCTGGGTGAATATCGGTTATCAAAAGACGCTAGAAGCCGCGCGTGCTAGCCAGCATATGAAGATCGCGCTGAAGCCAAACCAGGGGCGCGGTATTGCCTCGGGCTACTGGCACAACGCTGGCGGCGAATCGAGCGCCGCGGTGCACGTCAACGAGGACGGGACGGTCACCGTTACCGAGGGCCATCCCGATATCGGCGGCTCGCGCGCCTCGATGGCGATGATGGTCGCGGAGGTGCTGCACATCCCGTTCGAGCACGTCCGGCCGGTCGTTGGCGATACGACCGCAATCGGGTTCAGCGCCTCCACCGGTGGCAGCCGCGTTACCTTCGCCGGCGGCATGGCGGTGACGCAGGCCGCCGAGAATGTGATCGAGGTGTTGAAACAGCGCGCCGCGTTCATGTGGGACATTAGCGCAGACGCGGCGGAATGGAAGGACGGCAAGGTGTACCCGGCGGGTCTAAATGCCGGCACCTTCGAGCCGCTCGATTTGGCCGCCATTGCCGCGCGCTCGGCTCGCACCGGCGGCCCGATCAGCGCAGAGGTGCAGATCAATGCACAAGGCCAAGCGCCCGGGTTCACCACACATATTTGCGATGTCGAGGTCGACCCGGAGACCGGCCATGTCAGGATCCTACGCTACACCGCGATCCAGGATGTGGGCCGAGCCATACATCCCTCTTATGTTGAGGGCCAGATGCAGGGCGGTGTGGCGCAAGGCATCGGGTGGGCGCTCAATGAGGAATACGTCTACGACCAGCACGGCCGCTTGGAGAATCCCGGTTTCCTCGACTACCGCGTGCCGGTCTGCTCCGACTTGCCGATGATCGACGCGATCCTGATCGAGGTGCCGAACCCACGGCATCCGTTTGGCGCACGCGGTGTCGGCGAGGTCCCGATCGTGCCGCCGATGGCGGCAGTTGCTAACGCGATTGCGGACGCGACGGGGCTGCGGCTGCGGGATTTGCCGATGTCGCCCCCGAAATTGCGTGCAGCGCTCGACGAGCGCGACCCGCCGCGGATCGCTGCAGAATAACCGGCTGTTGAGTGGCCTCAAGATCGCGGTCGCAGGCAGCGGAATTGGCGGGCTCGCCGCCGCGGTATCGCTGCGGCAGGCCGGCTTCGATGCCGATGTCTACGAACAGGCGCAAGAGCTGACGACGATCGGCGGCGGGATCAATATGGGCCCCAACGCCGTCCGTGTGCTTTACGGCCTCGGCCTGCGGGCAGGCATGGATCGCGAGGGGGGCAGGCCGCTGACGCACCACCCAGCGGCGCTGGGACATCGGCAGCACGCTCGCCCATACCAGGGTCAATCCGCGCTGCGAGGAGCTTTACGGCGCGCCGCATATCACCATACACGGTGCGGATCTCGGGCTCGAACTCGGCAACCAGTCCTGGGTCGGTGCCGGGGCCCATTTTGTCCACTATTACGTCGCGCGCGGGCGTCTGCTCAATTTCGTCGGCTGGACGGAGCATGATGCGTGGAACCGTGACGACTGGACCGACCGTGCGACGATCGCTCACGCTCTCGCCGCCTTCGAGAGCTGGCATCCTCAGGTTCGGCGGATCATCGGCGCGGCCGATGCCTGCTTCATCTGGGCGCTTTTTGACCGCGATCCTCTGCCGCGCTGGTCGGTCGCGTGACCCTGCTCGGCGACGCCTGTCATCCGATGTATCCGTTCATGGACCAGGCGTGGCCGAAGCGATCGAGGACGGGGCGACTTTAACGGCCTGTCTAAAGGCAGTTGGCGATCCAGCGGCGGCGCTCGAGCGCTATGAGAGGCTGCGTTTGCGGCGCGTTACTCGGTTGCAGGAGATGTCACGCGCCAACAAATTGCGCTTTCACATGCGCGACGGACCCATGCAGGTCGCGCGGGACGCTGGGTGGCGAAAATCTCCCGACCGCAATCTGGAGACGATGCGCTGGCTCTACGGCTTCGACGCCAGGGCGCTCGTCTGCCCTAAGACACGCTCTGATCAAGGCACCTGCTGATGCTGGACCCCGACGCCGCGGCTCGTGATTCAGTGCGCTGGCTGGGCGCCGATCCGCCCGACTGGGTGCCTGAACGTGCCGGCATTGACCATAACGTCGCGATTATCGGGGGTGGGCAGACCGGCTGTGCCATCGCGTTTGCCCTGCGCCGTGCGGGCATTGGGCGTGTCACCGTGATCGATGCAGCCGTAGATGAAGCGCAGGCCGGCATTTGGACGACAACCGCTCGCATGAACCTGCTGCGTACACCGAAGACGTTGCCCGGACCGGAACTCGGCATCCCGGCGCTGAGTTTCCAGGCGTGGTACAAAGCGCGGCACGGTGCTGCCGCCTATGCAGCGATCGATCGTATTCCTCGTCTGGATTGGGCTGAGTACCTGCAATGGTATCGGCATTTTCTGAACATCCCGGTGCGCTATCTAACGAAGTTGCGCCGCATCGAGCCCGCCGGCGATTGCTTCCGTTTGCATTTGATTGTCGATGGCCAGGACGTGGTCGAGACAGCGCGCAAGATCGTGCTGGCCACCGGCTTCGGCGGCTACGGTGGCGCGTATGTTCCGCACGTCCTGAGCGACTCACTGCCCCTGCATTGCTACGCCCATACCGGGAGCGCTCTTAATGCCGCCGCGTGGCAAGGCAAGGTGGTGGCGGTAATTGGTGCGGCGGCCTCGGCGTTCGACGCTGCAGGGGTCGCGCTGGAATCCGGTGCTGCAGCGGTCCATCTATTTGCTCGCCGGCCAACCATCGCCGCTGTGCCGATAACGCGCAGCCGCGGCTATGCCGGGGCCTACGACAATTATCCAGCATTGCCGGACGCTGTGCGTTGGACCCAAGCGCTGCGGTTCCGCCGGGCGGGTTCGACGCCTACCACGGATGCGATCGAACGCGCGGTGACGTTTGCTGATTTCCATATTCATCTCGCCGCACCCTGGGACGCGGCGTGGGTCGAAGGGGACCGTATTGTCGCGCAAGTTTGCGGACAGACCTTCCGTTGCGATTTCGTGATAGCAGGCACGGGCTATGATGCGAACCTATCAGCATGCCCCGAGTTGGCCGATTTTTCCGCCGACGGTGCTGCTGTGGCGCGACCGCTATATCCCACCGGAAGGTGAGATGGATGACTGGATCGGCGCGCATCCTTATCTTGGGGCCGGACATGAATTCCTCGAAAAAGTTTCCGACAGCCGCAGGTTATTTGCGCGACATCCACGTACAGAACCCAGCAGGCTTCGTCAGCTTCGGCGTGCCGACCGGCGATGTGCCGAGCATGAAACGCGACATTCCCGCCATCGTTGCGCAAATCAGCCGGGATCTGTTCTTTGCCGATTTCGACACACATGCGCAGCGCATGGTGCGCGAGGTGCCTCCCGATTTCACCGAAGCTGCGTATGCAAATAGCCTCGTGGGCGAAGCGAGCGATGCACGCTCGTGAGGCGGCCACTTGGCGCGCTGCCGCCGCTGCAGGAGATCGTGAAGTCGAACTGATCGCAGGCCTCTTTGGACAATCTCCACAGCGATCGGCCAGCGTGTGCAATGCTCGAAGCTTGAGTGACTGAACCTAACCGCGTGCAGCATAGCCGACCGACGCTATGGCGGTTTGTGCAATTTTCCGATGCGGGTGTAGCGTGGGCAATAACATAACTCTGCTCGGGGGAACGATTTCGCAATGTCCGATACGATTCCTGTATATCGCGGGCTCGCCAAGGCTTTTTTTGCTGGAAGATGTAGATACAGTCTTCGTTTTGACAGGCGACGGCAATATGCACTGGGAGGCAGTGCTCTCGTAAAATGAGAAGGTAAGAGCATTCCACGTCTCGCACGAGCGCTGTACGGTCGCGACGGCCTCAGCCTATGCCGTAGCATCGGGGAAAGTAGGCGTGGCATCGGTGACATGTGGGCCGGGCGTCACCCAACTAATGACCGCGCTGGCGACCGCCGCCAACAGCAGAATACCACTCGTCGTTTTCGCTGGTGAAAGTCCGATCCATGCCGGTTGGTACAATCAGGAGATCGGTCAAGGCCCATTGGTCGAGGCCACGGGCGCCCATTACATCGCTGCTCACAGCCTCCGACGCATGTTCGAGTATGTATCGGAAGCATTCTATATTGCAAAGATCGAGCGTCGACCAGTTGTGCTCGGTATTCCGACCGATTTGCAGCAGGTCCAGATCCCGACGCCGACATCAAATACGTGCCCTCTGCCAATCTGATTCCGGATACCGGACCCGTGGTGCCACATCCGGATTACGTCCATCGGGCGGTCGAGGGCATTGCATAAGCCGAACGAATCATCATTATCGCGGGACGCGGCGCTCAGTTGTCCGGTGCAAAAGCACTTTGCGAACAGCTGGCGGAAAGATGCAACGGCCTGCTGGCGACGACGCTCCCGGTGCGTGGGCTTTTCGAGGGCAATCCGCGTTCCCTTGGGATCGCCGGAGGTTTTTCGCATCCGGCCGCGCGCCAGGCCTTTGCAGAGTGCGATCTGGTTCTAACTGTGGGTGCCAGTCTGACCCATCATACGACCGACGGAGGAAAACTCTTTCCGCAGGCTACAGTCGTGCAAATAGATCCTGCCCCGCAGGGTATCAGGCATGGTGAAAGAATTGCGCGTACCTTTCTGCGAGCGGACGCCACCGAGGGTCTGTCTGCAATCCTCAAGGGTTTGGGGAACGCGCCTTCACACGGCCGCTCGGCAGCGTGGGACGCGGTCAGCATTGCCGGCCGGACCAGGACGGAACCTTTTGATACAATGTCCTTCGACGTTCAGCCCGGACTCCTCGACCCGCGGCAACTGGTGACCGAGCTGAGCCGAGTCATACCTAAAGACTGGGAATACGAGAATGGCTCTGGGCATAACTCATTTTTCACCGCGCAGATGCAAGGGCGTCAGTGCAGATCATTTCATGACGATTCGCGAATTCGGCGCCATCGGCAACGAGCTCTGTTACGCTGTCGGCGTCGCCGCGGCGAGGCCGAATAAGCCCATCATCCTGACATGCGGTGACGGCGGCTTCTATGATGCACGCACAGGAACTCGACACGATTCGTCGCTACGACCTTCCTATTCTTATCTGCGTGTTGAACGACGGCGCCTATGGCGCCGAAATTGACAAGCTGCGAGCCGATAAGCTGGATGACAGCGGGTCGATGTTCGGTCGTCGTCCGCTTGCGGGCATCGCCAAGGGTTTCGGCCTTCAAGGCGCTACCATCGCCAGCCTCGATCAGATCGGTGGATTGCTGGAGGAGTTCAAAGCGAGCAAAGGACCGACGCTCTGGGATTTTGCTATTTCGGACCAGGTTGTATCGCCCATGATGCGGCGCGGTGTGATGCGACCAAGGTAAAGAGGAGTGGGCGCTTCAACTTAAGAGATCTAACTTGCCCCTGAGCCCCGCGCATCCTAGCCTTCTGATAGAATTACGGAAGGACACCAGCCATGGCCGATGATCTGACGCTGGTCATTCGTAACGGACATGGTCATGGATGGCACCGGAGCAGCACCGTTCGAAGCCGATATCGGCATCGCCGGTAACCGCATCGTTGAGGTGGGCCGCATCACGCCACACAGCGTCCGACGAAATCGACGCGCGGGGCCTGATCGTGACGCCCGGCTTTGTCGATCCGCATACTCACTACGATGCGCAGGTCATGTGGGCGAACCACATCACACCAAGCTCCTGCAACGGCGTGACCACCACATTGATCGGCAATTGCGGCGTCGGCTTCGCACCTTGCAAGCCGGACCAGCGGGAAATGCTGGTCGAGCTGATGGAAGGTGTCGAAGATATTCCGGAGCCGGTGCTGACGCACGGATTGCCCTGGAACTGGCAAAGCTTCCCCGATTATCTCGACCGCATCGCCGCACGGCGGTTTGACGTTGATGTTGCCGCACAGGTCCCCCATGCGGCCTTGCGGGTCTTCGTGATGGGAGAACGGGGCGTTGCCCGCGAGCCCGCCACCGAAGCCGACCAAGCTGAAATGGCGCGCCTGGCAGCCGAGGGGATTCGCGCTGGGGCGTTGGGTTTCTCGACCTCCCGCACGCTGAACCACAAGACCGTGGATGGACGTCCGACGCCCACGCTGGATGCGTCGGAGGAAGAATTGACCACGATCGCCAAGGCGATCGGTCAGGCTGGCGCCGGTTGGTTGCAGGTCATTTCGGATTTCGGCGAGGAGCTTGAGTCAGAATTTGCCCTGCTGCGCCGTCTGGTCGAAATGTCGGGGCGCCCGATGACCACGACGATCCTGGAGCGTGATTCGAAGCCGCAGGAGTGGCGCCGCCTGCTCGACCTTATAGGCTACGCCAATGCGGACGGGCTGCCGATCACCGGCATGGTCCTCACCCGGCCCACGGGCATCATGCTTGGCTTTGAAATCTCGCAGAACCCGTTCGTGACATTGCCGAGTTGGGCGGAAGTAGCACAGCTCTCGTTTGAGGCCAAGCTGGCCGCCCTTCGCGATCCCTCCTTCAAGGCGCGCCTGCTGAGCGAAAACTCGACAGACCCGGCGCTAGCGAAGCGACTTCGCCACTGGGACCGCATCTTCCCTTTGGGCGATCCGCCCGATTACGAGCCGGCCGCTGAACGAAGCATTGGCGCCGAGGCCCGCCGTACCGGCGTGGATCCAGCCGCGCTGGCCTATGACCGAATGCTGGAGAACGGCGGCCGCACGATCCTATACCGCCCACTTAGCAACTATACGCATGGCACGCTCGAGACGGTGCGCGAAATGATGGCGCATCCGAACACGCTGATCGGCTTGGGCGACGGAGGCGCCCATGTCTCCATCCTGTGTGACGCGACCGCCATGACGTACGCGCTGACACACTGGACGCGCGACCGTTCGTCGGGCCGCTTCCCGCTTGAATGGATGGTCCGCCGCCTGACATCAGACAATGCGCGAGCGCTGGGCCTGAACGACCGCGGGGTCATCGCGCCGGGACGCAAGGCCGATATCAATGTTATTGACTACGGGAACCTGAAATTGCATGCGCCGCAGGTGATCTATGACCTGCCGGCCGGCGGACGCCGCCTGATGCAGAGAGCCGACGGTTATGTTGCCACGATTCTGTCCGGCGAGATTGTATGGCGCGGCGGAAGTCCGACTGGTGCCCTGCCCGGGCGGCTGAAGCGCGGTGCGCAGGCATAACCGAAGGGACACCTTTGGGGACGAGGTTACCCGCGTTGCGATGCGCGCGTCGGATCCGGAGCGACGCGGACCAAGGTCTTGCCGAAGTTGTCGCCGCGCAGCATCTCGGCGAAGGCAGTAGGGATTGTCTCCAGTCCCTCACGGATATCCTCGCGGTAACGGACCTCACCAGAAGCGACCCAGGGTGCCATCTCGGCCAGTAATGCGTCGTGCCAGTCCGCCGCGTATTCGCCGACGGAGAGGTTCCGCACGCGCACGCCGCAGGCTTCGGCACGGCGGCGTTCCTGCGCTCGGACGTCCACGCCAGGAGCATCGCCGTAATGCGCAACCAGCCCGCAAATCGTCATCCGCGCGCCTGGCTTGAACAGCGGCAGCACCGCATCAAACACCACCCCGCCGACATTTTCGAAATAGATGTCGATGCCGTCCGGGCAAGCAGCCTTCAGGTCCTGGACAAAACTGGGTGACAGGCGCGAGATACAGGCGTCGAAGCCGAGCTCCTCCACCACATAACGGCACTTCTCCTCGCGCCCGGCGATGCCTACCACGCGACAGCCCTTCAACCGCCCAATTTGGCCGGCGATCTGACCCACGCCGCCGGATGCTGCCGACACGACCGCCGTCTCACCCGGTTTCGGCTCGCACTGCAGGGCCATGCCGGCATAGGCGGTGAGCCCGAGCATGCCGAGTACGCCTACAGCGTGGCTGATCTTGCCGCGTGCCGGATCCAGCTTGCGGGGGATCATGTAGCCGGGCCGGGGGACGCCTTCCCCCATCAGGCCGTACTCGGCCCAGCCGTTGGTGTTGAATACGAAATCCCCGGCTGCGAGGCCTTCGATCCGGCTTTCCACTACTTGCGACACTGAGCGGGCGTGGCAGGGTGTACCCTCCGGCTCCTCGCCGCGGCGCTTGTAGCCCCACTGATATGGATCGAGGGAGACGTAGATTGTCCGGGTGAGCGCCTGGCCGGGGCCGGGCGTCGGGACCGGCGCCTCCTTCAGCGCGAAGGTGGTCTCGTCGGGCCAGGGCGGTGGGGGCCGTTTGGCAAGCGTCCGGTAGCGCGAGTTCACGGCGCCCTCCCAACAAGCAACCACACTTTTTGCCAGCCGCAGGCTGCGGCGTCCATCGCGGAGGGGGCCATGGCGTTGGCAGGGCCGCACACCACACGACGCCGGCGTGAGACAGGGCGTCACACAGGGCAAGTTGTTCCTGGCAGCCTTTGCGAAGCGGCGGTTCCCGAAGCAGGCGGTCTTCCTCAGCCCGGATGAAACCACAACATCCCCGTACGAGAATTCGTGGGACTATATTATATCATCTAAGCAACAACCGCCGTGGGGCGCTGATTTCCTCGGCGACCCGAAGGATATGTCAGAAACGGCAATCCACACTTTAATGCAGTCCCTCTTGGTGACGCCATTTATGCAACGGAAAACGACGCACTTCACACCGCGGGGTAGGTCCTCTTTCCTCGAACTCTCCGAGCGCCACCGAAAGCCCAGGACAGCGTCTCCCGGCTTTAGTCTGGAAGATACATCTCCTCCATGGCGCGCAGACGCCACTCATCCAGAATATGGCCATTGCTGGCGACGCCCCAGGGACTCTCAGCCACCTGGGCACGGAGCACATCCAGGGCCAATGTACCGCGGCGCTGAAAGTCACTCAGGAAATCCCAGTTAGCCTGCAAGCCCGCCATGGTGGTCAATGCGGGAAACCAGGCCGCGGCGGCCCCGGCATCCTGCTGCGCCTGTAAAGAGGGATGCGGCGACAGGTCAATGGGAATGAGGGGGACGACGGGCCCCGGAATGAGGCGGATCGCCTCTTGAATTTCTTCCAGGTGCGCAAAGCCATTGGGGCAGATGACATCGACCTGCGCTTCGGCTTTGTAGGCTTGGCAGCGTTCAAGAATGTCCGCAAAGGTGAATCCCATTGGCGCGAGGATGGCGGAAGCGCTCGGCTATGACGCCGCCTACAAATAATGCGGCTGTTGAAACAGGGTCTTTAGTCGGGTCGTCATATGTCGACGCTCTGACATACGCTGTCTCCTCGTGTGTGACCGAACAGCCTTGGCGTCCCGGGGCGGTCATGTTACCCGGCAGCCAGCCAGCGCGTCTCGTGCTAGGATGCCTCGCGGTGCAAGTGGCCTAAGTACCATGGGGTGTCCCCATACGTGGATGGGGCAGGAGATACGTAGGCGTGTAGCGGCACAGTGGCACTGATCCGCGGAACTCCCAATGAGCGCGTCGTGTGGCCCTGGCCTGTGAGGTCGCCAGCGAGGACCACATCACCCGGTCCAAAACAGCGCAGGGAAACAGCGGAACACGAGATTGGCACCCGCCAGAAGCGCAACGTTGTGGTTGTTCTCGGCCGGAAGAGGGAGATCTTTAAAATGGGTCTGGCCGTCGTGGCCCGTATATATCCGTACGATCATGCGCGTTCTCATTCCCCAGAGAGACTATCGTGTACGCAAAGGCGGAGTCCACGCCGTCGCCAACGACGAATCCTCTACCGGAGCGCGCGGCTCATAGGCGCCATATGACACCACCAGCAGGACATTTTGCGGTTATCCTGGAATGCTTGACGGCCCGGTCGATCCACGCACTGTGCAAGGCGTGTGACAGAACAAGACGGGGATCGGACCATGGACACTATTGAGGGAACCTGGCGGTTTGTGCGTGCAATGGCGCGAGATGACGTCGGGAATCCAAGGCCTTCGCCCTATGAGGGCCAACGCATGGGCCGCATCGTCATTGGCGGCGGCCGCCTGGCGGTCATGATGATTGACTGGCGCCACGACATTCCCCGCGATCAGAAGCGAGAATACAGCGGTTATACCGGTTCATACACCTACGACGGCAAGGAGCTTGTCACCACCGTCGATGCCGCGCCGGATCCGAGCCGGATCGGCACGAAACAGCCTCGGGGCGTGCGGTTCGAGAATGGGCTCATGATCCTCATCCCGCCACCGCGGGCGGTGGATGGCGTGACCAATCACCGGGAAATCTCCTGGGAGAAAGTTTGGGACGTTTGACCTGAAGTGCAGTGCCATGGCGCCAGCGGGGCTGTTGCGCCACGCGAGATACTGCGCCTCTTTAGCAAGTGCCGGACAAGGATATGGCAAGTCGGCGCGACAGGGTGCACCGGTCCCAATCGAGATAGTACCGGCGCCCAGGCCACGATCATTTGCGCCGTTTGCGGTTCGCAATCATCATCGCGCCCGTTGATCCGTGACCTGCCATGCTTCGGTAAGTTAGCGGCTTAGGTCGCGGTTTCTGACCGGACGCGAACGGCCCGGAGTTGGCGAATGAGGTCGCCTAACGAAGAAGGAAGCGGACAATGAAAGCTGGCGTGGTTTATCCGCAAGTGGCACTTGGCGGTGACACGGGGGCGGTCAAGGCGTTCGCCCAGGCGGCGAAAGACCTGGGATACGATCACACCGTGATCTACGATCACGTACTCGGCGCCGTTCATGCAGGCAGGGAACCAAAGTTGACGGGCCCATACAAGGAAACCGATCCCTTTCGTGAACCGCTGATCACGTTCGCCTACCTCGCGGGCATCACCAAAAACCTCGAAATGGCAACCGGCGTTATCGTTTTGCCTCAGCGACAAACAACCCTGTTCGCCTAGCAAACAGCCGACGTCGATCTGTTCTCGGACGGCCGGCTCCGCCTGGGCATCTGGGTCGGATGGAATTAGGTGGAGTATGACGGGCTGGAGATGTCTGGACATTTCCGTCGCCGCGGCAAAACGGCAGGAGCAGCAGGTTGCCCTGATGCGCAAGCTATGTAGCAAGCGGTGGTTGAGCACGAAGACTCCGATCACCGGATCGATAGAGCAGGGATATTGCCGCGCCCGAACCGGCCGATCCCGATCTGGTTTGGGTTTCAGCCAAGCCGCGTACGATCGTGCGGCGCGCATCGGGGACGGGTTCATGTTCTCGGGCCGGACCCAGACCGAGGCGGTTCGGATCAAGACGGAAATCGAAACCAGGCTCGCAGATCTTGGGCGACCAAGAGATCATTTGGCTTCGAATCCATCCAGCAGTACACTCGAGGGGACAACCAATGGCCGGGCGACATAGCCGCGTGGCGAGACGCCGGGGGGAGCCACATATCGGTTGTGACGATGGGCGCGAACCTGACCGCCGCGGATGGTCACATCGAAGCCATCAGGCGTTGGCGTGACGTCTACAATTCAGTCGTTTAGAGTTTATTGATCCGTTGCCGCACGGCGAGGTTCGCTGACAGTGAGATTGGACGGCAGCGCGCAGCAGCTTCGTCAAGTGCGGCTCAGCTCTTCGGCGGATTGTCGCTTGCCTCATCACGCCGGTTGACGGGCGGTAGGTGAAGAAACTAGCAAAACAGAAGCAGGTGCCATCGTCAGAGGCCTGCGGTGCGCCGCCACACAAGCCTCGTTTCAGGTTCAGGGGCTGATGAGTATGGAGCATTCCCGGAGTAGCCTTGCTGACTTCCGTGAAGCGAAATGTCGAAGACCACGACAGCCTACCGGTCATGGTGCCCGTAACGACAATCGCTTGGCTCCAGTCTCGCCTGAGCGTATTCGGCGTCTAAGGCAGTACCTCATTGAGGTTATTCTCGGAGTAAGCATGCGGCGTAGACCGCAGCGAGGTCACTTGGGGTCAGAGGACCGCTTGAGCAGATCAGGATCGGCCTTGTAGATCTCGATAAGGCCTGTGGGGGTTTCGATGCCAAAGTCGGTGAACGCCAGAACGCCGTCGTCGCCCGGGCCATAAACCCAGATCAGTCCGTCCTCCTGATCCATTTCGTTGGCGACGTCCCACAGCCAGTCCTCGTCTTCGCCGAGCATCTCGGCGACGAGGGCGATGGTGCGGACATGATGAACCTTGTTGACCGGGGCCAAGGTCAGGCCGCCGCGGCAACCATGGCGGACGCCTTGGGTGTCCAGTTCCACGGCAGCAACTCGTTCAGCCGATGGGCCGGATACATGGCAATGCGGGACAGCACATCTGCCAGCCAAGCCTGCGGATCGACTTCGTTCATCTTGGCAGTGACGACCAGGCTGTACATGGCTGCCGCACGTTCGCCACCGCGATCGGATCAGCAGAACAACCATGATTTTCTGCCCAGAGCGATGCCGCGCAGAGCGCGTTCAGCGCATTGTTCGATAGACACACACGCCCGTCGTCAAGGAACAGCGTGAAGGCCCTCCAACGCTTGAGGATATAATCGATGGTCTTGGCGAGGTCGTGACCTCGGGAGAGTTTGGCGCGTTGCTCGCGCATATAGACCTGAAGCGCCTCGACCAGCGGCTCGCTCAGTTCCTGGCGAATAGCTCTGCGCTGCTCCGCAGGTTTGCCATTGATGGGCGCTCGATGTCGAACAGGGCGTCGATGCGTCGCACAACCTGAGACAGCGCCCGACCTGTTAGCCTCCGAATAGTTGGAGTTGGCTGGTGTCATCCACTGGGCTAATCACCCTGATGCGGGGAAAAGGTTGCGCCCTTGGCCGTCTGTCACGCAGTGTCACGCGTTCTGCAGCACTGTAATCGCTGCTTTAGCGATCCTCAATTCACGCGTGCAATGGTCCGTAACGCGTGACAATGCGTGACAGCCTGCGGATTTTATGGGCGCAGGCATATTCCGGCGTAAACCCTTTCCCGCTCCTCCGTGTTCGGTATTCGGCGCTGGACGGTCTGGGCCCCCGGCACGGCCGCACCCAGGTTGCGACTGAACATCTGGGTGGTGCCGGGGTGATCCAGGTTGTTGTCACGGCACCACGCCACCCAGGCGCTAAATAGCTTGCCGCACTCGGTGCTGTATCGTGGGTCAACGATGCACACCTCTCGGACGAAGGCGCCAACGGGCGAAGCCAGGTCCGCCAGTTCGTTCGCCACCTCCTGGCCGGAGTTGGGTTGTATGAAGCGTCCTCGCTTCCCCAATCGCTCTCGGCCATCCATCGCCCAGCCCAAGATCTTGGGTAGTTCGGCCAGCAGCTTGCCGATCAGTGTCAGGTTTTCCTTGCCATAAAACGACTGGACTAGCCGCAGGACGATGAACCGCGAGGCGAGCGCGCCGCTCGCGTCATCCAGTTTCGGTAGTTCGTTGGTTAGGATCAGGAAGCGCGTCGGCAGCCGTCCCGTCCAGGCCACGCGATACTTACGATCGATTGAGAGCGTGTCCTCTCCGGTGATCGACAGGATCCGCTCGGCGATCACATGCGCGTCCGCGCGGCTGCGCTGCGAATTCCCTTCGACTTGGCTTTGATCGGCGCAGCTCGCTTGTCGCGAGTGCATAGTTTCTGAGGCGCCGATCACCACGCTCGACCTCCGCACGCCGCGATCACGGCCCATCAGGCGCGAATCGCCGAGCTGCAGGGCGAGTGCGACCGTCTGTCGATCCTGCTTACCGACAACGACACGCTGACGCTCCGCCGTCCGGAGCAAAGCTGCACATCATATTACGTCTGCGCCGCTCATCGTGGTCTTCAATCTGCTTGCCGATGCAGCCGATATGCCGGCGATCCGTGCCGCCTCGCGCACACCCTTGCCCGCGGCAAGTTCCCGCATGGCCTTCTCGGTCCGCGTGCGACTAAGGCGTGGTCGGCCGCAGGGTACAGCCATTGCCCGCGCAGCCGCCAATCCCTGAAGAATGCGGCTCCGTCGCGACTGACGCAGATGTAGTGCCATCATCGCGCCGAAGTCGAACAGCCTCATCGGATCAGCTACGGCCGTGTCGATCCGTTGGGCATCGATCCAGAGCGATACCCCGTTCGATCGGCAGGCCTCCAGGAACGACACCAAATCGTCCAGCGACTTGCCGATCCGGCAGATCGAAAAGACGACCACCCGGTCGATGTCACCGTTTCGGATCGTCTCCATGAGCGCGATCTCTCCAGGTCGGCGATCGAGACCTTTTCGGACGCTGTTGGGACGGTCGGTGAACATCCGTGCTACGACCCAGCCATGATCGTGGGCGACAGCCTTAAGGCCTTCGATCTGCTGGTCGGCTGTTAGAGGACAGTCAGGGCTCGATCTCGCATAGATTGCAGCACGAGCGGTCATATCTAGAGGATACCATGGTTGCTCATTCTGGCAAGCCAACCAATCAAGTCGGGGAAGGATATCGCTGGCCGGTATCCGGAGAGCGAGGCCAAATGTACTGACGAGTGCAGCCCACGATCAGGTTCTGACCTGCCAACGGTGTCTGCCGTAGCTTGCAGCGGCGTTTGATTGATGTGTCCGACAAACATCCCAGCCATTGTGGCTCAATTCTTCGTAGCCTGACGCTCGTGCAGTTGGCCAGCCAAGTGGCGGCAAGCGTTGGTAGGTCGCACATCGCCGGTATTTATATCCGACACCGTCCCGAAACGCTGTTCCAAAACCATGCACCGGATGGTTTTGGTGGCTTGCCGTCAAGGAACGGCTCACAGCGCAGCCGAGGCGCCTCAGAGCCGCCCAGGATGCTCTGGTTCGCATGGGGAGAATCGCCGATCCGGGTTGCCCTCTATCTCCTGCCAGACGAGAGCCGCCCCAGCAGTCCCCTGCTTCACCCCGCGCTTCCCGACCGCGCGTCACGTGTTGCGAGATGCTAACGTATGCAGGGCGGCCCTGTCGGACGAGGACCGCCACCGCAGTTTGCATGACCTTGAAGCTGGCTGGACGCTCAGGGATTCGATGCCGGACGATCTTGTTGTCAGCGCCCTTTCTCCACGTGTTGGGTGGCGGTTTCAATTGGTGGCGTGCTGTCCGTCGCCCAACAGACGATGGGCGCCGCATCATCACGCTTGACCAGGCGTCGGTTGAAATTAAAAACTGGCCGTCCAAAAGCATTGGCGATCAGGATGACCGATAAACAGCCCGGCCGACAGCTGACCGAAGACGAGTGGATAATTCTTCTCGACTTGTATCAGACACATAAGGCCGAACGCATGTCTGGCACCCATCCTGCCATTATCAGGGCTAGCGAGACGCTCAGAGGATTGGCAAAAAAATCCGGGCGTATAGTTGAACCCGGCTTCCGGCCTCCATCCGGCATTTACCGGCAGCTTGAGGTATTTCGCCGCCTCGATTCGTCGGGCGCTGCGAACAAAGTGCCGCAGCTTGCCGAAGCAGTGTGGAAGAAATTTGCAAGCGATCCCCATAGTTGCCGGACGCGGCCACTCTTTCGGGCTCAGTTAGAGCTAGGAGCAAGCCGGGGAGGGATCTTGGATCAGCAGCTGACAGATCTCGGCGATTTGCAAGCTCGCCATACAGAAGCGCTGCGCCTCATCAACGGTGGCATGCGCGTTGGTGACGCCGTTTATATGCATCAAACGCTTCTCGCCCAGCAGCCTGCACCGGTTCAGCATCTGGCTGCTGCTGCGTCTCGGCTTGCCGATCTGCCTGAGACGGCCTTCAACGTCGTACGAATCTCCACGCGGCGTCTCGAAGTGGCGTTCCTCTGTTATCCCGATTTCTTCACAGATCCGTTTCCTGTGCTACGGGCTTCCTGGCTGGTCCGCTTGTCGACGGCACAAACAGCCCATAGCGATTTCTCATCGCAAGACAATCCACCGATCCTGCATCGGAAGGAGCTTCTCTTACCGCTCGCGCATCCGGATTACCCTCGGTTCGCGCGTCTCACGGCAGCACTGGATGACCGCGGGGCATTCGATTTCGCACCATACCTGATTGGCAGGCGCACCTACTGGAACGAAACGCTTGCATCCATTGGTCTTCGGATAAATGGCGACGAAATCATCCGCGTTACCCCTCGACCGAACGACGAGCCGCGGACGTCGGTTACGGTCGCACGCCATCGAACGGCTATGTCGCGCAGCCGCCTCTCCGCTCCCATGCAGAGCCTGGCGCGCTGGGGTTTTCTAGATGGCTCCCTCTCGGTCCTTGATTACGGATGTGGCCGGGGGGATGACGTGAGCGCGCTTGATGCCGCCGGGGTCGAGATCGTCGGTTGGGACCCGTATTTCTCGCCTGAAGCGCCGCTGATTGAATCCGATGTCGTGAACCTCGGTTTTGTTCTGAACGTGATTGAAGCCGCCTCCGAGCGCGCTGAAGCGCTGACGTCCGCTTATCGTCTAGCCCGTCGCGTCCTATCGGTTGCGGTCATGCTCAACGGCAGCGGTGCCGGATCGAGCCATGCTGACGGTGTCCTCACGAAACGTAAGACCTTCCAGCGTTACTACACGCAGACGGAATTGCGTGACTATGTGGCCCAGGTTCTGGGCCGCGATCCGGTCACGGTCGCGTCCGGCATCGTATTCGTGTTCCGCTCGGATGAAGATGAACAGGCCTTTCTTGCCCGTCGGCAGCGTTCGGCTGCCGTGCCCATCGACGGTTTCGATGTCCCGCTAGCGCTGCATGGCCCAACAGCCAGGCCGTCACTTTATGCGCGCCACCAGCCTCTACTTGACCGTTTCTGGGCAACGGTCCTGGAACTCGGCCGTCTGCCATATGCAGATGAATTGGATGAGACGGATGAGCTCCTGGCGACCGCGGGGTCGGTTCGCCGGGCATTCGCCGCATTGCCCTTCGCAGACAAGGAAGGAGATGTTGCGCGCATCGCAGCTATCCGCAAGGACGATCTGCTCGTCTATCTGGCACTCAATATCTTTGACCGTCGCGCGTCTTTCGGCTCCATTCCGGTTGCCGTACAACGGGACGTGAAGGCCTTTTTCGGCAGCTACAAATCCGCGCTCGACCATGGCCATACAGCACTTTTCGAAGCAGGAAATGCGGAGCGTACCCGCGCAGCGGCTGTCGCCGCTAATGAAGCCAATCTTGGTGTGCTTGATGCGGACGACGGCGACTACACGTTCCATACGTCTTCCCTTGCTCGGCAACCGGCAGCCTTACGTATTATTCTCGGATGCGCGGAGCGCATCGAGCCTCAGCCTGTCGACGTCGACCTGATCAAAATTCACGGCTCCGGGCAGCGCGTGAGCTATCTCTCGTTCGACAACTTTTCGGAGCGCGCCCTGCCGCTGCTGTTACGCCGCACAATTGTCGATCTGGCCCGCCAACGCACGGCTACTGTTCTAGCTCGCACGAGCCACGCCGTACATCGCCGTATGCAATACGGCCGAACGCGATGATCCGGTCCACAGGGGAGTGAGGGCCAACCGGTTGCAAGATAGCATCGGAATCCAGGTCCGGATTCCGTTTCGTGTCCTGTATGGCTTGGGACAAGCCCTGTGCAACATCGTCCGGCTCAATCATTGCGCAATCCCCCGGATGAAGGGATTGGCGACGATTGAGCATGGATGCGCAGCGCCTTTTGCAAATGCGCCGCGCGCACGAGCAGCGTATCGATAATGGTGATCATACCAGCGGCTCCCACCAGCGCGTACAACTCCACCCCGGCCAGTCCGGGTGAGAGTTCGAAGGTTGGTTAGCCGCCGTCAGGGCCGCCTCCCTCGATTGGCTTGCCCCAGGCTCTCCACGCCACGCCTAACGACGCGGCATGTGCGTCCAGCATATCGTGCTCTAATTTCCCAGATCAAGCAGGACATTGGAGCGTGTCGGGAGCGCGTGAGTTGTCCGGCTTTCGTAGCGCGTGAGTTGTCCGTTTGTTCGTCACCTGTTCCAGAGGTGGCGAATGCGACGGAGCACGGTGCTACGGGAGGCGTTTGTGACACGCTTCGAAGATGCGTTGGATCGGCACAAACAGGGTCGGCTCACGGCGGAGGAAGCCGGCGAACTGCTCGGCATCTCAGGGCGTCACTTTCGCCACTTGTGTGGCCGCTACCGGAGCGCTGGAGCGGATGGGCTGGCCGACCAGCGGCTGGGCAAGAGATCGCCGCGGCGGCTGAGAGCGAGCTGGGTCGCATGCGCCGGCTGTATCGCGAGGAGTATGCCGACTTCACGGTCAAGCACTTCCATGAGGAGCTGCGCAAGCGGCACAACTACACACTCGGTTACACGGTGACGCGGTTGGCGTTACAGTCGGCTGGCCTGGTCCGCAAGGCCAGGCGGCGTGGGCAACACCGCAAGAAGCGGCCGCGCCATCCGCTGCCGGGGGTGTTGTTGTTTCAGGATGCCTCGACGCATCGCTGGATCGGCGCGCTCGATCACGACCTCGATCTCGTGGTCACGCTGGATGATGCGACCGGGGCGCTTTACTCGGCGCTGCTGGTGGCGGCGGACGATCGCGGCGCAGGGCCTATTTGGTGCGCTCTACACGGATCGTGGCTCGCATTACTTTCTGACCCCGAAGGCGAGCGGGAAGGTGGACAAACGACAGCCGACGCAGGTAGGCCGGGCGCCGGCACGCTTGGGGGATCGGCCACATCCGATCCTATTCGCCGGAGCGGACGGGGGCGGATGGAGCGAGTGTTCGGCACCCTCCAGCAGCGCCTGCCGCCGGAGCTGCGCCGCGCCGGGATCAGCACCATGACGGCAGCCAACGCCTATCTGTGCGAGAGCGTTTGTACCGACCGCCGCTCGAGGACGTGCTCTGCGTGCAGAAGGATCATCAGGTTGGCCGCGACAAACTGCGTGCGGTGGGCCAGGCGATCGCTGCAGATCCCACCGCAGCTGCACCGCCACCACTACGTTACAGGCGACGGTTCGCGTGCATGAATATCCGGACGGGAGCCTGGCGATCTTCGATGGACCACGTTGCCTCGCCCGCTACGATGCGGACGACAGTTTATCCGGATCTCCCGTCCCGAGGGCCGCTTGACCCCGCTCGGCAAGCTCGGCTGGTGGATTTGTGGACAACCAAGTGCGTTGCCCACAACCGCACAGCCGCCACATCGGCAGCAGCGGACATATAACTCCCTACAAAGGGCGGCATCTTTACGCGTCACCGACAGCAGGATACTGGAGCGCTCTCCTGTGATTCCGGGCGCAGGGGCCTGCTCGTGCGGCGGCCCTGCGCCGTGTGGCTTCTTCCCCAGTGTGGGCACGATGCGCTCGGCCGCGTCTCCGGTCAGGAAGCGGATGTGTCCTCCGTCGTACACCGTGATGCCGACCTCATCGCCTACACCACGCCGCCCATCTTCTCGTCGCAACAGAAGTTTACGGAGGTGATGTGTCACGAACTAACCTAAGAAGATCACATCGTGACACAGGAATTGCCACGACTTGCGCTGATTTAATATCGCGGTCCGCAGATCCGATCTGGTATAAATAACTCAACGGCTCCTGGCGGTAGCCCATTTGAGTTCAGTGTCGCGCGGTCATCGATGGGATGGGAATTAGCCCAAGCCCGACCAAGCAAACACTCCAGTGAGTCCGCGAGGGTGTCCGCCAGCCCCTCGCGGGCTTTTCTTTTCGAACTGGAGTGTAGACATTGATTGCACATTATCTGGGTGGGCCATGCGGATCGGCAAACACCGATGAAGCCATCGATAGGCCGATCGTATTCACCTTGGAGCAGGTCGAGCAGATCGTTCGGGATGCCACAGCAAAGGCGGTCGCTGCCGCCGAGGACAGGTTGCTCACCAAAGTGGAGTTCATGCTGGATCGCAAGCTCGCCAAGCTGAAGCCATTCGGGCAGACCCAGCCAGAATATAGCACTCCGTCTCCAACGATCCCTGACCTGAGGACCGTGAGCAAGATCGAGTGCCAGTTGTTTGAGAACTTCGACCAGCCAAAAGAATCGAAGCGGCCGAAGGTGCAGCTTAAGCTGTACGTCTGGACATGCGGGCGGTCGCAGATTGCGAAGCACCGACGTGGGAACTGCGGCGAGATTTACGTCCCACTGCATCGGCCTGATAATAAGCATGGTCGACAGCGCCTAAAGTCCATCCTCCCACTTATCGAGAAGATCGACCCGGAGCACCAGTATGTGAAGTACGCCGGTCGTGTGGCTGGCAAGAACGATCGTCAGGTTGCCCTCATTAGCCATGACGGGGTGTTGGGCATGATGGTAGATGGCGAAACATTGAAGTTTGGCATGCCGAAGCCAGCTGCTGATGACGCGCTGGATAACGCCGCCAAGTTGCGTTGGTATTGGCCGGATTGCTTCGGCAATTCCTTTAAGGACTCCGAGAGATGAGACGGGAGCTTAACCGTTACCATCCAGCACGGAGGTAAAAAAGGTACAACGCTTTAAGGATATAACACCATAGAAGAAGATATATGGTGTGACATACTTAAAGCGTTGTACCCGTTTTACCTAATTGCCGTATTGGAACAAACGTTCCGAGTCCTCGTTCCTTCACTCCCTCATGTGTCAAACCTTAAATGCTTGACCATAGCCCGTGAGGCGGCGATGCCCGCGATCCATCCGGCATCTCAACGTGACCCGCTATCTCAGGTCGGGTCGGGGTCATTCCCATCCATCTCGAAGTCGATCCGCGACCGATTTTGCGGCGCAGGCCACTCGGATGACCAGCCGCTCATTGCACGCATCACCGCGTCCGATGATCTTGGTGACCGGCGTGTCGCCGACCATCTCCTCAAATCGGAACCAGTCAACAGGATCGATACTGAGCTCGGCCAAAACCGGGTAACCGCGTGGAAGCTGAACTTTTGTCTGCTGGATGTCGCGGTATCTCATCTGGTCTCGGCTCCCGTAGCGCAAGCCGGCATCGGCATCGCTGTTAGGTCAACTGAGGTCAAGTCCGGCTCCCGTGACCTAACTCGATCCAGCCCAACTGCCTCCCGGACGATCGAGCAGACGATTTCGCTCACCCTGGCCCATTCTTCCTCGGGTGGGTCGATGACCGTGCCGAACGTCGCGACGGCATCGCCGGACATCGGAACCATGAGGAACACGTCCAAGTCGATACCCGCTTCTTTCAGCGCCGCCTTCACCTGCTGGGTAAGTTGGGGCAGCAGGTTTCTGGCGGTGGCACGGCGAGCCACCACGCCCTCGTCATCTTCTATCCATTTCTTAGTTTGCATTGCCGCCATCCTCATTTGATGTGGCGGTATTTATCCGGCCGCAGAGACCACCTCCGACCATAACCCGCGCGGCTTCCGCACGCACATCCGCGACTCGGACGCGGCTCGCAGCATCGTGACAGCCGCCCTGCAATTCGGCTCCGGCTGCCCTCTTCGTGCCCTCTTCGGGCCGAGAGCCGCCGCTCGAACCGATGCTAAGTTGTTGGGAGTGTTGGCGGACCCGACACGACTCGAACGTGCGACCTTCGCCTTCGGAGGAATGACGTGCCGTTCGCGCGGCCCGCAGTTCCAATAGCTTAGCTGATCGCAGCCATCAATCCCCCGCTCATCTGACGACCGGTTGCCCTCTTCGTGCCTCCTTAGGTTGGTGGCCTTCCGCCTGCGGAACTGCATAGGTCGGCCGCCTGCTATCCACTCATTTCCGATCCCATTCCCAAACAGGACGATGCTGAACACCCGGAGCCGTGGCTGAGCCATGACGCGGATGCCGAAGGCAAAGATCAGCGTTCGGGATATTCGAGTTCTCCAGCCACGGCAGACGATCTGGGACGGCTCAGTAAGCGGTTTTGCAGCACGTCGGCAGACCGGCTCCGCCGTCTCCTACTACCTGATGTATCGGACGGCGGACGGCAGGAAGCGCACTTACACTATCGGCAAGCATGGTTCGCCGTGGACGCCGGAGACTGCCCGGCAGGAAGCTAGGCGCATTCTGGCCGAGGTGGCCAAAGGCGGTGATCCGGCTGGCGACAAGCTCGCCGGACGGACAGCGATGACCGTCGCCCAGCTATGCCAGCAGTATCTCGCCGATGTCGAAGCCGGTCGGCTACTGACCCGCCGCAAGGCGGCCAAGAAGACATCCACGCTGATATCCGACCGTGGCCGGATCACACGGCACATCATCCCCCTGCTCGGGAGAATGCCGGTGAAGTCCGTCACGCGTACCGACATCGAGGCATTCATGCACGATGTCGCTACCGGTATCACGGCGGTCCGAGAGAAGACCAAACCTCGTGGGGTGTCAGTGGTCCGTGGTGGCCGTGGGGTCGCAGCGCGCTCTGTGGGGCTGCTCGGTGCCATCTTCACCTATGCCCTCCGCAACGGCATTCGCCTCGATAATCCCGTCCACGGCATCGTCCGGTTCGCCGATGGACGACGGCAACGACGCCTGACCAATGACGGGTATGGGCAGCTTGGCCGCGCATTGAAGTGGGCCGAAGTCTGGAAGCCGGCGATCGCGGCCACATGGTTGATGATCCTGACCGGATGGCGCCGTGGCGAGGTATTGGGCCTGCGATGGTCAGACCTCGATCTGCTGCGGCGCACAGCACGCCTAGCCGACACCAAAACCGGTGCATCCATGCGCCCTCTGTCAGAACTTGCCTGCACGGTGATAGGATCCCAGCCGATGATCGGCGATCCGGTCTTTGCCAGTCGATCTGGGGGGCAGATTATCGGCTATCCGAAGATGTGGCTTAGGATTGCCAAGTCAGGTGATCTCCCGCCCGACATTACGCCACACGTGCTACGCCATAGCTTCGCCAGTCTCGCCGCCGATCTTGGCTATAGCGAGCCGACCATCGCATCTCTGATCGGCCATAAGACGCACAGCATTACCTCCAGATACATGCATGCAGCCGATGCCGTGCTGCTGGCTGCAGCGGATGCTGTCGCCAACGCCACCATGAAGCTGATGCAGCCGGACGGGCGTAACTCAAGTTGCTGAAGTGGCGGTGACCTTCAACAGCCGTGCTGTCTCCCGCACGCCGCGCCCTTCATCCAATACCGCCCCGATGCGATCAATCTGGTAGGGCGCCGTCCCTCGGTCGCTCCAGGCGCTTGCCCGCTGCCCTGGCGCGATCCAGACCGGTCATCACCCGGTCGCGAATCATCGCCCGCTTGAGTACCGGAGAACACTCCGAACGCGACTGCACGTGAGTCGGGGTGGGTGATCGGGAGTTTTGGGGTTCCACGAACTATCCGCCTTGGCAGACCAGACCTGCGTGACCATCTGGCGGGTCCGTCAACTCACCCAGGGAGAATCCCTTATCTGATGCTTCACAAGGACAAAGCCAGCCGTTGCAGCAAGCAGGTAACTAAAGCGGATACAGGCGGTGCCACTGGAGGATGCCTATTTCGTCCTGACGGGTCACCTACACTCTTTGTTCGACCTTCTGCCGGACCATCAGGTTGATATGTTGTTGCTCGTTGGCCCCGAGCCGACGCGAGGCCAAAACGGTGAGACAAACGGCGCAAGCTCGCAAAGCAGCTTGGCTTAGGGCATCACCAGCTGCTGCCGCGGCCGAGCGAAACACGGGCAGAGTTCGCTGCGCGAACCGGTAGTGGAACATGGCCGCGCTAGAGGCACGGGCGGCCGTTGTTCACTCCCTCGCCTCCGCCCCTAACAACGGCACGCGGCTGCACGGTTCGGGGCAACGTCACGATAGCGATTGACTTTACTACGGCATTGCCGTATATGAGGCGGCCGTGCAGACGGTGATCGAGACGCTTGGCTACCTGTCCGATGCGAAGGCAGCGGGGCTGACCGATCACGAGCGGCAAACGATCATAGTGATACTCGCCGAACACCCGGATGCGGCAGACGAAATATCGGGCACGGGCGGCGCGAGAAAGATCCGTTTCGCGGGCCGCGGGAGGGGAAAGAGCGGCGGCTATAGGGTGGTCACCTTCTACTCGGGCGAGCGCGTCCCGGTGTTCTTGTTGGCCGTGTTCTCCAAAGGCGACAAGGTGAACTTGAGCAAGAAAGAGAAAAACGAACTGCGGCAAGAACTGGCCGGGCTGGCATCAGATTATCTGGAAGGAGTGCGGGTCTATGTCCAAAGCAGGTGAAAGGTTGCTCCGCAGCGCGCGCCAGGCACGCGCATATGCTCGCGGCGAGACGACGGAGGGCTTTGTTGCCCACGTGCCTGAGACCGTTGACGTGAGGGCTATCCGTTCGGCCTTGGGGCTAACCCAAGACGCCTTCGCAATGCGCTACGGATTCAGTCCAGCCGCCGTGCGTGATTGGGAGCAGCACCGCAGACAACCGGAACAGGCAGCACGCACGCTGCTCTTGGTGATCGCCCACAATCACGAAGCGGTGGAAGAGGCATTAGAACATGCGCTCGCTGCCGCCTGATGTCATGGAGGAAGCGGCGAGCCGCCCGAGTGTGCAAGCGCTTGGCGGCGTGACCGGCTGGACCTGCAAGCGCTGCGGTGGCACCGAGCGATACGCCTAAGGCGAATTCTTATAGAGAATGCCTTCGGCATTCACGGGCCCCGGAACGGATTGTAGCTATGCCTTTTAACACCGAAGTCAGGGAAGAGGCATTAGTCCGGTCAGCTAGGCACTGCTGCCTGTGCCATCGGTTCTGCGGATTGAAAATCGAACTGCATCACATCGTCCAGGAGCATGAGGGTGGCGGCAACACCCTGGAGAACTGCATCCCGCTTTGCTTCGATTGCCATGCCGACATTAGATCATATGACCATAAGCACCCGAAAGGCTCGAAATATACCCCCGGCGAGCTTCGGAGGCGCCGTGATCTGTGGTTCCAGAAGGTCGCTAACTCAACTGTCCTAGGTGCCTCGGAGGCTCATCCCGCGGATGTAAAGGTCTACCAGTGGATTACCGAAGTGCTCCCCTGGAGCGGTGCAATTCAATGGCTAGCGAATACAGATCTGGCAGGTGCGTTCCGCACAGACACGTATCGCAACTTCCAGCAATTTGCTCACAAATCCGCTGACCCCCACAAGGAATTTTTCGACCCGGACTTGGAAGGCTGTCGCGCTGATCTGGTTGGCCGGATTAACGAAATGCTGGACTTGATCGCGCCGCATCTGTTCAATGCAAAGAAGGGTGACGATTGGCTGCTGAAAATTGCTCCTGAGCGGCGCTACCAGGACGATGCTGGCTTCCACCGCTTAATGACTAAAGTTCACGTAGCTGCTGATAGTGTCGTAGCAGCATACCGGGCGCTGATACGCGCAGCAGAATTAAGGCTTAGCGCCAAACCAAGCTAGAGCCGGTGTTCGCACTGCGAGGTCGAGCACCTAGACGCCGCGCGTGTGACGGCGCTTCACCGCTGGGGCGGCTAGCTCTCCGGCGGCGCACCTCTCGCCACAGCGGCGAAGTCCCCTCGCCCGGCCCGCCGCATCACCACGTAGCCTGCCATCTCAAGGTAGCGGACCAGATGATCGGCCGTGATCCGCGCCATCTGGTCATCCGCCTGGCGCCACCGCTTCCGGCCGTCGAAGGACAGCGCGAACGCGAGCGCTTGGCGCACGTCGTCAGGGTCAGCGGGGCGGAGTGGATCGTCTGGCATGGCGCGGACACTAGCCTGAGAACAGAGAGGGAACAACCGGGAGTTTTTCTCACCACATGTAGCGTATATACAACCGAAGCTCGCCAGTTGCGAACCACATCTCCCGCTGTTCAGCCGGTCGCTTTGAGGCGGTTCGCTCGGGGCGCTTCAGTGCAGCGATCGCATCACTGGATCTAGTCCCGCCCCGAAATTAACTTATCCACATAAACGGGGGATAAGCCTGGGGACAATTGCCCGCCGACGGCCGCATTGTCCCCGGAATTAAACCGTTTTGTCACATTGCCTAGGAATTGGGCAGCACGTAAGCAATTGATTAATGGCCCGAAAGTGCTCTGCACGCCCGCGGTTAGACCTCTGGCATACAAAAGCAACCAAAGCGATACATCTGTGGATTGTGTGAGCCGCACTACCGGGACAGGTAGTCGGGGTGCGGAAACGAGCAGTCCTGCCACCGTAATTTTACGGGCAGGGGTGTGCAAGCTCTATCTCCAAGTAGTCCCTGGATAGCTGGAGCGATCGGTTGCCGCACCAAGCGGACAGGGCGGCCCGAGAGGCACAAGCCTTGCTGGTGATGGCGCTGGCATGTGCGCGGCGGTAGCTACGCCAGATCAACGCCCTCCGCCACCGTGACATTCTCAAGCAAGCCGGCAACCCAAGGCACGAAGTTGCACCGCCTGCCTTCGGCGGCCAGGCATAGACGCACGTCGGCCAAGTCTGCGCAGCCGTATTCCATTGTGAGCGTATCGCCGCTGACCAAAGCAGAGAGTGGGCCGCGCTTGAATGGCTGGCGGCCGTTGTATGGCTCAACCCGAGCAGTGGGATTCCCGATATGGTGCGGTGGGCGGGAAACGGTCAGCAGATATCGCGGCACTATGCATCTCGCTTCGGCACTTGGCGGCTACCAGCCCGGGGGTTAACCAACCGTTAGCCCGTCATTAAGCCCCGCGCGCTAACCGGGCGCCGCCGCGAGGAGGCCCCCAACCCCTCCGGCGTAGGCAACACTCCCGGCTCCCACCTGTCCCGACAAAGGGAGCCGGCCTTTTGCCGAGACTTGGCAGCGAGAGTCCACTGAAGCACTCTCCTTCTGTACATCTGGTTTCTGCGCTGTCGGAGCGCACTTTCGACGTGCCAAGCAATAGCTCCGTGGCGATCCAGCGAGCCTTTTCGCCTGTGCGTGCAGTGCAATCCAGGTAACCCCCTCCCAGGAGGACACGTGACACTGGCCATGCATGTCCAGCACCGCCACGTCAGTCTCGCCCGTGCCGGACAACGACATGACTGCTGGAACGCATCGCTCGGGTGTTGCGCCTGCGCAAAAAACGGCATCAGCAACGCGACAACGGCCATTGCTCGTTTTAGATAGGCGTCATGCGGCTTGATCGGCAATTCTCCTTTGCTTGGGTCACAGTAAGCGACAAGAAAGCTTCCTGACGGGCTAAACGGGGCCGCGAGTTAGCACTCTGGCACGAGAAGGTTCAGGCAAACGCGGGAACCCGTTCAGTGACGGTCTCCAGTTGGCCGACCGTCTCCCGGCCAAACAGCAACGGGATAAAGGCGCCGATTGCCACTACCACCAAAATGGTACCGAAGAAGATTGTCGGCGAGCTGGTGTGCGGTTCCATGAGAAAGGGCGCCAGGACGCCGGCGAAGAGCCGTGAAACCAACTCGCCGAATATGTGCCCCCGGCCGCGCAGCGCCGTCGGGAACTGTTCGGAGAGGTAAATGCGCACGGCGGTGAAGGCGGACAGTACGGTAAAGCCCGTGATCAGTGCCCCTGCGACCATCACAACGATCGCATAATCTCCCGCCCAGTGTGCCATCAGCATCAGAAAGAGCCCAGGGAGCGATCCGGCGAGCGCGTAAGCGATTGTCCACCGCCGCCCGATGATCTCCATCAGGAAGCCGGTGAAGCCCTTCCCTGGGATACTCGCGAAGAACACCAGCGAACTCAGTCCGAAGCCTACGGAGACGGCCGCACCTTGGTCGACCAGCGCTTTGGGCAGGAGAACTGAAATCAGAAAATAGGCAGTGCCGCAGCAGACACTGCTCAAAATGCCAACAGTGGTCCAGCGTAGCTGGCCTTGCCGGAATAATGCCCAATAGGGTGGTAGCTGGTCTCGGGTCTCCCGATGGTCGCCGAGTGCGTCGACTGTCAGCGGTGCTACGCGAGCGCCACTCCGCTCGATGATCCGGTTGACGATGTCGACCGCGGCCTGAAGTTGGCCTTTCCGCAAATGCCAGCGCGGGCTTTCAGGCAGCACAACATAGACCAGCACCGGTACGACGATCACCGCCAGCCCGCCGGGCAGCGCGAGGAGTTGAAAGGCGTCTGCGTTGCCGGCGAGGAGATAGGCGATAAACGGCACCACGGTAAATGCGCCGGCCAGCGCCATCTCATAGATCGCACCGTAGGTGCGCCGGTGCTGCGCAGGCATTAATTCAGCGGCGATCGGGAATGCGGCTGAGACGGCTCCGCCGGCGCCAAGGCCCGTCAGCAGCCGTACGATGATCAGCTGCTCGGCGTTTTGCACCAGTGGGATTAGCAGCGTCAAAAGCGTAGTGGCGATCACGCCGATCAACATCACGCTTTTGCGGCTCCAGTGGTCGGATATTGCCGAGGCCGCGAAGCCGCCGACGCAGAGCATGAACGTCGGGCCGACAGCCAACCAGCGGATCTCAGATCCGGTCAGATGCAACGGCCCTTTGGCGAGCACCAGCAGCGAACCAGTGATCACCAGGTCGTAGCCCTCGATGAAGCCGACCAGGGCTAACACGGTGATTATCAGTAAGTGGTGGGCGCTGAATGGAATGCTGTCGAGCTTGCGTCCGAGCACAACGCCGGCAGTACTTGCCTCTCCGCCAGTCAAGCGGACTTCTACCATGGTGACCTCCCAGACTGGTACAGCCCGGGCGGCGGTGCGAAAGAACAGAACCAGCGAGGTCGCGGTATTGTCTTTGCCCGAAAAGATTCTAGTTTCGGAAAGTATTGTACAGCTCGCGGCTCCGTTGCGACTGCACCCTAAAGTGCCGCCTGGCCAAACGTGCTACTCCCGATCAAAGTTGGAGCGGTTTTCCGCCTCCTATTGCTCGATCCTCTTGAGCCGAGTGAACGTAGCGTTGGAGGCGGCAATTGTCAGCTATAAAGTGCGCAGGCTCGAAATTGGCCAACAAGGACCATCTCGTCGCACCGAAGGTCGCTGAGGCAGAGTCGAGCGCCGTTGCAGCCGTGCTAGCGGCGGTCATCGCAATGTTTGCCGAGGTGGAGACTGAGGTAGGACCAGTGTCGATCCTGGTGAACAAGGCGGGTATCTCGACCCCGGCCACGCTGGAGAGCTATGACGCCGCGGCACTGGAACGCATGCGCGCAGTGAACGTGAATGCCGTGATCCACACTGTGCGCGCCGTGATGCCCGGCATGAAGGCGCGTGGCTAAGGCCGGATCGTCAATATTGAGTCCAATGCCTCCATTGGCACCGCGCTACCGGGCACCACGTTCTATGCGGCGACCAAGGCGGAGGTATTGATCCTGACGCGGCGCTTCGCAATGGAACTCGGAAGGTCGGGTTCGCGGTGAACGCTGTTTGCTCGGGATGGGTTGTCACCGACATGGCGCGGGGGGCGCGACTGAGGAGGCATTCGAGCAACGCGTCGTGTCGATGAGCGAGCGCACCATGGTTGGCCGGGTTGGCGCGCCGGAGGACATCGCGGCTGCTGTGGGAGTCCTGGTCGAGGATGCGGGCTTCATCACCGCACAGGTGCTGACAGTGGATGGCGGCCGGATCGATCATATCTGTCATGGCTAAATCGTGGTACCATAGTCCGAGTTGATGACTGGCTCGTCATGTCACGCAGGTGGGCATCGGACCACGTGACCGTGGAGCAGTGACTGCCGGCGCACAGTAAGGGTACGGCTGGGCGCTGTTCCTGTTGGAAGCGGGTACGATGGCCGTAGAGCCAAAGGTCGGCTTTGCGCCCATCGCGGCCTCTCCGCCTCGTTCTACGGCGTCCCGATAGCGGACGTGAACGCAGGTGCGTCGTACGGCGACTCTGGGTGGGAAGCTGCCGTTCCCGATCTGCCGCGCTGTACAGTAATTCGCGGGATTTCCACGGGCCGAACTGAGCCATCCGAAGGCGCTATCGTAAAGATTCCGCTAGGCGCAATCTCGCCCGTGGTCCCGATGGCACCCAGCGTGACGGCCTCCGAACGCCGGCGCAGTCGCGCTGGCTGTCTCAGCCCCGCCGGCGGCCGGAAACCTTCACGAGAGCCGTTACCAGCTGCGCCTCGCAGTAGGATTAATGTGCAGTTCTAGGCCCTGTGGCCAAACCTGATCCAGATGCGAGCGCATCCGAGCAAGACAAAGCCCAGGAAGCTACTTGCGGTCTTGTCATATCGGGTGGCGATGCGCCGTTGCTCCTTGAGATGACCGATGAAGCATTCGATGCGTGAGCGCAGGGCATACAGCGGCCTGGTGACCAGATACTGCACCTTGCGGTTCCGCTTGGTCGGGATCTCGGGTGCGGCACCACGATCGTGAAGGTTTTGGCGGATCGCGTCGCTGTCATAGCCCTTGTCCGCGAGCATGATACCGGGGTCGCTGTCGCGTTGCTCCATCAGTTCGTCATAGGCCGTGACGTCATGGGCCTCGCCCTCGCTCAGCACCGCGCCGATGGCAAGGCCTTCCGCGTTGCAACGGAGGTGGATCTTGGTGGTGAACCCGCCGCGCGAGCGGCCAAGTGCCTGGTTCTGCGTCCCCCCTTTTCGCCGGCAGCGCAGCGATGCGCCCGGACCGTGGTGCTGTCGATCATCTGCAACACGTCGGCATCGCCGCCGCTGTCCGCCAGTGCCTGCAAAAGCACGTCCCACACGCCAGAGAGACACCAGCGACGGAACTGCTTGTGCACCGAGTTCCGGTTGCCCAACACCTCCGGCAGGTCGCGCCATGGAGCGCCGGTGCGGCTGATCCAAAACACCCCGTCCAGCACCTTGCGATGGTCCTTCGGCGGGCGACCGCCGAGCGGCGAGGGGCTCGCCAGGAAAGGCGCGAAGATTCCCCATTCCTGGTCCGTCATCAGGCCTCGGATCACTGCCAACCTCCAACACAGAGGTCAGCCTCGAATCACATTCACACCGTGTCGGGGAATCGCCGCGCGACGATCGGCAGAAGACCAATCCGAGCGGGACCGTCTCAATTTTTTCGCAAAGCCTCGCGACAGTCCCAGATTTTTTTGTTGCCCGCGCCTGTTCAGTCAATCACTGAACACCGCAAAACTACGGTTTGTCCACAGGGCCTAAACAAATCGTCCCGAACCCTAGGTTCGCCCGTAAGGATGGAGGAGCCCGTGCGTATCGATCAATGCAACAGCATTAGGGATTTTCGGTTGATGGCGAGGCGAAGATTACCCGGGCCGATCTTCCACTATATCGACGGGGCGGCAGACGATGAGGTCACTTATCGAAGAAATGCCGAGGCCTATGAACGATGCGATCTGGTGCCAAACGTTCTCGCCGGCGTCGAAAGCATCGACATGTCGACAACTGTCATGGGGCAGAAACTGAAGATGCCCTTGTTCTGTTCACCGACAGCGCTGCAACGGCTGTTCCATTCTGACGGTGAAAGGGCGGTTGCCAAAGCCGCGGAGAAGTTTGGCACCATGTTCGGCGTTTCCTCCCTTGGGACGGTGAGCATCGAGGAGATCGGCTCCGCAATCAGCACGCCGAAACTCTTTCAATTGTATTTTCATAAGGACAGAGGGCTAACTAACAGTATGATCGACCGGTGCCTCGCCGCGGGTTTTGACGTGCTGGCGCTGACCGTCGACACGATCACGGGGGGAAATCGAGAGCGTGATTTGCGGTCGGGCTTCACTTCGCCACCGCGTTTGACTCTTAAAAGTCTCCTCAGCTTCGCGGGGCACCCGAGATGGGCGGTCAACTACTTCGCACACGAGAAGTTTGCGCTGCCCCAGCTGAAAGACTATGTGAAGGAGGGTACGAATGTCTCGGTATCCGTCGGCGATTATTTTAGCACGATGCTGGACCAATCGATGAACTGGACAGATGCCGAGAGTGTGCGAAAGAAATGGGGAAGACAGTTCTGCCTCAAAGGCATCATGAGTGTTGGGGACGCAAAGCGTGCTCTCGACATCGGTGCGACCGCTATTATGCTGTCCAATCACGGTGGACGTCAGCTCGACGGGTCGAGGAGTCCATTCGACCAGCTCGCCGAGATTATCGATGCTGTCGGCGATAGGATAGATGTGATTTGCGACGGGGGAATCAGCCGTGGTACCCACATTTTGAAAGCCCTCTCCCTGGGTGCGAAAGCGTGTTCGGGAGGCAGATTCTATCTGTATGCCCTCGCAGCTGCTGGGCAGCTCGGCGTCGAAAGAGCCCTTCAAAACCTCCACAATGAGATTGAGCGTGACATGAAGCTGATGGGCTGTCGGTCGGTCAGCGAGCTAGGCCGTGAGAACTTGAGGTTCAGATGACTTTATCTCTTTGAGCACACCCAACAGGTGGACGGCCCCGCCCAAACCGCTCCATCTTGCTGAACTCCACTCCCTTTCGTGGACGAGGCCCCAAACGTTCATCGGGTGCAGGCAGACGGCTCAGTGACCGTTCAGTCGTCGGGAAACAAAGGCAGCTTCGCGCCAGGCCCAGAGGTTCTTCAGCGGAACGTCGACTTTGGGTCAACTACAGCCCTTGGCCCAGGCCGGGAGGAACGGCCGGCAGGGGTGGATTCCAGTCGTTCAGTTGTGCAGTCGTGAACGGCTGAAGCGGGTGGAAGCGGTCACTCAACCGTGTGTGCGAACCGTAGGAGAGGCGTAAAAGTAACCTTGACCGCGGACATCATCCCACTCCCCGCCGCAACCCTTCGAGGAGCTGTGACTCGGGGCCGTCCAGCAGGCTTGGGAGACACACCGCCCGCGAAAGCTTGCCTGATCGTTGCACGTACCAGCAGCTAGTTGACAACGGACCGCTGCCGCTGGCGGCATGACTACGCGCGGAAGGCATGCCTGAGCCTCGACGACGGCGCCCGGGGTGGCGATCGCCTTAGCGGGGGGACGTGAGATGAGGTCATTGCTCAAGCACTTCCGGGTCCTAGCACTCGGCAAAGCGGCTCTCGGTATGACGCTGCTGTTTACGCTTGGCCCGAGCAATGCCCAGCAACCGAACAAGCCGCCTGAATGTCTCGCAACCACGGCCTCGCCACCTGAAGAACGGTTTGTTACGGTCGAACCTGGCGTCCAGCTGCAGGTTCTCGACTGGGGCGGTTCGGGAGAAGCGATGGTGTTGCTCACCGGGCTGGGTGACAACGCGCACGTGTACGATGACTTTGCATACCAGTTCACTGATTATTTCCATGTTATTGGAATTACGCGCCGCGGCTTCGGAATGTCTAGCAAGCCAAATACAGGTTACGATCTCGCCACGAGGGTTGCGGACGACGTCGCCGTGCTCAAGGCCTTCAATATAAGCAAGGCCGTCTTTGTCGGCCACTCTGTAGCAGGAAACGAACTGAGTGCGCTCGGCTCATCACATCCGGATCTTTTAGACAAACTGGTCTACCTCGATGCTTTAGATCTTTATGCTCTTTTCACCCAGATCCCTGACCTCCCTCCCGCACCGTTTACCGCCGCGGATGCGCGGTCCCTGAAGACTTTCAGAGCAGCCGTTGCTCGCTTCCAGGGATTACGACCACCAATCGCAGACCAATGCGACACCTATGAGTTCGGCCCCTCTGGAGAGATTGTGGGGAATACTTCGCCAGACTTTGTGACAAACCAAATAAAGCACGACCTAGAACCAACGGACTACCAAGATATCCAGGCACCGCGTCTCGGCATTTTCGCTACACTCTTCACCGACCTTCGTGCACCTTACTACTTTTACTTGAGTCCAGCTGATCAGCCCGAATTTGACAGTGTTTTTCGGGCGATCGTCGCTTGGCAACAAGGCGCAATTCAACAGTTCGGCTCTCACGGCCCAAATAGTCCTGCACCTATAGTGTTGACCCTGCCGCTACGTGAACCGGTTACGAACGAACCGACCGTCGAAGTGTACCACTACGTCTTCCTCAACAACGAGGCGTTTGTTGTTCGAGAAATGCGGAAGTTCTTAGGCATACCTTTTGTGCCGAGTGGCGCGACGAAGGAGCAGGTTCAGTCTCAAATGAGGGACCAGGTTCACCGATAGAATAGGCGGCGTTGACCCCTTCGTAGCGTTGACCCCTTCGAGGAATCCGCCCGGAGCTTGCTCAGTGGGGTGGTCGTCGGCAAACGACCCATTCAGGATTTCGCACTATCCGCGGATTTCTGGCCAAATCATGCGAACATCGGGTTCGGGTCGAACCAAGCCGTTGGGTTGGGCAGGCGCGAATGGCAAGGATGGGTCGACTCCGGCCGTTCGCCGGATCGCCAACGAATGACCGGGTCGGGGTGGAGAGCGCACACAGCAAGTCCGTGACCCTAAGGTCTGCCTCTGCGTCCATCCCGGCCACTTCGACGTGCTATCGTCCTAGGCTATGCCCCGGGGTTCTCCCACCGGCAAGCGCCTGCAGCGCTTTCGACCCTAGACAATTTTGGCAGCCTTTAGACAGATCCGGCAACATAGTGCGGCAAGTGGCCTGAAAACCGCTTCCCGGTGCCCGTCCATCTGGCACAAAGCTTTGTGCAACCAGCGCCTGGCCAGTTCGGGCCGTGATCAGAACGGCGTCATACAGGAGGATAAGCACATGCGATCCGTCGGTGCTCTCCGAGACACGCTTACCCTGCCTGATGACTACCAGATAACCGCGTGATGGGTGCCCAATCCGGCAGACTGCAAGGGGGGCATATGTTCGCTAAAAGCAAAAGCCGACATTTTGCCGCTCGCTCACTCATGCTGGCCGGATTATTTGTCTTTGCTGCGGTCGATGCGAACGTGAGCCCAGCGCACGGCCAGTGTCGGAACCACCAAGATCAGCTTGCCGCAACCCGGAGCGATCCTCGCTATCCCGCTTTGCAGCAGGCGGTCGACGCCTACTTCGCCGAACGGCGGCAAGCCGAGGGCTTCACCGGCGTAAGTGTTCTTGTCACCAGCCTCTCGGCTGAAAAGCCGGCGCTCCACATCACAAGCGGCAGCACATCATTGCAGGATGGTCAGCCATTCTGTCCGGACACGCTGTTCAAGATTGCCAGTATCACCAAAAGCTTCACCGCCGTATTGATACTGCAGCTTGAGGCTGCGGGCGTGCTGGATATCCACGACCCACTCGGCAACTGGCTGCCTGAGTATCCCGCGTGGTCGTCCATCACCATCGAGCAATTGCTCAATATGACGTCGCCGATTGAGGATTACACGAACGATCCCGTGTTTCAGCGCGACATGGTCGCGGATATTCATCGGACATTCAGACCAGAGGAACTGATCAGCTACATTTACCCTAGAACGGACGCGCCGAAGCCGCCCTGGCTCTACTCAAATACCAATTACACCCTGGCGGCGATGATCATCGCCAAGGCGACCGGCACTTGGTACGCTAGAGCGCTCAAAAGTAGGCTTCTTGAGCCGCTGCAGCTGCACGAGACATACTATCGGCCCCGGGTGCCACCGGAGCCGGTGCTCGATCAGATGGCGAGCGGATACTACTTTGGAAACCCCTGCAACGAGGAACCGTCACCTTGCGAACCCCCTCCCGTGCAGGCGCTGCTTGGCCAAGACATGAAGACCAGGAATCTGTCCGCTGACGACGGCAGCGGAGGAATCGTCGCGAGCCTGCCCGACGTGGCGCGCTGGGTACGGGCGCTCTTCAGTGACACACTGCTGCCGCCAGAGCAGAAGGCTGAGCTGTTCTCGCTGGTATCCCGAACTTCGGGGCAGCCAATAGCGACGACCTCACCGGCCGATCCGAGTGCCTTTTCTCTCGGCATCGGCCAAGAGTGGTTCCCTGATGTTGCAACTCCGCTGTGGCTCTATAGAGGCGACGACTGGGGCTACCGGGTTGCTTGGTTCCGCCGTCCTGGAGACGATCTGATCGTCGTGATCGGAATGAACAGCTTGGCCATCGGCGCGGACGACCATTTCAACTCGCTCTATCCAAAAGTATTCGGCATCCTCGAACCTGAAAGCTTAGTCAATCCTGGAGCGCCTCTGCCTCCGACGCCGCTTGGGACGCATTGAATTAGCCGGAGCGGCTGGCTCGCACGCCATTCAATTCAAGACCCGCGTTTCCGTCACAATTTTGGCAGCCTTTAGACAGATCCGGCAACGCCTGCCATTGCCGGGCTGACGCGCGTGTGCTCCTACGACCGGGCTGGTGAGGGCTGGAGCGATCCTGGCCCGTTGCCGCGCACGTCGTGGGTGATTGTCGCCGACCTGCACGCGGCGCTGAGCGCCAGCAGCGAATTTCCGCCCTACGTCCTGGTTGGGCACTCCTTTGGTGGCTTGAACATGATGCTGTACACGTATCTGCACCGGGAACAAATCGTCGGATTGGTCGAAGTGGACCCAGCGGTCGCCGGGCAGGACGTGCGCATTGCCGAGCAAATCCCTGCTCTCGGAAACCAATGGTACGAACTCAACAGTCAACAACTGGAAGTATGGCGCAACTGCGCGGACCTCGCGCGCGCGGGCGCGCAGGCTGCGTGCATTCTTACCGACGACCCGGCCGCCCCCGCGTTTCAGCAGGCCGAAGACTTCTTCGCTCAGCGTGCGAGCACGTGGGAGACGCTTGCGTCGGAGTATGAGAACCTCAACGCCACCCAGCCCGGCGTGCAGCCGACCGACACGCGCGAGGTCTGGGCCGCGCGGCGCGGCCTCGGCCACGGCAGGCGCCCCTTAGGGGCGCTGCCCCTGGTCGTCTTGCAGGCGGGCGACCTAAGCGATTTGCCATTCTCCTCGGATGTACAGAGCGCCTATTTCCAGGTCCGGGCGGAATTGCTGGGCAGCGTCGCGGTGCAATCGAAGCAGGGCGAGCGCGTCGTCGTGCCTGACTTGGGCTACACCATCCAGCTCATTCAGCCGCGGACGGTAATTGACACCATTCGACAGGTTGTCTGCGCTGCGCAAGGCGGAACGCTGTCGTCGTGTGAGTGAGCGGCCCGCGAAATGTCTGCTATGGGTCGAGGCCGTGTGAAAACGTGGTCTTGCGTCATGATGTGGCCTTGAGTGGATGGGTTAGGCGAACCTCACCATCCGAAAGTCCCAAAGAGGCACGATTCGCAAAGGCGGACAAGGCGAGATACGTGAGCTGCCTGTAATCCACCTGGGGTGGACGGCCTCGATCGCGTCGAGAGCCGGTGGTGATCGGCGATCTAAGTGGGCATGAAGCATACCGATGCAGGTCGCAAGCGCTCCGGCCAGCAGAGCCATCGTCATCTCGACTGCGACAACCGCATACAAGTAATTCAGGAGGGCATGCCGGGGTGTCGTGGCTCGGTAGGGCTCCTCGGTTGATAGTGAGGCGCGCTGGCCAAATGTAAGCCACGGTTCGGACCTGCCGGGATCTCCACTCGGAGAGTACCCCGCGTGGCTAGTGTTCCAGCGCCTTGTGTATCCGGTCTGGTAGATCACGATCGAGGCTTGGCTCCATCAACATAATCGCCGCCAGCGGTATGATGACGACCGTCTATTTGACGGCGGGAACTGTTGGCGCAGTGCCTTCTGGTCGAAGAGCAGTGAAGGGAGGCGGCTTCAGCCGGCTAACACATGATGTGTCGGGGGTGCTCGGATCGGCGATAAATGATGCGAAGACCTGCTGAGCGCACGGTGAAACAGGTATCACGGAATGCCCGATACCGGGGATGCTAATGAGCGTTGCGTTTGACAGCCCTGCCGCAACGGATTGCGCAAAGTCAAGTGATGCCACGGCGTCGAAGCTACCCGAGATAAGCAGTGTCGGGATGCTGCTCACGAGGGGCTGAAGCACCTCCGCTGGGGCGGCAGGCACTTTCCAGACTCTTGCACAGTCATCGTTGTTGTACGCAAAAGTGCCGACAGCCTGATTCCGAATTTGAAGCAGGATAGAGTGGAAAAGCCTGCCTACCGGCTTCGCTGATGTCCGCAAGCGGCGAGAATTGCTCACGGCAACCATCGCCGTACCCCAGACCGTAGCTTACGGCAGGATCGCCCGGAGACGGCGGCGGTGCCAACTGTACTCGGTACATGGCGATTGCCGCCAGCGCATTGGGGCTGCCTCGGGCGAGTTCGTCAAGTACGGCGGGCACGCGCGTTAGCTGCGTGTTGGTCCTGCTTTGTCCCGAATCCAATCCACGAGCGCCCCACCATCGACAACGACTGTCAGTTGCTCGCCAGTGGCAGGGTAGACGATGGTCGTTGTCAGCGGTGTAGCTTCCAACGTATTCACGAGGTCGGTAGCGGTTGCCTCGAGGTTTGGATGGGCCGCGTTGCAAGCCGCTTCTGCTATGCATGCCTGAAACAGATTGTCGAACCCGGCCCGCGTACTCTCCCAGTATTTGGCAAGCGTAGTGGTGCCCGGTATGACCGAATCCAGCACCACGCTGCGGATGCCCTCGGGATGATCGCGCACACAGACCGATAGCATCGGATTATCCCCGAACTTGTTGAAGACCGTGCGTACAGGTACCCGATAGCATACACGACCGCGGAAGATGGGCGCGCCAGGTTTCGACGCTTTCCACAGACTGCTGCCGAATTTGTCCGGATACTGCCAAATCTGTCTATACTGGATCGGAAGCGTCGCGATCTCCTCTGACCTAGGGACCAACGGAGGCGCTGCCGCGCAAACGAGAAGGGGGAAGCACAGGTGCTGGGACTAGTTCCGCTGAGCCCTTCGGTGCTCGGCACATTTGATAGCGTCGTTGATGTGCGCGATCCACGAGAACTCGACACCAGTTCTCGCGTGGGCCTGACCCAGCTCGGCCAAAGTGCGCTGATCAGGTACCAACTGCAGGAACGCAGCCTCATGCGGACCAGGTTTGATGCGCCAATAACAACCTTCGCGGATCGGCACCTTGGCAGCATGTTCATCGCCATTTGCGTCGATCGATTTGCAACGAAGGTCGACATCGTTGGCGATGGGATTAATGCTTATTGCTTCACAGTAATGCTGCGCGGAAGGCCAGCTTGGTACAGAGCCAAACTGAAACGACAGACGGTGGTGGCCTGGCAACTCGGCTCAGCGCTGGTACGCAGTTGCTGACGAGCGACCTCGATGCGCGTGTTAACTTGTGGTTAGACGCCGGCGCCGTGGAGCATGCATTGGAACGCATGCTCGGTGATCGTTTGCGTGCACCTCTTAAATTCAAGCCCCGTGTTGACTGGACCAGCGGGCTCGCTGCCAGCCTAAAGAGCCAGATTAACTTCCTGGTGCACGAAATCACGCGAGGCGACGGGGTGGCTGACAACCCAGTCGCGCTGGCATCGATGACCGATCTGATACTTTCGTTGGTGCTGTGGGGCGTGCCGCACAATTACCTGGAGCGGCTGGATAACCGGCGGCCCGCCGCGGTTCCGGCCTATGTCCGGCGCGCCGAGGACTTTATGCGCGCGAATGCGGGGGCTCCGATCCGCATGGATCACGTGGCTGATGCGGCGGGTTGTAGCGTCAGGACCCTGGGAGCCGTGTTTCGCCATTTTCGCGACACCACGCCGCTCGCGGCGCTGCATGCTATCAGGCTGGATTACGTGCACGTCGAGCTGAGCCGCGGTCCAGCAAGCGGATCGATCGCGGACGTGGCACGCCGCTACGGCTTCGCCAATCCGGGTCGGTTCATGACGGCATATCGTCGCCGCTTCGGCGAAGCCCCGTCAGAGACCGCCGGGCGTGGTCTCCGTTGACTCGCTGCGACGCGCTGTTATCCACAGCGGCCATCCGCCGACAGGGATTTTGTCGCTTGGGCCGTGCCGTCCTCAATGCGCATGTCTCCCTTGGGGTCGGCAGCTGCCGTTGGGCTTGCCAAAGGCATCGTCCGCTTTATCGCGCTGAGCGGTCTAGAGCGGCCATTCCGGTTTCGGCCAGCTCCGGCCAATTCCACGCCGGAGCCGTGTGCTCAGTTTGGCTCTCTTGATAGCGCGTTCCTTCCGGTCCTGTAGCTCAGTACAGGGGGGCACCGAGTTGCTCAGCTCGCGCAAGAGCAACTACCGCAGCTGTAACTTTTGGTGATAGTGATACATGGCCTTACCCTGTCGCCGCCGCACCCGACCCAGCGACCTAACCAGCGACTTCCCAACCTGGGTCGAACCGCAGTTCACCGAACTGGTGGACAAGGTTCCGGGAGGCGACGAATGGGCCCATGAGATCAAGCTGGACGGCTACCGCATGCATGCCCGGATTGACCATGGCCAGGTGCAACTGCTGACCCGGACGGGCCTGGACTGGACCGCGAACGGCGACGGCGCTCCAGGGTTTGCCGGCCCAGCGGGCATACTTTGACGGCGAATTGTGCGCCGTCTCGGAGACTGGGGTCACATCGTTCAGCCTGACGCAGGCGGCGACCAAGAGCCGCCGAACCGCGGCGCTGATCTACTACGCCTTCGACCGCGAAAACCTCATGCACGCGCCGTTGCTGCTCCGGAGCGCCGCCTGCCGCGCAGCTTGGAGCAGCTTGTGAAATCGGCGCGGAAGGGGTCGCCGACGAGGGCGTTGTGCCGCTGCAGCAGGCGGCGCTTACCGAACCTGACGTGACACCAAGGGGCCACGGATGAAGCGACCGCTCTGGGTTACACAACCCTCCTTTAGATGCACGAGCGCAAGGCTGCCACTGCGAGGTGGCGGATCGTGCCCCAATGTCAGGGCCGCTGAGTTGATTATGTCTGATCAATTCGCTTTCATCTATTAGCCTAAGCCGACGCAGTTCTGAAACGCCAAACCACAGAGACCGGGCTCCGATCGAAAGGAAACGTCCGATGGGCGCGGATAAGCCGCTGGTGCGTGGCTGGCTGGTCGTCACCATGTTGTTTGGCTTCATGATGATCAATTTCGCGGACAACTCCGTGTTTGGATTGTCGGCCGTGCCAATCATGGAGGAGTTTCACATCGATCACACTCAGTTTGGTTTGATCGGGAGCAGTTTTTTTCTCCTCTTCTCCGTTTCGGCCGTTTTGGGAGGGCTGCTCGCGAACCGCGTGTCCACGCAATTTCTGTTGTTCGCGATGGCGCTGTTCTGGACGGTGCTGCAGGTGCCGATGATACTGCCGGTTGGGTTAGTTCTGCTAATTGCGAACCGAATGCTCCTCGGGGTAGGCGAGGGCCCTGCTTATCCCATAGCGCTTCACGCGCTTTATAAATGGTTTCCCGATTCAGATAGACCTTTACCTACCAGCCTGATAATCGTGGGTAGCGCCACTGGATTGTGGGCAGTTGCGCCAGGAATTGTCTATGTAATCGCTCACTATTCCTGGCGCGCCGCATTCTCCGTACTAGGACTGGTTAGCCTGGTCTGGTGTATCCTCTGGCTGCTAACAGGCAAGGAGGGTCCACTAACACCTGTCAATTTGTCGCTGCGTGGGGGGCCTCGGACGCCATACGTGCGGCTACGGACCTGTCGGACCTTCATCGCGACCATCGTCCTCGCCTTCGCGGCCTACTGGCTGGCGACATTGGCTGTCGTGTGGTTACCAGCATACTTGATGGTCGGGGCAGGTTACACGCAGGCTGAGGCTGGCTGGATAGTCGCCTTGCCAACCCTCGGTCTGATCGTGGTGATGCCAGGTGCGTCTGTGTTGTCCCAGTGGCTGATGCGCCGCGGTGTTTCAAGTCGAGTGGCGCGCGGTGGCCTGGCCTGCGCTGGGTTGTTGGTGGCGGGCTTACTTCTCGTGGCTTTGCCCTGGGTCTCGGCCACGTCTCTCGTGCTACTCTGTGTGGGGCTGGCTGTGCCGTGCGGCAATCTGATTGTCAGTTTGGGCTACGTCACAGTCGCCGAAATTTCGCCCATCAACCAGCGTGGTGCGATGCTCGCCATCACAAATGCTGTGGCGGCCTTGGCTGGCCCTCTGGCGCCGCTGGTAATGGGCCTGATCGTCGATAGCGGCGCGAGCGCCGCGGCCGGCTTTCGCGTCGGCTTTATGGTGGTTGGCGCTATTGTTGCTGCTGTCGCGGTCCTCGCGATGCTTCTGATGGACCCGGAGAGCGATCGCGCCCGATACGCTCCGCAAGGCACAACTTTTGGCCTTGAAGGCGATCTATCGCCGTGACATCCTCTCGGACACTGGCCTAGGTCGTTTCGACCGTGGGGTGAACCCCTGGCGGATTTATCCCGTTGCAACCGACAGGATCATCTGGATTGTCGGAAGTGGGTGTGCACCAGTCGATCGGACATGCGTGGGTACCGAGCAGCGCGGTGACGACGTTCAGCGACCCGTTAGACTTTCAGCGCACTATCCGTGGTACAAGTCTGCGGGCCTTTTTGAATACTCTTGGGGAATATCACGCCGAGCTGACGCGGATTGATCTGCATCATCTCTGGATGCAGGACAGCCGGCAATCTCTTGGTCAACTTATACTATCCGCTGCGCACCTCGCCCACGTTACACCGGACATTCTTGCACACCGAGAGGTAGCCAAGGCGATCGAACAGCAACTGATACAAACGATGGTTGCATGCTTGATCACCAATGCAACTCTGCAGCCGGCCCCGCTTTTGAGCGGCTCCGGGTCAGTTATGCGGCGATTTGAGAATGCGGTTTCAGAACGGCAATTCGAGCCCATCTATCTGCCCGAAATCTGTGCAGAAATCGGCGTATCAGACAGGACGCTCCGGCTGCATTGCCAGGAACATCTGGGCATGAGCCCGCGTCGTTATCTCTGGCTGCGTCGTATGCATCTTGCCCGCCGGACACTGGCTCTGGCAGATCCTGCTATTGGAAGCGTCACCGCAATCGCGATGGATCATGGTTTTGGCGAACTCGGGCGATTTGCAGTTGAATATCGAAAGCTGTTCGGCGAACCACCAAGGGCGACACTGTATCTCGCTCTGACGGGCTGACCTATCCCGACAGGTCCGATGCTAAGGTGCGGATAGTCCAATCACCAAGCTTGCTAGCAGCCTGGTGCCGCCAAACTCTCGGCGGTCGCTCCGACAGGCCAGTTACCCACACTTCCTACACCATCACTTGGGACACGACCATCTCGGGTCCCACGCGGGCGGCAATGCTATCGCGAGAGGTCAGTAGCTCGATCCCCAGGGTGCCGATAGTTAAATCACCAAGCTTGCTCAGGTGGAGGAGCCTGGTGCTGCCGAGGCGAGGCGGCCCGAGGCAAGCCGCCAGCAGTGGTCTTGATTCCGGATTTGCATAGTCACAGGCGTGCTGCTCCGGCACGATCTCGGGCCCCACACGGGCGGCAAGGGGTGGTGACATTTTGCTGCCGGCATAGCTAGGGCCTGTCATCAATTAAGCCAAATGAAGGCAGCGGCGAGGTGGATGGCGGCGAGGAAGTTGCGCTTAGTCTTATCGTATCGTGTAGCGATGGCACGAAACTGCTTGAGCTTGGCGAAGAAGTTTTCGATCAGATGCCGCGCCTTGAACAGTTCGCGGTTGTAGTCGCGAGGCGACTTGCGGCGCTGTTTCGGCGGGATCACTGTGGTCTTGCCGGCTGCCTGCAAGGGCTGAATGACGCGCTCTTCGGCGTCGAATGCCTTGTCGGCGATCAGCGTGTCCGCCTGCACCTGCGGCAAGAGATGATCGGCGCCCACCAGATCGTGCGCTTCGCCGCCAGTCAGGAAGACGCCGGTCGGGTTGCCAAGCGCATCGACCGTAGCGTGGATCTTGGTGCTCCATCCGCCGCGCGAGCGGCCGATCGCTTGGTCTTGGCCGGCTTTTTTTGGGCGCCCGCGCTGTGCTGATGGGCGCGCACGATAGTGCTGTCGATCATCGCATATTCGTTGTCGGCATCGGCCGCGAGGACATCGAACACCTTCTTCCAAACCCCGGTTTCCGCCCAGCGCGACCACCGCGTATGCACCTGGATCGGATCGCCGAACCGCTCCGGCAAGTCGCGCCAGGGAATGCCCGCTCGGTAACGATAGAGAACCGCCTCGACAAACAGCCGGTTGTCGCGGGCGGTCACGCCGACCGAGCCCTCGCGGCCCGGCAACAGGCCTTCGATCCGCTCCCATTGGTCATCACGTAGTGCGTAGCGGCGCATTGGTCAGCTCCTGTGAAGCTGACCGTCCACGAATCGAAGAATTGGCCGCGCCGGAATCGCCAAACGCCTCAGCCGCTGCGAATTGCCCAGGCTGTGGCATTCTGGACTCACCTTCCAGCCCCGAATTGATGACAGGCCCTAGTAGGAGCCAAGGCAAGGCCGGATGTCGCAGGCAGGCTCCAGCATCTTCACCGACGCAGAGGGTTATCAGGCAATCCTCCACAATATGGTCGACCTGGTGGTCTTGTGTCCCCGAAAATTCCATGCCCATCTAACCTGGGTCGAGCTGCCGCACCTACGGCTGCTTCGTGCGCACGAATCTTCCTCGCGCTTGGCCTACGTAAGGCTGCCACCCGAACAGGTGTTGGTGTTTTTTGCCACGCAGAAAGGGCCCACTCTGGTGCACGGTGGCCTTGAGTTGCAACTCGGCGATCTGGTCTGGCACGGCCACTGCGGGCAAGCTCATCAGCGGACGACAGGCGCTACCCACTGGGGTTCGATCGCCGTGTCTTCGGAAGCTTTGGTCTCGTTCGGTCGCACCGTTGCTGGCAAAGCCCTGAATGCACCCACCTACCCTCGGCTCCTCCGTCCAGCAGGCGAAGAGAACCGGCAGCTTCTGCGGTTGCACGCACAAGCTGCCAGGATTGCGGAAACCAGCCCGGCTCGCATTGTGAACCCGGCGATCGTGCGAGCGCTGGACCAGGACCTGATGGCGCTCCTGATAAGCTGTCTGGCGTCCGGGGACGTGCCCGACGGCGATCCGGTTAGAGAGCAGCAGCTCCGGTTATGTGCGCAATTCGAGCAGATGCTCGGCGCTGCGCCGTTTCGGCTGCTGGCAACCCGTGAGGTTTGCGCGGCGATGGGCGTTTCGGAGCAGAGGCTTAGGACAAGTTGCCTGCGGCTGCTGGGGATGGGACCCGGGCGGTACCAACGTTTACGTCGGCTAAAGCTCGTCCGCGCCGAACTGCGTCGGGCTGGCGTGGAAGGACAGGAGATCAGAGAGATCGTTGCACGCTACGGCTTTGCCGACCTTCATCGTTTTGTCACAGACTACTGGCAAACCTATGGCGAGATGCCGCCTATCCCTGCGCGCAAGCACTGAAATTCTCACAATTGCCGGATTTGCATAGTCAGATTGGGCACACAGCCCCAGACTAGTTGAGCAGTCAGCAGCCATCTCACGAGATGCTTGAGAGAACCTGCGCGGCGAGACAGCCAGGGGGGAGAACGAATGGCAAGAGCGACAGCACCGCATCGCGATCATTGCCAACCACATCTGACGCCGAACAAATAAAAAAAAATCAAAGGGTCCCCGCCGGAATATGCGCCGTGTAACGAGTGGCCCGTTCATTCCGCGCAGCACTAAATCGTCGCCGTGAGTATGTGGCCGCAAGGCGAGGCCGATTGTCAGCAAGCGGCATCATGTTCGGAGATCGTGAAACGAGGTTGCGATGAAAGGTCGACGCACATCAAGGCGACTACCTGAAGCAGCATTGCTCATTGTCGCTTTGACAGTCTCAGCCCCCGCGATAGCGCAGCAGCCAGCTCCTGCCGCCCCGTCTGGCTCAGCTGGGGTCGTCGCACCGGCGGTGGCACCGGAAGTCGAGCGTCTGCTGGAAGGCATGAGCGCCTATCTCGGTTCGGCGCAGGAGTTCACCTTCCACGCAGACATTACTTTCGATCATGTCTTGCTATCCGGGCAAAAGCTACAGTTCTCTGCCGCCGAGGATGTGGCGCTGCAACGCCCTGGCCGGCTCTATGTTGAGTGGAGTGGCGATCTCGGCAACCGGCAGTTCTGGTACGACGGGAAATCCGTCACTCTGTACGATCCGTCTACGCCGTTCTATGCCGACCAAGCCGCGCCGGGACAGCTCGACAGCATGCTGGATGAGTTGTTGCCCAAGCTGCATTTTTCTCCGCCACTGGCGGACCTGCTCTACAGCAACCCATACGAGAAAGTTCGCACCGACATTCAGGTACGGGTTCGACCTGGGGTTGAACCAGATCAATGGCCGGAGCTGCCGGACGCTAGCGTTCGTGGGAAAGAACATCGACTGGCAGATCTGGATCGACGCCGCCCCGCAACTGATCCCGTGCAAGCTGGTGATCACCTACAGAAGCCTGCCATCGCAACCGCAATTCAGCGCACTGTTCACCGACTGGGATTTCGATCCCCGCATCGCAACTCCGGTGTTCACGCCGTCGTTGCCGGCTGGAACGCAGAAGATCGCGTTCCAAACAGTGGCGTCGGCACAATAGCTCGTGGGGCAATAGCGATGAAGGGCCAACTAGCACATCGAAGCAAGTTCACCATGGCGCTGCTGGCGGGTGTGTTCACAACGCGGGAAACTTCAGTGATCACGCCGACAGCTTTCAGCAGAGCCATCCCGAGTCCGAGCACAACACGAGCCAATTCCAGCAATCCCACCCCGATGCGCAGCAAAACACGTCGCAGTTTCGGGAAATCACATCCTGAGACACAGCAAAATTCGTCGCAGTTCCAGCAGAACCGGGCCAATGAAGCGAATACACTGCAGCAGAATCGGACGAATGAGGCGAATGCTCTGCAACAAAATCGCTCGCGCGAGGCCGACTACTTACAATACAACCGCGTGAACACCTATAACCATTATTCAGGCTCATGGGGCGGGTATTATTCGGGCCTGGGATTTGGCGCCGGGATCGCCGTCGGCGCGACGTTGGCCGTGCTGCCTGCGGCCGCGATGGCGATCTCGGTGGCGGGAAATCCGTACTACTACACCAACGGCGTATATTACGCACCGCAAGGGGGGCAGTATGCAGTGGTGCCGCCGCCTCAAGGCGCGGTGGTCAGCACGCCACCGCCGTCCTGTTCGACTGTGTTTTCCGGCTCCGCGTCCTATCTGGATTGCGGTGTGCGTACTATTCGACCGTGAAAAACGGTTACAAGGTCATCCCGCCACCGATCGGCGCGACAGTAACTACGCTGCCGAGCGGTGCGACGGATCAGAACATCAAGGGCACAACCTACTTCGCCTATGGTGGCGCTTATTATCGGCCGTTCTACAGCGGCAGTACCGTGATCTACGAGGTGGTGGCGAATCCGACCTAGCTGGACGCGAGGACGAGCCCAGTCGTCAAACAGAGGGATCAGGTGTGATGCCAGTGCCATTAAGTCATGCGACAAGTTCGCGGAGTTTGCTTTGCCTGCTTCAGTTGCTGGCGCTTTGCGCCTGCTCTGCGATCGGCAAACCGCCAACAGAGGCCAAGATTCAGGGGCTGTCGCCGTCCGGATATGTGACGCTGGCTGAGACCTTTGTCGTCGCCTTGGGCGGTGGCAGCGGCACACTGCAGTTCCAAGACAAAGATTACCCGTTCAAACTGATCGGGACCGTCGTGGGGCCGAGTGCGAGCTTTACCAAGATCTCGGTTTCGGGTGAGGTGTACAAGCTGAACACAGTCTCCGACTTGCCCGGCGCCTATGCGCAAAGAAGTGGGCCGCCAGGGTTGGAAAAAGCCGGCGCCGGCGATCTTTGGTTGGAGAACAAGGCTGGCGTCATTATGCACCTGACCGGCAAGAGTTCGGGCGTGATGTTGAGTCTTGGCCGCGACGAGATCCTGGTGCGGATGTAACGGCGCACAGAAGCAGGTGTCAGGGCTCGCATCGTCAATGTCTAGAGGAAGACTGAAGGGTCGGACCATGCTTCACCGGCATATCATGGTTGCGATGATCGCCATAGCGATGCCCCGTTTTTCGCCTCGGCGCAGAGGCCGGCTCGCGACGGCAACGAGTCCGACTTCAACGACTGGCGGCCGACCCGGGGAGAAGTTTCTGACAAGGAGCGTGCTGTGGGTGTTCGTCAAACGCCCGCCGAGCGCAGGTCGGAAGATCGCGAGCTGCAGGGTCCGAACGAGAAATTGCTGCATCAGGAGCAGCCTTCATCATCGGTGCAGCCGGGAAATTCGAGGTGACATCGCGCGAGTGCGGGCGCGAGACAACCAATTGCCGACTGAAACATGGGGGACACATGATCAGAAGTTTCGTTGCCGGGGCGACCGTAGTTGCCACACTAGCCACAGCAGCCGCCAACGCGCAGCAACAGGCATCGCCGAGGCAACCGGGATCAGTGACGGCGTATGTCGTCATGACCCCGAATGGGCCAGCGACCTGTGCCACGTGGACGCAATGGCGCGCACCGGGGGGTAACCCGACAGACAAGGAGAGCATTCAATACTGGGCCGAGGGCTACATCTCGGGGCTGGCGGCGGGCAGTCGTCATGACGTGCTAGGGCAGTTTCAGCTGCGGGACCTTGCATCATGGCTCGATCGTTACTGTGCGGCCAACCCGCAAACCAAGCTGCCATTGGCACTGAACGCGCTGGGGCGGGAAATGCTGGCACGCTCGGGAGGGAAGTTGTGATGTCATCGATGCAATTCGGCAGGCTGATGCCGCTGGTAGCGGCGCTTATGCTGGGACTTTTGGTCGCAGGTTGCTCGTCCGGACCGTTGGGCAGCCACGGCGTGGATAGCATCCCGGCTTTCGACGCGGGACCGCAGGGTGGTGGCCGCTAACTAGCGGCACCCCCACGTGGCAGGAGGATCGATCTCACGCGAGAGTGCCGACAGATTCGAGGTCAGGGTGACCGCGGACAGCCACTTCGGCTGGGTTCGCACACGGCTCAGCCTGGAACGCACGCTGATGTCATGGATGCGCACTGCCACGGCATTGATCGGCTTCGGGTTCGCGATTGTGCAGTATCTTGACCGCTTGCAACAGGTTCCGGGGGCCAGTTCTGCCTATCTACCAAAAGCACCGCAGTATCTGGGCCTCGCGCTGATCGCGGCCGGTGTGCTGGGACTGCTCCTGTCGATATGGCAGTACCGATGGATACTTCGCTATCTGGAGAGCGGATCGTTTGCCGCCATCGCCGGCATGAAGGACGAGAAAATGCGATCGGCTGCCTCGGCAATCGCAGTTTTGCTGATCGGCATCGGCCTGTTCGCATTCTTCGCCGTACTGCTGCGCCTGACGTAAGGCAAGGCGGTCGCGATCGAGCAAGACCAAGACCAGCAAAGGAGTCTGCTATGGCCAACCGAAGCAAGCCGAACATCCTAATTCTGTGGGGGGATGATATCGGCTGGTGGAACATCAGCTACAACAACCGCGGTCAGATGGGATATCGGACACCAAACATCGACCGCATCGGGCACGAAGGCTGCACGTTCACCGACTACTACGGCCAGCAGAGCTGCACCGCTGGGCGTGCGGCGTTCATCACGGGACAAAACCCGATCCGCACCGGGCTGACCAAGGTGGGGATGCCTGGCGCGGATGTCGGTCTGCGGCCCGAAGACCCCACCATTGCCGAACTGCTGAAGCCGTTGGGATATGCAACCGGCCAGTTCGGCAAGAACCATCTGGGGGACCAGGACGCATTCCTGCCGACACTCCACGGTTTCGATGAGTTCTTCGGCAACCTGTATCACCTGAACCGGAGGAGGAGCCGGAGCTGCCGGATTATCCGAAGGACCCGGAATTCAGGAAGCAGTTCGGGCCTAGGGGCGTGCTGCACTGCTGGGCGGACGGCAAGGGCGGACAAAGGATAGAGGACACCGGCCCGCTGACCAGGAAGCGGATGGAGACGATCGACGACGAGGTCACCGATCATGCCCTGAAGTTCATCAACTCCGCGCACAGCGAGGGGAAGCCGTTCTTCTTGTGGTACAACACGACCGCGATGCACTTCAGGACGCATTGCGCCGAGAAGCATCGCGGGAAGAGCGGCCAGGGATTTTATAACGACGTGATGGTCGCGCATGACGAGAACATCGGCCGCATGCTGGGTAAGCTGGACGAGCTTGGTATCGGTGACGACACCATCGTGATGTACTCGACGGATAACGGGCCGCATTACAATAGTTGGCCGGATGGCGGCATTACCCCGTTCCGGGGCGAGAAGAACACCAACTGGGAAGGAGCCTGGCGCGTGCCGGTGTTTGTGCGCTGGCCGGGGCAGATCAAGCCGGGATGGGTATTCAACGATCTTGCGTCGCACCAGGACTGGTTGCCGACTCTGCTGGCTGCCGCTGGTGACACTGAAATTTCGGCAAAGCTGGTCCAAGGCTGTCAGGTGGGGGGCAAGACGTTCAAGGTGCATATCGATGGCTACAATCTGCTGCCGTATCTGACCGGCCAGGCGAAGGAGAGTCCCAGAAAGTTCTTTTTCTACATCAGTGATGACGGTGACATCCTTGCCATCCGCATGGGTGACTGGAAAGTGGTGCTGATGGAACAGCGGGCGAAGCAGTTGATGTGCTGGTTCGAGCCGTTCGTGAAGCTGCGAGCCCCAAAGATCTTCAATCTGCGCCGTGACCCATTCGAGCGAGCCGACGAGAACTCGAACACCTATTGGGACTGGGTGCTAGACCATGTCCCGGCAGTTTACGCCATGCAGGCGATTGTTGCCGGGCAGATCGAGAACTTCGCGAATTTCCCGCCCCGTCAGAAGCCGGCTGCGTTCAACCTGGATGAGGTATTGCGGCATCTGCAGGAAACAGCGAGCAGCGTCAACCACTGACCAACCGTTCTGCAATGACGGGACAAAGTAAATTGCCGTTTGCCGATTCTGCATAGTCAGCGGCTGTTCTTCACCCGAGCATGATGCCCAGTTCGACGTGGGCTGTTGGGGGAAGTCCGTATGCACATCGCAGCGCGGGTGAAGCGAGCGGATACCGGGGACATTCCGGCAGATATGGCTTCGATCCCCGGCGGCACCTTCTTGATGGGGTCCGATCGCCACTATCCGGAAGAAGCCCCGGCGCATCGCGTCAGTGTTGCGCCGTTCTGGATCGATCGCACGCCGGTCACCAATCGGCAATTCAAGCAATTCGTGGTGGCGACCGGCTATGTGACAGTCGCAGAAATCGCTCCCGACCCGAAGGACTATCCCGGCGCATTGCCGCACATGCTGAAGGCTGGGTCCCTGGTATTCACGCCGCCGTCCCACAGGGTTGACCTGCGCGGCTGGTCGCAATGGTGGCGGTTCGAGTTCGGCGCCGATTGGCGCCATCCATTCGGTCGGGGAAAGCAGCGCGCCTTGCCCGAGCATCCCGTGGTCCACATCGCCTATCAGGATGCGGAGGCTTATGCCGCATGGGCGGGCAAGCAGCTGCCGACGGAAGCAGAATGGGAGTTCGCCGCACGCGCCGGGCTGGATGGCGCGGAGTTCGCGTGGGGCGACGAACTGACCCCCGGCGGGCGGCACGTGGCGAATACGTGGCAAGGGGCATTTCCGTATGAGGACCTGGCCACCGACGGCTATCCGCGCACATCGCCAGTGGCGGCGTTTCCGCCGAACGCGTACGGCGTGTACGACATGATCGGGAACGTGTGGGAGTGGACGACGGCCTGGTTCTCGCTGCGCCACACGGAAGACGCGCCAAGTCCCTGCTGCATTCCGGAAATGCCCGCGGGGCGGAGACGAGGCCGACAGTTATGACCCGCGCACGCCGACGCTGTGCGTTCCGCGCAAGGTGGTGAAAGGCGGCTCACATCTTTGCGCACCGAATTATTGCCGGCGGTATCGGCCTGCCGCCCGGCATGCCCAACCGGTCGATACTGGCATGAGCCATGTCGGCTTTCGCTGTGTCGCGAGAACCTGAGCAAGAGGAGGACAGCACCATGAGTGATGAGACGATCCGCAAAGGCATGGGGCGCCGCAACCTGCTGCGGAGCACGGCGGCTGCTGCGGCAGCGGTAACCGGCACAGCCGGACCCATTCAGTTGGCGCAGGCGCAGGCGCAAGCGCCCGCAGGTGGAAAGCGACCAAACATTGTCATGCTGATGACCGACGATACCGGGTGGAACGATTTCGGCTGCTATTCGGGTGGCGGCGCCGGACTTGGGCATCCGACACCGAACGTCGATCGCTTGGCCAAGGAAGGCGCCGTGTTCACCTGCTGGTACGGTCAGGCGAGCTGCACCGCAGGCCGGGCCTCCTTCATCACCGGCCGCTGCCCAATCCGCTCAGCGCTATCGATCGTCGTGGCCCCTGGTGACGAGAATTCCCTGCGCAAGGAAACGCCCACAATTGCGGAGTTCTTCCAGAAAAACGGCTACTCAACGTATTTTTCGGGCAAATGGCATCTCGGGGACAAGCCGGAGGCGTACCCGATCGCGCATGGCTTCGACGAGATGAAGAACTTCGCCGCCTATTATGCTGGGGTCTACTCTTACGACAACACGACAAAGTTTTTTCATCCATGGTTCCCTTCGTACAGATCCACAATATCTCCAGGCGTACGACAGCGTCGTGAATCTGGACGAATGGGAAGGTGTGGCGGGACAGCCTGCCAGGAATGTAGGCAGGATCACCTACGATAGCCTGGACACGTTCGACACCCGGCAAACCAACTCAGCGATCGACTACATCAAGCGGCATGCCGGGGACACCAAGCCATTCTTCATGGATATCAACTTTATTAAGATGCACAACCCCACGAACGCCGCACCGGCATTCAAGGGCAAGTCGCATCTCGGCGATTACTCGGATTCGCTGATGGAGCTAGACGCCGATATTGGCCGGATCATGGATACCATCCGCACGGAGGCGCCGAACACCATTGTGATTCTGACCGCTGACAACGGTGCGTGGCTGGATGCCTATCCCGATGCCGGGACAATCCCGTTCCGCGGGGAAAAGGGCTCACCTTTCGAGGGCGGTTGGCGCGTGCCCGGGGTCATGTGGTGGCCGTACAATATTCCGTCCGGTGTCACGTACTACGAAATGATGTCGCATATCGACTGCTGGGCTACCCTGGCTGCGATGGTCGGCCTTACGCCCCCACCGCACGAATGGGTCGGCAACGACAACAAGCCGATCTACTTCGATAGCATCGATAATAGCGCCTATATCCTTGGAAAGGCGCCGCACTCCGCGCGGACCTCGTGGGTATATATTGACGGCGAGGTCTTCCAGGGTGCGCGCGCTGATATCGGCGGCGACCCCAACGAACCCTGGGTCCATATCGCATGGAAATATTTGTGGACCGCAAAAAACTCTTGGCTTGGCGCAACGGCCAATCTTGGTTCGATCGGGGCCTTATACAACCTGACGATGGACCCGTATGAGAAGTATGACATGATCTTCAACGGAGCCATGCCCACGCGGACCCTTTCATCATCACCGGGCAGATATGCTGGTGAGGACAATGGCTGGGTGTTATCCCTGATTTACCCGGTCGTCATCGACTTCGATAAGTCGATTATGAAATTCCCCAACGTCACGCGCTTCGTCGGGGGAGCATCGAACGACTTGGTTCCAGATCTGCAGCACCCGAACGATCCAGTGCCACTGCTGAAGGATCAGATCGACAGGCTGCACGTGCAAGGTGGCGGCGGTTAGAGATACACAGCACGGCCACCACCTTCCACTTGGCACAGATCAGGAGAGGAGAGAACCATGGGTCCCGCACATCAAGTGGCAGCCGCTTTTGCAAGCGTGCATGCCAAGCTCAAATCACCGGTCGTTGCGCGCACAGGTTACAGTATGGAGGGTCTCGTGCTCCACTGGTTCGCGCAGATGCATGCTGGTCAAATCGACCGGATGCAACTGTCCCCAGAGTACAGTGCGCACCTGTCGGATGATGCGGTGCAGGAACTGTCACATTTCCTGAAGCAGTATCAATTCGGCACGTCGCCCACCGGAGCCCAGATCCTGCGCAGACACTCGGCCGGGGATCAGACGTTCTGCGTTGCGAAGATCCTATTCCCGCGAGGGGACGCCGCCAGTTTTCTGTTCGGCTTCAATAAACAGGGGAAAATCACCGGCATTAGTCTGATGAGTATGGCTGGCGACTGACATCCGGCCCGAGCAGACCACGCAATGATGATCGCGAGGAAGTAGACGGCTGGGCGGGCGTTTTGCACTCGACGCCTATACGGATATGGCCGCAGTTAGAGTGTAACTCGACATGCAACGAAAGGAGAAGACAACTATGCGATCGTTTTCCTCACTTGCTGGCTTCGCCCTCGTCATCACTGCTGTTTGGGGGGGGCAGCCTCCGCAGCAGACCTGCCGGCGGGTCGGGTCTATTCCTTCCACGCGCCGGCGCGTGGCAACTGCCCGGCGATGGACTGGCACATCGTGGCGGAAGGGAACGGCACCCTCGAAGGCATGATCTCCTGGAACGGCATGCAGGACATGGCGAAGGCCACTGGAACCTACAATGCGCAGTCCGGAACATTCCAGATGACGGCCAAGGAAGTAGGTGGTCAGAGCCGGACGGCCACCATCAAGGGAACCGCAGACAGCAACACCGGCTGGCTTACTGCAGATATCGAAGGCGCGAACGTGAAGTGTCAGGGGGTCAAGGTGCACTGGTTCTCGCCTTATCAAGGCTGACGCGAAGACGAAGATGGCGAGAGCGGCTTCGAACAGGCCTATGGGGGCCACTCCCGCCGTCGGCGGCTGACTACCAGGGGAGGCAATCATGAGTGGTGAACATGTCGGATTGGCCCACAAGGCCGCTGAAGAATTCAAAGCCATGCTGGCCCTCGCCGCCTACCTCTATATAGGTCTTGGCGCGCTGCTGCTGGAAAGGACGGCACTGCTGCATTCGGAAGGCATCGAGTATGCGGCATGGGGTGGGGCAGCGGTGAAAGCGCTGGTGCTTGCCAAGTTCATGCTGATCGGACATGCGCTGCATCTCGGCGAGCGTTACCGGCACAAGCCGCTGATCTGGCCGACCCTGCACATGGGCTTGATGTTTTTGCTCCTGCTCTTGGTGCTGACGAGTATCGAAGAGCTTGTGGTAGGCCAGATCCAGCATAGACCCTTGGCCGAGTCCCTGGGACACATCGCAGGTACTACGCCTTATATGGCTACGGGCAACCTGCTGCTGATGTTCCTGATCCTGCTGCCGTACTGCGCGTTCAAAACTCTCGGCGGGGTGGTCGGAGACGGCAATCTTGTTCGCCTCTTCTTTGTGTCGAGAGACATCACTCCTGGGCTGGTTCTTCGCAATACCTCGGACTGAACGCGCCGGGATTGCCCTAGAAGCTGAAATTGGCGGCGAGGATCGGGCCACCCAATACCATCTTCTGGATCCGTGCACTGCTGCCCTGATTGAATGCCAGATGGCGATAGCCGATCGACACGCCGAACCGTCCGCTCTGGAAGCCAACGCCGCTGAACGCCTGCCAGGTCACGTTTGAACCGCCGGCGCCGACATCAAAGTAGAATGGTAGGAAGATCCGACCGCCGCCAAACCAGTCCACATCGGCCATGTATACCCGGCCACGAACGCCGCCGATGCCGTTCCAAATATCCCTGCTGGCGGGCAGACTACCGCTTCGCCCAAGCGCAAGCGTGCCGTCCGGCCGCGGAACCGCGGCCGCGAGCAGGAAGTCTGTGGTCTCGCTGACATAGAGCAGCCTGAAGCCGGCCAGCAGATCGACAGTTCCCCAGCTGCCCTCCGCCACTGTATAGCCGCCCGCCAAGGTCCACACTGCGCTCTCAATACGAGCACTGACACTGGAGCCGATCGAGCCATCGACGGGGATATGTATCGATCCCACGTCGAACGATCTGATGCGGTTTCTCGCCCCGTTCACGTTCATATAAATAAAGTCGGTGAACGCTGAGAACCGATCGTAGCGCGCCTCGCCCGACAGCATCGCGGCGAAGTTGAGGTGAGGTAAGTAGTCCCACGGTGTCGCCGTTGATTCCGTCGTCGCGGTGCCACCGCCCCGGACCGGGACCTTCGCGGTCATATCGATCGACGGCAGCCAAAGGTAAGGGGCGATCGTAATGGTCAAGCCAGAGGACACCGGCAGGCTCTTCCGCGCGAGCCGGCATCCGAGTGGTGGACGGGAGCAGGGACGGTCACTGCTGCGGTCGCACTGAACCGACGCAAAGTCATATTCCCTCCACCTCGGTTCAGGCCAGTTTGCAGACGGCAGGGGCGTGGAGAGCTATGCAGTTTACGGCAAAGATCCTGCTGCAGCGCCCGAGTCGAGGGGCGCTGTGGCAGATCGGCCTGTCATAGATGATCGGGCCTCGTTGCTGACAGCTTTGTTGACTTCGGATGGAGATGTCAGCGTTACCGCGAATGGCGCATTATGGCCGACCCAGAAGCTATCCTCCTATCAACCAGCGTTCTGCCGCCCTGTGAGGATGGCATTGATGTGGCGCGTACCGCCCTCCAGGATACGGCGCTGACACGGTTTTTGCGTGGACTTTGCCGAATTTGCATAGCTACAGCCGTGCTGTCGAGCCACGCTGGGGGAGATATCTCGTCATCACGGCTTCACTCACATCGTCGACAGGGGGTTGTCATGGAAGTTTCGCGCAGGTTCGGTGTGGTCGCGTGTTCGCTGTTGGCCAGTGGTTTCTCTACGGGCTGTGTCTGGAAGAGCGATTATGATGCCTTGCAGACGCAGAACCAGCAACTCCAGCAACAGTTGGCCTCCCAGCAGGGGCAGATCAGCCGATTGCAGGGTGCCATTAAATACACCGTCAACAGCGACCTCCTGTTCGCTCCTGGCAGCTGGCAGATGAGCGAGCAGGGCAAGCAGATCATCGCTAAAATGGCTTCGCAGCTGGCAGCCACACAGCAGAACAAACTACTGGTGAATGGCTACACTGATAACGCACCGATCGGCCCGGCACTCCAGCGGGAAGGTGTTACCTCGAATCAGGTGCTATCGCAGAAGCGCGCCGAGGCGGTGATGCAGTTCTTAATCTCTCAAGGCATCAACCCTGAACTGATCGCGGCTCGTGGTTGCGGCGATGCAGATTCCATTGCACCAAACAACACCTCGGCGGGGAGAGCGCAAAATCGGCGTGTGGGCATTACCCTTGCAGGCGCCACAACATAGCTTTCCTGACAACTTGTTTGTGGGCTTGCCAGCCTTGAAGAAGAATTCCGTATGCGCGAGCGGTACAGCCGCCCGCGATGGAGTTTGGGGAAAATGCACAGACTGATACTCGTAGCGTTCGTATCCGTTGCCTCGTTGTGGCCAGCGATTCCGGTTTTGGCACGCACAATCGAAAGTGGCGATGTGGCCGCGATACAGCGCGCGATGCCGGCGGTGGTGAGCATTTCCGTTTGGAAGATCCTTCCGCCCGATCAGCCAGGTGAATTATCGAGGCTCGTGAGGTTCTTCGGCTCCGGTTTCATCACAAATCCCTCAGGGATCATCGTCACGAACAAGCATGTCATCGATGGCGCAATCGATATCAAGTCAACGCTCAACGACGGCACGGTGCTATCGACGAAGTTGATCGCGTCGTCGTCCCTGGTCGATCTGGCGGTACCGAAGGCGGATGCCGATCGCCCCCTTCCGACCTTGGCGTGGGCTGACAGCAATGCCCTCCGTCTCGGTGATCCAGTGCTGACGGTTGGAAACGGGTTGGGTTTGGGGATCGCGATTTCAGGCGGAATAGTGAGCGCGCTCAACCGCAACATCCAGGACACGCCGTTCGACAGCTACATACAGACGGATGCGACGATCAACCACGGCAACTCCGGCGGTCCACTGATCGATCGTGATGGCGAAGTCGTTGGCGTCGATACAGCACTGTATAACCCTTCTTCGACTGGTGGGTTCCTGGGCACAGGATTTGCGATTCCGGCCGATACCGCACAATACGTCGCCAAGCTACTGCTTGACCCGAAGCAGCCGGCCCCTGGTTGGGTCGGCTTCCACCTGCAGGACATGTCGGGCTCCTTGGCGATAGCCTTGGGCGCAGCCGGGCCGGCAGGAGCCATCATTTCCGCAGTGGACAAGTCGGGGCCGGCTGCACAGGCATCCCTTCGTCCCGGCGACTTGCTGCAGCGACTGGACGGCCAGCAGTTGAAGGACGCGCGCGCGTTCATGCGGAAAATTGCGGTAACCCCAATCGGGAAGACGATTTATCTGACGATCTGGCGGGCCCGTGAGGAGCAGGATGTCGACCTAACCGTTGCGGCGTGGCCAAACCTGACAGAGGGCGGCGGCGCGGCGACAGGACAGGCCGCTGGCGCGCCGACAGCGGTCGAGCCCCACCCTGGCGTAACGCTCGCGGCACTCACCGACGCCAGCCGCAAGCACTCATCAGCGCCAGTCAAGGTCGGACCAGTCCAGTCAATATGGCCTGTAGCCAACGACGTTCCCTGCCGAATCGTATTCGCAAACCCAGATCTGCCGGTAAGCCTTCCTTGCTTTGCCGCAGCCTAGGGCTCGCGTGGCTCGCATACAATCTGAGTGTAATGTCCGCTGACGCCAGCACAGGTATTGGTGCGAACATCATAGTTCCCCGCTTCGTCGGCCCAGAGCTTCACGACCTGTGCAGGCGAGTTCGCCCCGCGCGAGATCGAGTAAAGGTTCTACCCGCATCGGTTATTGGGTTGGTGCCCGGAGTCCTCCCGCAGTGACGAGGTAGTTAGCCCAATCTTGAGCCACGCTGGCTAGGGCCTGTCCTCAATTCGGGGCCTGGAAGGTGAGTCTCAGAATGCCACAGCCTGGGCAATTCGCAGCGGCTGAGGCGTTTGGCGATTTCGGCGCGGCCAATTCTTCGATTTGTGGACGGTCAGCTTCACAGGAGCTGACCAATGCGCCGCTACGCACTACGCGATGACCAATGGGAGCGGATCGAAGGCCTGTTGCCGGGCCGCGAGGGCTCGGTCGGGGTGACGGCCGCGCGACAACCGGCTGTTCGTCGAGGCGGTTCTCTACCGTTACCGAGCGGGCATTCCCTGGCGCGACTTGCCGGAGCGGTTCGGCGACCCGATCAAGGTGCATACGCGGTGGTCGCGCTGGGCGAAAACCGGGGTCTGGAAGAAGGTGTTCGAGTCCTCGCGGCCGATGCCGACAACGAATATGCGATGATCGACAGCACTATCGTGCGCGCCCATCAGCACAGCGCGGGCGCCCAAAAAAGCACGGCGAAGACCAGGCGATCGGCCGCTCGCGCGGCGGATGAGCACCAAGATCCACACCACCGTCGATGCCCTCGGCAACCCGACCGACTTCTTCCTGACCGGCGGCGAAGCGCACGATCTGGTCGGTGCCGATCATCTCTTACCGCAGGTGCAAGCCGACACGCTGATCGCCGACAAGGCGTTCGATGCCGACGAGCGCGTCATCCAACCCTTGCAGGCGGCCGGCAAGATCGCGGTGATCCCGCCAAAAAGAAGCCGCAGGTCGCCCCGCGACTATGATCACGAGCTCTTCAAGGCGCGGCATCTGATCGAAAACTTCTTCGCCAGGCTCAAGCAATTCCGCGCCATCGCCACCCGCTATGACAAGACCGCCCGCAATTTCCTCGCCGCCATCCACTTGGCCGCCAGCCTGATTTGGCTCAATTGAGGACAGGCCCTAGTTGATCCCTTTGCTGCAAACTCCAGCAAGCGCTCCCAAAGTCAAGAACTTGCCCTCCGAAGGCGAAGGTCGCACGTTCGAATCGGTCGGGTCCGCCAGTCTCGTCAGAAGCTTACAAGCAACTCTTTACGTCATTGCGGGGTCGCCGGAACCGCGGGGCAACACGAGATGTCGTCCACGAGTGCCGTCGAGCATTTCGATAATCCCCTAGGTGGTAACGCGGCGGACCGGACCGAGCCGTCCATACCTCACTCCGAAGTAAATGATCTCGGGGCTGAATATCAATGCGTTCCGGGTATC
>CAVWWB010000004.1:0-202997 GCA_963758595.1 uncultured Alphaproteobacteria bacterium
GGTGCTGGGCAAGGGTGTTGTGATTGGCAAAGATACCCCCAATTTTGTCGGCAACCGCATCGGCGTCTATGGCTTCCTCTCGACCATCCAGCGAGCGCTCAACGAAGGCTACAGCGCTGGCGAGGTGGATACTATTCTCGGCTCGGCTATGGGACGTCCCAGGTCCGCGGTCTTCCGCACTGGCGACCTTTCCGGTCTGGATACGCTGGTTCACGTGGCCGATAACCTCTACGAAAACGCGCCTAATGATCCTGAGCGCGCAACCTTCCGTATTCCCCGGTTATTCGCGAAATGATCAAGCGCGGCTGGCTGGGCGATAAAACCGGCCAGGGCTTTTACAAAAAACTCAAAAATGCTGATGGCTCTTCAAGCATTCTAGAGTTAAACTTTAAAACCCTGAAATACGAGCCACAACAAAAATACCGCTTTCCCTCGCTGGGCAACGCGCGCAACTTCGATGATCCAGCGCAGAAAATGCTGACCGTGCTGAACGGCAATGATCGCGCCAGCCAGTCGCCCGCGAGACCACCGCGGACTCGCTTTTCTATGCCGCGACCCTGGCTCCCGAATTCGCCGAGAGTATTGTGGCCGTGGACGAAGCAATGCGCTGGGGCTTTAACTTTGAGATGGGCGCTTTCGAGGTCTGGGACGTACTCTTGCAGAAGCCCGAGGTCCTGGAAAAAGTGCTCCAGGCACGCGGCCAGGACGCTCAATTGCCTGAACTGGTCCAGCGTGTACGCGCCAAAGGTCAGGGTACCTTCTACATCGGTCCCGCTGGCCAGCGTCAGTACTTCGATTTCCACACGGACACCTATCAGCCGTTACCAACTCCCAGAGGCGCGGTCTCTCTAGCCAGCGCTAAATCCGCTGGCAATGTGGTCAAAGAGAACGACTCTGCCTCGCTGATCGACATTGGCGATGGCATTGCCTGCCTCGAATTTCACTCGAAGGCCAATTCGATAGACGAATATGTCATCGAAATGTTACGCTATGCCGTTGAAGAGGGTCAGAAACAATTTCGCGCGCTGGTCATCAACAACGCCGCCGCCGATTTCTCCGCAGGCGCTACTGTCTCCCTGGTCCTGATGGGCGCGCGCCAGGGCGAGTGGCAGATGATCGATAACGCGATCAATGGCTTGCAGCAAGCGCACCAGATGCTCAAGTACAGTCCAATTCCTGTGGTCGTTGCCCCAGCGGGACGCGCCCTGGGCGGCGGTTGCGAGATTGTCATGCATGGCCACCATGTACGCGCGCACGCTGAGACCTATATCGGTCTGGTCGAAGTCGGCGTGGGCCTGATCCCCGCTGGCGGCGGCTGCAAAGAGCTGCTGCTGCGTCAGGGGGCCAGCCTGGACGAACAACTGGCGCGTAAAACTGGCGGCTCGTTTACCCCTGTACGCAAAGCCTTCGAGACCATCGCCGTAGCCACCGTCTCAACCAGCGCGGCTGAGGCCCAGGGTCTACGCTTCCTGCGCAAAACGGACGCCGTGACAGTCAATCGCGACCTGCTTTTACGCGATGCCAAAGCCGACGCTATTCGTCTGGCTGAGGCACACGCGGCTGGCAAGTGGCACACGCCCAAACAGCCAATGCTCCTCCTGCCCGGTCCTGGCGCGCGTATGGTACTGGAGCAACAGATGGACAACATGTTCCAGGTTGGCACAGTCAGCGAGCACGATACCATCGTTGGTCGCGAACTGGCCCGCGTCCTCACCGGCGGCGAGTGCTGGCGATCACCCCACTCACCGAGCAGCAAGTACTCGACCTGGAACGTGAAGCCTTCCTCAAGCTCTGCGGCATGGAAAAGACCCAGGAGCGTATGCAAGCGATCCTGCTCACAGGCAAACCATTGCGTAACTAAGCCCAATGGATGTTCTGAACCAACGAAACCCGCTTCGCGACACGTGTCGCGAGGCGGTTTTCGTCGGTTCAGAACATCCATTCCTAAAGAGTCGTTTGATCATATTTATTGTCTTTGCTTGCTTGTATAAAAAGCATACTCATCAATTGCATTTTTCAGGGTATCGTAGGTATCCATATTAAAAAGGGATAAAAATTATACACAAATGTCAAATCACATCGAAAAAAAGTGATAAAACACTAGACAAGGATATTCACAATCGTGCATACTATGTATATCACTTGTCACGGTTGTGCAAACATATCAAGAACATTGTATTACAAATTTCAAGGTTTTTGTTCGTCGTTGACGTTCACGTATAAAGTAGAGATCGTATGCAGGCAATAGTTGCGACTGAACAATCAAAGGAGGAACAGCATGCAAAGAGTGAGTGAGCATCAAAGCGAAGTAGCGCGACTTTTAGGGCAGATTAGTGCCGAATATGAAGCTGCTCAGCGTGGCATGGGTGATTTCGCCTATGGCGCCTCCAAACACGCGTTCATTAGCGCTCGCATGGAGCATATGGGGCGTCTGCACATTGAATTACAGTCGATTGTTGGGGAATCCGCCATTGCCTTGATCGCCGATACCTTGAGCAAAGCCCACTAGAAATGGTTCAGGCCAGATTGCTTTTGTATTTTCAAGTGAGAGAAGCATCAGGAGAGTGAACGCGCTCGACCTCCTGGTGCTTCTCTCGTTTTGAGCGTTAACACCCGCGTGACAAGGTTCAAGCAAAGCCACATGGAGATCGACATACGTCCGATCTGAACTGGTCGGCCAGACGCCTGTCACCATATATTCGGTCTCTTCATAGACAAATGTTTCCTGGTCAAACGCGCAGTTTTCGCCATCGGCGAAACACTGAAGCCAGTGATCTATTTCGTCCTGAGACAAAAAAGGAGCGCCTTCGCAGACGAACCAGTTGGTAATTCCTTGCAAGTACGAACGGAAATCGGGATCAAGCGGTGTACGACGTACCACGCGATACCTTTTCTCCTGTACATGCTCATAACCAGCTTCGCGCAGATACGTAGCCAGTTTAGAGCCAACCCAACTATCCTCAAACATATAGTCTTCCTCGAAAAGACGCTGCCTTTCCCATCGCTCGCGGGACTGAAAGACGCGCGCCTGCAACGCGGGGTCCACGCCAAAGAAATGCATCGTACCAAAATCGATATCTTTGATCGCCAGGCGTCCGCCGGGGAGCAGATAGCGTCCCATCGCCGTGAAAGTCTCAACCGGATCTGGCAGATACTGACTCACATTCGCGCTAAAAATCGTGTGGATGGAAGCGGGAGGAACCGGCAAATGTTCCATAGAACCCTGTTTATAAGAAACCTGACGCTCATACCACTCACCTCGACTACGCTGCTGAGCCGTCACAAGAGCCTCAGCCGAAAGATCGACACTCATGATATGTCCTCGTGGACCGAGCGCGCGCGCCAACAATGGAGTCCAAAGCCCTGGTCCGCAGCCAGCGTCAACGATCTTGCTGCCGCGTTGGAGATGAAATCCTGGATCATCTCTTCACGTTCAATAAGCTTACTTCGATGATGTGTTACAAGCCACTCAATCGCATTGAGCGGCAAACCGCATTCATTTACGTGGACAGGTTGCTCAATCGCCATGTTTATGCCGCCTCTCTTTCATTGTCCCGCTCCCACTTCCATCGGGATCGCTACCGAAGAATAAGCTAAAGCTCATTCTCTACTTCCTCTCGTCGCTGAGTGCTATCTCTGCCGGTCTCGACTCTGACAATTCCCTGCACAACTATGGGCAAGTCTGGCAATTTTTGTCTCCCTGGTAAAGCACTATGTTTGCATATGCATCGATTCCACACATTGCACATTACAAGACCAATAAGAAAGCGCTCATCTTCTGGTACCTCTACCGCTTTATTCAAACCGCTACTCAGGCCCGATTACGACCGCGTACCCGCGAGAAACGGTTGAACATAGAGAAAGTATAACTTTTTTCACACGAAATTACAATGTTTCTATGACATATGGATTACTAAAGTAATGACAATGTAGGAATGGAAGTACACACGAATGTATAAAATATTGACACTTTGGCCCGCTTTCGACATTGCAAATCTCTTCCATTCTAAAAAAGTGTTGTACAAGATGATCTCTTTCCTTCGCTGGTCTGATGCGAGTTCCTGTGCCACAGGTACCAGGTTTGTGTAACACATGTTGCTCCTTTCCAGAGACCTGATATGCCCTTTTTGGTATAAAGGTACAAAGCATGTAAAAAACAATGATTTTGTGGTATACTTTAAAAAGCAGTCGTCTAAGCTGACATGTTTAGAGAAATAAGCAGACATTGGAGTTTATTTGGAGGGGTAAAGGAAAGAGGTATGGACGAGAAAAAATCACAGAGAAGACGCAACAAGCCAGGAGGCCATGCCTCTGGCCGCGCAGAAATGCCAGAAACAGGTGCAAAGCAGAAAAGCAGCAATGACCCGACGATTGAAGCAGCATCACCCGCGCAAGAAAACGAAGAACTGCGAGCACTTCTGTCCCAGCAGGCGGACCAAAGCCTTTTTCTGTCCTCCTGGGTTCCCTGATTAAAAATGATCGCAGTGAAGTCTTACGCCTCGCCAGGGAAATCGATGTCAGCGATAACACGGTTTATCGTTGGATCAACGGAACATCGGAACCGCGCCCCAACCACATGCAACGGCTGCTCGAGGTACTTCCTCACACATCCCTGCCGCAATCTTCGTTAGCGGCCAACCCCGTGCCGTCCTCCAACGGGCGTAGCGCGCTCAACCAGAATACACCAGGTGCTCGCTGGGATGTCCCGAAAGAAATTTATCGTCGCGTCATGGAACAGGCGGCGATCACGGTTGACGATGCCAGCCGACGCTGGCACATCGTCGAGACCATTTTCGAATATGCCCTGTTACACCTCGATCCTGACCGCTGTGGATGGCACTCACCTACGCGCGTCTGATGCCCCCGCGCGAAGATGGCACGATTCACTCGCTCTACGAAGCAGAAATGCGCGGTCAGGCACCCTGGTCATTCGCGCTCGATTTTAAAGCGTATCTCGGCAGCACAACCCTGGCGGGAAGTGCCGCGATGCTACAACGTATCCAGACCTGGAGTAAGAAGGATGCAGAGGGGCGCCATCCGACCGGACTGGACGAAAACGAGCGCAGTTCATGTACCGCTCCAGTGATGCGCGGAGGTCGCCTGGCCGGTGTGCTGATCGTTTCCAGCGCGCAGGACGATTTTGTGCGCAATGCTTCGGTGCCTCGCGCAATCGGCGACTACGCCCACTTGCTGGCCGCTGGCATGATGGATAGCGATTTCTACCCGCTTGAACTGGTCAAACTGGTCCCAATGCCAGAACTAAAATGGCAACGCGAGAAAATTTCTAACACTTATCTCAACCGCGTCGTCGAGTACGCGCGCAAACAGTGTCTCTCTTTTACTGAGGCCGAGCAAAAAGTATTGCAGGATCTGGAAAGGGAGTTTGAAAATTACGCCCATACGAGCGAAGCTGAGGCCAAAACGCAACCAGCCCAACGTGAGAACGAGCACATCTCCTAAACAGTTGTGAATAGAGCGTAGTTATATTGTGAAGGCACAAAGAAACGAGAGTGGGTTCACGCCTCTGCGCGTCGACCCACTCTTCGTGTTCCCTATTCAACCAGGTGTTATATTGCTATTTATAAATACAAAGAACATCCATGAGATGACACGTATTAGTTTGCCGCGACTGCCGCGCTCATGGTCACTTCACGCCCAACGCAGGCGCGCAGATCTTCGCGATAGAACCGCCAGGTGCTACCAACCTTATGGCCGGTTAATTGACCAGACCACATCAGGCGATAAAGAGTGGAACGGCTGACCCGCAAATAGCCCATCGCCTCTTTGAAAGTTAAAAGGATATCGTCCTAAATCATCTGCATCGCCATAGTATTTTCTCCTCAAATTCTAGATAAGTGCGTTCAATATTCGCGACAAGCGTTTGAATGATACGTATACTTGTCTCACCGCATATTATAGTAACCAATGTTGCTACGCATTTCGGTAGAGGTTGAGTTACGATCTGGTTAAATTTAAGGCCTATCTAGTGGGATATTCATTACCAGTCGCTTGCTAACAATATCTCTAGAGCAGAGCGTTCACAGGAGACAGGGAAAATCGTCATACCCGTGACTTCGCGCAAAAGGTAAATGGCTCGCATATCCGAAGGATTAGCCATAGCGACAGTAAGCCGATTATGATCACGACCAACCGGCGCGCAACGCAGCTCTACCGCCAGAGAATGAGGCACAAGTTGCTTTAAACGCGTAGGCAAGCGACTGGGAATTTGCATAAAGGGGACACCCTGCGGCTGAGCCGCGTGGACGCGCTCTCCCTGAATGATCCCACGCTTAGCTGTACCACGCGCGCGTGCCGGAAGCCGCGCGGGCGGTGGCGAGGACTCTGGCAAGACAGCCGGGCGAAAAACGACTCGCTCGCGCACCCGGCTGGCCCGCGCGAGCAGTTCTTCTGGCGAGGTGGCGAACTCTGGATAAGAGCCAGCGCCAAGCACAATCTCTGTCTGGTGACGCAGTGGAGGCACGACAGTCTCAGCCTGCAACAGATTGATACTGTGCAAAATGCGCTCAGCGATACAAGCAATACCTACCTGATCAACATGGGGAAAAGCAGTGCAGCCCCGCTTCCACCTTCATCGACCAGCGCCAGATCGCTCACACGCAACGTCCGACGAACAGGATCAAGCACTTGAGCAAGAAAGCTCGCGGGTGCGTGACAACTCACCCTTTTATGTAACAGCGGCGAGGCTGGCGGCATTTGTACATAGGCAAACTGGGTAACGTGCAATAGCAACAGGCTAAATGGCAACGAACGAGGAAAATGCTGCGCGAGCGCAGTCTGAAGCAGCCCGTTCAGTACGGGAGCAATTGGAATAAGCTCGTCCTCGTTCTCCTGATCCTCGTTTGCCAACGCCTCCACGAGTGTAATCAAAGCAGGCGGAACGCAAGAGCAGAGTTCCTGTGCCTGCGACAAGCGCTCAGTGGGCGCTGGATAGTGAATTTTGCTCATTTTTACTTCCAGATACGCTGAGATAATCAATCCAGGAAACGTATGCATCACAGTATACAGGCCAAAAGCTGAAAAAAGCGCGTGCAAAGGCGTTAAGGTATGGTTGAGAACAGCAAAAAAACGTTAAGAAGAGCAAAGCCATTGAATGATCTCTCCGTTTAGCAATTGTCTCTGCTCAGCGAGTGAAAATTTGCAAATTTCACTCGCTGAGCAGAGACAATTGCTACACAGAGAGATAATCAGCTTTATGACTCAACGCTAACGGGAGTTGTAAAGGTATAGCCTACTCCGGGCACAGTCATAATGTAGCGAGGAGTGTTGGCATCAGGCTCAACTTTCTGGCGCAGATGGCGAATATGGGTCTTAACCAGGCCCGAATCGCCTGCTTCGTCGTAGCCCCAGACACGCTCGATAATCATATCGGTCGTGAGCACCTGGCCTGTATGGGTCAGCAACAGATGCAACAGGCGGCTCTCCGTAGGCGTCAGGCGCACTTTCACCCCATCGCGTGTCACCTCGTGGCGCATCGCATCCAGGGTGACAGGACCCGCGCTCACCGACGACGAATTCGACGACCCCCTGACATTCGATGAACGACGCATGACAGCCTTGATGCGTGCAAGAAGTTGTCTTGGACTAAAAGGTTTACGCAAATAATCGTCCGCCCCCATCTCCAAACCACGTATCTCATCATCTTCACGATCATGTGCGGTGAGAATCAAGACCATTGAATTGGTTTCACTGCGCATCTGGCGGCAAACCTCGAAGCCATCAAGCTTCGGCATCTGCACATCAAGAATCACCAGGTCTGGCAACGTTTCACGCCAGCGCTTGATGGCTTGTTCTCCATCAAAGGCCCGTACAACATCATACCCGTGCCCCTTGAGCCAGTAACTGAGCATATCAACCATGTCGCGGTCATCATCCGCCACCATGATTTTCATGCGGTGTCCTCCTACTGACCTGCGTTCCCAGGCTCCTCCTCGCCACTCACAGACAAGACAGTTCTTCAAGCACACGCGAGAAACAGCGCGCTCGCTATTTACTCGACGATCTGGATAAAGAACCGTAGACTCAGGCTGTCTGTCAAAGCGGCAGGAAAAGGCCAGTCGCGGACAATTAACAGGTCTTCTCTCTACTAAGAAAGTATTTCTATTTGTAGAGAACGCGAGGAGATGAACGCAGTAACATCATGGTACAATTTGGGCTATAGCAAGCGGCGTTTCTACGGGATACAAGAAACCGATCACCACCGACTGCATTCTGGGGAAGCCGCTCTGCTGGTCGTCTCTCGCAAAAAGGCCATTTTTATATTGTTGTGTTTTGTGGCTGTGTATAGCCAATTGTGGGCGAGAATGGCTGTCAATTCGGCTGTCTGGATTTTTTGTGTGAACTGGCCTGGCAAGCTGCACGCCAGTGCGAGTGAATTGTTGTTTAGGGAAATTACAGGCTCTCCCGCATTTCTATACTGTTAGCGAACCCTGGAAAGCAGGTAAATACCGACGATCAGAGAAGACCTTTCCAATGTGATCGACCAAAGAGCCACGTTTCCCGTTTGAACAAGAGGGACTCGCGTCTATTTCTAAGCCTAGATCGTTGAGAAAGGAAATGCCTGTTATTGTTTCTCTTGCGTCAGCTTCGCTTGATTCTCTACGCATCCCGTGGGCAAGCCCCTCATGGAGGTTCGTCAACAAGATCATTTCTCGTGCAAGAGAGATTGTCTTCTTCTATCTTAATCTCTTCCTTATTTTTCTCAGAGCTATCCTGCTGAGAAGAGGGGGAAAGCGGTACAGGGCCTCGGTGCCACCTTCAAGCCAGCACTCCCACCATTCTTCTAGAGAGTCTGCATTCCAGTACAGATTGGCAAAGTTCTCTTCCCCATCGGTGAAGACGCCTCCGTCCCCTGCTGTTCCCAAATAGACATGACCAGTAGGAACATGAAGATAAAAAGCTTTTTCATACCACCAGGTACAAAGCTGTAAAAAGCATAGGGGCCATTCTCTCGGCGCGAGGCGAATCACGTGAGGGTTTCCGTACCATTTTTCATGTTGCTCAAGGTCAAATGGAATGGAATTGAACAGATAGGGATACGATTCCAGGCAAAAGGGTTCTCCGTACGCTCGAAGCAAGCGTGCTTTCGTTGTATGATTATATCGAGGATCGTTTCTCAGATCAGCAAGATATCCGCCGAAGGCACCAAGCAGACCTGTACCTGGACCAAAACCACCATTGGCAACCTGCATATAGAGCGCTCGCAAGAGCGGTGGATGACGAAATCCCAATAATGTAACGCATCTAGTGCGAGTAGAGATTGGATTCCCCACTGAGCTACTCGTTGTTATGAAAGAAGACCTTATGCTATAATAAACTCAGCATTCTATCCTTTGGGACGAGGAGTAGCGCCTGTGAGTGCACTAACATTACCTTTCTGCGCACGCTGTGGGGCGGCCAATGAACTACAAGCAACCTGCTGCTCTTTTTGTGCCAGTCCGTTACAAGCCCCCAATGCCGAGACTAACAATGGAAACCGGCTTATTGGCACGCTGCTCAGGGGGCGCTATCGCATCGCTAAGATCGTCGGCCAGGGTGGCATGGGCACGGTCTATCGCGCGCAAGATACTGAACTGAATGATCGACCGGTCGCAGTCAAAGAGATGAGTGTACAAAGTCTCAGCGCTCAACAAGCCCAGGAGGTGGCGAAAGCGTTCAAACGCGAAGCCACGCTGCTTGCTACTCTACAACATCCCAACTTACCCAGTGTTTTCGAGCATTTCGAGGAACACGGGAACTGGTACATAGTGATGAGCTTCATTCAAGGCGAAACGCTTGAGGACTATCTGAAACATACCAATCGTCACAAGCTCGCGTTTCCCGAAGTTCTCCAGATTGGCAAACAACTCTGCGCAGCGCTCTCCTATTTACATAGTCAGCAACCGCCAATCATCTTTCGCGATGTCAAACCAGCGAATATCATGCGTACCCCTGATGGGCAAATCTACTTGATCGACTTTGGTGTAGCGCGTCGATTTAAACCAGGCCAGGCAAAGGATACCACTCCCTTTGGTTCGATAGGATATGCGCCACCTGAGCAGTTTAACAAAGCTCAGACTACCCCACGCTCAGACATCTATAGCCTTGGGGCGACTCTGTATCAGTTGCTCACCGGTTACGAACCTGATAGCACACCTTTCCGCTTTCCAGCACTCCAATCCCTGGAACCCGGCATACCAAAACCGCTGGTCACGTTGATCGAACAAATGTTAGAGATAGCTGAGAACAAGAGGCCAGTGAATATATTCGTCGTCGAGCAAAAGCTCCAGGAAATTAGCGCTGCCCACACGCCTCTTATCTCATCCGCATCATTTATGTTGCCTAAGCTCGTTAAACAGAGGAGGCACCGTAAATTACACATAGCGATTGTACTCGTGTTAACCATCGGTTGCCTGGTCGGTGGAGGTCTGATTGGTGGCGAGATTGGCATAGCAAATCCAAACATTTCTTACTTCACAAATACGGATGCCACAGCCACTGCGGTCCAGATGGCGGCTCTGCCTGACCCTTATCCACCAAAGGGTCCGCTGGCCCTGGTAGATCCACTAAATCAGCCAAACACGTGGCAGGAACAATCTGATAGCGAGTTCGGAACCAGTTGCCAATATAACAATAACGCATTACAAGCTACAGCACTCGGCTTCAACAACTGCGATGAAAGCACTACCTATACAAACTTTGCTGTCGAGGTAAAGATGACCATTTTAGAGGGAGATTGTGGCGGCATAGTTGTGCGCTCAAGTGGTGAATACCTTTACCTTTTTAGCGTGTGTTCAAACGGCACTTATGAATTCGATGCCTTTACGCCTCCCAGCAATTCAGACACGCTGACACTACATAAAACAAATGCAGCTATCAAACAAAAGGCGCAAAGCAATATTCTCGCTGTTGTGGCAAATGGTAGCCACTTTGATCTCTATGTAAATTATCAAAAAATCGAGAGTCTCAAAAATACCTCTTTCAGTTCAGGAACCATAGGTTTTGCAACCTATAGTCTCAAACAGGCAATTATCGCCTTTCAGGATGCCATGATCTGGACGCTTCCATGAAATAGATGTGCTTCGCTGGCCAGCAGAAGCATTAGCTATGATGCGCAAATAATTTGATTGTCTCCCAAACAGGATGCAATATGCTATCCTTATAATGAGGGAATTTGCTGATGAATACAAATACCCAGTTTTTCTGCGAGCATTGCGGAGCAGCAAACGAAATCCAAGCAATCTGCTGCCGTTTTTGCAGAAATCAATTACAGATCTCCCAAGCGGCGAACTATAACGAAGAGAGCGGCAGCCCGCTCGCAAGTACGTTGCTCAAAGGGCGCTACCGCATTATCAAGATCATTGGCCAGGGCGGCATGGGTACGGTCTATCGCGCACAGGATATCAGCCTGAACGACCGGCCTGTCGCGCTAAAAGAGCTAATTGTCAACGACTCTGATGCACAGACTACCAGGAAAGCGATTGAGGCATTTACATGCGAAGCCTCATTACTGGCTGGCTTACAACATGCGAATCTACCTGGTGTCTATGAACATTTCCAAGAGAATGGGCACTGGTATATGGCTATGAGCTATATTCAGGGAGAAACGCTGGAAGAGTACCTGGAGCATGGTAAACGGAAAAAGCTCCAGTTCTACGAAGTGCTGGAAATTGGTAAGCAACTCAGTTCGGTACTTCATTATCTGCATAGTCAGCAACCGCCGATTATCTTCCGCGATGTCAAACCAGCGAATATTATGCACACTCCCAATGGGCAAATCTACTTGATCGATTTTGGCGTAGCGCGACGCTTCAAGCCAGGCCAGCCAAAGGATACTACGCCCTTTGGCTCGATAGGCTATGCACCGCCTGAGCAGTTCAATAAAGCCCAGACCACTCCACGCTCAGATATTTACAGCCTGGGTGCTACCCTATATCAATTGCTTACAGGCCATGAGCCTGATAGCACGCCTTTCCGCTTCCCGCCAATCCAAGCCCTGGAACCTGGTATTCCGAAACCGCTGGCTGCTTTGATTGAACAGATGTTAGAAATAGATGTGAAGAAGCGACCTATGAGTACGATGATCGTCGAGCAGGAACTCCAACGCATCAGCACTTCCGTGGCGGTCCTTCAACCTTTCACATTCTCAAAGGCGACAGTCCAAAGGAAACGGATTTCTCTGTTTGTTTGGATCATGATGTCCCTGAGTATTTGCTGCATAATAATAGGCGGATTCATTGGCGTCGGAATTGGCGCAGCCATTACTAATACCAGGGTCATGAGCGCAGCTCAACGGATCGCGGCCCGGCCTAATTCCTATTCTCCAAAAGGTACGCTTACCCTGGTGGACCCACTCAATCACGCAGATGAGTGGCAACCACAGCCGCTCACTTATGGCGGACAATGCCAGTTTGTCAACGGAGTTTTTCAGGTTCAGATGGATTCTCTAAATAACTTTAATAATTGTAATGAAAGTGCTATCTTCAAAAATTTTGTGGTCCAAGTCACTATGACTATCATCCAGGGAAATTGCGGGGGCCTTGTTTTACGAGGGAATATTATTAGCGAGGGGATGTATGTCTTCTTTGTGTGCTCGGATGGATCAGATAACGTTACGAGCTACGTTCCAATGCCTAATGCCGATAAGCCCACAACAATAATTGATGGCTATTCAGGAGCAATTTATCAAGGTTCTCAGAAGAACATTATTGCGGCTGTTGCTAATGGCAGCAGCTTTGTCCTGTATATAAACGATCAGAAAGTAGGAAGTTTTGCAGATAGCTTATTTGGGGCAGGGACTGTGGGCTTCATCGCTGATGATGAAAGTGTGGCTGCAACTGTCAATTATCAAGACGCGATCATCTGGACACTGCCATGAAAATCTCAGGCAGTTTTGGTTCTGACAATTCTTGGATATTCGTAGCAAAAGGTGTTTCACAAAACAGCTTATCGTGTTTCAGTACGTATGGATATTTGTTCAAAAATCTCTTGACATATCTCTATAAGCTATGTTATACTGTAGAGGTATCATTATTCTGGCCAAACTCTACGAGTGCAGAGAGGCCGCGTCTCTCTGTCAGCAGATAAATTCACCTGCTGGAGCCATGCGAGGGTCATCCCCTGGATCTGTGCATCATGTGGAAACGCATGAAGGCAGAAACAAATCATGAGCGTGGTTTACTGATCCTGCTGTCGCTGAGCTTGCTCGCCGAGGATCGAACGACTAGGGATGTTCTCCCTCTTTTGATTGAGACGGTTGGTTGAGTACTTGTACTCCCGCCTGATCGATCCAAAGAAAACGAACCTGCAAGTGGTGAGACTCCACTAGCAGCATTACACCTTGTTCCCTGGATTGTGTCTGCTTCGCTCCTATCTCTGTGCTATCTACGTTCAAACTCTCCAATGAGAGAGTTCTAAACAGTAGAGTTCCCCTGCCAGAGAAGCGAGTTGAGGCTCGTAAGGTCTCGTATGCGCCTTGTTGGTTTGCTCCGACGATGCATCACGCACACAGATTAACCCCACCTGTTTGTTTTGAGAGCGTGTTTTTGTGCTCTAACTCCGCTGTTCTACAGTGGAGCATTTTGCATGTGCCGAAAGGAGGGATCAGATGGGCACTCACCAGAAAAGCTTAATTCGCCAGGCGATAGATCGTCTGGATGAACGCATGGCTATTGGAGAAAGCCGCAGAGAGGCCAAGCAACAACGCCGCGCAACTGGAGAGCACATTTGGACCTTCTCTACCGGTAAGATGCACTCCTACAAAACGCGCTCAACCTATCAAGAGCAACTCCTGCGCTTTGTCAACTGGGCGCGTGACACATTCCAGCTAAAAACGTTGGAACAACTTGATGCTCGCGCCGATGAGTTGGTGAGCACCTATCTCCAACAGGAAATTGGCGCCCATAAGAGTGCATACACACTCCAACTAGAGCGCTCTGCCCTGCGTCTGTTCTTTGATGATCACACATTAGCGGATCGGTGATTCTTCCACGACGAACGCGCGCGACTATTACGCGCTCGCGTGGTGTTGCCGCACATGATCGCTACTTTCAGCCTGCCAACTGGCAACCGCTGATCCAATTTGAACGAGCCTGTGGCCTGCGCCGCTTTGAGCTGATAGCCTTGACCGTTGCAGATGTATACTTCAACGAACAAGGCCAGTTGCTTATACACGTGCGCAATGGCAAAGGCGGCAAAGAGCGCGAAGTGCCAGCTCTTCCTGGACACGAACAAGACCTGCTCGCGCTCATAGGCGGACGCCAGCCTACAGAGTGCATCTTTGACCATATTCCTGGGCATATGGATGTCCACTCTTATCGCCGTGAATATGCTCAAGCGCTCTACCGCTATCATTCAGGCCGTGAACTCCCTTCGTCAGAAGGCATTTTGAGGCGCGAGGATTACGACTTAGCGGCTGCGCAACGCGTCAGTTGGGCGCTGGGGCATAATCGACTGGATGTGGTGCTGCGCCATTATCTGAGGTAATCAGACGCTAATGGAAGTAGGAGATTGCATCTCCGCTGCTATTTCTGCTTCGCTCTGCCAAGCGGATCACGTGTGCGGCTCCAATCTCTCGCGAGAAGCCGTTCCCTCTGCGACTTCCTGATTGGGATTGCAATAAACGTCGTCTGGCTGTTCCAATCTCAACCGAGAAGACTCGCCCTCTGCTACTGCGTTGCGCCGTGACGGAGATCATCCTGCATGGAAGTTCCAATCTCAACCGAGAAGACTCGCCCTCTGCTACTCTATGCAATGGGGAGCGATCAAACTTGATTACGGGAAGTTCCAATCTCAACCGAGAAGACTCGCCCTCTGCTACCATCAGCAGAGGAAAGTGTAGCCCGGTGCGATCTAGTTCCAATCTCAACCGAGAAGACTCGCCCTCTGCTACGCGATCCAATAATGCCAGCGGTTGCATACCATTCTAACGTGTTCCAATCTCAACCGAGAAGACTCGCCCTCTGCTACCTGCAAGCAATCCGCTCGCGAGCCAGCTCTCGAATTGTTCCAATCTCAACCGAGAAGACTCGCCCTCTGCTACACCTGCACAGAGCGCAGTCAGAAAACAAGTCCATTCACGGAGGTTCCAATCTCAACCGAGAAGACTCGCCCTCTGCTACGCAATCAGCTCATCGAGATTCTAGCCATATGCTCCTTGCATTGTTCCAATCTCAACCGAGAAGACTCGCCCTCTGCTACTGTCCTTGTCGTAGCTAAGCAGTTCTCGTTCATGTGTTCCAATCTCAACCGAGAAGACTCGCCCTCTGCTACAACGAAACAGGTTGGCCGGCATCAACGTGGATTGTATGTTCCAATCTCAACCGAGAAGACTCGCCCTCTGCTACAAGAAGCCAGCTTCCAGGCCCGGATGCCAATGTCTGAGTTCCAATCTCAACCGAGAAGACTCGCCCTCTGCTACGTCGGTTTGAGCTCACGCTGGAGAACGAGCAATATATGTTCCAATCTCAACCGAGAAGACTCGCCCTCTGCTACCAGTCGTTCAGACAGGCGCGAGCTGCGACTTGATGGTTCCAATCTCAACCGAGAAGACTCGCCCTCTGCTACCACAGTAGAGAGCACCAGTACCGAGTATTGCTGCGTTCCAATCTCAACCGAGAAGACTCGCCCTCTGCTACGTCGTCCAGCCCATGTGGGGCAATGCTCTGTAGTTCCAATCTCAACCGAGAAGACTCGCCCTCTGCTACAACAGGTGTTTGCAACGTACGAATACACGCGATATGCGGTTCCAATCTCAACCGAGAAGACTCGCCCTCTGCTACGCATGCATCGCCTGAAAGTTAGACGCGATCCATTTCGCGTTCCAATCTCAACCGAGAAGACTCGCCCTCTGCTACGTCACACGGCCACTGCCGGTAGCCGCATGAGGGTTCCAATCTCAACCGAGAAGACTCGCCCTCTGCTACACGACCTTCCAACTGATATGGCCAACGCCTCAATGTTATGGTTCCAATCTCAACCGAGAAGACTCGCCCTCTGCTACCCGATCAAAATGTGCCCGTCATGGAACAATGTAGGAGTTCCAATCTCAACCGAGAAGACTCGCCCTCTGCTACTACGACTTGCGCCGCAGTGGTACCGTTCAATATGTTCCAATCTCAACCGAGAAGACTCGCCCTCTGCTACAGAGAAGGGTAGTCCGGCTAGCGCGGCTTCAGTAGTTCCAATCTCAACCGAGAAGACTCGCCCTCTGCTACGCTGCTGACAATGGCCGCGACCGAGCAGGATCAGGCGCCAATCTCAACCGAGAGGACCGGCAGACGAGGCCGCTTTGCGCGAGGCGAGCCTGAGTGAAAACGTGGTCAGAACCGCGATGCACCCTGCCGACGAGTTCGAGGCATTCAGCAAGCTTGCATCCGAAAATCTGGGGCCAGCCGAGATCGGCGCACGCTTCGGCCAGACCGGGCGCTATGTTGAGCAGCGCATGAAGCTTGCGGCAGTCAGCCCGAAATTGCTGACGATGTTCCGCAAGGGGGAGATGAGCCTAGACCAGATCGAGGCGTTCACGATCACCGACAATCACCGGCTGCAGGAAAAGACTTGGCGGGAAATGCCTGATTGGCAGAAGGAGCAGGGCGACGGCGAAGCCATCCGCGACCAGCTCACCGAGAAGCACATCGACGCAGCCCGGGACAGCCTCGCCCGGTTCGTCACTGTGGCGGCTTACGAGGCCGCTGGCGGGGGCGTTTTACGCGACCTATTCGCCGAAGAAGACGCGCCCGGATTCTTAACGGATGCCAAGCTGCTTACCCGCCTTGCCGACGAAAAGCTGAAAGCCATCGCGGAACCGCTCAAGGCCGAAGGCTGGAAATGGGTTGAGATCAAGCCAGACTTCGACTGGACGGAGCAGCAGAAATTCAGCCGCGTCAGCCCGGCCCTCACCAAGGAGCAGAAAGCCGAAATCGCCAAGCTCGACCAGCAACAGACCGAACTTTGTGAGCAACACAAAGGTGTGGACGGCAACTTACCGCCCAAAATCGAGTCCAAGGTCGATGAAATCGAGCGGGAAATCGCTTCCATCAGAAAAGAAGCTGGCTTCACCTTGGAGCAGAAAGCAGTGTCCGGTGTCGTGATCACAATTGGCCACAACGGCGAAGCCCAGATCATGCGCGGCATGGTGAAACCGGAGGATAAGCGAGCAGCGGCCAAGACCGAGGCGACCGCGAAACCGACCAAGCCGACGCAAGAGGGAGAGGCCGAGAAATCCGAACCCGGCCTTTCAGCCGCGCTGGTGGAGAACCTAACGGTACACCGCACCGCCGCCATGCAGGCCAAACTGGCGACCAACCCGAAGGTGGCGCTTGTCGCCGTGACGCATGCGCTGGCGCTGAGTGTTCTGGACAGATCAGGCTATTCCACCATCCAGATTACCGGGCGCGAGCCGAACCTAACCGCCGCCGGTGAGGAACTCGGCAAGACAGCGGCAGCGAAGGAATTTGCCGCCGCCACGCGCGAGGCGACCAGGGGCATGCCACGCGAAAGCGGCAAGTTGTGGGATTGGCTGCTACAGCAAAATCAGACCCGGTTGCTTTCCATCCTCGCCGTTGCCGCAGCCCACACCGTCGATGCCGTCCAGACGAAACATAACGGAGCCGATCGCGCACACGCCGATCAATTGGCGACAGCCCTGAAACTGAACATGGCCGATTATTGGAAGCCGACTGCAGACGGTTTCTTTAGCCGTGTGTCGAAAGACCAGACCCTAGCCGCAGTGGCGGAAGCAGCCAGCGAGGCAACCGCCAAAACCATGGCCGGGATGAAGAAGGCCGAGCTTGCGCTAGCCGCTGAGAAAGCCACCAAAGGAAAAGGTTGGCTTCCGGCAATCCTGCAAAACGGTTGAGCCATGGCCGACATACCCGCTCAGAACTTCGACCTATATGCCGACCGGCTGCTAATGTTCTCAGAACTGAGACTTAGCCACGATCACGCTCTGGAAACCTTCCACCGTGCCAAGCACTACGCAACCTTCAGGATGATCTTGGAGCAAATCGCAAACGGCGAGCGTAGCAACACCGACTTGGCAATCATGGCCCGGAACACCTTGAAGGCGGAGAAGGACGACCGGCCGAAGCTCAGCGGCAAATCCAGGCCATTGGTGGCTATCAGGACGGCGGGGGTTTCATGAACGCCAAAACCAAGCAAATCCTAGTCAATCTGATTGGCCAACTGCACACGAAAGTCTCGGCAAGGGATGAATGTATCATTGAGCTAGCTTTGGCAGAAGCAGAGCTATCGGGATATGCCGAAGCTTCGAACAAGTTCACAGAAGTCCTCAAGCGAAGAATGAGCCTGTAACCCCCAGCCCCTCGCAAGCCAAGCGGGGAGAAACCGAACATGACGTGTCAGAGCTTTTCGGATCATGGATAGCAGGCGGCAACTCGACGAAGGGACGGGTTAAGCAGGACTTCTACCCCACACCTTGGGAAGCAACGCAAGGGTTGATCAACGAAGAGGCCGACCATCTGCCTCAGCAAATTTGGGAACCATGCTGCGGTGACGGGGCCATGTCGCGGGTGCTGATTGCCAGCGGCAGGCAGGTCTATTCGTCCGATCTGGTTGACCGTGGCTATGGGGATGAGATTTCAAACTTCCTCACCCGGCCCATGGCGGTTTTCCCTTCCATCGTGACGAACCCGCCATTCGAGATCGCCGAGGATATCATCTGGCACGCGCACAGCCTTGGCGTCACCTATCTGGCGCTTCTGCTCAAGGCCCAATACTGGCACGCCGCTGAGCGCTCACACCTTTACCACCAGCACACGCCATCCAGAATTCTACTCAATGACCTGGCGGCTGGATTTCCTTGGCAACGGCAACCCGACCATGGATTGCATTTGGTGCGTATGGGACAAATCAACGGAGAAGGGCAAACACTTCCTTATGCCGAAGCCGGAGCTTGCCCGAGCCGTTGGCGATCTATTCGAGGTGACGGCATGAGGCTAGTCATTCTGGAATCGCCCTATGCCGGAGACGTGGAGGCCAATGTCGAATATGCAAGGGCTTGCTTGCGGGACTGCTTGTTACGGGGCGAAGCGCCGATAGCATCCCATCTGCTCTACACCCAGCCCGGCGTTCTCAACGACAATGAACCAGCAGAGCGCCAGCAGGGGATAGACGCCGGACTGGCATGGAGGCGCGTAGCAGACGCGAGCGTAGTTTACACCGACAGGGGCATATCTCGCGGCATGCAATATGGCATCGACGCCGCAACCGCCGTAGGAATCCCAGTTGAAATGAGGAAGCTGCCATGAGCGGCCCGGACCACTGGCCTCAGCGTGTTAACCACGCGTCCCCGCCTTACAGACCTGAAGCGCATGGGCAAGGTTGAATGGCTCAGGGACGCAGAAGATGCTTACATAACCAGGGACGGCGAACACGTGTGGTGCACCAAGTAGGGAGAAGCAGGCCGTGGACCTCGAAACCGAGATCAACCAGATCAGAGACAACTATCCCGAGCACAGCATCAACATCGAATACAACTACGAGCATGGCTATTGGGCGCTGGCAGTCTCGAAGACAGGAGAATCGACGAGGACGACATTGTTGCCTTCGGCGGTAGCCGGGAATCGCTGAGGGAAGCCGTGCAGGCCGTAAAGCCGGTGGAGCAGAAGCCGAAGCGGAAACGTCGGTAGTGATGAGCTATGGGATACCAGACAATCTTCCACGGCGAGCTTGAGTTTACGAGGCGATTGACCAGAAGCGAACTCGCTTGGCTCAGCCACGTCATGGACAGCCACTATGACGACGACATTAAGGCCAAAGGCCTGAAAACCGGGAAAGGCCTCAACGCCGGTTATGCTGGCGACTTCTCCATCACAGACGACATGCGCGGTATCCGCCACTCATCCGAGAAGACCAACGACGCCGTGGGCGGCATAAACTTCATTATCGTGAACGCCCGCACCCACATTCCAGACTTCGGCTTGCGCGGCTTCCTCTTGGCCGACACGGAGATGGAGCCTTGCGAATGGCTGCTGAAGATCGGCGCGGACGGCATGGCCCACCAGCAGAAGATCGGCTCAGCCGAGTTTCTCGCAATCCGCCGCCAGCTTTATCCTGATGGATACGACGGCCTTGGCCCATGTGAGCCGGAAGAACACGAACCAGCCGAACCCAAAGGCACAATCATGCACCGCCTACGGCAGCTTATCGGAAGGCACTCGTTGTGAACGACCCATCGAACGGCTACGCTGGCATAGGCCCTGCCGTCATCGGCCCCATGCTGCTCGTCGGATTTTCCCCTCTCACAAGCTTTGAGGTCGGTGTCATCATTGGGCTTACCATCATCAGCGTTGCCGAGATTTGGCAGAGGATCAGGGGTCGGTAACATCCCCTCTAGCCTGAAAGCATTCCTCACACAGGAACGCCTCATAGGCCCTGAAATAATCGCAGCCTTCGGCCCCACATGAGACACATGGCCCGAGCCATGGATCATCCGCCAGCGGGTCTAGCTGCCCCGGAGGCATGGGGAGCCGTTCGGCAGGGGGATCGGTCACTGCTTAGGCACCTGATCTAGCGGCCACGCATACTTGCATTCCGGACAACCAACCCCGACTAGCCGCTTTTGCTTGCTATCCATGATGGCGACGAAGATGCAGCCACATTCAAGGCATGAGATAAAGCTGACATCATCCCGGCCCATCATCTCCTGCGCAACACCCTTGGTTGCGTCATGGATGGCTTCGAAGTCTGGGCCGGGTGAAGGTTCCAGCCGCTTGGGTTCTGGCTTTCTGCGGAACCTGTTGAAGAGTGTCACTCCGCCGCAGCGTCCAGAACCGGTTCAGGCTTGCCTATGGCCTCGGTCTCCAAAACAGGGATTTTCCCAATTACCCGGGCCAGATTGCGGCGCGGCTTCGTGGCCTTTTCGGGGAATAGCTTAGCGGCCTGCTGAACGAACTTTCGCTTCAAACTGCTATCTTCCGCCACCAGCACGCGAGCAACTATCCCGAGATACTCGTTTGTTTCCCTGATACGCTCCGCCATCTTTGGCGATATGCTTTTTTGATCTCGCTCTGCCATGCGTGCCAAGACCTTATCGATCAGAGCTTGGTCAGCAGCTTGCTCCTCAATGTCGATATCAAGCTGTTCGCGGCGGGGTTTCATCATTTGGCCACCATGGGGTTGATAGCGCGAGGTACACGGATATATATACGTTGACGCCTCAGTTTGGAAGAGGCAGAAAGAGCAGTCTGCGCGGTTAAGAGTCTGGCTTCGCCAAACTCGAAGAGAACAGGGTTTATCCCCACCAGATGTACCGCTTCGAGGCCCGTTATGTCGGCCGGTCGCAAGGGAACAGCTCCACCAAGGCCGCTGCGCACAACACGGGCAAACGCACAAATGCCGTAGCTGCCGCCGCCTATGTCGCTCGCGCCGAAATCACCGACGAGCGCACGGGCCAGACATGGGACTACTCCCGTCACTTTGGCGGTGCCGGCGCCGAGCTGATGCTGCCGCCTGACGCCCTAGATTGGCAGCACGACCGCGCCAAGCTCTGGAACGCAGTTGAGCGTGTTGAGAACCGCAAGGACTCAATGCTGGCGCCGGATTTCATCGTAACGGGGCCATGGCTTCTGACTGCCAAACAGCAATGGGACGCGATCAAGGAGTTTGCGGCGGAGCAGATCGTCAGCCAAGGCAAACCGGCGGATATTGGACGGCACATCTATGGCGAGCCGTGGAGCGTGCGCTCCAAGAAAACCGTTGAGAAAGTCAATGACTGGAAAGAGGCGGGAGTCCCCTTTTACGAGGAGGGCCAGGTTCCGAAGGATGCGTGGGGACCGCACATTCTGGTCGGCCGGTTCAAGAACGGCAATGTGAAGGAATACCGGCTTCACCAGCCGCATTTCCACATCCTGACAACCTTCCGGAAGATCGATCCGACGCGGGAAACCGGTTTCGCGAAATACAAGGACACTGTAACCGCTGAGCATTGGGAAGTCGCGGCGCGAAAGCAGCTCGACCAATACAAGAAGGCATGGGCCAGGATCGGCGCAAACGCCCTTGAGGATGCGGGCTTCCCCTTGGCAGCGGCGCGTTTTCGCGTCGGCTACATGAGATTGCCAGATCAGCGGAAAGAAGCTTTGGCTCGTGGCGATCTTGAATGGGCCAAGCAACTCGACCGCATACCGGAGCCGAAAAAGGGTCCAGTCGCCGCCAAGATGGAACGCGAAGATCGCGGCTGGGAGTTCGAAAGCAATCCAGGACTGGCAGTTGGTCAAGGACTACAACGCCATCAAAGCCCGGATGAACGACCGGGCCGAGAGAATTGAAATTCTGCAAGAGGAGCGCAGGAAGAGGATGGATCCCGAAGAACAATATGCCGAGGATCAGCGGAACGCGTTCGACGCCCGAGTAAAGCAGCAGCTCGATATGATCGAGCGCATGGCAGAATCCGGAAGGGAAAGAGACCGCTTCCGTCTGTCGTTCGAAGCAGATCAGGCGGAAGCGGCAAAACGGGACAGAGAACGCCTCTATCAGCGCACGCAAGATGCCGACATCACGGATGCTCGCGGTCGCTGGATGGATGCGCTTGCCGCCAGCCCGAAGCAACGCGAATGGGAGCAGACCCTCGCGGCAGCCGTGGCAATCGAAGGAGCGAAAGCCAAGCGCGAGCATGACGATCTGACGAAAGAGGCGAAGCTGGAGAAAGATCCCGACAAGCAAAAGGACATTTTGCTCCGCCGTGACGTCCAGTTCTGGGAATACATGGCGCTGACCGAGGAGCGCCAAGTCGGCATCAGCCGTGGCATCACAGGCTACACTCAGCGCCGCGATCTGAACGAGCCGGACGACCAGCCGGTGATGCGGCCATGGGAAGTGCATCGCGATGCGGCGCGGGAATATCGCGACATCGCCAACCAGCTCCGCCAGGAGCGGCAAGATCACAACGAGCGCGTCTCGTGGAAAGAGCTGGACCAGATCGATAAGGAAGTCACCGCTCGGTACGAACGGGAGCAAGCCGCCAAGGGCAGGCAAGGGCAGACGCCCGCCGAAGAGGCTAAGCCAGCCAATGAGCCCACGGCACCAGGACAGCAAAACCAGCGCGGTGGGTATTGGCGAGAGGTTGAGCCGAATAAGGAGATTTTCGATGCTGGGCGGCATTTCCGTCCGAACATGACAACCGGAAAAACCGAAGTGTGGGAACCGGGCGTCGATGATCGAGTTGCCGCCTACCTCGCGCGAGAGAACCTTGATATCGGCGGACGCAATGACGGTTACGCCCTTATCCGGACTAGCGACGACGGTCAGGAACGGGTTCTCGGCTGGGCGCCAACGCGCGACGACATGAATGAGCTTATCATCGAGCGCATCGACCGCGAGCAGACCAGCCAGCCGCAGCGTGAAAACCCGTTCGACACCTATGCCCGACAGGAAGGCGAGCGCAGAGATGCGGCTCGCGAGATGACGGACTCCAGAAAAGAAAGGGCCGAACCCGAGGTCAGCGACTTGGCGGCAGAAAGGATGGCCATGCTGGGCATGCAGTGGAACGCCGAGGAGCGGGAACAGGAACAAGCGCGGGATCGAGGGCGAGGCGGAGGAATGTCGCGATGACCCTGGCGAGCCCATATCGGTCTACCTCGCCGGGGAAAGTGAGCCGACCGACTTCAGCGACATCATGGCTTGGTATAATGCTGCCCGTCTGGAAATCACACGGGATCGATCTCTCACCAAGGAACAGAAGGCAGGCAGGCGAGCGGCATTGAAGACGCAACGCAAGATCATGAAGGATGGCCGGAAGGCCAATAAGAAAGAGAAGAAGAAGCAGCCGAAGAAAGTGGTCAAACAGCGCTCCGCCCAGGATCTAGCCGCATAATGTGCCGCAGACTTGGCACGTCACCGGGCCACTGCACATAGCTGCGAATGACCGTGCCATCCCTGATCTGGTCGGAGAAGATCAAGCTGTGACCGGGCGGCATGTTCCGGATTTCATGCGGTAGTATCAACGCCCTTGGGATGAGGTTGATCCCCGCAGTGCGGCTGATATTCACCCCACGCGGAGCGCCGGGATTGAGACTACTGGACTGGCTCACCGTTCGCACGCGCCTTGTCGTTTGCCCTGTGAGCTGGGAGAGGAAATTCGAGGAGAAGAGGTCTTGCGGCGCGAATGCCTGGACTATTCCAGCGTTGTTTACGAACGTCTCGTATGAATCGCCATACAGATGCTTTGCCTGGTTGAGGTCTTGCCAGACCGTCCAGAGCTTGATGCCAAACCCCCTAAATATGGGAAGATTCCTAGACACTATGGGAAATCCATCACCTTCAGCGAGGGCATAATACTCATCCAGCATGAGTAAAATCGGCACCTTCGGTGGCCGCGTATCCTTCATCAGCTTCTGGACGATGCTGGCGACCATCAGGCGCATCCAGGCCGAATGCTGCCCCGCCATCCTGTCGGCCGGTAGCATCAGATACACCGTTGTTGGGCGCTCGCGGATCGATCGCCAATCGAAGGAATTCTTCGAAAGGTCCTCTTGGACCGATGGGCTATCGAGCCATCGAGTCTGCGTCTGGGCTGTGCGGAGAACGCTGTGCAGCTCCCGGTTTTCAGGAGCCATGTTGCCGAAGCTGGCAATCTTGGTTTCGATCTGCGGCCACCCGTGTTTCGTGGCGGCCGCGATCATGCCGGGATAGAGCTTACCGTTGTGTTCGACCGGAGGAAGGTAGCGCCGGTCGCGCTTCTTCGGTGGAGTGTTTAGCCATTTCGCATACTTGATGGGATCGAGATCGAGGCCACCGCGCACAAGCAGCCGCCAGCCATTTTCATCACGCCCGAGGAGACGGCGAACATCAGCAAACGAGCCATTCGGGATGACCAGCCTGACATACATGATCAGGGCGGCAACCAGATCCTGCGCAGCCTGGGACCAATGCGGGTCTTTACCCTCCATGCGAATGACGGCTTCTGCCAACTGCATCGCATCGTCAGGAAACAGCTTAGTGAGCTCGAGGACGGCTATAGGGTTGAATCCGTCAGAACCAAGACCGAGAACGTTGAACGGATTGAGGCGGATTATCCTGCTACCGGCACGAGCCCGATGGCGCATTGTCATCGCGCATAGCTCGCCCTTAATATCGGACAGTACCTATTGTCCATTTGGTATTTTCGGCCAGCACGGGCGTCAGAACCCGTTTTGTCTTCCCAGTACCTGAGGGCCCGACTAGGCAGAGATGACGGTCTCCGGAATACCGGAGCTGCCGACCGAGACGCGGATGGTGGCTTATGCCATCAACGGCATATCCTAAGAGCAGCCCCCCTGGGAGCGCCCAAATGCTCAATCATCGAACCCCGTGCCGTAGCCAGCGCTCCCATAAGGTTGCTGGCCCACGTCAGATCCATAATCCATTCGCGGCGGCCCGCGCATGTAGAGGCCGACCTTCACGAGACCGGTGATGATGCACCAGTAACCAACAATGGTGACGAAGGCGAAGGTCTCACTGCGCAGCGGCAGGTCGACACCGAGGTGATGGATTTGCGCGTAGATGATGCCGGCACCGACCGCTAGCTTCATCAGCGAGCGCATGATGTATCTCATGTCCCGGTAGCCATGCGACCTTGCGTAGCCGAGGATGAACCAAGATGCACCGAAAGCGATCACAGCGTAGGCGGCGAACCAGCGGTATTGGAGGTATGGCCAGAAGTCGGAGGGCAGGTAGCCATACCACCGGTTCCTGTCGGCCCAGTGAATGACGAGCGGAACCAGGATCGCCAATGCTACCCCATGCGCGGCCTTGGAAATTTCGCCTTCACGAGGAGGGACAAGGGTAAAGCGCTCCAGCCAGCTTCTGAAGGCCACATACGGGATCAGCGCGATCATCAGCAGGATTTCGATCATCTATCGCCTCCAAAACCGCGGAATCCATGGAAGCCTGACGAACTTCATGCTGCCAGCGACGAACAGCCAGATGGCGACATACTGCCCGGCATCAGCAGTGGTTTTGGTGCCCAGCGGGCCTTGAAGCAGCCCCTTGTCCGAACACCACAACACGATGCCGGAGATGAGAACTTCCATCATCGCGCGCCGGAGCAAACGACCGTCGAACGGACCGTTGGCTCCACGCCAAGAGGCGCTTGTAAATATCGGTCCGACAGTTTTTTACGATCGGGTTGCGGCGAGTCGTCCCTGATGCCGACGCGTGCGCTTTGCCTCTCTCTCAAACCGCCGGACTTCCGCCGGTTCGAGAGGTTCCACGCTTTGTTTTTTGGGAATTGCCGCAAGCCAGTCAGGTAGCGCATGGCTTCGTTTGTAGGAGTGGAAGTCGCGGCGCAAATTCTTATACAGACTGAACATGCCCCGGTGCATGGTGCCGTCCGCCAATTGTGCGGCGAACTTCTGCTCTATGAACTCCGGCACCTCGACGCCTCGCTTATGTGCCTCGATCCAATCTCGTCGCGGAATTTCCTCCGTGTTATCCGCCGCCTCTTCTGGTGCCGCCGGCACAGATTGATCGGCGCGGCCCAAGATCTCATCGGCTGCACGTATCAGCGTATCGGGATCATGCTCCAAGAGCGTGATAACAGATTGGGCGCGTGGCTGGGTCAGGACGGTTACGGCGGCCGCTGGGAGATCATGGCGCGTCACTTCGCGGCCGGCTTCCGGCGCTGGTAACGCAGATGGCGGCCGGGGCTTTCCAGGCTCCCCGGCCGGGGTGGGCGGTTCCTCCATCGGAAGCTGCTGCGCAAGCGCAGCAGTAACCGCAGCTTCGGGTGAAGGGGTCCCACCAGTATAACTTATATCCCTTGCGAGTAATTCACCTTCTTGTTTATTAACATCGAGCTCTTTAGCTTCTTCCTTTTTAAGGACATCGCTGTAGTCTTCCAGAAGACGCGCCAGTATTCCGTCACGCCTGCGTTGATCAGGATAGATCTTGATGCCCTGTTGAAAGGCTTCGGCCGCGGCTCTGGGCTGGTTCCTCTCGGCAAGTATCACGCCTCGGTCGAGCCACGCACGGGCAACGATTTCCTGCAGCACGGTGTCGGCAGCATCATGAAACTTCGCCAACAGATCATCATAGGTCTTGAGTGCCGCGGCAAAGCGCTTGAGATCGTAGAGCACCCGCGCCTTATTGGCGTAGCAAAGCGCGACAACCTCACGGCACCTCAACGACCAAGCATTATCATGCTGGGCGATCGCTTCGTCATAGATTTTGATCGCCTCGGCGCCGCGCTTCTCATCGGCAAGATCTGCCGCTTCGTCGTAACGGCTGCTGACGTCTTGGTATTCTCGTTCCTCCCGCTCCTTTGCCTCGGCGGCGGCTGATAACGCCTGCACTCCGGCCAAGCGAGGATATGTGCCCGGCCGACTGCGGCGTGGGACGCTTTTCGCCTCGATAGGTGCGCCGGGTCGTCTGCCCATGCCCGCAGTGTTATCACGGGGGGTTCGTTCAAGGAATTCTGTCACCGGGCCTTGAGCCCGTTGGGTGAAGCGCCTTTATCGGCTGGGGCGGCCCGGCCCGCACCAGAGCGCGATGTTACAAAGTTCCTCGGCCAGCCAGATCGGGACTAAAGTAGTGACAACGGACGACGACCGGCCTTCCGGGCAAGTACAGCATCACCACCTATCCCAAGATGTCGGCGCGCAAGCCTCGCCCGGCCCTTCAGCTCATCGTGTCAAACCGGCGGAAGGCAACCCATGCGCCGATCATGAACGGATTGATACAAGCGGGTGGCCTACCGTTAGCGGAAGAATCCGTCTAGAGCAATTTTCTGATAGTCAGGCTGAGAAGTTGGGTTCGGAGTTAGACCACCTCATCGATTGGTGGGTAAACTCTCCTGATCCCGAAGACATGCTGAAGTCCGGCGCCACCCTGAGCAGAATTTTGCGGCTACATCCTGGGCTTCGTGACAGCCTACTCCCTTACAAATCAAAGCTACTCGTCATGAGGAAATCTTCTCAATTCAAACAATATATAGAAGAGAGATTCGATGGAGAGCACGCGAAGCGCTTGGTATGCCAAGAACCTGGAAGTTGATCACCTGAAACTCGTCGGCGAGCTGGCATACGATAACCATTGTAGTGAGCGACCGGATTGGGAGGCGGCATTACGTCTTGACCTTCCAAATGAGGCCCTCGATCTGCTTAATATTGAGATGATGAAATTGTGCGCACGGGGAGACCATGAAGCTGTTCGAGAGCTTTATGAGGGAACGGGGAAAGGGCTTATAGAAGCGTATAGGGATTACGATGTCGATCGCATTGCCGCTTCTCTAGGTCGTCAAAAAAGTGCAGCTATGAACGTCATGACCTGTGCGGGTAACATGTATACCTCGTTGGCTAATTCAGACATGCTGCGCGCGGCGCAGGAATTCGGGATACGAAAGAAGCAATTCCATCAAGTGGGCGCGTAAGTTCACGGCGGCCGCCGAGGAGGCATATGGTTCTGTCAACCCAGCGTGGGGCCACGGTCGCGCGGGCCTGAATATATTACGGTATGCGGAACAGAACCTTCTCGGGAATGCAAACAAGGCTGAATATTATCGTCACCTCGGCCTCGGTCAGTTGATGATGTGCAACGACTTTAGAAAGGCGAACGCTTTGATGGGTGTTAGAGAAGACGATCCCAGATCGATCGAAGGACTGCTCCTCACTAACTTCTAAGGCGTTGTGCGGCAACGGCCTCAGAAGCCGGGCTGAGGAATACTTGCTGCGAGGGTTGCTACACTCGAAATGCAAGCCCTTTGTTCGACCCGCCAGAGGCGTGATCGAATTGCTGGCGGGACAAGCCCTTCGTCCCGGCGCCTCTGGCGCAGCACCGGAACAGGCTGGCAGTCAAACCCCTGCCGGCGGCAGCCGCGCAGCGGCGCGGAGCCACGCGCACCCCCGGACTTGATCCGGGGGAGCATGGCAAGCGGGTTGAGTGGCTTGCTTCCGTTCGTCTCAAATTGTAGATAAACTGAGACATGGACCTTTCCGATGCCGCTGCCGACCTCCGCGTCAAAGAGCTAACGAGGCTGACAGCTTGCGTGCCGCCATCGCTGGGCAACCTTCGCTCGCTCACGCCGGGACCGTTCAGGACGGCCGTCGGCTTGATGCTGGAACGATTAGGGTATCGCGTTATCAATAGCATGACCGCCCACGAGATGATCGTCACCAAGTTAGATGCGGACCTGAAGCTTCAAAAGCATATCGTCATGTGTGCCGATCCGGCAGAGATAGACCCAACTGGAACGCCACCGCTGGGCAAGCTGACAGAGGCCATCATGAAGCAAGGCGCCCATTCCGGCTTCTACGTCACGGCCCGCAGCTTCACCCGGCAGGCGAAAGACTACGCAGCGACAATGCCGCAGACCCTGCGCCTGGTTGACGGTGCCGCGCTGGAGAAGTCGATGCGCGTCAGCCTCGCGGACGTCCAGTTGCCAATCATGTATAAGGCCATGTGTTGCCAGTGCGGCGATACAGTCAGTCACCGGCTGCACGAGCCCGATGCCGTGCGGTGCACCGCAGGACATATAGTCGCTCCAACGATCCCGCGCGCCGCCATCCAGCCAAAGGAATACCCGGTTGAACGAACGCGCCGGGGACGAGCGCCACAGCTCAACAAAGGTTATGGGCGGAGGTTAAGACCGTGGCGTTAGACCGCCGCCGCTATTCGGATCGCAGCCGTCATGGCTCCGTAGGCATGGCACATTAGATGGCACAGAGGCTCGTTTCCGAACAACGTTCGTTCCGGAAAATCACGAATTGCAGTTCGGAAAAATGCAGTTAGGAACTGGCCGTTTGGCGGAGGGGATGAGATTTCGAACTCACGATAGAGGTTGACCCCCTATAACGGTTTAGCAAACCGCCGCCTTCAGCCACTCGGCCACCCCTCCGCCGGGGCCAGTCTCACGGCGTATGCGCTCTGGTATCTAGGCTTTCCCGGTAGATGCGTCAAACGTCGGTCAGGCTGTCCCGAAACCCGGACGATTGTCGAGCTAAACAGGGCACGCGAGCCGGCCTAAGCTCGGGCGATGCGATCCCTGATCTCCCGGACGATGCTTCTTACACTGGTACTGAGTGCCATCTGGCCACACACACTCTGGGCCGACAATGCACGCGCAGACGTCCCGGCCCGGGTCACGCAACTGCGCGAATTGCTCGGGTCGGAGCAAGGTGCGGCCATCCTGGATCTGCTCGGCGATCCGAAGGTCCGTCAGGCGTTCATGCAGGATCCGGCTCCCGGCACCGGCGGCACACCGGAACGGGCGACGGCGGGCGAAATGATGGATGACACGCTCACCGCCATCCGGGCCCGGTTCGGCCGGATGGTGGCTGAACTCGCAGTTTTCCCGGAAGAGCTTGCCGCTGTCCGGGACCGTATGGAGGTGCTGTTGCCTGGACCGGAGCTGGCACGGCTGGTTGGCTGCATCCTCGTATTCCTCGCCGGGGGCATCGGTGCGCAGCGGCTCTTGTTCTACTCGGCCCGACGATGGCGCGCGCATTTCGACGCGCTCGCGCTTAGCACGCCCCGGCAACGCGTACGTGCCGCAGCGGAGCGGCTGGTATTCGGCACTTTGCTGATCGCGGCATTCGCCGCCGGCAGCATGGGCGCTTTCCTGCTGTTTACCTGGCCTCCGGCGACCGGATCGCTCATCCTTGGCTATCTGCTCGCATTCCTGGCGATCCGTTTGAGCCTGACCACTACTCGGTTCTTTCTGTCACCTGGTGTCGAACGGCTGCGGTTGATGCGCGTAAATACACAGACCGCGTGGTACTGGCATCGCTGGGCGGCAAGGTTGATCGGCACGGCTGCAATCGGCTGGCAGACGATTCTGATGCTTCGCACACTTGGCATGTCGCTGGCCGGCACGGATGTGTTGCTGCAACTCCTGCTACTATTGCTGACTGGGCTTGGGATATATGTCGTCTGGACGATGCCGGGAGCCAGCAGCGGACACGCTGCCGGGATCATGCCACGTGTACTGGCCACAATAGGCTTGGTGCTCGATTGGCTGCTGTTTCTGATGGGCGTGCCGGAACTTGGCTGGACGCTGCTGATCCTCGCCGCAATTCCCGTGGTGAGCACGGTTCTCAGCCGATCGATTGCGACGGTGATGCTCGGAAAGGTGCCGGAGCCCGAGGCGGATCGCTCGCCATACGCGACGATGGCCGACCGAGCCATGCAGGCGTTGGTGGTGATCATCGCGGCCGGGGCACTGGTGCGGGTGTGGCGGATCGACATGATCGCGATGACCAATATGGACACCCCGATGACGCGCATCGCAAGAGGGCTGCTGGAAGCGCTGGTGATCCTGGTAGTGTCCGATCTGCTCTGGCAGGTAGTGCGCCTGCTGATAGATACGCGGCTGGCCGGGGAGCAGCCTCCGATTGACGCCCTGGATGATGACGAACGGCGCCGACGCGCCCGCCTGCAAACGCTGTTGCCGGTATTGCGCAATTTCGCGCTGTTCATCGTGTTGGTCATGGCGTCGCTGAGTGCGTTGGCGGCAATGGGCCTGCAGATTGGACCGTTGCTCGCGGGCGCCGGCGTTGTCGGCATAGCCGTAGGCTTCGGTGCGCAGACCCTGGTTCGCGACATCCTGTCCGGCGTTTTCTTCCTGCTCGATGACGCGTTCCGGGTCGGCGAACAAATCGAGAGCGCCGGGATCCGCGGCACCGTCGAAAGCTTCTCGCTGCGGACCGTCAAATTGCGGCACCTGAACGGCCAGTTGCACACCGTGCCCTTCGGTGACCTGAAGGCGATCACCAACTATTCCAGGGACTGGGTAGTGGAAACCCTGCATATGGTGGTGACCTATGACACCGATCTCGACCTGCTGGAGCGTGTAGTGACCGAAGTCAGCGACGAGCTGATGGCCGACCCGATGCTAGCACTCGAAATGATCGAGCCGTTGAAGTCGCTCGGCGTGCAAGAGATGGTCGGCACCGGCATACAGATCGGGCTGATGTTCAAGACGCGTCCCGGGCGGCAGTTTGCCGTGCGTCGCACTGTGTTCAGCCGGATCAAGCTGGCCTTCGCAGCGCACGGCATTCGCTTCGCTTCCTCCCTGGTGCAACCGCTTGCCGAGGCGGCGGCAACCGCCTGATCAGCTCAGCGCAACTTCGAAACCGCGCTTCGTTCCTGGCCGTGCCATCATGGTTTCATACCAGCGCTTGACCTGCGGGAAGTCACCCAGGTCCACCTGGTGCCGCTCGTGCCGCCAGGCCCACCCTAGGATGGCGAAATCGGCAATCGACACCGGCCCACCGACAAATTCGACCTGCGAGAGACGCTTGTCGAGCACGCCATACAGCCGACGTGTTTCCTTCATGTAGCGTTCCAGGCCGTAGCGCCGGTCCTGCTCACTTTCCACCTGCAGGAAGTGGTGCACCTGGCCCGGCATCGGGCCGAACCCGCCCATCTGCCACATCAGCCACTCCAAGACCGGCACCTGGGCACGCAGATCGCTGGGATAGAATTTTCCCGTCTTAATCCCGAGATAAATCAGGATCGCCCCCGATTCGAATACGCTGATCGACTGCGCACTCGACTGCCCACTGGGACCCTCTGGATCGATGATGGCCGGGATGCGGTTATTCGGACTGATCTTCAGGAAGTCGGGGTTGAACTGCTCGCCCTTGCTGATGTTCACCGGATGGACGTTGTAGGGCAGGCCCATCTCCTCCAGCGCCACGCTGATCTTGCGACCATTCGGCGTATTCCACGTGTAGAGTTGGATCGGCATAACGTGCTCCCGAGCGTGATACGGTGCCGATTGTCCCCGAGACGCCACGTTGTCGCAACCGCTTGCCTGCGCGGCAGCGCGCGCCCCGATTCACGACGGCGTGGAGCGCATTCGCTTGGACAAGAGCGCCGCAGTGACGAGCGCCAGGCCGCCGAGAAGCGCGTTGCGGTGCCGGCTGGTGAAGAACTCCCAGCTATTGCTTTTTGCCCGGGCATCGAAGCGGCCGTGCGCGCCATACGGCCCTGGAACCGTCGCGAACAGATTGGCCGGCGCATCGGCCGGTTTGGCCTCGTTCGTCAATTGGCCTGAATAGCCCATCTTCGCCAGCAGATGATCCAGCAGCCCCGGCGCAATCCGGTTGGCGAGAATGGTCTTCAGCGTCGGCATACCGACCCAGACCTCGCGACGGTGGTGGAACGCGGCAAAGACGATCGCACGAGCCGGCACCTCGGGCTGGAAGATCGGCGGCACCGGCTGCGGACGTTGCGGCATTTTGTTGAGCGCCCAGTCGAACTGTGGCGTATTGACTGCCGGCAGATGCACCATCGTGAGGTGCACATTGACGCCATCGTGCAGCAGTTCCGAGCGCAGCGAATCGGTAAAACCCCGAACCGCGAACTTGGCGCCGCAATAGACCGACTGCAGCGGGATGGCGCGATAGGCGAGAGCGGAGCCGACATTGACGATCGTGCCTCGATTGCGCGACCGCATGCGCGACAGTGCGATCATCGTGCCGTGCACCTGACCGAGATACGTCACTTCGGTGCCGCGACGGAACTCTTCCGGAGTAATCATATTCACCGGGGCAAAGATCGTCGCCATGGCGTTGTTTACCCAGACGTCGATCGGCCCGAGCTCACGCTCGATCTCGTCCGCAGCCTGGTCGAGCGCCTTGAAATCGGCGACATCAGCGGGCTGTACCACCGCACGCACACCAAGTGAGCGCAATTCGTCCGCCGCCTGGTCCAAACGCCGCTGGTCGCGAGCGATAAGGCCGACATTGCAGCCATGCCGGGCGAATTCGCGCGCAGCGGCACGGCCAACTCCGGCACTCGCGCCCGTGATCACCACGACCTTTGCCATTCCTATGCTCCACTTGTCTGGTGCGAAACGAGGCTGGGCGGAACGTGGTTCGTCCGCGAAGGTTGCTTCTGGTTCACCAAACTCCGCTGACCGTGAAGCGCCCGGTGCAACGACCCCGCCACGAAATCGTTTGTGGCACAGCGAAGCAGCAGGCAAGGCGATCTCGATGAGCCAAACGGTCAGCGATTTCTTCTGGCACCGTATGCACGAATGGGGGGTGCACACGATATTCGGTTACCCAGGTGATGGCGTGAACGGACTGTTGGGCGGCCTGGCGAGGGCAAATGGCGAGTTCCGATTCATCCAGGTCCGGCACGAAGAAATGGCGGCGTTCATGGCTTCGGCCTATGCCAAGTTCACTGGTGAGGTCGGCGTTTGCATGGCCACCTCGGGTCCGGGTGCATCCCATCTGATTACCGGATTGTACGATGCGCGACTCGATCACATGCCGGTGCTGGCGATCGCCGGCCAGCAGGCACGCACCGCGATCGGCGGGCACTACCAACAGGAACTCGACCTACCGAGCATGTTCAAGGATGTCGCTGGTGCGTTTGCATATCAGGCAAGCGTGCCGGCCCAGGTGCGTCACCTGGTCGACCGCGCCATGCGGATCGCCAAGAGCTCCCGCCGCGTGACCGCCCTGATGTTCCCCAACGATCTGCAAGAGGCAGAGTACTCCGAGCCACCGCGCGCGCACGGAACGGTGCATTCCGGCGTCGGCTACCGCGAGCCGCTGGTGGTGCCGCATCAGGAGGATCTGCGCCGCGCGGCCGAGGTATTGAACGCCGGCAAGAAGGTCGCAATCCTGGTCGGTGCCGGCGCGCTACGCGCAACCGACGAAGTGATCGCCGTCGCCGAGAAGCTGGGCGCCGGCGTGGCCAAGGCCCTGCTTGGCAAGGCGGCGCTGCCTGACGATCTGCCGTGGGTTACCGGCTCGATCGGACTGCTCGGCACCAAACCAAGCTGGGAGCTCATGAGCAACTGCGACACGTTGTTCATGATCGGCTCGGGTTTCCCCTACTCCGAGTTCCTGCCCAAGGAGGGGCAGGCGCGCGGCGTCCAGATCGACATCGAGCCGGAGATGCTCAGCCTGCGTTATCCAATGGAAGTGAATCTCGTCGGTGACTGCAGCCGAGACGTTGCGGGCGTTGCTGCCCATGCTCGAGGAGAAGAAGGACCGCTCCTGGCGCCAACAGATCGAGAAGGAAGTGGTCGAGTGGTGGAAAGTGCTGGAAAGCCGCGCCATGACCTCGGCCAATCCGGTCAATCCGCAGCGCGTGGTCTGGGAGCTATCGCCGCGCGTGCCGGAACGCGCAATCATCACCAGCGATTCCGGATCCTGCGCCAACTGGTACGCGCGCGACCTGAAGATCCGCCGCGGCATGATGTGCTCGCTTTCCGGCGGTCTGGCCTCCATGGGTGCCGCCGTCCCCTACGCGATCGCCGCCAAGTTCGCGCATCCCGACCGGCCGGTGATCGCCCTGGTCGGGGACGGCGCGATGCAGATGAACAACATGGCCGAGCTGATCACTGTCGCAAAATACTGGAAGGAGTGGTCGAGCCCGAAATGGGTGTGCTGCGTGTTCAACAACCAGGACTTGAACCAGGTCACGTGGGAGCAGCGCGTCATGGAGGGTGATCCGAAGTTCAACGCTACGCAGCAGATCCCCGACGTGCCCTATCACCGGTTTGGCGAACTGATCGGGCTGCGGGGAATCTATGTGGACAACCCGGAGCGTCTGGCGGGGCCTGGGATGAAGCGCTCGCGTCCGATCGTCCCGTGGTGCTCGAGGTGAAGACGGATCCGGAGGTTCCGCCGCTGCCGCCGCATATCACGTTGAAGCAGGCGAAGAACTTCGCATCAGCCATCCTCGCGCCGGATCCAAACGAGACCAGTATGTTGGTGGGAGCGGCGAAGGAAGTGCTCAGCACGGTGTTGCCGGGCAAGAAGTAATCGGTGCCCGCGTCGGCGTGGCCCTGCTGTTGAGCGGGGCTCGCCACGCCATACAGGTTAGGCCTGCTGCGCCGACGCGCCCCGGCCTATCGCACACGTTGAGGGGAAAATGGCACGACCGGCCCGGACCGAACTCGCTGCATTAGGGTCAGCGGTGATAAACTTTGCCGGCGCGCTGAGGCAGGCGCCGCGGAAGCGATCAACCGCGCTGCAAGTTCGACGAGATCCGGCAGCGCACGTGCAGGCGGCACGCCGTTTGAACCGGGCAGCCGGAATTCTCGCGACCTCCGTTCTGGCCGACAGCGCGGTGGAGCACTATCGCGGCTCCTTCGAGAATCGCGCGATGTACGTGCCGCTGGTGGTCGGGGCACTAAGTCTCGCGGTCAGCGGTCACGGCGTCGGTGATCGGCGCACCGGGGCTCATGCGGTGCGCGATACGGTTTATGCAATTGCCGGAGCCACCGGGTTGGCCGGCACGGGCTTCCATCTTTACAACATCACCAAACGGCCGGGCGGTTTCTCCTGGCTCAATCTGTTCTACGCAGCGCCGATTGGCGCGCCTATGGCGCTGCTGCTTTCGGGTCTGCTGGGCTTTACCGCCGAGCGCGTGCGTGACAATGCCCCGAATGCCGCCCCGCGTATTCTTGGCTTCCCGGCAGGCCGGGCAATGGCGGCTCTTTCGGCGCTTGGAATGCTCGGAACGGTCGGTGAGGCCGGGCTGCTGCACTTCCGCGGCGCATATCATGATCCGGCGATGTTTCTGCCGGTCTCCGTGCCTCCGGTGGCGGCGGGGTTGCTTGGCAATGTCGGCGCTTGCGCCGCGAGGCAGAAAGCACCGGTTCACCCGCTGGTGGCTGCGGCTGACCGCTGCCGTCGGGCTGGCCGGTGTCGGTTTCCATATCTTCGGCGTGTCGCGGAACATGGGCGGCTGGCGCAACTGGTCGCAGAACGTTCTGAACGGGCCGCCAATCCCGGCCCCACCAAGCTTCACCGGACTAGCGCTTGCGGGGCTCGCGGCATTGGGTCTGCTGGAGGACCACTCGGATGCGTGATCGCTACCCTGGTTATGACGTCCTCCACAAACGCCAGACCCCGTCCTGGAACGAGGTGACGCGACGCGTCATCGATCATCGGCTATCGCTGCCGCGCGAGCCGAATTTCTTCACCGAAGACGAGTGGCTGACGCTTGAGTGCCATCTGCGATCGGATCGTGCCGCAGCCGAAGGATCGTGCCGCCAATTCCCGTTGCGGCATTGGTCGACCATAAGATGTCCACGAACAAGACCGACGGATATCGCCATCACCAACTGCCGAGGATGCAGGACGCTTGGCGCCGCGGCCTGCACGCATTGGATCAGGAGGCGCGGGCCCGATATGGCGGCCGGTTCCACGTCATCAGCGTCGCCGAACAAAACGAGCTGCTGAAGAAATTGCAGCAAGGCGAGCTCGGCGGCCCTGTCTGGGAGGGCATGCCTTCCAAGGTGTTCTTCTCCCAGCGCGTGCTGCACGACATCGTCTCGGCTTACTACTCGCATCCGATCTCGTGGAGTGAAATCGGCTTCGGCGGTCCGGCCAGCCCGCGCGGCTATGTCCGCATGGGTTTCGACAAGCGTGACCCGTGGGAGGCAGCGGAAGCCAAGCCGGGCCACGAAGACGAAGCAAGGCGCAAAAATCGCCATGTCGGATGACGCCCAGCAAGAGCCGCGTGGCAAACATGGACGTGCGCCGGATCCGCTGCGCATCGGCGGCTGGATGCCAATGCGCGAGTATCCGGAGAGCGAGCCGGTTGACTTCGCGATCGTCGGAACTGGGGCGGGTGGCGGGACGCTCGCGTGCAAGCTGGCCGAATATGGGTTCTCCGTCGTGGCATTCGATGCCGGCGCATGGTGGCGGCCGCTGGAGGAGTTTGCCTCGGACGAGGACCATCAGCAGAAGCTGTACTGGACCGACGAACGGATCTGTGATGGCGAGTATCCGCTGCAGCTCGGGTCGAACAACAGTGGCAAGGCCGTCGGCGGAAGCATGGTACATTTCGCCATGGTGTCCCTGCGCTTCCGTCCGGAGTGGTTCAAAGCCCGCAGCAAACTCGGCTACGGGGCTGATTGGCCATTCGATTGGCGCGACATGTGGCGCTACTACGAGGAGGTCGAGCAAACTCTGAAGATTTCCGGCCCGGTGAACTATCCTTGGGGTCCACCGCGCCCACGTTATCCGTATCGCGCGCACGAGGTGAACGCGGCTGGCCTGGTCCTGGCGCGAGGTTGCGAGGCCCTGGGCCTGAAATGGACGCCGACACCGTTGGCGACATTATCAGCGCCAAGAGGGCTGGCGCACCCTTGCGTCTATCGTGGTTTCTGCACCATTGGCTGCTCCACGAACGCCAAGCAAAGCGCGCTCATCACCTGGATTCCCCGCGCCGTTCGTGCGGGCGCGGAAATTCGTGATCTCGCCATGGTCGGGCGGGTGGAAACCAACAATGCAGGGCTTTGCACCGGCGTGCACTATCTGCGCGAGGGGCAGTGGCGATTCCAGAAAGCGCGCAATGTGGTGGTCGCCGGCTATGCAATCGAGACCCCACGGTTGTTGTTCATGTCCTCGAACAATAGGTTTCCGGACGGGCTCGCCAACAGCTCCGGACTCGTGGGCCGGAACCTGATGGTGCAGACCAACCAGGCAGTGTGGGGCAAGTTCGAGGAGGAGATCCGCTCCTACAAGGGGCCGCCTTCGCTCGCCTTGACCGAGCACTGGAACTATACGGACCAGGGCAAAGACTTCTTCGGCGGCTATGCCTACATGAGCCAGGGTCCCTTGCCGCAGCAATGGGCAGACACCCAATCCGGCAATCACGGGCTGTGGGGCGAGGCGCTGATCCGCGACATGGCGGACTATAACCACCAGGCAGGGCTGAAGATCGTGGGCGAGGTACTGCCGCAGGAGCGCAATCGGGTCAGCCTGGCCGACGAGAAGGACCAATACGGCCTGCCCATCGCGCGTGTGACATTCTCGTTGTGCGAGAACGACAAAAGACTTGTGCAGCACGCCATTCGCCACATGACCGAGGTGATGCGCGCCGCGGGCGGACGCGACATCTGGCCCGAAGATGACGATACCGCGCATCTCAACGGAACGGCGCGGATGGGCGACGATCCACGATCCAGCGTCGTCAATGCTGATTGCCGGAGTTGGGATATTCAGAACCTCTGGATCTGCGACGGCTCGGTGTTCCCAACGGTGGGCGGCGTCAATCCATCGCTGACCATCCAGGCGGTCGCCTGCCGGACCGCTGACCGGATCAAGCAGATGGCCGCTTCCGGCGATCTGTGATCATCGAGTGCTTGGCGCGACGCGATTCGCTTCGATACGGTGGTCCGAGTGAGTTGCGGTCAGAGGACTTTGCCCATGGCTTTCGAGATCGAAGAGCATATTCGTGTTCGCGCCTATCACCTGTGGGAGGCGAACGGCCGCCCCGAAGGGCGCGATCTGGAATTCTGGGAACAGGCACGGCAAACCATCTCGCTAGATGAGCCGGCGGTCAGGAACCGGCGCGCCATGCCGTCGCCAACCGGCAATTCGGCTCTGGCAAAGCCCCCGAAACGCCGCAGTCGCGCGGCCGGAACACGCCGGGATTGACCGTGTGATTATCTAGCCCTTCTTGGCGCCGATTTCGCGTGCCATGCGCTCCAGGTCATTGTCGGGCACCGGCCCCAGGATCGCGTAGCCCATGCCCTTGTCGATCCAGGAGCAAGCATTCAGATCATTGCGGTCCCACTGCGCGATCGGCACATGGAGGTCCGCCGCCATCGGCCGCATCAAGAGCGACATGCGGTTGCCATCGCCGTCCTCGTACACGAAAAGGGCGGCGGGGTTGCCCTGTTCGGTTGCGAGCAGGCGGCCGCCGATGAGCCGATAGCCGAAACTCGATAGGTCGGGCGGCGAAACAGAACGGTTGAGCCGGTTCGACAGCCATTGCGCGAGATGATCGCGGTCGGCCGCCGTGACCTCGATCGGATGACGACGGTCTGGGCTGTACACGGCGTGGCTGGCCATCGCCTGGTGTTCCAGGGCCGCCATGGCCAGCGTGGCTCGGTCCGGTCTCGATGGCGTATGCAGCATCCAGCCCCCAGCGCCACCCAGTGCCAACGACAGCACGACGGCCGCGGCGATTTGCCATACGACACCGGATTGCCGCCGTAGCCGGTCCTCCATCAGCCGGTTCAGGTTCAACTCGGGCGGCAAGGGCTGGGTTAGCTCAGGCGCAAAGGCAGCGCGAAGTGCCTTGCGCTGTGCCAGATCGGTAGCCACGCGTCGCGCGACGTCCGGATTTCCGTCCAGGTAGCGTTCAACGGCACTCTGCATTTCGCGGTCCAATTGGCCGTCGACGTAGCCGTTCAGTTCCCGCTCGCCGATGGTCCCCTCACGCCCGGTCATGACACTCTCTGCGGCCTCGCCAAAGTTGCGCTTCCAACGGATTGCCGCAACTGCTCCCGCCCGCCCGCCAGGAGTGACACGATGGCGGTGACTGACATGCTCATGACCTCGGCCACCGCAGCATAGGGTAGGTCCTCTACCGATATGAGGAATATCACACTGCGCTGTTCCAGGGATAACCGGCCGAGTGCACGGGTGAGGTCAGTCGGGGTGAAGGGGCTACCCGCCGCCCTAGTCGATGGTGATGCGCCGCGGGGCCGCCGGAACCGCGACCGGGAGGTCAGTCGCCTGTACACTGCTCCGAACAACCTGACGCGCAACTCGGCGTCGTCGAGGGGCGAGCGCAAGCGGCCGATCGCCTCGGCCACGCAGGCCTGTACGACTTCATCGGCTTCGCCCTGTTCCGGCAGCATCGCCACAGCATAACGCCGGAGCGCGGGAACCATCGCCTCCAGGTTTCCGAACAGGCCAGTCACGACGGTTGGTGCATATCGGTGTGATCGGCCTTTACTGGCGCGGCACGGTTACTCACGCTTTCTACCCATCCCTCCTTTATCGCCAATGCCGAGTTTGGCGCATTGTGCCGCCAGGATTTCGTAATTCCGACCGACGTCAAGCAGTTGCCGCCGGATAATCCGGTCGTGCGTAGCGGCAGCCATCTTCTTCACCCGCTCGGCTCGGATCAGCCAGTACTGCGGACCGCGAAGTGACATTGATGCCTGTGATTAGAACGATCCGCTGCTTCTGGCGCCGCTTCGACCACCGGCTCAGCATTGCATAGACCTGCGAACCACACTTCTCTGAAACGCCGTCGCGTGGGGCACTGTTGCGAGAGGGTCATGCCTCGCTCCATCGTTGCAAGGACGGTCGCGATCGGCTTGCCATGTCAAACAGCATCCTAACTTACTGAACGGGGACAACAAGGGTGCGATGGCTAGGGCTGTTCGGCGGCCGACGCGGCGGCTCCGCGTAACGCCCCTTGCGCGACCCGGCCGATAGTCGCTGCACCCGCACCTGGCCAAGTGCGATCAACAATTTGTCGGACATCAAATCAGTATGCAGCAGTATCCTGAAGTTGAAATTAAGCAAGTTACGAGAGAAGCGGCTGCAATTCGTCCCGCCGCCGAAATCTGGCCAAGAATTAACTAGCGTATCGCTTGATCGCTGCTGCTGCGCCAGCCAAGTCCGACCTCAGTGCTGCAGGCGTCCAAGACTGGCGTGCTTCGTGGTCGCCCGGCAATTAGCGATGGGAGGACCCGATCCATGCATCTACAGCGGCGCCATGTTTTGAAGGCCGGGCTTGGTTTGGCGGCTGTCTCCGCGCTGGCTCGACCCGCATTGGCCAGCGGCCAGACGGTCACCGTCTGGTGGAACCAGGGGTTCTATCCGGCAGAGGACGCCGCATTTCACAATCTCGTCTCCGCCTGGGAAAAGGCCAGCGGCAATCATATCGAGCTCACGCTGCTCCCAGGTCAGGCGCTGAACGAAAAGATTATTTCCGCACTGACGAGCGGCCGGGTGCCGGACTTGATGTATGCGGACAATGGCCCGGCGCAGATCGTTCCGCAGAACGCATGGCACGACAAACTGCTCGACCTTACCGACGTCGTGGAAACGCAGAAGTCGGAATTGAGCCCCACAGCGCTGCAGTCGGCCCAGTTCTACAACAATGTTGCAAAGAGACGCGGGCTCTATGGTGTTCCCTTCAAGGGCTCCACACTCAATATTCCTGTATGGAAATCGCTGATCGAGAAGGCCGGGTAGAAGGATTCGGATATACCCAAGACCTGGGACGCGTTCCTGAACTTCTTCAAGCCGGTGCAAGATAAGTTGCGGCATGAGCACATGCGGCACGCCTATGGTCTTGGCTATACGCTTTCGACAACCGGAGACGATCCGAACAACACCTTCAACCAGTTCCTGGTCGCTTACGGCGGTGGCGGGATCGTGACCCCGGACGGCCAGTTGCATACCAAGGATCCCAAGGTCCGTGAGGCGGTGATCACCACGCTGAAGAGTTTGACCGATCCGTTCAAGGCGGGTTACGTGCCGCCGAGTGCATTGAACTGGGGAGATCCGGACAACAACAATGCATTCCACGCCCGAGAGGTCGTGATGACACCGAACGATACCATCTCCATCTCCGTAGCGGTGATGGACAATAAGAAGGAGTATTACGACGAGATCATGACCTGCCAGCTTCCGCTGGACAATGCCGGCAAGGAAGTTCCAGCACTGCTGGGCGTGGAACTTGCCTTCATTCCGAAGGGTGCCAAGAACGCCGATGCCGCCAAGGACTTCCTGCGTTATCTGATCCAGCCAACGAATCTCGGCAGCTACCTCAAAGAGGCGAAGGGGCGTTGGCTGCCGGTGATGCCGTCGATCGTGCACAACGACCCATACTGGCTGGACCCGCATGATCCGCATCGCCCGCCCGCAGTCCGGCAGGGGGTGCTGGGGACCACGACGACCTGGTTCTACGTGTACAATCCAGCCTATGCGCAGGTGGATGCCGAGCACGTGTTTCAGGTCGCGGCTTCCGATATCATCAACGGCATGGCGCCGGATCAGGCGGTGAACAAGGCATTCGGCCGGATCGAGGACATCTTCTCGGAGTATCAGATCTCGCACGCGGCCTGAGTCGGACGATGGATGCCACCGTCGGAATTGCTCCGGTCAAAGCCCCCGAACGCATGCGGCTCGCACGCAGGTTCTGGCGTCGCGGACCACGAGGCTCCGACCTGAACTGGGCGCTTGCGTTCCTGGTGCCGTATGCGGCGGTGTTCCTGCTATTCGTGGTCTATCCGGTCGGCTACGGGCTGTGGATGGGGCATCGCCCGGCGAGTTACCAGGCGCTGTTCAGCGATCCGATCTATGTGAAGACAGTTGTCAACACGCTGATCTACCTGGCAGTTGGCGTCAATCTGCACCTGTTCGGCGCGCTGCTGTTGTCCGGCTTTTTTATGCGCCGGAACTGGCGGGTACGCTCGCTCTTACTGATCTACATGCTGCCCTGGGCCGTGCCGGCGATTCCCACTTTCATCGCCATCCACTGGATGCTGAACGGCGAGTGGGGGTTTCTGAACAACCTGCTATACACGCTGTTCGGTGTAGACGGTCCGTCCTGGCTCAACTATCGCTGGCTCGCTTTGGGGTCGGTCATCGTCGCCTATATTTGGAAGTGGATGCCGTTCTGGACGGTTATCTTCCTGGCGGGACGGATGGCCATCCCGCAGGAATTGTATGAGGCCGCCGATATGGACGGCGCGACGGGTCTGCGGCGCTTTGTCCACGTCACCTTCCCACTGCTGGCAAATCTCTACCTGATCTGCACCTTGCTTTCGACCATCTGGACACTCGGCGACTTCAACACGGTCTATTTCGTCACCGGCGGTGGACCTGGCCTGTCCACGCACGTGCTGGCGACACTCGGCATCCGCGATGCATTCCAAGTCGCCAATCCCCAGCTTGGCATGGCGGCGGTGATGTCCGCGCTGCCGCTGCTCATCCCGTTGGTGATCGTGCTGATGCGCAAGCTTGCGCGGCATCAGGTGCAGCTATGAGCGCCACCATCGCTACCGGCCGACGCAGGTCGTGGCTGCGCCGTCCGCTGCCGCTCGCTATCGAGTGCATCGCTTGCCTGCTGATCCTGATCTGGACGTTGATGCCGCTGTACACCATGGTCGAGGTCGCACTGCAGCATCAGGAGGATGTCTTCAGCGGCGATTTGTGGCCAGCGCAACCGACCCTTCACGGGTTCTGGACCGTTCTGACCCAAAGCTACTGGTACGTCGCGCATTTCTGGCATGAAATGGGCAACAGCCTGTACATCGGCATCGCCACTGCGCTGTTGACGCTGGCCATCGGCACCATGACCAGCTTCGCAATCGGTCGCATGCGTTTGCGCAAAGCCTGGATCGTCAGCAACGCCGCCCTGCTCACCTACGTGATCCCGATGTCATTCCTGGCAATCCCGTTCTACCGGGTCATGCAGATCTACGGCCTAGCCGATCATCTTTGGGCAGTGATCTTCGTCGAAGTCACCTTTGCCACGCCGTACGCCATTTTCATCTTTCAGCAGTACGGCACCAGCATACCGGTCCAACTTGACGAGGCCGCCCGCATCGACGGGGCGACACCTTGGCAAATCTACTGGCGCGTTTACCTGCCGCTGATGGCGCCGGCCATGGTTGCCGTGGGCACATACGCACTGCTGCTGGCATGGAACGAGTATTTGTATTTGTTCCTGCTGTTGTCCTCACCGCCGAACATGACGGTACCTGTGGCACTAGGCCAGTTCCTGAACAGCGACGAAGCACCATGGAACCTGATGATGGCCACGGCAGTGATCTACGCGCTACCGCCAATCGCCATCTATTACGCGTTCCGGCGCCATATGAGTTCCGGGCTGACGATGGGAGGCGTGAAGGGCTAGCACGGCACTGGAGGAGTAGTACGGCGCTGCTCGCCGGCACGGGCACCGCTACCGGGTGGCGTCGAGCGCGCTCTGCAGCATCCAGGCCGCCGCCGCGCGGTCCACTACGGCGGCTCGCTTGGCGCGACTAAGGTCAGCCCGGCCGATCAGGAACCGGTTGACCGCGGCGGACGACAGCCTCTCGTCCCACAGGGCGACCGGCAGGCCACTGGCCTCCGAGAGTGCCAAGGCCCAGTCGCGTGCTGCCTGAGCTGCCGGTCCCACCGAACCGTCCATCGCCAGCGGCAGCCCAACCACGACGCCTCCAGCATGCTCGTTCCGAGCGATTGCGGCGATTTCCGCGGCGTTGTCGCGGAGTCTGCCGCGCCGGATGCTGCCATAAGGCGAGGCCAGCGACAGTCCGACATCCGACAGTGCCACGCCAATTGTGCGGCTGCCGGGGTCGAGCCCGATCAGCCGCTGGTTGCGCCCCATCGAATCGCGAAGAGCACGCGTGTTGAGCAGTGCCATTCCCCGACTATCGACAGAGCACGCGGCAATGGCAAAAGCCGACCTTCGCCCTGATCGGTTGAACCAACGGGCCGCGCCCGGTATGGTCAATGGTTCACCAAAACAGGGGATCAGGCCACATGTCGCTCGATGCCGCGACAATTCGCCGTATCGCGACCCTTGCCCGGATTCGCGTCGAGGAGCACGAGCTTGCGCCGCTGGCAGCTGAGCTGAACGGCATCCTGGGCTGGATCGAGCAGCTCAACGAAGTAAACGTCGATGGCATCGAGCCGCTGACCGGAGCGCAGCAGTTGCCGCTGAAGATGCGGGACGATGTGGTGACCGACGGTGGCTATCCCGAGAAGGTGCTGGCCAATGCGCCGGACAGGGCAGGGGACTTTTACGCCGTTCCCAAGGTCATCGAGTAATGGCCGGGTCTTGCCCGGTGACGGCAGCCGAGGATCGGGCCTTCGTCCGCGGCCTGGCATGAGCCTCACCGAACTTACCATTGCCGCCGCGCGCGAAGCCCTGCGCGGAAAGGAATTCTCCGCCCGTGAGCTGACCGAGGCGCACCTTGCGGCAATCGACGCGCTGAATCCGCGGCTGAACGCGTATGTGACGGTCACGGCGGAACGTGCTCTGGCGCAGGCCGATGCCGCGGATGCGGTGTTGGCGGCGGGAAAATCCGCGCCGCTCACGGGTATTCCGTTGGCGATCAAGGACCTGTTCTGCACCGAGGGCGTGCGCACAACGGCCGGCAGCCGCATTCTCGAACCCTTCGTTCCGCCGTATGAAAGCACTGTCAGCGCCAACTTGCTGCGCGACGGCGCGATCTTCCTCGGCAAGGCGAATATGGACGAGTTCGCAATGGGCTCCTCCAACATGACGTCGGGCTATGGCCCAGTAGCCAACCCGTGGCAGCGGCGACAGGACCGGGACGCGCTGCTGGTGCCCGGCGGATCGTCGGGCGGCTCGGCCGCCGCGGTGGCCGCGCGCATCGCCATGGGAGCAACCGGCACCGACACCGGGGGCTCGATCCGGCAGCCGGCCTCGTTCTGCGGCATCGTCGGCATGAAGCCGACCTATGGGCGTTGCTCGCGTTGGGGCGTGGTAGCCTTCGCGTCGTCGCTCGACCACCCCGGACCGTTCGGGCGCACGGTCGAGGACTGTGCTATCCTGCTAGGCTCGATGGCGGGGCACGATCCGAAAGATTCCACCAGTGCCGATATTCCCGTGCCGGATTTCGCCGCGGCTTGCCGGCGCGACGTCAAGGGCCTGCGGATCGGCGTGCCGCGCGAGTACCGCATGGACGGGATGCCAGAGGACATCGAGCGACTGTGGCGGCAAGGTCTGGATTGGCTGCGCGACGCCGGTGCCGAGATCGTCGATATCTCGCTGCCTCACACGAAGTACGGGCTAACTACCTACTACATCGTTGCGCCGGCCGAGGCGTCCTCCAACCTGGCTCGCTATGATGGGGTGCGCTTTGGTTTGCGCGAGAATGGCACCGATCTGCGCGATGTGTATGAGCGTACGCGCGCCGCGGGGTTCGGTGCCGAGGTGCGGCGGCGGGTGTTGATCGGCACCTATGTGCTATCCGCCGGCTATTACGACGCCTATTATCTGCGGGCGCAGAAGGTCCGCGCGCTGATCCTGCGCGACTTCACCCAGGCTTTCGCACAAGTGGATGCGCTGGTCACGCCGACCGCACCGTCGGCGGCATTCGCGCAAGGCGAGAACATGGACGACCCGATAAAGATGTATCTCAACGATGTGTTCACCGTTCCCGCCAACATGGCGGGTGTGCCGGGCATCTCCGTCCCCGCAGGGCTGGATGCGAACGGTCTGCCGCTCGGGCTTCAGGTACTCGGGAAGCCGTTCGATGAGGAGACGGTGTTCACCGTCGGTGCGGCATTGGAGCGTGCGGCACAGTTCGGCGCCTCGCCGCCGATCCGGGCGGGGTGAACCTCGGGATTGGGACCACTGCCATGTCGCTCGATCTGTCCGCAAAAACCGATCAGGAACTGACGAACCTAATCGAAAACCATCGGCGAAAGAAGGCGCTAACAGCGCCGCTATATCTCGAGGCGCTGGCCGAACGGGAGCGGCGTCGCCACAATGGTCTCGAGTTCAGCAAGTCGCGGGACATCATTTTGGCCGCCGCACGGGAGGGACGCTGCGTGAGCTACAAGGAATTGGCCGATGCGAGCGGCGCCGAGTGGACCAAGGTCCACTATGCGATGAACCACCACTTGTGGGAGCTGGTGAGCTGGGCGCACGGTCACGGGTATCCGATGCTGTCGGCCGTGGTGGTGAATCAGGAGAACGTCAATACTCGGACCATGAGGCCGGAGACCTTGAAAGGCTTCATCACTGCCGCGGAGGAACTGGAGCGAACCGATATCGGTACGGATCACCAGGTATTTCTGCACGCCGAACAGGAACGGGTGTTCCGGTGGGCACGGGAATATCTGAGCATGAGCTTTGCAATCGAAGGCAACACCGGCCCCTGGGAAGTGGTGGTCGGCATGGAAGTGCATGCACAGGTGATCAGTCGGGCAAAACTGTTCTCCGGTGCCGCGACGGATTTCGGTGCCCCGCCCAACACGCAGGTGAGCTTCGTCGATGCGGCGTTCCCTGGGATGCTGCCGGTGATCAACCGCGAATGCGTCGCCCAGGCGGTGCGGACCGGGCTAGGGCTGAACGCGCACATCCATCTGGTCAGCCGGTTCGATCGCAAGAATTACTTCTATGCGGATTTACCAGCGGGTTATCAGATCAGCCAATATCAGCATCCGATCGTCGGCGAAGGGCGCATCGAGATCGAACTAACTGATGGTTCGACACGCGAGATCGGCATCACTCGGCTGCATCTGGAACAGGATGCCGGCAAGTCGCTGCACGACCAGCATCCGACCAAGTCGTATATCGACCTGAACCGTGCCGGGGTCGGCGTTGATGGAGATCGTGTCGGAACCTGACATCCGCTCGCCGGAGGAGGCCGGCGCCTACCTGCGCAAGCTGCGCGCTATCCTGCGCTATCTCGGCACCTGCGACGGCAACATGGAGGAGGGCTCGATGCGTGCCGATGTCAACGTCTCGGTGCGCAAGCATGGCGAGCCGTATCGCACACGCTGTGAGGTGAAGAACGTCAACTCGGTGCGCTTCGTTATGCAGGCGATCGAGGCGGAGGCAAAGCGACAGATCGAGGTCTGGGAATCAGGCAGCGCGGTGGAGCAGGAGACGCGGCTGTTCGATCCCTCCCGCGGAAGTACGCGGTCGATGCGCACCAAGGAGGATGCGCACGACTATCGGTATTTTCCCGATCCGGACCTGCTGCCGCTGGTCCTGGATGAGGACTGGGTGGCGGAGCTGAAGGCGAAGCTGCCGGAACTGCCGGATACCAAGAAGCGGCGCTTCATGCAGGACTACGGCCTGACGGCCTACGATGCCGGCGTGCTGGTGACCGAGCAGGCAACGGCAAACTATTACGAAGCAGTGGCGAAAGGACGCGATGCAAAGATCGCCGCGAACTGGGTGATGGGCGATCTGTTCGCGGCATTGAACCGCACCGGCCACACGATATCTGATAGCCCGGTATCGGCGCTGTCACTTGGCAAGCTGCTCGATCTAATGGCCGACAACACGATCAGCGGCCGCATTGCGAAAGACGTGTTCGAGGCAATGGTGGAAACCGGCGATGACCCGGCGGCTATCGTCGAACGGAAAGGTCTGCGTCAGGTCACCGATGTTGGTGCAATCGAAGGCGTGGTCGATCAGGTACTGGCGGCAAACTCCGACAAGGTTGCGGAGTACCAAGGCGGCCGCGAGAAGCTGTTCGGCTTTTTCGTCGGCCAGGTCATGAGGGCAATGTCGGGCAAGGGAAACCCGGCCCTGGTCAATGAGATCGCTCAAGCGAAAGTTGTCCTAGGCGCCGCAGCGGCAACTGACAACCTGTCGGTCATTGGCGAGGAGCGCGAGAGCTCGACGCGAGCAATGCCCGGGCCGGTGCGCACGCAATCTGAGATTGCGACACTGCGTTCGCGATGATGGCAGAAGCAGGGTGTGCGTGGAAGGGATCACTGTCACCCTACTCCGGCCCATTGTCTTTTCGCGTATTCAGACCTCCGGCGAGTGCACCTTCGGCCTCTGGCGAGCCCTAATTCCGGCGGTACCCGGGCGCGTATTTCCCGCCGGTCTGCGGCGTCGGTGTGTCAAAGCCCTGGTTCTGCCGATCCAGCCGCGTCTCGCGCGACCAGGTGCGCTTCAGGTCGTCGCGCACCTTGAAGGTCAGCTTGCCCAGGCCGCCGCACTCCAGCTCCACCGTGTCGCCATCCATGAAGGCGTTCAGGCCGCGATGGTTGGTGCCGGTGGCGAGGATGTCGCCAGGCTCCAGCGTATGGATCGAGGTGACCCACTCGATGCAGCGCGGAATGTCGTGCGCCATGTCGTCGGTGTTGAAGTCCTGCATCAGCGTGCCGCTGTTCCACAGCTTCACCGGCACCTTGTGCGGATCGGGGATCTCGTCCTTGGTCACCAGGTACGGGCCGATCGGCGCGAAACGTATCGCGCGACTTCATCGCGAAGAAGCTGGTCGGTGGAATGCCGCGCGCCGAGCCGTCGATGAAGTTGGTGTAGCCGAACACATAGTTCATCGCGTCGGCCGCCTTCACGTGGCTGGCGCGCTTGCCGATCACCACCGCGAGTTCCGCCTCGCCTTCGAAGATCGTCGCGGGCACATCGGGCAGGATCATCGTGCCGCCCGGACCAAGGACCGCTGTCGGTGCCTTGTGGAAGGCGTTGATCGGCGCCGGTTCCTTGCGGGTGCCGTTCTCCATGTAGTTCACCGCCATGCAGACGATGTTGCCCGGCTTCGGCAACGGCGCCTGAAGCTTCACGCTGGACAGCGGCACACCGCTGCCGGCGGACGCGTCCTCTAGCCGCTTCCTGTAATCGCCGAAGCGCTCGATCAGCCCGCTGATCAGGTCGTGCGGCCCAACGTGTGGAATGTCGCGAACGGCTGCGGATACATCGACAATGGTATCGCCCTTCACCACACCCAGCTTGTAGTCGTCGAAGAACGCCAGCTTCATTGTCAGTCCCCTATTCAACCGGAACGAAGATCGAGTGCCGCATCTTGCCGCCGACCGATTTCGACAGGTGGCCCTTGCCGGTGATGTCCTCCACCAGGACGACCTCGCCGGCATTGATCACGCGCGCCTCGCCGTCGCTCGCCGTGATCTGCACACCGCCGTCAAGATTGATGATGTACTGCCGTCGCGGCGCCGGATGCCAGGATAGATCGTAGTCGCCCGAGGTCTCGCGGAAGATGATGCCGTTCGCCGGCAGGCGCGCCGACAGCTTGGAGGAGTTGCGCTCCTCGACCCACTGCACCTCGACATCGCGCCAGTGCGATTCGCCGTTGGCGTCACAGTACAGATTATGGATCCGCATGGTTTCCTCCTACTTGTTCTGCCAGTTCGGCTTGCGCTTCTCCGCGAATGCCTTCGGGCCTTCGATATAGTCCTGGCTCTCCAGGTTCTCCTGCTGCGCCGGATAGGCGGTGCGCATCGCGCGTTCCAGCGATGGCTCGTCCAGGCCGCGATACACCGCCTGCTTCGATGCGCGCACCGCCTTGGGCGAGCATTCCAGAATCTGCGCCGCCCAGCGCTTCGCCGCTTCCAGTGCCTGGCCCTGCGGCACGACCTCGGTGACGAAACCAAGCTCGAAACCCTCGCGGGCGGAAACGCGCCGTCCGGTCAGGATCATGCCCATCGCCTTCTTGCGCGGGATCATGCGCGGCAGGCGGTGAACGCCGCCGCCGCCGGCGATCAGGCCGACGCGTGGTTCCGGCAATGCGAACAGCGCGTTCTCCGCGGCGATGATGATGTCGCAGGCGAGCGCGGTTTCGAACCCGCCGCCCATCGCCCAGCCGTTAACCGCCGCGATCAGCGGCTTGTCGAGATTGAAGCGGTGGGTGATGCCGGCGAAGCCGTTCGGCCCATTGGGGCGGCGGCGGCCGGCTGCCTGCACCTTCAGGTCGTTGCCGGCGGAGAAGCCGCGTTCGCCGGCGCCCGGTGATGATTCCCACCCAGAGATCGTCGCGCGAGGCGAACTCGTCCCAGACGGAAGCGAGTTCGTCATTTGCATCGGCGTGCAGGGCGTTCAGCACCTCGGGCCGGTTCAGCGTCACGATGCGGACCCGGCCCTCGTCCTGCACGATGCAGAATTGGCGGGTCATGCGCAGCTCGTACCGTCATGGCCGGGCTTGACCCGGCCATCTGTGCTTCGGCGCCTGGGGGAGGATGGCCGGCACAAGGCCGGCCATGACGACCCAGCCATCAACCGATCACCGCGTCGTTGCGAAGCCCACCGATTTTGTCGCATCCAGGCCCAGCCATTCCGCGAGCACTTCGTCGTTGTGCTGGCCTAGCAACGGCGCGGAGCTGACCAGAGCAGTAGCGCCGGAGAAGCGCACCGGCCAGCCGCTCATCGTGTAATCGCCGACCTTGGGGTGGTGCATCACCTGGCGGATGCCGCGCTGCACGAAAGTCTGATCGTTGGCCAGTTCCATCGTGTCCATCACGGCGCCAGCCGGAATGGTTGCCTCGCTGACCAGGCGCATCGCCTCATGCTTGTCGTGCTGGCGGGTCCAGTTGGCGACGATCGCGTCCACCTCCTCGCGATGCTCCGTGCGTGCATCCGGTGTATCGTAGTTCGGATCGCCGATCAGGTCCTCGCGTCCCATCACCTTCAGCAGCCGGTTCCAGTGCTCGGGATTGGCGCGGCTGCAATAGATGTAGACGTAGTCGTTCGGTCCGCCGCCCTTGCACGGATACACACCGATCGGCGGATTGCCGCCGCCCACCGTCTTCGAGCCCGCGCGCGGTGCCGGCTTGCCGGTGCGCTCCATATAAGTGAACGAATTGCGGATATAGTGTAGGATCGCGTCCTGCATCGCGAGCTGCAGATGTTCGCCCTGACCCGTACGCAGCCGGCGCACATAGGCGGCAAGGACCGTGATCGCCATCAGCATCCCGGTGCCGGTGTCGCCGATTGTCGCACCCGGCTTGCACGGCGGGCCATCTTCCTCGCCGGTGATGCTCATAAGCCCGCCTGCGGCTTGCGCGATCATGTCGAACGCCAGGCTCTTTTCGAACCGGCGTGCCGGCGCCGAAGCCCTTGGTCTGGCAGTATATGATCGACGGATTGATCGCCCGGATCACATCGGGGCCAAGGCCGAGCCGCTCAATCGCACCCGGGGCGAAGTTCTCGCAGAAGATGTCGGCCTTCTTCGCCATCTCCTTGACCAGCTCGACGCCGCGCGGGTCCTTCAGGTTAACGGTGACCGACCGCTTGTTGGCGTTGTATTGCAGGAAATAGTACGCGTCCTGGCCTGGCTTGCCGCCGGCGGTGCGGCCGGGGTCGCCGAGTTTCGGATTCTCCACCTTCACCACATCGGCGCCCATCCACGCCAGCGCCTCGGTGCAGGACGGTCCGGCCTCGAACTGCGTAAGGTCCAGCACCTTCACGCCGGTCAGGCACGTCTCGGGGCCATTGCTTGGCATCGCTAGAACTTCCTCCCTACAGGGGTCGGGAGAGACTACGACAGCAGGCCGCTTGCGTCGAGTTGCCGAGACGTGTGTGCATAGTGCTCGCACGCTGAGCGGCCATGCGCCAACTCGGCCGTGGCGAAGGAGGCTGGAATGGACAAGATCGCCATCTGCGCGATCTTCAAGGATGAAGCGCCGTATCTTCTCGAGTGGTTGGCCTTCCACCGTATGATCGGTGTCGATCTGTTCGTGCTCTACGACAATGGCAGCAGCGACGGCGGTGCCGGCCTTGTCCGCAACTCCAGCTTCGCCCGGAACGTCACCTTGATCGATTGGCCGGAGCGCCCGGGCCAACTGTCCGCCTACAACCACTTCCGGATCCATCATGCGGCGCGCTTCACCTGGGCGGCATTCATCGACATCGATGAGTTCATTATGCCGCTTGCCGGCAGCTCGATCCGTCCGATCCTGATGCGGCCAGCGTATGAGCGTTATGCGCAGGTGCTGCTGCAATGGCTGGTTTTCGGCCCGTCAGGACACGAACGACGACCTGAAGGTTTGGTGACCGAACACTATACGCGCCGATTGCCGGAAACGGCCAAAGCGAGCCGTCATGTCAAGCCGATCGTGCGTCCCCACATGCTGTGCGGTATCGATCACACGCCGCATACGGCGGAGTGCAACGGGCCTGCCTGCAACAGCAGCGGCATGGAGGTCCTGTCGTATGCGATCCAGCCGACCGAGTGTCACGAGGTAATGGTCGTGCATCACTACTTTACCAAGTCGCAGGAGGACTGGCAGATCAAGCGCCGTCGCGGGCGCGGCGATTTGCTGGAACAATACCAAGACCGGATCTTTTCCGACGTGGCCGCCGAGGCACTGGTCGAGGACACGCGCGGACGGCGCTTCGTGCCGCGTCTGCGCGCCTTGCTGCAGGCCTGATCAAGCCTGCGCCAGCGCTGCCTGCATCTCGGCACGGAACTGCGCCATCTCGGTATCGTCCCGCCACGGCATGCGATACGTTTCGTCGAACAGCAACTGGCGGCACATCATCCAGTTCCGATCCCGGTCGGCTGGGTTGGAGAAACTGTGGCCGCTGAGGACCTCGATGCTGCCTTTCAGCAGCTTGTAGATCGGCCTGACCTCGCCGGAGATGTCCTCGTAGGTGCCGCCGTAGCCGACGCGCAGCAGGCGCCTAGTATGCTCCACGTGCTCTTGCCCGTAGCCGCGGAACCGCGAGTCGAAATAGCCTCCATATAACAGGGCCGCGCGCGAGAAGCTGCCGCACTGCGCGGTAACATCGAGGCTCAGGTACGGGTCGTCGACCGTACCACTGCCCTTCAGGAAGCTGTCACTGAGCCAAGGGCCGCCAAGGTTCGCGTGCCCCCAGCGCTGACTGGCGATCACCCACTCGGCTTCCCAGCCATCCTGGGTCGGAAATGAATCGTCCTCCAGCAGGATCACCACATCGCATTGCATCACAGTGCTGAGCAGAAACAGGGCGCGGTTCTTGTTCCAGGCGATCCCCATGTTCGGCCCCGTCGCCACAACAACCTGTTGCGCGCGCACCGCATCCGCAGTGCCATCTTCCGAACCATCGTCCGCCACCGCGACAATAGCGGGCATCCTAGTATGCGCGCGCACACGGTTCAGCGTCTCCAGCAGAATGTCTCTGCGATTATAGGTGACGATGCCGATGCCGAGGCGTGGGTCCATGGCGCGTTCTAACCTCCCGCCAAAACGATCGCTACCGCACCGCCGCCCATAACCGCCAGCGGGTGCAGCCGCGTAAATGTCAGCAGCAGCGTGGTGATCGCGGTCACGCCATACGCGAACCAGCCGTGCTCGGTGCTGCGGGCCAGCGCGATGCCGCTGGCGATGGTCAGGCCGATGGAAACCGGTGCGAGCGCCTGTTCCAGCGTTTCCCGCCAGGCCGCCCCGCCGGCGCGGTGCCAGACCCGGGCGACTCCGAATGCAAGCAGGGACGAAGGGCCGAACATGGCCAGCAGCGCCACCAAGCCTCCCAGAATGCCGGCCGCCTTCTGGCCGATCAACACCACGATCAGTGACCCGGGCGGCACCGCGCGCGACAGCGCGAACATGTCCAGGAACTCGCGCGATGAAATCCAGTGATGCACCTGCACGGCCTGGCGCTGCATGTCCGGCAAAACCGCCGCTCCGCCACCGAACGCCAGCAGCGACAGCAGGCTGAACGTCGCCCCGATCTGCAGCAGCGTGGCTGTCATACCGGCCGCTCGACCAGGGTGATCGCCAGGCTGACCGGAATCATGACCAAGACGACCTCCAGCAGCGGGATACGTAGGACGCCGATGCCGACGACGACAGCCCCGGCGACCAGCACCGGGCCGACCCTGCGGAGGTTGCGGTGGCCCAGCCGCAGGCCGGTGGCGATGTTGAACCCGATCGCCGCGGCGCCGGCACCCGCCAGGGCGGCATTCATCACCCGGCTGCCGGGCAGGGCGTTCGCCGCAAAGTAGAACGTGCCGATGGTCAGCAGAATGGCCGCGGGCACCGACAGCAGCCCGGCCAATGCGGTCAGCGCGCCCACCGCGCCGCGCAGGTGCGAGCCGATGATCACCGACAGGTTCACGTTGGTCGCGCCCGGCACTATCTGGCTCAGTCCGTAATAGGCCAGGAACTGCGGATCATCGATCCAGGCGCGGCGTGTGACCAGTTCGCGCCGGATCCAGCCCACCAGGCCACCGCCGATGCTGGTCGATCCGATGGTCAGGAAGCTGAGGAACAGGGCCAGCAGGCTTGGCGTCCTCGGCGTGCTGCGATTCGGCATCCCGCCATTCAACCGCGTCCGCGTGAAAACTCGAAACCGGGAGCGTGATGACCGAAGGTGGCATCGCCGGAGGTCTGAATCACGCGAACCGTCACAGAGCGTGATGACCGAAGGTGGCATCGCCGGAGGTCTGAATCACGCGAACAGTCACAGAGCGTGATGACCGAAGGCGGCATCGCCGGAGGTCTGAATCACGCCAAAAACAAGACGCTGCATCAGGGGCTCGGCGAGCCGACCTCTCGCTCCGGCACCCGAGCCGGCGTGCGCAGGCGCCGCAGCTCGAAGAATTGCCAGATCAGCAGGACCGGCACTCCAATCGCGAGGTCCCGCCCGCGTCGCACCAGCGACACCGCGAGCGACAGCTCCGGTGGCACCCCGAAGATCGCACCGAACCCGGCGTAACCGGCCTCCTGGATACCGGCATTCACCGGGACCAGGAAAGCGATGGCGGCCACCGCGCTCAGCAATGCCTCGATCCCCAGCGCATCGTCGAAGTCGATTGGCACGCCCAGGGCATGGTAGGCGATCCAGCCGGCGACCCCGGTGCCGATCCAACCAATCAGATGCAGCGTGAACCCCAGTGCTAGCCGAACGGTGTGGCCATAGATCAGCGACAGTTCGCTTTGCAGGATATCAGCCCGCTCCTCGGCCTTGCCGAACCATCGTCCGGCGAGACGACCACCGATCCGGGCGAAAACCGGCGCAGCGCCCTGCTGCAACCAGACCAGTGCCGCACCAGCCACCACCGCCAGTCCGAGACCCACTTCCAGCGGCACAGCCAGAGCCGAGTTCGGTGCGCGCGACAGGAGAATACCCAAGCCAATGGCGGTAAACGCGACCTCGGCCAGGAATTCCGCCGTGACGTCCACCACGGTCGAGGCAGTGGCGAGCGGCCACGATACACCGTGCAACGTGACCGCCCTGGCGCCGATCACGAATCCGCCAATCTGGGAGAATGGCAGGCAGTTGCAGGACACGTCGCGCACCATCCGTCCCCAGACGAACACCCAGGGGCGGCGGCGCGCGCGGGGCGGCACGATGGCGTCCCAGGCCAGCCCTAGAGGTATGAACAGCAGAAGCTGCCATCCCAGGATCAGCGCGAATTCGGGCCACCCGACGCGGCCGACCGTCCCGATCACGCGGCCGAAGCCGAACCAGCCGACCAGGACGGTGCTGAGCAGCAGGCCACCCACCGCCAGGGCGATCGACAGCTTCTTCACGGATCCACCTTCAGGCTGGTAGCGGGCGCCTCTACACCGCTTCAGCGACATCGGGCTATAGGTGGCCGTTTGCACGCAAGGGATGTTGGCGTGGCGGCAGAGGACTTGACACTGCTGACCGGGGCGACGGGGTTCGTCGGCTCTGCCGTGGCCCGCGTGTTGGCAGCGCGTGGCCATCGGTTGCGGCTGCTGATCCGGCCCACCAGCGACCGCCGCAACCTGGCAGGCATTGATGCTGAACTGGCGCTGGGAGACTTGACGGACGCCGCCTCGCTGGCGAGCGCGGTCGCCAGCTGCCGTTACGTCTTCCACGTCGCAGCGGACTACCGGCTCTGGGTGCCCGAACCTGACGCGATGCTGCGCGCCAATGTCGAGGGCACGTTGGCGATGATGCGGGCTGCTCAGGCGGCCGGGGTGGAGCGGATCGTCTATTGCAGCTCGGTCGCCGCGCTGGGCCGCCCGCATGACGGCTCGCTGGCCGATGAGGGCACCCCGACAGACGAGGCCGACTTTATCGGCACCTACAAGCGCTCCAAGTTCCTGGCCGAACGGGCAGTGATGGACCTGGTGCGCCAGCAGGCATTGCCCGCGGTGGTGGTCAACCCGGCCGCGCCGGTCGGCCCGCGCGACATCAAACCGACGCCGACCGGGAAGATGATCCGCGACGCGGCCGCGGGCCGGGTTCCAGCTTACATCGACACCGGCCTCAACATCGTGCACGTCGACGACGTGGCCGAAGGTCACGCGCTGGCTCTCGAACGGGGCCGAATCGGGGAACGCTATGTGCTCGGTGGGGAGAACCTCCTGCTGAAGGACTTGTTGGCGCTGGTGGCCCAGGTCGTCGGTCGGCGGCCGCCGACCATCGAACTGCCCGAGGCGCTGGTCTGGCCCGCTGCGTGGCTGATGGAGGGCTTCGCCCGGATGACCGGCATCCCGCCGATGATGACACGCGACCATATCAAGATGGCGCGGCACAGGATGTTCTATTCATCGGACAAGGCAAAACGCGAGCTAGGCTATGCACCTCGCCCGGTGCGTGCGGCGATCGAGGACGCGGTGGCCTGGTTCCGCGCCAATGGCATGTTCCGCGGATGACCACGCTTGCCTCGCTCGCGCTGCTGGTCTGGCTCTATCTGCTGCTGCTGCATGGCCGCTTCTGGCATTCGGGACCGGAACTGGCCCCGGCAACACCGACGCAGGCCGCACCGGTGGACGGTGGTGGTGCCGGCACGCGACGAGGCGCCGGTGATCGCCCAAACGCTGGGCTCGCTGCTGCGCCAGGACTACGCCGGACCGTTGCGCATCATTCTGGTCGATGACGGCAGCAGCGATGGCACTGGTGCGATTGCCCGGCGTTTGGCAGCGGGGCACGCCAGGCAGCTCGACATCATTGAAGGCAAGGCCTGTCCGCCCGGCTGGAGTGGCAAACTTTGGGCCGTCGCGCAGGGGCTTGCGCAGGCGGACACCGGCGAGTTCATCCTGCTGACAGATGCCGACATCACACATGATCCGCGCCATGTCGCCACGCTGATCGCGCAGGCGAGCGGCTCGATGTGGATCTGGTGTCTGAGATGGTCACCCTGGCTTGTGAAACGGCCGCCGAACGCGCGTTGGTGCCAGCGTTCGTCTACTTCTTCCAGCTGCTGTACCCTTTGCCCGGGTAAACGATCCGATGCGAGCCACAGCGGCCGCGGCGGGAGGCACCATCCTGATCCGCAGGCGGGCCTTGCAGCGGATCGGCGGAATTGAGGCTGTCCACGGTGCGCTGATTGATGACGTCGCACTGGCGGCTGCGGTCAAGCGAGGTGGACGCATCTGGCTTGGTCATTCCGGACTGGCACGCTCGATCCGCACATATCCGCGCATGGCCGACATCTGGCGCATGGTTTCTCGCACGGCCTACGTACAACTGGGCTATTCGCCGTTGCTGCTGGTCGGGACCGTGTTGGGCATGGCGCTCGCCTTCGTCGTGCCGCCCGTTGCTGCCTTGTTCGGCCCCATGTCGGCCATGGCATCGCCCGCTGGTTCGGCTGGCTCGCCTGGGGAGGCATGGCCGCGAGCTATCAGCCCACCCTGCGCCGCTATCGCCGCTCGGTGCTATGGGCGCCATTCCTGCCACTCATCGCGGCATTCTACACCGCTGCGACGATCAACTCGGCGGCCAATCATTACCGGGGCCGCGGCGTGGCCTGGAAAGGACGCGCCTACCAGGGCCTGAGCGCATGAGCGAAGCCACAACCATCGAAGCATGGTCCGGCAAGGATCGAGGCGACGAAAACTTTCCGGTTGGCTCGCTGCTGATCCGCCGCGATCTGCGCGCGCATGTGCACGCGTTCTACGCCTTCGCTCGCAACGCCGATGACATCGCGGACTCTGCCACTTGTCAGCCGAAGAAAAGATCGCGCGGCTCGATGTAATGGAAGACGTGCTGCTGGGCCGCCACCATACCGGGTCTCCGAGCGCACTGCGATTGCGTACCAGCCTCGCGGAAACCAGGGTCACGCCACGCCATTCGACTCGATCTGCTGATCGCATTCCGCCGCGACGCCACCAAGCTGCGCTACGCGGACTGGAAGGAGCTCTACGATTATTGCCGCTACTCGGCCATGCCGGTCGGGCGGCATGTGCTTGACCTGCATGGCGAGGACCGCGTGACATGGCCGCCCTCGGATGCTTGTGCACCTCGCTGCAGGTGCTGAACCATATGCAGGATTGCGCCAAGGATCTGGCGGCGCTGGATCGCTGTTACTTGCCCGGCGCCGCCGTCGAGGCTTTGGTAGGGCTCGGCGGAAACACTCGAACTACGTGCCGTCTTCGATCGGCTGCTCGATCGGGTGGATGAACTGAACCGTGCCGCGACGGATTTGCCGCGCCTCACTCGCGACCGGCGCCTGCGGCTGGAGACCGCGGTCATCGTCAGTCTGGCGCGCCGGCTGGTGCGACGGTTGCGCCGCGGTGACCCGCTGGCGACCCCCGTGCGGCTGACCAAGGGCGATACCGCGGCGAGCATTGCGGCAGCGTTGCGATGGATCTGAATGTTGCCCAGGCCGACCTTGACGCGGTAACCGCGATCGTGCGCGCCGCCGGCACGTCCTTCTATCGCGGCATGCGTGTGCTGTCGCCCGAACGACGACATGCAATGTACGCTATCTATGCCTTCTGCCGCATGGTCGACGACATCGCTGACGATGATGGTGCATTCGCCGCCAAACTCCCGGAACTGAATGCCTGGCGTGAACGCGTGGCCGCCCTGTATTACGGCCAGTCAGATGGGCCGGTCACCCGGGTCTTGGTCGCGGCGGTAGAACGCTTCGGTCTGCGGCAGAACGACTTCCTGGCGATCATCGACGGCATGCAGATGGATGCCGAGACTGCCATCGTTGCACCCGATCTCGCCACTCTGGACCTCTATTGCGATCGCGTCGCTTCCGCCGTCGGCCGGCTGTCGGTGCGCGCCTTTGGCGATTTGTCGGCTGCCGCCGATCAGGTGGCGCATTCGCTCGGCCGCGCGCTGCAACTCACCAACATTCTGCGCGACCTGCAGGAGGATGCTGAACGCGGCCGGCTCTATCTGCCACGCGAATGGTTGGATGAGGCCGGCGTACCGCATGATCCAGCCGCCGCATTGCAGGCCTCTGGCCTGAAGCAGGTCTGTGCCAGGATCGCGAGCCTGGCACGGCAGCATTTCCGCGCCGCATCGGAAGCGATGCGTCGCTGTGACCCGAAGGCAATGAAACCGGCACGCCTGATGGGCGCCACCTATGCGGCGATCCTGGCGCGCCTGGAGCGTCAGGGCTGGTCGTCGCCACAGCAGCGCGTCAGCCTTCCCGCGTGGCAGAAGCTCTGGCTCGCGCTGCGCTATGGTCTCGCCTGAAACTACCGAAAGTGATGCCATCGCACATCCACGTCGTCGGCGCCGGCATGTCAGGGCTGTCCGCGGCCATCGCGTTGACCCAGGCCGGCAAAACCGTGACGATCATCGAAGCCGGTCCCGCCGCCGGCGGCCGCTGCCGGTCCTATTTCGACCGCGAACTCGGGCTGCGCGTCGATAATGGCAACCATCTTCTGCTGTCGGGCAACCGCGCGGTGTTCGCCTACCTGGATACGGTCGGCGCGGTTCAGACGATGACGATGCCGGCGGAACCGATATTCCCGTTCATCGATCTGCGCGACGGCCGCCGATGGGTGCTGCGGCCGAATCTTGGACGCATCCCCTGGTGGGTGCTGTCGCGCAAGCGGCGCGCCCCGGGCACGCGCGCCGGCGATCATCTGGCGCTGCTGTGGCTTCGCAACAACAACTCTCACGCTGCCATCGGCGCCTCGGTGAAGCACGACGCACTGTATGAGCGGTTGCTGCAGCCGATCGCCGTCGCGGCGCTGAACACACCGGCCGACGAAGGCGCGGTTCGTCTGCTCAGTGCCGTGATGCGGGAGACGCTGTTCCAGGGCGGTCGTGCCTGCATCCCCGCGGTCCCGCGGATTGGCCTTTCGGAAAGCCTGGTCGATCCGGCAATAGCATGGCTGCAGGCGCGCGGCGCGACGCTCATGACAGGTCGGCGCGTTGCCGCGCTGCGCGGGGATGCCAACGGCGGCGTCGAACTTTCCACCACTGAAGGGCCCCTGAAGGCGGATGCGGTGGTGCTCGCGCTACCGCCTTGGATTGTCTCCGACCTGTTGCCGGGACAGGTTTATCCGAACGAGTTCCAGGCCATTCTCAACATCCACTTCCGCCTCGAAGCGGATCCAGCGCCGCCCGGATTTGTCGGCGTTGTCGGCGGCACGGCGGAGTGGGTGTTCGTGAAACGAGGCCACGTCTCGGTCACGATCAGCGCCGCCAACCGTATGGTGGAGCAGGATGCCGGGACAATCGCCCGCGCCGTCTGGCCGGACGTGCGCGCAGCGCTGGGACTGGCCGAGACGCCGATGCCGCCCTGGCGGGTGGTGAAAGAGCGGCGGGCCACTGTGGCCGCAACTGCGGCGCAGGAGCGTCTGCGGCCTGGCCCGCGCACCCGGCTTGCCAATGTGGTGCTGGCGGGCGATTGGACCGATACCGGATTGCCCGGAACGATCGAAGGTGCCATCAGGTCCGGCCGAACCGCGGCCGAGCTGCTGCTAGAGTGTGATGACCGAAGGCGGAATCGCCGAAGGTCTGAATCACACGAAAGACAATGGGCTAGAGCAGGTGAGCGCATCGCTTCCGCGCTCACCTGCTCTAGCCGCCTGAGGGATGCGCAATGCCGAATGAGGCGGTGCTGGCGAGCCAGACGGCATTGGATAAGGTGATCGATCGCGCGACCAGCGCACTGCTCCTCCGGCAGCACAGCGACGGACATTGGCTGTTTGAGCTCGAGGCGGACGCGACGATCCCTTCGGAGTACGTGCTGCTGGAGCACTTTCTCGACCGGATCGATCCCGAGCTGGAAGCCAAGATCGGGGTCTATCTGCGCTGCATCCAGGGCGAACACGGTGGCTGGCCGCTGTTCCACGATGGCGCATTCGACCTGTCCGCCAGCGTGAAAGCCTATTTCGCCCTGAAGGCGATCGGCGATCGCATCGATGCGCCGCATATGGAGCGCGCGCGGGGCGCGATCCTGGCGGCCGGCGGGGCGGAGCGAACCAACGTTTTCACCCGAGCGCAACTCGCGCTGTTCGGCCAGGTGCCGTGGCGTGCAGTGCCGGTGATGCCGCTGGAGATCATGCATCTGCCGCTATGGTTCCCGTTTCATCTATCCAAGGTGTCGTACTGGTCGCGTACTGTGATCGTGCCGCTGCTGGTGCTGATGGCGCTGCGACCGATGGCACGGAACCCAAGGAAAGTCGTCGTCCAGGAGCTGTTCCGCACGCCGCCCGATCAGGTTCGCGACTGGATCCGCGGCCCATATCGGTCCGCCTGGTGGGGACCATTCTTCAAGTGTGTGGACTCAGTGCTGCGCGCCGTTCAGCCGCGTTTCCCTCGACGCAGCCGGGACAGAGCGATGGCCAAGGCGATGCGCTTCGTCACCGAGCGGCTGAATGGCGACGACGGGCTGGGTGGCATCTATCCGGCGATCGCCAACAGCGTGATGATGTTTGACACGCTTGGCTATCCGCCCGATCACCCGAATGCCGCGATCGCTTGGCGCGCGGTCCGCAAGCTTCTGGTGATCCAGCAGGACCGAGCGTACTGCCAGCCTTGCCTTTCGCCGATCTGGGACACTGGCCTCGCCGGCCACGCGATTGCGGAACTGGGCATGGACACGAGTGCCGCCTGTGCCTGGCTGCAGGAGCGGCAGATCCTCGAAGTGGTCGGCGATTGGTCCGTGCGTCGGCCGGGATTGCGGCCCGGCGGCTGGGCGTTTCAGTACGCCAATCCGCATTATCCGGATGTCGATGACACCGCCGTCGTCGGCATGCTGCTGCATCGCAACGGCGATCCCTCGCACGCGCCGGCAATCGAGCGCGCGCGCGAATGGATCATCGGGATGCAATCCTCCGATGGTGGTTGGGGCGCGTTCGAACCGGAGAATACCCATCTCTATCTGAACAACATCCCGTTTGCCGATCATGGCGCGCTGCTCGATCCGCCGACCGCCGATGTCACGGCACGCTGCGTGTCGTTCCTGGCACAGATCGGCATGCCAGCCAACGATCCGGTGCTGGCTAAGGCATTGGCGTTCCTGCGCCGAGAGCAGGAGCCAGAAGGGAGCTGGTTCGGCCGCTGGGGCACCAATTACATCTATGGCACGTGGTCCGTGCTGTGCGCGTTCAATGCCGTCGGCGTGGCCCCGGATGACCCGGGAGTGCGTCGGGCCGTCGCCTGGCTGCTATCGGTCCAGCGCGATGATGGCGGCTGGGGCGAGGATGAAAAAACCTATCGCGATGCTCCTCACGGCCAATACAAGGAGAGCACGCCCAGCCACACCGCGTGGGCTCTGCTGGGGTTGATGGCGGCTGGCGAGGCCGACCACCCGGCAGTCACTCGAGGCATTGAATACCTGACCTCGACGCAGGTCGATGACGGCGGTTGGCGCGAGCTGCCTTACAATGCGGTGGGTTTTCCCCGGGTGTTCTATCTGCGCTACCACGGCTATCGCTGGTACTTCCCTCTGCTGGCGCTGGCGCGCCACCGAAACCTGAGCCGCGGCAATACCCGCAAGGTCGCGTTTGGTTTTTGATAGCTCGATTGGGGTGGTGGTCGGGTTGGCGGCTGAAGCGCGCATCGCGCGCCGGCTGGGTTGGCGCGTGGCGATCGGTGGCGGCACGGCTGCCGGCGCGGAAGTGGCGGCTGACCAACTGATCGGGTCGGGGGCTCGCGCATTGGTCAGCTTCGGGCTTGCCGGAGGTCTCGACCCCGCGCTGCGACCTGGCACGATCATTGTTCCATCGGCCGTCATCCTCGATGACATGCCATACCCAACTGATCCGGAACTGACGCACCGGCTGGGTGGTGCAACGCCGCATGTATCGGTAGCCGCCGATCAGCTAGCGGCCAGCGCTGCAGCCAAATGCCGCCTCTACAGGGCGACTGCCGCGGCAGCACTCGACCTCGAAACAGGCGCCGTCGCGCGCGCTGCGCGAGCGAAAGGGCTGCCATTCGCAGTCCTGCGCGCCATTTGCGATCCGGCAGATCGCTCCCTGCCCACCGCGGCGGTCGCCGCTCTGGACGCGTACGGAGCGATTGCCGCCTGGCGTGTGCTGAGATCACTGGCCAGGCGTCCGAACCAACTGCCGGCGCTATTTGATCTTGCCGCCGATGCCGCCGCGGGGCGGCGGGCATTGATCAGGCGGATGAAAGAGCTGGTTCAGGCCGGCGTGCCTTGAGTGCGGCCTCGATGATCCGTTCAGCGGGGAAGACCGCTCGGACCGTCGTCCCTCGCCCCGGCTCGCTTTCAAGCGTCAGCGCGCCGCCATGCAGAGCCAGCAGCTTGTGGCAGATCGCAAGTCCCAGCCCGCTACCGCCGTACTTCCGGCTGATAGACGCGTCCGCCTGGCGAAATGGCTCGCATAGTGTTAGCAACGCGCTGGCATCGATGCCGATACCGGTATCGCTGACCACCAGCGCAACACTGCCGTCCACTCGCTCGACCCGCACTAAGACCCTGCCGCCAGCAGGCGTGAACTTCACGGCATTCGACAACAGGTTCAGCACGATCTGTTTCACGGCCCTGGCGTCAGCGCGCAACGCCACGCGGAAGCCGTTCAACCTGTTATCGATCTGCACGCCGCTCTGTTTCGCCCGCAGCTTCAACATGCCGACGCACGTTCGCACCAGCATGCCAAGCTCCACAACGTCTTCGACAAGTTCATAGCGTCCGGCTTCGACCTTCGCGAGGTCGAGCACATCGTTGATCACATCGAGCAGATGATGGCCGGCGGTGTTGATGTGCTCGGCATACTCCGCATGATCCGCGTCCATTAGGTCAAGCGGCTGGTCGCGCAACAACTCGGAAAATCCGATGATCGCGTTCAGCGGTGTGCGCAACTCGTGGCTCATCGATGCGAAGAACTGGGACTTGCTGCGGCTCGCCTCCTCCGCCTGGTCCTTTGCGCGCTGAAGCTGTCGCTCCGCCTCTACTTCCATGGTGATCTCACGGCCAGTTCCTCGATAGCCGATGAACATCTCGTCGCGGTCGAACAGCGGATCGCCGTTGAGGCTGAGATAGCGTGAGCGCCCGACCAGGTCGGTAGCCGCCACGCGGAAACTTCGGAATGGCCGCCGAGCCGTCATGTCATCCCGCATCGGCGCCCAGTCCTGGGCGACCGGCGCGTTCAGACACTCCCAGGGTGCACATCCCAATCGGCAGACGTCGCCCAGTGCGCTGACGACTGCACTGTCAGAGAGCCAGGTGAAGCGCAGGTCCGCGCCGGCTTCCCACCAAAGGTCGGATGACATCTCGGCGAAATGGCGGGCCCGGGTTTCGCTGACCCCCAATGCCTCGGCGGCTTCAGCCAGGCGGACAGCCCGCTCCGACTTTCGACGGAACTGTTGACCGATGAGCCCGAACAGCGCGGTGAAGCCGACAGCGGTTCCGAAGCCACCGGCAGCGATCATTACTGACTGTTTTCGCCAGCGACTAAGGCCGACGTCGTCCTGCAGCACAACGTCGATCACCAGCGGCCATACGGCCAGAGGATGCACGGATATCAGGGCGGGCGCGAGGTTTAGGTAGCCAGGCGAGCGATATGTGCCACCTTGGCCCTGCGCGGCGGCGTACCACGGGGATTTCTTGGGGATCCATTTGCCGACCTGGTCTGTCGGATCAGGATAACGGGCGAGCACGAGGCCGTCGCTACGCAGGAGCGTCACGGACTCGCCCTTTGGCAGCTCGATGGCGCGATAGAAATCAGTCACGTACCTGAGATCGATGGCCGCGATAGCGATGCCGACCAGCCTGCCGTTACGGCTGTTCAGCGGTCGAGCCAGGTACAGGGTGGACCCACCCTCGGCGAAACTGCCGACCGGGCTGCTGATAAATGGCGTCGGATCGGAGCCTTCCGCGAAATGGCGAAAGTAGTCGCGATCGGACAGATCCAGATCGACTGGTAAGTCGCGCGAACTGACCAGGATGTGTCCATCCAGCGTGATGACGCTGACCGCGTTTGCTTCCGGAAGGTTGCGCAGCCTTTCGTGCAGGAAGCTCCGCGTCGCCTCGGTGCCGAACAAGTGCGCCAGCTCTTCAGGCGATTCGATCCCGAAGACGCCGACCCGCGCTTGTGCCTCTTGCAACACGAGATCGACCGCCTGCACATAACGTGTTGTCTGCTCGGCCAGCACGAAACCAAGATTTCTTGCCGCCAGGCGCTGCTGCGCGATCGCTTCCTCGTAAAGATCCCAGATCGCCAGGCCGCACCCCAGCAGAATGGCCACAATCAGCGCGACCCCGATCCCGATAGCGTGGCCGGTGTGGAAGGCGGGGCTTCTGACTGATTCGATACCGGTCCGGTCCTGCACGCGACAACACACCGATTTAGAGCGTGGTGACCGAAGGCGGAAACGCCGGAGGTCTGAATCACGCGAACAGACAATGGGCCAGACTGGGTCGGCGCGACTAAGATCGGATTAATGCAGGCGCACGGCCGATGAGCGCGTCATTCCGCGTTTACTTCCTCCTGTGCCTCGACCTTTGCCGGATCAAGGTCCATTCCGAGGCCGGGCAGGGCCGGCGGCACGAAACGGCCCTGCTGCGGCGTTATCGGGTTGGCTAGGAAGTGCTGGTTGATCGCGTTCCATTTCACCAGGTACTCCTGAAGCGGCGTCAGGATGGGCGATTGCGCCAGTGAAAAATGCAGGCCGGCCGGCGTCGAGTGTCCGTGCGGGATCACCACGAGGTCGTGCGCCGAGGCATAAGCGGCGATCTTCAAGGTTTCGCTCAGGCCACCCGCCCAATAGATGTCCGGCTGCAAGACATCCAGCGCCTCCGCATCGATGAAGCGTTTGAAGCCCCATCGGGTGTACTCGTGCTCGGCGCCTGACAGCGGGATCTGCGTCCGCTCCTTCACGCGTCGATAGCTATCGATGCGATCCGGCATGACGCATTCCTCCAGCCACCGCGGATGGAACTCGGCGATCCTGTCGGCGAGCTCCACAGCGTAGAGCGGATCGAACGATTGCCAACAATCCAGCATGATGTCGTAGTCGTCGCCGAGTGTCTCGCGCAGCGTACGCACGAGTTCGACATTCTTTTGCATTCCATCGTGGCCGCTCATCGGGCCATGACGGAAGAACCACTTCTGCGCCGGATAGCCGAGTGACTTGTATTCCGCTGCCCGCTCCCGCACGCGCCCCATGTCGAGCACCGCGAAGCCCAGCATCGAGGCATACGCTGGAACCGAGTCCCGTGTCGGACCCCCGAGAAGACGAAACACCGGCTGGGTGAGCCAGCGGCCCTTCAAGTCCCACAGCGCGCAATCGATCGCACTGATTGCCAGCATCGCGTCACCCTGGCGCCCATGCACCATGATCCGATGCATTTGGTCCCACAGCTTCTCGTGCGCGATCGGGTCCTGACCCATCACGATCGGGCGCAGGCGCTTTGCGACGAATGCCGCTACCATTTCCGGCAGCGGACCGGCAATGCCGATCGGGCCTTCATCCGTCTCGATCCGGACGAAGAATTGCTCCATGCGGAAGTGACCGGTATCGATCTGACTGCCGCCTTCGAAATCGTTGCGGCTGCGGTACTCAGGATAGATGTCGATCGGCCGAACCAGGCGCTCCTCCCATAATGGGCCATCGGTGCGCATGGTCCCCGTCACGCGCAGAACGCGAACCGCGGTTATCTTCATTGCACGCTCTCCCCAATATCGCCCGGACGATATCGTCCGGACCTCGGTTTGGGGAGGCAATCAGCCGTGCGGAGCGACTTCCTCGGCGGGGCGCAACTGCGCTTCGCTGACCACGCGCTCGTGCCCGTCGGCGGTATGTTTCACTCGGTAGAAAAGCTCGCGCCCCTCGATCGGCAGCAGCCGCTGGATCGTGTAGCTGCCGGCAGGAACATGACGTTCCAGCCGATTGGCCAGCAAATTGACCTTCTGTCCGACTTTGAATTTATGATGTGCCATGCGACAGTCTCGCGATCACCGGCGCCGTCGTCCGGGCCGCCGGGGTTCCTATACCAGATTGCTCCCATCCTTGCGCTGAAGTTGTACCAGGCCGGCACCCAATCCTTGCCATCTCTGCCCGTGTCCCGGGTCGTGCCGTCCAGCCGCTTGGCCGAAAGGTGCGACGGCACATCCCCTTGACCATCCCGACTGGCATCGTGTCTCTCCAACTACCGGCGCGCCGCGCAACGCGGGCGGGGGTAGGAGCATCCAGGCGGCTGAGCTGAAGGGCACCAGGTGGCCTAACAGGAGACCGCCTACCTTCACAGATATTGGCGAATCGACCGGCACATGCCAGGGGGCACCAGGATGAGTGATGTACCAGCAGCAGTGGCAAGCCAGTACGGCCGCGGCGGCTTGAGCGAGCGACTGCTCGCGGCCCTGTCGGCAGTCGGAAAGGACATTGACCGCCTGACGATCGAGGATCTCGCGCCGGTGGATGAGTTCCACTCGCGCCGGCGCCGGGCAACCGAGGAGCTGGCGCGGATGCTCGCGCCCAGCCCCGCCGACCACGTGGTCGACGTCGGCTCAGGACTGGGCGGGCCAGCACGATATCTGGCGGCCACCTTTGGCTGCCGTGTCAGCGGCGTGGACCTGACGCGGGAATTCGTGGCGACCGCAACCGAGTTGACCCGGCGCACCGGCCTGTCGGACCGGGTGGACTTTCGCCATGGGACAGGGCTCGCCCTGCCGTTCCCGGACGCCGGCTTCGATCTGGCATGGACACAGAATGTCGCGATGAACATCGCCGACCGGCCTCGATGGTACGCGGAATTGCGCCGCGTCCTGAAGCAAGGCGGTCGGCTCGCGATCCAGGATGTCGCCCAGGGTCCGGGTGGGCCGCTGCACTTTCCGGTCAACTGGGCCGACCACCCGGAGATCAGCTTTCTCCGCACTCCGGAGGAGACCCGGGAACTGCTGGAGGCGGCCGGTTTCGAGGTACTGGCCTGGGAGGACAACAGCGAGATCGCGATTGCCGAGGCGGAAGCGGAGCGTGGCGGCGGAGGCCAACCGCTTGGGATCCACTTGGTGGTGGGCGAGAGCTTCCGTGAGAAGATGCAGAATTCGCGGCGTAACATGCGGGAGAACCGCACGCGCCTGATCAATGCAGTGCTGCGCTCGAAGCCGGGCTGACGGGGCAACGCAATTCTTTGTCTTGCTCAGTCGGGATTTCCCCGACATCAGCACCGCAGCATAACAGGAGATCTAATTGGAGATGCGACACGCACTGGCACTCGCGGCGACAGCGCTGCTTCTGCAAGCCTGCACGGAGAGGCCGCCCGCCGCAACGGGGCCACGCGTATTCCAGGCCGACCTCGTCGGTGCAGCCAAGTCGTGCACCGTCCCGAAGGTGACCCCCACGGCGGGTCAGGAGACTCCAGTTGAGATCAAGATGGGAAACGACGGCGGTTGGTGCGCGATCACCGTAAACGACGCCGGCAAGCCGTTCGATGCTGGGCTGCTGATGACCGAGCCGGCGCATGGCAAGGTGTACATCCACACCGTCGGGGATGAGACACGGATCGATTACACGCCTGAGCCGCGCTTCGCCGGCTCCGACGCGTTCGCGGTGCGGCTGATCCCAGGCGGCGCCGTACTCCGGGTGAGCGTTGCCGTCGGTCAGTGACGCTTTCTTGCCGCAGCCTTGTGCGTCGCGGGAGCCGGGGCAACCTGTTGGCAAACTTCCGCCGCGGGCGGCACCAGGTTCTTGCCGGCCGCGTAGCTCGCCAGGTCGGCTGGACTCTGCAGTGCCAGCACCTCGCGGAAGATCATGCCGTTATGCGCACAGAAGTCGGTACCAAGCTTCAGGCCGGCGGTTGATTTCGGCGTTCGCCAAGTCGGTGGTGAACCGGTCGTGCTCCTGCTGCCCCCGCCGGCCGTATTTGTGCTTGAAGATCTCGTCGAGCGAGCGCTCGTTGCTCATCAGGTCGGGCTGGTACTTGCGGATGAAGGCGTTGTAGCTGTTGTCTTCCTGGCAGCCGGTCGCCAGCACCATCAACTGGCTGCGCAGCGCCGCGATCTGCACGGCCGACCGCTCGGGCGGGGGTAGGCACTCCAACTGAGCCTGTGCCTGTTGCGCCGTGAGTAGGCCGACAGCGGCAAGACTGGACAGCAGTCGACGCATTTTGTTCCTCCGATTAGCGGTGCCCGACATACGTCAGAACAACCCCTCGCGGCAAGGTCTTACGCGCTTAATCCTGGGACTATGACATGGAATTGGTACCTGACCTGAGGACCGCGCAGGCCCTGATGGCGGCTGCGGCGCCTCCCGCAGCCGCGGCCATACCAACCCACGCGCGATTCAGCTTCGAGCCTCCTGCGGGCGGGGGTCAGATCGTGACAAACAGGCCAATCACGCAGAACCCCATCACCACGACGGAAACCCAGCCCAACAGTTTCAGCGGGAAGGGCAGGGTGAACTGCCCCATGATCCGTCTGCTGCTCGCCATCACCATCATCATCGCGATAATCGGTGCCGCCATCACCCCGTTGATGATGGCGCTCCAATACAAGGCGCGAATTGGATCGATCGGCAGAAAGATGATAGCTGTGCCGATCAGCGTTGCCGCGGCGAGGGTGATGTAGAAAGCCCGCGCCTCCTTCGGCTTGCGCGCCAGACCAACGGGCCAGCGCAGCGCCTCGCCGATGGCATAGGCGGCTGACCCCGCCAGGACCGGGACGGCCAACAGGCCAGTTCCAACAATTCCTGCAGCGAAGATCAGGAAGGCCAACTCGCCGGCGATAGGCTTCAGCGCCTCGGCCGCCTGCTGCGCCGTATCGATATGCGTCGTACCGCTCGCATGCAGCGTCGCCGCCGCGGTAATGATGATCGCAAGCGCGACGAGATTGCTGAGTGCCATGCCGATATAGGTGTCCAGCCTGATCCGGGCGAAGGCCTTCGGCGCCTGCTCCGGCGCCCGCACCAGCGGGTCCCGCAGCGGGCGCTCGCGCTGATCCTCCGCTTCCTGGGAAGACTGCCAGAAGAACAGGTAAGGCGAGATCGTGGTGCCGAGAATGGCGACGGTGACCGCGACGAAGTTCTCGTTAGCGGTAAAGGTCGGAACGAAAAGACCCCACGCGACGTCGCCCCAGGGAATCCGCACCATCAGCAACGTGCCGAAATACGCGAACAACACCAGCGACAGCCACTTCAGAATGGCAACGTAGCGCGCGTACTGAACCAGTACCTGCATCAGCATGCAGAATGTACCGAAGGCTACGACATAGGCAGCACGTGGGCCGCCGATTATGGCGGCACCGACGTCTCCCATCGCGCCCAGGTCGGCGCTCAGGTTGATGACATTGGCGATCAGCAGCAGCAGAATGCAGGAGGTGCCGACCCAGGCGGGATAGTGCCGCCGCATGTTGCCAGCGAGGCCACGCCCAGTTGTACGGCCGATCCTGGCGCTGATCTCCTGGGTGGCCGCCATCAGCGGATAGCTGAACAGCATCAGCCACAGACAGCCGAAATCCAAGCTGCGCGCCTGCTTGCGAATAGGTGGCGATGCCGCTCGGATCATCGTCCGATGCGCCGGTGATCAGGCCAGGCCCAAGAACGCCGAGCAGCCTTGGCTTGGACGGTCCGAGGACCGGGTCTGGCCCGTCCTCGACGGGGAATTCAGGGTCGTCAACCAACTGCTCTGAAGGCGACATCGGAACCATCCTGCCGTGACCGGAACGATCGCTACCAGGCCGGTGGCGCTGTTATGGCAGGAACATGGCGCATCGGCGGCATCGTTTCAGAATCTTGTCAAGACGTGCTGGCTTCGCGCGCGCTGCGCGGCAGGGTTAGCATCGGCCGCATTGCGAGGGGGAGGGCGGATGAGCGGAATGGAGATGACCGGCGCCGAATGGCTGGCGCGCACACTCGCGGCGAACGGCACGACGCACGTGTTTTTCATCGATGCGGTGCTGCGGCGGACCTTGATCGAACTGGGGACGCTGGGCGTCAACCGCGTGTTGCGCATTCGGAGAAATCCGCCGCCTACATGGCCGACGGTTACGCGCGAATTGCGGGACGACCCGGTATCTGCTTCGCCCAGTCGGTCGGCGCCGCCAATCTGGCCGCGGGATTGCAGGACGCGTGGCTCGGGCGCAGTCCGGTGATCGCGCTGACCGGGCGCGAGCCGCCCTTCTATGCCCACCGCAATACTTATCAGGAAATTCCGCATGGGCCGCTCTATCGCATCGGTGACGAAATTCTCGGCCGACGTGGAGCAGGCCGCAGACCTTCCGCGGCTGCTGCGCCAGGCATGGCGTGAGGCGATGACCGGGTCGCCGCGTCCGGCCCATCTGGACCTGTACGGCCGGTCAGCCAACGTCGTCGAGACCGGGACGGTCGGCGAACCGGCAACCTCCGATCCGGCGCTGCAGCTCACCATGCCGCCCCATCGTCCGACACCATCGGATGATGAGATCGAGCGTGCCGCCGCCAAGTTGCGTGCCGCCAACCGAATCGCGATCGTCGCCGGCGACGGGGGCAGCGGCTTCAGGCGCCGGTGCCGAGTTGCTCGCTCTGGGTGAGGCACTGGCGGCGCCGATCGGTACCTCTCTCGGTGGGCGCGGCATCATCCCGACGCGGCATCGGCTCTCTATCGGCTGTCCAGGCAACTATGCTGCACCCCCGGCAAACCAGATCGTGCATGAGGCTGACCTGGTGCTGTTTGTCGGCTGCCACACCGGCGATCAGGTCACGCACACCTGGCGCATCCCGCCGTTGCAGACGCAGGTGGTGCAGATCGATGTCGATCCCGCGGAGCTCGGCCGGAGCTATCCGCATACGCTCGGATTGATGGGCGATCCCAAGGCCACCCTGGGAAAACTGCGGGTGGCCATCGGTCGCCCGGTGCGAGACACTTCATATGCCGATCGCGCCGCCGGGCTGGTCGCGGCCTGGCGCGAAGAACGCGCCTCCAGGCTGTCGAGCAATGCGGCGCCGATCCTGCCCGACCGGCTGTGCGCCGAGATCACCCGCGCCTTGCCCGAAGACGGCATCCTGGTCGCCGACACCGGCTATTCCGGCATCTGGACCTCCACACTGATCGAGCTGAACGGCACGACCCAGACCTATCTGCGTGCGGCAGGCTCGCTGGGCTGGTCGTTTCCTGCCGCACTTGGGGCAAAGTGCGCGGCGGGGAAGCGAAAGGTCATCTGCTGGTCGGGCGATGGCGCCATCTACTATCACCTGACAGAACTCGAAACGGCGCGCCGACGAGGCATCGGCATCGTGCTGGTGATCAACAACAACTCCGGGTTCGGCCAGGGCTGGCCCAATATCCAGCGCCAGCAGGGCAACACGCCAGGCGACGTGCGCGAACTGGCGCGATTTGGGCCGACCAACTTCGCCGATATCGCACGCGTGTTCGGGTTGCGCGGCATTCGTGTCGAGGAGCCGTCGCAGATCGCGCCGGCGCTGCAGGAGGCCCTGGCCTCGGACGAGACGGTGGTGGTCGATGTCAATACCGACATTGACGCGCGCGCGCCGGAACCATGGCTGCCCGGAGCGAAACTCATAACTGGTGGAGGAGACATGATCAGCTACGATCTCAAGGGCAGGACCGCGCTGGTAACCGGCGGTGCCTCGGGCATTGGTTTTGCGACCGCGCGCATGCTGGCGGGATTCGGTGCCACGGTGGCGGTGAACTACCTCGCCGACGATCCACGCGGCCCGGAAGCGGTGGAGAAGATCAAGGCCGGAGGGTGGCAAGGCGATCGGCGCCCCAGGCAGTGTCGGTGAGGCCGGTGGTTGCGAGCGCATGGTGCAGCAGGCGATCCAGGATCTCGGGCGCCTGGACCTGCTGTTCAACAATGCAGGCACGCCCGGCACGCGCCGGCGGATCGCCCCATCCGAACTCGACATGATCAGCGAGGAGTTATGGTCGCTGTTGCTGCAGACCAACCTGCTGGGAGTGTTTCGTGGATCGAAGGCGGCGGCGCCGGCGTTGAAGGCCGCGCACGGCGCCATCGTCAACACGGCCTCGATCGCCGGACTGGGGCGCGCCGGGTCGAGCCTGGCCTACAGTGCGACCAAAGCCGGCGTGGTCAGCCTGACGCAGAACCTTGCTCGCGCCTTGGCGCCGGAGGTGCGGGTAAATGCGATTGCCCCGGGTGCCGTCGACAGCCCCTGGATGGTGGAGTGGACCGATGAGGATCGTCGGCAATCGATCGAGCGGGCGCTCTTGAAGCGCCGATGCCAGCCGAAGGACCTGGCCGAAGTCGTGCTGTTCCTGGGCTTCGGCGCCGCGATGGTCACCGGGCAGACCATCACAGTGGATGGCGGTCTCACGCTTTAGAGGGGTTTCACCCTGACCGGACAGGCAGCATGCGCTTCGTCATTGCGACGCTCGCGTATGCGAGCGGAAGCAACCTAGAGCCAGAGGCACAATGGCCCTCCATCCCGAGGATGGAGGGCCAGACGATCACAGGACTAGAACGTAAGCACGACGTCGCTGCCAAACGTGAAGCTGTTGGGAGTGCCTTTGGTATTCGCCGGCGGATTGTTGTTGAACGGATTGTTGTTGGTAAAGGCATGGTCCCAGCGAATCTCTGGGCGGACCAGCAGACCGGTTATCGGTGCCGGCACCTCCGGTTTCCACGTCACGCCGAGGGTCAACGCACCATAGGTCGAATTAGTGCCGGGTGCGGCGTTAACGGCGGTGGGGAAGCCCTGCTGGAACTGCACAAAAGAGTTGTTGGCCTGGAATGAGGCGACAAAGAAGTTGTTGTCGTCTCGCCAGGCCTCGGCTCTGGCATTCAACGTAACCGTATCGGTCAATGCGTATGATGCGTACTGCGCCACGCCGAAGCCGTTGACCGGTTTGCCGACAAAGCCGAAGCCGTCACGGGCCCAGTTGGTCTCGGTGACGAACGTCCACGTATCGCTGGCTTTCCAGGTAATCAGCACGTCGTTGTAAAAGCGCCATTGCCCATTTGCGTTCACTCCGAGCGGCGACAGCGCGCGGGTCGCGTCATCCGGACCGAAATGCGTCAGCGCGAGTATCGTCAGCTTGCCGGCCAGGAAAGTCAGGTTGAACCCGCCAATGCCGCCGACCGCGCCATTGTTATCGCCCAGTGGTCCGAATGTCGTGTTGGTGCCGGTATCTATCCCAGTATAGATATCCAGCACGTCATTGACGTGTGTCGTCGCCAGTGCCCCGGTGTGCTTGAACGGCAGTCCGAACTGGAAGATGTATGAATGCGAGTAGAACGGGTTGGTCGATGGATCGATCGTCTCATAACCGAGTGGCGTCGGGTACTGGCCCACCTTGAGGTCGATGCCACCCGCGGTCAGCCAAGGCAGATGTGCCAGGACATTCGCCTCGACAACATCAAGCTGGTAGCGCTGATCAGGATCGACGCGGTTTAGTTCACCCAGAAACTGGGTGTAGCGAGCGTCCGATCCATACATGAACTGGACCTTGAATCCCCACTGATAATCGCTGTTCTTTGGGTCCAGAGGTTTGTTCGCGGTGAGCAGCAACTGGTTCAGTTGTACCTGGTTGGCATGATCGGTGAAGAGTTGACCCCAGTTGAGACCGGTCGCTGGGCGGAACGGATTGGCGATGATGCCCGCGTCAAGCTGCGCCGATAGATGAATTCCATTCACCCACAGGCCAGCGGGCGGTGCCTCCGCGGCCGGCGAGGCCGGGGCAGCGCCGGGTGGCGTTGTCGCCGGAGCCTGGGCCGGTGGTGTTCCGGTTGTCGGCGACTCGGTCGGCGCGGGCGCTTGTGCTTTCGCCGCCGAAATTGTGGCGACGATACTGACTGCCGCAACCCATCCCGCGGCCCCTGCACTTTCCTCTTTCCCATTTTTCACGGCTACCTTTGTCGTATTGCTTGGTTATTGGCGCAATGAGGGGGCGCCAGGAAGCGACCCCCTCGATGCGTTACCAGATCTGCGGTCAGAAGATCTGTTCGCCGTGCAGTACGAGGTCGAGGCCTTCGCGTTCCTCTTCCTCGCCGACGCGCAGGCCGACCAGCAGCTTGGTGACCATCAGCAGGATCAGCGTTCCGACCCCACTGTAGACCAGTGTGGCAACCACGCCCTGACACTGGATCCATAGCTGCGGGAGCCCACCGGGGCTGCCGTCCGGCGATGCGTCGGTGGCCGATAGCGGGCCATAGGAGAACACGCCGGTCAGCAGGGCGCCGATGATGCCGCCGATGCAGTGCACGCCGAACACATCAAGGCTGTCGTCATAACCGAACATGTGCTTGACGCTGGTTGCGGCCCAGAAGCAGATCACGCCTGCGGCAATGCCGATGATGATCGATGATCCAGGCAGCACGAAACCCGATGCCGGTGTGATGGCCACCAGTCCCGCTACCGCCCCGGAAATCGCGCCGAGAACCGAGGGTTTGCCCTTGGCCATCCACTCGGCGAACATCCAGGCCAACGCCGCGGCGGCGGTCGCGATCTGCGTCACGGCCATGGCCATGCCCGCGCGACCGTTCGAGGCGACAGCGGAACCGGCATTGAACCCGAACCAGCCGACCCACAGCAGCGATGCACCGATCACGGAATAGGCCAGATTGTAGGGGGCCATATTTTCGCTGCCATATCCGACGCGCTTGCCGAGAACCAGAGCGCACATCAGGCCGGCGATGCCCGCATTGATGTGCACGACGGTGCCGCCGGCGAAGTCAAGCTGTCCGTTGATGTTGCTCCAGCCCGATGGCGCCCACATCCAGTGCGCGATCGGTGAATAAATCAGCAGCGACCATAGCGTCATGAAGATGCACAATGCCGAGAACTTCATGCGATCGGCAAAAGCGCCCACGATCAGCGCCGGCGTGATGATCGCGAACGTCATCTGGAACATCATGTAGACCGTCTCGGGGATCGTCGTGGTCATGTCCGGGACGTCCTTGACGCCCGAGGCCAACACAAACGCCTGAGTGTCGTTACCCTTGCTGATATGGTCGGCAATGCCGTGCAGCATGAACCGCGACAGGTCGCCGACATAGGCATTGCCCGGCGTGAAGGCCAGGCTATAGCCGGCGACGCACCAGACGAGGGTGACGATGCAGGTGATCACGAAGCACTGCATCAGCGTGGCCAGAATGTTCTTCTTGCGGACCATGCCGCCATAAAACAGCGCGAGGCCTGGAACCGTCATCATCAGCACGAGCGCGGTGCTGGCGAGCATCCAGGCGGTGTCGCCGGAGTCGATCTTGGGAGGACCGGCGTCGTCGGCAAAGGCCGGCGCCGCCATCAAAAGCAATGGCAGCAGGGCGCAAAACGCCCCGGTCATTCGGCGTCGAATCATGTGTCTGTTTCCCTTATCCTGTCGCGCCTAAAGCGCCGCGGCGTCGACTTCGCCGGTGCGGATGCGGATGGCGCGCTCGATATCGATGACAAAGATCTTCCCATCCCCGATCTTGCCGGTGTGCGCCGACTTGGTGATCGCCTCGATCACCTGGTCAGCGAGATCGGCCGGGACGACGACTTCGATCTTCACCTTCGGCAGGAAGTTCACGTGGTACTCCGCACCACGGTAGATTTCGGTTTGACCCTTCTGTCGACCGAATCCCTTCACCTCGGACACGGTGAGGCCCTGCACGCCGAGTGGCGTCAGCGCCTCGCGCACGTCGTCGAGCTTGAAGGGCTTGATGATGGCCATGATCAGCTTCATTTCGCTGCCCCTTGGTTTGCCCAGCGCCGTCTCACAATCACCTTGGCGGGACGGCCCTGCGCCGGGACAATCAAGAATCGTGCCGCGGAGGCGGCTGAACGCTAGTGAGCCTTTGTCTTGCGCGCAGCCGCCACACCAACCCTGCGCGCGATACCGTTTCTCATAAGTTAAGTCCCATGCGGCGCGGTATCATGGCTGCGAAACCGCCGGGCCCCGACGTGCGTGGGGGATGACAGGTCGCCGGAAAGGCGGCCGATTGCCCGTCAAACAAGCAGAAAGGGCGCAAAAATACAGCGCCCCCGCCATCTTCCGAATGGCGGGGGCGCGGACGGCTGCGAATGAAGCGCTGGCTCAGACCGAGTAGTACATCTCGAACTCCACCGGATGCGGCGTATGTTCAAAGCGATACACCTCGCTCCACTTCAGCTCGAGATAGCTCTCGATCTGATCCGTGCTGAACACGTCGCCGACCAGCAGGAATTCGTGGTCGCCTTCCAGCGCACCGATAGCCTCGCGCAGGCTGCCGCACACCGTCGGGATGCCCTTCAGCTCCTCCGGCGGCAGATCGTAGAGATCCTTGTCCATCGGATCGCCCGGATGGATCTTGTTGCGGATGCCGTCCAACCCCGCCATCAGCATCGCCGCGAATGCCAGATAGGGGTTGGCGCCCGGATCCGGGAACCGTACCTCGACGCGCTTCGCCTTCGGGTTCGTTGCGTACGGAATGCGGCAGGAAGCCGAGCGGTTGCGCGCCGAATAGGCCAGCAACACCGGCGCCTCGAAGCCCGGGATCAGCCGCTTGTAGCTGTTGGTCAGCGGGTTGGTGATCGCGTTCAGCGCCTTGGCGTGCTTGATGATGCCGCCGATGTAGTAAAGCGCGGTCTCGGACAGATCGGCGTAGGCATTGCCGGCGAACAACGGCTTGCCGCCCTTCCAGATCGACTGATGCACGTGCATCCCAGAGCCGTTGTCGCCGTAGATCGGCTTCGGCATGAAGGTGGCGGTCTTGCCATAGCTGTGTGCGACGTTGTGGATGCAGTATTTATAGATCTGCATGCTGTCGGCCATCTGCACCAGCGGGTTGAACTTCATGCCTAGTTCGTGCTGGCTTTGGCCGACCTCATGGTGGTGCTTTTCGATGACCACGCCCATTTCGCCCATGGTGGACAGCATTTCAGCGCGCAGGTCGCTTTCGCTGTCCACCGGCGGCACCGGGAAATAGCCGCCCTTCACCGTTGGGCGGTGGCCCATGTTGCCTTCCGGATAATCCTTGAGGCCGGCCTGCGGACCTTCCTGACTATCGAGCTGGTAGGTGCCGTAATTGCCGCCGATGCCGAAGCGCACGCTGTCGAACACAAAGAATTCCGCCTCGGGTCCGAAGAAGGCGGTATCGCCGACCCCGGACGACCTCAGATAGGCCTCGGCCTTTTTCGCCGTGGAGCGCGGATCGCGATTATAAGGCTGGCCGGTCGAGGGTTCGACGATATCGCAGAACAGGATCAGGCTGGGCTTCGCCGAAAACGGATCCATCACCGCCGTATCGGCGTCCGGCATCAAAATCATGTCCGATTCGTTGATCGCCTTCCAGCCGGCGATCGAGGAGCCATCGAACATGATGCCATCGCGGAACGTATCCTCCTCGATGGTCGAAACGTGCTGTGCCGTGTGCTGCCATTTTCCGCGTGGATCGGTGAATCGCAGGTCCACATACTCGACGGAATGCTCGGTCAGCATTTCCAGCACCTTGCCAACGCCCTCGCTGGCGCCTGAAGGCCTTCTAGCCATCTATCAATCCCCGTCCCGGTTCTCGGTTAACGCACCAGCGGCCCGTGACGGAGCTGGTGCAAACAGTAGCAACGGGGGCCGCACCATGCGACCCCTTCGCGAAGCGGCCCATCTACTCGTTTCCGCTGCGGGCCGAAAGCGGGTTCTCTCGCTATTCTCTCTCGCGCTGCAGCGTGAAAAGACACCAGGCTGGAGCAGGGTGAGCGCATCCTTCCGCCGCTCTCCCTCGCTCTAGACCGCGTCCTCGCCGTGTTCACCGGTGCGGATGCGAATGACATCCTCGACCGAGGACACAAAGATCTTGCCGTCACCGATGCGTCCGGTGCGGGCGGAGCTGATGATCGCTTCGACTGCACGTTCCACGACGGCGTCTTGACAGACCACCTCGATCTTCACCTTGGGGAGGAAATCGACCACATACTCCGCGCCACGGTACAGCTCCGTGTGGCCCTTCTGCCGGCCAAATCCCTTTGCCTCGACCACGGTTATGCCTTGCAGACCGACCTCGTGCAGCGCTTCTTTCACCTCATCCAGTTTGAACGGCTTGATGACAGCCTCGATCTTCTTCATGCCCGTCCAGCTCCCGGATCGCCCGGGCTCCCTTTCTGGCTGCCCGGCTCGCTCCTGGAAGGACTGGCAGCACCTCAGGTTTGCATGCGGCGTGCCAAGCGGCAACGTGGATGTGCAAACCGCGGCCGCCGGCCCTGCGCTTAACCACTGGGCGGAGTTGTTACACGACTGCCCAAGGATTGAGCATTCGGTTGCTGAGCTTGCGCTCACGATTGATGATGCGGTCCCGCCAACCCATACTGCGGCGCAGACGCAGGAGGTGAGCGTTTCCGTGAAGCCTGCCAACGTGCTGCTCTCCGGCATCGGGACCACGATTTTCACGGTTATGTCGGCGCTCGCAGTCGAGCACGATGCGATCAACCTGGGGCAGGGGTTTCCCGATACCGAAGGTCCCGCCGATCTGCTGCACGCCGCGGCCGATGCCCTGATGGATGGCCGCAATCAGTATCCACCCATGCCGGGCCTACCGGTACTGCGTCAGGCGGTTGCGGCGGCCAATCAGCGCTTCTACGGGCTTGCGGTTGATTGGGCGAGCGAGGTGGTTGTGACCTCGGGCGCCACCGAGGCGATCACCGCCTGTCTGATGGCGGTGGTGAACCCGGGCGACGAGGTGGTGCTAATCGAGCCGCTCTACGACACCTACGCTCCCGTGGTGCGTCTGCTCGACGCCGTCCCGCGGTTCGTGCGGCTTGGAGCCGCCGGACTGGTCGCTGCCGCGCGCGGCACTTGCCGACGCATTTGGTCCGGCGACCAAGGCGGTTCTGCTGAACTCGCCGATGAACCCCTCCGGCAAGGTGTTCAGCGCGGACGAACTGGGCTTCATCGCCGAACTGGTGCTGCGACACGATGCCTACGCGATCTGCGATGAGGTGTATGAGCACCTGACGTTTGACGGTGCGCGCCACATCCCGCTGATGACCTTGCCCGGCATGCGGGAGCGCACCATGCGCGTCGGCAGTGCGGGCAAGACATTCTCCTTGACCGGCTGGAAAGTGGGCTATGTGACGGCGCCGGCCTTGCTCGCGACCAATGTGGCCAAGGCGCATCAGAACCTGACCTTTACCACGGCGCCGAACCTGCAACGCGCGGTGGCCGTTGGCCTTGCCAAGGACGATGGTTATTTCGCCGGATTATCGGGGGCATTGCAGGCGAAGCGTGACCGGCTGGCGGCCGGACTGGCGAAGCTGGGGCTGGGGGTGCTGCCGAGCAGCGGCAGCTACTTCATCTGCGCCGACTTCCGCCCGCTTGGCTTCAATGGCGATGACGTCGCGTTCTGCCGCTATATCACCGAGCGCGCCCGGGTGACCGCAATCCCGGTTTCTGCGTTCTATGATGCGCCAGGCGCACCGAGCCATTATGCCCAATTCGCCTTCTGCAAACGCGAGGATGTGCTGGATGCAGCCGTGGCAAGGCTGCGCGCTCACTTCGGCGCCGGGGGGCCATCCTGAGCCGAGATGCCGACTGCGTCTGACGGCCGCCGGGTCGTCGCCAGAGTGTCACGCACCTGGACCCCTCGCCTTGATCCGTCCGAGAGCCTCCCCAAGCGCGGAGAACTCTTGGGCACGCCAATCGGTTCGCCGCGAAAAGGCGGCTGTCGCAGCAGGTTGCCCGCGACTATGTGTAGGCGCTTCCGCCAAACGATTTCGGCAACTCGGGGCGTATTGCTGGTGGAATGGACCTGATGGCCTTGCGTATTTCCATCTTGAGGATCGCTTCCACGATCTCCAATGCCTCTTCGACTGTGGCCGGAGTTCCGACCATCCCAGCTTCTTTGTCATAGACGCACACGCACGTATCTGACCGCCATACCAGCCAGGAAGCGGCAATCTGCCCTGGAACTTCGTATGGGCGATAGATCTCGACTGCCTCCGGCGCTTCGCCATGCTCCGGGCTTACCACTACCCAGATAGCTCTGCGGCGCAGCTTGCGCCGGAACGTCAGGATCGCGAGGTGGTCCGCCATCGCGAATGGGACAGCATCGACGGCTGGGCGGATTGGAGAGGCTCGAGAAGGGAAGGAGTTGGGCACGGCGACCTCGGCGCTGGAGCTACCGCACATGTCCTGGACGGCGGCTAACGCAGTCTGATGTGGACGGATGACCAAGTGCTGAACACGTCTGGTACAAAATGCCGCGGTGCACTCCAGAAAGCGCGCGCTGGGCTTCCGCTGCTCTGAAGCATCCCTGGCGACCGCCATTTCTGACATCCCCGGTGCCAATTCCGCCGATCGGTTTCCACGCAATTAACGGAGCCTCTTGCATCTGAAATTCGCGTTCGATGGCGTGGCAAACGGAGGTCGCGCGCAGTGTTGGACACGTTCTCGCGGTAATCAGCAAAGTGCAACGGTGTCCGTGTAACTCGTGCTCACCTTCTACGCTGCATATCTCGTTTCATCGCTAACAGGCGGTGTTTGACCGGCAGCAGCGTACGCCGAATCTTGGGGTTTTGCTTCGCTAGCGTGTACGGCCGGACCAGCGTGTAATCAAACGCACGCACTAGCGCCATGGCGGCAGATCCCTTCGACGTTACCCCATACCTGCATGAGTGAAGAGGGAGCAGGGTATCGGTCCAGAACCGCTTATAATGTTCCCTTCCAACCGTCATGTCGAATGTAGCAAGCTGCTCCAGAATGCAACATCTCACGAGCTCCTGTAGCAGCAATCGTCCGACAGAATATCGGGACCACCTGACATCATATCCGGGTAATAGATAGTAGAAACGACTGCCATTCACCGCACCGACGTGTACTGCGACGACCTCCTTCCCAACACGGAGACGCGAGATGTGCGGTCTGCCAGAATCGAAAGTTGATTGCGACATCCGATAATAAAAGTCTTCATAGGCGCCGCTCGGCGCTGTCTTCGGATAGCGCTGTCGCTTGAATTGTAAGGCCAAGGCGACCGTTTCGCGGACGGCAGTTGCATCTTCAAGTATCTCGAAGCTCACCGGACCGACACTCTCCAACCTGCGGCGGCATCGGGCCATGTCTTTGAGTGGGGCCGAGGGGCGTCCTTTCATGTATGCCTCGAAAGTTGGAGGCAAAGGATCTGCGGCATGTGCGTCCCCCACGTGAATGCAATGTGGGAGCGCTATCATGGGATTTGGCAAACCCTCGATTGTTGCCGGCATGCCTACAAGCCAGATGAGATCTACCGGAGGTAAGCAGGCTAATATTGCCCGCCAGAGCTGTTCGAAATCTGCGCCACTGCAGCGCTCGGCGAATTGTCGGTCGAGAATCGGAGCCGCGTAATCTGCCACTGGTCCACCAAGATGGACGAGAAGGCGAAACCCATAAGCTCTCCGCATGCCAAGCGGAATCACCAGCAAGGTATGTCCGCGCGAATCCACAACGCGAACCAGTAATGGCTCTACACCCTCGTCCAGCCCTGCAGTAGAGTGCCACGTGGCAAGCCAATCATACGTCTGGAACACGTAGCAGGCTGAGTGGGCACTTGCGTCTCTCCAGGCTTTCTCAATTTCTTTGAAGTTGCGTGTGACCTCGATAAAAAGATTTCTCCCCATACCCGTTTGCAGTTCGGTGGACATAGTGTGGTAAGGTCGCGATAAGGTATCCTGGATAGGACACATTGGCTGATTACAGCTCCAAACAATTTGAGTTTGCGCTGGATTCAGCCGTATCGGTTCCACCCATTTGCAAGAGCTGACTTGTTACGTAGCGGGCTTGCGGCAAACGTAATAAAGCCATGCCTGCCGTTCCGTATGTGCCCAATCCCGAGGCAGTATCCACTGACCTTCCAGACCGACGACTTCCGGCGCCGCGTACCCTAACCGCTGCAGCTGACTGACTTGACTCCGAATGTCTATATGATACGTCAAAAGCCCGTAGTTGTGGGCGTTGTCGTTCAGCTGAGCATACTCCTCAAAAACTCTTTCATATCGCTTCATTCGAAGACGATTGATGATACTGAGCGGCAGAAGCGCTAGGGTCATCATCGTGCTTCGCGGCCATCGGAGCGGATGCAGTTGCAGGCCGCGGATATCCCACGGCGGGCGTGACCGGTGGGCTCGATTGTGACTAGAGAAGATCAGCAGACCGCCAGGCACGAGTACCCGCCAAATCCCGCCAAGGGCCTGAAGCCTGCTCTCGTGCCCGAGATAGTCCAACCCGTTGTAGCTAAACACCGCGACGTCGAACTCACGGTTCGCAAATCGCGACAGGTCAGCAGCGCTACAAATCTCGAAACGCGCGGACGGGAAAGAACGTCGGCAGTTCGAGATCATCTCGGAGGATATATCAATGCCAACATAGTCTTGGCTAAGCTCAAGCAGAAAGGGCGTCGTCCGCCCGCCACCGACCCCGATATCAAGGAGCCGTTTGCCAGTTAAATCTTGGTGAAAGCGCCTCAGAATGGATTCTTCTGGTGGATGTAGTCCTTTCAGACGCCGGTAATGTCGAACAACGAAGTGCTGCCCGAACACAGTCGAAGCACGGGAAACAACGACAGGATCATCCGTCACCGGTTTGATCGGCGCAGTGATCAAGCCAGACCTCCATTCACGACTTTGTCCTACTTCTACGGCCCAAGGTTGAATCCTCGTGCAGCACTTCGCGGCGCAGCTCACCGTCAGTGCTAACTCCTGGCCAGTACCTCCTCATCATTGCTGGTTTCTTTCGATTTTCCTGTGGTAGGCGTCATCTCAACAATAGCCCGGAGCGGCAATCGCCCACCGGGCACCTTCAGCCACTCGGCTACTTTCGACGGGGTGTCGGGCACGCTGAGTGTCGCCCCGGAGATCCGTGACCTATTGCTAGCTTGGCTGCATGATATGCCTGCGTTCGGAGTTTCGGCATGGCACTTTTGCAACCTGCATAATAAAGTGTACTAAGCTACTCAACTCTACGTCAGCTGCAAGCCCGAGAAATCACGGGAAGCTGGCGCAGTGCCGCCGGTCGCGGATCGCATAGCAGCCCATCAGCTCAGCGCGACTTCAGCAGTTGCCGTGCCGCAAGCAGCAGGAATTGCGGATTGTTCCGCAGATAGCGGCCGGCCAGCCGACGCGGCTCGGTCGCCAATCGAAACAGCCATTCAAGGCCATTGCGCTGCATCCACGCCGGAGCTTGCCGCTTCTCTCCCGAAAGGAAATCAAACGCAGCCCCGACGCCAATCAGCAACGGGGCGTTCAACCGACCTCGATGCTCCGCCATCCAGCGCTCCTGCTTCGGCGTGCTCAGGCCGACCCAGACGATATCCGGTGCCGCCTCATTGATCGCGTCAACGATGGCCTGATCTTCCGCCGCGGACGGGGCAGAAAATGCGGGCGAAAACGTGCCTACGACCTGCAGGCCCGGATAAGCCTGCTGCATCGCCGAGCGGAGGCGTTCGGCGGTACCAGGGCGGCCACCAAAATAGTAGTTGCGGTAACCACGCCGCGCCGAAAGCTCGGTCATGTGCCGCATCAGATCGGTCCGTACACGCGGCCCACGTTCGGAAACCCGAGCCAGTGTGCCATCCAGACCAGCGGCATTCCGTCAGGCGTGACCAATCCTGCCGCATTGTGGATGTCGCGCAGGCCGGGGTCGCGGCGGCTTTCCATAATGCCATGGACCCCGGTGACGCAGACATACCGCGAGCTGCTCGTCTTGATCCAGGTGTCGAGCACCGCAATGGCAGCCTGCATATCGATGGCACTGACCTGGACGCCCAATATGTCAACCCGCGCCACTGTCGATAAGTCCCAGAGTTGGTGAACCACCAGCCCTTAATAGCGATCATGCAGCCACCCGGTCCAGATGCCCCAACAGATTTCAGACTAGCTGGCTGCCTGGCTGTGCTGAGCTCGACTCACCCGGGCGGCCCATACCAATCGGGCAAGGCAAAGGCCACTGACGGAATACGGCCGCGCGGCTATAATCCTGCAAAATCGACGATTTGCGGTGCTCGTGCCGCCAGGAGATGAGCCCGGCTATGACACCGCATGGGGCCAATCGACTTGCGCGAACGAAAAGGCGAACCAGCGAGGATGTCAACAAAATGTAGGCTCGCATTTGGCTGCGATCCACATCGGAGGGAGCGATTCAGCCTTCGGCAGTCTCGTTACGACGCGATTGCGCAGGACATCAACAACTGGGCATGCGCGGCCGCGCGTTTGGGAAAAAAGCTTTCCATTCTGGATGTTGGCTGCGGAACCGGGACTCTGCTGCGCCATCTCGAGGTGAAGTGCTATTTCGGCGATATGGCGGTCTCCGCCACCAATTTTTACGAGAAGATGACTTACAAGCCGGAAGCCTACCACGAGTATATCATGTGCGATCTTACCCAGCCTTGCCTCGCGCTGACTTCTTGCACCTACGATGTGGTGGTTTGTGAGCAGATGCTGGAACATCTTCCGAACGTTAACGTCGCATGAGACCCTGGTCCGCGTAGTCAGGCCGGGCGGCCGTTTGATAATCGGCGTGCCAGATCTACTTCCCCCCGCTGGATCTCGCCCGCATTCACCTTGTTCCAATACTCGACCGCCTCGTCGGACGCGCCCCTGGCACGCGTGGCCATCTCCAGGTTTTCACACTTGCCTCCCTCCGGCAGATAGTCGGACACCATTCGGAGCTGAGATCCGTGGAGGTACGCGGTTTCCGGATTATCTCCGGAGGGGTGCTTCGCCCACTGGAAAACCTGAGATGGTACTGGCGCGCCAATCGTTGGATTGGCACCCAATTGACCGCGCTATGTCCAGAAGTGCAGTTCATATTGGAAAAATGTCTGGCGGACGGAACGTTCGAGCAACCCTTGTGAACAGTGTCTTCGATATGGCCTGTAGGTCTCGCCGTCCAAAACTTGCCAGAGCGGGCGGAACTGGTGGAGGGGGCCAGATGCAAACCTCGGCGGTTCCCGCTTGATGATAAAGCGAAGGGTCCACCGCACCTCCGCGCGCAAGTGCGCCCACCTGGACCAATTTGCCGTTGCCAGCCTCCATGCCCGGACAAGCGGCTCGAGCCAAGTCTGGCGACTACGAAACATCTGGTAGCCTAGCGTACTAATAAATTATGGTGGCCCCGCTCGGACAAGAGTTGAACGGCAGAACGCCGAAAAGGGGAAGCGGCATGATACGGTGCGTTCGGATATGGAGCGGCGACGATGGCAATTCCCATTTCGAGGAAGGGGCGATCGATCTCGCCGACGGCGCGCGCGGCGACCTGTTGAGCGGAAAGACAAGCACAATCAGCATATCCTTTCAGGAAACCCGATCGGGCGGCACCTTTGCCTGGCACGATGCGCCGGCACGACAGTTCGTCATTACGCTCAGCGGCACTCTGGATTTCCAGACGCGCAACGGCGATCACTTTATGATTCGGCCCGGTGACATACTGCTTGCCGAGGACACGACCGGCAGCGGCCATAGCTGGAAACTGATCGGCGCTGAACCGTGGCGGCGTGTCTATGTCATCCTGGCGCCAGGTGCCAGCGCGCCGTTTGTAACGGCATCAAAGCAGGCATAACAGGCGCAAAGGACAGAGCAAATGTCGCAGACGAGCATTCCCAGCACGGCCGATGTCGCGCTGATCGGCGCCGGGATCATGAGTGCGACGCTCGGTACGGTGCTCAAGGAACTCGACCCGTCGCTGAACGTCGTCATGATCGAGACTTTGGATGACTGTGCGCAGGAGAGCTCGGAGGCGTGGAACAACGCGGGCACCGGCCATGCTGCCAACTGCGAACTGAATTATACACCGCAGCGCCCCGACGGCAGTGTCGATATCTCCCGGGCACTCGAGGTCAATACCGAGTTCGACCTGTCCCGCCAGCTCTGGGCCTATCTCGTCGGCAAGGGAGCGATCGCCGACCCGCGCGCATTTATACATCCCTGCCCGCACATGAGTTTCGTCTGGGGTAAGGAGAATGTCGAGTTCCTGCGCGCGCGCTACAAGGCGATGTCGGCGCACCATTGCTATCACGGCATGGAATACGCCGAGGATCGCAGGCAGATTGCCGGTTGGGCACCGCTGACCATCGAGGGGCGCGACGCAAGCAGCCGATCGCGGCAACACGGATCGTCACCGGAACCGATGTCGATTACGGTTCGCTGACTCACTTGCTGGTCGCGCAACTATCTACCCAACCGGGCTTCTCTGTTCACTACAAGCAGCATGTTGTCGGGCTCGCTCGGGAAGGCGATCGCCGCTGGCGCGTCGAGATCGAGGATGTGGAAGTCGCGCGAGGTCCACGCGGTATCGGCGAAATTCGTGTTCATTGGTGCCGGGCGGCGGCGCACTGCCGCTGCTGCGAGAAGTCGCACATTCCCGAAGGACACGGCTACGGCGGCTTCCCGGTCAGCGGGATCTGGCTGCGCTGCGATGTGCCCGAGGTCGTGAGCACCACGAAGCCAAGGTGTACGGCAAGGCGGCCGAAGGATCGCCGCCAATGTCGGTGCCGCATCTCGACACGCGGATCATCGGCGGCAAAAAATCGCTGCTGTTCGGGCCGTACGCCGGGTTCTCAACCCGGTTCCTCAAGCATGGCTCTCTCACCGACCTGTTCCGCTCGATCGAGCCCGGCAATATCATGCCGATGCTGGCCGTTGCGCGCGACGACGTCGCGCTATCCGAGTATCTGATCGGCCAGGTGCTGCAGACCTCGGCGCATCAGTTCGCCATGCTGCAGCAGTTCTTCCCTTTGGCGAAGCGCCATGATTGGAAGGAGGCGGTCGCCGGCCAGCGCGTGCAGATCATCAAGCCCGACCAGCAGCACACAGGTGTGCTGGAGTTCGGCACCGAGTTGGTTGCTGCCGAGGACCGATCGCTGGTGGCCTTGCTGGGCGCCTCGCCGGGCGCTTCGACCGCCGCGTTCATCGCACATGGGCGTGCTGCAAAAATGCTTCCCGCAGGAGCTGACCGAAACTGCATGGCTGCCGAAACTCCAGCAAATCATCCCGACCTATGGCATCGACTTGAAGCAGGATGCCGAGGCCTGCCGGCGCAGCCGTGCAAGACGGCGGCGGCTCTGAAGGTCGAGAACGTCTGATCCACGGCGAAATCGGCCGCGAGCAGCTGGGCATGATCGGAAACGCATTGCGCAGGTAGACCGATACGGTGGCGGATCGCCTCGCCGGCCGGTAAGCTGGCCATGCCTTGACTTCTGAAAACCAAAACATACGAGGAAACATCATGCTGGTCAGCCGTCGTCATCTGGCGAAATGCTTTCCGGCGTTCGGACTGGTCGCTGCCGGCGCGCTGGGAGCCGGGACGGCCTACGCGGTTACGGCCGACGAGGAAACCGTGGCGAAGCGCCTCGAAGCGTTCCGCGCCGCTCAATTCGCACACGACGCCAAGGCACTCGACGGGCTTTGCGCGGCTGAACTGAGCTACAGCCACTCCGATGCCCATATCGAGGACAAGGCGACGTTCATCAAGAACGCCACGTCCGACAGATCGAAGTTCCTGTCGCTGGAATACAAGGACCCGTGGATTCGGGTGGTGGGCGACGCCGCGATCGTGCGGTTCCATTGGGTGGCGGAGAGCGAGACCATTCCCGAGGGGAAGAAGAGCGCTACCAACCTCCACATCCTGATGATCTGGCAGAAGCAAGGCCCGGAGTGGAAACTGCTGGCCCGCGCATCAACCAAGCTCTGAAGGTCAAACCGCCGGAGATCGAAACGGGCGCTACCCTTCGAGATACTCGGCGAAGTACTCCTCAGCGCTGATCCGCCGGCCGACAATGCCGGCGCGGTGCGCCTGCTCGGCGAATACCTCGATCGTGTCCCGGTTGCGCTCGTACCCTTCGGCATGGAACTCGGCGCCCATCAGCGCCTCGACCTCCTCCAACTCGGCCTCGAGCCAGGGCGAGGCATAAGGAAAGGATCGTTGCGCCTGCCCGAATGTCGCGGTGCAGCGGATGAACGCATCCGTCAGCGAGCGCGCGATCCACCTGTTCTGGTCCCACACGTCCCGTCGCAGCACGATCAAATGCTGCGGCGGGAACATGCGCGTGGCACGGAAATAATCGCGCTCGATCGCGCGAATATCGGGGAACAGTCGGACGATCGGCCCATCCGCCGGATGGTAGCGACGCGGCCGCGGGGGACTGTAGATCGCGTCCAGGTCGCCGGCGATCAGCATTTCCGATAGCGCGCGTCCTTCCGGCGCCGCGTGCACGCCCTCGGGCAGCGTATACACATGGCTGGTGATATTCGGCTCGTCCACCGCGCCGATGGTCCAGTGCAGTCCCTCGGGCGGCACACCGATGAAGCGCAGGAAGTGCCGGTACCAGACCGAGCCGCTGGCCACCCAGTCGTACATGCCGACCCGCTTGCCGCGCAGGTCCGCCGGTGTGCGCACCGGCCCATCCTTGCGCACATACAGGTCGCGGGCGGTGAAATTGCGCAGCGGGAATGCCGGCAGCGCGACCAGGCCGCGATCTCCCCGATCGAGGCGCCGCAGGTGGCCGGCCATCGACAACTCTCCACCGTGCACGGTGGGATCGTCCGCCGCGCGTCGCAGCATCTCGGCACGCATCGGCCACGAGCCCTCAAGTCCCAGCACCATCGTCAGCGCGATGCCATCCGGTTTCACCGCGCCGGTCGCGAGCGGCATCACCCGCGCGTAGTCGGCGCAGGTCAGGCGAATTGGCAAGTCCACCATGTCGGTACCCTCAGGGGAAATGCAGGGCCAGCGCGGAGAAGTCGTCCTCCAGCGGTCCCGGCCGCGCCGCCTTCCGCACAGCCTCATACAGCCGGTGTGGGCCGCCCGGACCAGTCATGCGCGGCAATAACGACATCACCTCGCTCAAGCTCCATTCATGGCCGTTCCGGTCGGTGATTTCGAACACGCCGTCGCTGAACAGGAACAGCCAACTGCCGGGCGCTACCACTGTACGCTCCGTGGCAGGTTCGCGATCGGCGCCAATGCCGACCGAGGGATTACGGGTTCCCAGCGGGATCGGCTTCGTTGCACCGGGCGCAAGCAGATAGGCGGGGTGGTGGCCTGCCGTGGCATAGCTCACCACGCAATCAGCCGTGTCGTAGACGCCGTACCACATAGTGAAGAACAGGTCGTTGTGGCGCTCCGTCGGGAACATGCGATTCAACCCGCGCAGCACGCTGCCCGGGTCGCGGAAATCCACGTTCGGCAGCATGCGCTGGCGCAGCACGTTCGCCACCGTCACCGCATACAACGCCGACCCGGCACCATGTCCGGCGACGTCCAGCATGAAGGCCGCAAAGTAGCGCGAATCGAGCATCTGGTAGCCGAATGCGTCGCCGCCCAGACGTGTGCAGGGCTGATAATGCCACTCCGCCTGGACCGATCCGGACGCAATCGGCGGCGGCAGGACCGATAGGACATAGTCCTGCGCCTCGCCGAGTTCGCGATCCAGCGCTTCCCATTCGGCCAGCTCTTCCTCGCTGCGCCGATGATAGTTCAGCGTATAAGAGCCAATATTTATGCGCGCTCCGTCGTCTAGCACCACCGAGCCGCTGATGCGCCCGCCGTTGACGAACGTGCCGTTAGTGGAGCCGAGATCGGTCAGTACGATGCGGTCGCCCTGCTGTTCCAGCTTGCAGTGCCGGCGCGAGACGGCCAGGCTTTCCAGCACCACCTCGGCGGGGGCGCTGCGTCCGATGATCAGCGGTAGCAGGTGCAGCGGCACGTGCCGCGGCGCCGCGTTCTCGACCAGGATCAGCAGCAGGTGCGCCGAAGCCGCGGCCTGTGCCTTCAGAACCTGGTCCGCACAGAAGGTAATAGTCTGATCAGTGAGGTCGTCATCCACCTCAGCCACTTGGTTCCCCCCGGAACGTATTCCGGCCACTCTGAACCGTCGTGCGAGTGCTCGCAAGAATGCGCCGCCCGGCGTTCGACGTTGACGCTGCCGCGGCCGGCGGCAACGGTAAGGGGATGCGAGTCGCGGCAATCCTGGTGGCGGCGGGGTCGGGCAGCCGGTTCGGTGGCGATATCCCCAAGCAGTTCCTGCCGTTGGCCGGCAAGCCGGTGATCCGCCATGCCGCGGAGACATTGGCTGGCGCTGTCGACTTGCTCCAGCCGGTCGGTGACGCACCCTCGATCGAGGCCGCGCTGTCGGGGCTGCCGCACCTGCGGGTGGTCGCTGGAGGCGCCATTCGGCAGGACAGCGTGCGACTTGGGCTGGAGGCGCTTCAGTCCGTGGTCGCCGGAGTTTCGTTCTGGTTCACGATGCCGCCCGACCGCTGATTCCGACCGGAACCATCGCGGCGCTGATTGCCGCGCTGCGCAGCGCGGATGGTGCCATTCCTGCCGTGCCCGTCGCCGACACGCTGAAGCGGGTGGCAGACCGCCTGGTCAGCGGGACTGTCGCGCGCGAGGGACTCTACCGGGCCCAGACCCCGCAGGCGTTCCGCTTCGGCGTTCTGCTGGCGGCCCATCGCGCCGCCGCGGACGGCGCCGCCACGGATGACGCGGCGCTGCTGGAAGCGATCGGCAAGCGGGTGGTGATCGTTCCCGGTTCCGAGGACAACATCAAGCTGACCTACGCCGAGGATCTGCCCCGGCTGGAGCGCATCATGGCCACCCAGATGGTTCCGCGCGTCGGCACCGGCTTCGATGTTCACGTTCTGCAGCCCGGCCGTCCGCTGGTGCTGTGCGGCGTTGCTGTGCCGCACGAGCTTGGGCTCGCCGGCCATTCCGACGCCGATGTGGGCATTCACGCCTTGTGCGATGCGATCTACGGCGCGCTGGCCGAGGGTGACATCGGCCGGCATTTCCCGCCCTCGGAGATGGCATGGAAGAACGCCGACAGCGCCCGCTTCCTGGCCCACGCGGCGGAACGGATCGCCGCGCGCGGCGGCCGGCTGGCCAATGCGGACGTAACGCTGATCTGCGAACGGCCGAAGATCGCACCATTTGCCGCCGCGATGGCGGCAGCGGATCGCCGGCGTGCTGGGCGTCGCTCCGGGCCTGGTGTCGGTGAAGGCAACAACGACGGAGAAGCTGGGCTTCACGGGTCGTGGCGAGGGTATCGCTGCACAGGCCGTGGCCACCATATTGCTGCCGATTGAGGAGGTTGCGACCATGAAGCGGATGCTGGTGGCCATTCTGCTGCTGCTGGTCGGTTGCGCGGAGACCGCTCCTCCGCCACCGGTGCCCCCGCCAATGGCCGAGGCGGTTCCGAAGCCGCCGGTCAGCGCCGTGCCGCTGGTGTGGCAACCCGGCCACTGGGACTGGACCGGTAGCTCCTATGTCTGGACTCCGGGCGAGTACGTCGATGCGGTCGATCACAGCGGGAACTGGATGCCGTCGTACTGGGAGAAGACCGGATCGGGTTGGACCTGGCACCCGGCGCACTGGATGTAGCTGCGGCTGGAGGCCGTCTCTCTTGCGACGCCATGACTTGGGTGTTAGTGCCCCGCCCTGATTTGCAGGGACCGCTCGATGTCGACGACCTTCGATACCGTCGCCGGAATCATTGCCGAAACATGCGACATCCCGCGTGAGAAGATCACGCCGGAGAGCCACGCGATCAACGATCTCGGCATCGACAGCCTGGATTTCCTCGACGTCGCCTTCGCCATCGACAAGGCATTCGGCATCAAGATGCCGCTGGAGGAGTGGACCCAGGAAGTGAACGAGGGAAAGGTCTCGACCGACGAATATTTTGTTCTGGGCAACCTTTGCGCGAATATCGACAAGCTGGTGGCCGCCAAGGCGGCCTGAACCGGCATGCGTCTGGAATACTTCCAGATGGTGGACCGGATCGTCGCGCTCGATCCGCAGACCCGCACCGTGCGCGCCAACTGCGTGGTACCGAGCGCCAGCCCGGTGTTTGAAGGCCATTTTCCCGGCCATCCTCTGCTGCCCGGCGTGCTGATGATCGAGACCATGGCGCAAACCGGCGGCTGGCTGGTGCTGGCGACCCTGCGCTTCAGCCGGATGCCGTTCCTGGCTCAGGTGAAGGAGGCGAAGCTGCGGACCTTCGTCATGCCGGGTCAGGCACTCGAGGCCGAGGCCCGGCTGCTCCACGACGGGTCCGGATATGCCGTGGTGGCGGCCACCATCGTCGGCGACAACCGGAGGATTGCGGACGCCGAGATCACCTATCGCGTCGTGCCCTTCCCCAACGAGACGCTGCGGGCTGAAATGCTGGCCACCGCACGGCGAGTTGCCGTCCCGGAGGCTTTTCTGAATGCCTAATCCGCGTGACGCGCTGATCACGGGTATCGGCCTCGTCTCTTGCTCTTGGAGAGGGGACCGAGGCGCATTGGGCCGCGCTGAACCGAGATGGCGGGTTCCGGCCGGTGGTCGATGACTCCAGCTTTGCTCCCTGGATGGTGCACCCGATGACCGCGCTGGAGCTGGACCGGCAGATCCCCAAACGCGGCGATCAGCGGCAGATGGAGGCTTGGCAGCGCATCGGCACCTATGCCGCCGGTCTGGCGTTGGATTCGGCGGGGGTGAAGGGCGACGCCAAGCTGCTGTCGCGCATGGACATGATTGTCGCCGCCGGTGGCGGCGAGCGCGACTATGCCGTCGACGCCGCCATTCTGTCCGTGCTGCCTTCGACGCCCGACCCAGGGACCTTCCTGAACGAGCACCTGTTATCCGATCTGCGCCCGACCCTGTTCCTGGCGCAACTTTCCAATCTGCTGGCCGGCAACATCTCGATCGTGCACGGGGTGGTTGGTTCCTCGCGCACATTCATGGGCGAAGAGGCCGCCGGTACGGACGCAATCCGCATTGCCTGCGCACGCATCGCGGCCGGGCAGGGCGACCTGTTCCTGGTCGGCGGTTCATACAACGCTCAGCGGCCGGATGTGCTGCTGCACTACGAGATGGGCCGATTGCTGTGCAAGCGGGCTCCGGGACCCGATGCCGAGGGGCAGGGCTTTGCTGGGGTCTGGGCTCGGCAGCCGCGGGGCGGTGGCATGGTGTTGGGCTCGGTCGGCTGCTTCCTGGTGGTGGAAAGCCGCGAGCACGCCCGGGCACGCGGGGCAACCCCGCTGGCGCACATCGCGGCAATTGCCACCGATCGGTGCCGGCGTGGTCCGGGCGAAGCGACCGCGGTTGCCGGCCGTCAGCTTGGGGCTATGCGCGACCATCTGAGCGCGGAGCATGCGGCGGTCCTGTCCGGTGCGTCCGGCGTGCTGGCGGCGACCATGGAAGAGGCCGAGTTCCTGCGCAGTCTGCGATTGCCGGTGCGCGCCACCGCGACGGCCCTGGGACATTCGCTGGAACCGTCATTCCCCGCCAACCTGGCGCTCGCTGTCATGGCGTTGTCGAAGGGACGGCTGTTCGAACCCCTCGAGCCGGACGAGCAGCCGATGCGTGGCGAATTGCGACAGGTGCTGGTCACGTCCTGGGGCCATTGGCGGGGCGAGGCGCTCGCGGTAGTCCAGGCTGCGTAAGGGGAACAGGCATGGGCGCGGAACTCGATAGGCACGGCAGGCCGGTGGTGGTGGTGACAGGCACGGGTGTGCTGACCTCACTAGGCGCCGGCAAGCAGGACAACTGGCGCGAGTTGACCGCCGGGCACTCGGGTATCCGCCGCATCTCGCGGTTTTCGACGGGCGGGCTGCGCACGACCATCGCTGGCACAGTGGATTTCGTACCGGTGGACGAGATCTGTGCGCCGGCGCTGTCGGAGCGGATCGCCGAACACGCCGTTGACGAGGCGGTGACCGAGGCGGGCATCGGCAAGCCAGGCGACTTTCCGGGACCGATGTTATCTCGCGTCTGCCACCGGTCGAGATCGAATGGCCGTCTGCGTGTCGCTTTGGCCGCCGCATCAGGCGCAAATGCTTCGGTGAGCATACGACGACCTGCTGCGCGCGGCCGGCAACGGGCAGCTGGTGCAGACCTACGAACGCTATCCTGTTCGGTTCGGTAGCGGAACACCTGGCCGTGCAATTCGGCACCAAGGGTTCGCCGGTGGCGACCTCCACGGCCTGCGCATCCGGAGCGACTGCTATCCAACTCGGCGTCGAGGCAATCCGGCGCGGCGAGGCCGAGGCGGCGCTGGTGATCGGAACCGACGCGTCAGTCAACCCCGAAAGTCTGATCCGCTTCTCGCTGTTGTCCGCCCTGTCGACCCGCAACGACCCGCCCCAAAGCGCCGCGCGTCCGTTCAGCAAGGATCGCGACGGCTTCGTTATGGCGGAAGGCGCGGGAGCCCTGGTGCTGGAGAGCTACGCGCACGCGCGCGCCCGGGGAGCCAAGATCCTGGGCGTGGTGGAAGGCTGCGGCGAAATGGCCGACGGCTTCCACCGCACGCGGTCCTCGCCGGATGGTAAGCCGATTATCGCTTGCATGCAGAACGCCCTGGACGATGCGGGCCTGAAGCCCGAGCACATCGGCTACATCAACGCCCACGGCACCGGTACGCCGGAGAACGACAAGATGGAGTGGGTGGGCGCTTCGGCGGTGTTTGGCGACCGCGCCGCGTCAATCCCGATCTCGTCCAACAAGTCGATGATCGGGCATACCCTGACCGCGGCGGGCACTGTCGAGGCGATCTTCACGCTGCTGGCGATGCGCCATGGCCGGCTGCCGCCAACAATCAATTACGAGACGCCTGATCCGGCGTTGCCAGTGGATTGCGTGCCCAACGTGGCTCGCGACGTCCAGGTTTCGCATGCGATCTCCAACTCATTCGGCTTCGGCGGGCAGAATGTCTGCCTGGTGATGGGGCTGCCATGAGATGCGCCGCGAGCCTAGCATGCGCGCTTCTGCAACTGCTGGCCGATCGCGAACTGGCTCTGGTGGAGCGTGATCCGCCTCCGGCGCCCGGGCCAGGAGAGGTGCAGCTTCGCGTCCGTTTCATCGGCCTGAACCATATCGACGTCTGGGGCTTCCGCGGCATGGCGTTCGCGCGGCGTCTGTTTCCATTGACCGTCGGCGCGGAGGCGGCATGCGAAGTTGTCGCGGCGGGGGATGGGGTTACGAACCTCGGGCCGGGGGATCAGCGTGGTTCCGTATGCCGCGCTGGTTTGCGGTACGTGTCGCGCCTGCCTGGGCGGCCGCGACAACCTGTGCGAAAACGTTGCCGGGGTGCGCGGCTTCCATGTGGATGGCTTCGCGCAGGAACTCACCAATCATCCGGCGCGGCTCATGGCGAAGATCCCAACCGGCGTCGACCTGCGTGATGCCGCGTGCGTCGCCGTGGCCTACGCCACCGTCGAGCACATGCTGTTCGACAATGCACGGCTTGAGGCTGGAGAATGGGTGCTGGTGCATGCGGGCGGCTCCGGCATCGGCAGTATCGCTATCCGCGTCGCCAAGTCGCTCGGCTGCACGGTCATTACCACCGTCGGCAGCGAGGACAAGGCGGTGAAGGCGCGAGCCCTCGGCGCTGATCACGTCATCAACTACCGCGAGGAGCGGTTCGAGGGTGTGGTGCGCAAGCTGACCAGCCGCCGGGGTGTCGATGTCGTGTTCGAGCACGTCGGCGCCGATACCTGGAACGGCTCGTTGCTGTCGCTCAAGCGAGGTGGACGGCTGGTGACCTGCGGCGCGACATCGGGACCATCGGGCGCCATAAACCTGATGCAACTGTTCCAGCAGCAGTACCGGATCATTGGTTCGTTCGGCTCGCCGCTTGACGCACTCGGGCGGGCATTGAACCGGATAGCGGCAGGGGTTCAGCCGGTCATCGACACCGTGTATCCGCTGGCCGAATTCCGCGCCGGCCTGGGGCGGCTGGAGAGCCGCAATGTGTTTGGCAAGCTGCTTGTCGAGCTGTGATCGCACCTCCCGCGTGCCCGCATCGTGGCTGGATCTCCGGCGATCCCGCCTTCGGTCATCGCGCTTAAACTGAGCCGGCGTGCTCCGGTATCTGCCACTATACGCTGATCGGCTGCTGGGGCGGCTGGTCAAGTATTCGCTGGCGACGCTGCGTCGAACCGATCCGGACAGTGCGTCCGACTTCTGCGGCGCCATCGCGCGCCGCCTTGGGCCGTTGTCGCCGGCCCATCGGATCGGTCGCGCCAATCTACGTGCCGCGTTTCCGGAAAAGAATGCGGACTGGATCGAGGCCACACTGCGTGGAGCCTGGGAGAACCTGGGCAGGGTTGCCGGTGAATATGTTCATCTCAGCCGTCTCTGGGACTACGACCCGCAGCATCCGAATGCGGGCCGAATCATCACCGACGACGAGAGCCTGTTCCTGCAACTGCAGCATGACAATCAGCCGGCGCTGTGCTTTGCCGCGCACCTTGGCAACTGGGAGTTGCCCGCGGTGATGGCCGCCGCGCACGGCATGCCCTCGGCCGTGCTCTACCGGATGCCGAACAACAAGGCGATCGCCCGCGAGATCGCCCGAATCCGCGCGCCATTGATGGGCCACCTGATCCGCAGCCGGGCGCAGGCACCGCTGGAAATGGCAGTTGCCCTGGAACGCGGCGAGCATCTCGGGATGCTGGTCGATCAGCACTTCACTCGCGGGGTCGACGTCACCTTTTTCGGCCGCCGCTGCAAGGCAAATGCCTCGATCGCACGGTTGGCCCGCCAGTTCGAGTGCCCTGTGGTCGGCGTACGGATGATCCGGTTGCCCGATCGCCGGTTCCGCATCGCCGCCGAAGGCCCGTTCGATCTGCCGCGCGATCCCGGGGGCCGGATCGATGTGCAGCAATCCACCCAGATGATCACATCCGTGATCGAACGATGGGTCAGGGAGAACCCGGACCAATGGCTGTGGTTTCACCGGCGGTGGCGCTGACGGTCACCGGCTTGTCATCATGCACACGGCATACACACTGCGAGCTGCCACAATTGTGGCACGCCGGCTCCGCAACGTTGGTGCCGAGATACAATCTGAGGAGCCCCGCGATGCGTTCTCTGGCCCCATCTTTGATGATGCGTTCCCTGGCGCTGTTTTGCACTGTGTTGGCCAGCTTGGTCGGCGCCCCCGTCCTTGCCCAAACCCCGGTGACCCCACAGGGCGTTCCACCGGGCACCAATCCGGAAACAGGTGCGCGGCCTGGCAACGTGATCGGAACCGGCATGTCGATGCCGACGGGCACGCGCGCGAGCAACATCGACCAGTCCGACACACGCTCGCAGATCGCGCCGAACCTGCCCAGCCCTGCGATGGGGCCGAACGCGAGCGCGGCGGACTATCTAAGGGCGGCGCAGCAATCGCTGCAGACGGGCCGCACCGGCGAGGCGCAGCAATCGTTGGAGATGGCTGAAACCCGGCTGCTCGACCGCTCGGTGCCGCTGGGGCAGAGCAGTGTACCCGACCCGAGCCCGGTTATCGGGCAGATCAACCAGGCACTGCGCGCACTGGCCGCGGGGGATCGCTCACAGACCATGCAACTGATTCAAGCGGCGATCCCCGGGGCGATGGCATCGGCGCAGTAGCGTTTTAGCCGCTCCGTTGCGGGCCAGGACGGCTGGCGGCGGAGCGGCGGGCTCGCTTGACACGCCATCCCCCCGTGGGCTTGATCCGCCCGAACTTTCAGGACGGAAGCCCCGCTCCGCATGGCGACCAAGGCCAAGGTCAGGCGCAAATCGAACGCCTGGATCGAGAACATCAAGACGATCGTCTACGCCGGCCTGATTGCCGTCGTGGTGCGGACCGTCCTATTCGAGCCGTTCAATATCCCGTCCGGCAGTATGATCCCCACCTTGCTGGTGGGCGATTATCTGTTCGTGTCGAAATACAGCTACGGCTACTCCCGCTATTCACTGCCGTTCGGCTGGCCGCCGTTTTCCGGGCGCATCTTCGGCAGTCTGCCAAGGCGTGGTGATGTCGCGGTGTTCAAGTACCCCCGCGACAACACCACCGATTACATCAAGCGCATCGTCGGATTGCCGGGTGACCACATCCAGGTCCGTGAAGGGCAGCTTTACATCAACGGCCAGTTGTGTCCGCGCCAACCGGAAGGCGACTACGTGGCTGACGACAATGGTATCAGGATCGTGGACCGCCTCTACCAGGAGACGCTGCCGAGCGGCTTCAAACACGACCTGATCAAGCAAACCGACGAAGGCGACGTGAACAACACGCCGGACTATCTGGTGCCGGCTGGTCACGTATTCGCGATGGGCGACAATCGCGACAACTCGGCTGACAGCCGATTCATGAACGGCGTCGGCTTCGTTCCGGTGGACAATCTAGTCGGCAAGGCCGAGATCATCTTCTTCTCGGTGGACGCCGACGAGCCCTGGTGGGAGTTCTGGTGGTGGCCATTCGAGATCCGCTGGAGCCGCCTGTTGACGCTCGTCCACTGAAGGGGACGCGTTGACTACGCCGATCGAGACGATCCTCGGTCACGAGTTCGCCCGACCCGACCTGCTGCGTGAGGCGATGACGCATCGCTCGGCGCTGCATGGCCAGGGGCGCGGGCGCGGCAAGGGGTCGAACGAGCGGATGGAGTTCATCGGCGACCGGGTGCTGGGCCTGTTGATCGCCGAGTGGCTGGCCGAGAGGTTTCCGGGCGAACAAGAGGGCGAGCTCGGGCGGCGTCTCGCCGTGCTGGTGTCGCAGCCGGTCCTGGTGGAGGTGGCGGAGGCGATCGGTCTGGGGGAAACGCTGGCTGTCGCGCCCGGCGAGGCGAAGGCCGGCGTTCGCCGCCGCGCAACGGTGCTCGCGGATGCGCTGGAGGCCGCGTTGGGCGCGCTTTACCTCGATGGCGGACTGGAGCCGGCGCGAGATTTCGTCCGGCGCTCCTGGGCGGAGGCCATGAACCGGCACGACGAGCCTCCCAAGGATGCGAAGACACGACTGCAGGAATGGGTGCAGGCGCGCGGATTGGGGTTGCCGGACTACATCGTGGTGTCGCGGGCCGGGCCGCCACATGCCCCGGAGTTCGTGGTGACCGTGGCGGCGAACGGCGCCACCGGGTCGGGCACCGCAGGCACCAAGCGGGCCGCGGAGCAGCTTGCCGCATGCGATCTGTTGCGGGCGCTTGGCGCATGATGGTCGGATCAAGTCCGGCCATCACGGCCGGAGGGCGGGCGATCGCTCGCAGCGAGACATGAGCAGCCGCTGCGGGTTCGTCGCCCTCGCCGGGACGCCCAACGCGGGCAAGTCGACGCTGATCAATCGGCTGACCGGGGCGAAGCTGTCGATCGTCACGCCGAAGGCGCAGACCACGCGGTTTCGCATATTGGGCATCATGCTGCGCGGCGAGAGCCAGGTGCTGCTGGTGGATACGCCCGGCATTTTCACGCCGCGCCGCCGGCTGGATCGCGCCATGGTCGCCGCGGCGTGGTCCGGGGTGCGCGATGCCGATCTCACGCTGCTGCTGGTTGACGCGAAGGAGGGCGCAACCGATGCGGTGCGGCAGATCGCCGCAACGCTGGGTTCGCAGCAGCGGCGGAGCTGGCTGGTGCTGAACAAGATCGATCTGGTGCCGGCGCCGGCGCTGCTGCCGTTGGCCGCCGCGCTGACCGCGGTGGCGCCGTTCGAGCAGACCTTCATGATCAGCGCCACAACGGGCGACGGTGTCGCCGAGTTGGCGGACGCGCTGGCGGGTGTGGTGCCGGAGGGGCCGCACCTCTATCCGGATGACGACCTGACCGATCTGCCTGACCGTCTGCTCGCGGCGGAGATCGTGCGGGAGCAAATCTTTCTGCAAACGCATGAGGAAGTGCCGTACGGCGCGACCGTTGAGACCGAGAACTGGCAGGAGCGAAAGGATGGCTCGGTGCGGATCGATGCGACGGTGTATGTCGCGCGTCCGGGCCATAAGGCGATCCTGATTGGCGAGGGTGGCGGACGCGTCAAGGCTATCGGCGCGCGGGCGCGGGAGGAATTGTCCGCACTGCTCGAGCGCAAGGTGCACCTGTTCCTCAATGTGAAGCAGCGCGCCGGCTGGGACGAGGAGACCGCACGGCTACGCGCGATCGGATTGGATGATCCGGCATAGCGGCTCGCGGAGGGATGTTCCGGCCGCTATCAGCGACGTTGTGCTTTGACGGTTGGCAGCAATGGCCGACGCTCGTTGTTCGGGCTGCCATACATCGGGACCAGCCAAACCCCGCCACGGTGCTCTGCCAGCCATCGCCTTTGAAGCGACGCGATGCAGACTGCACTGGAAGCCCAGGCAGTCTGCGTCGGTTGGTGATCGGGCGACGCTCAGAAAGCAGTCAAGTCGCGTGCACGAACATGTAGGGACTGCCGCTGGCGGGATCGGTCCCGAAAGAGACCGAGAGCTTGCCATTGGTCAGATCGGCCGTGGTGTAGCCCGCGAGGGTCAATGACGCGTTGGCTGTCGTTCCCGGCAATGGAATATGCTCGGTCAGACCCGTGAAGCCGACGGCGCCCTGCCCGTCTACCCACGGCTGCAGCTGCTGCGGGGTGATGCCCCAGAGTGTCGCTGAGTCACCGGACTTGAAGTTGTTGAGCGTGGACCAGATGTCGGTGCTCGCGCCGCGCGCATCGACGAAATCGGTGTCCTGGCCTGAGCCATCGGTCAAGAAATTTGAGCCAGTGCCGCCATCCAGCACATTCTGGCCAGAGGTAACTAAGAGCGCATCTTCACCCGGCCCGCTATGCAGGAACACATTCGGGACGGCAGAGGTCATATTCAGATTGTCGGGGTTGATGTCGATGAATTCACCGTTCAGATACGTAACCGGTCCGGTATAGGGTGTGAGCGTCTGCTGCCACGCTGTGTTGGTGGTCGTGTCGGCCACCTGGATTACCGGCAGATTGGCCTCGAAGCCCGCTGTGACGGCACCCATCGTGTCGAAGCCGGCGACCTGCCCGAAGTCATTTATGCCGTTGATCGTGGTGGACGTGGCTCCTGGAACGTCAATACTGGTCCAGTTGCCATTACTCCAGGTGAAGCCGTGGGTGGCGCCGTTCGCGTCATTGTAGAAGCCGCTTACCTGACCCCTGTTATTGATCCCGAGCGCCTGGGTGAACGTGGAGCCGGGGAATTCCAAGGTGGTCAGCTTGCCGTTGGCCAATAGAAAGCCATCCGACGTGGTGGCGGTCGGCATGAAGAAGCCGACGATGTTGCCGCCATCGTTGATGCCGGTGGCCTGACTGTTGACGTTTGCCGGCAGGACCAGCGTGTGCGCGGCATTATCCAGCAGCGTGTAGGTGCCGTTCGCCATCCGCTCGTAGGCAAGCTGCAAGGTTTGGCCGGCTGGGTCGAGCGATGAATAGCCGACGATGTTGCCGGAGTCATTGACGCCCAGCAATTGATTGAATGCTGTGTTTGTCTCATCGGCAAGCGAGAGGCCCGCCGGAGTGATGATGTAGCCGTGCGTAGTGCCGTTGGTATCCACAAGGAAGCCGACGGTCTCGAGGTTGAGGTTGTTCACCCCGACTGCCTGCGACATGGCGACCGTCGTAGTGCCGACCGTTGTGCCGGCAGGGATCAGGGTCTTGAAGCTGCTAGCGGACGTTGGAAATGTTGTAGAAAAGGCGGTGTTCGTCGCGCCATGGAAGCCGACGATCACGTCGAGATTGTCGATCCCCAGCGCGTTGGTGAGTGCAGTTTCCCCCGGAAAGATGATTGGAGTAAAGGTAGTGTAAGCCATTTAAACCTCACCCGTATTTCAATCGATGCTGCCGCAGATTTTGTTCGGAGTTCGAGCCAAATTCCATCAGTTCAACGTGATCGCGATCGCCGCCATCAGCAATCACCAGTTTCCCCAGACGCGTCTTCGGGCCGGCGCTAAGGCGAGGGGCTCTGATGCGGGAAATAACGGGACGCGGTAGCGCTGAGCAGCTTTGATAACTGCCTTTCATTGAGGGGTGGTGTGGAATGCGCAAAGCATCGCGGGTCGCTCTCAGCCAACGTCTTCTGCTGCGGCTTGCCTGGCGCAACGCTGTACCAGTCGATGTCGTTCACCCAGCACCAGTTCTGGGCGCAAGGTGCACCTGATCCCGAACGTAAAGCAGCGCTCTGGCTGGGACGAGGAGACCGCGCGTCTCCGGCGATCGGGCTGGAGGACGCTGGGTCATGGTCCACGGGCCACCCAAGCAGTAAACCTGGGCGCGAAGCTGACTAGATTTGCACAATGGACTGGGATGAGCCCGCAATCGTGCTCGACGCACGGCCCTATGGGGAAGGCGACGCGATCGCCACGGTGATGACCGTGCGGCACGGCGCGCATCGCGGGCTGGCGCGTGGCGGCACGGCGCGCGGCCGCACGGCGACGTGGCAGCCCGGCAACCTGGTCCAGGTGCGCTGGGTGGCGCGGCTGCCGGAGCAGCTTGGCTCGTTCAGCGCCGAGCTCGTCCATCCGGCCGCGGCGCTGGCGATGGACGATCCGCTCGTGTTGTCGATGCTGACAGCGACCTGCGCGGTTGCAGAGGGAGCATTGCCGGAACGCGAACCGCATCCACGGGTATTCGAGGGCCTGCTGCATCTGGTCGCGCACCTGTCGCAAGGGGATCGGCTATTGAGCGACCTGGTCCAATGGGAGACGGTGGTGCTGGCCGAACTCGGCTACGGGCTGGACCTGACCAGTTGCGCGGTGACCGGCGAAACCGCGGGGCTGAGGTTCGTCTCGCCGAAGACGGGCCGTGCGGTAACCGCGGCGGGTGCCGGCGTCTGGACGTCGCGTCTGCTGCCCCTGCCGTCCTTTCTGGTCGGCGGCAACGAAGCGGGGCCAGTGGACTGGCGCGACGGACTGCGGCTGACCGGGCATTTCCTGGAGCGCGACGCGTTCGGGCATCAGCACCGTCCGCTGCCGCTGGCGCGCCGGATGCTATACGACCGCGTCGCGGCGCTGGCCGCCGAATCGGAGCAGCAGGATGCCGGATGATCTGATCGGGCGTATCGAGGACACGCGCCTGGTGGATGCGCTGTCGGAGCGCTACCTGGCGTACGCGCTGTCCACCATCATGTCGCGCTCGTTGCCCGATGTGCGCGACGGGCTGAAGCCGGTGCATCGGCGGCTGATCTATGCGATGCACCTGCTGCGGCTCGATCCGACCGCCGGCTTCAAGAAGTGCGCGCGCGTGGTCGGCGACGTGATCGGCAAGTTCCACCCGCACGGCGATGTCGCGGTGTACGACGCGCTGGTGCGGCTCGCGCAGGGGTTCGCGGCGCGTTATCCGCTGGTGGAAGGGCAGGGCAACTTCGGCAACATCGACGGCGATAACCCGGCGGCGATGCGCTACACCGAGGCGCGGCTGACCGAGGTCGCGCGCGCGATGCTGGCGGGCATCGACGAGGACGCGGTGGATTTCCGCCCGACCTACGATGGCGAGGAGAACGAGCCGGTGGTACTGCCGGGCGCGTTCCCCAACCTGCTCGCCAATGGCGCCGCCGGCATCGCGGTGGGGATGGCGACGTCGATCCCGCCGCACAATGCCGGCGAGATCTGCGCCGCCGCCATCCACCTTGTCCGGCATCCGAATGCGACGACGGCCGACCTGCTGGTGCATATGCCGGGGCCGGATTTTCCTACCGGCGGTCTGCTGGTGGAGGATGGGGCGGCGATCCAGTCGGCGTATGAAACCGGCCGCGGCGGTTTTCGTGTTCGCGCCAAGTGGGTGGTGGAAAAGGGCAAGCACGGTACCTGGCAGATCGTCGTCGGGGAAATCCCCTATCAGGTGCAGAAGGCCAAGCTGGTGGAGCAGATCGCCCAGCTTCTGGAAGAGCGCAAGCTGCCGTTGCTGGGCGATGTGCGGGACGAGAGCGCCGAAGAGGTGCGCCTGGTGCTGGAGCCGAAGACGCGCGGCGTCGAGCCCGAGGTGCTGATGGAGACGCTGTTCCGCGCCACCTCGCTGGAAGCGCGCTTCCCGCTCAACATGAATGTGCTGGACGCCACGCGCACGCCGTTGGTGATGTCGCTGCCGCAGGTGCTGCGGGCCTGGCTCGATCATCGCCACGAGGTGCTGGTGCGTCGGACACGGCACCGGCTGGCGGCGATCGAGCGGCGGATCGAGATCCTCGACGGCTATCTGCTGGTCTATCTCAACGTCGATGAGGTGATCCGTATCATCCGCAACGAAGATGAGCCGAAGCCACGGCTGATGCAGCGCTTCAAGCTGACCGATACGCAGGCCGAGGCGATCCTGAACATGCGGCTGCGCAGTCTGCGCAGGCTGGAGGAGATGGAGATCCGCAAGGAGCACAAGGCGCTGTCGAAAGAGCGCAAGGACATCCAGGCGCTGTTGAAGAGCGACGCATTGCGCTGGGATCGGATCGTCGAGGAGTTGGAGGACGTAAGAAAGAAATTTGGCGCGGGTGCCCTGGGCGCGCGGCGGACTGAACTGGGGGTGGCGCCACCGACGGTCGAGGTGGCGAGCGACGCGTTCGTCGAGCGCGAGCCGATCACCGTGATCCTGTCGGATAAGGGCTGGATCCGCGCCATGCGCGGCCACCTCGGCGAGGACGCCGAGTTGCGCTTCAAGGAAGGCGACAAGCTGAAGCTCCGGCTGCACTGCCAGACCACCGATCGGCTGACTCTGTTCGGCACGAATGGCCGCGCCTATACGCTGAAGGCGGCCGACCTGCCGCGTGGCCGCGGCGACGGCCAGCCGGTGCGGGTGATTGCCGAACTGACCAACGAAGACGATGTCGCCGCACTGTTCATCGCCAGCGAAGGCGGGCGCTATCTGGTCGCCTCATCAAGCGGCCGCGGCTTTGTGGTGCCAGCGGCGGAGCTTGCGGCGGAGAAGCGCACCGGCAAGCAGGTGCTGAACCTGAAACCGGGCGACGAGGCAGCGCGGTGCGTGCCGGCTGATGGTGACCACGTCGCGGTTATTGGAGGGAACCGCAAGCTGCTGATCTTTCCGCTCGAGCAGGTGCCGGAAATGACGCGCGGCGGGGGCGTGATCTTGCAGCGCTACCGCGACGGCGGGCTCGCGGATGCCAAGGTGTTCCGGATGGCTGATGGGCTGAGCTGGCGGCTGGGAGACAAGACGCGGACCGAGACGAACCTGCGCGACTGGGTAGGCGAGCGCGGCCAGGCGGGGCGGTTGCCGCCGCACGGGTTCCCGCGCACGCCTCGGTTCGGGTAGCAGGACAATGCAGCACCACGCTTCGTACGCGAGTAACGTGGTTCCGACACTGGTGTTCGTGACCTCATGGTTCGTGATCGGCGCCGCGATCTTCGGCACCCTGCATTTGCTGTTCCGGAGCCAGCAGCAGCCATTCTGGCGCAAGGACATCAGCGTAGACCTTTGTTACTGGATCATCGGTCCTCTGTTGTACGGCTATGTAGCGCTGATCCTACGCTCTTGGGCGGTGGACTACGCGCACCTCGACCGAATTACTGAACACATAGGCCGATCACTGGCGGACCAGCCGATCCTACTGCAGGCCGCGATCATCCTGTTCATCACCGACCTGTTCCAGGACCGGGCCCATCGACTGTTTCACCGCAATCCACTCTGGCGGTTCCACAGCATTCACCATGGCCCGACCCGCATGGACTGGTTCACTTCGGTCAGGATGCATCCGATCAATTTCATCCTGTATTCGACCTTGATCAACGTCGTCATCTCGCTGGCGGGCTTCAGTCCGAGGGCGCTGATCGCGCTGCTGCCGTTCAACACCTTCTATGGTTTCCTGGTGCACGCTAACCTGAACTGGACCTTCGGGCCTTTCCGTTACCTGTTCGCCAGCCCGGTGTTTCATCGCTGGCACCACACCTATGCCGATCAGGGTGGCGAGAGGAATTTCGCTCCCACCTTCCCGTTCCTCGATCTTTTGTTTGGCACGTTCTATATGCCGAAAGATCGATTGCCATCAGATTTTGGTATCGACGGCCGACGCCATGCCCGACCACCTGCTGGGTCAGCTATGGTATCCCTTCGCCCGGCGGCGTCAGCTTGACGACACGGACCGGCCGCCCGTTCATGTCGCTGTTGCAAGCAGCAACGAATCCTAACGAAGACAGGGAGTAATCCAGGATGCAGCTTTCCCGTCGCGGCCTGCTGGGCAGCGCCGCCGCCCTCTCGACCGCGCCCGTATTGCGCGCCCGCGCGCAGGCCAAACCGGTCATCAAACTTGGCGTGCTGACCGACCTTTCCGGCACTTACCGCGACAACACCGGCCCGACCTCTGTCGCGGCGGCACAGCTTGCGATTGAAGAGATGAAGCCGCATCTGAGCTTCGATGTCGAGCTGGTCAGCGCCGACCATCAGAACAAGCCTGACGTTGCCTCGACCATCGCCCGCCAGTGGTTCGATCAAGGCGTCGACGCCGCGATCGACGTGCCGACCTCGTCCGTCGCGCTGGCGGTCGCACAGGTGGCGAAGGAGAAAGACAAGATCATGCTCAACGCGTCGGCCACCGTCGCCGCGCTGACGTATGAGCAGTGCAGTCCGAACTCCATCGTGTGGAGCTTCGATACCTGGGAGAACGCGCATTCCACTGGCGGCGCGCTGATGGCCACGGGCAACAAGTCCTGGTTCTTCATCACCGCCAATTATGCCTTCGGCCAATCACTGGCGGACCTGACTGCCGATGTGGTGAAGAAGGGTGGTGGAGAAGTGAAGGGCGACCTGCGCTATCCGTTCCCTGACACGACTGATTTTTCCTCCTACCTGACTCAGGCGGGGGCGAGCGGCGCCAAGGTGCTGGGATTTGCCAACGCCGGCCTGGATACGCAGAACTGCATCAAGCAGGCGGCGGAATTCGGGCTGAACAAGACGATGAAGATCGCGCCGCTGCTGCTGTTCCTCACCGACGTGCACTCGCTGGGCCTCGATGTCTGTGGCGGGCTGACCACGACGGAGACGTTCTACTGGGATCTAAACGACCGCACGCGTGCCTTCACCAAGCGGCTGCTGCCGAAGTCACCCAACAACTATCCGAACCAGGCGCATGCCAGTGCCTATGCGATCACGCTGCACTACCTGAAGGCGGCGCAGCAGATGGGGGCGGAGGAAGCGAAGAAGAGCGGACGCGCGACGGTTGCCAAGATGAAGTCGATTCCAACCGATGACGACGCGTTCGGAACGGGCCGCATTCGTGCCGACGGGCGTGGTGAGTTCCCTGCCTATCTGTTCCAGGTCAAGACCAAGGCCGAAAGCAAGGGGCCCTGGGACCTGTATACACTGCAGCACACATCGCCGCCTTCGGAGGTGCTGCACCCGCTTGCCGACAAGTGTAAATTCCCGACGTCATGATCTGCGTGTGCGGCGGGGCGGTTGCCCCGCCCGCTACTCAGCGGCGATGAGCAGGGAGTCTGTTCCCTCGGTCGTTGTTCGCGAGCATGTGGCCATAACGGCGCAGCCATTGCTGGGCGAGATGCGCGGCCTCCGCCGGCGTCAGCCACGACCATTCCGCACCCCGCGCCCGGATCGCCACCCATTGGGTCTCGCCGTCGATCACGCGCTCCTCGACAGAAAAAGGACCGATAGCTTCGGGCATTCTGTGTCGTCTCCGAACCGAGTGCGAATTAGCCTTGCCAATCATCTAGCAGTGTGGGGCGCTGAGTCGCCATCGAAAGGCTACAATCCGGTCCGCGCCAGACCGAAGTAGTGATGCCTGAGGCCGCCGTACCGCCAAAGCGCGATGACCGAAGGTAGAACCGCCGGCAGTCGGATCACGCGAAAGGCGATGGCTAGAGCTGCGCTCACTCTGCTCTAATGCGGTATGGTGTCGCGACGCCATGCTGCTAAGCATGGCATCAAAGCATTAGAGCGTGGTTAATCTGGTCCAGCAGTTCAGCTTGATCACGGCCTACAGCTTCAACGACCTGGCCGCGTCCGCCAGCGTTTGGTGCGCCTTATCGGCCGATGCGGTGGCCTGTTCGATCGCCTGACTCAGTTGTTCCAGCTTGCTCTCGTCGGCATCGAGCGCACGGGTCAGGCGGGCATGCAGCGCGTCGTTGGGGGTCACCGCCGCGAGGTTGCGCCGGATGCGATCTTCGTCCTGCAACACCGAGGCCTGTTGCGCCTTGAGCTGATCAACCACTGCCCGTTTCGTCGCCTCGTCCTGGCGCAGCGCCGCCAAATGTAGCAGCGCGGCGCGGGCAGCCTGCGACAACGTCTGCTGGTTCAGCAGTTCCACGACCACCTGAGCGTTGTCGGCCAACAGCTCGGTGTTCTCGCGCTCCAGCCGGTCGAGATAGGCTGTCAGCCTGCGCACCTCGGCGGGCTGCACGGAGACCGGAACCCGCCAGGCGGTCGCCGTCTCCTGGGTGCCCGCGACCGGGGCACCCTCCAAGGTCAGCGTACGGTCGCCACCCTTGGGGATTTCCACCAGTACGTTGCGGGGCTCGTTGGCCGGCGCACTGATGGTCAGCCGCAAGATCTCGCGCTGGCGAGTGGTGACGCTCAGCACCCCCTCCGACGCGGTCAGCGAAGCCAACGTCAATTCGTTGGAGCTGCTGCGCTCCACGGTGGTGCGCAGGTCCTGTGCGAACGACAGCAGCCGGCTTTCATCCGCGGGCAGGCCGCCGAGCCTGGCGTCACCGGCGAACCCTGCGGCTCCCGATGCATCGTATAGCGCCAGCACGCCGGCAGGGAGCGACGTTCCGGTGTCGTTGGTGATCCGGATGGCCGATAGCGGGTGGATGCCAGGGCCGGTTGCGAGATCCACCCGTTCGGCTGGCACGTTGCGATCGATCACCGGCACGCTGGCGCTATGTCCAGCCGCCAGCGTCACTGGGGCGGGAAGCTGGAACAGCGTCTCCTCGGCGCCTTCGGCCGCCAGTGCCGGCTCTTGCGGCGGTGCCATCTCGGCCTGTGAGGCCGGCGCGGCGGGTGCGGGTATGGCACGTGCCCTGGCCGGCGCACCCGCGCCATTCTGCGCCGCAAACTCGGCCGGCCGGGCACGCGTGTCGACGCCGGGCAGGATGCGGCCCAGGACCTCGACCGGCACTTCCGGTCGCTGGACGTAATAGCTCTCATAAATCGCCTGCCGGAACGTGACCGGATTGCCGTATTGCAGCGTCAGCGCAATGCCGTTCCAGTCAGTGCCCGATTGGTTTTCCAGCACCGCCCAGCCTTGCAGCCGCGCCGGATCACCCTCCTTCGCCGGCAGGATCAGGCGATACGATGCCTTCCACAGCGGCGCGGCGACCACGTAGGCGACCCGCACCGTGCGCTGGCCGTTGCCGCTGCTGCGCAAGGTCAGATGGCGCGCGCTCTGGTTGGCCTCCCGGCGCAGCGAACTCGAGTGCCGTGCCGATCCGCGCACGCAGGTCAGGATCGGTGACTTGAATGCTGTCGGCGTCCTCCAGCACGAACTGGCGCAGGCCATCGTCCCCGAGGATGGTGACGCGCGTGCGCTGCACGACGGGCTGCGACTGGCCGGGTGACGCGGGCAACGTCTCGGTCACCCGGTCGGCGTGAACGATGCGGCCGGTCATCGGATGCGGGCCCGCCACCGTGATCCCCACGCCCTGCAGGCTGTTCAGGTAGTCAATTGGCGAGCGCAGCGCATCCGGTCCGAACGGGACATTCCCGAAACTGGCGTGCGTGGCGTCGCGGCCCGGCAGCTCCACCGCGCCGACTGCGCCCTGGCTGTCGAACACCACGAGAGAGGTCAGCACATCGTCGACCTGCTCGAGCGGAATATCGAGGCCGAGTGTTGCGTCGCCCTCCACCGCGGCCTCGTATTCGAAATAGTCGACGCCGGCGGAGGACAGCATGACCCGCTTCAGCGTCAGATCGGCCGCGAAGGCCGGCGTGGCGCCGAGTAGCAGTAACGTCAGTACCAGGCGACGCATTGCATTTCTCCGCTGCATCGCCGGAGAATAGCGGCGTGAGCCTGCTCGGTGCAGTGTCCGGCGAGGAGATACGGGCGGCGCAGATCGTGACCGGGGTGACGATGGCCGCGTTCATCGCGGCCGGGGTCGTGCCAGGGCTGCGAGCGCGCGCCGGCGCGATCAGGGGCGCGTTGCTGGCGGTCTATCTGATCGCGTGCTGTATCGTCATCGGTTACGCACTGCTTCGATAGCCAAGGAAAGCTTCGCCGATCTATTGCACAAATTTGCGGAGATCAGCCACCGTCATCGCAATCGCGTGATGGCGGTAGATTGCTGTTAATTTCGTAGGCAACGACCGATTAGAGTCAGCACGCTTCGTGTCAGCACCATCGGCGCGTAGCCATCAATGACGATATTGGCGCCGCGGTGGCCAATTCACAAAATTTGGGGGAGTTTGTCATGCCTGCTCGTCACCATGGCCGTGTGCGCGGCGCGGAGACGCCGCACCTATCGCTGCAGTTCGAAGGCCGTTTCGGCCGTATGTTCCGAACCTTGCCGCACGCGAGTTTTTCTCCTGATGCGCTGATAGAGCTGGGTGCGGCGATGACGTCGCCGCCGGAAGACGCGCCGACGCCGGAGACCGAAGTCGATTCAGAAGAGAACCAGGGAATCAGCGCCGGCTATACTTACCTGGGGCAGTTCATCGACCATGATTTGACCTTTGATCCCGCCAGCTCGCTCATGCAGCAGGACGATCCCGAGGCTCTGATCGACTTTCGCACGCCACGGTTCGATCTCGACAATCTTTATGGGCGCGGCGCCGACGATCAGCCCTACATGTACGAACCCGACGGCCTGCACATGCAGCTCGGCCGCAAGCTGACCGGCAACAAGCAGGACGAGAACACGCGCGACCTGCCGCGCCATGCCTCGCTGAACGGCGGTCCCGCCCGAGCCCTGATCGGCGATCCGCGCAACGATGAGAATGTCATCGTCAGCCAGCTGCAGGCCACGATGCTGCGTTTCCACAATCGCATGGTGGACGACAGTCCCGGCGCAACGCTGGCCGAGGTGCAGCGCATCGTCCGCTGGCATTACCAGTATGTCGTGCTGCATGATTTTCTGCCCACGATCGCAGGCCGCGATACGGTGCGCTCTATTCTGCCGCATCTGGAAAGCGGCCGTCCGATGCTGGAGGAGCCACCGCGGCTTCTCTTCTATAAGTGGCGCAACTTCCCGTTCATCCCAATCGAATTCACTGTTGCGGCCTACCGCTTCGGCCACTCCATGGTTCGGCCGCTGTACCGGCTCAACACAACGCTCGGCAAGAATCCGCCGCCGGCCGATGATCCCGCAAACGGACGCATTGCGATTTTCGACCCTGCCGGCGATGACAAGTCGCTGACTGGCTTTCGCGAGTTTCCGTCGGTGTGGGCCATCGACTGGAGCCTGTTCTTCGATATGGGCAACAAACCTCCGCAACTCGGGGTGGACCGGTTGCAGCGGGCCTACAAGATAGACACGTCGCTGGTCACGCCACTGGGCGCCCTGCCGCGTTCCGTCGCAGGCGATCCGCCGCCGTCGCTTGCGCAACGGAACCTGTTGCGCGGTCTGCGCATGGGACTGCCTTCCGGCCAGGACGTCGCCCGGGCGATGGGTGTCGAACCTCTGCCCGACGAGAAACTGATGGTCGGCAAGGCGACTTCGGACGACAAGCCGGTCGCCAAAAGCGTCGTTGACGTCAGCCCCGATTTTAAGGGCAAGGCGCCGCTTTGGTACTATGTGCTGGCCGAGGCCCAGCAGCAGTTCGACGGCAATAACGCAACACCGATCCGACTCGGTGCGGTGGGAGGCCGCATCGTTGCCGAAACGATGGTCGGGCTCATGCTGGGCGACAGCCACTCGTTCCTGTCCCAGGACCCTGCCTGGACGCCGGCGAAGAAGTCGTTCCGCATGGCCGATCTGATCAGGATGGCGATCGGCAAATGAACGTGCTCACCCGCTCCTTCGACGTCGCGCGCACGGGCGCGAACACGCAGGAGAGCGTGCTCACGCCGCAGAACGTCGGCAGCAACCTGCTGGTGAAGCTGTTCAGTCTGCAGGTGAATGACGACCCGCGCATCGAGGCACAGCCGCTCTATGTGAAGGGCGTGCACACGCCGCAGGGCGTGCGCGACGTCGTCTACGTCTGCACGATGGCCAACAATGTCTGGGCGTTCGATGCCGCCAACGGCCAGCCGGTGTGGAACCGGCCGGTCAACCTTGGCCGACCGGTCAAGCCGAACGGCACCGAGATCGACATGTTCGGCGTCAACATCCTGTGGGGGATCCTGAGCACACCCGTTATCGATCACGATACCGGCCGGATGTATATCGTGTGCTGGACCAGCCAGGAGGGCACCGTCAACAACGCCGTGCACCAGTTGCACGCGATCGACATAGCGACTGGCAACCAGGTCCATCAGCCGCTTGCGATTGCCGCGGACGCGACCGAGCAGGGCAAGCCGCAGGTGCGCTTCCTGTCATCGCATCAAAAGCAGCGTGCGGCGTTGCTGCTGACGCGGACCCGGGACAATGCCGGCGGCACGCGCAAGACTCTGTTTATCGGCTGCGCGATGACGCATGAGGAGCATGATCCCGCGCATGGCTGGATTATCGCCTATGATGTAGATCAGTTCCGCCAGACGGCCGCCTGGTGCACCACGCCGAACGGATCAGGCAGCGGCATCTGGCAGGCCGGTCAGGGCCCGGCGGCCGACGAAGCGGGCGACATCTATGTGATGACCGGCAACTATGGGGTGGAGGATGCACACGGCAATACGGTGCATCCCGCCGCCGGCGATCTACCGGACAGTTTCGTCAAACTGCATTACACGCCGCCGGCCAATGCGCAGGGCCCGGGCAAGCTTGAGGCGGTCGCCTGGTTCACGCCGTTCTTCGACGCCGACCGGCCGCGCAACGGAGACGATGACTTCCAGGACTATGACCTCGGGTCAGCCGGACCATTGCCACTGCCTGGGATGGGCCTCGTTGTCGGCGCGGGGAAGGACGGTGTGGTCTATGTGCTCGACCAGGACACCCAGCGGTTCGGCAAGGGCTCGGATTTCGCGGTTCTGCGCAAACCGCCGATCTTCTTCACGTATTTCCCTGGCTTTGGCATCGATGCCGCCAACATCGCCAATCTCAATCATCTGTTCGACGGGAAGACGCATCACCTGCACACCAGTGCGGTATTCTGGCGCAGCCCGGCGAACGGGCCGATGTTGTTCTGCTGGGGCGAGAACGAATGCCTGCGCGCCTGGAAGGTAGCAGCCGACGGCACGATAAGCTTTGCCGCCAGGAGCGCCGAGATCTCTTCGGCCGGCGTGGCGGGTAAGGGCGGCATGCCCGGAGGCATGCTTGCCATTTCATCGGACGGCGAGAAGCCGGACACCGGCATCGTCTGGGCTCTGGCCCCGATTTCGGGCGATGCCAACAAGCATGTGGTCGAAGGCATTCTGCGCGCGTATGACGCGACGAAGCTCGATCCGGTGCCGAACGCGGACGGCACGCCGCGACTCAAGCTGCTGTGGGACAGCCTGCACATCCCCCACAACAACTTCCATCACTGCAAGTTTTGTCCGCCGGTGATCGCCGATGGCCGCGTTTTCGTGCCGACCTATGATGGCCGCGTCGATGTGTACGGGCTGGTGCGCCGTGCCCACGAGGGCCCGGTGCCTACAAACGCCAGGCGCGTCGATACATTCGGCCTGTAATCCGAAGCGAAGGACCCTGATCCATGATCGACGTGCTGGTCGCTGCTCTTTCGCTCGGCGTTGACGGATTTGTCGCGTGCGCCGCTATCGGCTTGGTGGGTGGGGTGATCGGACGGCCCCTGCCGTTTGTTGCATGGTTCGGAGTGTGCGACGGACTGGGCCTGCTGGCCGGGCATGCGATGCATCTCTCACCGGTCTGGGGTGCGGTATCGGAGCCGGCCATGGCCGCACTCTGGACGATGCTGGCGCTGCTGCTGATCGTGTCGCGATCGCGCCCGCTGTTGTTTCTGCTGCCGGTCCTGCTCGCGTTCGACAATTTCCTGGCCGGTGCGGCGGGTACTCAGCCGGTGCTGCTGCTCGATGTTGTCCTGACGTGCCTTACGAGTGCCATGCTCGCGGCCGCTGGATTGGTTATCGGGTGCGGTGCGAGGACTGCACTGCTGGCGAGGTTGGAGAGGCGCCCTGGCGGCAGCATTGGCTGATGCCACCGCGATGCCGAGCGGATCGGCCCACGCCGCTGAACAACGTGTCATTGCGAGCCTCGCGATGACGGTTTTCCAGTCAGCCTGATGGTGCACCAACCTGCTGGAATGCTTCGGTGACGCACTTCACTGAACCGCTGTGAAGCGCTTCAGTGCAAGACGCCCCCCGCTTTGCCATCCTTGCCGTGATCCACCGCTGCAAGGAGAACAGCAATGCTTCCGCTGCTGATCGCTATGGGAGTCCCATTGTTCGTGATGATCGGCTATGCGCTCCTCCAGCCAGATCCGGCAATCGCCCAGGCGGCTGACAAGGAACGCGAACACCTGATGGAGGACGTCGCCCTGTCGCTGTTCTGACGCTCCAGAGATTGGTGCGGCCTGGGCCGCGCATGCCCCGGGCACGTCTGGCATCAGGTCTGTCGGGCTTCTCAGTCCAGCGTCTCGCGATACAGACTGACCGCGATCGCGCCGACCACCAGCGCGAACAGCGCATCGGCCAAAGGTCCGGCCAGATCTCCGGCAGGCCGTTGCCCTTCAGCAGCACGCCGCGGCAGATGCGCAGCGTGTGCGTCAGCGGCATCACCTCGCCGACCCAGCGCGCCCAGAGCGGCATGCCCTGGAACGGGAACATGAAGCCCGACAGCATGATCGACGGCAGCAGCGCGAACTGCGCCATCTGCTGCGCCTGCATCTGGGTCTGCGCCAGAGTGGAGAAGGTGAACCCCGAGCGCCAGGTTGCAGGCGATGAACACGCCGAGCGCCAGCAACAGCAGCGGAATCGAGCCGCGCACCGGAACATCGAACACGAGACCGACGAGCACCAGGATCAGCGCCGTCTGCACATAGGCGAGCCCGACATAGGGGATGATCTTGCCGAGCATGACCTCGATCGGGCCGCACCGGCATGGCCAGCAGGTTCTCCATGGTGCCCATCTCGCGCTCGCGCGTGATGGCAAGCGAGGTCATGACAAGCGTCGAATACGGTCAGGATCAGGCCGATCAGGCCGGGCACGATGTTGAGCGCGGTGATCTGCTCGGGATTGTAGCGGGCGTGCAGCACGATCTGGAACGGCGGTTCGGCCGGCTGTGCGCGCATCGCGACCGGCAGGTCGCGGTTCAGCACGGTCGCGTTCAGCGCCACCACGGCGGCGGTGGCATTGGCGATCGCGGTCGGGTCGGTGGCATCGGCGTCCATCAGCACCTGCGGCTTCTCGCCGCGGTCGATGCGGCGGGAAAAATCCGGCGGAATGTTCAGCACGAACATCACGTCGCCGCGCGCCAGCGCCTGCTCGGCCGGCGGCCTCGGTGGCGAACGGCCTGACGTCGAAATAGCCGGTGTTCTGCAACGCCGCGACCAGCGTGCGCTCATAGGTCGAGTGCTCGGCCGTGATCAGCCCCGTCGGCAGGTGGCGCGGATTGGCGTTGATCGCATAGCCGAACAGGAAGAGCTGGATCAGCGGCAGCATCACCGTGAGCCCGACGGTGGCCCGGTCGCGCCGCATCTGCACCCATTCCTTGCGCAGCACCGCAAGCAGGCGGGCGAACGGAAAATCCGTTCACGCCTCGGCTGTCCCGCGAGCATGTGGATGAACACGTCGTCGAGCCGCGGCTCGACTTCCTGCCACTGCAGGCCGCCGCTCGCCGAGGCGATCGATTGCGCGCGCAAGGCGGCGCGATCCATGCCCGGCGATCCGCAGCGCGCGGCCGAACACCGCGGCGGTTTCCACGCCCGGCATGTGGCGCAGCTGCCGCGCTGCCTGCTCGATCCCTTCGCCGCTCGCCTCGAAGGTGACCAGGTTCGCGCGCGCGCACGACTTCGGCCGCGGTGCCCTGCACGACCAGCCGGCCGCCGGCGAGATAGACCACGCGCTGGCAGCGCTCGGCCTCGTCCATGTAGTGGGTGGAGACCAGCACCGTCATGCCGTCGGCGGCCATGTCGTGGATCATGTCCCAGAACTCGCGCCGCGCCTTGGCGTCCACGCCGGCGGTCGGCTCGTCGAGCAGCAGCAGCCTCGGCCGGTGCAGCACGCAGGCGGCCAGCGCCATGCGCTGCTTCCAGCCGCCGGAGAGTTCCTGCGCGAGCTGGTCGGCGCGATCGGCCAGGCCGATGCGCTGCAGCACGTCGGCGATGGCGCCGGCGATGTCGGCAAGCTGATAGAGCCGGGCGACGAACTCCAGGTTCTCGGCAACCGTCAGATCGCCGTAGAAGCTGAAGCGCTGCGTCATGTAGCCGATCTGCAGCCGGATGCGCGCCGCATCGCGGAGCAGGTCGAGCCCGAGGCAGGTGCCGCCGCCGCCATCGGGGCGCAGCAGGCCGCACAGCATGCGGATGGTGGTGGTCTTGCCGCTGCCGTTGCCGCCGAGGAAGCCGCAGATCTCGCCTTCCGGCACCTGCAGCGTCAGCCCGTCGATCACATGCCGCGTGCCGAAGCTCTTGCGCAGGTCGTGCACGTCGATGGCGAGCGCGCTCATCGGGCTGCCAGCGGCGCACATCCACCGGCTGGCCGGGCTTCAGCAGCATGGCCTGCTCGGCGGCGGATGCGCTTCGATCAGATAGACCAGCTTGTCGCGGTTGCTCTCGCTGTAGATCACCGGCGGCGTGTATTCCGGCTGCGGCGCGATGAACGTGATGCTGGCAGTCAGGCCCGGCCGCACAGCCGTCGCAACTGATGGCGAGCTGGTCGCCGGCATGCGGAGCGTCGCGAAGTTCGGTCTCGGGCACGAAGAAGCGCACCAAAATGTTTTCCGGCGGCAGCAGCTCGACGACCGGATTGCCCGGCGTCGATGGTCTCGCCCGGGCGCGCATAGGTGTCGGCGATACCAGCGCCGGCGGCCGGCGCCGCGACATGCCGCTGATCGCCAGCCGCCATTGCGCCTGGGCCAGGCCAGCCGCGCCTGCTCCACCATCGCGCGCTGCGCCGCGATCTCGTACTCGCCGGCCGGTGGGCGATTGCATCTGGTCCAGTTTGGCCTGGCGCGGCCTGAACCCGCGCGTGGCCGAAGACAGGTCGGCGCGCTGCTGATCGACGGTCTGCCGGCTGGCGGCGCCCGAGCGCAGCAGTTCCTGGTTGCGCTGCCAGATCCCGGGCGATGCGGTCGCGGGTGGCGATGCAGGTCGGCGAGATCGGCGCGTCGCCTGGGCGATCTCGGTCTCGCGGCTGCGCGTCTCCAGGTTGGCGAGCCGCGCCTGCGCCTCGGACAGCTTGCCGGCGGCCGCGTTGCGCGCCGCCACGTCATCGGCATCGTCCTGGGTGAACAGCGGCGCACCGGCGGCGACCTGGTCGCCGCGCGCGACCGCGAGGCTGGTGATGCGCCCCGTCAGCGTCGGCGAGACGCGGACATATTCGGCCTCCACATAGCCCTGCCACGCGGGCGGACCCGATGCGCGATTGGCCCACCACCAGCCAGCCGCGGCACCGGCGCGCAAGCAGCACGATCACCGCGAGCAGCGCGCGCTTCATGCCGGCCGTCCGCCGCCAGGCCGCGCAGCAGCACGTCCAGATGCGCCTCGGTCACGGCGCGAGGATCGAAGCGTCAGGTCGGTGTGGCGCCCGAGCGAGTGCTTCCAGAGCGCCAGCAGCAGGAAGGGCGCGGCGAACAGCGGCAGCACCGCGTGCACGTCCATGCGGCGGAACTCGCCGCGCTCCATGCCGCGGAGTAGGATGCCCTCCACCAAGGTGAAGGCCCGGCGCAGCACGGCGTCGGCGTAGAATTGGGCAATGGCCGGGAAGTTGCCGGATTCGGCGACCACCAGTTTCGGGCACCGCGGTGAGATCGCTGTCCAGCAATTGCAGGAAGCGCTGCGCCAGAGTGCGGAGCAGGTCCGCGCAGGACCCGGCATGGCCGGCGAACTGCGCCTCGGCTGCTTCCAGGTTGGGCAGCACGGCTTGCCGCACCACGGCGCGGAACAGCTCCTCCTTGGTCGGGAAGTACAGGTAGATGGTGCCTTTGCTGATGCCCGCGGCGGCCGCGACGTCCTCCAGCTTCGTCGCCGCGTAGCCGCGTTCGGCGAAGCAGGCGAGCGCCGCGGCGATGATCTCCGCGGGGCGAGCATCCTTGCGGCGGTTTCGAGCCATGTGCATTACTTACTGACCGTCCGGTCAGTATTCAAGAAGGCTCACTTCGATCTGCGCCGAACTGTGTCCGGTTGCGGCGGCCGGGCAGGTCGCGCAGCTTGGAGCCATGCAAGACCTCGTCCTGCTTGCGGGCGCCGGCCTGCTGGCCGGGGCGATGAACGCCATCGCAGGCGGCGGTTCGTTCGTCAGCTTCCCGGCAATGATCGCCGCCGGGCTGCCTTCGGTGATCGCCAATGCTTCGTCCACCGTGGCGTTGTTTCCCGGCACCTTGGCCAGCACCTGGGCCTATCGGCGCGCGTTCGTGCAGCCGACGGCGCTTCGCGTGCGGCGCCTGCTACCAATCAGCCTGGCGGGCGGCTTTCTCGGGGCCGTGCTGCTGCTCGCCACGCCGGCCCGCGTGTTCGACACCGTCATCCCGTTCTTGCTGCTGATGGCGACGCTGACGTTCGCGTTCGGCTCCCGGGCCGGCCTCGCGCTGGGCCGCGTCGTGCGGTTGGGGCCGGGCGCCGTGCTGCCGCTGCAGTTCGTGATTTCGATCTATGGCGGCTACTTCGGCGGTGCCGTCGGGCTGATGATGATGGCCATGTGGAGCCTGCTGACGGCAAACCCCGATCTCAAGTCGATGGCGCCGGTTCGCGTGCTGCTGGTCAGCGCAGCCAATGGCGCGGCCATCGCCTGGTTCATCGGGACCGGTGCCGTTCAGTGGCCCCAGACACTGGCGATGCTGGGTGGCAGCATTGTTGGTGGCTATGCGGGCGCACGGCTGACGCAGTGGCTGCCGCCGCGCGTGGTGCGAGGCCTCGTTATCGCGCTGTCGGCTACAGTGACGGCGGTGTTCTTCCTGCGGGCGTTTTAGCTCAAGCTCAGGCCGGTCGTCGCCGTTCGATGTTCGGCAGAAAGGCCGTCAACAGCCCGATCAGCGGCAGGAACGAGCACAGCCGGTACACGGTATCGATGCTGGTCCAGTCAGCGATCTGGCCCAGTGCCGCGGCGCCAAGGCCGCCCAGGCCGAACGAGAAGCCGAAGAACATGCCGGCGACCATGCCGACGCGGCCTGGCAGCAGGTCCTGCGCGTAAACCAGGATGGCGGAGAAGGCAGAGGCCAGGATCAGGCCGATCGCCACGGTCAGCACGCCGGTCCAGAACAGGCCCGCGTACGGCAGCATCAGCGCGAATGGAAGCGCACCGAGGATCGAAAACCAGATCACCGGCTTACGGCCGAAGCGGTCGCCGATCGGTCCGCCGGCGAAGGTGCCCGCGGCGACCGCGCCCAGGAAGATGAACAAGTGGACCTGCGCGTCCTGCACCGAGAGGCCGAACTTATGCATCAGGTAGAAGGTGTAGTACGAGCTGAGTGAGGACGTATAGACATTCTTCGAGAACAGCAGCGCCACCAGGATGGTGATGGCAAACAGCACCCGCTTGCGGGACAGTACCGCATAGGCGGCGTTCACCGCGCCGCCGCCGCCCGCGTGGCGGTTCGACAAGCGTCGGCTGTACCATAGGCTTACCTGGCTCAGCAGCAGGATTGCCAGCAATGCCGCGGCCGAGAACCAGGCGACGCTGCTCTGGCCGCGCGGCACCACGATGAACGCAGCCAGCAGCGGACCGATGGCCGAGCCGGTGCTGCCGCCAACCTGGAAAAGTGACTGCGCGAAGCCATGCCGTCCGCCCGATGCCATGCGCGCGACGCGCGAGGACTCCGGGTGGAACACGGACGAGCCGAGCCCCACCAACGCGGCCGCCAGCACGATCGTGCCGTAGTTGTTTGCCACCGACAGCAACAGCAGGCCGATCAGGCTGCAGCCCATCGCAATGGGCAGTGAGTACGGTTGCGGGCGACGATCCGTGACCATGCCCACCACTGGTTGCAGCATCGAGGCGGTCAGCTGGAAGGCGAGGGTGATCAGGCCGATCTGACCGAAGTCGAGCCGGTAGGAATCCTTCAGGATCGGATACAGCGCCGGCACCAACGACTGGTTCATGTCGTTAAGCAGATGGCAGACCGAGAGCGACACCAGGATCGCCAAAGTCGTGGTCTCGACGTGTGCTGGTCCGGCGTTTGCGCGCGCGTAGATCGTATTTTCGCTCAATGTACCGTTCCGTTACGAGTTGGGCATACTTTATGCGGACTTGCCGCGAGGCACCTATGCGTGGAAATCAGTGCAGACACGCATGCAGGAGCGAAAAATCGCCTCATTCCAATCCGACGTCAGTCCCTTGCATAGGCCATGCGGGGATCTGGAGAGCCTGACATGGACAAACTACCTGATAGGAATTCCAACCGGCCGCGTGCCGGTGACCGTCCCTACCCCGGGTTAGGCCCCGCGATATGGATCGCGATCCTGCTGGCCTGCTGGGCGGTGATCGCGGAGTGGCGGATGCTGCCCGAGCTGGTAAGCGCCGCGATGGCTGCGCTTCCCTGATTGGAGGGCGATCGCTTGAGGCGGGATCGTCAGAAAGCGTGAATCACGCTCCACATCACTGAGTTGCTGGAGCATGATCGGCTCAAGCTGATCCGATCATGCTCTACCCAGGTGGCAGGTCAGCGGCGCCCAGGACCCGCAGCTCTGGTGACTGCACGACAATCGCCATACCTTGACCCGGCGCCGGCATCGGCGTTCTGAAGCTTCGGTTGCCGGCATCCCACTCGGCCAGGGTCTCGACCCCCCGGACGGTGCGATATTCGCGAAGCTGCGCGCCTTCATTCTCCCCGGCGTGGACGTCGGTGGCGTGTTCGGGATCATAGACGATACGCTGCGCCCTTACGCGCCCCGGCGCCGGTCCGACCTCGATTTCCATGACATCCGCCGTCCGGCTGAGTGTCACGGGCACGGGCAAGGCGGCCGCTCTGGCGATTGCCTCTTCAATGGCGTTGCGGTCGGAGCCGACCAGAATCGTGGCCCCGTTCACCACCAGGGCGGGTGTGAAGGCCACACTTCCGATCTTGGCAGCGTAGCTCTTCTGGCGGTCCGTCGCGGATCTGCTGGCGAACGGGTCGCGCCAACCGAGGTTGTTCCAATAGTCCACGTGCCAGGCGAGCGTGATCAGGCCCGTACGCCGTGCCAGCTCGCCAAGCAGCGCATCGGCGGGCGGGCAGGAAGAGCAGCCCTGCGAGGTGAAGAGTTCCAGTACCACCGGGCTGGCCGTTGCGGCCTTCGCTTCGGCTATCAGGGAGAGCGAACCGCCTATGAGCAGCGAACGTCGTTGCATCGTCTCACCACTCCCAGGGCTACAGGCTGCCACCGCGGCGTCCCGCCATGGCGCCCAATCGCAGCCTTAGCGCATTCAGCTTGATAAAGCCCTGGGCGTCGAACTGGTCGTAGGCGCCGGCGTCCTCCTCGAACGTGACGACATCCTGTGCATACAAACTGTTGGGTGACTCGCGGCCGATCACCGACACGTTGCCCTTATAGAGTTTCAGACCCACGCGGCCCGAGACGCTCTTCTGGCTTTCATCGATCAGCGCCTGCAGCATGCGCCGCTCGGGACTGAACCAGAAGCCGTTGTAGATCAACTCGGCATAGCGCGGCATCAGGCTGTCCTTGAGATGCGCGGCCTCGCGGTCCAGCGTGATGCTCTCGATGCCACGATGCGCCGCCAGCAGGATGGTGCCGCCCGGTGTCTCGTATACGCCGCGCGACTTCATGCCGACGAACCGGTTCTCCACCATGTCGAGCCGGCCGATGCCATTGGCGCGGCCGAGTTCGTTCAGCTTGGTCAGCAGCGCGGCGGGCGACAGGTTGACGCCGTCGATGCCCACGGCGTCGCCGCGTTCGAATTCCACCCAGATTATCGTCGGCCGGTCCGGCGCGTCCTCTGGACGAATGGTGCGCTGGTAGACGATCTCATCCGCTTCGACCGCCGGGTCCTCCAGAATTTTCCCTTCGGACGAGGAGTGCAGCAGGTTGGCATCGACGCTGAACGGCGCCTCGCCGCGTTTGTCCTTGGCGATCGGGATCTGGTTCTGTTCAGCAAACTGCAGCAGGCGTGTGCGACTGGTGAGCTCCCATTCGCGCCAGGGCGCGATGATCTTGATGTCCGGCTTCAGCGAATAATAGCTGAGTTCGAATCGGACCTGGTCGTTGCCCTTGCCGGTGGCGCCGTGCGCGACGGCGTCGGCGCCGACCTGTTCGGCGATCTCGATCTGTCGTTGCGCGATCAGCGGGCGGGCGATCGAGGTGCCTAGAAGGTACTGGCCTTCATAGAGCGCGTTGGCGCGGAACATCGGGAACACGAAGTCTCGGACGAAGGTCTCGCGCAGGTCGTCCATGAAGATTTGCTTTACCCCGAGAAGCTCCGCCTTCTGGCGTGCCGGTCCCAGCTCCTCGCCTTGGCCCGAGATCGGCGGTAAAGGTGACGACCTCGCAGCGATAGGTCACCTGCAGCCAGCGGAGGATCACGCTCGTGTCCAGCCCGCCCGAGTAGGCGAGGACCACCTTCCTGACATCCTTCACACGCATGGGCGCACCTTCCCGGCCAGCAGTTCGCCGGGAGTAATGCGGTGCGGCGGTTCAGCGCAAGCCGAGTGCCTGCTGCGTTGCAGCCGCTATGGTTTGCTCGCCGGCGATGCGGTCGAGCACGTGCCCCGGAGCACCGGACAGGTAAGCCCGAAGTGCCGCGGCCTCGGCCGGCTGGACGCGCAGGCCGAGCTTGCTGCGCCGCCACAGAATATCGTTCGCGGTCAGCGCCCATTCGCGCCGCACCATCCAATCGACCTCGCGTTCGGTCAGATCGGCGCATAGGCGGCGCCCCAGGTCCCCGAGGTTGCGGGCATCGCCAAGCAGCTCCGCGGCCAGCGTGCCATAGGACCGAACCAAGCGCGCGCAGGTGCTTGCGGTCAGGAACGGGTAGAGCGCCGCCAGTTCGGCGCGCAGCCGATCGACGCCGTCCCAGGGAAACGCACCGCCCGGCAATGCGGCGCCCGACGTCCAGGGGCCGGACATACCCGGGAACAGCGGTGCGAGCTTCGCCACCGCCGCTTCCGCCAGCCGGCGATAGGTGGTGATCTTGCCGCCGAACACTGACAGCAGCGCTGGCCGCTGGAGTTCCAGCCTGTAGTCGCGGGTGGCTTCCTGCGCTTTCGAGGCGCCATCGTCCAACAGCGGCCGCACTCCAGCAAAACGCCACACGATGTCGAGCGGCATAACTGGCGCCCGCAGATAGCGGTTGACCGAGGCGCAAAGATAATTCTCCTCCGCGACCGAACACGCCGCGTCTGCCGGATCACCGTGGAAGTCGTCGTCGGTGGTGCCGATCAGAGTGAAATCCCCTTCGTAGGGGATTGCGAAGCAGACGCGGCCATCGGCGTTCTGGAAGATGTAGCTGCGGTCGTGGCTCCAGAGCCGTGGCACGACGATGTGACTGCCCTTGACCAGCCGGACGCGGCGAGGCGCGGCTTGGCCAACTACCTGGCGCAGCACGCGGGTGACGTACGGACCACTGGCATTCACCAGCACGCGCGCTGTCGCGGTCTCGCCGCCGGAGAGTGCCAGATGCCACACGCCGTTCCGGTGATTTGCTTGGGTGGAGCGGGTCCGGGTGCGGATGTCCGCGCCTCGAGCGACGGCGTCGCAGGCGTTTGCCAGCACCAGACGCAAATCATCGACCCGGCAGTCGGAGTATTCGAAGCCGCGGCTGAACCGATCCTGTAGCGGTGTCCCGGCCGGGTCGGCGCGGAGATCGAGGGTGCGCGTGCCGGGGAGGATTTCGCGCCCGCCCAGGTGGTCGTACAGGAACAGACCCAGCCGGATCAGCCAGCGTGGCCTCAATCCGGCATGGTGCGGCAGCACGAATCGCATGGGGCGGATCAGGTGGGGCGCCGCGCGCAGCAGCACCTGGCGCTCGGCAAGCAATTCGCGCACCAGGCGAAAAGCGTGGTGCTCCAGGTAGCGGAGCCCGCCGTGGATCAGCTTGGTGGAGGCCGACGAGGTGCCGCTGCCCAGGTCGTGCTGTTCACGAGCAGCACGGAAAGGCCCCGTCCCGCGGCGTCGCGGGCGATGCCGCAGCCGTTGATGCCGCCGCCGATGATCGCGAGGTCGAACAGCCTATTGCTGGCTGAACTCACCCGACTTGCCGCCTGCCTTGTGGGTCAGTCGCAGCCCCTCGATCCGCATGCCGCGGTCCACCGACTTGCACATATCGTACACCGTCAGCGCCGCGACCGAGGCCGCGGTGAGCGCCTCCATCTCGACACCGGTCTGCCCGGCCGTACGTACCGTGGCGGCAATTTCCACCGCGTCTGCGGCGGCGGTCAGGTCAAGCGAGACCGCGCTGATCGGCAGAGGGTGGCAGAGCGGGATCAGCTCCGACGTGCGCTTGGCGGCCATGATGCCGGCGATCCGCGCGACCCCCAGCACGTCGCCCTTCTTTGCCCCACCACTGCGGATCAGCGCCGCGGTGGCGGGTAGCATTGTGACCCGTGCCCGGGCGGTGGCGGTTCGCTCGGTAATCGGCTTGGCGCCCACGTCCACCATGGCAGCTTGGCCGCGCGCATCGAAATGCGAGAACTCGCCCGTCATGCGCGGTCCCGGGCGTCAGCCCGGTCTTCATGCCTGCCACCGGGCTCGAACCGGTGGTCATGGGCGCGCTGGACCCGCCCATCATGGTCCGGTCAGAAACGCCCGGGTTGCGGCTGCGACATCCGGCTGACGCAGCAGGCTTTCCCCTACCAGGAAGCACTGTGTCCCCACCGATGCCAGGCGCCGGAGATCGGAATTGCCGCGGATGCCACTTTCGGCGATCAGGAACCGATCTGGGGGGACCATTGGCGCGAGCTGTTCAGTCACCGCAAGGTCGGTGCTCAAGGTCTTGAGATTGCGGTTGTTTATACCAATCAGTTGTGTCTGAAGGCCGAGTGCACGATCCAATTCGCGTTCGTCGTGCACTTCGGCCAGGACGTCCATATCGAGCGCGCGCGCCAGCGCTTCCAGCTCGCGCGCCTCGGTGTCGGTCAGTGCAGCCAGGATCAGCAGGATGCAGTCCGCGCCCATGGCACGACTTTCGTACACCTGCCACGGTTCGAGAATGAAATCCTTGCGCAGCACTGGCAGATTGGCGGTGTAGCGCGCTGCCACCAGGTCCGCCCGGCTGCCCTGGAAGTGAGGCCTATTGGTCAGTACGGATAGACAGGCGGCGCCGCCGTCGCGATAGGCGCGGGCCAGCGCCCTCGCGTCGAACTCCGGGCGGATGAGACCGCCGGAGGGGGAGGCTTTCTTGATTTCGGCAATCAGGCCATAGCGTCCGTCGGCGACCGCCTGCTTCAGCGCCGCGCCGAACCCCCGCGTCGGGTCGCTGCGGGCCGCGGCGCCCGACCGCAGGGCCTCCAGGCTGATTCTGCTCTTGGCCTCGGCCACCGCGGCGCGGGTATCGGCACAGATCTGGGCCAGCACGTCGGAAGCGGGAATGTCTGCTGTATCGGGCATCGCATCCTTCACTGCGTCGCGGTTTCACGCCCCAGCGTCTCGAGCGCGGCGAGCGCCGCACCGGAAGCGATCGAACGGGCCGCCAGTGCGACGCCCTCACGCAAATCTGCGGCACGCGCCGCCACGATCAGTGCGGCGGCGGCATTCAGCAGCACTGTATCGCGATATGGGCCGATCGCTCCCTGCAGCAAAGCCCGCAGAGTTGCCGCGTTCAGTGCCGCGTCGCCGCCACGGATCGCTTCGACCGGAGCGCGCGCAAGTCCGGCGTCTTCTGGGCAGATGCTGAACCGGCGCAGGCTGCCGTCCTGCCACGCGACCACCTGGTTCTCGCCGGCGATCGTCAGCTCGTCGAGACCCTGGCCGTGCACGATCCACGCGCACTCGCTGCCCAGTCGGCCGAGTGTCTCGGCCATCGGCCCCGCCCATTGCGGGGCGAACACACCCGTAAGCTGACGGCGCACACGTGCCGGATTCGCCAGCGGACCCAGCAGGTTGAAGATCGTCCTGGTGCCCAGCTCGACACGTGGTCCTGCGGCGTGGCGCATCGACGGGTGGTGGCGCGGGGCGAACAGGAAGGCGCAGTTGGCGGCGCGCAGAATGTCCGGCAGACGCTCCAGCGGCGCATCCACGTTCACCCCAAGCGCGGTAAGCACATCGGCGCCGCCAGTCCGCGACGACAGCGCGCGGTTGCCATGCTTTGCGACCGGTAGCTGGCAGCCGGCGACGACGAAGGTTACGGCGGTCGAGACATTCAGCGTTCCCGCCGCATCACCGCCGGTGCCACAGACGTCGATTGCGTCAGCCGGCGCGCTTACCGCAGTCATCCGCGCCCGCATGGCACGGACCGCGCCGGTGATCTCGGCAACTGTCTCGCCCCGCAGCCGCATTGCCATCAGCAGGGCACCGATCTGCGCCGGGGTTGCCTCGCCGGACATGATGATGTCGAAGGCGGTCTCCGCCTCGGCGTCGGCCAGGGTCTCGCCAACCGCAAGTCGCGCCAGGAATGGCTTGAGATTGTTCGACACGCCGCCGGTCAGGCTGCCCGCGCCGGCGTGTTGCTGCCGCGCGCGATGCGGAGGAAGTTTGCCAGCAACTCATGGCCATGCTGGCTGGCGATGCTTTCCGGGTGGAACTGCACGCCGAACACCGGTAGCGAGCGATGGCGCAACCCCATCAGCAGCCCGTCCTCGGTCCAGGCGGTCGGCACCAGGAGCGTTCGGCAAGGTGTCGCGATCCACCGTCAGGCTATGATAGCGGGTGGCACTGAACGGAGACGGCAGGCTCTCCAGGATGTCGGTACCCGCGTGGAAGATGCGGCTGAGCTTGCCGTGCATCGGCACCGGGGCGCGTACCACCTTGCCTCCAAATGCCTGCCCGACGGCCTGGTGCCCAAGGCATACGCCGAGGATCGGGACCTTGCCGGCGGCTGCCGCGATCAGGTCCAGGCAGATGCCGGCCTCGTTCGGGTGTGCACGGTCCGGGCGACAGCACGATCGCTTCGGGACGGCGGGCGAGCGCATCGTCGACGCTGATCTTGTCGTTGCGCCACACCTCGCAGCGTGCGCCCACATCGCCCAGGAAGTGGTACAGGTTGAAGGTGAATGAGTTGTAGTTGTCAATCAGCAACAGCATGGCAACGCATCCTGCGCAACGGCACGGCCAGGGTCAACGGCGCTTCACCTTCCGTCAACCATTGCAAAGCACTCTGGCAGATGCCGGCACACCATCGCAGCCATCCGCCACGGGGAACCGCCCATCAGCATCATCGACAGACGCGAGCTGGAGTTCGATGCGCGGGCGTTGATCTCCATCATCGTCAGGTCCGTGCGCTGGGCCAGCAGCTTTGGCTTGCCGGCTTCACGTCCGAGTTCGGTTGAATTCAATCCGGTCGATAGCGGGATCATTCTCACCTACGATGGGCAGGCGAGCGATATCATCACGGCCGAGCGCCTCGGCGCCTTGCTGGTTTCATACTGCATACGTGCGCGCATTCCCTTGCCGAAATTGGCTGACAAGAGTGTACGGATCGGAGCGAATTCTGTCGTGGTGGTCTTCACCACCTACGATTCCGAGTACCTGAAGGCCGCTAGCGCCGGCCTTCAGGTGTTGTTACCGCCGGACTTCCCGGCGGCAAACCTGACCGCCTCTTCCGCCGCCCGCATCAGTGCGCGCGCCTTCTGCCGGCACTCTTCGTGCTCGAATTCCCGCTCGGAGTCGGCGACAATGCCGGCACCCGCCTGCACGTACATCACGCCGTCCTTCACCAGCGCGGTGCGAAGGCCGATGCAGGTGTCCATCGTGCCGTTCGCCGCGAAGTAGCCGATGCAGCCGGCGTAGATGTTGCGCCGGTCCGGTTCCAGCTCCTCGATGATCTCCATCGCGCGGACCTTCGGCGCGCCGGACAAGTGTGCCGGCGGGAAAGCCGGCGATCAGCGCATCAAGCGCGTCCAGGCCGTCGCGCAGCTTGCCCTCTACGTTGGAGGAGATGTGCATCACGTGGCTGAAGCGTTCGGTGACGAAGCTCTCGGTCACCTTGACCGAGCCAAGCTCCGCGACCCGTCCGACATCGTTACGCCCCAGGTCAAGCAGCATGAGATGCTCTGCCCGCTCCTTCGGATCATTCAGCAGTTCGGTCTCCAGCGCCTGGTCCTCTTCGTAGGTGGCGCCGCTGCGTCGGGTGCCCGCCAGCGGACGGATGGTGACCGTGCCATCACGCAGGCGGACCAGCACTTCGGGGCTTGATCCGACCACCGCGAAGCCGCCGAAATCGAGGAAAAACAGAGAACGGCGCCGGGTTGATGCGCCGCAGTGCGCGATAAAGCGAGAACGGCGGCAGCACGAAGGGCACCGAGAACCGCTGGCTGATGACGATCTGGAACGCGTCGCCGGCGGCGATGTACTCCTTGCAGCTATCGACTGCCGCCAAAAACTCCGGCCTGGAAAAATTCGATGCGGGTGCCGGCGGATCAGGCAGCATCACCGGCGGCGGCTGGTGCGGCAGCGGACGATCGAGCGCGGCTTCCGCCTCGTCCAGTCGCTTCTGCGCATGGTGCCACGCCGTTTCGGCAACGATATCGGGTTGCGAATACACCGGCGCCGCCAAGCGTCAGCTCGTCGTTGACGTTGTCGAAGATCGCGAACAGCGTCGGGCGCAGCATCAGCGCGTCAGGCACGCCGATGACGTCGGGGTTCTGCAGCGGCAGCCGCTCCATCAGCCGCACCATGTCATAGCCGAGATAGCCGACCAGTCCGCCTGCCATCGGCGGCAGGTTGGCGGGCACGTCCAATCGCGTCTCGGCAATCATTGCCGCGCAGACTTTCGAGCGCCGGTCGCGGGTCCGGGACAAAAGCATGTGGCGCCGAAAGCGCGTGCCGGTTCACTTCGGCGCGTCCATCGCGGCAGCGCCACACCAGGTCGGGCTGCATGCCGATGATCGAGTAACGTCCGCGCGCCGCACCGCCCTCGACGCTCTCCAGCAGGAAGGAGTTCGGCCGGCCATGCGCCAGTTTCAGAAACGCGGCGACCGGCGTTTCCAGGTCAGCGACGCCGCGCCGCCAGACCAGCGTGCCGCGACCCGACTTCGTAGGCAGAGCGGAAGGTGGCGAAGCCAGGCGGGACGGTGATGTTCATTGTCCTTGGCCGGTTATGTTGGCGACGACAGTCTGATTGATGCGCGGCGCGGCGCGGGCGCGCAATGCGTCCGCGAAAACGCTGGCCAGATCAGTCGCTGATCGAGCGCGTTACCGCCTCGCGCACCTGCGCAAAATCGGCCGGGTCCGCCTTCGGATCAGCCTCGAACGATTTCGGCAGGCACGGCGACGATGAAGGCCTGAGGCGTTTCCACCATCGTCGGCTCGCCCTGTTTCAGCGTGAACAGCGGTTCTTCAAGCTGCTGCGGTATGCCTTCCGCGCTGCCACCCCGTGTGACCAGCGGCGTGCGCCGCACCGTAACACCGGCCACCGCCGCCGCGTCGGCCAACGGCTGGCCGCCCTTGACGGACGTAAGCAGTTTCGCCGCTGCCTGTTCCTGCGCGTGCCGCTTGGCGTCGTTGGTCCAGTCGGTGACCACCTGCTCCTTGACGCTGTCGAATGGCTTCACCGCCGGCGGCGATATATCCTCGACGCTCAGCGCGTAGTACGCCGATCCGCCGGTCGACGGGGTCTGGACCTCCACCAGGCGTGGCGGGTCGCCTTTCTGGGTGTCGAACGCTGCCTTGATCAACGCCGATTTCAGTTCGGGCGGGCCAGGCATAGGGGCAGGGCTGCCTTCAGGCGTATTGCCTTGCGCGTCGAGCGTTCCGGTGACGCCCACCAGTCCGAGATCGTTGGGCATTTCGTCAAGGCTCGCGCCGGTGCCGAGGACGTTGTCCACTTTGTTCGCGCGGTCGTACATCAGATCGGCGGCCTTCGAGGCGAGGACGTCTGCGCGCAGCTTGTCCTTCACCTGATCGAAGCTTTGTTCGCTGCCCGGGGTGGCCTTGGTGACGCGGACGATATGCCAGCCCAGTGCACCCTTCTCCGGTCCGGTGACTGCTCGGGCGTGGCGGCGAAGACCATGCGTGCCAGATCGGTGTCGGGAAACTCGCGCTCGGTCGCGTCATCGAGCGCGATCGCCGAGGCGCCGGCGTCCTGCGCCGCTTTCTGCATGGCGGCCCAATCCGCACCGGCGCGCCAGGTGTCGGCCAGAGACTTCGCCTTTGGCCTCGTCACTCACCGAGATGACCTCGGCCGATCGCTTGGCCGGCGTCACATACTGCGACTTGCGCTGCTGGTACGCAGCCTGAAGGTCGGCATCGCTGATCGGGATATCCTTCGCCAATGTTTGCGGCGACAGGACGATCGCCTTGATCTTGCGGTATTCCGCCGCCGAGTACAAATCGGGATGGTTGTCATACCAGCGCTGCTAGCTCGGCCTCGGTCGGTGCGGGTGGCTCTGGCGCGGCAGCGAACGGAAACTCCACCATGTCGGCCGAACGCTTCTCGAATTGGGCCTGGAACAGTGGCAGCAACAGAACGTCGGGAGTAGCCGCGCCTGCCCCGACCGCGGTCAGCAACTGTTGTTGTGCCAGATCGTTCCGCATCATTTCGATGAAGCGGGGTTCGTTCAGTCCGTTGTTGCGCAGCACGGCGGTGAACGTTGCCTGGTCGAATTGGCCTTTCGGGCCACGGAACGCCGGCATGGCGAAAATGGCCTGGCGAACCGCCTGGTCGGGCGAGACGACGTGCAGCCGTCCAGCTCCTGGCTCATCGCCGCCTGGGTGATCAGTTGCTGCAACGCCCGGTGCGCGACATCTGCTGCGTTCTGCCGGCGTCGGCTCCTGCCCGGACGGCAGATTCCTGGTCACCTGCGACATGTCGCGCTGATACGCTTCCTGCAGTTGCGCGCCCTCTATGGTCTGGCCGCCGAGCTTGGCGGCCCAGGTGGACGTGCCGATCAGGCGGACCACGTCGCCGACGCCCCAGGAGATGAAGGCGAACACCATGACCAGAAAGAAGCCGCGAACCACCCAGGTCTCAAGGTAGCGGCGGAAGGCAGTGATCATGCAGGCAAGCCTCAATGGCGTCGGCGGCAGCATATACGAGCCGAAGCGTGGCTTTGCCAGCGCTGGTCCTTTGCGTTACCAGCGCGTCATAGGGCCAGGAGATCGCCCAGGAGATCGCGATGCCGCAACTGATCGCCGGGAACTGGAAGATGCACATGCTGCGCGCCCCGGCGGTCGAACTCGCCGCCGCGGTGCGCGATGGCGCGCACGGGGTGGCTGCCGAGCTGCTGGTCTGTCCGCCGTTCACCGCGATCGAGCCGGTGGCGCGCGCGCTGGCAGGGTCCCCCGTGGCGGTGGGCGGGCAGGACTGCCACGCCCAGGGCCAGGGCGCCCATACCGGCGACGTATCGGCTGCCATGCTGCGCGATGCGGGTGCCACGTGGGTCATCCTTGGCCATTCCGAGCGGCGACAGAACCATGGCGAGACCGATGAGCTGATACGCGAGAAGGTGCTGGCGGCGGATGACGCCGGGCTGACCCCGATCGTCTGTGTCGGCGAGACCGAGGACCAGCGCGCCGCCGGCCAGGAGACCGAGGTGGTGGGCTGGCAGATCGCCGGCAGCCTGCCCAAGCCGTTCAGCGGCGTTGTCGCCTATGAACCGGTCTGGGCGATCGGCACCGGCAAGACCGCCACCGAACAGGACGTGGCGATGATGCACGCTTTCGTCCGCGAGGAACTGGTCCGACAGTTTGGCGACGCGGGGCAAGAAATTCGCATCCTCTATGGCGGATCCATGCGTCCGGCGAATGCCGGTTCGCTGCTGGCAGTGCAGCACGTCGGTGGCGGTCTGATCGGGGGCGCGAGCCTGAAGGCGGAGGATTTTCTGGCGATTGCCCGGGCCGCCAGGCCGGCGTAGATGCTGCCCCGCGCTGAGGGGCCTTGAATGACCGCTGTCCTGCTGATCATCCACCTGTTCGTCACGCTCGCGCTGATCGGCGTTGTGCTGATCCAGCGCAGCGAGGGTGGCGGGCTGGGGATCGGCAGCTCGCAGGGCATGGGCGCCTTCATGTCGGGCCGGGGCACCGCCAACCTGCTCACCCGCGCGACGGCCATCCTGGCCACGGCGTTCATGGCGCTGTCCCTGACCTTGGCTCTGCTCAACCGCGGCACCACCGGGGTGGGCCGGTCGCTGCTGGAGAACCCTCCGCCGGCATCGGCGCCCGCGCCGGCCACGCCAACGCGCACCAGCGCCGCCACGCGCCGAAGGGGCCGAGCGTACCCACGAACTGAGACCAGCGGCCCTCTTTGAATGGTCAACCAAGCGCGGCTGGCGAGCCCCACGCCTGACGCATGCGTGACGGGCCGATAAGCGGGCTTCCCGTCCACCGATTCGGCTTCGTATACTGGGCGCCCATGACGCGGTATGTCTTCATCACCGGCGGCGTGGTCTCTTCCCTTGGCAAAGGCATCGCCTCTGCGTCACTGGGCGCTCTGCTGCAGGCACGCGGATTTGCCGTGCGGCTGCGCAAGCTCGATCCCTACCTGAACGTCGATCCGGGCACATGAGCCCCTATCAGCATGGCGAGGTTTATGTCACCGATGACGGTGCGGAGACCGATCTCGACCTGGGGCACTACGAGCGCTTCACCGGCGTGCCGGCCAACCGGTTCGACAACGCCACCACGGGGCGCATCTATTCCGAGGTGATCGCCAAGGAGCGACACGGCGATTACCTGGGCGCCACCGTGCAGGTGATCCCGCACATCACCGACGCGATCAAGGAGATCATCGTCCGCGATACCGGCGGTTTCGACTTCGTGCTGGTGGAGATCGGCGGCACGGTGGGCGATATCGAGAGCCTGCCGTTCCTTGAAGCCATCCGTCAGCTCGGCAATGAACTCGGGCCGGAGCGTGCGATGTTCGTGCACCTGACGCTGGTGCCTTTCATTCCTTCGGCGGGCGAGCTGAAGACCAAGCCGACGCAGCATTCGGTGAAGGAACTGCTGAACGTCGGCATCCAGCCGCAGATGCTGCTGTGCCGCTGCGACCGGCCGATCCCGGAGAACGAACGGCGCAAGATCGCGCTGTTCTGCAATGTGCGTCCGCAGTCGGTGATCGCGGCGCTGGACGTCGATACGATCTACGCGGTGCCGATGAGCTACCACGCGGAGGGCATGGACCGCGAAGTGCTGCGGCATTTCGGCTTGCCGGCGGATGACAGGCCCGATCTATCGCGATGGCAGGAAATCGTCGAGGCGGTCCGCTCGCCGGAAGGCGAGGTGCGCATCGCGGTCGTTGGCAAATACACCAACCTGCTGGACAGCTATAAGTCGCTGGCCGAGGCCTTGGCGCATGGCGGAATCGCCAATCGCGTGAAGGTGCAGCTCGACTGGGTGGACAGCGAGATTTTCGAGAACGATGGCGCGGTACACCGGCTGGAGGAGTGCAACGGCATCCTGGTGCCGGGTGGCTTCGGCGAGCGTGGCACTCCCGGCAAGATCGAGGCAGTGCGCTTCGCCCGCGAAAAGAGCGTGCCGTTCTTCGGCATCTGCTTCGGCATGCAGATGGCGGTGATCGAGGCGGCGCGCAACCTGTGCGGCCTGCGATGCGCCTCATCGACTGAGTTCGGACCGTGCGATGAACCGGTGGTGGGCCTGCTGACCGAATGGGCGCGGGGCAACGACATCGAGCGGCGCATGGAGGGCGGCGATCTCGGCGGCACTATGCGGTTGGGCGCCTATCCGGCGGTGTTGAGTTCAGGCTCGCTGGTAGCGGAGATTTATGGCGGTGTGGCGCGCATCGAGGAGCGGCACCGGCACCGCTACGAAGTGAACGTGCATTACAAGGAGGGATTGGAACTAGCCGGTCTGCTGTTCTCCGGCATATCACCGGATGGCGTGCTGCCGGAGATCGTCGAGCTGCCGGATCATCCCTGGTTTGTTGGCGTGCAATACCATCCGGAACTGAAGTCGAAGCCGTTCGACCCGCATCCGCTCTTCGCCGGCTTCATCGCCGCCGCCGTGCGGCAGGCACGGTTGGTGTAAGCGGCAGTTGCGCGTCGGACTGATCACGGAGGACTTCAACCCCGCCGGCGGAGGCGCGGAGCGCTGGACCGCGCAGTTCGCAGGCCACCTGCTGAATGCGGGCCACGAGGTCCATATCATCGCGTTCCGCTCCAATGCGCGGCAGGATGGACTGAAGCTGCACATTCTGTCGGACCCTCGCGATCTGTATGGCCGCGCGCTGGCGGTAGAAGCCGCGGTCAATGGACTTGGCCCGATGGTGTTGCACGATTCCGGCACCGGATGGTCGGCGCATGTGTTCCAACCGCAGACCGGTTCACGGCTTTTGAGCATGGAACAGGAGATCCGCTCACACACGGCACTGCGTCGGCTGCGTGCGGCGATTTCGCCCCGGCTGAACCTGCGCCGCGTACGCATGGCCCGGATCGAGGCGCGCGCCGCAGCCGAGGCGCGGCGGGTCATCGCGGTGTCGCGCCGGCTGCGCGGACTGCTGGCTGCGCGGCACGACGTCGACCCCAGCCGCATCGTCGTGATCCCGAATGGTGTGGACACGGCGCGCTTTGCACCTGACCGGCTGGCGCGGCTGCGCGCGGCTCAGCGAGCTGCGTTCGGCCTTGGCGAGGAGTTGCTGTGTCTGATGGTGGCGCACAACCTTCGGCTTAAGGGGTTCGACACGGCGCTGCTGGCGCTGGGTTCGCTGTACAGCAAGGGCTTGCCCGTGCGGCTGGCGGTCGCTGGCGGCCTTCCGGACCGGCTATGGCTGCGGTTGGTTGAGCGCATGGGGCTGGCCGGGATCGTCACGCTGCATGGCGACGTGAAAGAGATCGAACGCTTCTACGCGGCCGCGGATGTGCTGGTGCATCCGACACGCTGGGACGCGTGCAGCCTGGCCACGATCGAAGCCATGGCTTGCGGGCTTCCAGTGATCACCACGGCGGCGAATGGTGCCGCGGACCTGATCACCGATGGGACCGATGGATATGTCATCGGCGATCCCGAGGATTATATGCTGCTCGCGGAACGCATTGCGGCGCTGCACGATCCACGGCTGCGTGCCAGCATCGGCAAGGCGGCGCGACAGGCATCGGCAACCGCGGACATCCGCACCAACTGTTCTGCAGTCGAGGCGGTGATGGCGGAGGTCGCACGAGAAATGCGTTTGGAGTTTGCTGCAGTTCCGGTATGAGTTTGGATTCTCGGCGCGGAACCAGTGCGAGCTGAGGTCTGAACCTATGGTGCGTCACCCTTGACCGGGCATGCACCATCCGTCATTGCGACCTCGCGCAAGCAAGGGAAGCAACCCAAAGCCGGCGGCACGAAAACTGGGTTTGCTTCGTCGCTGGCGCTCCTCGCAAAGACGGTTTCCGGTCAGCCTGATGGTGCTCCAGGCCATGATCTTTCGCGTGATTCAGACTTCCGGCGATTACGCTTTCCACGTTCTAACAGCGGAGAATAGTTCTCCCCGCATATCGTGCGGCCGGACCAAGCTGCGCCTCGATGCGCATCAACTGGTTGTACTTCGCAGTCCGGTCGCTGCGCGAAAGACTGCCGGTCTTGATCTGGCCGCAGTTGGTGGCAACCGCCAGGTCGGCGATCGTTGAATCCTCAGTCTCGCCCGAGCGGTGGCTCATGACGCAGCGGAACCCTGCCTTGTGTGCGAGCTCTATCGCCTCCAGCGTCTCGGTCAATGTGCCGATCTGGTTGACCTTGATCAGGATCGCATTTGCCGCGTGTTCCTGGATGCCGCGCCGCAGCCGCTCGGGATTGGTGACGAACAGATCGTCGCCGACGATCTGGATCCGGTTGCCCAGGGTGGCGGTGAGATGCTTCCACCCCTCCCAATCGTCCTCGGCGCAGCCATCCTCGATGGACACAATGGGATAGCGCCCGATCAATGCCTCGTAGTAGCGGACCATCCCGTCCGCATCGAGCGTCTTGCCTTCCCCGGCCAGTACATACCTGCCGTCCTTGAAGAATTCGCTCGAGGCAGGATCGAGCGCAAAGGTGATCTCCTCGCCCAGACGGTAGCCCGCCTTCTCGCAGGCCCTGGCAACAAAACCCAACGCTTCGTCCGCCGATTTGAGGTTCGGCGCAAACCCGCCTTCGTCACCGACATTGGTGTTGTGACCGGCGTCATGCAGCCCCTTCTTCAACGCCGCGAAGACTTCCGAGCCCATGCGGATTGCATCCGCCACGGTGCCCGCGCCGATCGGCTGGATCATGAACTCCTGGATGTCGATCGGATTGTCCGCATGCACGCCGCCATTGACGATGTTCATCATCGGCACCGGCAGTGTTCGCGCGTACACGCCGCCCTACATGGCGATAGAGTGGAATGCCCAGGTCCGTGGCGGCTGCCTTTGCCGTGGCCAGCGACACCGCGAGGATCGCATTCGCCCCGAGCCGCGATTTGTTCGCCGTGCCGTCGAGATCGATCATGATATTGTCGATCTTGACCTGTTCCGTCGGATCCATCCCGCCGATCGCGTCGAGGATCTCGCCCTCTATGTTGCCGATCGCGGTCTGCACGCCCCTACCGCCAAACCGTGCCGGATCGTTGTCACGCAACTCCACCGCCTCGTGCGCCCCGGTCGAGGCGCCGGATGGCACCGCCGCGCGGCCGACCGCGCCGCTGTCCAGCACGACGTCGACCTCGACCGTCGGATTGCCGCGGCTGTCGAGGATCTCGCGGGCGACGAGTTCGGCAATGGCAGCCATCGCGGTTCTCCTTCCGGCACAGGGCCGGCCATCACGCAAAGAGAACGAATATCCCTAAACGCGCTCGATCAGTGCCGCGATCCCCTGGCCGACACCGATGCACATCGTGGCGATCGCCCGCTTGCCGCCGCCGGTTTCCAGCGCGTTCACCGCGGTCAGTGCCAGGCGAGCGCCCGACATGCCCAGCGGATGGCCAAGGGCAATCGCCCCGCCATGCGGATTGACGTGCTCGGCATCGTCGGGCAGGCCAAGTTGCCGCGTGACCGCGAGACCCTGGGCGGCAAACGCCTCGTTCAGCTCGATCACATCGATATCGCCAATTCTTACGCCGAGCCGCTCCAGCAGCTTCTGCGTCGCCGGTGCCGGCCCAATTCCCATGATGCGAGGCGGCACGCCGGCCGTCGCCATCGCCACCACCCGTGCGCGCGGCGTCAGGCCATGCCGCTTCGCCGCCTGCTCCGAAGCGATGATCAGCGCCGCCGCGCCGTCGTTCACGCCCGACGCATTGCCGGCGGTCACGGTGCCTCCCTGCTTGCGGAACGGCGTCCTGAGCTTCGCCAGGCCCTCCAGCGTCGTATCGCCGCGTGGATGCTCATCGCGATCCACCGTGGTGGTGCCTTTGCGGCCGGCGATCTCTACCGGGGCGATCTCGCGGGCGAAGAACCCGCTCTCTTGCGCTGCCTTGCAGCGCATCTGCGAGCGATAGGCGAACGCGTCCTGATCCGCCCGCGTCACCTGAAAGTCCTCGGCGACGTTCTCCGCGGTTTCGGGCATCGGAATCCACGCCGTACTGCTGCTTCATCAGCGGATTGATGAAGCGCCAGCCGATCGTGGTGTCGTAGATCTCGGCCGAGCGGGAGAACGCCTCGCTCGCCTTGCCCATCACAAACGGCGCGCGCGTCATGCTCTCCACGCCGCCGGCGATCATCAGTTCGGCATCCCCAGCGCGGATCGCGCGGGCAGCGGTCCCGACCGCATCCAGCCCGGAGCCACACAGCCGGTTGATCGTTGAGCCGGAGATGTGCTCCGGCAGTCCCGCCAGCAGCAGCGCCATGCGCGCGACGTTGCGGTTGTCCTCGCCGGCCTGGTTGGCGCAGCCGTAAACCACGTCGTCAAGCTGTTCCCAGTCCACCGACGCATGACGCTCCTTCAGGACGCGGATCGGATGCGCCGCCAGATCATCGGTCCGGACATCCTTCAGCACGCCGCCATAGCGGCCGATCGGGGTGCGGACGAAGTCGCAGATATAGGCCTCGGCCATGGCGATCCTCCCAGCTTGCGCTCACGTTGGCCTAAAACATCCGTCGCGCCGCGGCAAGCGGCGCAGGGTTTGCCGTTGCCACGCCGAATGCGTATGCGGATCGACCGAAGAGAAGTGTAGAGATGACAAATGCGATGCAGCGCTCCGAACGATCCTCGCCGCCTCGATGATGACGAGCCTCGGCGGCTCCTGGGCGATCGCCAGGGTCTCGGTCTATTATCACGTGGGAGACTGGGATGCGTTCACCGGCGGCGCGGATGACGGCAAGCCGGTATGCGGGATCGGCAGCACCAACCCGGTGGATAACCGCAGCATTTCGCTGCGGCTGGAGATCGGCAATGACACGGTGCAGTTTCAGGCCAGGAAGCCGACCTGGAACATCCCGGCGGGCACGCCAATACCCGTCGTGGTTCAGATCGGCTTGGAGTTCCCCTGGAATATGCAAGGCACGGGCGATGGCCAGATGGTGAAGTGGACGCTCGACAGTAGCTCCATGCCGATTTTCGACGCGCAGTTCAGACGCGCGAGTTCGATGACGTTGAATTTTCCTGCCGGCAACGAGCCGCCGTGGAGGGTGGGGCTGAACGGCTCGACCACGATCAGCAACACGTTCGGCCGTTGCGTTACGGATCTGACGGAGCGGACCGGGACCAGGCCAGCACCGCCGGGGCCGACGCAGCCGTTCGGCTATTCGCCGCCGGAACCAACAGCGCCGGTGCCGTTGGTGCCATCGCAGCCAGCGGCCTCCACGCACGCCATGAGCTGCCGGTCATCCGGCGGTTGGCATGAGAAGAAATGGAACCGCAGATGCACGCAGATGAAGACTGATGCGGTGACACCGAGACCCGCGCCGAGCGTGTTCTGCACACGAAGCGCACCGCCAATGATCCGCTCGGTCAGTTCGTTCAGCTCAATATCATCTGCGTGCATCAGCGTGCATCTGCGGTTCCCTCTTCTTCCCTTCCAAAATCCTGCCACGTTGTTGACAAGGCAACGCGCATGAGCGGCGCGGTGGCCGCGCTATCGTGAGCGTTCATCTACGGAGCATCCAGCCTGTCCCGCTTCGCCAATTCGTCGAACGCCTTCAGCCGTGCGATCAGCGCCGGCATCTCGCACAACGGGATCATGTTCGGTCCGTCGCTTGGCGCATGGTCGGGGTCGGGATGCGTTTCGATGAACACCGCCGCCACGCCGACCGCCAGCGCAGCGCGCGCCAGCACGGGCGCGAACTCGCGCTGACCGCCGGACGAGGTGCCCTGACCGCCCGGCTGCTGCACCGAGTGAGTCGCGTCGAACACTACCGGATAGCCGGTGCCTGCCATGATGGGCAGGGCACGGAAGTCGTTGACCAGCGTATTGTAACCGAAGCTCGCGCCCCGCTCGCACAGCAGGATGTTCTGGTTCCCGGTGCTGGCGATCTTCGCTGCGACGTTCGCCATGTCCCAGGGCGCCAGGAACTGCCCCTTCTTCACGTTGATCGGCTTGCCGGTCTCTCCCGCCGCCAACAGAAGATCGGTCTGTCGGCACAGGAATGCGGGGATCTGCAGAACATCAACGGCCTGCGCCGCGAGCGCGCACTGTTCCGGCGCGTGCACGTCCGTCAGCGTCGGCATGCGAGTGGCCTCGCGCACGTCCGCAAGTATCGCCAAGCCCTCCGACATACCGACACCCCGCGCAGCAGACACCGACGTGCGGTTCGCCTTGTCGAAACTCGATTTGTAGATCACCGGGACACGTGTTGCGTCAGAGATTTCCCTCAGCGCAGCAGCGACTTCGAGGGCATGGGCGCGCGACTCGATCTGGCAAGGGCCTGCGATTAGCGCGAATGGCTCGTCATTGCCCACGGCAAACCCGCCAATGTTCACCAGTCGCTGCATGCTTCCACCTTTGTGGCTCATGGATGCATCAATGATCCCCCGCGCCGACCGTGTCCACCATAACTGGGCGCGATTGCCGACGGGGCATCTCTTTCCGAATCAAGCCGGTCGGGCGCAGATTGTTCAGTATGCCGCGGCTGATCCTGGACATCTCTACGGTCGCTCGCTGGGTCGGCCCGCCGGTCGGTATTGTCCGCGTGGAGTTCGAGCTGGCGCAGCACGCCGTACGCCATCGGCCGGACGTGCAGTTGACATTCTATGACCCGCTGACGGAAAGCCTGCGCGCGCTCCAGCCTGCGTGGCAGCGCTTGGTTCTGGGTCTTGATGGCGCCATCGATACGATCGGAATCGATTTCCGCCGCCACCGTCCGCGATGGCGCAACATGCTCTCGCCCCGGTATCCGGTCGTCATGCAACTCGAGCGTTTGCGGCTTTCTGGTTCAACGAGGACGGCTCAGCAGGCGGAGCGCGTACAGGACTGGCTGCTGGGCGCCGATGCCCGACGCACGCCGTTCTCCGATCGTTTCGGTCGGCGCATGGCGGTTGTCCCCTACGAGCTCGCTCTGGGTGACGAGGTTCAGCCTGGTCCTGATGATACGCTGCTGTCCGCCGGCTCCGACTGGCTGCACAAGGGAACCGCGATGCTGTCGCTGCGCGACCGATATGGCTTTCGCATGGCGGTGATGTGCTATGACTTGTTGCCGCTGACCCACCCAGAATTCTTTCCCGCCCAGGAACTGCCAGGGTTCGGCGCCTACTGGGACGCGACGCTACGGGCCGGGGTCCGCATTCTCTGCAATTCAGCCAGCATCGCACAGGATTTGCGGCGCTACGCCACGACACTGGGCTTGCCGGACCCGAACCCGGTGATCGTGCCGCTGGCCGCATCGGCCAATTGCGACGCGCCATTGCCGTCCTTGCGCACGCCGCTACGGCCGGGAGGCTTTGCCCTGTTCGTCAGCACGTTGGAGCCGCGCAAGGGCCATGCCGTGCTGCTCGACGCTTGGCGCCGTCTGCTGCAGCGGGGCGTCCCCCAACGGCACGATTTCCGACTGCTTTTCGTTGGGCGGAGCGGTTGGATGGTCGACGGTGTGCTCGATCAACTGGAGACGGCGAGGACCGAACCGTACGGTGCGCTGCATTGGGAAGGTATCAGCGACCGCGAGCTGGAGCGGCTGTATCGTGACTGCGCGTTCTGTGTCTATCCGTCCCGCTACGAAGGTTTCGGTCTGCCGATCATCGAGGCGTTCGCGCGCGGCAAGGCGGTGATCGCCTCAAATGGCGGCGCGGTGCGGGAGACAGTCGGTGGTCTATCCCCCTGTCTCGATCCGCTCGCGGCGGATGCCTGGGCTGACAAGATGGCCGAATGGATCGAGCAGCCCGCAGCACGGGAGGCCTGGGTATTGCGCATTCGCCAGCACTTCCGAGCGCGGGAGTGGCGGGACGTGGCTGAACAGATCATGACTGCCGCCGCGGCATGAAGGCCGCCCTCGCGCGCAGCAACAGGGCGTGCAGGCGTGTCCGCGGGTGCAGGCCTCGTTGCGCGGACAGCAGGCCCAGTGCTTCCCGTGCCGCGGCCTGTTGTCCCTTGCGAACGGCGTACACCGCAGCGCCCAGCGCTCCGGCGACCATCCGCTCGCGGATATCCTCTGCGGCAACGCCATTGGCCTGCAACCACGTGCGATCCACGAGCACGGCGCCTGACGCCGGATCGCGTTCGCCGCGCCGCCTCGCGCGGGCAGCGACCTGCGCCCCCAGTTCAGCGAGGATGCGCTGTTCCAACCCGCTCTGGCTGGCCTGCAGTGCATGCTCCCGGTAGTCCAGCAAAGGCCGCTGTACAGCATACAGGGGAGACCGCTCGGACAGCCTAAGCCACAGGTCGTAGTCCTCGGCCTGGCGAAAGGCCGCGCGATAGCCGCCGGCATCGATCACGGCCTGTCGGTTCAGCAACATGGTGGGATGGGCCAGGCAGTTGCGTTCCAGCAGACGCCTCGGCGATCGCCGCGGGGCTGGACGGCGGATGGATAATTTCGCGCGGCCGCCCACTCTGATCGATGATCCGCCAGGCGCTCCCGATGGCCGCGGTTTCTGGATGCGCTGTAGCAGCGGCGAGTTGCACGGCCAGGCGATCCGGCCAGGCAACATCGTCGGCGTCCATTCGGGCCACCCATGTGGCGCGAGCCTCCTGGATGCCGATATTCAGTGCCGCGACGAGGCCGCTCGATGGCAGTGTGATCACTCTGATCCTGGAATCGCGCCCGGCGAACCGCGCCAGGATATGCGGTGTATCGTCGGTGGAACCATCGTCGCAGATGATGAACCCGAAGTCTCGGAGGCCTTGCGCCAGAATGCTGCGAATTGCAGGCTCCAGAAATCGCGCGCCGTTGCGGACCGGCATCAGCACCGTCACTTCGGCAACGCTCACCTGGCCCTCCGTCGCGCGCGCTGATTGGATAGCGCATGACGCAGCGTCCGGTCAGCATCGTCACCGTCACGCGTGACGGACTGTTCTTCACCAGGCTGCTGGTCGATCGTGTTCGTCAGACAATCGCCGGGCGCGACTACGAGATCATCGTTGTTGACCAGGGCAGTCGGGACGGCACCCAGGCGTGGGCCAGACGTCAGCCCGATGTGAGGCTGCTGCGGCAGCGGCGCTGGTTCCGCCCCCGGGGCCACGGCCATGGGGAAGCCGCTGAACTTGGCGCACGTTCAGCGCGTCATCCCTATGTCGTGTTGCTGGATTCGGACGCGCATCCGGTCTGCGCCGACTGGCTCGACAACAGCGTTGATCGGCTCGATGATGACCATCCCCTGGCCGGCGCGGTCTTTCGCAGCCCTCACCGTGGCAATCCACACGGATGGTACGTGCATCCGCACTTCATGGCGTTCCGCCGCGACGACCTCGGCAGGCTGATCGTGCTGCGCAAGTTGCGTGGCGAGGCCACCGATACGGGCGAGGAGGCCACTATCCGCATTCTGGCCGCGGAACGTCAGATCATCGGCCACGAAATCGAGTTCTGCCCGCGCTTCGCCGTGGGCCACCCGCGCGTCCCCACCATGGCGGGCGGCGTGTTTCACGCCTGGTATGTGTCGCGTCTGTTGCACGCCGAAGCCGAAGTGATTCGCGAGACAGGCGGTCAGGTATCTCGTACACGCTATCTTGAGCCGCTACAGGCAAGGCTACGCACCGCCTATGGTCTCAGCGAGGGCTGAGACCAGACTGTGAAGGCTCCGTCCAGGCAGCGACCACATGCGAGTGGCTCGAAAAAAATGGGGATAGTCCAATCAGCACAAGCCGTTTCGTTGCGCAGCTTCGTCATGTAAAGTTCCGGTATGAGATTCGGACGCGAGATGAAGCGCAGGCTCAAGGCGGTCGTCGCCCCGCTGATCTTTTTGTCCCTGGTCGGCTATTTCAGTTGGAACGCGGTGCAAGGCGATCGCGGGCTGGTGGCCTATGCCCAGCGCAACGAGCTGCTGGCCCAGGCCCGGCAGAACCAGGCCAAGGCGCAATCCGAAGTCGAGGCCTGGGAAAGGCGGGTGAGCGGCCTCAGGTCGCGGCAAATAGACGCCGATGCGCTGGATGAGCGCGCAAGGGCGATGCTCAATCTGGCCGATCCGTCTGAAATCATCGTGCCCTACGCGCCAGCCGACCGGCTATTTTAGCCGGTTTTTGGGCTGGGCGGGATTATCACCGGATGTGAGCCGCCGGCTCAAACTTTAGCCGTGATCATCCGAGCGGAGAGTGTCAGGTGGTACCGTCCGCCCGATAACGTCTAAGCGTTGCGTGACCTGAGGGATTGCTCTCTGGCCAGGCAGGGTCAAAGCGCCGATATTGGTCGCATGAGCCAGCCGCCCGCGAACCAGGGAAGACGTCGAGGCATGAAGAACCAGGATTGGGAAATCCCGACGAAATCTGCAGCCCGACCCGGATGATTATTCGTTCGACCTCGAACGGGCACTGCGGGCCGTCGTCAGCCTGAAGACTTACGTGCCGCCGGACGCCTTCACTGCCGGAACCTTCGGCACGGAACGGGCCGGCAGCGGCGTGGTGATCCGTGAGAACGGACTAGTCGCGACCATCGGCTATCTGATCACCGAGGCGGAGACGATCTGGATCACCTCCTCGGACGGACGAGCGATCGCAGGTCATGCGCTGGCCTACGACCAGGAGACCGGCTTCGGGCTGGTCCAGGCGCTTGGGCAGCTTAATCTTCCGGCGCTGGAGATGGGCGACTCCGATCGCCTGAAAGTAGGCGATCAGGTGGTGTTCGCCGCCGCGGGCGGACGGCATCACGCCGTGGAGACCAGGATGGTTGGGCGGCAGGAATTCGCCGGCTACTGGGAATATGTCATCGACGACGCGCTCTTTACCGCGCCGGCGCACCCGTTCTGGGGCGGCGGCGGGCTGCTCAGCAGCGATGGCAAGCTGATGGGGATCGGGTCGTTGATCCTGCAGCAGGGTGACGGCCGTGGGCGGCGGCTGGACATGAACATGGTCGTGCCGATCGGTTTGCTGACGCCGATCATGAAGGACCTGCTGAGCTATGGCCGGGTGAACCGGCCGGCCCGGCCTTGGCTGGGCATGTTGGCCACCGAAGCGGATGATGCGATCGTGGTCGGCAGCGTGACCGATAACGGACCGGCGGAGCAGGCTGGGGTGCGACGCGGGCGATCGGATCCTCGCGGTCGGCGGCGAGGAGGTCAGTGATCTGGCCGGGCTATGGCGGCGGGTTTGGGCTGCCGGCAGCGCGGGCGCCGAGGTCCGGCTGCGGCTGATGCGCGACAAGACGCCGGTGGCGTTGACGGTACGCTCAAACGACCGGGCGAGTTTCCTGAAGTCGCCGAAACTGCACTGATGGAGGGTACAACGCGGAACAAGGCCCCGGGGTCATGGGGATGCTGAAGGGTGCGGTCATCCCGGTCACGGGGTTCCAGCAGAACTGCGCGGTGCTCTGGGACGACGGCACGATGCAGGCCGTCGTCGTGGACCCGGGCGGCGATGTGGACCGCATCCTTGCCGCGGTCCGCCAGGCCGAAGCGTTACGGTGGAGCGGATCTGGCTGACACACGGTCATCTCGATCATGCGGGCGGTGCTGAAGAGTTACGCGAGCGCCTGAACGGTGTGCCGGTCGAGGGACCGGATCGACGGGACGAGTTCCTCCTGCAAAGCCTGGAAGAGCAAGGGCGGCAGTTCGGTTTGGTCATGCGCAACATTGCGCCTGACCGGTGGCTGGTCGAGGGCGATAGCGTTTCACTCGGCTCGCACAGGTTCGATGTGCTGCACTGCCCAGGGCACACCCCGGGGCACGTCGTGTTTTTCAGTCACGCGGCGCGGTTCGCCTTGGTTGGGGACGTGCTGTTCCAGGGCTCGATCGGCCGCACCGATTTTCCCTACGGTGATCACCCGGCGCTGATCGAGGCGATCGTCACCAAGCTGCTGCCTCTCGGCGACGACGTCGCGTTCCTGTGCGGCCATGGACCCGGCTCTACGATAGGAGCCGAGAGAGCGGGTAACCCGTTCCTGCGCTAAGCCTCAGCCTGGCTGCTGATGGTCCGGGGCGGACTGGTGGTGCAAGGCGCGCTGTCCCTTGTAGTAGGCCTTGATATCGTCCTCGGTGATGTAGCCCTTCTTGTCGCGATCGATCGCGGAAAAATGCCGGGCAACCGATTTGTACCCGGCTTGCGCCTGCTCCAGCGTCAGGTGGCCGTCGTGGGTGGTGTTGGCCTGCTCGAAGCGCTGCGCCATCGCCCTGGTGGGCGTGCGTCGGTTGAGCGGCTTGTACAGGCACCGTCAGGGTGAACATGGCAGCCGCAGCCAATGGGACCAGAATGCGCATGATCGGGTGCTTCCTCGTGCAAGTTTCCGGGAAGATGCCCTGCGGCTGGCTAACAGATTGCTAACCGAGGCACATGACCGTGCGTCGGATCAGCTCCTGGCGGGTGAGGGGCTTTCGGCCGGCGCTATCGGCGCACCGTAGATCTCACGCGCCCGGCGCTTGAATGCGCCGACCATGCGGCGGACCGCCTCGTTGAACACGACGCCGATTGCCGCCTGCAGAATACGGCTGCGGAACTCGAAATCGACGAAGAAGGCCACTTCCGTCCCCTGCGGATGCGGGTGGAATTCCCATTGATTGTTGAGATATCGGAAAGGCCCCCGGCCATATCGCACCTTCACTCGATGCGGACGCTCCAGCGTGACATAGCTGGTGAACGAACTCGCGAAACGGGCCGAAGCCGATAGTGAGATCGGCGACGAGATCGCGTTCGTTGCGGCTGCGCACGCGAGCAGCCACGCACCAGGGAAGGAACTGCGGATACTTTTCGACGTCCGCGACCAGTTCGAACAATTGGTCGGGCCGGTAGGGCACGATCTGGCGTTCCGCGTGCGTGGGCATCAGCCGGGAACGGCAAGCCTGGCCTGGCGGGCGATGCGCAACGAGGCGAAGTCGGCGTCCGCATGATAGGAGCTGCGGGTGAGCGGTGTGGCGGAGACCAGCAGAAAACCCTTGCCGCGCGCCAGGGCGGCGTAGTCGACGAATTCGTCGGGCGTGACGAACCGGTCGACCGGAGCGTGCTTCGCTGTAGGCTGTAGGTACTGTCCGATGGTGAGGAAATCGACGCAGGCCGCGCGCAGGTCATCCATCACCTGCATGAGCTCGACGCGGGTTTCCCCCAGGCCGACCATCAGCCCTGATTTGGTGAAGACCGACGGATCGAGCTGCTTCACCTGGTGCAGCAGATGCAGCGAAGCGAAGTAGCGGGCGCCGGGGCGGATCGTGGGATACAGCCGCGGCACGGTTTCCAGGTTGTGGTTGTAAACGTCCGGCCCGGCCTGCATGACGATTTCGGCCGCGCCCGGCTTGCGCAGGAAGTCCGGGGTAAGCACCTCGATCGTGGTGCCCGGGGCGGCTGCGCGAATGGCCCGGATCGTGGCGGCGAAATGCGCCGCGCCGCCGTCCGGCAGGTCGTCCCGATCCACCGAGGTAATGACGACGTGCGCGAGGCCCAGCTTCGCCACGGCATCCGCGACCCGGGCTGGCTCGTCGGTAGCGAGTGCCGCCGGCTGACCGGTGGCAACGTTGCAGAAGGCGCAGGCGCGAGTGCAGATGTCGCCCATGATCATCAGGGTGGCGTGGCGCTGCGACCAGCACTCGCCGATGTTCGGACACGCCGCCTCCTCGCAGACGGTGACCAGCCCGTTGGTGCGCATCAGGGCGCGTGTCGCGTGATAGACCGGGTGAGTAGGGGCCTTCACCCGGATCCAGGCGGGCTTGCGCTGGATGGGGTTGTCCGGCCGGTGCGCCTTCTCGGGGTGGCGCATGCGGTGATCGACGACAAGGCGGGTGCTGGACATCCAGCGGAGATGTGGCGGGGGCGGGCTGGGGCGTCAAGCATCGCCCCCGGACGCGGTTGAACGGCGATGCGGCTGGGCCGGCCAGAGCAGGATGAGCGGCGAAGAATGCGCCCAATTGCTCCAGCCATGTTTTTCGGGTGATGGCCGGGTCGAGCCCGGCCACGTGTTCAGACCTACGGCGATCCCGCCTTCGGTCATCGCGCTCTACGTGATCATCCACTTCCGGTCCATGTGGTAGGCGGACGAGAGCGCGGCGGTCATCTGCCCGTCCAGCCAGGCGAACGAGGGCGCGGCCGCGGCAACTCCAAGCCTCGCCGCCATGGCCAAGGCTCCGCGGGTATAGCTCGGATACGTAACGGAACCACTCGTTGCCGTGTACAGAGTGTTCATGCCACCCGGATCGCCCGGCATGGTCGGGTAGGATGACGGGAACACCAGGTAATTGAGTGTCATGCAGTCGGCCCAACTGGTGACCTTCGGGCCGAAGATGGGACGGCCGCTCGGGTGGGCCGCGGCTCTGGTATTGTTGTAGCCCCGCTGGACGGTCCAGGTGCTGGTGCCGAGACCGGCTGTCACAAGCATGCTCTCCGCATCGATCGTGATGACATAGCTGCCGCTTGTCGGGAAGCCGGTCGGGCTGTCGAGCTGGATCGTCGTGTCAGCCGCCGCGACGGCAGCGGTCAAATACGGCCCCCGGACAGAAGTTGGCTGAATACGGCGCCGGATTGGACCGACGCCAGCCGCTTGCGCCATTGGTGCGCTGGATATCGCTGTCGAGCTTCCAGTTGAGCGCATCGGTCCATTCGGTAAACCCGAGCTGGACCCCCCAGCCGATGACAAACGAGATGAAGCTCTCCTGCCACCCGTCGAAATAGGATCCCGCCGGTGCACCCGGCATGGACTGCGAGCCACCGGAGCTTATCGCGTGCAACACCGACTTGACCGGGTCGGTCGTGTTGGTGACACAGGATGTCACCGAGGCGAGATAGCTGTTCAGGACGGTCTGGAAATAGGACTGCGGTTTCAGCCACGCAGGCACTGTCGCCGGCGTGACCTTCGCTGCGTGGAAAGCATTGCGCAAGGGCCATGCGAGATAGCGGCCGCTCTGCGCGAAGCGCCCCAGGTAAGGCAACCCGAGTATATCGCTCGTCACGTTGAACTGCAGCTCCTCGAGATAGTAGCTGTCTCCGGTCAGCAGAAACGGCAGGTAGGCCAATGATGGCTCGTGTCCCGGCGTCGATCTGCAGCGGCACGCCGCCGATCGAGCATGCGACAGTCGGAATGAAAGGCACCGCGCCGGAGCCTGGGTAAGTACTGGCCTTGGGATAGGCGACCACATCGAAAGGCGCGCCCGTGCTCTCGTCGCGATAATGCCAGTAGAGCGTGCCTGCTGCTTCCGCCTGCGCCAGTAAAGTCGAGAGATTCGTCCCGGCGCAGATATAGTCGGCCTGCCATTCGGTGACCGGGCCGATGTCGGGTCGCTCCCCGGTTCCGCCCATGGTGGGAGAGATACCGGCCAGCGTCATCGGGGTATAGGAGTAAGCATGCAGTGTCCTTGGTGTATTTGCCGAGTACAGAGAGCGTCGTAGTGTGGCAGCAGGCCGCCTGCGATGAGATCGGCGATCGTGGCCGTGACGGGTCGAGGCGCTGACTGCCAGCGCCAACGGGCACGGAAATAATGCTGAGGCACCGAGATTGTCGCCAGAGTGACGCCATCCTTCGCGATGCTGGCTGTGTAGCCTGTCATGTTGGATGGGGTTGCCGTCTTCCAGATGTCCCCATATTCGAAAATGACCTCGTCCCGGCTGGCGCCGGGCTGCTTGTCGCTGCGGAAGAGTCACGCTGAATGACGGCAATCCGGAATTGGTGACCTGCACACAATCATGCACGAAACGCCCTTGAGGATCGCCGTAGTCCCCAAGATTCGTTCCCGTCGATTTGGCGAAGGTATAGCTGGTTCCGTTGTAGCTGATGGTCGCGACAATATCCGGCGCCGGAACCGTGGCCGTCGCGGTCGCCGCGGCCGAGATCGACGCACTGGCGGTCATGTCGACGGTATAAGCGCCGGCAGGGACATTCGCGGAAACCGAATAGACACCGACCGGCTGACCGGACAGGTTCGCCAGCGTGATCGGGCTTCCTCCGCCAGCCGGCGTCGCTGTCACGACCACATCCGCAGGCACACCCAACATGTTATTGCCAGTGGTGGTGAGCACTGTCGGTGGCACGGTCGATGGATTGTGCGTCGCTGGAGAGTCCCCTAAGTGATGCGTCGCTGGTGAGCGTTCCGGTCAAGGCGATATCGAGTGCGAGTAGTCACCCGGAGCGGAGTGTTGCGGTGACAGGAGAAGGGGCCGACGGGTTGGTCAGTGGTTATCGTCAGTGTCCCGATCGGGATCGGAGGCACGATGACCAGCACCCCCGCTGCGCGTCGCGGTCCAGGGCGTGGCGGTGCGCGGGAGAACCGAGGGTATTGTTGCCGGTCACGACCAGCGTTGCCGGCGGAACGGTACAACTGACAGTGGTGTCGCTGGACACCATCGTGCCGGCAGTGACCTGCACCGTATAGCTGCCCGGCGGAACATTGGCCGAGAGGGCGTAGGGGCCATCCGGCTGGGCTGACAGTGTACCTAACGGAATAGGCGCGCCGCCGGCCGGTGTTGCGACGGCGACCAGATCGGCGGGGCGCCCAGCGATTTGACACCGCTCAGCGTCAGCGTGTTCGGCGACGTGGTCACCGAAAGGGTGATGTTTGCCACAGAAAATCCTTCACAGTGCTGCGTGCGAGCGGCCGTGCGAAGTCACCTGCACCCGCCGACGGACCTGCCGCGCCCGGGCGTGGGACCTTCCTGCTGCTGACAGCATTCTGACAGATATACTAACGGATACCGTGCTAGCTGAGCAATGCTGCGATTCTGCGCGGCGTGGGTCGGAGTGGCGAGCTCGAGCCCAGAAATGCGACGATGATGGTGACGATGCCCAACACGAGGTTGACGCCGATCAGCTTGCGAATGCTGTCGATCGCGGCAGCGGCTCGGTTTCGGTCAGTTGTGCGGCGGAAGCGCGCGTAGGGTCCGAACACGATGAACAGAAACACCGCGCTCATGATCAGTCCGAGCAGCAGCATCAGATGGATATTCCATCCGACATTGGCCAGTCCGCCATAGAAGCCGAACAGGACTGCGAACCCGGTGATCAGGATCAGCGGCATGGCGTGCCATACGACCAGGAAGAAGCGACGGAACACCTGGGTGTGCAAGGGCGATGCGCTGGATCGGCTCCAGCACCGACAGGCTTGGGCGCAGCACGACATAGGCGAAGAACATGCCACCGACCCAGAAGCACCGCGCAGAGCACGTGCAAGGCGACGACCCACCCCCAGACGTTCATCCCGTAAACTCCTGCAGTTCACTGAGCAGGGCGCGCAGCTCCGCTGCGGCGGTGGAGCGCGGCGCGGCCTCGGTGACGCCGAGACCGGCGGCGAAGGCATGCGCGAAGCCGGCGCGGTTGCCAAGGGCCGAGCGCAGGACGGGCAGCCGCCGGCCAGCCAGGTCTGCGGCGATCGCCTCGCGCAGCTTCGATGTCGGTTGGGTGCGATTGAACATCAGGTGCGCCGAACGACGTTCGTCGGCGGCCAGTTTCAGCGTGCCTTCGGCTGCCCAGATATCGGGCATGCTGGGCTGGATCGGCACCAGGACCAGATCAGCGGCGCGCACCGCAACGCGGGCGTCGGTGTCGAGCTGCGGCGGGACTGTCGATCAACACCACATCGTGTTGTCGCTTAAGGCGATCAAGTTCCGCCGGCAGGCGCCAGCCGGAAATGTCGGAGAACGCCAGCGCGGCAGCCTGCGTGCGCTGTTCGCGGCGAAGCGAGTGCCAGCGTCCCAGGCTCTTCTGCGGGTCGATATCGAGCAGGGCGACTTTTCGGGATGCCGCCAGCGCTGCGGCAAGGTTGGCGGCGAGCGTGGTCTTGCCGGTGCCGCCCTTCTGTTGCGCAACCGTGATCACCACCGCCATCGGTGTCCCCCGTCTCGTTCAATTCAGGGGAGCAGCACCACTCAATTCTGTGCAATGGATTGTACAGCGCGATAGGCTTCGGCTGCGCGTGCGAGCGGATAGCTGGCGCCGGGACTATCGGGAACGGCCGTCAGCCGACCACTGGCAAAGCCAGGCAGCAGCTCCCGGAGCAATGCGGCCGATGCACACGCATCGAACGCCAGCGAATCGATGCCCACAAACGTGTGCCGGCCGCGATAGAAGCGGAAAATGTCGAACGGCACGGATGCGTTCGATGGTGGAGATCAGGATCTGGCGCCCGCCATGCGCCATCGCCTGGTTGGCGGCCGGCGAAATACGGACTGCCGACAGTGTTGTAGACGATGTCGGCGCCGTGGCCGCCGGTCTCGTCGCGCACCACGGCGGCAACATCGGCGCTCGATGAGTCAAATCATGCGCACCTGGCAATGCGACTGGGCGAACGCTTCGGCGCGACGCGTGACGCCGAAGACGCGGGCGCCGCACATCGCAGCGATCTGCGCCGCCGCCTGCCCGACCATGCCGTTCGCCGCCATCACCAGCACGACGTCACCGGGTTTCGGCATGCCGGCGCGATGGAATCCTTCCAGCGCGGTGACGAATGGCACGCCCAACGCACCGGCCTCCTGCAAGGTCAGCTTCGGCCGGCTTCTCCACCGCCGCGTCATGGCGCGGCACAACGAGATGCGTGGCATGGGTGCCGTCACGGGTGATGCCGAGATCGCCGCCGGTCACCGAACACCTCGCATCCGATCAGGTCCGTAGGTCCCTCAAGCACCACGCCGGCCCAATCGCGTCCGGGCGTGCGCGGCCACACTGCCTGCGGCATGCGCCCGAGCGCTGCGGCCACGTCGCTGCGGTTGACCCCGGCGGCACCTATCCGAACCAGCACCTGGTCGGCCGCGCAGGGCGGAGGATCACAGCTCTCCAGCCGCAGGTCGAGTTCGTCGATCGAGGCGACTTGTCGCAGGACCCGCAGCCGTTGCATGCATCCTCCTGGTCTGGCGCATTGTCTTCTCGCAGTTCAGGTCTGTTTGAGCGGGTGATGGCCGGGGCAAGCCGGGCCACGTGTTCAGACCTGCGGCTGGGGCGCCAATCGACCCGTCGGTTGGGAGCCCGATCTCGCCTTCGGTCATCACGCGCTTTTCGGCGATTTCGCTCCCTGTCATCACGCTCTATCCTGGCAGCGACGGTTTCGGAGACGCCCGGATGAACACCCCGCTGGCAGGTATCACTGTGATCGACTTCGGCCAGATCTTCCAAGGCCCCTATGCCACGCTGCTGATGGCGAAGGCAGGTGCGAACGTGATCAAGATCGAGCCGCCGCACGGCGAACCAGGCCGCCGCCGCGCCCCGCCCGGCAAGCACACCACACTGCCGGTGGCGATGCTGAATGCCAACAAGCGGGCGATCACGCTGAACATCAAGACCGAGCGCGGGCGCGAGCTGCTGCGCGAGATGGCGAGGCGAAGCGACGTCCTGCTGGAGAATTTTTCGCCCGGCACCCTGGATGGGCTGGGGATCGGATACGAGGCACTGAGACAAATCAATCCGCGATTGATCTATGCAAGCGGGTCCGGCTTCGGCATCACCGGCCCGGATCGCGACAACCTGGCGATGGATTTCACCATCCAGGCGCAGTCCGGAATTATGAGTGTCACCGGCTTTCCCGATAGTCCGCCGGTGAAGGCTGGTGCGACATTGGTGGATTTCATGGGGGGCATCCATCTCTACGCGGCCGTTGCCACCGCGCTGTTTCAGCGCGAGCGCACCGGCGTGGGACAGCTTGTCGAGGTGGCGATGCAGGAGACGGTATATCCGTCGCTCGCGTCCAGCATGGAGTTTCACGTGCGCACCGGGAAGGAGCCGCCGCGCACCGGCAACCGGCAGGCGGCGTTGGCGAGTGCGCCGTACAATGCATTTCCTGACCGCGGATGGCTGGGTCGCCATTCACGTAGTGACCGAGGCGCACTGGAAGAACCTGACCAAGGCGATGGGCCGCGAGGAGCTGGCGGATGATCCGCGCTTCGCCACGAATGCCGCGCGCGTCGCCAACCTGGAGGCAACCGATGACGTGGTGGCGGCCTGGACGAAGACGCTGCCGAAGATGGAGGTGTTCGCCGCGGCTAAACAGTATCGCATCCCCTGCGCGCCGGTGCGCACAGTGCCGGAGGTGATGAACGATCCGCATATGCATGGTCGCGGCATGCTGGAGCGGATCGATCATCCGGAACTCGGCAATATCGTGGTGCCGACCACCCCGCTACGGCTGCACGGCGCGGAACGCGTGCCGACGTTGCCGAGCCCAATCGTGGGGCAGCACAATCACGAGGTCTATGGCGGCTGGCTTGGATTATCGGCCGATGAGATAATGGCGCTGAAGCAGCAGGGTGTCATTTGAAGCGCGGGGAGAGACGCACATGACGAAAGTAGCGGTGCTCGACGACTGGCAGGGTGTGGCGAAGACCAGCGCGGACTGGTCCCGATTGCAGGCACGTGCCGAAGTCGTGTTCTTCGCCAAGGCATTCGATAACGAGGACGATGCGGCGCGCCAGTTGGCGGATTTCGATATCGTGCTGTCGATGCGCGAACGCACGCCGTTGCCGGCGTCGCTGATCAACCGACTGCCGAAGCTTCGCATGCTGGGAATGACGGGCGCGCGCAACGCATCGCTCGACACCGCGGCCTGCACCGCGCGCGGCGTGGTGGTGTGCAACACGACGGGCGGCGGGAACAACGAGGCGGCCACTGCGGAACTCGCGCTTGGCCTGCTGATCTGTGCGGCGCGGGCCGATCCCGGCTGGCGATGCCAATATCCGAGCGGGAAAATTTCAGGAAGGCGTGCCGGTCGGACATGCGCTCGCCGGCAAGACCATGGGGATCATCGGACTTGGGCGACTGGGCTCGCACATGGCGCGCTACTGCAAGGCGCTGAACATGAACCTGCTCGCCTGGAGTCAGAACCTGACGCCGGAGCGCGCGCAGGCGGCTGGTGCGGCCATGGTTTCAAAGGACAGGAACTGCTGTCGCGCTCGGACGCGGTCAGTGTCCACCTGGTGCTGTCGGATCGTACGCGCGGCCTGATCGGCGCGGCCGACCTGGCGCGCATGAAACCGGGCGCGATATTGGTGAACACGTCGCGCGGACCGATCATCGACGAGCAGGCACTGATCGAGGCGGTGAAGGGGAGGCGCATCGTGGCGGCGCTGGATGTTTTCGACCGCGAACCGCTGCCTCCGAGATCATCCGCTGCGGAGCGCGCCGAACGTGGTGATGACGCCGCACCTAGGGATATGGCGTGAAGGAGACCTGGGACAGCTTCTATCCACAAAGTGTGGAGAACGCGCTGGCGTTTCTGGACGGCAAGCCGGTGCGGGTTGTCAATCCGGAGGCACTAACGAAAGCGGTATAGGGGTGCCTGGAACGGTGGAAGGGACGTCAGCGGTAGCAGGGTTTCGGCTCGTCGGGCGTACCGCAATTGGCCGAGTTGTACGCCGGTGGGGCAGCGTAGTAGGGGCCGGTATATGGTGGCGGCGCATAACTATATGGCGGGGGCCTGTAGTACGCCGGAGGAGGGCGGTAGTACTGGGGCGGCGGATAATAGCCCGGACCGTAATAGCCGGGCGGATAGGGATAGTAAGGCTGCGCCCGACTTGCATCTGACGGATAGAAGCTGGCGAAGCACGACGCGGCGAGGATAAGAACCAGGCGGCCCATTCGCTTGCCCCGAACTGTTTTGAAAAGGTTACGCAGACTGCCGTCGCTTGACCATCCCGCAGGCCCCGCTATGCCATCGGGTCCTGAAGCAATCCGTGGGAGAGCCTTCTATGCGCGCCTGGGCCGTGGTCGAGAATGGCAAGCCGTTGCAGGAACTCGAACTGCCGACACCGGAGCCGAAGGGCACCGAGGTGCTGATAGAGGTAACGCATTGCGGCGTCTGCCACTCCGACCTGCACATCTGGGAGGGCTACTACGATCTCGGCGGCGGCAAGAAGATGTCGCTGAAAGACCGCGGCGTCGTGCTGCCTCTGGCCATGGGACACGAGATCGTCGGTCGGGTGGCGAAGCTCGGCCCTGACGCAAATGGCGTAAGCGTAGGAGACCTGCGCATCGTCTTCCCGTGGCTCGGCTGCGGGCAATGCGACAAGTGCCTGGCTGAGGAAGACAACATGTGCCTCACGCCCCGCAGTCTCGGCGTGTATGCCAATGGTGGCTACGGCACGCATGTGATCGCGCCGCACCCGCGCCATCTGGTCGATCCGGGCACGCTCGATCCGGCGGTAGCCGCCACCTATGCGTGTTCCGGCATCACCGTCTATTCGGCGATCCGCAAGGTCATGCCCCAAGGCGACAAGTTTCCGCCGACCGAAGCCATCGTTGTGGTCGGTGCCGGCGGCCTGGGTCTGAACGCGATCGCAGTACTGCGCGCGATGAAGCACCAGAACATCGTGGTGGTCGATATCAGTGCCGAAAAGCGCGAAGCCGCGCTGAAGGCGGGCGCGCACAGGGCGGTGGACGGCAGCGGCGATGGCGTAACCAGCCGCATCATCGAAGCCGCGGGAGGGCCGGTGCTGGCCGTGATCGATCTGGTCAACGGCACGCAGACGGCGCGGTTCGCGTTCGAGGCGCTGCGCAAGGGCGGCAAGCTGATCCAGGTGGGGCTGTTCGGTGGCGAGCTCACTCTGCCGCTGCCGCTCATGGCGATCCGTGCGCTGACGGTGCAGGGCAGCTACGTCGGCAACCCAAAGGAACTGCGGCAGCTGGTGAAGCTCGCCCAGGAAGGCACGTTGCCGGCGTTGCCGGTTGCAACCGTCCCGCAGCGGGAGGCAAACGATGCGCTGATGCGCCTGCGCGACGGCAAGGTGACTGGGCGGCTGGTGTTGCGGGCGGAGGCGGCCTGAACGCCTAAATCTGCACCAGTCCGATCCACATCAGCACCAGGCATGTGAACATGCCGATCGCGTGCAGAACAGCTTTCGGTTGAATGTCGCCGCGCCGTCTGGCGGGGGCAAGCGAGCGCTGGCGCATTTTGCGAACTCCGGTCTGAACCACGACCGGAATGAAGCATGGGTTTGAGACGATCGGAATCGGGTAATGTCCGTACGGGAAAATGGAAGAGCGGAGCCTGCGATGAGCCAGACTGCCAGCATTCGGCGCTCGATCGTGCTGAAGCGCCGTCCCCATGAGGCGCCGAGTGGGGACGATTTCGAGCTTCGCGAAGATGCCGTGCCCTCGCCAATGGCTGGCGAGGTGGTCACCCGTACCATCTGGCTGTCGATCGATCCCTATATGCGCGGCCGGCTGCGCGAGCAGCAGACCTATGCACAGCCGGTGAACCCTGGCGAGGTGATGACCGGCGAGACCATCGGCGAGGTGATCGCCTCGGCGCATCCGGATTTCGGAGCGGGCGACGTGGTGGTGGGCGCGCGCGGCTGGCAGACCCACTGCGTCTCACCAGGAGATCGGCTGGTCAAGTTGCCGCGGCATGCTGCGCCGCTCTCGGCGTATCTCGGTGTGCTGGGGATGCCGGGGGCGACGGCGTATCGCGGCATCAGCGAGATCTGCCAGCCGAAGAAGGGAGAGACGGTGGTGGTGTCCGCCGCTTCGGGTGCCGTCGGGTCGGCGGCAGGACAGCTTGCCAAGCGGGCAGGCGCGCGTGTGGTGGGTGTCGCCGGCGGGGCGGAGAAATGCCTTTGGGTGCAGGATAGCCTGGGGTTCGACGACTGCGTCGATCACCGCTCGTTCGATCTACCACGCGAGCTCTCGGCAGCCTGCCCGAACGGCATCGATGCGTATTTCGAAAATGTCGGCGGCGCAGTCCAGGCCGCGGTGTTCGACCTGCTGAACCCGTTCGCGCGGGTGGCGATGTGCGGCATGGTCGCACAGTACAACGATGCGGAGTTTCCGCCGGGACCCAATCTCGGGTTTGTGGTTGGCGAGCGCGTGCTGATCCAGGGGTTCATCGTCTCCGACAAGCCGGAGAAGCTGAAGGAGTGGCGGGCGCTGGCCGCGCCCTGGGTGGCGGACGGCAGTCTGGTCTATCGCGAGGACGTGCACGACGGCCTGGAGAATGCCCCCGAAGCGCTGGCGGCCATGCTGGGCGGAGGGAATTTCGGCAAGATGCTGGTGCGGGTCGGCCCGGCCCCGAGCTGATGCCGGGGCAGCGTTGCCGGCTTCCATTTGCCACCTGTGAAAGCGTGGCCAGCACCGGCTACGAATATGCTTAGCCGGAGAAGGTAAATTCCGGACGATTGCCGGGTGGAGAAAAATCCGCTAGCCCGAATCATGGACGAACACCTGCACCAGACCCTGACCGCCTGGCGGCGGTACCTGCACGCGCACCCCGAGCTGACTCTGCACGAAGAGCAAACCGCTGCCTTCGTCGCGGCGAAACTGCGCGAGTTGGGCGTGCCGTTCGTGGCTGGGGTTGGCGGACATGGCGTGGTGGCGACAATCTCGCGGGGTCCGTCGAACCGAAGTGTCGGCTTGCGCGCCGATATGGATGCACTGCCCATCACCGAAACCAACGGCCTGCCGTATGCATCGACGAACCCCGGCGTCATGCATGCCTGCGGACATGACGGCCACACAACATCCTTGCTCGGTGCGGCCGCCCTTCTGCAACAGGACACCTCGTGGAGCGGCACGGTCCATCTCGTGTTCCAGCCAGCCGAAGAGGGCGGCGGTGGGGCAAGAAACATGATTGCCGATGGGCTGTTCGACCGGTTTCCGATGGAACGGATTTTTGGCTATCACAACTGGCCGGGGCTGGAGGCCGGCACGGTCGCGGTGCACGACAGCGCGGTGATGGCCTCGGGCTCGCGTATCGAGTTCCGTGTCACGGGACGCTCCGGGCACGCCGCCTTGCCGCACCTGACGCGGGATCCGATGGTGGCTTCGGCGCATCTGCTGCTCGCGTTGCAGACGATCGTTGCGCGCAACGTCAATCCGCTGGACTCGGTGGTGATCACGGTCGCCACGATGGAGGCTGGCAGCGCTGCCAACCAGATCCCCGACGAGGCATTCATGCGCGGTACCATGCGGACGTTGCGCAACAGCGTGCGCGACGAGGTGGAAGGTGCAGTGCACCGCGTCGCGGCTGGTGTGGCGCAGGCATGCGACGTGGACATCGAGGTGACGCTGCGGCGTGGCAATCCGGTGACGGTGAACACACCGGCGGAACGCGACGTTGCGGCCGAAGCGGTGCTTGCGGCCGGCCTGCCGATGCGTCGCGACATGGCCCCTGCGATGACCGGCGAGGACTTCGCCTGGTATCTGCAGGAGCGGCCCGGCGCGTTTGTCTGGATCGGCAACGGCCCAGACCATGACGGCCATGGACTGCACAGTTCCAGCTACGACTACAACGACACGATACTGCCAGCCGCGTCCGGCTATCTGGCCAGCGTGGCGAAGCGGGCGCTGACCGGATGAACCTTCAGACCGGGATATTGTCGATCAGCCGAACCGAACCCAGTCGCGCGGCAACGATCAGTCGTGCGCCCGGCGCCAACTCCAGTATGGCTGACATGGTCAGTCCATCCACCAGCGCCAGGTAATCGAGCTGGAAGCCGGCCTGGATCAGATCACGCCGCGCATCATCGAGTGCAGCATCGATAGCACAATGGCTGCGCAAGGCACTTGCAGTCGTATCTAGAACTTCGTGCAGTCGCGGGGCCACGGCGCGCTCTTCGCCAATCAGAAACCGGTTGCGCGAGGACATCGCCAATCCGTCCGGCTCGCGCACTGTCGATACACCAACGATCTGCAGCGGCAAATGCAGATCAGCGACCATCCGCCGCACCACCTGCACCTGTTGCCAGTCCTTTTCGCCGAAGTAGGCGCGGTCCGGCCGCACCTGACCGAACAGTTTGGCGCAGACTGTCGCGACACCGCGAAAATGTCCGGGTCGCGCCGTGCCTTCCCACTGTTCCGCCGGTCCCGCGACTTCGATCGTTGTCGCATCCCCGGGCGGATACATCGTCGCAAGGTCCGGCATCCACACGAGATGGCAGCCGCAGGCCCGTAGCATCGCGAGATCACCATCTTCGTCGCGCGGATAGCGCGAGAGATCCTCGTTGGCGCCGAACTGCAGCGGGTTGACGAAGATAGATGCGACAACACCCGCACCGCTGTCCACCGCGGCGTTGATCAGCGCCCGATGACCGTCATGCAGCGCTCCCATCGTGGGGACAAGTGCCAGCGAGCCGTAGCGTTGCCGCAGCACGGTGCAGGCAGAACGCAATGCGCCGAGTGTGCGAATGACCTCCATGCGCGGAACTTGGCGCGCGGCCGGCACCAGCGCAACATCGGCGCCGGTGAATGAGGTGCTAGAACAGATCGCAGCGCGTTTCCGGCGATTTGCCGAAGTGGAGGCGCGCGCCAGCTCGCCGCTGTACGAGGCATTCGCTCTGGGCGTGGCTGCCGATGCGTTCGCATGCGAATTTCTTCAGGCGCTGCCGGAAACCAAGCGCCAGCCGAACCTGTTGTTCGCGGCGCTGCGCCATGTCTGCGGCACGCCCGCCGATTGGCCGACATTCCAGGCACAGTTGCGCGCGCATGCGGCGGAGATCCGGGCCACGATGCTGGAACGGCGGACGCAGACGAACGAGCCGGGTCGCTGCGCGACGCTGCTGCCAGTGCTGGCGCGCCTGCCGCAGCCGCTTGCGTTGCTGGAAGTGGGTGCGGCGGCGGGACTGTGTCTGCTGCCTGACCGCTACGGCTACGACTACGGTGCATGCCGCGTTGCGCCGCCGTCTCCCGAAGCGCCGGTTTTCCCTTGCACCGCCAATGCGGCGAAGCCCGTTCCGCAACAGCACGTGCGCATCGCTTGGCGACTTGGTCTTGATCTGCACCCTCTGGACGTGACGTGCGCCGAGCACTCCGCGTGGCTGGAGACACTGGTGTGGCCGGAGCACGCTGCTCGACTGCAACGGCTGCGTGCGGCGTTGGCGCTGGCACGGCACGACCCACCGCGCCTGGTGCAAGGCGACCTGCTGCAGGATCTGGCTTCGTGTGCGCGTCAGGCCCCCGCCGCGTCGACCCTGGTCGTGTATCATTCCGCTGTGCTGGCGTACGTAGCGGATGCCGAATTGCGCGAAGCGTTCGCGTCAGCGGTCCGGCGCATCGGAGCGATATGGGTCAGCAACGAGGCGCCCCGGCGTGTTTCGGTCCATCGCCGCGCCGCTTGGGCCTCGCGGTGCATTTCTGCTGTCAATGGATGGCGTGCCGCAGGCGTGGACCGATCCGCATGGCAACTGGATTGAATGGATCAGCAGATAAGGGGAGAGGGGAATGAAACTGGCAGGGCAGGTCGCGCTGGTGACGGGTGGATCGCGAGGTATCGGCCGCGCAACCGCGCTGGCGTTCGCCGCGGAAGGGGCCGACATCGCATTTTGCCATCTGGACGATGGTCCGAAGGCGGAGGAGACGGCGGGCGAGATCTGCGCTCTCGGTCGCCGGGCGATGCATCGTTCGCTCGACGTGGTGGACATCGCCGCGACCCGCGGCTTCGCGCACGAGACCGCCGCGGCATTCGGGCCGATCGACGTTCTGTTCAACAATGCCGGCATGAATATACGCAAGAAATTCGAGGACTATACCGAGGGCGACTACGACCGGATACTGAATGTACACATGAAGGGCATGTTCTTCATGGCCCAGGCGGTGTACCCGGCGATGGCAGCGCGCGGCCGCGGCTGTATCATCAATGTCGCCTCCCAGCGTGGGATCAAGGGCGCGGTGAATTCGACACCCTATTGCGCCGCGAAGGCAGCGATCATCGGTTTCACGCGCGCCCTGGCTTGCGAGGCAACACCCAAAGGCGTCCGGGTGAATGCGATTGCGCCGGGGCCGATCGTCACCGATCTGACAGCGACGATGGCACCGGAGGATCGCCAGGCGTTCATCGACGCACTGCCGGTGCACCGCTTCGGACGCCCCGAGGAGATCGCCGCGACCGCGCTTCTGCTGGCGGGACCGGATGGCGGGTTTTACGTCGGCGCAACACTTTCTCCGAATGGTGGAGACGTGATGTATTGACGTTAACATCGAGAGGGATTGTGTTCTTCCGCAGCTGATTGCTGGCTATAACTCCTGGGTGGTAGCAGGAATGGATCGCTAGGACTTTCCCACTACCCTCTTTGATGACTTGCCCGGACCCTGCCTTTGGTCGGCAATATTGCGCAGGAAAGAACAGCACGTTCCATTCCACTGGAGGTTGCATCGATGACCGGCCCGCCGGCCGCCTCGCCACTGCCGCCGCGGGCGAGAAATGCCTTGCCGCGCGCCATTGTGCTGACCTCGCACCCGCCACCGGCGGGACGTGTCGTGCCGCTGCGCTGGGGAGCCGCCGATCCGGTCGAGCGCTGTCCGGTGATCGCCACGCTGCAGGACCCGGAGCTGCGCAACGTGATCGGCACACACGCCGGTTCGTATGCGCTGTATCGGGCACTGGCCATCGCCGCCGGCAGGCTTGCGCCGGGGCACCGGCCTGATCTGACCGACACCGCGCCCGCCGCGCGGATCGGGCCATTTCCGCAATGGGGCGATCCGGAACGCATCGTTTCGCTCGATCCCTGGGGGCATCTGGCAGGCGAGATCTTCGCTGACCGGATCGCCGCCGGTTCGGACATTCGCCCGACCATTGCGGTGACCCGTGCCCACATCAACATGCCGGAGATTGCCGAGGCGATCCGTGCCGGGCGCCTCCAGCCGGATGGCGCCGTGTTGACCGAGGCTGGCGATGTGCGGGTCACCAAAGTTGCCGTGGAGCCGGTGTGGCATCTGCCGGGCGTGGCGCGTCGCTTCGGCATCAGCACCACCGATCTGCGACGTGGCTTGTTCGAGCAGACCGGCGGGATGTTTCCCGAGCTGGTGACGCGGCCTGATCTGGAGGTGTTTCTGCCGCCGATCGGCGGCATGTCGGTCTACATCATGGGTGACCCTTCCCGCCTCGGCCGGCCGGAGACACGCATCGCCTGCCGGGTGCATGACGAGTGCAACGGCTCCGACGTGTTCGGCTCCGATATCTGCACGTGCCGGCCTTACCTCGCGCACGGCGTCGAGGTGGGGGTGGCCACCGCGCAGCAAGGTGGCCTCGGTGTCGTGGTCTATAACCGCAAGGAAGGCCGTGCGCTTGGCGAGGTGACCAAGTTCTTGGTCTACAATGCACGCAAGCGCCAGGCGGGCGGCGATCGCGCCGAGGCGTATTTCCAGCGCACCGAATGCGTCGCCGGCGTTTCCGACATGCGTCTGCCGGAACTGATGCCCGACGTGCTGCACTGGCTGGGGATTGAGCGGATCGACCGGTTGGTATCGATGAGCCACATGAAGCACGCTCAGATCGTGGCGAGCGGCATTCAGGTGATCGAGCGCATGCCAATCCCGGAGGGGTTGATCTCGGCTGAGGCCCGGGTCGAGATGGATGCCAAGAAGGCGTCCGGTTACTTCGCGGAAAGCATCCCTGACCCGCTCGTGCTGAAGCTGCCCAAGGGTCGCGCGCTGGGTGACTGATCGCAGTGTCGGACGCCGCTGACCGCGGCCTGCTGGCCTGCCTGCGCTCGCCGGAGGCCGTGCGGGAACGGTGCCACGCAATCCTGGCATTGGCCGAGCGGGATGCGCTGCCGCACTTCGCGTATGATGCTGCCCGATTGGGCGACGTCGCGGACTACGTCGCCGCGGTGATGCGGCAGAATTATCCAAACCTGCGGATTCCGTATCACTCGCGCTGGCGGCATTTCGAGACCAATGGTGTCGATCGCTGGGTTGCACTGATGGGGCAACTCCAGGGATACGATCCAACCGAACTTGCGCGGATGCGTATCGACCTGTGCACCGTCAGCGTGCTGCTGGACGCAGGGGCCGGTGCTGCCTGGCGATTCCAGGAACCGGAAACCGGACTGGTGTTGCAACGCTCCGAAGGGCTTGCGGTCGCCAGTTTGCATGCGTTCCGTTCGGGTCTGTTTTCGTCTCATCCAGGACAGCCGTTGCGTGCCGATGCGGATGGCCTGTCGCGGCTAACGGATGCGGCGCTGACGGCTGCGTTCCAGGCTTCCTCGGCCAATCCGCTGCCTGGCCTTCCTGGCCGTGCGGAATTGTTGCGCAAGCTTGGCAACGTGTTGCGGACGCTGCCGGGGTGCAGAGCCGGCGGCTTGCTGGAGTTTTGGTGTCCGCGGGGGGCCGGCGACAATGTGCTGGCGGCGCGCGACGTGCTGCTGACGATCCTGGATGTGTTGGCGCCGATCTGGCCCGGCCGGCTTTCGCTGGCGGGCGAGAACCTGGGCGACGTCTGGCGTCATCCAGCGTTGCCGGACGACGGCCTGGTGCCGTTTCACAAACTATCCCAATGGTTGAGCTACTCGATCATCGAGGTGCTGGAGCAGGCCTCTATCCCGGTGGTCGGGCTGGACGCGCTGACCGGGTCTGGCCGAGTACCGCAATGGTGGGCTGTTCATCGATCTTGGGCGTGCTGCGTTTGCGCGATCCGGGGACGGCCGCCGAACCGCTGACGGTGCATCACCCCGCCATCGTCGAATGGCGGGCGCTAACGGTGGCGCTGCTGGATCGGCTTGCACCGATACTGCGTGACCGGCTTGGCGTGTCGGCGGCCGAATATGCCGCTGGCTCGACTGCTGCAAGGCGGCACGTGGGAGGCGGGGCGCAGGATCGCCAGCCAGCGGCGGCCGGACGGGTCGCCGCCGCTTGTTGTCAGCAGCGATGGCACCGTATTTTGAGGTCTTCCGCCGAAAGAGCTGCGATGACCCCGATCCCGAACGTCACGGTGCTCAATCACCCGCTGGTGCAGCACAAGCTGACATTGCTTCGCCGCAAGGAGACGGCAACCACCGAGTTCCGCCGCCTCATGCGCGAATTGAGCCTGCTGATGGCGTACGAGGTGACGCGCGATCTGCCGACCGAGACGGTCGCCATCGAAACACCGCTGGAGCCGATGCAAGGGCCGCTGCTGTCGGGCAAGAAGTTGTGCTTCGTGCCGATCTTGCGTGCCGGCAACGGCATGCTTGATGGCATGCTGGACCTGGTGCCATCGGCGCGTGTCGGCCATATCGGGCTATACCGCGATCCCGCCACGCTGGTGCCGGTGGAGTACTATCTGAAATTGCCGGACGACGTGCGCGACCGGCAGGTGATCGTTATTGATCCGATGGTCGCGACGGGACATTCGGCGGCTGCCGCAATCAGCCCGGTTGCAGCAGGCGGGCGTTTCGCAGATTAGCTTTGCGTGCCTGATCGCCGCGCCCGAGGGGCTGGGCGCGCTGGCCGATGCGCATCCCGAGCCTGCCGGTCTATGTCGCCGCAATCGATCGTCAACTGGACGCGCACGGTTATATTTGCCCGGGACTGGGCGACGCCGGTGACCGGCTGTATGGCACGCGTTGACCGCGTTGCGCATGTGGCGGGTCGCATCGTGGTATCGGCTCTGGTCGCGTGCGGCGCGCTGCTGATCATCGTCCCGCTGCTGCTGACGCTGTATCTCAGCCTGTTTGACGAGAAACTGATCGTATTTCCGCCGCGCGGCTACACGCTGTCCTGGTACTCCGCCATCGTGCCTAATTTCGGCAGCGCGGCGGTGACCAGCCTCAAACTGGGTGCATTCTCGGTCCTCGGCAGCCTGGCGTTGGGCGTCCCTGCCGGCCTCGCGCTGGCGCGCCATCGATTTCGTGGCCGCGGTGCAATCTCGATGCTGCTGCTGTCGCCTTTGACCGTGCCCGGCATCGCGCTTGGCCTGGCGATCTATGTCGCGCTGGTGGCGGTAGACGAACAACTCGGCACGATGCTGACCGGATCGATGCTTGGACTGGTCCTGGCGCACATCCTGATCACCACGCCGTGGGTGGTACGGCTTTGCCTTGCGAGCCTTGCCAATTACGATCGTGCGGCCGAGGAGGCCGCGGCGAGCCTGGGCGCCGGACCGATGAAGGTGATCTGGCGTGTCACTTTGCCGGCCATGCGCGCCGGCATCGTCGCTGCGGCACTGTTCGCATTCGTAATCTCGTTCGAAAACCTGGAATTGGCGCTGTTCCTGTCCAGCCCGGGCGTTACCACGCTGCCGGTCGCGGTGCTGCAATACCTGGAGTACCATATCGACCCGCTGGTGTCGGCGATCGCCGTCGCGCAGATCGTCATTATCGCCGCGCTGCTGCTGGTTCTGGACCGGTTCGTGCGCCTGGGTCAGGTGGTCCGATGACGACGGCGGCGCTTGCGCTCGACCGCGTCAGCAAGAAGTTCGGCACCGCAACAGCGGTGGATGCGGCCAGCATCGATGTGCGGCCTGGGGAACTGATGGTGCTGCTCGGGCCTTCGGGCTGCGGCAAAACCACCACGTTGCGCATGATCGCCGGTTTCGTGCCGCCGTCGGCCGGCGACATCCGACTCGATGGGGTCAGCATCACCGGGCTGCCGCCGCATCGGCGCGACATGGGCATCGTGTTCCAGAGCTATGCGCTGTTTCCCCATCTGTCCGTCGTCAGGAATATCGCGTTCGGGTTGGAGATGCGGCGTATGCCGCGGGATATGATCCGTCAGCGCGTGGACGAGATGTTGCGCCTGACCAGGCTGGAAGCGTTCGCGTCGCGGCTGCCGCGCGAGCTTTCGGGTGGCCAGCAGCAGCGTGTGGCTCTGGCGCGAGCGCTGGCCATTCATCCGCGGGTGCTGCTGCTCGATGAACCGCTGTCGAACCTGGACGCCGCGTTGCGCCAGGAGATGGCGCGCGAGATCCGCCTGCTGCAACAGTCCGGCGGCATCACCACGATCATGGTGACGCACGACCAGACCGAGGCGATGGCGCTGGCCGACCGGATCGTGGTGATGCACGAGGGCCGCGTGCAGCAGATCGGCACGCCGGAGCAGGTGCACGCCAGACCCGCCAACCCGTTCGTTGCGCGCTTTATCGGCGGCAGCAACATCGTCACCGGACGGTCTCTCGGTGATCGGCTGCTGCTGCCCGACGGAACAGCACTGAACCTTGCCGGCCGATATGAGCGCGAGGGGGACGCTACCCTGGCCGTACTCCCTGACAGCCTGCGGCTTGAGGCACCCGGCCGCGGACTTGTCGATGGCGAGGTGGAGCTTTCTACCTGGCTGGGTGCAGTGGTGGAACACGCGGTACGGATCGCGCCGGGTCTTACGCTGTTGGCCCGCGGTCCGGGGCTTGGCCCGGATGCGACGCCTCGCCACACTGCCGGCACGCGCGTGTCGCTGCGTTGGGCCGCGGTAGACGAGAGGCTGTTCGATGCCGAGGGTCGTGCGATGCGCGCCGTAAGGGAGACGAGCCATGCCTGAATTCACTCTGCCGCGGCGCGGCGTTTTGGCCGGCGCCGCGCTGCTGGCCGCGCCGGCGATCATCCGGTTCGGCGCGCGCGGCACAGCAGTGTATCGTTGGTACCTGGGGCGGCGATTATGCGCGCCTGCTGCGCGAGAATATCGACGATCCGATCTTGAAGCCTGAGGGCATCGACGTGGTGCAGGATATCGGCGACGAGAACCCGCGTGTGTCGAAGCTTTATGCACAGAAGAAGCTGCCGCGCGGCAGCCTGGATATCGCGTGCGTGGGCGCACTGAACGGCTATCGTGTCACCGAAGGCGAACTGGTCGAGAGCCTTGATGACAGCAAGGTTCCCAACCTGCAGCACGTGCTGCCGGAACTGCGCATGCCGGCGTTCGTTCCGCATATCTACAGCGCGCAGGTGCTGGTGTACAACCCGGAGACGGTGAAAGAGCCGCCGCACACCATGAGCGATCTGCTCGATCCGAAATGGAAGGGCAAGATCGGCATGGTCACCACGGCGGGGTCGTGGCTGTTGCAGGCGGCGAGCCTGCACGAAAGCGGCACCACCAGCGATTTCGATAAGGCGAAGGCGCTGATGCTGAAGATCAACGGCAACGGCCTGCGCCTGTATCCCGAGACCGACAACCTGGCCCCGGCGTTCAAGTCCGGCGAGATCGAGGTTGGCATGATCTGGCTCGCGCGCAGCTTCATGTGGCGCAATGGCGGCTTCCCGGTCGCGGGCCAATTCCCGAAGGAGGGCGCGATCCTCTATGTGTCCGGCATGGTGTTGCCGAAGAACGCACCCGACAAGGACGCGGCCTACAAATACATGAATGCGCTGCTGGAGCCATCGGCACAGCAAGGCTTCGCGGCGCATATGGGCTATTTGCCCACGGTGGACGACGCGCCACTGTCGGGCAGCGTCGGTGAACAACTGTCGTTGCCGGAGCCCAGACCGAAGCTGGTCGCGCCGGACTATCCCGTGTTGTCGAAGGCGCTGGCGGACCTGAACGATTGGTGGCTGAAGAACATCCAGCACGGCTGACGCGCGAACTGGAACGCGCGGCGCGGAAGCGGGAGACAGGGGCGGCGCTGGCGTTACTCGGCCCGGCCAGCCTGCTGATGCTGGTGACCTTGATAACGCCGCTGGTGTTGCTGTTTCGTGCCAGCCTGAACCGCTTCGATCCGACCGAGCTGATGATCTCGGCCGTCACGCCCGAGAACTACCTGCGGTTCTTCGCCGATCCGTTTTACTGGGGCGTGCTGGCCACCACCATTCGGGTCTCCATCGTCGTCACTGTGGTCTGTCTGATACTGGGCCTGCCGATGGCATGGCGTCTGGCACGCACGACGAGCCGCTGGAAGTCCGCGCTGGTGGTGCTGATGGTGCTGCCGCTGTTCGTCGGGTCAACAACCCGTACGGCAGGCTGGATGATCCTGTTCGCGCGTGGCGGGTTGCTGGATGCGCTGACGGGGCTGAACCTGATGTACGCCGAACCCGCAGTCATTGCCGGCATCATCGCTATCAACCTGCCGTTCACGGTGCTGACTCTGCAAAGCACCTTCGAAGGCATCGATCCCCGCCTGGAGGAGGCCGCGGCTTCGATGGGTGCCGCACCATCGCGCGCGTTCCGGCGCGTGGTGCTGCCGCTGGCGCTGCCAGGCATCGCCATAGCGGCAGTGCTCTGCTTCATTCTGTGCATGAACGCGTTCGCGACCCCGCTGCTGCTGGGCGGCCCGCATTTCCAGATGATGGCACCGTTGCTGTTCTGGGCATTCAGCAGCGACAACAACTGGCCGTTCGCGGCGGCGATCGCCTTCATTCTCATGGCAACGACGCTGCTGCTGACGGCTGCGGCGAACCACTTGATCCCGCGCCGCTACCGTAAATGAGTTAGTGCAGTACTCGAAAAATTGGGAGGATAATCGCGATGGCTAGAATGGTCGGGACTGCAGCAGGCGTTCCCTGGTGGAAGGAGCCCACGAAGGATCAATGGTACGCCTATGTCGCTGCGTGGCTCGGCTGGACGCTCGACGCGTTCGACTTCACCATCTTCCTGCTGATCATGCTGCCGATCAGCCAAGAATTCGGCGTGCCGCTGACCGCGGTGACCGCGGTGTTCGCGATCACGCTGTGGTTGCGCCTGCTGGGGGCGACAGCCGCAGGGTGGCTGGCCGACCGATGGGGCCGCAGGGCGCCATTGATGATATCGATTCTGTGGTATTCGATCTGCAATCTGGTGGCGGGTTTCTCGCCAAGTTTCCTGTTTCTGTTCGTGTTCAGGGCACTGCTGGGCATCGGCATGGGCGCCGAATGGCCGGCTGGTGCGGCGTTGGCAATGGAATCCTGGCCGGCGCGCTCGCGCGGACTTGATGTCGGGCGTGCTGCAAGGGTCCTGGGGCCTTGGTTACGCGCTCTCTGCCGCCGCTTACGGACTGCTTTACACCCCGCTCGAAGCCATGGGCAAAGGCTATGGCTGGCGGGGCATGCTGATCCTTGGTGTTATTCCGGCGCTGGCCTGTGTATGGATCCGTCTCTACGTGAAAGAGCCGGAGGTCTGGGCGCAGAACCAACAGATCCAGGCCGAGACGAAGCGGGAAGTGAAGCTGCCGCTGTTCGCCATCTTCAAGCGGCAATATCTGTGGAACACCGCTACCGGGTGCCTGTGGATGGCGGCGAATTTCTGCGTGTACTACTCGATCTGGGCGCTGCCCGGCACCTACCTGCAGAAGGAACTGGGATGGACACCTTCGATGGTGGCGGTCCCGTTGTTCTGGGGCAACATCCTGGTGTTCGCTTCGTCGGCTTTCTGGGGCGGCCTGTCGGACAGGATCGGGCGGCGCTGGGCACTGATGATTCCCTGCACCATCGCGATCTTCATCACGCCGATCTACCTGACCACGCGCGATCCGCTGGTGTTCACACTCGGTTTCCTGCTGCAGGCGCTGATCGTCGGCGGCAAGGACACGCTGAACCCGGCCTGGCTGTCAGAGCGCTTCCCGACCGAAATCCGCGCCTCGGCCGCGGGGTTTGTCTACCATCAGGGCGCGATCTGGGGCGGGTTCGTCGCGCCTGTGCTGGCCTACCTCGCGGTGGAACGACATATGGGCTTTGCCTGGCCGATGATGTTTTCGACCATGGGCTGGCTGGTGGTCCTGGTCATCGCGGTGTTCCTGGGTCCGGAGACCAAGGGCAAGGTCCTGGTCCCCGACCTGGAGGTTTTCGAACGCGAAGAGTACCCGTAGTGCCTGTGACATAAGGAAGGTGGCCGGGGCGATTGGCTCCGGCTGCCGTCACGTACGCGGAGTGGCCTTCGTGCTGCCGCCAACCCGCTCCGGCACAATGCCGTCCGGCAATATCCGCAGGATGATCAGCAGCAAGACACTGACCAGCAGTTCGCGCACCGCTGCCACCTGCGCCGGCGCGAGGAACGGCAGATATGGCGCGGCGAAACGCGTACCCTCCAGCAGCCCGACAATCAGCACGGCGCCGAGTAGGGCACCGGCGTTGTTGCCGATACCGCCCGCGACAAGGGCAAGAATGATGTTCAACGTCAGCAGCGGCGCGAAGATGTCGGGCGCGATGTACGACGTCTCGTGCGCATACAGCGCTCCTGCCACACCGAGCACCGCGGCGCCGACCGCGAATGCCTTCACCTTGAACGCGAGCACATGTTTGCCCGCCACAGCCGCCACATCCTCGTCATCGCGGATGGCGCGCAGTACGCGACCGAATGGTGACCCGGAAAGGCGCTGCATCACCGCGAACGTTATGACGAGAACCGCGACGACGATGCCCAGAAACAGCAGGTTGAATTGTTGTGGGGTCAGAGCATCACGCCATGGGCCGGGAATGCCGGCAATGCCGTCGGACCCGTTGGTCAACCAGATCTCGTTGGCGGCCGCGATGCGCACCAACTCAGCGAACCCGAGCGTCACGATGGCGAGATAGTCGGCGCGCAGCCGGGCGGTGACCAGCGCCACAACGGCTCCGGTCGCTGCGGCAACGGATCCGGCCGCGAGCACGCCGAAGGGAATGGCGATGCCGGACTTGGTGAGCAGCGCGGTCGTGTAGCCGCCCACGGCAAAGAAGCCGGCGAGCCCCAGGTTCACCATTCCTGCCATGCCCCAGGTCAGGTTCACGCCCAGTGCCAGCAACGCGTAGATGCCGGCGCTGATCGCTATCGCGGTGAGATAGGCTGCCATCAGGTGGCGCGAGCGCCCAGGATACCGCTTGGACGAAAGCTGAGCACCAGCAGGATGGCGATGAAGCCGACCACCGTGCGATAGTCCGGCGGCAGCACAAGCTGCGATAGTTCCTCGGCGATGCCGATGGTAACCGCGCCGACCACTGCGCCCGGGATGCTGCCCAGCCCACCGACCACGGCCGCGGCGAAGATGGCGAGGATGGCGCGGAAGCCGGTCAGCGGATCGATCGAGGTGTCGAGCCCGAGCAGCATCCCGCCCAGGCCGGCCAAGCCCATGCCCACGAAGTTGACCAGAGCGGCGATCCGCTCGGTATCGATGCCCTTGATGGAGGCCAGGGTTGGATTATCCGCAACGGCCCGCATCGCCTTGCCCAGTCGCGTGAACGCCAGGAACGTGAACAGCGCAGCCACGGCGAACGCGGATATCGCGAGGTCCTCGAGCTGCTGCGGACCGACCCGCAGGCCGCCGAAGCGCCAAGTCGCGCACGATCGGCAGGTCGAAGTCGCGCAGCGCATTGCCGAAGCCAAGCCGCACCAGGTTCTCCAGCGCGATGGTCAGCGCAACCGACGCAATGGTGGCGGTGATCAGCCCCGCCGACCGCAGTGGCCGCAGCACCAGAGTATCGCTGGCGACGCCAACCACTCCGGCGACAACGAACGCGACGATTGCCGAGGGAAGCAGTGCCAGGCCGAGCCAGACATTGGCGCAATAGCCGGCGAATGCGCCGATCGTCGCGTGCGAGGCGACCGCGAAGTTGGGAAAGCGCAGAACGGCATAGATCGCGGTGAGGCCGATCGCAGGAGCAGTGAGAATTGCGCCGGCCATCACGCCGTTCAGCACCAGTTGCGCGACGTCGAGCAGCACTAGTGTCGACTATCCGCGAAAGTCGACACGTCGCCCTTTGGTTTGAGCATCCGAATTACGCGGCGCATCGTTTGTCGCATGCGGCTCACGCTCCTCTGCGATCGGATAACTTCGAGGAACTTGAACGCCCCGTTCTCGACGCGATTGTAGCGGAACTTGCAGTCGGAATGTCGCCGATATCGGTGAATGTGCATGGGCCGCTGGCGCCCGAGTACTTGATGTCCTTGCTTTGCTTCAGCGCGGCCAAGCCATCGACAGCCGTATAGATCTGCTTGCCATCGCTGTTGGTAATTTGCGCACGTTGTCGCGGATTGCGGTGCCGGTCGCCTTGCCAGCCTTGGCGATGGTCAGCGCGACGATGCTGACCCAGTCGGTCGCCTGCGCCTCGTAGGAATCCGGCGCGGTGACGCCAAGTCGCTTCGCCGCCGCGGCGTAGGCGGGCAAATCGACATCGGCCGATGGTTGCACGGTATATACGCCTTGCGTCACCTGCTTCGGTAGTTCTTGCAGGCTCTTGGCGGTCAGCGCATAGGACTGGCAGAAACGGTCGCCATCATAGCCGGCACGGTACAGATCGCGCAGCACCACCGCGACATCAGGTGCATAGCCGTTCAGATACAGCAGGTCCGGCTTCGCCTTCAGCGCCTGGTCCACTTCCGAGCGATAGCTGGTTTTGTCCTTGTCGTAGACCAGGGAGCCTGCAACGGTGACGCCCTTCGGCGTCAACGTCTCGGTCAGGTACTTTCGCGTCGGTTCGGCAAACGGTGCCTGGATCGACATGATGAACACGCGCTTCGATCCGTGCCGGATGATGAACTCGGCGTGTTTCGTGGCCTGAAGCTGATTATTCGGCTGGGTGCGGATCAGATAGCCCTGATGGGGCAGATGGGTGATCGAATCGGCGCCCGAAACCGTGGTGAGAAAGGTCTTGCTCTCCCAGCACACCGGCGCCACCGCCGTGGTGACGGCCGAGGCCCAGGTGCCCATGATCACCGGCACCTTGTCCACATCGATCAGCTTGTGAGCCGCGCGCACCGCCGGTTCCGGATTGGTTTCGTCATCCTCGACCATCAGCGAAAGCTTACGTCCCAGCACGCCGTCGGTCGCGTTGATGTCGCTGACGACCGCCTGGATGGCCTTCAGCATGCGCGGTCCATCGAATGCGCCGGCGCCGGTGAGCGGAGTAAGGACGCCAAGCGGCAGCAGCGCAACCTGGGTGCGCGCGATTGCTGGGGCGGCAAGGGCCCCGGTTGTGACCAGCAAGCGGCGGCGGGTGAGCATCGGACCTTCTTACCTGGACAGTTATCGGCCGGCCAATAGCGGGCCGGTTTATTGCTTTGAGCCCGGCTTCACGTCACACCGAGGAAGATACGGCGGATCTCGGGATCGGCGGCGAGCGTGGCGGCGGCACCATCGCGATTGTTGCGACCGTCGACAAGGATGGTGGCGCGATCCGCGATCTCCAGAGCCTGGGTTGCATTCTGCTCCACCATGGCGATCGCCACGCCATCGCGATTGACCTCCTGGATGGTGGCGAACAGGGTCTCGGCAGCGATCGGCGACAGTCCGGCCGAGGGCTCGTCCAGCAGGAGCAGTGCGGCTGGACCATGAGCGCCATCGCCATCGCCAGCACTTGCCGCTCGCCCCCGGAGAGCGTTCGCGCCGCGCGGCGACGACGTTCCGCAAGCATGGGAAAGCGCGCGAACACCGCATCGATCCGCCGGCGCGCGACTGCGGCATCAGCCAGCCGCCCATCTCGAGGTTCTCGCGCACCGACAAGGTCGCGAAGATATTCTGTTCCTGTGGGACGAAGGCGATGCCGCGGCGGCTGACGTCGCGCGGCCTAAGATGGTGGATCGGCTCGCCGCGCAGGGTGATGCTGCCGCGTGTCGGATGCAGCAGGCCGGCGATGGTCTTCAGCAGCGTCGATTTCCCGGCGCCATTCGGACCGATGATCGCCACGATTTCGTTCGAACTCGATGGTGAGCTGCGCGCCCTTCAGAATCTCATCGTCGCGACCGTAGCCCGCGACGATATCGCGCGCCTCCAGAAGGCTCATCGGCGTCGCCCCATGTAGGCCTGCTGCACGACCGGGTCTGCTGCGAGCTCGGCGAACCGTCCCTCGCGCAGATGGCGGCCTTCGGCCATCACGATCACCGGGTCGCACAGTGCGGCAATGGTGTCCATGTGGTGCTCGATCAGCAGGACGGATATGCCTTCGGCCAGGAGTCGCGCGCAAATGTTCGCCGATCTCGCGCGCGAGCGTCGGGTTGACACCGGCCACCGGCTCGTCGAGCAGCAGCAGCTTCGGCCGGGCCATGAGCGCACGTCCGATCTCCAGCAGCTTCTTCTGTCCGCCTGACAGATCGGCAGCGCGTTGGTGCAGCGCGTGCGCGAGGCCAAGGCGCTGTGCGATGCTGCGTGCGCGGTTCTGCAGTTCGGCCTCTCGCCGCCGCACGGCGGCCGGTCGCAACACCGCATAGATCAGCCGTTCGCCAGGTTGATCAGTGCCGTACAGCACCAGGTTCTCCAGCACCGAAAGGCGCGGGAACCCGCGTGCGATCTGGAAGGTGCGCACCAGGCCCGCTCCGGCGATACGGTCGGGCCGCCAACCCGTGATGTCGCGCCCCTGAACCGTACAGTCCCGGAGTTGGGCGGCACCAGGCCAGAGACGCAGTTGAACAGCGTCGTCTTTCCCGGCCCCATTCGGTCCGATCAGGCCGGTGATGCGGCCCGCCTCACGGTCAGGTCGACACCGCGCAGGGCATGGACGCCGAAGTAGCTGCGCGCAAGGCCACGGAGTTCCAGCAGGGACACCGGACCAGTTCAGCGCGGCGCTCTGCAAACCGCAAACCGCCAAACGCGCGCAGCCAGGCGCGAAGCTGGCCCGACCAGTTGCTGTTCGGCAAAGCGGCTGGTCTCGACAAAGCACGTGGTTGGCAAACACGATGCTGTCGGCGAGCGAGCAACAAGAGCGGGTGGTCATGGCCAGTTATCTGTTCAGCGGCGGGCGCTTTCTCGATCCCCGCAAGGACGAGCTCCAGGACGGTATCTCGGTCCTTGTCGAGAACGGGACAGTGAAAGAGGTGTCGGATCGCCCGATCTCCAGCGCCTCTGCCACGCGCATCGACCTGCGCGGGCGCACGCTGATGCCGGGCCTGATCGACTGCCACATCCATATCGTGCTGACCGAGGTCAACCTGCGGCTGCTCTCCGACGTGCCGCTGACGCTGCTTGCGGCCAAAGGGTCCGTGGCGATGCGCGCCATGCTGCATCGTGGCTTCACCACGCTGCGCGACACCGGCGGCGCCGATTATGGAATGAAGGCGGCGGTGGAGCAGGGGCTGTTCGAAGGCCCGCGGCTGTTCATCGCCGGCCAGCCGCTCAGCCAGACCGGCGGTCATGCCGACCATCGCCTGCGCACGCAGGATCGCGAGTTCTGCGCCTGCTGTTCAGGTCTTTCCTGGACGGCACGCGTCGCCGACGGCCTGCCCGAGGTGATCAGGGCGACGCGCGACGAACTGCGCAAAGGCGCCGACCATATCAAGCTGATGGTGTCTGGCGGTGTCGCGTCGCAGGCCGATCCGCTGGAAAGCCTGCAGTACCGCGTGGACGAGATCGAGGCGGCGGTGGACGAGGCAACGCGCTGGGGCAGTTACGTGTGCGCGCATGCCTACTCGGCGAAGGCGATCGAACGCGCGGTGAAAGCCGGCGTGCGCACGATCGAGCATGGCAACCTGATCGATGCCACGACCGCGACACTGATGGCGGAGCGCGGTGCGTATCTGGTGCCGACGCTGGTGGCCTACGATGCGCTGAAGCGGCGCGGGCCGGAATACGGACTGTCCAGCTATAGCCTGGCGAAGAACGAAATGGTGCTGGATGCGGGCCTGCGCTCGCTGGAGATCGCGCGCGAGGCAGGGGTGAAGATCGGGTTCGGCTCGGATCTGCTCGGGCAATTGCAGAACGACCACTGCAATGAATTCGTGATCCGGCGAGAAGCGATGAGCGCACAGGACATCATTCGCTCGGCGACGCTGGTAAACGCCGAGATCATTCGCCAGGAGGGCAGGCTGGGAGAATTGATTCCCGGCGCGCACGCCGACCTGCTGGTGGTGGACGGCGATCCTTACCGCGACATTTCCGTGCTGCTGGGCGATGGGCGGCAGATTCCCGCGATCATGTCGGGTGGTCGGTTCGTGAAGAACGCCCCGGAGTGGTCACCGTAATTGTTGTGGCTTGCGGCGCCACGCCGCCCGGCGGTGTTCCCGCCTGCAACGAGGTGAACAGAAGGTTGGGCGCGACCTGAATGCCGCGGAGGAACTGCGCCACGGCAGTGGCCCTCGCCTGTGGAAGGAACTCTGACGTTCCCACCGGCCCCGCGACATCGACCGTCAGCAGTGGCGGGGCAAGCAGTCCTTCGACAAGGCTGGAAAGGACGAAGCGGCCTCTCTCGCCCAGCTTCGTGCCGCCGACCGGGAACAGCGTCTGATCTGCTAGGGTGACACGAGCGCCATCGGGCAGCCGCTCCAGCGTTGCGTCGCCGTTGGCGAGTTCGGGTGCCAGCTCTGTCTGCAATCGGTCGCCCAGGTCCCGTGGAGACCGTTCATCCGCACAGCCGGCGAGCAATAGAACCAATCCGAATAGTGCGGCCGTTGCCGACAAGCGAGACTGTTGTACCATGCACATGCCTCCTGCCGCGTAGGAAACGAGAGCCGTTGTGCCGCTCATACACTGACCTGACGCGCGGCAACAGATGTGCCGAAACTGCATAGTCGAGTGACAAAGGCGCGTGACGCTGGATGCCGCTGCACCGGCCTGAGGCGGACCCTCGGCCGTGATGCCGTGGTCATCTCGAGCAGGCTGACCCCGTAGTCACATTCGATCACCGGCGAAATCGTAAATGCAGCCCTGTCCATCGATACGGCCTTCGATATGGGATCCGCTCACGTGTCCCGATACTGAGCCACCGACACCCTGACCCGCGAACGAGCCATCGCTGGCCATCGTCGCCTGGAAGACCGTTGTTGGTTGACCCGGTGCATTGGGGTGCGCCACGGGGTAGCTGAACTCACCCTGGGTCACCGTAAGCACCGACTGGCCTGGCGTCTGGCACCAGTTCTGGCCCTGCCCCGCGGCGGAGCCACCGGCGAGGCGGATCGTAGTCCGGTAGGAACCATCGAACGCGGTTGGTGGCTGAGCGGGCGTGGCACCGGTGTGGATTGTGCCCATCGGGCCAGCACACCCCGCGATCGCCAGCAGCAGGGCCAGCGGGCGCGTCGCGACCGGAAATCCTGTCATCCTGTTTTCCACTCCAACTCCATCCAGTTTGCCCGATCGGTACGATCCATCAATCGCATCCCTGGTCGTGCGGCGATAGCTTACCGTTCCACTATCGATGCGTCTGGAACCGCATCGGGCGGCTTGGGCTTCGGCCCGGTTCACTTCTGCAGCTAGGGGCTGAACGCCAGGCTACGCATCGACATGCCGCCAGAGAAAAGACAATAGCGAAACTGCATAGCGCCTGGATCAGCGCCGGATCAACCATACTCGCAGGAGAGCATCATGCTTTCGGTGCGATAGAAGCGGTGTTGCGGGAAAGACCCACGTCAGCAGCAATCGCGGCTCCGTTCATTTCTGGACGCATGGCCCGGGTTCGTGGTCGACTATCGACGCCTGTTTGGCGAGTTACTCTCGATTACGCTACGCTCGGGCATCGCTTTCCTGGAGCCTGGAACCTATAACGGCCTGATACGGCTGTCTGACGAACCGCTGCGCGGGAATCCTCGCTCATATCGGGCTGCCTGCACGAGCCGGCCATTGTTTGCGATCGAAGGTGCGTCATGAGTGATACCAACACCGCTCCGGCGCTTGCTCGCGCTGACACGCGAAGGTCGCGGCGCATTCCGGTCATCTGGGTGATCCCGATCATCGCCATTGCCGTCGGGGCATGGTTGGCCTGGGACACGCTGTCCAGGCAAGGGCCGACCATCACCATCACCTTCGATGCGGCAGCAGGTCTCCAGGCCGGTCAGTCGCAACTCAAGTTCAAGGATATCGTCCTGGGCACGGTCAAGCGCCTGGACCTGTCCAACGACCACTCGCACGTGGTGGTAACGATTGCAACGACACGGCAAGCGGAACCGTTACTGACCGACCGGACCGTGTTCTGGGTCGTCAAGCCGCGGCTGTTCGCCGGAAACCTATCCGGCCTCGACACGCTGCTGTCCGGCTCTTATGTCGGCATGCTGCCCGGCGCGGAAGCCGGCAAGCCGCAGCGAACATTCACCGGCAGCGAGGATCCGCCGGTTTTGCAGGCCAACGTCCCTGGGCACACCTTTTCCCTACGAGCGAACCGTCTTGGTTCGATCTCGGTGGGATCGCCGGTATATTTTCGCGACCTCGAAGTCGGCGAGATCCTTGGCTGGGATATCGCCGACATGGCACGAAGCGTTACGATTCAGGCCTTCGTGCGTGCACCATACGACCGTTATGTGACCAGTGATACCAAATTCTGGAACGCGTCCGGCGTTTCCGTGAAGCTTGGTGGCGCCGGTGTCGAGCTGCAGCTGGAGTCTCTTCGCGCGCTGTTGCTCGGCGGAATCGCGTTTACCACGCCGGACGAGCCCGGCGCGACAATGAGCGCCGATAATCACGTGTTTCCACTTTTCCAGAACCAGGAGGCTGCCGACGCAGCATCCTACAGCCGTAAGATCCAGTTGGTCTCCTACTTCCCCGGCTCGGTTCGCGGTCTGGGGCCCGGATCCGAGGTCACCATGCACGGTCTCGTCATTGGACACGTGACGAGCGTGGAACTCAAATATGACCCTGCCAAGGATGCGATCGTGGTACCGGTTCGCTACAACGTCGAACCCGAGCGCATCGTGGGCGTTGGCAACAAGGTGTTCGCATCAACACAGGATGCCGTCGAGGAAGTCCTGCGACACGGGTTGCGAGCGAGCCTGGAGAGCGCCAGCCTGATCACTGGTCAGCAGATGGTGACCCTGGATTTCGTTCACGATGCGCCACCTGCACCCGTGACAATGGAAGGCGAGGACTTCGTGCTGCCGACGACCGGCGGTGGTGGTTTGGCGAGCCTTCAGGCATCCGCCACCACACTGCTTGAACAGGTCAGTGCAATCCCGTTCAAGCAGATTGGCGACAATCTCGACGGTATCCTGCGGGCCACCAACAGTTTGAGTAATGATCCGCAGATGCGGAAGTCTTTGGCCGATCTCTCGGCAACACTCGCCAATGCCAAGGAGCTGCTGGAGCACATCGATGCCTCGACGAGCAAGGCGCTACGACAGTTGCCGGATATAACCGCTGGAATGGAAAAGACTCTGACCAATGTCAACAAGGTGATGCTCTCCTTTGACAACGGCTATGGTGGCAATACCCAGTTCAGTCGCGATGTCGAGCGACTGCTGGTGCAACTGAACGACGCCGTCCGATCCATTCGCTCCCTGGCCGACTTGCTGGCGCGCCATCCGGAGGCGCTGATCAAGGGGCGAAGTGCCGGCGGCATGGAGTGATGAGCGCGCGTCGGCATTGCGCTCTGATCGCAATCGGCACGCTCGTTTCACTGCCCGGGTGTTCGTCGCCCAGCCCGGCGCTCTACACCATCGCACCGGTCGCGGGCGCCCAACACAATGTCTCGCCCAAGGTCATCCTGTTGCAGCAGATCGGACTGGAGCGGTATCTGGAACGATCGCAGATCGTGCGTTCATCCGAGAACTATAGGCTTGATGTCATGAGCAATGATTGGTGGGGTGAACCGCTCGGAGCGATGCTCAGCCGTGTCCTGGTTGACGAATTGCAGCAACGTCTGCCCCATAGCGTGGTCATCAGCGAGGCCGGCGCTGTCTCGGCACCGGCCGATGCGACAGTGACCCTGAATGTGCAGCGCCTCGACGAAGATGCGAGCGGCACCCTGGTATTGCAGGCGCAGGCTGGTATCAGTGCCAAGGGCAAGGGCGCGCCATCTGTTCACAATTTCCGCTTCAGTATTCCGCCGACGGCACCAGGTGTACCGGGCGAAGTTGCGGCAATCAGCACCGCGGTGGGTCAACTGGCAGATGGGCTGGCCGCCTTGCTGGCAGCGGGTCCCAGTCACTGATGCCGCGCCATTCGCATCACAGGGTCTCGCCGTTGCAGGTCTGCGAATGCCCTGGCTGCGGGCTGTTGCAGACGGTTGCTCCCCTTACCAAGGGCATGGCCGCCTATTGCGGACGTTGTTCCACGATCCTGCACCGAACCACCACGTATCCACTCGGCCACAGCCTAGCACTCACGCTAGCTGCACTGGTGCTGCTCATTATGATGTGCAGCACCACTCTGATGAGCGTGCAGACGGCAGGGATGCAGCACAGCGCCTATCTGCTGTCGGGGCCGGCCGAACTGGTGCAGCGGAACATGGCGGCCATCGGTGCGGTCGTGGTATTTGTCACCTTGCTCGCACCCGCGGGTAAGCTCCTCGGCACCCTCTATGTGCTGATCCGACTGCACGAAACGACACCACCGAGCCATCTGCGCCGTATATTCAACCTGGCCGAGCGCCTGCGCCCCTGGTCAATGATAGAGGTGTTCGTCTTCGGGGTGTTTGTTGCCTACGTTAAACTAGGCGATATCGTGCACATCACCCTGGATGCCGGCGTATACGCCTTGCTGGCACTCACCATTGTCATCATCTGGGCCGATAGTGCGCTCGATCGCGAGGCTGTCTGGCTGCGTCTCGACCGCGGAGCGCAATCAGATCGCCAGGGCGCTTCAATTCGGGTTGCGCATGATGCAGTCGGCTGCGAGGTATGCCGCCTGGTCAGCGCGCCGCGTGGCGAACCTGCGCATTGTCCTCGCTGCGACGCCCCCCTTCACCACCGCAAGCCGGACAGCGTGGCGCGAACCTGGGCGCTGGTGATCGCCGCGGCTGTGCTCTACGTTCCGGCGAACTACTATCCGGTGCTGACAGTAATGCAGCTCGGTGCTGGCGCGCCCAGTACGATCATCGGTGGTGTCGAGGAACTGATTGCATCACGCATGTATCCGCTTGCGGCGCTGGTGTTCTTCGCCAGCATTGCCGTTCCCATGCTGAAGCTTGTCGGGCTGAGCATTATGCTGGTGGCCACGCAGACGGGCCGGTCGGGCTGGCTGCGCGATCGGACCCGACTTTATCACGTGGTGCGCTGGATCGGGCGATGGTCGATGATCGATATTTTCATGGAGGCATTGCTCGGCGCCCTGGTGAAGTTCGGCAATGTAATCACGATAGAGCCCGGCGTTGGTGCCATGGCGTTTTGCGGTGTGGTAATTCTGACCATGTTTGCGGCCGAGACCTTCGATCCGCGTCTGATGTGGGATGCGGCACGGCGGAGTGAACCTGCGGCTCTGATGGCCTGATGCGGGTGGCCAGTCGTCGGGGATCATGCGATGTTCCGGACCCGGACGCACGTGCCATGTCAGCAGGAGAGGATCCGGTATGGATGCCGAACAGCTTCGCGCCATGCAGGCGCCGATTAAGCAGCGCTATCGCGATACGCCGGATGCTGCTCGTGTGCCGGCGCGCGCGGAGGCGCGGCTCGACGGTGACGACATCGCCTGCACGGTCGCGTCCTGGCATGGGGAGACCACGGCCGGACTGCATCAGGCCACCGGCGGTTCCGGCGAGCTCGCCTGCTCGGCGGACATGCTGCTGGAGGCTTTGGCGGCCTGCGCCGGTGTCACCTTGCGGGCGGTGGCGACGGCTTCGGGTGTCACCATCCGCGCCGGCCGAGTGATCGCTGAAGGTTCATGGGATGCACGCGGTACACTCGGCATCGACCGCGGTGTCCCGGTAGGCCTGAGCGACATAACGCTGCGCTTCGAGGTCGATTGCGATGCCGACCCCGCAAAGCTGCAGCGCATGATCCAGACCACGGAACGCTACTGCGTCATCCTGCAGACGTTGCGCAATCCACCACGGATCACCGTCGGCTGAGCGCCGCCTGCTGTCCGGCAATGCGGCCGAACACCACGCCGGCGACGAGGCCGGTGCCGCTGCCGTAGTTATGGAAGTATAGGCCGCCGAGGATTTCTCCGGCAGCGTACAGCCCGGGGATCGGCACTCCCGATGAGTCCTCGACCTCGGCCGCGGTCGTCGTCTTCAGTCCGCCGAATGTGAACGTGACGCCGGCTGTGACACCGTAGGCGTGGTATGGCGCCGTATCGAGCCTCTGCGCCCAGTTCGTCTTGTCGATTGGCAATCCGAACGTGCGCAACCCGTCATGGATATTGGGATTGAACGGCACATCAGGCCGCGCCGCCGCATTGTATTGGCGCAGTGTGTCCAACACGCCAGCGGTGTCCACGCCGGTCAGCTTCGGCGCCAGTTCCTCCAGCGTGTTCGCCTGCTCCTTGGTGATCCGCGCGATGCGGTATTCGTCGCGCAGCAGGTGCACGATCTTGGCATCGAAGATCTGCCAGGCGAACAGGCCAGGCTGCTTCATCACCTCATGCCCGTATTTCGCATACGTATAGCTGTGAAAATCCAGGCCCTCGTCCAGGAAGCGCTGGCCACGCGCGTTCACCAGCACACCGAACGGATAGTTGTGCTTCTGGAAGCGATCCCCCACCGTCAGGTCGCCATAGGGCGGCGCGTTCATGTCCCACTGCACCGCGTGCGCGCCCGACCAGTGGCCTGCAACCGCCGCGCCGATATCGATCGCCATGCGATGGCCGATGCCGGTGTTGTATTTCGTTCCGCGCACCTTCGCGAGGTCCCAGTTCGGCCCGAGATAGCGGGCGCGCATCTCGGCATTCGACTCGAACCCGCCACATGCCAGCACCACCGCTCCGGCGCGAAGATCGTAATCGCGAAAGCGATGCCGCACGCGCACGCCATCAATACGTGCATCGCCGCGCAGCAGTGCCGTCGCGGTGGTATCGTACAGCACCGGAATCCGGAGTTGCTGCAGCCGATCGTGCAAGGTCGCAACCAGATGCTGGCCGCCGCCCAGGATATGGCACGCCAGGCCGCCCCAGAACTTGAACCTGCCGTCCACCTTGAACGCCTGGCGCCCGAGCGCCGGCTGGAACCGCACGCCCTGCTTGCGCAGCCACAGGCCGGCCTCGAAGCTGTTGCCGATCAGCACCTCGGTCAGTTCCGGGTCACAGCGATACTCGGTCAGCCGACCCATATCGTCGAAGTACTGGGCGTCGGTGTAACTGCCGAAGTCGATGCTGGACAGGTCGAGGTCGGCGATGTCCGGTGCCAGCCGCAGCAGATCGTCCACCGAACCGGTAGGTGAAGCGGAACGCGCCGCCAGTGAAGGCGGAGTTGCCGCCACGTGCGTCGCTCGGTGCGGTTTCGATCAGCGCGACCGTTGCGCCGGCTTCGTGCGCCGATAGCGCCGCATTGCACGCCGCATTGCCGGCGCCGATCACCAGCACGTCAACCTTGCCAAGTTCAGCCGGCGTCATGCGTTGTCTCCCTTGACATCGAACCACGGCGTGAAATGCTGACGGAACACCGGGGTGTCCTCAAGCGAGGGCTGAGATCATACCCGCGAACCTGCTCTGGATCATGCCAGCGAAGGGAGGTGCCATGCATATCGTCGTTGTCGGTGCGGGTATTCTGGGTGCGAGCACAGCATTTCATCTCGCACTTGCCGGCGCTCGCGTCACCATCGTCGATCAGGCGCACGATGGCCGCGCAACCGCCGCGGGAGCGGGCATCATCTGCCCGTGGGTGTCGGGCGCCGACGACCCGGACTTCTATCGGCTGTATGTCGAGGCCGCGCGCTATTACACGGAACTGGTGCCGCTGCTGGCTGAGTATGGTGAGACTGATCTTGGCTATCGTCGGGTTGGCGCGCTTGTGGTTTCCAGCGATGCCGACGAACTGCGGGCGTTCGACCAGTTGCTGCGCCATCGCCGGACGAGCACGCCCGAGATGGGCGAAACCACCGTGCTGAGCGCGCACGAATGCCAGAATGCTGTTCCCGCCGCTGCGCGAGGATCTCGCAGGTCTGCACGTTGCGAACGGCGCGCGGGTGGATGGCCGACTGATGGCGGCGGCATTGCTGCGCGCCGCACAGCGTCTTGGTGCACGACTGATTACAGCACAGGCGAATCTGATAGCCGTTGGTGATCGAGTGCGTGGGGTCAATGTCGCCGGTCAGACGATCGAGGCGGATAGCGTCATCGTCACTGCCGGAGCCTGGGCGGCGACCCTGCTGCGTCCACTGGGAATCGAATTGCCGATCGAACCCCAGCGGGGCCAGATCGTGCATCTGCGCCTGCCGGGTCAGGAGACGCGCGATTGGCCTGTGGTGTTGCCGCCGGGCAGCCATTACCTGCTGGCGTTCGATGATTCCCGAGTGGTCGCGGGTGCGACGCGCGAGATCCGGCGTGGGCTTCGACTATCGGGTCACTGCCGCCGGGCAAGCGGAGGTGCTGGCCGAAGCACTGCACGTGGCACCCGGTCTCGCCTCGGCCACCATCATCGAGACGCGGGTGGGATTTCGCCCGGTAGGAGTGGGGGTTCGACCGTTGCTGGGCAGTGTGCCAGAGGTGCATGGATTGCTGGTCGGCAATGGGTTGGGTGCGGCCGGACTGACGATCGGGCCATTTGCCGGGCGCTTGCTGGCAAGCGTAGCGCTCGGGCACGAAGCGCCGATCGATGTTGCCCCGTTCACGCCGATGCAGCGTCCGAGGCCGGGATTGCACATCCCGCCGCTTCGGTAGTCTCCTGCGAAACGTAACCCAGCTTCCCGTTGCGAACTGGGGGCTATTTCACCTCGCTGTACGGATACATCAGATCGCCGGTCTTCAGCGACGGCGGCCACAGCACCACCTCGGACTTCGGGTCCTTGAATTGTTCAAGGTCGTTCGCCTTGACGTTCTGGAACTGCACCTCCATTACCCGCGCCTCGGCCCACTCGCCACTAGGACCGAATTTTACATTGCCGACCACCGTTTTGAACGTGTGGGTGCGCAGATAGTCGGCCAGCTTGTCCTGATCGAGGCTCTTGGTGCCCTCCACCGCCTGCTGCAAGACCTGCATGTCGCCGTAGGCGAATGGTGGCAGATAATAGCCGAGTGGATCGACCCCCGCGGCGGGTGCCTTTTCCTGATACTTCTTCAAGAACGCCTTGGCCTCATCATCGGCCAGCCCCGACCATGGCAGCCAGAAATCGTAGTCGACGATGCCGTTCAGCAGCGGACCAAGCTGCACCTTGATCGCTGTGCTCTGCAGCCCGACCATCCCGCCGCCGAACAGCTTGGGCTTCAGCCCTACCTCGTGCGCCGCGCGAATCATACCGACAGTGTCCGGCGGATACGAGCAGACCAACACCAAGTCGGGATTCGTCGCCTGGATCGCGCGAACGATCGGGGTGTAGTCAGTCGTCGTTGGCGGGTAGGTCCTGTCATAGACGATCTTCAAGCCCGCTTTCTTCGCCAGCACGCGGGCGCCGTCCATGGCGTTATGCGGGAATTCGGCATCGGCGCCGACCAGCGCCAGTGTTTGCGGCTTGGGGTTCTGTGCCATCGCTGTCGTGAAAAATCCTTCGGCAAAGCTTTGTTTCGGCTCTGGCCCGCCGGTCGGCGTAAACGAGAAATACTTCGGATACTGGAACTCCGTATTTACCGCGAGGCCGAGCAGCCCAAGGAACGTACGGTTATGCTGGATGATGATCGGCATCGCCGGCGCAATCATGTTCGTACCGTAGCCGCTGATCACCAGGTCCACTTTGTCCACATCGAGCAGCTTGGCGTACAGCCCGGGAACCGTTGCTGGATTGGACTGGTCGTCGTAATAGACCAGCTTCACCGGTCGGCCCAGCAGTCCGCCCCTGGCGTTGATGTCGGTTTCCCAGATCTGCATCGCCAGCAGCGCGGCCTTGCCATTCGGAGCGAGTCCACCGGTCAAGCGCCATGCCGAAGCCGATGGTGATCGGGTTCTGCGCGTAGGCAGGAGCAACGAAGGCGAGGCTGGCGGCGGCGGCAATCGCAAGACGCCTGGGAAGCATCGAGATTTCCTCCCGTGAGTGCTTGTCGGTATCTTATGGCGTGCGTGACCGTGGTTCAACTTGCGCCGGTTGGGCGTGCCTGCGACGGTCCGGTCAGGTATGGTGATGCCCTGCGGCAGGTCAGCGCAAGCAGAACCAGCATCCCGGTTTTCGGCAGAATGGCAGCTCTGGGCCTCGTTGTGCTGACGATATGCTCGCCACGTGGCGCGCCAGGGGGATGCGTATGGTGCGGCCCATAGCCAGGGAGCATTCGATGCAGGACCTCGACGAACATTCAGTCACCGAAGCCGCGCTTGCGCAGATGGCCGACACGCCTGATCCGCGCCTGAAGGAGATCATGGACGCTGCCGTGCGGCATCTGCACGCATTCGCCCGTGACGTGCGTCTGACCCCGGCGGAATGGCTGACCGGCATTCAGTTCCTCACCGCGGTCGGCCAGGCGTGCACGCCGTTCCGCCAGGAGTTCATTCTGCTGGCCGATGTGCTGGGGGTCAGCGCGTTGGTCAATGCGATGCATGATAAGAAGGCGCGCGAACTGGGGACGCAGAGCAGCCTGTTAGGTCCGTTCTATCGCGAAGGCGCGCCGGAGTTGCCACTGGGCGCCAGCATCGTCGCCAAGCCTTCGGTGCCCCAGATCGTGGTCTACGGCCAGGTCACGGACAACGATGGCAAGCCGATCCCGAACGCACTGGTGCAGGTGTGGCAGACCAGCGAACACGGGCTTTACGATTTGCAGGCCGAGAACGCGGCCGAGGTGATGGACCTGCGGGCCAACTTCCGCACCGACGCGGAGGGCCGCTACCATTTCCGCACCGTGCGGCCGCTTGGCTACTCCATTCCGATGGATGGTCCGGTCGGCGAGATGGTACGCCGGCAGAATCGCCATGGCTTCCGGCCGTCGCACATTCACTTCCTGATCGGCGGCGACGATTATCGCGAGCTGGTCACCGCGCTGTATTTCGGCGACGACGAGCATATCGGCTCGGACACGGTGTTCGGTGTCTCGGGCTCGCTGGTGGTGAACGCCAAAGACGATCCGGATTCTCCGATACCCGGTCTGAAGGCGGTGCGCTATGACTTCCGCCTCGCGCATGCGGAGCCCGGCGATACCGGCCGCGTCGGCGCCGACCCCTCGAAGTTGATGAAGGCGGCCGAATAATGGCCCGTCGCCTGATTGATATTTCGTCGCCGCTCATGGCGGGGATAAAGAGCGACCCGCCGCATATGCTGCCGCAGATCGAATACCTGGACCACCATGCGACCGCGCCGGCCATGGCGGAGTACATGGGCATCCGGGTCGATCAACTCCCGGACGGCGAATACGCAGCGGTAGAACGCGTCGCCATCAGCACGCATAACGGCACGCATCTCGACGCGCCGTATCACTACTTCTCCACGATGAACCATCGTTTCAAGTCAGGTGGCGAGCCGTCATGGCGTATCGATGAGGTCCCGCTGGAATGGTGCTTTCAGCCGGGCGTCAAGCTGGATTTTCGCCATCTGCCGGATGGCTATGTCACTAAGCCGGGCGACGTCGAAGCGGAGCTGAAACGCATCGGCCACACGCTGAAGCCGCTGGAAATCGTGGTGATGAACACGGCAGCCGGCGCGAAATACGGTCAGGACGATTACGTCGACTCCGGTTGCGGCATGGGGAAGGCGGCGACGTTATGGCTGCTGGAACAAGGCGTGCGTCTGGTCGGTACCGATGGCTGGAGCTGGGACGCGCCGTTCTCGCACACGCGGCGTAAGGTGGCCGAAACTGGTGATGCCGGCCTTATCTGGGAGGGCCACCGCGCCGGACGCGAGATCGGCTATTCGCATCTCGAGAAGCTGCACAATCTGGAAATGCTACCGCCCGACGGATTTGAGGTCGTGTGTTTCCCGGTGAAGGTGCACCGTGCATCCGCCGGATGGACGCGAGCAGTGGCGATCCTGAACGACTGATGTTTCAACGCATGGCTTACGTTATTTAACGTCGGGCGCGGCTATCACGCTCTAGCAGTTTCCAGGAGTTGGAGGAAGTCAATGTATTGGTTGCGTTCAATAACCGCGGCCATCTCGGTAACGCTGTGCGCGTCTTCCGCCTGGGCGGCCGCCTGCGACAATCCGCGGCAAATGGACGGATTCAAGACCTGCTCGGATGTGGAGGCAGCGGAAAAGGAGGGCCAGTTCATCCTCTACAGCACCGACCCGGAAACCAACATGGCGCAGTATCTGGGGGAGTTCCACAAGATGTTCCCCAAGATCGCCACCAACTATGTGCGGCTCCAGGCCGGTGCTCTCTATGCTAAGGTGAACGCGGAACGCCAGGCGAAGCAGCACCTCGCCGATGTGATGCAGATCACCGACATGAGTTTCGTGCTCGATTTCCAGAAGCGCAAAGGCTACGTGTCGTACGCGTCGCCGGAACTCGCTGCTTACAAGTCGGAATATAAGAGCAATCCGGAAGGCTTGTGGACCTGGGGCGTGATCATCGTCGCCGGCATTGCGTACAACCCCAATCTGGTTCCCGCCGGCCAGGCACCGAAGAGCTGGAAGGACCTGCTCGACCCGAAATGGAAGGACGCGATCAACGTCAAGGTCTCCAACTCCGGTTTGCAACATGTAACCTGGTACATGCTCCGGCAGATCTATGGCGAGGATTATTGGAAAAAGTTCGCGGAGTTGAATCCGCGCGCGTTCAATTCCTATGTGCAGCAGTTCGATCGCACTGTGAACGGACAGGACAAGGTAATTTCAACGGCGCAGTCCTCCGGCTACCTGCAATTCAAGGCGAAGGGCGCGCCGATTGCCTTTGTCAATGCGCCGGAGGGACTGACCGCTACACCCGGCGTCTACGGCATCCTGGAGAATCCGCCGCACCCGCAGGCGGCGCGGTTGTTCATGGACTGGGTACCGGTAAACCGGGGCAGAAGGCACTGACGGAAGCAACCGCGCTCTATTCGCCTCGCACCGATGTTCCGCCACCACCGGGCGGCATTCCCATCACCGAGATCAAGGTGCTGGCCCCGACCGACTGGGACGCATTCCTGAAAACACACACCCAGTTTGTCCACGAGTGGGACAGGATGACCGGCATGCGCTAATACTTGCTATCAGTGAAGAAGTGCGAGTCAGCCCCACGTGTCATTGCGAGCGAAGCGAAGCAATCCCGCGCCAGGTGCGCTCCAAGTTCGAGATTGCTTCGTCCCGCCACGCTTCGCTCGCGGTCCTCGCAATGACACGTCCTCGCAATGACACGATAGCGTGCCGCGCTTCAGGGCATTCCGACTGAAGGCGGAATCGCCGGAGGGCTGAATCCGGCGAAAAAGACAATGACCTGGAGCAGGGTGAGCGCATCTTTTCACGCTAACCCTGCTCTGGGCCCGCTACTCCGCGGCCGCCTTCAGGCCACCCCCTGCGGCATCCAATGCCTGCGCCAAGTCGCCGATGATATCGTCGATGTGCTCGATGCCGATCGACAGGCGGATGTAGCCGGGCGTCACGCCGGTTGCGAGCTGTTCTTCCGGCGAAAGCTGCGAGTGCGTGGTGCTGGCCGGATGGATCGCCAGCGAGCGCGAGTCGCCGATATTGGCGACGTGGTAGAACATCTGCAGCGCGTCGATGAATGCGCGCCCTGCCTCCACGCCACCGGCCAGTTCAAAGCCCAGCAGCCCGCCATGCCCGTGCGGCAGATACTTCGCCGTGCGCTCCGCGGCCACGCCGGTATGGAACGCCGGATGGATCACCCGCGTCACCTCCTTGCGGCCCTTCAGGTACTGCGCCACGGCCAGAGTATTCTTACTGTGCTCGCGCATGCGCAGCGGCATGCTTTCCAGCCCCTGCAGGAACAGGAACGCATTGAACGGGCTCATCGCAGCGCCGAGGTCGCGCAGCAGCACGACGCGCATACGCAGGATGTAGGCGATCGGCCCCAATGGCTTGGCCGCCTCGGCCCATACCGCGCCGTGGTAGCTGGGATCTGGCGTGTTCAGCAGCGGCTGACGTTCCTTGTGCTGATCCCATGGGAAGTTGCCGCCATCGATCACCACACCGCCGATCGAGTTGCCGTGGCCGCCGATGTATTTGGTGGTGGAGTACATCACCACCGCCGCGCCGTGGTCGAACGGCCGCGTGATGACGGGGGCCGAGGTGTTGTCCATGATCAGCGGGATGCCGAACTTGCGGCCGATCGCCGCGACCTCGGCGATCGGAAACGCGATCAGCTTCGGATTGGGCAGCGTCTCGGCATAATAAGCGCGCGTCCGGTCGTCGGTGGCGCGTGCGAACGCCTCGGGGTCCTCGGGATCGACAAAGCGCGCCTCGATGCCCTGGTCCTTCAGCGTGTTGGCGAACAGGTTCCAGGTGCCGCCATACAGGTCGGTGGAACTCACGATGTTGTCGCCGGCGCGCGCCAGGTTCTGCACCGAAAACGCCGACGCGGCCTGACCGGATGCCAGGCCAAGTGCCGCCACGCCACCCTCGACCGCCGCGATGCGCTTCTCGAATGCATCCTGCGTCGGGTTCATGATGCGAGTGTAGATGTTGCCCAGTTCCTTCAGACCGAACAGGTTCGCCGCATGCTCGGCGCTGTCGAACTGATAGGACGTGGTCTGGTAAATCGGTACGGCGACCGCGTTGGTCGCCGGATCGCTGCGCCAGCCGGCGTGGAGCACCAGCGTTTCCGGGTGCTTCGTCTGGTTGGACATGGCATGCTCCCTGTCGAGGAGACCGACTATAGCGGAAGGTCGATGATCTGTGGCAATGCGCGTGTAAGAGCCGCTGTGACAATCTTGGTGCTGCTTGCTCTCGCCACGGCGGGTGCGCCGCTGCGCGCTCAGCAGCGCGTGACATTCACCTCGGTGGACGATGGGCGAAACGGCAAACCTGACCCGGTGGTGGACGCTTACCTATACCGCCCGGCGGCTACCGGAGCGCAGCCTGCCTTGGTGTTTCTGCACGGCTGCGCCGGTTTGGTCGGTGCATCAGGGGAGGTTAAGCCGCGAGAGACCGACTGGGCCGAACGGTTGGCCGGTCTGGGATACGTCGTGCTGGCGGTGGACAGCTTCAGCACGCGTCACCAGGGGCCGGAGTGCGCGCCCAACGCACCACATGCCGTGAATGTCTGGTTCGACCGCGTGCACGATGCCTATGCGGCGCTGCGCTACTTGCGCCAGCAGAGCTTCGTGCAGCCGGACCGCATCGGTGTGATCGGCTGGTCACAGGGCGGTATGACCGTGCTGAACCTGCTCAACGATGCAGCGATTTTCGGCTTTGCCGGCCAGCAGGGGTTTCGTGCGGCGGTGGCATTCTACCCCGCTGGCTGTGATCCCAAACAATGGTCACAGCCGGGCAGCGAACGGCTGCAGTGGAGTACGTCGGTGCCATTGCTCGTGCTCTTCGGCGGCAGTGACACATGGCTGAGCGCTGCCTCCTGCAAGGACTTCGTGGCGGCAGCCAAGCGACCGGGTGCGCCCGTTGGCATTCACGTTTACCCGGACGCGGTCCACGATTTCGACTGGCCGAACCTCCGACGCAGGGAGCTACCGCAGTTCACACCGATCGGCAGAACTGTCGCGCCGATTGTCGCGACCGACCCCGCCGCACGCGCCGATGCCATCGACCGGGTCACCCGTTTCCTGGCCGCCGACCTGCAGTGATCTGTCGCGCTACGCCGCGCGCTGGCGCAGGATCTCGCGTCCCTTGCGCAGAGCCTCAGCTATCGTTTCGGCCGGCATCGCACCGGAGAACAGCCCGTAGCCATCCAGGAAGAACGACGGCACCCCATTGACGCCTGCCTCCCGCGCGGCTCGGTCCGCTGCGAGCATCTCCTTCGCCGCGATGTCGCCGGCGATGAAGTCGGCCGCCGCGGCGCGGTCCATGCCACCCTCGGCGGCGCAGTCCGCCAGCACATCGCGATCCCCGACGTCGCGGCCCTGTGTGAAGTAGGCAGCGAATACCGCCTCCATGACTGCGTCCTGGACACCCTGGCGTCCGGCGAACCAGATCAACCGGTGCGCATCCAGCGTGTTGGGTGTACGCAGCATCAGGTCCTGGCGGAAATTCAGTCCGACCGCGGCGGCGGCGTTCGCGACCCTTTCATCCAGCTCACGCGCCTTCTCGACGCTGCCGAACTTCTGCGCGCGATACGCCATACGGTCGCGGCCCTCCTTCGGCATGTCCGGATTGAGCTGGAACGGATTCCAGTGGACCGAGAAGTGCAGACCCTCCTTCTCCAGTACGGGCAAGGCGCGCTCCAGCTGGCGCTTGCCGATATAGCACCACGGGCAGATGGCGTCCGAGACGATATCGATGCGCAGTCCTGTCGGCGTTTCGTCCATGCACGCACCTCCTCTGCTTGCCGCAACATGGGCCTCGACGCGTCACTTGCCAATGGCGGGACGTGATGCCCCAATCGCTGCAACCATTGGAGGAGATGATATGGCGGTCTCGCCGGTTTCAGTGCGCATGCGGCGGATGCAGTGGATCGCGGTCGGGCTCGCGACCGCTGCCATAGCCCTGAACTACGTCGATCGTTCCACGCTCGCGGTTGGCAACATCAAGATTCGCGAGGAGTTCGGGATCAACGCGACGGCGATCGGTGCGCTGCAATCGGCTTGGTCGATCACCTATGCGCTCTGCCAGGTGCCGATCGGGTATTTTCTTGACCGGCTGGGCCCGCGCTGGCTGGTCGGTGTCGCACTGATCCTGTGGTCGCTGGCGCAGGCTGCGGGTGGGCTTGCCGCGTCATACGTGCAGTTGCTATGGGCGCGCGTGGCACTGGGTGCGGCGGAGTGTCCGGCGTTTCCAGCCGCGGTGCGCGTCACCAGCGACTGGTTTCACGTCAAGGATCGAGGCCGTCCCACCGGCGTTTACAACTCGGGCGGCAGCATCGGGCCGTTCATCGCACCGCCGCTGCTGACCGGCCTGATGCTGGCGTTCGGCTGGCGGATGATGTTCGTCACGATGGGCATAGCCGGCGTGCTGGGCGCGCTGGTCTGGTTCAAGCTGTACCGCGATCCGGCAACGGCGCCCCTGGAGCCGCAGGACCAATCGTATCTGGCCACCAATCGCGCGGCGGAGGGAAGGGTGGAGGCGCGGCACTGGGGCCGGCTGTTCCGCTTCCAGTCGATGTGGGGGCTGATGTTGGGCGCATTCTGCACCGGCTACGCGGTCTGGATGTACCAGACCTGGCTACCGGCGTATCTGGAAATGCAGCAGCACATCAGCATCGCCAAAACCGGCTTTCTCGCATCGATCCCGCTGTTCTGCTCCATCCTGGGCGCGTGGGGCGGTGGATGGTTCACCGACAGGCTATCGGCGCGCGGTATGGATCTGGTCGCGAGTCGTCGCCTGCCCTCGATCCTCGGGCTGTTGCTGTCCGGATTGTTCACAGTGATCGCAACTTGGGCGGCGAGCCCGACCCAGGCGATCGTGCTCATCTCGCTGGCGATGTTCTTCCTGTCGCTCGGGATCGCCGGCAAATGGACGCTGATCACCGCAGTGGCGCCGCAGTCCTATTGCACCTCGGTTGCCTCCATCCAGAATTTCGGCGGCTATATCGGTGGCACGGTGTCCCCCATTGTCACGGGCTTTGTCGTTGACATGACCGGGTCGTTCGTCATCGCGCTGGCGATCGGCGCGGCTGTCACCGTGTTAGGGGCGGCAATCCTGCAAACGTTGGTTCGCTCGCAGATCAGCGCCTCAGATCTCGAGGGCACGCTCCACACCGTACCGGCGGAGTGAACGCGCATGCCAATCCGACTGTCGGAAAACTTCCGCGCGCTGTTTTATGCTCCGTTCTACGCCGCGCATGGCATCGGCGCCTACGCGGCGGAAGGCGTCGAGGTGGAGCTGGTGCATTCGCCGGATCCGGCGCACACCGCTGCGGCCCTGCGGCGAGGCGATGTCGATGTCATGTGGGGCGGACCGCTGCGGGTGCTGCTGACGCATGCGCAGGATCCTGCGGCGGACAGTGTTTGCTTTTGCGACGTGATTGCGCGCGACCCGTTCTTCATCGTCGGGCGCGAGAGGCGGCCAGACTTCAGCGTCGCGGACCTAGCGGGTTTGCGGTTTGCGTCGGTTGCCGAGGTGCCGACGCCATGGCTCTGCCTGCAGGATGACCTGCGCCGCGCCGGCGTCGATCCTGCAAGGCTGAACCGCATCAGCGGCCCGAGTATGGCAGATAATTCAGCAGCGTTGGGCGCCGGGACAATCGATGCCGTGCAGCTTTTCCAGCCCCATGTGGAAGAGCTTGTCGCCTCTGGTGTAGGGCACGTGTTTTATGCCGCGGCGGATCGTGGACTGACCGCCTATACGACCCTGGTGACGCGGCGGCGACTGCTGGCCTCGCGCAGGGAGGAGCTACTGCGCATGACCCGGGCCATGGCGCGCACGCTGCGCTGGATCGCGGCATCACCCGGCGCCGACATCGCGCGCGCAGTGGCGGAATTCTTCCCGAATGTGGCGCCTGACATCTTCGCGGCCGCGATCGATCGGTACCGTGCGCTGGGTCTCTTCGCGCCCGATCCGGTGCTGCGGCGCGAGGGCTTCGATCGCCTGCAGGCCGCCATGCTGTCGGGTGGCGCGATCGCTCGCGAAATTCCGTTCGAGCAGTGCGTTGACAACTCGCTGGCGGAGCAGACAGTTCCCTGAGCGGGAGAGTGTGCATGAAGCGTCGGGACATTTTGGCCGGCATCGGCGGGGCGGTCGTTGCAGCGCGATCGGCCCATGCGGACCCGCCGGTCTGGCTCAGTCCACAACTGCCGGAAGGCACGCGCGAAGAGGCTGCGCTCGAAACGCTGCCCGGCAAACAGCCGCTGATCCGGCTCGCGGACCGGGCGCCGAACTATGAGGCGCCGATCCAGACATTCCGGACCGCGATCACACCGAACGATCGGTTCTTTGTGCGCTACCATCTGGCCGGCGTTCCCGCCATGGACGCACTCGGCACATGGTCCCTGATGGTCGGTGGCCAGGCGGCGGAACGGCAGGTCACATTCAGCATGGGAGAGTTGCAGAACCAGTTCGAACAGGTGGAGGTTGCTGCCGTCTGCCAATGCTCCGGCAACCGCCGGGGTTTGTCGTCGCCGCACGTCGCCGGGGTGGAGTGGGGCTATGGCGCTATGGGGTGCGCAACTTGGCGCGGGCCGCGCCTGAGGGACGTGCTGGCGAAGGCCGGGGTGAAGCCCGGAGCGGTGGAAGTCTGGCTGGATGGCGCCGACGGACCGGTGCTGCCAACCACGCCCGATTTTCACAAGAGCCTGCCGATGGCGAAGGCCATGGCAGACGAGGTGATTATCGCCACGACGATGAACGGCGGGCAACTGCCGCACCTGAACGGCTATCCGGCACGCGTCGTGGTACCCGGGTGGACCGCGACCTATTGGATGAAGCATGTCACCAGCATCCAGGTCAGCAGCAAGCCGCTCGACAGCTTCTGGATGCGAAAGGCCTATCGGGTTCCGGCCAGCATGTTCCCTGTCGATCGGCCGTTCGCGACGCAAGACAACGGAACGACGTGGCCAATCACCGAAATGGTGGTGAATTCGCTGATCGCCGACCCGATTGACGGCACGCATCAGCCGGCGAACGGGTTCACCGTCCAGGGCGTGGCGTGGGACCGCGGCCATGGCATCAGGCAGGTGGAGGTTTCGCTTGACGGCGGACAGACCTGGAAGCCAGCTGATCTGGGCAAGGATCTCGGGGAATTCGCGTTCCGCACCTTCAGCTTCCGAACCGGGAAGCTCGCGCCGGGCAGCTACGTCGTATCGTCGCGCGCCACCAACAACGCCGGCGAGACGCAGGCGGACAAGCTGAAGTTCAACCCCGCCGGTTACCAGAACAATGTGCCGCAACGGGTCCAGGTGATGGTGGCGTAGATGATCCGGTATCTGCTGCTTGCATCGATGTTCGTCGCCGCCCCGGCTCTGGCTCAGGAGCAGGTGACGCTGAAGCCCGGTCCCGGCCTGGATGAGGTGACCACGAGCTGTTCGGTCTGCCACACCCTGAACTACATCAAGATGAACTCGCCGTTCCTCACGCCGGACGCCTGGAAAGCCGAGGTCACCAAAATGCGGGAGGACTACGGCGCGCCGATCGACGACGACATGGCCGCTGCAATCGTCAAGTACCTGTCGGGCACCTATGCGGTGCCGCCGAAATCATAGCAACTGACCGCCATCGACCACGATGGTCTGGCCCGTGACCCATGTGGCAAGCGGCGAGGCAAGGAACAGCACGACGTTGGCCACCTCCTCCGGATGACCGAGCCGGCCGAACGGGATGGAGCGCAGGATCGCATTGTAGAGATTCGGATTGTCGGATTTGCGCTTTTCCCAGCTTCCTCCCGGAAATTCGATTGACCCTGGGGCAACGCCGTTTACCCGGATGCCGTCGCGGGCATACATCGCGGCCTGGGTCGACGTGTACTGGATGACCGCCGCCTTGATCGCGCCATAAGGCGCGGTCCGCGCGGAGGCGCGCAGGGCGGAGATCGACGATGTGTTCACCACCGTCCCCTTTACCTCCTTCAGGTATGGCAGCGCGGCCTGGGTGGCACGCACAATCGCCATCATATCCACCGCTACGCTCGCGGCCCAGCCGGCCTCGTCGTCCGTGGTGCCGAAACCGGAGGCGTTGTTGATCAGGATATCGATGCCGCCGAGGGCCCCGGCCGCATCCGCGATATAGCCGCGGATTGCATCGCGGTCGGCGAGGTCACAGACACCGGCATGAGCGGCGTGACCGAACCGGGCGATCTCGCCGCGTGTCGCCTCCAGCGCCTTGGCCCCACGGGCGCAGATCGACACCGCCGCCCCGGCCTGGGCAAACCCGAGCGCGATGGAGCGGCCGATGCCGCGGCTGCCGCCACAGACGATGGCGCGCTTGCCGGTGAAGTCGAATGCCATAGTGCTGCCCTCTCTTTCGTCCGATACTGCGGGGACCACGAAACTTCGTCCATAGATCGGTGATCACCGAAGGCGGATACCGCGGGTCTGAACCACCCCAGCAGACAATGGGGTAGAGCAGGGCGGGCGCATTCTTCTGTGCTCACCTGGTCTGCTGGGTAGACGCGCGAACAATTCTGGAACGGGACGGTGACTGCAGGTATATCGCCCGCATGAGGTTCATCACCGATTTCGCCGATCAGGCGGTCATTCTTCCCGTCGTGGTGGCAATTGGCATCACGTTGCTGGCGCAGGGATGGCGCCGTGGCGCCGCGGCCTGGGTCGGGGCCGCAACCGGCACATTCGCGCTGATGCTGCTGCTGAAACTGGTGTTCATCGCTTGCCCCGTCAGCCTGGGTACGGGCGGACTGCGCACGCCAAGTGGGCACGTCGCGGCGGCAACCATCGTGGCGGGGGGCCTCGCGGCACTGCTATTGCGGCGACCCCGGCCGGCACTAATCGCCGCAGTGTTCGCGGCGGTGGTTATTGGGGTCTCCCGGCTGGCGCTGGGCGCACATTCCACACCCGAGGTGATGGTCGGCGCAGGGGTCGGTCTGGCGGGGGCTTTGGCGTTGATCGGCGCGGCCGGGACACCGCCCGAGCACCTGGATGGGCGGCCGGTCGCCATAGTCGCGGTGGTGGTGGCGTTGGTGTTCCACGGCCTGCACCTGCCCGCCGAGGCGCACATCCGTTCAACCGCGTGGCGGATCTCGCACTTGCTGGGCGTCTGTCAGTCGGACGAGCTGCGATTGTACACGTCGTCCAGCCGGACAATGTCGTCCTCGCCAAGATAGGCGCCGGACTGAACCTCGATCAGCGTCAGCGGAATCTTGCCCGGATTGTCGAGGCGGTGCACGCACCCTAGCGGCAGGTAGATGCTCTCGTTCTCACGGATCAACAATGTCTCATTGTCTCGCGTCACGATAGCGGTGCCATTCACCACCACCCAGTGCTCGGCTCGATGGTGGTGCTTCTGCAACGACAGTTTGCTGCCGGGGGAGACGACGATCCGCTTCACCTGGAAGCGATTGCCCAAGATCAGAGTCTCGTAGAACCCCCACGGCCGGTACATGCGGTTGTGTGCGACCGCCTCGTGGCGGCCGGTTGCCTTGAGGCGGTCGACGATCTTTTTCACATTCTGCGCGTGCTCGCGGTGCATCGCGAGCACGGCGTCCTCGGTCACCACGACCACGGCGTCTTCCAGGCCGACCACGGTGGCCAGCATACCGTCGCTGCGGACGTAGCAGTTGCGGGCATCCTCCAGAAGCACGTCGCCGATCGCGACATTGCCCGCGTCATCTTTCTGGCCGAGTTCCCAGAGCGCGCCCCAGCTTCCCACGTCGGACCAGCCGATGTCAGCCGGCACGACGGCAGCGCGGCTGGTCTTCTCGGCCACAGCGTAATCGAGGCTGATCGAAGGGCTGGCGGTGAACGCGGCCACGCCGAGACGGACGAAGTCGAGATCGGCGGTGCGATCGGCCACGGCCTGGCGCACGGAGCGCAAGACGTCGGGTGCGTGCATCTCAAGCTCCTCCAGCAGCGTCCGCGCCGTGAACACGAACATGCCGGAGTTCCACAGGTGCCTGCCGTCCGAGGCCATGCGGGTGGCTTCGGCCGGGTCCGGTTTCTCGATGAACTCGGCCACACTGTAAGCTCCAGGGGCATCGGCAAGAGGTTCGCCGATGGCAATGTAACCGTAGCCGGTCTCCGGCGCGACCGGGCGCATGCCGAAGGTGACGATGCGGCCCGAGCGGGCAGCTGCAGCGGCGGTGGCAAGTTTGGCGTGCAGTGCCTTGGTATCTGTGATCGCGTGATCGGCGGCCAGCAGCCACAGCACCGCATCGGGATCCTGTTCGGCGACCAGAAGAGCGGCGGCGGCGATGGCAGGGGCGGAGTTGCGCCCGACTGGCTCCAGCAGGATGCGTGCCGAGGTGATCGCCGCGGCTCGGAGCTGCTCAGCAATGAGAAAGCGATGCTCCTGGTTGGCGACGATGATGGGAGATGCAAAGCCGTCACCCTGGGCGCGAAGAACGGTCTCCTGCAACAGTGTTCGGTCGGAGACGAGGGGCCAGAGCTGCTTGGGAAACGATTCGCGCGAGACCGGCCAGAGACGGGTGCCGGAGCCCCCCGAGAGGATGACCGGAATGACAGGGGACGAACTCATTGCGACGAAGTTTGCCAGATGCAGGGTGGTTGAGACCAGCCGGGGAGACCAGGGCCTGGATCACATGGGAGCGGCTGGTGCAAGGACGGGAACGGGAACATTTTCTAAGCCTTTCGCAGACTTTCACGTCCGTGAACAGAGCCACGAAAGGGGGCCATTAAAGGGTGGGTCCTGGGTCTCGATGCCAGACTGGTGGTAGCACAGCAGGGTGCGGGCGGAAGGATGGGCTCAGCCTACTCTAAACTGTCGCCCAATTCAGCTTCCTGGACCGGACTGATGATTTCGCCGTTGCTCTGGACAATGCTTTCAGCAACTCGCCGACCATACGGACCGCGTCGAGGTCCATGGCCGCCGGAGCATCTGCGCCCTGCAGGCCATGAGGGCTGGAGGCACACTTATCGGCACGGAACATGCGCTGCGGCAGCAGCATGACATCGGCGCCTTGGTCTATCAGCAACTGCAGCGCCTCCTGCGGGCTCGCCGCCCTCACCACGTTATCCTGCGCTTCGAAGACTGACCGGATCGCCTCGGACATCTGGCTGTCCTGGCCGACCACTAGGAAGCGAGGCGAGCGTGTCTCGCAGGCCTCGTCCGCTCTCTCCCGAGCCCCGGCTACGTTGCGAGAAGGTCCGCTACCCCGGTTCCCGGTTGTGCTGCTCCGCCCCATCTACTGCCCCCTGCCGGCGACGAACACCGTATCTGCCCTCCGGTCAAGCCGGTGACTTCGGCTGATTGTTCAATCGGGTGACCGCACAACCGATCAATGGTCCTGATCGCTTCTTGGGCGACGTCCCGCACCCGAACGCGCGAACGATCGATCAGAGTTCGCCGAGAGGTGCCATTGTCGAGTTCTCAGCGAGATATGCAGTGGCTCACGGGGAAGTGTACGCACCGATAAGTAAAGCGATTGCTTAACCGTCTCGATGGGCGTTAGTTAAGTATATGCTTAACCAATCGGGCGAATTGGACCGGCTGTTCCACGCTCTCTCCGATCCAGCCAGACGGGCGATGGTCGAGCGGCTGAGCCGCGGACCGGCACGGGTCACCGAACTGGCGCGGCCGCTGCCAATGTCGCTGCCGGCAGCCATGCAGCACCTGGGGGTATTGGAAGCGGCAGGGCTGGTGCGTTCGGAAAAGATCGGGCGGGTGCGGACCTGCGCGATCGAGCCGCAGGCGCTCGGCAACGCCCAGCAATGGATCAACGCCAGGCGACTCGAGTGGGAACACCGACTGGATCGGCTAGGCGACTACCTGAACACCTTGGAAAACGAAGGAGAGCGAGATGGCTCCGATCACTGACGCGAAATCGGAGGAACTGGCGCCGCTCCGGCTGTCGCGCGTGTTCCATGCACGGCGCGAGACCGTGTTCCGGGCGTGGAGCTCGGCTGAACACGTGAAGCGCTGGTTCAGCCCGGCGAACTTTACCATTCCGGCCGCCAAGGTTGAGCTGCGCGTAGACGGCCCTTTCGAGCTCTGCATGCGGTCCCCCGCCGGGGAGGAGCACTGGATCCACGGCAGGTTCGTCGAGGTTGAGCCACACAGCCGGCTGGTGATCGACATGCACATCGCCGACGGCACCGGCAGGAAGCTGTTCAATGCCTTTACAGAGGTGGAGTTTGCCGATGCACTCGGCGGCACGCGCATGGACATCGTGCAAAGCTACACGCTCATCGATCCAACCGCGGCATGGATGGTAACGGGTGCCCCGAATGGATGGCGCGACACGCTGGACAAATTGGAGAAGGAGGTGATGCGCATGCAGGGCGGCGCCGAGACGAACGCACGGTCGGTGGTGCATGCGAGCTTTGATCTGGAGCGCACATATGACGCGCCGATCGCCAAGGTGTGGCGGGCTCTGACGGACGAGGCCGCGAAGACGAAGTGGTTCGGTGGCACGCCTGGTGAGTGGGAACTGATCGAACGGCGGATGGACGTGCGCGTCGGTGGCTCCGAGCGGTTGAAGGGGCGATGGAAAGGCGGCGTGGTCTCCACCTTCGACGCCACTTACCACGACGTCGTCGAGAACGAGCGGCTGGTGTACAGCTACGTTATGCACCTGGACGAGAAGAAGATCTCGGTGTCGCTGGCGACCATGCAGTTGAAGGCAAAGGGTGGACAGACCACGCTGATGGTTGCCGAGCAGGGCGGGTTCCTCGACGGCTATGACGACGCAGGCTCACGCGAGCACGGTACCGGCTTCCTGTTGGATGCACTCGGCGCCTCGCTGACGGACTGATCCCGCGCAGCATTGGTGCCGGCGGCTGTGCACAAGACACGGCTCGCACTGGTCATGGAAGGAGATCCACTCGGTCGCCCTCAACGTGATAGACGACC
>CAVWWB010000005.1:0-552310 GCA_963758595.1 uncultured Alphaproteobacteria bacterium
CCCGGCTGGCTCCACTTGGAGATGTGCCTGCAATGAGGTGGTTCTTGGGTGATGCCAGCTACCCATATGGCTGTCTCTCGTGCGATTGGGCATCAACATTGGGCATCAAATGCGTTGATCTGCGCGCGGAACAATGTGCGCACGGTGACTTAGCCAACTAATGGTGGGGTCACGGGTCCGCAAGAAGGTGTTTGCGCGGTTCCTCCTCCAGCCAGCCGGGTCAAGCCCAGGGACTCGCCGACGGGCTTCCCGTTGATCTCGGGTCTCCGCATTACGCCGGCGACAGGGCGAGGCGCAGCTCCGTGAGCAGCTCCACTGCGGCGACCCGGGGCGCGCTAAGTCGCCTAAGCGCAAGCCGGCGCGGGACCGTCACCGCGGTCGAAGCGATCGTCCGCCAGGACGACCGCGGCCCGTCGAATGCAGCCACGGAGGGCGGCCCGTCGTTGCCGCTGCCTCACGCCTAAAGCGGTGGCGTCGTCACCGTGACCCCATCGGCCGTGGAGCGGAAGCGCCGTGCCTAGTTGTAAGTCCTCAAGTCCGGCACCACGCGAAGGGAGGCGCGTCCGCTGCCGCCTCCTCGGCGCGTGAGGAGCGGCGTCGGTTGTGAATTGGCTGGCTGCCTGCTCAGGGGCCGTCCCTCGAGCAGGATCCGCGCGACCTCGTCGGGCGCCTCGAGTGCGGCGAAGTGGCCGGTCTCACGCAGGACGACGTCACGCGCACCGGGAACCGACTCGATGTTCGCCTGGCGATCCGAGGGCCGCGACCAGTCCTCGTCGCCGTAGATCAACATGACGGGCACTATGACGCGACCGTAGAGTGCTCGGGCGGCGATCATGCTGTCTACGTTGCGGTAGACCTCGCGTGCCACGCGCGGGTAACCGCGACGACGGCCGACCCGACGCAATTCGGCCAGGTAGTGATTTGACAGCTTGCTCCCGTCGGCCAAACCGCCCCGCAAGACGATGCCGAGGGCGGGCTTGTTCTCCATCCTCGTGATGAGCGGACCGATTGCGGGCAGGCGCGCACCCCCGACGTAGATCGAGGCGACACGATTGGCTCGAGCGACGCCTTCGGAGTAGTCGTAGGTGTTGAACGCGACGATGCGTCGCACGCGGTCTTCCAGTTCGGTCGAGGCGGTGAGCGACACCGTCGCGCCCATCGATTCGCCTGCGAGCGTGACGTCGTCGAGATCCAGCTTCTTGACGAACTCGACGATCGCGCGGCGGAGCGCCGGCTCCTGGTAGCTGGCGCCCGGGACGATGTCGGACCAGCCCATGCCGGGGAAGTCGACCGCGTAGACGGTGAACGCGTCGGTGATCTGCGGGATCACGAGCTGGAAGTGGTCGAGCTGGGTGCGCACCGTGTGCAGCAGAACCAACGGGGGTCCGCTGCCGACGCGCAGGTAGCGGACGCGTCCGCCGCCGCTCAGCTCGACGTGGCCGATCTCCCCGCCCTTGCACCAGGTCTCGGTGTAGTCGTGGGGTCCCTTGTCCTCGTTTCGCCTCGGCTCCAGCTCTCCTGTCATGTGGCTCGTGCTCATCGGCCGGCTCGATCAGCGGCGCCGCGGGACTGGGTGAACAGCGAGTCGACGAACCTGAGGTCGCTATCGCCGAACGCGTCGACCCGCGGCCCTCGGTCGCCGTTTCCCATGACGCTGACGCGCGGGCCCGCGTGCGGTCCGCCCATCAGATACGGACCGGAGCTCGCGATGCCCATGATCGGCACGCCGGGAGCGTGGTTGGCCGGATCCATGATTGGCGTCGGGCCGGAGTTCTGCACGGCCGCGACCTGCGAGCGGGGATGGGGCCGCGGACTGGGATGGTCTCCCCGCGTGCGAGGGCGCTGGGTCTTCGTGTGCGCTGGGAGTGAGTAGTGCTCAGTGATGCTGCTCATGGTTTGTCCTTGTTGCTTGGTGGGGTGGTGTTGGTGGTCAGGTCAGTTGGTCGCGGTGGCCGTGGCGGGCGTGCCCAGTGCGTGCGGCTCGGGCGTCTCTTCGCCGCGGTTGGTGGGGTGTGCCGGGAGCAGGGCCAGGGCCACGAGCGCACCGGCGATCGCAACGCCGGCGGCGACCAGACAGGCGATCTCGAAGCCGTGGAAGAAGGCCGCCGACGCGGCGTCGCGGAGGGTGCTCGCCAGGTCGCCGTGGCCGCCGGCAGCGAGCTGGTCGGCCGCGCCGAGCGCTCCGCCAACCGAGCTCTTGGCGGCGCCGGCGGCGGGGCCGGGGAGATGGGCGCCGAGGCCGTTCGCGAGCCGGCTGGCGTAGAGCGAGGCGTAGATGCTGCCGATCACGGCGACGCCCAGGGTCCCACCGAGGATGCGGGTTGCGTCGTTGACAGCTGAGCCCACTCCGGCCTTGGCTCGTGGGACCGCGCCCATGATCGACTCCGTGGCCGGAGCGCTCGTCAGTCCGATCCCCGAGCCGATCAGCACCATCTGGCCGGCGATCGTCAGATAGGTGGTGCTCGCGGAAGCGGTAGAGGTCCAGGCGAGGCCCGCGGCCAGCGAGACGAGGCCGGCGGCCACCACCAGCTTCGCGCCGCTGCGCACCGCGAGACGGGTGCCGAGCACGGAGGTGATGCCGGTCAGGGTTGCCACCGGCAGCAGCCGCACGCCGGTGCTGAACGGCGCGTAGCCCTTAAGGAACTGGAAGTACAGGGTGACCAGGAAGATGAACCCCATCAGCGAGAAGAAGCTGATCGTCACCGCACCGCTGGCGGCGCTGAAGCGAAGGTTGCGAAACAGCCCGACGTCCAGCATCGGAGCGGCTGCACGCCGCTCCCAAGCGATGAAGGCAATCAGCAGCGAGGCGGCGAGCGCGAAGCCAGCGATGCTGCGGATCCCGACCCAGCCGTGGTTCGGGGCCTCGATGACCGTGTAGATCAGGATCGCCATCGCCGCCGTTGAAATGCCAAGGCCGGGACGGTCGGCGCGAGGGGCGCCCGGATCGCGCGAGCTCGGGACATAGACGCTGACCAGGATCACGCCGACGGCGGCGATCGGGGCCAGGGCGAAGAACACGCTCTGCCAGCCCTCGCGCTCCAACAGCCAGCCGCCGACGATTGGGCCCAGCGCGATCCCGATGCCGGTGGTCGCTCCCCACAGCCCGATCGCCCGTGCCCGCTCGCCACGCTCGGTGAAAACGTTGGTCAGCAGCGAGAGCGTGGCGGGAAAGATCAGCGCGGCGCCCAGCCCCATCACCGCGCGCGCGGCGATCAGCTCGCCGGGGCTGTCGCCCAGCCCGCCGGCGATCGTGGCGGCGCCGAAGACGCCCAGGCCGGCCAGCAGGACGCCCTTGCGCCCCACCCGGTCACCGAGGTTTCCGGCCGCGAGCACGAGCGCGGCGAACACGAGGTTGTAGGCATCGACGACCCACTCCAGCTGCGTCGTGGATGCGTGCAGCTCTCGTATAAGCGTCGGCAGCGCGACGTTGACGATCGTGGTGTCCACATTGATCGAGAAGGCGGCGAGGAGCAGCGAGGCAAGGATCAATGGCTTGTGTCGCCTGACCCCAGGTCCGCGCGAGCTGACCACCAGGCCGGGACGTAGACATTCTTGAAGCGCGACTTGCGTCATGCAAGGCAGCCTAGCAGAACTAGCTTGTGTCACGCAAGTCAGCTATCCTGAAGTCATGCTGCAGCGCGCATATCCCAGCCAGGTCTGCTCGATCGCGAGATCGCTAGAGGTGATCGGCGAGCGGTGGACGCTGTTGATCCTGCGCGACGCGGTCCTCGGCCTAGAGCGCTTCGAGGAGTTCCAGGACAGCCTCGGGATCGCCTCCAACGTGCTCACCAACCGACTCAAGTTGCTGTGCGACGAAGACGTGCTCGACCGCGTCCGCGACGAGCAGCGACCAGGCCGGCCCAAATACGTGCTCACCAACAAGGGGCGCGAGCTCGCCCCCGCCCTGATCATGCTCATGAAATGGGGCGACCGCCACTACCCCACCCCGCAAGGCCCACCACGACTGACGCTTCACGTTGGCTGCGGCGGCAACATCGGCGCCGATTTGCGCTGCCAGCGATGCGGCCAACGCACAGCCGGCGGCGAGATCGAGCTCCCCCCCGGGCCAGGGGCGCCACGCACCAAGCGCACCGGACGGTCAACATCGGCACGCGCGCCGGTCCAGCGAGCTGCGTCATAACCCTCGGCGCGGAGCTCCATGGCAACGCTGCCGGGTTCAGACGAAGTAACTCAACGACGCCAGAGCGGGTCTCCAGCTACTTCTGAGTCCGGCCCGCCTATTCGCCGGTTCCACGCATCTGCTGCTAGCTGGCAGCCGAGGGCTCGCTGCTAACGGTGGCCCCGATCAATCGCATCGCGGAGTACTCAAGGCGGCGCCCAAAGGCGCGAGTGATCGGTATCGACACGTAACCGCTCCCACCCAGATGCAGCCACGTCGCCCAGCCCCTCGCGCCGGCGATCTCGCTTCCTCTATCGGACAGCATGGGTTGGGCTCGCGCCGGCTACCGACGATGCCGACGCTCGCGCGGTTGGCTGGCAGCGTGGTGCCAGCGGTAGGCTTCTTTTGATGACGCCACCGCGGCTCTACTACATGCCGCGGACTCGGTCGAGCCGTGTCCTGTGGCTGCTGGAGGAGATCGGCGCACCGTATGACTTGACGGAGATCAGGGGTGCGGAGCGGCGGTCTGAGGAGCACCTGCTGCGCCACCCGCTGGGGCGCGTCCCGGCGCTGCAGCTCGGGGACGGCGCGACGATGTTCGAGTCCGCGGCGATTTGCCTCCAGCTGGCCGATCTAAACCCGGGCGCTGGATTGATCGGTCCGGTCGGCTCGATGGGGCGAGGACTCGTGTACCAGTGGGTCGTGTTCGCGGTCTCGGAGCTCGAGGCGCCGCTGTTTCGCTGGATTCGCGAGCTCGGCGAAGGGGTTGACGATTCCCCGGCGCATGATCGCTTCGCGGACGCGGCCGCCGCGATGCAGTCGGTGCTCGCCGGGCGCGACTGGCTCGTCCACGATCGCTTCAGCGTTGCCGACGTGATGTGCGCGAGCGTCCTTCAGGGAGCCAACGCGCGAGAGCTGCTGCGACCGTGGCCGGCACTCGAAGCGTACGTGCAGCGCGGCGAGGCACGCCCGGCGTACGCGCGGGCGGCTGCGATCTCGGATCGCCCCCGCGGCTGACGACACGGCTGACGACACGTGTGGTCTATGCGATTTACCCGGGCGCACGCGCGCTGGCGGGCATCGGCCGGCGAACGCGGGTAGTCCCGGCGCAGGTGCGGCCGCGGGTGATTGTCGCTTCGGTGGTTCTTGTATCGCCAGCGATACGTGTGTACCGGGCCGTCGGGCGGTTCGGCTCAGCCGTGATCGCATACGGTTTGTTCATGGTCCCGGACCGGCCTGGCCACGACGAACCTCCCGAGCCTCCCGCTGCGTCCGAGCTGGAACAGGGAGACGAGGCGACGGGCATAGTCTGTGTCTCGTAGCTCCTTCGGCGATCAAGCAGTCACGCACCGCGGGGCCGCGAACGGCTCGTCAGCGGGGACCGCAGGCTCTGCGGGCGCCACGCCGCCGGGAGACCGCTCGCTGAGACCTTGCTAATCCGGGCAGGGTTGTGCACGCTTCCCGCGCTAAACGGATGCGTGCGCGCCGGCGATGGCGGGCGCGAGTTGGACAGATAGCAGGTTGGCGGCGGTCCCGGCGCGATCGACTTGTTTCTCGGCTGCGTCTGTCGCACTACCGGTTGACGATCTCGGAGGCTGCGGTGAGCGGGTCGATGTTTGCTGCGTCGGCGATGCCGGCGCGGTACTCGTCGGTGTTGGTGAGTGGCGGGGTCAGGTTCCGCTCGTAGCGGACTCGCTCGGCCGCGACCATCCGGAAGCCGATCTCGTGCTCGAGCCGCTCGGCGAGAGTCCACAGGCGGCCGGCCGCAGTTGCGTCCTCGGTTCGCGCGGCGACGCAGGCGAGACCCGCGAGGCAGTACGCCCCTAACCGCACGTCTGCCTCGTGCAGGCCGAACGCTAGCGCCTCACGGTAGTAGTGCTCAGCGGTGGGCATATCGCCCGCGTCGAGATACAGGTCGCCAAGGCTGTGCACCGTGGACGCACCACTGCCGAGTCCGTTCGCGCGCCGAACTTCGATGGAACGGGCGAACAGCTCGGCGGACCGCTCGAAATCGCCGAGGTCCCGGAGAGCCTCAGCGATGCGGTGCAAGGTGTCGGCGATCCCCAGCGTGTCGTCGAGGCGCTCATAGATCGAAAGCGCCTGGTCCGCCCACGCGAGGGCGCTCTCCGGCGCGCCGGCGATGGACTCGGCGGCGCCGAGGCGAAGCAGCACGAGGGTCTCGCCGCGTTCATCGCCGGCGTCCCGGTAGAGCGTGAGCGCCTCTATCAGTGCCGCCCGCCCCTGCTCGTGGCGCTCGAGGAACACCAGCGCGGCCCCGAGTCCGGCGAGGGCCTTGGCGCGGTCTCCCGGCGACAGTGCGGTCGGATTGGCCAGCGCCCGCTCGTACCAACGTTCTAATTCACGGATGCGTCCGGCCCCTAACCAGGGCGTGAAGAGGGCGTCGGCGAGTGGGAGTGCGGCGGCGATGTCGTGATCGAGCGCCCAGGCGAGCGCGAGTCCGATATTGCCGGCGTCCTGGCGCAGCCGAATCAGGTCATCGGTGCCCTGCCGGGGGCCGTCACCATCAGCGACACCGAGCGCGAAGTACCAGCGTGCGTGGCGGGCGCGAATCTCGTCGCGCTCGTCGCTTGAGTCGAACTGCTCGAGTGCGTATTCGCGCGTAGTGTGCAACAGGAAGAGCCGGCCGTTGTCGGCGTGGCGCACGAGGCTCTTGTCGATCAGCGACCGCATGGCGTCGAGATCGGCGTCGCAGATCTGTTCGGCTGCCTCGAGCTCGAAGCTGCCGACGAACACCCCCAGCCGTGTGAACAGCCGCTGCTCGGGCCGGGTGAGCAGGTCGTAGCTCCAGGCGATCGTCGCCCGCATCGTGCTGTGGCGTCTGGGGAGGTCGCGGCGCCCGCCGGCGAGGAGCGGGAGCCGCTGCTCCAGCCGGTTGAGGAGCTGCTGCTCGGAGAGGAGCTTGACCCGCGTCGCCGCAAGCTCGAGCGCGAGCGGAAGTCGATCGAGTCGCTCGCAGATCGCGTCGATCTCAGCGCCCGGCTCATAGCCCGGCTCCACCTGCCGCGCCCGCGCGGTGAACAGCTCGACGGCGGCGTCAGGCGACAGCGGCGCCACCGGGTACTCCTGCTCGGCGGCCACCCCGAGCCGCTCCCGGCTCGTCACGATCACCCCGCAACCCGGCGCGCCAAAGAGCAGCTCGGCGACCGCGCGAGCTGCCTCGATCACATGCTCGAAGTTGTCGAGCACCAGCAATAGGGCTCGCCCGCGCAGATACATCGGCAGATCCGCGATGTCGCCGAGCGCCGTCGCGATCGCCGCTGGTACCAGCCGCGCCTCGCTGACCATGGCGAGCGGAACCCACCACACGCCGTCCGGATAGCGGTTGGCGAGACTGGCCGCGAACGCCATCCCGAGCCGGGTCTTTCCCGTCCCGCCGGTTCCGGTCAGGGTGATCAGCCGGTGCGAATCAGCAAGCGTTATCAGCTCGGCAAGTTCGCGCTCGCGGCCGATGAGAGGTGTCGCCTGCACGGGCAGGTGGACATGGCCCGGCGCTCGCTCGTCCGTCGTAGCGCCGACACCGGCGTGCGGGGCCGGCCGACCTGCGTCGGTCTGGAGCAGCGCCCGGTCCTGAGCAAGGATCGCTTCGTGCAGTTGCCGAAGCTCGACCGAAGGCTCAATCCCCAGTTCGTCGACCAGCGCCGACCGTGCGGCACGGTAGGCGGCCAGCGCTTCCGCCTGCCGTCCGGTGCGGTACAGAGCCAGCATCAGCTGGCCACGCAGCCGCTCGCGGTACGGGAACTCGCGTACAAGACGCTCGAGCTCGCCCAGCACCTGCGCCTCCCGGCCCAACAGCATCTCGACCGCGATCCGCTCCTCCAGCACCGCGGCGCGCAGCTCACCGAGCCTCGCGATCTCCGCCTGCGCGAACGCGTCGTATTGAAAGTCGGCCAACACGTCGCCGCGCCACAGCTCGACTGCGCCGCTCAGCGCGGCGAGTGCCTGATCCGGTCGTCCCGCCGCCAGCAGCGATCGGCCTTCGCCGATCAGCCGCTGGCACCGCTGCACATCCAACTCGTCGGGCGCGACCCTCAACAGATAGCCCCCAGCAGCCGTGACCAGTCGCTCCCCGCCCGGGTCCGGGTGGGTGGCGGCAAGCGCCCGGCGTAGCCGCGATACGTGCACATGCAGCCCCTTCGCGGCGCTCGCCGGCGGCGCACCCGCCCACAGCTCCTCAACCAGGCGATCACTCGACACAACCTCGTTCGCCCGCAGCAGCAGGATCGCAAGCACGGTGCGCGGCATCCGGCCACCCAGGGCGAGCTCACGCCCATCATCACCGATCACCTGTAGCGGTCCCAGGATGCCGAAACGCATACGCCTTGGCGACCGTACCGATCTCCGCCGCTCGCCGCCCACCGCACGCCGCCGAGACCACCTGCCCGCGGTTGCGGTGCCCGACCGGGGCGTTTACCGGACGGCAAGCCCGCTGCAACCCGCCCAGATCACAGTGCCCGCACCACATCCCAACACGAGGTCCAGCCATGCATCCCCAACTCACCCTCATCGTCGCCCAACACCACATCGCCGACCTCCGCCGAGCCGCCGACCACGACCGCCTCGTCCAGGCCGCCACAACCGCCAGCCGCAGCGACGTCCCCACCGCCGGCCGCCCCGTCGCCGCCGCGCCCGTCACGCTCACTCGCCGACTCCGCCGCCACCTCGCTCAAACGCACCCGGCCGCACGGTAAGGCCGGCCAAGTCGAGGGTGAGCGTCGCATGCCCGTGCATCCGGCGCCAACGGATCCCGCTGCGCCTGCAGCTAACGGTCACCCGCTCGAGCGCGTCGCGGACGGCTCGAAGCATCCCCCGACGGGCGACCGTTCGCGTTCCACGCGTGACCGCTTGCACCCACGAGCGGCAGTCTCGCCGGTCGCAAATTCTCCAGGTGCGCTTCTGCTTCCGGACCAGAAGGAGTCACCCGAACGCTCGACGGGTTCGGCCCGGCAACCACACACGTCGCCCCAGCTGGCTGATCGGAGGAGAGCGATCGCGTCGGAAGTCACGGTCGGCCCCAACCGGGACGATTCCCAGGTGGCCGAAGCGATCGCGTCGGCGCGGCTGGCGTGAATGAGCGTTGTGACTCGTGACGGCTGGGGCGCAGGGCATCACGGCGTGGCCGCCTGTGTACCTCGGGTACGGAGCGTCGACCGCCACCGTTGGGTTGGGCATCGCAGTTGCTCGGCATGGCCAGCGCCGGGCGCGACTCGATGTGGCTGCCGGGTCCGCTGCGAGCCGGTCGCGGAACTCTGCCGCTGTGGCTTGGCCTGCCGTTCGTCAGGTTGAGCGGTCGCTTGATGGGTCGATGAGGTACTTCGTTCCGGTGCTGCGGCGCGCGACCACGGCGAGGATCTCGGGCTGCAGGACGTCGCGCAGCCCGATGGTCTGCGCGTAGCCCGAGGCGAACGTCGTCTTGGCCTCGGCCAGGACGCGGGCGCGCATGCGGCCGATCGCCTCGCCGCCCAGGCGGGCCAGCGCGTTCGTCAGCAGGTATCCACCGACGCTCCACGCCAACCCGAACTTGCGGTCAATGACAGTCGGGGAAGGGTCAAGCGAGCCGTAGATGTACACCTGCTTGTGCACCGTAGTCCCGTACGGCGTGTACGACTCGAGCGGCGGCTGTGCGCGTTCCATCGCAGCCAGGATGTCGCCGGCCAGCGAGCCGCCGCCGATGGCGTCGAAAGCCAGGGTGGCGCCGGTGTCGCGAATGGCCTCGGTGAGCCGGTCGGCGAAGCCCGGCTGTGAGGAGTCGACGACATGGACCGCGCCGAGGTCGCGCAGCGCCTGGGCCTGCTCGGCGCGGCGAACTATGTTAACCAGGCCGATGCCGTCGGCGGCGCAGATCCGCACGAGCATCTGCCCCAGGTTGGACGCGGCGGCGGTGTGGACGAGAGCGGTGTGGCCCTCGGCGCGCATCGTCTCGACCATCGATAGCGCGGTGAGCGGGTTGATGAACAGCGCCGCGCCCTCGGTGGCGCTGACATCGTCGGGCAGTTCAACGACGGCGGCCGCGTCGGCCACGCGGTAGTCGGCCCACATCGACCCGCCGAACAGCGCGATGCGACGGCCGATCAGCGCTGCCGCTTCCGGGCCTGCCGCGACCACGGTGCCGGCGCCCTCATTGCCGACGGGCAACGGCTTGTCCAGCCGGTCGCGATACAGCGGAAGTGCCGCCTCTGGAATCGTGCCCACAAGATCCGGCCCCTCGGAGCGCAGTGTGCCAGGGGCGATCGCTCCCAGCAGCACGCCGAGATCCGAGGGGTTGATCGGCGAGGCTTCGACAGCCACGACCACCTCGCTGCCGGCAAGCTCGGGAACATCGCGCTCGGCCAACTCCAGCCGCAGCTCCCCGCTAGAGGAGATCGTGGATCGCAGGCTGCGGCCGCGGGTGGGAGTCGCGTCAGGAGACGTCACAAGGAGCCCTTCGAGTCGGAGATCGCAGCCTATCGAGCGAGGGACAAGTCCCTGGATGCCTCACCCGACGAGCCCTTTCGTCACGTGCACGTCCCCGCACCTTTCGTACGCGTCGGCGACGACTCGCTAGTCGCCGTAGGACGCGCCGCTCGCGCGCGGGCCGACCGACGAATGCGATCCCGGTGTTGACTTTGGTCGCCCGGCGCGGGCGACGGTTCGCGTAGGGTCGAAGGCTGAACCGAGGTCTGGCTCCGAATGCGATTGACTCCGGCGAGGGTGTCTTGCGGACGAAGTGTCGGCCTCGGTTCTTGCCTTCGAGGATCGGCCTGACCTGATAGGAGCGTTCGCTCTGCGGGGCGTCCACCGGGATGTTGTCGGCCGGTCCGCCAACAACATACCCCCCGTTGGAGGTCAGGTCGATGAGGAGAGTCAAGAAGCGTGGTCCGGGACCGTCGCACCTGTTGATGACGCCCGATCATGCGGGCAACGTGGTCGGGATCGATCCGCACAAGCGCACGCTGACCGCGACGGTCGCCGACGCGCGGGGCGGGATCCTTGCCTCGGGTCACTTTCGCGTCTCGGGTGAGGGGCACCGCGAGCTGGAGGCGTGGGCGCGGCAGTTTGGGCAGATCGCCCGCTGGGGGGTCGAGGGCTCGGCGAGCTGGGGCCGGCACACAGCGATGTTCTTGACCGGCCACGGCCATGACGTGCGCGATGTGTGCGCGAACCGCACATCCAGGTCCGATCGCGCGCGCCAGCGCGGCAAGTCCGACATGCTCGACAGCGAGCGGATCGCGCGCGAGACACTGGCGCATCCGCTGCTGCCCAAAGCGTTCAAGCGCGCGGGCGCTGACAGCGGCCCGGACGAGCAGCATCAGCTGCTGGCCTTATGGAACAACCGGCGCCGGTCGATCCTGACCGGCCGCCAGCACCTGGTAGGCGAGGCCGAGTACCTGCTCTGCGAGCTGCCGCTGGAGCTCTCAGAGCAGCTGCCGGACACCAAGGCGGTCAAGCCACGGCTCGCGGCGCTCGCACGCCGCAACCGCCGCCGGCGCCACGACGCGCCGACCCGGCTGCGCCTGCAGCTGCTCGATGGCTATCGCACGCAGATCATGGCGCTGGACCTCGAGGAGAAGCAGGTGGTCGCGCAGCTCGACGCGCTCGTGCGCGAGAGCGGCTCGACGCTCGGCGAGCTCTGCGGACTGAGCACCCGCTCGGTCGCCGAGCTTCTGGTCGAGGTCGGCGATGCGCGGCGGTTCACCGAGGGCGGGTTCGCGCGCTTCAACGGCTCCGCGCCGCTGCCCGCCTCGACCGCCGAAGGGCCCGGCGAGCCGATCCGCCACCGCTACAACCCCGGCGGCAACCGCCGCATCAACGCAATCCTGTACCGGATGGCAGTCACCCAGCTGCGCTGCGAGCCACGCGCCCAACGCATCTACGCAAACGCACGCGCCGGCGGGCACACCAAAAAGGAAGCCCGCCGTGTCCTCAAGCGCCACCTCTCCGACGTCATCTACCGGCGCATGATCCGCGACCTGGAGGCCCAGCTCACCGACCAACCCCTCCTGGCTGCATAACCGCGCGCGGGCATCGCGCAGTCAAAGACTGCCCAACAGGGCCGAGCACAGCGAGCCGCGCAGCGGAATCCTTGACCGCGATCGGTGACCGCGCGCCACCCTCCCGCCAAGGAGTGGGCTTGACATAGGAGCCTTCGCGCGGACCGGCGCCGCCTCAGACTTGAGATTGGGCGCAGGGCAGCGTTCGGCGCACGCGCAGCTCCCGGATGCTTTCATGCGAGACCAGCCGCCGTCCTTTGCTGCCGGGTTGCTTTCGCTGGCGAACCCGTGGCATCACTGCTCACTCCAGCGCTGTCAGCCCCGCTTGATCGCTTGAAGCGTGTAACTGTGAGGTAAGCGCCACGGCCGGTCGGTCAGCCGCCACTCGCCGAATTCGACTCGCGTCATCTGTCCGCGCAGCGCCTCCCACGGGACGCTGTTGTGTTCTTCGAGCATCGTAAGCTCCATGCCCGCCGCCAATAGCGCGGTCACGATCTCGCCCAAGCCATGATTCCACTCATGTGTGATGGTGTGGGTGAACGTCACATCGGTCTCGACGTACGTGTCCGGAGAGTCGACGATCACCGGCTCTTTGCGCTCGAAATACGGATATTCGGCGACCAGCAGGTGGTCGGTTCGCTCATCGTCCAGCGTCCACAGCATCGGATGGCCTTCGCGAAGAAACAGCCGCCCGCGTGGCGCAAGCAGATCCGCCACGACATTCGCCCACCTATCAACCGAGGGCAGCCAACAGAGCGCTCCGATACCGGTGAAAACAAACCCAAATGCTTCATTGCCTAGCACCGAAACCGCTTCGTACAACTCCGCTTCGACAAACTCCACATGCGGTCCGGCCCGTTGGGAGAGCTGGCGGGCCTGCTCCACGGATGCGGGAGATAGGTCCAGCCCTGTCATGTGGGCACCGAGCCGCGCCAGCGAGATTGTGTCCGTGCCGATGTGGCACTGCAGGTGAACTCCCCGAACGCCGCGGATGTCGCCGAGCCGTGGCTGGTCGAAGCGCACGACAGCGCTGAGAAACTCTGGATCCTCGATGAACCGGCTCACTGCATAGTCTGGAGAAGCTGCGTGCGCAGGCGCGGCCTCATCCCAGCTAGCCCGATTGACCTCCAGGTACCGGTCCACCATTCCAACCATACTGAGCACCCCCCGTAGTGTGTTCGATCCTCCGCGAGCACAGCGCTTCTGCTTGGCGCGATTAGCAGCCGCATGGGAGCAGCTTCGACTCTGCTCCAAGCGACATCGCGGGGAGCGGACTCGAAGTTTGAGCGGGACACCTGCCACGTCGCCCACGCGGCAACGTTTGAGCGGCTTCTGGTCCGCATATCTAAGGACCGGAAGGAGAGGTCCGGCCTCGCGCGCGTACCGGCGCCCTCATGGCCGGTGTTCGTGATTGAAGAGCTGGTGGGAAGCCAACCGAGGTTCCATAGGCCATCGCTCTTCGGTGAATCCGATCGTGCGCGGCGCGCCGACCGAGGCTACCCTGGTCGCCAAAGGAATGGCGCGCGCGGCACGACGGCTGGGAGCGAATGCGATCGCGCGGCCCGCGGCTACAGGGCGGGCGCGCATCCCTTCGGTCTGCGCCATCTGCCGGCAGAGCGTCTCAGTCGGGGAAGGATCAGCGGACAGGCGTGCTCACGCCACCTGGTTGCCGGCTCAGCTCTTTCCGGTGCATCCGGTAGTGCAAGACCATGAACGGAAAGCCGAAGACCCAGAACGCGTGCTCCGCGCGCAGTTCGCCGCCCTCCAAGTACACGTCGAGTTGCTCGGCGAAGCCCTGCACGGCGGCCGTCGTCAGCTCCCGCGTCTCAGCGTCGATGTATGTGAGGTAGTGGCCGGGGTGTTTCAGCTCGCTGCGGCTGGTGAGGATCAGCCCGCCGCCGCGGCGCGCCCTCGGTGCGAGCGTCGCGGTGAAACTGGCCTGGGGGAGTGGGAAGCCGACGCTGACGTAGCCGCGCTCCTCATCGCGATATGTGGTGTAGATACCGATATAGATGGGTTCGTCAGTGTCGGTGAACGACCGGATCCAGCCACGCACCGCCACCACGTCCTCGCCGGGAGCGGTGATCGTGTCGATACGGCTGCGGATCCCCCGCTGGGTCTCGCGCTGGTTCATCGGCGCTCGCCTGGCCCAGCGGTCTTGCGAGCAGGTTGCGGTACAGCAGGTAGCCGGGGCGTACCCACAGCCGCCATTCGGGCACGATGTCGAGCGTGAACCGGGTCGTGTGCTCATAGAACTCGCGTACCAGCGGATCGACTTGTGCGGGATCGAGGTCCGGGCCGGCCAGCGAGTCCAGCGAGGCGACGATCCCGACATCAGCCGCGTCCGAGGTGTAGATGCCGCCGAGCACATCAGCGAGCTGTCTGACGTAGCGCGCGCCGACGTATCGACTGCGTGACTCCAACGGCACAACGAACGGCAGGTCCTCGGCATGTACCCGTTCGGCCAGCATGCTGACCTGCGGGTCGCGGAACAGCAGCGCGGACAGCACCCGGAAGGTCACGACGCTCGTCGCCGCCACCACGGCCGGTTCGGCAGCCCGGTCGCGCAGCTCGAACGCGCCGCCCACCGCGGCCCCGAGCGCCGGACCGAGCGCCACCTTCTGCGGGCGCAGGCCGAGCCCCCCGGCCACCGCGCCGCTCACGATGCCAACCGTCAGCGGTCCAGTCCCGCTCAGCCGTCCCCCGGCCCAGCCTGCTGGGGCGGCCAGCGCGCCGCTGGCGAGGATGCGCGACCACAGCTCAGGAATCTGGCCGGGCCGCTGCCGTGCCCGCGATACGGCTTCCGCGGCTCCCAGAAAAGCCGCCCCGGCGGCCGCGCCGCGGACCGCGGCCCGCGGTCCGCGGTCCCCCGTCAGCGCCGCCCCCGCAACCGCGCCGAGCACGCTCGCGCTCAGAACCTGCTGCTTACGACTCGGCCCCCTCCGGGCTCCGGCGCCTCGCTCAGTCGCCACGCTCGTAACCTACCGGCCACGCTGAGATAGCCGTCGCGAAACCTACTGGCGTCGACCGCGCGAGGACTCTGGCGTCGCGAGCTCACACCGAACGCCTCCACCCTGGCGGATCCAGAAGATCTGCTTCGGGTCGTCGATGCGGACACCTCCTTCGCGCCGCGACGCGAACCGCGCCCATGCGAACGAGCGACCGGCCAGGCGCGGAAAGCGCGCATTCGCGCCGGATCGCTTTCATTCTCTTAAAGCGCCCTCAAAGCTGGCGATCGCGTTGGCGACGAGCGATGCCTGACCCGTATCGATCGAGCCTTTCTCCGATCGGCCCCCCGTCCGTCGCGCTATTGACTGTGATGAACGAGGGCTTGCCTGCAACGCGGCGGTAGCCGCCGGGCAGGAGGTCGGCCCTCGTTCATCACAGTCACCAGCGAGGCCCCAGTACGCCGTTGGTTGGTCCGTCGTCGACGGCGATCAGGCCGGATTACCGCGTTTTCACGAATGCGGGCCTCGCAGCGCCGGACGCCACCGACCGGTCCAGAGACCCGCGCGCGCCTCGTCCTGAGCCCTCGCCTGGCCGTCGCGCGCCGAGCGGATGACGTCACGGATCAACATGCCGAGCGAACTCCGGCGGGTCTCGCAGCATCTCGTCAGACTCTGCGCCGAGTGTCTCGACTGGCTCCCGATCGTGAACAGGCGCCACCTCGAGCGTGTGCTCCGCGTGGTGGCCGACCACGGCAACAGCCATAGGCCGCACGGCTCGCTCAAGCTCAAGCCGCCGATCCAGCCCCCCGAAAGCTGCTGGTCGGTCCCGCACACCCACCTACGGCCGCGGTAGAGCGCCGAGACCGGCTCAGCGGACTCATCCACAAACATAACCGGGCCGCATAAAGGCGACTTTGCGCAACCGTCAACTCGAGCCCGAACACGGGCAGCCTCGACCTGGGCTGGGCGCGTCACCGACTAAGTCGGAACTGCGGGGCTAGCCGGTCTGCGGGGGCTGAACGATCGGTAGAAGCCGTACCGACGACGGCGAGAATACCGCGAAGTCGCCTGGCGCGAACGCGAAGTCCGGTACCGAGCCTGCGCCCTCGCTCGACGGGCGATAGAACGACACGCTTGGCACCAGGTCCCTCGACGTCGTGACGACGCGGCACCAGTAGAGGCCAAAGTCGACCCTCGGCTCGAACTGGCTAAAGCCGTAGTGACCCGGGGGGACGACCTGGTCGCCGGAGTTGTACCTCTCGGTGTTCGTAAAGACGCCGTCAGCTTCCGCGCCGTCGGCCTCGATGACTGATGCCCTGCCCATCGCGTCTTCGCCGCCACGATTCACGAGGTAGATCTCGACGCCCCACTGATCTTGGTTCAGTCGAGCCACCCCGCTCACGTACTCGTACGGAAACAGCAGGAAACTTGGCTTTGCCACATGGAAACCGTACCCATCCGCGCGGGCCATTGCAACGCCACCTACAAAGTGTAAGCCGCTCTCATCACCCCGGTCGCTCCGGGAACTCTCGGGCGCCGCCGTGACGGCTTATCAGCGGTCGCGGACTCCTGCGGCTGACCCGATTGTGCTGCGTTCAGGACATGACAATTGCCGCGAGAAGATGTGAGCCGCCCGCTTGACGAAGTCGGCCGTCGATTGCCGCGAGGGTGATGACGGAGGCGAGCGCTGCGAGCGCACGTAACCGAGGGTTGCGTCACGGGGCACGCAAACCCGCGGCTTCGCGTGAGGGAATGGATTCGCTTTCCCGCGCTGCGGAGCTCGTGGCCGCCGGACCGGGCCCGCATCGCGATCGTGGCGTGTTTGCGCAACGGCCGAGACTCCGTTCGGGCCGCCGGTGACGGCGAGCGGGACCAGCGGTCACGCGAACCCAGGGCTGACCATCGGTTACGACGAGACCCCACATTCGCTACAAGCGCGCACGCTGCGCATCGGAGACGGATCGGTCTGATCGTCGCTCGTGGCGCTAACTGAAGGTCGGGAAGCTGCAAGCACGAAACCGTTGACGACGGCGTCGACACCATGACTGCCGCTCCAGGGCGTAATCCGGCAGCGCACGCCCGTCGTCGGTCGCGTCTCAGAACTGCTGTAGATATTCGGGGCCGTCAAGGCGACGGCGTAGGTTCCCTCAAGTCCAGCAAGACGATTGAAGGAGGCCTACGCCGTGAGACGTACCGTACCGCCGTCGGCGGAGATTGAAGCGCAGATCGATGAGTTGTTGGCCGTGGGGGTTGGCGATAACCCGCGGGAGTCGCTGTCGGTGCTTGCCAGGCTCGGTGCCCGGCTGATCATCCAGCGGGCTGTGGAGGACGAGTTCGACGGCTGGTTGGGCCGGGCGCGCTATGAGCATCGGCCCGCGTATCAGCGCGGGCTGCGCAATTACGAGAGTGGGCTGCGTAACGGGTTTCGGCCGCGCACGGTGCAGACCGCCGAGGGCGAGCTCGAGGTGCAGATCCCGCAGGTCCGGGAGGCGGCGGAGACGTTCGCGTCCAAGCTGTTTCCGCGGACGCCGAAGCTGTTGCGGACCGAGCCGCTGAAGGCGTTGGTGATCGGCGCGTTCGTGCGCGGGCTGTCGATGCGCGATGTTGAGTCGTTGTGCGAGCAGGCCGGGCTCGGGAAGCTGTCTAAGTCGACCGCGTCGCGGATGTGCGAGGAGCTCAAGGAACGCTTTGAGGCGTTTCAGCGCCGCAGCCTGTATGACTTTAACCTGGTCGCGTTGTTTTTGGACGCGACGTTCATCTCGGTCCGTCCCTCAGGGCCCAAGGAAGGCGTGCTGGTCGCCTGGGGGTTCACCGCGGCGGGCGAGCGGGTGCTGTTGGCGGTGACGCTCGGGATGCGCGAGTCCTACGAGGACTGGCAAGCGCTCGGGCGCGATCTCATCAGTCGCGGGCTGGCGGCGCCGATGCTGATCGTCGCCGACGGCGCCCCCGGACTGATCAAGGCGATCGAGCAATGCTGGCCGGCGTCTGACCGCCAGCGCTGTTGCGTGCATCGCGCTCGCAATCTGTACGCGAAACTGCCCGAGCGCGAGCGTGAGCGCGTCAAGCACGCCTACTGGCAGGCGCTCGATGACGCGATCAACGAACGCGACGGCAAACAGCGCCTGCAGGCGCTCGTCGACCAGCTCGACGCCGAAGGGTTCACCACCGCCGCCCGCTGCTTGGCCGACGATCTCGACGCGATCGTCGTGCACCTGCGCTACCCGGCCCGACACCGCCGAAGGTGGCGCTCGACGAACCTGCTTGAGCGCTCCCTCGGCGAAGTCAAACGACGGACCAAGGTGATGGGCCGGTTTCCCGGCGAGGACAGCTGCCTGACGTTGGTCTGGGCCGTCCTCGATCTGCTCATCACTCACCAGACCAACGGCATTCACTTCACACAACTCGACCGCCAACGACTGACCCGCCTCAGTGACACTCACACACCCAGCGCCCACGAGGAGGTTGCAGCGTAAGGTATAATGTAACTATTGTTACGAACCTACGCCGACCGAATTTACAGCAACAAAGAGACGCCACCCCCGTCGTCCGATACCTGCTATGCCTTGGTCGGGAGCATCTAGGTCGCGATGTCGGCTTCCCTGCTGCGCGCGGCAAGCGCGCATCTCGCCACGATCGCTTTCACGATCCCGGCGCTCTTCGACCGGACGATCGGAATGGCGACATCTGGATCATTCCGGTCCCTGGCGTCGGACGAGTGCTTGGCCACAAACGCAATCGCCGCGCCTCCGCAATCCGGAACGATCGAGGTGCGCGACTTACGATCGTCCGGCTACCGACCAAACGCAGACCGCCGCTCCCACGAATGCCGAGATCTCTGGCGCGCGCGTCGATGACGGCGTGACGCTTCTTCTTCCGGTCAACGCGGTGCCGTCCGGGCAGCGGGAGTGCCGCAGATCGTCTTGGTGGTCGGGAGTGCGGAGCTCGTGGCCGTGGTGTCCGCGGTGCTACCCGTGCGGGGATGTCGTTGAGACCCGGCGGGCTTATGGCCACGCCGGGTCTTACCGCTCAGCTCCATCGCACGCTCGTAGCTCGACCGCGCCTGGCCGTGCTTGTCGGCCCGACGCTGCAGGTCGGCCAGGGCCGCCCAGTAGAAGGGGTAGCGCGCCGGCTTCCGTTCGCCCGCAACGGCGACGAGCTGGCGCTGGCCTTCCTCAACCCCATCGCGCTCAGCCACAGCGAGCGCCCGATTGAGCGCAACGATCGGGCGGGGCGACTGCCCCATGAGCAGGTCATAGAAGGCCACGATCCGGCCCCACGCGGTCTCGCGGACCGACGGCGCCACTGCGTGCTCGCACGCGATGCGGCCTCGAGGTGCCACCGCGACATGCGATCGCCCGTGGCAGACACAGCCAGATGGGCGAGCCCCCGCTCGATCAGCCGCCGGTCCTCATTGGGCCCGCTCCTGCTCCTCCAACGGAACGAACACACCATCCGCACCCAGCCGGGTCGGGAGGCGGGCGATGTCGAAGCAGAACAACGCGGCCAGAGCCGACACGTCCGGATGTGCGGTCGCGGGCGTGTCACGCAGCAACTCGGTAAGGCGCAACGCGTCGGTGCACAGGAAGGGAGGGACAGGTTCGCGGGGTTGCTGCCGTGGTAGCCCTCGTTGAACAGCAGGTAGAGCGCTTGCAGCAGCGAACCCCGCCGCTCCTCGATGTCGGGCAGGCGATCGACGTCGGCGAGCTGCGGCAGGCTCGCGTAGGTGTCCCTTGCCGCGGTGCAGCCGCCTATCTATGGTCTGCGTGTCGACGAGGAACGCCTGCCCGATCTCCTTGGGGGAGAGGCCGCAAAGCCAGCGCAGGATCATCGTGACGTGCGTGTGGGGATGAGGGGCCGGGTCGCAGGCAGAGAACATCATCGCCAGCTGGTTTCCCCTGTCGCCCTCCGGGGCGAGCGCGGCGTCGATCGTGTCTGTGCCGCGGCCACGTCGCCAGTTCCGGCAGCAGCGACGCGCCGTGCCGCTCGCGGCGGATGATGTCGATGGCCCGGTTGCGCGCTGCCCGGACAATCCGGGCGTTGGGGTCGCGGGGAGTCCCTAACCGCCAAGCGTGCATCGCGTTCAGCAGGACGTCTTGGACAACGTCCTCGGCCAGCGGAAGGTTCGAGGGGCCGAGCGTCCGCATCAGCGCCGCGACCAGGTGGGCATGCTCGTTGCGAACCAGGTCCTCGACGAGACCGATCGCCAACGCTTCGACATCCCGGTCGTCGCCCACGCCTACACGCAGGAAGTCGTGAACTTGCTGCTCATCGACGAAATGCAGAGGATCAGCGAGCAGCATCGTTGACCTCTCTGACCCCCAACATTCGCTCGCGACAGTAGGCGTTTCAAAAGATGCTAGTTGCCCACGCCATAATGGCTGCCTGCAACTGGTATACCGCTCGACCAGTTGACGACAATAAAGCCGTGCTCCGCCCCGCGCATGTCGGTGTACAGCTGAAGCGCACTGCCCGTCGACGTCTTCGAGACAGCGAGTTGGCGAGTCGAGGTATTGATCACATCTCCCGAACTACCGACCAGCACGTATTGGCCGTCGAGCGTGTGCTGCAACCAACCGTCCGGCGTGCAGTCCGGACCACCGCAGTATGTGCTGCTCTCTGTCGCGCCGCAGAATCCGTCGATGTTGATGATTGCCAGTGGCGACGACCCTGGTGAGTCGGCCGCCGAGTAGACACGCACTTGATTTTGTCCAGCATCTAGCACGTAAACCTCAGTGTTATCAGGGCTCACCGAGATTCCGTGCGATACCGCTGAGATTCCACCGCAGGCGCTGACGCTCCCGAAATTCACACTAGACAGAATCTTCCCAGTCGACAGATCGCCGACTGAGAACCCGCGATAGTTTGTCCATGTGATCCAGGCTCGCGTGTCATTCTTGCCCACCGTAAATGGACGGACGCCCTTGGAGCCAAGACCGGGTCCGACGTTCGGACCGGCTGTACACACAGCGCCGTTGCACACCTTCTGACCCAAATACCAGGGAGCGCAGCCCCTGCCACCCTTGAGGCAGCGACCCCCCAGGAAAACGTGGTATTTGCCCGACGAGTCCTTGTTGCAAATAGTATTGTGCGCACCCGCGCTGGGACCATTGATGCTCCCCACCACCGCGCCGGTACTCTCGGAGATGACATGCCAAGCGGTAGATGTGGTGCCCTCGCCGGTAGGCATGTACACGTATCCGTTGCACGCCGCTGGCTGATCGACGGCGTCAGCGTATGTCTTAGCCCAGAGTTGCTTGTTGTTGACCAGGTCCCAGGCCACCAGCTGACCGGAAGTACCGCTGCTTTGCTTGTTGTAGTTTCCGGCCGAAACGAACAGTGTGCCGTTATCGTACGCAATTCCCCGCACGGTGGTCATGAAGCCTTGCGAATAGGCCTGTTGTTCGAGGGCCGGCACCGTCCAGTGACCGAGCAACGTCCACGTTCCGGATTGATAGGCTTTGAGGTTGTTAGAGTTAGCCCGACTAACGGTGTAGATGACGTTACCGCTGAAGCTGGCCGGCGCAGCAGTCGTGAACTGTTGCGTGGTGGCTGACGTAGCATCCGGACCATATGCAGACTGAGGGTGCGTCGGGTCGGATGCGAGCACCTGATGCCCGGCGCTCAGCGTGGTATAGCTCTGGGGACTTGTACAGTCAGACGGAGCCGCGCCATCCAGTGAACATTGGAACGTCGCGCCGGACTCATCGCTCGCAAACGCAAACGACGGACTAGCGCCATCCGCAAGCGCAATTGCGGTAGCTGATGTCACGCCAGAGGAAAATATGAGACCAATCACAACTAATGCATTACGTAGGGTCATCGTGGATACACTGTCCTGTCTGGTGCGACATGCCGGTGAAGGATTGATGTGTCAGGCAGAACGGATAACCACATCCGCAAACTCTTGCCATCCAGCCTTCCTGAGCTAGTCGCCTTCCGTGATCTTGGAGCACCAATCAAGATCGGTTGGTCGACCGATCGTGTTGACGTCTCCCGTTTCCAGGGTCACCCACAGCCGTGTCGGTGTCGAGCACACATTGCGCGTAACCTGACCGTAGATGTTGGACTCGCCGGCAGCGGCATACATAGCGCGCAAAATGAGCGGTGAAGCAAAGGACAGCCGGTAGGCACACCATCACGCCAGAGCTGTCGCCGGCCGGCCAATCTCACACTGCGCCAGTGCCACGGCGGCGGTACACCGGCGCCTCTGCCGGCTCGGTCTTGAGAAGGTACAGACCGCTGCCGACCCGCGGCCCCTTCCGCATGTACTGGTCCATCTTGAGGAACAGGTCTGGTGGCGGGATGCCGTCGTCTTCGCTCAATAGCAGCCACTGACAGTCCTTCTCGATGGCTGCCTTGACGATGAGGTCTGCGCGTCAGGGACGGCGACTTGAACGGGAAAGTAGTTGGTCATCCCCTGTGTCATCGCCACGGTCGAAGAGTTGGCCGGCGTCATCAGCAAACGCATTCCGGCATACCACTCGATACGCACCAGACCTTTCGTCGGGGTACCGAGGAAGAGTCGGTTGATGAAGCCGGGGTCGCCAGAATCTACGATGACGGTTGAGATGACCGCCGAGGATCGACCGGCGGCCGTCGAGCGTCTTGCGCGAGTCCTTGACGTGCACGTGGTAGATGCGGTCGGCGAAGTCCTCCACGAACGCCGCAGAGTCGAGGAACTGGTGGGCGAAGTGGGCTGGGCGGCCGGCATGGTGCGCCGCCGGCGAGCAGGTGGCAGTGGCAACCGTGACCGAGACCTGGGGCAGTTCACCCCGGCCGGCGGGCAGCCAGATGGCGGTGACGAAGTCCGGCAAGATGGCGGGCTCGGTGTCCGGCGGCTGCATCGAAGGCGCGGTTGCGGATGCGGCCATGAAGACGATCGAGACAGGGACGCCGGAACTGCTGGATTTCGGTGTGACGCACGAGCGTGCCTGGGAGGTTGGGCTGGCCTGCGGCGGCAAGGTCAAGGTGTTCGTCGAGAAGCTGTCGTGAACGCGACATCGAGCAGGCGGAGTGAGCTGGCATGACACCTGAGACGCTTGCGGCGCTTGAGGCTGCAAAACGCGACAAGCGCCCCGTGGTGCTCGCAACCCGCCTGCCCGACGGCGAACAACGTCTGCTGCCCGACACAGTCTGCTCCCGCCGCACTGAACGCGGCGGCCGAGAGCGCGCTCGCCTCGGACCAAAGCGGCACGGTGAAAATCGACGGCACCGATTGGTTCCTGCATGCGCACAACCCGCCGCTGCGGTTGATCGTCGTGGGCGCCGTGCACATCGCACAGGCCTTGGTGCCATTCGCCAGCCAATGCGGTTTCGCGGTGACCGTGGTGGACCCGCGCCGGTCCTTCGCCTCCGACGAGCGCTTTCCGAACGTGACCGTCTCCACCGCGTGGCCGGACGAAGCGATGGATGAGCTGCGGCCTGACTCGCGTACCGCGGTGATTACCCTGACGCACGATCCGAAGCTGGATGACCCGGCGCTCGACCGCGCGCTGAAATCGGCCGCCTTCTATATCGGCTCGCTCGGCTCACGGCGGACCCACGCCGCGCGGCTCAAGCGGCTGCGAGAACTGGGTCATGGCGAGGCGGCGCTGGCGCGCATTCATGGGCCGGTTGGCCTCGACATCGAGGCGGTGACCGCACCGGAAATAGCGCTATCGATCATCGCCGAGCTGGTCGCGGTGCGCCGCGGCGCGAGTTTGCCGCAAAAACAGCCTCTCGCGGCATGAAATTCGGGGCCGTTCCGGTCGCCGAGGCGCGTGGCGCCATCATGGCGCACTCCCAGCGGGTCGGGGAGCGGGTGATCCGCAAGGGTTCGGTGCTGGACGAGGGGGCACTGGTGGCGCTTCGGGAAGCCGGCCGCAGCGAGGTCATCGCCGCCCGCCTGGAACCTGGGGATGTGCCGGAGGACATCGCTGCCGACCGACTTGGCCCAGCCACTGGTCTCGCCCCTGCTGGCGCGCACACGCGCCGCCACCGGGCGCGTGAACCTGGCCGCCGAAGTGCCGGGGCTGCTGCGCGTCGACGTAACCATGGTCGATCGCCTCAACACCATCGATGAATCGATCACCATCGGCACCTTGCCCGATTATTCGGTGGTGGCGCCCAGGGATCTGGTCGCCACGGTCAAGATCGTCCCATTCTCGGTCCCGGGGAATGTGCTGGCGGTCGCCGAGGCATTGGTCCGTCAGGCAGGTTCACCGCTGACCCTGCATCCCTTCCATCATCTGAAGGTCGGCCTGGTCGTCACCGAGCTGCCAGGGTTGAAGGACAGTGTCACCGAGAAGACGATCGCGGTTACTGAACAGCGGGTGACCCAACTAACCGGATCACTGTTGCCGCCGTTGCGAACGCCACACGAAGAGACAGCCATCGGCGAGGCACTGGAATGGCTGCTGATCGCCGAGGACGCCGACTTGCTCCTGGTCGTCGGTGCCTCGGCCGTGGTGGACCGACGTGACGTCGGGCCGGCCGGAATTGTGCGGGCCGGCGGAGAAATCCTGCACTTCGGTATGCCGGTCGACCCGGGGAATCTGATCTGTCTCGGCCGCATCGGACACGCGGCCCGCATTGGTGTTGCCTGGTTGTGCGCGGAGCCCGAAGCTCAACGGCATTGATTTCGTCCTGACCCGGCTTTTTGCCGGTCTGCCGGTGACCCCGGCCGACATCATGAAAATGGGCGTGGGCGGATTGTTGACGGAAATCGACGTGCAGGCCGCTGCCTCGCGAAAAGGCGCCCGCGACACAGCGCACGGGCGCCGCGCCGCGCAGCGCGCCCACCATCGCCGCGGTGGTGCTTGCGGCGGGGCGTTCGCGGAGGATGGCGCCGCACAACAAGCTGCTGGTTGCCGACCGCACCGGCAAGCCGATGATCGCGCGCGTGATCGACAACGTGCTGTCGTCGAATGCCCGGCCGATCCTGGTGGTGATCGGTCACCAGGCAGAGCAGATCCAGCACGCCCTCGCCAACCGGCCGGTGCGCTACGTGCACGCGGCGGATTACGCGGAGGGGTTGTCGGCGAGCCTGAAGGCCGGAATTGCCGCGGTGCCGGACGAATGCTCTGCCGCGCTGGTCTGCCTGGGCGACATGCCGCTGGTGACCGGGCGGATGATCGACCGCCTGCTCGCGGCCTACGATCCCGACGAAGGCCGGCAGATCGTGTTGCCGACATTCCATGGCAAGCAGGGCAATCCGATGCTGTGGGACCGGCGGTTCTTTCCCGAGATCCTGCAGATCACCGGCGATTCCGGCGCGCGCTTCCTGCTGGGCAAGCATCTCGATGCGGTCGCCGAGGTGGAGATGGCGGACGAGGCGGTATTGCGCGACTTCGACACGACGGAGTCGCTGAACAGCCTGCCGCAGCGCCTGCGCCCGGCGTCGATCAGCCAAGCCTGATGCCGATCTGCGAAGCCGATCCCTGGCGCTTTCAGTATTTCGATCACGTCGACTGTCCGCCCGACATCCGCATTTCCACCGAGGATCCCGGATTTCGTGGCAGTGGTTCCCACGCCACCGCTGGATCTACGACAAGCTGGCGGTGGCCCTGTCGCAGGGCCTGCAGGCAGCGCCGCACGGCGTGATGCCGCCGTCGTACCCGGTTTTCTCGAAACCGATCATGAACCTGCGCGGCATGGGGACCGGCAGCCGCGTGATCGCGTCCGAGGACGAATACCGCGCCGCGCTGACCGCGGGACACTTCTGGTGCACGCTGTTGACCGGTCCGCATGTCAGGTACCCGACGCTGCCCTGGTGGATGGCGAGCCACGCTGGTGGCGGCACACGACGGGTGCCACCGGTCCTGGCGGCACGTTCGACCACTGGCTGATCCATGCCGAGAAGATGCCGGAGATCGAGAACTGGTGCGGCGCCTGGTCGCGTCAGCATCTGCGCGGTTACACCGGGATGGTGAACTTCGAAACCATCGGCGGCCGCATCATCGAGGCACATCTGCGCTTCGCCGATCAATGGCCTGATCTGTACGGACCTGGCTGGGTCGCCGCAGTGGTGCGGCTGCATGTCACCGGCGAGTGGCGCTACCCGGATGACGAGAGGGTCGATGGTTACAGCGTTGTGCTGTTCGGCCCGCACGGTCGCCGTTATCACCACCCGCCTGCTTCGCTGGTCGAAGAGGTGCGGAACATGCCGGGGGTATCCAGCGTCCAGATCACCTTCCATGAGGACAAGGCACCGGACCATCACGCCATGCCTCCCGGTGGGTTTCGGTTGGCCATCGTGAACGCCCACACACTGCAGGCCGGACAGGCGGGCCGCGAACGGTTGCGACAGAGTTTCGCGGCGTAGTCCGCTGCTGGTGACGGTTGCTCGCTGACGCCGCAATGCCATATCCATCGGTATATTGCAGCGCACAAATCCCGCACATAACCGAGGGAGTCCTGAATGCCGCTGAGCCCGCCGCAGGAGCGCGAACTGCTTCATTCGCGCGATATCGTCCTGCGCGGCTACCAGCGCGCGGACGGGCTGTACGACATCGAGGCTCAGCTTACCGATACCAAGAGCTATGGGTTCGGTAATCACGATCGTGGCTACGTCCGTGCCGGTGAGCCGGTCCACGGCATGTGGCTGCGGCTGACCGTTGATGAGCAGCGCAACATCCTGGCCTGCGAAGCGTCGAGCGATTACACGCCTTACTCGATTTGCCCAACCGCGGCCCCGAATTTTGCGCGGCTCGCTGGACTGCGGATCAAGCCTGGATTTCTGAAGGAAGCGGCGAAGCGCATCGGCGGTACACACGGCTGCACCCATCTTCGCGAACTGCTGCAGCAGATGGCAACCACCGCCTATCAGACGATCGACCCCGCGCGTGCCAAGCGCGAAGCAGATGCAGCCGGCGAAGCCGACAAGCCGGGCAGCGACAAGCTGGATGCGCGCATCAGCGACAAGATGGGCGGGGCGCCTGCCATCCTGGACACCTGCGTCGCCTACGGCAGCGCCAGTCCTGTCGTAAAGCGGCGCTGGCCACACCTATATACCGGGCCAGCCGAGTAGTCAGGCCGTGGCGCCGCCGTCGACCGGCAACGCCACACCGGTGATGTAGGACGCCTCGTCCGAGATCAGGAACAGCGCCGCATTGGCGATCTCCTCGGGTCGCGCCGGCCGTCCCATCGGCACCTGCCCACCGCGCCGGAGCACCAGCGATTCCGGGGTCTCGCCCGGCGGCAACTGACTGTCGGGCCGTGCGACAAACACCCGCAGCATCGGCGTGTCGGTCGGCCCGGGACACACGGCGTTCACCCGGATCTTCTCCCGCGCGTATCGCTTCGCCAGGCCGTGCACCAGGCCGACCACGCCGAACTTGGCGATGTTGTACACCGGGCTGAATTGCGATCCGGTCAATCCGGAGGTGGAAGCGGTGTAGAGCAGCGCCCCGCCACCGCGTGCACGGAGCTCCGGTATCGCCGCCTCTGTGGTGACCAACACCGTCCGCACATTCAGGTCCATCGCCAGTTCGAAGTCTTTCCAGTCGATGCCCTCGATCGCGGCGGGACCCGGATGGCCGACATGGTTCCAGACGAAATCGAGGCCGCCGAATTCATTGGCGGTACGCCGGACGATCTCGCGCGCAAACGCGTCCTGGCGCAGGTCACCGCCGAGTGCGATCGCTTTGCCGCCGGTGTCCGTGATCTGTCTGGCAACCGCCTGAGCACCAGCTTCGTCGATATCGACGACGCCGACGGCCGCACCCTCTTGCGCAAAACGCAATGCGCCCGCGCGTCCCATGCCAGAGGCCGCCGCGGTGACAATGCCGATCTTGTTCGCCAGACGCATGCTTCCCTCCTGTTAAAGGATGATGAGGTCACTTTGGCCTCATCATGCTTTAACTTCTTTGTTGAGCGCGTGATGGCCGGGTCAAGCCCGGCCACGTGTTCAGACCTCCGGACAATTCCGACTCCGGTCATCACGTGCTAGCGCCGCGCATTCAACCAGTCCAGCATGATGCGGTTGAACGTGTCGGGATGCTCGACATTGGGGAAATGCCGCGCATCGGCAATCTCCTGGTACCGGCCACTCGGCACCAGGCTGGCAATTTGCCGGTTTGCGTCCGGCGGCGTGCCCACGTCTTCCGCGCCGCACACCACGAGTACCGGCAGTCGCAGCGACGGCAGACGCGCGACGAAATCGAAGTTGCGGATCGCGGCAACGCAGCCGAGATAGCCGGCAGGGGTAGTGCCGATGATCGTGTCGCGGATTTGCTTGTAGCGAGCAGGATTACGCGCCTTGAACCGTTCCGTGAGCCAGCGTTCGATGGTGGCATCCGCCAATGGTGACAACGAATTGGCACCGCGAACCGTGTTGACCCGCTGCTGCCATACATCCTCGGCGCCGACCGGCGTGGAAGGCAATGTGTCGCACCACATCGCCGATGCGAGCCGATCGCCGTGCTCCAGAGCGAATGCCTGTCCGAGCATGCCGCCGATCGACAGGCCGATGAAATGCACGCGGTCGATCGAGAGGCCATCGAGCACGGTGGCGACATCGCCGGCGAGATCGCTCATCGTATAGTCGCCGGAGAGGGGATCGCTGCCACCATGGCCGCGCATATCGACACTCAGCACGCGGAAACCGGCGGAAAGCAGCGGCGGCGCCTGCTCGGCCCACATGCCGCCATCGGATGCCAGCGAATGCGTCATGCACACGACCGGGCCGTTCTCCGGCCCGACCAGATCATAGGCTATCGAACGGTCCCTCAGCGGCAACAGCATGATTGTGCTCCTTCTCGTGGCTACGGCATCAGCCGGCTTCCATCGGCAGCGCCGGATCCTTCGCCCATTCTGACAGCGAAGCATCGTACAGCTTCACGTCCTGATGCCCCAGCATGATGAGTGCGAGGGCGTCGGCGCTCGCCGCGATGCCGCCGCCGCAGTAGTTGATCACCTTGCGATCCATCGCGCCGACCGCCTGAAAGTGCTTGCGCAGCTCATCGGCCGGCAGGAACGTGTTGCTGTCCGGATCGAGCAAGTGTGCTGCCGGCACGTTCACGCTACCCGCTATGCGACCGGGACGACCATAGCTGTTGCCACCGCTGCCGGTGTGCTGCTGCGGCTGAAGCGCATTGATCGTGCACACCGCCCCGTCGCCGATCGCACGCAGCACGTCGTCCTTGCCCACCATCAGGTTGCGCACTTCGCGCACGCTGAAGTCGCCGGCCATGCGCGGCCGTGCAGCGCTCGTTTCGACCGGCCGCCCTTCTCGCTGCCATTTCTGCCAGCCGCCATTCAGCACCGCTGCGTTGTCGTGCCCGAACTCGTGCAGCAGGAACCACAGCCGCGTTGCCCACCAGACGTTAGCGGTGCTGTAGCTGACGACCCGCGTCCTGTTGTTCACGCCGAAGCGGCGCATCGCAGCGGCGAACTCGCTCGGGCGACTGGCGCATAAAACGTAGGCTTTGCGACGTATCCGAGACATCGCGCAGCATATCGACGAACTGCGCGCCTGGGATGTGACCTTGCTCGAAGTCCTCCCGCCCGGGCTTCACCTGATAGGTAATCTTCGGATCGGGGATCAGGTGCGTCGTGCAGTCGAAGACCAGCAAATCGGGATCATCGAGGTGCTGCGCCAGCCACTCGGTTTCGACCAAGTACTCGGGATGCACAAACCCGCTCATGGATGCAGCTCCGCCAGTTCGATCAGCACGTTTCCAGTGGATGCCGGGTCAATGAAAGCGATGCGCGCGCCGCCATGTCCGATCCGCGGCGTTTCGTCCCGCAGCTTCACCCCTTTGGCCTTCAGTTCCGCCAGTGCGGCGTCGATATCCTCGACCTCGAAGCAGATGTGGAACAGGCCTTCGCCCTTTTCGGCGATCCATTGGTTCACGCCGGATTGAGCCGCCTTGCTCTCCAGCAGCTCGATATAGGTCTCGCCGACCGGCAGCATGGCAAGCCGCGTCGCACCGATCTGTTCCTCGTATTCCAGCGGGATGCCGAATGTGTCCTGCAACATCTGCAACGATTGTTGCAGCGAGTTCACCGCTATGGCGATGTGCTCCACGCGCTTGATCTTCATGGCCTGCCCTCCTTACGCAGGTGCGAACACGTCCTGATGCGCTGCGCTGAGGCGAGGCGCCGGGGCAGCCGCGAATTGCGTGTCGCGTTGCAACACCGGCACAACCCGATCGGCGAACAGCCGCATGTTGAGTTCGCCTTGCTCGTGCGGCATGCCGCCATAGGAGAAGTCGGCGATCACATGGTCGGTGCCGGTCAGTGCCCGCAATTCGGCGATCTGCTGGATGCAATCGTCAGGCGTGCCGACGATCTGGATCTTCACGTAGAATTCCGTTGCCTTTTGCCGAGCTGTCTCTTCCTTCATCTTGGCATAGGTCTTGGTCATCTTGCCGTACGCCTCGTAGCCCTGCACCGTCGCCAGGTGGCCGTCCGAGAAGTGATAGTGGTGGTCGATCGAATCCCATTTCCGTCCCAGATAGCGCATCGCGCGCTCATGTGCCTCGTCGCGGCTTTCGGCGCATGACACATTGGTCGGATGATCGGCGGCGGCGGTACGTGCCCTACCGCGCCGGCGATCGCGCGGAAACTTTCGATGTCGGCGGCAGCCTTCGCCCATTCATTCTGCATGATCACCATCATGCCGAAGCCGAGTTTCGCCATGATCTCCGCTGATTCCGGCGTCACGGCGGAGACGAAAAAGCGACGCTCGGGGTTTGAGATGGGCCGTGGCCGGATCGACGTCCGCGGGATCTGATAGAATTGACCCTGCCATTCGAACTCCGGTTCGCTCAGTGCGAGCCGGATGAGCTGTGCCGCTTCGACGAAACGTGGGCGGGCTTCCTCCATCGGAATACGGAAGCCGGCGTATTCCACGCTCGCCGCGCCGCGGCCGAAGCCGAACAGGCAGCGACCGCCGCATAGTACGTCCAGCAGCGCGATGCTTTCGGCAACCCTGATCGGGTCGTGCCACGGCAGCACGATGACCGCCGTCCCCAATTGCACGCGCTTTGTACGCCCGGCGAAGTAGCTCAGCAGTTGGGCCGGTGCCGGTGACATCGAATAGCCGGTGAAGTGGTGTTCCAGAGCAAAGATCGAGTCGAAGCCCAACGGCTCGGCAAGATCGCCCAGTTCGAGATGGTCCTTGTAGACGGCAACGTCCGATCGTCCCGCCTGAGCCAGGATGCTCAATGAAACGCCGACTTTCATGCACGCCTCCTGCGCGATGGCGTCGAGTGTGTCAGGATGCGCAGACGAGGTCGAGAGGCGCATGTCGGACCCGAGCAACTCCCTGCCCGATCTGTTGCGGCACAAGCTCGATGTGGTGTTTGTCGGCATCAATCCGTCACTCTACTCGGCAGCCCAGGGTCACTACTTTGCCCGGCGATCCAACCGGTTCTGGTCCTGCTTTTCGCGTTCCGTGCTCAGTGAGGGTGCAAGGCGGGCTCTGGGTGTTGCGATGCTGGAACCGCGGCATGATCGCGCGCTGCCGGAGTACGGCTTCGGCTTCACCGATGTGGTCAAGCGAGCGACGGCGCGGGCGAGCGAACTGTCGTTATCTGAATTTACCGCGGGAGTGGCGCAATTGACGGCAAAGCTGGAGGACCACAAGCCAGCGCGTCGCCTGCTTCCATGGTGTCAGCGGCTACAAGCACGTGCTGCGCGCTCTCGATCCCGCAGCCGCTCCGCCCGTGCTTGGGGCACAGAAGCTGCGGATCGGCGTTACACGCTGCTTTCTTGTGCCAAGCCCGAGCGGTGCGAATGCCCACTTCACACCGGCGGACCAGACGCGCTGGTACGATCGGCTCGCCGAGTTTGCCCGCTCGCCCGACGCTCTCTAACTTTCGGAGAACAACGGTCAGGGGAGCCGCCATGCATCACTTCGGTGTTCTTATTCCATCCACCAATACCACGGTGGAGATCGAGTACAGCCGATTGCTGCCACCTACCTTGCAGGCCCATGTCGGTCGGCTGCTCACCAGCGGCACGGGTCCGTTCGCGCCGAGTCAGGACGCCGACATCGACTATCAGGCACGGCTGCTCGGCACGGCCCGGGTCGAAGTGATTGGGCTGGCGCAGACCTCTGCCAGTCTGTTCGCCGACGACTACGATGCGAACGTGACGCAGCGGATGAGTGCGGCCGCCGGAGTGCCTGCGATCACGTCGGCGCAGGCGATTGGCCAGGCGGTGCAGGCGCTTGGCGCGCGAAGAATCGCGCTGGTCTCGCCGTATTCTCCACCTGTGCTCGAACGCGCGAAACGCTACTACGAAGGCAAGTTCGCACTTGAAGTTGTGGCCCTGGAGGGTTTCGCGGCGGCCGATTCTTACATGATCGGCAAGCTTGGCCCGGAGAACGCGCGCGATGCCTTCGTCCGCATCGACCGACCAGAGATCGAAATTCTGGTGGTGCCCGGCGGCAACTTTCCTACCATGTCGTTCATCCCCGAATGGGAACGCGAGTTCGGCAAGCCGGTGATCACCACCAATCAGGCCGCGCTGTGGGCAATGATGCGCATTATGGGTGTGTCCGAACCGCTACCGGGACTTGGACGCCTGCTGGAGCAGATGCCCTGATCCCAGCTGGGCTTTAACGCGAATAACTGGCGGCGGCTGACGGACGCTGGTAGCGTGGGAAACAAGCTCAAAGCAGGGGAGGAGAAACATGCCACATTACAGCGGTGGCTGCCTGTGCGGCGCAGTGAGATATTCCATCGACGCGGAAACGGTCCGTCAGTTCCTTTGCAACTGTGTCGACTGTCAGAAGCATACAGGGACGGCGTTCGTGGCTCTGGCTTGGTCGTTCCGTCCGAAGCCGTCTCCATCACGGGCAAACTGTCAACTTTCACGATGCCTGGCGGCCAGAGTGGTGAGCCCATGCACCGACGCTTTTTTGACGATAACTCTGCAGTTAAGCCAACGCTTAGCCTGTTCTGCGAGCAGGCGCCGTCTTGGGTCGTATGCCTGCGTACACCGAGAACCTGCCTCGCTACTACACCTGAAACTCGAATCGCCATCTGCTCTGAAGCTTTGTCGCGATCCGCTCGCAGTTCGGCTACCGGCAGGGGCAATTCACCCCGCCGGGTCCCATTCCCATCGACTATACAGGCGGATCAGGCCTTGATGTGTCGATGGAAGAACGCGGCCGCTGGCTCGAACGAGCCGGGACCCTGTTTCTTCGCGTTATCGATATACAGCAGGTCGATCTCGCCACCGGCCTTGCGGTAGTTGGCGACAAACCGCTGCGGCTCGTTGCCCTCGATCGGTGCGTCCGGATCGCGATAGTCATGCACGATGTCCGGCTGCCCCTGGATCCAGATCGCCGGCGGCATCAGCACCTTCTCGCCCCGCTCAAGGATCAGCACCGGATTGCCCTCGGCCATGTTCGCCTCGGTCTTCCAGTAGAGATCATGCCGCTGCGGAATGCTGCCAACCCACGCCGGCGGATTGGCCGAATCGCGTGCCCGCAAAGCATGGCGGTACCGCGACAGCGGATTGATCACCGGCCATAGCATCGCCACCCCGCGAACCGTCGCATCCACGGCCGGTGCCGACGACGGCAACTGTATCGCGGCATAACGCGGATCATTGGGCCGCATCGCTGCCAGCATTCCCAGGTGTCCGCCACTCGACTGCCCGGCGATGCCGACGAGATCGGCGCGCGAATTCAGTTCCGAGGCATGCGCCTTCACCCAGCGGATCGCATAGTTGATGTCCGCAAGCGAGGTCGGATAGCCATCGCCGGCATGGCGGAAGTCGATCGCCGCCACCGCCAGACCCGCTCGCGCAAATCCCTCGGCATAGATCTGGCACTCGTTAAGATCGCCGTTGCACCAAGCCCCGCCATGCACCTCCACGATCGCCGGGAACGGTCCCTTGCCCTGGGGTTTGAACAGCCGCGCCATAAACTTCCGGTCGCCGTGCCGGAGGTATTCAACGTCCTGCGTGCTGTATTCGAATGTTGCCATTGGACTTTCTCCCGTCAGCCTCGGCTTAAACTGCGGCAGATCGAGCCGGACCGCAACGGCGGCCGAGGCGATTACCGCCACGTCGCTCGAGGTTTCATCCGGCACGTCGAGACCGCCTTTCACGACCTTCACCGTCACCTCGCCATGCGGCAGCGACGATTTAACTGCGGCGGCGTCAACCTTGTCCGGCTGCTGCACGCCGATCGTCACCTCCACCTGCATCTTGCGCGAGTCCAATCCGAACGTCCTGATCAGGCTGAGCGAACTGTGGTGAATGGCATCCTGGACGGCGCGCAGCGCTGCCTTGGTGTAGTCGCCGCCATGCAGGTCATTGCCGGTTCCCATCTCCAGGATCACGCGCTTTGCCATCGGCCGCCTCCTTCAGACATCTAGCCGGACGACGGCGGCGGCATTGGCAATCACCGTCGAATTGGTGCCGCTATCGTTCGGTATCTCCAGCCCACCTTCCACCACATTCACCGTGCCCGTGCCGTGCGGCAGCACCGCGAGCACCTGCGCCTTATCCACCAGCTCGGGTTTTGGTACCCGACAGTGACCTCGACGCGCATCGTATCGACGTGCGAGCCCCACCACATCCGCGACGCTCAATGAATTGTGCCACAGTGCGTCGCGCAACGCGCGCACTGCTGCCTTGGTGTAGTCGGCGCCACGGATGTCGGTACCCATGCCGATCTGCAGCACCATACGTTTCCAGGTCATTCAGTTCCTCCCTGACCCCGTCTGAAAGGCAGGCATGATCTCCTGCGTGAACAGTTGCAACGATTTCAGGGTCTGCTGGTGCGGCAAAGTACCCCAGGCGAACGAGCAGACGACGTAGTTGCAGCCGCTTACCCCAACCAACTCGCTCAACTGTTCTCGCACGCGCACCGGCGAACCGCAGATGACAGTCTCCAGGCGCATGGCCGTGTCCCAGTCAAACAGTGCATCCACCGCGTGGTCGCCGTGATCGTGCCACAGCTTGAGGATCGAGTGGTTGAAGTCCGCGTAGGCCGGGCGTGCAACCGCCATGGCTTCGTCATCCGTTTCAGCCACGAACAGCTGGCGCAGGACGCCGACCTTCGGCACGGCGACGTGCGCGTTGAGGCGCCCCGCCTCGTGCCGGTGCTGTTCCCAAATCCGCCAATAGGCATCGACCCGTTCGTGTACCCCGGTGGCCGGTCCGAGATCGACGTAATTGAAGCCGTGTCTGGCGACGTAAGGCATGCTCTCCATGTTGTGCGTCGGGTACCACAGCGCGGGGTAGGGTCGCTGATGGGGTTGCAGTTCCATAGGCACGTCCTGGTATCGATGATACTTCCCGTCGACGTTCAGCCGGTCGTGGGTCAACCCGGCGATCAGCGTCTCCAATGTCTCGTTGAAGATGGCACGCGCATCGGCAGGATCGACACCGTAATAGCGCAACTGGTACGGCGAGACGCCACGGCCGACGCCGAGTTCCAGTCTGCCGCGCGATATCTGATCCAGCATGCAGACCTCTCCAATCAGCCGCAGCGGATCATAGAGCGGCAGCAGGTACACCAGCGGTCCCAGCCGGATCTGCTGCGTGCGCTGCGCGGCGGCGGCGAGAAACAACGCGGGCGACGGCGCCATGCTGAGCGGCGTCGCGTGATGCTCCGCGAGATGATAGCAGTAAAAACCGGCAGCATCAGCCGCCTCAAGAAGCTCTAACCGATCCTCGTACAGTTGGTGCAGAGGCGAGGCATTGCGCTCGATCCAGTCGAATACACCGAATTCCACCTGTGGCATCCGCTCTCCTCCAATCCTACACTGATGTCGGCGCCATGCCTGGTCGCGCCGTAAAGGCCTCGTGCGCAGCCTCGGCGAACGCGACGTCACGCGGCAGCACCACTGCGGCTGAACGCACGCGATGCGTCGCCGGATCGGTGCCCGGCGGCGGCTCGCCCTGCTGCAGCGCGCGCACCGCGCGCATCAGCCGCATGCCGTGCCATGATGATGCCGTTGTCGGTGGACACCAGGTGCTCGCGCGAGCGGTCCATGATCGGTCCCATGCTCTCCTGCAGCGACGCGTCCTGCATCGCGATGCCGGCTACCCCGCTATACGTTCCGCCAGCCTTCTGCCCGCGTTGCGGTCCATCAGATAGTCGTTGTCGCGGTTCGCGACCGGAATATAGGTGCCAGGGATGGTGCGTGTGTGGATGCCCTTGCCGTCGCGCATCGCCCGACAATTCGACATCGCTCAGCGCCCGGGTCGGATGATAATCGAAACTCCACGCCCAGCAGTTTTCGTCGTCGATCGGGATCCAGAAATGCCCGTGCACCGGATGATTGCCGCGCGGCGGGATCATGGTGAACGACGGCATGCACCATGGGGTGATCCGCCAATAATAGCCATCGGCTGCATTGCGCCGCGCACCGATGAAAAGGCCCGCGGGCTGATCCACCACTTCGAACACCGGGGCTGCGTCGCCCAGGTTGTATTGGTTCCCGCGCGAACCCACCATCAGCGGGTCACTGTTGAACGCGTCGCGGTGCAGCCAGGAGACATGGCTGGAATCGATGCCGCCCTCCATCGCCTGCAGCCAGTTGCAATACTGCAGCCGCTTCGACGTGTAGGTCTGTTCGGGCGGCACCGTCGCGAACTCAAATTCCGGCAACCCAGGCTGATGCTCCGGCGGCCCCATATAGGTCCACAGCACGCCGCCCCGTTCCACCAGCGGATAGGCGCGCAGCTTGATCATGGCGCGGAATCCGCTCCGTTCCGGCTCTGACGGGATCTCCACGCATTGGCCGGTCACGTCGTATTTCCAGCCATGATACGGACAGCGCAGCCCGCATTCTTCGTTGCGGCCAAACCACAGCGATACGCCGCGGTGCGCGCAGAATTCCTCCATCAGTCCGTAACGGCCCAACGTGTCGCGGAATGCGATCAGCTTTTCGGACAGCAATTGGACACGCACGGGGGGACCGTCGTTTTCCGGCAGTTCCTCCGCCAGCAATGCCGGAACCCAATAGCGGCGGAACAACTCACCCATCGGCGTGGTCGGGCCGGTCTGGGTCAGCAGATCGTTCTGTTCCTTGCGCAGCATCGCCGTATCCTCCGGGGACTGCGGCCGAAGGCTAGCTCTTGTCGTCGCGACCGCCTAGCGTGCTGCGCAGCACAAGCGAGGTCCGACATGCTTCACTCCGGCGGCTGTCACTGCGGCAACATCAGCTGCAGTTGCACCTGTCGGGTGCGCCAGAGCAGATGCCGCTGCGCTCGTGTTCGTGCTCGTTCTGCCGCGCGCACGGGACGCGCACCCTGTCGGACCGCAATGGCCTGGCGGAAATAGCCGTGGCCGACTGGTCCTTGGTCGAGAGATACCGGTTCGGCTCGCGCACCGCCGACTACATGGTCTGTCGCCGCTGTGGCGTGTATGTCGGTGCGGTCTGCGAGACCAGTTCGGGCTGGCGCGCCGTCATCAACACGAATTGCCTGAACGACCGCGAGGCCTTCACCCAGGCACCAGCAGCGCCCGACTATGAAGGCGAGCCGACGGTAGCACGGCTGGACAGGCGCGCCACGAACTGGATGCCTGTCAGCGTGGGTTGAGCGTGATGCCCGAAGGCAATCGCCGAAGGTCGGAAACGCCGGCCTACCCGGCGGCGACGTAGATACCAAACCCCGCCGCGGCGGCGCCGATCACGCCGGCGGCGATTGCCAGGGCAGGCACAGCGGTAACCACCGCGACCGAAGCCAGCACGATGCCGATCTGCAAGGCACCGACCACGAACTCGAACTGGTGATAGCGATGGAAGGCGTGATCGCGGCTTTCCTTCTCGGCGGTGGCACGCTCCATGATCTGTTTCATGCCATCCCCGCCGGGCTCGTCACGCAGCCGTGCCTCGTTGGCCTTGGCCTGGGCGATGGCCGCCTGGACCGCGGGCTGGCTGGCATCAGGCAGATTGGCAAGGATGCTGGCCTCAACCGCCGATATCGCCGCGCGCGCATTCTTCGCCTGATAGAACCCAAAGTCATCCGACAACGAAATATGGTGCGTGAGGTATTTGTTCTGCTCCTGCTTCTCGCCCATTTCGGCCAAGGCCAGCGCGGCGGCCAACGCGGCAATCAGGACGGCGACACGACGATTGCTGCTTCCGTGATGGTGAATCGTCTCCTGGGCATGTTCCTCGACCGCATCCATGTCCGATCGCGTACACGCTGCGGCAGCAGGTGGCAAACGCGCTCAAGCGCCGGACACGCTCGCGTGATCACGTGATCGTGTGGCCAAAGGCGCCGGAACCCTCGCCCGGCAGCGAATTGAGCGTCTACAAGGTGCTGCAAACCAAAGCTGAAGTCAGCAGAAAGCCCCGGGTACGTGAGCGCGGAAAGGGTTGGCCCTTTCGGTAATCCAGCCGGTAACTCAATCTCTTGTCATGCCTGCTCGTCCCATCTGGCGCGGTCATCTTCGGCTGGCGCTGGTCTCCTGCCCGGTCGCGCTTTGGAATGCCAAGACCGATCGCGCCTCTATCCGCTTCAACCTGATCAATCCGGATACCGGCAACCGGATCCGTATGCTCACCGTCGATGCGGGGACCGAGAAGGAGCTGCAACGCCGCGATCTGGTGAAGGGATACGAGTTCCAGAAGGGCCGGTATCTCATGCTCAGCGATGAGGATTTCGACAGCGTGAAGGTCGACAGCTCGTCGACCATGTCGATCGAGAAGTTCGTGGAGGTCAGCTCCATCGATCCGATCTACTACGCCGGCAGCTATTATCTCGGACCCGATGGCGATGCAGGGCGCGACGTCTATGCGGTGTTGCATGAGGCCATTGGCGAGACCGGCCGGGTGGCGCTCGCACGCGTCGTGATCGGCCAGCGCGAGCGCACGATCGCGGTTCGCGCGATGGATGGCGGCCTGGTTGCCCATACGCTCGACGAACAGCGGGACATCAACGACGCCAAAGCGATCTTCGGCGATGTCGGCAGCATCAAGACTCGACCCGGAGATGGTGCAGCTTGCCAAGCAACTGATCGATCGCCAGACCACCGCCTATGATCCCTCTGACCTCGAGGATCATTACGAGACGCGCCTGCGCGCGATGATCGACGCCAAGCTGAAGGGTGAAGGCCTCGATGTGAGCGAGCCGGAAGAACCGGAGCGGGGTAACGTCATCGACCTGATGGCGGCATTGAAAAAGAGCCTGGGCCAGTCACCTCGAGCCGAAACCGGCCAGCGCGAAGAAGCCGGCCAAGGAAGCCAAACCGCGTGCCGCGGCGCAACCTGCCGCGAAGGCTCCTCGCAAGCGCGCCTGAGGCGATGGGTCCGGGCAAATCTCGCGACCATCGCCTGCGCGTGCTGGAGAACCAGGCGCGGGTTGCCGCCGAACGCCAGGCGACCGCTGAACTCGGCGCTGAGCGGCAGATGACGATGCCGTTGATCGTAGAGGTAAAGAACCAGCCCGGCGACACAGCGCGCACGGCGCTCGCGCAAAAGGCGGAAGGCCGAACAACCTCTCCTCGGAGATCTGTAAAGCGTGATGACCGGAGGCGCTATCGCCGGAGGTCCTGAACCACATGAAAAGGCAATGGGCGACGCTCTGACCAAGGCACCGCAAGCGCAGCAGCGGGAAGCGGAGGAAATGCCGCCACGTCCGCTGGGGCGCGTATTGTCGGCTCGCCAGTTCTGGGACCTGATGGAGCAGTGGCGCGTTCCCGACGCCACAGCGCTGGAGCTGATCGAGTTCCCCGGCAAGCTAGGCAAGGAAGGCAAGCGGCCGCGCTTCCGCTTCACCACTCGACAGCAGCGTATCACGTCCTATTTGCCGGAGATCGAGGCCGCACTTGACGCCGCCGGCAAGGACCATGCCTGGCTGCACCGCAAGATCGCCGCGCAAGCCGTTCGGGCGCAAGACGCCGATCGAGCACATGGTGGCCGGTGGGATGGATGCCATGGCGGATGTGCTGCGCGCCCTGAATCAGGAGGCGATGAGGATCGCGTTGCGCGATGCCTGACGTTCCGATGCAGGTGCCCGAGGACGCGATCCGTCGCTATTTCGAATGCTGCCGCGCGCGGATCCCCGACTTTGTTGACCGCCACTTCTCGCTGCGCGGGACGCTTGCGATCCAGCGCGCGGCGCTGGGGCTGGATCTGCTGCGCGCTCCGTTCAATCTGACGATGGCGGCGCCCGCCGCACTGCTTCACCTGCTGGCCGCCGGGGCGCGTCACCTCGGCGCCGTCCGTGTAAGCAACGCGCTGGGTCGGCGAAGACTGCTGCTGCCCACCTCGGTCGCGTGCCGTATCGAGCAATTGATCTGCACGGAACTGCTGGACCTGCCCGCGCAACCAGAGCCTCCGCTTCAGCAAAGCCTCGATCGAACCCTGGCAGAATATGGGGTTGCGCGTGGTGCCGCCGCCGAGATCACTGCCGCCGCCATGTCACTCGGTACAGGTGCGGTTACTGTCGGGAAGCTGACACCGGGCGCGGTCTCTTTCGCCCCGGTGCTGGCGGCCATGGTGGCGCAGCAGGCGGCCGTGTCCTCGTTTCCACTCGGCGCGGCGCTGGGTTCGCTTTGGTATGGTCTGTTCCCGGTCGCCGCCTCGCCGATGGTCACTCTGGGCCTGAGCGCCGGCCTGCTTTGTGTCGGCTCCATGATTGCCGCCTTCGCTGGCCTCGTCGCAGATCCTGTCCAGCGCCGGCTCGGACTGCATCAGCGAAGGTTGCGTCGCATGATCGACGCGCTGGAGCGGCAGGCGCTCGATCCGGCCGCTGCCGGTTACACGGTGCGTGATCGCTACCTGGCGCGTCTGTTCGATTCGGTCGATCTGATCACCACCGCCTACCGGCTGACGCGGTAAGCTGGAGCAGGATGAGCGCGGAAGCGATGCGCTCACCCTGCTCCAGCTTCTTGACTGTTCGCGTGATTCAGACCTCCGGCAATTCCGCCTACGGTCATCACGCTCTGATCAAATCACCAGTCCGCCATCCACGTGCAGCGCCTGCCCGGTGATATAGCCAGCCGCGGGAGAGGCAAGGAAGGCGATCGCTGCCGCCACTTCGCCCGGAAGGCCGACGCGTCCGAGCGGTACGCCGGCAACCTGGCGCCGCAGCCGTTCCGGATCGATCGCGACATGCGCGCCCGGATCCTTGCGGATGAAACCAGGCACCACCGCATTCACGGTCACACCGGATGGTGCGAGTTCCAGGGCCAATGCGCGCACCAGCGCCTCCAGACCCGCCTTCGCGGCGGCAGAAGCAGTGAATAGCGGCACATCATTGCGGAAGGCGTGCGCGACAAAGCTGGACACCGCCAGCACGCGCGGATCGCGCCCGGCCTTCAGATGCGGCACGGCGGAGCGGGCCAGGCGAAAGAACGCGCCCTGGATCGCCTCGACCGAAGCAGTCATCGCGGCATCGCTCAGCGAGGCAAACCTGGTCCGGTCAGCGAAACCGGCGTTGCTGATCAGGACGTCGAGCCCGCCGAACTGCTCGACCGCCTTCGCAACCAGCGCCGGCGCGACCGCCGGATCAGCAAGGTCGCCGAAGGCGACCACGGCCTCGGCCCCCTTCGCCCTGATCTCGGTCGCCACACTCTCGGCCCCCTCGCGATTGGCTCGCGTGTGCACCAGCAGTGCCATGCCGGGCGCTGCCATCGCGCGGCACACCGCAGCGCCGATGCCGCTCGCCGCGCCGGTCACCAGCATGATACGCGCCTGCAGCATGTGTCAGACCACGTCGTGCGGGCGCAGGCGGCACACTGCGGCATCCGCGTCCGTCTCGATCTGCAAGGTCGCATGGCCGATGCCGAAGCGATCGCGCAAAACCGTCGTCACGTCGTGCAGGGTCCGTTCTGCGGTGGAATCAGCGCAGACCAGGTGCGCGGTCAGCGCGGTCTGCGAGGTGCTGAGGCCCCAGATGTGCAGATCGTGCACCTCGCAGCACGCCCGGAACCGAGGCCAGAAAGTCCTCGACCTGGTCCTGCGACACGCCTTCCGGCACCGCATCCATCGCCAGGTCGGCAGACTGGCGCAGCAGTCCCCAGGTCGCATAGACGATGACCGCGCCGATCCCCAGGCTAACGACGGGATCGAGCCAGAGCCAGCCGGTGACCAGGATCAGCGCTCCGGCAACGACGACCGAGGCCGATACCGCCGCGTCGGTGGCCATGTGGAGAAACTGCGCGCGGATGTTGATGTCCTGGCCGCGGCCACGCATGAACAACAGCGCGGTGAGCCCATTGACCACGATCCCGGCCGCCGCGATGACCACGACGATCCGCTCATCCACCGGCGCTGGCGTCAGCAGCCGTTGCACCGCCTCCAGCCCGATGGCGCCGACCCCGATCAGCAGGATCGTGGCGTTCAGCAGCGCCGCCAGGATGGAGCTGCGGCCCCAGCCATAGGTACGCTTCCCGGTCGGTGGCCGGCGGGTGAGCCAGGCGGCGCCCCACCCCAGCATCAGGCCCAGCACGTCGCCCAAGTTGTGCGCGGCATCCGCCAGCAGCGCCATGGAGTTGGCCGCCAGTCCGAAAACCAGCTCCGCCGCAACAAAACCCAGGTTCAGCGCGGTGCCGATGGCGAAGGCGCGGTCGTGCCCTTGCGGGGCCTGATGGCCGTGGTGAAGCGCATGATCGTGATGATGGTGCGCCATGCGGGCGCATACTGCGCCAGCGAGCGTGGTTGGCCAATCGGCCCTGGAATGATAGATCACCCAATGATAGATCACCGACTGCTGATATTGTCCGCCTGCCGGCTTCGGCGTTGGCACCTGAATACTGTGAACCACCTCCCAATTTGACATTCGATGCTCGGCACCTCGATCGCCTCGTTGCTGGCTTGGGCCGGCCATCAGCCGCTGTTTCAGGCAGCTGCCATCATTCTCGGCACCTTCATCCTGGAGGACGCCGCGACGGTGCTCGCCGCGATGCAGGCAAGCGATGGCAAACTGTCGTCGGCCCTGGCGCTGGGGGCTCTCTATATCGGCATCATTCTGGGCGACCTGGGGCTTTACGGGCTGGGGCGGATCGCAGCCCGCATCCCGGCGGTCCGGCGCTGGCTGCCGCCGCAGCGGACCGAGGTCGTGCGGGCCTGGGTTGACGGCCGGGTCTTCCGGGTGGTGCTGGTGAGCCGGTTCCTGCCAGGAATGCGACTGCCCAGCTATACCACCTGCGGCTTCGTCGGAGCCGACCTGCGACAATTCGCTTTGGCGGTTGTCATTGCAACCATCTGCTGGACATCGCTGCTATTCGGGGTCTCGCTGCGCGTCGGCCAGGTGCTGATCGACCATTTCGGCGCCTGGCGCTGGGCGGGCGCGGCGGGTTTTGCGTTGTTTGTCATCATCGCCGGCCGGTTGACTGCCTGCAGCCTGCAAAGCAAGCGGCAATGAAGCTCGCCGACGCGCTCGACCCCGCCGCGGCCGCGCGCCCGGCGGGTGCCGAGAGACCGCTGTCGTTCTTTGAATTCTGGCCCGATTGGCTGTTCTATTTTCCGGTGGTGGTACACTGGATCGCTCTCGGCCTGCGCCATCGCGATTTCAGCCTGCCCACCGCGGCAAACCCTGCGATCACCGCCGGAGGTCTGTGCGGCGAGCGCAAGACCGAGACATTGGACCTGGTGCAGGGACCGGCACGCGAGCTGTTGGCCCGTTACATCGCCGTGGAGGCGCGGGCCGATGCCGCCGAGACTGCCGCCCGGGCGCTCGCATCCGCCGGCCTCGACTATCCGGTGGTCGTCAAGCCGGACGTCGGATGCAACGGAACCGGCGTGCGCCTGCTGCATGGTCCGGACGATCTCGACCTGTACTTGTCGGAGTTCCCATCCGGCGAACGCATCGTGCTGCAGGAGTTCATTGCGTACGAAGGCGAGGCAGGCATTTTCTACGTCCGCAATCCGGACGAGCCCTGTGGCCGGATCACCTCCATTACCTTGAAGCATGCGCCGGTCCTGGTGGGCGACGGGCGCTCCAGTTTGCGACAGTTGATCCATGCCGATCCACGCGCTGGGCGCATTCCGCATCTCTATCTGCCGCGGCTTGCGCGCCGGCTGGACAGTGTGCCGCGGCAGGGCGAGCGCGTTCGCCTGGTGTTCGTGGGCAATCACTGCAAAGGCTCAATCTTCCAGGACGGGACGCGACTGGTTACCGCCGCTCTGACCGAAGCGTTCGAGCGTATAGCGCGGTCGATGCCGCACTTCCACTTCGGCCGGATCGACGTGCGCTTCGAATCGTTGCCGGCGTTGCTGCGCGGCGAGGGCTTTCGCATCATCGAGATCAACGGCGCGGGATCCGAAGCGACGCACGTCTGGGACCCGACCACCTCGCTTTGGGACGCGTGGCGGGCGCAGTTCTTCCATTACGGCGCCGCGTTCCGGATCGGCGCGGCGAACCGGGCTCGTGGGTTCGCATCGTCCGGCATTCGTTCGATGTATCGGCCTGTGGCGGCGGCAAAAGCGCCTGATGGCGGCTTACCCGATGAACGATTGAGAGCGCCCTTGCGGAATCCGGCGCCGTGGGTCAGGAACCCGGCATGAGCGCACTCCAGGCCGTCATCATCGCGATATTGCAAGGTGCGACCGAGCTTTTTCCGGTGAGCAGCCTGGGGCACGCCGTCGTCTTACCGGCGCTGCTGCATTGGCCGATCGATCAGCGGGCGCCGGAGTTCCTGCCGTTCCTGGTGATGCTGCATCTCGGCACCGCCGCTGCGCTGCTGCTGTTCTTCTGGCGCGACTGGTGGTCGCTGGCGGCCGGTGTGCTGGGGCTCGCCTCGCAGCACCAGAAACGCGAGAGCCGACGCGTGTTCGCGCTGATCGTGGTCGCCACCATTCCGGCGGTGATCATCGGCTTCCTGCTGGAGAAATTCTTCCGCAGCCTGTTCGGCGCGCCAGTTGTTGCAGCAGTGTTCCTGATGGTGAATGCATTGCTGCTGTTGGCTGGCGAGAAGCTGCGCGGGCGCAGTCATCGTCCTCTGTCGGGCCTGACGATGATGGATGCGCTCACCATCGGCCTATGGCAGTGCACCGCGTTGATCCCCGGCATTTCGCGCTCGGGTGCCACGATCGTCGGCGGACTGCTGCGCGGCATCAACCACGAGGGCTCGGCGCATTTCTCCTTCCTGATTGCCACGCCGATCATCCTGGGTGCGACTGTGCTGGAGGTACCGAAGCTGCTGCACCAGACCGTGCCGCCCGGCACGTTCGCGCTTGCCGCGCTCGCCGCCGTGGTCGCCGGCATCACCGCCTTCGCCAGCACCTGGTTCCTGATGCGCTACTTCCGCCAGCACGATGCCTGGGCGCTGAACCCCTTCGCGTATTACTGCATGGCGGTGGGCGCAATCAGCCTGCTGGTGCTTGTCGCCTGATGTCGATGCATGAGTTTGAGCCCGTGATTAACGTCCGCTGACTTTCCGCCAAGGACGATCACGGGCTAGCATCGCCGGCAGCAGCGGGAGGGGCGGGTGATGTCTCTGGCGATGGAACAACTCGATATAAGGCCACTGTCGCCGGTCCTCGGCGCGGAGGTGATTGGCCTGGACCTGGCGCAGCCGCTGGAGCCGTCGACGCGCCACGAGTTGTATAATGCATTTTGCCGCTATCACGTTCTATGTTTCCGCGACCAGCGGCTGAGCAAGGATCAGCAGATCGCCTTCACGCAGCAGTTCGGCACGCTGGAACGCCACATCGCCAGCAATCGCGGCACCGACAATCCGCTGGTACACACCGTGTCTAATCTCGGGCCGGACGGCAGGCCGAGTGGCAAGGTCGGCTCGCAGGAGTGGCACACCGACAAGTCATTTCGCCCGGAACCATCACTGGCCACGATCCTGCACGCTGTAACCATTCCACCTGCAGGAGGTGACACCTGCTTCGCCGATATGCATGCCGCCTACGACGCGCTGAGCGAAGCCGAGAAGGCGGAATTGCAAGGGGTGCGCGTCATTCATAGCTGGGAGCTGTCGCAGCAGAAGCATGGGCGCACCGCAACGCCGGAGGAAATTGCCGACGCGCCGCCGATGAGCCATCCGCTCGTGCGGGTGCATCCGGACACAGGACGCAAAGGCCTGTTCATGGGCGTGCACGCGTCGCACTTCGATGGTCGGCCGATCGCCGAAGGGCGCGCACGGTTGGCGGCCCTGGAGGTGCACGCAACGCAGGAGCGCTTTGTGTATCGCCACAAGTGGCGCACCGGCGACCTGCTGATGTGGGACAACCGTTGCCTGCTGCACCGCGCCAGACTCTAATTTTGATGCCGCCCGATATCCGCGCGTGCTGCACCGGACGTGTCTCAGGGGAGCTGGGCCAGCGTAGCGTCGGCTAGAGCAGATGAGCGCGGAAGGATGCGCTCACCCCGCTTCTTTCGCCATCACGTTCTAAACGTAAACCCCCCTCATTCCACCGGCGGGATACCGCGTACCGGCTGCCGCGCCCTTCGGGATGGATGCTGAGATCCGGGCGACGTCATCCGCCGTCAGTTTGACGCGAAGCGCGCCGAGGTTTTCGTCCAGCCGTCGCGGATACCGCGTGCCAGGGATCGCCACCACATCCGGCCCCTGAGCCAACACCCAGGCTAGGGTGAGCTGCGCCGGCGTGCAGCCCTTCTCTTTTGCGATCGCTTCGATCCGGGCCACCAGCGCACGGTTCTGGTCGAAGTTCTCCTGCTGGAAGCGCGGATGCGCCGCGCGCCGCCCGTCGATATCCGCGAACGTCTGTATTGCGCCGGTCAGAAAGCCGCGCCCCAATGGCGCGTAGGCGACAAAGCTGATGCCCAGAGGGCGGGTCGTCTCGCGTGTCTCCTCGGCCTCGTCGCGATACAGCAGCGAATATTCAGTCTGCACCGCCGCAATACGGTGCACGGCGTGCGCTCGCCTGATCGTGGCCGGCGAGGCTTCGGACAGCCCGAGATGCCGCACCTTGCCCTGCTGCACGAGTTTCGCCATGGCACCGACCGTCTCCTCGATCGGCACCGATGGATCGACCCGGTGCTGATAGTAGAGGTCGATCACCTCGACCCCCAGCCGCTTCAGGCTCGCCTCGCACGCCTGCATCACGTATTCGGGCCGGCCGTTCACGCCGTTCGGGTCCGCCAGGATTCTGGGTCTGACCGAACTTGGTCGCCAGCACCACCCGGTCACGCCGCCCCCGCAACGCACGGCCGATCAGTTGCTCGTTGTGCCCCCAACCATACATGTCGGATGAATCGAGGTGATCGACACCCTGATCGATGGCGTAGCGGATAAGCTCCTCGGATTCGGCATCATTGGCCGCGCCATAGATGCCGGACAGCGACATGCAGCCCAGACCGATCGCGGAAACTGACGGCCCATCCTTGCCCAGCGTGCGGTGCTCGAGCTTCCCTGTCGTCGCCATATCGGCGATCTCCTCTCCTTATGCCTTGGCGCGGTATAGTCCAGCCAACCGGGGCCAACCAAATTGTCAGGAGGAATCGCAATGCCAAGTGAACAACGCGTCGCTCTGATCACCGGCTGCGGCAAGCCTGTGGGCATCGGCAATTCGACCGCGCGTGCTCTCGCCGCCGCGGGCATCACCGTGGTGGTGTCGGATCGTCGCCCCGACCGGCGTCGCCAATGAGCACAACGTTCAGGGCGACATGGACCCGGACTGGCGCGGCGTGGACAGCCTGGTGCAGGCTATCATCGATGCCGGCGGCAGCGCATCGGCAACGCTGGGCAACGTCAGCGTCGAAGCCGATGCGACGCGGATGGTGGACGAGGTGCTGCGGCGTCACGGCAGGCTGGACATCCTGGTGAACAATGCGGGCGCGCCGCAGGGCGCCGATCGCAACGAGATCGAGGATGTGCCCGTCGCTGCCTGGGACCTGACCATGGGCGTGAACGCACGCGGCTGCTTCCTGATGTCGCGTGCCGCCGTGCCCGTGATGCGCAAGGCCGGCTGGGGGCGCATCATCAGCGTATCGTCACGCGCGGCATTCCGGCCGGGGCCGAAGCGCGTCGCCTATGCGGCGTCGAAGGCGGCGATCGTCGGCTTTACCAAGTCGCTGGCCTTCGACCTGGCACCTTCCGGCATCACGGTGAACGCGGTGCTGCCGGGACCGATCCGCACCTCGCGCGCCATCAGCACCAATCGGCGCGAATACGGCGACGACCTGGAGGTGGGATTCCGAGAACGTGCCAAGGCGATTCCGGTCGGTCGCTTCGGCACGCCGGAGGAGGTGGCGTCGATGATTGCGTATCTCGCGTCGGACGCGGCGGCATTTGTCACCGGCCAGGCGATCGGCATCGATGGAGGATGGTGAGCCCGCAGCGGTCAGCCAGGTTGGATGATGGTGCTGTCCTCACAATCGGCTTCAACCGCGGCACGCCGCAGATGCACCGTGTGGTATTCGCCCGCGCAGCCAGGGCTCGAACTGGTCCTGGTAATGCGGGCTGGCGGGCACGCCGGAATTGCCGATGTTCTGCACCGCAAGGAAATGCTCGGGTGACGCGAAGTCCACCACGATGCGGGTACTCGGCGCCCGAGCTGGCAGCGTGCGGCGGCTGCTCACCGCCCGTGTTGCGCAGCGTGTGCGAGCCTCCATCCACGTCATGCGGACCGATGTCGAAACCCGTGTCGCCCACCGGATGGCGCCAGTGCGCCTGATGCACACGGCCCCACTGCCACGACGCTACGTCGCTGCCCAGACGTGCACGCAGCATGGCCAGCGTGTTCGCGGCCGCTGAGGCCATGTGCTTGGCAGTGCCATCGGGAAAGTAAGCGATCGAGGTATCCTGCAGCAGGGCGGCAGCGAGACCGGTCTGCTGGTGCGTCAGATCGAGTAGCCTCGCGGGCATGTGCAGTCCGATGACCTCGTGCTGCCACTGCACCATGAACGCCTCGAACAGGGTCGGTGCGATGCTGTTCGCCGTGTAGCGAAAATCCCAATCGCCGAGCACGCGGCGGAGCAGTGAGGCCGCCTCGCTGCGCGTCGAGGCACCGCAAAATGTGCGGGCACAGACTCTCGGCGCGGCAGTTCTTTACATCGTTCTGCAAGGCGATGTTCGCGTCGGTATCTCAGTAGGTTTGGGCCACCCAGAGCCTGGGCAAGACGCACGCCGCGATGCCCTTGCGAATAAGCGCCATAGATCGGCTGCGGCCAGTGATCCGGGACGATCCGCTGGTTGGCGCTAGCGACATAGCCACTTGGCGGATCGTACATGTGCGGCAGATCGTCGAAGCTTATGTATCCCAGCCACTGGTCCGCCGTCGCATTGGCATCGCGGAAGCCAGGCACGACGCGCCCGCGGATCGGAATCCGGCCGGCCATCTGGTAGCCGATATGCCCCTCCGCATCGGCATAGACGAAATTGAAGATCGCGACCGCCCAGTCACGCAGGGCGTTGCGGAAGCCGGCCCAATCGCGCGCCCGGGATATGGCGATGGACGCGCGTATATCGTCCATGTGCTCCATGCCGACCCAACGTAGCGACAGCGGCGGGTTGCCGCCGGCCTCGAGCGATGGCACCAATGCATTGACGATGGGCCCTCGCACCGTGGAGCGGATCGTCAGCTCATGCGGCGCCGCACCGCGCACCTTGATGCCGACACGGCGCTCGGCGAACTCCCGCCAGGTGTCGCCGTCGCGATAGCGGCGCGGATCGGCCGGATCGACCTGCTCGATATACAGATCCCGTGTGGAGGCCATGTTGTTGGTAATGGCCCAGGCGATGCGGCCGTTGCTGCCCCACCACATGCCCGGAAAGCCTGGGTGTCCTGCGCCGGCGGCATCGTCTTCCGGGCCATGCAGCGCATATTCATACCAGGTCGATGGCACCCAGAACGGCTGATGCGGATCACCGCACAGCACCGGCTTGCTGCCCGCGGTGCGGCTGCCGTGCAGCGCCCAGTTATTGCTGCCGGTGGCATCATCGGTGCCCGCCGCGGTTTGCAGCACGCGGTTCTCCGAGGCTTCCGGCGTCAGATAAAATCCCCGGAACGGCTCCGGCAGCAGCCGCGCCGCTTCCGCGGCGACAATGCGATCAATGCGGCCATTCAGCGACCACCAGATGCCGCGCGCGATTGCGACGACGTCGCGCAGCGTGAACGGTTCCGGTTCGTATTCCAGGCGGAGGAATTCCGGCGGGAGCTCGCGCCCCATGATTTCGATCTGCCGGTTGATCCCCGCGACATACGCCGCGACCAGGCGCCGTGTCTGCTCGTCCATCTCATCGGCTTCGCGCATCGCGATCTGGTCGATGCCCACCGTCAGGTGCGCAATGTCGCTGGCAACATAGGCATCGCCGAGGATCTCGGCCTGGCGGCCAAGCGCGCGACGGCGCAGGCGGTCGATCTGCCATAGCCGGTCCTGCGCCACCGCAACGCCAACACCGAAATACAAATCCGCGGTATCGGCGGCATAGACGTGCGGAACACCGGCGCGATCGCGCAAAATCTCGACCCGACCACCTACCGCGCCAACCAACTGCGTGTTCTGCATCGCCTGCCCCCGATCTGCGATTTCAGCCCATCGTTTGAACGGCGGTCGGCGTGATCTCGAACGTCATCCGCACTTCGCCCGGCTGCGACCAGGGATACTTGTCCTGGCCGATGTACTTCTTCGCCAACTGATCGATATGCGCCGCGGCACCTTCTTCGGTGGCACGCGTCACCTTGCCGCGCACCTGGACATAGCGGTACGGGTTGTCGGGATCCATGACGGACAGCGCGACCGGTGCGCCCTGCTGCATGTTGCGGGTCTTGGTGCGTCCTTTGGCGCTGTTCACGCGGATCACATTGCCATCGTAATCGAACCACACCGGCGTCACCTGCGGCGTCCCGTCGGGCATTACCGTTGCCAGATTGGCAAACGCCTTCTTCTGCTGAAACAGGTCGAGATAGGCATCGGGGATGGTGGCCATACGCAGCTCCTTGTCACATGCCGCTTAGCCGGCGACAGTGCCGCACCCGTCCCGACCGCGCAAATCAGCGATCAAGGAACGCCATGCAAAGCCATCCGTCAGCTTCTACAATGAAGCTGTGCGGCGCGCAGGTCACCTGTTCGTTCCGAACGGGGACAGAGGAGCACGAGCGAGTTCCGATGCGAGGGGCGAACCGGAAACCTCCAGGTCCTGCGCTGATTGGCATTGACCGAAGGCCGCAGACCGGACACAACCGGCGAGCATGTTGCCTGATCCCAACCAGTCGAAAGGATCGGCATTCGCCGAACTCGGCGAGGCGCTGGCCGGGTTTTTCGATCCTGAGTGGTACATGTCGCGCTATCCCGACGTGGTCAGGTCAGGCACCGATCCGCTTGTGCATTTTGTGCATTTCGGTGCCGCCGAATGTCGTGACCCCAATCGTTTCTTCGACAGCGCGTGGTATCTGTCGCATTATCCGGACGTGGCGAATGCCGGGCAGCACCCGCTGCTGCATTATCTGCGGTCAGGCGCCGCCGAATTGCGGAACCCGCATCCATGCTTCGACGCGCCCTATTACGTCGACCAGCATCCCGAGGCGGCCGGAAATCCGCTGCTTTACCATCTGCGATACGGGCAAGCGCGCGGCTGGCTGACCGAGAGGCCAATCGCAATTCGCGAGTATTTACCCAGTGCTGGTGTCGCGCCCGCAGCACCGCCCGGCGTCGTGGTCGATATCATCGTTCCGGTCTACCGCGGGCTGGCGCAGACCAGGCGGTGCATCGAGTTCAGTGCTGGCGGATCCTGATCGCCCGCCGGGTAGAATTATTGCGATAGATGATAGCTCGCCCGAACCGAGGCTGTCGGCCTGGCTGGATTCCCAGGCCGCGCAACATCGTGTCCTGCTGATCCGCAACCAGCGGAACCGAGGCTTTGTCGCCTCGGTAAACATCGGCATGCTGGCCGCAGCACCCAACGACGTCGTGCTGCTGAACAGCGACACGGAAGTGCCGCCGGGTTGGCTGGCACGGCTCGCCGGCCATGCCTATTCGAAGCCGCGCATCGCCTCCGTGTCGCCATTCTCCAATAACGCGACGATCTGCGGTTATCCGGGCAACGAGACAAGCCCGCCGGCATTCGGTCTCGGCGTGACCGAACTGGATACCGCGTGTCGTGCGGCGAATGCCGGGCGCAGTGTGGAATTGCCGACCAGCGTCGGGTTCTGCATGTATATCCGCCGCGCGGCACTGGCAGAGACGGGCCTGTTCGATGCCGAAGCGTTCGGCCGGGGCTACGGCGAAGAGAACGACTTCTGCCTTCGCGCGACGGCGCGTGGCTGGCGGCATCTGCTCGCCTGCGACACTTTCGTATACCATCAGGGATCGGTCAGCTTCGGTGCCCGCGCGTCGGCTGCTGCACGACAAGGAATGGCGGTGCTGGAGCATCGCTATCCAAGCTACACGCGGATCGTTGCACAGCACGTCATGCGTGATGCCGTAGGGCCGTATCGCTTCGCGGTGACGCTGGAGCTGTTTCGACGCTCGGGGCGGCCGACAATCCTGATGTTGGCGCATGATCTGGGCGGCGGCGTGCGGCGACACGTTCTGGATCTGATCGAGCGCATCGGCGATGCAGCCAACTGCCTGCTGCTGCAATCGACGGTGCGCGGTGCGGCGCTCTCGGTGGCCGCGCTGCCCGGTCATCCCGAACTCGCGGTATCGGCCGATCGTCTGTCGGATCTGGTGCTGGTGCTGCAATCGGCCAATGTGACGCGTGCACATATCCATCATCTGATGAGCATGGATATCGATGCGCGCGCCCTGCTGCATCGGCTGGGCGTGCCGTTCGACGTGACGGTGCACGACTATTTCGCGATCTGTCCGCAGGTGAACCTGCTCCCAGTGCGGCAAGGGTTCTATTGCGGCGAGCCGGATGTCGCGAGCTGCAACGCCTGCATCGCTAATCGCCCGAGCCACGGGGCACGCGACATCGTGTCATGGCGCCTCAATCAGGCGTGGCAGTTCAAGGAAGCCGAGAGGATCATTTGCCCCAGCGACGACGTCCGCAGGCGACTGGCGCGCTACGGGCACACTCGACAGGCCATCGTCGTGCCGCACGCACCGGTTCCCGCAGGGCCGTGGAAACTAACACTGCCGCGGCTGGCCAAAGGGCGGGCGCTGCGGGTAGCGGTGATCGGCGTACTTTCCTACCACAAGGGTGGGGTATCCGTGCTTTCGGTCGCCGGCGCCGGCGATCCGACGAAACTGTCCGATCCATCTGATCGGACAGCCGGAACCGGAATTGCCGGCGTGGCGGCTGACGACGACCGGCGAGTACCAGGAAAGCGATCTGCCCGCGCTGCTCGCAAGCGTGAAGCCGCACGTGCTCTGGCTGCCCGCCCAGTGGCCGGAGACTTACAGCTACACGCTGAGCGCCGCGATCGAGAGCGGATTGCCGATCGTCGCATCGCGCATCGGCGCGTTCCCAGAACGTCTGGCGGGACGGCCGATGACCTGGCTGGTCGATCCTCAGGCACCAGCCGAGACGTGGATCGACGTATGTTCGACCAGGTGCGGGCGCGAGCTTGCGCGACCGCGCAGGGCGCTGACCAGGCCACGCAAGCCGGCCGCCGATTACTATGCCGAGCATTACCTGCGGATGCCTTCGGTCCGCTCCTCACGGCATCTGGTCGACCTGCGACGGGACGGACGGACCAGCGTTGTGGTGATCCCGGAGCGGTTCAGCAGCGGCGTGCTGACGCCCTGCGCCTACATTCGTCTATTGCAGCCTCTCGATCATCCGGCGATCGGCGGCGACTTCGACGTGGTGCTCGCTGATGCCAATGAAGCGCTGAACTATCGAGCCGATATCATCGTGACACAGCGTTATGCGGTGGGTGATCTGGACTCGGTCGAGGCGCTGATCGGTCACTGCCGACGGCATGGCATTGCGTTGCTCTACGACCTCGACGATGACCTGCGGCAGATACCGCGCGATCACCCCGACGCGGCGCTGCTGCGGCCGCGCCGGAGGCTTGTATCGCGACTGGTGCGGGACGCCGATGCAGTCTGGGTTTCCACGCCGGCACTGGCGGACGCGTTATGCGGCGTGCGGGACGATCTGCGGGTGGTCGAGAATGGCATCGACGAGAGGCTGTGGCTTGCGGCCCCGTCGCCCATTCCGCCACGCGAGGGGCCCGTGCGCGTGCTGTTCATGGGCACGATGACGCACGACGCCGATTTTGCCATAGTGGAGGACGCGCTTGCGCGTCTGAAGGCGGTCTTCGGCGAGTTCGTGTCGATCGATGTGCTGGGCATCAGCGGCAAGCCAACCCTGCCGGACTGGGTGAACCGCATCAGCATGCCGATCCACGCCGCATCCGGTTATCCAGGCTTCGTGCATTGGATAACGCAACAACACTGGGACCTTGGTATTGCGCCGCTTGCCGACACGGCGTTCAACCGCTGCAAGTCCGCGCTGAAGACGCTGGACTATGCCGCCATGGGGTTGCCGATTCTGGCCTCCGACCTGCCGCTCTATCGCAGCAGTCCGGCCGATGGGCCGGCCGGTTGGCTGGTGCCGGACGACACCGATGCGGTGGTTTGTCGCGCTGGCCAGGCTGGTGCGCGACGGTACGCTGCGTCGGCAGCTTGCCAGCCGTGCACGCGACGCGGTCGCGGCGGGCACGCTGGCGGCACAGGCGGGCCGGCGGCGCACAGCCTGGCTGGGATTGGTGCACCGCACGCAACGCTCCAGGCAGGAATCCGCGGAAGCAGCATAGCTGGAATCACATTACGGTTCCTGCGCGCAACCGGTGACGCCCGATCTTGTTCAGCCGCCAGCGATCGTTCCTCCGGAGGAGACACACAGATGAAAGCACGCAGCCTCGCCACATTCCTGGCGCTGTCCGGCGTCGCCGTTCTTCCAGCCTGCTCAATGTTCGGCGGCCCCCAGGCCCATACGGCCGCGGCAACCAGCCCGAGCTCCGCCGCGACGACGCCGAACTACAACGCTGGGCAGGCGTCCGCGACGGGAACTCAGACCAGCGAGCTGTCGCCCGGATATGATCCGCAAAGTGCAACAGAACCTGAAGCAGGCCGGGCTGTACAAGGGGCGAGTTGATGGCGTGTGGGGCCCACGGACCGAGGCATGCGGTGCGCGATTACCAACAGCAGCACAACCTCAACGCGAGCGGCCAACTGGACCAGCAGACGCTGGATGCCATGAATCTGGGGACCAACAATAACCCGAACAATGCAGCGAACCAGAACAACGAGAACGCCGGACAGCAGCAGCCGGCCAACCAGAGCTACGGCACCAACAACCCGGCGCCAAACAGCAATAACGGGCAGGCAAACTACAATCCGCCGCCGCCGAACAACCCCAACGATCAGAACAACAGCAACACCAATAACGGCAACAACACCCCCACGACGCGCTGATCAGAGCAGGTCGCGCGCCCGCTTCAGGTCCTCCAGGGATCCGGTGTGGGAGACGAGCAGCACCTCGTCGAAGCCCAGTTGCTGGATGCGCCTCAGCCGCTGGCGAGCCTCCTCCGGCGGGCAGATCAGCGTCACGTGAGACGCGCGCTTGAGATCGGCTGAATCCGGGCGATCGAGAAGATCGATCGCGACGTTGGCGAGCACCGCGTTGGTGCCGCCGGCCTCGCGGTAAATCCGCATCCCCGCTTCCAGGTCTTCCCAACTGCTGTAGCGGCCGGAAGGGGTCCAGCCCTGCGCCTCCTTGGCCGCAAGCGTGATCCAGCGTGGGCTGCGCCAGGCACCGATCAGGATGGGCGGGCCGCCCTGGCAGTCGGGCCAGGTCGCGAGCACGCCGCCCGTGCTGGTCGGCTCCCCGCGCCAGGCGCGCCGCATGGTCTCAAGCGAGGTCCGCAGAGTGCGAAACCGCGTATCGTAGTCCAGGCCGAGCAGCTCGAAATCCGCGCGGGTCGAGCCGCTACCGACGCCAAGGCGCAGGCGATTGCCCGACAGCGCCTGCAGCGACGCCACGCGGTGCGCCAACTCGATCGGATGGCGCAGCGGCACCTGGACGACGGAGACGCCGAGTTCGACACGCTGCGTCACCGCGGCGACCGCAGTGAGTTCCATCAGCGGGTCCAATGTCGGCCGGCCGCGGCCGAGTGAATCACCCACCCAGATGCCGGGAAAGCCGCTCTCCTCGATGCGGCTCGCGTACTCGACCAGGCCGGCCATGAGCCCGCCCTGAGCATCGGCGTTGACGCGGATCATCGCGCTGACTTTCATGTGGTCTGCCCCTCCTCCGTGCACTGACACGGTGGAGCAGCGAGGAGGAGACGACAATGCCCCGCGATGCTTTGCGCTCGATTCTGCCAAATGCCGGGTGGTCCACCGACCGGGCGGACACAGTCCGCTTCACCGGCGACACCGATCCGATCCTGCCGACACCATTCCGCATTGGCGTGGCCGGCGCCGCGACACTGGCGGCCACGGGATCTGGCCGCTGCCGCGCTTTGGGAGCTGCGAACCGCGCGGCGGCAGTCGGTGGACGTTGACGTGCGGCGGGCGACCGCGTCCCTGCGCAGCGGCCATTACATGAAGCTCGGTGAAGGCGAAGTATCGACGCGACGCAACTCCATCATGGGCGTCTATCCCACCAAGGATGGCCGCTGGAGCTACCTGCATTGCAACTTCCCCAATCACCGCGCAGCCGCGCTGAGCGTGCTGGGCGTGCCAGAGGACCGCGATGCGGTGGCCAAAGCGGTACTGAACTGGAAGGCACTGGACCTGGAGGAGGCGATCATCGCCGCTAAGGGTGCGGGGGGAATGGTGCGGACGCAGGCTGAGTGGGTGCAGCATCCACAGGCCGCCGCAATTGCTTCGCTGCCTCTGTTGGAGGTCCTGCGGATCGGTGATGCGCCAGCGGAGCCGCTGCCGGCGGGCAACCGGCCGCTGTCAGGGATTCGCGTACTGGACCTGACGCGGGTGCTGGCGGGGCCGACCTGTGCCCGGACATTGGCCGAGCATGGCGCCGACGTGCTGAAGATCACCGCGCCGCATCTGCCCAATCTTGGCTACCAGGAGTTCGATACCGGGCACGGCAAGCTGTCAGCGCATCTCGATCTGCGCGAGCCGCACGATGTCGAGGTGTTGCGTGGGCTGGTGCGCGAGGCAGACGTGTTCTCGCAGGGCTACCGGCCCGGTACACTGGGGGGCCGCGGCCTCTCGCCGGAGGAATTGGCGGCGTTGCGGCCGGGCCTGGTGTATGTGTCCCTGTGCGCATTCGGCCATGTGGGGCCGTGGGCGTCGCGCCGCGGCTTCGACACGGTGGTGCAGACGGTCAGCGGGATCACCTCGCGGCAAGCCGAGGTGGTGCCGGGGAAGACGCCGGGGCCGCAGTTCTATCCGGTATCCGCCATCGATTACTGCACCGGCTACCTGATGGCGTTCGGCGCCATGGTGGCGCTGGCGCGCCGCGCGCAGCGAGGGCGGCAGTTGGCTGGTGCGCATCTCGCTGGCGCAGGTGGGAAAATGGATCGTCGATCTGGGCGAGGTGGCGGAAACGGCCGCGCGTGATGCGCCCGCGGAGTTCGCGCAGGACGAGCTGGAGCGGTGGTCAATGGTGAGTGAGACGCCGTCGGGACCGCTGCGGCACCTCGCGCCTGTGGTGCAGATGTCGGAGACGCAGCCGTATTGGGCACGGCCGTCCGTACCGCTGGGCTACAACCGGCCGGAGTGGCCGGAACGCGGATTGTAGCCCGCGACCCAGACACCCAGCGGGCGGAACGGTACTCCACCCATAGCGTTGCAGCGCCGTCAAATAGCAATCGGTTCGAGGTCCCGGTGGTCGCCAGGTACAACAGCCGGTGGGCAAGGCTTATTCCCATCGCCTTCATAACCTACAGCCTGGCCTACGTGGACCGGGCGAATTACGGCATCGGTGCCGCGGGCGGCCTGGCAAGCGATCTCGGCATCACCGGCGAAGCCAACGCACTGCTCGGGGCGTTGTTCTTTCTTGGGCTACTTCCTGTTCCAGATCCCCGCCGCCTGGTACGCCGAGAGCCGCAGCGCCAAACGCCTGATGTTCTGGAGCCTGCTGCTGTGGGGCGTGTTCGCGGCGCTGACCGGGGTCATCAGCAATGTTCGGACTGCTGTACGCCGACCGCTTCCTACTCGGCGTGGCGGAGAGCGTGGTGCTGCCGGCGATGCTGGTGTTTCTGAGCCACTGGTTCACCAGCCGCGAGCGCTCGCGCGCCAATTCCTTCCTGATCCTCGGCAATCCGGTGACGGTGCTGTGGATGTCCATCGTCTCGGGCTATCTGGTCGACACTCTCGGCTGGCGCGGCATGTTCATCGTCGAGGGTCTGCCGGCGATCGTCTGGGCCTTTCTGTGGCTGTGGCTGGTGCAGGACCGGCCGGCGCAGGCACAGTGGCTCGATCCGCGCGAGCGAACCGAAGTCGAGCAGCGCTTGCAGGACGAACAGCGTGCGCTGAAACCCATGCGCAACTACCGCGAAGCATTCCGCTCGCCCATGGTGATCGCACTGGCGCTGCAATATTTCTGCTGGAGCATCGGCGTTTACGGCTTCGTGCTCTGGCTGCCGTCGATGCTGAAGGCCAGCAGCCAGCTTGGCATCGTCACAAGTGGGCTGGCTGTCCGCCGCGCCGTATTTGCTGGCGACAGTGCTGATGATCGTTGCCTCGCATCGATCCGACCGGTCCGGGCATCGGAAGGCCTACGTGTGGCCCTGTCTGATCATTGGCGCGATTGCCTTCGCTGGCTCCTGGCTGTTGGGCCGATCAAGCTTCTGGCCCGGTTTCGTGCTGCTGGTGATTGCCGGCGGCGCGATGTATGCGCCGTATGGGCCGTTCTTCGCGTGGATCTCCGACGTGCTGCCGCGTAATGTCTCCGGCGGAGCGATCGCGCTGATCAACAGTTGCGGTGCGCTGGGATCGTTTGTCGGGTCTTATGCGATCGGCTGGCTCAATGCGGCGACCGGCGGTCCGGATGTGTCGTATCTGACCATGGCAGCCGCCTTGCTCGCGAGTGGTCTGATCACGCTGGCGGTCGCTGCGCCGGCGCGGGAGCAGACGACGTCGACAGAGGCGTTGGCTCCCCGCTCCTGATTTGACCGCGCTGCGATTCGCGGCCTCATTTGCTCGGTCGCCGCGGAGCCTGCCAACTTGCGCCAGAATGCCTGGTTTGTCTCCTACGGACTGCTTGGCTTGACGCAGAACGGGCTGGTTCCGGTGCTGATGCCACTGGTCGCGTCGAAGAGCGCGGCCGCCGGCCTTACCTACGCAGCGTTTTCGCTCTTGGGTCTGTTTGCGCCGGTGCTGGGCGCATGGGCCGATCGGACCGGCCGGCACCGCGATCTGCTGATCGTCGGCACGTTCGGCGCCGGGCTCGCGCTGTTGCCGTTCGAGGCCGCACACGGCCTGCTGCGGATTCTGCTCGCCGCCGGCGCTGGGCTCGGTGTGATGGCGACCACCACGGCAGGTAATGTGCTCGCCATCCAGGGATTTGCCGAGGCCGATTGGGATACACGCGTGGCGCTGTTGCAGCGCTATGTCAGCGCAGGGCAGGTGATCGGGCTTATCGCAGCGGGCGTTTCTGGCCCAGCGCGCCGCCGGTCTGGGGTTCGTGGTCGCGGGTGCCGCCTTGCTGCTGGCCGGAGCGCTGGCGATCGTCTCGGCGCCCGGCCGCTCTGCCGCGCGCGCCGCAGGAGAAGCCGCCACCCAGGCCGATGATGGGTGGTGATGCCGGCGTGCCGGGGCCGCACCATCGTGGCCACCATCTGTCCTGGCAGGAGCTGCGGGGTTTTCTTGGCGTGATCACCCCGCCGCTGCGGCGGTTCCTGATCATGTGGCTGATCGCCTATCCCGCCATGAACGGGTTAGCGACGCTGTTCCCGGTGGCGATGACGCGGCAGTTCGACATGGGACCGGTACTGCCCTCCATCGCGTACGCGCTGGGCGTTGCGGCAAGCTTGCTGCTGTATGCGCCGGTCGGGTGCGGCGACGCATCGTCTCGGCGGAGGCCGCATGCTGGCGCTAGGGATGGCGGCACGCCTGGCCTTACTGGGGCTGGTCGCGATCGTCGGCTTCCTGCATGTGGGCTGGATCGGCTGGCTGGCTCTTGATCAGTTTCGCGCTGATCCAGTTCGTCTGGCCGCTGCTCGCGGTCGGCGCCAATTCGCTTGCCGTCCGGCTGGCACCCACCGCGCGCGGCGAAAGTGTCGGCCTGTTCAATGCCGCGACCTCGCTGGCGGCGGCGGTGGGTTCAGCACTGGCGGGCCTCGTGTTCAACGCCGTGGGGTTTGCCGGACTTGCCGCGGTGGCTTCGTGCTGGTGGGGGTTGCGCTGGTGCTGATCGAGGTTTGGCTGGTAAACCCAGCGCCGCCGGTAGCCCGGGTGCCGTGAAGATGACCGCGGCGGAATCCAGCTCTGGTGATCACGCGCTAGGGGCGCTATTCAAGCAATCGCGCTCTGGCCGCCGAGAATTCGCGCCCGGTTCCACATCCGCTCCCCAATAGGCGGGGAACACGAGGCGCGGTGTCTGCTGCCTTGCCGGCCACCTCGAGGCAGGCGTTCAGCGCCTCTTGCAGCGAGCTGACATAGTAGTCCGCTCCCACTTCACGGCGCGCCGCCTGGTTGCGCAGAAATGCATCATCATCCGCCCAAAAGCCGATAACAATCGACACCCCGGGCAGCCGCTCCCTTATTCTTCGGACCAGAAAGCGGAGATGCGCCGGGCTGCCAGTGATGTCGAGATACGAAAGGCACACCAGGCTGACATCCTGCGCCTCGAGTGCTGCGATCCGCCGCGTGACACTGCCTCGATGCCGAACGTCTGCTGACACCGATGCGCGAGCCCTTCCAGCAGGTGGGCGAACATGGCGGACGCTGCTTCATCGAGCGGTCCGCGACCGGCAACGCAGAGGACCGGGGTCTGCCGGCCTGGCCATAGCCTGTCCTCGGCGATTGCGTCGCCTTGCGGCGATATATCCGGCCCTGTCTCCGGTTCGCCCGCCGTCTCGTTCTCGGCCGCTTCACGCTTATCGCTCGATGCCTCGACATCATCGCGGATAGCGAGATCATGCACGAGCTCCTTGACCGCAAGATCGATGCGCTCGACCTGCTGCGGTGTGAACACGCCCCTGTTCGTATCGGCGGCCGCGAGCTGCAGGCCCTTGAGCGCCACCTCATCGTAATATTCGCACAGCGAGTGCTCGGCGAGAAAGCGCTCGGCCTGCTCCTCCGCTTCATCGGGATCGCCGGCCAGAATGCGCTGATAGAAGTTCTCGACCGGCGTCAGGGCGGGCTGATCGCCAAGCATGACGTCGAGGAATTCCAGTTGCTCGATATGCCGTCCAAGCACGACCAGGCAGAGCGTCAGCGGGGTGGATAGGATCAGGCCGATCGGCCCCCAGAGCCAGGTCCAGAAGATCGCGGCAATGACCACGGAAAACGGCGACAGCCCGGTGCTGTGACCATACACCATCGGCTCGACCACGTTGCCCATGATGAGTTCGGTTACGATGTAGAGCACCACGGTCCACAGCGCCATGCTCCAGCCAGTGCCCACCGCCGCGGCAAGCAGCACCGGCAGAACCGCCGCGACATACGAGCCGATATACGGCACGAACCGCAGCAAGGCGCCGAGAATTCCCCACAGCAGCGGACCGGGCACGCCGATCAGCAGAAGCCCGGTGCCGACGATCACACCGAAGCCGCAGTTGATCCCGAGCTGAGTAATGAAGTAACGAGTCAGCCGCCGTCCGGCATCGTCCATCGCGGCAGTGGTCCGATGCAGATCGCCTGATCCCAGCAGCCGGATCAGCCGGTCCCGAAGGTCCTCTTTTTGCAACAGCGCAAAGACCGCGACGACAAGGATAATCCCGAGCGTCGCAAGCGGCCCGATGATCGGTCCCAGGACGCTCCGACCGAGTTCCAGTGCCGACGAGGTCGGGGTCTGCGTAATGATGACCGGGACTGGCTTCGGCCCAGTCGACGGCTGCGGCGCGCCGGTGCCCCCAGACTGCTCCGTTGGGGACTGCTCGCTTGGCGACTGCTCCGTTTGCGCCTGGGGCCGCTGTTGCGGTGCGCCTGCGTTCTCGAGTTTACCCATCAGCCCACTGAAACGGCCAAACAGATCCGTCCGAAGCAGCCTCTGCAGCGTATCGACTTTTGTCTGTATCGTCGTCTGGTACTGCGGGACCCTGCCCGCCAGATCAGCGATCTGCGTGCCTATCACGCCACCCAGGATTATGATGATCCCGATAGCGAGCAGCACGGAAAGCAGCGCGGCCGCCGGCCGAGGCAGCCACAGCAGACGCAGCAGCTCCATCAGGGGACTGAGGACAAAGCACAGCAGCACCGCCAGGGTAATCGGGATCAGCACCTCCCTGGCGAAGTAAAGCGCACAAATGGCGCCGGCCCCGACAATGACGACGGTAATGATAGTCGGCGGCGTGCGCGTCCGGCCGGCGTCATCTGATTCGACGGCAGCAGCGATACCGCGGGCACCTCGCGCTCTCGGGCCATTGGGGCTCTCACCATGGGACGTCACCATGGCATGGCCGCGGGAGCCGTGCGAGAGCGCATCTCCCACGCCCATGTACGCCCGACACGAGAGGGTGAACCGGATGCTGACGCCGTCCGCGAACTCGTCGCGCCCTTGTGCTTGCGGGTTCCACGCGTGCATCCCATTTCCTGATCCCCGAGGATCTTTGTGGAGGAACCCAATCATGTCAGGCGGGCAGACCGGAGAAGTCGGTTCTACATCGGAACCGCAAATCGGTCAGCAGGATCAGGCTGAACCCGAAGCGCAGCTAGCCGAGGCGTTGGCGCGGGTTCAGGACGCCGTCATCGAGATGAAGGATGGCGAATTGCGCAAATCTCTCGAGGCCGCCATCGAGACGATCGATCAGGCACGTGGCACACCCGCCACGGCCGCAAGTGACCCGCTTGGCGCGGTCGCCGACGCGCTGGAGGGAGCCCTCGACGAACTCGAAAAGGGCAAGGTTGCCAATCTCCTGCCAGTCATTGAACAGGCTCAATCGATCGTCGAATCCTGAGCCGCCCGCTTCCAAAAGGCTGCGCGAGACCCGGACGTAGGTAGTCCGAGAGTTCTGCTAAACCGGTCCTTAAGCCGCACGCGCGATGCTCCGCGCAATGAAGCGGCTGGTGTGTCTGGACGGGCTGCGGGGCGTGCTGGCGGTCTACGTCATGCTTAGCCACACGATGCCGTTTGCGCCGATGCCCGGCTGGCTGGAGTGGCTGTTCCAGCATGGCGGCGCCGCCGTGGATATGTTTTTCATCCTCAGCGGACTGGTGATCGTGCAGTCGCTCGCCAGTTTCGAGTACCAGGCACTGCCCTTCCTGATCGCGCGCGTGGCGCGGATTTATCCGGTATTCCTGGTGGTATTCGCCTTCGCCGTGGCGATCCAGCCGCTGGCGACCAGTTTCGAGCACATGGCCTGGATCGGACAGGAGAGCGCGGCGCGCTATCTGTGGTCGGGCGGCTGGCCATCTGATTGGGCTCTCGGCATCGCCACACACCTGACGATGACCCACGGACTGTTCCCGGACGGTTTCTCCAATGCCATCTGGGTGAGGTTTCTTGGGACGGCCTGGAGCCTGTCGACCGAATGGCAGTTCTACGTCCTGGCCCTGTTGCTGGGATACCGGCTTGGCCTGCAGCGGATGACAGCGCTGTTCCTGGTCATGGCAGCCTGCTACGCCGTATGGGCTGCCGCGACGCCCGAGGCGTGGCATTTCAGCCGCGCGTTTTTGCCGAACAAGGCGCAGTATTTCGCTCTGGGCATCATCAGCGCGCGCCTGATCCGCGAGGGGCGGGCGGCATCCCACTGCTATCTGACGGTGCTCGCAGCCACATTGGCACTTTGCGTTTGGGGCGGCGGCGTGGACAAGCTGCTGCCGCCGCTGCTGTGGACTGCATGCCTCGCCGCGCAGGCAGTGGTGTCCGCTCCCCGACAGCGGCAGTCGCTGGTGGAAACACCGCTGCGTTGGCTCGCCATGCTGCTGCAGTCCAGGCCATTGGTCTGGCTGGGCGCGGTCTCCTATTGCCTCTATCTCGTGCATGAGCCGCTGGAGCGACTGCTCGGGCTGGGCCTGGCGTCGCTGATGCAGGGCAATGCGGCGCTATTCACCGCGATCTGGATACCGGGTTCGATAACACTTCCTGTATTGGCGGCCTGGCTGCTGCATCAATGGATCGAGGTTCCCGCGCTCCGGGCAGGCAGGGCCCTTGCCCGGCAGAGCCTCGGCGCGGCTCACACCGGCCAGCTTCATGCGGCCCGGTATCAATCCATGCGCCGGGTGAACGTCCAGTAACAGGGCTGCCGGCCTTCCCGCACGGCTTTCGTCTCGTAGCGCGTCGGTGGCCAGCCTTGCGGCCGTTCGGGTACCGCCGGAGGCGCATCGAACAGCGCCTGGTCCGCCATCACCTCCGCGACCCACGCCTGGTACGTTGGCTCGTCGCTGGCGACACGCCATTCCGCACCTGGACTGAGCACGCGCGCAAACAGCGGCAACAGGGCCGGATGCACCAGGCGTCGCTTGGCATGGCGTGCCTTCGGCCAGGGATCGGGAAACAGCAGGAATAGCCTCGTGACGCTGCTGTCGGGGAATAGCCGCAGCAGTGCACGCGCATCGGCCGCCCAGAGGCGAAGATTGCCCGGCAATGGCGCCGTCGCCTCGGCGCCTTCCGGCACCAGCCGCGACAACAACGAACATATGCCGTTCGCGAACACTTCGCAGGCGATCAGGCCGACGTCCGGGTTCCGCGCGACCTGCGCGAGCGCGTGCTCGCCAGCGCCGAACCCTACCTCCACCCACAGTTCCGACGGGCGTGGGCAGAAGGCCGACAGCGGATCAGCCGCACAATCAGCGGCAAACGCCAGTTGCGGCAGGGTCACATCCAGCAGCTTCTCTTGCCGTGGTCGCAGCTTGTGGCCGCGCGCGCGACCGTAAAGCCGGTCCGGCGGGGGCTTCAGCGCCGAAAGGCTGATTTCAGGCCTGGCACCAGGTCGGTCTTCTCCCACGTGAAGGTGCCCTTCTCGTCGTCCGGCTCCCGGCCGAAATGGCCATACGCCGCGGTGGGCACATAGATCGGCCGATTCAAATGCAGATGCTCGCGAATACCGCGTGGCGTGAGATTCATCAGCTCGCTCAGAACCCGCTCCAGTCGCGCCTCGTCGACATCCTTGCCGGTGCCCTGCAGGTCCACATAGACCGACAGCGGCCGGGAAATCCCAATCGCATAGCTGATCTGGATGGTGCAGCGGTCGGCGAGGCCCGAGGCGACCACGTTCTTCGCCAGATAACGGCAGGCGTAGGCCGCCGAGCGATCGACCTTGGTCGGATCCTTGCCGCTGAACGCGCCCCCGCCATGCGGCGCCGCACCGCCATACGTGTCGACGATGATCTTGCGCCCGGTCAGGCCGCAGTCGCCATCCGGGCCACCGGTCACGAACTTGCCGGTCGGATTTACGTGAAACTCGGAGTCGGGACACATCCAACCGTCCGGCAGCGTGCTTTTCACGATCGGCCATAGCATGCGCTTGATTTCGGCCTGCTCGAGATCTTCGACATGCTGGGTGGATACCACGATGCTGGTCGCACCCACCGGCATGCCATCGACGTAGCGAAGCGTCACCTGACTCTTGGCGTCGGGCAGCAGACCCTGGACTGACTTGTCGTGGATGTGCCGTAGCTCGCGGATACGGTGCAAGATCGCGTGCGCATAATAGATCGGCGCCGGCATCAGTGCGCCGGTTTCGCGACAGGCATAGCCGAACATCATACCCTGATCGCCAGCGCCCTCGTCCTTGTTGCCCGCGGCATCCACCCCCTGCGCGATATCGGATGATTGCGCGTGCAGGTGACAGGAGAATTCGGCATTTTCCCAACTGAAGCCAGGCTGATCGTAGCCAATGTCGTGGATGGCCATTCGCGCGAGATGCGTCAGCAGATCGGGGGTGACAGTGGCCGGCCCGCGGGTTTCGCCGGCGAACACCACTCGGTTGGTGGTAACCAGCGTTTCACACGCAACGCGCGAATACGGGTCGGCGGCAAGATAGGCGTCCAGAACCGTATCGCTGAGCCGGTCGGCCACCTTGTCCGGATGGCCTTCGGAAACGGATTCCGAAGTGAACAGGAATTCGCCCGTATCGCGCATGGGATGTGATCTCTCGTGCCGCTCGGTTGGCCGTTAAAGGGGGGTCCGCGTGTGTGGCCGAAACCCCCAGGAGGGTCAAGGGCGCGAACGCCCTGCCGGTATCTCATCGGGATGCAGGCACCAGGAGGTATGGACCCGGCCGCGGATTGCCAGTTCAGCGACTGCGCCGCGGCTATACTCCTTGACGGACCGCAACGTGTTCTCATCCCGCAGGACGCGCGCGCCGCCACGCACGGTGGAGCCTGTATTGAAGCTGGCAAAGTAAGCAATGGCGGAGTGCCGCTCCAGCAGAGCAGCGGTGTCGAAGGTGACAATGACGGGACTGGGGACGGAGCCACCGCGCAGCCGCATGCAGGCACGCGCGAAAGCGTCGCGTCGCCGCGCCTCGACCCAGAAGAACACGTGTTGATCGACATACTGACGCCAGCATTCGGGCCGTCCGGCAAAGCTGCCTGCGAGTGTCGGCAGCAGTTGCCGATCCGGCATCCGCTGCGGGCGTAACACCGCGATGCCTCCACCGCTCAACGCGATGCGAACGAACCCCTCCCGGTTGGCCCCGCCGACCTGCAAGGCAGCAGCCGGCAGCAGGCCGGTTTCGGTCAGCCAAGGCCCGGCGCCCTCGGCCTCGATGACATGCCAGACCTGGGGATAACGTGCCGCCAGCCTGGCAGCGCCGTCCGTCAAGCCATGCCCAGCACGTCCATCATCGAGTAGAGACCAGGCCGCCGCCCGGCAACCCACAGTGCGGCGCGGATTGCGCCGGTGGCGAAGGCGCGGCGATCGAACGCGCGATGACTGAGCGCGATGTGCTCGGTGGCAGACGCAAAGATCAGCGTGTGCTCGCCGACCACCTGCCCGCCGCGCAGTGCAGCGAAACCGATGGCACCGGTCTTGCGTGCGCCGGTGTGGCCGTTCCGCCCGCTCTCCATCACATCGGACAGCGCCACCCCCCGACCTTTGGCGACCGCCCGCCCCATGCCGACCGCGGTGCCGGATGGAGCATCGACTTTCTGCCGATGATGCATTTCCATGATCTCGGCATCGTAGGCATCGGCCGGCAACGCGGCGCCCATCCGCTCGGCTAGCACCAGCACCAGGTTCACACCGGCGGAAAAGTTCGAGGCATACACCACGGGAATACGGTGTGCCGCCTCCGCCACCGCTGACTCATCCGCGTCCGACAGACCGGACGTTCCCAGCACCCAGGCCTTGCCGGCCTCCACCATAGCCGCGGCGTAGGGCTGCGCGGTGGCAGCATTGGTAAAATCAATTACCACGTCCGAAGCGGCGGTCAGCGCCGCCATACCAGCGCACAAACATACGCCGTCCGGCGCTGTCTTGACCGAACCAGGGCGGCCGATGCCGCCAACTAGGTCAGCACTGGCGGCACGCGCCTCTTCGACCAGAAGATGCCCCATGCGTCCGGTGACGCCGGCGATGCCGATCCGGATTGCCATATCTGCTCCCCCATCTTGCGCGACAATCCTGCGTCGCGCCGGGTCTGGAAGCAATTCAGCGCGCCTGTGGGCGGCCGTATCAGTTTGCCTTTCCGGCTGTCGGACTTGTAGGGAACGCGCTCCTTGGACTTCAAAGTTAGCATCAATTAGCGCCAGAGGCGGCGGCTATCCCGGCGATCGAGGCGGAGTTCGGGCGCGTCGTTACTCATTCGGTTCCATCCATAATTGACGCTGATCCGCGGCACCTGGATGGCTGCTCCAACTACATCAATAGAGCGCTCCTCGCGCGTTGGTCCTCACAGGATTGAATTTGCTCCTGCTTGGCGATAAGTATATTTCAACTGGCGAACAAATGCGAGGGCCTAACGTTGGACCTGCACGTGGAATGGCAACCACCGATCCCGCTATCGAACGGCGCCCCGGACCTGATCTACACTTGTGATCTCGACAAACTACCCAGCAGCAGCGGTGTGTATGTGTTCGGACGTAAGTACGGACGGCACATCGAAGCACTTTACGTTGGGAAGGCAGAGTTCCTCCGCGCGCGCGTAAAGAGGCAGCTTCAGAATGTTCGGCTGATGATGCACGTAAAAAACGCAAGGAACGGTAGACGGATCGTTGTGATCGGGCGTTTCCGTGCACAGCCAGGGCAACGAGTGGGCCGGTGCATACCACTCATTGAACGGGCTCTCATTCGGTATTTCCTGTCCGAAGACCACGACTTAGTAAACGTGCAAGGAGCCCGCCTTCGGCAACACACCATCCATTCGTCTGGAGCACGGCGGGTGGTCCCAGACGCTGTCGCCCTTGACCGTGACAGGCGCCGTTAAATTCCAAACTCACTCCTCAGGAAGCGGCTCGGGTCTCGGAAGACCAGCGAATTGCAGTCGGTTCAGTGTGCGCTAACCCCTGCCGCCCTCGAAGAATTCCTTCACCTTGGAGAAAAAGCCCTCGCTTTCGGGACTGCCTTTGCCGTGTCCCTGCGCCTCTGCCTCGAACTCCTCGAGCAGTTCGCGCTGCCGGCGGGTCAGATGTTGCGGCGTTTCCACGGACACTTGTATATACATGTCGCCACGCACCGCGCTGCGCAGCACGGAGAAACCCTTGCCGCGCAAGCGGAACTGCTCGCCGGTCTGGGTTCCCGGCGGGATCTTGACCTTCGCCTTGCTGCCGTCGATCGCCGGCACCTCGATCTCGCCGCCCAGCGCCGCCTGAGTCATGCGCAACGGCACCCGCATGAAGACATTCGCGCCGTCACGCTGGAACATTGGGTGCGGCCGGATCGCGACATGCACATAGAGATCGCCGGGCGGGCCGCCATGTCCGGCGGCTTCTCCTTCGCCCGCCAATCGGATGCGCGTGCCATCCTCGACACCCGGCGGAATCTGCACCTGCAGACTCCGTTCGCGCTGCACCGTGCCGACACCGTGGCACACCTTGCACGGATTACGGATCACGCGCCCCTGACCCCCGCAGGTCGGACAGGTGCGTTCGATCAGGAAGAAGCCTTGCTGCGCGCGCACCTTGCCGGCGCCGCGGCATGTCGTGCAGGTATCGGCCGCTCGGTTCTTGTCCTCCGAGCCGGTGCCGCTGCACGCATCGCAGACCACGCGGGTCGGCACGCGTAGATTGACCTTGGTGCCGGTGAACGCCTGGGCCAGATCGATCTCGACCGCTTGGCGAAGGTCGGCGCCGGCACGCGTGCGGCCCGCCCCGCCACCACGTCTGCCGCCGCCCATGAATTCGCCGAACATCTGATCGAAGATGTCACCCAGCCCGCCGCCGGCGGCGAACTCGAAACCGCCTCCTCCAAATCCCCCAGGGCCGCCGCCTTGTTCAAAGGCGGCGTGACCGTAGCGATCATAGGCGGCACGCTTCTGCTCGTCCTTCAGGACGTCGTAGGCCTCGCTGATCTCCTTGAACCGCACCTCGGCCTGCTTGTCCCCCGGATTTCGATCGGGGTGACACTGCATCGCCAGTTTGCGGTAGGATCGCTTAATCTCGTCGGCGCCTGCTTCACGCGCCACGCCCAGGGTGGCGTAGTAGTCCTGCTTCGCCATCTCAGCCCTTCTCTCTGGCGCCGAATGAAGTCGCGCCCGCCTTCGACGAAGCGCGGGCGCGACTCCTCATGGCTGCCGGCCCGGATCTATCAGGCCGACCTCTTCTTCTTCTCGTCAACTTCCTCGAACTCGGCGTCGACGACCTTGTCGTCAGGCCCGCCAGCGCTGCCCGGGTGATCGCCGCCAGGGTGAGCTCCGCCGGCTTGTGCCGCCTCGGCCGCCTGGTCGGTCTGTTGCGACTTGTACATCGCCTCGCCGAGTTTCATGGCCGACTGGCTCAGGCGCTCGGTCGCCTGCTTCAGCGCGTCGGGGTCGTTGCCTTCCATTGCGGAGCGTGCCGCGGCGATGGCTGCCTCGGCTTCGCCCTTCTCCTGCGCCGGAACCTTGTCGCCATACTCCTTCAGGTTCTTTTCCACCTGATGGATCAGGGCATCCGCCTGATTGCGGGTTTCCACCTGCTCTCGACGCTGCTTGTCGGCCTCCGCGTTCGCTTCGGCTTCCTTCACCATGCGCTGGATGTCGGCCTCGGACAGACCGCCCGACGCCTGGATGCGGATCTGCTGCTCCTTGCCGGTTGCCTTGTCCCTCGCCGAGACCGAGACAATGCCGTTGGCGTCGATGTCGAACGTCACCTCGATCTGCGGCACGCCACGCGGTGCGGGCGGGATACCGGTCAGGTCGAAGTTGCCCAGCAGCTTGTTGTCGGCGGCCATCTCGCGCTCGCCCTGGTAGACCTTGATGGTCACCGCCTGCTGGTTGTCATCCGCGGTCGAGAAGACCTGGCTCTTCTTGGTCGGAATGGTCGTGTTGCGATCGATCAGACGGGTGAACACGCCACCCAGCGTCTCGATGCCGAGTGACAGCGGGGTGACGTCGAGCAGCAGCACGTCCTTCACATCGCCGGACAGCACCGCGCCCTGTACCGCCGCCCCGATCGCCACCACCTCGTCAGGGTTGACGTTGCGCGCGGGGTCCTTGCCGAAGAAGGTCTTCACCGCCTCGATGACCTTCGGCATGCGGGTCATGCCACCGACCAGGATCACCTCGCTGATCTCGCCTGCGGTCACGCCGGCATCCTTCAGCGCGGCGCGGCAGGGTTCCAGCGTCTTGCTGATCAGGTCATCGACCAGGCTCTCCAGCTTGGCCCGGGTCAGCTTCATCACCAGGTGCTTCGGCCCGGAGGTCCGCGGTGATGAACGGCAGGTTGATCTCGGTCTCCTTGGACGACGACAGCTCGATCTTCGCCTTCTCGGCGGCTTCCTTCAGACGCTGCAGCGCGAGCTTGTCACGGCGCAGATCGATGCCCTGCTCCTTGCGGAACTCGTCGGCCAGGTAGTCGATGACACGCGCGTCGAAGTCCTCACCGCCCAGGAAGGTGTCGCCGTTGGTGGACTTCACCTCGAACACGCCGTCGCCGATCTCCAGGATGGAGATGTCGAACGTGCCGCCACCCAGGTCATAGACCGCGATCGTGCCGCTGCCCTTCTTGTCCATGCCATAGGCCAGCGCCGCGGCGGTCGGTTCGTTGATGATGCGCAGGACATCGAGCCCGGCGATGCGGCCGGCATCCTTGGTGGCCTGGCGCTGGCTGTCGTTGAAGTAGGCCGGCACGGTGATCACGGCCTGCTTCACCGGTTCACCGAGATAGGACTCGGCGGTCTCCTTCATCTTGCCGAGGATGAAGGCGCTGATCTGGCTCGGCGAGTATTTCTCGCCCTTCACCTGAACCCAGGCATCGCCGTTGTCGCCGCGCACGATGGCATAGGGGACCAGCCCTTGTCCTTCTCGACCATCGGGTCGTCGTAGCGGCGGCCGATCAGGCGCTTGATGGCATAGAGCGTGTTGGACGGGTTGGTGACCGCCTGCCGCTTGGCGGATTGGCCGACAAGGCGCTCGCCATTGTCGGCGAAGGCGACCATCGAGGGGGTGGTACGCGCGCCCTCGCTGTTCTCGATCACGCGAACGTCCTTGCCTTCCATGATGGCAACGCAGGAGTTCGTCGTGCCAAGGTCGATGCCGATGACTTTACTCATGATTTGGCTCCTTTCAGCGGACGCCGGCAGCCCGAGGCACCGCGGGCGTCCCTATGGGGTCAGTTAATCTGGATGTATGGGGGTAGGCGCGGTCGGGCAAGGGGCAAGGCTGGATTCTCGTGCAGTGCCGAGACGGTTGCATCAGGCTGTGGTGTCCAGCCTGGCGGGTGCCGGGATCTCCTCAGGCGGAGCCTTGGCAACAACGACCATCGCCGGACGGATCAGCCGGCCATTCAGCGTCCACACCGGGGTCCAGGCATGCATCACGGTGCCGGGGGCATGGGCAGCGCTCTCCTGCTCGGCCATGGCCTGGTGCAGATTTGGGTCGAACGGCGCACCGGTCGGATCCTCGCGCCGGATCCCGTTGCGTTCGAGAATGGCGAGGAAGTTGCGCTCAATGCCGTCCAGGCCTTCGCGCAGGCGCGACACGATTTCCGGCTCACCCGGTTGCCGCGGCGGCAAGCTTTCCAGCCCGCGGTGCAGATTGTCTGCGGCCTCCACCACGTCCTGGGCGAATTTCTGCACGGCGTACTGGCGGGTCTCGTTCACCTCGCGTTGCGACCGGGCGCGCACATTGGCCGTTTCGGCCTCGGCGCGCATCCAGCGCTCCTTCATCTCGGCCAATTCGGCCTCGAGATCCGCGATCCGTGCACTGGCTGCCTGCATCACCTGCTCTGGCGTCTGCGGCAATTCGGACGGCTGGCCGCTATCGGCGGACAGGTCCTGTTTCGTCGGTTCATTATCGTTGCTCATGAGCGCGATCAGTTAGGATAGCAGAGCGCGGTGGACAAGCGGTCGCTGATGGGGGCCTCCGCATAGGATACGAGGGTGAACCGGTGGTTTATTGACGCGGTGCCCGGGCGAGACCTGATCTGAGCCTTTGGCCCGCGACTCACGTCCCCTGCCGTGCGCCCGCTAGCCCAACAGCCGACCGATCACTCTGGCCGTGTAGTCGACGACCGGGATGATCCGCCCGTAATTGATCCGCGTCGGACCGATCACGCCGATGGCGCCGACGATCCGACCGCCATCGCCGCGCGCTGGCGCGACCACCATGGACAGTCCCGAGGCTCCGAACAGGCCGCTTTCAGCACCAATGAAGATGCGCACGCCTTCCGACTGCTCGGCCAGCTCCAGCAGGCGCAGCATCGTCTCCTGCGCCTCCAGCCGTTCGAACAGCGCCTGAATGGTGGTCAGGCGCTCGATCTGGGTCACGTCCGACAGCAGGCGGGCCTGTCCGCGGACGATCAGGCTGCCCGGGCGTCCCTCCCCCGTCCAGGTGGCGAGGCCGGTCTCGACCACCTGCGCCGACAGCGTATCCAGTTCAGTGCGGTTGGCCGTCATCTCGTCGGCCACGATCCGGCGCAGTTCCGCGAGGGATCGGCCGGAGAGTCGCGCATTGAGATAGTTGGCCGCCTGCTGGAGCGCCGAGGGCGGCAGGCCTGCCGGTGTGTCGATCACCCGGTTCTCGACGTGACCATCGGCACTGACCAGGACAACGAGGGCGCGGCCGGAGCCGAGTGGCACGAACTCGATATGACGGATGGCGCCGTCCGACTTGGGGGCCAGGACCAGGCCGGCCGCCTGGGACAGGCCGGAGAGCATCGAGCTGGCCTCCGCAAGCGTGTCCTCGAGGCTGCGGCCGGACGCGGCCAGTGCCGCCGATATGGCCTCCCTCTCGTCTTCGGCGAGTTCACCGAAGTGCAGCAGCCCATCCACAAAGAGGCGCAATCCCTGCTCGGTCGGCAGGCGGCCTGCCGAGGTGTGCGGCGCGAACAGCAGACCAGCCTCGGTCAGGTCGGCCATCACATTCCGGATGGTCGCCGGGGACAGGTTCAGGGGCAGCCGCCGCGACAACGTGCGACTGCCGACCGGCTCACCGGTCTCCACATACTGCTCGACGATCTCGCGCAGGACGGCCGCGGAGCGGACGTCGAGGCCCGGTGGCAACGCAACGCGCGGGGGAATGCCAGTAGGAATGCCAGTGGGAATGTTTGGGCCATCCATCGGAAGCTCCGCCGCGAAGCTAGGTAGCGGGCGCCCGATGGTCAACTAATGTTCTCTTCCGGATCAACCGACGCCTGCCGAAACTGCCAGTTGGCCGCTCCCGGCCGTCCAATCAGGGAGACGAACGCACCGGCTGACGGGACGCGCTGGTCCGGCCGCGCGCCACGCGCATCAGCGCCAGCATCAGTGCGATGACCAGCGCATAGGCGAGCAACTGTGCCGCGTCCGGCATCGCCGTGTAGCCGATCAACGTGTGGAGCAGGCGGCCGGGTATGCTGTCGTCGTCGAGCAGCCAGGAGGTGTCCCAGACCGGCGTCGCCATGCCCTGCAGGTAATTCGCCTGTTGCAGGAAGAATACCGCCTGCGCCGCAAGGCCCGCGGCCAGCAGTGTGATCAGCCCCGTCGTCACGGTGAACAGCCGGTGCGCCGGAACTGCCAGCAACCCAAGATAGATCAGCGCCGAGAAGGCGGCACCGGTCGCGATGCCAATGAGACCGCCCGCGAACATACCGGCGACCGAGGTCCCCCCGGCGGCCATCACGCCGTAAAGGAATAACACGACCTCTGAGCCTTCGCGCAGGACCGCGATGCCGACCACCACCGCCAATGCGACGAGCGGTCGCTCGCCTGCCGTTACCGCACTGCCGATCGCGCGCACTTCGTGCGCCAGCTGGCGGCCGTGGCTCGCCATCCAGGCGTTGTGCCAGGTCAGCATGGCGACCGCGGTCAACAGGATCGCGGCATTGAACAGTTCCTGGCCGGAGCCGCTGAACAGCGCGCCCAAGTTCGCCCGCGAAGGCGGCAACCACACAGGCGCCCAGGGTCCCGCCTGCCACTCCTGCCGCCACCCACCAGCCACGTCGCGGCACCGCCCGCGTCGCGGCGAGGACAATGCCGACGATCAGGCCCGCCTCGATGACTTCACGAAAAACGATAACCAGGCTGGCAAGCATCGGCACCCCGAGATGCGACACATTCGCAGTTGCAATTAGGCGCGGAACCGCCGCTGGTCAACTGCCGGAAACAGCAGCGCTGCCATGAAGGCCGGAGCGAGCCGATGGCACCCGCCTCGCCTTGCACGCTATCAGCGGTCGGCCATGGCATCGAGGGCGTCCGCATGCGTAGGCTTCACTTTCGAAGGCGCGCTCCCTGAAGATGTCGAAGTCGCCGTTTGGCGCACTGCGCCAAGGCTAGGGCACGGAGAGGAACAAGCGCCGCGCGTAACCTCGCCGGCTGCAGCGGCCTATTCCGCTATGCTACCTGTATCGAAGCACAACACCGTTCCATTCCAGCGATGTCCGTCACCGGCACGCTCTTCGGCGTTCTCCGGCAGCGAAGCGACCACGCGACGCCAAAACGCCAGCGCTCCCCGATTGTAGCTTGCGACGGGCACTTCCCAGCGACCAGGCATTTGGCGGAACACCAGATGTGCTGCACGGGTGCCGACGCAGGCACGCCGATACTTGCGGAGCACAAAAAACTCTGCAATCGCATGGTCCAGCGAACAACCAAGCGCTGACCATTGGTTCACAAGCACAAAGCCGGCGATGCGGCCGTCAGCCCGGACCAAAAGCGGCACCCGTCCTGGCTCCTGCCAATAGGTATCGAGCCCACGATACTCAAAACGCCCATGCTCATTCACCTCACCATGGCTCGTGTTTAGGGCTGCATACTCAGAAAAATCGTGCAGATAGAGCTGCAGAAGAGCATCGAGAACATGCCGTCGCTCTAAAGGCAGCACCTCGTCTGCCGTGAGCTCCTCCACCCAATTAGCCACTATGTTTCCCCCGTCGGTAGAAGCTGCATCATTCGTGATCGACACTACCGCTTTCAGCATGGCGGTGGTCTAGCAATCTTAATCTGCGTGCCCCTGACCTTCGACGATATCAGAATCAATTATGGACCGGCACTTGATCGAGAGGCCCGAGAGACCCGGGATCATTAGGCGAGAATACCGCGCTCGATCGCCATAGCATGACCAATCACGAAACTCGCGGCCGGACTACACAATCACAATACGGCAGCGGCGATCTCTTCAGGCCCGTCCAGGACACCTCGATCCACCGCCGCTTTCTTCCCGCGACTGATGCCCGCGGCTGATTGTATGAAGCGGACACTGCTCTCATGCTCGCTTAACCGCCATGCCCCGACATGCATCAGGAGGGCAGTTGCGATTGTCCCGCCGCCTTATTCTCACGCTGGGGGCTGCGGCCGTTGTGGCTGCAAGCCTGAATATGGCTCTGGCAACATCCCCCCGAGACGCGGTGGAGGTGGTTCACTTTCCGACTGCCTCGGGGCAGACGCGCCCACTTATCCTGCGGGGGTTTCTGCGTCGCCCGCCTGGCAATAGGCCGTCCCCGGCAGTCGTCCTTCTGCACGGTTGTGGCGGTGACCCGGAAGGGCTTGATCGTAATTGGGGGGCACGTTTTCACTCTTGGGGTTACGTCAGTCTCACGGTTGACAGCTTTGGTCCGCGTGGCATTACGAATTCGTGCCGCAGCGGCATACCTGCAGGCCGTGTTTTTGACCCCTATGGAGCTCTCGAATTTCTATCACATCAGCCTTTCGTCGATCCGTCCCGAGTAGCTCTGGTGGGATTTTCGGAAGGCGGAGCCCTCACTCTCGACGATATCGAGCCAAAGCCACACCAGACTTCGGCAACTCTCGGTTTCCGTGCCGCCGTTGCGTTCTATCCCATTTGTGCCGGAACCGGGATCGTGACCGTGCCCACTCTGATCGTGAACGGGGAGCTTGATGATTGGTCATCCGCCGATGCTTGCAAAAAGATGGTGGCGCAGGAGAGTGATATAGGTATCACGCGCCATAAGGGTGCAAGCGCACCGATAACCCTCGTGATCCTGCCCGGCGCTCATCACAAATTCGACGACCCGAAATTCGAACCCGGCCGTCGCTACATAGGGCATTTACTCGAATACAACTCTGCTGCCCTCAGGCGTGCTGCCGATGATGTCCGCCAGTTTCTGAACGCCGTGTTGGCAACCCAATAAAGCCGGTGGAAACGCTCCCCAAGGCCCGTATGTCGGTCATGTTGGTAGTGGCGTTGGCGAATTTGCAGGCTGAACTTGGCGCCTCAAAGTATTTTCTTAACCTCAGCCTCCTTCGCCAGGAGCGCGCGTTTCCGCGCCACGCCCCACCGATACCCGGTAAGGTCGCCACCGCTGCCCACGACGCGATGGCACGGCACCGCCAGCGATACCGGATTGCGGGCACAGCAGCGTGCCACCGCACGAACCGCGTTCGGGTCGCCCACCATGCGCGCGAGCTCGGCATAGCTGCGTGTTTCGCCCGGCGGGATGTGGCACAGCGCGCGCCAGACGCGCTGCTGGAAGGCCGTGCCGCGGAGGTCGAGCGGCAGGTCCAGCGCCTGTTTCGGCTCTTCCAGGAACTCCAACACCGCCTGGACTGCGCTGGCCAGGGCTGCGTCATCGGCGATGAACTTCGCGCGCGGAAACCGGTGATGGAGGTCGCCGAGCAACGCCTCATCCGGCTCGGCAAAGCCGATGAAGCACACGCCCCGCTCGGTCGCTCCGATCAGCAGTCGGCCGAACGGACAATCGGCGAACGCAGTGCGGATGACCTCGCCCTCACCGCCACGCCGGAGCGCACCCGGCGTCATGCCCAGGATCGTATCCGTTTTCTCATAGACCCGGCTCTCCGACCCGTAGCCCGCGTCCGCCACCGCGTCGGCCACGCGCGCACCGCTCGCGAGCGCGGCATGCAGCCGTTTCGCCCGCACCCCTTCGGCGTAGCTGCGCGGCGTCAGCCCGGTGTGGTCACGGAACATGCGCAGGAAATGGAACCGCGAGTAGCCGGAGCGCTTCGCCAGCGCCTCGAGCGACGGGATGCCGTCCGCCGCTGCGATGAACGCACAGGCATCTTCCACCACGGCCTGCGCCAGTCTGGCGCGCTCACCCTTGGGGTCGCAGCGCTTGCACGCGCGGAACCCCGCGGCCTCCGCCTCGGTCACGGAGCGGAAGAACCGGACGTTTTGGCGCAACGGCGGCGGCGACGGGCAGCCAGGCTTGCAGAACACGCCCATGGTGGTGACCGCGTACAGGAAGTCTCCGGGCTGCCGGTGGATCACCTGGTCCCAGAGCTGATCGTGCGATAGACGATCGATCGCGTGAGTGTCCTTCATGCCAGGAGAATGGGTCGGGCCGCGGCCAAGCGCCATCCGCCGCTTGCGCTGACCCACTTCTTGCCACGATCACGTTCCATGGTCACGCTGGGTCGATCTGGCAGCAGCTGTCGGTCTATTCGACAAGGCGCTGGCACTCCCGAAGTGCCGGATCGCCACCCCCGACCCGTACCGCGCAGGCTGGCGCCACGCGACGTTAGCCAAGCAGGCGGCCGGCGTGGCAGGATTGCTCCATGCATCAGCTCCTGCTCCTGCGCCATGCCAAGTCGTCGTGGGATGATCCGAAGCTGCCGGATCGCGAGCGTCCGCTGAACAAGCGGGGACGCCGCGCGGCGGTGGCGATGCGCCAGGCGATCATCGATCTCGGACTGATACCCGACATGGTGCTGATGTCGCCGGCGCGCCGCGTGCAGGAAACGCTCGCCGCACTCGAGCCGTGGGACGATACGCCGCTGATCGAGCCGGTCGAGGCGCTCTACCTCGCAAACGCCAAACAGATGCTCGCGCTGCTGCGTGAAGTGCACGAGACGGTCCGCAGCGTCATGCTGATCGGTCATAATCCCGGCATGCACGAATTCGCGGCGATGCTCGCGACCAACTCGGCCGATACTCAGTCGCAGCGCCGGCTGCTCGCTGGCTTCCCGACGGCTGCCCTCGCTGAATTCGCCATTGCGACGCGCTGGCAGCAGCTTGATGCCGGTGGAGCAAAGCTCGTGCGCTTCCTGACCCCGAAGGACCTGGCCGAACCAGCCACCTGAACACCCAGTCGGTCTGAACCAATGGAGCTGGAGCTCTGTCTCAACCCTGACGATGCCGCGCGACTGCCGCGTCATCGCCTGCTCGCGCCCCTGAAGAGCGGCAGGACGCGCAGCCGGCCGGTCAGGATCGTCTGGCATGACAGCGCCGCGCGCGAATTGGCGCAGCAGGGCTTGGCGCTCGCCGAGCACCGTTCGCAATGGGATCTCGAGGCACTGCGGCCCGACGCAATGCATTGGCCGCCCGGGGCACCGGCCCCGGTGCTCGCCAGAGGCGAGGAGCGTGGATCAGCTTGGCCACCCGCTACCAGATCCTCTGTTGCCGGTTGCGGCACTCGAAGGGCGTGCCAACACGATCAGCCTGGCCACCGAACAAGGCCCCGTCAGCCTCACACTGCTGCACGGCGAGGTGCGCAGTGTCGTCGGCGAGCATCCCGTCAATCGCCTCAGCCTGCAGGGTGGCGCGGAGCCGGTCCGGGCACTGGCGCTGGCCTTGGCCAGCGACGTGCATCTCTCGGTGCCGTGCACCAGCCTGGCCGCCGAGGCTTTCGCGGTTGCCACCGGCGTTCGGCCTGCGCCACGCCGGGAAGGGCCGCCCGAGCTGCCGGAAGGCCTGTCGATTGCCGAGGCATTCGCCCACGTCGTCGGTCACCTTGGCGATGTGATCATTCAGCTCGCGCCCGACGCTGCCAATGGCGGCGGAGGACCCGAGCCGGTGCACCAGATGCGCGTCGCGGTCCGCCGGCTGCGCTCCGCCATCAGGGCGTTCGGCGGCGCGCTCGCCTCCCCGGAGATCATGCAGGCCGACAAGGCCCTGAAGGCGCTCGCCTCGAAACTGGGGCCGACGCGCGACTGGGACGTGTTCGTGACCGAGACTGCCGCCGGGGTGGTCGAGTCATTTCCCAACGAGCAGCGGTTGCGGCGACTGCTCGCCGCAGCGGAACGCCGCCGCCGCGCGCATGGCGACGACCTTCGGCAATACCTGAGCGGCGGCGAGTTCCGCCATCTCGCGATAACCCTTGCCTGCCTTGCGAACCAGGACCCGACGATCGCCACCGCAGACGCGGCAGATGCGACGGAGCCGCCCGCGCCGCTGGGGGATTTCGCCGCGCAGGTCCTCGGCAAGCGCTACAAGCGGCTCGCCAAGATCGATGATCAGCTTTCCGACCTGGAGCCTGCCACGCTGCACGCTATCCGCCTGCACGCCAAGCGACTGCGCTACACTGCGGAAATCTTCGCGCCGATCTACCCCGGCAAGCCCACGCATCGGTTCCTTCATCGGCTGAGTCGGCTGCAAGGCCGCCTCGGTGCGCTGAATGATGCAGCGGTCAGCGAACAACTGATGGCGCAGTTGTCCAACGGCAACCATGGGTTTGCCACCGGCCTGGTCCTTGGCTTCATCGGCGCCCACAGCCGCAAGCAGCGCCGGCAGATCGATCAGGCCTGGACGCGCTTTCACCGGCAGGCCCCATTCTGGGCGTGACCGCCCCGGCCAGCCGTGGCAGCTTTGCAGCCGAAACGCACCGCGGAGCAGCGACCCATGCCGGACAATACCGCCGCCTTCGATCTTCTCGCCGGCGTCCGTGTCGTCGATTTCACCCAGTTCGAAGCCGGGCCGTCCTGTACCGAAGCACTCGCCTGGCTAGGCGCGGAGGTGGTGAAGATCGAAAATCCCAGGATGGGCGATCCTGGACGCCGGCTGCGCCCGGGTCAGCCGGACGACGACCCGTACTATTTCCACGTGTTCAACGCGAACAAGAAGTCGATCACGCTGAACCTGAAATCGCCGCGTGGCCTGCAACTGGTAAAAGACATGCTGCGACAGGCGGACGTGTGCGTAGAGAACTACGCGCCCGGGACGATCGAGCGGCTGGGTCTCGGCTACGACGTGGTGCGCGATGTCAATCCGCGGATCATCTACGCGCAGGTGAAGGGCTTCGGCGAGGGCAGCCCGTACGAGAAAAACCTGGCGTTCGACATGATCGCGCAGGCCTGCGGCGGCACGTTCAGCGTCACCGGTGCACCCGGATGGACCACCGACGCGCCCCGGCATTTCACTCGGCGACACCGGCACCGGCATGCTGATGGCGATCACCATCCTTGGCGCGCTGCGCAAGCGGGACGCGACCGGCCAGGGCAGCCGGCTGCAGGTCGCGATGCAGGACGCGATGCTGCACTACATGCGGATCAACTTCGCGACCCAAGGGCTGACTGGCAAGCCGGCACAGCGAGGCGGGGACAAGGTTCCGGGTGTAAACAATGCGCCGATGGGATTGTACCCGTGCGCGCCGGGTGGGCCGAACGACTACGTGTATCTGATGACCAGCCGCGCCAATCCCGAGCACTGGGACCGCTTGCTGAAGCTGATCGGACGCGAGGACCTGATCGGCGATCCGCGCTACGCCACGCCGATGGACCGGCTGCAACGCGAACCGGAGGTGGACGCCATCATCGCCGCGTGGACGCGCCAGCACACCAAGCAGGAAGCGATGCAGCGGATCGGCGAGGCTGGCATTCCCGCCGGGGCCGTGCTCGACACCATGGAACTGCAGAATGACGCGAGCTTCGAGCGGCGCGGCATCATGCAGGTGATGCAGCACCCGCAGCATGGCGACTTCAAGATGCCGGCTTGGCCCGTCCGGGTGGATGGCAAGCCGTCGCGCGTCGAACCCTCGCCCATTCTGGGCCAGCACACCGATGCGGTGCTTGCCGAATGGCTGGGGCTGAGCGCGGCGGAAGTCGCCGGCCTCCGCCGCGACGGTGCGCTTGGGTGATTTTGCGCCCAGCCCCCGCAACTTTGGGTTGACGATGCTGGGCTTCGGCGGCATCCGCTAGCGCTCAACGTTGGAGGAGCGCGGTGTCGCTCGACCGGCCCCAGCGGATTTTCCGCCGGAGCTTCCCACCGCTTCACGCCAGAGCCGTGGGAGTGCTTCTGGGCGTGAGCCTGGCAGCCGCAGCCGGGGTGTCCCTTGCGACGCTGCCCCGCCGATCCGCCGCCCCCGCGATGCCGGGGGAGCAACTGAGTGCGGAGCCCGAACAGGTCGCGGTGATCGATGCTGGGACCCTGCGGCTTTGCGACCGTGTCGTGCGGCTGCGAGGCGTCGAGCCGCCGTTGCACAGCACCACATGCTCGGACGAGGATTGCGGTGCAGCCGCGGCAAACGCCCTGGCGGCGATGGTGCGCGACGCACCGGTTGTGTGCCGGGTCGTGGGCACTGACCGCTCCGGTCGTCCCTACGGCGTGTGCCAAGCTGACGGGACCGAGCTCAATCAGGCGGTCGTCGCCGCTGGCTGGGCACGTGCCCAAGGCGATGTGCCGGCCCTGAGGGCTGCCGAAAAGGCAGCGCGGGCTGAGAAACGCGGGATTTGGGCGCACAACCCTATCTGGTGACCAGGCGGGAGGCCGGTGCTGGAGCGCCCGGTGCCATCGCAGTGCTCTGCTGGCGTGGGGGCCATTCAGAGCCTAATTCGGCAGAAACGGGGATGCGAAAAGGCCGCTTCTTTTGCAACTACCTGTCGCGGTTGCGCGCTTCGGCGTAACAAAACTGCGAGCACGTCACCGACGATGAGGCTGATGCCAATGACTTAACCGCTTTCCGGTTAAGTATGGCTATTGCATTGCAACATAAGGATTTTTTCCGGCGGCCAGAACTTGCAGTGGGCAATCGCTGGACGCTACCTCTGCAGCCTGCCGACAATCTCGGGAGGGCCGCCGATGGCAATTGCAGCCGAAACCAGGAAGCGCAGCGGCAAGACCCGCGAATCCTCCGTCGATCAGCAGCACCTCTGCGAGCCTATCGCGACATGCTGCTGATCCGCCGGTTCGAGGAAAAGGCAGGACAGCTTTACGGCATGGGCCTGATTGGCGGGTTCTGCCATCTCTATATCGGCCAGGAAGCCGTCGTCGTGGGCATGCAGATGGCACTCTCCGATGGCGACCAGGTCATCACATCCTATCGCGATCACGGACACATGCTGGCCACCGGGATGGACCCGCGCGGCGTCATGGCGGAACTGACCGGCAAATCCGGCGGTTACTCGCATGGCAAAGGCGGCTCCATGCACATGTTCAGCAAGGCAGAAGAATTTCTTCGGCGGCCACGGCATCGTCGGTGCGCAGGTGAGCCTAGGGACCGGCCTTGCGTTCAGCGACTGGTATCGCGGCAATGACCGAGTTGCGGTGACGTATTTCGGGGAGGGCGCATCCAATCAGGGGCAGGTATTCGAGAGCTTCAATCTGGCCGCGCTGATGAAGCTGCCCGCGGTGTACGTGATCGAGAACAACAAATACGGCATGGGCACCAGCGTCGAGCGCGCATCAGCCTCCCGCGACCTGTCGAAGAACGGTGCGCCCTGGGGCATCCCCGGCATACAGGTTGACGGCATGGATGTGCTCGCGGTGAAGGCGGCCGGAGATCAGGCGGTGGCGCATTGCCGCGCCGGCAAGGGACCGTTCCTGATAGAGGCCAAGACGTACCGTTATCGCGGCCACTCGATGTCGGACCCGGCGCGGTATCGGACGCGCGAGGAAATTCAGACGATGCGCGCGCAGCATGATCCGATTGACGGCGCGCGCCGCCGGCTTGAGGAGCTGGGCATCGAGGACGCAGCGCTGAAGCAGATCGACGATGAAGTGAAGGCGCAGGTACAGGAAGCCGCGGATTTCGCACAGAGCAGTCCGGAGCCGGATGAAAGCGAACTTTGGACCGACGTGCTGGTGGAGAGCTGAGCGATGTCCACTCAGATCCTGATGCCGGCGCTTTCGCCAACGATGACCGAGGGCAAGTTGTCGCGCTGGCTGAAGAATGTCGGCGATGAGGTCCATGCCGGCGACGTCATCGCTGAGATCGAAACCGACAAGGCGACGATGGAAGTCGAAGCGGTCGACGAAGGTAAGCTGGCGCAGATCCTGGTGGACGAAGGCACCGAAGGTGTCGCGGTAAACACGCCGATCGCGCTGTTGGCCGCGAATGGGGAGGACCCGGGTCGGCAGGCGCAGCGTCTGCGCAAAAAGCCCCCCGCTCTGAAGCGAGAGGCGCCAGCCAGCCGAAAGTCGCAGCGGAGGCCGAAGATAGCGAGGCGATCGCGGAACGTGGTGCGCAGGGTCAGCGCAGGCCCGCCGTTGAGGCGGCGCCCGCGCCGGAGAAGGATTGGGGCCCGACCAAACCAATCACCGTGCGCGAAGCCTTGCGTGATGCCATGGCATTGGAGTTGCGGCGCGACGACAAGGTGTTCCTGATCGGCGAAGAGGTCGCGCAGTATCAGGGCGCCTACAAGATCAGCCAGGGACTGTTGGACGAGTTCGGCCCGAAGCGGGTGATCGATACGCCGATTACCGAGCATGGCTTCACCGGCATGGCGGTCGGCGCCGCGCTGAACGGCCTGAAGCCGATCGTCGAGTTCATGACCTTCAACTTCGCCATGCAGGCGATGGACCAGATCATCAACTCCGCCGCCAAGACGCTGTACATGTCCGGCGGACAGATGGGCTGCCCGATCGTGTTTCGCGGTCCGAATGGCGCTGCCGCGCGTGTCGCTGCACAGCACTCCCAGTGCTATGCGAGTTGGTACGCGCATGTGCCCGGCCTGAAGGTGGTGTCGCCGTGGTCGTCGGCGGACGCGAAAGGCCTGCTGCGTCCGCGATCCGCGATCCCAATCCGGTCATCGTTCTGGAGAACGAAATTCTTTATGGACAGACCTTCGACTGTCCGATTGGACGAGGACTTCATCGTCCCGCTCGGCCGCGCCAAGATCGAAAGCGTCGGCCAGCACGTGACCATCGTCACCTTCAGCATCATGGTCGGGGTGGCGATGAAGGCGGCCCAAGCGCTGGCGGAACAGGGCATCGAGGCGGAGGTGATCAACCTGCGCTCGCTGCGTCCGTTCGACACCGCCACATTGATCGAAAGCGTGAAGAAGACCAATCGCATCGTCTCGGTGGAGGAAGGCTGGCCGTTCGCCGGCATCGGCGCGGAGGTGGCCATGCAGGTGATCGAGCACGCGTTCGACTGGCTCGATGCACCGCCGGTGCGCGTGCATGGCGTGGACGTGCCGCTGCCTTATGCCGCCAATTTGGAGAAGCTCGCGCTGCCGCAGCCCGAATGGGTTGTCGATGCGGTGAAGAAGATCGTCTGAGGGGAACGGCGCATGGCGACCAACATCCTGATGCCGGCGCTGTCGCCGACCATGACCGAAGGCACCTTGTCGCGCTGGCTGAAAAAGGAAGGCGAGAACGTTCGCTCCGGCGACGTGATCGCCGAGATCGAGACCGACAAGGCGACGATGGAGGTCGAGGCGGTCGATGAGGGCGTACTGGGGAAGATCCTGGTCGGCGACGGTACGCAGAACGTGAAGGTGAACGAACCGATCGCGATTCTGGTGGATGAGGGCGAGGCGGTGCCGGATGCGGCGCCAGCGCCCAAGCCTGCCGCTGCTGCTCAGCCTGCGCCTGCTCCGACGCCTGCTGCACCGCCTGCCGCCAAGGGGGAGCCGCCGAAACCGGCCCCGCAACGTGGCAATGGGCATGATGCTGCTGGCGAGCCATCGGCTCACCCGCGAGAAGGGGAGCGCATTTTCGTCTCGCCGCTGGCGCGCCGGATGGCGATGCAGGCAGGGCTCGACCTGGCGACACTGAAGGGCAGCGGCCCGAACGGCCGTATCGTCAAGGCGGACATCGAGGCCGCGCTGCAGAAGCCAGCGCCCGCTGCACCGCAGCCAGCGCCCGCCGCCGCAACGCCGGCGCCGGTGGCACGTCCTTCCGCTCCCGTCAGCGCGCCGCACAGGCTGGTGCCGCACAGTTCGATGCGGAAGGTGATCGCGCGCCGTCTCACCGAGGCGAAGTCGACGATTCCGCATTTCTATGTGTCGATGGATGTGGAGATCGACGCGTTGATCAGGCTGATGGGCGATCTGAACGCGAAGTCGCCGAAGGAGGCGCCGGATGCGTATCTGATCACCATCAATGACATGGTGATCAAGGCGAGTGCGGCGACGTTACGTCGCATTCCGGCGGTCAATGCTGGCTGGACCGACGATGGGATGGCGCTGTTCGACGACATCGACATCAGCGTGGCGGTGGCGATTCCCGATGGTCTGATTACGCCGATCGTGCGAAAGGCCGATCAGAAGGGCCTGGCGACGATCAGCCGCGAGATGAAGGATCTCGCGGGGCGCGCACGAGAGGGGAAGCTAAAGCCGGAAGAATTCCAGGGTGGCGGTTTTTCCATCTCCAACATGGGCATGTTCGGCGTGACCGAGTTCGCCGCCATCATCAATCCGCCACAGGCCGCGATCCTGGCGGTGGCGGCGGGGCAGAAGCGGCCGGTGGTGAAAAACGACTCGCTGGCGATTGCGACCGTGATGACATGCACGCTGAGCGTCGATCATCGCGTTGTCGATGGCGCCCTTGGCGCACGCTGGCTGCGCGAGTTCAAGCGCATCGTCGAGGACCCGCTGAGCCTGTTGCTGTGATCATAACTCCACCGTCATGGCCGGGCTTGACCTGGCTTGACCCGGCCATCCACCCCGTGACCCCTGAACACGGAGGCTGGGTGTACATTATGACCAACCATCCGAATGCCACGTTGTACATCGGCGTCACGAACGATCTGGCACGGCGGGTGTGGGAACACCGCGATGGCACCGGCAGTCGGTTCGCGAAACGGTACTACGTGAAGCGCCTCGTCTATACCGAACGGCACGAGGACATCCGCGATGCGATCCAGCGTGAGACCAGCCTCAAGCGCTGGCCACGCGCGTGGAAGGTGGCACTTATCGAATCCGAAAATCCAGCATGGAGGGATTTGGGTGCGGAACTTCTGTAGGTGCGTGGGTGGCCGGGTCAAGCCCGGCCATGACGGATAGGATAGTGTTCGCTCTCCGCCCCACCACGCCGGCCGACATCCCGACGCTACATCGGCTGATGCGCGACTTCGCGCGATACGAAAAGCTGGAGCATCGGTTCAAGATCAGCGAAGCGACCCTGCATGATGTGCTGTTCGGCGCCAGACCGGCGCTAGAATTCCATGTTGGCCGAGGTCGAGACCACGACCGTCGGATTCGCCCTGTGGTACCTGACCTTCGGCACCTTTTCCGGCAGTTGGGGCCTGTTCGTTGAGGACATCTACATCGACCCGGCGCATCGCGGGCGTGGCATCGGGCTGGCGCTGTTTCGACACATGGCGCGCGTTGCCATCGAGCGCGGCTGCCTCGATATGCAGTGGAACGTGCTGGACTGGAACACGCCGGCAATCGAGTTCTACCGCCGCATCGGCGCGCGGCCGGTGAGCGGCTGGATACCGCAGCAACTCAGCGGCGATGCACTGACCGCCCTGGCCGAAGAAGCAGGCAAGGACAATGGCTGACCAGAGCTTCGATTGCGTCATTGTCGGCGGCGGTCCCGGCGGCTACGTCGCTGCGATCCGAGCCGCGCAAGTCGGCATGAAGGCTGCGGTGGTCGAACGCGAACACCTGGGCGGCATCTGCCTGAACTGGGGCTGCATTCCAACCAAGGCGCTGCTGCGCACCTCCGAGATCAACCACCTGCTGCACCATCTGCCCGATTTCGGTTTTTCCGCCGTCGAGCCGCGGTTCGACATCGACAAGGTGGTGAAGCGGTCGCGCGCGGTGGCAAAGCAACTATCGCAGGGCGTCGGTTATCTGCTGCGCAAACACAAGGTCAGCGTGTTCGACGGCAGCGGCAAGCTGGCGGGCAAGCAGACGCTCGCGGTGGAGAAGGACGGCAAGTCGGTGGCGACACTGACGTCGCCGCACATCATCCTGGCGACAGGCGCGCGGGCGCGACAGCTTCCCGGCATGGAGTCCGACGGCAAGCTGATCTGGAGCTATAAGGAGGCGATGGTGCCGACCTCCATGCCGAAGTCGCTGCTGGTGATCGGCTCCGGCGCGATCGGCATCGAGTTCGCCAGCTTCTATCGCAACATGGGTGCCGAGGTGACCGTGGTGGAGGTACTGCCGCGGATTCTGCCGGTCGAAGACGAGGAGATTTCCGCCTTCGCGCAGAAGGCGTTCGAGAAGCAGGGTATCCGGATCATGGTCGGCGCCAACGTGAAGGGCGCGAAGAAGGGGCGCGACAACGTCACCGTCTCGGTCGAGGCGGGAGGGAAAAGCCAGGACGTTGCCGTGGACCGCGTGATCTCCGCTGTTGGCATCGTCGGCAATGTGGAGGGGATCGGCCTGGAAGGCACCGGCGTTAAGGTGGACCGCACGCACGTCGTCATCGACGAATACTGCCGGACCGGCGAGCCTGGCGTGTATGCGATCGGCGACCTGGTGGGGCCGCCGTGGCTTGCGCACAAGGCCAGCCATGAGGGCGTGATCTGCGTCGAGAAGATCGCCGGCCTGAACGATGTGCATCCGCTGAATGTGGCCAACGTCCCCGGATGCACGTACTGCCGCCCGCAGGTGGCCTCGGTTGGGCTGACCGAGGCGCGCGCGAAGGAGGCGGGCCACGAGGTAAAGGTCGGACACTTCCCGTTCATCGGCAACGGCAAGGCGATCGCGATGGGCGAGCCGGAGGGGATGGTGAAGACGGTGTTCGACGCCACGACCGGCGAGTTGCTGGGCGCGCATATGGTGGGCGCGGAGGTGACCGAGATGATCCAGGGCTTCGTGGTGGCGCGGACTTTGGAGAGCACCGAGGCGGAGCTTGTCGAGACGATTTTCCCGCACCCGACAATCTCCGAGACGATGCACGAGGCGGTGCTGGATGCGTGGGGGAGGGTGATTCTACGTTGAGGGTGGTCACATCCACGAGGCTATTCAGCTCAGGTGAGCCCGAGCCGCTCTTTGCACGGGACATACTCCTGCCAGCTTTTCCCTGGAGATTCCAACTTGAGCGCGAAATTCGGTAAGGTATAGTTCGAGCGCATACGGTTAGACACAAAGGCGCTTCGGCATGAACCGGAATACCGAGCAATGTTCCTCGTCACCAATTAGTGGGCTGCAACGTACCTGCGCGCTGACGAGCACTGGCGAACGAGCATGTACATGCCCGAACAGCATCGCGCGAGGTTTAGGTACGCGAACAGCCAGCCCTGGCGATCTTTATTGTTCGAAAAGCAGCGCGGATTGGGAAGCCATGCGAGAGCTAGATCGAGCAGCTAACGCCGAGAGATCTATAGAGGGCGCATATCGCGCGATGACAAAAGTATCCTGACGTGGCAGAGCGATATCTTCCCGCCGTCCTGCTCCGGCTGCTTCGTTGAAGACAGTCTGACACTGGTTCACCACCTGCTCATAACCGCGAAGCCTGGGTGAGGTCAGGATGAAAGAAGTGCGGCCACCACAACTGCCTTCCGCAAGACGTGCCGGATGGATCGGTTGCAGGATCGTGCATGAAGGAATTCCAGCGGGGGGCATGGATCGCTATCATACTGTACGGAGAGATCTGCTCGAGGAAGCGAATGTGCTGAATAATGGCAAACGCATCCGGGAGTCCTGCGAGCACGAACAGACTTGCAGGCGAAGAACTGGCTACTTCACGTATGGATGCTTCGAACGGCTCGATAATCGCTAGTTCTGCTTGGACGAGGTTTAAAGCTTCGAGGAGGAAATCGTACACCAATGCTCGATGGCGTTCAGCACGATCAGAGCCAAGATTTGGCAAAAGCTGCAGGTTTGCGTCGCAACGGGTACTTGAGTTTGTTGGAAGGGGAACTACAGATTGACAGCTCCAACGGTCTGAAACAGCGGTGCGCGATGGCTTGGTTTTTCAACGTACGTGTGCGAGAGCTGCAAAGTCAGTGGGAGGATGAGTGGGCAGCAACCTGTGACGATCTATGCCCACACTGCAGTGCGCGGCAAAGGGAGAAGATACCTCAGGATCGAGCTTACAGAACTCATTGTGGATGACGATGATTCACGGCGTCGTGCTTCATTTCAATAGATCGCCGAAGACTAGCCTGATCACGCAGCAGTCGATAGACTTTGCTATACCAGCTAGCAGGAACGCGATGAAGTCGATTGGGCCAGCGTTAATCGAATTGCAGAGGAGAATCGATGACTTTCGAATTATTTGAGCGACGTGATCTGCAATTACTTTGCAGACCGGGAAAGTCGTGCATCGGCTTTGGGACAACGCGATCCGGCTAGGGGGTCCAACGCAACGGCTATGGTCTGCTGTAACTCGGTGCGGATTAGGCGCTTCCTCGCAGCTTCCGAACGGTACGCTGGACGCCGAAGGGAATCGCCGCTTGACTGATCCCCTATTGCGAGGGAGGGCATCGCATGAACCTGAGCAATCAGGTCGCGCTGATCACCGGCGGAGGCCAGGGGATCGGCAAGGCCTCGGCGCTGGCCTTGGCGGAGGCCGGCGCGCACGTCGTGGTCGCCGACATCGACGGCCAGAGCGCCGAGGCGACCGCGGAAGCCATCATGGCAGCGCAGCGCAAATCGCTGGCGGTGCAGGCGGATGTCGGCGATCTGCAGCAGATCGATCGCATGGTGCGCACGGTAATCGAGCAGTTCGGCCAGATCGACATCCTGCTGAACAACGCCGGCGTGACCCGTCGCGCCGATATCATGGACCTTACCGAGGCTGACTGGGACCGCATCCATCGCGTGAACGCGAAGGGCGTGTTCTTCTGCCTGCAGCGTGTCGCGCGTGAGATGATCCCTCGACGCAGCGGCCGGATCATCAACATCGCCTCGATCGCCGGCAAGGGCTACGCGGGCGCCTCCAACGTCGCCTACGCCGCAAGCAAGGGCGCCGTGATCAGCATGACCAAGCTCGCGGCGCTGCAGTTGGGCAAGCACAACATCAACGTCAATTCGATCTGCCCGGGCGTGACGCGCACCGCGCTGTCGGACGCCAATCTACGTGTGAGCGCGCAGCAGGAAGGCGTCAGCGTCCAGGAGATGGAGCAACGCCGCGCCGCGGCGATCCCGCTGCAGCGCGCGAACGATCCCGAGGATATTGCCGCGATGGTGGTGTTCCTGGCGTCGCCGGGCGCGCGCAACATCACCGGCCAGTCGTTCAATGTGGACGGTGGACTGATCCCGGACTGAAGAGAGAGGAGGCATGCGATGACCGCCGATCCCAACCAGACCATCCTGACAGGCGAGAACCCATTCATCCGGCTGAGTGCGACGGACGGCGCACCGTTCAGCACCAATGCCAGCTTCTGGCGCATCATCCTGTGCCCTGCGGGCCCTGGCCACGTGCTCTACATGAAGAGCGAGCTGACCAACGATCGCTGGCGCATCTATTCGGACAACATCGCCATGGCGCGCTGGCTGCAATCGACCGTGCAGGGCATGCTGAATGACGAGCTGAAGGATCAGTCCATCCCGGTGATCGACGCCGAATTCTCGAAGTCCGGCGAGCCGCGCTACTTCTGGACCGAACGTGTGGTCGCCTGGGATGAGGAGATCGCGCTGACCTGGCACAATATCGGCGAGCCGCTGCTGCTCCATACCCAGCCGAATGCCGAACCCGGGCGACCGTATGGGGTCTGCACTCTGCTGATCCCAGCGTTTGGTGCGCGGCTAACGGTGAATGGGGCGCAGGCGGTCGGCCAGCCCTGGCCACGCGAGCGCGAAGGGCGCCCCTTCAGCACCTGCGCGCTGGCCTTTTCCGAAAGCTGGACCCAAGCGCGATAACGCGATCAGAGGAGACGGCGACATGGATGTCGGCATTCAGATGATCTTCTCCACCTACGGGTGGTCCGGCATGAGCGACCGGCGAAGCCTGGCAGGAGGAGATCCGCCTCGCGCGGCTGGCGGACGAGCTGGGCTTCGACGTCATCTGGTCGGTGGAACACCACTTTTCCGACTATTCGTTCTGCCCCGACAACACGCAGCTACTGTCGTATCTCGCGCCGCTGTGCACGCACGCCGATCTCGGCACCGCGGCCATCATCCTGCCGTGGCACGATCCGCTGCGTGTGGCGGAGAAGGTGTCGGTGCTCGATCTGCTGAGCAACGGCCGTGTGCGTCTCGGACTTGGCCGCGGCCTGGCGCGACGCGAATTCGCCGCGTTCCGTACCACCATGGATGAATTGCGCGAACGCTTCGATGAAGCCGCCGGGATGGTATTGCAGGCGCTGCGTACCGGTTTCATCGAGGGGCACGGGAAGTATTATCCGCAGCCGCGCGTCGAAATCCGGCCGCGGCCCGAACGCAGCTTCGAAGGCCGCACCTATGCCGTGGCCTCCAGCGAGGACTTCGATCGAGGTTGCCGCCCGGCTGAAGGCGCGCATGCTGATGTTCGCCGATCGGCCGTGGCCGGCGCGTCTGCCGGGCATAGAACGGTATCGCGCCTTGTACGCGCAGGTACAATGGAGTTGCCGCGCCGCCGGTGGTCACCGCCGACCAGTGCATCTGCGCCGCCACGTCGGCCGAAGCGAACGAACTCGCGGAGCGCCATATGGCTTCTTTTGTGGACAGCAACCTTGAGCACTACGAGCTGATGAGCACCCACTTCGCCACCGCGAAGGGCTACGACGCCTACGCCAAGAAATCCGAAATTGCGCGCACGGCCGGGCGTGACGGTCTGGTGAATGCGCTTGCTGCAGGTCGCGGTACGCGGCACGCCGGATCAGGTGTTGCGCGCCTACGAGGCGCGGCGGGAGTCTGCTGGGCGACTACGAGCTGAACAGTTCGTTCCGCTTTGGCGGCATCCCCTTCGCGAAAGCGGAAGCCTCGATGCGGCTGTTTGCGAAGGAGGTGCTGCCCGTGCTGAAGCAGTGGCAAGTTGGGGCGAAGGACAGCGTGGCTGTGCCCGCCTGAGTGGTCGATGCTCGGCGCCTTCAGCACCCTTTGGGTCAGCTCCGCCTTCACGTCGAACGAAGATCGGTTGCCCACCGCTTCCAGGTTCGCACTCACCCACGCGTCGGCCGTCTGGTAACCAACGTCGTGCAGTCGCGACAGCAGCTCCCATGACGTGCTGCTCTTCGACGTGAACCCAAGCTGCGCCACGAACGCGTCGTTGCGGAGTGCTGTGCAGTCGGATCCGCTTGAGCGTCCGGGAATAGCAGCGGATGTGGCCTTAAGGTGCCAGCAGGCTGTTCACCGCTTCGATCGCGTTGCCACCTCCCGCCCGACCGGGGTTGAAAGTAATCGAGCCGATCCGAATAGCCCGCGCCGAATGGACCATGCGTCGCGATCGTCTCCCGCAGCCCGAGCAAGCACGACATCGGGCATTCCTCCGCGCGACAGCGGCGCCGAGTAGCAGCGCCCCGGTCGCATCACCGCAGCGTGACCACTAGATCGAGTCGGTGGGCGAGCGGCGGACGCCAGCAACGCGTCGAGGAATCGCTGGGTCAACACCATGCCCGGTTGCTGGACGGCGTGGCCGCTTCTGGCGGTGTTGCCCACGCCGCCAACTCGGCCTGGCGGGAAGGCCTGCGACTGCAAGCGCCAACCGCGTCACCGTGTAACCGGGTGTGTAAGTGCGCCGCTTGCCCAGGCTCGCCATGGAGGTGACGGCGACCAGTCCGGATTAAATCCGCCGAACGGACCGGGTTCGCTGAAGAACAGCGTCGTTCCGCCCTCCGCCGCGTTGGGAAACCCCTTCCAGAAGCTGGCGCAGCTTCTGCCCGCGTCCGGTATCGGCTCCACCCGACACCAGGCAAACTGAGCCATCAGACGCGAGCATTGAACGCCCGGCGCTGCTGCCGCTGATCGCACCGATGCGAATGTGCCGATCCAACGCACCTCCTGCAGCAGGCGATCCAGCACGCCCCAGGTGAACCGTGCTCCGTGCGAGCCGCCACCTTGCAGGGCGAGCGCGATTGTCGGGACTTAAGCTGGCAATTCACGGCACTATGCAAAGTCTGATTGCAACGGACAAGCAACCGAATCGCGCCCGCTTCACGGTTGTCGCGAGACACCGAGGACCCTACCATGCCGGCCCATGCCCACATCTCGGCCGTCCCAGGTGGACATCGTCCTGGTCCACTCCTCCGACCTGCACGTCGACGACACGACTTCCGGCCACCAAGCACAGCGACGGTATCGCCGGCCTTGCCGCGGTGCTGGCCACCGCGCGCGCGGCCGACGCCGATCTCGTGTTGCTCGCCGGCGATACCTTTGACAACAACCGCGTGCCCGCGCCTGTTCTCGCCCGCACCGCGGAGCTGCTTGCCGAGGCTGGCCGACCTGTGGTGATCCTGCCCGGCAACCACGACCCCGCGCTGCCCGACAGCGTGTTCATGCGCGGCGGAACTCGCGGCAATTCCCAACGTCAGCATTCTCGGCATCACCCACGACGAGGCCGTCGGCTTCCCGCAGCACGACCTGGAAATCTGGGGTCACGCCCATCGCGACTACGAGAACATGGCCCCGCTGCGCGGGCCGCGCGCCCGCAGCACGCGCTGGCAGGTCGCGCTCGCGCACGGTCATTACGAGCCGCCGCATAATCTGGCAACGCCGCTGCGCCCCTCCTGGCTGTTCAGCGATGACGCGATCGCCGCCACCGCGGCGGACTACCTGGCACTCGGCCATTGGGACCGACCCGAACGGGTCGGTAACGGAACCGTGCCGGCCTACTACTCCGGGTCGCCCGATCTGGCGCGTACTGTCAACCTCATCCGCCTCACCGGTGCCAGTCAGGTGCTTGTCACGCGCGAACCGCTGCGCTGGGATGAGGACTGACGCAGCGTCAATGGAGCTGCCGCATGACCTACCAGCCCGTGAACTTCCGCCAGAAATTCGCGCTGTTCGAGGAGGAATGGCAGCCGAAAGTGGTTGCCGAAATGAACGATTATCAGTTCAAGATCGTCAGGCTGCAGGGGGACTTTGTCTGGCACGACCATAAGGACACCGATGAGACATTCATCGTCATCGAAGGCGACCTTCGCATCGATTTCCGCAATGGCGGAGTGCGGATCGGCGCGGGCGAAATGTTCGTGGTCCCCAAGGGTGTCGAACACAAGCCGCACGCCGAGAGCGAAGTAAAGCTGCTGCTGATCGAGCCGCGCGGCGTGCCCAACACTGGCGACGCGGGCGGAGAGCGAACCGCCCCCAACGATGAGTGGATTTGACCGATGCCCCTGCTCTTTGAACGCTCCGGTGCCGTCGCCGTCCTGACGCTCAGCCGGCCGGAGGCACGCAATGCCTGGTGCGAGGAATACCAGACCGGTTTGCGTCAGCGGCTGCCGGAGCTGGAGGCCGACCCCGATATCCGCTGCGTCATCCTCACCGGCGACGACAAGGGCGGTGCGTTCAGTGCGGGTGCCGATCTGAAGAACCCGCGTACCCACACGATGGACTCGGTCGCCGCCTTCCTTCAGGACCTGCCGAACCGTCGCCGCGCGCACCCGCTCCCGATGCTGACCGACTTCGCCAAGCCGATTGTCGCCGCGGTCAACGGCTACGCGGTCGGCATTGGCTGTATCGTCACCTATTGCTGCGATCTCATCGTCGCCTCGGAACGCGCCGAATGGCGCCTGCCGCAGAGCGGGCTTGGCATCATCCCCGCTCAGGGCGGGGCGACCCGGCTCGCCCGCTGGGTCGGCAAAGGCCTTGCCATGCGACTCGCTTTGGGCTTTCCGATGAAGGCCGAGGAGGCGTATCGCATCGGTCTTGCGCAATGGCTGGTGCCGCATGACCGCCTGATGGCTCAGGCGATGGAGGTCGCCGAACACATCGCGGCGCTGCCACCGCTGGCCACCAGGCTCACGAAGGAGTCGCTCAACCGCGGCATCGACGTGCCGCTGGCGGATGCCGTGCTGGGCGATCTGTACCGCTTTGCCATGCTGGAGCTGACCGAGGACAAGCAGGAAGCCCACCAGGCTTGGCGCGAACGGCGCAAGCCGCAATTCAAGGGGCGCTGAGATGCCAACAACTCGCGCCGTTGTTGTCGACCCGGGGCACGCTGATCGGCTGACCCTGCAAGACGTGGAATTGCCCGCGGCGTTGCCCAGCGACGTCACCGTCCGCGTCATCGCGATTTCGCTCAACCGAGGCGAGGTCAACCGCGCGCTGTCGCAGTCGGCGGCGGGCTTTCGTCCCGGCTGGGACTTCGCCGGTGTGATCGCGGAAGCCGCGGCAGACGGCAGCGGGCCGCCCACCGGCACACGGGTCGTCGGCATGCTGCCAACCGGCGCCTGGGCACAGCGCATTCGCGCGCCGAGTGACGCTGTCGCCGCACTCCCGGCCGCGGTCAGCGACGCGCAAGCCGCCACGCTGCCGGTCGCCGGCCTGACCGCGCTGCATGCTCTGCGCCAGGGCGGCCTGCTGCTGGGCCGCAAGGTGCTGATCGATGGCACCACGGGCGGCGTTGGCCATCTCGCCGTGCAGCTTGCCGCATCCGCGGGTGCCGAGGTCTACGGGCACGTTCGTCGCGCCGAACAGGCAGCGATGCTCGCCGAGTGGTGCGGCGATCGTGTTTTCGTCCGGTCCGATCTGCGCGTTGCGGCGGCGCGCGGGCCGTATGACCTGATCCTCGACTCGCTCGGTGGCTCGGCCTTATCCGCCGCGCTGACCATGCTGCAGCCGAACGGCACCTGCGTGACGTTCGGGGTGTCGGAAGCACCCACCACCACGTTCGAAAGCGGCGCGTTCTTCCGCCAGGGCGGCGTGAAGCTGTATGGCCTGATTCTGTTCCATGAGCTGCGCCGAGAACCGGCCGGTGAAGGCCTCGCCATTCTGGCACGCGAAGTTGCCTCTGGCCGGCTGCGCCCGCATATCGAAATCGAAGCGCCGTGGACCGACATTGCCGCCATCGGCCGCCGCCTATTGGCGCGCGAGTTCGCCGGCAAAGCGGTGCTGCACGTCAGTTAGATATTGCGATGAACACCGCGATCCGCCGCAAGACGCCCCACCACATGACAGTCGACGAATTCGTCGCCTGGGCGCCGAATGATCGTTGGGAGCTGATCAACGGCCAGCCGCGCGCCATGGCCCCAGCGAGCGCCACACATGGCATCATTCAGGCGCGGTTTGCTTCGGTCCTCACGCGACATCTGGATGCGCGAGGCATGCCACGCGTTGCGGTAACAGAGCCTGCAATCCTCCCGCGCGTCCGGTCCCGCAGCAACATGCGTGTGCCCGACTTGGCAGTGACCTGCTCTCCGGTTGAGCCGGGTCAGATCGCACTGCCGGACCCAGTGCTCGTCATCGAGATCCTATCGCCGACGAACGAGTCGGAGACCTGGGAGAACGTCTGGACTTACGTTTCGATCCCGAGCGTCCAAGAAGTGCTGGTGCTCCGCTCTGCGGTAATCGCCGCCGATTTGCTACGCCGCCGGCCCGACAGCACCTGGCCCGAAGAGCCTGTTCAGCTTGGCCCCAGTGACGCGCTGCATTTGCAATGCATCGGGCTGACGGTCCCGCTTGCGGAGCTTTACATCGGCACGTATCTCGCGCGGGGTAAAGGGCGTTCTAACTCCGCCTCTCGCTGAAGCGACCGAAGCGGAATGGAGCCGGATCGACGATCGGCGGGTCGCCGGCGACCAGGTCGGCTGCGAGCCGACCTGCCCCAGGCCCGATGCCGAAGCCATGCCCGGAAAAGCCCGTCGCCAGGAAGAACCCGGGAAGCGACGGTACTTCGCCGATCACCGGCACCGCGTCGGGCGTCACGTCGATCATCCCGCCCCAGCTTTCCGCAACCTGCATTCGCGCGAACACCGGAAACCGGCGTGACAAGACCTCGCGAGCCTCTTTCAGTGTGGCCTGCCTCGGGGCCGGGTCCAACACGCGCACCGCCTCGAATGGTGTGGCCTTGTCCAGCGACCAGCGCCGTGGAATGCGCAGTTCCTCGAAGAATCGGCGGCCGAAATGCAGGCGAATCTCGCCGTAGTTCTGCTTCAGCGTCGGCCAGGTACTGCAGCAGCAGCCGGAACGAGTTCGGGCGTGATGTCGGCCACGTTCGCATTGCGCCGAGCGATCGTGTATCCGCCATCCAGCCGCTTGCGGAAGGCGAACACCGAGCCGCCGACCGCGACCTCTGGCGCACCGCTCAACGGCGCCGTACGGAACACCGATGCCAGAACACGCAACTGCGGCAGTTCAATTCCCGCGTTGCCGCAGAACAGCCGCGACCAGGCACCACCCGCCAACACCACGGCGTCGCAGCGGATGCGCCCCTTCTCGGTCACCACCCCGCAGACCCGCCCCGCCTGGGTCTCGATTCCACGCGACCGCGCAGTCGGTCAGTATCGTGGCCCCTGCCGCACGCGCTGCCTCGGCGATCGCCGGCGCGGCATGCGACGGTTCGGCGCGCCCATCGGTTGGCGTATGCATGGCGGCGACGAACATGCTGGACGCGCCCGGCACCAGCGCATCGATCGCCGCGCCGCGCAGCAGGTGCGCATCCACCTGATACTGCTGCGCCTCGCGCAACCACGTCTCCTGCGCGGCGACCTCCTTCTCGTTCTCGCACAGATAGACGACGCCGGCCTGGCGGTACCCGGTTTCTCGCCCGGTGCGGGCGTTCATGCCGCGCCACAGTCGCAGGCTCTCGATGGCCAGCGGGATTTCGCGTGCGTCGCGCCCCATGGTGCGGCACCAGCCCCAGTTGCGGCTGGACTGCTCGCCGGCGATGCGCCCCTTCTCGCACAGCACCACGGAGTGGCCCTTCTCGGCCAGGAACAATGCGGTGCTTGTGCCGATGATGCCGCCACCGATGATCACCACATCGGCACGATCGGGAACGTCAGGATCGGACTGAACAGCTTCGACGGGTGGCGACATGGAAATGGCATAGCACACAACCAGCGACGAGCGCCCGCCTCGTCAGTCCGCGCGAATGACGGTGGCGACAATCTCTGCCAGCCGCTCGTAGTCCTCGATATCGTTGTAGGCCGCCGCCGACAACCGCAGCCAGATCGCGCCTGCCAGCACATGCGTCGGTGCATCGGTTCCCGCCTGCAGCAATTGCGCGCGGAGCTCGGCCGAGCGCTCCGCGGTGGCCGCGCCGGTCAGCGGCAGACGGACCAAACCCATCGAGCCTGCGAGATCGCCAGTGGCGCCAGACTCGGTGTTCAGTCGCCGCGCCAGCAGCGTTGTGGCTTCCGCCGCCAGGGCCACGTTGCGCGACATCAGTGCTTCGCCACCAAGCCGACGATGGAAGTCGATCGCCACGCCGGTTGTCAGCCAGGCACTCGGATCGCGCGTGCCTGTCCAGTCGAATTCTTCCAGATAACCCTTGCCGAACCCGTGTGAAATCGTCGTCGGATGCAGATCGGCCTGTCGGTCGGGTCGCGCGTACAGGAACGCGCAACCCTTGGCCGCACACAGCCACTTGTGGCAGTTGCCCGCATACCAGTCAGCGCCGAGAGCCCGCAGATCGAGCGGCACCTGTGCCGGCCCATGCGCGCCATCAACCAGCACCGGAACGCCTGCGGCATGGCAGGCGTCTATTATAGGTTGGATCGGCAGGACCAACCCGCTGGCTGACGTAATGTGGTCCATTACCGCCAGTTTGGTGCGTGATGACAGCGCCGCAGTAACATTGGCGACGATCGCGTCGGCGCGTGGATGCGGGAACGGCACCTCCGCCTCGACCATTCTGGCTCCGGTGCGCTCGCAGACGAAGCGCACCGCGTTGCGCACGGCGCCATAGCCGTGGTTCAGCACGACAATCTCGTCGCCGGGCTGAAGACGCAGGGAACGCAGCACGGCATTGCAGCCCGTCGTCGCATTTTCGACGAACGCGATGTCCTTGCCATCGGCGCCGATGAAAGCGCCAAGCCGCTCCGCCGCATGACGCAGGGCATCCGGCAGCACCGTGCGCATGAAGCGGCCAGGCTGCGCCTCCATGCGCTGCTGCCATTCCCTTTGCGCTGCGAGCACGACGCGTGGTGTCGCCCCGAAGGAGCCGTGATTGACGCTGAGGAACTCCGGGTCCAGCGCCCATTCGTGGCGCACGGCCTTGCCCAGTGTTGCCATCGCTACTCAGCCGCCATTCTTGTGCGCTGCGCGATCATCTGCCGCGTCAACGGCAGCAGGCTGCGGCCGTACTCGATCGCATCTTCCAGCGGATCGAACCCGCGGATCAGGAACGTTGTGACACCGAGATCGTAGTAGTCGCACAGCGCTTCGGCGACCTGCTCCGGAGTGCCCACCAGGCTGGTGGTGTTCCCGCGCGCGCCGGTGAGCAGTGCGGCCCCGGTCCACAGCCGCTTGTCCAACCGCTCGCCCTGTGCCGCCGCGGCGAGCAACCGGCGCGACCCTTCATTCGCCGGCTCGCGCGCACCCAGCCCCGCCTTGGCACGCAGCTCGATGATCCGCTGCTTGATCCACTCGGCGCGTTCCCAGGCCGCAGCCTCGGTCTCGGCCAGGATCGGCCGCAGCGACAGGCTGAACCGAATTTCGCGCCCGTGCCTGGCCGCGGCGGCCCGCACCCGCGCAGTCAGCTCGCGCACCTGCGCGTGCGTTTCGCCCCACAGCGCATAGACATCGCCATGCTTGCCTGCCACCTCGACGGCAGCATCGGACGCTCCACCGAAATAGATCGGAATTCGCGGCTGCTGCACGCAGCGCATGGCGGTCGAGGCGCCCACGAAGCGATAGTATTTCCCCGCATGATCCACCGGCCCCGTCTCGGTCCAGATGCGCTTCAGGATGTGCACGTACTCGTCGGTCCGCGCATAGCGCTCGTCCTTCGACAGCGTGTCACCGTCGCGCAATTGGTCGGCATCATCGCCGCCGGTGATCACATGGATTGCCGCGCGCCCGTCGGTGACCTGGTCCAGAGTGGCGAACTTACGCGCCGCCAGTGTCGGGGCGATGAACCCAGGTCGATGCGCGACCAGGAACCCGAGCCGCTCGGTGGACGCAGCGGCAGTCGCGGCGAGCAGGAACCCATCCGGTCCGTCCGAGAAATAGCCCACCAGCACGCGATCGAAGCCGCCCGCCTCCGCTGCCTGCGCAAAGTCGCGCACGTACCCACGGTCGAACACCAATGGCCCGGGCGGATGGATCTCCGACGCAGGCCGGTGATGAATCATGCCGATGAACTCGATCGTCATGGAACGGGTCTCCGTCAGTTCCGGCCAGTATACCCGTAGTCCGTGCAGTGACGAGGCGCACCGGCTCCGCTAGGCTCCGGGCGCCATGCAATCAACCAATATGGAGGGGGTTATGTTACGGCTTTGCGTTGCTGTACTGGGGGCGCTGCTGATTGTCGCACCGGCACGGGCACAGAACGAAGTGAAGAGCGCCACACTCGACGCGGTGAAGAAACGCGGCGAGCTGATCTGCGGGGTCGATACCGGAATTCCAGGTTACGCCTACCAGGATTCCAAGGGCGAGTGGCAAGGCCTCGACATCGCCTATTGCCGCGCGATCGCCGATGCGGTCCTTGGTTCACCAACCAAGATCAAGTTCATCGGCACCACCTCGAAGGTGCGCTTTTCTGTGCTGCAGTCGGGCGAAATCGACGTGCTGATCCGCGACTCCGAGTACACCTTCATTCGCAACACCCAGCTTGGTCTCGACGAACCGGCAGCCAATTTCTTCACCGCGCAAACGTTCATGGTGCGCAAGAGCCTGGGTGTCGCACACACCAAGGACCTGAACGGCGCCACGATCTGCCTGCTCACCGGCACGACGTTGGAAACCAATATCGCCGACTACAACCGCGCCAACAACATCAAGATCAATACCCTGTTATTCGACAAGCCCGAAGAGGCATTCGCCGCGGCAGACGCCGGCCGCTGCGACGGCTACACCGATGACGGTGGCTCGGTGGCGGCGGCGCGCTCCACGATGAAGCAGCCGAACGACTGGACGTTCCTGCCGGAAACCATCGGCGGCCTGCAGCCACTCGGCTCATTCACGCGCCAGGGTGACGAAGCCTGGACGCGACTGGTGAAATGGGCGCACTACGCCATGGTCGCGGGCGAGGTGTTCGGCGTCAGCAAGGCCAATGTCGATCAGGTAAAGTCATCCACCAAGGATCCGGAAACCCGGCGCTTCCTGGGTATGGAAGGCGATTTCGGCAAGCTACTCGGCGTCGATAACAATTGGGCCTACCGGATCATTAAGGACATCGGCAATTACGGCGAAGTCTATGACACGACGTTCGGCGACAAGGGCGGGCTGGGTTTCCCGCGTGGCCTGAACAATCTGTACTCGAAGGGCGGGTTGATGTACACGCCCACCTGGCACTGAACATGGTCAGACGGCCGTCATCGCGTGCGCGCGCGGCACAATGGGTGCTGCTCGCGCTCGTGCTGGGGGTCGTCTGGCTACTCGGCAGCCAGGCCGCCGGCAATCTCGCGCGGCGGCACGCCACGTTCGGCTTCGGCTTTCTGGCCGAGGACACCAACTTCGACATCCCGTTCCGGCTGATCCCATGGGCGGTCGGCGACACGTACGGGCGCGCACTGCTGGTCTGTGTGCTCAACACGCTGCTGGTCTCCGCCATGAGCATCGTCGCCGCCACCCTGCTGGGCCTGCTGGTCGGCATCATGCGGCTGTCGACCAACTGGCTGGTGCGCAACATTGCCTTGGGCTTTGTCGAGCTGGTACGCAACACACCCCAGCTCGTGCAGATCATCTTCTGGTACGTGGCGGTGCTGCAGACGCTGCCCGGACCGCGCCAGAGCATTCCGTTGCCGGCCGGAGCGCTGCTGAACGTTCGAGGACTCTATTTGCCGAGCCTTGAGCCAGGCAATGCGGCCAGCCTGCTGTGGCCGCTTGCGGCGGCGCTGCTCATCGCCACGCCCTTCGCGTGGCGAACCACCTGGCGCGGACCTGCCGCTTGGACCGAAGGCACTGCTGCTGCCGATTGTCGCAGTCGCTTGCTACCTGATCGGCGCCGGTCACATCGACTACCCACAGTTGCACGGCTTCAACATCGCCGGCGGTATCCAGGTCATTCCCGAGCTGATCGCCCTCTGGGCCGGGCTGACCATCTATGCCTCCGCCTTCATCGCCGAGATCGTCCGGGCGGCGATCCTCTCGGTGCACAAGGGACAGCGCGAGGCGGCCCTCAGTCTCGGCCTCAGGCCCCGCCAGGTCTTGTCGAAGATCGTGCTGCCGCAGGCGCTGCGGGTGATGATCCCCCCATTGACCAGCCAGTATCTCAATATCATCAAGTCCAGTTCGCTCGGGGCCGCCGTCGCCTATCCCGAGCTGTTCCAGATCTTCGCTGGCACGGTGCTGCAGCAGACCGCGCGTGAGATCGAGACGATGTTCCTGCTGATGGCGATCTTCCTCTCGATCAATCTGACGACCTCGGCGCTGATGAACTGGTACAACCGCCGCGTTGCGCTGGTGGGCCGATGAGCGAGGCCACCGCAGGCCAGCGCTTCGCCATGCGGCGCAATTTCGAACCGGGAACCCCGGGTGCTCGAGCCTTCGATTGGCTGCGGCGCAACCTGTTCAGTTCCGTGCTCAACAGCGCACTGACTATTGCAGTTCTGGCGCTCGCCGCCCTGGTCCTGCCGCCGCTGATCCGTTGGGGCATCGCCCAGGCCACGCTGCACGGTACAACGCGCGCCGCCTGCACAGGCGATGGCGCATGCTGGACCTTCATTCGCATGCGGCTGCCGCTGTTCCTGTACGGACGCTATCCATCCGACGCTTACTGGCGGGTCGATCTGGTCGGCGTCCTGTTGGTCGCATTCAGCACACCCGTATTGCGTGAGCACGTCACGCGTCGCTGGCTCTGGGTTGTGCTGCTGCTCACGCTGTTTCCCGTGCTCGCCGCAGTGCTGCTATGGGGCGGCGTACTCGGCCTCGACTACGTCGATACCACATTGTGGGGCGGCCTGATGCTTGACTTCATCGTGGCCTTCGTCACCGTGGCCGGGTCGCTACCTCTCGGCATTCTGCTCGCATTCGGCCGCCGCTCGCAGTTGCCCATCGTGCGAACGCTGTCGATCGGCTACATCGAACTGTGGCGCGGTGTCCCGTTGCTCACGGTGTTATTCATGTCCGCGGTTCTGCTGCCGCTCTTCCTGCCACAGGGGGTCTCGATCGACCGCCTGGTGCGCGCGATGGCCGCTCTCGTGCTGTTCAATGCCGCCTACATGGCAGAGGTCGTGCGCGGCGGCCTGCAAGGCGTCGACCCCGGGCAGGAGGAAGCCGCACACACACTGGGGCTGCACTGGTGGCACGTTCAGGCATTCATCGTGCTGCCGCAGGCCCTGCGCATCGCCGTTCCTGGCATCATCAACACCGTGGTCGATCTGTTCAAGGACACCACGCTGGTGACGATCATCGGCCTGTTCGATCTGCTGGGCGCGGTGGAACAGGCGTTGAAGGATCCCGCATGGCTTGGCTTCGCCAAGGAAGGATACGCCTTCTCTGCCCTGATGTTCTTCGTCTGCTGCTACGCCATGTCGGCCTACGGCCGCAGCATGGAACGGCGACTGTCCCGAGGTCAGTGACCCGGCGGCAGCCGACCCGTGCAAACGAAATGCGGGTTCTCCCAGCCTGGCTTGCCGTAGCGTAGTTCCTCGCCGTCGAACGTGCGCACGGTTCCCCCGGCTGCCTCCAATACCGCCTGCGGGGCGCAGGTGTCCCATTCCATGGTCCGGCCAAATCTCGGGTACAGATCGGCAACCCCCTCCGCAAGCCGGCAGAACTTCACGCTCGAGCCGAAGTTGATCACCTTCGCCACACGTTTGTCGTGCAGGAATGCGTCCAGACGCGCGCTGTTGCCATGATAGCGACTGGCCAGCACCGTCAGCCCCTCCTCCGGCGGCAGCCGCGCGGCAACCGGCGTTTGCTTCGATCCAACCCGCTTCCAGGCGCCACGGCCGACGATGCCGCCGAACAATTCCCCGGTTGCAGGAATTGCCACAACACCGAGTACCGGGCGGCCGTCGCGCACCAACCCGATGTTGACAGCGAAGTCGTCATTGCCGGCGGCGAATTCGCGGGTGCCGTCCAGCGGATCCACCAGCCAATACGTCGCCGTCGGTTGCGCTATCCGACCGCGCCGCCACCTCCTCCTCCGCGATCACCGGAATGGCGGGCACGGTCTTGCGCAGCCCGGTCACGATCAAGACTTCGGCAGCGCGATCCGCTTCGGTAACAGGCGAGCGATCCTCCTTGCGCTCGACATCGAAGCCTCGCTGGCGCACCGCCAGGATCGCAATACCCGCCTCGAGTGCCAGCGTGGCAGCGAGCGAGATCAGATCGTCATCACCCATGCAGCCTCTTACCGGCCACGCGTCCCGGTGGCAAACGCGGCGAAGCGGACCCGGGATGACGAGAAAACTTTGGCTGTTCAGCCAATTGCGGTCACGTCAATCCGCGTCAATCGGCACTCGCGCGACCTGGCGCTTCCGGGTGCGGCGCAACTTGAGCTGCGGTTTCGGCTTCACCTCGCGCGGCAGTTCGATAATTGGCTCAGCCAACCGCCGTTTCACGCGGCGGGCCAGCAGCAGTTCCGCTACTTGCTGCACCGCCGTCGGCTCCAGCCCGTTCATGCAGGCAAAGCCACGCGGACAATCCTCCATGCGAGCCAGATAGCAGGGACTGCACGACATGTTGCGGCGCACCGCGACGGCGCGCCTGCCGACCGGCCCCCACTCGATCGCGTCCACCACGCCGGAGTGGATGCCAATCGTTGGCACGCCAAGCGCCGCCGCGATGTGCTTCGGGCCCGAGTTGTTGCCGACGTACAGCGCGCAAGCCTGCAGCAAGGCCGGAAGCTGGCTGCAGCGAAGTCTTGCCGATCAGCGATACCACGCGAGAACCGTTGCCGATCCGGCCCATCACCACATCGGCCAGCTCTGCCTCCTCGGGGCCGCCGATGAGCACTGCGTTCACCCCGTTGCTTTCGATCATCAGGTCGATCAGCGCAGCAAAATGTTCCGGCGGCCATTGGCGCATCGCGTTCCCCACACCCGGATGCACCGCGACCACTGGCTGCTGGAACAGCGCGCGAACGTGCTCTGGCAGGAAGTCCGGCGGTGCAGCAATCGACAGGCTGGTGCGTTCGATCGTCGCCGGCGCTACCGATCGCTTCTACCAGGTTGATCAGGTCATCGGTCACGTGGCTGCGCTTGCGTTGCAGTTGCCTGTCGCCCTCCCACTCCAGCGCAATGTCCAGGTACGGGAACTGCCCCATGTATCATACCCGGCGAGGAACCGCGCCGGCGGTATGGCGCAACACCTCGCGCGTATCGGTTTGCTTACGAAGATCAACCGCGATATCGAAGTGATACGGCATCAGCCGCTCGCGCAATTCCTCGAATTCCTGCTTGCTGATCTGTTTCTGACCCAAGCCCGAAACCGAGTGGAAGAACTCGAACTCGATCAACTCGTCGATGCTATCCTCGACGGCGACGAAGGCACGGGCGGCGCGGCTTGCCAGTACATGGATCGAGGCGGCCGGGAAAATCTGCTTCAAACGGCGGATCGCCGGAATGCGCAGTGACGAAGTCGCCGATATGATCGACCTTCACCACCAGTATCCGCCGGATGTCGCTGTGTCGGAACAGCGGATGCCCTGGGAAATATCGTTTCTGTCGGCTCGTCATCCGGCCGATAGTCGTCGGAATTGCGCGAAAGGCACGGATGGAAGAAAGGATCACCCGCCGCGAACAGGGTGTTCCAGCGTGCCTCGAAGTGGCGCAGATCGAAGGTGTCCTCCAGTCGATCACGGCTGGCCGCCTCATGGTGCACCAACGAAGCATAGGGCGTAAACACGATCCGCATTCCCGCGCGATGCGCCCGCAGGCAGAAGTCCAGATCGTTGTTGACGATCTCGTGCGCTTCCTCGAAGCCGCCCAGCGCTTCATACACGCTGCGCCGCATCAACATGCATGCGCCGGTCACCGCGATCACATTGCGCTGCGTCAGCGCCAATCCAAAGTACCCCGGCTCGTCGGCAGCGGCGAAGCGGAACGCATGACGTGCGGTGCCGGGCTTTGCCAGAAACATTCCGGCGTGCTGAACCTTGTTATCGGGATAAAGCAGTTGTGGCCCGACGACTGCCACCTCGGGTCGCCGAGAGTGCTCCAACATCGCATCCAGCCAGTCCTGACTGCTGCACTTCAATGTCGTCATTCAGGAACAGCAGAAATTCACCCTTCGCGTGCTTGACACCGCGTTGTTGAACCGCGACCAGTTGAACGCATCCGGCATGGTCACTACCGTGTCTGCGTTTCGTTGCAGCCACAACTTCCACGCCACCTGGTCGTCCGGAATATTGTCGAGGCAAACGATTTCGAAGTTGCGGTAGGCCGTATGCTCTCGCAGCGACTTGATGCAGCGCTCGATGAACCCACGTGATCCGCATGTAGGGATGATGATCGACACCAGGCCAGTGACCGGCTGTTTCCGTCGCAGGCGCCAAGTGCCGGATACCGCACCAGCGTATATGTCGGCGGCGAAGCCAAAACGCGCCGCGGCACGTGACAGCGCCGCCTGCTCCTGAGCCGCATCATCGATCTGCCGTGGACCGCGCTGGCATAGCAGGCTTGGAACATGGTGCACATGCGCGGCCTGTTCCGTGCATCGCAGCACCGCATCGTACTCACCATTTTGCACCAGATCGCGCCGCCGCAGGTCAACGCGATCGAACAGTCCGGCAGAGGCGAACCAGGGGCGGCCGATGTAGTTGGTGGACAGCAGCAGGTCGGGTGAGAAGTCCGGCTTCAGGAACGGTTCGCACTCACGGCTCGCCGGGCTGATCCGCACCTCGTCTGCATACAACAGGTCGGCGTCCGGATGCAGTCCGCTGGCCAGAGCGATCCGCAGCAGCGCATCGCAGGCCAGCCGATCGCCCGGTGAGAGAAAGCCGATCAACCGCGGTTTGCGAGTCGCCGCCGCTGCCAATCGGCTGCTCGAGAATCTCGTCAGTGCCCTCGATCAACAGTGATACGGTCCGACAGGTCCGCTGCCGCCGTCGGCAAGCAGAGCGTGCACCTCGGCATGAGCTGCCCCGCCAAGGGCAAGGATCTCCAGTTGCCAGCCCTGATAAGCCTGACTTCGCAAGCCACTCGATCGTCGTCAGCAGAGCCGCGGCGTCGATCTCGCTGTCCTGGCACAGGGCCAGCAGGAAACTTGGGCGATGGTCCAGGTCGCCCAACAGCTCCTCCGCAACGTCGATCTCCACTTGGCTCATGCGCCGACGGATCGTCAGACCTTCTTCGGCGTCCTCGGACTTGCGAACCTGGATGGTGAAGCGATGCTCCAGCACCTGGCCGCTGCGGGCGCGCACGTTGAGCCGCACCACGTGCTCGCCGTTCCGCAGGCTGCGCGGTGGGCAGTGAAACGCGTAACCACTGCGCAGCGAATCCTGCCAGTCGGGGAAAGCGATGCCGACATCCTGCCGCGCCAGACCATAATGCGCGTCACCCAGCCACTGATCGTCAAGCAGCACCTCGACGCCGGTGATACCGGAGCGGGCCAGCGCCCAGCCTTCGATCGTCAGTCGCCCCGTCACCGGCTCGACGGCAGTGCCGGCCACGACCATCGGTGTGTCGATTTCCAGCCGGAACTCTGTCGGCGACACCGCCGGCGGTGGCGGTGGCGCACGTTCGACGACAAAGCTGCGGACCTCTTCCTCCACGTCATCAAGGCTGTTCCGCAGCACCACGCGAATCGATGCGTTTGCCCGAAGGCAGTGCACCGAGTGCCTTGACCAGGTGAAACCCTGAATAGCGGGCCATCGGCACATGCCGGTATTCCACGCCTACGTCCTGCCGCAGCAATCCAATTTCTGCTTCGCCGACCTGCTCGCCATCGACATGCACGGTGATCGCGGCGATGCCGACGGCGCACACCGCCCAGCCGACCACGCGGAGGTTGCCTGCCGCATCGACAGCCAGCTCATCGCAGAAGAAGTGGATATCGCGCCGCTCGTCTCGGCCGTTAGCCGGGCCCATCGACGGAGCAGCAGACCGGCAACGGCGTCGGCAGGTCCGGAACGGGCTGATCGGTCGCCAGCGCGCGAACCTGCTCCACCGGAAGCAGCACCTCGTGCATGAACCCACTGCGACTGATCGCCTGCACTCTGATCGCCGTCACGCGGCCGGCAGGAACGCCGACGCGCTTTGATAGCATGAAGCCAGCGTGACGCGCATTCGGATAGCGCGGGAACGCTGTACCGATGTCGTCGCGCTGCCCGCCAAGCTGCGCTGCGTCGATCCGTTCGTCGTCAATGAAGGCCTGAACAGTCACCAGCGGGTTCAGCGACACTGCCCAACCATGCACCAGGAGGTGCCCGGTGCGATCTATCACCGCCCGCTCGACATACAGAACCAGAGGTGGATGCGCCTGTGCGTAGGCATGCGACGAAAGCGTCGGGCCAGAAGTCACCGTGACCGGCAGCGGACTGTCCGGATCGATAACGAGGCTGAATTCTTCCCGCCGTATATCGCCGGCCCGACTCCGAGCAAGGATCACGCACTCGCAGGGGCCACGCGCCTGTGCGCGCGGAAGCGGCACGTTAACGTTGAACACGTGCTGGGTGTCGCTGTCAGTCATTGCCTTCGGGCGCATTCCCCGCGCCGAACTGCACACGTCCGACAACCACGTCATCGAGACTGATGGCGAGTTCTTCGATCGGCAGACGCGAGACTGCCCGGCCGCGGACCAGCAGGTCGTAGCGATCATGGATGAAACCAGCGCTGACGACCGGATCGATGTCGATCCCGATATGGTCCGCGGTCGCTGACGCCGCCTCGATCGGTCCGCTGGCCTCCAGCCCGACGGATGGTTGGTTCACCAGCAGCGGAATGTCGCGCCGCCCCCTTGCCGCCCTGCTCCGCGCCTGGGCTCGCGGCGAACGGCTCATGTCGGACAGCGAGCCCGCCGGATGCGCCCGTCGGACTTCCTTCGCAACCGGCACTCGCCGACATCCACCGTACCTTCAGCCGCCGGCGACGACGGCGCCAATTCGCCAGCATTCATAGCGGAAATGGCAGTCGCCCCTCGCGATAACCGTCCTCAGCGAAGTGTTGCTCGCCGGACGCGACAACGCCCTTGCGTACGCTGTCGCCGACATCGGGGTATTGATCCAGGTACCATCGTTCATTCACCGGCATCGGGAAAGGCAGCCTGCCTTCAAAGTAGCCGTCATCGACAAAGTGTTGCTTTGCCGACGCCACCGCACCGCTCGCGACTGCCCTGGCAATATCTTCGTGCGTGGCGAGGTACCATTTTTCGTCAATCTCGATACCGGAGATCATCATCCGTAAAATCTTGACAAAATCGTCATAGGACAGGCTGACACGCAGCTCTCCACGGACCGTCGACACTTCCACCATGCGCCGCAGAGATCGAATGGTGGAAGATACATCATGGTGCCCCCGCCGGGTAAGGAATGGTTGTGACAAGTTATCCGCCACAACTACAAGATGGAACCCGTTTTCTTCGCTCGCCTGAAAATAGGCCGGCAGGTTGTGCAATCTCTGGCCGAACTGTGCTATCAGGTCCTAGTGTGCTTCGCCGGAACGAATTGATGAACATTGCGCCAGCGTTAAACAGCGATTCGGAACTGGCCCATGTGGTCCGACGCTTCGCCGATGCGCGTGTGCTGGTCCTGGGCGACATCATGCTCGACCGGTATGTCAGTGGCAGCGCGACCCGATTATCGCCCGAGGCACCGATCCCGGTGCTGCGACCGAGCGCGAGACGAGTTACGTTGGGCGGCGCGGCCAACGTGGCACTCAACATCGCCACACTCGGTGGCCAGGCGTCGCTGGTTGGCGTGATCGGCGACGATGCCGAAGGCGGCGGAACTTAAGGATCTGCTGGACCTCCGCGGGATCGTTTCGCGCCTGGTTGTCGCGCGCGGCCGGCCGACCACAGCCAAGACCCGCTTCATGGCCGGCAACCATCAATTGTTGCGGTTGGATGAAGAGGTAACCGCGCAGGTGGATCCCGCCACCGCCGACCGCCTGATGGACGCCTTCGCCGAGGCGCTGCTCGAGCGCCGATGTCGTCGTGCTCTCGGACTACGCCAAGGGCGTGTTGAGCGATGCCGTGCTTGCCGGCGCGCTGGCGCGGGCTCGGGCGCGCGGGCGCATCGTGATCGCCGACCCGAAGCGCGTCGACTTTCGCCGCCTATCGTGGCGCCACGCTGCTGACGCCGAACGAGCACGAGGTGCGCCAGGCGACCCGCATCGACGCAGCCGAGGATGCCGAGGCGGTACGGGCAGGACGCCGCGCCGTGGAAGACACCGGGTGCGAGGCAGTGGTCGTGACGCGTTCCGCCAAGGGCCTGACGCTGGTGCGCCGCGATGAGCCGGCACTGCACCTGCCCACCAGGGCGCGCGAGGTCGCCGACGTTTCGGGCGCCGGCGACACCCTGGTCGCCGCCCTGGCCGTGGCACTGGGTGCTGGCGCGGGACTGCCTGAAGCCGCCATGATTGCCAACCTCACGGCAGGAATTTCGGTCGGAAAGCCAGGCACCGCGACCGTCACCCAGGAGGAGTTGCTAGGGATCATCCACCTGGAGGAGCTGGTTGCGACCGATCGCAAGGTCGTCGAGCGATGCCGAGGCGGCGCAGCGGGCCTCGGCATGGCGCGCCCAGGGGCTGCGCGTCGGATTTGCCAACGGCTGCTTCGACCTGATCCATCCCGGCCACGTTTGGCTGCTGCGCGAGGCAAGGGCCCGTTGCGACCGGCTTATCGTCGCCCTGAACACCGACGCTTCGGTGCAGCGCCTGAAGGGTCCGACCCGCCCGCTGCAAAACGAGACGGCGCGTGCCACCGTCATGGCATCGATGGCCTCCGTCGATCTGGTCGTGCTGTTCGACGAGGATACCCCGCTGGAACTGATCCAGGCGCTGCGGCCCGACGTCCTGGTCAAGGGCGCCGATTACAGCATCGACCAGGTGGTCGGCGCCGATCTTGTGCAGAGTTGGGGAGGCACCATACTGTTGGTGGAGGTACAGGCCGGTCATAGCACCACCGGCACAATCCGCCGGATGGCCAAGGAGCTGCAGTGATGCTGCGACATATCGTGTTATGCGGCCTCTGCGCCGCGGTGGCAGGTTGCGCGGCCCGCTCCCGAAACAGACCCAGACACAGAGCGTGATGGGCTATCGCTATCACGATGCCAATCATTAGAATGAGGTCGTCGCGCCGTCGCCACAGGCGATCGAGAACGCCGGGCACGGGGTCTGGCTCTGGCCGCCGGCCAGCACTGCCCGCCCTGGCTGACCCGAGCGCGCCGGCCGGCCTCGGGCATCTGATCAGGGCTGCGTGAGACTACCAGGGGAGGATCCGACGACCCGCGCGCAAGCCTGTCCCGCCGCGCCCTTGGCTTCGCCGGCGCGCAGCAGATGCGGATAGCGACCAGCCGCCAGCGAGTCGAGGCTGGCTGCCGGCACGTGCAGTTGGGCCGCATAGTGCCAGGAAGACACCAGCGCGCCCTGATGAAGACCCTGGTGGGACCGTTCGGGATCGCTTCGATGAACATCAGCGGGTCGCCGCCGTCGCGCACCTGATCGACCCACTTCCGCAGCCCGCCCTGCCCCTGGCCGTAGCCAGCCAGCACGCGGATCAGGTCGCCCTCGATCGCCTCGTCACTGGGCCAGGCTCAGCAGATACTTCTGTCCGATCGCGAGGTTGACCGCCGGGTCGTGCAACTGGTCGGTCTCGGCCCCCCAACCGCGTGCGCCGTCTGCGGCATCAATTGCATCAGACCCCGCGCTCCGGTGGGCGATACGGCGGTCGGTCTGGAAGTTCGAACTCGTGCCGCACCAGCGCCATAGACCAGCGGCGGATCGACCACAAAGCCCTGCGCCGGGCGCAGTCGGACCAGCGCCGCGTCGTTCGGCGGCCGCACGATGGGGTTCTGCTCGATCTCGGACACCAATGGGGTGAAACCGACAGCGCGGGCGGCGCAGTGCAATCGAGCGGTCGAACAGCCCGTCCTGCGCGGTGTCCACCCACAGCGCCCGCAACTCCGCTTCCGCGAGCCGCCTCTCGCCCACCTGCAGCAGAGCAAACGCTCGACGCCCCTGTGCGGTGGCCAGCAAGGCTTCCACATCAGCGTTGCCGATCGTCTCCCCGGCTATGCACGCCATCGCCGGACCAAGGGCGCGGCGGGCAATCAGGGCATAAAATGTGTCGCCTTCCAGCGCCGCGCGGCGCATCCAGACCGCGAAGCTGCCGCGATCCCCGGCGTGTTGTGCTACCTTCGCGTCCCAGAAGGCGCTGGCCGCCCGCAGCGCCGCGCCCCCAGCGGTGTGCCTCTCAGCGGAGCGATAGGCCGCCTGGAACAGTGCCGAGGCAGCGTCTGGCTCGGGCAAGTCGGACAGCGGCCAGCCCGCCCACAAACTGTGCCTCCGCGCCCGCGTGCGGAGCAAGGCAATGGCGATGGCGTCGCTATCACGGTTCTCGACGAACAGGCGCCGCGCATCGGCGGGTGAACGGCCTGTGCCGCGGCCTGACGCCTCCGGATCGGGTGCGGGTGCAGCAGCTGGTGGCGCCATCATCTCCAGCAGCCCACGAATCGCCGGCGCCTCGGGTTGATCGCCGAATGCGTTCAGCCAGGCCGAGAGTTCGGCGGCGCTGGCCGGGTTGCGCAGATAGCGATCGGCCAGGATGGCGCCCAGCAGCACGTCGTTCTGCAGGTGCTCGGTTTCGCGCGCGGCCTCGGCCACCTTGCCGCCGGCCTGCAGCTCGAAGACCCGCCGCACCTGGGCTGCCTCTCCCGGCGACAGCGGCTGCGGAAGCCCTATGCCGGCAGCGCCATGCAGCCATATCCGCGGGGCCGCCAGCGCGGTCTGGTCGCCCGGCTCGTCTGGTCCCCGCGCCTGCGCAATAGAATAATACCCCGACGCTGCAAGAACAGCGACGAGCATCCCAGCCCCGTGCGCCAGGCCCCGGGTGCGTCTGCCCCTGGCCTTCGCATTGTTCGGCAATACACGCCGAATTCCAAGATAGCAAGACTGGCACCGAAGCTCGTGTCCGGACAGCCGGGCGGCTCCGGCAATTGCTGGATGTCGCGGCATCTGCCATCGCATCTCGGGCATGCGCTGACGCATTACATGGTTTTACTTTGTAGCGTACTGAAATCACGCCGAATACCGGCGTAATAACTTGTTCCCGCTTGCCCAGGCTCGAACGTTGACGCCGCAGCAGGGGCCGACACAGATCAGCGCATGCGCCTGCTCCGCCTATCGCTCACCGACTTCCGCAACTACACGGCGCTGACCTGGCGGCCGTCCGCCCGGATCAGCGCGCTGTTCGGCCCGAACGGCAGCGGGAAGACCAATCTGCTGGAGGCAGTCTCGCTGCTGGTGCCGGGGCGGGGCCTGCGCGGCGCGCGCAGCTGCGGATCTATCGCGACATGGCGGCGCTGGCGGGTGGGCGGTAGCCGGACGGTTCGCCGCGGCGCATGGCGAGGTGAACATCGGCACCGGCACACCACCTGACGATCCGTCGGGCCGCCGCGTGTTCCGCCTCGACGGCATGGCCCCGCGCAGTCAGGCGCAGATTGCTGCCCAGGTTGCCGCGGTATGGCTCACGCCGCAGATGGATCGGCTGTTCCAGGAAGGTGGCTCGGGCCGGCGGCGCTTTCTGGACCGCCTGGTCTGGGCGCTGGAGCCCCATCATGCACGCGAGATCGCCGCCTACGAGCATGCGATGGGCCAGCGCAACCGGTTGCTGGCGGAGCGCCGGGCGGATACGGCCTGGCTCGCGGGTCTGGAGGACGCGATGGCGCGCCATGCCGTGGCGGCGACCGCGGCACGCCTGGCGCTGGTTGCGCGGATGAATGCGCGTGCCGCCGATCCCGGGCTTCCCCGCCGCGCATATGGCGCTGGCCTGTCCGATCGCCGATCGGCTCGCCCGATCGCCGGCGGTGGCGGTGGAGGACTGGCTGCGTGACAGCCTCGCCGCCGCTCGCAGCCGCGACGCCCAGGCAGGGGCGGCCGCCATCGGTGCGCACCGTGCCGATATGCTGCTGAGCGACGCCGAAACCGGCGCGCCCGCCGCGCTTGCCTCGACCGGCGAGCAGAAGGCGCTGCTGGTCGGCGTCATCCTGCGCCATGCCGCGCTGATCGCCGAGACAAGAGGCTTTTCGCCGATGCTGCTGCTGGACGAGCCGGCCGTGCACCTGGACCCGGATCGTCGCGCCGCGCTGTTCGCCGCCCTGCTGCGATTGCCGGCCCAGACGCTGATCACCGGAACCGATGCCGAAACCTTCCTGCCGCTCGCCGGAATGGCAGAGGGCCTGCGCGTGCGGGATGCGGAAACTGCTGCCGGATCAACGTTTTCCGCAACCGGATTAGGTCAACACCCCTGTGCCAGGGGTGCTGTAGCGGCTATATACTAGAGTATCCAAGCAGCTCTCTGGAGTCCTCCGCCGGCATGTCCGATGACACCGCGCCGCAGCCCGATTCTGAAGCATACAACGCCGCTTCCATCTCTGTCCTGAAGGGCCTGGACGCGGTGCGCCGCCGGCCCGGCATGTACATCGGCGACACCGATGATGGCTCCGGTCTGCACCACATGGCGTTTGAAATAATCGACAATGCGGTCGATGAGGCGCAGGCGGGTTTGCGCCAACCGGTGTGAGCTGATCCTTAACGGCGACGGGTCGGTGACGGTGCGTGACAATGGCCGCGGCATTCCGATCGACATTCATCAGGAAGAGGGTATTTCGGCCGCCGAAGTCGTGCTGACCCGGCTGCACGCGGGCGGCAAATTCAACCAGAGCTCCTACAAGGTAGCCGGGGGCCTGCACGGCGTCGGTGCCGCGGTGGTGAACGCGTTGTCCGAGTGGATGGAAGTCCGCGTCTGGCGGCACGGCCTCGAGCACTTCATCCGGTTCCGCAACGGCGAAGCCGAGGCACCGCTGGCGGTCGTTGGACCGTCGGACCGGACCAGCGGGACGGAAGTCACTTTCAAGCCGAGCCCCGTCACCTTCACGCGCACCGAATTCGATTTCTCGCTGCTCGAACGGCGGTTACGCGAACTGGCGTTCCTGAACTCCGGGCTGACGATCGTGCTGCGCGACGAGCGCCATCCGCCGGCGGTGGAGACTATGATGCACTACGAGGGCGGGCTGATCGCCTTCGTCGAATATCTCGACCGCGGCAAGACAGCGGTGTTCACGCCGCCGATCAGCCTACGCGCGCTCGGACGAGATTCGCAGGACATCCGCGTGGAGTTCGCGCTGTCGTGGAATGACAGCTACCACGAGACGATGCTGTGCTTCACCAACAACATCCCGCAGCGTGACGGCGGCACCCACCTCGCCGGCTTCCGCCAGGCGCTGACCAGGGTGGTGACCAAGTACGCCGAAGGTATGGGCAAGAAGGAACAGCTCCAACTCGTGGGTGAGGATATGCGAGAGGGCATGACCGCCGTGCTGTCGGTCAAGGTGCCCGATCCGAAGTTTTCCTCGCAGACCAAGGACAAGCTGGTGTCGTCGGAGGTGCAGCCGGTGGTGCAGGCTGCCGTGGCGGATGCCGTGGCGCACTGGTTCGAGACCCACCCGAAGGAGGCGAAAGGCGTCGTCCAGAAGGTGATGGACGCCGCCTCGGCGCGCGAGGCCGCGCGCAAGGCGCGCGAGTTGACGCGGCGGAAAGGCGTGTTGGACGTCTCCACCCTTCCCGGCAAGCTGGCGGACTGCCAGGAACGCGATCCCGCCAAGTGCGAGATCTTCATCGTCGAGGGCGACAGTGCCGGCGGCTCGGCCAAGCAAGGGCGTGACCGCAAGTTCCAGGCCATTCTGCCGCTGAAGGGCAAGATCCTGAACGTCGAGCGCGCTCGCTTCGACCGCATGCTGGGCAGTGCCGAGATCGGCACGCTGATCACCGCACTGGGCACCGGTATCGGCCGCGGCGAACCGGAACAGGGCGGCTTTGATGTCGCCAGGCTACGTTACCACCGCATCGTCATCATGACCGACGCCGATGTGGACGGCTCGCATATCCGGACCTTGCTGCTGACGTTCTTCTTCCGGCAGATGCCGGACCTGATCGCGCGCGGCCACCTCTACATTGCCCAGCCACCGCTGTATCGCGCCAAGCGCGGCAACGACGAACGCTATCTGAAGGATGATGACTCGCTGGAAGGTTTCCTGCTCGACAAGGCGCTGGCGGATGCGCGACTGACCTATGCGACCGGCGATACGCTCGCCGGGCCGGAGCTGCACGAGCACGTGCGCTGGCTGCGCCACGTCGCGGCACTGCTGCGCCGGCTGTCGGTGACCGCGCCGATCGGGTTTCTGGAGCAGGTCGCAATCGCCGGCGCCCTGAAGCAGGACCCGCAGCGGGCAATCGAGGCGGGCCCGGCGCTGGTGACACGGCTCAATGCGGTCTCCTTGCCGACCGAACAGGGCTGGGTGGTCAGCGCCGACGGCGGCCTGACCATGTCGCGCATGGTGCGCGGGGTGGCCGAACGTTACACAATCGACGGCGCCTCGCTTCGCAGCGAGGATGCGCGAAGGCTGGATGCGCTGGGCCCGGAACTGGCACTTCGCTTCGCGGAACCGGCCGGCTGAAGCTGGATGCGCAGGAGGTTGCGGTGCCTGGGCCTGCCACAGCCTACGAGCGCATCGTTGCGCATGGCCGGCGCGGGTTGACGGTGCAGCGGTTCAAGGGCTTGGGGGAAATGAATCCCGATCAGTTGTGGCACACCACACTCGATCCGGCAGCCGCACGCTGCTGCAGGTGAAGGTCGGCGATAGCGAGGACGCGGCCCAGGTGTTCTCTACGCTGATGGGCGACGTGGTCGAGCCCCGGCGGGACTTCATCGTCGGCAACGCTTTGAAAGTGGCGAACCTGGACGTGTGACGCCAGACCCTTCGGGGGGCGAATGTCTCCGGGGCATCCGCCGCGGCAGAGACCGTCCGGTATCAACCCTTTACCCAGCCTTAAGCCGCGAGGCGTCTCCTGGACCCTATGTCAGAGAGCCTGGAAGGCATCGCCGAACCGATCAAACGGGACGTCAACGACGGGTCAGCGCACACGTCGGAGTTGGCAACATGTTCAGCCGAAGCCCGCCCCTGAACTCGACCGGCCAACGACATGAAGCGAGCAAGGCCGATCGCCCCCGGAGTTGGGTCGCCCGCCTCCGGGCAACCGGATAACTTGCTAACGGTCCACGCGGAGGGAGCCATCGCGAACGAGGTCGACGCCAATCCTGTCGGCGGATGCCCAGGCCATCCTCGAGAGCATGGGGGATGCGTTCTACGCACTCGATGCCGAGTGGCGGTTCGTCTACGCCAACCGTCGTGCCCTGGCCTTCTGGGGCGTGAGCGCCGATAGCGTCATCGGCCAGGTGATCTGGCAGCGCTTCCCCACCATGGTGGGAAGCCTGAACGAGCAAGTGCTGCGTCAGGTCCGCGCCGAGCAGCGCGTCATCACCTTCGAAGCGCCATCACCGACGATGGGACGTGTGGGTGTCGGTCAGCGTGGGTCCCTCAGGCGATGGTGTCACCGTGTATTGGCGCGACATCGCCGAACGTATCGAGGCGGAACAGGCACTGCGCAACTTCGCGGACCGGCTGGAGCGGGAAGTCGAGGAGCGCACCCGCGAATTGCGCCAGGCCGTCGAGGAACTGCGCCTGTCGCGTGCGCGCTACAGCGCGATGTTCGAGTACTCGCCGGTCGATCTCGTCTTCATGGCGGTGCACCCGGATGGCCGGATCGTCTGCGAGGAAGCCAATCCAGCGTGGGAGCATCATTCGGGATACCCGCGCGACTTTGTCATCGGCCGATCACTCGAGGAGATCCTGCCGCCAGAGCAGGCGGAATTCGCCGCCACGCAATATCGCCTTGCAGATCGAAACAAGAGCGCCGGTGGAATACGAATACACCGCACCATTCCCTGTGGGTGAAGTGACGCGTCGGTCCTTCCTCGTGCCACTGACGCGGAGAAAGCGGACGCATCGAGCACGTGCTTCTGGCCTCGGTTGACCTCACCGCGATGCGCCGGGTGGAGGCACAATTGCGCCAGGCGCAGAAGATGGAGGCGGTCGGCCAACTCACCGGTGGCATTGCGCACGATTTCAACAACCTCCTCACGGCGGTCATCGGCAATCTCGAATTGCTGCAAACCCGCTTGTCGGACCCACGCACGCTCTCTCTGGTCGATGCCGCGTCTGCGCTCGGCATTTCGCGGCGGTCAACTGACCCAGCAACTGCTGGCCTATGCACGGCGACAGAACCTTTCGCCGCGCCCGGTCGACGTTAATGCCGTGATCGCCGGGATGGATGAGCTGTTGCGGCGTAGCCTTGGCGGTCTGGTTCAGGTGGAGACGGACCTGGCCGGCGACCTCTGGTTGGCCACCAGCGATCCGACGCAGCTCGAGCTGGTCATCCTGAACCTCGCGATCAATGCACGCGACGCGATGCACGAAGGCGGCCGATTGCGCATCATCACAGCGCAATGTCACGCGCCCCGATGTGCCCGAACTGGATGCCGGCGACTACGTGCGCATTGCGGTGAAGGATAACGGTATCGGCATGACACGCGAGGTGCTGGAGCGGGCACTTGAGCCATTCTTCACGACCAAGGAAATCGGCAAGGGCAGCGGTCTGGGCCTCGCGCAGGTCTATGGCGTGGCGACGCAGTTCGGCGGTACGGTGCGGCTGCGCAGTGCACCAGGCATCGGCACCACGGTAGAGGTGTATTTGCCCCGCGCAATGGCGGACGAACCGCAGCATGGAACAGCGAAGCCGCGTGGCCGCGAAAGCGTGAATGTCGGCGGCACGATACTGCTGGTCGATGACGACGCGGATGTGCGGGATATCACCGCGATCTTCCTGCGCGAGGCTGGCTATGTGGTGCGGGAGGCGAGCAGTGCGGCCGAGGCGAAGGAAGTCCTTGCGGCGGGGCCGGTTCGCCTGGCGCTGGTCGACTACGCCATGCCGATCATGTCGGGTTACGAGTTCGTTCGGCTGGCGCGCTCGATCCAGCCGGATCTGCCGGTCATTTACCTCACCGGCGCCACCGACGCCTGGGTGGCGGCAATCGACCGCTGGACGGCCCGATCATCATGAAACCCTACTCGCGCGCGACCTTGTTGCAGGCGGTGCGCGAGGCCGCCGCAGCCCGAGGCTTGACGCTCCACAGCGGCGCACTACAGCGGCAGACGGCCCTGCCGTTCCGGCCGGTCAGCCGTGGCTGCCTACCTCGCCATCGGCAAAGCGCAGCCTGAGTCTGGTGCCAGGACGAACGGCTGCGGCGCTGGTCAGTGGACGACCGGTTACATCGGAAACTACGGCATAGCCCCGCTGCAACACTGCAAGCGGCGACACTGATTCTAGGCGCGCCGCGTTGCCCTGCAGCTTCGCCCTGCGCTTCACGCAACATCGCGCGCAGCGGTGCGTCCGAGAGGCGGCCGAGAGAGCCGCCGGCACGATTGTGGATATCCGCGACGGCGTGTCGCAGGCACGACACCAGCTTCTGCCCGCAGAGATCGAGCGCCGCGTGTCGCCGCGCCACAAAATTCGGCAGCGCGATGACCAACCGGACCCCGCGGTCCTCGACCCGTTGACGGCAACCCGCGAATCGCGCCGCCAGGTCGGGCAGACGCCGCTCGATCTCACTGAGCGCGCCGCGCCGCTCCGCAGCAGATTTGGCAATGCCATCACCAGCCTCTCGGCCCGGTCATCCAGCCGCTGTCGGGCATTACCGAGCAGTGCGACCAAGTCCGGCAGGCCACGTTCCGCGCGCGACAGCCGCAGCCGGCGCTCCTGGGCCAGCCGATTGAGCGCGCCGACCAGCCGCGCCGCCTTGTGCTCCAAATCAGCCACCAGATCGATGCGCGCAGGGACCGCGAGTTCGGCCGCCGCGGTCGGCGTCGGTGCGCGCCGGTCAGCCACGTGGTCGATCAGCGTCGTATCGGTCTCATGCCCGACCGCGGAGATCAGCGGGATCCGGCATTCGGCGACCGCACGCACGACCGCCTCGTCATTGAAGGGCATCAGGTCTTCCAGGCTGCCGCCACCGCGCGCAACGATCAGCACGTCGGGACGCGGTGTAACCCGGCAAAAGCCACTGATGGCGGCGGCAATCCGCTCCGCGGCGGCCTCGCCCTGCACGGGCACCGGCCATAACAGGATCCGCCGCGGGAAGCGGCGTGCGATCGTGGTGCGGATATCCTGAATGACGGCCCCGCTTTCACTGGTGATCACGCCAATCACGACGGGCAGCATCGGCAATCTCTTCTTCCGAACCGCATCGAACAGGCCTTCGGCGGCCAAGCGGGTGCGCAGCATCTCGATGCGGGCGAGCAGCGCGCCGGCACCGGCATACTCCATGCGTTCGGTAATGAGCTGGTATGACGAACGCTCGGAATAGGCGGAGATGCGCCCGGTGGCGATCACCTCGACACCATTCTCCGGCTTCATGCCGAGACGCGGCACGGATGATTTCCACACCACCCCGGCAAGCCGGGCGCCATCATCCTTCAGCGAGAAATAGATGTGGCCGGAGGGATAGCGTTTCAGCTCGGTGATCTCACCGCGCACGCGCACGCGGCCGAAATGACTCTCCAGCGCCCGCTTCACCGCCCCCGAGATTTCCGAAACGCTATATTCCGGGATGTTGCTGCCGCCGACGAAGGGAAGATCGTTCATGCCAGGAGACTATGCGAGCCACGGGGTGGGGCAATCGGCAACGCCGCATCTTTAGCCCGTTGTCTGTTCGCGTAATGGCCCGGTCGAGCCCGCCACGTGTTCAGACCTCCAGCAATTCCGCCTCCGGTCATCGCGCTCTAAATCCTAATTTAAGCAGCTAAATCGCTCTTTAATCGAATTGGCAGGTTCGCTCCCCCAGATGGCAAGTGTGTCGGAGGCGACTTGCCTGCGACCAGCCTGCACTAAAAGGACGCAGACATGAAAATGATGATTTTTGCCTCTGCCGCGGTGCTTAGCCTCGGTATGGGCGCAGCGTGGGCGGATCAGGGCGGCGGCGGCGAAGACAGCGGCTTGATCGCCCCCAATACCTTTTTCACTGAACTCCCTGGCGTTGACCCCACCGCCCCCGGCGTGCGCCCGAATGACGCTCCGGCAAATCCCTGGCAGACCAACGGGCAGCAACCGACGGCGAGCACCCAGGCAAATCCCTACGGCGGCACGGCCGGCACAACGCTGCCCAAGGGCAGCTGACGCGCTTCGTGCTGAACCGGGCCGGCGGACGCTGGCCCGGTTGGCGCGGCTTGACAGGCGATCTCGACACGACATCCAGGTCCATCCAGGATCGCCAGCCGGAATCCGTGCAGCTTCACGATCGCCGCGACGAGGCTCAGGCCAAGTCCGACCCCGGGTGCATGGCGGCTTCTGTCGGATCGATAGAATCGCGCGAATATCGCATCCCTCTCGGCCTCGCTGATCCCTGGTCCGGTATCCTCGATGCGCACCAACGGTCCATCGGCAGCTTGCAGCAGGAAAAGGCTGACGGCACCGCCCGGCGGGGTGAATTTCACGGCGTTATCGACCAGATTGGCAACTGCCTCCAGCAGCAGGTCGTGATCGCCTGAGACGGCGGCGACGTCGTCGCAGAACCAGCCGCAACGACACAGCTTTGTCCTCGGCAATCGGATGATACAGCTCATGCACGGCGCGCAGGATCTCCTGCAGCCGCACCGTCGGTCATTGCCGCGCTGCGGCGGCTGTGGTCGATCTCGGCGATCCGCAACAGCGCGGTGATGATTGCCAGCGACTGGTCCAGGCCGGCGATGGCCCGATCCGTTGCGTCTGACATGTCCTGCAATGTCCGCGCATTGTCGCGCCCACGTTCCAGGATCGCCCGCACGCGCGTGAGCGGGGTGCGCAGATCATGCGCAATGTCATCACCCACGCTGGACAGTTCACCGACCAACCGTTCGATCTGGCCCAGCATGTCGTTGACGATCTTCGCCAGGCGATTGAGCGGGTCGTCATACGCCGCCGACCGGCAGCCTCTCCTTGAGTTCGCCGGCGATGACGCGCTGAACACGGCGATTCATTTCATCAATGCGCCGCTGCGCCCGCTTGCTGAGCCAGGTTCCGGTGACCAGCGCAAGGCACACCGCCGGTACCAGGCCCAGAGCCAGGCCACGCGCGACGATGTGGCCAACCTGGCGAGCCTCGTCGGCATTTCGCGCAACCAGGAGCACATCGCCCGAACTCCAGACGCCGGCCGACGATCCGGACCTCCTGCAGTTCGCGCCCGCGGTTATCGACCCGAATTACCGCGCCGGAGTGCGGCATGCCGTCCAGCGGAACCCCTGGAGGCATCGCCGCGATGTTTCCCGCGAGCAAGGCGCCATCTCGGTCCGAAGAGCCCAGCGAGTTTCACGCGGCGGGGATCCTGCTCCACCTGTTCCTGCACGAAATGCAGCACCTGCGGCGGAGATGTCCCGTCGTCCAATTGAACATCAGCCGTGATCGTGGCGTCCATATTGCCCGTCACGTACGCCGCGGTCTGCCAATAGACGAAGCCGAACAGCAGCAGCGTGCAGACGCTGAACGCCACGGCAACGCCCATCGCCCAGCGGAAGGTGGTGGAATGAATGACTTCAGGCAGGCGCACGCAGCATGAATCCCGCGCCGCGGATACTGAGAATCATCGGCGGTTCGTCCGGACAATCGACCTTGCGGCGCAGGCGGCCGATATGGACGTCCACCAGGTTGGTCTGCGGCACGAAGCGATAGTTCCAGACGTTTTCCAGCAACATGGCCCGCGTCAGCACCTGCCCTTCGCGTCGCATCATGTATTCCAGAAGCTGGAACTCGCGCGGCAGCAACTCCAACTCGCGCCGGCCACGGCGCGCGCTCCGCGACAGCAGGTCGAGTTCCAACGGGCCAACCCGCAGCACCGTTTCGCGCGGCTCGGCAGGGCGGCGCAGCAAGGCTTCCAGGCGCGCCGCGAGTTCCGAGAGCGAGAAGGGTTTGGCAAGGTAATCATCACCGCCCGCGCGCAGCCCGCGTACGCGATCATTCACCGCATTCAGCGCGCTCAGCACCAGCACGGGGGTTCTGACACCTTCGTCGCGCAAGGCTTCGATGACGCTGAGCCCGTCCAGGCCCGGCAACATGCGGTCAACCACCAGCACGTCCCAGCCGCCGGTGCGCGCCCGTTGCAAACCATCGGTTCCATCCGACGCGCGGTCGAGCAGGTACCCACGGTCGCCAAGGTCGGTCACGATTTCCTCGGCCGTGCCGTCGTCATCCTCGATGACCAGCACCTTCGCCAAACGATGCTCCACTCTGCCTCCCGACCATTATGGCGGTGCGAGGCCAATCAGGTAAACGGCTAGGTAAACGGCGACCGTCGCAAATTCTCGCGCGGCGGTGATCGGATCTGCCCGGGCTTGGCAGCCGTTACCAGAGATTATCGAGGTAGCGCACGCCCGTAAGGCAAAGGCCATCAGCCGGCGCGGTCGGGCCGGCGGCAGCCCGATCCCGCATCGCCAGCGCGGCGGCAACGCGTTCCACCGGCCAGCTTCCGTCCCCGACCAGCCTCAGTGTGCCCACCATGTTGCGCACCTGATGATGCAGGAAGCTGCGCGCCTCGACGATAACATTGATGATCTGACCGCTCGCGCAGCACGTCCAGCCGATCGAGTGTTCGCAGCGGGCTCTTTGCCTGACAGGCAGTCGCACGGAACGATGAAAAGTCGTGACGGCCCAGCAGCGACTGTGCGGCCCTGTGCATCGCCTCTGTGTCCAGATCTGCCGACACGTGCCAGACACGGCCGGCCAGCAAGGCGGGGCGGGCACGCCGGTTCAGAATGCGATAGCAGTAGGTGCGGCCGATAGCCGAGAAACGGGCATTCCAGCCGGCCGGAGCCGGCACCACATCCAACACCACCACCGGATGTGGTTTCATGTGGTAGTTCAAGGCGTCGCGCAGTTTCGCTGCGGGAATGTCACCCTGAAGCGCGAACTGCACGACCTGGGCAGAGGCATGCACGCCTGCGTCGGTCCGGCCAGCCACGACACTCGCCACCGGCACGCCGCGATTCAGCTTGGCCGCCGCGTCCTCCAGCACCTCCTGAACTGAAAGTCCGTTGGACTGCCGTTGCCAGCCGACGAACGGAGCACCGTCATACTCAAGCTTGAGCGCCCAACAGATCATTGAACCGGCACGGGGCCAAGCTTGCCCTTCCAGCATGACAGCACCGCCTCATCGTCTCCCAACACGCGACAAGTACCGCTCACCACGGTCCCTGGCCAATTCGCTAAGCTTGATATGGCCATTGGACTGTTTGATGAAACCAAGCGACCTGGCTGAGACCAGGGCTGGTGGATGCCTACGCCACCGCTCATTCCGTCGTAGATTCGTTTTGGCCGCAGGACTATGTCGCCGCACGGACCCGCGGGAAATCCCGGCGGATTGGCGAAGCGTCGCCCTCACCAGTTGTTGAGTCCCGATTTGCCAGCAATGGCCGTGTCCGATACGTCGGGAAAAAAGGACCCCGCCATGCGCCAGTATCGCATCGCCGCCATCCCGGCCGACGGCATCGGCCCTGAAGTGATCAGCGCCGGACTGGAAGTGCTGGACGCCGTAGCGGCGCGCGATGGCGGCTTCAGTCTGACCATTGATCACTACGACTGGGGATCCGAGCGGTATCGCAAGCACGGCAGTTTCATGCCGGCTGATGCGCTGGCCTGGCTGCGCACCGCCGATGCCATCTATTTCGGCGCGGTCGGTGATCCGAACATCCCCGACCACGTCACGCTGTGGGGCCTGCGCCTGCCGATCTGCCAGGGGCTCGACCAGTACGCCAATGTGCGCCCGACGCGCATCCTGCCGGGCATCACCTCGCCGCTGCGCGACGTCGGGCCAGGCGATCTCGACTGGGTGATCGTTCGAGAGAACAGCGAAGGCGAATACGCCGGCCACGGTGGCCGCGCGCATCGCGGCATGCCGGAAGAGGTGGCCACCGAAACTGCCATCTTCACCCGCCGCGGCGTCGAGCGGATCATGCGGTTCGCCTTCGACATCGCACGCAGCCGGCCTCGCAGGCTGCTCACCGTGGTCACCAAGTCCAATGCGCAACGGCACGGCATGGTGTTCTGGGATGAGATCGCCGGCCTGGTGTCGCACGACTATCCCGACGTGACCTGGGACAAGGAGCTGGTCGATGCGATGACCATGCGCATGGTCCGCCGCCCGCGCAGCATCGACACCGTAGTGGCGACCAACCTGCACGCCGACATCCTGTCCGATCTCGCCGCCGCGCTGGCCGGATCGCTTGGCATAGCGCCGACCGGCAACATCGACCCCGAGCGGCGCAGCCCCTCGATGTTCGAGCCGATCCATGGCTCCGCGTTCGACATCACCGGCAAGGGCATTGCCAATCCGGTCGCCAGCTTCTGGACCGGCGCGATGATGTTGGAGCATCTGGGCGAGAAACCGGCCGCCGATTTGCTGATGCGCGCGGTGGAGCAGGTCTGCGCGGCAGGCATCGTGACCCCTGATCTCGGCGGGAAGGCGACGACCGCCGAAGTGACACGCGCAGTGTGTGAAGCCGTGCGCGGCGTGAACCGATGATCGATCCGGCGTTCAGCGATCAAGAAGAGTACCTGCTGGCACAGGCGCGTGCGCTGGTCCCTGCCCTGTCCCAGCGTGCCGCTGCAACCAACGCCTCGCGCGACGTCTCACCGGAGACGATCGCCGAGTTCCACCGCACCGGTATCCTCCGCATCGTCCAGCCGCGCCGCTTCGGCGGCCTGCAACTCCGCTTCTCGCTGTTCTCCCGCATCGTCGAGACGATTACCGAAGCCTGCGCCTCCTCCGGTTGGGTGTACGCGGTCCTCGGCGAACATCAGTGGCTGCTGGCATCGTACCCGCTGCAGGCACAGATCGACGTGTGGGGCAACGATCCGCGCGCGGTCGCGTCATCTTCATTGGCGCCGCGCGCAACGGCCGAACGCACCGCAGGTGGCTGGAGGCTGTCGGGTTCGTTCCCGTTTTCCAGCGGCAGCAGTCATGCACAGTGGGCGATCATCGGCACGTTTCTCGACAAGCCCGGTGATCCGGCCGCAATCGCCTATCTGCTGGTCCCCTTCAGGCGAGATCGAGATCGTTGACGACTGGCATGTAATCGGTCTCGCGGGTACCGGCAGCCGCTCGCTGAAGCTGCGCGATGTGTTCGTGCCGGATCATCGCTGCGTCATGCTCGCGGATCTGCTGGCGGGCACGGTGCCGGGCGCCGCGGTGCATGCCGATTATCCGCTGGTTCGTGCACCGCGTGGCTTGATGGTGAACTACTCGCTGCCGCCGGTCGCGATCGCTCTCGGCAATCGCGCGTTGCAGAGTCGCGCTGGCGACGCTCCGCGCCAAGGTGTCGCGCGGCGTCAATGCGCTCGCCGCCAGCGAGTTCGTGCAGATGGCGGTTGCCGAGGCCGCCGCCGCGATCGATGCGGCGACGCTGACGATGTACAACGGACGGGCCACCGCGGAAGCGCTGGTGGCGAAATGCGAGCCGATCCCGCAGGAGTTCGTCATGCGCACCCGTCGCGACATGACCTATGCACAGCATCAGGTGCAGTGGGCTCTGGAAAGACTGGTCGAGGTCTGCGGTGCGCAGTCAGTCTACGACACCGACGCGCTCGCGCAGATCCGGCGCGATCTGCTGACCGTTCTGACCCACAACATCGCCAGCCGGCAGGCGGCGATGGGCGCTTGGGGGAAGGCTGCGCTGGTCGCGGGTTAGCGAAGCGCCCAAGACATGCGGCGGCTCGGCCGCGCGCTCGCCCCGCTCCAGCTGTAATTGTCATTAAAGGTTCTCCCCTGCCAAAAGAAGTCGACAGACACACCCATCCCTTATTCGATTTCCAGCCCTTGCTTCGACCGGGCGGTCGGGGTCAAGCCTCGCGCAGCGACCGCCGCAGGCGGCTTGGGCTTGAGGCCGACCGCCCGGTCGTAAGCACGATTGGGGATCGAATGTGGGACAACATCCTTGGCAGCGACGTCTAGCCGATCATTGACTTGAGTAAGCAGTTCACTTCGCCGGCGTTTTCTATGTGCGGCAGATGACCGACGTCGTTCAGCACATGAACTTGCGCGTCGTGGACTGCCGAGATCGGCTTGACTCGCGTGAGTGCGCCGGGATGTCATCCTGGCAACGCAGAACAAGGGGGCGTCAATGTTCATCCGCAACGCGTGGTACATCGCCGCCTGGGCCGACGAGATCGGCGAGACACCGCTGGCCCGGCGGATTTGCAACCAGCCCGTGGTGCTGTATCGCGACCGGCAGGGGCAGGCAGCGGCCCTGCTCGACATGTGCTGCCACCGCGGCGCGCCGTTGCACCTGGGCAGGGTGGTGGATCAGGGTCTTGAGTGCGGCTACCACGGCCTGATCTTCGACCGCTCGGGCCGCTGCGTGTGCGTGCCAGGTCAGGACCGTATCGTCGAGCGCACGCGCGTGCGCGGCTTCCCCGTGGTGGAACAGGATGCCTTCGTGTGGATCTGGATTGGCGATCCGGCGAAGGCCGATCCGGCGAACATCGTGCCCTGGCCATACCACAACGATCCGGTCAACTGGCCGCACAAGCACACCATGTATCCGATCAAGGCTGCCGCCATGCTGATGGTGGACAACCTGATGGACCTGACGCACCTGGGCTACGTCCACACCTCGACCATCGGCGGCAATCCCTCGCAGCACGTCGAGGCGAAGATGGACATCGAGCGCACGCCTCTGGGGGTAAGGTTCACGCGCTGGATGCTGAACTCCGTACCGCCACCCACCTACGTGAAGGCGGTCGGCTTCCAGGGGCGGATCGATCGCTGCCAGAAGTTCGAGTTCGTGGCACCTGGCGCGGTGCTGCAATGGACCGGCGCAGCCGAGGTCGGTGAATATCGCGACGGCAATACCGATAGCAGCAAGCTGCAGTTCCGGCTCTTCCATGGGCTGACGCCCGAGACCGACACGACATGCTTCTATTTCTGGTCGGCCGCCAACGGATTCCGACAGGACGATCCGGCCGCGACAGAGCTGTTGTTTCAGCAGACCGGCGCGGCATTCCTGGAGGACAAGACCGTCGTGGAGGCTCAGCAGGCCCGGCTGACCGAACTGGGTAAGTCAAGCCTGGTAGACATCGCCAGCGACGCGGTACGGCTACACATGCGCCGGACGGTGGAGCGTTTGTTTGCTGAGGAGCAGCAGGCACTCGCCGCGGAGTGATACGAAGTTGCGTCGGTGACCACTCCGCGTTCACGCCGCGATGCCGGGCTTGTTCGGGTTGTTCTCGGCAAAACGACGAGAAAGCGCTATAGTGCTTCCGCCCCCACCGGGCACTTACCGTGCGTCATCATGCAAAACGCGTCATCATGCAAAACGTCATTGCGACCTCGCGTATGCTGCTCTATTCGATCTAAGCCGCGTCAGGCAGCGGACCGCACTGCCGGGAACACCTCCTCGGCCAGCAACTGCATCTGCTCCAATGCCAGGCTGTTCGGCATGCCGACCCAGTGAACGCCGGCGATCAACGTGGTAATGCCGAACCGGCGACGCAGGTCAATGATCTGCTCCGTCACCTCCGCCGGCGAGCCGATCAGGAATCTGTCGTCGACCAACTCGGCGAAATCCAGATCGAAGTGATCGGACGAAGGCATCACCTTGTCCTGACCCCAATCGCGATACGCCTTGTATTTCACCTCCAGCGACGGCCGAGCGCGTTCGATCGCCTCGGCGCGCGTGCGGGCGATGAACACCTCGCGTGCCATAGGGAACTCAGCAGGAAACGGCTTGCCGCAGGCGTCCAACTCGCGCTTGTACACGTCCATCTGGCGGGCGATCGTCGCCAGCTTGTTGTGCGGGTTGACGAACCAGGCATCGGCCATGCGCGCCGCACGACGGATGCCGATATCGATGTTGGCGCCGATCCAGATCGGCGGCATCGGTTTTTGCAGCGGCAGCACAGTGCAGTTCGCATGCTCCAGCGCGAAATACGACGCCTCCATGCTGACGAAGTCCTCGCTCCACAACCGCTTGACCGCGGTCAGGCACTCCTCGAACCGCTGGCCAGCCTGTTTCAGCGTGGTGCCGAAAGCGCGGAACTCCACTTCGCGGTAGCCGATGCCGGCACCGAATACCAGCTTGCCGCCGCTCATCACGTCGAGCGAGGCCAGCTCTTCGGCAACATGCAGAGGGCTGTGCAATGGCAGCAGCACAACGCCTGGGACCAGCCGCAACTTCGGCGCCACCAGCGCGACCTGGCACAGATACGGGATCTGCTGGATGTATTGGAACGGGTGCGAGCTGTAGTGCGAGCCCTTGGCGACCAGGTCGTAACCCAGCTCTTCCGCGAGCTTCGCTGCCTCCAGGTCCTCGCGCAGGCGAAGCTGCATGTCGTCGCCCTGCGGATACTGGCCACGAATGATCAGGCCGAATTTCATCTCACTCCTCCCCATGCATCTACCGATCAGTGCATCTACTGATTGCCGCCAGGCACCCACAGCACGTCATCCGCGCCATTGCGGTTCAGCACGCGCGCCAGAACGAACAGGTGGTCGGACAGGCGGTTCAGATATCGTATCAGCGCCGGCGTAATCGCATCATCCGCCGCCATCCCCACCACCTCGCGCTCCGCCCGCCGGACGATCGTGCGCGCCAGATGCGCCTGCGCTGCGCCGGCACTGCCGCCAGGTAGGATGAAGCTGGTCAGCGTCGGGAGGCTGGCATTCATTGTCGCCACCTCAGACTCCAGCCGTGCGACCGGTGCATCGGTCATGCGCAACCGGGCGCCGGCTTCGCCAGGCACCGAGAGGTCGGCGCCGACATCGAACAGGTCGTTCTGAATTCGCGCCAGCATGGCGTCCACATCCGGCATGTCGCTGGTCGCCAGCCGCAGCACACCGATCGCAGGCATTCGCTTCATCCACAGACGCCAATCGCCGCAATACGTGGCGTGTCCTTGCGCGTCCGGCTGCCGTCACCAAGCGATGTCTCGCCGCCGTCGCCGCCGCGGGTCACCACCACATCAATCCGTACCATGCACAGCGCCTCTTTGTTTCCGCGCAGCCGCCACACCGACCCTGCGCGGCCTTACTGAAGATGGAACACCACACGCAATTCCATATCGAATGCGATCGGGCGCCCGTCCTGGATGCCGGGCAGGAAGTGCCAGGTTTCCACTGCATCGCGCGCCGCCCGGTCCAGCGAATTGAAACCGGAGGTCTGCTCGATATCCACTCCGGTCGGCAATCCCTGGGGAGAGACGTGGATCAGCAGTATGACCGAGCCCTGTTCGAAGCGGCGCGCCGCGTCGGGCGGATAAACCGGTTCGCGATTGTGGTACTTCGCATCCGCGCTGGCCGGGATCACGTGCGGCCCAAGTGCGACCGCGTCCGTCTCGTCGCTGCCGCCCAGGCTGATCTTAGGCGCTTCCCTTTCGGGCTGCGGACGGGCTACCTGGCTCGGCCGTGTGGGTGGCGCGGTTGGCGGGGCCGGTGTGGGCAACGGTTCCTGGGCGGCCATGGCTTGCGGCAAGGGTGGCGAGGGCGGCACCGGTGGCATCGGTGGGGCCTGAACGGCCGTCGGCGCCGGGGGTACCGGCGGGGCGGCGGGGGCCTGGACCGGGGCGGGTGGCGTCGGCTCCGCCGGCGCGGTGGGAGTTCCGGACCCCCTGTGCTCCACCAACAGCTAACTCCACCGCGCCCTCGGCTTGCGGACCGGGCGCGGGCGGCGCGCCATGGTGGAACCACAGCAGTAGCGCGGCGAGCAGCGCAGTATGCAAAGCGACCGACAGAAGTATGGGCAGCCAGAGCCACTTTGCACTCGCATTGCCATGCGAAACACGACCCTGCGCGCTCTGGCGTAGCCGAAGCCTGCGCCATCCAAGCGACGGGCTTCGCATCAGCACGGCGGCAACAACCTAGGCGCAGGATCGGGTCCGAACCCCAGGCCAAACGCGGCCGCGGCCACTGGCAGCGCCTGAGCGGCAGGAAGATCGGCGAGGATCTGGCCGCGCTGCAACACCACCACCCGATGCGCGTAGCGGCAGGCCAGCTCGATCGCATGCAACACGACGATCACCGTGCAGCCGGCCTCGGCTGTGGTCCGAAGCAGGCGCATGATCGCGTGCGATGCGGCAGGGTCCAGGTCCGCGGTCGGCTCATCCAGCAGGAACACATCCGGCTCCGTGGCGAATGTGCGCGCCAGCATGGCACGTCTCGCCTCCCCGCCCGAGATGCGATCCACCCGCGCGGTGCGCAACATCTCGATACCGCAAATCTGCAAAGCCCGGGTTACCGGCGCCGCGGCGCGGTCGCGATGCGGAATGCGACCGATAGCTGCGACCTGCTCGACGGTCAGGCCCCAGGCACTGTGGGCACCTTGCGGCAGCCAGGCAACCCGGCGCGGGATCCCGGGCAGGGGTTCCCGGCAGCAGCCCGGCAAGCGCGCGCAGCAGGGTGGACTTTCCCGCACCATTCGGACCGCAGAGTGCGACCAACTCAGCGGGCCCCGCTGCCAGGCTGACGTCGTGCAGCACGGTCCGGCCACCCAGTGCCAGCGTGAGATGGGACACTTCGATCACGGCGCAGATCGCCGTGCGATGGCAACCAGGAAGGGCGCACCGAGCAGGGCGGTCAGAACGCCGACCGGCGGGTCGGCGGAGAGCGGCAGCACCAGGGGCGCCAAGCGCACCAGCATATCGGCTGCGAGCAGCAAAGCGGCGCCGGCGAGCGCTGCGGCGGGCAGCAGTGCGGCCGGGCGCTCGCCCATCCATGGGCGCAGCAGGTGCGGGACGACGAGACCGACGAAGCCGATGGAGCCCGCCACCGCGGCGCCGGCGCCCGACGCGCAGGCGGTGCCGACCGCTGCCAGTCGCAGCGTGCTGCCGACGGGGACACCCAGGCTGCGGGCGGTGTCCTCGCCCAGGCTCAGCGCGTCGAGAGCAGGACCCAGTTTCAGCAGCAGCGCACCGCCCAACAGGATCACGGGAGCTGCCAGTTCGACCTGCCAAAGCGGCCGATCAGCCAGACTGCCCATCAGCCAGAACGTGATCTCGGTCAGTGCGAATGGATTTGGCGCCAGGCTCAGGGCCAGCGCCAGCAAGGCGGCCGCGATCGCCGAGACCGCGACGCCGGCCAGGATCAGCGACGGACCGGACGGCGCGCGTCCGGCAAATGTCAGCAGGAATGCTGCGCCAATTCCCGCGCCTAGCAGGCCACCCAGCAGCAATGCCGGCGGGAACGCGACCGCCATTGCCCAGTAGAACGCGATGACCGCACCGAGACCGGCGCTGCCAGTGATGCCCAGCAACCCGGGGTCGGCCAGCGGATTGCGCAGTGCGCCTTGCAGGACAGCGCCCGAAAGCCCCAGGCCGCCGCCGACCAGCAGCCCGAGCAGCGTGCGCGGCACCCGAAGTTCCCAGAAGATCAGACCATCCGGCAGGGCAAGCGTGCCATCACCGATCAGCAACGAGAGCGCGGTCAACACGGCAAGCAGCAGCGCCAACACACGGATCATCGCGCCAGCAACGCCGCAGCCTGCGCGCTGAACGGACCGGCGCAGATGGTCAGAGCCGGCGGGATCGTTCGCCGCGGGATGCCGGTGAGTGCAGCGTGCTCGAACAGCGCCGTCGCCAGCGATGGATAGGCGGATGAGGTCGGAAGGACCAGCAGATCAGGCGGATTGCGCAACAAGGCTTCCAGGCCGACGCGACGACCATCGGAGGCATTGGTGAGGCCGGCGGCGTGCAAAATCGCGTCCATCAAGGTGCCCGGGCCGGCGGTGAGGCCGCGCGGTTCCCATACCAGGGCGCGAAGCCCCGAACCTGGCCGCGGCAGCGGCCGCGAACTGCGCGTCCATGGCGGCGAGCACAGCCGAACCGCGCGCTTCAACGCCGAGAGCGTCGGCGACCTGGCGGGTCATCTGGCGGATGCCGTCGAAGTTCTGCGGAAGCGCGATGCGGAGAATGCGCATGTGCTCCTGCTCCAGCACGTCGAGCACTGCCTGGGCGCCATACGGCGCGGCGAGAACCAGATCGGGATGCAGGCGCAGAATAGCCTCAGCGGAGGCGCGGACGATCGGCAGGCGTTCCGCCTGCGGCGCAACAAAGGAAAACGCGGGATCACGGGCGAGCGGCGAGAGAGCGGCGATCTTTTCCGGCGCTAGCAGCACCAGCATTTGGTCGGTGCACAGATTGAGTGAGATCACCCGTTCCGCCGCATGGGACGGGAGCACCACAAACAAAAGCCGCGGGGCACATAGGAGCCATCGCCACCGCCCTCCCCCCATCCCCCTCCCGCAAGGGGAGGGGGAGAAGAGCGTGCGGCTCACAGCACCGGAACGCCGTGCTGCTTCGCCTTCTCCTCTGGCTCGACGTGGATCGTGATCATCAGGTGGTGCATTTCGGCCCGCAGTGCCTCCTCGATGTGGTCGCAGATGGCGTGCGACTCCGCGACGGTCATGGAGCCGGGGACGACCAGATGGAAGTCGACGAATGTGAGCTTGCCGGCGTGGCGGATGCGCAGATCATGCGCCTCGATCGCGCCGGCGGCGCTGTTGCCGACGAGTTCGCGGATGCGGTTGACCACGGCAACCTCTGGCGCGGCGTCCATCAGGCCGCCGACCGAACTGGAAATCATCATCGTTCCGGACCACAGCACATACACGCCAGTGGCCGCCGCGATGATCGGGTCGAGCTTCAGATAGCCCGTCAGCACCACAAGGCCGAACCCGATCGCGATGCCGGCCGAGGTCACGACATCGGACAGCAGATGCCGCCCATCCGCCGCCAGCGCCGGCGAGCGCAGCCGGTTCCCGGCGCGGATCAGCATCACCGACCAGCCGGCGTTCAGCAGCGTCGCCACCGCGTTCAGTGCCAAGCCCTGGATAGGCTGCGATAGCGGCTGCGGGTCCCACCAGGTCTCCCAGGCGTGGCGAAAGATCGACAGCGCCGCGATGACGATCAGGACGCCTTCGATCACCGCAGAGAAGAACTCGACCTTGTCGTGCCCATACGGGTGGTTGGCATCCGGCGGGATGGCGGCGAAGCGCAGCGCCGCGAGAGCAATCACCCCCGCTGCCACGTTCACAATCGTCTCCAGCGCGTCCGAATAGAGGGCGGCGCTTCCGGTGATCCACCAGGCGGCCCCCTTCAGTCCCAGCACGATGCAGCCGATCGCGATGCTGCCGGCCGCGATCCGCAGTCCTCGGCCCAATGTCTGCCCCTCCTGGTTCCGAGGTAGCAGACGCAGCCGGTCGCGTCAGCCGGTGGCGGCGACCATACGATGATGGCGGTGCCGGATCGGCAACAAGGCACCCAGGGCAAGCACGACGACCAGCATGTTCATGCCGGCGGCGACCAGGAACACTGCCTCCCACGACCCAGTCGCGGCCTTCAGCACGTTGGCGAACGGCACCAGAAATGCCGCCGTGCCCTTGGCCGTGTAGAGCATCATCGAGTTGGCTGTGGCGTATTGCGGCCCAAACAAATCGGTGCAGGTGGACGGGAACAGGCTGAAAATTTCACCCCAGGTGAGAAAGATCAGCGCGGCGCAAAGGACGAAGGTCCATGCGTTGGTGCCGAACAGTGCGAGCAGCCAGTAGCTCAACGCGCCCAGGGTGAATGCCAGCGCCATGGTATATTCGCGGCCGATGCGATCGGACACCGCACCGAAGAACGGCCGCGCCAGACCGTTCATCACGTTGTCCACCACGAGTGCCACACTGAGCGCCGTGGCGCCGAACAATATGGGCGTGTTTGAAAGGCCGAAATCCCTGGCAATCGGAGCGATCTGCGCTGTCGCCATCAACCCGCTCGCCGACACCAGGACGAACATCACGTAAAGCAGCCAGAACGCCGGCGAGCGCAGGACCTCCGCACTGGTGTAGCTGCGCGTTGTCTGCGGCACCGCGGGATTCCGCGTCTGCGGCAGGACAGTGCCCGGCTCGGGTCCACGCAGGGTCTGCGCCGCGATCAGCAGCACGATGCCCTGGAACAGGCCGAACCAGAAGAAGGCCGAGGCGTAGCCGTGCGCGTCGATAACCAAACGGATCGGGATTACTGTCAGCGCAGCGCCGGCGCCGAAACCGCCCGCAGTGAGGCCCACCGCGAGACCGCGCCGGTCGGGGAACCACTTCACCGCGTTGCCGACACAGGTGGCGTAAATCGCGCCGGCGCCGATGCCCGAGATCGCTGCTCCGAGATACAGCATGCCGAGTGAGCCGGCATAGGAATTGATGATCCAGGCGACGCCGACCAGCAAGCCACCGAACGCCACCATCAACCGCGGACCGCTGTTCGGTCCGAGGTGATCGACGATGTATCCCTCGATCGGCGTCAGCCAGGTTTCGGTCGCGATGAAGATGCTGAACGCGACCTGGATCTCGGCGATACTCCAGCCATGCGCCTGACGAATCGGCCCGACGAACAGCGTCCAGCCGTACTGCAGGTTCGCAATCAGCACCATGCAAAGCACGCCAAGCCAAAGCTGCACCCAGCGGTTCGGCGTTCGGTATGCGGTCGCGGACATCTCAGTTGCTCCCGGACTGCAATCAGCAGTTCTTCAAATTCCGTGGCTTATACTGCCAACCGTTCAGTCCAGGCTTAGAGAGGGGCTACAAAGGCCGCAAGCTGCCTACAGGCCAATTCTCCGTGGCTGCGGCTCATTTCACCGAGATGCGGTCGCCTACTTGACTATTGCCAACTATGTCCTCTCGAAATCGATCCGTTCGGTCACGGGAAGACCCTGGAGGTAGCGGCGCAGGCAATCCAGCCCGAGTTCGACTGCGCCTAGCCGCACCCACTCACGACCCCCCAGAATACGCGAGCGTCGGAACGCCAGATCGTCCGCCGTCGCTATGGCGATCCAGATCGTGCCGCCGAAATCGATCCTGTCCGGCCCCTCGTCCAGCTCGACCAGTACCGCAAGCGCATGGGTCGCGCCGGCGTGTTCGCGCGCCGCGCGCGCCACCCTTTCCGCCGTCTCCTGGGACAGCTCGTCGAGCTGACCGAAGCCCTGGATGTCCAGGATCGTATGCAGCGCGCCGGGGTCGCGCACGCTAATGCCGCAGCGCAGGACATGCTCGGCGCCCGGCAGATGACCCACGCGAGCAGCGATCTGGCCGCTGGTAAAGGTTTCAACCAACGCCAGCGTTCCGCCGTGCCGCGTCAATTCGGCCAGCACGACGCCTTCCAGCGTCTGGTCGTCCTCGGCCAGGATGAAATTTCCCAGCCGCCGGCGCACCTCGGCCTGCACCGGCTCCAGCTTGCGTCGCACCTCGTCCATATCCGCGCCACGCACGGTCAGCTTGGTTTCGAGTTGCGGATAATGCGCGCGGAATCCAAGTTTGACGCTGCCGTCGGATACCAGGTCCTCGATACCGTTCAGCAGCGCATCGGCATGCGATTCGCCGATGCCATAGGAGTGGAAGCGCTTGAGGTAGATCGTCGTCGGCGCGCCGCTGCGCGCCAGCAGACGAGGTATCACCTGCTCTTCAAGCATCCGGCGCAGTTCACGCGGCACGCCGGGCGTGAAAAAGAAGCGCGCCTGGCCGATGTCGAGCGCGAAACCACATGCCGTGCCGATCGGGTTGTCGAGTATCTCGGCTGTCGATGGCAGCATCGCCTGCTTGCGGTTGTTCGGCGGCATGGTGCGGCTGCGCCTGGAGAAGAAGGACTCCATCTTCACCAGCCACTCCTCATTCAGCTCCAGTTCAACGCCGGCGGCCTGCGCGGCGACTTCCTGTGAAAGATCATCGACGGTGGGACCAAGGCCGCCGTTCACGATCACTGCATCGGCTCGCCCGGAGGCAAGCCGGAATGCCGAAAGCAGGCTTTCCCGGTCATCGCCGACCGTCGTGCCCCAATGCACTGACAAGCCGACGTCTTCGAGCTTCTGGCTCATGTAGCTGAAGTTCGTGTTGACGATCTTGCCGGTGAGCACCTCGTCTCCCGTGCAGATGATCTCGATGCGCATGACCTTCGTCCTTCTCGTTACGAGAAGCGTAGGCGACGACGTGTCACCGGGCTAGGGCGTGAGGACCAGAGGCGGGATCGCCGGACGTCTGGATCAACGTCGAGAGACTATGACTGGCGGTGTCTCTTACCGGAGCTAACGATTTGTTGGTTCAGCGTGCGCTCGGTGGCATATTTTCGACCATGGCGTTCACCCCCGCTGAGCTTCGGCATCATTCGGAAAGGCTGTTGGAGCACGCCAGGGAACTTAGGCGCGAAGCAGAGGCCGCCCGGCACCGGTCGGCCAGCAGGCGGATCGAAGCCGCCGTAGCTCGCGAGCGGGCGAGGCAGATGCGGCAAAGCTATCAGCAGCTACTTTGCCAAACGTCTGAAGCGGAGTTCTGACGCACCGACCAGGAGCAGGCTGAGCAATGCTCTGCCGTTCCCGGAAAAAGATAACCCCGCCTTGGCAGCGGGGTCAGGACGCTTTCCCTAAACTCGGCACGTGGCGTGGGTGCTACTCGCCGGTAACGCAATTGTCTAGTGGGTATTTGTGCTGCGGCGCAAAAACGGGCTTGACTGAGGCGGCCGCATCGCTACGTTGTGCGCCGCAGCAATGCGGTCACTGACCGCGCTGTCTGCTTTCTTGGACGTTTCCTCCCTAAACTTGGCGGCGCTCTCCGGGCGCCGCCTTTTTTCTGTATGGTCACGCTTACCAGGCGTGTGCAACCTATCGTTGCAGCATGAAAGATGCGTCACATTTGGACGGCTCCTTCGCGGTGCTGAGGGCCATGCACCGGCCGCGCCGCGATAAGCAGGAACGCTGGCCGCTGCCTCTCGTCTGCCAGCTCTGGTCGCACCGCGATCTGTTCGTCGGTCGGGCCCCATTCCTCAACATGTGTCACGGCAAACCCGGCCACCCTCAGCAGGCGTAGATAGGTCGCCATGGTGCGGTGGTGCTTGATCACCCCCTTGGTCAGCCAGTCGGTGCTGCGCGGCCCCTCGATCAGGTACTGATCGACCGGCCAGCTCCGGCGGCCACTGTCATCGACGGTCCAACCAGGCCGGCTGGGCGCCGTGTAGATCGGATGCTCGACCGAAAAGACCAGGCTGCCGCCCGGAACCAGCCCCTTGTGCACGTTTCCCAGCAGCCGATCGAGCTGCTCGACGTAGTGCAGTGCCAGCGAGCTGTAGGCGAGATCGAACGACGCCGCCGGAAGATCGAGCCGTTCCAGGTCCTGTTGCTGATACACGATCGCCGGGTCGGCGGTATCGGCCCGCGCCCGCGCCAGCATGTTGGCCGACACATCCAGCCCGAGCACTTTCGCCGCCCCCTGCTCGCGCGCCCAGCGGCAGAACCAGCCGAACCCGCAGCCCAGGTCCACCACACGAAGCCCGCGCAGCTCCGGCAGCAGTGCGCGCAGCGCCGGCCATTCCGCCGCGCCGGCGAGCCCCTCGACGGACCGGCCAAGCCTGCTGTAGCCCTCGAAAAACTCCTCGTTGTCGTAGATGTTCTGCGTCATCGTGCGTGCCCGCCGGCAAGGATCCCACATCGATGCCTGATTCCAGCCCTGTCGTCACCGACCCGTTCGTCAAATTCCAGGACTGGATGCAGGAAGCCTGGGCGCACGAGCCGGAAGACGCCAATGCGATGACGCTCGCCACCACCACGCCCGACGGCGTGCCATCCGCGCGGATCGTGTTGTTGAAGGGCGCCGATACGCGAGGCTTCGTGTTCTACACCAATACACAGAGCCGCAAGGGCGAGGAACTCGCCGCCAATGCGCGCGCCGCGCTGCTGTTCCATTGGAAGCCGCTGGGCCGTCAGGTCCGCATCGAGGGCCGGGTCGAGCGTGTGACCGACGCCGAGGCCGACGCGTATTACGCGACACGTCCGCGCATCTCGCGGCTGGGCGCCTGGGCGTCCGATCAGTCTCGCGATCTGCCCGAGCGCGCGGAGCTGGAACGCCGCCTGGCGGAATACGAAGCGCGGTATCCTGAAGACGATATCCCTCGCCCGCCGCATTGGGCAGGCTATCGCATCGTCCCCGAGCGGTTCGAATTCTGGCAGAACATGCCGTTTCGGCTGCACGACCGCACTGTATACACAAAGGCTGCCACTGGCTGGACGATCGGCAAGCTGTACCCCTGACATGTCGGTTCCCTCCGGGCAGGCAGAAGTGGCGGCGTTCCTGCGCGATCTGGCCGGCGCGGAGCCGATCGAGACGCATATCTCGCTGGTGTTCCCTGGCGTCGACACGGTGTGGAAGCTGAAGAAGGCAGTCCGGCTGCCATTCTTGGATTTCACCACCCTGGCGGCGCGCCGGCGCTTCACGTTGCGCGAGCTGGAGTTGAACCGGCCGGCAGCACCTGGCCTGTACCGCGACGCCGCGGCGGTGGTGCGCCGAACGGATGGCACGCTGGATTTCGGCGCACCCGATGATCCGGCGACGGTCGACTGGGTACTGCGCATGGCGCGGGTGCCGCCAGGCGATTTCCTCGATCAGGTCGCCGCTACCGGAGGCCTGACACCGCCGTTGCTGGATGCACTCGGTGATGCGGTCGCGGCGTTCCATTGCCGATTGTCGCCGGCGCGCGGCACCGATGCCGTAGCCGCAATGCGCCAGGTCGCGCTTGGCAACGCCCAGTCGGCACACGACGCCGGCCTGCCAGAGAACGCCGTGCACGATTGGCAAGCCCGTATCATCACAGCGCTGGACGCCATTGCACCATGGCTGGCCCAACGCGAGCGCGACGGCTTTGTCCGCCGAGCGCACGGCGATCTGCATCTCGGCAATCTCTGCCTCTGGCAAGGCCATCCGGTGCCGTTCGATGCGCTCGAATTCGACGAAGCGATGGCGACGATCGATCTGGGCTATGACCTGGCTTTCCTGCTGATGGACCTCGATCGGCGCGTCTCGCGCGCAGCAGCCAATCGCGTGATGAACCGCTACGTGGCGCGTCACCGGTGACGCCGCGCTGACGCAAGGGCTGCCCGCGTTCCTGTCGCTCAGGGCGATGATCCGCGCGCACGTGGAGGCAAAGCGGGGCAAGGCTGCCATCGCCGCATCGTATCTGACGGCGGCCGCCGACTATCTTCGGCCAGCGCAGCCGATCATGCTGGCGATTGGCGGCCTGCCGGGCACCGGCAAGACAACGCTCGCCCGCACGCTCGCGCCGGAACTGGGGCGTGCACCGGGGGCTCTGGTGTTGCGCAGCGACGAAATCCGCAAACGGCAGCACGGCGCGCCACCCGAACAGGGATTGCCGCAGTCAGCCTACAGCGACGCGGCGAGCGAGGCGGTGTTCGCCGAACTTGTCACCCTGGCCGGTGAAGCCGCGGCCGGCGGTCATGCGGTGATTGCCGATGCCACGTTCATCGACCCGCGGCATCGGCGCATGCTGTCGGCGGCTGCCGATACGGCGAACGTCCGGTTCGTCGGTCTCTGGCTGCAGGCGTCGCTGCCCGAGCTCGAAGCGCGAATCGGCGCGCGTCAGCGCGACGCATCCGATGCCACAGTCGCAGTGTTGCGCGCGGCCAGCCGGAGTAATCCGGGCCCGGGCAACTGGATCGCGATCGATGCGGCTGAACCGGCTTCTACCGCCGGTCGACGCGCGGCGCGCCATTCAACACACCTGACACACGCCATCAGCTATCCGGCCCGACAAGCTGCCGCAAGCCCGTCTTCCCGAGCGACCGTAAGCTGCGCCCGGGCCGCGTCGTAGATCACCAGTCCATCGGCACGCCAGGCATTCAGGATGGTGATGATGCTGCGCGTCGTTGCGCCCAGCAGATCGGCCAGATCACTCTGGCGGAACCGGCCGGCGAGCTGCAGGCCTTGATCGGTACGTCGACTGCCTCGACGCGCAAGGTACAGCACCTGACGGGCCAGCCGCACTTCAAGACTATCGAACGTGGCCTCGCGGAACAGGGTCGACGTACGGCGCAGCCGCTCGGCGAACATTTTGCACAAGTTGGCCCCCAGCGTCGCGTTGCTGTGCAGCGCGTCCAGAAACACCCGCGCGCCGATGCGCAGGAGCTGTACGCGTCCCTCGGCGAGCGCATCAGCGGTGCGCTTGCTGCCGTCGATCACCCCGATCTCGCCGAAGATGTCGCCGATACCGAAGATCTCGATCATCAAGCCCTTGCTGCTGTGGTCCAGAACGCCGATGCGAATGCGGCCGCCGCCGCCGATTACCGCGTAAACCGCGTCCGGCTCATCGCCCTCGGCGAAGATACGTGCTCCATCGCGCGGCTCCACGATGCGGCTGGCCGCTTCAATACGATCGAGCTCCTTGCTGTCGATACCCTGGAAAGGGGTGACTGAGAGCAACGCTGTCATGGCCGCGCCCATGCCCGTGTTTGGACTGTGAACTGCTTCAGCGCCGCAGGAAACAGCGCGGCGCACTCTGGCGCCGTCAAAGCGAAGGAGGCAGTGATGCTGATCACGTTTCTCGTCGCCATGCTGGCCCTTGTCATCGCGATTGTCGGCTGCGCCGTGGTCAATCCAGGTTATCATGCCGATGCCGCGGGCGAGCAGGATGTCGGCGCCCCGGACTGGGAAAGCAGCATTTAGTGCCCTAGCGGTTGAACCTGTGCTAGAAATCGCAGCCCTGACCTGCAAGCGAGGAGGCATGTCATGGCCATCCGCAAGCTGCTGCTGCCATTGACCGGTACCGCCGCCGGAGAGGCAGCTCTGTCCACCAGTCTGATGATCGCCCGGCTATGGAACGCCCACGTCACTGCGCTGCACGTGCGCGTGGACAGCCGCGATGTCGCCCCACTCGCCGGCGAGGGCCTGTCCGGGGCGATGATCGAGGAGATGATGTCCGCCACCGAAAAGGAGAGCAGCGAGCGCGCCTACGCGGTGCGCTCGATGTTCGACCGGTTCGTGGTGCAGCACGATGTCATTCTGTCGGAGCCGCGCCCGGGCACCGATTGCGCCACGGCGAGCTTCGCCTCGGTCACCGGCCGCGAAGAGGACCTCGTCGCCCAGCAGGCGCGGCTCGCGGACCTCACTGTCGTGCCGCATCCGGATGCCGGCGAGGATGTATCCTCGTCCGACGCACTGCACGCCGTGCTGTTCGATTCCGGGCGCCCGGTGCTGATCTCGCCGCAGACGGCGCCTGCCACCATCGGCACTCGCATATGCCTTGGCTGGAACGGAACCGCCAAATCGGCTTCCGCGGTGTATGCCGCGATGCCCTGGCTGCAGCGCGCCGACGCGGTCCTTATTCTCTCAGCCGAGGGCTATCAGCGGCGCGGACCAGCCGCGCCTGACCTGGCGGCCTATCTGGCCCTGCACGGCGTGCACGCCGACATCGTGATGTTCCAGTCGGTGGGCAACTCGGTCGGCGCCGGCCTGCTGGCGGCAGCGCGCGAATTCGGCTGCGACCTGCTGGCAATGGGCGCCTACTCGCACTCGCGGCTGCGTCAGCTCATCCTTGGCGGCGTGACACGGCATGTGCTCGAACGCTCCAACCTGCCGGTGATGATGAACCGCTGACGCGTGAACGATAAGCGCGTCGCTGCGGCGCTGGACGCATATGTGAAGTTGCTTCGGGCGAGCCGGGCGGTGCTCGCGCGCGTCGAACCCAGGCTCGCCGCGGCAGGACTGACGCCAACGCAGTTCGGCGTGCTGGAAGCCATCCTGCATATCGGCCCGCTGAGCCAGCGCGAGCTCTGCCTAAAGGTGCTGACCAGTCCCGGCAATATGACCGATGTCGTCGACAAGCTGGAGGCGCGAGGGCTAGTCCATCGCGTGCGCCAGCAAGCCGACCGGCGCGCCGTTCAGGTCGAGCTGACCGCCGCCGGACGGGCCCTGATCGAACCGCTTTTTGCGCAGCATGCCGGTGATATTCGCGACGTCATGGGCAGTCTGAACAGGGAGGAATTGAAAGCAACTCGCCGATCTGCTGCGCCGCCTTGGCATGGCCGCGGAAGCGGGCCTTGAAGTCGACGGAGCGCCTCCTTAGTTTATCGCCGAACAATTCATCATCGAACTACATGGAGGTCAGCCATGATCCAGCTACGGCCGTTCGCCGGCCTCGGCCGGTTTCGCAACGATTGGCTCAACGCGCGACATCACTTCAGCTTCGGCGACTACCGCGATCCGCAGCGCATGGGCTTCGGGCGCTTGCGGGTCTGGAACGACGACGAGGTTTCGGCTGGCGCCGGATTTGATCCCCATCCGCATCGCGAGATGGAGATCATTACCTACATTCGCGAGGGCGCCATAACCCACCGCGACAACCTGGGGAACGAGGGCCGGACCGCTGCCGGCGACGTCCAGGTGATGCATGCGGGGACGGGCATCGTGCACGCCGAATATAACCGCGAAGACGCGCCGACCCGGCTGTTCCAGATCTGGATCGAGCCCGATCGCCACGGCGTCATACCCGGATGGCAGACACGGCAGTTCCCGCGCGAAGGCGGCCTTGCCGTGCTGGCCAGCGGGCGGGCGCAGGACGAAGGATCGGGTGCCTTGCCGCTGCACGCGGACGCCGCTGTCCTTGCCGGCAGGCTGAGCGCCGGTGAGACCGCCAGAGTGCGGATCGGTGCCGGCCGGCGGGCATATCTGGTTCCGGCGATCGGTTCGATCACGGTCAATGGAACCCAGGCCGGCGCGCGCGACGGCGTGGCGATCAGCGACGAGAGCGACCTGACCATTGTGGCGACCGAGGACAGCGAGATCGTGATGGTTGATGTGGCGGCATGACCTCGCAGTCGCCGTATCGTGGACGGACAACCGCGGAGGAGGGTCGCCTGTGCGCCCTTTTCGTCTTCTTGCGTTGTCCGTCCTGCTTCTCGGGCCGCGGGCGCACGCGCCGATGAGATCGGACCCGCTCAGGCGCAAGCCCTGCAACAGCAACTGAGGGACTGGGTCGCCGGCCTGCTCGGGCCGTCAGTGAAACTGCCCGAGCCACCCCCATTCCAGGTCAGCGCCGACCACGACCACTATCTCATCACCTGGCCCATTCCCGGATTGACCGCGCCTTCCGGCGAGCCCGCGGTAACCGCGAAAATACGTCCCCTGGATGGCACTCGCTGGTCGGTTGATCGCTGCTGGCTCCGCCGTCCGGAAGCTTCACGGTGACATGCCGGGTGACGAACCCCCGCTCAAGGCAGAGTTCAGCATCGGTCGCCAGGACACGACCGGCGTGATCGACCCCAGCTTTGCCAGCGGATCGAAACTGCACAGCGAGCTGTCCGATGTCTCGGTGAAGACCGAAGGGGGCGGACAAAAGCAGGAGCAGCGGTTCGATCACTACCTGGCAGAGACAAGCCTGACGATGAGCCGGGACGGGCGGCTCGATCTGATGACCAAGGGCAAGGTGGATGGCTGGAACTCTGCCTCGCAGATGAATAACGGCGGCGCAGTCGCCGTGGGCGTCCGGACCATGCGTGGAATCGGCCCAGGTGAACGGGGTGAACCGCGATCGTGTCGCGTCACTGCTGGCCGCGACCGGGGGGATAATCGGTGCCTTGCCCCCTGGGTTCGGCAAACAGGACGGCAACACGGACCTGCCGCCCGCTGTTCGCGCGCAACTCCGCCTTGCCGTCGAGTCACTCCAGGACATGCTGTCAAGCGTCCAGCTCGAGGAGACGCTGGATGGTGTGCGGGTGGAGATGGCCGGCGTGGGCGACATGTCGGCCAAGCGCATCATGATGGGGATGGGCGGCGACTCCATCGATGGCAGGCTGCGCGCCTGGATCGAGCTGGCGTTGGACGAACTGGCCAGCCCGAGCCTGCCGCCGAACATTGCCGCCTACCTGCCGCATCACCTGGAGATCAAGCCGAGCCTGTCGGGCGTGCTGGCCACCGATCTCCACAACCTGGCGCTAGACGCCACGGAGTCAGGGGCGAGCGAGCCGGGCGCGGCCAACGACCGGCTCGCGGCGGACCTCGCGGCGATGTTCTCGCATGGCGGCATCAAACTCGGGCTGGAAACGCTGTCATTCGACCTGGGTGCGGCCAAGGTGGAGGGCACGCGGGGCGATCACCGTGAGCTCGCCGGGCGTATGGCATGGCAGGGCGCATCTGGAAGCGGCCGGACTGGATGAACTGACCGCGCAGGCGCGCACCAGCCCCGAGCTGCAATCGGCACTGCCCGCCTTGATCATGCTGCGCGGCCTGGCGAAGCAGGACAGAGAGCGGCTGGTCTGGGACGTCGTCACCGACGGCACGACCACCACGGTGAACGGCTTCGACCTGTCGCAATTGGGCGGCGGGGAGAAGCCGAAAACCAGATCGTCGCCGGCGCCGAAGCCAGCTCAGCCGCCGAGCCGATAGAGCGTGACCAGCCGTTCGGTGCGGTCCTCCAGTTCGAGTGTGGTCGGCACAAGGAAGCTGGAGAAAGCGTCCAGGCCATCCCGCGGCAGGTAGGCGCGACCTGGATCGGCCACCCACACCTCCGCCTGGAGGGCCATCCGGCGCAGCCATGGCAGGATGTGCCTGGTCATCGGCGCCTCGTAGCAGACATCGCCGCACAGGATCATGTCCCAGCGGCAATCCGCGCCGACGATATCGCTATCCGGCAGCACGACCGAGACGCCGTTCGCTGCTGCATTGAGGGCGATCGCAGCGCGCGCCAGCGGATCGATCTCAGCGGCTTCGACCGAAGCCGCGCCGGCAAGCATACAGGCGATGGCGGCAATGCCGCCGCCGGCGGCAAAGTCCAAAACGTGGCGGCCGGCAATCTCCCCGCGATGATCCAGGATGTATCGTGCCAACGCCTGCCCGCCCGGCCAGGCGAAAGCCCAAAATGGCGGATCGATGTTTTGTGCCGCCAGCCAATCTTCTGTCGTCTGCCAGAGCGGGGTCAGTTCACTCGCGAGATACAGCGCGATTTCGGGCACCAGGGGCGCACGACCCAGTATCGTGTGCGCCCGCAGGAAGGCGGTATCGTCACGACCAGTCGGGATGCTCACGTCCAGGATGCTCACGCCGCCCCAATCCAGCCGACCAGGATCGCCGCCGCAACGACCAGTCCCACCTCGCGATTCGCTCTGAACAGCCGGAGGCAAAGCGCCGGATCGTCGATATCCAGCGCAGCCACCTGTCGGGCTAGCAGGAGCGCTGGCACTACCAGGGCCGGATAGAACCAGCGGCCCAACCCGGCCAGCCAACCGGCCAAGAACAGCAGAGCTATCAGCCCGCCATAGCACGCTGCCAGGAACGGCGCGGTCCGCTCGCCAAACAGCCGAGCGGTGGACTTCACCCCGACCAGTGCGTCGTCCTCGCGGTCCTGGTGCGCGTAGATCGTGTCGAACCCGAGGTCCCAGAGGATCGCCGCGCCATACAGCACGGCCCAAGCGGCACCCAAACGGCCCGCGCCGGCGGCATAGCCCAAAGGGGCGCCGAAGCCGAAGGTGAAGCCCATCATTAATTGCGGCCACCACGTTATGCGCTTGGCCAGCGGATACAGCCCCACCAGCACCAGCGACGCCGCGCCGAGTGCCTGCGCCAACGGATTGAGCTGCAGCAGGATGGCCAGCCCCGCCAGCAGCAGCAGGGCAAGAAACACCAGCGCCTGGCGCGGTCGCAGCATCCCCGACGCGAGCGGGCGGCCTGCCGTGCGCGCCACCATGCGGTCGATGTCGCGGTCCCACAGGTCGTTCACCACGCACCCTGCGGCCCGCATGACGACGGCGCCGGCCGCGAACAGCAGGATCAGCCGCACCGCCTCGCCCGGCGCCGGCCGGGACAGCAGAATGCCCCACGATCCAGGAAGGAACAGCAGCCAGATACCGATGGGGCGATCGACACGAGCTAGCAACAAATATGGCAACCACGGCCGCGGCAGGCGTGCAACCCAACCGGTCGCCATGATGTCGGTGTGTGTCTGCATGCCTGCTACTCGATGCCTGCTACTCGATCCCTGCTACTCTGGGCCGCAGCATGCCAGCGTCAATCCGCCTGCACGTTACCCCCGCATTGGCCGAGGGGGCCAGCATCGCCATCACCCCGGCGCAGACGCATTATCTGGCGACGGTGATGCGGCGCGGGCCGGGTGGCCAGGTGCTTCTGTTCAACGGCCGGGACGGCGAGTTCAACGCCCGCATCGAGACAATTGGCCGCGGCGCTACCACGCTCTATATCGAGCGCCAGACCCGCCCGCAGGCCAACGAATCGGATCTCTGGCTGGCATTCGCGCTATTGAAGCGCGACGCCACCGATCTCGTCGTGCAGAAGGCGACCGAACTGGGCGTCGCCGAAATCCATCCTGTCATCAGCGCGCACGCCAACACGCATCGCGCCAATTCGGAGCGGCTGACCGCGATCGCCATCGAAGCCGCCGAACAGTCCGAGCGGCTCACCGTGCCGGTTCTGCACCCGCCGCGCACACTCGCTGCATTGATTGCCGCCTGGCCGCCGGAACGCCGTCTGTTCGCCGCCGTGGAACGCAGGGCCGCGCCGCGCATTGCGCCGATTGCCGGACCACGCGCCCTGCTGGTCGGGCCCGAAGGCGGCTTCACGCCGGCGGAACTTGACGTGCTGTGTGGGCATCCCTTTGTAACGCCGGTATCGCTGGGCACGCGCATCCTGCGGGCCGAGACTGCCTGCATCGCCGGGCTGGCGTTGTTGCAGGCCGCTGACTGCCGCTAGTACCATAAAACTCACCCAATCCAGCCGGGAGCCGCATGTCCAATCCAGGAGACGCTAACTCGACGCCGATCACGTCGCTGCGGCAACTGGTCGATTATGTCGCGGCCGGCTGCAAACCGCCGGATCAGTTCCGTATCGGCACCGAGCATGAGAAGTTCGGCTTCCGGCTGAGCTGATCTCGCGCCTGCCCCATACCAGCCGACGGACGGTCGGCCTGGCTCGATTCGCGGCCTGCTCGAAGGAATGCAAGGCCGGTTCGGCGGCTTTCCGATCAGCAATTCCGGCAACATCATCGGCCTGAAGCAGGGCGAGGCAGCGATCTCGCTGGAACCGGCAGGCCAGCTCGAACTGTCCGGTGCACCGCTGCAGACCTTGCACGAGACCGCTGCCGAACTCGAGGCGCACTATGACCAGGTGCGCGCAGTGTCACCCGAGCTGCAACTCGGCTTCGCGCCGCTGGGTTTCCACCCGACCGCGACCCGCGAACAGATGCCCTGGATGCCGAAGACACGCTACGCCATCATGCGCCGCTATATGCCGAGGGTCGGCACACTCGGCCTGGACATGATGACGCGGACCTGCACGGTCCAGGTGAACCTAGACTATGCATCCGAGCAGGACATGCTTCGCAAGCTTCGCGTATCGTTACTGCTGCAACCGGTGGCGACCGCGTTGTTCGCCAACTCGCCATTCACCGAGGGCCGACCGAACGGCTACCTGTCGTACCGCGCGTATTGCTGGACCGACACCGACAACCAGCGCTCCGGCATCCCGCGCGTGATGTTCGAGCCCGGCTTCGGCTTCGAACGTTATGTCGAGTGGCTGGTCGACGAAGTGCCGATGTACTTCGTCTATCGCGACGGCCGGTACATCGACGTGGCGGGGGCATCGTTCCGCGACTTCATGGCGGGGCGATTGCACAACCTCGCCGGCACGGTCGCAACAGTGGGTGACTTCGCCGACCACCTCACCACAGGATTCACCGATGTCCGCATCAAGCGCTTCCTGGAGATGCGCGGCGCCGACGCCGGCCGCGCGGAGATGATGGTCGCGCAGTCAGCCTTCTGGGTCGGGTTGCTGTACGACGATGCAGCGCTGACGGCCGCGGAGGCGCTGCTGCTCGACGCCACCTGGGAAGATGCCGTTGCCGCGCGCGCCGCGGTGCCGCGGGAAGGGCTTGCCGCCGCCTGGCATGGCGGCAGCCTGCGCGATCTGGCCGCCGACGCCGTTGCGATCGCAACCAGCGGATTATTTGCGCGGGGCCGACATAACGTATCGGCTGTGGATAAGTCGGTTTATCTCGCGCCGTTGCAGGCAATTGTGGCTGGCGAGCCAACCCAGGCAGAACACTGGCTGGCGCGATACCACCAGGCGTGGCAAGGTGATGTCCGGCGCATCTATCCGGAGGCGGCGATCTGAAAATCGGGTGGGCGTTGACATGCTGAAGCCGGGCCGAAACAGTCGAGCATCAGGTCGACAACGCGAGAATGCCTAGCGCTACCCACCGATCCGTGGCCCCCATTACCGCGTCCAGCCCTGCGGGGCAGGTGGTCGTCCGGCTGCGTCTGATCGGCCAAATGGAAGCCTGGACGCTGACCAGCGAGGACGTGCTGCCGTCCGGACGCAAAACCCGCGCCCTGCTTGCTGTAATCGCGTTGTCGTCGCCGCGTCCCGCACTGCGGGGCCGGCTCGCGGAATTGCTCTGGAGCCGTCGGCCGGAGGAGCAGGCCCGTGCGTCGCTCCGTCAGGAAATCCATCGGCTGCTCGAATGTTTGGGCCCCGCCGGCACTGAAGTGCTGGTGGTGACCCGGGACCATCTTTCACTGCGCCCGGGGTTGGTCTGGGTGGACGTGGAAGAGGTGATGCGGGCGACCACTGATCAGCCGGCCTCGCTGTCGCTGCTGGACGGCGATTTGCTGGAAGACCTCGATGGTATTGACCCCACCTTCGATGCTTGGCTGACCACCGAGCGGGAGCGATTGCGTGACCGGGCACGATCCGTCGCCGAGGCGCTGCTGCGCGAGCAGGTGGAGCCCGACGCAGCAATTCCGGCAGCGCAACGGTTGTTGCAGATCGATCGGGCACACGAGGGTGCCTGGCGTGCGCTGATGCGCGCGCATGCGGCGCGCGGCGAACGCGGGATGGCGATCCAGGCCTATGACCGCTGCCGTGCTGTGCTGGCCGACCTGCTGGACGCCTCACCCTCCGCCGAGACCCAGAAGCTGCTGGCGGAAATTCGCGGACCCTCGGGTAGCCGGATGCCGCTGCGGCCGCCGAGCCCGCCGCCGCCACAGGCTGAGATTGCCGAGGAAGACGAGCCGGCCGCAGTGCAGGAGCCGAATGACGCAGGGATCCTGCCCACCCGCGGTGGCGCGCATGTCGGGGTGATGCCGCTGCAGCTTATCGGGACGACCGAGGAAGAGGTGCACCTCGCGCCCGGGCTCGCTGAAGAGATCACCACCGCGCTGGCGCGCTTCCGCTGGATGTTCGTGGTCGCGTCGAACTCCCTCGCACGCTTCGCCGCTGATAGGCCAGGACGAGACGGCAATCCGTCGGACCTTCGGTATCGACTTCCTGCTGCAAGGCTCGATCCATCGTGTCCGCAACCGGATGCGTATCACCATGCGGCTGCTCGATCTGCGCGCCGGCAATCAGGTGGTGTGGGCCCGACGCTTCGATCGTCAGTCCAACGATCTCCTGTCACTGCAGGACGAGATTGCCGCGGAGGTGGTGGCGCAGATCGATCCGGAGATCCTGCTGATCGAGGCGAAGCGCAGTGCCGCCCGCGTGCCGGTGGATGCCACTGCCTACGATATGGTACTGCGCGCGATACCGCTGATCGGCCGATTGGAGCGCGAGCCGTTCATGCTGGCAGGGGAGTACTTGCACCGGGCGATAGAAATGGAGCCGGACTATGCGGCTGCCCATGCCTGGCGCGCTTATTGGCAGATGTTTCTGGTCGGCCAAGGATGGGCAGACAGATTCGTCGGCTGCAATGGAAGAGGCCGGCCAGCATGCTGAACGCGCCGTGTTGCTCGACCCCCTCGATGCCCGTGGTCTGACCATTGCCGGTCATGTCCGCGCCTTCCTGTATCGGCGTCTGCGCGAGGCGGTGGCGTTGCACGAACGGGCGTTGTCACTCAACCCCAACCTGGCGATGGCTTGGGCGCTGTCAGCCATCGCCTATGCCTATTTGGGGGAGCCGGAAGAGGCCGAGCGTCGCAACAACCGCTACAAGAGGCTCTCGCCATTAGATCCCCACGCCTTCTTCTTCGATGGTTTCTTTACGGTCATCCATTTGCTGAAGCGCGACTTCAAGTCAGCCGTTGTAGCCGGTCGTGCGGTTACTGAGATGAACCCGGCACTGTCCGCTGGCTACAAACCTTATCTTTCGGCGCTCGGGCATCTGGGACACATCAAGGAAGCGGCGGCGGTACGGCGACGCCTGCTGACAATCGAGCCGGATTTCACCATTGAGCGGTTCTTGGAAACCACGCCGCTCGAACGCGAAAGCGACCGGGACCTCTATGCCCGGGGCCTGCAACTCGCTGGCATTACCGAGCGGGATCGAGGCGTCGTGACGCAGGCAACTCACTACGAAACGCGCGGCGCTTCCTGAGCCGCGCGACTTCCGTGGCGGGCCAGAGGATCGGTACTCCGAGGGTAGGCCCGGAGTCTAGGCACTGAGGCGCACCTTGCCGGCATCCGCGGTCGGCGCCAGCGTCGGGGCGTAAGCACCGAGGCGCACCTTGTCGGCATCCGCGGTCGGCGCCAGCGTCGGGGCGTAGGCACCGAGGCGCACCTTGCCGGCATCCGCGGTCGGCGCCAGCGACGGAGCGTAGGCACCGAGGCGCACCTTGCCGGCATCCGCGGTCGGCGCTAGCGACGGGGCGTAGGCACCGAGGCGCACCTTCCCCGCATCGGTGGTCGGCGCCAACCGCCTGCCGAACCGAACCTCGCCAAAATCATTAACGGACGCGATTGGAGCAACAGCAAAGAAATGCATGGTCGGGACCCTTTCCTTCTTGATGTATGTCTTGTTCTTTGCACAAACGGGCAGCACGCTTCTCGTCGAAGCACGCAATAATGATTCCACGTTTAGGATTTTTTACCGTCGTTTTGACGTTATCGGTCCGTCAATTCGCGTGAGCCGCGCATAAGCGCTCACGTTTGTCTCTTTCGGGTGTCGGGATGCGGTTTGGAGTGCCCGTAGGCTGGACACGTCTCGCGATACCGCTCAATCCAAGCATTTTGATCCGCCAGTACTGGGCGGAGGCGCAGATCATTTCGGTAGGAGCAGTTCAGGTGCAGCGACACATGCCACGAGCACGGCTACAGCCTGAGGCATTGCGGCCGGATTAACGATTTCCGGACACTAAATTCTGTTTGTCGTGAGATCGTGAAGACGACTGCGAGCCAGCTAAGCAGGGCGCCGACTCGATTGAGACCTGACGTCCGCCAGATCGGACACGCGGCTGGTCCGGCCTGATCTATCGGGCAGCGCGACTGATTTCGAACTCACCGCCCAGCGGAGCGCACAGAGTTCATTGCGCCGGGATCGGTTCGCGAAGTCGCTCCTCCCGCGCCAATGGGGGCGATGCAGCATCCTTGAAAGGCGCACCCTCATGTGTCAGCAGCCAGCGCGTGCGCTCGATCCCGCCGTCATCGCCGGTGAAACTTGCATCGGGACCGATCACGCAGTGACCGGCACTACGATGCCGATCGGATCGGCGCCGTTGGCCATTCCGACGGCGCGCACCGCTTTCGGCCGACCCAAACGCCACGGAAGCGCGCTATGGCTTATCGTGGTTCCCGCACGGATCGTGCGCCGCGCGGCCCAGACGTCGTGCTGGAATTGTGTGCCTGAGGCCGCGACCTCGCTTGCATCGATTGCGCCGGAGGTCGCTCGCGCGCAGACGGGCTTGCGCTCGTGCACCACAGAATAGCGCAGATCGGGCTCGCAATTCAGTCCGACCAGCGGCGTGTCAGGCGGCGATGGCCGGTGCATTGTCGTGATCCTTAATGGTGGCTCCCGCGGTCCAAGGATGCTGGCGGCGTAAGCACGCGCCATCGCCGCCATGCTTCGGATCTGGCGAGCACCGCGACGATTGGACGTGCCGCCCCACGCAGCCAGGCCAGGCGCACTTTCAGGGCGACAGCGCAGAAGGGACGATCACCGGCTTCCAGCGCCGCGCTTACGTTCTCGCGCTTGGGTGTCCGCGCGGGACAGATCGGGCGGCAGTAGATCCCGCTAGTACACAAGGGACCGAAAATGCGGCAATCGAAACGAGCATACGTGTCACAAGGGCGCGATGAGCAGCGTCATCGAGATCCATGCCGGGACCATGCCCAAATGCGAACACGCCGGTCTCGCCGTTTTTGGACATGATTGGCTGGCACCGGAACAGGCAGGCAGTCCGCAAGAAACCATTCAACACAGAGGACGTAGAGAACCAAAAAGGGGACGAAGGACCACAAGAACGGCGCTTTGCGCGAAGCGCATCTCATTCTTCCTCCGTGCCCTCCGTGACCCTCGCCCTTCCTCCGGTTGAGATTTCTTCTGCCTTTCTGCCGGAGTCGCGCAAGGATTGAGCGTGAACCCCCCTGGGCTATTGTTGGTCCCTCACGTGAGAGGGCCGCGCCGATGCTGCAGCAGGCATTCCGTTTCGATCCCATCGAACTGCCACCCGCTGCGCGGACACTCCGCCAGGAGGTGCGCGCCTTCCTCGACGAGAACCGCTCCCACCTCGGCAACCGGCGCGACTACGACCAGGCGTTCAGCAGCAAGATGGCCGAACGCGGCTGGATCGGCATGACCTGGCCGAAGCAGTATGGCGGACACGAGCGCACCGCCTTCGAACGCTACGTGGTGATCGAGGAGATGCTGGCCGCCGGCGCACCGGTGGGCTTCCACTGGACCGCCGACCGGCAGAGCGGCCCCAACATCCTGCGCTACGGCACCGAGGAGCAGAAGCAATACTTCCTGCCGCGCATCGCGCGCGCCGAATTGTCGTTCTGCATCGGCATGAGCGAGCCGGATTCCGGCTCCGATCTCGCCGGAACGCGCACGCGCGCGGTGAAGGTGGACGGCGGCTTCCGCATCAACGGCAGCAAGCTGTGGACCTCCAACGCGCATCGCGCCAACTACATGATCCTGTTCTGCAAGATGGCCGATGCGGGGCAGGAGCAGGTGGATCGTCACGCCGGCGCGACGCAGTTCCTGGTGGACCTGAAGAACTCACCAGGGATCGAGATCAGGCCGGTGATCAACCTGCTGGGCGAGCATCACTTCAACCAGCTCTTCCTTTCCGATCTGTTCGTGCCCGACAACCGGCTGTTCGGCGAGATCGGCAACGGCTGGCGCCAGGTCTCGAGCGAGCTTGCCTTCGAGCGAAGCGGGCCTGATCGCTTCCTGGTGCTGTTCAGGCTGCTGACCGAGATGGTGCGCGTCGCCGGTCCACGATCCCGATCGCGCCACTGCGGCGGCCCTGGGCCGGCTGGTCGCCCAGCTCGCCACGCTGCGGCGCATGTCGCTCTCCATCGCCGGCATGCTGCAGGAAGGCCTGCAGCCGCTGAACGAAGCCGCGGTCACCAAGGACCTCGGCACGCGCTACGAGCAGGACCTGCCGGTGATGGCGCGGCAACTGTTCCCAGCCGAGCCGGACCTGGCGGCTGTAGATACATATGTATCTATGTTGGCGCGCGGCATCGGCAATGCGCCGCGCCTCTCCATCCAGGGCGGCACGCGCGAGATCCTGCGCGGCATCATCGCGCGCGGCCTCGGGCTGCGCTAGCGGTGATGACTGATGGCAATGCGCGACGAAACCCGGATGCTGCAGGAAAGCATGAGCCGCCTGTTCGAGGACCACTGCACGAAAGCGGTTGCCGATGCAGCCGAAGCCGGCACGTTTCCCGCATCGCTGTGGCAGGCGGTGAGCGACAGCGGTGTGCCGCTGGGCTGCGTTGCGATGCCGGCGGTCGAATGGTCCGATCTGTACGCCGTGTTGCGTGTCGCCGGCCGCTACGCGGCGCCGATCCCTTTGGCCGAAACCATGCTGGCCGCGTGGATCGCGTCTGCCGCCGGCTTCGGCGCGATGAGCGGCCGATGACGGTCGGGCCGGTGCGCGCCGGCGAGGCGCTGAGGCTGGAACGCGACGGCAATGGCTGGCGGCTGTTCGGCCGGGCCAGCCGTCTGCCCTGGGGACGCGACGCCGGCCGCGTCGCACTCATCGCCGCCGATCCGGATGGCAGACGATGGTGGTGTTCGGCGACAGCGGAGGCGCCGAGGTGCCGACCGCGGCGCCAATATGGCGGGCGAGCCGCGCGACACCTGAGTTCGCCGGCGTCGGGACTATCTGGCAATGAGGTCGCGCCGGCCGGCCCCGGCATCGATCGGGCAGCCCTGTACCGCCGTGGCGCGCTGTCCCGCGCGGTGCTGATGGCGGGGGCGGTGGAACGCGCGCTCGATATGCGGTGAATTATGCCCAGGAGCGCAAACAGTTCGGCCGGCCGATCGGCAAGTTCCAGGCGGTGCAGCAGAACCTCGCGGTGATGGCGGGCCAGGTCGCCGCCGCTGGTGCAGCGGCTGACGTCGGTGTCGAAGCGCTGTCGACCGATGACGCGGCGAGGCAGGAGTTCCTGATCGCAATCGCCAAGACGCGGGTCGGTGACGCGGCGACATGGCGTCGGAGATCGCCCATCAGGTGCATGGCGCGATCGGCTTCACCAAGGAATATGCCTGCAGCTCAGCACGCGGCGGCTATGGTCGTGGCGCGACGAGTTCGGCGGCGACACCGAATGGGCGGCGAAGGTCGGCGCTTACATCTGCGCTAGAGGCGCAGATGCATTGTGGCCGACGCTTACGGATCCGTAGTCTATTTGATCGGAGGTGGCAGAGTTATGATACCAGATAGTCCCGGAACGCGGTCAGCATTTGGATGGGGACATCGCGCCATCGCTCCAGCGGTAGACGATCAGGTTTCAGGCAAACGCGCGAACCAGTTCGCTGACCGTCTCCAACTGACCGACGGTCTCGCGGCCGAACACCCGCGGGATCAACGCGCCAATCGCCACGACCACGAAAATCGTGCCGAAGAAGATGGTCGGGGAGCCCGTGTAAGGCTCCATCAGAAACGGTGCCAACACGCCGGCAAACAGCCGCCCGAACAACTCGCCGAAAATGTGCCCGCGGCCGCGCAGCGCGGTCGGGAACTGCTCGGAAAGGTAGATGCGGGTTGCGGTAAAGGCCGACAGCACGGTAAAGCCGGTGATCAATGCTCCGGTCACCATCACGAGCGTTGCGTAATCGTCCCGCCAGATGCGCCACCAGCATCAGGAACAGGCCGGGCAGCGAGCCGGCGAGCGCATAAGCGATCGTCCACCGCCTGCCGATGATCTCCATCAGAAAGCCGGTGAACGCCTTGCCTGGAATGCTTGCGAAGAACACCAGCGAGCTGAGCCCGAAACTCAGACTGACAGCCGAGCCTTGATCGACCAGCGCCTTCGGCAGCAGCACGGAAATCAGGAAATATGCTGTGCCGGCGCAAACCCCGGCGAGGATACCGACGGTGGTCCAGCGCATCTGGCCACGCTGGAACAAAGCCCAGTACGGCGGCAGTTTCTCGCGCGTGGTGTTCAGATGGCCGCCGAGGTCTTGCGCCGTCAGCGGCGGCACCGGATCGCCGCAACGCCTGATGATGTGGTTGACGATGTCCGCTGCCATCTGGCGGCCGGCCCTTGCCCAGATGCCAGCGCGGGCTTTCGGGATGACGAACCACACCAGTACCGGAACGACTGTGATCGACAATCCACCCGGCAATGCCAGCAGGCGAAACGCGTTCGGGTCGCCGGCGAGCAGGAATGCGAGAAACGGCACCAAGGTAAACGCGGACGCCAGCGCCATCTCATAGACTGCGCCATAAGTGCGCCGATGTTGTGCCGGCATCAGCTCGGCCGCGATCGGGAACGCCGCTGAGACCGCACCGCCCGCGCCAAGGCCGGTCAACAGGCGCAGGATGATCAGCTGCTCGGCGCTTTGCACCAGCGGGATCAGCAATGTGCAGAAATGTGGTGGCGATCACGCCGATCAGCATGACCGTTTTGCGGCTCCAATGATCGGACACCGCGGGACGCGCAAATCCGCCGATGCACAACATGAAAGTCGGTCCAACGGCGAGCCAGCGAACGTCGGATCCGGTCAGATGCAGCGGCTCCTTCGCGAGCACCAGCAGCGAGCCGGTGATCACCAGATCGTAGCCCTCGATAAAGCCGACGAGTGCGAGCACGGCGATCACAAGCATGTGATAGCCGCTGAACGGAATACTGTCGATTATTCCGAGCACAAAGCCGGCAGCAGTACAGTTCCGCTATTCAAGCGGACTTCGACCATGATGACCTCCCAGACCGAGGAGCAGCCCGGGCGGCGGTGCGAAGGGTACGGAACCAGCGAGTTTACCGGTAGTGCCTTGGTAGCTCGAAGAGATTTTACATCCGATTGATTAACGTATCCGTGTAGCTCGCGGCTCCGCCGTGGACCGCACCCAAAAGTGCCGCCTAGCCAACGTGTCATCTTTTTCCCGATCGAAGTTGGAGGCGGTTTCTCCCGCCCTCCTGTTGTCTTCCGGCCCCTCTTCAGCCGCAGTTGAACATAATGCTGGAGCCGGGAAGTTGTCAGCTGTTAATTGCAGACAAGCTCAAATCGCGGCGACGAACAGCTTGTCGCGGCGAAACCAGCGGCGGAGACAGAGCACCGTGCAATCCGCACGGCGACAATCTATTCCGGACGTCGGCTCGCCCCCTAAAGTTCCGCCCATGAGCGCTGAAAGGGGCACGAATGTTTACGTTCCTGTCGAGAAATCACACGCTGCGCCTGCGCGACCAACACGGGCGCGTTTCCGGTCGAGAACATTCATCGGCGAACGTTTATTCTCGGGATTGGACGCAGTGTTCTTCCGAGTGCTGTCTTGGCTTGGACTTGAACGTCCAAAGAAGAGCCTACTGTTCAGACCTGCAGTATGAAAAAATTCCTTGACGCGGCCCACCACTCCGTGCCCTCCTCCCGCCATGTCCGGCGCGCCCATCGCCCCAGTCTCCAAGCCCAGCCGCACCGGCGCGCTACTCAGCCTCGTCTGCAAGCTCATCGACTACGGCACCTTCCTCGCCTCCACTCTTCGTCAGCACGGCCTGGGCGACTACCCCGCCATCCAAGGCCGCCAGTTCGGCACCACCAACGTCACGCTGATCCTCGCCCGCATCGCCCGCGGCCTCCTGCGCGCCGCCGCACTGGAAGCGAGGCTGCACCACAGAGCCGCCCGCCTCGACGCCCCACCCCGTCCGCGCGCTCCTCGCACCCACCCTCGCTCCGTCGCAACCGACCCAACGTCCCAGCCACCCGCACCACGCCGCCGCGCCAACCCACGCGATGACGACGAAACGCTGCTCGCGCACCCACCCACACAAGAGCAGATCGCCGCCGAAATCCGCCGCCGCCCGATCGGCGAGGTCATCGCCGATATCTGCCGCGACTTCGGCATCGTTCCCGCGCATCCCCTCTGGCGAGAACTCGAGCACGCCATCATGCGCGAACGCGGCCATTGCGCCGCCCTGTTCATCGACATCGTGAAGCGGCCTGGCCGATTGCCAATCCCCGAAGACTGGCCCGCAGAACCACAGCCGGATGTGTGGGCAGCGTGGTCGCAGTCGCCCTCCCCGGCCGGCACCGGCCCGCCCTGACGTTGAGCCGCGCGCGGTTCCAGGACTACGCTGACCCCCATCAATAAACAGGGGGCTGGGACATGACGCATATCATCACGCGGCGTGCTGCATTTCGCGCAACCGTTGGCTCCGCCGCTATCGCGGTACTCGGCTCGCATCGGGGCCACGCCGCCGAGAAGTCCGTCACCATCGGCATCGACCTATCGCTCACCGGCGCCGATGCCGAAACCGCGGTCCGCATCCACGACGGCTTCACGCTGGCAATCGACGAGGCGAACGAGAAAGGCGGTGCTGCCGGCTACCATCTGAACGTGCTGCTGCTGGACGACGGCACCGCCACCGCGGGTCAGTATGACCCCGCCCAAGGCGCCACCAACGCACGCAAGATGGTGGCGGATCGCTCCGTCGTCGCCGCACTCGGGCCGATGAGCAGCACGCCGGGCAAGGCGATGGCACCGATCTTCAGCCAGGGTAACCTGGCGACCATCACGCCGACCTCCACCAATCCGGATATCACCGACCCGAAATTCGCTTCGTTGTATCGGCCTGCCGGCAAGGCAATCTACTTCCGCACCGTGACCACCGACGCCTACCAAGGTCCCAACATGGCGAACTACTTCGCCGACACGCTGAAGGTGAAGAGCGTCTATGGCCTGGACGACAGCGGTGCATACGGCATCGGCATCGCCACCGCGTTCGAGGCACAGGCGAAGAAGCGCGGCATCGAGGTGCTGGGACACGACCGCCTCGACCCCAAGGCCGCCGACTACACGCCGGCGTTGACCAAGATCAAGTCACTCGGCCCCCAGGCGATCTACTATGGTGGCGACGCTCAGGCGGGGGTGAAGCTCGCCAAGCAGTCCTACGACCTGGTCCCGAATCTGATCAAGGCTGGCGGTGACGGCATGTACGGCCCATCGATCCTGCAGGGCGCCGGCTTTCCGGCGGCAGACGGCTGGTACGCGACGGTGGCGTGTCCGCACATGATGGAAGACTCAGAGCTGCAGCCGTGGGTGAAGCGCTTCGTCGCCAAGACCAACCGCCAGCCTTCAGATTACTCGATCACCGCCTATGATGCGGCGATGGTGGTGATCGACGCCATCAATCGTGTCGCCAAATCAGGCAAGCCGGTCGAGCGCGTCGCCGTGCGGGACGCGATCGCCGCCACCAAACTGAAGACGCTGCAAGGCGAGGTCAGCTTCGACGATAACGGCGACATCAAACAACGCGTCGTCGCGGTGTTTCAGGTGAAGCACGACACCGCGCATCCGGTCGATGACCTTGTGCACCAATACAAATATGTCGGCGTGGCACCGGAGGTGTAGCGGCTGCAACAGCGGGCCGGTCGGATGACCGAGCATCGCGAGTGGTGATACACTGCCGCGAAGACACGCAACGCGGCGTGAAGGAGACGGCCATGGCCATCATCGTCGGCTCAGGCGAGCATCGCTACGAGGTGATCGAGAACTGGGGCAGGCTGCCCGACGGGTGGCACTACGGCGAGGTCGCCGCGGTCGGCGTCGACAGCAAGGACAATGTCTACGTGTTCGCGCGCAGCGAACACCCGATGATGGTGTTCGACCCCGAGGGCAACTTTCTGCGCTCCTGGGGCGAAGGCCTGTTCAAGCGACCACATGGAGTGCATCTGGCGCCAGACGACACGATCTACTGCACCGACGACGGCGATCACACCGTGCGGCGGCTGACGCTCGACGGCAAGCTGCTGCTGGAAATCGGCGTGCCTGGTGAACCCGCACCGCTCTACGGCGGCGATCCGTTCAACCGCTGCACGCATACCGCGCTGTCACCGGAAGGCGATATCTATGTCGCCGACGGCTACGGCAATGCGCGGGTGCACAAGTACTCGCCCAATGGCAGGCTGCAGTTCTCCTGGGGCGAACCGGGCACCGAACCGGGCGCGTTCAACATCGTGCACAACATCTGCTGTGACGAGGACGGCTGGGTCTATGTGGCGGACCGTGAGAACCACCGCGTGCAGGTGTTCGACGGCAAGGGAAGCTACGAAACGCAGTGGAACAACATGCATCGGCCGTGCGGACTCTGCATGACACGCGGGCGCCAGCCGCTGGCCTATATCGGCGAGAGCGGCCCCGGCATGGCGGTGAACGCTAAGTCCCCGGGCATTGGCCCGCGTGTTTCCATCTGGACGCACGAAGGCAAGCAGATCGCACGCCTGGGCGATGCGACGCGCGAGCGGCCGAGCCAGTTCATCGCGCCGCATGGAGTGGCGATCAACTCGCGCGGGGACATCTACGTCGGCGAAGTATCGCGCACCGCGATGCGCAATCGCGGCACGCCAATCGATCCGCAAGAGCACATCCGCTGCATGCAGAAGCTGGTGAAGCTCGCCTGATGCTGAACGAGGAACGCAACCGGCTGCTGTGCGAAGTCGGGCCGGGCACCAAGATGGGCGCGCTGTTGCGCCGCTATTGGCAGCCGATCGCTGCCGTCGCCGAACTGGACGACGCACCGACGAAGCCGGTGCGGCTTCTGGGCGAAGACCTCGTGCTGTACAAGGACCTGTCCGGGACGTACGGCTTGCTCGATCGGCATTGTCCGCATCGGAGCGCCGATCTGAGCTACGGCGTGGTCGAGCCGTGCGGTCTGCGCTGCAATTATCATGGCTGGATGTTCGACTCGACGGGCGCCTGCCGTGAACAGCCGTACGAGGACGTCGCCGCCCCGGAGATCCGCTTCCGCGACCAGATTCGCATCAAGGCGTATCGCGTCGAGGCGAAGGCCGGACTGTTATGGGCGTATCTCGGACCAGACCCCGCGCCGCTGGTGCCGAACTGGGAACCCTTCACCTGGGCCAACGGCTTCGTGCAGATCGTCTTCGCGACCGTGCCGTGCAACTGGTTCCAGTGCCAGGAGAACTCGATCGATCCGGTGCATTTCGAGTGGATGCACGACAACTGGGGTGCACGGCTCAAGGGCCGCAATGACTATGCACCGCGCCACCTGAAGCTGGCCTTCGACGAGTTCGAGTACGGCCTCACTTATCGGCGCGTGCGCGAGGACTCCGACGAAAGCAGCGAGCTCTGGACCGTCGGCCGCGTGTGCCTGTGGCCGAACGCGCTGTTCACCGGCAATCATTTCGAATGGCGCGTGCCGATCGACGACACCAACACGCTGAGCGTCGGCTGGTTCTTCACCCGCGTGCCGAAGGATTGCGAGCCGTACGTGCAGAACAGCATTCCCTACTGGCATTCGCCGATCATCGACGAGAAGACCGGGCGCTGGATCACCAGCCACATCATGAACCAGGATTTTGTTGGTTGGGTCGGTCAGGGCGCGATCACCGACCGCAAGCGCGAGCACCTTGGGCGCAGCGACCGCGGCATCATCATGATGCGGCAGCGCTTCTTTCAGGATCTCGAGACCGTGACCGCCGGCCGCGAGCCGAAGGCGATCGTGCGCGACCCCGAGGTGAACCGCTGCATCGAACTGCCGATCGTCGGACGCCGGCAGTTCATCGAGGGCCTCACCCGCGAGCAGATGGCCCGCGAGCGTCCCGGCATCGCGCCCCGCCGCGAATTCCCGTTTCTCGTCGGCCAGCCCAAGTCAGTGCGTCGCGCCTACGACGAGGCAATGGGGTTCGCAGACTGATGCTACCGACTGGCTCATGCAATCACACCGGATCGGTGCAGCTCGCCAAGTGTGTCGCGATCATAGCCCAGCAATCGTCCGAGCACTTCATCGGTGTGCTGTCCAGGCGTGGGGACTGGCCCCGCATGACCAGGCGTTTTCGACATCTTGATCGTCACGCCAGGCACATAGAGTTCGCCGGCCACGGCGTCCTCCATCTTCACCAGCATCTCGCGCTCCCAAAGATGCGGGTCCTTGGCGACTTCCGGGATACTGCGCACCGGCGCCACCGGAACACCGATTTCCATCAACGCCGAACAGATCGTCTCCACCGGCCTCTCGGCACACCACGCCTCCAGCGCGCGACGCGCATCCGCACCACCTTGGCCCGCGGTGATCGGTTCCCCGCCGCCGGAGGTTTCACCGGAAACCAATTGCGCCAGCCGCGCCGCCATCTCGCGCCCCGCTGCGGAGATCACCACGTAGCCATCCTTGGCGCGGTACGGCGGCCGGCCGCCCTCGCCGCCTTCCTCGCCCGTCGCGAGATAATACGAGGTCGGTATCTCCACCATGGTCAGCGCCGAATCCAGCAGGCAGACATCGACAAGCTGCCCCTCGCCAGTTCGGTCGCGATGCCGCAGCGCCGCCAACGCACCGATGGTCGCGTGCAGGGCGGTGTAGCGATCGACCACCGACGATGCCGTGCCGAGTGGCTGGCCCACCGGCTTGCCGGTCAGCGACATCAGCCCGCTCATCGCCTGCCCAAGCGGATCGAACGCGGGGCGATCCGTATAGGGTCCGTACTGCCCGAAACCCGATACCGACACCAGGATGATGCCGGGATTGAGCGCGCGCAGTGCGTCGTAATCGAAGCCCATCGCCTTCATGGTGCCGGGCCGGAAATTCTCCAGCACGATATCGGCGGTCTTCACCAGTGCGGCGAAGACCTCCTTGCCACGCGCAGTGCGCAGGTCCAGGCAGATGCTCTTCTTGCCCCGGTTGTATACGGTAAAGTAGATACTCTGTCCGCGCACCATCGGCGCGTGCCGACGCGTTTCCTCGCCACCGATCCGCTCGACCTTGATCACCTCGGCACCGAGATCGGACAGGATCATCCCACCACGCGGACCCGCCTGATACCGCGCCAGTTCCAGCACACGTACGCCGTCGAGACTGAGCCTCATCGCAGCAGCCCTCCATCAATCGGGATCACCACGCCAGTGACATAGTCCGAAAGGACCGGAAAGGCGTGAATGCGGAGTACACCTCTCCCAATTGTGGGAGAGGTCGGCGCGAAGCGCCGGGAGAGGGTGATTGCCAATTCTCTCGAATCGAGCACCGGCACCGAAGCCGAAGGCGTGCGGTCCGGTTCCGGAACGAGGACGTTCTGCGCAGGACGGACGATGTGCCGGAGGAAGCCCAGAAACCAGTGCAGCAGTTGTGACACCCTCTCCCGCCGCTTCGCGCCGACCTCTCCCGCACCGCGGGCGAGGTGGACACCGTGCCGATCCTTGGCACCCTACCCGCCACCTTGCCATCAGGCTTGCCCATCCGCGTCCTCCGTTGCGTACACCAGCGCGGCCGCCGCCAGGTCCTCGAGCGCGCTGCCGACCGACTTGAAAAGCGTAATCTCGGACGCGTCGCACCGCCCAGGTGCTTCGCCGCGACACAGCGAGAACAGGCTGCCGGCGATGTCCTGGGGGCGCAACACGCCATGCGCGATGGGATCGATCAGGTCGCCTGCTTCCGCCAGCGCCGCATCGGTATCGATGAACACGCGCGACCGCCGCACTGCCGCATCGTCCGCCTCGCGCATTGCCGGCGTGAACCCGCCGATCAGGTCGAGATGCGTGCCGGGCCGCAGCCATTCACCGCGTACCAGCGGCTCGCGCGATAAGGTTGCACACGAAACTATATCGACCTCCGCGACGGCAGTTGCAAGATCACCGACCGCCTCCGCGCCGAGACGGGCAGCAAGCCGTTCGGCACCAGCGGCACGAATGTTCCACACTCGCACGCGCTCAATCGGCCGCACCACCCGATACGCCTCCGCCATCAGGGCCGCGACATGTCCTGACCCGACGATCAGCAGCGATGACGCATCCTCGCGCGCGAGATACGACCCGGCCAGCGCGGATGCCGCCGCGGTCCGGCGTCGGGTGATCTCGCTGCCATCAATCAGCGCTAGATGCTGGCCCGTATCGCCGTCGCACAGAAGGTAGCTGGCAGCCACCGCGGGCAGCCCGCGCGCACCATTGCCCGGAAATACCGACACGACCTTCACGCCCATGAAGCCGCCTGCGCGCCAGGCCGGCATCAGCAGCAAGGATGCCGTGCTGCCGTCGCCCTGTGGCATCTCGTGGCGATGCCGCAGCGGCACTGCGGCGCCCGCGATGAAGGCCTCGCGCAATGCCGGGATCAGCCGCTCGAACGGCAGCGCCGCCGCGGTCTGCGTCGCGTTCAGGATCTTCATGCGTTGCGCCGTGCCAGCGCGCGCACCTGCGCCTCCACCGCGGTCAGATCGTTCGGCAGCACGGTGAAGCGCTCCGGCCGGTCCAGTAGATCGGCCAGCCGTGGCGGCAACACCGGTCGTTGGTTGACCACGCGTTCGATCACGTCGGGGAATTTCGCCGGGTGTGCTGTCGCCATCGCAACCGTCATTACGCCGCTTCCCGGCGGGTGCGCCTCTGCCGCGGCGATACCCACGGCGGTGTGCGGATCGGCAAGGTAGCCGGTCGTTGCGTGCACACGCGCGATCGTCGCCTCGATCCCCGGATCGTCCAGCCGGAAGCCATGGAACAGCGTACGGCAGCGCTGCCAGACAGCATCGGCAACATGCATCCGGCCGGTGCGGCGGAACTCTGTCATGCTCGCCGCCGTCGCCGCTGCGTCCCGATCCAGCAGTTCGAACAACAGGCGCTCGAAGTTGGAACTGACCTGGATGTCCATGCTGGGCGACAGGCTCGGCTTGACCGGCACGATCGACATGTCGTTCGCTGCCAGGAAGCGCTCCAGGATGTCGTTGCGATTGCAACCAACGATCAGCCGGGCGATCGGCAGGCCCATGCGCCGCGCCACCCAGGCAGCGAGCACGTTGCCGAAATTGCCGGTCGGCACGCTGAAGGCCACCTCGCGATCCGGCGCGCCGAAGGCGAGCGCGGCGGCAGCATAATACGGCACCTGCGCCGCGATGCGCGCCCAGTTGATCGAGTTCATTGCCGACAGATGCAGTTCCTGCCGCAACGGCCCATCGGCGAACATCGCCTTCACCAGATCCTGGCAGTCGTCGAACGTGCCCTCGATGGCGATGTTGGCGATATTCGGCACGGTGACGGTGGTCATCTGCCGGCGCTGCACATCGCTGATCCTGTTGTGCGGAAACAGGAATGCAATGTCGATTCGCTCACGCCCGGCACAGGCCTCGATCGCAGCCGAGCCGGTGTCGCCCGACGTCGCGCCGACGATCGTCACGCGCGCGTCGCGGGCCGCCAGCACATGGTCGAACAGGCGTCCCAGCAACTGCAGCGCCATGTCCTTGAACGACAAGGTGGGGCCGTGGAACAGCTCCTGCACGAACAGTGCGCTGTCGAGCTGGCGCAGCGGCGCCACCGCAGGATGACCAAACCCCACATAGGCGTCGCGGCACAGCGTCGCCAGATCGGCCGACGTGATGGCATCGCCGACGAACGGCTGGATCAGGCGCGCTGCAAGCGCATGGTACGGCAGACCGCGCATGGCGCGCCAATCGGCGGCGGAAAACTGCGGCCAGCTCTCCGGAACGTACAGCCCGCCATCCTCCGCCAGCCCCGCCAGCAGCACGCCGGCGAAGTCGCGGGAGGGGGCTTGGCCCCGGGTGGAGACATAGCGCATCGTCGCACGCTACTACGGCTGCTTCGCCACCGTGAAATGCAGGCCGCAACTGCCGTTGGTGATGTCGCCCTCGATCTTCCGTCCGCTCTGCCTTCCAGCCAGTGTGATGCTCTCCGCGCCGCCGCTGATGCTGCCATCCGGCGCAATGGTCGCATCTACCCAGGTGTCGCGGTCCCAGTGGTACTGGAATGCACTGCCGGTCACCTCCAGCGTCACCAGACCAGGGTGCGGGCAAGCACGGCTGCCGGCCTGGAACCGCGTGCTGGTTCCGCGGTACTCGCCGTCGATGCTCTCCGGCTGCGGTTGCGGTGGCGCGATTGGTGGTTGTGGCGGCGGTGGCTTTGGCGCGCATCCGTTGGCCGCAGCGCACAGTGCCGTCAGCACGACAGCACGCATTGTCAGCATGCGCCCTGCATTGCGTGCCGGATGATTGGGCAAGCGCTTCAGCACCTGACGGTGTCGAGTGTCAGCTCAGATAGCGCGCGGTGAGGTGCGCCTCGAAGTCCATCGGATCGAGCGGCTTACCGGTGGCCTCCGACAGTAGTGCGTTGAACTCGAACAGGCTGCCCTTGCCATGCACCTTGACGCGCAGCCAACCGACTAACGGCGACAGGTCGCCGCGCCTAAGTGCAGCATCCAACCCGGCAATCTCCCGCCGCGCCGCTGCCATCAACTGCGCCGCTGCCATCGCCCCCAGCGTATAGCTCGGGAAGTAGCCGAACGCGCCGTCGTACCAATGGATATCCTGCAGACAGCCGCGCCGATCGTCCGGCGGCTCGATGCCAAGCAGCGCGCGAACGCCGTCGTTCCAGGCACCGGGAAGCTCGGTCACCTGCAGCGATCCTGCCACCATTGCCTGCTCCAATTGGAAGCGCAGGATCACATGCGCCGGATAGGTCATCTCATCGGCATCCACGCGGATGAAGCCGCGCTCGACCCGCCGCCATAGCCGGCCCAGATTATTCGGCTGATAGGCCGCATCATTGCCGCCGAGGGCGGCGTGGAGCTCCGGTCCGAGCCAGGCCAGGAAGGGGTCGGAGCGGCAGGTCTGCATTTCGATGATCAGCGACTGGCTTTCGTGGGCGGCCATGCCGGCGGCCTCGCCCACCGGCTGACGCGCCCATGTCGGCGGCAGGCCGCGCTCATACAACGCGTGCCCGGTCTCATGCACGACGGCCAGTACCGCCTGGGTGAAGTCAGCCTCGTCGTAGCGCGAGGTGATCCGGACATCGGTCGATGTACCGCCGGAAAACGGATGTGCCGAGTGATCCAGCCGCGCATGCGCGAAGTCCAGGCCTAAGCGCTCGGCCAGGCGACGGCACAATGCCTGTTGCACGCCGATGGGAAATGGCCCCGTCGGTTGCTGCGGCGCCGGGTTGCGCGCCTGGCGTTCCTCGGCTCGCGGCAGTGCCTCGCGCAAGAAAGCTTCGTAGTCACCGAACACGCGGCTGATATCGGCCGTGCGCATCCCGCGCTGATAACCGTCCATCAGAGCGTCGTACGGATCGAGACCCAGCGCCGGCGCCAGGGCAGCCGCGGCCTCGCGCGTCAGGCGGACAACCTCCGCCAAGTGTGACCGCACCATGGCGAAGTCGGACAGACGACGCGCCTCCCGCCACACCTTCTCGCAAGCCGAATTCGCCCGGGCCTGGGCCTCCACCAAATCCGGCGGCAATGCGGTCGCACGCGTGTTGGCGTGTCGCATCAGGCGGAGATTGGCCGCGCGCCACGGGTCCGCCTCTCCCGCCGCTTCGGCCTCCGCTAAATCGTCGTCCACCCCAGGTGCGACGAGTAACGCATGCTGCATGCCGGCCAGCACCGCGAGTTGGTCACCGCGCGCGGCGGCACCGCCCGGAGGCATCATGGTGGCGGCGTCCCAGCTCAGCACCGATGACGCCTCGCTCAGTGTCGCAATGCGGGCAAAGCGTTCGGTCAGCCGATCGTACGCGGTCATGCGGTCAGTACCTCTCTCGTCCATAGCCCGAACACCAGCAGCAATCCGGCCGCGAGCCCGTACCAGGTGATGGCATACGACAGATGGTTGTTCGGCGGCCGGGGCAGATGCTGCGCCGGGTCGGGATAGCCCTGTGGCGGCGGCTGCCCTATCGCCACCAGCACAAAGGGAGCCACATCGTGCAGCCCGAGTGCCGCGGCAATCCTCGGTGCGTTCAGCGTGAAGAACTGCCTCTCGGCAAGGTCATCGGACACGCTAAACAGGCCAGGCCTGTCGCTTGGTCGAACGTAGCCTTGCAGCGTGACATCGCCTTCGGCCAAGGGCACTGGACGCGAATGCTTATCCGGTACCCAGCCCAGATCGACCAGGACTGTGCCATCATGACTCCGCTGCAGCGGCACGATCAGTTGCGTTCCGAGCAGCGTCCCCGATGGCGTGTCGCGCACCTGGGCGCCGTAGAACGTGGCGAGGTCCTCACGCAATTCTCCATTCACCTGCACCTTGGTAAAGGGCTGCGGATCAGCCGGCAGCGGAATTGCCGGTGCTGCTTCGGCGCGCGCAATCTGCGCCAGGATCTGCCGCTTCCACTGCAGGCGTTTCACCTGCCAGGTCCCCAGCGCCAGCAGTACCGCGAGCATCGCGGCGGCCATGACACCGGGCCACAGCAATTGGCGAGCTCTGCCCGTCATGCCTGTTACGATCGGCTAGCGCAGAGTGAGCGCACTCTTCCGCGCTCCTCATCCTGCTTTAGGGTGCGACGTTCGCAGTGACCGGGCTGGCACCCCACCAGTAGATGCAGGTGAACAGGAACAGCCAGACGACATCGACGAAGTGCCAGTACCAGGCGGCGGCCTCGAAGCCGAAATGGCGTTCCGGCGTGAAGTGCCCGGCGCGGGCGCGGAACCAGCAGACAATCAGAAAGCATGTGCCGACAATCACGTGGAAGCCATGGAAGCCAGTGGCAAGGAAAAACGTCGAAGGATAAATGCCGCCGCCGACGAACTTGAATGGCGCGTCGGAGTATTCGATCGCCTGGCACAGCGTAAAGCTGAGACCGAGCAGCACTGTCAGGCCAAGCCCGGTCACCAGGGTCTTCTTGTCGCGTTCCAGCAGCCCGTGATGCGCCCAGGTGATCGTGGTGCCCGACAACAGCAGGATCATGGTATTGAGGATGGGTACGTGGAACGGATCAAAGGTGTGGATGTCGGACGGCGGCCACACTGTTTGCCCGTTGCCCTGGGTATCGGGAAACAGGGCGAAATTGAAAAAGGCCCAGAAGAACGCGACGAAGAACATCACCTCCGAGGTGATGAAGAACAGCATTCCATAGCGCAGCCCCAGCCGTACCACCGGCGTGTGCAACCCGGGCGTGCGGCTCTCGCGCACGACGTCGCGCCACCAGAAGAACATCGTGCCGAGGACCACCACGGTCCCGATGGCCAGCACGATGTAGCTGCCGAAATGCGCGGCGAGAATGATGCCAAAGAGCACAAAGAAGCCCCCCACGGCACCGATGATCGGCCAGGGGCTCGGATCAACGAGGTGATAGGGTTGATGCAGACCCGAACTCTTCGATCGTCAGTTCGCTGCCGTGTGAGTCGCTCATATTAGACCGGTTCCAGGTGGGGCTCGCGCATCATCATGAAATCTTCCGCACGTTCAAGGGGTCTGCCGCGTCAGTGGCCCGACATGCGGGCCGGCCTGCGCCAGCGCGCCAGACTTTGCCGCATCCTCGAGGGTGCGGAAGAATGTGTATGACAGCGTGATCGTGTGGATATCCGCCGTATCGGGATCCTTGGCGATTTCCGGATCAACCCAGAAGCTCAGCGGAAACTCCGCCTTCTGGTCCGGCGCCAGCGTCTGCTGGTTGAAGCAGAAGCATGCCGTCTTGTGGAAATACTTGCCTGCCTTGTCGGGTGTGACGTTGTACAGCGCTACTCCGGTCACCGGGTTCTTAGCCTCGTTCCGGGCGGTGTAATACGCAAGCTGCTCATCGCCCAGCGGCAGGCGGATCTCCTCCTGCACCGGGCGGAACTGCCATGGCAGGTTCGGATAGGTGTTGGCGTTGAACCGCACCGTAATGAGTTGTCGCGTCGCTCCCGGCGCTTCCTGTTTGCCGATCTGCGGCGTGCCGCCATAACCCGTCACGGCGCAGAACATGCGATACAGCGGAACCGACGCGAACGACAGTCCGACCATGCCGATAATGATGCTGGCGAGCGCGATGCCGATGGTGCGATTGCTAGTACGCATGAGCTAGGACTTCGTCATCTTCACAATGGTGATGGCATAGAACAGCGCACACAACGCCACCAGTACCACCAAAATCGCCCAGTTGCGCGCCCTGCGCCGGCGCATGTCATCCGGATCGAATGCCAACGCCGGATCACCCAGCCAGTCGATCGACGGCGATCGCGGCGAACAGAGCGAACAGGTAAAGAATGGAGTATTTGAACGCCGCGCGCGCCGGTGCGTCCTTGGTCAGGCTTACGCCCGACGCATCCTGCCGATCCACCGCTACCCGCCAGGCCGAGACAATGAAACCAGCACCCAGCAGCAATGCTGACAGCCCGTATATCAGGCCGGAAAACCCGATCATCCAGGGGACCAGTGACAACGGCACCAGCAACAGCGTGTAGATCAAGATATGCCGTCTTGTCTCCTTCGCGCCGGCGACCACCGGCAGCATCGGAACGCCGGCACGCTGGTAGTCGGCATTGGCGAACAGCGCCAGTGACCAGAAATGCGGTGGTGTCCAGAAGAACACGATGGCGAACAGCACCAGCGGCAGCAGATCGACCGATCCGGTCACCGACGCCCAGCCGATCAACGGCGGAAACGCGCCCGCCGCCCCGCCGATGACAATGTTCTGCGGCGTCCGCCGCTTCAGCCACATGGTATAGACAAACACATAGAAGGCGATCGACAGGACAAGCACCGACGCGGCCACCAGATTGACCGCCAGGCCCATCACGATCACCGAGCCGACCGCCAGGGTCACGCCGAACCCAAGTGCGGCGCCCGGTTCCATACGGCCCGCCGGAATCGGCCGGTTGCGGGTGCGGCGCATCAGCGCATCGATGTCCTGGTCGTACCACATGTTGATCGCCCCGCACGCCCCCGCGGCGACCGCGATGCAGAGCACCGCGGTGAAGGCCAGCACCGGGTTCAGATGCCCTGGCGCGATCACCAGGCCGATGACGCCGGTGAACACCACCAGCGTCATCACCCGCGGCTTCAGCAGCGCGATCCAGTCGCTGAGTTCGGCCGTCTGGGTTGTGACCGCCTCGCTCATGCATATGGCTCGGGCGGAGCCCGACTCTCTGTTGTCGTGGCCGGGCCTGACCGACCAATCGTCATGGCCGGGCCTGAACCGGCCATCAGCGGAAGCGCGGCAGTTCCGCGAAGGTGTGGAACGGCGGCGGTGACGACAGCGTCCACTCCAGGGTGGTCGCCCCTTCGCCCCAGTAGTTGGCCGGCAGAGGCTCCTTCGAGGTCAAGGTGCGGTACAACACGTAGAAGAACACCAGGAACGCCACCCCGCCGATATAGGCGCCGATCGAGGACACGAAGTTCCAGCCGGCAAACGCCTCGGGGTAGTCCGGATAGCGCCGCGGCATGCCGGACAGGCCCAGGAAGTGCTGCGGGAAGAAGGTCAGGTTGACGCCGATGAAGGTCAGCCAGAAATGCACCTTGCCCCAGAACTCCGGGTACTGGTGGCCCGACATCTTGCCAATCCAGTAGTAGAACCCGGCAAAGATCGAGAACACCGCACCGAGTGAAAGCACGTAGTGGAAGTGGGCCACCACGTAGTAGGTGTTGTGGACAATCTCATCGATGCCCGCGTTCGCCAGCACGACACCCGTCACGCCGCCGATGGTGAACACGAACAGGAAGCCGATCGCCCACAGCATCGGGGTCTTCAGCTCGAGCGAGCCTCCCCACATCGTCGCGATCCAGGAAAAGATCTTGATGCCGGTCGGCACCGCGATGACCATCGTCGCGGCCATAAAATAGGCGCGTGTATCGACATCAATCCCAGAGATGAACATGTGGTGCGCCCACACCACGAAGCCGATTACGCCGATCGCCACCATGGCGTACGCCATACCGAGATAGCCGAAGATAGGCTTGCGGCTGAAGGTGGAGATCACGTGGCTGATGATGCCGAAGCCCGGCACGATCATGATGTACACTTCAGGGTGACCGAAGAACCAGAACAGGTGCTGGAACAGCACCGGATCGCCGCCACCGGATGGATCGAAGAACGCGGTGCCGAAATTGCGGTCGCAGATTAGCATAGTGATCGCGCCAGCCAGGACCGGGATCGACAACAGCAGCAGGAATGCGGTCACCAACATGGCCCAGATGAACAGCGGCATTTTGTGCAGCGTCATCCCGGGCGCGCGCATGTTGAATATGGTGGTGATGAAATTAATGGCCCCAAGGAGGGAACTCGCACCGGCCAGGTGCAGCGCGAACAGCGTGCAATCCATTCCCATGCCGGTTTCGTAGGTCTGGTTCGACAGCGGCGGGTACAGTGTCCAGCCGGTGCCCGATTCACCCATGAACAGCCCTGTCAGGATCAGGATAAAGGCCGGCGGCAACAGCCAGAAGCTGATGTTGTTGAGCCGCGGGAACGCCATGTCGGGCGAGCCGATCATCAGCGGTATGAACCAGTTGCCGAAACCGCCGATCAGCGCCGGCATCACCGAGAAGAAGATCATCAGCAGCCCATGCGAGGTGATGATCGTGTTCCACTCCTGCCCCAACTCGACCAGGTGGTTGCCCGGAAAGTTAAGCTGGGCGCGCATGATCTCGGACAGAATGGCGCCGACGAAGCCGCCGACCATGGCAAAACTCAGGTAGAGCGTGCCGATGTCCTTGTGGTTCGTGCTGCACAGCCATCGCACGAAAAAGCTGGGCTTGTGATCATGATGAGCATGAGCGTGGTCGTGGGTGGTTGCCGACATTCTTCAGCCTCTCCTTCGCGCACCGACCGCGGTCAGTGCTGAACCTCTGCCGCTGCGACCTGGGTGGACTGCGACTGGCCCGCGTCCGAGAACTTGGTCTTCGCTTCCGCGAGCCAGGCGGTGAATTCCTTCTCCGGCACGGCGTGCACCACGATGGGCATGCGGCTGTGATTGGTGCCGCAGATCTGGTTGCACTGACCATAAAATGTGCCGGCCTGGTCCACCCTGAACCAAGTCTCGATCGTCCGGCCCGGGATCGCGTAGCGCTGCACGCCGAGGGATGGAATGAACCAGCTATGGATCACATCGCCGCTGGTCTGCAGCACGCGGATGTTCTTGCCGACCGGGACCACGAGGTCGTTATCGACCGTCAGCAGGCGCAGCTGTCCGGGCTTCAACTGATCGTCCGGAATGATGTAGCTGCTGAAATCGATATTGCCGTTATCGGGATAGGTGTATTCCCAGTACCACTGATGCCCGGTGACCTTGATGGTCAGATCGGCCTGACGGGTGCGATCCAGGTAATAGACCAGCCGGAACGACGGGATCGCGATACCCACCAGGATCAGCACCGGGATCACCGTCCAAAGCACTTCGATCACAGTGTGGTGCGCGGTGCGGCTGGGAACCGGGTTGCGCTTGGCGTTGTAGCGCCACATCACCCAGACCAGCAGTCCGCCGACGAACAGCGTGATCAGGGTGATGATCACCAACACAATGTTGTGCAGCCAGATTTCCTCGTCCTTCAACGGCCCGAAGCCGCGCTGCATGCCCATTTCCCACGGGCGTGGCACGCCGACCACCTCCGCGGTCGCCGCGCCATCCGGCATGGCCGTCAGCATCACCGCGGCAACCAGCCGCCAATATACCGATTTTGCCCGATCCATCCCGCTTCGGTTCCCTAGCCCCGGTCCCGCCCGGGCCGGCTCTCGCCGCTGGAGTACCGGACCGCGTGCACCAGATCAAGGGCGGGCGAGGCGCTAAACCTCCAGCCGCAGCAACTGGAAGATACCGAGTGGCGGGACGCTTGTTGCTGTGACACGGGCAAGCTCGTCGGGCCCGAACAGAGTGTCGGCCCGAAAATCGGCATGCCAGCCGAGGGCACGCGATGCCGGCGCCAAGGCGCGTTCGATCCACCAGCGTGGCCCCTTTTCCGCGGCAAAGTGGCTGACGAACAGCAGGTTGCCGCTAGGCCTGACCACCCGGCGCATCTCGGCCAACAACTGGCTTGGGTGCGGCACGACGGAGGCGACAAACATCGCCACCGCGATGTCGAACGAATTGTCGGGAAAGTCGGTCGCCTCGGCATCCATCTCGCGCAGTGCCACGACATTGCCGAGGCGGCGACCAGCCACCCGCTTGCGAGCCTGCGCCAGCATCTCGGCGGAGAGATCGATCCCGGTGATCCGACGGTCCTGACTGTAGTGGGGCAGGGCGAGGCCGGTGCCCACGCCCACCTCCAGCACGTCACGGCCGGGCAGCCGGTTCACCAAGCTGACCGCCCGGCGCCGCGCGTTCAGGAAAATGCCACCGAACACCGCGTCGTAGACGCCGGCCCAGCGCCGATAGGCGGTGCGCACGGCCTCCGCGTCCAACCCAGGCGCCGTCCGGGAGCCGCGATGTCGGCGGTCGAGAATATCGCTCATGAAGGCTTGGCTCCTCCCGTTGCCGAAGGCAGCAGGGCGGTCGATTCGACCGGTATCGGTGCTTGTAAACCGATTTCGGGCGAGCGCCCAAGCGGGGGACCTACCCCCGTGCCCGGCAAATATACGCGAGAGCCGGCGGTACGTTCCCCCAGACCGGCAAGGTCTGACGCACTTCAGCAAACTCCCGCCGCAGCCGCCGGCGCAACGCCTGGGCACCCGGCAGCACCAAGCCCTGTAGATAACCGAACGTAACGAACAGGCCGCCGGAGACAAGCGCGCCCCGCATTGCCGCGAAGACCGTCTCCTGGAGCGATATCGGCAGCGTCGCCCAGGGCAGTCCGCAAACGACGGCATCGACCCCGCCGATGCGGTGGTCCGCCAGGATAGCGGTCAGATCGGCGACGCTGCCCTGGACGAAACTGAGCCCAGGAAATCGGCCCTCAGGAAAGCGATGCCGGAGCTCGTGCACGAACTGCGGGTTCAGCTCGATGCCGAGATAGCGACACTGTGGCGCCAGCCGCCTGGCGATCTCCGTGGTGAAGGCCCCGGTGCCCGGTCCGAATTCCACGATCACCCGCGCCGCGCCGAAATCGATCGGCGCCAGCATGGCGCGTGCGAGCGCGCGCGAACTCGGCGCCACCGCGCCGACGGTCTTGGGCGAGCGCAGGAACTGCCGAAGAAAGATCGCGGGTGTCGGCGTCATATGCGCGCGCAAACGGGCTTCCCGCAGCCCGAATGGCGCGGAAACCCCACTGGCCCCATGTCCGCCGGCTCCCGCGGGCGCCAGAGTGGGAGCCCCAGTCGGAGCCTCAGTCGGACGGAGCGAGATTCACCGCGGCGGTGCGGCCGTTCTGCTGCTGTTCGACCTCGAAGCCCACCTTCTGGCCTTCGCTCAGACTTCGCAACCCGGCCTTCTGCACGGCGCTGATGTGAACGAAAACGTCCTTTCCGCCGGTATCCGGCGCGATGAAGCCGTAACCCTTGGTCGGATTGAACCACTTTACGGTGCCCTGGGGCATCGACGCGCTGCCTTTCTGCCTGGGGGCTTACCGCCGCCGCTTCCGGCAGGCGGACGCCCAATTGCACAGGAGCGCAACACATCCCCGCGCGACGCTCCTGCCCCTGCGGCAAGGCTCCCATCATTGTCGCTACTCATTGCTACCGAGGTGACGGTATTGCCTAGCCAAGGCAACGATACGCGGCCCTCTGCGTCGCCGCAATCAGTCCTTAACGCGCCCAGTCCCCAATGCGCCCCAGTCCTTCGCGCCGGGGAAAGGCTTGCATCCGCCGCCGCATCGCGCCATGTCGTCTTTTGGCAGGGCGCCGGTGGGACGTGAGCGCCCGCTCCTCGGAGGACTTATGGGTAGCTTCAGCATCTGGCACTGGATGGTGGTGCTGTTGGTCGTGCTGCTGCTGTTCGGCGGCGGCAAGGTCAGCAGCCTGATGGGCGACTTCGCCAAGGGCATCAAGTCGTTCAAGAAGAACATGGCGGACAGCGACGACGACGCCTCCATGGAGACCAGCGCCGAAAAGCCGACGGGCACGATATCCGGGCCTGCCAGCCAGGCCAGCCCGGCGAATCGCGAGCATACCGTCGCACATTGAGCGGTTCCGCACTGGCCCCACACAAGGCGTTGTTGCTGTTGGTGGGGTTTTCCACAACTTTTTGTGGTTGCCCAGCATTGTTCTGTTGACGGCGGCTCGCCCAGGTATACCGTATCTTGTGGTTACGCCATCGGGGGAGCCACGAGATGGAGTGGGCCGACGAGACGATCCTGCGCTTGCGCATGCTCTGGGACGAGGGGCTGTCCACCGCTGAAATTGGCCGACGGCTCGGGGTGTCCAAGAACGCTGTGGTGGGCAAGGCGCACCGGCTGGATCTTCCCGCCCGGCCGTCGCCCATCCGCCGAGACGGCTCGGGTGGTGGCACGCCGCGCCGCAGCGCCCCTCGACGGATCGCCGGCCCTACCCTGCCACCGTTATCCAGTACGTCCTCGCTGAATGGCTTGACGGTGCCCTCCGTCGGGCCGGGGCCCGCAACGGTACCGCACGTCGCTGCCCTGGCCGCCAAGCCGCCGCCGGTCCGCGTGGCTCCGCCACCCGCTCCGCGTTATGGCCGTGTCGTCACCTGTTGCTGGCCGCTGGGCGAGCCTGGGACCCGCAGTTTCCGGTTCTGCGACGACCCGTCGGAGCCCGGCAGGCCCTACTGCTCGGAGCACGTGAAACTGGCCTACGTAAGGGTGCGCGACCGCCGCGAGGACGCTGCCTGACGTTGGTTCGCGTCCTGCAGCGACCTCCGCGTGGCCCCCTCAGTAAGGCTCGTCGCCGCGGATGGTGATCCGGCGCATGATCCGGGTCTCCGCCGGGTAATCGTTGATCGCGAAATGCTGGGTGCAGCGATTGTCCCAGAACGCCAGCGACCCGCTCTCCCAGCGGAACCGGCAGGTGAACTCGGGCCGGATCGAATGCCGCTTCAGGAACTCGATCAACGGCTCGCTCTCCGCGTCGGTCATCCCGTCAAAGCGTTGCACATGCCCGCCGATATACAGCGCCTTGCGCCCGGTCTCCGGATGCGTTCGCACCAGCGGATGCACCGACGTGGTCTGCACATCGCCGGGGTCCTTGACCTTCATGTGCTTCATCTCGCGACCGTAGCGTGCGGCCCGCGACACTCCGCCATGCTGCTTGAAGTTGTCGCCAGCGCAGACGGTGTGCAGTTGACCGCACAGCGCCCTCATGCCGTCCGACAGGCTCTCATAGGCGAGGTACTGATTGGTGAACATCGTATCCCCGCCAGCCGACGGCACTTCGAGGGCGTACAGGATCGTGCCCATTGCCGGCTGCGGTGAGAACATCTGGTCGGTATGCCACGAGCCGCCGAAATTCTTCTTGTCCTCCGGCGTCTTGATGATCTCCAGGATCTCCGGATAGTCCGCCATCCCCTGCATGAACGGATGCAGATGGATCTCGCCCCAACGACGGGCGAAGCGCAGTTGCTGTTCCGGCGTGAGCCGCTGATCGCGGAAAAAGATCACGCAGTTGTCGAGCAGCGCGGCGCGGATCTCGGCCAGCACGTCATCCGGCAGATCTTCCGACAGATCGACGCCTTCCACGATGGCGCCGCTCGAACCGGCGATGCGATGGGTCTCGATATAGCGATATTGGGTATTGCGTGGAGCGTTCATGGGTCGGCCCTCCTTGCCGCCTATAATGCCGCCGGACGGCACGCCTGCAAAGCCGGAGGCGCACCAGCCGGCTGCTTCTCCCACTTGCGTCGCGCGACCGCGACGCCCCGCCCGCGGCTTCGGGTCGCGCCCGTCGCGGATCAGTAGTCGCGGATCAGGTACATGTGCTGCCCGCCGTTGATCGACAGAGTGGACCCCGTAATGAACTCCGCTTCGTCCGCGGTCAGGAAGGCGACGCCGCGGGCAATGTCCGATGCATGCCCCAATCGGCCGACCGGTATGCGGGCCACGATCTTCTCCAGCACATCGTGCGGCACAGCGCGCACCATATCCGTATCGACATAGCCAGGCGCGATGGCGTTCACCGTGATGCCGAACCGTGCGCCTTCCTGTGCCAGTGCCTTGGTGAAGCCATGGATCCCCGACTTCGCGGCGGCATAGTTCACCTGCCCGTATTGCCCCGCCTGGCCGTTGATGCTGCCGACATTGACGATGCGGCCGAACTTGCGCTCTCGCATGCCGGGGAAGGTCAGCTTGGAAAGGTTGAAACAGGCCCCGAGGTTGGTATCGATCACTGCCTCCCACATGTCGCGGGACATGCGCTGCAGCGTGCCGTCGCGGGTGATGCCCGCGTTGTTCACCAGCACCTCGATCGGCCCCACTTCATCGGTAATCCGCTGCACCGCGTGCTCGCATTGCTCGAAGCTGCCGACGTCGAATCTTTCGATGCGCATGCCGGTCTGTTCCTGGAAGGCGGCAGCGGCCTTCTCATTGCCGGCAAAATTGGCGACGACGGTCCGGCCCTGCTCCTTCAGCGCCACGCTGATCGCAGCGCCAATCCCGCGCGTTCCACCCGTCACCAGAGCCACACGTGCCATCGGTTCCTCCCTGAGCGGTTTCTGGACTGCACGATCCTAACACCGCGCGTAGGAACCGGTAGCACGGGGCACGATCAGGATTTCTTGCCGCACCAGCCCTCGATCCGGTAGCCGTCCGGATCCGCCGCGGACGCCGCGTAGCGGTGCGGTCCGAGCCAAGGTGCACCGGCGCACTACCGAAGGCACAGGGCACGGCTGCGCCACCTTCCGACCGGTAGCTCAACAAGCCTCTACCGTGGGACGCCTGGATTTCCGCCGCCCCTCGTGGCAAGCCTGCCCGATGCTTCTGCTGATCCCCGGCCCCGTCACCACCCGCCCCGAGGTGCGGGAGGCACTGCGGTACGACTTCGCGCCCTGGGACAACGACTTCCGCCCGCTCTACGCCGGCGTCCGAGAACGCGTGCTGCGGATCGCCGGCGGCGTTCCCGGCGAGCACGCCACCTTGCCGCTGCAAGGCTGCGGACATTTCATCACCGAGGCGGCGATCCGCACCTTCATCCCGCTCGGGGGAAAGCTGCTGATCCCCGGCACCGGCTCCTATGCCGATCGGATGATCCGGCTCGCGCGCGAAGCGGGGCGGATACCCGGTTGTACTACCGGTCTCCCCCTCTGCTCCGACCGATCCCGATGCCGTGGCGTCGGCGCTGAAAGCCGAACCCCAGATCAGCCACGTCGGCCTGGTCTACAGCGAGACCGGCAGCGGCATCGTCCACGATCCGGTCGCGATCGGCGCCGTCGCGCGAAAGCTCGGACGACGGCTGCTGCTCGATGCGGTGTCGGCATTCGGCGCGTTGCCGCTGGACCTTTCGGCGCAGCCGGAAATCGATTGTGTCGGCTTCACCTCGAACAAGTGCCTGGAGGGTGTGCCGGGCCTGGCGTTCGCCGTGGCGCGCATCGATCGCGTCGAGGCCTGCGCCGGCAATGCCGGAAGCTGGTCGCTCGACCTGTCCAGCATCTACGCCCACGCGCTGCGCAGCGGCTGGGGCAGCTTCCGCTTTACCCCGCCGGCGCAGGTGCTGAACGCGTTCAACGTGGCGCTCGACCTCTATCGATGCCGAAGGCGGCCAGCCCGCGCGGCTCGCCCGCTACACCGCGAACATGCGAACGCTGTACGACGGCGTGCGCCGTCTCGGCCTGACGCCATACTTGCCGCCCCAGGTGCAGGGCCCGATCATCGTCAACGTGCACGCGCCGGCCGACCCGGCCTGGGACCTACAGCACTTCGTCGATGCGCTGAAAGCGCGCGGCGTGCTGATCAGCAACTTTTATGGTACCGAACAGCCGACTTTCCGCGTGGGCTGCATCGGCGCAATCACGCCTGCCGATATGGCTCGCGCCGTCGCAGCTATGGGCGACGCGTTGAAGGAACTGGGGATCGAGCAGAGGAAAGCCGCCTGACCGATACGAAGGAGGAGAATAATGCCGGAAAGCACGCGTGCGCCCTACGTCTACATGGTGCAAATGGACATCCCCGCCGAACACGAGGCGGAATTCAACCGCATCTACGATCGCGAGCACGTACCGGCGCTGACCAAAGTGCCCGGCGTCCGCGCCTGCACCCGCTACGTGCTGGAGAAGACCAACAAGCAGGGTATGGCGCGTTATCTCGCGCTTTACGAGATCAACTCACCCGACCTGGTGGACAGCCCCGCTTGGCAGGAAGCCGCGGCTGTCGGCGACTGGATCGCCAAGATCCGCCCGCACACGACCAACCGGTCGCACACCATCATGCGCAAGCTAGCCTGAGGAAACGAAGAGAATGAAAAGCGACCTGGAGATTGCCCGCGAAACCAAGCTGCGTCCCATCGTGGATATCGCCGCGAAGCTCGATATCCCCGTTGATTCGCTGGAGCCGTACGGCCGCCACAAGGCCAAGATCGGCATGGACTATCTCAAGTCGCTGGAGAGCCGGCCGGACGGCGCCCTGGTCCTGGTGACCGGCATCAGCCCGACGCCTGCGGGCGAGGGCAAGACCACCACCACGGTCGGCCTCGGCGACGCGCTGAACCGTATCGGCTCGCGCGCGGTGATCTGCCTGCGCGAGCCATCGGTCGGCCCGAGCTTTGGCATGAAGGGCGGAGCGGCCGGCGGCGGCTACTCGCAGGTGGTGCCGATGGATCAGATCAACCTGCATTTCACCGGCGACTTCCACGCGATCACCAGCGCCAACAACCTGCTGGCCGCGATGATCGACAACCACATCTACTGGGGCAATCCACTCGGCATCGACGCGCGCCGCATCTCGTGGCGGCGCTGCCTGGACATGAACGATCGTGCGCTGCGCTCCATCGTCAACAGCCTGGGCGGCGTTGCCAACGGGTTCCCGCGCGAAGACGGGTTCGACATCACCGTCGCCTCCGAGGTGATGGCGGTGTTCTGCCTGTCGCGCGATCTGGACGATCTGCAGGCGCGGCTCGGGCGCATGATCGTGGCGCAGAAGCGCGACGGCACCGCGGTGACCGCGAAGGACCTGAAGGCGGATGGCGCCATGGCCGTGCTGCTGAAGGACGCACTGGCGCCGAACCTGGTGCAGACGCTGGAAGGCTCGCCGGCCTTCGTGCATGGCGGGCCGTTCGCCAACATCGCCCACGGCTGCAACTCGGTGATGGCGACGCGGACCGCGTTGAAGCTTGCCGAGGTGGTGGTGACCGAGGCGGGCTTCGGCGCCGATCTGGGGGCCGAGAAGTTCATCGACATCAAGTGCCGCCAGGCTGGGTTGAAGCCAGCCTGCGCCGTGGTGGTGGCCACCGTGCGGGCACTGAAGATGCATGGTGGCGTGGCGCGCAATGCGCTGGGCCCGGAGAATGTGGAGGCGGTGCGGCGCGGTGTCGCCAACCTGGCGCGGCACGTCGAGAACCTGGGCACGTTCGGTCTGCCGGTGGTGGTGGGCGTCAACCACTTCACCTCGGACACCGAGGCGGAATTCGCGGTCATCCGCGACGCCATGGCGCCGCAGGGCGTGGAGGTGATCTCCTGCACCCATTGGGGCGACGGCAGCAAAGGCGCCGAGGCCCTCGCGCGGGCCGTGCAGCAGAAGATCCGAGCGGGGGAAGCGAAACCCGCGCCGCTGTATCCCAACGACATGCCGCTCGCCGAGAAGATCCGCACCATTGCGCGAAAGATCTACCGCGCGGGCGACATCCTGATGACCGAGGCTGTCGCGCGGCGACTGGAAGGCTTCGAAAAGCAGGGCTTCGGCAACGTGCCCGTATGCATCGCCAAGACGCAGTATAGCTTCACCGCGGATCCCTCGGTGATGGGCGCGCCCGAAGGGTTCACCCTGCCCGTGCGCGAGGTAAGGCTGTCGGCCGGTGCCGGCTTCGTGGTGGCGATCTGCGGTGATATCATGACGATGCCGGGCCTGCCGCGTGCCCCTTCCGCCGAGGCGATCCATCTGCGGGAGGATGGCGAGATCGAGGGGTTGTCTTGAGGGAAAGCGAGCGGAATCTCAGGTTATGATCGCGTCCGGCATGTCGGGCGGCCAAGTCCAGACATCGCTATCGCCGGCCTTTGCGCTGGCCCGCCAGTTCTGAGCCAAGTCCAACATGTCTGAGGTTATCGTCAGTGGTTCCGGCCGGTCGCCGATTGGCCGTATCCAGCGCGCGCAGACGTTCTCGATGGAGCGGAAGCGCAGGGACTCGCAGATCACGAATATCAGCACGCAGATGCAAAGACGCGCGCGAAAGTGGCCCACCTGGCCGTCCCACCGCGCGAAGAACCGCAGCAGGCTGCCCGGGTCCTCGGCATAGGTGATCGCGTTCACCGCGCCCGGTGCCTCGCGGATCATCCAGCCGAGGCGCAAGGCGCGGTAGCTGGATAGCGCCCGCAGTGCGCCCGCCATGATCCAGCGCGAGCTTGGGGAGACGCGAGGTCGGTCGTCACTCCGCGCACCGGTCGACGGTTGTTCCGCGTCGGGGGCGAATTCGAGCCAGGGTCCGCCAGGCGGTCTGATGCCGATCAAGTAAAGCGAGCCGCTTTCGATCGCGACCTCGATGACCTCGGAATTGATCGGCGCGCTGATGGAAATGAGCACCAACGGTTCTTGCGCCTTCCGTGCACCCGCGACGCGTTTGCGCAGATCCCATAGCGACGGCTGATAAGTGGGCCCGAGAATGACTTTGACTGCTTGGTTCATGATCGACCTCACCCGCAACGGATTGAGCACCCTCGCCGTTTGAGGAGCGATCCTGCCAGAGCGAAGTTGGGCAGCGATAATCCTGGCATGAACCGCTGCGGAGCCTCTTCCATGAACCGGTTCTCTTTGGCCTACCTGATCGTCAACGCGGCGACGAGTGCGCCGGTGAGCTGGATCGCTGCCCCGGTCAGCATCGCGGCACGGAAACCCTGCGACCCACCGTGCAGCAGAGCAAAGACTGCGCCCAGGATCGCCACGCCCAAGGTGGCGCCGGTCATTCGGGCGACGTTGATGAGCGCGGAAGCAGTGCCTGAGCGGGCAGCCTCGACGCTCCCGACCGCGACCGACATCAGCGGCCCGGTGTTCAGCCCCATACCAATCCCGGTAAGGGCCAAACCTATTTCGGCCGCCCAAAGCGGTCGGGCGGCGTCGGTGAGAGCGAGCACGAACAGGCCGAAGCCGATCAGCGCGGTACCGCCCGCCGTCACCACTCGTACACCGAACCGGTTCGCCAGATGGCCGGAGCGCGGGGCAACCAGAAAGAACAGCAAGGCGCAAGGCAACAGGCCGAGACCGGCGCCCTCGGGCGACAGCAGGTGCGTGCTCTGCCAAAGCAGTGGGACGAGAAAAATCATCCCGTAGATTCCGAAGGTCATCGCAGCGGTCGCGACGATAGCTCCCGAGAAGGGCGCATGGCGGAACAGCTCTAGGGGCACGAGAGCGGCGGCGCCGGTGCGCCGTTCGACGGCAAGAAAGGCAGGCAGCGCCAACCCGGCGACAAGCAGGCCATAAATCCAGCCGGGTCCGCCCCGGTGGCAATCGATGCCCGCGAAAACCAGGCCGCCCAGCGCAGCCGCCCCAAGGATCTGGCCGGAAAGATCGAAGCGGCGGCCGGCAGGATCGGCAAATTCGGGCACCACCAGTCCGGCCATCACAAGGGCTGCAACTACCAGCGGGATTGCGACCAGGAACACGCTTGGCCAACCAAACCATTCGATCAGAAGCCCGCCGACGGTCGGCCCGATGACGAAGGCGAGCCCGTTGCAGCTTGCCCAGACGCCGAGGGCATGGCGGCGGGTTCGCGGCTCCGGCCAAACAACGCGGACTATCGCAAGCGAGGCCGGCAGAAGCAGGGCGGAGCCGACGCCTGTCACGAGCCGTGCCACAATCAGGAACCCGATGTTGGGCGCCAGTGCGCACCCGAGAGAGGCGACGCCGATCACCGCCGCACCTGTCTGGAACACGCGGCGGCGGCCGTAGAGGTCGGCCAACAGCCCACCGGTGAGCAGCAGGACCGCGTAGGTCATGTTGTAGCCGTCGAGCACCCACTGCAGTGCACCGATCGAGGCGCCGTAGGACTGGGCGATCGGTTGCATGGCGAGATTCACGACTGAGGTGTCCACCTGCGCGATCAGCACGCCGATGCAAAGCGTGGTCAGCACCAGAATGTCGCGCTGGCGCAAGCCTGCACCGTCATCACGGGCACCAGGGCCCAAGCCGATATCGGGCACGGCGTCTCTCCTATCCACGAAGGAAAAATCCCGAAGCTGAAGGTAGGAGGGGCCTGCTGACAGCGTTCTGTCAGCAGAATCTGCCCCGGCTTCGCGCATTCACGTCGCGACTCTCTGTGCGGACACCAATCGCGATTGCTTCGGCCTGGGCCGTAGCGATCCCGGGCCGCCAAGTTGCGGCTTGCCCGCGCGTGCCGGCGTCGCTACTTCACCCCCGGAACAAGGAGCACACCCATGGGCTACAGGGTCGCTGTCGTCGGCGCCACCGGGGCGGTCGGGCGCGAAATGCTGAAAACTCTCGCCGAACGCCAGTTCCCGGTGGACGAAGTGGCCGCGATCGCCTCTGGCCGCTCGGCCGGGGCAGAGGTGTCATTCGGCGACAGGCAGGTGCTCAAGGTGCGCAAGCTGGATAGTTTCGATTTCAGCGGCTGGGACATCGGCCTGTTCTCGCCCGGCGCCGCGGTCTCCGCGATCCACGCCCCGCGTGCCGCCGCCGCCGGCTGCGTGGTGATCGACAACACCAGCCAGTTCCGCATGGAGCCTGATATCCCGCTGGTGGTGCCCGAGGTGAACGCGCACGCGCTGCGCAACTACGGCAAGCGCAACATCATCGCCAATCCTAACTGCTCCACCATCCAGATGGTGGTCGCGTTGAAGCCGCTGCACGATGAGTTCAAGATCAGGCGTGTCGTGGTGGCGACCTACCAGTCGGTCTCCGGCGCCGGCAAGGAAGGCATGGACGAGCTCTACGCGCATACGCGCAAGGTGTTCGTGCACGAGCACGAGAATCCGGAGCAGTTTACCAAGGAGATCGCCTTCAACTGCATCCCGCATATCGACAAGTTCCTCGATGACGGCTCGACCAAGGAGGAATGGAAGATGGTGGTCGAGACGAAGAAGATCCTCGATCCGGATATCGCGGTGCACGCGACCTGCGTGCGCGTGCCGGTGTTCATCGGCCATGGCGAGGCAGTGAACGTTGAATTCGAAAACCCCGTTACGGCCGGCGAGGCACGCGCCTGTCTGCGCGAGGCGCCGGGCGTCGAGGTGGTGGATGTGCGCGAGGACGGCGGCTACGTCACGCCGCTTAAATCTGCCGGCGAGGACGCGGTGTATGTCAGCCGCATCCGCAAGGACCCGACGGTGGCGAACGGCTTGTCGTTCTGGTGCGTATCCGACAACCTGCGCAAGGGCGCCGCACTGAACGCGGTGCAGATTGCCGAGACGCTGATCGCGCAAAGAATGCTGGCGAAGGCGGCGTAAGCAGCGGGCTGGCGCCGTTCGCCCTCTGTCATCGGCCAATTCGTTCCTATATGTAACCGCGCGGCGCCGGGCGGTCCGATCCCCCGGCGCCTTTGCGTGAGGCCCCGATGAGGCCGGGGGTTGAACGCGGCCATGACGCCATGAAGGCCGGGCTGACACCCGGAACCATATATGACCGACCCTGCCGCCGAGATCGCCCGCCGCCGCACCTTCGCGATCATCTCGCATCCCGATGCCGGAAAAACCACCCTGACCGAGCACCTGCTGCGCGCCGGTGGCGCCATCCAGCTCGCCGGCAATGTCCGGGCCAAGGGCGAGCGCCGTCGCACCCGTTCCGACTGGATGGGCATCGAGCGCGAGCGTGGCATCTCTGTGGTCACCTCGGTGATGACCTTCGAACACCGGGGCTGCGTGTTCAACCTGCTCGATACGCCGGGCCACGAGGACTTTTCCGAGGACACCTATCGCACGTTGACCGCGGTGGATTCGGCGGTGATGGTGATCGACGCCGCCAAGGGCATCGAAGCGCGCACCCGCAAGCTGTTCGAGATCTGCCGGCTGCGCGACATCCCGATCGTGACGTTCATCAACAAAATGGATCGGGAAGGCCGCGATCCGATCGAGCTGCTCGACGAGATTGCCTCCACGCTCGCGCTCGACACCGCACCGGTGACCTGGCCGGTCGGCCGGGCGGCCGACTTCGCCGGCACCTACGACATGCGGGCCCGCCGCCTGCATCTGACGGCCGAGTTGCCGCAGTCCGATGTGCGCGTGGTGACCCTGGCCGACGAGGTGGACCTGATCCGGGCGGCGCTGCCTGAATTCAATCGCGACGCATTCAATGCCGGCCACCTGACCCCGGTCTACTTCGGCAGCGCCATCAAGGGCATCGGCGTTGGCGAACTGCTGGATGGGCTGGCCGAGTACGGACCGCCACCGCGCGCGCAACAGGCGAATACGCGCAAGGTCGAAGCGGCCGAGCCCGGTCTGACCGCACTGGTGTTCAAGATCCAGGCGAACATGGACCCCAACCACCGCGACCGCATCGCCTTCGCTCGCGTTTGCTCGGGGCGGTTGGCGCGTGGCATGCGGCTCAAGCAGGTGCGCACCGGCAAGCTGATCCCGCTGCATGCACCGCAGTTCTTCTTCGCCCGCGAGCGTGAGATTGCCGATCAGGCATTCGCTGGCGAGTGGTCGGTATTCCCAATCACGGCACGCTGCGCATCGGCGACACGCTGACCGATGGCGAGGACCTGAACTTCATCGGCGTGCCGTACTTCGCCCCTGAAATCCTGCGCCGCGTCCGGCTGGACGATGCAATGAAGGCAAAGAAGCTGCGCCAGGCCTTGGCCGAGCTGGCGGAAGAGGGCGTCGTGCAATTGTTCCGGCCGCAGGACGGCGCACAGCCGTTGGTGGGTGTTGTCGGTACGCTGCAGTTAGATGTGCTGGCGGCGCGACTGGCAGCAGAGTACGGTGTCGCGATTGGCTTCGACACATCGCCCTATGCGCTGGCGCGCTGGGTATCGTCCGGTGATGACGCCGCGCTGCGCAAGTTCGTCAGCGACAACCGTGCGGCGATTGCGGATGATGTGGACGGCGACCCGGTGTTTCTCGCGACCTCGGCTTTTATGATGCGGCGGGCGGCCGACGCGGCCCCGGCACTGTCGTTTCGCCATATCAAAGACGTGCGGCAGGAAATCGTGGCGGCCTGAGCGACCGCCACGGCAAATCACATATTGCCAGTCATATCCGGCCAACCAATAGCAGGATGATGACGATTATCAGGATCAGTCCCAGCCCCCCGCTCGGATAATAGCCCCAGCCCGCGCTGTACGGCCATGTCGGCAGTGCCGCGAGCAATAAGATGATCAGGATGATCAGCAGCAGCGTTGGCAAGCGGGTTTACTCCTTGCCGGCGATCTTGTCGCGCGCTTCGCGAGCAGAGTCCTTCACCCCGCCGACTGCGTTTTGCACACGTCCCTCCGCCTTGTCGGCCTTGCCGTCGGCTTCGGTCTTGGCATCGCCGGTAACCTTGCCCAAGGCTTCCTTAACGCTGCCCTTCGCCTGCTTGCCGGCGCCTTCAATGCGATCCTTGTCCATTTCAGTCCCTCAATGTTTGGCTACGGTCGATACGTCGTGTTGCGGTCCGCCGAGTTCTCAAGGCTATGGCCCGCTGCCTGCAAATCCTGGCCCGCGCCCGCGGTCGTATAGCAGGCCGTCAGCAAAGGTGCGGTCGCGGCCAATGCCATTGCGGCAAAAACTAGGGCGAGCTTTTTCTGCATTAAAACTTCCTCTCTTCGTGCGCGCGCGCAGTGGAACGATCGGTTTTCACTCAGGATGCAGGAACGGCGGGTCAAGAGATCGTGAGCAGGGCGGATTGATCCAGCTTAGAATTGAGTTTGTGCAGGAATTTCTCTGGCCGGAAAACTGTTGCCACCCTCTAAATAGTAGCCTACATTCACCGAGTGTTTACCAATGCATATTGCGGCCGGTGGAAGGCACATGGTGGGGTACCGCTGCTACATTCTCGACGCTGACGATCACATCCTGCAGGGACATGATCTTGAGTGCGAGACCGACGCGCAGGCCAGAGCCAGAGCCGAAAGTCTGCTTGCCCAGGATCCGTACTACCGTTCCGTAGAGGTATGGAAAGCGACCCGGCGCGTGATGCGGCTGGAGCGTCAACCGCAACAGGTGCAACGGGCCAGCATCTTCTCACTGGCAGGTCGGACACGGCGGACACTTGGCTCGCCGGCGTGAACGGGCACGGCAACAGCCACACCGCAAAGCCACACGGGTACCAGCGTTGACTCGCGCATCACGCACCGGTAGCTAGCCGCAGGCGACCAAGAACAGATGAGCGTGATGACCGGAGGCGGAATTGCTCGGAGGTCTGAAATCACGCGAAAAGACAATGGGCTCTAAAAAGCGCTGGTGACAGGGCTGCGTGGGGAGGGGTATTGCCACCACTCCTGGAAGTCATGGACTTGCACACCGAGTTCCGCACCGGTGCAGGGCTCGTGCGCGCTGTCGACGGCATCTCCTACACTGTCGAAGGCGGCGAGACCGTCGCCATCGTCGGCGAGAGCGGCTCCGGCAAGTCGGTCAGCGCACTTTCGGTGCTGCGGCTGATCCCCGATCCGCCTGGACGTATCACGCGCGGTGCGATTCGCTTTGCCGGCCGCGATATCATGCAACTCTCGGATCCGGAGATGCGCCAAATCCGTGGCGGAGAAATCGGCATGGTGTTCCAGGAGCCGATGACTTCGCTCAACCCCGTGCTGACCATCGGCCGGCAGATCACCGAAACGGTCGAGCAGCACCGCGGCATGGATCGGCTTGCAGCGGAGCGGCGTGCGATTGAACTGCTGAGCCTGGTCGGCATTGCCGATGCGCGGCGGCGACTGAGGCAATACCCGCATCAACTGTCGGGCGGCATGCGTCAGCGCATCATGATTGCGATTGCCCTCGCCTGCGACCCGAAGCTGATCATCGCCGATGAACCGACGACAGCATTGGACGTCACCATCCAGGCCCAGATCCTGGAACTGATGAAGGACCTAACGCGCCGGCTGAATGTCGCGCTTATCATCATCACGCATAACCTGGGCGTGGTCGCTCGCTACGCCAACCGCGTCAACGTCATGTACGCGGGCCGTCTGGTCGAGAGCGGGCCAGCGTCGGACGTCTATCACCACCCGCGTCATCCCTACACGATGGCTTTGCTGCGATCGGTTCCGCGATTGGATCGGCCGCGCCAGGAACGTCTCGATCCTGTCGAAGGGCAGCCGCCGGACCTCACGCGCTTGGATGGCGGCTGCGCGTTCCGCCCGCGCTGCCGCTTTGCCGTCGATGCATGCGCCGAAGCACGGCCGTTGCTCGAACCCGCCGGCGCGCCGGGTCATTTTGCCGCCTGCTTCCGCCATCAGGAGCTGCGCCGCGAGGCCGCCGCGTGAGCGCATTCGGGCGGCCGTTGCTGGAGGTGAAGGGCCTGCGCATGCATTTCCCCGTCACCGAGGGGATCGTTTCCCGCAGGCTGGTCGGCGAAGTGAAGGCGGTGGATGGCATCGATTTCAGCGTGCGCCGGGGCGAGACACTTGGGCTGGTCGGTGAAAGCGGCTGCGGCAAGACGACGACCGGACGCTGTATCCTGCGACTGAACCGCCCGACGGAAGGCCAGATACTTTACGACGGCGTCGATATCGCGCGGATGGAGCGCAGGGAGCTGCAGGCGCTGCGCAGGCGCATCCAGGTGATCTTCCAGGATCCCTACAGCTCGCTGAACCCGCGCATGAAAGTGGGCGACATCATTGCCGAGCCGATCAAGGTGCACGGGATCGAGCCTGATGCGGAACGGCGCACGGCGCGCGTGCACGAGCTGCTGAGCGTCTGTGGGCTGAACCCTCGTTTCGCCGACCGCTACCCGCACGAGATGTCGGGCGGGCAGCGCCAGCGTGTCGGCATCGCCCGGGCGCTGGCGCTCAATCCCGAGTTCATCGTCTGCGACGAGGCGGTGTCGGCGCTTGATGTATCGATCCAGGCGCAGGTGGTGAACCTGCTCGAGGATCTGCGCGAGCAGTTCGGTCTTACCTATCTGTTCATCGCGCACGATCTGTCGGTGGTACGGCATCTCTGCCAGCGCGTGGCGGTGATGTATCTGGGCCGCATCGTCGAGCTGGCTGACAGCGACGAGCTGTTCAGCAATCCGCTGCATCCTTATACGCAGGCGCTGCTGGCGGCGGTGCCCGTGCCGGATCCTTCGGTGGAAGCGCATCGCAGCTTCCGACCGGTCCAGGGCGAGGTGCCTAGCCCGATCAATCCGCCCTCAGGGTGCGTGTTTCACCCGCGCTGTCCAATCGCGGTGGCAGAATGCAGGCAGGCACGGCCCGCCTTGCGCGAGGTACGACCCGGGCACTTGGCCGCCTGCAGCGAAATACGATGATTGCCGGAAAGGAAGCGTTCATGGCACCCAATGCAAAGCGCGTATTCTATGTAAAGTACCTGTCTGGTCCGGTGTTTGCGCAGATCCTCGCCACGCGGCCGGACATCCAGCTCGACAAGCTGGAGAACGAGACACCGGATGCCGAGGCCGATGTGGTCCTGTCGCAGGCGCATGCCTATCAGATCGGCGCGTCGCGCCAGGTGATCGGCAAACACCTTCAGGTCACCGACGCGCTGCTGGCGCGCACGCCCAGCCTGGTGGCGGTGTCATCGAATGGCGCCGGCTACGACACGATCGATGTCGACGCCTGCACGCGGCAGGGCATCATCGTGGTCAACCAGTCAGGCGGTAACAAGGAGGCGGTGGCCGAACACGCTCTGGCTATGCTGTTGACGCTATCGAAGCGCATCATCGAGGTGGATCGACGCATGCGCCGCGCTGATGGCATTCCGCGCAACGACTACATCGGCAGCGAGCTGCTGGACAAGACGATCGGCATCATCGGCATCGGCAATGTCGGCGGACGGCTGGCGGAACTGTGCAAGGTCCTGTTCCGCATGCGGGTGCTGGCCTACGACCCGTACCTGACTGCTGCACAGGCCGCAGCAAAGGGAGCAGAGAAGGTCGAACAGCTCGACGATCTGCTGCGTCAGGCTGACTACGTGTCGATCAACTGCCCCTATACGCGGGAAAGCAGGGGCCTGATGGGCGCGCGGGAGTTCGCCCTGATGCAGAAACACGCCTACTTCGTCACCACCGCGCGCGGCGGTATCCACGATGAAGAGGCGCTCGCCGCGGCGATGGCTGCAAAGCAGATTGCCGGCGCTGGGCTGGATGTGTGGAACGACGAGCCACCGCCGCACGATCACAAGCTGATGGCGTTCGACAACGTGCTGGTCAGCCCGCACACGGCCGGTGCAACGCATGAGTCGCGCGACAACATGGCGCGATATGCGGCCGAGCAGTTGATCGACATCCTGGACGGCAAGCGCCCGCCCCGGCTGATCAATCCCGAGGTCTGGCCCGCGTATTGCGCCCGGTTCGAGCGGGTCCTGGGGGTTCGACCGCAGGGGTAATTGGCCAAGCCCTCACCCGCCGCTTCGCGGCGACCTCTCCCGCGGGCGGGCGAGGTGTAATTTTACTGGGGAACACCTTGCCCATGGAGTGGAGAGGTCGGCGAGCGGCAGCGAGCCGGGTGAGGGCGCTATCCCTTGACGTATGTCCCCGCCGATCGTCCGGCGATCCGCCCGAAAACGGAGCCTGACATCAGCCCCGCCCCACCCAGGTAATTCTGGTAGAAAATCCCTCCCACAAGCTCGCCGCCGGCGAACAGGCCGGGGATGACGCGACCGGTGGTATCCTCGACCTCGCCATCGGTCGTGATCTTCAGCCCGCCGAAGCTGAACGTGATCCCGCATGTCACTGCGAAGCCATAAAACGGCGGTTCGTCGATCGGCAGCGCCCAGTTGGATTTCGGCGGCGTGATCCCCTTCGTGCACTTGCCGTCGAGAATTGCCGGATTGTACTCGCCCGGCTGACATGCCGCGTTGAACGCCTGCACAGTCTTCACCAGTCCTTCGGGGCTGATCTCCAGCTTTTGCGCGAGTTCTTCCAACGTGTTCGCCTGCGCCTTGGTCACCTGCCGGATGCGGTACTCGTCGCGTGTCATGTCGATGGTCTTCTTGTCGAAGATCTGCACCGCCATGCGCTGCGGCTGCTTCATCACCTCACGCCCATATTTCGCGTAGGTGTAGTTGCGGAAATCCGCACCCTCATCGACGAAGCGCTCGCCATTCACATTGACGATGATGCCGATCGGGTACGAGTGCTTCTGGTAATTGTCGAGCACCACCCGATCGCCGAAGGGCGGCGCGCTCAGATCCCATTGCACGGCGTGGCAGCTCGACCATCCGCCGAACGCCGAGGCGCCGATCTCCAGCGCTGCCTTGATGCCATCGCCGGTGTTGTGCCGCGTGCCGCGCACACGTGCCAATTCCCAACCCGGCCCGTAATACCGCACACGCATCTCCGGGTCGGCTTCGAAACCACCGCACGCCAGCACCACAGCCTTCGCGCTGATATCTTCATAACCGTCCGGGCCGAATACCGTTACGCCGGTGATGTCGCCTTTGCGGTTTTGGATCAGCTTCCGCATGCCTGTGTTGTAGCGGACGGCGATGCCGTGCCGTTCCGCCGACTTGAACAGGAAGTCCACCAGCCCCCAGCCGCCCCCGACCGCCTCGACCGCCATGCCGCCGAAGAAGTGCTGCACGCCGTTCACCAGATACGACTGACGCTTGAACATCGGAATCCAGCGCACGCCTTTCTCGCGCATCCACACCACCGTCTCGCGTGAACGTCCGACCAGCAGATCGATCAGCTCCGGCTCCGACAGGTTCTCGGTCGCCCGCATCAGATCTTCGGTATAGGTGTCGGCCGTGAACGGCGGGATGAACATCTGCCGCGCTTCACTTTCCGATAGATCGATCAGCACATCGGTGCGCAGGTCCTCGAGCCCGTTATGCACGAAGCGAAAGCCGCCCGCAGTGAAGGTGGAATTGCCGCCACGCTCCTCTTCGCTGGCCTTCTCCAGCACCAGGACCTTGGCACCCTGCTCCTGCGCCGATAGGGCGGCGCACAGCGCCGCGTTGCCCGCGCCAACCACGATCACGTCATACGGGCCGGCATCAGCCATGGGGGCCTCCTGATTTTCGTCGGGACTCCTTACGAACGGTTGCCGCCATGCGCAAGCCATCGCACAGTGCCGGCCTGGCCCCCCGGGTGATCAGGTGAGATCAGGATGGACGAGGACCCCCCGCGCGCATGGCACGAGATCGTTTGCGACGTGCTGATGCGGCACCAGGTGAAGCTGGTGACCTATGTGCCTGACAATGTGCTTCGGCCGCTGATCGACGCGGTGCACGCCGATCCGTTCTTCACCGCGTTCTCCTGCACGCGTGAGGAAGAGGCGGTGGGCATCGTCGCCGGCGCCTGGATGGGCGGCCTGCGCGGCATCGTCCTGATGCAGACCTCGGGGTTCGCTACGCTACCCAACGCCATCGCCTCCCTCGCGGTGCCGTTCCAGATCCCGGTGCTGATGATGGTCTCGGAACGCGGCACGCTGGGCGAGTTCAATATCGGCCAATCGCTTGTCGCTCGCACCATGCGCCCGGTCCTGCAGGCGCTCGCGGTCGAACACCACACCATGAGGCGCCTCGATGAGGTGGAATTCATCATGGATCGCAGCATCACTCAGGCGGTGGCCACTCAGGCGCCCTGCGTGTTCATCCTTTCGCCGCTGCTCACCGGCGGTAAGGTCTTCGCGAAATGAGCCCCGTTATGAGGAACCACCCGGCGAACCGCGACGAAGCCAAGGTGATGAACCGCTTCGACATCACCAAACGTATTGTCGCACGACTGAAGCGCGAAGAAGCGGTGATCGGCGGCATCGGCTACACCAACTTCGACCTGTGGGCGGCAGGACGCCGGCCGCAGAATTTTTACATGCTGGGCAGCATGGGTCTCGCAGTGCCGATCGCACTCGGCGTGGCGCTCGCGCAGCCGCAGCGAAAGGTGATCGCTCTGGAAGGCGACGGTTCCATCCTGATGCAGGGCGGCTCGCTCGCCACCGTCGCCGCGCGCAGGCAGAAGAACCTGGCGATCGTCATTATGGACAACGGCACTTATCAGATCACCGGCGGTCAGGCCACCGCCACCGAACTCGGCGCCGATATCGTCGCCATGGCGCGCGGCGCCGGTATCGCGCAGAGCGCCTGGGCCGCCGATGAAAGCGCCTTCGAGGAGCTGATCGATCTCACCCTCCGCGAGGACGGCCCATGGCTGATCGGCTGTCGCATCGATCGCGAGAAGCCCGCCGATACCACCGAGCGTGATCCGCCGCGCATCCGCGACCAGTTCATGCGCGGGCTTGGCGTGAAGCGTTAGCACCAAATATGTGAGAATTGTTGGCCAGCATTGCAGGAGACAGCATGGCATCACGCAAATCGGAGCGGGCTGGCTTGCTCCGCCGTGAACTGCTAGCCGGGACGGCCAGCTTCTTTGCGGCAATCGCAACCGCGGATGCGATTGAAATGCACGGTTATCCCGTATGGAATCCGGCGGCGAGCGATCCGCCCCAGCCGGTCAGCCCCGGTCCCTGGCAGTTCTTTACCCCGGAAGAAGGCGCTGCCATCGAAGCCATGGTGGATCGACTGATCCCGCCCGATCCCCAGACCCCAGGCGGCAAGGATGCCGGCTGCGCGGTGTTTATCGATCGCCAGCTCGCAGGTCCGTATGGCGAGCTCTCGCGGGCTGTATATGCGACCGCCTTTCGCTGAACGGCACGCCGCGCAGGGCCTACAGTCGCCGCTTACGCCGGCTATGCGCTATCGTCAGTCGCTCGCCGCACTGCGACCAGTATTGCCAGCAGACCTTTGCCGGCAAGCCGTTCGCCGAGCTGTCAGCCGACCAGCAGGACAAGGTGATCTCCGGTCTGGAGAATGGCCAGGTAAAGTTCGACAACGCTCAGCGGCCGGGCGTTCTTCGATCTGCTGTTGCAAGCAACACGCAGGAAGGCTTCTTCGCCGATCCGATCTACGGCGGCAATCGCGACATGGTGGGTTGGAAGATGATCGGCTTTCCCGGCGCCCGCTACGATTACCGCGATTGGGTCGAGCACCACAACGAGCGCTATCCGCTGCCGCCGGTCGGCATTACCGGCCGGCCCGAGTGGCACGACGCACACGCTAGAGCTGTGACCGAAGGCTCAGGCTGACGGAGTGCAAACGCATGGCGCAGAAGCTGCCCGCGACCGATGTGGTGATCATCGGCCTCGGCTGGACCGGCTCGATCCTCGCCGAGGAACTGACCGACGCCGGGCTGCAACGTCGTCGCGATCGAGCGCGGGCCGTGGCGCGACACCGCGACCGATTTTCCGACGACCTATGCGCAGGACGAGCTGCGCTATCGCATCCGGCACGATCTGTTCCTGCGCCCGGCGCAGGAGACGATGACGTTCCGCAACAACGTCGAACCAGACGGCGCTTGCCGATCCGCACCTGGGGCTCGTTCATGCCGCCGAACGGCGTCGGCGGCGGCGGCGTGCACTGGAACGCCGAGACCTGGCGCTTCCTGCCGAGCGATTTTCAGCTGCAGACGCATCTGACCCAGCGCTATGGCGCCGGTTTCCTGCCCGACGGACATGACGATCCAGGATTGGGGCGTCACCTATGACGAGCTCGAGCCCTACTACGACAAGTTCGAATATCTCTGCGGCACCTCCGGCAAGGCCGGCAACATCAAGGGCAAGAACAGGACGGCGGCAATCCGTTCGAAGGGCCCGCGTCGCGCGACTATCCGACGCCGCCGCAGAAGCAGCCCTATGGTCCGACGCTGTTCGCGCAGGCGGCGCAGGAAATGGGCTACAACCCGTTTCCGCAGCCCTCGGGCAACCTGTCGCAGGCCTACACCAATCCGCTCGGCGTGACGCTGGGGCCGTGCACCTATTGCGGCTTTTGCGAATGGTTCGGTTGCGGCAATTACTCGAAAGCCAGCCCGCAGACGACGATGCTGCCGGTGCTGGTGCGCAGGCCGAATTTCGAGCGCGCGGACCGATATGCGAGGTGATGCGGATCAATCTCGACGGCTACCGGCAAGCGCGCCACCGGCGTGACCTACGTCGATACCAACGGCGAGGAATGGGAGCAGCCGGCCGAGCTCGTGCTGCTCTGCGCCTTCCAGCTGTTCAACGTCCATCTGCTGCTGCTGTCCGGCATCGGCACGCCGTACGACCCGAGCACCGGGCAAGGGCGTGATCGGCCGCAACTACTCCTACCAGGTGACGTCGAGCGTCAACGCGTTCTTCGACGACAAGAATCTTCAACCCGTTCATCGCCTCCGGCGCGATCGGCATGTGCATCGACGAGTTCAACGGCGACAATTTCGATCACGGCAGGCTCGGCTTCGTCGGCGGCGGCTATATGGGCGCGGTGCAGACCAACGGCCGGCCGATCGTCGGCACGATCCTGCCGAAAGGCACGCCGATCTGGGGCGCCGGCTGGAAGAAGGCGGTCGCCGACAATTATCTCAGCCGCATACCAGCCGGCGACCCATGGCAGTTGCTACAGCTATCGCGACGGCTATCTCGATCTCGATCCGACCTACACCGATCGTCTCGGCCGCAAGCTGCTGCGCATCACTTTCGATTTCCATGCCAACGAACTCAAGATGTCGCAATACCTCACCGACCGGCTGGCCGAGATCGTCGCAGAAGATGGGTCCGCGGCAGATCGACAAGAAGCCGCGCACCGGGCCCTACGACGATCACCGATTACCAGACCACGCATACCTGCGGCGGCGCGATCATGGGCACCGATCCGAAGACCAGCGCCGTCAACCGCTATCTGCAAAGCTGGGACGTGCCGAACCTGTTCGTCACCGGCGCCACGGTATTTCCGCAGAACGCCGGCTACAACCCGACCGGCACGGTCGGCGCGCTGGCCTACTGGGCCGCCGATGCGCATGCGCAACCAGTATCTCAAGAATCCCGGGCCGCTGGTGCAGGCATGAAGGTCGCTTGCTCACGTGCCGCTGCGGCGCTGTGCTTCGGTAGCCATCGTCTGCTACGCGCAGTTTTCGCGATCAGCAGGACTATCACCCTGATCGCGCGCGGCCGCTATCTGGCGATGTCGGCGATTGCGTCGCCTGCCACACCGCGCCGGGCGGTAAGCCATTTGCCGGCGGCCGGCCGATCGAGACGCCATTCGGCAATCTCCTGTCGCCCAACATCACGCCGGACGTGCAGACCGGCATCGGCGGCTGGAGCGAGGACGAGTTCGTATCGCACCATGCACGGCACGGGCTTCAGCGACGAGCGCCTCTATCCGGCGATGCCGTATCCGTACTACACCAAAATCTCGCGCCAGGACGTGCTGGCGATCCGCGCCTGGCTGGACACGGTCGAGCCGGTGAATAACCCGGTGCACAGCGACCAGCTGCCGTTCCCGTTCAATATCCGCGCGAGCATGATCGGCTGGAACTGGCTGTTCTTCGCGCCGAGCGAGTTCAGAACCGCGCCGGACAAGTCAGCCGAATGGAATCGCGGCGCGCTATCTCGTCGAGGGGCCTGGCCATTGCGGCGCCTGTCATACGCCGAAGAACGTTCTGGGCGGCGACAAGAACGGCCGTCATCTGCAAGGCTATGCGCTGCAAGGCTGGTTCGCGCCCGAGATCAGCAAGGATGCGCATACCGGTCTCGGCGCTTGGTCGGCCGACGACATCGTCGAATATCTCAAGACCGGCACGAACAAGTTTGCAACCGCATCCGGTCCGATGGCCGAGGAAGTTACCGACTTCGACCTCGCATATTTCTCTCACCGATCTGCACGCGATGGCTGTGTACCTGTTGGACCAGCCCGGAGCATCCGACCAACCAAAACCCACCGCGCTGGCTGCCAATGATCCACAGATGCAGGCCGGCCAGGCAATCTATCTCGACAACTGCGCCGCCTGCCACACGATTGGCGGCGACGGCATCGCCCGGCTATTCCCGACGCTGAAGGGCAGTGCATCGGTCCAGTCGTGGAAGCCCAATTCCGTGCTCCAGGTCATTCTCAACGGCACCCGCGCGGTCTCCACTCAGTGGGCACCGACGGGGCCGGCAATGCCGACCTTCGCGTGGAAACTGTCAGATGCGGAAGTGGCCGCGGTTGCTACGTATGTCCGTAACGCCTGGGGCAATTCTGCACCGTCCGTCACTGCCGGTGATGCGCACAATGCGCGCCAAAACCTTGCGCAAGGCGGAGGCTAAAGCACCATCGGGCTGACGCTCGATCAGGGTGAGCGACCCCTCCCCGCTCACCCTACCAGACGAGTATCGCGACCCGCCCTCGACGCGGTCTCAACGTTTCGTATTCAGCGACTGCGCCAGTTGCAAATGCTGCTCGAGGATCGGCAGGGTCTTCTGCGCATAGCTCTTCAGCGCCGGGTCTTGGCCGGACTGCGCCTCCTTCCGGAACAGCGCGATGTCCTGCTGATGGTCGGTGACCGCACCCTGCGCATAGGCCTGATCGAACACGGTGCCATTCAGGCCGCTGAGCTTGCGGTATTCGGCCGCGTCTTTCGTGTCCAGCTGGGTCGGGAGTGTGATATTCTGCTGTTCCGCGATCTGCTGCAGTTCGCTGTTCGCCTGGGTATGATCGGTGATCATGCGATTGGCGAACTGCTTCACCTGTGGCGAGCTGGATCGCTGCTGCGCGAGCTGTGCCGTCTGGACCTCGGCCATTCCGCCGGATGCAGCGTGGTCGACAAAATTGCGATCCGCACTGCTGAGCGCGGCGGATGCCGAAATGGTGCTTGCACCGACGATACCTGCGACCAGGCCAGCGAGCGGTAGCGTACGCATGAAGACTCCTTGCGATTGTGAACCACGGCGCCTTTGAAACGCGGTCCACTATGGCCGGTTGCACCGAGCGTCTTTGCGGTGCGACACGCGGAGTCGGAGCAGGTCCAGGGCCGCTCCGCCTACGCGATAACGTCCTCGATCCGTATCGGCAGCTTGCGCACCCGGATCCCGGTGGCGTGATACACCGCGTTGGCCACTGCTGCGGCTACCCCCACCATCGGCAATTCGCCGATCCCTTTCGCGCCGAGCGGATTGGAAATCCGCTCGTCGTTGGGAACCATGATCGCCTGGATATCCGGAATATCAGCGTTCACCGGCATCAGGTATTCGGAGATGTTGGCGTTCACCACCCGGCCGGTCTCGCCATCGACGTGGGTCTCTTCCAGCAGCGCCATGCCGATGCCGAAGACGATGCCGCCGATCAACTGGCTGCGTGCGGTCTTGGCGTTCATGATCGCGCCCGCCGTCGAACGCCCCGACGTAGCGGCTGACGCGGATCTCGCCCAGATCGGCATCCACCCGCACCTCGGCGAACTGCGCGCCGAAAGCGTGCATCGAGTAGCGCTTCTGCTCGTCTCCGGGCCTCACATCGCTGGTCGCCTCGACGAAGCGTCATGTTCCGACGCGCGAGCAGAGTCCGGCGACCGGACGTGCCGCCCTCACCGCTCGTTGCTCAGCTTCGCGCGCGACCGCTCTCGCAGGCAGCCTTCACCGCGGGCGCCGACGCTGGCCACGGTCATCGAGCCGCCCGACACCGGCGCATGTGGATACTCGCTGTCGCCAAGCTCGAACCGGATGCGCTCGACGGGAATGCCCAGCACGTCTGCTGCGACCTGCGCCATGACAGTGTAGGTGCCGGTGCCAAGGTCCTGCGTTCCCGCCCTGCACCAGCGCGGTGCCGTCCGCATTGACCCGGACATACGCATTGCGCCGGCATGCGATGGGTCGGATAGGTGCTGGTGGCCATGCCCCAGCCGATCAGCACATTGCCGTCGCGCATCGAACGCGGCTCCTCCGAGCGGCGCGACCAGCCGAACGCCTCCGCCCCCTGCTTGTAGCATTCGCGCAGCGCCTTGCTGGCGAACGGCTTGTTCTCATGCGGATCACTCTCGGCGTAGTTGCGCAGCCGGAACTCCAGCGGATCCATGCTTCAATGCCACTGCCAACTCGTCGATCGCCGATTCCAGCGCGAAATTGCCGCTCGCTTCACCCGGCGCGCGCATATACGTCGGCAGCGGCGCGTTGGTCGTCAACCAGCCGATGTGTCACTGCGACGTTCGGGCAGGCATACAGCATTTCGGTCGCCAGCCCGACCGGTTCCGCAAATTCCCCGAGCACCGGCTGCGACATCTGCGAGAACCCGTCATGTCGCATCGAGACCAGGCGTCCCTGCTGATCCGCCGCGAAGCGCAGCTTCTGCACGGTTCGCGGCCGATAGCCGTTGGAGGTGAACATCTGCGCGCGCGTGATCACCAGCTTCACCGGCCGTCCGACCATGCTTCGCCGCCATCGCGGCCAGCGTTGCCGGCGGCCAGGTGTTGCCCTTGCAGCCGAAACCGCCGCCGACAAAGGGGCAGATCACGTGCACATTGTCTGGTCGATGCCGAACAGACGTCGCCAGGTCTGCTGCGCGCCCGAAATCCCCTGCGTCGCCGTCCAGACCGTCAGGCGGTCGCCATCCCAGCGTGCGATCGTCGCGTGCGGTTCCATCGGGATTGTGATGTTCGACCGGCGTAATGTACGTCGCATCCACCTTCACTGCCGCACTGTCAAAGGCGCTGTCCGGATCGCCGCGGCGTGAATCCGGCGGCCGTTCGCCGTTGCGGAAGTGCTTCGGCGGGTAGGCCTGATCGAGCACCGCATCCATCGACGTGACCGGCTCGTCGCGCCGATACCGCACGCGCACCCTGGCTGCCGCGGCATTCGCCTGCTCCAGCGTCTGTGCCACCACGACCGCTACATGCTGTCCGTTGTAGTGCACATCCATGTCCTGCAGCAGCGGCGCGTGCACGGTCTGTGGCGAGCCGCCTTCGGTATGCAGCTTCGGCGCGTTTTCCGGCGTGATGATCGCCAGCACGCCCGGCATCGCATGCGCCGCCGCAAGATCGAAGCCCGTGATGCGCGCCGGCGCCAACGGTGCTCTGCACCAGCACCGCATGCACGGCATCCGGCACCCGGAACTCCGCGGCATAGCGCGCGCCGCCGGTCACTTTCAGTCGGCCATCGACCCGATCGATACCTTGCCCGATATATGCCATAGGTGCCTCCGTCAGGCCGAAACCGTCTGCAACGCACGCAGCACCGCGCGCTGCAACAGGATCTGCTTGAAGCCGTTCTGCGTCGCCGGTCGCGCCCCTGTCCGCCGGCACGCGACGACGCTTGGCGCAACGCGCTGTCGTCCAGCCGCTGGCCGCGCAGCGCCGCTTCCACGTCCGGCAGGCGCCATGGTCGCGTGCCGACGCCACCGGCGGCGACTCGCACGTCCTGCACGACGCCGTCGCGCAGCGACCATGGCCTACCGCGGCCGAGACCAGGGCGAACTCGAAACTCGCGCGATCGCGCAGCTTCAGGTAATGCGAGTTGCGCGCCGCGTCGCCGCCTGGGACCGTGACGGCGGTGATCATCTCACCCGGTTGCAGCACGGTTTCCATGTGCGGCGTGTCGCCCGGCAATCGGTAGAACTCGCCGACCGGCACGCGCCTGTCGCCGTTGTACGCCATGCAGTTCGACCACGGCATCCAGCGCCGTCAAGTGCAACCGCGAGGTCCGACGGATGCGTCGCAATGCAATGATCGCTGCCGCCAAAAATTGCCAGCAGCCGGTTTTCGCCGGCAATCGCCGGGCAGCCGGACCCTGGCGCCCGCTTGTTGCAGGCGAAACCGGTGTCGCGGAAATAGCCGCACCGCGTCCGCTGCAGCAGGTTGCCGCCGATCGTGCCCATGTTGCGCACCTGCGGTGAAGCGGACGCCTGCAGCGCCTGGGAGATCGCCGGCCATCCCGCGCGCACGTCCGGATGCGCGGCGACATCGCTCATCCGCGCCATGGCCTCCAGGCGCAGGCCCGAGGCATCGGTCTCGATTCCGGACAGACCCACGAATTCTCCAGGTCCACCAGTTGGGTGGGCGCCTCGACGTTGTCCTTCATCAATTGCATCAGGTCGGTGCCGCCGGCGATGAACTTGGCGCCCGACGCGCCTGCGGCCGCCGCCGCCGCATCGCGCGACGTCAGGCCGTGACAGATGGAATGCCTGCATGGCTCAGCCCTCCTGCGCCGCGTCGCGGATCGCCGCGACAATGTTGGGATAGGCGCCGCAACGACAGATATTGCCGCTCATCCACTCGCGGATTTCCGCATCGGAGCGGGCGTGGCCTTCCTTGATCAGCGCCGCCGCGGACATGATCTGGCCCGGCGTGCAATAGCCGCACTGGAAGCCGTCGTGATGCAGGAACGCCGCCTGCACCGGATGCAGCGCGCCGCCATTGGCGAGGCCTTCGATCGTGGTGATCGCCTTGCCCTGCGCGCGCGCGGCCAGCGTCAGGCAGGACAGCACCCGCCTGCCATCGATATGCACCGTGCAGGCCCCGCAGGACCCGCGATCGCAGCCCTTCTTCGTACCCGTCAGGCCCACCTGCTCGCGCAGCGCATCCAGCAGCGATGTGCGCGGATCAACCGAAAGCGGTACATCGCTGCCATTGACGCGCAACACGATATCCATCGGCCCCACACTCGTGGGCGCCGATGCTGGCGGCCCGATCGGCGTGGTGTCATCGGCATGGCCGGCCACTGGGCGAATGGCGAGCCCGCTGGCCGTTGCACCGAGAAGCACGCGGCGCGTGACGTTGGGCATGTCTCCACCTCCCGCTGATTCAGCGGGTAGATGTGAAATGCCGTCAGCGATCGCGCGTCACATCGGCGTGTGGATCTTTCGCAGGAATCCGGTGCGCTGCGCGGCGCTCGCCATCAGGAACGCCGCATCATTGCCCGACAGAATGAAACGCGCGCCCATCTCGATGTAGCGTTGCATCAGCGGCTCGTTGTAAATGCCGGCCATTCCCGGAAATTTCCATGCTTCTGCGCCGCGGCGATCATCGTCCGATACGCATCCGCCACGCGTTCATTGCCGAAATCGCCATGGATGCCCATTTCGGCGCACAGATCGTTGGTGCCGATCAGCAAAACATCGACCCCGTCCACCGCCGCGATTGCCTCCGCGTTCTGAATGGCCGTGGGCGTCTCCAGCATCACGACCGTGAGATTGGCCGCGTTCAGCGCGTTGGCCGCCTCGCCGGTGCTGGCCGAGCGCAGGCTGTAATGCGGACCGGTGCCGCCCATCGAACGGTGCCCGATCGGCGGGTATTTCAGCTTCTGCACCACCTCCCGCGCCTCGTCGGCTGTATCGACGTGCGGCACGACAATCCCGAGTGCGCCGTTGTCGAGCAGGCGGGTGGCGATCGCGTATTCGCCGTTCGGCACGCGCGCCAGCGGCGCGATCCCGGCATCCAGTGCCGCGGTGGCGATCTGCGCCGCGGCATCGATCGACATCGTGCCATGCTCCAAATCCAGGAACAGCCAGTCGAAGCCAGCCGTCTTCATGGCAATGGCGATCTCCACGCTGCGTGTCAGGCGGACGCCACAGCCGAGAGAGAGCTGGCCCTGCTCCAGCTTCTCGCGGGCTACGTTGCGGATGGTCGGCATGAACGGCTCCCTTCCTATCGCCAGCTGATCGCAATGGCGGTGGCAATGACACGATTGAGCGCCGCAAGGTCCATCGGGTGGTCGGTTTCGTTCGCAACCGCCGCAACCAGCCGGTGCCGGCGCAGGATGAAGATGCGCTGGTCGCCCGCCCCCGACGCCCATGCGGTTTCCGGCGGCAGGTCGGGGAAGCTGCGATCCGCGTTGCTGCGGAAGCACGCTGCGTAGCTGCTGCCCGCGTGCGTCGGCGCCAGCGCGTAGTCCACCCAGCCCGGCGGCAGCAATCGTTCGCCGTCCCAGACGCCGTCCTGCACATACAGCACGCCGAGTTTGGCGTAGTCGCGCAGCGTCGCGAAGCCGGACCCGGACGCGATGAAGTTGCCGGTGCAATCCGCCGAATGCTGGTACGTGCGCATCCCCAGCCGATCCGCCAGCAGCCCATACACCGTCGCATGGTACGGCAGTCCGCGCCGCTCGATCCGGTCGCGGATGATCGCGCCAAGCACGTTGATGCCGGCGTTGATGTAGCGGTACACCGAGCCAGGCACGGTGGCGACGATGGATCGCTGCGCCGCATCGAACGCATCGGCCGCGTCCTGGTACACCGCACTGTTCTCGAAGCCGATCGTCGCACGGCCATGCTCATCGACCACCGGAAAGCCCAGGCCCGAGCGCATGCGCAACAGATGGTCGAGCGTGATCAGATGATGGATCGACCGGGGATCGCGCCACAGTGGCGCCGGCGCCGGATCGTATACCGAGCCGAGCCAGCCCTCATGGATCAGCCGCCCGATCAGCGTGCAGGTCACCGCCTTGGTCATCGACCAGCTTGGCGTCGCACGATCCGGCGCGCCAAACGCGCTGTACCGCTCGGCGAGGACGCGTTCGGGCGAGGCGATCAGGATGCCGTAGATACCCGGCGAGTTGGCGAACAGCGCATCGAGCGCCGCGGCGAGTTCGGCCGGCGGTGGCGCAGGCGGCTCGACGGCATCGCCGCGTGGCCAGGCGCGTTCGGCATCGGCCGCCTGGCGTGCAATCGGCACCGGATCGAACAGCGGCGCCTCGCGCGAGCCCAGCAGAATGCCGCCATACCCAGAACGCGCGATCGCCGTGCCGCTGAACGGTGCATCGAACGCGGGATCGCTCCACCGCACGGTCGCGCGCCGATCCGCATCGTTGGTCTCGATGGTCAGCCGTCCGGCACGATGCGCCGCCACCAGCTCCGCCTGGCCCTCCGACGGATCGGGCCGCGCGCTGAGGCCGCCCGGCGCGCCCAGCGGGCGCCAGCGGAAATGCCGCTCCGCCGTGCTGCGGTCCAGGCCGGTCACATACATCATGTCGGCGAACCGCTTCGCCGCGAAGTTCACCGTGCGCTGGCGCATGGCGCGCGCCGAACCGTCGTACACCACCGGATCGGGTGGCCCGTCGGCGAACAGCGGGCGCGTGCGGTCGAATGTCGAATCGACCACGGGCCGCGGAAGCGGTGTCGCGTCGTTCATTTCACCGGCTCCGGCTGACGCGCCTGCGCAGGCGCCGCGAAGTAGCGGCTCTTCATGCCCTTCTGATTTTCGTAGAGTGAGCCTTGCAACTTCGCCGGCGGCAGCGGCAGCCGCACCGGCACTCGCTCCAGCCGTGGCTCCCGGTGTTGCCCGCTCACCATCAGCTCCTTGAATTTCTCGATGCCACCGGGAAAGCCTAGCAGCGGCCATGCATCAGCCGTGCGGAACTGGAACAGCAGCAGCCGACGATCCCTGTCCGACACGTTCGGCGCCGAGCCATGCACCGCGCGCACATGGTGCACGGTGATCGAGCCCGCCTTGCCGGTGAGCGGTATGGCCGATGCATAATCCACGTCGCGACTGGCGGGATCCATCGCGCCGCAGAACACGCCATCCGCATGGTGGTCATGGATCGGGCCGCGATGACTGCCGGGCACGATCATCAGCGGCCCATTCTCCACCTCCATGTCGTCGAACATCACGCCCACGGCGGCGAGGTCGTCATTGGTGTGCGGATAGAATGCCCAATCCTGATGCCACTCCACCGGCGCGCCGAACCCGGCACACTTCATGTTCAGCTTGGCAGTATCGAAGCGAATGTCCGGGCCCCACAGGTCCTGCAACACGGCGAGAATGTTCGGATGCCGCACCAGGCGCGCATATTCCGGGTGGTGCAGATGCGCCGCCTTGATGCGGCGGACCCGCGGACTGTCCGGCGTGTGGCTGTCCTCCAAGTCGTAGATGTCGGTGTGCGTCGTCACGCCGCGCGCGCGTTCGACGAATACGTCGGTGACCTGGCGCAGCCGCTGCACCTCGTCCGCGCTCAGGATATCGGGCACGACGATCGCGCCGATCTCGTTGTACTGCTCGATCTGGTCTCTACTCAGCATTGCATCCTCCCGCTGACCGGAGCCTAACATTGGCGGCCACATCCGACCAGCAGGAGATCAGCCATGGCCGTGCAGCTACCAACGCATGATCAACTCCGTGCAATCGGCGACGAAATCGGCCTGTTGTTCGCCCACAACGACGTGGACTCCTTCATCGAAATCCTGCGCCCGTTCATCGCGGCGTACAACGCCATCGACGCGATGCCGGACAACCTGCCGGAGGTGAAGTATCCGCGCACACCCGGCCGCCATCCCTTGCCGGAGGAAAACCCACACAACGCCTGGTACGTGAAGACCACGGTGAATGGCGCGCCCAACGGCAGGCTGAAGGGACGCACCATCGTGCTGAAGGACAATATCATGCTAGCCGGCGTCCCAATGATGAATGGCGCCGCGACACTCGAAGGCTATGTCCCGAATGTCGACGCGACCGTCGTGACGCGCATCCTCGATGCCGGCGGCACCATCCTGGGCAAGGCGCATTGCGAATCCTTCTGCCTGTCCGGCGGCAGCCACACCTCCGCACTCGGTCCCGTGCACAACCCAAGCAGGCGAGGCTATTCGGCCGGCGGTTCCTCTTCGGGCAGTGCCGCCCTGGTCGCGGCCGGCGAGGTGGACATGGCCTTGGGCGGCGACCAGGGCGGCTCGATCCGCATTCCCGCCTCGTTCTGTGGCATCTACGGCATGAAGCCGACGCACGGGCTGGTGCCGTACACCGGCATCATGCCGATCGAAATATTCGTCGACCACACCGGCCCGATGACATCGAACGTGACCGACAATGCGCTGCTGTTGGAAGTGCTGGCGGGCCCCGATAGCTTTGATCCGCGCCAGTACAATGTCCAGGTCCAGCCCTACTGCGAAGCACTCGGCCGCGGCACCACCGGTGTGCGCATTGGCATCGTCAGGGAAGGCTTCCAGGCAGCCAACGCCCAGGAAGACGTCAACGCCAAGGTCCGCGCTGCGGCGGAACGTCTGGATCGCCTCGGCGCCACGGTACAAGAGTTATCAATACCGATGCATCTGTTTGGTCCGGCTATCTGGACGCCGATCGGTGTCGAAGGCCTGACCCAGACGATGATGCACGGCGATGGCTACGGTGTGAGCCGCCCCGATCTCTATGTCACCAGTCTGATGGACTTTCATCGCAACTGGCGTACCCGTACCAACGAGCTGTCCGAAACCACCAAGGCCTTCACGTTGCTCGGCAGTTACATCCGTCGTCAGCACGGCAGCCGTTATTATGGCAAGGCGATGAACATCGCGCGACGGCTGACCGCCGCTTACGACGCGGCGCTGGCCCAATTCGATTTGCTGTTGATGCCGACGACGCCAATCAAGGCAACGCCTCTTCCGGCACCCGGTGCTTCGCGTCAGGAGGTCGTTGACAAGGCTCTCAACATGATCGCCAACACCGCGCCATTCGATATCACGCATCATCCGGCGATGGCGATCCCGTGCGGAATGTCCGATGAACTGCCCGTGTCGATGATGCTGATCGGCCGGCACTTCGACGAATCCACGATCTATCGTGCTGCGCATGCCTTCGAACAGTCGGATGACTGGAGAAGGATGTAGCCGACATGTCGGACACTCGCTCTGCCATGATCACCGGGGCCGGCAGCGGCCTGGGCCGCGCCACCGCCATCGCCCTCGCGGCGCGTGGCTGCGCACTTGCGTTGGTGGACATCGATGCGGCATCCGCTGCGGAGGTAGCCCGCGCGTGCGGCAACGCCCATGTGATCGCGCAGGATCTCGCCGTTCCAGGTGGCGCGGACGCCGCAGTTTCCGGCAGTATCGCAGCGCTCGGACATCTCGATATTGTGGTAAACAACGCCGGCTATGGTGCCGGCGAAGCATTCCTCGACATGCGCGAGGAGACCTGGGACCGCACGCTCGACCTCAACCTGAAGGCGGTGGCACTCCTCTGCGCCGCCGCTGGCCGCCACATGCGCGAACGCCGCAGCGGGCGCATCGTCAACGTCACGTCACCCGCTTCGCGCATGGCGCTGCCCAACTATCTCGCCTACGCCGCGAGCAAGGCGGGCGTCGATGCGGTGACCCGCGGCGCAGCCGTCGCCCTGGCGCCGTTCGGTATCACCGTGAACAGTGTGGCGCCGGGCATGATGGACACGCCGATGCAGCGCATCACCGAACGCCAGCTTGCCGCGATCGAGGGGCGTAGTGACATCGACGCATTCCTCGACGAACGCACGCGCCGCATCCCACTGGGCCGCCGCACCGACTGCGAGACGGTGGCAAGCACCATCGTCTGGCTCGCCCTCGATGCGCCCGCCTATATCACCGCAGAACGCCTGAACGCCTCGGGAGGACTGGACAAGGACTAACCCGTGACCGTCCGAGCGCTTCCGTCAGCCCGATAACAATCTACGGCGGCACTGGCGGGTCGCCGGTGATAAGCCGCGCGCCGCGGCCGTATGTGAACCAGGCCCAGGACCAGTTGATATACACCAGGATTCGATTGCGAAATCCGGCCAGCAGGAACAGGTGAACCAGCGACCAGAACAACCAGGCAGGAAATCCGCGAAGCTGGATACGGCCTAGATCGGCAACAGCGCGAGAACGCCCGATGATGGCCAACGTGCCCAGGTTGCGGTAACGGAAGGGGCCTGGGTAGGGCCAACCGGCCACCCGCGATGCGATCACCCGTGCGACGTATTTGCCTTGCTGCGTCGCCACGGCCGCAAGCCCTGGCAACGGTCTGCCATCGCGACCATCAAGGCTTGCCACGTCGCCAATGACGAAGATCTCGTCATGTTCAGGCACCGAGCAGTCGTCCCGAACCTTCACCGCGCCATTCCGCGCGGTCGCTGCGCCAAGCCAGGCCGCCGCCGGCCGTGCCTGCACGCCCGCGCACCAGAACACGTTCGCGCTCTCGATCCGTGTGCCGCCTGCCGACACCCCTGAAGCATCGATCTGCCCCACCGCGTCATGCAGGCGGACCTCCACGCCCAGAGACGCCAGTGCTCGCGCAGCATAGTCGGACAGTTTCGCTGGGAACTCCGCCAGCAGCCGCGGCCCAGCTTCGCACAGCACGACACGAGCGGATTGTGGTCTGATGTGGCGAAAGTCGCGCGCCAGGGTGAAGCGGGCCAACTCGGCAATCGATCCGGCAAGCTCCACGCCGGTCGGCCCGCCACCGACCACGACAAAGGTGAGCAGGCGCGCGACCTCGGCAGGATCGTCGCGGCTTTCCGCACGTTCGAACGCACTCAGCAGCCGTTCCCGGATCGCCTCCGCGTCGCTCAGGCTCTTCAGCACCGTGGCGTGGGCCGACCAGTCATCGTGCCCGAACCAGCTATACGCCGCACCAATGGCCAGGATCAGGTAATCGTAGGTGAACTCTCCCGTCGACGCCACGGTGACCACACGCCGCGCCGTATCGACGCCGGTCACCTCGCCCATGATCACTGTCACGTCACGGTCACGCCGCAGCATGACGCGCACCGGGCTTGCAATATCCGAAGGAGCGAGCGCCGCGGTCGCCACCTGGTAGAGCAGCGGCTGGAACACATGGTGGTTGGTGCGGTCGATCAGCAGTATGTCGACGCCGCGACCGGCGAGACCACGCGCTGCGGTAATCCCGCCGAACCCCGCACCAACAATGATGACGCGCGGCCGCCCTGCACCGGTCATCGTCGCACTAGCGACTCTGCACCAGCTCCACCATGATCCCCTGCGGCCCGCGGATGAACGCAAGCCGCGTGCCCGGATCTCGCGTCAGCGGACCGATCGCCACGTCTGCGCCCTTGGCGCGCAGCTCCTCGCACGCGGCGTCCACATCATCCACGGTCAGCCCGATATGCTCCAACCCATAATACGGGAACTGCGGCGCAGCGCCGGTAGGATCGTGCGGATGCGTCGGCGCGATCAGCACCTTCTGTCCGCCGACCTTCATGGTAACGCGCATCTGTCCAGGATACAGCGTGCCCGGCGGATAGATGCTGCGCGTTACCTCGGCATCAAACATCGTCTCGAAAAACCGCGCGGTTGCGTCAGGATCGGGGCTGCGCAGGTGGATGTGATCGTAGCGATAGGTCCGCATCACCACAGCCTCACCGCACAAAGCCATACGTGAAGCGTTCGCCGTCCGCAGCCACCCGGCCCACCGTCGGCGACGGAAAATGGATCGGCAGTATCAGCGTGCCGGTATCTGCGACCTCGCTTAGGAACTTGCGACGCGATGCCGCCGCCTGCTTCGCATCCCAATCGAAGATGGTCGACCAATCCGGCTCGCGGCATTGCAGGGCATGATGCATCATATCGCCGGTCACCGACGCACGCTGTCCGCCCGAACTGATATTGACACAGCAATGGCAAGGCGAATGGCCCGGCGTCGGTGTCAGCCACACCGTGTCGTCGAGCGCATAGTCATCATCGACCAGCAGCGCCTGTCCTGCCGCGACAATCGGCTCGCAGTTGAAGCGCCACACATTGCCTGGAGGCTGATCGCCGCGCGCGGTCGCCGCCTCCCATGCCGCGTACTCCTTCTTGTGGAAGACGTACTTCGCCTTCGGAAAGGTCGGCACCCAGCGCCCGTTGCGCAGCACCGTGTTCCAGCCGCAATGATCGATGTGCAGATGCGTGCAGAACACGTAATCGATATCTTCAAACCTCAGGCCCTCGGCCTTGAACCCGTCTAACCAGGGCTGCTTGGGGAAGTCCATCGGCGCCGGATAGCCCTTGTCCTCGCCCGTGCAGGTATCCACCAGGATCGTGTGATGCGGTGTCCGCAACACGAAGGTCTGATAGGTGATCACCATGCGGTTGGACGCCGCGTCGTACACCTCCGCATCCATCTCGGCCAGGTAGCGGCGGCCGAGATCGGGATCGTAGGCCGGGAACATGTCCTCGGGTCGCCGCCACGGGCCATCCCGCTCGATGATGCTGGTGACGGTGACATCGCCGATCGTCAGGGTGCGCATGCGTGGGATCCTCCGTTCCTTTCAGGATGATCTGCTGCTCCCTGTTAGAGAGCAACCGGCTTAGAAATACTGGCAGGTTGAGCCTGGGTATAACGTTCGTCTTTCTCCAAGCTGGAGCAGGCGGGCGCATCGTCCCGTGCTTACCTTGTCCAGCACTGCTTGTCGCCGTCACCGGCCCGCCCTGACCCGCTCCATGCGGTCGGGCCACTACACCTCCAGCCGGTAGAACCGCGCCGCAGTGCCGCAGAACAGGTCTGCCTTCTCCGCGGCACTCCCCCCGCGTGCCAGGATCTTGCATGCGTTCCAGAACGGCGCGTAGGCATAGGATCCCTTGTCCACCGGGAAGTTGCTTTCGAACATGCAGCGCGACGGCGCCGAATGCCGCGATGCAGGTCTCGACATACGGCTTCCACGCCGCGGCAAGCGTCTCGGACGAAGGCGGGTCGGCCTTCTCGTGGAAGTCGAAGCCGTTGATGCGCATCGCCATGCCGCCCAGCTTCACCACCACGTTCGGGCACTGCGCCAGCGCACGGATCGAAGCCGACCACCTCGCGAACACCTCGTCGCGCTTGCCGGCATACACCCCAATGCCCAGCGGTCCGCCGACATGGTTCAGGCAGATGCGCGTCTCGGGAAACGCCAGCGCAAGTGCGGTCAGTTCGTCGATCTGCGGATGGTAAAGCCACGCATCGAACGTCAGGTTCAGCGGTGCCAGACAGGAAAAGCCCTGACGAAACGTCGCATCCGCCATCAGGCCGGGCGGCGGCGCATAGGCCGGGTTCATCAGCGTCGGGTCGGCATCCCACGCCGTGATGTGGCGGATGCCGCGAAAGCGTCCGCCGCCGGCGCGGATATGCGCTTCCAGCACCGGCCGCACGCGCTCACCCAGCCGCAGGTCGGCGTGGCCTACGATGCCTGCGCACACCTTGGTCTTGCCGTAGTTGCCCGAGGCGCTCATCGCCGCGACGCCGTTGACGAATTCGGTCTCACCGACCGGCTTCATTTCCTCGGGACCGGAGGCGCGATGCATCGAGCGGCACTGCACGAACACGGTGGCGACAATGTTATGCCCGCTGTTGGTGTCGGCCAGCAGATCATCCAGCATATAGACCCAGCCCGGCCGCTCCCAGAGATGATGGTGCGGATCGACGATCGGCAGGTCGGGTTCCAGGATCGCCTCGCTCCGCCGCGCCAGCCAGTCGTCGCGGACCGGCAGGTAGGAGCTGCTGGCAGGCTGCGTCGTGGTGCTCATGTCGGATCCTCCCATGTTCGGCAGCGATTTTCTCGCCACCTTGCTCCTGACCGCAAGGCATGGCAGGCAGGAGTTTAACTCCCGCGGAGAGGTGTCATGAGCCTTCGAGCAGAAGTTGGCAGAGGTCCGCAACGCTGCCGCGAAGCGCATCCCGCCGGACCGGCTCGCCGTCATGCATCGTGCAACCGAAGACCTGCGCCGGTCCGGTATTCTCGACCAGGTGATCAAGCCCGGTATGCGAGCGCCGGACTTTACGCTCCGCGACCAGCGTAACGAGGCCGTAACATTATCGGCTCTGCTGGCCTCCGGCCCCGTCCTGATGAGCGTGTTCCGCGGTTTTTGGTGACCCTACTGCCGGCATGAGCTGGATGCTTTGCAAGCAGTAGTTCCCGAGATCGAGTCACTGGGTGCCAGCCTGATTGTCCTCTCGCCGCAATTGCAGGAGTTCACCAGGCCCGGCGCGGAGCGGCACAAGCTGACCTTCCCGATCCTGACGGATCCGGGCAACAAGGTCGGTGAGGCATATGGTTTGGCGTTCCGGCTGCCTGATGATCTGATTGCCGTCTACAAGGCCAACGGCATCGACTTGGCTAAATTCAATGGCGACCCAAGTTGGCGGCTGTCCATGCCCGCGCGCATTGTCATTCGCCGCGACGGCACCATCGCTTCGGCCGAGGCGGATCCAGACTATACCAGAAGACCGGAGCCGGAGGAGACCCTGGCCGTATTGCGCAGCCTCTGATCTACTCTGTTCGGACCGGCGCTGGTTACAAATACAACGAACATCAGAGATCGGCATTGGCGGGTATGTTCTCCGACCTTCACACCCATGCTGGTCAGCGATTGCCGCATCCATGTGCCCACCTGGCGAGTGCCGGTGTTGTAGTCCGTCCAGCTATCGAGAAAGTCGCGCCAGCGTCGGTCCGGCTCGGTCTGCACACCCATCGCACTCGGCAAGGCCACCAACGGACGTTCCAGCAAGGTCACCTGGTCCAGTGCCGGTGCCTTGGCGGATACGCCCAATGCCTGGATCAACGCGTAGATGATGCAGTCGGCGCGGCCGGCCTGCATCAGCAGAATGGCATCGTCGCCCGCTTTGGCGCCAATGATCTGTGCCTTCGGCGCATACCGCGCCAACAGCACATCCGACAACGAACCGATCAGCGACACGACGCGAACGTCTGGCCGGTTCAGGTCCTCCCAGGTGCGTGCGGGGAAGCCGCGCCGCGCAACGTAGCCGAACGGGTGGTGGTAATAGGCGCGGGTAAAGCCCATTGCCAGCGCACGCTGCGGCGTTGGGTTCAGTGCGAATGCCAGGTCGATCTTGTTGGCCTGCAGATCGAGCACGGAATTGCCATACGTCAATTCGACGTATTCCAGCCTGGTATTCAGTGCCGAAGCGATGTTCTTCGCCATGTCGATCGCCGCGCCCGACCATACGCCGGTGGCAAGATCCTTGCGGAAGAACGGCAACTCCCCTGGCAGCGCCGCGATGCGCAAAGTGCCGGTCCGGCGCACGCGCTCAAACGTCAACTCCTGGCCCGGACTCTGTGCTTCGGCTGTGCCGGCCAAAGCAATGGCTCCCAGCGCGGTTCCCAGTGCCCGACGCGTCCGCATGCTCAGCCTCCGTTGTTGTAACGCCGCGGCTTCAGCCCGGCATGGAACCATTCAACGAAGCCGATGATGTCGAACACCGGCACACCGAACGTCTGTTCGATCTTCGCCGAGTAAGGCGGAAGATTGGTACATTCGGAGACGATCGCGCCGACGTCAGGGTTCTCCCGCAGCAGCGTGTCGGCCATTTCCAGCACTTCGCGCTCCTGTGCCGCGTAGTCCACTCTCGGCTGGCCGGTCCGGTTGTTGTAGCGGAACACGCCGTCCGGCGGCATGCCGACCACCGGCAGATCGGTCGGACAGCCGACCGCACGAAAATGGTCGGCGGACAGTGCCTCTTTGTCGGCTGTCAGCACACCCACCCGTTTGCCCTTTGGCAGGATGCTCTGCACCAATGGGATCTGCAGCAGGCTGGAGGTCGCGACCGGCACCGGACAGTGCGCGACAAGCTGCGGATGCAGGATGGCGAGGAACCCACAGCTCGTCGTGATGCCGTCGACCCCGAGGGCCACCAACTCGTCCGCCGCCTGCAGGAACAGGTCGAGCATGCCATCGGCATTCGGCTTGACAATGCGGTCCGGCGTCGCGCCTCGCACCACGGCGAACTGTACCGGAAACCGCCATGTCGGCGCGTAGCCGATATCTCCCGGCAGGCGCTGGAAGCCGGTATCCAGCACCATGATACCCACGGTTACCCCGTGCACTGGTTGTCGGCGATAGATCCTGCGTTGCACTGCCTCATTGCGCATCGGTCAACCTCCCCGTTCCTGTCAGCAGGTTATAGCAGGTCGCTTCGAGCTTCCGTTGCGGACGAGAAGACGCATCGGCACGGGCGGAGCGACTGCTATCCTTCAATCACTTGCCGCATCGCCTGCTCATATCGCACACGCCCGTTTTCTTCGCGTATCCGCTCCAGTGCATTGTCGCGCAGCAATTGCCACAACGCCGGATCACGGTACAGGGCGATAACGCATCGCGCGAACTCCTGCGGATCGTTGGGCATCAACCGCAAGCAGATCGTGGCTGTGCCGCCAGCCGAATTGCCGGCGCAGCAGTTCCGTGGCGACGACTGGCACTCCGTAGGAGGCTGCTTCGTGCACCTTGTACGGCAGAACCAGCCGCATACCGGGTGGGAGCAACGCGATCCGGTGCGCATCGTAGAGCGATGCAATATTCTCTACCGATCCTCGCAACGTGATACGGGAATGATCGCGGTACATGTCGAACGACACGCCCGGACTGGCATAGCCGGCAACAGTCAGCCGGGTCTCCCAGCCGAGTGCCTCTTCGACCAACGGCAGCACCTGGCGCACGAACCAGTCCAGTGCATCCCGGTTCGGACTGTCCTGCTCATGCATAGCGGCAAGAAGCAGCATGCCGGCGCGCTCGGTAAAGGCACGCGGGGTCGGTTGCGCGTCCCGCCGATGGCCAATGACCGCGACATCGGAGAAGCCAAGTTCGCGCAGCTTCTGCGCCTCCAGCGTATTCACCGCGACTATTTTTTTGCAGAGATGGGCATTGGCGAATTCCCGCATGATCGCCGCATTCGACATCGAAAGCACGGCATCGAAACGACGTCATCGGTTAGCGCGGCGTGTTCGGCTTCGCGCAGCGCCACGATCGCTTCGGTGTCCAGTATGATTCGTGGCGCGTGGCCAAGGTCGAGTTATGATGCGCTCCAGCGTCGGCCTTATCTGCTCGAGATTGTGCGTGCGCACGACCCAGATCGCGTCGTAATAGCCCTGTCGCGACAGCAGGAACTCCATCAGGCCGTCGCACGTGCGGTCGTACATGACCTCCGCCGTGTCCGGCATGTCTGCATAGATCGAGGCAAGGTCGAATTCGCTTGCTTTGACCGGATACACGGTGACCCGGTAACCCAGCGTTGCCATGACCTGCACCAGGTCATTGGATCGGACAAAGCCAGACCCCAGACGGCGGAGCGGCAGCAGGTCATCGATGAACAGAACCCGACGGCCCTTGTCGCTGCTGCGCGCCAAGAGCTCTACGCGACTGTCCCGAGCATGGCGAAGCCCCAGCGTCTTCATGTGCTTGCGGAACAGCGGCTCTTGCCCGGCCACACTCGGAGGCGAAGCAACGTGCGGCGGCAGGCGCGTGGCGACGATCGCCGGATCGTATACCACGCGAAAGCCCGCTTCAGTCAGGCGCAGACACAGGTCAACGACAGCGTAGCCATCCAGCGAGAAAGCGTCGTCAAAACCTTCGATCTCCTGCAGTGCGTCTCTGCGCAGCAGCAGCAGGCCATCGAGGCAATCAACATCGCGCAAAAAATTGGCCTCGGGCGCCAGCGGGGAAACATCGCTCAGGTACCCCGACGTGCTGCCGTCGCGCCAGACAATGCACCCGGCAGCCTCCAGCCGCCCATTCGCCCGCAAAATTTGCCGCCCACGGCGCCGATGCCCGGATCGGACCGCAATCGCTTCAGAGCCGCGCTAGCGCGCCTGGCGCGAAATCCATGGCGCCGTCAATGAGCAGCAGCGTATCCGCGCTTGCGCGGTCCAGTGCCACGTTGGCGAGTGCCGCAGGATTGGTGTCCCTGTCGAGCCGCAGAACGCGCGCCCCACTCACGGAGCGATCGATCCGCCGTGTGTCCCTCGCCGGGTCGGCATCTATCAGGATCAGGTCGATATCGCCGGCAAATCCCGACCGCAACGCCGCCAGCATCCGCAGCACTATAGGGACCGCGTCGCGCAGCACCGCAACCACGCTGATTGCAGGTGCCTCGCGGCAGCGGAAATCGAGCGCGGTTCGTGCCGCCACCGGCAGCCATGCCTCGGCGCGTTGGCAGTGCTGCGTCGGCCTGACATCGTGAATGGTCCTGGCAGCCCTTGGTCGGCAGCCCCGGCCAACTAATCGCCAGATAATGGCAGAACGCGTCACGCGCTCGACCGGCATCGATATCGTTCCGCACAGGGGGATTGGCACTAACATAGTAGCGTAGGTCGATCGCGGCGCAAGGTGCGCGAAGCTCCGCCGCGCCATGATGCAGAAAATGATCGTAGCCATTGCGCCAGTCTCCGGCCTCAACTGCGGCCGCCACGTCCCTGTTGCATCGCAGATAATAGGTTTCCGAGAACTCCGGCAGCGGGTCGAATTCGGTCGCCGCCGCATTGTTCAGATAGTGGTGCAGCGCACATCGCCAGTTGCCTTCGGTCACAGCCTGGTATCGGCGCACGTACCAGATCGGATCGAAGCAGTGCGACGTGCGAATTTCTGGGCGCCGCTGTGCGATGCGCGCAAGGTAGTGCTGATAGCAGCCGACTACGTCGGCTTCGGCGCGCCCATCGTTCTCAAGTTGAGAGCGATACACGCGCTGGTTCGAACAGCAGGTGGCCGATGCGTCCCTCCCGCGCACCGTGTTTCAGATAGTGGTCATAGCCATTGGCACTGCCATCGCACGCTAGCGCCTCGTCGGACAGGTCGGGATGGAGCTGTCGATAAAGCACCTCGTCGAACAGCCAGTGTGCCGAGCGATTTCGATAGCCCGAGCGACAATAGCTATCGAACGCCGACTCGGTATGGCCGTCGCGCACCAACGAGACAAGTCCGGGATGTCGCTGCAAATGCCACTGCTCGTCAAACCAGATGTTGGGTGAATGCCCCTGTTTCTGCCCGTGCGAGAAATAGTACTGCAACACCGCCGCATCATCAGCACCTTCAAGCTCGCCGCGTGCATCAGGATACATCGTCACGTACCAGCCGCGGATCGAATACCGCCCACGCGATGGTGGTCTGCCCTTGCAGCCTTAGGGTGTCACGCGCCGGCAGTCCAGCTTGTGCCATTCGGCGTTATCGGCGTCGCTATCTGCGGCGTTGGGTCAACACAACGCCATCCTCTTGCAGCCGGCGCGATTTCCTCCGGCGAATAACCGTGCTGTGCCAGCACTTCGTTGCTATTTTGCGCGAACTTTGGCGGTGGGTGTCGCGTGCCGCCGGGCGTGCGACGCAGCTTTATTGGCGTGCCAAGGCCGCGATACCAGTCCATCTCGGTGACCATTTCACGATGCGCGGTATGCGGCGCCGCGGTCGCTTCGTCCACTGGCAGCACCGGCCCGGCCGGCACGCCGTTGCGGATCAGCATCAGCGCCAGCTCGTTGCCGTCATGCTGGGCAAAAGCCGCCGCCAGCGCTTCGGTCAGAGCAGCACGGTTGACATTGCGCTTGCCGTTGTCGGCGAACCGCGGATCGTCCGCGAGTTCCGGTCGGCCGATGATTTCGGTCATCTTCCGGAACTGTCCGTTGTTGCCCGAAGCAATGAATATGTCGCAGGTCCTGGTCGGAAACTTGTCATACGGCACCAGGTTCGGATGCGGGTTGCCGGTCCCCGCCGGCCGCTTGCCATTCAAAAAGAAGTTCGCTGCCTGCGGATGCAGCAGTGCCATTCCGCAATCGTACAGTGTCATGTCGAGATACTGCCCACGGCCAGAGCGCTCGCGCTCATGCAGCGCCATCAGGATGCCGATCGCCGAATAGAGGCCGGTTCCCATGTCGACGATAGCGGTACCCAGCCGCATCGGCCCGGTGGACGCATCGCCGTTCACGCTCATCAGTCCCGTCATTGCCTGCAGTATGGCATCGTACCCCGGAAGGCTGCCCAATGGCCCGTCTTCGCCAAACCCCGAAATGCGGCAATGGATCAGACGCGGGAATTGCTGCGACAGTTTGTCGTAGTCCGATGCCCCACTTCTCCATCGAGCCAGGCTTGAAGTTCTCGACCAGGATGTCGGCACCTTCCAGCAGGCGCATCAGTACCGCCCGCCCGTCGGGCTTGCCGATATCAAGCGCGATGGCCCGCTTGTTGCGGTTGATGCCGATGAAATAGCTGGCGTCGTCGTCATGGAACGGCGGGCCCCAGTCGCGCACTTCGTCGCCTTGCGGCGGCTCGACCTTGATCACGTCCGCGCCGTGATCCGACAGGATCATCGTGCAGTACGGCCCGCCGAGCACTCGCGTGAGATCGATGACCTTCAGACCAGCGAGCGCACCAGGGGATTTCGCCAGCCCTTTGCCCTCGGTAGCAGCCTGGAATGTTGCATCGTTCATCGCGCTATCTGCTCCCTATGTTTCGGCAATTCAGGCATGAACCGGCACGCTCAGGCCAGCGATTGCGCGTCCAGCTTCAATACCTCACCGGCCAAATACAGGCTGCCACAAATCAACACTCGCGCGCGATGGTCACGCGGCAGCGCGCGTCAGTGCGCCGGCCACGTCTGGCCCAGCCCGTGCGATGCCCCCCGACGACTCGATAATTGCCTCGACCGGGCGTGCGTCGTGCTGCCCCGGTTCGCTTATCGCCCACAGCGTTGTCGCCAGGGGAACCAGCGGGCGAAGGAATTCGCTCGCATCCTTCGACTGCTTCATCCCGACGACGACATGCACCGGCCGGTCGGACCAAGTCTGCAAATGTTCAGCCAAAGCTTGCCCCGCGCCTGGGTTATGCCCCCCGTCCAGCCACAACTCCCAGTCGGGCGGCAACAATGCCGCCAGCCGTCCGCGCAGGCGTTGCAGCCGTGCCGGCCACTCCGCCGCGGCGAGTCCCGCGGTGTTCATCGGCACACACGATGCGCGCAGTGCAGCGATGGCGATGCCAGCGTTGTCAAGCTGGAACGCGCCAGGCAGCGACGGCCTGGGGATGCGTGGGCACCTGCCAGTCGCGTCCACGCAATAGCACAGGCGCACCGACGCGGTCGGCCGTCGCCAGCAGCACATCCAGCGACCTCGGGAGGCTGCGCCCCAATCGCCACTGGCACGCCGGGCTTCATGATGCCGGCCTTCTCAGCCGCGATCAGCGGCAGCGTGTCGCCCAGCATCTCGCGGTGGTCGAGCGAGATCGAGGTGATCGCACAGGCCGCCGGCCTCTCGAATGACATTGGTCGCATCGCCCCGGCCGCCCAGGCCTACTTCGAGCACGCACAGATCGGCCGGTGTCGCAGCGAAAAGGTGGAACGCAACCGCGGTGATCACTTCGAACACCGTGATCGACGCGCCGGCATTGACGTTCTCGACATGCTCCAGCGCCGCGGTCAGGGCATCATCCGATACCAGCTCTCCGGCGATTCGGATGCGTTCATTGAAGCGTACCAAGTGCGGCGAGGTATAGACATGCACGCGCTGCCCCGCGGCTTCGGCCATGGCGCGGACGAATGCGCAGGTGCTGCCCTTGCCGTTGGTCCCGGCGACATGGATCACCGGCGGCAGCCGGCGTTCGGGATGGTCCAGCTTCGCCAGCAGTTCGTGCAGCCGATCCAGGCTGAGGTCGATCAGCAGCGGATGCAGTCCATGCAGCCGCGCGACAATGCCTTCAATGCGCCCAGCTCATGCGGCCGTGGCAATGTCCTTCACGCGCAGCAGCGAGATCAGCCGGGCCAGAGTGGCCTTGAGCTCGGTGCGCTTTACCACCATGTCCACGATGCCGTGCTCATGCAGGTATTCGGCGCGCTGAAAACCTTCCGGCAGCTTCTCGCGCACGGTCTGCTCGATGACACGCGGACCCGCGAAGCCGATCAGCGCGCCGGGCTCGGCGATATGGATGTCGCCCAGCATCGGGAAGCTTGCGGTCACGCCGCCGGTGGTGGGGTCGGTCAGCACCACGATGTACGGCAGCCCGGCCTCCTTCACCAGTTGCGTCGCGATCACCGTGCGCGGCATCTGCATCAGGCTGATCGCGCCTTCCTGCATGCGCGCGCCGCCCGAGGCGGTGAACACGATCAGCGGCGCATCCTGCAGCACGGCGAGCCGCGCCGCCGCAAGAATGCCGTCGCCCACCGCCGCCCCCATCGAGCCGCCGATGAACTCGAACTCCATCGCCGCGACAACCGCCTGGTGGCCGTCGATCCTGCCATGCGCGACCACAATCGCATCGTCGAGGTGCGTCTTTTCGCGCGCCTCCTTCAAGCGGTCGGTGTAGCGCTTGGTGTCGCGAAAGCGCAGCGGGTCCGCGGTGACCTTCGGCAGTTCGATGCGCGTGAAGCTGCCTTCGTCGAAGGTGTAGGACAGGCGCTCGATCGCGCCGACGCGCATATGATGGCCGCAATGCGGGCAGACCTTCAGGTTGGCCAGCAGGTCGCGATGAAAGATCATCTGCTCGCAGGCCGGACACTGGTGCCAGAGGTTCTCCGGCACCTCGCGCCGCGCGAACAGCGTGCGGATCTTTGGGCGGACGTAGTCGGTGAGCCAGCTCATGCGTGCACTCGGGCGGCGCGTACCCCGTCTGCCAGGTCGCGTACCTGCTGCAGCACGCGCGCCACCAGGTCCGGCTTGCCCAGGTTTGCCGCGATCGTGCTGCACAGCGCCGAGCCCACCACCGCTGCATCGGCAATCCGCACCGCCTCGGCCGCCTGGGCCGGTGATCGCACGCCGAAGCCGACAGCAATCGGCAGGTCGCTGACCCGGCGGATGCGGGGAATGGCCTCGCCCAGATGGTCGACCGTCGTGCTGCGCGTGCCGGTGATGCCGGTGATGCTGACGTAGTACACAAACCCTGAACTGCCATCGAGCACCAGCGGCAGGCGCTTCGTATCCGTCGTCGGCGCGACCAGCCGGACGATGTCGATGCCATGCGCGGCCGCATGCGGCACCAGCACGTCGGCTTCCTCGGTGGGAAGATCGACCATGATCAGGCCATCCACGCCGGCCGTCGGCGGCATCGGCGCAAAAGCGATCGGTGCCGTACGCCAGCAGCGGGTTCAGGTAGCCCATCAGGATGATCGGTGTCGCGTCATCCGTAGCGGCGGAATGCGCGCACGATCTCCAGCACGCGCGCCACCCTGACTCCTGCTGCAAGCGCGCGTTTGCCGGCTGCCTGGATGATCGGCCCGTCGGCCATCGGGTCGGTGAACGGAATGCCGATCTCGATCAGGTCGGCACCCGCTTCCGGCATGCCACGCAGCAGCGCCAGCGATGTGGCTGCGTCGGGATCGTAGGCTTCGACGAACGGGATCAGCCCGCCGCGGCCCTGCGCGCGCAGCGCCGCAAATCGGGTCGGCAATGCGGCTCATGCCCACCACACCCCCCCTCCCCTTGCGGGAGGGGGCTGGGGGAGGGGACGTGCCTGCGCGACGAGCAATGTCACAGCCTTACCCCCAGATGCTCCGCCACGGTGAAGATGTCCTTATCGCCGCGCCCGCACAGGTTCATCAGGATGATCTGCTCCCGCCCCATGGTCGGCGCCAGCTTGGTCACATGGGCCAGCGCGTGCGCAGGCTCCAGCGCCGGGATGATCCCCTCGGTGCGAGTGCAAAGCTGGAACGCGGCCAGTGCCTCCTCATCGGTCGCGGACACGTACTCGACGCGTCCGATATCGTGCAGCCAGGAATGCTCGGGACCGATGCCGGGATAATCCAGTCCCGCACTGATCGAATGCGCCTCGATGATCTGTCCGTCGTCGTCCTGCAGCAGATAGGTGCGATTGCCGTGCAGCACGCCTGGCCGACCGCCGGTCAGGCTGGCCGCATGCTCGCCGGTCTCGATCCCATGGCCGCCCGCCTCCACGCCGATCAGCCGCACCGACGGATCATCGAGGAACGGATGGAACAGCCCCATCGCATTCGATCCACCGCCGATGCACGCCACCGCGCGCGTCCGGCAGCCGCCCCTCGGCCTCGCGCAACTGCGCCTTTGCCTCCTCGCCGATCACCGACTGGAAGTCGCGCACCATCATCGGATAGGGATGCGGCCCTGCGACGGTGCCGATCAGGTAATAGGTGTCCTCACATTGGCGACCCAATCGCGCAACGCCTCGTTCATCGCATCCTTCAGGGTGGAGGCGCCCGAGGTCACCGGCTTCACCTCCGCCCCCAGCAGCTTCATGCGGAACACGTTCGGCTTCTGCCGCTCGACATCCGTGGCACCCATGTAAACCGTGCACGGCAGCCCGAACAGCGCGCACATCGTCGCGGTGGCCACGCCATGCTGGCCGGCGCCCGTCTCGGCGATGATCCGCGTCTTGCCCATGCGTTTGGCCAGCAGGATCTGGCCCATGCAGTTGTTCGCCTTATGGCTGCCGGTGTGGTTCAGCTCGTCGCGCTTGAAGTAGATCTTCGCCCCGCCGAGCTGCCGGGTCAGCCTCTCGGCGAACCACAGCGCGCTGGGGCGGCCGACATAGTGCTTCAGATAGGCGTCCAGTTCCTTCCTGAACGCCGGATCGGCGCGCGCCGCCAGATAGGCCTGTTCGACCTCCAGGATCAGCGGCATCAGCGTCTCGGCGACGAAGCGGCCGCCGTAATCGCCAAATCGGCCGCGCCCATCGGGGCCATTGCGCAGGCTGTTGATGCCGAAAGGCTGATTCACGTCGCGGGGTCTCCTCTCGTCGCGTCATAGCGCAGGCGCGACCAAGGGTCACGCCGTCCTCCTTCAGGGGCAGATCGCGGAAGAAGAAGGGGCGGACCCTGCGGCCCGCCCCTCCCGATCCATAGCGACAGTGCGTCCGATCAGTAGTCCATGTCACCCATGCCGCCCATGCCACCACCACCCGGAGGCATTGCCGACCCCTTCTTCTCCGGCTTCTCGGCCACCATCGCCTCGGTGGTCACCAGCAGGCCGGCAACCGACGCCGCATCCTGCAGCGCGGTGCGCACCACCTTGGTTGGGTCGATGATGCCGGACCGCACCAGGTCCTTGAACTCGCCGCTCTGAGCGTCAAAGCCCCAGTTGTAGTCGTCCTTGTCGAGCACCTTGCCAGCAATGACAGCACCGTCCTCCCCAGCGTTCTCGGCGATCTGCCGCAGCGGCATCTGGATCGCCTTGCGCACGATCTCGACGCCGAAGCGCTGGTCGTCGTTGTCCGCCTTGAGCTTGGAGAGCACAAGCGAGGCACGCGCCAACGGCACGCCACCGCCCGGGACGATGCCTTCCTCGACCGCCGCGCGCGTCGCGTGCAGCGCGTCGTCGACGCGGTCCTTGCGCTCCTTCACCTCGACCTCGGTCGAGCCGCCGACGCGGATCACCGCCACCCCGCCAGCCAGCTTCGCCAGGCGCTCCTGCAGCTTCTCGCGGTCGTAGTCCGAGGTGGTCTCCTCGATCTGCGCCCGGATCTGGGTGCAGCGGCCGACGATGTCATTCTTCTTGCCGGCGCCCTCGACGATCGTGGTGTTCTCCTTCTCGATCAGCACCTTCTTGGCGCGCCCCAGGTCATTCAGCTTGACGCTCTCAAGCTTGATGCCCAGGTCCTCGCTGATCACCGTGCCGCCGGTCAGGATCGCGATATCCTCCAGCATCGCCTTGCGGCGATCACCGAAGCCGGGTGCCTTAACCGCCGCGACCTTCAGGCCGCCGCGCAGCTTGTTCACCACTAGGGTGGCCAGCGCCTCGCCTTCCACGTCCTCGGCGATGATCAGCAGCGGACGCCCGGACTGCACGATGCTCTCCAGCAACGGCAGCATCGGCTGCAGGCCACTGAGCTTCTTCTCATGGATCAGAATGTAGGGCTGATCCAACTCGGCTACCATCTTCTCGGCGTTGGTGATGAAGTAGGGGCTGACATAGCCGCGGTCGAACTGCATGCCCTCGACCACGTCGAGCTCGGTCGCAATGCCTTTGGCCTCTTCGACCGTGATCACGCCCTCGTTGCCGACCTTCTGCATCGCCTCGGAGATCATCTTGCCGATCTCGTCCTCGCCGTTGGCGGCGATCGCGCCCACCTGCGCGGTCTCGGCCGGCGTGGTGATCTTCCGGGTCTTCTTCTTCAGCTCCTCGACCACCGCGTTGACCGCGCGATCGATGCCGCGCTTCAGGTCCATCGGGTTCATGCCGGCGGCCACCGCCTTGGCACCCTCGCGCACGATCGCCTGCGCCAGCACGGTCGCGGTCGTCGTGCCGTCACCGGCGGTATCGTTGGTCTTGCTGGCGACCTCGCGCACCATCTGCGCGCCCATGTTCTCGAACTTGTCGCCGAGTTCGATCTCCTTGGCGACGGTCACGCCGTCCTTGGTGATGCGCGGCGCGCCGAAACTCTTGTCCAGCACCACGTTGCGGCCCTTGGGGCCCAGCGTCACCTTCACTGCGTCGGCCAGGATATCCACGCCGCGCAGCATGCGCTGACGCGCATCACCACCGAACCTTACGTCCTTGGCTGCCATGTCTCGTTTTCCTTCGTTCTCAGTTGATCAAGCGGCCTTGCGCTTGGCGGCGGGCTGGCCCTCGACGATGCCCATGATGTCGGACTCCTTCATGATCAGGAGTTCCTCGCCATCGAGCTTCACCTCGGTGCCGGACCACTTGCCGAACAGGATGCGGTCGCCAGACTTGACATCGAGCGGCACCAGCTTGCCGGCCTCGTCGCGCGCACCGGGACCGACCGCGATGACTTCGCCTTCCATCGGCTTTTCCTTCGCCGTGTCGGGGATGATGATGCCGCCCGCGGTCTTTTCCTCGGCTTCTAGCCGACGGACTACGACCCGGTCATGCAGGGGACGAAAATTCATTCAGATCGCTCCTTGAGTGATCTCGCCAATGGGTTGTTACGACTTGCCAACTCCGATCCGCGGCGCACGCAAAGCGCGCTCAGGCATCGGTCTGCTAGCACTCCCCGTCGGAGAGTGCCAGCGATCTAGTCGCGTCCCGTGTGAAGTCAAGTGGCGGCAGCAATTCGCACACGGCGAGTGCTAAGCCACTGAAAAATCTCGCGATTAATGCTTGCGCAAGCAACCTGTGTTGATGTCATGCTGTTGGCAACAGGCACGGATTACCGGACGGAGAGATTTGGATGAGCATCGCGTTGCAATTGAAGGACTACCGCCTGACGACGGCCCGCATCTATTATCACATGCCTGATTATCCTGGAGTCCTACAGGCCTATGTCTGGCAGGAACTCGACCTCGCGCCTGACTTTCCCGAGCTGCGGAAATTCCTGGACTTCTGGCAGAAGTCACTGGACGGCAAGCTGCATTCGGTGAAGATCGCCTCTGCCAGGTTGGTAAGGCCGCCAGGCTGGCGACATGAACGAGTGTCATTCGCCCTGCACTGAGAGCCGCCGCTTACCCTTCAACGCCAAGGAGTGAGCGGCGAAGGCCCGCTCTGCCGTTTTTGCACCGCGGTTACCCGACGAGGTCCGGACGCGCGCTCACCTCTAAGCACCCCGGATCGGGCATACTTCTTTGGGCCAGGGCTCGGTTACCCACGTTGGCTCTGCGGACTTGTTCCAGGGTGCTTCACGGGGTTGCACATCTCCCTCAATCCGCCACTTGGCGGAGTATGCATGGCTGGCCGCCTTGCCTATAATTAGTGCCGCATGCCCTTCGACGTTCGCGAGTTTCCCGGAGCCCCGCCAGGATACCGATCTGCCGACCGCCAGAACCGCGTCCTTGTCGCGACCTGGCTGTTCGTCGTTGCGTTCATGATCCTGGTAATGATCGTGCTGGGCGGCGTGACCAGGCTCACGGGTTCCGGTCTCTCCATTATGGAATGGGCGCCACTATCAAGGCGCCCTGCCGCCGATGAGCGATGCCGATTGGCAGCGTCTCTATCACCTCTATCAGCAGATCCCGCAGTATGCGCTGGTCAACGAGGGTTTCGGCCTCGCCGGGTTCAAGCAGATCTTCTGGCTCGAATGGATCCATCGTCTGTGGGGTCGGCTGATTGGCGTGGTTTTCCTCGCCCCGCTGGTTTGGTTCTGGGCCACGGGCAGGATCGAGCGCCGCCTGCGCCCGAAGCTGGTCCTTCTGTTCGTGCTCGGAGGATCCAGGGGGCGGTCGGCTGGTTCATGGTGGCATCGGGGTTCTTTCCTGAGTCCACTGCTGTGTCTCCTTACCGGCTGGTGCTCCACCTTGCTCTTGCCCTGGTCCTTTACGGTGCGGTGGTTTGGACTGGCTTGAGCTGTGCTGTGGCCAAGCGCCCGGGCTGCCGCGCCCCATCGGCTGCTGCATCGCATGGCCTGGGCTGTTTGCAGCGCCGTCGTGCTCACCATGCTGGCCGGTGGCTTTGTGGCCGGCACCCATGCGGGGTTCGATTACAACACATTCCCACTCATGGATGGCCGGTGGCTGCCGCAAGGCTACGCCGCGCTGCAGCCGTTCGTTCGCAATCTGACCCAGAACATCGCCGCCGTGCAGTTCGATCACCGGTTGCTGGCAACTCTTACCGTGCTGGTGATCGCGGGGACCGTGGGTCTCGGACTGATCCGGCGGCCGTCGCAACCGACACGGTTTGCGCTGATAGCGCTGGGAATTACCGCCGCGCTTCAGTACATGCTGGGGGTGGCAACGCTGCTGCTGGTGGTGCCGGTTGTGTTGGCCGCCCTGCATCAGGCGGTCGCCACATTGCTGCTTACCGGGGGATTGGTGTTGTTGCACACCACGCGGGCGGTGCCGATCCGACCGACCCAGTGACCGACCACCTTTCCGATGCGCCAGTGCTGACCGAAGCCGTACTGGAAGCCTTGCCGATCGGCGTCGCTGTGGTCGACGCGGAGCGGCGACTGGTGCTTTTCAACGCCGTATATCATGCCTCCTTGGGCATGCCGCCGAACAGTTTTCGGCGCGGAATGTCGGTGGCGGAAGCTTTGCGCATTTCGGCGTATCGCGGCCTTTACGGCCCGGGCGATCCAGAGTCGCAGGTCACAGCCTTCCTGAACACCGATCGGACGCGGCCGGGCCGCCTGCGTCGCCGCTCGCATGACGGCCGCAGCTTCGACGTCTTGCAAGCGCCACTCCCGGACGGTGGCTATGTCGTCTGCGCGGTCGAGACGACGGCGCTTGTCGTGGCCCAGGCCGATGCTCGGAGGGAACTGAGTCGTGTCACTGCGGCGTTGGCGACGCTTCGCACCGGAATTGCCGCATTCGGCGCCGATGGCGCGCTGCTCTTCGCCAATCCAGGCTTCTCCGAACTGCTCGGCCTCGCGCCCGATCAGTCACGTCCCGGTGTGCCTTTCCCGAGGCTGCTCGACGGGCTTGCCGCCCGCGAGGAATACGCCGGCATCGACGGCGAGGCCTTCATCGCTTCGCAGCGGCTGTTGAACCGCTCGCGGCCCACCAACACGCGCCGGGTCCGTGCCGATGGACAGGTTCTCGACATCGCCTCCGATCCACTGCCCGATGGCGGATGGGCAATCACCGTGGCCGATATCAGCGCGCTGGCGCGTGCCGAAGATGAGGCGCGCCGTCGCGCCAGCCTGCTGCATTCGATTCTGGAAGCAGTTCCCCACGGTGTCTGCGTCTATGGCGCCGATCACCGGGTAGCCATGTTCAACCGCGCCTATGCGCAGGTGATGGCCGGCGCTCCACTGAGCGTTCGGCGAGCACCTCGACGATATCATTCGCAAACGCGCCGCGGCGGGAGAATACGGTCCCGGGCCGATTGATGAGATCATCAGCCAGCAGACCGCGTTCGACATCACCCGGCCGCAGATGCGCAAGCGCTGGCGGCCGAATGGCACCACCCTGGATGTGCGGACCACGCCGTTGCCGGACGGCGGATATATCAGTGTGGTCACCGATATCACGCCGCTGACCAGGGCCGAGGAGCAGATCTCGCGCCGGGCGGAGGAGATGTCGGTGATGCTGTCCTGCATCCGCCACGGCGTCGTGCTGTGGGGGGCGGACCGCCGCCTGATCGCCAGCAATGCCATAGCCGAGAGCTTGTTGAACCATCCGCCAGGATTGCTGACCCCAGGCCGAACCGAAAATCAGGTGCTGGCGAGCATGATCGAGCGCGGCCATTTCGGTGCCGGGCCCCCGGCTCGGGAAAGTGCTCAGGCATTATCCGAGCTGGACCGGTCCAGATCCTATCAGCGGCAGATCATCACCCCGATCGGTCGCGTCCTGGAAGCCCGCTCGGACCCGACCCCGGCGGGCGGCTGGGTCAGCACCTTCACCGATGTCACGGAGGCGCGGGCAGCGCAGGACGAATTGCGTCGGGCGAAAGAGACGGCGGAGCAGGCGAGCCAGGCAAAATCCCAATTCCTCGCCACGATGAGCCATGAGCTGCGCACGCCTTTGCACGCGGTCATCGGGTTTTCCGACGCGCTACTGCGGGAGGCGACCAACCCGAATTCGAACCTGGGTGACGGAATTCGCCACCCAGATCAACGAGTCTGGCCAGCAGTTGCTCGGGCTGATCAATAGTATTCTTGACGTTGCACGCATCGAGTCGGGTCGGTTCGACCTTGCCGCTGATCGCGTTGATGTGGCGCGTCTGGTGCGGCATTGCGCGCGCCTGGCCGATGCCTCGGCGCAGGCCGCCGAAATCACACTGGACATCGAATTGGGTGACGATCTGCCACAGCTCATGGCCGATGAGAGGCGGCTGCAGCAGGCAGTCAATCATCTGCTTTCCAATGCGGTGAAATTTAGCGAAGCTGGCGGCACCGTGACACTTGGCGCCGCACTGGAGGCTGACGGGCGGTTGCTGCTGTTTGTGCGCGACACCGGAATTGGTATCCCGACGGAGGATATCGATCGTGCGTTCGAGCCGTTCTCGCAGCTCGACAGCAGGTTGTCGCGCCGATTCCAGGGCGCCGGTCTTGGGCTTTATGTGTCACGAGCCTTGGTTGATGGACATGGTGGCGATGCTGTCGCTGCACAGCTGCGCCTGGCCGGGGCACCTCGGCTGAGATCCGGCTGCCTGCCGAACGGCTCATCGCTAGCCAAGCCGCCGCACACGCCCCACCTTAGTGGACACCCACCAAGCCCTGAGGGATCTCCATGACGCCGCTGGCCGCCACCGACAACCTGTTCTTCGAGCGCGCGGACGCCGCGCTGGACCGCACTACCGCTGAGGCGACACTGGGCAAGGCACTGGCGCGCAGCGACGATGGCGAGCTGTATCTGGAATACCGCGAAGGCGAACAGATCAGCCTGGATGATGGCCGAATTCGCAGTGCCGGTTTTGACACCACGCTGGGCTTCGGCCTGCGTGCCGTGGCCGGAGAGGCCACCGGGTATGCCCACGCCGGCGAATTGTCGGATGCCGCCTTGCGGCGAGCCGCGGATAGCGTAGCGGCAGTGGCGGCCGGTTACTCGGGCACGGCGGCCGAGCCGCCTCGGGCAACCAATGCGCGGCTCTATTCAGATGCCAATCCGCTGGGTGCTGCCGATTTTCCCAAGCGGACCGCACTGCTGGCGGAGATCGACACCTATGCGCGAGGTAAGGATCCGCGCGTCGTGCAGGTCATGGCATCGATCGCCGGCGAATGGCAGGCCGTGCAGATCATGCGCACCGGCGGCCATCGGGTAGCGGATCTGCGACCGCTGGTAAGGCTCAACATTTCGGTGGTCGTCGAACAGAACGGCAGGCGCGAGACCGGCAGTTACGGCACTGGCGGGCGCTTCGCCTATGATCACATCACCGCTCCTGCCGTATGGCGCAGCCGGGGTCGACGAAGCACTCCGTCAAGCACTGGTCAATCTGGACAGCGTGCCGGCACCCGCCGGGGAGATGGAGGTGATGCTGGGTCCAGGCTGGCCGGGCATTCTGCTGCATGAGGCGATCGGCCACGGCCTGGAAGGTGACTTCAACCGCAAGAAAACCTCGGCATTCGCCGGGCTTGCTTGGCCAGCGCATCGCCTCGCCGGGCGTCACCGTCGTGGATGACGGCACGTTGAGCGACCGACGCGGCAGCCTGACGGTGGATGACGAGGGAACCCCGACCAGCCGGACCGTGCTGATCGAGGACGGCGTCCTGGTCGGCTTCATGCAAGATCGACTCAATGCTCGGCTGATGGGTATGCGCGCCACCGGGAACGGCAGGCGGCAGTCGCTATGCGCACGCGCCGATGCCGCGGATGACCAACACCGTGATGCTGGCCGGGCCGCATTCGCCGGACGAGATGATCCGTTCAGTCCGAAGAGGATTGTATGCGGTAAATTTCGGCGGCGGTCAGGTGGATATCACCTCGGGCAAGTTCGTGTTCTCGGCAAGCGAGGCTTATCTGATCGAGGACGGCAAAGTGACGGCGCCGGTCAAGGGCGCGACGCTGATCGGCAACGGCCCCGATGCCCTGACCAAAGTCGCCATGATCGGCAACGACATGGCCCTGGATCCCGGTATCGGGACATGTGGCAAGAACGGGCAGGGCGTGCCGGTGGGCGTGGGTCAGCCGACCCTTAAATTGAGCGGCCTGACGATTGGCGGCACTGCCACCTAAAGTTACAGGCAAGTTGGCCACCAAAAGCAAACGCTGGCTATAGCGTTCGATTGTCTCCCACGCTGGCGTCAATCGCCGATACGGGGAAGGTGCGTCTCGGCGGCTTTGCACCGGACGGTTCCCCCCGCCCGCTGATCGGACGCTGCGATTGCGGGCGGTGCATGCTATAGTCCGTAGCATTCAGCAGCGGACAATGGCAGCGCCGTGTCCAGCCCAGTAATCCAGGCATCCACCCAGGCCGGGAAGAAGGCCGCCCTGGTCACCTTCCATCGGTTCATTCCGAATGCGCGCCTGCCTCAACGCGCCGATCGTTCTGCCGCCGGCTCGCTCCCCACCCGGGCATTCCGCTACTGCGAGCCAGCGACCAGCGCATCCGGCTACGGTTATTACATTTTCCCGCCCATCAGCTTCAGCCTGCAATGGGACGGGCGCGACGTGATGTGGACGTGGGAGGGCGCTGGCACCTGGCTGCCATTGCGATCCGCGCAATTCCCGGACTTTCGCAGCCCTGTTCGAACTCGGTGGCGCCGGAGGAGATCAGCGGAATATGCCCCGCCTTTCCTGGGTGCGCTGCAAGAGCCAGGGCTGATCCAATGCTGGAGCGGGATCGTCGCCCGCACCGCGCCGGGGTGGAGCCTGCTGGTACGCCCACCGGTCAATATTCCTCGCAGCGGCTACTACGAATTGTTCGAAGGCATCATCGAAACCGATCGCTGGTTCGGGCCGCTGATCACCAATATGCGCCTGACCAAGACGGATGTGCCGATCGACTTCCGCGCCGATTTCCCGCTCCTGCAGGTGCAGCCGATTCCCGCGGCAAGCCTACGATGATGCCTGGCTGAACAACTACGAACTGGTCCCAGACTTCATCAGATGACGCCCGAGGACTGGGACGATTACTACGAAACCGTGGTGCGGCCGCACGTGCTGGAGGTGCGGCCGCGCGGCCTGTATGCTGCTGCGGCGCGCAAACGGCGGGCGGCTGAAGGGAGGGTAAAAGTCAGACTGACCTTTTAACTATCTGGACACGATGCGCTCGCTTATAGTTGAACACGGTTATGAGACCTGTGCGATCTATTCTGTTCGAGCTGCGCGCTGATGCTGGTGCCGGCCCTTTCGCCGCTCGCGGCCCCGGCCTGCCCCAGCCACCACCGACGCCCCGATGCCGCTTCCGCACCTGCTGAGTGCGGTCAGCCATGGTGTAGAGGGGCTGATCGTTGCGCTTGGGTCATCCTCCACCCAGGGCGCCATGGCTTCGGACCTCGCCCATTCGTATCCGGCGGTGCTGCAACAGTCACTGCGGCGGCGCTGCCCGAGGCACATGTGGCGGTAATCAACCGCGGCATCGGCGGGCAGGATGCCACCGAGGAGGTGGCGCGGCTGGATGCCGACGTACTGGCGATTCGACCGCAACTCGTGATCTGGCAGGTCGGCGCCAACGGCGCCTTGCGCAATGCCGACCCTGCGGTATTCCGCAGCACGGTTGCCGCGGGTGTGCGCCGCCTGCAGGCCGCCGGAGCGGATGTGATCCTGATGGACAATCAGCAGTCGCCGGCGCTGCTGGCCAGGGCGTCGGAGCCGGAGTTCGACCACGAGCTTGCTGGCGTGGCGCGTGACACGGGTGCGGCGCTGTTCTCGCGCCGCGCGCTGATGCAGGCAGTGGAGCCATGAGGGTGCGCCGATGGTGCAGTTCATTGCCGCGGAGGGCTGCACCACAACAACCGCGGCTATCAATGCATTGCGCAATCGTTGGCAACCGCGATCATCGACAGCCATTACGCCCAGCGCCGCCGTTGACCGCAAGCCGATAAAGCCGCCGCCGAACGGTCCGCGGCTTGACGGGTTCAGTTCGGATAGACGATCGTGCGCAGCATGATGCGGCGTTGTTCCGGACGATAATCGCCGGCACCACGATGCATCGTGGCGCGCTCATCCCAGATCAGCACATCGCCAATCCGCCAGCGGTGATAGTAGATGAAGCGATCCTGCGTGGCGTGGCTGGGCGAGTTCCTCGATGAGCGCCAGGCTGATTGGCGCGCCATTCCGGCAAAGCCGTGCACGTGCAGCGGGTTGACGAACAGGATCGGGCGACCGGTGATCGGATGGCGGGTAATCGCCGGCCATGGTGTTCTCGGTATAAGTCTTGTCGGTGATGCCCTTGTCGTCGCCGTACAATCGCTCACCGGCGGGTCCGGTGCTGCGGCCATGAAGTGCGGTAAGGCCGTCGAGCAAGCTCTTTGCGTTGGTCCGGCAGCGCGTCATAGGCGGCCCGCATATCGGCGAACATCGTCCCGCCCTTCTCCGCCGGTACCTCCTTGGCATGCAATATCGCCAGCAGCGGCAGTTCATCCTCGTAGGTTGAATCGGTGTGCCAGTCGGTGGCGCGCTTCACGCCATACCAGTCAACTTTGCCATCGGCTTCGACATTCGTGAGCCAGGACACTTCGGGACATTCGGCGTGACGATACTTGATCAGCGCGTGCATGCGCGGGGTGCCGAACAGGCGACCGAAGGCGGCCAAACCGGGCGGCACCAAGATCCTGATCGCGGAACACCAGCACAGGATGTTCGGCAAAAGCGCGCCTGATCCAATCGCCGGCGGCGTTATCGAGCGGCCGCGACATGGTTCCGATGCCCAGCGCCTCGGTCCCCACGTGTCGCCGAGTGGGCGGAGTTCCCATGGCTGTGTCATTGCCGATCCTCCGGTATGGTTGGCATTCAGTCTATTCGCTGTTTCGGCTTCCGTGGAGTCGTGCCGCATGCCGCTCGATCTGTTCGCTCCGATGCGAGGCTGACACCATAATGGTGTGGGACCGCACACCGCGGCCAGTGCCAGTGGCAATGGACCCACCGCGCCCGGTCGATGCGGTGGTGATCGGTTCTGGGTATACCGGGCTAAGCGCGGCATTGGTCAGCGCCGCGCCGTGGCGGACGCAAGACCCTGGTGCTGGACGCAGAGGACGCCGGGTGGGGCTGCAGCACGCGCAATGGCGGGCAAATCTCTACCAGCATCAAACCGACGTATCGGGAACTGGTACGCCGGCACGGGGCGGAGACGGCGTTCCGCATCGTGAAGGACGGGCATAACTCGCTGGCGTGGATTGGCGAGTTCGTCGCCCGTGAACAGATCGACTGCGACTTTCTGGTGGTTGGGCGGTTCCATGCGGCGCATGGTCCGCGGCACTACGCAGCGCTGGCGGAGCGGCTGCGCAACCAGCCCAAGGGATTGGAAATCGCCGCGCACATCGTGCCGCGGAGCGAGCAATACGGTGAGTTGGGCACCGAAGCGTATCATGGTGGAATCGTCTACGAGAGACACGCGTCGGTGGACCCCGCGCGGCTGCATCAGGGCATGCTGGACCGGGTACTGGCCGCCGGCGCCGATGTGGTGGCGAACTGCCGCGCCACCCGGATCAGGCCGAATGGTAGGGGCTTTCACATCGAAACGGTGCGGGGTGCGGTCGCCACCCGCAACGTGGTTGTAGCGACGAACGGCTATACTGGCGAGCTGACGCCATGGTTGCGGCGGCGCGTCATCCCCATCGGCAGCTATATCATCGCGACAGAGCCGTTGCCGCCCGAGACCATGGCGCGGCTGATGCCGAAGAACCGGGTGATCAGCGATACCCGAAAGGTGGTGTATTACTATCGCGCCTCGCCGGATCGAACTCGCATACTGTTCGGCGGGCGGGTTTCGGCCAGCGAGCGGGATCCGCGGGTCACCGGGCCGCGCCTGCACGCCGAAATGGTTCGCATTTTTCCGGAGCTGGCGGCCACGCGGATCAGTCACTCCTGGGCTGGTTTCGTTGCCTATACCTTCGACGAACTCATGCACGTTGGCGAGCATGAAGGCGTGCACTACGCGATGGGCTATTGCGGCTCCGGCGTGGGGATGTCGGGGTATCTGGGAATGTGCGTTGGCCAGCAGGTGCTCGGGCTACCCACTGGAGAAACGGGGCTGAACGCGACAAGCTTTCAGAAGCGGCCGTTCTACAGCGGTGACCCCTGGTTCCTGGCGCCGACCGTCACGTATTATCGATGGCGCGACAAGGTGGGAGCGTAGAGGGGTCGGTCTGGTGGAGAGTTCAGAGCGGACCGTCATGCGGTCTCACACCTGCCAGGTCCGTGGCGACCAGGATGACCGTGTCGCGACCGTGCATCGTTCTGTGTTGCTCCTCCGCCTCGACAATGAGATCGGTGTCCCCCTTGTCTACGCTCGCCCGCAGCCCTGGCGCGAGCTGCAAACGGGCGAGGTCGACGGTGGCGTGGCGTGGTGGCTTGCGACGCTGTGAGATCAGGTGCCACTTGTAACAGACGGCTCTTGGGCAACGCGCCGGGTCGCGCGCGACGCGAAGCTTGAGCCGTTGTAGTTGCGGAGAAGTCGGATTCGGAGCGCCTGCTTGCGCTTGTTCAGTGCCGGGAGGGGAGGCATCGGGACCGGATCGCGGCACGACCGGTTGCGGACCGGGCGGAGCAACGGCGATGTTGTTCGAATTCGGTAGGATTGCCTGCAACCAACGGTCGCATATTTCCAAGGGAACCGTCGCCGCTCGGTCTTGGGGGAACTGACTGCCGAGCCGCGACGGTGGGTGAGGCCGCGTCGTCAGATGGGGTGGATTGAGATGCACCCCCCCGCAGCGGTCCTTGAGCCATGTCCGCGAACGTTTGCAAATCGAACCCGACTATCTTTCGGCCGGCCGAGAACTCGGCTTCGGCTCGGGTCTCAGAGCGGTCGATGAAATCGCGTATGGCTCTGGCAATGCCGGGTGTTGGCTCCTGGGCTTGCTTGCGGATCTCTTCCCAGGTCGCAAGAGCATTGTCCTGAACAGGTGAAACGGTGCGGCCGGACGCAACCTGCCGTAGCAGCTTCCGGAGCAAGATCTCGCATTGCGGGTCAGGTGCAACGTCCTGGGTCGGCGCCGCAACCAAGGCCGACGGTTCGGCTGACTGCGTACTTCCGGCCGGTGGTTGCGCCGGAGATGGCTGTTCGGTAGCTACAGTTGCTGAACCAGCGCTGACACTTTGCTGCGGGGCCTGGGCTGCGTGCTGTTTCAGCGCCAGCGCGTCTTCATGGCGAACCGGGCTGCGAAACTGAAGTATTCCTACAGAGATGATGACGCAAAGGGATACTGCTGCTGCCCAGGAAAGCAGAAACCTCCACCACCCGCGAGATAGCTGCATTTCTATCCTCGTGACAATGGCGGGGAACAAACTACCGGGTAAACGCAAGCTGGCAAAGACAGTTCGGTAGTGTCTTGCGCATATCCGACAGTATTGCGAACAAGAACCCATAGCGCTGCGCATCGTCGCGGACGCCCACCGAACACTAGATGGCTAAGCGCACACGCCGCAATTCGGTCAATAGATGCGTTGTGGCGGACGTTCAGGGCCGCTTCAGGTCTTGCGCGTCTTGACGTAGCGGATGAAGTCGGACTGCGGCCCAAGCTGGAAGCCGACCACGTTATTGCGTGCCAGGGCGACATCCTTCTGCTGCAGCATGAACACGAGGGGCGACTGCTCCCAGGCCTGTTGCTGCATCGCGTGATAGAGTTCCACGCGCTTTTGCGTGTCCAACTCGGCGGCCGCCTGAGCGACCTCGTCCGTCAACTGCTTATTGAAGAAGTGACAACGCCAGGCAATGATCTTCATCGGACTGTCGTCGGAATCGTCCGGATCGGCGTTGAAGGCCTGGGCGTTCGAGTTTGGATCGAAGTAATCCGGGAACCATTGATTGATCACGAGCTGGTGCTGTCGCGCGCGCATCTTGGTGAAGACCTGTTTGCGGGTTCCGGCGAGCAGCGACACCTTCAGGCCTACCGCCGTCAGATTGGCCTGGATCGCCGTGGCGATATCGACGAACGGCTGCTCGGAATAGTGGTCCAAAGTCACGGGGAAGCCCTGGGCATAGCCGGCCTGGGCGAGCAGCGCCTTCGCCTTATCGGGGTCGTGCCGAAACGGATTGTCGGTCAATGCACCCAGAATCATCGAGGGCTCGAACGCCTGGTTCACAATGTAGGTCTGCGGCACGATGTTCTGCTGGATCCCGTCGTAGTCGATCGCCCATTTGAGCGCCTGGCGTACCTCCGGCTTGGCAAAAGGCGCGTACCCTTCATTGGCGGCGAGGTACATCTGGTTGGTGGTCGGCGAGGTGAACTGGTGCAGATTGGCGTCCTTGGCAGCCGCCTTGAGCTGATCGCTGGTCAGATCGCGTGCCATGTCGATATCGCCACGCTGGAGCAACAGGAGCTGCTCGGCTGGTTCCTTCACGTGGCGGATGAAGATCCGTTTGGTCGCGGCAGGAACGGCGGCGTGCGGATTGGCGTCGAGAATGATGTGGTCATCGGCCTGGAACGAGGTGAGTTGGTACGGTCCATTTCCGGCCGAATGATTGTTGAGCCACTGGTTGCCGAGATCGTCCTTGACCTGATGGGCGAGCGCGGTCGCCTTCTCGACGATGCCGCCCACTTCCGCCGATAGACAGTAAAGCACGAAGCTGGTTGCTGCCGGCTTCGGCAGCTCGATTTCCAGCGTGTGCGAATCGGTGGCGCGGATCAGTTGCGCGACATTGTCCTTGGTGAAGCCGAACTGGGTCAGAATGAAGCCCGGCGTCAGGTTCAAGGTGATCGCGCGATGCAGCGAGAACTCCGCATCAGCCGAGGTCATCGGGTTGCCGGAGGCGAAGCGGGCATCCTTGGTCAGATGGAAGGTGAATTTTCTGCCGTCGGACGAAACGTCCCAGGCCTCGGCGAGATCGGGGCCGATCTGGGTGAGATTGTCGAGATTGGGTGAGACGAGTTTGCGATAGACGTTCACCCCGACTTCGATCGAGGTGAACTCGTAGGCCTGCGCCGGATCAAGTGCGACGACATCGTCGATCCCCTTCCCCATGACAATGGCGTTTGCAGGGGTAGCGGCGCGTACGCGATTGGCGAGCGGGATAGCCGCGGCGGCGGTCGATCCCGCGGCCAGCAGTGCGCGACGTGTCAGCATGACGATGCCTCCCTCGAGCAGCTTACCGGACGGTAATCTCACCGATTGGCCAGGAGAAGGGGCAGCGAGGTGCCTCTAATAAGAGTGACATCTGGTATTGATCGCTTATCGCGTCACCGCTGCGCAAATCGCCGCGACGTCGCAAGGGAGGACAGGCAAATGCTCGGCAACATATTCCGGGCGGCTACCCTGGTGTTCGCGATCACCGGTGCAGCCGCCGCGCAACAGTACGGTCCTGGCGCATCGGCGAACGAGATCAGGCTAGGGCAGACGGTACCGTTCAGCGGTCCGGTTTCGGTTGCCGGCGTGGTCGGATATGCCTCGCTCGCATATTTCGATGCGATCAATAAGGCGGGTGGCGTCAACGGCCGGCAGATCAAACTCAACGTGCTGGATGACGGCTACAGCCCGCCCAAGACCGTCGAGGCGACGCGACGACTGGTCGAGGACGACAACGTCTTGCTGATGTATGGGTCCGTGGGCACACCCACCAATGCAGCGGTGGAGAAGTACCTCAACCAAAGAAAGGTGCCGCAATTGTTCATCACCACCGGGGCGAGCCGCTTCAGGGAACCCAAGACGTTTCCCTGGACGATGGCGTTCATCCCCGGCTACGTGGCGGAAGGCCGGGCGATGGCCCGCTATGTGCTGGAGACCGTCGCCTCCCCCAAGATCGCGTTGCTTTACCAGGACGACGATCTCGGCAAGGACTTTCGTGCTGGATTCAGATCCGGCCTTGGCGACAAGGCGGATGCGCTGATCGTCAGCGAGCAGACCTATGAAGTTTCCGACCCGACGGTTGACTCGCAGTTGATCGCCGCGAAGGTATCCGGCGCCAACGTGTTCTACTTCGCCGGAACGCAGAAGGCCGGGGCGGAGCAGCTTCGCAGTGTGCGCAAGCTCGGCTGGTCGCCGCTGCAACTGGTGTGCAGCATAGCCGCCAATGTCGAGGGCGTGCTGAAGCCAGCCGGGCTGGACAACGCGGAGGGCCTGATCTCGACGGCGTTCGCCAAGGATCCGTTCGATCCCGCATGGGCGGACGATGCGGATGTCAAGGCGTTCCTGGACTGGGTGAAGACGTATCTGAGCCAGGGCAACCCGCGCGACAGCGGCGTGGTGAACGGATACATCGCCTCCTACCTTGTCGCGCAGGTGCTGGAGCAGGCGGGCTCGACACTGACCCGGGAGAACGTGCTGCACATTGCAACGCATCTGAACGATCTGCACGTGCCGATGCTGCTGCCCGGAATCACGGTTTCGACCAGCCCCACGGACTACAGCGTGATCGACAAGTTCCAGATCCAGCGGTTCGAGAAGGGACGGTGGGTGCCGGTGGGGAAGACAATCTCCGGAGGGTGAATTTTAACTCGCCGCAACCCATGCCCCTCCATCGTCGACACGATGATGCGGCGGGGGAAATGACGCAGAAATCTAAGCAGGTGGGCAGCTTCCGCGAGGCGGTGCAGGACATTCCGGATGGCGCCACCATCGCCTTCGGTGGCTTCGCGATGCCGGGTGTGCCGTTCAACCTGATCAGGGCGCTGCTCGAACATGGCGCCAAGCAGCTCACGCTGGTCGGCAACACCACCGGCGGGGCACAGCAGCCGCGCATGCCCGATATGGGAATGCTGGTGGAGAACGGGCAGGTGAAGAAGGTGATCTGCGCCTTCACGGCCGCGACGCGTCCCACCGACGTGCTGCCTTTCACCAAATACTACGAGTTGGGCGAGATCGATGCGGAGCTGGTGCCGCAGGGCACCTTGGCGGAACGGCTGCGAGCGGCCGGGGCCGGCATTCCGGCATTCTATACGCCAACCGCGGTGGGCACCGAGCTCGCCGAAGGACGCGAGACGCGGGTGATCAACGAGCGCGAGTATCTGCTGGAGTACGCGCTGCCGCTCGACTACGCGTTCATCCGCGCGACGCGTGCCGATACCTTCGGCAATCTGCAGTTCCATCGCTCGCAGCGCAATTTCTGCCCGGTGATGGCGACCGCGGCGCGGATCACCATCGCGGAAATTGATGAGGACATTCTGCCGGCGGGGTCGATCGATCCGGACCAGGTGCACACGCCGGGCATCTTCGTGCACCGGCTGGTGAAGGTACCGCCGCCACCGGAAGGATTATGGCCAACCCGCCGCCAGGAGCGTCGTCGATGAGCGGAACCACCAAGGGGCTGACGCGCCAGCAGATGGCGGACCGCATCGCGTCGGAGTTCCAGGACGGCTGGATCGTCAATCTGGGCGTCGGCATTCCGACGATGTGCTCCAACACCGATATCGGCGACCGCGACATCACCTACCACTCGGAGAACGGCGTGATCGGCTATGGGCCGATCGCACCGGCCGGTCAGGAGGACCTGAACCTGGTCAATGCCGGCGGGCAGAACGTGACGCTGAGGCCGGGTGCGGCGGTGGTGCATCATGCCGACTCCTTCGCAATCATCCGCAGCGGCCGGATCGATGTCACGGTGATGGGCGCCTACGAAGTAGCGAGCAACGGCGACTTCGCGAACTGGAAGATCACCGGCCAGAAGGGCGGCGGGATTGGCGGGGCGATGGACCTCGCCGCCTGCGCCCGGCGCGTGTTCATTATCATGGAGCAGGTGACGCGGAGCGGCGCCCCCCGGCTGGTTGCGCAATGCTCGCTGCCGGTTACGGCGCGAGCGGTGGTGAAGCTGGTGGCGACGAACTACGGGCTTTTCGAGCCGACCGACGATGGGTTCCGCATTCGCGAGATTGCGCCCGGCATCACGTTGGATGAGGTGCGTGCGACCGTCGCCGGCAAACTGATGGTGCCGGATAATCTGCCGGTGGTACCGCTTCTCAGCCAATAAAGCGCAGGCCGGAATGGGAGCCTAACATGCAGGTCCGTCGTTTGGATCATGTCCAGCTTGCCATGCCTGCAGGGCGTGAAGACGAAGCCAGGAGGTTCTACGCGGAGATGCTCGGGATTCCGGAAGTTCCCAAACCTCCGCACCTCGCGGTGCGCGGTGGGTGCTGGTTTGAAAGTGGTGCGTTGAAGGTTCATCTGGGGGTCGAGCAAGAGTTCGTAGCGGCTCGCAAGGCGCATCCTGCGTTCGTCGTTGACGGGCTTCGAGAGTTGGTGGCCCGCCTGGAACGCGGAGGCTACCGCGTATCCGCGGACTAGCCGCTGGAGGTCTACGTCGATGACCCCTTCGGCAACCGCATCGAGTTGATGGAAGTGACGGCGAAGTCTGCAAGCTGACCGCCGCAGAACTTGCCGGCGCAGCCTGCCGTCACCCAGTCCGCGTCAGCATGTCGCGCAAGCGTCGCCGGCCGAGTGGACGGATGTCGGCGTTCGGGGCCATGGCCTTGATCTCGGCCTGAAGCTGGGCCCGTCGTTCATGGATACTGGCAATGACGGGACCCATGGCGATGCCCAGATCGATCAGCACCGCCTCAGAGAGTTGCAGGCTGGCTTCGATGGTCTCGGGAATCGCATCGGTGGCGCCGATCCCATACAGGTGCGCGGCGTGGCCGGCGTCGCGGGCACGCACAACGATCAGCAAGTCCTCGCGTTCGGCGCGGGCAAGCTCCACCAGGCGGTCTGCCGCGGCATGATCGCTCATGGTCACGACGAGGGCGCGCGCCGTGTCGAGGTGCAGGCGGCGCAGCAGTTCGGGCTGGGTAATGTCGCCCCAGTACACCGGCCGGCGTAGCTTGCGCTGGGCCGCCACGCTGTCCGTGTCCCGATCCATCGCGACATAGGGCACGTCATGAGCTTCGAGCATTGACGCAACGGTCGCGCCGACCCGGCCGAAGCCTGCGATGACGACGCGTGCGGTCGGATCGTCCAGCGGTGAGGCGAGCAGAGCGGGATCAATCACCGGAGCCGCAGGGCGCTGCGCCATGCGGCGGCCAAGTGCGGACAGCAGCGGGATGCAGGCCATGCTCGCGGCGGCCAGAACGAGCGGAAAGCGTGTGGCATCGGCGCTGATCAGGCCCTCGGTTCGCGCCAGGCCCAGGATGACGAAGCCGAACTCGCCGCCTGGCCCCAGCAGCAGACCCGCCTGCAGGCCAGCGAGCCAGCGCAGACCGAAGGCGCGCGCCAAGCCGGCGATGATGGCAGCCTTGATTGCCACCAGCGCGATACCGCCCACGACGACGCGCACGCCGTCAGCGGCGATGTCGGCGAGATCGAGGCTCATTCCGACGGAGATCAGGAAGACGCCGAGGAGCAGACCCTTGAACGGCTCGATGGTCACCTCGATCTGGCGGCGGAATTCGGTCTCGGCCAGCAGCAGGCCGGCGATGAGCGAGCCGAGTTCCATCGGCAAGCCGATGATCGCGGTGGCGAGGCTGGTCGCGAGAATGACCAACAGGCAGGCAGCGACGAAGAGTTCCGGGCTGCCGGTGCGCGCGACGCCGCGGAACAGCGGGCGCAGCACGAGGCGGCCGGCGAGGATGAGGCCGACCACCACAAGGACCGCTTCGGCGATCGACCAGGTGAACGACCCGCCACTGGAGCCGAATACGCTGATCAGGAACAGCACCGGGACGGCGGCGAGGTCCTGCAGCAGCAGCGCGGCGAGCGAGGCACGGCCGACCGGCGCAGCGAGCCGCTTCTCGTGCGACAGCACCTGTACGACCACGGCGGTGGACGACATCGCCAACGCCGGTCCGATGATGGCGGCGAGGATGAAAGAGACGTGGAATGCATAGGCAAGCGCGGCAAGCGCCAGGGCGCTCAGCACGAACTGGAGCAGGCCCAGGCCGAACACCAGGCGCCGCAGCACGCGCAAGCGCTCCAGCGACATCTCCAGGCCGATCATGAACATCATCGTGCTGATGCCGAGTTCAGCGATCGGTGCGATTGTCTCGGGATTGTTCAGCGTGACCGATCCGAGCAACGGCATGCGGTCGGCCAGCATGCTCAGACCGAACGGGCCGACCGCGATACCGACCAGCATGAAGCCGAGTACCGGACTGACGCGCAGTCGGTGGAACAGAGGGATCACAATCGCGGCCGCGGCGAGGATGATCAGGGCGGGTTTGAACAGCCCTGGATCGACGTGCGCGCCCAGGCGTCAGTACCCGAGCGCGAACAGGAAGCCGTGGAACGCCTGCGACACCAGGCCGGGCGTCTGGATGCCGGCGAAATGGCCTGAGTTGATCTCGAGATATTCAGCGCCCGGAATTTGCTCTGCCATCGCCGTGATCGCTGCCGGAGGACGCAGCCTGTCGTGCCGGCAGCCGATCACCAGCGTCGGACAGGAGATACGCGACAGTTCCTGGGTCACGGTAGAGTCCGCCAGCATGCGGTTGATCGCGGCGAAGCTGCGCGGATCGTTGCCCAGCCAGCGGGCGCGGAAAGTACGGAATTCCTGGTCGTTGTGACGCACTTCGGGCGGATAGGAATTGGCGATACGGCGATGCCCCGCATGCCCACCGTTTCGGCTGCTGTGGCGCGGTCCAGCGTGGCCTGGCGGCGATCGGCGGCGACACCCGTGGCGGGGCTGGTCACAACCAGCGCGGCCGTGCGCGCGGCGTGGCGGACGGCGAAATGGATGGCGACGGCGCCGCCGACCGCGGTGCCGGCGAGCGCCACCTTGCCCTGAATGCCGATCGCGTCGAGCAGCGCCGCGAGGTCGTCGGCCATGTCGTCGAACGTGACCTTGCCGTGGATCTTCTCGGACAGGCCAGCGCCGCGCGTATCATAGCGCAGCACCTGGCGGGTATTGTTGAGCGCCGGCAGGACCTGGTCCCAACTGTCCAGCGTGCCGCCCATTTCGTGCACCAGGACCAGGGTGGTCTGGCCGCTGCCCGAGAGCTCGTAGCGCAGGCTGGTGCCGTTCACCTCGATCCAGTTCATCGCGTTCCCTCCTCCGTCGCAGCATGCCACAGTACGGCGATCGGGGACATCCGGCTGAGGTAGGGGCATGATGAAGCTGCACTGGTCGCCGCGCTCGCCGTATGTGCGCAAGGTGATGATCGTGGCGCACGAACTCGGGCTGGCGGATCGTATCGAGACGGTGCGCACGGTCGTGGGAGGCACCTCGCCGCATGCGGAGCTGATGCGCCAGAACCCGCTGGGGAAGATACCGACGCTGGTGCTGGACGATGGGATGGTGTTGTACGATTCGCCGGTGATCTGCGAATATCTTGATACGCTGCATGACGGGCCGAAGCTGTTCCCGGCCTGGCCGGAGCGTCTGATGGCGCTGCGGCGGCTGGCGCTGGGGGATGGGATGCTGGATATCGCGCTGGCATGGGTCGGCGAGCGGTTCCGGCCGGTGGAGAGGCAGAGCGGGCAGCACATGGCGCTCTGGGAGGCCAAGCTCAGGGCATGCGTCGATGCGCTGGAGACAGAAGTGGAGGCGCTTGGGTTCGGGGCGCTGACGATCGGCCACATCGGCATCGGCGTCGGGCTAGCGTATCTGGATTTCCGCTTCGGCGATCTGCGGTGGCGGGACGGTCATCCGCAGCTCGCGACGTGGCACGAGACTTTCGCTGCACGTCCGTCGGTGGCCGCCAATCCGGTAATTGACGACCGGTGATACCGAGAAGCACCGGCGAGCGTTGCTCGACTGCACTGTGACCGTCGTGTAGGCTTCACGCGTTCGTGGCATCGTGGAAGGGGGGTCTGCATGCCGGGGCAGATCATTCTCGTTCACAACACTGTGGGATTCGCCCACGAAGCCGCGTCGGCGTTGCGGGACGCGGGGTACGAGGTTGCCGTATTCGCCGATCCCATGCCGGCGCTCGATGCTCTCGAGGGGGCCGAGACTGCGGAACTGCTCATCACGGGGGTGAACTATCCAAGCGGCAAACCGAACGGCGTTGCCTTGGCGCTCATGGCTCGCCACAGACGCCCCGGCATCCGCGTCGTATTTACTGCGCATGCCGATATGCAGCCGCACGCCGAAGGCATCGGCGAGTTCCTGCCCGTGCCGGTGGCGATCCCCGAACTAGTCGCTGTGGTCCGGCGGCTGCTGCCTGGGCGTGCCGCGCCGCTGCGAATGGTGCGCGCGCCAAGCCCTCGCGAGCCGATCCCGCAATAGCCGGTCTCCGGGTGCACCGGATGGGCTGCGGGAATTCAGTTGGTCAACCCGGCGGCTGCTGCAACTGGCCGCAACGACCGTCGCGCGTGCGCCGCGACTGCACGATCGCGCGGCGCAATTGCAGTTGACTGCTGCCGATCGCAGCGAGTTGGCCAGGCAAGCGACTTGCCGCCATTCGATCACGTGACCGCGTGAGCACTTGCTGCCGTTACCGCCGCTGCCCGAGATAGGTCTCCAGGATGCGCGGATCGTTCGCGAGTTCGCTGCTGGGTCCCTGCGCGGCGACGGAGCCGATCTCCAGCACATAGCCGTAGTCCGAGATCTGCAGCGCGGCGCGCACGTTCTGCTCGACCAGCAGGATCGACAGACCGCGGGCGCGCAGGTCGGTCAGCACGCGGAAGATGTCTCGCACGATCAGCGGGGCGAGGCCGAGGCTTGGTTCATCGAGCAGCAGCAGGCGCGGGCGCGCCATCAGGGCACGGCCGAGGGCCAGCATCTGGCGTTCGCCGCCGGACAGCGTCCCGGCAAGCTGGCGCCTGCGTTCCTGCAGCCGGGGGAAGATCGCGAATACATCGCGCATGGTGGTCGTTGCGTCTCGATCGCCAGCGCGATGGCGCGTGTAGGCGCCCAGCAGCAGGTTGTCCTCGACCTTCATGTCGGCAAACAGCGCGCGGCGTTCGGGCACCAGCACGGCGCCTGCGGCGACTAGTGCCTCGGTGGTGCCGGCCGGCTGATCGCGATAATGGACGCTGCCAGCGGTGTGCGGCAGCAGGCCCATGGTCGCGCTCATCAGCGTGGTCTTGCCGGCGCCGTTCGGACCGACGATGGCGACCATCCGGCCTTCCGGCACGACGAGGCTGACGCTGTGCAGCACCTCTACCTTGCCATAGCCGGCGCGCAGACCATCGATGCGGAGCATCGTGGTCATGCGACCGTGCGGAGCATCGTGGTCATGCGACCGTGCCGAGATAGGCTTCCATCACCGCGGGATCCGACTGCACGCGTTCCGGCGGGCCCTCGGCGATCTTCTGGCCGAAATCCATGACCACGACGCGATCGGCGAGGCCCATGACGAAGTCCATGTCGTGCTCGACCAGCAGCACGCCCATGCCCTCGGCGCGCAACTGCCGCAATAGCGCGGCAAGGTGCTGCTTTTCGGCCAGTCGCAATCCGGCGGCGGGTTCATCCAGCAGCAGCAGGCGCGGACGCAGACAGAGGGCGCGCGCGATCTCCACCAGGCGCTGCTGACCAAGCGGCAAGTCACCGGCGGATTGGTTCATCAGCGGTTCCAGGCCCACACGCCTTCCCTGGACGCGGGCGTGTTCGAGCAACGCACGCTCCTCCGCGCGATCGAGGCGCAGCATGGCCTGTAGCAGGCCTGCGCGACCGGAGAGGTGCGCGCCGAGTGCGACGTTCTCCAGCACGCTCCGGCGGCTGAGCAGGCGTACGTGCTGGAAGCTGCGGGCCAGGCCGAGTGCCGCGATACGATGCGGCGAGAGATGCGCGGCGGGGGAACCGAACAGCCGCACCGTACCGGCGCTGGGCGCCAGGACACCGCTGATCAGGTTGAACAAGGTGGTCTTGCCGGCACCGTTCGGGCCGATCAGCGCGACAATCTCGCCGGCGCGCACCAGGAACGATACCTCGCGCACGGCAGCGAGACCGCCGAAATTGCGCGAGATGGTTTCGATTGCAAGCAACTCCGCACCCGCAACGACAGGTGCGCTGCCCAACGCGGGCGCCGTACCGGCGATGTCGGTGACAGCCGGAGGGGAAGCGCGCGGGCAGAGGCGCGACAGCAGCGGCAGCAGACCCTCCGGTGCCCGCTGCAGCAGTACGATGACGACGAGGGCGAATACCAGCGCCTCGAAGTCGCCGGACCGTCCGGTAAGGCGCGGGATCCAGTCATTGAACTGGTCGCGCAACACGACGACCAGTGCCGCGCCGACCGGTGCGCCCCACAGCCACTCCGCACCGCCGATGATCGCCATGAACAGGTAGTCTATGCTGGCACCGAGGGCGAAAGGTGTCGGGCTGACGAAGCGCTGGAAATGCGCGAACAGGAAGCCCGCAACCGCGGCATAGAGTGCAGCGATGATGAACACCTGGCGACTCAGCCGCACGGTGTCGATCCCCATGCTGGCGCCCATCAGGCGCGCGCCATTCAGCGTGCGCATGGCGCGCCCGATGCGGCTGTCCAGCAGGTTTGCCGATATCGTTATGACGATTGTCGCTACGGCGAGTATGACTCCCAGGGTGAGGCGCTGACCGGTGCCGGGCACCAAGGGTGGGATGTCGCCGATGCCGTTGAACCCGTGCAGCAGCGGCAGTGTGCCGAATAGCGAGAAGAAGGAAATGCCCCAGGCGACGGATACCAGGGCCAGGAAATGTCCGGAAAGCCGCGCGGTGATCAAGCCGAGTAGCCAGGCGATGATGCCGGTGACCAACAGCCCCGAGGCGAGGCCGATGATCGGCGGCTGGTTGGCGAGCTTGGTCAGCAGCGTGGTGGCATAGGCGGCGAGGCCAACGAAGCTCGCCTGGCCGAACGAGGTCTGGCCGCTGATCCCGGTGAGCAGCACGAGGCCGAGAGCGACCAGTGTCGCCAGGCCGATATAGCCAGCGAGCGTGACGTAGAATGGCGGCAGCAGGAGGGGGACCGCGATCGCGATTGCAACGCACGCGGCGAACGAGAGCGGCAGCTTCAGTGCGGACGCCCTGGGGCCCCGGTTGCGCGGGGATGACGACGGGGGTTGCGGGTCAGGCGCGTTCTTCACCCGAGCCTGCGCGCAGCGACAGCCAGGCAAGTACCGGGATCAGTAACGTGAAGACGATCACGTCGCGATAGGCGCTGGCCCAGAAGCTGCCCAGGGATTCGAGCACGCCGATCAGTACCGCCCCGGCGGCGGCGAGCGGGTAAGAGACGAGTCCGCCCATGATGGCGGCGACGAAGCCCTTCAACCCGATATCGAACCCGGCATCGTAAGAGAGCGGCGTAACCGCGCCGATCAGCACGCCGGCGAGCGCGGCGATGAACGACGCCAGCGCGAAGGCGAGCGCACCGGTTACGGCAGCATCGATACCGACCAAACGGGCGCCCAACCGATCCGACGCAGCAGCGCGCAGCGCCTTACCGTGGATAGTGACACCGAAGAACCAGCGGAGCCCGGCGACTAGGATAGCGCAGCACGCCAGAACGCAAAGCGACTGGCCTGAGACGTTGAGCTGGCCCAGCTCGAAGCTCGCATCGGTGATGGCCGGCGCGCTGGCTTCCTCTGGACCGAAGAACACCAGACCGAGACCGGCCAACACGAAATGCAGCGCCATGGCGATAATCAGCAACGCGAGCACCGAGGCATCGGCGACCGGGCGGAAGGCGAAGCGCCAGATCAGCGGGCCCATCGGGGTGACAATTGCCAGTGCGAGCAGGATCGACAAGGCGGGCTGCCGCAGGCGGGCGAGCAACAGGGTTGCCGCCGTCAATACAAGCGGATAGACGCACCAGGCCAGCGTGGCGCGCACCGGGGCACGGTGCAGCGACATCAGCAGCGCGAGCGCGGCGACGCCGTCGAGCAGCCATAGGGTGCCAGGGACCTGGCCGGATTGCAGGGTAGCGGCAGTGAGTGCGCCGAATGCCAACAGATCGCCCTGCGGCACGAAGATGACGCGGGTGACCGAGAAAACGATCAGCAGCCCGATGGCGAGCAGCAGATAGATCGCGCCGGTGGCGATGCCGTCCTGCAGCAGAGCCAGGAAGATGAAGGTGTCTACTGGATGGCCCTCCAGGCACCGTCCTTCACCTCGACCAGCACGGCGGCCCTCGCGTCCTGGCCGTTATGATTGGTGGGCGACATTGTGTAGACGCCGCTCACACCGACCAGTTCGTGCGTCTTCTCCAGCGCATCGCGCAGCGCGACGCGAAACTCTTCCGTACCTGGCTTCGCAGTTTTCAGAGCCACCGGGATGGCGTTGTTCAACAACAGGAAGGCGTCGTAACTGTAGCCGGCGAAGGGACCGACGCCCTGGCCGGGGAACTTCGCGGTGTAGTCCTTTGCGAAGGCCGCCGCGACCGGTTTCACGGGATCGGAATCCGGCAATTGGTCCGCCACGACCACCGGCGAGGTGGCAGCGATCACGCCCTCCACCGCCGCGCCACCCACCTTGATGAACGCAGGGGAGACGATGCCGTGGTTGCCGTAAATACCTCCCTTGTAACCGCGACGGCGCAGCGCGACGACCGGCAGTGCGGCGGGTGTGGCGGAGTTGCCCATCATGATCGCGTGTGGATGCATGCTGATCAGTTTGAGCACCTGCGCCTCGCAGGTGGTGTCGGTGCGCGCATAGCGTTCGTCGGTCAGGATCTTGATGCCATCGCTCTGGGCAGCCTGCCTGGTAGCACCGAGCACCTGGTCGCCCCAGCCGTCGGAGAAACCGATATAGCCGATGTCTCTCACGCCCCCCTGCTGCATGTAGCGGAACACTGCGTCGACCATCAGGGACAACGGTTGCGCATCGTTGAAAGTATATGGCTGCTTTTGCGGATCATATTCGTACGGAGCCATAGCGAGCATCGGTACCTTCGCCTGGTTGGCGAGCGGCGAGACGGCCGCGTCCGTGGCGGTGAGCGATGGGCCGATGATCGCATCGACATGGTCTTCCGAAATCAGCCGCTGCGCGATGGTGTAGCCGGTGCTGGCGTCCGTTGCGTCATCGCGGATGATATATTCGACCTTCTGGCCGGCGATTTCGGTCGGGAACAGGTCGAAGGCACCCTTGTAGCCGACGCCCATGGCGGCGCCGGGGCCGCTGATGGAAAGGATGGCGCCGAGTTTGATCTGCGCCTGCGCCGTGCCCGCTGCGGCAAGCGCGCCCAATGCCGCAACTGCTGCGACCAGCCGCGTTCTCATCTGGGTCTCCCTGACCTAGCCTCGCGTTTATGTCACGCGGCGGGTTTCGGGGTGTCAAGGCGAGCGTCAACCAATTGGCAAACGGGGCCTGGGCATTGGTAGGGAATGGAACCGCAAAACACGCAAATGCACGCAGATGAATCCGAGGTGAACCGGCTGCTGGAGTTGAAGGCGCTATGCCTGTTGATCAGCTTCGGCAACACACGTGACGCCAGCGATCTGCGTGCTTTGCGGTTCCAATCAAAAGAAGTGCCCGGGAATGCCGCCCAGCTTTACGGTGTCAAGGCGTTGCGGCGGCATCATGCGGGAGGTAGCGTGCGGGCACGTTGTCAGGAGCCTCACCAGCATGAGCAAGCACGTGGTCGCGACAGTTGCCGAGATTCCGCCGGGCGGTCGGAAACTGGTAACGGTGCGGGGCCGCTCGATCGCGGTGTTCAACCTGGGCGGCGAGTTCTTCGGACTGTTCAACCGCTGCCCGCATCAGGGCGGGCCGATGTGCGAGGGCATACTGACCGGGCTGATCGAATCAGATGAGCCGGGGCGCTACAGGTATTCGCGCAAGGGCGAGATCATTCGCTGTCCCTGGCACGGGTGGGAGTTCGACGTGCGCACCGGGCAGTCCTACTGCGAACCGGAACGGATCCAGGTTCGCAGCTATCCGGTAGAGGTCGCCGAGGGACAGCGCGTGGTGCAAGGCCCGTACATGGCGGAGACAGTGCCGGTGTCGGTCGAGCAACAGTACGTGGTGGTCGACGTCTAGGTTAGGATCGGCGAAAGCCGCGCATCCCGGGCTTCGCGCATATTGTATATCCTCAAGAGATCGTCAGGGATCGTTGCGACTTCGGCCGATTGACAGGTATCGGTGGCCGATTTCAACTCCGAGCCAATGCCCGAACGATAATTGCAACGCCAAGAACCAGGCCAAGAATTGGCGGTACGCAACTGGAGGAAATTGCCATGACAATGAACTGGACAAGCGCCGTCTGTGCGCTCGCGCTGGCATTCTGTGGTTCGGCAGGCAGCATCCGGACTGCGTCGGCACAGGATCAGTCGGTTCCCGCGCCCCCGCTTGCAGGTCCGCCATCACCGGAGCACGTGCAGCCGTGGGGTTTGCCGCCTCCGCCACCCGGGATCGGGCCAGTCACACTGTTCACCGATATCCATGACAAGCCGCAGGGCAAGTTTCTCGAAGGCGGTGCCTTCGACAAGTCAGGCAATTTCTGGTTCGTTGCAATCGACAGCGGATGGGTCTCCTATCTCACGCCGGACGCAAAGCTGGTCCCGGTGTTCAACTGCAATCCGCAAGGAGATATCGGCCCCGCATGCGAGCCGCAGGGCACGCGTTGGCACGACGGCAAGCTTTACGTCACGACCCGCCATCTCGGGATCCTGGTCTATGATCCGGACGCGAAGAAACTAAGTTCGCTCGTTTCGACGTTCCACAACGAACTCTTCAAGGGTCCGAACGACCTCGACTTCGACGCCGAAGGCAACCTGTATTTCACCGATCCCTGGGGTACGGGACCGGGGCCGGACGAGGCGGATCGGTCCGGTGCCGTCTATCAGTACTCCAAGGACGGGATCCTTCGACGCATTATCTCCACCGGCAGCTTTCCAAACGGAATCGCGGTTTCGCCGAATGACGGCACCCTGGCCGTCGCGGACTATGCGAGTAACCGGATGCTGTACTATTCGTTCCTGAGAGGCCCGCTGGCGGCCTGTTCGCAGTGCGCGACCGACGCGTCGCACACAACGTTCTTTTTCGCGACGGCCGGGAGTTACAACCCTGGCAACGGTGGACCCGACGGCATCCACTACGACGTGCATGGGAACCTTTGGGCGGCGTGCGGCATTGGTGGCGTGATCGAGTACGACCCGCGCGGCTTCATCATTGGTTATGTGCCGCTACCAAATGGCGATGCGGCGGCGACAAACTTCGCCTTTGGCGGTGAGAATAACCAGTACATCTACATGGAAGGCGCTGTCAGCGGGACGATCTACAAATTCAAGGCGCCCTATCCTGGGCTGATCGGACCGGGTGGTGAGCGGATGGCCGCGCAGCACTGATTGTGCGTTGCTTCGCCGTGGTGCGCGTCGCACCAGCGGCGCTGGACGCGATTCCAGCTATCTGACGCCCGCGCCTTCAAGCGATCGCACTCCAGCGGGTGAGTGGCGGGATGCGCTCACCCTGCCCCAGCCCATTATCGTTCGCGTGATACAGGCCTCGGGCGATGCCGCCTCACGTGACCCCGTTGCCAAATTTTCAACAGGTCGTGCATGAATGGAGCTGTGACCATTCGGTGGCGTAAAGGTTTCTAATATCGACGGATCCGGCCGGGGACGACGCATGCCATCCAACGCAACACCGCGCGATACCTCGATCCGCACATATCGTGCCAAACGCGACTTCGCCGTGACGAAAGAGCCGGCGCCCGAGGCCACGCATTCGCAGGAGGACGCGCCGATTTTCGTGGTGCAGAAGCACAAGGCGCACCGCGCCGGTCTGCACTGGGACTTTCGCCTCGAACACGGTGGCGTGTTGTGGAGCTGGGCGGTCCGCAAAGGACCCTCGCTCGATCCGGCGGACAAGCGCATCGCCGCCCACGTGGAGGATCATCCGCTGGACTACGCGAAGTTCGAGGGCACCATCCCGGATGGGCAGTATGGTGCCGGCACAGTCGAGCTGTGGGATCGCGGCACGTGGCAGCCTCTGGACGACCCCGAAGCGGGCATGCGCAAGGGCGAACTGCGCTTCGTGCTCGATGGCAATCGGCTGCATGGGCGGTTCACCCTGGTGCGGCTGAAACCGCGCCCGGGCCAGCGCAGCCGGCAGGACAACTGGCTGTTGATCAAGGGTCACGACGAGGCGGAACGGCCTGGCGCCGATGCGCTGACCATCGAGCAGCAACGAGCCGCACCCGAGCAAGCGCGCCAACCGAGCAAGGAACCGCCGGCCGAAGGGGCAGTCCGGGGCAAGCTGCCGCAGCGCCAATCACCGCAGCTTGCTTCGGTGGCCGAGGAACCACCCGAGGGTGAGGAGTGGGTCAGCGAGATCAAATTCGATGGGTATCGCCTGCTGTGCTGGCTCGATCACGGCAAGGTACGTGTGCTGACGCGGAACGGCCTGGACTGGACCGACCGGCTGCCGGCGGTGGCTGACGCTGTCGCTCGCCTGGGCGCCGAGACGGCATTGGTGGATGGCGAATTGGTCGCGCTCGACAAGACATGGCACGTCAAGCTTCCCGGCACTGCAGGCGGCACTCTCGGCCGGCAAGGACGCTACGCTGCACTTCTTTGTGTTCGACCTGCTGCATCTGGATGGCTGGGACCTGCGAGGCTGCACGCTGCTGGAACGTAAGCGCGTGCTGTCGGGTCTGAATGACTGGCGCGGCATGTTGCACTACAGCGACCACCATGTCGGCGACGCGGGCAGGATGCGGCGGGAGGCCTGCAAAATGCACCTGGAGGGCATCGTCTGTAAGCGCGCCGATGCGCCGTATCGCGCGGGGCGCAGCCATGACTGGCTAAAAGTCAAGTGTCGCGGTCGCGAGGAGCTGGTCGTATTGGGATGGACCCCGCCGGGCGGAAGCCGCACCGGCCTCGGCTCGTTGCACCTCGGCTATTACGACAAGGAGGGCAACCTGCATTACGCGGGCGGTGTGGGTTCAGGATTTTCCGACGACGAACTTGCGCGACTGAGCGAGCGGCTGGCGGAACTTGGCGCCGATCCCCCGAAGTCGCTGCTGGTCGCTGGTGAGCCGCTGCCCAAGAATATCAACTGGGTGCGACCGGAGCTGGTTGCCGAAGTGCAGTTCACGTCCTGGTCGGGATCGGGACGTGTGCGCCAGGCGGCCTATCTTGGGCTGCGCGAGGACAAGGACGCGAAAGAGGTGGTGCGTGATCCCGCCGATGCTGAAGCAGAGCGCAAAGCGGTGCATCCGCGGCCCGGTGATCCGGCTGCGCGCCGGCGTGGGCCCGTGGTCGCCGTGCCGCCGCGGCGCAAGAGCGCCATCGTGTCCGCGCAGGCCCCCAAGCGGCGCGGGGTGACCGTGGGGCGGATCGCGCTGTCGCATCCCGATCGCGAGTTGTGGCCCGGCATTACCAAGCAGGACCTTGCCGAGTACTGGAAAACGGTGGCGGAGCATGCGCTGCCTGGGCTGGCGCGAAGGCCGCTGGCAATCGTGCGCTGTCCCGAAGGCATCACCGGCGAACACTTCTTCCAGAAGCATGGCCACGGGACGTTGCCGTCTGCGATACGTCAGGGCGAAGCCTCCGGACAGCCTTTCCTGGCGATCGAGGATGCGGATGGGCTGATTGCCATGGCGCAGATTTCCGCAATCGAGCTGCACGCCTGGGGAGCCAACGAGAGCGACCCGTTGCGCCCGGACCGCATAGTTTTCGATCTTGATCCCGGCGAGGGGGTCACCTTTGCCGATGTGATGAAGGCGGCGCTGGACCTGCGGGAGCAGCTACAGCGATTGGGTCTGCAATCGTTTTGCCGAACGACTGGGGGCAAAGGATTGCACTTGGTAGTGCCGTTGGAGCCCGTGGCGACCTGGGATGTCGTGAAGCCATTCTGCCGGGCATTCGCGGAGACACTGAGCCAGGAACAGCCGGAACGTTTCCTCTCGACCGTCAAGAAGGCAGATCGCAAGGGCCGGATCCTGATCGACTGGTTGCGCAACGGTCTGGGCGCCACAGCGGTGGCCTCGTTCAGCCCGCGTGCACGCGAGGGGGCCACGGTGGCAACGCCAATCGCCTGGGAGGAGGTGAACCGCAGGCTGGATCCGGGCAAGTTCACGTTGCGCAGCGTGCCGGATCGGCTGGCCCGACAGCAGCGATGACCCCTGGGCGGATTTTGCGTCCTTGCGTCAGCGCTTGCCAGAACTTGCGGAAAAGCCTGGGGAGACAGCTCGCGCGGCGCCGCGCAAACGCGCGGTCATCGTTACCGCGGCGAAGCCTAAGCGCCGAGGCTGAAGAGGTCGGTGGTTACGGGATGGTGCGTTGCTGGTAGGCGACGTGACTTCGACCTACCTGGAAGGGCGCTGTTGCGAACTGGCGCAGCTTGGTTATAGCCGAGACCATCGCAGCGATCGTCGCAGCTGGTCGCGTTTCGGTTGCAACGTGTAGTGATACTGGGCGATCGCGGTCTGCTCACAGCGCGCGCATCGAAGCCACCCTGCGCCCCGCTGGGCTCGATCGGATAGATGCGTCAACGCCTGGCGCCGATGCGCCTGCGCCAATTGGACGGCCGGAGTGCCCGCCCTTATCGTCTGCTGGTTACAACCTGGAAACACCGCATGTCCCCCCTCGAACCAGGCGGCATCGACTGCGACATCCACCCCGCCGTCCCCAACCTGCGCGCCCTGCACCCGTACCTATCGGACCACTGGCGGGATATCGTCATCCAACGAGGTGTGCATGAGCTGGAGTTGATCGCCTACCCGGCCAACTCGCCGCTGACCTCGCGACCCGACTGGCGGCTACCGAACGGCAAGCCGGGCTCCGACCTCGATGCGTTGCGCGCCCACGCGCTGACGCCGTTCGGCACGTCCATTGCCATCTGCAATTGCCTCTATGGCGTGCAGCTATTGTTTTCCGAAGACATGGGCGCCGGGTTTGCCCGCGCAGTCAACGACTGGATCGCTGCCGAATGGCTGGACAAGGAACCGCGGCTTCGCGCCTCCATCGTGGTGCCGATGCAGAATCCCGAAATGGCGGTCGAGGAGATCGAACGCGTAGCACCTGACCGGCGCTTCGTACAGGTTCTGCTGCTGGTGATGCACGACCAGCCGCTCGGGAAGCGTCACTACTGGCCGATCTATGCCGCCGCCGAGAAGCACGGCCTGCCAGTGGGCATTCATGCCGGCTCCGCCTACCGCCATCCGGTCACGCCACTCGGCTGGCCCACCTACTACACCGAAGATTACGCCGCACAGGCACCTGCGTTTCAGACCGCGCTGTCGTCGCTGGTCTGCGAGGGAGTGTTCACCAAATTCCCTAATCTGAAGGTCGTGTTGCTGGAATTGGGTGTGTCCTGGCTACCCGCGCACCTGTGGCGACTGACAAAGTTCTGGCGTGGGTTGCGCATGGAGGTGCCCTGGGTGGACCGTGCGCCGACCGATATCGTGCGTTCCAACGTGCGCCTTACCATCACACCGTGCGACGCACCGCCCTCGCCCGAGGACTTCCAGCGCCTGCTGGAACACATGGGCTCGGACGAGATGTTGCTGTTCTCCACCGACTATCCGCACTGGCAATTTGACGGCGATGCCGTCCTGCCGGACGGGCTGCCACGCGAGCTGGTGCGCAGGATCATGATCGACAATCCACGGCAGACGTATGCGCGATTGACAGAGCGTTGATGATTTCACCCCCGCCTCTGCCGCACTGCATCACCTTCCTTATCCGCGTGCATCTGCGTCCATCAGCGGTTCCCTCTTTCTTTCATAGTGCATGACGGTGACGGACCGCTGATCCCGCCACTGCGGTTCTGGGGGCAGCGCCGGTAACCGTTCCGCAAGACCCGCCGCCTTAACCTGAGACATGTCGGGAACCCGTGCACGACAGATGGCGCGATAGATCGAAGCAAACACAAGGAACCCCGATCAAAAAGAAGCTTGGCATTGGAGGATTTAAACGATGCCTGAGATCAGGCCGCTATCCCGCCGCACCGCCATGCTATCAGCGACGGTCGCCGCGATTGCGCCACCATGGGCACACGTTGAAGCCGCGGGCGAACCCGTCACCATCCTTCATGTGCAGAGACGCAGCTTCGAAGTGAACCGCAAGCCGGCGTCGCGCCTGATAATCTCCCAGCCGGATGGGCGGCAAGGCATGATGGCCGCGGTAGGGCAGCAGTTTCGGGCACGCGTCGAGAACCGGCTCGATGTGCCGACACTCATCCATTGGCACGGCCTTGCGCCGCCCTGGCAGCAGGACGGCGTCCCCGAGGTTTCGTCGCCGCCAATCGCACCCGGCGCGAGCGCCGACTACGATTTCCCACTCGGCTTCGGCGGCACATTCTGGATGCACTCGCACCAGGGGCTGCAAGAGCAGGAGTTGCTGGCAGCGCCACTCATCATCAGCGACAGCCGCGATCGACCGGGGCAGCAGGATATCGTGGTGATGCTCGCCGATTTCAGCTTCACGCCGCCCGAGCAGATCTACGCCGAGTTGCGCAAGCCGAACCCCGGAAAGATGGCTACGGGCGGCGGTAGCGCAGGCATGGCAGCCGGCGCCGCTCCCGACCTGAACGACGTCACGTACGACGCATTCCTGGCCAATGACCGGACCCTGCACGACCCCGAAGTGATACGCGTGAGAACCGGCGGCACCGTGCTGCTGCGTATTATCAACGGCTCGTCCATGAGCGCCTATCATATCGATCTCGGCGCCCTGAACGGCGAGCTTATCGCCGTGGACGGATTCCGGGTGCAGCCGGTCGGCGGGCGTCGCTTCCCGATTGCTGTCGCGCAACGGCTCGATATCCGCGTGCGCATTCCCAACAACCCTGCGGCACACCCGATCCTCGCCGTTCTCGAGGGTGACCGAAACCAATCCGGGGTCATACTGCAGGGCGGAAAAGCACGGGTGCGCCGACTTTCATTAATGGCAGCGAAGCGTTCGACCGCGCTCACACTCGATCTGGAAAGAAGCCTGCGTGCCACTACGCCGCTGGCGCCGCGCAAGGCGGACCGTGTGCACCAGCTCAACCTGACCGGCAGCATGAATGGCTACATCTGGTCGATTAACAACGTTTCTTGGACCAAGGACGTGCCGGCGCTGCCAGCCGCCAAGGGCGAACGCGTCGAGCTGGTCTTCCAGAACCAGACGCCGATGCCGCACCCGATGCATCTGCACGGCCACACTTTCCAGGTGGTCGAGATAGACGGCGAGCGCTTCCCAGGCGCGCTGCGCGACACGGTACTGGTCCCACCGAAGTCGCGCGTGGTGGTCGGATTTGACGCAGAAAATCCTGGCTGGTGGGCATTGCACTGCCACCTGCTGTATCACCTGCAAGCCGGTATGTTCACCACACTGCGCTATGTCTGAGCGGGCCTGTCTTTGTTGCCCGTAGCCGGCAACGGTCCTGCAGCCCGTGACTCCAGCCTGATCTCGATCGTGTCCACCGCAGATCGTCCCCAGGACTTGTCACGCGACTTGCGCGCCGAAAGGTCTGCCCTGCAGACGGCACTTCGTTGCCGCTGCCCGTGGCAATGCCTACTATGATGCGGTGTCATGAGCGCAGCCAACCAACTTCCTGCCGCGATGACGGTGGCCGCATTTCTCAATTGGAACCCACAGGACAGCGATCGGTGGGAGTTGATCGACGGCACGCCACAGGCAATGGCGCCCGCATCCCCCCGCCATGGCGCGATCCAGAGCGAGGCGGTACGGCTGATTGCCAACCACCTGGCTGAAGCGCGTCCGGTATCCCGGGTCATCACCGAACCTGGCATCCAACCCAAGGTACGCGCCAATCTCAATGTGCGCGTGCCTGACCTCGCGGTCAGCTGTGCCGAATGGGACCGCGAGGAGCGCCTGCTGCGCAAACCACTGGTTGTCGTCGAAATTCTCTCGCCGTCAAACAAGGCGGACACATGGGCGAATGTCTGGACCTACGTTACCATTCCGAGCGTGCTGGAAATTCTCGTGTTACACGCCGCAGAAGTCCGCGCCGATCTGCTGCGCCGTGAAGCGGACGGCACCTGGCCGGACAATCCAGTCTCGTTGACGATGGGCGATCCGGTTACGCTGGAGAGCATCGACTTCGCCGCGCCGCTCGCCGCTTTCTATCGCACGGCCTGACCTCCGATTTCGCTACGCTCCAGAACTTGCCACCAGCGCCGCGCCACACGATCATAGTCTACGCACGCCTCCCGATGGAGACCATCGCATGAACGTCCAGGTCACCAGCCGTCCCGCCGTCCAGCCCGTCGCCGCCTCCAGGCTGGCGATCGCCGACGGCGACATCCACCCGCAGCGCAACTCGTACAAGGACCTGTTCCCCTATATGGAGGCCCGCTGGGTGGAGATGGCGAAGACCTTCGGGTCCCGCCCGCGCCAGGCGTACCAGGGCGGCCCGGCCTATCCGAAGGGCCAGCCGAACGCGTCGCGCCGCGACGCCTGGCCACCCCAAGGGGGGCGTCCTGGGTCCAGCCTGTCGTTCCTGCAAAAGCAGTTGCTGGACGCGAACAACATCGCGCTCGGCATCCTGAACCCCACCGGCGATAATGGCGCCAGCTTTCAGAACCGCGAGTTCGGCGCCGGTGTCGCCAGCGCGATGAACCGCTGGGTGGAAGCCGAGTGGCTGATCGAGCCTCGCCTAAAGGGCTCGATCGTCGTCCCCTACGAAGACGCCGATGCCGCAGTGGCCGAGATCGAACGCTGGGCCGGTGATCCGCGCTTCGTGCAGGTGTTGATGGTCAGCCGCACCGCCAATCCGCCCGGCCAGAAGCAGTATTGGAAGATCTATGAAGCCGCGGCGTCGGCCAACCTGCCGATCGGCGTGCACGCTTTCGGCTTCGGCGGCTATCCGGTCACGGGCGGCGGCTGGCCGTCCTACTATATCGAGGACATGGTCGGCCACGCCCAGTCCTCGCAGTCCTTCCTGACCAGCCTCGTGATTGAGGGCGTGTTCGAGCGTATTCCCAATTTCAAGCTGGTGCTGATCGAGTTGGGTTTCGCCTGGCTGCCGCCGCTTGCCTGGCGGCTCGATAAGCTGTGGAACAGGCTGAAGCAGGAGACGCCGCACCTGAAGCGCGCGCCCTCCGAGTACATCCGCGAGAGCGTGTGGCTGACAACTCAACCGATGGAAGAGCCACAGCCGCGCGAACATGTGCTGGACGCGATCGACTGGATCGGCTGGGACCGGCTGATCTTTGCCACCGACTACCCGCACTGGGACTACGACGACCCCACCCAGGTACTGCCGATGCCGATGCCGGAGCAGCAACGGCACGACTTCTTCTTCAACAATGCGATGAAGCTGTACCGGCAGGTCTGACGCGGGCGGCGGCCTCGGGCCGCGTTATGCCGCAGCGTCAAGACCGGCCAGCAATACGCCGATCGCCACGTCGAGCCCGACCAGCCCGACGGCGGGCAGCATGCCGATCCCCAGGGTCAACCGGAATGCGAACCACTCAAGCCATAGCGCCCAGCCGAGCCCGACAAGCTGCGCCGACTGGTCCAGCAACGCCGGTGCACCCAGCAGGCCAGGAATGCTGAACACCACCAGCAGCATGATATTGAATGACGTTGCACCAGTTCCAAAGCGCTATGCAGCGAGGCCAGCGCGCCGCAAGGCCCATGGCGCCGATCAGCCGGTGCGACAGCACCGCGAAACCGCACCAGCCGACCGCATAGGATAGCAGGTCCAGCGCCAGCACATGCGCCGCGTGCGGCGGCGTGCCGGTTTCGGTCCAGGCCAGCAGACGAAGGCAGACAAACGCCGGAAGGCAGATCGCCGCGGCCCAGAAGCTGCGGGCGGCCCCGGCCATATCGGCCTCCACATAGCGCAGGCCTTCGGCTCGGCCGCGCGCCAGCAGCCAGGCGGCATGCAGTCCCGACGATACCGCGGTTGCGACGCTCACGTGTCGGACATGCCAAGCGTGACCACGTGAGGTCCGACCACCAGCAGCAGGGTGGCGAAGTTCACCCCGAACACCAACAGCATGCGCGCCAGCGCGACAGGCCAAGGCCATGCCGCGCCAGAAACCAATGCAGCCACAAGCCATAGGACACCAGCGCCAGCAACAATGCCGACTCGCGCCACTGGGTTCGGCAGGCCAACGGCCGCAAGCAGGCCGAACGATAGCCAGCAGCAGGATGCCGACGACTGGGATAACCCACTGGCACCAGTTGAACGCGGTGGCAAAGCGCAGCCAGAACTCCTGCCGACGCCACAGCCGCGCAACTTCAAACCACAGCACCAGCGGTGCGATCAAGCGCGCACAACGTCGCCATCAGGTCGGACAGCGCGGCCAGGCCACCGCCGCCCAACAGCCATCAGCACTCCGCCTACCAGCGGAAAGCAATCAGCGGCGCGAGACTCGTCAGGAACGCGTCACGCGTGGCGCCGAACTGCTGCCATGCCGTCGGCGCGGCCGCGGGCGATACGCGCGACGCCGTGGGCGATGCGCACGATGCCGATGAGGATGCTCGCCGGACGGGACGCGGACGCGTTGTGGACCGCGCTACCGCCCGGCAATCTACATCATACCAGGAACGCGGCGAGGATGCCGCGATAGATGCGGGCCAGGTCGCGCAGCTCGGTAACCGGCACGCCTTCGTCTACCTGGTGCATCGTCGCCCCAACCAGGCCGAATTCGGCCACCGGGCAGCAGCGTGCGATGAAGCGCGCGTCCGAGGTGCCGCCGCCGGTATCGAGTTTCGGCTCCACGCCGGTCGCATCGACAATCGCCTGGCGCAGCGTGTTCACCTGCGGGCCCGGGCTCGGTCAGGAAGGCTTCGCCGCTGATCGCGACGTCAAGGTCGAAGCGTTCGGCATGCTGGGCGATCACTGCGCGCAGCCAGGCGGACAGCGCCGCCCCGGTGTGATCGCTGTTGAAGCGGATGTTCAGCATCGCGCTGGCCTCGGCCGGGATCACGTTGGTCACCGGATTGCCGACGTCGATACTGGTGAACTGCAGGCTGGATGGCTGAAACCACGCATTGCCGGCGTCCAGCGGAGCTGCGGTCAGTGCATCGGCGATGCGGACCAGCCGGTGAACAGGGTTGTCGGCGCGCTGCGGATAGGCGACGTGGCCCTGGCTGCCGTGCACGGTGATTTTGGCATTCAGGCTGCCACGCCGGCCGATCTTCACCATGTCGCCCAGCGTCACCGGGCAGGTGGGTTCGCCGACAATGCAGAAGTCGGGGATCTGACCGTTGGCCTGCATCCACTCCAGCACGCGCACCGTGCCATCCACTGCTGGGCCTTCTTCGTCGCCGGTGATCAGCAGGCTGATCGAGCCATGCAGCGTAGCCCTCGGCAAGATGCTGCGACGCCGCCGCGACGAATGCCGCGATGGCGCCCTTCATGTCGCATGCGCCGCGACCGTATAGGACGCCATCCCGGACGTCCCCGCCGAACGGATCGGACTGCCAGTTTGCAGCGCCGACCGGCACCACGTCGGTATGACCGGCAAAGCAGATGTGCGGGCTGCCGGTGCCGATCCGGGCGAACAGGTTGTCGATCTCGCCGTAGCGCAGTGGCGTGACCCTGAAGCCGAGTTCCTCCAGCGCATTCGCGAGCACGGTCTGCGCGCCTGCATCAGCGGGCGTGATAGAGGCGCAGCGGATCAGCGCCTGTGCGAGCGGCAGTGGGTCGTCCAGGGCAGGACGGGGCCCCTCCCCCGACCCCCTCCCGCAGGGGGAGGGGGGGTCTGGGGGTCCATCCATCAGTCGCGCAGCAATTCGTTGATCGAGGTTTTCGCCCGGGTCTGTTCATCCACCGTTTTGACGATCACCGCACAGTAGAGCGAAGGGCCGGGAGAACCGTCGGGTAACGGCCGGCCCGGCAGCGATCCCGGCACCACCACCGAATACGGCGGCACGCGGCCGATATGGATTTCGCCGGTCGCCCGATCGACGACCTTGGTCGAGGCGCCGATGAATACGCCCATCGACAAGCACACTGCCGCGCTCGACGACCACGCCCTCGGCCACTTCGGAGCGAGCGCCGACAAAGCAGTCATCCTCGATGATAACCGGATTGGCCTGCAGCGGCTCCAGCACCCCGCCGATGCCGACGCCCCCCGAAAGATGACAATTGGCGCCGATCTGCGCGCAACTGCCGACCGTCGCCCAGGTATCCACCATGGTGTTGCGACCGACAAAGGCGCCGACATTGACGAAACTCGGCATCAGCACCGCCCCCGGCGCGATATAGGCCGAGCGCCGCACCACCGCGCCAGGCACCGCCCGAAAGCCTGCCTCGCGGAACCGGTTTTCGCCCCAGCCGGCGAATTTCAGCGGCACCTTGTCCCACACCGGCGTTCCGCCAGGCCCCTGCATCGCGGTCGAATCCGTCAGGCGGAACGACAACAGCACCGCCTTCTTCAGCCATTGGTTGACCTGCCAGCCGCCTGGGGTCGGCTCGGCGACCCGCTTGGCGCCGGAATCGAGCAGGTCGAGCGCCGCATCCACCGCATCGCGTGCGGCGCCTCCGGTGGCCGCCGATAGCGATTCGCGGCGTTCCCAAAGTTCCTCGATCGGCTGTTGCAGCGCGTGCTGGCTCATGCGGAAGACCTCTGGCCGGATGCGCGGACCATGCGCAGCGGCCCGGAGCCTGTCAACGCGGCGCGGTGCCCTGCGCTTTCGAAATCGGCGCACGAGCAACGCTTCGTTAGGGCGCCTCGCATCTAATGGGCGACCGGGACAGGACCGAAGGTCATGAACGACACCATCGCCGCTAGCTTGAGCGCGCCCGGATCGGAGGACGCGAACCTACGCCGCGCGCTGCTCGACAGCCGCCAACGCTGGCGCGATCTGGTCATGACGGCCGCCGACCTGGTCTACGAAATCGATGCCTGGGGACGCTTCATTCTGCTGGCGCCCGGATCCGGTGCTTGGCTGGCCGACCGCGACACTCATTGGCCAGCCGGCGGAACTGCTGCTGGCAGCCGGCACGGGGCCCAGCAATTTCAATCCATTCCGGCTCACCGCGCCGATGCACCGCCGGCGCGCCTGGCTGAAGCGCGACCGATGGCAGCCCGGTCATGCTGTCGTTCTCCGGTGCGCCGCTGCTGGATGCTCAGGGATGCATTATGGGCGCACGCGGCCTGGGCATCGACTGGACGGAATTCGATAGCGGACGCTGGCCTTATCGCTGCGTCGCTGCGCCGGGGCGAGGTGCTGGACCATATCCTGTGGTGCATCGGTCAGGAGGTGCTCGCGCCCAGAATGATGCAGGCGGCCTTGGATGGACTGATGAAGGCCGTCGGCGCCGAGGGCGTGGCGGTGATCGACCTGGGCAGCGAGGGCGGCCCGAAGCTGATCCACCGCGCAGGTGGCGGCGCCGATGAGATCAGGAGCCGAGGCGGCCGCGCTGCTCGCCACGGCCAGCGGCGCCATCAAGCGGCACCACCAGGGATGGGCGGCCGATCATCGTTGCGGCCTGCCGTACCCGGTTCGGCGCGCATGCGGGCATTGCCTTGTGGCGGTCGCCCGGCTCGCGCCGATGGGACCAGGAGGAACAGTCGCTGCTGTGCGCGGCGGCCAATCTGATCTGCATGGTGCTGGAGCATGAGGCCATCCAGCATGAGATGGCACGCCAGGCGCGCACCGATCCGCTGACCGGCCTGCTGAACCGCCGCGCCTTCCTCGAAGACATGGAGCGCCATATCGATCGCCTGGACCGTGAGGACCAGCCAGGCACGCTGATGTTCGCCGACCTCGACAATTTCAAACCGGTCAATGACCGGCTGGGGCACGAAGCCGGCGATGAGGTGCTGCAGCGCGCTGCCAATATGTTGCGCAATGCCGTGCGGCCGAGCGACATCGTGGCGAGGCTTGGGGGTGACGAGTTCGCCTTGTGGATGAATGGCGCGGATCACATGACCGCGGCCGAGCGCGCCGACTATCTTTGCGACGGCTGTGCCCGAGGCTTTGCGCGAAATCGCCGGCGAAGCGCCTTTGCCGACGATGTCGATCGGCATCGCGACCCGTGAGGCAGGCAGCGGAGAGCCGGTGAACAGCCTGCTGCGCCGCGCGGATGAGGCGATGTACGACGTCAAGCGAACCGGCCGCGGACATTGGCGAGTTCCCGAGTAGAAGCCGTGACCAGCCGATCGAGGCGACCCAGGCGACGAAGCGGCGCGGGTCCGGCTGGGCGCCGGCGCCGAGACCAGCCAGGATGTGCTGTTCGAACTGGCGAGCGATAGTTCGATTACCGTTCGCGCTGCACTGGCACTCAATGGAGCGGCGCCCGCCGCAGGTCAACCAACTGCTGGCGAAGGATCGCGACCAACGGGTGCGGATTCTGCTGGCCCGAAAACTCGCGGCGCTGGTTCCCGGGCTTTCGCCGGTGCAGCAGGCGCGGCTGCATCAGGAGACCTGGGATGCATTGAATGCGCTGGTCGCCGACGAGGCATTGCGCGTACGCGCGATAATTGCTGATGCGGTCAAGGAGCTGCCGAACGCGCCGCGCGAGCTGATCCGGCAGCTCGCGCAAGATCCTGACTTGTCGGTGTATGAGCCGGTCATTCGACTGTCGCCACTGCTGACCACCGAGGACCTGGTGGCATTGGTGACCAGGCCACCGGCCGCGGGAACTGTATCTGGCGGTCGCGCGGCGGGCGCGGTTGGAGCCGGCGGTATCGGACGCAATCGCAAACACCGCCAATTCCGAGGCAATTCGCGCGCTGCTCGACAATCCGATGGCGCAGATCCGTGAGGCGACACTCGACGCCCTGGTGGCACGTTCAGTGGATCATACGGATTGGCATGCGCCGCTGGTGCGGCGGCCGTCGCTGCCGCCGCGCGCCGCCAGGATGCTGTCCGAGATCGTCGCCACGCATCTGCTGTCCGAACTCGCCAAGCGCGCCGATCTCGCGCCATCGGTGGCAGAGGAGATCCGCCAACGTATCACCGCACAGCTCGCTATCGGCCATGAGGACCGGCGCCGCGGGATATGAGCGCCGATCGAGGCGATTGCTGTGGCGCGCAGACTGGCGGCAGAGGGCGAGCTGGACGAGGCGACATTGCTCGATGCGGCGCGGCAGCGGCGAAGCGCGCTATGCCGCCGCGTTGCTTGCGGTGGCGGCGGCCCTTCCGGTCTCGGTGGTGGATCGAGCGTCTTCGTTGCGCAGCGCAAAGGGAGATGCTAAGCCTGGTGTGGAAGGCCGGATTCACCATGCGCGTCGCGGTGGCACTGCAGACGCTGCTCGCCCGACTGGCGCCTGACGATGTGCTGCACCCGGCCCGGCCGGGGACTTCCCACTGGCGATCGAAGAGATGCGCTGGCAATTGGATTTCCTGGCCCGAATGGGACGGTAGAGCGCAAACGCATCTGCGTTAGAAAGTCACCACATTCCCGAGCAGAAAACCTTGCGACTTGACGGTGTTGTTCGCTGACGAACCTATGGCGCCGGTGACGAAGTTAAAATTACCCTGAGTTTGTGTGTCGTACTGGTACTCGGCATATACGATCAATCCGGGCGCAACCGTGTATCCCAGACCGATGTCGATCGCCTCTGACCGTCGTTGGCTCAGCCCGGTCAGGTTCACCGCGCCTTGCGAGTTGCCTCGTTCGGCCGCAACGCCGACGACAAGCGGTCCAGCTAGGTATTTCGCCCCAAACATGAACGCAATTTCGTTGGCAGCATTTTGTGCCGCGAGCTGCAATTGGCCATTCAAACGACCGGCGATGATGTTGCCACCGATCGTGAACCCGCCATACGTAACAGCCAGACCTCCATTGCCGAAGTTCAGACCATCATACTGTCCATCAAATCTGCTACCCGCCACCGTATTGCCGAGCACTGAGGCCGTCGTGGCGCCCGTGTAGTCGGCGTGACCGCTGATCTCATAGGCTGCATAGGCGAGCACGCCGATACCGCCGAATGCGCCCTGGTAGCGTGCGCCGATCGCAGTCTGGTCGATGATGCGCGATCCGTCCAAAATACCCGGACCCGCCGAGAGGTTGGGACATCCCGAGGTTGCGGTATTGCAGGTTATCCCGGTGCCGTTGCCGGTGCCGGTCAACGAATTCGCCAGGCCACCGGCATTGGCATTCATGCCGAACCCGTTCGAGGTGTTTGCCGCATATTGTACACCGAAAGTTACGCCGGAGAGCTACGGCGAAAGGTAGACCAGCTTGGTATTTCCATACTCTGCGCCGGTTCCCGAAAGGAAGAAGAATGGCACGCTTGTATTATCAGGGACCAGCAGCGCGTAGCCGTCGCCATTTTCGAGGTTAGTTGTCGGCAGGTATTGAAATGTCGTCACACCGTTGTCGAACAGGCCGATGATGCCGTCGGCCTGACCAGCGCGAAGAATACCCCACTGGCCGCCAGCAGCGTACGTGAACGCGCGGCGCACGAACACGGTTTGCGCTGACGTGTAGGAGCTCGCGTTGCTACCGCTTTGCTCGCCGGTAAGGTTCTGACGGCGTTCCATGGCCGCGCCGTATCGCAGTCCATTGGACGCCATTGCGTCGGCGCCAACGTAGAGCCGGGCGTAACTATAAAGTGTATTCGGCTGGAGCTTGGCTGTACCCGTGCCGTTGTTGCCAAGGATCGCACCAAGTGCAGCGCTGGCCGAGGTACCTCCTGTTCCTATGCTGGTGATCGGGGCGGCACCAGGAGAGCCGGCCGGCGCGGTAAACGAACGCGTATCAGCGCTGCTCCAAACGCCTGCGAACCCGGTTTCGACGCGGCCATTGATATGGACCACAATCGAACCAGGTGTCGGATTTGCGAAGGGGCCGGCCCCTGAGACAGAAGCTGTGTCATTGTTTTCGTTTACGGTTGCCAGTGACTGATGGGGAAGGGGAAATGTTGACTGACCTTGCGTGGGTGCCCCGATCGCGACAGTCTGCGCGCCAGCGGGGCTTGTTCCGAGCGCCATGGCGCTCGCAAGGAGAATCTTCCGCATTTCTGCTCTCTATTCTATTCGCGTGCCCATATAGGAGCTATTCCCGCGGTGGCTTCTCAATTCACGTGATAAGATTGTGACATTACTTGGACATTGATGCAGTAGTACTTGATCACGATCACCCAAGTGGGAGCTGCCTATTTAGGAGCTGCAATGTGCCGCTGGTTGCAGTGAAGTGTTCCGATGATGCGCATCGGTGCCGAACACGAGGCTAGCGAGCGGCGGGAACGGGCGCGGACCCAAGCAGATAGCAGCCGACAGAGCAAGCGCAGCTGGAAAGCGAAACGTGGGTGATGCGCGCCGGCGTCGAGATAATGCCTGTGCGCATACCGTAGCTGGTCGGCCCGAAAAGGGCGAGGGCCAGCGTCCAGCCGGCAATGTTCGATCGGTACCGCCGACGAAAACCGGCGGAGGGGTCACGCGGATACCGCAGGTCATAGCGCTCACCAAGCACGGCCGATGGATGGGTGCTACCAGCTGTTGCGAACCCGAGCCGCTCGTCGAGAATGGCTCGGGATTTTTGTGCGCTGTCAGGGACCAAGTGACACTATTATGACGCTTGAAACGGCCGGCTTGCCGACGCGTTTTTCAGCGTCCCTTCCGGTGGCAAACACTTATGTTGAATGTCCCCCCCGCCTCCACCGCCGCATTGATCGCGCTCGCGTTCTGTTTCGCGCTTGTCTGCGCCTTCGAGTTCGCGAACGGCTTCCACGACACTGCCAACGCAGTGGCGACTGTCATCTACACCAACTCGCTGAAACCGCGCATCGCGGTGCTCTGGTCGGGCATCATGAACTTCCTCGGCGTGCTGCTTGGCGGCATTGCTGTCGCCTACGCGCTCGTGGAACTGCTGCCGCCCGAGGTGCTCTCGCCGCCCAACGGCAGTCCGGCGGTGCCGATGCTGGTGGCATTGTTCGCGACCGCGCTGGCCTGGAACGTGTTGACTTGGTGGTTCGGCATCCCGAACTCCTCCTCCCATTGCGTCATCGGCTCGCTGATCGGCATTGCGGTCGGCGACGCGCTGATCAACGCGCGCCACATCGGCCAGGCCGTGGACTGGGGGCAAATCTGGAACGTGCTGCGCGCCCTCGCGGTCTCGCCGATTCTGGGCCTTGTCGGCGCCGGTCTTCTCTATTTCGTCATTCGGCACCTGGTGCACGATCGACACTTGTACGAGCCGCCACAGCCCGACAAGCCGCCGACCTGGTGGGTGCGTGGCCTGCTCATTCTGACCTGCACCAGTGTCAGCTTCTCGCACGGAACCAATGACGGGCAGAAAAGCATCGGCCTGATAATGCTTACTGTCATCGGGCTAATGCCCGCCGCCTTCGCGCTCAACCCCAAGGCCGCCGACCAAACCGCGCGCCTGCCCGAATACGCCGGCGCCGCGGCGCCGCTGATCGAAAAGTACGGCGACGACCAGAAGCAGCTCGCGCTGACCGCGGTGCAGCGGCTGCAACAGGTGAAGCTGGCGCAGACCCCCGACGCGCGGTCGCACGGCGGCGTCGCACTGGTCGCGGCCGCCGAGGCACAGACGCCGGACAGCGGTGCCGGCGTGCAGCAAGGCCCGGCCGCAACGCATTCGGCCGTGCGCAATGAGGTCTATCGGATCGTCTCCGAGCTGAAATTCGTGGGCCGGAATAGCGCCGCCACGCAGCAGGAGAAATCTGAGGCGGCGCGGTTGCGCAACGCCATGCGTCCCTCGGTGGAATACGCGCCGTGGTGGGTGCGCGTGCTCAGCGCCACTTGCCTAGGCCTGGGCACGATGATCGGCTATCGCCGCATCGTTCGCACGCTGGGCGAGCGCGTCGGCCGCACCCATCTCACCCCTGCACAGGGGGCCTCGGCGGAGCTGGTGGGCGCCGGCCTGATCGCCACTGCTGGCTTCACCGGACTGCCGGTCAGCACCACGCACATCATCACCTCTGGCATCGCTGGCACGATGGTCGGCTCGGGTTCGGGGCTGAACCCCAAGATGCTGACGCGCATTGCCCTAGCCTGGGTATTCACATTGCCTGCCACCATTATGATCGCCGCCGGCCTGTTCTATTTCCTCGCACGCTGATGAAGTCGCGTGCGGCAGATACTGGCACGAGGAGCGACCGCAAGCGCCCGATCGGCGATACCCTTCGCAATGCTGGCGCTGCGGGGAAAGTGGGCTGTCGGCCGGACCCTTGCCGCCGACGAATTTGCTGCCAGAGTTGGCGCAAACCAGAAGGGCGATCTGTCATGGGTATCACCGCCGAACTCGCACAGTTCACCGCCGACATCCGCCTGGACCGTCTGCCGCCCGCAGTGGTGCAGCGTGCCCGTTTCCTGGTTCTCGATCTGGTCGGCAACATCGTGCGCGCGCGGCACGATGCGGAGAGTACCGCGTCGTTCCTGGGCGCGACGCGCGCCATGGGGATGGCTGCGGGAAATTCCGGCGTGTTCGGCGATTCGGCTCGGTATACGCCGGCAGGCGCGGCGTTTTTGAATGGCGCGTTGGCACACTCGCTGGACTTCGACGATACCCACGCGGCGGGCTCGCTGCATCCCGGGGCGCCGGTTATTCCAGCGGCGTTGGCGGCAGGCGAAATGGTGGGCGCCTCGGGAGCAGACGTGCTCGGCGCCATTGTCGCCGGATACGAGGTGACCTGCCGGATCGCCTTGGCCCTGCCGGCAGGCGAGCACTACGACCGCGGCTTCCATCCAACCGCGACCTGCGGCGCGTTCGGCGCAGCCGCTGCGGCGGCCCGGGTGTTCGGCCTGGAAGCTGCCGGGGTCGAAGGTGCGTTGGGCACAGTGCTGAGCCAGTGCGCCGGAAGCCTGCAGTTCCTGGTCAACGGCGCGTGGACCAAGCGCTTCCAGGTGGGCTGGGCAGCCTGCAACGGGCTAATGGCCGCCACGCTGGTACGCGAAGGCTTCAAGGGGGCAGCCGAGGCGCTAGAGGGCCGCCACGGCTTCCTCCGCGCCTATGCGCCAAATCCGCGGCCGGAGCGCGCAGTGCAGGACCTGGGCACGGCGTTCGAACTGATGCGAACGGCGGTGAAGCCTTACCCATCCTGCCGATACGGCCACGCGGGCATCGATGCGGCGCTCGCGCTGCGGGCCGCGAATGACATCAAGCCGGCGGAGATCGAAGCAGTAACGCTCGGCCTGCCGCGCGCCGGGATGATGCTGATCGGCCAGCCGGCGGACAAGAAAGCGGATCCGCGGAACGTGGTGGATGGCCAGTTCAGTGGGCCGTTTGTGATTTCCGCCGCGCTGGCGACCGGCGCGATGGGGTGGGACAGCTACGGGCTGCTGCAGGATCGCGACGGTCCGTAGCCTGCTGCCAAAGGTGACCTGCGTATTCGACCCGGAGATCGAGGCCGAGTTCCCCGCCAACATGTCCGGCAGGCTCACCATCGCGGCGCGTGGACAGGCCTTCACCCAGAAAGTGGTGGTGCCGAAGGGCGAGCCCGACAATTTCCTGACCGAAGCGGAACTGCGGGCCAAGTTCACCGGCCTGACCGAAGCGATACTCGGCGCCGAACGTGCGGCGAGGCTCGCCGACGCGGTGCTGGCGATCGATGCCGCGCCGGATGTCGCGAGGCTGGTCCGGCTTGCCGCACCGCTGATGTCGGCCCGGCTGGCTGGGGAGTAAGGCTGACAGCACTACGCTGGCTGCGACGGCGAGTGGACCGCAACAAGGGCGTGCGGTCCCGGGCCGCTGGACGATGTTGCCGCGGTCACGACGAATCCCCGGAACTTCCTCCACTCTCGCTCGGCATTCTGGAAGTCGCCGCTTGAACGGGCACCTCCGCAGCCCGCGAACGTTGCTCCCCCTCGCGCTTGGGCATCGGTCGTCTTTGAGTCCGCTCATGTCAGTAGCGCACGCGACTGATGCGGCGCCGGTATTCCGTCCGTCCGAGCCGCTTGGCCTGTTCCGGCATCCTTCGCTCCGCCGTGGCATACGAAACAGTGGTTGCAGCCCGGTAGAAAGCTGCAAGCTCGGATTTCATCTTGGCGCGAGACTCATCATCGAGGTACACCATGTGACCTGACGGGTAGTTGTGTATTGTGAGATTGCTGCGGGCATGCTGGTCTTTCAGCGGCATGTTTTCGAAATTCAGTATCGTCTGGAATAGCGGCGTGACCGCGTCGTAGTAGCCATTCGCCGAGAAGACCTTCAGGTACGGATTTAGCGCCATCGCCGCCGCAAGATCGCCGGCCGTATATAGACTATCGGGCCCACCCTTCTGCGATCCGGTCGGATCGACATGGCTGAAGTCCCAGTTGAGGAAGGCTTGGTCGTTGAGGTCCATGAAGGGCGAGGTCGATGTATACTTAAGCTCGTCATTGAGATAGACATTCCACATCGCCGTATAGACGCCGCCGATCGCCGTCATGGTCGGGTCATTGCCTCCCGAGTTGGGAGCAACCGACGCGGCAATCCCCGTATCAGCCGCGGTGACGCGACCGTCGTAGGCGCCCACGGCGACACCATCATCCAGAAGCAGACTGGTGAGGAAGACAGTGCCGCCGCCTGTAGAGACATCGAGCTGCCAATACTTCAGCACGACGGGCGGGATGCCGATAAACTCGCTTAGCGTTTGCAGAACACGGTCGTCCAACTTGGGGAAGGCCGCGAGAGCGGATGCATAGGGTCCGCGGGCGAATGTCTCGACTTGCTTCACAAATGCGGCCAGGTCAGAAGGCGGGGACGCAAGCGTGACTTTCTTGTGGAACCAGGCATCGGCCGCAAATGTCGGCAGCAGACCGACGGGATTGGCGGCCTGCGAATAGTCCAGGATCGAGGACTGCAGAACGACCCCGTTCAGATCGACGCCGTCCTCGTGCAGAAGCCATGTCAAAACGCAGGTTCGCGGTGTGCCGTCAGGATTCGCCGAACAAGAATTTCGGCGAGTTCCAGCGATTGTACACGGTGAGATATCGCTTGACGAACTGTTTGATCGAGCGCGCATCCTGGTCGACCCCCCAGAAATCCCCGTTCTTCTTCGGCGCGATTGCGACCGAGTAGCCGGTGCCGACGGGATCGATAAACACAAGATCGCTCTGGTCAAGCAGGCTATCCGCATTATCGACCATCGCGTAGGGCGCGGGCGGTGTGAAATAGGGCATGCTCGTTCGAATCCGGCGAGGCCCGAACGAGCCGAGCAGCAGGAACACCGATGACGAGCCAGGACCGCCGTTATAGAAGAAGGTGACAGGGCGTGTTGAAGGCTCGGCGACGTCCGCGGTGAACGAGACATAGAAGATTTTCGCGGCCGGTTGGGCGCTGTATTGCTCGCTGATGAACAAGATGACCTGCTCTTGCAGTGTAGGGGATCGTCTTGCCGTTTACGGTCGCCGTATGATGCGTGACCGCGGCATTCTCGCTGGTGTCAGTGACCGAGTCATCTTTCTCCATGCCATAGGGAGTTGTATCGAGCAGAGGTTGATCCGGCGCGGTCTCTTGCGAAGCAACATGCTCATCCATCGGCAACCTCCATTCTTAACCCATCGTGCTTGCGATCTTAGCCTAGACCGTAGCTGGAACTGCAGCGGTGCCACGCGCGGTAGCAAAGCGCAGTCTGGAGGGCCTGACCGTTCACGCTGCCTAATCCCGTGCAGGCGTCCCAGCCGGCGCCGGCCGGATAGCCCTTCACTCGGCCAAAATCGTTATTCGCTGGGCCAGGTGCGCCGACAATGTCCCGAAAGGCGGACGCCGGCAGTGCATAGAGCACCGGATTCAAGTATCCGGCTGAAAATCCGTTATTGGCGTTGATCCGAGCTATGAGGCCGGCATAGAGCGGTGCGACCGCACTCGTACCGCCGACTGGCTGCGGTTGTGAACCGCCGATTACCTGCAGATAGCCACTGTTCTCACTGGCGTTGCCTGCGATGTCCGGTACCCCGCGGCCGGCTTGTCCTGTTCCATTGCGGACCGGCACTGTCGATACCTGACTGGTAGGAAGGAACAGCGAATCGTGCACTAACGCCACCACCTGTTGCGCCTGTACCCGCCGAACCGAGATCGTTCCAGACCCACTCGTCGAATGAGGTTCCACTAACGTTGCCGATTGTGGTGCCGCCGCAGGACGTCACCCATACTTCACTGCCAGGATAGCTCACCTGGGCCTGCGTCGCGCTTTCCACCTGCGCCCCAGAATCGCCCGATGAGACCAGAACGGTGATTTTGTTTGTTGCGGCATCCTCGAAGAGCTGCGTGAACTGAGCCCATTCGCTGTCGGAGAAACTTGGCGTGCCAAGATCGTCCGGGCCCCAGCCATAGCTGATTGAGATAATGGCGGGAACAGGATCAGAATCCGACGGATAAATCATCATTTGCAGCGCATGAAACATGTCCTGAGGTTCCGCGCCTGCAAAGTAGACTGCGATCGTGGCTTTAGGGGCGATCGCTGCGGCTACGGTTATATCGAGACCGGTTTCACCATCGGAGCTTCCCGAATTCTCAGTCCGGTCAACGGAAACATCGATGATATTCGGAAGGGGCAGATTTCCCAAAGCCACCATAGTGGCTGCGATGTCCGAGGCCGCGTAGCCGGCAGGACCATTCTGGGTCTCCATCTCGTAAAGGCCAATCGTCTGTCCGTTGCCATCGCCCGCAGGGAAATTGTAAAGCGCCCCGACCTGAGCCGGCGTCAGGGGCGCGGTATTCGGCGGGTCTAGCTGGGCTCGCCTGCGTGCGGCCGAGGCCGTCGAGAAGTGTTTGGCGGGAACCTTTCTGTTGGTAAGACCCACAACCGCCTCGACATAGTCGGCGATGTTCGATGGCAGTCTTACCTCATCGTCGTGGCTGCGATAGGTGCCGCGATCATATTGGTAATCATTGAGTTCGACATCGAAAGCCTTACTGATCGCAGCGGCCGACCCGCGCGCGACAACGGAACGTCGTGCCGCATCGGCTTGCAGCACCGCGAGACCTGCTGATTTGACGAACGCAACGACTGCATCGAGCTCGCTTTGTTGGGCGCCCTGGGTGGCGGCAAAAGCCTCGCGAGATGGTCGGGATCGGCTAACAGCGGCAACCGCTTCGGGTTTGAGTTGAGCATGACCGGGCCTGCGACGAAGGATCAACGTGACCGTTAATTGCTCGGCCCCATCTGCCGGTCGCAGCTTCTTGTGTTCTTTCGGATGGGGATGCTTGCTGCCTCTGAGAGAACGATACGCAACAGGTGACGACATCTCGACCTCTCCTCGCACATCTAGGTAAATCAAATAAGTGTCGGCAAACCTATGGTCATCCGCGCGCTATCTTTATCTTTCCTCCCGCTGGGTGCTGTCGCCTGCTTGATACTCTGCTTTGCAACCCCGCCGCCTGCCCAGCAGCTGGCGTCGACAAGGCGTTCGTTTCGCGATGAATTTCACACGGCGGCTAGTGTTGCTGTGAACCTCTTCGCAGACTAGCAGAGGAGCTTCGCGGCGTGTCCCCTATTCGTCGGATCAGGCGTCTCGCTCTTCCCTCAACTGCGATCCGAATACAGCATGAGCGAGCCGCCGATATCGTCGCATCAGAAACGGATTCGCCTTTTTGGCCATCAATAAGCAAGTCGCGGCCTAGCTCGGCTCCATAACAAAACAAAGATGTGGATCTGGCAGAGCCAGGCTCAACCGCGGCGGCTGATGGTCCGTTAAGAACAATGCGGAGCTGCGCGGACCGGCAGGAGTGGTGATCGCGCCATCCGCCGTGACAGGGAGAACCCCATGAGCAATCCAGCGGACGCGCCCGAAGGGCCAGACCTCACGCAAGGTGTCAGCCTGACGGAGCTTGCCGATGGCGTGCCATTCCTCGGTCACGTAGGCGATGCGCCGGCACTGCTGGTGCGGCGCGGCGCCGAGGTGCTGGCGGTCGGGGCGACGTGCACGCACTATGGTGGACCGTTGGCCGAGGGCCTCGTCGTCGACGACACGATCCGTTGTCCCTGGCACCACGCGTGTTTCAGCCTCCGCTTTGGTGCGGTGTTGCGTCCACCGGCTCTAAACCCACTGCCAAGCTGGCGGGTGGAGCAACGCGACGGCACGGCGTTCGTGCGCGAGGAGCGACAGCCGCCGGAGCCGCGGCCGCCGTCCGGTGCTGACCGGCCAACCTCCATCGTCATCGTTGGTGGCGGTGCCGCCGGGCATGCCGCCGCAGAGACGCTGCGAGCCGAAGGCTATGCCGGCACGATCACCGTGCTGAGCGCCGATGCCGCGCCGCCGTGCGATCGGCCGAACCTGTCGAAAGACTATCTCGCCGGAACGGCGCAACCGGACTGGATCCCGCTACGGCCACCAGAGTTCTACTCGCAGCATGAAATCGATCTGAGGCTTGCCACGCCGGTCGCCGCCATTGCCCCAGCCGAGCACTCGGTCCTGTTGGCCGACGGCAGCCGGCTGCCCTATTCGAAGTTGCTGCTTGCCACCGGCGCCGAGCCCATCAGGCTCGATGTGCCGGGCGCGCTGCTGCCGCACGTCCACGTGCTGCGCACATTGGCGGACAGCGACGCAATCATAGCGCTTGCCGGCAGAGCACGACGCTGCGTGGTGGTTGGTGCGAGTTTCATCGGCCTGGAAGTCGCGGCGTCATTGCGCACGCGGGGACTGGAGGTGCACGTGGTTGCACCGGAGGAGCGCCCGATGGAGCACATCATGGGGGCAGCGATCGGCGACATGGTGAGAAGGCTGCACGAATCGCATGGGGTGCGGTTCCATCTCAGTGCGACGATTGCCACGATCACGCAGGACGCGGTGACGCTCTCGACCGGCGAGCAGCTGGCCGCCGACCTGGTCGTCATCGGAATCGGCGTGCTCCCGGCGGTGGGGCTGGCGGCACAGGCCGGGCTTACCGTCGATCGCGGTGTGGTCGTTGACGAGTTTCTGCAGACAAGCGCGGCGGACGTTTACGCGGCAGGAGATATCGCGCGCTGGCCCGACAGACTGACCGGCCACCGGATCCGCGTGGAGCACTGGGTGGTGGCGCAGCGCCAAGGCCGCACCGCGGCACGCAACATGCTGGGTGCGCGCGAACGCTACGATGCAGTGCCTTTCTTTTGGAGCCAGCACTACGACACAGCGATCAACTATGTGGGTCATGCCGAGAGTTGGGACCGCCTCGACATCGATGGCGATCCGTCGGCGCACGACTGCGCTGTGACGTTCTGGGATCACGGCAGGAGGGACGCTGTTGCGACAGTCGGCCGCGACATGGAAGTCGCTGCAGGCCGAAGCGGCGCTGGAACAGCAGACGGTGCCATGAGCCCGCGCCGGGTCGCAGCGAGCCAGGTGCGGCTGCGGCGCGTGTACGACCCGCCGTCCAACGAGGATGGATTGCGAGTATTGGTCGATCGACTTTGGCCCCGTGGATTGAGTAAGGCGGAGGCCGCTGTGGATCGGTGGATGAAGGATGTCGCTCCCAGCACGGAACTGCGGCGGTGGTTCGGCCACGACCCGGACCGCTGGTCGGAGTTTCGCAGGCGCTACACGGCTGAACTCCAGCACCAGCCGGCGGTGGAGGAGCTGCGCGAGCTCTCTCGGCACATCCGCGTGACGCTATTGTTCGGAGCGCGCGACACTGAACACAACGACGCGGTGGTGCTGCGAGACGTGCTGCTGCAAGGTTAGAGCGTGATGACCGAAGCCGGACGCGCCGGAGGTCTGAATAACGCGGAGCTGAGCCATGGACCTTGCGAAAATTCCCACCGGCCGCGCGCCGCCACACGACATCTTTGTGGTCGTCGAGATACCTCAGGGCTCGGCGGTAAAATACGAGGTGGACAAGGAATCGGGGGCGGTGTTCGTCGATAGGTTCCTGTTCACGGCGACTGCGTACCCCTCGGCCTATGGCTTCATCCCGGGGACTCTTGCGCCCGATGGTGACCCGGCGGATGCGTTGGTGCTGATGCCAACCCAGGTGGTACCCGGCGCTGTCATTCGTGCCCGACCGATCGGCATGCTGCGCATGGAGGACGAGAAAGGACCGGACGAGAAGATCATCTGCGTGCCGCATGAGCGGGTGCATCCGCAGTATACCGGGATAGACAGCATCTTCGACCTGCCGGCGATCAACCGCTCGGCGATCGAACACTTTTTCGAACGGTACAAGGATCTCGAACCGGACAAGTGGGTGAAGGTGATCGGCTGGGCCGACAGGGCGGAGGCCGAAGCAGCCATTCAGGCAGCCATCGACGCCGCGCGACAATAAACCGCGACCCATCGGATTGATCCAATCGACCGGGCGCACAGGATGAGGTGGGCCGAGCGCGTGCGGCGCCGTGCGGCAGAATAGGAACTGCCGGCTTCGCAGCCGGCCTTTCCGTCTTTCAGCCGATTTCGGTTCAGCTGCTGGGGCCGCCGCCGGTTTCGTTCGCCGGAAACAGCCACGTGCCCCGGTTGGACCGCGTGACATACGACTGCGTTGATGGGGACTGCATTGATGGCGCGTTGGTCGCCACCGCAGCAGACGAAACCACCGGCGCAGGCGCTTGGGCGACCACTCCGGGAAGCTGGGTGAACCGGGTGTTGGGGGCGACGCCCTCGCCCTCGCCGGCGTAAGCAACGCCGAAGGCGCTCAGGGTCATCACCGCACCGACGGCAAACAGCATGGCTCTCATTGTCCTCTCTCCTCGTTGGCGTTCTGCCGATGGGCGGAGAGTGGCGGACAGAGATCGGATTGGCGCTGAAGCGCTTCACAGCACACGCGTCAGCATGCGCAAGGGCCTGTGCGGCTATAAATCGTCCTGCAGCGTGATGTCGGGCTGCAGCGCGGCCATCAGCGCACCGGGCTCGGGTTCGCTGTAGACGGTTACCAGATCGACGCTGGCGAGGCTGGCCAGCATGCCGGCGCGCGCCGCCTCGGGCTGCGTCGCTCCGGCCAGTGGCGACTTCAGCCCCACAACCAAGCGGTCGCAGTCCTCGCGCGCCTGCTCCAGCCGATGCAGGTCTTCCGGCACCAGCGGATCGAAGCCGCCGGCGATGAACCCGACGCGCCACCCCTTATGGTGCCAGCGCTGCACGTGCTCCACCGCGGCATCGAGGGAGACGATCTTGCGCAGCGCCCCGCCTTGCGGCGACAGCGCCGCGACCAGGTCTGGCTCGCGCACCACCGCGGTTCCTATCTTGCCGACCACCACACCGGCCGCGATATTGGCGAGCCGCACCGCGACCGGCAGGTCCAGGCGTGCCGCAATGCCAGCGGCCAGCACCGCTGCAGCGGTATCTCCGGCACCGGCGATGTCGTACACCTCGGCGGCCTCGGCCGGGAAATGCCGTGCACCGCTGTCGTCCAGCAGCGTCATCCCGTCATTGCCGCGCGTCACCAGCACCGCGCCGAACCCGTGCCGCTGACGCAGCGCGGTCGCTGCCGCGACGACGGACACCTCGCCATCCACCGGCATGCCGGTCGCTTCGGCAAGGTCGGTGCGGTTCGGCATGATGATGTCGGCCCCGGCATAGCGGGAATAGTCCGGGCCCTTCGGATCGACGATCACCTTCCGGCCGGCCTCACGCGCAACGGCAATGAGTTGGGCCGGCAGTTCCCCGGCGAACAGCCCCTTGCGAAAGTCCGAAAGCACAGTGACGGACGTTGCCGCCATCGCATCGCGCGCAATCCGTAGCAGACGTTCGGCCAGGCGTGGCTGGATCGGCGAGGTCTCCTCGCGATCGGCGCGCAATAGGTGCTGGCCGGCTGCGAGCATCCGGGTCTTCAGCGTGGTGGTGCGGCCGCCTTGCACCAAAAGCCAAGGCTCCACGTTCGGCTGGCCGCCGATCAGGCCGGTCAGGTCTGACCCCGCCTGGTCATCGCCGACGACCGAAATGAACGCCACCGCCGCCCCGAGCGCGGTAAGGTTGCGCACCACGTTGCCGGCACCGCCCGGCACCGCGAGCTCGCGCTCTATGGTCAGGATCGGGACAGGCGCCTCGGGACTGATCCGATCGACCGCGCCGTAAACATAGCGGTCGAGCATCACATCACCCACCACCAGCACGCTGGTACGGCCCAGCAGGCGCACCGCTTCGGACAGTTGCGCCGTCTCGCTCTGCTTCATGGAGATGCCGTAATCCAGTGACCCGGGTTACACAAGCGCGTCAAACGGTGATGAAGCCAAGCCGATTTTCTTCCAGGACCGCGCAGGTCAGCACCCCGCCCATCACCGCGCCTGTGTCAATGCCGATCCGGTTGGGACGCACCACCGGCTCTTGCCGAGGCGTGTGGCCGTGGACCACCACCGGGCCGAACGCCTGCTTCGACGACAGGAACGGCTCACGGATCCACATCAGGTCGTGCCGGCTTTGCCGCTCGAGCGGAATGCCGGGTCGGATCCCGGCATGGACGAACAGGTAACCGCCAGCCTGGTGGCTCACCGCCAGGTCGCGCAGGAATAACAGATGCGGTACCGGCAGGTAGGTCGGCCACTCGCGCGGCTGCGCCGAACGGGGCACGCCCCAGCTCACCAGCGAATCGGCACCACCGTTGGCCAGCCACAATTCGGCTGCCTCGGCATCGCCGGTGGCGAGCGCGGCCAGCATCATGTGCTCGTGATTGCCCATCAGGTTGACCGTGGACACATCCCGCAACACCGCGCCCTCGGCCAGGCGAGCCACCACGCCGGCACTCTCCGGGCCGCGGTCCACGTAATCGCCCAGATGGACCAACACGGCCTGCTCGGTCGGACGCTCAGCCAGGTCAGCGGCGATCAATTCGTGAACCGATTCCAGCCGGTCCAGGCAACCGTGCACGTCGCCAACGGCATAGACCCGTTGGCCGGGTGGCAGGCTGGCCGGGGCCGGGATGAAATCAATCATGGACACACAACCTAGGTACCCATGCGCAACTCGCCAATTCCCCATGCGCATGAGCCGGGATATCCCCAGCCCATGAATGCCCTGCATGTCAGCCGCCTGACCAAGCGCTACGACGAGATCATTGCGGTGGACGGCATCAGCTTCACCGTTCCGGTCGGGGCGACGGTCGGTCTGCTGGGCGGCAACGGGGCGGGCAAGACCACCACGATCGGCATGTTGCTGGGCCTGCTGATCCCAACCTCTGGTACGATCGAGGTGCTCGGGCGGGACATGGCGCGCGATCGCTTTCCCGCGCTTGCTCGAATGAATTTTTCTTCGCCCTACGTGTCGCTGCCGCAGCGGCTTTCGGTGGCGGAGAACCTGAGGGTGTATGGCCACCTTTACGACGTGCCGCACCTGGAGCGTCGGATCGACGAGCTGGCACAGGAGCTTGAGCTGGGCGACCTGCTCGAGCGACCGGCGGGTAAGCTGTCGGCCGGGCAGAAGACGCGCGTGGCGCTCGCGAAGGCGCTGATCAACCGCCCGGAACTGCTGCTGCTGGACGAGCCGACCGCCAGTCTGGACCCCGATACCGGCGACTGGGTGCGCACACTGCTGGAGCAATACCGCGAAGAAAGCGGCTGCACCATTCTGCTTGCCTCGCACAACATGGCGGAGGTGGAGCGACTGTGCTCCGACGTGCTGATGCTGAAGCGCGGGCAGATCGTCGACCGCGGCAGCCCACGGGACCTGCTGGACCGTTACGGCCGTGAGGATATGGAGGAGGTGTTCCTGGACATTGCCCGCGACCGCCGTCGCGTAGTGCCGGCATGATGGCCGGATCGCGTCCGGCCATGACCCGGCCCGCCATGCGCCGAATCTGGGGGCTGTTATACCGTCACCTGGCGCTGTACCGGCGGTCGTGGCCACGCCTGCTGGAGCTGGCCTATTGGCCGGTGCTGCAAATGTGCATCTGGGGGTTCACCGCGAGCTTCCTCGCCGCCCGGATGGGCAATGCGGCGGCGGTTGCCGGAGCCACGCTGCTGGGCGGCGTGCTCCTGTGGGAGGTGGCACTGCGGTGCCAGATGGGTGTGGCGATCAGCTTCATGGAGGAAATGTGGTCGCGCAATTTGGGGCAGCTGTTTGTCAGCCCGACGCGGCCGTGGGAGTTGATTGCGGCGCTGCTGCTCGTCTCAGTCATCCGAATGCTGGCTGGTATATTGCCGGCGCTGCTGATCGCCTGGGTACTTTACGCCTACGACCTGTTCGCGCTGGGACCGGTGGTGGTGCTGTTCTTCATGAATCTGATGATGTTCGGCTGGGCCGTGGCGCTTGGCGTGGTGTCGCTGATCCTGCGGCACGGGGCCGGCGCCGAGGCACTGGCCTGGTCGGTGCTGTTCGGGCTGACGCCGTTCTCGGCGGTGTTCTATCCGGTCGCCGTGCTGCCGCACGTTCTGCAACCAATCGCGCTGGCGCTGCCGTCCGCGCACGTGTTCGAGGGAATGCGGGGCGTCGTGCTGCAAGGTGTCGTGCGATGGGATCACCTGATCGCGGCCTTCGCGCTGAACGCGCTTTGGATGGCGGCGGCGACACTGCTGTTTGCGCGCCAGTTCCGCCAGGCGCGGCTGCGTGGCGCCCTGCTGAGCATCGGCGAATGATGGCCGGATCAGGTCCAGCCATGACGGTGAAACGCCGGGCTGCCACCCGGAACCAGCCATGACCGAGACCCGGTTCTGGTTGATCCGCCACGCCATCGTTGACGAGAATTCCCGCGCGATGCTGTACGGCGTGATGGACGTGCCGCTGTGCGAGACCAGCCTGCTGGAGCAGGCGCCGATGTATCGCGCCCTCGCAGACCGCCTGCCCCGGCCGGCCGTATGGAAGGTCACCCCCCTATCGCGCACGCGGCGCACGGCAGAAGCGATTTTCGCCGCCGGCTATCCGCATACCGAACCGGAGGTCGAGCCGGCGCTGATCGAGCAGAGCCTGGGGGAGTGGCAGGGCCTGCCGCACGCCGAGTTGCCGGCCCGGCTGACCCTTCCGAAGCACGCGTTCTGGCCGCTGTCCGGCCATGAGCGTCCGCCCGGAGGCGAGACCTTGGCTGAGGTGATCGGGCGAGTCGGGGAGCGTCTGGAAGGCCTCGCCGCGCGGCATCCCGGCGAGGACGTGGTGGTCGTCAGCCATGGCGGCGCGATCCGTGCCGCGGTGGCGCATTGCCTGCGCATAGGGGCCGATAATGCGCTGCATCTCGCGGTGCAAAACCTGTCGCTGACCCGGCTGGAGCGTCCGCATGAGGGCTGGCGCGTGGTCTGCGTCAACGAGCTGCCGGGATACTAGGTGCGGTTGATCCTGGGCGGACCAGCAGGGGCAATACCCATGAGCGGTGTTGCCCGCGCCGCGGTCAGGTGCCTTCTGTGATCAGGGTTCATTGTCCAAGGTGAACGAACACTCCCCAAGCCACGCACTCCGTCGTCGAGCTCGTGGGCCGGATCCCAGTTTCGCCGTCGCGCGAAAAGCACAAACGAACTCAAGCGCAAAGAGCGCATGCTCCGCACTCCCCTACTACTGGTTGATCCGAGGACAGCCGGTGCGCGCTTCCATCGCCAGCATCGTACGAATGCAGATAATTAGTAACGCACTAGTAAGCGCCCGGCGCGAGCGCGACCCTTTACTCTGGCCGATGTTCGTATACCGTAACTCAGCTTCGAGCAGCAACGAGGGAGGACCAATTCCGGGAGCCCTAAACGAACGGAAGGTGTCTGTCCTGAAGTGGCGGTCACAGAGTTGCCAAGTTCTGATGCGAAGGTCGTGCATTCCGCAGTGGTCGCTGGAGATGGACGTGACAGTTGAGTGAAGAACCAGCTTCCCCTGCGGTCAGATGTCCACGCTAACTGAAGCGTGAACTGCCCCGAATCGGTACTCGTGCGATGGTGCCGCTCGTGGTGAAGCCTATCGGGCGTGAAGGCGACAATCACAACCGCGCTAGAAGTGTGAGTTGCCGGCAATTCTCCGGCAGCGTCGCAGGCACCTGTCCTTCCACGCATACTCAGCCAGGGTACGCCACAGGGCCGCGGATAAATGCGATATCTACATCAGGGTGAGTATATGATGGAGCGCCAGACTGCGGTGCTGATCATCGACACGGTCGAGATCTTTCGCGAGGGCCTTAGACGTCTGCTGTTTGAAGCCGGATTTCAGCCGGTCTGGTGCAGCGATCGCCCACCGATTGGGCCAGTTCCGGACCTCGGCAGCCAGAGCAGCCCGCTCGTGATCATCGGCAACGAAATCGAAGAGGCGATCCTGCAGCTCGGCGAGGTGAAGCACTGTTACCCTGCCAGTTGCTCGGTCCTCTTGCTTGAAGCCCCTTCGGCGCCGCAACTTTCCATCGCTTTGCGCAATGGCGCCGTTGCCTGCCTCTCCCGAGATACCTCTTGCGAGATACTGCTTCACGCGCTCAGGTTGGTTATGGACGGCAGCGCCGTGTTTCCGTCGGATCTGTTGGGCCTGCTTGCATCCGCGCAGCCGCCGGTGGTGCTTGGTTCGAGAATGACTGGGGCGGCGGGTACACTGCAATCCAGGTATGGACTTTCCGCCCGAGAGTTGATGGTGGTACCTCACTTGCGTGGAGGTTTATCCAACAAGGAGATCGCCCGCGAGTTGGGTATCACCGAAGCCACCGTGAAGGTCCATGTGAAGGCACTTCTGCGAAAGGCTGGGCTGCGCAATCGCACGCAGCTGGCGATGTGGGTGGCAGGCATAGCTGCTGAGCCGCCCATCACCGCTGAGTCGGCTGCGGGAAGCTTCGATGGCAATCAACTCGTGAACAGCCCAGGGATAGCTTGCCCCAAAAAATTCGAATGAGGTTTTGTGGGACAGCTGTGCTCGCTCGAGCGAAAGTCAGGAATGAGGGTCAGGCAATGAAATCGCATTGGGCAGCGAAAGGAGCGTTCTATTGAACCGGGATTTCGCGGCGGACCACTGGCCAACCCCATTCGCAGAACCCGAGGGCTCGGCTCTTGCGTGGCTTTGGGCACTCTGTCGCTCTCACCGCGGACTGATCGCACTTGTGACAGTGGCTTTCATGATACCCATGACAGCCGTCGTCTATTCATTGCAGCCGCGCTACACCTCGACCGCGGAGGTAGCGCTGGATACCCGGCAGCTGCACCTCGACAATTTCGAAGTTATTTCTGGTCCGCTCATCACGGCACAGGATCCGACGCCGGTTATCAGAAGCGAGGCGCAGCGCCTGAAAAGCATGGAATTGGCAGGCGAAGTCGTCAACTCCCTCAAGCTGGGCCAGACCAAGGAGTTCAATCCGCCGCCGGATACTTTGGCGTCGCTGAAGAAGTGGGCTTTCAACCTTTTGCCGCCCTCTGTTTCGGCTTGGCTGACCGAGAGCGGGCCTCAGCAAGCCGACGACCCACAACGCGACAGGACCGCACTTATCGAGTCCTATCTCGATCACCTGACCGTCGCTAATGACGGTCGATCGTACACGATGGACGTCACGTTCTGGGCGCACGACCCATATCTCGCTGCAAAAGTGGCAAATGCGCACGTGCGCCGCTACGTGGAGGAGCAGCATGCGCTGAAGAGCACCGCGGAACAGCGGGCTTTGGAGTTGCTGGGCAACCAGGTGCAGCGCCTCCAAGCCGATCTTGTCGTGAAAGAGCGGCAGGTGCGGCAATTCAGGGAGCAGCACGGCCTGCTTCTGGCGCAAGGTTCCACGGTTGTAGCCCATGAGATTGCCAGGGTAAGCGATGAACTCTCGCGCGCGATGGCAGATCTCGCGCAACAGAAGTCACGGATGGCCGAGGCAGAGGCATCACTGGCCTCGGGCAGGGCTTCGCAGAGTGGCGTCTTGCAATCGCATGCCATCGAGGAACTTCGACGGCAGGAAGCCGACGCCAGCCGGCAGCTGGCCGCCATGCGCAGCCGGTATGACGCGCGCTCTCCGGCGCTGTACCAAGCCTCGGCTTCGCTTGCGGACGTGCAACGCAATATCGCCGCGGAGACGTTACGGATCATCCAGAGCATGCGCAGCGACGCCAGCATCGCGCAGGAGCGGGTTCGCTCGCTGTCGCAACAGCTCAGCGGGCTGCAAGGCCAGCAGGTGACCGAGGACAAGGCAGAGGGGCAGCTTACAGACATGGAGCGTGACCTCGCAGCCGAGCGCGACGTATATCGCTCCATCCTTGGTCGCCAGCAGCAGATCGAGGCGCAGGCAGGCGCTGAAACGTCGGATGCTCGCGTGGTTTCCCAGGCTTTGGTCCCCAAGGGACCGATCTTCCCGCGCAAATCCTTGCTGCTGCCGCTGTGTCTGGCGTTCTCGACCATTTCTGCGGTCGGCGTAGCAGCGTTTGTGGATCGCAGGCGGGGAACTATCGGAACCCTGGAGGACCTCAGCAACATCGGGCCTATCGCGTGCCTGCAGTTCGTGCCGATGGTGAAGAGCAGAGAGCGCCGCGGCCGCAGCATTCCGGACTACATGCTGGATGCACCGGCCAGTGAGTTGGCCGATGCCATCAGATCCTTGCGCGGTGACGTGATGCACATGCTTGGATCGGCCGAGGGGTCACGCGTCCTGGCGATAACGTCGCCCCTTCCGGGTGAGGGGAAGACGACAGTTTCGGTGATGCTGGCGCGCAGCGTCGCGGCGCTAGGCCTGCGGGTGTTGCTGATCGACTGCGATTTAAGGAAATCACAGGTGGCGAAACTGATCGGCACCGGAGAGGGCGGCCTGATCGCCTCGTTGCAGGGTGAGACGTCGCTGGAAGGGATGACCGTTCGAGATCCTCGCTCAACCGTCGAAGTGCTGACTGTAGAGCGCCAGGTTGTCGCACCACAGGATCTGTTGGGAAGCGCATCCATGAAGCGGCTGCTGGAGATGGCACGTCGCCGGTACGACTTCGTCATTGTGGATACGCCGCCCGAGGGCGCGGTATCGGACGTATTGCTCATTGCGCCTTACGTCGATTTAACCCTGCTGCTGGTGCGCTGGAAGAGCACGCCACTCAAGGCAGTGACCAATGCAATGGCGACTTTCGAGACCCGTGGTTTCTCGCTGGGCGGTCTGGTACTGAACGCGGTCGATCTGGAGGAATACGCACGGATCAGCGGGCAAGCTCGTTTGTATCGTCCGATACGAGCCTACCACCAAGGCCGATCAACCAACCTGCTCGAAACCTCCCGCTGATGGCGTGATACTCAGGCGGCACATTGCTGGCTCCCTGTGCCGCCTTTCGTCATCGGTTGTATCGGCAAAGGCGTGGATGGTGTGACCGAACCACGCCATGACGTTGGGCCATCGGTAGCTTTATTCGAGTCGCCGGTTGGCATGACCCTGCGAAAGTTGTTGGGCCGTCCAGTCGAATTTAGCCTGTCAAATGGCTTCCGCGGAATGATGCCATGAGAGGTGCATCGCTGGCTGACTCACGCTCCAGCGGGACTGGGCACTAGGGTTCGAAAACCGTCTTGGCGAGGAGCACAGCGACGAAGCAACCTAGTTGTCGTGCCGGCCCTGGATTGCGGATACGCGACGGTCGCGACGTGCCCGTCAGGTGAAATCGGGGCGAGTGCGGAAGGATGCGCCCCCCTGCTCGTCTGGGTCCGAACTCAATAAATCTGTTGAGTGGTGAATCGGTTTGTGATTTTTTGATTCCGCTCTTTCTGCTCGGGGGACGGGATCACGAAACGCAAGTTGTTCTGGCTGACCGATGGAACGGTGGGAAAAGATGAAGCCGCTGTTGCCGACGGACGTTCGCGGGCAAGGAACGAGCCGATGTTCGGCACTTGCGTCGGCCGCTCGCGTTGCGCCAGCTCTCGGAACAGCTTCTCCCAAATCCCCCGCTCCACCCAGCGCGTGACGCGGTTCGGTGGGCCGTATTCTTGCGGGCAATCGCACCACCGACAGCCGCTCTTTGATTGAACGCTCGCGCGGCGGGCGCAATGCCAGGATCCATGCAATCGCGGATGCTAAAGGCCGTCTTCTTTCCTTGTTCCTGACCGGCGGCGAGGCAGCTGATTATTCGGTCGCGGAGAAGCTCATTCCGAGAACCAAAGCGGCCGACGAACTCTTGGGCGACAAAGCCTGTGATGGCGATGACTTGCCCAATTGGCTGGACGACCGCGGCACGAAAGCCGTCATCCCGAACAAGTCAAACCGTAAGCGACGGTTCAGCTTCAACAAGAAGTCCTATAAGGCAAGCCACCGGATCGAGAACGCCATCTGTCGGTTCCAAGGACTTCCCGCCGCATCGCCACCCGCTACGATAAGCTCGCACGAAACTTCCTCGCCGCCATCTGCCTCGTCGTTGCTATCGCCTCGTGGGTTTCATGAGTCTGGACCCTGGTACCCGCAATCATTGAAGCGCGGCGCACGCTCCTGTCATGTGCGAGGACCGCGAGCGAAGCGTGGCGGGACGAAGCAATCTCGGGCCAAGCGCGCACCTGGCGCTACATTGCTTCGCTTCGCTCGCAATGACACGTGGGGCTGATTTGCGCTTCACTGATAGCAAGTACTGACCGTAGTCCCTTCGTTGTCCATAGCAGGGGGCGCACAATCGTTGACCCTGTGCCGATGTATTTGCACAGACGCGTATAGTGTGTCCAAGCCACGCATGACGGTAGGTCATTCGAATAGCCGGCTGGTATCAGCCCTGCGGCGATTTCCGACTTCGGTCATCACTCTCTGTCGCCTACCGTGACTACTTGGCGCCTCGAGTGCTGAGTACCGCCGGCAGAGTGAGGAGCATGATATAGAGGTCCAGCCAAAGTGATTGGTTGCGAATGTAAAGGGTATCGATCAATTGTTGCTGGCGAAGGTCCGCGCTGTTCCGGACCGTCACCTGCCACAACCCTGTCAGTCCAGGGCGAACGCTGCTCCGCAATTCTTGGAATTCGGGGCTGAACCTCTCGACGTGATAGGCGGGGAACGGGCGCGGACCGACAAGGCTGATCTCGCCTTTAATCACGTTCCAAAGCTGGGGCAGTTCATCGATACTCGTGCGCCGAATGAAGCTGCCGATCACCGGCAAGATCCGGGGGTCGGAGCTGAGCTTTACATATTTCTGCCACTCCTGGCGGGCTTGCGGATTGTTCCGCAGAACTGTCTCCAGCCGCGCGGCAGCATCGGGCCACATACTGCGCAGCTTGAAGATTTTGACAGACCGCCCGTGCCACCCGATGCGACGCTGGGTGTAGAAGATTGGCCCCCGACTGATGGACCAAATGGCCAGTCCGCAGATCAAGATGACCGGCAGTGAGAGCAGGAGCAACGGGACGCTAACGAGCAGATCGATTGACCGCTTGACGAGTTCGTAGCGTGGAGCATGCCTGGTGTCGACCGAGTGGAGGTTGGTAGCCCAACCGAGCGCGCGCGAACGCTTCCCCTTGATTGGCAGAGATTCACTTCCGGGCAAAACAAGGATGCAATCGAACGGCAGATCCGCCGGAACGACGACCGGTTGTTCACCGGAGAATGCGACCAATGCGAGGTCGGCAACGGGTCCCAACTTAGCCGCATCCCGAATGGGACCGAAGCACGGCAACTGTCGTAGCGTACCGTCTTGAGCGGCTTCGCCACAATAGCCGATCGGTCGTAAGCCAAGTGCAGGCCTGGCATGAAGCTCCTGCACAGTACGCTGTGCCAAGGCACCTGATCCCAGGACCAGAACATGGACCCGCCAATCGAGCCAGCGGAAGACCAGTGAGCGCACCGCTGCTTCAGTCAGCGCAGCGAAAATCACGTAGATCGCGGCCGTAATGCCAAGCATCTGGATTGTAGTGGCACGCACGGGCTGTATAGGCGCGAGCAGGGCCGCGCCGGCCCAAAGCAGCGTCGCAGCGACATAAATCCGCAATCGCAGGCGATCGATCGTGCCGATGAGCGTATGGTCGTAGAGTCCAAGGATTGCGGCCGACGCCACCACTGACAGTACGACCGCGGCCTGAAAAGCCACACCCGACAGCGGTTCGGACAGGCCGTTCCCCGTCAGTTTCACGATCGCTGCCGCTATGAGCGTAGCGCATTGCAGCGCCACCAAGTCGCCCAGCAACAGAATCAGCCGCCCGGCTCGGCGTCGTTGGAATGGGCGACGCGTGCGCGTCCTTCTGGGCTCCGAGACCGAAATCCCGGATTGAGCCGATGCTTCGCTCAAGAGCTGGCGTCCCTGCTTCTTAGGCGCCGGCCGGCACGCGTGTCCTGGTCCTCACCTCGCGCTCGATCCACTGATACGTTGCTGCAAGCCCCTGCTTCAGCCCGATCGACGGTTCCCAGCCGAGAGCTTGCCGAAGTCTGCTGTTGTCGCTGTTGCGACCGCGCACGCCTTGCGGTTTCGAGAGGTCGTGGCGCTTGATCACCCGCTTGCCGGCGACGGCGCTCACGATGTCCACCAGTTCATTCACCGTGACCAGTTCATCAGTCCCAAGGTTGAACGGCTTGTCATCATCTGAACGCATGATCCGATGGATGCCTTCGACGCAGTCATCGACATACATGAATGAGCGAGTCTGCTGCCCATCGCCCCAGATCTCGATCTCGTCTCCGTCCCGGGCAGCGGCAATCTTGCGGCAGATCGCTGCCGGCGCCTTTTCCCGGCCACCATCATAGGTGCCCAGTGGCCCATAGACGTTATGAAACCGCACCACGCGAACATTGAGGCCGAAATCTTCGGCATAGTATTCGCAGAGCTTTTCCGCGTAGAGCTTTTCCAGCCCGTAGCCTTCTTCCGGCTGAGCCGGCCAGGCGTCGACTTCCCGAAGAGGGACAACGTCCGCGCTCGTTTGCAGATGATGTGGATAGACGCAGGCTGAGGAGGAGTAGAGAAACCGGTCGACACCGGCGAGGCGAGCGGCCTCAACCATGCCAAGGTTCATGAGGGTGTTGTTCCGGGCGATTGTGGCATGCTGGCTGCTGATGAAGCCTATGCCACCCATGTCAGCCGCCAAGTGGTAGATCTCGTCCACACCCTCGGCAGCGGCCATGCAGTTCTTCACGTCCCGAAGGTCCAAATCCAGGAATTGATGCGCTTCGGTATTGCTAAACTGGGGCCGCTTCTGATCGGCGCCGCGGACCCAATAATCTCTCCTCACCAGATAGTTGCAAAGGTGGTGACCAATAAAACCACCAGCGCCAGTGACCAGGACGCGCTTGCTCGACATCTGCAATCTCCTGCTTGTCGATGAATGATTGACGTTCTTAAGCCGTGTGCCCGTTCTCTTATCCTGGAATTGCGGATTATATACCGAAGTACCAGGCCTATTGTGATCGGTGAACACCTCCCTACTGGACCGGTCAACGGCGATGATCATCATCGGGACAATTCCACCGGTCACGCTTTGCCGGAGTTTGTGGCTGCTGCTCTGACGGTTGAGAACCGAGGGGCGCCAAATGCCCGTCGCAGTTGGGCCTTACCCGGAAGCTTGACGGCATTATGTGATTTGGTATGCACACCGACGCTGTTTCCTGTTCCACAACTCGCGATATCGCAGCAAGTTGATAACGCAGATGGCGTTTTGCCGCTGCAACCAGACTGACACTTTGGTGGCTCCCAATGACTGTTCGAGGTTTCCTGCGGAGCCGGAGCGGAGTTCGCTTGCAAAAGCGCGCGCGCGCCGGCAGCGCTGTGCTGGTGGTTGGACAGACTCCGCCCCCATACGGCGGACAAGCGATCATGATTTAGACAATGCTCGATGGCGAATATCCCGATGTAAGGCTCTACCACATCCGGATGGGCTATTCGGCTCAAATGGATGAGATTGGCAGGGTCCGAATAGGCAAAATCACGCACCTGCTGAAGCTGGTCCTTGTGACACTTTACGTCAGGGTGGTGCAAAGGATTGATACGATTTATTACCCCCCGGCAGGACCTGAACTGGTACCTGTGCTCCGTGATATCGCTTATCTGCTTGCTGTCCGCTGGTTTTTCAGCCGGCGAATCCTGCATTACCATGCATCCGGCTTATCAGCATTTTATCGCAGCCGAGGGTGGCTGCTCCGAAGGCTGATGAAAACGGCGTATTTCGGTGCGGACATAGCAATTTGCGGCTCTCGGGTGGTCAGCGATGATGGCCCGGTTTTGGAAGCGAAGCGCACTGTCGTGCTGCCGCTGGGCATTGCAGACCACACAGGCACTACGATGAAGGGGGTGCCAGCACCATCGATTGCGGCCAGCTCTGCCACGCCGTCGATTCTGCACGTTGGTGTCCTGAGGGAAGATAAGGGGATCCTGGTTTTGCTCGAGGCTTTTCAGCGCCTTCTTGCTGGCGGCAGCTCAGCCTATCTGGACTTGGTCGGGCATTTCGCTTCAGCCTCTTTCGAACGCCACGTAAGGGCCTTCATAGCCGACAATGGCCTTGGGAGTGCGGTTCGCCTACATGGCGTCTTGACGGGCGATGCAAAGTGGAACGCGTTCAGAGCGGCTGATCTGTTTTGCTTCCCAACGCATCACCCGTCGGAAAGCTTCGGCATCTGCCTGATCGAGGCGATGAGCTTCTCGCTGCCTATAGTCGCCACGCGTTGGCGCAGTACCCCGGAAATCGTCGATGATGGGGAGAATGGGTTTCTCGTGCCGGCTCGCGATGCGGCGGCAATGGCTTGCAGGCTCGGGCAGCTGGTGGACGACCCGGACCTGCGCAGATCCACGGGACAGCTCGGACGGCAAAAATTTGCGAGGGAGTTCACTTTGGATAAGTATCATGCGCGCTTGAACGAGGTGTTCCAGGTTGCGCGGCGGGATATTCCCGGTCCTGCCTGAGCTGCAACGGCAAGTTGGCAACAAAGATCGGCAGGACATACAGAAGCATGCCACGTAGAATTCTGATCACTGGTGGCAGTGGTTTCATCGGGAGAAACCTCATCGAGGCGATCTCGTCGGAAGACGTAGAAATTTACAATCTGGACATTCGTTCCCCGCAGCCTTCGCTGAGCAACAGCCATTTCGTTCATTGCAATATTCTGGATGCCGGAGCGCTTACCGCTACGCTGCGCGAATTGGACCCCGAACAGGTGGTTCACCTAGCCGCACGAACCGATACGGACGGCGCAAAGCTGGATGACTACGTCGCGAATACCGATGGGACGCGCAATCTGGTAGAAGCCGCTGAGCAATGCAGGTCACTCGAACGTGTGATCTTCACTTCAACTCAATTCGTTGTCGGACCGGGCGCGCTTCCACAGCATGATGAGGATTTCCGTCCTCACACTGTCTACGGCGAGAGCAAGGCAATTGCCGAGCGGATTGTCCGCCAAGCTCCGTTGCGCTGTGCGTGGACAATCGTGCGGCCCACCAACGTTTGGGGTCCTTGGCATCCGCGTTATCCTAGCGAATTCTGGCGCGTTGTGCGGCGAGGCCGATATCTGCATCCCGGGCGGAAACCGGTCATTCGCTCATATGCCTACGTCGGCAATGTGGCCTTTCAAATGCAGAAACTGTTGGAAGCTGATATCGCCGCCATCGATCGGAAGGTCTTCTACCTAGGTGACGCGCCAACGGACCTCTATTGCTGGACCAGCGCCTTTTCGCGGCACCTTATCGGACGCGAGCCGCGCGTTGTGCCACGGGTGGTGGTAAGGGGTCTGGCACTGCTTGGCGACGGCATCATGGGGCTTGGGGGTAAGTTTCCGCTGACATCCTCGCGGTATCAAAGCATGACGGTCGACTATCCGACGCCAATGGAGGCAACGATCGAATGCTTCGGCAATCCGCCGTTCAGCCTCGAGCAAGGCGTCGAAGAAACACTGCGCTGGCTGCGATCGCAGGATGAGTTCTGGCGCGACGGCCGGGGCTGCGCATCAGCATGACCGCAAGTGATCAGCCAACTGTGAACCCCGCATTCGTGCCTGAAGCCCACGGCGGGCACGGGAGGGTTGATGTCTCGGTGGTAACGCCAAGCTTCAATATGCTGGATTATCTGCAGCGCTGTTGTGCATCAGTTGCAGACCAGGAGCTGGTGGTTCACGAGCACATCGTGATGGATGGTGGCTCGACGGACGGAACGCCCGACTGGCTTCGAACCAAGCCATTGCTCATCAGCCGGTCGCAGCGGGACAATGGCATGTACGACGCTGTCAACCAGGGTTTTCGCCTGGCCCGTGGCGAAATTGTTTGCCACTTGAACTGCGACGAGCAGTTGTTGCCGAATGCGCTGCATTTTGTGGCAGAGTATTTCCAAGGCCACCCTGATGTGGATGTGCTTTTCGGCGATGTTCTTGTGGTCCGGCCGGATGGCGAGCTGATTGCCTACCGGAAGTGCTATTGTCCAACAGAGCCGATCGCATTTTCCGCCCCCTTGCCCGTGTTCACCGCGGCGATGTTCCTGCGGCGTCGGCGCATCATTGCGAACGGCTTCTTCTATGATCCTTCTTACAAGGATATCGGCGACGTCGAGTTTATCATCCGGCTTCTGCGGGCAGGTTTTCGCATGCAGCACGTGCAGCAATACCTGGCGACATTCACGGTCACCGGACAAAACCGCAGCGCGCATGTCACGACGATCCCTGCCGAGGTGAAGCGACTAACTCAACAGGCGCCGTGGTATGTAAGCCACTTCAGGCCGATCTGGCGCTTTTCCGGTTACGGCATCAAGCTCCTGGCGGGCGCCTATCGTCAGAGTAGCCCGATCGCTTATGCCATTCATACGAATCCCGCCACGGCGGCGAGGACCCAATTTCTGGCTCGAGACCCTTCGTTCCGCTGGCGCTGGTAGCTGGTCAGAATCACAGACCAAAAAACTGCTTGTAGAAGGCCACGCTCGCTTCGACTGTGTAGCGGCTGGTAAGGTCTGAGAGCGCCGAGTCGCGGAATTGCGCAGCCAGCGCCGGATTGCGGGCAATTCGCAAGATCAGTCTGGCCAGTTCCGCTGGATCGTGCCGGTCCAGAAGATATCCGTTCCGTCCATGAACCACGAATTCGCCCAAGCCGCCGTAAAGAAGCGAAGCGACGATGATGGTTCCGTGGCTTGCCGCCTCCATCGGTGCGCGCGGGAGCGTATCGGAATCCGAATTGAACAATGTGAGGTCCCATGCCTGATAATAGGGGCGCAGGTCAGCGACCCATCCGGCAAAGCGGACCCTGGAGGCGATGCCGAGCCCCACCGCACGCTGCTTCATCTCGTGCTCCACCGGACCGCTGCCGCAGATCACGAAGAACGCTTCCGGATCTTGGGCCAGCACGAGCGCTGCCGTGTCGAGAAATACGTCGAACCGCTTCTCCTTGATCATGCGACCGCCGTTGCCGACGATCAGCGCGCTCTGCGGCAAATCAAGCTGATGCCTCGCCTGCACTTGCAGTGCCTTGCGCTCCTGCTCATTTGTGTAGCCCAGCCGATAACCCAGCGGTGCGACGTGCGCCCGCGGTCCAAGCCAGGGTGCAATGCGCAGCGCCTCGCTGCGGACCAGCTCGGTCGGAAACGTCACCGCATTCAGATCCCGACAGAGCAGCTGGTAAAACGCTTTCCATTGCAACCACGACCATCGCCCATTGAAGTGTTGGACGTGATGACTGAGTACCCTCGGCCGAGGGATCGAGCGCGATGCGAGCAGCGATGTCACGGAACTGCCCGAGATCCAGATCGCGTCGCAATGCTCTGCGAGACGGTGGATATGGTTTTTGAACCTCTGAAATGCTGCGGGATCGAATTTCCCAAGGAACCCTGAGTTGCGGCACGGAAATGCCCTCGCGCAAGGATCGAACGCGGTCAGCTTCGGCCAGGCGAGGCCGCTTGGGCGGGGGCTGGCAATCAGAAATTTTGCGCCAGCATTCTGCAGCTCTTGCATCACAGCGAGCGCGGCATGCTCTGTTCCGGCTAGATGGGTCGTCTGCATGATGTGCAGGATGGTGCGGGTCGTCATCCGTTTATGAAAGTCCGGCGAGCCACGGCGCGCGGGTTGATAGTAGGGCAGCGTAAAGGACCAGCGCCGCGTCGATACCGACCAAGCCGGTCAGGCCAAAATCTACACGACAAGAATCCTGGACCTGCGACTTGTCCAGCACAGTCATCGTACCGTGCAGCTCCAATTGGGTGTGGTTTCTCAGCTCCTGCCAGGTGTAATCCGTTTGTCCGAAGCGCCAGCGCGGCAGCGTGGCGTCGACGACCTTATAGGTGTTGCCGTCCCATTGATTGGACCCGGCCGAAGCTGCCAGCTCGTTGTGATAAAACCAGATTCCGTCCTGGCCGCCGCCCAAATGCGTGATGACGTTGTCGTGCACACTGTTGTGCTTCAAGTCGTAGGCTCCATGTGATCCCGAACCGCGGTCCACATAGAGCATCGAAATTCCGCCGTTTATGCCGGTATTTCGCGATCCCACCACCACCTGATTGCCCGTGACTTCGACGCCTTGGCTGTTGGAGATGTATATCTGGGCTCCTTTGTTGCAGGCTACAACGTTGTCGCGAATAGCGGCGGGGCCATAGGAGATCTCGTACATGATCCCGTTGCCATCGTTGTGACTGACAGTGTTGCCGCGATACGTGAAATTCGAGTCATCGATATCACTCCACAGGCCCACCCCATGATTGTCATGAACGTTGTTACCGGAGACAATGACGTTGGATGAGCCGGCCAATTTCAAGCCACCGGCCTCCCAATCGCTGTCGTATCCCGCGTAATTGTTGCGGGCGATCTCGGCGCCGAGCACCTGGCTGTTATCAGCGCGATAGCCAATTATTCCGATCTGTCCATTGTCAATGTAGTGGCCGCCCTGCACGATGGTGCCAGCCCCGACGGTCAGTCCGGCTGCATGGTTAAATCGGGAGGTGACGTCGACGATGTGCCAGCCGCGTACGCCGTGGATCGGCGCAGTCTGCGCATCCACCGCATACTTTTCGATTGTCAGGTGTGCGACGACGCCCCCCATGGCACCATTGTCGAACGTCAGGTTGGGGGTGGCACTGTATTCCACGACGTGACCATGCGGATCGTCAGCGATATAAGCGGTGTGGGTGGCCTGATCGAAATACCAATGCTTGGCGGTAACCTCCGCAATCGAGCCTACGCGGTGATACAAGACGTTATCGACAAACAGGTCTTCGCGGCTTGTCGCAAGGGCATTCTTGCCAGCTTGGCCGTGGCCGGTGAGCGGTGGCGGCAGACCGCCCGCTTTCCAGAGATGGCCCTCCGCAGCTCCATCGGCTGAGGACCAGGGCGCCACTGAGGATCGTCCCACCTCCGGGCGCGCCGATGAACTGATCGTTGGCTCGGGCGAGGAAGTGCTGACCACGGTAGGTCCCGGCGGAAAGTTGGAACACCGTGCCGGCCGGGTGGGAGTTGATAGCGGACTGGATGTTTGCTCCTGCCGGAACAGTGACCGAAGACACGAGGTAGGATCCTTCCTGCCACAACGCGACACGCACTGGTGCCGCCCACGCAGTATTTTGGTCCGGCCGAACCAAATTGCACAGCGATTTAGTGTAGGAGCCCGCATTTCGTATCCCAAACCTTAACCAGGCGTGCAATTGGCAAGATGCGAAGCGCCTACTTCACTCAACCGGCATAACCGATTGTATCTCGGGCCGTAGCGTGGCAAATCTCACCTATGGTGCTGATTGACGTAGCGACCAAGATGTTCTCCTGCCGCACGAGGACGCGTTGAACTCGCTGGTCCAGGCGAGCAGAGGACACTATCGCCGGCCGCGCGCGTCGGCCAACCGCGCCGGACCGATCACGCGGTCCGGACTATCCTGGATGCATACGATCGCGCGGTTCCCGGTGGCGTTTCGGCACGAGGCAGATGGAGCGCCGTTCAAGGTCGCCGCGCTGTTCGTGGTGCTGTACATCGTAACGCCGCAATTTCCCTGGGATCCGGTCGGGATAAACCTGAAGTACCTGTTGGCCGCCTCGCTGATGGGCTGCTTTGCCTGGCTCGGAGCAACGCGGCCGATCAACCTGTCTCCTTCTTTCCTACTTGCGCCACTGTTGCTCACCGTGTTCGGCGGGCTTTCACTGGCCTACGCGACCTTCTTCAGTCCAGGCACCACGACCTATAGCTCGGCGTTGATCCCATTGATCATAGCAGCCATGCCGCTGCTGATCGCGAATAGCGCGGCGCGGACCGATGGCGTCCGCGTAGCCCGATACCTGATCGCCGTCTCCTGCGTGGGCGCCGTTTGCCACGTGCTGTGGCAGGGAACTTCCGTTGCGTTGGGATGGGATGACGAGGCTACCTACTACGGGTTCCTTCAGACGCCCGGTCACAAGGGAGCCATTATGATCGTCAACCTGATGGTTCTGGCCGGTCTGTTCCGCAGAAATGCCCTGCTCGCCCTATCCATCATGCTTATGGGCCTGAGCCTCGTCCTTAGACCCACCTCGACACTGGTCTTTGCGGCGGTGTTCGCGGCTGGGTTCATCACATTGCATCGGCTCCGGCTTCGCAAGTTTCTCAGGCTTGGGTGCATAGTCCTGGCGTTGGCGTCGCAGCCCAAAATCTGGCTGTCCTGGAGAGCAAGAGCTTTGCCGACGCGATCTATAGCATCGAGCCACTCGTCAAGAGCCAAACACTTGAGGCGCAGGACAACAATGAATTCAGGCTCAACGTGCTCGCAGCAGCCCGCGACGAAATGGCGCAACATTCGCTCTTGGTGGGGAAAGCCTTCATAGGTGATGTTGCCATCGATCCGCTGGTGCATCTGCCGTGGGTGCATGACGTAACGATGCTGACAATCCATTCGGATTTCGCCATCATGATCGTGCAGGGCGGGCTGATCGGCTACGCATTGTTCGTGACGCTTTTTGTAGGAATGGCTTGGCTGTGCAGCAAGGGTGCAAGGCTCGCCGCCCGTCGGGGCGACCGTTGCAGCGCGACGGTATTCGATGCCTTACTGGCAATGAACGCCGTCTTCATGCTCTACATTTCTGCCAACCCCATGCTGCAGGACCCTAAATACGCACTGCCGTACCTGATCACGCTGCCGCTGGCAGTATTTCTCGCCACGGCAGGAACCTGGTTTCTTGTGGAGCCGGTTGCCAGCGGCTCTTCGCCAGCCCAGGCGTGCATACACCCTGGCAGGTGTCAGAGGACGGGGGTCGCCGTGATCTTCGGGGAGCGCTGGCACGGCTGGCGTTCGAAAATCGTATCGACCTGGAGAATTTCGTAAGTCTGCCCGTCTGTGAAGCCCGGCTCGATAGAGATGCAGCGATACCCTCGCTCTTCGATTTGCCTGTAAAGGTCTGTGAAGCTCGCCTCTCCTTCGTAGAGCGAAGTGAGCGAAAACTCTGCCATGATCACCTCGACGTTATGGCTCCATTTTGTCAGCCCTCGCAAGACTTTAGCCTCGTTTCCCTGGGTATCGATTTTCAGGCCGATCGCGGCATTCGTCAGGGCCGGCATTTCGTCAATGAAGTTGTCGAGCGTTGTTACTCGGACAGACTCCCTTCGAATGTACGCTGACTTAGGATCGGCGGCGACATGGCGTTCGAGCATGCGAAGCATCGAGGAACTGTAGGAGTTACGCGCCACATTGATCTCTGCCATACCTTCTTCCGGAAGACAGCGCCATCCGTGGGGCGACTGTCCATAGCGGGTCTGCGTGAGCAGTCGCAGCCAATTTGGCATGGGCATCGGAAAGGGGTTCAAAAGAGATGATCAGGCCGTTATACCCTGCGCCGCGCAAAGCTTGGGCAAACTGACCGGTGTTCGCGCCCACATCCAACATGACGTCGACCCCATGCCGCTGCAGAGCGGATTGAAGCCGACGAAAGCATCGCGGCAGGGCCGGTATCTGCGAATTTCCAAGCCAAGATTTCTGACAAGCTTCCGGAGCCCGTCCTTGATCCCGTCCATGCGTTGTGCCTCAGTGAACAGCCGTGCTCGACCCAGTGGGGGAGCTGCTGTAGATGTGTTCACGAAGTGGCTTGCCACGCCAAGCGCAATCCGTTGGCTCCAAAGTTCCTTAAGGACCACCCATGTTGAAACATCCACCATACAGAGCCCAGACGGTAGCAGTGAGCCGGGTCCGGGCCTCGATCGGAGGGCTTTGGCGGTTGAAGCAAGTTACGAGCACCACATTCAAGGGGACCTCGTGGTTCGAAGGTCGGCCCATATTGGGGTCGCACCACATTCTCGGTTGTCTGGGAGCGGTCTTCCCCTCGCCAGCGCTACCCGCTCGAATGGATTCGGCTGTATTCAACCATGCGTCCTGAGGACGACGCTGAAGGCGCTGAACCAGTCCTGGAAAATAACTTCGGACTAAGTGGGCCTGTTGTCTGCGATGAAGACAGTATTTGGATCTGCGATGGAACTATCGCTGGGACCGGCGCCGGATCTTGGATAATGATTTCCACACGATTTGGGCCGGCACACGGTTGGGTGACTGAATGCGTCCCGAACTCGCGCCCCGTCAGAATCGGTAGTGCGCGTTTTTATCGGGGCACGCGCTATCATTCTTAAGGGAGTCACTTCGGGGATCGGGCAATAATTGGCGCCGGCGCCGTCGTGACAAGAGATGTACCGCCAGATCGCATCGTCGCTGGAAATCCGGCAGGAATTGCCCGGTCTGCGACGGAAAGCGAAGGCAGCTCGAACTCAAATGCGAAAGTTGACATCAGCACCGGCGCGAGAGTGTCCGAGTCGGCTGATTTCCTCTTGTTGCATGCGACGCGTTGGGCCCTGCCGCGGCGTCTCGGCGTGTCGACGGCGTTGACATTCGTCCGCAGACGTTGACCCGCGCGGCCGTGATCCAATCTTGCCATTCGGCATACAGCCCTCGATCCATTTGTACGCCAGGCCCTGGAGGTTGCGAAGCGGGGAATTCCGCCATGAGCCCCGACAGCAGCCGAAGAGTTGCGAAGGCCTGTTTCGCTCCTTCCTCAGCGACAGGCCCGCGGCGACTGCGTGCATCAAGGCGTTAGCTCCCCTGAGTGCACTCAGATCCATAGCCGCAGCCAGTGTATCCCCAAGGTGCGAGCACGCTCTTCGGCTTGCTCTGACGCCAGCAGAACCTTCGACGCCGCGGGCCATGAATTCTCTAAATCCGCGCGTCAAATCGCTAGAAGCGTCAAATAACAGGTGCGGCGAGCATCCAACGCATCTCTCCACCTCCTGTCCGGGTCCAGCAGCGCTTTGATTTGGCTGCTCAATCGCCGCTGCAAGTCGGCGTCGTGAGCTGAAAGGCCGATATCGAGGTAGTCATGCGCCCCCGTGTCGGCGATTTCGACCTCAAAAATCCGTGTCAGCATTCCGAAGCGGTCTGACCTGCCGGCTTCATTAAGCGATAGCATAAAATGTCCCTGATTTGCGTAAACGATCATCCTGAGTAGCCAAGGAAGGAGGGCTGAATTCAGGTTTTCAGCGCGGAAATTTGGCGCATGAAACGTCGGATCATATTCGAAGAAGATCACGGGCTTTGCGGAAGCAAGCAGTGGAAGGGAGCCTTCGATGAATTCGAAAATCGTATCCCACTGACGATCGAATTTGAGCAGCTTGGCTTCCCTGAACTGGGGATGTCGATCAATGATTTCACGGAGTGTTTGGTGCCGGTGGTCACCTTGCGTCGGAGCAAGAGTCGCATTAGGCCCCGGCGCCGGATAGTGGCCAAGCTCGGCTCGATCACCCTCGGCACCACCACAAACGCCGCTTCGACAATGACCGGGATCCGATCTGCCGGAGACGTTATGCGCGAAGAAGCGGCAACAGAGTCGTGTCGCCCTCGATGCATAGAAGTGGCACATTCCGTTCACGGCAAATAATTGCTGCCGTGTCGCCCACATGGCGCACCTCGTCGGTAGCACAGAGATCGGGGCACTTCGCAGCTATCGTGTCTGCGATCGGCCCAAGCTGAAAGTCATAACGGGCGCAGTAGCGTTGATAATTCTTCAATTGACTACGCTTGGGCAAGCGGATCGTAGACGTCCAACCGGTGCTTACGAAGCACTGGCCGAAATTTGTCTAAAGCCCAGTTTCCTAAAGTCGTACAACATTGAGCCGCTCGCAGGTTCGCGTAAACCGAGTTCACAGCAATGACCACACTGCAGCGATACCAAAGCAGCAGCTTAGGTGCGCAACCTGATAACGCTATGCATCGCGACTCAGCAGGTTCGGCAGTCCGTCAACCACCAGACGGAATTCCTGACGTTCTGAAGAACCGGAGTCATCCTCCTCGAAGATACCGGGAGATTTCCCGCGTTTGCGGGACGATGATACAAACATAAGACAGGATCGTGGCAAGCACAGCGCCTATGGCGCCGAGGCTCTGGACCAGCAGCACCGACAACGTCAGGTTGACCACGGCGGTGAGGATTCGCAGCGATCGCCTGCACCCGGGTGCGGCCGATGCCCCCTAGTAGGCATGACTGCTGGCCGGTGAAACCCAGAATGAACGTCCAGGCGCACATGGCGAGCAACATGGCCTCGGACGGAACAGCGGGAGCACCGGCCCAGAAGCGGATCAGCGGTCGGCCGCAGACCGCCAGGATCACGAGAAGGGCCAGCATAGCAGCGCTGTTGGATCGCATGGTGCGGGCGTAGGTCTTACGAATCCACTCGAGATCGCCTCGGGCATTCGCCTCCGCATAAGAAGCCCATAGTGACGCGAACATCAGCGCCGGTATGAACTGAGCATAGGTCACGACACGCATGGTAACGCTGTACCGGGGTGACCTGATCGGCGCCCAGATAATGGCTGATGACCAGGTTGTCAGTACCGAATACGACGATGCCGGCGATGCGTATCAGAAAAAACGGGGCGCCTGTCCTGAACAACTGGCTCGACAGCGACGGATCGAGGTAACGGCCGCGCGGGCGAAGCCATGGTTTCGCCACCAGGACAACCCACAGCAGCATTGCAAGGCCAGTTGCAGTCGTGAGGCCGGACGTGCAGAGGAACAGCAGCGGCATCGTGAAACCGACGTAGACCCCGACGATCAGGCCCACCATCGACAGCATTGCACCGAGCGCTGTGACCAGATTTGCCAGGTGCGTCTGTTGATATCCGGATAGGATTTTCGTGCCGATGGTGCACAAAGGCGTCAGTACGGTGAGCGAACAGGCGATCGCCAACGTGTTGCGGATCTCCGCCGGGTCCACCGCCCCACTCACCTTGAAAAAGCCGGACCAGTCGATTTGATGCCATGCCAGCGCGCCCAGACCCAACAGAATTGCGGCGAAGCACAGGGCGATCATAAGGGCGTTGGTGGTATACCGCGCAGCCTTGGCAGCATCGCCCGTGGCATGCGTCTCGGCAATAGTATTCGTGAGGGTGTCGGTGATACCGAATTCCATCATGGCGATCCAGCTGGTGATCGTCACGACGGACACCCAAATGCCATAACGCTCAGGGCCGAGATAGCGAACCGTCAGCGGGAGTGTGACGAATGTGGAAAGCGTCATCAGCACCCTGGATAGAGCGGCCGAGACGCTTCCATAGAACACTGCCCTGAGGCCATGCCGCTGCAGCATTCCTTGCAGATGCTGCAGCCAGCCGGAACGAATTGCCGCCGCAGAACGCGAGCCGCTCCTGTGTTCATCTGGCGCGAGCGCACCAGGTCGGCCATCGGAGCGCGACCTCGCGTTCGCTGAAGGATCAGCGCTCATGGGTGCGGTCCCATCCTCAGGCTCCCTTGGGCGGCGGCAGCCAGCGAAAGCTGAACGCTCCGTTGTTCGCAATTTGCGAAGATAATCTTAACCTAGCTGGCCCGTCCCGTCAGACAAATCGAAAAGTTGTAGAAGATCCGTCAATGCATTCAAGATCGCCGGCGCGGTTCAGGGTATGAATGCGCCGACCGGGCCAGGTGGTGCCTGCGCGCAAGATCACCTGGACGGCCTGGTGGTAGGAGTCCTCGGTCAGTTCATCGATCCGCGCAAGCCCGAGCGCCGAACCATACCCGCCCCGACAGTCCTGCACCGGACGCCAAAGCTGGCCTTTCCGGATAACAAGGTTGCCGGCGGACCTGGCTGACCCGACATCGATCAGGACCGGGTTCCGTCGATGCGGAACCCATGGCCCTGGAAGGTCGTCCGCATAATAGATTTCCAGCGCGTCCGAATAGTTTGGCTCGCGTGATGCGGTCACAAACATCCAAAACCGACCGGCGTAGCGCAGCACCGTGGCGTCGGTCGCAAAAGTGTCATCGAGCAGTACCCGCTTCCTTCACCCAGCGGGTGGGAAAGGGATCCGCCCTGTAGAGCACCACCTGACGGCAGGCCGCACTTTCCGGAATCATCCAGACCGACCCTTTGTGCTCGATAATGAATGGGTAAGAGAGATGCCATGGTTCATCCAGGACCGGCTCCGGCGGCCCCAAAGGCCCGCTCTGATCGAATTGGAGGAGCGAGACCATACCCTTGCCCGTGCGATGCTCGAAGTCTTCAGCGAAAACGTAGCAGTTTCCTTGCCAAATGATGGGAAATGGGTCCGCAAGAAACCGGCCGGTCGGATTGGCAACGCTTTGCCAGGGCGTCCCGGCCAGGTCGAACCGGTCCCAGACATCGGCATCTCTGACAAGGCGCCACCCAATGCGCCAGTGCGACGGGTAGCAACAAAGATTGTAGAGTTGCCTGAGGGCCGCATCGGCGAGGCCCCGCAGCAGATCTGCCGGTAACCGAGCCATGCGCAAGCGCCGGGCGGAATGGGCCATCGCAACCAGCGGAAGTGCCTTCTCGCTTACAGCCCGGACCAGCAGCGCGGATGCGACCGAAGCAACCCTGGCAAACAAATCATAGACCGTCCTGCATCCTTCCAGCGAAGGAATGGCGCGAGCGACAACAATGCCTTCGGGCAGCCGCTGAACTTCGACGACGACGGCGCGTCCGGCGAGCAAGGCGGAAAATGCAGCAACTTCATCGGCCAGGCCATCATAAAGCAGCCTTAGGCCGCTTTGCTCACCAGAGAAACGATAGGTCGGATCGAGACTGATCGTGAGTGAGGCGGGTTGCCCACATTGGCCGGGCGGCAGCTTGTCCGGCGACATCTTCTTGGCGGAGAAGCGCAGGGCTCCGCCGTACAGCAGCCGTTCCGTCGACAACAACAGTTCGAGCGCGGATGGGACGGCCGGTGCTGCATCGCGGGAGATGATCCAGGCCACCGAGTGACCTGCGCCGCGCAATGCGAGCGTGAAATCAGCGTGCCATTGGCGAACTCTGTTGGCGCTTATCGCCACGTCGATTCTGGCCATGGCCCGTTCCCATCCCCCAGCGGAGAGCTCTAGCGAGATGCATTGCTCCGGTAGCAGTTCACAGCCCGTCGCACAAACGCAATTGCTTTCCTCGCGTTATCCCCCCGCTGGACGTGGCGAAATTGCCAGGCTGAACGCCCCCGCAGACCAGCCGTCCGCGATCGCTGACCCCCGGCATGTGGTGGGGCGGCCTTTCGGGCCCAGATCCACCGTCCAGGTTGAACATATACGGCTGTATGCAGCGAACCATATGTTCCCTCACCGTATCGTTTGATACACGTCAAGGTTCGATCGATTGTCCCAGCCTATACTGCCTCATGCTGGCCGGGCATGCACCTTCCCTCGTTGCGAGTGGAACGGCGCATTTTAGCGCGAGCGGCACATACCTTGGACTGCTTCGTTGCGCGTCTCGGAATGACCGTCCAACCTGATAGTACTCCAGGACGAGAAAATAACTTAGCAGAGAATGATCCATCCGGTTACGTTATCGTAACTAGTTAATCTGTATTCTTGAACCCGAGTTTCATTGGCCCATCCATTGGTACTTTGTGCCGCGATCGAATTAGCTGCAAGGCATTTTGGCGTGACCATAAGCAGACTACAACAAATGCCGCCAAGGCGTTTCAGCGCCGGCGCTGACGTGCCGATGACCCGTCCCCCGCCAGGTTAGTTCCGACGCGGCCGTGACCGCGTCCGATCGCAACGGCGTCGCGATCTTCTCACTCCTTCCGCCCTTCTAGCATCGCACCTCTGAAAGAGGACCTATTGACATGTCCACTATCGTTATTCCTGTTGGCGCAAACATTCAGTCGTACATCAATTCTAATCCTGCAGGGACTACATTCCAGCTTTCCGCCGGCACTTATTACGGTCAGTCGTTCCTGGCGCAGAGCAACGATCAGTTCATTGGTGACCCAAGCGGCGGTACCGTTCTTAGCGGTGCAATGGTGCTGAGCAACTGGACCCAGTCAGGCAACTACTGGACGGTAAGCGGCCTTCCGGCGCAGCTGACAGGCACAGGGTCGACTGGGGCCAATCCTCTCGCCAACTACGACAACGACCTGTTCATCGACAATGTGCTGTATCACCGAGTGAGTTCCTTATCGCAAGTGGCCGCGGGCACGTGGTACTTCGATCCGACGACCAACTCGGTCTATATATCTGCGAACCCGACCGGCCATAAGGTCGAGTACAGTGCGACGTCGAATCTCACCTACGACAACGGCTCCAGTGGCGTTGTGTTCAAGAACATCACTGTCGAGAAGTACGCCAGCGCAGCAAGCAACGGGGCTATTCACGGCGTGCAGAACTGGACGTTCATCAATGACACCTTCCAGTGGAACCATGGCGTCGGGTTGGTTGTGGGCGCAAACACCGTTGTCCAGGGTGGCCATTACAACAACAACGGGCAGTCGGGAATTGAAGGGTACATGGCCAACGGTGCCCAGATTCTTGGAGCCGAGATCGCCGGCAACAATTATGCCGGCTATGACCCCAACTGGGAGGCTGGCGGCATGAAGTTTGCCTCCTCTGCCAACGTCGTTGTCTCGGGCTGCAACATTCATGACAACAACGGCAATGGCGTTTGGGCTGACGTTGATAGCAGCGGTTGGACCATCTCCGGCAATACCGTCACGAACAATGCCGGTAACGGCATCATGTACGAGATCTCGCACGGTAGCACGAAGATCGACAACAACACGGTCAGCGGCAACGCCGAGTCCGGGATCTATATCTCGAACAGCGATGGCGTTGAAGCCAGCGGCAACACGGTCACGGTCGGCTCCGGCAACACCGGGATCAAAGGCGGGATCGACATCATCAACGACGCTCGTGGCTCCGGACCTGATGGCGTTTGGCAGTCGGTCAACGACACGATCCAGGGAAACACGATTATTCACACCAGCGACACCGCCAATGACGGCATTTACGTGTATCAGGCACTGCCCGCGCAGCCGAACGATGTCTGGAACAACAACACCTACTATGTGCCGAATGCCAACGGGACATACTGGGAATTCGGCACCACTGATTATAGTTGGAGCGCGCTCCATCAGAGCACTCCCTACGAGAGCACGGGAACTGAGATTGTCGGGTTGCCTGCATCTAGTGGCGGAACTGGTGGTGGCTCAGGGGGGCCGATTCCTGATCCCAGTGCAGGGACAGGCTCGGACACCCTGGTTCTGTCCATCTCGGAAGATGCCTACGCCAACGGCGATGGCACCAGCGATGCCGCCGGTGACGCGACGTTCACCGTCTCCGTCGATGGCAAGCAGGTCGGCGGCACGTTCACCGCGCTCGCCTCGCACAGCGCCGGTCAGGACCAGACCTTCACTTTGAAGGGCAATTGGGCCCCCGGCACCCACACCATCGTAGTGAACTTCCTCAACGACGCCTACGGTGGCTCGCCGACCACCGACCGCAACCTCTATGTCGACGCGCTCACTTACGACGGCATCAATACCGGACAGTCTGCTGCGATCTATGGCAGCATCACTCCGGCAAGCTTCACCGTGACGGACACCACGCCGGTCGCCACACCAAGTCCGAACGGAACAACGATCACGTCGGCATCCGCTGCACCCATCATTGATCAGTCGGGCAATGCCTGGTCGTTGGTACAATCTGCCTCGAACGGCCTGCAGATCGCAGTCAACGGCACTGTTGATCCAATCACTACCGATGTGACGCTGTTGGAGACGCTGAATGGGTCCATGGTGCAGGAGAACAGCTACGGGACTTGGTATTCTGAGACGCAGAACAATAACTCGTGGGCGTCGATTGTTGACCCAAACCCACCCCCGCCGCCCCCTCCTGTGACCTTGGCACCGGGTCGGACACACTGGTTCTGTCCATCTCGGAAGACGCCTACGCCAACGGCGATGGCACCAGCGATGCCGCCGGTGACGCCAGGTTCACCGTATCCGTCGATGGCAAGCAACTCGCTGGCACGTTCACCGCCACGGCCTCGCACAGTGCCGGCCCGGACCAGGCCTTCACCCTGAGGGGCGATTGGGCACCCGGCGCCCACACCGTCGCCGTGGACTTCCTCAACGATGCCTACGCGGGCACCCCCTCCACCGACCGCAACCTCTACGTCGATGCGGTCACATACGACGGCACGAACACCAAACAGAGCGCCTCGCTGCTCGGCAATGGCTCGAAGAACTTCAGCGTGACGGACAGTACGGCGATCCCACCGCCGGTGACCGGCAGCGGCGCGGACACGCTGGTTCTCAAGGTGTCCGAAGACGCCTATCTGGGGAATGCGCAGTTCACGGTCTCGGTGGACGGCAAGCAGCTCGGTGGAACATTCACGGCCACAACCCTTCACTCCTCCGGCGGAAGCCAGGCATTCGCTTTTGCCGGTGATTTCGGAACGGGACAGCACACTGTCTTGGTGAATTTCACCAACGATGCCTACGGCGGCTCGCCGAGCACCGACCGTAACCTTTATGTCAATGACATCATCTACAAGGGTACCGATACCGGCCTGAACGCCGCGATCTACAGCGGCGCATCCACCTTCACCCTCAGCGGTGGCACCACGCCGTCGGTGAGCGAGACGGGGGACCACGGGTCGCTGCAGAAGAACCTGTCGCAAACAGGCACTTACACCGTTGGGGCTGACACCTTCGTGCTCACCAGCGGCAACGCCGCGACTGTCACGTTGGGTAGCGGCAGCAGCAGCATCGCCTTCGTCGGTGCCAGCTCGGTCAAGCTGACCGGCGGGTCGGGGCGAGCCACCATCACGGCCGATGGCGGCGCCAACACCTTCACCGCCGGTGCCGGCAGCCTGGATGTGACAGGAGGACCCGGCAAAGATGCGTATGTCTTCCATGCATCGAGCGGTGCCCTGACGATGGAAGACTTTTCGCTTTCCAAAGGCGACACGCTCACCATCGACAAGTCACTGAAGGCATCGCTGCACCAGGCCACCGACGGAATGGGCGGCACCATGCTTACCTTCGGAACGAGTACAAGCCAAAGCATCGACATCCGCGGGCTCGCAGCCCTGCCAACCACCAACATCACCTTTGCGTAACCCTGAGCAAAAATCGTCGCAGCGGGCGGCCAAGCCTGCTGAAGTCACGACACGGCCCCTAGCATGACGTTGAGGCGCGACTTCGTTCGCGCCTCAACGCGCTTTCTTCAAGGTCAGACGCCGGCTCGCTCGCGCTCCGCCGTTCGCGCACGCGCCAGCAACGCAGCACCGTTGCGGCGCAGGATCTGCTCGCGCGCCTCTGCATCGATGCGTGCGTCCGCCAACGCCTTGCGCGTCCAGTCGACGCCAAAAGCGCTGCCGTCGGTGCCGCACACGATCCTCTCGGCACCGTACAACTCCACCGCTGCCTCGATCGCGCGCGGTCCGAAGGAGTTGCAATCCACATAGACCTTCGCCTTGCGGAAGCGCGACGAGGGCAGCTCCTCGTTCGGCGTATCGAGCAGAGAGCGATGATCCATACGCTCGATCTCGAAGGGGATGTTGCCGCCGAGGTTATGCACCTGGATCGACAGATCGGGATACTCCTCGAGCAGGTCGGTGAGGCACAGCGTCACCATCACCGACGACAAACTCGCCTGCATATCCAACGTGCCATTGCGCCGGCGCGCATTATCGGTGTCGCCGACAACCTTGGGGAAGGCGTCGCCAGGCCGCGGTCCGTGATGGATCAATAACGCCGCGCCATGGCGGTTGGCGACTTCCAGCAACGGGCGGACCGCTTCGGCGTCCTTGCGGGTGAGGAAATAGTTGCCGGGCAACTGTGCGCCGATGATGCCCGGCAAGCCGAGTGCTCGCTCGAGTTCGGCCGCGGCCGCCGACATATCGGTCAACGGCAGCGCGGCAAATGCCGCGAAGCGATCGGGATGCTTCTGGCAGATCGCTGAAAAACCGTCATTGACCCGCCGGCACAGCGGCAGGGCCACTTCGGCCGGCTGCGCCTCGATCCAGCAGAACGAACCGAGCAGCGAAAGCACGCTCGTCATCGACTCCCTGGCCGGTCCATCCGCGCGAGATGGACGTCGGCGTCATCGAACGCCTCGGAGAGCGGCATTTCGCCCATCCTCGGTGCCTTCAGCACCTCGACGCCATCCGCGTTGCGCAGGATGCGCGGTTCCTTGCTGCGCGCGCGCAGCGCATCAGCGACTTCCGCAGGCTTCCAATGGGCGTGCATATCGATCATGGCTGTTTCCTCCATCGCCGGCAGCTTAGCCCCGCCGCGGCCTGCCGCAAGTCACGATCAACACCGCCTCACTGCAACTCGTTTGCCGCCGCCAGCACTTCGCCCGCGTGCCCGGTGACGCTGACCTTTCGCCACACCTTGGCGACCTTGCCGGCCTTGTCGATCAGGAATGTGCTGCGCTCCATGCCCATATACTTCCGTCCATACATCGACTTCTCGACCCAGGTGCCGTACTTCTCGGCCACCGCGTGCAATTCATCCGATGCAAGCGGGAATGCTCAGCTTGGTATTTCTCGGCGAAACGCTCGATCGGCTTCATCTTGTCCGGGGAGACGCCGATCACGTCGATGCCGATCCCGGCCAATTGCGGCAGCGCCTCCTGAAACGCGCAGGCCTCCTTGGTGCAGCCTGGCGTGTCGGCCTTCGGATAAAAGTACAGCACGAACGGCTTGCCCTTCAGCGCCTTCCGGCTGACGGTGCGGCCGCCGCTCGCCGGCATCTCGAAGTCCGGCGCTGACATCACCCTGTTGAACACTCATGCTGTGGATCTCCCCGATATATCTGACAAATGCAGCGCGAACCCGTTGCGCCGTGTTCATCCATCGTTCTCCGCAATGCCCTCCAAGTCAACTGCCGAGTGACCGCGCGCAGCAACGCCTGCGCCGAGGCATCCGGCAAGGCGTCGCGCGCGCCACGGCCGACGGTGATGCGCAGCATGTCCTGGATGGTGCGCCAAAGGTGATCGGCCTGGATCAGCAGCGATGCATCGTCCGCCGCCAGTTTTCCCTCGTCGGCCAGCCGCTCGAGCGCGATGCGCGTGGTCGTCGAGCAAAGTTCTGCGCTGCATCGCGTGCGTGGATCAATTGCAGCACCTGGGCGATGAACTCCACCTCGATCTGGCCGCCGGCGCGCAACTTCACGTCCCACGGTCCCTCCGGCGGCAGGTCGCGCAACATGCGGGCGCGCATCGCGGCCGCGTCAGCGCGGATGCGCCCGGTCATCTCCCGCCTGCGGCAGCGCCTCCGCGATCGCCGCCTCGATCCGGCGGCGCAGCGCCGGTGGTCCGGCGACGACGCGGGCGCGGGTCAGCGCCATGCGTTCCCAGGTCCACGCCGCTTCGGCATGGTAGCGGCGGAAGGCGCCGAGTGACACGGCCACCGGACCCTTGTTGCCCGATGGGACGCAGCCGCATGTCCACTGCATACAGCGGGCCATCGGCACCTGGGGCGGTCAGTGCCGCCACATACGAATGGCAGGCGCGCACGAACCATTGGCTGACCGGCAGACGGCGCGTGCCACGGCTTTCGGTGACGTCCTCGGGGTGGTCGTAGACCAGCATCAGGTCGAGATCGGAGCCCGCCATCATCTCGCGCCCCCCCGCCTTGCCCATCGCCACCACCGCCATGGATCCGCCGCGAACGCGACCGAAGCGCTCGGCGAAGTCACTCAGCACCGGCGGCAGCAGCGCACTCAGCGCCGCATCGGCGACGCGCCGCGCGGCGCAATCCCGCCGCATCGACATCGATCCGGCCTTCCATCGTGGCGACCGAAATGGAGAAGTCCTCCTCGCGCACGGTACGGCGGGTGATCTCGATAACGTCCTCCAGCAGCCGCGCATCGCGCAGCCGGGTGCGCAGCAACCTGGCCGGGTCCGGGTTCTCTTCCGGGCTCAGCAACCCGTCCAGCGCCGCTGGATGATTGGCCAGATGGTTGGCCAGCGATGGCGCGGCGCCCAGGACCGAGGCGATCCGGTCGAGCAGGCCTGGATTGCGCTGAAACAGCGACAAAAGCTGGATGCCGGCCGGCTGAGCGAGACAGAAACGCATCGAACCGATTGAACACGGTGTCGGGCTGGGGTTGACGCGCCAGCGCGGCGAGCACGCGTGGCAGCAGTTGCGCCAACAGTTCGCGAGCACGCGCCGAGCGCATTGCGCGCACATGACCTGCCTGCCAGCCACGCACCGCCGCAACGATGCGGCGCGGGGTTGTCGAAGCCCAATGTGCGCAGCGCCGTCACCGTGGCCGCGGGCGCGGCATCCACGCCGGAGAAATCCAGTTCCAGCCCCTCTTCGGCCGGTGCCAGCAGTTCCGGCACCAGTTCGAATGACCTCGGCATAGCGCGCCCGCACCTGGCGCAGGTGATGCAGCAGTTCCTCGGCGAAGTCGCGCGCATCGGTGTAGCCCATGAACGTGGCGAAGCGTGCCAGGTCCTCCAGCCGCTGCGGCAACTCGTGGGTCTGCCGGTCGGCAATCATTTGCAGCCGGTGCTCGATGCGACGAAGGAAACGGTAGGCGGCACCGAGCTCGCGTGCGGTGCTGCGGGGGACGTGGCCGGCCCGCACCAGGGCGCGCAACGCACCCAGCGTGGTCGGCACGCGCAATGCCGGATCGCGTCCACCCCAGACCAGTTGAAGTGTCTGCGCCAGGAATTCGATCTCGCGGATGCCGCCTTCGCCGAGCTTCACATTGTGACCGGCGATGCGCGCCATCGCATTGCTGCCTTCGCCGAGAGCGCCGCCCTTGTGCTGGTCGATGCGCCGCTTCATCGCGTGGATGTCGGCGACCGCGGCGAAATCCAGTCCGCGGCGCCAGACGAACGGGCGGATCGCGTCGAGGAAGCTGGCGCCAAGCGCCAGGTCGCCAGCGACGGGACGCGCCTTGATCATGGCGGCACGTTCCCAGTTCTGGCCCATGCTCTCGTAGTAGGTGATCGCCGCCGGAAGCGCGACCGCCGGCGGCGTCACTGACGGATCGGGGCGCAGGCGCAGATCGGTGCGGAACACGTAACCATCCGGCATCCCGCGCCTCCATCAGCGACACGAGGCCACGCGCAATCCGCGACATGAAGGCGCCCATCGCATGGCCATCGCTGGCTTCGGTGTATACTGGCGCGGCGGGGTCGTAGAGCAGGACGAGGTCCACATCGGAAGAATAATTCAGCTCACGGGCGCCGAGTTTGCCCATGCCAAGCACCGCGAACCCGCTGCCGCGTGCCGGGTCCGTCGGGTCCGGCAGGTGCAACTCGTCCAAATCGTGGGCCGCCCGAAGCAGATGCGCCATGGCGAGCGACAGAGTGGTTTCTGCAAGGTCGCTCAATGTCGCGGTCACCCGCTCCAGCGGCCAGATGCCGCCGATATCGGCGATGCCGGTTGCCAGCGCGACAATCCGCTTGGCGCGCCGCATCGCGGCTGCGACCCGGTCCCGGCGCGTCGTCGGCGGCAGCGCCGCCAGTTCCGCCATGGCCGCGGAGACAACAGCGTCCGGGCCGCCGGCGATCAGCGTACGCAGGCTCGCGGACTCGCGGACCGCGAGGTCAGCGAGAAAGGGACTGTTGCCGCCGAGTGCGCGCAGCAGCGCCGCGACGGCTGGCTGTGCCGCCAATCTTGCCTCGACGCGGCCGATACTGGCAAAGCGCTCCACCAGGCGCTCCGCGGCACCCGCATCGTGCGGGTTCGGCCAGATTGCGGGCAGGCGGAATACTGTCTCGTTCATGCGCAGGAAAGCTGGGCGTGAGGCATCTTCCGGGTCAAGCGGCCCGCGCATGCGCGATGCTGGCGCACTGGCTTGCCACGCTGGGCATAACGATCGGCATTCTGGGCGGCGTGGGCATCGGGGCGATCGCCTGGCGGCTGTCGCAGGGCCCATGGACCTCGACTGGTTCACCGGCCGGCTGGAGGCAGCGGCGAACACAGAGGGCAGCTCCACACGGCTGACAATCGGCTCGGCCGCCCTGGCGTGGGAAGGGTTTCGCTTGGGGGTCGACCGGCCACTCGATCTCCGGCTGACGGACGTGCAGGTGACGGACCAGTCAGGCGAGCGGCTGATCAGCCTCCCGCGCGCCGAAGTGTCGCTTTCGATTTATGAACTGCTGTTCCTGCGGCTGGTGCCGCGGGCCGTGACGCTGGATTCGCTGCAACTCAGTGTCCTGCGGGCTGCCGATGGCACGCTCAGCCTCGATCTCGGCAGCGCCGCCGAGGCGGCCGATACTGGCGAAACTCCTGCGCCAGCGCATGCGACACCCTTGGCCGACCTGCTGGGCGAGTTGGCGAGGCCACCCGGCAACGATCGAACCCTCGGCCGCGACAAGCTGCTTGAGCAGCTTCGGGTGGTTCGGGTGCATGATGCGAACCTGCGCATCGTTGACCGCCAACTAGGCGTCACTTGGCGAGCGCCGCATGCGGAGATCGATCTGGTCAGGCGCCCGCAAGGCGGGGTGGTTGGCACCGCCGATCTCTCGCTGGCGGTTGGTGAGCAACAGGCGCGCTTGACCATGGCGGCGAACCTGCGTCCAGGCGGCAAGGATACCCAGGTGCGCGTCAGACTCTCGCCGTGTCAGACCTGACGCGATCGCCCGCGCCGCGCCATCGCTTGCTCCACTGTCGGCATTCGATGCCCCGGTCGGCGGCGAGGCGACACTCGATCTGGACGAAGGGCTCGCGGTTCGACAGGCCTCTATCAGCCTCCAGGCTGGTGCCGGGGCAGGTGCATATCGGGGCGGGCGAGGTGCCACTTCTCAGTGCCGGGATGGTGGCTTCCATCACGCCGGACGCTGTTGCGCTGGAGACCTTGCAGGTGAATCTGCGCGGTCATGAGGGCGGCCCGCCGACACGTATCGAGGCTCACGGAGCGGTCCAACGTAGCGCGGGGCAGATCAACGCCTCGGTATCGGCCGACATCGATCAGGTCGAGTTCGCAGACCTGCCGCAACTTTGGCCGCAGGGCACCGCCGAGGGCGCGCGACAATGGCTGGTCAGCAATATCCCGGCCGGAACCGCGCATAATGGTCATATCGATCTGGGTTTGTCAGCGTTGCCGGATCTGGCCGGGGTTGAGCTGACCCGCGCCAGCGGCACGCTCGATGGTGACGGGCTGGAGGTGCATTGGCTGCGACCGGTGCCGCCGATCGACGGCGGCCAGGCGCAGTTGCGCATCGTTGATCCCGACACCCTGGACATCGTCGTGACCGGTGGACGGCAGCGGCTGCGCCAGAAGGAGAGCGGCGGACGCGGATTGCAAATCCGCAGTGGCAGGATGCGGATCACCGGCCTCATGCGGCCGCACCAAGTGGGCGTGATCGAGGCGGATGTCAGCGGAACGGTGCCCGACACAATCGCATTGCTGCGCGAGCCCCGCCTGCGGCTACTGGACCGCCATCCGATCGAATTGAACAACCCAGCGGGCCAGGTAGCGGTGAAGCTCAGCCTCAGCGTGCCGCTGGAGGACAATGCCACGATGGATGACGTCCCGGTGCAGGTGCAGGCGCATCTGGATGGCGTGCATCTGGGCCGGCTGATTGCCGGGCGCGACCTCGACCAGGGCGTGCTGGATCTGACTGCCAGCAACGACGGGATGAAGGTGAGCGGGCGAGCGCTTCTGGCCGCAATCCCCGCCAAGCTGGATGCGACGATGGACTTCCGCGCAGGCCCGCCCTCGCAAGTGGTGCAGAGCGCGACGATCTCCGGGCAGGCGGATGCGCGGCAACTTGCAGCGGCCGGGCTGGATGCGACACCGCTGCTGAGTGGCGTGACCCAGTTGCAGGCCGTGCTGACCGAGCGGCGGAATGGCCAGGGTGATGTGGCGGTCAATGCCAACCTGACGGGAGCGGAGCTCGTGCGTTGACGCGCTGGACTGGCGCAAGCCGCGCGACGCCTCGGCGAAGGCATCGGCGCGACTGCTCCTGAACCAGGACCGTCTGAGCAGTATCGATGCTGTGCAGGTGGATGCGGACGGACTGGTGCTGCGCGGGCACGCGGACGCCAGCGGCGGCAGAGTGACTTCGCTGCGCGTGGATCGCCTCGTGCTGGGTCGGACGGTGGCGCAGGGGATGCTGACCCTGCCGGCGAGCGGCCCGATCACCGGCAGCATCACCGGACCAGTGCTCGATCTGGCACCGCGGCTGGGCCGCAAGACGCCACCGCAATCATCGCCTCGTGCGACGAAGGCCGAGCCGCCGCCTGGGCCGTCCTGGACGGTGGACGCGAAATTCGACCGATTGCTGATGGCTGGCGGCGTCACCGCGAGCAATGTGGCACTGCATGCCGAGGACGATGGCCGCGTGTTGCGACAACTGAGTGTGGATGGCCGCGCTGGGCGCGGGCGCTTCCAGGTTCGCATTATTCCTGATCGCGGTGGGCGGCGCGTTACGGCGAGTGCCGATGATGCTGGCGAACTGCTGCGCGGCCTGGACTACCTGCGAAGCATGCAAGGCGGCAAACTCTCGGTTCAGGCTCAGTACGACGACACGCAACCTGATCGCCCGCTGGCCGGAACAGCCACTGTCGAGGATTTCCGTATCCGCGATGCGCCTGCATTCGGCAAACTGCTGCAGGCGATGACGCTGTATGGTCTGGTTCAGGTGATGCAGGGGCCCGGGCTGGGCTTCACGCGGCTTGTGGCGCCGTTCCGGCTCACGGAGGAAGCCTGTGGAATTGACCGATGCGCGCGCGTTCAGCCCGTCGCTCGGGCTGACGGCCAAGGGGCGAGCCGATCTGGCATGCGCAGCAGCTCGATATGCAGGGCACGATCGTGCCGGCGTATTTCTTCAATTCGCTGCTGGGCAACATCCCGCTGGTCGGCAAACTGTTCAGCCCGGAACGCGGTGGCGGGGTGTTCGCGGCAAGCTACACGGTGCGTGGCCGGATCGACAATCCAGAGGTGTCCGTCAACCCGCTGACCGCGCTGACACCAGGCTTCCTGCGCGGGCTGTTCGGCATCTTTTAACCTTGACCTAAGGCGTTAGCGCCGGGATAGACTGACAAAAACGGGAGAGCGTCATGACGAGAACCATTCGTCCTGCGACACCGGACGATGTGGCCGCAGTCGCGCCAGTCTTGTACTCGGCATTCAAGAGCATTTCCGACCAGCACCGTTTCCCGGCCGACTTCGATACACCCGAGACTGCCCACAGCGTGGCGTCTCTGCTGTTAAGCCACCCGAAGTTCTATGGCGTGATTGCGGAGGATAACGGCCACCTGCTCGGCAGCAACTTTATCGATCTCCGCTCTTCCATTATCGGCCTTGGGCCGATCTCTGTCGATCCGGAGGCACAAAACCAGGGCGTTGGAAGGCAACTCATGCTGGCCGCGATGGAGGAGGCTCAGCGCCGCGGCTGCGCCGGCATTCGCCTCGTGCAGATTGCCTATCACAACAGGTCGCTGTGCCTCTACACAACGCTTGGTTTCCGCTCACGTTATCCGCTGTCGATCATGCAGGGCAAGCCATTGCACCAGCGGCTTCCCGGCTATGAGGTGCGTCAGGCAACGAGAGCGGACGCGGATGCCTGCAACGCGTTGTGCCACAGAATTCATGGCTTCGATCGCCGGCAGGAGCTCGACGAGTTCGTCGCGCAAGACAGCCTAATGGTGGTCGAGCATTTGGGTGTGATCTCAGGCTACACAAACGGTTTGGGCTTCTTCACCCATACCGTCGCCGACTCTAACCGCTCCCTGATGGCGCTGATCGCCGCTGCACCTGCCTTCCCCGGACCGGGGTTCTTTGTGCCAACCACGAATTTCGAGGTGTTCAATTGGTGCTTGCAGCAGGGGCTGCGCCTCGTGGCACAGGCGACCTACATGACGATCGGGCTGTTCAACGAGCCTGATGGCGCTTGGCTGCCGAGTGTCCTCTATTAGAGCATTTCAGGCTGACTGGAAATTCGTCGTTGCGAGGAGCGCCGCGATGAACCACCCAGCTTCTTCCCGCAGTCGTGCGCCTACGGCTTTCATGGCGCCATAGGATGCCGTTTTCCGGCCAGAACAACCGGAGACGCGGAATCGCAAATCACCCGCTTCGAAAGCGCCGATTCCAGTAGGGTGAAGGCGCTCTAGCTTGGCTGCATAGCCGGGGCGGTCCGTCGCAGCTCACAAATGGCTGCGTAGATCTGCTGCCATAGGTCAAATTCCGCAGTGTCGCCCCGCAGCCGGAGCTCGGCCAACCGCTCCTGCGCCACAGCCTGCGCTCGCAGACCGTGCAACTTGATCATGGAAAAAGCGGCTGCCTGTGCCTTCGGCCGAATATCTTGCTCGTGCTGCACTGCAACATCCTCCGCATTTGCCTGACGCGGGCATAGATATGCGGAGACCCTGCCCCTCTTGCCAGTCGCAGCAGCGTCAACTGGGTGAATTCGGGGACGCTACCGGCGGTTGGCATCGAACCCCAGGAACCCGGCATTCGGGTTGGGCGTCCCGCCATCGCCGGCGAACAGCCGGGGGTTCCTGGTGACCGGCTCGGTTGCTGCGACGGGCGCCGCTGTACGCGCCGGCGTGCGTTTCGCCTGGCGGACCGGCTGCTTCGGTTCCGGCTTGGCCGTTGCCGCCCGCACAGGCTGACTTGGTCGCGTGTCGTCCGCCGCCCGCATCGACAGCAGCATGAACGAGATGTCGTGACGCCCCAGATCGATCGATAACTCAAGTGGGGTCATGCCCAGGATGTTGCGGGCGTGCAGGTCGGCGCCACGGCTGAGCGCATCGCGCGCACTGGCGATATCGCCGCGGTTGATTGCATCGAACAGCGCATCATTCGGTTCCATATCGGCCGGAACACGGGTCAGCGGCGCGGGGCCAGCCCCCCCTGAGCTCGCGCCCGGCAGTGCCGGAGGCGGTGCGACCGGCGGCGGCGCTTTCTCCGCCCCGCCGTTCTTGCCGACCTGGTTGAACATCTGCGCCTGGGCGGCGGGCCAAGCTGCGGCCAACCCAGCCAAAAACGCAGCAGCAGCAACGAATCCAACTCTCATGCCGACGAGTCTAGCTCAAGGCGGATTTCAGCCACCAGAACCCAGCGGTGAGATACGTCGCAAAACAGCTCCAGCCCAAATAAGGGGCCATGAACCAAGCCGCGTGGCGCTGCACCCGCCAGAACGACACCATGGTGCGCGCAACCAACGCGAGCAGCACCAGGCAAACGGCGAAAGCCAGGGGCGGACTGCGCAACGCGAAGAATGCCGGCGTCCAGCAGGCATTGGCGGCAAGCTGCCAGCCCCAGAGCCGAAGAGATTGAGCCGACGCCGAGCGCCGCCACACCAACCAGCCGGCGATACCGATCAAAACGTAGAGCGGCGCCCAAACCGCGGCGAACACCCAGTTCGGCGGGGTGCCGGGTGGCCGATACAGCGAGGTGTACCAGGCGCGGGGCGTCCCTGCCACGACAGAGCCATCGGCCAATCCAACCAGCAGACACAGCCCCACGAACCCGGCCAGTGCAAGCACTGGAGAAACCGGGGCAGAGGAGCCGGGGTGCGACCCCCATTCGTTAGGATCAGTGTTTAGGAAGACACGACCCCTTTCGAACCGGTACTGCTGTCACACATAGACATAGGTGTTCATGGAACGCCTACCAACCATTCACGCGTGGCCAGATCGCCACGACTTCATCGGTTCCCTCCACCACAAAATAGCGATCGTGCGCAGCGGCGGTCATGCAGGTGTGGTTGGGCATGATGCGCAGTTTCGCACCGACCGGCAGATGGAGCGGATAGGCTGGATCGGCCTGCACAACCCCATGCTCCTGATACGCGCGCCCGACGATGGCATCGCCAAATCTTCGCCTCCCGACCGCGTCAAGCACCAGGCCAAAGCCGTAGTCCCTAGGCGCATCGGCGGTGCTGCGGTCCTTCGACAGAGCCAGGCCCCCGGCATCGACCAGCAGACGTCCGGGCCGCCGGCCAATAACGCTGGTCAACACGGTCAGTGCGATGGATCCGAGGTCGTGGGTGCCGATTTCTGCCTGGAACAGGTCGCCGAACATGTAAACGCCTGCGCGCACTTCCGTGACCCCGTCGAGGTGAACCGCGTGCACAACCGTCGGCGAGCTGCCCATCGAGACGATCGGCGCCGCATATCCGGCCTCTCGCAGGCGTTCGGCGGCCCGCACCACCCCGGACCGTTCCGTCTCAGCGATCTCTGCGATCTCGTCGCTGCTGCGGCCAGCGTACGAGTGCCCCGCATGCGTCAGCACGCCGGCGAGACAGGGCCCCAGCCGCGTGGCGATCGCCAGCAGCAAGTCATCATTCGGCTCGACGCCGCCTCGTCCCTCACCGGTATCGATTTCGATTAGCGCGCGTGGCGGCCTTTGATGCGACGCGATCGCCCCCGCCACGTCCAGGTCATCTGTCAGCACCATGACCGAGGCCCCGACGCTGTTCAGCTTCGCCACCTGATCGAGCTTCTGCGGCGTGATGCCGACGGCGTACAACACGTCGGTGATGCCATGACCGGTGAAATATTCGGCCTCGGCCAGAGTCGAAACAGTGATGCCGCCCGGCTGTCCGGCCGTCGCCAGCCGCGCCACATCGATCGACTTGGCCGTTTTCATGTGCGGCCGCAGCGGCACCTGATGCCGGGACAGCCAATGCGCCATCTGATCGATATTGCGCTGCAGGATGTTCCTGTCGAGCACCAGGCAGGGTGTCGGCAGATCTGCGAGCCTCATCCCGGCCACTCCGCCGAAGCGTCGATAGGCAAGACTGGCCGCGGCATGTGCTTCCAGCGGAACCGCGATAGAACCGGACTGGTGAGACCGGGTGTATCCACCTCGACCACCTGTTCGTGGCGGAAGAACTCGTCGAAGCCGCCACGAAAGTGCCCTCGGGACTTCACGACCACAACGCGCGCCGCAGCGATGTCGAGCCCGAAGGCTTCGAAGAACACCGGATCCGCGCACTGCACCCGGTTGGAGATCACCACCACGGCGATGCCGTCGAGCTGCAATGCGGCAGAGGGGCCCAGGGCCAAAGTGTTGTTGGCATAGATGCCGCGCCGACCGCGCATGTGGCCGTCGTGCAGGCGGCGGACTGTTGCAGGCGCAGCGAACGGAGCGGCGAACTCATCGCCGCCGGCGCGGTTGAAGCGCGCCCTGAAGCTGGCGCCTTCGCCGAGTTTGTGGGCCTCCATCGCCAAGGCCGGGTCATGGATGACGCCGACCAGCGCGCCTCGCACGCGCGCGGTGTGAAACGCCTGCAGGATCCACATCGTGTTGCCGCGACCGCCGCCGCCGGGATTATCAGCCACATCGGCGAAGATCAGCGCCGGTTTGCCGCCATCCTCGGTCCCCTTGGCGAGCCGCAGGGCATCGTCCAGCGAGGTGAGCCTGGCCCGGAACCGTTCGCGCCTTGCCCAGCCGGCCGCGGCGATCTCGTGCGCCAGCCCGTTCGCCGCTTCCGCATCGGTTGCGGTCACCACGGCGGTGAGACCGTTGAACGGCGTGTCCGCATAGGCGAACCCGCCCATCACCGAGACATTGAGCACGCGCCCGGTATAGGGCGGCTCGTGCATGCGCTGCTGGCCGAGGTCGATCAGCTCGCCATAAGGCCGCTCGTGGGCGTCCTTGCCGGTCAGCATGCTGACAGTCGGCGGCACGATGGGCAGGCGTGTGCGCGCGAGATAGGTGCGCGTGCCAGACATCACACGGCGCAGCAACTGCGCTGACTCCGCGCCCCGATCGCGCATGTCGAGATGCGGGTTGGTACGGTAGCCCACGTACCCGTTGACCAAGGCGACATTCGCCTCCGAGACGTTGGCGTGCAGATCGTAGCTGGCGACCACCGGCGTCGTGGCGCCCACGATACGGCGTACCAGGCCAAGCAGCGCCCCCTCCGGGTCATGGTCCTCCGTGGTCAGACCAGCCCCGTGCAGCACGCAATAGACGCCATCCAAGCGGCCGGCCCCACGCAGACCGGTCTCCCACTCGGCCATCATGCGATCGAAGAACGGCTGCTCCACCGGGCCATTCGGCTCCGCCATCGCCAGCAGGATCGGCGCCGGTTCCCACTCCCCGGCGCCGTCCATGTCGGCGACGAAGCCTGGCAGCTCGCCCAACATATGCGGCGCCGAAGAGCGCGCATCCGCCAGCATGGCCGCACCGCGGATCAAGGTGCGGGCGGCGAAGTCCTGCTCGGTCGCGGTTGGCGCGAAGCGATTACACTCGATGGAAAAACCCAGCAGCGCGACGCGGGGTTTCACAGCGCCGCCCCCAGCAATTCGGCGATCCGCGGCGTGGCCTTCAACCCGCTGCCGGTGAGCACCAGGACTGTCGTCTGTTCGGGGGTGACGGTGCCGGCTTCCAACAGCCTGCGGAATGCTGCCGCGGCCTGCGCCGATGTCGGCTCGACGTAGATCCCGCTGCGCGCCAGGTCGAGAGTCGCCGCGGCGATCTCCTGCTCGCTGAGCATGACCGCACCTCCGCGTGTCTCGCGCAGAGTGCCGAGCACCTCGGCAAGCCGGATCGGTTGGGCAATCGCCGTCCCTTCCGCGATCGTCGGCTTTGCCTCAATGGCGACCGGCCCGTCCTCTCCGGCGAGAAAGGCCGCCGCGATCGGGGCGCAATTGGCCGGCTGGACCGCGAAAAGTCGCGGCATCATCTCGATCTCCCCGGCGCTCAGCAGTTCCGAAAAGCCGATCTCGCAGCCCAGCACGTTCGATCCAGCTCCGCAGGGAATGATGACGTTGTCCGGCACCTGAAAGCCGAGATCTTCCCACAGCTCGTAGGCCAGCGTCTTGGTGCCGTGCAAAAAGAACGGGTGCCAGTTGTGGCTGGCGTAGAAGACCGTCTCGGAACGTCCCACGGCCGCATCGGCGGTGTCCTGCCTGGTGCCCGGGATCAGCTCCACCCTCGCACCGTGCGCGCGCATCTGCACGGTCTTCGCCGGACTGGTCGAGGCGGGCGCCATGATCGTCGCATGCAGCCCGCCGGCCGCGGCATAGGCGGACACCGCGGCGCCGCCATTTCCGGAACTGTCCTCCAGCACCTCACGCACACCCTGCGCGCGCAGCAATGACAGCATGACACTGGCACCGCGGTCCTTGAAGCTGCCCGTCGGCATGAACCACTCGCATTTCATCAGTGGCGTGGCACCGTAGAGTGCGCGGTGGATCAGCGGCGTGCAGCCTTCGCCCATGGTGATCGGGTCGTCCACCTGCATCGGCAGCGCCGCCCGATAGCGCCATAGGCTACGGGACGTGCTGTCGATCTGGGCGCGAGTAATGCCGGGTAGCGGCGTCAGCAGAAGCGGTGCGCGGCCATCGCCACACCAGCGCGGCTGCTGCAGCGGATATGTCTGGCCGGTGCGAGGGTCGAGGTAACTCGGTGCCATCAGCGCAGTCTGCCCCTTCCGCGCCCGGCATGGGAGTGGGTCTCGCGCCGGCGCTCAATGATCCCGGCCGCGCCCGGTCTTGGCCTGCAATTCTTCGATGCGCTTCGAAGCCTCTGCCTTGGTGAGATGCGGATCGAAGTCTTCGCCTGCCTCTTCGCAGAGCGTCTGCAAATAGGAAGCCTGAGCCCCCGTCATGCTTTCGTCTCCGGTGACCCATTCGTCCGGGTCCTTCTTGGCGTTGCTCGGGGTTGTCGATTCAGCTTGGGATTTGGGACTTGAGCTCATGCGCGAGTAACGCGTTTGCCCGCGTTCTGTTCCGAGCAACCGCGTGGTAAACGACCCGACGAGTGAGTACCGAGTAGCTGCGCGGTAAACAGGATCGCCGCATGACAACCAGCATCGTCCCGCGCCTGGACCGCGCCATCGAGAGCCTGCCCGGCGCCTATGCGGGCCCCGGCGGCGCCGTCGCAGTGTTACGCAACGGCGAGGTGCTGGTTCGCCACGCCTGGGGCTGGGCCAATGCCGAACGGCGTATACCTTTCACGCCGCGCACGCTGTTCCGCATGTGCTCCATTACCAAGCAGTTTACCTGTGCGGTGGTGCTCGACGCCTTCGCTGACCCTTCGGCGCTGGACGATGATGTGCGGGCGCGCTTGCCCTTGTTGCAGGCCCCGGCTCCGGGGGCTTTGCATCTCTGCCACAACCATTCCGGCCTGCGCGATTACTGGGCCCTCGCGATGCTGCACGGTTCGCCAGCCGAGGCCGCGTTCGGCGACCGCGAAGCCGCCCGGGTGATGCTTGGCCAGAGGACTCTGCACTTCACCCCTGGGACGCGCTATTCGTACGCCAACCAGAATTTCCGCCTGTTGTCGGACATCCTGCAAGTACGCACCGGTCGCAGCTTTGCCGAGCTGTTGCAGGCACGCGTGTTCGATCGCGTCGGCATGGCAACTGCTCTCCTGGCCGCTGATACGCGAGCCATGCCGGATGGAACCGAAGGCTACGAGGGCACGCCAGCAACCGGCTTCCGCGCCGCCGAGAATCGGATCATTTGGACCGGCGATGCCGGCCTCGGCGCCAGCCTCAATGACATGATCGCCTGGGAACAGCACGTTGATAGCACGCGAGACGACCCCGCGGCGCTGTATTCACGTCTGTCCGCTCCTGTGGCGTTTGCGGACGGTCACTCCTGCCGCCTATGGCTTTGGACTGAATCGCGGGGTTGAGTTCGGGCGATCGATCACCGGGCACGGCGGCGCGCTGCGCGGTTGGCGCAGTCATCGTCTGTACATGCCCGCGGAACGCGTCTCGGTTGTGGTCATGTTCAATTACTTGGCGGACGCGCATGACGCCGCGGTCGACATCCTTGCCGCGGTCCTGGCCGAGAAAGCTGCCCCGTCACCGGAGCCCCAGCCCGCACCTGACTGGCTCGGAGCCTATTTCGGGGGCGAGACCGAGCTTTCCGCCCGCATCGATATGGTCAACAGTAAGGTGCGCCTGCGCTACGGCCATCATCCCGATCTGCTTCAGCTACAATCGGACGGCACAGCAAGCAGCCCTACCGTGCGGCTGAGACCAGAGGATGGCGGGTTGTGGATGGACCGCCTGACGGAGAACGACAGCTTATTCCTGCATCCCTGTCATGGCTCCCCGATGCGGGACATCGCCGGTCGGTATCATTGCGATGATCTGGATGCGGAGCTGACGGTTACCGACGCAGGCGGCGTGCTGTATGGCGGTTTTTCGGGGTTCCTGGGCCAGAGCCGGATGGAGTTGATGAGCCCGCTAGGCGGCGACGTATGGCTGTTGCCCTGCCTGCGTGCCTTGGACCATACCCCGCCCGGCGATTGGACGCTGGCGGTCCAGCGCGACGCGTCAGGCCGGATTAGCGGCGTGACAGTCGGCTGCTGGCTCGCCCGGCGCCTGCATTATCGTCGCACTTAGCGGGAAGATCGGCATCCTTGGGCGTTTCCGCCCTGCACGATCAGGCGACGTTGGACGGCTCCGGTGCCGAAGCTGGCGGACCGGACACCGCCAGCGGTGAGATCGTCACCGGCGAAGCGTCCACTGGGTCTCTCCACGGTAGTTCACCACCCTGGCGAGGGTGATACTGGCGGGATGTGCACACGTAGGCCGCAGGGCATACCGTGACACTGCCGCGCGAGGCCACGAACTGCGTCACCATCTCGTCGATTTCGGCCGCGCTCAGTTTCAGCCGCATCTGGCCCCGCTGGCGTTGCGCCAGATTCTGCGCGTAAAGCTCGTGTTCCGGCGCCACGTCGATACCGACTGAGGGGCTGACACGCCTGATTCCCTTGCGCATGACCGATACTCCTTTTGGGCTGGCGGTCCGACGGCAGTGTCGTCGCGTGGGGTTACCATTGCGTATACGAAAAGGCAGCTGTCTATGCACACTGGTCCCGACGAAAGTTGCGCTCCAGACCCATTCTCGCCGAGACTGCACTTCCGCAGCGAAAACAGGAGTGGCATGCGCAACGTCGAGATCGATGTCGTCGCCCTCGCGCGCAATCTTGTGGCGATCGACAGCCGCAGTTTCGTCTCAAATCTGCCGGTGGCGGAGTATGTCGAAACGGCGCTGGCCGGCTTTGACATCGAGCGCATCGACTATGCCGATGCAGCCGGCGTAGCCAAGCGAGCGCTAGTCGCGCATCAAGGCCCGTCGGGCGGCATCGCTCTCTCGGGCCACATGGATACGGTTCCCGACACCGGCTGGCAGGAAAACCCTTGGTCCGCTCGGCTCGATCAGGACGGCACGCTGCACGGTCTTGGCAGCACCGATATGAAGGGCCCGGTTGCCGCGATCATTGTCGCCGCCCGATCATTGCCCAAAACCGTGCCAATCACCTTGCTGCTCACCACCGATGAAGAGACCACGAAACAAGGTGCGCGGCTGATCGCGCAAGGTTCGGAGCTGGTCCGGCGGATAAAACCTGCAGGCATCATCGTCGCCGAACCGACCAGACTTTCGCCGGTGCGCGGTCATCGCAGCCATATTGTGTTCACCTGTGTGGCGACCGGGGTGCAGGCGCACAGCAGCACTGGTCGCGGCCGCAATGCGAACTGGGACCTGATCCCGTTCCTGGTTGAGATGAAAAGCCTGTTCGAGCGATTGCGCAGCGATGTCGGCCTGCAGGATCCAGAGTACGATCCGCCGTTCAGCGACTTCAACCTGGTACTCGACAATCACGGTGTGGCCATGAACGTGACCGCGCCGATGGCGACGGCGCGGATCAAGTTCCGCTACTCCGCCAAAATCGATACCAGTCCGATCCTGGCAGCGGTCCATGCCGCCGGAGAGCGCTTCGGTATCGCAGTCAGCGAGACGCGTGAGGGCTTTCCACCCGAACTGCCGTCCAACGATCCGTTCGTGCAGCGTTGCGTTGCGGTAACCGGCAAGCCGGCGGGCACCGCACCCTATGGCACGGATGCCTCGGAATTGCAGGCGATCGCGCCTTGTGTCGTGTTGGGCCCAGGCGACATCGCCGAGGCGCACACGCCAACCGAGAAGGTGCGCACATCGGACCTCGTTGCCGCGGTACCGGTCTTCGCCAAGTTGGCAGAAAGCCTGCTGTCGGCCAGTCGCACATAATCCGGCGATGTCTGGCCGCGATCGGCCGCCGCGAGGTCATGCACGACACGATCGGCGATCTCGTGCCGATAGTGCAGACCATCCCAATAGTTGTTCGCGACATTCGTAATCGGCGTCGGCAGCATGAAGTCCAGAACCAGGCTATTCGGCATTTGCTGGGCCAGTGCTGTCACGCGTCGCTTGCATTCAGCCCACACGGCGTCGCCTGCAGAGCCAGGCGGCGGCATGATGCGTTGGCTATACGGGACGAAGTAGAGGATTTTGCGGGTGGTATCCGCGAAGGTCGCGATGGTGCCGCTCAATCGCTCAAGCGCGGGGAAGCGCCAACGTGCGGGCGCTCCATCCCGTGTGCCCGGCGGGATGAATATGCCGGACAGCTGCATATGCTGCGCAACGCGGGAAGGGTCGGTACTCGCTGTCGGGCGGCAGAAAGTCGGTGTATCCGTCGTCACGGTAGAATGGGCGCTTCATGCCAACCAGGAAACCGAACTGCTGACCCGCTTCCTGTACGGCAAACAGATTGAACATATCGCGATAGCCGCGCCATCCGCTGCCGTTATCGTACAGCCACTCCGGGAAGGCGCGTGGCGTCAGCAACTGCTCTGCGTCGCCGGTGACGCAGTAGTTGAGATCGAGTCCAATCAGGACAGTGCGCGCCGCCGGATGCGCGGTACGGAACACCCCGATCAGCCACGCCTGCTCGTATGGCGTCGCGGCGTTCATTGCCAGATTGCTGAAGCGGCCGCCGAATGCCGCGTTCAGTAAAGCGGGCCGCAACAGCCGGCTGGTGGAGGTGCCGAACACGGCGCTGTCGAACCTGTTCGAGCGCGCCACCGAGGGATAGGAGTAGCGTTGATTGCTTGCGACCAAACCGCGATGCAGCGGCGGCGAGAGCGGCAGCGTGTCGAACGGGTCTACCAGCACGACAAAGGCGTAGATTACCGCGACGGCAACCGCTGCTGTCCCGGCGGCGAGCCGGAAGAAGCGGCGCCAATCAGAACTGGAAGTAGATGAAGACATTCGGCAGCCGGCCACCGACCAGCAGCAATAGATAAGCCAACGCCGCGCCCACCGGCATGGCAAGCCACGGCGTTGGTTGCAGCTTCTCGAGCGCAATGGCCTGACTGGTCGGACCGAGCAGCGCGACAGCCGCCCCGCCGAACAACGCCAGGCCGAATTCGCGATCCAGCGCCACGCTTCCGACGCCGTGCTGTCCAATCATCGACAGCAGGATGCTACCGGCGATCGCGAAATTGGCGGCGCGGAACAACACCCAGCACGCCATGACGAACAGCAAGGTCAGTGACCAGGCGATCGCCCGTGGCAGACGCAGCCCACGCGCCTGCCACAGATGGTTGACGGCCAACGCCCCGCCATGCAGTCCGCCCCAGGCGACGAAGGTCCAGTTGGCTCCATGCCAGAGTCCGCCGAGGAGCATGGTAAGGATGACGTTGGCAGCCTGCCGCAGCGGGCCGCATCGGTTGCCCCCGAGTGGAATGTACAGGTAGTCGCGCAGGAAGCGCGACAGGGTCATATGCCAGCGCCGCCAGAAGTCGCGGATCGACAAGGCGCGGTATGGCGCATTGAAGTTCAGCGGCAGCGACAGGCCGAACATCAGCGCCAATCCGATTGCCATGTCCGAATAGCCGGAGAAGTCGAAGTAGATCTGCAGGGTATATGCCACGGTGGCGACCCACGCCTCGGCCGCCGACAACGACGCCGCTGCCGCTTTGCCGAATAGCGGATCAACGACCATCGCCAGCGTGTCGGCAAGCGCGACTTTCTTGGCCACGCCGATGACGAAAAGCACGAAGCCACGCGACAGGTTTTCCCACATCCCTGGTCGGCACGGATCGAGCCGGAACTGGTGAATGATCTCGTTATGCCGGACGATGGGCCCGGCGATGAGCTGCGGAAAGAATGTGACGAACATGCAGAAATCGAGGAACCCGTAGATGTGCCGGTCACCTCGACGCAGGTCGATAAGATAGGAGACCTTCTGGAACACGAAAAAGCTGATGCCCAGCGGCAGGATCAGATCCCAGGGATGGAAGGCTTCGCCCATCAAGGCATCGCCGGTCGCGCGGAAAAAGTCAGCGTATTTGAACAACCCCAGCACCGCCAGGTTCAACGCTACGCCCAGCAGTGGAATCCACTGTGCCCGCACCGTTGCAAACCAGCGCACGACAAGCCAGTTCGCAACGGTAAGCCCGGCGAGCAGCGGCACGAACCGGACATCCCACCAGCCGTAGAACACCAGCGATGCCAGCACCACCACTGACTGCCGCGCCCGACGATGTGCGTGCAGCGCATAGTAGAGCGCCAGCACGACCGGTAGAAAACCGCAGATGAAGGCCTGCGAGTTGAACAGCATGGCGGGCGCGGACGCGCGCTAGTCGAGTTCCTCCAGCAGCCCCGCCATCAGGGCCGCCCGCGGCGCAAGCTGTTGCCACAGGATGTGCTCGTGGCTGGCATGCGCGCCGGAACCTGGGCAGCCCAGGCCGTCCAGCGTCGGCACCCCCATGGCTGCGGTGAAATTGCCGTCCGAACCGCCGCCCCGATGTTGTCGAGGCAGGGCAATCCCCACGGTTTCGGCGATCCCTCTCGCTTTGTCATACAGGGCCAGGATGCCGGGATCTTCGGCAAATGGCGGGCGGTTCATGCCGCCCTCCACCATGACCCGGCAGCCAGGTGTCAGGGCTGTCGTGTCCCGCAGCAGCCGCTCCATGGCCTCACCATCGGCCGCCGAGTTCACCCGCAGGTCGATCTCGCAACCGGCATCAGGCGGGATCACGTTTGGCCGTGACCCACCCCACACCGGCGCGGCATTCAGAGTGATCCCGCGGTCCAGGTCCACCATCTCGTGGATACGCAGGATCTGCCGCGCCAACTCCACCACCGCCGAGGCGCCGTCCTGGAAATTCCCGCCGGAATGGGCCCCTCTGCCCTCGACCCGTAGCACAAATCGCCCCACCCCCTTGCGCGCGGTGACGCAGGCACCGCCCGGGCCGGCCGGCTCGGGGATCAGGACGCAAGCTGCCTGCCCGGCCTCCCGCTCGATCCATTCGCGGGAGGTCGGGCTGCCGACCTCCTCATCCGGCGTCAGCAGCAACACGATCGGCCGCTGCGTCTTCACCTTCTGCTGCAGGATCGACCGCACGGCATGGAAGGCGAGAAAGCTGCCCGCCTTCATGTCGTAGATGCCCGGCCCGTGCGCCTTCGCCCCATCGACGCGATAAGGCATTCCATCCAGCGTGCCGACCGACCAGACCGTGTCGAGATGGCCTGCCACCAGCACCGGCTTGCCCTTTCCCTGGGTCCGGGCGATCAGATTGTCGCCGTAGCCGGCACGGCCGGGAATGCGCATCAGCTTCGCGCCGACGCTGGCCAACTCGGCTTCCGCGACATCGAGCAACTGGTTGACGGCAGCCGGATCCGTGGTGGGCGTCTCCAACCTTACCCACTCGGACAACTCTTCCAGCAGACGCGCGGACGTCCCCACATCAGTACGCGGCATCGGTCGATTCCAACTGGTTCAGAGGTTCTCTGTGCGCGCGATCGCAAGCAAAGTCCACGCACGGATGACGCCACGAGAAGCGCCGCGCCGGCTGACTCACGCTCCGGCGAGACAGGCTCCTAGTCGCTGGTTTCTGCCGGTTGCTGCAGCGCCGCGTGTGATCGATGCTTGGGCAGGTCCCGGCTGACCGCATGACCCAATTTCCTGCCGCGCATCGCAGCAAGTGGCTGGGCGTCATCGCCGCGCAGATAGTCGATGTCGATTTTATCCGGTACCGCAACGCCCGGTCTGTTCCACCAGTAGCATGGCAAGAACTGGGAATACACGAAGCCGACCGACTGGACTGCGGCGCGCTTCTCCGGCGTCGAGACGAAGCAGCGGAGGAACTCCGCCCCGCGCTGAACCAGCGCCTGCGCCGCGGCTGAAATCATCCACGCCAGCAACGGAATGTCGGAACGTGCGGCCTGCAGGTGCACGATACGGCCATCAAGACCCGTCGCGGTTGGCTCCAACTGCGCCAACGCGAGCCCAACGACAGCTCCATCGAGCCGGAACACCAGACAGAAGGGCCTGGCGAACTCAGGCGGCATTCCTGCAAGCCACGTCCAATGTTCCCGCTCGAGCAGCCCTATCAGAGCGCCAGAGGTATCCGCCGGAGCGTCGCACCACTCCTCCCGACCGAGCACCTGTACCTCTGATTTACCCGGCGGCGGCGGAATGCGATGAGGGGTCCGGAGCGGCAACCTACGGTAGACCAGTCGCGCCAGCGGCTCGCGGGCAGGCCATTTCTTGCGAAGCATAGTGGACGCCAGGCCACGGGCGGTCACGGCCAGCACATAGCTGTGCATCTCCGGCAAAATGTCCCAGCCCAGCTTGGGAAGAATCTGGCGCGTCATCTCGGAGCCGCCGACGACCAGGTCCTGGCTCTGGATACTTCTTGAGTTGCCGCAGCACCCGCAGTCCCAAGCCAAACCGGCGATATTCTTCCTGACAGTACCAATCCGCCGTTTCCCTAACCATAATCCGTTGCCCGTGCAACAAATAAGGATGCACCATCGAATCGAGCATGGCAACGCACTCGTCCTCGACGCAAGCCAGCCATGTCACGTGCCCAGAAGGTCGGCCTCGATATCTCCACTCCAGGATCTCCCGCATGACCTCGCCCGAACAGTCGTGCACCCAGACTTCCGAGAGCAGCCGGGCAAAGCTGTCGTAAAGGTCGGCCGTCAGAGGCCGCAGAACGATATCCGGATCCGGATCGCTGGCAGGTGCTCGGCGGGTCAAAAGTATTCTCTCATTCAGTGAAGGAACCGCAGGTGATGGCGCTTTCAGAAGACCACGATCGGGCTTCAGAATGGAAGAGCTTGTGTAAACTTCATGACTTTTCCTATGCAAAATGCCGACTGTGATCGCCCGAATGGGCTAGTACGCTGTCGAATGGAGCGCGGGTGATTACCGACCGAAGCCCAACGCGCCCGTCTCTGCACGCTATAGTTGCCAAAGCTGTCGCCGTACCAGACCTTGCGTTGCCCTGTTACGACGGCTCGCACTTTGAACACCTTCTTGAGACCTCTCTCGACCCACAGGAAAATCGCCTCTGCAGGCAACTTGACGGGAGCTGGAGCCACGATTTTCTCCCTTGTCGATTACCCCTGATGGGCTATTGTTTGATTGGAAACCGATCGTGTTCAACTGGCCAATCACGCTGCAGAGCATCGAGCAGCAAGTCACCGGTAGCTAGCTGCAAATTCTTGCGCGCCGGCCTTGTGGCCGGCTATCGCAGGCTCGTTCGTATACATTACATAACGATACGGCAATTGAGGCTTTGACTTTTCAAGGCAATAGTCACGATACCTTGCGCTCGCAACTACCCCGATTGCGCCATGCACGAAATGGGCTAATAAGATTGCAACTTCGTTGGAAGTTGGCCTTAAGTCATAGTTCATCAAGCCGATGGGGTACGATGGCGGATTCCCGCTCAGCTCTGGCAGTTCTGCTCGGGGAGAACCGGCTTTTCCGTGACGGCATCCGGCGGATGCTCGAGAAGAGCAGTATCTCGGTCATCGCGGAAGGTCGCGATCCGGCTGAGCTGATTGGCGTGGCTGGTCAGAGCATCGATCCCGAGCTGATTATCTTGCATCTTCCGTCCGAGAATTTAGCCGAGCCACCATATGATTTGATCGAAAAGCTGCGACAGCACTTTCCGGTAGCGAAGCTCGTGCTGCTCGCGGATCCAAGTGCGAAATCGGTGCTGCCAGCCTTTATTCAGGCTGATGTTAGCGCAATCCTGCTCACCGAAATCTCCGGCGAAATGCTGGAGCGATCACTGGAACTGGTGCTGTCCGACCACCGGCTATTCCCGGCAGACATCATGACGCGGATTACCAGCGGCACGCGCCTAGAGAGTGATGACGGGCGTGCTGCCAAATGCGACAGCATCGACGCCAAACGCGAGAGCCTCGACGGAGGCAACAACCACCTTGCGCTGTCGCCCCCCCTGTCCAGGCGCGAGTACCAGGTCGTGCGCTGTCTCGCGATCGGATTGTCGAACAAGACCATTGCGCGGGAGCTGAACATCACCGAGGGGACGGTCAAGGTTCACGTCAAGGGCCTGCTCCGCAAGGTGAAGGCTGCGAATAGAACGCAACTCGCGATTTGGGCGCTTCGCCAGGCCGACCTTATGGGGATCGAGCCGTCTGAAGAAAGCTCAACGAATGCGAGGCATGCGGCCTGATTTCGCGGCTAGACGTGATGACCGAAGGCAGGAACGCCGGAGGTCTGAACACGTGGCCGGGCTCGACCCGGCCATCACGCGAGAGACAATGCGCACTTCCCCAGTCTCGCTGGAGCCTGAGTCGGCCCGATCGGACGTTTCTGTTGCGCAGTTCAGCATTCTGAGTACTGGGGCAGAGTGGGCGCAATCGTCCGCGCTCACTCTGTCCAGCGCGCCATGCTGTGATATTGCCGGTTCGGCATCATATCCGTCGAACTGGCCATGCGATTCGATAGATTGAAGAACGCAACGGTCTCCGATAGGTCGAAGATGTCCGCTTCACTCAGTCCCGCTTGGCGCAACGTGACGCGGTCCGCATCATCGACGAGCCAGGGCGAGGTGGTCAGCTTCCACGCGTAATCCAGCATCGCCCGCTGGCGGATATCGAGCTTCGCGACCCGGTAGTTCAGCGCCATCATCTCGCCGAGTTCCGGATCGCCCGACAATGCGCGAACCGCCGCCCCGTGCGCCACCAGGCAGTAATAGCAGCGGTTTGCCGATGAGACGACGACAGCCACCATCTCCCGCTCCAGCTTCGACAGCCCGGAGTCGGACAGCATGATTTCGTTGTACATCGCCATGAAGTTACGCAGGCGCTGTGGCTTCAGGCTGTAGGCGCTGAACACGTTCGGCACGAAACCGAGCTTGTCGATGCACTTTTGCCAGATCGCCTTCAGGTCATCGTCGAGCGTGGCCGCGTCGGGGACGCCGAGTTTCGAAATATGGTCTGGCTGCGGCATATCGGTGCTCCTTCTGTCAGCCGGCAGCCGCCGCGCAAGCCCGCTTGCGCCGCTGCCCGGGATCAGCCATCTGTCCGGCATGCAACGTGTCTTCTCCGGCGTCCAGCCCACCGGCATTGCCCATCTGGGCAACTATCTTGGCGCCTTTCGCAACTGGGTGGCACTCCAGTCAAGCCACGACTGCATCTACTGCGTCGTCGATCTGCACGCCATCACCGAGAGCTGGCAGCCCGCTGGCGCGCTGGCGGAGCAGACGCGCGAGATGGCCGCAATGCTGCTGGCCTGCGGCATCGATCCGCAAAAGCACATTCTGTTCGCGCAATCCTCGGTGCGCGCGCATGCGCAGTTGGCCTGGATCTTCAACTGCGTGGCCCGCATCGGCTGGCTGAACCGCATGACGCAGTTCAAGGACAAGGCTGGCAAGAACCGGGAGAATGCTTCGGCCGGGCTCTATGTGTATCCGAACCTGATGGCCGCCGACGTCCTCGCCTATCACGCCACTGGCGTGCCGGTAGGCGAGGATCAGCGCCAGCACCTGGAACTGGCCAACGACATCGCCCAGAAGTTCAACCATGATTGCGGGGTTGAATTCTTTCCTCGCATCGAGCCGCTAATACTGGGGCCGGCGCCGCGGGTCATGAGCCTGCGCGATGGCACCAAGAAGATGTCGAAGTCGGACGCCTCGGACCAGAGCCGGATCAATCTGACCGACGACCCCGACGCGATCGCGCTGAAGATCCGCCGGGCGAAGACCGACCCCGAGCCGCTGCCCTCGGAGCCGCACGGGCTGGTGCACCGCCCGGAGGCGCGCAATCTGGTCGGCATCTACGCGGCACTGGAAGGCGTGGATCCTGCCGAGGCGCTGCGCCAGCATGGCGGCAAGGGCTTTGGCGCATTCAAGGAATCGCTGGCGGCGCTGCTGATCGACAAGCTCCGACCGATCGCCGCTGAGGCGCAGCGGCTGCTGAACGATCCCGGCAGTGTCGATGCCGTATTGCGCGACGGGGCGCAGCGTGCAGCGGCGATCGCCGATCCGATCGTGGCGGAGGCCGAGAGGTTGGTCGGGTTTCTTCACCCGTAGATATCCGAGGACTCGATTCCGGGCGACGCATGATGAGCCGTGGTGGCTCGTTTGGGCGCGGAATTTGCAGGCGATCATACAAACTGGGCTCAGCTTCACGCGTGACGCTTACGACCAGGATCGCTAGAGCAGAGGACGAGTTACGGCGAAGCTTTTCGTCAATCGCGTTCTTCGCGCGCAGCTTAGGCGCCAGCCAACGGGACGGTTACGCCGATCATGTCGCCGTCGCGGATGATCGAGGCGAGCCGGTCCTCATCCCACCCTTCAGTTCCGACCGGACGGAGCGGCAGCACCATCCAGCGATAGTCCGCCGTGGAGTCGACTACGCGGATACGGATCGCCTGCGGCAGCACCGTACCCCACTCCGCAATGGCGCCTCGCGGGTCGCGCACAGCCCGGGCACGGTAAGCGGCGGACTTGTACCAGAATGGCGGATACCCCAACACCGCCCGCGGGTAGCAACTGCACAGTGTACAGACCACAAGGTGGTGCACCGTTTCGGTGTTCTCCAGCACGCCAAGGGGCGGCGCCCCACGCATCGGGATACCGAGTTCTTCCGCCGCCTTGGTGCCGTCCGATAACATCAAGGCGCGATAGGCTGGATCGGTCCACGCCTTCGCCACCATGCGCGCACCCTGGCCCGGATCAGCGGCATCGGTGATGGCAATGCGTCCAGCGATCTCGGCATTCGACACCAGACCCTTTGCCGAAAGCAGGTCGCGCACTGCAGCCAAAAGTTTCTCGCCGTCAGTTTCAAGAATGTTCATGCCGGCTCCAGCCAGTGTTCGTAAATCTCCACCAGCAGTTCGTCGCCTGTCCTGCCTTCGTGCCAGACCGCCGGCTGATCGAACCGCACATGATACAGCGCCCGTATCGCGGCAGCACGGGCGAACGCCAGGTCCTCGGGGTTCGGGTAAGAGCCAAGCTGCCGCACCACCGTCCCTGACAAGCCGCGCAGATAGTGCGGTGTGCGGACATGCACCAGCCCGCGCGTCTCAGGCCAATCGTCCTTCACCCGAACGTGGGCGCCGGGGGAGAACATCAGACGCGCCCCAGCGCCGCGCGGAGTTCCGCCTCGGTGATCACGCCCTTGGCCAAAAGGTTGTCGGTGATCGAACGGATCCAGCGCCGGTAATAGCTCAGCCTGTGATATTCTGCCTCGGGGATCGCCTCGATCCCGCGCCTTAGTTCGTCCACCGTCATGACGCGCTTGGCGCCCAGAACGGCACGCAGCGCATCGACCTCCTTGTCGAAATCGGTCAGCGCGTGCGGCTCGACATCCACCGGCTCGCACATGAACTTCGAGACGCCACCCAGATCGTGGTGCGCCCGCGCGACATCCTTGTCCATAGCGCGAATGATAGCCTGCGCGTGGTCAGCCCGCCACCGCCTCGTCGGGCAGCGTGCCCCAGAACTGGCTCCGCTTAAGATATCCCCGGTAGTCACCCTCCTGCACCTGGCACCACTCCGAACCTGCCTGGCAGGAGCGAAGGTGGCCGACCACGCCGGGCTTCAGGATCGCGACCGCCGCAGCGGTGTCCTTTGGGTCCCGACGCAACGCCGCATCCTTGCCGATGATGAAGAAACTGCGGCGACCGGTCAGCGTCGCCTGGTGCACCCAGCCCTTGATCCCATCGGGATCCTGGACCAGCCGCCACACCTCGAACTCGCGCAGGATTTCGACGGGCAGGTCACGTCGTTTGTAGACCCAGTCGATCGGATAACGCGTCCCAGGACCGGCGCGCAGGTTCACTTCATCGGAGCGCAGCGCGGCGAACCGCGGCAGCGGCAGGCCGGTGGCCGAACCCTTGGTGGTTTCCGCTTCCGGCGGCTTTGCGGGCTCGGGGGGCGCGGGAGCCGGCGCCGGGGGCACAAGAGCGGAAGGCGGCGCGGCTGGAGCTTTGGCCGGCCCTTTCGCCGGTGGCTTCTGTGCGTGGGTCGGACCGTGCGGGCGCACCACAGGTGGCTGCCTAGGCTTCGGCTGATGCTGAGTGGCTGGCTGGGTACTCGGTGCCTGTGCCATCGCCGCTTGCGCCATCAGAAACATGCCGAGCAGCAGCAGACGGACGAAACCGGCGGACACCGAAACAGCCATGCTCCATGCCTGCCAAGTCGCCGCGAGCCGGGTCAAGCACGCAACGCGCTCTCGTGTGTGTTCTTACCGCGCCTCGACCAATTCCAGCGCCTCGCTGCTCGGACCCTCAATCATCAGCGCGCGGGTCGAACCGAGCTGGTATGGCTGCTCGAGCATCCGCACGCCTTCGGCGCGCAGCTTGTCCTGCCACGCATCGAGGTCCGTGACACTCAGCGCGATGTGGTCCTGCAACTGCCCGCGGGAACTCGCCAGCGGCGTGTCGCCCTGGTTGGCATACCAGGTCAGCACCACATCGCCGAACTCCACGCCGGCGCGCGGCGTGCGAAACATCCCCTCGCGGTTCAGCGCCGGCCAGGTTCGGTCAGCGCCGCGCGGCACCTTACGGTCCGCCGCAGGCGGCGCGGCAAAACCCGCACGAAGCGGGGCGTTCAAATGGGTCTGGTACCAGGACAGCGCGCGGAGCGGCTCCTCCTGCCACAGATGCACGTGATTGAAGCGTTCCACCGGATAATTGCCGGCATATTCCACCAGCGCGCCGTCCGGCCCGGTCATGTAGGCGAACCCGCCACCGCCTCGCGGCTGCAAGGCCCTGGCGCGCGCTTCGGCGATCTGCTCGCGCGTGAGACCGAGCACGTCACCGACATTCGGCCAAGTGTCGCTGCTTACCAGCACCGAACCGCCTTCGTCGGTGGTGTAGAGCGGCAGCAGCTTCACCTCCGCTCGCTGCTGATAGGCGGCGAGGCTCTTTCGCACATCCGTGATATGCCAGCCGAAATGCCAGATGGCGCTCTGCGGCTGCGTTAGCGGTGGCCGATCTACTTTGGTGAACAGCACCATCACGTTGTTGGGCGACAGCAGCGCGGGCGTCCCGGCCCATTCGCCCTTGGTGCAAGTTGGGAACTGCCGCACATACCAATCGATCGCCGCATCCGGATCGACCGAGTTCAGGTGCAGGTGGTGGAACCGTGGTGTTTCCAGCATGTCAGTCCAGCACCTCCTGGTTGATGACGTTGTCCCGGTTCGGCTTGCCGTCCAGCACGCTCAGGATGTTCTCCGCTGTCACCACCGCCATGCCGGCGACCAATTCTGTGGTGACGCCCGCCATGTGCGGTGAGGCGATGACCTTGTCGAGTGCAAGCAGCGTGTTGTTCACCGGCGTCGGCTCGGCTTCGAACACGTCCAGCCCGGCGCCCGCCAGTTGACCCGAGATCAGTGCCGCATGCAGCGCCGGCTCGTCGATGATGCCGCCGCGTGCGGTGTTGACGATAAATGCACCGTGCTTCATGCGCGCGAAGCGGGCGGCGCTGAATAAGCCGATCGTCTCCGGGTTCTTCGGGCAGTGGATCGAGACGAAGTCCGCCCGCGGCAGCGCCGCATCCAGATCGGTGACGCGCTCGCAGCCGGCGGACGTGATTTTGTCTGCCGGCACATGCGGATCGTAGATCAGCACATGCATGTCGAACCCCAGGCAGCGCCGTGCCGACCGAGTGCCGATGCGGCCAAAGCCGACGATCAGCACGGTCTTGCCGGCGAGTTCGACCGGCAGGCCGGCGTGCCGGTCGGCCCATGCGCCCTTGCGCACCATGGCGTCCAACGCCTGGCTGCGCTTTGCCAGGGCCATCATGAGATGGAACGCGTGCTCCGCCACCGAGGTGGAATTTGCCGTTCCAGCGACCATCAGCGGCACCCGCCGCGTCGTCAGCGCGGGCACCTCGACAGCGTCATAGCCGACGCCGATGCGCGCCACCACCTGCATCACCGGGGAGGCCTCCATCTCCGCATTGCGATACGGCGTGCCACCCAGTGCGATGCCGGCAACATCGGACAGCATCGGCAACAGATCGGACTGCGCGATGGTCGCCGGGAAGGTGACAACCTCGATATCCTCGCGGGCACGCAGCCTTTCGATGCCTTCCTTGCCCATCGTGTGCGGCACCATCACCTTTTTGCGGTTCGACGGCATCGTTCCTCTCACAGCTTCTGTTGCAGGGCAGCGATGTAGCTGCGGTTGTGGGTCGGCGCGAGCCATACTTCACTCATCACCAGATGCCTGGGCAGACACGCGATATAGCGGATCAGGTCGCCGCAATCTTCGGACTGCACCATGCGCGCACGTACCTCCGGCCCCACCGGATTGGGACGCTGATCGAGGATTGGTGTCGCCACTTCGCCCGGCAGCAGCACGGTGGAGCGGATTCCGTGCACGCATTCCTGCTGGTTGATCGTGTGGCTCATGGCAACCACGCCATGCTTGGATGCGGTGTAGATCGGACCCGGGAAGCCGCCGATGACGCGGCCAGCGATCGAGGCGGTGTGGATCAGCAGTCCGTCCTGCTGCGCTCGCATCATCGGCAGCGCAATCGTGACGCAGTACAGCGCCTGAGTCAGATTGCCGTTCACCAATTGGTCGATGCCTTCCGGCGTCAGCTTGTCCCAATGCCGGTCAACGATGTTGAGACCCGCGTTGTTCACCAGGATGTCCAGCCGGCCGAGTGTGTTGCGGATGAAGTCGCCGACCTTCCGCACCTGGCTGCTGTCCATCAGGTCGGCGGGCTGAATGTGCGCTTCACCACCCTGCTGCCCGATGCGTGCGGCGACGCGTTCCAGTTTGTCCGCCGTGCGGCCAGTCAGCACCGTCACCGCGCCTTCGTCAGCCAGCGCCAGCGCGGCCGCCTCGCCAATGCCGCTGCCGGCGCCGGTGATCCAGGCGATCTTTCCCGCGAGCCTCGGCATCGATGTTTCCCCTCCAACTTGCGCGCGGGACATTCAACGTGTTTGCCTGCAGGCCGGCAAGGGAGGAGGCCGCGATGACAACGGTGCTGACCGAGCAGGGCGAACTGACCCTGGCTGCGACGGACGGCCTCTGGTTGTCGGCGGAAGACGCCGAACGCGCGACCGGTTGGACATTGAAACCCGAGGGCATGTGCCAAGACGATATCTGCGTGCCGGCCCCTGTACGCGATCGCCAGGTCGATGTGGCCGCATTCTGGCGACTGCTCGGCCAGCCGGTGGTGAGTGATGCGGCAGGCGAGACATGGGTACTGGGCGCCGGCGCGGACCAGCGCAACAGTGCATTGGCCGGGCTGGTGGCGCCGGACTTTACGCTGCCCGACCTCCACGGCGTGCCACATGCAGTGTCATCTCTACGCGGGAAAAAGGTGTTCCTGTGTACCTGGGCGTCCTGGTGAGGCTGTCGCTTTGACTTGCCCGTGTGGCAGCAACTGTTCGACAGCCTGAAGGACGAAAATTTCATGATTGTGGCGGTCGCGATGGAAAGCCGCGGCGCCGAACACGCCAGGCCATGGATCGAGCAGGCCGGCGCGCGATACTGGTGCCTGATCGACACGCAGCACCGCATCGCTGATCTCTACGGCATGGTCAATGTGCCGCAGGCGGTGTGGATCGACGCAGCAGGCCGCATCGTGCGGCCACCCGAGAATGCGGGGTCGACCGACCACTTCCGGCTGATGGACCGCACGACACGCACACTCGCACCCGAGCATCAGTCGGCACGGCTTGCGGCGCGCGCGGCGTATCTCGACGCCGTGCGCGACTGGGTACTGACGGGTCGCCACACATTGCCGGAGGCGGAGGCAGCCGCGCGACTGCCGCGGATCACCCCGGAGATCGCACTGGCGCATTCCCATTTCCGCCTCGGCGTTTGGCTGCGCCGGCATGGCAATGCGGTCGAGGGCGATGCGCACCTCGCCGAGGCCAGCCGGCTGCATCCCACCTCGTGGAACATCTGGCGGCAGGCAGCGGATCTCGACGAAGTCGGCAAGGCCAGTGGCGAGGCGTTCTGGCAACGCGTGCAGGCCTTGGGGGACACGCCCTATTATCCGCCAGCGGAACTATGAGCCTATTGCGGCCACGCATCTCAGGCGCCGGATACAGAATGCCAGACGGCCTATAAGCCGGGTTCTGTCCGCAGCTTTTTGCTGCGGGACGACCATTCCTCTGGGACGCGCCTCGCGGCGCGCCTCGCGCGACCTACCCGGACGACGAAGCGGGAATGCTCCTGCGCCTTGCGGCGCCGTCGTCCCTATTCGGTCTTGCTCCCGGTGGGGTTTGCCCTGCCGTCCCTGTTGCCAGGGACGCGGTGCGCTCTTGCCGCGCCGTTTCGCCCTTGCCCGCGGGCCACCATGGGGTGCTTGCGCGGGCGGTCTGTTTTCTGTGGCACTTTCCCTGGGGTCGCCCCCGCCGGAGGTTATCCGGCACCGTATTCCCGTGGAGCCCGGACTTTCCTCTGCCGATCCCCGGGTGAAGCCCGGGGATGCAGCAGCGGCCGTCCGGCCGTCTGGCACCCGCTCAAATGGCGACCAGACCGGCCGGACGTCAAGCGCTGGAGCAGGGTAAGCGCGAAAGGATGCGCTCACCCTGTTCCAGCCCATTGTCCTGCCAATTCCGCCTTCACTCGTCACGCACTATTCGGCCGCCACGCTGACCCGCCCGCGGAGGGGCACCCGGCGCGGGATGTGCAGCCACAAGGCCGCGATCAGCGCGGAGACGCCGGTGAAGACGGCCAGTCCGTATAGGCCGCCGGAGTAGCTGCCGGTGAGGTCCTTGATCCAACCGACCAGGGCCGGCCCCACCGCACCGCCAACATTGCCGATCGAGTTGATCCAGGCTATGCCGGCGGCAGCCGCGGCACCGGTCAGCATCATCGAAGGCATCGACCAGAACGGCCCCTTCGTACCATAAAATCCGACGGTCGCGACACACATGCCGACCAGCGCCCACCAGGTACCCATGCCCATGCCAGCGATGACAAGACCGACGGTTGCCAGCGTGCAGGCCCAGAACAGGTTCCACCTCCGCTCGCCCATGCGATCGGAGATCCAGCCCCAGGTTATCATGCTGATGGCACCGCAGATGTAGGCGAGCATCGTGGCAAAGCCGGTGCCCATGTTGCTGGCGCCGAGTGACTTGATGATTTGAGGCACAAACAGCAGCAGGCCCAGGCTGGCGGTGACGATCCCCAGATAGTTGATGGACAGCAACACGATCTTCGGGTTCACCAGCGCTTGCCACATGCTGAACTTGCCGGCCCGCTCGACCGCGCGGCGTTCACTCTCAAGGGTGCTTATGAGCCAGTTCTTCTCGTCGGCGTTGAGCCATGTAGCTTTGGCAGGCTTATCGGTAAGCGCGAACAGCACGAAGATGCCAACCAGCACCGTCGGCACCGCCTCGAGTAGGAAGATCCACTTCCAACCGGCGTAACCCAACAAGCCGTCCAGTCCGAGCACCGCCGTGGAGATCGGCGCCCCCAGCGCCACCGAAATCGGCAGGGCCAAGGTGAAGCTCGACACGATGCGCGCCCGATGGTGGTCGGGGAACCAGTAGGTGAACAACAGCACGATACCGGGGAATAGCCCGGCCTCGGCAAGTCCCAGCAGCAGCCGGATGATCAGGAACATTTTTGGACCAGTCGCGAATGCCGTGGCACCGGAACAAAGCCCCCAGGTGATCATGATCCGCGCGATCCAGATCCGCGCGCCGACCTTGTCGAGAATGACGTTGCTGGGCACCTCGAACAGGCAATAGCCGATATAGAACGCGGTCGAGCTGAGACCGTACGCCGCGGCGGTCAGGCCGATATCCGCGTTCATCTGCAACGCGGCGAAGCTGATGTTGATGCGGTCGAGATAGCAGAAGAAATACACGATCATGGCAAGCGGCAGCAGCCGCAGATAGACCTTGCGCATGGTCTGTTGTTCGATCGTCGGACCCAATTGCTCCTCCCCGGGACGGCGTGTCGTGAACGCGAGGCTACCAAGCGGATTTGCGCGAAGGCAAACCGCGTCGGCCTGAGCCTGCCTTACGCTCTATTCCTCCGCCAAATCGTCGCCCAGGACAGCGCCGACGTAAGCCTCCCGCACCAGGACCAGAAGGGCGGCGCACACCGGGGCGCCGAGGATGATGCCGAGTGGCCCGAAGATCGTGCCGAGGATGGTCATTGAGAGGATTGTCAGTGCCGGGGGTAGATGGGCCGTGTTCCGCTGCACGATCGGAGCAATAAGATAGCCTTCCACGGTATGGCAGATCACGAAGATGAGGACTACCCACAGCGACGTCTGCCAACTGATGGTGAAGGCCAGCAGGACCGCGGGCACGGCAGCGGCGATGGCGCCGAAGTAGGGGACAAACGTGAACAGCCCAGCCAGCACTGCAAGCGCGAGCGAGAGCGGCACGCCGAGGATGGTGAGGCCAACGCCGGTCAGGACCGCGACCACCCCCATGTCGATCAACTGGCCCAGCGACCAGCGGCGCAGCGTCACGCCGATGTCGCGCAAGACCGACTGGGCGAGCGGCCGATGGCGATGCGGAAAGAGCCGGACGATACCACCGATGTAGAGTTCGGGCGAAATCGCGAAATAAAGCGCCGTGATGATGAGGATGAATCCGGTGAGCGCGCCACCGAGAGTGACCGATGCGACAGTTCCGGCGTAGCTGACGATGTGGCTCTGCACCGCCTTGGGCGGCGAAATGTCACTGAACAGCGCCTTGCCCCAGGGGGTATCGCCGTAGCTCTGGCGCAACTGCGCAAGGGTCTGCCGCAGCCGTGTCCACAAGTCTTGCGACTGAGCCAGGAGCCTTGGGCCGATATAATACAGAAAGCCCGCGAGCAAGAGGACGACCAGGACCGTGACGATGGCGAGCATGGCGCGCTGCGACGCGCCAGTTCGGTCGGCGGCCCAATCGGCGACGCCACGCAGCATGACAGCGATCAGCGCGGCCATGAAAATCACCAGCACGATATCCGACGAGCAGCCAGACCACCAGCACGATCGCGGCGAACACCACCATCCAGCGTAGCGTCTGGGCTACCGGCGCTGCCTCGGATTGTCTGATCTCGCCGCGGCTTAGCACCGGCTACGAGGGCTTGCGGCCAGAGTCCTTCTGCTCGCTCTGTGCCGGTTCGCTAGGGTCGGTGTGGCGGATCCCGCGTTCATCGTCCGATCGGTTTCCTCTTTCGCGGGAGACTCGGCATCCCCCGGCACCTGAGCGGGTTGTTTCGTTTCGTCTGGTTTCGTCATGGACCTGATCTCCTGCCCGCGTCATGCACGGCCAGATCCAAAACAAAGCGCCGCTGGGTTCGTGGCCGCAGCGCCGGAAGAAGTGAAATGTTCAAGCCTGCCTGCGCAACGGTTTGTCGCTGCCAGCGTTGCGCAAAAGTATCCTTGCATCAGGGATGTCCTTCGCGGTGATTTTCTCGACAATGCAGCCGGCGCGCCGATGTGACACGCCGCGGGTCCGGTGTGCCGCGGGAATCGCGCCATGAGCGGGCACCGAGATGAGCAGGGAGTGCCGCAGGCGGAGGAGAAACGCAGCCGGTGGTTCGGCTGGATCTGGGCCGTGCCGATCGCCGCGCTGTTCATCGTCGGCTACCTCGTCCTGAGGCAATTCAATCAACAGGGCCCTTCGGTGGTGGTGACCTTCGAGGGCGCCGGTGGCGTGCAGGCTGACAACACCAAGGTGCAATACGAAGGGCTCGACGTCGGCAAGGTCGAAGTCAGTCAAATTGCAGAAGGACATGCACCACGTCGACGTATCGCTGCAGTTGAACAGCGACATGGCGGGGCACCTGGGTGCGGGCACGCGCTTCTGGATCGCCGGAACGAAGCCGAACATCAGCGATCTGTCGTCGCTCAAGACCATAATTGCCGGGCCGTATATCGGGGTGGAGCCACACCCCGGAACGACGCAGGATCATTACCAAGGATTGGCAGAGCCACCCGTCGTCAAGGAAGCGGTTGCGGGCACGCATTACACCTTAACAGCGGCAACTCTCGGCACCGTGAGCCGGGGTACCACGATCTACTACCGGGACCTGGACGTCGGCTCGGTGGAGCAGACGCAGCTTGAGCCTGGCGGAAGACAGTTCTCTATCACCGCCTTCATCCGCCAGCCATTCGACAAGCTGGTCCACAGCAACACGCATTTCTGGAACGCCAGCGCAGTCCAGGTGTCGATGAGCCGGTCCAGGGCCGCGCGTCCAGTTCCAGTCGGTAGGCGCATTGTTCGGCGGCGCCATTGCGTTCGAAACTCCGGAAGACACCGCTTCCGCGACGGCCGGAGAAGGTACGCAGTTCACATTGTATGACAGCAAGACCGAAGCCGAGAATGCCCCGGATGCCCAGACCGTCCGCTATCATGTGACATTCAGCGCTGCGGATGCAGGCGGGCTGCAGTCTGGTGCCGCGGTGAACCTGGCGAACCAGCGGATTGGGTCAGTGCAGGACAGCACGCTGCAATACGATTTCCACTCCGGAGAACTTGCCGCGCAGGTGACATTGGGGATCGAGCCGTCGCGCATCCACCTGGCGAGCGGCGAGAGCTGGCAGAGCGACCCGCGCCCGCAGATGGATGCACTGATGCGCCAGCTGATTGACGAGGGACTGCGTGCCCGGATCGGCAAGACGGTGCCGCTGGTGGGGGGCGACACGGTGGACCTGGACTTTGTGCCCAAGCCGCCGTCGGCGAGCCTGGGTTCCGGACCGGTGCCGGAACTGCCGACTGCGCCCTCGTCCGATATCAGCGGGATGCTGGCCTCGGTCAGTGGCTTCGTCGGCAAACTCAACGCGATGCCGCTCGACCAGATCGCCGAGAACGTGCACGATGCCACGCAGAAGCTGGCAGCGCTCAGTCAATCGCCGGAGTTGCAGAGCACGCTGGTACATCTGGACCAGAGCGTGGCCAACATCGATGCGGTGACGCGTTCGGCGCGCAGCGACATTGGGCCGCTGCTGGCGCGTCTGCGCGCCACGGCGAACGAGGCGCAATCCGCTATGACGGCCGCCCGGGGCTTGCTGTCGAGCACCGGTGGAGTGCAGAACCAGCCGGAGACTACCGGCATCGGCAATGCCATGTACGAGTTGAGTCGCGCCGCGCAATCGCTCCGCTCGCTAGCCGATTATCTCGATCGGCATCCCGAGGCGCTGCTGCGCGGCAAAGGTTGAAGGCGGATGGCACCCCGTTTGACCGCGCTGTTGCTGGCGTTGTTGCTGACCGCTTGCGGTAGCAGTCCCAAGACCCAGTTCTATACACTCGATGCTGTTCCTGGTGCTCAGCAGGCGCAGACCGTGCATTCGCGCGGTCCCGTCATGGTGGGGCATGTCGATCTGCCCGCCATGCTGGACCGGCTGTGGATGGTCAGGGGTGGCCCTGCCAATGCAATCGAGGTGTCGGACGTCGATCGCTGGGCGGCACCGCTCGACGAACTGGTGCGCAATGCGCTGACCGAGGACCTTCGATCGCGACTGCCGCCCGGGACCGTGCTGGCGCCTGGCGACACGGCACCCGAGAACACGCGCACCGTCACGCTGAATGTGCTGCACTTTATGGCGGATCAGTCGGGTCGGGTGCTGCTGGATGCCGACTGGAGCGTTCAGCGCGGCAACCGACACGGCACGCCGCAACACGCCGAGATCCAGGTGGCCGGCTCCGGCACCAGCGGCGCAGCGGTTGCCGCGGCAATGAGTTCAGGCACTCGCACAGTTGGCGGACCGCATCGCGACTGCGCTTTGAAGCGTGCGTCGGACGTTCCTCACCTTCTGTTGTTTGCCAAGGCGAAACCGAGCGTACAAGGCATGGTTTTAGGGTCAGTCAAAGGCGGAGGCGGATATGAAATCGCTCCTCTCTGGTATTGTGGCCACGGCGATAATTGCTCTTCCGGCCATGGCCCAGACAACGACCCCGACATCAAACACTCTCAGCAAGCCGGGACCTGGCGCGGCGCAGGGCGGGCAGACTTTGTCGCATGAGGGCACGTCGAGCCTTACCAACTCGCGGGCCGCGAACGCCGACAAATCGCCTGGCGCTGGTGCTTCGCCCCACACCGGCTACTCGGCGGGCATGACGCCCACCGCGGGAACGGGGAGCGGTACACCGGATGGAACCACGGATACCGGCGCGACGAGCCCTGGCAGCGACAAACCAGCAGCTCACCGGTAGAAGTGATCAGCGAACGCGGGATCGCCGCTGTTCTGAATTACGCGAAGAAGACAGTGCCGGTTAAGGTCCCATGCGCATCGAGGCAGGGTGGCCGCCCGCCTTGAAGCGCTTGCCGGTGTTGGTGATCGTGCTGCCATCCACCTTCAGGATCGAGAAGTCCTGGTCGGTGTAGTTGCCGACGTACACGTAGCGGCCATCAGGCGTAAACGCGATTGCTTCAGGAAACGCGCCGACCTCCACGGTGCCGACCGGCAGCACGGTCTTGCCATGGATGCTCAGCACCGTAACGCTGCCGTTTGGGTGGTAGAACCACTGGCCTTTGAAGTTCGAACCGTCCACGTTGAGTACCGCGGCGAGGTTGCCCTTCGGGCTGATCGCCAGTCCCTCGGGTGCATCTCCCACCGTGACATGAGCGATCGCGTGCGGATGCGCGCCTTCCAGATCGATCACCGTCACCGCGTCGAGGTTGCCGTCGGACGAGCCGTTGTTGCCGTTATCGGCGGTGAGCGCCAGCTTCGAATTGGGCGAAACAACGACGTTGTAGGGAAACGGATAGGTGGGGATGTCGAGCTTGGTGTAGCTGACATTGTCGCCATCGATATCGAGCAGCCCCACCTTGTTGTCGGGCGATTTCACCGCCAGCGCGCGCTTGCCGTCGGGGGTGAACTCGACATGCGAAACGCCGGGCGAAATCGGGACTGTCGCGGTCTGGGTGACCGTGGTCCCATCGATCTTCAGCACGCTGATGGTGCCGTCCCCGCGGTTCGCCACCAGCGCCATTTCGCCTTTCGGGCTGATCGACAGCCCCGATGGCTGTTTTCCGACGGTGACCGTCTGTGCGACCTTCGGCGGGCTGGCCTTTAGGTCGATGACGAACAGCTTGTCGGTGGGCGTCAGCTTGCGCGTGCCGTTGTCCTCGGTGACCGTCATCGAGTCGGCGACCAACGCGATGCGATTATCGGGTGAGATCGCCAAATTCGTCGGCGGACCGACGATGGAATTCTCCAGCTTCAGGCTGACGAGGACCTTGGGGTCCTCGGGGTTTGCCAGGTCGAAGATCACGACCGTGTCGTTGCCGGTCGGGTTGACCGCCGGCTTGCCTTGCGCGTCGGTGCCCGGCTTCTCATCGTTGCCGACGATCATGTAGGGCGCCGCGCGCGCGGGCACCCCGACAAGGAGTGCAATGCTCAATGCGACGCTTTGCCGCAGCGACAACGATCCCATGTTTCCTCCCCTGCCCGCTTGTGGCGCGCGCAGTTTGCGAATGGGATCACTGCCCGACAAGCCCCTGCTGGTACCCCGATCAGCGTTCCATCGCCCGTTAGCACCGCCGTCCCGTTATGTGGGCGGGGTACCGAAGCTCTGCACCAGGCTGCCTGACACCAATCGCCAGCCGTCGACGAGGACGAAGAAGATCAGCTTGAACGGCAGCGAGACGACGCTGGGCGGCAGCATCATCATGCCCAGGGACATCAGCACGCTCGCCACCACCATGTCGATCACCATGAACGGCAGGAACAGCAGGAAGCCCATTTCGAAGGCGCGGCGCAATTCACCCACCAGAAAAGCCGGCACCAGGGCGCGCCACGGCGTATCGTCGGGGATGGCCGGCGCAGGAAGATGCGCGATGTCCAGAAAGAGCTGCAGATCAGCCGGCCGAAGGTTGGCGACCATGAAGCGGCGGAACGGTTCGATGGTAAGCCGCAGCCCCTCCAGCTCGCTGACACGTCCCTCGGTCAGCGGCATGACGCCCGATACCCAAGCGTCATTCAGTACCGGCTGCATCACGAAGTAGGTCAGGAACAACGCCAGCCCGATCAGCACCATATTGGGCGGCGTGCCTTGAGTGGCCAACGCACTTCGCAGCAGCGACAACACGATGACGATGCGGGTAAACGCGGTAACCATCACCAGCAGCGATGGCGCCAGAGACAACACGGTGACCAATGCTGTGAGTTGTACCAGGCGGCCGGTTGTACCGGCCTGTCCGGCGGCGCCCAGGTCGATATTCACCGACTGCGCGTGCACCAGCGCCGGAAGCAGCAGACAAAAGATGAAAGCGAGCACACCTGTGCGCTTCATGGCGCGCCGTCCGCTGCATCGAGCCAGCCGACCACGACATCCTGTGCCCCGCCGGTCAGCAACAGCACACGCCTGTCGCCGCAGTTGATCAGGTGCAAGTGCCGGCGGCCATCCAGCGCCAGCACGTCTTGCACCGTCAACGTGCCGCCGCCTGCCGGACGTCGCGCCATGCCGCCGAACCGGGCCGCGCGGCTGGCGAGCCAGATTAACGCCAGCACTGCGGCCAGTGCTGCGGCAATGCTGAGGAGTGAGCTCATTCCGTTGATCATGCGCGGCCTTTTGCCGGAGGCGTGTCGAGAGATCAGCCGGATGGCACCGCCTGGGCCGCCAGCACCCGCGACAGCGCCTCCAACGCGCCTGACAGGACGATCAGGCGCGGGCGCAAACGGCGGCCGGCATCCGGTGGCAGGTCGAGCGATTTGGCGCACAACAAGCCCACCTGCTGGTCGAAGCCGGTCAGATCGACCACACGGCCAGAGGATGCCAAAGCGTGCGCCACATCGATGGTCTGGGTCAGCTCCTCCGCCATGGCCCGAACCGGGGCAAGCGGATCGTACGAATCGACCTCTGTCATCGAGGCGCTTAAAGCACGGTGCGATTACCGAAGCCTTTATCGCCAGGACAATTGCGTGTCTCGCAACATTAACCCCGCATTCAACCGCGTGGCGCACATTGTCGCGCATGGACGCGAACCATATCGGCGTGTTCGACTTGGCCGAGCAACGCCTTGCCTGGGCCAATCAGCGGCAATCCGTGCTCGCGGAGAACATCGCGAACGTCAACACCCCGGGATACAAGCCACACGATCTGCAGCCGTTTGCCGCCACGCTTGCGCATGCTCAGTCCACCGAACCGGCGCGGACTCAACCCAACCACCTGGCTGGCGCGACGGCGCCGACTGCACCGAACGAGGTGGTCGATCGCACACATATGCACTCGGCCGACGGCAACGCAGTTTCGCTGGACGAGCAACTGGTGAAACTGGCGGATACCGAAACCGCGCATAGTCTGGTGACGTCGATTTATAAGGCCTATCTCGGCATGTTCAACACGGCGCTTGGCCGCGGTGCGTCAAGCTAGCGGAGAGCCCGACCATGGAACTGGATAAGGCACTCAGTATCGCGGCGAGCGGCATGAATGCGCAGACCGCGCGGCTGCGGGTGATTGCCGAAAACATGGCCAATCAGGACACCACCGGGACAAAGCCGGGCGCCGATCCATATCGCCGCAAGACCGTGACATTCGAGAACCGGCTGGACCGGCAGCTTGGCGCCAACACGGTGCAGGTGGGACAGGTCGGCCAGGACAAGAGCGACTTCCCGTTGCACTACGACCCGTCCAACCCGGCCGCCAATGCCCAGGGCTATGTCAAGCAGCCGAACGTCAACGGGCTGGTCGAAATGATGGACATGCGTGAGGCAGAACGCTCGTACAGCGCCAACCTGGCGGTCATGCAGGCCTCGCGCAGCATGCTGTCGCGCACCATCGATCTGCTCAAGTGACCGATATCCCCACCATCGTCGTCACGCCTTCGTCCGCAGCCCAGGCATACGGGCGTGTGGACCGTGGCGAAGTGGGCAGTGGCCAGGGGGACTTCGGCGCGACGTTGCAGCGTGCCATGCAGGGAGCGGTCGATGAGTTCCATGCGACCAATTCCAAGGTCACCGAGGCGCTGACCGGCGGGGGCAATCTCACCGAGGTCGTCACCGCGCTGTCACGCGCCGAACTCACACTGCAGACCGCGACAGCTGTCCGCGACCGTGTGGTGCAGGCCTATCAGGACATCATGAAGATGCCGATTTGAGGGCTGCGCGCGCGATGCTGTCTTCTCGCGTGATGGCCGGGTCGAGCCCGGCCACGTGTTCAGACATCCGGCAATTCCGCCTTCGGTCATCACGCTCCGCTGTACATGGAGCGGCACTGCGTCATGAGTGACGGCGATATCGCGATGCTGATACGCGACGGCATGCTGGTTATGCTGAAGCTGGGCGGGCCGCCGCTGGTAGTGACGTTGTTTGTCGGCCTGCTGGTGGCGCTAATTCAGGCGATCACGCAAATCAACGAGGCGACCCTCGCCTTTGTTCCGAAGGTGCTGGCACTCGGGGCGACACTTGTCCTGCTGGGCCCGTTCATGATGGCGACGCTGACTTCCTACACGCAACTGCTGTTCGACCGGCTCGTCGCCGTCGGGGGGTCATGAACGGCGACGCCACCACACTGCTCACCACCCTGCCGACGTGGGCGTTCAGCTTTGTCATGGTGATGGCGCGGGTCGGCGGGGCGATGGCGCTGCTGCCCGGGTTGGGCGAGCCTCAGCCGCCCGCCATGGTGCGTGTCGGTCTCGCGTTCGGCGTCACGGCGCTGCTGCTGCCGGGGTTGGCGCCGTCCATCCCGCAGGTGCCGGAGGCCAGCATCCAGGCGGCCGCGATGGTCGCCGCTGAACTGGTCACCGGACTGTGGCTCGGCTGGCTGGCGCGGCTGCTGGTGCTGGCATTGCCGATCGCCGGGCAGTTCATCGGTTACATGATGGGGATCTCTAACGTGCTGCAGCCGGACCCGATCCTGGGCGGCCAGTCGACACCGATCTCCAATCTGCTTGGTATTGCCGCTCCGCTGACTGTCCTGGTCAGCGGCCTTTACGCCCTTCCGCTGATGGCGCTGGCGGGCAGCTACGGTCTTATTCCCGCAGGCAGCATGTTGCCGGCCGCGGATAGCGCGGAGACCGCGGTGCGCGCCGTCGGGGTGGCATTCGGGATCGCCGTCCGGCTGGCTTCCCCGTTCATTCTGGTCGGCATCGTATGGCATGTGGCGACTGGCCTGCTCACGCGGCTGGTCCCGCGCCTGCAGGTCTATTTCATTGTCATGCCGGCGCAGCTCCTTGGTGGCATGCTGCTGCTCGCCGTGCTCATCACCGCATTGTTGTCGGCCTGGGAGGAGAGCGCCCGCTCGGCCTTCACCAGCCTGCCCGGCCAATGAGCGGCGATGGCTGACCAGGAAGACCGCAGCGAAGCCGCAACACCGCGCCGGCTGCAAAAAGCGCGCGAGCAGGGCCAGGTTCCGGTCTCGCGCGAACTGACCACGTTTGCCGGCCTCGCAGCCGTCGGTCTGCTGATGGTCATGACCGGACCCCAGGCGGTGCACGGCTTGGCGCTGCGGCTCAGCATTTTTCTGGCACGGGCGCATGACCTCCGTCCTGGCCTGCCGGTGGCGCGGCTGGTGGGGGAGGCCTGGGCGCTGACCGCAGCCCCTTTCGTGATGGCGGCTCTGGTTGCCGGCGTCGCCGCGGTGCTGCTGCAGACCCGCTTCCTGCTCAGCACCCAAGGCCTGCGGCCCAACTTTTCCCGCATCAGCCCGCGGGCCGGGCTGGGGCGTATCCTGAGCCCGGAGAGTGCCATCGAGGCGGCCAAGTCGCTGGCCAAGGTCGTGGTGCTTGGCGTCGTGCTATGGCGTGTGTTGCTAGGGGATTTGCCGGGATTGCTGTCGGCGCCGTTCGGCGAGCCAGCCCAGATCCTCGATCGTGCCGCCGGCCCGGTGCTGCATATCCTGTTTGTGGTATTGGCGGCGCAGGCGGGGATCGCCGCATTGGATTACTTCTGGGTCGCGCTGCGGCACAGCCGCAACATGCGCATGAGCCGGCACGATATCCAGGAGGAGCAGAAGGAAACGGAAGGCGATCCCCGGCTGCGGGCACGGCTGCGCCAGATCCGTACTTTGCGCGCCCGCAAGCGAATGCTGGCGGCCGTGCAGAAGGCAACCGTCGTGGTCACCAACCCGACCCACTACGCGGTGGCGCTGGCCTATGACAGGGCGAAGCATGCCGCGCCACGCGTCGTAGCGAAGGGGGTAGATTTCCTAGCGGCGCGCATTCGCGAGGAGGCCGAGGCGAACCGCGTGCCGGTGGTTGCCAATCCGCCATTGGCCCGCGCGCTATACCGGGTGGAGGTGGACGCCAATATTCCGGCCGAGCACTACCAGGCTGTGGCGGAGATCATTGCGTATGTCTGGCGACTGGCACGGCGGCCGCTGGAGGCGCAACCTGCATCCGCCAAATAGCGGACCACTTGCTTGGATCTAGGTGTTCGCAATACGTTCTTGTCATAGACAAGCCGATCGGACATACAATTGCCTGCGAATCGGTGTGCGGGACAGAGTGTGTATGCGAATTGTTAAGGCGGACCGAGGCAACGTCATCCCGCTGCAAGCGCGCAGCAAACGACAGAACGAGGAAGCCCCGATGGAGAAGAACAAGGCGCTGGATGCCGCGCTGGCGCAGATCGAGCGTGCCTTCGGCAAGGGCTCCATCATGCGCATGGGCTCGCGCGGCACGGACGAACAGATCGAGGTGATCCCGTCCGGGTCGCTCGGGCTGGACCTGGCTCTTGGCATTGGCGGGCTGCCCCGCGGGCGCATCATCGAGATCTACGGCCCGGAAAGCTCCGGCAAGACCACGCTGGCGTTGCACGCGATCGCCGAGGCGCAGAAGCGTGGCGGCACCTGTGCCTTCGTGGATGCCGAGCACGCGCTGGATCCCGGCTATGCGCGCAAGCTGGGCGTCGATGTGGACAACCTGCTGATCAGCCAGCCGGACGCCGGCGAACAGGCGCTGGAGATCGCCGATACGCTGGTGCGCTCCGGCGCGGTCGACGTGCTGGTGGTGGACAGCGTCGCCGCCCTGGTGCCTCGCGCCGAGCTGGAGGGCGAGATGGGCGACAGCCATATGGGGCTGCACGCCCGGCTGATGAGCCAGGCGCTGCGCAAGCTCACCGGCAGCGTGTCGCGCAGCAAGTGCATGCTGGTCTTCCTCAACCAGATCCGCATGAAGATCGGCGTGATGTTCGGCAATCCGGAGACCACCACGGGCGGCAACGCGCTGAAGTTCTATGCTTCGGTGCGGATGGAGATCAGGCGCATCGGCCAGATCAAGGAACGCGACGAGGTGGTGGGCAACCAGACGCGGGTCAAGGTGGTGAAGAACAAGCTGGCACCACCGTTCCGCCAGGTGGAATTTGACATCCTGTACGGCGAGGGCATCAGCAAAGTGGGCGAGCTGATCGACCTCGGCGCGAAGGCCGGCGTGGTGGAGAAGTCGGGCGCCTGGTTCAGCTACGACAGCCAGCGGATCGGTCAGGGCCGCGAGAACGCCAAGCAGTTCCTGCGCGACCACCAACAGATGGCGGATGCCATCGAGCACAAAGTGCGCGAGCAATCGGGCGTGGTGGCGAACGCCATGATGGCGACGACCGAGGAGGCGGAGGAGACGGAAGCGGCGGAATAGGCACACGGCCGCCTCGGGTCGCTTGAGCGCCGCGAAGGCTCGCGGCACATTGGCTGACCCGCAACGTTCGGCGCGAGCAATGGCCGGTTCCTCCCTGACTGCGTCCGACCATGCGCTGATCAGCGCCGCCCACGATGTACTGGCGCAACACTACAAGCTGTTCTGGCACACGGTGGCCGCGGCCATTCGTGGGCGGGACGGCCGCGTCTGGACCGGGCTGCATCTGGGCACCACGGTGGGGCGACTAGCGGTCTGCGCGGAGGCAGTGGCGCTTGGCCGCGCACTGCTGGACGGCTGCGCCGGTATCGACACCATCGTGGCGGTGCGCCATCCGAAACCGGACGAGGTGGATCGGGAACTCGCGGTGGTGCCGCCGTGCGGAGGCTGCCGCGAGCTGTTCCTTGATCACTGCCCGGATGCGCTGGTGATCGTGCATGGGCCGGAGGCACTGCACAAGGTGCCCATCCGCGCGTTGTTGCCGTTGCCGTATCGGCGCTGAGACCCGCCACCCGCTCGCCTTGGGCCGCTTGCCTTGGCGTGCGCCGCAAGCTGTAATCCGGCCGCGCGGCGGCAGCAGTGCGCTGGCGGCTCCCGCGCCCGGGAGGTCGCAATGGCATATGCAAGCACGGTCCAGGCCGGCCCCGAAATTCGCATCCCTGATCTGGCGCTGCCCAGGTTGCGCTGGCGTTGGCCTCACCTGTCCCAGCGAACCAGGGCGCTGATGATGATGGGCGTTATGATCAGCCCGGCGTTCCTGGCCGATCAGATCGGCTATTGCGTGATGCGCCTGTTTCGCACCGCCGACCAGATTGCCGCGATGCAAGTGTCCGATGAGAGCGTCATGGCAAGCGTTCGCGTCTTCCGTGTGGCGTGCACCGACGCTGGTGCGCCGGCCGCTGATCGGGAGCGCTGGGCTGCGGTCGCCGCGCAGCGCGGTTGGCCACAGTATCCTGAGGCTGGTTCGGGCTGCTTCAAGCCGGACCGCGCGTTATTCGGCGTCGCCGGGCTGACGGCGTTCAACGTCGCATGCCCGACGGTGGTGTTGTCTGTCGCGGATCGGCGGCGGTGGGTTGCCTATGCCGCCAATCATGGGTGGACGGACTATCCGCAGGCCGGCGCCGGGTGCGTCGATCCGTAGCGTTTCGTCGCCTGACTATCAGATCGCAATGGCGCCGCCGTCGACGTGGATCTCCGAACCGGTGATGTAGCTCGATTCATCCGAGGCGAGGAACAGCGCGGCATTCGCCACCTCCTCTACCCTGCCGGGCCGCCGCATCGGAATGAAGCGCATACGCTCGGCGCGGATCGCCGGATCGGCGGTGCGGCCGGATGTTCGCATCGGCGGCATGACGCCGGGATGCACCGAGTTGCAGCGGATGCCATCCGCCGCGTGCTGCACCGCCACCGACTTGGTCATCAGCCGCACCGCGGCCTTCGAGGCGTTGTACGCCATGTGCACGTGTTCGCTGCCGATGATGCCGGCGATCGAGGACAGGTTGACGATCGAGCCACCGCCCGCAGTCTTCAGCGCCGGCACCGCGTGCTTGATGCCGAAGAACACACCGGTGGCGTTGACCGCCATGATGCGATGCCAGGCATCGGTGCTGTAAAAATCCTGCTCCGCACTGCCGGAGATGCCGGCATTGTTCACCAGCACGTCCAGCTTGCCGAACGCGCGGGTGGTGGCAGCCACGACGGCGGCCCAGTTGTCTTCGTCCGTGACATCCAGCTTTTCGAAGCGCGCGGCGGCGCCGATCGCTTCGGCGACCTGCCTGCCTTCGTGGTCCAGCACATCGCCGATGACTACTTTGGCGCCCTCGCGCGCGAACAACTGCGCCGTTGCGGCCCCCATGCCGGAGGCGGCGCCGGAGATGATGGCGACCTTGCCTATGAGCCTCATGCTGTTTTTCCTCCCGTTGATGCGTCGCTCGCGGTGGCGTTCCGCGCCGCGTCGGTCAACGAAACCACGGATGCACACGGATGAACACAGACGGTTTTATCTGGGGGTATCTGTGTTCATCCGTGGTCCGAAGATCATGGCGGGCCGGTGCCGGCGAGTAACGGAGACGGAAGCTGTGATGGCGGTTCGGCGGGCACGATGAGTTCGGCCGCGAGCGCATAATTCCGCCTGATCACATGCTTCAGCAGGCGGACGTAACTGCCGCCGTGGTTGTTGATGGCGTTCTGAATGTCTCGCCACAGCGGGTGGTCGGGGCGGATGGCGAGGTCGCGGCAGATGTCGACGATGACTGCGCCGATCGGGCGGCGACGGACCACCGGGTCAAGCCCGATGGCAAGCCTCGGCTGCTATTTCCTCGGCCGTGGGCATGTGGGCGAGAAGCGTGTCGTCGTTCGGGGCGCGTTCGGCGGCCGGACGGGCGCGCGGCTTTCGTTGCGTTGTCGGCTTGGTGGGGACAGGCTGTCGTTTGGGGCGCGCGGCGAGGCGAGCGAGCCTTTCTTCCAGCGCGGCGGCACGGAGCAGGCCGCAGGTAATGCGCGCCAGCACCAGCGCGAGATCGTTGGTGGCGTAGTTGAACACGGCGAAGTAGGGGGTTTCGGCGGCGCGCTGATCGAGCGATGCGGCGAGTTCGCGGCCGTAGTCGATGACTAATCGTTCCTTTCACAAAAGAGGGAGGGAGGTTCCTATTGGCGGGCGTGACAGGCCGCCAAGAAGGTCAGCCGTCAGAGGGTTTCTTCGCGCGAGCTTTACCCCGCTGTGCGCCCGGAGTTGGACGATTGCGTGGCTGGTCTTTTTTCACCTTCTCATACGCAAGACGAATATCGCCTTCATTACATAGCCAACGATATATCAATCGCTGTCGCCGAGTATCTGAAGCGACTAACTGGCGCAGCGCCTCAGCAATCCGGTGAGCGCGTTCAACATGCTCACGAGCCTGTTGCAAGTCCTTCAATCGATACACCAGTATATGTTGATGACTTCAACTTGGGCGACCGAATTGTAAACTCGGATGCGCTATGCCATTCAATGTCCTGGCCACGTTGGCGCTTCCGATACTTAATCTGCTCAGCAGTAAGCGTCCAGAAGTGTTTAGGCTCGACCAACAAAAGAGCTTGAGGCCTAGGGTCTGCCGACGCTCCCCACACCCAATGGGCGAAATGATGACGATGGCCAGATGCGCGGTACAGCACCGAGATGGCTACCTCAAACAAGAGGGCATAGTTTGGGCAGAACCGAAGCGGCGGCTGTTTTCAAGAGGTCACGCTGCGCTTCTGTCGATCTGATGAAAGAGTACATGTCCAGCGTTACAGGCTGTTTTGCGCCGATGAGAGTCGCGAATGTGCGGCCCAAATGTGTTTCAACGAGAGACCAGCCAGAGATGACTACGGCAACGAGGCTAGCAAGTTCCGGGTGGGCAATGAGCGCCTCGTTGCCAAAATTGTAGTCGCCGTTCCAGCGAACGTGTGCGGCGGTTTGCACCATCGCTGAGCGCTTCTCTCTTTGGCAGCTAGCCTACGCCTCTGGCTGACGCGGAACCGAAAACTCGCACGAGTGGTGCCAATGCTGCCGCTAATTGCAACGCAACGTTTATCGACATCTCTAGAACCATTCGCCGGCCAGATATCCATAACTTTTATCTGAACGAGACTGGGTAATATACCCTCCCCCGCTGGTGACGGGACCGGTGTCAGTAATATTTGGGATCGAGTCCATGCTCTTTCGCTCCGTGGTTCGTGTGACAACCCCACAGTAAGCGAAATGGCGGGCCGGAGTCTTCCAACGCCCGCCCGCCAACTGCTAAGCTCGCCTCCGCCACCACGCCGCTCACCGCCGACGCGCTCGCCGCGCAGTTCCGTCAGGGACGCCGTGTGCTGCCGCAAGTCGAGGCGGTGCTTGCCGCCCTGATCCGTGTCGGCGGCCTTGTGTACAGCCCGGAGGGCGCCGGAGCTTCCTGCCGCGCCGCGCGGCATGACGCAGGACTCAAGCAGCCCGCGGCTTTACCTCGGCTTCCAGCCGTTCGCCCAGCACTTCGGCCGCCCGCGCCAGCTCGAAGTCGCGCTGCATGTTCAGCCAAAACTCCGGCGTGGTATCGAAGTAGCGTGCAAGACGCAGCGCTGTGTCGCCAGTAATCGCGCGACGTTCGCTGATGATCGCTTGGATGCGGGTGACCGGCACATTGAGATCCTTGGCCAGCCGATAGGCTGTGAGACCCAGCGGCTTCATGAACTCTTCCCGCAATTGTTCGCCCGGATGGATTGGCGGCAGGTCACGCATGCTGTCAGCCTCGATGATAGTCCAAGATCTCAACATCCTGTGGTCCGCTGTCGGTCCACACGAAGCAGATACGCCATTGGTCTTGATCCGGATCTGTGCTGTCCCGACCGAGCGCCCTTCAGTTGTTCCAGCCGATTGCCCGGCGGCGCGGCCAAATCGCGCAACTCCTGGGCGTCGTGCAACTGCGGTAGCTTGCGTTGCGCAACCCGCTGCAGGTCCGCCCCGATCCGTCGGGCAAAGCGACCATGGAACAGCGCCTCGGCGTCCCGGTCGGAGAACGAACGGATCATCGCACGCGCATATATATATGCGATGGGACGCTTATGAACGTCAAGCGTACATATCAGGCGCCCCGCAGCGGGGTAACTCAGGGGTGGGCCTCGCGCTACCTCCTGTCCTTTCGTTCCGCCAACCGGGAACCCATCTGAGCCACCATGCCCAGCAGCAACGACATTCGCGCCGCCTTCCTCGACTACTTCGCCCGCAACGGGCACACGGTGGTGGAGAGCTCGCCGCTGGTGCCGCGCAACGATCCGACGTTGATGTTCACCAACGCCGGGATGGTGCAGTTCAAGAACGTGTTCACCGGGCAGGAGAAGCGCCCCTATGTGCGCGCCACAACGGCGCAGAAATGCGTGCGTGCCGGCGGCAAGCACAACGACCTGGACAATGTCGGCTACACCGCGCGGCACCATACCTTCTTCGAGATGCTGGGGAATTTCAGCTTCGGCGATTACTTCAAGGAACAAGCCATCGCCTATTCGTGGGAGCTGGTGACCAAGGACTTTGCGCTGCCCTAAGGACCGGCTGATGGTCAGCGTCTATGTCGATGACGATGACGCGGTGGCGATCTGGAAGAAGGTCGCCGGCATGCCGGACGAAAAGATCGTGCGGCTCACCGATGCCAACTTCTGGCGTATGGGCGAAACCGGCCCCTGTGGCCCTTGCTCCGAGATCTTCTACGACCATGGTCCGCATGTGCCCGGCGGACCGCCTGGCAGTCCGGACGAAGACGGCGATCGGTTCGTGGAATTCTGGAACCTGGTGTTCATGCAGTTCGAGGAGGGTCCGCCGGGAACGCGCTCGCCCTTGCCGCGCCCGTCGATCGACACCGGCATGGGACTCGAGCGGATCGCCGCGATCCTGCAGGGCAAGCATGACAACTACGACATCGACATCTTCCGTGCGCTGATCCTGGCCTCGGCCGAAGCCACCGCCACCGACCCGGACGGCCCGCACCGCGTGGATCATCGCGTCGTCGCGGACCATCTGCGCAGTTGCTCGTTCCTGATCGCCGATGGCGTGCTGCCGTCGAACGAGGGCCGCGGCTATGTGCTGCGCCGGATCATGCGCCGCGCGATGCGGCACGCCCACATGATGGGCGCCCGTGAGCCGCTGATGCACAGACTGGTGCCGGTATTGGTGCGCCAGATGGGCGGCGCGTATCCGGAGCTGGTGCGTGCCGAACCGCTGGCGATGGAGACGCTATTGCTGGAGGAGACGCAGTTCCGCCGCACCTTGGAGCGTGGCCTGCACCTCCTCGCCGAGGAGACCGCGAGGCTGGGCGATCGCCAGCCGCTGCCCGGCGCGGTGGCTTTCCGGCTGTACGACACGTACGGGTTCCCGCTCGACCTGACAGAGGACGCACTGCGCGAGCAGGGGCGCGCGGTGGACCTCGCCGGGTTCGAGGCGGCGATGCAGGAGCAGCGGGCGCGGGCTCGCGCCGCCTGGGCCGGCAGCGGCGAGGCGGCGACCGAACGCGTCTGGTTCGAGCTGAAGGAGCAGGTCGGTGCGACCGAGTTCCTCGGTTACACCACCGAGACGGCGGAGGCAGAGATCGTCGCACTCGTGGTGGGCGGCTCTCGTGCGAACTCAGCCGCGATGGGAACGGATGTCGCGGTGCTGCTGAACCAGACGCCGTTCTATGCCGAAAGCGGCGGCCAGGTCGGCGATACCGGCACGATCACCGGCCCCGATGGCCTGCGCATCGCGGTCACCGATACGCAGAAGAAACTCGGCGAGCTGTTCGCGCACCTCGGTCGTGTCGAGGCGGGCGAGGCGCATGTCGGCACGCCGGTGTTGGCCGAGGTGGACCATACCCGGCGCACCAACATCCGCGCGCACCATTCCGCTACGCACCTGCTGCACGAGGCGCTGCGCCGGCGACTGGGCACGCATGTCACCCAGAAGGGCAGCCTGAACGCACCGGACCGGCTGCGCTTCGATATCTCGCAGCCGCGACCGTTGACCGGTGAAGACATCGCCCGGGTCGAGGCCGAGGTGAACGCGCGCATCCGCGAGAACAGCGAGGTGACGACGCGGCTGATGACGCCGGAGGCAGCGGTCGAGATGGGCGCGATGGCGCTGTTCGGGGAGAAATACGGCGAGGAGGTGCGGGTCGTCTCGATGGGCCGCGGCGAAGGCAACAAGCCGGCCTATTCGATCGAGCTCTGCGGCGGCACGCATGTCCGCCGGACCGGCGATATCGGCACCTTCAAGATCCTGTCGGAAGCCGCGGTTGCCGCCGGCGTGCGGCGCATCGAGGCGGTGACCGGGGCGTACGCCGAGGCGGTCATCGCGGAGACGCAGCGCCGGCTGAACGACGTCGCCGGTGCGTTGCGGGTCAGCCCCGCCGACGCGCCGGAGCGCGCTGCCGCACTGCTGGAGGACAATCGCAAGCTGCAACGCCAGATCACCGAGCTGCAGCGCAGGCTGGCAACGGGTGGGGATGGCGCTGCCGCAGTGGAGCAGGTGAATGGCGTGAAGCTGGCCGCCCGCAACGTCGGTGAGGTGCCGGCACGCGAGCTGAAGGGTTTGGCCGATGTGATCGGGCGGCAGATCGGCTCAGGTGTGGTGGCGCTTGTATCTACGGCGGAAGGCAAGGCCAGCATCGTGGTCGGCGTTTCGCAGGACTTGGCGGGCCGGTTCAACGCTGTCGAACTGGTGCGCGCGGCATCATCCGCCGTGGGCGGCAAGGGCGGCGGTGGGCGGCCTGACATGGCGCAGGCCGGTGGTCCCGACAGCGCGCGTGCCGATGCGGCACTGGCGGCGGTGCGCGAAGCCTTGGCAGCGTAAGGCAGTGCATTTCACCGTTTCTCCGGCTTGTTCCTGAAGCTGCGTGTCGGCACGTCGCGGAACAGCGACAGATGCGTGTGCTGCGCGAGCCAGGGCGAGGCGATGTCCGCACGCACCAAAACCACCGTGGCGCGGCCCGGACGATCGTACGGTGTGCCGTCCTGGCGGTAGCCGGTCGAATCGAAGATCGCCATGCCGACTGCCTGCAACCGGTCCGGCGAGACGATGGCGCGAATGTCAGGGCGAAAGCGGAAATTGTCGATGTGCTGCCAGACATTGCGCCATTGCTGCTGTTCGGCAGCTTCGCGGCCGGTCATGAAATCGGTGAAGGTGCCGAACGCGATCATGTCGGGTGAGAAGATCGGTCGTGCGCCCACGAAGTCTACGTCGCGCACATGCGTGGCGAGCGTGTCGAACCAGGCGGTCGCACCGGCGATGTCGTCCGGTTGGGCTGTCGTCATCGGCTTCTCCTCAGCGTCCCTGGAAGTTGGGCTTGCGCCGTTCGCGATTCGCGCGGATGCCCTCCTGCATGTCCTCGCTGTTACGCACTCGGCCGAGGGTCTGGCTGACCGCCACCATGCGCTCCACTGGACCGATCGGCAGCACCTCGCTTACCAGCCGCTTCAGCGCGCCGATCACCAGCGGGGCGGAGTCCAGCATTTCGTCGGCCATTTCCAGCGCCGCAATTTCATGCTGGCCGTTGGGGACCACACGGTTGACGAACCCCACCTCGTAGGCGCGCTGGGCACTGACCTTGCTGCACAGAAGCATCATCTCCATCGCGAGCTTGTGGGGCATGCGCGAGACCAGTGAGCTGATCATGCCGCCGGTGACCCCGAGCTTCGCCTCCGGGTAGTAGAACACGGTGCTTTCAGTTGAAACCATTAGGTCGCACATCATGACCATGACGATGCCGCCGCCGACGCACCAGCCGGAGGTGGCGGCGATGATCGGCTTGTCGGTTTTGATGCCGACGCTCGGGATCGCCCGCCAGAGCTCCGGCAGGTCGGTGACATCGGCGCCGGATGTGAAGGCGCGCTCGCCGACGGAGCTGAGGATGGCGACACGCTGATCGGAGGCATCGAACGCCTGGAAGGCCTGCTGCAGTTCGACGGCCACCGCACTGGAGATCGCATTCAGCTTCTCCGGGCGGTTGATGCGGATGATCGAGATGGGGCCGCGGTGTTCGGTGGTTACAACTGACATCGGGGTTTCCACGCAAAGGGTTAAGCACGGAGGACCCAGAGAACCACAGAGAGCCACGGAGAAGAAGTACGGGCGCTGCGCGCGACGTGCGATCAGCTTCCTTCCTCGAACTCCGTGGTGTTCCGTGGCCTCCGTGTTGAATCTTTGCCGCGGATCGCCCAAGCTCGCCGGATGAAGTGAGCAACATGGTGCTGCCATGACCGAACACGTTTCCATCTGCGAGGTCGGCCCGCGCGATGGGCTGCAGATCGCCAAGACGCGGATGACCACCGAGGCCAAGGTGTGCTGGATCCAGGCGATCGCCGCCGCCGGCGTGAAGGAGATCGAGATCGGCAGCTTCGTGCCGCCCCGGGTCATACCGCAGCTTTCCGACACGCCCGAGGTGGTGCAGCAGTGCCTGAAAATTCCGGGTCTGTTGGTGCAGGCGCTCGCCCCGAACCTGCGCGGCGTTCAGAACGCCTATAACGCCGGGGTCCACAAGATCAGCATCCCGGTGTCAGTCAGCGAGGGCCACAGCATGGCCAACCTGAACCGCCTGCCGGAACAGTCGATCACCATGATGCAGGAGATCATGGGCTGGCTGAAGGCACAGCCGCGCAAGGTGCCCGTGGTGGCCGGCTGCTCGACGGCATTCGGTTGTTCGATCGATGGCGTGGTGCCGACGGCAAAGACTGTGGCATTGGCGAAGGGGTTGGCGGATGCCGGCGTCGACCAGATCATGCTGGCGGACACCGTCGGCTATGCGCATCCGGCGCAGATCAAGGAGGTGGTGCGAGCCACGCGCGAGGCGATCGGCGACACGCTCTACGGGTTGCATCTGCACGATACCTGCGGCCTTGGCATCGCCAATGCGCTCGCCGGCCTGGAGGAGGGGATCCGTGCCTTCGATTCCTGCCTGGCCGGCCTAGGCGGCTGCCCGTACGCACCGGGTGCCTCCGGCAACATCGTCACCGAGGACCTGGTGTTCATGCTGGAAAGCATGGGGTTCGGCACGGGGATCGATCTGCCGAAACTGATCGATGCGCGGCGCCTCTTGCACGAGAGTCTGCCGGCTGAGCCGATGCACGGCCAGGTGCCGAAGGCCGGCATTCCCCGGACATTCAAAGCGGCGGCGTGAGAGCAGTCAGCGGAACGGATCGACGATCCTGACGCCCTCGACTTCGCGGCCGTGGCTCAGATCTTCGGAATAGAGGCGACGGCAACCCAGCGCGCGTGCCGCGGCAATGATGGCGCTGTCCCAGTATGACAGCCGGTGAGCCGCCTTGATCTCCAGGGCAGCGTTGAGAACCGCCAGGGTCACATCCTGCACCGGAAAGCGGGTCCACTGGGCAATGAAGCCGACCGCCAGCGCGTGCGACAACGGCGTGGGTCGCGAAGGCCGGGTTGTTGCCTGCACGTAGAACTCCTGCAGAACCTGCACCGAAAGTGCGCCGCCATCCTGATCTAGCAGCGCAATGGCGCGATCGCGCTTCGCGGCCTCCACCGGGTCGGCACTGATCGAGTAGACCAGTATGTTCGTATCGAGAAAGTGCGGCACGCTTAGGGGTCGCGGTCGTGGAGCCTGTCGCGGGGGAGATTATGCCGGGCGCTGAAGCCGCGGGGAACCTGCGCGCGTAGTCCGCGCTCCTCTCGCCTGAGTCGGGCGGAGTGGTTTTCGCTCGAGCCCAGATCGGTGAGGAACCGGCGAACCAGCGCGGAGATCGATATCCCGAGTTCCGCTGCCCGAACGCGTGCGTTCCGATAGGTTTCGTCATCCAGTGAAACTGTGACGTTCTTCATGTGGATCACAGTGCTTTGGGTTTTCCTCGCCAGCAATACCGGCAATGGCCGAATCAGGAAGGCGGGAACGCCCCGTGGGGGCTTCGTGAATAGCGCGGGTGGGCGCCCGCGCGTGCAGTCGCACGAGATGCTGGCGAGGATATCAGCGCGACATCAGTAATTCCGAAGCAGGGCCCTCAGGGCGTGAGGGTCGGTGACAGCCCACCGGCGGATCATCCCGGCGAGTTCGCGGCCTTAGTCGATGAGCCTACGGACAGTTCGAGCAGGCGCGCCGAACGGCTGGGCTGGGCGATTGGGTCAGAGGCGCTGGCCGCGGCCGACATGGAGGGGACAAGACCATGAGGCGCGGCGCGCGCAGGTGTTGGAAATCTATTCGTGTTCTCGAGAACCGGCGCGGCGAGGGTCGTCCGCCTCGTAATCGAGGATGGGGTGAGGGGGTTCGGGCGCAGAGAACTCTTTCAAGAAAGCCCACCGCAGCGCGTTCCAGGACCGTATAAATCGCTGGCGTGCCGCGTGCCGTTTGTCAGGTGTAGCACTTTCGAAGCCCACATTTTCCAGCACCTTTCGCATGTCGTGAAGCGGCTCAAATGGATATAGCCCTATGCTTTCGTGGGTTTCACCAACGTTTCTATAGACGCCTCGAACAGAATTCGATGCACTTCGAAAGAGCCCGGTGAGCCTTGTTGAATGCCGCTTGGTCGGGTTCCGGATTGTGTGTATATTCAATCAACTCCCCTTTCGCTTCAACCAATTCCCTCCATAAATCCCTCAATGAAACAAGAAACGTTTGGCGCCGTTGAAAGCAGTACCGCGAGGTACGCGGCACCCATGGCGATCATTAAAGGAGAAAAGTCTTTGATTACCGTACCCATCTTCAGATCGGAAGTAGAACTTACATGCGAGTGCCGCAACAAGCAGTTTCGTGGCTGAGCGCCGCCAGTTGCGGCATTCCCTCCGACCTGACCTTCGGCAGCTCTTCCGCGCTCAGCGTCTCGTGCGCCATCAGCGCCGCTGCGCCTTCGTCCAGCGCCGTTCGATTGATCTGCAGGATACGCACCGCCCTGCCGAGAGCATCTTTGAGAAGCGCGCGCACCGATTGGTCGATCTCGTGCGCCGTTTCTTCCGAGAAGCGCCGCTGTTGCCAGAACACGCCTGGCTGGTTCAGGAAATGCCCCTGCTCCGTATCCCAGGCCACCGGCCCCAGCTTCGTATCCATGCCGAACCGCAGAACCATTCCGCGGGCGATGTCGGTCGCCTTCGCCAGATCGTCCGCCGCGCCCGTCGAGACATCCTCGCCTAGCTGCATCTCGGCGGCACGCCCGCCCATCAGCACCGTCATCTTGTCCTCAAGTTCCTGCCGCCCCATCAGGAACCGATCGTCCGTGGGTCGCTGCATGGTGTAGCCCAGCGCGCCGATCCCGCGTGGGATGATCGACACCTTCTGCACCGGGTCGCTGCCCGGGATCGCCAGCGCCACCAGCGCGTGACCCATTTCATGATAGGCGACGATGCGCCGCTCGCGCGGGATCAGGATGCGCGACTTCTTCTCCAGCCCGGCAATGATCCGCTCCACCGCGCCGGTGAAGTCGGTCATGGCAATCGCCTGAGCACCCCGCCGTGTCGCCAGCACCGCCGCCTCGTTCGCCGAGGTTCGCGAGGTCGGCGCCGGTGAAGCCAGGTGTCAGCGCAGCGATGTCCTCCAGCGACACGTCGGGTGCCAGTTTCAGGTTCCTGAGGTGAATGCGCAGGATCCCTACCCTGCCCTTCTTGTCGGGTCGATCGACCAGGACCTGGCGGTCGAACCGCCCGGCGCGCAGCAGTGCTGGATCTAGGATCTCCGGCCGGTTGGTCGCTGCCAGGATGACGACCGCCACCGAGCGATCGAACCCATCCATTTCCGCCAATAGCTGGTTGAGGGTCTGCTCCTTCTCATCCTGTCCGGCGACCGGGTTGACGCCACGCGCGCGGCCCAGCGCATCGAGTTCGTCGATGAAGATGATGCACGGCGCCGACCCCCTCGCCTGCTCAAACAGATCGCGCACCCGGGCCGCGCCCACGCCCACGAACATCTCGACGAACTCGGCACCGGTGGTGGCATAGAAGGGAACACCGGCCTCGCCCGCTACCGCGCGCGCCAGCAGCGTCTTGCCGGTGCCGGGCGGGCCGACCAGGAGGATGCCACGCGGGATATGCGCGCCGAGCCGCGTGAACTCCTCGGGGCGCTTCAGGAAATCGACGATCTCGTGCAACTCGTCCTTGGCTTCATCCACACCGGCGACGTCGGCGAAGGTCACCTTGACGTCGGTCTCTGCCACCAGCTTCGCCCGCGACCGCCCAACCGACATCAGCCCGCCACCCAAGCCGCCGCCGCGCCCCATCATCATCCGCGAGGCGAACATCCAGATTCCGACGAACAGAAGGGGTGGCAGGATCCAGGACAGCAGCGTACCCACCGCACCGCCATCGGTCGTGGCACCGGTGAACTGCACGTTGTGCTTGGCGAGTTGGCTGGCGAGATCAGACGGAACCTGGACCGTTGTAAAATTGGTGCGTCCGTCCGGCATCTTTTCTGTCAGCGTGCCGTGGATCACATTGCCGGCGACGGTCACCTCTTTGACTTTGTTGGTATCGAGATACTGCTGGAACTGGCTGTAGGGGATCGCGTCACTTCCCCGGTCGCCGCTGTTGCCGCCGCCAAATAGCCCGAGCGCCCCGATCACCACGAGGCCGGCGACGATCAGCCAGAGCGAGGACGAGAAGTCCGGTTTCCGCGCCGCCACACGTGTGCTCCTGTCAGATGCGCTGAATGTGGGCCGCGGCGCGGCGGGCAGCAACGGCACCCCTCACGAACGGTTTGTTTATATTCTGGGCGTATTGCCTGGGGTCGCGGAAACGTGCAGCGACGCCAGGCTGAAGGTCAAAATGGCCAGCCCCCGGCGTCCCGCGTTTGAGACCCCGCGTTGGAGACGACATGGGCACCGGGGGAAGCTCTCTCAGGTGCGCCAACACTGCCCATCGCATCCGTGTGAGCACGCAACGCCCCACGCCTCCCGCCGTTCAGGGCGGATGACCCGACAGAGGCTGATCCTGCTGGGCGCGCTGGCGACGATAGGGTTGCCGTGCGTTGGCAGTGCGCAGAACCCGCAACCGGCACCGCCCGGCCAGACCCAGACACAGGTGGCACCCCCCAATTCCCCCTCGCCGCCGCCCGAGCAGATCAGACCGGCTGATCCGAACAACGGAGCTGCCGGCAGTCAGACGCTCAGCGACAAGCTGTCGCGCCAGCAGGGAACGCTGCAACCGCCGGCAATTGATCCGGGCATCCGCAAGCCGGTGCCGCAGCGCGGACAAGGCAGTATGCCGGTGATCCCCCCGCCAGGCACGCCCGGCGGCGATCAGAAGGTGGTGCCGAAGTAGTTCAGCAGCGGCGCAGGACCTCGCAGACCTGCGACCACCTGTGCATCGGTCAGTTCCGGGTACATCGGTAAGCTGAGTATCTGTTCCGCGGCAGCCTCTGTGGCCCGACAACCCGCCGGTCCCAGGACAATTCGCCCCCGATACGCTGGCTGCATATGCACTGGCAGCGGGTAGTGAATGCCGGTTCCTATGCCCGCAGCGCGCAGCCTCGCCTGCAGGGCGTCACGCTCGGGCGAACGGACCACGTACAGATGATAGACGTGCACCGCTCCTGGCCGTGCCGATGGGGCCAGCGCTTTGCCGCGGAGCGCCTCGTCATAGCTCGCCGCAATGCAGCGTCGGCGCGCGTTTCGCGCATCGAGATGGGCCAGCTTCACCCGCAGGATCGCCGCCTGCAGCTCATCCAGCCTGCTGTTCACACCGGTTGCTTCGCTGATGTAGTGGGTCCGCCAGCCGTACTGCCGCAGTGCGCTGATATCGGCTCCGAGCCGTGCATCGCGCGTCACGACCATGCCGCCATCCCCGAGCGCGCCGAGGTTCTTGGTCGGATAGAAGCTGAAAGTGGCGACTTCAGTGAAGGTGCCGACTTTGCGGCCATCGAGTGTGGCGCCGTGCGCCTGGGCACAATCCTCGATCACCGGAACAGCGGTACTGCCGGCAGGCGGCAATAATCGGCCCCAGTGCCGCGGGCTGGCCGTACAGGTGCACCGGGATCACCGCGCGGACCGGTGGCAGCTCCGGCGGGTGGACGCGCCAGCACGTCGGCCAGCTCTTGCGGATCCATAGTGTAGAAGTCTGGCTCGATATCGACCACGACCGGGGTTGCGCCGACCATTTCGATCGCCGCCACGGTCGCGACTGCCGTGTGTGATACGGTCACGACGCTCGCACCCGGTCCGACACCAAGCGCGCGCAATGCAAGCGCCAATGCATCCGTGCCATTGCCGCAGCCGATCGCGGCTGTAGTTCCCAGCCACTCGGCGAAACTCGGTCTCGAACGCACGCACCTCCTGACCGAGGACATACCAGACCTGACCGCAGCACGCGGGCGACCGCGGCATCGATCTCCGCCTGCAAGGCACGATAGCCCGCCCCGCGGATTGGCCTGCGGCACACTGATTGCCTGTTGACTCATCGGGGGCTGCCTCAATGCGGATCGACGGCGATGTAGCGCGCCGGACGCGGGCCATCGCCGCCGCAACGGAACGCACCCGCGCGTGCCAGCGCGGCACGATCGTCGTCCGACAGGCGCGCGACCTCCCGCAGGTGATCGGTCCAGCTTTCCATCGACCACACCTCCATCCATCCCTCGGGATGCGCCACGTCCTCATAGAGCTGCCAGAACATGGCACCAGCGCGGCCTCGTACCTTGCGGTACTTCGGCCATGGCCTGGAGGAACTCGCGGCGCTCCTCATGGCTGACCCGGTAATGCACCGTCTCCATGACGCGGCCGCGGGCGCGGCGCAGGGAGCGCATCAGTTCTGCAGCGGGTGCCTCGGGCATCGGCAACGGCTCCGGTGCCGGCGGCTGCCGCCTATCGATCGTAAGGTCGATGGAGAACTTGCGGACGACTAGGATCAGGCAGGCACCCAGGATCGCAGCGCTTAGCAAGGTGTGGCTCAGCCCGACTTCGTCGCCCAGCCAGCCCCAGGCGAAAGAGCCCGCGGTCAACGCACCATTCTGCGCCAACTGGTAGATGGCCATCGCACGCGCCCGCACCCAGGGCGGGCAGACAAGCTGTGCGGCGGCCTGGATCGTCGCATAGGCCGATGTCCAGCCCACGCCGAACAGCAGCATGCCCAGCGCCGCGGGCAACCAGTGATGCGTCAGTCCCACTACGGCAATGCCGGCGCACGAGAACAGAGTGCAGCCGGCCACGGTGGCGCCGCGGCTGATCTTGCTACGGACCCGGGGCAGCAGCATGCCCGAAGTCACGCCGCCAATTCCCATCATGCCCAGGATCACGCCGTACATTCCGGGTCCCAACCCCAGGTCGCGCCTGACAAGCAGCGGCAGCAGTGCCCAGGGAGCGGCGGCCGGCACCGAATAGGCGATGGTGCGGACCATAGCGAAGCGCACCGCCGGCGTGTTGCGCACGAAGCGCATGCCGGCGCGCATCGCCGAGAGCAGGTGCTCGCGCGGGAGCCCGGTGAATCGGCGGCCGCGATGCCAGGTGAACAGCGCTGACAGCACCGCAATGATCGACACGGCGTAGAGCGAGAATGCCAGGCTGGAGCCGCCGATGAGGATCAGCATACCGGCGATCGCCGGGCCCACCGCCCGGGTCAGATTGAAGCCGATGCCGTTCAGCGCGATGGCCTGCACCAGGTCCTCGCGCGGCACCAATTCCGGCACGATGGCACTCCAGGCCGGGGCGGTCAGCGCGGCACCTATGCCGATCGCGAACGTCAGGGCCAGCAGCCAGAACGCTGTCATCAGGTGCCCGAGGGTCAGCGCGGCCAGCGCGGTCGCCGCCAGGATGGTCCAGAATTGCGCCGCGATCAGGAAGACGCGCCGATCGACAATGTCGGCCAAAGCCCCGCCGGGCAACGCCAGCAGGAACACCGGCATGATGGTCGCTGCCTGCACCATGGCGACGATCAATGGCTGCGGCGCCAGGCTGGTCATCAGCCAGCCGGCACCGGTGTTCTGCAACCAGGTGCCCAGCCAGGCAACGATGTTGGCGAGCCAAAGGTGGCGGAAAGTCGAATGGCGAAGCGGCAGCAGCGCGGCGGGCAGACGCATCCGGCCATAATAGCCGGACTGAGAGAATTTGCCGCCTATCTGTCGGGCGGTTTCAGCGATTGCGCGGCCAGCGTTTCGCCGAATCGCTCAACCCAGTGCCGGCCCAGATCGGCGGCTTCCTCGGTGGTCAGATAGGACCACTCGGCCCCACGGGCGCGAATCGCAATCCAGCGCGTCTCGCCGACCAGCCGCTCTTCGACCTGATAGGGTGCCACGGCGTCAAACATGATGCGACAACGCCTTGATCAGGAACCCGACGCTGTAGAGCACGGTGGCGATGCCTGAACACGCAATGCCGAAGGTCACCAATACCACCCCGATCCGGTCCCAGTCGACTTGCCGATCGGCCACGACAGTTACGTTCTCAGACGCTTCCACCTTGATCCTCCGCGTCGTTGCCAACCGATCCGGTTCCCATTGGCGCATTTTGCCGGGGCCGAATCTATGACGTGACGCACACATTTCTGCCAAAGTTCCGCCGCAATTCAAGTAAAATTATTCGAAACTCATCCCGATTGATGACCCCCGGGTGGCGGGTGCTTGCGGCTGGGCTCGTTTGCCCGCGGTAGCTGGCCTTCTCGATGGCCATCCATGCGCATTCAGTGTCAGGGCGTAACCCGCAGCGCGTCCTGCGCCCTGCGCTACCACCACAGTGACTGATCATCGGCTGCCGCCTTTGTGCAGCGGAAGCGCAGGCTGCGCAGCGGCACGTCGCAGCGGCCGCCATCAATGATCGCCTGTAGGTCCGCAGGCCCGCGCCGCAGGCAGGACGGGCAAGCTACGAACAGGCACAGAAAGTCGGCCTCCTCCTATGCGTCGGCAGGAGGCGATAATGGTGACGCTCGTGAATAAAACCCGGTGAGGCGAGGTCATGGCAGGTGTCTGCTTCAACATCAGTTGAGCACATGCGCAAAGTTTATGGAGGCCGATCGTGAACACAGACGAGCAATGCCACGGCTCCGAATGCATAATCGAGGTTTCGCTGCCAACCGTGGCGCCGATCCTGACATTGGTGGCCATGCTTTCTTTTCTCATCTTCGCCTAGCGGACGATGAGATCGCTCTTCATCCTGGTGTCTGTTGCCCTGAACCTAGTGGTTCAGCAGGCTGCGGTGTCACAAACTGGGATGGCTCAGCAATGTTCCGTCGGGCTTAGGTTCGAACCCGGTCCGATCGTTCACAGCCACAATCGCCAGCCAACGCCCGCTGAGATCGAAGCGAGGACGGAGCGCCTTGAGACCCAAACATGCCTCACTGCCTCGCGCGACACCGATGGCTTCGGGCGAGGAGATCGGACACGTAGGCCACTGGCACCGTTTGCGAAGCACCAATGAGGTGAACTGTGATAGAAAGCGAATCAGCAGCGCGTCTCGGCCTACGCAGGGCCGCCAGGATCATATCCGGTATTTCCAAGGCAAGACCGATTTTCACAGGGTTTTCGTTGGCATTTGCGCGATCCATCTGCTTTTCGTGCACAACGTTTCGATCTATTTAGTTCCGGCGGCGCTTCTGTTTGGTGCGTTTGCCACCACGCTCACATTGTGGCTCTCCGGCAGGCCTGTCGCTCCTGATTCCCAAGGGCAATGAGGCAAAAGGTGACTCCCTTGGACGCAGACCAACTGCGCGCCCGTTTTGGCACGTTCCGCATAGATGCGTGAGATGGGGTAATCGGTCGCCAGCCGCTTACCCCGCTAGGCTCGCAACCGACCACAACGGAAACGGAGCGAACCATGCGTAAGGTTGTCGGCTCGATATCTCGCTTCAAAAAACTGCCGTCTGCGTGCTCGACCTTGATGGGCAGCTAGTCTGGCAAGGAAAGGTGGACAGTGAACCCGGGCCGCTCATAGACAAGCTGCAGCTCTGGCGGGATCAGATCGACGTGGTCGGCCTGGAAGCCTGCCCGCTATCAGAATGGTTGCACCGACACCTCGTGGCCGCCGGCTTCAAGGTGGTGTGCGTCGAGACGCGCCATGCACAGCGCTTTCTCTCTACCAGGCCGGTGAAGACCGACAGGAACGACGCGCGCGGGATCGCCGAGATGATGCGCATCGGTCATTACCGGCCCGTGCACGTAAAGTCGGCTGAGGCGCAGCTCATCCGCACTACGCTGCAAGCGCGTCGGCAGATTGTCGCGACGCTTCTACAGATCCAAGGCACAATTCGCGGGTTGTTGCGAATGCACGGCCGCAAGGTAGGCGAGATACATCGCAACCGCTTTGACAAGCGCGTGCGCGAACTATTGGACGAAATGCCCCTTCTCAACGTTGCCATCGAGCCGCTGCTGCGGGTGCTGGAACAGCTCGTGTCCGAACGGAAGGCACTCGACAATCGCCTGGGGGAGGCGGCCCGGAAAAACGCAGTGTGCCTGCGGCTGATGACCATCCCCGGTGTCGGATCGATTACCAGCCTTGCTTTCAGGGTGACTGTGGACGATCCGGGGCGCTTTTGATTCGTCGAAGGCTGTCGGCGCGCATATTGGTCTAACGCCAAGGGTCTACCAATCCGGTGAAACCGACAGATCGGGTCAGATCAGTAAGGCAGGCGATCATATGCTGCGCCATCTCCTTTATGAGGCTGCCTCGGCTCTGATGACGCGCTGTCGCCAGCCCTCGAAACTCCGTGCATGGGGCGTTGCAATTGGCCGCCGGCGTGGAGCTAAGCGCGCGCGAGTGGCTGTGGCGCGCAAGCTAGCAGTGAGTATGCACCGCATGTGGGTCTCCGGGAGCCGGTTCGAAACCGGAGTGGGGAGGGCGAAGCTGACTGCCGCATAGTCGTCGCCAGCTTCCGCCTCGCTCTGGACAACCGCACCTGGACGACGCGATCGGTCAGTCCGACACGCCCCCTGCAACCGCTCTTCGAGCGGATCGCACGCAGTGAGATTGGACGGCCGAACCCTCGTATCCCATCCTGGGGCAGCAGTGATGCAGACCCCGAACAGAAGCGCGATCCAGGAATGTGGCGTGGGACTGAGTGTTCGAGATGCTTGACGCGCGAAACACCGGGGCATGTAAAAGCCGCGCGAGGCGTGCCCCCACGTCTCAGTTGCAAATCTTGCAGGGGGTTCGATGCTTAGCACCGTTTCATCGTCGTTCATCGACGCTGCCAAAGGATTGGCGCCGCAAATCCTTGCAGCAGCCGAGGAGATCGAGCAGACGCGACGCCTCCCTCCGTCGTTGGTGGAAGCAATGGCGCGGGCTGGATTGTTTCGCCTTTGGACGCCGCGCTCCCTCGGGGGAGAAGAAACCGATCCAATGACGTTTGTCCGTGTTCTCGAAGAGGTCTCAAAAGCGGATGGCGCCGCGGGCTGGTGTTTGGCGATCTGCGGCGGGAATAACGTGTTTGCTGGATATCTGCCGGCAGACGCGGCGCGAGAAATTTATGGCAGCGACCCGAACGTCAAAACGGCGGGCGTGTTTCGGCCGGCCGGGAATGCGACAGTTGTGGATGGTGGCTATCGCGTTACCGGTCAGTGGCCGCTTGCGAGTGGTTGCCAGCATTCCAACTGGATTGTGGGTGGCTGCCGGATCCTGGATGGTGATCAGCCGCGCCTTAATCCCGATGGCGCGCCGATCACGCGCATTCTGTTCTTCCCCGCCAGAAAGTGCGAAATCCTCGACACGTGGCACAGCATTGGACTCCGCGGCACTGGTAGCCATGACTTCGCGGTCGCTGATGTTTTTGTTCCCGCTACCCATTCGTTATCGTTCCGGGAGCCACCTATTGAGCCGGGGCCGCTTTATGCCTTTCCCACGATCGCGATGTTCAGCGCTGGGTTGGCCGCGGTGCCGCTTGGCATCGCCCGTCACGCCATTGACATTTTGACGGCGCTGGCGGGAACAAAGATTGCCAGCCGTTCGCGGCAGTCGATCCGCGACGACGCCATCCTGCAGGCGAACCTTGGGCGTGCGGAAGCCTTAGTGCGCTCGGGGCGTGCCTATGTTTACGAGGCTCTTGGCGAGGCGTGGGAGGTGGTCAAAGGGGGTCAGACTCTCACCCTCGCCCAGCGTGCCGCGTTGTGGCTGGCGGGCACGCATGCGGCGAACACGGCCAAAGAGGCAGCCGAGTTGATGTTCAGTGCCGGCGGCTCGGCCTCACCCTACACGGGCAGCGGGCTCGAGCGTTGCGTGCGCGATATTCACGCGGCGGCTCAGCACATCATATTGACGGCCGCCAATTACCAAATGGTCGGTCAGGCGTTTCTCGACGCGGATATGCGAGCGACGCCACTTTTAGCCTTGGACGATCGGAGCGGCGGGTAGCGGAAACGCCAAAGGCTGCCCGACGATCGATACAGAAGGCGGGCCGGGAGACGCGCTTAACTCACCCTCTCCGATTACAGAAGGGGGGCGTTACCCGCGCGGGCCGAGACGCCCCTCTGGGTGCAGGCATGCGGTCAAACGGGAGGTCCGCCGTCGCCGTTCCGACCAGCCCGGCGCACGATCTCGCGCAACAGCTCTTGGACACGCTCGCCGGCACGCCGGTGCGCCTCCGGGTCATTGTCGGGCGCGTCGCCGAATATCGAGGCCTCCGGGTTCCGCTCCAGGATTGCTTGCCCCCGGCTCGCGGCGGCATTCTATCGGGAACCTGGGAGGCAACGATGGACGATGCCCTGCCTGCGTCCGGTTACGCGCAAGCCTATGCGGCCTGGCGCGCGGACCCTGCCGAGTGGTGGGCCAAGATCGCGGAAGGCATCAGTTGGGAGCGGCGATGGGATCGCGTGTTTGATCCTTCGATCGGGCCGCACGGCCGCTGGTTCTGCGGCGCGACCTTGAACACCTGTTTCAACTGCATCGATCGCCACGTGCTCGCGGGACGCGGGGATCAGCCGGCGCTGATCTGGGACAGCCCGATGACTGGGCAGATCGAGATTATCAGCTACCGCGAGATGCAGAGCCGGACTGCCAAGATGGCGGGCGCAATGGCGACACTCGGCGTCAAGCGCGGTGACCGGGTGGTGATCTATCTCCCGATGGTGCCCGAGGCGGCGATCGCCATGCTGGCGTGCGCGCGGCTCGGCGCGATCCACTCGGTGGTGTTCGGCGGATTTGCCGCAGCCGAACTCGCCTCGCGAATCGCGGATGCGCAGCCGAAGGTGATCGTGTCGGCCTCCTGCGGGCTCGAGCCTGGTCGCGTGGTGAAATACAAACCGCTGCTCGACGCCGCGATTGCCCTGTCGCCGCACAAGCCCGACGCATGCCTGATCCTGCAACGCGAAGCGGAAAGGGCCGAACTGGTCCCCGGTCGCGACCACGATCTGGCCGAAGCAGAGGCGGCAGCATCACCGTGCGATCCGGTGATCGTCGCGGCAACCGATCCGCTCTACATCCTGTATACCTCGGGAACGACCGGACGCCCGAAGGGCGTGGTGCGCGACAATGGCGGGCATGCGGTCGCGCTGTGGAACTCGATGCGGATGCTCTACGGCGTCGATGCCGGGGACGTTTACTGGGCCGCTTCGGACGTCGGCTGGGTCGTCGGCCACTCCTACATCGTGTATGCGCCGCTGCTGCGCGGCTGCACCAGCGTGATGTACGAGGGCAAGCCGGTCGGCACACCGGATGCCGGCGCGTACTGGCGGGTGTGCGCGCAGCATGGCGTGAAGGCGCTGTTCACTGCACCAACGGCGATGCGGGCGATCAAGCAGCAGGACCCGGACGGCAAGCTGCTGCGACAGCATGACCTGTCGCGGCTGGAGACGTTGTTCCTCGCCGGCGAGCGCTGCGATCCACCAACCGCGGTGTGGGCGGCGGAACTTCTGAAAAGACCGGTGATCGACCATTGGTGGCAGACTGAGACCGGTTGGGCGATCACCGGCAATTTCCGTCAATACGGCCTGTTTCCGTTCAAGCCCGGATCCGGCGGACGGCCGAGCCCCGGCATCGACCTGCAGGCATTGGACGACGAAGGACATCCTGTCGTGGTCGGCAACACCGGCAATCTGTGCGTGCGGCTTCCGCTGCCACCAGGCTCGGCACCGACGCTGTGGCAGAATGATGAAGGCTACCGGACGGCTTACCTCGCCGACTTTCCCGGTTGGTACCGCACCGGCGATGCCGGGATGATCGACCAGGATGGCGATGTCTGGGTGATGGGCCGGACCGACGACATCATCAACGTGGCCGGCCATCGGCTGTCCACCGGACAAATGGAGGAAGTGCTGGCCTCGCATCCGGCCGTCGCGGAATGCGCGGTTGTGGGGGCGAAAGACGCGTTAAAGGGCCAGACACCGATCGGGTTGGTGGTGCTGAAGGCCGGGGTTGACCGGCCCGAGGCGGAGATCGCGGTGGAACTGATCGCGCTGGTGCGCGAGCGGATCGGCCCTGTGGCGGCGTTCAGGGAGGCGCGCGTCGTGCCGCGGCTGCCAAAGACGCGGTCAGGTAAAATCCTGCGCGGCACGATTCGCCGCATCGCCGATGGTGACAGCCCGGCAGTGCCGCCGACGATCGAGGATCCGGCCGCTCTGGACGATGTCGTGCGGGCGCTACGCCATTGACTGAATGCAGCTTTTCATAGCAGTTGCGGCAGCGTTATGTTACACACGCATCGGCCAGAAATAACCCGGGGGAGATGCGGGATGTGGCGATATCCGCATAGGGCAGGGCGTCCACAATCTGGACGCAGCTAGGTGGCCGCGTTTCGCGACTCGTACCGGCAGATGATGCAGATCAGCTAATCCGGCGAGTTATCCGCTAGCCGCGATAGCGCCTGCAAAGCCGAGGCGTTACTCAGGACGGCGTTCAAGTTCCGGCGCGGGGAGAACGGCCAGGGCGTCGTGGAGCGTCGCGGCCTCCTCCAGCTTCGCCCTCCCCTGCAAGAGGACCGGATCGATCGGATCGATACGCGGCCTGCGCGGTGGCGGCAGCATCGCGAGGTGTGCCTGCAACAGCGCGCGGTCGCTCAGCAGGCGTGTGATCCCCGGGGTGACCTGCGTCTCCCATTCGCCCAGCAGCGACGCGGCGCGCTTCACGACGGGAGGTGGGGCGACATCCTCGGGCGTTCGCAGCCAGCCGGATCGCGAGCGCCGACCCGTCAGCAGTACCAGCGGAATGGCCAGCGCGAGACCGAGCACAACGGGCAGCATCCAAAGCGCGAGGGACACCGAGACCAGCCCGGCCAGGACGCCGAGTGCCACTCCCAGCACCGTATGCCGCCAATAGAGCCGGCGCGTGTCGCGCGCCGGTATCGCGCCGTCCCCGGGTCAAGCCCGGGGGCAGGCGCCCGACGTTGCGCGTTCCAGCCGGAATCGCGGCCAAGCAGGATCGCCACGACGTCGATCGTTTGGGTCAGCATGACCACTGGCGCCATCAGCCCGGCGACCAGCGTTTCCAGCAGCGTGCCGCCGAGCAGCCGCATAACACCGAAGCTGCGCCGCTCGGTGCCGCGCAGCAGGACTGCAATGCACCCCAGCAGCTTCGGCACCAAGAGCAGCCCCATGGTGCCGACGAACATCCACATGGCGCGCACCGGATCGACCACCGGCCATTGCGGGAACAGCGACTTGCCCTGCGGAAAGTAATCGGGCTGCACGAAGCGCGCTTGCACAGCAATGAGAATGCCGGTGAGAATGAACAGCAGCCACAATGGCGCGGTGATGTAGGAACCAATGCCGGTCAGCAGGTGCAGGCGGCTGATCGGGTGCAACCCGCGCGCCGGCAGCACCGCGGCGTGCTGCAGGTTCCCCTGGCACCAGCGCCTGTCGCGCACTGCGAGGTCGGTCAGCGTTGGCGGCACCTCCTCGTAGCTGCCGGGCACGCCGGGCACCATGTGTACTGCCCAGCCGCCACGCCGCAGCAGTGCCGCCTCGACGAAATCGTGGCTCATGATCGGGCCGCCGAACGGCTTGCGTCCGGGAAGCTCGGGCAGGCCGGCGCACTCCGCGAAGGCGCGCGTGCGGATCATGGCGTTGTGGCCCCAATAGTTGCCTTCGGCGCCATGCCACCAGGCAATACCGTGCGCGATCAGCGGGCCATAGACCCGGCCGGCGAATTGCTGCACGCGTGCGAACAGCGTCGTGGCACCGGTGATGATCGGCAGCGTCTGGATCAGGCCCACATCGGGATGCCGTTCCATCGCGCCGGCCAGGCGGACGAGTGTATCGCCGGTCATCAGACTATCGGCGTCGAGGATCAGAAACTGCTGATACGCACCGCCGAACCGGGAGACCCATTCGGCGATGTTGCCGGACTTGCGCGCGGTATTGCGTGGGCGATGGCGGTAGAAGATGTGCGCGTGATCGCCGGTGCGCTGTCGCAGGTTCAGAAAACCCGCCTCTTCCGCGATCCAGATGTCCGGGTTCGTGGTGTCGCTGAGGATGAAGCAGTCGAATTGCGCCGCAGCCCCGGTCTCGCGCACCGATTCCCAGATCGCCTGCAGCCCGGCGAAGATGCGCGACGGCTGCTCGTTGTAGGTCGGCATGAGCAGCGCGGTGCGCGTCGAGAGATTGGGCAGCGGCCCGCCGGGCCCAGTGCCCAGCCGGCGGCCGCCGCCTGCGAGCAATGAGCAGAACCCGGCGAAGCCGCTGGTGAATGACAGGGCGATCCAGCCGAACAGGGCTGCGAACAGCAGCAGCATGACGATCGCCAGCGGCGTCACACCATTGACCGCGAACACGCGATACATCTCGTGCCCGCCCTCGATAGTGAGCGCAATTGCCGCGCCGATCACCAGCAGTCGACGCAACCCCATCCACCGCGGCGCACTCGGCAGGTGCCGTCTGCGCGGTGGCGCGGCCCGCAGGGACTGCGTCGGCATCGGCAGCGGTGCTTCGTCCGGCAATCCGCGGAATGTTGTCGCGCTTACGTCGTCCACCGGTAAAGCCAGGTCTCGGTCAGCGGCGTTTCACCATCCATCAGTCGGGCGTGCATCTCCACCAGCTTTTCGCCACCGGTGTCGAGCTGAAAGCTCAGACGCAGGCCGCCGGTGGCCGGATTGGGCTGCACCACTGGATCAACGATCTTGCCCTTGCTGGAACCGATATCCACTCGCGGCAGCGCGTCGGTGCGGCGTTCCTTCAACGCGCCGCCGACGAAATCGATGACGAACTGCCGGTTCTTCTGGTCCCACGACAGGCCGCAGCGGGTCGAGGCAACCTGGGCTAGCTTCGTCTCGCCAGGCAGTGACCAACACCAGTGCAGCCGGTAGTTCATCAGGTATTCGCCCTTGGCCTTCAGCGGATCGTGTGGCCGCCAGAACGCCACCATGTTGTCGTTGATCTCGCGGTTGCTGGGAATCTCCACCAGTTCGACGATGCCCTGACCCCAGTCGCCGATCGGCTCGACCCAGAGTGCGGGGCGATTTTCGTAGTGCGCCTCCAGGTCCTGGTAGTCGGCCAAATCGCGGCCGCGCTGCATCAGCCCGAAGCCATGTGGACCGGTATCGGTAAAGGCACTGATCTGCAACGCCTGCGGATTGGCGAGCGGGCGCCAGACCTGCTCGTCCTTGCCGGTGAGCAGCAGCAGGCCGGCGGAATCGTGCACCGCCTCGCGGTAGTCATCGACGCGGGTACGATCATTGCTGTCGAAAAAGAACATCGAGGTCAGCGGCGCAATGCCGGTGCCGGCGATGTCGGTGCGCGGATACAGTGCCGTCTCGGTGTCGAACACCGTCTGCTGGCCGGGGCGGATGGTAAAGCGATAGGCGCCTGTCGCACTCTGGCTATCGAGCAGCGCGTGCACCACGATCGCGTCGCTGCCCTTATCGGGACGCTCCAGCCAGAAGGTGGTGAAGCGCGGAAATTCCTCCCCGCCCGGGTCGGCGGTCTTGATCGCCAGCCCGCGTGCCGACAGCCCGTAACCCTGACCCTTCGCCACCGCGCGGAAATAGCTGGCGCCGAGAAAGGTGCAGACCTCGTCGTAGTAGTCCGGCCGGTTGAGCGGGTAATGCAAGCGGAAGCCAGCGAAACCGATATTGCCGGTCGGTGGCGCGACCTTGTCGAAGGTGAACAGATCGGGGCTATAGGCGATTTCCGTGGCGCGGCCATTGACGACCTCGAAAATCTTGACCGGCTGCTTGTAGAGGAAGCCGAGATGGAAGAACTCGGCTGTGAAGCGCAGGCCTTGTCCGTGCCAGAGCGCGTGGCCCGGATCGAACCGGATCGAGCGATATTGCTGGTAATCGAGGTTCTTCAACGAATCGGGTAGCGTTTCGGTCGGTGCCTGCCAGGGGTGCTGTGCCAGCTCATGCGCCAGATTGCGCACGGTGGAGCTATCGAAGGGTGCCGGATCGTCGGCGCGCGCTTCGGGACCGAGTGCGGCCACGACCGGCAGGACTGCACTCTGCAACAACAGGTCGCGTCGCCGCATCACGTCTCCCCAGGGTGCAAAGGTGCGCTCCTGTAATCGCTGATTGGGGCGAGATGATGCCGCTTCAACCCGAGTTGATCATGGTCAGGGAGTTTCCCCCGGCAAGCAGCAAGAACTTAGCGCGGATGAAGCAAGGGGAGCCCGTCAATGGACGACGGCAACCGTTCACCGCGGGCCCGCCACATAACCCGTTTGGGCAGTTCGCGCATCGGCGGTCGTTTGCGTCCCTCCGTGGTACACCTCGCCCGCGGAGCGGGAGAGGTCGGCGCAAAGCGCCGGGAGAGGGCGTGTCGAAAAGACGCGCTGCTTGAGATCGAGGTTAGCGTATGGAACAATGAGTTCTAGGCAGGGTGGACCAGGTGCTTCGAGGAGGTCCGGCAGGCAGTGCAGCGGTTGTGACACCCTCTCCCGGCGCTTCGCGCCGACCTCTCCCGCTCCGCGGGCGAGGTGGACAACGTGCCGATTCCGAAATCGGATCAAACCCGAGGAGCTAGAGAAACCTTAGCGCAAGAAAGCCACCGACAATACCGGCCGCGAGCATGCTGGTGACCAGCGTCAGCCGACGCTCGATGAACTCGCGCACCGGGGTGCCGAACATGCGCAACAGGGCTGCCACCAGGAAGAAGCGCGCGCCGCGCGTGACCACGCTCGCCGCCATGAACACCGGAAAGCTGAATTTTGCCGCCCCCGAGGCGATGGTGACGATCTTGTACGGGATCGGCGTCAGGCCTTTGATCAGGATCACCGCGAGGCCCCAGCGCGCATACCATGCCTGGAACGCCGTCAGCGGGTCGGATCCGAACAGCGCATGCGGCGAGCGGCAGGTGCATGAGCTGGTCGAATACGAAATAACCGATGGCGTAACCAAGCGCACCGCCGGCCACGCTGCCGATGGTACAGAGCAGCGGCCAGGCGCCAGGCGCGGTCCGGCCGTGCCAGCACCATCGGGATCAGCAGCGCATCGGGCGGGATCGGAAAGCAGCTCGCCTCGGCGAAGGCCACGGCGGCGAGCCACCATGGTGCGCGTGGCGAAGCAGCCAGCGCGAGCGTGCGCATGTACAGGCGGTGCAGCATGCGGGCTCTCCTACCATCCGCCCGCCCCTGGTCACTGATTTGCCTGGGCCCTAAACCACTGATGAGGTCAGGTTTGACCGCATCATGGTTTAGCTTCTTTGTTTGAGTGCGTGATTCAGACCTACGGGCAATTCCGCCTCCGGTCATCACGCCCTATCGTGCCACCCTGCCGCAACAGCCCAGGAGCCTGCATGCGCCGCATCGCCTGCGTTCTAGCGATCCTCGCCTCGACAGTCCCCTTGGCGCACCCGTGCTGGCGCAGGCACAGATGCAGAGCAACGTGCCGCCGCAATCCTGGCTGTTCGGTACCTGGACCGGCGGGCTGTTCCCGCCACCCAGCGTGCTGAGCGCGCAGGAGTGCCTGGCCATGCCGGTGGTGATCTTCACCCGCGATATCGTGATGCGCGCGGTGATCACCGATCAGTTCTACGCCCAGCGCTTGGTCGAGACTGCCAGGAGTGACCGCGGACGGCGTCGAGTTCCGCTTCAACCCCGCCCCGGTAACGGCCCCCGCATCGCCGTTCAACCCGGCGTCGGGAGCCGGCACCGGCGAAGTGGGTTTCGGCTGCACCAGCCCAGATCTCCTGCGCGTGCAACGCCGCACCGAGAACGAGATCAGCTTTCCGGATTGCAAGGATTTCCCCTACCCGCTGGTGCGCTGTCCGGCGCGCTGAGGTAGGAGACGCCACCAAATGACCCGTTCCGTTGCCCGCCTGCTGGCGGAAAGCCTGGAGGCACACGACGTCGATCAGATCTTCTGCGTGCCGGGCGAGAGTTATGTCGGGCTGATCAACGCACTGACCGACATGAATTCGCTGCGGCTGATCGTGTGCCGCCACGAGGGCGGTGCGGGCTTCATGGCGGTGGCCGATGGTCGCCTGCGCAATCGCGCCGGGTGCTGCATCGTCTCGCGCGGTCCAGGGCTGTCGAACGCGATGGTGTCGCTGCATTCGGCTTATCACGATGCGACGCCGATGGTGATGCTGATCGGCCAGGTCGAGCGCAAGGACTTCGGTCGCCAGGCGTTGCAGGAGCAGAACTACTCGCGGCTGCTGTCGGACATCACCAAATCGGTGATCGAGGTGATCGATCCCGACCAGGCCTCCGAGGCGATCGCGCGTGCCTTCCACTTGGCGGAAAGCGGTACACCAGGGCCGGTCGCGGTGATCCTGCCGGAGGACCTGTTCGACGCGACGACCGATGTGCCGGTGGACCAGCCGAGGCCACGCGTGCTGTCGGGCGCGCGCGAGGCGGATCTGGATCGGCTGGCGGAGATGCTGGCGCAAGGCGGAGCGACCGCTGGTCCTGGTGGGCGGTGCGCTGCTGGCCGATTCTCTCTACGACCAGGCGGTCTACGCTGATCTGCGGCGGTTGGCGGAAGAATGGGTGCTGCCGATCTCGCCCGACACATCGCCGGCCGCAACTGTTCGATGCGACGCACCCGAACTACGGCGGCTACATGGGGATTCGCGTTCCGCCGGCGCTGATCAGCGAGATGAAGAAGGCCGATCTGATGGTGGCGATCGGCGAGCGGCTGACGGACAGCGTCAGCCAATCCTATAGCTTCCCGACCGCGCCTCAGCCGCAACTGCCTCTGGTGCACATATGGCCCGATGCCAACGAGGTGGGGCGCGTGTGGCGGCCCGATCTTGGGATCGCTGCCGATCCGTACGAGGTGGTGAAGGCGCTGCTGAAGCGCGGTGCGCCGGCGGGTGCCGAGAAGCGGCGCGGCTGGGTCAGCGGACTGCATGCGATCCATCGCAAGCTGCTGGCCAAGGAATGGGAACCGACGTCGGACGGCGTGAATTTTGCCGCGATCGTCTGCGAGGTGGACAAGCACCTGGCGCCCGACGCAACGGTGACGTCGGACGCCGGCAATTTCGGCAGCTTCATCCACCGCTATATCGGCTTCAGGCCGGGCCAGATCTTCCTGTCAGCGGTGGTAGGAGCGATGGGCTCCGGCATGCCGATGGCGGTCGCCGCGACCTTGCGCCGGCCAGGCAAGCAGGTGGTGGCATTCATGGGCGACGGCGGCGCGTTGATGGCGGGCAACGAGATCGCCACCGCCGCGCAATATGGCGGCGCGCCGATCGTCATCATCTCCGACAACCGGATGTACGGCACGATCGGCATGCATCATCACGTGCGCTATCCCGGCCGGCCGTTCCAGGAATCGATGAAGCTGACCAACCCGGACTTCGCCGCCTGGGCGCGGTCCTTCGGCGCCGAGGGCATCACCATCCGCGAGGAGTTGGAAGTCGCCGACGGGATCGCACGCGCATTCGCGGTGAAGACCAGGCCAGTGGTGGTGCACTGCCACACTTCGGCGATCCAGATGAGTGCGTGGCGGCCGCGTACGAACCGAGTAGCCCGAACTTCCGAATAGCGTTCGGTTTTTGGCGGTGGTCGGCATGGTCCTCGCGGGCGGGGGCGTTAAGTTCGCGGGCAATTTCCCCAGCTACAAATAGTGAGTCGGGTTTGAGCGGCGGCGACCACCATGTTGTATGCTGTGTCTCAGGCGCCTTGAGATCGCAATCAGGACCACTGCATGGCGACTAGCCCGCTAAAACCTGCAGACGCCGCGTTATTACCTTGCGGGCTCTAACAACTTGCGAGCTTTAAGTGCGGCGGTAAATTCAGCAAGTCGGGTGAACGCTGACCAATAATCGCCTGCAACTGAGGGCTTGATGGTATCCGCCCGTCGGCGCGATGCCCAGCGAAGCCGGGCAATGCTACGCTTACAATGTTAGCCTGGCCAAGAGCGAGACTTTGACGCTAGACGACCTCAAAGCTCGCATGAACCAGTATCAGCGGCATGGACTGTCCGCTAGAAGTTACATCCGGAGGCCATAATGTAACTCCTACTGCACATCTCGAGCTTTTACTGCACATCAATGCCACTTTTACTGCACATCGCTGAAAATGCTTGGCCAAGAATTCCCTATAGAAGTTGGTCTAACTAGTGCGAAGAGCATGCTGGGTAGCGACCTCGTCGCTACCCATGCACTTTGGAAAAGGAAGCACAGCATTGGCACAGCTTTGGATACTTCCCGCTAATCATAATCGTTGGAACATCGCTCCTGCGGGCAAGTCTGCGACTCGTCGGTAGAGTGGATATTAGTAACGACGACCCCTAAGCACGCGAAATACTGAGCGAGCAGGTAGACAGCTGCTTCCACCTGATGAAGCAGAGCGGCCAATCGAACCCCACTGATGCTCGGTAGACCCCACCTGCTGTAGCTCTGACGCAAAGCTGGGTGGGAAGGCCAGGACACCGTTGCCTACTTGTCGTTGGTGAGAGCCGACCTCACCAACGACATCCCTTATCTGATCGAGCAGCAGGGCCAAACCATCAGGTATCCCGCGCGTGGTGACTGTAGCGATGCAGCTCGACACTCAATCGAAGTAGGCTTCGCCTTCATTCGCGTTCCCCGTTGTTGACAGTGTCGTTCGCCGCTCGCCAGGATCGATCCGTTTGATATCAGCGAGCAAGACGACATGCTGCCACTCGACAACAGATTGCAGATCGGCATCCAGACGATCCATCGACGTACCGAGCCGGCGCAGGGACCCTGGCGGCCGGCGATCGACGAACTCGTGGCGCTGGTCCAACTGGTGGATCGCAGCGGCTACGACTTGCTGTGGGTCGGCGATCATATCTCCTTCGCCGTCCCGATCCTCGATCCGCTGCTGCAACTGGCACAGGCGGCTGTGGTGAGCCGACGGCTGACGCTTGGCACCTCGGTATATCTGCTGCCGCTGCGCCATCCCGCGCCGGTGGCAAAGCAGGTCGCGACACTGGATCTCCTGACCGAGGGCCGTCTGGTCTTCGGTGTGGGTGTCGGTGGGGAGTTCCCGCGCGAGTACGAGGTCTGCGGCGTACCGCGCAGCGAGCGCGGCGCACGCCTGAGCGAAGGCATAACCCTGCTGCGAAAATTCTGGAGCGGCGAGCCGGTCAGCTACGCCGGGAAAGTTCTATCCGCCATTCAAGGACGTGCCGATGCAGCCGCCACCGCGGCAAAGCGGTGGGCCACCGATCTGGTGCGGCGGCCGCTCGGACGGCGCCTTGCGGCGGACCGGGACGGCTTGCCGACGGCTGGCTATCGTATGTCGTAACGCCGGAGATGTATCGCGCAGGGACTGCAGAAGATCGAAGCAGCGGCGCAAGAAGCCGGACGCAGCTGCGACAGTTCGCCACCGGCCACCTGCTGTTCACCCGGATCGACGACAGCTACGACAAGGCGCTCGACGCCGCGACCGAGACGCTGAGCGTGCGCTATGCGATGGATTTTCGCCGCCCTGCCCAGCGCTATTGCGCGCTCGGCACGCCGGCGCAGGTGGCGGAGCGTATCCGCGAATTCCACGCGGCCGGCGTGCGGCACGTCATGCTGGATTTGCTCGGACCGTATGAGCAGCGCGACCAGCAGATTGCCCGATTTGCCGCCGAAGCACTGCCGTTGCTGCACGACCTAAGATCAAAGGACACACCATGACGCGCGATCTGACCGCCATGCTGCGACCGCGTTCGATCGCGCTGGTCGGTGCCACCGATCGGTCGCGCTGGTCGCAGAACACCTTCGACAACCTGATCAACCGCAAGTATCCGGGCGAGGTGTACCTGGTCAGCCGCCGTGGCGGCACCGTGCATGGCCGCAACGCCGCGACATCCTGCGTCGCGGTCGGCGCGCCGATCGACCTCGCACTGCTGATGGTGCCGATGGCGGCGGTCGATGAGGCGCTGGCCGATCTGGCCGCGGCGGATGTGCACAATGCGGTCATTCTCACCTCGGGTTTTGCCGAGACGGGTCATGAGGGCGCGGACCACCAGGCGCGTCTCGCCGCGCTGGCGCACCAGCATGGCGTGTCGCTGCTTGGGCCGAACTGCCTGGGCTTCGTGAACTTTATCGACAACGTGCCGCTGTGGACCGGCGGGTTCCGCGCGCCATCCAAGCCTGGATCGATTGCCGTCGTTACCCAGAGCGGCGCCAACGGCAGCTTCATCTCCAGCCTGGCGGCACAGCATGAGATCGGCCTGTCGCACATGGTATCGACGGGCAACGAAGCCGATCTCGACTGCGCCGATTTCATCGACCATCTGATCGATCTGCCCGAAGTGCGTGCGATCGCCTTGTTCGCCGAGACGATCCGTCATGCGCCGAGTTTCGCCGCGGCGGCACGGCGCGCGATCGCGGCAGCCAAGCCGATCGTGGTGCTGAAGATCGGGCTATCCGAGGTCACCGCGCGTTCGGCGCAGGCGCACACCGGCGCGCTGGTCGGCGATGACCGCGTGTTCGATGGCGTGTGCCGGCAGCTTGGCATCGTGCGCGTCGATCGATCGAGGACCTGCTGTACACCGCCGACGTAATCACCCGCACCGGCGTGTTGCAGCCGCGCGGGCTGGCGGTGGTGTCGATCTCCGGCGGCGCGTGCGAGGTCGTCGCCGATCGCGCACAGGTACTGGGCGTTGCCTTGCCCGAGCTGTCGGACACTGCGTCAGCCGAGCTGCGGACCGCGCTGCCGAGTTTCGGCACGCCGCACAACCCGCTCGACATTACCGGCGGCGCGGTGCTGCAGCCCGATCTGTTCGAGCAAGGGCTGCGCATCCTGGGCGCTCAGCCGGAATATTCCGCACTCGCCTGCCTGTTCGACGTGCCGGTCGCGGAAGAGCAGGCGACGGAATTCATGCTGGCGGCGCTGCGGCACATCGCCGCGGGATTGCGGGCGGCGGACATGCCGGCACTGATGGTCAGCCATACAGTGAAGCCGGTAACCGAGGTCTCCGTGCGGATCATCGAGGAAATCGGCATCCCATATGTCAGCGCCGGACTGCATCATGGCATGAATGCGCTTGGTCATGCATTCTGGTGGTCTGAACAGTATCGACGTCTGTCCGGTGCCTGCTGCCTCGATTGCCACGATTGCCCTTGCCGGCGAACGGCCGCGCTCGGAACGCGCGACGCTGGCGTATCTGGCGCGATGCAATGTCCCGGTGGTGCAGGCGACGCTGGCGCAAACACCGGAGCAGGCTGTCGCGGCGGCGCGCGCAATCGGCGGGCGCGTGGTGCTGAAGATCGCCTCCGATGATATCGCGCACAAGAGCGATATCGGTGGGGTCGCACTGAACCTGGAAGGCGACGCCGCAGTCACGGAGGCGTTCGGCAGAATCATCGGCGCGGCGCCGGCGGGGGCTCAGGTCGATGGCGTGCTGGTGGCGCCGATGCGCACCGGCGGCCTGGAAATGTTCGTCGGCTGCACGCGCGATGCACAATGGGGTCACGTCATCGCCGTCGGCCTTGGTGGTGTGTGGGTAGAGGTGCTGCAGGATGTGTCGCTACGGCCGCTGCCGATCGATGTCGGCGAGGTGAAGCGGATGTTCGGCGAACTGCGTGGTGCGAAACTGCTGCACGGCGTGCGGGGCGCACCCGCCGCCGATCTCGACGCGCTCGCGGCAGTCGTTGCACGGATTGGCGACGCCGCGATGGCATTGGGGCCGGAGTTGGAGACGCTGGAAGTCAATCCCCTTTGGGTCCGCGGCGCAGAGGTGGAGGCACTCGACGCACTGGCGGTGTGGGGGAGCTGACAACATGGATCTGAGCCTGTCAGACAAGCACCGCGCCCTGCAGGACGAGGTGCGTGCGTTCGTTCGCGAGCACGGCCACAAATCACCGAAGCTCGGCGGCGGGCGGAAGCGCCCGGATCAGAAGACACGCGACTGGCAGAAGCTGCTGGTCGATCACGGCTATGTCGGCCGCAGCATCCCGCGCGCAATACGGCGGCTACGGTGCCGAGCCGGATGTGCTGGAAGCCGCGGTCATCGCCGCTGAGTTTGCCGCCGCGGGCATCTATGCCGGCATGACCAACCAGGGGATCAGCATGCTGGTGCCGACGCTGCTGGAGGTCGGCAGCGAAGAGCAGAGACGGCAGTGGGTCGAGAAGACCATCCGTGGCGACATCATCTGGTGCCAGGGCTATTCCGAGCCGGGCGCCGGCAGTGATCTCGCCTCACTGTCCACGCGTGGCGTGTTGCAGGACGGCCACTGGATCATCAACGGCCAGAAGATCTGGACCAGCTCGGCACACTACGCCGATATGATGTTCCTGCTGTGCCGCACCGAGCCGGATAAGCCGAAGCACGAGGGTATTTCCTACCTGCTGTTGTCGATGCGGACACCCGGTATCGAAGTGCGCCCGTTGCGGACCATGACCGGCCGTGCCGAGTTCAACGAGGTCTTCTTCACCGACGTGCGCGTACCCGAGGACCAGATCGTGCTCGGCCGCGGCAAGGGCTGGTATGTCGCGAACGTGACACTGAAGCACGAGCGTTCGATGATCGGCAATGCCGAGAAGATGACGACGCCGGCTGGAGCAGTTGATCGCATTGCTGAAGGCGAACGGGCTGCTTGGCGTCGCCGAATACCGCGACCGGTTGCTGAAACTGCAGGGCGAGGTGATCGCCTGGAAGGCGCACAACCTGCGGCTGCTGACCGAAGCGGCACAGGGTGTCGATTCCGGTATCAGGCGCATGATCATCAAGTACGGCGGGACCATGCTGGGGTTCCGTCTGGCGTCGCTCGCCATGGACGCACTTGGCACGGCGGGGCTGCCGTTTGACAGCGCCGGCGAGGACGCGGAAGACGACGACGCGACGACGTGGAACATCGACTATCTTTATGACGTGGGCCTGATGATCGGCGGCGGGTCGAACAACATCCAGAAGAACATCATCGCGGAGCGCGGCCTGGACCTGCCGCGTGAGCCGAAGGTGACGCGGACCTGATGGATTTCGCGCTCAGCCAGGAACAGTTGCTGTTCGCCGATCAACTGCGGCGCCTGCTGGCCGAGCGCGTGACGATCGACGCACTACGCCGTCACGCCGAGGTCGGCAGCGGGTTCGATCAGGAACTGTGGGACAGCCTGACCGAACTGGGGCTGCCAGGATTGCTGGTGCCGGAGCGCTTCGGCGGAGCGGGTCTCGGCGTGCTGGATGCGGCGGTGGCGGCCGAGGTGCTGGGTGGTAGCGCCGCTTTCGTGCCGTTCGCCGGCAGCGTGGTGATGGCGACGCTCGCATTCATCAACGGTGCCACCGAGGAAGTGCAGGACGCCTGGCTGCCACGCATTGCCGCCGGCGAGGTACGCTTCGGTTTCGGAATCGGCCGCGTCAGCGGACAAGTGGAGGCAGCGATCGATGCTGGAGCCGCGACACATCTGCTGGTGTATTTGCCCGACGGCAATGCGGCCGTCATTGCCGCAGAGGGGACAGCTGGTGAGCCGTGATTCAGACCTCCGGCGATGCGCCTCCGGGCATACGCGCAGTGCGCGTGCATCGCAGCATCGACCGGACCCGACCGGTGGCCGACCTGACATTCGACCCTGCCCAGGCGACGATACTGGACGCGGCGAATGAACCGCACGCCGCGATGCAGCGGGTGCATCGACGCGGGGCGGGTCGTGCTGGCGGCCGACACGCTTGGTGCCGCACAGCACATGTTCGACGCGGCGCTGTCGTTCGTGAAGCAGCGCGAGCAGTTCGGCCGGATCATTGGCAGCTTCCAGGCGGTGAAGCACCAGTTCGCCGACATGGCGACCATGCTGGAGCCGTGCCGCGCCATGGTGTGGTACGCCGCCTATGCGCAGGATGCACTGCCGGCCGAAGCACGTCTGACAGCGCTACAGGCCAAGGCGCATCTCGACGATATCGCACGCGAGATCGCGCGCATGGCAACCGAAGCGCATGGCGGCATGGGGTTTACCGACCTGCTCGGCCTGCACTACTGGTTCAAGCGCATCATGTTCAATCGCCAGATGCTGGGCGGTCCGGAACACTGCCGCGAGGAGGCTGCGCGGGTGCAAGGATGGATTTGATGCAGGCGTTCATCGAATTGTCAGACCTGGTCGCTGACGGTGCGGCTCTCACGGAACGCATGCGGCGCGATGGTTATTTGTTCCTGCCTGGCCTGCTGCCGCGGAGCGATGTGGCGGCAGTGCAGCGCCAGATCGGCGAAATCGCACGCGATGCCGGCTGGCTCGCGCCGCGACCGGCCGGTGGAGGACGCCATCGCTGACCTCTCTGGGTTCTGCGTCGATCCCGATCCCACCTATCTGAGAACACTGCGGCGGATCAATTGTCTGGAGGACTACCACGCGCTGAAGCATCATCCAGGCCTGATCGATGTTCTGGAACGCATGCTGGGCGGCGCGATTCTGCCACATCCACGCGTGCTGATGCGCAACATCTTTCCCCGGCACGAGCAATACACCACCAAGGCGCACCAGGATTTTCCCAACGTCCAGGGCACCACCGAGGTTTACACCGCCTGGATACCGCTGATCGACTGCCCGATAAATGTCGGGCCGTTGCAGATCGCGGCCGGATCGCACACCAACGGCGTGTATGATTTCGACATTGCCGGTGGCGCGGGCGGGATCGAAATCAAGCGATCCGCTCGAAAGACGCTGGGTCTCCGCTGACTTTGCGGTCGGGGATGTACTGCTGTTCCACAGCATGACCGTGCACAAGGGTCTGCCGAACCGCAGCGACAAGCTACGTATGTCGATGGACGTGCGCTATCAGTCGGTTCGCGAGCCCTTCAACATCGACAATGCGAACCCGGATGGCCAACCGCTGTCCTGGCAAGAGGTGTATGCTGACTGGCGCTCGGATGCGCTGAAATACTATTGGCAGCGTTTGCCGCTCACCTTGAAGCCGTTCGACCCGCAGTGGTTCAATAAGCGCGACGCGCTCGCCTTCGAACTCGGCGAGGCAGGTGACCCGCGCGCCAGGTCGGTACTGCAACGTATTGTCGCGCGCGACGGGAGCCCCGAGAAGCGCGCCCGCGCGCAGCAACTCCTCGACGCATTGCCGTGATCGCGTTCGACGTCCGCCACTACGCAAGCATCACGTCGACCAATGATGAAGCGGCGCGCCTGGCGCGTGAGGGTGCCAGCCACGGCACCGTGGTGCATGCCGACGTTCAGACTTCAGGTCGCGGTCGTTTCTCGCGGCGCTGGTCCAGCCCGCCCGGCAACCTTTATTTGTCGATAGTCCTGCGGCTTGGACCTGCCGCCAGCCCGCATCGTCGAGATCGGCTTCGTCGCCGCGCTGGCTGTAGCGGACGCCGTCAATGCCATGCTGCCGCGCACAGTCCACGCCACATTGAAGTGGCCGAATGACGTGTTGGTGCAGAACGGCAAGATCGCCGGCATCCTGTCGGAAAACGCCGACGAAGCGTTGATCCTCGGCATCGGTCTCAATGTGCTGCAAGCGCCGAGTGGCCTGTCCTATCAGGTCTCCACCATCGTCGGATGCGGCGGACTGGCAACGGTCGATGGTACGCGTACGAAGCTGCTGGCGGCATTGTCCGACTGGCTAACGGTCTGGCAGCAGGATGGCTTTGCCGCGATCCGGGCGGCCTGGTTGGCGCGCGCACATGCCGTGGGCGCGCCCCTGAGCGTGCACGTGGCCGACCGTTACGTGACCGGACGGTTCGCCGGGCTGGATGATGACGGCGCACTTTTGCTCGACACGGCAGATGGTCCCCGGCGGATCGTGGCTGGCGATGTGCAGACGGCTTGACCAAGGCATCTCGCTCTAAACTGCTACCGAACGGGAAACAACGGAGGCAGGCATGGACTTCGGCATCGGCATCGCGACCTCGCACGATTTCATGGAAGCTTGCACAACGGGCAGAGGAGCTGGGGTTCACCCACGCCTGGTTCTTCGATACCCAGATGATCACCGCCGACTGCTTCGTTGCGATGGGCGCGGCTGCATTGAAGACCTCGCGCATCCGCCTCGGCACCGGCGTGCTCGTGCCTTCGAACCGCATCGCCCCGGTTACCGCCAACGCGTTCGCCACGCTGAACGGCATGGCGCCCGGACGCATCGACTTCGGCGTCGGCACTGGCTTCTCCGCGCGTCGCGCGATGGGGCTCGGCGCGATGAAGCTCGCCGACATGGAGGAATATATCCGCGTCGTTTACGGCCTGCTGAACGGCGACACGCTTGAGACCACCATCGAGGGCAAGCGCAAGAAGATCCGTTTCCTCAATCCCGATATCAACCTGATCAACACGCACGACCCGATCCGGCTGCATGTCTCGGCCTATGGGCCAAAATCGCAGGCGCTGACGGCCAGGCTGAATGCCGGATGGAAGAGCTTCATCTCCGACGTGCCGGGCGCGATGGCGGCGTTGGAAGGCATGCAGCAGACCTGGACCGCGGCGGGGCGCAGCGCAGGCGATCTGTATGCCACGGCCTGGGCCTGTGGCTGCGTGCTTGAACCCGGCGAACCGGCTGACAGTCCGCGCGCCGTCGCACAGGCCGGTCCGCGCGCCGCGGTGCTGCTGCATCGCGCCGCCGACCTCGACATGGAGGGCTGGCAGAACACCTCGCCGGTGCCGGCGTCGGTGCAGGAACAGGTGGAAGGTTACGTCGCCATGGCGCGTGGCTTCCAGCCGCCGGACGCCCGCTATCTCAACAATCATCGCGGACATTTTGTTTTCGTAAAGCCGGAAGAGCGGAAATTCGTTACTGCCGAACTGATCCGGCGAACCACGTTCACCGCCACCGAGCAGGAACTGAAGCAGCGGATCGAGGCGTTGCGCGACGCGGGCTGGAGCCAGATCGTCATCCCGATCACCCCCGGCGAGGAACGGGCCATCGAAGACTGGGCACGCATCAAGCGGGCATTCGACTGAAAAGCCGGGTTTTGCGCGGTAGGCGGGTAGCGCTACCCAGCCGACCCAATCAGGCGTATCGTGGGTTCAGGACACAGCCGACTACAGGGGACACGACTACCTTGCGACCTCCCAGGAACGACCGCCAACGGCCTTCACGCCGCCGCGGTTTTGACGACGACAATTTTTACGGCAACGCGCCACCGCCGCCGATGCCGTTTCCCTCCTTCGCCACTTCGTCGGGACCCGAGACAGAGGCGACGGTGAAGTGGTTCAATGCCGAGAAGGGCTACGGGTTCGTTGCTCTGACCGACGGCTCGGGCGACGTGTTCCTGCACGTGAATACGTTGCAGGCCAGCGGATATCAGACGGTCAGTCCGGGAGCGACGCTGCGAATTCGCGTCGGCCAAGGGCAGAAGGGCCGGCAGGTCGATCAGGTGGTCTCGGTCGACGAGAGCACCGCGACCGCCAGCAGCGGCGCTGCGCGCCGTCCCGGTGGATATCAGCAGCGTCCGGCACGCAGCTTCGAAGGCGGACCACGTCGGCAGGTCGATCTCAGCAATGCGGTCGAGATGACCGGCACGGTGAAGTGGTACAATCCCGACAAGGGGTTCGGCTTCATCACGCCCGAAGCGGGAGGCAAGGACGTGTTCGTCCATGCGACCGCGCTGGAGCGGGCGGGGCTCGGACCGCTGCAAGAGGGCCAGACGGTGCGGATGGGCGTGGTGCAGGGCGCCAAGGGACCCGAGGCGGGGACCATCAGTTTGGGCTGATTTGACGTTTGAGCCCGCGACTCACGTCCTCTGACGTTCCGCCTCGGACGACCGCGGGCCTCGGATGTTCAAGCCGCGGTTCACGTCCTCTGACGTTCCGCCTCGGACGACCGCGGGCTAGGCAGCCAGGGTCTCGAACACGTCCCCCACCGGCGGCAGGCCGAGGATATGTCGCCGGTGCCACAATGCGTAGAACAGCAGCTTCCAGCAGGCGAAGCCATGCCGCCAGCGGCGGATGTTGGCGAACAGCAGCCGCACCTTGGCCGGATCGGCAATTTCGGCAACGCCCGGTTGCGCGGCGACCAGAGGGCCGAGCCGCGTCCCCTGCCCCTTGATCCAATCGCCCACCGGGACCGTGAACCCCTGCTTCGGTGCGAACGGCCGCGCCATCGGCAAGTGCTTATCCAGCCACTTGCGAAGGATCCATTTGCCCAGGCCGTCCCGCAGCTTCATCGCGTCGGGCAACCGAAAGGCCGCCTGGGCCACACCGGGGTCGAGAAACGGCGTCCGTCCTTCCACCGCGTGCGCCATCATGCAGCGGTCCAGCTTCAGCAGCAGATCGTGCGGCAACCAGTCGGTGATGTCGGTCATCTGCGCCGCTGCCAGGCGCGAGCGGCCGCCGGCCGCCGCCTCGGCTTCCGCGGCGCCGATCCCGTCGCGCCAGGAAGCGGGACGCGCCCGCAATACATCCACCCGGTCGAAGCTGCCGCGCGCCCACATGGCACGCCCACCGCGCCACCACGGTTTGATGGCGTTTTGATAGCGCGAATAGCCGGCGAAGATCTCGTCGCCGCCTTCACCGCTCAGCACGACCTTGACGTCCTGCCTGGCACGACGCGCCAGGAACCAGGTCGGGATGATGGCATAATCCGCTGCCGGGTCGTCCATGCAGGCGACAATCTCCGGCAGGTGTTGCCAGACCATTTGCTCGGTGACCTCGATAGTTTCGTGCGTCGCACCCAAGGCCTTGGCAACCGCGGCGGCGTGCTCACGCTCATCCGCCGCACCGGGTGCATCGAACCCGGCGGTGAAGGCCAGCACCGGCTTGCTGTTCAGCCGCGCCATCAACGTCAGCAGCGCGGAGCTATCAACGCCGCCCGATAGGAACATGCCATACGGCACGTCGCTTCGCTGGTGCAGATCGACGCTCTCCTCCAGCGCACGATCCAGCCGCTCCAACGCTGCATCCTCGTCGATGTTTTCCGGTCCACCTTCCGGAATGTGCGACACGCGCCTGCGGTCAAGGACGTGACCATCGGCACAGGTCAAAGTCTCGCCCGGAAGCAGACGCTGAATGCCTTCGAAGATGCTGTCGCGCCCGGTGGTGAACTGAAGCTGCAGCAACTCCTCGCGTGCTGCGGGCCGAACAGTCCTGGCGACCAGGCCAGCCTCCAGCAGGGCCTGCGGCTCTGAAGCGAACGCCAGCCCGCCTGACACTTGGGCGACGTACATTGGCTTGATGCCGAACGGATCACGGCTCAGCGTCACCGTACGCTGCACTCGCTCGTGGATGGCAATCGCATACATGCCGCGCAGTTGCTGCGCATAATCGGCTCCCGTGCGCAGCGACAGATGCAGCGGCGGCTCGCAGTCGCTGTTGGTGACGAAGCTCACGTCCGGCATTGCGACCCGCAGTTCGCGGTAGTTGTAGATCTCGCCGTTGCAAACCAGCGCCGCCGGGCCGGCGAACAGCGGCTGGTCACCGGTCAGCAGGTCGATGATCGACAGCCGATTGTGCACCAGCGCGACGCGGCCAACCACCGCATGCCCGGTGCCGTCCGGCCCGCGGTGGTGCAGGCACTGGATCAGGCGGGACAGGGTCGCTGGGTCGGGGGCCGGCGCGTGGCCCGACATGATCAATCCGGCAATGCCGCACATGAAGTGGCTCCTTGAATTCTCGCCGCTATGCAGGAACGCACCGCGTCGCGCCAGCACCTTGCTGTTGACCGCACCTTGCCCTGGTGCCCCGAAACGCCAATTCTTGGCCTATGACCCGCTTGGCCGCTCTGCCGCGCCGCGCCGTTCTGGCCATCGAGGGCGAGGATCGCATCGCCTTCTTGCAAGGGCTGGTGTCGAACGATGTGGCCGAGGCGACGCCTGGTCGCGCGGTGTGGGCGGCTCTGTTGACCCCGCAAGGCAAGTGGCTGGCGGATTTTTTCATTTTCGCTGACGGCGACCGATTGCTGCTGCTGGACTGCGAACGGGAACAGGTCGGCGGCGTGCTGCAACGCCTGTCCCGCTTTCGCCTGCGGTCGAAGGTGAGATTGCGGATTGCCGATGAACTGAAGGTGTATGTCGCGTGGGACGGGGTGCCGGAGCTGGACGCGATCGCCGCGCCCGACCCGCGCCTGCCTGAAGCCGGCTGGCGGCTGCTGTCGCCGGCAACCCTGCCCACCACTGCACTTGAGGTCGATTGGGACCGGCACCGGCTCGCCTTGGGTCTTCCTGAGGGCTCACGCGATCTGGAACCCGAGAAGACGGTCCTGCTGGAGGCGGGGTTCGATGAACTGCACGGTATCTCTTGGACCAAAGGCTGCTACATGGGACAAGAGCTTACCGCGCGAACCAAGTACCGCGGGCTGGTCAAGCGCCGGCTGATCCCGGTCGCCATCGAGGGTCCGTTGCCGGCGCCAGGCACACCGGTGTTGCGCGACGGCAGCGAAGTTGGAACGATGCGCTCCGGGCTCGGGCAGATAGGCTTGGCGGTGTTGCGGCTCGACGCGATGGGCGGCGAATTGCACTGCGGCAACGCGACAGTGGCGCCGCGAAGGCCGGCCTGGATGCAGTCGCACTGAGGTCCCTGTTGCGCATCCTGAACGTCATGCTGGGGCGAGGGCTTGGCGGTCTGGAGCAAGCTTTGCTCGATTATGCCGTGGCGCTGAGCCAGCGAGGGCATGAGGTGCACACCGTGATCCACCCGGATGCGGCACTCCGGCCGGCGCTGGAGGCACGGGTGGTAGCACCCCACACCTTGTCGCATGCCGGCGCCTGGGATCCGCTGGCAGCCGCGCGCCTGCATCTGTTGCTCCGGCGTTTGCGTCCGGACATCAGCATCGCGCATGGCAACCGGGCCGTGAGCTTGTTGCGCCTTGCCGGCGCTAGCCCGATTGGAGCGGTGCTGGGGAATTACAAGATCAACTGCAGCGGCCTTGCGGCTGCGTTCTGCCCGACGTTGGACCTGAAGCGCCACGCCGCCGAGCAGGGCATGGCCCCTTCATGCGCCTACCACGTCCCATACATGGTCGATGTGCCGCCTGCCCCGCCGCAGCGCGACATGCGGGTGCCGCCAGTGATCGGAACATTGGGGCGCTTCGTTGCCAAGAAGGGCTTTGATGTATTCCTGGCCGCATTGGGCCGGCTGCGCTCGAAGGGCATCCTGTTTCGCGCTGTGCTTGCGGGTGACGGCCCGGAACGGGCGGCATTGGAGCGCCTCGCTGCCGAGAACGGATTGCGTGACGTGCTGAACTTCCCCGGATGGGTGACCGACAAGGCAGAGTTCTTCGCCGGCATCGACCTGTTCTGCCTGCCGTCGCAGCACGAACCCTTCGGCATCGTGCTGATCGAGGCGATGGCGCATGCCGTACCGGTCGTCGCGACCGACAGCGAGGGACCGACGGAGATCCTGCGCGATGGTATCGATGGGCTGGTCGTGCCGCGGAGCGATCCCGGGCGCATGGCGCAGGCGCTCGAGACCCTTATTGCGGATCCGGCAGAAGCCAAGAGGCACGCTGCCAGCGCGTATCGGCAGGTCCTGCTGATATACGATGTGCCGCGTGTTGGCGAACGGATCGATGACGCCGTGCAAGAGATCGTGCGGCGCGCGAGAAGCTTTGGGGCGACAGGATGAGCGAGACGCAGGCCGTCGACTGGGAGAGCCGCTATCAGGGCGGCACCGCTGGCTGGGAGCGGCACGGCCTGAACCCGGCGTTACTCGCCTGGCGCGATGCAGGCGTTCTATCCCCCTGCCGCATCCTTATCCCGGGCGGCGGGCGAAGCCTTGAACCGATCGCCCTGGCCGAGTCCGGCTTTGACGTTACCGTGGTGGACGTGGCGCCAACGGCGGTGGCGACGCAGCGTGCGCATTTCGAGCGGCTGAAGCTCCCCGCACGCGCGGAGCAAGCAGACCTGTTCGCGTGGGCATCGGATTCGCCGTTCGACGCGATCTACGACCAGACCTGCCTTTGCGCGCTGCCGCCTGGCCTTTGGCCCAGTTACGCGCGACGCCTGCACCTGTGGCTGAGGCCTGGTGGCTCGCTGTTCATCTTGTTCATGCAGAGCGATCGGCCGGGTGGCCCACCGTTTCACTGCGACATCCAGGCGATGCGTCACCTGTTCGCGGCGCCTGCATGGGAATGGCCAGAAACATTGCCCGATCCGGTGGAACATCCTTCCGGATTGAAGGAGCAGCCGGCAATCTTGCGCCGGAGATAGGAGAGCAGGCCATGGCGGCGGGTCCACTGGAAGAAGCGCTGGATGCCCGGATTGCCGATATTCTGGACCGCTGCACGTCCTGCGGTGCCTGCGTCGAGGTCTGTCCAATGCCGGTCCCAGCCGGGATCGGCAGCACGGACCCGCATGCGCTCGCTTCCGGCGTTCTCGCCCTGCTGCGGGGTGAGGACCACCCTGCCGAAGCCGCGCGTTGGGCCGCGGTCTGCACGGGCAGCGGTCACTGCATCCCGGCCTGCCAGTACGGCGTCAATCCACGCTTCATGCTGGCCATGGCCAGGCTCACCACAGCAAAGCGCAAGAGCCAAACTGATCGCCGGCGGGACGGCTTCGCGCGCTTCACCGGCATGACGACCGGCGTGCGCGTGTTGTCGCTCATGCAGTTGCCGCCGGAGCTGCTGGCCCGCTTTCGCGCGGATGAAGGCAGCGAAGGCACACACGACCTGGTGTTTTACACCGGTTGCAACCTGCTGAAGACGCCGCACATCGCGTTGCTCTGCTTCGACATCATGGATGCGCTTGGCACCCGCTACCGGGTGATTGGCGGACCATCGCACTGCTGCGGTGTCCTGCAGTTCCGCGCCGGCGATCTGGCCACCTCCGGACGAATTGGTTACCGCACTGTTGAGCGGCTGGCAGCAGCAGCGCCGCGCGTCCTGTCCTGGTGCCCGTCATGCCAGGTGCAACTGAGCGAGATCGTCGTTCCTGGGAAGCGCGACAGCAAACTGGAGCTGGAACCGTTCCTGCTGTTTCTCGCTTCACGCCTTGACGACCTGCGCCCCCTGCTGCGTCACCCCGTGCGCAAGCGCGTAGGGCTGCATGAGCATCCCGGCGTGCCAGGGGTGAGCGAAGCTGCACGAACAATTCTCGAGGCGATTCCCGGGTTGGAGTTCGTTGACCTGACGCAGCCGCGGATAGGCTGGATGTGCAACACATTGAACCCGCTGCCGGCCTACAAGCGGCAGGTGCATCAAGAGCAGTTGCAGGCGGCGGCGGATGCCGGCGTAGATACACTGGCCGGCATCTATCACGCCTGCCATCGCGAACTCTGCTCGCATGAGCGCGACTGGCCATTCGCCGTAGTGAACTTCCTCGAACTGGTCGGCGAAAGCATGGGGCTGGCGCGCGTGGATCTGTTCAAGCGGTTGAAGCTGATGCAGGACGTCGACGCCATCCTGGCCGAGGCAGCGCCGATGATCGACTGTCACCAGCTTGATCTGGACGAGGCGCGCAGCGTCATTGCCGCTGAGATGTTAGGCGAACAGACGCTGCCACTGCGGGGACCGGCCTGATCGCAATGCGACGTTTGGCTGCGTTCTGAGCGGTCGCTCCTGGAGAGGATTAGCACCCACGTGACGGCCCTGAACCATTTATTAGGGTTCCTGATGATCGAATTGCTCAGCAGACAATATTAGGGACCTACGGTCCCTGCTGGGTGGTGACGTTGGACCGGCTCGCAAGCATGGCGGTTTTTTCGCGGGTCGCGAGTACCCGGAGCTTTTCTGGAGCGGCGCGCGAACTCGGCATCTCGCAGGCCACCGCCAGCAAGCACGTGCAGACGCTGGAGGGGTGGTTGGGTGTCCGATTGCTGCACCGAACCACACGCCGCGTCGCGTTGACCGAGGCGGGCCAGAGCTTCTTCGTTCAGTGCGCGCGCATCCTGGAGGAGATGGAAACGGCACGCTCGGTCGCGCAACACGAAGCATCGGTGCGTGGCAACATGCGTATCACGGCGCCGGTGGCATTCGGCAGTACCCGGCTTGGCCCGCTGGTGGTGGACTTCATGCAGCGGCATCCGGAGCTGTCTTTGGATATCGATGTGTCGGATCGACAGGTGGACATCATCGAGGAGGGCTATGATCTGGCGATCCGAACCGGGGCCGCCGACGGACCGGGCCTGACGGCCTGGCGGCTCATGCCGCTCGAATACGTGTTGTGCGCGGCCCCTGCGTATCTCGCCAGGCACGGCGTGCCCCACTCGCCCGCCGAGTTGCGCAGTCACCATTGCATTGCCGGCATGGACTCGCCAACGAGTTGGCAGTTCCGGGGCCCGGAGGGCGAAGCCGAGGTGCCGATCTATGGCAGGTTGCATATCAACAACGCGATGTTGCGTCGCGACGCGGCGCGGGCCGGTGCCGGGATCCTGCTGTGCGCCGACTTTCTGGTCGAGGACGATTTCGCCACCGGCTGCCTGGTCAGGCTGTTGCCCGAACACAAGCCAGCCGGCAGTGCGCTGCACGCGGTGAGCCCAGCTCATCGCGCCGGGTCGCCGAGAGTCCGCACCCTGGTCAGCCATCTGACGGCCCAGCTTGGGGCCCCAACCATTGGCGCGACTCTTCCGATTGGCGCGACTCTTCCGATTGGCGCGACTCCAGGCGCCTGATACTCAGGGGCCGTGCCGAACTTTCTGCTCGAAAAGCGCGCCGGGGGGCGCGTCGCCGGCGTGGACGAAGTCGGGCGTGGGCCGCTGGCGGGCCCGGTCCTTGCGGCCGCGGTGGTCTTTCCGACAGGCGTGCCGCGCCGGCTGGCAGCGTTGCTGGACGATTCAAAGAAGTTGACGCCGGAACAGCGCCAGGCTGCCTTCGCGGCGCTGCGAAGATCCGGTCGCGCTGAGATCGGCGTTGGTGCAGCCTCGGTGGCGGAAATCGAACGCATTAACATCCTGCGCGCGGCGTTGCTGGCGATGTGCCGTGCGGTGTCGCGCTTGCCGACACCTCCTGATCTCGTGCTGGTGGACGGCAATCAGCCGCCACCGGTGACCTGTGCCGTACAGTGTGTCATCGGCGGCGATGCAAGATCGCTATCGATTGCGGCGGCCTCGATCGTCGCCAAGGTGCTGCGCGACCGCGCGATGGCCCGCCTGGCGGTGCGGTTCCCGGACTACGGTTGGACCAGCAATGTCGGCTACGCGACGGAGTACCACGTCGCCGCGCTACGACGGCTGGGACCGACGCGCCACCACCGGCCAAGCTTCGGCTCCGTCGCTCAGCTCATGCTGGAACTGGATTGACGTGGCTTCGGCCAGCCCGCCACCATGGCGGGCCGCCGTCCCATCAGCCACTCGGAACCGCTTGGAAGTCGTTCGCGAACTGCCGCTCGATCAGGTCATGCTGGGGGACTGCCTCCAGCTCATGCGCATGCTGCCGCCCGCCTCGGTCCACTGCGTGTTCGCCGACCCGCCTTACAACCTGCAACTCCGGGGCGAGTTGCGTCGCCCGGACGACAGCCTGGTGGATGGTGTGGACGAGGACTGGGACCGCTTCACTGATTTCGCCACCTATGACGCGTTCACCCACGAGTGGCTGACCGAGTGCCGGCGGTTGCTGCGCAAGGACGGCACCATCTGGGTGATCGGGGCCTATCACAACATCTTCCGCATCGGCGCCGCATTGCAGGACCTTGGCTTCTGGGTGCTGAACGACGTGATCTGGCGCAAGGCGAACCCGATGCCGAACTTTCGCGGCCGGCGTTTCACCAATGCGCACGAGACGCTGATCTGGGCGGCGCGCGGCCGCGACTCACGTCACCGGTTCAACTATTCGGCGATGAAGGCGCTGAACGATGATCTGCAGATGCGCAGCGACTGGTTCCTGCCGCTGTGCACGGGGCCGGAACGGTTGCGCAACCAGCACGGACTGAAGCTGCACCCGACGCAAAAGCCCGAGGCGCTGCTGCATCGGGTGCTGCTGGCCAGTACGGCACCTGGGGAGATCGTGCTGGATCCGTTCATCGGCACTGGAACAACCGCCGTTGTGGCCAAACGGCTGCACCGGCATTTCATCGGCATCGAGCGTCATCCTGCCTACGTCGAGGCTGCAATCGGTCGCGTTCGGGCGACCAAGCGTGCGCCCACCGACGGGCTGTCGGGAGCGGTTTCGAAACGCGACGCGCCCCGTGTGCCCTTCGGCAGCCTGGTGGAACGCGGCCTGCTGCCCCCGGGCACCAAACTGTTCGACCGCATGCGGCGGGTCAGTGCCGTCGTGGCCGCGGACGGCACGATCGTGACCGGCACGACGCGTGGCTCCATCCACAAAGTTGGCGCGGCGGTGCAGAACGCGCCGGCCTGCAACGGCTGGACGTTCTGGCATTTCGAGCGCGAGGGCCGGCTGGTGCCGCTGGACGCGTTGCGGGAGCAAGCCGCCCCGAATGCATGAGGAGGCGCACCTCGATGATGCGATTGGCAGAATATTGGAAAAGCGTTTGGTAACTGGAAACCGGGAACCAAGATAAAAAACAGTCGTTTTCGGGGCCTGATGGCGCGCCCTGGTGGACTTCGAACCACCGACCCACAGCTTAGAAGGCTGTTGCTCTGTCCAACTGAGCTAAGGGCGCCAGCAATTCGGCGCGGATGCGATCATCGTGACATGAACCCTACGAACCTTGGTGGCACCCTCCTTCAAAGCATCGTGATGACACTCGACCGGTCCTTGCTTCCGCCTCTCTTACCCGGTTTGCCATAGGGCAGGCCCAATTGCACGTAGTACTGATTTTAGAGGGACGCCCATGCTGCGCTTCCTGCTCCCTGCGTTCGCTCTGGCAAGCGCTTTGCTTGTGCTCTTTGCGGGCGCACTCAGCGATCATAACGGTCCATACAAGACGGCCGGCACTGCCCTCCGATCGCCCGGTGGTGTGCCGGACCAGGCTGCGGTGCAACCAGGCTCTCACCAGCCTCCTTCAGCGGCCTTACAACCGGGGGGCCAAGCCAGCCCAGCAGCAACCCGCGCCAGAATTGTTGCAGCGTCAGGTTCAGACGCTTCAGGACCAGGCAACCGCCCTCCAGCAGCAGCTCGCCCAGCGTTCGCAGGAACTCGATCAGCAAACCCAGAAGCTGGAGGGTCGTGCTCCCGAACCGCAAACTGCTCAGGTGGACGCCGACAAGCTCGACGCTAGCGCCCGAGCCCCCCAAGGAACTGCACCAATCAGATGATGCGAAGCCGCAGCAGCTTGCCACCCGCTCAGAGGGACCGAATTGCCCGGACCAGGCGCCCGATCGTAGCCAGCAGTTGGACCAGCGCAGCGTGAGCACCGAAGCAGGACCCGCCGAAGCCGAGAGGCTGCGTCAGGTGATCGATGCGCTCCGCCAACAGAACAAGGCGGCGGAAACCAACCTGGCTCGCCGGAGGACAGAGGAGGCCTCACTGACCCGACAGCAGCAGGCGAAACCGCAGCAACTTGCGGCCAAGGCCCAGCCGCAATCGCCGGCGCCAGCGATGTCGGCGCCCCCGGCGGCAGGCGCGGACGCCGGACTGCCAGTGCAGCAGCCGCCAGTGCAGCAACTGATGACCGCGAGGCAGTGGCTGGCAGCAGGAAGGCCGGACGAGGCTCGACGCTTGCTCGCCCGAGTGCAGACCCAACTGGTGCTGCAACCGGTCACGCCCGATGCGCCAGAGGCGCGGGGCACGAGCGCGTCCGCGGGCGAGGTCGGCAATGCCATCCGCTGGCTGGACATCGGTGCACCGCGCCAGGCGATGCAGGCGATCAACAAGGCGATCGACGGCAGCAGCGGACCAGCCGGTCCGGTACGCGCCTGGTCCGGCTACCCTGCCAACGTTTCCTCTGGCTACTCCCAACCCTATGGCGCCGGCACCTATTGGACCGGAGACCACCCCTGAGGCGTGCGTCTGCTAATTGGCTTGGCGTCTCACGTAAACACGATCATGGCGGAACGCCGTTGACGCCACCGCTACGTAAACTGTTCGACCAAGTCGATGCGCAAGGTGTCGCTCTCGTTCCCAATTTGCCGGCGCACGCCACGGTGCGATCTTTGCAGGTGTGGCACATCGCTTGCACACCTATCGACGCCGTCGTGAGTGCAAACTACGCGGGGTGGAACGTCGTGAAGTTGGCCGGTGAAATTGCGCGGCAACGTTATTCTGTTGTGCGGAGATTGCCTGTCCCGGCTGCGGCGGACCGGGCGACACCCGGATGTCACACTCAGCTGACTAAAAGCGACGCCGCTCGTTTCTGTGGGCGTACAGCGCTGTGACGATCGTTCGCATGCGCTTATCATACCCATCGTAACTGCACGCTGAAATCGCACTGGAGTTCTGGCCGATGATGGACTTTTGTTGTGGTTATTCCGGGACGCAAAGGAAGCCCTCGCGGCCGATTGCCCTTGGCTCGAAACCCTCTGGGGCGATATTGCGGTGCAGAAACATTTTGGCGAGCAGCACGGCGGCCTGTACGATCGCCGCGCTGGCGGCCTGCAGCCCGGTGCCTAATCTGCCGCCCGCCCCCGCCGAACCGCCGCCGGCAGCGGGCTATGTATCCAGCCTCGAACCGTATCGCATCCAGGTCGGCGACGTGCTTGACATCCGGCTGATGCTGAACCCCGAGTTGAACGAAGAGGTCAGCGTTCGCCCGGACGGGCACATATCGACGACTGTCGCGCGCGACGAGCTCGCCTACGGCAGAACCATACCGGAACTGACCGCCTCGCTAACGCGCGACTACTCCGCCGACCTTCGCAACCCGCGCCTGTCTGTCATTCTCCGGTCGTTCGCGCCGACACGGATCTATGTTGGCGGGGAGGTCAACAACCCAGGCGAATTCATCACTGTCGGTCCGACCCTCACATTATCTCAGGCCCTCGCCCGTGCCGGCGGGCTGAAATTCACGACCAGCGACGAAAGCAAGATCTTCCTGATCCGCCGCGGGCCGAACGATGTGCCGGAATTCTTGTCCACGCGCTTCGACGCCGTGATGTGGGGAAAAGACCCCTCCGCGGATGTGCGATTGGCACCATACGACGTGGTGTTCGTGCCGCGCACTACCGTTGCCGAGGTATATCGGTTCTTCGAAACCTACCTGCTGCAGTTCGTGCCGGTGAGCTGGGGCTTCTCGTACGTCGTCGGCAGTGGCGGCGGGAACAACCAGATTGTGCCCGTCGCCTCGGGCGCCACGACCACACGCTAACAACGCGGAGCATCAGGATCGGGCATTGCTCGTATCATACACCAATGATCCGAACCCTCCGGAGCATTGGCCAATGGTCCGGATCCTGTGCGCCAAGCCGAGGCGCAGACTATTCGGGTGGTGCGGGCATGATCGTGGACGTCCATCCGAGGCCCCCGGGCAGGGCTTGTGTGTCTGGCAACCACAGCCTCTCAGCCCAGCTTCGGAGGGACAACCTCTGTAGTAGCTACATCTAGAAGCCGCCAGCGTTAGATGGCCGAGTGTAGCGGTACGGATCGACCGCCGGGCTTTCCGGTCTGTTGGGCGCGAGGACGCAGGCACCCTGCTGTCGCTGTGCGTCCTGCGCACAGGTGTTCTGGTCAGCATAGATGCATTGCGACGCCATCCCCGCTGTGACCAGACAGTAATGGCCAATGCTGGGGGTCAGGTGGAGTTCATTCTCGTTAACCGAGCAAAGCCCCCCTAACTGGCCGGCGCGTTGGGAGCATGAATTGGCGTCGTAGTAAATGCACTGCGGAGGTACCGCTTGTGTTTCCACACAGAACGGCGCCGCGGTCGCAGGTACCGGGATCGCCAGGAGTAAAACCCGCATCAGGCGCTGAGAACGGTGCGTCATATTCGGAGCTCCTCGCTGTTGGTTTCACTCATGCTGCCACTTGTGTGCTGTCTTGAGAGGAACCGCAATGCCATTCTGCATCGCTCCTTTCAGGCATAAATGGGGGGCCGTAACCGAGAACAGCTTGTCGCCCCTGCCTTTATCACAAGAGGTTGACAAAGGCGGTCGGAGTTACCCTTGCCGATTGGGCAAAAGCTCGAGTTGCGCCGCTTTAACGTCAACGCGCACGCCTAATGCCGGAAGCACCGGCCACCATCGTCAGCCGCGGCTGCGCGGAGATGCTCAATATGAAACTTTGCGAGGTGATATCGCCCGTCATGGGTAATTGCCTTCACGTCGCAAGGCTCTTTGTAGTTTGCCTGCGTGGCGATCGACGGACAACTCAGAGTTGGCCCATTGCTTGCAGCGCAAGTCGACGGAAACTCCCGGCTTTCGTTGGGCTTTGTTAAGGTGGAAAGCTCGATTTTGCAAGCAACGCGGTCAAGCGCAATGCCTTCGTTCAGCGGGCTGAGTACCGACGAGCGAAGCTATTTGCGACGATGGCAGGCAGAGGCAAAGAGCGCCGGCATCGACGGCGTCGAGGATCTAGTTTCACGACCCTGGCCCTGCGCGGTGGAGGGCGTGGTGATTGGCGTCTTCGGTCACGGTTCCGACGCTGCGCAGTGGCTGGTCATCGGACAGAACGGCAGTTGGGCAGTCGCCCATTGCTATGCCAGAATGGTGTCACCATCCTTCAATTCCTTATCCGAGGCTTTGGCAACGATCTATCAGCGATAGATCAACCAGCAACCGGCGGTGCCTTCAGTCCACGCGTCAGGTTGATCGAGTGCCGGCGCAGCATGCGGTAAAGTGTCACGCGCGATACCCCAAGCTCCTGCGCAGTCAGTGTGATGTTCTCCTGTGTGTCGGCGAGCGCCTCGACCAGCGCGAGTCGCTCCGCGTCCGAACCAGGTGATGGACGGGTGGCAGTTGTGCCTGCCGGCCGCAAGGGTTCTGTGAGACCGCTCAGATCAGCGCGCGCTATTATATTAGAGTCGCCCATGACCACGGCGCGACGCACCACCGCCATCAACTCACGCACATTGCCTGGCCAGTCGTGTTGCTGAAGCATCTCGAGCGCGTCTGGGGCAAAGCCCGACATCTCACGACCGAAGTGGGTTGCGGCATCACGCAGCACATGTTCCGCCAGTAACGGAATGTCCTCGCGACGCTCGCGCAACGGCGGAAGGTGCAGGCCGAGTATGTTCAGCCGGTAGTAGAGGTCTTCGCGAAACCGCCCCTCCGCAATTGCCTCGCGCAAACGGACGTTCGTGGCGGCGACGATCCGCACATCAACGCGGATGGGTTCACGCCCGCCCACCCGAACAATCCGTCCGTCCTGCAGAAACCGGAGCAAATGGCCTTGCAGATCGACCGGCATATCGCCGATCTCGTCGAGTAAAAGAGTACCTCCGTTGGCGTGCTCGATCTGTCCCCTGGTGCGGGCAGTCGCGCCGGTAAATGCGCCCTTCTCGTAGCCGAACAGTTCGGATGCCACTAGCGTCGAGGGGAATGCCGCACAGTTTACGGCGAGAAACGGCCCATCGCGCCGAAGCGATCGGTTATGGATTGCATGCGCCGCAAGCTCCTTGCCTGTTCCGCTCTCGCCGGTGATCAGGACGGGTTCGTCGGTTCTGGCGAACCGGACGATCATCTCGGAAGCATACCGGATTGCTGCGCTCTGTCCGATCAGGTCCGAATGCGCCGCATCTTGCGGCAGTGTCGTCGGTTTCCGCGAAGATCCTCGGCTCTCCTCTAGCGTTGCATGCAGGCGGACCAGAAGCTCCTGATCCTGGAGCGCCCACTCCATCAAAAGTTGCGCAAGCCGCTCGACAGGCAGCCGCGAGAGGTCGCTCAGCGTCACCCGCAGCATGCGTGACAACCATTCACTCGTTTGATTTCCAGCCCGATTGTTCGTGAACAGACTGCTACTTTCGTGGCAGTTCATTCGTTGCTTGTCCACAAAAACCTCGTCAAAAGTGGTTGACGTTAACTCCGGGGTCAACACCCCCGAAAGTTCACGCATGCCGATGACCAAGTTGTGGCGATGACTACACGGGTCGCGTTGTCGTCCGCAGGAATGCTGATCATCTCGGCGAGCTGCCTGAGATGCCGTTACCTGAGGACTGCCTGCATGCCTGGCTAAAACCCGGCAAAAAAGTAGGGGCCGCTTGCCCGGTGCGGCGTGACAGTGCTTCGTCGTGGCATGGGACGGGAATCAGGCCAGGGCTGCGCGGAGTAGCGAATACTGGGTGCCTGCAAGGCCGGCTCTGCCAGCACCGGAGTACCACCACCGCCTTGGGTTCTCTGGCGGTTGGTCCCACAGCACGCGCTTCCGCCTGGGCAGTGAGCGCGGCGATCTGACCCTGCGCTTGCTGCTGCTGATGCGTCAGCGCGATGAGCTCGCTGGTCATTTGTGCAAGTTTGGCATCCCCATTTCGGCTTATCGCAAAGCCAGTCACCCCAATAAGCAACGCAGCCGCGCCAAGGCAGCCAACCACGAGCATCTGGTACCTGGTTTGCCGGATTGCCCGCCGTGCCTGAAACGCTAATTGCTCAGCGCGTTGCGCCGAGGCTGCCGCAATTGACACGAGGTCTTCCAGATACGGCCGGACGTCCAGCGCAGGGTCCGAGAGCAGCGCGAGTGCGGGAAACTGTCCGGATGGCGGCTCCAGCGCGACCGCAACCGGATCGCTACGGGCAATCAGTGCGGGACACGCTTCCGCCTCAGCCAACAGGTTCTCGGCCATACGGACGGCGGGCGAAGCTGCTGGATTGTCGTGATACGAAACGATCCATGCCGCGAAGAGAGGGCAACCCGCCAAAGCAGGTCCAATCACGTTCGATCGCATGTGTTCCCAGCGCCACAGGCGCCTAAATTAGACGTCCAGCTCTTCAACGGTACGTGCCCGCTCCTGGATGAATTGGAAGCGCAGTTCAGGCCGGCGTCCCATCAGGCTCTCGACCAGCTCGGTTGTTCGCGCCCGTTCATCCGGTAGCGCAACCACCTTGAGCAAAGTGCGTCTTCCCGGATCCATGGTGGTCTCTTTGAGTTGCGACGGCGGCATTTCACCGAGCCCCTTGAACCGACTGACCTCCACTTTCGCGCCGGATTTGAATTCACGCTTGGTTTTCACCTCGCGATCCGCGTCGTTCATCGCATAGACCGATTTGGCGCCCTGAGTGAGGCGGTACAGTGGCGGCTGCGCCAGATAGACATGGCCATGGCGCACCAGCTCAGGCAACTCACGGTAGAAGAAGGTCATCAGCAAAGATGCGATATGCGCGCCATCGACATCGGCATCGGTCATAATGATGATCCGGCCATAGCGCAACTTGGTGCGGTCGAACCGGTCGCCGACGCCACAACCCAACGCCTCGATCAGGTCCTTCAGTTCCTGATTTTGGCGCAGCTTGTCGGCCGAGGCGCTGGCCACGTTGAGGATCTTGCCCCGGAGCGGCAGCACGGCCTGCGTCTCTCGGTTGCGCGCCTGCTTGGCGGAGCCGCCGGCCGAATCACCCTCGACCAGGAAGATCTCCGTCCTCTCGGCATTCTCGCTCGTGCAGTCGGTCAGCTTCCCCGGCAGACGCAGCCGCCGGGTGGCGGATTTGCGCGCGGTGTCCTTGCTCTCGCGTCTGCGCAGCCGTTCCTCGGCGCGCTCCAGCACGAAGGCCAGCAGGTTGTCGGCCTGCATCGGATCACCGGCCAGCCAATGGTCGAAGCGGTCGCGGAGCGCGGTTTCCACCAGGCGCTGCGCTTCGGTCGTCGTAAGCTTCTCCTTGGTCTGTCCCTGAAACTGCGGGTCCCGCAGAAACACCGAAAGCTTCACCGCAGCCGGCGTCAGCAGATCCTCCGCCACTATCTGGGTGACGCGCCGGTTGCCGCGCTGCTCCCCCCAGGCGCGCAGCCCCTTCAACAGCGCGGCCCGGAACCCGGCCTCGTGCGTGCCGCCCTGGGTGGTCGGGATGGTGTTGCAGTAGGAATGGAGAAAGCCCTCTCCCTCCTCCAGCCAGGCGACCGCCCATTCCGCCCGCCCGGCGTCGGCCGAGAGCGCCGCCTCAGCGGCCCAAACCTGTGGCACCACACGTGGCGTCGCGCCGATCTCGGCCTCCAGGCTGTCGCGCAGACCGCCGGGGAAATGCAGCACCGCCTCGGCCGGCGTCTCGTCCTTGGCGCCCTTCAGCAGTGATGGGTCGCAAGCCCAGCGGATCTGCACGCCACGGAACAGATAGGCCTTGGATCGGCATAGGCGGTATAGCCGAGAGGGGCTGAACCCGACGTCGCCGAAGACGGCGGGATCCGGTTTGAAGCGGATCGATGTGCCGCGGCGATTGTGCACCGGCCCTGCGTTGACCAACTTCGTGGTCGGTTTCCCGCGAGCGTAGGTCTGCTTCCACAGCACGCGATCACGCGCGACCTCGACCTGCATCGTCTCAGACAGGGCGTTGACGACCGAGCTGCCGACCCCGTGCAGTCCCCCGGATGTCGCATAGACCTTTCCGCCGAACTTGCCGCCCGAGTGCAGCGTGGTAAGGATCACCTCTAAGGCACTGAGGTGTTTGAACTTCGGATGGGCATCGACAGGAATGCCCCGGCCGTTATCGCGCACCGCCAGCCAGTTGTCCGGATCCAGCGCCACCTCGATGAAGGAGGCGTGCCCTGCCACCGCCTCGTCCATCGCGTTGTCAAGCAACTCCGCCGCGAGATGGTGCAGGGCCGCCTCGTCCGTCCCGCCGATATACATGCCAGGCCGGCGTCGGACCGGCTCCAGCCCCTCCAGGACTTCAATATCCTTGGCAGAGTAAGCGTCCTCCCTGCCTTTCCCACCGAACAGATCGTTCATGCTGTGTTCTCGGCCCTCCTGCGGCACCCTACCCGGCCGGCGGGAGTTTGGGCAATCGGCCAGGACCGCTGTCCGCGGCGGATCACGCCATGGTCCGCGGGTCCTCCACATCGACCCTGACATGCTCGGTTGGCTGCGGCGTGGCGGTCAAAACGCAAACACCGGCCGGCGCGTCGAACTGATGCCAGGTGTTCTGCGGCACGACCGCCAAGCGTGCCGGCGCTCAACGCCAGGGACTGCCGCCCCTCTCCGCTCATCAGATGCAGGGTCGCTGCTCCCGTCGACGACCATGACGATCTCGTCGCCCTGCGGATGCCGTTCCCAGGCGCTTCGGCCGGCGAATTTGGCGGTGAAGATCGCGCCGTCACGATAGGGTGCGACACGGCCAAATGCCTTCTCCCGCTCCGCCTCGTTGGAATCTCGGCGTGCGGCCCTCCAGCATGGTCAGCTTGGCGAATTCGTCTTCAGATCGAAGACATCGACCATTCCGCTCTCCGTTGCGTTGGAACTGCGCGAGATAGCCCTTACCAGTATAAGCCCGCCAATGGATGCACTCGCGTGGTACGTGCTGCTGCGGGACGCTGCTCGCTGGGTTCGTCCAGGGATTGTCCGGCTTCGCGTTCGGCTTGGTGGCGATGACCGTTTGGGCCTGGGTCCGTTGCGCCGCAGATTGCCGGGCCTCTCGTGGTCTTCGGCTCGCTGGTCGGCCAAGTGCTGGCTTTCGGCGCTATCCGACGCAGTTTCGACGGGCGGCGCGTTTGCCATTCCTGCTGGGCGGGTGTCTCGGCACGCCGCTCGGTGTGGCGATGTTGCGCCATATCGATCAGGCCGCGTTCAAGACTGGCGATCGGCCTGATGCTCATGGTCTATTGTCCGCTGATGCTCTGCATCCGCGCCGTGCCGCGGATCACCGCGGGTGGCCGCCTCGCCGACGGCGGCGTGGGCCTGATCGGCGGCATCATGGGCGGTCTCGGCGGTCTCAATGGACCCGCACCAACTCTCTGGTGCTCATTGCGCGGCTGGAACCGGCACGAGCAGCGCGCGGTATTTCAGACCTTCAGTCTGGGGATGCAGGCGCTGACCTTGGCGATCTATGCGGCGAGCGGGCTTCTCACGCGCCAGACGCTGTTCCTGTTCGCTCTGATGGCGCCGACCATGGTGGTCCCCTCATTGCTTGGAGTGCGGCTTTACAGCCGGTTCAGCGAGATTGGATTTCGCCGCCTGATCCTGAGTTTGCTAAGCCTTTCGGGCGTCGTGCTCCTGCTATCTTCAATCCCACGAATGATGTTCAGGTGAGCGTGTGGCCGCCCGGTTGCTCATGGTGTCTGCGCATCGCCACAATTGGAACGCTGAGCCTTGGCGATGATCGCACCAAGTCGCCGGAAGCCCGGTGATGCTGTCATGGACGGCGCCAATGGGAGATCGCCGAGCGAGATCATGCACAGCGCCAGGGGAAGATACTGACGAACAGGATTGACACGCGATGAATTGGCAGGGTCGCAGGGTTCTGGTTACCGGCGGGGCCGGGTTTCTCGGCTCCAATCTTTGCCACGCACTGGCAAGCCAAGGCGCGCGCGTCGTGGCATTGGACGGATTTCTGTTCGGCGGCGGTGCCAATCCGGCGAATCTGGCGGACGCGCCGGTAGAACTGGTGCGCGGCGACATCCGCGAGATCGACCTGCGCAACGTGTGCGAGGGCGCTTCGGTCATCTTCAATCTCGCCGCGCAGACCAGCCATATGGGCGGCCAGAACGATCCGCTGGCGGATATCGCGGTGAACGCCGTCGCCCAGGTGCGGTTGATCCAGGCGGCGCGCGAGGCAGCGCCGGACGCCGTGGTCGTGCACGCCTCTACACGGCAGTTCTACGGCCGCGTGCAGAAATTGCCGGTGGACGAGAACCAGCCGGTTGCTCCGCCCGACGCGAACGGGGTGTCGAAGTTCGCCGGCGAGCAGTACTGGATGCTGGAGCACCGCGTGCGCAATCGCCCGGTCGTCTCGCTGCGACTGACCAACTGCTATGGTCCGCGACTGCGCATCCGCGATGCTCGCCAGACCTTTCTCGGCATCTGGCTGCGCTGCGTGCTTCAGGAGCGCCCGTTCGAGGTATGGGGCGGATCGCAGTTACGAGACTTGACTTACGTGGACGACGTGACCGAGGCGTTCCTGCGGGCCGCAACGACCCCGGAGTGCTATGGCCGAATTTTCAATATCGGCGGCTCGCCGCCCGCGTCGCTGCAGGAGATCGCCGAGTTGCTGGTGCGCATTGCGGGGCCGCCGGCGCGCTACATGATCCGCGAGTTCCCCGCCGATCGGGCGACCATCGATATCGGCAGCTATCATGCCGATGACCACGCCTTCCGCACTGCGACCCAATGGCGGCCGGAGGTTTCGCTGGAAGCAGGGCATCAGACGTTCCCTTGAGTGGTTCCGGCCACGGCTTGACCAGTACCTATAGCTTTAGCACCGTCGGTTTCAGCGCGCAGTGTTTGGCCCTGGCCGCTGATTTGCCACCGGTTCGGCGATCTGGCATACGCCCGCCCCACCCGACGGGCCGCGGCGCTTTGCGCCCTGGCCCATAAGCCACGACCAGAGGATCAAGAAGGATGCAACTGGCCCAATACGTGATCATCGCCTGCGGTCTGCTGGCGCTGATTTACGGCCTGGTCACCAGCAAACAGGTGCTCGCCGCGGATGCCGGCACCGCACGAATGCAGGAGATTTCAGCCGCCGTCCAGGAAGGCGCTCGTGCCTACCTCAATCGCCAGTATACGACCATCGGCATCGTCGGCGTGGTGATCCTGATCATCCTCGGCCTGACGCTGGGCATCCACGTCGCTATCGGCTTCATCATCGGCGCAATGCTGTCGGCTGCGGCAGGCTATATCGGCATGAACGTCTCGGTCCGGGCGAATGTGCGGACTGCACAGGCCGCCAAGCAGGGACTGGCGGCCGGTCTTGCCCTGGCGTTCAGGGCAGGCGCCGTGACCGGGCTCCTGGTGGTTGGCCTCGGTCTGCTTGGTGTCGCCGGATATTATTTCATCCTGCGCGCCGGAATGGTCACCGGGTGCAGCGATGAAGAGTTCGCCGCGTGCTGGAGGCAATGGTGGCACTCGGTTTCGGTGGTTCGTTGATCTCGATCTTCGCGCGGCTCGGCGGCGGAATATTCACCAAGGGTGCCGATGTCGGGGCCGACCTGGTCGGCAAGGTGGAGGCCGGAATTCCCGAGGACGATCCGCGCAACCCGGCGGTGATCGCCGACAATGTCGGCGACAATGTAGGCGACTGCGCCGGAATGGCCGCCGATCTGTTCGAGACATATGCCGTGACCATTGTCGCGACCATGCTGCTTGCGGCGATCTTCTTCACCGGCGCGATACGCGACGCCATGCTGCATACTGCCGCTGGGCATTGGTGCCATCTGCATCGTCACGTCGATCGTGGGGACGTACTTCGTCCAGCTCGGGCCGGACAACGGCATCATGAAGGCGTTGTACAAGGGCCTGATGGTCACCGGCGCTCTATCCATTGTCGGGATTGCGATCATCATCGCCTGGTTCATCGGCTTTGGCATACCGTTGCCGATGGTGGGCGGTGGCACCGTGCAGGGCTGGCAGCTCTTCATCTGCGCGCTGGTCGGCCTGGCGGTGACCGGCGCGATCGTGTGGATCACCGAATACTACACCGCAACGGAGTTCCGCCCGGTCCGCTCGATCGCCCAGAGTTCCACGACCGGGCACGGCACGAACGTTATCCAGGGTCTGGCGGTGTCGATGGAGTCGACCGCGCTGCCGGCGATCGTCATCTGCATCGGCATCTTGGTGACGTTCTGGTCGCCGGACTGTTCGGCATCGCGGTGGCAGTGACCACCATGCTGTCGCTTGCCGGCATGATCGTGGCGCTGGATGCCTATGGCCCGGTGACCGACAACGCCGGCGGCATCGCCGAGATGGCTGATCTGCCGGCCGATGTGCGCGTCACCACCGACGCGCTCGACGCGGTCGGCAACACGACCAAAGCAGTGACCAAGGGCTATGCGATCGGATCCGCCGGGCTTGCTTCGCTGGTGTTGTTCGCCGCCTACACGCAGGACCTGAAGTACTATTTCCCCAACCTCGACGTGCCATTCACCTTGCAGGATCCGTTCGTGGTGATCGGACTGATCATCGGCGGCCTGCTGCCCTATCTGTTCGGCGCGATGGGGATGACGGCTGTCGGTCGCGCGGCCGGCGCGGTGGTCGTGGAGGTACGGCGGCAGTTCCGCGATATCCCCGGCATCATGGAGGGCAACGCGAAGCCCGAATACGGCCGCGCCGTTGATATGCTGACGCGGGCGGCGATCCGCGAGATGATCGTGCCATCACTGCTGCCGGTGCTGGCGCCTATCATTCTGTGGATCATCATCGACATCATCGCTGGCCGAGTGCAGGCGTTCTCCGCTCTCGGCGCGATGCTGCTGGGCACCATTGTCACCGGGCTGTTCGTGGCGATCTCGATGACCTCGGGTGGCGGCGCCTGGGACAACGCCAAGAAGTATATCGAGGAAGGCAACCACGGCGGCAAAGGCTCCGAGGCGCACAAGGCGGCGGTGACCGGCGATACGGTTGGCGATCCATACAAGGACACTGCCGGTCCCGCTGTGAACCCGATGATCAAGATCACCAATATCGTCGCTCTGCTGCTGCTGGCGATCCTGGCGGGGTGGCTGCACTAGCCCGCGCGCTTCAGACTTCCGGCGAGTCCGCCTTCGGTCATCACGCTCAGAACTCCCGCAGTATCGCTTCCAGTTCCGCCTCATGCTCGTAGTCGGGCATGAGGCGGCGTAGCTCCGCATCCTGCCGCACCGCCGGGTGGAAGTAGATTTCGCTCTCGCCATCCGGCAGTGCTGCCAGCAATCGCCGCACGCGCTCCAGCGTCATATGCCCACTCCAGGCAATGCCGAAGCAGTGGTCGGTTGTCTCCATCCCCGCTGCCAGGACCTGCCGGCGCAGCACACGCGACCACTGATACAGTGCGTGCCCACCCAGCCCGGCTGGTGTCCCGCAGCGGGCCAGCACTGTCGGTGGCTCCGCCGGCACACGCACGCGCCGCAGCCCAAACTCGCGGCCAATGTCGATCAGGAGTCGCCCCACAGTAGGATGCAGGTGCATGTGTTTATGCGCATCGGCATGATGCAGAGCAAGTCCGGTCGCAACGAACGCAGCGAACTGCGCGCGTATCTCGGCGGCAAGCTGCCGACGCATCCGCGGGTGGGCGAAATAGCCGATGCCGAGACGGAGTCTGGTCTGACGGGAACCAGCCGCCTGCGTCAAGCAGGTCGGGTATTTCGTCGGGCGGCAGTGCCGCCGGCCCTTCAATCACCACAAGATGCAGACCGACGCGCAGCCCGGGCATCGCACGGGCACGCCGCACGGCGTCCGCCGCCGCGGATCCCGCGACCATGAGACTCGCCGCATGCAGTTTTCCGGCAAGGTGGGCCCGTTCGACGGCCTCGTTGACGGATTCGCGTCAGCCCGAAGTCGTCAGCAGTGAAGGTGACGCGTGTGCCGACTCGCCCGAATGGCTAGGCTACAGCAGGAAAATCGCCATAGCCACCAGCAGCACGATGACGCTCACCACAGATCCCAAGGTGAAATGGGTGAAACTGCTCCAGAAGCGTTGCCGGTCTGCCAAAAAGGCTTCCGGCGTCTCAGCTCGCCCCTGGGCGTGGGCGACTTGGCTGTGATCGGACATGCGGCCTCGGCTCGGCAATTCGGTTCCCAGCTTCTATGGCAGCCGAGCCAGAGCCGGGCAAGCGCCGGCATAGGCATCGTGCATCGTCTTTTGCCCCGACTGGCGGGCTTGTTCGAGCTCCGATCAGGCGTGCATGCGCGACAGGTCCAGCAGCACGTTCGCTTCCAGCTCCTTTTCGTCCAGCCGATACTTCACCAGGTCGCCGATGCTGACGATGCCGCGCAAGGTCCCGCCATCGATCACCGGCATGTGTCTGATGCGCGCCAAAGTCATCGCCCCGAGAACCGCATCGATGCGATCGCCGGACCGACACGAAATTACCGGAGAGGACATCGCCTGCCGTACCTCCAAATCCAGTGCTGCCGCGCCCTTCCGGGCGACTTCGTTGATAAAGTCACGCTCCGAGAAGATCCCCACCGATTTCATCCACTGGTCCTGCACCAGAACTGCACCGATGCGGTGCTCGGCAAGCCTGCTGACCGCGAGCGATATGCGGTCGGTCGTCCGCACCGTCACGACTTCGTGACCTTTGTGCTGCAAAACATCGGAGATGAGCATCTGCATTGTCCTTTCGCGCCCTCTGTTACGGGCGCGATTACACAGATGGGAGTTTCCGCCTGAACGCCAGCCGTCCGGAACGTTGAATCTAAGTCATCCGGCTGGATTGAGCAGCGCAACATCCCTCGACGGTGCAACGCCGGGATCTCGCCGGAGACGAAAGCAGCGCAGGGTGCGCGGATAGAGGACGTGTTCCTGCTTCAGGACCCGCTCTGCCAGTGTTTCGGCAGTATCGCCGGCGAGCACCGGGACCGCGGCCTGCGCCAGGATCGGTCCCTCGTCCATCGTTTGCGTGACAAGATGGACCGTGCAGCCATGCAGCTTCACGCCGGCCTGCAGTGCCCGGGAGTGTGTATTCAGACCGGGGAAAGCCGGCAACAGGCTTGGGTGGATGTTCAGCATCTCTCCCTTGCCACGCGTCCACCAGCAAAGGCGTCAGCAGCCGCATATAACCGGCGAGGCAGACCAGCTCGCGTCCCCGCCTCCCGCAGCGCCGCGTCGATGCGCGGCTTCATGGGCCGTGCGGTCCCCGGCAAACGGGCGATGATCGAGCGCCACCGCGCTTACGCCGGCATCCTGTGCCAGCAATAAGCCCGGCGCACTCGGGCGGTTGGACACGACCAGCACGATCTCGGCCGGGAATGCAGGATCGCGTGCCGCCGCGATCAGCGCCGCCATGTTGGAGCCACGGCCACTGATCAGAATTGCGGTCCGCGTCCTTGTGCCCGGCACAATGTCCCCGGGTCTGCCCGGATATCGGAGGCGGCCATCACCCCGGCCAGCCGCGAGGCAGCTCGATGCGCAAGTTTTGCCGGCCCGCTGCCTGCGGCGATACGACCAATGCGCGCCACGCTCTCGCCATGCGCGCGCATTAATTCGATTGCGGCATCGGTATCCGCATCGGCAACCACCAGCGCCATCCCGACCCCGCAATTGAAGACGCGCAACATCTCCTCGGGCGTGATGCCTCCGGTGCGCGCCAGCCATCCGAAAACCGGCGGGATGGGCCAGGACGGCTCCAGCACTGCCTCGGTGTCCTGTGGCAGCACGCGCGGCAGATTGCCGGGCAGTCCGCCCCCGGTAATATGCGCGGCCGCCTTCAGCAGCCCGATCCGATGCAGCGCCAGCAGAGCCCGTACGTAGATTCTGGTCGGCGTCATCAGGGCTTGGCCGAGTGATTGATCCGGATCGAAGGGTGCCGCGGCCGACCAGGGCAGGCCACTGATCTCGACCACCCGCCGCACCAACGAGAACGCATTGGAGTGCACACCCGAACTGGCGATGACCCAGGATCGTATCGCCCGCCTCGACGCGGCGGGGGAGCAGCCGGTCTCGCTCCGCCGCGCCGACCGATGAACCCTGCAAGGTCGTACTCGCTTCCCGGTACAGCCCCGGCATCTCGGCGGTCTCGCCCCCGACCAAAGCGCACCCGGCCTCGCTGCAGCCCGAGGCGATGCCGGCGATCACCTCCCTCGCCTGCTGCTGATCCAGCTTGCCTGTAGCGAAATAATCGAGGAAGAACAACGGCTCCGCACCTTGGACGACGATGTCGTTCACGCACATCGCCACCAGATCGACGCCAATGGTCGCATGGATGCCCGTTTCGATTGCAACCTTCAATTTGGTGCCGACGCCGTCGGTGCTGGAGACCAGGACCGGATCCATGAATCCCGCAGCCTTCAGGTCGAACAGAGCGCCGAAGCCGCCCAGGCCACCGATCACGCCTGGCCGGCTGGTCGCTTGCGCCAGCGGCTTTATCGCCTCGACCAGCGCGTCGGCTGCCTCGATGTCGACGCCCGCGGCGCGATAGGTCAGCCCGTTGCCGCCGCTTGCCACCGGATCGTGCTGCCCCCTGGTCACGTGCGCCCTCGATACGCTACTGCGTTGCGTTGTCCAACCACCAGTGTGGTGGTTCCAGCCGCACTGGCGGACCGCGGAATCATAAACCACACTGAAATCCACGGTTTGCTAGTGTCCCTGTCGATTTGAAAGTTCGTAAAGTGCCGATCCAGAGTTTGACGAACTTTCGCATCGGGAAACTGGGTTATCCCTTGGGTCCGTCGCGAGATGCGACGAACTTCGGGGGCAGGACACGGGTTTGTTTTCAGTGGCCTCTTCCCCTACGTGCGTCGCGAGATGCGACGAACTTCGGGGGCAGGACACGAGTTTGTTTTCAGTGGCCTGCTGATCCCCTACGTGCGTCGCGAGATGCGACGAATTTCGCAGGACACATCTGCAGGACACTGGATGGCGGACGCAACCTGGGCCCGCCATCGGATGCGACGCACGCTGGGCAAAGCGAGGGAACGCGGGCCGATGCCTGACGGATCGCAGCTCGACCGAAGCGCCTCGCCCGCGCTCCTGACGCTACCGAATATTATCACCTTCGCGCGGCTGTGCGCCGTGCCGCTGGCATTCTGGCAGGTGGTGGAGCACCAGTTTGCGCATGCCTTCTATTCTCTTCCTGGCGGCCGGATTGTCCGACGCACTGGACGGTTGGCTGGCGCGCCGCAACGGCGGCGGCAACACCGTCGGGGCACTGCTGGACCCGGTGGCCGATAAGGCGCTGCTGGTGACCATGTATGTGACGCTCGCAGCGGTGAAGGTGCTGCCGGACTGGTTGGCCATCCTGGTGGTGTTCCGCGACATGGTGATCGTCGGCGGCATCGTCGTCCTGTCGGTTCTGGGGCAGTCGGTATCGATCCGGCCGCTTTACGTCTCGAAGCTCAATACCGTATTGCAGATCGCTCTCGTCGCGGTCGCGCTGTTTCTTTCGGGATTCAAACTTGCCGCGCCGGTGGCGATGACGGTGCTGGTCTGGATGGTGGCGGCAACCACACTGTCCTCGGGCGCCGCTTACGTCTGGATCACGGTCCGCCGCCGATGAGCGACACCCAGGAGCGACCGCCTTCGGAAAAGCGAACCTGGTTTCCCGAACCCGCGGCAATTCCTGGCCATGCGACGCGCGGGCAAAGGGTGGCGCTCGTCGTCGGACTGCTCGTCGTGGCATGGCTGGCGTTGCAGCTCTTCGCTTCGGTGCTGGCGCCGTTCGTCGCCGCCGCCGGGATCGCCTATGTGCTTGACCCACCCACCACGAAGCTTACGCGACTGGGTCTGAGCCGAGGTCTGGCGGCGCTGCTGATGATCGTGGCGCTGCTCGCCAGCGTGCTGCTGTTCGCCCTGCTGCTGTATCCGCTTATTCTGCAGCAGATCGGGCTGCTGCTGGGCCGTATCCCGCAATACGTCCAGTTGCTGCAGATCTGGGCGAGCCATGTCATCACCGATCTGCAGCAGAACTTTGGCTCCGACGTGGTGAACGACAAACTGCGCGATCTGGTCAGCAGTCAGGCCGGCAACATGCTGACGTTCCTGGCGACCGCACTGACCAGCGTAACCGGCGCCGGGTTCGCGATATTCAACGTTCTGACGCTGGCCATCGTGACGCCCGTCGTCGGCTTTTACCTGCTGCGCGACTGGCCGCGGCTGGTCGGCATGGTGGATTCGTGGCTGCCGCGTCGCTATGCGCGACGTCATCCGTGCACAGGCGCGCGAAGTCGACCGGATCCTGTCTGCCTGGGTGCGCGGACAGGCAATGTGCTGCATCATTCTGGCGCTCTACTACGCCCTGGCGCTGACCGTGGCAGGCCTGGACCTGGGCCTGATCGTCGGCATGGCGGCGGGGCTGCTGTCATTCATCCCCTATGTCGGCTCGATCACCGGCGGGGTCACCTCGCTTGGGCTGGCGATGGCGCAGTTCCCGCACTGGCGCGGGGTGATCGTGGTGGGGTGCGTGCTGATGATCGGGCAGATCCTGGAAGGCTACGTGATCTATCCCCGCTTTCTGGGCGATCGGGTGGAATTGCCGGCGGTGTGGGTGATCTTTGCGCTGTTCGCCGGCGGCTGCCGCATTCGGGTTCCTGGGCGTCATGCTGGCGGTTCCGGTGGCTGCGACCATCGGCGTGCTGTGCCGCTTCTGGCTGCGCCGGTATCTGGCCAGCCCGCTCTATCTGGACCCGCCTTCGAAGCGGTAAAGCGTATGCGGACCTCCGGGCGATTTGCCTCCGTACCTGCTATCGATGAAGCACGAGTCACACCGCCACAAGGGCGGCCATGACGGTTGGTGGTCGCGCTTCAACGATTCTCGTTACCAGTCATCACGCGCCAGGGACTTTTCCCGCCGCTATTGGCGTCATTCCCACCGGCGGTCAAACTCGCGATCTCACTCTTAGGGGAGCCTGGATGAATGCTTGACGCAAACGGCATCGACAGATTGGAACCGTATGCCCTCAGCGTCCTCAGGATCATGGCAGGGCTGCTCTTCATGGAGCATGGCACTGCCAAGCTGCTGGGTTTTCCCGCCGGGAACCGCCACGCCCGCACTGTTCAGCCTGGTTTGGTTTGCCGGGGTGATCGAACTGGTCGGCGGCGCACTCGTGGCGCTCGGGCTGTTTACCCGCTACGCCGCGTTCATCATGTCCGGCGAAATGGCGATCGGCTACTTCCTGTCCCACGCCCCGCACGGCTTTTTTCCGCTGGTCAACCGGGGCGAAGGGGCAGTGCTCTACTGCTTCATCTTTCTTTATCTCGCGGTGGCCGGTGGGGGCAGCTGGAGCCTCGATCGGCTGATCTCGGGCGACAGGGACGCGACGCATGGCTTTGAGCGCGTGATCCGAACTCCGGGAGGTTCTGCCTGAGCTTACGTCATTGCCATCACGCGCGGTCACCCGCTTGACGGCGGACCGGCGGCAGTCCCCAGTGTGCCGGTGCAACCATCCGGCCAGCTAGCGCTGCCGATCTTTCGCGGGCCACGGTTCGCGGAGACCGATTTCCGACCGCGCCTTCCAATGCGGAGGCGTGCGCCTGGTTGCGCCGCACCGAGGCGTGGCCCGGCCATGCGCCTGGCCTTGTGGGGGGACGCCGGGACGCGGCAAGACGCCATCTTCTGCATGTCTGGGCGGATCCAACGGAGCCAGCATTCGCAGAGGAGCTGAACTGGGTGGCTTGCCGGAGGTCACCCCGGCTTCGCAATTGACGATGCTGACGCGGTAGTCGACGCGGCCGCCTGCTGCACCTGCTCAATGCCGCCGCGGAGGCTGGAATGCCGGTTCTGCTGGCGGCCCGCGCGCCGCCGGCGCGTTGGCAGTTCGGCCTGGCCGATCTGGCAAGTCGACTGCGCGCCATCACGGCTGTGGAGATCGGGCCGCCAGAAGATACGCTGCTGCGCATCCTGCTCGCCCGGCTGCTTGCGGAGCGGCAGCTCCGACGCACGCGGAGCCGGTGCAGGATTGGCTGATCACGCGTTTGCCGCGCAGCGGCGCCGCATTGGTTGATGCGGTCGCGCGTCTCGACAGTGCCGCGCTGGACCGCCAGCGAAACATAACCGTGCGGTTCGCCGCCGACGTGCTGGCGGATGTTCTGCAGCCGGATGAAATTTCGGGGGCAGAGACAACCCCCTCGCGGCGACGGCGAGGCACTCCTGTAGGATTGCCACATGGACAGATCAGCCGAGCAGGGATGTGCTGGTTCGGAGCCACGGGGGAGCGGCGGCTGTTACGGAACGCCGGCCCGAACCGCCTCGGCTGCCGGGGCCGGTCACCCGGCCGGATGGTCCGGCCCGCTTCATCAACCGCGAGCTCTCCTGGCTGGACTTCAACCACCGCGTCGTGGAGGAGGCCGAGAACCCGCACCATCCACTGCTCGAACGTCTGCGGTTCGTATCGATCAGCGCGTCCAACCTCGACGAATTCTACTCGGTTCGCGTTGCCGGCCTGATCGGCCAGGCCAAGGCGGGCGTGACCGCGGTGTCGCCCGACGGCCGCACGCCGGCGCAGCAGCTTGCCGAAATCAAGGTCCGAGCCGAAGCGCTGCTGGCCGACCAGCAGCGGGTCTGGCGCGAGTTGCGCGAACTGTTGCGACAGGCCGGGATCGAGGTCTGCGAGCCGTCGGGGCTGACCGCCAATGACATACGCTGGCTCGACGCGTGGTTCATGGAGCGGGTCTTCCCGGTGCTGACGCCGCTGGCGATCGATCCGGCGCATCCGTTCCCATTCATTCCCAACATGGGCCTGGTCATGGCCCTGCTGCTGTTGCGGGAGGAAGACGGCGCGGGCATGCGGGCGCTGCTGCCGCTGCCTAGTCAGGTGGATCGGTTCATTCGGCTGCCAGGTGCGAAGGGCGAGCCGATCCGCTTCGTCATCCTCGATGACCTGGTGACGATGTTCCTGGACCGGCTGTTCCCGGGATTTCGTATCACCGGGCATGGCATTTTCCGGCTGATCCGCGACACCGACGTGGAGTTCGAGGAGGAAGCCGAGGACCTGGTGCGGTCTTACGAGACCGCACTGAAGCGGCGGCGGCGGGGGGTGGCGATCCACCTCGCGCTGGACGGCAAAATGCCCGACGAACTGCGGGCACTGGTCGCCGCGGAGACCGGCGCCACGCCAGACGAGACGCATGTTGCCGACGGGATCCTGGGGGTCGTCGACCTGAGGCAGCTGATCGTCGATGACCGGCCGGACCTGCTGTTCCCGCCCTACACGCCGCGCTTTCCCGAGCGCATCCGCGATTTCGGCGGCGACTGCTTCGCCGCCATCCGGGCCAAGGACATTATCGTCCACCACCCGTTCGAGAGCTTCGACGTGGTCGTGCAGTTCCTGCGACAGGCAGCGCAGGATCCGAACGTGATCGCGGTAAAGCAGACGCTGTATCGCACCAGTCGCGACTCGCCGATCGTAAAGGCGCTGATCGAGGCGGCGGAGGCTGGCAAGTTCGTCACCGCGATAGTCGAACTGCGCGCGCGCTTCGATGAGGAGATGAACATTCGCCTGGCGCGCAGCCTTGAAGCGGCGGGCGTGCAGGTGGTCTATGGCTTCGCGGAACTGAAGACGCACGCGAAGCTGTCGTTGGTGGTGCGTCGCGAAGGTGCCGGCGTGCGTTCCTACGCGCATTTCGGCACCGGCAACTACCACCCGATCACGGCGCGGATCTATACCGACCTGTCGTTCTTCACGGTCGATCCAGACCTCACGCGCGATGCCGCGCGGCTGTTCAATTACATGACCGGTTATGCACGGCCGGCAGCTGATGGACGGCACTCGCCTTCAGCCCGCTGACCATGCGCGCGGTGCTGGTCGAGCTGATCCGGCGCGAGATCGCCTTTGCCCATGCCGGCAAGCCGACCGGGATCTGGCTGAAGATGAATTCACTGGTCGATGAGACGCTGATCGATCTGCTGTACGACGCGTCCCGCGCCGGTGTGAAGGTGATGGGTGTCGTGCGCGGCATTTGCTGCCTGCGGCCTGGCATACCCGGCCTATCGGAGAACATCCGCATCAAGTCGATCGTCGGACAGGTTTCTGGAGCACAGCCGTATCCTGGCGTTCGGCAACGGCCACGCACTGCCAAGCCGGCACGCGCGCGTGTTCATCAGTTCGGCGGACTGGATGGTCCGCAACATGGACTGGCGGGTCGAAACGCTGGTGCCCATTCACAATGCGACGGTACATGCTCAGGTGCTGGACCAGATCATGGTGGTCAACTTGAAGGACTCGATGCAGTCCTGGGAGTTGGGTCCGGACGGCAGTTGGGATCGTGTGGCGCCGGGCAGGAAGCCGATGTCCGCGCACGACTACTTCATGACCAATCCTTCCTTGTCGGGACGGGGTTCTGCATTGCATGGGTCCGCCGTCGCCTCGCCACTTGCCAACCACCGTCGCCCGGATCGCGTGAACCAGGATTAGCCGCATGCCATTTCAGCCGCCTGCCGACGCGCCACGCTGCGCGGTGGTCGACCTCGGATCAAACTCGGTACGCCTTGTGGTTTTCGAGGGCCAATGCCGAAACCCAATGGCGATCTTCAACGAAAAGGCGGTGCTGCGGCTGGGTGGTGGCCTGCAGGTCACTGGACGGCTGAACGAGGACGGCCATTGGGCAAGCGTTCACTGTGTTGCATCGTTACCATGCAGTGGCGCGCGCCATGGGGGCGTCCGCCGTTCGAGATATTGGCAACCGCGGCGGTGCGCGACGCAGCGCAATGGCGCTGACTTTGTCGCCAAGCTGCAGGCGCGCCTGGGGGGCGTGCCGATCCACGTTTTATCGGGCCTGGAGGAGGCGGAGTACTCCGCCATGGGGGTGCTGTGCGGGATTCCGACCGCCGATGGCGTGCTGGCGGATATCGGCGGCGGGTCGCTGGAGGTGGTGCGGCTGGACCGCGGCACACGCGGTGTTTCCGCCACGCTGAGCCTGGGCGCGATCCGATTGGCTGATCGGGCCGGCGGTGACCCGGTGCGGGCGCGGGCGATCGCGGATGCGGATCTGCCGACGGTTCCGTGGCTGGCCGAGGCTGCTGGTCGCGACCTCTATCTTGTGGGCGGGGCCTGGCGCGCGCTGGCGCGCATCCATATGGCGCAAACCGGGTATCCGCTGCAGATGGTGCACCACTACACGATCAGCCGGGAAGAGGCACGCGACCTCACAGGGGTGATCGCCGGCGCCGGGCGACGTGCGCTGGAGCGCTTGCCGGGGCTTTCACGCCGCCGCATCGACGATCTGCCGTATGCCGCGGTCGTGCTGCGCCGTGTGTTGCGCGCGAGCGGTGTTCGCCGGGTGGTATTCAGTGCCAGTGGACTGCGCGAAGGCTGGTTCATGCAGCGCATCCCCGAGGCGATCAGCCGCCAGGACCCGTTGCTCGCCGCCGGGCGGGAACTCGCGGCGCGGCTGGGACGGGACCCTCGCCTGCCCCCGGCGTTGCTGGCCTGGACCGACCCGCTATTCCCCAGCGAGGTCGGTGAGGCGCGCCGGCTGCGCGAGGCAGCGTGCTGGATGTCCGACATCGGCAGCCACGACCATCCGGAATTCCGCGCCGAGCAGGCCTTTCTGCGGGTACTGCGCCAGCCGGGCATCGGGTTGGACCATCATGCGCGCGCGTTCCTCGCTCTGGCGATTGCGATGCGCTACGAGGTGGATGGCGATACTGGGTTCCTGCGCCCGGCGCGGCTGTTGCTGGATGTCGCGAGCGCGCATCGTGCCGAGGTGTTCGGGGTGGCGTTGCGCCTTGCCTATACGCTATCCGGCGGCACGACCGACCTGCTGGCCGGGACGGCGCTGCTTATGTCGGGCAACCGGCTGGTTCTGCGGTTAGAGGAGGACAGCGGGGTGTTCGCCGGGGAAAGCGTGGTGCGTCGGCTGGACCGTCTGGCACAGGCGGTGGGGCTCGAGGCCGCAACCGAAGCTGCTCGCAGGCAGGCGGCATGATCCGCCCTGCTGTCCGGGCTGAAGCGACAGTGGTGCGTGACGTCGTGCACGCGGCGTATGCGCACTACGTTGCCCGCATGGGCAAGCCGCCTGGGCCGATGCAGGATGATTACCGCCGCCGCATCGCTGACGGCCAGGCATGGGTGCTGGAGGATGCCGATGAAATCGTCGGCATTCTGGTGCTGGAAGAGAGCGCCGCGGGCTTCCTGCTCGACAACATAGCCGTGCTGCCGCAGCATCAGGGCAAGGTCGCATGGCCGCGTGCTGATGCAGTTTGCCGAGACTGAGGCCAGGCGGCGCGGCTATGACCACATCCGTCTATACACGCATGTGTTGATGACGGAGAACATCGCGATCTACCGGCGCGCCGGTTACGTCGAGACGCATCGGATTGCCGAGAAGGGCTTTGACCGCGTCTACATGACCAAGAATCTGCAGCAAAGGGAGACGGCAATGGCGACATTGGAAATCATCGGCGCGCCGCAGAGCAATTTCGTGCGCACCACGCGAATCGCATGCATGGAAAAGGGCGTGCCCTATACGCTGACGCCGGCCCGGCCACACACGCCGGAGGTGGATGCGATCCATCCGTTCGGCAAAATTCCGGCGATGCGACATGGCGAAGTCACGCTGTGCGAGTCGAGCGCGATCTGCGCCTATGTCGATCGCACATTCGACGGTCCGCCACTGATGCCGCGGGACACTCTCGGCGCGGCACGGACGGAACAATGGATCTCGTTGCACAATACGGCGATCGATCCCCTGCTGGTGCGCCAATATCTGGCGGCGCATTTCTTCTCTGGCCTGCCCGATGGCGCGCCGGACCGGGCGAAGATTGACGCAGTCGTGCCAAAGATGCGCGAGATGTTCGCGTGGCTGGACCGGGAACTCGGCAAGCGGGCTTACGTGTCCGGAGATGGCTGGACGCTCGCCGATGCGTTTCTGCTGCCGACGATGCATTACATGCGGCTGATGCCGGAAAGCGGTGAGATGGTGAAGGCGTCGACCAACGTCTCTGCATGGTTCGATCGCGTTGCCGCTCGTCCCAGCAGCAAGGAAACCGAGCCGCCACCCATGCCCGGCCGTGGCTAGTATCCGGATCGATGAAGCGCGGTTCGCACAACGTATCATTGCGCGTAGCAACGCGACGAAGCAATCCGGCCTACCTCGCGCTCGTCGCGATTGCTTCCCCCGCCTTCCGCGGCAGCCGCGACACACAGACCTGCGCGCCTCAGGGTCAGAGCACGATCGCAATTCGTCGCCCTGTTCGATGAAGCGGGTGCCATAAGCGGCACTGCGTGTCGCGATATCATTCGACTCGGCGCTCTCGTCAGTGAGTCGACACGGCACCGTCTCGTTGCGATCGTTGTGGCGCACAAACTGCAGCCCGAGGGTCGTGATGGCGCCGGCGTTGACGCTGGCCCGCACCATCATGCCGACCCAGTCGCCATGGCGACGGGCGCCATGGCCGGTGTGGAACGAAAAGCTGCCGAGTCCGTAGAAGATCGCTTTGCCGCGATAGACCTCGATGGGCAGCGCATAGTGCGGGCCGTGGCCGATGACCAGATCGGCCCCCGCATCGATCGCCGCGTGGGCGATCTCGGACATGTAGGCGAGCACCTCCTTGTGCAGTCCCCAGTGGCAGGACGCGACGACGATGTCGGCCTGCCGGCGCAGCGCGCGATATCGTCGGTGAAGGCGCGCAGATATTCGCGGTCGGCCCAGGTGATGATGATCGGCGGAATACCCGGACGGTTCATCGGCGGGATCTCCGGCCGGGTCTTGTGCATCGGCACCTGATAGGCGGTGTGCGCGCGCAGTACCGCAATGCCGGTGGAACTTGCGCCTGCTTCGTGGTTGGTCGGCCAATAGACCGAGCTCCGCTGAAGGAACCCGAATCGGACGCCGTCACATTGCACGATGGCGGGCGCGCGGGCCGCTGCGACATTGGCGCCGGCGCCGGTGTGCGTGAATGCCGAGTGCGTCGAGGTGCTGGATCGAGGCAGCAATGGCAGCGTCGCCATAGTTGACGTTGTTCGCGATGCCGACCGCGGTGATACCGGCACTGCGCAGCGCCTCCCCGCCGGTCGCCGGCGAGGCGAAGAAGCCTTCGTTCTCGACCGCATGGCCGCTTGGCGGGTCGTAGAGACAGCATTCAAGGTTGCTGAACACGACATCGGTGGCGTGGAATTCCTTCTGCACCTGCGCGAACGGCACGGCAGCATCGTCCACATTCATCAGGTTCACGTCGCCGGTAAGGATCATCCTGGGCATGGCAATCGCACCGCTACCGCACCTGCCGTCATATCGCCAGCTTCTCGCAACGGCCGATATTCGGATGCTGCTGCTGACGACGCTGCTGTCGCGACTGGCGGGACGCATGTTCGCGCTGACAATCGTGCTGTATGGCGTGACTCAGGTGGGTTCGACTGAACTTGCGGGCTGGCTGGCATTTGCTGCGGTTGCACCTGGCTTGCTGATCAGTCCGATCGCCGGATCGCTGATCGACAGCCTGGGGTCGGCCTGGGCGATCACCGTCGATCTGGCGACCAGCGCCGTCTTCGCGGCCGCGCTGGCAGCGGCAGCGATGGTAGGCTGCACAAATGCGGCCGTGCTGCTGGCACTGACGGGGTGCTTCTCGCTGACGAGCCCGCTGAGCTTTGCCGGGATCCGCGCCCTGCTGCCGCGGCTCGTGTCGCAGGCTGCGCTGGACCGGGCGAATGCGTTGGATACGGCCATCAATGGTCTGACGGATGTGGCGGGGCCTGCACTGGCCGGACTGATGGTTGGGCTCGGCCGTCCATCCGTTGCTCTCGGCATGATCGCCGTCATCTACGCCGCCGCCTCGGTGTGCATCGGACAGGTGCGGGCGGACGCGAGGTTCGCTGCCACGCCTTGGGCCGTTGCTGAGCCAGGCATGGCACGGGTTGCGGCGCGTCCTTGGCCGGCCAACGCTGCGCGGACTGGCATTGTCCTATGCGCTGTACGAGGTCTGCTGGGGCATGCTCATTGTGATTGTGCCGGTGTTCGCGGCGCAACATTTCGCGGCCGGCCTGGGAGCAACGGTTGCCGGTCTGCTCTGGGCCGGCCTCGGCCTTGTGGGCGGGATCCACCGCGCTGGTTGCGGGCCATCTACGCGCGGCGGGTCGCGAGCGGCGGCTGATGGCGGTGGGCATGATGGTTACCGCCCTGGCGGTCTGGCCGATCGCGGCTCGGTTTGGGCTGACCGGCCTCGTGGTTGGGCTCATGCTGGTGGGCGCGGCGGCCGGCCCGATCGATGTCGGGGTGCTGACCTTACGTCAGCGGCGGACCGATCCGACGGAGCTTGGTCGCGTAGTGGCCATTTCGATGAGCCTGAACTGGTCGGGCGGACCGATCGGATCAGCGCTGGCCGGACTGCTGGTCGGCTGGTCGCTGCCCGGCTCGCTGAGTGTAGCGGCCGTGGCGTCGCTGCTGGGGGCCTGGGCTGTTGCGCTGATCCCGTCGGATGAAGCGAGGTTGCGATAATCGTTGTTGCACCCGTTACCCGCCAGGGGCTAGCATTTCCCAATTAAGGCCCGACCGCGATCCAGAGCTCTCGTCTTTCCGTAAGACGGGAACTCCAGTTCCCGACGTGACGCAATAGCAAAAATCTCGGGAGGAACGTCATGCGTATCGTGCTAACCACAACCTGCGCCATGATCGCTTCATTGACCGCCGCTCATGCGCAGCAAATGTCCGATGCGGACTACATGAAGCGCGTCTCGACCGCCGCGCCGCCGCAAATCGTTGAGCAGGCAACCATCTTGCGGATGAATGGGCATGAAATGCAGACCCTGAAGAAGGGAAGCAGCGAATGGACCTGCATGATCGCCAACGACGTGCCGATGTGCATGGATCCTGGGGCAATGGCGTGGGCGCACGCGTGGCAGAGCCATGCGGCACCGACTGACAAGACCGGCTTCATCTACATGCTCGCGGGCGACACGGGAGCAAGCAACACGGATCCATATGCTACGGCCAAGACCGCGGATAACCACTGGATACAGACTGGCTCCCACGTGATGGTTGTCGGTGCTGCAGCGAAGGGTATGACTGGCTATCCGAGGGACACCGATCCCGATCCGACCAAACCGTACGTGATGTGGCCTGGCAGCCCCTATGAACACCTGATGATCCCGGTGAAGTAGTCGCCGGCCAAGCCTGCCGCATCCGGCGCGGCAGCCGATGCGGGATGTATTATCCCGCGCATGCAGGGATCCAGAGGCATTGCCCTGGCCCAATGTTCTTACTTGCGCGTCGCTTTCGCGGGAATGACGGATAATTCAACCCGACGTGTCTGTTACGCTGTTCAGCGATTCTGGGTACTACGTCCGCTGAGTCCTGGCTCGCTGTGCCTCATAGGTCATCAGATGCGCGTAGGCGATACGCAACACCGGATAGGCTGACGGATTACCGCCGCGCCGCAGCAGATCGCCTAGGACGTGCTCTGCCTCGGTCCGCGCGCCACGTTCGACGTCCCGCAGCATCGATGCGGCGAACGCCGATCCGGCGGCGGTGAGCGTTGCCCGGAAGCGCTGCAGAACAGGTTCGCGCGGCGGGAATCCGTTTTGGCGCGCTATTGCGGCACACTCATCCAATAGCGAAGTGGCGATGTCTGCTCCTCCGCCGGCGACAATGTCACCGATTGGTGCACGCATCAGGCAGGTGATGCCGGCGACGCCACCGATGAGCACCCACTTCTCCCACATCTCCTGCATGATGGTGTCGCTTGCCCGGCCATCGAACTGCACGCCCGCGAAGCTCTCGGCAATCGCGGCAACCCGCGCCGTTGGTGGTCCGTCGCGCTCGCCAAACGACAGGCTGTGCACATCGTTCAAATGCAGGATCCGGCCATCTGCATCCAAGGTGGTCGATATTGCACACTGCCCCCCAAGCACTGCACGCGTGCCGAACCGCTGCTCCAGCAGTTCGAGGTGCCGCAGACCATTGAGCAATGGCAGAATGGCGGTATCCGGCCCAACGGCCGGTGCGAAAGACGCGATCGCATCGTCGAGATCGAATGCTTTGCAGCTCAGCAGAACCAGGTCGAATGGATTGTCGAGTTGTTCGGCCAGGATTGTCGGAGCAGGCCGGTCGATGTCGCCAAACCGGCTGCGTACGGAAAGACCAGTGCGCGCAAGCTGCTCGGCTCGGCGCGGTCGAACCAGGAAGGTCACATCGCGGCCTGCTTCAAGCAGCCGTCCACCAAAATAACCGCCGATCGCGCCGGCGCCAACGACCAGTATCCGCATGACCTACTCCCGCCGCATTGGTGTGATCGCTTCTTCAACGTCGCGCAGGCGATCCTTGCCGAAGTAGATCTCGTCACCGACAAAGAAGGTCGGCGATCCGAAGGTGCCGCGCTCGACCGACAGCTGCGTGTTCGCCAGCAATTCGTCCTTCACGTCCTGTGCCTGCGTCAGCTCTAGAATAGCCTCCGCATTAAGGCCCGACTCGGTCAGCGCCGCCCGCAGCACGCCGGGATCGTCCAGCTTCTTCGGCTCGGCCCACATGTGCCGGAATACTTCATCGACATAGCGCTCGAAGCATCCAAGCCGGGATGCGGCGATCGCGCCGCGCATCAGCACCAGCGTGTTGACCGGAAAGTGGGGATTGGGTCTGAAGCGGGTGATGCCGTGGCGCTTGATGAAGCGCGCGGTTTCCAGCCGCTGGTATTCGGGTTTGTTCCTGATCCCCGCCAGGCTCTCGGCCGGCGATCGGTTGTTGGTCAGCTTGAACACACCGCCCAACAGGATCGGCACATAGACGAACGCCGCGCCAGTGCGCCGTTCGATCTCCGGGATCACCAGGTGGCTCAGGTAGGCGTTCGGGCTGCCGAAATCGAAATGGAATTCCACAGTGCGCATCGCTATCACCACCTTTCGCCGAACGGGCGGATATCCATCTCGAACGTCCAGGCATCGCGTGGCTGCTGATACAGTGCCCAGTAGGCTTCTGCCACGGAGGCCGGCCGCATCAGCCGATCGGGCGAAAGGTCGCGCAAGCCCTCGTCACCCTCGCGCGCCCTGATCCGTTCGCGCACCCACGCCGTATCCACACCGGCATCGATGACCAGATGGGCAACATGGATGTTTTGCGGCCCGAGCTCTCGCGCCGCGGTTTGTGCGACTGCGCGCAGGCCGGCCTTTGCCGCCGCGAACGCCGCATAACCGGCACCGCCGCGCAGGCTGGCCGTCGCACCGGTGAAGAAAATCGCGCCGTGGCCGTGCGACAGCATCAGCCGGGCTGATTCGCGCCCCGCCAGGAACCCGGCATAGCAAGCCATTTCCCATACCTTGCGGAACACGCGCTCTGTCGTCTCGACCAACGGAAAGTGCACATTGGCGCCGACATTGAAGATGCAGACCTCCAGCGGTGCGGCACGGTCTGCTGCCTCGAGAAAGCCGATCGATCTCATCTTCTTTGCGCGCATCGAGTGACCGGCCGATGATGCGGCCGCCGATTGCCTCAATGTCATTGACCAGCGGCGCGAGCTTGTCGCCATTGCGGCGTCCGGCGAATACGGTGAAGCCTTCAGCCGCGAATTTCCGTGCAATGGCGCTGCCAATGAAGTCGCCGGCGCCGATCACCGCAGCGGTGGCATTCCTCTGTTCCAAGGCCTGGTTCCTTTCTCAGTGTGCATCGCGAACTGGTGCCGCCTGTATCGCCAGTCTGCGCATCAGCGGCACCATCACCGTGGCCATGACGAAGCACAGCGCAATTACAAAAAAGGCATCTGCATAGCTTTGGGTCTGTGCTTCACGCAGCGCGAGCGTCCCCAGCACCTTCAGCGCCGCGGCATGGCCCTCCAGTGCATCGCCGCCCCGCAACGCCGTCTCGTGGATTGCAACCTGATCCACGAACTGCAGCATCGCGGGGTTGCTGCTGTTCAGGTGCTCGGCCAGGCGCAGGAAGTGCAGGTTGGTGCGGTCGTTCAGAATGGTGCCGCAGGCAGCAATCCCGATTGCGCCGCCCAAATTGCGCATCAGATTGAACAGCCCGGATGCCAGTTTCAGCCGTTCCGGCGCCAGGCCGCCTAGCGTTAAGGACACCACCGGAGCCACGGCGAACTGCTGGGAAAATCCGCGGAACGCCTGCGGCAACAACAACTCGCGGCCGCCCCACTCGTGCGTGATCGGCGTGAAGTTCCACATGCTGAGTGCGAAGCACGACAGGCCGAACATCATCAGCCAGCGCAGATCGATGCGGCGCGCCAGCACGGTATAGAACGGGATGGCGCAGACCTGGAACAGACCGGTAGAGAACACTGCCTCGCCGATCTGCAGCGCACTGAAGCCGCGAACGCGGGCCAGAAACAGCGGCGTCAGATAGATCGTGGCGAAGATGCCGATGCCGGTGACGAAAGAGAAGAAGCAGCCCAAGGAAAAATTGCGGCTGCGCAGGGCGCGCAGGTCGACCACCGGCTGGCTGAAGGTCAGGCTGCGCCAGATAAACGCAATGCCCGCGATGCCCGGAGATCCAGGCGGTGGCGCGGATGGTGTCGTCGCCGAACCAGTCCCAGCGCGGGCCTTCCTCCAGCGTGTATTCCAGGCAGCCCAGGAACACCGCCAGCAACGCCATCCCGGTGTAGTCGGCGCCGCGCAGCAGCTTCGGGTCAGGTCGGTCCACCTTCACCAGCATCGGCACCACGATGGACACGAATGCGCCGGGCACCAGGTTGATGAAGAACAGCCAGTGCCAGGAGTAGTTGTCGGTGATCCAGCCGCCGATGGTCGGCCCCAATGTCGGCGCCAGTGACGAGATGCATCCGATCGTGGCCGCCGCAATCACCCGCTGCTGGTTGTTGAAGTAGATAAAGGCGGTGGTGAACACCGTCGGGATCATCGACCCGCCGAGGAAGCCTTGCAGCGCGCGAAACACGATCATGCTCTCGATGTTCCACGCCCAGCCGCACAGCAGGCTGGTGATGGTGAAGCCCACGGCCGAGGCACAGAACAGCCAGCGGGTGGACATCACCCGAGACAGCCAGCCGGAGAGCGGGATCACCACGATCTCGGCAATCAGATAGCTGGTCTGCACCCAGGCGATCTCGTCCGAACCGGCCGATAGCCCTCCCCCGATGTCCGCGAGCGATGCCGAGACGATCTGGATGTCGAGCAGCGCGATGAAGAAGCCCACGCACATGCTGGCGAAGGCGAAGACCTTGGTCGGCATCGGCAGCTCGGCTGGCGTCGTCAGCGCACCTGCCGTCGCCGTGCTCATCTCTCGTCGACCGAGGCGGTGACGGACAGTCCGGGCCGCAACTTGCCCAGCAGGGCCGCGTCACCATCCAGGGCCACGCGCACCGGCACGCGCTGCACGATCTTGGTGAAGTTGCCGGTGGCGTTCTCCGGCGGCAGGACGCTGAACACGGCCCCGGTCGCCGGGGCGAGGCTCGCGACATGGCCGTGGAACTCTTGACCTGGCAGCACATCGGCCGCGATCGTCGCCGGCATTCCGGGACGCATGCCGGCGAGCTGATTTTCTTTGAAGTTGGCGTCCACCCACAATCCGTTGGCGGGAACCAGCGAGATGAGTTGCGCGCCGACGGTCGCATACGCGCCCTGACGTGCGCTGCGATTGCCTACGACCCCGTCGATCGGCGCGCGCAATTCAGTGTAGCTCAGATTGAGCTGCGCCGTTTGGCTCTCGGCCAGCGCGGCGGCGAGTGCGGCGGCGGCCTGCTGCTTCTGCGTGTCGATGACGTTGAGCTGTTCCTGTGCGGCCTGCAGCGCCGCCTGATCTTTGGCGTCGGCCGCGAGTGCCTTGCGGTAGTCGGCATCCGCCTGTTGGAAACGCTGCACCGAGGCCGCATGATCACGTGCCAGGTCGCGATAGCGCTCGACGTCATATCTGGTGCGGTTGATCTCGGCCGCGGTGGCAGTCAGTTCGGCCTGCGCCTGCGCGATCACGGCCTGCTGCAGCCTCCGGGTCGCTTCCAGGTTCGCAAGCGTAGCCTGTTGCCCGGCGACAGCGGCGGTTGCCTTTGCCAACGCCGCGCGATAGTCGCGGTCGTCCAGCTTGACCAGCAGGTCACCCGCGCGCACAGCCTGGTTGTCGGTCACTGCGAGATCGGCGATGAAGCCGGCGACCTTTGGCGCGATCACGGTGACGTCGCCGCCGATATAGGCATCGTCGGTGGTCTCGATGAAACGCCCGACGGTCCACCAGCGATGGCCATACCAGGCGGCAGCGATGGCCAATAACAGAGCCGCGCCGGCCAAACTGAACTGCCGGCGTGACAGACTCGCCTGCCGCACCGGCGGCGGCGCGATGATGTCGCGTTGGACGGCCTGGCCGCTCACGGCGCCTTCCTCACCGCTGCAGGGCCGGGCGCAGAGCGGAAGCCAGGCTCGGCCATCACCTTGCCGCTGCGGCGGTCCACCAGCACGGGATCGGCCGGCTCACCGGTTTCGGTATCGACAACGACAACGCTGGCGCCTTCGGGGGCGAAATGGCGGTTGCCCCAGGCCAGCAGCGCCCACAGCACCGGCCGGAAGTCGCGGCCACGCTCGGTCAGAATATATTCGTAGCGCGGCGGATGGTCGGTGTAACGGCGGCGTTCCAGCAGGCCGCTCTCGACCAGGGCGTTCAGCCGGCGGGTCAGCATGTTCGGAGCGATGTCGAGGCTTTTCTGGAACTGGTCGAACCGGGTCAGCCCGCGGAAGGCGTCGCGCAGGATCAGGATGCTCCACCACTCGCCCACACGCTCCAGGCTGCGGGCGATCGGGCAGGACATGGATCCGAAGCTCTTGCGTTGCATGGCTCGCTCCTCGCAGTCACATGCATCATGCAAGGCACAGATAGAGGAGTTGGTATCATCATGCAAGTAGCGAGGCGACGAATAGATGCGAATGCGCGCCGATCAGTTGCTGGTCGATCGTGGTCTGGCGGATTCCCGCTCCCGGGCGCAGGCGTTGATCCTGGCCGGCAAGGTGTTCAGTGCCGAGCGTCGGATCGCCAAGGCCGGCGACATGATGGCGTCCGACGCGCCGCTACAGGTACGTGGGCAGGATCATCCCTGGGTATCTCGCGGCGGCGTGAAGCTTGACCACGCGCTCCGCCACTTCGGCCTGTCGGCGGCCGGCCGGATCTGCCTTGACGTGGGCGCCTCCACCGGGGGGTTCACCGACGTTCTGCTCGCGCAGGGTGCCGCCAAGGTTCACGCGGTCGATGTCGGCCATGGGCAGCTTGCCTGGCGACTGCGCTCCGATCCGCGCGTGGTGGTATATGAGCGCACCAATGCCCGGTACCTGACCGGCGAAAGCATTGCCGATCCGATCACCGCGCTGGTGTGCGACGCGAGCTTCATCGGGCTGGAGACGCTGCTTCCAGCGCCGCTTGGGCTATGCGCCTCCGGAGCCTGGGCTGTGGCGCTGATCAAACCTCAGTTCGAGGCCGGGGCCGCTGCGGTAGGCAGCAGGGGCGTAGTTCGGGATCCTGCGATTCACCGAGCGGTCTGCGACCGGATCAGTCGGCTGGTGGGAGCGGCAGCCGGGCTGGCGGGTGTTGGGGATGACCGAGAGCCCCATCACCGGCCCTGAGGGCAATCGCGAGTTCCTGATAGCTGCCGAGAGAAACTGATCCCCTCAAGCCTGGGTTTGCTTGGCGTAGCCGACAGACATATCGCGCTGCGCGATCTCGGCCAGAAGAGACCATACCTTGGCGGGCTCCATCGGCACGTCCGGGTCGTTCAGCAGGCGATCGAGTTCGTCCAGTTTCCGAGCGTACTCGGTGTCCGTCATTTCCTTCTCTCCAATGGCGTCGGGCATGCGGAAGAACCTCCGGATCATGGCGGCCCTGCGGCAGTCGTTTGGAGATAGGGTGCTTACCAGCCAATTACCCTAGTCACAGCTGATCACACGGACGATAGAATTGCCGGCGCAAGCGAAACGGTTTTGGCGGCCGGATGCGCGGAATTGCGGAAACGCAGCTCGCCATCCTGTGCTGCATCCGACAGTCCAAACAGCTCGAAGCGTGACGTGCACGTCACGGCGACCACATTGCGTGCTGTCCGATGGGCGAGGAAGCGTCGTGCTTCGCCTTCGAGGCTGAGACTGTCCCGTAAGCCGAACCAATCGGCACGGTCGATATCCTCGATAAAGATGGCAAGGATTCCCGGCCGGCTGCCGCTTAGCCGCTGGTTTGCAATCTCCTGCAGGTTACGGTGCACCGTTGTACCCACCTGGTCGACTTGACCGGGTCTTGCCGCCATAACGAAGACTCCCGCATCGGCAGCCGTGATAGCCAGATGGGCTTCCGGGACCAAATTCGCTCCGGAGGGAGTGCAAGAGGTCCTCGTTCGGGTTGCTGCCGCGCCAGCACCAGGGGTTCCAGCCGCAATACGCCGGCCTCGTCATGGTCCTGGCGCCGGCCGGCCTGCAACAGCCGGCGTATGCGCGCATGCATCGCGGCAAGTGCATTGGCTGGCAAACCCTTCGGCAGCGTCATCTTCAGCAGATGGCTGCCCGGATGGGCGGAAAGCCAGGCGTGGGCGTCGTCGCTCACCCGGTCCGCCAGTTGCATCCACGCGTCGCGTGCCACCAGTCGTCCCTGTTCAGCCGAGACCACCTGGCAAGCGATCTCCGCCGCGTCGGTCCCGCGCGAAATCAGCAGGTCATAGGGCGCATCATCCTCGAGGCCGGGAAAGGTCACACTGAAGCCCCGCGCGGCCTGCAGCGCGGCCGTGCGAAGCAGGTGGAACACCGGGAACAGCGTGCCGTCGCCTCCAAGACCGGCCCGGAGGCTTTCGCGCAAACGGCGCCTGCCGGGAGGCGTTCAGGCCTCCGCGAGAGCAGTATGGCCTCATCTGCCAGTCGGGCCGCGTGCAGTTCAGCCGGCAAGGGCGGCCGGCCTGGCCCGCACCGCAATCGCTCGATGGCCAGTTCCAGTGCATGACGCTGACGGAACAGCCGCCCGGCGCGCGGTCCCGAGGCAGTGCGGCCTATGGATTTCTGCCATCCGTGCCGCCCAGATGCGGGGTCCGGCTAAGGCGACGAACGCATCGAGCACATAGGGGTCATAGGGGGGCGGGTGCGGGTGCATGTGCGGCGGGGTCCGGCGGATAAGACGCCCGTTCGCCTGCATTCATTCCCGGCGCCAAGCTGGGTGAGCCTTCTTGTGCCAGGAGGGCAACCTCCGTGGCAGCCACATTTTAGTTGCGCGGCAGCCTCGGTGTGGTGGGCGCGTCCGGATTCTGCGCTCGGTGGCGTAGCAGATGGTCCGCCAGCACGCATGCGAGCATAGCCTCGCCGACCGGAACCGCACGGATGCCGACGCAGGGGTCGTGGCGGCCCTTGGTGGTTATCTCCAGGTCCCGGCCGGTCCGGTCGACCGTTTGCGTCGCGGGGTCAGGATCGAACTGGTGGGTTTTACCGCGAACCTCGCCACGATCGGCTGTCCGGTGGAAATGCCGCCCAGGATGCCTCCGGCGTGATTGGAGGCGAATTCGACCATGCCGTCCCGCATCCGCATCTCGTCGGCATTGGCTTCGCCGGATAAGGCGGCGGCAGCAAATCCCTCGCCGATCTCCACGCCCTTGACGGCGTTGATCGACATCAGCGCCGCGGCGATCTCTGCATCGAGCTTGCTATAGATCGGCGCGCCGAGGCCGGGCGGGACGCCTTCGGCAACCACCTCGATCACGGCGCCGGCCGAGGAGCCGGCCTTGCGGACATCGGAGAGGTAGGCTTCCCAGACTGCTGCGGTGGTTGGATCGGGGCAGAAGAACGGGTTCTCATCGACCGCATCCCAGTCCCAGCGCGACCTGTCGATGCCATGCGGGCCGATCTGGACCAGAGCGCCGCGGATGCGCACGCCGTCGCCCAGCACCTTGCGCGCCACGCCGCCGGCGGCGACCCGCATCGCCGTCTCGCGCGCCGACGATCGGCCGCCGCCGCGATAGTCGCGGATGCCGTATTTGAGCTCGTAGGTCAGGTCGGCGTGGCCCGGCCGGAACTGCGCGGCGATCGCCGAATAGTCGCGCGAGCGTTGATCGACGTTGTCGATCTGCATAGCGATCGGCGTGCCGGTGGTCAGGCCCTCGAAGACGCCGGAGAGGATGCGGACCTGGTCTGGCTCCTGGCGCTGGGTGGTAAAGCGCGACTGTCCCGGGCGGCGCCGATCCAGCCATGGCTGGATGTCGGCCTCGGACAGGCGGATCAGTGGCGGGCAGCCATCAATCACGCAGCCGATCGCCGGCCCATGGCTTTCGCCCCAGGTGGTGACGCGGAACAGATGGCCGAAGCTGTTGTGCGACATGTTATGCTTGGGGCTCCTCCCCCTCCCCCAGCCCCCTCCCGCAAGGGGAGGCGGGAAGTGTATTCGGTCGTCATCGCGCTATGTCTCGACGATGGTGATGTCAGGCGCGGCCGGGTGCTTCATGCCGACGATATGGTAGCCGCAATCGACATGATGCACCTCGCCGGTGACGCCCGCGGACAGGTCGGACAGCAGATAAACGCCGGCGCCGCCGACATCGCCAATGGTGACATTGCGCTGCAGGGGCGAGTTCAACTGATTCCACCGCAGGATGTAATGGAAATCGCCAATCCCGGCCGATGCCAGGGTGCGGATCGGGCCGGCGCTGATGGCATTCACCCGGATCCCCTGCGTACCGAGATCGGCGGCCAGATAGCGCACCGATGCCTCCAGCGCCGCCTTCGCGACGCCCATGACGTTATAGTGCGGTGTCCATCTCTCGGCGCCGACATAGGTAAGCGTCAGCAGGCTGCCTCCGGCCCGCATCATCGGGACCGCGCGCTGGGCCACCGCGACGAAGGAATAGCAGGAGATATCCAGCGCCTGGGAAAACGCCTCGCGCGGCGTGTCGAGGTATCGCCCCCGCAGGTACTGCTTGTCGGCAAAGGCGATCGCGTGGACCAGGAAGTCCAGCCCATCCCACTGCTCGCGCAAGCGCCGCAAACGCCGCGTCGATGCTGGTCTCGTCCCCACATCGCACAGGAACAGCACGCTGTGACGCCGACCGGATTCGGCCAGCGGGCGCACCCGGCGGCCGAGTGCTTCGACCTGGTAGGTGAACGCCAGTTCCGCGCCCTGGGCGGCGCAGGCGGCGGCGATGCCCCAGCCGAGTGAGCGGTCGTTCGTCACCCCCATGATCAGCCCGCGTTTGCCTTGCATCAGCGTGCCTGCGGCGGGAGCGCTGTCGGCCATGCTCGATCCTCTGCGGTCTGCCGTCAGCCGTCGTGGCACAGGCCACGGTTGCCGGGCAAGTGCCGCTGCGAGTCAGGGCTGTTCGCACCTGTCTAGCCGCGGGCGCCTTATCAGCGGCCGGCTGATCTCGCTCATTGACGGGAAATTCGACCAGCGGCTCAGGCGTTGTACCTGTCCCGTGCCCAATTTGGCGCGGCTCAGTTGCTAGCCACCAGACCCCATGCTAGAGGCCGCGCGCCGGCGGCTCTGGCCCCGCGAGAGCGGGGCGCCGGCTCTCCACGCACGCTCGCGCCTTCGCGCGACCCCGGAACAGGGAACGGTAACTGGTGTCAGGCGCAACAACGATTGCATCCGGCGGCGGACTGACCGACCGCTATGCCACTGCGCTCTATGCCCATGCCGACGAACAGCACGCGCTCGACACGGTGGTGTCGGATATGGACGCGCTTGGCCGATTGATCGACGCCAGCCCCGACTTCCGCCGCCTGCTGGGTTCACCGCTGATCGACGTGAACCAGGCCATGAGGGCCGCGTTGGCTGTGCTGGAGCAGGAGGGCTTCTCCAAGCCGGTGCGTGACTTCGTCGGGGTCGTCGTCGCCAACCGCCGGCTTCGCAACCTGCGCGACATCGTCACCGCCTTTGCCCATCTGGTCTGCCGAGAGGCGCGGGATCGTCACCGCGCACGTGGCTTCCGCGCATCCGCTTTCCGATGTGCAGCGCCAACAGTTGCGCGCCCGGCTGATCGAAGCCGGGTACGGCAATGTCAACATCCATGAATCCGTGGAACCCGATCTGCTCGGCGGCCTTGGTCGTGCGCGTCGGTGCCCGGCTGTACGACACCTCACTCAAATCCCGCCTGCAACGATTGCAGTTTGCCATGAAGGGAGCCGCCTGATATGGAGATCCGCCCCGCCGAGATCTCGGAGATCCTGAGAAAGCAGATCGCCGCGTTCGATACCGAAGCCAATGTCGCCGAGACCGGCCAGGTGCTGAGCGTTGGCGACGGCATCGCCCGGGTATTCGGCTTGCAGAACTGCATGTCCGGCGAGATGGTCGAGTTCCCCGGTGCCGGCATTCGCGGTATGGCGCTGAACCTGGAAAGCGACAATGTCGGCGTGGTGATCTTCGGCGACGACAAGCAGATCCGCGAGGGCGACACCGTCTCTCGCACCGGCTCGATCGTCGACGTGCCGGTCGGCGACGCGCTGCTGGGCCGCGTGGTTGACGGGCTGGGCAATCCGATGGATGGCAAGGGGCCGATCGCTGCCACCGAACGCCGCCGGGTCGAGGTGAAGGCGCCGGGCATCATTCCGCGCAAATCCGTGCACGAGCCGATGCAGACCGGTCTGAAGGCAATCGATGCGCTGATCCCGATCGGCCGCGGCCAGCGCGAGCTGATCATCGGCGATCGGCAGACCGGCAAGACCGCGGTGATCATCGATACCATCATCAATCAGAAGGCGATCAACGCCTCGGGCGACGAGAAGCGCAAGCTTTACTGCATCTACGTCGCCATCGGCCAGAAGCGCTCCACCGTCGCGCAGCTTGTGCAGACGCTGGAGGAATACGGCGCGCTCGAATACTCAATCGTGATCGCGGCCACCGCGTCTGACCCGGCGCCGATGCAGTATCTGGCGCCGTATTCGGGCTGCACCATGGGCGAGCATTTCCGCGACAATGGCCGCCACGCGGTGATCTTCTATGACGACCTGTCGAAGCAGGCGGTGTCGTACCGGCAGATGTCGCTGCTGCTGCGCCGCCCGCCGGGACGCGAGGCCTTTCCGGGCGACGTGTTCTATCTGCATTCGCGCCTGCTGGAGCGGGCAGCGAAAATGAGCGACGAGTACGGCGCGGGATCACTGACCGCGCTGCCGGTGATCGAGACCCAGGCCGGCGACGTGTCGGCCTATATCCCGACCAATGTCATCTCGATCACCGACGGGCAGATCTTCCTGGAGACCGAGCTGTTCTTCCGCGGCATCCGTCCGGCGGTGAACGTTGGCATTTCGGTGTCACGCGTGGGATCGGCGGCGCAGGTGCGGGCGATGAAGCAGGTGGCCGGCCGCATCAAACTGGAACTGGCACAATATCGCGAGATGGCGGCGTTCGCGCAGTTCGCTTCGGACCTGGATGCCTCGACGCAGCAGTTGCTGGCGCGTGGTTCGCGACTGACGGAACTGTTGAAGCAGCCGCAGTTCAAGCCGGTGCCGGTCGAGGAGCAGGTGGTGGCGATCTTCGCCGGCGTGCGCGGCTATCTGGACAGGATCGATGTCGGCCGGGTCGGCGCTTTCGAGCAGATGCTGCTGTCGGAGATCAAGTCGCGCGAGCCGTCGATCCTGGAAACGATCCGCACCGAACTGGAGATCAAGCCGGAGACCGAGAAGAAGCTGACCGGCTTTCTCGACAATTTTGCGAAGAGTTTCACGTGAGTTCCGGCGGAGCCCCCCTCCCCCCGACCCCCTCCCGCAAGGGAAGGGGGGGAGGTTTGTCATGCCCAGCCTGAAAGACCTCCGCGTCCGCATCAATAGCGTGAAGTCCACGCAGAAGATTACCTCTGCCATGAAGATGGTGGCCGCCTCGAAGCTGCGCCGCGCGCAGGCGCAGGCTGAAGCGGCACGGCCCTATGCCGAGGCCATGGAGCGCATGCTGCGTGCGCTGGCGGCATCTGTCGCCGATATGCCGAACGCGCCACCGCTGCTGGCCGGCACGGGTAAGGACCAGACCTGGCTGCTGGTGCCGGTGACCGCCGACCGAGGTCTTGCCGGTGCTTTCAACGCCAATATCGGCCGGCACACGCGCACGCTGGCGCGGCGGTTGGAAGCGCAGGGCAAGACGGTCAAGATCCTGGCGGTCGGGCGCAAGGGCCGCGACTATCTGCGGCGTGAGCTGGCCAGCCGCATCACCGGCGACATCTCCTATGCCGGCAAGCGCCGCCTCGAGTTCTCGGATGCCGCCGAGGTGGGGGAGCGGATCACCACGATGCTGAACGCCGGTGAGATCGACGGCTGCATCCTGATCTACAACCGGTTTCGCTCGGTGATCTCGCAGATCGTGACCGAGCAGCAGCTCGTTCCCGCGCCGCCGCCGCCGGAAGGTGAGGCGATCGACCTTGGCGGTGCGGTCTACGACTTCGAGCCTGATGAGGAGACGATCCTGGCGCGACTACTGCCGCAGGCGCTGGCAATCCAGATCTTCCGTGCGCTGCTGGAAAGTGCCGCAGGCGAGCACGGTGCACGCATGACCGCGATGGACAACGCGACACGCAATGCCGGCGACATGATCAAGCGCCTGACGCTGAACTACAATCGCGCGCGCCAGGCGAACATCACCAAGGAACTGATCGAGATCATCTCCGGCGCAGAAGCCGTCTGACCCCCTCACCCGCCCCGCTTGCGCGTGGCGACCTCTCCCGGAAGGGAGAGGTGAACTGATAAGACTGATAAGGAAGTGGCGTATGGCGAGCAATATTGTTGGACGCGTGACCCAGGTGATGGGCGCCGTGATCGACGTGCAGTTCGATGGCGAGCTGCCGTTCATTCAGAATGCGCTGCAATACCAAGATCGCTGACCGCATGCTGGTGCTGGAAGTCGCGCAGGAACTGGGCGAGCGCACGGTGCGCTGCATCGCGATGGACAGCACCGACGGCATCGTGCGCGGCCAGGAGGTGGTGGACACCGGCGGCCCGATCACGGTGCCGGTCGGGCCGGAGACGTTGGGGCGCATTCTCAACGTGATCGGCGAGCCGATAGACGAACAGGGGCCGATCAACACGCAGAAGCGCTACCCGATTCATCGCGAGGCGCCGGCCTTCGACGAGCAGGCGACGTCGGCGGAGATCCTGGTCACCGGCATCAAGGTTGTCGATCTGCTGGCGCCCTATCTGAAGGGCGGCAAGGTCGGGCTGTTCGGCGGCGCCGGCGTGGGCAAGACGGTGATCATCCAGGAGCTGATCAACAACATCGCGAAGGCGCATGGCGGGGTGTCAGTGTTCGCCGGCGTCGGCGAGCGCACACGCGAAGGCAACGACCTTTACCATGAGATGATCGACGCCGGCGTGATTCGCATGGAGGACCACAAGATCGTCGAAGGCTCCAAGGTGGCGCTGATGTACGGTCAGATGAACGAACCTCCTGGTGCGCGCGCCCGCGTCGGCCTTTCGGGCCTGTCGCTGGCGGAGTACTTCCGCGATGAGGAAGGCCAGGACGTGCTGTTCTTCGTGGACAACATCTTCCGCTTCACCCAGGCGGGCGCGGAAGTGTCGGCGCTGCTGGGCCGTATCCCTTCGGCGGTGGGTTATCAGCCGACGCTCGCCACCGACATGGGCGCATTGCAGGAACGGATCACGTCCACCAAGCGGGGCTCGATCACCTCGGTGCAGGCGATCTACGTGCCGGCCGACGACCTGACCGACCCGGCGCCCGCCACGTCGTTCGCGCATCTTGACGCGACCACCGTGCTGTCGCGGCAGATCGCCGAATTGGGCATCTATCCCGCGGTTGATCCGTTGGATTCCACCTCCCGTTCTTTGGACCCGCGCATCTGCGGCGAGGAGCACTACGAGGTCGCGCGCGAGACGCAGCGCATCCTGCAAACCTATAAGTCGCTGCAGGACATCATCGCCATTCTGGGAATGGACGAGCTGTCGGAAGAGGACAAGCTGGTCGTGGCACGGGCACGCAAGATCCAGCGCTTCCTGTCGCAGCCGTTCCACGTGGCGGAGGTGTTCACCGGTTTCCCTGGCATTTTCGTGCCCGTGGCCGACACGATCCGCAGCTTCAAGGCGATCTGTGCCGGGGAATATGACCATCTGCCGGAGGCGGCATTTTACATGGTCGGCACGATCGAGGACGCGGTCAAGAAGGCCGAGACGCTGACCGCAACCGCGTAAGGGTATGTCATTGCGAGAAGCGCAGCGTCGAAGCAATCTACCGGCCGGGTGCGCCTGCACACCGAGATTGCTTCGCTCCGCTTCGCAATGACAAGGGACGGGTATCGATGCCGGTGAACATTGAAATCGTCAGCCCCGAGCGGCTCTTGCTGTCGCGGCAAGTGGATATGGTGGTGATCCCCGCCAGCGAAGGCGATATGGGTGTGCTGGAAGGGCACACTCCGATGATCGTCATGCTGCGCGGCGGGATCATCGCACTCTACGAGGACGAGACGGTCACCGATCAGATGTATATCGCCGGTGGCTTTGCCGAGGTGACGCCGGAGCGGTGCACGGTGCTGGCGAACGAGGTGCTGGCACCCACCGATCTGTCGCGGGAGGAAGGCGAGCGGAGGATGGCTGAAGCCGAAGAGGCGCTGACGCAGATAGATGCCGCCGATGTCGCGGCCGAGGAGATGGCGCTGGAGCGCGTGCAGTCGGCGCGAGCGTTGGTCGAAGCGGTGGATACGATACTGAGTGGCGGCGGGCGATAGCAGCATGAGCTCCGGAGCAACCGATTTCGACATTGCGTTCCTTCGCGCCCGTCGCACCAACAAGTGGCACAAGTTCCCGGACGACGTGCTGCCTGCCTGGGTCGCCGACATGGATTTCGGCGTTGCGCCGTCGATCACGGAGGCATTGGCGCGGCTGGCGCGCAATCAGGAATATGGCTATGCCGCGCGCGACGGCGCCTTGGCTGCGGCCTTCGCTCGCCGTATGCAGCGCCGGTTCGGCTGGACGGTCGATCCGGCCGATGCGTACCCGATGGGCGATCTGGTGCAGGCCAGTTTCTCCTCGGTCATGGCATTCAGCGAACCGGGTGACGCGGTGCTGCTGCAATTGCCGTCCTATCCGCCGTTCATGGCGGCGATCAATGACACTGGCCGCCGTCTGATCGCCAACCACATGCGCGACAACGGCACGCGGTGGGTGCTGGATCTCGCGTCGTACGCGGCCGCGCCCGATCCGCGCACCCGGGTGCTGATCTTTTGCCATCCGCAGAACCCGACCGGGCGTGCGTTCAGTCGCGCCGAGCTCGAGGAGGTGGCGGCGTTTGCCATTCGTCACGACCTGATCGTGGTATCGGATGAGATTCACGCCGACATCGTCTATCCGGGGAAACGCACATATCCCGCTGGCGTCGCTTTCCGCTGAAATCGCGGCGCGCACGATCACCATCACATCGGCCACGAAAAGCTTCAACATTCCGGCGCTGCGATGCGCGGTGATGCATTTCGGCGCACCCACGCTGAAGGAACGGTTCTTCGCACAGATTCCTGCACGCCTGCTAGGCTCGCCAGGTGTCACCGGCGTTGATGCGACGATTGCCGCGTGGGACGATGGCCAGCCGTGGCTGGACGAGATCCTGGCGCAGCTGAAGTCGAATCGCGACTGGCTGGCGCAGACCATCGGCAGCGAGTTGCCGGGTGTGGCGATGCGGCTGCCCGAGGCGACGTATCTGGCGTGGCTCGACTGTTCTGCACTGAAGTTGCCTTGTCCCGGCGGGACAGTTTTTCCTTGAACGCGCCCGGGTCGGGCTTAATTTCGGCGAGACGTTCGGTCCGCCATACGCCAATTTCGCACGCCTCAACTTTGCGACTCCGGCAGCCGATCCTGCGGGAGATCATCGGCCGAATGAGTCGAGGCGGTGAGGCGCTACAAAGCCGCGACCTGAACACATCAGGGGACCGGACAATGGCAGTTCCAATCTGGCAGTGGTCTGCCGTCGATACGGCAGCCGCGATACGTGACAGGCGCGCGAGCGCTGAAGAGGTGGTGCGGGCGCATATCGAGCGAATGCGTGCCGCCAATCCGGCCCTGAACGCGGTGGTGGTCGATCTAGGCCCGCAGGCGATCGAGGCGGCGCGTGCCGCGGATCGTGCCCAGGCGCAAGGCGACGGCCCTGGCAAGCTCCACGGCGTTCCGGTCACGATCAAGATCAACATCGACCTTGAAGGTCAGGCCAATTCCAATGGTGTCGTTGCCTTCAAGGACAATATCGCGCCGGCTGACTTTCCCGTCGTCGCCAATCTGAAGAAGGCCGGTGCGATCATCATCGGCATGACCAACACGCCCGAATTCTCGATGCGCGGGTTCACCGAGAACAAGCTGCACGGGCTGACCAGGAATCCGTGGAACAGCGCCATCACCTGTGGTGGTTCATCGGGCGGCGCCGGGGCCTCGATCGCGGCGGGCATCGGTGCGATCGGGCACGGCAACGACATCGGCGGCTCCTTGCGCTGGCCGGCCTATTGCAACGGCATTGCCACGATCAAGCCGACACAAGGGCGCATTCCGGCGTTCAACCCCAGCGCGCCAGCCGAGAGGCCACTGATGGCACAGTTCATGTCCGCGCAGGGGCCGCTTGCGCGCGAAGTGCGGGATGTTCGTCTCGGTCTGGAGGTCATGAGCCAGAGGGATATCCGCGATCCCTGGTGGGTGCCGGCGCCGTTGGAAGGGCCGCCGCTGCAGAAACCGATCAAGGTCGCGCTGGCGCGCATTCCAGACGATATGGAGACTGATCCGGACGTCATCGGCCTGCTTCGGGTTGCGGCTGATCATCTTGCCAACGCAGGATACGACGTTGTCGAGACAGAGCTGCCCGATCTCGCCGGAACCTGGCAACTTTGGTGCGACCTGATTATGACCGAGCTGTCGGTGCTGCAAGAGGCGCAGATGCGCGAACTGGGCAGCGCCGAGTTCAGGCAGACCCTGGATGGTTTCCTGAAGATGGCGACGATCCTGGATGGGCGCGGCTACATGGAGGCCATCGCGCGCCGGTCGCGCGTGTTGCGCAATTGGCTCGGTGTTTCTCGAGACTTTCTCGGTGATCCTGACGCCGCTCTCGGTGAGGCGCACGCCTGAGGTGAACGCTGACCTGGGCGGCGATGCTCGGGTCAGGTCGCTGTTCTGGAACGACCTGCGATTCATGTCGTCGATCAACGTCCTGGGATTGCCGGCGGCGGTCGTTCCGGTAGGGCTTCTTGGCGGCAATCCGGTAGGGGTGCAGTTGATTGCTTCGCGCTATCGCGAAGATGTCTGCCTGGATGCCGCGGCAGCGATCGAAGCGCGGGTTGGCGTCATGGCCAGGGAGCATTGTGGCGGAGCGGGCGTGAGCCGGCGGAGGAGCTGCGCTATGCGCGCCGGCAGGCTCGGAGGTACGGCAGGAAGTGCGCAACCGGCGGCGTTGGCAAACCGGCGACCTTGGCGCCTTCATCGAAGCGCCGTAGCTGCACCGCAGCCTTGGCGTGGGATGAGGCGCGAAACGCCGCCACTTCGTCCGGGGTCATCGGGCCGCCTTGCAGCTTCAGGCTGAGCGCGCTGTCCGGCGACAATTTTGCGAAGTAGTCGGGTTCGGTCGCGCACAGATAGCGCTTGGCGGGCACGTGCAGTCGGACCGGCTCGGTCACCTCCGGTCCGAACAGTGCTGCGAGATAGGCCTGGCCGAGTTCTTCGTGCCTGTCGTCGATGCCTTCTTCGGCCGGGCTCTCACCGAGGCTGTGCACCATGTGGCCGATGTCGTGCAGCAGCGCCGCTGTGACCAGCGCTGCATCGCAGCCGGACTGTTCGGCCAGCAGGGCGGCCTGAAGCGCGTGCTGCAGCTGATTGACATCGCTCAGTCCATACCGGCGGCTGCCCTTGCCTTCCAGCAGTTCGCCGAGTTCGGCAACGCGGATCGCGCGCCATGCCACAGCTATTCCGCCGCCTTGCGTGCCGCGAGCCGATCGATCTCTGCCTGCACCGCGGCACTTGCCTGGCCGATGAAGTCGCCATGGTGATCGCGCGCGTAGGCGTATGAATCGCGCCGCAGTTCGCGCGAATGCTGGAAGTGCGGATGGACGTAGCGCGCCATCAGCTCGTAGTGCCGCTTCGTCGCCTCCCAGTCGGCCCAGTTGTGCGCCAGCTCCATGATTGCGCCGAACCCGCCGGAGCCTTTCAGCAGGTTCTCGATATAAGCGATCGCATCGTCTGGCGTGCCGATGCAGGCGGAGCCGCTTTCCACCAGGAACGTGTAAGGATCTGCGATGTCACCCGGCACGATCGGGAACGTCGCCACGTCGCTGAAGTAGTCGCGGAACGCATTCAGGCCGAACTGCACGTTCTCCTTCGCCTTCTCGCGCGTCTCGGCCACATGCAGCAGCGTCACGACGCGCCACTTGCTGCGATCGGGCACCAGCCCGTTCAGCCGCGCCTGCTCCTCGTACAGGCTCCAGTTCAGCGTGTGCTTCGCCATCGCGTCGGGGCTGGTGCCGCCGATCGACAGCATGCCGATCGCGTGCCGGCCGGCTGCGAGCGCGCCCGCCGGCGAGCGCGACGCCGCCACCGCCATCTCCATGATCGGCTGCGTGTAGCAGGGAAGCTGCAGCCGCGCGTCGGTCAGAGTGTACCAGTCGGTCTTTTCGGTGACGCTCTCTCCCCGCAGCAGCTTGACGATCACGTCGAGCGATTCGTTCATCATCCGCCGCTGGTCGGCGGCATTGATGCCGATTTTCAGTGCATCGTGCACCAGCGCGCCCGGTCCTACGCCGAACATCGCCCGCCCGCGCGTCATGTGATCAAGCTGCACCATGCGATCTGCCAAAATGAACGGGTTGTGGTACGGCAGCGAGGCGACGCCGGTGCCCAGCCGGATGTGTCGCGTCCTCTCGGCTGCGGCGGCGATGAACATTTCCGGTGACCCGATGATCTCGAAGCCGCCGGAATGATGCTCGCCGATCCAGGCCTCGTGGTAGTTCAGCCTGTCCAGGTGCTGCAGCAGTTCCATGTCGCGCTCCAGCGCGAGCGTTGGGTTCTCTGTCAGATTATGAAACGGCGCCAGGAAGATGCCGCTGCGCAGGGTGCTCATGGACTGGCCTCTTGGGAATACTGGCCAGTAAGATAGGCCTGTGACCACCATCCGACCACCCCAGGAGGACCCCTGATGCCAATTCGCTTTGACAACCGTGTTGCCATCGTGACCGGCGCTGGTGCCGGGCTTGGCCGTTCGCATGCCATGCTGCTGGCCAGCCGAGGTGCCAAGGTGGTGGTGAACGATCCGGGCGGCGCCGTGGACGGCCGCGGTGGCGAGCACGCGGTGGCCGACAAGGTGGTCGCCGAGATCAAGGCGGCCGGCGGCGAAGCGGTCGCCAACTATAATTCCGTCGCCGACATGGCGAGCGCGCAGGGCATCATCGACACCGCAATGAACGCCTGGGGCCGTTGCGACATTTTGGTGAACAATGCCGGCATCCTGCGCGACAAGGCGTTCAACAATATGACGATGGACGACTTCGAGTTCACCGTGCAGGTGCACTTCTACGGAACGGTGTACTGCACCAAGGCCGCCTGGCCGGTCATGCGCAAGCAGAACTACGGCCGAGTCGTCGTTACGACGTCGGGTTCCGGCACCGTCGGCAATTTCGGCCAAAGCAACTATGGCGCGGCGAAGATGGCGGTGAACGGCCTGATCAACGTGCTGCGGTTTGAGGGCGCGAAATACAACATTCTGTGCAACGCCATCTCGCCCTCGGCGCGCACGCGGATGACCGAGGCGCTGCTGCCGCCGCACATGCTGCAATACATGCGCCCCGAGTTTGTCTCACCTGCGGTGGCCTGGCTGTGCAGCGAGGAGTGCGATGCCAACGGCGAGATCATCGCGGCGACGGCGGGTAATTACGCGCGGGTGCAGTACTTCCAGTCGGAAGGCGTGCAGTTCGACCCGGATGAGCCGGTGACGATCGACATGGTGGCGGAGAAGATCGACCAGATCCGCGATTTGTCCAACGCCAAGCCATACACCGGCCTGATGGGCACGGTGGAGCAGAGCCTGCGGAAGATGGGGAAGTTGCAGTAGGCCCCCTCCCCCCAACCCCCTCCCGCGAGGGGAGGGGGGTTTTGGTGCGTGTGACGACTTAGACCGTCATCTCCAGCACGTACAGGCCGCCGGCAAATCGGTCGACGGCGTACACCAAGCGGTTCTCATCGACATACACGTCATTGATCATCGCCGCCTTCATCGGCGAACCTTCCGGCGGGTCGGGAATGAACGCGGCCACCTCCTTGGGCTGGAGCGGGTCGCTGATGTCGTGTACGCGCAGACCGCCGCCGAAATACGTGCCGAACACCAGCGTGCTGGAGTGGAACGCGGGTCCCGGCCGGTTCTCGTGCAGATTGTGCGCGCCGTAGCGGCCGCCGATCGGCGTAGTCCTCCATCGGCGGCAAAGGCAGCGTCGAGACCGAGATCAGGTTGTCCTCGCGCCGCGCATCCAGGAGCCATACCAGCTTCGGCCAGTCGGCACCTTCAGTGCGCACGCACTCGTCGCTCACCACCAGCAGGTCGCGGTCGAACAGCGGCATGACGGTGTGCGTGAAGCCGGGAAATGGCGGATGCGGGTTCCAGTGTCCCACCAGCTTCGGCCGGCCGATATCGGCAATGTCGAGGATGCACGCGCCGCCATCGATGTAGCCGACATAGGCACGGTCCGGTCGCTCTGGATAGACGTTTGTATTGTGGGCCCGCCAACCCGTATCGAACTTCGGATGCCGTAGCTACGGGCGGCGCGTCGTCGCGTTCCTCGGTGCCGGGTACCACCACCGTCCCAGCTCGCGCGGCTTGGCCGGATCGCTGACGTCGATCGCCGTGTAGCACTGGTCGTCCTTGCAGGTTGCGCGGCATGAAATCCGGCGCGCCGGACGAGCAATGGATCGTCCTGCCATCGACGAACCAGAGCTGGTGCACACCGCGCGACCGCGGTCCGGAACGGTCGATGAAGCTGATGCTGCGCGGCTCCTCGGGCTTGGAGATGTCGAACAGCTCGATGCCGGCCGGCGTGCGCCCCGTGCGTGCCGGTCTGGTACGCCACGGCCATGATGTTGTCGCAGACCTCCAGCGAGTTGGACCGCACGTTGCGATGCGGCAGGTCGGTCTGCGCGATCACCTGCGGCTTGCTCGGGTCCGTGACGTCCACCGCGGTGAAGTTCTTCGGCGCGCACTCGTGCGCCATCCACATGATGCGCCGCCCGCCTGGCGCGAGCTGCAGGCTCATGCCCTCGCCGACATTGCCGAAGCCGCGCATGCGTGTCGTGCGAGATCAGGCGGAAATTATGGGCTTCCGGTTGTGCCATGCGCGTTTCTCCCCGATGCTAAGCCCGATGAACGATGCAGCGAACACGGTGCCGGTGACGATACTCACCGGCTTCCTGGGCAGCGGCAAGACCACGGTGCTGAACCATCTGCTGCGCCAGCCGTCGCTGGCCGACACCGTGGTGATCGTCAACGAGTTCGGCGCGGTCGGGCTGGATCATCTGCTGATCGAGCAGGCGATCGAGGACGCCGTGCTGCTGCGGAACGGCTGCATCTGCTGCACGGTACGCGGCGACATCGCCGACACGCTGGACGTGCTGTGGCAGCGGCGCGAGTTGGGTGAGCTTCCGCCGTTCCGCCGCATCGCGATCGAGACGACAGGCCTCGCCGATCCCGCGCCGGTCGCGCATGCGCTGCTGGCGGAACCTGGTGCGCGCCATGCCTGTCGCCTGGACGCCATCGTCACCACGCTGGATGCGCTGCATGGCCCGATGCAGCTCGACCGCCAGCCCGAAGCGCGACGGCAGGTGGCGATGGCCGACCGCATCCTGCTGACCAAGACCGACCTCGCCAGCCCCGAGCAGATCGCCGAGGCAGAGGCGCGCATCATTGCATTGAACGCCACCGCACCAAGGCGGCATGTCGTGGCGGGCGCAGTCGATGCGGCCGACGTGTTCGATCTTGGCCCGGACAGCGGCAGGCTGGAACAGTGGCTGCGACCGCTGGACAGCCAGGGCCACCGGCACCTGCCGTTCCGGCACGCCGAGCAGATCGGCTCGGTGGTGCTGCGCCACGACAAGCCTGTGTCGTGGTCCGCACTGCAAACCTGGCTCGACTCGGTGCTGTCGCTGCGGGGTGACGCGGTGCTGCGGCTGAAGGGGATCGTCTGGCTCGAAGGCCAAGGCCGCCCCATCGTGCTGCAGGGCGTGCATCACGTCCTGCACCCTCCGGTATATCTCGACCGTGCGACGCAGCCGGAAGGCGCCACCCGTATTGTGCTGATCACCCGCGGCCTCTCCGCCCGCGGGTCTGCGCGCCAGCTTCGCATCGGCTCTGGGTGTGGTAATTTGATACCACAGCCAGGAAACCTTGACGTTGCAAGCGTTTCCGGCGATACGCGCCGCCAAATCGCAGGGCCACTGCCATGAAGAGCCACACTCTCGCTGAAGCCGGCGGAGGTGAACAAGGACTGGGTGCTGATCGACGCCGAGGGCGTCGTACTCGGGCGCCTGGCATCCATCATCGCCAACCGTCTGCGCGGTAAGCATAAACCGCAATTCACGCCGCATGTCGATTGCGGCGACAATGTCGTGGTGGTGAACGCCGGCAAGGTGCGGGTCACCGGCAACAAGCCGGACCAGTCGGTATTCTACTATCACACCGGCTATCCGGGTGGGATCAAGGGGCGCACCATCCGCCAGCGGCTCGCCGGCAAGCATCCGGAGAACGTGCTGGAGAAGGCGGTGGAGCGCATGATCACCCGCGGCCCGCTGCAACGGCGGCAGATGAAGCACCTGTACCTGTATGCCGGGCCCGAGCACAAGCATGCGGCGCAGCAGCCGGTGCTGCTCGACGTCGCCGCGATGAACCCGAAGAACAAGCGAGGCTGACCGCATGTCCGGTACCACCCGCACACTCGCCGACCTCAAGGATATCCTGACCGCGCAGCAGACCGGCACGGCCGCACCGGGCACCACGCCCGCGACCACGGATCAGCCGACGCGCGAGCCGAAGCGCGACGCACTCGGCCGCTCCTATGCCACGGGGCGTCGCAAGAACGCGGTGGCGCGCGTCTGGATCAAACCGGGCAAGGGCGACATCACGGTGAACAACCGGAAGGTGGTGCAGTATTTTGCGCGACCAGTGCTGCGTATGCTGATCGCCCAGCCGTTCCTTGTGGCGGATCGTTACAACCAGTTCGATGTGTTCTGCACGGTGACCGGCGGCGGGTTGTCGGGACAGGCGGGCGCGGTGCGGCACGGCATCTCGCGGGCGCTGACGCACTACGAGCCGGAACTGCGCGGCATTCTGAAGGTTGCCGGTTTCCTGACCCGCGATCCGCGGGTGGTGGAGCGGAAGAAGTACGGCAAGATGAAGGCGCGTCGCAGCTTCCAGTTCAGCAAGCGTTAGCCCTCCCAGCTGGCCCCCTTGCGAGGGGCCGAGGGAGGGATTTGGCACTGCCGTCGCCTACCTCTGGGGAGGGTCGACATGGCCCAGAAGCCGAGTGTGTTCATCGACGGCGAAGCGGGCACGACCGGTCTGGGCATCCGTGACCGCCTGCAGGCGCTGCCCGATGTCGAGCTGAAAAGTCTGCCGTCCGACCGGCGCCGCGATCCGAGCGCGCGGCGCGAGATGATGGCGGAGGTCGACCTGGTCATCCTTTGCCTGCCGGACGATGCGGCGCGCGAAGCAGCGGCAATGGCCGATGGACTGGGCAACGTGGCGCCGAAGCTGCTGGACGCCAGCACGGCACACCGGGTGAGATCCGAATTGGACCTACGGCTTTCCGGAGATGGTCGCGGGGCAGGGCGAGCGTATCGCCAGCGCGCGCAAGGTGGCCAATCCGGGCTGCTATCCGACAGGTGCGATCGGTCTGGTGCGGCCGTTGGTGGATGCCGGCATCATTCCGCCCGACCATCCGATCACGATCAACGCGGTCAGCGGCTACTCCGGTGGCGGCCGGTCGATGATCGAGGCACACGAGCGCGCCGGCGGCCCTGCATTCGAGCTGTATGCGCTGGGCCTGGAACACAAGCACCTGCCGAGACGCAGCGCTATTGCGGGCTGTCGCGGCGGCCGATCTTCGTGCCGTCGGTCGGCCATTATCGCCAAGGCATGCTGGTGTGCGTGCCGCTGCATCTCGACGCGTTGCCGGGCAAGCCGACAGGTGGCGACCTGCACGCGGCGCTGGAGGCGCGCTATGCCGGGTGCGCGTATGTGCGGGTCGGTGCCCCCCCGAGCGGCGGCAAGCTGGAACCGCAGGCGCTGAACGACAGCAATCTGCTGGAGCTTACCGTCCACGCCAACGAGCGGCACCGGCAGGCGGTGCTGGTGGCGCGGCTCGACAATCTGGGCAAGGGCGCGTCGGGGGCGGCGGTGCAGAATTTGCGGCTGATGCTTGGGTTATCGGCGCATGGCTGAACTGACCGGCATCGGGCCGATATATTCGCTGGATGGCATCACGCCGAAGGTGGCGCCGGACGCCTTCATCGCGCCCGGTGCGGCCGTGATCGGCGATGTCGAGATCGGGTCGGAGACCGGCGTCTGGTTCCATTGCCTGGTGCGCGGCGACATCAACATCGTGCGCATCGGCGCACGCACCAATATCCAGGACGGGACGATCGTTCATGTCGATTCCGGCGGCCTCGCCACGTATATCGGCGACGATGTAACGGTGGGGCACAACGCAGTGATCCACGCGTGCACGCTGAAGAACCGGGCGTTTGTCGGCATCTCCGCCACCGTGCTGGATGGCGCGGTGATCGAGGAAGGCGGCGTGCTGGGCGCCGGAGGATTGCTGACCCCGGCAAGGTGATCGGCCGCAACGAGCTGTGGGTCGGTGCGCCGGCCAAGCTGGTTCGGGTGATGAGCGATGAGGAGCGCAAGCGGTTCGATCGAAACGCTGAGGTGTACCGGCAGCTTGCCGCGCGTTTTCGCGCAGGGTTGCGCAGCGCCAGGCTAGCAAGACCTCGGATCCGGTCATCGCGCGCTACATGTGATACGCATTGATCCAGAAATTGCGCTCCTTACCACATCCCATGTACACGCTGGGGGGCTGTGACGTGTGATGCGCCTGCTGCTGTTGGGTTGCCTGTTGGTTCTCTCATGTGCGCTGGCGACGCCGGTGCCGGACACCGCGCAGTTGCCATTTGCCGCTTTCGGTACGATGGACAATGACGTGGCCGCGGCAAATCAGGCGTCGTGGGCGTTTGCCGTGCCCGCGCGCACCCGCAACGACCCGGTAGATGCGGCACGAGCCTGTGCCGCGATTGATTTCCTGGCTGGTGAGCTCAGCAGTAACCCGCGTTGGCTATCGATCTCGCCGCTGACCAAGCAACAGATGCTGCAGGCGCGTGTGGACGTTCGGCGGGTGCTGGGGATCGAGCCTGGCGTTCGCTCGCAGGTCGTCGTGAATGCGCTGATGGGGTTTGCTGCGGCGTGGCAGGCGGGCAACGAGCAGGGGGCGAATCCAGATGCTTGCGGCGCCGGGTTTCAGTCTGCCGCCGCCGCAGATGCTGCAGATATTGGGGAACCTGCCGTTTGTGCAGTCGGCCAATGTCGCGAGCATCGAGGCAGCGCAACAGATGCTGCCCGGCGGGGATAACAGGCACTTGTAGCGAGGCGCTACTGGATCAGCAGGTTGTCTGAGTTCTTGTTGTCCCCGTGCAGCTCAGGAGGTTGCGATGGCCGAGCCAGAACATATCGATCGCCGCCGCGCGGCACTGATTTGTTACGACGTCTGCCGACGTGCGCTGACGCCGGCTGATGTGGCACGAAGGGCAGCGATGCGCCCGGTCATGAATGCCTGGGTCAGGATGATCGCGCTCGCCCGGACGGCGGCTTTGCCGGTGATCTATACGACGCCCGTCAGTCGCGCCGACGGCTCCGACGTGGTCATGCTGCCCACCGACCTCGCGGCGGAGACCGGGGTGCCGCCGCTGACCAATGCCGTCGAGGGGACTGCAGAGGCAGGCTTCCCCGACGAGATCGCGCCACGACCCGGCGACTACGTCTTCCTCAAGCGCCGGCCAAGTGCCTTCCATGGAACCGGCATCGCCGAGTTGATGCGAATGTTGCGACGCGATGTGATCATCATCGGTGGGGGCGCCACCAATCGTGGCGTCGAAACCAGCGTCCGCGAAGCCTTCAATTTCGACTTCGCATCTGTCGTGGTGCGTGAATGCTGCTGGAGCAGTGACGTGGCCGCGCACGACTACAGCCTCGATAAGGCCATGAAGATGTATGCGCGGATCCGTCACCTGGATCAGGTGGCGGCAATGCTACAGGAGTGATGCCGAGCGCGGGACGACGCCGTAACTCAGAGCATCTTTCCGAGAAGATAGCCGATCCCAAGTGCGATCAATGCGGTCGCAAGCGGCTGCTCCCGGGAGAAGCGGACCAGCGTCTCGAGATCCTGTTCCGGCCTGCCACGACTGATAGGCCCGCCCGGTCGCATCGTAAAGCTCCGCCACCGTTCGTGCTTTACGGTGGAGCTGCTGCCTAGACCAGTCTCACTCATCCCGTCCTCCTGCAACCGGCTGCCTTGCCATTCGTGCGCTATCAGCTCGGCGCGTGTGCCGAGCGCCTTGTTGTCGTCCTTCCCGGCAATAAGCAGGAACGCGCGCCAGGGGAGAGGTTCGGTGCGCTTCAGCAAGATCACCGCGGCGGCGAACGGATTAGGAGGGCGGCGTTCACGGCTGTGTGCTCGTACAAAAGGCGATGTGTCCACTGCAACGTAGCCAATGCTATTCTGCGCCACGGCTCACCCTCCTTGCTTGAGGCTCCGCCCGGACCACCCGGACAACCCTCGCATCGCATCGAGGGTGGGTCGCCTCGGCGAGAGGACATACGGTCTTCCCGGATCAGCCCCGGGACTGCTGCGCGCGTCGCGCAATGACACTGGGGAAAAGGTTGCGATTCAGTATCTATACCCTGTTACGACACGCGGTCGGCAACACCCCCTGGCCGGAGCAGTGGCGCTCGCCGGAGCCGAAGGCAGCCTACGATGTGGTCATCATCGGTGCCGGCGGCCATGGTCTCGCTACCGCCTACTACCTCGCCCGCGAACACGGAATTCGGAGCATCGCCGTGCTGGAGCGCGGCTGGCTCGGCGGCGGCAACACCGGGCGCAATACCACGATCATCCGTTCGAACTACCTGCGGGAAGAAAGCGCTGCGATCTACGAGCATGCACTGAAGCTATGGGAAGGTCTGGCGCAGGACCTGAACTACAACGTGATGTATTCGCCACGCGGGGTGATGATGCTGGCGCACTCGGTGCACGAGGTGCAGGTGTTCAAGCGTCACGTATATGCCAATCGGTTGAACGGCATTGATAACGAATGGCTGACGCCGGAGCAGGCGAAGGACTTCTGCCCGCCACTGAATATCTCGCCCGGTCTGCGCTACCCCATCCTGGGCGCCGCGCTCCAGCGCCGTGGTGGCGTTGCACGGCATGACGCCGTCGCCTGGGGTTACGCGCGCGCCGCGAGCGCTGTTGGCGTCGATATTATCCAGAACTGCGAGGTCACGGGCATCAGCCGCGCACCGTCCGGCGCGGTGAACGCGGTCGAAACGACGCGGGGCCGCATCGGCGCGCGCAGGATCGGCGTGGTGGCGGCAGGTCATACCAGCGTGGTGATGGCGATGGCCGGTGTGCGCATGCCGCTGGAAAGCTATCCGTTGCAGGCGCTGGTATCGGAGCCGGTGAAGCCGGTGCTACCTTGCGTCGTCATGTCGAACAGCATCCACGCCTATGTCTCGCAGTCCGACAAGGGCGAACTGGTGATCGGTGCCGGCACTGATGCTTATATCTCCTACAGCCAGACCGGCGGGCTGCACATTGTCGAGCACACGCTGCAGGCGATCTGCGAATTGTTTCCAACCTTCCGCCGCCTGCGCATGCTGCGCAACTGGGGCGGGATCGTCGATGTCACGCCGGATCGCTCGCCGATCATCGGACTGACGCCGGTACCAGGTCTGTTCGTAAACTGCGGCTGGGGTACCGGCGGCTTCAAGGCGACGCCCGGTTCGGGCCATGTTTTCGCCGCGACGATCGCGCGCGGCGAACCGCACCCGATTGCTGCGCCGTTTACGCTCGATCGCTTCGTCACCGGCCGGCTGATCGACGAAGCGGCAGCGGCTGCCGTGGCGCACTGATGCTGCTGATCGATTGTCCGTGGTGCGGTGTGCGGCCCGAGAACGAATTTCATTATGCCGGTGAGGCGCACATCGCCAGGCCCGATGATGCGGCGTTACTGGACGACGCGGCATGGGCCAGCTTTTCTGTACGTGCGCACGAACCCGAAGGGTAGGCACGCCGAGCGCTGGCGCCATCTTCACGGCTGTGGTCGCTTCTTCAACTGCGTGCGCGACACGGTCAGCGATCGCATCGAGGCGACCTACAAGCCGGGAGAGCCAGCGCCGAGATGATGCAGCCATTTCGGACGCCAAGCGGCGGTCGCATCGATCGGGATCGGCCACTCGCGTTCACATTCGACGGCAGACTGCTGACGGGGTGCCATGGCGACACGCTTGCCTCGGCGCTGTTGGCGAATGGCGTGCACCTGGTGGGCCGTTCGTTCAAGTATCATCGGCCGCGTGGGATTCTTTCGGCAGGAGCGGAAGAGCCGAATGCTCTGGTGACCATCGATCGTGGTGACGGGCGCATCACGCCTAATCTGCGGGCAACGCAGCTCGAGCTGTATGAGGGCATGCATGCCCGTAGCCAGAACCGGTTCCCGTCCCTGTCGTTCGATCTGGGATCGGTGAGCAGCGCGATCGCGCCGCTGCTCTCGACGGGCTTTTACTACAAGACGTTCATGTGGCCGCGTGCATTCTGGCGGCATGTGTATGAGCCGGCGATCCGCGCCGCGGCTGGTCTCGGCCGTGCGCCAACAGCGCCCGACCCCGATCGGTATCTGCATCACTACGCGCATTGTGATGTGCTGGTGATCGGTGCCGGACCAGCCGGAATGGCCGCCGCTCTCTCTGCGTCGGCGCGCAAGGTGCGTGTCGTGATTTGCGACGAGCAGGCCGAGATAGGCGGTTCGCTATTGGCGGAATCCCGCAGCACGATCGGCGGAAGGCCGGCACTGGTATGGTTAGCAGAAACGTTGCAGGCGCTTCGCAATGCAGACGTCACGCTGCTGCCGCGCACGACCGTGTTCGGCTGGTTTCCCGACACCATGATCGGTGCGGTGGAACGCGTCACCGAGCATCTGCCGGATCCGGATCGCGCGTCTGCCGCGGGAACGGCTGTGGCATATTCGGGCTAAGGAGGTGGTCGTGGCCACCGGGGCGCTGGAGCGGCCTCTGGTGTTTTCGGGTAATGACCGCCCTGGGGTCATGCTCGCGGACTCCGCGCGAACCTACCTGTTGCGTTACGGGGTGAAGGTCGGTTCACGGGTAGTCGTCGCTGCGGCTGATGACAGTGCCTACGCGGCTGCTGCCGAGTTGCAGCAAGCCGGCATGGCTATCGCCGCGATGGTCGACTCACGCTCGGAGGCGAGCGATGTGGCACGCGACTCCGGCCTGCCTGTCCGCATCGGCACGACAGTTGCTGCGACCAGCGGCACACACCGCGTCAATCGCGCCATGCTGTCGAATGGCGAGAAGGTTTCCTGCGACGCCTTGCTGATGTGCGGCGGCTGGATACCAACCCTGCACCTGTTCGCGCAGTCGCGAGAGAAACTGCGCTTTGACGAGGTAGGGCAGGCATTCCTGCCTGGCCCCTGGACCGAGCGTGTGCGCTGCGCGGGTGCGTGCAACGGCACGCCTGATCTCGCTGCATGCCTGGAGGAGGGCTACGAGGCGGGGACGGGCGCACGCCAGCCAACCCGCGCGAGCAATCCTGGACGCCGAGCAGCTGTTGCGGTCATCCGCCGGCGCGATGTCGTTTGTCGATTTCCAGAACGACGTCACTGTCAAGGACCTGCAGACCGCGGCCCAGGAAGGATTCCGCTCGATCGAGCACGTCAAGCGCTACACCACGACGGGTATGGCGACCGACCAAGGCAAGCTTGCCAACCTGAACGCCTTGGCGATTGTGGCCGACTTGGTCGATCGGCCGATCGCTCAGGTCGGCCATACCACGTTCCGGATGCCATACACGCCGGTCACCTTCGGTGCGCTCGCCGGCAGCGCGCGCGGCGATCTGTTCGAGCCTGTGCGGCGAACCCCGATGCACGATGAGGCGGTGGAGCTTGGTGCGGTGTTCGAGAATGTCGGCACCTGGCAGCGTGCCCGCTATTTTCCCCGCGACGGCGAGGACATGCATCGCGCTGTTGCGCGCGAGTGTCGCGCGGTGCGCGCCGGCGTTGGCATGTTGGACGCGACCACACTCGGCAAGATCGAGATTAGCGGGCCGGACGCAGCCGAATTTCTCGATCGTATCTACACGGGCAATTTCAGCCGACTGGCGCCTGGTCGCTGCCGCTACGGGTTACTGCTGACCGAGGCAGGCTACGTACTGGATGATGGCGTGGTCGCGCGGCTCGCTGCAGATCGCTTCCACGTCACGACGACCACTGGCGGCGCCGCCGGCGTGCTGCAGCACATGGAGGACTATCGGCAGACCGAATTCCCCAAGCTTCGCGTCTGGCTCACCTCGGTCACCGAGCAATGGGCGGTCATCGCCGTGCAAGGTCCACTGGCACGCCAGTTGATCGCGCCGCATGTCCGCGACATCGACCTTGCGCCTGAGGCCATGCCGCACATGAGCGTGCGTGAGGGGCGCATCTGCGGTGTTCCCACCCGCCTGTTCCGGGTCAGCTTCACAGGCGAGCTTGGCTACGAGATCAACGTGCCAGCCGATTATGGCGCATCGGTCTGGCAGGCTTTGCAAGCCGGCCATGTCACGCCTTACGGCACCGAGACCATGCATGTGCTGCGGGCAGAGAAAGGCTACATCATCATCGGCCAGGAAACCGATGGCACGGTCATACCATCCGATCTTGGTCTGGACTGGACGATCGCACAGGCGAAGCGGGACTTCATAGGCAAGCGTTCGCTCGCGCGAGCCTGACATGCTGCGGCCGGATCGCAAGCAACTTGTGGGCCTGACGTCGGCGGAATTGCTGGAGGAAGGCGCGCAAGTCGTCGCGGGGAGTGCCGGGATTGGTCACGTCACATCGGCGTACTGGAGCGAGACTCTGCAATCGCCGATTGCATTGGGTCTGATTGCGGCGGGACGGTCGCGCATCGGCCGAGATTCTGCACGTGCCGCTGCAGGACCGCACCGTCGCGGTGCGCGTGACCGAGCCTGTATTCTACGACAGGCAGGGTGCGCGGCTGCATGTCTGAAAGAGCCCATCCACTCGCCACACTCGCTGCGGGTTCTCCGCAATGCGATGCCGTGCGACTGACTGCGCTGCCCCCGGTCGCGCGACTGCTGATCCGGGGCGATGCGATTGGCATCCCGCAACCAGCCCTCTGTCGCGCAATACGGGTTCGCGACAATTGGGTGCTGTGGCTAGGCCCGGACGAGTTCCTGCTGATCGCGCCGGACGAGGCAATGCCGGTGCTCGACATCGCAGCGCCGACCGTGGACGTATCGCATCGCGAGACGGCACTGCGTGTGTCCGGACCCTGCGCGGCATGGGCGCTCAACGCGTTCTGCGCGCTTGATCTGCACCCGTCAGCCTTCCCGGTCGGGATGTGCACGCGCACGGTATTCGGCAAGGCGGAAATCGTGCTCTGGCGGATCGATGCGGACGAATTCCGCATCGAGGTGGCGCGATCCTTCGCCCCGTATGTCTGGGCCTGCCTGGAGGAGGCGCGGCGCGAGTTTCTCGACTGATCCGGCCGGTTGTGACAGTCTGCAGCAACAGAAATCGCCGGAGGAAACCATGGACTTCAAGGGCAAGGTTGCGCTGATCACCGGTGCCGGCAACGGCATCGGCCGCGCCACCGCTCTGGGATTTGCCCGCAACGGCGCCAAGGTCGTCGTGGTTGACCGCGATACCGCTGGAGGTGAAGGCACCGCCGGCATCATCCGCCAGCAGGGCGCGGAGGCGACGTTCATCGCCGCGGACGTCACGAAGTCCGGCGATGTGCAGGCCTATGTGAAGGCGGCGCTCGATGCCTATGGCACGATCGACTGCTTCCATAACAACGCCGGCATCGAAGGCAACGTTTCACCCACGGCCGAATACGACGAAGCAGATGTTCGATACGGTGATGGCGGTGAATGTGAAGGGCGTGTTCCTCGGCCTGCGCCATGTGCTGCCGGTGATGCTGCGGCAGAGCCATGGTGCGATCGTCAACACGGCATCGGTTGCCGGCCTGGTGGCCTCGCCGGGGATGTCAGCCTATGTCGCGTCCAAGCATGCGGTTATCGGATTAACCAAGACAGCGGCGGGCGAGGTGGCGCGCTCCGGTGTGCGAGTCAACGCCGTGTGTCCCGGCCCGATCGATACGCGCATGATCCATTCGCTGGAATCGATGCTAAACCCCAGCGATCCGGCCAGTGTCGCCGATCGCTATCAGACCAACATTCCGATCGGCCGCTATGGCACTCCGGAGGAGGTGGCGAACCTTGTGCTGTTCCTCTGCTCCGACCTCGCCACCAACATCACCGGCGCACAGTATGTGGTGGATGGAGGGCGCTCCGCTACGGGTGGGGCGGTGACCAGCAATCTGATCTCCAGTGGAGCTTCGCGATGATCACCGCCATCGTGCTTTACGATCTGCCACCGCACATTGATCGCGAGGCTTGCCGGCAGCATTTCCTGAAGATCGCGCCGGACTTTTTGGATGTGCCCGGGTTCGTGCGCAAGCAGTTCATCTACGACGTCAACGGCGGCGTTGCCGGCGGATCGTACATCTGGAAGGACTTGGCTTCGGCCAGGGACTTCTACAATGGTCCGTGGCTCGATGGCATCCGCAAGCGCTATGGCTGCGAGCCACGCATCAGCTATTTCGAGACGTTCGCGATCGCCGACCAGGGCACCCGGCTAGCCGGCGCGCCGAAGGACTGACGCCGGTGGTCGCGACGGTTCGCACGCCGACGCTGGAGATCGCCTATCTGGAGAGCGGGCCCGCGGATGGTCCGCCCGTCATCCTGCTGCATGGTTGGCCGTCTGATCCGCACGATTGGGACGGCGTCGCACCGCCACTGGCCGCGGCCGGTTGCCGCGTTCTTGTGCCGTGGCTGCGCGGCTATGGTCCGACGCGGTTTCTTCGATCCATCGACGCCGCGATCCGGGCAGCAGGCGGCGTTGGGTGCCGATGTGCGCGATTTCATGGACGCACTCGGCATCAGCCAGGCGATGCTGGCAGGTTATGACTGGGGCGGGCGAGGCGCCTGCGTTTGCGCCGCGTTATGGCCCGAGCGGGTACGCGGGCTGGTATCGATCAACGGCTACAACCTGCAGAACATACCCATGGCCGGGCGGCCGGCGCCGGCGGCGCAGGAGCACCGTCACTGGTACCAATGGTACTTCCACACCGAACGCGGCCGCACCGGACTGCACCAGAACCGCCGGGACATCGCACGCCTGCTGTGGCGGCTGTGGTCGCCGAACTGGCAGTTCGACGACGCAACCTTCGAGGCGACGGCGGCCAGTTTCGAAAATCCCGATTTCGTCGACGTGACGATCCAGTCGTATCGGCACCGCTATGGCAACGCGCCGGGCGATCCGGCATTGGAGCCGCTCGAGCAGCATCTCGCCGAACAGCCGCCGATCACCGTGCCAACGATCGTCCTGCATGGTGCCTGCGATGGGGTCGGGCCGCCGGAACTGTCGGAGCGCCATGCACGGCACTTCACCGCCCGTTACGAGCGTCGTGTCATCCCTGTTGCCGGCCATTTCTTGTCCCGGGAGACGCCGGATGCGGTGGTGCAGGCGGTGCGCGACCTGCTAGCGTAATGTTTGAGCGGGTGATCATTGACCGCGCTGAGGGAAGGAAAGTGACATGAGCGGCAACAGCGCCTACCTGACCGGCCTCGATCGGAACCAGGCGAACTACACGCCGCTGACGCCGATTACGTTTCTGGAACGCGCCGCCTACGTGTATCCGGACCGGCTCTCCGTAGTGCACGGCAAACAGCGATTTACCTGGCGCGAGACCTACGCGCGCTGCCGACGCCTTGCGTCGGCGCTCGCACGCCGTGGCATTGGCAAGAACGACACAGTCGCGGTGATGGCGCCCAACATTCCGGCGATGTACGAGGCGCATTTCGGCGTGCCGATGTGCGGCGCGGTGCTGAACACGCTGAACACGCGGCTGGACCCGGAGACGATCGCCTTCATGCTGCGCCATGGCGGCGCCAAGGTGCTGATTACCGATCGTGAATTCTCGACACGATCGAGCAGGCTCTGAAGCTGCTGGAAGGTCGGCCGCTGGTGATCGATATCGACGATCCCGGTTTCGACGGCGGCAAGGACTTGGGCGAGATCAGCTACGAGGCGTTCCTGGCTGAAGGCGATCCGGACTATGCGTGGCAGAATCCGTCAGACGAGTGGGACGCCATATCGCTGAATTACACTTCGGGCACTACTGGCGATCCGAAGGGCGTGGTCTGCCATCACCGCGGTGCTTATCTGAATGCGATCAGCAACGTGCTGGACTGGGACATGCCGACGCACGCGGTGTATCTCTGGACCCTGCCGATGTTTCACTGCAACGGCTGGTGTTTCCCATGGACAGTAGCCGAGCGCGCCGGCACCAATGTGTGCCTGCGACGGGTCGAAGCGAAGGCAGCGCTCGATGCGATCAGGGAACATCGCGTCACCCATATGTGCGGCGCACCGATCGTCTATTCGATGCTGATCAACGCGCCGGAGGAGTTGCGGCGAGAAATCGACCATCGGATGGCCGGCCAGATCGCCGGTGCCGCGCCGCCCGCCGCCATCATCGAAGGCGCCGAGAAGATCGGCATCGAGCTGACGCACGTCTATGGCCTGACCGAAACCTATGGTCCCGCCTCGGTATGCCCGAAGCAGCCGGCGTGGAGCGCCATGCCGACCGATCAGCGCGCTGAACGCAACGGCCGTCAGGGTGTGCGCGTGCCGATGCAGGAAGCGATGACGGTGCTGGATGCCGAGACGATGGCGCCGGTGCCGTGGGACGGCGAGACCATGGGCGAGATCATGTTCCGCGGCAACATCACGATGAAGGGTTACCTGAAGAACCCCAAGGCTACCGAGGCCGCCTTCCGCGGAGGCTGGTTCCATACCGGCGACCTCGCCGTCATGCAGCCGGATGGCTATGTGAAAATCCGTGACCGCTTGAAGGACATCATTATCTCGGGAGGCGAGAACATCTCGTCGATCGAGGTGGAGGAAACCTTGTACCGACATCCCGCGGTGTTGGCCGCGGCCGTGGTGGCGCAGCCGGACGAGAAGTGGGGCGAGACGCCCTGCGCCTTCATCGAACTGAAGCCTGGCGCGAACGTGACAGCGGATGAGCTTCGGGCGTTCTGCCGCGAGCACATGGCGCGCTTCAAGGTGCCGAAGAATTTCGTGTTTCGTGAGTTGCCGAAGACCTCGACCGGGAAGATCCAGAAGTTCGCGTTGCGCGAGCTGGCGAAGTCGGCGAGCGCAATCGAGTAGACCCCCCTCCCCCCAACCCCCTCCCGCGAGGGGAGGGGGGATTCAGTTTCAGGGTCACGCGCTCTCGTAGTGCTTTGGCGTCGAATGGCGCACGCACCTTTGCGTCGTTGTCGAAGTAGACAAACACGTCGCGGTTCTGCTTGCGGCCCTTGCTGCCGATGCGCTGAGCATCGGCCGGTTCGCCGCCGGTTGCCCATTGCGCTACGCGAGCAGCCCAAACATCCAGCGCGGCATCATCGTAGCCGCTGGAATACAACTCCTCGGAGCCATGCAGTCGGCAGTAGACGAAGTCCGATGTTAGGTCCATCAGCAGGGGCCATTCCACCGTGTCGGCACACACCAGCGCCACATCGTAATTGCGCAGCAGGTCGATGAACGCGGGATCGCGAAAACTGTCGTGCCGGATCTCTACGGCGTGCCGGAGCTTCCTGTTCTCGTCAACCTCGAGCCATGCCGGTGCCTTCAGGCGATGGTCATGCTTCCGCCCGAGTTCCGCAGCAGACTGCGTATCGCGCGGCAACATTTGCAGGAACGCCTCGATCCTCTCGGCGTGGAAGCGGAACTGCGGGGGGAACTGCCAAAGGATCGGCCCGAGCTTGGCGCCAAGCCGCAGGAGCCCGACGCGATGAAGTTCGCCAGCGGCGCCTCTGCATTGCGCAGCTTCAGCATATGCGTGAGGTAGCGCGGTCCCTTGACCGCATAGATGAAGTCATCCGGGCGCGCGGTTCGCCCAATCGGCGAATGCCTCGGGCCGCTGCATGCAGTAGAACGTGCCGTTGATCTCCAGCGTGTTGAACTGGCTGGTGGCGTAGTCCAGCTCGCGTGTCTGCGGCAGGCCTTTCGGATAGAACACGCCGCGCCATGGCGGGTAGGTCCAGCCGGAAATACCGATCCGCACAGTGCCGCAGCGTGGCACAGGTGTCATTGCGAGCGAAGCGAAGCAATCTCGATGAGCGTGTGGGGGGGCCCGAATTGCTTCGTCGCTACGCTCCTCGCCATAGCGCGCCGGATCCCATGATTAACCGCCTGGAAGCTTGACGCTCTCCCAACCGGATAGTTTCTCCACCGCGCGGCCGATCCGGAACACCATCGGTTCATCGAACGCCCGGCCGGCGATCTGCACGCCGATCGGCAGTCCGTTGGCGCCCAGGCCCGTCGGCACGCTGATTGCCGGATGGCCAGTGACATTGAACGGGATGGTCTGGATCGGTGAGGCAGACGACAGCGAATCGGTCGGCTGATCGAAACGCGGCGCCGTGGTCAGCGCCGAGAGCGACATCAACGCATCGTAGCGGTTGAGCGCGGCATTCACTGCGTCGGTCAGTTCGCGGCGGGCGCGCAGGGCGTGAATGAAGTCGGCCGCAGTGATGGCCGCACCCAGAACGAAGCGTCCGGCGGTGATCTCGCCATAGTCGAGCAATCGGTTCTGCATGTCCGCTTCATGGATAGCGAATGCCTCCGCCATCATGATGACACGCCCCACCGCAGAGAACAGCGCGTAGTCGGGTAGTTCGATGTCCTCCACCACGGCGCCTGCCGCGCGCAGTTGTGCTGCCGTGCGCTCCAGCCCGGCGACGACTTCAGGCGTCGTCGCCGAAGCCGTCGGCGAAGAATGCGCGTGGGATGCCGATCCGCAACCCCTCCACGCCCTTCTCTAGGTCGGCGCGATAGTCTGCTACCGGCACATCGGCGCTCGCCGGGTCTTGCGGATCATGCCCCGCCAAGACCTGCAGCGTGATCGCTGCGTCCTCCACGCTGCGGGTGAGCGGACCGACATGATCCAGCGTCCACGACAGCGGAAATACGCCGCGACGCGAGACACGGCCATAGGTCGGCTTGATGCCGACGGTGCCGCACCAGGCAGCGGGACCGCGGATCGAGCCGCCGGTGTCGGAACCCATCGCCATGCGCACCATGCGGGAAGCGATCGCGGTGCCGGAACCGGATGACGAGCCGCCGGTCACGTGCTCGGGGTTCCACGGATTGCGGGCGGGTGGGAACGGCAGGTCGAAGCTCGGTCCGCCGATGGCGAACTCGTGCGTTGCCAGCTTGCCCAGCAACACGCCGCCTGCCTCGCGCAGCCGCGCTGCGGCGACACTGTCCTGCTTTCGGCACCACGTTGAGACGCAGCTTGGAATGGCAGGTCGTGCGGATGCCGGCAGTGTCGTAGATGTCCTTCAGCGCGTACGGAATGCCGTGGAACGGGCCACGGTCGCGCCCCGCTTTCATTTCCGCATCGGCGCGGCGCGCATCGTCCAGCGCGCGATCCTCGGTCACCAGCACGAAGGCATGCAGCGAACCGTCACGCGCCGCGATGCGTCCCAGCGCATCGCGCGCCAGTGCCTCCGCGGTGACGGCGCCCGAGCGCAGCAGCCGCCCCATTTCGGCAATGGACAGGTCCTGCGTGTCCATTATCGCTCTCCCGCCCGGAACACATTCGACGGTTCGTGCTGTGGCCCGTACCGGCCGTGCAGCAGTGCGATCTGCTGACGCAGATCGGCATAGGCGGCCAGCACCGCGGCCGGCGTTGCGGCGGGACGGTGATGCCGGCGCGCGCTCATCAGGCAGTCGAACTCGGCAGCCAAGGCTTCGGGCGAGGGGACTTGCGGCATCTCGGCTCCTTGCGCTTGATCTCCGCCGATTATGCATGGAGCCGTCGGGCCGGCTATACTGCGGGGACTGAGAGGCGCGATGCGGACGCAGGTTGGCATAGTTGGTGCGGGCCCGGCGGGGCTGCTGCTGTCGCATCTGCTGCATCTGCACGGCATCTGGTCGTGCTGGAGGCGCGTTCACGCGATCATATCGAGCACCGTATCCGCGCCGGTGTTCTGGAGTTCGGCACCGAGCAACTGCTGACTGACTGCGGCGTCGGTGAACGTATGCAGCGCGAAGGCATGCTGCATTCAGGCGTGGTAATGCGCTTCGATCGGGCCGATCATCGCATCGATTTTGCCGATCTGGTGGGCAAGCACGTCATGGTCTACAGCCAGCACAAGGTGGTTCAGGACCTGATTGCCGCGCGTATCAGCGCGGGCGGGCAGATCATGTTCGAGGCCCAGGATGTCAGCGTGCACGATTTCCAGACCGGCCGGCCATCCATTCGCTATCGCCGTGCCGGTGTGGCGCAGCAGGTCCACTGCGATATCATCGCCGGCTGCGACGGCTTCCATGGTGTGTGCCGCGCCTCGATGCCCGCCAGTGCGCTGACAGTGTTTGAACGCGAATACCCGTTCGGTTGGCTCGGCATCCTCGCCGAAGCGCCACCTTCGGCGGAAGAAAACATCTATGTCAGTCACGAGCGCGGCTTCACGCTGCTGGCGATGCGCTCGCCAACGTTGAGCCGGCTTTATCTGCAGTGCGCCCCGGACGAGGATCTGGCGCAGTGGTCGGATGACCGGATCTGGGCGGAGCTGCAAACACGTGCGGCGCGTGATGACTTCCACCTGGCCGAGGGGCCGATCCTGCAACGCGGAGTAACGCCGATGCGCAGCTTCGTCACGGCGCCAATGCAGTGCGGGCGGCTGTACCTCGCCGGCGATGCTGCGCATATCGTGCCGCCGACCGGCGCCAAGGGGCTGAACCTCGCCGCGGCTGATGTCGCAGTACTGACCCAGGCGATCGTGGCATTCTACAAGCAGGGCTCCAGTGACCGCCTCGACGCGTATTCGACGATGTGCCTGAAGCGGATCTGGAAGGTGCAGCGTTTCTCCTGGTGGATGACGACATTGCTGCATCGCTTTTTCGACCACACACCGTTCGAGCAGCAAATGCAGGCTGCCGAACTGGATTACGTGTTCAGCTCGCGTGCCGCATCACAATCATTTGCCGAGAACTACGTCGGCCTACCGTTGCCAGTATAAAGGAAACTGCATGATCCGGGGCATCCATCGCTACCCGCCAATGGAGCGGGTGATCTACGGAATTCCGCTGGCCGAGGCACTGGCGCAGGAAATCGAGCGCATCGGCGCCAATGCCGTCTATGTGCTGTCGAGCGGCACACTGGCGCGGCAGACCGACGTGATCGATCGCGTGCGCGGCGTCCTGGGCAACAAGTTCGCCGGCCTCTGTGCCAGGATCGGCGCGCACACGCCGCGCGTCGATGTCGTCACCGCCGCCAATGCCGCGCGAGAGGCGCACGCGGATGCGCTGTTGACCGTGGGTGGTGGGTCGGTGACCGACGCCGCGAAGATGGTCGGCCTGTGTCTGGGCAATGACGTTAGCGATCCGGCACAGCTCGACAATTTCCGCGCCGTCATTCGTGCCGATGGGCGCACGGAACGTCCGCCGGTTAAGCCGCCGGCGGTGCGCTCGATCGCGGTGCCAACCACTCTATCGGCCGGTGAGTTCAATTCGCCGGCCGGCTGCACCGATACGGTGCGGCAGGTGAAGGAGAGCTATCTGCATCCGCTGATGATGCCGCGCAGCGTCATCCTGGACCCGGCGGCCACAGTCCACACGCCGGAGTGGCTATTCCTCTCCACCGGCATTCGCGCTGTCGATCACGCGGTGGAGGATATCTGCTCGATCAATGCGCAGCCGCTATCGGACGGCACGTCGCTGCATGCACTGCGCCTGCTCAGCCGTGGGCTGCGCGCCGTGAAGGCCGATCCCGCCAATCTGCAGGCGCGTCTTGACTGCCAGCTCGGCTCATGGATGTCGATCATGGGTTCACAGAATGGCGTTCAGAAGGGCGCCAGCCACGGCATCGGTCATGTGCTCGGTGGCACAGCGGGAGTGCCGCACGGCTACACATCCTGCGTTATGCTATCACCGGTGTTGCGCTTCAACGAGCCGATCAATGCCGACCGTCAGGCGTGGGTTGCGGATGCCCTTGGCAGGCCAGGTGAAAAGGCTGCGGATGCGATCGCTGAGCTGGTTGCAGACCTGGGACTGCCACGTACGCTGCGCGATGTCGGGGTCAAGGCCGAAATGCTGGGCCGGATTGCCGAGGAGTCGATGCATGACCGTTGGGTCCATACCAATCCGCGCAAGATCGTCGGTCCGGCCGATGTGCGTGCGCTGCTTGACGCGGCGTGGTAAGCCCGGTCAGTCCGCCATCAGTTGCGTGAGCAGTTGCACCAGCTCTTCCCGGCGGAATGGCTTGCGCAGTATCGAAACGTTGGGATTGTCGTGAAATTTGGCGACCCCCTCCGCGAGGCGCAAATATGATTCACTGAAGCCGGATGTAAGCACCACTTTCACCGGCATGCCGGTCAGCAGTACCTCGTTCAGCACGTCGATGCCATCCTTTTCGGGCATGATCATGTCGATCATCAATATGTCCGGTTTGAATGCGATGAATACCTCGGTCGCCTGGGCCGAACTGTTCAGCGATCGAGCGTCCAATCCGAGTTGCCGGGCGATCATTTCCACCACTTTGGTGATCCCGGTCTGATCGTCGATCACCAGCAGCTTTTTCCCATCCGAGTTCCTTCCATTGCAATGCCGCCCCCAGCGGGCACTGCCACACCGGGACGTCGGCGCCTGGCGCGTGATGACCGGAGGCGGATCGCCGGCGGTCTGATCACGCGCTCAACCAGAGCCCGTGATGACCGGAGGCGGATCGCCGGCGGTCTGAATCACGCGCTCAACCAGAGCCCGTGATGACCCGGAGGCGGATCGCCGGGACGTTGGAATCACGCGCTCGAACAAATAAGCTAAAGCATGATGCGGTCGATTGACCTCATCATGCTTTAGTTACCGCAGCACGCGGCAAAGCGCAGTCAAAAACTAAGCGAGCGTGCGCGTCTTGTTCGCCGGCAAGAAAGCCGGTGCGCACCGGGAGCGGACTTAATTCGTTTTGGAATAGACCGCAGCTCATCGAGTAGCCGGACCGTCGCCGGTCGTGCGCAATATCGGAACGCCTTTACCGATCCTTACCTTTCCAGTGGTCTGTTGCCGGCCCTCGCAACCACAAAGCAAGCTTGGAATGCCGTCAAGCCACTCTGCCGGGATGTCCTTCCCGGACCTGGAGGACATCGAGAAGTCGTTCATCGCTTCGGTGGAAGAGTATGCAATTGTGCTGCTTGACCCGACGGGCCACATCCTGGCGTGGAATCGTGGAGCCGAGTTGACCAAAGGCTGGCAGAGCCAAGAGGTGGTCGGCCGGCACTACTCCTGCCTCTATTCGGACGCAGACATCCAAGCCGGCAAGCCGAAACGATTGCTTGAAGCCGCGGCCACGCTGGGCCGCTTCGAGGATATCGGTGACAGCATCAGGAAGGACGGAACACGGTTCCTGGCGGATTCGATCATCACCGCCATTCGTGGAACCGACGGCAGCCTGTGCGGATTTGGCACCATCGCCCGCGACATCACCGAGCGGGCGGCAACCGAGGCAGTGGCGAGGGCCAATGAGGCGAAGCTCCGTAGTCTGATCGAAACGGTCCTGAGCACCGTGGTCGATGGGCTGATTACCATTGATCGCAAAGGTACCATTCAATCCTTCAACAAGGCGTGTGTCAGTCTGTTCGGCTACACCGCGGAAGAGGTTATCGGCGAGAACGTTAAAATCTTGATGCCGGAACCCTACCACAGCCAGCATGATAGCTATATCGCCACCTATATTGCGACCGGTGTTCCGAAGATCATCGGCATCGGCCGGGAGGTCATGGGTCGCCGAAAGGATGGCTCGACTTTTCCGATGCAATTGGCGGTCGGCAAGTCGCCGGATGCAGGAAATCATGCGTTCGTTGGAATTATTCGCGACCTGGCGGAGAGGCGGGAAGCTGAAAGGCAGCGTGAACAGTTGCGGCAGTCACAAAAGATGGAAGCGGTTGGCCAGCTCACCGGTGGGCTGGCGCATGACTTCAACAATCTGCTGGCGATCATCATCGGAAATCTCGACATGCTTCGCGAAATGCGGTCGGAAGATCCGGTGACGGACGAATTGGTTCGCGATGCGCTTGAGTTCGGCCTTGCGCGGAGCAGATCTGACGCGCCGCCTGTTGGCATTCGCACGCCGGCAACCGCTGCAGCCCGAACGGGTGGACATCAACGAAGTGATCGGCGCCATCGTGCGCCTGCTGACCCGGACACTCGGCGAGAATATTGCCATCGAGCTGTCCCTCGCGCCGAAGCGTCTGGCCGGTGCAGATCGACCGGGCGCAGTTCGAGGCGGCAATCGCCAACCTAGCCACCAACGCGCGCGATGCCATGCCACGCGGCGGGGCATTGCTGATCAAACACGCAACGGCCATCTGGATGCGGAGTATGCCGCGCGCCACAGTGACCTAACACCCGGTGACTACGTCGTCGTGGAGGTAAGTGATTCGGGCACTGGCATGCCACCCGACGTGCTCTCACGGATCTTTGAACCGTTTTTCACGACCAAGGAGCAGGGCAAGGGTACCGGGCTTGGCCTTTCGATGGTGTTTGGCTTCATGAAGCAGTCCGGCGGGCATATCACGGTGTATAGCGAACCCGGCAAAGGAACGACATTTCGGCTGTTCCTGCCGCGCCACAGAGAGGCGGTGTCGACGTCGGAAAATCGGCCCGAGCAGCCGGCAGCGCTTGGGGGCACCGAGACAATCCTCGTGGTGGAGGACAACGCCGGCCTGCGCCGGATCGTCGTGCGACAACTGCGCGAGGCCGGCTATCGGGTGCTGGAGGCCGCCGATGCCGAAGCGGCGCTGACGGTGGTGGATTCTCCGGAGCCGATCCATCTTCTGCTGACTGACATCGTGATGCCCGGCGCAATGGACGGGCGCGACCTTGCGCATATCGCCGCCGCCAGACGTCCCGGGCTGCGCACGCTACTCACCTCCGGCTTTCCGGATGCGCGGCTGGGCGCCTCCGGGCCGCACTGCGGGGCGCGTCTGCTCAGCAAACCATATCGCAAACAAGATTTGCGCCGTGCGGTGCGCGAAGTGCTGGACGAACCCCAATAGGCGTTCTGATCCCATTGTGTTAACGCACCACCCCCCGGACAAGGGCAAAGGGTGGTGTGATGAGCGACAGAGGCACGGTACAGGTCCTTGGTGTAGCAGGCAGCCTGCGGCAAGGATCGTTCAACAGGGCGTTGCTGCGCCTGGCGCAGCAAATGGCGCCGGACGGAATGACGATCGAGAGCTTCGATATTTCACCGATCCAGCCCTACAACGAGGATGTGCGGCAGCAGGGGTTTCCCGAACCGGTGGCGGACCTGCGTGCCAGGATCAAGGCGGCGGATGGGGTGTTGTTCGTGACGCCCGAATATAATTATTCGATTCCCGGCGTGCTGAAGAACGCCATCGACTGGGCGTCGCGGCCACCCGAGCAGCCGTTCGACGGCAAACCGATCGGCATCATGGGGGCGAGCGCCGGTGCGCTGGGCGGCGGTCGGGCGCAATACCATCTGCGTCAGTGCTTTGTGTTCCTGAACGGCTTGGTGATGAACCGGCCCGAGGTCATGATACCGGCAGCGCAGACGAAGTTCGACGCCAATGGCAAGATCTCGGACCAGGCCACGTTGGATTTCATCAAGGCGCACTTGACGGCTTTCCAGGCATGGGTGCTGCGGATGCGCTAGACCAATGTTGCGCAGATCGGCTTATAGTCGCTGTTAGGCGTGACGGCGGACGCAATCCCGCCATTCACATCCCAAGAAGTCGTGGATGCCGTGGCCAAGCCGCGGCTTGGCGAGAGGATGGCACGCCATGCACGGGGTTGCTCCCCCGGCTCCCTCTCGCGATGACGAATGGCGTATGCTAGCTCAGGGTGAAAGCACTATGAGCTACGAGCCGTTGGGCACAACCGCAGTCGCTTCGATTTCGACGAGTGCCTGAGGTTCGACCAGTTCGGACACGCCAATCACTGACATCGTCGGAAAGTGCCGGCCCATCACAGCGCGATAGCCGGCGCCGATTTGCTGCAGCGATGCGCGGTAGGTATTAAGATCGGTGATGTACCAGGTGAGCCGGACAATGTGCTGCGGCCCTGCTCCGGTTTCCGCGAGCAGGGTCACGATATTCGTCCAGTGCCTGCCTGACCTGATCCGCCAGGCCTTCGGCGAAGCGACCTTCCACGTCCCAGCCGATTTGACCGGCGAGAAAGATCACCTCGCCGATTGCGGCGATGCCGTTCGCATAGCCGGACGGACGAGGCCAGGACGGTGGTTGCAGCACGCGCGGTCGGGTTTCGCCTTCGCTCATTCAATCACCCCTGAACTCCGGCCGCCGTTTGTTTGCGAAAGCTTCGAATGCGCGGCGGAAATCGTCGGTGGTCATGCAGATCGCCTGCGCCTGGGCTTCAGCCTCGATGGCGCCTTCGATATCCATGCTCCATTCGCGATGCAGCATCGTCTTGGTCATCCCGTGCGCAAAAGTGGGTCCATCGGCAAGCTGCGCGGCGATGGATTGTGCCGCCGCGAGCACCTGACCAGGCGGATGCAGCGCATTGAAGAAGCCCCATCGTTCGCCTTCCTCGCCAGTCATGGCGCGCCCGGTATACAGCAATTCGGCGGCGCGCCCCTGACCGATGATGCGCGGCAGGATGGCGCAGGCACCCATGTCGCAGCCGGCGAGACCAACGCGGGTGAACAGGAACGCGGTGCGGCTGTCAGCGGTGCCGTAGCGCAGGTCGGCGGCCATCGCCAGGATCGCGCCGGCGCCCGCGCACACCCCCTCCACCGCCGCAATGATCGGCTGCGGACAGAGACGCATCGCCTTCACCACGTCGCCGGTCATCCGGGTGAAGGCAAGCAGCTCCGGCATTTTCATTTTGGTCAGCGGCTCGATGATTTCGAACACGTCTCCGCCGGAGCAGAAGTTACCGCCAGCACCGGTGACGACGACGGCCTTGACGCCCGCTTCGACCGTCAATGCGCGGAACGTGTCACGCAACTCGGCGTAAGAGTTGAAGGTCAGCGGGTTCTTCCGCTCCGGCCGATCCAGCGTGATCGTCGCGACCTTGTCGGCGATATCCCAGCGAAAATGCTTGGGTGATTGCAGCGACATTCAGATCTCTCCATAGGCGACGGCGATCGCTTGACCAGTGATCGCACTCGCGCCGCGCCGGCAAAGGAAGGCGACCGCTTCAGCGACCTCGTCGGGCTGCACCAGCCGACCGGCCGGATTGGTGGCTGCCAGAGCCTGGCGCGCATCCTGCGGCTGAGCGTCCCGTTCTGGCGGCGATCGTCGTTACGGCAGCCGGCGACAAGGTCGGTGTCGGTGAAACCGGGACAGACCGCGTTCACTGTGACGCCTTCCTTCACGGTTTCCTGTGCAAGCGCGCGGGTAAACCGACCAGAGCGTGCTTCGCCGCGACATAGGCGGTGACATAGGGATAGCCTTTCAGGCCCGCGGTGCTGGCGATATTCACAATTCGGCCGAAGCCCCGTGCGCGCATTCCGGGCAGCACGGCCTGGCACGTCGGTGACTGCGCCCAGCAGATTGACGCCAGCATGAACTGGAAGTCGGACAGTTCATGCTTGGCAAATGGCTTGGATAATGCTCGCGCCGGCGTTGTTCACCAGGATGTCGCAGCGACCGAGTGAAGCGATGGCGTCCCGCAGCACGGATGGTTCGTGACATCCGCAATGGCATGACGAGCACCAAGTTCGCTGGCCGCCCGCCGCAGTGCGGCGCCATCGCGCCCGATCAGCGCAAGCGAAGCGCCATCGGCAGCCAATCGGCGTGCGATGGCCAGTCCGATGCCCTTCGCGCCGCCCGTGATCAGCGCGTTCAGTGTCATATCACCGCCGAGTAGTCGGTATCGGTGCGGCGGACCAGGCGCTCGATCTGCGCCTTCCCGGCAAGGTATTGCTGCGGCCACCATTGCTCGGCGTAGCCGAGTGTTGCGGCGGCGCGCAGCGCGAACTGAGGATCGGTCAGATGCGGTCTTGCCAGCGCGCACAGGTCGGCACGCCCGGCGGCAATGATCGAATTCAGATGATCGTATTCAGTGATGTTTCCCACCGCCATTGTGGCGATACCGACCTCGTTCCGAATACGATCGGAGAACGGCGTCTGGAACATCCGCCCATACACCGGCTGCGCACGGATCGAGGTCTGGCCGGCAGACACATCGATCAGATCAACGCCAGCCTGCTTGAAGGCGCGTGCGATCTCCACCGCATCATCAGCGGTAATGCCGCCTTCGACCCAATCGGTCGCCGAAATGCGCACCGACATCGGCTTTGCCGTCGGCCATACCGCGCGCATGGCCTCGAAAGTCTCCAGCGGGAAACGCAGCCGATTTTGCAGCGATCCGCCATAGGCATCCGAGCGTCTGATTGGTAAGCGGCGAGATGAAAGAGGATAGCAGGTAGCCATGCGCCGCGTGCAGTTCCAGCATGTCGAAACCCGGCCTGCGCACCGTAACCGGCCGCCGTTACGAATGCATCGCGGACCGCGTCCATATCGGCGCGGTTCATCTCGCGCGGAACCTGGTTGCGGGGGCTCCAGGCAATCGGCGAGGGTGCGATCAGCTCCCAGTTGCCCTCGGGCAGCGGCGCATCCATCTCTTCCCAGCCGACCTGCGTGGAGCCCTTCAGGCCGGAGTGACCAAGCTGCAGACAGATCTGCGCTCCCGAGTTGGCGTGCACGAACTCAACGATGCGCGCCCAGAAGCGCATCTGCTCCTCCGACCAAAGTCCGGCGCAGCCTGGCGTGATGCGGCCCTGCGGGGTGACGCAGACCATTTCGGTGAACACCAAGCCTGCCCCGCCCAGGGCACGGGCGCCAAGATGCACCAGATGAAAGTCGTTGGGCATGCCGTCGCGCGCACTGTAGGTCGCCATGGGGGAGACCACGATGCGATTGGCAAGCTGCATCTCACGCAACCGAAACGGCAGGAACATCGGCGGGATGGGACGGTTCGCCGGGTGTCCGGCACGCACCGCGAGCCACCGCTCCATGCCTTCCAGCCAGGGCCGGTCGCGCAGGCGCAGGTTTTCGTGGCTGATCCGCTGGCTGCGGGTCAGCAGCGAGTAGGCGAACTGCTCCGGCTCCAGGTGCACGTAGCGCGCGACGTTTTCGAACCATTCGGTGGAGTTGCGAGCGGCCGACTGCACCCGCAGCACCTCCAGCTTGCGTTCTGCCTCGTAAGCGGCGAGCGCGGCCGGCACATCGCGCTGGTGGGCTTATCGAACGCACGGGCCAGAGCGATCGCGTCCTCCAATGCCAGCTTGGTCCCGGAGCCGATCGAGAAATGCGCGGAATGCGCCGCATCGCCCATCAGCACCAGCTTGCCCATGACCCAGTGCTCGTTGGCAACGCGTGGGAAATTGAGCCACTGCGAACCGCGCAGATGGTTCATGTTCGTCAGCAGGCGATGGCCATCGAGCCAGGGGGAGAACAGGCGCTCGCAGAAATCCGTGGTGCCGACAGCATCGAGCTGATCAAGCCCGGCGGCGCGCCAGTTGGCTTCCGTGGTCTCGACGATGAACGTCGAGGTATCGTGATTGAAGCGGTATGCGTGCGCCTGGAACCAGCCGAATTCGGTCTCGACGAAAATGAAGGTGAATGCCTGGAAAATCCGGTGGGTACCGAGCCAGACGAATTTGTTCGCTTCTGACATCGATCTGTGGCTGGAAATGCGCGGCGTAGCGGGTACGGATCCTGCTGTTGATGCCGTCCGCCGCGACGATCAGGTCGGCATCGGGAATTCGGCGATGTCGTCCACCTCACGCTCGAACACCAACTCGACACCGAGCGCTTCGGCGCGGCGTTGCAGGATGTTCAGCAGGTGCCTGCGTTCGATGCCGCAGAAGCCATGGCCGCCCGACGTGATCACCCGGCCCTTGAAGTGGATGTCGATATCGTCCCAGTGCGCGAAACTGTCCAGGATTTCCTGCTTGGACTCAGGATCCGCTCCTTCCAGGTTGCGGAGGGTTTCGTCGGAGAACACGACGCCCCAGCCGAACGTATCGTACGGGCGATTGCGCTCGATCACGGTGACCTTGTGCGACGGATCGCGCCGCTTCATCTGGATCGCAAAATATAAACCCGCCGGCCCACCGCCGGCGCAGACGATCCGCATCCGTGACATCACTCGCTGGTTGGTATCTTATATCTGACCTGATTTTCGCCGGACAAGCCAGGGTGGAGGGCGGCAATGCTGGGACCATCGGCGCACGTCGACACATTTACGCGCGACCGGCTGCCGCCACCGGACCAGTGGCCGGATCTGCTGCTGGACGGTTTCGACGTATCCCGATCGCCTGAACGTGGGGGTCGAGCTGACCGATGCGATGGTGCGCAAAGGCTTCGGCGATCATACCGCACTGATCGGCAACGGCCGCCATCGGACCTACAAGGAACTGACCGATTGGAGCAACCGGATCGCACACGCGCTGGTCGAGGATTACGGGGTCAAGCCTGGCAACCGAATCCTGATCCGCTCTGCCAATAACCCCGCGATGGTCGCCTGCTGGCTTGCTGCCACAAAGGCGGGTGCCGTCGTGGTTAACACAATGCCGATGCTGCGCGCCGGAGAACTGGCAAAGATCGTCGACAAAGCAGAGGTATCGCTGGCGCTGTGCGATACGCGGTTAATGGACGAACTGGTCAACTGCGCGAAGGAAAGCGCGCATCTGAAGGCGGTGGTCGGGTTCGACGGGACCGCGAACCATGATGCTGAACTCGATCGCATCGCGCTCGGCAAGCCGGTGCGGTTCGAGGCAGTGAACACCGGACGCGACGATGTGGCGTTGCTCGGGTTTACCTCGGGCACCACGGGTGAGCCGAAGGCGACCATGCATTTTCATCGCGACCTGCTGATCATCGCCGACGGCTATGCGCGGGAGGTGTTGCAGGTGACGCCGGACGACGTGTTTGTCGGGTCGCCGCCGCTCGCATTCACGTTCGGTCTTGGCGGGCTGGCGATCTTCCCGCTACGGTTTGGGGCGGCTGCGACTCTGCTGGAGAACGCCTCGCCCGCGAACATGATCGAGATCATTCAGACCCATGCGGCGACGATCAGCTTCACGGCACCGACGGCGTATCGGGCCATGCTGCGGGCGATGGATGAGGGGGCGAACCTTTCGTCACTGCGTGCCGCGGTGTCCGCGGGCGAAACGCTGCCCGGAGCGGTGTTCGACGAATGGGTTCGCAAAAGCGGCAAGCCGATTCTCGACGGCATCGGTACGACGGAGATGCTGCACATCTTCATCACCAACCGGTTCGGTGATGCACATCCCGGCACTACGGGAAGGCCGGTGACAGGTTATCAGGCGCGGATTATCGGCGATGATATGCAGGAGCTGCCGCGTGGCGAGGTCGGCCGGCTGGCGGTGCGCGGCCCAACCGGCTGCCGCTATCTCGCCGATGAGCGGCAGAAGAGTTACGTGCGCAACGGCTGGAACATCACCGGCGACACTTTTGTACAGGACGATGCCGGCTATTTCCATTTCATGGCGCGGTCGGACGACATGATCATTTCCGCCGGCTACAACATCGCCGGACCCGAGGTCGAAGCGGCACTGTCGACCTGCCCCGATGTTGTGGAATGCGCGGTAATCGGCGCCTCCGACCCCGAGCGGGGGCAGATCGTGCAGGCGCATGTGGTGCTGGCCGAAGGCGTCGCGCCGGATGATGTCACGCGGCTGCGGCTGCAGGACCACGTCAAGGCGACGATCGCGCCATACAAGTATCCGCGTTCGGTGAAGTTCGTGGCGGCTCTGCCGAAGACCCAGACCGGAAAGATCCAGCGCTTCCGGTTGCGATCCTAACCAAATTACCAGCCCCCTGTTACTACCAACGCCTTTCCTGCAGCATTTCATCGAGTCGTTCGGACATGCGACGTAGCTCATGCGCGTTGCGCTCATCCTGTTCGATGGCCTGGGTCACCACCGGTGCGGCGCCGTCCTGGGGTGCATAGCCGATCGGCCCGTCTTGTGGTCTCGATATCCCAGCGCATCCCCGGGTTGTCGCTCATCAGGTTGAGCACGGCGAAGTCGATATCGTCCGCCAGCACCGCGCACTCCATGGCATGGCAGAGGTCGCGGTTGGACAACCACATCGCCTGTCCCCACGCGCTCCAGCCCATATGCGTTCCTGGCAGGTTGTCGCCGCGCTGCGCATAACCGATGCGGAAGCAGATCACCGATGTCCCGCAGCGTAGATGCAGGGCACGGCCCATCCGTTCGCCGATCAGTTTCGAGACGCCGTACGGGTTGATCGGATACGGCTCCAAATTCGTGGTCAGCGGTCCTGTGACCGGCCGATAGCCTGCCATCACCCAATTGGAACTGGCGAAGATCACGCGCCGGACGGCGTGACGCGAGGCAGCCTCATAGACGTTTGCGGTCAGATCGATATTCAGCCGCTGCACAGACGCCCAACTGGCGCGCGGACTGGGATCGCCCGCAAGATGGACGACTGCGTCCACATCCGAAAATAGCCTGGCCCAGTCGTCATGCCATTCGGCCAGGTCGGACACCGCAATCGTCTCGTCGCCACGCGAGTCGATGTCCAGCGCTCGGACAGTCCAGCCAAGCCCGGAAAAATGCGTGCGCAGCTTCGTGCCGATGTTCCCGGCGGCGCCGGTGATCAGGACTGTTCTGTTCATGGCTGGTCTGATGCGATCGTGTGACTCTTGCTGCGCTGCAATCCACGTTGCGGCGCAGGTGTTACGGGAAGGTCGATGATAGGCTGGGCTAGCAAGGTGACAAGGGGCACATTCCAGTACGGGTCGTGCCGACGGCAGAATGCTGCCATTCCGATCCGCGCAAGTTCATCGAACGCTGCCAGACATAAATCCGGGGCTGCGGGGAAGCTCTTGTGGCTGAAGCTTCCGAGCACCCGCTCGTAGTCTGTACGGCTGAGCCCGTACCCGCGCGCGATCACGGCGTCCATAGCGGCGCGCAGTTGCCACCGGTCCAACTCTCCGGAGATCGCAGGCCATTCGCGCTCAGGCGCAATTTCGGACCATGCGCTGCCTAGCTGATCACGCCACAGCGGGGCGAAGCCAGCGTGATTGCAACAGAGGCGAAGACAGCCATGGGCCAGAAAGGCATTCGCTCTTTGGAGACGCTTCGGCAATGGCAAGTCAGCCAGAATATAGATGCTGACATGTACGCCGACTTTCTGTCGCAGCACCCAGTCGAAGCCGAAGCTGTTCATTGTTGCGACGAGAGCGAGGGCGGCTGCGTTGGTTCGTTGCATGGGCTTGCGCTCCACGCTGATCGTATGGCCGCATAGGACCCCAGGTGGAAGTATGTTGGCGATCGCTGTGCGTTCATCGGTTGATCTGGCGATCTCGCGGCAAGCCGCCCGGTAGTAGCGGCTTGCTTCCAGAGATTTGCTGGCCAACGAACCGGCATGGACCGCGAACCGCGGCAATGTATCCCAGCGGTCGCGAAACTGGTGGATTGTCTTGCCTTCGTGCAGCATAAAGTAGCCGTGTTCCCACAGGTTCTCGCGGCAAAACCTGGTCAGCGGCTCAAAACTTGCTGCATCGTCGGTCATGTGGATTTCGCGGCTGAGTACCACGCCCGTGTCCCTGATCCGTGCCTTGTTCACCAACATCTTCTGCGCAACGGCCAGATCAGCGTGATCGCGCAACTCCAGCAGCGTTCCGTGTCTGCCTCGAGAGGCCTTAATCAGGTTGCGGTCATAGGTGAGCAGCCGATCCGGTTCCTCCAGTTGTTCGAACTCGGTCAGATAGAACGCGCATTTTAGCTCTGTGGTCGGACCTGGGCGCTGCGCCACGATCAGATCGAACCTGTATCTGCCATGAATATCGAACAGCACATTCTTGTTTTCGAACGACCAGCACTGTTTGATCTCGGTTTGCGCAAGATAGAGCTGCCGCAGAGCCGTCGCTCCCTCATTGGCATGGAATGCCGATGGCACGACCATACCGATCGCGCCTTGCGGGCCGGCGATCTCCAGCATGCGCTCGGCAAACACACGGTAGAGGTCGAGCTTTCCGCCCATCACCGTCCCATCGGTGCCGGCCCTTTGATGCGCATAGAGCCGCTCCACCAGCCGGTGCTGGCGGGCAAATCCCTCTCGATAGCCAGACCAGATGCAGGCCACGCGTGGTTGCGCCAACAGCCGGGCCCTGATCGCCCGTGCTTCCTGGCCGTTCTCGGCATCCAGCACGGATAGGTCGAACCTGGCCAGGAACTCATCGCTTTTCGGCTGCACGATATCCCATGGAGGATTGCTCAGAACCGCGTCGAATCCCCTGCGCTCACCGGCATAACCGGGTGAAATACCTCCGGAAACGCCAGGTCCCAGGCCAACACATGCCGCCCCGCGCCTAACAGGGCGGATTGCCGATCGGTCAGCACAACAGGCCACACACCGCCACCTGCTACCGAACGCGCCAGCGCCAGCCATTCGTCGTCGTTGTCACGCTGCGCCAGCATCACCGCTCCCGACCATGCCTGTGCAAGCAGGCGCAGCGGACCCAGCGCAACATCCAGCCGTTGCTTTGCTCCGGCCTTCAGCACCAGGTCGGCAGCGTTGCTGCCGACGCTCGCCTCCAGTGCCGATACTTCGCGCAAGGCGGTGTGCAGAACCCGTTCAAATTGTGCCACGAGCTCTCTCGCCCGCAGCGGATCCAACTCGGTCCGCGTTACCGGCAGTGTCAGCAGCGACGAGAAGAATGCACCGCCGATCGAGTCACCCACCACAAGCCGGTGGTCCAGGAATGTCAGCGGCAGGCCTTCGGCGTACAATTCCAGCCATAGCGAAATCTTCGCCAGCTCAACCGCGAGCGGATTGCTGTCCACCCCATAGAGACAATGCACCGCAACCAGCCGACGACAGATCGCCAATGCTCTGGATTGCGAAATGCCGCTGCCGCCCCCGTCGGCCGCCCGGCTCGGCAGATATGCGCGTAACAAACCATCCGGATCGGGCAGATCCGCAATGCGCTGACGCAACTCGGCCGCACGCGCCAACAGGGCTGAACGGTCCGCGGCCGGCGCATCTGCTGCCGCGGCCTCCGCGGCTACGGCACCTTCGTCACACATCCGGCATGCGGCGTAGAGTGCCTCGGCAAGAAAGCGACAAGCCTCGACAAGAAAATGGCCGCTGCCGATGGCAGGATCGACCACCTTCAGGGCCAGGATTGCTGCCGGATTGGCATCGGCATCCGGACTGCACCGCGCAATGTGCGGCGCCAATGCCTCACGCACCAGAAAGCGGACGAACGGATGTGGCGTGTAATAGGACCCGCTCGATTTGCGCCCGAGGCCGCTACGCAAGTAAAACTGACCGGGACCAATGTCCTCAACCCAGGAGGTTCGTGCGGATCCATGCCGGGTGTCGCGATGGCGTTCGGCCTGCTCGGCAGTCACCACCACTTCCAGCTTGGCGCGACGCAGCCGTGCCATCGGGAAAACCGCGATCCCAGGTTCCAGCTCGAGCAATGCTTCGTAGACATGCCCCAGCTCTTCGACGTTCAGCGAGCCATAATGGACCCGCTCGCGCTCTCGGCCCTTCGGCGTGGTCCACAGCAGGCGATCGAGCAATAGCGCAACACTCCGCTCACCCCACGCCAGACAGTCGAGCAACGGCGTAGCCTCATGCGCGAACAAAGCCCCGCCCAACGGTGCAACGGTAACCTCGCTGGACGACAGACCGTCGCGCAACAGCCGGAACACGGTGCGCAGCCCATCCTCCAGCATCCGGCCCGTGTCGTGGCCCTGGTCCAGCATTCGCCGCACCAAAGGCCCAAGCACCCGGTTCGGCGACAGCACCGTTCGCCAGATGCTGGTTGACGCAAAGCTGAACGCGCGGGCCGGGTCGGCAGCGCTTTCCAGCTTCAGGATGAGCAGCAAACGATAAACGACGACCAGCGCTTCGTGCCAAAGTACCTCTGCCTGCTGATATAACTTGCCGTCCCTGGTGTTCGCCGGATGGCTGAGCAGCCCTTGCAGAAAGCCCTCGATCGCGCGCCGTGCCTGCACGCGCAGATCCTTGGTGACCCGCGCCTGACTGAACCGGGCCGCCTCCAGTATTTCTGGCAGCGCTGCAATGCCTTTCGGGGAGCCAAGTGCAAGCGAACAGGCGATAAGAGTCGGGTGCGAGATCGCGGTTACGCCAGCCATTATTGCCCAGAAGAGAAACCGCGACGTGGCTTCCCGACCGCGCTGCATCACACACCAGCAGCCGCAGCTCCTCGCCGTCGGTCAGCCAGCCCCACCCGCTCGCGAGCCGGCCAGCAGCACCCGCTGGGCGGTGCGCATCGGGCTGAAGCGATAGGCACGGCCATTGCGGCTGGGTGCATCGAGATCCGTCTCACCGGCGAAGCACCAGACGCGGAGACGGCAACCGTCCGGACCGTGCATCATCCAGCCGCCATCCTCCGCCCCCTCACGAGTTGTCACTTGGTCCTGTCGCAATGGCGGCGCGTATCCCAGGTGTTGCGCCAACGGTGCCATGACGTGCTTGCATATGCTTTGCGGGCCGCGCGAGGCACGAAGCTGCCGCCGCAGTGCGGTCCAATTGCGCTCGAAGCTTTTGTCGCGCCGGTTCGTCAGCAGGCCCAGCTTCAGCAACAGATCAGCCAATTCAAAGCGAACGAATGAATCCGGCAGCGCCGGGCCGCAGAAGGTGCAATCACTCAGATCGAGTGTCATGCTCGCGAGGCAGGTACCAGCATGAGCATGCCGATCGGATGCAGCATCGGCGTCGCCAAGTCGACATAGGCGGCAAGATCGGCACTGCGGCGCCGGAACAGCTCGACTACGCGATGCGCTTCCTGCCGTCGCACCGGTGGATTGTTGGCATCGCCTGCGAAGCCTGCGAGACGATCCAGAGGCGCCGCCATCAACCGCCAGTTCGCCCCCCGCGGAGCAGCGTCAAACAGGTCGCGCGTCACTGGCTCATAGGTGCCGCATATGTCTTCCGCTCGTCGGCGTAGCCATTCCTGTAACTCGACCTCTTCGGACATCGTGCGCTGATGGAGTCTGCTGGTGCAGCGATCCGCTTCGCGTTGCATCGCGGCCCGCGCCACCGACCGCGCCTCGCATTCCCGCCGGGGAACCCAGTGTGCAAATAGCTGCTGCCATGCGCCTGCCAGGGCCAGCGCGCGAGCAGGTTCGGCATACGACAGCCAGTGCTCGTATTTCTCAAGCTCGACGACCTCGCCGCATTCCGGCAACAACACCGCGATCGCTCGCTGAAGCTCCACGCGAGCTGCGCTGCGCAATTCGATGTTGTAGGTGAGCAGTACGGCCGCTCCTTCTGTGTCAGCTCGCGCAGTCGCCACTCGACAGTCGGTCGTCTCGTCGGCCAGACCTTGCGCCTGCGCGACGGCCCGGCGCACCAGCGGATGTGCGCGACCGAGGACACCCAGGGACCGCCCCTGTGCATCGCGAAGTTTCGCGTGATCGCGCGTGAAGCGAAATGTGCCACTGACCCGGTCGAAACCCGGCAGATCATCCAGCCCCACCTGCCAATCGGCAGGAATTTGTAGGCTCCTACGCGTATCGGGGCAGTGTCCATTCTTCGCCAGGATTGCCGCGCCGACGAAATCCGCCAGATCGATACCACCTCCTGTCGCATGAAATCGCCAGCGCACCACGGTCCACATCTGCCCGCTGCGCTTGATCGGAAAGCCACCCGTATCGCACGGCGGATCGGTCGAACCCGGCGAACGCCCGGTCAATCTCCCGCAGCACGTCCTGGTACGCGTCGGCATTCGCTGCCTCCGCCTCGCGGTCGATTGTGCGTATTTCCACCAACTCATCATCGAATAGATTGGCCTGCTGTTCGGCAAATCCGGCGATCAGACCAGAGCCCGATCCGTCACCGTCAGCCGTCACGGCCAGGGTTTCCGGCATAAACGTCAGATGCGCCCGCGCCTTCTCGTATTTTCTGATCAAGTGCAGCAGCAAGCGTTCCTCGAACGTCCCCGCGAGGTACAGATATCGAATTTGCGGATCGCGCTCCTGGCCATAACGATCAATTCGACCGTTGCGCTGCTCCAGCCGGTTCGGATTGTACGGCAGATCAAGATGGATCAAATTGAAGCAACGTTGGTGGAGATTAAGTCCCTCGGCCAGCAAGTCGGTGCTGATCAGCACGATGCCATCCTGTTCCGCACAACACTCGGCTATCCGGGTGCGCTCGGCTTCGCTGTCGCTGCCATTGATTGACAGGATCTCGCCGTCGATGCCGTCGCGCAGAGCCCGCGCCAACGCCGTCTGACTGTCGGCATACTCGGTATAGATCAGAACATTGGTGGCGGGATGGGCGGCGCGGATCGTGCGGATCTCCTGCCTGACCGCTTGCAGCTTAGGATCGATCGGCGCCGCTGCTTCACCGAGTGCGATCAGCGTGTCCAGAGCCTCGACGGTCGCCGTTGACTTCGTCAACTGGAGCAATTCCGTCGCGGCGAAGCGCTGAAGGCTGGCGGCCATGCCGTCGGCTTCCAGATCAGCCAGGTCGCTTTCATCGCCGTGACCAAGCACGCCGAAGCGTAACAGCCGCCGTCGATATGCGCGCAGAGCACGCTCCCGTTCGCGGCGCATCGTCTCGAGAATCGATATCGCCGGTTCCGCGATAGCGATCTGCCACTACTCGGAGAGTTGCAACGCAGGAGCCGATTGTCGATACAGAGCGTTTGAGCAGGCTGACGAATGCAAGTGCATCGGCCGCAGTTGTGTCCGCGAGGCCCACGCCGCAGGCGTGGTGCGATCAATGCGGCAAGCGCCTGATGAAACCGTCGCACCGGCTGTAAGGCCGCCCCGGACAGTTCGACCTTCACCGGTATGACATGTCGCTCTCGGAACAGCGGCGCACCCGTCCTTGCCGTCACGCAGATGCGACTTCAACCGGCGCACGACATGGCGCCGATAAGCATTGCCGGAGACGCCGCCGCGTCCATCGACCAGGCTCGGGTCCAGCAGCTCGAGCAGCGACGCGAAATGTGAATCAGAGCCATCATGTGGCGTCGCGGTCAGCAGCAGCAGGCCATCGCTGCGCCTGGCAACCACCTCTGCGAGACGCCTGCGTTGGGTGTCCTCGCGATCACTGCTTATGCCTGCACTGAAGCAATGGTGCGCCTCATCCACGATCGCCAGGTCCCAGCGTGGAGCGCTCTAGCTCCTCCAGCACGCGCTCCTGCTTGGCGAATTCGAGCGAGGTCAGGCAGAGAGCCGTCGAGTCGAACGGATTGCCGCCCATTTCAAGCTTTCGGCGCAGCTCCTGCAGCTCGGCCGCACTGGTGATCGCGGTAAACCGCAAAGCGAAGCGCTGCCGAAATTCCTGCGCCCATTGCATAAGCAGCGGCCCAGGGGGCGATACGACCAGGACACGGTGCGCTCGCCGGCGCGCGATCAGCTCACACACGATCAATCCGGCTTCGACCGTCTTGCCAAGACCAACACCGTCGGCAATCAGCAGACGCGGCCGTGCCATTTCCAGCGCGCGCATCAGCGGGACCAGCTGATAGGGCTCGATCCGCAGCCTGCCAGGATCGGCGAGCAATACATCTGCCGGTCCCAGCACCTGATCCAGCAGGTAGGCTTGATGCAGCAATTTCCAGCGATCCAGCGGGCCAGGTGCGTCCGGTCTCAGTTCCGAGCGCAGCACGGTTACCGTCTCTGCCGGATACAGAATGCCCCATTCATGGCCGACGAGATCGCCGCCAATGCAGCGCAGTCGAAGCAATGTCTGCACACCGAGAGGCGCCACTTCAACAACGTCGCACGCAAGCCCGCGCGCGCTCACACGACTTCCGATGCTGAAGGCCTCGCCCATGCCAACTCCGCCGGCTTGCGGCGAAGCAGGACGTTGGCGGTCAACGGTTAATCAAACTGAAACAGCGGGTGAAGAAATCCGGCCTGCTCAGAACACAGTGGGAATGAGCGCGGAGCTGAGCGATGCGGGCCCACCGCTACAATGCGCCCCAGCACTGATTATTATTACGTTCGCAATGAATCAGACCTCCGGCGATTGCGCCTCCAGTCATCACGCTTTAGATCCTGTAGCGGTCGTTGTAGCGCTTCAGAAAAGCCCGGACCCGGTCGGTGGTAGGAGAGAACAACACCTGATCGGGCTTGCCCTGTTCGACGATCAGTCCGCCGTCCATGAAAACAATCCGGTCGGCAATGTCGCGGGCGAAGCTCATCTCGTGCGTGACCACCACCATGGTCATGCCAGCCCGCGCCAGTTCCTGCATCGCTGCCAGGACCTCGCCCACCAGTTCGGGGTCGAGTGCCGAGGTCACTTCGTCGAACAACATGATCTTCGGGTCCATCGCCAGAGCACGAGCGATCGCCACCCGCTGCTGCTGCCCGCCCGACAGTCGCGCCGGATACTCCGAAATTTTGTCAGACAGGCCCACCATGGCCAGCAGCTCTCGCGCCCGTTCTTCCGCGCGCGGCCGCGGCACACCCTTCACGCGGATCGGTGCGGCCGTGATGTTGTGCAGCACCGTCATGTGCGGGAACAGGTTGTAGCTCTGGAAGACCATGCCGACGTGCTCGCGGGCCGCGGCGATTTCGCGCTCGGACATGCGTTGACGCTGACCGGTGTTCGGATCCATGCGATAGCCGATCGGCTCGCCATCGATGACGACGACCCCCTGCTCGTAATCCTCCAGCATGTTGATGCAGCGTAGCAGCGTCGTCTTCCCCGATCCGCTCGGTCCGATCACCACCACCACTTCGCCAGCACTCACCGAGAGCGAGATACTGCGCAGCACCTCCAGGGCGCCGAAGCGCTTGGACACCCTGTCCATCAGCCAGCATCGGCCGCTTTGCCGTGGCTTGCGGCTCAATGCCCCTGAAGGACACGTCGCTCAAGAGATCGACCATACAGTGCCAGTGTGTAGCAGATGCAGAAATAAATCACTGCCGCGCCGAGGAAGATCTGGAACGGCGCCAACGTTCGCTCGACGATCTCCCGGCTTGCCATCGTCAGCTCCCAAAGCCCAACGATGGAAACCAGCGACGTCGCCTTCACCAGGTTAGCGCACAGGCTGACAAACGGCGGCGAGGCTAGACGCAGCGCCTGGGGAAAGACCACGATCTGCAGCATCAGACGCCGTGTCATCCCCAGACTGCGGGCGGCGTCCCATTGCGCGCGCGGCAGGGACAGGATGCCGGCGCGAAACACCTCGCTCATGAACGCCGCGTAGTACAAGGCGAATACGACCACCACACCCCAGAACGGCGGCAGGTCGATGCCGGTGAGCGGCAGCAGGTAATAGGTGAACGTCAACAGCACCAGCAGCGGGATGCCGCGGATCAGGAACAGGTACCCGACGACGATCGACCGGACCGCGCGGTTGCCGAATACCTGGGCCAGCGCCAGCAGGACCCCGCAGATCGTTGCCGGCACGACTGAAACCGCCGCCATCAGCAGTGTCATGCCAGCGCCGCGCAGTAGATACCAGTAGCCATGCAGCAGCGGGGCAAATTCCCTCATTGCGCGAAGGCCAGCTTATGCTCGAAGAGTTTCCGGCAAGGCTGACCGTGGAGGTCAAGGCCAGGTAGATAACGGCAACGCCCAGGAACACGTCATAGGTGTTGGCTGAGGACTCCACCCAGACCTGGGCTACTTTCATTACGTCCATCACCGCAATAGCCGCGACCTGCGAAGTATCCTTGGTGATACTGATCGCCTGGTTGGTCATCGGCGGAATGATGCGGGCGACGACCTGCGGCACGATCACCACGCGATACAGCGTCAAACGCCGCATGCCGAGTGCCCGCCCCGCCTCGTATTGCCGTGGGCTGATCGCCTGCAGACCGCCGCGGTAAATCTCCGCCACATAGCCGCCATTCTGGATGCACAGCGCGAGCAGCCCGGAGGTAAAGCCCGACAGGCCAAACCCGATCATCGAAAAGCCAAAATACACAATGTACATCTGGATCAGCAGCGGCGTGTTGCGCACGGCCTGGATGTATGAGCCGGCGAATCCATGCAAGCGGGCCACGCGAACTGTTGGCCAAGGCGACCACGAACCCCCACACCAGACAAATGGCGAAGGTCAGGACCGCCAGTTCTACCGTGATCTCGGCGCCTTGCAGCAGCGCCGGCATAAGTCGAGCAAGGAAATGCAGATCAAACGGCACGTCAGTATTTGTTGTAGTCGTAGAAGCGCTGTGGCGGCGGGTCCTTCTTCATCCACTTATGATACCACGCGACATATTGGCTGTAGCGCGAACCATAGCGCAGTTCGCCCACCCAGGTATCAAGGAACAGCCACCATTTGAAATCGCCTGGCTTCAGGAAGATCGCGTCCTGCGAGACATAGGCGAATGGCGTTCCCGCGGTGTCCAGCCGCGACAAGATCCTGGTTCTCTGCCTCGTAATAATCCGCAATCGGTTTGTCGATAGCGAATGCGGTGGCACGGCCGGTCTTCACCGCCAGGAACAGGGCCGAGGGGCTGTCTAGCAGCAGTTGCTTGACATTCGGCAGGACCTCTTTGGCGCGCTCGATTGCTGGCGGGAACATTCAGGATGGCATAGGTGAATTTCGGATCATTCAGTTCCTTGACGGTCTTGATACGGCATCCTTCCGCGCGATCAGACTTTGCCGGTATCGAGATAAGGCCGCGTGAACGCAATTCGTGCCGCGCGATCGCCGGTGATTGTCGTGGAACACAAGCCGAAGTCGATTTTGCCCGACAGCGCTGCCGGAAAGCGCCCATCGGACTGCAGAACGACAAATTCGACCTTGTTGGGATCGCCCAGCAGGTCCTTGGCGATCTCGTGCGCCATGTCGATTTCAAACCCGACCAGCTTGCCATCATCGTCAACGAAGGCGAGCGGTGGCGACGTGCTATAGGTTCCCACGATGATCTTGTCGCGCTTCAACACCACGTCCAGTTGCGATTCTTGCGCAAGGGCGGGAATGGCAAAACAGACCAGCGCGAACGCCAGCAGCGCGCGACAGTATTTCATTGTGAGCCCCCCAACGGCCCCGCCGTCTGAACAGCGGCTCCAACAAGCGTAGACCGCCGCCATGGAGAATTTCAAGCGCGCCCCAGGGCGCCGAAGGTGCCGGCCGACGCTCACAGGTCGGGATGGCCACCTTCCATGGTCACGTTGGCAACAAAAGTCAGATGGGCATCAAACAGAAAACGTGCTGACTTTTGCGCGATTGCGGGACGGATTATCAGACGGTCTCGCACGGGCCGTTTACGTCAGCTTAACAGCCATTAAACTGGGGGCGTGCCGGAATTCACGAGATGCCAATCACCTCGCTTGCTCGTGCCGCGCCGTTCGTCGCCCCTATGATATCGCGGCGGCTTGGCACGTCGCTTGCTGCCCGCGGCAGTTCGTGCCAGGAGTAATCATCGAGCAACGGTGGAACGGAGACATGCAGGACGAAATTCGGGCCATACTGGCGCGCAGCGGGCGGTTGGCAGTCCCCGTCGAAAGCCTCGAGGAGGAGGCGGATCTCTTTGCCGCAGGCCTGGATTCCTTGGCAATTGTCAACGTCCTGATGTCCCTTGAGGAGCGATTCGACATAGAACTACCGGATGAGCTTCTGTCCCGGCGGTCATTTTCCAGCATTGCCACAATCAGCCGGGTTGTGGCCGAGCTGACCGAGAACAACTCCCGTTGATGACGCCTCAGCGCCGGCCTGGAAGCGCCTTGCACAGCGTTCGGCATCGCGGCGGAGCATGCAGACGCGGTTGATCGCGAAGGCTGCATTCCGACGCAGGCGATTGCCGCGCTGCGCCGCGATGAGCTGCTCGGTGCACTGGTTCCGCGCGACTGGGCGGGCAGCAAGATGGGCTATCGCAGATTGCGGCGGTCACCTTCTCGCTGGGTCGATCCTGCGGTTCGACCGCGATGATCTTTGCGATGCATCAGATCCAGGTGGCCTGCATTGTCGCGCATGGCCAGGGCAGTGAATGGCATCGCGATCTGCTTCGACGGCTTTGCAACGAACAGTTGCTGCTCGGCTCCGTCACATCGGAAGTGGGGACGGGCGGCAATATTCACGCAAGCATTTGTTGCATCGAACCGCAGCAGGACCGCATTCCCTGGAGAAAGGCGCCACGACCATCTCCTATGGAGCGCACGCGGATGGACTGTTGATCACGGCGCGGCGCCACCGGGAAGTCCGCGCCTTCCGACCAGGTTCTGGTCGTCGGGCATGCGGGACGATTACACCCTGGAGAGGACGAGTGCGTGGGATGCACTCGGCATGCGCGGGACCTGCAGCGATGGATTTCGTCTGCGACTGGTCGCCGACGCCGCGCAAGTACTTCCAACGCCATTCGCCGATATCGTCAGCCAGACGATGCTGCCGGTGTCGCATCTGCTGTGGAGCAGCGTCTGGCTCGGTATCGCCGCCGACGCCGTGTCACGCGCCCGCGAGTACCTGCGTCAGCAGGCCCGCAACGGGCGGGGATCCGCACCACCATCGAGTCCCCGGCTGGCCAAGGCGGTGGGGCACATGCAGCTCATGCAGGCGCGGCTGTCAATCGCCCTGCGCAATTACGAGGTCATCTTCCATGGCGAGCCGCAACCGCTTCCTCTAACCTTCACCGCCGATATGAACAACCTCAAGACAAGCATCTCGGAGCTTTGCCTCGAAGTGGCTCAACACGCCCTGATGGTCTGCGGCATCAATGGTTATAGGAACGGCTCCAGGTTCAGCCTGGGTCGCCATGTGCGTGACCTGCTTTCGGCGCCGATCATGATCAACAACGACCGTATGCTGGAAGGCGCGGGTAATTTGCTGCTGATGCAGAAGCCGGACCTGGGAATACTTTGACCGTGGATGCGACAACGACACTACTGGACCAATTGGTCGGCAATGCCCTGCTGGTCCCAACCGGCGCGGACGGCGTCTATCTGCGCAGCGAGCGGTTTGCGCGAATCGTGGATTTGCTCGATGCCATGGTTGGCCGTTTCGGTGCGGTCGACCGGCCGGAGGTACTGCGCTTCCCGCCGGCGATGCCGCGCGACGTTGTGGTCAAGAGCGGCTATCTGAAGAGCTTTCCCCAACTGCTCGGCACGATCCACTGCTTCTGCGGCAACGAGGCCGGGCACCGGGCGCTGCTGCACTGCGTGGCGGAAGGCGAGGAATGGACCGGCCAGCAGGAAGCTAGCGACCTGCTGCTGACGCCGGCGGCCTGCTATCCGCTGTATCCGGCCATCGCAGCCCGCGGCCGACTGCCGCCAGAGGGCGGCATCTACGACGTGCACGCCTGGTGCTTCCGCCGGGAGCCGTCCCGCGACCCGGGTCGGATGCAGACATTCCAGATGCCGCGAATTTGTCCGGATCGGACATAACGACCAGGTGATTGCGTTTCGCGGCGAGTGGTTCGATCGCGCCCAGGAGTTCGTCCGGCAACTGGCCCTGCCGTTCACGATGGACACGGCGAACGACCCGTTCTTCGGTCGGTCAGGGCGCCTGATGGCGGAAAGCCAGCGCGAGCAGGGCCTGAAATACGAACTGCTGATCCCGATCAATAGCCGAAGCAACGCCAACGGCGTGCATCAGCTTCAATTATCACCTCAACCATTTCGGTGAGGCGTTGAACATCGAGCTGTCGGACGGATCACAGGCGTATAGTGCCTGTGTCGGCTTCGGGCTGGAGCGGCTTGCCCTGGCGTTGTTCCGGCACCACGGGCTGGATGCTGCGGCCTGGCCGCCGGCTGTAAGGCAAGCACTGAGCCTTTCATGAGCGCTCGCGGGCGGCGCTTCAGCGGCCGGCGAAAGCGACTGGCCGGTTACCAACTGCTATATCGATGCCTGGATACCAATTCTCGCGAATTGGGGCCTTGATCCTGTGGCCGGACTTGGTGTCACCGTCACGCTGGACTACGAAGCCGACCAGTTCACCTTCTTCAAGTACCTGCATGAAGATCTGGAGCTGCTTTACGGCACAGTCGTCGGCGAGCTGGCGATCTATCGGTCATTGGAAGACCAGATCATTGATCAGCTTCAGGGCCGGGCGCCTGGTTCTGGTCGAGGTCGACGGATTCTACCTGCCGGACACGCGCGCCACCAGTTATCGCATCCAGCATGTCGAAGACAGCGATTGGCATCGACAGCATTGACTGTGGAAAACCGTCATCTCGGCTACTTTCACAACGCTGGCCACTTCGAACTGAGCGGCGCCGACTTTGACGGCGCGTTCCAGCGATTGCCGGAGCAGCGCAGAGACGATGCGCTGCCGCCTTATGTCGAGTTCGTCAAGCGACGCTTTCCGCCGCTTACCGGTTCCGAGCTGACCAAAGCGGTGGCCAATCTGCTGCGCCGCCATCTCGCCCGGTGTCCCGATGCGAACCCGCTGCATCGCTACCGGCAGGACTTCCCGCGCCACATGCAGCGGTTGCTGGCCGAACCGCAGCGCTTCCACGAGTACGCCTTCGCCACCTTCCGCCAGCTCGGTGCCAACTTCCAATTGCTGGCAACGCACCTCGATTGGCTGTGGCAGCGTGGCGTTGACGGCCTGCAGGATGCACGCGATGCGGCGGCGCGGATTTCAGCCGATGCCAAGACAATGCAGTTCAAGGTGGCGCGGATCGCGGCGCGAGGCCGGTTCGATCCTTGTGACAAGCTGTTCGATGCGCTGGAAAGCAGCTACCAGACAATGATAGCGGTGCTGGAGCGCGCCGTTCTGTAAGCAGGCGTAGGCGCAATGGCAAGGATGATTTCCAGTAATGCGCGCGCCGTGCAGCCGCTCGCCGCAGGTTGGGAATGCCATGCGCACCGCCGCCGGCGCGGCGGCGAGCCCCTGCTGATCTGGGTAGCGGCTGCGCTTGGTATCCGGCCAGCGTTCCTGGAACGTTCGCTGCCGCCTTGCGCGAAGCAGGCGAATGGAACGGCGAGACGCCGCTGGAGCTTGATGATGTCGATGTCTGGTACCGGACACGGTTCTCCGGCGCAGGACCGGAGACTCTGCGGTTCGAAGGTCTCGCCACGATCAGCGATATCTGGATGAACGGCGCCCATCTGCTGCACACCGACAACATGTTCCGGCCATACGCGCATCGATATCGACGCGTCGTGGCGACAATGAACTCACTATATGCTTCCGCAGCCTGCGCTCCTGGCTGCACGGCAAAGAGGACGTGCGCGCTGGCGCACACGGCTCGCGGCGCCATCGAGCCTGCGCTTCGCCCGCACGACGCTGCTTGGCCGGATGCCGGGCTGGTGCCCACCGTGCATCCGGTCGGGCCGTGGCAACCGGTGCTGCGCCAGCGATGGAACGGCTCGTTCAGGCTGCGCTGCCATCGATGCGCGCGCAACGCTTCGACGATGGCGACGGCATCCTCGCCCTGCGCTGCGAACTGCGGGGCGACGTGCCGACCGGCGTTCAGCGGACTTATCGAGGTTGGTGGCCAAGCCGCCCGGCTGGAACCAGCGGCGCCCAACAGTCTGGCCGGCGTCACTCAGCCTTCCGCGTATCGCGCCCTGGTGGCCGCACACGCACGGCGCGCCCACATTGCATCCAGCGCGGTTGGTTATCGGCGACATGGTCTGCGATCTCGGGCGGTCGGCTTCCGCCGTGTCGAAATCGATCGCGGCGCAGACGGGAACGGCTTCGGTCTTCGCGTCAACGGCGAAGCGGTCTTCTGTCGTGGCGCATGTTGGACCACGCCGGATCTGGTGTCGCTGGCGTCCGACGCCGCGAGCTGCCGCCCCTTGCTGGAGGAAATGCGGGACGCCGGCCTGAACATGGTGCGTATCGCCGGTACGATGCTGTATGGCAGTGACGAGTTCTACGCACTCTGTGACGAGCTTGGCCTGCTGGTCTGGCAGGACGCCATGCTGGCCAGTTTCGATTACCCTGCCACGTCCGGAGTTTCGCTCCACGCTGAACGCGGAGCTGGACGCGTTCGCTGATCGTACCCAGCTCAATGCGTCGCTGGCCGTGTTCTGTGGCGGCAGCGAAGTCCTGCAACAGGCCACGATGTTCGGCGTCTCGCGCGATCGCATCGACGATAGCCTGTACAGTTCCGGTGATCCCCGACGTCATCGGCGCAAAACGTACCGACGTGGTCTACGTCGCCAATTCGCCGGTTGGCGGGGACTGCCGTTCCAGCCGGACCACGGCGTTGCGCACTATTATGGCGTCGGCGCCTATCTGCGCCCGCTGCACGATGCCCGCCAATCGGGTGTTCGCTTCGCCTCCGAATGCCTGGCGCTCGCCAACGTGCCCTGCCGGCGCGCGGTCGAAGCCATGGGTGTTGCCAGTATCACGGAACCCGGAATGGAAACGTCATGTGCCGCGGGATCGCGGTGCTGCGTGGGACTTCGATGACGTGCGGGACCATTACCTTTCAAGCGCTGTTTCGCGTCGATCCCTTGCAGCTACGATATGCCGATTTCGAGCGCTACCTCGAGCTTTCGCGCGCGGTGAGCTGCCTGTTGATGGAGCAGGTATTCAACGAATGGCGTCGCGTCGGATCGGGTTGCCGTGGCGGCCTGGTCTGGCAATGGCAGGACGTCTCGCTCGGCGCCGGATGGGGCGTCATCGACGGGCTGCATCGCCGCAAGCCTGCGTGGTACGCGCTGCAGAAAGCCTGCCGGTCCCGCCAGCTCATCCTGACGGATGAAGGCCTGAACGGGCTCGCCGTGCACATCCTGAATGAAACAAGCGACACGCGCTGAATGCGGTTCTGAGCATCGAGTGCCTGCAGGACGGTGCGACATCGGTCCGTGCAGGCGCAGCGCCCGATCGACCTGGCACCCCGCTCGGGCATCAGCCTCGGCAGCGCATCATTGCTGCCGGAGTTCTTCGACATCACCTATGCTTATCGCTTCGGTCCTCTCGCGCACGACGTGACGATCGCGACCTTGTCCGACGGCACGATGGCGAGCTGATAGCTGATGCTTGCCACTTCCCCGCTATGGCTGCGATCCAGCCGCGCGACATCGGCCTGGAGGTGCTGGTGGAGCGAGACAAAACCGGTTGGTTTCTGCGGCTGCAGTCGCGTCGTCTCGCATATTATCTGCATATCGACGACACTTCGTTCACGCCGCAGGAGGACTGGCTCCATCTGCCACCCGGGTGTGTCGCGGCGTATCGCGCTGAAGCCCGACAACAACACTCCCGACGCGATCCCCCGTGGCGAAATCCGCGCGCTGAATATGAACCGCGTCGTTGCATATGCCGGCAGCGCTACCCCGCGTGATTGACTCCCCCGGGACCCGTCCCTAGAGGGGGCGGGACAGGAGGGAGGGTCGCATGAATGATACCGCCATCGCGCCATCGTCCGAGCGTCAGGCATTCTACGACCGGATTGGAGAACATTCGCTTGCGCCGCTCTGGGAACGTCTGCACACGTTGGTGACGCGCGCGCCCGCCACGCCGGCGCTCCCGGCAAAGTGGGACTACGATGAGGTGGTACGGCCACTCCTGATGCAGGCCGGTGGTCTGATCACCGCCAAGGAAGCCGAGCGCCGCGTGCTGATCCTGGAAAACCCTGGGCTGCGCGGGCAGACCTCGATCACGCACTCGCTGTTCGCCGGCCTGCAACTGATCATGCCCGGCGAAGTGGCCCCAGCGCATCGCCATACGCAATCGGCGCTGCGCTTCATCATCGAAGGACATGGCGCCTATACCGCGGTTGAAGGCGAACGGACGCTGATGGAGCCAGGCGACTTCGTCATCACGCCGAACTGGACCTGGCACGACCACGGCAATGACTCCGATCGGCCGATGATTTGGCTTGATGGCCTTGATCTGCCGATCGTGCGGCTGCTCGACGCCAGCTTTGCTGAGCCGGCGAATGCCGATATCCAGAGTGTCTCGCGGCCATCTGGTGATAGTCTCGCGCGCTACGGCGCCAACATGCTGCCGGTGGATTGGCGGCCGACCATGCAGAGCTCTCCTGTGTTCAGCTATCCCTATTCCCGGTCTCGCGAGGCGCTGAGCACTTTGGAGCGCAATGGCGATCCGGATGGCTGCCACGGATACAAGCTGCGCTACATCAACCCGGCATCCGGCGATTCGGCCATGCCGACGATCGGTGCCTTCATGCAATTGCTGCCAGGCGGGTTTGGCTCCGCTCCATACCGTTCCACCGATGGGACAGTGTTCGTCGTGGTGGAGGGCGAAGGCGAAACAGTCGTCGGCGATACCACGTTCGGCTGGAAGCCACGCGATATCTTCGTCGTGCCAAGCTGGCACTGGCATCGCCACCATGCTGACTGCGAGGCCGTGTTGTTCAGTTTCTCCGATCGCCCTGTGCAGGAAAAGCTGGCGCTTTGGCGCGAGGAGCGTGGCCGCGCCTGAGAAGGCCATCAGCAAGGCCTCCCTGGACCGTTGAAAGAAATCCGGCCTCAGGGCAGATCGGCCTCGCGGATCCCTTCCGCTTCCCGACGCAGGCGGCGGAAGCTGCGCACACTGAACGGCAGCATCGCGACATAGATCAGGCCCGCTGCCGCCAACGCCGCCCATGGTTCGGCCACCAGTACGGCGGCGAAGGTGACCGCTCCGAGCAGCATCGGCAGCACGTATTCGTGCGGCACCTTGAAGTTCTTGAAGCTCCAGACGGGTAGGGTGGACACCAGCAGGAAGGCGGTGCCGACCAGCACCAGCGCGCAGAACAATGGGAATCGTGCAACGCTTAGCAGCCAGTCCCAGCCGAGCTGACTTGCTTCGAGCCCCAGGAATAACGGGAACAACACCACGCCTGCGCCCGCCGGAGCGGGGACGCCGGTGAAGAAGTTGTAGGTGTACGCCGGTCCTGGCGCGCCATCCAACGCGGCATTGAACCGCGCCAGACGCAGTGCCATGCACACGGCAAAGATCAGGCATGGCGTGTAGCCTATCCCGCCCGCCCATTGCAGCGACCAGCAGAACAGCATGAAGGCTGGTGCGACGCCGAAGCACAGGAAATCCGCCAGGCTGTCCAACTCGGCGCCAAAGCGGGAGGTAGCCTTTAATAGCCGCGCCAAACGTCCGTCCAGACCGTCGATGGCGCCGGCGACCACAACGGCCACCGCGGCGGGCCCGAACCGGCCCTCGTAAGCGAAGCGCAGCGCGGTCAGGCCGGCACACAAGCCGATCAGGGTCAGCAGGTTGGGGACGATGCGGTTGAACGACTGACCCTTGAAGCGCGGGCGCGCGCGAGGCTGCAGCCGTCTGATCCGGCTGATCGGAGACACACGTCGACCCGACCAGTCGGGGCGTCCGCCCGGCCAGTCGGGGCGCGGCGCGCCACTCATGCCTGCAATTCCGCTATCACGGTCTCGCCTCCTATCATCGTCTGCCCGGCCGCGACCAGTGGCCGCACTGCTTCGGGCAGGTAAAGATCCGTTCGGCTGCCGAAGCGGATGATGCCAAAACGCTGACCCGCCCGCACGGCATCGCCCTCGCGCAGGTCGCAGACGATACGCCGTGCGATCAGGCCCGCGATCTGCACGAACGCGATCTCGCGTCCGTCGGCCAGGCGCAACGCCACAGCATTGCGCTCGTTCGCCCCGCTTGCCTTGTCGAGGCTGGCGTTTAGGAAGGTCCCGTGCCGGTATGCGATCCGGGTGATGATGCCGTCCGCCGGAACGCGGTTTACATGTACATTGACCAGCGAGAGGAAGATGGACACCCGCCACCGTGGGATGCTGCCCAAACCGAGTTCGGCCGGCGGGACGGCTGGCGTGACCGATACCACGCGGCCATCGGCGGGGGCGACCAGGGCTCCGGCCCGGCCGGGTGGGACGCGCTCAGGGTCACGAAAAAAGAACAGGCAGAACAGCGCGAACAGCAAACCGAACCAGGCGAGCCATGACTGCCACCACCAGCCCGATCAGCACCGCGATGAGGCCGCCGAGGATGAATGGGCGCCCCGCTGGATGCGGCGGCGCAAGCACGTGGCCGATGTCGTCTACCAAGGACATGCGCGCGAGGTTTATGCGAGCTTCACCGTGGTGGAGCAAGACTGCCGGCCCACCGATCAGTGAATTGCCCCGTTCGCCCTGGAACTCGCACCTGTTTCGAACTCATGGATGAGGTGGACCTGACTACATCTTATTTTTGCCATAGGTGACGGGTGCAAGCCGCACCGGCAAGCTGGTGCGTACAACCGCTGCGAGGCGTCCCTATGGATGAACCTGTCCTGCCGATCCGTGTCTGGGACGCGCCGACGCGTCTGTTCCACTGGGCCATGGTCGTGCTGGTGGGCGTGAGCTGGCTGTCCGAAAGCCGCGGTTGGATGACGATCCATTTCGTTAGCGGTTACAGCGTGATCGCTCTGCTGCTGTTTCGCTTCGCGTGGGGCTTCGTGGGCAGCGAAACGTCGCGGTTCTCCCGCTTCCTCAAGAGCCCGATGGCTGCGCTACGCCACCTTGCCCACCTGCATCGGCGCGACCCGGACACCGAGATCGGTCACAACGCCGCCGGTGGCTGGATGGTACTGGTGATGCTGGTACTGCTCGCGGTCCAGGCGGGCACGGGTCTGTTCGCCAACGATGACGGCGATACCGAGGGCCCATTGTTCGACTACGTCGGCAAGCACCGGAGCGACTGGCTCTCGCATATCCATGCGGTCAACTTCACATTGATCCAGATCGCGCTGGCGCTGCACGTGCTGGCGGTTCTGGGTTACGCCGTGCTGAAGCGGCATGACCTCATCCGGCCGATGATCACCGGGGAAAAATATCTGCCGATGGGCACACCCGGACCAGCGCTCGCCAGCCCCTTCCGTGCGCTGCTGGTTTTCGTCATTGCCGCGGTCGCGGTAGGCGCGGCGATTAACGCGCTTTAGGCAGCGAGCCGCGCGGCAAAGCGCTGGCGCCGCCATTGGATCAGCCGCCACGCGGCCTTGGCCGACAGATCCGACATCCGCCCGCGCGGCGGCAGCCCAACTGCCTTGAAGATCATGCCCATGCCGCGCTCGACATGGCGGAAGCGATAGAACGCCATGGCACGCGCCATGTAGGCGGCGGTGCAACGACCGCGTTCAAACCCGAGCTCCGCCGGCTCGTTGCCGCAATGCCAGGCATAGGCCAGTTCGTCGTCCTCGCTTTCGCCAATGCGACCTGCCGCGATCCGCAGGCGACGCACCAACCCGATGTTCTCGCGCGTCAGGTAACGGCGCATGTGGTCGTAGAACAACTTGTAGTGCCGAAACTCGTCGGCGGCGATGTGGCGGCAGATCTGCTGCAACACCGGTTCCTTGGTCGCTTCGGCCAACGCGGAATAGTAGCTGGAAGTGCCGATCTCCACCATGCAACGGGCGATCAACTCGCCCGTGCGCGAACCGCGGATCGAAGCCTCGGCATCAAGCGGCAGTTTGAACCCCGCCTTGTAGCGTGCGAAGGCTGCTTCGTAGTTCCAGGCCGGGTCGGCGAGCATCGCCCATTTGCCCAGCGCGTCACCGTGCTGCACCTCTTCCTCGGCCCAGTAGTCAGCCGCCTGGCGAAAGTCCGGATCATCGGCGAACACGCGATTGAGGTAGATCGCATAGTCGGTACCGTTCCGCTCCACCATGGCGGCCGCCTTTACCAGCGGGATCAGCCCCGGGTCCGCCCGCGCCGGCGCGAAATGATCCCAGGCCACGTCTTCCAGGCGCCAATGCTTCATCGTCGGGTCCGCTGTACCGAAGCCGAAAACGTAAGGCTGCCAGCCTCGGGTGAGATTCGAAAGAGAGCAACCCGAAGTATTAATCAAGATGATGCTGCGATGCACAATTCAAAGATGTGTGGCCAGGCTGGATCGTTGCACAGTTTCACCCTTATCATCCCTCCTTTACCCTGCGCCCACGATAAGGACCCTTAGGGAGGAAAGCCGTTGCCGCTTGCCATCGACAACGCACATCCGAGGCACAAGAGCGCCGGGGGCCTTGCTGCGGAAGCACTAGGCTGTACCGGGGTTCACGCATCCCGGTCGGTACATGCGAACCTTGCGGCGCCGGCATTGGTTGCCGAAGCGCTGCGCCGCAACGAGGGTCGTTTGTCGGTCGACGGCGCGCTGGTCGTGCAGACCGGACAGCACACCGGCCGCTCCGCGCGGGACAAGTTCATTGTCGATGAGCCCTCCGTCACCGACGAGATCTGGTGGGGCAAGGTCAATAATCGTCTGGCACCGGAACGCTTCACCATCCTGAAAGCGCGGGTGCAGGCCTACCTGCAAGGACAGGAGCTGTTCACCCAGGATCTCTATGCCGGCTCCGATCCGGCGCACCGACTGCGGGTGCGCCTGGTCAGCACCGGCGCCTGGCAGACACTATTCGCGCGGAACATCTTCATTCGACCCATGCCCGAGGAACTCGCGGATTTTCAGCCGGATTACATCATCCTGCATGCGCCGCATTTTCAAGCCGACCCGGCAATTGACGGGGTGCGAAGCGGCACCGCCGTCGTGCTGTCATTCGAGCAGCGCGTCATCATCATCGCAGGCACCGAGTATGCGGGTGAGATAAAGAAGTCGATCTTCACCGTGATGAACTGGCTGCTGCCGGCCAAGGGCGTGCTGCCGATGCATTGTTCCGCGAATGTCGGCAGCGAGGGTGACGTCGCGCTGTTCTTCGGTCTGTCGGGTACCGGCAAGACGACGCTGTCGTCTGATCCGCATCGCAAGCTGATCGGTGACGATGAGCATGGCTGGGGCGAGAACGGGATCTTCAATTTCGAAGGCGGCTGCTACGCCAAGGTGATCAATCTGTCGTCCGAGGCGGAACCGGAGATCTGGGCGGCCAGCCACCGCTTTGGCACAGTGCTGGAGAACGTCATCGCCGATCCCTATGGTCGGCTGGATCTGACGGATCAGTCCCTGACCGAGAACACGCGCTCCGCCTATCCGGTCGAGTACATCCCCAATATCGAAATTTCGCTGCGCGCCGGCCACCCGCGCAACCTGATCATGCTGACCTGTGACGCGTTCGGCGTCATGCCACCGATCGCGAGGCTGACGCCGGCGCAGGCGATGTATCACTTCCTGTCCGGCTACACGGCGCTGGTGGCCGGGACCGAGAAGGGATTAGGGGCCGAACCGCAAGCCACGTTCAGCACCTGCTTCGGCGCGCCGTTTCTGCCACGACGGCCCGAGGTCTATGGCCGGATGCTGGCCGAACTGATCGCCCGGCATGAGGCCGATTGCTGGCTGGTCAACACTGGCTGGAGCGGCGGCCAGTATGGCGTCGGTCAGCGAATGAGTATCCGCCACACCCGGGCGCTGCTGCGCGCCGCGCTCGATGGCTCGCTGGCACGGAAGCGGTTCCGCAAGGAGCGGTTCTTCGGTCTCGCCATTCCCGAGAGCGTGCCCGGCATTCCGGCCCAGGTGTTGGATCCGCGCGAATCATGGGCGGACAAAGCGGCCTATGATCGCACGGCACACGACCTGATTGGCCGGTTTGAGAGGAACTTTGCATCCTTCGAGGCTGCCGTCGGCGAGGAGGTACGCGCCGTGGCGATCCGTGCCGCGGCCTGAACCTGAAATTGGACTGATCCGGACACCCTAGCCGGCCCTTACGGCGAGGACGGCTCATCGTACATTCAATGCCATCGGGTATGGAGTGCGCGTGCGTGTATGTGCCTGCCTTCTTCAAGGAAGACCGTATCGAGATCCTGCACGACGCGATCCGCCGAACCGGCCTCGCCACGCTGGTGACGCTGACCGCTGATGGCCTGGTCGCCAGCCACGTGCCAATGCTGCTGGACGTAGCACCCGTGCCGAACGGCACTCTCGTCGGCCATCTCGCGCGGCCCAATCCGCAGGCACGGGGTGCTATCGGCGAGGCGCTCGCCATCTTTCAAGGCCCCGACGCTTACATCACCCCTTCCTGGTATGTGACCAAGCAGCAGAACGGCAAGGTCGTGCCGACCTGGAATTACGTCGCGATCCATGCGTATGGCACGATCGCGTTCTTCGACGACACGGAGCGTTTGCGCGACGTCGTGACCCAGCTTACCGCGCGAGAGGAGGCTGGCCGTGCGCAACCGTGGGCCGTAACCGATGCGCCGCCCGACTTCATCAATGGCATGTTGCGCGGCATTGTGGGATTTGCCCTGACGATCAGCCGCCTCGAAGGCAAGTGGAAGATGAGCCAGAACCGTCCGGCGGAAGACCGCGCCGGCGTCGTTGCCGGACTGCGGTCCGACGACCAGCCCGAGGTGGCGGACCTGATACCGCGTTAGGACCGGCGTTCTACAGGAGCTGATCCTCGATCTGCGCCAGGTCCGCCGGCGCCCTTGTCCACATCCACGGGAAAGCAGCGGTTGAATTCTCTGGGACCGCTAGCGAAATCGCACCAAGCAATGACGTGCTTACGCCGGTAGCTTAATGAGGAACGGCCATTGGCCAAACCGCATGGTGATATAGACAGACTGAGTGTCGTCTCGAAGCGCTGCGCCTCGGCTGCGGCGCCAACTCCAGCCCAGTACCGACCTGTTGGAGCGCGCATGGTGAGCGACCTCTATGACGACGACATCCTGTTGTGGTCGGAGCGCCAGGCCGCGCTGCTGCGGCGTCGCGCCGCCGGCGAGCTGGTGAACGACACCGACATCGACTGGCCCAACGTAGCCGAAGAGATCGAGGACGCGGGGCGCAGCCAGCTACACGCGGTCGAGTCGCTGCTTGGCCAGGCGTTACGACACATGCTGAAGGCCGAGGCCTGGCCGTTGCACTGCGACGGGCCGAGCTGGCGAGCGGACGCGATCGACTTCCGCCAGCAGGCGAAGCGCCGCTTCGCAGAATCAATGCGACAAAGGATTGATATCGCGCAGCTCTATCGCCAAGCCAGCGGGCACTCCCCGAATCCATAGCAGGCCAGCCGCCGCTGCCGGTGGCGGCGGAATGCCCCGTGACATTCGATGAGCTGCTCAACGAGTAGCTGATCCGATCGCGGCCGGCTTCCCCGACCTGCTGGCTGGCCCACCGGTTGCCTCTATGGGTTTGGCGTGCCCATATACGGGGCACACGGATCCGGTATCGTCGCAAACCGTATGAACACCATTTTTCGGGGTGACATAAGCACCGCCGACGGGCGCCTGCTTGCCTGGATCGATGCGTTGCTGGTCGATCACGCAGTATTCCGCCTGCTCTGGAGCAATTTCGCTGCCGTCGTGCCCGGGCGGCTCTACCGCTGCAATCATCCGACGCCAGCGCGGCTCGCGGCGCTGACGCGCCGCTACGGCTTGAAGACCCTGATCAACCTGCGGGGCAAGACGGGCAACGGGTCGGATGCACTCTCCCGCGAGGCCGCCGGCGAACTCGGCCTCGAATTCATCGATGCGCCGCTGGAGAGCCGCGGCGCGCCCCAGCGCGAGCGGATCCTCCGGCTCTGCGAGATATACCGCCAGATGCGCGCCCCGGCGCTGTTGCACTGCAAGTCGGGCGCCGATCGTGCCGGACTTGCAGCAGGCCTATTCGTGCTGCTCCAGGGCGGTACCGCTCGGGACGCCCTGGCACAGCTCTCGTTCCGCTTCGGCCATATCAGGCAAGCCCGGACCGGGGTGCTCGACGCGTTCTTCCACCATTATGCGCGCGAAGCGGAAGGCCGGAAGCCGTTTCTCGACTGGGTGCGCGAGGACTACGATCGAGCAGCGCTGCAGCGGGAATTCCACGCAAACGGCCTGGCCAGTTTCATCAACGACTGGGTGTTGGTGCACGAATAGCATGGACGCAAGTCGGATTGTCGAGCAACTGCCGCTGACCGATTGGCACGGACCGTTCGATCCAGCGCTGCAGCAGAGGACGCTCGACGCCCTAGAAAATGGCCGCGTTCTTTTGTTCGCAAGCCTGCCGTTCCCGCTGTCTCCCGAGGAGACGCCGCTGTTGTCACCCGCCGTGATGGGGAACGAGCGCAAGAACATCAGCTTCGATGCGGCGAGCGGCCGCATCAGCAATGCATCGCTATCCGGCAGCGCGGCCGAAGCTCTCGGGGCGATGTTGCGACGTTTCGGCGACGCGGCCGAGACGCTGCTGCGAGATCTGTCGCCTCGCTATGCCTCGACCCTGCAGCGGGCGCGGACCAGCTTTCGCCCGGCTGAAATCGCCGGCCGCGCTTATTCACCGCGCCACGACGACCGGCTGCTGCATGTGGACGCCTTCCCCAGTCGGCCGATGCACGGGCGGCGTATTTTGCGCCTGTTCAGCAATGTCGCCATAGACGGCGCTGCAAGGGAGTGGCGCGTGGGTGAGCCATTCCCTGAGTTCGCCCGCCGCTTCCTGCCTTATGTCGGCCGCGCGACACCGGGTGGCGCTTGGCTTCTGCAGCAGTTGGGGATCACCAAGGGCCGCCGCAGCGAATACGATCGGATCATGCTGCGGCTGCATGACGCCGGAAAGCGTGACACCGCCTATCAGGCCGGCGGCCCGAAAGCCGACGTGTCGTTTGCCGCCGGGTCAACCTGGCTGTGCTTCACCGACCAGGTGCTTCACGCGGCGCTCGCCGGTCATGGTGCGCTGGAGCAGACGTTCCATCTGCCGGTTACCGCCATGCAGCACCCGGAACGCTCGCCGCTGCGTGTGCTGGAGCAGTTGGCGGGGCGCACGCTAGCGTAAGGGCTGTTCAGCGATTCGGGGTATTAGCGGATTGTCAATGCGCCGCCGGTACTATTGGCGCCATGCACATCACCGTCTGCATCTGCACACGCGATCGCCCTGCGTATGTCCAGGACTGCCTTGGCGGATTGCTGCGCCAGACAGCAGGCGACGGGTTTGAGATCCTGGTGGTGGATAGCGCGTCCGATCCGGACAACGCGGCGCGGCTGTCACGCATCACCGCGACAATTCCGCGGGCCCGGCTGCTGCGGCTGGAGGCGCCGGGTATCAGCTTCGCCCGCAACGCCGGGGCAGAGGCAGCGCGCGGCGAATACATCGCCTATATCGACGACGACGCGATTCCGGCACCCGACTGGGTGGAGCGGATTGTCGCAGCGATTACCGGGACGGACCCGCCGCCGGCGCTGATCGGCGGACGCATCCTGCCGCGCTGGGAGGCGCCCCTGCCAGCATGGTGGCCGCGGCAAGTGCGCGGTACGCTGACGATCATCGAACATGAGGGACAGGGGGACTACCGGTCGCCGGCGCTGCCGCGCGGGCTGGAACCCTTCGGCGCCAACATGGTGGTGCACGTTGCGACGCTGCGCGCAGTCGGTGGCTTCGAGCTGCACAGCGGCCGCAATGGCAAAGTGCTCCTATCGGATGAGGAGGTACAGCTTGCCTGGCGGCTGCAGGCCGCCGGTTATTCCGCGCGTTATGACTACCGGATCGTCGTCGAGCATCAGATCCAGGCGGAACGCCTCAATCCGCGCTGGCTGCTGGCGCGGCTCTATTGGCAAGGCGTGTCCAGCGTGCGGACACGCCGGCAGCTAGGCCTAGGCCGGTCGGTGTGGCGGGAGCTGCCTCGTCGGATGGCGGTCGCCGCACTGTTCGCCCCCACAGGCCTGCTGCCCTACGGCTCTGAGCGGCTGCTCGCGTGCCGTTGGCGGCTTGCCTATGCCATGGGGTTCCTGCGTTCGGCACTCGGTGGTGCGCTCCCGGCAGGCGATTAGACGTAAGCGTTCAGTCGGAACAATGTCTGCGCCGCAGTGCTGGGGCCGATCGCGGCTCCGAGCAGTGGCGGCACGCAGCAGAATTCGCCTGCGACCATACGACGGCGACGGACAGCTCCTTCGCCAGATGCCACTTTCTCTTCAGGCCAGCGGCGGGATCGTTGCCCGACACTAGCGCTGTGGTCAGTAACAGGCGGTCGTCCCGTATACAGTCAGGTAACAAGTTCCGTAACCATAATAGCCGGGATAATAGCTGCCGAAGACACCGCCGAACCGAAATCCGTCACCTCGAAAATCCCGCCTCCCATCAAAGCCTCGATGGTAAAAATTCCCGCCGCGAAAATCGCCACCACGAAAGCCTCCACCATGAAAACCGCCACCGCCGTGTCCTCCGCCGTAGGCGTCGGCAGTTCCGATGCCGATCGGAGCGATGAAGGCGGCAACAACGATCGCTGCCGTCATCAACAATTTGCGTGTCATAGGTCGAAGCCTTTTTTCAATCTGCAATCCGATTTCGTCATCGGATGGCTGGTACATGTGGACGCACCCACCCGCCTGCCTTGCAAAAATCGAACCGCTGAACTGTGGGAATAGGGCGTCGCTTTCGAGCGTCCTATGACGGATGAGGTCTGGTATTGGGGCTATTTCCGCCGCTCCTCACAAACCGCAGCATGCACTGCATACTGCTCAGCGCATCGCGCGTAAAGTCCGTCCGAAGACCTTATGAGGGATTACAGAGCCTTCTGAGCATGAGGCGGATTGAAGCAAGGCGGAGGAAGGCGAGTGCATTGTGATTGCGATTTTCGCAATCTTTGGCGAGGCGGCGACATCGATTGAGCCATGCGATGGAGCGTTCGACGATCCAGCGCTTGGGTTCGACGACGAAGCCCTTGGCACGATCGCTTCGCTTGATGATTTCGACGGCCAGGCTGCGCATCGCCTTGGCAGCGCCATCCCGGAAGACCGATCCTGTATAGGCGCTGTCGGCGAACAGCTTGCGCAAGAACGGGAACTGCCTAAACAGAGTGGACAACAACAGGGCACCCGCGTCGCGGTCCTGAACGTCGGCGGAGATCACCAGCGCGTGCAGCACCAGGCCCAACGTATCGACGAGAACGTGGCGCTTCTTTCCCTTGATCAGCTTGCCGGCATCGAAGCCATGCGGGTCGATGCCAGAGCCCCTTTTTCTGCGCTTTTCACACTCTGGCTATCGATGACGCAGGCCGTGGGACTAGCCTCACGTCCAGCTTGTTCGCGGCATTTGACGTAGAGCGCGTGATGGATCTTCTCCAACGTGCCGTCCCAACCCCACAGGCAGAAATAGCCGTTCACCGTGCTACGCGGTGGCAGGTCCTTTGGGATGTAGCGCCACTGGCAGCCGGTGCTCAGCACATACATCATGCCATTGACCACCTCGCGCATGTTTGTCGTGCGCTTGCCACCCCCGCGCTTGGCGGGCGGGATCAATGACTTGATCAAGTGCCACTCTGCATCGGTAAGATCGCTCGGGTAACGCAACTTGTCGCGGTCATAGCGATGGCGGTTCTCAGTCGTCCACATCGGGGCACCTCGCGATTGGGTGCCACACAGCGAATCAGACCCGATCGAGCCGGATCAAGCGCTCAATCTGCCAGCCGCTAACCGATTCAAATGAATCGCGAAGTCGCCGGACGGACACTTAGGCTGTAGGCAGCCGGCATGTAATCGCCAACCGGCTCAGTGAGCACGACAGGATTCTGGCAGAGCAACTCAATCGGGCAGCGCCAGAAAATACTGTCAGCGGTCAGATGCGAATGTCGCCAATGTTCACCGCGCGGTCGGTGGAATAGGTAACGTAGCGGTGGTCATCGGCGCGCTCGCGCCGCCCAAGCTCCCAATCCCTACGCGAGAGCATCAAGTCGGGCACTCTCTCGTGAGCCCGAGGTGAAGTCGCAGCGATCCAAGGTAAGGCCTTGAGGTCTCAAGCGTGCAGGCAAAACGATCGCGTATTACGGCTGTAGCCGTTTCGTGCCGATCTGAAGTCAACGTGTAACCCCCATCCCCTACGTTTCCAGAACTCCGTCAAATAAGCTGGAGTTGTGATGGTGGACGGTGCCAATCCCGTTTCCAAGCTTCGAGACCTGCGGGACAGCATCGATAATATCGATGCTGCGATCGTCCACATGTTGGCGGAGCGGTTTCGGTGTACCCGCGCTGTAGGAAAGTTGAAGGCTCAGCATGGACTGCACTCGCGCAATCCCGGTAGAGAAGCAGAGCAGCTCAGTCGTCTGCGGCATCTCGCGACGGTCAGCAAGCTTGACCCGGACTTCTGCTGAGAAGTTCCTGTCCTTTGTCATACATGAAGTCGTTCAGCATCACGAAACTATTCGGCGTGAATTGACCGAAGGATCAGCCTCAGTTCAGGCCTGAGTTATCAGGCAGCCGCGCTCACCCGGTCATTGATGTAGAGCGCGATTCAGGCTTCTGATGATTTCGACCTCGCACGATCGCGCTCTATCCCATATACTTGTCGAAGAAGGCGAGGATCTTCTCCGGATATCGGCCGAAGTAGTCGTAGCCATCCTTGAAGCGCCGGCTCGTATTCTTCACCCAGATCATTTCCTTCTCGTTGGTTCCAAGCATGTCGAACGTCCTTTGTGCGTCTTCGGGGTTCTTTGTCCAGGCGTCCTCGCGCACCTGAATCGTCAGGTTAGGCATGGTAACCGCCGAGGCAAAGAGCTGTGGCGTCATGTCAGCAGCCGGGAAGGCGCCCATCTTCAACAGTTCCAGATCGATCAGCTCGAGATACTGGCTGACGCCCTGCAATTCCGAGAATGCCTGGAAGATAGCCGACATGGATGGAACCAGCGGGCTGCACATGCACAGGATGTTCTCAAACAGCTTCGGATGCCTGGCGATGGCCTCGTACTGCGAGTTGCCACCCATGCACTGGCTGTAAAGTCCGACCTTCATCTCGCTGAGCTGGGGTGATTGTCCACGTACTTCTTCACGCCAACGCAGTCGCGCCATTCCCAACGACCGATGCCAGAAATGCCGCCATTCGCGACGCTGCTGTTGCCGAAGTTTCTGATGTCGTAGGTGAGTACGTTGTACCCGGCGTCGGTGAGGTGCTTGTACTGGACAACAAAATCGATTTCGACACCGTCATAGGTGCTCCACGGCTCGCCGAAGTGTCCAGGGAAACCGGCACGGCACATGGGCAGAGCATGGTTGAAAATGATGAGCTTGTTGCTCTCGCCACCCTTGGCCGGGATATACCACGCTTCAAGCGGAATACCGTCATCCGAGGGGATGAAGAGATCGCGCCACCCGGTCATCCCATAGTCGTCGGGGGTCTTGAAGATAAAGCTGCGCAACGGCCTGACCATGCTCACGATGGCTTTGACCTTGGCGTGATCTTCGAGGGAAATGCTCTTCAGTTGCTCCTGCGCTTTTGGCATTCTTTCCGCAGATATTCTGCCCATGCCTCCACCTCCTGTGACCAATTGACCTCCTGCCACGCTTCTGGCGGGCGGTTTCGGTCGGAAGGGCGACAGTGTCGGCCAGATTACTCCGCGTTCAAGGGTTGAACCACGTGGGTGCGCTTCACTTTTGTGAAGACGTATTGCTGCGCTGCTGGGTCAGGCGTTCGCATGGATGTTCATGTAGGCACTGCCGCTTGCCGCATCCGTGCCGAACTGCACCGAAAGGCGGCCGTTCGTCAGGTCAGCCTGCGTGTATCCGGTGAGCGTCAATGACGCGGTGGGCTTCGAGGCCGCCGTGGCGTGCAAAGTCAGACCAGTATAGCCGGCCGCACCCTGGCCATCCACCCAGGAGAGATTGAAGTCTTGCGGCGTTACGCCCCAGATCGTCGCCGCATCGCCCTGGTGGAAGCCGACCACCGTGCTCCAGATATCTGCGGGTGCACCGCGATCGTCCACAAAGAACGTATCAGTCCCGCTGCCACCAACCAGGAAGTTAGATCCGGTACCACCATCGAGCACGTTGGTGCCGCTGCTGACCGCGATCGCGTCCATGCCGCTGCCCGAGTGAATGAACCAGTTCGATGTCGATGCGGTGATATTTAGATTGTCGCTGCTGACGTTGACGTATTCGCTCTGCAGGTTGGCAACCGGCCCTTTATAGTGGTCGGCAACTACCGCAATCGGTGATTGCGTGCTCGTGTCGAACGCGGCGATTGCACTGGGGGCGATCTGCAGCCACCCAGGCGGCGTGCTCGCGACGTGAGAGAAGTCGGCCGCGCCGCCGAGGGCGTCAGTTGCCGTCGCGCCGTTCAGGTTGATGCCGGTTACCGCTAACTGCGAGACATCCTGCTTCGGCGCCACTGTGTAGTCGAAAGTCAGGGTATCGGTCCCGGAGCCGGAGGCGTAACTAGCGATGCCGCCGTTGTTCAGCGTCAGTGTGGGCGTGCCTCCGCTGATCGTTATCGCCTGGCCCATGCTGACCGTAAAGCTCGCAGTCGCACCGTCCCCGAGGATTGCATCGGGCGGTAACGCCGTTACCCCGCCGACCGACGGCGCCACGTCGGTGGCGACGACAGTCGTCGTGCTGTCTGTGGCGGTGGCCCCCGCCGTATCCTTGTCCAAGATGCTGAAGGTGGTGGTGACGGTCTGGCCTGGCGCAACCTGATTGGCGGTTGGCGTGAACATCAAACCATCCAGCGCCGTGGTGACCGCGGCGGCCGTGCCGGTGACAGTATAGACGCCTGTGCTGGCATTGTAATTTCCGCCACCCAGGTTCGACAGGCTGCCGTTCGCCGTCGCGGACAGCGTGACTGTCGCTGTCTCGGTCTGGCTGGCGTTGGTATCGGAGATCGTGATCTTGGAGAACGGTGCGACGGCTTGACGATCGGTGGTCAACTGGCCTGCGACGGCCCCGCTGATCGTCGGGGGAACGGCTACATCGGTGGCGATGACGCCCGTTGTGCTGTCTGTGGCGGTCGCTCCCGCCGTATCCTTGTCCAAGATGGTGAAGGCGGTGGTGACGGTCTGACCTGGCGCAACCTGATTAGCGGTTGGCGTGAACGTCAAGCCATCCAGCGCCGCGGTGACCACGGCGGCGGTGCCGCTGACAGTATAGACGCCGGCGTTGTAACTGCCGCCGCCCAGGTTGGACAGGGTTCCATTCGCCGCCGCGGACAGCGTGACTGTCGCTGTCTCGGTCTGGCCGAGGTTGAGATCCGCGATCGTGACCTTAGAGAAGGGTGCGACGGCTTGACGATCGGTGGTCAACTGGCCTGCGACGGCCCCGCTAATCGTCGGGGGAACGGCTACGTCGGTGGCGACGACGGTCGTTGTGCTGTCTGTGGCGGTGGCTCCCGCCGTATCCTGGTCCAAGATGGTGAAGGTGGTGGTGACGGTCTGACCTGGCGCAACCTGGTTGGCGGTTGGCGTGAACGTCAAGCCATCCAGTGCCGCGGTGACCGCGGCGGCGGTGCCGGTGACAGTATAGACGCCGGCGTTGTAATTTCCGCCGCCCAGGTTGGACAGGGTTCCATTCGCTGCCGCGGACAGCGTAACCGTCACTGTCTCGGTCTGGCTGGCGTTGGTATCCGAGATCGTGACCTTGGAGAACGGCGCGATGGTTGCCAGATCGGTCGTCGTCTGGCCCGCGGCGGTGCCGGTGATCGCAATGGGGGGTGCGAAAATGAATGTCGCGCCACTGACCGCGGTCGGGCCTTCGGTGATCGTGACAGTATGCTGAACCGGTACGCCCTGCGGCGAGGTCGAAGAGATCGCCAGCGGGCCGTCAGTGAAAACCAGCTTCAGGTCGTCTCCGACCAGCGTTGCGGACACTGGGCCCGCGCCGGTCGCCTACGGCCGACGCCACGACCGAGACCACGTTGGTGCCGGGCGTCTTGACATGAACGTCGACCGTGCCGTCGCCTGTGAACGAGAACGTCAGGTTGGAGCCGTTGCCGGTCACCGACTGCAGGTCGGCACGCATCGGCAGGGCGTCGACGTGCGTGACGTCGTCCTGCGTCGTGCCGAGAGTGACCGCGAAGGTGCCGCCGCCATAGGGCACGAACACGCTCTTGCTGTCATAGGCGTACCAGCTGCCGGCGTTCTGAATGACCTGGCCGGCGGCGCCGTTGATGACGTTCAACGCCATCGCACCGAGATCGGGTTGCGTGGGAGCCGGCGTGACCGTCGCCGTGATGACGTTGCCGCTGGTGGTCTCGGAGAGCGTGGCGGCCTGCTGCGCGGCGATGCGGGAGGCGAGATCCTCCGTGGTCACGAACTCATAGCCCGCGTTGTAGGCGTAGGCGATGAAGTTCGTGTACATCGCTTCGTCATAATTCGCAGGTGTGTTGCCAGGGTCCGTCCAGTCAGTCGGTCCGTAGTCGTGCCAGGGCCACACGATCACCGGCGACTCTGAATTCGCAGACAGCTGATTGAACAATGACTCCCAGTCCGTCAGCGCCTGGGCGGGGGTCTTGTTGTCGAACTGGATCTCGGTGAAGTCGAAGGTGATGTTCGGCGCGATGTAGACCGATCCGGTATCACTCGGGTCGATGTAGCCGAAAGCATTGGGGGCGCCGGAACCGGCTCCGGTCCAGCCGCCGTTGATATAGCCGGTAAGGCCGGCGGGCAGGGACGCGGTCTGGTAGTATTGCTCGATCTGATCGGCTGTGGCGACCGTGTCGGGGGCGCCCGGCAACGCCGCACCCGCAATCGGGATGCCGATGTTCTGCTCCATGACCGTATTGCCTGTCCCGAACTCGTAGGCAAACGTCCAGTTGGGCGCCGAGCCGTTGGCAGGTGGCGTGACGTAAAGCGTGTTGGTGTTCTCGCTCCACGAATTGACCGTCTGGCCGGCGACCACGGTGGTGGGCACCGGATTGCCGTTCGCGTCGACCGTCGGCGGATTGATAAGATGAGTGTAGGAATGGCTTCCGATCTCGTTGCCCATCTGAAGGAGTTCGTCGTAGTAAGGCAGCGAGACGGACCAATTGGTAGAGTTGCCGTTTGCTGGATTGGCGTTGTCGCCGACGTTTATATAGTAGCTGCCGACAAAGTCGTATTGCTGCTTCCACTGCTGCAGCATCGGGATCAGTTCGTCGTAAATGCCTGGCTGGCCGGCGCCGGGCGAGACGTCGTCCGGGTACTGCGCATCTTCCGTGTCGTTGCGCGAGTTGAGGACGCCGGCGAAGCGTGTGATGTCGAGCGCAAGGCTCGGCGTCGTGCCGAACACTGCATTTTGGATCACATGCTGCAGCAGGTTGCTGTCGCCGAGCAGGCTCGTAGTCGCGAACACGGTGTTCGTGCCGCCGGTGGTCGTCTGCACCACGCCAGGTAACGTCGCGCCGCCCTGGATGTTGATATCGGCAAGCGTGGTCGCCGGCTGCGTGACCCCCGAGAAGGTGAGATAGCCGGTATTGGTGTAGGTGCCCTGGGTCGTCCCGGCGAACTCGCCACTGGCGCCGCCGATGAGCTGGCCGGCGGTGTAGCCGGCCATGACCGGGTTGTTATTGGCGAGCGCAGTCGGATCAGGCGTCACCGAATAGGTCGCCGGTGCCGAACCCGCTCTGCGTCAGGTTGAGCAGATTCTGCATGTTGGCGTAGGTTGGCCGGCAATGCGGCGCCGGTCTGGTCGTTGGTCATGAACTCGCCGGCCGTGATGATCGGCACATGGTAGTTGTAGACCACCTGCTGCAGCGCGCTGGCGATCGCGGAGGCTTGGCTCGACTGGACATCTTGAAAGCTTGGAAAGATCAGCGCGCTGTATTGCGCGAGCTTGGCGACATTGGTGAGGTCCGCTTCGGTCAGGATGTCGTAGGAGACGCCGGCTGCCTCCGCCTGATGCTGTACCGACATGAACAGGTCGGAATAGGCGGTTTCGCCGGCCTGCCCACCACCAAAGTACAGCGCCGCGGTGGTCGCTGAAAACACGATGCCGACCTTCTTGATGGCGCTATTTGTCGTGACCAGCGTCGCGGGGTTGGTGATGGTGTATTCTGGATTGTTAGTAAAATCGCCCGGCAGAGCCTTTGTGTTGTTGACCAGGGCGGCAAAATTGATCGAGGTCGGCGCGGCGCCGCCGGCCGGCGTCAGCAACGCCTGCGGGATTGCGAGTTCGACACTTTCGCCGTTACTTGAAATGCCGTAGTTGAGCGGCGCCCCCCCGTTGAGCAGGGTGGTGGTGCCGGTGGATGTGACCGAATACAGATACGGTTGAAGGACGCTATTGGAGTCGAGCGAGAATTGCACCTCATATTCGGCACCTACGTTGCCGAACGGGCTATAAGCCGGTCGCCGTATTTTGATCCGTATTCAAGTAGATGAAAGTATTTGCGCCGATGACCGGGTCCGTCGCGGCGGTCGCGTCGAGACCGATCACATAAGTGTTGCCGAGCGTCGCATCGTTGAGGAGAGCGCCGTAGACCTGATAGCCTGCGACGGTGTTTCCCGGCATCATAATCATGTCGGTCGACGGCCAATCAGAGAATGTCCCGTCGAGCGTGATCAAATTTCCAATCTTCGTAGCCATTTGCGTATCGTCCTCAGAAAATCTTGGGCTGGGCCGTGCGTGATTGCGCCTTCATCACAGCGCTCCGCTGCTCATGGAGCGGCGGGGGAACGTGGGTAGGCGATCGAAACCCGCAGCCGATCTGTTCCGAGGCGACCCAGTCGGCGAAATTCCCGTCGATGGTGATAATCGGATTGGTGGACACGGTTCTGCGTTCCTCGATCGACGCCGCGCAGGGCGCGGCCTGTTAAAATTGTGTAACTGCCTGGTTCGCGCTGTTGGTGGCAGCAGGACGTCGCCTCACGTTTCTCGTTAATCAGCTGCAAATGTATCAATTGTGTTTTGAGAAAGATCCACTCTATTTCCCTGTAAATGAGACAGCCTTTCGACCAAGGGTCGTTGCCCAAAAGTGGTACGCCGCTCAATCGGCCTGATCGCCAGTCCACACCTCAGAAAGCGGACCACTCTGGAGGCTCGGCTCAACGCTGCTTCGCTGTGACACCCCGGCGAATTGCCTCCGCATCCGGCAGTTGCGCGACGACGCGATGGTGATCCCAGGTCAGCCCTTATGCGCTTCAAGGGCGTCCACGCCTGCCCTTGGACGCCGCGACTCGACGATCCGCGTCTGCTAGCCGAAGCCGTGCTGGCACCGGCCGCGGGCAAGCCGATCAAGGTTCGGGTGCAGGACGAAGCGCGGGTTGGGCGCGTGGGGTCAGCCGGCGCGTTTGGGAGAGCTACGAGGCCATCGTCAGGGCGTACAGCGAGGCTTGGCTGTTCCTCATGAACGCCCCGAGCGCATCAATTCACTCGCACATCGCCCTTGGGCACCGGTCAATCTTTGAGTTGGCTGGTATTCAGTTGGCGACGTAGGACGACATGGGCGTGACCAGGAGGCCAGTCTGTCAATTCAGCCAGTTTCTCGAATCCACATTTCTCATAAAAGCTGGGCGCTTGGAACGTATAGGACAGCGTCCAAACCAACTGGCAGCCACGAGCGATAGATTCGGCGATCGCGGCCTCCAGCAGTTTTCGCCCGATGCCGTGTCCGCGCTGCTCCTCATCCACCCACAGCTGCTTGATCTCTGTCATGCTCGCCCAGCTATAACCAACGATGGCCCCTATCTGGATGCCACGTTCGTCGACCGCTATGAATGCCAACCCCTTGCCGTCATCCCGACCCGTCACGCAGCGGTTGTGGCGATAAAGCTGATCTTCCAGATGCTGGATTTCGGTGGCTGAAAGATCGTGTCGCGGCAGAATTTGTGCTGGCTCCGCAGTCATCTTTGGTCCCCCTCTATTCCAGCTCCAATAGTTTTCGTGCCAAATCCGGTCGTTGTGCGATGCGGTGCACAAGTCAAGGGATTTTCACTTGGGGGTAAACCTCCGGCGATTCCGCCTTCGTCATCACGCCCAGGCTCTTTTCGCGTGATGGCCGGGTCGAGCCCGGCCACGTGTTCAGACCTTCGGCGATTCCGCCTTCGGTCATCACGCCCAGGATCTTTTCGCGTGATTCAGACCTCCGGCGATTCCGCCTTCGGTCATCACGCTCCAGCAGCCTTGCATCGCACGGGCAAATCCGCCTACCACGGCTGGGCAACCGCAGGTTGACCGTCGCAGCCGCATGTCTCGTTACCCCGATCTGCCGAACACCGACCTTCTGGAGCGCATTCCGCTTTCCGCCAGGGTTGTCCTGGATGTCGGCTGCAACGGTGGCGCTCTCGGCATGGCGTACCGGCGCTTCAATCCGCGCGCGCTGCTGCTGGGGATCGAGCCCGACCCGGAGGCGGCGGAACTCGCGGCACAGCGGCTGAACCGGGTGGCCGCGGTGGACGTCGAACGCGACCCGCTGCCGTTCGCGCTCGATCGGCCGATCGACTGCATCGTCTATGGCGACGTGCTGGAGCACCTGCGCGATCCATGGGCGGTGATCCGACGTCATGCCGAGGTGCTCAGCGACGACGGCACGATGGTCATCTGTGTGCCGAACGTGCAGCATTGGAGCTTCGCCGAGAGGTTGCTGCGCGGCACCTGGAAATACGAGCCACAGGGCCTGCTGGACGAAACCCATCTGCGCTGGTTCAGCCTGGACAGTATGCGCGAGGGCCTGCAGGCGGCAGGACTCGTGCCGCACGACGTCAGGCCGCGCATATTCGATGCCGACAAGGCGCAGGCGTTCGCCACCGCGATCGCGCCGGCGCTGCGCAATCTGGGTGTCGATCCGTCCATCTATGCGCAGCGCGCCGCGCCGCTGCAGTACATCTGGCGCGTATTGAAGCAGCCCAGGCAGATGCTGTCGGTCGCGTCGAGCATGCTACCACCGGTCGGTGGCGTTTCGCACGTGCGCGTCGTGTATCCGATGCAGGCGCTGCGCAGCGCTCCCGGCGTGCTCACCCAGATCGGCGCATCCGAGATCGTTCGCCCAATTCCCGACACGCCGCACGTCTTCATCCTGCACCGGCCGCTGCTGTCGGGTGAGCAAGGCGCCAAGGTGATCGGCAAACTGCTGTCCGAAGGCTGGGTCATCGTCACGGAGTTCGACGACCACCCCGACCATTTCGGTATGCTGGATGCCGCCGACCAACTGGCGTTCAGTGGCGTTCATGCGGTGCAGGTGAGCACGCCCGCGCTGGCCACTGTTCTGCGCGCGCACAACCCCGAGGTTGCGGTGTTCCCCAACACGATCCGGGCGCTGCCGGAGCCGCGCAACTTCCTCGACCCGCAGGTCCTTACCGTGTTCTTCGGTGCGCTGAACCGAGAGCGTGACTGGGCGCCGCTGATCCCGGTGCTGAACGAGGTGGCACAGAAGTCGGGCGACCGGCTGCGCTTCAGCGTGGTGCACGACCAGGGCTTCTTCGAGGCGCTGCATTCGCCGCACAAGCAGTTCGCCCCCACCTGCGACCACGAGACCTACCTGGGCCTGCTCGGGCAATGCGAGATTTCGCTGATGCCGCTGACGGACACGCCGTTCAATCGCGCCAAGTCGGATCTGAAGTTCATCGAGGCGGGTGCCTGCCGGGTTGCGGCAGTCGCCAGCCACGTCACGTATGGCGACAGTATCGAGGATGGCAGGACCGGCCTGCTGTTCCATGGAGCGGATGAGCTGCGCGACCGTCTGCTGCGCCTGGTGGCGATGCCGGAACTGGCGCGCACGCTGGGCGACGCGGCGCGCCAGTATGTCGCAGGGGAGCGGATGCTGGCTTATCAGGTGGCGCAGCGGATTGCCTGGTACCGCTCGCTGTGGGCGCGGCGCGAGGAACTGAACCGTGCGTTGCAGGCGCGGCTGGCCGAGCTGCCGACGAACCCGGCTGCGGCGCCGGTCATGGCGGCCCAGTCATCTTCGCTGATCGCACGCTGAAGAGGCCGACGCCATCGCGCACGCCGCTTGCAAGCCGATCAGCGACAAGGAGGAACCGTCGGATATCGCACCGAGGTGGCCGGTGTGCGGCCGCCGGTCGCCGCCAGCGCATTCGACCGTGCCCAAGGGAAAACGGGCACGGGAGCTTGGGTGCTACCGTGCCATCTGTCACTGTGGATTCCTTTGTCGCAGTGAAGGCCGAGGCAACCGTTGTTATTTAGTCTTTCTCATGCATGTAGCCGTCGCACTAAACTGCGCTAGATACCACTTCGCTCACATTCTCCGTGGCATCTACGCCGATGGTAATATGGTCATCATTCTCTTCGATGCTGCCGCGACGACACGGGACGGCCAGCCCTATCGCAACACTTGCACTTGGTATTTTCAGTTGGCGGAAGGGAGGGCGCTGGACGTTATCGCCTTCTTTGGCACACGGGAATGCGACGAGTTCTGGACCCGCGTGTCTCCCACACCGTGAGCCCGATCGAGATCGGTCAAAGCAGTGCTCCCGTGCTGCAAACCTGCACCTTACCGCGTCCGGTTCGAAAACAGTTGTACGGAACGCAGACGGCCGGCTCAGGTCGCCGGTCGACCTTGCCCTTGTCCGAGACGAGCGACCACGGTTCCGAAGTGAATACGGCTCAGCCCCCAAGTGAACTTGCTTGCAAACACTGCCCTTGGCAGCCCATATTTAACCGTGCCAGTGTGCCGCTTACCGGCTATGATTGGCCAACATCTACATGAACACGGGTCACACTGGCACAATCGCCACAGGGGGGCCCTCGATGAAGACCCAAGATCTTCTGAGTGCCGTAGAGCAGATCCGGCCCGTCATCGAAATGCACGCGGCCCAAGCAGAAACCAGCCGCAGGTTATCGAGCGTCGTCTATGAGGCGATGTATGATGCCGGGCTATTTGGCATGTTAGCTCCGAAAGCACGCGGCGGGCACGAGCTGCATCCTGTCGAGTGTATGCAGGTCTGGGAAGCAATCGCGCGTATCGATTCGGCTGCCGCTTGGAACCTGGTAATGAACCAAGGCGTCGCAGCGTATGCGGCATGGCTTTCGGCTGACGGTGCGGACGAACTTTTTCGTAATGGCGTGCCGACAGTAGCTGGGGCGCTGTTCCCGTTCGGTAAGGCCGCCAAAACAAATGGCGGATGGCGAGTTACGGGTCAGGTCTCCTTTGGGAGCGGATGCCAGAATGCCAAATGGCTCGTCCTCCCACTACTGGAAATGGAAGGCGATAAGCCGAAATCCAACCCGGAGACTGGCCAACCCGCGCCATTCGGTGCTTTCGTTCCAAGTTCCGCTGCAACAGTGCTCGACACTTGGCACACCTACGGCATGCGCGGGACTGGCTCAACAGACTATGCGGTCCAAGACCTGTTCGTTCCGGCACATCTGACCGTGCCCGTCGCACCACTGCGCGATCCCGCGCCGGGCTTTGAGGGGCCATTGTACCGTATGTGGCCGTGGACCGCGATCATCGGAGAGGGAGCTGTCGTGATCGGCACAGCTGCGGCAGCAGTCGATGCGGCGATTTACTTGTGCCGCACCAAGACGCCAGCCTATACCAGTACGCCTCTACGCGAGCAGCAGCTTGTGCAGTTCCTAATGGGCAAGGCGAAGGCGCGAGTGGATGCCGCGCGAGATACACTGCATCGGGCCGCGACGGATGCTTATGACCATGTCGCAAGCGGTAGCACCCAATTGTTGCCAGAAGCGAAGATTCGCATTCAGCTCGCAACATGCTTTGTGGCGGAAGCTTGTGCCGAAGGCGTGCGGCTCGTTAATGACGCCGTCGGCGCGTCTTCAATCCGCATCGGACAACCCTTCGAGCGCCATTTCCGCGACGTGCATGTCCTGCTACAACATTCCGATAAGTCCAGTCCGCGCTATGCATCGGCAGGACGGATGATGTTTGGCCTAGAAAACGACTGGGTGTGGCTGAGTTTCTGAGAGCGCTGCGCGCGCACGCCGGGCCGATGCGAGCGGCTTTATGACATCGCACGTGAACCTGCTCAATCGGTCGCCCGTTGGTCGACGTGATGAATAGTTTGGCAGGATTGCGCCCCGGATCGCACTCAGGTCGGGGATCGCGTCGATCTGACGCCGCAAGTGATCCGGCGGAACGTGGCGCTCAAGCTGGAACGTGTAGAACAGCTCCGGTTACTGTTGCTGCTATCCCATCATCGCGCCATCTCCCGAACCGACAGATGCGCAACAACGGAATCATCCGCTCACCGGATCCGAAAGTTTCTCAGCGGTAACCCTAACATTTCGACAAGTATCCCAACCGGGCTCAGATACCGCTAAGGAGCGTGTGAAGGAGATAAAGCACAAGGGCGAGACCGAGAGCCGCCATCATCGCTGCTAAGGCCAAATCCGCACCTACCGTATCAGTGCCGGGATCGGCGCTATCGATTGCCCGACGCGTATGGGCGAAGCGCACAGCCGCGAGCACGACCATCACCGTGCCGGCGATGATCAGCACGGCCCCCACGGCACCTCCGAAATCCCCGCGCGGCAACGAGACAATTTGGTCCCCGGCGGCAAGCGAGTGAGCGGCAATCTTCAGGAAAAGGTCAAATTTCGCCACAAGGAAGCCGAACGCCATCACCGCGATTGCCGTCCTCACCCATGCGAGAAATGTCCGCTCATTCGCGGCGTGGTCGGTGAAATGACCAATCATCTATCGGGCCAAGCTTATTATGTGGAGCCGTTTTTACCCTCAACAGATGCTCGCCGCGAGATAGAGTAAATTCGGACCGCCGCCCGGATCCTCGATTGCTTCGCGGGACCGCCCGCGCTTACTGACGGCAAAAGGCGTTCAGTCGCGCCGCGCTATCAGTGGGTCGGATATGTCCGTGGCCAGGTGATCTGATCGGGCGGACCAGGCGCGTCCGGTGGCCCTTTCTTGCCGCATGCCGCCAGCATCGCGCAGGCCAGCAGGGCCGCGACGAGCAGCGTCGGCCTCACGCCAGTGCGGCCTGCCAGCGCGCCGCCTCGCGTGCCACGCCAGCCGGCGCAGTGCCGCCAAGGCTGGTGCGCGAAGCAACGGAGGCCTCGACCGTCAGGACCGAGAAAACATCGGCGGTGATGCGCGGCTCCTGTTCCTGCATCTCCGCCAAGGTGAGTGCGACCAGGTCGCAGCCCTTGGTCTCGGCTTTCGCGACCAGACGGCCGGTTATGTGGTGCGCATCACGGAACGGCAGCTTGGCGACACGCACCAACCAGTCGGCCAGATCGGTCGCGGTGGCGAAACCGGCGCCCGCCAGCTCGCGCATGCGCGCCGTGTCCGGTGTCATGTCGCGCACCATCCCGGCGATCGCCGCCAATGACAGCGCCCAGGCCTCAGCAGCATCGAACACCGGCTCCTTGTCCTCCTGCATGTCCTTGGCATAGGCGAGCGGCAGGCCCTTCATCACAGTCAGCAGCCCGACCAGCGCGCCGGTGATCCGACCGGTCTTCGCCCGCACCAGTTCAGCGGCATCCGGATTGCGCTTCTGCGGCATGATCGAGCTGCCGGTGGTGAACGCGTCCGACAATCGGATGAACTGCCAGGGTGGCGAACACCAGATGACCAGCTCCTCGGCGAAGCGCGACAGATGCATCGCGGAGATCGCCGCCGCACCCAGGAACTCCAGCGCGAAGTCGCGGTCCGATACTGCGTCCAGCGAATTGGAAGTTGGCCGGTCGAACTCCAGCGCCTGTGCGGTCGCCGCGCGATCGATCGGGAACGAGGTGCCGGCGAGTGCGGCGCTGCCCAGCGGGCATTCGTTCAGCCGCCGCCGGCAATCGACCAGGCGCCCGCGGTCGCGGTTCAGCATCTCGACATAGGCCAGTAGATGGTGGCCGAAGGTGACCGGCTGCGCCGTCTGCAGGTGGGTGAAGCCCGGCATCGGATCGCCGGCGTGCATCGCCGCGCGGTCGGCCAACGCCCGCATAACGTCGGCAATCTGCGCGCTGAGGCCATCGATCGCGTCGCGCACCCACAGCCGGAAGTCGGTCGCCACCTGGTCGTTGCGACTGCGCGCGGTGTGCAGGCGACGGCCGGCCTCGCCGATACGCTCGGTCAGCCGGGCCTCGATGTTCATGTGGATGTCTTCGAGCGCGGCGTTGAACCGGAAGCAGCCGGTCTCGATCTCGTGTGCGATCGCGGCTAGACCGGTGCGGATGGCCTGCTCATCTTGTGCGGTGATGATCCCGACCTTCGCCAGCATCTCCGCGTGCGCCAGCGAGCCCCGGATGTCCTGCCGCCATAGCTTCCGGTCGAAGCCGATAGAGGCGTTGATCTCCTGCATCACCACCGAGGGGCCGGCGGCGAACCGCCCGCCCCATTGCGGATTGGCGGCCTCGTTGCGCTGCTCCGGCGTCTCGCCCACTTGCGGTATCCCATGACGGTCTTGATGTCGCGCCGGCGTCTGTTGACGGCGGCGGGGACCCTAACGGCGGCCCTTGGTGGGCGCAAACCGCATGCGCAGGAACTGGAGGACCTGGCCGGCGCACTGAAGCTGACCGATCCGCCGATGCCGGCGCCGGCCGTCAACTTCGTCGCCGCCGACGGCTCCGAGCATCACCTGGCGGAGTTCGTCGGCCATGGCATGGTGGTCAACCTCTGGGCGACATGGTGCGCGCCGTGCGTTGCGGAGATGCCGTCACTGGCCGCGCTGTCGAAGGTTCTGGCGCCTGACGACATTGCCGTCCTGCCGTTGTCGTCAGATCGCGGCGGCGCGGCCGTTGTGCAGGCATTCTACCGGCAGCACGGCATCACAGGCTTACCGGTGCTGCTGGATCCCAAGAGTGCCGCCGCCCACACCTGGCATGTGCGCGGCATCCCGACCAGCCTGATCATCGACAAGCAGGGGCGCGAGCGCGCGCGGCTTGAAGGCTCGGCTGACTGGTCCACTCCCGCCGCGGCCGCACTGGTGCGGAAGCTCGCCTGAAGTGGTGCGGCACGACATCAAGCCAACAGTGGCACCAGAGCCGCCCACGCGGCCACCAGACTAAATGACATTCCAGCAGCGGTCAGGTAGGCGCGCATGAGTTCCTCTCCTCGTGACCCGGCCAGAATGACGGCGTCTTGCCTGTGGTGCTGTGACCCAAGGCACAGACAGTGAAACTCTGACCCATCAGCCCAAGGACGGTTTCGCGTTGGGAATTCCGACATCACCCAGGTGGCGGGTGGTCACCGCAGGTCTGCAACTTCAATGCTGGGCGGTGTGGCTCTCAATTCGTGAGCGCGCGTGTCCACGGAGTACGCTTCCGGCGAGGGCCTTGGCAGCAACAGAAAGTTTCTGCGATCCCGCGCTGGTTGCTGGCAAGCGAGCCGGTGAGTACTGGTTCCGCGACAGGGTGCCGGGGGCCTTCGGGCGCTTCCGCCTTCGGTCATCACCCGGTAGCGCCGCTCAGAACTGTGACCTTGACATGCGATAGGCCGGCCCAATGTTTGGGGCGCGGCGGATGGCTCCCCGCCATCGCCGCGTGACGTTTCCCCCCCAAACTTGGCGGCGCTCTCCGGAGCGCCGTCATTTTGTTTTCTGGCCGTTGCTGCGGCGGGTGCGCTGCGTTCTTGAGGGACGTGCCCTCGCCGGCTCGAGCCGAAGCTGCCGGTCGATCACGTGGTGGTTAACAGAGCCCCCCCTGGTGCGCGAAGTAAATGTTCACTTGGTGCCCCGAACTATTCCGACCCGCTTCAAGCTCGTGTCATTCGTCTTGCAAGTGCGCGTTTTCCGCCTCAGATGCGTCGGTGACGACACTTTCAGCCTCCGGAGAGGGCCCATGGCGCAAGACTTTCATGAACAATTGATCCAATTTCTGCCAAAAATGCGGGTTTGGGCGCTTGCGCTGACGCGTAACCGCGCAGCGGCCGAGGACCTCACTCAGGACGTGGCAACCAAAGCGTTGGTTGCGAAGGACTGCTTCACCCCGGGCACCAACTTTTCCGCCTGGGTGCATCGCATCATGGTCAATCACTTCATCAGCAGCGTGCGAAGCCGCCGTGAATACACCGATGTTGATACCGTCCCGGAGCTGCCGGTCCCTGCGGCCCATGAGGACCGGACCGCTCTGCGGGAACTGGGCTGGGCGCTGGACCGGCTGCCGCGCGATCAACGCGAGGCACTTTCCATGATCGTGCTGCAGGAGCAGTCATATGAAGATGCGGCCGAGGTAACCGGGTGTGCGATTGGCACTTTGAAGAGCCGGGTACATCGCGCGCGTCTGCAATTGCGGTCCTTCCTGACAGGTGAGCAGACCGCCGACGCAGCTTAAGCTCACGCAGGCGGCGGCACATCGTTTTTATTACGTGATTTAGACCTCCGGTGTGCCGCCTTCGGTGTCTTTCATTCGCGTCAAGGCCCGCCGTGGTGGACCCGCGTCGTACATATAACAACGCCTACGCCTGCCCGCATTACGTGCCAGTTTTGGGGTGCTTCGGTAACTAACCGGAAGCAAGCCGGGCGTTCGAATACGTACGCTCAAATTTCCCGGAAGCATCATGCACCGCGGTCAGCCGGGTGGTAGGGTGGCTTGGTCCGCGCTGGTTCGGCCAAGCGAAAACCGGCGTGGCGGTGAACTCCGTGTCACGGAGGTGCTTGCCGCGGAGCCAGATCGCAAGAGCATCCGGAGTTTGCCCTAAATCCGTCTGGCACCCTTAAGCAGTGACTGAACGCGCGCTTTCTTGCGGCCGCGCTCAGGTCATTGGCGACGTCGATTTACGCCTCATCAGCAGCAATTGGAGCAACCATGGTAGACAATAGCGAAACAAAGTCCGAGCGCGGTCGCGCAGCAATCACGAATGCTGCGCAACGGACGACTGGCGCCATCCAGGAGGGAGTTGGGCGCATGGCGGACGCAGGCCATACGAGCAGCGATATCGCGCGGCAGACGGCAACCACGACCGCCGAGACGGTGCGGCACCTCGGAGACACCGCAAGCGAAACAGCACGCGAGGCCTCGCACCGGGTCGCGGGGGTGCAGCAGAAGTTCAGCCAGAACGCGGCCCAAAATTTCGATCAGAGTATTAGCAGGATCGCCCAGGTTCTCCAGGAGATGACCCAGGATTGGCGAGCACTCGCCCAGTTGCCGGGTGTCAGCGGGGGTAAGCTGCAAGACTCGGCAATTACAATGAGCAGCGCACTCGAACGGGTCATGGAGGTCAATCTCAGCGCAGCCGAGCAATTGTTTAGAATGTCGGGCCCCGTGGCAATGCTCGAGCTCCAGCAACGATTTACCCAGCAATACCTTCACGCCCTGCTGGAGGGCAGCACGGCCATCATCCGAGCCGTGCGACAGTCCGCAGAACAGACCCTCGAACCACTCGAGCAACGCATGTCGGAGCATCAGCAACAGCAGCGCCGCAACGGTGGCGAACGCGAAACTTCCGAGCGCGTCGCTGACGTGATGGTTCGAGACGTGAAGCTAGTCAGCCCGGAGGACAACGTCCGGCAGGTGGCGCAGATGATGCGCGAAGCAGATACCGGGCTGCTGCCGGTGACCGAGGGAGATCGGCTGATCGGGATGCTGACCGATCGCGATGTCGCTGTGCGTCTGGTGGCGGAGGGCCGTGACCCGTCCCAGACCAAGGTCCGGGACGTGATGACAGCGGACGTCCGCTACGTGTTCGAGGATGAGGAACTTGAGCATGTGGCGGAGAACATGGCTGAGCAGCAAGTTCGTCGGCTGCCGGTCATGAATTGTCAAAAGCGCCTGGTTGGCGTGGTCTCGCTCGGTGACATCGCCAAGCGAAGGGAGCGACTTGCCGGGCAGGCCCTCAGCGGTATTTCCAGCCAAGGTGGGCAGCATTCGCAGATGGCCGCCGAATAGCAGAGTGTGACCCAGGGATGGCCGCCGGCGAGCTGCGCGGCCATCCCCCTCGTTCACCGACCGAGCGCTTGGTCAGGACTTCCGGGGTTTCGCCTTCGATCATCACGCTCAGTCTTTTCGCGTGATCCACGCCTCCGGCGTTCAGCCTTCGATCATCACGCTCAGGGTCCCTGTCGTGGCTCCAGCAGGTGCATTGAAAACAGCCGCGCGGGATCGGTCCACACCTGGGCGGCGTGCCAGCCCGCTTGCTGGGCCAGGGTTGCAAACCGCTCGGCTTCATACTTGTAGCTGTTCTCGGTGTGGATGGTCTCGCCTTGGCGAAAGCGGATGATGTGACCGGCCACGCGCACGCGCTGCTCGCGCAGGCTCACAAGGTGCATCTCGATGCGGCCGGCAGCATCGTTCCACACCGCCTTGTGAGCGAATGCGTCCAGGTCGAAATTGGCTGCCGCCTCGCGATTGAGCCGTACCAGCAGGTTTCGGTTGAACGCTGCCGTGACGCCTTGCGCGTCATCATAAGCAGGCAGCAAGATGGCGGGATCCTTGCGCAGATCGACGCCGACCAGGAACCACGAATCCGGTCCGAGCGCTTGGCGGGCGCGTTGCAAGAAGTGGCGTGCCTCGGGCGGATCGAGGTTGCCGATGGTTGATCCGGGGAAAAACCCGAACCGAGGCAGATGCGGCACCTCGGTTGGCAATGCTGCAACATCCATGAAATCCGCTGGCAACAGGCAGACGAGCAATTCGGGCCGCCGCTGCCGTAATCGCGTGCGCATCTGCTCGAGCTGGTGTGCTGCAACATCGATCGGAACATAGGCGGAAAACACCGAGGTGCGCAGCAGCAGTTCTGCTTTGGCCTCGTCACTGGCGCCGTACTCGACCAGCACCGCCGGCCCGCCCACCGTTTCGGCAATGCGAGGAGCGATGTCGGCCAGCAGGGCCCGTTCCGTGCGCGTCAGATAGTACTCGGGCAGTTCAGTGATGCGACCGAACAGCCGGCATCCGGCCTGGTCATAGAACAGCTTTGCCGGCAAGGTCTTTTGCGGCTGCAGCAGGCCGGTCAGCGCCGCATCGGCGACACTCCCCACCGCCAACGTCGAGGCGGAGTCATCAGGCATATTGCTGTCTTCCTTGTCAGATGTCGCGTGCGAGGCGGACGCCCGTGAATTGCCATCGCTTGTCGGGGTGGAAGAAGTTTCGATAGCTGCGTCGGGTATGATTTGCCGGGGTTGCCAGGGAGCCGCCCCGTAGCACCATCTGGTTGATCATGAACTTGCCGTTGTACTCGCCGACCGCTCCCGCGACGGGACGGTAACCCGGATATGGGCTGTAGGCGCTGCCCGTCCACTGCCAGACATGCGAGGTCTGCTCCTGGATATCGGCACGCTCGCTTGCCGCCTCCCACTCGGCTTCGGTCGGCAGCCGCGCACCGGTCCAGCGGGCGAACGCATCGGCTTCATACCAACTGATGTGTCGCACCGGAGCGTCACGGTCCAACGGAACAAGCCCGCGCAAAGTCATCTGCCACCAGGCTCCGTCCTTCTCGTGCCAGTGAAGCGGTGCCCCCCAGCCATTGGTCTGCGCACAGGCCCAACCATCCGACATCCAAAGCGTCACCGTGCGGTAGCCGCCATCGGCCATGAAATCCAACCAGTCGCCGTTGCGCACCAGGCGCGATGCGATGGCATACGGGTGAAGATAAACGGCATGGGCCGGGGTCTCATTGTCGAAGCAAAACCCCCCGCCCTGGTGGCCGATCCGTGCCATGCCGCCCCCGCATTCGACGAAGCGGGTTGGGCCGTCCGCACCGTCGGGGTCTCGCCAGTCCGGTAGCGCCGGCGGCGCAAGTGGATTCTGGGCAAACGCATGCAGGATGTCGGTCAGCAGCAACTCCTGATGCTGCTGCTCGTGCTGCAATCCAAGCTCGACCAGAGCGGCAGCCTCCGGCGGCAGCTCGGCGAGAAGCCGCAGCATCGCTGCATCGACGTGACGTCGGAACTCGGTGACCTGCTGGACCGAAGGTCTTGTCAACAGGCCCCGGTTCGGCCGGGGATGCCGCGGACCAACGGCTTCGTAGTAGGAATTGAACAGGTAAGCGAAGTCGCTGTCGAAGACCTGATAACCGGATAGGAAGGGACCAAGGACGAACTGCTCGAAAAACCAAGTGGTGTGAGCGCGATGCCATTTGGCCGGGCTGGCATCCGGCATCGACTGGACGCACTGGTCTTCGGGGCTCAGCGACCGGGCAAGCTGCTCGGTCCAGGCGCGAACCGCCGCGTACCGCCGCTGCAACGTCGTATCTTTGAGCGCGTGCGCTGCCCCAGCCAGATCGTTCATCACGTTCTCCCGCCGGCGGTCGGTTCGTGAGTATGGCAGCCCCGCCTGGGCTGCAAAAGATGGGTACAGAAGATGAGCGGCCCTTGAGCCGCCCATCCGCGTCATCACCACCGGTCGTGGCGATTCCGGCCCGGATCACGCGTTCGTGTAGTGGTACTCCGGCATGCCCTCCAGCGAAGCCTTGGTGGCTCCGGGCATCACGATCTTGTCATTTTCGATCTTGAGTTGATCGAACGGCACGGACACCAGCTTGCTCCCCATGCCGAGGAAACCGCCAACCGATACCACAGCCATGCCGGCCTTGTGATCGTTGTCGCTCATCAGCACATCGTCGATACTGCCGATCGATTGGTTCTGGTCGTTGTAGACGCTCGCTCCAACCACCTTGCTCGCGCGGACCTGATGATCGGCGGTGAAGTATTTCGGGGTGGCGGACGTTGCCGTGGCAGTGTTGGCCGGGCTGGTCGCCGTGGAAGTCGTGGTGTGGCTCGGGGTCATCCCCGGAGGCGGCGCAGGCGGTGCCGTGTTGGGGCTGCTCGTCTGCGCCAGTGCGGGTAGCGCGATGAACGCCGAGGCCGCAATGATACTGCCAATCGAAGCGTGCTTGGCCAATCGAAGCGTGCTTGGCCATGATCAAATACCTCCCTTTGGGACAGCATTCGAACGATCCGGCCAGGGTGCGGTTCCGATCAGTTCGAGCACAAAAGAACGTGTGGTTCGGATCGGAATGGCACATATTCCAGGGTGACGCCCAATCTGAGGCCTTGCGGAGGTGAGCATGGCAGCACGACCGATCTGGCGAGGGCATCTGCGGCTGGCACTGGTGAGTTGCCCGGTCTCGCTGCACAGCGTGTTGCGGACCAGTGGCGATCTGCATTTTCACTTCATCAATCCCAAGACCGGCCACCGGGTGCGCATGGTCACGGTCGATGCCGACACCGATCAGGAAGTCTCGCGCTCGGAGCTGGTGAAGGGATACGAGTTCGAGAAGGACCGCTACGTCCTGCTCGACGAAGGGGACTTTGCCAACGCGCGCATCGAGTCATCGACGACGATGACTGTGGACAAGTTCATTCCACGCGATTCGATCCACCCGATCTATTTCGATACGAGCTATTACATGGTGCCGGATGGCGACGCCGGGCAGGATGTTTACGTGGTGCTGCGCGACGCCATCGCCGAGTCCGGCATGGCGGCGCTATCGCGCCTGGTGATCTCGCGCAGGGAACGTCCAGTGGCGATCCTGCCGCTCGAGAAGGGGATGGTCCTACACACGCTGCATGAACCACGGGACTTGTACGCTTACGACACGCTGTTTGATCAGATTCCCGATGCGAAGCCGGATCCCGAGATGGTCAAACTCGCCCGGCAACTGATCGGACGGCAAGAGGGCAGGTTCGAACCCGGCGACACTGTCGACCGCTATGAAGAACGCCTGCGACAGGTGATCGAGGCCAAGCTGAAGGGCGAGGGCATCCAACCGGAAGCGCCCGAGGAGCCGCGCGCCGACAACGTCATCGATCTGATGGCCGCGTTGAAGCGAAGCCTGGGTCAGGAAACCAAGCCGCGTGCTGCCGCTCCAGCAACTCCTGCGCCCCGGAAGTCGCCAGCCAAGAAGGCAAAGCGCGCGCCTGCCCGCAAGCGCGCCTGATGCCGCCCAGCATGAGGCTGGAGCGTTGAACCGACGTCATTGCGAGCGCAGCGAAGTAATCCGGCGGTGGCTGCGCAGCCTGATCGGGATCGCCGTATCGGCCGCCTTTCTGCTGTCAACACCCGCGCCCGCCGGCAGCCAGGAGCGCGTGCTGAACATCTACAATTGGACCGACTACATCGATCCGGCCGCACTGAAGCAGTTCCAGAAGCAAACCGGTATTACCATCCACTACGACGTGTTCGACAGCCTGGAGACGCTGGAAGCGAAGATGCTCGCCGGCCACTCCGGCTACGACGTCATCGTGCCCAGCTCCGAGCCGACCTTCTCCCGGCTGATCAAGGTCGGTGCGCTGGCGCCGATTGATCGAACGCGCGTGCCGAATTGGAAGAACCTCGACCCGCTGTTGATGCACGAAGTGGAGGCGTCCGATCCTGGCAACCGCTATGGTGCCATCTACCTGTGGGGCACCACGGGCATCGGCATGAACCCCGATAAGGTACAGCAGCTTGCACCGGCGGCGCCGACCGACAGTTGGGATCTGTTGCTGAACCCAGACAGTGCGAAGCGCCTCGCGCCGTGTGGCATCGCGATGATGGATTCCGCCATCGACGTGATCCCCAGCGTGCTGAAGTATCTTGGCAAGAGCCCGAACAGCACCGATGCCGCCGATCTCACGGCGGTGGAACACACATTGACCGGCATTCGCCGTTACATCCGCACGTTTGCCTCGGGTGGCGCGATCGAAATGCTGGCAAGCGGCCAGATCTGCCTGGCGCTGGACTACTCCGGCGATGTCGTGCAGGCGACGGCGCGTGCGCGGGAAGCCGGGCGCGGCGTGTCGGTTCGCTACGTGGCGCCGAAGGAAGGCGCCCAGCTTGGCTTTGACATGCTGGCGATCCCGGCGGATGCCGCGCACAAGGAGGCGGCATTCATGTTCATCAACTTCGTTTTGCAGCCCGACGTGATGGCCGGCATCACCAACACCGTACGCTACGCCAACGCGGTGCCCGCAAGTCGCCCGATGATCCGGCCGGAACTGCTCGGCGACACCAATATTTTTCCCACGCCAGAGCAGATGAAGACGTTCTTCACCGTCAGCGCCGTACCGCCGGCGGTCGGACGTCAGCGCACGCGCATGTGGGCGCGGTTCAAGGCCGGACAGTAGGCCAGTTTGCTGACGATCAGCGGGCTTCGTGTGCGCTACGGCAGTCTGGTGGCGGTCGATGAGCTTACGTCGTCAATCCAAGCTGGCGAGTTGTTCGTTCTGCTCGGAGGATCGGGCTCGGGAAAATCCACTCTTCTGCGCGCGATCGCCGGCTTCGTGCAGCCGGAAGCCGGACGGATCGTGCTCGACGGGGCCGATCTGACCACGTTGCCGCCGCATCAGCGGCCGGTGAACCTGATGTTCCAGTCCTACGCGCTGTTTCCGCACATGAGCGTGGGGGCGAATATCGGCTTCGGATTGCGCATGCGCGGGCTGTCGCGCGCGGCGATCGCCGATCGCGTCAGCGAGATGCTGGGACTGGTGCGGCTGCAAGGCTTCGAAGCGCGCCGGCCATCGCAGCTATCCGGCGGACAGCAGCAGCGCGTCGCGCTGGCGCGCAGCTTGGCACCGCGCCCGGCGCTGTTGCTGCTGGATGAGCCGCTATCGGCGCTGGACCGCAATCTGCGGCGTGACACGCGCGAGGAGCTGGTCCGTCTGCAGCATGAACTCGGTATCGCGTTCATCCTGGTAACGCACGATCAGGAGGAGGCATTGACCATGGCCGACCGCATCGGCGTGATGCACCAAGGCCGGCTGGTCCAGGTCGGCACTCCGGCCGAGGTATACGAGCAACCCCGCACGCGGTTTGTCGCGGAATTCCTGGGCGCGGCGAATGTGCTGCGCATCACCGTCAGGGATGGACGGCCCGAGCTCTCCTGCGGCGCAGTGGTGCACACGGGAGCAACAGTCCCGCCTTGTGCGACCTGGCTGGCGATCCGCCCGGAGCGGGTCATGATCGGCGAGGCGGATGGACCCAACCGATTGGCAGGCGTCGTGGTACAGCGGTCATACGCGGGCGAGTCGCTGACCCATCTGGTGCGGCTGCCCGACGGCACTATGGTGCGCGCCACCACGGCACTGCGCCAAGGGCTGGATGCCGAACGCGTGGAGGTCGGCGATCCCGTCACCCTATCCTGGCACCCGGACGCCTGCATCGTGCTGCGGGAATGACCAGCAACCGGCTCTTCGTGCTGGCCGTCCCCTGGGCATGGCTGGTGGTTTTCCTGATCCTGCCGACCTTGATCGTGCTCAAGATCGCGCTGTCCTACCCCGCTGACGGCGTCCCGCCTTATTCGCCGATGCTGCCCGGTCCGCATATCAGCACCGACGCCTTCTCGCTAATCCTGTCCGACCCGCTGTATCGCGATGCATTGCTGCTCAGCCTGAAGGTGGCGGCGCTGTCCACTGCGATCTGCCTGCTCGCGGGTTATCCCATGGCACTCGCGATCGCCCGCAGCCAGGAGCGCAGGCGCAGCCTGCTGCTGATGTTGGTGATGCTGCCGTTCTGGACCGGCTTCCTGATGCGCATCAATGCCTGGATCGGATTGCTGCAGGACGACGGCTGGATCAACACCATCGTCGCGGCATTGGGTCTGTCGCCGCTGCGGCTGCTCTACACCGACACCGCGATGTATATCGGCATCGTCTATACGTACCTGCCGTTCATGGTGCTGCCGCTCTATGCGCGGTTGACGCAACTCGATGCATCATTGCTGGAGGCTGCGGCGGACCTGGGTGCGCCGCCATGGCGCGCCTTCCTGACGATAACTCTACCGTTGTCGCTGCCGGGCGTATGGGCCGGCATTCTGCTGGTGTTCATCCCTGCGGCCGGCGAGTACGTCATTCCCGAGTTGCTGGGCGGCCCGCAAGCACAACTGATCGGCCGCGTGTTGTGGCAGGAGTTCTTCGTCAACCGCGACTGGCCGACCGCCTCGGCGATTGCCTGCGCTCTGCTCATACTGCTGTTGATGCTGCCCGGTGCGTTCTTGTGGCTCGCGCGCCTGGCTCTTCGAGGGCTCAGGCCAGGCTTCGCAGAAGCGGGGCGAGCGACTGCCGGACCACGTCCTCGCTGAGGCCGCCGGCCCAATGCCAGCGAACAATACCCGATGTGTCGATCAGGAAGGTTTCCGGCACGCCGTAGAGACCGAACTCGGTTCCGGTCGCCCCTGCCTCGTCCCGCGCAACGCGGGTGTATGGGTCGTCGCCGTTCCGCAGGAACTCGCTGGTCGCCTCCACCTTGTCCTTGTAGGCGATGCCCCAGACCGCGGTCCCTTGCTGCTTCATCCCCTGCAGCACCGGCGCCTCCTGAGCGCAGGGCATACACCACGAGGCGAAGAAATTGATCAGGACCGGCCGGCCGGCGGCGATGACATCCGCGCTGGAGAAACCGTCGCCAGGCGGCTGTCCGGGCAACGAAAAGGGGGGCACCAGCTTGCCGATCAGCACGCTGGGGACCTGCGGCGGACCGTCCGCCTCCTGTGGCAGGCGTTCAAGCAGCAGCCACGACCCCGCACCACACACCGCCGCGACACCCAGTGGGGCAAGCAGCAGGGCGCGCCGGGGGACCGCAGAGACTGGTGCCCCGTCTTCCGGCTTCATCCGCCAGTCTTCCCGACCTGCATGGTATTCCACGTTGCCGCCGGCGGCGGCGGCCCGGCAGACGGGTTCCAGTGGCCGGACTTCTTCAGCGCGTCGGCCACTTCCTTCGGCATGTAGGTCTCGTCGTGCTTCGCCAGGACCTCGGAGGCGCGGAAGGTGCCATTCGGCTGCATCGCACCAAGGGCGACCACCCCCTGCCCTTCCCGGAACAGGTCGGGCAGGATGCCGACATAGGTCACCGCGACGCTCGCTGCGCCATCACTGACCCGGAAGTTCGCGACCGGATGGCCGTGCTCCGAGGAGCGCTGAACGCTGCCCTGTTCGACCAGGCCGCCCAGGCGGAAAGTGCGGCCGGGTGCGGGCGCCTTGGACGCCAGGTCGGACGGCGCGAGAAAGAACACCAGGCTGTCGCGCATCGCAGACAGCGCCAGCGCCGTGGCCGAGCCCAGGCCCAGTCCGCAAGCGAGCAGGATCCAGAGCCGCCGCCGCTTCCGGGTCATCACCTGCTGGCCCGTGGGCTTGCCCTCGGGCGATGGAGCCGAGGGTCAATGGCCGCGAGCCGTCGCGCCGCAGCGCGCATCCGCACGAACGCGGCCAACCCGAACGAGCCCGGGATCAGCACACCGAGCGAGTACGCGGCGACGACATAGGGCAAGTGGGTCATGCACTGGCCTCTTCCGCCCGCGCCATCAGCAGCGCGCGGATACGCCGCTCCATCACCGCCGCGCGGGTGCGTGCCACGACAATGGCGGCGAACACCAGGGTATAGCCGAGTGCCGCGAACAGCAGCGGCCATAGCATGCCCGACATACATCGTCGGTGCACCGGTCAGCGTGATGGTGTCCGGCTGGTGCAGCGTGTTCCACCAGTCCACGCTGAACTTGATGATCGGCAGGTTCACCACGCCGATCAGCGCCAGGATGGCACCGGAGCGATAGCCTCGCTGCGGGTCGTCGAAGGCGCGGACCAGGGCGATGTGGCCCAGATACAGGAAGAACAGCACCAGCACCGAGGTAAGCCGCGCGTCCCATACCCACCAGGCGCCCCACATCGGCTTGCCCCAGATGCTGCCGGTCAGCAGGCAAAGGGCCGTGAAGGCGGCGCCCACCGGGCCGATCTCGGCGGCCGCGAGGTCGGCCAGCGGATGGCGCCAGACCAGCGACAGCACCGAGCAGACCGCCAAACCGACATAGCCGGCCGAGGCCAGCCAGGCGGATGGGACATGCACGTACATGATCCGCACCGCGTCGCCTTGCTGCCAGTCGGCGGGTGCGAAGAACAGGCCCCAGACAAGGCCGACTGCCGTCAGGCCCACCCCCGGCACCGCCAGCCAGGGCAGGACGAATCCCGCCAGGCGCAGGAACCGCCCGGGATTGGCGAAACGGTGCAGAGAACGGCCCGAATTTCGCCCATCGGAGGGCGGGGCTACAACGGAACTTGCGTCCACCTTGGCAACCTACCCCATGGCGACAGCAGTTTGAAGGAGATCGCGCCGTCATAGAATGTTCCTGGAGGAAACTTCATGCCTAACTCGGATTGGTCAGTTGATTGGCCCTCATCAACAGGAGAGGTAATTCCGCGATGAACTACTGGTTGGTGAAGTCCGAACCCGACTCGTTCTCCTGGGATCAACAGGTCGCGAACGGTGTCGAGCCCTGGACGGGGGTCCGCAACCACACGGCGCGGCAGAACCTGAAGGCGATGAAACTGGGCGACCGCGCGTTCTTCTATCACTCCAACCAGGGCAAGGAGATCGTCGGCGTGGTCGAGGTGGTGCGCGAGGCCTATCCGGATCCCACCGCCGAGAAGGGGCCCTGGGTGTGCGTCGATATGAAGGCGGTGGGACCGATGCCCAAGCCGGTGACGCTGGTGACGATCAAGGCCGATCCTAAATTTGCGGACATGCCCTTGGTAAGGTTATCACGCCTGTCTGTCATGCCAGTTTCCAAGCCGCACTGGGACCGGATCTGCCGGATGGGTGGATGGAAGGATTGATCCCGCTAACGTCTACGGGTGCTGTGCCGAGTGGCGGACCTGACAGAGGGCGGCTGCAAAGGGTTTCCTCCACCGCCCGGCGGGTTCACCGGCCTGTTCGCGGTCCGGCAGGGGAGTGCGGTTTTCGTCTACGTAAATTCGTGTCCCCATATCGGCACGCCTCTGGATTGGATGCCTGACCGCTTCCTCTCGGCCGACGGCAGCCGTATCGTCTGTGCCACGCACGGTGCCGAGTTCCGCATCTCCGACGGCGAATGCCTCCGCGGGCCATGTTTCGGTGAGCGGCTGGAGCCGGTCGTGACCCACATCAAGGACGGCACCATCTACGTCCCCGAGGATGCCGGCCTGTAAAGAAGGAACGGAAGGAACGCGTTCATGCCAGATATCCATCCCGCCCAGGGTCAGGTCTTTCCGGTCAGGCCTGAGATCGCAGCCAAGGCTCACGTCACCGCGGCACGCTATCAGGAGATGTTCGAGCGTGCCGCGCGGGATCCGGACGGCTTCTGGTCCGAGCAGTCGCGCCGGATCGCCTGGATGAAGACGCCGACGAAGATCAAGAACACCAGCTTCTCCGGCAACGTGTCGATCAAGTGGTTCGAGGATGGGACGCTGAATGCGTCCGCCTCCTGCCTGGACCGGCACCTGGCGACGCAGGCGGACAAGACCGCGATCATCTGGGAAGGCGACGATCCTTCCGTGTCGAGGCATGTGACCTATCGCGAGCTGCATGAACAGGTCTGCCGGCTTGCCAATGCGATGAAAGGTCTCGGTGTCAAGAAAGGCGATCGCGTCACGATCTACCTGCCGATGGTGCCCGAGGCCGCGGTGGCCATGCTGGCCTGTGCGCGGATCGGTGCGATTCATTCGGTGGTCTTCGGCGGCTTCTCGCCGGACAGCTTGGCCAATCGAATCCAGGACTGCTCATCCGACTTGCTGATCACCGCCGATGAAGGCCGCCGCGGCGGCCGCAAGGTGCCGCTGAAGTCGAATGCCGATGAGGCGCTGAAATCCTGTCCGGCGGTGAAGAACGTAATCGTGGTGAAGGTCACCGGTGGCAACGTGCCGATGCAGTCGGGTCGCGATCATGATTACGCGACACTCCTCGCGGCGGCGTCACCCGACTGTCCGCCGCTGGAGATGAACGCCGAGGATCCGCTGTTCATTCTTTACACTTCGGGCAGCACCGGAAGGCCGAAGGGCGTGCTGCACACCACCGGTGGCTATATGGTGTGGTCGAGCTTCACGCATGAATACGTGTTCGACTATCACCCCGGTGACGTGTACTGGTGCACGGCCGACGTCGGCTGGGTGACCGGCCACACCTATATCGTCTACGGCCCGCTGGCCAACGGCGCGACCACGCTGATGTTCGAGGGCATTCCCAACTATCCGGACAGCTCGCGTTTCTGGCAAGTGGTGGACAAGCACAAGGTCAACATCTTCTACACCGCGCCGACCGCGATCCGCGCGCTGATGCGCGATGGCGAGGCGCCGGTTCGCAAGACCTCGCGCCGGTCACTGCGCGTGCTCGGCAGCGTCGGTGAGCCGATCAATCCGGAAGCCTGGCTGTGGTACGACCGCGTGGTCGGCGAACATCGCTGTCCGATCGTCGATACGTGGTGGCAGACCGAGACGGGCGGCATCATGATCTCGCCGTTGCCGGGTGCCACGCCGACCAAGCCCGGTTCTGCGACGCGTCCGTTGCCGGGCGTGCGGCCGATCATCGTCGACAACGACGGCCATGAATTGCACGGACGAGTGCGAGGGCAATCTGTGCATCGCGGATTCGTGGCCTGGCCAGATGCGCACCGTGTTCGGCGACCACGAGCGGTTCGTGCAGACCTATTTCTCCACCTTCAAGGGTCTGTACTTCACCGGCGACGGCGCACGACGCGACGCCGACGGCTATTACTGGATCACCGGACGGGTCGATGACGTGATCAACGTCTCCGGTCATCGCATGGGTACGGCGGAAGTAGAAAGCGCGCTGGTTGCGCATCCGAAAGTCGCGGAAGCCGCGGTGGTGGGTTTCCCGCACGAGCTGAAGGGCCAGGGCATCTACGCCTATGTCACTTTGAAGCTGGGCGAGGAACCGACCCAGGAGCTGCGCACGGAACTGGTCGCCTGGGTGCGCAAGGAGATCGGTCCGATCGCCTCGCCCGACGCGATTCAATGGGCGCCGGCGCTGCCGAAGACGCGCAGCGGCAAGATCATGCGGCGCATCCTGCGCAAGATCGCGGCGAACGAGACCGACAGCCTGGGCGATACCTCGACTTTGGCCGATCCGGCGGTAGTGAACGATCTGGTAGAGAACCGAGCGCAGTAGCCGGCAGCAGCCGGCGAGCCAAACAATCGGTCGCCGATATCTGACCAGCGGTCGGGTTGAACCCGGAACGTCGAGCTCCCACACCTGACAGGCATTTTTGTCAGGAAGCGGTACATTTGACTCTGCCCCAGATTGAAGCCCTGGCGATCGTCGCCGGAATGCTGGTCCTGTTCATCTCCGATCGACTTCGTTACGATCTAGTCGCTGCGTTAGCGCTTTCGGCCGCGGTGCTCACCGGCGTGGTTCCGGCCAAGAAGGCGTTCGAAGGCTTCGCGAGTTCGGTGGTCATCATCATCGCCTCCGTGCTGGTGATCAGCCGCGCGGTCGCAGTGTCGGGCGTGGTGGATAACGCCATGCGGCGCCTCATGCGCATCCTTGATTCCACGACCTTGCAGGTGGCCGCGCTGACGGCGGCGGTCAGTTTCCTGTCGGCGTTCGTCAAGAACGTCGGCGCGCTGGGCGTATTCATGCCGGTCGCGATCCAGGCGGCAGAGCGGCGCAACCGCCCGGTGTCGCGCTATCTGATGCCGCTGGCATTCGGTTCGCTGGTGGGCGGCACGATCACCCAGATCGGCACCTCGCCGAACGTGCTGATCTCCGAAGTGCGCCAGCAGGTGCTGGGTCAGCCCTACCATCTGTTCGACTATACACCGGTTGGTCTGCCGCTGACCTGCATCGCCATTGCGTTCCTCAGCGTGGGTTGGCGCCTGCTGCCGGCGAACCGGCGCGGTCAGCCGTTGCCGGAGAAGCGCTTTGCGATCGAGGACTACACCAGCGAGGCAAGCTTGCCGGAAGGGTCGCCTTTGGTCGGCAAGACCGTCGCTGACCTGGAAGCGCTCGGTGAGGGCGAGGTAACCGTCACCGGCATTATACGCGAGCGGTCGCATCACTACGTGCCGCGGCCGGACTGGACCCTGTATGCCGACGACGTCCTGGTACTGCAAGGCGATCCGACGGCACTGCGGCCCGTGGTAGATGAGGCCAACCTCAAGCTGCTCGGTGCGGAAGAGATCGCTGCACTTCGGCCGCGTAACAAGGACGACGCGCTGGAAACCATGGAAGCGGTCGTCTCTCCCGATTCACGCCTGATCGGCAGGACGCCGCAGGATCTGCACCTGCGACGCAGCTACGAGGTCAACCTGCTAGCACTCAGCCGCGCGGATCAGCGCAGCATGGCTCGGCTCGCGACCAACCGGCTGGCGGGCGGCGACGTGCTGGTGTTGCAAGGCCGGCAGAGCCAGCTCGGCCGGGCGGTCAATGAACTTGGCCTGCTGCCCCTGGCCGAGCGCAACCTCGACATTGGCCGGCCGCGCTGGAAGTGGCTGCCGCTGCTGATTCTGTGTGCCGCGATGGCGGCCATCGCCGTGGGAGGCATGCGGCCGGAGGTCGGCTTCTTCATCGCCGCCACGGCGATCGTGCTGCTGGGACTGACGACACCGCGCGAGGCTTACGACGCTATAGAATGGCCGATCATCATCATGCTCGGCTGCCTGATCCCGGTGGGCGAGGCGTTGCAGGACACCGGCGCGGCCGGGCTGCTGGCAAATGGACTGACTTTGATTGCCGTCCATCTTCCAGCCTATCTCGCGGTCGGTCTGATCATGGTGGTGTCGATGCTGGTGACCCCCCTGCTGCATCATGCCGCAGCAGTCCTGATGATGGGGCCGGTGGCGGTGGCGGTGGCGAAGAATCTCGGGCTGGGGCCGGACGCATTTTTGATGGCGGTGGCGTTCGGCGCCGCATCCGATTTTCTCACGCCGATCGGTCACCAGAACAGCACACTGGTGATGGGACCAGGTGGCTACCGGTTCACCGACTACTGGCGGCTTGGGCTGCCGCTGACCATCCTGGTCGCGGTTTTTGGGACTTGGTTCATCTTGTTGGAGTGGCCGATTGAGATAAGTCTCATGCCGGGCGCAGGCCCCGGCATCGACGGCGTCAAAACGACCCTAGAAAATCCCGCTTGCCGAGCTCAACACCGCGATGGCGCAGGATGTCGCACGAGGTGGTCGCGTGGAAGAAGAAGTTTGTCCGGGAAAAGCCGATCGTTCAGCAGCCACGCTTCTTCGTAGTTCTTCTCGGCACAGTGCGCCGCGGCCTTCTCTAGATCGCCGACAGGCTGCCAAGAATCTGCGTGCAGACCGGCACGCTGGCCTGGAACATCGAAAGTGCCATTCCCGTCTCCTCACTTCGCTGCCCTGAGTTGGCCGGCCGAACGCTACGCGGGAGGCGAACCTGAATCAATTTGTCCCCCGCGATCAGGCCTGCTCAAGCGAGCTTCGGCCGTTTGTCCGCCCAGGGTTGCGCCTGCTCGAACGCCGCCGAGGCCTGCAGCACGCCCAGATCGTCGAAACCGGCGGCCGACGATCTGCAATCCAACCGGCAGGCCTTCTGCGGTGAAACCGCACGGCACGCTGGCAGCCGGATTCCACGACATGTTGAACGGATACGAGAACTCCGCCCAGGACAGCCAGTCCCAGTCGTGCTGCGGCCAATAGTCCGGCATCAGCTTCTCGGCCGGGAACGCGGCAACAGAGACAGCAGGCGTCAGCAGAAAATCCCAGTCCTCGAACCAGCGATGGATCGCGGCGATGTAGGCCATCTTGCGGTCGCGCATCAGTTGATAGTCGGTGACCGAGTAGTCTTGCGCTGCTTTGATACAGGCGACCAGGCCAGGATCCATCTTCGCTTCCCACTTGGCGAGATGCGGTGTTAGCCGGCTCATGTGCGCGGCCCAGAAGAAGCGGATCATCTCGGGGCCCTGCGCCGCCCATGGCGTTTGCACTTCCTCCACCATGGCGCCGAGTTCGCTGAAGAGGGCGACTGCGGATTTCACCAGTGCGGCCACGTCGGGATCGACACGCGCATAGCCCAGATCAGGACTGTAGGCGATGCGTTTGCCGCGAATGCCTTCACGCAGCCGGCCAAGATAATCGGCCGGTCCTGCCTCGCAGGTGGTGTGATCCAGCGGATGCGGCCCGGCCATGACACTGAGCATCAGCGCGCTGTCCGCGACGGTGCGCGTCATCGGGCCCATATGCGAAGTGTAGTCGCCGCTGCCCACGGGATAGTAGGGCACGCGGCCGAATGTCGGCTTCAGCCCGAACACGCCGCAGAAATGCGACGGCATGCGGATCGAGCCGGCGCCGTCACTGCCCTGGTGCAGCGGCCCAAATCCCGCCGCGGCCGCGGCGCCCGCGCCGGCCGACGACGCGCCGGCGTTGATAGCCGTATTTCCACGGATTGTGCGTGATACCGGTCAGCGGCGAATGGCTGACGCCGGTCCAGCCGAACTCCGACGTGGTGGTCTTCCCAAGGATAATCGCGCCTTCCGCGCGCAGGCGTGGCACAATGGGCGTGTCCTCGTTCGGCTGATTGCCGGCGAAGATGTGGCTGCCCATCTGCGTGGGCATGTCCTTGGTGATCGCCAGATCCTTGATGGTGACGGGAACGCCGTGCAGCCGCCCAATGCGTTCGTCCTTCATCAGCGCTGCTTCGGCGCGCTTTGCCGCATCCATCGCCGCGTCGGCGGCAAGATAGGCGAACGCATTCACTCTCGGATTGAACGCCTCGATGCGTGCGAGCAGCGCGGTCATCAGCTCCACCGGCGACAGCTTCTTCTGCCGGATCATTTCCGCCAGTTGCACGGCCGGTGTGAAGGCGAGTGTCTCGTTGTCCATTCTTGTTGCCCCTGTTCAGTAGGTCGCGCGGCCGCCGGAAATGTCGAATACGCCGCCGGTGGAGAAGCTGCATTCCTCGCTCGCCAGCCAGCAGACCAGCGATGCCACCTCGTCGATCTCGCCGAAGCGGCCGAGTGGGATCTTCGACAGCATGAAATCGATGTGCTCCTGCGTCATCTGCGCGAACAGCGGTGTGCGAACCGCCGCCGGTGTGACGCAGTTCACCCTGATATTGGTCTTCGCCAGCTCCTTGCCGAGCGACTTGGTCAGGCCGATGACGCCGGCCTTCGAGGCGGAATAGGCGGCGGCATTCGGGTTGCCTTCCTTGCCGGCGATCGAGGCGATGTTGACGATGCGTCCATAGTCGTGGCGCAACATCAGCGGCACGACGGCACGATTGCAGTAGAACACGCCGTTCAGGTTTACGTCGATCACCTGGTTCCAATCGGCGATTGCATAGTCCCAGGTTGGCGCGTTGGGCCCGGTGACGCCGGCGCAGGCGATCAGGATGTCGATCCGGCCGAGCGCGGCAACGGTGTCGCGGCAGCGCGCTGCACGGCATTGCGTCGGTGACGTCGACGCTGGCCTTGTGCGGCGCTTCGGCTTTGGCAAGCGCGGCCGCGTCACGATCCCACAGACTGACCCGGCGCCCTCGGCCGCCAGCCGCGCGGCGATGCCGGCCCCGATACCAGAAACGCCGCCAGTGACGACAGCCACGCGTCCACCAAACCGTCCCGCCATGCACGCCTCCCTGGTTCGCGGCGAGCCTAACAAGCCGCGGGGGGCGTGTCATACGCGATGCCTCGGGCCGGGTTTCAACCTGGCCTTAACCGCGGGGGGCCACAAGTCGCCCCCTGTAAATTTAACCGCAGATAACGCAGATGCACGCAGATGAGACCAGGACCAACCAGCTGTCGAAGCGCATCATCGGTTGCGCGTCCCGGGTCATGAACACGCTCGGGGCCGGGTTTCTGGAAAAGGTCTACGAGAACGCCTTGGCTCACGAGTTGCGCAAATCTGGTCTCGCCGTCGTGCAACAGGAGGGAGTCACGATCCACTACGACGGCATTGTCGTCGGGAGTACACAGCCGACCTCCTGATCGAGGAAACTGTCCTGGTCGAGTTGAAGGCAGTCAAGGCGCTTGACAGTATTCACGCGGCGCAATGCATCGACTACCTGAAGGCAACCCGCCTGCGGCTCTGTCTGTTGTTCAACTTCGGCAAGTCTCGCATCGGAATCCAGCGCTTTGCACACGCTCTTTGGGGGCAACACGATCCATCTGCGTGCATCTGCGTTATCTGCGGTTGAATATTACTTCCTTGCTGCTTTCGACCACATCCGAGACGGGCTCCGGCGCGAGCACCGGTGCAGTCCTTGAGCGTCTTCTTGCGACGCTTCGCGGACCCTTGCGGAGAGCCCTCGTTGCGCACGAGAATGCCGGCGGCGCCCACGAAGCGCTGAGACTCGATCGTGACACGCTGACCCAGTGCGAACTGCTATGCCATGACCCGCTACATCGGCGCGATCGATCAGGGAACCACCAGCACGCGGTTCATGGTGTTCGACCGCACCAGTGAGATCATCGCCAGCACGCAGAGGGAACATCGGCAGATCTATCCCCGACCAGGCTGGGTCGAGCACGACCCGAAGGAAATCTGGCGCAACACCCAGGCGGTCATCACAGAGGCGCTGCGCAGCTCCGGCCTGACGCATCGCGACCTCGCCGCGATCGGCATCACCAACCAGCGCGAGACCACGTTGCTGTGGGACCGCGCCACCGGCCAGCCGCTGCACAACGCCATCGTTTGGCAGGACACGCGGGTCGACCCACTCGTCGCGGAGTACGCCAACAATGGCGGTCAGGATCGGTTCCGCGCTGTCACCGGCCTGCCGCTGCACAGCTACTTCAGCGCACTGAAGCTGCGCTGGCTGCTGGACAACATCCCCAATGCGCGGCTTCGAGCGGAACAGGGCGAACTTGCATTCGGCACGGTCGACACCTGGCTGCTGTGGAATCTGACCGGCCTGCACATAACCGATGTCACCAACGCCAGCCGTACCCAGCTCATGGACCTGCACACGCTGGACTGGGACCCGGGCTTGCTCGAGGCATTCGGCATCCCGCGTCCTTTGCTGCCGCGGATCATGCCGTCGTCAGCGGAGTACGGCGCCTGCACGGGCGAATTGGATGGCGTCCCGATCGCCGGTATCCTGGGCGATCAACAGGCCGCCCTGGTGGGCCAGACTTGCCTGCATCCGGGGCAGGCGAAGGCCACCTACGGCACCGGCTGCTTCCTGTTGATGAACACAGGCGTTGCGCCGATGCCGTCGAGCAGCGGCCTGCTGACCACGGTCGCCTACAAGTTCGGCGACCAGCCGGCGTGCTACGCGCTGGAAGGATCGATCGCGATCACCGGTGCACTGGTGCATTGGTTGCGCGAAAACCTCGGCATCATCAAGACGAACGATGACGTCGAGCGCCTTGCCCTATCCGTGCCCGACAACGGCGATGTCTATTTCGTCCCGGCCTTCTCGGGACTGTACGCGCCGTACTGGCGCAGCGATGCGCGCGGCGTCATCGCCGGCCTGACCCATTACGCAACCGCCGGACATATCGCGCGGGCTGCGCTGGAGGCCACCGGCTACCAGACGCTTGACGTGGTCGAAGCCATGCAACGCGACTCCGGCATTGCCATCCACACGCTGCGGGTAGACGGCGGCATGGTGAAGAACCAGATTGCTGATGCAGTTCCATGCCGACATCCTGAACGTCCCGGTGGTTCGGCCGCGCAGCCCAGAGGCCACGGCTCTCGGGGCGGCATACGCTGCCGGGCCTCGCCGTCGGTTACTGGCGCAGCACCGAGGACCTGCTGCCCAACTGGTCTGCCGCGCATACCTGGCAACCGCAGATGCACGATCAGCAGCGCAATACTCTGGTCGCCGCCTGGCGCAAGGCGGTAACGCGATCTTTCGACTGGGTGTAGTGGCGTGCGCGGGTTGCGGGCTACATCCCGATGGAGTAGCCGCCATCCACAGGGATCGCGGTTCCCGTCACGAAATCCGAGGCGGGACCGGCGAGGAAGGCGGCGATGCCCGCCATGTCAGCGGGCACACCCCAGCGCCCGGCCGGCGTGCGGTTCTCCACCCGCTCGTGCAGACCGGGTACCTCGCGTCGCGCTCGCCGCGTCAGGTCGGTGTCGATCCATCCCGGCAAGACCGCGTTCACCTGGATGTTATCCTTCGCCCATGCGGTCGCCATCGCGCGCGTCATCTGCACGATCCCACCTTTGCTCGACGCGTAGGGCGCAGCGTACGGCGCGCCGAACAGCGACATCATCGAACCGATATTGATCATCTTGCCCCCGCCGGCGGCCTTCATCGGCGCATAGGCCGCCTGCGAGCACAGGAAGGCGCTGGTCAGGTTGGTGTCCAGCACCTCGTGCCATTCGTCTTCCGTGTACTCCTGCGGCATCTTGCGAATGGCGGTCCCGGCATTGTTGACCAGGATGTCCAGCCGGCCGAACTCCGCCAGCGTGTCGGTGACCAGCTTCACGCAGGCCGCCTTCTTCGTCACATCGCCGGCGATAAAGGCGGCACGAGCGCCGAGTTCACGCAGCGCGGCAAGCGCCGGGGCCGCCTTTTCCGCGTTGCGCCCGGCGATCACCACCGCGGCACCGCAAGACGCCATGCCCTGCGCCATGCCAAGCCCGATGCCGCCATTGCCGCCGGTGACCAGCGCCACTTTCCCCGTCAGGTCGAACAGATTCATATGCGGTGCCGCGATCATCATGCAGCACCGCGCCTGACGTCCGCGCGCAGATTCGGCAAGATGGTCGAACTTTCGACGATAGGTGCCAAGACCAAGCGTCTGCGAGCGCAGGTCGATGATCAGATCGTGCAGCTCCGCCTCCGGCACCAGCGCCACAACGTCATCCCAGCCCGGCCAGCCTTCCTTCTCGGAAAAGCCGAGGATCTGCCCGCGCCGTCCCGTCAGCAACCGTTGCGCGCGCGCGGTGAATTCGTTCGGCACGCTGATGGTGATGTGATCGACCGGCTCCAGCAGGATCGGCTCGGCCTTCGCCAGCGCTTCCTTCATCGCCAGGTTGGTTGCGGTCTTGAACGCCATATCGGAGCTGTCGACCGAATGGAATCCGCCATCGACCAACGTCACCGATATATCCACCACCGGAAAACCGAACGGACCCTTCTTCGCTGATTCCTCCGCTGCTTCGGCAACGGCGGGGATGAAGTTACGCGGCACCGCGCCTCCAACGATCTTGTCGACGAACTGGAAGCCTTCGCCGCGCGGCCGTGGCGCGATGTCGATCTTCACATCCGCAAACTGTCCGTGCCCGCCGCTCTGCTTCTTCAACCGACCATGCTGATGCACCGGCCGGCGGATGGTTTCCTTGTATGCGACCTGCGGCCTATGCGTATTCACCTTCAGTCCGTAATCGCGCGCCAGTCGCTCGACCGTGGAGTTGAGGTGCATTTCGCCTTGGCCGAACAACACCGTCTCGCTGGTGTCCTGTTGCTGCTCCATTCCCAGGGTGAGATCCGCCTCGCGCTGCTTCTGCAACGCGCCGCTCAGCTTCGCGTCATCCTTGTGATCCGACGTCGAGATCGCCAGCGAATACACAGGATCGGGCGCAACCGGGAACGGCAACTGCTCCGGCGTCGCGCCAGGCGAAACGGTGGCGCCTGTCGGCACACCTTCCAGCCGTCCCAGCGCGACGATGTCGCCCTCGCTGGCCTCGGCGACCTTCGCCAGTTCGCCCCCCGGCATCCGATAGATTCCGCCCAGCCGCGTGTCCGCCGAGTGTCACGCCGTCCTTGATCGCGCCTCGCCAGATCCGCGCATAGGACAGCTTACCGGTATGTCCGGCGTACACCGTCTTGAACACCTGGGCCAGTGGCGGGCCATCGGCATCGACGCCTCTTCGCGCTGCTGTTTCCGCCGCCATGGGCGTGTCGTGTCGCAACGCCTTCCACAGACCGGCGCACGCCGCCGGCGTTCTCCGCCGAACCCAGCAGCACCTCGATGACCGCGCCCGCCGCGAGGTCCTTGCGCAGGTCGCCGTAAATCTCCGCCGTGGTCGGCTTCACATCCTCCAGTACCTTCTCCAGCAGGACGTCGTCGCGATCCGCCAGTACCTCGACCAGCTTGTTCAGTGCGTCCTGCTCATCGTCCTGCATCTCGGACGGAATCTGGATCAGCTCCGAAGCCTGTCCCTTGCGGTAGCGGTAGGCGCGCTCGCTCACCACATCGACATATCCGCTGACCGTTTCGCCATGCATGATCGGCACCTGGCGCAGCACCAGTGGTGATTTCGCGTAGCCCTGCAGCGCCGCCAGCGTATCGCTGACGCTGCCTTCCAGCGTGTCGATCTTGTTGATGAACAGCATGTGCGGCACGCCGTCATCCGCCAATTGCTTGAGCAGCGGAGCAACGGTCAGCGCGCGTGCCGGCGCAGGCTCGCACACCACCACTGCAAGATCCACCATCGACAGCGCGCAGCCGGTCTCATAGGCGAATTCCACCGAACCAGGGCAGTCCAGCACGGCCCACGCATCGCCGAGATAGGAACAGTGACCCAATCTGACCTCGGTGGTCGCCGGGCGGTTACGCGGATCGGCCGGCCGCTTTACCGGCGCTCCGGCGCTTTCCATCAGAGCCTCGAACAGCGTGGACTTACCGCTGCTATAAGGCCCGACCAGCGCCACCGAGCGGGGACTTCTGCCGTTCTGTGTTCCTGACATCGGGCGCCCTCCATGAGCTTGCGAGGCGCCGATTCTAGCGAAGTTTTTGTGACAGGCGAGTCTGCGGGGCTCAGTCCGGCAATGGCTCCTGGTCGGTGCCGGCGAATTCCTTCGCATGTGCGTCGAGCTTGTCCAGCGCCTTCAGCAGCGCGCTCCATTCGCTACGGCTCATGCCGCTCCGCCAACTGCCCTTCAAGCTCGCATGCAAGCGGCACCATCCCTTCATATACGCTTGTTCCGCGGCGCGTCAGGCGCAGCAGCCTGCCGCGGCCGTCCTCGGGATCGTGCGTCTGCCGCAGCAAGCCCGCGACCGACCAGGCTCGCCGCCGCGCGGCTCACCTTCACTTTGTCCATTGCTGTCCACTCACCAACCGAGCTAGGAGATACTGTTCCGAAACGACCAACGATCGCCAACACTCGCCACTCTGGAATACTCAGCCCATAAGCTTCCGAGTAACGTCGTGCGAACACTCGCGAGACACGGTTGGCGGCAACCGATAGCCGGTATGGCAGGAAGTCTTCCAGCCTGAATGCATCACCATTCGCCGCCGGGTCTCTCCCGGGACTTCCTCCCTGATTTTGTTTTCATTTGTTATGATACTCCTAGCCAAGTCCACTCGATATATCGCGCTCGCCAGATTGCCGCCTAGAGCAAGTCGAAGCGGAAGGAGCCTCCAGCCCAGGCCTGTTACAATGGGCGTTCTGTCCGGCGCTGGCGAGATCCAATGCGTCCGTCTTCCGAAGGCCGCGACTCGAGATCATCCAGCAAATGCCAGATGCGCTGCATGTATCCGTTCCGGTCGTACAGTGAATACAGCATCCCCGCGAGCCGTACCGGATCACCGGAGTAGTAACGTTCGTAAAGCTGCTGCCGCCCGGCGAACGACGACAATGCCGCGTCGAACGCCAAGCGGAACAGCTTGATACGCGACCGCGAGTCGACATTCGCCGCCTGGAAGTATCGCTCCACATCCGGCCATACAGCGCTGGCCGTCTCTGCATAAGAAGGCACTGAAACCAGCCCGCCGGCACCCAGCGTCTGGATGATCTCGCAGGCGCGGACGAACATCTTCGGATACATCATGCGCACCGTCCACAGCGGCATCGCGGCCGGCGTCATGACGCCTTGTGCGTTCGGCGCCGCATCCGCCTCCGACGCGCGCAGGCAGGCGCGGCAAAATTCGCTGAACTGGATCAGCTCGGCCAGCATGTTCTGAACGTGCAGATGCTGGTCGATGTTGGTGGACTTCGCGATGGCGAAACCCAGGCCCATCATGAACTCGGCCTTGGCCAGGTTCTTGGTGCTGAAACTGGTGCATCACATGCGGCATCGCGCCGGTGCGGTCATACAGCCCGTTGCACATCTCGGCGTCGCGATGGATGAACACCCGCTCCCACGGGACCAACACACTATCGAACACAACCATGCCGTCGGTTTCGTCCAGCCGTGATGACAGCGGATAGTCCATCGGCGAGGCGGCATCGAGATGCACAACGGATGGACGGCATATGAAGCGCAGCCCACTGGTCGCGACCGGGATGCAGAATCCGAAGGCGTACGGTGCAGCTTCCGGCGTGTTCGCGAGGTAGGTGGACGGCATCACCCAGATATCGTTGGCGTAGGCGCACAGCGTCGACACCATTCGTGCGCCGGTCACCACGATCCCGGCATCCGTCTCCTTGACGATCTTGGCGGCCAGGTCCTTGTCCTGTTTCTCCACCGGGCGCGAGCGATCGACCTGCGGATTGACCAAGGTATGCGTCATAACGATGTCGTTCTCGCGCGCATACAGGTAGTAGTTCCACAGGTTCTCGGCGAAATTGCCGAACGCCTGGTGCGCGGAAGCGAAGCCGGTCAGGGTGATGTTCAGGAAATCCGGACTGCGGCCGAACATGCCACAAGTCGCGTCCATCCAGGTTTTCACCATTTCGCGCCGGCGGATCAGCTCCTCGGTCGATTCGGGGCTGGATGAACGACAGTCCTACACGATCGCCGCTGCTGGGAGACGCATACGTCATGCGCTCCAGCAAAGCCGGTTCGTGCTGCATGTCGTACAGCTCTGCTACGCTCCGCGCCGCGGCGGCAAAACGCCGGTCGGTCGCCACGTCGGTTACGCGTTCGCCATCTATCCAGATCTGCCGATCATCGCGCAGCGAGTCCAGGAACGCACGACCGGTGCGAATAGGCATAAATTTATGCCGGTTCCAGCGCTA
>CAVWWB010000006.1:0-834424 GCA_963758595.1 uncultured Alphaproteobacteria bacterium
AGGCCCTGTGGACAAACCGTAGTTTGGCGGTGTTCAGTGATTGACTGAACAGGCGCGGGCAACAAAAGAATTGGGGACTGTCGCGAGGCTTTGCGAAAAGAATTCAGACGGTCCCGCTCGGATTAGCCTTCTGCCGATCGTCACGCGGCGATTCCCCGACGCGGTGTGAATGTGATTTAAGGCTGACCTCTGTGTTGGAGGTTGGCAGTGATCCGAGGCCTGATGACGGACCAGGAATGGGGAATCTTCGCGCCTTTCCTGGCGAGCCCCTCGCCGCTCGGCGGTCGCCCGCCGAAGCACCATCGCAAGGTGCTGGACGGGGTGTTTTGGATCAGCCGCACCGGCGCTCCGTGGCGCGACCTGCCGGAGATGTTGGGCAACCTGCAACTGGGTGCACAAGCAGTTCCGTCGCTGGTGCCTCTCTGGCGTTTGGGACGTGCTTTTGCAGGCATTGGCGGACAGCGGCGGCGATGCCGACGTGTTGCAGATGATCGACAGCACCACGGTCCGGGCGCATCGCTGCGCTGCCGGCGAGGAAGGGGGGACGCAGAACCAGGCACTTGGCCGCTCGCGCGGCGGGTTCACCACCAAGATCCACCTCCGTTGCAACGCGGAAGGCCTTGCCATCGGCGCGGTGCTGAGCGAGGGCGAGGCCCATGACGTCACGGCCTATGACGGGCTGATGGAGCAACGCGACAGCGACCCCGGTGTCATGCTCGCGGACAAGGGCTATGACAGCGACGCGATCCGCCAAAACCTTCACGATCGTGGTGCCGCACCCGAGATCCCGACCAAGCGGAACCGCAAGGTGCAGTATCTGGTCACCAGGCCGCTGTATGCCCTGCGCTCACGCATCGAATGCTTCATCGGTCATCTCAAGGAGCAACGGCGCATCGCCACCCGATATGACAAAACCGCAAGTAGCTTCCTGGGCTTTGTCTTGCTCGGATGCGCTTGTGCATCTGCATTAGGTTGTCCACAGGGCCTAGGCCCTGTGGACAAACCGTAGTTTGGCGGTGTTCAGTGATTGACTGAACAGGCGCGGGCAACAAAAGAATTGGGACTGTCGCGAGGCTTTGCGAAAAGAATTGAGACGGTCCCGCTCGGATTAGCCTTCTGCCGATCGTCACGCGGCGATTCCCCGACGCGGTGTGAATGTGATTTAGGCTGACCTCTGTGTTGGAGGTTGGCAGTGATCCGAGGCCTGATGACGGACCAGGAATGGGGAATCTTCGCGCCTTTCCTGGCGAGCCCCTCGCCGCTCGGCGGTCGCCCGCCGAAGCACCATCGCAAGGTGCTGGACGGGGTGTTTTGGATCAGCCGCACCGGCGCTCCGTGGCGCGACCTGCCGGAGATGTTGGGCAACTGGAACTCGGTGCACAAGCAGTTCCGTCGCTGGTGTCTCTCTGGCGTTTGGGACGTGCTTTTGCAGGCATTGGCGGACAGCGGCGGCGATGCCGACGTGTTGCAGATGATCGACAGCACCACGGTCCGGGCGCATCGCTGCGCTGCCGGCGAAAAAGGGGGGACGCAGAACCAGGCACTTGGCCGCTCGCGCGGCGGGTTCACCACCAAGATCCACCTCCGTTGCAACGCGGAAGGCCTTGCCATCGGCGCGGTGCTGAGCGAGGGCGAGGCCCATGACGTCACGGCCTATGACGGGCTGATGGAGCAACGCGACAGCGACCCCGGTGTCATGCTCGCGGACAAGGGCTATGACAGCGACGCGATCCGCCAAAACCTTCACGATCGTGGTGCCGCACCCGAGATCCCGACCAAGCGGAACCGCAAGGTGCAGTATCTGGTCACCAGGCCGCTGTATGCCCTGCGCTCACGCATCGAATGCTTCATCGGTCATCTCAAGGAGCAACGGCGCATCGCCACCCGATATGACAAAACCGCAAGTAGCTTCCTGGGCTTTGTCTTGCTCGGATGCGCTCGCATCTGGATCAGGTTTGTCCACAGGGCCTAGTCGCTTTGACCTTGCGCGACCTGCATCAACTGGCGTCGGAGCGGACCTTCCATGATTGGGCGGGGCACATTTACAGCCGGCTTTCCGCCATGCCGGCGGAGGCAACACCGCTGCAGCGTGCCCAGGTTTTGGCGGCGCTTTCACTGGGCACCGAGATCCTGCGGCTAAGCTCCGTCGCTCCCCGGCTCGGCATCGGTGCTGACCTCAGCGGCGCGCTCACCGCTGTTGCGCAAGGCAGGAGTGCAATCGCCACGGCGGTCCTGCAGCATCTCGATAAAGAGCTTGCCAGTTTTGCGGTCGATCCTGCGGCTCTGCAGGCACGCGGCAGCATCAGTGCCATCTCGGAGGTGCTGAACCGGCACGCCGCATACTTCGACGGGGGGGCCCAGACATGAAATTCACCGAAGTCGATCTGCTCGGCGTCTATGTCGCTCCGATGTCGCTGATGATGGTCGCCGCATGGCTGGCAGTCGTCGTGTTGCGTGGCGTTGCTGACCGGTTCGGCTTGCTGCGCCATGTCTGGCATCCGGCGCTGTTCGTCGCAGCAACGTATGTCACCGTTCTGTCATTGATCGTGCTGATCACCGCGGACTGGCGTTAGCCATGTCACGTATTGAAGCGAACCTGCAATCCGAGACACCTGGATTGGGCAGCGACATCGGCTGGTCCCCCCGCCCTGCGGGGCGTCCTGCACTGCGGCGCCGGCCCATCTTGCCCGTCGTCCTTACCCTCGCCGTCGTCGGACTGGCCATTTGGGCGGGCCAAGCGATGTGGAACGCCTATATGGGCGCGCCCTGGACCCGCGATGGCACAGTGCGCGCCTATGTCGTGGCCGTGGCGCCGGAGGTCGCGGGCCGCATCGTTTCTCTGCCGGTGGCTGACAACCAATATGTGCACAAGGGCGATCCACTGCTGACGATCGAGCCCATAGACTACGCAATTGCGGACCAACTGGCCGAGGCGGCCGTCAATCAGGCGCGCGCCAAAGCCCACAATGCTGAGCGCGAGGTAACGCGCCGTCAGCATCTAACGGATCTCGAGACTTCGGAGGAGCAGAGAGAGACGTTCACCACGACCGTGCTCGCGGCTGAAGCGACCTATCGGCAGGCCTTGGCGAACCTCGCGCAGGCACGCGTGAACCTGGGGCGCACGTCGATCCGCTCGCCGGTGAATGGCTATGTTACCAATCTGACGACACAGCTCGGTGACTACGCGATGGTCGGCAAGAACGTCTTTTCCATGGTGAACGCCGACTGTTTTGGGTGGATGGCTATTTCGAGGAGACCAAGATCGGCCGGATCCAAGTCGGCGATCCCGCCAAGGTGAAGCTGATGGGCTATGCCAGCCGCTGCAAGGCCATGTCGAGAGCGTCACGCGTGGCATCACGGTGCCGAACGCCGAATCCGGACAATCCGGATTGGCCAACGTAACCGATCTACACCTGGGTTCGCCTGGCGCAGCGCATTCCGGTCCGCGTTCACATCGACCACTTACCGCCTGGCGTCCACCTAGTGGCTGGTCAGACGGCCACCGTCGAGATCGAATCGAAACAACCCGCCTTGACGGCACCAAGTCGGTGATGATGCAGCTCCAATTAGGCCAGTCACCTCGGCGTTCGCGTTTGCGCGCTTTCGAAGCGGCGGCGCGGCTGGAAAGCTCCTCGCCCGCCTGCAGGGAGCTGCATCTCACACCTTCTGTCATCAGCCACCAGCCCTCAAACGTAGTGCGAGGAGTGGTCGTGCGCTGACAATCGATTACGAAAGATTCCGATTCACGCGAGTGTAAACTGATGAGTGCTGAAGCGAATAGGCTGAGTTGGCCCACTCAACCCGACCTGTCCAGTCGATATGAACAGGATCCAGGTATCGGACAGAGTTCGAACGGTGCGCGTTCTGGTCATCGGCGACGACGTATCAATGCGTACACGCTGGCCAACTATCTGGTGGAACGCAACATGCGCGTTGCCTCAGCCTCGCAGAGACAGGACACGATCCGGCATTTCTCAGTCCGAGCCTGACATAGTGCTCTTGGATATTCGGCTCGGCCAAGAGGACGGGTTCGACTTGCTTCGCGAGATCCGCGCGCGTTCGGACGTACCCGTGATCATAACCACCGGTCAATGCTGTGATGAAATTGACCGAGTTGTCGGGCTTGAACTCGGTGCCGACGACTACGTAAGTGAACCATTTGGATTACGCGAGCTTGTCGCGCGTATACATGCCGTGCTCCGGCGACAGGAGACTGCAAGAAACACATCGCAGCGCGACGCTGAAAGAGGGCATTACCGGTTTGGAGGCTGGCATCTGGATCGCCGAGCTCGACGATTGACGGACCCGAATGGGCTCCCGGTCGCGTTATCCAAAGGCGAGTACGCACTGCTGACCGCGTTCCTTGGCGCGCCGCAACGCCCACTAACCCGCGAACACCTGCTGCAAGCGACCCGCGTCCACGAAGACATATTTGATCGTAGCATAGACGTGCAGATCCTTCGGCTCCGGCGCAAGCTCGAGACCGACCCGTCTATGCCGCACATAATCCAGACGGAGCGTGGCGTGGGCTATATGTTTGCTCTGCCGGTCGAGCTTCTCGGATCGGTGCCACAGGCCGCGTAACGGCATAGGAGAGCACGTCAGCAACGAGGCTGATTCGTGTTCGACGCACGACTATGTTTGCGGAATTCAACCAGGGGCGAATCAGTAGACCCGCTACGAACATGGGGTCAGGGTTTCGGTAGTAACCCATTCTTGCCAGGCTGACATCGTTCGGTAATGCCGGCGTGCCAGATTAAAATGCACCGGCGTTGGCCGCGGCGCCGATCTGTATGCCGCTCGAACCGACCAAGGACCGGAGATCACGTGATGGAGACCATCGCGACCACAATCCGCGGACGGGGATTGTCCCCCAGCCGTCTGGGGGCAATTGCCGATCGTTTGGAGAAGGACGTCGCCGCGTCCGCCATCCCGGGCGCAATGATCGTGATCGGCAACCATAGCGGGGTGATCTTCGAGCATACCGTCGGGTTCCGGAACGTCGCGGACGATGACCCGCTGCGGCCGGACGCGATCTGGCGCATTTACTCGATGACCAAGCCAATCGTCACGGCGGCAGCGATGGTCCTTGTCGAGGCGGGATTGCTGTGCTGCGACCAGCCGGTTGCCGAATTCATTCCTTCATTCGCACGGCTGCGCGTGGCAGACGGCGCGGGGCGGGATGTGCCAGCGCGGACGCAGCCGACGGTTCAGGACCTCATGCGCCATACGGCGGGCCTCTCGTACGGCTATCATGGCGATAGCCTGGCACATCAGGCCTACGTAGCCGACGGGTTTCTCGATGAGGATCTGCCCAACGCCGCGTTTGTCGACCGCCTCGCAGCAACGGGGCGGCCACGCAGCGCGGGATTGTCGCGCTGTTCGACGGACGCATAGAACGCATCCATGTCTACGTGGATGATCTTGCGCGGCGACATAAGTCGAAGCATATCCGACCCGGAAGGGGCAGGCATGACTGGTCTACCGGGCGGTCACTCATCGCCGTTCCGGCCAGCCCGGCGCACGATTTCGCGGAACAGCGCGTCTGCAGCATCACCTCGACGCTGGTGCTCCTCCGGCGTGGATGGGGCGCGTCGCCGGCGGATTTCCGCGCTTCCACGAGTGCGGAGCAATGCGGCTGTGGCGCTGCGGGGTGGTCCGCGCCGAGGCGGATCACCGGCCCCTTCAGTCGCTTCTTGATCGGCGCCGGGGTGACAATCCGGCTGACGATCGCGGGCTGCTTGTGCTTCTTCCGCGGCGCCCGCCTCGGTCGGTTGTGGGTAGTGACGATGGCCATCAGTGCGGACGTGGTGAATGGCGCAGCGCCAGCACCGCGCTAATGGTGGTAAGCGACGCGACGCGACGCGACAGGGTTCACCCGGAGAACCGGGCAATCCATAGCTTCATGCCACTAAACGCAGCGAATAGGGGGCTGACTGCCGGCGCGGCGCCTCGAGTAGCGCCGCCGCCGGCGGTGCCTCACCGGCGAGCAACAGGCCGGCCCAGATCTCCGCCAGTTCGCGCCGCCGCGCCATGTGCTGGGCATGATCGTAGGCGGCCTTGACCTTGTCGCGCTTGATGTGCGCGAGCATCAGCTCGATCACCGGTCCATCGGCTGGCTCGCGCTCGTTCATGATGGTGGAGAAGCTGGCGCGCCAGCCATGCGGGACGAATTTGCCGGAAAGCCCCGCGCGGCGGACCAAGACATTCAGCGAGTTCTCCGAGATAGGCCGGTCGGTTCCGAATTTGGCAGGGAAGATGCAGTCGCGGCCGTCGAGCTGGCGGGCGGCGATAACTACCTCGCGGGCCGCCGGGCTCAGCGGCACGACATGCAACCGCTCCTTTTTCATGCGCTCGGGTGGAATGCGCCATTCATCGGCGCCGATCTCGGAGAAGCGCGCGCCGGCCACCTCGCTCGGCCGCACCGCGGTGAGGGCGAGGAAGCGCATGGCGAGCCGCACCGACGGAGAGGCCGGGGTGGCCTCGATCTGGCGCAGAATGGCACGGGCTACTTCGATCGTGGCCGCATGCGGGTGGTTGCGCCCGCGCGGTAGCGGCGCCACCCGCTTGGCGATGGCGCGCGCCGGATTGATCAGGTTCGGATTGTCATCCTGGTACAGCGAGAGGCCGAAGTCGAATACGTGCTCGAGAGTGCCGCGGATCCGGCGAGCGATATCGATCGACCGTTCCTCAACTCGCTCAATCTCCGTTAGCAGATCGGTGGGCGTGACCTCGCCAATTGGCTTTTTGCCGAGGGCGGGGAAGATCTCCTTGCCAGCCGCCCGATGACCTCGTTGGCATGGTGCGGTTTCCATTTCGAAGCATGCTTACGGTGCCAGGTGCGCGCCACCTCTTCGAGCGTCTCCGTGGGGGCGGCCGGTTTCGGGGGGAATTGCCGCTGTTCGACCGCCCGCTCGTCGCGCCTCTCTCGGGCCGCGCGAAGCGACATCTCGGGATAGCGTCCAAGGGTGACCGTGGTTGGTTTGCCATTCTGCTTGGTCCGCCACCACCAGGTTCGTGATCCACTCGGCGCAACATAGAGATAGAGACTGTTGCCATCGGCCAGTTTGTAGGCTTTGGCCGCCGGCTTGGCGGTGCGGACTTTCAGATCGGTCAGCCGCATTTCGGCACCCCCTGGCCGCAAGTGGTTGGTAAACTTACCACCAATCTTACCACCAAGTTGTTCTGCATTCCTGTGATTGGTGGCGATGGGGGAGGATAACCCGGAAGGTCCCGGATGCCAAGATAGCCGGGAAATTCCAATGGCTTATTATGGGCGATGATGGGTTGTGAGGGTGCAACTTGTGGGAGGTATGGCTCCCGGAGCAGGACTTCGAACCTGCGACCCAGCGGTTAACAGCCGCTTGCTCTACCGACTGAGCTATCCGGGACCATTGGTCGGCTCCTATAGCGAAGCTGCCCTATGGAAGCAAACCACGGAAGTCGCTGTCGGGAGCCCGATCAAGCTGGCACAATTGCAGGCCGCGGGACGGAGGCCGTTATGGCCCTGGAGCATGGAAGCGCATCGCCGCTCGATCTGGACGCAATATCCCATTACCGGCGTGAGGGCTACCTGATCCTGCGCAAGGTGCTGTCGCCTGACCATGTCCAGGCGTGCCTCGCAGGGCTGGCGGCGCTGGCCAGCGATCCCGCCTTGACCCCGCAACAGCGCGGCGACAGCGGCGCCTTCGTCGCGCTGGAGCCGGGCGCCGACACCACCGCCGCAACTGCGGATCCCGTGGACCTGGTTCGCAAGTTCGGCAACTTCATCGACACCTCGCCGGCGCTGCTGCGCGCGGCCATGTCGGCGCGGCTGCACGCAATGCTCGATGCATTGATGGGGCAGGGGCGGGTGCTGCTGCAGGAGATGGCGCTGGTGAAGCCGCCGAAGATCAGCGGAGAGAAGCCCTGGCATCAGGACGCCGCCTATTTCCGCGGTAGCGATCCCAACCTGATGTTCGGGGTGTGGATCGCGCTCGATCCCGCCACGCGGCAGAACGGCTGCATGGAAGTGATCCCCGGATCGCACCTGCCAGGACCCGTGCCGCACGTGCCGGCGAAGGACATCAACCTTTGCACCATCCGTCTTGACCTCGTCCGGCTGGACAGGCGTGTCGCGCTGCCGATGGAACCAGGCGACGTGCTGGTGTTTCATAGCCTGATCCACCACTATACCGCCCCGAACCGCTCGGACCAGCGGCGACGTGCACTGCAGTTCCACTACCATCAGGTGGGGCTGGCATGGACGTCTCTGGAAGCCCATCGCCTGCTCTACCACGACGCCGACGGGGAATATGCCGGCTGTACTGTGCCGAAGGGAGCGCCATTCGCAGAGGCGTCCAGCTTCGTGCCGCGCCGGTTGCGGCCGGTCGTGCCAATGGCCTAGGCTGAGACGGCCAATTCTCTCCTGTGCGCGAGTGGCGAAATGGTAACCGCAGGGGTCTCAAAAACCCCCGGAGGAAACTCCTTGCCGGTTCGAGTCCGGCCTCGCGCAGAGTGAGTTTTCTATTCCGACTGTGCGGAGTCGCCGCACTTCCAGGCGATCGTCCTGCGCCGCAATCCACAGCTCGCTTCGCATGTTGCGCGTCGCTTTGACCGCCCGTTGCACCGCCTGCGCAGCGGGCGTTAGTGTCATCTCCGCCGAACGGGAGGACAGCATGACGGGCAAGCTGCAACTCGGCCGGCGCGACGCACTCACGCTTGCCGCCGGAGCCTCGATTGCCGCGCTTGCCGGACCGCCTGCCGAGGCCGCGGACGTCACGCTCAGTTGCTGGACCGGATATCCGGAACTGGTACCGTGGTACAAAGACCGCGGCGACGCTTACGCCAAGGATCATCCCGGTTTCAGCCTGAACGTACTCTCCACTACATTGCGCGAGCACGAACAGAAGCTGGCGGCGGCAATGCCGACTGGCACCGGACCGGACCTGTTTGATGTCGGGCTTATCCTCAGCGTCAACTTCATCGAGGCGGGGCTGATCAAGCCCAATCCGCCAGACATCGACAAGCAGTTCAAGAGCGGCGCCTACGCGAAAGTCAGCCTCGACCAGTTTACCGTGGACGGCAAGACCTACGGGCTGCCGATCCTGTTCTCCATGCCGGCGCTGTTCTGGAACAAGACCTACTTTCGCGAGGCCGGGCTCGCGCAAGCACCCGAGACGTTCGTCGAGGTGATGGACGACGCGAAGAAGCTGGTGAAGATCGATAGCACCGGCAAGATGACGCGCAGCGGCATCAGCCTGCGCCTCTCCGGCCAGGGCAGTGGCATCGGCGAGAAATGGCGGTTCCTGCTGGAGCCGGCCGGAGGGTCGCTGATCGTCGGAACGCCGAACGGCAAATGGCACCAGAACTACGACAATGACGCGGGGCGCGCCGCCACGAAATTCTATATCGATGCCGTGCAGGTCTATCACGTCGATGATCCCAAGATCCTGCACGATGCCGACGCCTTCGTCTCCGGCACCACCGCGATGTTGCTGCGCGAGGCATGGGTGATCGGCGAGATCCAGAAGAAGGCGCCGCACCTTGAATTCGATGTCGCGCCGATGCCGCGCTGGACCGCGGCCGGCCCGCGCAAAACGCTGGTCGGCCAGGACGGGCTTTATGTCAGCGCGAAGAGCAAGAACCAGCAGGCCGCCTACGATTTCATGAAGTTCCTGACCACGCCCGAAAGCACCGTGCTGCTGACACAGAAATCCGGCTGGGTCGGCGGGCGCACCGATGTGGACTGGTCGCCGTTGCTCAAGCAGACTCCGCAATACGCGAGCCTTCGTTAATCCGCCGAAGGGATATGCAGTTTTACGTCGACCCTGCCATCTCGCCATGGAACGAGATAGAAACGAAAATAGCCGATCAGCTGACGATCGCGTATGTGGATCCGGATATGAAGGACCCGCGGAAGCTCGCTGACTTCATCCACAAGTGCGCCATGGACACGGACCAGATCCTCAAGGACGCCGACCTGTACGGCCCTGCCTAAACGAATGCCAAGTGAGGCCACGCTGTCGGTTGGCCGCCCGCCGGCGCGCAGCATCGGTATCCGACTGCGCCGCCTTCGGCATCGGCTGCGGATTCCGCTGTTCTGCTATTTCGCTCTCCTGCCAGTGCTGGCGCTATTCTTCTACGTGCGCATCATCCCGATCGGATTCGGCTTCATCCTGAGCCTGTACCGCTGGAACCTGATCAGCCCGCGCAAGCCTTTCGTCGGGCTAGCCAACTATATCCAGCTCTTCTCCGATGAAAATTTCCTCGCCGCGCTTAAAAACACCACGGTGTATTCTTTCGCCACCGTGATTTTTACCACCATTCTGGCGCTGCCTCTGGCCGTGTTCCTCAGCCGCCAGAGCCGGCTGTCGCCATTCTACCAGACCATCTATTTCCTGCCGGTGATCACTCCCCTTATTCCTATGTCAATAGCGTGGAAGTGGATCTATGACTACAATTACGGAGTGCTGAATTATATGCTGTCGCTGGCGGGGCTGCCGGCTGTGCCCTGGTTGACCGATCCGTCGATTGCGCTGTGGGCGGTCATCCTGATGACGTTTGGAAACAGCTCGGCTATGCCATGGTGCTGTTACCTGGTGGGCTTGCGGAATATCCCGCACGAATACGCCGAAGCCGCGAGCATCGACGGCGCGACTGATACTCAGCGCTTCTGGCGCATCACGCTGCCGCTGTTGCGGCCGATCCTGCTTTATGTGTTGGTCACCGCCTCGATCAGCTCGTTCAACGTGTTTGCGCAGGTTTATGTGATGACGCGTCGGTTCGCAGACCGCGCCCGGCAATGCGTTGCGCGTGCTCGTCTACGACATCTATACGAACGGGTTCCAGTTCCTGCACATGGGGTACGCTTCCGCCGAAGCGGTGATGCTGACGATGATTGTGCTCGGGCTGACGCTCATTCAGTTCCGTGCCGTGCGCAGCGACACAGCGAAGCAGACCTGAGATGGTCGCCGGAAAGCGTACGCCGCTGCAGCGGATCGGCCATTTTGCCGCGCACGCGGTGCTGATGGCCGGCGCGCTGCTGATGGTCATGCCGATGATCTGGATGTTCGTCGACCTCGTTCAAACCCGCCGGCGGAGATTGCGCTATGGCCACCGGCGTTCTGGCCGCGGCAGCCGACGATCGCGAATTACACGGGCGCGTTCCAGGCGGCGCCGTTCGGCCGCTTCTTCGCCAACTCGGTCGCTTACGCAGTGGTCTGCACGCTGTCTGTCATCACGACCTCGCTGGTGGCCGGCACGGTGTTCGGCAAATACCGGTTCCCGCTGCGTGGTTTCCTGTTCGGACTGGTCCTGGCGACGGCGATCGTGCCGTTCGAGGCCTACATGATCCCGCTGTATTTGCAGCTCGTGCAGATCGAGTGGATCAACACCTCCAGGGCATCGTGTTGCCCTATCTGTTCATGGCTTTCGGCATTTTCCTGATGCGCCAGCACGTTTCATCGGCTGTTCCGGGTGAGCTGATGGAGGCCGCGCGCGTCGATGGGGCAGGCGAATGGTGGATCCTGCGCCGCGTCATCGCACCGCTATCGGGAAACGCCCTGGCTGCGGTGGCAATTCTCGCATTCAATCCAAGCGTGGGCGATGCTGATCTGGCCGCTCTTGGTCGCTAACGATCAGTCTCTGTTCAACATGGAACTCGGTCTGACCACCTTCCAGTTCGCCTTCAGCAACGACACTGGCAAGCTTATGGCAGGGTCGGTGGTGAGCGTGGTGCCGATGCTGATCGTGTTCCTGCTGATGCGTCGCCGGATCATCGAGAACATGGCGTTGACAGGATTGAAGGGCTAACCCCCACCCTGCCACTAACGCCAGCCGAGACGGCGGCGTGGGCGATTGAACTTGAGGGTGCGCTAGGTCTAGGGATAATTGCGACCGCTATAGAGGTTCTCCCGCTAAAAAGGCGACAGACACACCGATCCCATCATTCGATATCGAGCCGTTGCTTCGATCGGGTGGTCGGGGTCAAGCCTCGCGCAGCGACCGCCGCAGGCGGCTTGGGCTTGATGCCGACCACCCGGTCGTAAGCACAATAGCGAATCGAGGTCGGACAACGTGCTTGGCAACGACGTCCAGCGTTACAGCGATAAAGCACGATGCCGGCCACGCGCAGAGGAGTGCCCCAGGTTCAGAGAAGACGATTCAAAGAAGACCGGCGGCCAGATCTTCCAACTGGTCCGGATTGGACAGGATGATCTCGGATTGCGACACGACGTCGATCAGCCCTTCGGCGCGCAACTTTGTGAGCGTCCGGCTGACAGTCTCAATGGTCAGGCCGAGATAGTCGGCAATGTCGTTGCGGGTCATTGGCAGGCTGAACCCGCGACGGGAATGGCCGAACGGCACTCCCTGACGGCTTTGCATTAGCAGGAAGCTCGCCAGTCGTTCCCGCGCTGTCTTGCGCCCAAGCAGCAACATCTGTTCCTGAGCCGCCACCAACTCGTTCGCCGCGAGCTCGAGCAGGCGCTTTGCCATCGCTGGAAAATCGTCCAGCAACGCGCGCAATTTGGATCGCTGGAATCGGCAGAACCGAACTCGGTCTATCGCCTCGGCGCTGAAGGCATAGGTGTCCGAGACCGCCAGCCCAAGGAAATGCCCGGCGCGCACAAATCCAGTGATCTGCCGGCGGCCATCCGGCAACAGTTTGAACAGTTTGGCGCTGCCGGTTCTGATATTGAAGAAGCTGCTGGCCGGCTCACCTTCATCGATGAAGCACTGGCCGGGCTGCACTTCGGTGACCACCGCAATGGCGGCAAGGCGTCTCAGGTCGCCATCGGAGATGGCATCGCAGATGCTGAACTTGCGGGCATCGCATGTGCCACAAGGCTGCAGGGCATGCGGATTAAACCTGTTCGGAGCTGGAAACAGCGCGCTCATCACTCCCTCCCTCCGGACCTACTCCCTTCGGGCAGTCCGCGACTGAGCGCCCCCGATAACCGTCCTGCTATGTCAGTATTGCCGGCAAGGGTTAAAATTTGCCCTGCCCCGCCCTGCATTGATCCAGGTCAACGAATTGCGCAGGCATCTTGCGCCAGGCTTGCTGCGAACGCAGAGACCGGATGCATCATGGCGGGTTTTTTCATTGACGTGCTGTCCAGGGATCAGAGCCGGTCAGTGTATCCGTTGGTGCGAGAAGCGGTGCCGCAGCTCGATCTGTCCACCTGGCTCCAACTCGCGCGACAGCTTACGGGCCCGCGTCGAGTTGGCCAGTGCGGCATCGTCGCGGCGCGCCGGAAAGTCCGCTCTTTTCCCTGTGGCTTGTTCTGCTATCGCGTCGAAGACGACCTGAAGCTCGGGAAGGTATTGCTCGCGGACCATTTCATAGCCTTGGACTCGCTGGAGCCGGGCGTGGTGCTTGCAGCACTCGTGGAAGAGCTGGACTGCCTGGGTAAGCGGCTCGGCTGCCAGGCCGTGCGCAGCCTCGTGCATGGCGGCGCACCGGAGCTTCAGGGCCACCTGCACACCGCCAGCCATCAGCCGGACGGGACGTCGCTGCTGCTCAAGCGGCTGCTGGAGACACCAGCGGACCGGGGCGGCGCCACGCGCCTATCTGCTGCTGCAATCGGATAACGCCTGCCAACTAGCTTCGGATACGGCAGCCATCGATCGAAAGCGCGCCTGCGCGCCGCCTCCGCGGCACGCGCAGGCGCTCTGGCAGGTATGAACATCTGATCAAAATGCGCTAATATGAGGCCTGGGTAACCCCTTGAAGGAGGGCTCCGGCCATGGAAGTTCAGGCACTCGGCTATGTCGGCATAGGTGCGACCAACCTGGCGGAGTGGAGCGACTTCGCCACGAACTGGCTCGGCATGCAGATGGTCGAACGTGGCAACGCCTGCCGTGCCTTCCGCATGGATGATCGCAAGCAGCGGCTCGTCGTGGACCGCTCACTTGCCGACGGCGAGCGCTACTTCGGTTTCGAGGTCGCTGATGCCGCGGCACTCGACGCGCTGGCCGCGCGGCTGGAGACGCATGGCGTAGCGGTCCGGCGAGAGCCGGCAAGCTCTGGCGGACCAACGGTTGGTGCGCGGATTGATCAGCTTTGCCGATCCCGGCGGTAATCGTCTGGAGGCATTCTGGGGCGCCGCAATCGCGGACGAGCCGTTTCGCCCGGGGCGCGCTATCTCCGGGTTCCGCACCGGACCGCTGGGAATGGGCCATGCGGTGTTCCATGTGAAGAACATCGATGACCTGCTGGGCTTCTACCACGACGTGCTGGGCTTCGGCGTCAGCGACTATATCCTGACGCCGTTCCGCGCGTATTTCCTGCACGTCAACCCGCGCCATCACACGGTGGCGCTGATCGAGACCGGAAAGCAGGACCTCCATCATCTGATGGTCGAACTGTATTCGCTCGATGATGTGGGGCAGGGCTATGACATCGCCCTCGGTGAGCCGGAACGCATTGCCACCACCCTGGGGCGGCACCCGAACGATTGCGTCACGTCCTACTACCTGAGGTCGCCGTCGGGGTTCATGCTCGAATACGGCTGGGGCGGCAGGGAGGTGACGCCGGGTCGCTGGCAGGCGAGCGAAGTCACCGTCGGACCAAGCCTGTGGGGCCATGACCGGACCTGGCTGCCGGAAGCGCAGCGGGCACAGGCGCATGAGATGCGGCTTGCGGCGGCGAGGGCCGGGATGCGTGAGCCGGTGCAGGTGGTCGACGGTAACTTCCAGCGCATGGCTGGCGTCTGCCCCTGGTGGGACGCGGCAAAGCAGACCGCCGCCTGACCGGATCAGGGCAAGACAAACCGGGTCCGCCCCCTCGACCCGCTCACGCTGATCGAATAACCTTGCGGTCTTCCGGCCTGGTTCGCCAGGGAACCGGGCGTATCAACGCGCGCAGACATCGGGAGCAGGAATGGCAACGCTCAATTATGCCGCACCGTCGACGGTCGATGAGGCCGTCAAGCTATTGGCCGGGTCGTCCGGACTGGCGAAGGTGCTTTCGGGGGGTACTGATCTGCTGGTTCAGTTGCGGTCCGGCCGGCTCAGGCCGGAGCTGATCGTCGATACCAAGAAGATCCCTGGGATCATCGGGATTCGCGAAGAGGGCGGCGGCTTCGTCATCGGCGCCGCCACCCCGGGTGCGGTGGTCGAGGCGCACCCCGGTATGAACAAGGCCTGGCCTGGCATCGTGGAGGCGCTCGACCTGATCGGCTCGCAGCAGATCCAGGGCCGCTGCTCATTGGCCGGCAATCTCTGCAACGCCTCGCCGGCCGCCGATAGCGTCCCGGCACTGTATGCTGCCGGCGCGATCGCCGTGGTGGTTGGCGGCAAGGGCCGCCGCGAGGTGCCCGTCGAGCAGATCCCCACCGGGCCTGGACGCACTTCGCTCGCCAAGGACGAGTTCATCCTGGAATTCAAATTGCCGCCGCGTCCGCCGCGTTCCGGTGACGCCTATCTGCGCTTCATTCCGCGCACGGAAATGGACATCGCCGTGGTGGGCTGCGGCATCAATGTGACGCTGGACGACAAGGGCGTCTGCACCGCGGCGCGCGTATCGCTGGGTGCGGTGGCGCCGACCGTGCTGCTGGTGAAGGATGCGGCCGACGCGCTGATCGGCCACAAACTGGACGAAGAGACGCTGAAACGGCTGGATGCCGCGGCGCGCGCCGCCTGCAAGCCGATCAGCGACAAGCGAGGAACCATCGAATATCGCACCAAGGTCGCCGGCGTATTGGCACGCCGCGTGGCCGCCATCGCGTTCGACCGCGCCCAAGGCAAGACGGACGCGGGCAAGACACAAGGGAAAACTCACTGATATGAGCAAGCATCACGTTACCACCACGATCAACGGCGAGCCGGCCGAATTCCTGTGCGAAACGCAGCAGACCATGCTGGACTGCCTGCGCGACGTGCTGGGTCTGACCGGCAGCAAGGAAGGCTGCGCCTCGGGCGACTGCGGCGCCTGCACCATTATTGTCGGATGGCAAGATCGTCTGCTCCTGTCTGATGCTGGGCGTGGAGGCCGAGGGCAAGGCCATCACCACGATCGAGGGCATCGCCCAGGGCGAGCAATTGCATCCGGTGCAGCAGAAGTTCCTGGAGCATGCGGCGCTGCAGTGCGGTTTCTGCACACCGGGGTTCATCGTCGCGGCGAAGGCGTTGCTGGACGAGAACCCGGACCCGACCGAGACCGAGGCGCGTTATTGGCTGGCCGGCAACCTCTGCCGCTGCACCGGCTATGACAAGATCATCCGCGCCGTGATGGACGCCGCCGCGGAAATGCGAAGGGAGACCGTTCGATGAATTATGTGGGCTCTGATCTGAGGGTTGTCGGCACCCGGCCGATCCGTCCGGACGGCGTCGACAAGGTTACCGGCCGCGCCATGTTCGGCGCCGACATGGTCATGCCCGGCATGCTGTGGGGCAAGGTGAAGCGCTCGCCGCACGCGCATGCCCGCATCGTATCGATCGACGCCAGCAAGGCGCTGAAATTGCCGGGCGTGAAGGCCGTCGTTACGGCTGACGACTTTCCCGACATTGCGTCGGAAGAGGCATTCGTCGGCGAAGGGCCGATGAACTTCCGCGACCTGTCGCGCAACTGCATCGCACGCGGCAAGGCGCTGTATGAGGGACATGCGGTCGCCGCCGTCGCCGCCATCAACCAGGCCATCGCCGACGAGGCGCTGGCGCTGATCGACGTGCAGTATGAGGTGCTGCCCTACGTGATCGATGTCGACGCAGCGATGGCGGACGATGCGCCGATCCTGCACGATGACCTGTTCACCGCCAACGTGGAGCCGAAGCCGACCAAGCCGTCGAACATCGCCAAGCGGGTCTACTTCCACAAGGGCAACGTGGAGGACGGCTTCAAGCAGGCCGAGGTGATCGTCGAGGGACACTACACGACCGAGCCGGTGCACCAGGGCTACATCGAGCCACATGCCGCCCTGTGCTCCTACAATCCCGATGGGCAGTCGGTGATCTACAGCTCCAGCCAGGGGCACTTCATGGTGCGCTCTTACACGGCGAAGCTGTTGGGGATGGAGCTTTCCAATCTCCGTGCGACGCCGTTGGAGATCGGCGGCGGGTTCGGCGGCAAGACGCTGGTCTACCTAGAGCCGCTGGCGCTTGCGCTGTCGAAGAAGACCGGCCGGCCGGTGAAAATGCAGATGACGCGGGAGGAAGTGTTCCGCGCGTCGGGTCCGACCTCGGGCGCGACGATGGACGTGAAGATCGGTGCGAGGAAGGACGGCACGATCGTCGCCGCCAGGCAGGTGCTGAAGTACCAGGCCGGCGCCTTCCCCGGATCGCCGATCCAACCGGGATGCATGTGCGGCTTCGCCATGTACGACCTGCCGAACGTCGAGGTGATCGGCTACGACGTCGTCAGCAACCGGCCGAAGGTGGCCGCGTATCGCGCGCCGGGCGCACCAATCGCGTCGTTCGCGGTGGAATGTGCGTTGGACGACCTGGCGCGCAAGCTCAACATGGACCCGATCGCACTGCGCGAGCAGAACGGCGCTCGCAACGGCACCAAGACGCATTACGGGCCGACGCACCAGAACATCGGCTTCCTTGCCACGCTGGAGGCGGCCAAGAACACCGCGCATTGGAAGACGCCGCTGAAGCCCGGGCAGGGCCGCGGCGTTGCCTGCGGCTTCTGGTTCAACATCGGCGGCGAGTTCGAGCGCCGCGGTGCACGTGGCCGAGGACGGCACGGTGGTGGCGGTGTCCGGCAGCCCGGATATCGGCGGCTCGCGCGCCTCGATCGGCATGATGGTGGCCGAGACGCTGCAGGTCCCGGCCGACAAGGTGCGGACGATCGTCGCCGACACTGCCTCGATCGGGTTTACCCACGTGACCGGCGGTTCCCGGGTGACCTTCGCCACCGGCATGGCGGCGACCATGGCCGCCGAGAAGGTGGTGGATGCAGCTCAAGCAGCGGGCGGCGATGATCTGGGACATCACCCCCGACGCGGTGGACTGGCGCGACGGCGCGGCGTACCCCGCCGGCACCAACGCCGGCGCGTTCGAGCCGCTGAGCCTGGCTGACATCGCGCTGCGGGCGGCGCGCACCGGCGGCCCGGTGACGTCCGAGGTGTCGGTGAACGCCCAAGGCGCCGGCCCCGGCTTCGGCGCGCATATCTGCGACGTGGAGGTGGACAAGGAGACCGGCCAGGTCACCATCGTTCGCTACACCGCGGTGCAGGATGTCGGCCGCGCCATCCACCCGAGCTATGTGGAAGGCCAGATCCAGGGCGGCGCGGTGCAGGGCATCGGCTGGGCGCTGAACGAGGAGTACATCTACGACAAGAGCGGCAAGATGGATAATCCGGGCTTCCTGGACTACCGCTGCCCGGTGGCGTCCGATCTGCCGATGATCGAGGCGGTGATGGTGGAGGTGCCCAATCCGCGCCATCCGTTCGGTGCTCGTGGTGTGGGCGAGGTGCCGATCATCCCGCCGATGGCCGCGGTCGGCAACGCGATCCGCGATGCGGTGGGTCTGCGCATGCTCAGCCTGCCGATGTCGCCGCCGAAGCTGCGCAAAGCGTTGGACGTGGCGAACGGCGACGATTGAGGTTGATTGATGACATCCCCTCTCCCGCCAAGCGGGAGAGGGTTAGGGTGAGGGTGCTTGGGCCCGGCAGACCACGGATAAGCGCAAACGCACACGGATGGGCTGAGGTCCAGCAGCCGCCCGTTGCGCTCCGCCCGTCATGGTCGAGCTTGGCTCGGCCATCCATGTCTTTTCGCCGCGCGCTATTCATGCGTGCTTCCTGCTTCCTTGGTGCGGCCATGCCCAAGGTAATCATCACCGGCGATGCCGGCCGTCGGTTCACTGGCGGCAAGGCGGAGCTAGAGGTGGCGGCGACCACGTTCCGACGCCTGGTGCTGGAGTTGGAGAGCCGCTACCCCGGCCTGGGCAAGCAGGTCGAGGAGGGGATGGCGGTTGCTATCGACGGCGAGATCTTTCAGGACGCCTACGCCGCGGAGTTGCGGCCGGAGAGCGAGATTGTGCTGATCCCGAAGATTGGAGGGGGGTTAAGTCGAGTCTCGTCGGCGTCTTCTTAAGGAGGCCGTCAATCGGCGGTCCTCGGTTTCTCCAAGCACCCGCAGGGCAACGCCGAGCGTGCGGCCGTCCGGGGCTACAGCCCGCACGAGCGGGGGCGTGCGCAGCGTGACGCTAAGTATCCCCGGCGCGACACCGCAGGCTTCCCCCACCATCGCCCTGCCACACTGGTTGAGCGGAACGCTCATCGTGCCGACACGGAGCGAGCAGCGATCGATGAAGTTAGCGACGGCATGCTCGACTGGGAGATCGAAGATGACAGTCCTTGACGGTCCGGGGGGAACAGCGACAGACCAAGTCAGTTCGGTTGCCGCGCTCCATTGGTAGGCCGGTAATCCATCCGGGTATTCAACGTCGTGCCACTCAGCACCCGCCTCACCGGGGGCGCCGAGACGCACATGCCAGATAACAGGGCCAAAGCAATCGGCAATTCGGGGAAAAAGGCAGGACTTGGGTCGGTGCAGCGCGTGGGGGCCTGACACACCGCTGCTGTGGAACAGACATCCAAGTTGGTCACTGACCTTGGAAAACGTTCTCCGGTCGAACGTGCTGCAATGGCCGTTACGTGGTGCGACATACCACCAGCTGCAGCGGATTTGGTCGATGTCCTCCGGCTGCAGCGTCTCACCTAAGATGATTACACCGTCGTCTGTGAGAAACTCTGTCATTTCGCGCAGGGCGCCCATTGGATCAGGCGAGTGTTCGATGGTTTCGATGCAGGTGATGATGTCGAACCGGCCGCTAGGCTTCATTGGTGCGGAGAAGGGGTCATAGTATTCCGTAGCGAAGCCGCGCTTCGCCATATCGGCCGCAAAGACGCCGCCGCCGCCGCCCCAGTCCAACAAGCGCGTGCCGCGCAGCGGGTCGAGAGCAGTCGAGTACCATTCTGCGTCCCGGATGGAACGGGCATCCGCGTATTCAGGATCCACCAAAATGTAGTCGTCATTGTAGATGAACCGGCGAAACGCCTGGGCAGTCCATGTGTCAAAAAAATCAGTGAACAGGAAGCCGCATACTTCGCAGCGGAAATACGGAACGGGGATGCCGGATACCCGAATTCGTAGCCCCCGGTGCATTTCAAATAGTCTACTGAGTTCGAAGAATGGCGCGGCGGAGCCGCAGAATCTTACAAGGACGGGACGTCGTAGTGCGCGCCAAAAGCCTGAGCGGTGGCAGAGCATTGAGTGCGCTAACGACAACCGATGTCAGGCCCAAAGCGCGGTCAATGCGGGCCAATGGACTGACCTAGGGGGAGAAAGCGCACTAGCGCCTCGCAACGCCGGCTGCCGACGCTCATCTGTCCCGGATCCGCATCAATGCAAAACGTGGCACATTCCGCTGCCGGCCAGCATCCCGATGCTGCTCCGCCAAGGGCTACGTCGATGGTACGCGTAGAGGCCAGTATTGGCAAGCGTGTTACACCCCCTCTTTGCTTCCGGTCTCGCCAACGAAGTGTGCTGCCAGCTATATTCCTTCCGGCTATCGCGGAAAATCGGGAGAGCAGAATGGTCAGTGTGCCCAGCCTGCCGAAGCGGCGCGCTTTCACCGAGGTGTTCTATCGGGGGTGTAATCCGGACATCAAGGACGCTGTCATCCCTGCGCCCAGCCATCATTGGGCGCATCGCGCCCGGCAGGGGCGCACGAATGGCCGCGTGATCTGCTCGGTGGCAGAATGTTCGGACTGCTAGACCAAATCCGCTCGGCATTAAGCGACGGAAGGATGGATCCGGTGAACCGCCACGGCGCCACCTACCAAGGTGGGTTCGAGCTGAAGGGCAGCCGTGTCATCGGAGCAGTCGCACACAGCTCTGGCGCGTATAGACGACCCCCTATGTCAGTGATCGTAATGCGGGAGCGGCAATTACTCGGATCAACCCGACACTACGAGGAGCGGCATAATCAGTATCACTTTTCAATCGATGTAGGAACTGAATTGACATCTGATGACATCTTACACGATCGCGTTGCCGTCTTTGCGCTTGATCGGGTCGGCGCACGATACGCATTGAAGATTAGCGGTGCGATGCAGCTTTCCTACATTCGAGAGGTCTTCGGCCAGGCCGCAGAAACCGAGCTTTTGATCGACTTCTCGCAGGAGGGGAACAGCCGAAAGTATGTTCGGGAGGGATGGTATAATCCTGAAGCAGGCCACACTTGGACAAAAGGGAAATCCAGTGTTGTTGAAGTTCCGCTACTGGAACCGAATGGGTTCTATAGCTTGGAATGTCTGCTATGGCCCTTCGTAGTTCCGGGAGCCATCAATGACCAGCAATTTGCCATAAGTGTGGGAGGAAGCCTGATACAAAGGGCAAGTGTTAGGATCGGCCACAACTTGGTTGAGTGCGAAGTGCCCTCGGACATCGCAGCGTCGGCTTCACTGGTGGTCCGCTTTGACCACCCCGATGCCGCGCGACCATACGATTACACACAATCGCAAGATAAGAGAGAGTTGGCGTTGGCGTTCAAGAGCCTCAAGCTATTGAGAAAGGCCCATGGACATCGCGACCGGCCATAACACCAGGTCCTTGGGGACACCGAATGCCTTACGTATTATTGTTTCGAAAGGCAGCAAGAATAGTTTCGGCTCCGAGTTGCAGCTCATTTACGTATTCTAAAGATAACGCGAAGGCCCTCCCTCTTTCGCCAATTTCTCGTGCCTCCTCCTCGTGGTTTTTGAGCCAGTTAAGCACCTGCGGGAGCTCCGACATGTCCGACGAAACTGGAACGTAATGTACCCAAGGGACCAGACGGCTATAGGTACCATTGTGCGTACCTGTGTGGCGACGCGATCTTGATGACCGGGCTGCCTGTCAGGAGTTTTTGGATCATACCCTGCCATGCATTTGAGTTGCCATCGATATCGATCTGGTATCGGTACATGCCTAAAGGCGGTCGGGTCTATCCGGTCACGCATAAAGCCCGACGACTGAATTTCTTCGGATGATCGAGGATCACCGATCTGCACAATATCTGTTATGCCGGCGTCAATCAGATCACAATGCTGGCGGGCTAACTCGCATAATCTAATTCGTGGCAGCGACCGCCAGCCGGCCTCCCTATTTGCGAGGCGACCCGTGGTCGAGCCCCGCCATCCGGCTTTAGGCCATCTATCGGACCACGGCACGTCATTCTCAAGCATGCGATGCTTTAGGTCTTGATAACCGGAAGTGCTGATAAATTCAGTGTCGGGTATCAGGTAGTCGCGAGGATCACTGGAGCAGAAGGCCAACCCGTTGACGGCTGCCTCGTCGCCGAGGTTCAGGCGCACGGAGCCAGGATGCGACTTTGATGCTTGAAAGGCACGACCAGCGCTGGAAGCGAGTAGAGCAGTCGGTTAGAAATGAAATCAAATTGTTCTGATTGAATGACGTCGCGTCGCATCACAAAGAGAGATGTACCATGACTGTCTACTTCCCATTTAAGCACAGGCGGGGGTAAGTCATTCGATTCTGTCACTGCTAAGTTGAACCAATTTCCTGTGTTTAGGTGTCGATTGACTAGATGCTCCGCCAGTCCGGTTCTGTGAGTTAGCAATGCAATGTGAGTCATTAGATGGAAAATAACCGGAGATTCGGGTTGATCACCCGCTTCGGTCAGAACGCCCTCAAGAGCCGCCGCGGCACTTGCTATACTTCCACCGATTGCGTTGAGTTTTGCTTTGGCGAGCCTGTGGGCGATTGCTTCCGGTGGAAATGCAGCCATAAGCTGTTCGAGGTAGGCTATTATGCTAACCGCCATCGTCTCTAACTGGCCTAGCGAAACATTGACATTGCCTGTCGCGCTTCGTTTGTCGTGGTCCCGGGTCGGGACTCCGGTAGCATCTTTTTCGGCTGCGCGGCCCATGACTGGATTACATATTGGTCCGGTGCAATGCGTAGATCTTCCATAGCTGTCTGACAGCGATGTAGGGCCTCGTTGACCCACGCCACGTCATTCGATGCGTGCCCCGTGTCGTCCCCACCGTCGCAAATCAACCCCACTTTAATACCTCTCGCATGAAAACCGCTAGCGAGTTCCTCGAGCTGCGGTTGCCAGTCTGTTTGCCAAGCGACGTCAGTGTGAACGTAGCCGAGCCTAGTGCCGGTGAGCTGCTCAATTTGATCAGCGAAAGCAAGGATGCTTTTGGGCAGGGCCGGATACCTGGAGTTGATGGCATCAGTGAGGCCAATTTGAACAGTGGGAAAGTAGCGCCGAAGAACCATCATCTTGGAGGCAGCCAACCTGGCGAGAGCCTCGGTCTCGTAGTGGCAGTGTTAAATCCCGCCCTGTTCCGGCCCACTTTGGCATGGCCCCATGTGACAGGCTCGTCCATGTTCAGGTATTCGATCTGTCCACCTAAGCTCTTGATACGTTTAGCTACCGTTTCGACTGTCAATGGCGAACTAAATCCCTCCGTCCCTTTCCCGCACGCGTCGGTGTATCGAGAATTCCGAGATCAACTGCCAAGCGAATATTCCGAGCTCGTAAGCCCTCGAGAATGGCTCTGACCTGCTGGTCGGAGCCGCGAAGCACCATCTGTGTTGAGATTTGAAAGGATGCTAGCTGCGAAGCTACGTGCTGCCAGGGGGCATTGGATGTGAACAAATCCATGTAGTCCGCGGGATCGCTCTTTTGCTTGTCGTGCTGAACTACTGGATCTTCACCAACAGGCCGGTACTCGGCAGCTGAGACGGGCAGATTGGCGCCCAGTAGCGCAGCTGCCAAACCAAGCATCGGAACAATGCGTCCGCGATTACCGTACATACAAACAGAGAATCTCCTCGGCTGCTTGCCCAAGCCATGCACGACGCAGCCCAAGCTTGTCAAACCTGAATTTTCTGCTCGCTTTGATTGCGCCGCTGCGCTAGCCGTTCGCCAATTGCGGAAGCTGGAGGCGTAGTTGTCGGAATCTTTAGTATCATTAGGCAACACGTTTGCGGAAACGGAGTCGAGTCTAAATTAGCGTATTGCGGTCGATTTTGGCACAACTACCGGATGACGAGAACCCATGCCTAAGTACCTTATCACATCGGGCCGCACAAGACAGGTAGCACATACCTCCAGGCGTCGTTTCGCGCGATGCGCTCGGAACTGCTTGCGCGTGGTGTGTGCTATCCTGAACTGTGGCAGGGTGACGAGAAGCTGAGCCACCACGGGCTGCCGCAACGGCTCAGAGAAGGTTCAGACAAGCTGTTGTCCGGCGAGTTCGCGTCACTGGACCAATCTAATTGTGATACCGTGCTTATATCCGCTGAGGATCTGGCCGATCTCGAGCCCGATGCGATCGGTTCGTTGCGGTCGACTGATCAGCGAGGCGCGGGTTCAGGTGATCTTTTATTGCCGGCGATGGGGCGAGCTCCTGCCATCTGGCTGGCAGGAAGTGGTCAAACAGGGTGACATCATGACCTTTCCAGAGTTCCTATCCGGCCATATGGTGAATTCCTTCGGCTCCCATATATTAAATTTCGGTCTAACATTGGGACGCTATGCTGAGCACTTCGATATTTCAACGATAAGGCTCGTATCTTATAGTAATATCGTTGATTCTCGGGAAGATTTATTCGTCCACTTCTGTCAAAACTTCTTGGGCTGGAGCGAGCCGTCCGCGCCTTCTCAGGGCCGCTCTAATGCGTCTATCGATGTGGCGGAGGTTGAAATCATACGTGCGCTCAATGTCTTGCATCGAGCCCATTACGGCCCGAAGCGGGCTACCATGTTTCACGCTTACTTGGATAGCAAGACGAAGAGTCGATCTCTCCAATCTGATAGTGGCGATCCGAAGCCATTTTGGTCACGCTCGGATCAACGAGGGTGTGGGCGTGCTCCAGCACCTGCATGTCGAATTGTTCAAGCAGTTCGGTTCGCTGCTGGTCGAGCCGCGCACAGGGGCGAGATTGTTTCAACCAAAGCTGTCTGACATACCCTACGTTCGGCAAGACTATCTCCTGGAGGATGGCAATGTAGCGGCAATTCAGGACCTCTACAAAGCGATCTCAGCGACTATGTCAGCGTGAGGCACAGTGACAAGTCGAGGCTCTAAGCCCAACTTGGCACATTGCGGAAAGCCAGTCTCATGGTGCTCTCACGTCCCAGCCTCAGCGACCAAACCGTCCTCCGCCAGGGCCAACCCTGCAAGCTCTGCGGCGGCTTCTCGCCACCGTTCGACAGCTTGGACTTCCACAAGCACTGTTCTCCCACGAACCCGTTCGCCTTCGGCTTCGCCGGCATCCACGTCGCAGTACCGCCGCTGCCGCGACTGCGGCTTCCTGTTCACCGACTTCTTCGATGACTGGTCGCCCCAGGAGTTCGCGGCCCAGATCTATAATTCCGACTACCCCCGCATCAACTCCGAATATGCCGACATCCGCCCGGCCAGCATCGCTGCTGTCATGGCCGAAAAGCTGGCCACTTGGCGCAAGCTCGACATCCTGGACTACGGCTCCGGCTCCGGCGCTTTCGCCGAACGGATGGCCAAGTACGGTTTCGCCAACATCACCAACTACGATCCGTTCTCCAGCCCGGCGCGGCCGGCGGGCAAATTCAGCCTGATCACCTGCTTCGAGGTGATCGAGCACACCGTATCGCCGGGGGACTAACACAGGACATGGCGTCCTTGCTGGCCCCCGGCGGGTGCATCGTGTTTTCCCAACCGCTGCAGCCGGATAACATCGACACGATCCGTGGTGCGTGGTGGTACGTCGGGCCGCGGAACGGTCACGCCTCCATCTTCACCGCCGATGCGCTGTCGCGGCTCGGCGATGACTGCGGCTTCGTGCTGCACCTGGGCAGTTGGCTGCACGGGTTTGCCCCAGCGGCTGCCAGCGGGACGTCGCGCGGTTTTTTGGCGGGGCTCGGCGCTCCCTATGCCTGGCTGCGGCTGGATGCACCAACCGATGCATCGGCACATGCCCGCCACCGGGCGCAGCAGGTGGATGCCTGGCATATGCTGGAAGCGGATGGCGGTTTTCGCTATCGCTGGACCCGCGACAGCCGCGTGGCGTGGCATGGGGTGCTGCCGGCGGGTCTTTCCGCTCCGGTTGCGCATTACCGTCCCCTTCGTCAACGAGATCACGCCGGGGTTCGCCAACGCCTGCACGATCGAGATCGGCCGCCAACTCCTCACGCCGCACCCCAATACCAACGGCGAGCTGGTATTCGAGACGACGCTCGAAGCACCCGCCGAAGCCGGCGTGATCCTGCATACCCCCGAGCCCGCTTCACCGCGCGAATTGCGTGGTGTGGCGGACGATCGCCCACTCGGGCTGGCGATCCCGGTCTACCCCTGGGAGGCCGCCTTGCCGCTACCACCTGATCCCCATGCCCCCCACCATCCTCCTCTACGACTGGGACAACACCCTGGTGGACGGCTGGGCCGCCATTACCGCCGCCCTCAACGCCGTGTTCGCCCGCTTCGACCTCCCGCTTTGGTCCATCGCCGACGCCCGGGCGCGCGTCCGCCTCTCCTTCCGCGAAAGCTTCCCCGTCCTGTTCGGCGCCGATTGGGAACAGGCGCGCGACATTTTCCTTGCCGAACTGCGCACCCGCCACCTGCACCACGTCACCCCGATGCCGGGCGCCGCCCAGGCCCTCGCCGCCGGCCGGGCCTGGCCGCAGGGCGTCGTCTCCAACAAGGCCGGCGCCTTTCTGCGCGCCGAGGTGCACCACCTGGGCTGGGCCGCCCATTTCGGCGCGGTTGTCGGCGCGGGCGATGCCGCCGCCGACAAGCCGGACGCCGCGCCGATCCTGCTGGCGCTTGACCGCCTGGGCCACCGCGCCGACCATTCGGTCTGGTACCTGGGCGACACCGCGCTGGACATGGAAACGGCGCGCGCCGCCGGGGTCACCGCCGTGCTGGTCGGCGATGCCGCGCATGATGGTGGCATTGACCGGGCGCGTCCTGATATCCATTTCCCCTCCGCGCTCGACCTTGCCGCGCGACTGCGTGCGCTTGGCAGGCGGGATGGGTGACTGACGACGGATGAAGGGTTGGCCGATGCTTCCGGCCGCCGAACAAGAACAACAGCCGACAAGAGAAGGACAGCCATCGTGGCCAACGAGAAGTCGCAGAACGTTCAGGATGTCTTCCTGAACCATGTGCGAAAGAACAAGACCCCGGTCACAGTGTTCCTGGTCAACGGGGTTAAACTCCAGGGCATCATCACCTGGTTCGACAATTTTTCCGTGCTGCTGCGCCGGGATGGGCATACGCAGCTGGTCTACAAGCACGCGATCAGCACAGTGATGCCGGGTGCGCCGATCCAGCTTTTCGACGCGTCGAAAGCCGAAGGTGCCGCCGCCGCGCCAAGGGAGATGACACCTGCCGCAGGCGAATAACGGCGCAGCCGGCACGCCTCAACCGAACGGGACCGCGCCGCTGCTGGCGGCGGTCGTCCTGCCCTGGGACCGACCCCGGAACTGGCCGACGGAACGTTCGGATAAAGCACCGAACGGCCATCGCTCGGCCGAACACCGGCTGGCCGAGGCAGTGGGGCTCGCCTCCTCGATCGGGCTGGTCGTCGCGCATATCGCCATTTTGCCCCTGCGGGTGGTCCGGCCTTCGACGCTGCTGGGCTCAGGCCAGGTCGCCTCGCAGGGCGACGCGATCGCGCAGCACGGCGTTTCGGTGGCGATCGTGGATACCACACTGTCGCCGGTGCAGCAGCGCAACCTGGAACGGGCCTGGCGCTGCAAGGTCATCGATCGCACCGGGCTGATCCTGGACATCTTCGGCGCGCGGGCGGCGACCAGCGAAGGCGCGCTGCAGGTCGAACTGGCGCATCTGGACTATCAACGCTCGCGCCTGGTGCGGTCATGGACCCACCTGGAACGGCAGCGCGGCGGGTTCGGCTTCCTGGGCGGCCCGGGCGAAACCCAGATCGAAGCCGATCGCCGGCTGATCGGCGAACGCATCGCGCGGCTCCGGAAAGAGCTGGAACAGGTGCGGCGCACCCGCGGTCTGCACCGTTTCGCGCGGCGCCGGGTGCCGTTTCCGGTCGTCGCCCTGGTGGGCTACACGAATGCTGGAAAATCAACGCTCTTTAATGCGCTGACCGGTGCCGATGTGGTGGTCCGCGATCAGCTCTTCGCGACCCTTGATCCGACCATGCGCGGCGTGCGGTTGCCGTCCGGGCGGCGCGCGATCCTGTCCGACACCGTCGGGTTCATCAGCGAGCTGCCGCACGAGCTGGTGGCGGCGTTCCGCGCCACGCTCGAAGAGGTCGCCCAGGCGGACGTGATCCTGCACGTGCGCGACGCCGCGCATCCGGACAGCGCGGCGCAACGCGCCGACGTGGTGGCGGTGCTGGAGGATATCGTGGCCGATGGCGCGCTGGACGCCGATTGGCCGTCGCGCACCATCGAGGTGCTGAACAAGGCCGACCTGCTGGGCGGCGCTGCCTCGGTGCCCGAGCGAGCTGGGGCGGTTGCCGTCTCGGCAATCACCGGCGAAGGACTGCCGGCGTTGAAAGCAGCCATCGATGCCCGCATCGCCGCCTCCATGGAGATCGCGGACTACGACATCCCGCCTGAGGACGGCGCACGTCTGGCCTGGCTATACCGGCACGGGGAAGTGATGGACCGGCGCGACGCGGACGCCGTGGTGCACGTCACGGTGCGGCTCTTGCCGTCCGATCGAGCGCGGTTCGAGCGGCGCCTCTGACCTTCCAGCCCGCGCTAGTTCTTCTTCAGCGCCCAGGCAATCGCCGCCCGTGCCAGCGCATCGATGGTGTCCACGACAGGCACCCCAACTGACGGTCCGGCCTGCAGGCCCAGCGGAATCTCGGTACACCCCAATACGACGGCGCTCGCGCCACGTGCGGCGAGCCTTTGCGCCGCTTCGGCCAGGGGAGCATAGGCCTCGGACACCCGGTTCGCCTTCACCAAGGCGATCGCCGGCGTGACCAGCCGCGCCATCTCGTCCTGGTCCGGAACCTGGCAATCCCAGCCCAGGCTGCCGAGCCTGTCCTGATAAAGCCGCATCGCCAGCGTGGCCTGGGTGCCCATAACGCCGATCCGGCCGCCGGTATTCGCCCGTTGCAGTTCGGCGGCAGCGGCATCGACAATGTGCAGGATCGGCAGCCCGACGGCCGCCATCTCCTGGTACCAGCCGTGCGCCGTGTTGCAGGGGATGGCGACGGCGCCACAGCCGGCACGGCGCAGACCTTCGATGCCGCGCAGCAGCCAGGGCAGCGGATCATCGCCACCGTCCAGGCGACCTGCCGTCCGGTCCGGAACGCGGGGGTCCGACCAGAGCACGGCCGGAATATGGTCCTGGTCGCGCGTGGCGGGCGTTAGCTGCGTCAGGCGCGTCATGAACTGAGCGCTGGCCAGCGGGCCCATGCCACCCAGCACACCAAGCACCCGATCATCACCGATCATGCGCCAGGATTGCAGGAACCCGGGTCAAGCGCCAGTCGCCATCTTGACGCCATAACAATGATTACGGATCGACCCGATCTTGCTCGATCCGTGCTGACGAAGCCGGAAGCGGCATGAAACTGGCCGTCGGCGAGGCCCGCGCCAACAGTGCCTGCAGCTCTGGGTTCTTCGCTCCGTCGGTTGCCGTAAGCGCCTCCATCGGAACGAAGAACTCGTGCGCATGCGGCAACTGGTGCCGCGCGAAGGTCGCATAATGTTCGCGCTTGAGGCCGTACAGTACGTGCATGTGACGCACCGGAAGCACGAAGTTGCTGGACGGTTCGCTGCGGATTATCCGGGTGACCTTCCACCGTGGCATAGGATCATTGGGCATGACCGGCGCGAGCAGCCAGGCCACCGGGCAGACCGCCAGAAGCGAGTGCGTGCTAGGAGCAAAGCGCGATCGCTTGTCCAGCAGGTTCGTCAGCGTGGCGCAGGCCTCGATGGCGAAAATATCGACATACGGATCATCCGGTGTGCCGCCGAAGTTGAACCACAGCCCATCGGGCAGCGTACGGTACCGTGTGCTGCCCGGCAGCTTGAGAAATGGATGAGTGTGCAAATCGTGACCTGGACGGCCTCGCAGCCAGGCGTCAGGGCCCATCGGCGCTCTCGTCACCCCGGGTGGACGCTGTGGCCATTCCTTCAGGCGTTCCCTGACCAGCCGGTCTAAAGTTAGAGACGAGCGCATGGGCTTTCCCCCTAAAGTACTAGCCGATGCGACTTATACAACCTATACGTGTAAGATCAACTCGATACGAAGGTGTGCGGACCGCGGCGTTGATATATTTGGTTAAGATCATCCTCGAACCCCTCCCAAGTGGACGAAAAAGCCATTGGGCAAGAGCTCGAGAGCCGGCAATACCCATCAGTCTCGGGGGCTTAGACTTTGTTGCTCAGGTGATCCGTCAACAGGCTGTGGATAGAGTTATCCCACGTTGCGCGAGTAAGGCCATTTCGCAGAGCGAAACGGCACTCGCTGCAGCCATGAACCTCATTCCGCCTCGGTCATCCCGCGCCAGGTTTGAGCGCGTGACGACCGGGACAAACCCCGGTCAAGCCCGGGGACATGGCCCGGTCACGTGTTCAAACCTCCGGCGATTCGCCTCTCGCGCTAGCCTCGGCGCTGGACCGGCACATAGTCGCGTTGCGGTGCGCCGGTATAAATCTGCCGGGGGCGGCCGATCCGCTGCTGCGGATCTTCCATCATTTCCTGCCATTGGCTCACCCATCCAACGGTTCGCGAAACAGCAAAAAGCGCGGTGAACATGCTGGTCGGGAAGCCCATCGCTTTCAAAATGATGCCGGAATAGAAATCCACGTTCGGATACAGCTTGCGGTCGACGAAGTAGCGATCGTTCAGCGCGATCTTCTCCAACTCGATCGCCAGCTCCAGCAGCGGATCGTCCTTGATGCCAAGCTCGGCCAGGACGTCATGACAGGCCTTCTGGATAATGCGCGCACGCGGATCGTAGTTCTTGTAGACACGATGGCCGAACCCCATCAGGCGCGCGTGATTGTTGCGGTCCTTCACATCCTCCAGGAAGGCGGGGATGTTCTTCACGTTGCCGATCTCGGTCAGCATTTTCAGCACCGCCTCATTGGCGCCGCCGTGTGCCGGCCCCCACAGGCTCGCGATTCCGGCCGCGATGCAGGCGAACGGGTTGGCACCGGTCGATCCCGCCAGACGCACCGTGCTGGTCGAGGCGTTCTGCTCGTGATCCGCATGCAAGATCATGATCAGGTCCATGGCGCGCGACAGCACCGGGTTGGCCTTCCACGGCTCGGCCGGAACCGCGTGGAACATGTAAAGGAAGTTCTCGGCGTATGTCAGGTCGTTGCGCGGGTACATGAACGGCTGGCCGATCGAGTATTTGTGCGCCCAGGCGGCAATGGTCGGCACCTTGGCGATCAACCGAAACGCGCTGATGCGCCGGCTCTCGGGATCGTGGATATCCAGGCTGTCATGGTAGAAGGCCGACAGCGCGCCAACCACGCCGCACATCACCGCCATCGGATGCGCGTCGCGGCGGAACCCGTTGTAGAACTGGCGAATCTGCTCATGCAGCATCGTGTGCCGCATGACGCCGAGGTCAAATTCCTCGCGCTGCTGCGCATTCGGCAGATCACCGTTGAGCAACAGATAGCAGATCTCAAGGAAGTTGGATTTCTCGGCGAGCTGCTCGATCGGGTAGCCGCGGTACAGAAGGATGCCCTCGTCGCCGTCGATATAGGTAATCTTGCTCTCGCAAGACGCGGTGGCGCCGTAGCCCGGGTCGAAGGTGAAGATGCCGAGATCGCCATACAATTTGCGGATGTCGGCCACCGGCGGACCCAGTGTCGCTTCCAGCAGCGGCAGGCTGCTCGACTTGTTGGACCCGTCCATTGACACGGTGATGGACCGCTTTGCCGAGCCGCTCATGTGTGTGTTCCTGATGCCTTAGGAGGTTGTCGCCCCGAGATTGGGCGCCTGCCAAGCGGGTAAGGCGCACCACGAAAGGTATGGCGGACCGCCGTTCGGCGCAACCTTCGCGCCCGCAGCAAAATCTGGTGTTCGCGCCTGGCATTCGCGTCCGGCACCAGGGCAAGCGCCATGGTGCCCCTTCAGGACTGACGTGTGACCGAGGCCAGGTAATGGTCGCGATAGCGGTCGCGCAACGCCGTCTTCAGCAGCTTTCCCGTCGCTGTGTGTGGGAGTTCATCCAGAACCAACACTGCGTCCGGCAGCCACCATTTGGCGACCTGGCCTTGATAAATCGCCAACACCGACTGCCGGGTCGACCGCGCGGCCGGGCCGCGGCACCACCAACAACAATGGCCTCTCGTCCCATTTCGGATGCCGCGCGGCTACCACCGCGGCTTCCGCCACGTCAGGGTGCGAGACGGCGATGTTCTCGAGCGTGATCGAGCTGATCCACTCGCCGCCCGACTTGATGACGTCCTTCGATCGGTCGGTGATCTCCATGAAGCCGTCCGGATCGATGGTCGCGACATCGCCGGTGGCGAACCAACCGTCGGCATCGCACGCACTGCCTGGCGCATCGCCGAAATAGCCGCTGCAGACCCAAGGCCCGCGAACCAACAGATCGCCAAATTGCTTGCCGTCCCAGGGCAGCTCCCGACCTTCGCCATCCACAATCTTCATGTCGATTCCCGGCAGCACCCGACCCTGCTTCAGCATATGGCGTACCGCCGCTTCTCCGGTCAGTTCCGCCTGGGCTGGCTTCGGCGCGTTGTATGTCCCGACCGGGCTGAGCTCGGTCATGCCCCAGCCATGCTCGACCGCGACCTCGAATTCGTCGCGGAATGCCTCGATCAACAATGCGGGTGCGGCGGAGCCGCCGGTCATGATGCGCTTGACCGTCGCGAGCCTCTCGCCGCTCGACCGCAGATGTTGCAGCAGCCCAGCCAGACGGTCGGGACACCGCATGTTATGGTCACCCGCTCCTGGTTGAGCAGGCGTGCGAGGCTGGCGCCATCGAGATGGCGGCCCGGCAGCACCAGCGCGGCTCCGGTGAGTGCGGTGCCATAGGGGATGCCCCACGCATTGACGTGGAACATCGGCACCACCGGCAGGATCCGGGTGGTGGCGCGCAGATCAAGCACGTCCGGCAATGCGATCGCATAAGCGTGGATCATCGTCGAACGGTGGCTGTACAGCACGCCCTTGGGCCGGCCGGTGGTGCCCGACGTGTAGCACAGCGCACTCGCGGTATTCTCATCGAAGCTGGGCCATGCGTAGTCGTCGTCCGCAGCCGCCATCAACTCGTCGTAGCAAAGCAGGCGCATGCCCCGCGGTAGATCAAGCGCCGGCATGCCAGCTGGGTCGGTCATGATCACAATGGCGCGGACGTTTCCGCGATCTGTCCGGCGATCCTGCAGACCAGGGGGCAAACCCAGGGTCGATGAACAGCACCCTGTCGCCCGCATGATTGATGATGTAGGCGATGTCATCGGGCGCGAGCCGCGGATTGATCGTGTGGCAGATCGCCTGCATGCCGGAGGTGGCGTAGTACACCTCAAGATGGCGATAATCGTTCCAGGCCAGCGTCCCGACACGGTCCGCTGCGCAAATGCCCAGTGCTTGCAGAGCTCGCACCAGTTGCCGGGCGCGGCGCTTCGATTTCGGCCCAGTTGGAATGACGGACCGCACCCGATCCGGTCGCCGATACCACTTCGGCCGTGCCGTGATGACGCGCTGCATGTCTGAGCAGCGTGGAGATCAATAGCGGCTGCTGTTGCATCAGTCCCAGCATGACGTACCTCCAGTGTGCGGGGAGGCTTTCTCCGCCGCGATTTCCGGCGATGATAGCAAGCCGGGTTAACCGGGACAGAGAGCGGAGGCATGCGATGGAACTGAAATCGGCCCTGATCGTCGGTGTGGGCAGCGGCCTGAGCGCCTCGCTGGCTCGTCTCTTTTCGCGCAACGGCTTGCAGGTGGCGTTGGCGTCGCGCAATCCGGACCGGCTGGCCGGATTGGCGCACGAGACGGCAGCCACCACGTTTGCCTGCGAGGCGGCCGAACCCGAGGAGGTCGGCGGCCTGTTCGACGCCGTGATCGCAACGCAGGGCGTGCCGGACGTGGTCGTCTACAACGCCAGTGGCCGGGCGCGCGGGCCGATCACGGAACTCGACCCCGAGGCAGTGGCGCGGGCGATCGCGGTCAGCGCCTATGGCGGATTCCTGGTGGGCCAACAGGCGGCGCGGCACATGCTGCCGCGCGGCGCCGGTGCCATCCTGTTCACCGGCGCATCTGCGAGCGTCAAGGGCTATCCCAACTCGTCCTCGTTCGCCATGGGCAAGTTCGCGCTGCGCGGCCTGGCGCAGAGCATGGCGCGCGAACTGGCGCCGAAGCGGCATTCACGTCGCGCATTTCGTGATCGACGGCGCCATTCGCAATCCGGGACGGACCGAGCCGGCCGACCAGCCTGACAGTATGCTGGACCCCGACGCGATCGCCGCGACCTACTGGCATGTGGTGCAGCAGCCGCGCAGCGCCTGGACCTGGGAGGTCGAGCTGCGTCCCTGGGTCGAGCGGTTCTGAGGCAGCCGCGTGGACCGCAGGATCATCGGGCTGGTCTGGATCGGCGGTCTTCTGCTGATGGCCGCGGTCTACGCCATCGGGCCGCAAAATTTCCTTGCCGAGTGCGAGGCCTTCATCCGCGCCTTCGGGCAGTTCCTGGACGACCTGCTGACCACGCTGATGTGGCGCGCGTTCGAGGTGCATGCGGGCGGCGGCGATTGCCCTCTATGCGGTCTTCCTGGTGCTGTCGGTGTTGGGAATGCGACGCGGCCTGCGGACGGCGGCATGCTGCTGGGCGTATCGATCGTGTTCCTGCTGCTGGTGCGGACGGACTGGTATGATCCGGGGACCAAGTGGCTGGCCGCCGCGTTGGTGGCTGCCGTGGCCGCGGCGGTGACCACGCGGCGGCTGCTGCACGCCCAGCCGCCGCGCGATCCGGCCAATCCCTGGGGGTTCGGCAGGCGCAGGGGCTGAGGTTCGTAGGAGCCATTCCGATGGGCACTCGTTTAAGATCGGCATTCTTCGAGCGATTAAGATAGCCGAACTGCGCAACCGCTTGCGGTACCGGCACAAGCGGGCGAGAGTGATCGCAACGACCCTGTTTATGGCCATGGCGTCCGCACTCTGCCATGCCGAGACGCTGCTGAAAGACCCCAATCTTCCCCATGCAAGACCCGAGGCGCTGCAGCAGTTGTCGGATACGCGCATCCGCCAGAAGATCATGCTGCAAAGCCAGGCGCGCTACGCCGGGAGGTGTGTCTGCCGCTATCAGACGCTGCGACTCGAAGGGCCGTTCATGCAAAGGCCGACACGAGATCATCAAAATTTCACCGCAGCCGATCGTGTTACCCGGAGCAGGTCACACCGGCGATGATAACGCGATGGAAACAGCAGCAAGTGCACCGATGATCCGGCGCAAGCGTGTCAGCGCGCCAGCGGCAGCTTGCTGCCGGTCAACAGCGCGTTCGGCCAGCACGTCGCGCCGGAAGCGGAACAGTTTCGCCGGGCGGCCGCCGGTCTCGGTAGCGACGTCGCCAGTCTCCTCGACCAGGTCCTGCTGCTCGATAAGCCGGCGGAAGTTCTGCTTGTGCAGCGGGCGGCCAGCCAGTGCTTCCACAGCCCGTTGCAGTTGCAGCAGAGTGAAGCGCGGCGGCATCAGTTCGAACACCACCGGGCGGTATTTGATCTTGGCACGCAGGCGGGCAATGCCGGTCGCAAGGATGCGGCGGTGATCATGCGCCATCGGCGCGCTGTCCATCGGTTCGCCGCCTGCGGCAATTCGGCCACCAGCCCAGCCTCCCACAGCAGCTCGTAACGCTGCAGGATCAACTCCTCGTTCCAGGCGCGGCCATCCTGGCCGAAGGTGATACGGATGCGTTGCTGGCGGTCGCGTCGCGTCGCGTTATCCGCGGCGGTTTCGGCCCAGCGCGGCAGCCGATCAGCAATGGCCACAACCAGCCGCGGCGTTCCGGTGCGGCGATCCTCCCAAGGAAAATAGCGATACCAGTTCTTGCCAGCTCACGCCCTGCTCGGTGGAGGCGCGTGACTCGCGGGTAAGGCCCAGATAGCTGATCGAGACGACCCGCTGCTCGGTCTGGGTCCGATCCCGATCGGCGAAGGTGTAGAGCTGTTCGACGTAGCCCAGGGGGTGATGCGTCTGCTGCTCGACCCAGGATCGCATGCCCGCCTGCAAGCGAGCGGTGGCCAAGTTCGAATGGGCCCGATGGCAACGCCTGCCCCGCGTCGATGGTGAGTACCCGCGGTTCACCCTCGGTGACCGCGACGATCACAGCGATGAGTTCGGCGGTGGCGTCCGCCGAAGTAATCGGCCCTTCTCCTTTCCGGACCTCGTCCATGAACCCGCGTCATCGCATGCCATTCGCCGCCAGGCCAATGACATTCAGTCCGGCTCTGTCCGATCCACCTTTGGGCCCTGCGATAGTGCGTGCTGCGATGCCGCCAGCGCATGTTGAAGACTCTCGCCTCTACTGGCTTTCGGGACGACCTATGCCCTGCTCTATGCCGGGTTCGGCATGCAGTCGCCGTTCGTCCCGGCACTGCTTCGAGAGCGCGGATTGCAGGCCCAGGACCTCGGATTCGTGCTCGGTGCCGCCATGGTCGTCCGGGTGATCGCGGGGCCGATAGTCGCGCATGCCGCCGAATTCGGTGCAGCCGACACACGCTGGTCCTATTCGCGTGCGCGGTGCTTGCCGCTTTGGCGACGGTCTCCTTACTGATGAACCGCAGCATCCCGACCCTGCTCGGCATCGTCCTGTTGCACGCGGCAATGCTGGGGCCCATCGCGCCGATCTCGGATGCGCTCGCCGCCACTGCGGCGCAGGCCAGCGGGCGAGGCACCGGACACGCTTCGAGTACGGCTGGTTGCGAGCTGCGGGATCGGCGGCGTTCGCCCTGGGGACACTGGTAAGTGGCTGGCAGGCTGGTCAGACAGGATTGACGACTGCGATGCGGATCAGCGGGGCGCTGCTGGCTCTCGGTGGCGTGGTCGCGCTGTCGTTGCCAGGCCTGCCGCAGGTCAGAAACCCTCATGGCCACGTCTCGTCCCACAATGTTGCGCGACGGCATCGTGCTGTTGCGCCTGCGCGTCTATCGCCAAATTCTGGTAGCGGCTGCGCTGGTCTGGGGCAGCCATGCGCTGCACGACACGTTCTCGGTCATTCGCTGGCGCAGTGCAGGCATCGATTACTTCACGGTCAGCGTGCTGTGGTCCGAGTCAGTGTTTTCCGAAGTGGTGATGTTCCTGCTGATCGGGCCGCGACTGGTGCAGTGGATGGGCCCGAGCCGGTCGATGGCGCTAGCCGCTGGGGCCGGAGTTGTCCGCTGGACCGTCGCAGCATTCACCACGTCGCCCGCGCTGCTGGCCTGCATTCAGCCTCTGCACGGATTGACCTTCGCACTGTTCCACCTGGCCGCGATCCGGCTGATTGTGAGGATTGCTCCAGTTCGCCTGGCAGCAACAGCACAAGCGATCTACGGCACACTATGCGTCGGCCTATCCATAGCGGTAGTGACGCTCGTCTCTGGCCTGCTGTATGCGCGTGTCGGCGGGGCGGCATTTCTGGTCATGGCCGCGCTCTGCCTGTTGGCGCTGCCGGTATGCGCCCGGCTACAGGGGTCTTCCGAGACTTCCAACACCTGAATTCCACTGTTCCTGCTGAAGTCGACACATCGCTCTTTGGGCTTATACCAAGCCGACCGAAAGATTGACCCTCATTCGTCATGGCCGTGCTTGTTAGGCCATCCACGGCTTTGTGCCGCAGTAAAGAGAAGTCGTGATACAAGGGAACGGTTTCGCGCTTCGATCGGCCGAACCTTGTCGCGAGGGGCAGCCCGTGCCTACCGTTCACAAAAGCCCCTCCAAACGACGGTCAGTCTGGGGACCGTCGCTTGATGGGTAAGCTGAGACAGTGATAGGCCAGCTTAGATTGGGGAAAAGCGGAAATGGAGATCGCCACAGAAGGGCCGGAAATCCGAAAGTCGGCGCTAATCGTTGTGGATATGCAGAATGACTTCGTGCATTCGGAAGGTCGCCTTGGATGCAAATCACGCGAGGTGCCAGAAGCAGAAATCGATATGCCGTTGCTGCAGGGCACGATACCCCAGGTGCAGCGCCTCGTAGACGCCTTTCGTGAAGCTGGCAGGCCAGTGGTATATGTCGCTCATATCCTGAAGGCGGACTATTCCGACGCGCAGGTGCCCTATTGGCGCTTTGGAATTCGTCCCGGCGAGGGAAATCACACTTTCATTGTCGAGAATACTTGGGGCGCGCAAATCGTGGATGAGCTTAAGCCCAAGGAGGGTGAACACCTGATCATCAAAAAGGGCTTTGGCGGCTTTTCGAACACTCCGCTCGACACGGTGTTGCGAAACCTGGGTGTGACCACTTGCGTGGTTTCCGGCGTTACCACCTGCGTTTGCGTTTCCACGACAGTACCGCGGGAGCGTCGACCACAATTACCACGTAATCCTAGTGAAAGATGCGGTGGCCGAAGTGAACCGCCGGACACACGAGGCAGAGTTGGAAACGATGGCCCGCGTTTTTGCAGATGTGAAGACCACTGAGGAAGTAGTGGCCATGTTGCCTCCTTCGGCATAGTCAGCATGTGCGGCGAGTTGAGGCGCCATTCCTCGGACCTCGTAAAGCAGGCTGGCCGTCAGATGTGATCCGAAGCTGATCTACCGGCTTGGGATCGACGGTGATCCGTGATTTGTGCATGCGGCTACTTGCTGCACCGCAAGCGATGTAGCGTCACTTCAGGCGAGCAGTTGAAACGAACGGGAACGCCGCACGATCCGGCACCGACCGAGGTGTATCCAGCCATATCGTGGTACTTCCACGCGCCCTTGCCCATTCGTCGCGGCAGGGCCGACGAAAGCATGATCGGAATGCCCCCCGGCAGGCAGATCTGCCCGCCATGGGTGTGCCCGGCGAGCAGCAGATCGAAGCCGGCGTGAGAGGCGTGCTTGTAGGTTTCCGGCGTGTGCGACAGCAGGATCGAGAACGCATCATGCGGCATGTCCGCCGCGGCCTTCTCGATATTGTCCACCTGGTAAAAATGCGCGTCGTCGATGCCGGCGAGGAAGAGCCTGCTGTCAGCCCGTTCTATCACGACGTGCTCATTCAGCAGCATCCGAATGCCCATGCGTTCGAGATCAGGCACCATGCAGGATCGTGTCGTGATTGCCCAGGACGCCATAGACTTGGCCTTTCAACACCTCGCAGAGCGGCAGCATGTTGCGTAGCGACGCGTGATAGGGACCGTAGGTTCGCCCACGATAGTCGCCGGTCAGCACGCAAAGGTCATACTGTAGCCCGCTAACCAGCCGGGTGGTCTGCTGAATGGCATCGGCGCTCATGTCGGCGTGCAGATCTGTGAGATGCAGGATCGTGAAGCCATCGAAGCCTGCCGGCAGACGGGGTGAGAACACGTCATTGGTGCGAAGCTTGACCCGGCCGGCGTTGGCATGGCCGCGCCAGTAGGTCCCTGAGAGGCGCAGGATCGTCTGAATGACGGCATGCGACGCGGGCAGGTTCTCGAAGTGGAAGAAGGTAAGGCCTTGGCCGAACTTCTGCGCGTCGTGGTCCTTTTCGATGCCCAGCCGCTGGCGCGCGTAGATCCGTCCGAGGCGGCTTTTCAGGGCCGCAGCGACTTCATCGGGAGTTAAGAAAGCTGAATCCAAGCTAGGCACTCCGTGCTCATGCGCCGCAGTCATTGACGCGTGGTGAAACAGCTCGTTATACCCGCGCCCGGGTCACGCCCCCCCACCGGGGCGCTTCTCTTCTGGAAGGGAGAGGTAAGATGGCGACCGCTCCGAAGCCGGACATGCGTCCGGGCAATCCCAACTTCTCCTCTGGTCCGTGCGCCAAGCGTCCAGGGTTTAGGCTGGACGCACTGTCCGGCGCCATGCTTGGACGCAGTCACCGCGCGGCGGCACTCAAAGCGCGGCTGGCCGAGGTCATCGACAGGTCGCGGGCCATACTCGGCATGCCGGCGGACTGGCGGCTGGGCATCGTGCCCGCCTCGGACACCGGCGCGGTCGAGATGGCGCTGTGGTCGCTGCTGGGTGCGCGCGGCGTCGACCTGCTGGCGTTCGAAAGCTTCGGTCAGGGCTGGGTGACCGACGTGGTGAAGCAGCTCCGGCTGCCTGACGTGCGTGTCCTGGAAGCGCCGTACGGCCGGCTGCCGGACCTTGCCGCAGTGGATTTCAGCCGCGACGTGGTGTTCCCGTGGAATGGCACCACGTCGGGGGTACGGGTACCGAATGGCGACTGGATCGCCTCTGATCGCCAGGGACTGGTGATCTGCGATGCGACCTCCGCGGCGTTCGCGATGCGGCTGGATTGGGACCGGTTGGATGTCGTCACGTGGTCCTGGCAGAAGGTGCTGGGCGGCGAGGCGGCGCACGGAATGCTGGCATTATCGCCGCGCGCAGTGGAACGGCTGCTCTCCTACAGGCCGGCCTGGCCGCTGCCAAAGATCTTCCGGCTGACCCAATCGGGCAAGGACGGCAGCGGCAAGCTGATCGAGGGCATCTTCAAGGGCGAAACGATCAACACGCCGTCGATGCTGTGCGTGGAGGACGCGCTCGATGGGCTGCGCTGGGCCGAGTCCATTGGCGGTGCCGACGCGCTGATCGCCCGTTCGGAAGCCAACCTCGCCGCGATCGCACGCTGGGTCGCGCGGACAGAGTGGATCGACTTTCTGGCGGAAGACCCGGCCACCCGGTCCTGCACGTCGATCTGCTTGAAACTGACCGTCCCCGGACTGGCCAAGCCCGTCGCGGGGCTGTTGGAGAAGGAGGGCGTGGCCTACGACATCGGCGCCTATCGCGATGCACCGCCGGGGCTGCGCATCTGGGGCGGTGCGACGGTGGAGGCGGCGGATGTCCAGAAGCTGCTCCCTTGGTTGGAGTGGGCGCGAGCGACGGTCGCGGGATAGGCGCCAGGCCCCTCCCAATTCCCTGCCCCAAGAACAGCAGTGCTTGTCATCGAAAAGCGAGAGCTCGCATGCCGAAAGTCCTGATCAGCGACAAGCTATCGCCGGCGGCGGTGGATATTTTCCGCCGACGTGGCATCGAGGCGGATCTGAAGCCGGGCCTGTCGCCTCCCGAATTGCGCGCCATCATCGCGCCTTATGACGGGTTGGCGGTCCGTTCCGCGACCAAGGTGACGCGCGAATTGGTTGATGCGGCGACCAACCTGAAGGTCGTCGGCCGCGCTGGCATCGGCGTTGACAACGTGGATATCCGCTCGGCGACCGCACGCGGTATCGTGGTGATGAATACGCCGCACGGCAACACCATCACCACCGCCGAGCACGCCATTGCGATGATGTTTGCGCTGGCACGCCAGATCCCGGAAGCCTCGGCTTCGACCAAGGCAGGAAACTGGGAAAAGAATCGCTTCATGGGCGTGGAACTGAGTGCCAAGACACTCGGCCTGATCGGCTGCGGCAATATCGGCTCAATCGTCGCTGACCGTGCCATCGGGCTGAAGATGCGCGTGCTCGCCTACGATCCGTTCCTGAGCGAGAAGCGCGCGCTGGAGCTGGGCGTAGAGAAGGCAGAGCTGGACGATCTGCTGGCACGTGCCGACATCATCACGCTGCACACGCCGCTGACCGATGCGACCCGCAACCTTCTGTCGCGCGAGACGCTGGCGAAGACCAAGCGCGGCGTGCGCATCGTCAACTGCGCACGCGGCGGACTGGTGGACGAACTGGCGCTGGCCGAGGCAATTCGGTCGGGTCACGTGGCCGGCGCCGCACTTGACGTGTTCGAAACCGAGCCGGCGACGCAGTCACCGCTGTTCGAACTGGAGAATGTGGTCTGCACGCCACATCTCGGCGCCGCGACCACCGAGGCGCAGGAGAACGTGGCGCTGCAGATCGCCGAGCAGATGAGCGATTTCCTGCTGACCGGCGCGGTGGCGAATGCGATCAACATGCCTTCGGTCTCGGCCGAGGACGCGCCGCGGCTGAAGCCGTACATGGAATTGTGCCGCTTGCTGGGTGCCTTCGCGGGCCAGCTTACCCAGGCGCGGGAGGGCGTGATCCGCCGCGTGCTGGTGGAATACGAAGGCCACGCGGCGGCGCTCAACACGCGTCCGCTGACCGCTGCGGTGCTGGCGGGCTTATGACGCCAATGATGGTCGGCATCAACATGGTGAACGCGCCGGTCGCCGCGCGCGATCACGGCATCGACGTCGCCGAGACGGTGCATGACCGCGACAGCGAGTATCAGACTCTGGTCCGCGTCACGGTGGAGACCGACCACCTAAGCCGCTCGGTTGCTGGCACACTGTTCGCCGGTTCGCGTCCGCGCATTGTCGAGATCAAGGGCATCAAGGTGGAAGCCGATTTCGCGCCGCACATGCTGTATGTCACCAACCAGGACAAGCCGGGCTTCATCGGCCGCTTCGGTGCGACATTGGCCGGGGCCGGCATAAACATCGCCACGTTCCACCTGGGGCGGGCCAGCCAGGGGGGCGACGCGATCTGCCTGGTGTCGGTGGACGAAGGGGTGTCAGAGGACGTGCTGGCGATGGTACGCACTTTGCCGTTGGTGATGCAGGCGACGTCACTGGCGTTCTGAGCGATGGCGGTCAGCCGCGGCTTTCAGGAATTCGTCCTTGATCTGCTCGGGCCGCTCGATCGCGTTGCCAAAACGAATGTTCAGCGGCGTCGGGCTGTTCCATGGCGGCGTGATGTTCGGGCTTCTGGTGACACGACACGATGTACCTGCGCGTGGACGATCAAACGCGCGAACACTTCATGGACGCGGGCAGCCGGCCATTCAGCTATATGCGGGGCGGCCGCGAGGTCAGTCTCGCGGCATATTACCTGGTTCCGGAGGATCTGCTGGACCGTCACGATGACCTGCTGCAATGGGCGCGCGATGCCATTGGAGCATCTCGGCGAGCCGCCTCGCGTGCGCCGGTTTCCGCTGTTCGGCGCGATCGAAGGAAGCCCGATGCCCGTACATGAAGCCACGTTGCTAGCGAGATGTTCCACGGCGCCGAGTTAGCTGTTAGCTGGGAGCGAGATGAGCGACGATGTGCCCAACCATCCCGCGCTGTTGCCCGCCGGTCTGCGCGACTTGCTGCCGCCCGAGGCAGAAACCGAAGCCGCCTCGGTCGAAGCACTGATGGAGGTGTTTGCGGGGCACGGCTATCAGCGGGTGAAGCCGCCGCTGCTGGAGTTCGAGGATAGCCTGCTCGCCGGCTCCGGCGCGGCGGTGGCCGAGCAGACGTTCCGCCTGATGGATCCCATCAGTCAGCGCATGATGGGGCTGCGCGCCGATACCACACCACAAGTCGCCCGCATCGCCACGACACGGTTGGGCAATGCCCCAAGACCAATGCGGCTGTCATACGCCGGGCAGTGTCTGCGCGTGCGAGGCAGTCAGCTTGCGCCGGATCGCCAGATCGCCCAGGCCGGCATCGAATTGATCGGCTGCGACAATCCTGCCGCCGATGCCGAAATCGTGCTGGTCGGCGCCGAGGCGCTCACCGCCGTCGGGCTGACCCGGATCAGCTTCGACCTGACCCTGCCGACGCTGGTTCCGGTGCTGCTGGATGATGGGGGGTTCACCGGCAAAACCCGGTCGGCGCTAGCCCGAGCGCTGGATCGCAAGGATGCGGCCTCGGTGCGCCGCCACGGCGGCAGCCTGGCGCCGACGCTGACCGAGCTGCTGATGGCGGCCGGTCCGGCCGATCGCGCATTGCAGGCGCTGGCAGCGGCGCCGCTGCCGGCCGCGGGACGCGAGTTGGCGGATCGGCTCAGGCTGGCCGTGGCCGCGATTCGGATGCGGGCACCAACGCTGCGCCTGACCGTCGATCCAGTCGAGTTCCGCGGCTTTCGCTACGAGACCGGCGTCTCGGTGACGATCTACGCTCCGGGTCGGCATGAGGAGCTGGGCCGGGGCGGCCGCTATATCTGCGGCGAAGCCGAGCCGGCGACCGGGCTTACCTTGTTCCCCGACACGGTGTTGCGCGCCGCGCCACCGCGCGCGCCGCGCCAGCGGCTTTATGTGCCGCTCGATGCGGATCAGGACGAAGCCGCGCGATTGCGCCGCCTGGGCTACGCTACCATCAGCGGACTGGCGCAGGAGCAGGATCCGCTGGCAGAGGCACGACGGCTGGGCTGCTCGCATATCCTGCGCAACGGCAGTGCCGTCCCACTGGGTTCCGGAGTTTGAAGCATGGCGAATGTCGCGGTGATCGGTGCACAGTGGGGCGATGAGGGCAAAGGAAAGGTCGTCGATTGGCTCGCGAGCCGGGCAGACATCGTCGTGCGGTTCCAGGGTGGCCACAATGCCGGGCACACGCTGGTGGTGGGCAATCAGACTTACAAGCTGTCTTTGCTGCCCTCGGGTCTGGTGCGCGGGAAGATTGGCATCATCGGCAATGGCGTAGTGATCGATCCCGAGGCGCTGCTGGCGGAAATTGAACGGGTGAGGGCGCAGGGTCTGGATGTGACCCCGGCCTCGCTGCGGGTCGCCGAGAACGCCACGCTGATCCTGCCGATGCATCCGGCGCTCGACCGGGCGCGGGAAGCGGCGCGCGGCGACCGCAAGATCGGCACCACCGGGCGCGGCATCGGCCCGGCATACGAGGACAAGGCGGCGCGGCGCGCCATCCGGGTCGCGGACCTGGCCGAGCCGCAGACCCTGTCCGACAAGCTGGACGAGCTGCTGCTTCACCACAACACCTTGCTGCAAGGCCTTGGTGCGGCGACGTTCTCCAAGCAGGAACTGCATTCGCGGCTGCTTGCCCTGGCGCCGCAGATCCTGCCGTTTGCCGAAGCGGTTTGGGAGCGGCTGGACGAGGCGAAGCGGGCCGGGCGGCGCATCCTGTTCGAAGGCGCGCAAGCGGTGATGTTGGATGTGGACCACGGCACCTATCCCTTTGTCACTTCGAGCAATACGGTCGCGGCGACCGCGGCTGCCGGGGCAGGCATCGGACCCGCGGCGGTCGGCTTCGTGCTTGGGATCGCCAAAGCCTACAGCACAAGGGTGGGGTCCGGGCCATTCCCGACCGAGCTTGCCGATGCAACCGGACAGTTACTCGGGGACCGCGGCAACGAATTCGGCACCGTCACCGGTCGCCGTCGCCGATGCGGCTGGTTCGACGCCGTGCTGGTGCGTCAGGCGGTCAAGGTCGGCGGCATCAACGGGCTGGCGCTGACCAAGCTCGACGTCCTGGACGGGCTGCCGGAACTGAGGATCTGCACCGGCTACCGCATCCATGGCGCGCACTATCGGCATCTTCCGGCCGCAGCCGGTGCACAGGCGGCCGCCGAACCGGAGTACGAAGTGATTGAAGGTTGGGATGGCTCAACCCGCGGCGCCCGGTCCTGGGCCCAACTGCCCGCACAGGCGGTCAAGTACGTGCGTCGCATCGAGGAGCTGGTGGAGGCACCGGTGACACTGCTCTCCACCAGCCCTGAGCGCGACGACACGATTCTGATGCGCGATCCCTTCGAGGGTTAACCTGAAGGCGGTCGGCGAGAACACCGATCCTCAACCTTTCTCGCCGAGGATCGGCGGTGACATGGCCACTCCGAGCGCAGCGCGGCCTGATGGCATCCTGATCGCTGATCAGTTCATCGTGGAGACCAGCCGCAAGCTCGCGCCGGTGGGAGGACTCGCGGCGTTCGGCGTCACTGACCGCGCCGGTGGCCGCACCGACCTGATGGCAATTCAGCTTGACCGAAATTTCCCGGCGCGTCCTCGAGCGTTGCAGGCTTTGGCAACCCCGATCGAGGGGCTGCTGACGCCGGTCGCCTATGGTCCGGCGGGCGGGGCTTGTTATGTGATCTGTCTGGCGCCTCCTGGCCCGAGTGTTCAAGGCCGCGGACGACCCTGGCCAGAGGCGGAGTTGCTGGCGTGCGTGCTGCGCCCGGCGGCGCGCGTGCTGGAGGCCCTGGCACGCGAGGTTTACCCATCGCGGGATCCGGCTCGACAACGTATTCCAGAGTCGCACCAGGTCAGCCGTCGTGCTGGGGACCGCCTGGACGGCACCTCCTGCCATGGCACAGCCGGCACTGTTCGAGCCGCCCTATTCGGCGATGTGCCTGCCCGGCGGCCGCGGCGAAGGTTCGATTGCCGACGACGTGTACGCGCTGGGCGTGCTGCTGTTGTGCCTCGCGACTGGGTCACTCCCCGCTGGAACAGCATCGACGCGGCGTCGATCATTCGACGGAAGTTGGAACTGGGCAGCTATGCGGCGCTGGTTGGGGATGAGCGGGTGCCGCCGATCATCAGCGATCTGGTGCGCGGCATGCTCGCGGAGGATCCGGCGCATCGGCCGACTCCCGACATTGCTGCTCGATCCGGCGAGTGCGCGCGGGCGCCGCGTCGCTGCCCAAGGGCCACGGCGCGCGCAACGGTCCATGGTCGATGGCTGGTGCTGAGATGTGGGACGCCCGATCGCTTGCATTCGCACTGGCGGCCGAGCCGGACCAAGGCAGTGCAGGGCCTGCGCAGCGGCGTGGTCGAGCATTGGCTGCGTCGTATCCTGGGCGATGTCCAGTTGGCCACCAGGGTGGAGGAGCTGGTTCATCATCGCTCGCTCGACATGACGCCAGGCGACGGCCGCGATGATGCGGAACTGCTGATGCGCGCGGTGGCGTTGATCGATCCCCTGGCACCGCTCTGCTGGCGGGGCGTCGCACTCTGGCCGGACGGCATCGGTCCGGCTTTGGCGGTGGCGCAAGCCAAGGCACCCGAGACGCTGGGTCGCCTGCAGGAGATCGTCCGCGGCAGGAAGTCGCGAACTGGGCGGCCCAGCGCCCAGACCGATGCGATGCCACAATGTTGCGGGCGGATGCGCGACAGCAACACAGTTGGGTGCGGCAGCTTGGCAAGGGGCCGGCGCGCGGCAAGCCTGGTTTATCAGCTCAACCCGCTCCTGCCTTGCGCCAGCCCCCTGTTGGCGAAGCATTGGGTCGATCGGTTGCCCGACCTGCTGCCGGCACTCGAAGATGTGGCGGGGGAGTAGCGGGGAAGACCGATCGCCGCCAGACCGACCCGGTCGATACCCATGTGGCCGCCTTCATCGCCGCCCGACTGGAGAGGCGAGTGCACCAGGAACTGGCGACCGAACTTGGCGGCGGCACCGCGATTGTCTGGCGCAGATTCGGATATTGGCCCAGTTGCAGTCCGTCTGGGACAGCAGACCTTGCCGGCGCTGGCAAATTGGCTGGCGCCAAGGCCGGGCCGGTCATGGCAACCTGGCGCAACCGTGACCGCCGCTCCGCGATAGAAGAGCGGCTACAGCCACTGGCCGCCGCCGGCTAATCTCGCGCCCATACTGCAGGTGCTGGACGACCCCAGCGCCCGAAGCACGGATGCGAGAGGGGCGCTGGAGGCGGAGGTCATGGTGACGGCGGTCGAGGCGGAATTCGCGGATATCGGCAGCGGCGCTCACAGCAGGGCCGAAGCGGCAAGCCGGTTGGGCCAGGAAATTGCCGCCGGCTTCGGCCTGGCGGCGATGGCTGCTGCCCTGGTCATCGCCGCACTTGGCTGAGGCATGCGATGGCGAAGCCGCACCGTCTCCCGCGGATCACCAAACCACCCAGGCAGCGGCAACATTCGTTGATATGGCTGCAGGGGCTAGCGGTGTGGCGGGCTGGTCACTTTGGCCACGCCGACGGCTTTGCTGTTGGGGGTGTTGCTTGCTCCGGCGATCGCGGCCAGTCGTGTTCGATCGCGAGCCTGGCCGGCCGCGGGCGCGAGCATCGCACTTTGCGCGAATGGCCGCGTCGGTGGAGCCGTTGCGGACGCTTTGGACGACTGGCCACAATCTCGCTACCGCCAGCGCCTTGCTGGGTAATCTGCAGGTCGTTGGGACTGCATGGAGCGCCGCCGCGGTCGGCTGGTTGCTGGCCGAGCTCACGCCGCTTGCGGTGCGCGCTGCTCTGGAGGCGTTGAGCGCAACCGCAGCGTCCCGGCTTAAGGCGGAGCGGGCACGGCTGATCGACGCGTGGGGATTACCTGCCTCGGCCGATAAGACGTGACGCCAGCCTGAGCGTCCTGGGGTCATCAGGCTAGACGCGGGCGATGCACCACGGTCATCACGCGCCCGGCGCGCGCGGCCTGCTTGGCCTGGCTCTGCTGCCGGCTCTCGGCAATCTGCGCCTTCATCGCCTTCTGCAACTTCTCGAAGGCGCGGACCTCGATCTGGCGCACCCGCTCGCGCGAGATGCCATATTGCTGCGACAGATCCTCCAGCGTGGTCGGATTGTCCTTCAGCCGACGCTCGATCAGGATGTGGCGTTCACGCTCGTTGAGGGTCTTGAGTGCGCCTGAAAGCAGCGCCTTGCGTCCGCTGAGTTCCTCGCGGTCGGCATACGTGGTCTCCTGGCTTTCGGTCTCATCGACCAGCCAATCCTGCCACTCGCCTTCGCTGTCCTGCCGCACAGTGGCATTCAGGCTGTGGTCGGGCGCCGCAAGGCGGCGGTTCATGCTGATCACGTCCTGTTCGGGCACGTCCAGCATCTTGGCGATCTGCGCCACCTGCTCGGGCTGCAGGTCGCCATCGTCGATCGCCTGCATTTGGCCTTTCAGTCGGCGAAGGTTGAAGAACAGCTTCTTCTGGGCGGCGGTGGTGCCCATCTTCACCAGCGACCAACTATGCAGGATGTATTCCTGGATGGCGGCGCGGATCCACCACATCGCGTAAGTGGCGAAGCGGAAACCGCGGTCCGGATCGAACCGCTTCACGGCCTGCATCATGCCAACATTGCCCTCGGAGATCAGTTCGCCGACGGGCAGGCCGTAACCGCGATAGCCCATGGCGATCTTTGCCACGAGGCGCAGATGTGAAGTGACGAGCTTGTGTGCCGCCTCCATATCCTGATGGTCGCGCCACCGCTTGGAGAGAGCGAGCTCCTCCTCGGGTGACAGCATCGGGAACTTGCGGATCTCCTGAAGATACCGCGAGAGGTTGCCCTCGGGTGCGACGTTGATGACGGCAGAGGCCAACGGCAGGCTCCTTTCGTCGTGCCTGATCAGTCCCGCTTCTTGCCCAATACGGCGCAAGAGTGAGGCCTGAATGTGACTGAACCAGTCATGGGTGCGGGAGGGGACTTCACGTCCCGGAGACCCGTCCCATCTGGCGGCGGCATTTCCGGACGTCCCACCGGCGCAAAACACCCTTTCGCGCGGCAAGAGGTCATATACAGGACTGGATTAGTCCTGTCAAGATACCTGCCCTATATCAGACCTGCGCCGCCTGCAGGTCACGATCCAGCGACGCGATCAGCCCCGCCATGTCGGCCGGCGGCTCCGTTGCGAAGCTGAGGGCCTGGCCGGTGCGCGGGTGGGCAAAACCGAGCCGGGCCGCGTGGAGCGCCTGGCGGGGGAAGTCCAGGAGCCGCCGGCGGACCGGCTCGGGCAGCGCCCGTGCCAATGCGGGCACGCGCCGTAGATAGAGCGGATCTCCGACGACCGGGTTGCCGCGACTGGCCAGATGCACACGAATCTGATGCGTCCGCCCTGTGGCAAGCCGGCAGTCCAGGTAGGCAACCGAAGCCGACCAGGACGCGCAGCGTGCGATAGTAGGTGAGCGCCGGCTTACCGTTGCGGGTCACCACCGCCATGCGCTTGCGATCCCGGCTGTCGCGGCCGATGTCGCCCTGGACGTTCCGGCGAGCGGGTTTGGCAATCCCCAGACCAGGGCCAGATAGGCCCGGTCGATGTCGCGCGCTGCAAAAGCCAAGGTCAGCGCGGTATTCGCTAACTGTGTCTTGGCCACGACCATGATCCCCGAGGTATCCTTGTCCAGGCGATGGACGATCCCCGGCCTGCGCTCGCCGCCAACGCCGGTGAGCTGGTCACCGCAATGCGCCAGCAGCGCATTGACCAGCGTGCCGTCCTGGTTTCCGGGGGCAGGGTGGACGACAAGTCCGGCCGGCTTATCGAGCACGATAAGGTCGGCGTCTTCGTAGAGGATAGGAAACGCGATCGACTGCGGCTGGCGGCGTCGCAGGCTGTGGCCGGCGGCAAATTGAGCGCGTAGGTAACGCCAGGCCGCACCGTTCGGCCGGGTCCATCGCCATGCGGCCGTTGCGATGAACGTGGCCCTGCTCGATCAGCGCCTTCACACGGGAACGCGATAGCCCGCCGAGATGCATCGGCCAGGAAGCGATCGAGCCTCTTGCCTCCGCCTCGGTCCCGGCGACAATGCTGAAGGAGCGGGCGTCGGTCTCGCGCTCTTGCATGGCAGCCGGCGGATAACGCGATTGGTGGGCGTTGGGGAAGCGGTCGAGGGCGGAATGCGGGTGCTCAGAGCGATAACCATTGGCATGGGCGTACTGATCCTGATTGCGACGACCGTTCTGGTGGTGGTGATCGTGCGACGGCTGAGCGGGTCGGGGGTGCAGACAGCACCCCTCGCGCTGGTGTTGAATGAGCCGGCCGGAACCCGGATGGTCGCTATTGCGGCGGCGGGAGACCGGCTTGATGGCGCTATTGCAGGGGGGTGGCGCGGATCGGATCGTGCTGATCGATCTGCGGACGGGTGCGGTGGTCGGGACCGTCGCGCTCCGGGGCGCCGGCGGTGCGCGCCGTGAGCTTGCTTGAACTTGCCGAGCGGGCTGGCCTAGAAGGCGCGGGCCGGAAGCTAGGGTCCCCTTCGTCTAGTGGCCCAGGACACCGCCCTCTCACGGCGGCAACACGGGTTCGAATCCCGTAGGGGACGCCAGCGCTATCAACGAGTTAAATAGCTACTGCTTCTAGATGTCTAACATATGTCCAATATACGTACCTGAATGCACGTGGACCCCGCAATTGTCGGCGCCACTCGAAGTGCAGCCGTGGGAGCTCAGCCGCAAAGCCCCACCATTTGGCGCCGACGCCCCGAGTGTTCAGAGAAAGGATCCTGTCGGCCCACACTCGCCCTCGCGGCAGAAGCGCGACCCGGGTCAATAGCGTAACCCCTGCCACCGAGAAGGCGAAGCGAACCTCCGGACCGCCTCTTCGCTGATCATCATAGGCTGCCGTCCGGTCCTGAGCACCAGCAGAGCGCCAGCCACGGCATTCGCAATGTCGTCGTGAGCACCCGGGATAGGCGCGTGATCGATGCTGTCCCGACCGCCGCGCGCCATCCGCCGCTCAAGTCCGCAAAACTGGGATGCGAGCCGCGGCAAATCCAGCAACTCGACCTCCGGCTGTTCAGGAACGGGAAAGTGTCCCGGTAGATCTCAGCTTTAGGCTGATCCGATACCCGGTAGCTGATCCCGCTCTTCCGAAAACTTTCGCGCGGCCATTCACCCGCATAGCGGTCGCCCACACTTCTGCACACGATAGCTTTTCAGCAGGGCCGCGAATTCCAGGACAGCATCCTCGGGAGAGAAGGGGGGCCTCATCTCACGAACTGCATCCACCACACCGATCTCGCCCTGCCGGTGCGCGACGGCCAATGTCATGAAGTCCGGCGGTTCCGCCAGACGGGTCCACGAACGCGACATAGTATTGCCCGGCTGTCGGCAGCAACTCCGTGCGGCCGTGGATGGTGCACGCGTCGACCACTTCGCGAGGCACGAAGTCCACGATGTCGTCGCGGAACTCGGCGCCATACTCAGCCGCGGCCGCCTCGGGGTCGTCCTCGTACGCCTCCTCGATGATCTGCGGATCTAGGCTCGGGTTCATCTCCAGGGTGGTGCCGCGCCAGACCAGGACGCGGGCACCATCCCTGCCGTAATGCCGGCGATAGGTGTTATACAGCACGCCTGCCTTGCGGTAGGGCGAGCTTGCGTTCAGCAGCATCGCTGTCGGGATGCTGGACAGCCCCGGCCGCAGAGCCCGGAAGATCTCGACATCCGGGTTGGTGCTGTTCTCGTCACGCCAGAAGGCAGTCTCGTCGGCCAACACCGCGGCGAAGGTGTAGCCGCGAGTTACCCTGAAACTCGCGGTGTGTATCTCGATGGAGACTCGGTTGTTCAGCGTGATCGTCTCGGCCGTCTCGTCCTCGATCATCTCGGCGAGCGGCCGCACTGCACGCAACATCCCGATGATGAACCGGAAAATCGTCCTGGCTTGCCTCCGATCGGCCGCGAGACGCCAATGGTCGCCACCTCGCCCGGAGCGAGATACGGGCCATAATCGTAGAAGCACGCGAGGAACACCGCGACGAGTGCCAGGATGCGGGACTTGCCGCCTCGACGGCCGACGACGAGCGCCGCTTCCTTGAAAGGGCCGTAGTCGGCGCTTCAGTTCGGCCGGTGTGTTGCTGGTAGATAGTGCGCTGGGCGGCGTCCATCGGCAACGCGAACAGCGCAGCCAGGAAGATGCGCCACTTGCGCCAACTTTCGCCTCTGAAGAAGGGGCCGAATAACTCCGGATGGTCCAGTGCCTGGAGTATGTTCATGCTAGGGTCCAAACTTAATTGAGCCAGAATGCGACGAGGGCAGCAAGGTGAACTGCGGAGAGGAAGTTTCTGGCGAGTTTGTCGTATCGGGTGGCAATTCGCCGGAAGTCCTTGAGCCGGCAGAAGCATCGCTCAATGACATTGCGTCCCTTGTAGGCGAGTTTGTCGAAGCGATGCCGCTGACGCGATTGGACTTGTTGGGGATGATTGGCCTGGCGCGGCGCTGTTTGATCTCCGCGCGGAAGGCATCACCGTCGTAGCCCTTGTCGGCGATGATGGCCTTGGCAGCTGGAGCGAGCGCCAGAACCTCCGGCGCCGCGGCGATGTCGGCATCCTGGCCAGGGGTCAGATGGAATGCGACGGGTCGGCAAAGCGGATCACTGAGCGCATGGATTTTCGTGGTGCGACCGCCGCGCGAACGGCCGATCGCCTGCGTGCGCTCCCCCCTTTTCCGCCGAAGGCGCAGCGGTGAGCTTTGATCGAGGTCGAAATCCAGCGACAGCGCCACTGCATCCTTGCCCAGCTTGGCCAGTGCCTCGAAGATCACCCGCCATCGGCCGCGCTTGGACCAGCGATTGAAGCGATTGTAGATCGTCGTGTGCGGGCCGTATTCCCGCGGGCAGTCGCGCCACCGCCCGCCCGATTGCAGCATGTGGATGATGCCGCTGATGATCCGACGATCGTCCACTTCCTCTCGCTTGGGACCGGTCAAGCCGTCCGGCAGATGCCGCCTAAGCGCCTTCCATTGTTGGTCCTTCAGCCAAAAAAGCCCCTGTGGCATTTCCCCTCCGCAAATCGGCATCACTCGATATGCGGCTAAGGAATCACAAATCGCCAATTAGGTACAGAGCCTAGTGAGAGAACATGGGGGCGCCCCTCCGATCAATCTCTACCGACTTCAGTGAGACCTCACCCTTCCTGTGTCAAATGACGCCTTCAAAAAATGCCGTAACGCCGCGAAGCGACCACTCCGACCGCACTGCAGGGCTTCACAGCTGAGCAAGCAAACATCGATAACGAGCTGTGAGACGGCGTCACCTCATCAGCTTGATGGAACCGGCACGTCATGGCTCATTCCCGCGCCTCTGGCCCGAGCAGCGGCACCCTCCGCGGTCGGACGCGCTGATTGAGCACCGGCCCGGTCTCTCACCACTCCACGCCCTGCCCTCCGAGTGGCGCGAACAGATGCGCCTCATCGATCGCGACCACGATGGGGTGCCACATCTCGCCCGGACATTCGATGAGGCTATGGAAGAACGCGGCGACGGCGATCATCTGCTCCGGGTGCATCTGATCTGACTGGTCGAGGACGATGGAGAGGCGGTTCGCTCGCGCACACCGAGCGAGCTCGCCCAAGGCATGGCCATTGAGTTTACGGCTCTCGATGTAGACATAGCCGAGTTCCTGGGCGAGGCTGACGAACCGCCCTCGGGATCAATATGAGCTGCTGGGTGCGCCCTGCGCTTTGCTCAAGCGGGCGGCATAGCGTCCACACGACTTGCCAGCACCAGATGCGCCCTGGATGAGCAATCGGCCGTCGAGCAGCTTGACAAAAAAAATTTCGCCGGGCCCGAGCTCGTGCGCGCCGAAAATTATCGCGTTGGGATCGGGTTTCGCGGGCGTTTTGGGAACGACGGCAAGGGCTCTCAGTATTCCGGAAAAGGCGGTCGTCTTCTGGATGGCGGCGGAGAACTTGGCGTCGGCGGCATGGTCAATGCGAGGCATTCGTCCTTCTGTTCTGCCCTTACCGGGCTGTAGGTTGCTGGGCCGGTTGGCCTAGGTGCAAATAACGATACGAAGCCGGGATAAAGGGGAGATTGTTTAAAAAGGCGGATCGGGCCGATATTAGGGACTCATGCCAACTGATTCTGGTTGCAGAGACAGGTCAACTATGCACCAAATGCGGCTTACGGCAGAAGAGAGAACGCCGTGCCCGGCGCATTCATGGAGCGTGTGGCCTTGGTGGTGGACGAAACCATCAGAGCACTCGCGGCTACGAGGTTTATCGAAGATCCGATAGCTGGCGTTTCATACTCACGCACCACCAGCATCATCAGCTCTGCCTACAAGCGGCATGGCCGCATTCTCGAGACCGCGCTGCGTGAAAGCCTCAAGGAGAGCAATCGTCACCGGGTATGGAGGGAAGACACCTTTAGCGTCTCACGTGCGGCCGATGCGCTCATTGGCAGTCAAACCGAGACGCAGGCGCGGCAAAGCTCGCTGCCCTATGGCGAACTGGTCCGGACGCTGCAGGTCGATATGATCGTTAGTGAGGCGTCTGGTCTTGCAGCCTCGTTGTGGCAGGGCTGGACGCCATCTGCTTGATCTGGGCGTAGCCGAGCATCAGCGAGGGTCTCTTCGCCGCCATGGGAAGGCTTGAGTTCTGCGCCCACTACAGAATAGCCACTTGCCCCCAGTGGCGACGCAGAACGATGCTCGACAGGTTGAAACCAGGCGCCGTAATCCGGTTGCTTGCTTTGGGTACCTCCTGAAAGGCCGGTTGCTGGCGCAGCGCAGCTTCAAAATCAGCGACAGTGAACGGCTTGCTCGGCGGCGTGATACGGATGGATGGTGCCGCTGTCTGCTCATGACCTGAGCCCCAAGTTCCCTCCAGTCAAAAGTAGAGTCCTGGGTTGCCGCCACGCCCATCGTGACGGTGTTTCTCGGTTCGGTCGAGCGGCGTTTCTCCGTCCCGGCCATGTTCGTCCCGGTCGTCGCGCACAGCCTGGGTCAAGACTGGCCGCAGGCCATCGGCGAAGCCGGCGCGCAGCGGTCTTGACGCAGGCGAGCACGATGGCAGCCTGATCGAGGCCGGTGTCTGACCAGGCGTGCGCTGAATGTGGCCGAACCTCATTGTAATCGCGCAGCCAAGTCGACAACACGGCACGCGCCTGCGGCAGCGAGGTGAACAGCGTCTCGTTCAGGCATTCATCGCGCAGCCGGCCAATGAAGCTTTCGGCGAACGCGTTCTGCTGCGGCTTGCCCGGTGCGATGTAGTGCCAGCCGATGTGAGTGTCCTGGCACCAGGCCAGGATCGCATTGCTGGTCAACTCCGTGCCGTTGTCGCTGACGCACAACAGCGGGCGGGCACTACGACTGGCGATGATCGCACTCAGCTCGCGGGCTACCCGTGCGCCGGAGAGGGACGTGTCGGGCACCAGGCACAGGCACTCGCGGGTGAAGTCGTCGAGCACAATCAGGATGCGGAACCGCCGGCCGTCGGTCAGGGTGTCGGACACAAAGTCGAGCGACCAGCGCTGGTTCGGTCCCTGTGGCAGTGTCATCGGTGCCCGTGTGCCCAAGGCACGCTTGCGGCCGCCACGGCGGCGCACCTGCAGCCGTTCCTCGGCATACAGCCGCCGCAGCTTCTTGTGGTTCATCTGGATCCCCTCCCGTTCCAGCAGCAGCTTCAGGCGTCGCCAGCCGAACCGCCGACGCTCTGCTGCAAGTTCCTTCAGCCGCGCCCGGGTCGCCGCATCGTCGGCACGACGCCGGCGATAGCGCAGCGCACTGCGATCGGCGCCGATAATCGAACTGGCCCGCTCGCTCGCTGATCCCGTGCGCCTCACGCGCAACGGTCACCGCGGCTCTGCCGAGCGGCGGGCGTCACCACTTTCTTGACGTGATGTCCTTCAACACCGCGTTGTCCAGCATCGCCTCCGCCAGCAGCTTCTTCAGCTTCGCGTTCTCTTCCTCGAGCTGCTTCAGCCGCTTGGCATCCGAGACGCTCATGCCACCGAACTTCGCCTTCCAGGCGTAGAACGTCGGCTCCGAGATGCCGTGCTTGCGGCATACCTCCGCCACCTTCAGCCCGGCCTCCTGCTCCCGCAGCACGCCGATGATCTGCTCCTCGGTGAACCGGCTTCGCTTCATCCGTCCGTCTCCCCTCAGGGGGCGGACTCTACTCAAACCTGGAGGAGTTTTCGGGGCTCAGGTCACTCAGGCTTCGCCTTCCGTATATGCATCATGTCCGCACCATCGGCTTCGTCGCCGAAATGCTCGGCGAGGACGAGGACTGGCTGTCGGACGTCGCCAACGAAATCGATCAGGAGGACGGTCTGATCTGGGGTCTATGGACCGGGTGACGATGGCGTTATGGCGTTCACCGACTTTGGCATCGAAACCCTCTCCGGCCTTATCGAGATCTACAAGGCCGATACTGATCTGCTTAAGCGGTGGCGCCCCGACCCTAAGTGACCGCACTGCGGTCTACGCCGCATGCTAACGCTTAGCTAGCGTAAAGCGTTTATAGCCGAAATCCTCTCCACCCCATCTTGCGTTCGGTCATAAAGCTTCGTCATGCGCGGGCTTTCAGGCGCCGCCATAGACTGCGCGTGCTCGACCGCTTCGCCGTTCCCGAGATAGGCAGTGATGCCGGTGGCAGGAAATGTATAGTTGTCGATCGGGACACGCCAGGCATCCGCCTACGCATTGGCCTTCCGGTCAACACCGTCGCATTTTTCCGGGGTGGTGCGAAACAGCCAGTTTGCAGCCGTCTACGCATGGAGCGCCTCGGCCCGACAGCCGTTCAACTCATCGCCTGGGGACTGAATGGTTGACGGCGAGGCGACGGGGCGCCAATTGACTGGAGGGTACAGGGGAACAAGGCAAACCAATCGCCGCGCGAGCAAAGAAGGACAATTCGGATCCTACGTAGCATTGAAATCGATATGGAAATCGTGATCTCGGGCGCGCTTATGGGCTCGTCTGGCACGGTGTCCGGCTCGGCCGGCTGTGCTCCGTCTGCTCGTAGCCTGGGAACGCTTGCAAACTGCAAATACGGGTCAATCCTCTAACCAGCTATCGCCCCGGCAGTCGCCGCCCTGAACGACATGGTCTCGGATCGTGGCCACTGCGCCACTGCGAACGCATGCGCGGTGCAAACGCCAACGTCGTGATCCACAGTGTGCGCGCGGTGATGACCGGAACGAAGGCGCGAGGCTATGGCCGGATCGTCAATATCGCGTCGAATCCCGCGATTGGCACAGCGCTGCCGGGCACCACGTTCTATGCGGCGATCAAGGCGGAGGTATTAATCCTGACGCGGCGCCTCGCAATGGAACTCGGACGGTCGGGTATCGCGGTGAACGCTGTTTGCCCGGGATGGATTGTCACCGACATGCGCGCATCTCGGGAAGCCCATGCAGGTTTTTCACCATCTCAGTCCCGCCCCGGCCCCAACATCCCCACCGCGCCGCCGATGCGCGCCAGCGCCGCGCCCGTCTCGCCCCGCCCGGCCACCTGTCCGGCGTGCCAGGCGCCGCGCAGCATGAGGCGCAGATACGACAGCTTGCTTTCATCGGTCGGGTCGATGCCGAGCATCCACAAATCGCCCGCCGTCGGCGTGGGGAACGCATCCTCGTCCATGCCGCCCAGCGTGATCCGCGGGACGCAACCGGGCAACCTCCGATGCGTGCTCTGACTGCTCCTCGGGCATCGCTGGGAACTCGACCCCAACGACCAATCCGACCTCCATGGACCCTCCGGGCCATGGTTCAGGTCTTCGAGCGGGGGTGAGCGGACCGGAAACTCAATTCAGGTCGTCGAACTCATATTCCGATGAACTTCGTATTTAGCTACCCGATCGAAGCGAACCCCTTTCCTCTTCTACCGTGAAAGTGAGGCACAACCTCCTCATCGGCAGCCTGCCAGTTCTATATGATCCGAAGGGCAAGTGTGGCCGTAAAGGATGTCCATGGCCGACGCCCTCTCCCTCAAACGTGCCGCTGAGGCGATCGTGCGAGCTGCCCAGGACAGTCCGCGAGCAGTAGACGGCTAGTCAGCTCACAATCCGCCGCACCTGGCCATCGAAATCACGGAAGACCGCCTTCCCGTTGGCCGGTTCCCCGCCGTGTCGCCAGCAGTGATTTTCAAGGAGCGCTCATGCCTCAGGCTGCCATTTTCGACGTTGATGGAACCCTCGTCGATTCCGTCGATTTACACGCTGGCGCGTGGCAGGAGGCGCTTGAGCGTTTCGGCCACCATGTGACCTTCGAAGAGTGTCGCAGCCAGATTGGCAAAGGGGGCGACCAGCTTATTCCCGTGTTCCTCTCCGAGGCCGAGCAGAGAGATCACGGCAAGGAAATGGAAGAATGGCGCGGCAAACTGTTCAAATCGAAATACCTGCCGCTGGTGCGGCCATTCTCGGCGGTCCCGGAGTTGCTGCGGCGCGTGCGTGACGCTGGTTTGAAGGTGGCCGTCGCGTCCTCCGCCAAGGCAAGCGAGCTTGAAGTCTATCTCGAGATCGCCTGCGTCCGGGATCTGGTCGACGTGGCAACCTCGTCGGAGGACGCCGAGCAATCCAAGCCGGCGCCGGACATCTTTCAGGTTGCTTCGAAGAAGCTGGGCATTTCGGGCCCTGATGCCGTCGCCATCGGAGATACGCCTTACGACGCCGAGGCGGCGGGCAAGGCCGGAATTCCCAGTATTGGACTGCTCTGTGGCGGCTTTGCCGAATCCGAGCTGCGCAAGGGCGGCTGCGTTGCGGTGTATCCCGGGCCGGCTGCCCTGCTCGCCTGCTTCGGCGCTTCCCCACTGGCGCCCAGCAAAACCACCTCACAGGAGCCATGATGGCACAAGCCTTGGACGATTTGGCTGCGGCAGGCGTCTCCGTCTGGCTCGACGATTTGAGCCGGCCACGCATCCTTACGGGCAGCTTGGCCCGGATGGTGGATGGTGGCGAGATCGTCGGCATCACCACCAATCCGACCATCTTTGCGAAGGCAATTGGTGCGGGATCGGGCTACGAGGAACAGTTGCGTGATCTCGCACTCCGCGGCACCGCGATCGGCGAAACACTTCGGCTACTGACAGCCTGGGACGTACGGGCTGCCTGCGACATCTTGCGGCCGGTCTACGACCGAAGCGCATTCCGCGACGGCCGTGTGTCCATCGAAGTCGACCCTCGCATCTCCGGCGACGCTGACCGCACCGCGGCCGAGGCGCGTGGCTTATGGTGGCTCGTCGACCGGCCGAACCTGTTCATCAAGATACCTGCCACGATGGGCGGCTTGCCGGCCATCACGGCCAGCATCGCCGACGGAATCAGCGTCAATGTCACGCTGATTTTCTCACTCGATCGATATCGGGCTGTGCTCGACGCCTTTCTGACCGGCTTGGAACAGCGCCAAGCAGCAGGCGGCAGCGTGGCCGGCATCGAGAGTGTCGCTTCCTTCTTCATCAGCCGCGTGGATTCCGAGGTGGACCGGCAACTTGGTCAGATTGCCGCGCAGCCCGGCAATGCCGACAGGGCAGACGAGATTGATCGGCTTCGAGGGCAAGCCGCTCTCGCCAATGCACGCCTTGCATATGAAATATACGAGCAGATGCTGGTCTCTGATCGATGGAAAGCGTTGGCCGCAGCCGGCGCGCGTCCCCAGCGCCTTCTCTGGGCGTCGACTGGGGTCAAAGACAAGGCATTCAGCGATACGCGCTATGTCACCGATCTCCTAGCACCCGATACGGTTAACACCATGCCGGAGGCCACGCTGGTTGCCGTCGCGGATCATGGGGTGATCCAGGGTGACCCTGTTCGTGGTAGCTATGCCGCCGCGCGAAACACTCTTGAGGCATTGACCAGAGTGGGCGTGGACATTGAGGACGTTGCCAACACGCTGGAGGAGCAGGGTATTGCATCGTTCGCCAAAAGTTGGGACGAGCTCATCGGTTCAGTAACCAGCCAAATCGAAAAAGCAGGCGCTGTCGTCATGCCGGCCGGGGCCATGAAGCCCGCCGGTGGCGAAAGTAGCCGGAATGCAGCGCCAGCTGCCGCCGCGCCTCGCTCAAGCACCAGAAAAGAGACCCACCTCTTGGTCGCAAGACATTTATCGAAGCTCTAACGGCAAAGGTTCCTCACCCGCGACAGTAGCCGCTATACGATATCGGCTGCGCCGAGCGCTCGCCAGGGCCGGCTGTTCGTTGGCTACCTTCGCAATGGCCGGGGCACGACGGCGATCGGCGCATATTCGCCGCGCGCCCGATCCGGCCTCCCCATAGCGGCGCCTGTCTCATGGGCTGACGTGGAGCACGGTCTGCGCCCTGATGCGTTCAGCATTCAGCGGTTGCCCAAAATGCCGCGTTGCCCAACACCTCCGGCAGGTCGCGCCACGGAGCGCCGGTGCGGCTGATCCAAAACACCCCGTCCAGCACCTTGCGATGGTTCTTCGGCGGGCGATCGCCGAGCGGCGAGGGGCTCGCCAGGAAAGGCGCGAAGATTCCCCATTCCTGGTCCGTCATCAGGCCTCGGATCACTGCCAACCTCCAACACAGAGGTCAGCCCTCGAATCACATTCACACCGTGTCGGGGAATTGCCGCGCGACGATCGGCAGAAGGCAAATCCGAGCGGGACCGTCTCGATTTTTTCGCAAAGCCTCGCGACAGTCCCAGATTTTTTTGTTGCCCGCGCCTGTTCAGTCAATCACTGAATACCGCCAAACTAGGGTTTGTCCACAGAGCCTAAAAATTTTGAGACGTGCCACCTGTAGAGTCACCGTATTGTCTAAGGGTTCCTTCGCGATAAGGTCGCTTCTGGGAGGTCCTTTCAAATGCCACTTCCGGAGCCAAACCAGATTGCCGCAGCGTTTATGAGGGCGGCGGAAGACACCGCGACGCCCCACGGCTTCGCCTTCGCGAAGGCGCTTCGGAAGATAGCGGTCGCCACTGGACAGTGTTGAAGAACTCGCCGCGCGCTTACGCCGCCCCCACCAACTCCCGAACATGCGTCAGCATATGATCCGGGTGGTAAGGCTTCGGGATAAACCGGGATCCCGGAGGCATTTCATGACTTGCCGGGCTCTGCTGCCCTGAGGCGAGTAACAGGGCGATCCACGGCCAGCTAAGATTGGCATGATGGGCCAGCGCCAGACCGTCCATCTCCCCCGGCATATGGATATCGGTAAACAGGACGTGGATCGACGACGCACTGACATTGAGGTGGATCAGCGCCGAGGCAGCGTGTTCCGCTTCAAGGACTGCAAAGCCGTCGTCTTCAAGTGTTTGCACCGCGATCGCGCGGATCATGTCCTCGTCTTCGACAACCAGAGCCGTGTAGATCATGCGCGGTGTCCTCCTACGCCAGGAAGCACGCAGCAGCAGCTCCGTTTCAGGGCGAAAGGAAAAATGATTGCGACTGAGCGCAGGATCTCCCCATCGGAATTCTTGCCCGGTGGCTCGTTTTCAACTGTGGATTGAAGACCGCTGGCGGGACTGGCAGCGATCAAAAAAATTGGGTCGCGTTGTTGAGGGCCCAGTCGATGCAAATCGCGGAGAAATGGGGCGGCGATGCCTGCTCCACGCAAGCATCGCCTTCTGAGGCATTACCCCTTCATGCTGGCAGGCACCTGGCCGCCATTCTCGGCGAGCTTCTGCATGACCGCCTTATGGAGGGCGATGTTCTCTTCTGCGGAGCCGTCGCCCCCAACATGCACGTTCAGTTCCTGTGCGAGTTCCTTGCGGGCGTTCAGGCTGGAGTCGAGATCGAGGAGCTTGAGCAGGTCTACGATCGATGTCCGCCAGTTGCCGCCGCCGCCCTTACGAGAGGCCATCTGCGTGAGGATGGCTTCCACATCGACAGGCGTCTGCGGCTGGCCCGCAGGGGCGGTGGTGGACGCGGCAGGGCTGGGGGGTGCCGGTGACGCCGATGACGATGCCGCGGGCGTTGGCGATGCCGTGGACGGCGAAGCCCCGGCCGGCGTGCTGGACGGAGACATCCCGACCGCGGTTTCAGCGGCGGAGAATATCTTGGACATGATCGAGCCGAAAACGTTCATGTCTGAACCCCCTGTTTTGGTCTGAGGCGAACGCCGAGGCAGCGGGTTGGTTCCTGATCGGGGTGATGGTCGAGCGGTGGAGTTCTGGAGCATTTCAATGGCGAATTATCCGCCACGAAGCAGCCGTTTTCGCCTTTGTTTAAACGCAAGTATCACCTGTCGTTCAACTACTTGTTTCGGCTTCTGGCCGTCCAAATTTCCGTGCTGTCTGGGGCCTGATGGCTCCAGCCGAATGACCCGGAGGAAATTTATGCGAACGTCTAAACTGACTGCCAGCACGCTTGGGCTCTGCCTGGCCATCGGCGGCGCTGCTTTCGCTCAATCGACTTCGAACACGACGACGACCGAGAAGCCGAACGGGCAGACTAGCAGCATGACAAATCAAAGCGATCCGTCGAAGAAGACAACCACGACGTCCGCGACCGACCCAAGCGGGAATTCGAGCACAACATCGACGACCCAGCACAACGATGGGACGAAGACGACCTCGAAAACTGACAAGACCCAATAGGCAAGCGTTCTCGGGCTGCGTCCGGTCGCAAAGCCGGGCGCGGTCTGCCCCAAACTAAGACTCCCGCTTACGCCCTTTCTCTTCCGGCTCGGCCAGCCATCTCGGTGGAGCGCCTGCTTCAACAGCGCCCGGCCTCGATGGCAGCGAGTTCTTTCGCCTGGGTCAGAACCTCAGCGACCTCAGCATAACTACGCCGGAAAGCATCATTGAATCCAATGACCGTCACGCTGGCTGTGTCGCCCAGAGGCGGCAGCCCTTTGACATTTGCCGCACGTTGATCGCCCCGGCGAGATACTCCGCTGCCCGATTTTCGATGAGACCAACTTGGCAACGGGCATGCTCGATGCGCCAAGAAGACAGCGCTTGCCGTCCGGCGTACAGTAGGTGCGCCTCGCCCATCTGGCTCCTCCTTCGAAGAAGAACTCGAGCATCCCCAAAACGATCATGGATTGCGCGGCAACCGATGCTTTGCTGACGCCGTCGAATGGCATGGCCTCATCCCCCAAATGAAATGCGAGCCTATCCTGGTCGCCGGATGACTGGATAGATCGTCGCGTCAAAGCTTCTCGAGCAGCTCGCGGAGCGCCAGATTTTCTGAACTCGTCCCTGTACGCGCGAGAAATACTTCAACGTCGACCTCTGCGACCTGGCCGCCAGAGGCAAGGTTGGGCTCGTGGCGTACGATCTGCCGACCAGTCGCGGAATTGCAGAGCAACTGCCAGCGGTCGCCGTTGGAACTGCGATAAAATCGTGCGTGTTGACGGGCAATGCGTTGCGAGCACGAGCGGGCGGCGCGGCGGGGGTGGATACAACACCTGCACCGTGTCCCGCAGTCCCGAAGCGCCGGAGGAGAACGCGCACCCACGCCTGTGGCGCAGGTACCGGAACTACGAGCTGGATGCTGCCGACCACGTGGTGGACGGCTATGCCGTCATGTGCCGATCGGATACGCGGTGCTGGCGATGGCCAGCAAGCGCGCTAACGCGCGGCCGCAGTTCGCCCGGGATAGCCAGGTGTCGTGATTTGAGCGGCTGACCTAGCGCCCTGCCGGTTCTGGGCATAGGCCGAAGGGTTCGGCAGTCAGCCTGAGCGACTAGTCTAGGCTGGGGAGCTTGGTGAACAGAGTGTTGGGAGCTGGGCCTTCACCATCGCTAGCATATGACAGGGTGGACGCAACAGGCTCAGGCCCGCGGCTGCGGCAAAAAGCATTGTCTTCATGCTCTCTCCCGGCGGGTCCAGGATTGCTGCGTCGCATCATCTCCGACCGCCGGAAGGTGGATTTCCTAAGGTGCGGGATAACCTGGTGTCAGCATAGGATGGTTGGCGAAACCGAAGGCACGCAGCGACCACGGTCACAGACGTGCCTATGGGTGGCCGCTCGTTGGCAGCGTTCCTGCAAGCGGTCCACTCGGCCAACCTCGAATTGCTGTGTGCTGCGCGGCAGCGGAGCCGTATGGGGCGCATTCCCGAGGTCGCCGCAGGCTTCGTCTCGCAGCCGTTAGCTTCAGCCGCTCGCACCGCGCGCCGTGCGTAGCGGCATTCGAAACGTGAACCGCGTCTCAGACACGTTGGATGAAACCTCGATCGTGCCATCATGCGCGCGGGCGATCTCAGAAACGATATAAAGGCCCAACCCAAGTCCTTGCTGGCTGGGCCGAACATCGGCACGAAAGAATGGTTCAAACAAGCGTTCCAGTGCTATAGTCGGAATTGGCTCGCCGGCGTTCGAGACGGATAGCTGGAACTTCTCGTCGTCGGTGCATGCCTCGACTTTGATCGGCTTATCCAGTGCGCCGTGGGTCAAGGCGTTGCCCAACATATTCGAGAATAACTGACCGATGCGGCCGGGGTCGCAGTGAACAGGCTCTTCTGCAACTGCGAACTCCAATTCAAAGGTTCGCTCTGGCCAACTTGTCTGCAATTCGGCAATCACTTGTCTTAGCAGCGGTTCCAACCATACATTCCTATCGCGGCTCAAAGCCAACCCACCGCTGAGACGGCCACGGGCGAAGTCGAGCACGTTATCGATCAGCGCTGCCATTCGGGCGGCGCTGCTTGCCATCATGCCGACAATCTTCTTGGCGCGGTCGTTTAGCGGCGTCTTCTGCAGCAAATGTGCGCCGCCCATGATAGCCGACAGCGGATTTCGCAGATCGTGGCCCAGCACCGCAATAAACTGCTCGCGAAGCGCAGCCGTGGCACGCTCGTCGAGCAGTACCGCATGCTCCGCCTCATGGATCGCCTTAAATTCTCTTGCGGACTCCTCTGCGGCCGCCCGCGCCTCCACCAACTGACGCTCATAGCGGCGCCGATCGGTAGCGTTGAATATAGTCAACCGAGTAAAGAGATGGCGGCCCTCAATATCACGCTTTTCCTTTGCATTGACCAGCACGGGCAGGCGACGCCCTTTGGGGTCACGAGATCGAGGGCGACCTCATTGAAAAATCCCTGCATGCGCAGTAGTGGAGCAAGATGTGTCTCGAAGAAAATACGGCCGGCAATATGCAGCAAATCGTGCAATCGCCTGCCAATCAGCTGTTCGCGGGGAAACCCTATCCACGTCCAAAAAGGTCTGGTTGACCTTGAAGATCCGGCCATCCGGCCGGATGGAAAGGTAGCCGCACGGTGCGTTCTCGTAGAGGTCCTCCAAATCCTCGGTCGGAAGATCCGCGCTCCGACTGGTGCGCGCGCTCAGACAAAGGCACGGATGGCGGAGATGGTCTCCTCCGGTGCGCTTAGATTGGGACAATGACCTGTCGCCCGCATGAGCACCAGTCGGCTGTGGGGCGTATTCCGGTGGACGTATTCGCCCACCTCGCTTGGGGCAATAACATCTTCGCTGCACTGAAGGATCAGCGAGGGTATCGTGACCTTCGGAAGGTCAATCGATTGTCGGACATAAAAGTGACCCGCGCGAAAGCCTTGGCAATCTCGGGATCGGTGCGGCAAAAACTGTTAGCTAGTTCTTCGCCAAGTTCCGGCCGATCCGCATTTCCCATGATCGCCGGTGCCATAGCCGCAGACCACCCCATATAGTTATCCGAAAGGAAATCCAGCAATTCGGCAATCTGCTTCTCGCTGAATCCGCCGACATAACCCTCATCATCGATGTATCTCGGCGAGGGACCAACGAGCACCAGGCTTTTGAAAAGGTCGGGCGCCTGAGCGAGGCCAACACGCCGATCATGGCGCTAACTGAATGGCCAACGAAGACCGCATCCTTCAGACCGAAGCTCGCGCCAGATTTCAACCAGATCGTCAGCGTAGCCCTGCCAAGGTTGCATACTTGGCCGGTTCATAGGCCGAAAATCCGAGCCGCCTGCGCCAACATGATCGAACAGCACCGTTCGAAACTCGCTCTCAAACGCCGGGGCCACAAAGCGCCACATGTTCTGATCGCAACCAAAGCCATGGGCGAAGATCATCGTCTGATCCCCGCTCCCCAAATACCGACGTGGTTGCGTGTGAAGTGCGGTCAAAGCGGATCGCCTTCATCGAAAGAACCGTTGATTACCGTAGCATCCCCGTTCGCTAGGCGCCTATGGCGGTCCAAATACTACCTAGGTGGCATGCCGGTGTGACATCCGAGGAAACCGGTCCTCCACCTCTGCCCGTGCACTACTCTGGACCCACGAGTCGCGAAGGAAGGCCCCGGGTGCGTGGTGCGGAGTGCGCGCGAGGGCGAGACGCTGGCCCACCCCGACCGGCTCTCGGCGTCCTGGAAAGAGCCTCAGCCGACCGCAGTCTGGAAAATCCGCATGTAATTGCCCCCGACAATCTTGCCCACTTCTTCAGAGCTGAAGCCGCTGCCCAACATGGCGGCGACGAGCTGCACCCATTGGGCGTAGTTTTGCACACTGAGCCAGGGAACACCTGCTGGTCGGTGCCGATACTGACGTGATCGACGCCAACGACATCGACCATCTCCTTTATCCCGTCGACATACTCTCTCCAGGCCGGGGAAGAAGTGCCAGATGCCAATGGAGCCGCCGGTTTCGGCAATGATCCGCGCGTGGTCGCGGCTGATTTGCCGCCCTTTCAGCGGCGTGGGGCCCATCGCCCGCAAATCGGCAATCGCGGTGTGCGACAGCAGCAGAGGTTTAGTGGCTACCTTGGCCGCCTGCTTCACCGTGTCCTCGCTGGCATGCGCGACATCGCATACGACCCCGAGCCGGTGACATGCCTGGATTGCCTCGGCGCCGAATGGCGTGAGCCCGTTGTGAGTGACCGCACCAGTCTGATAATCGCCGATATCATTCGGCGTGTAGTGCACAAGCTGAGCGTGCCGGACACCACGCTGATGCGCTTCCTCGAGCCGCTCAAGCTTTTTCTCGAGGAAGTCGAACCCTTCGACGTCCATGACGATGGCCGGCTGCCCGGCAATATGCGCCGCAGCAATATCGTCCGCGGTGAGGGCGCGGCGCAGACCGTGATTCGCCACCATCGCATCAACCCAGGCAAGCCGATCGAGATGGTGCCGATACAGCTCGCCCGGCTCGGGAGTGCGTACAGCCCCGACGCCGGCCGGTGTTGTGCCAAGGATAGGAGCGTCCGGCACATCCGCGAGGCAAGCGACGGCCAGCGATCCTGCCCGCATACCATTGGCAAGATCATCGTTGGGCGGGGCCTTGGAGATGATTCCGGTTGTCCCGCCATGCGTATGGACATCGACCGAGACGGATTTTTTCAGGACATCGAGTGCGGCGGAGGTTGTCGCAGCCGCTTGAGCCGCAGCCGTGGAGCCGCGCGGTGCCACACCCCCAGCGAGCATTGCGCTGGCCGAAGCCAGGACTGTACCCGATATCCAATTCCGGCGAGTTACCAGATGACAGCAGCTACAGCAGTCCATGTCGTCCCCTCCGAGCGGCGGCAGAATGCCGTCCGCTTTTGTTGGTTGTACCAACTAGCGAGTTTCCTCAATTCTCGACGGATGGTGGGTATTGGGTCAAACTTGTGTGGCGCGGGCGTGACGATCACCGGGCGCGCGGGCTATTGCGGTTCTGCGCTCATCGCGTGCGACCGCACATGTGCGCCTCGGCGGATCTTGCGTCGGTTCCGTGGCGCGCACTTCGGCGGTGTTGGTGCTGACGATGGTCATTCGACCAGCCCTGTCGGCTGCTATCTCAGCGTAGCCGCACGCGCGTCATCCGCCTGGAGCGTCTCGTAAAATTACCTGTAACGCATCAGTGCAGCCCCGATCAGTGTGGAAAGGACCAAGATCGATACGAGAGCAAACGGCCATCAAGGAAGTAGCAGACCAGCATCTTTGTCACGATCGCGGAGGGCGGCCCTTGCAAGCGTGCCGCACGTCCTCACTTACCATCCATCCAGATGGCGAGCGGATGGTAAGATGATAGCCAGCAACGTCCAGGAGCTGCGGTCCAAGGGTGCCGACAGCGAGAAGATTACGATCAACCTGGGCTGCGTGGACCTCGGTCACGTCGACCTGCTGGTGCGGGAAGGGTTCTACTCCAACCGAACTGATCTTATCCGCACGGCGATCCGCAACCAGCTCGATCGGCACGCCGAGGCGGTCCGGCAGTCGGTCGCGCGAAAGACGCTGGATCTCGGCCTACGGCATTACAGCCGCGCAGACCTGGAGGCGGCGTGCGAGCGGGGCGAGGGGATGCGCATCAACGTGCTAGGCCTGGCCCGCATCGCGGGCGACGTGACACCCGAGTTGGCGCGCGCGGCGATCGCCTCGATTACGGTCCTGGGCGCGCTGCACGCTAGCCCCGAGGTCAGGGCCGCCCTGGCCGACCGCATGGGCTGACCATCCGCGGCGCGGCACGCACCGTCGCCGTGCCCTGCCCGACGACCCCGAGAGCCTCAAGCCGCCCATGCCCCCCACCGACGACGGACGCCGATCCCGGTTCCGAACCTGGATGCCGCCTGACCGGGTCCCCAGCACCGAAGGACATCAGATGAACGACGCCCTGCACGACGGCCTGCTCGAGGCAACGCGCCTTACCACTGCCGGCCGGCTCGCCAAGGTCACCGCGGCCCTGCAACGGCTTGCTTGGGGGCGGTCACGCGGCGCCGGGCAGCGCGAACCCGCAGACCCGGCGCGGAACTCCGACACTCGACGGCGTGGCCGAGGGTGCTGGGACGGCGCAGGCCAAGGCCCCACGTCAAGGCGCGCCCGTGTCCGGCACCGGAGCCCGCCCGCTGCCCTTCAGCCCGGTGCCCGGGGTGGGGGCGGCGATCCCCCAGGCGCTGCGCGGCTTCATGGACCAGGTCCGCGAGGGTGGGCTTCAGCTCCCAGGGGGCGGGCCGCGTGACCTATCTCCGGCCAGGCCGGGGGTTCCTGTGCCGGAAGGCGCGCAGTTCCTGGCCGCCACGTTCCGCGACGAGGCCATCGGCAGCCGCCCCTACAAGCTCTACGTGCCCAGCGGCTACCGTCCCGGCCAGCGTGTCCCTTTGATCGTCATGCTGCACGGCTGCACTCAGTCGCCCGACGACTTCGCCGCTGGCACGCGCATGAACGAGGTGGCCGAGGAGCACGCCTGTCTCGTCGCCTATCCCGGGCAGACCAGCTCGGCGAATAGGCAGAAGTGCTGGAACTGGTTCAGCGAGGGGGACCAGCACCGTGACCGAGGGGAGCCGGTGCTGATTGCGGGCATCACCCGCCAGGTCATGCGCGACTACGCGGTCGATCCGCGACAGGTCTACGTCGCCGGGCTCTCGGCCGGTGGTGCCGCTGCCGCAATCATGGGCGACGCCTACCCCGACCTCTACGCCGCGATGGGAGTGCACTCGGGTCTGGCCTGCGGGGCGGCCAGCGACATGCAATCGGCGTTCGCGGCCATGCATTGGGGCAGCGGAGGCTCGGCAAAGGCCACCGGCCCCTGGCGGTCCGGGGCGCCGCGGCGCCGGGTCGTGCCGGCCATCGTGTTCCATGGCGACCGGGACACCACGGTCAACCCGTGCAACGCCGACGCGGTCGTTGCCCAGGCGGCCCAGGCCGGGGCGCTCAAGGTGGACGCGCAGGAGGGCCAGGTTCCCGGTGGCCATGCCTTCAGCCGCGTTCTGCGCACCGACGCGGCCGGGCGGACGGTGATCGAGCGATGGGTCGTGCGCGGCGCGGGGCATGCCTGGTTCGGCGGCAGCCCGGCCGGCTCCTATACCGACCCGCGCGGGCCCGACGCGACCCGCGAGATGCTGCGCTTCTTCCTCGAGCACCCGCATCCCACGCCCACGGCGGCCGCCTGACCCGGAGGCAAGCGGCTCACCCGAGCGGGGGGGCCGCCGCTACCGCAAACTGGTTCGTGATGCCGGTCTCTCTATCACCCGAGTGCGACCGGGCGCATACGTGATCTGCATGCTGCAAATGCAGCATAGGGTTCGCCTTACAGAGCGCGGCGAGCCAACCATCCCGCCGGCGTTCTGATCCAGCCTTCGCGCTTACCGGGCACGAAAAGCCACTGATCCGCCGCGCACACAAACCATGACCTTCCTCGCGACACCCAAAACCGGCTCCGGCGCCCGCACCGCCGCCGCCCCTGCAGGCACGGTTGCCCTGGCCGCACTTGCCTTCGGCAACCATGTCGCGGAGCGCAGGCATCCGCCTCGCGGCGCCTTCATCGAGGTGAACGGCGTGCGCCTGCACTACAGCGACCGCAGCGAGCGTTCGCCCGAGGCGGAGAAGAACCATGACCATCGGCGCATTGCCGCATCTCCGAGTTAGATCCCGCCGACCACATCCTGGACGGCTACTCCGTTATATGCGCATCCAATTCGGCAGCGACGACGATGGTCAGCAAGTGTGCGGCCAAGGCGGCAGGTGCGGTCGAGGTGGGGGAGAGCAGCCGGCGCCTTGCCCGTCTTGGCCCCGAAACACCGTGGGGCCGGCTCCGGCGCCAGTGGACCGCCCAACCCGGTGGCCGGAGATAATCCGGGAGGCGGCGTGATAACACCTAATAGCGCCTATTCTCTGCCGCGGCTTCGCTGCCCTTGCAACCACTTGCCGCGAGATAGAACGCTGCCAGAGCGATCGGCGCGCGCCGGTGACCACCTGTCAGTGACTTACGGCGCGCATCGGCAACGACTTACCGCGCGCGCATGGGCAACGAGTTTGCCGCCGATTGCAGCAGGCGTTCGGCGCAGGGCGAGGTGCTCAGTCCTCGTAGGTCCGTGGCGGCCATAACCAGGTGCCGTGGGTCGCATTGGTTGCCGAACACATTCGGAAATACGGCCTCACCCGCTGCCCAGAAGCCTACGCAACGCGTCAGTACCAGCCAGTCAAGCTCATTCGCCATGGACACTCCAAATAGAAACGCCCGTGTAGCGAAGGCGACCGGGCCACGTCTGCACGCCTTCCCACGCACCCCAGCTATTTGCGAGGCGGATGGCGGTTCTCGACCCACGGCTGTCCGGTTTGATTTTGGTAGACGAAGCGCATGGCGTTGATTCATGTCAGTTCTGGACGTGTGCAAGCGTTCCAGGACAGGCGATGAGGGTCAGCGCCATGCGGCATCAGAATAGCGTCTTTCACTCGGTTCTGAAGCATATTCCTTGGCATCAGTTTGAGCGGCTGGTTGCGGTGCATGGTGCGGATGGGCGGGTCCGCCGGTTGACCAGCAAAAGCCAGTTCATTGCCTTGCTGTATGGCCAACTGTCGGGAGCAGCGAGCCTGCGTGAGATCGTCACCGGCCTGGAGAGCCATTCGGTGCGGCTCTACCATCTGGGCGCGGCGCCGGTCCGGCGATCGACGTTGTCGGATGCGAACGCGTTGCGGCCGGCGGCGCTGTTCGCCGAACTGCTGGCCTTGCTGATGAAGCAGGCGCACGGCCGGTTGCGTCGCTCGCTGGCCGAGACGGTGTATCTGATTGATGCGACGGGCGTGCATCTGAATGCCCACAGTGCTGGATGGGCGCGGTTCTCGGCCGGCGTGTGCGGCGCCAAAGTGCATGTGATTTATGACCCTGATGCCGATCGTCCGATCTATGCCGCGATCACGCCGGCCAGGGTCAACGACATCAGCGTGGCGCAGCAGATGCCGATCGAACCGGGCGCAACCTATGTCTTTGACCTCGGCTACTATGATTACGCTTGGTGGGCGGAGCTTGACGCCGCCCAATGCCGGATCGTCACCCGCTTCAAATGCAACACGCCACTGAGCGTGGTCGAAGAACTGCCGGTGCCGACGGACAGCAACATTCTTTCGGATCGGATCGGCTTTCTGCCAGCCCGCCAGGCGAACAACCGGCACAATCCAATGGCCGATGCGGTGCGTGAGGTACACGTCGTTACCCCGACCGGCAAGATCTTGCGCCTGCTCTCCAATGACCTCGATGCGACCGCCCAGGAGATCGCCGATCTCTACCGCCGCCGTTGGGCCATTGAGCTGTTCTTTCGCTGGATCAAGCAGACGCTGAAGATCACCCGCTTTTTCGGCACCTCGGAGAATGCGGTACGCATCCAGATTGCCGTCGCCCTGATCGCCTTCCTGCTGTTGCGTCTCGCCCACGCCACCCACAAGATCACGCAAAGCCCGCTCGCCTTTGCCCGGCTGGTCCGCACCAACCTGATGCACCGCAGGCGCATCGACCGCCTGCTCCAGCCACCAGCCGATCCCCCGCTCAATCCAGCTCAATTGGCGCTCCAATGGAACTGACACCCGAACCGGACAGCCGTGTTCTCGACCCCACCAACTCGTTGTCGCGGGGGCCTGAAGGGTCCGTGACTGGCTCAGCGCCTGGCTGACGCGCCACATGGCCCTTGACCAGATGCACGCGGTCGGGAGCGTCTCGAATATCAAGCAACGAACGGCACCAGAGCGGCCCAGGCAGCAACCAACCCGAGAGCCATTCCGGCGGCAGCTACGTAAGTGCGCATCGTCCCGTCTCCATTCGCCGCGCAGGATGGCGATGGCGCGCGCACCACGCTGTGACGCAGGCAACAACTTTTGTTAATTTTGCCCGAAGCGGATAACGGCAGAGTGTCCGGGCAAAAGGGACCCCGAAACGCAGTTCCTGGGTCGAGTTGGAGGAGAAAGACTTTAACGGCAACGAAAAGGCCGGCAGAGGTGCCGGGATCGGCCCGTTGTAGCTGCCGGCGCAAAGAACTAGCAGTATCTGCTCGCCGCTTGATTTTGAGACGCCTCGACGCGTGCCGCCCCTCCTCTACGTCGGAGTGACCTTCGCGATGGCTAATGGCTCAGAAAGCGTCCAAGTAGATAGCCAATTCCCACCGCCCCCAGGATGGCGCGAAGGCCGCTCCTGGACTTGGCCCGACACAGCTTCGACCTGCTCTCGACCGCGCCGCATGGCTGTATCGGCGCGATCGGCAACGTCCGTAACGGCTGGCGTGACGCGGTCTTTCATCAAGGTCTCAACCTGTGCACGAAGCCGATTGATCTGTCGCTGCGTGTCTCCCATGACCATACTCCCATTCATCAGCGCCGGTTCGTCTCGAATCATGCCCCCGGACCCGCAGTGAACACCCGCCGAGTGCTGCAGATCTCAGCCCGTTGAGGTTCCGACCGCATGAGGCGGCGCCTCCTGCAAAAGCGAGGTGGAACCATAGTGCCGCTCCCGCTCCCAGCGTCGATGCGCCCAATAGCGATGGCGCTGGCACTCCGGCCCGCAATACGAATGCCCGCAGCCCCAGTCAGCCTCCTGCGCCAAGGCATTGGTCGGCACGGTGACGGGCGCCGCAGAGGCCTTGGGTCAGACATGTCAACCCGCTAATGGCTGCCAACGCGAGCAAACGTCTCATCGAACACCTCCCTTGCTGTGACAGAACGCAGCCTTTGTGGTGGTGTTTGGGCCGTATTGCGGCCGATTACCGCCATGACCTACGTCTTGTCACCCCGATAACAACCTGATGATACGGCAACCACTTTGGTTGGGGTCGCGTTGCCTCGGGGCTATGTCGGGCAACGTGCATCACCGACTTTGTGACTGGAATATCGACCCGCGCCCAGAATGCTGCACGTGCGGTGTGTATTGGAAGGCAGCCTGGTTCGACGCGTATGTCCGTGGCGTTGTCGGACAGGCCGCCCATTTGCCTAATGCAATCATCACTTGTCAGTCCGCGAACCGCGCCAGTGATGATGTGTCGAAAAGGAACAAGCGGCGTGATCCCATTAGGGTCGGATAGCCCGACGGTAGGGAGTGCGGCACTAAGCCTGCACCTCTATCGTCGACATGCCCGCGACTGGCTGGCTCAAACTCACAAAGGTGACTAGCAGCCTGATGATCAGGTTCGCAGTTCTTTGGGCTGAACAGGTTTACAACGAACCGAGGCCAACGAGAGCGGCAGAGCGAGGGCGCATCCGGGGCTGCCCTCGCTTCCCGCTCTCACCTGGTGGGCTGCCAACCGCCTGCGGTGTATTCGTCCCGCCGGGCGCGCCAATCCGTAGTTGACCGGCGGTCTAGAATCGCCTCCACACGCGGAACGTCGGCGTCATCAACCCGGACCGACACAAGCGTGTTACCCCGGCGCACACCTTCCTCGTACACCTCGGCCTCATCGCGACTGACACCAGCATTCGTTAGAGCGCCGACCAGGCCACCGGCGACAGCGCCCGCGCCCGCGCCCGCCAACGTGGTTGCGAGCCAGCCAGCGGCGACGAGAGGACCGATGCCCGGAATTGCCATAATCCCAAGGCCGGTAAGTATTCCGACAACGCCACCGACCGTTGCCCCAATGCCGGCTCCGGTGCCGGTGCCTGAGCGCGGTTCCGTGCGCGTGGTCTCAACTGCGGTGTCGCGCCCGCGGGCATTCTCATTAGCGACGAGGCTGATTTCCCGATTGGGGTTGAGATCAGCCGCCTCCAGTTCGTGCACGACTGCAGCCGCGTCAGCGTAATTGTCGTACATCCTCGATACAGTGCGCATGAGCTATCGGGCCTCCCCTACGTTCCCTTTGTAATCGAGCCAGACCTGCACCGCTTTGCCACCGTGCTGGGCGGTGCCCCGCCACACACCGTCATCATCCTTCTTGAGATCGGCGAGGTTCGCATAGCCACGTTGTGCAATCCGGTCTTTCGCTTGACCCTCGGTAAAGCTGTTCGACCCCTTGGCCGGCGCGACGCTATCGTTCGCATTCGAGGTGGTGGCGACGGCCGGGTTGTGGCTCTCGTTCGCGGTGGTATTCGCTGGGGCCACAGTGGAATTGGGTGGATTTGTGGCTGGTTGGGCCACCGCGACCCCTGCCGTCAGGCAAGCTGCCGCCGCAAATGGGATAAGCTTCATTCTCTGCTCCAGGCGTTGAGGTTATCAAACGCCGAAGCGCCGTTTCGGTTTCCTTACAAAAGCGGGAGGTTACGCCTGACCGCCTAAATCCATTGGCATTTGGCGGGTGAATATCTATCGCCTACCTGCTGTGTCGCCAGAGGGCGTAGGGATCTGGCAGCGCTCGCGCACCGACCCGGGGACCGTGCTACTGCCGGTTAAGTTCGTTCAGCCTAAACTCCACGTGCCACGCCATACGATCTGAGAGTAGTGTCCATGAACGCCAGCACGTGCGAACGCCATAGTTCCGCGCTTCGTCCGCCCGGAGCCTCACCACCTGTGCAGGCGAACTTACCGGTCCGAGATGGAGTAAAGATTCTCCCCGTGTTCGATGCGGCAGCTCTTTTGAGTGACGAGGTAGTTGGCCCAATTTCGAGCTACTCAGGCTACGTAGGGTGACCGGGCCAGCTGCAGACCCCGACTGCTGCCCGAACGCCATCGTGCGCGTCCAGCATAGCCGGATTAGGATGTTGGAAGGTTTGCAGCATAGGGATTTGGTACCCACGCGGCCATTCGACCAGCGCTTTGTGGCCTCTTAAGGCCGCCTCTCTTCACCAATGTGCTCAAAGTGATACACACCCTGTTGATAGCGCAGTCGTCAATTACTAGCTGTGTTCGGACACGCCCTTCCCGAAAGGAATCGTAGTGCCTCGTAAACCAAGTCTATCTCGCCTTCTTCGAGACGCGCGACTCAGGCGCGGCCTGTCTGTTGCCGAAGTTGCTGAAGAGGTCGGCGTCAGCACGGCAAGCATATATTTCTGGAAAACGGATCGGGTTCGGCCGCGTGATTAGAATTTATCCGCTATCTGCCGGGTGCTTCGACTACCCATCAAAGCCACCAGGGCGTTAGCTGCGTAGCAGCGCCGCTGATCCAAACCGTACAGAGCACAGCAGGGGTTGGTTTTCTGCAGCCGCTCGTAGACGCCTGGCTCCCGCTGCTCGGCGTCCGCTCCGGGGCAGATCGGGACTGTGCTATGGGGCAACGATGTCACCCGCGGCGGACCATGCATCGGCCACTGCCAGCAACACGGATGCCGGCTCATTAAGCCCAATCCGATGTAATAGTAAACCATTCCACACGCACTGGATTAACCCCCACTCCCAGATTGACTGATGGCCAACGCCGCTGAACTTTGCCAATTGACCGCAGCGGTTGTGACCGAGTCGCACCATGTCAGCCTGCGGCATTACCTTGCCCCATTCGCGCATCATTATCGCAAGGTCGAAAGCACGTTCCGCGAATGCGCCATCAGGATCAGCGAGTTTGAAGCCAGTGATGGAGTCAGGTGCTACGAGCGTGTTCCCCTGATGGGCATCGCCATGTGCGAGCACAGACAGCGCAGGATTGAATGCCCGTTGCCGCCTCTCGGCATAGGATAGCGCTCGTTCGGTCGTTCGCTCTAAACATAGCCGTTCCAATAGGTCCCAATGTGAGTGGATGGTGTGGTGACGATGCGGGTCATCGCTCCGTCCGTCTTCGGGGACATGGTGCTGGCGGTCATGAAACGTCTGTATGGGCGATAGTGTCCAGACTGTGGCTGTTGGTTCGCTACCTGACCAAGAAGCGAGGAGCAGCGCTGCCCCGAGTGGGCCGCTCCGGCGACGGTGGTGCATATTGCGGCACGCAGCCGGTGACCATGCCTCACAGGGACCGGCGATCGTCTCGCGCGGACCTTTGGTTGCCCAAGTGGCCAGTCGACGGACCTCGGGCTAACCTCTGACGCATAGGAAAGGGAGATCGATATGAAATTCGGCGGCGCAATGTTCTTCACCGACTACTCGATGACGGCCACAGAGCTTGCCTGTGCGCTCGAAGAGCGCGGCTTCGAATTGGTGTGGGCACCTGAGCATTCCCACATCCCTCTCTCACGCAAGACGCCGTATCCCGGCGGAGGCGATCTGCCCAAGGAGGACTATGACGCCTTGGACCCGTTCGTGGTGCTGGCAGCCGCCAGCCAGGCCACCAAGACCATCAAGCTCGGCACCGGCGTGCTGCTCGTGCAGCAGCGTGACACCATCCAGACAGCCAAGCTGGTGGCGTCCATCGATCAGGTCAGCCGGGGACGCTTCCTGCTCGGGGTTGGAGGTGGCTGGAACCAGGACGAAATGGAGAACCATGGCACCGTCTACGCTACCCGCTTCAAGCGCGTGCGCGAATCCATCGAGGCGATGAAAGTGATCTGGACGAAGGAGGAAGCCGAGTATCATGGAGAGTTCGTCAATTTCGGCCGGATGATCGCGCGACCCAAGCCGGTGGCAAAGCCGCATCCGCCGATTTACGTCGGTGGTGCATTTCCGCAAGGCGCACGTCGGGCGATCCGGTATGGCGATGGCTGGATTCCAACGGCGCGCGGCGATCTCACCGTCGATCTGCCGAAGTTCCGCCAGATGGCGAAAGAGGCCGGCCGCGATCCGAACTCCTTGGAGGTCACTTCATTCGGGTTACCCGAGGACCTCGACAGGGTGAAGCGTTTAGCTGAGGTAGGCGTGGCGCGTGTAGTGCCGATGTTTCCGCCGGAGAAGACCGACAAGGTGATGCCCGTCATCGATCGGTGGGCCAAAATCATGCAGCAGGTGAACGGGTAGGGCAGCCCAGCAGCTGCTACTTAGCTCGCTGCCGGTGCCAATCGCTCACCATTGCAGGTGTGATCTCTCTAGGATAGCAGATCGGCTTCGGATTGGACCGTATGATCTCGTGCCGGCCCTTACATGAACGTCCGTTGGTATCGACGGTCTGATAGGGACAGACGCAGCGTCCGCGGTATCTCGCCTGACTTTCCTGCATGATCTGCTGACGAATCTGCGTGTCCGACAGCTGCTCAAGTGCCTCCGGCTTCACGGTGGGAAGATTCGGATCATGCCGGATTCCTTCAGCGTGAGCCGCGGAAAGGGGAGCAAGCAATAGGAGCAGGATTCGCCCTGCATGCTCAACTGCGACAAGCAATGGACGGATTCGTAGTCCAGTCACGCCGGAGCAGCTCGCACATGGTCTGGACCCTATAAAAAGCGAAAGACGTGGATGGCCGGCACAATCCGGGGACATGGGACCGGCCATGACGAGAAGGGGCCCCGTGACGAGAACGGTCGGCGGGACCGGCAAACGACCGGCCCCGCACACACCTGGACATGCCCGCAAACCTTGACGCGATGCTAATTCGGACAGATACGCCAGATCGCGCCGGTGCCAGGGATCTGCACGAGCGGACCATTTGCGGCACCGACAAACTTGCTGTCGAGTTCCAGACTGGCCGACGTCGCGAACCGCGCCGTAGTCTACCACCCAGGCACAACCATCAGGACCCATCCGAACATCGGTGGGCCGGTTGAAGCCATGCACGTTGTCCGGGCTGACGAACGCCTGGTCGAAGTTGTCGTTGTGAGCGAAGCGCGAGATTGCCAGTTCGAATGGCTTGCCGGGGGCGCTGAAGTTTATCAGCTTCACCTCGTGTCCGGTTTCGGGTGTGCCATTGCTCGCGGAAAAGCCGAAATCGCCCTCGAACGAATATAGCGCCGCTCCAGGCTGAACCGGCCCACGAACAAAGGAAGCCGGAACGAAATCAATGCCGGTGAACGACGCGTCGGGTGCGTCGGTGGCAAGTGGACTGGTGATTTCCTGTGGGGGATGCGCCAGTACATTCTTCAGCGGCACATCCTCGCTCAGGATCATCGCGAGGCTATCCGGCGTGCATGTGCTTGGCAGGTTCGAGGGGTCAGACACGCAAAGATCGTCTGATGGGCCTCCCACCGGATTATAGACCGCTGCGGTTGTCGGCAGGAACCCGAACTGGTCGGGCCAACCGTGATAGTCCGGCGTGCCATCTCGGTTCGGTACGGCGAGCTGCAGGTTCTCCGGGGCGGCGTTCGAGGGCCTGGCGCCGCGTTCATCGGCGCCGTCCTCGCCGACCAGCAACTGGCCTTGCAGAGCATGGTGCGGCGGTGCGAAACGGATGGCATAGCCGTTGCGATAGCCCCACGAGTACGGCTCGATCGTCTGGTCGGGGAATTCCGCATCCAGCCGCGTACGCAGGACCGCGCCATCGCACACGCCATGATGGCTGGCGCCGGTAAAGGCTTTCACCGTCCCACCAGGGTTCTGCGTGCCGTGCGGGGAATAGCCGCTGGTCTTCACTCCGCCGCCCGAGTTGAACACGTTGTCGCTGAGCACGATGTCCTGGCAGGAAATGTCGGGCTGATTGGTGCCGCCGCCGTTGTCCAGCCCGACGACGCCGCTGTTTGTGGTGGAACCTTGCGACCAGTAGAGCCAGCCGTCCTTGACGGCGAATTGCTCAGTGGGATGGTCGCCGGTCGGCAGATTGCTGATGAACGGCGTGACCGCCCCAGTCGCCGGGTCCACGACCACGATGCGCGAGCTGTTGTTTTGCCCTGCGGCATGGGTTGCCTGATTGGAGTCCGAAGCGAACAGCCGGCCACCAGCCAGTCCCTTCTCGAAGATCAGGTCCACTGCCGGTCCCGCGGCCTGCAAGCCGCCTGTCGTTGTGGGTTTGGCCAACGGACCGCGGATCAATGCGCCGCTCTGGTCGAACACCAGTATGTCTGGCGTGAACGGGTTCGTCGGATCGAATTGACCTGACCCGAAACTGCCCTGTTCGTTGCAAACGCTGGGCAGGCCATGCCCCGACTCGAGGACATAGACTTCAAACCCGCCACCCGATCCGGCGGGATTATTGTCCGACATGTCCGAACCGTCGTTATTCTTGGCTCGCCGGAACGCAATTCCAGTTGGGAAATTCAGGCCGCCTTTGAAGAGGGAAACGGTGTAGCCCGACGGGACTACAATGTTCTGGCCGCTGCCAGGGTCATAGAAGGCAGTATTCCCCTCGCATCCCGCGATGGGATTGGTGACGGTGGGTGGGGTGGCTGCGAAGGTGACAGGCATGACGGCGAACATGCCGCCAACAATGGAACAAGGCAGCGTCAACTTTCTCATCGACCTTTCCTCCTGAGTGCTTCGTTGAGCTTCGTGTTTCGTTGAGTCCGCTGCACAGCTCCCTGATGATGGCGAACACCGCGCATGGGAACGCTCGCGCGAATGGCGCCCGGCTTTCAAGAGACACCGCGTCAGATAGCTGTTCGCGTGGTTCGCCTGGACGTGCGTAAGTCGGTGAACGGCGGGAGGCGATATATTACGGCGAGTTCATCCGCCGGCCAGCTTAAACATCGCGCTTTTGATTTGTCCCACACATTCGCGTGACGATGGCCGATACCGCAGCTGGCGCGAAACGCCCGCCGCGCGAAATCAATGATGCAAACACCCGGTCGGATGCTCTCAGTCCAGCCAATCGCTGCACCAATCGCGATCAGCAGCGGAAGCATCGTATTGTCCTTGAGGTGTTCGTTTCGATGATGGCACGACAGGGGTCGCTATGCAGTGAAATGCTTCACTGAAGAACTTCAGCGCCTGCAAGCGCCGCCCCCAGAAGCCCTTGGCCCGACATCGTCGCGTGCACTTCGAGGACATCGGGTCCGATCAGGAAGGCAGCGGCAACTGGACCTGCCTGACCAGCAATATAGATGCTGGTCAGCGTCCCTGCCCCTTATCCCTCCAGGTGAATGCCACCCGCTGGAATAGCGGATCGACGGTACGCTCCAACTCCCGGATCACTGGGGAGTTTTCGTTGATCCGCGCAAGCAGAAGCCAGAACTCAGCGTTGCGCGGATAAGAAAAGCGCCAGGCCGGAATGAGCAGCGCGGGGCCTGGCGCGAAGGCTTTGGATGTGAGCTTTCCAGAGCTTTAGCACGGCGCGCGACCGACTGGGTTAGCGGGCCCCGACTGACTTCGCGCGTGGTCGCCCGTCAATGGGCTGTGTTTCGGCGCGCAATTTTGACCCCCTGAGCTGGGGGATCGGCGTCCAAAATTGACCCCCTGAATGAGTGACTGCTGGGTTGCCTGCTTCGGTTTGGGGTGGGCGGTGGAGGATGCTGATTGTGGAGACGATCGGCCGGAATGGGCAGCGGCGCCGGGCTCTATACGGTGTAGGACACTCACTCCACCACACCGCATAAACGCGATCCCAATGTTAGAAATTAAGGGGCAAAAGACCGGCGCTTTTCCAAGCTCGGCGCTTCGGCGGCTCTGGGCTGCTTAACCGGATTGGCCCTCCAATGCGCCGCTTCCAAGTCTCGGTCGAGCGCCTCTTCCGCCGGGGTCCGCCGCCTGCCCATCACGATCCAGGCGGCGCTCCCCAGGAAGGACACCGACACCCAGCGGGCCGGAGGAAGGTTTCGAGCGTTCGCGCTATGACCTGCGCCACAGAGACTTCCGCAGAACCCGCACAAATTCCATGCCGACAAGCCGGATTATTCCAGCCCCAGACTAAGCCCATCTTCTCGGTCATCGACAGGGATCCCGCCCCGAACGAGCCCCCAACCGGGCCGAGGAGAAAGAACCATGAAAACCATTTTGCTTGCCGCAGCCGCCGGCCTCAGTCTTGTGGCGTCGACCGCCGCCTATGCCGATGGCGGGCAGAGCACCGAGCCGAACACCTTCTTCACCCAGTTGCCCGGCGTGGTCGCCCAGGCCGATGTGCCGAATGCGCCTACGTATGCGCAGAACCGGCCGGTGCAGACCCAGCAGGCCCAGAACGGGCAGGGGGTGCACGCTTAGGTCATCCAGTCGAGCCACGGCACCTGGTTGTTCCGGGCCAATCCCAACCAGGGGCCAACAGCTAACCGCCACCACACCAGGGGCGTGAACGCGGAGAGGCCGGCACCGCGCCGGCCTTTCGCGCGTTTTAGGGTTTTCTCCTCCAACTTGGCCCCAGGGTCCGCCTTGGGGCTTTTCTTTGTCCGGCGGTTCGCCGAGCCCGCGCAGAGTGACGCGATGTCTTCCGTCAGACGTGCGCGCCCTCGTCAGCTCCCACGGGAGCCGGCGGATTTGGCTGAAGCAGCGCATAGCCGATCACCGCCCAGACCAGCGTGCCCATAGCGATCGTCAGCGGCAGCATCGCCTTCTCCTTGTCGATCTGATCAGAATGAGGGCGTGAGCGCGAAGCGCTGTGACCAAGAGCGAGCCTGACGCCATCGCATGGCTGCACTCCGCGTTTGCCGCCCTACGCACGAGGGGCGGCGGTGATCATCTCTTTGGCGGAGCTTCTCGTCGCAATCCGGCGCGCCAGCATCTCCGCTGTGTGCGCCTATTGCGGGCATGGCGGGCCTGCGCCGTGTGGCGGGCCGCCTGATCTTCTTATGCCATCATAACCTTGCCGATCAGTTTACCGGGCCCCCGGCCGGCCGCTACATTGCCGTGCTGTGGGCAAATGGTGGCCATTGTGCCGGCTACAGCTGCGGCCACCGCTTCGAAGGTGTGAAGCGCTTCATCTCACTTCAGCCGCTGCTCCGCCATCTCCTCCTGACTTGCGTAGCTCTATCGGGGGAGAAGACCAATGAACGAACGAGGCGCGCCGGTGTGAAATCCTTCACCGAAGCACTTCAGCGCCTGCAGCCAATCCCCCCGGCATTGTCCCTCGCGTCAGCAATTGCTGACGCGAATGGGGAGCTGGCAATGATGAAGACCCTGATCACCACCACCGTGCTGGCACTGGGTCTCGGCTTGCTCAGCACCCCAAGCTTCGCCAGCGGCTACGTCGTGAACGGCCACGCGGCCTCTCCCGCCGAGGCGCAGGTCCTGGCCACCAGCGGCGTCCAGCAGGGCGCGTGGGTGGTCAACGGCTATGGCATCGCGCCGGCCGAGCGCGCGTCTTTCACCCCTCCGCCTGCCACGGAATCCAGCGGTGAGAAGTGCTATTACGTGCTGGACGTGCTGCTGTGTGACTGACCAGCTGATCGTTCACGTAAAGCCCCGGCCTCAATTCCTGATTCAGCTGACAGCTGGGCGGAGCCATATCGAGGTTGCGCCGCCATCAGAAATCGGGGCCATCCCATGCATGCTACACCGGTCGCGAGCGTTCCAGCCGTTCTAGGCGCACGCAGCTTCGGCCTTTCTGCCGCCTGCAACTTGTCTTTGTGGCGTCGCGGACAAAAAGTTGAGTGCCAAGGGCTAATGAGTGTGTCCCGTGAAAACCAAGACCATCGTTGTCAATGACATGATGCAGAAGGGCTACCGTTACACTCTCGCGGCGCCCACGGGTCGGGACTTCGGCCCCGAGTTGCGCCCGAGCTCACGCCCAAAGAAATGCTCCGCCTCGGAGTTTCGGCGGGAAATACATGACCGACTGCACGAAAGAATTTCCTGTCGACTGGTTCGACGGCGCCAAGCTGTCGCCGCGAGGGCATGACCCGTCGCTGAACTATTTCGGTGTCTCGGCAAGCCAGCCGCTCTCGGTCTGGCGCAGTAAGGGATCGATCGCTCCTGTGGATCCGCGCGGCTGGTTCCAATGGTATTGCCGCTATTATCTCGGCCGCCGGATCCCCGAAGAGGATGCGCGGCAGATCCGGCGCTGGAGAGCGATGCACCGATATGTACGGCAGATCGAGCGCAACTGCGAGCACGGCGACTTCAGATGCCGGCCGCGCCAACGCCAAGCGCTGTTGCAGTGGGCCTACGACAGCCGCAAGTTGTGACGCGGTCGCCGCCCCGTTTCGCACCAAATACCAGGGCCTATCTGGCAGGCTGATAAGGCACGAACCGAGCGGTGCCGCCGGCAAGGTGCGGTTATTTAGCTTGTGCGGAAGTGCTCCTACAATGGGCGTTGTAAGGATTGGAACAGTGCCATGGCGTCGGGGCACTTCGTCGCCTACTACCGGGTAAGCACCGCGCAGCAGGACGCTCCGGTCTCGGCCTCGAGGCGCAGCAACAGGCTGTGCGGACCTATCGAATTGGGAGCCGAATGGCACCCGCGCTCAGATCGCTGCCGCGTGTGCTTTTGTCCGGCTGAGGCTAACCGCCCGTAGCCGCGAGGACGCCACCGAGAAAACGTTCGAGACCGGCGAGCGACGCCGGTTCGACCAGGCTCGGCGCATGCCCGACACCGGGGATCGACAACAATTCGCCCTTTGGCAGCGTTTCTACCATGCGCCGCGCCTGCGCCTTCGACAGCACATCGCTGTCGGTGCCCCACACGGCCAAGGCCGGACATGACAGCCGCGCCAGCGCTGGCCACAGGTTGGGACGAACCGGCGCGCCGCGCTCGACGCGCTGACGGATATAAGCCGGGTCCATCTTCCAGCCCCACTTGCCGTCCGGTAGCCGCCGCAACACGCCAAGCGCCAGTTCGCGCTGATCGGCGGCATTCCGCGCGCCGACGATCGGAGAAATTTCGCGCCGATAGGCCATCGCGTCTTCCAAAGACGCGAACTCGTCCGGCCGGCCACCGACCATCGCCGTGATACGCTGACTCCCCTGTTCGACCTCCGGCCCGATATCGTTCAGCACCAGCGCGCGCAGCCGCTGACCGTGCTCCATCGCATAGGTCATCGCGATGATGCCGCCCATCGAGGTGCCGAGCAGGATGAATTGGCCGAGGCCAAGCCGGTCCACGAAGGCTGCCAGGTCGCCGGCTTGGTCGCGATAGGTGTAGGCGCCATCCGGCGACCACTGGCTCTCGCCATGGCCGCGCACATCCAGCGCGATGACATGGAAGCGCTCGCGGAAATGCCGCGCGAAGCCGTTGAACGCGTCGGCGCTGCTGGTATAGCCGTGCACGCAGACGAGCGGCGGTCCTGCTGAGTTGCCCCAATCGAGGTAATGTAGTTGAAGCCCGCCGATCGTGACCCGCTCGCTCGCCGGCTGCGCCTGCGCCGTTGTCGTCGTTCCCGCGTCGCTCATGGCACGTCTTTCTTTCAATATTGGTGGCACTGAGTTCCGCGCACGAACGGCGGAAGCTTAATCGGGGAGACCTCGCGATGGGCGGACATCGCCCAGCTGGTTCCGCATCCTCATGCGCCTTGTCTGAAAGACTTCAGCGCCGCACGGCGGTCTGCCTGACATCCTGCTCTTGCTGCGGCGGCGAGTTTTGCTCGCCTGGCCTTGTGCTTTGGTCGGCTGAGGGCCTCCGGGGATGGTCTCCGGGGCCGCAGCATAATCCGGCGACGTAGCCGGCGCACACGGCCTTGCGCAGGATCTGCGTGAGTGTGTTGTGCGCCCAAGAAGTTGCCGTTATTGACGATGGCGCTATTCTAAGTTGTGCGACAACACCCAAGATCTCGTAACCGGACGCACGTGTAGAGGCCTGGATATTATCAATTTTTATTGTCCTGCGTTTGGCCTTTGGGCTAATATCCCCAAAAGCACTGGCTTTTCGGTGCTGGACAGCAACACAGCACATTGCGCGGGATCTATGGACACTGGCATTGAATTTGGCAGCGAGACGGACACGCGCGCTTGCACCACCGCAGATGTTAACGCTGCGGCCTCGGTGGCGATGGCATTGGGCCATAGGCTGCGTATGCAAATCTGTGGCAGATTGGCGCCCTGTCGGGAGAGTGGGCTCTCAGCTGGAACCCTGTCCACGCAACTGATGGTCGCGCCGTCATCATTGTCCTTCCATCTGCAGCAAATGACCAGAGCCGGCGTTGTCACTGCTCGCCATGATGGTGGATCTATATTTTACTCGCTGAATTGTAATGGCGTTGCAGCGCTGGGCGAATTCCTCTCCAGATTGATCGATTCGGGCACCACGCACGGCATCATCGGCGAGCCATAGGCCAACGCCGACGCAGACACCTTCAGCCGTGCCCCAGAGGATGCGGCCCGGCACGCTAGCCGGCGTGGCAGGCGAACAGACGCGTCGGGTCTTTGGTCCTACTGCCTCTCCCCCTGGCCGGGCTGCGACGCCAGCCACTCCTCGACGGCGGCAACCTCGCTGACAACGCCACCCGTGACATTGCCCGTGTCGCCCATGACAAGCGCCAGCGTCTGCAGCACGGCGGGCACACCATGCTGCTGAACCAGGTGACGCAGCGCGATAGCGAGGTCAGAGGTGTCGTTCATGGCTTGACCTTAGACAAGGCTTCTTTCCCATCATGCCGGAACAACTACTCCCAGGCGGCCTTATATTAAGGTCGTATTTTTCCGTCATCTAAGCGTGCATTGGAACGATCGCACACAAGCGGATTTCTGCCGCGTTCAGCGAAGCGGCTTGCTCCCCGGGGCCCCCAGGCAGCCCTCGGTGTGCCGGGCGCGGCTAGACGTGGTTCGGCTTGCACGAAGGCTGTCTCGTGCCCGGAGCTCGCCTCGGTCCTGAAGGGTAGACTTGCACCAGTTCGCGCAGGAGATCGGGGCTTCGTGTTCTCCTGCTGATAGCGGTTCATGCTGAGCTGGCCCGTATAGCAACCTGCCAAATCGAAGGGTCGCGCGATGTCTCCCGTCAGACGTGTGCGACCTCGTCAACTCCCACGGGAGCCGGCGGATTTGGCTGTAGCAGCGCATAGCCGATCACCGCCCCATACCAGCGTCACCCATCGTCATCGCCAGTGAAAGCAAGAAGGAGGAGGGCCGCCCTTGCGGGCGGCCGAACATGAAGAACTCCGCCTGTGGTATCTGCTATCCCCTCTAGGTGCCCGTGCCGCCCACGCGCGCAGCTATCTCGCGCTGGCGATCGCGGTCACTGGCTGGAACGTCCTTGGGCAGATTTCCTTGGTCGACCATCTGGGATCTCCCGCTGCTGCTTAAGGCCCCGGTATGTTGGCCGCCTTGGCGGGCAATTCCGCCCAATGCTCGGCCGGCCAGAGGTGACTGACGTCCTTTTGCCAGGTCGCCGAGAGAGACAACGCCGACCAACCGCTTCTGCCGGTTCATCACCGGCATCCGACGCACTTGCTGTTCGGCCATGTTCTCCGCCACATGCTCCAGCTCTTCATCCTCGAACACGTAGCGGACGTCCGCTGTCATCACGTCCCGGACCTTGGTCTGGGACGGGTCACGACCCTCGGCCACCAGACGCACAGCGACATCGCGGTCCGTCAGCATTCCGATCAGCCGATCACCCTCAGCCACTGGCAGCAGGCCGGTATCTGCTTCGCGCATCATCTGCGCCACATGCCGCACGTTGTCGTCCGGGCTGACCAGCTTCACCTGTCGAACCATCACGTCGGCGACACGCTCGGCAGTTTCGGGCTCGCCGCCGTTGCGGCGCTGCTGTTCCTCTCGTTCGGACATGCGTTGCTCAAGTGGCTCGAGCGTCTGTTCTGCGGACTGACGCACGGCACGGACAACGGCCGTGCTGCCCTCCAGCAGCGCATGAAGGTATTGCTGGGTAAATCGTTGCTGGAGCTCGAGCATCGCGACGGGACCGGACATTCTGAACAATTGCTCGGCTGCGCTGAGATTGACCTCCATGACCCGCTCGACTGCGCTGCTCATTGTGACTGCCAAGTCCTGCAGTTTACCGCCGCCGACACCCGGCAACTGCACGAGTGCTCGCCAATCCGGGGCCATCTCCTGGAGAACCTCGGCGATCCTGCTGACACTCTGATCGAAATCGCGCGCGGCGTTCTGGGTGAACTTCTGCTGCACCCCCGCCACCTGACGTGAGCCCGCACGTGCTGTTTCACTTGCGGTATCTCCGAGGTGCCGCACTGTCTCGGCAGTCGCAGCTGCCGTCTGCCGTGCGATATCGCTGCTCGTATGGCCTGCGTCCGCCATGCGCCCTGCGCCTTCCTGGATGGCGCCGGTCGTCCGCTGCGCAGCAGTCGTGATTGCTGCGCGACCGCGCTCGGATTTTGTTTCGGTATCGTCTGCCATGTATGCTCCAATTGCTGCTGATGAGACGTGAATTGGACGTCGCCGATGACCTAGAACGCGCCCATGAGAAGGCCCGTCGCTTCGGTCACTGCTTAAGGGGATGCCAGACGGATTTAGGGCGAACTCCGGATGCTCTTGCGATCTGGCTCCGCGGCAAGCACCTCCGTGAAACGGAGTTCACCAGCCACGCTGGTTTTCGCTTGGCCGAACCAGCGCGGACCAGGGCAACCTATCACCCGGCTGACCGCGTTGCATGATGCTTCCGGGAAAATTGAGCGCACGTATTCGGACATGCACAATGGTTGCTGAGCTGTGATGTATAGCAACCTATCAGCGACCAATTCGCGAGGCATTCGCCTGTTTGTTGTATTGTCGGGTTGAAAGTGCCCGACGTCGCCGCCGCTCTCGGTCTGGCCCGCGAGGACCGCAATCCCCTGGCGCGGTGCCGAAGGCTGGGCTGATTCCCGGGCCGCCATGAGTTAAAACCGAGGGACGGCACTGGCCCGACGCTTCGCAGGTCGTGCAATTCCCGTCGCAGCGTTCGCGTTTGTTTATCGTGCCGTTCGGCATGCCCCGGAACAACGTTCGTGGTCTCTGGCGCCTTCCTCATGTCGCTCGGAGATGTGCAACGAATATTGCTCGGGTGTTTTCCCTATTGCGGCGCGCAGCATCGCCTCACATCCAGGTCGCAAGACCTCGATGCGCTGAAGACCTGGCAAAGCTTCCGAAGGAGGTGCAAGGTGATTGACTTCGTCGTTGTTCCGCGCCGGCGTAGCTACTGGGTGGAAGAAATCCTGGATGGCGGCGACCGACGAGTAATCGCGCGTTGTCCCAGCGAAGATGATGCCCTGGAGCGGCTGCGTTATCTTCGAGCAAGACAACAGACTCGAGCGCAGCAGCAAATGGTGCTGGAAGCGTCCAGGTTTCATGCGTCAGCACACGGTTAGCGCCGCTGATCATTCCGGGCTGCCAGCGTCAGCCACGGCACAGCTGGTGGTATATACGACAGGCTTTTACATGTTGCAGCTTATCGGGCCGCGCGCTGTCGGTGCCCGATAGACAAGTCACAATTTCTCCCCGATAGAAATGTCACCGCTAGCGGGCGGACAGTCCCGTCGCAATCGGCATCATTGCCTGCCGCGGATCAGGAGCAGCGGGGGTAGCGTGCTGACCGGGTGGCTCTAGGCTCGCCTCCTTAACCATGAAAGGTGCCGTCTCTCGCTTTGCGAATCGTTCCCCATGCGCGGTGTTCGTCGATTGGACCGCGCCCCGCCTCCTAAGCGGTCACTCGTCGCCGATCATATTGCCGAAGCAGCTCCTGCAGCTCGTCTCGGACTGTAGTGAGCTGGACGTTAAAGGTGTGGATCTGCCGAGTGCTTGCTTCCTGCTGTGTGCTGACCGTCTCATTAAGCTCGAGGTCCTCCTTAGCAGCGGACATAAGCTCTACTGTATCGCTGCCCAATCCCCACACCACGTTTAGCAACGGCACAAACTTAATAGGCGCTTCGTTTTCATACACTCCGAGGTCAGTTTCTGCACTAAGTCAACTGCAGCCTGGATCTTGTCCTTATTGCCTCCCTGCAGCGCAGCCATCTCGTCTTTCAAAATCTCAGAAGCAGCCTTTATCACCTCCAAAGCCGCAGGTATTTCCACAACGTTGGCTACAATGTTCACCGGCACCAGCACGACCAACAAAATCACTCGAAAAGTTCCCCATCGCCGGATCGTGCCTAAATCGTGCCCGAGCTGATGATTAAGCGCCTCTAGTGTCTGGACACAATCCTGCAGCGTTTGCTGGCGGCGAAGTAGGGTCTGCACAGACTGTGTTTGATTCCCAACGAACCCTCTCCCTCCGCGTCGGAACGGCAATGTGCCATGTGAGTGACAGCCGGCGCTAGAGGTCATCGTTGCACGGATGGGACACTTCCAGGCAGCAGTTGGGGCCTATTCTCCTATTCTCGGGTGCGCTGCCCCGAGCTACTAACCATCAGTGCCGTGCGGAGATCAAAAATTCTGAGACCGGGCGGTTTGCCGTAATGCGGAACTATGCGGCAGTGCTTGTAAGCCGCGGGGCGCGGGCTACGAACGCTGCGGATGGAGTTTGCATCGACAGTCAGACGACGAGTTCGATCAATCGTTCCTGTGAAGGCGGCAACGGCAATGGCGGACCGGCCTGGAGCCCAGCGTCCCGCGCCATGGCAGCGTATTCTGAGGCTGTGAACGCATCGCCGTGTTGAGTCGAAGCCACCATCATGAATGCGAACGACGCTGGAACCGGAGGGTTGATCCGGTCTTCATCGGGAATGAACTCGACGATCACTGCCCGTCCATTTGGGGCCAATCCAGCGCGCACCCGCTGCAACAGCGTTACGCAGGTCACATGGTTGAAATGATGCAGGATGTTGGGCAACAAGATGAGATCGTAGTCGGTTCCCAAGTCTGCGCTGAATGCGTCGCCTGCGATGGTGCGGTAGCGGGCGTCCACGCCTGCTAGCCTGGCGTTCTCAGCGGCAAGTGCGATGACGTCGGGCCAGTCCACGCCGACGACCAGGGCTTCGGGGATGGCTTGCGCGACGCAAATGCCGAACATCCCCGCGCCGGCGGCGATATCTAGAACACGGCGCGGCGCTTCGGGCCAGCTTGCCACATATGTCGCCGTGGCTTTCGCCGCCGCGAGCGTGAATGGTGTCATGCTGCGTGCGAATGTCACCCAGATGGGATCGTCTGGCTCCATATGGCCCGGGCCGTCGGTGCCCCCGCGACGTATGTAGGCTGCCGGATCAGTGAGAAACATGTCCAGCAGTTCAGGACCGGCCAGGAAACGGAGGACACTCGCCATGCTGCTGGGCGAGCGGCTGTCGATGAATGTCGCTGTTATGGGTGTCTGCCGCCAAATGGTTCCTTCTTTTTCCAAAAAGCCAAGCACCGTAAGATAGTCGCATAGAATACGAGCACCATGCGCTGAGGTATTGGTCTTCGCGCAAACCGCTTTGAGGTCGGCGCCGTGGGCGCCGATTGCGTCGAATACGCCAAGTTCGATCGCAGCCTTTATAGCTGCCGTCCTCTGATAACCTAACAGCGCATCAATGAATGGCAGCGGGGTCACAGGCTGCGGCTCGCTCGTGGTCATTGCATGCTCCTCATGCCGACCGCGACCGGTCACATCAGTCGGGTCGGCTAGTGAGTGGATCGTAGCGCCGAGACCACTTTCATCATAAGCGATGACGCCGATATTGAGAAGGTGACATGGAGGAGATGATCAGCGACGGGCGTGAGCATGAGAAAGTTCGCTGTCTACCGGAACTGGTGAGTGCAGAAATCATATGTGGACGGCCCCCGCGTGCAAGGGATTTAGAGGTGGTTCGGGCGAAATGGTCAGGTGCAGTCATATGTCCGGCCCTTTCGTGCGGTGCGTATGACCGCTGGCCCTGATGGAGTTCGCTGATCGGGTCCCCATCAAGAATACGCGCTGCGTTGCGCCTTGAATTACTCGGGTCTTCCCGATCCGCGGCTCGACCGCTCGCCATCACGTCCTCTTCACCCTCGCATGCTGAACGGGTTGTCGGCTGCTAGGCCGGCCGCCCGATAACCTGCTTCGCTCGATAGCCGTCGCCGCGCATCATGACCGCCCAGACGATGCGTGCGGTCTTGTTGGCCAGCGCGACCCCGGCGACCTTGGTCGGCTTGCGTTCCAGCAGAGCACGGACCCACTCGCCGTCGCGTGTCGGTCGATTCCGCGCATGGCGCAGAACGGCAACAGCACCTGCAATGAGCAGGCTACGGATGTATTTGTCGCCGCGCTTGCTGGTGCGCCCAAGGCGCTCCTTGCCGCCGCTCGAGTTCTGCCGTGGCGTCATCCCTAGCCAGGCGGCAAACTCTCGGCCTGATCGGAACAACGATGGATCGGAAACCGTTGCGGCAATTGCGCTGGCACCCATGATGCCGACACCGGGCACCGTCGCCAGCAATTGGCTGCATTTGCTCTGTCGATGCCACTTGGTCAGGCTTACCTCGATCTCCCGCACCCTGGCCATCGTGTCATGCAGTTGGTCCACGATCAGTTGCAGGATCGATCGCACAAGCTCTGGGAGCCGACCCTGTTCATGAGCAACTTCTTTCGTCAGCAGCTCGACATTTCTGAGGCCTTGGGGCGCGATGATGCCGAACTCCGCCATGTGAGCGCGCAGTGCATTGACCAGCATGGTGCGTTGACGGACCAGTAGGTTGCGCGCCCGATGCAGCATCAGCACCGACTGCTGTTCCGCGTCCTTCACAGGCACGAAGCGCATTGACGGCCGTGTCACCGCCTCGCAGATCGCTTCAGCGTCGGCCGCGTCGTTCTTATTGCGCTTGACGTAGGCCTTCACGTAGGCCGGCGGCATCAGCTTTACCTCATGGCCGAGCCTAATCAGCGCGCGCGCCCAGTAATGCGCCGTCGCGCAGGCCTCGATGCCTACCAGACACGGCGGCAACGATTGAAAGAAGCTCAGAACTTCGCTGCGTCGCAGCTTCCTGCGGATGGCAACGGCACCGCTCGCGTCAACGCCGTGCACCTGGAACCAGTGCTTGGCGAGGTCAAGGCCGATGGTGGTAACCTGCATGGCGGACGGCTCCTCTCATTGTGGCGCTCACAGACGACCACGTTGTGGCACATCGATGCCGGGAGCGGGGGCCGTCCACACCATCAAGAGATTTGCAGCGTTCAAATTGGCGGCGGTTCTCTGATCTTGGCGCGCAGCCAACGGCTGTCCTCGTCCCTGCCGCAAGCGGTCAGGCCCTGTGCGATCCAGACCATATCGTCGTGTTTGAGGTCCGCAGCCTCGATCTCCGGCCAAGCCGCTATAACGCCCTTCGAGCGAGCGTGACGGAGTAGGCTGTGGACTGGTCCATCGATCCTCCAATAGTCCAACCAAGCCAAAGAAGGTCGGCTACCGGGAATAACCTGTCCGACTAGTTCAGGCGCGACTGCAAGTCCGCCCGCGCCGTTCCAGAAGCAAACGAGCGCATCCCTCCGCTGGATCGAGCCGATTGTGAATGCCGTGAAGGGGCCGTTGTCGCCCCAATGGAAGAAATTGCGATCGTCTAATTCCAGGCCCCAGCCCAAGCCCCCAACCGACGCCCGTCGAGACGTTGCCCTCGGTCATCTCCGTAATGTTCTGGATGCCTTTGTGTCGGATGGTGATCCCGGGGCTGAGCCAAGCCTGCGCCGTCGCCGACTGCAGTCGAGAACCGTCCAGCACGGCAAGCAGGAAGCGCCCATAATCCGCCGCCGTCGTCTGGAGTGACCACGCGGCGTTGCCTTCGCCGGGCTTGCCGCCAAGCGCCGGTCTGCCGAAGGCGTCGTGAGGGTAGGCTCGATTCGGCTCGAACTGCCAATCCCAGACGTAGCCGGATCGAGTCATCCCAAAGGGTTGCAGAACCAGTCGCGTGGCCAGTGAGTGAAGCTTCTCCCCGGTGATCGCCTCGACCGCTCTTTGAAGATAGAGGAAACCCTCGCCGGAATAGCTGAAGCGATCACCGGGCTGGAAGTATGTCTTCAGGGGACGATCGAGATTGCGCCAGTTTGGCAAGCCGCCGCTATGGCTCAAGACATGCCGCGCGGTGATTGCGGTCGCGCGATTGTCCCCGCGCACATAATCCGGCAGGTAAAAGCTGAGTGGCACGTCCAGCGACAAACAACGTTGATCTACGAGCTGAAGGACGGCGTGAGCAAAAACTGGTTTGCTTAGCGAGGCCGCATCGAAGACGGTATTTTCATCGACCGCGTCCAGAGCTTGCGTGTGTCTGACGCCGCAGCAGGTATAGCCGCAAAGCTGGCCGTCTCGGATGACAGCGGAAGCCAGTCCGGGAACCATCGCCTCGCTGACCAGCCGCTGGCACTCGGTCTCGGACAAGACCATCGATTATCCCCACATCGCCCATCATCCCAGTTGCATCCTAGATTGACGACCGAGCATCGCGAAGATCGGCGCGGCCTTTCGGACGACAGCCCGGGCTATCGTGCAAATCTCAAGAGATTTGCAGCGCCAGCGAATACTTTGCGCGCACAAGGCGCACTCACGGTCCCGTGGTCCCCTCCGAACCCGCAGAGAGAACATGAGCGCGCCATCTCTCCTCAACTGAGGCTATAAGTTGCAGTTTCCGGTCTCTTGGGAGGACCCAAGAATGGCACGATTGCGCCTAAGCCGCCGCCACCTAGCCGCAATGGCCACGGCCTTGCCGCTCACATTCATCCACACTGGGAGAGCAGCCGGGGGCCTTTCTGTCGCTTTCGTCAGCAGTTTGGTTCCTGGATGCGACCAAAGCCTCCGACGCCTCATCGAATTCTGGGGCGAGAAAAACAAAGTAGCTGTCCGAGCGGACTTCCTCAGCCCCGTCACCAGCCAGTCTCTCGTGGTGCCAGAGGCCGAAGCACAGGCGCGCTCGGGACACGATATTATTCATTTCCTCGATTACAACGTCGTCGGCTATCTCGACAAACTTGAACCGGTCGATGATGTCGTCGGTCGCCTAGCGGCCAGCCATGGCCCGCCCTTCCCCGAAACCGAATTCTTCGTCAAGCCGGCCGGTACATGGCTTGCAGTGCCTACCGGCATCGGAAGCCTTTACTGGCCGAGCGAAACCCGGATCGAACTCGTTCCGTGAATATGTCGGGCTTGACGTGCCGTTGGCTTTTCCTCCCAGCCCCGAAATGGTTCCACATTACGATCAGTGGAACTGGAATGCGTTTCTGATAGCGGCGGAGAAGTGCTTTAAGGCAGGCGTTCCCTTCGGGCTTCCCATCAGCAACTGCGCGGACGCGAACGCCTGGATCAATTCGTTGTTTCTGAGTTTCGGTGCGAAGCTCGTTGACGCCAGCGGCAACGTGACCGTCCGGTCCGAGGGCGTGCGCGAAGCCCTGGATTACATGCAGCGACTTGCGCCGTTTTTGCCGAGTGATGTCTATGCCTGGACCAGTGCCTCGAACAACCGCGCACTGATCTCAGGCAAGAGCGCGCTGATCTTCAACCCGCCGTCGGCCTGGGCCAGCGCTGTTGAGACTAACCGGACAGTTGGTCAGCAAATCTGGCACCATCCGCTTCCGGCCGGCAAATACGGCCGTTTTCTGCCCTGGGGCCCGACTTTCCTTGGCATATGGAGTTTCAGCGACAATAAAACCGCCGCGAAGGAACTGATCACTTGGCTGGGTGAGGGCGCGCAGGTTGAGGCCACTGTGGTGGCATCGCAGGGTTACGATGTTCCGCCTTTTGCCAAACTCAGCGATTTCCCGATCTGGTCTGACGCTGAACCGCCGAAGGGCACTCTCTACAATTATCCGTTGCGGCCTGCTCACCACGCGACGGCATCAGTGGCCGGCGCCCCCGCCCCACCGGCTGTCGCTCGTCAGATCGCTTATCAATGGGTGCTTCCAAAGTTGGCAGGGAGGGTCACGCAGGGAAACAGCCCGATCGAAAATTCGATTGCCGAAACCGAGCGCGAAATTGCGGGCTTCATGCGCTGACCTGCGACTCGCTCCGTCAGGCCCTACTGCAAAAGTCCCGCTGACTGAGGCTACTCAGTCATCGTCTAGCGATCTTGCCTGCCATCCCTTGTCCAGGACCATCTATCTTACCGGCCCTTCCCGCTCCCAAATGAGTTCGCCGACCAATAATCGGCCCGGAAAAGGCGGGATCGTTTGTTCCGGTGTGCGGATTGTCAGCCGGTCGCCGTCGAGAGTGAAATGTCGTAACTGGTCGCCACCCCATCCGGGATGGGAGGACAGGTCCACCGTTGTAATGAGGCGGCCTGGGCCATCCAATCGAACGCGGCCAGTATAAGCCCCGAGCTCTCTGAACAATTCGGCCCGTTCTCCGTCATCCGTTGGCGGCTGGCGGTTGGACCGGGTGAAAAGAAACATGATACGCCCACTGGGCTCCAGCACCATGTGCCCGTCCGGACTCGGGCCGTGCAGTTCAAGGCGTTCCTTCGTATCAGAAAAGGTAACGACCTCGGACACAAGTCGCCACGCGCCGGTCAGTGAGGCGAGGCCCGATTGTGATGCAGGTGACACGACGGCCTGCCCACCGGGTAGCGATGGCCTGGAAATACACGATCTTCAGGCGCCCCGAGCCACGGGTCAAATGGCAGGGCGGCCCCAGATTGGAAAAGCCGTTTCCTTGCACAATTCAAGACTTTCGGAGTTCTCGGAAGATATGACCGTAATGGAAACGGATCGACCGACACTTTGTTGTCGCGTGTGCGGCCGCTGGGGAGCGTGCCGGCACAGCTCGGCCGCGGCCAGTTTGCCTCTGCGTCAGTGATGGTGGCCATACCGGGCATGGTTGCCTGCCCGACGCCCGCGAGGCAAGCTGCGGCCGGCCATCTCCGGGCCGCCACGCCGGGGCGCAGCTATTCGGGAAAAAAGGAGCAATCCTGCAATGGCGGCAGAAGTCAGCACAGCGGTCCGCAGGTTGACAGGGAAGTGCCTATGCGGCGCCACGGTCTACGAGGTTGACGATGCGTTCTCTTATGCAATGAATTGCCATTGCTCAAACTGTCGCCGTGCCACGGGAGCAGCCTTCAAGCCCTTCGCGGGTATCCAGCGGGATCGCTTGGAGCTCGTCGCCGGGATTGAACACGTGATGATTTTCGGCGACAAAGAGCGTGCGCACGACGTGCACTGCGGGACCTGCGGCTCACTGCTCTACTCGGTAGTTCGTGAGGGCGCCTATGTCCACATTGCGATGGGAACGCTGGTTGATGACCCCACCATTCAAGCGTCTGCCCATATCTTTGTGGGGTCAAAGGCAAACTGGCACAAGATCACAGACGACGTACCGCAATTCGAGGAGTTCCCACCCCACTGAGGTTTTACGTCGAACCCCGTCCGGTCAGTTCGCCGCTATCCTGCCGTAACCAAGTGTAGAATCCGCAAGGGCAAGGAGGGAGGTATGCCGGAGCAGCAGGAATCCGAACTGCTGGCGCTGGCGCGTCGCCTGACCGTCTTGGGGGTGGAGCGGACCGAGCAATCGTCGGAACGCTCGTATCTGAACGCGGAGCGCAACCTGGCGGTGGTGGTGCATGCCGCGGTGGCACTCATGATTCTGGGTTTTGCGATTGACCGCTATCAGCTGTATCCCGATCATACTTCCGGACCGGCCGCTCTTCACGGCCATTTCACAACCGGAACCCGGACGAGCTGGAGCGCGGCTGCATTGATCGGGCTGGGCGTGTTGACCACGTTCGCCGGTGGATTGCGTTACCTGGCGTTCGTTATCGAATATCGCCGTAGGCATGCCTTGCTACTGCGCTACGGGCCATTGCTCGGGCCGGTGCTGGCGTTGCTGGTGGCGGTTTTTGGTCTGGCGATGCTGATGCTGTTGTTCATCGTCGGCCGCTGACATCGTCAATAAGCGCAAGCGCATGCCGGACACGCACCCATCCGAACAGATCATGCTGATGCGGAAGCTGGTGGAGTTGTCGGTCCAGCGTACGGAGCTGTCGGCGGAGCGCTCGTACATGAATGCCGAACGCACGTTGTCGGTGTGGATACGCACCGCGCTGTCGCTGATGATTTTCGGTATCGCGATAGACCGCTTCGGCCTGATGCTGCGTGAAGTATCGTTGCCCGTCATTCACGGCAGTTCACAGTCGAACGCACTGTCGATGTGGAGCAGCCTGACGCTGGTCGCGCTGGGTGTTTTCATTGTGCTGGCGACCGGCATCCGGTTTCTCATGTACGCCGCGGTCTATCGCCACAGGTACGAATGGCCGGCCCGTCACGGCCCGTATCTCGCGCTGGCATTTGCGCTGCTGGTGACGATTTTCGGCATCGCGCTGCTGATCATTCTGCTTGCGATTACCTGAGACAGTCTTGCGTTTACCTGAGACAGTATGGATGCGCCACAACGTCGAGACTTTATCAAGATGGACATCGAGGCAGCCTGTGGAACCGAGCCTCGCGCGCTGGCTGAGTTGATCCCGTCACCAAGGGGTTACGAATGAAAGATGCCGGTGAGGGCTTGCTCCATGTATCGGTTATCCCATGCGGCCATTTGCAGCGAGCGACCAAGATCGTCGCCGATGACCCGCGGTTGAGACCCAAGGCTCGCCAGGCAGAAGGCGGCGACGCGAAACTCAAGACTTACGGGCATTTCCGTTGACCCTTTGCCGTCAAGGGGTTACAAGGCACCATAAGATTGCCCGGAAAAAAACCGCAAAATCGGCCAGTCGGCTACGCCCGCCTCAGCACTGTGGGGCAGACCCTTGCCGCGCAGCTTGAGCAGCTACGCGCGGCGGGATGCGCGCCGATTTACCGGGAGAAAACGACAGGCGCGCGGCCCGACCGCCGCCAATTGCTGCGGCTTTTGAAAGCCATCAGCCCCGGCGACGTGGTGACCGTGACACGCATCGACCGATTGGCGCGCTCGACCTTCGACCTGTTCGCCATCGTCAAGCAGATCGTGGACGCCAAGGCGCAATTCAGATCCTTGGCGGAGCCGTGGGCCGACACCGCGACCAGCACCGGGCGGCTGATGATTGCCGTGCTCGGCGGATTGGCAGATGTGGAACGCGATTTGATCCGCACGCGCACGGCGGAAGGACGCGAGCGGGCGAAGGGGCGAGGCCAGCACATAGGCCGACCGCCGAAGCTCACCCCGCAACAGCAGAAGGAAGCACGGCGGCGGCGGGCTGAAGGGGCCACGCTCAAAGAACTGGCGAAAAGCTACAATGTCGGGCGGGCGACGATTTCACGGCTCGGCGGATAAACCAACTCGGGCGCATCAGCAATGTGGCTATCTGCATCAACTGCCACGTTCTTTGTTGGCATAATTTTCATCGCGGTAGGACTCTTCGGTCAACTAGAGGCATGGCAATTCAAGACAGCCGTTGCATCAAAGACTGCGCGGGCAGCGTCGATGATCATTGGCGCGGCTCTTGTCACTGTTTCGCCGTTTGTCGATCCCCCGTTGTTCAACTTCGGATGGTTTAGAACTCCAACCGGAACGAGCTACGTAATGGACGAATTAGGCAGCGGCGTGCAATCCGAAAAACTTGATATTTTTATAGAAGATCAGCTGGCCGCCCGCATTGAACTAGACGCGCCTAAGAAACGCCAATTCGTGGCGCTCAATGTCTCGGGAAAAGTTGAACCTTATAGGCTGGCTGGCTTAGCCGTGGGAACCGCCAACGGCAAGAAGCTGGATTATACCGGGGAAGGTTCAGGCACCATCGATCTAACCAAGCCCGCCGTTTTCGCAGTCCATGCTGAGGGCTCCGGGAAGGACAATATGGCCCAACTCTCCTTAATTAAGGAAAGCCCGTAGCCTCCGTCGCCTATCGCATCGGCGCCATATTCGGCGGCAACTGGCACTGATTATCATAAAGTGCGTCTCGCATCGCCACTTTGATCGGATCGCCGCGCGAGCCAATGTTCCAGCATCCGCTTGTTCTATGTCAGCCGTCTGCCAGAGCACGTCCCTATTCGATAGAAGGTTCTTTTGACAGAGCCACGCATCGGCGCGACAACCCCGGAAATCCGGGAGAAAAGCCATAATGTCGAATGTCGAGCAGTTCGAAAGGGCGGTCACCGAAGCTGGCGCGGTAGCAATGCGCGTTATGCGCGGACCCAATGGAGCAGAACGCCTGGTCATTCAGACACCGGGCGGCTTGATAACGAGAGAAGTCCCTCTGCAAGGAGATTGGGGCAAAGACGTTCAGGCAGCCACAACCTCGGCTGAGGAAATCGTCGCGAGCGCCAGGCGCCTTACATCACCGCCTGCGAGAAATCTAAGCTCAAGCACGATGTCCGACAGGTCTGCCGAACCAAGCCCCAATCGCTCGACGCGCCGACCGTGACGTAACCAGCCGACCATTGATCAGCCCCGCCGAAGCGACTAGCTGCCTGCTCGCATTCAGTTTGTCGTGCAATGCGTGCCGCGGACAACTCCCACCATCGACTGGGTTCGATGAAAATGCATCACGGGGCCGGTGATCCGGCTCGGGCGGAGTGTCTAGCTGCTAGACAGTCCGGCCGCCGAGTCTGCAGGCGACCGTCGGAGCAGACCGCGGTACCGTGCCGCTGGACGCGCTGCGTTCGCCTTTGGCCCTGGAGCCGCATGACCGGCTGGCGCGCCGTGCATGCTGTGATGGGAGCCGCCGGCCTCGACGGCCCACACGCCTCACCCAAGGGCCTGCGGCACAGCTTCGGCGTCGCTGCGGTCTTAGCCGGCATTCCGCTGAACCTGGTGCAGAAATGGCTGGGCCACGCCCAGCTCACCACCACGGCGATCTACGCCGACGCGGTCGGCGAAGAGGAGCAGAGCATCGCCGCGCGCATGTGGTGAGCTGGGCGGGGTCGGTGGCGGATGTGAAAGAGTATCCAGTAGATCGCATGCCCAGCGATTACCGGCGGCGCAATCTTCGCGTATACGAGACATGAAGCTCGGCCGCTGCGGCTCGCAGCCGGCAACGGTCAAAAGTGCCACAAGCAGGATGCTCTGGAGAGCAGCATGCTGAACCACCGGAGCCCTTGCCTTGCCACGACCGAAGCTATCACTGGCTATGCCCTGGGTCACAGCGCACAATCATGGCCCTGAGGACATGCAGCGCGAAGCTGCCAGCTTAACAACATGGCGGACCACGACGAACTCGCGCTAGGCGGAAACCCGCCGGTGATGCGCTTTGCGCATACTTGGCAGCTTACTTGTTCGCGATTACCACGCTGTGTGGGGCCCAGTAAGTGGCACGACACGGCAATTAGCGAACCCTCCGTCGCGCATCCAACCCATGCAGTCAGCGCCCAACGCGCTGCGGCAGGCCCGGGATGCAGCAGAGGGGCGAGAGCGGAAGGCCACCAACAGACGACACCTTTGTGCGTGCATCGGTCGCCGATGCGCCGGCACTCTTTCGACCGGGCTTACCCACCGAAAAGCGCATCCCGAGCCGCTTGCCAGCTCGTCTGATCCGGTGCGCAAATCAGGCCCCCAGTGACATGCGTCGGATGATAAGGCGTACCATCGAAATGGGCGCTGTACCCGCCCGCTTCCCGGTGAAGCAGCCATCCCGCCGCATGATCCCATGGCATGAGTCTGTTGTAGACGAGCAGGTGGCAGTGCCCCGCCGCCGCCATGCGATACTCATGCGCGGCGCAGCGGAGCCAGAAGTTCATCCCGACCCGGGACAGGTTGTGGGCGACGGTTGTGCGCAGCGGTTCGGGAAGGAAATTCGTGCCCGCAACGGCGTGCATGGCGGCCGGAGAAACCGGGGCGGCGACGCGCAAATCCTCGCGGGTGCCATCCCCAAGCTGAAGCCATGCGGCCTCGTTGCGAACCGCGTAGGCCCAGTCTTCCCCGATCGGATCATAGATCACGGCCCCAACGATTTCGCCACGCCAGATGGCAGCGGCCATCAGCCCGAACAGAGGCAAGCGCGCCGTGAAGTTCTTGGTGCCATCGAGGGGGTCGATCAAAAACGCAAGTTCCGCGGACCCAAGGCCTTGCAACAGGCTCGGATCACGTTCCGCAGCTTCTTCGCCGATGATGGCAGCGTGGGGGAAAGCGGCACGCAACCCCTCGGCGATGACCGTCTCGGCCGCCTCATCGGCTTCAGTCACCACATCGAAGCTCGACGACTTCTCCCGCACGCTTGTCGCAGTGAGCCGATGAAAGCGCGGCATGATCTCCAAGCGTGCAGCCGAGGCGAGCAGGCCGCCGACGTGTTCCATATCTGCTAGCAAGTCCATCCGGGCGGCCCGAAGAGTGGAGAACGGAACCACTACATAATCAGTCTAAGCCGCGCCGCCTACCTCAGGTCGTCCCGGCGCCATCCTATTTTCTGAAGTTGGCGCCCCCAGCAGGGCTTCATGAAGCATCAGCAGCGCGCAGGACCCCGATTGCCGGGCTGCCATCCTTCGATTACCGTTCCCGGCTCTCCTACCAGGATGACACCCCATGCGCTTTGATCGAAGCCTTCGCGGGTGGAGAACACTCGCGAGAACCTGGGCAAACTGGGAGGATCAGAGATGATGCAAAGAGATTTCCCCGGATCCGCGGGGTCCGCGGCAACGAGAGCGCCCGCCGGCACCTCCAGCCCAGGTTCCGCGCAAGACTTGGGGCCCAGGCCGGCGCCGGGTTCCCGGCCCAACATCCTGTCCCAGCCGGCGTGAACGCTGGGTAGGGGAGCGGCGATTGACGGTCCGGCGGCGGCACTGGCATGTCGCCGACCGAAGGGGGCCGACACACATGGATGGCAAGATATATCGGTTTAATCGCACTGATGCCGAATGGCGCCAGATCCTGACACCCGAGCAGTATGAGGTGATGCGCCATCACGGCACCGAAGCACCCGGAACTTGCGCGCTGTTGCAGGAAAAGCGGCCGGGGCTTTTTTCATGTGCAGCCTGCGGCCGGCCGCTTTTCCAATCGAAGTTGAAGTTCGAGAGCGGAACGGGCTGGCCGAGCTTCAATGACCCCATCGAGGGCACTGTTGAGACGTCCATCGACCGAAGCTATGGCATGCTCCGCACCGAGGTTCATTGCGCGAACTGTGGCAGCCACCTTGGGCATATCTTCGACGATGGGCCGCCGCCAACGCACCAGCGATACTGCATCAACGGCGTCGCACTGAATTTCGCACCGGCTTTAGAGAAGTAGGGCGGTGCACGATTGATGAAGAGGGGGAATTCTCAGTCGAACGGCCCGCGGCCTTGGCGCCGACAGGGGTTGGCAACGGACAATCGAAGCGGCTGACGGCGCCCGGCGCGACATCCAAGTTCTTTCTGCCTGAGAGGAGTTGCCACATGGCGCATCGCGTCACGGGAATGAAGACAAACACGCCGAAAGAACGCCGGCCTGGCCGTTCGCCAGACGCGGCAGCAAAGACGACGGCAAGGACCGTAGCGCCGAAGAAGGCCGCCACCGCCAAGCGGCCAATGGCCCTATCAGGGGGCTTTACCAGCAAGGCGGCATTGCGCGCACAGATCGACAAATTGGAGCGGGCCAACGCCACCCTCCGCACGAAAAGCCGCGAGGCCGGCCGCGATGCCAAGATAGCGACTGATCGGATGGCGGAGTTGGAGGAAGAGGTCGCGCGGCTGCAGAAGCGGGTGGCGTCTCAGGCCGCAGCGGCAAAAAAGGCGCGCAAACCGGCTCTGGCCCCCAAGAGCGAGTCGCCGGACCTCAGTATTGATCCAGGCGATGCCGTTGCGCCAGGTGTTGCTCTGGAGGAGCCAGTTCCGCCCGATCGGGAGGCCGAGCAGGCGCGGGAAAACCTTGAAGAGCATCTTGGCAGCGAGACGCCGATGACTGAACACTGACGCGGTCCGACATCGAGCCGTTTCCCGAGAGCATTCCAAGCGGCGCGCGCCAAGCCACGGATGTTCGGCCCGGTGAAGCGAACTCCGGAGGTAGCGGTCCCCCGTCACGCGCGGTTCGACGGCGCCGCGGTGGATCTCCATCAGGGTCAGCCACGGCCGCATGGATGTCGCCTTCGATTTCCCCCCGGTCCTGGACTTCCCGAGGGTCAGCCCGGTCAGTAATGCGCTGATACGCGGAGCCGGACTATAATCTGGGCGCGCCGATCGTCAGACGGCGACGGCCGGGCGGCGGCGGACGCCGGGCATCGTCTCTCCACCGAACGCCATCAGGACCACTCCCGCGAACGCGCCGGCGATCGCGCCGAAGCGCCAGGCGAGGTCATACGAGCCGAAATGAGTGAAGATGACGCCACCGCCCCACGCGCCGAGGACTGATCCGGCCTGGTGCACGACAAACGACAGGCCCAACATGGTCGCCATGGTGCGGGTGCCGAACACTTCGGCGACGAAACCGGATACCAGCGGAATGACCCCAAGCCAGATCAGGCCCATGGCGGCCGCGAAAATCAGCGTGGTTTCCTCTGATGGCGGGAACATGAAATAAGTGGCGATCACCGCCGATCGCAGCAGGAAGGTAATGCCCAATAAGATGTGCTTGGGATAGATGCCGCCAAGCCACCCGGCGAGCCAGGAGCCGATGATGTTCACGCCGCCGATGATCGCCAGCGCATCGGCGGCCAGCATCGGGTCCTGACCGCATAGCGCCAAATAATTTGGCAGGTGCGTGTTGATGAAGATCAGGTTCAATCCACAGACAAAATAGGTGCAGCACAGCACCATGAACCGGCGGCTCCTCATGGCAAGCTGAAGCGCCTCACCGAAAGTCGCACGCCGGACGGGCGGCTGCGGAATCCGGTCGACGCGGCCGGTCATGAAGGCGAAGGGCAACATGACGATCGTTAGCGCGACAAAGAGGACCACGCCGATCCGCCAGTTCCAGTGCGCCAATAGCAGCTGGAGCACGGGCGCGATGACCAGGGTGCCTACCGAGGAAAAGGCGGAAACGAGACCGAGGACAAAGGAGCGCCGCCCGGGCGTCGAGGCGCGAGCGGCGGCGGTCATTGCCAGGGAGGAGCCGGTGCAGGCGACGGCGATGCCGAGCATGCCGCCGGACATAGCGAGCATGGCTATGCCATTGGCCATGGCCATCACGACCATCGCCGCGATGTAGAGCAGAACTCCGCCGAGGACCGCCGGGCCGATGCCATATTTGTCGGCAAGCGACCCAATAGGGGCCTGCAAGACGCCCCAGGCGATGTTTTGCACAGCGATTGCGAAGGTGAAATCAGCAGCGGTCAGACCGAGGCCGTGTGTCACGGGAGGAAGGAACAGGCCAAGGCACTGGCGCATGCCCATGGCAAGGCTCATGGTAACCGCCCCGCCAACAAGAATCGGCAGCGCTTTTGGCGTCGTCGTCGCAGTCATACTCGAACGCCTCCTGATCTTGCCGCCAATGTGCAATGGTTGGCATGCGGGTCAAGCCAAGCGCTCGCCGGCGGAAAATGAGCCCTCGGCATAATCTTGTGTTTGCACCCGGGCGAGTTCCCGAACCTGCAGCGGACCGGCCATCAATCGGGGCCACCTTTAAGCAGATCGTGCTTCGCACGGTACAGACCGAGGCGGGCCGGACGGGGCAACAGGGCAGCGGCGTTTCGAATGCGGCTCGGCGCAATTCGAGGATTCTGGCACAGCATGTAAGCTGCGCGGCTGAATGAATGCGCCACGAAGGCCGGAACCAACGAAGGACCGATCATGCCAATCCGCACCCTCGCCGAGGCGATCTCCCATTATGGCGATGAGGCCTATCTGCTCACCGTCGGGAAAGATGGTCCGCATACGAGTAATGTGACGGTCGAGCTTCGAGACGGCCGCATCGGCTGCAACGTGGGGACATCCGCCGCCAGGAACATCGAGCGCGAGCCTCACGTGTCGTTGTTTTGGCCGCCGAGAGAGCCCGGCGGCTATGCCTTGATCGCCAATGGCACGGCCGCGAGCGAGCACCAGCTGACGGGTGTGACAATGGCAGAGATCACACTGACGAAATCGGTGTTGCATCGTCCAGGTCCCAAGCCCGTCGATAGCGACGGACCGTGCGCGTCCGACTGTCGCCGCCTGACGCGCTGACCCATCGCGTGCAGGTGATTATTTGACCAAAGCGATGACGTCGTTCAGCCGGTTATCCGCGGCGGTTGCGAGCCACTCGAACAGTACCATCTCGGTTGTGACTACCTCCGCACCGTTTTGCGCCATGCGTTGAATGGCGGTCTCCTTACTTTCGGATCGGCGAGACCCGACGGCATCCCGCACGAGAAAGACCCGGCGTTTGGCGCGCATCAGTCCCATGACGGTCTGCAGGACGCAAACATGCGCCTCACATCCTGCGACGACGAGATCACGACGTTGCGGAAGTCGTTCCTGAAAATCCGATGAGAGGCACGCGTCGAACGTCATTTTGTGTGCGACAGACGATGTGTCCGGCTCCAGTTCCGTCAATGTGCCGCCGAGCCCTTCAGGATTTTCCTCCGTGAACAAGATAGGCACAGAGAACGTTCGCGCGGCTTGCATCAATCGTCGTGCATTGGCGACAGCCACGGCGCCGCCATCAATTGCCGGCATTAGCCGAGACTGAAAATCGATCAGCAGCAACGCCGCGTCCTGGGGGTCAATGAGTGGCATATCCTTCGTCCTTCGATCTCGCTCCACGTGTCGGCATGAGCTTTGATGAATGCAATTGCATCAAATCGCAATTCTCTCAACCTCATCCAGTGTGATTTCGTCGCCCGTGCGGTCGTAGAGTTTTGTCGTACGCGGGCTTTCATGCGCCGCCCATGGCCTGGGCATTTTCCAGAGTGCCGCCGGCGTTGAGATAGGCAGTGATGCCGGTGGCTCGAAACGAGTGATTACCAACATGCACGGTTACGATGTTCCGCCTTTGCCAAACTCAGCGATTCCCGGTCTGGTCTGACGCCGAACCGCCGAAGGGCACTCTCTACAACTATCCGTTGCGGCCCGCTCACCACGCAACGGCAGCAGTGGCTGGCGCCTCCGCCCCACCGGCTGTTGCTCGTCAGATCGCTTATCAATGGGTGCTGCCAAATTGGCAGGGAGGGTCACGCAGGGAGACAGCCCGATCGAAGATCGATTGCCGAAACCGAGCGCGAAATTGCGGGCTTCATGCGCTGACCTGCGGCTCGCTCCGTCAGGCCACTGCGCGCGACGACAAACATCTACGAAAAGATTGGCAGCAGTTCGCTCAGCCGACACCTGTGGCGAAATAGCCGTAATCATCCATCAGAGAAAACCACCCACGCTCCCCGGAGTGCCGCGATGGAGTGACCGGCGCATAGCAATCATCCTGTTTCTCCCGGTTCCCTGGGGAACCGCATGTTCCAGAATTCAAGCCTACGCACTCAAGCCTACCCAGTATCCGTCCTACGCTCCGATCGGTTCGAACTCCCCGGCGACAGCCCATGGCCGGGTCAGACTAAGCCGAGAACGTGAAGCTGCTCCCGGTGGCGCACAACACCAGCTTTTCCGGCATCATGGTCTTGCCGAGCTCGACAAAATTCTGTCCGCTGCAATGCATTGGGAAGACATGCTCAATATCAAACTCGTCCAGCGCAGTCATAACCTGCCGCAGATAGTCGTCAGGCGCTGGGGCCAGATGAAATCCCCCGACAAGCGCGTAGATCTTGTCAACACCGGAAACCTGCTGCGCGCGCCGCACCGTATTGACGATGCCGCAATGGCTGCAAGACGAGACCACCACCAGGCCACGATTGCCCAACCGGAAGCAGGTCGCATGCTCATGCCAGTGCTGATCCGGCTCCGGAGTTCCAGCCAGTTCAGCCGCTGTAAAATGGTGATTTGAATAAGCGTTCGTGTCGCAGCCCAGGCCGTTGTAGACGCCGTATTTTACCCAGGTATTCGGCAGGACATGCTCGAAGTCGGTTCGGGGAATTATGCCCGTGGTGAAGGCGTGGCCTTCGATGACGATTGGCGCCTCCGAGAGCACCGTCTCGACGTCCAGCGCTCGCAGCCGCCGGCGATCCAGCGGGCTTCCGAACTCGGCGAAGCTGCCATCAGGCCTTCTCCCGTAGCGATGACAAAAATCGTCCTCTCCTCCGGTGTAAAGGCGCAGATCCTTCCGCATAAGCGCCCGCTTGGCCTCGAGAAGTCCCATCAGCCCACCGGTATGATCGTAATGACCATGGCTGATGATCAGCGCATCCACACGCGCCAGATCAATCTTCATGATCTCGACATTGTTGAGATAGACATCCGGTGTGAAGCCGAAATCGAGAAGGTAGTGGCGCTCCTCCTGGCCTTTGCGGGACTGGACATGCAGCGCCAGCCCCCACTCGCTCTCCAGAGTCTTCCCGCCCGCGGCGTCCGGAAATCCGGTCCTACTTACCGTCACACCGGGAAGCGTTGCGTTTTTCAGGAAAATGTCGTGGACATTGTCCGTAATTTCCTGAATCACGACCGCGTCCACGACGGGCACATCAATCCGCGTCGGCGCGGAGCGTGCCGAACGATCGACGGGAACGCTGCAGGCCAGCGCCGAGCCTCCAATCACGGCGGATTGCTGGAGAAATCGACGGCGACCGACTAATGCCCGCACAGCCACCTGTCCCTTTGGTTTACACCACAACCGCCGCAATCCGTCAGACAGTCAGTGGCCCTGCAACCGTAGCGAGCCAAGAAGAGCCTGACAACGGGAGCGCCAAATTGAGTGTGCGACCGACCTCTGAATTGCAGTCCGGCACGGTTGGGGCGGGATCGTAGCGCGGTGCGGCTTCTGCGTTCTGCACTTTCGGTCTTCCGCACGTTCTGCCTAGAGTGACTTATCCCGGGTCACGGCAGCTCTAGGAACTCCAGCCACATGCCAACCCCCCCGCTCGGCGGGCAAAAAGCCGAAAGTAAACGATCGCCGCTATCTCCGACCTCGCTGTCGAACACTGAGAGACTGCCGAGTAACGCTCCTGACCGTAGCGCCGGCCGCATCAGGATATCGGGTCTCGGCTCAAAACCGCGGATGATCGCCGAAGCGAACAGCTCGCTCTCAGCATCGAGCGCAGCCGCCGCGCTGCGTCACGGTCGGACATCGCCGGCATGGCTTTCACCAGCACAGCGATCGCATTGAGCTGGCGGCGGTGCCGGACATGCACACGCCATCCGCCCGCGAGGCGGCGGCTACATCAAAGCGTGCGCCGGCTTGCCAGAGGCGAATTATCTCGGCGAGCCATACGGCGTCAGCGTCGCCGCTGGCTACCATGACTGGCAGTGCGCGAGAGACGCGGTCAGCGATGTCGCAAGCCGACATGGTGGAGGAATCCCGTCAGCGGCGGCAACAAAGGCATAGCATCATCTCTCCTTGGTTGTGCCAAGGCCCGCTAGCGCTGTGCGCAGGCACGCGTCCGCCCACCCCTATTTCGGGGTTGCCAAATCGGAGGGAGTTGCGGGAGACTGCTGACTTTCGCCGCCCTTGATCAGCAGATCGAACGGCATTTCAAGCGCGCCTCACGTTGTAAAACAACGAATAGCCATCCAGCACGCCAGTCAAACTCTGGTTGTACGCCGTTGCCGGATAAAACATACCGAGTGGGTAGTACGGCACGTCCCGGAATGCCTGTTTTTGCATCTCCTGACAGATCCGCTGCTGTGCGGCGGGATCGGAGCTCTCCAGCCACTGCCAGCGCAATTCCTCGAGCCGTGGCGATTCAGGCCAGCCGAACATCGCCTTGGGACCGCCGCCGCGGATGTAGTTGTTGGCGGCGGGACTGATCATCGAGACGCTGTACACGTAATTGGGATACATGCTCCAGCCACCATTCTGAAGCGGCTCTCGCGAGGCAAAGCGCTGTGCTACCGTGCCCCAATCCGTGGCCACATACTTCGAGGTTCATGCCGATCTTGCGGAACATGTCCGCCGCCACCTCGCTGATCGCATTCAGCGACGGCAGGTCGGTGGGCGCCAAATACACCAGCTTCTCCCCCTTATAGCCGGCAGCCTCGAGGTCGCGCTTCACCTTCTCGAAGTCGCGCGGTCCGTTCAATGCCTCCATACCCGCATCCGTCGCCATCGGCGAACCGGGGGTGAAAAAGCCGCAATCCGCTTGCCAGAGGGACTGGTCCTCGCCGGCCACAGCAATCATGTAGTCGGGCTGCTTGATCGCGCCCATCACTGCCCGGCGCACCGCGGGATTGTTAAATGGCGGCTGCGTCTGATTCGGCCGCAGCATCCCGAACGAGGCGACGACCTTGCGCACGCTGACTACGATATTGCCGTTCTTGCGGAGGACCGGAAGCGAGTTCGGCTGTCGCCTGATCCCACCAGTCAACCTCGCCCGCCTGCAACGCCACCATTGCGGTCGCCGGATCGGGAATCGTGTGCCATTCCACTCTATCGAAATAGGCCACCTTCGGCCCGGCCAGAAAGCTTGGACTTCCAGAACTGCGCGGCACGTAGTCAGTGAACTTAGTGTAGACGTTTAGCGACCCCTGCACACGCTCACCAGGAACATAGCGATAGGGGCCGCTACCGATGATCTCTGGCATACCCTTGGTCGGGTCCGTCTGCGCCAGGGTACTCGGGAACAATGATCGCAAAGAAGGCACCGATCTTGCCCAGCGCATCCGGTATCATAGGGAACGGCTTGCTAAGCCGGAACTGCACCACCTTATCGGATGGCGCTGAAAGTTCGTCCGTCACTGAGAACAGCGATTGGCCGAACGTGTCGCGCTTGCCCCAGCGCTGCAGGCTGGCAACGACATCGCGCGACCGCACCGGCTCGCCGTTGTGGAATTTGAGTCCGTCGCGCAGCGTGAGCTTCCACAGCTTGCCATCGTTTTCGACCAGATGGTCCTCGACCATCTGCGGCTGAGCCCGGTAGCCCTCGTCCACGCCATACAGGGTGTCGAATACCAGGCAACTGTGCATGATCGTGGACCCTGAGGGCGACTGGATCGGATCCAACAGCGCCAGGTCTTGTGCTGGAACAAATCTCAGCGTCGATGCCGCGGCGCCAAGCCCCAATCGCGGTGCTGCCAGCGCCCCTGCACCGGCGCCCACAACTCCCAGAAATGCGCGTCGCTTCATCACTGGCCTCCCGCATCAGCACGCGATCGGGAGGATGCTAGCCCTGGTTCGCCCCGGCAGCCTAGGATAGCTCCCGCTTGAGAAAGAGATTGTCTCATTGCTGGTGCGCCGGCGCGAAGGGCATCTCGTTCCGGTCACTGAACATGGTTTCAAGTTTCGTCGTGGATGGCGAGCCAGCGCCGTAGCATTTGTTCATCGAACCATTTTAAGGGGTGGGTGGGGGGCGTCACCCCCCGAACCGGTGAGTGCGGCCCGCGCAAGGGTGTATTGCTATTTTCACCATGCAGCATTCCTCACAGGGTCGAGGGCGCCCCTCCGTAACACGAACGCTTCGTCAGCGCTGGTGCTGGGCGGCGGGCCAGGTCAGGGCTCCATGCGTCCCATCCCACCTGTGGCCTCTGTGAGAACAACTCCAGCTTCGGCAAGCTCAAAAAGATCGCGGCCAAATGGTCGGGCAATTCAGCCTCGCTCGCGCGCAAACCATCTCACCTCCACAACCCCTCGAACCGGCTCGCCGCCGTCCGCGTGTAGTGGACCGTGTGCTTCGGATCGCGGTGACCGAGATAGTCCTGGATCAGGCGCAGGTCGTATCCGCGGTTGGCCAGGTAGTAGCCACACGAATGCCGCAGCATGTGCGGCCGCACGCGAGGTAAACCGGCGCGCATCGCTGCTGATACCAAGAGATGGTTCACGGCCTGCCTCGTCATTGGCTGGTTGCGTTCAGACAGGAACAGCCAAGGCAAAGCGTCGGTCCTGGTACCGAGGTAGCGCTTCATTGCCCGCATTTCGTTGCCTGCGATTGGCTGCTCGACCGAGAGGCGTTCTTCAGACGGCGGACCCACACGCGTGCGTGGTCGAGATCGACTTCGTCCCGGCGCAGGCTGATCGCTTCGCTGACCCGTAGGCCGTGGCGATACATCATAAGCCCGAGCAGGTAGTCTCGGGCGCCGTGACGGCCGCACTTCAGCGCTTCGAGCAGGATGTCGATCTCGGTGGGCGTCAGGAAGTCCTTGGCGCGTTCGTGCAAGTCGGCAGCGGCGCGATCTCGTTCACTCTTGACAATTCGCCTGTTGGATACCCGTCGCGCCATGCCGGTAAACTCGTGATCGAGCATGGCATAGCACCTCGGAATCTTAACAAAAGACACCTCTCGTAGTGAGTTTGCCTGCCTGCCCGACGGCGGTTTGTTGGCCGGCACCTGCTTATCGGTGCGGGCCGACGCCCTCTCGAGCAGTGATGATTTCGCTGAGGGTCGGTCCACTGTGATCGGTTGCGGCTTTGGTGCCCATGGCGCCCGGCGAGGCCGACGTGATGGAGGCACAGCGCACCGTCGCCTATGTCAGCGGCCTGGTGCGCTTGAGCTGCTGATGCGCCAGGCGCGGTCCTGAGCCGTCGAGAAGGTCAGTTATCATAAGCGATCGAGCTGCACGGCAACCACAATGAAGCGCCGGCGACGCTCTGCCATGAGCTCAGCATCAAACGGCGGATCAAGTCCGTTCTCCGGGATGGGCCCCAGCCAAACACCACACTGGGTCAGCTCCGGTTCAGAGCGCACCTTGGCGGTGATCTGCTGAACTACGTCGGCGATCAGCTCTTCGTCCGCTCTACGACGCGAGCGCCATTTCGGGATGTCAGTCACGAGTTGGCCTGCCAATGCAAGGTGGCCGTCGCGCTCTGCGTCGCGATCTCGGGTGAAGATGAAATCCGGCATCAGTTGCATGGGCTTGCCTTTCACGGATGCGATGCACGCTTCGCCAGCTTACGCGCACCCTCGGGTATGGTGCTTATCAGGTCCGCGATCTCGCTCCACGAGCTACCGAGGTCGGCGTAGAAGCTGGCAAGCCAACTTAGCCCTGCTCGCTGCTCGTGTGATATCGCACTGACCGCACGTCGGGCCCGCTCGCGTTCAGCGCGACGCCGGCCTGCTCAATGGTGGCGGTTGTCGGCATTGCATGTTCTCCCGTCATGCTCCTGCTGCGCGCTCTCCGGCGCGGATGCAGCACGACACGCTTGCCGCCGATGAGGACCTCGATTGTGCCGCCAGCGGCGACACACATCCAACGATCACGCGCAGCCCGTTGCGAGCGCACCACGCTCCGGTTTGCGCAGGAACTTGGTTCTGACCATCGGCCGATGGATCGAGAATAGCGCGGCGAGGTCGTCGGGCGAACCGGCGATGCCGTTGCCCCTTTCAGTGACGACGTAGGTGTCGGGCCCGCGCTTCTCGATTCTCGCGTGTCCAGGCCTGCTTGCGGCATCGGCGCCATCGAGCCCGTTGTGGGCAAGTTCTTTGCACGTGAGCCGGCGGAGGCGGGTTGCCGGTCCGCCGGTCTGCTTCGCCAGGCCGTCGAGCGTGCCGAACAGCACCGTGTCCGGTCTGCGGATTTGAAAAAGTGCGGGTTCCGTGGACGGCTTGATCGCCATGCCGTCCATCCGGGTTGAATGAATGACATTCTGGGACGCGGTCATGGAGCACCTCCCACCACCAACACGGTGTCGGTGATGATCGCAGGGTGGCGCGTCAAGGAGTTGATGCCGGATGACGTGCAAATCCGGCCGCACCGGAGCGTCCAACAGCCGGATCGGATCGGCGTTGCAGGTTTTCGCCCGACTGCGCGAGCAGTTCTCCAAGGCTCAGCGGACGTTCAGCGACGGCCTTCGTCCCCAACTCACGAAGCAGCCGACGCAGCGAGCTGTCGGCGGCGAGATACTCGCGGCGCCGATGGTCTGATAGCCCGGTTGCAGATAACGCCTCAGCGTCGAGCCGCGCGAGATAGCCGGACAGTGTGACCGCTCGCTCGATCAGCATGGACTGCGTCGCAGAAGGCTTGCCACCGACGTGGCGAATCAGATCGGCGCGTATCTGCCGCATATGCCGACCAAGTGCCGTTCGACCGTCGACCTTTTTGATAGGGACCAGCCGGCAAAACGGGGCAATTTCGCTATGGATATTGGACATATTTTGGACGGATTAATCCATAACGGCTGGATTTTCAAGTGTTTTGAGTAGGTTGCCCAGCTGTGTCTTTTGCGTTTACCGCTGTGTATGAGCGGCAACATTGCAGAATAGCGACTAGGTGCGGGTGGCGGAAGGATGTTTTATTTCGTGGGGGAACACGCGGAGCCTTTTGCGTCATCTAGGAGAACGCGCTTGTCAGTGAAGTCAGTGAAGTCAGCGAAAATCTACTCATCTTCGTTCCCCTTGTACGCGCGTGCGCTCTTTGCGAAGAGTTCGGGATAGGGAGTAGGCCAAAAGAGAGTAAGGAGGAAAACCACTGACATCACTGACTAGACTGACTGGCCGGCCACCCGCACCGCGGCTTTAAGCTGGTCCCGCAGCGGTAGGCTGGACTTGGCGTAGATGACCTGGCGCTTTCCGCTTACCCGCCAGAGGCCGTCAGTGGCATCTGGATTGCGCACAGGGGAATAGCCGCATTCTTCGAGCCGATGCGGGATGACACGGCGGCTTTTCTTGTCGTCGAGCCACCCGGCTAGGCCGGCGTCGTAAATCATGGCCATGTTCCGAATGTTCACGAGCGTGAACGCGGACGGATTGCCCAGTTTATCGATTGCGTCCGCCAGCTCGGCCGTCTCGGTAGATCGGTTGCTATCGACGATGCTCCAGAACGCGGCAGTCGTCGGGGGCGGGGCCTTGGCGTCAAATTTGGACAGATCAAGCGTGCGCAGGTAAGCGGCAACGTGCCGAACTCCACCGGATTGGTACCAGTCCCAAAGCTTGCCCCAGTAGTCGTTTTGGAACTCCGGATCTTCCTTTGTGCGGGACGACCATCCCACGAAATGGCGCCGATCGTCGGGGGACAGATAGATGCCGTCATTCTTGTGGTTCGTTGTAATGACCACACCGCAGCAATTGACGATGTAATATTCTCGCAAGTGCTTCTCATCAATTCGCAGAGTGTCCGGTGGCGCGGCAGTGATGGTCTTCAGGTGATCATAGAGAGCGAAGCGGTCGAACTCGCCGAGGTCGCGCGCTTCGCTCACTCGCAGGATGACGGATTTCAGGAAGCTGTTGAACCGCCCAAGGATCTGTTGAGGTGAGACTTCCGCGAAGTTCCACGCGCCGATAGCGTATTTGATGGGTTCCAGCAGCGTATCCTTGCCAATTCCTTGGCTGCCGCCCAGCACGAGAGCATGGTTGATCTTATCTTGTGGTTGCTGAATGCGGTGCGCGAGCCAGTTGATGATATGGTCTGTCTCGTCCGGATAGATGTAGCGAATATGGTCGAGCCATGGCCCCGCGCAGGCGGGATTCCCCCGCGCAGTCTCTGGTGATCGATACAGGTTGAACACTGTGGCGCCGACTTTGTCGATCCAGCCGCCGTCAAGGATGAGCCGGTCGCGGATCGTCATTGGCTGTCCAGGCGCCCACGTCATTTGCTCGACGGGTTTGTTTCTATCCAGCCATGCGCTTGGCCGTAGAATAATCTGCTTGCCGTTGTCACCGAGGACAGGCTGCCCGTCAGCGTCAGTCAGCTTGACGGCGGGTAGCCGGCTATTGACGCTGGCGCCTGGCCAATGCGAGCGACCAGGCGCGTAGATGTAATTGTGCATTGGCATGTAGGCCCAGAAGTCTTCGAGCGATATGCCGACTGTTTTTTTCGCCGCGTCCATATTGGGAAACACGCCGTCCATTATGCGGTCGGCCGCTTCACTGCCTCGCTGGCAACCCATTGCGCGATCTCAATCACCTCCGTGCGCGTCAGCCCGAGTCGCTGACCTTCACCGAAGGCGGCAGCCTCGATCCTCTCTTGGCTGGCTTGATTCTGGATCATTCGGAAGAGCAGGGCGGCAACGGCTCTACGTTCTTCGGCTTTATTCAGCCCGAACCGCTGCGCGAGTTCCCGCAGAGCGCGGGTGCGATCACCGGCAAACTCAAAAATCACCACTACATCGACCACATCGAGCGCGGTTACTCCACCGCACCAGTCCAGCAAATTATCGCGGTGCAATGGATCAGTGGCGTTATGGCTGTAGACGCGTTCTATGCCGCTGAATTTCCTGACGTCGGCACCGAAAGAGCCTGGGCTGCTGTTTGGGTGACGATATTTCTTTGTGCCTCGCTGCAAGTCGTATTTATGTGCGATCAGGACGGAGCGAAGATCAAAGCGCTGGCGGAGTTTTTGAATTAGGCTGTCATTGGGATCATCACCGAAAGATAGCCGCGCTGCGAGCCGTTCAGCTGCCTGAGCATGTGCTTCAGCGGCGATGCGATCCTGTTCAGCTTGCCGCTCGGCCAGCAGCGCAGCCGCCTGCGCGCGCATCACGGTGGCATCGATCGGCTGTCCAGTGGTGACATGCGCTTCGTGGTGCTCAAGATGGTCGAAACATGCCGCGGAGGGCAGGTAGGACAAGCTGGCCGGATTGCGTTTGCTGAAATCTAGGACACCCAAAAGATCCAATTCACGGGCCAGGACTTCAGGCGCCGGTAACGCTGGTGCGATCTCCTGTGAGATCGGAGCTACAACGCGATAGCGTGGGTTCACGTCTGGCAAGTGGTTGTGTGACGTGTAAACAATCGCTGCCACACCAAGACGCTGCAGCCGGCCAAGAAGATCGCCGGGTGCCGGCGGCAATTCTCCGGTTTTCTTGTTTGGCTCGCAGTCCAACGCGATCAGCGTGCGTGCGACCACATTCCTTCCAAGCCGCCGGACGTGTCGACCATCGGGTTCCAGCGTGAACCTAGCGGGTATGAAGTTGGGGCCATCCTTGTCACCGACGCGTCGATTATTGGCGACGATTGACGTGATATCGGACCATTCGAGTGTCTCGGGCGTGCCGAGTGCAGGAACGCCATGCAGAGCAGCGGCTTCAAACCAGGATAGGTGGATGCGGAGGCCAGTGGTGCCACTGCTCATCGAAGCACTTCACGCATGGTCTCGGCGATTGCCTCAATCCGCTCGGCGGCGGCCGTCAGCCCAATCAGGCCGAGCTGCGCGGCCCGACGATCGAGATCTGCCGCGGGTTGGGTGGCGGCATGCAGCGCGCGTTGAGCTACGTTGGTTGTTCGGTTATTTGTCCCCGTGCTGTAGCTGCCTATGAAAATCGTCCGGTCGCTGGTCGCGACCAGCACCGGGCTTCGTTTCGAAGAGGGTGGGCCCGTGCAGCGACGGCTTAAGTGCTGGTTGTACGCTGGGTCGGACTGATCAGCCGCCTGCGCGGCGTCCATCGCTATGCGGCCTCCTTCGGGGTGGATTCCTCCTCCATTCGTCGGCGCCACTCAATTTCCGCATCCTCGAAGATGATGGTCCGGGATCCGACCTTCGCGGTTCGTGGTGCGCGCCCTTTTTTCGCGAGGTTGTAGAAGCTGGCCCGGCAAATTCCGTTGCGCTCACAGAATCCGTCGACGCTGCGGGGATGCTTAGCTTTGGCTTCGCTGATGTGCACCGGCATGGGTTACCTCGGTCATTTGTGGACGTAGCCAGACCACCATCGACCGGGGCGCTTCGTCGTGGGACAACTGCAAAACGAGGTTGTCCCCGGGGACACTAAGCCCGGACAATCTCGGGCAGCGGCTTCCCCTTCGCTCGCTTCAATGCCTTCACGCATGCTTCTGGGGTGTCACTAATACCGGCCCGGGAGAGAGCTTTCACAAGCAGCGTAATCGCTGGCGAGTCGTCCTTTCCGAAGCTGACTGTGAAATCACCCTGTGCCGCAATCTGCTCGATGAGGAATTGAACGCACAATCTCTCATCGTGAAACGGGGCCTTGCGAACCCTACGTGCATCGGGGGCTCGCAGAAACGGCTCAGCTCGGGCATTGATGGCTAGGCGCCGCAATGACTGGATTACGTCCAAGGTATTTTGCTTACGGAGGACGTCAGCCTGGTTTGCATCAACGCCGGCGATTTCCAACGCTTCCGTCAGCATCCTCGCAAGAGCTTCGCCATCGGTCACCATTGTTTGCAGAGCAGCGGCGAAGCGTATCAACTCGGGTGGACTAGGTACCACCACCTTGGAAGGCCTCGAGATGCGGATCAGGTTGAGCAGGTGAGCTAGGCCGGCCAGCCCCTTTTCGGCGGCAGCAAATCCGTTCTCCACGCCAACGATTTTAAAGTCGATGAACCATTGCTGGAGCTCATCGGTTGTAATTGCGTTACCTTCCAGAACCAATTTTTCGATGCTCGGAGCTCCTGGATCGACCGATCTGACATGCCAGAAAACGTCAGGACTGCCGTTCCTCAAGCCATATCGCAGATCGCGAACAATGCGGTACCTGGAGCCCGCGTTCATCGCGATGTCTCGATTGATACCACATTCCCGTCCGCCGCGATCCCAAACCGCGGTGCGGCGGCTCGGATCGCATCGGCAACATAGCTTGGCGCCAGGTGCCCGTAATGCTTCTCGACCATGCGGGTGTCGCTGTGGCCGAGGTTGCGTCCCACGACCATCAGCGGCGCCCCATTCATGATCGTGAGACTGGCGTATGTGTGACGCAGCACGTGGAAGCTCGCCGGCGGATCAATCCTCGCCCCTTCGCACGCATCCTTCATCGGCCGGGTCTGGTGCGATTTCAGCCAGCGGCCGCCATCATCCTTTGGCAATAGCCGATCGCGGGGTGAACGGCCTGCGGTAAGGCTGCGCAGAAAAGCTGCGCCCTCCTCAGCGAGCACAATGTGACGGCCTTTGCCTGACTTGCTGGAGCGGATGTGGAGCGTGTCACTGTCTGGGTTGAAGTCACCTACTGTCAGTGCCGCCAGCTCACCGAATCTCGCCCCGGTAATCAGCGCAGCCTGGACCAGCTTGCGAAAACCCGGCTCTGGCGCGTTGATCAGCCGCTTCGCCTCGTCGACGGTGAGGTACCGCACTCGTGCCGCGTCCGCCTCCCTGAGCGCCTTGACGGGCCGCCAGGCTGCATCGCTGGCAATCTTCTTGTCACGCCAGGCGTGGTTCAGTGCCGCTTTCAAGATCGTCAGGATCCTGTTCGCAGTGGCGCGGCGCTTCCGGGCCAGCTCATCGAGATCGTCATCCTCGACGGCCGTCCGGTAGCGTTGCTCCTTGCCCATCTTGGTCCGCAACCGCGGCGCTGTCTTGGCTATGGAACCACGCCAATCGCGGATGTTCTAAGTCGTGAGTTTTGGGCAGGGCAGGGCCCCGAGCCCCGGAATGATCAAAGCCTCGGCCCGCCAGCGAGCATCCCGAGCCGTCTTCCGGTTCTGCTCCAACCAAACGAGGTACTCGTTGATGGCGTCCCTGACGGTGAATGCGCAGCCCTGGGCGGGCAGGCCGAGACTCCACTCGCTTCGCCTCAACAAAGCGCTCCCGCGCGATCGTTTGGGCCTGAAAGTACGTCAGGATGGCCGCGCCATCGGCATCGATCGTGTCGTCAGACGTGCCGATGGTCTCCACCACGTAGGGGGACCGCCCGCTGGTGTATCGACGTATCACCCATTTGCCGGCCGACTTGCCCTTCCGGTACCCAGATGCAGGCCTTCGTCGATCGCTCGCCAATAAGGCTTGCCTCGGGGCTTCAGTGCGCTCCGCGCCGTCCTGTTATCCAGCTTTGCGTCCCGAACAGCCCGCGCCACTGCCCCCGCTCCGTGTCCAACATTTGCCTAATATGCACGGTTAGACAGTTCTGTATACCGATAAACACGGCGGCTTAAACTTTTTCGATATCAGCTAGTTAGGTCGACCATAATAGACACAGATGGACTATTTAGCGTTTCTCTCACGGCGGCAACACGGGTTCGAATCCCGTAGGGGACGCCAAACGCTTGCAAAGTCTTAGCGAGAGGACTGCTCCTTCGCTCAACGTGGACGACAGGTCTCAGCGCTCCTGTCACAGCACAGGGTGGCTGCCGCTGCTGAGACCCGAGTCACCGGCCCTTGTGCATGCAATCGGCCGGACTAAGTCGATACGTCCACAGGTAAGGTGAACTCGAAAATCGCTCCGCCGTGTTCCAAATTCCGCGCGGAGATTTGACCACCATGCGCTTCCACAATTCGGCGGCAGATGGATAGGCCAACCCCCATACCTCCCTCTTTCGTTGTCACAAACGGCCGGAACAGCTTCTCCAGAACTTCCGGCGGTAATCCTGGCCCGCTATCACGCACGCTAACACGGATCATCGCAGGATCAGCTAGCGCCGCGGCCATGACCAGTTCCCGGCGGTTGCTGTGTGCCATGGCTTCCAGGCCATTGCGCATGAGGTTCACCAGAACCTGCTGTATATGCACTCGGTTGATCAAGCTGTTGGGCAGACCTGGAGCTATCTCCTGGATGACCGTTGCACCATTCCAGTCGAGACCTGCCACCGCAATGGTGTCGGCGATAACCCGTGCGATCGACACCACAGAACGGCCCAACCCAGCCTGTCCGCCGAAGCTGCGCAGGTGACGTAGGACCTCCGTCGCGCGGTCAACCTGGGTGATTGCCTGGTCCAGTGCGTTGCCCTGTGCCGACGCCTGCGTTGCGTCCCGACTCATCATCCGGCGCGCCGCGGCCAAATAGTTTTTGGTAGCGGCCAGAGGCTGAATGACTTCGTGTGCCACAATCACCGCCGTCTCGCCGATCACCGTATCCCTGGCGTTCTCCGTGAAAGTTGCTTGCATATCGCGTATACGGCTTTCTGCACGCTGACTTTGGATCAGCCAGACACCTAGACCTGCAGTGACCAGTCCCAACACAAGTGTCGATATCCCCAGATAGCTGGCTATCGCAGCTACCCGCGTGGCCTGATCCTCGCGTGTATCGAGCAGCGCAACCTCTGCATTGACGAGCTGCTGCACAACCTTACCAATTGAACTTCGCCCGTCTCGTGCCAGATCGTCGATTTCGCTCGCTTCTGCGCTTCCCAGCGCTGCCTTCTCGAGTTCTGCGCGCAATCGGGTCAACCACTGTTCAATCAGTCCGCGAACTAGCGCCAACCGCTGCTGCTGGGGGGGGCTATCCTGAATGAGATCACCGACGTCATCAAGTTGAGCATAGAGTTCGGCAGCGATCTGCTGTAAGTCATCCAACCGATTCGGTCGCTTTGTCAGCAGATAGCTTCGCTGCGTTGCCAGGGCTGCAAAGATGTTGGTTTGGAGTTGACCGACCTCGATCAGCACGCGCTGAGTGTGTTTTACCCATTCAAAACTGGCTTGCATTCGGCGCACCGTAAACTGAGCCGCGGACGCCGTTATAAATATCAGTAACGCAGAGGAGACGAGGATGGTTCCTGCTAAAACCGGTGACTGCAGACCCAGATAGCGTCTACGCCTGAGCCTGCCTAGCAACCATTTCCCAGCCGGAAAAGCGAATGGTTGATGGTTGGTCTTTTTGGCAGGCCAGCCTGAGTCATTAATTCCGTTCTGAATAAGCATCCCAATCACCCCGACCAGACGGTGATGCGGAACGCCGTACCAGTCAGCCCGGAGCCGGGACAATAAGTCTCAGTTGGGGGCTTTTCGGCAGAGGCAATAAGGGTTGCGGGCGAGGCAGTCCAGCGCAGGATCTGGGATGGAGGAGAGTTTAGCGGAAAAACTTCGTTCACAACCTCGGAGTGTACGCACCTGAATGCGCGCCATATGAGTTGCCGTCCCCATCGGTTCGTTGCACGCCGATGCAGGAGCGGAAGCCTTGTCCTTCGGAACCCATCCACGACCGTCTCACCGGTGCTTCCGACACGATTACAGTTTGGTATTTGGGGAGTTCCCTCTGTCAATTTTCAGACGCGCTTATCCCAACTGCAGGTGCCATGGTCTCGTTCCAAAGCTTGACGCAGCGCGAGCCGCACCGCCCTATCCAGCTAGGTAGGACCGACTCAATGAGTAACCTGCCGTCGCCTCGCTTCGTCAGCCCTGGTGACTTGAACAAGCTTCATGTGAACTGGGCCTTTGTCCATCCGGACAAGCGGAATTTCCGGTGTCGCATGCGATGCCGGTAAACGTGTCTCGTTCGGCTGCTGCCCAGATATCCTGCTCGAGCTTACCGATGCCGTCAGTCAGCATTTCCTGAAGATCATTGGGTAGAAGCTCCCATGCAGCGAGGTTTACGCCGAACAACGAGAGTCCCCAGTTGATCGCAAGCGGATAGAGTGAGCTGGTCACATCCGAAAGGCGAATCTCTTTTCCGCTCATGGTGCCGGTGATAGCGCAATCGACAACGCCAGACCGTACGGCCAAAAGAATGTCATCGAAGGGTAAGATAGACGGCTGCGCCCCTAACGCGGACATCAACCGCGACTGGTCGGATGACGAAGTCCGGACCTTTCGGCCAGCGAGGTCGGTCAACCCACCGAGCTCTCTAGTGCAAAAGATGACCTGTGCAGGGTATGTGTAGATTGCCAATAGCTTGACGCCGAACCTGCTCCTTAGGATCTCATCCAGGCGAGGGCGATAAGCTGCAACGGACCTTCGTAACGACGCCATGTCTGGACTGAGCGCCGGCAGGTCAATGACATTCAACTCGGGTTGGTCGACCTGCAAGAGCAGGACCGTCCCAAATGTAACTACCCCCAGGCGCATCAGTCGGAGGATCTCGTTCGCCGTTAAACCGCTGCTGTCGCTCGGGAAGATTTCAGCGGTCACTCGGCCTTCGGACGACGTCCCGACGCGCTGCCAGAACGGCTTCTCGAGCCCCTCATATTGTCCCACGACTGCAAGGCCACCGATTACGCGCAGATGGATCGGCGTGTCTGACCTGCTCACATTTGAGCCAAACAGAAGGCAAATGCCGGCCAGAGCTACAGTCCGACACCACATTCTTTTGTGCAGGATGTTAGTTTCATACGCAGCGCGTACGTGAGATAGGTTGATAAAGGGTAAATGGGCGTTTCTCGGGTCACGGCGCCGCCCTAGCTTCGATGGCCGTCTTCGCGACGGCATCGCCAAAATCGTTTTTCGGCAACCGGTTAAACGCGTCGTTTACGCTTTCCAGTCATAAATCCTACCGTTTCCGGACTGGGACTTCAAGTCAAAACGTTTCGTCCGGTTTGAAGTAAACAAAGTCCTTTTCTCGCAGCAACCGCTACCCCGGAACCGATCCCCGAAGTCCTCGTTTATGACGTCCGACCTTTGACTCCCGCGATATGCCGCCGACCTGTGGAAGATTTATGACAAGATCAAGCAAAGTTGCGGTTGTCGACGATGACGATGGGGTTCGTGATTCACTTCTCTATCTCCTCGAATTCTTTGGCTATGACGCGATAGGCTTTCCGTCAGCAGTGGACTTCCTTGCCAGTGACATGCGCGCCGTTCAATGTTTGATACTGGATCAGCAAATGCCCGAAATGACTGGTCTCCAGCTAACGGCTAAGCTGAAGGCCAATGGTACCAGCATTCCCATTTTGCTGATGACAGGCTCACCCTCTCCCGAGATCACCGCACAGGCCGCGCAGCTAGGATTGAGTGCGGTGCCAGAAAAACCTTTGAGAGACGAGGACATTCTGACCTTCCTGGACGAGACCTTCTCAAAGTAGCGTTGAACTATTAAGTTCCTTTCGCCTCGTTCCGAAGGGTCGAAGAGCGCATAGCGTGCGCACTCGCTGAATTTGGCCGCCGATACCGGATCAGCGGCCGATTAGCTCGAGCCATGCGGCTTCCCGCCCCCGGCTCTTCCCAAAAGTTGCCCGGACCGCACAACTCGGCGCGCCCATGCTGAGCGATACGAGAATTCCGGCACAGGCAAGCGCGCTGTCAGATCGTGGAATCAAAACCAACCCGTTCGTCGGTTCCTCTGCCGGCGCTGCTGCGGCATTTAACCAGATGCGCTGGAGTTCCTGAGCGGAACCCGCTTAGGCCCCGTAGGTATGGCGCCACCTTCCGCTGCCGCGAGCAGAAGACCTGAAAAGAGTCGGGACACATGCAGAAGCATAACGCCCTCAATCGATCCTGACCCCGTCGGCAAACACCGTCCGAAACGGAACGATCTCTGTGCGTGCGAACAGCCCGGCCTCCACATACGGGTCGGCAGCTGCTAACGCCTCTGCAGCTTCCTGATCCGCCGCCTCGACAAACAGGATTGAACCGGTCTGGTAACCGTCGTCATGCATTATTGCACCTCCCCACTTGATCGAGCCGGTGACGCCGGTCAGGTATTCCAGGTGCTTGGGGCGTGCCGATTTCCGTAGGCCGATGCAACCTGGCTTGTCATGCCGGATCAGTGCGAACAGCATAAATCCGTCCTCCGTCTGGTGTCTTGGAAGTTGAGTTACCGGGCCGCGAGAACGACACCGCCGACCACGAGGGCTAGGGCGGAGATCTGCGGAACCGATAGCGGTTCGGCCAGCGCGATGGCGGACGTCATCACACCGACGATTGGCGTCAACAAGGTGCCGATTGCTGCGGTCCCTGCTTGCAGCCTGCGCAACGCCGCGAACCAGGTAATGTAGCATGCGCCAAGCGACACCGTTGTCGTGTAGAGCAAGGCTGCCCATCCGGTCCAAGGTATGTCATGCAGATGCGGCTTCTCCAGCAGAAGGCTGGCCGCAAGGAGGGGGAGGCCGCCAAGCCCGACCTGCCAGGCGATCATGGGAATTGGCGCCATATCCAACGGGGCTCGGCGTGATAACACGGTACCAAGTGCAAACAAGATTGCCGCACTCAATGCGATGGCTACTCCTGGCAGATGCCCAGCATCCTGGCTGAAGCCATGCCCGCCCAGAAGGATGACAACACCCCCGACGCCCAGGGCGAGTGATACTAATCTTGCGAGAGCGAGCGGTTCTCTCAGCACCGGCCATGCCAATAGAACAGTCCAAACGGGCATGGTGTAGGCGATTGTTGCCGCCTCTCCCGCCTTGAGCCAAACGAGAGACAGGGTCGTAAGACCCATCCACGCCGTGACATTGAGCGAGGCAGATCGAGCAAGGCGCCACCATTGCGAGCGGGGGGCGGCCAGTAAATCGCCACGCGCCAATGCAATTGCCGCAAGCACCAATCCAGCAACGATGCCCGCCATGCCTCGTGCCATGAGGGGCGGGCACACATGCAAAAGCAGCTTTGTCGCTGGCCAGTTAAGCCCCCACCCAAGCGAGGTAATGGCGAGACAACCAAAGCCGACAAGCTTTGCGGATAAGCGCACGGTCAAAGCCTATCCGGACGCCATTGCTGCCCGGTTAAGCGCATGCCGCTGCTCGAACATCGTTGGCGCTCGCTACCGAGCAGCAAGGAAACCGGAGCTGGTGGCTTAAGACTTTTTCAGCCGTGGTGAAGATATAGCTATGACGCAGGCCTGGAATCCCGCGGCATGAACATCATACATTGGCGTCGAATTGCTCGTGGGCGCTGGACACTGCGCGTCTCGAAGCTGGCCACAATAGCGTGCGGCCTTGCGTTGTGTAGCCCGGCTACACGCGCCGATCAGCCGATCAATCTGAAGATCGTCGGCGGTCTGGGCAGCGTCAGTCAGTATGAACGGTTGGAAAAGCCCTTTTGGGAGAACCGGATCCGCGCGCTTTCTGGCGGGCAAGTCACAGCGGAGATCCATCCCTACGATCGGAGCGGTTTGCCTGGTCCAGAAATGCTGCAGTTGATGCAGCTTGGGGTCGTTCCGTTTGGAACTGCACTGCTTGCCGTGGTTGCTGGAGACGAACCCGAACTCAATGTCGTCGATCTGCCCGGTCTCAATCCTGATATGCAGAGTCTGCGAAAGACCGTGGGTGCATATCGTCCCCGCCTTGAGGAGTTGCTCCGCACGAAGTTTGGGATCGAATTGCTGGCGATCTATTCGTACCCCGCACAGGTCGTCTTCTGTGCCAGGCCATTCACCGGGTTGGGCGATCTCGTCCACCGAAAAGTTCGCACATCCTCGGTAGGCCAGTCCGAAATGATGACCGCGCTGGGGGCGGTGCCGGTCATTACGCCATTCGCCGAAACCGTTGCAGCAGTCCGCGGCGGCGTGGTCGATTGCGCAATCACGGGAACGTTGAGCGGCAACGAGATTGGTCTGTCCGACGTAACCGGCTTTGTCTATCCCATGGCGATCAGTTGGGGACTGTCTTTCTTCGGCACAAATGTTGCCGCGTGGGAGGCGCTCCCTCGAGACCTTCAGTCCGTTCTGCGCAAGCAGATCGAGGGACTGGAACGGGATATCTGGACTGCCGCAGAACGCGAAACATCCGACGGACTGGCGTGCGACACCGGCGGCGCTGGCTGCCCGGATGGTCATCACCTCAGCAAGATGCAGCTTGTTCCCGTCACGCCGGAGGACGAAGCGCGTCGCCAACGTTTGCTCGTTCAGTCGGTATTGCCAGGCTGGATACAGCGTTGCGGCGCGGACTGCGTTACACTCTGGAACCAGAACCTCGCGTCCACGTCGGGCATTACGGTCCCGGGGGAATGAGCCTCAAGAGTACGGTCGGTTCAGCTTGATCTGATCATACGCGAGTGACCCATCGATCGAGAGCGCGATTCACGCTTTCCGACATTTTGCCAGAGCCCTGGCAAGCTAGGTGCCAAACACATATCGCAACTGCAGAAGGTTGCAACCGCAATCCGTTACTAGGATGCAGCCAACGAGCCATCAATCCAATCGGATTCGGCCGATCACTGGACGCCCTCGGGCGCTCAGCATTTGGACCTGCAAGATTGCTAGATTGGGAATTGGAGTGTGGTCACGACAGAGACGCGGACCGGCAGCGTCATTGCGCCGAATAAGGTCCAGCGGTGCTTTGCTTCACTGGGCGATTACGCGCGGATGGCAGTGTCTGGCGATTGAGACCTGGATTTTTGGTCACCCGGAGAGAGGGGGGCGTATCGGGCACCGCGCACAGCGCGCCTGTAAGATACCAAAGCCGTCGCAGAGAACAAGATACTCAAAGTTTCTGGGACGCCAGCAGCATCGATCGCGCTGCATTGTGCTTTCAGGCTGACCGGCCGTGCACCATCGTGATGGTGAGTAAAGCGAAGCAATCCTGCCAGTGGCACGACACCTGGATTGCTACGCTGCGCGCCTCGCAGTGAAGGTTTTCCGACCGGCCTGATGGTGCCCTACTAGGCCATCACTCGGCCGCAGCGCGCAGGCTATCGTCGAAGAGCCGGTAGTAAGTCCGCTCAAGCCGACGGGCACCACATGCCTCATACATCTTTCGTGCTGCCCCATTGGCGGTTTCGGTGGTCCATTCCAGGGCGGAAAAACCCTGTGTGAGAGCTAATCGCGCGCCGGCTCTAACAAGGGCGCTCCCTACGCCCGAGCGCCGCAGACGTTTGCTCACGTAGAGGTCCCGTATATACAGCGAACGCGTCAGCTCGAACGCAGGAAACGTGACGTTCATCACCAATGATCCGACAATCTCGCCGTCCATCAGGGCAATAAGCATGCGAGGGTCGAACGCATGCACAGGTGGCGCACACGCCAGGGCGGCGGCCTCTGCCGCTATCGCATCTGACACTGGGCGACCATAGTGGTGCTGCATTTCGGAGAAGAGCGCGGCCAGTGCTGGCGCGTCTGCTGCAGATGGGCAACGGATAACGACATTCTCCGGGTGGGAGCTGTCGGCAGGAGGCGGTCGATCAATGGAGAGAGCTTGCATTGGTCCCGACGCAGTTTCCGTAAGAAGAGTATTGGTGCAAGTTCTTACACTCACATAAATGCGATCCGCTGTATTTGGGCCTTGCGATCGGAACTTATACGGAACGAGCGGATAATTCCGATGCGAGTGAGCAGCCCTGCCTTCGACTGTGTGTCGTCGCCGCGGCGACGTTGCCGGACTCATTCCTCCACGTTGTGCGGTTGGGGCAGCGCTCACCTGCACGCGCCGACCGCTTAACTCGCACTTAAACCCAAAAAGAGACGATATGGGCGCATAACGATGGAGCCCGGCAAGGCATGCCAAGGAAGGATTCGGTCCGACTTCACCAAGCCCTTCCAAGCATGCAACCGAATGCGATCAATCAGATGCAGGCACACTTCCCTTCTGGCCTATCGACTTCGCCGCGGAGGCGACGTTAAATGGGCCTTCGGAACCTCCGACGCACGATTGCTGTCGGGACAGCCCTGATACTGGTGACCATTGCCTGTGGCAGCGAACTCCTGCTGGTACGGACCAAGCAGACCGCTCTGGATGCCGCGCAGACGCGGCTGAAAAACGTTGCCTCTGTCGTCGAAAACACCATCAATCGTCAGTTATTGCAGGTCGACAGCGCTCTGGTGAGCCTGCCGCCGCTATTTGCAGCCGCACTCGAGCAAAAGGGTGAGCTGAATGCCCCGACTGTCGAGCATCTGCTGAAAGCCTCGGATTTTCAGACCTTTGCTTTCCGCGATCTTCTGTTGATCCGCCCAGACGGATCGGTCTGGGCTTCCGCACGACCGCGTGCGAGGAACGCGGCGCTGCCGGCCTTCCCGGCTCATCCGGGTTCAACGCCGGCGCCGGGTGCCGTCGTGATCGAGGGGCCTGTGCGTAACGCTTTTACCGGCGCCTGGTCGTGGTTTCTGGTCCGCCCCATTGCGGTTGCCGGCGTCGGCCAGCTCAAGGCCGAGGCTGAGGTGCCCGTGCCATTTGTAATGTCGTTGCTTTCGCCGGTCAGCGAGATGCCTGGCCTGCGGATCAACCTTGAACGATCGGATGGGACGCTTCTGGCGAGTCTGCCGCACAATGAGTTGCGCATGGCGCAGCGGACAGGGCTGGCGATAGATAACTTAGGCGAAGACAGCGTTCCTTTCCTCTACCCTCCCAAAACCTTTCACACTCCGACAATAGGCGTGTGGAGGCACACGCTCTACCCTGATATCAGAATCATTCTCTCGCTCGATGTTTCCAGTGCGCTGACCGACTGGGTTCGCGATCGGAACCGATTGCTGGTTGCAGCCGCCGTTACCGCTATCCTGGTCTTGGCGTTCGCGGGAGCGCTCGACACCGCGCAGCGTCAACGAGAGCGGGTGGAGACGGAGCGGAAGAAGTCCCACGACATGCTGAGCAGCGCTATCGAATCGATGTCCGACGGTTTCGTTATGTGGGACGAGGACGACCGGCTGATCGCCTTCAATGGACGGTTTCGCGAGATATACTCCCTGAGCGCGCCGTTCATAGAGCTGGGTGCTACATTTGAAGACATCGTACGCGCCGGCGCAGTGATCGGTCAGTATCCTCAAGCGGGGGATGATCTGGAAGCCTTTGTCCAGAACACGGTTGCGTGGCATCGCAGCAACAAGGGTTCTCTCGAACGGCTGTTGCCGGATGGCCACTGGATTTTGATTACCGAGCGACGGACTCCAACCGGCTGCATCGTTGGCATCCGAACCGATATCACCGCGTTGAAGAAGACACTTACCGAGTTGGCAGTCGCGAACGAACGAACCAAGGAGGCCTATGCAGAAATCCAGCGGCACAACGACATGCTGGTTGAACGCGACCGCCTGATACGAACCCAGAACATGCTGTTTACAGCAGCGCTGAACAACATGTCGCAAGGACTATTGATGGTCGATTCCGATCATCGCCTGATCGTCTGCAACGAGCGTTTCCTCGAGATATTTCAGCTGGACAAGAATGACGCGCGCCCAGGCACCTCGACCGTCGCGCTGTTCAATACTATTCGGCTCAATGAAGCGATCAGTCCGCAGTCGCTCGCCAAGATGTGCGAGCAGCAGGACACGCTTTCACAGGCCGCGCGCTCGGGAGCGTTCATTGTTCCGGATAGCGACAACTTCGCCCTGTCCGTCTCACAGAGACCGCTGACCGATGACGGCTGGGTTGCGACCTATGAAGACGTCAGTGAGCAGCAGCGGATCCAGCGGCGTATTGAATACATGGCGCATTATGACGATCTGACGAAACTACCGAACAGAGCCATGTTCCATAGCACGCTGAGTGGCGTGCTTCGTGACACGCATGAGAGCGATTACCCAGTATCGCTGCTGTATCTCGATTTGGACCGCTTCAAGCACGTGAATGACACTTTGGGCCACCCAGCCGGAGACGCGTTGCTCACGGCAGTCGGGCAGAGACTGATAGGATGCGCACGCGCTTCCGACGTTGTCGCAAGATTGGGCGGCGATGAGTTTGCCATCATCTGCCAGGGCCCGTCTTCAGAGACTGCCATTTTTTTGGCGGAACGAGTCATAGAACGGCTGTCCGCCCCTTACAGTATCGACGGATGTCGCGTTGAGATCGGTGTGAGCATTGGTATTGCAACAGCGTTGAATGCCATGGATGCTGATACTCTGCTTCGGAACGCCGACATTGCTCTCTACCAGGCGAAAGCCGAAGGTCGAGGCACTTACCGGGTGTTTGAGACAGAAATCGAGGATCGATTGCGCACGCGGCTTGAGCTGGAGGCGGACCTCCGTGTCGCGCTCGAACGGGCACAGTTCACTATAGCCTATCAGCCGATATACTCCCTGCAAAGCATGGAAATCTGCGGATTTGAGGCCTTGCTACGCTGGAATCACCCGACCCGCGGGACAGTGCCCCCCAGCTTGTTTATTCCTTTGGCCGAGGAATTACGGATCATCAAGCCGATTGGCGCTTGGCTCATCCGCCGAGTTTGCGCCGATGCCGCGTATTTGCCGGAGTGGATCCGAGTTGCACTTAACCTCTCACCCGTCCAACTTGACGACGATGAAGTGGTGGGCGTCATTCTGGATGCGCTCGCGGAACAACGGATTGATCCCGCCCGGCTCGAATTGGAAATTACCGAGTCGGCGCTGCTGGACCGGAGCAGCAACACCGTATCGCTGCTTCAGCAACTCCACGACACTGGTCTGAAGATTGCGTTGGATGACTTCGGGACAGGCTATTCATCGCTTAGTTATCTTCGAAGTTTTCCATTCGACAAGATCAAGATCGACCGGCTGTTCGTGGGCGAGATAACCACGCGGGAAGATTGCGCTGCCATTGTGGGCTCCATTGTCGGTCTCGCGCGAAAGCTTGGCATGACGACGACAGCGGAAGGGGTCGAAACCGAAGAGCAATTGCGGCTGGTTCGGGATGCTGGTTGCGAAACCGTGCAAGGCTATTTGCTTGGGCGCCCGCAGCCGTTTGCGGACGCTGTCAAGCATTTCGAGAAGGCGTGCGTGGTAGGGCCAGCGACTTCATTCTGACTGCGGTCTCACTCGAAGTACTCGCTGGCTCTGCTTTAGATCCGTGCAGGGCCTGCGACGCGCCGGCAAGCCATGAGCCGCGCGCATTGCCGCCGCAAACACCGGGCGACCGTGCTATCTGCGCCGCTTGATCTGCCATGCTGCGTGCTCTGGCTTGATGTTGTGAAACACGAGCCGGGGCGACTGGAAAAGCGCGGTGGGCCAGTCGGCATGCCGCCAACCCCTCATACGCCAACGTGATCCCGGCGCGGGCACCTGAGCGCGCGCCGCGCCGTTCGCACTGTGCGGCCACTGAAGGTTTGACCATGGAAAAGAACGATCGAGATCGCGAAAAGCACATCAGGCAGATGGAGAAACAGGCGAAGATCGAGCGTGCCAAGGCAGAAGATCGCACGGGCATCGACCGCGAAGTCGAGCGGGAATTGCAGACGGTGCGGCCGGGCAGCGATGCGCCTTCGCGCGCCGGAGTCAGTCCGACCGGAACGGGCGCCGACAACGAGGGTCGTGTCCCAACGTGGTGTAAACTCGCGGTAGAGCGAAAGTGCCGATCGGGCCGATGGTTCCGGTGGAAATGAGAGTGAAGGACGGCACAGACGATTGTGCTGCGACCGCGATCACCGCCGTCAAGCCCTGCGCCTTCGGCGCCCGGCTGCGCGGCTGCGGGGCTTGACTGCGGCGCCACGGTCGAGCGTTTGGCATAGGTGCCGTCGACGCCGCAGTCTGTCTGTCGCGCTCCTGCATCATGCCGCGGACGGGAGTTGCCTGTGCTCAGCCTCGGTGGCCGGACTGAACAGCTCTGCCATCGCTTCGACCTGTATGTAGCGGTGCTGCAACTGCCACTCATCGTTCTGTTCCAGCAGCACGGCGTTACCTGGGCGCACGGATCGGCATCACCGCCGCGCTCCACACCTGGGGATCGGCACTGACGCACCACCCCCATGTGCACATAATTGTGCCGGGCGGCGGTATCGCACTCGATGGACAGCGCTGGATATGAGCGGCCGTTGTGGCCGCCTCGGATGGAAGCGGCGGGTAGTTACGGGCCTGCTTCCGTACCGGGAAATCGGGTTGCGGCTGTAATAGCCGCGCAGAGCGCGCAGTTGGCAAAAGATCCCATCCGTAACTAAATGCTTGCGAGCCGACATTCGCCGTAAGCGAGACGCTCCTGCTATCGGGCGACTCCTCTTACAAATGTAACGTGATAGGGCAAATCCGCAATTTTGGGGAAATCATCCCCCTCCACACTCACAATGGCCAGTCGATCTCGCAAGCACATCTCAACTCGTGGGCACGGGAGGTGAACGGGGCGGCCAGCTTGAGAAGCTTCAATCAGGCACCAACGACAGCAGGAAGAAATGGTCTTGACGCGTCGGGACTATCTGACAACGAGCGTTCTCGTATCGAGCGGAGTTGCACTTTCTGCAGAGCGTGGCAGCACGAAAGGCGCCGTGCATTCCCTTCGTGCTCGCCTCTCGCTCAATGAAAACCCGTTCGGGCCTTCGCAACTTGCGCTGGCGGCGATTCAGGAGCAGTTCGGCGAGCTTTACCGCTATGTTGACAAGGGAGCTGACGTTCTGACACCAGCCATCGTCGAGCGCGAGGGCGTATCAGCCGACCAGATCTCGCTCGGCGAAATTCTCGAAGCTCTCGGGCTTCATTTGGCAACGAATGGCCCAAGCGGAGGAGAGTTCATCTATTCCGAGCCTGGTTACACCGCCTTGGTAGATGCGGTGGGGCCTGGTGGAGGCGTCGTCGTCGGCGTCCCACTCAACCAGGACCTTCAAAATGACCTTGCCGCCATTACTGCAAAAGTGGGTGCGCGAACACGGGCAATCTACCTCGTCAATCCGCATAACCCGACCGGGACGGTAAGTGATGACGCAATGTTCGAGGCTTTCGTGCGCGAGATGTCAAAGCGCGTCACCGTCATCGTCGATGAGGCCTATTTGGAATTTGAGCCGGATTTCGACCGGCGAACGGTCATCGGCCTGGCCCGCGCCGGCGAGAATGTGGTTGTGTTCAGGACCTTCGGTAAGCTCTATGGCCTGGCAGGTCTTTCCGTAGGCTATGCGGTCGCCCCCAAAGCGCTCGCCGCATCGTTGAAGCGCGCCGGCATCGGCACGCCCGAGGCGCTCAATCGCCCCGCTCTTGCGGCCGCGGCTGCCAGCCTGCGGGATGAGAATTACGTCACGGCCACGCGGGCAAAAGTGATTGCGGAGCGCGACAAATGGAACCAACTCTTCGATGCCTTGAAACTTCGGCACTCGGACGCGAGAGGAAATTTCGTCTTCTTCGAGACGGGCCGTCTCCACCACGAGATCGCCGGGGCGCTTCTTGCAAAAGCCATCGAGATCGGTCGTGCATTTCCACCCTTCGACCGCTGGGTACGCATTTCTATCGGCTTGCCCCAGGAAAATACGATGGCACGAACCGCCATCGCCGAGTTGCTGAGGTGAACTAGGTATGCTCCGGATCGTCGATGAATCCAGGGCGGACGCCACCAGTAAAGCCGATCACCAGCCTTAGAGTCCGTCGGAAGACCTTATGAGGGATTAGAGAACCTTCTGAGCATGAGGCGGATTGAAGCGAGGCGAAGGAAGCTCAGCCGCAAGGCAGCAAAGACACGCGGCGCGCTGACAGACTGCCAGACGCCCGCCGTCCCAAGTTCCCATGGCCGCACCACCAACGCGCATAGTGGCAGAAGCACAATCAGCGAAAGCCAGAGCAGCGTGATCCCGAGCGCCGGCGCGAAGCCTGGAGGCGCCGACTGGCGCATCACTCGGCGGCGACGGACCCGCCGGCCTCGCGCGCATCGATCAGGGCGCGGACCCGCGGCAGCAGTTCCCGGCCGTACTGGATTGCATCCACCAGCGGATCGAAGCCACGTATCAGGAACGTCGTGATGCCGAGATCGCAGTAATCGAGCATTGCGTCGGCGACCTGGTCCGGCGTGCCGACAAGGCCAGTGGAATTGCCCTGCGCACCAGTCAGTGCCGCGATCCCGGTCCACAGCCGCTTATCCAGCCGCCCGCCCTTCGCCGTTGCATCGAGCAGGCGACGCGATCCCTCATTTGCCGGGGCCGCACCATCCGCGCGGTTCTGCCGCGCATTGTCCGGCGACCGTCCGCTGTCGCCCCGTTCACGCAGAGTGGTTGCCTGGGCAACGATGCTGCGCGATCAGGATGCTTTCGGCCGAGGTTGAGTTGAAGGCAATCAGGACGCGACCGAAGCCGACATACTCGTGCGCTTTCGTGACCGCCTCGATGTGATCTACGTCAATGGCGGGGCCTTACCGCCGGATCGTTTCCGACGAGTTGAAGTGTCCGACATAGCCGATGAATTCCACGCTCATGGTGCTGTTCCCCTGAGTGAAATCGATGTCTAGGCGGTAACGATGCAGTCGGCGATGTGGAGCTGCCCGGGCAGGACCTTCCTCGCTGACAACCAATCAGCGGCCCGCTGCAACTGCATCAGGAACTCCTGATCGTCAGTATGACGGATGTGGTACTGACGCCTTTTGCGCGATGAAGGTGTCGCGAATCTCATTACTGTAGTGGCCTTGCGTCTGGGCGATCGTCTCTGCCTCACGACTGTTGGCGCTGGCCCAGGCAGCCTCGGCGGCGAACGCGGCATTCACGGCGGAGACCAGATCACGGTTCCGCACGGAAAAGTCCTTCCTGATGAGCCACGAATTGAAGTCGATCTGGAAGTCCAGGTCGCGCCCCTCAACGAAGACGGCGTGGCCTTTGTATTGGCTGCGCGCGATATCGACGCCGGGGCTCCACATGACCCAGGCATCGACTTGCCCTGAACCGAACGCCGGCGCGGCTTCGGGCGGGTTCAGGTAGACGACTTTCACCTCGCTGCGGTGCACATGGTACTTCTCCAGTGCCGCGACAAGCAGGAACTCTGCCACACCGGAACGGTTGACGGCGACAGATTTGCCGACCAGGTCGGGTACGCTGTTGATACCGGAGCTGTCTTTGACGATGATCGCGGTGGTTCGCGGCTCCACCACGGCGAACAGCGAGAAGACCAATGGAGAGCCGGCCAGGATCGCTGCCAACGCAGGCGTGGTGCTGCCGCCAAAGCTAAAATCGGCACTGCCGCCGACGACAGCCTGGAGGATGGCGCATGATTGGGGAATGGGCCGACCCATTCTACCTTGATGCCGTCCTTCGCAAGTGTCTTGGCGAATTCGCCGCGTTCCTTCGCGATGAGTGCAGGCCGCCAAATCCCCATGTCAGACGTACTGTATCGGTGTTACGACCAGATCCCGCCGCGTGCGTCGGGCGCAAGCTGGCGAGCAGACCGGTTGCCGCCAGCGACGATCGCAGAAATCGTCGGCGCGAATGCGTGGTGGTCGTGCGAAGGGACATATCGTGCTCCATGCTATGAAGATCAGGCGGCCATCTGGCCTTCGCTGACGCCGAGCTCGGTCAGCAGCCGGTCCCGCAACGCGATGGCGTCAGGGTTGGATCGGTAGGCGCGAGCGGCGGATGGCACAGTGAATTCGCAGGCGATGGCACCATTCCGCATGACCATCGCGCGATCGCCCAGGACAATCGCCTCATCGACGTCGTGCGTGACGAGCAGCACGCCGGGTTGGTGCTTGGCCACCAATTGCTTGACCAGGGACTGCATCTTGATGCGTGTCAGCGCATCGAGTGCAGCGAACGGTTCATCCAGCAGCAGCAATCTCGGCGCCTGAACCAGTGCGCGCGCCAGTGCCACCCGCTGCGCCTGACCGCCCGAAGGATTGCGCGGCCAATCGTCCAGCCGATCGCCAAGCCCCACTTCAGCCAGCGCCGCACTGGCGCGTGCCCGGTTATCGTTCTGTTGCAGGCCTAATGCGGCGTTGCGCCACAGCGAGTCCCAAGGCAGCAGCCGGTGTTCCTGGAAAACCACCGCCGGACGCGATGGGCCATCGATGCCGTCCCAGGAGACCTCGCCCGGCGGCGGCTCGCCTACGTAGCGCACTGGCCGGCGCTCTGTACGTTGCAGGTAGTGCAGTGTGGCCGTCACGTTCTTCGGGGAGATAGAAATATCGAGTGGCATGGTAGGTCCTCCTTGCGATCAGTCTTGCGGCTGGGCGACGACACGAAGGTAAGGCTTCACCGTTTTCCAGCCATTGGGGAATATCTGTTTTGCCGCGTCGTCCGAAACGGCAGGCGGGATGATCACGTCCTCACCGGGGCGCCAGTTGACCGGCGTGGCAACCGTGTGCTTCGCGGTCAGTTGGATCGAGTCCAGCAGGCGTAGCACCTCATCGAAGTTGCGGCAGTGCTCATCGGATAGGTCAGCGTCGCCTTGATCTTCTTGTCGGGCCCGATCACGAACACCGAACGAACGGTGGCATTGTCAGCGGCGGTGCGCTCGCTCGAGGTATCGCCTGCATCGGCCGGAAGCATGTCGTACAATTTCGCGACGATCAGTTCAGGGTCGCCGATGATCGGATAGGTGATGGCGTGGCCCTGGGTCTCCTCGATATCCTTCGCCCACTGCCCGTGGTTGCCCACCGGATCGACGCTAAGTCCGATGATCTTGGTATTGCGCTGATCGAATTCCGGTAGCGCGATCCCGCGCTGGCCTATGACTATACGGCGAAAGGCAATATGGTCGCAGTCGTTTCGAACGGCACGGCGGTGCTGGGTTTGAGCCCGGCCATATAGCCGAGCTCCGTCGTGCAGACCGGTGTGAGATCCTTGGGATGGCTGAACAGAATGGCCCAACTGTTGCCGATCCAGTCGTGAAATCTGATCGATCCCTGCGTCGTCTCGGCGGTGAAGTCAGGTGCCTCGGCGTTGATCCGCAATGACATGGAGCCTGCGCGCCGGAGCCACCATGCGATTGGTTGATGGTGACCTGTTGTCCGGTGTTCTTCTTCCAAGCGGCGATGAAGGCGCGATTGACGTCGCGGTAGAGTTCGCGCGTAGGATCGTAGGAAACATTCAGCAATGTAGTCTCTGCCGCGCGTACACGGCCGATAGCCAGCATGGCCAAAGTCGCAGCCGTGGCGGTTCGTCGGGTCATGGGGCCGGCCGACGTGGCGGCGAGCAGGTAACGGAAATCGGTAGCGACGAAACGGTAACCGCGATCAATGCGAATGGCCGCGCCGACGAACACGCCATCCACGTCGATGATGTGCGATTGCAACATCGATTGGTTTCTTTCGTAACTAAAATCAGTGAAGCGACTCCGCGCGGGCCGCGGCGACGGCTCAGCTACATCGCGGTGCGCCACTGTCGGGGCGCATTCGGGTGGCGATCAGTCCAGCCACGGCCTTCCTCTCATCGCTTTGCGAGCGCCGCTTGCGCGCTTCGCTCCGGGTGATATGAGAACATTCTTCTCATGAAGTGCAATATCGGCGGCAAAGAAAGATTAATCTACTCCAAACTCTATCCGGATGCCCAGTCCGCTTTCTCCATCGGTAGGCTTCCGGAGAGCCGTCTCGCCGGTCCGCCAGCCCGCTGGCTGGCGAGCATGACCGTTGCCTCCGCCCATCGCCGCTAACCGCTTGCCGAGATCCCGGGCCATCTCGTGGCACTGCGCGCGGATGTCCGAGACCGAAGTAATCTCCCAGAATGCCCCTTTGGTCAGCTGTAAGCGCCGGAGCAAAAATCCCTCACTGAAGTGGCCGGGCTGTCCGGTTACGCCGGAATAAAAATCCGGCAGCAGGTGGCCTTTGTCGGCGAGCGACAGGGGCCGGGGGATGAAGGGCGTGGAGCTCTATGCTCAGGTTCGTTATGCGGTTCAGATCGAGGGCATGAGCCGGCGGGAAGCGGCGCGGCGTTATGGGATCGACCCGCGGACGGTAGCGAAGATGCTGGCGTTTTCGGTGCCGCCCGGCTACCGGCGGAGCCGGCGGCCGCGGCGCCCAAAGCTGGATCCGTTCATCGGGATCATCGACAGTATCCTGGTGGAGGACGAGGGTCGACCGCGGAAGCAGCGGCATACCTCGAAGCGGATTTTCGAACGTCTTCGCGACGAGCACGGCTACTCCGGCGGGATCACCATCGTTAAGGACTATGTGCTGGCTCGGCGACTGCGGCGGCGCGAGGTATTCGTGCCGCTGCGGCACGATCCTGGCCATGCGCAGGTTGATTTTGGTGAGGCGCAGGCGGAGATCGCCGGGGGCGAATGCAAGATCCACTTTTTTGCGATGGATTTGCCGCACAGCGACGCGTGCTTTGTGCGGGCCTATCTGGCGGAGACCGCCGAAGCGTTCTGTGACGGGCACAACGCCGCGTTCGAATTCTTCGGCAAGGTGCCGCGCACGATCCTTTACGACAACACGACGCTGGCGGTGGCGCGGATCCTGGGCGACGGGGTACGGCAGCGAACGCGCGTGTTTAGCGAGCTGCAGTCGCATTACGTGTTTGCCGACCGGTTCGGCCGGCCCGGCAAAGGCAACGACAAAGGCAAAGTCGAGGGACTGATCGGCTGGACCCGCCGGAACCTGCTGGTGCCGGTGCCGCGGGCGGTCAGCTTGCTAGCGCTGAATGAGCAATTGCTCGAGGGGTGTCGCCGCCGGCTCGGCGATCGGCTGCGCGGTCACGACGAGACGATCGGCGAACGGCTGGTTCGGGATCTGGAAGCGTTCCACCCGTTGCCGCCAACGCCCTACGACGCCTGTGAGAAGAGGACAGGCCGGGTCAGCTCGCAATTGCTGGTGCGCTATCGCGGCACCGACTACTCGGTGCCAACCGCTTACGGCCACCGCGAGGTTGTGATCCGCGGCTACGTCGACGAGGTGGTGATCTCCTGCGGGGCCGAGGTGATCGCCCGTCATCCGCGCTCCTACGAGCGCGACGACTTCGTCTTCAACCCGCTGCATTACCTGGCTTTGCTCGAACAGAAGATCGGCGCTCTCGACCAGGCCGCGCCGCTGGTCGGCTGGGACCTGCCCGAGGAATTTGCCACGCTGCGTCGCCTGATCGAGGCTCGCATGGCCAAGCGCGGCAAACGCGAGTTCGTCCAGGTCTTGCGGCTGCTGGAGGTATTCCGTCCCGAGGACGTGCTGGCCGGTGTCAGAGAGGCGATCGCCCGCGGCGCAATCGGCTTTGACGCGGTCAAGCATCTGGTGCTGTGCCGGATCGAGCGCCGGCCGCCGCGGCTCGACTTGACGGTCTATCCCTACCTTCCGCGGGCAACGGTGGCGATGACTTCGGCCAAGGCCTATCTTGGCCTTCTCGCCGGGGGCCCGTCATGAACGACACGCCCCAGCTGCTGCTCGCCCATCACCTCAAGGCACTCAGGCTGCCGACGTTCCTGCGCGAGTACGACAAGCTTGCCCGGCAATGCGCCGCCGAGGGCGTCGACCATCCTCGTTACCTGCTGCGCCTGTCCGAACTCGAACTGATCGAGCGGGAACGGCGGATGGTCGAGCGCCGCATCAAGGAGGCACGGTTCCCGACGGTGAAAAGCCTCGACAGTTTCGACTTCACGGCGATCCCATCGCTCAACAAGACATTGGTGCTGGAGCTGGCCCGCTGCGAATACATTGCTCGCCGAGATAACGTGATCGCGGTCGGCAACAGCGGCACAGGGAAGACCCACATCGTTCTTGGATTGGGGCTGGCCGCCTGCCAGAAAGGCTTGTCGGTCGGCTTTATCACCGCGGCCGCCATGGTCCACGAGTTAATCGAGGCTCGGGACGAGAGGCGACTACTCCGCCTGCAACGTCAGCTGGCGGCCTACAAGCTGCTGATCATCGACGAACTCGGCTACGTGCCCCTGTCGACCACCGGCGCAGAACTCTTGTTCGAGGTCTTCAGCCAGCGTTACGAGCGCGCCTCCACTATGGTCACCAGCAATCTGCCGTTCGACGAGTGGACCGCCGTGTTCGGCTCCGAGCGGTTGACCGGCGCGCTGCTCGATCGACTGACCCACCACGTCCACATCCTGGAAATGAACGGCGACAGCTATCGCCTCAAACAGAGCAAGCAACGCCAGCGTCAGACCTAAACCGACTGGCGCTCAGCATGCCACGGTGCTCACTGCGGGGAAGGTCCGGTGCTCGCCATGCTCGCGGTGCTGCGCGTGGCTCCGCTCCTCTCATCCCCTACGCTGCGCGCCGTCGCCAGCAGTCGCCAGGTCGGGACGGGAAAGCAGGCTCATTGATCGAACTGGAAAGCTGCGTTTGCTGTCGCGCTAGCTAACTTGGCTGTGCCCGTGATGCATTTTTACCCCGGCACGCCGATGCATCTTTTCTCCGGCGTTGACAGGAGTATGACCTTGCCATAGTCAGCGGGCTTGTAGTCCCCGCGCGACAGATCGGCCACGGACCAAATCAGCGAGGAGATGGACGCGGACTGGCTCATCTAAAGGCAGCCCCTGGAGTCGGGAGACCAGCAGCTCCCCAAAAGTTCGATAAGGGCGGCTTTCATCAACAGTCGACCAACAGCGGCGGATAGCCGCTCCGATAGATCCTAGGCCATTCCGCTTCCCTCATTTTTCTGCGACCAAATATCTCAATCCCATCAGGAGGTCACACGCTTTTCTATACCTGCGAAAAATTCCTGCTAATTCGAAATGACCCGAAACGAAAATTCAGATCACGTCGGCCGTATGAATGCGATCCCCTGACCAGGGGGATGTGGTGGCGGCCGTTGGGCAGATGGAGAGGCGGGGCCAGCCGAGCTGTCTCGAGTGGGCCATCACCGCGGCACGACGAGAGACACGCTGACAGCAGAGGGCATGCGCAACGTAGCGCCGCTTGCGAACGGACGGGCACCCAGCAAGAGGGATGAGAACCACGCTGTGCCCGTTTTTGCTTCCGGATTGCTTCCGCGGGGCGGACTTCCGGAAGCACCAAAAAGCAGCTTTCTCGCTAGACTATTGAAAACCGGGGACATTTCTGGTCGGAGCGGCGGGATTTGAACCCACGACCCCCAGTCCCCCAGACTGATGCGCTACCAGGCTGCGCTACGCTCCGACCGCGGCGCGATCGGTTTACCAGCGGTGCCGGGCCGCCGCAACGCCACTTCAGGCCAGCAGCAGCGCCCGGAGTTCCTCCAATTCGTGCAGGGTCTCCGTCAGCAACGCCCGAAGTCGCTCGGCTTCAGCCTCGCCGCGCGATCGCACGCTGCTGCGCACCACCTGCGTTGATGGTGGCGGCGCCAGGCCCGGCATCGGTAACTCAGGCTCATTCGGTGCGGCGCCTTCGGTCTCGGAAACGTTCTGTTCGTCTGCCGGTGGCGGGGGAATGTCGTCCGATAACTTGCCGCCGCCCTCGCGCAGCAGGCGCTGCACGCCCTTGATCGTATAGCCCTGGATATAGAGCAGATCCGAGATGCGCCGCAGCAGGGAGATATCGTCCGGTCGATAGTAGCGTCGCCCGCCGCCGCGCTTCAGGGGCTTAACTTGCGGGAACTTCGTCTCCCAGAAGCGCAGGACATGCTGCGGAATGTGTAGTTCATCCGCTACCTCGCTGATCGTACGGAATGCGTTCGGCGCCTTCTTGGGCCGCGATCGGACGATTGCCGATGCCGCGATGTCATCGGCCGGCGCGCTCATTCGTCGTCGTCCAAGATGGCGTCGTCATCCGAAATGGGCAGCGCGGCGCCGTTGACGCGTGCCTTCAGCACGTGGCTCGGGCGGAACACCAACACCCTTCGGGGTAGGATCGGCACCTCTTCGCCGGTCTTCGGGTTGCGGCCGACGCGGCGCCCCTTCTGGCGCACAGAAAAGGTTCCGAACCCACTGATTTTAACCGATTCTCCTGCCTCTAGAGCAGCGGAAACCCGCTCCAGGACGGTCTCCAGCAGATCGGCGGATTCGTTACGAGATAACCCAACCTGGGTATAGATCGTCTCGGCCAGATGTGCGCGCGTGACGGTCTGCATGCGGGGACGCTAGGCACGCGGCGTCCTGTCGTCAAGCAATCAATTGAGCAAAATCGAAGAGGATCAGGAGGTTGCAGGCAACGCCCGGAGTTCGCCTTACATGCGCACCAACGCGGCTCCCCAAGCAAGTCCACCCCCTAGCGCTTCCAGCAGGACAAGATCGCCCCGGCGGATACGCCCATCGCTGCGCGCTTCGGCCAAAGCGAGCGGGACCGAGGCAGCCGAGGTGTTGGCGTGTCGGGCGACTGTGACGACGACCCGGTCGGACGGCAATCCGAGCTTGCGGCCCATGGCGTCGATGATCCGCAGATTGGCTTGATGCGGCACCAGCCAATCGATGTCGCGCCGTTCCAGACCGTTGGCGGCGAGCGCCTCTTCCACTGCCTCGGCCAACCGGACCACGGCGTGACGGAACACCTCGCGGCCGTTCATCACCAGGTGCCCCGATCTGTCGCGCTGCCCGACCGCGCCATCCACATACAGGATATCGCCCAGACTGCCTTGCGCGTGCAGATGGGTGGACAAGACGCCCCGATCGATCCGGCCGCTCCCGTGCCCCGCGCGCAGGAACACCGCGCCGGCGCCGTCGCCGAACAGCACGCAGGTGCTGCGGTCCTGCCAGTTCAGGATCCGCGAGTAGACCTCGCTGCCGATCACCAGCGCGCCGCGTGCCTGGCCGGTGTGGAGCATGCTATCGGCGATCGACAGCCCATAGATGAACCCGGCGCAAGCGGCCGCCACGTCGAAACCGAACCCGCTGTGTTACGCCGAGTGCTGCCTGCACGCGCAGCGCCGTCGCCGGGAAGGCCTGGTCAGGTGTGCTGGTGGCCAGGATGATCGCGTCCACCTCGTCCGGTTCTGCACCGGCATCCGCCAGAGCGGCGCGCGCCGCGGCGGCCCCCATGTAGGCCGCCGTCTCGTGCGGTGCCGCGATATGGCGCTGCCGGATTCCCGTGCGTTCGCGGATCCACTCGTCGGACGTCTCTACAGTGCGGGCAAGTTCGTCGTTGGTCAGCACGCGCTCGGGCAGGTAGCCGCCGACGCCGGCGAGAATGGAGCGGATCGCCATGTTCCTTCCTACGGCGCCGTGGCGAGGCGGGCATCGCTACCGCCTTCCTTGTCCGATGCGCCGTTCCTGCCAGGCACCACCATCAGTTGGGCGATTCGGGTCAAGTCCTCGCGGATATGATCGTTGAACCGATGCACCACCATGTCCATCGCCACGTCCACCGCATGCGCAAAACCTTCCGCGTCGGTGCCGCCGTGCGACTTCACCGCCACTCCGTTCAGCCCCAGCATCACCGCGCCGTTGTACCGGCGTGGGTCCATCCACTCGCGCAGCCGCTCCAGCGACGGCCGCAGCAGCAGGTAGGCGAGCTTCGCAGTCAAGCTGCTACGAAACACCTGACGCAGCAGATCGAGGAACAATCTCAGCGCGCCCTCCCCGGTCTTCAATGCGACATTGCCGGTGAAGCCGTCAGTCACCACCACGTCGGTGGTTCCGGCAGCTATGTCGTGACCCTCGACGAAGCCGGCGAACTGCGGCGCGATGTGGCTGGCGCGCAGCGTCTCGGCGGCGAGCCGCAACGTATCGTCGCCCTTCAGCTCTTCCGATCCGACATTCAGCAGTCCGATCGAGGGGGCGGTCAGTCCCAGCACGGTGCGCGCGAATACGTCGCCCATAACCGCAAACTCCACCAGGTTGCGGGCGTCGCAATGCACATTGGCGCCCAGGTCGAGCAGCACCACGTCGCCGCGGGCTGACGGACCGATGGCCGCCATGGCTGGCCGGTCAATGCCGGGCAATGTCTTGATCACGACCTTGGCAAGCGCCAGCAGTGCGCCGGTGTTGCCGGCGGTGACGACACCGGATGCCTCGCCGCCGGCCACCGCGTCGATGGCAACGCGCATCGACGAGCCTCGCACGCGCAGAGCAGCCGTCGGCTTCATGTCATTGCTGATGACGGCCGATGCGTGGCGAACGTCACAGGCCGCGGCGGCGCGACGGTGACGCTGCAGGAGGGGGCCAAGCTGAGCCTCGTCCCCTACCAGCAGAAAGCGGGCGCCCGGGTGGCGTTCGGCCGCGATCTCGAGACCCTCGATCACCAACAACGGTGCGCGGTCGCCACCCATGGCGTCTACCGCCAAGGGGTAGGTCGCGGTCAAGGGAGGAAAGACGCCACGCCGCTCCGGGGCGTCAGGCGCGAACAGCGCCCTTCAGGGCGTCTCCCGCCGGCACGACCTCACGGCCATCGTAGTACCCGCAGTGGCTGCAGACGTGATGCGGCCGTTTCAACTCGCCACAGTTCGGGCATTCGGCGTGTGCTTCGCGCGACAACGCTTCGTGGCTCCGACGCATGCCACGGCGGGACGGCGTGGTCTTTCGTTTGGGAACTGCCATGGGATCGCGCCCCTCCGGTCTGGTGACGCCCTACGGCCCGACTGGCACAGAAAGGGGGGGCGGTCACGTATTGTCCACAAATATAGGAGCGCGGCGTCTAGCAGAGGGTCGACAGCGTCGCAAGCTATCGCGAGTGATTGCTCGTGCCGGTCGGCGGCCTGGGATTTGTTCAGGGAACCGCCTGGGAACTGCTCTGGGAACTGACCGATGCCGCCGGGGCTGTTGCGACCGGGGTGGCGCTGGCCGGGACACCCTTCAGAGCCTGGCAGGCCGCGACCACTGATGGGTGGACCAGCAGATCAACATCGCTGGCAGTCGCGCCGGCGGAGCCCAGGGTGGCGACGATTGGTTGTGCGAGCGGCACGATGGCGCCATCCACGTTGCAGGCGACGGTCAACACCTGGATAAGCTTCGCCTGCTGTTCCGGCGTCGGACTGCCGCAACCGGAGAGGCAGACGAGCAGGAGCAGGGCTGGTTTGTATTGCATCTCAAAACCTCGGTTGAAAAAGCTTGGAGCAGGATGAGCGCAGGAGGACGCGCCCACCCTGCGCCAGCACATTGTTTCTCGCGTGATTCAGACCTCCGGTCATTTCGCCCTCGGTCATCACGCTCTAGGCGCCCGGCTGGCTGCCGATCGATACCGTCGGATTGGCGGCAAGCAGCCCGCCGAAGCGCGCCTCCACCATGTTGCGGATGTGATCCGGGGTGATGCCGAGAGCGGTTAGCGCTTCAGGCGCCGATGCGACGACATGCTGCACGCCCTTGGCGATGGCCGCGTTGCGAACGCTCACGTCACGGTAGCTGGCACCGCTTTCGGCAATGTAACCAAACGCCGCCTTGGCGCCGACATCGGCGGCACTCTGGACGATGGCCGCCTGGCTGGCGGTCAGCCGCACATGCAGATAACGCTGCACCAGCAGCGACAGATAGGGAGTGACCGCGGTCACCGACGCCAGAGCGAGCGCGGCCAGCGCCTGCACCAGCGGTACCAGGTTGATATCCATGATGTCTCCGGCGAGAGCGGGGATGCGAGCGCGCATACTGCGCCCGTTGTCGGCCGTTAGTTAGAAAACTTGACGTTTCGCGTCAAGATAATTCGCTGCACGCCAGCCGGCGGTTGCCCACTGGTGCCGGCTTGGGTAACAGGTCTGTTGTGCTTTCGCCTGACCTCCGGCAATTCCGCCTGTGGTCAGCGTGCTTCTAATGCCGCTGACGCAGCCCCGTCAGCGCAGCGAACGGATGGGCGGCCGATTTATCGCTGGTGTCCGGCATTTCCGCACCTGGGGCGCGGGGGTACGGATCGAGCGCCAGGGCCATTTGCTCGGCCGCGGCTTCGCCCAAGTCAATGATGCCGTCGGCATAGACAATTTCGTCAGGCGCTCTCGGGATCGGCCTGATCGCTTTCCTGGCCTTCCTCGACGCATCGCGCGATGAACCGGTCTTCGACCGTATCGGTGAATTCGTCCAGCGAGACGACGCAGATCTGCACCACGCGTGCAACCAGGTGACCGTGCGCGAACAAACACCCGGTGCTGTCCCATTCCAATCGGAAACTGCAAGTAAGTGCCTGCACCGCCGGCAGCTTCATGCGACGCGCCAGTGCGGCGCATTCAGCGCCGGTCGCTTCCACCGTCATGTCGAGGCCCGGCGCGCCGATATGCGCGACCGGGATCGGCCGGTGCAGTTCAGGGGTCATTGCACCAGACCCCCCGCGGGCAGGAACTCGGCTTTGCCGACCGCCAGAGCAGTCACGGGCTGCCCCGCAAGCTGCGCCACCTCTGTCAGCACCACGCCGGCAAGCGCCGCCGCTGCGCCCTCAGGTGCCGTCTCGCGCCAGATGTTGCGGGCGAGCGCAGCCTCGAGACCTGGGCGATCCTGGCTGTCGATCGCCAGCGCATAGGCCTTGGATCGACCATGAAACGCCTCCCACATCGCCCGCATGCGACGACCGACGCTCAGATCACTCACGCCGATTTCGCGCAGATTGTTGTCCATGTCGGTGAACATGGCGTCGAACACCGCCTGTGCCAGAGCCGGACCCGGAGCGGGTGCGTTCTGCAGACGATGGATCAGCAGGAATGCATGCAGCGCGATCAGGTCGAACCGGCCATCCAGCGTATCCGGCACGCCGAGTTCACGATAGAACCAAGGCGCGCGAGCCGCCGCCACCGCCGCACGGTACAACTCGGTGCCGGCCCGTTCCTCCTGTGTCGGCTTGTGCAATGCCCTGACACGCAACCGCCCGCTCCCCCTCTCTGTCATCCGTCCTCTATAATCCGTCCCGATGCCCGTCGGCGGCGATTGACAATCGGCCGGTCAGCGTGACACCGAGGAGACATAGCGCTGAGCCGGGGACTCGCCCAGTTGGTCACAGAACACTCACCCTGTCATTGGCCCGCCATTGCAGTTCTGCTATCTCTGCTGCTCGCCGGCTGCAGCGTGTTCCAGGCGCCATCCCAGCTTCGCGGCAATCGCGTCGACGCCGACCAGCTCAAAGAGCTGGTGCCCGGTACCTCGACGAAGGCGGATGTTACATCGCTGATCGGCTCGCCGACCGCCAGGGCCACCTTCGATGACAATACCTGGCTCTACGTCAGCGAGGTCACCCGCTCGCGGATCGGCCGGGTGCAGGGTGTGGTGAGCCAGCAGGTCGTCAAACTGACCTTCAATGATCAGGGGGTGCTGCACGACGTGAAGCGCCTGGACAAGGACGATGGGGTACCGATCGCGATGGTGTCGCGCACCACGCCGTCGCCCGGTACCGAAGCGTCGTTCTTCCAGCAGTTGTTCGGCAACATCGGCCGGTTCAATGCGTTCGGCCAGCAGCCGCAGGCGCCGACTGGCGGCGCGCCTACTCCCGCCTATTGAGCTGCCGCCGGCGCCAGCCGCGCCGTGGCTGCCCGGTGCCAGATCACCAGCGCCGCCGCGATCACCGTCGGCGGCAGGACGATGAGGTTCAGCGCTGCCCAGCCGCCGGTCGCCTCGATCGCGCCTGACGCGAAGGCGGTGCAGGCGACGGTGCCGAAGACGATGAAGTCGTTGGTCGCCTGAACGCGGACGCGCTCGTGCGCGTCATGCGCGGTGGAGAGCAGTGTCGTTCCACCGACGAACATGAAATTCCAGCCGACGCCAAGCAGTGCAAGCGCCACCATGAAGGTGGCAATCAGCGGCGGGAACAGCAGGTTGGTGGCGACGCAGAGCGCGGTTAGCAAGGCGCCGATGCAGATGACCGGATGCGGGCCGAAGCGCTGGATCACCCGGCCGGTGATGAAGCCCGGCAGGAACATCGCGATCGAGTGGGCGCGGATCACATCGGCGCTGGCATTCACGCCGAAGCCACAGAACATCATCTGCAGCGGTGTCGAGGCCATGATCAAATTCATGGTGCCATAGCCCACCATGCCGCAAACCACGGCGGTGATGAAATTGGGCCGAGCGACGATGGCGCGAATCGGCACCGGCGCAGCCAGCTGGCGCACCGCCGGCGGCAGCCGGATGAACAGCAGCAGTGTCGCGCTGATCAACGGCAGCACGGTCAGGCAAAAATAGGTGCCGAGGAACATCAGCGGCGGCAGCAGCAGATTGGTGCGCTTGACGATTTCCGGACCGATGATCGCTGCCAGCACGCCGCCCGTCATGACCAGGGCGATGGCGCGCGCGCGTGCCTCGGGGGCGGCCACCTCGGCGGCAGCGAAGCGCAGGTGCTGCGCGATCCCGAACCCCAACCCGGCGAATACAGCGCCGATGCAGTAGATCTCGAACGTTTGCGTCCACACGCCAAGCGCGAAGGTCAGGCTGCCCAGCAGCGAGCCGGCGCAGCCAAGCCAAAAGCCGGGCTTGCGGCCGAGGCGGGCGAATACCAGGCCGGCTGGTATGGACGCGGTCATCGTCGCCGTCATCTGAATCGCCATCGGCAAGGTGTTCAGCGCCTTGTCCACCGCAAGCGCGTGGCCGATCAGCGCGCTCATCACCGTCTGGCCGGACATCACGGCGTTCATCAGCGCCTGGCAGCAGAACAGCAGGTAGACGTTTCAATTCATCGACAGTGTCGGTGGCGGGGGCTAGCCGCCGCCGTCCTGATTGGCCGCAGCTACCCAGAGGGCAGGCCGGTGGGTCAGCGCCCAATGCGCGGGTGCCGCAGTTTCTTGCCGTGGGGCGGCTGCGTGCCACAGCTCCAGCCTGGGGCGTGGCGCTTGGCTACGCTGGGGCGGAGCAGCGGCGGCGACCACGGGCGTGCTCGCAGGCAGCTTCCTGGTGTCTGGCGTGGCGGCAAGAGGCTCCGGGGTAGGCCCTGGCAGGCTGATCGTGAGATTCGTCGCACGCAGCACATACGATTGCTGCTGCTGCACGCTTGGGTTGACCAGCAGGTCGGGCGCTGGGACGGCACTGTCGCTCCAGGTTCCTGCGACCAACATGAAGATTGCGGGGACGCAAAGCAGTCCGGAAAACAGCAGCCGCCACATCCACTGCACCAGCCCAAGCCCCCCTTCGGCGCCTGTCATCGCCAACGCAGAATGACCCCGGATGGTGCGGAATGGAAGCCGTCGGGACGGACCGGCCGGTGCGCGCGTCAGAAGTGGCTCCACCCGCCGATGGTCAGCGGCAACGCCGCCCCATCCTTGCCCCTCAGCGTCACCGTCGGTGATCCGGCGCGGAACCAACCAATCCGCGTGACGGGCACACCGGCGGCATCAGCAGCCTTCCGCAGTGCGGCCTGGTGCGACGGCGGCACAGCCAGCAACAACTCGTAGTCATCTCCGCCGGTCAGGCACGGGTTGAGCCACTCGGGGCCAGCCGCGCGTGCCGGTTCCGACAGCGGCACCAGTTCGGCCTCGAGCTCCGCGCCGAGGTTGCTGGCGCGGCAGATGTGTCCAAGGTCCTGTACTAGCCCGTCGGACACATCCATTCCGGCCGATGCCACTCCGGCGATGGCCAGCCCCAGGCGCGGCTGCGGCAGCCGGTAACGCGACAACAGGTGCCCGCTCGGGTCTGCCAGCCGGCCGCGCGCGACGGCAAGGCCCAGGGCCCCATCGCCGATCGTTCCGGTGACCCAGACGCCATCCCCCGGGGAAGCACCGGCCCGGTGGACCGTCTGGCCACGCGCGTTATGACCGATCGCGGTCAGCGATAGCGCGATCGGACCCGACGTCGAGGTCGTGTCGCCGCCCAGCAGCGCGATGCCGTACTCGCGCTGATCCTGCGCGAGGCCGGCAGCGAACCCGGCGAACCACGCATCCGGCGTGTCTCGCGGCGCCGAGACCGTCATCAGATAAGCCAGCGGCGTGGCGCCCTTGGCCGCGAGGTCGGACAAATTGACCCGCAGCAGCTTGCGGGCCACGAGGTCGGGCGGATCGCCGGGAAGGAAATGCACGCCGGCGATCATGGCATCCGCGGTCAGTACCAATTCCCGCCCGGGCGGCGGATCCAGCACCGCAGCGTCGTCCTGCAGATCCAACGAACCCGGGCCGGCCAACGGCCGGAAATGCCGTGCGATCAGCGCAAATTCCGCCGGGAGCTCGGCCACCTCAGGCCAGGTCGATCGCGTGCCGTTTCAGGTCATCCAGCGCGCAGTGTTCCAACGCGCCTTCGTGCGTGGCACGCAGCACGACCCGCGGTGCCGCGCCGGCGTCAAGCGCTTCCTGCCAGCGAGGGGCGCACAGGCACCAGCGGTCGCCCGGCTTGAGGCCAGCGAAGCCGAATTCCGGCCGCGGCGTCGACAGGTCGTTCCCGGCGGATCGGCTGAATGCCAGGAATTCCGGGGTCATGACCGCGCACACTGTGTGGCTGCCCAGGTCCTCGGCGCCGGTGTCGCAGCAGCCATTGCGGAAGAAGCCGGTCATCGGCTTTGTCGAGCAGATGTCGAGCATGCCGCCCAGCACATTGCGCGACGGACGACGGCCCGGCTGGCGAGATATTTCATCGAATGGCATCAGCGCCTCCATGATCAGGTGGTCGGCCAAGATACTAGAACGGGGTGAGCGCGAAAGGATGCGCTCACCCTTTGCTAGCCGGTAATTTTTTCCGTGATTCAGGCTCCTTCACGCCCTCACCGCGGCAAAGCATTCGAGACCGACCGGCGAGCTGGAATAGCGTTCGAGCAGTGTTCTTCGCGAGATCCAGATACGGCGCCTGCTTCGCAGCAACGGCCACTGTCGCTATCCGTCGCGACAAGTCCCATAGCAGCATGCTGTCGGCCACGTCACGACAGGGAGAACGGGAAGGGCCCTGGAAACCCGCCGATCCGACGGGAGGTCGCCCGCGATCGTGTCGGCACACCATCATACCGGCCAGCCTCGCCTGACCCTATTCAGTCCATGTCTTACGTACAGCCGTCACACTAAGGCGCATCTTGACGGTTGTATATTTGTAAACATTATTATCCCTAAGATTGTGCAGGGGCCGATTGGCTCCCGCGTGCTGCTCTTGTATCGGTCGCAGACCTCAATCAGCGGTCTACACCGTTCGCGGCTAATGTTATGTCGTGCAGAGGAGGCCCTCAGAGCCGTCCGCACTAAACCTTAGGCAGGGAAGGAACCGTTCATGTCAGGCTCGACATCCGGCCCACAGACCAAGCTTCACTATGCGCCGAATGGGAACATAACCGCGAGCGGGCAATACGCGCCCGGAGCCGACGGTTTCAACCTTGCGGACGTGAGCAGTGTCAGTGCCGTCAACGCCTTACCGTCCGGCGTCGAGGGGCTGGTGTACCTAGGCATGACGAACGGCGCCACCTCAGCGTTCCAGAGCGCAGTTACACCCTTCATCGGCAATTCGAAGGTCTATGGATTTTATCTCGCCGACGAACCCGATCCCTCGAGCGTCAGCGCCGCCAACCTGAAGGCCGAATCCGACTGGATTCACGCGCACGACCCGGGAGCCAAGACGTTCATTGTCGAATACAACTCGGGGTCACCGACCGCGCCGTCGTACGCTTTCACGCCTGCCAACACCGATATCGACCTCTTCGGGCTTGATCCGTATCCCGTGCGGCCGCCGAGTGAGGGCAGCGAGTTCTCGTCGGGCATCGATCTCGGCGTGATCAATGCCGGGGTGAACGAAGCGCGCTCGGTCGGCATACCGCTCGCCGACATCGTGCCAGTTTATCAGGCGTTCGGTGGTGGCGGCTACTCAAGCTGGACGCTACCGACGGCAAGCCAGGAGCAGCAGATCCTCTCGACCTGGGGCTCGGTCGTCCCCACGCCGGCGTTCGACTACGCCTATAGCTGGGGCACGCAGGACGGGGACACGGCATTGACTAACGGCCCGCAGCTCCAATCCGTCTTTCTCGCACATAACACCGGGTCAAGTCCGCCGCCGCCAGCACCGACCCCCTCGCCTGATGTGCTGACGGCGACGGACGATAAGGGCGTCACCGCGACCGTTCCCGTCATCACATCGGGAAACTCGACTTTCACCGGCCCACTGGACGGCACCATCACTCAGTCAGTGACATCGGGCCTCGATACCGTCTCTCTCACGACCACCATCGTGAGCGAGACTTTGCAGTTCGGCGCTGACAACGAGCAAATGCAGTTCATCGGCTCTCACGCGCTGAAGGTGATTGGCGGTGCCGGCACCAATAGCGTGAGCGCTTCATCGGGTAACAACACATTCACGGCTGGCGCGGGCTCGCTCACCGTGACCGGAGGTCCGGGCAAGAATGCCTACATATTCCACGCCGGCGATGGTCTGCTTACAATCAATGACTTCTCCCAAAGGAGTGGCGACACGCTGACCATCGACAAGTCACTTCAGGGCTCACTGCAGAAAGGTTCGGACGGTCATGGCGGTACCTTGCTCTCCTTCGGCAGCGGCCACGCGATTGACCTAGTCAATGTGACCCCGTTCCGGACTTCGAGCATCCATTTCGTGTAAACCGAAACGCTTTGAGTTTGTGGCCTAGAACCCGGCACCAGGCTGCGCCAGGTACTCGAGTTCCTCCGGCGTACTGGTGCGCCCCAGCGCCGCATTCCGATGCGGGAAGCGGCCGAACCGACGGATTACGTCGCGGTGATCCGCGGTGTGGCGCAGTATTTCCTCGCCCAACGGCGTGAACAGTTGCACCGCCTGATCCTGATCTGCGAGGTCTTCCGAGTGTCCAAACGGCAAATACACGAACATGCGCTCAACCGGCCCCAGCGCCTGATCGAAATTCCTGGCGATTGCCCCGCGAGCGATCTCACGTGCCTTGGCATCGGCAGCAAAGGCATCGGGCGAGTTGCGGTGCAAATTGCGCGAGAACTGGTCCAGCAGGATGATGAGTGCCAATGCGCCGCGTGGCGTTTCCGCCCAGTGGTCGAACGCTCCACTCTTCGCGTGCCGCAGCGCGTCAGCAAATCGTTCGCACGATGCGTCGAACTCCGCGCTCCTTTCGAACCACTCCTTCCGGTGTATCGCGGGATCGCCGACGAACCAGAAGTCGAGGACCTGTTCCGGCGTGATCATGCCAATGCCCGGGCCAGAAGTTGCACGGAATGGAGTGCCTCGCATCCGCCGAGATCACGGATCTGGTGGCGGCACGACGTGCCATCCGCAATGACGTAATCGCCAGGATCCGCCTTGCGGATTGCCGGCAACAATCCGGCTTCAGCCATGGCGCGCGACTGGTTCTGGGTCTCGCGCTGATAGCCGAATGAGCCAGCCATGCCGCAGCACGATGATGCGATCGGCTTCACCATCAGCTCGGGTATTTGCCCGAGCACCTGAAGTGCGGCGGGAAACGCGCCGAACGCCTTCTGATGGCAATGACCGTGAACATGCGCGGTCGCCGCCAGGGGCCGCAATCGCAGCGGCGGCGCTTCCTGCGTCAGGAATTCGCTGAGCAGGAAGGCGCGCTGCGATAACGCGCGGGTCGCGTCACCCGGCAGCAGCGAGCTGATACTCGTCGCGCAGGGTCAACAGGCATGACGGCTCCAGGCCGATAACCGGCAGCTCCTTGCCGAGAATGTCGAGCGTGCGTCGCGCCTCCTGGCGCGCCCTGTCCACCAAGCCGACAGCCAGCAGGTTGCGACCGCAGCACAGTGGACGGCCGCGAACCCGCGGCATTTGCACGCGGTACCCCGCCTGGGTCAGTACACGCAGCGCGGCGCGCAGGTTGTCCGGCTCGAACCAGCGATTGAAGGTGTCGGCCAGCAGGATCACGTCGCCGCGCGGGTCGGTTGGCACGTACGAAGCCGCCTCGCTGTCGCGGAACGGCTTGCGCTGCCAGGAGGGCAGGGCGCGCGCCGCGGCAAAGCCGATTCTGCGCTCGCCCAGCCGGCGCAATGCCGGGACCCGGTTGCGCAGATTGAGCAGCGGCGCGAATGCTGCGGCGGTGCGTGCATAGCGCGGCAGTTCGGCGATCAGCCAGTCGCGCCAGTTCAGCCCGTTGCTCTCGGCGCGAACCGCCAGCACCTCGATCTTCATTTTCGCCATATCGACACCGGTCGGACATTCCCGCCGGCACGCCTTGCACGAGACGCAGAGCGACATCGCCTCGGCTACCGCGTCGGACGCCATCGCACCAGCACCCAGTTGCCCGGTCAGCGCCAGACGCAGCGTGTTGGCACGGCCGCGTGTCAGGTGCACTTCGTCGCGTGTGACGCGATAGGATGGGCACATCACGCCGGCATCGAATGCGCGGCAGGCTCCGTTGTTGTTGCACATCTCGACGGCCCCGAGCATGCCGCCAAGCGGGCCGGGATGATCCGACCAGTCGAGCTTCGGCCGGAAGCCGGGCGCCGGTGCGTAACCCCAGTGGTAACGGAACAGCGTGCGGTCATCCATGCGCGGTGGCCGCACGATACGTCCCGGGTTGAGCATGTTGCCCGGATCGAATGCGTCCTTCACCGCCTCGAAGGCACGCACAATGCGAGGGCCGAACATGCTCTCGTGGAATTCGCTGCGTGCCAGGCCGTCGCCGTGCTCGCCGCTGTGCGAGCCTTTGTATTCGCGCACCAGCGCGAAGCATTCCTCGGCCACCGCGCGCATGGTGGCGACGTCCTGCGGCTTCTTCATGTTAAGCACCGGCCGCACATGCAGACAGCCGACCGAGGCGTGGGCGTACCAGGTGCCCTTGGTGCCGTGCTTATCGAACACGGCGTTCAGCCGTTCGGTGTAGTCGGCCAGGTCTTCCAGATCGACGGCGCAGTCCTCGATGAACGACACCGGCTTCGCGTCGCCCTTCATCGACATCATGATATTCAGGCCGGCCTCGCGCACCGCGGCGATGTCGTTCTGGAATGCTGTATCACCGGCGCGCACGACGGCATTCGGGTAGCCGAGATCGCTCATCAGCTCCTCAAGCTGGTCGAGCTTGGCCGTCGAGCAGCGCATCCTCGTGGCCATGGAACTCGACGATCAGCAGGCTGTCGGGCTCGCCGATCAGCATACGGTCTATCGTCGCACGATAGATCGGGATTCCCCGGCCCAGATCGATCATCGTGCGATCGACCAGTTCCACCGCCTCCGGGTCGAGCTGCACGATGTGCGGCGTGGCCTGCATCGCCTGACGGAAACTGGGGAACTGGCAGATGCCCAGCAGCTTGCGCGGCTTGATCGGATGCAGTGCCAACTCGAGCGCGGCGGAGAAGGCGAGGGTGCCTTCCGATCCGACCAGCAGCCGTGCCAGATTCTCCTGGCCGGCCAGTCGCGCAACGGGGGTCAGTACCTCGATGTTGTAACCACCCACGCGTCGCAACTGCGATGGAAACCGTGCCGCGATCTCCTCCGCCTCCGCCGCGCCAAGTGCGCGCAGCCGCTGGACCAACTCGGCGATGTTGGATGGCGTGTCGGCGCCGAGATTGTCCGGCAGCAGGCCGAACTTGTGCTGGGTGCCGTCGGCCAGGATGGCATCTATCGCGTGCACGTTGTCCGCCATCAGCCCATAGCGGATCGACTTCGCACCACAGGAGTTGTTGCCTGCCATGCCGCCGATGGTGCAGCGCGCATGGGTGGAGGGATCGACCGGGAAGAACAGTCCGTGCCTGCGGAGTGCCGCGTTGAGATGGCCCAGCACGAGCCCAGGCTCGACCAGGGCGGTCCGGGCTTCCGGATCAACGTGCAGGATGCGCCGCAGGTGCTTCGAGCAGTCGATCACCACGGCCCGGTTGACGGTCTGGCCGCATTGGCTGGTGCCGCCGCCGCGCGGCAGCACCGGCACGCCTTCCTCCCGCGCGATCGCCAGCGTGGCGGCGACATCGCCGATCTCCTCGGGCACCACAACGCCGATCGGCTGGACCTGGTAGATCGAGGCGTCCGTCGCATAGCGGCCACGATCGGCGCGGCTGAACAGCACGTCGCCACGGATTTCCCGCCGCAGGCGGTCGGCAAGACGAGTGCGCATGCGCCCGGCTTGGTCCCGCCGAGGCAGGAGCGAATCGGTATCGAGCATGCCGCCGATTGTCTCCTGCCCAGGCCGCGACCACAATGCACCGCATGACCCAGCACCACGCCGGCCGGCACTTCCTGCAGATCCCGGGCCCACCAATGTTCCCGACCGCGTGCTCCGTGCCATCGACTATCCGACGATCGACCATCGCGGACCGGAGTTCGGTCGACTTGGCTTGGCGATCCTGACCAATCTCCGCGCGATCTTTCAGACCAGCGGTCCGGTGGTGATCTATCCCGCCTCGGGCACCGGTGCCTGGGAAGCCGCGCTGACCAACACGCTCTCGCCCGGCGACACGGTGCTGATGTGCCGCACCGGCTGGTTCGCCACGCTGTGGAACGAGATGGCGCAGCGGCTGGAATTGAAGCCGATCTTCATCGACACCGACTGGCGCCGCGGCGCCGATGTGGACGCGATCGGCGCGGCGCTGGCCGACGACAAGGCGCATCGCATCAAGGCGGTGTGCGTCGTGCACAACGAGACCTCCACCGGCTGCACGTCGCGCATCGACGAGGTGCGGCGCGCGATGGACGCGGCGGGGCATCCGGCGCTGCTGATGGTGGACACCATCTCCTCTCTGGCGTCGATCGATTACCGGCACGATGAGTGGGGCGTCGATGTCACCGTCGCCGGCTCGCAGAAGGGCCTGATGCTGCCGCCCGGGCTGTCGTTCAACGCGATCAGCGACAAGGCGCTGAAGGCGGCGGATACCGCGCGATTGCATCGCAGCTACTGGGACTGGCGGCCGATGCTGGAAGCGAACCGGACCGGCTACTTCCCCTACACGCCCGGGACCAATCTGCTGTTCGGGCTGAACGAAGCGATGCAGATGCTACGGGAGGAAGGCCTGCCGAACGTGTTCGCCCGCCATGACCGCCACGCGGAAGCGACACGCAGGGCGGTGCGCGCCTGGGGGCTGGAGATCCAGTGCGCCGACCCGCGCCATTACTCCTCGTCGCTGACCGCGGTGCGGGTGCCCGAAGGGCCACAGCGCCGATGCACTGCGCGCCACCATCCTGGAAAAGTGCAACATGAGCCTGGGCAACGGACTGGGGATTCTGAAGGACCGCGTGTTCCGTATCGGCCATCTCGGCGATTTCGGCGACCTGCAATTGATCGGCACGCTGGGCGGGGTAGAGATTGGTCTGCGCACTGCCGGCGTCCCGCACAAACCGGGCGGTGTGCAGGCCGCGGTGGATTATCTGGCGGGGAACGCCTGAGTTCGCCCGGCGGCCAGAGTCCGGTATAAATCCTCAATGGACACCGTGCTGGATCGGCCCTGGACCACGGAAAGCTTCCTTGCCTGGGAGGACAAGCAGGAAGGCAAGTATGAATTCGACGGACGCAAGGTCATCCCGATGACCGGCGGCAGCCTTGCTCACCAGGATATCGTCTTCAATCTCCGAGGCGTTCTGGGTCGCTTGTTGGCGGGCAAGCCGTTCCGGATTGGCCAGGAGATGCCGCTGCGGATCGGTAACCGCATTCGCTACCCAGATGTGGTGGTCTGCGCCGGACCGCTCGACCAGACCACGCGTACCATAACCGACGCCCTGGCAATTTTCGAAGTGCTATCTGACGATACTGCCACGACCGACCGTGTGATCAAGCTGATAGAGTATGCGGAAGTGCCCTCGCTGCGGTGTTACGTCCTGCTCGAACAGACCAGCGTGGCAGCAACACTGTTCCGGCGCGAACCCGGCGGAACCTGGATCGCCTCTGCGCAGACGGAAGGTGAACTGACCCTGCCCGGGATCGACGTCGCAGTGCCGCTTGCCGAGGTCTACGCGGGGCTAAGCTTCCCGTCGTAGCCGGGTCCGAGGCACTGGCCCCTTGCGCGCGCTTGCGTCTATCGTCCTCCCAGCGATAGCTGGGAGGCATCCAATGATCGAAGTCTGGACCTGGCCGACGCCGAACGGGCATAAGGTGCATATCGCGCTGGAGGAACTCGGGCTTCCCTACAAGGTGATCCCGGTGAACATCGCGAAGGGCGACCAGTTCAAGCCGAAGTTCCTGGCGATCACACCGAACCACCGGATCCCGGCCATCGTCGATCCGGATGGCCCCGGCGGCCAGCCATTCAAGCTGTTCGAATTCAGCGGCGATCATGATTTATCTTTCGGAAAAGACCGGTGGCAAACTGATCCCCCGGGACCCGATCGGCCGCTACAGGTGCCTGGAATGGATGATGTTCCAGATGGGCGGGATCGGGCCGATGTTCGGCCAATACAACCACTTCGCCAACTACGCCGTCGAGAAGATTCCCTACGCCATCGAGCGCTACAGGAACGAAGTGGCGCGGCTGCACCGGGTGCTGAACAAGCGCCTGGGCGAGGCGACCTGGCTCGCCGGCGACGAGTACAGCATGGCCGACATCATCACCTTCCCATGGATCCGCAATCCCGAGCGCCGCAACATCAACCTAGACGACTACCCGAACGTGAAGCGTTGGCACGACGCGGTCGCGGCGCGACCCGCCGTGCAGCGCGGCGTGGCGGTCCTTTCCGAGTATCAGAAAAAGGGGAACATGACCGATGCCGAACGCGAGATCATGTTCGGCAAGACACAGTTCGAGGTGAGATAGGCGGCGCGGGTTATCGGATCATGCGACAGCGACGATTGAAGGCTGTCGCCGACTGACCAGCCAACATCCCAGTGACGAGACGGCGAGCCCCGCGAGCGGTCAGCGGGACAAAGGCTCGCCCAGCAGGCCCCACGCCATGAGTGCCGCGGTTCCCGGCACCAGGTAGAAATTCGAAGTGGCCCGCGCCGCCGTGCCGTGCACCAACATCAGGTAATACAGTGCCATACCCCCGAGCGACACCGCGCCGGCATTCCAGGCGATCGCCCCGATCGCCGGTCCGTTCCATACCGCATGCGGGGTTTCGAACACCGCGGTCGCGACCACGCCTGCGATCGCGGCGGCGGCGAGTTGCACCGTGGTTCCTTCCATGATCGGCACGCCGCGGCAGAAGCGTCCGAAATAAAGCGTGCCGGCGCACAATGCGATGACGCCGCCGCGGTCAGCAGCAGGCCGTTCAGTTCCACCGAACTCCGCCTCGCCGCCAACCGACGACAAGCACAACGCCTGCCGCCCCCATCAGCAATCCCAGCCATTGCAGCGGACGCAGTCGCTCGCCCAGCAATGGCCATGCCAGCAAGGCGGTCAGCAGCGGATTCAGCGTCTGCACCAACGCGATCGGCGCGGCAGCGATATGGACCATGGCGTAATGTGCCGTCATCAGCAGCACGGTATTGGTGAGCACGCCGGAGACGGCGCAGTGGCCCCATCGTCCAGCCAGCCCGCGCCAACGCCGGCCCAACAACAGCATGACACAGCACAGGATGGGCGAGGCAGCAATCAGGCGCACGGTGACGAACAGCAGCGGCGAGAGGAATCGCAGTCCAACGCGCGCCGCGATGAACGATGAGGCCCACAGCAGGACGAAGCCGAGAGGTGCCAGGCGGAGCATACAGGCGGTCTGTAGCATCGGCAGACGAGCGCAATCGGTCCACTCGGGCGACAGGAACGTAGCGCCAGGCGCCCGCGAACGGCGGGTCACACGGTGCCGTGATGCACCGGTATGGCGCCAGCCGTGGTGGGCTACAACTGGCACAACTGGCCGCAGCGTGATCCTTTTCCTCGTTGCAACCCTCAGTTAAGCTCGATAGCGGTATGAGAATGGCATTGGCGCCATATCCACAGCAGCAAAGGCGGAGTGGTCACCGATGACCGCCAGGATTCTGATCGTCGACGACGTTGATGCCAATACGCGGCTGCTGGAGGCCAAGCTGTCGGCCGAGTACTATCAGGTTGCCAGCGCTCAGGACGGATTTGAAGCGCTGCGCATGGCGCTGGATTGGCAGCCGGACCTCATCCTGCTCGACGTGATGATGCCGGGAATGGACGGTTTCGAATGCTGTCGGCGGCTGAAACAGGATGCGACGACCCTGCACATTCCGGTGGTGATGATCACCGCGCTGGGTGAACCGTCCGAGCGACTGCATGGGCTGGAATCGGGTGCCGACGACTTTCTGACCAAGCCGGTCGATTATGAAACCCTGATGGCCAGGGTCCGCAGCCTGGTTCGGCTCCGGCGTCTGTTGGACGAGTGGCGGGCCCGCGGTGAGACCGCTCGCGCCATGGGCCTGACTGGCGAGACGGCCACTCCGCCGACCGTAACAGGGGCGCGTGCGCTGGTGGTGGACGACTGGGATCTCGGCGCTCAGACTATCCAGGATGCACTGGCGCGCGACGGCATTGTCGCCGGCCGCGCAGGTACCGCGGCGGAAGCACTCAAACTGTCCGCCACCATACCCTTCGACCTGATCGTGCTCAGCCTGTCGCTGATCGAGGAGAATCCGCTCAAGCTGGCCTCCTCGCTGCGCGCGGCGGACGCGACGCGGGACACGCCGATGTTGCTGGTTGCCGAGCCGGAGGAACGCGACATTATTCTGCGCGGCTTCGACCTCGGTGCGAACGATTGGCTGGCGCTGCCGCTCGATGAAAACGAGTTGCGGGTAAGGGCCCGCAACCAGATCAGACGCAAGTTCTACCAGGACAGGCTGCGCAGCGATCTCGGGACAGCACTTGAAATGGCGCTGATCGACCCGCTGTCCGGGCTGTACAATCAGCGCTATCTGATGCGACATCTTCGCGGCCTGCTGGATAGTGGCCAGAACCGCGAACTTGCCCTGGTGATGATCGACGTCGATCACTTCAAGGCGGTGAACGACGACTATGGTCATGCATCGGCGACAAGGCGTTGCGCGCTGTGGCTGACGTGCTGCGCGCGAACACGCGCGTGTTCAACTCGGTCGCCCGCTATGGCGGCGAGGAATTCGTCGTGGTGATGCCGGGCGTCAGTTTAGAAGAGCAGTTCAGGCGGCCGAGACGGCTGCGTGCGGCGATCGAGGACACGGTGTTCAGTTGGGAAGCGGGAATGCGCAACCGATTGACCGTCAGCATCGGCGTCGCATGCAACGGGGCGGAGTCGCCCGAGGCGTTGCTGCACGCGGCGGACCTTGCGTTATATGCCGCCAAGCGGGCGGGCCGCAACCGGGTGCAAGATCGCACCTCGTAGTGGTGAGCGCGGGGATCGAGCCCGATACTTGTTGTGCGTCACCCAGGGCTCTCGCCGCCAGCCGTCACTTGATCTTGGCTTCCCGGAACGGCACGTGCTTGCGCGCCACCGGATCGTACTTCTTCAGCTCCAGCTTGCCAGTCTGCGTGCGCGCATTCTTCTTGGTGACATAGATAGAAGCCGGTATCAGCGCTCGAGACGAGCTTGATCTGGATCGTGTTGGTCTTCGCCATCGTCTGGGTCCTCTCGCAGCGCGTGTGACCGGAGGCGGATCGCCGGAAGGTCCATCACGGTCAGATGGGCTGAAAGATGCGGTTCCACAACCCGCGGCGAGCATGGCTCATCTCGGCCGCGAGCCGAGGATAACTGGCCGGTCGCCCTGATCGGCGGCAGCAGGGCGGCAGCGTAAGCGGCGGGGTCGCGGATCAGCGATCGGGCGGTATTTAGATCCGTTTCCCGGCCTTCGGCTGCCGGACAGTACTGCCGAATTGTCAGGATCTGGGTCGGCAGCAGCGGCGCCCGTGCCGCCCTGTGGATCTCCAGCGCTCCGGCCATCGGCTGGCGGCCCTGCGCCAGCATCGCAAGCTGCGCATTCAGGGCATTCTGCCCGAGGCTTGTGCAAACCTGCGGCAGAACAGCCAAGGCCCTGGATGGGCCAGCCGCGCGGCGCCAGGATCCGGCTCCAGGTGACAAACAGCTCGCCGCCATCCGGCAACGGAGTAATGGTCTGCACCAGGCCCTTACCCAAGGTCGAGCTGCCGATCACGACGCCGCGCCCGCGATCGGCCAGCCCCGCCGCCAGGACCTCGGCGGCACTCGCGGAACGGCCATCGACGATAACGACGACCGGCATCCCGGCCGCAAGCTCGCCGGCGCCGGATTCCCAAATGCGGTTCGCGTCCGGATAACGACCTGCCGTGATCGCGACGATACCGGCTGGAAGCAGTGTGTCGGCCGCGGTGACTGCCTGCCGCAGCACTCCGCCTCGGTTTCCGCGCAGGTCAAGCACGATGCCCTCTGGTACACGCCGGTCGGCGAGCCCCTGCTCGATCGCGTGCGCAAGATGGGCTCGCGGTCGAGTTGTTGAAGGCGGTTACCTGAATGACCAGCGCTTCGCCGAGGCGCTGAGCGAACACCGTTTCGGGGGGAACCAGCGCGCGTTCCAGATCGGCGGCGTGCCGGCGCCCGTCCCGGCTGCGCCAGACGAGGGTCACGTGGGTTTCCTCGGGTCCGGCAATCCAGTCCATTACAGCGACCGGATCCTTGCCCTGAGTTGCCTGGCCATCGACGGCAAGGATGATGTCGCCTGGCCGGATGCCGGCGAGCGCTGCTGGACCTTCGGCAATCGCTTCAGTAACCACGATAGCGGCACCACGGCGGACCACGCGCAGCCCCGCGCCCGCCTGTCCGATGCGCCGCTCGCGATCCTCGCCTGCCTCGCCGGGCGGCATGTAGCGGGAGTAAGGGTCCAGATGGTTGAACAATTCGTCGAAGAAGCTCTGGATAACGCCCTGGGTGCCGGCTCGCCGTACCGGCACGGAGATTTCGACCGCTGCTATCGCCAATCCCGCTGCCGTCAGCGCCCAGCCATTGATGTCCGTCCCGACAGGCGCCTGCGCGAGCGCGATGAGCCGGTCCTTTGCGGTGAGCCGCAGCTTGCCGTCGCGCAGCTCTGTGATCAGCTCGGGATCAAGCGCGGTCAGACCGCGCAGGCCCCAAACCGTAAGCTGCGATACCGGAACCGGCTCCAAGGTGCGCGGCGCCATGAACGCGAGCGCGGTGGCATAGACGTTGCCGACCAGCGCCGGATTGAAACCCGGCGGTGCGATGGCGTGCTGGGCGTGCGCCGGGACGATCAGCAGCAGAACCAGCAGCGCACCGATGCGGATCACCTCGATCTCCGTCGCGCTCCTTTCCGCTGTTTGCCCCGTCGATGCTCCGGTGCGCCTTGCAGGAGATGGAACAAAAGGCCGCCCGTCACGGGGTTGGCTTCAGCAAGCCGAACCTCGACCTCGTGCGCCAACCGAAACGCAAGATGCGTGCTGCGTCCTCTCAGGACTTGCCCCTTTTCGTCGTACTGCCAGGAATCCGCTGGCAGCGAGCGCACCGGCACCAGCCCGCTTGCGCCGCTTTCGGCCACTGTGACGAAAAGTCCAAAGCGCGTCACACCGGAAATTCGCGCAGTGAAATCCTGTCCCACTTTGTCGGCCATGTATGCGGCCAAGTAACGGTCTACGGCATCGCGCTCGGCCTGTTGGGCGCGACGCTCGGTTGCGGTGATGTGCTCGGCCGTGTGCGCTAGCCTTCCGGCTTCGTCCGAGGTCAACGCGCCGGCGCCGAGATGCAGTCCGCGGATCAGCGCGCGATGCACCAGCAGGTCGGCGTAACGCCGTATCGGACTGGTGAAATGCGCGTAGCGCGGCAGCGCCAGCCCGAAATGACCGATGTTGTCGGGGCTGTATTCGGCCTGCGACTGACTGCGGAGCACAACTTCGTTGACCAGCGGCGCTTCAGGCGTGCCGGCAACGCGGCGCAACACACGGTCCAGGTCGCGCGGATGGACCTGATCGCTGGGCGGCAGCGAAATCCCAAGCCCGGCCAGGAAGCTGCGCAGCGAGGCAATCTTTTCCTCCGCGGGCGGCGCGTGCACGCGGTACATGGTCGGCTGGTGCAGGCGCTCCAGCTCCTCGGCCGCGGCGACGTTGGCCAGCACCATGAACTCCTCGATGAGCCGGTGGCTGTCGAGACGAGGCCGTGGCGCGACACTCCGCACCTTGCCATCCTGATCGAGCACCACCCGGCGCTCCGGCAGGTCGAGATCGAGAGTGCCGCGCGCCTGCCGGGCGGCAAGCAGGGCATGGAAGGCGGCGTATAGATGCGTGTATCGGCGGTCTCCCGAGTCGTGCACGCGTTGCACTTCTTCGTAGGTCAGCCGTGCCGCGCTGCGCATCAGTCCACGGCCAAATCGATGACTGCGCTTCTGCCCACCGGCATCGATGTGCAGTTCTACAAAGACGCAGCCGCGGTCTTCGTTCGGCCGAAGGCTGCACCAGCCGTCGGACAGCGCCTCGGGCAGCATCGGCACAACGCGATCTGGGAAATACACGCTGTTGCCGCGAAGGCGGGCGGCCTGGTCGAGCGCCGATCCGGGCCGCACGTAATGGGCGACATCGGCGATGGCTACCAACAGGCGAAAGCCTGTGCCATCCGGTTCGGCGTACACTGCATCATCGAAGTCGCGCGCGTCCTCGCCATCGATGGTGACCAATGGGATGTCGCGCAGGGCGGTACGGCGGCCGAGTGGCGTGCGGCGGGCGCGAAGCGCCTCGTCGAGTGCCGCGCTGGCGAACTCATGCGGGATGTCGTGCGTGTGGATGACAATCAGGCTGACGGCGCGGGCATCGCCCATCGAGCCCAGGCGCTCGATGACGCGCGCCGGTCTTGGACCTGCATGGTGGTGCGGCAAAGGTTCGCCGAGGACGATCTCGCCGGGCTGTGCCCCAGCGTCTTCGCCGGGCGGAACCAGCCATTCCGCCCTGGCGCGGCGGTCGGTGGGCACGATGCGCCCGTGGCGGAAGACGCCGAGAACACGGCCCGGTGTTGCAGCCAGGCGCCGGATCGTGCGGCCTTCATAGCGGTCACGGCCGGCAGGTTTCAGCCGCGCAAGCACGCGTTCGCCCGGAGCGAGCGCCGGGTGCCCACGCGGTTCAGCCGCCATGAACACGACGGGCGCGGGGCCATCGGCAGTGTCCCAGTCGAGCCGGCCGTGCGATGGCATCCCCATCGGCGTCCGTCCCGGTGACGATCAGGATCGTGGTGCCGGTCAGGCGCGCGCGTGCCGAGCGCGCTGATCCTCGCGAGGTTACCGGCTCAGCGCCGCGGCGCTGCCGGCTTGCGCGCACGCGCCGTGGCCTTCTTCTTCCGCGGAGCCTTGGCGGTGGTTTTGGATGCGGCTCGCTTGGGCGGTGTAGCGCGGCGCTTGGCCGCTGCCGCCTGGGTCTTCGTGCCGGGCGCCTTTTTCCGGGGGGCCTGCTTGCGAGGGACAGCTGGCTTGCGGGCTGCCGCGGGGACCGGCTCTGCTGTTGGCGCATCCGACGGTTCGGGTTTCGCCGCCGCTGCCCCGCGCGACCGGCGCCCAGCCCCCCGCGGGCGCAACTGCTTGCCCTTTTCCGCCAGCAGCGCCACGGCCTGGTCCAGGGTCACGTCCTCCATCAGCACGCCGCGCGGCAGATTCGCAACCATTTTGCCGTGCTGGACGTAAGGACCGAAGCGGCCCTTCCGCACCGCCACCAGTTCCTTGTTCGCCGGATGTGTGCCGAGTGTGCGCACGCTTGCCATCTTGCGCGCGATCAGGTCGACAGCCCGGTTAATGCCGATGGATAGCACGTCGTCGTCGCGGTCGAGCGATCCGTAAATCGCGCCCATACGGACATACGGTCCGAACCGGCCGATACCGACCTGGATCATCTCGCCGGTTTCCGGGTGGCGGCCGACATCGCGCGGCAGCGATAGCAGCCCGATCGCCTGTTCCAGCGTCAGTTGCTCGCCGTCCATGCCGCGTGGCAGCGCCGAGCGCCGCGGCTTTGGCGCCTTCTCTGCTCTTGTCCTCGCCGTTCTCGCCCTGTTGGACATAGAGGCCGTAAGGCCCACGGCGGACAGTAATTTCCTCGCCCGTCGCGGGATCGGCGGCCGAGCACACGCATGCCTTCCTTGAGCGTCTCGCCCTGGTCGTCGCCAGTCTCGATCGCCAACCGTCGCGTGTACTGGCAGTTCGGATAATTGGAGCAGCCGATGAAGCTGCCGTAGCGCCCGAGCTTCAGTCCAAGACGACCGGTGCCGCAGGCTGGGCAGGCACGCGGATCTGATCCGTCCCCGCGTGGCGGAAAGAAATGCGGCCCAAGGTCCTCGTCCAGCGCGGCAATGACGTCGCTGATCTTGAGATCCTTGGTCTGGTCCACCGCGTGCGAGAATTCATCCCAGAAGGCGCGCAGCATCGCCCGCCACTCGACGCTGCCTTCGGCAATCTCGTCGAGCTTCTCCTCCATCGATGCGGTGAAGCCCGTATCGACGTAGTGCTCGAAAAAGCTGACCAGGAAAGCGGTCACCAGCCGGCCACGGTCCTCGGGAATGAACCGCCGCTTCTCCTGGCGGACATATTTGCGATCCTGCAACACGGAGAGGATCGAGGCATAGGTGGAAGGTCGTCCAATGCCCAGTTCTTCCAGCTTTTTGACCAAGCTCGCCTCGGAGTAGCGCGGCGGCGGCTGGGTGAAGTGCTGGGTCGCCGTCACGTCTCCCAGGCGCAGCGGATCGCGCTCCGCCATGGGCGGCAGCATGCGGCCCTCATCCTCTTCGGCCGCGTCGTCGGTGTCCTCCCGGTACAGCTTCAGGAAGCCGTCGAACGCGATGGTCGAGCCGGTCGCGCGGAGCGTGGTACCCTTGCCGTCGGTGACCTCGACGCTGACCTGGTCAAGTTCGGCCGACTGCATCTGCGAGGCCACGGCACGCTTCCAGATCAGCTCGTACAGCCGCCGCTGATCGGCCGACACGAACCGCGCGATGCTGTCCGGGGTGCGCGACACGTCGGTCGGCCGGATCGCCTCATGCGCCTCCTGCGCGTTCTTTACCCGGGTCTGGTACTCGCGCGGCGCCGCCGGCAGATAGTTGTTGCCGTAGACAGCGCCGACGTGGTCACGGATCGCCGCGATTGCTTCGCGCGCCATCTGCACGCCGTCGGTCCGCATGTAGGTGATCAGGCCGGTGGTATCGCCGTCGATAGCCACGCCCTCGTAAAGCTGTTGTGCCAGCCGCATGGTCTGCTGGGCACCCAAGCCGAGTTTGCGCGAGGCCTCCTGTTGCAGCGTCGAGGTGGTGAAGGGCGCGTACGGGTTGCGCCGGACCCGCTTTTTCTCGACCGAGGCGACCCGGAACTGGCCGGCCTCGACGGCCCGCTTGGCCTGCATCGCCATCTGTTCGTTCGGCAGGTCGAACTGCTCGAGCCTTTTGCCCTCCCGATGCGTCAGCCGCGCGGTGAATGGAGCGCCGGCCGGGGTGGCGAGGTCGGCCTCAACCGTCCAGGTACTCGCGGGCGCGGAACAGCTCGATCTCGGCTTCGCGCTCGCAGACCAGCCGCAGCGCAACCGACTGCACCCGGCCGGCGGACCGGCTGCCGGGCAGCTTGCGCCACAGCACCGGCGACAGCGTGAAGCCGACCAGGTAGTCCAGCGCGCGGCGCGCCAGGTAGGCCTCGATCAGCGGCTGATCCAGGTCGCGTGGTTGCGCCATGGCAGCGCGCACGGCATTGCGCGTGATCTCGTTGAATGTGATGCGGCGGACCTTGATGCCCTTCAGCGCCTTCTTCTCGGCGAGCATCGCCCTGACGTGCCAGGAGATCGCCTCGCCTTCGCGATCCGGGTCGGTGGCGAGATAGAGCGTCCCGGCGCCCTTCAGCGCCTTGGCAATGGCGCCGACCTGCTTTTCGCCGCGCGCATCCGACTGCCAGTCCATCGCGAAGTCCTGGTCGGGGCGGACCGAGCCATCCTTCGGCGGCAGGTCGCGCACGTGGCCGAGGCTGGCCAGCACGGTGTAACCGCCGCCGAGATAGCCGTTGATGGTTTTGGCCTTGGCAGGCGATTCGACGACGACAACGTCCGACATTGCGATCCTTGGTCAGCCTTAGGCGTGATGACCGGAGGCGGAAACGCCGGAGGTCCTGAATCACGCGAAACAATCTAAAGTCCGGTCTCGGGCAGCAGGACCGCCCGGCCTCCCGGCAGGGTTTCGATCCGGCCGGCTAGCTCCAGTTCCAGCAGCACCGCCATGACTGCGGCCGCAGAGAACTGGCAGCGCCTAGCGACATCGTCAACGGTTGTCGGAGAAGTGCTAAGCAGATCAAGCACTTGCGCCCGTGCCTTGGCAAGGTCGGGCGGCGTTTTCCGGCGGTTCCTGCCAATCCATGGCCGGTTCCGGCTCCCCGAGCCCCGGAGTCCCGTGGCCGAACAGCGGGTCGCGGGCCAGGCCCTGCTGAGATGGATGGTCCGGCAGATTATCGAGCACATCTTGCGCGGTTTCTGTCAGGTGTGCCCCCTGGCGGATCAGGTCGTTGGCGCCGCGCGAACGCGGGTCGAGCGGCGAGCCCGGGACGGCGAACAGCTCGCGCCCGGCGTCCTGCGCCAGCCGCGCGGTGATCAGGCTGCCGGAGCGCAGCGCTGCCTCTACCACGATGACGCCAAGCGCCAGGCCGGCAATGAGGCGGTTGCGTCGCGGGAAGTGGCGCGCCTGCGGCGCAGTTCCCAGGGGTGCTTCGGTCACCACGGCGCCGGTTTCGGCGATCCGGCGCTGCAGCTCGGCGTGTTCAGGCGGGTAGGGGACATCGAGGCCACCCGCGATCGCCGCGACCGTGCGCCCAGTGCGCATCGCTCCGCTATGCGCGGCCGCGTCGACCCCGCGCGCCAGGCCCGAGACGATGACAACGCTGCGCGCCAGGTCCGCCGCCAGGTCCTCCGCCACGCGCTGGCCGTTGGCCGACGCATTCCGGGCACCCACCAGCGCCACCGAGCGGTCGGACAATACCGCCGGATCGCCCAATACGATGATCGCGGGCGGCGCATCGTCCAGCAGCGCCAGCAGCGGCGGATAGGCGGCCTCGCCGTGGAACAGCATGCGTGCGCCCAGGCGCTCCAGCGCATGCAGTTCGCGTCCGGCAGCATCGGCCGACGGCATCACCGGGGCAGACGCACGCCCTCCGGCGCTGGCAAGGGCGGGAAGTGCCGCGAGCGCGGCGGCAGCCGACCCGTAGCGTCCCATCATCCGCCGATACGCGACGGGCCCAACACCCTCGGCGCGTGCAAGCCGGAGCCGATCTATTGCTTCGGCGGTAACTGGTTCGCGCAGTTCATGCCTTCTGGCCAATGCGGGGCTCGGTACCTGCGATCAGGCGGCGGATGTTCGTGTGATGGCGCACGAACACCAGCACAGCGATTACCAACGTCAGCTTAACGGCCGTCACATCGGCCAGCACCGCGGCGAACACCGGAGCAAGCGCGAACGAGATCAGCCCAGCGAGCGAGGAGATCCGGCCTAAGCCCGCCACGACCAGCCACACCGCTCCCGCGCACAGGCCCACCGGCCATGCGGCGGCGAGCAGCACACCATACGAGGTGGCTACTCCCTTGCCGCCGCGAAAGCCCAGCCAGACCGGGAAGTCGTGCCCCAGCACCGCGCCAATGCCGGCCCACAGCGCACTGCCCGGCGGTCCGAACCTTGCCGCGAGCAGGACCGCGACCGCGCCTTTCAGCCCATCCAACAGCACCGTTGCGGCGGCCAATCCCTTATTGCCCGTGCGCAAGACGTTGGTCGCGCCGATGCTGCCCGAACCAATCCGGCGGATGTCGCCGAGACCGGCAAGGCGGGTGAGGATCAGTCCGAACGGAACCGAGCCGAGCAGATAACCGAGCAGGAGGAACCCGACAGCGGCCATCATCCGAACACCCGCCGGCCCGCTTTCCAGGTCCCTAGGACCACCCCTTCCAGCGCCCGGCCGTCGAACGGCGTGTTCTGCGCTTTCCCCGGCAGCCGGCCGGCCTCGACCTGCCATATGCGTTCGGGATGGAACAGGCAGAGATCCGCCGGCACGCCTTTCTCGATCGCGACCGGCCTTGACCCCGAGCAGCGCCGCAGGCTTGGCGGTAAGCAGCTCGATTGCCTGCCCGAGCGACAGCGTCCCGCTGTGCACCTGCGCCAGGGTGACGCTCGAGCAGGGTCGCCAGCCCGGTACCACCGGGGGTTGCCTGGGCGAAGGGCTGCCGCTTGTCCTCCGCATCCCGCGGCTGGTGGTCGGACGCGATCGCGTCGATGGTGCCATCGGCAAGCGCCGCAACCACGGCCAGCCGGTCGGCTTCCTTGCGCAGCGGTGGCGACAGCTTCGCGTAGGTGCGGAATTCGCCGATGGCGGTCTCATTCAGGTCAAAGTAGGGCGGCGCCGTGTCGCAGGTCACGTCGACACCGTCTGTCTTGGCCTGCCGGATCAGACCGCAGCGCTTCGGCGGTGGAGACATGGGCGAAATGCACCGCCCCGCCGGTCAAGGCCGCCAGCCTGATGTCGCGTGCCACCAGGATCGGCTCGGCGGCGCTGGGGATGCCTGGCAGCCCTAGCCGGGTTGCTAGCTCGCCTTCGGTTGCCGCGCCGCCGGCGGCGAGCGACGGCTCCTCGGGGTGCTGCACGATGCGCGCGTTGAAGCCACGGGCGTAGGAGAGCGCCAGCCGCATCAGGCGCGCTGACCCGATGGCGCGGCTGCCGTCGGTAAAGCCGATGGCTCCCGCTTCGGCCAACAGTCCGAGTTCCGCCAGTTCCTCGCCAAGGCAGCCGACCGTGATCGCACCGTAGGGCAGAATGCTAAGGCTGCCGGTTTCGTCGCCCCGGGCGCGGAGCAGCCGAACCAGCGCCGGATCGTCGATTGCGGGGAGGCTGTCGGGAAGGGCAGCAAGCGTCGTTATGCCGCCGGCGGCGGCAGCTTCGGCCGCCGAGGCGATGGTTTCGCGGTACTCGTAGCCCGGTTCGCCGAGTGCCGCCCGCATGTCCACGAGGCCTGGGCAGAGCACCGCGCCGGGTTCCGCCACCACGATCGCTTCTTCGGGACGGCTAAGCGCCGGGCCGAAGTCGGCGATCAGGCCATCGCGCACCAGAAGGTCGCCGTGCTGGTCCAGCCCCGAGGCAGCGTCGAGCAGGCGGAGGGACGCGAACAAAATGTCGCGCACCGTCAGAACTCGTTCCGTCCATGCCGGCGCGACAGCATGTCCAGCACCGCCATGCGCACCGCCACTCCCATCTCCACCTGCTCGCGGATCACGCTGCGATGCGGGTCGTCAGCGACCGCGCTGTCAATCTCGACGCCGCGGTTCATCGGGCCGGGGTGCATCACCAGCGCATCCGGTTTCGCCGCGGCAAGCTTGGCAGCATCCAGCCCGAAGAAGCGGAAATACTCCCGCGCACTCGGCACCAGCCCGCCCTGCATACGCTCGCGTTGCAGGCGCAGCATCATCACGATGTCGGCTCCGGCGAGGCCGTGTTCCATGTCATAGAACACCTCCACACCGAGCCTCTCGGCTTCAGCGGGCATCAGAGTGGGCGGCCCGACCACCCGGACGCGGCTGCCCATGGTCGTCAACAGGTGAATATTCGACCGGGCGACGCGCGAGTGCAGCACGTCTCCGCAGATCGCCACGATCAGGCCTTCCAGCCGCCCCTTGCGGCGGCGAATGGTCAGCGCATCGAGCAGCGCCTGGGTCGGATGCTCGTGCGTGCCATCGCCGGCATTGATCACCGCCGCATCGACCTTCTGCGCCAGCAGGTTCGGCGCACCGGACTGGCCGTGCCGCACCACCAGCAGGTCGCAATGCATTGCGTTCAGCGTCGCGGCGGTGTCCAGCAGCGTCTCGCCCTTGTTCACCGACGATGTAGCAACCGACATGTTGATCACATCGGCGCCCAGCCGCTTGCCGGCCAATTCGAAGCTGGTGCGGGTTCGGGTCGAGTCCTCGAAGAACAGATTGATCAGGGTGCGCCCGCGCAGCAACTCGCGCTGGGTCTTGCCGGAGCGGTTCAGCAGCACGTAACTCTCCGCCAAATCGAGCAGGTGGCCGATTTCAGGCGGATGCAGCCCCTCGATCGCCAGCAGGTGGTTCTTTCGGTAAGACACGATTTCAGTTTGCTCCGGTTCATACCGGCGAGCCTCTCGGATGGCCGGTATGCTGCACGGTATGGTTCAGACGATACAGGGAGCCGACCGAGCTTGGCGAGAATCGGCACGCCGAAGCGGTCTAGATGTAATACGCCAAAGGCGCTAGCGGTCGGAGCAGACCGCCCAATCCAGCAATGACCGCCGCAGGTTACTTTTACTCGGTTGACGCGGTTCGCCAGGAGGAGCTGGAGTGCTTGCTGACCCTGACGCCATAACCGCCCGCCGCTATCGCCAACGTCTCGAGATCGTCGAGGCCGACCCATAGATCGGCAGTTGCGCCGCAGTCCGCCGCATCGTTGCTGCTGTGCTCGCCGGACCAGTGGACGCGATAGCCAAAGCTGGAACCCGGCTTACGCGCCTCGACAACGATGCTGCCGCCATTGGCGTGCATGACCCGAACGTCGAGCGCGCAGGCCACGCCGGGTCTGTCGTCGGCCGGGATGGCAGCGATGCGCGCACGCAGGTCGTGCGACATCTGGTCCAGGGGATCAAATGCGACGATGTCGCCGACATTCGGGCCCAATTGGTCGGCCTGATTGACCAGCCCGATCGTGCCGACCAGGCCCGCCAGTGCCACCGCCACGAGGCCCAGTAGAGCGGTGCCAGGCCCGCCGGATTTGGTGTCGTTCGCACGCATGGTCCCGTGACTGTCGCCGGTGGGGGTTCATTTTTGATGAAGCGCTTTGTGAAAAGCGTGCGCTAATGCCGCTGGCCAAAACAAAAAAAGCGGCGCCGAGGCGCCGCTGAGGGTATGGGGAGGAGTCCAAGTAGGGAGGAGAGGTGGATCAGGGACCTACCAACCTCACAGGCAGACAGAATGCCATGGCGTCATCCCGATGGCATTGATCCAGATCAAGATTTTGCACGATTTGCGGATCAACCGAGCTCGGCCGTGCGCCGAATTTCACGGCCTTCACCTTCGCCTCGCGCGGCCCGCTAGGCGCGTTCGAGCATGCAGCGGCGTTTGAGTTTCGCCGCCACCCCAAGGATCGCGCAAACGATCTCCGCAAAGTCCGGACGTGTTGTCCAGGGGTATGCGCAGCCGAGAGCGGGAGTCCGCTATGCCTCGATCTTCGAGAAGAGGTAGGCACCGATCGCAAGCAGCACCGCAACTAGAGCCGCAAGAACAGCGAGGTCCCTCGCAACGCCGAACACGAACCCTCCGGAAAGCGCGCCGCGCAGACCGTCGACCCCATAGCTGAGCGGATTGGCCCGCACGGCCAACTGCATCGCTCGCGGCAGGTCCGGCACCGGGAACAGGGCGCTCGAGAAAAAGAAGAGTGGCAGCACGATGAAGTTCATGATCAGTTGAAAGCCTTGCATATCCTCCAGCACCGAGCCGAGGGCTGTGCCGATCGCTGCGCACATCATGGCGATCAGCGCCATGAACAGCAGCGCCAGCGGCAGCAGTAATGGGTGTGCCGGGCGGAAACCGGCGGCCAGACAAGCGAGAAAGATGATGCCCCCCTGGATCAGCGCGACGGTCGCGCCGCCGAGCGTCCGCCCTAGGACGATCTGGAGCCGCGACACCGGCGCGACCAGCGTTACTCTCAGAAAGCCGAACTGGCGGTCCCAGATGATCTCGATCCCGCTGAAGACGGCCATGAACAAGATGCCCATTGCGATGATGCCCGGGGCGAGGAACTGCACATAATTTCCGTGGCCGGCGCGTGCGAAGGTCGGGCCAAGCCCGAAGCCAAGCGCCAGCAGGAACAGGATCGGCTGGCCGAGAGAGCCGATCATGCGGGCACGCGAGCGGGAATACCGCTTCAACTGCCGCAGCCACAGGATGAGCACGGCATTCATCGGCGGCCGCGCCAAACCTGGCGCATCATGCGCATGCGGTCGACTGGCGCCGCCTCCGCTTCACGGATGCTGCTGCCGGTGAGTGCGATGAAGGCGTCTTCCAGAGTGCGGCCGCCGGTCTGCTCCCGCAGCGCCGCAGCCGTGCCCTGCGCTACGATCCGGCCATGGTCGATGACCGCGATCCGATCGGCGGCGCGCTCCGCCTCCTCCATGTAGTGCGTCGTGAAGAACACCGTCACCTGCTCGTCACGGCATAGCTCGCGGATGTATTCCCAGATCTGGTTGCGGGTCTGGGGATCGAGTCCGCTGGTCGGCTCGTCCAGGAACAGGATGCGCGGCCGGTGCTGCAGGGCACGCGCGATTTCGAGCCTGCGCTTCATGCCGCCCGAGAAGCGCTTGACGTAGTCATCCCGGCGCTCCCACAGGCCGACAAAGTGCAACAGCGACTCGAGGCGCTCCCGGCGCTGCTCCCGAGGCACGCCGTAGAGGACACCATGCAGCTCCATGTTCTCGGACGCCGTCAGCTCGTCATCGAGGCTTGGATCCTGGAAGACGATGCCGAAGGCGCTGCGCACCAGCTGCTTCTCCTTCGCGGGGTCGTGGCCTGCGATCAGCAGCCGGCCCTCGCTCGGCGCGAGCACCGTCGTCAGCATCTTGATCGTCGTCGTCTTGCCCGCGCCATTGGGGCCGAGAAAGCCGTAGATGACGCCCTCCGGCACAGTGAACGAGACGTGGTCGACCGCGGTGAATCCGTCAAAGCGCTTGACGAGATCGTGGGCCTCGATGATCGCAGCCATCATCTCCTAACCGGCGCATTCACACGGTTTGGAGGCATGCGCCCGGTTCTGTGTTTCGGCTGGCACCGCCGCACGGTAGTTGATCATCATGCCTAGCACCTTGTGATATCAGCTACCATGGCGTCCAGATTGGGGTGAATTGAGTGAGCACTGAGCGCAGACGAGCTCGCCAAGTTCCAGCGCTTGCTCCCGAGCGCCTCGCGGCAACGACGGACTACTTTCTCGCCCTCGTCGTCGGCCCTCTCCTCATGCGGGCGCTGCTCGGTGTGCGACTCCCTGACTCACCTCCGTAACGCAAGCTCGCGCTCGATGTCGGGCGGAAGTCTATTTTCAGGGGCAGAGTGCGAACCGGCGGCGGCTAGCCTGCCAGCAACGCTGATGCAGCGATAATGGCCGCTCGGCTCTTGCTTCATTGGGCTGTCCTTGGGACAGCCTACGTCTTGGGTCCGCGCGATGCGGCTCGTTCAAAGCATGTGATGCTCTCCCGCGACTGTAGGTCGCGCGGAGCAGACACCTGAAATCATCGGCACTGTCGTTGGCAATGGCTCCGCGGCTGCTGACCCAAGCGGGATCAGCCGTGATCGCGGTTCTTAGTCTCGCGCTTCAGCGCCGATGGTACCGGGCGATGATGCTTTTCAGAATTCAATGGTCGACCGCGGCCAGCCTGTTTAGCGCCTCCTCTTTGCCAAGCGCGGCGAGCGTGGCGTCGATTCCCGGGCTCGCCGTGCTGCCTGTCAGCGCCGCGCGAAGCGGCTGAGCGATCTGTCCGAATTTCCGCCCGCTCGAGTTCGGCGAAGGCGCGCAGGGCCGCATCGATCGAGGCCGGCGTGAAATCGGTGGCTGCGAGCGCAGCAGCCACATCGCGCAGCATCAGCACGCGCCTCCGGCGTTAGTAGCGCGGCCGCCTTCCGCTCCATGGGCAGTGGCAGCGGGTGCGCCAGAAAGGCCGCGGCGTCCGCCAGCTCGACCAGGGTTTTGGCGCGCTCTTTCAGCTCGGGCATCAGCGCGCGGATGCGCCTGGCTGCGGCTGCGCCGAGTGCGAGATCGGTGCGCTTCGCCAGCCGCTCCAACACCTCGCGGGTCAGTCTTTCGTCATCGGCTTGCCGGATATAGATGCCGTTCAGGTTGGTCAGCTTGGCGTAATCCATCCGGCTAGGGGCCCGTCCCACGCCGTCCAGGTCGAATAGCCGGATCGCCTGCTCGCGGTCGATCACCTCGTCATCGCCATGACCCCACCCAAGCCGCAGCAAGTAGTTGCATAGTGCTTCGGGCAGGTAGCCCTGCTCGCGGAATTCCAGCGCCGACACGGCATGACGCCGCTTGGACAGCTTGGTGCCATCCGGACCGTGGATCAGCGGGATATGGGCGAACCGCGGCAGCGCCCAGCCCATCGCCTGATAGATCTGCACCTGGCGGAACGTGTTGGTCAGGTGGTCGTCGCCACGGATGACGTGGGTGATGCCCATGTCGTGGTCGTCCACGACCACCGAATGATTGTAGGTCGGCGTGCCATCGCTGCGCAGGATGATCATGTCATCCAACTCGGTGTTGGCTACGCGGACGGTGCCCTGCACCAGGTCCTCCACCACCGTCTCGCCGTCGCGCGGCGCCTTCAGACGGATCGCCGGCGCGACGCCGGGTGGTGCCTCGGCCGGGTCGCGATCGCGCCAGCGGCCGTCGTAACGGGGAGACCGGCCCTCTGCCAGCGCCTGTTCGCGCATCTGCCGCAGCTCCTCGGCGGTGCAGTAGCAACGATAGGCCTGCCCCCGCTCCAGCATCTCTTTCGCCACCTCGGCATGACGCGCCAGGCGGGTGGACTGGAACACCGGCGGCTGATCGGGGGTGATCCCGAGCCACTCCAGCCCTTCCAGGATCACCTTGGTCGCCGCCTCGGTGCTGCGCTCGCGGTCGGTATCCTCGATGCGCAGCAGAAACTCGCCGCCGTGATGGCGGGCGAACAGGTAGTTGAACAGCGCGGTGCGGGCACTGCCGATGTGCAGCAGGCCCGTCGGGCTGGGGGCAAAGCGGGCGCGAACGGTCATCCGCATGATCTAGCACGCGAATTTATCGGCTGTAGAGGCGGCCTCGATAACCTGTTGTGCATGCAGCAGCGTTTGGTCCGCGCCCTGGAGGCCTGGCAGACGGCCGAGCGCGGTCGTTTCGTGCTGTGGCTGCCGGTTTTCATGGGCGTTGGCGTGCTGGCCTATTTCGGGCTGCGGACGGAGCCGCCGCTGTGGCTGGGCATCGCGGTCGCACTTCCCGCCCTGGCCGCCTACCGCCTGGTTACGCACCTGATGGTCCCGCGGGCACTGGCGATGGCGTTCGCGGCGACCGCGATCGGGTTCGCCGCGGCACAGTTCGCCACCGCGCGTGCCAAACCCCAGCCGGCGTTGCCCAGGACCGCCACCATTCTGACTGCCCAGGTTCGCTCGGTCGAGCATTTGCCGGAGGGGCGCCGGGTTGCCCTTCAGGACGTGCGACTGGATGGCGGCGAGCCACTGCAACGCTGGCTTCGGGTGCGGCTGAAGAAAGGCGACGCGCAAGAGATCGCGACCGGTGACACGATCCGCGTTCGTGCCCTGGTCCGGCCGCCCATGCCGCCTGCCTATCCAGGCGCCTGGGACCTTCAGCGGGAGGCCTGGTACACCGGCCAGGGAGGTTCCGGCTACGCACTGAGCGATATGGAGCTGGTGGCGCATACCCAGCCGAGTGCCCCGTTGCACGTAGTGCAGCGCCTGCGCGAGGTGATTGCGCAGCGGATTTCCTCGGCCGTGCCAGGTGCGGCGGGCGCGATCTGCGTTACCCTGCTGACCGGGGTCACCAGCGGCATCCCACCACCCGATCGCGAGGCCTTCAGTGCATCCGGCCTGGCCCACCTGCTCGCGGTGGCGGGCCTGCACATCGGCATCGTCATGGGCTGGGCATTGGCCTTCTTCCGCCTCGGTTTCGCCGCCAGCGAATATGCCAGCCTGCACTGGCCGACCAAGAAGCTGGCAGCACTTGCCGCATTGCTGGTCGGCGGCGGCTATATGGTTTTGACCGGCATGCATGTGCCGATCATGCGCAGCTTCGCGATGGCGTGCCTTTACACCATTGCTGTGCTCGCGGGTCGGCAGGCGGTCTCGCTGCGCGGCCTGGCGCTGGCGGCAACCGTCCTGATGCTGCTCGCGCCGCAGGAGGTTCCGGGCGTCTCGTTCCAGATGAGCTTTTCGGCCGTGCTGGCGCTGATCTCCGGCTACGAGGTCCTGCGCCCAGCGCTGCACAGGCTGTCCGGTCACGGCTGGCGCCATCGGTTCATGCTGCACCTGGCTGCTCTCGCGCTGACCAGCGCTTTGGCAGGCACCGCATCGGCACCGTACGCGGCTTATCATTTCGGCAAGATCCAGGTTTACTTCATCCTGGCGAACATGATCGCGGTACCGCTTACCGCGCTCTGGGTCATGCCCGCCGGCCTGATCGGGCTGCTGTTGTTGCCGTTCGGCCTCGGCTGGCTGGCCTTCGTACCGATGGGATGGGGCGCGTCGGCGGTCCTGTTCGTCGCCCGTACCACGGCATCGTTGCCGGCGGCGACGTTCGATGTGCCGCACATGCCGGTCTGGGGCTTGGCGCTGACCAGTTTCGGCATTGCCTGGATCGGGCTGTGGCGCAGCCGGCTTCGGCTGGCTGGTGTCCCCGTGCTCGCCTTGGGCTTGCTGTCGCCGATGTTGACCCGGCCGGCGGATGTCCTGGTATCGGCCGATGCGCGCCTGATCGGTTTTCGGGTGGACGACGCGGTCTATCTGCAGACCATGTCCGGCGCCTCTAAGTTCACCCGCGACGCATGGCTGCAGTACTGGGCAATCGCGTCGCCGCGCGCCGTTCCGCAGGCAGTCGAACGTGTCGACGGAGCGATTTCATGTCAGAGGGATGCCTGTCTGTTGTGGCCGAGGCCGGTCGCAAAGCCTGTGCTGCTGGTGCGGGGCGCGGCGCATCCGGACGGCTGCCACGACGCCTCGGTCATGGTTTCCGCCGAGCCGGCGCGCGGCCTCTGCCAGCGCCCCTGGCCGGCGCTGGTCGACCGCTTCACGGTCTGGCGCTACGGTGCGGCGGCGATCTGGCTGGACGGTGCGCATGCACAGATCCTGACGGACCGCAGGTACCGCGGAGACCGGCCCTGGGTGCCGCCACCGCCCGCGCCGCGTGCGCCCGCCACGCCGCTGCTCTTGCCGCCTGCGCAGTCGGAATAGCTGGGATTTCGGCTTCGCCGGCTGGCGCCGGACCGATGCAGGAGATAGCCACATGAGGACCTTGGGCCTGAGCGACAGACGGTGTAGCCGTATAGGAGAATGACCGCGGCCCGGGGAGGAAAGGCTGACGGAACCGGTCTGCGCACGGTTGGGACAATCGTCGTCGGCGAGAGCCAGCCGCCGGCGAGCGAGCGCGCTGTCCGCATCGCTGCTGGCACACGGGCTGGCGCTATACGCCGCCTTGGTGCTGGTGCAGCGTAGCACGCCCCCGGTTCCTTTGCCGGACGCAACGGTGGCGCTTGAATTCGTCCAGGCGCCGGCTGCTGCCCCGGCGGCTGCCGCTCCACCAGCGTCGGAACCTGCCGCCGCCGCTGAGACGCCTGCTTCGCCCGCGGAACCTCAGACGGCGGCAACCGAACCGGATCTTGACCAGGCGCCGCCATCACCGGCGCCGACGCTGCCCCCGGACATCACTGAACCAAGTGCGCCGGCCCCCAGTGAACAGCCGCTGATGACGGCGGAGCCCAAGGTTGAGCCACCGCCCGCGCCACCGTCTGCTCCACCGGCGCCCCGGCCCGTTCAAGCGACCAAGCCGCATGTTGGCGTAGCCCGTCACCTGCCTTCGAAATCGGCGGCCACGACCAGCGTAGCTGCTGTCGCGGCCATTGCTCCGGTCTTGCCGGCGCGTCCGGTCGCCGGGATGGAGTCCGACCGGCCGCCGGTTTACCCCGAAGCGGCACGCAGGCGTGGCCAGCAGGGAAGGGTGGTGCTCCAGGTCGACGTATCGGCCCAGGGCGCGCCGCTCGGGGTCAGCGTGGCGCAGAGCAGCGGGTTTGCCAGCCTGGACGACGCGGCCCAGCGAGCGGTGCAGCAGTGGCGCTTCGTGCCGGCAACACGGGGTGGTACGCCGATAGCGGCCGTTGCCGAAGTGCCCGTGCGCTTTCGGCTGACCAACTGAAAACGTTTGCAGGCAGCCTTTCGGCTGACCGGTATTGTCGCCGCAGAATGCGGCCATCGCGCACGGCCCAGCGCTCTTCGGACAGGCTCACCGCATCGGCCGAAGGTGCCAGACGGAAGGACCAGGGAACCCAACGGGGAGATCCTGGATGTCAACAGGAATTTAACTGCGATTAACTTCCCGCTGGGGATGCCAAAACCGCACCGCATAAGGTCGTACCAATAAAATGCAATTTGGGAGTGAGTAACGCCATGGCGGCATCCGAATGGATCGGCGGCGGGAACAATAAAGCTAACAACCCCAATGATTGGTCGCCGGCAGGGCTTCCGCAGGCAAATGTGGGCCTGCTAGCGATGAACAGCGGCACCATTGACTTCTCTCACTACAGTTTGCCGCTTGGAGACTACTTGGGAGTGAACGGCTCTCCTCAGACAACCGGCAACGAGATCATCAACCTCTCGCACGGCTCTTCGGTGACGGCAGTGGCTTACGCTGACCAGCCCCAATTCAACATCAAAGGCACGAACACGCTCATTTTAGGTTCCGCATACACGGCATCGCCAGAGGTCAACTTGGCAAAGCATGCCGAGTGGAAAGGGAACTTCAACGTTGACTATACAAGCGCCAACCTTACCGTGAATGGCGGCAAGGGGGCGTTGTTTATCAATGATTTCCTCGATCCAAAGCAGCCTGTCTCCGTTGGGAGGCGAGAGTATCGCTGATGGGCAGGAGACCGTTAACGTGGCGGTAGCGGGAACAGGTGGCTTCATTGTTTCTGCCGGGAATCTCACGTTCGGAACTTCAGTCGCTTCCACGCAAACAGTAGACATTTCCGGATTCGTGGGCGTTGCAGATCAAGGCAAGGTGACTGTTGAAGATCCGGCCCGATTTCAGGCCTTGGTAAATCTGCATGCTGGTGCTGGTGAGATCGATCTGATTGGTTTGGCACAAGCCGATAGCTATACCTACCAGAGAGACATGCTCACCATCTATTCTGGCAACAAAATCATCGACACGCTACGTTTGACCGATCAAACCCAGTACGGGTTCGATGTGGTGAAGACGTCGGGGAGTGTAGACGTCGTCGCGCTAACTGGTGCTGGTGAGACCTTGCCTGGAGCGTTGCCGCACCATGCAGTTGCCTGGGGCTAAGCTGGAACGCCGCGTGGCATGCGCGTAGCGTGTCACCTTGACTATAAGAGGCCTGCTCTAGGCCACGATTTAAGCCGGTATCAGGCGATCCCCAGGGTCATGGCCAAGCGAACCAGATCGTTGGTTCGCGCCACACCCAGCTTCGCCTTGATATGACTGCACGCGTTGGCAACGGTCTTGTAGCCGATCCCCAGGGCATCGGCGATTTCGGCCAGGCCCATGCCCTCGGCCAGGAGCCGCATAATCTCCAGATCGCGTTCCGAAAGGGACTGCAGATCATTGCCAGGCGAAACCGCGTGGAGTGCCATTTCCTGGGCGATCTCGCTTTCGATGTAGCGACCGCCTTCAGCGGTTCGCCGAACCGCCGTCAGCAATTCCTCCGCCGAGGCATGCTTGCTGAGATAGCCATGCGCGCCAGCCTGCATGGCGCGCGCGACATACAGCGGCTCGGTATGCATGCTCAGCACCAGGATACGCGCGCGCTTGTCCTCCAGCAGCATTCGACGCAGCAGCTCCAGGCCACCTATGCCCGGCAGGTTGAGATCCAGCAGCACCAGGTCTGGCCGATTTGCCGTAGCCGCGCCATGGCTTCGCGACCGTCGGCGGCTTCCAGCACATCGAAATCCGCCGCCGAGGTCAGCAGCGCGCTCAGGCCAGACCGGACCACCGAATGGTCATCGACCAGCAGCACCTTCATTCCACCAGTTCCTGCCGGGCTTCGGGTGCCGGGCTGGGGCGCGGCAAATTCGCGACCAGGCGCAGCCCCTTGCCGTTGTGACCGGACGCCACCGAGAGCGATCCGGCCATTGCCATGACGCGTTCGCGCATGCCGATCAGACCCAGTCGGGTTCCGCTCGCGAGCGGCCGTTCCGCAGGCAATCCATTCCCATCATCGCCCACGACCACACGGACACTGTCCACGTCATCGGTGATGACGACCTCGATCCGCGTCGGCGCCGCGTGACGGATCGCATTGCTCAGGCCTTCCTGCACGACGCGATAGATCGTCTGCCTGGCATCGTCGCCAAGCCGGTCTTCGTCGATTGCCATCGTCAGGCTGAAATCGACAATCGGGCCGGCGCCCTTTCCAGAACGCGACCAACCGCTCCAGGGCGGAGCGCAGTCCGACCGCGCCGATCGGACGCAGGCGTTGCAGGATGGCCCGGACGTGCCGCTGCATCTGGCCGACCGCATCGTGGATCGATGTTGCATGCGTCGGGATCTCGTCGGCGCGCCCGGAAGCTGCCAGACGCTCGATTGTCGCCGCGCTCATGTCGACCGCAAACAGCAGCGGGCCAACCTCATCGTGCAGGTCCCGCGCCAACTCGGCGCGCTCTTCAGCCTGCAGCGTCAACAGGCGCTCGTTCAGTCGCTGGTTGAGCATGGCTGCGGTCGCCAGCCGCTGCGACATGCGATTGAAGCCTTCAGCCAACCGCTTCAGTTCAGGCGGGCCGGTGGCTGGTATCGGGGAGCGATAGTCGCCGTCGCCGATCCTGCCGAATGCCGCCGACAGGGGGCCGAGTGAGCGGAGCGCGCGGCCGACGGCAACGGAAACCAGCGCGGCGCAAAGTGCGGCAAATCCCGCCAGCACCAACATGGTATCGCGCGAGTCTCCCCATACCTCTCCAAGCTCGTTGGCTGGATCAGGTTGCAGGAGAACGAGTGTGCCATCCGGTGCCGGAATTTCCACCCCCGCGACCTGACCTCCGATCAGGTGAGCGAACCATGCCGGCACTCTCTGCGTCGGTGCCAAAATGCCGGAGGTCGCGACGGGCGCACCCGCTGCATCGAGCAGCGTGGCCCGCACGTGCCGGTCGCCGTCGAAGGTCGCGACCAGCCGGCGCAACTCTGTCGCGCGATCCTCCGCTGTTCGCAGCTCCTTCAGTTCATGCCGAACCCTGTTCGCACCGACATGCAGCGCGGCGCGAAGCTCGGTCCGCACACGCCCGCCGGCGTGCCAGCCGATGAGCGCTCCGCCAGCGGCCAGGCTGATCAGCAGGACCAGGCAGACAAGTGCGACGAGCCGCGCTCGTAACGGCATTCTTTCCCTCACGTCCGTTTGTGCCCGTTGTGTGCCGGGCCAGCGATTTCGGGAAGAATTCTCGCGAAAATCGGGAAGTTCCGCCATAGCCAGGCCGACGCGCGATCGCCGTAATCATTGGCCGACCACGGCTGAGGATATCGTCGGCATGCGCCGCAGTGCGATCATCGGCGCTATCGCGTTTCTGCTCTGGCACAACGTCGCCGCGCAAACGGCGCCGCCTGCCGACAACGCCACCCCACCGACGCAATTGCCGCCGGTGGAGGTGATTGGTGCTTCGCCGCTGCTTGGCTCCGGCGTGGATCGCGCCACTGTGCCGGCACAGAACCAGGTGCTGACGGGCAAGGACATTTCGCTGCAAGGTCCAGCCAGCCTGCAACAGGCGTTGCAGGATCAGGCGGAGGGTGTCCATCTCAACAATGGGTCCGGCAATCCGTACCAGCCCGACGTGTTCTATCATGGTTTCCAGGCCTCGGCGCTACAGGGCGTGCCGCAGGGACTCGCGGTGTATGTGAACGGCGTCCGCTTCAACAATGCGTTCGGCGACACGGTCAATTGGGACCTGATCCCCGACATCGCGATCGATCAGGTCAACCTGGTAGGTAGCAACCCGGTGTTCGGGCTGAATGCCCTGGGCGGAGCGCTGTCCGTACAGCTCAAAGACGGCTTCAGCTACCATGGCGGCGAGTTGAATGCGTTCGGCGGCTCCTTCGGGCAGATCGCTGGCCAACTGCAGTATGGCAAGCAAGTCGGCGATACGGCCGTATATGCGGCGGTGTCCGGCCTGCACGAAAATGGCTGGCGCGACTTGCAGTCGACCGGCCTCAAACAATTCTATGGCGATGTTGGCTGGCGCAGCGATCGCGCCGAGTTGCATCTCAGCGTCGACCTGGCACAGACCAATTTGAACGGGCCAGGCACTGTGCCCGTGCAGCTGCTGGAAGCGGATCGGCAGGCGCAGTTCACCGGGCCGAACTTGATCGACAACAACTACGGCCGGGTGGTGTTGTCAGGCAACTATCAGATCAACGACACGACGGCGGTCCAGGCGCTGCTGTACTACGACAACCTGCTGCAACGCGTCGCGAACGGCAACGGTTCACCGATCACGCCTTGTGGCGGGGACAACCCGTTTCTCTGCGCCTCGCCTGGTGTGGTCGCCACCGACACCGCAGGCAATCCAATCCCAGCGTTCCTCGGCGCGGACGGTGTTTACGGTTCGCTGGCGCAGCAGACCACCAACAGCAACGGGTATGGCACATCGGTGCAACTGACCAACAGCGATCCGCTGTTTGGAATGCGCAACCAGGTGGTGGTCGGCTTCAGCTTCGATGGCGCGCAGACGGCGTTCAGCGCCAGCACGGCGGTCGGTGGCCTCGATGTGCTCAGCCGCGAGTTTCTCGGCCCCAACATCTTGATCGACCTGGCTGACGGATCGATCGCACCGGTGCGCGCTGCGATCACCAATGGCTATTATGGGGCGTTTTTCACCGATACGCTCAACCCGACGCCGGCACTCGCACTCACGCTGTCCGGCCGCTTCAATTCCGCGCAGATCGGCATCCAGGACGCGTCCGGAGGGTTGACCGGCAGCCATGCCTACAACCGGTTCAACCCGGGGGTTGGACTCACCTATCGGCTGGCGCCCTGGATCAGCATGTATGGCAGTTACTCCACCTCGAACCGCGCCCCCACACCGGCTGAGTTGACCTGTTCAGAACCCACGGCCCCTTGCAGCCTGGCGAACTTCTTTACCGGTGATCCCAACCTGCAACAGGTGATAGCGCACACCGTCGAACTAGGTCTGCGCGGGCGGATCACGCCATATGACAAAGCCAGGCTGGATTGGAACGTCGGGGCGTTCCACAGCAACCTGTCGAACGACATCATCTTCGCGCAGAGCACGATCCTGGGCACCGGATTCTTTCAGAACATCGGCGCGACGCGGCGGCAGGGCGTCGATGCGGGGCTGCGGTTCAGCAGCGCGCGGTGGACCGCGTGGGTCAACTACTCCTACGTCGATGCCACTTTCCAGTCGAGCTTCGTCGAATCCAGCCCGAACAACCCTGCCGCCGATGCCAACGGCAACATCGCCGTGCGCCCTGGCGATCGGCTGCCCGGCATTCCTGCCCAGCAGTTCAGGATCGGCGCGCAGTACAAGGTCACCGACAAATGGACCGTCGGTGCGGTCGGCATCGCCGCGAGCGGGCAATACCTGTTCGGCGACGAAGCCAATCTCACCAAAAAACTGCCTGGCTATTTTCTGCTCAACCTGAACACCAGTTACCAGGTGACAAAGGGAGTGCAAATCTTCGCGCTCGTGCAGAACGTGCTGAATGCGACCTACTACACCTATGGCACTTTCTCGCCGACAACATCGGTGCCGATCGTGCAGGTGCCCAATGCCACCAATACCCGAAGCTATAACATCGCTGCGCCAATCAGCGCGTTCGGTGGTGTGAAGGTGGTGTTCTGACGCAATCCTATCCGGCGCGCGCGGCGCGTCCCGCGACGAGGCGCACCTTCCTCGGCGCCGCGAACCAGATGGCAGTCGCCGACAGCAGGCTGCAGGCGATCGCGATCCAGAAGGCGAGCGTATAGCTGCCCGTGGCGTCGTGCAGCGTGCCGGTCAGCCAAGGCCCGACGGCGCCGCCAGCGATGGATGCCAGCATCAGTGTGCCGAAGACGGTGCCGTAGTGACGGCCGTGGAAGATCTCGGCTGGTATCGCGCCGATCACCGAGGTGATGCCGTAGCCGAGTGCTCCCTGTGCCGCTATCATCAGGTACAGCAACGGCAGCGTCGGTGTATGGCGTAGTGCCAGGAGCAGCAGGCAGGTTGCAGTGAAGCCAACGCTTCCAACCGTCCAAACAAATTCGCGGCCGATGCGATCGGACAGGTGACCAAGGGCGATCTGGCCGGGGATGCCGGCCAGACTGACACCGCCCAGCGCCCAGGCGGCGATCGCCGGGTCGAACCCGATCTCCTGCAGGTATTTCGTCTGGTGCACCTGCACGGCGTACCAGGTGAACAGGGCACAGAAGTAGCCGAGTGCGATCCACCAGAATCTGGCCGTCCGTACCGCCCGGCCGAGTGTCCAGTCGATCGCGACCCAGGCGGGATCGACAATACTGAGGCTCGCACCGACTTTGCCTGGGTCATGTGCGACGCCGTCGCCATCCGGGCGAAGCCCAACGTCCTCGGGCCGTCGTCGCACCAGCAGGTTGAGCGGTAGCAGCAAGACCAGGACGAGTACGCCGAGCGACAGGCAGGCGCTACGCCATCCCACGCTTATGATCAAGGACTGCAGCCAGGGCAGCAGGGCGATGGAGCCGACACCCACTCCGGAGAATGCCAGGCTCATGGCAAGGCCGCGACGGCGGGCGAACCAGTTGGGTAGGAATAGTCCCTGGCCGGTGTAACCCAGGCAGACGCTGCCGGCTCCCACCAACATGCCGAGGGTGGCGTAGAGTTGCCAGGGGGCCTGCACCAGCGTCGCAAGCAGCAGGCCGGCGCCGATCAGGACGACCCCGAGTTCATTGACCACCAGCGGTCCACGCCGGTCCATCAGCTTGCCGAGTGTGGAACTCATGATGGCCGAGATGATGAAGCCGAATGAGAAGGCGCCTGCGGTCATGCCTCGCTCCCAGCCGAATTCTTCGAGGATCGGTGGGAACAGCAAGGAAAACGCGGTGCGGGCATTCACCGCGACGCCCATGGTGACGAAGACGACCGCGACGATGATCCAGCCGTAGAAGACCGGCAGACGCGCGTAGATGCGAGCGTGCGGCGGTTGCGGTCACTGGGCCGCTGCCTTGCGGCGCGCCTCGCGGGCATGGCGCTCGCCGTATTTCATGCCCTCCAGCTTCAGTCCGTCCGGATCGAGAAAGAACACGGCATAGTAGTCGTCGTAGTATTCGCCGGCCGGATCGACGATGGTGGCGCCGAGTTCGCGCAGGAAATCCTGCAGGGCATCCACGTCCTTGCGGCTGCGCAACTGGAAGGCATAGTGGTGGAAACCGACATCGCCGATGCGGTATTTGCGTTTCCGGGCCGCGGGGTCGGCCGGGCCGATCCAGAAGCGTGTCTTGCCGTTGGTCCAGCCGATCGCATCCTCGTATTCGTCGGAAACCTCGAAGCCCAGGAATGCGAATAATCGGCCGTAGAATGCCTTGGATTTCTCGTAGTCGCTGACCCTGATCACCAGGTGATCGATACCCACCACGCGTACCATGATGTCCCCTCCGTGCTGGTGACAATTGGATGACAGCAGGCCGGGACATTGCATGCGCTGGCGAATTATGCATCTAGCCCGGGTGCAAAATGGCATCAGAACGTGATGCCCGGAGGCGGGGGCGGGTCATGGATATGTCGGTCGAGCCGTTGGCGCCAGGCGCCGTCAGGATCATTCTGGATGGCCGGCTGGACATTGCCGGGGCGGGTGCGATCGATGTGCAGTTCAATGCCGTCGCCGCGTCGCACAAGGCGGTGCTGGTGGACCTGACCCGCGTCAGCTTCCTGGCGTCGATGGGCATCAGAACACTATTGCTGGCGGCAAAGACCGTGCAGCGGCGAGGCGGGACCATGATCCTGCTGAACCCGGTGGAGCAGGTGGAACAGGTACTCGAGGTCATGGGCATGACGGAGTTGATGCCGATCTATCGCGATAAGGAAGCTGCACTGGCGGCGGCGCTTGCCCAATAGCCGAGTGGTCTTGGTTTGGTCTCTCTGACGTTGCGCAATAAATTGACGGAAATCCCCCGTATGACGACGTGGCTGCAGCAGCGCGCGGGCGTCCTCGGCCTTTCGTCGCAGACAACGCATGCCCTGCAACTCTGCCTGGAGGAGGCGGTGACCAACGTCATCTCCTATGCATTCGATGCTGGTTCGGCGCACGACGTTCAGATCAGGCTGTGGCACGAAGGCGATGCGTTGCTGGCTGAGGTCACCGATGACGGTAGGCCGTTCGACCCTGTGGCCTACCAGGCAGTCCCGATAGCCAAGCATCTCGACGCGGTGGCGGTAGGCGGGCTTGGCATCAAGTTGATGCATGGCTTCGCCCAGCACATCGCCTATCGGCGATCCGGCTCGACGAACCACCTGCTGCTGTCATTTCCGGCCATCTGATAGCGCGCAAGGGGGAGGCTGGGAGCTACGACTTGCCGCCCCGCGTGCCGCATCATATCTGTGTCGTATGGCGACCGATCGTGGAACTGAGATGCCAGAGCCGATCGAGGCGCCGAAGCCACCGGCACCGAAGCCGATGCCCAAGGAGATCGGTGGTCCGCAGGGGCCGGAGCCGACCCGCTACGGCGACTGGGAGGTCAACGGCCGTTGTAGCGATTTCTGAGTGTAATCGCGTCAGAGCGTGATGACTGGAGGCGGCACGCCGGAGGTCTAAATCACGCGGAAAATGCAGGCGTGATGACTGGAGGCGGCACGCCGGAGGTCTGAATCACGCGGAAAATAACGGGCTCGATGAGCGCATCCTTTCGCGCTCACCTGCCGCACCGGCGGCGCAGCGCCGCGGTCAATGTGTTCTCCAGCAGGCAGGCGATTGTCATCGGGCCAACGCCACCCGGCACCGGGGTGATCGCGCCGGCGCGAGCAATCGCCTCTTGAAAGGCAACATCTCCCGCCAGGCTGGCCATCGTCCAGGCGATTGATGCCGACGTCGATTACCGTGGCGCCAGGCGCGATCCAATCCCCACGGATCAGGCCAGGCTTTCCCGCGGCTGCCACGATGATGTCCGCGCGCCGGCACTCGGCGGCGAGATCGCGGGTCCGAGAATGCCCCATGATGACGGTGGCATTGGCGGCCAGCAACAGCGAGGCCATCGGGCGCCCGACAATCGTGGACCGTCCCACGATCAGGGCGCGCGCACCCTCCAGCGCGACGCCGGCGTGCGACAACAACCGCATCACGCCAGCGGGCGTGCAGGGGACCATAGCGGGCTCGCCCATGGCCAGCCGGCCCACATTCAGCGGATGGAAGCCATCGACGTCCTTCCCGGGGTCGATCGCCTCGACGATTGCCTGCGGCGGAATGTGTGGCGAGCAGCGGCAGTTGGACCAGGATGCCGTCCACCGCCGGGTCGGCGTTGAGCTGCGCGATCTGGGTGACCAGCGCTTGTTCGCAGGTGTCGGCCGGCAGCCGGATGGTGCGCGAGGCGAACCCGGCGGCGGCCGCCGCGCGGTCCTTGCTGCGCACGTAGACCGCGCTTGCCGGATCGTCGCCGACCAGCACCACCGCGAGACCGGGACGGAACGGCAACGCGGCAACCTGTTCGGCCACTCGGGATCGCAGGTGCTGCGCCACGCCTTTTCCGTCGATGATGCGCGCGGTCACGACCGGGCAAGCCGGCTCAATAGACGCTCCGCACGATGCTGACCTCGACCTCTCCGAGCAGCATGCGCACCGCCTGAAGCAGCAGGATCAGAATAATCGGGCTGATATCGATGCCGCCAAAATAGGGCAGCAGGTTGCGGATAGGTCGCAGCGCAGGCTCGGTGATGCGATAGAGGAAGTCGCCGATGGTCCAGACCAGCCGATTCCGTGTATCGAGCACGCCGAAACTGGTCAGGACGCTAAACACAGCGGCAATAATTACCGCCCAGATGTACAGGCTGAGCAGCCGGTCCAGCAGCCAGAACAGGGCCATCATCGGTGGCGGTTCCCCAACGGAATGGCGGAAACTAGCGGCCGGAGATACCCGCGGCAACGTGTTACGCGACCGCCTCGCTTGACTTTGGCGGGCGCGTTTGAGCATTGTCCGCGCCCTGCGGGACGGGGCTGTAGCTCAGTTGGGAGAGCACCTCGTTCGCAATGAGGGGGTCAGGGGTTCAAGTCCCCTCAGCTCCACCACCGTTCCGCCCAGCCCCGCACCGTTCCGCCTAGCCCGGAGCCCGATCGTTAGCGGCCTGCGCCACCTAGATCGCCCTCCGGTCAGCGCCTCAGCGTGATGCGCTGCGTCCGGCGCGCTGGTTGCGTGAGCCTCGAGTCTTTGTGCTGGCGCTCTCTTCTTCCTCTCCTTCGGCTGCGTCTTCCTCGGTATCCGCCATGGCCTGGTGGATTGATCTCCTCGGTGGCCAGGCGGTTCAGCAACGCGTCCGTCTCCTTTTCTTCGTTCAGCGTCTGGTCCAGCAACTCGACCGCCTCGTCCAATCCGAGGGCCTCCGCGTGCGCGCGGGCGGCGCCGTATGCGGCGATCTCAAGGTGCTCGATCTTCTGCAGGTCGGCGACCAGCATGACTTCGAGAAGTTCTGGCGTCAGATCGGCGTCGATGTGCGCCCGCGCCTCTTCGACCAAGCCCTGCATGGCATGGCAGGTCTTAGCGCGGGTCTTCGCATCCATCAGTTCGAAGACCTTGCCCAGTCGTTCGACCTGCTCTTTGGTCTGCTCCAGGTGATGCTCGACAGCATTCCGCAACAATTCCGTCTGTATCGCCTTGCGCAGGCGAGGGTACGCCTGCACGGCAATCCGCTCTGCGCTGTAAAGCTCCCGCAGCTCCTCCAGCATGAGGTCTTGCATTGATTGGATCGGCATTCCGCTGGCTCCTGGGCAGGTTGAAGGCATGAACCAGTAAGCGGGTTGACGGATCTTTTCATCATCATGAGTGAATCGTACGCACAACATCACTGCCTGTTATTGTAGTTCCGCATGTCCAGTCCAGTATTGCCACGGCGATTGCCAGAAAGCGCTCTCCGTGTCGCGGCGCGCCGTTAGGACCGCAACGAGCTGGCTGGCGGTTCCAGCGAGCGCCGATCTCGGTCACCCAAGCTGCCATGATCCGGTTCTGCCAGAAGCGTCCCTTGCCTTCATCTTGGCAATCCGCAAGGATCTCGGACCCGGGGCGAACCGCCAGAAAGCCGAAAGTCGGCGGTTGAAGCGCGACATCCGCAAGCCAACATGCCAAGGATTAGTGGGTCGCTCCTTCATGTCAGGTTGCCAATGATGAACGCTGCAGCATCGCCTGGAAGGCCGTGGAAGCGCATCCGTCGGTCCGTCGCTCAGGGTTCGTCGATTGCTGGCCGAAAGGACACGAATTTCAGCTACCTGATCGAGTCCGGCGTTCTTGCCGTCTCGGTTACACTTGACCGAACGCCGCCAACCTGCGTCGAACTGCTAGGCTCCGGCACGTTGATGGATTTTCAGGCAGAGCCCGGTTCGATCCGCGTCCAGTTACCGGGCGGTATCTCGGATGGAATTGCTGGAAATCCCGGGGGATCTGTTGCGGAAGCGATGCAGCGCCATCCAGGACTGACGGAGGCCTATTTGCGCCAGTTGCGGCGGCGCGTCGCACAAACCGAGCTGGTCGCGGCCTGCAATGCCCACCATTCACTGTCCGAACGCTGTGCGTGCTGGCTGCTCAGGCTGCATGCCCAGTTGGGCCCGGTGCTTCCGGTCACGCATGCATTTCTGGCCACAATGCTGGGGGTCAGGCGGGCGGGGATCAGCGTGACGCTGGAAAATTGCAGCGAGGCGGGCTGATCCGGCAACGCCGCGGCAGCATCGACGTGCTCGATGCGACAAGATTGCGCGATCACGCATGCTCTTGCCCGGAGGCCACTGCCAACGCGGACTGCGCGATATCGGCTGAACTGATCGGTGACGATGGTATGAATCTCGGACGGACCACGAGCCCGGCTGGAGAGAGCGACTTTCCAGAATGCCAGGGCATCTTTGGGAGATGAGGCATGGGCGCGCAGGGAGGCAGCATTGCGGTTGTGCCGCAACATCGTGGCACACGGACTGACGCGGCTCGAGCAGTGACACCGCCCGAAGCACACGCACCGGAGGCGAATGGTCTGACCGAACGGCTGCGGTCCGAGCTCGAGCAGGCCTATGTCGCCATCGAGGACATGAGCGAGCGGGTGGCGGAACTCGTCCGTGCAAACGAGGAGCTGATGCCCAACTGCAGGAAGAGGTGCGCCTGCGCGAGCAGGCGGAGAAGGAATTGCTCGAACTTCGCGCGCAATTGCTCCCGTGGCAGATCCGAGCAGGCGGAAGACGCTACACTTGCGCCAGGAACTCAGCGTTGCGCTCGAGGAACTCCAGGTCATGCAGGAAGAGTTGCAGGCGGCGCACGATGCCCTTGCTGTAGCCGCGCCCCGCCCGGGTTAGACGGATGACCGGACGGCAGAATCGCGGGAGGTCTCAATCAGGCGAAAACAAGGTGCTGGGGCACGGACGCATTCTTCCGCTCGTAATGCCGGCGCGCCGGTCTATCAGATGATCGGTTTACCGCCAGTCACCGCAACAGTCGCGCCGGAAACATAGCTGGCTTCATCGCTTGCCAGCAGGACGTAAACGGGCGCCAGTTCCTTGGGCTGCCCCGGCCGCTGCATCGGCACCTGTTTGCCGAACTGCTTGACCTTCTCGGTCGGCATGGTCGAGGGGATCAGCGGCGTCCAGATCGGCCCGGGCGCGACACAGTTCACGCGGATGTGCTTCTCGGCCAGGAGTTGCGCTAGGCCCGCGGTAAAATTCTGTATGGCACCCTTCGTCGTGGCATAAGCCAGCAGTTGCGGGCTTGGCGTATCAGCGTTCACCGAGGTTGTGTTGATGATCGCGGCGCCTTCGCGCATGTGCCGAAGGGCAGCCTTGGTCAGATAGAACATCGCATGGATGTTGGTGCGAAACGTGACGTCCCACTCCTCATCGCTGATATCTTCAACGGATGAGAATGACGCCTGGTGAGCGGCATTGTTCACCAGAACGTCGATGCCGCCGAATGTTTCCACCGCCTTGCCGACGATGCGCGACAATGCGCCGGATCCTTGATATCGCCCGGTACCAGGATGCACCGGCGCCCCGCGTCTTCGACCAGACGCTGCGTCTCTTTGGCGTCCTCGTGCTCGTTGTAATAACTCACCAGGACGTCCGCGCCTTCTCGCGCGAAAGCAAGCGCGACGGCGCGGCCAATGCCGCTGTCGGCGCCGGTGATGATGGTTTTCTTGCCCGCAAGGCGGCCCGAGCCGCGGTAGCTGGTTTCGCCGTAGTCGGGCTGCGGGTCCATTTCCGCACTGCTGCCCGGCATCGGCTGCTGTTGTTCCGGCATTGGTGGCTGGGGAAGATCAGCGCTCATAATGGATCTCCAGGTGCAGGGTCACGCGGTGCATGGGTCACGCTGCAACGGCGGGCCGCGTGGGCGGTTGCCCGCGCCTGAGCGAGGAACGATTGGCAATTGCGAGAGTTAAGGTTGACCATCCAATAACGACGGAGCGAGCGATGTCTGCGCACCCACCTCCCGTGCCACCGGAGCAGCGGAACCCGCATGAGACGCCTGAGTCCGACACCGCATCCGGCAGTCAGGCCGACCGCGACAATCAGCTGAACCGAAACCTGGGCGAGCAAGGGCGCCAGGGCAACGTGAAGCAGAACACCACCAACACAGGCTATCAGCAGGACCGCTGACGATGGCGAAGGGCTCAGATCATCCAAACGCCGAAAGGTTCGGCGGCCCCGGGAGCAGTCATCAGGACCGGGAACACCCGGGCAAGAACCGCCAGCCGACGGGGCACAAAGGAGGCGGCAGTGTCGATCCGCCTCAGCCGGGAGCACCTACCAACAAGGAGACCAGCCGCGTATCCGGCGGTGGCGGAGAGCGGGACGTTCATCACACTCATACGCGAAAGCGATCCTGAAACCGCCGATCAGGCGCCGGTTTCCATTGGTGCGGGTCCGCCGCCCGTCTCGCTGACATCTAGCGCCTCGCGGGCGGTTCAGCGGCGGGATCCGTCTGGCAACCCTCGAGATCAGCTCGCGGCCCCTCATGCGGCGGCGTTGAATTGCGCTCTGCCATGGCTGCCATCACCGATCCCAGTTCTCGCTCGGTCGGCGTGCGCCCATATCGCTGTCCGAACCAATCCGTCAGCGATTGCTCCGATATCGGATAGCCAGGCGCGGGCAGCTCGATCATGGCTTTAGAACCTGCTGGCGCGTCGCCGGTTCCCATTCGGTCCTCGTGCACCCGCATTGGGCGCCCGGGAGTGTTGTCACTCGGGACAAAGCCGGCCGCCCGTCGTTGATCGAATGCGGATCAGGCAACTTGGCTGAGCCATCCCCGTGTTGCCCCGCCGTCCAATGGCGCGGCCGTCGCCATGGATTACTCATCTGGTATTCGCGTTGTGCGGTGCTCTGCAATCGTCATACCACACAACATCGCGATCGCACCTCGGTCAAGGCGCTTGACGTTCATGGCCAACCTTGTTCTGTTGATCGAAGGTCAGCGAAGTTGCGATTCCGATGCGGACCTTCCGCTGGCTGTCGCGACCGGAGTTGGCGCGCCTCGCGTCGTTTCATTGGAAGTACGGTATTCGGCGGGATAATGATGGCTTCGTTCGTGGGTGTGCTGTTCGTGCCGCAGCGTTTCGTACCGGAGCCTTTCGTGCGCTTGGAGGTGATGCGCCGATCCGCGTCCCGATTGCTTCGCGGCCGCCGCGGCGAGAAGGCGTAATAGTTCGATGCGCCGCGCGGCACCGCGGAGGCGTTTGCTGACGGCGCTCTGTGGGGTGCTGCCAGCGCTGACCGGATGTTCAGGCGGGATACTGGAACCGCGCGGGCCCATCGGCGCGGCGAACCGGATCATCCTGTTCAATGCTTTGGAGATCATGTTGGCGATCGTCATTCCGACGATCATTGCCGCGTTGGTCTTTGCCTGGTGGTTCCGCGAGTTGAATACTCAAGGCGCGCTATCGACCCCGCTTTGCATATTCGGGCAGGATCGAGCTGATCGTATGGTCGATTCCCATTCTGGTCATCTGCTTCTTGGGCGGCGTGATCTGGATTGGTGCGCATGAACTCGATCCGGCCAGGCCTATTGCATCCGAGGTCAAGCCGCTTGAGGTGCAGGTCGTATCGCTCGACTGGAAATGGCTGTTCATTTATCCGGACCAGGGCGTGGCCAGCGTCAATCAGCTTGTGGTGCCAGTCGAGCGTGCCCCTGCATTTCGATCTGACCTCCGCGAGCGTCATGAACGTGTTCTTCGTGCCGCAGCTTGGCAGCATGATCTACACGATGAATCGCATGGTGACGCAATTGTACCTGCAGGCCGACCAAGCCGGCGATTACCACGGCCTATCAGCGCAGTTCAGTGGCGATGGTTTTCCGAATATGCGTTTACCGTGCGTGCTGTCGCGCAGGATGAGTTCGCCAATTGGATTGCGAACACCCGGCAGGCGGGACCTGTCTTGGACCGTGCCGGTTATGCTGACCTTTCCCGGCAGAACACGACCCAGGCATTCACCTATCGCCAAGCCGATCCGTCGCTGTTTCGCGCTGTCGTGACGCAGCAGATTCCGCCTCAGCCTGGACCGAACACCGAAAGCAGCGAGCAACGCGTCCACCCGACACCGGAGCACTGAAATGCTTGGCAAACTGACCTGGGCGGCAATCCCGTTCAACCAGCCCATCCCACTGTTCGCGGGAGCGACGGTGCTGGTCATTCTGCTTGCCGTGATCGCGTGGGTGATCCTGCGCGGATATCTGCCCTATCTGTGGCGGGAGTGGATCACCAGCGTGGATCATAAGCGGATCGGTGTGATGTACATTCTGCTCTCGCTGGCCATGCTGCTGCGCGGCTTTATCGACGCGCTCATGATGCGCTCGCAGCAGGCGTCGCGTTTCATGCGCCGGGGTTTCTTCCGCCCGAACATTACGACCAGATCTTCAGCGGCGCACGGCACGATCATGATCTTTTTCGCCGCGATGCCGCTCGTCATCGGGCTGATGAATTTTGTCGTGCCGCTGCAACTCGGCGTCCGCGATGTTGCGTTCCCTACGCTGAACTCGACCAGCTTCTGGCTCACCGCAACCGGGGCATTGCTGGTGAATATCTCGCTGGTGGTCGGTGAGTTCGCGCGCACCGGGTGGCTGCCTTACCCGCCATTGTCCGAGACGGAATATCTGCCGGGCGTAGGGGTGGACTATTATCTATGGGCCTTGCAGATTTCCGGGGTCGGCACGCTGCTGACCGGCGTCAATTTCGTTACCACCATCCTGAAGATCCGCGCACCGGGCATGAGCTATTTCAGGATGCCGATGTTCTGCTGGACCGCGCTTGCCTCCAGCCTGCTGATCGTCGCCGCCTTTCCGGTGCTCACCGCCACGCTCGGGATGCTGATACTGGACCGCTATCTCGGGTTCCATTTTTTCACCAATACCGCCGGCGGCAACATGATGATGTTCGTCAACCTGATCTGGGTGTGGGGGCATCCGGAGGTCTACATCCTTGTCCTGCCGGCGTTCGGGGTGTTTTCCGAGGTGTTTTCCACCTTCTCCGCCAAGCCGCTGTTCGGCTATCGGTCAATGGTCATGGCTACGCTGTTCATCTGCCTGGTTTCGTTCATGGTGTGGCTGCACCATTTTTTCACCATGGGGGCGGGTGCCAACGTCAACGCGACATTCGGCATCGCCACCAGCATCATCGCGGTTGGCACCGGGGTGAAGGTCTACAACTGGATCTTCACCATGTACGGTGGGCGTATTCGCTTCGCTACGCCGATGCTGTGGTCGCTGGGGTTCATCGTCACTTTCGTGATCGGTGGGATGACCGGCGTGCTGCTGGCGGTGCCGCCTGCCGACTTCATGCTGCACAACAGCCTGTTCCTGGTCGCGCACTTCCACAACGTGATTATCGGTGGCGTGCTGTTCGCCGGGTTCGCCGGTCTCACCTACTGGTTTCCAAAGGCGTTCGGCTTCCGACTGCATGAGGGCTGGGGTAAGGCGGCATTCTGGTTCGGCCTGATCGGCTTCTATGTCACCTTCGTACCGCTCTATGTTGCCGGGTCTGCTTGGCATGACCAGGCGCCTGCAGCACTACGATGTCGCGGCCTGGTACCCTTGGATGCTCGCCGCCGGGATCGGTGTGTTGATCCTGCTCGCGGGCGCCATTTGCCAAGTCATACAAATCGTCGTCAGCATCCGCCGCCGCGACGAACTGCGCGATGAGATCGGCGACCCCTGGAATGGCCGTTCGCTGGAATGGGCGACGGCGTCACCACCGCCGCCATTCAATTTCGCCGTGCTGCCCAATGTGCAAGGGCGAGGAGCCCTACTGGGAGATCAAACGGCGCGCCATCGAAAGCCAGCATCTCTCACCGGAGCCGCAATATGAGGACATCGAGATGCCGCGCAACAGCCCCACCGGCTTTATCACGGCGTTCTTTGCCACCATGACCGGCTTCGCGCTGATCTGGCACATCTGGTGGATGGTTCTGGTTGGCGTTGTTGCCGCATATGCGGTGTTTGTCTGGTTCGCGTGGCGCGACGTGGAGGAATACGTCATCCCGGCAGCGGAGGTGGCCCGCCTCGATCAGCGAGCGAAGGCACGCGCGGCAGGCTTGGCTTGATACGCACGCACGCGCGGAAGAACCGGCATGAGCGTCAGCAGCGAAGCACTGCCGCAACCCCACCGGCGCGACATCGATCCATATCGACTGGGGCGCGGCTACGGCGCACCTGGGCGCGGCGGCGGCGGACGCGACTATGCGACCGGGCATGGCGAAGGGGGGCCGGCCTCGAAGCGGGTGATCGTCGGCTATGGGTTCTGGATCTTCCTGCTCAGCGACATCGTCATGTTCTCCGCATTCTTCGCGGCGCACGCGGTGCTGCAGACGGAGACCGCCGGCGGTCCTTCGGGACGTGACCTGTTCGACCCGTCGCGCGTTGCGTTGGAAACCGCCTTCTTGCTTGCCTCCAGCTTCACCTGCGGCATGTCGTCGGTCGCGAGCAGCGTGCGCAACCAGCTTTGGACCCAGGTTTCGCTGCTGGTTACCGGCATTCTCGGCGCGTGCTTCCTGGCCCTGGAAGCATACGAGTTCACCCACATGTTCGCGGTCGGCGCGCCGCCCCAGCGCAGCGCATTTCTATCGTCCTTCTTTGCTGTCGTCGGGCTGCACGGCTGCCACGTCACCGCCGGACTGCTGTGGCTCGGGACCATGATGGCGCAGATCTACGTCAAGGGCTTCCGACCGAACATTTTGCGCCGGTTGCTCTGCTTCAATCTGTTCTGGCACGCGCTGGACATCATCTGGGTGGCCTTGTTCACCATCGTGTATCTGATCGGAGAAGGCCGATGAGCGGGCGAAGGGAGAATTTCAGACCTCGATGGCGAAGACGTCGCTCCCGGCGTCATCGATGCTCCCGAGGAAACCGTCCGGCAGAAGATCGAGCGGTTACCTGTTCGGGTTGGCGCTTGCGACGCTGCTCACGGTCGCTTCGTTTTACGTGGCCGGCACTCATTTCATCTGGGGGCCGAGCATTCCTGTTGCGCTCGCCGTGCTGGCGATCGCGCAGATCGGCGTGCATCTGGCTTATTTCCTGCACATCACCACGGCCCCGGACAACACCAACAATGTCCTTGCGCTGGCCTTCGGCGTGCTGATTATCGTGCTCGTGGTCGGAGGCTCGCTTTGGATCATGGCGCACCTGAACTAGAACATGCTGCCGATGGACCAGATGATGCAGCTGCAGCGCTAGCGCGTGATGACCCGAGGCGGAGACGCGCGGAGGTCTGAATCACGCGCACAAAACAACGAAGTTCCAGTATGATGAGGTCACTGATCGTCACATGTTAAGCTCAGTCGAACAGGGTCGCCAGACGCTGCTTCATGCTGTCCGCGATGTAGAGCGCCAATGCCTGGATCGTCGAGGTCGGGTTCACCCCGCCCGACGTGACCCAGATGCTGCCGTCCACAATGAACAGGTTCTCTCACGTCATGGCAGCGTCCCCAGGCATTGACCACCGACCGTTCAGGGTCGCTGCCCATACGTGCGGTGCCGAGGAGATGACCTGGACTGTTCAGCACGGTGCGGGACGCATGCAGGTTGGTCGCGCCCGCCGCGGTCAGGATATCCTCGGCTCGTGCGATGCCGTGTTCCATCATGCGCCTGGTGTTCTCGCTGATGGTGTAGTCGATGCGCGGCGCAGGAATTCCGTGGTCATCCTTCAATACCGGGTCGAGCGTCACCCTGTTGTGCTCCTCGGGAAGGTCCTCGCAGGCGACGCCGATCAGCAGCCGATGATCGAGCAGTTGCCGGTAAGATGCGGTGGTGATCCTTGCCCCAGGGCAGACGCCCGGCGGCGACGCTGGTCACCGCCTCGGCTCACCGGCCCGGTGCCGCGGGCGAATTGCAGCGTGTAGCCGCGCACAAACCCGCGTGATGGGTCGGTTTCGTAGAACTCCTTGCTCCAGATGCAGGTCATCGGGCCGCGACTGCCATCGACCGTCTCTTCGACATAGCCGGTGACCTGCGGCCAGGGATGCAGCATCAGGTTCTTGCCGACCAGTCCGCTGGAGTTCGCCAGGCCATTCGGGAATCGCGCGGAGGCGGAGTTGAGCAGCAGGCGCGGCGTGCCGATCCCGTTGCAGGCGAGGATGACGACTTCTGCCGGCTGGAACCGTTCGACGCCGTCAGCGTCGTAGTAGATGGCGCCGGACGCCATGCCGTGTTCGTTGGTGGTGATTTCCCGCACCCGACATCGGGTGCGCAATTCGACGCCGGCGCGGATGGCGCGCGGCCAGTAGGTGATGTCGGTGCTCGCCTTGGAGCCTTGGGCGCAACCAGGCGTGCAGTGTCCGACGTTGATGCAGGCCGCGCGTCCGTCATATTCGGTGGTCGCGACGGTGGTGTCGGACGGCCACCAGTGCCAGCCCAGCCGGTTCATCGCCCGCGCGTAGATCGTGCCGGTCTTGCCCAGCGGGATCGGCGGCATCGGCGGATCACGCGGCGGAACACCCGGATCGCCGGCGAGGCCGGATACGCCCATCATGCGGTCGTTCTCGGCGAAGAACGGCTCCAGCGCCCAGTAGTCGATAGGCCAGTCGTCGGCGACGCCGTCGAGCGAGCGCACCCGGAAGTCCGACGGGTGCATGCGGGGGAAATGCGCCGTGTAGAAGATAGTGCCGCCGCCGACGCCGTTGAAATTGGCGATCTTCATCGGCGATGCGGCGTCGTTGATCGGATAGTCGGTCGGTCGCCCACGCCGGTTCGGACTGATGTCGAAGTCGCTGTAGCGGCGCGCCTCCCAGTCGCGGCCGTGGCTGGGAAAATCGGCGTGCTTCATCCAGTCGCCCTGTTCCAGGCACAGGATCCGCATCCTGGTCTCCGCCAGGCTCCATGCCACTGCCGCACCGGAAGCACCCGAACCGACGATCAGCACGTCGACGATATCGTTGCGGCTCATGGCGTCACCGGGCATCCACCGGGCGGTCGTCGCGCCACAGCTTTGCACGCCCGCGCACGGCATCGAGCAGCGACCAGTCACCCTGTTCCAGCGTGTGTCCCTTGGGAAACGGTGCGCGCGGCTCCAGGCCCAGAGAATGCAGCACGCGGTCGTCGCGGTAATAGCATTGCAGGATCACGCGACCGAGCACCGCCGCCGCTGCGCGGCCCGAGGCCAGAAAGCGCCGCAACACCAACTCCGCGCTGGTGTCGTCGAGGCCGGCGAAGCTTCCTGCGGCGAGCTGCCCGAGGGCGCCAAGCGCCGTCACGCACATCGGCAAGGTCCCGGCCGAGTGAGCGCAGAATATCGGCAAAGATCAGCGCATCATCGGCGCCAGGAGCGCCGTATTCCGTGCTGGCCGGGATCATCATGCCGGCGATGCGGCGCAAGTCCTGGACTTCGGATGATGACAACGCCGCTTCAGACATCTGGGACCTCGGTTCGACACAGCATCAGGTGTCAAATCGCGCCGCCCGCCGTCAACCGATGCCAATGCGGCGCTGCGCCAGAGACCGCCGTCATGGCGGCGGAGACTGCCCTGCCGCTTCGATGATTGCGAGCACGTCCGCGTGGTTGCGGAACGCGGACCGCTGCTCCTCGGTCATCAGGTCCCAGGCCACCGCAAGCATGCTTTCCAGATCAGCTATCCACTCCCGCGTGTCACTGGTGGCGGCATGCGCGCGGGCGTAGCCGAGCAGTTCCGCCAGTCGCGCGCTCATTGCCTTCTGTGCGGTGTGACATTGTAGCCGGCATCCATCGGCCGGTCGCGGATGTCACTGCCCGTTTCTCCCGCCTCTTCGTCGGCCAGCTTTTCCACATCCACCGAATGGTCACCATGGTGCTTCAGCACCTCGCGCTCACGCGGGCCCGCAGTCCGGTCCACCGCGTAGACTTCCGGGTAGCCCTGGCTCTCGGCCTGTTTCAGCGCGACGCCAATAGCCTCCTCGAACGGCATCGGCGTGCCGTCCGGACGCACCGCGACCGTCAATTCCGGTGGATCCTTGCCATCCGCCCTGATGATCTCGGTAATGGCGGCCTGTGGGTCGTCTTCGCCGAACCGGCGCAGCACGAGCATGTAGCGGCCCGAGTTCGGGCAACGGATCGTGCGGCTGCAGTCTTACCTCGGTCATCGGGAATGGATCTCCTCTGCACCGGGCAGAACAGTCGTTCCCCGCCTGGGGTTCAACGTGATCGCATCAATGCGGCGATGTAGCCGCCGTCGATCACCAGTTCGGCGCCGGTGATGAACGAGGCCTCGTCCGATGCGAGGAACAACACGCCATAGGCCACCTCGATCGGCTTGCCCAACCGGCGCAGCGGGGTTTCCGCGATTTTCGCCTGCCGGCTACCGGCATTTGTCGCGTTCAGCATCGGCGGCAGGTAGCCGGGATGCACCGAATTGACCCGCACATTCTCGGGTCCATAACGACAGGCCGCCGCCTTGGTGTAGTTGCGCACCGCCGCCTTGGAGGCGGCATAGCCGGGATGGCTGTCCTCGCTGGCAACGATGCCCATGATCGAGGAGATGTTCACGATCGACCCGCCGCCGGTCTTCGCCATCTCCTTCGCGGCGAGTTTCGTGCCAAGAAAGACACTGGTCGCGTTCACCGCCAGCAGCCGCTGCCAACCTTCCAAGGCGTCGGCATCGCCAACCGCGCTGCCGCTGATACCGGCATTGTTAACCAGAATGTCGAGCCTGCCATAGGCCGCGACCGTCTCGGCGATCAGCCTGCGCCAGTCGCTCTCCGAGGTCACATCGGTCTGCACGAAGCGGGCGGAGCGCTGACCGGCGGAGATGTCGGCGGCGACGGCCTCGCCCTCGTTCTGCCAGCACGTCGGCTATGACCACCTTCGCACCTTCCTGCGCGAACAGCCTTGCCTCGGCTTCGCCCATGCCGTGCGCACCGCCGGTAATGATCGCGACCTTGTCCTTGAGCCTCATGGTTTTCCCCGCATTCTGCGACCAAGCATCCGATTTGCGTGGCCGAGGTGCAAATCAGTGTCGCTATTTGTCATTTGGTGGCTTGAAACACCTCAAATGACAGGCTATATCTTGCTGCCTGGAGGACGAATGACCCGCCGCCCGATAAGCGCGACAGCATCGGCTCTGGCGAGCCCCTCACTGCCGAATGCGCCGCAGACTTTCGCCAGCGCCGCGGATCGGTCGAGGCTCACGTCGGCCGCATTGGAGGCGCTGCGAAATTTGGCGCGGGCCTGGAAGCTGAGCAGCCAGGAGGCAGCGGACCTTCTGGGCGTCTCGGTCAGCACCTGGGATCGCATCCGGGCCAATGCCTGGAAGCAGTCGCTGTCGCAGGACCAGTTCATGCGGGTGTCCGCCATGGTCGGTATCTTCAAGGGCCTGCATCTGCTGTTCGTCGACGACATGGCCGACCGCTGGGTGCGATTGCGAAACAGCGGGCCGCTGTTCGTGAACCGTACACCGATCGAAGCCATGCATGAAGGCGGCATCCCGGCGATGTTGGAGATCCGCCGCCAAATCGATGCACTTCGGGGCGGATTGTAGCCCGGCGTGGCATTTCCCGTTTCGATCCTCGCGGTCCCACGCGCGGTGCGGCTGGTCGCCACGGCGCGCCTGCGCGACCCTGTGCTACTCGGCCTGGTGTCGCCATCCATGCTGGACGATCTGGCCGAAATTGAAGGAGCGACCAGTGCGCGGCTGCGTGATGAACGCTTCGCGGCCACGAGCTACCCCAGCCATCGGCCGCATGCCGCCTTCGTCAACGCCGCGTTCAGCTATTTCCGGCCGCGCGAGATGAACCGGTTCAATGGACCCGAACGGGGCGCCTGGTACGCCGCGTTCGCGGTGGAGACGGCGATCGCGGAGGTGTCGTATCACATGCAACGTGAGCTCGACCGGGTGCAGGAACTACCACGCCGCGGTGGATTACGCGGAAATCTGGGCAAGTTTCGCCGGCGAATTCGTCGATCTGCGCGAACAGCAACCGTCGACCCGCTTGTCTCGATCCTGATCCGGCTGTCGGCTACCCGGCCGGCAATGCGCTGGCGGCGGAGGCGATGGCGCTGGGGCACAACGGGATCGTCTACCCATCGGTTCGGCACGATGGAGGCACCTGCCTCGTTGCACTATGGCCGCACGCCGTGCAGTCCGTGGCGCAGGGCGGCATTTGGCGCCTGACCTGGGCAGGTGAGCCGCGGCCCAGCATCCAGGCGATCTGCGAAGGCTGACCGCGGGCGCTGCTGCCCTCGGGCGCCAGCGCGCCGCGCCTTCAGGCGATCACCGGCGTTATTCCGCGCTTGCCGGCACCAAGGCCCCGTGCGCCGCGCCTTCGCCGGTATCGGCGTCCGTCAGCATCCGCCATGCCCCGCCGGCGAGTACCTCCGCGGGGCGGAAGCGGGACTTGTAGGCCATCTTACGGCTCTCCGGCACCCAGTAGCCGAGATAGACGTAGGGTAGATGCAGGCTGCGCGCCCGCTCGATCAGCCAAAGGATCGCGTGCGTGCCGAGTGAACGCCGCTCGAGCGCGGGGGCAAAGAAAGAATAGACCGCGGAAAGGCCGTCACCGAGGCGGTCGGCCAGACATGCGCTCACCATCCGGTCCTCGGGATCGCGGAACTCGATGATGAAGGTCTCGATCGGCGTGTCTTCCACCATGGCGCGGTAGTCGTAAAAACTCATGGTCGCCATGTCGCCATCGCCATGGCGCGCCACCTGGTAGCGCTGAAACAACTGGAACTGCTCGGCCGTGGCCCGTGCCGGAACCTCGAAGCCCTCCAGCAGCGCGTTCATGCGCCAGATGCGCCGCAAGGTCCGGTCCGGCTGGAACGTTGCGACCGGAATGCGGATCGGGATGCAGGCCTGGCAGGACGGGCACACCGGTGCATAGGCAATGTTGTGGCTGCGCCGGAACCCCGCGCGTGAGAGCCGATCATGCAGCGCGTCGGCATCGGGCCCGATAATCTCGGTGACCACCTTGCGCTCGGTTCGGCCGGCCAGATAGGGGCAGGGCAGGGGGGCCGTGGTGTAAAAGAACTGCGGCCGGCGCGGCGGTCTATAGGTCATGCGTAGGGCGATCCGCCCGGCATGTTCCAGGAGCCGAAGCCGCTGGTCAACGCCCGCGCGCGCACCACCACGAGGCCACTCGCCAGGTCATGCAGAGTGCGATGCCGGATGGTGAACAGCGCGATCAGCAACAGCAGCCCCGTGGTCGCAAGCGTCAGGTAAAACACCAGAGTATAGATGAAGGCCTGCGCGAAAGTCGGCAAGCCCAGATCATCGTTGCGCCGAACCACCAGTCCAAGCGCCTGCTGTCCAGGGGTGGCAGCCGCCGTACCGGCAACGAAGAACAGGTGGTAGCAGAACGGCACGAACGGCAACACGCCGAGTAGCGGCAGGCCCAGGCCCAGGGTCAGGACCCCGAACAGCAGAAGCACGAACCACAACACCACCAAGGTCAGCCCAACCAGAAGCACATCGAGCAACCAGGCGAAGATCCGACGGGTCAAGACGCCCTCGGTCAAGGAGTAATCATCAAGCGGTGTGGCGGCACGATAGATCATGGGGTCAGCCGAATGGTTGCGCTTGCCACACCGGCAGCCGGTCCGAGTGTGATGGTGTCCCCGTCACGCCAGCGGACAAGGAAATCGCGCGCGTGCCGGCTGAGCAGATTGCCGGACTGCCCAGGGGCCACCACGAACAACGAGCGGTCGAGATCGGCGAGGTCATAGATGCCTCGATACTCCGGCCCGTGCACCGATTGGAACTGTTTGTATGCGGGGCCACCCCGATCCACCGTGCTGTTGTCCCCGGGACTGGGGATGCTCAGCGTCCCCAGTGTGCTCAGGATCGGGATGGAACGGAGCATCGGATGGGCGAACACCGCCGGATGGGCCTCGCCCCATCGCCACGCGCTGGGATCAGGTCCAAACCGGCGCCCGAGATCCGTGATCGCATCGCCCAGCGATGCTTTCAGCATGGAAGTGCAATCACCGCCGCACCAATGCGCTCCCGCCGGTGACAGCACATAGCTGACGAACTCCAGCAGCGGGCCGCCATCGTTCACCGAGATGCCGGCCTGCTGCAGTACCCGGCCGTAGAAGAACTGGGTCCAGGCATTGAAGATCAACGGCTGCGGCGCGTCCACCGTCATGTTGCCGTCCCAATCGCGCAGCAGCGCCTGGGCGCGGCGGCCCGTTTCACCGTTGATCGGCACCGCCAGCAGTGTGGGAAGGACCTGTCGGGCAAATGTCGAGCGGACATCGATCTGCATCCGCGCGAAATCGGCCGCCGTGTGCCTGTCCGAACCATCGAGCAATTCGCGGATACGACCGAGCAGCGCCAGTCGCCGAACCAGTCGCGGCCGAGGAACACCGGAAAATCCGGTGGCGCTATGCGGTCGTTCGCGTTCACCAGCCGGCCGCTGGCAGGCGCCACATAATGCGGCAACTGGTCGCCGGAGGCCCAGCCGATCCAGTCGTGCGAGCCGTCCCCGGGCACCGGAGCGGACCCATCGCCGGCTCGCCGGATCGGCACCCGCCCGGTCACGTACAGCGCGATCCGCTCCCGGTCGGCGACCAGAAGGTTCTGCACCGGCGCCGTGATCATTGCCGCAGCCTTGGCCGCCTGATCGACATTTGTCGCCTGGTTCAACGCCAGCAGCCCCGCCGCCGCGGTGTTGTCGGGCGCCAGATTGGCCATCGCGACCGCCAGAACCTGCTTCGCGCCGACCAGGTCGCTGATCACCGGACCATGCCGCGTTTCGCGCACGGTCAGAATCTGGTCCGGCTGTCCGCGCACCTTGATCCGCTCCTCGTGGAGCGTGAACGGGCGCGGGCCATCGGGCGTCTGGTAACGGTCGTCACCTACGGGCGTCTCGACGAAGATGTCCTGCACGTCGGCCCCGGTGGTGGTGATGGACCAGGCGATATGGCCATTGTGGCCCAGCACGAGGAACGGCACGCCTGGTGCCGTGGCACCCGCGAGCACTCCTTGCGGCGTCTCGATCCGTGCCAGGTACCAGATGCTGGGAAAGCCGAACGCCAGATGTGGATCGCCGGCGAGCAGCGGCGCGCCGGTCGCAGTGTGCTGCCCATCCACCGCCCAGGCGTTCGATGCTGAACTGGCCTGCGTATAGGGCTCCGGGAATTGGGGCAGCAAATCGATCAATCGGCGAGCCGCATCCGCGTGTTGCGGCGTTGCTGTCAGCCCGGCTTGCGGCTTGCCATCGCCCGGTGCGGATGGCCACAGCCCGTCGATTTTCTGCTGCGGCAGGCGTGGCTCCAGGGCGTAGCGCGACAGCTCGGTGCGCCAGTTCAGCGACAGCCACAGGCCCATCGTCTCGCCCCACAGCAGGCTATCGACCGGCTGCCACGGTTCCGGTGCGCCCAGGAACAGGAACTCGGGCGCGCTGAACCGGCCCTTTGCGGCGATCCAGGCATTCACTCCCCGCGCGTAGGCATCGAGCATTGAACGAGCATCGGCCGGAAGCGCCTGGTAGCTGGCCACCGCCTGCCGCCGCAGCCCCAGAGTTCGCATCGTGCGATCATAGTTCAGAGTGCTGGGGCCGGCGACTTCGGACAGCCGGCCGGAGGCGGCGCGGCGCATCATGTCCATCTGGAACAGCCGATCGCGCGCATGGACGAACCCGAGTCGCGGCGGCGGCATCGGTGGCACTCGCGGCACGAATCCGGGGGATACCGTCGGCATCGAAGCCGATGTCCACCGGGCCACTGAGGCCCGGTATGCGCGCCTGCTGCGACCGAGGCGGCAAGGTCAGCCACAGCGCGCCGCTGACCAGGGCGGCGACCAGCAGCACGACGAACCCCACGCCGCCCAGCAGGCGGCGGAGCAACCGGAGAGATCTGCGCATCCCCCTCAAGGTGGCTGGACGCGGCGCGAAAGAAAAGCCGAGCTGCACCGGGAAACGGTCGCGCTGGCAATCCGGCCAGCATCATCATAGAGTCGGAGCGCGCGATCCACGCTCTCCGATATGCCGCCTAAGGTGATCGCGCTCTACGCTACGGCGAACCAAATAGGGGGACGGACATGGCGGACATTCGCGAGCTGGAGAAGATCACCCCACGGTCGGACACGCGCGACGTGTTGGCGCATGCGGCGAAGGATGCGCGGAAACTCGCGGATACCTTCATCGTCGATATCGACGCGCACGTGACCGAGACGGCGTTCTGGTCGGAGATCACCGATCGCATCGACAACGACTACCTGCGCCACGCGGCCAGGTCGTTCCGCGAGCGCGGCGGATCACCGCCGGGTCTGCTGAATATCCAGCCGGGTATGCTGTACCAGGACATGTTCGGGCGGATTCCGCACGGTCAGCGGGCCGATGCGCTGATCGGCGAGGATACGCATCGCCAGGTGGAACTGACCCGGCGCGCCATGGACAGCATGGGCATCGACTACACCGTCGCGTTTCCGACGCCGATGCTGCTGCTGGGTATGCATCCGCAGGCGGAGGTGGAGGTGGCGCTGGGGCGTGCGTTCAATCGCTGGCTGGTCGAGGAGCTGCTGCCGCGCGAGCCGCGCATCAAGGCGATGATGTATCTGCCGTTCAATGATCCCGAAGCCTGCGTCGATGTGGTGGAGGAGTTCGCCGATGCGCCGGGCGTGATCGGCTTCACCGTGGTTTCCACCCGCTATAAGCCTGTGCACCACAACAGCTATATGCGGCTCTATGCCGCGCTGCAGGCGGCCAGGCAAACCGCTCGCGTTCCACTCCGGGTTCCATTGGGGCGACGAGTTCGATGAAGCAGGTCAACCGCTTCATCTCGATGCACGCGCTCTCGTTCTGCTACTTCAATATGATCCACCTGACCAACTGGATGATCAACGGCATCCCTGAGCGGTTCCCTGGGCTGAAGGTGATCTGGGTGGAAAGCGGGCTCGCCTGGGTGCCGTTCCTGATGCAGCGGCTTGACGCGGAATACATGATGCGTTCGTCCGAGGCGCCGCTGCTGCGGCGGCGGCCGAGCGAGTATATCCGCGACATGTATTTCACCAGCCAGCCGCTGGAGACCAGCAACCTGAAACTCACTCAGGCGACCATGGAGGCGATCAACGCCGAGACGCAGCTTCTGTTCGCGTCCGATTGGCCGCACTGGGATTTCGATCTGCCGCGCGCGATCACCGGCCTGCCGTTCCTGTCCGAACAGGCGAAGCGCAATATCCTTGGCCTGAACGCGGCGCGTTTGTTCCGCTTCGAGGTGCCGGCGCACAAGCTCGCCACCGTTCCGGCGCCGGAGCCGGCATTCGCAAAATGAGCGAGATCGCGCCCATCGCGGCGGCGTTCAGCGGAGCGGTGACAGCGGCCTTGCTTCGTGGTGATGCACAGGCGATCCCGGATGACGCGCTGCGCCAGGTACTGACCGCAGCCGTGAAGGCTTATGCCGCCAAGGTCGAAGCCGCGGAGGATGAGTTTCCGCCATTCGAGCGAGATGCAGTCACGGCGACCGAAGTCGCGGTCGCGGCCTGTGCGATGATCCGTGCCACTGGGCTGAACCCGTTCGACATTGCCATGTGGTTCGGGCGGCCGGTGGGGAGAGCAAGCGATGGCTGAGATCATGTTGGGTTAAGCGAGTGACATCGCTGACGGTGACCACCGCATTTTTGCCGTGGGCGAACTGGAGGTCGGCGTGTTCCGGCTGGGCGAGCGTTTTGTCGCCTATGAGAACCGCTGTCCGCATCATGGCGGGCCGGTCTGCCAGGGCCGGCTCTTCAATGGGGTGGAGGAGATTATCATGCCGGACAAGACGAGCCGCGGAATGCGGTTCAGCAAGGACTGGCACGTGGTGTGTCCCTGGCACGGCTACGAATTCAACCTTGATACCGGCCGCCATCCAGGCGATCCGCGCGTCCGCCTGCGAGCCTTCCCGGTGCGGATCGCCGACGGCGCGATCTATGTCGCGGCGGGCGCCTGATCAGGATAGATCGCCGAGGGCACAGTCCAGGCTAGGCTGGCGAATGCCGGTGACGATCCAGCCGTTTGCCGCTGGGTTCCAGGTGGTGAGAAAGGTGTAGAGGCAACGGGTGACCGACGTGTCGCCGCCGACGAATTGCGTCTCGGTGTCTTGCGGCCCTTCTTGTCCTTGTCGGTCGTCGAGACGGCGGTGAGAGGCGTGGTGTCGGTTGAGATCTTCAGCCACTGGAACGCGCGTGCGCCGTTGCCGAGGTCGATCTGGTTGACCGGCGGGCCATAGGCGAGCTCGACGTTGCGAATGTCCTGACCGATATAGGTGCGCATCGTATCGGCTGCGCAAGCCTCAGCAACATCAGGCAGGCCGCCAGGACTGGCTTCATGTCTTCGGCAACTCCAACCGTCGTATCGATATTGTTACAGGCATTGTAGGCGGCCATTCGCGGCGAAGTCATCGATCCGACACGTCGGCGAGCAAGCAACCGGGTTGCCGCTCGGGTTGGCAGTGTCTACCGTCTGCGCAGAGCATGATCGATCATGCTTTAGTAATTCGTTGATACGGCGATTTCCGCGCCTTCAGGTCGATCGCGCTTTCAATGGGAGGATATGCGTCATGGCCGCAATTCCCGATCGTCCCGAATACCAGAGCGAGCTGTTCAGGAAGGGCCTTGAGGTGCGCCGCGACGTGCTCGGCGCGGACTATGTCGATGGCTCGCTGACGCGTGCCGACGATTTCAACGCGGCGTTCCAGCAGATGACCACCGAGGTCGCGTGGGGCATGATCTGGACGCGTCCCGGTCTCAGCCGCAAGACGCGCAGCATGATCAATCTTACCATGCTGGCGGCGTTGAATCGCGGTGCGGAGTTTCGGCTGCATTTGCGCGCGGCTCTCACCAACGGCGTGACGCGCGATGAGATCAAGGAGATTCTGCTGCAGATCGGTGCCTATTGCGGCATCCCGGCGTGCCTGGAGGCATTCCGCATCGCCACCGAGGTCTTCAAGGAAGTGGACGGCGCGAAGGGCGGCGACTGACCCGCTCACAGCGCTTTCGCCCTGACCCGGTATGCATTATGCATGCACAACCATGGGTCATTGCGAGCCTCGCGTATGCGAGGGGAAGCAACCCAGAAGTACCCGCACGACAACTGGATCGCTTCGGCGCTGCCGGGTTGCTTCGTCCCGCCACGCTTCGTCGTGTCGCTCCTCGAAATGACGTTTTGCAGTCAGCCTGATGCTGCTCTGGGCGGCAATCACGATCAGAGTGCGTCCGACACAGCGTCGCGATACGCGCGCAGTGCCGCGAGGTGGTCGGCTGCGGTGTGACCAGCAATCCGATGATGATGGCGGCGGTTGAACGTCGTGGTCAGGCAGATGTGCGACGCCCCGGCCGATTTCCAGAAGGCCACTTCCTTGCGCCAGGCGGCCGGTGTGCCGGAACCGCACGAAGTCCACACCTCGATGCCGACCGCGTGCGGGTCGCGGCCTTCAGCGCGGGTCAGTGCACGCAGCTTCTCGAACACATCGAGCGCAGTCTGATCCGGCGAATACGCGTTCGGCATCCAGCCGTCGCCCCACTTGGCGATGCGCGGCAGCGTCGCGTCGTGATGGCCGCCGAACCACACCGGCACGCGCCCGACGGCGGACGCGGATTGATCCCGGCATCGTCGATGGTGTGGTAGCGGCCCTTAAAGGTGACGTGGTCCTGCGCCCATAGCGCCTGCATTACCTGCACCTGTTCTTCCGAACGACGGCCGCGATTGCGGAAGTTCTCGTTCAGCCCGACGAATTCGACTTCGTTCCAGCCCACGCCGATGCCAAGGCGGAAGCGGCCACCACACAGCACGTCGAGTGAAGCGGCCTGCTTTGCCACCAGCACCGTCTGCCGCTGTGGCAGGATCAGTACGCCGGTGGAGAAGCCAAGATTGCTTGTGCAGCCGGCGAGGAAGCCGAACAGCACGAAGGGGTCGTGGAACAGGTCCTTCGACGTGTTGCGGCTCATGTCCCAGTCCGACCGCGACGCGGCGTTCACGCCGAGGACGTGATCGGGCGCTTCCAGGAAGTCGTAGCCCATCGCTTCGACCGCCTGTGCGTAGTCGCGCACCGCGGACGGTTCACCGCCGATGTCGCCCAGCGGAATGAGTGCGCCGAGTTGCATGCGTCTGCTCCAGAACAGATTGATGTAGGATACTTGACAATTGTTTCAAGCGATCGCGCTCTGGATGTAGAGCGCACGCTTTCTGACGTTTCCGCCTACAAGCGATCGCGCTCTGGATGTAGAAGCGCGATTCACGCTTTCTGACAATTACGCCTCAAGCGATCGCGCTCTATTTGTCTGCGTCCAGCACCGCCTTCAGCTTATCCGGCGCCACCGCGATGCTGTCGATGCCCGCCCGCTCCTGCTGCAGCAGCATACCCACCCGGCTGTCGCGGCTGGCCCATCCGCGGTTCAGCGCCTCGGTCAGTTCGAGCTGCGCGAGATTGGTCAGCCGCATCGGCACGCCGACATCGCGCGCCAGTTGGCAGGCCAGCGAGACATCCTTGTGCAGCAGCCGCAGCGCGAAATCGGCCGGCTCGTAGCTGCCGGTGAGGAAGTGCTCCGGCCATGCGGTCGAACAGCCGGGCGCGTCCGCCGGCGCCCTGGCGGATCGCCTCCCACAGCGGCAGCGGATCGACGCCGGCCTTCACGCCCATGGTGAACACTTCGGCCAGCACGACGTCTGACGGCGGCACCGGCCGCGTTGTGCACCAGCTTGGCGATCGAGCCGGCGCCGATCGGACCGATATAGCGCGCAGCGTCGCCCATCGCGTCGAGCACCGGTTTGTACTTGTCGAACACCGCCTTGTCGCCGCCGACCCAGATCGCCAGCCGCCCGCTGTTGGCGCCGCTCGGGCCACCGCTCACCGGCGCATCGAGAAATCCACGCCATGTTCTGCCAATTGCGCGTGCAGCTTTCGCACGACATCGACCGCATTGGTGGACAGGTCAAACCACGCCGCGCCCTTGCGGAAGCCGGAGGCCAGACCGTCCTCGCCCATGCCGACCTTCTCGACATCGGCCGGAGTCGGCAGCGAGGTGAACACCAGATCTACCTGTGACGCCACCGCGCGCGGGCTGTCGGCCCAGGTGGCGCCGTTCGCAAGATGTTGCGATGCAGCCTGACGCGACAGGTCATGCACGATAAGCTGATGGCCGGCCTTCTGCAGATTACTCGCCATACCGGCGCCCATCATGCCAAGCCCGATGAATCCGATCTGCATCGCCGTCCCCTTCCTTCGTGCCGGTTAAATTGTGGTCCGTGTCGCGATTGCACTCAAGCCGACGGACCGAACTCGCTCAGGCGTTTCCCGCTGTTGTTCAGCTCGATGCCATGTTCGGTGACCCGTACGCGGATCAGCGAACTTGGTTGAGCCTGCAAAGTCTCAATCGGAATGAAGAAGCCATGGCGGCCTTGGCCGATGCCCGGCGTCCAGAAGATCCTGTCTGAACACATCGGCCGTCACCCGCGTCACCAATCGCTCGTCCACCAGGACGTCGAGCGTGACCGGATCGGGCGCCTGCGTAAGCCAGCACCAGCCATAGAGTTGCCCGTCCCTGACTCCCTCGATCAGACCTTCGTAGCGGCGGCGCGCGGTGGCGATGTAGTCGGGTCGGTTCGGTTCGAACAGGGCGAGCAGTCGCTCGCGCAAGTGCTCATTCGATATCGATGCCGCAGTAGCGCAAGATTGCACCGATCGTATCGTGCGGAAACGCCAGCGCCTTCTCGTAACTCACCAGCAGGCTCGGGCATTCGATCTGACCGAGGAAGTCCATCAGTGCCGCCTGCTGGGTGATCGCGCTTTGCAATGCGAGCAATGCAGGTTGGTACTCCGAGAGCGATGTGCGGACGGCGATCGCGACAGGATCACGGAAGGTGACGATCAGGCGTGGGCGGTCGAACAGATCGAGCTGGCCAGCATCGAGCGCCTCGTTCAACATCGGACACTTGAAGCCCCAGCGCGCGTGCAAGGTGTTCCTGCGCTGCACGATGTCGCGCAAACCGTCGCGGTCGCGGGCAGCCAGGACACGGGCGATCTCCTCGTCTTCGTACACCGCGGTGTTGATCTCGCTGCCGATGAACAGGCCGGCGTGCTGGAGCATCGCCGCTACCAGGCTGGTGCCGGATCGCTGCAGGCCGGTGACAATGAAGGTGCGGCCAGGCTCGCTGGACGGTCGGTGGAGAATGAAGCCCTTATTGACGAGATCGCCCGGATTCACACCAGCCGATGCTCCTCGACCACGAAATGCGCGGCACCGGTCTCCGCTCCCGCGAGCGCAGATTCGAGATCGACCAGGCAGGGGAAGGCCAGTTCGGCCGCACCAGCGGCGGAGACCGCGAGATGGGGGATCGTGCTGTTCGGCGCGGCGCCTTGCTGCAGCACGCGAAACAGTGTCAGGCCGGCAAGCCCGGGCAGTTCGCACGCCCAGTCGGCGAACCGATCGAGTGCAGCGTCATCCGCCCGCTCGCCAGGCAGCAGTGCGATCAGCCTGATACGGCCGGCGTTGGCGAGCTGCGGCATCAGCGCTGTGGGGTTCGCAGATGACCCGCGAAACGGCGCCGATGAACGCCCGTGAGTCGACGTTGCACGCCGCCATCTGTGGCGAATGATGCGCGCGCCGGCGATCTTCGTCACTGTCGAACCACAGGATGGGGAAGCCGTCGATGCGCATCTGACGCGCGCGCTCGTTCGTGGCTGGCGAGGCGATGACATGGTGCTGCGTGTAGTGACGCAGCGCCGGGAAGGCACACACGAGTGGCCCGTGCACATCCAGCCAATGACGGCGGAACGCTGTCAGCGTGATGTCGTCGCGCTGCCGCATCAGGCTGATCGCCGCGATCATCGGCTCAGCGCAGCGAATTGACGATCTGGCGAAACGCCTCCTCGGGGAACGCCCGCAGCGATGTGGTTCGCACATTGCCAAGCTTGCCCAGCATCAGGGTGAAGCGGGCCGCCACCGCATCGTCCGGCGCATCGTAGATCATGACCAGGTCGTAGGCTCCCATCGTCATGTAGATCGAGCGGAACTGTCCGCCCATTTCTTCAAGCGACTTTCTTTGCTGTATCGACGCGTTTCGGGCTGTCGCCGATCGCGCGCATGCCCTGATCGGTCCAGTTGGCCAGCATGACATAGGTCGGCATGGTCCTTTCCTCCTACTCATTGGTCGAAACGCCGCCTAAGCTGACGACCGATCAGGGAGGGAGGCAAGCCATGGTGGTCCCCGAAGGCGCCCGCAACGTCGAATTCGTCGGCCACACCGACCAGGGAGGCCGCGGTGATGGCGTCCAGGTGATGGTATCGCGCGGCCACGCCTACGTTGGAACCCGGGTGAGCCGCGGCATCATGGTCACCGATGTGCGCGACCCCCGCAATCCCAGGCCGGTGAACTTCGTGCCGACGCATCCGAACTCGGTGTGCATGCATCTGCAAGCCGCGGAGGACCTGCTGCTGCACATCCAGGAGGCCGACCAGCGGGCATTGTTGTCGGCGCAGGAGTATTATGGCGGCTCCAACAAGGTGGACAGCAGCCGGTTCGGCAGGCGTGGCGAGGACTACGCCGCGGGCATGAGCGTTTACGACATCAAGGATCCTGCCAATCCGCGACTGATCGGCTTTTTGGAGGTGGAAGGTCTCGGTATCCATCGCATCTGGTGGGTCGGTGGCCGTTACGCCTACGCGTCGGCGCTGCTGGACGGCTTCACCGACCATATCCTGATCGTCATCGACATGGCGGACCCGACGAAGCCGCGCGAGGTGGGCCGCTGGTGGATTCCGGGGCAGAATGTCGCGGCCGGTGAAACGCCGACATGGAAAGACCGGTACGCGCTGCATCATGCCATCGTGGTGGACGATTTCGCCTATGGCTCGTGGCGCGACGGCGGGCTGACCATCCTGGACGTGAAGGACAAGTCGGCGCCGAAGCTGATCGCGCACCGCAACTGGTGTCCGCCGTTCGGCGGCGGCACTCACAACGCGGTGCCGCTGCACGACCGCAACCTGCTGGTGGTTGCTAGACGAGGCGACGCTGAACATCGACCAGCAGCAGATGAAGTACACCTGGGTTTTCGATATCCGCGAGAAGAGTAATCCGGTCAGCATCGCCACTATGCCGACGCCGTCCGACCAGGATTACGTGAAGATGGGCGGGCAGTTCGGGCCGCATAACCTGCACGAGAACCGGCCGGGATCGTTCCAGAGCTCGACCACGATCTTCGCCACCTGGCAGAGCGCGGGCGTGCGGGTGTTCGATATCGGCAACCCGTTCCGGCCGGAGGAGGTCGGCTACTTCGTGCCGCCGCAACCGACGAAGTGGGCAGAGCCGCTGCGCGGGCGCGCCAAGGTGCGGCACAGTGCCGACATCTTCGTGGCGCAGGACGGGCTGATGTATATCACCGACTACGACGCCGGCCTGTATATTCTGCAATGGAAAGGTGCGTGACGATGGACTGGGACAGCGCGAAGCGCCTTGTCCAGGCGGTGGAGGATGCGTTCGGAGCTGCCGACCTGATGCGCATCGAGCAGGGCTTTGCCGAGGACGCCGTCGCCCGCTTTGCCGATTTTCCTGAGATGCGCGGGCGGGACGCGATCATGCAGTTCCTGCGCGCCCGCTTCGACCGCACCAGGGATTATCGGCTGAAGAAGACGCTGCACTGCCTGATGGGCGATACGCTCGCCAATACCTGGGATGCGAGCTGGGATGATGCACAGACCGGCAAGGCGATGCTGGGCCGTGGCACCGAGATCTGGATCGTGCGCGACGGCCGCATCACGTTGTGGGATGCGACATTCAACGCCTGGGAAAAGGGCGGACCGCCGGCAACTCCCGTGGTGTGACCAGAGCGTGATGAACCGAAGTCTAAATCACGCGAAGACAATGGGCCGGAGAAAAGGTGAGCGCATCCTTCCGCGCTCACCCTTCCAGGGGCCGGTAGGTCTACACCCAGCCGAGTTCTTTCATTGCCAGGCCCGAGTGCCAGACCTTGGTCATGTGCCGGATCTTGTCGCCGTCGAACTGCATTATGTAGACGTAGTCGGTGCTGGTGCTCTTGCCCGTCGGCGGGCATGGACCGCCGGTGCCGGTATGAGTTGCGTGAAAAACGGCGTAGGCCGCGACGTTCTTCCGCTCATCGTCGGTGGCGAACGATTTCAGATCGTAGTGACCGTCCGGCATGAATGTCAGCAGGCCCTTCATCCAGTCGCAGGTACTCGCGCAGTGTGTGGGTGTTGGCCAACGGCTCGGCTTGTGCCGAAAAGCTGGCGCCAGGGGTGCAATAGGCCTGACAAACGTCCCAGCCCCTGCCTGCTTCGCACGCCTCGAAGAACTGCCTGGCCACCGCGGTGATGTTGGACATGACTTTCCTCCCTGTATCCAGGAGAAGGCTATCGCGGACGCGACGCGAGTGTCACTGTCTTTTCAGGTGCCGGAACGGAGTGTCAGCGCTTGCCCCGTTGCGCATCCACGAAGGCGCGCAACACTGCGTTCATGCGCGTCTGGTAGCCCGGGCCACCATCGCGGAACCAGGCAAGGACGTCCTGGTCGATGCGCAGCGAAATCGCCTGCTTGGGCTGCGGCCAGGCGACCTTAAGGCCGCTCCACTCTTGCTGACGCTTCGCACGGGGCCGGGCCCGCTTCGCTTTGGACCGTGCGGCCGATTTCCTGCTTGGGCGGGCCATCTTGCCTCCACGGGTGCGCATCGTAGCGTCTATACGCTTGTATGGTTCAGGATGGCAAGCAGGTCGATCACGCCGATGGGTGCCCAGGCCTTTGCAATTGCTTCAGGGCAGCCGCAGCGTCGGCCTTCAGTGCCGGCAGGCGATCGGTTACCACAGCCCAGACCACGGCAAAGTCGACGCGGTCGTAAGCATGGCGCAGTCGGTTGCCAAGCCCACGGATCGCACCCCAGGACTGATCCGGCATCAGCACTGCCGCATGATCGCCAAGTCGAACAGCGGCTTCGCAAATGCGTTCAAGGCACCGCTCAACAGCATCTCGGCGAAGCCCATCCTGGGAAAGCGCCTCGCTGTCGAGGCCCAAGATATAGCCCTCGATCCGGTTGATATTGTCCAGGATGTCGGCAAGCCAGTTAGCCGCTCGGAAGCTCTCAGAAGGCACGCACGCGATCCCGATCCACGTGGGAGCGTAGCCGCGGTGACTCAACAGGGTCGGGGACGATCTCTACCCTGCGCCCGAGTAGTTCACCCAGATCGAACTCCAGCTGAATCATTCGGATCAGGTCGATCCTTGCCGCGGGGTCGAATTCCGCAAGCAGGTCGATGTCGCTGTCTGGGCGTGCATCGCCTCGGGCCACTGAGCCGAAAAGACACAGACCGCGAATACCGGCGGCCCGCAACGCCGGCTCGTGCGCCCGTAAAGTGGCTATGACTTGGGTGGCGGTAATTGCGCTGGCGGTATCCATGTGGCCCTCAACAAGGCGGAGCGTAGCACCTCCCGCGGCGGGATGCTGCTCGCAAGCAATGCGTCGGCACCTGGAAAGACAATCGCTGGATCCGCCGGCCTCGAGCAGACCTAATCCCCACCCAGCGCCGCCTCCGCGGCGCGCACCGCCTGCAGCGGCACGGTTGCGCGGCCCACCACCTGGCCGCCGACGCAGGCCAGCCAGTCGGCGCCATCGGGTCGGGCCGGGCGCAGCTCGATCACCTTCGCTTCCTCGTCGAGGGCCACGGCCCGGTAGGTGCGCCAGCCGGACCACACGGGCCCCAGAATGCGAACGACGCGGGCGATGGCCTCGCCCGCGTCGTTGCGTCCGATCCATTCGAGGGTCCGGTGAACCCCGGGCCCCTCCTCCTGCCGGCCCCGCATCCAGTGGAGGCGGGGGGTCCGCACTAGCCTGCCCCCATCATGCAACCTTCGCGATCATGCGCTCTTGGCCATGATCTCGTCCGCAATGTTCCGCGGCACCGGATCGTAGTGGTGGAACTGCATGGTGAACGACGCTCTGCCCTTGGTCATGCTTCGCAGATGTGAAATATAGCCGAACATCTCCTTCAGGGGAACATGGGCGCGGACAATCACGGTGGACCCGCTGCTCTCCTGGTTCTGGATCATGCCGCGGCGCCGGTTCAGGTCGCCCACAACATCGCCAACGTGGTCCGACGGTGTGGTAATCTCCACATCCATCACCGGCTCCAGGATGATTGGCGAGGCCTTCTTCATGCCGTCGCGGAAGCACGACTTGGCGGCAATCTCGAACGCCAGCGCCGAGGAGTCGACGTCGTGATACTTGCCGTCGATCAGCGAGTACTTGAAGTCCACGGTGGGGAAGCCGGCCAGCACACCCGTCTCGGCCTGTTGGGCGATGCCCTTCTCAACCGCCGGGATGTACTCCTTCGGCACTGAGCCACCGACTACCTTGTTCTCGAACACCACGCCCTCGTTGCGGCCAAGCGGCTCGAACGTGATCTTCACCTCGGCATACTGGCCGGAACCGCCGGTCTGCTTCTTGTGGGTGTAGGTTTCGGTCACTGCACGGGTGATCGTCTCGCGATAGGCCACCTGCGGTGCGCCGATGTTCGCCTCCACGCCGTATTCGCGCCTCAGCCGGTCGATGATGATCTCCAGGTGCAGTTCGCCCATCCCCGACAGGATGGTCTGGCCGGTCTCCTGGTCGGTGCGCAGGCGCAGGCTGGGATCCTCGGCGGCCAGCTTCTGCAATCCGAGCGACATCTTCTCCACCGCTTCCTTGGTGCGGGGCTCGACGGAGATGTCGATCACCGGCACCGGAAATGCCATCCGCTCCAGCACTACCGGGTCCTGCTGCGAGGCCAGGGTGTCGCCCGTCCCAGTGTCCTTCAGGCCAACGAAGGCGGCGATATCACCGGCATGCACCTCCTTGATCTCGGCGCGCTTGTCGGCGTGCATCTGGAACATCCGCCCGATGCGCTCGCGGTGGCCCTTGGTGGTGTTCAGCACCATGTCGCCGGATTTCAGCGTGCCGGCGTAGATGCGCACGAAGGTCAGCGTGCCGTATTTGTCGTTGATGATCTTGAACGCCAGGCCGGCGAACGGTGCATTCGGGTCCGCCTTGATGCGCCGGCGTTCGGCGTGTTCGTCCTCGCCCTCTTCGGTGGCGACGGCAATGCCCGGAACGTCGAGCGGAGACGGCAGATAGTCCACCACCGCATCGAGCAGCGGCTGCACGCCCTTGTTCTTGAATGCGGTGCCACACAGCACCGGACGGAAGGCGCCGGAGATGGTGCCGGCCTTGATGCAACGCTTCAGCGTGGCGACGCCGACCTCGCCCTTGTCGAAATACTCCTCCATCGCCGCGTCATCGACGGACAGGGCGGTGTCCAGCAGCAGTTGCCGGTACTCCTTCGCCTGGTCGGCCAAATCGGCGGGGATTGGTTCGATGTGGAACTTGGCTCCGAGCTCGGTACCCTCCCAGACCACGGCGTGCATCTCGACCAGGTCGACCACGCCGACGAACTTGTCCTCGATACCGATCGGCAACTGCAGCGGCAGCGCGATGATATCGAGCTTCTCCTTCAGCGTGGCAAAGGCCCTGAAGAAGTCCGCGCCGGTGCGGTCCAGTTTGTTGATGAAGATGATGCGCGGAACGTTGTAGCGGTCAGCAAGCCGCCAATTCGTCTCCGACTGCGGCTGCACACCCGCCACGCCTTCGATGATGAACACCGCGCCGTCGAGCACGCGCAGCGAGCGGTTCACCTCGATGTTGAAATCTATGTGGCCGGGAGTATCGATGATGTTGATCCGGTGGTCCTGCCATTCGCAGGTGACCGCAGCCGAGGTGATGGTGATCCCCCGTTCGCGCTCTTGTTCCATGTAGTCGGTCGTGGTGTTGCCCGAATGCACCTCGCCCATCTTGTACGACATTCCGGTATAGTAAAGAATGCGCTCGGTCGTGGTGGTTTTCCCGGCGTCGATATGCGCGGTGATGCCGATATTGCGGATTTTATCGAGCGGCGTGCCAGGCACGTTGAAACCTCCATACCACGACGGGCGCCCCGGAACCCCTGTTCCGCGCGCCCGCCAGTCGCACCTACAGATGCTGCACTGCGGTGCGATTTGCAAGGATTATCGGTGCCTTGCGATGCAACTCACACATGCGTTGGGCGGCCGAGGACGCCTATCACCATTTGTCACGCTGCGACACAGGATCAAGGTGTAGTCGTCCTGCCATGGACCTTCGTGTGGCACAGGCACTCGTTCGCTTCGGACTAGGTCGCCGGGGCCAAGAGAGCCTGCCGAGTGATCCGGCCGGATGGTTGCGGCGCCAGCTTATCGACCCGGAGCCGCCATGGCCCGGGTCGCCGCCGAGTACGGCCAACGGGCTGGCGGCACTGCGCGACGATCGCACCAACAAGCCGGCGCCCGGGGAGCGGCGCGGACCGGCGTTATATCGCGCCGAAGCCGCCGCCACGCTGGAGAACGCGCTCGCCACGCCGGCACCGTTCCGCGAGCGGCTGGTGTGGTTCTGGACCAATCATTTCACCATTTCCATCCGGGGCGGCGTGGCGGCGGTCGCCGGTGCCTACGTCCAGGACGCGATCCGCCCGCATGTTACCGGGCGGTTCGGCGACATGTTGCTCGCGGTGATGCGCCATCCGGCGATGCTGATGTACCTCAACAACGCCGGATCGATTGGGCCGGACAGCCCGGCCGGCCAGCGTATCCACCGCGGTCTTAACGAGAACCTCGCGCGTGAGTGCCTGGAACTGCACACCGTGACCCCTGCCGCCGGTTACACCCAGGCAGACGTCACGAACTTCGCCAGGCTGCTGACCGGCTGGTCGATCGATCTGCGGGATGATGCGCCCGGCTTTCGCTTCCGGCCGATGGCCCATGAACCTGGCGCGCAGATCGTGATGGGCCAGGAATTCCCGGACGGCGAGTCCGGGGGCACTGCCGCGCTGCAATTCCTGGCCAATCACCCGGCGACGCATCGTTCGCTGGCGACCAAGCTGGTGCGGCACTTCGTCGCCGACGAGCCGCCAGCCGATGCGGTGCGCCACGTCGAGGCGGTGTTGCGTGACACTGGCGGCGACCTCGGGGCTGCGTCCACCGCGCTGGTCTCGCTGGATGTCGCTTGGCAGCCCGCCAGTAAATTGCGCGCCCCGCTCGACTTCGTCGTGGCCGCGCTACGCATGCTGGACCTTCCGGCGGAGCAGCGGCCGGGAATGTTCATCCCAGGTATCCTCGCCAGTCTCGGTCAGCCGATGTGGAACCCGCCGCAGCCGAACGGCTGGCCCGACCGCGCCGCGGACTGGGCAACGCCGGAGGCGATGATCCGGCGGATCGACTGGGCATATGGCGTGTCTGGTCGGGTCGCCTCGGCGGATAACGGGCGCGATGCAGCGGCGCTTGCCGAGGCCACGCTGGGACCGTTGATCAGTGATGACACGCTGCAGGCGGTGCACCGCGCCGGCTCGCGGCGCGAGGCGATGACACTATTACTGACCTCTCCGGAATTCCAGAGGCGATGATGCTGCAGCTTTCCCGTCGCGCCGCGCTGCTCGGCCTGACCTCGGCCTTCACCCTGGGCCGCGCATCGCTCGCATTGGCCGCGGCTCCGACCGAGCGGCGCTTGGTCGTCGTCATCCTACGCGGCGCGCTGGACGGGCTGGCAGCGGTGGTGCCGCATGGCGACCCGGCGCTGGCCGACTTGCGCGGCGAGCTGGTACCCGAGGGTCTGCTCGACCTCGGGGGCTTTTATGGTCTGCATCCGTCGCTCGGGAACCTGCATGCGATGTATCGCGCAGGTGAGATGCTGCCGGTGCACGCTGTGGCTGGCCCTACGCGGGTGCGCAGCCACTTCGAGGCGCAGGACTGCCTGGAAAGCGGCGCCGACCACCGGATGACCAGCGGCTGGCTCAACCGCGCGGTCGCCGCGCTGCCCGGTGTCGCAGGCTCCCAGGCGGAAAGCGATGCTATGGCGATCGGCGTCTCCGTGCCGCTGTTGCTCCGCGGTCCGGCGATGGTGGGCAACTGGGCGCCGCACGGGGCCACGATCCCCAATGCGGACCTCTATTCCCAGGTCGCGGCGCTGAACCGGCGCGACAGCCTGACCGGCCCCGCCATTGCCGAGGGCCTTCGAGCGCGCGGGTTCAGCAGCCAAGTGCTGGAGGCAGACGACGCGCAGCAGCCGGGGAATAACCGCTACGCCTTCCCTGCCCTGGCACACGCCGCGGGCGAGATGCTGCGGGCCGGCGACGGTCCACGGGTTGCCGCGATGGAGATCGGCGGCTGGGACACCCACGTTGCGCAGGTTCCGCGCCTAGCGCGCGTGCTGCAGGACCTCGACGCCGGCCTGGCCGGCTTGAAGGACGGGCTGGGACCGGCGTGGCGGCAGACCGCGGTGCTGGTGATGACGGAATTCGGCCGCACCGTGCGGGTGAACGGCACCAAGGGTACCGACCATGGGACCGCCACGGTCGCCTTCGTCCTCGGCGGCGCGGTTGCCGGTGGACGAGTGCTGTCGGACTGGCCCGGCCTTGGCCCTGGCAGGCTGCTGGAGAGTCGCGATCTGCAGCCAACCTGCGATCTGCGATCCGTGGCGAAGGGGTTGTTGGCGCAGCATCTCGGCCTGGGCGCGCCGGCACTGGATGTCGTGTTTCCTGACAGTGGCGCCGTCGCGCCGATGCGGGGCCTGATCGGGACCTAGAAGCCGGGCACCTGCGCGACGAACCCGCCATCACCGCCGTCGCCCACCTGCTGCCAGGAAATTTGCGGCGCCCGCGGCCCGGCACGGATTCTCGCCGCGGTAGAAAAGGTGTCGACCGTCCACTTGCACGCGCCATTGGGAGCCGTCGTCAAGTATTGTGACAGCCCTACTCAAATGCTGCCCCATCGTCATGGCCGGCGAAGGCCGGCCATCCACGTCTTTCCTTGCTCAAACCGCCAAAGACGTGGGAGCCAACCACCGGGTCAAGCCCGGTGGCGACAGCCTGCCCTGCCATGATGATCGGGCCGCCGGTACGTCATCCGATCCGTAAGTTGGTAAGGGGGGAGAAAGTTATGTCCACGACCCGCAGAGCAGTTGTCGCGCTGGCCAGCGCCGCGATTGCGACCCGAGTGACGGGACTGAGGCTGGCCCATGCGGCTGCGATTGATCTAACAGAGATCCCAACGTCGTTCCACGAGCATGCGATGCGCGCAGCCATCGAAATCGGTCGGTCAGGCCTCTATCCGTTTGGCGCGGTGATCGTTCGCCCTCCCTCCGAGGAGTTGCTCGCGCGAGGTGCCAATAACAGCAGCGTTAACCCGACATATCACGGCGAGATCGTGTGCATGAACGACTATGTTGCTCTCCATGGCGATCAGGACTGGGCGGAGTGCGTGCTTTATTCGACAGCCGAACCCTGTCCGATGTGTATGGCCGCCCTCGTCTGGGCGGGGCTCAATGGCGTTGTTTATGGCACTTCGATCGCCACCCTGATCCAGAAGATAGGGTGGCGCCAGATCACCATTTCCGCGTCTGAGGTAGTTGCCGCTGCATCTACGTTCCGCCATGTGGCGCTGCTCGGTGGCATGCTTGCCAATGAGACGGACGCCATATTCGCAGAACGGCTGAAGCGCTGAACCGGCCTGGCCTCTCTCCGCAAATCGCTCCGCCGGCACGTCTGCCCTTGCAGGTTCCAACATTGACGGAACGATTTTCGCCCCCGCTGCCGCGTGCTACAATGCTTTTGATGAAGCCCTCTGAAGCCCTTGCGGCCCATCGCGACGAGTTGCGCGAGCTGGTCAGTCTCCACGGGCTGATGCGCCCGCGCGTCTATGGATCGGTTTTGACCGGCACCGACGACGACGAAAGCGACCTTGATTTGCTGGTGGACGCGACGGAACAACAACCCTGTTTACACTCTCAAGGCTGGAACATGCCGCGCAAGAATTGCTCGGCGTCCGCGTGTCGGTTCTGACGTCGGGCTTTCTGCCCGCTAAGTTCCGGGATCGTGTACTGGAACGCTCCGAGCCGCTATGAGCATCCCGAGCGTGTGGCAGACTACCCGGAACACATCGCAAAAACGACTCAGCAGGCGACCGAATATTTTGAGGGTTTAGGCAGCTTGAGCGCCTTTCGGCAAAGTCAGCGCGATCAGGTGGCTTGCCGACGCATGGGCCGACACTACCACACCGCACGGGCGGCTGATGCTGACCGTCCTTGGTGGGCTGGCGGAATTTGAGCGGGAGCTAATTCGCGCGCGCACCTCAGAAGGACGGGCGCGGGCGAAGGCGAACGGCAAGAGCTCGGGCTGACCGCACAAGCTGACTCCGCACCAGCAGCGCGAGGCGCTCAGACGACGCGAGGACGGCGAGCCGGTGCGAGAGATCGCTCGCAGCTTCAACGTGCATCACACGACGATTTCACGCCTCAGGACAGAAGCATGAACATCAGACCCGAATGCACCGTAATGTTTTCTTGGGCGGGTTAGCTATGTCTTCTGTAGCGGATTCTGCATACTCAATGGTCTCAATACTCAATGGTCTCAGGACGCGTTTCTTTGCGAAACGGCTCCTTGAATACCTCCATAAACTTACTCCGAAATTCCTCGTTGCCGCGTATGAAGTCGAACACAGGCCAATTCCTAAATCGACTCTTTGCTAATTGACCCGGAACTTGCTACTGGCCCCATCAATTTTGTTACTTCTGCGATGTCTCCGCGCAGAGCGGCAACGCAAACTTTAAAGTCATCTGACGAGCTCGACCAGTCCACTCCAGATAATATACGAAGACACTGATCTTCGCTCCCGGAGTGGCGATAAGCGCTCGCCAGATTGACGAACATCATCTTCCTTACTCTATCCTCGGCTCGCGTATTTTTTAGGCTCAAGGCGAAATCTAAGATGCGTATAGCGACCTCAAAATTCTTGCTCTCTATCAATCTAAACCCAGCGTAATTCAGACTTTCTAAGGCCTTTTGCTCTTCAGATTGAAAGTGCTTTCGTCACAGACTGAACACTAGGCCCTGTGGCCAAACCTGATCCAGATGCGAACGCATCCGAGCAAGACAAAGCCCAGGAAGCTACTTGCGGTCTTGTCATATCGGGTGGCGATGCGCCGTTGCTCCTTGAGATGACCGATGAAGCATTCGATGCGTGAGCGCAGGGCATACAGCGGCCTGGTGACCAGATACTGCACCTTGCGGTTCCGCTTGGTCGGGATCTCGGGTGCGGCACCACGATCGTGAAGGTTTTGGCGGATCGCGTCGCTGTCATAGCCCTTGTCCGCGAGCATGATACCGGGGTCGCTGTCGCGTTGCTCCATCAGTTCGTCATAGGCCGTGACGTCATGGGCCTCGCCCTCGCTCAGCACCGCGCCGATGGCAAGGCCTTCCGCGTTGCAACGGAGGTGGATCTTGGTGGTGAACCCGCCGCGCGAGCGGCCAAGTGCCTGGTTCTGCGTCCCCCCTTTTCGCCGGCAGCGCAGCGATGCGCCCGGACCGTGGTGCTGTCGATCATCTGCAACACGTCGGCATCGCCGCCGCTGTCCGCCAGTGCCTGCAAAAGCACGTCCCACACGCCAGAGAGACACCAGCGACGGAACTGCTTGTGCACCGAGTTCCAGTTGCCCAACACCTCCGGCAGGTCGCGCCATGGAGCGCCGGTGCGGCTGATCCAAAACACCCCGTCCAGCACCTTGCGATGGTCCTTCGGCGGGCGACCGCCGAGCGGCGAGGGGCTCGCCAGGAAAGGCGCGAGGATTCCCCATTCCTGGTCCGTCATCAGGCCTCGGATCACTGCCAACCTCCAACACAGAGGTCAGCCTCGAATCACATTCACACCGCGTCGGGGAATCGCCGCGCGACGATCGGCAGAAGGCCAATCCGAGCGGGACCGTCTCGATTCTTTTCGCAAAGCCTCGCGACAGTCCCAAATTTTTTGTTGCCCGCGCCTGTTCAGTCAATCACTGAACACCGCAAAACTACGGTTTGTCCACAGGGCCTAGTGTCGAACGTTGCGACAATGCTCATTAGAAGGGCCGCAGGGCTTTCAGGCCCGTGGCTACCCTTTGCATCCGGCGCAGTCTTAAGAGAAGACGCTCAAATTCGTGCTCGGACAATCCGTAGATTGTGGCTTTATCGAGGGTTTCCACCACGTCACTCGATTTCTCTACGCGCGAGATTACGTTGTGCTCAAGGAACATTCCTGGATATCCTTCCACCAGGAATGAGGACATGGAAAAAAGCTCGCTTTGAGAGTGATTTGAACCGATTATTCGTGTGATCGTGCTATCTAGCGCCCCGTCCAATTCCCTCGGTTCGGCTGTTTCCTCCGTTTCGTCCTTCGCGGGCCCGTCAACGGGATTGGTCGGATTGTTCCTCAGCTTTTCGAGGTCTGTGCTGACAGCGAAGCCCTTGTTGGCGTCGTCCCGCTTTTGCCAGATACTGATATAGGCGTAATGCTTCTTGGATGTCACTGTGTGCAGGTCCCGTGCTTCGGTGCACGATACAACAGGTATGACGCTTTGGAAAAGCTGCTGCTAACTCTTCCCGCCCCGATCAGACAGTAACGGCTGCCGCCCCGCCAAGCTTAACATGCAGAGCCTTATCCGATCCGCAACGCGCAGCGGTGTACGCTGTGATCTATCAGCCGCAAAAATCTACGAGCGGAACGCGCTCCACGCGAATCATCAGTTGTCGGGCTGATTCGGCAGCTCGGCGTATTTCGTCCGGTCATTGGTGCTTGCTATTGACGCGATCAAAACTAACTAACATACTCCACCATTTCAACCGCTGCCGAAGGACGGCCGCGCCATGCACAGCATCCCGAACCTGCCCGACTCCATCACCCGTACCATCTACGCCGACCTCTGCAGCTTGCTTCCCCCACCGCCCGATGACACCCAAGAAGCCCGTGCCCTGCGCGACGAACGCGCCATGATCGCCGTCGCTCACCTGCTGCCGGAAACCGCCGCCGAGGCCGAGCTCGCCGGCCTGATCGTCGCCGCCCAGTTCCGTGCGCGGGAGGCGCTGCGCGCTGCGTCCCAAAAACCCGACCCAGACCATATGCGCCGCTGCACAGCCCAAGCCGCCTGCATGATGCGCCAGGCCGACAGCGGCATCCGCGTCCTGCTCCGCCTGCAAGGCGAACGGGTGAAGGCGGCGACCGCGCTGCGTCCCGCCGCCATGGAGCGTGCCGGCTACTGGTTCTACAGCGACATGAGCATGATCAATGACTTAACTGGCCACAACCGGTATGTCCCCGGATCAGTCCATGGAGATGAATCGAAGCGAGGCACCAACAGGGCGGCAGCGCGGGTGAAGATCTCAACTCTTGGACGGGCAGGGCAAGGCACGAGTTTCCGAGGACTGCCAATCATCAAGACTGCGCCAACTAGGTCCGAACCGCTCCCCCCTCCCACAATCGACACCGAGATCTGTTATTCACTCGGCGCGGGGTGCCATCCCAACGTTGGCCGCGCGTTGGATGGCATCATCTTAGGGACGGGCGAAGTTGTTTCGCTGTCCCACTGGGCTAAAATGATCGGGTGACGCGGGTGATAACTCATTTCGCTAAACGACTACACGTCGCCGATGATTGCAGCTATAACTGATCCGTCGGGCAAAGCCGGGTTAAGTTACAGCCAGAATGCGGTTCCATTGGAGGCGGATTTGTCGACCTCTGACCACGACAGCAGACCAACTGGGGACCCTAGTGCGCGCGTAGCGCCACAAACACCAGGTGATGGCTGGGTCAAGCCGTCGCATGGCAAAGGTATGCTCAAGCCGTGGCGGAAGGGCGAGACCGGCCGCGTCTCGAACGTCGCGAGCCGGTACGTCGAGACCCAGCAATACGCTCGTGAGAATAGCATGAAGGCGCTTCGCACGCTCGTGGAGCGCCTGGACGATGCCGATGGCCGGATTGCGGTTGTCGCAGCCAATTCGATACTGGAACGAGCCTGGGGCAAAACGCGAGAGCAGCGACCGGAAGAGCAGCAGCCGCCGCACATCGATCTAAGCGCACTGACCGCGGCGGAGTTGAGGGTCCTTGTCGACTTGGCAATGTCGGGGCGCCTGCGTACCGCGCCGGTTGATGGAACACAGGACCAGAACATGCCTCCCGTTATTGATGTCAAACCCGCCAATGAGCAGTAGCGCCAGTCCTATCGTGCCCTACGTCATGCAAACCGCTGTTGGTCGCGCGGCTCTCGCACGTCGGCACGCAGCCATTTATGCCCGTGAGTTCGATGCAGCCATCGAGGTATGCCTGGCAGAGTTGCGCTCGTTGATCTCACTGCGACAGGTCGCAGTGGCCTTACCGGCGGAACTACTGTCGCGGGGATGGATTCCGCTGCTGACCGGGACAGACAAGGTGGAGTGGCGGCGACCGTCCGAATAGCATTCTGGCGTGCTATCGCAGCTCTAATCCCGTTGTTGGTCGGTCGCCGGCGCCAGTCGATTGGCGCATCGAAACTCATTACAAAAGGTGTCTTTTGTTAAGAGTTCGGGATGCTATGCCATGCTCAATCAGGAGTTTACTCGCATGGCGCGACGGGCACCCAAAGGGCGAAATGTCAAGAGTGAACGAGATCGCGCAGCTGCCGACTTGCATGAACGGGCGAAGGATTTCCTGACGCCAACGGAAATCGACATCCTGCTCGAAGCCCTGAAGTGTGGCCGCCACGGCGCCCGGGACTACCTGCTCGGGCTTATGATGTATCGCCACGGCCTACGCGTCAGCGAAGCAATCAGCCTGCGCCGCGACGAAGTCGATCTCAACCACGCGCGTCTGTGGGTTCGCCGCCTGAAGAACGGCCTCTCGGTCGAGCAGCCGATCGCAGGCGACGAAATGCGGGCGATCAAGCGATATCTTGGCACGCGGAATGACGCGCTGCCGTGGCTGTTCCTGTCTGAACGCAATCAGCCGATGACGAGGCAGGCCGTGAAATCAGCTCTTGGTCTCCGCAGCGATGCGCGCCGGTCTACCTCGCGTGCGGCCGCACATGCTACGGCATTCGTGTGGCTATTATCTCGCCAATCGAGGCTACGACCTGCGCCTGATCCAGGACTATCTCGGCCACCGCGATCCGAAGCACACGGTTCACTACACGCGAACAGCGGCGAGCGGTTTGAGGGGCTGTGGCGGTGAGAGCCGGTCCGGGAAAGGCGGAAGAAGCGTGGCCGATACTCAGTCGGCGCACGAAAGCGCCGCGACGGCAGCACCCCGCGAAGGCCGCCGAGGCCCGGCATGGACTACCGGCGGGGGGGCGACAGCAGGGCCACCAAAAGCGATTGCCTCGTCCTCGCGTGTTGCCCGGTACAGCCGGCAGATCGGCACCGCCTGCATGATCCCTGGGTTCGTCCGTCACACGGAGTGACATCCTTGAACAGACCTTTGACGCGACCGTACTTGGACGCTTTCCCAGATGCCGCCTGCACCTACCGCAGCAACGTGGTAAGCCAGTCGTTCGGTGCTGATACGGCGCAGGTCAAGCGCATGAGCAACGAAGGCGTCGGCCGGCCGCCATCGCCGAGCGTCTCAGCGTGGCACGATCGTGCGTGTATCGGCTGTTGGAAGCGTGATGCCCGAACTGATCGCAGGCGCGCTATCGTGCCGCGCCGGCAATGTGTGCGTGAGTCTGGGTCGCCGCCCTTGCCAAATGGGTGGGGGGCTACCCCCCGCTGCCACCTTAAAACAGCCCGGATCAAAATTCTGCGCGGCGCTGGCTCGGTATGCGCGACGAAATTACAAGATTATGTTCTAAGATCGGAACGTCACAGCACAGCTTAGGTGCAGCAGTGGTCTCGGCAATGATGATGCCGGCAACGATCCGCCCGCCAGCATCAGAGGCCACTCGCCTGTAGGCACGCTATAGTGGTAAGTTTCCGCCAGGGGGCCCTTTACCGTGTCGGATCCCAAGGCATCGGAGGCGGGAAGACGGGTTACAGCCGTCTGATCGGTCTCGATGACGCAGGAACACTTGAACGCCTACGCGCTTTGCGGGACACATTGATCGACCCGGCAATTGCTGAGCATGGCGGCAGGATCGTGCAGACCGGCGGCAACTCCCTGCTGGTCACATTCGACAGCATCGACGGCGCTGTGCGGTGTGCCACAGAGGTCCAGCAGAAGCTTCCAATTCACGACGGTGATCAGCCACCCGAGAAGGCAATACGCTTTCGCATTGGGATCAACATTGGCGACGCAATTGCCGACGGGACCGATCTTCACGGCGATGCGGTGAATATCGCGGCGAGACTTCAAGCCGAGTGCCCACCGGGTGCAATTTGCGTCTCTCGATCTGTGCGCGAACATGTGCATAGCCGGCTGGGCCTCATCTTCGAGGCCCTCGGGATTCTCAATCTGAAGAACATCGCCAAGCCGGTTGAGGCGTTTCTGCTGCGACCGCGCGTCGCCCCCACGAACATGTCGCTGGTGCACGCCACGGGCGACGCCTTGCCGCTCCCAGATAAACCGTCGATTGCTGTCCTGGCGTTCACTAACATGAGCGGCGAGCCGGAGCAGGAGTATTTCTCCGACGGCATCGCCGATGACATCATCACCGAGCTTTCGCGCAGCCGCTTGCTGTTCGTGATCGCCCGCAACTCTAGCTTCAGCTACAAAAGCCGAACGATTGATATCAAGCAAGCGGCTCGCGAGTTAGGTATGCGCTATGTGCTGGAGGGTAGCGTGCGGCGCAGCGGCGCTCGGGTGCGGGTGACCGCGCAGCTTATAGACGCGGAGAGTCGCCGTCACATCTGGGCGGATCGATACGATCGCTCTGTTGAGGATGTGTTTGAAGTGCAGGATCAGATTACGGCGGCAGTTACGAACGCAATAGAACCGGCGATTTCACGGGCGGAACAGCAGCGGGCTGTAAGGAAGCCCCTGCGGAGTTTGGACGCGTGGGAAACGTATCAAAGGGGAATGTGGCATCTAGCGAAGTTCAACCTGGAAGAAGTAGAGCGGGCCCAATTCTTTTATAGACGCGCAACCGAGCTAGCCCCGCTTTTTGCTGCCCCCCATGCGATGATCGGCCTTGTGGGCACTTCGACAGTCGGAATGTGGGGCAACACTGAAGGTCTCGACAAGATAAGACAAACCGCCGAGGCTGAGGCGCGAATCGCTATAGACCTCGACCCAGAACTTTCCGGCGCTCATGGTGTATTGGCGTGGGCAGCCGCGCGGAGAGGTGATCATGCTGAGGGCTTGGAGCATGCAGCAACGGCCTTAGCTTTAAACGCCAACGATGTGGCTACTTGCATGGCATCAGCACAGGCGTTGACTTTCGGAGGTCGTGCCGCCGATGCGAGAGAAGCTCTTCTAGGCCCTGTGGACAAACCGTAGTTTTGCGGTGTTCAGTGATTGACTGAACAGGCGCGGGCAACAAAAGAATCTGGGAGTGTCGCGAGGCTTTGCGAAAAAAATCGAGACGGTCCCGCTCGGATTGGTCTTCTGCCGATCGTCGCGCGGCGATTCCCCGACACGGTGTGAATGTGATTCGAGGCTGACCTCTGTGTTGGAGGTTGGCAGTGATCCGAGGCCTGATGACGGACCAGGAATGGGGAATCTTCGCGCCTTTCCTGGCGAGCCCCTCGCCGCTCGGCGGTTGCCCGCCGAAGGACCATCGCAAGGTGCTGGACGGGGTGTTTTGGATCAGCCGCACCGGCGCTCCATGGCGCGACCTGCCGGAGGTGTTGGGCAACTGGAACTCGGTGCACAAGCAGTTCCGTCGCTGGTGTCTCTCTGGCGTGTGGGACGTGCTTTTGCAGGCACTGGCGGACAGCGGCGGCGATGCCGACGTGTTGCAGATGATCGACAGCACCACGGTCCGGGCGCATCGCTGCGCTGCCGGCGAAAAGGGGGACGCAGAACCAGGCACTTGGCCGCTCGCGCGGCGGGTTCACCACCAAGATCCACCTCCGTTGCAACGCGGAAGGCCTTGCCATCGGCGCGGTGCTGAGCGAGGGCGAGGCCCATGACGTCACGGCCTATGACGAACTGATGGAGCAACGCGACAGCGACCCCGGTATCATGCTCGCGGACAAGGGCTATGACAGCGACGCGATCCGCCAAAACCTTCACGATCGTGGTGCCGCACCCGAGATCCCGACCAAGCGGAACCGCAAGGTGCAGTATCTGGTCACCAGGCCGCTGTATGCCCTGCGCTCACGCATCGAATGCTTCATCGGTCATCTCAAGGAGCAACGGCGCATCGCCACCCGATATGACAAGACCGCAAGTAGCTTCCTGGGCTTTGTCTTGCTCGGATGCGTTCGCATCTGGATCAGGTTTGTCCACAGGGCCTAGCTGCGCTCCGCCATAGCCCACGCGACGCGCTTCGTGCCCCGCTACTTCAGTGTCTCACTATAGCCAATTATATGGCTAGAAAGTACAAAGAGGCCATCACTTCAGGACGCGTCGCAATCCGCGAATTTTCTACCTTTCCTTTGCCATATCGGTGGGTAGCAGCATCGCTTGGTCAACTCGAGCGCGCTGATGAGGCTCGTGAAGCACTGCGAATGGCAATTACGATCTCCCGCGATAGCTTCGAATTCTACGTTCGCTCGCGCCAGCCTTGGATGCGGCCCGCTGATTACGAACACATGCTCGATGGCTTGCGCAAGGCAGGCTGGGAGGACTGATTCTGCAACGACCGGCCATCTCGTCAATCCGTTGCCTCAACAAAGAGGAACCGCTCGTCTACTAGGATCTGACCCGCCGTCACATTAGCGCGCAGCGATGGGCGTGGCTGCAGCGTGGGATTGCGGACAAGCAGCGGTATCGGTTGTACCTCGCAGACTGGAAAGTCGCGGAGGCGGCTTAAAGGCAGAGCTGCCCTCTACGTAGGCGTCAAACCCGCGATGGCGCATATCCCGCGGATCAACGCCTCCACCTGTTCCATCGGGTCCGGCCCGATGTATTCGGCGTTTCTCACGCTACCCGGCGGAGCCAGCTCCTCCACCACCTCACGGATCATGGCAAGCGCAGCGCGGCATGCTCGGTAGTTGGCGAGGGCCACAGAATCGGCCTCAGACATGCGCACTCCTCGATTGTGTCGCTCTGGCGGCTTGCGCCGACCACCTTCTTCCAGCATATTCTCGCTGTCGGCTTGCTGCGATCGGCCTGGACATTGCTCCGTCCCGCGCCAGCATAGCTTTCCATCAGCACCCGCTATTGCGCCGCATATGAGGGAATAGGTCATGATCTACGTCGTAGAGATCATGGGCCCAACCGGGGCCGTGCCAGGAAGGAATATGTAGCCTTCTCGATGCGCCATGCTCTGAAGCAGGTTTTCTCCGAGCTCGAGGACTACCCGCAGTGCGAGGTTGTCGACATCATTCCGAGTCGTGACATAGCGATGCAGCGGGTGAATAGTGAGGGGGGGGGCGGCCGCCAGATATCCGTCAGTCCATTTGCCAGTTGCGAAGTCAGCCCTTGGTTGAGGAACTGCGCGTCTGGCTGGAGGACCACCTGCCACGCATTCCTGGATGGACCGATCTGGCCAAAGCCATGCGATACGTCTTGCGGCATTGGGACGGGTTGATTTGCTATCTCGATGACGGACGCCTGGAGATGGGCACCAATGTCGTCGAGCGCGCCATCCGGCCGGTGACCATCACCAGGAAGAACTCGTTGCTCGCCGGCTCCGATGCCGGTGCACGCCATTGGGCGATCGCCAACACGCTGATCCAGACCTGAGTGGGGGGTGGGGCACCCCAGCCCCCTTTAAGGGGGGCCTCTCCGTAAAGTCACGACGAACCAACTTTTTGACGCCACCGTGCTTGGACGCCCGTGCCTCACCCGATGCGCCGCCGCACCCTCCCGCGAGAGATCCAAGCAAGTCGTTCGGCGCTTGATGCGGCGCAGGTCAAGCGCCGAAAAAAACGAAGGCGTCGTCGGCGTGGTGAATCGCCCCGGGTTTGCCGGAGGCTGTTTGGTTTGAGTCACGCCGCCAGCGCAATCTCCTGCAATTGGGCGTAGTAGCGCTGCTTCAGCCTCGGCGGGCGGCATATTGCCGATAGGCTTGAGGAGGCGGCGATGATTGAACCAATCGACCCATTCGAGCGTGGCGAACTCGACAGCTTCCAGCGAGCGCCAGGGTCCTCGCCGGCGGATGACCTCAGTCTTGAACAGGCCATTGACGGTTTCGGCCAGCGCATTGTCGTAACTATCGCCAACGCTGCCGACTGAAGGGTCTATGCCTGCTTCAGCAAGGCGTTCCGTATAGTGAATGGAGACATATTGCACGCCCCTGTCGCTGTGATGCACCAGGCCGCTGCCTTGAACGGGTCGGCGGTCATGCAGTGCCTGCTCCAGGGCATCGAGGACGAAGCCCGCATGTGCCGTCTTGGAGACGCGCCAACCGACGATGCGCCTGGCGAAGGCGTCGATGACGAACGCCACGTAAACGAAGCCCTGCCAGGTGGCCACATAGGTGAAGTCTGCCAGCCACAGCAGATTTGGCCGGGCCGCGCGGAACTGCCGATTCACCCGATCGGCGGGGCACGGCGCCTTGCCAGCGATCGTGGTCCTGGTTTCTTTGCCACGAACGACGCCACGCAAGCCCATCTGGCGCATCAGACGTGCCACGGTGCAGCGGGCCACAGAAGCACCCTCGCGGCCGAGCTGCCGCCACACCTTGCGTACACCATAAACCCCGAAGTTTGCCTCGAAGACGCGGCGGATCTCGTCACGCAGCCGAACGTCGCGCTTGGCTCTCTTCGACGCTTTGCTCGGATCTGTCCGTTGTGCCACCTGCGCGTGATAGGTCGACGGGGCAATCGGCAGAACTCTGCAGATCGGCTCGACCCCGTATGCGGCGCGGTTATCATCGATGAACGCAATCATGGCTTCGACCGGCGGTCGAGCTCCGCCATGAGCAAAATACGCCGATGCCTTGCGCAGGATCTCATTCGCCTGGCGTAGCTCGCGGATCTCGCGCTCCAGCCCCTTCATCCGCTCTCGTTCGTCGCTCGTTAGGCCAGGCCGTTTTCCCTGGTCGCGCTCGGCCTGTCGCACCCACTTCCGCAACGTCTCGCCCGTGCAGCCGATCTTCGATGCAATCGAACTCATTGCTGCCCATTGCGATGCGTGATCGCCTCCATGCTCCAATACCATCCGCACCGCGCGTTCCCGAACTTCTGGAGAAAATCGATTGGATGTCTTCCTCGTCATAGCTCCACCTTCTCAAGCTGTGGAGCCTCCGGCAAACTCGGGGCGGTTCATTGCGCGATCGAGCGTGTATCGGCTGTTGGAAGCGCGATGCCGAAAGTTGATCACACGACGCTAATGTGCCTCGCCGGCAAAGTGTGCGTGAGAGCTGGGTCTCCGGTCTTGCCACTGGGTGGGGGCCCACCCCCCGCCCCCCTTAAAGCGGCCCGGACCGAAATTCTGCACGGCGCTGGCTCGGTATGCGCGGCAAAATTAGGTAACATCACCCGTACGGCTTATGTGCAGCCGTGGTCTCGGCAATGACAATTCCGCCAGACGCGATGATCCCGCCCGCGAGCATCAAGATGTGCTATTAGTGCGGTCGTCAATTTCCTGCCGGTCCGATACGATCGAAGTGACCCGACCATATCGTGGTCCAGGTTCCAACTTCCCCGTCGCGCGAGGCATATTCAGCGTCGACACCATCGGGGCGGATGTTCCGGTACGTATACCGCCATCGCGTTCCCCCGCCCTTTGGCTCGGACGTGAGGACGAATGTCCCGTTCGCCGCCGGACCGCCCGTGTACAACGTCACGATCTTGTCCTTGTCGACCCAAAACTGCCGCCACTGTTTTCGTTCGCTGTCCCAACCGGAAAGGGCGATGCCCTGAGTCTCGCCATTTGCGCCGGTCAGCACCTCCTCGATGGCACACCCCCCGGCGGTGCGCGCGACCGTGTAATGTTCGGCCGCCGGTGCCGCCGGATCGTGCCACGAGCCCAACCAAAAATCGAACTGGTCGTGGGGCGGCCCTGCGCAGGCGGCCCAAGCTGAACCCCAACCAAGCGAGGCGGCAAAGGCTACGGCCATCCACGGACGCATCATAGTTACCTTATCACCGCGGGACGGCGTAGGGCCAGGATGGTCCACGCTCCCAACTCTGCGCAGCGGCATTGTCCAGCTAACGAAGGCTGGTGCCTAGACGGGAGGTGGGCAAGGCTGACGCAATGGAAGATTTTAGCTTTCGAACCGAACCTATATGGCCGCCAACGAGACCGACTGGGACAACATTGCCGAGTAGATCGAGAGGTGGGCACGAAGGACCGGCGCGACCTCCAAAGCCGAGTGCAGACCGACCCCGATCATCTCAGCCGCCTTGCTGCTTCGCCGGCGAGCGAACCACGCCACGGCTGGCAGCGAACCGTATCACCCAGCCCGACGCGATCTCCAAACGCTGCAGGATAGCCAAGCCCGCCGCGAGGTGGCCGTGATTCTCGCGGCAGAACTACCGATATGTCGTTCGCCAAGCACGGCGAGACAGCCCGGTGTCGATGTGGCGACATTGCGCTTCTGGGAAAACGAGTGCTCGGCAACGCACGGGCCTGGCAGTCCGCCCCTAACCGCGCTGATATATCCCGCTCGACACGTCCATGCTGGACAAGGGCAGGGCTATGTTCATCGCCATCAGAAAGTATCGAGTGCGACGTGGCTCGACAGCGGAGTGGGCGCAGCGTGTCCGGGAGGGGTTCGTGCCGCTGATGCGAGAGCTGGCGAGCTTCCGAGGGTACTACCTGCTTGATGGCGGGCCGGATGTTGTCATCACCATCAGCATGTTCGACAACGCCGATGAAGCGCTGGTCTCCAACGAGAGGGCCGCTGACTGGGTGCGGAACAACGTTCTGGAACTCGCGCGCGGGATGCCGGAGGTCATGGTGGGCGATGTTCTGGTCGCCGAGATTAAGTAGCTCGGCCGGCGGCGACATGACGCTCATTGGCTGGCCAGTTCGAGCGCGCGTACAGACGCCTGACACACGAACGGCTGTGGCCAGCTCTATCGGGCGCGATGGTTGCGCTGGTCCGCTAGGGTTGCGCAGGGCCGATCTGCTGGTTTGCAATGATCGTGGTTGGTTTGCTGGCAATCAGCCCATCTGCCTTCCCTCAGACGCCAAACCATGCGCCGCCGGTTGGCATGAAGTGCCCCGGCGACAAGATGGTCTGGGTCAATACCCGATCGCACATCTACCACTTCCAGGGCGAGCGCTATTTCGGCAGCACGCAGGAAGGCAAATTCATGTGCGAGCACGATGCCGACAAAGAAGGCGATCGCCCAACCAGGAATGGACAGTGAACGGTGGGCGCCGACCTGCTAGGGCGCTTCCCGGACCGTGCGTGGTTTGTCGACCTCGCGCCGCTGGGCCGGGCCGAACTGGTCGGCGAGGCCGTCGCCGCCGCATTCGGAGTGCCGCGCACGGATGATAGAATGTCACAGTCGCGGGTCATGCTTTGAGGTGCCGCTCGCGGTGCGCCCAGGCTGCAGTTCCGGGTGACCGCAGATCTCGCGGAGGGCGCCAGGCACTTTTGTTTATGCCTGGTGCTCTCAGTCAGGCGGGATGAGATCGCTGCGGGACCGACCCTTGGCGGAACTGATTCTAAAGTCGGAACAACAGCTTTCTCCTGGATGGCCCACCGGCCATCCTCAAGGTGACTTATGGGACCACCTCTCAGACGACGCCCTCACGTCGCAGTCCCGCAACCACGTCTGAGTCCAAACCGAGCCAGTCGGCGAGCACCTCGTCGGTGTGTTCGCCCAGTAATGGCGCAGCCTTGACCTCTGCGGGAGTGCCATCGAACCGCACCGGCCAGGTAGGCATGACCATCTTGCGTTCGCCATGCGTCATCGTCTGCAGGACACCCCGTTCGTGAAAGCTTGGCTCTTCGGTTAGCTCCATGGAGTTGAGCACAGCCCCGGCTGGAACCCCAACTGCACTCAACTGCGTCATCGCTTCATGCTTCGAGCGCTGCCGTGTCCAGGCGGAGACAATTTCATCAACCTCCGCTTCGTGTTGCAGTCGGGCATCGGGTGTATCGTAGCGTGCATCGCCGATCAGATCCTCGCGCCCGATCAGCTTCAGCAGACGTGGCCAATGCTCGGGATTGGCGCGGCTGGTCAACAGATAGAGGTAATCGTTCGGGCCGCCAGGCTTGCACGGATAAATGCCACTAGGCGGGTTGTTGCTAGGCGGGCGCCGCGGAGCCGCTGATCCGGTGCGTGCCTGAGTGATGAACATCCCACGGCTGTAATGCATGACCGAATCCTGCATCGCGACCTGCAACCGCCGTCCTTTGCCGGTGCGTGTGCGATCAAACAGCGCGCTGACAATGCTGAACGCCAGCAGCATGCCAGTACCGGTGTCGCCTATAGTCGGGCCGGGTTTCACCGGCCTTCCGTCACGCTCACCGGTAATACTCATCGCGCCGCCCGCTGCTTGTGCGATCGGATCGAAGGCCAATCCTGTCTCGTAAGGGCTGCCGGTGCCGAAGCCCTTGACTTGGGCGTAGATGACGCGGGGATTGATCGCGCTAACAACGTCGTAGCTGAGCCCAAGCCGCTCAACCGCACCGGGCGCGAAGTTCTCGGTGAAGACATCGGCCTTCTCCACCATCTCCTTAACCAGCGCCAGGCCGCGCTCCGATTTCAGGTTGACCGTAACCGACCGTTTGTTCGCGTTGTACATCATGAAATAATACGCATCACCGAAGCCGGTGCGGCCGGCTTCGCCGCCCTTCGGGTTTTCGACCTTGGCGATATCTGCGCCCATCCAGGCAAGCGCCTCCGTGCATGTGGTGCCGGCCTCAAACTGCGTCAGATCGAGCACGCGAATTCCAGACAGGCAGCCGGGAGATTCAGGTTTGACGCCCATTGGTGCCTCCTTTCTCAGCCTCACTCTCGCAACTTGGATCACTTCCAAGTCCGTTGTGCAACGGCAGGCAATTCAACGTCCGCTTTGCCGACCGGCTCTTCAGTAACCGCCGTGGGGCCAGGCTGATGTTTGTGCCAAAGGGCCAGTGAAAACAACAGCTGGCCTCGCCAGCGTTGGTCACAGTCGCCTCGTCAGTTGAGGCTACGTTTCCGGCAGAGTTGCACCTGCACTGAAAGGGCGGCAGCATCCGGCCATTGGGAGGAAGGATCGGAAAACAATGCCGACGCGCCACGTTCAGCACTGCTTTACGCGGACTTTGCTTATCGGCCTTTTTCTAGCAACGTTCGTGCAGGTCGGTGTCGCCAGCGCACAGAGCCCGGCGCCGGTCCAGCCATGGGGCTTGCCGCCATTGCCGGCAGACATTGGTCCAGTTCAAAAATTCGCTGATATAAGCAACACGCCGCAAGGCCAGTTCCTCGAAGGCGGCGCGTTTGATACCGATGGCAATCTATGGTTCGTAGCCATTGGTAGCGGATGGGTCTCCTATCTGACCCCCGAAGGGAAGCTGGTTCCCGTCTTCAACTGCAATCCATCGCCTGAACTGGGTCAGACCTGCGAACCGCAAGGCACACGCTGGTACAACGGAAAGCTGTATCTAACTTCGCGCCATCGCGGCATCCTCGTTTACGACCCGCAGGCGAAGAAGGTCGAGACGCTCGTTTACACGTATCGCAACCAGTTATTCAAAGGGCCTAACGACCTCGACTTCGATGCCGAAGGCAATTTGTTCTTCACCGATCCTTGGGGAACTGGCCCAGGACCTAGTGCCTCGGATCACACGGGCGCAGTCTATCAGGTACTCGCGCGAAGGCGTGCTGCGCAGGGTAATGGATAGCGGCTCATTCCCAAACGGCATTGCGGTGTCGCCGGATGATGCGGTCGTCGCGATAGGCGACTTTCGGGAGGGCCGTGTTTGGTACGCGCCGTTCATGACCGGCCCCACAATGGGATGTCCACAGTGCGTGCAGGACCCGCTACACCTGACGTTCTCCGGCGTGAAGGCGGGCACGTATTTGCCCGGCAACACCGGGCCCGATGGCATTCACTATGATGTCCACGGCAATTTGTGGGCTGGATGTGCCGGTCTCGGCGGCATCCTGGAAATCGATCCACGTGGTGTGATCCTGGGTTTCGTGCCGATCCCGAATGGCGACGCAGCGACTACCAATTTTGCATTCGGCGGTCCCGAGAACCAGTACATTTACTTCGAGGGGGCGAACAGCGGCACGTTCTGGCGCTTCAAGGCGCCCTATCCTGGCCTGATCGGTCCGGGAGGTGTACGGCTGCCGCGGCCCTGACAGAATATCCCGAATAGGGCGCCGCGGGTCTCACACACGATGGAAACGCGCGCCGCAAGGCTTATACGGCGTGCAGCTTCCGTATCGCGACTTCGGATTACCCGAAGCGCTACGCCGAGAATGATCCCGTCGTGCGCCAGCAAGTGACGTTACCGAGTGTGATCGCGATTCCTGGTGGCCTGCCCGTGAAGGTGGAGGGCGACGTGATCGCCGGCGTCGGTGTGTCGCGCTTACCCGGTGTCGATGAACCTTGTGTAGCAGGCGGGCATCGCGAAGGTGGCGGATCAGCTCAAGTGAACCTCGACCACAGCAGTCCAGCGGCAGGAGGGATGCGTGAGGACACTACTGGAGTTGGTCGTCGTCGTGGCCTCGGTTCTCGCGATCAGTGGATGCGCTCTCAATTCCTACCCATGCCGCGGTCCATATGGCGAGCCTTGTGGCGGTCCGCGTTCCGGGTGGCCGGGTGCCGTCACATGCCCGTCCTGTTAGCCGGTGGGATTGGCACGCCACGACAGCGCGATACCAATAGGCCTGGCATCATGTCGTGAAGTGTGCGACCGGCAACAACGTACCTTCATGGGGAGGCGGGGGTGAGTGGGGCGGCCCCTTAATCCAAGCTGCCAAGAAATTCGCACCGCCCAGAGCATGAGCACCGTTTTCTATCCGTGGCCGGCGCATGGACGAACCTGATGCGATGCGGTAGCGGATCGAGCCATGACGAACTGGATCGAGACCCACCGCGGTGCCGTGCCAGCTTGGCAATGCGACGCAACAGAGCACTTCACGGTTGCCTACTACTTCGATCGCGTCGAAGAGGCGGACGCGAACCTCGCAGACGCGCTTGGGATTGGCGATCTGGCACACCGCTTGGATATTCGCCGCCGCATTAACGCGCGCTTCGAGCGCGAACTCCGCAAGGGCGCCAGCTTCCACGTTGAGAGCGCGGCAATCGGCATCGATGACGGGCTGCGCCTGGGACATCGGTTCGTCGATTCCATAAAGGGCGAGGTCGTGTCCTGGTTCGACGTGCACTGGGATCTATCGGCCGCCCTGCTCACGCCGCAACAGCGTGGCGCGATCGAGCAGCGGCTCGCAGGCTGGGGCGGCCCGCCGGCTGAACAGCGGTCCGAGCCGACCGCGCTTGCCGGTTTCATCCCCACCGCTCGTGGCCGCGTGAAACCTGGCGACCTAGACGCCGTGGGCCGGTTCTCTCTGAGCGCAATAGTGCATTGCTTCTCCAATTCCTCCGCGCAGCTCGGGGCCGCGATCGGCATGGATGCGGAGCTGATGCATCAACGGCGGCGCGGGTTCTCGACATTCGAGCTGATGCTCCGCACGGCGGCGCCGCTACGGCTCGATGCGCCTTATCTGATCGAGACCGGCATCGCGCATCTTGGCAACACATCGCTGCGCATGATCCATCGCATGACGGACCCGCGCACCGGCGCCGAGGTCGCGCGGGTGAGCCAGTATGGGGTCAACCTCGATCTGGACGCACGGCGCCCGGTGCGCTGGCCGGACGATGTTCGCGCCAAGGCAGAGGCGCTGCTCGTGCCAGTCGGGTAAATGACCAGGAAAGATCCAAGCCCAGTTCGGCATATGTCAGCGATTCAGCATCGCGTGGTAAGGTGAAGCATCAGGAGCGCTGCGCAGCATCGCGGACAGGATGAAGGCGGCTGGCGTCTCCATCAGCCCTCGCTGCCGCGGCTCGGAGACCCGGCTGACAATGCAGGAAATCGAGTTTCACCGTGCGCTTCATCGCCCCGGCACGATCGTGGATATCGGAGCGCACGACGGTCGGCTGACGCTGCCGCTGGCACAGCTACTCCGCTCAGCGGTCGTGGCGTTCGAACCGCTGCCACCAGCATTCACCCGCCTGCAGCAGTCCCTCGCAGCAGCCTGGGGCGGCGCGGTTCCGCCTCATGTCACCCTAAGGCCAGAGGCGCTCGCAGATCGCAACGGCATGACCACGCTCTCTGCGCCCCGCATCAATGGTGTTCTGCAGGAGGAGTGGGCGTCGATCGCCAAGGACTACGCTGCTCTGCATGCCGCCGATCCCCGCATCGAGGCAATCGAGACCTGGTCGGTGCCCTTGCTGCGCCTGGACGATGTGGGTCTCAGGGGAGTCACTGCAATCAAGGTCGATGTCGAAGGCGCTGAACTAGAGGTACTACGCGGCGCATGGCTGACACTGCGCACCTGCCGGCCGTGTTTATCGGTTGAGATCGAGGAACGCCACCGGCCTGGCAGCACCAGAACCGTCCCGGAATTGCTGCGCGAGCTGGGTTACGAAGGATGGTTCGAGTTCTTTGGCGAGTGGCGGCATATTGAACTGTTGGATATCGCGACCATGCAGCGCGCCTCTCCGTCACCGGCGGAGTTCGTGGTGTCGCACCCCTACGTGTTCAGCTTTTATTTTGTGCCGAGCGAGCGTCGAGAAGAACTGGCCTGCTTGGCGCGGCTGCCACGATAATCGTGCTGCCGCCACGCTGGGAGCGAACCGTGATTACCCAGCGCGACGCGATCGCCAAGCTGCTGAGAGACAGCCCAAGCCTGCGCCGCGAGGCGCCTGCGATCATCGCGGCAGAATTAACGACGGCCCGACGACTGGTCCTGCTGTCGTTGGCCGAGTCGGCGAAACACCCGGTGTCGATGTGGCGAGGTTGCAGTTCAAGGAAGACGAGGGTATTCGGCAGTTAGTCGTGGGGGCGCCGGAAGCGCACGTAATAACCGTGAACGCGGCTGAGGGGTCATGCTCCACAAGGCTGGTGTTCGCCATGCGTTGGCTACGGCTGAGGCTGGAGCGCGAGGACCGAGATGCGAAGAATGCATCACCTTCAGCGTGAGAATTGCTGAGCGATCCGGCCTAGCATTCATGTTCCAGTGAAGGGGGCCCCCCGGGGGGTGGGGGGTTTAAACCACGCCCTCCGAAAATTCGGCGCAGCCCTGGCAGGCTATGCGCGACAAAATTCCAAAAACTACTTCCTGTATCGTAACCACAGCAGTCAGCATGCCGCCCCGCGCTGCCCACCCACCATTTTCAGCCGTATGTTCGCGGTCATCGAGGCACAAGCCCGCCGGGGATCCGCAGCGCCTACGGAGGAACGTGGCGAGTTGTAGACCGTGATGGAAGTGCGCGGATCGTTTCCAGGCACGCCCAGAACGGATTTATTCGGCAGTCGATTGGAGAGGCGCGCCGTAGGCTCGTCATGACCCGGGGGGAGGCTTTCCCGAATGGAAGGCTGCAGGATTGCCGATTGAGGTGGCGGCGTGAACAGCACAACGGAGGGGCAGAGACATGAGCAAGCAGATCGAAGGCAGGTGCCTGTGCGGCGCAGTGCGGTTTGTCGCCACCGGCGAACCGATTTCGGTGGCGTGGTGCCATTGCGAAAGCTGTCGGAGGCATAGCGGCGCGCCCGTATCCGTCTTCGTGGCATTCAGCCATGATGCTTACAGGGTGACCGAAGGCGAGATAACGAAGTTCAATTCGTCACCCGGCCGGTTGCGCGGATTTTGCGCAAGGTGCGGGTCCACCTTGACGTGCGAAGGTGAAAGCTCGCCCGAAGTGCATTTTCATATCGGGGCATTCGATGAGGCCGCTCGGTTCCAGCCGACAAGGCACATATTTTCGGAGGAACGCCTGCCGTGGCTAAATTTGACCGAGGGTTCTGAACGCTGATTGCGGCGCGGGGCCGCATGCCAGCCGATGCTGCGGAAGCTTGGGTCGGCCGTAAACGCGTGGCATAGGAAGTTAGCGTCCCCGGAGATGGTGGAGATTCGGAGCGACGCCTGGTGTGGCGTGGCGGTGTAGGTGGAGGCGGCCATCGGCCCGGTCGGCCAGGGTGGAGTTTGCGAGACTGCAACCAGAGCCGAGAGAGGATCCGATGGCCGACGAGAGACTGCCGTTATCCGAGTTGCTGGAGAAGTCTGGTGAGGGAGATTTCCTGCGCGCTGTGGCGGAAGCGGTACTGCAGTTGCTGATGGAAGCGGACGTTGAAGGTCTGATTGGTGCAGGGCGCTACGAGCGCAGTGGCGAGCGCATGACCTGGCGCAACGGCTACCGCGATCGCGCGCTCGATACGCGGCTGGGGTCACTTCAGTTGCGGATCCCGAAGCTGCGGCAGGGCAGCTACTTCCCGCCATTCCTTGAAGCCCGGAAGGTTTCGGAGAAGGCCCTGGTAGCGGTGATCCAGGAGGCGTGGATCGGCGGGGTTTCGACCCGGCGAGTGGACGATCTGGTGCAGGCGATGGGGCTGAGCGGGATCAGCAAGTCGCAGGTCTCCAAGCTGTGCAAGGACATCGATGAGCGTGTGCGCGCGTTCCTTGACCGTCCCCTGGCGGGCGAATGGCCCTATCTGTGGCTGGACGCGACCTATCTGAGGCAGCGGGAGGGCGGCCGGATCGTCTCGGTCGCTGCGATAATCGCTGTCGCGGCAAACACGGATGGCAAGCGAGAGATCGTTGGGCTGCACATCGGTTCTTCCGAAGCCGAGACCTTCTGGTCGGTCTTCCTCAAGAGCCTGGCCCGCCGTGGTCTGCGCGGTGTGAAGCTGGTGATTTCCGATGCGCATGAGGGGTTGAAGGCTGCTATCCGCCGGGTATTCAGCGCGACATGGCAACGCTGCCGCGTTCACTGGATGCGGAACGCGCTATCTTACGTCGTGAAGACCCAGCAGAGCATGGTGGCAGCCGCGCTGCGCCAGGCGTTCATCCAGCCGGATCGCGCGCAGGCCAGCCAGACGCTGCGTCACGTGGCTGATCAGCTACGGCAGAAATGGCCAAAGCTGGCGGCGTTCATCGACGAGAGCGAGATAGATGTCTTGTCGCACCTGGACTTCCCCGAGCAGCACCGCGCGAAGATCCACAGCACGAACCCACTTGAGCGGTTGAACAAGGAGGTCAAGCGGCGGGCTGATGTGGTCGGGATATTTCCCAATGAGGCGTCAATCATCCGGCTGATCGGCGCGGTGCTGCTGGAACAAAACGACGAATGGCAGTTGCAGCACCGCTACATGCAGGTCGAGGCGATGGCAGAGCTGTTCAGCCCAGCCAATGAACAAAGGCAAATCCCATCAGCCGCATGACGGCGACACGCGAGAGGCAGGCTGTGCCGTTGACGGCACCTATGCCCTACGCTCGACCGTGGCGTCGCCGTCAAGGTCCCGCAGCCGCGCAGCGGTGCGCCAAAGGCGCAGGACTTGACGGCGGCGATCGCGGTCGCAGCACCATATCTGTGCCGCCCATCGCACCCAGTGATATGCTGAGCGCCAATTTCGCCGGCGCCGATGCGCCAATGAGTCGCTTCCATTACACCGCGAATCTACACCTGCTTGACGGACGTGACCCATAGGAAAGTTCCCGCCCGGCCATATTTGATTTGCCAGAAATATTCAGCGTTAACCTCACCAACCTGTTCGCCGTCGTCCGACGCAGCGAACACTCGCTCGTGTAGATCCTGCGAATAAGCCTTGCCTCGCTCATACAGCATGCTCGCCTCCGGTCATCCCTGTATGCAGTCAGGAGGACACAGACGGCGGCGATCACATTGCGCCTGCGCCGCCTGCGCAAATGTTCCGTGGCTCCCAACCGCCCCGCGCACCGCAGACGGCTCGCGCTATTTACGTGGGGCGCCGTGTTCTTGCCGTTCCTGCGCGTGCGGCGAGGTCTGGAGGGCTTCCGGTTGCCCCCTAAGCCGCGAGAAGCCGAATTCCCGAAGGGGAGCGTTTCTCCGCTTGTAAGCGGCAATCGTTCCACGCCATAGTATGCTGCCTCTTTTAGGCAACAGATATGACCGACAGAACATGGACTGCCGCGGTCAGCAACACTGCGAGCGACCCGGGCAACTGGTCGCCAGAGGGTGCACCGGCACCCGGTGACACACTCCTAGTCCCTTTCAGGGGACCCGGCATCACCATGGATATCGCCGGTGACGCCCTTGCGGGCGATCCGCTGACGCTCATCAGCGGGTTCAATTCGCTGCCCAATGTCTTCAACCTGTCTCAAAACGGGGAGGCGAGCCTTGATTTCAGTATGGCGGCCGCGAACGCGGACGTAGTGAACATCCACGGTAACGGGACCCTCAACGCATCGTTGCTGACCCCCGACAACCACTTGACCATCAATCTCGCCTCGCGCGCCAATTTGTTCGGTGTCCTGGACGGTAATCGCTATTCGACGCTGACCATATCGGGTAGTGGACAGGTCCCATAACAATGGCGCGGATACCTTCGATGGCACTACGGCCGTCATCGACACCAAGGTCGTCGGCTCAGGCATGTTCTTCGTGAATTATGGTCCCGATGACAGCACCGGGAGCCTTGAGTTTGGCGGCTTCGTTTCAAGGGGTCAGACCATAGATCTCACGGGTGGAAGCGAGTTTCCCTTTCCAATCATAACGTCCAAGCTGACCGTGGACGACCCAAGTCAATTTCATGCAACAGTCGATCTTCACGATTACAGTCTGGCTGATTTCGTCGGATTAGCGAAAGCGGATAACTGGAGCTACAAGAATGATATCCTTAAAATAAGAGATGCCTGCGGGCAGGTAATCGATCGCATCCACATCATCAGCGACGCCTCGTCCACCGGCGATGTGCATGGCTTGTCGGTCTCCAGGTCGGCCGCTGGTGACGTGCTCGTAACACCTGGCACGGACTTCAAAGGGTCACTTGCGCCGCTGACGAGTTGACGCCCCATAAGTCAATCCGAACAGGAATCATCGGGGACCGCACATAGCACCCCCTCCATTGAGGTCACGATGATCGCCCCGGTGCCGTGCCGCGACTATGTCAAAAAGTTTTAAGTATTTAACGAGTTGTCAGAGGCGGCCGGAAGTGGATCGCGACCGCCAGCCGGTTTTAACTTGGTTTTCGGAGGGCCATGCGCGCCCTGAATACTTGCCGCCGCTCACCAAACGGCGGTCGTCTGCCGAGGGTGCTCGCGGCAATGTCGGCCCGCACTTTGCACCTGTGCAGTGACGTGATGCCCGGGAATAACAAAGCACGGATAGGTGGTAGGCCCGCCCGCAAGCAGGCTGCCGGAGCTTATAATCAGGGGGAAAATTCAAATGGCCAAGGGAACGAAAATAAGCAGCGCAATCAGCGGTCCTTTCATCCTCGGCCCAGTGGATAATCCCCTGACCATCACCAGCACGGGAGCGATCACCTCGACGGGCACGGGTAACGATGGTGTCGACGGCAGCGCCAGCACGGCCTGGATCATCCGCAACAAGGGCACGGTTTCGTCTGTTCAGGGATTTGCCATAAACTTGGCCGGTGCCGGCCCCCTGGACAATTCGGGCATCGTCTGGGGTGGCCGCGGTGGTATCCTGATCGGTGGCGCAGGCGAGGTCACGAACGCGGGCACAATCGGGAACCCGATCCGCGGCGGCGGCTACGGCATCGATCTCGAGGCTGGCGGCAGGGTCACGAATGCAGGGTCACGAATAAGGAAGGCGGTTCCATTTTCGGAAACGGCTTCATGGCCGCCGCCGTCGTGATCAGCGGTGGCGCAGGCGAGGTCACGAACGAAGGCACGATCAGCGGCGGCAGCCTCGAAATCGAAGGCGGCACCGAAAGCGGCACCGGCGTCTATCTGGGAGCTGGCGGTGAGGTTACAAACGCGGGCACCATCAGCGGCGGCGGCGGAACCGGCACCAAAGGCGGCGCCGGCGTCGATTTCGAGGCTGGCGGCAGCATCACGGACAACAAAGGCGGTTCCATCTTGGGCGGCAGCGGCGGCGGCGTCGGCGTGCTGGTCGCTGGTGGCGCAGGCGTGGTCACGAACGCGGGCACGATTTCGGGTGGCGTCCTGTTCGAAGCCGGGACGACCAACGATCGGCTCATCATCAAGCCTGGGGCTGTCTTCAACGGCTCCGCAGATGCCACCGCCGCCACCGACAGCACGATAGAACTTACTCGGGGGGTCGGTGCAATCAGCGGGATCGGGAATGGCAATTTCCTCGGGTTCAACACGCTCGAGATTGAGGATGGAGCCAAGTGGACGCTGAATGGCCCCAACAACACGATCGCGACGGTGCTAAACGACGGCAAACTGGAAGTAGCCTCCGACCTTAGCGTGACAACCGAGGTTGACCAGAACAGCACGGGCGTGTTCAAGCTCGACACCGGTTCAACCCTAGAGGTCGCGGCCGCGCTCGGCGCCAGTTCGAAGATGAGTTTCGATAGTGGAAGCAAGCTCGTAATCGACAATTTCGGATTATTCGGTGAGAACGTCGGGACCAGCAGCTACGAAGGATCGCTGCTGCGGAACTTCGGCGGCAATGGGACGATTGATCTCAAAGACTTCAGTGCCGCCGAGATCAGCTTGAGTTCATCGACCTCCGGCGGAGTGCTCCAGTTACAACTCACCAACTCTGGAATGCAGATGGCGACATTGGACTTTCAGAAGGCCGGTCTTGGCGCCGGGGCATTCCAATTCAACAGCGACGGGAGCAATGGAATTCTGATTACCCACTCCTAGCAAGGCTGGCGGGCGGTCGTCCTCGGTCATGCCGTCGATGTGTGAAGGCGCGGTGACCGCAGTCGCGAAATTCTTGATGGTGTGGACGGCCCCCGCTCCCGGCATCGATGTGCCACAACGTGGTCGTCTGTGAGCGCCACAATGAGAGGAGCCGTCCGCCATGCAGGTTACCACCATCGGCCTTGACCTCGCCAAGCACTGGTTCCAGGTGCACGGCGTTGACGCGAGCGGTGCCGTTGCCATCCGCAGGAAGCTGCGACGCAGCGAAGTTCTGAGCTTCTTTCAATCGTTGCCGCCGTGTCTGGTAGGCATCGAGGCCTGCGCGACGGCCCATTACTGGGCGCGCGCGCTGATTAGGCTCGGCCATGAGGTAAAGCTGATGCCGCCGGCCTACGTGAAGGCCTACGTCAAGCGCAATAAGAACGACGCGGCCGACGCTGAAGCGATCTGCGAGGCGGTGACACGGCCGTCAATGCGCTTCGTGCCTGTGAAGGACGCGGAACAGCAGTCGGTGCTGATGCTGCATCGGGCGCGCAACCTACTGGTCCGTCAACGCACCATGCTGGTCAATGCACTGCGCGCTCACATGGCGGAGTTCGGCATCATCGCGCCCCAAGGCCTCAGAAATGTCGAGCTGCTGACGAAAGAAGTTGCTCATGAACAGGGTCGGCTCCCAGAGCTTGTGCGATCGATCCTGCAACTGATCGTGGACCAACTGCATGACACGATGGCCAGGGTGCGGGAGATCGAGGTAAGCCTGACCAAGTGGCATCGACAGAGCAAATGCAGCCAATTGCTGGCGACGGTGCCCGGTGTCGGCATCATGGGTGCCAGCGCAATTGCCGCAACGGTTTCCGATCCATCGTTGTTCCGATCAGGCCGAGAGTTTGCCGCCTGGCTAGGGATGACGCCACGGCAGAACTCGAGCGGCGGCAAGGAGCGCCTTGGGCGCACCAGCAAGCGCGGCGACAAATACATCCGTAGCCTGCTCATTGCAGGTGCTGTTGCCGTTCTGCGCCATGCGCGGAATCGACCGACACGCGACGGCGAGTGGGTCCGTGCTCTGCTGGAACGCAAGCCGACCAAGGTCGCCGGGGTCGCGCTGGCCAACAAGACCGCACGCATCGTCTGGGCGGTCATGATGCGCGGCGACGGCTATCGAGCGAAGCAGGTTATCGGGCGGCCGGCCTAGCAGCCGACAACCCGTTCAGCATGCGAGGGTGAAGAGGACGTGATGGCGAGCGGTCGAGCCGCGGATCGGGAAGACCCGAGTAATTCAAGGCGCAACGCAGCGCGTATTCTTGATGGGGACCCGATCAGCGAACTCCATCAGGGCCAGCGGTCATACGCACCGCACGAAAGGGCCGGACATATGACTGCACCTGACCATTTCGCCCGAACCACCTCTAAATCCCTTGCACGCGGGGGCCGTCCACATATGATTTCTGCGAGGGATCTCAATCGAGCCGCTTCCGACGTTTGACAGGTAAGCGGCTTTGTAGCGAGTGAAACAGTGACTCGCGTGTCTGTCTGAACCAACTCGTCGAGGCAAAGTGTCCGGCTCACGGAACTGCGCCCTGTTGCGGCGAGTCCGTTAGACTGACATTGCCCAGAGTGGATACGACCGACCGCACGCCGGAATTGATTGCCCGAAACCGCACACTGCTGGCGAAGGCGGCCGACGAACGCGCCCGCACATCGGAGATCGTCATCATGGCGGATCACTTGCACGAGATTGTTAAAGCCGGCGGGCGGCCGATACCCACCAGCTGTGCCACCCCTGACGCCGGCAGCCCGGAATGATCAGCGGCGCTAACCGTGTGCTGACGCATGAAACCTGGAGGCTTCCAGCACCATTTGCTGCTGCGCTCGGTTCTGTTGTCTTGCTCGAAGATAACGCAGCCGCTCCAGGGCATCATCTTCGCTGGGACAACGCGCGATTACTCGTCGGTCGCCGCCATCCAGGATTTCTTCCACCCAGTAGCTACGCCGGCGCGGAACAACGACGAACTCCATACGTGCACCCTAGCTTGCCGAACTCGCACCAGAAACGCCCTGCGTGGAAGCTGCAGGGGGCCTCTAGCGCATCGAATACCTGCAGCATGAATGTGAGGGGACGCAGCGGGCCGCAATGGGGAAAACACCCGAGCAATATTCGCCCGAGAAGCCGCGGAGGCAGGAGGGCGGCAGTAGAAGGACAAACCGCGTGCAGCTGGAACGGCCGGAACGGGCGCCACAAGAGTGCACTTGGTTGGCCCGGCCTTCGGCTGAAGCTGGCGCATTGAGGCCAGAGGTCTACGTGAACGACGTGTCAGTCGCAGAGCAGCACGTCGAGCACGTAGTAGCACTTCTTGCCGCTGGCTTCAGTCGCAGTCGGAGCGGTGAAAGCCGCCCGCTCGGCCGGCGCGATGCCATACCCATTGACCACCCACGCGCCCTGCTGGACGCCGCTGGCGACCAGGACCTGGGCCTCGGCGGGAGAGGCCGCGTGGCCGTTCACGATGTAGCCGCTGGCGAAGCTCGGGGTGCTGAGCAGACCGAGACCCAGTGCCAGGACGGTGGTGGTGATCAGGGTCTTCATCATGGCCGGCTCCCATTCGCGTCAGCAATTGCTGACGCCAGGGACAATGCCGGGCCGATTGGCTGCAGGCGCTGAAGTGCTTCGGTGAAGCATTTCACACCAGCACGCCTCTTCGTTCGCTGCGGGCGGATGGCAGAGCGCGCACCGCTGGTGGGTAGATGCTGCGGCCCCGGAGACCATCCCCGGAGGCCCTCAGCCGACCAAAGCACAAGGCCAGGCGAGCAAAAACTCGCCGCCGCAGCAAGAGCAGGATCTCAGGCAGACCGCCATGCAGCGCTGAAGTGTTTCACACCAAAACGCGCCAAGGCCGGCGCTGCGTTCAGGTCAGCCACCGCGGCCGGCGATAACTGGTGAGGGGGCTGCCTCATTTTTGCAGTGTGCAAATTTGGGGCAGACGCAATGTCCGATCGACTATCGTGTGGGGAATGTCCATCCCTTCAACCTGATGGGCCATACTCCAGAGGACTGGTATTCGCCATCGGTTGGCAACCGCTGGGCCGCGCGCGACCGGACGCGAGAATGCCGCTTAGTGTCCGTGCGGCGACTTCGCGATTTATTTGAATCGGTTAGCGGCTGGCAGATTGAGCGCTTGATCCGGCTCGATCGGGTCTGATTTGCTGTGTGGCACCCAATCGCGAGGTGCCCCGGTGTGGACGACTGATACCAACCGACCGAAAGATTGACCTTCATTGGTCATGGCCGTGCTTGTCACGGCCATCCATGGCTTCCTGCGGCAGCAAAGAAAGACGTGGATGGCCCTCCCCCGTGAGGTCGCAGCGAAGAGTCATTCTTTTTGGCGGTTGGTATGAGAACCGCCATCGCTATGACCGTGACAAGTTGCGTTACCCGAGCAACCTTACCGATGCGGAGTGGCACTTGATCAAGCCATTGATCCCGCCCGCCAAGCGCGTGGCGGCAAGCGCACGGTGGTTATGCGCGAGGTAGTCAACGGCGTGATGTATGTGCTGAGCACCGGCTGCTAGTGGCGCTACATCCCGAAGGACCTGCCGCCGCGCAGCACGGTCACGGCTATTTCTGCCTGTGGGGCTGGAACGGAACGCTGGAGAAGATCCATCACGCGCTCTATGTGAAATGCCGTGAGCAGGCCACGTGCGGGGCCAGCCCGACGGCCTGCATCATCGACAGCCAGAGCGTAAAGAGCGCAGAAAAGGGGGCCGTAGATCGATCCGCACGGCTTTGATGCAGGCAAGCTGATCAAGGGCAAGAAACGCCATATCCTGGTCGACAAGCTCGGCCTGTTGCTGCATGCCTTGGTCACCGCCGCCGACGTGCAGGACCGTGGGGGCGGCGTGCTGCTGCTGGCCACCTGTTCGGACAGTTCCCGTTCCTGCGCAAGCTGTTCGCGACAGCGCCTATGCCGGGCCCGTGTTCGCCGCCGGCATCGCTCATGTCATGCCCAATCTCGTGACCGAGATCGTCAGACGTCGCGACTACGCGCAAGGTTTTGTCATCGAGCCTCAACGCTGAATCGTCGAACGCACCATCGGCTGGCTCGACCGCCGGGTATTCGGACCCTTCGCTCTTATGAATAGTCACGGCGTAGGCCGGTACGTACAGTACCCGAGCTCGCCGAAACCGTTAGGACACGGCGCGGCCATCGAAGCGCACGGTCAGCTCGCTCTCCTCGGGATTGACGTCATCGATATAGTCTATGCCGCCACTGTAGACTTCTTTGTCGTAGTCATTCTCGATCTGCATGGCCTTATCGCCAGGCGCGAATGTCCAGCCCAAGCGCTCGAGTTTGCCGTCACCAGCAGGATTTCAGAACCGTCTGCAGCCCGATGTTGAGCGAGCGCGCCAACTCCGCCGCTGTTCATCGGACAAAGCACCTGAATCTCCCGGATCAGATCGAGGCTGAAGCACGGCAGAATACGCGTCGTATCAGACGCGCAGAAAAAAGGCTCTGGCATGCCGATGACGCCTGCAAACTGACCGAAGGCAACAGACCTCATCTCCTCATCGATACGATGGGTCTGGTGCTGCGCACGATTGTGACAGCCGCCAACCTTCAGGAGCGAATCTCCGGCTACTTAGCGCGACAGCGATCGTGTCGCCGGTTCTCGCGGCCTGCACTATATCGCACTGCAGCAATCTACTTTGCAGTTGAATACCGCGTCTGCACGGGAGTAAGCATAGTGCTTGATCAATCCAGGATGGTAGCAGCAGGCGGCTGCTTTAGCACCAGCCCTGCTGGTTGCGACCGGCGAACTCCAAAAAACGATTTCCTGGGACAAACACCAGGGCCGGAGTCGCCTCTGTTCTACGCAGAGAGGGGGCGCGCGATGCAAGTAATCGCTGAGAAGGAGCATTATTTGCTGGTGTCGGACGGCACTCGCTTCACAGTCGTGGAGAGGCGTGCCGGCAAGTTCTATCCGCTGTGCAATGGGATCCGACACGGAGTTGATCTTGACGATAAAGGCGTCGCCGAACTGCTGCGTTTGTCTGGCTGCTCCTCCGAACGGGAAGCTCGCAGTCGCCTGACAACGGTGGCAGAGCAGTGGCGCGAGTTATTTGAGCATGTCAGGTAAGGCAGATCGACTGTCGGAATGGCATTTCGTCGTCCTCGCAAATTGTACGCGCTGTTGCAAGCACGGCCCTGTTGCCCGCCTGGCGCACGGACTTGGACGCGGCAGCCTCCGACGGTATGGTTTGCCCGGGGAATGTAAGGCTGCTTAACGCTTTACGCTCTTCCATTCAGCAAAGCGGATCGGAGCGGGGAACCAGAACATGGCCTGCGATGTCAGAGCGCTTGAAACGCGTGAGGCGCTTCTCACAGCGAATGCAGTCCGCCTGCTGGCTGAAGCGATGGGTAAGAACCCGCTCGCACGAATAGCGGAGGAGGCGCTCAACTCGAATCCGCTGCACGAGGTCATCCCGATAGACTGGGCTGAGATTGTTCGGGCCATACGGACGCTTTGGCTGTACCAAATAAGCAGGCCCGAGAATGCAGCCGCCAAGCTAGTGGATTTCAATCTCCGTCTTTGGCAATCCACCCTCGCGATATGGAACGACGCGGCTCTGCGTTATCTAGGGATGGAACCTTTGCCGCCGCGGCAAGTGGCGGCAAGCGATAAGCGCTTCGTCGCACCGGAATGGCAGCACAATCCCGGCTATCACACGCTCAAGGAGCTATACCTGCTGGCCTCTGAATGGCTGCTTGATTTGGCGGCCGAGGCTGAGCCTGTGACTCCTGCCGAACGGCAATGGCTTACTTTTCACGTGCGGCAGTTCGTAGACGCGGCTTGCCCAGCTCTCAATCTTGCTTCTAACCCGGTCGCCCTGCGACGGGCGTTCGAGACAGGCGGAGCTAGCCTGGCCAACGGGTGGCGAAACCTGATCGACGATTGGCAGCAGGGCAAGCTCACCATGGTTGATGCAGCGGCATTCCAGCCGGGTCGCAACCTCGCTGTGTCAGCTGGTAAGGTGGTTTGCCGGAACAAGCTCGTCGAACTCATACAGTACGAACCGCGAAGTGAGTCCGTCCACGAGATTCCGCTGCTCATGATCCCGCCTTGGATCAACAAGTTCTACATCCTTGACCTGCAACCTCGAAACAGCATGGTCAAATTCCTGACCGAACAAGGCTTTACCGTCTTCATGGTGTCCTGGCGCAACCCGGACGCTTCGATGGAGAACACGACTATCGAGGAGTATTTTGATCTTGGGCTGCTCGCCCCGCGTAACGTGGTTCAGGAAATCGTCAAGTGTCCGACGGTGAATGTCATGGGATACTGCATCGGCGGCACGCTGCTCGCGATGGCACTTGCGTGGTTGGCGGCCAGAGGCGATGACCGGTTTGGCGCCGCGACTTTCATCGTTTCTCTTCAGGACTTCTCGAGAGTGGGCGACACGGCGGTGTTCCTCGGTGAATCCCACGTGGACTTCATCGAACAGCAGATGCTCGAGCGCGGGTATCTCGACAGCCGCGAGATGTCCAACATGTTCAATCTGCTCCGCAGTAACGACCTGATTTGGTCCAACGTCGTGAATAACTACCTACTGGGTCTGAAGCCACCCGCGTTCGATTTGCTCTACTGGAATGGCGACGGTACGCGCATGGCTCGTGCAGCCCATAGCTGGTATCTCCGCAACACCTATATAGAGAACAACCTGATCAAGCCGGGTGAGGTTCGGCTCAAAGGTGTCCCACTCGATCTGGGACAGGTGCGGCTGGACATTTATGCCGTCGGCGCGGAGAAGGACCATATCGTGCCCTGGGACGCGGCATGGCGGATTTCAACAAATCGCCGCCGGGAAGACGCGTTACGTGCTCGCGTCGAGTGGTCACATTGCAGGCATCATCAATCCGCCAGGCGGGAAGGGTAGCTACTGGACCAACGACGATGCAGCGGACACGCCGGCCCAATGGCGTGAGTCTGCGCAACGCCACGAAGGTAGCTGGTGGACGGACTGGGCTGCCTGGCTCGCCGCCCGATCTGGTGCCAAAAGGAAGCCCCCCTCATTGGGGAGTAGACTTCATCGGCCACTGCAGGACGCACCGGGCAGCTACGTCCTAGAGAGCTAGTGAACGCCTGTCTAATCAGCCTTCTCGACGCTCAAGTCAGGGCAGGGCTATCGCCGTGTGCCAACAACAACCTGAGACCCACCACCATGTTGGGCCTGATTCCAGATCCAACAGCGCGACGCCGGCATGTCGACGCCGACCATGAACAGCATTGTGTCGGCGTTGCGGTTCTTCTTTATGCACACCATCGACCGGCCGGACCTGGCCCGCCGCGGTCTGTCCGGCCTGCCGTAGCGACCAATAGCGGCAAGATCCGTGCAGAAGAGCTATGACTACATCATAGTCGGTGGTGGATCGGCGGGATCGATCCTTGCGAGCCGCCTGTCGGCGCGCGGCACGAATCAGGTGCTTCTGTGTGAAGCCGGCGAGGATACGCCGGACGGCCGCGTGCCCGAACCGATCCTTGATAGCCGCTCGGGCTTCGCGTCGCGCGACCCTCGCTTTCTATGGAACGACCTGCGCGTCACCACCGAGGCGATGCCGCACAACGATCCGGATGCGCCACGTCCGCGTCAGCTGAAGTATGAGCAGGCGAGGGTGCTGGGCGGCGGCTCGTCGATCAACGGGCAGCTCGCCAACCGCGGCTCGCGCGCCGACTACGATGAATGGCAGCAGCGTGGTGCGGACGGCTGGCGGTGGGACACCGTGCTGCCCTATTTCAAGAAGGTCGAACGGGACATCGATTTCGACGGACCCCTGCATGGCTCGGACGGCCGCATCCCCGTGCGACGAGTCTTCCCGGACAACTGGTCCGACTATGCCAAAGCAGTTGCCGAGGCATTCAAGCTGGCCGGCTATCGCTACGTGCCTGACCAGAACGGCGACTTCCAGGACGGCTACTATCCGCTCGCGATGTCGAACCTGTACGATCGGCGGGTATCAGCGGCGGTCGGCTATCTGGGTGCGACAGTCCGGCTGCGCGACAACCTCACAGTGCTGACTGAGACACAGGTGAGCGAACTGCTGTTCGAGGACACGCGCTGTGTCGGCATCCGGGCGATAGTCCGCCGTGAGGCGATGGAATTCCGGGCCAACGAGGTCATCCTGTGCTGCGGGGCAATTCATTCGCCGGCAGTGCTGCTGCGCGCCGGCATCGGGCCGGTGGGGCATCTACGCGATCTCGGCATTCCGGTGCGCGCCAATCGTCCCGGCGTCGGCCAGCGGCTAATGGATCATCCGTCGATCTCCGTCGCCTGGTACCTCAAGCCCGGGGCGCGAAATAATCCCTACAGCAGGCGTTCGCTGCACCTTGGCATGCGCTTCTCATCCGGCGTTGACGGCGCACCTGCAGGCGACATGGCGTTGACCGCGTCGAACAAGTCGGCGTGGCATGCAATCGGCGATCGCATCGCGGTGATCACGCTCTGGGTCAACAAGACGTTCTCGGAGACCGGCCAGGTTCGTCTGGCCACGGCGGATTGGCGCCAGGAGCCAATGGTGGACTTCAATCTGCTGTCCGACCACCGCGACCTGATGCGGCTAGCGGGCGGGTTTCGCCAGATCGCCGCGTTACACGAGCTGCCGCCGTTGAAAGCCGTGACCGCGGACGCGTTCCCCGCCAGCTTCACCGAAAAGATCCGCCAGGTCGGCGCCTACAACACGAAGAACCGGATATTGACCAGCATTGGCGCGAGGCTCATGGACGGCCCATCGTTTCTGCGCCAGCTCGTCATCCGGGGCTTTATCATGGAGTCGGCCGGCCTGACGAAGGCACTGCATGATGATGAGACGCTGGAGGCGTACATCAAGCGCGCGGCGGTCGGCGTGTGGCATTGCTCGTGTTCCTGCCGCATGGGCGCCGAGGACGATCCAATGGCTGTTACGGACCAAGCCGGCAGGTGCGCGGCGTGCACGGCGTGCGCGTGGCGGATGCCTCGATATTCCCCGTGGTGCCGTGTGCCAACACCAACCTTCCGACCATGATGACGGCCGAGAAAATCGCAGACCAAATGCTGCTGGCGCATTGATGAGCCGCGCTTGACACTGCTAACGGAACAGCAGAGTCATGATGTAACCGGTAACATATACCAATCGGTAGGAGCCGATGTTGAAGGCTATGGCCACGGCGGCCGCGCTGGCGGGGACGCTGCTGTGTGCGGACGACGCCGTTGGGCAGAATGCGGACGTCATGCATTGGTGGACCAGCGGGGGCGAATCCCGGGCGGTCGCGGTGTTCGCCAAGGAATACAACAAGCGCGGCGGTACCTGGGTGGACGATGCGCCGGTGGGGCCGCAGGCGGAACATGCCGCCGCGCTGAACCGCATCGCCGGCGGCAATCCCCCGACCGCCATGCAATGGAACATTGGCGTGGCAGTTCGCCAGTTGGCCGAGCAGGGTGTACTCGCACCGCTCGATGACGAGGCGAAGAAGGGCAACTGGCTGCCCAACCTGCCGCCGTTGCTGGTCAAGAATATGACCTATGACGGGCACGTCATTGCCGTCCCGGTGAATATCCATGGTGCCAACTATCAATTCTATAGCGTCAAGGTGTTCAACGACCTGAAGATGCAGCCGCCGAAGAGCTGGGAGGAATTCTTGGCGGATGCACCGAAGATCAAGGCGGCCGGCTACATCCCGATTGCGTTCGGCGCCAACGCGCAGCAGCTTGCGTGGCTTTACTAGGCAATACTGGCGGGTGAGGGTGGCAAGGACCTGTACCGTAGGGTGTTCGTCGATTATGACGCCAAGGCGGCCGGCAGTCCCGCCATGCAGCATGTGTTCGATGTCATGGGACAGGTCCGGCGATACGTGGACGCCGGCAGTCCCAACCGTAAATGGAATGACTCACTGGCGCTGGTGGAGACCGACAAGGCCGCGCTGATGATACTCGGCGACTGGGCCAAGGGAGACTTCGCCGCGGCAAACAAGATTCTTGGGAAGGATTTCGGGTGCCAGATGGCGCCGGGCACTCAGGATGCCTACGTGATGACGGTCGATGTCTTCGTGTTTCCAGTCAACGACAAGCCGGATCAGAAGCTGGCGCAGGAGAAGCTGGCGACGCTGATGATGGACCCCGCGGTGCAGACCGAATTCAACGCGTTTAAGGGCTCGATACCGTCCAGGCTCGACGCCAACGTGGCGGAACTCGACGCCTGCGCACAACTCGGCCAGAAGGTTATGGCCGGCGGGGCGGCGAACCAGTTGCCGAACTTCGCGCTCGCCTTCAGCCCGGATACGCAGGGCCAGTTCGAGGACCTGCTGGGCAACTTCTGGAGCAAGCCGTCGATGACGCCGGCCGATGCGGCGAAGCAGCTTTCGACGATCATCGCCGGCGCGAGCCGCTGAATTCATGTCGGCGCGGTTGCCGGCGAACATGGATGTCACGGCACCGCGCCCGATCGTTGCCGAAAGCGTCGCCGACGCACCCTCCGTCGGGCGCGCCTACCGCGCCCGCAGCCTCGCCGCCAAGGTGGCGCTGGTGCCGACAATCATGGTGATGCTGTTCTGCTTCTACGGCAGCGTCGCCTGGACCGTTTACATATCGATGACACGGTCGTTCCTGCTGCCCGTCTACAAGTTTGCCGGCGTGGCGCAGTATGAGCGCCTGTTTGCGACGCCGCGCTGGCAGGTGGCGTACACCAACATGTTCCTGTTCGGCGCGCTGGACATCATCGGCACGCTCAGCCTCGGTGTTCTGCTCGCCGTCCTACTCGATCGCGCGGTGCGCTTCGAGGGCATCTTCCGCACCATCATGTTGTATCCGCTGTCGATCTCGTTCATCGTCACCGGACTGACTTGGCAATGGGTACTCAGCCCGACGATCGGCGTGCAGCAACTGGGACGCGATCTGGGCTGGACCGATTTCGTGTTCGATTGGATCACCCAGCCGGATCGCGCGATCTATACGTTGGTGTTCGCGGGCATCTGGCACCAGTCCGGGCTGATCATGGCCATCATGCTTGCGGGACTACGCGGCGTGGATCGCGAAATCTGGCGCGCGGCGCGGATCGAGGGGATTTCGACCTGGCGCACCTACTTCAGCATCATCCTGCCGATGCTGCGCCCGCTGATCGTCACCTGCGTCGTGCTGATCGCCATCGCCGTGGTCAAGAGCTACGATCTCGTCGTCGCGATGACCAACGGTGGACCAGGATTCTCCTCTGATCTGCCAGGCAAGTTCGTCGTCGATTTCGAGTTCGAGCGCGCCAACATCGGCCAGGCATCCGCTGCGGCGACCGTTATGCTGGGCTCGGTGCTCGCCATCATCTCGCCGTACCTGTATTTCGAGCTCACGCGGAAGAACCGTTGACCGCGCGCCGGAACGCGCGGATCGGCCGCATCGGCCTCTACGTCCTGCTGGTGTGGATCTGCCTGTTCTTTTCGATCCCACTGCTGGTGGTGATCGCGACTTCGCTCAAGACGTCGGATGAGGTCCGCACCTTCTCTATCTTCACCCTGCCATCGGTGCCGAGTATCGCGTCCTGGATCAAGGCCTGGTCGTCCGCCTGCACAGGGCTCAATTGTGGCGGCGTCCGCGTCGGGTTCTGGAACTCGGTGCGCATCCTGATCCCCAGCGTCATCATCTCGGTGTTCGCGGGCGCGGTCACCGGCTACGCCCTGTCGCATTGGCGCATCCGCGGCGCGAATGTCATCATGCTGCTGCTGTTGTTCTGCGCATTCATTCCTTATCAAGTGATCCTGTATCCGCTGGTGAAGACGTTCAGCACGATCGGCATCTACAGCTCGCTACCCTGCATCATCGCGGTGCATATCGTGTTCGGGCTGCCGGTGATGTCGCTGCTGTTCCGCAACTTCTATGCCGGGCTGCCGGAGGAACTGGTGAAGGCCGCGCGCATCGATGGCGCCGGTTTTGGGCGGATCTTCGCCTTCGTGATGCTGCCGATGTCGGTGAACATCCTGATCGTCGCGACCATTCTGCAGACTACGGGCATCTGGAACGACTACCTGCTGGGACTGATCTTCGCTGGCCGCGACAACATGCCGATGACGGTGCAGCTCAATGCCATCGCGACAACATCCACCGGCGTGATCGAATACAACGTGAACACCGCGGCGGCACTGCTCACAGCACTGCCGCCATTGCTGATCTACTTCGCCTCGGGTCGCTACTTTGTGCGCGGCATTACGGCCGGCGCGGTGAAGGGCTGAGATGTCTGCTGTCTCCGTCTCCGGACTGTCCAAATCGTTCGGTCCCCTGAGGGTTCTGAAGGACATCCACCTGCCGATCGTCGGATAGAGCGCGTAGGACTGAAACACCATCGCGATGCCACGCTTGCTGGGCTCGTAATGCGTCACGTCGGTGCCGTCGATCTCGATGATCCCGGAGTCCGTGTCCTCCAGTCCGGCGATCGCATTCAGCAGTGTGGACTTGCCGCAGCCGGACGGGCCAAGCAGCACGGTGAAGTCGCCCGCCTCGATTGGGCGGCCAGGCTGCTGCAGATCGACGAGTTGCTTGACCGCAAGCCATCGCAGCTGTCTGGCGGTCAGCGCCAGCGTGTCGCCATCGGGCGTGCGCTGGTGCAGCACGCCAAGGTCTTTCTGTTCGACATGCCGCTGTCCAACCTGGACGCCAAGCTGCGCACCGAGATGCGCGTCGAGCTGAAACGCCTGCACAAGGAACTCGGTGCCACGATCGTCTATGTAACGCACGATCAGATCGAGGCGATGACCCTGGCGACGCGGATCGCGGTCATGGGCGCCGGCCGCATCGAACAATACGCCGCCCCTGATGATCTGTATGAGTCACCGGCGACGCTGTTCGTCGCCAGCTTCGTTGGATCACCGGCGATGAATTTTCTGCGCGGCCGGCTGCTGGAGGGAAATGCGCCCGCGGTGCAGGTAGGATCGGCCTGCATGCTGCTCAACGGATACAGGTTCCAAACGTCTCCAACTGCTGGTCAGGAGGTACTGGTCGGCATACGGCCGGAACACGTCATGCTGGCGCGCCAAGAACCACCGCAAGGCACGATGGAAGCGGAGGCGTTGTTCATGGAGCCGATGGGCGCCGACACGCTCGGCTGGTTCCAGTTCGGCGAGCACCGGCTCTCAGCGCGCCTTGCGCCACAGGTGGCGCGCGGTATCAGCGGACGCGTGCGTTTGGCGTTGCTTCCGGATCATGTCTCGCTGTTCGATCCGTTGACTGAGGCGCGGCTGTAGCGACCGGCCGGAGTCAGCGCAGCTTGACTGCTGCCGGCGTAGATGTGGAAGACCTCGACTTTCTGCTCGGCAGCCGGTGCCACGAAAGCCGCGGCCAAGCCGGCAGCCAGCCAAGATCTCACGCACCCGACAGCGCGTGCGCAGCGCCACCCCGGCCCGAAGCGCGAGCGACCAGTAAGTGATATCGGTGCTGGCCTTTGCGCCCTGCGCGCAGCGGCGCGTGCAGTGGCCGACATTGATGCATGCGGCGCGGCCTTGATATTCCGTGGTCGCCACTGTGGTATCGGATGGCCACCAGTGCGACCCGAACCGATTCAGCGTGCGGCCATAAATCGTTCCGGTCTTGCCGAGCGATACCGGCGGCATAGGCGGATTGCGCGACGGCACGCCGGGGTCGCCTGCCAGGCCGGACACGTTCATCTTCATGAGTTTCCGGTTCGTGCCATTCCTGGCATTCGTGATCCCGCTCTACCTCCTCTATCAGAGGGTGGGACTGTACAACACGCATATCGGGCATCCTCGCGTACCCCGGCCAGCGCCGCTTTATTCAGCGTTACGGACGGCGCGCCGAGCGATTGGGTGCGAGGCAGGTGGTTCGGCAGATCTGTCGAGGGATGTGTCGGAGGTCAAATTTCTGGCCGGTGGTGATGTGAGGATTTTGGCGCTCGCGACGATTTCCTCAGCCGAGATTGTCGCAGCCTGAGCGTCTTTGCCCAAATCTCCCCTAGAGGAACTTCTCTCGTTATCAGCCGCCTGGCGTCTGAATGACCAGACGCTCTGATCCATTGGATCCGCGTATAACGCGCATCGCTACCGCGCCCCCGTCGGTGACCACCTTTTCGAACTGCTCGACATTGGACATTGAGATCTCCCTCCCGAGCTTTTATCTTTTTGCGTTGTCGCGCCGAGGTGTGCACTATTTCGCCGAAGCGGACATTTCATGTCGGTTCTCTGGCCAAGAAATTACGAAAGTCTGCAACGGCCATAGTTCCAAACACATAATTCTGAATCATTCAAAACAGTAGAGAACCATTCTTCAAAATGGACCGCCGAGAGCGGTGTGTGCTCAGCTCACTCGGATCCTATCCGGGCGCCTTGCTCTGCGACGGAGCGTTTCATCAGCAGCACGACAAACATAAGCGCGACCATGACGACGGCCAGCACCCAGAACACGTCGAAGTAGGCGAGCGCCGATGCCTGTTGCTGTCGCAGGTTTGCGAGCGCCTGCAAGGCCAGTTGCTGCGCGGCGACCGGATCACCGGTCTGCTGTAGGAACGGCCCGGAAGCCTGATCAAGGAAGGAATGCGCAGCCGGGTTGAAGTGATCGAGCGATTCGCCAAGTCGGAGGCTATGGAACTGGTCACGGCGCTCCTGCACTGTCTGAGCGAGCGAGGTCCCAACGCTGCCGCCCTCGTTGCGCAGGAGGCTCAACAGGCCGACCGCCGCCCCACGCAGCGCGAGCGGGGTATAGAGGTAGGCCGCCACATTCGCGGGGACGAAGCACATCGCCAGCCCGACGATCAGCACCACCCTAGGCCAGACGACCTGCCCCGGACTGATGTCCAGGTTCATCTGCGACATCCAATAACTGCCAGCGGCCATAGCCAAAAGACCCGCGCCAATCACCCACCGCGCGTCCGTTCCACGACCGAGCGCGCGCCCCACGAACGGCATGGCGACGATAGCAAAGAAGCCGGCGGGCGACATGACCAGGCCGGCGCTCAGTGCATCGTAGCCGAACAGCGACTGGAGCAAGGCCGGTAACGAGGTGCTGGAAGCATACAGCACCGCGTACGCACAAAAGATGATGATGCAACAGGCGATGAGGTTCCGCTCGCGCAAGGGGCGGAAATTGACCACCGGACTCGGATGGCGCAGTTCCCAGAAGATCAGCCCGGCCAGGCCCACCGCGAACAGGATCGCCAGCGTCTGCACACGCCAGAATGGGTCACCAAGCCAGTCCCATTCCTGGCCCTTGCTGAGCGTCACCTCCCAACAGACTATAACAATGACCAGCAGCGACAGGCCAACGCCGTCAAAGCTGAACGGTCGCCTCCGCAACTCCATGCGCTGTGCGGTGAGGTAATCGGGGTCCCGGAGTGTAATGGCACACGCACCCAGGGCCAGGAGGCCGATGGGGACGTTGATGAAGAACACCCAGCGCCACGAATAGCTGTCGGTGATCCAGCCGCCGAGCGTCGGACCGACCACTGGCGCGATCAGCGCGGCCAGGCCGAACAGCGTCATGGCCGAGCCTTGCCGCTCGACCGGGAAGGCGTCCAGCAGCACGCCCTGGCTAGATGGTTGAAGACCACCGCCCGCAAGACCCTGGAGCACGCGGAACAGGATCAGTTGGCCGAGACTGGTGGCCATGCCGCACAGCCCCGAGGCGAGTGTGAACACCGCAATGGAAAGCAGAAAATAGTTGCGCCGCCCAAGATGCGCGATCAGCCAGCCGGTGATGGGCAGGATGATCGCGTTGGCGGCAAGGTAGCTGGTGATAACCCATTCGCCGTCATCGACCGTGGCCGACAGGCCGCCCGCGATATAGCGCAGCGCCACCACTGCGATCGTGGTGTCGAGCACTTCCATGAAGGTCGGGACCACGACAACCGCGGCGACGACCCAGGGATTTGTTGCCGCGCGGGATCCGGAATTCAGGGAGGGCGACGACAGTACCGCTCCGGTCATTGCCTGGTACCCGACGCGCTGGCAGACGGACCAGCGCTCGGGGATCGCGGCATATAGGCCTGGAGAAACTTCCCGGCATCGGCACCGGTTGGCGGCTTGTTGATAGCAACGTAGGGAACGACCGAGGTGCCGATGAACAGAGGTGTCTGGTCGGCATTGTAATCGACGAGATCGATCCGGACCGGCAGCCGCTGCACCACCTTGACGAAATTGCCCGTAGCATTCTCCGGGGGCAGCAAGGCCAGGGTCGATCCGGTCCCCTCAGTGAAGCCGGCGACCCGGCCTTCGAAGACATGTTTGCCGCCGTACATGTCGACGTACAGATCGACGGGCTGCCCGATGCGCAGATCGCGCAATTGCGTTTCCTTAAAGTTGGCGTCAACCCAGATTTCGTTGAGCGAGCGAACCGCCATCAGGCTCTGGCCGACCTGGACAAAGTTGCCCGGATTGACGTTGCGCCGCGTGACGACGCCGTCGATCTCCGCTGTAATATCGCAGTACCCGAAGATCCAGTTCGGCCTGCGCAAGATCGCGCCTAGCGGCTTCGAGTTTCGCCTCGGCCTGCTTGACGGCCGGGGCCTTGGCCGCGTACTGGGCGAACGTGGTGTCGATGTCGCCCAGTTTGTAGAACTGGTCGAGCATCGCTTTCGGACCTTGTTCGAATGAGTGCACGACGCCGAGTTGGGCCGCGCTCTGAATGAGGTCTGATTGCGCCTGCAGGACGGTCGAAAAGGTCTCGTCCAGATCGGGTGGCACCTGGCCGAGATCGCCGTCCCCCTCAGGTTGGGGCGGCAGCCCAAGCGAGGCTCGTATCTGGTAGACTTCGGCCAGGGTCTGGGTGAGTTGCGCGCCAGCCGTCGTCAGCTCCGCTTGCCGCTGGTCGTACACCTCACGCGGCGTATCCCCCCGCGGGACGAGCTGCCGCGCCCGATCGAATTCAAGCTGCGCCAACGTCAAAGCGGCCTTGCTCTTGTTGATAGCGGCGACCCGCACGTGCAGGAGAGCGACCTGGCTGTCCACATCCTGCACGGTGCGTTGCAGGTTCCAACGCTGGCTCCTTGCCTGCGCTTCGATCGCGCGCACCGCAGCGATGGCTGCCTGCAGGTCAGCTTGCGCGGTGTCCACCGCTGCCTGCTTCTCGGATACCGCAACCTGGTGCGGCTCCTTGTCCAACCCGGCGAGGAGATCTCCCTTGTGGACGCGGTTGTTGTCATCCACCAGAACGCGAGAAATTTGTCCTGCCACGCGGGGTGCAACAAACGTGACGTGCCCATTCACGTATGCGTCGTCCGTAGAGACGGTGCTGAACATCTTCTCGACCCAAGGGACGCCGAACACCAGGAGGACTGCCAGGACAGAAACACCCAGAACACCGGCCACCAGCTTTCGCTTCAGCGTAGTCTTTCGGGGTTTCTGCGGTTTCTGTGCGGATTTCGCGTCGTCGAGAACAGCAGCATGTCCATTCGATGTCGGTTGCGCATTGATCGATCCTGGCTCGTGGCTTTGCTCAGTCATCTCGGCCACCCCCTCCTGAGCCCGGCAGCGGAACAAGGTCCTCCAGCATCGTGGGAATGAACTCTGCCACTGTAGGGTGGATGTGCATGGCATGCTTGAACAGCGTGTAAGGTGGCGCCGGCGCTGAAGCCGTAATCAGCACCGCGGCGGGCCATGTGCGCGGCATACGCATTGGCGACCAGGGTTCTCGTTGGTGTGCAGCCGGTGTTTATGCAAGTGCGACCGAAGCGACCGCGTTCGGTGATAGCAACTATCATACCCGTACCCGCCAGCCGTCGTGCAAGTGGCGGCCCAGCCTGCCCGGTCCGATGATAATCGCGTCGTAGGCTGTCATTTTCTACTCCTGCTCGGTGAGCACACGACTCGCGAAATACCCAAGGCCGCCCCGCCGCCGATCACAGATCATGGCAAGCTCGTTCGCGGGCGGCTCTCTCCTTGCAGGTTGTCGCGATTCGCATTTGGGATGTTGATGCCGCCAGGGCGCCAGCCATCTGCAAGGATTTGCAGCAGTACCATTAAAGGTCGAGCTCAACGGCGGTTTTTGGCGTTGAGCAGCAGATGAGAGCATTGCCTTCGGCTGGCGGGTCCAACGGCTCTGGACCGTAGGCGAGTTCGCCCTCGATCAAGCCACTTTCGCAGTTGTGGCATACGCCCGATCGGCAGGCCCAACGCACGGGAACGGCGCAGGCTTCGGCCAGCTCGAGCAGACTACCGAAACGGGAGTCCCATGAGACGCTGAGATCGCTTCGCGAGAACGTAACCGTGGGTCCGCCACCCGCGGGACCGTCAGGACGATGAGGCAACGCTGCGGCGACGCTGGAGATGCCCGGCGTGAGAGTAGGCGCAGGCCCAAACACTTCAATGTGGACCCTAGGCCAGGGAATACCCCATGCCGCCAAGCCTTGTTGGAAATCTTTGAGAAAGCGGGGTGGACCGCACAGGTAGAAATCAGCGTCCTGCGGGATTCCGAGCTCGTGGAGCACCTGGAGCGAGAGATGGCCTGCTCGATCAAAGTCCTGGCCTAGCGTGTCTCCCGCTGCAGGCCGACTGTAGATCACGCAGCGATGGGATGCGCGAAGCGCACCGAGCAGATTGTCCGCCTCCTTGGCAAACGAATGGTGCGCCCGATCGCGGGCTGAATGCAGCCACCAAACCGGCGGAGACGCAACGGCGTTTGTAGCCACCGCACCATGCAACATCGCCAACATCGGCGTGACTCCGACACCGGCACTGATAAGGACGATGGGAGTCGCACCCGTAGCCAGCGTGAACGAGCCACGAGGAGCGCTAATCTCCAAGCGACTGCCTGCCCGAACGCTTTGGTGGAGAAAGCCGCTTGCGAGGCCGCGCTCATCCTTGACGCCAATCCGATAATTTGAGGCCGCAGGACCGCACAGCGAATAGTTCCGAGTGACGGCGAGAGCATCCGGACGTGGCCTCATGCGGAGCATGATGTATTGGCCCGGTAGTGCCGATGGTAGCGGCGAGCCATCTTCTGCGACGAGCTCGAACGATCGGACGTCAGCGCTTTCCTTGCGCGAACCCACAACCAGAACCGGGCGGAAGCCACGCCAGGCAAGAGGCGCCGACGCGCCGAGCCCAAGGCCAGCGTTGCCCGTTGTGCCTCCGGCTTCGGCAGCCGAGAGCAGAGCTTGCATCGAGCCTTGCCAGTCCAGGCTGAGTGCCGAAATTCGCAGGGCGCGGCGCAGGGCTTCCAGCGGGTGCTGGGCGGAATATAGCAGCGCATCGATCTCTGCGATCGTCATGCGCTCGGGGCCGTCAGAGAGCTTCTCGACGCGGTCGCCGGCGCCGATCTCACCTTCCTGTATGACGCGGAAATAAAAGCCGGGCCGGCGGTGCGCAACCAACAGCGCAGCAATCTCCGGGTGGTTCAGCCTGATGCCGACCCGGTAGCAGGTGTCACGTGGCTGGCTGACTTCGACAACTGCGCCGCCGATCCTGAAGCGATCGCCGATGCAGACCTCGTTATCGGCGAGGCCGTCCACTGTTAGGTTCTCGCCGAAATTCCCGGCCACGAGATCCAATCGCCCAAGATGCCTCGCCCAGTAGCGGTAGGAATCGAGCTGATACACCATAATCGCACGTTGCTCGCCGCCATGGCCGCGGAGATCCCCTTGGCCATCGCCATCGAGATTCAGCCGGCGGGCGAAAATCCGCCCCATCACTGGCGTTTTCCAGACCGCCGTCCGAACGGTCCTGCCCTGCCAACCGACGTCCTGAGGGAGTCCAACATTGACCGAAACGATCACGCCCATCATGGAACCCCCGGTGACGGTGTGGTCCGTCTTGGCAGCAGCGAAGAGCCTCACATCTGCATCGAAGGTGAGACGGCAGCCCTCGAATGGCCATCGCGCCTTGGGCAGGCGTCTTGCGGACACGCGGCGCAATGGTTGTGAGTTGGTTCTCTCATCTATTGAGCGCCTGCGGACCGCTGACGAATCGATTGCCACGAACGTAGAATCGCAAAAGGCTGTCGGTGGCCCGGGTGATGCCGATCCGTTTGCTCTGCCCGATTTCGCCGGACGCTTGACCGTCAGATCCGAGCCATAGCGGACCGGCCTGACAGAGGTCGATCCCATCCAATCGGCGATCAATCTCCAAGGCTGCACTCAGCCGACCCGGGCCTCGTCCTAAGTCTAGCAACCGTCCGATGCCGCGAGTTCGCTGCATGATCGTGATGCCATCGGTAGGCTCGATCGCCCCTGATCAAGACGCCCGCGCCCACACCTGATGTCTCGCTAGAGACGTTGAGCATGAACGAGCTGCCGTAGGCGAGATAAACGTATGCGTGCCCACGCTCGAGGAAAAGCGCCCGATTGCGACGGGTCATGCCGCGATAGGCGTGACCCGCGGGGTCGCCAATTCCATAAGCCTCGGTCTCGACGATGCGGCCGCCCACTACGCCTTCGGCCAGCGTCCGCATGAGCATTCTGCCGATCAGAAAATGAGCAAGTTGGGCGGTATTGACGGGGATCTCTGCCCGATCCAGCACGCGCCGGCGGGCTACCTGTGCGTCGACTTCATGCCATCCGCTCGACCCACTGCGCACGCGAAGGCCCCGGCTCGAACGGATCGCCAAAGTATTGGGTTTCGCGAGCAACCTTGCCATCCAGAAACTCCATAACGCTCACCGAATGGGACGGTTGGCCGTCATAGGCGAGGATGAATTCCGTGACCCAGAGCTCGCCCGTGCCAATTATCCGGCGCACCGTGAAGCGCTTGCGGTTCGGCTGTGCGGTGCGAGAGGCCTGGATGTTGTGCCGGCCCCTGATGCGCTCGCCCGACTGCGGGTACTCGAGCAGCGCGTCATCTCGGTATATGTCGTGCTCAGCGTCGAAGTCACTCGCATCGGAGGCGGCCCAGTGGCGATTGAGTGCCTCTCGAATCTCAATCTCGTCCATCGTGCTACTCCCGTACAGGGGCGTCGAAATCCGCCCTCGGCCGCATCGTGCTGTCACAAATCGCGAACGCGATTAGCAACGCCTAGGTGAAGGGAAACATGCTCAAGCCGATATTTTTCGGGTCGACGGCCTCATCGTACTGTAGGACACGGTCGACATGGAATTCAAGTCGGATTCGGATGAACGGCCAACTCAACCGCCAGGGAATGAAATCCGTACATGCCGCACAGTGAGATCGTCATGACCGGCCATTTGGAAGATGATCGCTTGCGGCACACCTCCCTGACCCTGCAGCTAGCTGACTGTCTTGTTGAGCATTTCGAGTAGCAGCTTGGCGGCCGGCCGACGAGGCTGGATTATGGCCGGTGATCAGCTGGCCGTCTATCACCGTATGAACGCCCCAGTTCTTGACCTTGGAAAAGGTAGCACCGAGGCTCATCATTTCGTCATCGACAAGGAAAGACACCACCTTCGTCAGTCCCACCTCTTCTTCCTCGCCATTGGTGAAGCCGGTCATCGTCTTGGGCGCGAGTCCAGGTCATGGACTCACTGGACCGGACAGCGCACGACCTCGTGCGCCCCGCAGCATGCTTCTGTCGGCACCGGAAATCTACCAATGCGCATGCTCCTGCTCGGCGGTCAGAACCAGACCGGCACGCGCTCTGGTCTCGGAGCGATCTCACCGGGTTATGGCCAGGAAGGCCAAGCCGAGTGGCAATGGACTGCACGCTCTTCGGTCCGTCGGAACTGAGCAACCCTCGAACGGTGAGCGGTGCCGATTTGTTCCGCGTGCTACGCCCATCACACCCAAAAACGGGGGCAGCCACGCATCAAGATCGCCACCACTCTCGCGTTCGCGGGACACAGCGCATACTCCGCTGAATCCCAGGCGCGTACAAAACCGCTCCGTGAGCGTACAAAGTAGTGCTTAGGCCGTGAACCCATAAATCTTCAGGGCGTTCGGCTGACGAGAGTCCGATATTTGCCCGATAGCGGCCAAATTCCTCAACGCAGCGAAATGTCGTGATGGCCCAGATGTAGACATCAAAACCCGGGGCGTGGCGGACACCAAGTCTAAGGCCGGTGTTACGACGGTCCGAGGCTAGCGATGCCAGCACGAGCGCATGCTTCCTCTTGGTCATGGTGGGATGGCGCCCCGCTTACGCCGCATCCTCCCTCGATTTGGCCACTTCGGAAGATCGGCAATCCGCCGCGAACACGAAGCGGCGGCACACCCTCCGCAATTACACCGGCAACCGGCGGATGATCTACACGGCCCACGACCTCGCCACTCGGGAGCCCAGTGCCTGCCGACACGACCGCTTTTCCGATGGCGAACCGGCCACCCTCTGCCGTGGCTCTGTCCATGCGATTAAATGAGATCAGGTGGCCTTGGTGGTCGCACACAGCCACGTTTACGATAATGCTGAGTTGCCGTGCCTTTGCGATGGCATCGGCGACGATTGTGTTTGCTTCGGCCAAAGTTAGGGTCATGGCACGAACCTCTCGCTGCGTTTCAGTCCTATCTCGATTAAATGGACAACACCGGCTTGCAGCGAATGTGTCCCGCGAACTCCGAGCTTGCCGCGCTGAGGAATGTGTTTCGGGGCATCCTATTCGTGAAGCAGCGTTTGCCAATTTGAAGGCACCGCTCCCGCCGGTCCGGGCGCCAATTGATCCAACGGATGCGCGTGAGGAGCGCGGAGCTTCGGGCCGGTCACGAATTGCCTTGTATGATAGTTGTAAAACCATCGCTCACCCGGCTCGAAACTTGTGATTATCGGGTGACCCGTAGCGGCGTAATGTTTCGATGCATGTCGATTTGGTGAACTGTCGCAGCAGCCGATATGCCCGCATTCAGCGCATCTGCGGAGATGGAACCACCATCCGCCCTGGGCCAAGCATTCGACACAACCTGTTCCGCTCGGCTCGGCTGCCGGATTGATACCATCCCTCTCGGACTTCATAGGGTCCTCTCTAATTTCCTCTTGCCTCGGCTCAGCGCTGCCCCGCTCATTGCAGCGGCTTTAGCTGATCCATCATAGTCGGAATAAATTCCGACACCGTGGGATGAATGTGCATCGCGCGTTGTATCACCGTGTAGGGCGCCTTGGCATACATGGTATCGAGGACGCAATGGATGACTTCGTCACCTTCGAGTCCTAAAAAGGAGGCGCCCAGTATTTGTTTGCTGTCTCGATCCACAAGGATTTTCATAAAACCCTTCGTCTCACCTCTCTCGTATGCGCGCATGACGTCCTTCATCGCCATGGTCGAGATCAGCGCAGGCTTGCCTCTCTTGCGGACTTCCGCTTCCGTCATCCCAGCGCGGCCAAGGGGGGGATCGGTGTAGAGCGCGTAGGCGGTTATGCGGTCGCTCACTCGTCTCTGATCGTTGTCCAAAAGGTTTGCGGCCACGATCTCGAAATCGTTCCACGACGTGTGCGTGAACGCACCCCGGCCATTGCAGTCGCCCATCGCCCAGATGCCGGAAATGTTGGTGCGTAACTGGTCGTCTACCTGGATATACCCGCGCCGGTCTGTAGCAATACCGGCTTTGTCGACGCCAAGGTCGTCACTGTTTGGTCGCCGGCCGATCGCAACCAACACATGAGTTCCCGCAATCTGTGAGATCCGCCCGGCGGATTCGATGTTCATTGCGATCGAGCTGCCTCGTTTCTCCACGCCGATGATCTTACTATCGACGCGCACGTCGATACCCTCTTCCTTGAGGAAACCGACAAGAGCTTGTGAGACGTCGTCGTCCTCCCGAGAGATCAAGCGTGGTCCGAGTTCGATCACGGTTACCTCGCTTCCGAAACGACGATAGGCCTGGGCGAATTCAAGACCGATGTAACTGCCGCCCATGATCACCAAATGCGGAGGGACGAAATCGATGTCCATCATTGAGCTGTTGGTCAGGTACGGAACTTGGTCGAGACCGGGTATCGGCGGAATTGCGGCGCGCGCGCCGACATTGATGAAAATCTGATCGGCCGCGAGATTGGAACCGTTCACAGCCACTTTCTTCTCGGCAACAAAGCGCCCATGGCCTTCATAAACCGTGCATCCTTCCAAAGTCTTCAGCGATCGCTCGAGGCCGTTACGGAACACAGCTACAACGGTGTCTTTTCGTGCCTTGACCGCCTTCATGTCGACATTGATCGATCCTTCAATCCTGATGCCGTAATCGGCAGCGCGACGTGCAACATGTGCCGCGTAAGCGCTAGCGATTAGCGTTTTGGTCGGAGTACAGCCTGTGTTTACGCAAGTGCCGCCGAACAGCTTGCGTTCGATGACCGCGACCTTGCGGCCTGCAGCTACCAATCGCCGCGCCAAGGCCGGTCCGGACTGTCCCGTGCCAATGATAATCGCGTCGAAGTTCGGCATGCTGGACCTCCGAGTTCCTCTCGTGTTTCAGATCGTCATAAGAAATCCCGGGGAGTAAAGAGGCCTTACTCGACACACTTCGTCCGTCCCCGTTCGGAGGCGCAAGCTTTCCTGCACAGGCGAGCCATTACCCACGGACGACAACTGCAGCTGCGCGTCGCCCAGGATTTGCAGTTCGTGTCGCGACACATTCTAGGTGTTGCGACGTCCAGCAACCAAATGGAGCAGATGCTCGTCGTCGACATTTTATTGCCACTCGCTCTGTATCCTTGTGCACTCTCGCCAACCATGGTCGCAAGTGACAATCACCCTCCGCAGCCACCACAATGTATGCGACCACCATAGCTGCCTTTACCTATAGTGTCGGTTAGCCGTAAGCGAAGCCTGGCTTGCTTTGGCCGACTTCTATTATGTAGCCATCAGGATCGCGCATGTAGCAGCACGTCTCGCCGTATTGTTCCTTTGGCTCTGTGATAAATTTCGCTCCTCGACTTCGCCATAGCTTGTAGCACGCTTGAATATCTGCAACGCGGATATTCATAAAGCTGCTGACTGCATCGGGGTCCGGCACGCTGAGCGTTACGGTTGGTTTGTCGGGTGTCGGACCGCCGCCAACGTTGAAAATGAGCCACGTGTTTGCGATCCGAATGTACCCTGGCGGGCCCCTACTCAGAACGTGACCTCCGAAGACCTTTTCGTAAAATGTAGTGGATCGTTCGATGTCAGCCACGGTGAGAAAGTATGCGACGCTAAATCCGTCCTGCGGCGGCATCTGATAGCTTTGCTGCCCCACTTGTACTGGCTCATAGATCTCTCTCCAATCCGGACATGGTATTTCTCCGTCCATCAACGAACGAAACGCACTGAATGCCCAGCTCGAATGAGCGCATCTTGCTTGTGTCGTCCCATTTAGCCGTAAGCGACGCCCGGGTTGCTTTGCCCAACTTCTATGATGTAGCCATCGGGATCGCGAATGTAGCAGCGCGCTTCACCGTACTTGGGCTTGGGCTCAGTGATGAACTCGGCTCCTCGATTTCGCCATAGCTTGTAGCACGCTTGAATATCCGCAACGCGGATATTCATAAAGCTGCTGACTAAATCGGGATTTGCGGGGACGCTGAGCGTTACCGACGGTTTATCAGGTGTAGGACCGCCCCCGGCGTTGACAAGGAGCCACGTGTTCGCGATTTGGATGTACCCTGGCGCGCCTTCGCTGTCGCCCCTGCTCAGAACGCGACCCCCGAAGACCGTTTCGTAAAATCGAAGCGATCGCTCGACGTCGGCGACGGTGAGAAAGTGTGCGATGGTAATCCCATCCTGCGGCGGCATTTGATAGGTTTTCTGCTCGACTTGTACTTCGCTCATGGACGGCTCCTATTTGGACTTGGGGGTATAAAGCTCAACGGTGCGTGCAATAATCAACTGATGGGTCAGAACGAATGCTTGGCCAAGAACGCAAGAATGAGACTCGCGATTTCGTCGTTCTTCTCGTCTAAGGCGAAATGGCCGGCATCGATAAGGTGGATTTCAGCATCCGGAAGATCGCGCTTGAACGCCTCCGCACCCGGAGCGATGAACGAGGGATCGTTCCGCCCCCAGACTACCAAAGTCGGTGGCTTATGTTTGCGCAACCATGCTTGCCACTCCGAATACGAAGCGACGTTTGTCCGGTAGTCGTACAGTAGATCGGCTTGGATCTCGCGTTGGCCGGGTCCCACCAGGTGAGCGTATTCGTCAGTCCAAGTGTTCGGATTATAACGTTCCGGATGCGAAGTGCCGAGTTTGTGACGCTGTTCGGTCGTTGTACGGGAAACGAACGCATCAAAGACTTCAGAATACGCTTTTGGATCGGCCCAATATTGCGCAATACCAACCCATTTGGCCCCCAGGCCTTCCTCATAGGCATTGGCATTCTGGATGATAAGTGCTCGAAGCCGATCCGGGTGCGCCGACATGATGCGAAAGCCGACCGGCCCGCCGTAGTCATGAAGGTAGAAGGTATATCTGCTGATCTTGAGTTGCTCGAGGAGCCGGCCGATCGTCTTCAAATTGTCGAAGGTGTACGCATACGACGATGATGGCGGGGCGTCGCTCTGGCCGAATCCTGGAAAATCCGGCGCTATCAGCTGATAGCGTGTTGCGAGCAAGGGGATAAGCGTGTCGAACTGGCGCGAGGAAGAGGGGAAGCCATGCAGGAGCACGATCGCCGGCGCATTCTTCGGACCAGCTCGGCGATAGAAAACTCCGACACCGTCAATCGTCATGCGATTATAGGTCGTTGTCGCGGATGTCGACTCTAACGATGCAGTTTGCACACAATGATTATCGATCGGCGCTGCCGCGGCTATCGGAGAAGTTGCCACTATCATAATTTTGCTCCGTGTCGGCCGGGGGCCGGGCGCTCGCCCGGGTCAGAAGGGACTTGAGAGCGCTGGTCAGGACATCAATCGTAAAATGCCGGACGAGGCACACATCGGAAGCGCCTCTCCAACGGATTGCCGCGACTGCATCCGTAGAAGATCCGCCGTCGCTCGATGGATATTCGATCTATGACGCCCGAGCGGTGGCGGGAGGGGTAGCCTTTTGCTTCACCGCCGCCATCAGCGTCTTTGCGGCGGGGCCCGAGGAAGCTGGATTCTGTCCCGTGATCAGCAAGCCGTCGCTGACCACGTGCGCCCCCCAGTCTGCCACCTTCGAGAAGACGGCGCCCAATCTCAACATCTCATCCTCGACAAGGAAGGGCACAACTTTAGTGAGGCCCATCTCCTCCTCCTCGCCGTTGGTGAAGCCGGTAACTTCCTTGCCTTGAACCAAGAACTTGCCGTCCGGCGTCTTGACGCGATGCAGCGCTCCTGTGGAATGGCACACGATGCCGATTGGCTTGCCGGCGGCAATGAAGGACTCGATCAGCCTGATGGAATGCTTATCTTCGGCGAGATCCCACATCGGTCCATGGCCACCCGGGTAGAAGACCGTGTCGAAGTCTTCTTGCTTCACGCTGTCGAGGCGAACGGTTTTGTCCAACTGAGCTTCCGCGGCCGCGTCCTTCTCGAACCGCACGGTGAGATCAGCTCGGGATTTGGGTTCGTCGCTCTTGGGATCGAGCGGCGGACGTCCGCCTCTCGGCGATGCGAGCGTGATCTCGACGCCGGCGTCCTTGAAAACGTAGTATGGGGCTGCAAGCTCTTCGAGCCAGAAGCCTGTCTTTCGTCCAGTGTTACCCAATTGGTCGTGGGATGTGATAACCATCAGCACTTTCATGAGTTTCTCCTGAGCATGAATGGCACTTCCTGCGGCCGATACACGAGAGCCGCGGTCTGCGCAGTGGAGTCAAAATCCGATTTAGATTCTTTTTGTGCTTACCGATGGTGTTGGCCGCGATTGATCGAAAGGGGCGAGCTCGGCGCGTTGCTGCTTTTGCGGCAATCACGCTGCATGGAGCCGAAAGTGCGGCGGTGGGAGCGGCAGTTCGTTAAGCGGCAAGTTGCTCCGAACAGTCGAGTGAGCAAAAAGCCGCTGCTGAGGCTACGCCTCGTTGGGGTAGCTGTCGATGAGGCTGGGATGGCTGTCGGCAGGACCATCGATCACATGTCTGGCATCCGACGTGCGCAACGTGTCATTGCACCGTCGCGTACCGCCACTGACCTGAGCCCCGGAAACTCCTCCAGGCTGAAGTAGAGTCCGCGACCCTGAGGGGGACGGATGGATGAAGCGAAGTCGGTTCAGCGAGGAGCAGGTCATCGGGGTACTGCGCGAGCAGGAGCCGGGATGCAGGTAGCGGAGGTTGCCGCAAGCATGGCGTATCGCAGCCGACCTTCTACGCGTGGAAGGCGAAGTTTGGCGGAATGAGCGTCTCGGACGCCAAGCGGCTGAAGCAACTCGAGGAGGAGAACGCCAAGCTGAAGAAGTTGCTTGCCGAGGCGATGCTGGACGACGAGTGCCTGAACGAGACCTCATTCACCTCGCTGCGGCAGGCGCGCGCCGTGCTGGCCGCATGGCAGCTTGATTACAATGAGGTACGGCCGCATTCGGCGCATGGTGGCGAGCCACCGGCCTCGATCAGACTGCCGCCGTGCTCGCCCGCGTCACAACCCCGCTGCGCGCCGGCTTCGCCGGTGGCCTGCGGCCAGGGTTGACCCAGGCTGCGCGCGACGGCGCAGGCGTTGACGGCCCGGACGGAGAAACGCCGCTCGACCGAACAGAGAAACACCGTCACGATCGGCGTGATGGCAACCCAGGACTCTATTTTTAACTGGAGGGAAGTTGGGGCCCAGGTCACCGCCGTCTTACGGCGTGGCGATACTGAACAATCTATCAATCGAATATTTTTCCGCGCCGGTGATAAACAGCAGCAGGAAGCCTCCCATTATGCTAAGATTTTTAAAGAAGCTATCCATACCGTCGACTCGGTCTGTACCAGTCATAGTCCAATAGCGATGTCCGATAAGCGCGGTTCCCAGCGTGTAAAAAAACATCAGTACAGCGGCGGGACGCGTGAACGCGCCGATGGCGACCGCGAACGCCACCGGGAGTTCCATGAAGGTCGCGACGGCGGCTGCCACTAGCGGCATAGGAACGCCAAGTTGCGCCATTTGATTCACAGTGCCCGGAAAATCCTCAAGCTTTCTCCAGCCGAAAATCAGAAATAGCGTCGCGAGAAGAAGACGGGCTGCGAGAATGAGCTCACCGTTGATACTGTTCATCATGGCGTGCCCTCGCTCCCGCTTTTCTTGTTGTTAGAGACCGGTCATAAGAAATCCCGAGGTATAGAGCGGTCCCAGTCGCGACGGCACACTTCGTCCGCGCCCTCAAGGGCGCGCAAACTTCCCTGCAGCAGAAAGGTGTCGCGCGTGCATGATAGTCGCATTCGCGTCTCGACCCGGATTTGCCATTCATTTCGCGACAGAGTCTGGGTCTGGTGCAGCTCGGCAATGGCGCTGAGCGGGTCGTTCTCCTCAACGTGATATTCGGTCTTGTATTGTGTGCCCAATTCCAGACCAATGCGGTCGATGCGTTCAACCCGAACACCTTCGCGACGAATGATGGTTGGCTTCTCGGGTGACGCGGTCTCCGGTTCAAGAAAAGGCAAGAGTTTGACATCTGCCGGGCTGGGTGGGCGCTGCGGTAAATCGAGCATGCCGGCGAAGATCTGCACGGTCGCCGTCTCCGGACTGGGCCAGATCATCGGCCAGTAGGCCGTCGATATCGCAAGCCTCACCTTGTGGCCGGCTGGAAATACGGAGCCTGCGTCATTGAGCTGGATGCGCACCCGGTAGCGCTCACCTATCACCAGCGGGGCGGGCTGTTCGTCGCCCTCGCGATGAGTGAGGTTGAGCACGCCATAGCTGACACGCAGGGATTCTCCGGATGGGTGCACGTCGCATAACCGGACTATCAGGTTGGCTATCGGCCGATCGGATGCGACATCAAGCGTGACGACCGGAGCACCAAGGATCTCGATCGGTGCATCAAGTGGCGTCGTCTCGAAAACCAAGGAGTGCAAGTCATCTTCTTGCTGCTCGCGGGCCTGATCGCGCCCACGACCGAATGGAACCCACTCACCTGAGCACGTGCCAACCGTCTGCAGCGAGCATACGGCACGAGCCGTCAAAGCTCCGGCGGTTTCCAGCAGCCCATCATCGGTCAAGAACAGGCGCCGGGGCATTGTTGCCTGAGGTGGCCATGAGGGCTCGCCGATCCACCGGCCCGGCAAAGTGTCGTGGTGGCTCGCCGGTTTCACGCTTTCCGTCATCCACGCACGCAGGAGAGGTTCGTCCATCACTCCCGTATCGACGCCCTTCAGCCAATAATCCCACCAACGCAGGATTTCTTGGAGGAATCCGATCTGGGGCCCAGGAAGAGCAAAATGCGGGTACCCGTGTGCCCACGGCCCGATGAGACCCTTGCGAGGTACCTTTAATCCCGTAAGCAGACGCGGGATTGCATTCTTGTATCCGTCTGTCCAACCACCGACGGCATAAACCGGGCACTGGATCGCTGCGTAGTCTTCGCATACCGACCCGCCCTTCCAATACGCATCGCGTCGCTGGTGCTGCAGCCAGTTTGCCTGGAACAGCGGTACTTTCTGCAAGCGCTCCAACCAAGTCGCTCGCCAGCTATCGCCGACAAGCGCCGGATCAGGCGGAAGGCATATCAAGCCGAAAATAAAAAAAGCCCACTCAAGTCCTGCCTTGTTAAGAAACGTGCCCCCCATGTAATGCGCGTCGTCGGAGTACCGATCGTCGGTCGAACAAATGGTTACGATCGCTTTTAGTGCCGGAGGGCGGCGCGCCGCAATTTGAAGACCATTGAACCCACCCCAGGAAATTCCCATCATCCCAACCGAGCCGTTGCACCAGGGCTGTGCCGCGAGCCAAGCGATCACCTCCACGCCATCGTCTTGTTCCTGCTTGGCGTACTCGTCAGACAGCAAGCCCGTCGATTCACCGCTACCTCTAAGGTCGACGCGGACGCCGGCATAGCCATGACCAGCCAGATACGGATGGGTTAGCGCGTCTCGTTCGTAAGTCCCGTCGCGCTTGCGATACGGGAGATACTCAAGGATTGCAGGAACTGGATTTTGCACCGCATCCTCCGGCAGCCACATGCGAGCCGCCAGCGCTGTACCATCTTTCAACGGTATCAAAGTATGCTCGACAACCCGCACTGCTCTAGGGAACTTCGTGACAATCACGGGGACACTCCATTGCAATAATTACGGAATACGCGAACCATCACAAATCGATTGTGATGTTGCTCTCTGAGTGTGGTGGGATTCTCGCCATCAAGAACTCACACGTTGCGTTTGTCGATCAGGCCCAAGATCAAGGCATCAAGGCTGTAGGGTGCGGCGCCGGCTGAGACGACCATGATCAGCATGAAGGCATATAGGACCTCCGGCAGATAAAGCCAATCGTCGATCCGGTTCTGCTTTTCGATCGGCTTGTAGACTCCAATTCGCGGTGCCGACGTGACGTGGTGACGAGGATGACTACCAGCAGGCCAAGCGCGGCAACCGGCGCGAGTAACTCTGTGACGACAGCGGCGCCGGCGATGAACTCGACTGTTGGCACTCACCATTGATTGCAGCCGATTGCATGAACGCCAAGTCCCTTTAGTTCATCGGCGAACGCGCGATGGCGCCGCGGGTTGATTTACTTGTGCTACTCCGAGAGCACGATGCGGTTGAGAGTGGGCGCGATGTCGGTCCATCCGATACCACTGAACAGCATGTCAATCATTGTCTCCGTCTTTTCTCGCGCGGCCATGAAATGGGGCAGCAAGGGTCGGTGTCCGCTGTGCGTCCACCTTCTTCTTCACTGAGGCATCGTAGCGGGACAGGGCGGCAGGCTGGAAGACTTTAAATCGAAGCCGACCATGCCCGCTTTGAATCTCATTCCCGACGGGTCATGCAAGCAGCGAGTCCGGCCATGTCCACTGTGCACTGAAAGTGGAAGTAAATTCGGAGCATTTGTGACACCTCGATCGGCTATTGTGGTTGATGGCGCTGCCCGAGGCGTGAATTCAAGCTTCTCGACTGGGGCCTTGGATCGTGCGCTGCGAACTCGGCGATTGCGAGTGGGCCGCCATCAACCGTTGCTGCCGAACAATTCAAGCGGCGTGCCGCGTGTAATGATGGGCGTGTGTTCAATGACATCTTTTGGGTTTTGGGTTCCGGCGCACCATGGCGCGATCTGCCGGTTTGCTATGGCCCACGAACCACCTGCTACAACCGTTTCGTTCGGTGGCGAAGAGCCGGAGTATGTGATCGGATCATGGATTCTCTTGCCGTTGCTCATGATGCCGCCGCCCAAAGGATCGACACGTACATCGTGCGCGTGCATCAGTACGCTGCTCCATTGCCAGAAATAGAAACCAATCGATGGGTCGCTCACGAGGCTGATTGACCAGCAAAATTCACGCAGTGGTGGACACCAACGGGCTGCCTGTCCGTCTGGGACTTACAGCGGGCATAGCTCATGACAACCGGCTCGCCTTAAGTCTTTTGTCTCGCCTGAGATCGGGATCAATCCTGCTGGCCGATCGTGGATATGACGCAGACTGGATTAGAGACTTTGCCGCCGGAAGGGGTGCTTTGACCTGAGCCCCAACTTCCCCCCACTCAGAAGTAGAGTCCTGGGTTGACGGAGTCTGGCCAGTCACCACGGCGAAGATGCAGCGGCTCGGCATTCAGACGGGCGCTGACTTGCGAACCGAGTTGCTTGGGTTTCTGCAACAGCATTTCGGCAAATCGGCGGCGTGGTATCTCGCCATCGCAAACGGCGAGGACGATCGGCCGGTGGTTGCCAATCGGCGGCGCAAGTCTTCCGGTTCGGAGACGACGTTCGCTCGCGACTTGACCGCAGCAGAAGAAATAGAGGCAGGTGTTGTGGCCATGGCCGACGAGGTTTGGGCGTGGTGCGAAAATGTGAACGCGTTTGGGCGGACGGTAACAGTGAAGGTGAAGTTCGCCGACTTTCAGATCATAACACGTAGCCGCGGTTTTCCAGGTGCGATAGCGCGATACGAGGCATTGCGAGAGGCAAGCATCGCACTAGGCCCTGTGGACAAACCGTAGTTTTGCGGTGTTCAGTGATTGACTGAACAGGCGCGGGCAACAAAAGAATTGGGAGTGTCGCGAGGCTTTGCGAAAAGAATTGAGACGGTCCCGCTCGGATTGGTCTTCTGCCGATCGTCGCGCGGCGATTCCCCGACACGGTGTGAATGTGATTTCGAGGCTGACCTCTGTGTTGGAGGTTGGCAGTGATCCGAGGCCTGATGACGGACCAGGAATGGGGAATCTTCGCGCCTTTCCTGGCGAGCCCCTCGCCGCTCGGCGGTTGCCCGCCGAAGGACCATCGCAAGGTGCTGGACGGGGTGTTTTGGATCAGCCGCACCGGCGCTCCATGGCGCGACCTGCCGGAGGTGTTGGGCAACTGGAACTCGGTGCACAAGCAGTTCCGTCGCTGGTGTCTCTCTGGCGTGTGGGACGTGCTTTTGCAGGCACTGGCGGACAGCGGCGGCGATGCCGACGTGTTGCAGATGATCGACAGCACCACGGTCCGGGCGCATCGCTGCGCTGCCGGCGAAAAGGGGGACGCAGAACCAGGCACTTGGCCGCTCGCGCGGCGGGTTCACCACCAAGATCCACCTCCGTTGCAACGCGGAAGGCCTTGCCATCGGCGCGGTGCTGAGCGAGGGCGAGGCCCATGACGTCACGGCCTATGACGAACTGATGGAGCAACGCGACAGCGACCCCGGTATCATGCTCGCGGACAAGGGCTATGACAGCGACGCGATCCGCCAAAACCTTCACGATCGTGGTGCCGCACCCGAGATCCCGACCAAGCGGAACCGCAAGGTGCAGTATCTGGTCACCAGGCCGCTGTATGCCCTGCGCTCACGCATCGAATGCTTCATCGGTCATCTCAAGGAGCAACGCCGCATCGCCACCCGATATGACAAGACCGCAAGTAGCTTCCTGGGCTTTGTCTTGCTCGGATGCGTTCGCATCTGGATCAGGTTTGTCCACAGGGCCTAGTGACAGGCATGGGTGCGCCCTTCACATCGTAGTCCAGCAGCATCCAGGCAGGCTGGCCGGGGGGGAATTCAATATGCTCGCGCGTACGAGCAATAGTGCCGATGCGCTGGGCCTCGTTGATCTTTGCCAAGACGTCGGCTGTGACGATATTGACGATTTGCCCGCTGTCCACGTCCTTTATCGACCCGAGAACCAGCGCTTCGGCGCAGGACAGCGCATCAATCTTCCCGGCAAGTGTCGGCGCGTCTGGCGCCGGCGTCGTCATCGCGGTGCCCGCCTGCATCCGACAGGCCGAGCCATCGGAAACCGGCTTGCCATCGCTGCCCAGCGAGATGCTTTTCGTCAGAAGCGGTCCAAGAGAACGCACGAGGGTGATTGTTGGCGGCATCAATTGCTCGGCCTGTCGAGCAGTGACCGCAGCACCTTGGGTAGGATCTCGCGAACCCGTACTTCGTCGCCTTCCACCCAGTCTACAGCCTCAACGCGGCGCTGCAGCCAGGTGCGGTCGGCCTCGCCAATCGGCGCTCCTTCGAGCATCAGCCGTGCAAGGGCGGCCAAAGTCGTCGCCTGCATCAGCAGAATCCCCCATCGAACGTGTCGGGATCCGTCTCGACCAGAGCGGCAGTCATTATGATCCCGATCATCAGCGGTGAGGCCCCGCCGAGGCGGTGCCCGAGCGCCGCGTTATGCCCTCCTGCTGCAGACGCAGGATGTAGGCCTTCCTCCAACAGTTGATGCGCGGACCGAAGCGGATCGGCGGTTCGATATCACCGCGCGATACACCGTCGCGGAACGCGGTTTGCGCCAAGGGCAGCAGGCCGGCGTAGTCGGGCCGTTTGCAGATATGGCGCTCTCGCAATAATTCCGGCCATGTCGCCGGATCGTTGGGATCTATCTCGCGATAGGAGTGCTTAGGCACCGGGAACCGCCTCCATGTTGGGCGGTCTCTCGTCTAATGCACTGCTTCAGGTCGTTTGAAGTGACAAATCTCGCGCGCAAATTGTCACGGAATCACCCTTCGGGCGGTGGCGCGCGACGCTGCCCCCCTTCGCGTGCGGCGCGCGATGCTGCCTGACGCTTTGCGTCGGGCTCAGTCGGGCCGTCTTGTGAATAGAACTCGGCCCAGAAGGCTCTGACCCCCTCTTCACCCACGCCAAGCCTTAGCAAGGATGAATTAATCCTGTCCGCGATTAGCATTGGTTTGCTTGAACTGCGGCCTTTGGTTTGCACTTGCAAGAGGCCAAGTTCGACCTCCAACCACCTGTTGTGCAAACGCAGTAATGCATCGGCGAGACGTGAATGGTGCAGCGGTATCTCGGCCTCAGGGTCCCCGCCCATAGCATACGCAATCGCGGTGGCGCACCCGGCAATCGCTTCGACGAGTTCGGAGACCGGATCAGGATACAGAGGCCAGACCGGTTCAGGAACCTCAGGGTCTTCCTCCGAGGAAGGAGTTTCATTGACCATGATGCGCTCCTCCATCGGTCAAGTACTGCGCCCAGTCCGCCATCAGTCCGGCGCGCAATACCAAAAGATCACCACGCTGATAAGCGGCTGCTGTCTTGTCCTCGATCACGTGCGCCAGTGCCGCTTCAGCGATGTCCTGCCGGGCGTTGGGGCTGGCCTCGGCTGCCCAGGTACGAAAAGTGCTGCGCAGCCCGTGTAAGGTCATACCGGGCTGTAGCTTCTGAAACAGTTCGAGAACGACGGTCGCGGCAACGGGGCGACCATGACGAGTTCCGGGGAACAGCAAGTCGCTGGGCCGGACCGCAATTAACGTCTCGAGAACGTCGAGCGCAGGCTGCGACAGCGGCACCCTGTGTTCGCGGCCGGACTTCGTGCGGTTGGCGGGGATTGTCCAGACAGACTGATCGTGATCGACCTCATCCCAGCGCGCGCCAAGCACCTCGCCGCGACGGACAGCAGTGAGTAGAAGAAGCTTTAACGCCAGTGCCGGCATGTCGGTCCGATCGGCCAGATCTCGCCAGAGTCGCGGAGCGTCGGACCAGGGCAATGCGGGATGGTGCTGTACCGGCTTCAGCTTCTTGGGCGAGGGCAACAGCTTGTCCAAATGACCACGCCAGACGGCGGGGTTTGGGCCACTGCGCCAGCCCCGCACGGTGGCAAAATCGAGCACTTGCTCGATCCGGCCACGCACTCTGGCCAACGTTCGTGCTTTGTCACGCCATCCAACCTCCAGCACCTGCATGACCGCCGCAGTGTCAACGGCAGCCACCGGCAAGTCCCAAATCCCCGTGGCATGAGCTGCGAGCGCGACACCCCATTGCCGGCGGTGCTCGGCGCTGCGCCACAGAGCCTGGCGAGACCGCACGTACTGCTCGGCGATATCCTTGAAGGGGACAGGCTTCGACGCTCGCAGCCGGCCGCGCTTCTCACACAACGGGCAACGGCCCTCATGCAGGAGCGTGCGATGGCGCAACACAATCGCCTTGGCCTGCGGCACTGAGACCAGCGACGCTGGCCCAATGCCCATTTCATGCTCACGCCCGGTCACCGGGCACGTGAACATATTGAGCCATGATGCGCGGGGCGGCTTCAGCAGCAGGAACAGGTTGTGGGCGACGCGATGTCGACCCCGCTCGGCCAGCGCCGCTACTTGTCGCGCAGATAGCTCCCCAGTGCGAGCCACGCGAAACCCCATGGTTCCCGGACCGGTCCCCGGTCATGTAAGCCTTACACGCCGGCACTTGCCGGTATCGAGTTCGCAACCATTACTCCATGTTGTGGCCTATTTCAATGGGCAAACCCAAAGCCGGTATTCGCCGATATCCAGAACACCGGATACTGGTTCCGCTCGGTCAGCGTCCCCGCCACCGAGCCAATCGTCGCGGAGCCAACCGTGTCCGAACCCGTCGTGCCCAAGCCACCCCCGCCCGAACCGCCCGAGCCCGAGCCGCCAGCCGCCCAAGCATCCACCCCCCAACCGGCCAGACCCGACCCACTCCTCAGGCCCAGACTGGAATACGGCGCCATGACCCCGGCCGAGAGGTACGCCACCCTCTACCCCGACCGCGCCACCCGCATCCTCTCCGAACACGGCCTGCCGGCGCGCCTCACCTTCCCCCCACCGGACCCGCAGGTGATCGACGACCTGCTCAGCAGCAGCAGCCCGCTGGTCCGAGCCCTCTACCAAACCCTGCAGGCCTCCTGACGCGCACCAAGACACGCAGTCCCGGAAAACGCGACAATGAGACAATGCCGATCCGCCGGTTGCGTGCCAAAGGCCGACATGTTGCTGTTGCCGGGCAATTGCCACCGAGGCTCTCGGTAGCCGGATGGCAGCGTGCGATCCGAGTGTTTATATCGCTCGCTCCATGAGCGAAGTGAGCAGATCACCCAGCGTCAATCAGGCGCTCGCCGCGGAATTCGGCCTGTCCGCCGAGGAATACGGCCGAGTCCTGGAGATCATGGGCCGCACGCCGACACTGACCGAACTCGGCGTGTTCAGCGTCATGTGGTCGGAGCACTGCAGCTACAAGTCCTCGCGCGTGTGGCTGCGCCAATTGCCGACCAAGGCGCCCTGGGTGATCCATGGCCCGGGCGAGAACGCCGGCGTCGTGGATATCGGCGATGGCCTGGCCGCCGTGTTCAAGATGGAGAGCCACAACCACCCGAGCTTCATCGAGCCGTACCAGGGCGCGGCCACCGGCGTCGGCGGCATCCTGCGCGACGTGTTCACCATGGGCGCCCGTCCGATCGCCAACCTGAACGCGCTTCGTTTCGGCTCGCCCGACAACCCGGTGACCAAGCGCATCGTCGACGGCGTGGTGCGCGGCATCGGCGGCTACGGCAACTGCGTCGGCGTGCCGACGGTCGGCGGCGAGATCAACTTCCATCCCGCCTATGACGGCAATCCGCTGGTCAACGCGATGACCGTCGGCATCGCCCCGAAGGACCGCATCTTCCTCTCGGCGGCGGCAGGCATCGGCAACCCGGTGGTGTATGTCGGCTCGAAGACCGGGCGCGACGGCATCCACGGCGCCACCATGGCCTCGGCCGAGTTCGCCGCCGATGCCGAGGAGAAGCGGCCCACCGTGCAGGTCGGCGATCCGTTCACCGAGAAGCTGCTGATCGAGGCCTGCCTGGAGTTGATGGCGACCGACGCGATCGTCGCCATCCAGGACATGGGTGCTGCCGGTCTGACCAGCTCTTCGGTGGAGATGGCGGGCAAGGGCGGGGTCGGCATCGAGCTCGATCTCGACCGCGTGCCGGCACGGGAGACCGGCATGACCGCGTACGAGTTCATGCTGTCCGAGAGCCAGGAGCGCATGCTGATGGTGCTGCGCCCCGACCGCGAGGACTGCGGCGCGCGCGATCTTCGAGAAATGGGAGCTGGACTTCGCGGTGATCGGCCACCTGACCGACACCGGCCGCATCGTTGTGCGCCATCAGGGTGTCGGTCGAAGCCGACATTCCGCTGGCGCCGCTGGCCGAGCAGGCGCCGCTCTATCACCGGCCGACCGCGGAGACGCGCAAGCAGGAGCCAGTCAACGCCGCCAAGGTCGAGGATCGGGTGGGGCTGACGGCGGCGCTGCGGAAGCTGGTGGCGTGTCCCGACCTCGCCTCGCGGGCCTGGGTCTGGGACCAGTACGACAGCACCGTCGGCGGCCAGACGGTAAAGCGGCCAGGCGCGGCGGATGCCGCCGTGGTGAAGCTGGAGGGGCTGGCGCGCGCGCTGGCGCTCACCACCGACTGCACGCCCCGATATTGCGCCGCTGATCCCGAGGCAGGCGGCAGGCAGGCGGTCGCCGAGGCCTGGCGAAACCTGACCGCGGTGGGTGCGCGCCCGCTGGCGATCACCGACAACATGAACTTCGGCAATCCGGAGCGGCCGGAGGTCATGGGCCAGTTCGCCGCCGCGATCCGCGGCATGGCGGCGGCATGCGAGGCGCTGGAGTTCCCGGTCGTGTCCGGCAATGTCAGCCTGTACAACGAGACGCGGTTGCCGTCAGGGGACGTGCGCGCCATTCTGCCCACGCCGGTGATCGGCGGCCTCGGTGTGCTGGAAGACGCGGCGAAGGCGGTGGGCATTGCGCTCGGGCCATGGCTCGACGTCGTGGTGATCGGCGACACCAAGGGCTGGCTCGGCCAGTCGCTTTGGTTGCGGGAGATTGCCGGACGCGAGGAAGGGGCGCCGCCGCCGGTTGATCTTGCTGCGGAGAAGGCGGCGGGCGACTTCGTTCGCGCCCAGATCATGGCGGGCAATGTGCGCGCCTGCCATGACGTAGTCCGATGGCGGACTGCTGGTCGCGGTGGCCGAGATGGCGATGGCCGGGCTGACCGGTGTGCGCCTGTTCACCGGCCCACGCGAGATCCCTGGCCACGCCTATTGGTTCGGCGAGGATCAGGGCCGTTACGTGCTGGCGGTTCCGGATGCAGGGGCGTTGATCCGCGCGGCCGAGGCGGCCGGATTGACCGCGGTGCGGATCGGCACGTCGGGCGGGCAGGATTTGACACTGCCCGACGGGGGCACAATATCGGTGCGGGCGTTGCGCGCGGCGCACGAACGGTTTTTCCCGTCCTGGATGGAGGACCGGCATGGCGATGGCGGCGAATGAGATCGAGGCGCTGATCAAGGCCGCGATCCCGGACGCGCGCGTCACGGTCGAGGATCTGGCCGGCGACGGTGACCACTATGCCGCCACGGTCGTGTCAGAGAGCTTCCGCGGCGTGCCGCGCGTCAAGCAGCACCAGATCGTCTATGCCGCGCTGCGCGGCCGCATGGGGGGCGAGCTGCACGCCCTCGCGTTACAGACCTCAGCCCCCGAGTCCTGAGCCCCTAGGAGTCCCAGATGGCCAACGACGTGTTCGAGCGCATCCAGACCGAGATCAACGAAGCGCCGGTAATGCTCTACATGAAGGGCACCGCGATGTTCCCGCAATGCGGGTTCTCGGCGCGGGTGGTCCAGATCCTCACTCACATGGGAGTGCCGTTCAAGACGGCGAACGTGCTGGAGGACATGGAGCTGCGCGAAGGCATCAAGCAGTTTTCGCAGTGGCCGACCGTTCCGCAGCTCTACGTCAAGGGCGAGTTCGTCGGCGGCTGCGACATCGTGACCGGAGATGTTTCAGTCGGGCGAACTAAAGCTGATCGAGACCGACATGCTCAGCAAGCCGAGAAGAGCGATTCGCGCTTTCCGACAATCCGCCTCAAGCGATCGCGCTCGAGCTTGACATGACTGACGCTTAGTTCCGCTTCCGTTAACGCTTTGTTCGTCAACCGATGCGCACGCTGAAGGCGTGCGCATCGGCGTTGTTATTCCCGCGTTCAATGCGGCCTGCCTGGATCGGTGACGCGATCAGCGTCGGTGCTGGCGCAGACACACGATGACTGGTCGCTGGTGGTGGTCGATGACGGATCGACCGATGGCACGAGCGACGCAGTTGCCGGTTTCTATGACCCGCGCATGCGGTTGATCCGCCAGGCCAACGCCGGCGTGTCCGCGGCGCGCAACATCGGCATGGTGATCACAAAACCGCCCTCCCCTCGGGGAGGGGGCTGGGGGAGGGGGTGCGGCCTCCTCTTCCTCGACGCGGACGACTGGTTGGCTCCAGAGAGCACTGTCCCGACTTGCCGCAGCCCTCATGCCTGCCAGAAGCCGTCGCGGCCAGCGGCCCGTGCAAGTTCGTCGATACGGGTGCCGTTCTTGACCCACCCTCCGGCGAGGTCTTGTCGCGACTGCTGGTGCGCAATCTGTTCGCCAATGGCGGGCACCTGTTGCTGCGCACCGAAGCGGTGCATGCGGCAGGAAGCTTCCGCCCCACATCGCCTATGGCGAGGACTGGGAGTTCTGGATCCGCGTCGCACTGCAAGGCACGTTCGCTTCGGCGCCGGGTAAGGCGCCGGTGTTGTTCGTGCGCCATCACGCCGAAGGCGCGTATCAGCGTCTGGCGCAGAACCCGGCGCCTTCGCCCCTGCATGGACGCGATCTTCACCAATCCGGCACTGCTGGTCCGCTTCGGTGCGCCGCGTCTGGCGGCCATCCGTCGCCATACCGAAGCGGAGAACCAATGGGTCGTTGGCCGCGAACAGATCCGCAGGGTTCCAAGGCGAGCGGCCTGGCAAACATGCGTCGTTCGGTTCGCGGCACGTTTCATGCCGAGACGCGCGGTCTTGCTGATGGCCGCGCATCTGATGCCGCTTCTGCCCGCGGCCTGCAGAGGCCCGTTGCGACCCTATCCCCGATAGAGAACCGCTAGCGCTCGTTCAGCCTGTCGAGACGCAGCGCGATCTCGCCCGTCTCCACCATGCCGATGACTGAAGCGGGCACGTGATGCTGATGCATCGGCCGCTACGCAGGCATCGACCTTGTCGGCGGCAACTCCTGCCAGCAGACCACCCGATGTTTGCGGATCGAACAACAACGGCATCGTCGGAACCCGGCGGGGAGGGCGGACAGGACACGCCGGTTCTGCGGCGCCAAGAGTGCTTTCGACGCCTTGGGCAGCGAGTTCCAGTGCGCCGGGCAGGGCAGGTAATGCGTCTGGCCAGATCACCGCGCCGACGCGAGAGGCTCGCAGCATCTCCATCAGATGACCTGCCAGACCGAAGCCGGTGACATCGGTGCACGCGGTCACCCCGAACTCGCGGAAGAGGGTGGGACGCGACCGCATTGCTGGTGCGCATCGACGCGATCGCCGCCTGAAGCCATGCCGCGTGCGCCAGGCCGCGCATGTGGCCCGCCAGCACGATCCCGGTACCTAATGGTTTGGTCAGCACGAGCGCATCGCCCGGCCGCAGACCCGACTTGCGCAACAGCGTGGCCGGATCCGCCAGGCCTGTGACCGCGAAGCCCAGCGACGGTTCTGCGGCTTCGGCGCTATGGCCGCCGACCAGCGCGCAGCCTTCCACGGCCAATACGCCGGTCGCGCCATTCAACATATCGGCCAGCTCGGTTCGCATCTTCCGTCCCGCCGCATAGGGAACCGCGGCGACCGCGAGAGCCGTCCAGGGCCGTGCTCCCATCGCATGCAGATCGGACAGGGCATGCGCAGCGGCGATCTCGCCGAACACGAACGGGTCGTCGATGAACGCGCGGAAGTGATCCACGCTCTGCACCACCGCCATGCCGGCCGGTGGAAGCATCACGGCGGCGTCGTCCGGTGCATCCAGTCCGATCAGCACATCGGCGCCGGGCAGGCCGAGCCACATCGGCCAACGCCGCGGCCAGGATCCTCGGCGCCGACCTTGGCGCCGCAGCCGCCGCAGCGCATCGAAGCCATGTCATCCATCGGCGCCATCGGGCGCTGGTACATCCGCATCCAGCGGCGATCGATCCAGTCCTTCCAGCGCCAGATCGACCGCCCGGCCAGCGCGACCCCGTTGCGCCACGCCAGCGCTCTTCCGTCGCCAAGGCCGATGATGGCCAGCGCGTCGGACTGCGGCCGCCAGCGACGCAGCTTACGTCCCACCGCGGCGCGCCGCAGATTGGCGGCCAGCGGTCTGCCGGCCCGCACCGCCCATACGCCGGCTTTCGGCCGGGGGTTTCCCTCGATCGCGGCACAGTCCCCGGCGGCGAAGACGAAGGCGTGGCTAAGGCTTTGCAGCGTGCCATCAACCTGCACGCATCCCGCCGCGTCGCAGGCCAGCCCGACGCCTGCAGCAATGCCGGCCCCACGACACCGGTTGCCCAAAGCGCGGCCGCAACTTCCAGGAAACTGCCGTCCGACAATGGCAGACGGCCATCCGCCCAGGCGCCGGCGCGGACCGCGCAGACAAACTCCACCCCCGCCTCGACCAGGGCGGTGCGCGCAACGGACCGCGCATAGGATGGCGCGTCGCGAGCGGCTCCAGCTCGTCGCACACCAGAACGATGCGGACGCGGCCGCGATAGCGTCGCGCCAAGGCCAGCGCCAGTTCGGTTCCGCCTGCTCCGCCACCGATCGACAGCGATACGCGTGCCAGGTAACAGGGTCGGTCTCCAGTGCCGATAGGCGGGCGAGGAATTGGCCGATCGGTTTGACCGGTTGGCCACCGTTCGGGCGGCATCGCCGGCTCGCCGCCGATATCGATCGACAGCAGGTCGAACGGAACGCGTTGGGCGGCCGGTCACCGTCACCTGACGTTCGCGTCAGATCGATCGCCGTTGCCTCCGCCAGGATCAGCCGCGCGCCGGCTGCGACGGCCAGCGGAGCCAAATCGATATGCGCCTGTTCGAACGCGTAATCGCCGCGGATCAGTCCCGGCAGCATGCCGGTATACGGCGTCTCCGGCTCCCGGCCGATCAGCGTCAGGCGAACCCCCGGTTCGGGCCGCATGCCGAAGCGTCGCAGCACCTCGACATGCGCGTGGCCGGCGCCCAGCAGGACAAGGTCGGTGCTGACGGGCTCACCAGATCGCATGGCGCAGCCTAGACCGCGATCGTCGGAGGCGGAATGCCGTGGGCGTGAAGCGCGGTCGCATTTCAATACCGTGGACCAGTGTGGCGCTGCTCAGTCAGCGCCCCACTGGTCTAGCCCGCTTGCGGCGAGTCGTCTGTCCGGTAAGCATGACCGGCATGACCTGGTCCATTCTGGCGCGCGATCCGGTGACCGGCGCCCTGGGTGCCGCGGTGGCGAGCCGGTTCTTTGCCGTCGGCGCGCTGGCGATCCACGTCGAGGGCGGCGTGGCGGCGCTGGCCACGCAGGCGCTGATCAATCCGATGTATGCCGTGGCCGGCATGGCCCGTCTGCGTGCCGGCGATGCACCGGACGCGGTGGCCGCCGCACTGCTGGCCGCCGATGCCGGCCGCGAACACCGGCAACTGCACATCGTGGACGCGCAGGGCCGCATCGCGCAGCACACGGGCCGCGCCTGCGTCGCCTGGTGCGGTTCGGTGCGCGGCGGCGGATGTGTCGGTCGCCGGCAACATGCTGGCGGGACAGGCGGTGGTGGACACGCACGATTGCAGGCTTTTCAGCGCGCCACCGGCTCGCTTCGCCGAACGGCTGCTGACGGCGCTGGAAGCGGGTGAAGCCGCGGGTGGCGACAAGCGAGGCAAGCAGTCCGCCGCGCTGAAGGTCTGCACGCGCGATCCGTTTCCCGATCTCGATATCCGTGCCGACGACCATCCTGATCCGCTGCGCGAGTTGCGACGCCTATACGCCGTCAGCCAGGAACGGTTTGCGGTGTTTCGCCGTTTCCTCGCTGGCACGGACAGCCCTGCGGCGTATTCGATCGTACGTGCTGGATGCCGCTATCGCGCATGACGGAAAGCCGCCTGCGTGAGCCAGGCTCGTGAACCAACAAGATCAGGGAGCTTCATCATGCGTCGTCTTTTGCTGGCCGCGGCGTGCATCGTGGCCACGACGTTGCCGGCCTGTGCGCAGACGCTGCGCATCGCGTTGCGGCAGGATCTGGATGTGCTCGACCCAACGCTCGCCACCACCTATGTCGGCCGCATCGTGTTCGCCGGGCTGTGCGACAAGCTGTTCGACATCGACGAAAAGCTGCACATCGTGCCGCAGCTTGCCACGGGCTATGAGTGGGCGGACGACCGCACGCTGGTGATCCATCTGCGGCAAGGGGTGAAATTCCAGGACGGCGAGCCGATGGATGCAGCGGCGGTGAAGTACTCGCTGGAGCGCCACCTGACCATGCAGGGCAGTTCCGCAAGGGTGAGATCAGCTCGATCGATCATGTCGAGGTGATGGACCCGATGACGGTGCGGGTCGTGTTGAAGAGCCCGTCCGGGGCGTTTCTGGCGCAACTGACGGATCGGTCGGGCATGGTGCTGCCGCCGAAGGCGACCGACGCGGCGGGCAAGGATTTTGCCGCTCATCCGGTGTGCAGCGGGCCGTTCAAGTTCGTCGAACGCGTGCCACAGGATCATGTCACGCTGGAGCGTTTCGCCGATTATTGGGACGCCAAAGGACATTCATTTCGACCGTGTGATCTATCAGGTGTCTGGTGGATCCGTCTGTGCGGTTGGCCAATCTGAAGGCGGGCAGCATCGATCTCGTCCGAGTACTATCGCGCCCACCGATGTCGCTGCGGTGAAGCAGGATCCGCCCTGCAGGCTGGTGGTGTCCGACGCACTTGGTTACTTCGGCATCACAACAACCTGGACAACGGGCCGCGTGCCGACAACGCCGTATGGGAAGAACCCGCTGGTCCGCCAGGCGTTCGATGCCGCCATCGATCGCAAGGCGCTGGTCAATGTCGTGTTCAGCGACATGTATGTCGCCAACCGTGCAGGCGGTCTCACCCAGCTCGCCGTTCTTCGACGAGGCCATGAGCCGTACCGCCGCGCGATATTGCGAAGGCGAAGGCACTTGTTGCAGCAGGCCGGCGTGAAGCTGCCAGTGAAGATCGAGCTGCTGATGATCGAACGAGCCCGAGAACCTGCAGGCCGCGGAGGTGGTTCAGTCGATGGCCGCCGAAGCCGGGTTCGACGTCCACATCCAGGCGATCGAGTTCGCCTCCTCATTGCAGGCCGCGCAGCGCGGCGACTATCGAGGCATACATGATCGGCTGGTCCGGCCGCGTCGACATCGACGGCAACACCTACCAGTTCCTGCATAGCGGCCAGGGCAACAATGCCAGCCATTACAGCCAATGCGACGGTGGACAAGCTGCTGGAAGAAGGTCGGGCGACGACAGATCTGGCAAAGCGGCGGGAGATCTACAGCGAGCTTTGGCCGATCCTGCGGCAGCGACCTGCCGTTCACCTATCTCTGCAATCCGCGCAACATCGTGGCGATGACTGCGAAGCTGCAGGGCTTCCGCCCGGTGCCGGACGGCATGATCCGCCTGCAGGGACTGGAGATGGCGAAGTAGTGCGCGGACATCTCGGCACCCGTATTGCGCAGGTCATCCCGACGCTGATCCTGGTCAGCGTGCTGGTGTTCTGCCTGCAGCAACTCATGCCCGGCGATCCCGCACTGGTGATGGCGGGCGAGGAGCGCGGCGATCCGCAGGTGCTGGCGCAGATCCGCGCCGAGCTGTGGCTCGATCGGTCGCTGCCGGTGCAGTACCTGCACTGGGTCGGCAACCTGCTGCAGGGCAATCTCGGCTACTCGTGGCGGATCCGTCAGCCGGTGGCGCAGCTTGTCGAGGAGAAGCTGCCCGTGACGCTGCAACTGGGTGTGATGGCGTTCGCCATCGCGGTGCTGATCGGTGTCCCGACCGGGATCATCGCCGCCGTGCAGCGCAACAGGTTCTGGGACTATCTGGCCAATGCAATCGGGCTGGCGGGTCTGTCCACGCCGACGTTCTGGCTGGGCATCATGCTGATCCTGCTGATCTCGGTGGACCTGGGCTGGCTGCCGCCATCAGGCTACGTGCCGTTGACCCAGGACTGGCAGCAGTCGCTCGCCACCACGATCATGCCGGCCTTCGTGCTGGGGAACGCCATCGCCGCGATCCTGATGCGGCACACGCGCAGCGCGATGCTGACCTCGCTCGACCAGGACTATGTGCGCACCGCGCGCGCCAAGGGGCTGCGCGAGTTCGTCGTGGTGATCCGCCATGCGCTGCGCAACGCGCTGATCCCGGTGGTGACGCTTGGCGCGCTGGAGCTGGGCACGTTGTTTTCCGGGGCGGTACTGACCGAGCAGGTGTTCAGCATTCCGGGCTTCGGCAAAATGATCGTCGATGCGGTGTTCAACCGGGACTATCCGGTGGTGCAGGGCGTCGTTCTGGTGACGGCGTTTCTTTACGTGATGCTGAACCTGTTGGCGGACGTGCTGTACGTGGTGATCAATCCGCGGCTGCGAGGTGCCTGAGCTATGAGCACCACCGTCATTGCTCCCGCGGTTGCGCCCGCCGCCGTCATGCCGCGCAGCCCGATGCAGCTTGCGCTGCGCAGGTTCGTCCGCCGCCCTGTCGCGGTGATCGGCCTGGTTGTGATTGCGCTGTTCATCGCGGTGGCCATTTTCGCGCCATTGATCGCACCGTACGACCCGGTGGCCACGTCATGGTCGGCGATCCGCAAGGCGCCGTCTTGGGCGCATTGGATGGGCACCGACGAGAATGGCCGCGATGTGCTCAGCCGCGTCGTATTCGGCGCCCGTGCCAGCCTGCTGGCCGGCGTGGTGGCGGTGCTGATCGCCGCCGGGATCGGCGTGCCGGCCGGGCTGCTGGCAGGCTTCGCGGAGGGCTGGGTGGACAGCGTGCTCAGCCGCATCGTCGATGCGATGCTGGCGTGCCCGTTCCTGATCCTGGCGATCGCGCTTGCGGCGTTCCTGGGGCCTGACCTGACCAATGCGATGATCGCCATTGGGGTCTCCACCGCGCCGCGCTTCATGCGCGTGGCACGTGCCGCGACGCTGGACGCCAGCAGCAACGACTATGTCGAGGCGGCGCGCGCTATCGGCAACCCCGGCTGGCGGGTCGCGGTGCGGCACATTCTGCCGAACATCGTGCCGCCGATCATGGTGCAGGGAACGCTCGCCATCGCCGCCGCGATCATCGCCGAGGCCAGCCTGTCGTTTCTGGGCCTGGGACAGCAGCCGCCGGCGCCGTCCTGGGGATCGATGCTGAACTCGGCGCAGCGGTTTCTGTCGCAGGCACCGTGGCTCGCGGTGTTTCCGGGTCTCGCGATTTTCCTGGCTGTGCTGTCGTTCAACCTGGTAGGCGACGGCTTGCGCGACGCACTCGATCCGCGCGGCAGGTGAAGGTTGGCGGCGGCCTGCCTGATGGCCGCGCATTTCGGCTGCAAGGACTCCTTCGGCCAAACCAAACACAGCCGAAAGGAGAACATTTCTGGTAGACAACGAGAACATTTCGTGTCTATAATGTCGCTTGTTCGGCCAAAAAGTCGGTTATTTTCCCCGCGAGGCGACGGAAGCCCGTCAGCTCCCGGCAAGGCGCTGTTGCGACCCTCGTAGCATTCACACCAGCAATTCCAGGAGCCGAATTAATGGATCAGCACACTGCTCCATTCCCTGTTGTCGTGCCGTATCCGCGCGGTCTACGGGCCAAGTTGCTGGCCAGCGCATGTGGAGTAATGGTTCTCGCCGGCTGTGCCGGTGGGGTCTCCCGGCAGGATGTGGCTAGTTTCGATGCGAACCTGGCGCAGGGAAACTATCCAGGCGCTGCGCAGCTTGCGATTGCGTCGGGTCAGATCGCGCCGGATGGGAAATCGAACAATCTTGCCTGGTCACTCAATGCGGGTGCCGCACTGGTTTACGCGGGTGAACCGCAGCATGCCGTTCAGGTTCTCGACGCGGCCGAAGGGCTGATGACGAGCCAGGACCTGAGCAATTTTGGCGACACGCAATACGAATACGCCGCATACGACGGCGTCATGGTCAACACCTACAAGGGGCTGGCTTTCCTCGGTGCCGGCGACAAATCGAGTGCCCGGGTTGAGTTCAACCGGGTGGGAAACCGTCAACAACGGGCTGAGGCGGAATTCGCAAAGGAGAAAGCCAAGCTCGATGCGCAGGCGCAGCAGCGGGCGCAAGGGGCATTCGATCTCAACGCGGCATTGGGAACTGCACAGAGCGACGCGACCTATCGCGCGGTGCAGGCGGAGCTTGGTCCGTTCGCCAACTACAAGCCATTCATTAATCCGGCGGCCAGCTACCTGCGTGCGATCTTCCTGCTGAACAATGCCGATACGGGGAGCGATTTTGAGGATGCCCGCGTCGAGCTGAGGCGGGTGAATGACATGGTCGGGCCGAACCCGATGGTGCAGGCTGATCTCGCTCTCGCCACCGCTGGCAACAAGGGCACCAAACCCTATACCTGGGTGGTGTTCGAGAACGGCCAGGCGCCGACATTCGCACAGTACGACATTACGTTTCCGGTGCCGGTCGTTGGCAAACGCGGCGTAGGCGCAGGGATGGTGACAGTCGCGATGCCGCGCATGGTGAGGCACGCGGCTGCGGCCGGGCGTCTCGGCGTTTCCGCTGGCGGGGCACAGACTTGGACCAACCCGATCGGGGACTTCGAGCGGGTCATGGCGAGTGAGTTCCGCCTCCGCCAACCGGCAATCATGACGCGCGTGATCCTGGAGGCGGCGCTGAAGACGGGACTGCAAACTGCGGCCGCTCAGACCGGCAATCATCTGCTGCAACTCGCCGCCTTCGTGGCTTCGAACGTCTCGACGGCAGACACGCGTTCATGGACGGCGCTGCCGAAAGGCTTCCAAGCGGCGCGCATCGAGACCCCGAGAGACGGAACCGTCCAACTGCGCACCGACAGCGGCGTCGATCTCGGCAGCGTTCCGGTGCCGGCGGGACGTCCGTCAATTGTCTACGTGAAAGAGATGGCATCCGGCGGCAAGCCTTCAATCCAGGTTTTCCCCCTGTGAGCGCCGCCGCATTCGGTATTCGAGCCTAGCCCGATGGGCTGCCTCTTAAATCGGAGAACCAGCAACATGCTTACCTTTCTTTCTCCCCGAAATTTCGCGGCCCTTCTCGTGCTTTCAACGGTCAGCGCCTGCGCAGCCACGCAGTCAACGCAGATGCTTGATCCCAGCGCTGATCGCAGCGGCTACGGGATGGGGTTGGATGCCCGCGATTTTTCTTCCGCCGCTCAGAAATCGGTTCAGAAGATGCTTGAATCGGGCGCGCTCGATCATCCCGGCGGCGGCCGTTACGTGGTGGCGATATCGCGCGTTACCAACGACACGATGCAGCGGATCGATACGGACGAGCTGATCAAAAAAATCCGCGTGCAGATCCTGAATTCTGGCAAGGCGGTTGTGACCACCGCGATCAGCGGCGCCGGCCCGGAAGACAACATGACCATGCGGGTCCACGAGCTACGGTTATCGCCAGAATTCTCGCAGAAAAATCTCGCGAAAAAGGGCGAGATGGTTGCGCCGGATCTCAGTCTGTCCGGCAAATTGATACAGCACAACAACGTGGTCACTGGTGGCCAACGGGTGGACTACAGCTTCCAGCTCGCGCTGACCGATCTGCATTCGGGCTTGGCGATTTGGGAGGATGACGAGTCGACCGGCAAGCTGGGTACGAACCGCACAGTGGCGTGGTGATGCGGTACCTCCTGCTCGCGGGGATCGCCCTCGCTCCCATGCTGGCCCAGGCCCAACCTGCGCCCACGCCGGCCGCCATCGCGGCGCCCGCGCCCCAGGGTGATGTGGTGAAGGCCGTCGCTCAGGCTGCGGCTGATAGCAACGACGTGGATCTCAGACAGAACGTCAACGATCAGGTCACTGCGTACATCGACAGATCCGGATTGCGGACGCTTCAGCTCAGCCACAAGCTCGAAATTTTGACCGGCTTCTCAGCGGTCCCCGTACCCAGCACGAGCCGCGATTGGGTGAGACAGCGTTCACTGGCGTATGACGACGCTCTGCTGCAGGCCGAAGCGGATTACGTCAAGCAGCAAGGCCTGAAAATCGCGGACGAGGTGACGTCCCACTTGTTTAGCGCCGCTAATCTGGAACCACCCCCCTACGATTCCGGGCGCGAACCAGGGAAACAGGCGGAGCTTGTCCGCAAGGTAGTGGCGCTAGCAGGCGGCAAACTCGATGGCGAGCTGCGGAACCTGGGCATTGACCCCAAGGAATACGAACAGGCGGCGCTGCCGCAGCGCTACTTGCAAATGCAGAATGCCCTGAAGCGGGCAACGATGCGTCAGGTAACGGGAGAGCTGGCGGGCTTGGTGCCTGTACAGACCTTCGAGGGCAATGACGGCAAAGGCAAGTACATGATCGGTGTCGTCGCCGTCGCGTCGCAAGGCATGAAGGACTTGGCGCGCGAAATCCTGACGGCGCACGGGCAAATCCAGCCGGATCCGACGCGTGCGCACGACCTCACTCAACTCTACGCCGATCCGGCGCAGCTCATCCGCGACTTCGGTGTGCGCCGGATATTCGACGGCGCCGGGTTACCAGTCGTGGTCTCATTCGCGCAATGGGGCTCCGGTTATGTTGGCAGTGACTCGATGGCTGCAGAGCAATTTCGGCAGGTCGCAATCGAGCAGGCGGAGGCAAAAGCGGACGCTCAGATTGCGCAATTCGTCGGTGGTAGCACGACGTTCGCGTCGAATAGTGACACTGGACGTGAAATCGAAAAAGCAGCGGAAAGGCTTCCCGACGACTATCCAAAGGACGACCCCATCACAGCGAAGATCACAGACGGGATACTCCGGACTATTAGTAGCCGGGCTAGTGAACAGGTGACCGGCATTACAACCCTGTACACCTGGAGTCGCAAACATCCCGACACAGGGCAGCCGATCGTTGGCGTGATCCGGATGTGGTCGGCAGCTGGCGAGAAAGCGGTCCGCGAGCTCCGCGACGAGCACCAGTCTCCAGCAACGCCAACCGCCGTAGCCGATACGCCGCACGGAGCACCATCCGTGCAGCAGGGACGCGACCTGATGAAAGCGAGCGACTTCTGATGATGCGCAGCATTCTTCTGGCGCTGCTTCTCCTCGGCTTGTGCGGGGCCGCGTGGGCCGACCCGGTTCATCTCGACGCAGAGGGTGTCGGATCGACACGGGAAATGGCGGTCAGCAAGGCGCTTGTCTCCGCCATCGAGCAGGCAACCGGCGTCACCATCGATTCAAACCAGCTCTCCGCCACGATGGCAGCAAGCGTGGCGACCGATACTTCGTACGACACCAGTCTGGTCTCGACCGGGATGGAGGCGATCAGCCGCAAGGCGGGAGGGACGATCCGGAGCTATCGCATCACCTCCGTGATTCCGGCGCCCGAGGGCGGCTTCGTCGCACAGGTCGCGGTGGAGATCGAGGTGTTCCGCGCCAACGAACTCGGGAACGAAAGTCGCCGCCGTATCGCGGTCGCATCATTCGATGGCGCGGGCGCTCTGGGAGCGCGCCTTCGCGATAGCCTTCTTGCCTACCTCACGCAGACTCGCCGATTTGCCGTGGTGGATCGCACCAACGATCAAGCCTATGCGAGCGAGATGGCGCTGATGGCGAGTGAGACCGCGGCACCTGCCGAACGCGCACGCGCCGGGCAGGTCATCGGCGCGGATTATGTCGTCACCGGCAGACTGCGTGTCGTTGCGTCGCGAACGACCGAGCAGGTCATCGAACTGACCGGTGAACGCGTGCAGCATACGACTGCCGGTGCCGCCTCGGCGGATTTCCAATTGATCGAGATCGCCACCCGGCAGATCAAGTGGGCGGGCGGGATCAGCTTGCCATCCGAAGGCAATCCCTCCCTGATCGCTGCGCGCATTGGTGAGGATATCGTTCAGGCGATCTATCCAATGCGCCTTGTCAAGTTCGATGACCCTCAGGCGCTTGTCGTCAACGAGGGTGGGATGGGACTGCACCAAGGCCAGCGCCTGCGGGCGATGTTGCTAGGAGAGGCGCTGGTGGATCCTTACACGCATGAGTCACTGGGGCAGACCGAGCACGAGATCGGGGTCATCGAAATCAGTGAGGTGCAGCCCAAGGTTTCTTACGCCCGCCTTGTCTCGGGTCGTTTACCCGACGCGAGCCAGGAGGTCGTGCTTCGCGCCGCCGCACAGAGTCCGCCTCCTGCGCCGCGCCGCACCGCGCCACGGCCGGCGGCGACCACGGCGCCTATTGGCGGAGTGAGGCTGCCCTTCGACCGTTAATCGTGACGCAGCTGGCGGGTTCGGTGCGGCACATTCTGCCGAACATCGTGCCGCCGATCATCGTGCAGGGAACGCTCGCCATCGCCGCGGGCCAGCCTGTCGTTTCTCGGCCTGGGGCAGCGGCCGCCGGCGCCCAGGGCGACGGTTTGCGTGACGCACTCGATCCGCGCGGGCGATGAGGCTCATTCAGCGTGGTGCGTGACGCTGTCCAGGTAATGCACCCAGGCCTCGGGGAGGCCATGCGCGCGGGCGCCTTGACGCAACAGTGAGATATAGCGAAGCGACGGCAAACCGTCGGTCTCTTGTCCGCCCGCCATATAGGTCACGGCGGTGACTATGTTGCCGTCGGTGTCTTCGGCCGGCACCAGGACATGACGGTAATGCCGCCCCGGCACGCCCTCGGTCGAATCCAGCCGCAACAGCTCGCGTCGCGTGATGCGGTACAGCACGCCCCATAGTTCGCAGTCCGGATCGGGGCAGATGTTGGCGGGCGCGGCCCTGCCTTTTGGCCGGCCGTGCAGATTGAAGCGCAGGCGATAGCCCGGCACTCGTGCGACACGCCATTCGGTCGGCTGCATGCCCCGCCGCTCGCGAAACGCGCTGTGGTGCATGTTGGAGCCATAGGCAAAATACCACACCGGGTCGGATGGACGACCACTCAGCACCATGCCGTGTCTGCTGTAATGCCAGCGCGACAGCGTCCAGGATCGCATCAGCAATTTGCGCCAGCGGCGTCGGACTGCTCTGGGCAGCGGGTCGATACGGCTGGCAAGCAAGCGCAGCATCGTCGGCTTCATAGGGCATGCGCGACAAGTGGGTTTGTCCGCCTGCCAGCCAGGTCCGAGTTGCGGTGTACTGTTCTGCTCTCGGATGATAGCGTAGAGTAATAGGTCCGCATCGATCAGGGTTACCGATGAAGTGAACCCTGTACCCGATCAATCAGTTCAGCGACGTTGTCCAGCGACAGCCGTGGACGGACATTGTCGAGATCACGACACTCAACCTGGAAGTTCTCTCGCGAGGAAGCAGGCTGCCGGCTGGCCAGCCCGCGCCGCAACGTCTCATTGACGACGTCGCGAAACTGGCGGCCGGCACGCCGCGCTTCCGCGCGAAGCCTGGTGGTCAGGTTGTCGTCCAGGATCGTCGTCGTACGCATGCCGAGAAGCTATTGTGCAGGCGTCATGATGTCAAAACCTGGCATCGAGTCGTCCCGCTGGACAGAAGGGGGGCTTATTGTGGGCCGGTCCTGACGCCGGCCGGCGGGGCCGGATCCTCTATCGGATGATAAGCTCCGTCGTCCGGCGCACGTAACGGCAACTGAGAGCACTTCTGCTCCGACCTCTGGCGAGCGGCTATGACCTATTTGGCGGCTGTGGGATAGGGCAGGGCGGAGGAACACGGTTTGTCTTGTGTCCGCTATAGCCTGGCAGAATGCTTACACCACACGCATAGGTGCAGTGCCGCGAACGGTTTGACTGCGGACCAGCTCTTTCTGAAACTGAAGCCGATAATGCGCTCGCATCGACAACCGTAACCGGCACGGTTCTGGTGGAGCATTTGCCCGTGCTGGCGCATTGCATTGCTCAAGGAGGTTGAGCACCGGTCCAATTTGCGCTGAAGTCGCAAATGGAAAATAGCTCTGCCCAACGGTTCGCTGTCGCGCCGCAGAATTCGGCCGTCTGTCGCAGAACCTTACATTCCAGGCTCAGGAGGAACTGCCATGCCATTCTACGAAAGAGGCGACGTCCGCATCCGCTATGAGGAGACGGGCTCTGGTTTTCCGCTTTTGGTCACCCCGGGCGGCGGCTTGAACTCCCGCGTCAGCAACTGGCCGACTGCGGTGTTCAACGCAATGGAGGCATTCAAGAGCGACTTCCGCTGCATCACCATGGACCAGCGCAACGCCAACGGCGGCGAATCCAGCGGTCCCATGCCGGTCGATAATCCGTGGGACGCGTTCGCCGACGATCAACTCGGGCTGATGGATCACCTCGGGATCCGCGAATTTCTTTACATGGGCTACTGCATCGGCGGTTGCTTTGCCGGGAAGCTGATGCAGCGGGCGCCCGACCGAGTTGTTGCCGCCGTGTTCTGCCAGAGTGTCGGCCATCGGCCGGAAGATCCGACCGTCATGTACCGACATAGCAAGGAAAACTGGGTGTCCGAGTTCATAAAGCGGCGGCCCGATGTGTCACCGGAGACGATCGAGAAATACCTGCACAACCTATACGCGGCTCAGCCCGATTTCCTGTACAGCGTGTCGCGCGACTTCATCCGCAACTGCCAGACACCGATGCTGGTGCTGCCGGATGACTTACCCTCGCATCCGCTGCAGACCTCGATCGATATCGCCTCGTTGGCACCCAATGCCGAAATCACCGTGTTCCCGTGGAAGGAGCCGGAGGAGCTGAAACAACGCACGATCAACCGGGTGCGCCGTTTTCTCCACGCCCACGTCCCGATGCGCGCCGCCGCGCAATAGGAGGAACCCACCACCGCAATCTCATTCCGGCTGGGTCACCTGGTGCGCCAACAGCGCCATCAGGCGACGGTCCCGCCACTCCTGACGGGCCCCCTGCATGTTCGCCGGCAACTCCGTACGCCGCGCGGTCTGCAGACGGTCGATCAGCTCAGGACGCCAGTCGCGTGGTGTCATCTCCCGCTGCAGTTGCGCATACAGCGGCCCATATCGTTCGCAGTAGTCCTTCAGCCCGCCCGGCGCATTGAGGTCGATGGTCTCCAGCGGGCCCATGAAGCTCCAGCGCAGGCCCAGCCCGTGCTTCACCAGCGCATCGAGGTCTGCCGGCGATATCACCTCATCATCAACCAACCGAAATGCCTCGGCGAGCAGCGCGCCCTGCAAACGGTTCAGTGCAAAGCCTGCGTTCTCCTTGTTCACTGTCGCCGGCACCTGACCGGCGCTGGTCATCAGTGCGCGCGTGCGTGATACGACCGCAGGGTCGGTCCATGGTGCGGGGCACAGTTCGACCAGCGGGATCAGGTAGGGCGGATTGACCGGATGCGCGACCAGGCAGCGGGCGCGACCGGCCAATGCTCTCGGTGAACGCGCTGGCCGGTATGCCGCTGCTCGAGCTGGCCAGCACTGCGTCCGGCTGCGCGAGCCGATCGAGTTCGGCGAACAGGGCCTGCTTGGCATCCGCACGCTCCGGTCCGTTCTCCTGGACGTGCGCGGCTGATGCGACGGCAGCGGCAAGCGTATCCGCGGGGCTGAACGCGACGTGCAACGAGCTGCGGCGGTTCCTTGAGCAGACCCGCCTGTTCCAGTTCGGGCAGGCGTTCGCCGATGAAGGATAGGGCCGCCTGAACCTGCTGGGCCACCGGGTCCCACAGCAATACGTCGAACCCGGCGCGTGCGAAGACAATCGACCAGGCGCGGCCGATCAAGCCTGCACCAACCACCGCTATCTGCGTCATGGCAGACCCTCCTAAAATGGCCACTTGAGGTCAGCCTTGCCGCCCTGCAGAGTCAACGCGTGGCATTCGATCCTGACTGGTACCCCACGATCGTCGGCCGGCCGGAACTGCTGGTGCCGGATGCGATGGCGCGCGCCGATGCCGCCGCGCCGGCGCTCGGGGTCGCAGGAGACGTTTGATGGCCAACGCCGGCCGCGCTGTCGCACGCGCCGTGCTGGCGCGGTTTCGACCCTGTCGGACGCTGGTGCTGGCGGGCCCGGGCAATAACGGCGGCGACGGCTATGTCGCGGCGCGACTGTTGCAGCAGCAGGGCTGGCCGGTGGCGGTCGCAGCACTTTCTTCGCCGCGCGCCACCTCCGATGCCGCCCACGCTGCAACGCTCTGGCGTGGTCCTTCGGTGCCGTTCATGCCCAGGAAGCAGCCCGGGCCGACCTGGTGATCGACGCAGTGTTCGGTGCAGGGCTGGCACGCGATGTCGACGGTGTTGTCGCGGACACGCTGCGCGCGGCGCGGCGCGTCGTCGCGGTGGATGTGCCGAGTGGTCTGGATGGCGCGACTGGCGCCGTGCGCGGCTTCGCGCCCCAGGCCATACTGACGGTGACGTTCTTTCGGCTGAAGCCGGGACACCTGTTGCTGCCCGGGCGCGAATTATGTGGCGAAATCGTGCTGGCGGATATCGGTATGCCGGCTGGGGTTTGGGATCGGGTGCCGCGCACGTGCCTGGCCAATCTGCCGGAACTGTGGCGATTGCCGATGCCCGATCCGCTGTCGCACAAATACTCGCGCGGCCACGTCACGATCGTCGGCGGGGCAACGATGACCGGTGCGGCACGCCTCGCGGCCGATGCGGCGCGCCGCGCTGGCGCGGGCCTGGTCAGCATTGCGGCAGGGGGCAGCGGCGACATCTACCGCGCCGGTTCGCCCGGCGTGCTGGTCAGCGACGCACCGTTGGGCGAACTGCTGCAGGATCAGCGCCGCGCAGGTCTGGGTGTGTGGACCGGGATTGGGCATCGAGGCGGCGAAACAAGCATTGCCGCTGTTGTTGTCGGCGCGGCGCCTCGTGGTGGCGGATGCTGATGTGTTCTCCGCCTTTGCCGGGGAACCTGACGCTTTGCGCGGCGCGGCTGTGCTGACACCGCACGCAGGGGAGTTTGCCCGCGCGTTCGGTGCTCCCGGCAGCGGATCGCATCGCTGCGGTCCGCGCGGCGGCCGCGCGGACCGATGCAGCGGTACTGCTGAAGGGCGCCGACACCGTGGTCGCGGCGCCGGACGGCAAGGCGGCGGTCAACGTCTCTGCGCCGCCATGGCTTGCGACCGCCGGCTCGGGCGATGTTCTCGCCGGGCTGATCGCCGGCCTGCTGGCACAGGGCATGCCGGCATGGGATGCGGCCGCCGCCGGCGCGTTTCTGCACGGCCGCGCTGGCGCGATCGCCGGTCAGGGACTGGTCGCCGAGGACCTGATGCCCGCGATTGCCGCGGCCCTGGTCGAGGCAACATCACCGCCACATCTACTGCCGCAAGAGCTTGCTCGAGGACCGCATGCATGAGTGAAGTCGCCACACCGGGTTTCCTCGACCGAGCCATCCGACGGATCACCACGGTGTGGCGCGAAATGGCCGCCGGGGTGGAGGATGAGTCGATCGCCGCCCAGATGCGTGCCTGCCTGACGTCGCGTGGCGGCGAGGTCAGCGCCCGCAACCGGGCCGCCAAGCTGGCCGAGACCTATCAGGGCCTGGACGAGGCGGGACGGCGGGAATTCCTGCGTACCCTCGCCAGCTTCGATTCCGATCCGGACGCCGTCGCCAAGGCCTATGCCGAAGTGCAGGCGGCGGCTGACCCGGAGGAACGCGCGACCGCGAAGGCGGCGTTGCGCCGTGCGCTCGAGCCGCCACGGCTGCGTTTGCTGACCCAGTTCACCAGTATTCCGGACGGCAGGAAGTTCCTGGTGGACCTGCGAGCGTTCCTGCTGCGCACCGCAAGGATGACAAGCTGCTGGCCGCGCTGGAAGCCGATCTGCGCGGGCTGCTGGCGGCGTGGTTCGATATCGGCTTCCTGGAACTGCAGCGCATCGACTGGAACAGTCCGGCCGTGCTGCTGGAAAAACTGGTCGACTACGAGGCGGTGCACGCGATCCGCTCCTGGCGTGACCTGAAGAACCGGCTGGACTCCGATCGCCGTTGCTATGCGTTCTTCCATCCGCGCATGCCCGGCGAGCCGCTGATCTTCGTTGAGGTGGCGCTCGTCAAAGGGCTCGCCGGCAGCGTGCAGAGTCTGCTGGATGAAAAGGCGCCATTGCTTGATCCGCGCGAGGCGGACACGGCGATCTTCTATTCGATCAGCAATTGCCAACGTGGGCTGGCGGGGATCAGTTTCGGCAATTTCCTGATCAAGCGCGTCGTCGAGGAGTTGTCAGGGGAATTCCGGAACCTGAAGACATTTGCCACCCTGTCGCCTATCCCGGGTTCCGCGCATGGCTCGATGCCAAACTGGCCGAGGACCAGCAGCGGCTGCTGTCCGAAGAGGAGGCAGCCAGCCTGATTTCGGCGATGCCGGCTCCATCCGGCACACAGGCCATGGCCGCGATCATCGCCAAACGCGGCTGGTGGCGCGACGCCGCGTTGCGCAAGACCGCCGAACCGGTGTTGCTGCGACTGTGCGCGCGCTACCTGCTGATTGAGGTCGAAGGGCAGACGCGCCCGCGACCCGGTGGCTCACTTTCATCTGTCGAACGGCGCGCGGATCGAGCGGCTGAACATGCTGGGCGACACCTCGGAAAAGGGCGCCAAGGGCAGCGCGACACTGATGGTCAACTACCTTTATGATCCGCAGAAGATCGAGGACTGGCACGAGGATTATGCCGGCGAGGCTAAGCGCAATGCATCCACCACGGTGCGGCGGCTGGCACGTGGCTGGACCTGACCGGTTGAACTGCTTGGATTGAAGGGACAGGCGGCATGAACGATAGCGACCTGACGCTCGCCGTGCCGACCTCGGGGCAGGGTGCTGACCGCACCAGAATTCTGCAGCAGCTTGAGAAAAAATTGCTGTGGTTATCGTCGTGGATGATCCATCACGCCAACCACATCCGGCCGAACCGGGACGGGCTGAAGGTGGGCGGGCATCAGGCGTCGTGCGCCTCGGTGATCTCGATCATGACGGCGCTCTATTTCGACATCGCACGGCCGCAGGACCGCATCGCGGTGAAGCCGCACGCCGGTCCGGTGTTCCACGCCATCAACTACCTGTTCGGCCGGCAGACGCCGGAGATGATGCAGGGCTTTCGCCAGTTGGGTGGCGTGCAGTCCTATCCGTCGCGCGTAAAGGACGGACCCGAGGTCGATTTCTCCACCGGCTCGGTCGGGCTGGGTGTGGCGATGACGACCTTCGCCGCTTTGATGGCCGACTATGTCCGACTGCACAATCTTGGGCGCGGCGACCTGCCCGCGGGCCGGCATATCGCCATCGCCGGCGACGCGGAGCTGGATGAAGGCAACATCTACGAGGCGCTGCTGGAAGGCTGGAAGCACGACGTCCGCAATCTGTGGTGGATTGTCGATTACAATCGCCAGAGCCTGGATTCTGTCGTTCCCGATCGGCTGTTCGGTCGCATCGAGGGCCTGTTCCGCGACATGGGATGGAACGTCGTCACCATCAAATACGGCCGCAGGCTGGAAGCGGCGTTCGCGCAAGAGGGTGGCGAGGCGCTGCGGGCGTGGATCGACGACTGCCCCAATTCGCTCTATTCGGCGCTGACGTTTCAGGGCGGCGCGTCATGGCGGCAGGCGCTGCTGGCGGATCTCGGGCGATCGAAGGCACGCGCGATCATCGATCCGCTGTCGGACGAGGAACTCGGCGCGCTGATGACCAATCTGGGCGGTCACGACATCGAGACGGTGATCGAGACCCTGCGCAGCGAGACCGGCTCGGACCAGCCGACCTGCTTCATCGCCTACACCATCAAAGGCATGGGACTGCCGTTCGCCGGCCACAAGGACAACCATGCCGGGCTGATGACAAAGGAGCAGATGGAGGGGTTCCGCGCCGCCATGCGCATTCGGCCTGGCCACGAGTGGGACCGGTTCGAGGGCCTCGATTTGTCGGAGCGGGAGCTGCGCGCGTTCATCGACGCGTGTCCGTTCGCGCAGCCGCTGACCGCAAGAAGGCCGGGCCCTGAGCGCGCCGCTTGTTCCGGTGCCGGCATCCCTGCCGGTGCCGAAGCTTGCCGGGCGGCGCGATGTCCACGCAGTCCGGCTTCGGCGACATCCTGGCGGAGATCGGTCGCGGTCAGGGGGAGCTGAAGGCGCTGGCCGAGCACATCGTCACCACCTCGCCTGACGTGACCGTGTCGACCAATCTCGGTCCGTGGGTGAACCGGCGTGGCATTTTCGATCGTCACACGCGCAACGACGTGTTCCGCGATGCCAAGCTGGCGAGTGCGCAACGCTGGGGCATGTCGCCGAAGGGTCAGCACATCGAACTCGGCATCGCCGAGCAGAACCTGTTCCTGCTGCTGGGCGCGGCGGGGCTGACGCCGGCGATGACCGGGGCGCGGCTGCTGCCGGTCGGCACGGTCTACGATCCGTTCGTCAATCGTGGGCTCGATGCGCTGATCTACGCCTGCTACCAGGATGCGCGGTTTCTGCTGGTATCCACGCCATCGGGGCTGACACTTGGCGCCGGAAGGCGGCCAGCATCAGTCGATCAATACGCCGCTGATCGGCATCGCGGCCGACCGGTTGGCGAGCTTCGAGCCGGCGCATGTCGACGAATTGGCCATCTTGCTGCGCCACGCCTTCGATCACATGCAACGGCCGGACGGCACGGCGGTGTGGCTTCGGCTGTCGACGCGGCAACTGGAGCAGCCGGCGAGCGCGCTGGACGAGAGCGCGGTGATTGCCGGGGCGCACTGGGTGGTGCCGCCGACAGCAAGGAGCGCGCATCGCCATCGGCTATCAGGGCCCGGTGGCACCCGGAGGCTGCGGAAGCATTCGCGGAACTGGCGGGCGAGGAACCGGGAGCGGGGCTGCTGGCGATCACCAGCCCGGACCGGCTGCACGCCGACTGGACCGGTGCGCTGAGGCGCGGCGGCGAAGGGCGCCAGCAGCAGGCGCATATCGAGCGCATTCTGGCGCCACTTGCCCCTGGTGCGGCCCTGGTCACGGTGCTCGACGGGCACCCGGCCACGCATGCATGGCTGGGGTCGGTACGCGGTCATCGGGTCGTGCCGCTTGGACCGGATCACTTTGGACAAAGCGGCGACATTCCCGACCTGTATCGCGCCTATGGCATGGACAGCGATGCGATCCTGGATGCCTGCGCGCAGGCGTTGTTGAGCTAATGCGCGATCCTCCTGTCGCGCCTTCCCGACCGACCACTCGCGATGTTGGTCAGCGCTGCGGCACCGGAATTGTCTTCATCCGCTGGATGTCGGCGCGCGCGCCGCGCAGCGGGTACTGCACATCGTTGCCAGCCGTCAGGTAGCGCGCGCCCAGGCGCACGATCTCGGTCTGCAACTCGTGATCGAACAGGATGCCGCCAATCCCCAGGCACTTGCCCTGTGCGCGCGCCGCCTTGCCGGCGCGCTCCACCGCCGAGAGATAGCGCGGATCACGATATTCTCCGGGAATACCCATTTCACTGGTGAGGTCGTTCGAACCGATATGCAGCCCGTCGATCCCAGGTACCGCAGCGATCGCCTCGGTCTGTTCGATAGCCTCGGGCGTTTCCAGCATCGCCAGAAGCAGCGTCTCGCGGTTGAGGAAGTCGCTGACCTGGGCCTGTGACATCGCGCGATAGCCGAGTGCCGGGCCGGCGCCACCGACCGAGCGGTGACCTACAGGAGGAAAGCGGCAGGCCGTGACGATCGCCGCGGCCTCGGCAGCCGAGTTGATGTGCGGCACCATCAGCCCCTGCGCACCGCCGTCCAGCACCCGCGCGGCAAGATGGCCATCTTGCGAACCTATCCGCACCATCGGCGTGATCCCGGCCGCCATTGCCGCGACACACAGCATCGAGCATGTCTCCAGCGACGTCGGATTATGCTCGAGATCGACATAGATCGCATCGAACCCGGCAGCGTCGGCGATCATGACGATATTAGGCGTGCGCGCCTGGTTGACGCCGAGACAGAAGGTCAGCGTGTCGTCCGCAAGCTTGCGCTTCAGGCTGTTCTGCATGGCCTTTTCTCCACCTCTGGTTACTCTGCATAGGCCGCCGTGGGCAGGTCGGTCATTCGAACAAGGCCACGGCCCGGATCGGACTGGCGGTGCCGCCGCGTATCTTCAGGGGAAAGCCGATGAAGCGGAACCGCCCACGGCCCACCAGCCGTCGAGATTGGCGAGGCACTCCATGTGCGTGATGCCGCGTTCCGCGCAGGCCATGTGCGCAAGGTAGTTGGGTTCGCCTTCCGGTGCCGGGCTGATCGCCTCGACACCGAACATGCCGATGCCGCGGTCGGCGAGCCAATGCACCGACTCCAAGTGCCAGGCCAGGGAAGTCGTGCAGATAGCCGGGCTTGCCCAGCAGACGATCATTGGTCGCCATGTAAAGCAGCACGGTATCGCGCGGCCTGATCTCCTGGCCTGAGCGGTCGAGCGCAGATTCCATCTCCGGCACCGTGATCGCGTGCTTCAGCGGTACATGCGACAGATCGAGGCAGATCGCGGAGGTGAAGAAGTTCTCCAGCGGCACCTCATCGATCGACAGCGCGCCGGGGCGTGGATCGAAATGCACCGGTGCGTCGACATGCGTGCCCGCATGATCGGACAGCGCGATCGACAGCGCCTTCGAAGTGAACACCGTGTTGCCGGCGACTTTCTTCTCGGAATGGTCGCCCCACACCGAGATGATGACCGGCGGATGCGATGGATGGGTCTGCGTGCGGTGGAACAGCTCGCGGCTGAGGTCGATGAGTTCCATGGCTGTGCCCTTAGCGCGTGATGCGTGCCGGTGCTACGCTCGGGCATCTTGCGGGAGGAAACAAGCATGGCCGGACTGGCGGATGTCCTGGAGACCACACAACTTCAGAAAGGTGGCGGATGGGTTCGTGTTCACCGAAGGTCCGCTATGGCATCCCGACGACTTCTGGTACTTCGTCGATATCCGGCAGAACCTGCTGTATCGGATGGTGCTCGGGCAGAAACCCGAGGTGGTGCGCAAGACCATCGGCGGCAACGGCACCACATTCGATCTGCAAGGCCGGCTGATCAACTGCGAGGGCGATGGCCGGATGGTGACGCGGCTCGCGGCGGATGGCTGCGGTGACGACACTGGTGGATCGGTTCGAGGGCAAGAAACTCAACCGGCCGAACGACGTGATCTGCCACTCCAGCGGGGCGCTGTATTTCACCGATCCGGCGTATCGCGTGCCGTTGGCCGAACGCGAACTGGATGCGGCGGTGTATCGCATTGCACCGGACGGGGCGGTTACGCTGGCGGTGCCGGTGGAGTATCCCAACGGTCTGGCGCTGTCGCCCGATGAACGCACGCTCTATATCGCCAACACGCGCTGGTGCCAGTACATCCATGCGGTGGAACTGGATGCGGCCGGCAACATGGTGCGACGGCGGGTGTTCGCCGACATGTCGGCCGATGGCACCAACGGCGTCCCGGACGGTATGAAGGTGGACCAGGCGGGGCGCGTATTCTGCACCGGCACCGGCGGCGTGTGGGTGTTCGCACCGGACGGCACAAGGATCGGCATCATCGAGATGCCGGAGGTGTGCGCCAACTGCGCATTCGGGGGACCGGACCTGCGCACGCTGTTCCTGACCGCCAGCACGTCTGTCTATACGCTGCGGGTGAAGACGCCGGGCCTGCCGCATCCGTGGTACGCGCGACGGTAGCGTGCTCACCCATAGCGCCCTCACCCGGAGCGCTGACGCGCTCCGACCTCTGCCGCTTCGCGGGCGAGGTGTACAAGTGATTTCACCTCGCCCGCATCGCGGGAGAGGTCGGCGCAACGCGCCGGGTGAGGGCGCGGCGCTACCTACGTCTTCTTCACATTCCAAAACACCGGCGCGGGGCCCTTCAGCAGACCCGACAGTCTGGGGCTCCAGGCGCCGCGCAGCATGTAGCGCCCCATCGGGATGAACGGCACCGAGTTCGAATGCGGCAAGCTGATACTCGCGCTCCAGCCGCGTCTGCTCTGCCGGGTCCTGCGCATCGAGCCACGCGGCATAGATCGCCTCGATCTTCGGATCGGTGGGCCAGCCGAACCAGGCGTCCTTGCCGTTGCTGCGGATCGGCGACGCGAGCAGCGGATCGCGCAATTCCGGCACCGGCGTCACCGAGGCGAACAGCGACCAGCCGCCCTTGTCGAGCTCCGCCTTGCTGGCGCGGCGCTGCAGCGTGGTACCCCAGTCCATCGCCTGATCGTCGATATGCATGCCGACCCGGGTCAGCGTATCGGCGACCACGGTCGAGGACGCCGCATGGAACGGCTGATCGGTGGTGTGCAGCAGCACCAGGCGCTCGCCGCTGTAGCCAGCCTTGTCCAGCATCGCCTTCACCTGATCGACGCTGTGCGGCTTGCTGACGTGCTCGATGCCGGCCTGGTCCACCTCCGGTTTGCCGGTGACCAGGAAACCGACCGGCACGATGAAGCCGCCCGGGTCGCCGCCCATCAACGCCTCCATGACATCGCGCTGACTGATAGCCGCCATCATCGCGCGGCGGACACCGACATTGCTGGTGGGCGCAATAAGGTGATTGGGACGCAACTGGCTGATGAAGCCCCAGTCGTCCAGCCGCTCGGTCACCATGCCGGCGCGGCGCATCATCGGCAGCAGGTCAGGGACCGGCATTTCGATCCAGTCGATTTCGCCGGTGACCAGCGCGTTCGACGCGGTGCTGGCATCGGGGATCATGTGCCACTCGACCCGATCGAGCAGGACCTGATGTCCGCCGGCGGTGAAACTCGGCGGTTCATCGCGCGGCACGTAGCGGTCGTTCCTCGCGAACGCGGCGAAGCTGCCGATCACCTGCTCGTTCGCGAGAAACCGGAACGGGCCACTGCCGATCGCCTCGGGGATCTGCTTGAACGGATCGGTCGCCGCGATGCGCGCCGGCATGATCACCGCGGCGGTCTGGAATTTCGACAGCGCCTTGGGCAGATGTGGAAACGGCTTGCTCAGGCGCCAGACAATGGTGCGATCGTCCGGCGCCTCCAGCGCATCGACGCGCGCCTCGATCGTGGCGCCGACCGGATCGCGCTTCATCCAGCGCCGCAGCGAGGCGACACAGTCGCGCGCCAGCACCGGTTCGCCATCATGAAAGCGCAATCCGTCGCGCAGTTTCATGGTGCGGCGCCTGCCGTCGTCCTCGATGAGTTCGCCGGCGAGCATCTGCGGCTGCGGGGTCATCGTGGCGTCGCGGCCATACAGCGTTTCGAACACCATCATACCGAAATTGCGCACCACCATGGCACTGGTCCACACCGGATCGATGCTGGACAGCGCCGCCTGCGGCACGAACTTCAGAGTGCTGGCCGAGCCGCCAATCGCAGGACGCGCCAGCGTTGCGGCCGCGGCACCGAAAAGCAGACTGCGTCGTTTCATGCCTTGCTCACGTTCCAGAATACCACCGAGGGGCCCTTCAGAATGCCCGTCACGTTGTCGCGCCAGGCCGCGCTCTGCCGGTAGCCGCCCAACGGAATGAACGGCAGCGTCTCGAAGGCCTGCAACTGATAGGCGCGTTCCAGCCGCGTCTGCTCCGCCGGATCCGTCACGCCAAGCCACTCGGCGTAGATCTGCTCGATCTTCGGATCGGAAGGCCAGCCGTACCACGCCTCCTTGCCGTTCGCGCGAATGAAGTTGGCGAGCAGTGGATCGCGATGGTCGGGCGCGGCGACGACAGAGGGGAACATCGACCAGCCCCCTTTGTCGAGCTGTTCGCGGCTGTTGCGGCGCGACTGCACCGTTGCCCAGTCCATCGCCTGATCGTCGATGTTCATGCCGGCCGCTGACAGCGAATGCGCGATCACCGAGGCGGTGGGATTGAAAAACCAGTGGTCGGTCGCATGCAGCAGCACCATGCGTTCGCCGTTGTAGCCGGCCTTGTCCAGCATCGCTTTCACCTGGTCCGGCGTGTGCTTCGTCCGCACCAGTTCCATGCCGGCCTCGTCCACCTCCGGCTTGCCGGTGCGCAGGAAGCCGACGCCGGTGAACATATTGCTGCGGGTCGCCGCCCATCGAGGCCGCCATCACCTCCTGCTGGTCGATCGCGGCCAGCATGGCGCGACGTACGCCGGGATTGTTGGTCGGGGCCGCGATATGGTTGGGCCGCAGGAAGCAGATCTGGCCGTAGGTATCCAGCACGTCCACCGTGACACCGGGCGCCCGCTTCAACATCGGCAGCAGATCGGGCAGCGGAATCTCGATCCAGTCGACTTCGCCGGTGATCAGCGCGTTCGCGGCGGTGGAACCGTCGGGGATCATCTTCCATTCGACGCGATCGACCAGCACGCGATGGCCGCCCGCGGTGTAGCTCGGCTTCTCGTCGCGCGGCACATAGCGGTCGAATTTGGCGAATGCAGCGTGGCTGCCCAGCACGTGCTCGTCCGCCAGCCAGCGGAACGGGCCGCTGCCGATCGCCTCGGGGATCTGCTTGAATGGATCGGTCTGTGCCAGGCGCTCCGGCATCATCAGCGCCGGGATGATGAATTTCGACAACAGCGTGCGAAGGTGTGGGAACGGCTTGTTCAGCCGCAGCACGATGGTGCGGTCGTCCGGCGCCTCCATCGCATCCAGCCGCTGCGACAGCGCCACGCCGCCCTGGTCGCGCACCATCCAGCGCCTGAGCGATGCGATGCAGTCGCGCGACCGCACGGGTTCGCCGTCGTGGAACCACAGGTTCTCGCGCAGCCGCAGGGTCCAGCGGCGGCCGTCGTCCTCCATCAGGTCGGCCTCGACCATCTGCGGCCGTGGGTTCATCTGCTCATCGCGGCCGTACAGCAGGTCGAACACCATGAAGCCCATGTTTCGCGCGATTTGCGAGCTGGTCCACACCGGATCGATGCTGTTCAGCGCAACCTGCGGCACGATGGACAGCGTCTGTGTCTTGCCGGCAATGGCCGGGCGAGCGAACGCGACCGCCGCCGCGCCCACCATCAGGTCTGCGTCGTTGCATGGGTTTTCCTCCCGATCGGGTGCAGCTCTACCGCAGCTCCAATTCCTCGCGCACCTCATGCTCGATCACCTCCAAAAGCCGCACCGGGAAGTGCCGCGGCACGCCTTGCACGATGAACACGATGCGCGTGGTGCGGTCCTCCGACGGCCAACGATCCAGGAACTCCGGCGCCGACGACCACGTGCTGCACGCCATGGATCACCGCCGGCTGGTCCGGCATTTCCTCGATGTGCACCAGGCCTTTCAGGCGCAGCAGCCGGGCGCCGCAATGTTCGGCCAGCGCCTCCAGCAGCAGGGTCAATGCCAGCGCGGGGATCGGACGGTCGCGCTGCAGGGCGAAGGTCTCGATGCCGTCGCTGTGCTGCGCGGTGGCGAACGGATTGCGCGCGCGTGGCGTCCGGCAGGTCGGCGAAGCGCGTGGCCACGCTGGTGCCGGCGAACAGCGTCGCCGGTGCCGCCTGTCGTGTCGTGCCGACCACGGCGCCGGGGTTGAGCGCAGTGATCCGTTGGCCCAGTGAAACGCCGACTTCGGCAATGTCGGTCTTGCTGAGCAGCAGCGTATCGGCGAGCGCGACCTGACGACGCGCTTCCGGATGCCGGTCCAGCGCCATCTCGCCATGCAGCGCATCCACAATGGTGACGATGCCGTCGATGACGTGCCGCTGTCCTATGTCGCGGTCCGTCATCAGCGCATGCAGGATGGGCGCGGGATCGGCCAGCCCGGAGGTTTCGATCAGCACCCGGTCATAGGCGATCTCGCCGGCATCGGATCGGCGTTGCAGGTCAAGCAGCGTGGCGACCAGATCGCTGCGCACCGCGCAGCACAGGCAGCCGGTGGTCAAGGCCAGCAGGGTCTCGTCGCTGCTGGCGATCAGCTCGTGATCCAGGCCGATTTCGCCGAACTCGTTGACGATCACGGCGGTCCGGGCGAAGGCGGGGTCTCGCAGGATGCAGGCGATCAGCGTGGTCTTGCCACTACCGAGAAAGCCGGTGACGATGGCGACAGGAATTTTGGCGTGAGGCGGCAATGGACGGCACTCTGCTGACGGACGCGACGGCGTTGCGGGAACTTTATGGCGCACCGTCGGATGCGGCGATCGCCAAGGAGATCGACTACGTTCATCCGCATTATGGCGCGATGATCCAAGCTTCGCCATTCGTGGTGATCGCAACCAGCGGCCCCGATGGCCTGGACGTGTCGCCGCGCGGCGATCCGGCTGGGTTCGTCGTGGTAGAGGACGAAAGAACGCTGCTGATCCCCGACCGTCGTGGGAACAATCGGGCCGATAGTCTGAATAACCTGATCGCCGATCCGCGTATCGCGCTCTTGTTCCTGATCCCCGGCGTCGGCGAGACGTTGCGGGTCAACGGGCGGGCGGAAATTTCGGTGGACCCGGCGATGCTGGAGCGCTTCCCCGCGCAGGGTAAGCTGCCGCGTTCGGTGATCGTGGTGCATGTCGAGCGGGTGTATTTCCAGTGCCCAAAGGCGCTGGTGCGGTCGGAGCTGTGGAACCCGGCAAAGCACGTGGAGCGACGCAGCCTGCCGAGCAGTGGCACGATCTTGGCCGATATCACGCGCGGAAAGGTCGGCGGGGCGGAATATGATGCGGCCTATCCCGAGCGGCTGAGGGCGACGATCTATTAGACGCTCCTCCCCGGCGCCGGGAACTTTGTGGTACGCGACATTGCCGCGCGAAACCCGATCATCAGCAGCCGCCGATCGCAATCGGGCAAGGAGGGAGGCAGAACTGAGCGACCTGTATGAGACCGATCTTGCCGCCTGGGCCGAGGAACAGGCGCGCGCGCTCCGTCGCCGCGCGGCCAACGAAATCGATTGGGACAACATCGCCGAGGAAATCGAGAGCGTTGCCGCTGCGCAGAAACGGGAGGTTCGCTCGCGGCTCAGGGTCATCTGCGAACACCTGCTGAAGTGGCGCCACATCCGGAGGAAGCCGCACGAAGGCATAGCTGGCGCAACACCCTCGACGAGCAGCGCCGCGAGTTGCAGGAACTGTTCGAGGACAGCCCGTCGCTGCGCAGCTTCGCAGAACGGGCGCTGGCGTCATCATTCGTCAAGGCCCGTCAGGACCTGGAGAGAAGGAGCCGCAGCAATCTCGGATTGCCTGACGAAGTCTGCCCCTGGTCGCTTGAGCAGGTGTTGTCACTCGATTTCTTGCCGGACCGCCATCGCCCTTGAGTTCGCGTCCCTGCTCTGAGAGTCCGTCCGGAGACTTCATGAAGGATTGCAGAGCCTTCTGAGCATCAGGCGGATCGAGGCGAGTCGGAGGAAAGCGAGCGCGTTGTGATTGCGGTTTTCCAGATCCTTGGCAAGCCGTCGGCAGCGGTTGAGCCAGGCGATGGAGCGCTCGACGATCCAGCGCTTCGGTTCGACGACAAATCCTTTGGCATGATCGGTGCGTTTGACGATCTCGATCACCAAGCGGTGCATAGCGTTGCAGCGCCGCCGTGAAACATCGGCCCCGCGTAGGCACTGTCAGCGAACAGCTTGGGGAAGAACGGGAATTACCCGAACAGGGTAGCCAGCAACAGAACACCGCCGTCGCGGCCTTGAACATCGGCGGCGGTCACCAGCGCATGCAGCACCAGACCCAGCGTATCGACCAGGACATGGCGCTTCTTGCCCTCAATCAGCTTGCCCGCATCGAAGCCGTGCCGATCGACGGCAGAGCCCCCTTTTCTGCGCTCGTCACGCTCTGGCTATCGATCACGCAGGCTGTCGGGCTCGCCTCACGTTCGGCTTGTTCGCGGCATCTGACGTAGAGCGCGTGATAAATCTTCTGCAATGTGCCGTCCCAGCCCCACAGGCAGAAATAGCCATTCACCGTGCTTCTCGGTGGCAGATCTTTGGGAATGTGGCGCCACTGGCAGCCTGTGCTCAGCACATGCATCATGCCATTGACCACCTCGCGCATGTTCACCGTGCGCTTGCCACCGCCGCGCTTGCCTGCTGGGATCAACGGCTTGATCTGCTGCCACTCCGTCTCGGTCAGATCGCTCGGGTAGCGCAGCTTGTCGCGGTCGTAGCGATGGCGGTTCTCGGTTGTCCACATCGGGCACCTCATCCGTCGGTACCAGGCAGCGAATCACAGATCATCGAGCCGCCTCAACCGCTCAGACCAGGCCTCACAACCAATTCATACTGACTTCGCAGAGTCTCGGGACGGACACTGAGAGCAAGTTCACAATGCCTGCAGCGCCGCCTGATACGCGCTCAGCACCTCGCGTCCGAAGCACGCGAGGATCAACGTGCTCGATCGACCGATCCCCTGCCAGAAAATCCGACACCGTGCCGCACAGCGATCCGCGCCGCATCGGGGATCGGGTAGCCATAGATGCCGCAACTGATCGCCGGAAATGCGATCGTGCGCACGCTGTGCGCGATAGCGAGCTTGAGGCTCTCGCTGTAGCAGCTCGCCAGCAGCTCCGGTTCGCCATGCCTTCCGTCGCGATAGCGCGGGCCGACGGCGTGGATCACGAACTTCGCCGGCAGGCGATAACCCTTGGTGATCTTCGCCTGTCCGGTCGGACAGCCGTTCAGGGTCCGGCACTCCTCCAGCAGTTCGGGGCCGGCGGCGCGGTGGATCGCGCCATCGACGCCGCCACCGCCCAGCAGCGACTGGTTGGCCGCATTCACGATGGCATCGACCGCCAGCCTGGTGATGTCAGCCTCGCGCACCTCGATGCGGTCCATGCTGCCTCGCTAAGCTCATTGTCTTTTCGCGTGATGGCCGGGTCGAGCCCGGCCACGTGTTCAGATCTCCGGCGATTCCGCCTCCGGTCATCACGCTCTAGATCCAGTTGCGCCACTTGAAGATCGCCAGCGGAATCAGCGCGCTCACGCCGATCACGGTAAGGCCATAGGCATATCCCCAGGCCCAGTCGTATTCCGGCATGGATTTGAAGTTCATGCCGTAGATGCCGGCCAGCAGCACCGGCGGGATGCCGACGACCGAAACCACGGTCAGCACCTTCATGACGTTGTTCTGCGCCATGTTGATGAAGCCCAAGGTGGCATCCAGCAGGAACTGCAGCTTGTCATTGAGATGCGTGTCGAAGTCATTCAGCGAAGCGACGTCGCGTCTCAGCGTATGCAGCCGCGGTCTCAGCTCCTTCGGCAGCCAGTCGGCAGCCGAAGTTTCGATGTACGGCACGATCCGCGCCGCGACCACCTGGCTTTCGCGCACATGCGAGACCAGATCGCCGATACGGCCGAGCGACAGCAGTGTGGAGCGAAGCATTGCGTCCTCACGCTTGCGCCCACTGGCGGAGGCCATGTCGGGGCAGAAGATCCGGTGGGAGATCGCCTCCAGTTCAGTCTTCACCTCTTCCAACCCATCCGCCTGGCGATCGACAATCGCCTCGAGCAGACCGACCATGATGTGGGAACTGCTCCGAACTGGCGCACCTGGCTGTTGCATGAAGCGGTCGAACAGCCGGCTAGGTGCGAACCGGACCGTTATCAGACGCTCCGGCGACAGCACGAAACCGAGCGATATCGATCGTGGCTCGTTCTCCGGGCGGCTGACCAGCGGCATGCTGAGATAGAGCGTGCCGTCACGCGTGGAGAGACGGCTGGAGCTTTCAATTTCGCTGATCTCGGCCTCGGTCGGGACCGTCAGGCCGGTCTCTCGGGAGACGCGTTCCACCTCGCCCGGTGTCGGATCAAGCAGGTCGATCCACTGAGCATCCGATAGCGGCCCCACCGATCGGCTGAGCACTCCGCCGCTGGAGGTGAATGCCGACAGCACGTAATCCGACCTTCAGTTGCGCGACCGGTCCACCAGCGCGTTCTTGCCGATCCATGGCATCATCGCGCGAAGCTTCTCGCCCACCTGCTCGATCGGGTGCTCCGCCAGACGACGGCGCATCGCCTTGAAGCTGGCCTGGTTCACCTTGTTCTCCAGCATCCAGTCGCGCGCGAACTTGCCGCTCTGGATGTCTGCCAGCACTCGTTTCATCTCCGCCTTGGTCGCGTCATTCACGATGCGCGGGCCGGACATGTACTCGCCGTATTCTGCCGTGTTGCTGACCGAGTAGTTCATGTTGGCGATGCCGCCTTCGTAGACCAGATCGACGATCAGCTTCACCTCGTGCACGCACTCGAAATACGCCATTTCCGGCGCGTATCCCGCTTCCACCAGCGTCTCGTAACCGGCCTTCATCAGCTCCACCAGGCCGCCGCACAGCACCGTCTGCTCGCCGAACAGATCGGTCTCGCATTCTTCCTTGAACGTCGTTTCAATGATGCCGGCGCGGCCGCCGCCGATGGCGCTGGCGTACGACAGCGCGACCTCCATGGCGTTGCCCGATGGGTTCTGCGCCACCGCGACCAGACACGGCACGCCGGCGCCACGCTGGTACTCGCTGCGCACCGTGTGGCCGGGGCCCTTCGGCGCGATCATGAACACGTCGATATCGGGGCGCGGATCGAGCAGGTTGAAATGCACGTTCAGCCCGTGCGCGAAGGCGAGCGCGGCACCGTTCTTCATGTTCGGCCCAAGCTTCTCGCGATACAGATCACCCTGGCCCTCGTCCGGCGTGAGCACCATGACCACATCGGCCCATTTGGCGCAGTCGGCGGGATCCATGACCTTCAGGCCCGCCGCCTCGGCCTTCGCCACGCCACCCGAATGCGACCGCAGGCCAACGGCGATCTCCTTGACGCCGCTGTCCTTCAGATTGTTGGCATGGGCATGGCCCTGGCTGCCATAGCCGATGATGGCGACGCGCTTGCCCTTGATCAGGTTCACGTCGGCATCGCGATCGTAATAGACGCGCATCAGTAGCTCCTGCTGTCTCTGTGCTGAGGACCTTAGCCCGTGATCGTCCTTGGCGGAACGTCAGAGGACGTCAATCACGGGCTCAAACATCAGATCGTCCGCACGCCGCGGGCTATCGCCACCACGCCGGTGCGAGACACTTCGGCCAGTCCGAGATGGCGCATCAGGTCGATGAAGGCGTCGAGCTTGTCGGTTGCGCCGGTCAACTCGAACACGAAGCTCTCGTGGGTGGCGTCGATCACGCGGGCGCGGAACGCATCGGCGATGCGCAGCGCCTCGACGCGCTTCTCGCCCACACCGGTAACCTTGATCAGCGCCATTTCGCGCGCGATGTGCGGGCCTTCCCGCGACAGATCGGCGACGCGATGCACCGGCACGAGCCGGTCGAGCTGCGCCTTGATCTGCTCGATCACCATCTCGGTACCGGAGGTCACGATGTTGATCCGCGAACGGGCGCCGCCGTTCTCCACCGGCGCGACAGTAAGGCTGTCGATGTTGTAGCCGCGGCCGGAGAACAGCCCGACGACGCGGGCCAGGATGCCGGGCTCGTTCTCGACCAGGACCGCAATGGTCGCGCTACGCAAGGTGGTGTCGGGCATGAATGAACCGGCGTTGGTCAGTTGGCGGGTAAGCGCGGCTGACTGTCGGTCCAGGGATTGAGGACCGGCACGCGGGCCGCCACGAAGTCGCCGATATTGCGCGTCACCACGCACAAATCTTGTAGGATGGCGATTGCGGCGATGAACAGGTCTGGCTGGGCAAATGTCATCCGCATTTGACGGCCTTGCTCGACAAGACGTCGCCAGACGACCAGCACATCCTCATCGATCCCACAGACACGGTCGGCGAACCAGCCGCGGAGTTCCCGCTGCAGCCACAGTTCCAGACGACGCCGCAGCGGATCGGTGCGTGCCAGCAATTCGATGCCATACCGAATCTCCGCAAGCGTGACCGTGCTCAGGAACAGGCTCGTGGCCGGCTGCGTGTCCGCCCAGGCGCGCACCCTCGGGTCGCACCGCGCCTTGCGCAACTCGGAAATCACGTTGGTATCGAGCAACCATCCCCTCACAGTTCGATATCGCGTACGGGGGCGCGGACGGAGGCGTGCTCGAAATCCAGCTCCCTCAATGGCGATTTGGACAGCATCGCGGAGAGGCTGAGTGACGGTGCGGGTGGCGCCAGGCGGCGGTAATCTTCGGCCGAGAGAATAACCACTGCATCCCTGCCATGGACTGTCACCCGCTGTGGTCCATGCTGCTGCGCTTCCCGGACCACCTCGCTGAAATGTGCCTTGGCGTCCTGCAGCTTCCAGACCTGCATGTGAGGGCGGGCAGGCTTCGGGCTTCGTTGACGGGGAGTGGGCACTGAAGGTTCCTCGATCTGGTCAGTATGGTCAGGATAGATCTGGGCCAGCGCCAGTCAACTCGCCTACCGCTCCACCGGCCCGCTTCCCCCAGTCGACCTCGATTACACCAGGACCAATCCTTCATCGGTGATGCCAGCGGCTTCGGCTTCGTGCTCGGCGCCGAGGATCATCTCGTTGTGCGCGGCCCCCGAGGGGATCATCGGGAAGCAGTTCTCCTTCGGGTCGACGGCGATATCGGCGATCACCGCCCGGTCGACCGCCAGCATTTCGCGGATCACATCATCGAGCTGCTCGACCCGCTCGGCGCGCAAACCGACGGCGTGGAAGCTGTCCGCAAGTTTGACGAAGTCGGGCAGTGCCGCGCTGTAGCTTTCCGAGTACCGGCCGCCGTGCAGCAGTTCCTGCCACTGCCGTACCATGCCCATATACTGGTTGTTCAGGATGAACACCTTCACCGGCAGCCGGTACTGCGCCAGCGTGCCCATCTCCTGGATGTTCATCAGCACGCTTGCCTCGCCGGCGATGTCGATGACCAGCGCCTCGGGATGGGCCACCTGCACGCCCATCGCCGCGGGCAGGCCATAGCCCATGGTGCCGAGACCGCCGCTGGTCATCCAGTGGTTCGGCTGCTCGAACCTGAAGTGCTGCGCCGCCCACATCTGGTGCTGACCGACCTCGGTGGTGATGAAGATGTCCTTCTTCACCGCGCGGGTCAGTTCGTACAGCCGCTGGATGGCGTATTGCGGCTTGATGATCGCGCCAGGCTTCATGTCCTGAGTGAACTTCAGGCTGTCCTTCGCCCGCCAGGCGTCGATCTGACGCCACCACGAGGTCAGCGCCTGACGGTCGAACGGCGTGGGGTCGCTCTGCCACGCACCAATCAGCGCATCCAGCACGCGACCGGCATCACCGAGGATGGCGATGTCCACCGGCACGTTCTTGTTGATGGAAGACGGATCGATGTCGGCCTGTATCTTCTTCGACCCCTGACTGAACGCGTTCAGCCGCCCAGTGACCCGGTCGTCGAAACGGGCGCCGATCGCCAGCAGCACGTCGCAGCCATGCATGGCGAGGTTTGCCTCGTAGGTTCCATGCATCCCGAGCATGCCGAGGAACTGCGGGTCGGACGCCGGGTAGGCGCCTAGCCCCATCAGCGTGTTGGTGATCGGGAAGCCGGTCATGCGGACGAACTGCGTCAGTGCGACCGACGCCGCGGCACCGGCGTTGATCACCCCGCCACCGGCGTAGATCATCGGCCGCTTCGCCTGCTTCAGCAGCGCGATCGCTTTGGCGATCTGGCCGTGATCGGGCTCGGTCTGTGGGCGATAGCTCCGATGTCCCGACGCCGGTGGCATATACGGTGCCTTGCCGATCACGATGTCCTTCGGCAGGTCGATCACCACCGGCCCCGGGCGGCCGGACCGCGCCACGTAAAACGCTTCGTGCACCGAGCGCGCCAGGTCCTCGGGGCGCTTGACCAGATAGTTGTGCTTGGTGGCGGGGCGCGTGATGCCCGTGGTGTCCGCCTCCTGGAAGGCGTCGTTGCCAATCAGGTGGGTGGGCACCTGGCCGGTCAGGCAGACCACCGGGATGCTGTCCATCAGCGCGTCAGTCAGCCCCGTCACCGCATTGGTTGCACCGGGGCCGGAGGTCACCAGCACCACGCCAACCTTGCCGGTAGAGCGGGCGTAACCCTCGGCGGCGTGCACCGCGCCCTGCTCGTGCCGCACCAGGACGTGGCGGATCGCGTTCTGCTGAAAAAGCGCGTCGTAGATCGGCAATACCGCGCCGCCGGGATAGCCGAAGATGACCTCGACGCCCTGGTCCTTCAGGGCGCGGAGGAGAACTTCTGCTCCCGACTGGGCATCTGCCGACATGGTCCTGCTCCGGGTATTGGGCGGGGCGCACCGATAGGCCGGATGGTGCGGCGCGTCAACCCAGGCTGTGAATAAATGCCAAGATGTGGAGTGGTTCCTTTCCGATAATTGCTCCCGATCGCCGAATCGTGCATGAATCGTGTGCGACAGGCTAGGCTCCGCAAGCTTGTGGTGTCGGAACCAGGTCGCCTGGCGCTTGGCTGTACTGGCCCGTGACCAATTCGATCCGGCGGCCGGCCTCCTCAAGGCTGATTTCGCCGCGGAGAAAGCTCGCCAGTTCCGGGACACCGTGCGCGCGCATGACGGGGAGAGAGGGGTCCAAGCCCAGCTCTATCAGCGAGCGCACCTCATCGAGCGACCCCGCGCTCCAGCATCGCGCCGAAGCGGAGCCTGATCGCGGCACGGAGGTCGGCGCGTGGCGGATCGAGCAGTATGGCGGCGAACCGCCACGGCGACAGGATCAGCCCCCGGTCGCCTGCCAGGCGGCCAGTCCGATGCCGGTGCTGCGCCACACCTCCCAGGCGCGCGCCACGCGCTGACTGTCGGTCGGACGCAGGCGGGCGGCGGTCAGCGGATCCTGCTCGGCCAGACGGGCGTGCAGCGCCGCCGGCCCGATCTCTTTCAGCAGCGACCGCGCCTCTGCGCGCGCCTCCGGACCCGGGTCGGGGATCTGCGCCAAGCCATCGGTGAGCGAGGCGAAATACATGCCGCTGCCGCCAGTCAGGATTGGCAGCCGCCCGGACTCGGGAAGCGGCGTCCATTGCGGCGAGTGCCGCTTCGCGCCACCAGGCGACGCTGCCTGGCTGCGCGGCCGGGCGGATGCCGTAAAGCGCGTGAGGCACCCGCGTCTCGTCCTCCGGCGTTGGGCGCGCGGTCAGCACCCGCAGCTCCCGATAGACCTGCATTGCATCGGCATTGATGATCGTGCCGCGGCAGCGCTCGGCCAGTTCCAGGGCGAGCGCTGATTTGCCGCTGGCGGTGGGACCGGCGACGATAAGCGCCGTTGGGGTTTTCAGGGTGCCACCGTTACTTGCCATGAGCCACGTCGTTACGCTTGTTGCCGCCGCCGGGACCGACGCGCTGGATGCAGCCACATTGTCGCGTGTGCGGCATACGACGGGGGCGGTCAACCGACCTGGCTCTCGCCGGGTGAAGCCGCTGAGATCTCGATCAGTGCCATAGCCGATATCGACCAAAATTCGTGCTGCCCTGGACGGTGCGCCGATAGACGTTATTGCCACGCCAGCCGATGGCCGCCGCAAGTCGCTGCTGGTCGCCGACATGGACAGCACCATCGTCACCGGCGAGACACTGGACGAACTCGCCGATTTCGCCGGGCTCAAGGACCAGATCGCCGCGATTACCGCGCGCGCGATGAACGGCGAACTCGACTTCAAGGCCGCGCTGCGCGAGCGGGTTGCGATGCTGCGGGGTCTGTCCGATCGATGCACTGGAGCGCACCTGGCAGCGCGTGCGCCTGACGCCGGGTGCGCGCGAACTGGTGGCGACCATGCGTGCGCACGGCGCCTACACCGTGCTGGTGTCGGGTGGCTTCAGTTACTTCACCAGCCGCGTCGCCGCGCTGTGCGGTTTCGACGAACACCGCTCCAACATTTTGCTCGACGACGGCGCCGTGCTGACTGGAGCGGTGGCAGAGCCGATCCTCGATCGCAACACCAAGCTGCATACGCTGACACAACTGGCAGCCGCAAGAGGGCTGCCGCTGCAGGCGACACTCGCGGTCGGAGACGGCGCGAACGATCTGGACATGATCCGTGCCGCTGGTCTCGGCGTGGCGTTCCATGCCAAGCCGATCGTCGCGGCGTCGGCGCAGGCGCGGGTGGACCACGCCGACCTGCGCGCCTTGCTGTTCGCTCAAGGCTACCGCGGCGGGGAGATCGTTAAAGCACGGTGACCGAGTTGCGTACGGGCCAACGGTAGCCATCACCCTCCCCGTGGCTTGCGCAGCATTGGATAAACCGGGGGGCAGGAGCCCGCCTGGATCACGCCAAGGCGCTCGAACCCATGCCGCTCGTAGAGTGGCACGTTCCTTGGGTTCGTGCTGTCCAGGTACGCCAATTGCTTCTCGCGATCACATTGGTTCAGCATGTGTACCAACAACGCTGAACCGTAGCCCCTTCCCTGATAGATAGGATCAATCCCGATCAGCGGCAGAAACCAATGCGGCTCGGCCGGGTGGTAGGAAGCCATTTGCTCCGCAAGGTCGAATACCTCGGCGAGCCTCGCAGGTGCGACGCTTTGGCGAAGTAGGCCACCGAGCCCCTCGTCATCGGGCTTGGTCCCTGGCGGAAGCCACATCGCAACCCCCCAGTTTCCCTCGACAACATGCACGGTTCCACTGTCGAAAGCAGCGCCCGCATAAAGCCGCACGAAAGTTGGATAGTAGGAGAGATACTGCTCTGGCTCTGGATACATCCACCGCGTCGCCGGGTCGGCACTGAAGGCGAGCATCATCAACGATATGACGGTATTCTCATCAGTTCTTTTGGCAGTCTGTGGCATTGGGCGTCTCCAGACTATAAGACATTTACTAGTTCAGAAATGATCTGCGCCGGAGCGACTGCTGATTGATGCGACGATTACCACTTTCGTCAATTAATTGACCAAGCGGAATTTGACGAGTATCACATAGGCCAAGTGGCGAGTTCTGCGGTCAACAGGGTGAGCGCCAGCGTCGGCAATCTGGACCCAGTCGGCAGCAATGCGACCGACGGTCGCAGGCTGATCGTTGTTGTCTGCGCCGACATGGTCAATTACAGCCGGCTCATCGGCCTGGACGATGCGGACACGCTACGCCGGCAGTCGTGGCATTGTATGAGCGTGCGGTGTCACTCGACCCATCTTCGGTGCGGGCCTTGTCCGGCCTGACCGATGCCATCCTTGACGGCCTCGGGTTTTGGACAGACGACCCCATCGCACCGACAAAGCTCCGCAGAGCCAAGACCTGCTCAAGAGAGCAGAAGCACTTCGCCCCGATTACATCATAGTGCTGGGGACAGGGTGTATCTGCTCGCCAGGGCGGGTCGCTATGCAGAGGTGATTCCGGCAGCACAGAAGGCAATCGAGACCAATCCGAACACCACCGGGCCGCATTTCTGGCTTGGCCTTTGCCTGATGTTCAGTGGCAAGTCGGACGAAGCGATTGTGGAGTTCAAGCAAGCATTGCGGATGAATCCGCGGGCGATGTTTGGAACCGGTTTATGTCGATTGGTTACGCGGCGCTGTTCTTCAGGCCATTACGATGAGGCCGCTGGTTGGTTCGAGAAGTCGATGGCTGCCAATCCGAATGGCGGCGCCGCCAATGCAGGCACTTTCCATGCTGCCATCGCGGCGGCCCAGCGCTCGGTGGTCGCATTGAGGACGCGCGTCATAGTGGCGCCGAGGCCATGCGCCTGTTTCCGCTCATAACGGCACGGTCGTACTGGCATTTTCAACGTTAGCGGAGCGGCTGTTGTCCAGGTCGCTCGCATGCGCGACGGACTCCGGTTGGCTGACATTCGTGATCATGCTGACGAGGGACGCTGATACTGGGGTGGCCTCAGACAATGCTCTGCACAGCAACCTACGACGCGCCAACGCCGACCGGCCTGGCCGGTGCTCGCACCATCAACACCTCCGGGTTGCAAGGACTGCTCGCCCGAAGGCCGCTGACGCTCGACGTAAGCTGGTCATATGGAAAGTCGGTCTCGGGAGCGATTGCTCTATGGGGCGCCGGCATCGGCGGCAATGTGACCGACGAATATCAGCAGCGGCTAAAGCGCAAGCTGGCGGACCTTACTCACGGTGACCACGACCTGCCGATTGTCACCGTTGGCTGGAACGCCGAGAGGTATCAAGGCCGCAATTTGGCGTTGCGATTGGTCGCACTCGGGTACACCGACGTTTATTGGTATCGGGGCGGCCGTGAAGCGTGGCAAGCGGCTGGGCTGCCAGAGACCGAAGTTGCCATGCAGGATTGGTGATACGCTGTTGACGGTCGGTTGGATTAGGGGCCGCCACTCTGCAATCCCGGCGGCTGTAGTTTTAGCTTTAGCCCGCAGGGAAGTCATCCATTGCCGGCCGGCCGGTGATGTGGCGCCAGTGGTGCCAGAGCAGCCGCGCCGCCAGCGCGCGCGCAGGACGCCAAGCATCCGCCAAGACCCGCAGCTCGGCCGGTCCCGGACGTTGCGGCAGCCCCTTCAGGTGCGCCGCCGATGCTTGCAGCGCAATGTCGCCCGCCGGGAATACGTCCGTGCGGCCGAGCGCGAACAGCAGATAGACCTCAGCGGTCCAACGCCCGAGGCCGCGCACGGAAGCGATCGCCGCGACCGCCGCTTCGTCGTCCATCGCCGCAATCGCCTCCGCGTCCAGCGTTCCATCGACGAACGCCGTGGCAAGGCTGCGGCAATGCGCGATCTTCGGCCGTGACAAGCCGGCGGCCCGCAGCGTCTCGTCCGATAGTGCCAGCATGCCGGCCGGCTCCAGCGCGCCGCCGACTGCGCGCAAGCGCCCCCAGATCGCCGCCGCGGCCTGGTTGCTGATCTGCTGCGCCACGATCGCCTGAAGCAGACCCGGAAATCCATGGGAGCGGGTGCGCCACGGCAGCGGGCCGGCACGGACCTCGATGGCGGCGAGGTCCGGGTCACCCGCCATCAGCCGGTCCAGCGCAGCGCGGGCCGCGGCAGGTGGACGGGGCTGCCTCATACCGGCCGGACCGTCGGCTCATTCAATCTTAGCCTTGCGCGTAGGCGCCACACCGCCCTGCCACCATACCATTTTGCATGGGTCAAGCCTCATCCCTGTGCCGTATCGCACACTTCGCTCTGCGTGGCCGAATCGACAGCAAGGATTGACAACGGCATGCACGAACACTCGGCGAGCAGTCGGGCGCGGTTGTCCAGGCTAAAAGGAGGGCCCGCGCGCGCTTCGATCCAGACCAGTGGGGGCGCTGGCCAGCAGGGGATCGAGCGCGGCGCGGGCAGCGGCGGGCGAGTGGGGAGACGCACGCCCGCCGATCAGAGTGCTAGCTGATCCGTTCCATCCGTCCGGTGTGCGGGTCCATGGTGAAGCGGGCGATCACCGAGCCGTCCTGGGTGGCCAGCGCGAAGCCGATCGGACCATCAGGGGTCGGCGCGACATCGATCACCTTCCACTCATGATTGCCGTGCCAGAGCAGAAACGCCTCGGCGATCTTCTGCACGTCCGGCGGTGTCAGCTTGCGATCCTGCTGTGGATACACCAGCGCGAAGGTGCGCAGCCGCTGCATCATGCCACCACGCTCCTGCCACTCATGTCCGTGGCGCATCCAGCCCATCCGGTGGGGCGGAGCTGGGCCATTCCCACCGGGGGCTGGTGCCGGCTGCGCTCGGGCGACCACGATACCTGTGGCGGCGCCGCCGATAGCCAACACTGCCAGCGCCGTCAGAACAGTTTTGCGCATCAAATGCCTCCGAAACACCTGCCGCGTGAGGCGGCACGACACAATCTGGCGCTGCCGGATTGCGCCCATGTGTCGGCAGCGCGACGAAGTGCGACAGAATGCAAGCAGGCCTGCCGGCGCGGCGGAAAAGCCCGTATGTTACGGCGGCATGGAAGCTTCGCCGCACATTTTGGTGGTGGACGACGACCGCGAGATCCGCGATCTGCTGGCGCGCTTCCTGGTGGAAAAGCACCAGATGCGCGTGACCGCGGTACGTGACGCCAGAGAAGCGCGCCGCGCCTTCACCAATGGCCACTATCAATTGGTCGTGCTCGACCTGATGCTGCCCGGCGAAAACGGCATCGACTTCGCCCGCTGGCTGCGCGGCCAGTCCGACATACCCATCGTCATGCTGACCGCGATGGGCGAGGAGACCGACCGGATCATCGGGCTCGAACTGGGCGCTGACGACTATGTCCCCAAGCCGTTCAACCCGCGCGAGTTGCTGGCGCGGATCCGCGCGGTCCTGCGCCGTGCCGGGGATCCAGTCGAGCGTCGTGCCGAGGCGAATATGCGCAACCTGCGCTTTGCCGGTTGGACCCTTGAACCGGCGCGCCGGCGGCTGCTCAACCCCGAGGGCGCGGAGGTGGCGCTGACCGGCGGCGAGTACGACCTGCTGGTTGCACTGGTCGACCGGGCGAACCGCGTGCTAACGCGGGATATGCTTCTCGACCTTCTGCGCGGCCGCCAGGCGGGTCCGTTCGATCGCGCGATCGACGTAGCCATCAGCCGGCTTCGCCGCAAACTGGAGGACGACGGCCGCAACGCGCAGCTCATCAAGACGGTCCGGGGTGGGGGCTACGTACTGGCGGCGACCGTCGAACGCGCGTGAGGCTGCGTCTCTGGCCGCGCAGCTTGGCGGCGCGCACCGCCCTCGTTCTCATCATCGGGCTGATTGTGGTGCAGATCGCCGGACTGGGCATCCACGCCCGCGATCGGGTCGAGGTGCTGCGCCTGGCGCAGGCGCGCAACCTCGCAATTCGCATTGTCAGCATCTACCGGACCGTCGTGCTGACCTCGCCGGCGGAGCGCGAAGCCGTGCTTGCAGAGCTGCATCATGGACCCGATCTGGACGCACAATTAAGCGCCTCGCCCCCGGTCACCGATCTGCCCCGGATGCCGCCGGTCGGGCAGAGCCTGTGGCGCGTCAATCTGAACCTGAGTGGCGTGCCGCCAACGCAGCATTGGCATGGGATTGAAATCTACGGTGGTCACTCCTGGGGCCGGATCGAAGTCGGTCTGCGCATGCCGGATGGCGAGTGGCTCGATGTAAGGGCGGCACTGGGGCCGGTGCGCCCCTGGCACTCGCCGGCATATCTCGCGGCCTTCCTGCTGATGACAGTGGCGGCCGCCGGCCTGACACTGTGGGCGGTGCGCCGGCTGACTAGGCCCGTCCGCACGCTGGCCGCGGCAGCCGAGGCTCTCGGCCGCGACGTAAACGCGCCGCCGTTGCCCGAGGATGGTCCATTGGAGGTCGCGACCGCCGCGGCCGCCTTCAACACCATGGCCGCTCGAATTCGCCGCTTCGTGCAGGACCGCACCGAGTTGCTGACCGCGATCGGCCACGACCTGCGCACACCCATCACCAGGCTGAAGCTGCGCGCCGAGTTTGTCGAGGACGATGAGCAGCGCGCCAAGATGCTGGCGGATGTCGAGGAATTGGAGGCGATGGTATCGGCCACCCTGGCCTTTGGGCGCGACGCGCGAACCACCGAGCCTGTGGTGCCGCTGGATCTGGCCGAGTTATTGCGAACGGTGCTGGACGAGGCCGGGGACGCCCGGCCCGAGGCGGTGGCGAAGTTGCAGTACGCCGGGCCGTCGCATTTGACCGTGCGCGGGCGCCCGTTGGCGCTGAAGCGGGCGATCGCCAACCTGGTTGCCAATGCGGTGAATTACGCCGGCGGCGCGCGGCTGACTCTACAGCCGCAGGCCGACAATGCGATGGTGGTGATCGAGGTCGAAGACGAAGGTCCGGGCATCCCGCCCGGGGAACTGGAGCGGGTGTTCGAGCCGTTCCACCGTGGCGAGCCGTCGCGCAGCCGCGAAACCGGCGGCGTCGGGCTTGGGCTTCCGATTGCGCGCAATATCGCGCGGGCACATGGCGGCGATGTAACCTTGGCCAACCGCGCGCCAGCTGGGATCAGGGCAACGGTGACGCTTCCGATCTGAGCATGGGTCAGCAAACGGCTGGACGTACACCTGCCTGTAACACCTCCCTGATATGATCGCCGGCATGATGACTACAAAGCTGTCGGGAACTCTCGCCGAACCGAACCACCGTCAGCGGCTTGCGCTCGATCGGATCGAGTTCGCTGTGGGTGAGCTCGCCACGGTGATGCTGTCGTGCTGCCGGTCGCGTGCTGCGGCCCATGCGGCGATCGAGGGCATTCGCCAGTCGCTTGCGCCGGTCATCAGCGAAATCATCACCTTGGAATGACTGTTCGCTGACCGCACTCAGGGCGCCGCGATTATAAAATCCTGGCGTCGGCGAACGGGTGAACGCTTACCAGCGCGCCGCAGCGACGTCGTCTTCGGCGCGCGCCTCGACCCAGGTCGCAGCGCCGCCGGCTGATTCCTCCTTTTTCCAGAACGGCGCCTTCGTCTTCAGCCAATCGATCAGGAACGCGGTCGCGTCCAGGGCCGGCTGTCGGTGTGAGGCAGCGGCGAGCACCAGCACGATATTCTCCCCGGCCACCAGCCGGCCATAGCGGTGAATGACGGTACAGCCGAGTAGCGACCACCGCCTCTCGGCCTCTTCAACGATGAGGGTGATCGCGCGCGTGGTCATCGCGGGATAATGCTCCAGCGTCATCGCGGCGACCGGGCCGCGCACTGTGCCGACGAAGCAGCCGATACCGCCAATGTCGGTGCGCTCGTCGGTCAGTGCGGCGAATTCGCGGCCGATGTCGAAGTTCTCGGTCTGCACGCTGATGCGGGCCATGCGGTCAGCCGCCTGTGACCGGAGGGAAGAACGCCACCTCGTCGCCCGGACCGATGCGGGTCGCCGGATCGGCGAATTCCTGGTTCACTGCACAGCGCACCGCGCGACGATGGGCGAATGCGCTGGCGTAGCCGGGACCGCGCTGCGAGAGCCAGCCGATCAGCGCGCCAACCGTGGCGATGCCGGCCGGCGGGGAGACGCTCTCCTGCGACGTGCCGGTGCGTTCGCGCAGCCAGGCGAAGTAGAGGATGGTCAGTGGGGCGGCGGTATCGGCCATGGCGCTTCAGCGGGTTGTGGGTGCCGTCTCGATCCTGCCATCCGAATGTATGATGGTGCTGGTGCCATTGCCATTGGGCACCACGATCGCCGTGCCGCCGCCGGGCGTAGTGATGGTCTTATACCCGCTCGTACCGCCGGTGCTAACGCCTGGCCCTTGCGGCGTTTGCACGATCTGTCCGCCAGGGTTGGGAGCGGGCGGAGCGGCATTAGGCGGTTGCGGCTGAGCGGGCGCGGGCAGGGGCGCCAGGCCGGGCTGGTTGGAACCGGGAGGCGTGGAGCTGCCTCGCGCCGGAGGTCCTTGCCGCTGGGTCGGCGCCGGCTGGTTCGCAGGCCCCTGCTGATACTCGGGAGAACCCGGCACCGGTTGTTCCGCTCCAGGCTGCACGCCCTGCTTCTCCAGATCCTGCAGTGTCGGCGAAGGCGGCAGGGGGCCAGGCCAAATATCGCCAGGCTCCGGAGTCAATGCCGGCATCTCGACCTGCTCGCCCGTGACGCGCCGCAGGTTTTCGCTGTCGCCGGCGGGAAAGTGAGGATTGTTGCCGCTCGAGAAGGGCGGGTTCGACCACGTGTCGTAGCCGCAGCCCGAGATTGCGAGACACAGACTGGCCAGGGCGATGCGCCGCATGAAGGAAGCTCCCACCGGAACGGACGCCGAATCGGCGGGCCGGACGGGGCCAGCCGGGGCGGAATGTGCCCCGGCTATGCGTTCCGCTCAAGCACTTACCCCGTTCGGCTTCGACGTCATGATGAATGTTCTGATTGGTATCCCGCGCATTGCGGGCTGGCGATCGCGGATCGCACATGATGCAGTGCAGCGTTAAACTTGTGTCGGCAAGGGATGAGACACCCTCTCCCGGCGCTTCGCGCCGACCTCTCCCGCACGCGGGCGAGGTGTACTTTGGAGCTGGCGTCGTGCTCAGCCGAACGGACCCGGCTCAGGTACACCTCGCCCGCGGAGCGGGAGAGGTCGGCGCGAAGCGCCGGGAGAGGGCCGACGTCCCGAGCACGGCAGGCGCTTAGCCATTCAGGATCCAGCCGGCGATCGCTTGGGGGTCGTTCAGCGGCAGTAGCGTGCGGTCGGTGCTGACGGCCTGGTCACTCGCCACTGCCACGATGTCGGGCTGCTCGGGCCAGATCGGCGGCTTGCCCAGCGCCGGCCGGTGCACCTCCAGCTTCGGAAACGGGTGTGTCTTATAGCCCTCCACCAGGACCAGATCGACCGGTTGCATTCGCTTCAGCAGGTCCGGCAATGATGGCTCCGGCCCGACAACTTCGTGCAGCAGCGCCCAGCGGCTGCCCGCCGCCACCAGCACCTCGTGCGCTCCAGCCTCGCGGTGCCGATACGTGTCCTTGCCAGGCCGGTCCATGTCGAAGCCGTGATGCGTATGCTTGACGGTCGACACAGTCAGGCCCGCGGCACGCAGCAGAGGGATCAGCTTGGTCACCACCGTCGTCTTGCCGCTGCCGGACCAGCCGACAATTCCAAGCACCCGCACGGTCAGGCCCCCACGCTCAGGGAAGCTGGCGTTTGGTCAGGACCGTTGCCGGCGGGCCCGAGGCGTGGCGAACGCCGGCCGTCAGATAGTCCCATCCGGTCCACAGGGTCAGAGCGGCGGCCACCCAGAGCATTGCCTCGCCAATGGCGGAGACCGGCAAGAAGGAGAGGTGCAGCCACTTGGCTGCAGAGTCGCCGGCCAGCAGCGTACCCAGCGCGCCCATCTGGAATCCGGTCTTCCACTTGGCCAACGGCGTGACCGGCAGGCCCACCCGCAGCGCCGCGAGATATTCCCTCAGCCCGCTCACCAGTATTTCGCGCAACATGATCACTATCGCCGGATACAGGGCCCAGGCGGAAAGCCGACCCGTGCCTACCAGCATCATCAGCGCCGCGCCGACCAGCAGCTTGTCCGCGATCGGGTCCAGCATCCGCCCCAGATCCGACTGCAGCCTGCGGGAGCGCGCCAGCTTGCCGTCGAAATAGTCGGTGACCGCCGCGGTGCTGAACAGCACGCAGGCCGCGAGATCCGCCGGCGGTTCGTGCAGTGCGACCAGTGCGACCAGCAGCGGGATCGCCACGATTCGCGACAGCGTCAGTAGGTTCGGCAAATCGGTCAGCACGCAGCCAACCTAGCGGCTGGGCCCGGGCAGCGGGAGAGGGGCGCGCAGATCTGTAACAGAAGTGAGATATTTCCCGGCTTGAGCCAAGGGTAGGCTGCCAGCGCAAAACAGACAAAATCGGGGAAATGCATGTCTGAAGCCGTTGCTGCCTTGTCGGCACGACCCGACCTGAACCGACGCCCGCGCGCGGCAGGTAGTATCATCTTCATCGCGCTACTGCTGGTCGGCTTGGGGTACACGTTGGGCGGGCTGATCGGCGATATCCAGGCGGCGCATACGCCCCCCGTCGCGGTCGGCGCCTTCGTCCTGCTCGGCATCGCGCTGCTGATCGCGCTGGGCTTCGAGTTCGTCAACGGATTTCATGACACGGCCAATGCGGTGGCGACGGTTATCTACACCCATAGCCTGCCTCCGCATGTCGCCGTGATCTGGTCCGGCGCGTTCAATTTCTTCGGGGTGATGGTCTCGTCGGGCGCGGTGGCCTTCAGCGTGCTCTCCCTGCTTCCGGTGGAACTCATCCTGCAAGTGGGTGGCGGCGCTGGTTTCGCCATGATCTTCGCCCTTCTGATTGCGGCGATCGTCTGGAACCTCGGGACATGGTGGCTGGGGCTGCCAGCCAGTTCGTCACACACCATGATCGGCTCGATCATCGGGGTCGGCTTGGCCAATCAGCTTATGTCGCCGGCTGGGTCCGGCACGTCGGGCGTTGACTGGGCGCAGGCGATGGGCGTGTTCCGTGCCCTGCTGTTCAGTCCCGTCGTGGGGTTCATCGCCTCCGCGCTGCTGCTGCTGGCGATGAAGGCGGTAATCCACAATCGGACGCTCTACACAGCCCCGACATCGGATCGGGCTCCGCCGCTGTGGATCCGCGGGCTGCTGATCCTGACCTGCACGGGCGTGTCCTTCGCGCATGGCTCGAATGACGGCCAGAAGGGCATGGGGCTGATCATGTTGATCCTGATCGGCTCGGTGCCCACGGCTTTCGCGCTGAACCATGCGATGCCGGGCAGTGCGACACCGGCCTTCTACCAGGCGACCGCCCGGGCGCAGTCCGTCTTCGCCGCACACGCGGCGGGCGCCAGCGTGGCTTCGGCCGAGGCCGCGCGTGGCGCGGTAACCGCGGCGGTGCAGGCGCGACAGATATCAAACTCGGAGACCTGGGCGGCACTTGGCACGCTGGCTGACGATATCGCCAGGCAGGTGCGCGCGCATGGCGAGATGAGCCAGATCCCGGCCGCCGCGGTGCCGAACGTGCGCAACGACATGTATCTGGTCAGTGAGGGAATTCGGCTGGCGCTGAAGTCGCCCGGGCTCTCGGCGCAGGACGCATCGGCCCTGACCGCCTACCGTGGCGCAGTAGGATTCGGCGACCAAGTTCATCCCGGTCTGGGTCAAGGTCGCCGTGGCGATCGCGCTTGGCCTTGGCACGATGATCGGCTGGAAGCGCATCGTGGTGACGGTCGGGGAAAAGATCGGCAAAAGTCACCTGACCTATGGCCAGGGCGCGTCCGCCGAGTTGATCGCAGCGGCAACAATCGGCGCCGCCGATATGTTCGGCCTTCCGGTCTCCACAACCCATGTGCTGTCGAGCGGGGTGGCCGGAACCATGGCCGCCAATGGGTCAGGGCTGCAGTGGAGCACAGTACGCAGCATCGCCATGGCCTGGGTGCTGACCCTGCCTGCGGCGATGCTGTTGTCCGGGACACTTTACTGGCTGCTGCGGCAGGTGACCTAACCGCGCGGCAGCGGCTTACGCAGTGACCGAAGCGTCCGCCTCTGCCGCGCGCAGCAGGTTCGTGCGCATCGTCAGCAACGTGTCCAGCATCTGGTCCCGTTCAATCTTCGAAATGCCGGCGAGCGCCTCCCGCCGCACGGTCTCACTGATACGGCGCACCTGACTGACTGCGGTTTCTCCCGCCTCGGTCAGCCACAAACTTCGGATGCGCCGATCCGTCGGGTGCGGGCGACGCTCCAGCAGCCCCGCGCCTTCCAGGCTGTCCACCAGCCGGACCACGGAAATCGTCTCCAGGTCCAGCAGATTGGCGACGCCCGACTGGCTGATGCCCGGTTCCTGCAGCACCTGCCAAAGCAGGCTTGCTTCCGATAGATTGAGCGGCAGCCCAGCCCTGCGGGCATGCTGCACGAAGCGCCGCCGCATCAGGCGCGAGCTTTCCCGCAGCAGGAAACCCGAGAGTGCGGCGGCCAGCCGGTGATCGCTGAGCATTCTCCTCGAGCATTCGCCTGGGCGTTGTTCATCGAGCTTCCTCCGGCCGTCACGTGCAATCAGCCTCGGCATCCGAGCCCGCCATGATTGCCGCAAGCTTCGGGACGTTGGGTGCGCGGCGTGGCGCCAGCCAGTGCTGCAACCGGTCCAGGTAGAGATAGATGACCGGCGTCGTGTAGAGGGTAAGGATCTGGCTCAGCGCCAGCCCGCCTACCATGGCAAAGCCAAGTGGCTTGCGCAGTTCCGATCCGGCACCGCTCTCCAGCATCAGCGGCACACCGGTGAGCAGCGCCGCCATTGTCGTCATGAGGATTGGCCGGAAGCGCAGCAGGCAGGCCTGGCGAATTGCCGCGAGCGGCGACAATCCGTCGCGTCGTTCGGCGGTGATGGCAAAGTCCACCAGCATGATGCCGTTCTTCTTGACGATGCCGATCAGCAGGATGATGCCGATCAGTGCAATCACCGTGAGCTGATAGCCGAACGCCAGCAGGATCAGCAGCGCGCCGACACCGGCCGACGGCAGGGTGGACAGGATCGTCAGCGGCAGGATGTAGCTTTCATAGAGGATGCCGAGGATGATGTAGACGGTGACCAGTGCCGCGGCGATCAGATAGGGCTCGGTGCCGAGTGAGCTCTGGAACGCTTGTGCCGTTCCCTGGAAGCTACCCTGCAGGCTTGCCGGCACACCCATCTGCGCTTCGGTCTGCTGGATCGCGTTCACCGCGTCGCCCAGTGCGGCATTGCCCTTCAGGTTGAAGGAAATCGTCACTGACGGGAACTGGCTCTGGTGGTTCACCGCCAAGGGCTGCACCGGAACTGTTGTCTGATGCACCAGGGTTGACAGCGGGACGACCTGGCCGGTCGACGAAGTGACGTACAGCTTCTGCAAGGTGCCGAGTTGCCCCTGCTGATCCGGCAGCGCCTCCAGGACGACATAGTATGCCTTGTTGCCGGTGAAGTACTGCGCCACCTCGCGCTGGCCGAAGGCGTCATAGAGGATGTTGTCAATCGTCGCCGGCTGCACTCCGAACCGTGCCGCCTGGTCGCGGTCATAGGTAAGCGTCTCGGTGGTGCCGGCGATCTCCTGGTCCGAGGTGACGTCGGCGAGTTGCGGCAGGCTCACGCAGCTTGGCCAGGATTTTTGGCGCCCAGGTATCAAGCTCGTCCGGCTTGTTGTCCTGCAACGTGTACTGATACTGCGTGCGCGAGATGCGTCCGCCGACGCGCACGTCCTGCACGGGACTGCAGGAACAGGCGGATACCCTGCACCGAATGCCATCCGGCGATCGATCCGGGCGATCACCTGGTTGGCGTTGTCCTTGCGCTGGTCCCAGGGCTTGAGCGTGATGTACATCCGGCCGTTGTTGGCGGTCTGGCCGGCGACGCCGGAGCCAACCGCCGCGACGACCGACGCGACCGCGGGGTCCTGCAGCACGATGGCATTGACCTGCTGCTGCAGCGTCGGACATCGCGGTGAACGAGATATCCTGCGCGGCGTCGGTCGTGCCGATCAGGATGCCGGTATCCTGGTCCGGGAAGAAGCCCTTCGGAATCGCGGCGTAAAGCGCCACGCTCAAGCGTCACAGTGGCAATGAACGCCATCAGCGTGACGAATCGCCAACGCAAGCGCGATGTCCAGCGTCCGCTCATAGAAGCCGCAAGATCGCGGCGAAGCCTCGTTCGATGAAGTTGTAGAAGCGGCCGTGCTGGTGCGCTTCGCCCGAAAGGAAGCGCGACGCCATCATCGGCGTCAGCGTCAGTGAAACGGCCGCCGAAATGACGACCGTCATCGATACGCAGATCGCGAATTCGCGGAACAGACGGCCAACGATGCCGCCCATCAGCAGCAGAGGGATGAACACCGCGATCAGCGAGAAACTGATCGAGATGATCGTGAAGCCAATTTCGCCCGCGCCCTTGAGGGCGGCGTCGAGCGGCCGCATGCCGCCTTCGACGTAGCGGAAGATGTTCTCCAGCATCACGATGGCATCGTCCACGACGAAGCCGACCGCGATGGTCAGCCCCATCAACGACAGGTTGTCCAGGCTGAAGCCGCACAGATACATCGCACCCAGCGTGCCCGCGAGCGCCACCGGTATCGTGATACTGGGAATGATCGTGGCCCACAGATTGCGCAGGAACAGAAAGATCACCATCACCACAAGCGCAATCGCCAGCATCAGGGTCAACTCGACATCGCCGACCGATGCACGGATCGTCAGCGTCCGGTCCGACACCACTGCTGTGTGAATGTTCTGCGGTATGTCCGCTTCCAGTTGCGGCAATCTTGCCTTTACCGCATCCACGGTGGTGATGACGTTGGCGTTGGCCTGCTTGAACACCAGCAGAAGGATGGTCGGCTTGTTGTTGGTCCAGGCCGCCAGTTCCTTGTTCTGCGGACCGGCGACCGCGCGGCCGATATCGCCGATCCGAATCGCGCGCGCCGTTGCGGTAACCGATGATGACGTTGTTGTAGGGCTCTGCCTGGGTGAGCTGGTCATTGGCGTAGATCGTGTAGGATTGCTGCGGCCCGTCGATACTGCCCTTTGGGTTATCGACGGTTGCGTTCGTCAGCACGTTGCGAACGTCCTCCAGCGTCATGCCCATCGAGGCGAGCTTCGCCGGGTCGACCTGCACCCGGATCGCCGGCGTCTGCTGGCCGCCGACCAGCACCTCGCCGACCCCGGCAACCTGCGATATTTGCTCCGCGACGAGGTTCTCGGCGTATGCGTCGACTTCGGTGATCGGTGCCTGGTCCGACTGCATCGAGAGGATCAGGATCGGCGCGTCCGACGGATTGAACTCGCGGAACGTGGGCGGGTTCGGCATCGCCTTCGGCAACGAGCCCTCGGCCGCGTTGATCGCCTCCAGCACCAGCGTCTCTTCGGACTTGAGATTGGTGCTGAGGTCGAACTGCAAGGTGATCTGGGTGCTGCCAAGTACGCTGGTCGAGGTCATCTGCGCGAGGCCCGGCAGCATCTCGCCGAACTGCGTCTCGAGCGGCGTCGCGACGGTTGATGCCATGGTTTCCGGACTGGCGCCGGGATAATTCGCGGTCACTCGAAGGGTCGGGAATTCGACATTCGGCAGCGGCGCGACCGGCAGCAGCGGGAAGGCGACAAGCCCCGCCAGCAGCACCGCGGCGGTCAGCAGCGATGTCGCGATCGGCCGGCGGATGAAAGGGTGTGGAAATGCTCATGTGATGCCGGCGTTCCGTCGTGTAGCGTCTTGTCCAGCCTTCGGCTAGCTCTTCTGGCGGCCTTGGGCGTGCGGGGCTCACGGCGACCCTGCGTGCCCGGGGACAGGCGTGACTGGCCGGTCAGTACCACGGTGTCATCACCCTTCACACCCTGGGAAATGACCGCCGTGTCATTGTCCTGATAGGCGATCCGCACATCCTGTTCCTGCACGGTGTTGTCCGGCTTGACCGTATAGACGAACAGCCCGTTCGGTCCATGCTGGATCGCTGCGATCGGTACCGTCACCGCGTTGTGCAGTGTATCGATGCGTAGCCGCGCATTGACGAATTCGCCAGGCCACAGCGCATCGTTGTCGTTGGCGAATGTCGCCTTGAGCTGGATCGTGCCGGTGGACGTGTCGATCGCATTGTTCGGCGTGAGCAGCTGCCCATCCGCGAGTTTCGTCGTGTCATCGGCGGTATAGACCGAGACCGGCAACTGCGCCCTTCCCCATAGCCTGCTGGATGCGCGGAAGCTCTGCCTCGGGCAGCGTGAACACCACAGAGATCGGCTTGTCCTGCGTGATGGACACGATGCCGGTCTGACTGGCTACCTGGATCAGGTTGCCGATATCGGTTTGGTGAAAGCTGACGCGGCCATTGATCGGCGCGCGGATCGTGCAGTAATCGAGATTGATCCGGGCGGTCTCGATCGCCGCACTGTCGGCCTGAACCGTCGCGATCAGCTTGTTGACGGTCGCCTGCTGGTCATCGACCTGCTGTACCGGGGCGAAACTGCTCTTTGCCAGATGCTGATAGCGTTGCAGATCAAGCTGCGCACTTTGCAGTTGCGCTGCATCCTCGGCGCGCTGCGCCGTGACCTGATCTAGTGCCGCCTGATACGGTCGTGGATCGATTTGCGCGACGATGTCGCCTTGATGAACCTCCTGGCCTTCCTGCACCGGAATGGCGACGAGCGTGCCATTGACCTGTGCCTTGATCTCGACCGTGTTGAAGGCCTGCACGGTGCCAAGACCGCGCAATTCAACCGGTACATCGCGAACTGTGTGCCGCTGCTGCGGTAACCGGCACGGCTGAGGGCGCAGGGTTCTGCTCCGCCTGGGTTGCCGCCTCGACGGAGCCGTTGGCCTCGCGCACGAGCCAGACAGCCACGCCGAGGATGGCCATGCCAGTGATGAGCGCGGGCCGCAAGTGTCAGGCGCAAGTGTCTCATGCCACGGCGAAGATGGGGCACCACATGTAACAAGCAATCCACCTAATGTAACTTGACACAATCTTTAGTCTTTGTGATCGCGCCACAAACCGCTTGAGTTCGCCGCTGGGACTCACGTAGCCTGCCCGAGCGGCTGGCTGGCCGCCAAGACCGGACGGACAGACGAAACTGTCCGCGGAACGGAAGGGCGGCGTCCTCGAAAGCAGGTGGTTCGGTCCAGTTCGCCGTGGCTGTCGACGTCGAGCTTCCAGACGCAAGCATATCTGGGAGAGCGCCATGAGCACGACAACCAAGGTTACCCGCCCCGCGCTTCCTGCCAGTTATATTCTCGGCAGCAAGCTCGATAGCATCCCGTTCAGCGCGCATCATCTGCTGATCATCCTGGTACTCGGCGCGGTCGGCTTCGTCGAAGGCTACGATCTGGCACTCGGCGGCTCGCTGCTGGTGCTCGCCAGGCAGCCGCTGCAGCTCACCGGCTCACAGGTCCGCTGGCTCGCGGTCGCACCGACGTTGCTGGTCGTCGTCGGCGGGTTCATGGCGTCCGCCATGTCGGATCGCTTCAGCCGCAAGACGGTGATGCAGATCGGCGTGGTGATCAGCACGCTGTTCACGTTGCTTATTCCCCTGGCGCAAAGCGGCCCCAACTGATCCTTCTGCGCATCCTTACCGGCATTGGTCTGGGATTTGCGATCTCCGCGCCATTTCCGATCGCGGCCGAATTGATGCCGAAACAGCACCGCCGGACCTATGGCGCGATCTTCGAGGTGATGCTGGCGAGCGCGTTTACGCTGCTGCCGTTCATCGCCGGCATGCTCGCCCACAATCCTGAAGGCTTTCGGCTGATTGCGTTGCCTGGTGGCCTGACGCTGGGCATCGTGCCGCTGCTGGTGCATTTCGGTCTGCCGGAAAGCGCGCGGTGGTACCTGCGCCGCGGTGACCCGCAGAAGGCGATGACAGCCGTCAACGAGATGATCGCGCGCTGCGGCAATCGGGTGTCGCGCTTAAGCTTGGCCGATCTGGGCTCGAGCCTGGAGATGGGGCAGCGAACCGCTGCCACCCTTCAAGGCTTTGTTCGCCGAGGGCCAGTTGCGCTGGACCGTGATCGGCATCGTGATCTATGCGTCGGCAACGACAGCGTACTACTGCTCGGCGATCCTGCTGCCCAAGGCGCTGGTGGACCAGGGTGCCGCAGTGGGGCTCAGCTTCGGGCTGACCGGGCTGCTGTTCCTGGTGACCATCCCCGGCAAGTTCTTCACCGGCTTCATCATGGAGATCATCGGGCGGCGCTGGACGATCACCTACTGCCTCGCCGGTGCGATCCCGGGCCTCGTGCTGATGGGGGTGGCGCATACGCTCGGTGATCTGGCCACGGTGGCGATGACGGCGGGCGCGCTCATCACCGGACTGACGGTGCTGTCCTCGTTCACGGCGGTGCGGCGTGTATCTGTCGGAACAGTTCCCTACCGCATTGCGCGGGCGCGGCCACTTCTTCGGCGAGGCGACCGGCCGGATATTCTCGGGCGTTCTGACGCCGTTCCTGCTGGAACCCTACACCGGGTCGGCCACCATCTTCTTCGGCACGATCGTCGTGGTGATGGTGGTGGGTGCGAGTGTGCCATTGCTGTTCGGCAGAGAAACCGTCGGACAATTGGAGCTGGTCACTGAAACCGGCGTGGAAGCGGTCGCCTGACGCGGACACGAGATCACGTGTGAATGCTACCACGCGACATAACCGAAGACTGCTTCCGACCCATAAGGGTCATAGGGCACATGGACGCCCCATCCGGGAGCGTCCATGTGCCGACACGAGCTGAGCGCAGTGGCGCTCTAGGCGGTCATCCGAACGTCAAGTCTCGACGGCGATGTCGGCTTCCTCTGCCACGAGGCCGCTTCCTAGTGGTCTAAAAAAAGACAAAGGAACGGACAACGACGTTCTTACGGCATCGGGCATTGGCGGGCGCCGTCGGGTCGATACAGGCCGTATGGAAAGACCAGCGTGAGACGGAGCCGTCGGTCACCGAGTCATAGCACTTGAGCATCGACACCTCGGTGGGCTTCTGCTGGGGGAACCAGTACCACTCGTGGTCGGGACGATAGGTAAACCGGGTGGTCTCGCCGACGCGGTCGTCATAGATCCGGTAGTTGTTGATGTACGGCTGGTCGGCGAAGGACGGCCAGGCGCAGAGCACGAATGGAAACTGCTCGATGGTCTCAATCGGCTTGGCGAGATTGATCGACATGAAGCGCCGCGACATCTTCCTGTCGGCCTCTTCCTCCGTGTAGTTCTGAGTGCGCCCGAAGTTCCGCAGGTTCTTGGTGAGCAGCTCGCGGCAGCGGACGCGACCGCTGTTGTCGTTCAGGTCGTTGTGCACAAGCATGGCGTAATTGGCGTTCACGCCCGGATTCTTGGCATCCTGGTCTTCGGTACGATCGCCCGCGTAGTCCTTGTCGAAGACGTCGTGGTTGTAGACCAGCGCATCGGTCGCATCCGGGAAGAATTCGAGCAGAAGCTTCTCGATCTCGGGGTAGAACACCCGCTCCACCTCCGCCGAATCATAGATGTTCGTGCACTTGGATTCGAGGTGCGCCAGCGAGACACCCAGTTTGTCCATGCAGTCGGGACTGTCGGGCGACAGGCCCGGGTAGTACTCGCCAATACGCCGCGCGTCGCGCAGAACCTGGGGGAAAAACAGGTTCAGTCGCCGGTTTTCCTGCTCGTTCTTGCGCAGGATCGCCGCGACGTCGGCGCGCGCCGGGTCGCGCCAAACGGCGTTGGACGGGACGATGGAGTAGGTCGGCCGGTCATGAACGGTATAGGGCAGCGGCAGCGCCACCCCACCGGCCGGCGCTTTGATGCTGTTCGATTCGCGGATGTAGTCCACGCACTCGTCCCACTCGCGGAACGCGAGGCCCCATCGGGTCTTGATTGGGCCGGGAGGTGCCTTTTCGATCATGTCGACGACGCGCTGGCCCTCGCCCGTGGCGATCTCCGCCAGCGCGTCCTCGAGCGCCGTGCCGGTCCCCGCGTCGCCATCCTGGTCGAACGCCAGGTAGGAAAGGCCATCGTGCGCCGCGATCGGCGGCGGCTGCCCTGCTGTGCGCTGAAGCGGCGGTACGTATGCCGACGAACCTTCGTTGCCGGCGATCTCGACCTGGCTCATTTTACACCTCCGGTTATCTCGGGCTTCACCGTGGCACACTGAGCTGGCCTTTCCCAGACCATGATTTTTCGCCTCGTCGGAACTGGACAGGGCAGGTTGGTGTAGTACCCACGGGTCTCTCCCAAATGCGTTTTGGCTGCTCGTCCCCCCAAATCACGGGCGATACAGTGCCAGCACGATCTCGATCGCGATCAGCACAACGATCACGGCCTCCATCAGCGCCGCGCGGGCACCCGACGCCTCGTGGTAGAGCGCCGTGTAACTGTCCCGGATGATCGCAAGCTTGCGATCCACCGCCGCACCCACGGTGCCGACGCGGAACAGCTCCACGGCCGCCGCGTAGACGCGCGCCAGATACACGTCTTCGGTCACCTGCAACGCATTGTCCGCCTTCTCGGTCAGCTCGATCACCTCGGCGACCAGCGTGGTCAGTCTTCGGGCCAGCTTGGCGAAGCGCCAAGAGGCGAATGGCCCGAAGGTCCGCTGCGCCCGCTCGATCAGGTCGTACATCCGCGGCAGTTCATCATCTAGCAACTCATCGTAGTACCGCATCTCCAGAAGCTGCGCGTTCGCTACCTCCAGCACGTCGGCCACGTCCGAATCGCCACGCGGCTCGTAGATGAATGCGCGATCCCAGGTCAGCACAGCCAGGTCATCAGCGTAGTAGGAGAAGCGTTGCCGCAGCAGGTCTTGGCGCGCCCCGACCGACAGCATGCGGGATTCGCCGGACAACAACGGGACCAGGTCGACGCGCGCCTGCAGCGCCTCCGCCGTCAGCTTCTGGTCGAACGCCTCCACCGTCGCGATCAGATAATCCTCATCGATCGCCGATGCCGCCGGCCGTATCAACGCATCATGGAAGGTCGCACACACCTGCTGCAGCAGTCGGGCCCATAGACCCGTGCCGGCGCCGACGGCGCGCTCCGTCGCGTTCACAAGCTCGACGAAGCACGACCAGGACAGCTGGCGCGCCGGGAGGCGCACGGCGATCGTCAACACGCCGAAATCGTACAGCCGAGCCGTCACCTCGGCTGTTGCATCTGCCGCGGCCAGGCGCAATGCGACCGGCTCCAGCACGATTTCCACCGGCGCTACGCCGAAAGCCATCGCTTTGGGCGGCGTCGCGCTGAGCTGGGCTCGCGTGCTGGTCGTGCCCCGTCGATGCGCCCACAGCGCCTCTGCCTTCGGCAGGTCGATGGCGTAGGCGATGTCAAACAGCCGATAGGCAATCACGGCACCGGAAACGACCCAGGGGGCGCCGTCGTCCCGGGCCTTCGCCGTTGGCGTGATGCTCAGATCACGCGAATGTTCCTGAATTGCCACGGATCGGACTCGTCCAGGTCCTCGGGGAACAGCATCCCCCGCCCTTGCAGCGGCGTCCAGTCGCCGAAGACGCCGATCAGCTCCCCAAGATACGGGCGCGCCACGTCCAGCACGCGGTTGTGGTCGATATCGTCGGCCTCGACGACTCCGGCCCAAGGGTTCTCGATGGCCCACACCATGCCGCCGAGTACGGCGGCCGTCACCTGCAGGCTGGTCGCATTGTTGTACGGCACCAAGCCTCGCGCCTCCTCGATGGTCAGCCGCGAGCCGTACCAATAAGGGCCGCGCGCATGGCCCAGCATCAGCACGCCCAATTCGTCCATGCCGCAGACGATCTCGTGCATCATGAGCCGCTTCTCGCTCTGCACCTGCCAGTTCTTGCCGGCAAACTCGTGTAGCGACAGCACCGCATCGTCGCACGGGTGATAGGCGTAGTGCACCGTTGGACGGTAGCGCACACTACCGTTCTCCCGCACCGTTAGGTAGTCGGCTATCGAAATCGACTCGTTATGAGTGATCAGGAAGCCGTGGAACGGTCCTTCCAGCGGCGTCCAGCTGCGAACCCGCGTGGCGGCGCCCGGTCGCTGCAGATAGATCGCCGCATCGCAGCCGAAGTCGTGGCGGCGTGCGTCCTCCGGCCACCAACGTTCATGCGTGCCCCAACCCAACTCGGCCGGCTGGCAACCCTCGCCGGTGAAGCCGTCGATCGACCAGGTGTTGACGAATTCCCCGGGTCGCTTGGCGATGTCCGCCATCTGGGTGTCGCGCTCGGCGATGTGGATGGCCTTGACGTCCAGCGTCGCAGCGAGCCGCGCCCAGTCGTTGCGTGAGGCCGGCACAACCGAGTCGGTTCGGGTGTCGCGCGCGATGTCGAGCAGCGCCTGTTTGACGAAGTGTGAGACCAGGCCCGGATTGGCACCATGCGTCAGCACGGCGGTCGGAAGAACTTGGCCCGGCCGTGCCAGGGCCAGCGCGCTCTCTCGCAGGGCGTAATTGGACCGCTGCGATGGCGTCAGCGAAGGGTCGGTGTAGCCGCCGGCCCAGGGCTCGATGCAGGTGTCGAGATAAAGCGCGCCCAGTTCCTGGCACAGCGCAATCAGCGCCACCGATGAGACATCCACGGACAAGTTCAGCAGGAAATCCCCGCGTCCAAGCTGCGGCACCAGCAGCTCGCGGTAGTTCTGGCGCGTGACCGGTGACACGGTGATACCGACGCCGCATGCCGCCGCCACATCGCGGCCGCGGTTGTCGCCGGTGACGATGTGGATGCGTTCCCGCGGTATTTCGATGTGGCGCAGGATCAGGGGAAGCACGCCCTGGCCGATGCTGCCGCAGCCGAGCATCACCAGGCGGCCGGCAAACGAGACGTGCCTCATCGCGCGGACTCCTTTCATCCGAGTGGCGGTTACGCGGCCTGACCCAAGGCCATCGGCACAGCATACCGCGTGGTGAGCAGCGGCGGGTCGCGGACCTCCACCAGGCGTGCCCGGTCGAAGCCATTGAATGCAGTACGCAGACAGGCGCCATACGAACCGAGCTGACCGATCTCGATCCAGTCACCTTCCGTGACATCCGTCGGCAGCATAAAGGGGCCGCGCATGTGGTCTGCGCTGTCGCAAGTCGGCCCGAACAGTGAGAATGGCTCTATCTCGGCGGACAGCACACCATCTGGACGGATCAGCCGCACCGGATAGCGGAATCCGAGTGTGCCAGCATCCGCGAGGCTGCCGTACACCCCATCATTGATGTACAGCGAGGCCCCGCGACGCTGCTGCACCTGTACGACGACAGATGCACCGCCGGCCACCAGCACGCGCCCCGGCTCGGCCCACAACTCGATGCCTGGCATCTGGAGACGCTCTACGCCCGCCTCGATCTCCGCGATGAATGCGCCGAGAGGCGGCGGATCGACATCGGGATAGGGCACGGGAAAGCCACCGCCGATATCGACGACGTCGATCGGCACGCCGGCGGCGCAGATCGTCGTGCCGGCCAGCGCCAGCGCCTGCCGCCAGGCCAATGGTTCCAGGCATTGCGAGCCGACATGGAATGACACGCCGAGGCGTGTTGCGTGCGTACGCGCGGAACGCAACAGCGCCGTTGCGTCCTCGGGCGTGGCACCAAACTTACCCGAGAGGTCTAGTCACGGCGCGACGCTCCGGTAGCGCGAGGCGGACGATCAGGCCGCGGTCGCCGTGGACGTCGGTTGCTGCAGTCTCCTCGAGGATCTTCGCCAGCTCCTTGTGCGTATCGAGCACGAAGTCGCGCACGCCATGCTGCGCCCAGGCCTCGCGAATGGCGCCGCGCGCCTTAATCGGATGCATGAAATGGATCGCCGCGTCGGCGAACATCTGCCGAACCACACGCACTTCCGCGATCGACGCGCAGTCGAATCGGATCACGCCGCCGGCGCGCACGGCACGCAGAATCGTCGGCTCGGGATTGCACTTCACGGCATACATCACGTTGCCCGGAAAGGCGTCGACGAACGTCCGCGTGGCTTCCACGACCGCATGCGGGCGCAGGCAGTGCATCGGCTCCTCGGGCCGCTCGACAGCGACCAGATTGTCGACGCCAGGCAGCACATCAGCGACGGCAAATCGGCCATGCAGCGGGGAAACGGCCGAACGGGCGCGCAGTCGAATTCATTACGGGAATCCTCGCAGACACGTGCGCCGCCCCCAGGGGGGCCGGCGGCGACGCATGATCAAAGGGGAACGGACACCGCAGCGGAGCTGCGGACGACGAACTCAGCCGTCTCTGCGAGTACTTCGCATCGCGGCGGACCGGTCAGCCAACATAGGCGGCTCCCTCACGACCACCGGCCCACTGTCGACCGGCTCGACCGAAAAGGACGCGTTACGTCGTTGCTGTGCTCTAACAAGAGCTCGCGGCACGTGCGATGCGTCAGCGCATCGCCGGAAGCAATGCGGGCCGCGGATATAGTATCGTGCGAGGCGCTTCCGTTATGCGTTTTGCGTGGTGCTCTCAGGCTCTTGGAACATGCTTCCGAGCAGGGCCAGATATTCCCATGCGACCGTCGCCGCCGCCAGCGCGGTGATCTCCGCTAGGTCATACGCCGGCGCGACTTCGACAACGTCCATACCGACGAAGTTCACGCCGCGCAGCCGGCGCAAAATCGCCTGTGCCTGCCATGAGGCAAGGCCGCCGATCTCCGGCGTCCCAGTGCCTGGCGCGAAAGCCGGATCCAGCGCGTCGATGTCGAAGCTCAGATATGTGGGCGCGTGGCCGACCACCTGGCGAATCCGATCGGCGATGGCCGCGACACCGGCAGCATGCACATCCTGTGCGGTCACGATCTGTACGCCTTGCCCGACAGTCCAGTCCCATACCTCGTGTTGCACCGGTGAGCGGATGCCGATCTGCACGGTCTGGCCTGGATCGATCAACCGCTCCTCTATGGCGTGGAAGAACACCGAGCCGTGCGCATAGCGCTGGCCGAAATTGTCCGGCCAGGTGTCGACGTGTGCATCGAAGTGCACCAGCGCCAACTTCCGGCCGAGCCGACCGGCCAGCGCGCGCAGCAATGGCAGCGTGATCCCGTGCTCGCCTCCCAGCGCGATCAGGTGGCGGACACCGGCGGCCTGTCGTTCGATCAGTCGCAGACTCTCTGGGATATCTCCCAGCGCGAGATCGAAGTCGCCGACATCGACGATCGGCATCGCGGCAGGAGTGGTCCAGAACTCCGGATGCGCGCCATCCACGAGCATGCGGCTGGCCCGACGGATCGCCCCCGGACCATCCCGCGCTCCCGCACGGTTGGTGGTGCCGATGTCGAGCGGTACGCCGGCGATAACGAATGCAGCGTCCGGATCATTAGGCGCAACACCAAGGAAACTCGACGGCGCGACAAAGGTCGGCGGACCCGCCATGGGAGGCTCCAGCGTTTGTTTCCGCTCTTATAGCCCGGCTCGGCCTTCTAAGAGCTGCGAATATACCGGTTGGCTCCTGGGAAAGCCGTGGGTTGGGCGCATTGGTGAGAAATCAGACGCGAAACGGTCCATCCTTGCAGAAGTGGCAGCGGGACGGCGAAAGCGATTGAACCTCGCTAGCGCCTTACGATGCGTGCTCCATCCGCACACCCGGATGGAAGTGCGCGTACACCCGCCGGGCGATCTCCCTGTTGATGCCCGGCGCTGCTTCCAGATCCGCCAGCCCGGCCATCTTCACGCCGCGCGCCGAACCGAAATGGTTCAGCAGCGCACGCTTACGCGCCGCGCCGATGCCGGGGACCTCGTCGAGTTCGCTCTGTCGGATATTCCTCGATCGGCCGGCCCGATGCGTGCTGATCGCGAAGCGGTGCGCCTCGTCACGCAGCCGCTGCAGGAAATACAGCACGGGATCGCGCGGCGGCAGTTGAAAGGGCTCCATGCCATCCGTGTAGAACCACTCGCGGCCGGCATCGCGGTCGGGGCCCTTGGCGATCGCCACCAGCTTCACGTCCTGCACGCCGAGATCGGTCAGCACGTCGCGCGCCGCCGACAACTGTCCCGCGCCGCCATCGATCAACACCACATCCGGCCAGTCGGTCGCGGGTGCGCCCTCCTCCTGATCTTTCAGCGCGCGGGTGAAACGGCGCTGCAGCACCTCGCGCATCATGGCGAAGTCGTCGCCCGGAGTGACCGGGCCACGGATCGAGAACTTGCGGTACGCGGCTTTGCGGAAGCCTTCCGGCCCCGCGACGATCATGACGCCGTACGGGTTGGTGCCCATGATATGCGAGTTGTCGTACACCTCGATGCGCTCGGGCGCTGCCGGCAGGCCGAACAACTGTGCCACGCCTTCCAGCAGTTTCGCCTGACCGGCGCTTTCGGCCAGCTTCCGCTCCAACGCCTCGCGCGCGTTGATCTCCGCGTGCTGCACGACGGCCCGCTTCTCGCCGCGCTGCGGCAGGTGGACCTCCACCTTGCGCTCTGCCTTCAGGCTGAGCGCCTCGGCGACCAGGTCCTGTTCGGGCAACGCGTGGTTCACCAGCACGCAGGCCGGCGGTGGCTTATCGTCGTAAAACTGGGCGATGAAGGCGGCGAGCACCTCGCCCGCGTCTTCCGCCTTGGCGTGCAGGGGGAAGAACGCACGGTTGCCATTGTTGCGCCCACCTCGGATGAAGAACACCTGGACGCAGGTCTGGCCCGCGGTCTGCCAGGCGGCGATCACGTCGGCATCCTGCAGGCTGGCCGGATTTACCACGTCGTTGCCCTGAACGAAGGTCAACGCGCGGATGCGATCGCGCACCGCGGCAGCGTGCTCAAATTCCAGCCCTTCGGCGGCGTGCTCCATCTCAGCGGCCAGCTCGCGCTGCACGGTCGCCAACCTGCCGGCCAGGAACGCCTTCGCCTGCCCGACCAGCCGCGCGTAGTCCTGCTCGCTGATCCGCCCTACGCAGGGCGCCGAGCAGCGGCGGATCTGGTACAGCAGACACGGCCGGGTGCGGTTGGCGAAAACCGTATCGGCGCAGGAGCGCAGCAGGAACACCCGCTGCATCGCGGTCACCGTCTGGTTCACCGCCCAGGCGGAGGCGAACGGACCCCAATAGCTGCCCTTCCGCACCTGCGCGCCGCGATGCTTTGCGATCTGCGGGAACGGGTGATCCTCGGTCAGCATCAGCCACGGATAGGACTTGTCGTCCCGCAGGACGATGTTGAAGCGTGGCTTGAGGCGCTTGATCAGATTGGCCTCGAGCAGCAGCGCCTCGGCCTCGGTGTGGGTGGTGATGACCTCCATCGAGGCGGTCTCGTTCACCATCCGCCGCAGCCTCTCGTCCAGGCGGCCCACCTGAGTGTAGGCGGCCACCCGCTTCTTCAGGCTGCGCGCCTTGCCGACGTAGAGTGCGTCCCCTTTCGCATCGAGCATGCGATACACGCCCGGGCTGAACGGCATGGTGGCCAGGGCCGCGTCGATGGCAGCAGCGCCGGTCAGGGGAGGGGCGGCGCCCGAATCAGTTCCGGAATCACTCATGGCCTAAGATATCTGGGGCGTGCCGGCGCCCTTCGGCCCGCAACGCCGGCCAAACAGATACGCTGTCCGACGATCCACCATTCCTGTGGATAAGGTTGTGGGCGCTGCTGCTCGCAACTACGTGAGAGCCGCGGAATTGCTGGGTTGCGGCCGGATTGCAAGAAATTTAGGCAGACACTAACCCGTTGAATTCCTGGCGCGCTTTCGCCGGTTTGTTACCACTTCGTTAAACTTTCGCTGCACCTGGATTTCGCATCGGTGGCAGCCGGCTACGGGGTGGACAAATCGCGCTGGCGCCGCTCGATCTCGACCCCAGCCGATATTGCATCCGGGAAGATATCTAGCTTCTCCACTGTCACGCGTGCCAGATGCACGCGCTGGTCGGCGAGACACACTTCGGCGATCCGCTCGGCAAGGGTTTCAACCAGCCGGACATGACCGCCGGCGACGATGGTTCGTATGCCATCCGCCAGCTTCTCGTAATCGACCACGCGCGCCAGCTCGTCTCGCCCGACAGGCTGACGCGACAGGGGCCGTGCGCCGTCGTCCTCGACCGCGAGATCGACATTGATCCGCACCCGCTGCGGCGCGGCGTGCTCATGTGGATGAATGCCGATGCTGGCGGTCAACACCATGTCGCGCAGGAACATATGGCGAAGTGCCCGGGTGCTGCTGGCGATTGGCTGGGTTTCCATGCGGGTCACTCCTCGGGCGGTGGGCTATGGCGGCCGGACTGCCACTGCAGATGCTGCCCGCCGTCGAGCGCCAACATCTGGCCCGTCAGCGCGGGCAGGGCAAGGATGGAGAGCACGGCGCGGGCGATCTCCTCGGGGCTGGTGCCACGGCGAAGCGGTACCGAAGCCGATTGCTAGTGGAATTGTTCCGGCGTCTGGCGGGGGCTGGCGAGCGCCGGCCCTGGGCCGATGCCATTGACCCGGATGCGCGGCGCCAGAGCCAGGGCCATCGACTGGGTCAGTGCCCACAGCCCCGCCTTGGCGACGGTATAGGAGACGAAGTGCGGGGTGATCGACCAGACGCGCTGGTCCAGCATGTTGATGATCACACCCTCGGCCTCGGACGGGAGCTGCCGAGAGAAGTGCTGCATCAGTACGAAGGGTGCGCGCAGTCCTGGCTCGATATGGGCGTCCCACGATGCGCGGGTCGCGTCGTGCCATTCGTCGCGCTCGAACGGGCTGGCGTTGTTGACCAGCAGACCCAGCGGCCCTAGGGCGGCGACGGCCTGCGGGATCAGCGCCTGGGTGGCGGTCTCGTCACGCAGATCGGCTGGCAGCAGGCAGGAGCGGCGGCCCAGGTCAGCGGATCGCCTCGCAGGTCGCCGCACCGGCATCGCGGCTGGTGTGGCAATGCACCGCGATATCGAAGCCTGCCTGCGCCAGTTCCAGCGCAATGGTGCGCCCGATGCGCTGCGCAGCGCCGGTCACCAGCGCGGTGCGCGGGATCGAGCGGAAATGTCGGCGTTGGCCATGGCTGATGATCCACACAGAAGTCGCTTGGCATAGCGATCAAGCTGGCAATTTCCGGTCCGGCTCGGTGGCGCCTTTCTTACGATCGGGCTGACCGGTGCGGCCTCGCTTTCTCCGATGGGTCATTGTGCTGCTGGGCGGCGCCGCTGCGCCGGTGCCGTACGGCTTGCCGGCGATGCGGTCGGTCCGAGGCGTGCCATGTTTGTCGTCGCTATGGTATCTGTGTTGGCGCTGCCATTGGCCGGGCGCATCGCCCGCCGCTGCGCAGTCAACTGACAGAGGGACAGACATGCGGCGGTTGTTGGTTCTTCTGCTTTGGGCGATTCCTCTCGGTGCCGTGCTTTGGCAGCCCCGGTGGCAGACGCTGCCGCCGACCCCGCCGCCAGTTGCCGGCGAGCACACTGGCCACGCCAAGGTCAACGGTATCAGTCTCTACTACGCCACCATCGGGCATGGCTCGCCGGTAGTGCTGTTGCACGGTGGATTGGCCAATTCCGACTATTGGGGAAACCAGGTGAATGCGCTGGCGCCCCACCACCTGGTGATACTGGTGGACAGCCGCGGCCACGGACGGAGCACGCGCGATTCGCGTCCGTACGGCTACGACCTGATGGCGGACGACGTGGTGGCGCTGCTCGACACGCTGCACATTGCGAAAGCCGATGTGGTGGGATGGAGCGACGGTGCCATCATCGGGCTTGATCTTGCCATTCGCCATCCGGACCGGGTGGGCAAGGTCTTCGCCTTCGCCGCCAACACCGTGACCAGCGGCGTGCAGGAGGGCGTGGAAAAGAACCCGACCTTCGCCCGCTTCATCGAGCGTGCCGGGCACGAATACGCGCGGCTCTCGACGACACCGAAGGAATACGACGCCTTCGTCGCCCAGATCAGCAAGATGTGGGAGACGCAGCCGAACTGGACGGATCAGCAACTGCAGTCGATCCGTTCGCCGGTGCTGGTGGTCGATGGCGACCATGACGAGGCGATCAAGCGGCCGCACACCGAATATATCGCCGCGACCATCCCGGGCGCCGGCCTGCTGATCCTGCCCAATGCCAGCCATTTCGCCTTCCTGCAGGACCCCGCACTGTTCAACGCTGCCGATCCTGCATTTCCTGGGCGATCCTATCCCATGACCGCTTTGCGCCGTTCCAGGCTCTCGGCCGGCCACACCTCGCGCGAGCTGTAGTAGGCTTCGAACGCCGGCACGCCCTGCGGCAAGGTGATCCACGGCAACTTCGACCGCGTATAGATATGCACATCCGGGGGCAGTGCCGCGGGATCGTCCAGCGTGCCGACGCGAACGAAGCGAAGTTTGGTCAGCCCGCCGTAGTTGCTCCAGACCGCAGTGCCGCATTCCGGGCAACGGAACACGCTATGCGGGCGGCCGCTGTCGGTTGGCATGGCGTAGAGTTTTGGCTCGCCGGAGAGCAGTTCGACTCTGTCGGCCTCGATCAGCGCGTTCAGCACAAATGCGGTACCGGTCTGGCGCTGGCAATCCTTGCAGTGGCAGCAGTGGACAAACATCGGCTTCGAGCCCATGCGATAGCGCACGGCCCCGCAGGCACAGCCGCCGGCGAACGTCTCGGTCATCGTGCGTGCTCCTAGTGTCCGTCAAACCATCGCGCAGGCTTGCCGTGCGCGCGCCTGCCAATCGGGCCCTTCCGTATTACGCCAATATCTGCGACCGTTTGCATCATGAATGACGCCATTTCCATCGATCCGGTCGCGCTGCATCGCGGATTGCTGACCCTCGACACGCATATCGACATTCCCTGGCCGACCGGACCCGATCCCTTCCTCGATGGGCCGCGCCGGGTCGATTTGCCGAAGATGCGCCGCGGTGGCCTGCTGCCGGCTGCTTCGCCGCCTATGTGCCGCAGGCTGCCCGCACGGCCGAGAACGAGGCGTCGGCGTTCGACCGCGCGATCGGCATGCTGCGTGCGATCAACGCCATGGGACGCGCCGAGAGCGGTGTGCACGCCAGGGTCGCGGTCACCGCTGACGAGATCGCAGCCTGCAAGCGCGACAGCGTGCTGGCGATCGTGCCGGCAGTGGAAAACGGCTTCGCCATGGGCCAGGACCTGTCGCGGCTGGTGCGCTTCCGCGCCCTGGGCGCGCGCTACCTGACATTGACGCACAACGGCCACAACGCGCTGGCAAATTCGTGCAATCCTCGCACCGATCTGGGTGACGCACTTGCCGAGCACGGTGGCCTGAGCCCGCTCGGTCGCGCCGCCATCGCCGAGCTCAACCGGCTGGGCATGCTGGTCGACGTCGCCCATGTGTCGCGCGACAGCATGCTCCAGGCGGCCGAGCTGTCCCGCACACCGATCGTTTCGACACACTCCTGCATCCGCGCGCTCTGCGACAACCCGCGCAACATGGATGACGGGCAGCTCGATGCGTTGCGCGCGGTGGGAGGCGTCATCCAGATCACCGCCGTGGCCGCGTTCCTGAAACCGGACGGCAAGCCCGAGGCGGTGACGGTGGCGGATTTTGCCGACCACGTGGAATACGCCGTGCGTCGGATCGGCATCGAACATGTCGGCATCTCCTCGGATTTTGACGGCGGCGGTGGGTTCAGCGGCTGGCATGATGCGGCGGAGAGCGGGAACATCACCGCCGAACTGTTGCGCCGTGGCTACGACCGCCAGGAGATCGCCGCGTTGTGGGGCGGTAATTTCCTGCGCGTGCTGCGGATTGCGGAGGAAAGGGCCGGTTGATGCACATGGTGCGTTTGCCTGACGGGACCGAAGTACCGGCATTGGGCCAAGGCACCTGGCATATGGGCGAGCGCAGCAGTGCCGCGAAGGCCGAGGTGGCAGCCGTGAAGCTGGGCATCGAACTCGGCATGACGCTGATCGATACTGCCGAGATGTACGGCAATGGCGGCGCCGAGGAGGTGGTCGCGGAAGCGGCGCGGGGTCAGCGCGACAAGCTGTTCATCGTCAGCAAGGTGTATCCGCACAACGCCTCGCGCAGCGGCGTGCCGGCCGCCTGTGATCGCAGCCTGAAGCGGCTGCGTACCGATCGGATCGATCTTTATTTGCTGCACTGGCGTGGCAGCCATCCGCTGACCGAGACCGTCGAGGCGTTCGAGCGCCTGCGGGAGGCCGGCAAAGTCCGCTATTGGGGCGTGTCCAATTTTGACGCGCGGGATATGCAGGGGCTGGTGCGGCTTCCGGGCGGCGCGAACTGCGCGACCGACCAGGTGCTGTACCATATCGGCAGCCGCGGCATTGAATACGACCTGCTGCCGTGGTGCACGCAGCACGCGATGCCGGTTATGGCATATTCGCCGATCGGGCAGGGCGGGGGGCTGTTGCGGTCGAGGGCGCTGGCCACCGTGGCGCAACGACATGGCGCTACGCCGGCCCAGATCGCGATCGCCTGGACCATGCGGCACCCGAACATCATCACAATTCCAAAAGCCAGCGATCCGGCGCACGTGCGGGAAAATGCCGCCGCCGGTGCCATAGAGCTCAGCCCGGACGATCTGGCGCTGATCGACAGCGCGCATCCGCCACCCGCGGGGAAGCAGTCGCTCGATATCTCCTAGCGCGTGATGACCAGAGGCGGAAACGCCGGAGGTCTAATCACGCGTCTCAAAATGAGGCAGCCAAAGCTTGATGAGGTGAACCTGACCTCATCAAGCTTTGGTCTGCTATCCTCAACGCGTGAGCAAGTCGCATTCCTGGAAGCTGGCTCTCCGCGCTGGAGTCGGCGCCGCTATCGTGGTGGCTGGCGGCAACAGTGCTGATGTCAGGCGGTTTGCCGGAGGCGGCTCTGCAGATTAGTCCTACGGGCGCGCCGATAAGGCTTGCGCTGGATCCGTTGGCCGCGAGCTTCCTGCTGTTGGCACCCTGCCTGGCATCGGCGGCGTTGCCGTTGGCGGGCATCATGCTGACGCTCTCGGCAGCGAACGGCTTCTCGCTGGCGATCGGACTGCTGATGCTGGGCGGCCTTGCAGTCTCCCGGCCGGCTGTTGTGGCGGCGGTGTGCCTGATTGTGGCACTCGGGCTGGCGGGGTCGGTCAGCGACTTTGCGGCGATCCGGTCGATGCCGCCGGACGGCTGGCGTGCCACTGCCGTGTTTCTGCTGACGCTGGGCGGCGCGGCGGCGGCCGCATGCTTCAGTCCTGCAATCGCCATGTATGCCATGCTTCGGTTGCTGTTCGATCTGTGCGGCGCTGCACAGCCGTTCTGTGGGGCGTACCGCTGGTGCTGGCGGGCATCATCGCCGCGACAATTGCTGCCCTTCGTGCCGCCCTGAGCGACACGCTGCACGACGTCGCATCCCACGCAGCACTGCATCAGTTCGGCCTGGCGATCACCAGCCTGGGCGTGGCGCTGTTGGCGCGCGCGGTGGACCTGCCCTCGGTTACCTCCCATGCGTTGAGTGCGGTGTGGCTGGCCCTGGTGTGCCACGTGCTGTGCAGAACATTGCTGTTGCGCTGCGCGGATGCGGTCGAGAGCGGTGCTGGGACCCGGCGGCTCGACCGTCTGGGCGGCGTCATTCACCGCATGCCGATCACGACCGGCGCCTGGCTGGCCGGGCTATTCACGGTCGCCGTCCTGCCGCCCGGTCTTGGCTTTGCCGCGTTCTGGCTGGTGTTCCAGTCGTTGCTGGCTGCGGCGCGGATCGGCGGCCTCGGGCTGGGACTGCTGATTGCGGCTGTCACGATACTGGCGGGTCTCTCTGTCGGGCTGGTGGCACTGGCGGCATTGCGCCTGGCGGCCGTCGCCTTGCTGGGCCGGCCGCGCACACCGCGTTGCGCGGCAGCGGACGAGAGGCCGCGTCACGTCCAATGGTTTTGCTCGGACTTGCCGTACTGGTCGGCTTGCTTGGCGTCGGACCGGGCCTGGCACTGTTGCCGGCGTCTGGCTGGACAAACGGGGGCCACGGCGATTTCGCCGCTCGGGTTGCGCACCGGGTTGGAGACGTCTGGCTACGCGTCGATTTTTGTTGCGGTCCTGCTTGCCATCGTTTGGGTCGTCCTCGCGCGCTTGCGCCGTCCGGTTCCGGCCAGGCGCGAGCCGGCGTGGTCCGGTGGCTTCGCCGCGCCGCCAGCCGTGGATGCCATTCGGCGACCCGGCGACACAATTGGGCCCCACCTCCTTCGTTGCTCCGCTGCACGCGGTGTTGGCGTTGCTGCCCTCGGCCGATCCGCGTGCAACAGCTCCTGGCCCGCTGGCGCGATAGGCTGCGGCGCGCCATCGCCACCCTGGTAGCGACATGAATTTGCTGTCCAGCTTCGTCGCGCAGTTGCTGCACATCGCGCTGGTCGCCGCCGCCGCCCCGACCTTGATCGGCGTGCTCCACTGGATGCAAGCGCGGATGGCGGGCCATCTCGGACCACCGCTGCTGCAACCCTGGCGGGATCTGCACCGGCTGCTGCGGAAGCAGCCGGTGCGGGCCGAAAGCGCGTCTGCCATCACCGATCAGGCGCCGATCGCCTGCGTCGCGGCGAGTGTGGTTGCCGCCTGCCTCGTGCCCTCGTTCGCGCTTGGCATGCTGTTCGCGCGCTTCGCCGACGCTTCTGTTGATCTTCGGGCTGTTGATCGCTGCTCGGTGGTCGCTTGCGCTGATCGCCGCAGATGCTGGCACTGCGCTGGGCGGGATCGCCGCTAGCCGGGTCATGCTGCTCGGCTGTCTGGTCGAACCGGTGTTGCTGCTCGGTGTTGCTCACGGCGGCGCTGCTGGCTGGCAGTCATCAATCTCGACCTGGTCGCCGCGATGCAGCAGGAAAGCGATTGGCGGATCGGCAGCATCCTGGCGCTCGCCGCGCTCCTGGTCGTCGCATTGATCGACACGACGTATCCCGAGGCATTGGCGGAGCAGCTCTCCGGCCCTGATCTGGCGTTGGTCGAGGCCTCGGCGGCGGTACGCCTGCTGGTCTGGTTCAACCTGATCGGAGCGATGTTCCTGCCGTTCGGCATGGCACCGGCGGGAACTGCTGATCCGTCGGCCTGGCTGGTCGGCCTGATCTGCTGGCTGGGCAAAACGTTGGTGTTCACTGCCGTGTTGGCGGCGGTGAGGACCCTGATCGGCCGGATCAGCCTGGTGCGAGCAGCCAAGGCACTCGGCGTCGCAATTCTGCTCGGCTTGCTGGCGTCCGGCTTCCTATTGGCCGAAGCGGGATTTGCCGAGGCGGGAATGGCGTGATCGATCTGGCTATTACGGGCACTCTGCTGCTCTCCATCGCGCTGCTCTGTGTTCGCCGGATGGAGACAGCAGTGCCGGTCTGCGCCATGCAGGCGCTGCTTGCTGCCTGCGTCCTCGGGCAAAGGCTCGCGGTCCCCGCCGCGGTGGCCGCGAGATGAGCGAAAAATGCCGCCGCGCCAGGTGCTGACACGAGATGCGTGGGCGCAGATGGCAGCCAATCCGGATCCGCCTCTGATCGCGCTGTGGGCCGACACGCGCGAGGTCCATGCGCTGCTGCGGAGCGATGATCGCGTGTTGCTCGTCTCGACCGCTGTCGAGGACGGCGGTTATCCGGCCCTGTCGCCAATGCGGCCGTTCGCGGCGTGGTTCGAGCGAGTGGTGCAGCGACCTGTGGGGGCACGCCGCTATTCGGCGGCACCGATCAGCGCGCGCGGCTCGATCATGGACGATGGGGGCAGAGCGTCCCGATGGCCGTTCGTACCGGTCCGCCCGCAAGCGCGGAACCGCCGGAGTTCGCCATGCCCGAGGAGCTCGACCAGATCCCGCTGGGGCCGGTTCACGGCGGCATACGAGCCGGCCGCGCATCTGCGGTTAGGGGTTCGCGGCCAGGCGGTTGAGCAACTCGAGTTGCGGCTTGGCTACGCGCATAAGGGGGTCCTGGCGCTGATGCGGGGGAAATCGCCACGCACTGCGGCACGGTTTGCGGCGCGGCTGGTCGGCGAGACGACGGTCGCCCATTCGCTCGCTTTTGCGCGGGCGACCGAAGCCGCGCTGGCGTGCGAAGTCCCGCCGCGTGCCGAGGCGTTGCGACGAGGTCATGGCGCAGATTGAACAGATCGTCTGGCGGCTCGACCTGGCGTCGGCCATGGCCGAGGCGGAGGGGTCGGCCGTCCAGCCTGACCGCGCGCGGCGCCGAAGCACTCAGGGCAGCGGCAAATGTCGCGTTCGGGCACCGGCTGATGATGGATTGCGTCATTCCTGGCGGTGTCGCGACGGACATCGCGCCCGGCGGTGCCGAGGCCATCGAGCGCGCGTTGCACCAACTGGTCGGACCGGAGATCGATGATCCGCACGCTGCGAGGCACGCTGCGGACTCCGCCCGACGGCTCGATTGCTGTGCCGTTGCCCGTGGCCAGCGGCGAGGGTCTGGGGCATGCGGTTGGTCCAACCGGCGACGTTTGGCATTGGCTGTGTCTCGACCACGGCCAGATCGCCAGCGTGTTCATGTGCGACCCCGGCTGGGCGCAGTGGGCGCGCCTGCAGACGACGATGGCAGGCGATCTGTTGGACCATTTGCCGCACACGCTGGCCTCGCTTGGGTTGTCAACCTCGGGGGTGGACCTGTGATGCGTCACCTGATCCGCACCGGGTCGCAGCGACCGAAGACCGCTCCGTTGCCGCCGGTGGACCGAGAGACGGTCGCCTCACTGGCGGCGAGGATGGATGCCGCGGCGCAGCAGCCACTGGGCCGCGGTCTGGCGGTGTTGCATATCGATGCCGGCAGTTGCGGCGGCTGCGAGTTGGAGCTGCGGACGCTGACGCGTGCTGTTTATGATCTACAGCGGTTGGGCGTCCGGTTCGTCGGCAGTCCGCGCCATGCCGATGCACTGCTGGTCACAGGCCCGGTCACACGCAACCTGGTCGATGCGCTGGAACAGGCGCACGCCGCGATGCCCGACCCCAAGCTGGTCGTGGCGGTGGGCGATTGCGCGGTAGATGGCGGAGTGTTCAAAGGCAGCTACGCGATCGCGGGTGGCGTCGGCTCAACCTTACCGGTGGACCTGCTGATCAGCGGCTGCCCTCCTGCCCCGGAGCGCATCATGGCGGGACTGCGCGCGCTGCTGGAAGCGAACGCGCGCAGTAAGGCCGGAAACAGCTCGCGCTGAAGCGTAATCCTTCCGCGCTCACCCGGCTCCAAGCTTCGGGGTGTGGTGCGACGCTTGGTGCGAGGCGTGGTGGACCGACCCGCCGTGGTGCGGGGTGGTCCTGTGCGATGCGTGGTGGGCGTGCGATTTATGGTGTAGCGAACTCGATGTGGCGGCCGCGGCGGGCGAGGCAGTGAACGCGGCGACCGGCAGAACGAGGCCAAGCACGGCGAACAGGTGTCTGCGCGAGGTGGTCACGTGGTTTGGCTCCGAGAGTGGCAGGCGTTATTGGGACAGGCTTACGCGTGAGTCGAGAAAGCAAGCTTAATGGACTGATCTGATTATCCTCTGGCTTGACAGAGTCGCGCAAGCGAATTGATTGCCGCCCGGCATCAGAGGAGACACAAAACCTGCAGTTCGCGCCGCAGCGTCGGCGGCAGAGACGCCGCACCGCGGGCGCGAGCCATGGCCGGAAGATCGGGCGGCGCTTCGGCCGGGCGCAGATAGCGCCAGCCCTGGAACGGCTTGGTCGGTCTTCCCGCCAGCGGGACCAGCCTTGGATCCAGCACCAGGCCGGCGCAGGCGGACCCGTGATCCCAGCTGTCCTCGATGATGTCGAGCACCCGCTGGCGCACCAGCATGCTGCCGTTGACCACCCAGTACATCGAGCCCCCGTCGATTACCTCCTGATGGCGGCGCGGGAAGTTGCGGGTGCGATGACGCAGGGGCGGGTTCTTCTCCGCGCGCTCCGCCTGGAGTTCGCGCAGATGCTCGATGTCGCGCACGCCAACGGCGAGCTTGGTGAGATGCAGCATGGTCCGGCGACTCGGGCTTGGATGTGGCGCCTGGACATGATCGGATCAGGTCGATCCGATCATGTCCAGCGACTCATCGATGTCGAGCGGGCTTCACGCTTTCCGGCCACTCCGCCTCAAGCGGCTCGCGATGCGAGAACTATGCCGTCAGCACCGAACGCGCGTCATCCCGGCATCTGGTTGCCTGGCGTGGTCTTCGCAATGGCGACCTCCTCGGCCGTCATATCGACGGGGATGTCGGCGAACAGCGGCGTGCTGAGGTAGCGCTCGCCGGTATCCGGCAGCATCGCCAGGATATTGGCGCCCTTCGGAGCCTCGGCACACACCTCAAGCGCACCTGCGAACGTGGCGCCCGCAGTGATTCCGACGAAAATGCCTTCTTTCTGTGCCAACTCGCGTGACCAGCGCAGCGCGTCCGGCCCCTTGATGCGCAGCACCTTGTGCAGGCCGCCGGCATCCACCGCATCGCCGAGCAGCTTGGGGATGAAATCGGGCGCCCAGCCCTGCATCGGATGCGACTTGAACGCCGGGTGAGCAGCGGCCGGCGAGCCGTCGGGATTCCGCTGCTGGCCCTCGCCGCTGCTGAGCATTGGCGCATCGTCGGGCTCGCAGACGACGATCTTGGTATTCGGTAGCTCCTGCCGCAGCACGCGCGCGACGCCCTTCAACGTTCCGCCGGTGCCGTAACCGGTGACCCAGTAGTCAAGATGGGTGTCCTTGAAGTCCTCGACGATCTCGCGTGCCGTGGTGCGCGAGTGGAAATCGGCATTGGCCTCGTTCTCGAACTGGCGGGTGAGGAACCAGCCGTGTTTTGCCGCCAGCTCGTTGGCCTTGTTCACCATGCCCATCCCGCGTTCGCCGGCGGGCGTGAGGATTACCTTGGCGCCGAGGAAACGCATCAGCTTGCGGCGCTCGACGCTGAACGATTCAGCCATGGTGACCACCAGCGGATAGCCCCTGGCGGCACAGACCATCGCCAGGCCGATGCCGGTGTTGCCGCTGGTGGCTTCGATCACCGTCTGGCCGGGCTTCAACAAGCCACGCCTCTCGGCGTCCTCTATCACACCCAGTGCGAGGCGGTCCTTTACCGAACCGAGCGGGTTGAACGCCTCGATCTTGACGAACAGGTTCACTCCCTCGGGCGCCAGCCTGTTGATGCGCACGACCGGCGTGTTGCCGACGGTTTCCAAAATGTTGGCGAATCTGCGTCCCATGGCTCTCCCCAGTTGTCTGTCCGATGTCGCGGCGACTGGCCTATATAGCCATTCCTTCGAGTAGCAGGCGACTGTCGCCGCCCGATTGATCTCAGACCTTTTCGACCTCGCCGCCGCCCGCAACCCAATCCTTGAACCCACCGAGATTGCGCACGTCGGTGTAGCCCATTTCGCGCAAAGTCTTGCCGGCCAGCGCAGCCCGCCCGCCGCCGGCACAGTAGAGGATCACCGGGCGATCCTTGCGTAACGCGGGATTGTGGTTGGGTGACTCCGGATCGGCGCGGGATTCCAAAGAGCCGCGCGGTATCGCCAGCGCGCCCTTTGCCTTGCCGCTGGCCTGCAGCTCGGTGCCGTCGCGGACGTCAACCAGGACCGCACGCTGTTGTTCAACCAGCTTCGCCGCGTCTCCGGCGGTGACGGCCGGCACCACCGTGTTGGCCGCCGCAACCATGTCCTTGTACGTCATTGCCATCCCTGCCTTCTCCCCGTCAGTAGCTCACGTGGCCAAACGTGGCGCGCAGCGCCCAATAGAGCAAGCCACCGACCAGGAAGCCAACCAGCGTGCCATTGACGCGTACGAATTGCAGGTCCTTGCCGACACGGAGTTCCAGGCGCTCCACGATGGTGGCGGTATCCCAGTTGGCGACTACCCCAGCGATGAATTCCGACAGCCGGGCCTGCGCCGCGGGCAGCAAACTGCCGACGATGCGTTCGGCCGCGGCATGGACCCGTTCGCGGGCGGCAGGATCGGCCTCCAGCATGGCGCCGAGGTTGGCCAGCGCGCCTTCCAGGTAGGCGACCGTCCGGCCGGTAGGTCTTGCTGCATCGGCCTCGAGCGCAACGCGCAGCCGTGCCCAAACGTCCCACAGCCAGGCCTGCACCGTCTGGTGCGCCACGACGCGGCGAATGGCGGCGCCCAGCTCTGCCGTCCGCGCGGGATCCTGCTCCAGCCGGACGATCTCGTTGCGCACCCACTCGTCGAAGGCAGCGCGCAGCTCGGAACCATCGGGGCTCATTTTGTCGAGTTCCGCGTTGATCGTACCCAGCACGCGGCGGGCAATCGAGGCGCCGAGTGCCCAGCCGACCAGCCGGCCCCCCTGCTCGCGCACCCGCTCCTCGATGGCGGTCCGAATGCTCTCCTCCTTGCTGGCGAGCAGGGTCCGGAGTTGGGTCAGGATGAAGCCGAACACCTCCTGGTGGCGGCGGCCTTCCACCAGGCTGTGCAGCGCGCGGGCGACGACCTGGCCGGCGCCGGGTCCGCCAAGGATTCGCGGCACGATTCGGGCAATCAATCGGCGAGCGCGGCCGTCCTCCACGCCCGCGAGAATCCGCGGCAGCATCCCGGTCAGCGCAATGGCAGCCGGGCGGGCCGAGGCGGGATCGGCAAGAAACCGGTGCAGGATGCCGGGCAGGTCAAGGCGCCCCAGCACGCCTGCGACCTCATCGGCAGTGAAGACGTGGGTGGCGACGAAACGGCCGAGTGCCGCGCCAAGCCGCTCCTTCTGGTGCGGGATGATGGCGGTGTGTGGGATCGGCAGGCCGAGAGGGTGGCGGAACAGTGCCGTCACTGCGAACCAGTCGGCGAGGCCGCCGACCAGGCCCGCCTTGGCAGCCGCCTGCAGCAGGTCGGTCGCATTTCCGGCAGGAAGCGCATACGTGCCGAGAGTGAGGACTGCCATCAGCACCAGCAGGGCCGTCGCGAAGGCGCGATGGCGGCGCAGGGTGCGGCGCGCATCGGCATCCGGATCGGCCGCAAAAGTTATTGATGATTGCCTGTAGTCCTGCCTTCGCAGCATCTGCCCTCAGCGTGGCGTCAACCAACTTGCAGCGCGGCCAGTCTTTCCAGCATGGTGCGCTGGCCGGCTGAGCCTTATGTGTTCCGGTATATCGGGTTTTCCAACCGAGCACCGGGTCGCCGGACACTGATCGGGTGGCGCTGGACCGCAGCCCGGCTCTGCCAGCCCACGCAATCGCGATTGACGCACGGGAGTCGTCGACAATGACCGAATTCAGGACCGAATCCGACAGCATGGGCGAGGTGCAGATCCCGGTGGACAAACTGTGGGGAGCGCAGACGCAACGCTCGCTCGAGCACTTCAGCATCGGCAACGACCTGATCCCGCGCGAGATGATTACCGCCTATGCCATTCTGAAGCGCTGCGCGGCCGCCGCCAATCGCGCTGGCGGGCGGCTGTCCCCGGAGGCGCATGACCTGATCACGCGGGTCTGCGATGAAATCCTCGCCGGACAGCATCACGACATGTTCCCGCTGCACGTCTGGATGACCGGCAGCGGCACGCAATTCAATATGAACGTCAACGAGGTCATCTCCAACCGCTGCTGTCAGCTTGCCGGCACGTCACTTGGCAGCAAGTCACCGGTGCATCCGAACGACCACGTCAACATGTCGCAGTCGTCGAACGACACTTTCCCATCGGCAATGAATATTGCGGCCGCGATCGGCGTGAGCCATCGCCTGGTCCCGGCGGTGACGGCACTGCGCGACGCGATCGCGGCCAAGGCGGAGGAGTGGCGGGACATCGTCAAGATCGGCCGTACGCATATGCAGGACGCGACCCCGCTGACGCTCGGGCAGGAGTGGTCGGGTTATGCCTGCATGCTCTCGGATGATCTCGAACGAATTGAAGATGCGCTGAAGGGCGTCTATCGGTTGGCGCTGGGTGGCACCGCGGTCGGTACCGGCATCAATGCTGCCCCCGATTTTGCCGAGGCAGCGACCGCGGAAATCGCCAAGCAGACGGGGTTGCCCTTCGTCAGCGCGCCGAACAAGTTCGCGGTACAGGGGGCGCATGACGCTCTGGTCCAGCTTTCCGGCACGCTGCGGACGCTTGCGGTCTCGCTTTACAAGATTGCCAACGATATCCGGTTGCTGTCGTGCGGGCCGCGCGCCGGCTTCGCCGAGTTGCTGATCCCCGAAAACGAACCCGGTTCGTCGATCATGCCCGGCAAGGTCAATCCGACCCAGGCCGAGGCGCTGACGATGATCGCCGTCCAGGTGATGGCAAACGACGTGGCGGTAGGGTTCGGGGGTGCCGGCGGCTACCTGGAGATGAACGTCTACAAGCCGCTGATGATCGCCAATATCGTGCAATCCACCACCATTCTGGCCGATGGATGCACGAATTTCCGGAAATTCCTGGTCGAGGGCACGCGACCAAATGTGAAGAAGATCGCCCAGTATGTCGAAAGCTCGCTGATGCTGGTTACGGCATTGGCGCCGGTGATCGGCTACGACAAGGCGTCGCGCATCGCGCACCATGCGATGGAGCACGACCTGACGCTGAAGCAGGCGGCGCTTCAGCTTGGGCTGGTGGACGAGCAGACGTTCGACCGCGTGGTCGATCCCGCGAAGATGGTGAAGCCTGGTGTGGCTACGGCGTCGGCGGGGTGAAGCGCGCACGAAAAGGAGGAGCTGGGGGTAGGAGCCGCGCCTATTTCGCGCCCGCCCTGTTCAGCGGGCCGTCACGGCCTGGCCTCCCGCAAGCAACTCATCCACGCCAATCGCTGCCAGTGCGGTCGCGACGATATCCTTCGCGCTCAGCTTCGCCTGCGCCAGCTGCTTCGCCTGGGAGTCGTGGTCGATGAAAATGTCGGGCAGCACCATCGGGCGGACCTTCAGGCCGCGATCCAGCAGGCCCTTGCATGCCAGATGGTGCAGCACCGCGGAGCCAAAACCGCCGATCGAGCCTTCCTCGACGGTGATCAGGACCTCGTGGTGGCGCGCCAGTTGTTCGAGCAGCGCGGCATCCAGCGGCTTGGCGAAGCGCGCATCCATCACCGTCGCCGGCAGTCCGCGGGCAGCCAGTTCATCCGCCGCCTTCAGCGCGTCGCCGAGCCGCGCGCCCAGCGAGACGATGGCGATGTTGTTGCCTTCCCGCAGCACACGGCCGCGCCCGAGCGGCAACGCTTCGCCGCGCGCAGGCAACGCGACTCCCACGCCATCGCCGCGCGGATAGCGCAGGGCGGACGGCCGGTCGCCGATCGAGACGGCGGTCGCCACGGCATGCACGAGTTCGGCCTCGTCGGACGGCGCCATGAGCACAAATCCGGGCAGGCAGCCGAGATAGGCCAGGTCGAAGCTGCCGGAATGGGTTGCACCGTCCGCACCAACAGGTCCGGCGCGGTCCAGCGCGAAGCGTACCGGCAGGCCCTGGATCGCCACGTCATGCACCACCTGGTCGTAGGCACGCTGCAGGAATGTCGAGTAGATGGCGCAGAACGGCTTCATGCCCTCGGTCGCCATCCCCGCGGCAAACGTCACCGCGTGCTGTTCGGCAATCCCCACATCGAAGCAGCGATCCGGGAAGCGTTTGCCGAACCTGTCGAGGCCGGTGCCTGATGGCATCGCCGCGGTGATGGCGACGATAGAGCTGTCGCGTTCCGCCTGATCTATCAGAGCCTCGGCGAACACCTTGGTATAGCTGGGCGGCCCGGGCGGCGCCTTCGCCTGCTCGCCGGTGATCACGTTGAACTTCGAGACCGAGTGCAGCTTGTCCGCGGAGGCTTCGGCCAGCGGGTAGCCCTTGCCTTTCTGGGTGATGGCGTGGACCAGGATGGGGCCGGTCTCTTCCGCCTCTCGGACATTGCGCAGCACCGGCAGCAGGTGCTCCAGATTATGCCCGTCGATCGGGCCGACATAATAGAAGCCCAATTCCTCGAACAACGTGCCGCCGGTCAGCATGCCGCGGGCATACTCCTCGGCCCGCCGTGCTGTGCGCTCGAGGCCGCGCGGGAAGCGTTTCGCCATCCGGGCGCCAAGCTCCCGTAAGGACAGGAAGCTGCGTGACGACATGAGCCGCGACAGGTAGGCGCTCATGGCTCCCACCGGCGGGGCGATCGACATGTCGTTGTCGTTCAGGATCACCAGCAGCCGCGTATGACGGGCTCCGGCATTGTTCATGGCCTCGTAGGCCATGCCGGCGCTCATCGCGCCGTCTCCTATGACGGCGATGATGTTGCGCTCTTCGCCCTTAAGATCGCGGGCCACCGCCATGCCTAGCCCGGCCGAAATCGAGGTGGAGGAGTGCGCCGCGCCGAACGGGTCGTATTCGCTCTCGGCGCGCCGGGTGAAACCGGACAAGCCGCTACCCTGGCGCAGTGTGCGGATCCGGTCGCGACGGCCGGTGAGGATCTTGTGCGGATAGGCCTGGTGGCCAACGTCCCAGATCAGCCGGTCGTGCGGCGTATCGAACACCGCGTGGATCGCCACCGTCAGCTCGATCACGCCGAGTGACGCGCCGAGATGGCCACCGGTGACGGACACCGCATCGATGGTCTCCGCGCGCAGCTCGTCCGCCAGTTCCCGCAGTTGCTCGACCGAGAAGTTGCGCAGGTCGGTCGGATAGCGAACACGATCCAGCAGCGGTGTTTTGACAGGGCTCATGGTGCCTCCGCTCTGAGTTCAGTTCCGCCTGGCGACGACATAGGTGGCCAGCGCCCGCAGCGTTTCCGCGCGGTCACCGAATGTGTCGAGGTGCCCGGCGGCCTGGCGCGCCAGTATGTCAGCCTGCGCCCGCGCCCGTTCAACGCCCAGCACCGCGACCATCGTGGCTTTGCCGGCGGCTGCGTCCTTGCCGGCGGTCTTGCCGGTTTCTTCCGTGCTGCCTTCGGCATCCAGCAGATCATCGGCGATCTGGAAGGCGGCGCCGAGGTCCCGACCATAGGCGGCCAGCAGGTGGCGCTGGAATAGCGGCGCGCGCCCGAGGATCGCACCCGCCTCCGCGCTGAACTGGATCAGCCGGCCGGTCTTGAGCGCCTGCAGCCGGGTGACCGCCGGGCCATCCAGCGTCTGGCCTTCCGCCAGCATGTCGATCATCTGCCCACCCGCCATTCCGCGTGCACCGGCCGCCGCACCTAGAGCCGCGACCAACTCGCAGCGTGCCTGCGGATCCGAATGCGTATCCGGTTCCGCCAACACCTCGAACGCGCGGGCCTGCAGGGCGTCGCCAGCCAGAATGGCGGTTGCCTCATCAAAAGCCTTGTGTGTGGACGGTTTGCCCCGGCGCAGGTCGTCGTCGTCCATCGCCGGCAGATCGTCGTGCACCAACGAATAGGCATGCAGCATCTCGATCGCGGCGGCCACCCGGGCGGCACAGGTTTCGGACACAGCGAAAATCGCGGAACTTTGCATCACCAGGAACGCCCGTAGCCGCTTGCCGCCGCCCAGCGTGGCGTAGCGCATTGCCTCGGAAAGGCGCGCCTCGGCCCCTTCAGGCACCGGCAGCAGGCTCTCCAGCTCGGCCTCCACGACCAGGGCAAGCTGCGAGAGGACCGCGGGAAGATGCGCGTCTACCAATGCCATTATCCCCCGATACCACCCTTGGACGAAGTTGACCCTCGGTGGCCGATCAAATGCCAAAGACCTGACGATCCTTGTCGCTGTTGGTTGTACGAATCACACACGCGAGTGTGGCATAGATGCTGCTGTCCGGCGACGCCTTACCGCAACGGTCCGGTTCCCGCCATACGCAACGGTCGGCTGCCATTGCCCGGCGAAGGGTCGCATGCCATATCCGCCCGACCCTGGTTCGAGCCCGTGATTCACGCCCCGGGCGATCCGCCCTGGAGGATCACGCTTGGACGATCACGGCCGAGGTCTTACCGGCCCGACGCCGCTATTGGGAGAAACAGCCATGATTCGCGTCGTCCTGGCCCAGCCCCGCGGTTTTTGCGCTGGAGTCGAGCGGGCGATTGAGATCGTCGAGAGGGCACTGAAAAAGTACGGGCCGCCGATCTATGTCCGTCACGAAATCGTGCACAACCGCCACGTGGTCGAGAACCTGCGGACGCGCGGCGCCGTCTTTGTGGACGAGCTGGACGAGATCCCACCGGGCGCCCGGACGATTTTTTCCGCCCACGGCGTGGCGAAGCGCGTGGAGGAGCTGGCGGCGAAGCGGGAACTGCCGGTGATCGACGCTACCTGCCCGCTGGTCGCCAAGGTGCACAACGAGGGGCGTCGCTACGCCGCCCAGGGCCGCGAGATCGTCCTTGTCGGCCACGCTGGCCACGCGGAGGTGGAGGGCACAATCGGCCAAGTGCCAGGGAAAGTGCACCTGGTGCAGACGGTCGCCGACGTCGGGATGCTGCAGGTCGCCGACCCGGGCAAGCTGGCCTACATCACCCAGACCACACTGTCGGTCGACGACACGCGCGGGATCATCGCAGCGCTGAAGGCGCGCTTCCCGGCTATTGTCGGCCCCGACGTGCGCGACATCTGCTATGCCACGCAGAACCGCCAGCAGGCGGTGCGACAGCTCGCCGGCCAGGTGGACATGATCCTGGTGGTCGGCTCGCGCAACAGCTCCAACTCCAACCGGCTGCGCGAGATCGGCGAGGAGTTGGGCAAGCCGTCCTATCTAGTCGATGATGCCGACGCGCTGCGGCCGGAATGGTTCGTCGGGGTGCGCTCGGTCGGGGTGACTGCCGGTGCATCGGCACCGGAGACGCTGGTGCAGGGCGTGCTGGACGGGTTGCGTCAGTTCGGCGCGATCGACATATCCGCCCTGGCCGGGGTGGCGGAGGACGTGCGCTTCCGCTTCCCCAAGGAATTGGCGGACACCTAGCGCGTGATGACCGCAGGCGGAGCGTCGGAGGTCGAACCACGCGCTTCAAAGAGGCGTGATGATCGCAGGCGGACGTGCCGGAGTTCTGGATCAGCGCTGCAAAGAGAGGATCGCGAATGGCCGTGCCGCTGAACCAGGCGCTGCGCGTCGGCGCCTATGTCCTGAAGCAGCACCTGCTGGGACGCAAGCGCTATCCGCTGGTGCTGATGCTGGAGCCGCTGTTCCGCTGCAATCTGGCCTGCGCTGGGTGCGGCAAGATCGACTATCCAGCCGAGATCCTGAACCAGCGTCTCTCGGTCGCCGAGTGCATGGAGGCAATCGACGAATGCGGCGCGCCGGTGGTGGTGGTCGCAGGCGGCGAGCCGCTGCTGCATCGTGAGATCGAGCAGATCGTCGAAGGGGCGATCGCTCGCAAGAAGTTCGTCATCGTCTGCACAAACGCACTGCTGCTGGAAAAGAAGATGCATCTGTTCCAGCCGAGCAAATGGTTTTCCTGGTCGGTGCACCTGGACGGGCTGCGCGAGGAACACGATGCCTCCGTGTGCCAGGATGGCGTCTATGATCGCGCGGTGGCGGCGATCGCCGCGGCGAAGCGCGCCGGCTTCCGTACCATCATCAATTGCACGTTGTTCGATACCGCGCAGCCGGAGCGCGTTGCGGCGTTTTTCGACGACGTGATGGCGAAGGGGGTGGATGGTATTTCAGTTTCGCCCGGCTATGCCTACGAGCGCGCGCCGGACCAGCAGCACTTCCTGAACCGGCGTAAGACAAAGGAGCTGTTCCGCGGCATTTTTGCGCGGCAGGGCAAGCGGAAATGGGCATTCAATCAGTCGTCCATGTTCCTGGACTTCCTGGCCGGCAACCAGACCTTCCATTGCACGCCTTGGGGCAATCCGACGCGCACCTATTTCGGCTGGCAGCGGCCCTGCTATCTGCTGGGCGAAGGCTACGCGAAGAGCTTCAAGGAACTGATGGAAGAGACCGACTGGGATCGCTACGGCACCGGCAACTATGAGAAGTGTGCCGACTGCATGGTGCATTCCGGCTATGAGGCGACCGCGGTGACCGAGACCATTCGCAAGCCGTGGAAAGCAGCCGCGCAGGCCTTGCGCGGCATCCGCACGGAGGGGCCGATGGCGCCTGAAATCCCGCTGTCAAACCAGCGGCCGGCCGAATACGTGTTCAGCGCCCATGTCCAACAGGCGCTGACGCGCATCAGGGCGCGTAAGCACGAAGCAGCTGCCGACGCGGACTGACGCATCCGTACCTGGCCGACAGCACCGCGTTCAGAGCGTTCCTAGCGAAGGCGGAAAGGGCTTCGGTCATAACGCTTTACCTGTTTCCTCCCGTATAGGCTATGCGCCAGATCGTGCCGTTGCCGTCCTCGCTGACCAGCAGCGCGCCATCACGCGTTGCGGTGACGCCGACCGGACGGCCCCATACCGCCTGATCGGACGCAACGAAGCCGGTCAGGAAATCCTCGTACTCTCCAGTGGGCTTCCCGTTGCTGAAACGCACGCGCACAACTTTGTAGCCGGTGCGGTGTTCGCGGTTCCAGGAGCCGTGGAACGTCAGGAACGCGTCGCCGCGGTACTCCGGCGGGAAGTGGGCGCCTTCATAGAAGGTGATGCCAAGTGGTGCCGAATGCGGCTGGAACAGCACGTCCGGTACCGTGACCCGACCGGCGAGATCCGGACGCTGACCCTTCAGCCGCGGGTCGGGGTGATCGCCGATGTCGTACCAGGGCCAGCCATAGAAGGCGCCCTGGCGCACAGAGGTCGCATAGTCCGGCGGCAGATTGTCGCCCATCCCGTCCCGTTCGTTCACCACGCACCACAGGGCGCCGGTCGCAGGAGCGATAGCCTCCGCGCTGCAGTTGCGCAGGCCGCCGGCGTAAATGTGGGCATGGCCGCCATCGGGATCGAACGCCAGCACGTCGGCTCGATTCTCCTCGTCGGCAACACCGATGTTGCTTGCGGAGCCTACCGAGACGAACATCGTGCGGCCGTCCGGCGAGAACACCACGTCGCGCGTCCAGTGTCCGCCGGTCGGCAGATGCGGCACCACCACTTCCGCTGGTCCGCGCGCCTGGAGGTCGCCGGACTGATACGGCAGCCGCACCACACGCGATGACAGGGCGACATAGACGAAACGCGGGTTGGGACCGGGCGGCCAGAAAGCGATGCCGAACGGCTGCGGCAGGTTGGCAGCGAAGACGCTGGAACCCGCTGGGCGCGGTGCGCCATCGGCGGCGCGTAGCACGCGAATGCGGGATGCACCGCTCTCAGCGACGAACACGTCGCCATTCGGTGCTGTGCGCAACGTGCGCGGCCGGTCGAGGCCGGACGCGAATTCGTCCACGGCGAAGCCGGGCGGAACATTCGGCCGCGCCCCGGCAGGACGCGCCACCAGCGACGCTGCGTCTGCGGTCGCCTGAGTGGCGAACGGTAGCGGCATTGATGCCGGCGTGAGCAGTCGCACGACGCCAGGTGCATCGGTGTGCCAGTCGCCATACGCCGCAGGTCCTTCGCGCACCTCGTCTGCCTGAGCGGCTGACACCCGCAACAACAGCAGCAATGAAAGACGCATGCCCAACCCTAGCGCATCAGGCCCGGGCGTCAGTCATGATATTCCGGTGGGCCGCCAGGAGCGCCGGCACGCGCGCAGGATCGGTGCGGCCCCAGCCGCATTCAGTGGCGACGCCGAAACGCCGCACGACCTTCTGCGCCGCGGCGATACGCGCCCGATCACCCGCGGTATCGGCGTAGTGAATCAGGCCGAGATACAGCGCGTCTTTGGGCATGATCAGGTGCTCGTCTCGCGGGGAGCCATAGCAGAGGTGATCCCGCACTCGACATCGTCGGGCACGGCATCGCCCAGTCGCGCCAACTCGGCGGGAATTTCGGACTTGTAGCTGGGCGGGCGGCGCGGGAAGTAGTTCTCGTAAACAAGCACTTCCCGACAGACATCCCACTGAATCGACAGATCGCCATGAGGTATCGCGTCGACGATGTCCCGAAGTGCGCGCAGCAACGACCGTTCATAGACGGGCAGATAGTCTGCCAACCATGCGGGACTGATGTACATATAGCCGGACGCCAGCGGCGTTGGCAGACACACCAGGAAACGCATGCCGGCAGGAATTCCGCCGGCATCGCGCAAACGGCGGAAGATCGAATAGGAGTCGCGGGCGGCGGCCGCGTAGTCGGCTAATATAAGTCTCAGAAAACGTAAACCCCCCCTCCCCTCTCGCGGTTGGATACAGAGTAGGGGATCATTCCTCTTGCGACGGTGCGCCCCTGATCTGCTTGATCCGTGCACGATGCGCCTTGGTTTGCAGACGGCGTCGCCTGGATGCCGCGGTTGGGCGGGTGGGCATGCGCGGGACCACCGGCGTCACAGCCCGCTGGATCAGAGCGATCAGAGTGTCCAGCGCCGCCTGACGGTTCCGCTCCTGCGTGCGGAAGCGCTGGGCGGTGATCAACAGCTCGCCTTCTCTGGTGATGCGCCGGCCACCAAGGGTGCGCAGCCGCTCTTGAACGTCTTGTGGCAAACCGGAGCGGGCGGGATCGAACCGAAGCTGCACCGCGGTCGCCACCTTGTTCACGTTCTGCCCGCCGGGACCTGATGCGCGGACGAACGTCTCGACGATCGAGTTCTCGTCGATCGCGAGGGTCGGCGTGATCGGGATCACCCCATAGCGAACTTCGTAACTTCAGGAGCGCTTGCGACGACCGGGCGCCCGCTTGGCGCGCCGTTCAGACTTGCGGCCGAGACCGATCTTCTTTGCCAGGGCGGAGCGCGTCTGCGCGTAGTTGGGAGCCACCATCGGGTAGTCGCGCGGCAAGTCCCACTTTTCGCGATACTGCTGCGGCGTCAGCTTGTGGTCGGTCATCAGGTGCCGTTTCAGCATCGAAAAGCTCTTGCCGTCCTCCAGGCAGATGATGCGGTCCTGGCGGACCGATTGCTTCACCGGCACGGCGGGGGTGGGCTTCTCGACCTGAGCCGGTGCCTGCCCGATGTTCGCCAGCGTCCGATACACCTCCTAAATCAGTGCAGGCAGCGCATCCGGTGTGACCGAGTTGTGCCGCACATGCGCCGACACGATCTGGGCGGTGAGCCCAAGGATCTGGTCAGTCGAGTCGCTCATTGTTTGCCCCGTTCAACCATACAGCACAATAGATTTATTTCTATTGATGACGCCAGTACCTAATCAGACATAAAATTCGAGAGCCGTACCACCCAAAATAGCGTCACGAAATCCCGGCCCGCAAGGCGCCGACGCTTCTCGCCAGCTTTATCGCCCCGGATCCACCACCGGCAAGTAGCTGTTGCACATCAGGCGATCGGGGCCGAAGAATTCAAGTAAACGGCCAACATATCCGCCGGCTCTATAGCCACGCGGGCATCCTCGTGGCATCGGCGTCTATTGGGAGCGCCATACAGGCCTGACGAGGATGGGGATGGTCGCAACGATCGAACGGTGGCACGCTGGCGCCGTAACCAGGAGACCAGAATGCCCGAAGCCATCACCGGATTGTGGGCGGCCGCGACGACACCGACAGATACCGCCGGCTCGATCGACCATGCGGCACTGACGCGGCACGCACAACGGCTACTGAACATTGGTTGCGACGGGCTGGTCTTGTTCGGCAGTTGCGGTGAAGGTCCGTCCTTCTCGATCGCCGAGCGCCTGGTTGCCGCGGAGGCGGTGCTGGCCGCTGGGATTGCACCGGAGCGGCTCGCACTTGGCACCGGCTGTCCGGCGATCGCCGATACAGTGACCCTGACCAGGAGCACCTTGGCGCTCGGTATCGCCCGGGTTTTGCTGCTGCCGCCGTATTACTTTTCCGGCGTTTCGGAGCAGGGAATCGAGGACGCGCTCGCGGCGGTGCTCGATGGCGTCGGCGATAGCCGCCTGAGCGTCTGTCTGTATCACATCCCACAGGTCTGCGGCGTCCCGGTGCCACCCGCGGTGCTTGGCCGTCTGCGTGCGCGCTACGGTGCGGCAGTGTCGGGCGTAAAGGACAGCAGTGGAGACTTCGCATCGTTCCTGGCGTTCCGTGCCGCGGCGCCGGATGTTGCCGCGCTGGTTGGCGACGAGAGACTGATCGTGCGCGCGCTCGCCGCTGGCGGGCAGGGAACGATCTGCGGTATGGCCAATCTGGTGCCGGCACTGCTGCGCAGGCTGCTAAGCGATGCCAGTGCGCAGTCACTGATCGAGCAGGCTTGTGCACCGATCGACGGCATTCCGCTGCTCAAGGCAGCGCTGGCGGCGATGACCGGTGAGGCGATCTGGCGGCAACGTCCGCCCGCCGTTGCGCGCAGCCGATGCGGCGGATGGGGCACGGATCGCCGCGATGTTGGAAAGCTTGGAGCAACAGGCGTGACCTGCGGCAGCGAATTCATCCAACGTGCGCGCGATCTGGCGCCGGTACTGCACGAGGCCGGCGACGAGATCGAGCGGCGGCGGGAATTGCCGGAACACGTGGTAAAGGCGCTGATCGACGGCGGCTTCTTCCGCCTGCTGCAGCCACGATTCCTCGGCGGGCGCCGAGTTGCGGCCGGTGCTGTTCACTCAGGTGACGGAAGCACTCGCAGAGACCAATGCGTCGGTCGCATGGTGCGTCGGCCAGAACAACGGCTGCGCGATGACGGCGGCGTACCTGGATCGCGAGGTGGCGTGCGAGATGTTCGGACCACCCACCGGCATTCTCGCCTGGGGTCCGCCAGGCGCGCCATACGAGGCACAGCCGGTGGATGGCGGCTATCGGATCAGCGGCAAGTGGCGCTTCGCCAGCGGCTGTGCGCACGCGAAGTGGCTGGGCGCGCATATGCAAGTGGCCGGCACCGGCAAAGTCCGCACGATGCTGTTCCCGAAGGCCAGCGTGCAGGTGAACGACATCTGGCACACCGTCGGGCTGCGCGGCACGGCCAGCAACGAATACGTCATCAAGGACTTGTTCGTGCCGCAGCGCTTCACCGCGTCGCGCGACAACCCCGCGGAGCGGCGGGAGGACGGGCTGCTGTATCGTTTCACCAGCAACCAGTTGTATTCCTGCGGGTTCGCCGGCGTGGGCCTGGGAATCGCGCGCGGCACAATTACCGATTTTCTCGATCTGCCGGCCAACAAGGTGTCCCGCGGCGCATCCAGGCCGATGCGCGAAAACAATGTAGTGCAGTCGCAGCTTGCGCAGTGCGAGGCTCGCTGGCGGTCCGCGCGCGCCTTCCTGCACACGACGTGGGAGACGGCCTGGGAGCATGTCGAGGCAACGGGCCAGCAGACAGCCGAGGACCGGGCGATGATCCGGCTTGCCTCGACCTGGGCGATCCAGCAGTCGCGCGAGATCGTCAACACGCTGTATCATGCCGCCGGGTCGATGGCCGTGTTCGAGGAGCAGCCGTTCGAGCAGCGTCTGCGCGACATCCACACGGTGGCGCAGCAGTCGCAGGGCCGGCAGTTGCACTATGAGTCGGTCGGCCAGATCCTGTTCGGCCTGGAGCCGGAGAACCTGTTCTGACGGAGGGAGACCCGATGCCTGCAATGTCGCTCAACCACTACACCATCCTGGCACGCGATCTGGAAGCGACCAGGAAATTCTATACCGATATTGTGGGACTGACGGTGGGCGATCGGCCGCCGCTGAATTTCCCGGGCTACTGGCTCTATTGCGGCGATACGCCCACGGTGCACCTGATCGGCAACCGGCCGGAGGACGAGCCGCTCGGCGACAGCCAAAGCGATCCGGCGAAGACCGGCAGGCTCGACCACATCGCCTTCGCCTGTGAGGGGCTGAAGGACATGAAGGCCAATCTCGAACAGCGCGGCATCAAGTATGACGAACGAGTGCTGCCACGGCTGAACATGACGCAGTTGTTCTACTACGATCCGGACGGCATCGCGGTGGAGTGCAACTTTGCCGCGGCGGAGACGCCGGCGCGCTGAGCCCCTCCCCCTGGCCCCTCCCGCGAGGGGAGGGGGGACTGTTTACTCACTCCCCTACAGAATTCCCGGCAGATCGAGGCCATTTTCTCGGGCGCAGTCGAGCGCGATGTCATAGCCGGCATCGGCGTGCCGCATCACGCCGGTCGCCGGATCGTTCCACAGCACGCGCTCGATGCGCCGCGCCGCCGCCTCGGTGCCGTCGCAGACGATGACCATGCCGGCGTGCTGCGAATAGCCGATGCCGACGCCGCCGCCGTGATGCAGCGACACCCAGGTGGCGCCTGACGCGCAGTTCAGCAGCGCGTTCAGCATCGGCCAGTCGGACACCGCATCCGACCCGTCGCGCATTGCCTCGGTCTCGCGATTCGGTGATGCGACCGAGCCGGCATCGAGGTGATCGCGGCCAATCACGATCGGCGCCTGCAACTCGCCGCGCGCGACCATGTCGTTGAACGCAAGGCCCAAGCCGGTGACGGTCGCCCAGACCCACCCAGCAGATACGCGCGGGCAAGCCCTGAAAGCGGATGCGCGCGCTGGCCATGTCGAGCCAGCGATGCAGGTGGGTGTGATCGGGCAGCAGCTCCTTCACCTTGGCGTCGGTGCGGTAGATATCCTCGGGGTCGCCTGACAGCGCCGCCCAGCGGAACGGGCCGATGCCGCGGCAGAACAGCGGGCGGATGTAGGCCGGCACGAAGCCAGGGAACGCAAATGCATCGACGACGCCGGCGTCTTTCGCCATCTGGCGGATGTTGTTGCCGTAATCCACGGTCGGCACGCCCATGCGATGGAAACCCAGCATGGCGCGTGACGTGCTCGGCAATCGAAGCGCGAGCAGCTGCTGCGGCCTCGGCTGGTGCCGTTTCGCGGCGGTGTTCCCATTCCGCGACGTTCCAGCCCTTTGGCAGATAGCCATTGGCCGGATCGTGCGATGACGTCTGGTCGGTGACCACGTCCGGGCGCACGCCGCGTCGCACGAGTTCCGGCAGAATTTCCGCAGCATTGCCCAGCAGCGCGACCGATGATCGGCTTGCGTTCACGGCAGGCGCGTTCGATCGCGGTCAGAGCCTCGTCCAGGCTGGCCGCCTGGATGTCGAGATAGCCGGTGTTCAGACGCATCTCGATACGGCTGGCCTGGCATTCGATGGCCAGCAGCGATGCGCCCGCCATTGTTGCCGCCAGCGGCTGCGCGCCGCCCATGCCGCCGAGACCGGCGGTCAGGATCCAGCGGCCGGCGAGATTGCCGCCGTAGTGCTGACGGCCGATCTCGACGAAGGTCTCATACGTGCCCTGGACGATCCCCTGGCTGCCGATATAGATCCACGAACCCGCCGTCATCTGGCCGAACATCATCAGGCCCTTGCGGTCGAGTTCATTGAAGTGTTCCCAGGTGGCCCAGTGCGGCACCAGGTTGGAGTTGGCGATCAGCACACGCGGCGCGTCTTCGTGCGTGCGGAACACGCCGACCGGTTTGCCGGACTGGATCAGCAGCGTTTGATCGCCCTCCAGGCGGCGCAACGTCGCGACGATGCGATCGTAGCTGTCCCAGTCGCGCGCGGCGCGGCCCATCCCGCCATATACAATGAGTTCGCCCGGGCGTTCCGCCACCTCCGGGTCGAGGTTGTTCATCAGCATGCGCATCGGCGCTTCGGTCAGCCACGACTTGGCGGTGATTTCCGCGCCGCGCGGGGAGCGGATGGTGCGGACATTGCTGAGCTGCGGCATTTTAATTCACCACGAAGACACGGAGACACGGAGTAGCGCTGGTTCGTGCTCGAGGGAAGCGGGGATGCGAGGTCCTCTAACTCCGTGTCTTTGTGGTGAATTCAAAGCAAGAGCGGCAATTCCACTTGCGGCAGCAGTTCGATCCAATTCGACCGCACGAGCGTAATCGCGGCGGCAATATCCGGCGCCATAGCGCGGTCCTCTTCGAGATGCGGCACCTTTGCCCTCACTTTTCGCCCGTACCGACCTCCAGCGCGGCGCTGGAGGTCAGCGGGGCATGGAAGTCGCAGCCCTGTGCCGCGGCCAATAATTCGATGCCGAGGATCGCGGCGACGTTGTCGGCCATAGGCAGGAGCCGGCGAGCGGCATGTGCAGACATCGACACATGGTCTTCCTGGTTGGCAGAGGTCGGAATGGAATCGACGCTCGCCGGCATGGCACGCTGGCGGTTCTCGGCGACCAGGGCGGCTGCTGTCACCTGCGGCAACATGAAGCCGGAATTCAGTCCCGGCCTTGGTGTCAGGAACGCGGGCAGACGGGAGAGCGTCGGATCAATCAGCATGGCGATACGGCGTTCGGCCAGTGCGCCGATCTCGCACAGGGCCAGAGCGATGATATCGGCGGCAAACGCTACCGGCTCGGCGTGGAAGTTTCCCCCTGACAGCGCTTCGGGTGGATCGCCGCAGATCAGGGGATTGTCCGATACGCCATTCGCTTCGGTCTGCAACGTCGCGGCGGTCTGGCGCAGGATGTCCAATGCGGCGCCCATCACTTGGGGCTGACAGCGCAGGCAGTATGGATCCTGCACCCGATCATCGCCGGTCAGATGCGAAGCGCGAATGGCGCTGCCCGCGAGCAGCGTACGCAGCGAGCTGGCCGCGTCGATCTGACCGCGGTGACCGCGCAGGGTCTGGATGCGTGCGTCGAACGGCGCATCCGAACCGCGTGCCGCATCGGTGGAAAGCGCGCCGGTGACCAGGCCCGCCTGCAGCAGCGCTTCCGCTTCGAACAGTCCGGCCAGCGCATAGGCGGTGGAGAACTGCGTGCCGTTCAGCAGCGCCAGGCCCTCCTTCGCACCCAGGACGACCGGTTGCAAACCGGCCTGCGACAGTGCCGTCGCGGCGGGAACACACTCGGCACCACATATAATTTCACCGGCGCCGATCATCGCTGCGGCCATGTGTGCCAGTGGCGCGAGGTCGCCCGACGCACCGACGGAGCCCTGCGTCGGCACGACCGGCAGCAGATCGTGCGAGATCATGTCGGCCAGCAGCGACACGGTTTGCAGCCGCGCGCCTGAAGCACCGTGCGCCAGCGCCGCAATCTTCAGTGCGAGCATCAGTCGGACCAAGTGCCCTGGCATCGGATCGCCGACTCCAGCCGAGTGCGACAGCACGATGTTGCGCTGAAGCATGGCGAGTTCATCGGCGGCGATACGAATGCTCGCCAGGCGACCGAAGCCGGTGTTGATGCCATAGACCGGCTCGCCGCGCGCCACGATTGCCTCGACGGCCTGCGCGCCGTGAACGATGTTTTCGTGCCAGGCCGGATCGAGCGTTACGCCGGCGCCCCGATAGATCGCACGCCAATCCGAAAGCGTGGTCTGACCGGGCCGAATGACCACGTCAGTCATGGCGGTTTTACGGCTCGAGCCGGACGTCCAGCAAGGCAAGCCGTCCGCCTTGCACCGCCGCAATGGCACGGCGGATTGCCGGTTCCAGTTGCGCCGGTTCGCTGACGCACTCGCCGTGTCCGCCGAAGGCCGGTGACAGCGCGGCGTAGTCGGGCGTCGGCTCGATCACCCGGCCGTACGGGTTGTTGTCGCGCAGCGCATAGCCGGAGGGAAAATACTTGTACAAATTCCACTCCTGCGACACGTAGCCCTGGTTGTTGCAGATGATCACCAGCACCGGCACATGGTATTGCTGTGCCAGGCCAAGGCAGGCGAGAACGGGGTTGTAATTGAATGCGCCGTCACCGATCACGCAGACAACGACATCGTTCGGTCGACCCAGCTTTGCCCCGAGTGCCGTCGGCAACCCGGTTCCCAATGCGCCGGCCCAGCCGCGAATGTGAGTGAAATCGCGCGCGCGGAACAGATGCCGGATCATCGGCGGCACCTGGGCGATGATCTCGTCGACAATCACCGACCGATCCGGCAGCAGGTTGTGCAGCGTGTCGAACAGGTGGGCGGCATGGATTGGCGCTTCGCCACGCGCGGCCTCGCGTTCTTTCATCGCTGCGGCGTTGCTCGCTGATTGTGGGTGTGCCAGCGCTGTGTGCGGTCTGCCACCTGGGGAGCATGCGCTTCTGGTTTCAGAAAAGCGGCGAGCTGCGCCAGGTTGCTGCCGATGTCACCGGCAATGCAATAGTCCGTGCGGAAGCTCCAAAAAGGCGCTCGAGGCCGCAGCGGATCTTCTTCGATCTGAATGACCTTGCAGGTCTCGGCGAGCGGCATTTCCTGTGGATGCCACGGACCGTGCGCGCCGACGATCAGGATGCAATCGGCGTCCTTCAGGTGTTGCTCGATCGGGTCGGTGGCGTACAGCGGATGTGCGCGCGGGAAGTTCGCGTAGAGCGGCATCCAATATTCGAACACCGGTGCACCGATGCATTCCGCGATGGACACCAGCGCGGCCTGGTCTTCGGTCGTGCGCGCGGCATGCTCGGTGACGATCAGTGGCGCATGGCTCTGCATCAACAGTTTCGCGATCTCGCGCAGACTGTCCGTTGGCGCGACCACCGGCGGTGCCTTGGTCTTGTCGCCCCGCGGCGCGGCGATCTGGCTCATCAGAATGTCGAACGGCACGCCTAGCAGTGTCGGGCCGCGCGGCACGCTTTCAGCGAAATACCACGCGCGCCGCACATCCGCTGCGAGGTCGGTGCCGGTCCTCACCTCCTTCGACCATTTGGTCACTGTCTCGCTGTCGCGCACGGGACCGGCGAGGTCCACCAGCAGTGTCGGCCACTCCGGACCAGGGTCGAGTTCCGGCACTGCGCCATGGGTCAGCGTATCAGGGGATATGATCACCATGGGGATATGCTCATGGTAGGCCGAGCGCAGCGCCATCGCGCCATTCAGCACACCGAGACCGGTCGGCAGCAACACGGCCTGGGTACGGCCCGTCGCCTTGTAGTAGCCGGCGGCAAGGCCAACCGCGAGGATCTCATGGCGGCAGTTGAGATACTGCGGCGTTTCGATGTTGCTGGTGGCCTTGCGCTTGGCCAGCGCCTCCCATAGCGGCGCCCAGGCGGCGATCGGCGAGCAAAAGATGTAATCGGCGCCTTGCGTTCGGAACAGTTCGAGCAGCGCCTCGGCGCCGTTCACCGTTGGCTCAGATCATTGCTCCCTCCGCGTCGCCCGCGGTACTTTGCCCAAGATGCAAGGCACGCGGCAAGAAGGGGCGCCCGATGGTTAATCCCCCTATCGCTCATCCCCCTGGGGCTCATCCCCCTGGGGTTCATCCAATGCACGGACCCAACCGGTTCAAGCTGGGGGTGTTCTCGGCGAACGCCGATGGCGGTTTGACGCTGACGCGCGTGCCCGAACGCTGGCCGGCGCAGTGGCACGAAGTCGTGGAGGTCGCGCAGATGGCGGATCGCGCGGGCATCGAATTCTTCCTGCCGATCGCGCGCTGGAAAGGGTTCGGCGGCGAGTTGAACAGTCGCGAGTGGAGCTACGAGACGCTGACCTTCGCTGCCGCGCTTGCCGGCGTCACTCGGCGCATTGCGCTGTTCTCGACGGTGCATGTCCCCATGGTGCATCCGGTTTTTGCCGCCAAGGCGCTGGCGACGGTGGATCATGCATCTGGCGGGCGGGCCGGGCTGAACATCGTCTGCGGCTGGAGCCCGCAGGAATTCGAACTGTTCGGCTTATCAATGATCGAGGAGCGTTACGCCCAAGGATTGGAATGGGCCGAAATTGTCGAGCGCATCTTCGCCGGTGGTCCGCCATTCGACTATGAAGGCCGCTTCTATCAACTCAAAGCCGTATCCGGGCTGCCGCCGCCGTTGCAGAGGCCACGGCCGGTCACGCTGAATGCGGCGTTCTCCCCCGTGGGTCGTGACTTCGCGGCGAAAACCGCTGATTTCCTGTTCACCACGTTCGTCGATATCGACGGCGGCAAACCGCACATTGCGGATATGGCGGCGCGTGCCCGCGCCGCGGGCCGCGAGGTTGGTGTCTATACAACGTGCCACGTCGTGTGCCGCCCGACCCAGACCGAGGCAGAGGACTACTACGAGCACTATGCGGTGCGGATGGAAGATACAGGCAGCGTGGATTTTTACATGGGGTCGAAGGAGAAGTTCTCCTCCTCTCACGATCCGCAGGCATATCGTTTGCATCGCAAACGCTTCGTCGGCGGCGCCGGCACCTATCCGCTGATCGGCACGCCGCAGAAGGTAGCCGAGGAGCTGATACGGATAAGCGAGGTAGGCTTTGCCGGCACAACCGTATCGTTCGTCAACTTCAAGCACGAACTGCCGTATTTCATTACAGAAGTCCTGCCATTGTTGCGCGAGGCAGGCCTCCGCCAATGAAACTTTAGAGCCTTGCCAACCGTTTCAGACAAGCGGGGCACGTAATCTGGTGGCCCGGGGGCTCGGCCCAGCCGGAGCGGGCGCCGGGCTCGTCAGAACACAATGCGATCCGGCAATTGGGCGTTACGGCGTGGTACACCGGTTCCAGACCCTCGCGCGGCGTGCCATTCTTCCGAAGAGCAACGAACAGGCGGCCATTGCGTTCAATGTTGATCATTGGATGACAAAATCATTGCTGGAGGTGTCCTGTCAATACGGGTACCCGCGTTGCTCCTACTCTGCAGGTTGTAGATCGTTCTGAGCCGCGGCAAGATGCGGCGTCTGCAGGAGGCGGCTCATGCAACTCGCGTTGTCCACCTGGCACGAGGTTGAGGAATATCTGCGCAGCTCGCGCGGCATCATCGTCCCGATCGGCTCGACCGAGCAGCACGGGCCGAACGGACTGATCGGCACCGATCACCTGGACGCGGAATTTGTCGCGAAAGGTGTGGGTGATGCAGTTGGTTGCCTGGTGGCGCCGACGCTGACAATCGGCATGTCGCAGCACCATCTGGGCTTCGCCGGATCTATCACGCTGCGACCTTCAACGTTGATTGCATTGGTTGGGGATGTGGTGACATCCTTAATGAAGCACGGCTTCGAACGATTTCTGTTCATCAACGGCCACGGCGGTAATGTCGCCACGGTCACCGCGGCCTTCGACGAGGTCTACGCTGCGTCATCTATGCGCGGGTCTGGCGAACCTTCACCTGTGCGCTGCAAAATGGTGTTCTGGTCGCAGGGCCCGCGCGCAACCGCGCTAGCTAAGGAGCTCTATGGCGATTCCAACGGCAGCCACGCCACCGCAGCTGAAGTTTCGTTGTCGCAGCACTATCACCCCGAGTCGGTCAAGTATGCGCAGATGTCACCGAAAGTAGCGCCGAGGAGCACAGGATTCTTCGACTGCGCCGATTATCGGCGTCGCTTCCCGGATGGCCGTATCGGTTCGGATCCGTCGCTATCCACGCCGGAGCATGGCGCCCAACTCTACCAGGCGGCGGTCGCCGATATGGCGGAGGTTTATCGGGCCTTCGTCGCCGACTGATGATCGACCCGATACGGCTGGAGATCATCCGTGGCGCCATTCGTGCGGCGCAGGCCGAAATGGACGCGCTGCTGGAACGCACGGCGATCAGCGCGTTCATTCGCGAGAAGAAGGACTTCTATACCGCGCTGTTCGATGCCGAAGGCGTGATGGTTGTCGGCTCCATGGTGCCGATCTTCGGCGACATCACCGGGCCGGTGTTTTCGCGGTTCGCGCCAGACACGATGCGCGAAGGCGACCTTTATTGGTACAGCGACTGCTATGCCTCGCGCGGGGCGGTGTCGCATTCCAACGACCAGGTGTTCCTGGCACCCGTGTTCCATGCGGGCCGACGCGTGGCATTCGTCATGGGGTGGGCGCATTTCTCCGACATCGGCGGCCTGCGCCCTGGATCCATCAGTTCGGACGCGACAGACATCTTTCAGGAAGGGATCATCGTCCCGCCGACCAGGCTGATCGACGCCGGCGCGGTCAATCACGCAGCACTGGAGATCTTCCACCGCAACTCGCGCTATCCCGAGCAGAGCCGCGGCGACACGCGCGCATTGATGGCGGCGGTGGACCTTGGCGTACGACGGGTAACAGAGCTGCTGCAGCGCTTCGGGCCGGACGTGATGGCGCGAGGCGTTCGCACAGCTCTTCACCCGCACGCGGGAACTGGTGCGCGCCCGGTTGCGCGAGACATTTCCCGTCGGCACTCACCGGTTCAGCGACGCGATCGATTCCGACGGTCATGGCAATGGACCGTTCCATATCCGCCTGGCGTTGACGCGCACGGCGGACGACCGGTTCGTGTTCGATGCCACAGAGACGGATGACCAGGCGCCCGGGCCGGTGAACTTCCTGATGAACCCCGATGTACCCGGGATGGCGCTGGGGTTGTTCTTTCTCGGCGGTGATCCCGCTCAGGTGTGCAATGCCGGCGGACCGCGCGCGCTGGATGAGGTGAAGCTGCGGGAAGGATCGCTGCTTTGGCCGCGGTTTCCGGCCCCGCTCGGGCTGCGCGGCATGACGATGATGCGATTCCTCGCGGCCCTGAACGGTTTGGTGAACGCGGCGGGAGGCGACGCGCCCGCTTCGCATTCAGCGTATGTGATCATCATGCTGCGCGGCACCGCACGGTGGACAGCCATTCCTGATGTCGGATGGCGTCGGCGTCGGTTATGGCGCGCGTGCGACGGCCGACGGGATCGACGCAGTGTATTTCGTCGCGCAGGAGAACTATCCGGTCGAGTTCCTCGAACAGGGATATCCGGTGCGGCTGCTGCGCTATGGCATCCACTGCGATAGCGGCGGCGCCGGGCGGTGCCGCGGCGGCGCCGGTGTGGTGCGGGAATACGAGGTTTTGGCGGAACATGCTGTGCTGTCGATGCGTATCGACAGCGTGCTCAATCCGCCCTGGGGCGTGGCCGGCGGTTTGCGCGGCGGCACGGGGCGCGCCGTGGTCAATCCAGGTACGCCGCGGGAGCGCGTGCTGGCTCCCCTATCCGACGGGACCATGCTGCGCTGCGGTGACATCTTGCTATTGGAGACAGGTGGCGGCGGCGGTCACGGTCATCCGTTTGAACGCCCGCCCGAGCAGGTGCTGCAGGACGTACGCGATGGTTTCGTATCGATCGCCGCAGCACGGCGCGACTACGGCGTAGCAATCGTCGGCGACGCAATCGATCAGCAGGTCACACGCTCACTGCGTGGGCGCGAGGCGCTGGTCCAGGCATGACGTTGGCAATTGCCGTCGATATCGGTGGCACGTTCACCGATATCACCTTGCTGGACCAAGCCACGGGTCGCCAATGGCGCGCAAAGACGGCCAGCACACCAGCGGATCCGTCCGCAGGCGTTCATCGCCGGTGTGCGCCAGGTGCTGGCCGAGGCGAGCTTGCAGTCACAGGACGTGCGACGCGTGCTGCATGGCACGACGGTGGCCACCAACCTGATTCTTGAAGGCAAGACAGCGCGAACGGCGCTGGTGACCACGGCCGGATTTCGCCATGTGCTGGAGATCGGGCGGCAGGACATTCCGCGTCACGCCAACCTGTTCGTGTGGGTGAAGCCGAAGCGTCCGGTGCCGCCGGCCCGCGTGCTGGAGGTGTGCGAGCGGATCGGTCCCGGCGGCAAGGTGCTGATGCCGCTGGACGAGGCCAGCGTACAGGATGTGGCGGCGGTGCTGCGCCGGATGGATGTGCAGGCGGTGGCAATTTGCCTGCTGCATTCGTTTGCCAATCCCGCGCACGAGCGCCGCGTTGCCGAGTTGCTAAGCCTGGCGCTGCCGGATGTGGCGGTCACTGCATCGGTCGATGTGCTGCCTGTGGTGCGCGAGTACGAGCGCAGCCTGGCCACCATCATGAATGCCGGCGTGATGCCGGCGGTCACCACGTACATTCAGCGCCTACAGGGTCGTCTCGGCGACGCCGGTATCAAGGCGCCGCTGCTGCTGATGCAATCGAATGGCGGCGTTGCCGGCGCAGCCACGATCGCGCGGGCGCCAGCGTTGACCGTGCTGTCAGGTCCCGCGGCGGGCGTGGTCGGTGCACGCGATGTGGCGGCGGCCGCCGGCATCACCGACATCATCACGGTCGATATCGGCGGCACCAGCGCTGACATTTGTCTGCTGCGCGGCAAGCGGATCGATCTCACGCAGCGGGGCCATATCGGCGGATGGCCGCTACCGCTGCCGATGGTTGATATGGCGACGATCGGCGCCGGCGGTGGGTCGATTGCGCGCCTCTCAAACGGAGCGCTGATCGTTGGGCCGGCGAGTGCCGGCGCTGTACCGGGTCCCGCGTGTTATGGCACCGGCGGCGAGGCACCCACGGTCACCGACGCGCATCTCGTGCTGGGCCATCTGCCCACGTCTTTACTCGGCGGCCGTATGAGCTTGCAGCCGGCCCTGGCGGAACGCGCGGTTCGTGTGCATGTCGCCGACCCGTTGAGATTGTCGCTGCACGATGCGGCGCGTGGCATCCTGGCGATCGCCAATTCCAACATGGTAGGCGCGATCCGGGTTGTGTCCGTGGAACGCGGCCACGACCCGCGCGACTTTGCACTCGTGGCCTTCGGCGGCGCTGGTCCGTTGCACGGCTGTTCCTTGGCAGAGTTGCTGGGCATTTCCCGCGTGCTGGTGCCGCCAGCGCCTGGCGTCCTGTGCGCCGAAGGTTTGCTTGCGGCCGGGCTGAAGTCGGAGTTCTCACGCACGATGCCGCGACCGGATCAGTGGGACGCGGCGGATGCATTTGCATCGCTCGAAGCCGAGGCGCACGCCTGGTTCAACGAGGAGCAGGTGCCGGCCGGCGACAGGACAATCACGCGCGTAGCGCTGCTGCGTTACGCGGGGCAGGGTGCGGAACTGGCGATCGTCTGGCCGGATGATGTCGATGCGGCACGGCGTGCCTTCGCAGAAGCGCACCGTGCGCTGAACGGCTTTACGCTGGAAACGCCGGTGGAACTGGTGACGCTGCGTGTGGAGGCGGTCGCCGGCGCACCGACATCGATACCGTCGCAGTTGCCCGCCGGCACCGGCGCATCGCCCTTCGGACGGCAGCTGCTGCACGATACCAGCGGCACGCTCGAGGTACCGGTCTTCGATCGTGCGGCGCTCGGTGCCGGCGATCGGTTCAGGGGGCCGGCTATCGTCACGCAATTGGACGCGACAACGCTCGTGCCGCCAGGCTGGGATGCGACGGTGCAGGGCACGGGTGCATTGATCCTGCGGAAAGCATAGCCAACACCTACGGCAATCTTATACGCCTCCAGCGCGACGGCGATGGCAATTATATGCTGTCCCCTCGATCTTGCCGGCGCCATGAAACTGCAGCCTTTCCGGCAGGAGTCCTCCATCCAATGCTGATGCATTCCCAGGTAGCGCCAGCGCCGCGTCGCGGTACCGAGTTGGTAGCGGCTCTCGGCGCGATCGAAGACGAATGGCACGTTCTGTTGATCGGCAACGGCGGCGCGGACGTGATGTGCGCCTTGCTGCGCGCCGGTGCGTCCAAGATGACCCATCTGCGCTCCCATGAACGGTTGGAGGCGGAGAGTGCCAGCCTCGCAGTTGTGCCACGAGTAGCGTCGTTCGAGTGGTTGGAATCCGCGCTCGTTTCGATCCGCCGCGCGATGATCGCGAACGGACGGGTGGCAGTCTGCGTCGACGCCTTCCCAAGCGCCCAGACACGTGTCGCGCGCCCGCTGAAACTGCACGGCTTCTCCGCAATCCGCGCCGAGCGCATGGCCGGCCGCCTTTTGCTCACAGCCGAGGTGCCTGCGTTCAGCCTACGTCGGTGCGCCTGAAGCGAGTGCTGAAGATGCGCAATACTCTGCTTGACGTCAGCGGCTCCCATCGGCGAGCCACATTTGAACGCGCTGCAGCTCAGCCTCGCGTTGGATGGGCTGAAGGGGTAAACAGGGTGCGCCTTGCCCGGCTCAGCGGGAGAGGTCGGCGCAAAAAGCACCGGGAGAGGGTGCACCCTGATTGGACGAGCGAACGTCACGCGACGCACGGCCTTCCCCTGACGCACTGTTGCAGACCGCGCAGCAGGGCACGCGCGGGCGGCTGAAGATCTTCCTCGGCGCGGCGCCCGGCGTCGGTAAGACCTACGAAATGCTGTCCGCCGCCCGCGCGCGGCATCGCGAAGGCACCGATGTCGTAGTCGGCGTGGTGGAGACGCATGGTCGCCGCGAAACCGAGGCGCTGCTGGAAGGGCTGGAAGTCCTGCCGCGCCACCAGGTCGAGTACCGTGGCCGCACCCTGGATGAGCTGGATCTGGACGCGCTGCTGGCACGCCGTCCGCAGCTCGCGCTGCTGGATGAACTGGCGCACACCAATGCGCCGGGCAGCCGGCATCCAAAGCGCTACATGGATGTCGAGGAACTGATCGCCGCCGGTATCGATGTCTATACGACGCTGAACGTCCAGCATATCGACAGCCTGAACGACGTGGTCGCGCGCATCACGCGCATCCGGGTGCGCGAGACAGTACCGGACTCGATTATCGATAAAGCCGACGACATCGAGCTGATTGACCTCACGCCGGAGGACCTGATCCAACGGCTGAAGGACGGCAAGGTATATGTGCCGCAGCAGGCCGATCGCGCTATCCGTCACTATTTCATGCCGGGCAATCTCACCGCGTTACGCGAGCTTGCGCTGCGGCGCACGGCGCAGCGGGTCGATGACCAGATGGTGCGCTATATGCAGGCGCACGCCATTTCCGGCCCTTGGGCGGCTGGCGAGCGGATCCTTGCCTGCGTCGGTGGCGACATCGCGGCCACCGAGGTGGTGCGCAACGCCAAGCGCATGGCCGACAGTCTGAAGGCGCCGTGGACGGCGCTGCATGTCGAGACCGGGCAGGATCTGAATCTCAGCGACGCCGATCGTGACCGGATCGCCGAGGCGATGCGGCTGGCGCAGCGGCTGGGCGCGGAAACCGTCACCCTGCCTGGTCAGGATGTGGCAGACACGATCGCCGAATACGCGCGGGCGAACAACGTCACGCACATCCTGATCGTCCAGCCGCCGCGCTCCTGGTGGCGCGAACTGTTCTCCGGCTCGCTGGCCCAGCAACTGATTCGGAAGGCCGGCGGAGCCGGCGTGCATGTGCTAGGGCGCAGCGGCGAACCTGCGGAGCAAAGGCGGCGCACTTTGATAACCGGTAAGGCCGGAGCCTTCGCCGGCAGCCTAGGTTTCGTCGCCGCCTCGCTCGGAGCGGCGCTGCTGCTGCATGAACGGCTGGGCCTGTCCAGCGTCGCGATGTGCTTCATCACGGCGGTCCTGGTGTCGGCCGTGGTGTATGGCCTGTGGCCCGCGCTGCTGGCCTGCCTGGCAAGCGTGCTGGCGTACAACTTCTTTTTCCTCCCGCCGCTCTATACGTTCACCATCGCCGATCCGGAGAACGTGGCGGCGCTGTTCTTCTTCGGTATCACCGCGGTGATCGCCAGCAATCTTACGGCGCGGGTGCGGGCGCAGGCGATCGTGGCGCGGCAGCGCGCGCGCATCACCGAAGAGCTGTATCAGTTCAGCCGCAAGCTGGCGGGCGCAGCAAATCTCGACGATCTGTTGTGGGCGACGGTGCATCAGATCGCACTCATGCTGAAGGTCCGGGTGGTGATCCTGCTGCCCGAACACGGCTCGGTCGAGGTGCGCGCCGGCTATCCGCCGGAGGACGCGTTGGATGCCGCCGATCTAGCCGCGGCGAAATGGTGTTGGGAGAAGAACCGCGTCGCCGGCCGCGGATCGGACACGTTACCGGGGGCGAAGCGTCTGTTCATGCCGATGAACACTGGACGCGGTGCGGTGGGTGTGGTCGGGATCGACAGCGACGAACCGGGGCCAATCCTTACGCCGGATCAGCATCGGCTGCTCGATGCGCTGGCGGACCAGGCGGCGCTTGCGATCGAGCGTGTGAAGCTGGTGGAAGACGTGGAAAGCGCGCGGCTGGTGGCGGAGACCGATCGGTTGCGGGCGGCGCTGCTGACCTCGATCTCGCACGACCTGCGGACACCTTTGGCCTCGATACTTGGCTCTGCCACAAGTCTGATGGTGCAGGGTGACGCGCTTGATGCCCCGACACGGGCTGATCTGACCCGCAACATCCAGGACGAGGCGGAACGGCTCAATCGTTTCATCGGTAACCTGTTGGATATGACGCGGCTCGAGTCTGGCCCGCTGGCGCTGCGCAGAGGACCGGTCGAGCTGTCGGATGCGATCGGCAGCGCTCTGCGACGCGCCACGCGGATCCTGACGGACCACCGCAACGAGGTGGTCCTGCAACCCCAGCTGCCGATGCTCGATCTGGATGAGGTGCTGCTCGAACAGGTGCTGTTCAACCTGCTGGACAACGCCGGCAAGTATGCGCCTGCTGGATCGCTGATCACGGTGAAGGCATGGCAGGATGGCGGTCAGGTCGTGGTGCAGGTGCTCGATGAAGGTCCGGGCATTCCGGTTGACGAATTGGATCGCGTGTTCGAGAAGTTTTATCGCGTCGGCGGGGCCGATCGGCGGAGAGCGGGCACTGGATTGGGGCTGGCGATCTGCCGCGGGTTCGTCGAGGCGATGCACGGCAGCATCTCAGCCGGCAACCGGACTGACCGTTCGGGTGCTGTCTTCACGATGCGTTTGCCGGCATTCCTAGAAGCGGACCAGCCGGCAGAGGCGGTGCAGTGAACATGACTGCCGATGCCGGGCCGTTGCGCATTCTGATCTCCGACGATGAACCGGCGATCCTGCGCTTCCTGCGTGCCGGCCTGGGCAGTCAGGGATACATCGTGGTCGAGGCGGCGAGCGGTCAGGCAACGCTGGATGCCGTGCGCCAACGGCGCGCCGATCTCCTGGTGCTTGATCTCGGGCTGCCCGACATTGACGGGATCGACGTGATCCGGCGCATCCGTGAGTCAGGCGCCATGCTGCCGATCATCGTGCTGTCCAGCCGCGAGAACGAGGGGGCAAAGGTGGCAGCGCTCGACCTCGGCGCCGATGACTACGTCACCAAGCCGTTCGGGATCGAGGAGTTGTTGGCGCGCGTGCGCGCCGCGCAGCGACACCGGCTGCAGCAGCAAGGCGAGAAGCCGGTGTTCCGTGCCGGCGATCTGACGATGGATCTGGTGCGCCGGATCGTCACGGTGCGCGACCAGGAGGTTAAGTTCTCGCCACGTGAGTACGACCTGCTGCGGCTGCTGGTGGCACATGCCGGCAAGGTGCTGACCCACAACATGATCCTGCGTGAGGTCTGGGGCCCAAATTCCGACGTGCAATACCTCCGTATCTACATCCGTGCCTTGCGGCAGAAGATCGAGCGCGATACCGAGAAGCCGCAACACATTCTGACCGAGACCGGAGTCGGTTATCGTCTGCGGGCGCCAGACTGATGACCATTGCCGAGATCATACCTCCGGATCGGGTGATTGTCGGGCTGCGCGCCGGCGACAAACGGCAACTGCTGCAGGAGCTGGCACACCGCGCGGCCACAGCAACCTCGCTGGACGCAACCACGATATTCAGCGCATTGCTGGCGCGGGAGAACCTGGGTTCCACCGGGCTGGGCAAGGGCTTCGCTCTGCCACATGCGCGGCTTCAGGCACTGAAGGCGCCGTATGCGCTGTTCGTGCGCCTGGCGCGACCAATTGAGTTCGCGGCGATTGACGAGCGGCCGGTGGATGTCGTGATTCTGCTGCTGACCGAGGCCAATGGCGGCAACCAGCATCTGGCGACGTTGGCGGCGTTGTCGCGGCCGATGCGTGACGCGGGGTTCGTTCAGAGGCTGCGGCAGGCCACGGACGCGACCGCGGCCTATGGTGTGCTTGCCAGCGGCTGATGCGCCAATGCCTGATACGATTGACACGCGGCGCTGCTGGTACGAGCTTGCACTGGATTTCGGAGGATAAGCGATGAGCGTTGCGCAACCGTTGCCTGGTCGCGCTGCCTGGTTCGGCAAGGACCTGGAGCAATCCGGCGCCTGGATCCGCACGTTGACCGACGCGCACCTCGCGGAAATCGACGCCGCGCTTACCGCCGTGAGGCACCGTCCGCTGTTCGGCTTCGACGCCAAGGACTTCCCGCTGCCCGCCACCGCCGATTTGCTAGCCGAGATCAGCGACGAATTGGAAAACGGTCTCGGCGCCATCCGACTGCGCGGCCTGCCCGTGCAGCGCTATTCCGATAACGAAATCCGCCAGATCTTTTGGAGCCTGGGGCGCCATCTGGGCACGCCGCTCTACCAGAACGCGCGCGGCGAGATTATGGGCGAGGTGCGTGACGAAACGCAACTCGACGCGAAGACCTATATCGAAAGCGAGCCCGGCAAGATCGCCTCCTCGCGCGCCCGGGCCCGCTCCACTGGGCCGCTGCGCTGGCATACCGACCGCTGCGACGTCATCGCGCTGCTGTGCGTGCGCAACGCCAAGGCCGGTGGCATCAGTAAGCTGACCAGCATCGTGACGATCTACAACGAAATCCTCCGACGCCGACCCGACCTATTGGAACTGTTGTGCCAGGGCTACTGGCGCGCCCGCCCGGCCGACGAGGACGGGATCGCGCCAGCGCGTGCCTTCGCGCTGCCGGTGTTCGGTGTGCAGGACGGCAAGCTGACCTGCCAGTATTCGCGCACTTATGTCGAGCAGGCGCAGGAATTTTCCGAGGTGCCTCGATTGACCTCGGCACAGCACGAGGCGCTCGATCTGTTGGCAGAAACAGCAGAGGAAGTCTGCCTGTTCGCGCCGTTCGAGCCAGGCGATATCCAGTTGCTGAACAACCACGTCATCTTCCACGGCCGCACGGCCTACGAAGACGATAGCGCCAGCCAGCAGGAGCGGCTGCTGTTCCGTCTGTGGCTATCGATGCCGAATAGCCGGCGGCTGCCGCGCGGGTTCGAGGTGCTGTGGGGCAGCACCGAGCCCGGCGCGATTCGCGGCGGTGTCGTGCAGCCCGACACCGCCCAGCGCGTGGCGGTAGCTGCCTGATCGACAAGCTGGGATGCTGCTCGCACTCGCCAAGTGACGCGGTTTGAGCCGATCCAGAGCGCGGTACGGACCGCCTGGCGCGGCGGCGAGCCGACGCGAGGCGCGCGCATCATTCCGGAAGAGACCCCGATCGCGCTCAGCTACAACCGCACCGCGTATGCGGTCATGCTGGCCACCCCTGCCGATCTGGAGGACTTCGCCGTCGGCTTCAGCCTGACCGAAGGGATCGTGCAGTCGCCGGCGGACATCGAAGAGCTGAACGTCGTTGCGGAGGATGCTGGCATCGAGCTGCGCATGTGGGTGTCGGCGCAGCGTGCGGATGCGATGACACTGCGGCAACGCCGCCTCGCGGGGCCGAGCGGTTGCGGATTGTGCGGCCTGGAAAGGCTCGCCGATGCCGTGCGGACCCCGCCACGGGTTGCCAGCGAAGCGCGCTTCGCGCATGCCGCGATCCACACGGCAATGGCTGCGCTTGCGCCGGCACAGAAACTCAACCAGCAAACGCGCGCGGTGCACGCGGCCGGCTTCTGGCATCCGCAGCGCGGGCTTGTGTCCCTGCGTGAGGATGTCGGCCGGCACAATGCGCTCGACAAGCTGGCAGGCGTCTTGGCGCGTGAGGGTAGTGCCGCGGCGGATGGATTGCTGTTGTTGTCAAGCCGCATATCGGTCGAGCTGGTGCAGAAGGCCGCCATGATGGGTGCGCCGGTCGTGGTCGCCGTGTCAGCCCCGACGACACTTGCCATTCGGTTGGCCGAGCAGGCGGGCATCACGCTGATCGGCATTGCTCGCAGCGATGGTTTTGAGGTGTTCACCCGCCCTGAGCGGATCACGTGACAAGGCGGCGGCGTCGATCACCGATCATCTGAAGCTGTTCTGGGACCCTATGAATGCATCGCACCATTGTCGCTAATACGAAACGGTGAAGCCGAAGCTCGACCCGTTGGTCCAGGAACCGGTTGAAAATCTGCGCAGGTAGTCTTACAGAATCGCTACGCGTGGGAAACAGCGCGATCGTCGGAGGCAAGCAGTTCGGGAGCCGTCCATGAGTTCCACCACTGCGCGAGCGCCAGTCGGTTTGTTCAACCGCGAGCGGACCATCGCGGGCATCGGCTTCAGCCGCTGGATGGTACCGCCCGCCGCACTCTGCGTGCACCTGTGCATCGGCCAGGCTTACGCGTTCAGTGTGTTCAACCTGCCCATGACGCGTCTGATCGGCATCACCCAGTCGGCTCCGGACGACTGGAAACTCACTGATCTGGGTTGGATCTTCAGCATCGCGATTTTCTTTCTGGGCGCCTCCGCCGCGTTGCTCGGGCGCTGGGTGGAAGAAGGCGGTCCGCGCCGTGCCATGTTCACCGCCGGCCTTTGCTGGTCCGGCGGGTTCCTGCTCTCCGCTGTCGGTGTCTACGTCCACAACATATGGCTGATCTATCTCGGCTATGGCGTGATCGGCGGTTTCGGCTTGGGCATCGGCTACATCTCGCCGGTTTCGACGCTGATCAGATGGTTCCCTGACCGGCCAGGCATGGCGACCGGAATGGCGATCATGGGGTTCGGCGGTGGTGCGTTCATCGCCTCGCCGCTCTCGGTGTGGTTGATGCGGCAGTTCTCGACGCCCACGCATGTCGGCGTGGCCGAGACGTTCATCGTGCTGGGGCTGATCTATCTCTGTTTCATGATGGTCGGCGCCGCGATCGTGCGAGTGCCGCCCCCCGGCTGGGTGCCGGCGGGATATGTGCCGCCGGAGCAATCCAAGAGGCTGATCACCACCCATAACGTCTTCGTCTACGAGGCACTCAGGACGCCGCAGTTCTGGCTGATCTGGTGGGTGCTGTGCCTGAATGTCACCGCCGGCATCGGCGTATTGGGGCAGGCCTCCGCGATGAGCCAGGAGATGTTTCCCGGGCGGGTAACGGTGACTGCCGCGGCGGGGTTCGTCGGCCTGATGAGCCTGTTCAACATGGGCGGCCGGTTCTTCTGGGCCTCGGTGTCCGACTTCATCGGCCGCAAGAACACCTACTCCGTGTTCTTCTTCCTGGGCGTGGTGCTCTATGCGCTGATCCCTCAGACCGGCGCGGCCGGCAGCGTCGCGATGTTCGTGCTGTGTTTCTGCATCATCATCAGCATGTATGGCGGCGGATTTGCCACCGTGCCTGCCTACCTGCGAGACATGTTCGGCACCCGCTATGTCGGCGCGATCCACGGATTGCTGCTGACCGCATGGTCGATGGCCGGCATCTTCGGCCCGGTGCTGGTGAATTACATTCGACAATACAACATCGAGCACGGCGTGGCCAAGGCAGCAGCCTACAACGTCACCATGTACGTTATGGCCGTGCTGCTGGTGATCGGGTTCTTTTGCAACCTGCTGATCCGCGAGGTGGATGAGCGGCATCACATGCCGCATGACGAGGCCGACGCGATGGGCAGGGCGGACTGAAGGAGTTTCGATGAGCGACACCACAACGCCGCTGCATCTGGCGCTCGCCTGGGGCTTCGTCGGTGTCCCGCTCGCCTGGGGCGTGATTCAGACAGTGATCAACGCGCTGAAGCTGTTCCAGTAACGTACATCTCAGCCGCTCGCAGGAGAGGGCGCCACTTACTCGGCTGCCGTCAGTTCCGGCTGCACCACCCCGAGCAGCCGGGCCTGCAAGGCGTGGTCCGCTTCCAGCGCCCTGGCGCTGCCTTCATATGCGACCTGTCCGTTCACCAGGACATACGCGCGATCGACAATCGGCAGCACCGTCTCGGCATGGTGCTCGACAATGATCATCGCCACTCGGCCGCGCAGACGCACCAGCGCGTCCATCACTTCCTGCACGATCGACGGAGCGAGGCCTTCGAACGGCTCATCCAGCAGGATCAGCTTGCTCGGCACGGTCAGCGCTCGCGCGATCGCCAGCATCTGCCGTTCGCCGCCCGACAGGCTCTCGGCCCGCGCGCGGTTGAGCAGGCGGAGTTTGGGGAACAGCTCGAAAATTTCCTCGAACGCGGCGCCACCGGGACGCGCGGCGATCCGCAGGTTCTCCATCACCGTCAGGTTCGGAAACAGCCGCCGTCCCTCGGGCACGATCGAAATGCCACGCCGATTGATCTCGTACACCGCGCATGGGTGATGTCCGCACCGTCCATCACGATGCGTCCCGCGCTGGTCTGCACCGTGCCGGTGATCGCGCGCAGCAGCGTGGTCTTGCCGACACCATTGCGTCCGAGCAGCGCCACCGCTTCACCCTCGCGCACGGCCAGATTGACATCGGTCAGCACCAGGCTGCCGGCGTATCCCGCACGCACCTGTTCCAGTACCAGTAGCGGCTGCGACTGCGCCGGTGCTGGCTCGGGTGCCACCGCATGCACTGTCGGCCGGGGGCCGCCGGCACGCGCCGTGCCCATATAGGCCGTGATCACGTCCTGGTTGCTCGCCACCTCCGCCGGCTTGCCATCGGCGATCACCCGGCCCTGGTGCAGCACGGTGATGCGATCCGACAGCGCCAGCACGCGATCGATATCGTGCTCGATCAGCAGCACGGCGTGGGTCGCGGCAAGCTGGCGGATCAGCGCGCCGACCACTTCGCGATCCGCCTCGGCCAATCCGGCCAGCGGCTCGTCCAGCAGCAGCAACTTGGCATCCGTGGCGAGCGTGATGGCGATCTCCAGCAGCCGCTGCTCGCCATGCGAGAGATTGGCGCAGGGCTCCGCAGCGCGCCCATCCAGCCCGACCGCAGCAAGCAGCGACCAGGTGCGCGCGTTGACATCGGCCAGCCCGTAAGCGTTGCGCCACAGAGAGTGCCGTTGCCCGCTCTGCGCCTGCACGGCGACGCGGACATTCTCGAATGTGGTCAGGTTGCGGAACACGCTGAGGATCTGGAAGGAGCGGCTCAATCCCAGCCGGACCCTCCGATGCACCGGCAAACGCGTGATGTCGCGCTCGGCGAAGCGGATCACGCCGGCGTCAGCCCGCAGCACCCCCGTCAGCATGTTGAAGAACGTGGTTTTGCCCGCACCATTCGGGCCGATCAGGCTGTGCAGGCAGAACGGATGCACATCCAGATGCACGTCGCCCGCGACGATCAGCGATCCGAAGCGCTTGTGCAGCCCACGAACCTCCAGCACCGGCTTGCCGGCGTCCAGATGCGCGTCGCCCCCGCCGCGATACGGTTCGATGCGCGTCGGGTGCGGCGGCACCCCGCGTCGGGTCAGCGTCCAGTCGTCGCGGCCGAGCAGACGCAGCACCAACCCCTGCATGCCTTCCGGCGAGGCGAGAGCAAACAAGATGATGATCGGCGCGAACATCAGCCACCAGCTTTCGGTGATCGCGCTCAAGCGGTCCTGCAGCAGCGTGAAAGCGATGGCGCCCCACAGCGGACCAAGGAACTGGTGGACGCCGCCGAGTACCGTCATCAGCAGTGCGTCGCCTGCATGCTGCCAGCCAAGATTGTCGGCGTAGGCCCCACGCAGCATGAAGGCGAGCAGTCCGCCGGCATAGCCGATCAGCCCGCCCATGATCACGAATGCCTCGAATTTCAGGCGGAATGTCGAGTATCCCAGGCTCTGCGCGCGCTGCTCGTTATCACGCAGCGCCTGCAGGGCGCGACCGAACGGCGCGTGCGCAATCCGCCACAGCAGCCACATCCCAAGCGTCACGGTGATCAACGTGAAGACATGGAACGACCAATCGCTGACCAGCCACGGCCGTGGCACGCCTTGCAGCCCGTTCTCTCCGCCGGTGAGGTCGGTCCACTTGTAGGCGAGCTCGAAGGCGATCTGGGAAAACGCCAGTGTCAGCAGGGAGAAGTACAGACCGCGTCGGCGCAGGATGATCAGCGCGATCGCCGCCGCCAGCACCAGCGAGAACAACACCGCGAACGCCAGCGCCTCGGCTTCGTTGTTCAGGAAGCCGCGCATCGAGATCGCCACGGCGTAACTGGCGCAGCCGAAGAACACCGACGCCCCGAACGGCACCAGGCCCGTGTATCCGACCAGCAGGTTCACCCCGGCGCCATACAGCGTGTAGATGGCGATCTGCGTGATCAGGCTTACTGGCGCACCGATCGCATCCCACGCCAGCGTCAGCGCAACCAGCACCAACAGCACCCACAAGACCGGATGGCGAAGCACGGCCTTCATCCAAAAATCCCCCCTCCCCTCGCGGGAGGGGGATAGGGGGAGGGGGCAGTGGGGCAGACGGCACCCCCCCCTCCCCCCGCCGCTTGCCACCCCCTCATTCGAAGCGCTCCCAGCGCTCGCCCAACAGGCCACGCGGGCGCACCAGCAACACCGCCGCCATGAACACATACATCATCGCGTTGGCGGCATCGGGTTGGAACTGGATAGTAAGCGCGATCACCACACCCACCAGCAATCCCGCAATCACCGCGCCGGCAAACGAACCGAGCCCGCCGATCACCACGACGACAAATGCCGGCATGATCGCATTCTCCGACATCGACGAAATCACCGTCCATAGCGGTGCAGCAAGAACCCCGGCAATGCCGGCAAGGCAGCAGCCCAGGCCGAATACCGCGGTCAGCACGCGCGGCAGCCGAATGCCGAGCAATCCCACCATTTCCGGATCGCGCGACCCGGCGCGCAGAATACGGCCATAGGGCGTGAACTGCATGAACGCCCACAGCCCGATCAGCAATGCGACCGTGGTCAGCAAGACCGTGAGCCGGTACCTGGTGATCAGCACCGGCCCCCAGAGATAGATGCCGGACAGGAAAGCCGGCTGGCTGAACGGCTGGCCGATGCCGCCGTACACCAGCCGCAGCAGCGCCTCGATCATCAGCGCCAGCGCGAAGGTGATGATCAGGCTGACCAGCGGCTCCCTGTCGTAGAGTTGTCGGATCAGAGTGCGCTCGACCAGCATGCCGACCGCGCCGACCAGCAGCGGCGCCAGCAGCACGCCAGGCCAGCCCAGGAATTGCTGCAAGGTTAGCGCGAAATACGCGCCCAGGGCGAAGAAATTGCCGTGCGCAAAATTGACGATCCCCAGCAGGCCGAAAATGATCGACAGGCCGATGGCGATCAGCACATAGAGGCCGCCGAGCACCAGCCCGGTGGCCACCTGCGAGAGGATGACATCAAGCACGATCGTTCAGGTCATGTGGCAGCCGTTGGCTTCCGGCGAGCCGAACACCTTGTCCAGGTCAGCCAGATTTTCCGGCACCACGCCCTTCACATCGAAGTAGTCCCACTTGTCGGTGATCTTCGGCTTCGTCTGCACCACCAGGTTGCGCAGCAGCATCTGATGATCGCCCTTGCGCCAGGAGTACGGGTTGCTCGCCGACCCGCCCTTCCAGCGTTCCAGACCGTCGATGATCGCGTCAGGCGTGGTCGCCTTCGCCAGCTCGATCGACTCGAACAGCGACTTTGCCGCAATCCACCCCATCCATGCCTTGTCAGCGGCCGGCTTGCCGTATTTCTTCTGATAGCCTTCCGCGAACGTCTTCTCCTCGGGCGGGTTGTTCGGGTTGTCGTACCACCATAGCGCGGTGTACAGTCCGGTCGCCGCCTCCGGTCCGACCGCCCAGATATCGGTATCACCGATAGCGATCTCGCAGATCGGAATCGACCCCTTCATCCCCATCTCGTTCCACTGCTTCAGGAAGGTTGAAAGATCGCCCGCCGGCACGCCGCCCAGAATCATGTCCGGCTTCGCCTGCCTGATCTTCAGGATGAAGCTGCTGTAATCGGGTGTGTTCAGCGGGACGACATCGTCGCCCGCTATGGTGCCGCCCGCCTCCTTCAGAATCTGCTTGAACGACCTGGCGATATCCTGGCCGAACGCATAATTGGCCGTCAGGAAATACCACTTCTTGCCGTAGCCCATGATGTACGGCGCGAACATCGCTGCCTGCACGGCAACAGGCGTGTTCAGCCGGAACGTGTAGTGATTGCAGTTCTTGCCACTGATATCGGTCGCGGCCGCGTTGTTGCAGACGTACGGGATCTTCAACTGCGCCGCCGTCGCTTGCTCGGCAAGCGCGTTGGAACTGAGCGAGCCTCCAAGGATCGCGACGACCTTGTTCTCCTGCACCAGCTTCTGCATGTTCTGCTGCGAACCCTGCGGCGACGGCTCATCCAGCCAGATCAGTTCCGCCGGCTGGCCCATAACCTTGTTGCCGCGCTCTTCGAGCGCCAGGTAGGTGCCGTTCGCTAGATATTCGGTCTGCGCAGCGATGTCACCGGTCTTCGCCAGCAAGAGGCCGATCTTGATCGTGTCGGCTGCGGCCGCCTTGCCGATGAACGGCCTTGCCAGCGGCGTTGCGGTGAGTGCGGCGGCGCCAAGCAGCGCCCGGCGGCGCGGCACGACAAGTCCCGATGGCATCGTTTCCTCCGTTGCGCTGGGTTGCGTGCCCTCCGCCTACCTATTCGGCCGCCGCCTGACAAGCGCGCGCATAGGTCAGCAATGCGCCGTCCGGCACCGGCTCAATCGGCCGGAAGTCGCGGTGCGCGATCCACTCGGGCCGGGTCGGCGTGCGGATGTAGTTGGAGACCGCGTTCAGCGTCAGGTAGACGATCTTGCGCGGATAGGGCGTGATATTGCCGGCCGAGCCGTGCACCAGATTGCCATGGAACATCAGCACGGCGCCCGGCTTTCCGGTGGGTGTGAAAATGCCGCCCTGTCGCACCAGGCGCTCCACCGTCGCATTGTCCAGCGTCCACAGGGGATAAGACGTGGTGGACACATCGTGGCCCGCCTTCAGTACCCCTCCTTGTGGCTGCGTGGCACCAGCATCAGCGGACCGTTGATCGGCAGCACCTCGTCGAGGAACACCGAGATGTTCATCGCCCGCGGCTCCGGCATGCCGTCATCGCGTGCCCAGGTGCCGTAATCCTGGTGCCACTGCCACACCTCGCCGTCGAACGCCGATTTCGCGTTGATCTTGAACTGGTGCATGTAGAGCGGCTCGCCAAACACCTGCTCGACCGGCCGGATCAGGCGTGGATGCGCACCCAGCAGCCGAAACGCCTCATTATAGGTGTGTGCGGCGAAAGCGGTGCGCGGCGAGCCTGAGGTCTCGCGCCAGATCTCCTTGCGGTCGCCGCGAAAGATCGCTTCCGCTTCGCCGCGAAGCGCCGCGACCTCCTCCGCGGCAAAGAGGTCCGGCAAATACAGGTAGCCTTCGCTGTCGAATTGCTGGAGCTGCTGTCTGCTGAGCATCATCGCATCGCCCTCCGTCTACGTCGCAAGGTACCCGCCATCGACATAAAGTTCCGCACCCGTGATGTAGGAGGCTTCATCGGACGCCAAAAACAACACGGCGTTGGCGACCTCGTCCACTTCTCCCGCCCGGCGCAGCGGAACGCCCGCCAGCATCTTCGCGCGCACCTCCGGATCGGCTGTCGCGCCCGACGTGCGCATCGGCGGCATCAGCCCAGGATGCACCGAATTCGCCCGAATGCCATCCCTGCCGAACTGCACAGCGGTCGATTTGGTCAGCGTCCGCACCGCGCCCTTCGAAGCGTTGTAGCCCATGTGGGTCATGGTCTGACCGGTCACGCCGGAGATCGACGACAGATTGACAATTGACCCGCGGCCGGCCTGCTTCATCGCCAGCACCGCGTACTGCGTACCCAGGAACACACCGCGTGAATTCACCGCCATCAGCCTGTCCCAGGCCGCGGTGTCCAGCATGTCGGACACCGCGCTGCCGCTGATGCCGGCGTTGTTCACCAGGATGTCGATCTTGCCGTGTTTCTGCACTGTCGCATCGACCACCGACTTCCAGTCGTCCTCGCTGGTCACATCCAGACGCATGAATTCCGCGGTGCCGTTGGCACGCGTGATGTCCGCGGCGACCTGCCGGCCTTCTTCTTCCAACATATCGGCGATCACCACGCGCGCGCCCTCCTTGGCGAACCGGCGCGCCGTGGCAGCGCCCATCCCGGACGCGGCACCGCTGATGATCGCCACCTTGCCTTCCAGGCGCATGATCCCGTTCCCTCCCAAGCTTCGGCAAACGCATCGTCCGTCTGCGGGCTATCGGCCGTCAACCTCACTGCCACCCGCAGATACACGCTGATAATCGCGCGCCTATATGTCGCGCACCTGTCCATGGAGCTTCTAGTAGGCTACTATCTCAGTGAAGCGCGAATCAGCCCTACGTGCCAGGTGCGCGGGCATCGCGCGTTGTGCTTGCGGTGTCAGTGCCGCCGTCCAATCCTATGGGCAAGTGGAACAAACCATTCGGCACGCCTGCCATTGAGCATCGGACTAGGGATCTGGCACCGTTGAAGGCCGATATCCTTCAGCATCCTATCGTCGAGCACCCGTATTTCCGCGCTCATCAGCCGCACATATCTCATATGCGCGATCGGTGATATTGGGGATCGCGGCCATCAATGCATTTAGGTGTGGCGCTCATATGCAGGCTCGCTCCGCGCGGTTTAAGTGCGGCGTTGTCAGACTGGGAGTCAGCAGCCGGCATGGTTAGGAAAAGCCTGTCGTCAACCTGCCATTCCAAAAGCTAATTCTGAACAGCCAGGCGGCGTGGCTGATTTTCTCGGCCGGAGGGGCCCGACGATCGCAACAGAAGCATCACGGCGCCCGTCGTCATGCTGAGAATGTGGGCGGTTAATCCAGGCAAAGACCCCACGACTACGTCGTGAGCAAGCCATGTCACTGCAGAGGTCAACAGCCAGGCTCTCAGATATATCTGATTGATCTGTACGCGGCCAACCGCCGATATCGTGGCAGCAACTCCGGCTAGCAACGACGGGAGCCCGTGCGATGTAATCAGGCTGCCACCTGCCAGCGCCGGCATGAGCAGATAGTAAACCCAACGAAGCCGTGGCCGCTCGACGAGATACATAGCCGCGAGCGTTTGCAACGCCATCACGCCGTTCATGGCGACCGCCGTCCAGTGACCCAGCAGTGCGTAATGCACGACGAACGCCAGGTTGCTGCCAATATAGGTGGTGAGCATAGCCCGTCGGGCGCGAAAGAGGGGCCAGCTTGCGAGACATACGATGCCGATAAGTCCGGCACCGGCGGCCGCAGGGTTCGCGGCAAAGACAACGACCATCCGTTCCATTGGACGTCTCTCCGGGTCTTTCTGGCCGCGTCACTCGCGCCAGAATGGCTTTATGAGTTCCTGCTGGACCTGGTTCCGCGTCAGTCCCATCGCGCCGTTCGTAAATGCTCAGCATTGATGGGCGTGTGGTGCGACTTTATGCGCATGAGCAATAGCCGGATGACGTGAGGCATGCGGCGGAGCGCGCGCAAGAACACAGGAGCGCGCTCAGACTCTGCTGTTGGCGGCGCGCGCCGAACGCGCCGCCCTGCTTCCAGGCTTTGATTGCAACATTTGCTCAATCTCCGTCGAGATCTGTGATGTGCGGATTGATTGGGGGAAGCGGTGTTCAGTCGCCGGATCAAAATCAGACCCGGTTGCTGTCCGCTCGGTGGCTACGAATTCGCGGTCACTGCTGCGAGTTGCAAGGCGTCTATTCGCGTTTCGTCCAGCCAGTCGTGAATGCCCTCGGCCGAGCCAACCCGGTCCCACTGACGGTCCGGCCGACTGAAGTTCTCGAAATACTCCTGCGCCAATCGCCGATCACGGCTCATTGCCGTCATTAGCTCGATCCTGGCATCGTCAGGCGGCTGCAAGAATGCATTCGTCCAGCGTGAGGCACCCAATACCCGCGCTCCACGACAGCGCTCTGCCTCCTCACAGAACTGCAGATCAAACGCATCTGCCTCCTGGATCGCATTCGCCAGTGCAAATGCGCTGTACGATCCAATATTCGCACCCTGATTGAGCAATGGATCGACCGTGACATGTACATCGCCTAGGGCGATGGCATATCTCCCACCTCCGAGGTGCACGTGCGGATGCCGCACCACTGGTGTGACTGCCACTCTTGCCACATCATCCGGTCCTTGCAGGGCGAAGCGGGCGGCCTCGATCTGCTCGTAGATCGTTGGATGGAGATGCTCCAGTTTGCGGAGCAGCGCCGCATAAAAGCCAGTACGATCCCGGTGGCTCAACAGGACGCGCAGCATGGAAAGCTCATCGAAGTGGCGTGAGCTGATCGCTAACGCACTTATCATGCCCGTCCGGCTCAACAGCGGAAATGCTGCCGCCTCGCCATAGCCCGGCACAACCGACAAAGTCGCGCCGCGCATTTCGGACAGCCTGATCCCTGCGAATAAACCGGTCAGCCAATAGCGCTGTGGGCGATCGTAGGGTGAAAGCGCTGCGTTGCGTGGGAACAGATCGGCGAAGCCGTTGTCCGGCGTGGCGACAACAACCAAGTCAAAACGCTCGGCGACGCGACCAAGATGCTGCGCTTCCATCGGCGCTACTTCCAGGTGGCCGCCTCGTTCGACGAAATTCTCCATAAGGGCTGGCAGGTAGATTCGGTAGTCGATCGCACCGGCCGGCATCACGGCCCGGGCGCGTATGTCGATCGGCTCCGGCGTCTGAATGATGTTGCGGAATTCGCGGAATCCAAACTCCTCGGCTGGCCAGTGGTACAGACGCAGCACGCGCTCGCGTCCAAGTGTCGCTGGCCAATGCACGACGGGACTTGTCAGCTCTGCGCTTGCCACTTGCTGCGCCGAGCGATCTGTCATGATCGTGCAGTCGATTTTCAACTGACGTAGGCGAAGCCCGAGATGCAGGCCAGCGATACCGGCGCCAATGATGCCAATCCGCTTTCTGCCGAAGTGCATATCCATGTTACGCTCCTGGGCAATTGAGCAGTGCCGCCAACTCGGTCGGCATCTCGAGCATCACGTCGTGCCCGGACGCGAGCTCTTCCCCCTACCAGCTTTTGCGGGGATGAATGTGCGATAGGTGTGCTACTGTGTAATTTCGGCTTCGATCATAGGGGTTACGGCTGTAACGAGCCGGATGCGATAACCATGCCGGAAGGGCCCAACTGCAAACACGGCGCGCACTGGCCGGCGGCGAGGTCAAAAATATACGACTTGGGCCGCGACCGGCCGGGGCCGGTTCCCACGCGAAGGAGAATTTGGCTTTCGGCTACCGCGTGGAGACTGGCCATGAACGACGTGCAAGAGATGCACGACCAGGCTTTATCGCAGCCAGAGGATTACGCTCGGTGAGGCGCTGGCGGTCTGTCCGTACCGCACCCTGGTTGGTCTAATGCCCGAGGGTGATTCTGGCAATTACTGGAGCTGTGCGAATTCTTGCGCTGCTGGACGAGGAGCCGCTGGACAACACCTTGCTACTGCATGCCTGCGAGTGCCCTAAACGAAGCTGGCCATGTCGTGATCTTCTCGAGGACGGCAATGGCCCGCGATCAGGCGCGAATGGCGCTCACCCGCCCGGTGCAGAACCATCAACTTCGGGTCAGGCTGCCGTCGTGTGTTGACAGCCAAACCCGCCGTCCGGTTGCTGTTCAGCCAGTCAAGGTATTCGAGTGCCGCATCGCAAAAGGCGATCGCAGGGTATCACCCGAGACCCTCCAGTAGAGATACGCTGCACCTTGCAGCTCGTGAGCGCTTGGCTCCCGGCGCCGGACGTTGCACCATGCGCCCGACGAGACGTGGAGATTACCGATGCCCCATCGCGGCATGAAATTCGGCATCTTTCTCGCACCATTCCATCGCGTCGGTGAAAATCCGACCCTGGCAATGAACCGCGATATCGAGCTGCTCGAATGGCTGGACTGGCTGGGCTACGACGAAGCGTGGATCGGCGAGCACCATTCCGCCGGGTGGGAGCTGATCGCGTCGCCGGAGCTGATCATCGCCGCCGCCGCGGAACGGACGAAGCACATCAGGTTGGGGTCGGGCGTCACCAGCCTGCCGTATCACCACCCGCTGCTGGTGGCGCAGCGCTGGGTGCAGCTCGACCACATGACGCGCGGACGCGCGATGCTGGGCTGCGGCCCCGGCGCGCTGACCTCTGACGCCTACATGCTGGGTATCGACCCTCCCACTCAACGGCCTCGCATGCTGGAGGCGATGGACGCGATCATGCGTCTGCTGAAATGCGAAGAGCCGGTCACCATGAAGACCGACTGGTTCGAGATGAACGAAGCCCGGCTGCACCTCGCACCTTATAGTGATCCGTGCTTCGAAATCGCCGTGGCCAGCACGATTACGCCATTCGGGATGATCGCGGCCGGCACGCATGGTGTCGGCGTATTGTCGATCGGCGCCGGCCTGCCCGGCGGCCCGGAGGCACTGGCCAACCAATGGAAGATCGCGGAGGAGGCGGCGGCAAAGAACGGCAAGACCATGGACCGCCGCAACTGGCGGGTCGTCGTCAATGCGCATATCGCCGAGGACGACGAGAGGGCGATGGCCGAGGTGAAGCAGGGTGAGCGGATCGAGACGGTCACCTATTTCGAGGACACTCTCGGCCGCCCGCCCGGCCGCGCTGATGATCCGCTGCGTGACGGCGTAAAAACGGGCACCACTCTGGTCGGCTCGCCCGAAACTGTGATCAAGGGCATCAATCGCCTGTTGGAATACAGCCAGGGCGGATTCGGCGGCGTCCTGTTCCGTGCCCATGAGTGGGCCAACCGCGAGCAGACGCTGCGCAGCTACGAGCTGTTTGCCCGCCACGTTATGCCCCACTTTCAGGCGTCACTTGGGCAGATCATCGGCTCCAATGCCTGGGCGCGCGCGAATCGGAGGCAGGTGTTCGGCGCGACCCCCGAGGCGGTGCGGCGCGCCTTCACCGATTTCGGCCACGCGGTGCCCGAGGAGTACCGCTCCCGGACCATCGGCGCGCGCGACGTCGATCCGCCCGAGCAATCATAGCTCCAGATAAGCTGGTTGCACGCCTAACCGTTCCTCATTTGTCACGGTTGCATGCTGCGCTGCATCACAACCTACGATTTAACGGTAGATTTCGCTCACAATAACGCCTGACTTTCGCGTGCGATCACGCGCGTTGGCAAACTGCGCCCCAATGGTCTCGGCATCCAGCATGGGACCGAGGGGGAGTAAGTCATGAGCACCGTCACCGTCTCGGGCGCGACCGGCCAAACAATTACCCTGAATTTCGACAGCAACGCGAATGCCGCCCTGGCCAGCAGGCTGGCGGCCGCGATTACCGCCGGGGTCGATAACGGCACGATCGTGCCGGCGGTCGATACCAATGGGCCGCCGCCCACGCTGCCGACCGGCACGACCGGCGAGTTCGTTCAAACGCAGGATGGCACCACGGTGCTGCCGCCCGGCTACAAGGCCTTCGTCGATACCGCCTCGAATGCAATCGTGTTCGGCTCGGGCGACAAGGATCAGTCGGTGCTGGTGAGCGCCGGGACCTTGGATTTCACCTCCACTGGCGGTTCCGGGACCGTGGTGGGCGGGGGCGGCAATAGCCGCATCGTCATCCCTGGTACCGACAACGGCGCCTGGTCGATCAACACCGGGAATGGGAATGACCAGATCCTTGCGTTGGGCGGCGGCTCGGACACCATCAACGCCGGCGGCGGCAACAATCAAATCCAGCTCGGAAGCGGCAAGGATTTCATCCAGTCTACAGGCAACGATCTCATTGCTGCCAGCAACGGACAGGAGACTGTAACCGCCCTCGGCAACGCCAGCGACTTCATCGATGGCAACGCGAGCCAGCTCTATTTCGTCGGCAATAGTGGATCGGCCACCATTTTCGGCGGTAGCGGCAGCGACACATTCCTTGGTGGCAGCGGGCCGGATTACGTGCAGGGCGGAACCGGGGGCAAGAACCTGTTGGTGGGCGGTTCCGGCCCGGCAACCCTGATCGGCGGCGGCGACGGCGATCAGTTGACCGCCGGTATCAGCCCGGGCCAATTGCTGGAGGCTGGCAGCGGCAATGAGACGCTGCATGGCGGCTTCGGCTCGGACACCCTGGTTGGCGGTGGCAGCGGAAGCTCGACGCAAATCTTCGGCGGCATGGGCAACGACACGTTCGTCTCGGCCGGCGGCACGGCGACAGTCACCGCGGGCGCGGCCAGCAACCTGTTCGTCTTCGTCAAGAGCAACCCGGGCGGCAGCGAGGTCATCAGCGGAATTCATCAAAGGATTGGACCAGATCGGTTTGCAGGACTTCAGGCCGGGTGAAATCGATCGTGCGCTCGAACTCGCAGCAGATCGCCAATGGGTCGGACACCATCACGCTGTCGGACAACACCAAGATCACCTTTACCGGTGTCAGCAGCCTGTCGGCGAACGACTTCGTCAACATCAACAAGTCTGGGGTGACGCCGCATCAGTCCTAGGGCCGGGAAGGTTGTCGGCGGCTTCAGCGTGATGGCACTCTGCTGTCACGGCGCTTCGGCCAGATCGATGTTCCGCACGGCATCGATCTGGCGCTCGCCGACGGCGACACACTGGCATCGGCATCCGGCAGAGCATCTCGAGCCGGCGGCGGGTCTGGATCTGATAGATCGACCGGGTCGAGCGCTTGGTGCACTGCCGCCTCACAGTGCAGCTGGCCTGCCCGGTTCGCGCCGGCGATCGGCTGTCGGTGACGCCGCGGGCTCGAGCACCTGCACGTCTTTGACCAGGTTAACGGCCGGCAAATCGACCCAGGAGTAGAAACCGAGGCCCGTGGCTTGCTGCGGTCATGACGGCTGACTAGGGTCTCGATCTTTCCAGAGGGGTTCCGATTCTCATGCCGGCGTCTCCGGCCATGCCCATTCCCACGATCAGCCCCGGCGAGATGCAGCTTCTTCTCTCGCGCGCCGGCCTGGTCCTTAATCCTGGGCAGGTGGCGGATCTGGTGCTCGCGTGGCGACAATTGGCGGGCCTGATCGGCTCGATCCCGCATGACCGGCCGCTGGCCGATGACATGGCGCTGACGTTCCGGCTGGCGCCGCCAACTCCTGGAGTGTCCCCCGGGCCCGTCGCTGCGTCACCGGCATCAAAGGCAAAAGCCAAGGCAAAAGCCAAGGCAAAAGCAAAAGCCAAGGCAAAAGCAAAAGCCAAGGCCGCGCCGAAACGCCGGGCTACCCGCCTGCGGACCAGCAAGGGTGCCCGTCGCGGTCGATGACGACGTCCCAGGCGCCTTTCCTCACCATCGCCGAAGCGGGCCGTCTCATTGCTGCGAAGAAGCTTTCGCCAGTCGAGCTGGCGAAGGGGCTGCTGAGGCGCATCGAAGCGATCGAGCCAAAACTCAATGCCTTCCTGCTGGTGACCGAGCGCCAGGCAATGGCTGCCGCCCGCTCGGCCGAGCGTGCCGTGATGGCCGGCCGCCGCGGACCGCTGCTCGGGATCCCACTCGCCTACAAGGACATTTACGAAACCGCCGGTGTGCGCACCACAGCCCAGTCCCGCATCCTTGCCGAGAACGTACCGCGGCAGGACGCCGAAACGGTACGACGCCTGGGAGCGGATGGCGCCGTCATGCTGGGCAAGCTGGCAACCCACGAATTCGCCGTCGGTGGACCGGCCTTCGACCTGCCCTGGCCGCCGGCACGCAATCCCTGGGACACCCGGCGCTTCACCGGTGGTTCCAGTTCAGGGTCCGGCGCCGCTGTGGCCGCCGGACTGGCGCTGGGCGCGCTTGGCTCCGATACCGGCGGCTCGATCCGGCTGCCGGCGGCCTATTGCGGCATTGCCGGCCTGAAACCAACGCCTGGTCTGGTATCGCGGCGCGGCATCATCCCGCTGGCACCGAGCCTCGACACCGCCGGCCCGATGGCCTGGACAGCACAGGATTGCGCCATCCTGCTCGATGCGCTCGCCGGCCACGACCCGCGAGACCCCGCCTCAGTCCCGGGACCGCAGGTGTCGTATGCCGCGGCAATTGTCCCGCCGCCGCGCGGCCTTCGGATCGGGCTGCTGCGGCGGTTCTACGAGCACGACGTGCCGGCCTCTCCCGAGATGCTGCAAATGATGAGCCGCGCCGCCGCCACGCTGCGCAGTCTCGGCTGCCGGGTGGAGGATGCGATGCTGCCATCCGTCCAAGAATATCAATGCGGTTGGCCGCGTGATCATCTCGGCCGAGGCGTACGCCCTGCACGAGGCGACGCTCAAGACTCGGCTGTCCGACTATTCGCGGGTGTTCCGGGTCCGCGTGCTCGCAGGCGCCTTAATCCGCGCCGCCGATTACATCGCCGCGCAACGCCGGCGGACCGACCTGATTGCCGTCACGGCCCGGGCCTTCGAACGGTTCGACGTGCTGATCTCCGCGCCCACCGCCGGGACGCCACCAATGCTGACCGAGCAGCGCCCCGACGATGGGTTCTCGCGCCCGTTGCTGACCACGGTCGCCAATGTGGCGGCAGTGCCTTCGATGGTGGTCTGCGGAGGATTTACCGCCGCGGGGTTGCCGTTGGGACTGGAGATCATCGGCCCGGCTTGGGGCGATGCCACGGTGCTCCGGGTCGGGCACCATTTCGAGCAAGCCGTGGGAACCCGTTCGCGGCGGCCGGAGCTGTAGCGCGATTCTACGTCCGTGACCCGCAATGACGTTCGCCTTCGCCGGCGCTCCAGCGGTGCATTATGCAATTTATGGTTGCGCTGATCGCGCCTACTATATTATTCACCACTTTACCGGCGGAATCCCGCGGGAGCTGAGGCACTTCGATGCGCACATCGTTCGTCGCCGTCCTCCTTACTCTGACCCTGGGTGGCGCAGCTCAAGCCAACACCATCCTGCAGAGCCTCGACACCGGGCTACGCGTCACCGATCTGGACGGGGTTCCTCTCGACCTAAAGTTGTTCGACCCGGCCGTGGGCACGCTCACCGGCGTGACCTTCGATGTTGTCGGCCGGATGACCGCCACCGGTAACGTCGTGAACACTGCCCACCAGGCCCAGAGCTTCACCGCAATTGAGGACGAGGCATTCTCCTTCACCGACAACGGCGGCCCTCTCGATTCGCTACTGGGCACTCTCAACGTTGATCCGGCAGCGAGCCAAAGATACACCCTTGTCACGCCGGGCATCCTCAACCCGTTTGGCCCCTTCGACGTGTCAACTACCCCAACGGAAATCACCGGACCCCTGACCTCGTTCGAGCGGGCACATGGCGGCATTGACCCGATCGACGTGTTCACGAGCACCGGCACCACCGTGCGCGGTGGCGGCGGCAACGTGTTGAGCACGATAAACACCGAGGCGGAGGGGCTGATCGACGTGACCTACACCTACACGCCGACAGCAACGCCTGTCCCTGAGCCGATGTCCCTGGCGATCTTTGGCGTGGCAGTCGTGGGGCTTGGGATTATTCGCCGTCGCGCCCTGTGACCCGTCGGATCGCCTTGTTTGGGCGCGTTGTGCGAGCCAAGACACGAAAATCGCGGCTTCAATCCATTTAGATGGGCGGCCGTGCTCAGGTCGCAGCTAGGCCTCGCGCTCGGCACTATGCCCTGACCCGCGCCGCGATCTGCCCCAGTGCGTAGTGTGCCGAACGGACCGCACCTTCCTGCCATCCGTTCAGGTAGGAGACGTGCTCGCCGGCGAACAGGAACGGCCCGTCGCCGTTCTGCAGCGTCGGCATAATGTGTGGCGCGCGCCTCAGCGGCTCCATTCGACCCAGCCGCCGCCGCTGAACGGGATATTCTTCCAGGCCACCGAAACTCCTTGGGTCAGATGCTGGCGACACCCGGCATGCAGCCGTTCGCCATCGGCCAGCGCGGCATCCAGCCGTGCGGTGGGCGCCATCGCCGCGAAACGGTCGCCGATATCGCCGGTCCAGATATAGGCCCCGACCAGGATGCCCTTCCGCTGGTGGATGCCCGCAGATGGATACCAGACCTGGGTGATGTCGCGCGTGGTCCAGGAAATGCCGCCATAGATCGCATCGTCCAGCTCCCAGAAGCGCCGCTCCGCCTGGAAGGCGATCTTCACCGCCGGCACGTAATCCGGCGCGGCGATGGCGGCGCGGAGATCCGGCGCGAAGTCAGCCGGAATGCCGCGCAACACCGGGAGTGGGATCGTAACCACAGCCAGCGGCGCATCGATTGTGCTTTCGCGCCCGGTCCGCGCGTCTCGCACCAGGATGCGCGCGGCATCCCCGGTGCGAAGCAAAGCGCGGACCTCGGCACCGTAGCGGATCAGTTCGCGGAGCCGACGCGCGAACGCCTGACCGATGCGGCCCATTCCGCCGACCGGCTGCATCATGGTCGCCGCCTGATCCCAGCTCTCGCCAAAATTGGTCTGGAACTGCCAGAAGCCGGCATCGAGAATGCCACGCAGGTTCAGCGGCTCTCGCAGGGTACCGGCCTCGGCCCCAGGCGGGCGGCCATAGCCGGCACGATCGGAACCGCGATACGCCATATCCTGGTCCAGCGCGCCGAAGCTGCGCAGCAGCGCGCGGATACGCTCCTTGTCCTCCAGCGACACCGCCTCGGTGAGCGCTTTCTGGTCCACTGCCTTTACGGCGAGCTCGGCGACATAGCCGCGAATGTCGTTGACCATCGACCGGTTTCGCTGCGGTTGGCCGTCGAACGCGGCATCGCTCTGGAAGAATGCGCCGCGGTTGTCGTTGCACATCACCTCGAGCGGCACGTCCAGCTCGCGGCAATACGACAGGATACCTTGGTGATGGTACGGCAGTCGTGCTGGGCCGGGGTTGAAATATAGATGCGGCCCGGCGTCCCAGGACACACGCTGCACGCTGCCGGTCTCCTGGATTTCGTCACCCCGCCGCACCGACCAGTTTCGCCCGCCGGCACGGAAGCGCGCTTCGAGCACCAGCGGAGCATAACCCGCCTTGTGCAGCTCCCAAGCCAGCACCAGGCCGGCAATGCCGGCGCCGATGATGACGATCCGCCGACCCTGGCCAGGCGACAGTTGCGGCGGACCGGCGTAGGCTTCCGGGATTGGCAGCAGCCCCATCGCCGCCATTGTGTGATAGGCGGCGGCTGCTCCGCCCGCCTTCCCGACCAGATGGATCAGGCCGCGGCGCGATAGTGTCACCGATGGATCCGGGCGACAGCCCGGTCTTCATCCGTCATGGCCGGACCCGTGTCCCCGGGCTTGTCCCGGGGATCTGATCCGGCCATCGTGCCACGCGCATCACACTGTCGGTGTCGGACGGCCTACAGGTATTTGGCAGGCCGGATCATCGCGCGCCACATATGCGCCACCGGGCTGTTGTCAAAGCCCAGACCCTCTTTCGGCTGACGGAAGTTGCGGCTGATGATATCAGTGAACTCCTCCAACTCGACCCGCACACCAGGATCGAACGAGTAGATGTCATGCACGGTAATCATCCGTCCGGACATGTACCACTTGTGGTTCCGCATCCGCTGGTAGTCTTCCTCGACATAGGGATCGGGGCGATAGTCGGCACCGAACGACTTGATATACGATTGCGGATACTCGTAACCCACCGACGGATCGGGATAGAAGCGCAGCACCTGGTGTGCCCGGATCGCCCAGGTGACCTCTTCGTCCACATACGGCTCGACGAGCTGTGCGCCCCAGTAGCCGTGGTCGCCGCGAATGAAGCCGATGGTCGAGATGTCATGCAGCAGGCAGGCGAGCACCATCTTCTCCGGCAATCCGCCCTTCACCCCGTGGCGCGCGCTCTGCAGCAGGTGCGCGGCCGGTCCGAACCGGTACTTGAAGAAGTCCATCAGCGTTGGCTTCTCCGGCATCGGCGGCAGCCGCGGATCATCGCCCATCAGAACGCGCGCGTTCGGGTTGGCCGCCATCAGCGCAGCGGCATTTGGCGGCGGGTTCATGTCGCCTTCGGCCGTGCTGTACAGGCGCGATTTGATAACGATGTAGTCGAGCTCGCGACTCATGTTCTCTTCCAGGGCATCGGCGCGCTGAGAGAGGGTGGGCTGGTCATTCATCGGCTTCTCCTGGACGAGAGGATATCTCGCAAGCCTAGCAGATCGCGCAGCTTGACGGTCAATCTCGCCGCCACGCGCCGGCTCCCAACCACCGGGGCGATCGGCCAGTCAACCTACGCCGTGCTTGGCGATGTTGCCAGGGTGCGCCACGGCATCCAGGGTTGGTGCCCCGCCACCTTGTGAACCGTTGAGGGTACTTGCCAGTGTCGGATCACGGAAACCAGGGTGGCTATCAACGGCCAGCCAATCTCGTCTATGCGGTTGACGAACGGCCGCCGGCAGCGAAGCTGTTGCTGCTTGGTTTTCAGTATGCAGTCCTGGACGCGTTCTATTTGATCCTTGTTGCGATCGTCGTGCGCCACACCGAGGCAGCGCCGCAAGCGAAGATAAGCGTGATGGGAATGTCGAGCCTTGCCCTTGCCGTCGGTGCCATCCTGCAGGCGCTGCGGCGCGGTCCGGTCGGCTCGGGTTACATGGCACCCCCGGTCATTTCGGCGACTTTCATGGGCCCGTCCGTCGTGGCAGCGGGGGTCGGCGGGATGCGCCTTGTCTATGGCATGACCATCATCGCCGGACTTTTCGAATCGCTGATTGCCATCGTCCTGCGCCGGCTTCGTCTGGTCATCACACCCGTGGTGAGCGGCTTGACCGTGTTCATCGTCGGCCTGCAGCTCGGGATAGTCGGCGTCAGCGAGCTCCTCGACGTCGAGCACGAAGCGCTCCCCGCATTCCCCGTTCACCTCGTGGTGGCGTTCTCGACGCTCGCCATCTGCATGGCCCTGAGCATCTGGGGCCGCGGCGTGGTGAAGCTGCTGTGCTCGACGGTTGGCCTTGGCTTCGGAATGGTCGCCGGATCATTTGCTGGAATGTTAGATCCCCACCAGCTCGGCACCTTCGTCAAGTCGAGCTGGTTCGAAGTGCCTCGGCCGGCATTTGACTACGGATTCGATCTTGGCCTGCTGCCTGCCTTCCTCGCGGCTGGCACTGCGGCCGGGTTCCGCGCTGTGGGCGTGGTCACGACCTGTCAGCGCATCAACAACGCGGGATGGCGTCATCCCGATATGTCAAACATTCGCAAGGGCGTGCTTGCCGATGGTCTGGCCAATGTGGCAGGCGGCCTGCTCGGCACCTCGGGGATGAGCATCGGTCCTAGCATTGTTGGCATTTCCAGCGCCACCGGCGCGACCAGCCGCTTCATCTCCTATGCGGCGGCGGGGTACCTGGTCATCCTCGGCTTCTCGCCGAAACTGGCCGGCATCTTTCTCCTGATTCCTCCAGAGGTCGCCGGTTCCATCTTGATGTTCTCGGCGTCGTCTCTCATTACCGGCGGGCTGCAGCTGATCCTCTCCCGGCCGATCAACTCTCGCGCCACCTACGTCATCGGCATATCGACATTGCTGGCCTTGAGCGAGAACCTGTTTCCCGATTATTTCCGACGTCTGCCGCCAGTCCTGCACAGCCTGGCCGCGGGCCCCCTTGCGCTGGGGCTGACGGCGGCATTGGTCCTGACGCTGGTTTTTAGGTTGGGTACACGCCAACGGAATTCTTTTGCCTGGGGCACGGGCAAAACCGGTGTTGCGGATCTTGTGCCTTTTCTGCGCCGGGCCCTGGAAGGATGGAAGGTGCCGCCCGAAATCTCCCGACGCGCCTCGAACGACATGGACGCCATCGCCGGTTTCCTGCGGCAGCATGCGATGCTCTCCGGAGCCATGGAACTGTCCTATAACGGCACCGAGGTGCAAACCGCGGTCACCTATGATGGGGCTCACGAGGCGCCCCTGCGCCGCAGCCTGTGGGTACCGAAACCAGTCGAAAGCCTCGACCAGTTCGAGAACGAGGAGGAGGCTGCCTTTGTCGGCCTGCGCGATTTCCTCAAAAGCATGACCGCAGACCGAAAGTTTGTGTCGCGACGGCGCGGGCGCCTGACCCTCACACTGCGCTACGATGCGCAGTAACCGCCGAACCACTCGCCGCATGCGATCAGGTTTGCAGCAACAGGCTTGCCGCAACTAGTACCGCTGCACAGCGGTTTTGACGGGTTGAGCGGAGAGAGTCTCGGGCATCGCACACGACCTGAAGCGGTTTCACGCGGAATCTTGGAGCTGCCGCTTTGGGTGGTTTTGAGACCTTCGCCAATGCGCACGTCGACGGTGAGATTGCGCCGTAAGCAGTTGTCCGCCAGCCCCAAACCATTACGGAACTTCGACCCGACCTTCTGTAACCGGCGCCCGGTCTGTTTTCTGACTAGACGATGGGCGGCGATGACCCCCCGACAACGTAAGGCAGCGCTACGCGGCCAGCGCCCACTAGCCGGATGCAACCACGAAGCCCGCGCGCGGAAAATGCACACAGACCTCGCCTACCGCGGGATCGCTGCGCCGGATGGCGATCTCATGTATGCCCGACGTAACCAATTCGCCGATGACAGGATCGCGTCCGGTATCGTCCGGAGTAACGCTGACGACTTGGCCAAGCTTGCGGCCGATGGGATCTTTCGCGTCAGTGGATGCTTTAGCGATTGAGGTAGCGGTTCTGGCCGCATCGAGCGCTTGTTTGGAGGTCATTGGGCTCCGTCTGCCATGGCCGATTGCGGCAACCCGCTCGGCCCAGCTCAGCAGCCTTGGAAAGCCATCGAGCGGCGCGGCTGTCAGTCCGAATTTTTGTTTCAAGAACCAAATCGGATGGTAGGCGGCGAGGTCGGCAAGGCTAGCGGCGGAGCCCTGCAAAAATGATCGACTGTCAGCCATGCTCTGGTCCAGCCAATCCAAATGCGCGCGCAGTTGATCGAGGAGATGCGGCACGGCCGCCATCATTGCCACGGGATCGATATTGCGGCTGGAGAATTTGGCACGGTCTTCGAGAAACCCTTCCGGCAACGCGTCGGGCCTCTTGGCGAAAGCGATGCTGACAGCCGGGCTGAACATCGTCTTCTCCGCCCACCAAGCAAGCGCATCGGCCGCGCCGCGACCAGCGGGATAAAAACTCGGACTGGGATGTCGGCGCTCGAGTTCGCGCATGATCAACTGGCTGTCGCAATAGATATCCGCTCCGATCTGCAACACCGGCGTCTTGCGATAGCCTCCGGTTAGCGCCGTCAGGTCAGGCTTCGGCATGATGATGGGGATCTCAACCGATGCCCACGCGAGACCCTTGAGCCCAAGGCCGAGCCGAACTTTCTCCGAATAGGGAGACGTGCCGTAATGGTGCAAGATAATGTCGGTCATAGGGAGCCTCGTCTTGGGGATGGTGCGTTGCCGGCGCCCGCTAACATCGATTTTCCGAATCTCCAGGCAGCCTTCGGAGTCCGTCTCGCCGCTTCGTTTGCGAAAGCGGCCCCTTCGTGTGTCAGCAGCCAATGTTTGCGGTCGATTCCGCCGCCGTAGCCGGCAAGGCTGGCATCTGCGCCGATGACCCGGTGGCAAGGAACCACGATGGCAACGGGGTTCGCACCAGTGGCAAGGCCGACGGCACGAACCGATTTCGGGCGTCCCAGCTCTCGCGCCAACCCTCCATAACTGAGCGTCGTCCCGGGTCGGATCTTCCGCAGAGCCGTCCAAAGTTCCCGCTGAAAGGGAGTGCCGGCGGTTTCGACAGAAACGGCATCGATCGCAGTTAGATCACCCGCAAAATAACCCGCCAACGCCTGTCGGATTGCCGAGGGCGCCGTGCGGCTCTTAGCGACAAAATCAACGCCGTCCTTTCCATAATGCAGCCTCAGGAGATCCCGCATGCGTGCTTCGAAGTCATTAAAATCGAGAGCTCGCAAACGCTCTTCGGGATCGTGAATAAGGAGCATCGTTCCGATCGGGCTTTCGAGTTGGTCGATAAACAACGTTCGAGGTAGCGTCGGGCTGGGCATCGACCTCATCCTTTGAGTTGGCATGGGTGTTCGCCTGTGGCGCCTCAGCATCCGCTGTCCAAAGGTGCTGCGCCGCATAGGCTCTCCACGGCCGCCAAACCTCGGCTCTGGCAAGCACATCACTAGCGCTGGGCCGGCCGCCGGCCGATTGTGTTAGGGCTCGCATCAGACCGATATCGGCCACGGGAAAGGCATCCGGCTCGCGTAAGACACGCATCGCGATGTACTGCGCCGTCCACTCGCCGATGCCGCGCAGCGAGCGCAGCTTGGTGATCGCGCTCTCCAGCGTTTGGGTCGGGTTGAAGAGGCTCGGATCGACGGCAGCAGCACCGGCTAGGGACGATAATGCTTTCGCGCGGGCCGCCGGCATTCCGAGCGGGCGCAGATCTCTTTGCGCCATTTTCTCGGGCGCCGGGAATGTATGGGTTAGGCGACCGTCATAGTTCGGAGGCAACGGCTCGCCGTGGGTGGCAACCAGTTTCGCGGCGAGCTTTAAGGCTGCCGTGACGGTTATCTGTTGGCCAAGCATGGCACGAACAGCCATTTCGAAGCCGTCCCAAGCCCCTGGCACCCGCAGCCCCGGACGCTGGGCGATCAAAGGCGCAAGCAGTGAGTCTCGCGCGAGGTCTTCACCAATAGCCAGGGGGTCCGCACTAAGGTCGAAAATGCGTCGGACGCGTCGAACGATGGTCGCAAGTGACGCGATACGAGGAAAGTGGATCGTCACGCGCAGGCCGCACTCGCTTCCGTCCGGTTCGACCCTGATGACGCCTTGAGCGCCATCTAATGCGATGGAGCGGTGATAACGTCCGTTTCTGTCAACCGCTTCGATACCTTTGATCGCTCTGGCGGTAAGAAAGCCGAGCATGGCATCCCAATCGTAGGGAGGCGCATACGGCAACATCAGCGTAATGCCCTCTGCGCCCGCCTGCTCGTTGTCGACTAGCCTCGATCGGCGTAGCTCACGAGGCGATCGCCGATAAAGCGTGTGGAACGTCGCGTTGAAGCGCCGGATACTACTGAAAGCCGAGGCCAAAGCGACTTCCGCCATCGGCATCGTCGTCTCTACGATCAGTTGCTTTGCAAAGAGCACGCGACGTGTCTGAGCAACAGCGATAGGCGATGCCCCAAGGTGTTGCCTGAACAGCCGGCGCAGCTGACGCTCGCCAACTCCAAGCCGCTCCGCCAGCACATCGACCGCCTCACCATCAAGAGCGCCCTCCGCGATCAGCGCCAACGCGCGCGAAACGGTGTTCGATGTGCCTCGCCAGGCGGCCAAATCTGGGGAACTTTCGGGGCGGCACCGGAGACAAGGCCGGAATCCAGCCTCCTGCGCTGCGCTCGCCGTGGGATAGAACGTAACGTTCTCCCGTTTTGGCGTTCGCGCCGCACAGATGGGTCGGCAATAGACCCCCGTGGTGTGGACGCCGATAAACATGCGCCCGTCGAACCGCGCATCGCGGGTGGAAAGAGCTCGGTAGCAGGCTTCCTGATCCAATTCCATTGGATGAGTATCTCCCAACGCGCCGCCACTACTCTGGCCATTTCCGGACATCATCATCCGAAATTTCGCCGTTTTCGGACATGGTCGTCCGCTAGCGGGGCTCGATCGCCGACGCTTTCCTACGCCCAGCCGTTTCCCGCACCCGCAGGCAACGACTACTTAGGGGGCATAAGCCGCAGTTGCGGCTGGCTGCGGCGAACGGCTGCTTCGGGTCGAAAGCGGCCATAGTGCGCACAACATCATCACGCCTGATTACCCGGTCCTGGGATGCCCCTCACGCAACCGGTCAAAACTCCTGCGCAGAGGTACTAGGGGAGGGGAGATGCTGGCGGGGTCACGTTTTGGTTCGTTCTGATAGCGCGTCCGTGCTGTTCGGAGCCAACGACATCCAGACAACTCCTGAGTCACCGGTTTTGAAATGGGTTTCGTACCTATTGGCACCTTCCTTTACGTGCTTGGCTGCCGTGAGCCGTTACCGAACACGCACACTCCAACACCAGCAACCCACCGTAAGCGCGGCCGGCATGACCGTTATGACCCTGGTACCCGTCCTCGTATTGGCCCTAGGTCTTGCGCTGGTGCCTGTTCTCGGAGGACAAGAATTGCTCGTTTCAGTAGTACGCGCTCCCGCCATTCACATGAATGGTCTGCCCGGTGATGAACCCGCCATCGTCGCTCACCAGGAACAGGCAGGTTGCGGCAATCTCCTCCACCTTGCCTTGCCGCCCGAGTGGAATGCCGGCGGCGTTCGGCACACGCCCCTGATACCATTCCGGGTTGGCGCGCGTCGTGTCGATGCTGCCCGGCGATACGACGTTCACCCGGATGTTGTGTGGCGCGAACTCGCTCGCCAGCCCGCGCGCAAACCCCACCAGCCCCATCTTCGCCGCCGAGACGTGAGCGCGTCCGCTGCCGCCCACAAACGCGCCTTCGCCGGTGAAGAACAGGATGCGCCCATACCGGTTCGCCACCATCGGCTCGATCAGCGCGCGGGTTAAATAGAGCGCGCCGTCCAGCACCACGCCGCGCACCATCTCCCAGTCCTGTTGCGTGAGTTCGGTGAACGGCTTGTGCGGCCTGACGGCAGCATTGTTGATCAGGATATCGACGCGACCGAACTCGGATAGCGCCCGCCCGGCCATCGCCTCGATTTGGTCCTTCCTGGCAACATCGGCGACGACCGCGATCGCCTTCACCCCAAGCGCCTGCGCCTCGCCCACCACCGCTTCTGCCTCGGCCTGATTGGTGCGGGCATTGACGATGACGTTGGCGCCTTCCGCGGCCAGCCTCAGCACTGTCGCGCGGCCGATGTTGCGTCCCGAGCCGGTGACCAGGGCTACTTTTCCGTCAAGCTTTCCCATAACGCTTCCCCTCAAGCCTGGCGCAGGCTACGCGCGCACGGTGCGCTGGGACAAGGAAGGAGGGCAGGGAGGACAGCCCACCCACACGCGCCGGAGGCTTGGCGTTCGATCAAACGGATTGTGAGCCGAGATTGTCGGTCAGCGGTATCAGCGCAGAACGCGGCATCCGGCTGCCATCACCCCGGTGCAGCACATATTCCACTCCGGCACCCAGTGGGTACACGACCTCCTTGTGAAACTGCATGCCGAGACGCCGCATCACTGACAACGAGGCGCTGTTGTGAAGGTCGGCACCAGCAATTACTGAGTCGACGTGTCCTGAGAGAAAGGCCTGTGTGATCGCCGTCAACGCCATTCGCGTAGCAAGTCCGCGCCGCCAAAGGTCAGGGTCCAGCGAGTACGTAAGCTCTGCGAATCGGGGCGCGGGATAGGGTCGTAATTCGACGCAGCCGGAGTATCGTCTGAGAGAACCCTCCAGTAGCCACATTCCGAACCCGGCTTCGGCGATCCCAGCGACACTTCGTTCGACCCGGCCTGCGATCAGTTCCCTTGGTGGCGCGGCACCGTCGAACAAATACCTGTAGACCAACGGCTCGGAGGCCAGCGCAAGAAGGCTATCGACATCATCCAGCGTAGCCCGTCGCAATCGCCAATCTTCATTGGCTTCTTTATCATTGAAGGCGCTGTTCACTTGTCCCGTTTTCACTGCGGTGGGCCACCAGCAACATTCAGCTCTATCGCCAAGTGAGCCGAACCACGCGGAGCCAGTTGTCCAGCATGATCTTTCGTATTGTCGGTTCGCCGAAGCCACGATGACGCAGTCCAGTGATCAGATTTGGCAGGCAGCTTGCGTCCTTGATGGGGCGCGGCATCACCGCACCGTCAAAGTCCGACCCGAGAGCTACACGATCCTCGCCCAGGCGCTCCACCAGATAGGCAAGGTGGTCGACAACCGTGGTCAGCGGCGTGTCCGCGTCGAGGTGAGCATCAGGCCGCACGTCGTTCACACAAAGATTGAAGCCAACCACGCCCTCAAACTCGCGGATATGCATCGAACTGGCGATCCGTGAGGTTGCGCGTCAAAGCGCAGATCGCATATGCGCAGGCATGCGTTGCCACCAGCGGTGCGGTGGTCAGTTCCGCCACATCCCAGAAGCCGCGTTCGTTGAGATGCGATACATCGATCATGATCCCCAGGCCATTGCACGCCTGCACCAGTTCTTTTCCGAGTTCGGTAAGGCCAGGGCCAGTGTCCGGCGAGCGCGGGTACGCGAACGGCACGCCATGTCCGAAAATATTCGGGCGAACTCCAGACGATGTCGAGGGAGCGCAGGCCAGCTTTGTGTAAATCCTCAAGAACGCCTAGGTCGGCGCCAATCGCCTCCGCACCTTCCATATGCAGGACAATGGCAAACGCCCCGTCGAGACGGGCGCTATCGATCTCGTCCACACTTGACGCGAAACGGAGCTGTCCGCCTGAACGCGCCACGAGGCGGACCAGGGCACCCAACTGGGCGTCGATCCGCTGTCGTGCATAGCTTGGATCGAGTGGATCCGCCAGGCGCACCTCGTACCCATTCGCGGTTTTCGCAAGGTCGTCCTTCGCCGGCTGCTCTGGCTTGGCGAATAGCGCAAACAATCCGCCGACAAGGCCGCCCTCTTGGGCCCGTGGCAGATCGAGATGCCCATTCTCCGAACGGCTGAGGAAATCGCGTCCGCCATCGCGATATTCCCGCAAGAATTGGACTGCATCATTGTGGCCATCGAATATCTCTATCTTGTTGTCTTCTTTCAGATTGGTCACTCCTCTGCGCGACGATGCAGGATTGAGTTTCAAGCCAATTCAATCGGCAGCAGGTCGTCGGGCGGCCGATGTCGCGTCCCCAGCCGGTGATCGGGACCACTGTTCCATCAAGCGTTCAGCCGCCTGGCTTGTCCGATCCGTGCAGCTCGCCGTTGCGCACGCTGTCGATCGCATTGTTCAGAATTTGCACGATGGCGTCGTCTGCCACACTGCGTGACAGCACGGCCATCGCGCCGCCCAGCAGCGCGGAAGCGATCGACAGCGCGGCGATATTCTGGCCCGACCATGTACTCGATTGCCTTGTCCACCACCGCGCCCGCGTGGCCCAGATCTTCGGGCGGTTGTTCGTCAGTCATCGCGCTGTCTCCCTCAATCAGCGATCTCCGGTTCGGCTTCCTGTTCGGCCTGCAGTGCCCACATGCGAGCATACAGCCCATCGCGCGCCAGCAAGGCCGCGTGTCGTCCGCGCTCCGCCACCCGCCCGTCCGCCAATACGATGATCTCGTCGGCGTCCACCACGGTCGACAGCCGATGTGCGATCACCAGCGTGGTGCGATGTCGGGCGACCGCGCGCAGCGCTGCCTGGATCTCCTGCTCGGTTCGCGTATCCAGCGCACTCGTCGCCTCGTCCAGAATCAGAATGCGCGGATCCTTCAGGATGGTGCGCGCAATCGCCACGCGCTGCTTCTCGCCGCCCGACAGCTTAAGGCCGCGTTCGCCCACACGCGTGTCGTAACCCTCGGGCAGCGAGGCGATGAAGTCATGCACCTGTGCCAGCCGCGCCGCGTGTTCGATCTCCTGTTGGGCAGCACCTACCCGGCCGTAGGCGATGTTGTAGCGGATGGTGTCGTTGAACAGCACCGTGTCCTGCGGCACCACGCCGATCGCCGCGCGTAGGCTGTGCTGCGTGACATCGCGGATGTCCTGGCCATCGACGCTGATGCGGCCTTCCGTCACGTCGTAGAAGCGGAACAGCAGCCGGCTGATGGTGGATTTGCCGGCCCCCGTCGGGCCAACAATCGCCAGCTTCTTGCCTGCGGGCACGACGAAATCCACGCCGCGCAGGATCGGACGGTCCGGCCGGTAGCCGAACCACACATTCTCGAACCGCACCTCGCCGGCCGGCCCGTCGGAGAGATGCGCCGCAAGCGCCCGGCGCCCGGCGCGATCGGTGATCTCACGCTCCATCTCGAGCAGGCGGAACATCTGCTCCATGTCCACCAGCCCCTGCTTGATGGTCATGTAAACCACGCCGAGGAAGCCAAGCGGCTGGTAAAGCTGCATCAGGTAGGTGTTGACCAGCACGAATTGTCCGACCGTCATCATGCCGGCACGCACCTCGCGCGTGGCAAGCAACATGATTAGCGTCAGCCCCAGCGCGATGATGCACGCCTGGCCGATATTCAGCATGTTCAGCGACACCTGCACCCGGACCGCCGCCCGCTCGTAGCGCGCCAGCGCCGCGTCGTACCGTGCCACCTCGTGCGGCTCGTTGCCGAAATACTTCACCGTCTCGTAGTTCAGCAGGCTGTCCAGCGCCTTGGTCGACGCATCGTTGTCGGTATCGTTCATCGTCCGCCGTATGCGCGATCGCCAGGCGGCGAAGCTCATGGTGAAGCCGGCATAGCCGGCAACGGCGCAGAACGTGATCGCCGCGAACCGCCAATCGAACAGGTGCCAGATGATCGCGGTGACCAGCAGCAGTTCGATGATGGTCGGCACCACGTTGAATACCGCCAGCCGCAGCACCGACTGGATGCCCTGCGAACCGCGATCGATAGCGCGCGCCAGCGCGCCGGTCTGGCGATCCAGGTGGAAGCGCAGGCTCAGCGCGTGCAGGTGCTGGAAGGTGCGCCGCGCCGCGGTGCGCACCGCGCGCTGCTGCACCTTGGCGAACAGCGCGTCGCGCAACTCGCCGAACGCCGCCGATCCGACCCGCAGCAGGCCGTAGCCGATCAGCAGCCCGAGCGGTATCACCAGCGCCACCGTGTTGTCCTTGGGCGCCAGCACGTCGACGATGCGCCCGTAGATCACCGGCACGGTGACGGTGGCGGCCTTGGCCAGCAGCAGCAGGCCCATCGCCAGCACGACGCGGGCTCTGGCCCCGGGATCGCCGGTGGGCCACAGATAGGGCAGGAGTGACCAGATGGTGGCCAGGCCGGACCGCGGCGGCCGCGGCAAACCGAGCGAGACCGCAGCGCCCGGAGATGTGCGTCGCATGATCGGGATGTGGCATGCAGGCCATCGTTTTGAAAGGCGAGATGATGGAAACCGGTTACCTGCGGCACATTCGCGCCTGCAACAATGTCACACTGCCGGGCGGCCGCCTGCCGTTCCTGATCGGTTCAACGCCGGTCGGCTGGGTCAAGCCGGACTTCGCCGCCAGATTGGCCGCTTTCCCGGAGATCAGCACGGGCGGTGACGGGCTTACGCTGGACGATGGGGCGGCCCTGCCATCCATCGCGCGGCAACTCGCCGGTGCCGGTTGCTATCGCTGGCGGGCGGAGGAATTCGACATCCGCGCCGAGTCCGGATGGGCCCGTGCTGGCCAGGCTGGACCGGGGCGCGCTTCCCAGCTTCGGCGTGCTGGCGCTGGGCGTGCACGTGAACGGTCTGGTGCGCCGAACCGATGGCCTTCACCTCTGGGTCGCCCGCCGCGCAGCGAACAAGCATCTGGACCCCAGCAAGCTGGACCACATCGTTGCCGGTGGCGTGCCCGCTGGGCTTACGCCGGCTGAAACGTTGATCAAGGAGGCGGAGGAGGAAGCCGCCATCCCCGCATCATTGGCGCGCCAGGCGATCGAAGTGGCGCGGATCGGCTATGCCATGGAACGGCCGGAGGGCCTGCGCCGCGACCTGTTGTTCTGCTACGACCTGGATTTGCCGGAGGAATTTTCGCCGCATGCCGCCGATGGCGAGGTGGAAGCGTTCGAGCTCTGGCCGATCAGCCGCGTCATGCGTACGGTACGCGACACCGACGAATTCAAGTTCAACGTCAACTTGGTGCTGATCGACCTGTTTCGAGCGGCTGCGGCTGATCTGAAGGCGGGATGTTCAGCACTTATGCGGCAGCGGCGTGAAGTCGGTCATCTTCGCGTCCATGACGAAGTCGCCGAAATCCATCTGCATGTTGTCGGCCACGCCGTTCTCCCAATACCGCATACCAACCTGATAGGTGGGTGTCTCGGCTGGTCGCCGAGTGATCGAAGAATGCCAACCGCACGCGCGTGCTGGGCAGGCTCGCGAGCAGCGGATACTTGTTCGGCATCGGCTTTTTCCAGTCGAGCACCACGATTGAACTGTCTTCGGCGCCCGAGTCGTCCGTCCCATCGAATAATGGCAATGCGACAAATTTCTTGCCCGCCTGGGCCGCGGCCAGAATCGCCGACGTGTGCGCCATCGGAAACAGCGTGCCGGCAGGCAGATCCTTGGTGGTATCAGTCGGAACCGTGTAGTGCGCCTCGCCGGGGCCGCCCGGCTGCTTCAATTTGCGCATCGCCATCGGTTTGGCTGGTGACTGCGCTATCCGTGGTCTGCTTCATATGGAAGCGGAATTTCAGCCCGTCCTTGGCCTCCCAGGTGGCGTAGTCCGATACCATCTGGACGTCCTGCCCTTCGCTGTTGGTCAGCGTCATGGAAAGACGCTGACGCACCGCCCAGCCGTCACAGGCATCAATGACCTCGTAGCCCATGTTCCCGGTCGCGGCGACCACATCACCGCCGCGGCTGCTGTTCAGGTCAGGTCGTAGATCGCCCGATGCGCGGCCGAAGCCGTGTTCAACCCGCTGGCGTGGGCCGGAAGTGCCGCGGCACACAGAGCCAGGGCGGCAACCGATAAGGCAGGAAGGCGCATAGGGTAACTCCACTGCGGGATGGCCGGAACATAAGCGCGCGATAAGCGATCCGCCAGGAAGGATCAGGACTGAGCTAGCCCTCGGTCCAGTTTTCACCTTCGGCGGCAGCTCCAGCCGTAGATGCAGTTCCTTCAGCCTGCCGGCGGCACTTCGGCGGGCGCGCCCATCATCAGGTCCTCGCCCTGCTGGTTCAGCGGGAACAGGATGACCTCGCGAATGTTGGGTTCGTCGGCCAGCAGCATCACGATCCGATCGATGCCCGGAGCCGCACCACCATGCGGCGGCGCGCCATAGCGGAAAGCATTCAACATGCCGCCGAAACGCTTCTCCACCTCCTCGGGCGGATGGCCGGCGATCGCGAACGCGCGTATCATGATGTCCGGCCGGTGATTGCGGATCGCCCCCGAGCACAATTCCGCGCCGTTGCACACGATGTCGTATTGAAACGCCTTGATGCTCAGCGGGTCCTGCGTGTTCAGTGCCTCCAGCCCGCCCTGCGGCATGCTGAATGGATTGTGACTGAAGTCGACCTGCCCGGTCTCCTCGTTCAGCTCGTACATCGGGAAATCGGTGATCCAGCAGAAGCGGAACGCGCCGGTTTCGCTCAGGCCCAATTCGTCTGCCAGCCGCGTCCGCACCGCGCCGGCGAACCGCGCCGCGGTGTCGGCCTTGCCGGCGACAAAGAACACCGCGTCGCCGGCCGCACACCCCGGTTGCGGCGCGCACCGCCTGGGCGCGCTCCGGCTCCAGGTTGCGCGCGATCGGACCTTTGGGGCCGTCCGCGTCATAGACGATATAGCCGAGCCCGCCGGCGCCTTCCGCCTTTGCCCAGTCGTTCAGCTTGTCGAAGAAGCTGCGCGGCTGCGATGCCGCACCGGGTGCCGGGATCGCGCGCACCACGCCGCCCGATGCCGCGATACGCGCAAACAGGCCGAACCCCGAGCCGGCGAAGTGCTGCGTCACATCGCTGATGCGCAGCGGATTGCGCAGGTCCGGCTTGTCGGTGCCGTATTCCAGCAGGGCCGTGTCATACGGAATGCGCCGGAACGGCAGCGAATCCACGGCACGGCCTTCGGCAAACTCCTCGAACACGCCGGCAATGACCGGCTCGATGGTGTCGAACACGTCCTCCTGCGTGACAAAGCTCATCTCGAAATCGAGCTGATAGAACTCGCCCGGCGAACGGTCGGCACGCGAGGCTTCGTCGCGGAAGCAGGGCGCGATCTGGAAGTAGCGATCGAACCCCGCCACCATCGCCAATTGCTTGAACTGCTGCGGCGCCTGCGGCAGCGCGTAGAACTTGCCCGGATGCAGCCGCGCCGGCACCAGGAAGGCGCGCGCGCCCTCGGGGCTATCTGCGGTCAGGATCGGCGTCTGGAATTCGGTGAAGCCGGCCTCGATCATCCGCCGGCGGATCGAGGCGATCACCCCGGCGCGCAGCATGATATTCCGCTGCAGCTTCTCCCGCCGCAGGTCCAGGTAGCGATATCTCAGCCGGATGTCCTCCGGGAACTTCTCATCGCCGGCCACCTGCATCGGCAGCACATCGGCCGCCGACTGCACCGCCAGTTCGGTGACCCGCAGCTCGATCTCGCCGGTCGGCAGCCTGGGGTTCACCGTGCCTGGCTCGCGGTGCACCACCTGGCCGGTGACGGTGATCACGCTTTCCGGTCGCACCGCATCGGCGGCGGCAAACGCAGGGGAGCCGGCAGGGAACACGCACTGGGTGATGCCGTAATGATCACGCAGGTCGATGAACAGCAGCCCGCCGTGGTCGCGCTTGGCGTGCACCCAGCCCGACAGGCGGGCGGTCTGCCCGGCGTCTGTCGGCGCGCAGCGCGCCGCAGGTATGGGTGCGATAGGGGTGCATGGTGGCCGGCAGACAAGCCCTGCCGTTTGTGGCAAGTCAAGGCGCCAACTTGCCCCCCCCTTCCCGGGCGGCGCCTCTCTTGCAGCTTGCGTCCAGAATAGCATCGCGAGCGCCCGAGCTGCCCAAGCGCGGCTTGGCACTCCGTCTCGGTTATTTCTCTCCCTTCAACTCGTCCACTTCGCCGCGCAGCCGGAGTATCTGCCGCTGAATTGTGGCCACGATATCGTTCAGCGCTTTTAGTTCCTCGCGCGTGTTGTCGTTCGCCCGCCGCACCCATCTGACGTGCCGTAGTTCGTGGCAATGTCGTCGCGGATCGCAGTGAGCTGGTTCTGCATGCGCTCGCCGGTGGCATTGATCCGGCCGAGCAGCCGCAATTCCGTCTGGTCCAGCTTGGCGGACAGCGCCTCGATCGCAGCCAGGATGGGATCTTCGCTCATCGAGTCTTCCTAGCCGGTGTCGTCGTGGATCGTCATGGCGCGCCGTCGGGGAAAATAATCACTAACGCCGATCATCACGCTTGTTCAGCAGCAGCTGCGTCCGCCACAGTCGCCAACGCGGGTACAGGGCCCCCGGTGGCCGCGGCCTTCACGGTACCGTGCCGCCGAGGCTCGCCAATGAGGGCTGAGAAGAGAAATTATCGACAGCAGCACTAGCGGCTCGAATTTCGCACCGGAGTTCTGCACAGTCCAAGTCATTGACACCACAGCCTCTCACGGCTGCTGCAGAATTCTTGAGATACGCATGAATACGGTCGGCTCTTCCGTTTCAATCCCTCAGTCGCCACGGAAGACGGCTTCTATGTTATTGCCATCTGGATCGAGCACGAACGCGGCGTAGTAATTCGCCCTACGGAGGCCGGGCGCCCCGTTGTCGATCCCGCCTGCGCTAAGGGCGGCTGCGTAGAAGGCATCCACCTCAGCCCTATTTGTGGCTGCAAAGGCGGTATGCTGTTTGACGGAATGCGGATGATATCGGTCGATCCAGAAGACAGGATACTGGAATCCGTAGCCGATGCCGTCGGTTCCTACGTTATCAGGCATCTGCATCACCCGGCGCAGGCCGAGCGCGCCCAGAGCCGAATCGTAGAATTTGGCGGAGCGACCGACGTCCGCAACTCCGATGCCGGTATGGTCAATCATGGCAGTCCTCCCGAAGTCCATGAAGGAGGCTATCGAATGGCATGCACCGCGGCTGGCTGTAAATTCCTGAAGCTAGGGGGCCGCTCCGAAGGAAATTAGCGTGGATCGAAATTCTTAATATGTGCACCTGTGCGCCATGCCTCTGGTGGGCACTGTGACACCCGTCACGCAATGCGTCTTGGCGGCTCAAGCTATCAGCCATGCCTGCTGTCATCTGACGGAACTCCGTGCTATATCGCTATGGCAACCGATGTAAGCGGCCGGGAAGAGAGGTTACCGATAGAACCACGCTGGCTAATTTTGGCGCGCGAACTTCAAGCCATGGCCCAAATCGGGCTCGCGTATACAAGCATCACTACGACCGGGCACGGTATGAGCGGCTTCGTGCGCTGGCCGCTCTGATGATGGCAGACGGATTTGGAGCCAATGCCCCCCGTCTCGAAAAGACTTTTGCCGCCGAAATCTCGTACACTACACCCAAGATCGATGTGCGTGCGGCCGTTTTCGAACAGGGGCGAATCCTGCTCGTACGGGAGATCGAAGACCAAGGGAGGGGAGCTCCCCGGCGGCTGGGCGGACGTCAACCGAACCGCCAGCGAGTGTGTCGCGCGCGAGGTCCGGGAGGGGTCTGGTTTCGAGGTGGCGGTGCGTGAACTGGCCGCGGTGTATGACCAGGCTCGGCATCCGCACCCTCCGCAATTTCCATTCCATATCTACAAGATGTTCTTTGTCTGCGAAATCACGGGCGGTGCGGCCCGACCAGGTCCTGAGACCAGCGAGGTTGGGTTTTTCCTGGAGCACGAGCTGCCGGAGCTTTCGGAAAAGCGGGTCGTCGCCACCCAGATCCACCGCATGTTCGAACACCTGGGCGCGCCTGGGCTCCCGGCAGAGTTTGACTAATGCGGGCTGCCGCTGGGAAGAGCAGAGGTGTCTCATAAGCAGTTAATCGAGCGCTGCGGAATTCTTGACTTCTGCATCGTCCGATCGGGGTCCCGCCGATGCGTCGACGCCGTTCTCACACGGCATGGTCTGCATCACTTTCATGTTGGCGTCGTTACCCTCAGCAACCCGAAGGGCCCCAGCGGTCCTCTGATATTCGCCCATGTGTTGGAAGAGGAGTTCAGGATCATCGCCATATCGGATCACGGCGCGTTCCACCAAGGATCGGCGGAGCAGCCTAGGTTCTTGGGAATTTGCTATGCCTACGTAGCCGAAGACATGCCCCCGATCAGGCCTTCACGGCCAAACCAGTCTTGGCTTCTGGCCATTCTCTGATGGTCAAATTGTTTGCTGACCAGTGTGAGACCAGATGGAGAAACTTAACCCTCAACTCGATGATCCAGCTTTTATTGACCGGCTCTACAACGACCGGGCGATATTGCAGTGTCCGTCCGGCGACTTCGCGATTTATTTGAATCGGTTAGCGGCTGGCAGATTGAGCGCTTGATCCGGCTCGATCGGGTCTGATTCGCTGTGTGGCACCCAATCGCGAGGTGCCCCGGTGTGGACGACTGAGAACCGCCATCGCTATGACCGCGACAAGCTGCGTTACCCGAGCGATCTTACCGATGCGGAGTGGCACTTGATCAAGCCATTGATCCCGGCCGCCAAGCGGGGGGGTGGCAAGCGCACGACAAACATGCGCGAGGTGATCAATGGCATGATGTATGTGCTGAGCACCGGCTGCCAGTGGCGCTACATCCCAAAGGACCTGCCACCGCGTAGCACGGTGAACGGCTATTTCTGCCTGTGGGGTTGGGACGGCACGTTGGAGAAGATCCATCACGCGCTCTACGTCAAATGCCGCGAACAAGCTGGACGTGAGGCTAGTCCCACGGCCTGCGTCATCGATAGCCAGAGTGTGAAAAGCGCAGAAAAAGGGGCTCTGGCATCGACCCGCATGGCTTCGATGCCGGCAAGCTGATCAAGGGAAAGAAGCGCCACGTTCTCGTCGATACGTTGGGCCTGGTGCTGCACGCGCTGGTGATCTCCGCCGACGTTCAGGACCGCGACGCGGGTGCCCTGTTGTTGTCCACTCTGTTTGGGCAGTTCCCGTTCTTGCGCAAGCTGTTCGCCGACAGCGCCTATACAGGATCGGTCTTCCGGGATGGCGCTGCCAAGGCGATGCGCAGCCTGGCCGTCGAAATCATCAAGCGAAGCGATCGTGCCAAGGGCTTCGTCGTCGAACCCAAGCGCTGGATCGTCGAACGCTCCATCGCATGGCTCAATCGATGTCGCCGCCTCGCCAAAGATTGGGAAAATCGCAATCACAATGCACTCGCCTTCCTCCGCCTCGCTTCAATCCGCCTCATGCTCAGAAGGCTCTGTAATCCCTCATAAGGTCTTCGGACGGACTTTAGGAACGGTAAGCCTATCGCGAGGCCATTAAGGCCATCACTAGCGTCCAAACCTAATAAGGAAAATATTCCCGATTATCCCTTTGACATAGCAGTCCGATAGCGGTATAAAAGCGGCCAAGGAGAAGCCGCTATGACGATCAATCTCACTGACCCGATCTTCCATGATGAAGATGCCGCCCGCGAGCATTTGGAGGCAATCCGTTGGCCAAACGGTCCGACCTGCCCGCATTGCGGCTCGGTCGATGGGATCACGCGGTTGGCTGGTCAGCCACACCGGGCCGGCCTACACCAGTGCAACGCTTGCCGTGGCCATTTCACGGTTACGAACGGCACGGTGATGGAGCGGAGCCATGTGCCACTGCACAAATGGGTTCTTGGCTTTCATCTGATGGCGGCGAGCAAGAAGGGCATGAGCGCCCATCAACTGCACCGGATGCTGGAGGTCACTTACAAGACGGCATGGTTCATGGCGCATCGCATTCGCGAGGCCATGCGAGAGGAAGCTCCCCGCCGCTTGGTGGCGAAGGCAAGATCGTTGAAGCGGACGAGATGTACCATGGCAAACGCGAGACGCCGACGCCACGCAGGCAAATACCTTCCGCCTCCCGTGAAGAAGGGCAATGGTCCGGCTGGCAAGCGGGAGATTATCGGTCTTGTCGAGCGTGATGGTGAAGGCCGGATGCGTCACGTTAACCACATCACCGGCAAGAACCTGCGGGACTATGTGGTTACAAATGCCTCGCGCAAGTCTCGGCTACATACCGACGAAAGCCAACTGTATGACCGAGTAGGCTCTGAGTTCGCCAAGCATGAAACGGTGAACCACGCTGCTGGCGAATACGCCCGCGACGATGTGACTACGAACACCGTCGAAGGCATGTTTGGCATCTTCAAGCGCGGCATGACCGGCGTTTACCAGCACTGCGGCGAGCAGCACCTTCAGCGTTATCTGGATGAATTCACATTCCGCTGGAACAACCGCTCACGCTTGGGCGTGGAGGATACCCAGCGCGCCGTCATGGCGATCCTGGGCGCCGAAGGCAAACGACTGACTTATGGGGGACCTTCGTCGGCCAAAGACGCCTAGGCAACTCGGCAAAGCCTTCTTGCGGTGGCGCTCGCAAAAATAGCATTGACAAAATCCAGTACAGACCATGGCGAGTCCGTCGGTTACCTCCTTGGACCTGCTCCGGCCCAATCCGAAGCAGGTGAAAGGAGGTAATGCCGCATGGCCAAAAACAGCACGAAGGTCACCGTTGCCCGTAGTGCTATTACGGGTCGTTTTGTGACCATGGCTACCGCCAAGCGCAATCCGCGCGAGACGGAAGTCGAACACTACAAGAAGTCTACATCCGTTAAGAAGTAGGCTTCTTCCCTGGTCTTGGGGCGGCGCTCTCTGGCGTCGCCCTCTTTTTTGGAGCCTGCCTGATCTTCTTCCGATTTGGCAAGGGCGCCGCGCCTATCGGCTTGGACTTTTTTGCTTTCCATGCTTAGGCTGTGGCGGCGTGTTCATTGCCCGCCGTAAGGCTTCGTCGCGGAGCTTAGCGATCTCTTCGGGGGAGAGAGAGCCATGTGCTGGCGGTTTCATAGCAACGGGGAGGTGGGCATTCAGATTCCGCGCCGCTAGTGGCGCGGAACATTTTTTGAAGTGGGATTCATGGCGCGTCGCACTACAGCCAAACGATTCATCGATGCAGTTCAGCATGAAGTACAGAGGGGAGGAGCGCTATCCTTCGCTATCAAACTGCAGGGGAGTTTGGAGGCGGCCCTCAAAAGAAAGTTGGTCAATGACCCTGAAATCATAGGGCTCATGTTTCGCGATATTGGGCCGCTTGGGAGCTTTGGGACTCAAATCAGACTGAGGTTATCTGCTTGGGCTTTATGAACGTGAGATTTGCGACGAGCTGCTGCTCGTTAGCAAGATACGGAATGCATTCGCACACTATCTGGAGGTCAATGATTTCGATAATCATAGGATTGCGGCTCTGTGCTCGAAATTCAGCTTAATCCATGAGATCCACGAGGATCTGAGAAGCAGAGCAGATGATGACGTACAGCACGAAATTCATAAGATTTCTGAGGCATGTTCTTCGGGAGTTAAAATTCGATCGCAACCACCCAAGCACACTCTTTACACAGACATGCGCCGTTCTAATGCTGATCATCTCTTTGCCCGAGATGGTCGAGACAGTCGCTGCGGATCTAGGCATTTCATCCGATGATAAAGATCACGGAGGAAGTCATCCTCATCGTCAAACTCATGGCTGAATGATGCAAGAGACTTGCGGCCAGCCCGCAGCATCTCAGGTGTCACCTCGACCTGTTTTGCTGGTATGTCACGGTTTTGGTTCACCCTCGGTCTCCGATCATTGATTTGGGGGCAGGGCCGAGAGCCTATAGGAAAACAGGCGGCTATGTCAACTATAATTAGGAAAATTTTCCCAATTATCCCTTTGACAAAGCGGACCTGATCCGGTAAGTTGCTGCCACGCTAGAAAACCAAGCCGGATCAAAGTCCTATGTCGGTTGACCTTACCGCTCCCGAGTTTCACGATCCAGAGAAGGCGCGCGAGTGGCTGGAAGGCTCGCGCTGGCCCACTGGGCCGTTCTGCCCGCACTGCGGCTCGTTCAACGTGCTGCGCATGGAGGGGATGCCGGAGCGTCAGAAGAAGGGAAAGCCGCACCGTCCCGGCCTGCATCACTGCCGCGACTGCCGTGGTCAGTTCACGGTCCTGACCGGCTCGGTCATGGAGCGCAGCCACATCCCGCTGACCAAGTGGGTGCTGGCGATCCGGCTGATGACCGCGAGCAAGAAGGGCATGTCGGCGCATCAGATCCACCGCATGCTGAACATTGGCTACAAGTCGGCATGGTTCATGTGCCACCGCATCCGCGAGGCGATGCGCGAGGAAGCCCCAGTCGCGCTAGGCGGAGAAGGCAAGATCGTGGAAGCCGACGAGATGTATCACGGCAAGCGTGAAACACCTGCCCAGCTCTCCCGCGGCCGCATCCGCAAGCCAACAAAGAAGGGCAGGTCTGGCACGGCTGAGAAGCGCGAGATCGTCGGGCTGGTGGAGCGCGGCGGTGAAGGCCGCATGACGCACATGAGCCATATCAACGGGGAAGAACCTTCGTGAACACGTTGTGCGCCACGTCTCCCGCAAGTCCCGCCTGCATACCGACGAAAGCCGCTTATATGACGGCCTTGGCGCCGAGTTTGCGAGCCACGAGACTGTCCATCACGCAGCCAAGGAATTTGCTCGTGGCGACGTGACCACGAACTCAGTCGAGGGGCTGTTCGGCATCTTCAAGCGTGGCATGACCGGAATTTACCAGCACTGCGGCGAACAGCACCTCCAGCGCTACCTGGATGAGTTCACGTTCCGCTACAACAACCGCATCAGGCTCGGGGTGGGTGATCAGCAGCGTGCCAAGATCGCGTGCTACGGCATGAACCACAAGCGCCTTACCTACCGGCGGATTGGTGAAGCCGAAGACGCCCCGCCAGTTGGCTAGGGCGTTTCTCAGGTGGCGCGGAAGAGGCGCTCCCAAGTAAGTCAGACCGCCGCGCTAACGCCCTTGGGCGCGCCTAGAGCGGATAGACATTTGGGTTATTGTCGGGCGTGACATTAGGGACTCGACTCTATTGGTGACGGCGTGATATGCGGCACCGCAATGAGTGATGATCCCCTCCGAATCGAGATCGATAAGGCGCGCGCGGAAGAAGAGAAGGCGCTGGCCGAGAAAGCACAGCATCAAGCCGAGGCAGAACGCTGTGAGCGCAATGCCCAGATTGCCCGGACCCGTCGTGAAGCCCTCGAATTTGCCGCCCAGCTACGTCAGAAGCCAACACCAACAAGCCCCAGAGGTGGCGGCAGCGCAAACAAGGGCCGCCAACCGGGCGCGATATCCGGTGAATGGCGAAAGACGTTACTGGCGATGGCCGCAAAATACCCCACGGGGGCGACCGAGGATGAGATCGCGGAACTCGCTCGTCTTGCCGGGTTGCCAAACGTGCGCCCGAAAGACGTGCGGGACCGAATGATTAAGTACGAGACCCACAGGTATGTAGAAGCGCATCCGAATGGATGGCAGGTCACCGAGCACGCAATCAAGAGATTTGGCGGAGCCTCGCCGTCTTCTTCCGCCGCCCAAGAACCTGAGATTCATACGGCGACTCCCGTATTGGAAGCCGCCGTATGAATGTTTTCGAGCGTTCCGCGTAGTCGCGCCTCACAAGCAGATACGCGGAACGGAGCCCCAGAGAGAAGGAGAACAGCATGGGTTGGCGCCCCATCCGCTCACCCTGAGCTAGCCGTCATCCCCTCCGGGATTGCGCCCGGCCGGTTGCGTCCAAAAAGGGCGTAGCCAGCCGAACGGTGAACCGTGTACCATGCACGGAATCCGCCTGTAAAGCGCATTCTTGAGAGGCAAGTATGGATTTTCATAGCAAGGCGGCTGGAAGGAATTGTGGGCCTTCCGCGCCGATGGTTCACCACAATCAAAACGACTGGACCGGCCGCATGTACGCGATTGCATTTGATCTGGACACTATTGTTTTGGAACGCCACTACCCAACGCCCAATTGGCGGAACGCCTATGAGGACATCGCCCGAGAGCTTCGGCAACATGGGTTCGAGCGTCAGCAGGGAAGCGTCTATTTCGGTCGCAAGGGCATGACATCTGTCCACTGCGTTCTTGCTACACAGGCCGTAGCAAAGCGATATTCGTGGTTCTCAAAGGTCGTTCGCGACATGCGAATGCTAAGAATAGAAGAAGAGAACGACCTTATGCCGGCAATAGGTCAGTTAGACCTTCCTTTCTCGTCAGAGTCAGTGGCCGGCTGATTATCCGAACGAGGTCGGGCATTCCTCGCCGTTGAGGCTTGCTTTCCGGGGGATCGTTCCTTCGGTGTAGTCAGCATCCGCCGCGCCACCTCTCGCGCACGGCATTCGGCTTCTTTCATTGATTGTCCGTCTTGTTCCATCATCGGCCCCCCAACATCGGTCTCGTCAGCTTCCATGAAGCGCCCTTCCTCCGAAAAGTTAAGCATCGAAATAAACGGAGACATCCTAACAGCATACCACAACCATGCGAGATTAATAGGACACCTCACGATCGCCTGGAATACGGCCCAGCATGCGGTATATAGCTTATTTGAGATAGCATCCGATCTGACGCCAGAGGCCGCGCAGGCGATCTTTTTTGCCGTCAAGTCCGACAGTGCTCAACGAGATATTACGCTTGCCCTTTGCCAAGTGGAGATGCGCGGTGAAGATAGCGACCTTCTCCCGGCCGTCGAAAATGGCATTAGGGGGCTGAATTGGTTGGCAGGCGATCGCAACGCCGCAATTCATACTATGTGGGACATTGCCTCGGCCGCCACCAAGGGCGTTTGGGTTCCTGAGCCGGAGGTCCTCTATCACCACAAACGACTAGGGCCTGACGCGACAAGGCAGTTCCGGGACGCGTGGCGGGAAGTAACTCAGATCACTTACGGTCTGAATGAGGTCTTCCTCGCTTATATAGGACGGAAGACATCTCGACAAAAAGATGCCTTACAAAATCTCGGTCCAGAGGCCAATGCACCGGAAGATAATCAGACAAGTACTCGTAAAGGCAGGCGACACCCGCCTCCTCCATCTCGGAAGTAATCTCTACCACCTTTGCCGGCCTGTCACGCGCCATGGATTAAAGTCCTTCCATGGTCGCTTTGTAAAGGGGATAATTGGGAAAATATTCCTTGACGCGGGTTGCTACCCTGTGATCCTATCCCGTCGCAATGGCGGCACTCCTCAACCTCGTCCGCGCGCTTATCGACTACGGCCGCGAATTCGCCGCAATGCTGCATCAGCGCGCCGCCGAAAACCCCTACTTCGCCGTCCTCAACTACGCCACCAACGATCTCGCGCTGGTCATGGCACGCATCACCCGCGGCTTGCTCCGCGCCGCCGCACTGGAAGAAAGACTTCGCCGCATCGCCGCCCGCCCCGCAAGGCAGCCCGCCCCCACCACGCCCGCACCGCAACGCAACCCACGCGTCCGCCCGCCTGCCAAACCGGCCCCGAGCGACGACAACCTTCTCACCCATCCGCCCACGCCCGAGGAAATCGCCGCCGAGGTCCGCCGCCGCCCCATCGGCGCCGTCATCGTCGACATCTGCCGCGACCTCGCCATCCTCCCCGACCATCCGCTCTGGCGCGACATCCAGCACGCCATCGAACACCACGGCGGCAGCTACATCCGCCTGCTGAAGCACGTGATCAGACGCAACATTCGGCTGGCGGCGGAACTCGTCGTGCCCCCCGAACCATCATCGCCGGTCCTGCCATCACCTGCATCCGGCGGAACCGGCCCGCCCTGAGCGGCGTCCCGTTCTTGCAGGCCGGCGCGCGACAACACAATCTCGCGCCCGCGTGGCACGAATACCGGCGCCATGCGCAACGGCTTCGCGCGAAGGACCCGTCATGGCGCAGCCCACTTCTGGCACGCTCCGCTTCGCCGCCATCGGCCTCGATCACCGGCACATCTACGAAATGACCGGCCGCCTGCTCGAGCAAGGCTGCGAGTGCGTCGGCTACTGGACGGAAGGCGAACCACAGCCACTCGCCGGCTTCACCCAGCGGTTTCCCCACATCCCCCGTGTCACGGACAAGCGCCGGCTGATCGAGGACCCGACGGTGCGGCTGATCCTCACCGCCGCAATCAATTGCGACCGCGCCGCCATCGCCATCGCCGCCATGCGCCACGGCAAGGACGTGATGACCGACAAGCCAGGCTGCACGACGCTCGAACAGCTTGCCGAACTGCGCCGCACGGTCACCGACACCGGCCGCATCTGGTCGGTGAACTACTCCGAGCGCTTCGAGGTCCGAGCAGTAACGCGCGCCGTCGAGCTGGTGCAGGCGGGCGCGATCGGCCGCGTGGTGCAGACCGTCGGTCTCGGTCCGCACCGCCTGAACCGCAAGCTGCGGCCCGCATGGTTCTTCCAGCGCGAGAAGTATGGCGGCGTGCTGTGCGACATCGCTAGCCACCAGGTCGAACAGTTCCTAACTTTCACCGGCTCGACCGATGCCGAGGTGGTCACATCGGCGGTCGGCAACTACGCCAATCCGTCTGATCCAGAGTTGGAGGATTTCGGCGAGATCCTGCTGCGCAGCGATCGCGCCCATGGCTATATCCGCATCGATTGGTACACACCGGATGGCCTCGACACCTGGGGCGATGGGCGGCTGATCATCCTGGGCACCAATGGCACCATCGAACTGCGCAAATACATCGACCTCGCCGGCCGACCTGGCACCGACCATCTGTTCCTGGTCGATGGTAGAGAGACCCGCTACCTCGATTGCCGCGATGCCGACCTGCCCTACGCGGCGAACCTGATCGCCGATGTGCTGGACCGCACCGAGCGTGCGATGCCGCAGGCGCATTGCTTCAAGGTGATGGAACTGGCGCTTCGGGCCGAGGCCATGGCGAAGAGATTGGGCCATCTACAATGAGCCGGCGGTTTCGCGTCGCGGTGATCGGCGCCGGCATCGGTGCAGCCCATGTAGACGCGTATCTGGCCAACCCTGCCCTGTATCAGGTCACCACCGTCTGCGACCTGGATTTCGACCGTGCCGCCCGGCTCGCTGCCAAAGCGGACGCCGTGCCGGTGACCGACTACGCCCACGTACTGCGCCTAGGCGAGGTCGACCTGATCGACATCTGCCTGCCGCCGTTCCTGCATTTCGCCTCGATCGAGCAGGCGCTGCAATCCGGCGTACACGTACTATGCGAGAAGCCGCTCGTCGGTTCGCTGCGCGAGCTTGATCGCATCCGGGATCTGGCGGCGCGCGTCGGCCGCGCGGTGGTGCCGGTCTACCAGTATCGCTACGGCAATGGCCTGGCGCGCCTACGTCGGTTGATCGCGGCAGGGGTCGCTGGCAAGCCGCTGGTCGCCAGCATCGAGGTCCACTGGAACCGCGGTCCCGACTACTACGCGGTGCCATGGCGCGGCCGAAAGGCCACCGAACTCGGCGGCGCCATCATCAGTCACGCGATCCATGCGCATGACATGCTGACCTTCACACTCGGTCCGGTGCGGCGTGTGTTCGCCAAAATCGCCACCAGAGTGAACCCGATCGAGACCGACGATTGCGCCGCGATTGCATTGGAAATGGAGAGCGGTGCCCTGGTCACCTCTTCCGTCACCTTGGGGTCGGCGGAGGAATGCAGCAATTTTCGCTTCTGCTTCGCCAATCTGACCGCGGAAAGTCCCGGTGTGCCGCCATATCGTCCAGCCGAGGGCAACTGGCGCTTTGTTGCGCGCAGTGCGCTGCCGCAGGCGGAGATCGACGCCGCATTGCGCAACTTCACGCCGCACCAGGAAAGCTTCGCAGGCCTGCTCCAGGCATTGCATCCGGCGTTGGACGGCACCGCGGACTGGCCGCTGACGTTGCAGGATGCCGAACGCTCGCTCGAACTCATTTCGGCCATCTATTACAGCTCTGCCGTCAACGCCGCCGTCGAACTGCCGCTGCCGCCCGATCATCCCGCACGCGACGGCTGGGCTGCGTTCTTGCCATAGAAACGCGAACTCACATCGGCAGCGGGAAGGGCCGGGCAAAGTGACACGCCACCGACCGTCCGTCCGACAGTTGTCGAAGCGGCGGTATGCTCTCCCGGCACACTGGCTGAGCAATCGGACAACGCGGGTGGAAGTGACATCCGGTCGGCACCCGCGCCGGGCTGGGCACATCCCCGCGCAGAATGATGCGCGTCCGTTTCCGCTCGGGATCGGCAGCCGGTACCGCCGAAAGCAGCGCCTGTGTGTACGGATGGTGGGGCGCATCGAACAGCCGGTCGCGATCGGCGACCTCCACCAGCCGGCCCAGATACATCACGGCGATCCGGTGTGCGATGTGCCGCACCACCGCGAGGTCGTGCGAGATGAACAGATACGCGATACCGAACCGCTCCTGCAGGTCCTGCATCAGATTGACCACCTGCGAACGGATCGACACGTCCAGCGCAGAGACCGGTTCGTCGGCAACGATCATGTCCGGTTCCGGTGCCAGTGCGCGGGCAATCGCAATGCGCTGTCGCTGACCACCGGAGAACTCGAACGGATGGCGGCGCAGATGCGACGCATCCAGTCCGACCAGGCGCAGCAGTTCCGCAACACGCTCGCGCCGCTCGGCGCGCGAGGCACACATCCGGTACACGTCCAGCGGTTCCGCTACGATGTCCTCTACCTTCTGGCGCGGACTGAGCGACGCATACGGGTCCTGAAACACAATCTGCATCCGGCGCCGGCGCCGCCGCAAAGCACGATGCCCCAAGGCCAGCAGGTCTTCGCCGGCAAGCCGTATGCTGCCCGAGGTCGGTTCGATCAGCCGCAGCAGCATCCGCCCGGTAGTTGACTTGCCGCATCCCGACTCACCAACCAGCGCCAGCGTCTCGCCAGCCGCAAGCTCAAACGACACCCCATCCACCGCCAGTACCCGTCCACCGGCAACTGGAAAATGCTTCGTCAGCCCCCTGACCTCCAACAACAAAGAGGAACAGGAAGCAGAAGAACAGGAACAAGAACAAGAACAAGACCCCCCCTCCCCTTGCGGGAGGGGGATGGGGGGAGGGGGCCTATCCACAAATCGCCCCCGCATCAAACCAGCGCCCAGCACGCTGCCTCGCCGCCCGCGCCATCACGCACCACCGGCGGCTCCTCGCTGCGGCAGATCGGGAGCGCCCGCGCACAGCGCGGATGAAACCGACAGCCCGACGGCAGGTCGAACGCCGACGGCACAGTACCCTCGATCGTGCGCATGCGATGCTCACGCGTCTCCAGCGACGGTACCGAGCGCAGCAGACCCTGCGTGTAGGGATGCCGCGGCGCCGCAAACAACCGTCTCACCGGTGCGCACTCCACCACCTGGCCGGCGTACATCACCACAACCGTATCCACGAGCTCCGAAATCACGCCCAGGTCATGCGTGATCAGGATGATCGCCGTCCCCAGCTCCTGCTGCAGTCGGCGCATCAGATCGAGCACCTGTGCCTGGATCGTCACATCCAGTGCCGTGGTCGGCTCATCCGCGATCAACAGCTTGGGATTGCATGCCAGCGCCATCGCGATCACAGCGCGCTGGCGCATCCCGCCGGACAACTGATGCGGATACGAACGCGCGCAACGCGACGGATCGGGAATGCCGACCAGCTCCAGCATCTCCACCGCCCGCGCCAGCGCCCCGGAATGCGATGCATTCCGATGCAGCCGAACCGCCTCGGCGATCTGCTCACCCACGGAGAACACCGGGTTCAGCGTCGTCATCGGATCCTGGTAGATCATCGCCATGGCATCGCCGCGCAACTCACGCACCGCGCGCTCGTCCAGCGCCGCGACGTCCTGGCCGTCGAACATGATCCGCCCGGAGACGATGCGCGCCGGCGGCGCTGGGATCAGCCGCATCAGCGCCAGGGCCGTCATCGTCTTGCCGCAGCCAGACTCCCCGACAATGCCAAGCGATGCACCGGGCGAGACGGAAAAGCTAACCCCGTCCACGGCGCGCACCACGCCGCGGGACGTGAACAGGTGCACGCGCAGATCTTCTACCGAAAGCAGCGGCTGCATTACGTCTCCAGCTCAGGGTCGAGCATGTCGCGCAGCGCGTCGCCCACCATGTTGAACGACAGCACGGCGACGGTGATCGCGGCCCCGGCGAATGCGGCCGGCCATGGATCGCCAACCAGATCGCCCATTCCCTCGCGGATCATGTTGCCCCAACTTGGTGCCGGAGGCTGCGTCCCGAGACCAAGAAACGACAGCGCCGCCTCCAGCCGGATGGCGGTGGCGATCCACAGGCTCAGCGCCACGATCAGTGGTCCGGCAATGTTCGGCAGCACGTGACGCGCCATGATGGCGATCGGTCCGCGACCCGACGCTATCGAGGCATCAATGAAGGGTTCGCGCCGCACCACCTGCGTCGCCGACCGCGCCAGGCGTACAAAGCGCGGGAACAGCGCAATGGCGATAGCGACGATCGCCGTGCGAAACCCCGGACCGAGCGCGGCAGCAATCATCACCCCGAGCAGCAGCGACGGGAACGACATCAGCAGATCAGCCAGACGGCTGATCACCCGGTCGCTCCAGCCGCCGAAGTAGCCGGCAAACATACCGGCCCACACACCAAACAGGGCGGCGAGCGCAGGTGCGGTTACGCCGATTGCCAGCGATGACTGCGTACCCAGCAGCACGCGTGAGAACACGTCGCGGCCGAACGGATCGGTGCCGAACCAGTGCTCCGCCGAGGGGCCCTGGCTGGCGCTGAGGAAACTCTGTTCCACCGGATCATGTGGCACCAGCCATTGGCCCGCCAGCGCCAGCAAGATCAGCAGCACCACCAGCAGCATGCCGATCGATGCAATCGTGTTGCCGGCGATATAGGGCAGAATGACACCGCGCGGTGCATCGCCACTCAGCCGTTCGGCCAAATCGCTCATCGCAGGGTGATCCTGGGGTCGATTGCGGCGCAGAGCAGATCGGTGGCGAGGTTCACCAGCACCACGAAGAAGGCGAACACCACCAGTCCGGCCTGCACCATCGTATAGTCGCGCGCGGCCACGCCGCCGATCAGCAACTCTCCGAGCCCGGGCCGCGAGAACACCAGCTCCACCGTAATCGTGCCCGACAGCGTGGTGAGCAGATAGATACCCAACCCCGTGGTCACCGGGATCAGCGCATTGCGCAGCGCGTGCTTGAAGATCACCCAGTGCTCGGCCACGCCCTTGCCGCGCGCCGTGCGGATGTAGTCGCGCCGCAGCACCTCCAGCAACGACGTGCGTGTCAGACGCATGACGAATGCCGCCATCACCAGGCCAAGAGTGACAGCCGGCAATACCAGGTGATGCAGGCGATCGAGCAGGCCATCGCCACCGCCAAGCATCGGAAACCAGTCGAAATGCAACGAGAAAATCATTAGCAGCAGCACGCCGACATAGAAGTCCGGCAGCGAGAAGCCGGCGAGCGCGAACAATCGCCCGACCACGTCCGGTGCACGATTGCGGCGCACAGCGGCCCAGGCACCGAGAGGCACGCCGATGACGATGCCGATCAGCGTCGCGGCAAGCGCCAGTTCGATGGTATACGGCAGGCTTTGCAGCAGCAATGCGTTGATCGACGTGCCGTTGGTCATCGACACGCCGAAATTGCCGGTCAGCGCGTGGCCGACGAAGCTGACGTACTGCACCCACAACGGCTGATCGAGCCCAAGCTTCTGGCGAAAGCTGGCGATCGCCTCCGGCGTCGCGTATTCGCCGAGTGCCGCAATCGCCGGATCACCCGGAAGGATGCGCAGCGCCAGGAACACCAGCGTCAGCACCAGCAGGACAGTAGGAACAACCTCCAACCCCCGGCGCAGAATATACGCCCCCACTACAACGACCCCCCCTCCCCTCGCGGGAGGGGGTTGGGGGGAGGGGACACCAGCACGAAATCTCAACGCACGCTCGCCCGGCCCAGCGTGAACGTGCCCATGAACGCCTTCACCGGAAACCCGATATCCAGCCGTGGATTGTGTACCCAGGTGCCTGCCGGACTCGGCAGCGGGATCACCGGCACCTGCTGCAGGATCTCCATCTGAATATCCTTCAAAAGCGCGAGCCGCTTCGTATCGTCCACTTCCTGATGCGCGCGGTCGATCAGCGCATCCACATTTCCCCCGACATCGCCGAAGTGGGAAAAATTCATGTTGTGCGTCGGCTTGCCGACGATCGAGCGCGAAATCATAGAAAGCGTTCAGGATCGCCTGCGTCAGTGGTGGCTGGCCCGAGCCATACACCACCATTGGATCAAGATCGCGTCGGATATCGACATGGTAACTGGCATGATCCACCAGCCGCATGTTGATCTGGATGCCGACCTTGCGAAGCTGTTCTTGCACGATCAGCAGGTTGGTCTTGTATTCCTCTCGTTCGCTGATGAAGACGTCCATGCTGAACCCGTTCGGCAACCCGGCCTCGGCCAATAGCTGCTTGCTGCGCTGCGGATCGAACGTGTAGGGCCAGTTCTCTGGAATATCCTCCTTGTGCAGCGCGCCGTAGAAGCCTTGCGGCGAAACTCCATACATCGGCTCGACGAAGTCGCCGAACGCCGTTATCCAGGTTCTGGTATCGATCGCGTGTGCAATCGCCTGACGCACCCGGATATCATCCAGTGGTTTGCGCGTCATGTTGAGGAACAGTGTCCACGTCCCGCCTGGACGCCCATAGTCGAAGATAGCGTCCGGCTTCTGCTTCTTCAGGCTCGGAAACCAGCCCGGCACCGCTGCACCCTCGATCATGTCCACGTCGCCCTTGACCAGCGCGAGCGTGCGCGGCGCCGTCTCGGTCAAGTAGAGCTCCTCCAGCCGGTCGATTTTCGGCTTGCCACCCCAGTATTGATCGAACGCGCGGAAGACGATCTTCTGCTTCGGGTCGTAGCTGACGAACTCGAACGGGCCGGTCCCGACCGGGTTGAGCCGCATCTTGTCGCCAAGCTGCTCGACCGCCTTGCGGCTCTGCACGTAGCCGCCAAATCGCGGCATGCAACAGAACGCGTAGATGAATGGGTTCGGCTGCGTAAGATGCCATATGACGGTGTATGGATCCGGCGTTTCCATGCTGCCGATCTGGCGGAAATTGGCCGAATATTGCGAGCCCGTCTTCGGATCGGCCATCCGCTTGATGGTGAACACCACGTCGTCGGCGGTGAATTCGCCGAACCCCTTTTGCCACTGCACGCCATGGCGCAGGTGAAACGTCCAGGTGCGCGCGTCGGGCGACATCTCCCACTTCTCCGCCAGTTCGCCCTGCAGTTGGTCGGCCTGGATCTTCGTCGTGCCGTCGGGTGGACTGACCAAGGTGTTGTAGATCTGGCGAACAGCGAATTCGTCGCCGTTGCCGATACCGTAGGCTGGGTCCAGCGCTCCCAGATCGCGTTGCGCGACACCCACCCGGGCAATCGTTTCCGCCGAAACGACCGACCCAAGCAGCGATGCGAGAACCGTGAGCACGACAGGGAACAAAAGGCGCAGCATGTTCTCTCCCTTCGTCACCGGTCTCCTCGCCGGGCGTCGTTGCACGGTATGCAGCCCACGTGCGTCGCGTCAACAAACCCGATTGTGACGCATGGCTCCTGCGATGCCGGCGGGCTATGGTCGCCGTTTGCATGACAGGAGCATCCATGCGCCCATCAGGCCGCGCCAACGACGCATTGCGCACCATTTCGCTCACGACAGGGTTTGCCCGTCACGCCGAAGGCTCATGCCTGATCCGCATGGGCAACACCGAGGTCTTGTGTGTTGCCAGCGTCGAAGGTCGCGTGCCGCCATTCCTGCGCAACTCGGGCCAGGGTTGGGTGACGGCCGAATACGGCATGCTGCCGCGCGCCACCCACACGCGCGGCGAACGGGAGGCTGCTCGCGGCCGCCAGTCCGGCCGCACGCAGGAGATACAGCGCCTGATCGGCCGCGCATTGCGCGCTGTGGTCGATCGCGCACAGATGGGCGAGCTGACCGTGACCCTGGACTGCGACGTGCTGAACGCCGACGGCGGCACGCGCTGCGCCGCCATCACCGGTGCCTGGGTGGCGCTCAACCTCGCGTTCCGCCACATGCTCAGGATGAACGTGATCAAAACCCTGCCGCTGACCGGTCAGGTTGCAGCGGTTTCCTGCGGCATCAGCGGCGGCGAGCCGGTGCTCGACCTTGACTACGCCGAAAACTCCTCGGCCGACGCTGATGCGAACTTTGTGCTGACGGATACCGGCGGCATCGTCGAGATCCAAGGCACTGCGGAGCGCAGTGCGTTCAACGAGGCGCAGTTCCTGGGCATGCTCACTCTCGCGCGCCAGGGCACAGCCGCGCTGTTCGAGGCGCAGCGCAAGGCGATCGAAACCATCTGATGGCGCGCATAATCGAACCCGGCACGCGGCTGGTGCTGGCCAGCCACAATCCGGGCAAGCTCGCCGAACTGACAGAACTGCTGCGACCGCATGCTGTGACGCCAGTATCTGCCAGCGCGCTCGGTCTGCCGCAGCCGCCGGAAGACGCGCCCGACTTCGTCGGAAACGCGCGCATCAAGGCACTGGCCGCCGCGCGCGCCAGCGGCCTGCCGGCGCTGGCGGATGACAGCGGCTTCTGCGTCGCTGCACTGCGCGGCGCGCCCGGCGTCCATTCCGCGCGCTGGGCCGGTCCTGCCAAGGATTTCTCCGCCGCCATGCAGCGCGTGCACCGTGAGATGGGCGATGCCGCCGATCGGCGCGCCTGGTTCGTGGCCGCGCTGTGCGTGGCCTGGCCGGACGGCCATACCGAAACCTTCGTCGGCCGAGTGGATGGGGGTGTCACCTGGCCACCGCGCGGCACCAAGGGTTTCGGCTACGACCCGATGTTCATTCCCGCTGGCCGGACCGTCACATTCGGCGAGCTCGATCCGGCGGACAAACAGGCGGTCAGCCACCGGGCACGTGCGTTCGTCCAGTTCCAGGCGGCCTGTTTCAGCCTGGGGCCACCTTGACTGCGGCCACCTTCGCCCCGGTGATCCGCACCAACTCGGCAGCCGAGGTCTGGAACACATGACTGGGCGAGCCGGCCGCGGCCCAGATCGGGTCCAGCGCCAGCAGGTCCTCGTCCAGCAGCAGCAGTGGCGGCGACATATGGCCAACCGGCGCGACGCCGCCGATCGCGAACCCGGTCGTCTGCCGCACCCAGTCCGCATCCGCGCGCCCCAACTTCACCCCCAATGCCGCCTCCGCCTTCGACTGATCGACGCGATTGGCACCCGAGGTGATGACCACCGCAGCCCGCATCCCGCAGCGGAACACGATCGACTTGGCGATCTGCGCCACCGTGCAGCCGACCGCCGCCGCCGCGTCCGCCGCCGTGCGCGTTCCGGCCGGGAACTGCGTGATGGTGTCCGGGTGGCCGGCGGAGCGCAGCGCCGCGCGCACACGCTCGACCGAGCCGCCGGCTTCGCTGGCGGACATCCTATATCTCCCTGCGATGGAACCTCTGGCGCTCTATATCCACTGGCCGTTCTGCCTCGCCAAGTGCCCCTATTGCGACTTCAACTCGCATGTGCGGGACCGCGTCCCACAGGCGCGCTTCCGTGCCGCCTTGCGCCGCGAGCTTGGCTGGGAAGCAGAGCGTCTCGGCCGCCGCCGCGCTGACCTCCATCTTCTTCGGCGGCGGCACCCCGAGCCTGATGGAGCCGGAGACCGTCGAGGCGCTGATCGAGGATGCGCGGCGCCTGTTCCAGCCGGCGGACGACATCGAGATCACGCTGGAGGCCAACCCCACCAGCGTGGAGGCCGGCCGCTTCGCCGCGTACCGTGCCGCGGGGGTGAACCGCGTCTCGATCGGCGTGCAGAGCCTGGATGCCGAGGCACTGCGGCTGTTGGGCCGGGAGCACACTGCCGCGCAGGCGATCGGCGCGCTGGAGACGGGGCGCGCAGCGTTTCCGCGCATCTCGTTCGACCTGATCTACGCCCGCCCTGGCCAGACGCTTCAGGCATGGCGGGCGGAGCTTGGCCAGGCGCTCTCGCTGGCGGCGGATCATCTATCGCTGTACCAGCTCACCATCGAGCCGGGTACCAAGTTTGCCGCCCTGCACCGCCGGGGCGAGATCGTGCTGCCGGACGACGACACCGCCGCGGCGCTCTATGAGGCAACCGCGGAGGAAGCGGCCCGCTTCGGCCTGCTGGGTTATGAGGTCTCCAACTACGCGTCGCCCGGCAGCGAAAGCCGGCACAACCTGACCTACTGGCGCTACGGCGACTATGCCGGGTATCGGCCCGGGAGCGCACGGACGGATCACCCCCGCGCGCGTACTGTCATCGCCACACGCCGCCACCGGGCTCCCGAGGCATGGGCCGAGAGGGTGGAGCGCGACGGCCACGGCATTGTCGAGGAATTCTCGCTGCAGCCCATCGAGCGCGCGCGGGAGATGCTGCTGATGGGCCTGCGGCTTGCCGAAGGCATCGACCCCACGCGCTTTGCCGAACGCACGGGCGTCGCGCTTGATGCGGCGCTCGATCAGCCGATGCTGCAGCAGTCGATTGAGGAAGGATATCTGGAATGGCGCGACGGTCGTCTTGCGGCCACGCCAGCCGGCCGCCTGCGCCTGGAGGCACTGCTAGGCGCGATCGTCCTTTGAACAAAGAATACCACAGATTACGCGGATTCAGGCACAGATTACACGAATGAATTTCAACCCTTCTCAGTGTAATCCGTGGCCTTAATCCGTGTAATCTATGTTATTCTTCTTAAGCAGACCCGCGGTCAATCCTCCTCCATCACCCGCCGGATCAGCACCTCGCGCTTGCCGACATGGTTGGCCGGGCCGACGATGCCCTCCTTCTCCATCTGCTCGATCAGCTTGGCGGCGCGATTGTAGCCGATGTTCAAGTGCCGCTGGATGAAGCTCGTGCTCGCCTTGCCCTCGCGCGCTACCACCGAGACCGCCTGCTCATACAGCCCCCGTTCGCCGTCGCCGCGCCGCACTGAGGCCCGGCAGCAGCGCCGCGCCATCGTCATCGGCCGGCTCGGTGACGTCCTCCACATAGGCCGGCTCGCCCTGCTCGCGCAGGAACGCCACCACCTTCTCCACCTCCTCGTCCGAGACGAACGGCCCGTGCACCCGGGTGATCCGCCCGCCTCCCTGCATGTAGAGCATGTCGCCCATGCCCAGGAGCTGCTCGGCACCTTGCTCGCCCAAAATGGTGCGGCTGTCGAACTTGCTGATCACCTGGAAGCTGATGCGCGTGGGGAAGTTGGCCTTGATGGTGCCGGTGATCACGTCCACGGACGGCCGCTGCGTCGCCATGATCACGTGGATACCCGCAGCCCGCGCCATCTGCGCCAGGCGCTGCACGGCGGCCTCGATCTCCTTGCCGGCGACCATCATCAGGTCCGCCATCTCGTCCACCACCACGACGATCAGCGGCAACGGCTCCAGCACCAGCGGCTGGTCCTCGAACGTCGGGCGGGCCGGTGTCCGGATCGAACCCGGTCTGCACGCGGCGGGTGATCATCTCGCCCTTGGCCCGCGCTTCCGCCACCCGGTCGTTGTAGCCCGTAAGGTTGCGCACCCCGAGCTGGCTCATCGCGCGGTAGCGCCGCTCCATCTCGCGCACCGTCCATTTCAGCGCGGTCACCGCCTTGGCGGGTTCGGTCACCACCGGCGCCATCAGATGCGGAATGCCCTCGTACATCGACAGCTCCAGCATCTTCGGATCGATCAGGATCAGCCGGCACTGGTCGGGCGACATCCGGTACAGCAGCGACAGGATCATCGCGTTGACGCCGACCGATTTGCCCGATCCGGTGGTGCCCGCGATCATCAGGTGCGGCATGCGTGCGAGATCGGCGAACAGCGGCGCGCCGTTGATCTCCTTGCCCAGCGCCAGTGTCAGCCGCCCGCCCTGCCTGCTGCAATTCGTCGGAAGACAGGATCTCCGACAGGAATACCGTCTCGCGCTTGGCATTCGGCACCTCGATGCCGATCACGTTGCGCCCTGGCACGGTGGCGATGCGCACCGCCGTCACCGACAGGCTGCGTGCCACATCGTCGGCCAGGCCGATCACCCTGGCGCTGCGGATACCGGGCGCCGGCTCCAGCTCGTAGAGTGTCACCACCGGGCCGGGCCGGATCTCGACGATGCTGCCCTGCACGCCGTAGTCGGACAGCACCAACTCCAGCAGCCGCGCGTTCGCCTGCAATGCCTCTTCGCTGGGGCCGGTCGTGGCACGCGCCGGTGGCGGCCGGAGCAACGACAGCGACGGAAAACGCCACCCGGCTTCGGGCAGCGGCAGGCTCTCCTGCCTGGGCCGGAGCGGCGGCGGCACCGGCAGGCGCGTTGTGCGGGTCACGACCGGCGGCGGCTTCCTCCATCGGCGGCACCAACCGGGTCGCGACCTCCGGTTCGCGGTGGATGATGCTCGCCGGATCGCGCCGGAACGCGCCCCAGCGCAGCAGCCCCGGCAACCGGACCGAGGGCATGCTCCACCGCCGCCGCCGCGTGGCGAGCCGCGCTGCCTGACGGATGCCGCGGCCGGCGGTGCGCCACTCGCTGGCCGACAGCCCGAGCGCCAGCAGCGTCAGGCTGACCGCCAGCGCCAGGCCCATGATCCAGATGATCGCCGCCCCAACCGGGCCCAGCACACCACGTCCCGCGGAAAGGCTGGCGCCGGCGAGCAGCCTGCCGATCGCGCCGCCCAATCCCGCCCCGGTCGGCCAGGCAAGCGACGGCGGCATCGGCAGCGTCGCCAGCACCGCGGCAACGACCGGCATTCCGGCCAGCAGCGCGGTCAGGCGCGCGGCCAGACTGCCAAGTCCGCGGCGTGACGCGATGCGCCAGGCCCAGGTCAGCATCACCACGCCAGGCAATGCCCCCGCCAACCCGAAGCCTTGCAGCAGCAGGTCGGCCAGCATGGCGCCCAGCGGCCCGCCAAGGTTGCCGGTTTGCCGGCTGCTCGCCGTGTTGAGCGACGGGTCGCGCGGATCATAGCAGGCCAGTGCAACCAGCAGCGCCAGCCCGAGCAAGCCGAGTATCAGCCCGGTCAGTTCCGCCGACCGCTGCTGGATCAGCGCCCGGATGGTGGGTGAGGCGAGGCGGCGTGTCTCCGCGGTCCTGGCGATGGCCATGCTTGCGTCCGCTTTCGTGCAACACTGGAAGTATACGGCGGAGGTGACTGATTCCCGAAGCACTGCCGGCGCGGCTTGCCGATACTGTGTCCTCCGAGCCACTCTATCACCCGTATGGACCACCACCTGTCCGTTGAAGTCTGCGTGGTTGGGGCAGGGCCGGTCGGTGGCGCGCTGGCCTGCCGGCTGGCGACGGCCGGGATTGCCACGGCCGTGGTCGATCGCGCGCCGCTGCCGCCGATGGAGCATCCGGCCTTCGATGGCCGCGCCTATGCCATCGCGGCCAGCTCACAGCGGCTGCTGGTCGAAGGCCGCGTGTGGGACAGGCTCCTCGAGCCAGCCGGCCCCATCCTGGACATCCGGGTGAGCGACGGCCGCCTCGGCCACCCTGCATCGCGGCTGTTCTTGCACTTTCGGCACCGCGACGCCGGCGTGCCGGCATTCGGCCACATGGTCGAGGCCCGCAGCCTGCGTGTGGCGCTGAACGCTCGGATGCACGCCTTGCCGGCGCTGCACGTCTTCGCCCCGGCCAGCGCGGACGTGCGGCGCGGCAAGGACGGCGCCACCGTCAGTGTGGCCGGCGGACCCACCATCGCCTGCCGGCTGGTCGTCGCGGCCGAGGGCCGAAACTCACCGCTGCGCCGTGCGGCCGCCATTCCCAGTTACCCAATTGCCGTACGACCAGACCGGCATCGTCTGCGCGGTCAGCCATCAGCGTCCGCATCACAACGTCGCATTGGAGCACTTCCTGCCCTCCGGTCCGTTCGCGCAGTTGCCGATGTGCGCCAGCCCGGATGCGGAGCAAGGCGGCGCGCCGAACGTCTCCGCCATTGTCTGGACCGAGCGCACCCCCATCGCCAGGCGCATGCTGGCCCACGACGATGCGCGCTTCTCTGCCGAGATCGCCCGCCGGCTCGGCGACCACCTCGGCACGGTGCGCGTGGTCGGCCGTCGCTGGAGCTACGCGCTCGGGGCGTTGCACGCGCATCGCTACTTCGATACGCGGCTGGTGCTGGTGGGCGATGCCGCCCATACCATCCATCCGATCGCCGGGCAGGGGCTGAACCTAGGCTTCCATGACGCCATGGCGCTGGCCGACCTGCTGATCGAGGCATCGAGTCGTTACGCCGACCCAGGCGCTCCCGAACTGCTCCGCCGTTATCAGCGGCTGCGGCGGCCGGACAATCTGCTCATGCTCGCCGCGACAGATGCACTCGACCGGCTGTTCAGCAACGACAATCGGCTGGTGCGGCTGGCACGCGATGTTGGTATTGCCGCAGTGCATCGCGCACCACCGCTGAAGCGCCTGTTCATGCGCCAGGCGATGGGAGTGCCGTTGCTTTAGAAGCTGCCGTGCGCCTCTGTCCTGTCTCTACAACCGGCGGTTGGCAGCCGTGCAGCGCCGGATTACAGTGGCCGCCCGCCTCGCCAGCGGTCGATAAAAAAGCAAGGAGGAAACGATGTGGCGCGGACAGCTAACAGCAATGTCGGCAGCCCTTGGCATTCTGCTCGCGGGAGTGGGCGCAGCCAGGGCAGCCGATTCTGAAATCGACAAATTGCTGCAAGGCCCTGTCGGCAAGGACTGGGTGACAAATGGCGGCAATCTGACGAACCAGCGCTATTCGACGCTGAAGCAGATCGATACCGGCAACGTCAGCCAACTCAAGGGAGCCTGGATGACCCACCTGAAGGGCTCCGGCGTTGGCGGCAAGTATTCATTGGAAGCGACGCCGCTGGTGAAAGACGGCATGATGTACATTGTCACCGGGAACGACGATGTATTCGCATTGAATGCCAAGACGGGAGAAATCCTTTGGGAGCGCCGGTCGGGGATCGACCAGAAGCTGACCAGCGTCTGCTGCGGTTGGGACAATCGCGGGTTGGCGATGGGTGACGGGGTGCTGTTCCTGGGCCAACTCGACGCCAATGTCGTCGCGCTGGACATCAGGACCGGCAAGGAGCTGTGGAAGACACCGATCGAGGTCTGGCAGAACGGCTACGGGATCACCAGCGCACCGCTTTATTATGACGGGATCGTCTACAGCGGCATCACCGGCGGCGAATACGGAATACGCGGCCGTCTGACAGCGCTCGATGCCAAGACGGGGAAGATCCTGTGGCGGTTTTATACTCTACCGGGGCCGAACGATGTCGGTGGCAACACTTGGCCGGCCGGCAGCGATGCCTATCAGCATGGCGGCGGGGCCATATGGAACACGCCGGCTGTCGACCCTCAGCTTGGGCTGATCTACTTCTCGGTCGGTAATTGCGGGCCGGACTATGACGGATCGCAGCGTGCTGGCGACAATCTCTTCTGCGCCTCCGTGGTGGCGCTGCACGCCAAGACCGGCGAATACGCGTGGCACTTCCAAGAGGTGCACCACGACATCTGGGACTACGATGCGGCAAGCCCGTCCCTTCTGTTCGACACCACAGTCAATGGCCAGCCGCGCAAGGCCATTGCCCAGGCAGGACGCACCGGCTGGGTCTACATACTTGACCGCACAAACGGCAAGCCGCTGGTTGGTATCGAGGAGCGAGCGGTGCCACAGGAGCCGCGGCAGAAGACGGCGAAAACGCAGCCCTATCCGATCGGCGACGCGACGGTGCCGCAATGCGCCCAGCCACTGGATGGATACGAAAAGGTTGGCTGCATCTTCGAAATCTTTCTGGGAGGAGCCGACCTTGGTGCAGCCTTCGGGCGTCGGCGGCACGAACTGGTCGCCGATGTCCTTCAGTCCGGACACTGGGTTCCTCTACGTTCCTGGCACCGTCCGCACCAGCGCGTTTGCGCGCTACGGAGACAAATACAAGAAGGGACAGCAATACAACGGAGGAACGCAGGCGGCACCAATCGGTTCGGAAATGAGCGGCACCTGGACTGCCATCGGCGGCAGCACCGACAAGATCGCCTGGCAGAAGAAAGTGCCATACCGGGTCGGCAGCGATGGCGGATCGACCACGACCGCCGGAGGCTTGGTGTTTCACGGTGATCCCGGCGGGGCAATCGAGGCTCGCAACGCCAAAACCGGCGAGGTGCTCTGGCAGTTCCAGACCGGCTTTGGCGCCGATGCAACGCCGGCGGTCTATGAGGTCGATGGCGATGAGTACGTCGCCATTGCTGCCGGCGGCAACCAAGGGGTCGGCAGTGCCAATGGCGATGCCGTGTGGACGTTCTCCTTGAAGGGCCAGCTGGATCCGGCCAATCCGCCGCCGCCGCCGCAGACCGTTGCGGGACCGAACACCGGGCCGATCGTCGACAATGCCACTACGATCAAGATCGGCGATGCCAATGTCGAGTTTGGTTACTTTCCAAAGCGAGACCGCATCAAGGCTGGCACGACGGTGACCTTCACCAATGCAGGCGACACGCCGCATACGGCGACATCATTCGAAAACGGGAAGATCGGTGAATGGGACACCGGACCACTCGGGTCGGGCGAGTCCAAGACAATCACTTTCGATAAGCCTGGCAACTACTATTACATCTGTACCCCGCATCCCTGGATGTACGGGCAGATCATCGTCGAGTAACCCGACACCGGGCGAAGTGCGCGCGGGCCGCTGCCGTGGCTCGCGCGACGACCGGGCTCTGGGCCGATCGCCTCGGCTAAGATAATCTCACCGACACTGAGCCAGTGAGAAGGAGGCAACCTTGGCGCCGAAGATCCTGCTGCCCGACAATCCGCTGAGCGCGATGGACGTCGCACGTGAACTGGCGCCCTCGGGGTTCGACCTGGTGATCGCCCGCGCCGGGAGCGCGGAGTTCAACGCTGCCCTTGCCGATGCCGAATACATCGTCGGCCTCAGCGAAGTGAAGATGGACGACGCGTTCTACAAGTCGGCACCCAAGCTGAAACTCGTGCAATTGTTGAGCGCCGGCTATGACCGCGTCGACATCGAGGCCGCACGCCGCGCTGGCGTGCCGGTGTGCAACAACGGTGGCGCCAATGCCATCGCGGTCGCCGAACACGCGATCCTGCTGATGCTGGCGGTGTGCCGTCGGCTGACCTGGCTGCACGAGATGGTCAAGTCCGGGCGCTGGCGCGGCAACGACGTGGCAAGCGTCCGCCTGTACGAACTGCATGGCCGCACGCTGGGACTGATCGGCCTGGGCAATATCGGCAAGAAGGTGGCGCGCCTCGCACAGGGCTTCGGCATGGCGGTGCAGTATTTCGACATCGCCAGGCTGACCGAAGATGCAGCCGACGCGCTCGGGGTGAAGTTCCGGCTCTTGAACGAGGTGTTGCGCACCTCCGACATCGTCTCGCTGCACGTGCCGCTGACGCCGGCGACCCGGCACATGATGGGCGCGGCGCAGTTCAGGCTGATGAAACCCACCGCCTATCTGGTCAACACCTGCCGAGGGCCTGTGGTGGATGAACCGGCACTGTACGAGGCGCTGACCAGCGGCACTATCTCCGGCGCCGGTCTCGACGTGTTCGACCAGGAGCCGCCGCCTGCGAACAACCCGCTGTTTACGCTGGACAACGTGATCCTGACCCCACATTACGCTGGGCCGACCTGGGACAACCAATCAGCACGCTTCAGGAACGGCTTCGACAACGTCCAGCGGGTGGCGCGCGGCGAAAAATCGCTGTGGGTCATTCCTGAATTGCGCGATTAGAGCGCGATCGCTCAAGGCGAAACCGCCGCCACGCATGTTCGAAGGCGGCGGCCGGTGTAGTACGCCACGCTACGGGTCTGGGGTGTCTCGCCATCTTCGGCGCGGCATCCCGGTCGCCGCAAAACCCGCTGTTCAGCTTGTACCGGAACCTGCCCGGTTTTCGCCCGAACGCCACATCCAGGACGTCGCTGTCGCCGGAACGGGATTGTCGAGCTGATCAGGTATCTCCCCTTCCGCGCGCGGGACAGTTCGCGAAGTCCTGATCTCCAGAACATTCAAGAAAAATGCGCCGTATGCGACCTGGAATCCCAGCAGTATTCCCATGCCGGATGGGATGACCAGGCGCATCGTCCGCTCGGGTGACTGAATGCCAAAGCCCATGCTTCCCCAGGCACCGACCGCATAGACGCTCAGCGCCAAGCCGAACAGCAGGAGGCCCCCTCCGACGATCAGTCCCGCCTCCAAGGTGACGAAACGCATCATGGCACTGAAGCGCGGATCGGGTGGCACAAAGCCTTCGCGTATGCCGTAGGTTTTTGCGAACACCCAGAACAGCATTAAGTCGAAGCCCACCACCACAGCGACCGCAGCGTAGAACGCGGTATGAATGTCAAGCGTCACGTTTCCGATATGCCGTGGGGCTGGCAGAAGCCAGATCAGCGTCGCCATCCCGACCAGGAACAGCGCCGCACCCGGCAACAGAAACAGCCACTGAGGGCTGAACAGAAGCAGGAAGCGCAAGTGCCGCCAGCCATCGCGCCAACTCTTGAGATGAGGCGGTCGCGAGCGGCCGTCTGGCGATAATGTGGTCGGCACTTCGGCGATCCGCAGACCTCGGATGGTCGCCTTCACAACCATTTCGCTCGCAAATTCCATTCCCGGCGCCTGAAGGTCCAGAGCAAGCACCGCATTTCGGTGGAACCCACGCAAGCCGCAGTGGAAATCTTTGCATGGGCTGCGGAAGAACAGGCGGCCAACCATGCTGAGGACCGGATTGCCAAGGTATCGATGCAGGGCCGGCATCGCTCCTGGGGCGATGCCGCCTCGGAATCGGTTGCCCATCACCAGCTGATAACCACTGCGCAGCTTTTCCAGGAACCCATCGAGCTGGCTGAAGTCGTAGCTGTCGTCGAAGTCACCCATGATTACGTATCGACCCCGGGCGGCGCGGATGCCGCCGAGTAAGGCGCTGCCGTAGCCCTTCTCGTCAACTGCAACGACACGCGCCCCGTGGATCTGCGCAATCTCCTGCGAACCATCGCTGCTGCCGTTATCCGCGATAAGGACCTCGCCAACGACGCCGCATCGAATGAGGAACGCGCGAGCCTTGGTGATACAGCGCGCCAGCGTCTCAGCCTCGTTCAGACAAGGCATCAAGATGGTAAGCTCGCAGCCTCCGAGAGCCGAGTCTTGTGGGAGATCAACAGCATTCATATCGGTAACCATGGTTGCCGCGCTTAAACCCGCGTGGTGAGCTCAATCGTGCCTTGCCTTGCAGGTCGCCACAAGGTTTGCGGCCCGACCGGGGGAGGCTTTCGCCCGATCGTCCAACATGTGTTCCTCGGGACCCGCGTCACTCAAACGGCTTTCGGAACTGCCATTGTCCCTGAACCAACTCCAGCAGCATAGCAGGCCCGACGGCGAACAATAGAGGATCGAAGGGCAGCCGGTAGCGGAGCCGCGTTATGAATAAGGCGTACGTTAAGGGCAATGCCGAGATAGATGATCCAACTTAGAATTGCAAAATCGCGGCGCCGGCTATCGCGCGATCCGATCGCCATCAGCGACCCGAGTAAAACCGGGTAGTAAATGATGGCCATCGCAAATGGCAGCAGGCCCATCAGCGGCACACTTATCCGCGTCGTATATTGGTTCTCGTAGTTGAACCAATAAGCGAACTTTCCGACAGTGAGTTCCGCAGCCTGCCACGGGTGACCCTCTACCCACTCGATGGCCCGGCGCTGACGGGCTTTGTTGTCCTCGACCTCCGACACATCTGAGGTGGCATTATCTGTGCTCTTCAGAGCGTCGAAGGATCCCGCCGCGATGGCTGCTTCATCCAACCCGGCGGTGGCGGCTGTAACATTGTCGCGATTTCCTTCCTCCAACGCGACGCCCATGCTGGTCGCAAAAGTGAACCCGCCCATTTCCTGCTGGTTCCGATAACACCACCCAAAGACTACAACGGCGGTGACGCTGCCCGCGATAATGGCATCTCGCAGCCGGAGCTTACCTCTAGCGACCGCAAACAGGTAGTTCGCAAGGGCCACCACAACACAGTTCGGTATCATCAATATCTGGAGCACTGTCACGCCGAGCAGCAACGTCTGTTGGACGCCAGTCAATCGTCCGGCTTGCACGATCATAGCGACGGAGACGACAACGAGCAGGCCCGTTATCGTTTGCGGGTATAGCGTCGTTGCCGCGTAAAGCAGGTAAGCGTAGCACAGATACAGCACTGAGGTCAGATAACCGGCCGCGGCATCGGCGAACCGCACCGCAAGCCGCGTCACGAGAAGGCCGGTAATCGCCAGCAGGAGAGCGTGACGAGTTTGACCAGATAGACACTAGGCCAGATCAGCCACAGTACAGCGATAAGCAGCGGAAAACCTGGCGGCCGCGAAGCCGTGGGGTGGATGCCGTCCTCTGAAAAGAAATGCAGCTTGGCGAGGTTCTGCCCGATCGCCAGATACTGGAACTCGTCGGGCGTATGCAGGGTGGCCTTCGCGTACAGCAATGCGCACGCTGCCGCGACCACATAGACGATCCCGATAGCGGGCCACGACAATCGGCGATACCGCGAGAGCGCCAGTTTCGTCGCTGGGTGATCAGTCATTCTCGCAGTGTTGGGCGGCAGATTAACCCCCATGGGACCGTAAAGATGCCGTCCGGCACCGCGTCACTGGTTTGTCTTGTCGTCTGACGAGACGCATGTTGCGGGCCGCACCGGTTCTGTTGCTCTTGCTCCGGTGAGCAGTTGTCAGAGCTGTTCGGGTCATTGGTAAAGCGGCGCCGGTGCATGACCTGCATCTGGTACCGTCTGTTTTTTGCCGTCGTATAGCCTCCGAGGGGAAAGCGGCTGCGTACTATTCCACCCAGCGCAAGGTCAAGCAAAGGAACAGCGAGGGTGCGTTGAGACCAGCGCGAATGGGCGGGGCGGTTGCTCACGATGCCTTGAACTCCTGCCGAAGCCGGTGTGAACCGGCTCACCTTACTGATCCGTTCGTTCCGCTAGCGTCCGGCCCGCCGGCAGTTGCTTCCTGCCGGTTACAGCAAACAAACGGAGAACGGCTATGGCCAACAAGTACGTGTTGCAGGGCAACGGCGTTCAGATTGAATACACGATAGGCGGTAATCCCGGGTTTACGGCGCTGACCTACACCGAGGGCGGCACCACCAAGGACTTCAAGCCGGCGCAGATCACGACCGATAATACCGGGATCGGCACCTTGGTTTCGGTGGCGCTGGTGCAGACCATCGATACCGGCGGGAAGCGCTTCGGCTTCTTTCTGCCCGATGTGCAGGTGACACTCGGTCAATCGATGCCGGTCACGACCATCGGTGTCACCGAGACGTTCAGGGGTCCCGACAGTTTCCCCAGACGCCCGACCACCTGGCAGTGCGTCCACCTCCACGGCAACGCGGAGGAGGTGATCGTCCCGCTGGCGGAAAAAGCGGCGACCCGACCGCTGGACAGGACGCGCCATGGCCGGCTCCCCGGCCATGGTAGCTTCGCGACCCGACAAGTGTTGACCGGGACGACGCTACTCGGGACGGCGTTCCATAGGCATACCGGAAGGGGTACGCCGATGCCGGACGCAAACACCTCGCTCACACTCAACCGACTGCGCCGTGAACTGGACTCTCTCGGCGGATTGCAGTTGAGCGACTGGCGCGTGGCAGCGGATGCGTTGGCGCCGCTCGCTGGCCGGCTGCGCCCGGCTCCCAAACCCCGCTCGCGACCAACCCCGTCGCCGTTGGCGCCGGGGTGCCCGCATGGCGGTTTCTTGTCGCGATACCCGGGACGATCGGGTTTTCCCGGCGGCGGCGCGCGGTGCTGCCTGCGCCCGCCGTATCATCGGCCGTCAGGCGGCGCGACACCCAGCGGGCAGTTGACCGAGGTCACCCGCAATTTCCTGTTGGGCTTCGTCATGCCGCTCTGGCTCGCGGCGGGTATTGCCGACTGGTTCTGTCACCGGCGTGCACAGCATCGAGCGCAATGCCGGCACGACCGAATCCGCCCTGCACCTGCTGATGCTGGCCGAGGCGGCGGTGCCGGTGGTCGCCGGACTGCTGCTGGAGATCACCAGCCCGATCCTGCTGCTGATGTCCGCCGCGGTCGTGGTCCACGCGGCGACGGCGTTGTGGGACGTGAGCTACGCGGTGAAGCGGCGCCGTGTCACGCCCGTCGAGCAGCACGTGCACAGCTATCTCGAAATGGTGCCGTTGATGGCGAGCGCATTTGTCGCCGTTCTGCACTGGCCGGAACTGCGGGCGCTGCTCGGGCTCGGCGACCGCCGCCCCGATTGGAGCATACGGCGCAAGCGAACACCGCTTCCTGCCGGCATCGTCGTGACCTTGCTCGCATGCATGCTGGTGCTGGAGGTCGCACCCTATGTCGAGGAGTTCCGCCGCACCCGCCGGGAAACCAGCTGATACGGCGTTCCGCGCGCTGGACTTGGCGGCGGCCATGCGCCTGGTCGCTATCTTTGCCGGCGTATATCAGGCGTTGCACTCGCAGGACGCCGCGAGGATCGGCGGATCATCGAGCGGAACCATCACCGCTGCAGTTATCGGCGCCACAGCGACCTGGTCGCAATGCGGGCGCCGTCGCGCAACGCCGCGAACTTCGCCCAAATCACCGTCGGATGCACCTCGGGACGATAGGTGGCTTGCGAAGAAAACCCGCAATCGGCGCCGGCCACCACATTCTCCCGGCCGACAATGCGCGCGAACCGGATCAGCCGTTCTGCGATCCATTCCGGATGTTCGACGATGTTGGATGAATGCGTGATCACGCCGGGGATCAGCACCTTGCCTTCAGGCAGCTTCACGCTTTCCCAGAGATGGTATTCGTGCTCGTGGCGTGAGTTCGCGGCCTCGAAGCTGTAGCCGCCGGCATTCACCCGCAGCATGTGCCCCACCACGTCCGCCAGCGCCGCTTCGTGGATGCGCGGCCCATGGTTGATACCGTAGCAGGTGTGATAGCGCACCCGCTCCGGCGGTATTCCGGCCAGGCTCGCATTCAGCGCCGCCACATAGATCCTGGCGCGGCGCTGGCGTTGCGCGTCATCGAAAGCCGGATCGCCGAACAGGTCGGACAGGAACGGATCATCGATCTGCAGAATGAAGCCGGCATCGACGATCGCCTGATATTCCGAATGCAATGCCGCGCCCACGGCATGAAAGAACGCCTCGTCCGTATTGTAGTACTCGTTCTCGCCGACGCCACTCGGCGCCACCGCAGGCATGAATGCTGCGACGTGCGGCACCTGTGTCAGCGCCGCCTTCAGGTTGGCAATGTCCTGTTGCAACACTGCGTCGCCCCGGTAGCGGATCGGCCCGGTGCACGTCAGCGGCACCACGGGCGCTACCGCGCCGCCGGTCATCGCGGTGCGAAAATACTGCGCGTAGTATTCTGGGAAAGGCCGCGACCTCGGCTGCGAAGCTGGTGCGAGGCCGATCAGGCCGCGGCTCGAACCCGTCCAGCCGCTCGCGCACATAGGTGAAGAAGCCTGGCTTCGACTGCTCGCCGTCGCAGACGATGTCGATGCCGGTTTCCGCTTGACTGGCGCACACATTCCATGACCGCCGCGCTGACGCGCTGCTGGTAGGCGGCTTCGTCGCATGGCTGGGCGGCGAGCCGCGCTTTCATCATGTCGAGCAGATCGTGCGGCCGCGGCAGGCTGCCGACATGCGTCGTCAGGACGCGATCCATGTTCTGCTGGCTGATCATTGTTCCACCCCCAAGGGGATGCCGGCACGGAGCTTCAGCTTTACGCGGCAAGGCGGTCAATGCGGCACCGGCCGCGCCATAGCGCGGAACAAGCATGTGACCTGAGTCTACAGAAACAGGTGCCTGGTCTGGCGCTTTCGCTTTATCAATCCGGAGGTTGTTTGCCAAGGCATCATCAACTGGATTGTATGTTAACCTTTTGGGCAGGTTGTTAACTTTTAGTTGACAAAGGTTAACACTCATTATATAACCGGACCGTTCCCACAAGGAACTACGCATAACACCTTCGGCACAACACCCAGCGAAAGTCTGGCGGGAGCTAAAGCTCTTGCCGTGCTGTGTCGGTCTTTCTGCGTAACGCGCAGGGCAAAACCGCGGCCACATCCTGGGGGTACCGCCTCCCATCCCCGGCGCATAGATTGGAGTATATAGCATGAAGAAGCTTCTTCTCGCCAGCGTATTCACGTTGGCGCCGTTGACGGCGTTCGCGGGTGGTTTCGTGGCGGCTGGCGATATTAACAATGCCAGCACCAGCGTATCGTCGTACGCTGGGGTTGGCAGCACCCAGGGCACTGGTGCCGGTGCTGCGGTCTAGCAAGGGCGCGGTGGTCGTCGGCACCGTGTCCGGCAACTACACCAGCGTGCACACTGGTGCGGACGCCAGTTTCGGGACCGAAGGGTTCCGCTACCAGCACCACCGCGCAGCAGACCAACATGGGTGGCACGATCTCCGGTGGCAGCGCCCATGGGCACGCCGCGACCGGCATGTCTGGCGGCTGGCAGAACAGTCAGGCAAATGGCGGCGCCAGCGCATCGGCCAGCAACCAGAACACGGGTGGCTTCGTCACTATCAATCATGGCCACTAATCGAAGCCAGGGCAACAAACAACCAAATTGCACAACAACTCAAATTTGAAGACGATAGGGGCGGGAAACCCGCCCCTATCGTTCGATTAGGAGATTTCCGATGAGACAGATGCTCTTGGCCGCGACAGCGTTGGCGATGCTCAGCGGCGGTGCGGCATATGCCCAAACATCGCCATCGGGCTCGAACGCCAATCGACTGCGACCAACTCGTCGGCTTCGCAGTCGTCCTCGACGTCCAACCCGCGTGTCAACGTAATCGGCACATCAATGGGCAATGGCGCATCATCGAGCTTCGGGATCGAGGGCAATAGCCAACACGCAATCATGATCGAAGTCTTCTGCAGTCGGCAACCGCAGCAACTATCATCGTAAATACCTATGCCGGCGTTCGATGGCTCCGGCAGCAGCAACAGCGGCGGTCGCGCCGGCAGTGCTGGCGGGGGCATCACGTGGCGCATCCAACGCAGCATCCGGCGGCAGCCCCTCGGACCCTTCTGCCGCGGGCGGCACTCCTGCCGCGGGCGGCGATCCGGCCTACAGCATCAACTACAGCGGCGGCTATTCCGTCCGCAACGTGCCGGAGGTGATTGCGCCGAACATGGTGGGTGGTAACCCGTGCGCGATCGGCGCTTCAGGCGGTCTGGCTTTCTCCGGCTTCGGCATCTCCGGCGGTGCCACCTGGGCCGACAAGCAGTGCGAACGCCGGCAGCAGGCGGCGTTGCTCTACAACATCGGCAAGCAAAGGCGGCGGTCGAACTGATGTGTCAGGACGACAACGTTCGCCTCGCGTTGCGCAGTCTCCGGCGAAGCTTGCGTGACCGATCAAGCCGTCGCGCAGCAGCCGGCGCCGGTTGCCGCCGTTCCGCTCGCGCCGGCGATGGCTGCGCCAGCCGCCCCGGTTGCCACGCCCGTCGCGGCGCAGCAGGCGCGTCCGGAATGGTGCTACACGGCGTCAGTTCGCGAGAGCGCGCCACCATGTCGGAGTGCGACGTCAGGTCCTGAACGGCGCACCCCGGGCTGACGCACGTCGGGGACCCGGTGCACCGCAGTCCTGGACCGGACGGATTGAGTAGAGTATCCGGTGCCAGGACGGCGGACGCTGGTTGAAGCATGATGTCCGATTTGACCTCATCATGCTTCCGCTTCTTTGTTTGAGCGCGTGGTTCAGACCTCCGAAGCGCTTCCGCCGCTAGTCAGCATGCGCTAGGTGATCGCGCGGAGCGAAGCAGCCGCCAACCTCACGACCTTGCCGGGGATCATTGCGGGACCGGCAGATACCTCCGCATGAACGCGCCGGCGCGTTGGGTCGCCTGCCGCGACGCCGCGACGCGCGGGAAGAACATCGGAAACGCGTGGATCATCTCGGGCCAGATCTCCAGCGTCACCGCCACGCCCGCCGCGCCAGCGCGACCCGCCAGCCCGACCGCATCGTCAAGCAAGGTTTCCTCTGATCCCACCTGGATCAGCAGCGGCGGCAGTCCGGCCAGCTCCGCGAACTGTGGCGAGATCCGCGGGTCCGCGAATGCGTTGTCCGCCGGCAAACGCCCGGCCGAATTCGAGCAGATAGGGCTGCGAGATCATCGGATCGACGCTCGCCTTGCTCTGCATCGTCGCGCCGCTCGCCGTCAGGTCGGTCCAGGGCGAGATCAGCCAGGCAGCAGGCGGGCAGCGGCAGCCCCCGCTCTCGCAGCGCCAGCAGCAATGACAAGCGCAAGATTGCTCCCGGCGCTGTCGCCGCCGACCGCAATGGCACCTGGAGCCAGTCCCTGATCGCGCAGATGCTGGTAAGCCGCGAGCGCGTCATTAAGCTGCGCCGGATAGGGATGCTCCGGCGCCAGCCGGTAACCCAGGGCGAGCGTGCGCGCCTGCGCCGCGCGCCCGATCTCGACCGCGACATAGCGATGGCTGACAACCGAGCCCGCCATATAGCCGCCGCCATGCAAATACAGCACGGCGCAGCGAGCATTGGCCTGCGGCGTTGCCGACCACTCGGCAAGCACATCCCCGATTGCGATCGGCTCCAGCTTCGCGTCGTCCGGAGCGCCGAGGGCTCGACCGAACTCATCCAAGCCGCTGCCGTCGTTCGTTCGCGCCGTTTGGGCGTGGCCGGCTCGTGAGCAGGGCGCGAATGGCGGCGATTTCTGCGTCTGGCATCCTCCCCTCCTGCAGCTAATCCTCTAACCTGTCGGCCGACCGGTATTAGGAGCTGGGGCCAAACTAACGCGCAGCCCTACGCAGTATCATGCTGACAACACCACGTGAACCATGGCACAGCGCCATGGTTCGGCCGCAAGTCGTGGACCAGGATGCAGTGGCTTTGTTCTCGCGGGGGGATACCGTCATGCCATCAGGCATGCCCAATATAGTTGCAATTATTGATGATGATGGCGACGTGCGCGATGTCCTTGACGCATTGCTGGAGACCGCCGGTCACACGGTAAGGACTTACACATCCGGCCAGCAGCTTCTCGATGATCCCGAGCTGAATGATGTCGCATGCGTCGTGGTGGATCAGAAGATGCCGGAGATGACCGGCCTCGACCTGCTGCGTAAGCTGGATGCGACAGGCCGTACCATTCCGTCCCTGCTGATCACCGGTCTGCCCGATCCGGTGGTTCAGCAACAGGCAATGGAACTTGGCGCGATCGACCTGCTGACCAAGCCGATCGATCTCGAGAGGTTCCTGAAGCTGGTGGCCTACGTCGCGAATGAGCGGAGCGGATGGCCGCGCGTGAGCGCATCCCCAGGCTCAGCCTGTCGCCATTGGGTTTATGCCTGCGACTCCGGCGATTTCGCCTCCACTATCACGCACTAACGTCGCTCGCGGCGTCCGCCGGAAAGCCGGCAGGTCCTCTTCCAAAATGGTGATGTGCAGCGAGAACGACACTTCTCCGTCTTCGTCGTCGCGATGCAGCGTGCCAAGGAATTCGCCACCTGCGCGCACCTCAACCGACCCGCCGCGATTCTTCGGCGCTTCGATGCTGATGCGATCCGTCCCCAATGTCTGCCGCAAGTAAGTCTGGACTCGGGAAATGTCCGATGCCTGCATCGCTTCCTCCTTTCGGGAATAGGTAGGATCGCAGACGCGAGTCCCCAACCCCAGGTCCGGCTGCCGGGTTAACCTATACGTGGCCTGGCAGGAGGACGCCACCCGTCAAGGGCGGTGTGCAGATAATCATGCCTTGTCCAACAAATGACGAGTGACCGATCGTCGACCATTGCGGGCCCGCGAGCTTGCGCGTCATTCTGCGCCTTCGCATGACTGCTGACCCATGATCATCGGCACGGCCGGACATGTCGATCACGGCAAGACGGCGCTGGTGAAGGCGCTTACCGGCATAGACGCGGATCGTCTGGCGGAGGAAAAGCGCCGCGGCATTACCATCGATCTGGGCTACGCCTATGCGGACCAGGTCGGCTTTGTCGATGTGCCGGGGCACGAGCGATTCGTGCACACCATGCTGGCCGGCGCCAGCGGCATCGACGCGGCTCTCCTGGTGGTGGCGCTTGACGACGGGGTCATGCCGCAAACGCGCGAGCATGTGCAGATCCTGCAGCTTCTTGGCATTGACCGTGGGGTTGTGGCGCTGACCAAATCGGACCTCGCCGCCGGCCGGATCGCCGAAGTGGACGCGCAGGTCCGCGCTCTGCTGGCTGGGACCCCGCTTGCCGCGGCACCGCTGCTGCCGGTGTCCTCGGCGACCGGCGAGGGTATCGAGCGGCTGCGGACCGAAATCCTCTCGCTCGGGCCGCGCCCGCGGCCGGTGGACCTGCACCCGCGTCTGGCCGTCGACCGTGCCTTCACACTGGCGGGTGCGGGGCTTGTGCTCACCGGCACGCTGGTGGCCGGAGGCATCCGGCTGGGCGATCGCCTGATGCTGTCCCCGCCCGGCATCGAACTGCGCGTGCGGGGCCTGCATGCGCAGAACCGCCCTGCCGAGATGGCGGTGGCCGGTCAGCGCGTCGCGGTCAATGTTACCGGCCAGCGGCTGTCGAAAGACGCGGTGACCCGTGGTGACTGGGTCGCTGCATCCCGATGTGCATGCCCCGACCATGCGCATGGATGTGCGCCTCTCGTTGCTCGCCGGGGAGCCGCGCCCGTTGCGCGCCGAATGCTCCGGTGCACCTGCACCTTGGCGCCGCACACGTGACGGCACGCGTTGCGGCGCTTACCGGCGACAGGATCGAGCCGGACAGCACGGTGCTGGCGCGACTGACGCTGGACCGGGCGATCGGCGCGCTGGCATGTGACCGGTTCGTGTTGCGCGACGCGACCGCCACCCGCACGATCGGCGGGGGGGCGATCATCGATCCGTTTCCGCCCAGGCGGGGGCGACGCGCGCCAGAGCGGCTTGCCCAGTTGGCGGCGCTCGATCGTGTTGACCCCGCAGAGGCATTGGACGCGCTGCTTGCGCTGCCACCCGGGTGGACCGACCGGATGCAGTTCGTGCGCGCGCGCAATCTGCCCCAAGCCGCGCAGTCGGCGTTGCCTGCGGCTGCGGTGGCCGACCTGCTGATGGCCCCGGCAACGCTGGAAATGCTGCGTCATGACGTGGTGCGCCGTTTGACCGAGTATCACGTCGCGGCGCCGGATCAGCCCGGGCTGCAGTTCGAACGGCTTCGCGTCGCGACCACGCCGATGCCCGCTGGCGCGCCGTCCGCCAGGCCGACCGTCGCGGCGTTCCGCAGCATCATCGATTCGCTGCTGCGTCGCGGCGCGGTGGAGCAGGACGGGCCTTGGCTGCGTCTGCCGACGCATCGCGCCACGTTGTCCACGCAGGACGAAAAACTGTGGCAGCACGCACGCGGGTTGATTGCCGCGGAGCGCTTTCGTCCGCCGCGGACCCGCGATCTGGCGCACGCGCTCGGGGATGTCCGAGGCGGCGATGCGCGCCACGCTGAAGCGGGTGCAGCGGATGGGGCGGCTGATCGAGGTCGCCCCGGATCAGTTCTTCCTGAGCGAGACGGTGGCAGAGATGGCCGGCATTGCCGCTTCGGTCGCTCAGGTGACAGGCACGCTCACCGCCGCTGCATTTCGTGATCGGCTGCAGAACGGGAGGAAGGTAGCAATCCTGGTTCTGGAGTTTTTCGATCGCTCCGGGCTGACGATACGCAGCGGGGACGAACGCCGGATGCGGACCGATCGCCTGGGAATGTTCGGACAAGTCTCAGAGCACGATCGGATCGGTTGACCCGAATCGCGCGCCATCGGTCGAGTGCGCGGTTCACGCTTGCCGATATCTGGCCTCCACACCGGTCTGACCTGCTACCAGGCGGCGTCCAGCCCGAGCAGTCCCAGCATCTCGTAACGCAATGCCGCCAGGTGCGGGTCACCGCGGCGGCGTGGATGTGGTCGGTCCACAGCTACGTCAGCCTTGATGCGCGCCGGCCGCTCGCTCGAGGACGATCACTCGATCGGCAAGGAACAGCGCTTCCTCCACGTCGTGCGTCACCAGCAACGCGGTGAACTGGGCGCGCTGCCGCAATGCGGCGAGCTCGCCCTGCATGGTGATGCGCGTCATCGAGTCCAGCTTCCCCAACGGTTCATCAAGCAAAAGCAACCTTGGGTCGTTGACCAGCGCGCGGGCCAGCGCGGCCCGCTGCGCCATTCCTCCGGAGAGTTGATGTGGATAGGCGCCGGCGAACTCAGACAATCCTACCAACCGCAATGCATCGTCCACGCGGGACGTTTGCGTGCTCGCCAAGCCACGTGCCTCCAATCCCAACGCCACGTTCCTGCGCACGCTGCGCCACGGGTACAGGGTTGGATCCTGGAACATCAGCAAACGCGACGGATCCGGCCCGGTGATCGGAAACTCACGCGCTGCGTGCCGGCCAGAGGCGCTTCCAGGCCCGCAATCAGACGCAACAATGTGGATTTGCCGCAACCGCTCGGGCCAAGCAGCGCCACAAACTCGCCCGCGCCCGCACTGAAGCTGATGTGGTCCAGCACCGGCAGTGGTGCGCCGCGCAGCGTAAAAGCGTGACTGACGTCCACCACATCCAGCGCGGCACCAGCGAGTTGCTCCGGCTCGCGCGGCGCAGTGATGCCTACCACTGCACCAGCCCTTTCTGCCACGACAGCAGCTTGCTACGGGCTCGGAACAACAATGTAATCAAGCCGGTGCACATGCCAGCCATCACCAACAGCGCGGCATACATGTTGGCATAGGCTGCCCAGCCCTGCGCCCATTGCAGATACCATCCGAGCCCCGCCTTGACACCCATCATCTCCGCGACGGTCAGCACCGCGAACGAGGCGCCAAGGCCCATGAACAAACCCACGAAGACCGAAGGCATGGCGGCAGGGATCGCCACCTTCAGCACCAGGAACCGCGAGGAGGCGCCCAATGTGCGAGCTACGTCGTAGTACGCCTTGTCAACGCTCGCGACGCCCGACCACGTCAGTACCGGTAACCGGAAATCCGGTCGCCAGCGCGATCAGGAACACGCTGGCGCTGTGGCTGGAGGGAAACGCGAAGAATGCCAGCGGCAGCCACGCAGTGGCGGGCAGTGGTCCGATCAGCCGCAGCACCGGATGCACCCAATAGCCGACTGCACGCGACCATCCGACCGCGGCGCCGAGTACGGAACCCAATTGCCGCGCCCGTAGAATAGCCGAGGGCCAGCAAGCGCAGCGAATGCCATAGGCTGTCCAGCAACCGCGCATAGTCATCGGTAAATACTTCGAGTAGCGCCTGCGGCGCGGCGAAGAACGGCCGGGGCAGAAAGGCGAATTTCGCTGTTGCGAGTTCCCACGCGGTAAAGACGACAGAAAGCAACAGCAGCCAAGGTGCGGCCCGTCGCCCAGGTCCGGACAATGCGAGGCTATACAGCCATTGGCCGCAGGCAACGACGGAGAGCACTACACCCATACCCGTCATAATCTCCGCTAAGAGCAAAGTACGTTCGAAATCGTCCATATCCGGGATAAACGCAGTGACAGCCGCGGCGACAAACCAGCCGAGTGCAGCGAGGACGCCGATAACGCGTGCTGTCCTGCTCGCTTCGCCATGTGCGATAGAGACGACGGGAGCCGGCCGCACATCGGAACTTCGCGGCTGGACAACCCTTTCCCCCTGGTCCTCCCGCCGCGAGCGGAGGGGAAGGGACGCTGCCCGTCCTAGCCAATGACATCGGCGCAGACCTTGTTGGCAAACCGCTCCGGTTGCGTGCTCGGCTTCATGACCGAGATCTGCTTCAGCGACTCGACATAAGCGATGATCTCGCCGTGAAAATCGGCGCCTGTCGGGTGATGTTCGTGCGTATGACTGCGTAGCATTGCCACGAGTTGCTCCGGCTTCGCTGCCGATGCATAGCGCAGATAAAAGTGGGCCGCCTCGTCCGGTTCCGCTGCCACAATCTCCTGTGCCTCCAGGATGGCCTCGGTCAGCGCGGCGGCCGCTGCGCGATCGTCACGCAACAAGCTACCGCGAATTCCCAGCACGCAGCAGCTACGGTGCGCATATTCGCTGGTGAGGTTGGTTTCGATCTCGTGTCAGTCCGTCGCGGTCGCGCAGCACCCATCCCAGTGGATCCAGCGCACAAAACGCCTGCACCTCACCCTTCTGCAAGGCGACCGACAGCAGATCGGCGGGATAAATTTGCCACTGCACGTCGCTCAGCGGATCGATGCCAAGCTGCGCGAGCCGGATGGAGAAGAAGTTCTTGTCCGGTGCGGCCATGTCGTTCGCACCGATCGTCTTGCCCTTCAGATCCTCCAGCCGCGTGATACCGCTCGCCTTCGCGGTCAGCAGCCGCATGCATCCGCCGTGTACCGCGGTCGTCAGTTTCACATCGAACCCCTGCTCCAGCGGCTTGAGCCAGCGCAGAGCCATTCCAACGCCAGCATCCGATTTGCCCGTGGCAATTGCCTCCAGCAGCTGGTCCGTGGAGCCGCCGAAATTCACCAGTTCCACCTGCAGATTGCGCTTGGCAAACAGGCCTCTGCCCTGCGCGACGAGCACGCCGACGGTGCAGATCGAATTAGCGTTCCACGACAACCGTAGCTTCTTCGGCTCGCCAGGAAGGACCGTGACTGGCACCTCCGCCGCAGCCCGACAGATCGGGGGCGCGGCGACGAAATCCGGTGACGTGCCGATAACTCGTCCGCTGGCGAAGACGCGTGGGCCGAACGCGGCAAGTGGCGCTAGCATAGCGGCGCCTGTCCCAAGTCGAAAGAAGATCCGGCGCGACAACGGGGTGTAAGAGTGGGGCATGGTTGTTCTATCTCTGTCCGCTGTTGCGATGCAGGTAGTTAGGACGTCGCGACCGCAGATCCTGTCATCGACCTACAGCTTGCTTCCGCATCTGATAAGAGAGTTTCTTTCGCTCTACCGCAACGGAGATGATAGCAGGAAATTTTCTTCTCCAAAAGCGGACCTGTTGAGGAGGGTTAGCTATAGTGTCGATCCTGGAGAGATGATGCTCGCCGTCACCGCTGGAATTAGGCGCCGCCAACACGGGTCGGCGCGGCAACATGCATCGCGGGGAAAACGCGGGATGACCGCAGAACAACCCTCTCATACCACGCTAACCAGACGTATATCGCGAGATTCAGACTGCTGGGCGATTCCGCCACCGATCACGCTCTATGCCAGCGCCAGAATGACCACGCCGCCGCAGATCAGGCCAATGGCAGTGATCTGCGTCACTCCCAGCGGCTCACCGAATGCATAGTGGCCGATCAGCGCCGCCGCCACATAGGAGACCGCCGTGCAGGGCAGGGCGCGCGACATCGGGATACGGCGCAGGGCCACGATGTACAGGATCGCGGCACTGCCATAGAGGGCGAAAGCCGAACAGCGTGCGCCAGTCCAGCAGCTGCGCCAGGAATTGCGTTGCCCTGCGCCAGCCTTCAGCAGCGCCTGGCCTGCCATGCTCGCCGCGATCGCGGCGAACAGCGTTGTCCAATAGATCGTCACGCCGCGATGCGCGTTGCGGCGGCATTCCGCTCGATCGAGCGCACCGTGCCCTGCGGTTTGCCGTTGGCCGATAGGAACGTGCGCCCGACATATTCGCCGAGGACGCCCAGAATCATCGATTGCACGCCGGCGACCAGCAGGATCACGGTCATTGTCGATGCCCAGCCTGACGGCGTATCGCGCAGGAAAAGCGCTTCGGCGATGGTGGCGACCGCACCCGCCGCGCCGAGCAGCGCCATGAACACGCCGGCGTAGATTGCCAGCCGGAGCGGCGCCAGCGAGAAGCTGGTGGCAGAGGTTCAGCCACAGCCGCACCAGCCGCACCAGATTGTAGTTGGAACGGCCTTCGATACGCGGCAGGTGCCGAACTTCGATGCTGTCGATCCGTTGCGTCACCTGCATAATCAGACCGTCGACATAAGGGTATGGTCCCTGATAGCGCGTCACCGATCGAACCACCAACGCCGACATGCAGCGGAACGATGACAGGTACAGTCCTTTCGGCTTGTCCAGCAGACGATCCGCGACAGCGTTGGCGAACCGGCTGCCCAGGTTGCGCCAGCCGGCGTGCTGCTTGACGGCGTAACGTGTATACACGACGTCCCAATTGCCTAGCCGCGCATGGTCATAGAGACGCACCACTTCCTCGGGCGGGTTCTGCAGGTCGTCGTCCATGGTGATGACATAGGCACCGCGCACATGGCGCAGCCCCGTCATGACCGCATTGTGCTCGCCGAAATTGCGTGCGTGCTCGACATAGGTGATCGGCACCGTCGAATGCCGCACCAGGTCCTGGCAGACCTGGTCGGAATTGTCGGGACTGCCGTCATTGACCAGCACGAGTTCCATTCCGCTGACGGGACGCAACTCCGAGAGTGCCTCGACCAGACGCCCGATCGTTGCGGCTCCGCGATACACCGGAATGACGATCGACAGTCCGACAGCAGGCCGCTCTGGCGTGCTCGCAACTTGGTACCGAAGATCGGTCTCGTAGTTCATGGTCGTTCCGCGATGGCCAGCACAGAGCCGCCGAGCGGGAAAGTCGAACGGCAGCCGGCGTTCGATCTCAGTCATGCCATGTAGCATGGCGTCAAGCCATGGCGGAAACGAGGCGACATCCGACGCGGCCGAATTGCGCGCCAGCAGCTTGCGCTGCACCACCATCAGTGGCAGCAGCAGGCCGTTCCAATAGCGCAGCGCGAACGCCGGCGAAGCCGGCATCGCGCAACAAGCGCAGCAAGCTGCCGCGCGGTGCAGCGGCGGACGTTGTGCACCAGCCGGTCATGGCTCGGACAGCAGCCAATCGTAGGCCGGCATATTGACGATCAGCCGGCCGGTCGGTCGCAGCACCCGTCGCAACTCTGTCAATGCGCGCGCCGGATCGACCGCGCGGTGACACAGGACATCGGCGGCGATCACTGCATCGAAGCTGGCATCGGCAAATGGCAACGCGTCGACGCTGCCGCGGACCACCGGCGGCCTCGGACTTTTCGGCGGCGCGGCTTCGACGCGCTGGTCGGCCCATTCAAGACCGAGCCGCCGCAGGTCCGGCCGCTCCACCCGCATGCGTGCGAGCAGCCCGCCGGTGCCGCAGCCCGCATCCAGCACCGAGCCATGCGCGTCCCCCCAGCGCATCCAGCAACCGCCGATGCAGCGCGCGGTACCACCACATGTGGTCCTCGACAGCATCCATCAGCTCGTATTCCGCCGGCTCCATGTGGTGTGTTGCCTTGCCGTAACCGCGATCGCAAGGCAAGCATCGCGAACTGAACGGAGGAACGTGCCGGTGGCTGAAGTCGTGCCGCAAGCCATAGCGGCGGTCTGCACCGCGAGCGCTGTCGGACAATGCCGCCGATGCGGTACGCGGAATCGCGCTGGCGGTGCTTGCGTACCTGATCTGGACCCTGGGCGATGCCTCGGCGAAGTGGGTCCTGCCCAGCGTCGGAGTCGCTGGTGCAATGATGTGGCGTGGGGTGTTCGGCATCGCCACCGTGGCGGCAGTCACCATCCGTCCCGGAACGACCGGCTGGCACAGGCTGGTCCCGCATCGCTGGGGTCTGGTGCTCGCCCGCAGCATCCTCTCGTCGTTCGTTTCCGTTTGCTGGTACATTTCGTGGTTGTCGATGAACCTGGCGGACACCTATGCCATCGGCTTCACGGCGCCGCTGATCATGACGGTGCTGGCCGTGCCGTTGCTGGGCGAACGGATCCGCTGGCGTCGCGCGCTATCGACGGTGATCGGTTTCGTGAGGCGTTCTTATCATGCTGCGCCCCGGCGGCGATCTGTGGACCCCGGTCGTGTTGCTGCTGCTGGCCGGCACGCTGGTCATGGCACTGACCCGGATCATGACGCGGCAGCTCACGCTGACCGAGACGCCGGAATGCCAGGCTTTCTGGCTCCTGATCTGCCACACCGCGACGGGTGTTGCGCTGCTATGGAGCTTTCCGGGATCGGGCACGATCGATGCCGTAGGCTGGCTGCTGCTGGGATTTTTGGGGTTATCGAGCGGCCTGGCTCATTGCGTGTTCGCGCGCAGCTATGCGCTGGCACCGGTTTCGGCGCTGGCTCCCTACGAGTACACGATGCTGCCATGGGGCGTGCTCGCCGGTTTGCTGATCTTTGGCGAAGTGCCGTCCTGGAATACGCTGGCTGGTGCCGTCGTGGTGGCGGCATCCGGCACCTACAACGTGTATCGCGAACGGGTGCGCCGGCAGGAGGAACGGGAGGGACGAGTATGAAGATCGACGACGTAACGCTGACCATCTTCACCTGGGACAACATTCCGGCAACGCGCTACCACCTGGGCTCGCTGGCATCCTCCACCAGCAACCTCGGTCTGTTGCGCATCCACACGGATGAGGGGCTGGAAGGCCACGCGTTCCTGGGAGCGGCGACCAATCCGGCGTCGATGGATGGGCCGCAGCTCATCCGGACGCTGAAGCCGATGCTGATGGGTCAGAACCCGCTGGAGCGCGAGCGCATCCATGGTGCCATGCGGCTGGTTTCGCGCATCGTCAGCTATCGCACGATCGGCGCGGTCGATACCGCGCTGTGGGACCTCGGCGGCAAGATCGCCAAGCTGCCGGTTCACGCACTGATGGGCACCTGCCGCAACTCGATCCTGGCCTATGCCAGTTCGCAGGTGCTGCCCGACATCGGCGCCTATGTCGATCAGGCGCAGACCTTCAGAGCGAACGGCTGGCGCGCCTACAAGATCCATCCGCCACGCGAGCCGGAAGAGGATATCAAGGTGTGCCAGGCGGTGCGGAAGGCGGTCGGCGACGACTTCCGGCTGATGCTCGATTCGACCTGGAGCTACAACTACACCGACGCGCTGCGCGTCGGACGTGCGATCGAGGAAATGGGATATTACTGGTACGAAGACCCGATGTCAGATGAGGACATCTACAACTACGTCAAGCTGCGGGAGAAATTGGATATTCCGATCATGGCGACGGAATTCCCCGCCGGCGGGCTGGAGACCTATCCGATCTGGTTGACCGAGCGTGCCACCGACTACTTGCGCGGGGACATCCCCAACAAGGGCGGGCTGACGACGATGCTGAAGACCGCGCATCTCGCCGAAGCGTTCAACATCAAGTACGAAATTCACCATTCGGGGAATTCGCTGAACAATTTGGCGAACCTGCATCTCTGCATGGCGATCCGCAACACCACAATGTTCGAGGTGCTGCTGCCAGACGGTGCGCACAAATACGGCATGGCGAAGGAACTGGAGATCGATCGCGACGGCATGCTGCATGCGCCGACTGGCCCCGGCCTGGCGGCGGAAATCGACTTCGACCTGATCAGGCGCAAGACCGAGGCGGTGTTGAGCTGAGGCAGGGTGCACCGGTCCTTTCATGGCGGGCGCAGGCCCGCCATCCGTCTTGCAAAGTCGCAACAGCAAAGCGGGTCTTCGGGACGCAGCACGCTGTGTCCTATTGTCAGAGCCCGCGCGCTGCCAGGTTCCGCATCAACGCGCCGACTCCGAAACGCCACGGCTCGCAGCGGTCTGTCGGCATCATCCGATTGACCAGCCGTCCCAGCCTGGGTGCGGCGATCGTCACGATGTCGCCGGTCTTGTGCGTGAAGCCCTTGCCTGGCGCGTCGCGGTCCTCGACCGGCGCGAACATCGTGCCCAGGAACAGCACCGCGCCATCCGGATAGGGGTGATGCCGGTTTACCATCTGCGCCATCAGGTCCTCGGGATCGCGGCTGATCTTCGCGATCGATGACGCGCCTTCCAGCCTGAACCCGTCGCTGCCCTCGACCGTCAGCGACACCGTGGTCTGCCGGATGTCGTCCAGCGTGAACACGCGATCGAAGAAGCGCAGGAACGGCCCGATCGCGCATGATGCGTTGTTGTCCTTAGCCTTGCCCAGCAACAGCGCCGAGCGTCCCTCCACGTCGCGCAGGTTCACATCATTGCCCAGCGTCGCCGCGACGATGCGGCCGGCGGACGATGCGGCAAGCACCACCTCGGGTTCCGGGTTGTTCCACGACGAATTCGGATGGATGCCGGCATCCATCCCGGTGCCCACGGCCGCCATCGGCTGCGCCTTGGTGAAGATCTCGGCATCCGGCCCGATGCCCACTTCCAGGTATTGGCTCCATGCGCCCTGTTCGATCAGCACCTGCTTCAGGTGCGCCGCCTCCGCCGAACCTGGCTTCAGCTTCGCCAGGTCGTCGCCCACCAGGCGATTGACTACCGCGCGTATCTCCGCGGCGGCGCTCATGTCCCCGCGCGCGCGTTCCTCGATCACCCGCTCGATCATCGACAGCACGAAGGTCACACCGGCGGCCTTGATCGCCTGCAGATCGATCGGCGCGAGCAGCCACGGCTTCGCCGGATCGCGCTGCTCGACCGGCGTGTTGGCCAGCACCGCTTCGACACTGCCGATGCGCTCGCCCGCCGCGCCACACAGCGCGGCGACCGGATCGGCCGCTTCGCACAGATCCCGCATGGTCGGGAACGCAGCCGACACATCGACTAAGTTCGCCATCGCGCACCGCGACCACCGATGGGCCCGCGACGTCCGGCCGCCACACCCGACCCGCCAGCATCGCCTGGCCGCCATCGTCCGGCAGCACCGGCTGCAACGCGTCACGCAATGCCGTCATGCAAGTCCTCCCAAAGCCTGATGCGGCACCCTATACTACCATCGATCTTTCAGGAGGCAGGCCCATGCGGCTGTTCGGCTCGTCGCACTCAGCGGACAACGAGACGTTCTCGGTCACTCACAGTGATGAGGAGTGGCGCGCGAGACTGTCGCCGGCCGCGTATCAGGTGCTGCGAAAGCACGGCACCGAGCGGGCCGGCACCAGCCCCCTGAACGTAGAGAAGCGTGACGGCAAGTTCATCTGCGGGGGCTGTGGGCAGGAGCTGTTCGCTTCTGATACAAAGTTCGAGAGCGGCACCGGTTGGCCGAGCTTCTTTCAGCCGCTGGAAGGTGCCGTGGGCATCAGCGAGGATCGCAGCTTCTTCATGACGCGTACCGAGGTGCACTGCAGCAGGTGTGGCGGCCATCTCGGTCACGTGTTTCCGGACGGCCCGCCACCGACCGGCCAGCGCTACTGCATGAACGGCGTCGCGATGGACTTCAAGCCGGACTGAACCGCCGAACCGCCGCATCGTTCAGCGACACCCCAAGCCCCGGACCGTTCGGAACTTCGAGCTGCCCGTCCACGTAACGCAGCGGCTCGATGAAGATGTCGTTCTGCAATGCATTATGCCCCACATCGTATTCCACCAGCGGCGGGAATGGCACGTGCGCGCCGTGCGGATAGTTCGGCAATGATGCAACGAACTGCACCGCCGCCGCCAACCCGATGCCAGTGCCCCACACGTGAGGCGAAATTCGCAGGTGCTCGGCTGCGCACAGCACGCCAATCGTGCGAGCGACATCGAACCCGCCGCACAGCGTAAGGTCGGGCTGCACGACCGAAACCAAGCGTGCATCGATCAGGCGGCGGAAGTCGAATACACTGTAGAGCGCCTCACCGGTCGCCAGCGGCACCGAAGCGCGTGTCTTCAGGCTGGCGTAGCCGGCCCAGTCCTGTGGCGCGAGTGGTTCCTCATACCAGTGGATATGGGACGGCGCAGTGCGGCGCATGCTCTCCAGCACGCCATCTTCCGTGTAATTGCCGTTGGTATCGACGGTGAGCAGCGGCGTCTCGCCGATGATGCGCCGCGCCAGCGCAGCACGCGCCGCGTCCTCTGCCGGATGGCGGCCGATCTTGATCTTAAACGCAGTGAACCCGCGCGCCGTATTTGGCTCGAGCTGGCGTGCCAGTGCCGTATCCTGATCGTCCGCTTCGGTGAAGTAGCCGCCCGATGCATAGACCGGCACGCGCTCGCGCTGACGGCCGCCGATCAGGTCGGCGACCGAAAGGTTGAGCAACTTGCCCATGGCGTCATGTGCGGCAATGTCGATGCCGCCCATCAGCGCGATCAACTGGTTCTGCGTGCCGAAGTGATACATGCGCGCCAGTGCAGTCTGCGCCGCGCCGCGCTGCGCGAACACGCTGCGGCCGATGTAGAGCGGCTTTATCAGGTCCAGGCAGGCGCGCGTCACCGCTGGCGGACCCCACGCCTCGCCGATGCCCTGCACGCCGTCTTCCGTATCCAGGATCACCAGCCCACCGCCGCGACGGTTGGTCAGACCGCGCGCCGAGCCATAGGCCTGGCCGGGCGGCAGGTGGAATTCAAGCGGGATCACTCGGATATCGCGGATTTTGGACATGGCACCCCGGCACGGTGAGCAAAGCGAGACTTCGAGATTGCTGCGTCGCTTCGGTCCTTGCAATGAGAGCGCTACTCCGCCGCAATCGGCTGTGCGGCGGAACGCTTCCGTTCCCTCTCGGCCTTCAGCTCTTTCGCCACGAGGAATGCCAGTTCCAGCGCCTGCGAGCCATTCAGCCGTGGATCGCAATGCGTGTGATAGCGGTCCTCCAGCGCTGCCTCGTCGATCTGCTGTGCGCCACCGGTACATTCGGTGACATCCTTGCCCGTCATTTCAATATGGATGCCACCCAGATGGCTGCCTTCCGTTCGATGCACTGCGAAGCACGCAGACAATTCGCCGATGATCCGTGCGAATGGCCGCGTCTTGCGCCCTGACGCCGTCGTCACCGTGTTACCGTGCATCGGATCGCAGGACCAAACGACATGCCGCCCCTCGCGCTGCACCATTCTGATGAGTGGCGACAGCCTGTCGCCGATGCGGTCGGCACCCATGCGTGTGATCAGCGTCAGCCGCCCTGGCTCGTTCCGCGGGTTCAGCACATCGATCAGCCGGACCAGTTCGTCCGGCGTCACGGTCGGTCCACACTTCAGCCCGAGCGGATTTGCGACCCCACGCAGAAACGCCACGTGCGCGCCATCCACCTGACGCGTACGCTCGCCGATCCACGGCAGATGTGCGGAACACGCGTACCAATCGCCGGTCAGGCTGTCCTGACGCGCCAGGGGCTGCTCGTAATTCAGCAGCATCGCATCGTGGCTGGTGTACAGCTCGGTCGAGCGAAGCTGGGGCGCGCTGGCCGGCGCCAGGCCGCATGCGGTCATAAACGCCAGCGATTCCTGAATGCGCCGGCAGATGTCGGCGTATCGCTCACCCTGTGGCGAGGTCGCGACGAACGCCTGGTTCCATTGCTGCACGCGCGTCAGATCGGCAAATCCGCCCTGGGTAAACGCGCGCAGCAGGTTGAGCGTGACTGCCGACTGGTTGTAGGCGCGCAGCATGCGCTGCGGATCCGGTACGCGCGCCCCAGGGTCAGATGCGATGCCGTTGACAATGTCGCCGCGATACGACGGCAGAGTAACGCCATCCAATGTTTCCGTTGGTTGCGAACGTGGCTTGGCAAACTGTCCGGCGAGGCGTGCCACCTTCACTACCGGCACCCCGGCGGCAAAGCTCAACACCACCGACATCTGCAGCAGCACCTTCACCGTATCGCGCACCGCGTTGGCATGGAACTCGGCGAAAGATTCGGCGCAGTCGCCGCCTTGCAGCAGGAACGCGTCCCCCGCGGCGACCCGTGCGAGTTGCGCCTGCAATGCACGAGCCTCGCCGGCGAAGATCAGCGGCGGCAGGGTGCGCAGTTCCGCTTCAGCCGCGTCGAGCGCCAGCGGATCAGGATATTCCGGCGCCTGTGCGATCGGGCAGGTGCGCCAGTGCTCTGGTGTCCACATGGCGCGTCATCGCCGACGCGGTGACGCCGGCTGCGGCGCGGGTTGCGGTGCTGGCCTCGGTGCCGAGGGACCGGTGACCACATCGAAATCGAATTCTGAACGCTGCATAAGGCCTCCTTCGGAAAGAAGGCCGCTCTGCCTTGGCGATTTTCGATTCCGATGCAGCAAACCTGATACAGCAGAAATGCGAAAGCCGCCTGGCGGGGCGGCTTCGGGTTCCTGCTAGTGGTGCACGATCCTACGCCGCCGGTCTGTACCAGCGGTAGCAAAATCGTGAGACGGAAATGATCTGCATCCATGCCATGTGCAATACCTAGCGCAATTGCCACGTCACAGGCAAGGGCTTAGATGATCGCCGGATTGTCCGGATCCACCGCCCGTAGCAGGTAAGCGTTGCTCTCGGGCTCATAGCGCTGCCAAAGCGCACGCAGTTCGGCGATCGGCGTATCGTGCCAATCCACACGCAGATCGATCAGCGGAAAGCTCTCATGCTCAACCACCAGCGGATGCGCACTGCGTACCGGCATCTGTTCGCCGCCGGCCGCCAGGCCCTCATCCAACGCATGCAACAGACGCTCTGCGAGAGCAGCCGACGCAGCAGCCTGGAAGCCGCGCAGCATCGCGGCGGACACGCGGGCGGTCGCCAGGATGTTGCCGATCGCGCAGACATCCTGCGCTGGCGCGGCACTCATTTCCGGCTTGGTGCGCGTCCCGCTGTAGGCTGCGGTATTGCCGGCGGCGTCCAGCACCGCGATCTGCCGCCACTGCGCGTGCGCGGTCGAAGCGACCAGTGCATCCAGCGTCTCCTGCGCCGAACAACCGGAACGCAACAGCGCCAGGCCGCGTGGCCCAAGCCGGGGGTCCGTGCGATGCTGCGTCAGCACCGCGCCGACACCGGCGGCGCAGTAGGCGCAACGCGCGCCGACGGCGATCGACGATGTGGCAACAGCGGCGCCAAGCTGGCCGGTGCGTGCGCAACGGCCGACAAGTGAGAAGGTCATCTGCTTTTGAAGTCTTCCCCAGCCCTGGTTGACGTTCTGATACCCCGAGGCGCCGTGTCGTTGGAAGCCGGCAAGCAAAGCCTGGCAAGCGGGTTCGTCCAGCTTGCCATATCGGTGATCCTGCTCAGCAGCGCATGGCCATTGACCAGGATCGCCATTGATAGCGGTAGCGCACCGGTGTGGTTCGCAGAAGGTCGCGCGGTGATCTCTGGCTTTCTGCTCGGTGCCTCATTGGCCTGGTCGGTGGCGATCATTGTTACCCGCGCGACCACCCCGCGTTCCACCATGTTCGAGTTGCTGCCCTGGTGCTTTGCCCTCAGTGTGCTCATGCTGCTGCCACTGAACCTGCTGCACGCGCCGGATGGCGGCATCGGCGTGCACCAAAGTCATGGTTTGCCTTGGCCTATATCGGTCTAATCACCGGGCCGTTTGGCCCCTGGTGCGTTATCGAGGCCACAGCAGCGCTGCCCACCGTGGTTTCTTCGGTCGGTTTCCTGACCACCCCGGCTGTCACCGCCGATCTGCTCGCCGGCTCCGGGCTTATCGCCTTCGGCGTCGGCTGCGCCGTTTGGCCACGGCGATGATGCTGCACGCCATCGAGGCAGGCCAGGGCGAGCCGCCGCTGGTGCTGCTACACGGCCTGTTCGGTTCGGCGCGCAATTTTGGCTCGGTGCAGCGCGAGTTTGCAGCGCATCGGCGCACCATCGCGCTCGATTTGCGCAATCACGGATCCAGTCCGCACGATCCTGACATGCGCTACACCCGCATGGCCGCCGATGTGCTGCAGACACTCGACAGGATGAACGCCCTGCCGGCAATGCTGCTTGGCCATTCGATGGGCGGCAAGGCGGCGATGCAGGCCGCGCTGACGCAGCCTGATGTGGTTGCGCGTCTGATCGTCGCGGACATCGCGCCGGTGTCGTATCCGCCACACTTGCGCCCGGTGGCGGAGGCAATGGCAGCACTGCCGCTTGTGCATGGCATTACGCGCGCCGATGCCGATACGGCTCTGGCGACCGCGGTGCCCGAGCCAGGCATGCGGGCGTTCCTGCTACAGAACCTGCAATCCGGGCAGACGCCCCATTGGCGCATCGGATTGGCCGAGATCATCGCGGGCTTTGCCGATATCGAGGCATGGGAGGCACCTGCCGATGCCCGCTACACCGGTCCTACGTTGTTCATCGCCGGAGCTAGTTCGCAATATGTCAAGCCCGAGCACCGTCCGCTCATCCGCGCCTGGTTTCCCAACGCGCGGTTCGTGACGTTGAAAAATGCCGGCCACTGGCTGCATGCCGACAATCCCTCTGGCTTCGTCGCGGTGGTCGAGGCGTTTTTGACAGCCTCGGCTCGTGCCTAGCATCCTCGCCGCATGCGGCTGACCGACGAAGAACGCGCAATGCTCGCCGGTGCAGCGGGGCCGGCGCGACAATGGGCAATCGAGCATCAGCTAAAGGTCGGCCGCTACCTCAGCGCGGAGGATTTCGTGCCTGTGTCGCAGGCGCACATCATGGCCGATACCGAGTCCCTTGGTCGCGCCGGCGTGGAGTTTCTGGAACGCCTGGCGGCGCTGCCGGAACCCGAACGCCGCGTGCGCATCCCCACCATCACCGACCCGCGCGGCACCGATTTCGCCGCAGCGGCGCGGCTGAAACATCAGGACTGGATGCTGGCGCTGGAGCGGCGGGCGATCGCGGCGTTCCAGTCGCTTGGCGTACTGATGACCGATACCTGCATCAACTATCAGACGATCATGCCGGCCGTGCTGGGAGAGCACATGGCCTATGGTGACACCGGCGTGGCGATCTATTGCAACAGCGTTCTGGGCGCCCGCTCCAACTTCGAAGGCGGCCCATCAGCCCTGGCGGCGGGTCTTACCGGCCGCACGCCGCGCTACGGCTACCATCTGCCTCAGATGCGGCGCGCGACCCTGAAGCTGCGCACCCACTACACGCCGCGCGCATTGCACGAATGGGGCGCTCTCGGAGGGGTGCTCGGCCGAATTGCCGGCGACTACTGGCAGGTCCCGGCGCTGATTGGCATCGACCGCGTGCCGACGTCGGACGAGCTGAAGCACTTTGGCGCCGCCCTGGCGAGCTACGGCTCGGTCGCACTGTTCCACATGCCTGGCGTTACGCCGGAAGCAGAACATGCGGTCGATCCGGCGCAGGCGGTCACTGCAACCATCACCGCGGACGATCTGGACGCTTTCCAGGCCGCCTATCGCGCGGACCTCGATCGCATTGATGTGGTGGTGTTCTCGGCTCCACAGCTCAGCCTGTTGGAACTCCGTGAAGTGGCGGCGCTGCTGGACGGACGGCGCGCGACGATCCCGCTGCTTGTGGTGACCAGTCCTCAGGTCAAGCCTGATGCCGACCGTCTCGGCATGACGGCGCGCATCGAGGCTGCCGGCGGCCTCGTGCTCGCGGGCATGTGCTTCTACCAAAGCTATGCGCGTGAGATGGCGGAAGCGAATGGCTGGCGGACTTTGGCCACGCCGTCCGCCAAGCTGGTGAACATCCTGGGCGGCTATGGTTACCGTCCGGCCCTGCTGTCGATGCAGCAGTGCGTCGACGCGGCCTGCACCGGACGGATCGGCGCATGACCGAGTTTCGTGCCACGGCCGCAATGGGCCGGCGCTTACAAGGCCGCGCCCTTGTGGCAAAGGACGGTTTCTCCGCCCGCTACGATCTCGACCGCACACGCGGCGTGTTCTGCCGCCCCGAGCACCGCCTCGCGGGCCGGTCCTATGTCGGGCGCATCCTGGTGCTGGATGCGGCGAAGGGCGGTGTCGCTACCGCCTGGATGCTGCACGAGATGTCGGCGCGTGGCGTGATGCCGGCCGCCCTGGTGCTTAACCGGGTGAACCCAATCATGGTCCAGGGCGCGGCTCTCGCGGATTTCACCGTGCTGTCCGGATTCGAGGTGGATATCACCGCCGTGGTGCCGGATGGTGCGCTGGTGGAGGTGGACCCCGAAAGCGATCCGCCCTGCCTCCGCGTGCTCGCGCCTCCCTAAGTAAGCGCCGGTCGGTGCCCGCAATGCACCTCCGTCGAGGGGCTGACGCGAACGTCCCGGTCACAGGAGCCCTTTCATGGCAGACGATGTCGTTTCGCCGGTCCGCGCGCCGCTTTCCAATGAGGAACTCAGGCTCCTGAACGCCTGGTGGCGCGCTGCAAACTACCTGTCGGTCGGGCAGATCTATCTGCTTGACAATCCGCTGCTCCGGGAACCGCTGAAGCTCGAGCACATCAAGCCGCGGCTGCTAGGCCATTGGGGCACCACGCCAGGGTTGAATTTCATCTACGTGCACCTGAACCGCATCATCCGGGCGCGCGATCTCGACATGATCTTCATCTGCGGTCCCGGTCATGGCGGGCCCGGGGTGGTCGCCAGCGCCTGGCTCGACGGCACCTACAGCGAGGTCTACCCGCACGTCGCCCAGAATGCGACGGGCATGCAGCGGCTGTTCCGGCAATTCAGCTTTCCTGGCGGCATCCCAAGCCACGCCGCGCCGGAAACGCCGGGCTCGATCCACGAGGGCGGCGAACTCGGCTACGCGTTGTCGCACGCCTATGGCGCGGCGTTCGACAACCCCGACCTGATCGCCGCATGCGTGATCGGCGATGGCGAGGCCGAGACCGGGCCGATGGCAACCTCCTGGCACTCCAACAAATTCCTCAATCCGAGTCACCGACGGTGCGGTGCTGCCGATCCTGCACCTGAACGGCTACAAGATCGCCAACCCGACCATCCTGGCGCGTATCAGCGCGGACGAATTGCATAGCCTGTTCGTCGGCTATGGCTATCGGCCGTTTCTGGTGGAAGGCGACGAGCCCGACGCGATGCATCAGCAGATGGCCGCGACGCTCGATCAGGTGTTCGACGAGATCCGCCGCATCCAGACGCGCGCCCGCGCCGGATGCCACGCCGGAGCGGCCGATCTGGCCGATGATCATCCTCCGCACGCCAAAGGGCTGGACCGGCCCGAAGGAGGTGGACGGCCTGAAGACCGAAGGGTTCTGGCGCTCGCACCAGGTGCCGTTCGCCGAGATGGCGAGAAACCGGCGCACGTGCGGCTGCTGGAACAGTGGATGCAGAGCTATCGCCCGGCCGAGCTGTTCGACGAACAGGGCACGCTCAGGCCGGAGATCGCGGCGCTCGCGCCGAAGGGCGATCGGCGGATGAGCGCCAACCCGCACGCCAATGGCGGGCTGCTGATGCGCGAACTCGAGCTGCCGGACATCGCGGATTATGCGGTCGAGGTCGGCAGGCCCGGCGAGCAGCGATGCCGAGGCGACCTCGGTGATGGCCGCCTGGCTGCGCGACGTGATGCGCGACAGCGCCGGCGAAGCGCAACTTCCGCCTGTTCGGCCCGGACGAGACCGCGTCGAACCGGCTGTCGCATGTCTTCGAGGTCACCGACCGCGCGTGGGACGCGGCGACGCTGTCCGTACGACGACCATCTGGCACCCGACGGGCGGGTGATGGAGATCCTGTCCGAGCACACCTGCCAGGGCTGGTTCGAAGGCTATCTGCTGACCGGCCGGCACGGCTTGTTCAACTGCTACGAGGCGTTCATCCACATCATCAATTCGATGTTCAACCAGCACGCCAAGTGGCTGAAGACCTGCAATGAAATCCCGTGGCGCCGGCCGATCCCGTCGCTCAACTATCTGCTGACCTCGCATGTCTGGCGACAGGACCACAACGGCTTCAGCCACCAGGACCCGGGCTTCATCGACTACGTCTGCAACAAGAAGTCCGACATCGTGCGGGTCTATCTGCCGCCCGATGCCAACTCGCTGCTGTTCGTCACCGACCACTGCCTGCGCAGTTGGAACCGCGTCAACGTCATCGTCGCCGGCAAGCAGCCGGCGCCGCAGTGGCTGACCATGGACGCGGCGGTGAAGCACTGCACCGCCGGCATCGGCATCTGGGAATGGGCGAGCAACGATCGCGACAGCGCGCCCGATGTGGTGATGGCCTGCGCCGGCGACGTGCCGACCCTGGAGACGCTTGCGGCGGTCGATGTGCTGCGCAGACCTGGTCCCTGATCTGCGAATCCGGGTCGTCAATGTCGTGGATCTGATGACGCTGCAGCCGCGCTACGAGCATCCGCACGGCCTGACCGACCATGACTTCGATGCCATATCTTCACCACCGACAAGCCGGTGATCTTCGCCTTCCACGGCTATCCGTCGCTGATCCACCGCCTGACCTACCGCCGCACCAACCACGACAACATCCACGTCCGCGGCTACAAGGAGGAAGGCACCACGACCACCCCGTTCGACATGGTGGTGCGCAACGATCTCGATCGCTTCCACCTCGCGGGTGACGTGATCGATCGCCTGCCGCAACTCGGCTACCGCAGCGCCTATGCCAAGCAGGCGCTCCGCGACAAGCTGATCGAGCACAAGGCGTATATCCGCGCGCATGGCGAGGACATGCCGGAGGTCAGGGAGTGGCGCTGGTCGCCCACCCAGCGCACCTGATCCTGTTCCGGAGCCAGATGAAATCGGGGCAACGCAACCCCACGGCGCTTGCCCCCCAAGGCAGGCAGGGATGACAATGCTGTCATGCAGACCCCGTCCGCCCACTCGCCGGTCGAACCTGCGGCGTATCGATCGAGCGAGCGCGGGCGGTTGCCCGGACCGGCGTTCGCGGCTCTGGATCTGGGAACCAACAATTGCCGCATGTTGGTTGCCGCGCCATCCGGAGATGGCTTCCGTGTGCTGGACAGCTTCAGCCGTATCGTTCGTCTGGGTGAAGGTCTGCACAGCACCGGTCGGCTGAGCGCCGATGCCATGGAACGGGCGCTGGCTGCGCTTCATGCCTGCGCGGCGCGGCTGGAGCGCCGTCCGGTGCGCAGGCTACGCGCCATCGCCACCGAGGCGTGCCGCCGCGCGGCGAATGGCGCGGCGTTCCTTGCCAGGGTGAAGCACGAGACCGGCCTTGACGTCGGCGTGATCTCGTCGCGCGAGGAAGCTGAACTGGCATTGGAAGGCTGCGCACCCCTGCTCGCGGATTGGGGGCGCCGCGCATTGCTGTTCGATATCGGTGGCGGGTCCACCGAGGTCGCCTGGGTGCGCCTCGATCCGAACGGGCGGGCGGCAGCTGATCGGCTACGCCTCTCTGCCGGTCGGCGTGGTGACCCTAGCGGAGCGTTTCGGCGAGGCAGGCTTCGACCCCGCTGGCTTCGAGGCCATGGTGGACGACGTGGCTGCGCGACTGGAGGGCTTCGAGGCGGTGCACTGCATCGGGCGCGAAATCCGTGACGGCGGGGTGCAGTTGCTGGGCACCAGCGGCACGGTCACCACCCTGGCCGGCGTGGCATTGGGACTGCCGCGTTATCGGCGCCCGCTGGTCGATGGCACCGTGCTGACTGCCGATGCGGCCCAACAGGCGCTGGCCAGTCTGCGCGCACTCGGGCGTGCGGGGCTGGAGGCGCATCCCTGCGTCGGGCCGGAGCGGGTGGACTTCGTGCTGCCCGGCTGTGCGGTGTTCGCAGCGCTGGTGCGGACCTGGCCGGCGCCGCGGGTCATCGTGGCGGACCGCGGACTGCGCGAAGGGATGCTGCTGCGGATGATCCGTGGCGAACCCCGGCGCGGGCGGGTGTGAAAGGCCGGCGGAGCAGCCCGCGCGGAGCTTATCCGTGCCGGTGCGGACGGCCAAGGGCCGTAGTCCCGCCTCCCAGCGCTGGCTGGCTCGGCAATTGAACGATCCCTATGTGCTCGCGGCGCAGCAGCAGGGCTGGCGCTCGCGCGCCGCCTTCAAGCTGGCGGAACTGGACGACCGGTTCCGATTGATCCGGCGGGGCGCGCGGGTGGTGGACCTCGGCGCCGCGCCCGGGGGCTGGACGCAGGTTTCCGTGCAGCGTGGTGCTGGGCGGGTGGTCGGCGTCGATCTGCTGCCGATGGACCCGGTGCCGGGCGCGGTGCTGCTGCAAGGCGACTTCACCGAGCCGGATGTTCAGGCGCGTGTGGTCGCCGAACTCGGCGGCAAGGCGGATCTTGTGCTGGCCGATATGGCGCCGAACACCACCGGCCATGCCGCCACCGACCATCTGCGGATCATTGCGTTGGCGGAGGCTGCGCTGGCCTTTGCGCTGGACGTGCTGGCCGAGGGCGGCGGCTTCGTCGCCAAGGTGTTCCAGGGCGGCGCGGAGAAGCCGATGCTGGACACGCTCAAGCGCCACTTCGCCTCGGTCCGGCACGCCAAGCCGCCGGCCAGCCGCAAGGAGTCGAGCGAGCTCTACGTGGTGGCGACCGGGTTTCGTATCACTCCAAAGTAAGTGGCATTCCGTCGAGGTCCTCCGCGCGCTCGACCTTGATCAGCACGGCGAAGCCCTTCTTCTCCGGGTCACGGTCCTTTTCGGGCTGCACCAGGCGGCGCCACACCTCTTCATACTGCGGTCCGGATTTCACCACCTGGGCAGTGCCGTAGAAGCCGCGCAATGCCGCCTTTCGGCAGCACCCCGTCGGCCCGCAGTTGCGGCTTGCGGAAATAGACCGTTACCTTGGTACCGTCGCGCAGCGCCGCGTTTGTCGAGCCCTTGCCGCGCTCCCACAAAGCGATGTGGTTATCGTCAAATACCATGGTGCTGCCGCGCGGTGTGATCTGCGCGTAGCCGCTCGGCAGCGCGGTGCCGATCAGGCAGACATGCTCGGGAAAGGCCGAATTGATATGCGGCTGCAGGGTCCTCGGAATGGTTGCCACAGGCTCGCTCCCGTGTGGTTTCGCGAGAGCCTAGGCCAAGCGACAGAGAAAAAAAGGGCATGGCGCGCGCCGCAGCGTGCCATGCCCGGCTTGAGATCAGCGATAGTAACCGTTGTAGTAGTTGTAGCCGTAGTAAGGATTGTGGTGCTCTCGCCACTCCTGTTGGCGCCAGTGGCGCTGCTCCCCCAGCGGCGGTGGCGCCAATACTGGCAGCGAGGCCCGCAATCGTCCCAATCGGCCTTCTGCACCGAGGAAACATGGTCCACTGCCGACGCCGGGATCACGCTTGCTGCGGAAGCACCGACGCAACTCAGGCCGACCAGACCAGTGGTGGCTGCGAGGGCAATCAAGGTTTTGCGCACAATTCGGTCCTCCCTATTCTTGCACGGACCCGGAAGCTGGGCGTGGCCGGCGACGGATTGGCGGCCGCATCGCGGCGGAACCTTGGCGACCTTTGAAATGTTGGTAATCCATGCAGCAAGCAGCAATGAACCCGCAGCGACCGCCCGGTACACCGCCCGGTCCACAGCCGGATCCCAATCCGGCCCCTCCGCCGCCGATCGAACTACCGCCACGGCCCGATCCTCGGCCGCCCGAACCGATGCCAACCCCACTCTGATCGGCGCGATAGTGTTCCACACGCCGTGCGCCAGCAGCGGATCCCTCATATCGGCGGGGGACGGTATCGGTAACCTTGGGTTTGCTGGAAACGCGCCGAACCCGACCAGTGAGCGGCCCGGCTGCAGCCGGGCGGTGCACAACGGCAGGCGCCGTCGCGCGTTTCGGCCTCAATTGGAAGGAGCACGCACTTGAAGCAGCCTCATACCGAAGAGACCGTTCGTCATACCGACGACGAGCAGAACACCGGTACGCACAAGAAGCCAGGCGCACCGGACGAGAAGGGTGCCGACAAGTTTGGTGGCACTCGCACCGGCAGCGAGAACGTCGAGCCGGCGCACAAGGAGGAGTGACCGCAGCGGCCGAAGGTCAGGCGCTCGCGCCCAGACGTGCCGCCATCTGCTGTTTGAACTGATCTATCGGCATGAAACCGGGATCCTGACGGCACTGGTCCTCCGTTTCGCGCAGGATCTGCTCATCCGACTTGCTGAGGTCGAGCGGCTTCCCGTGCGGCTGCGGCACGTGGAACGGCGTATCGAGATACGCCTCCACGGTGTTGCCCTCAGGGTCCTTGAAGTATATCGACCAGGCATTGCCGTGGCTGACCGGGCGCATCTCGGTGGCGCCGAGAGCCAGCGCACGGCGGTGCACCTCGCGCAGGTCGGCAAGGCTGTCCACCATGAACGACATCTGCTGGATCGGATTGAACCCTGACACATCCGGCCGGCCGGTGACCAGCACGAGCTGGTGGTGGTTCTGCGGATTGCCGCTCATGAACGTGAGATGCATTCCGGCACGCCCTGCGCCCTGGTCGGTGACCATTAGGCCTAGGACCTCCGTGTAGAAGCGCTGCATCGTGTCGCCGGTCGTGCACAAAAATGCCCATATGGGCCAGTCGCGCGTGGATTTTGGCCATTGCTGCATTCCTCCTGGGCAGAGCGTTATCCAGGTTTGTCGTTTCCGCAAGCCAACGCCACAGCCGAGGCTCTTCCGGCATCCTTTCTCGATCCGGCGCGGTACGCCATGCTGAATCCCAGATTGCGCAGGGAAACAGCTATGAAGGTCGGCTTCATCGGCGTCGGCAACATGGGCGGGCCCATGTGCCGCAACATCATCCGCAACACCAACCACGACGTGCTGGTGTTCGACCTGAACCCGGCGGCGATCAAGGCCTGTACCGAGCTAGGCGCGGCCGCTGGCACATCGGTCGAGCAAGTGGCGGCGAACTGCGATGTGGTGTTCACCTCCCTGCCAATGCCGCGTAACGTCGAGGAGGTCGCGGCTGGCATTGCGAACAGCGCCAGGGCCGGGACGGTCTACATCGACCTCTCGACCAACTCGCCGTCGACCGCGCGCCGGGTCAGTGAGCTGACGAAGGCCAAGGGCATCCAGATGCTGGAGGCACCGGTCTCCGGTGGCGTGCCGCGCGCGACCGACGGCACGATCGTCATTATGGTGGGTGGCGACGCGGCGGTGTTCGACACTCAGTTGCCGCTGCTGAGGTCCTTCAGCGGCGAGGTGGTGCATGTTGGCGGCATCGGCATGGGCTCGGTCGCCAAGCTGGTCAATAATATGCTGGCGTTCTGTAACGCTGCGGCTGCGGCCGAAGCCTTGATGATCGGCACCATGGCGGGGATCGACCTGCGCAAGCTGCAGCAGGTGATCAGCAACGCTAGCGGCAACTCCTCGGCATTCCGCAACCTTTCCGAGAAGGCGTTCAACCGGGAATTCGGCGCCAGCTTCGCGCTTGACCTAGCGCACAAGGACCTGCGCCTGGCGCTGGAGCTGGCGGACGAGCTGGGCGTGCCGGGCCTGATCGCGCCTCAGGTGATGAACCTGATGCGAATGGCGCGCGCCAAGGGCATGGGCGGGGAGGACAGCAGTTCGGTTATCCGCATCTATGAACAAGCACTCGGCAGGGAAGTGCGGCCCTGACGCACTTTTCCTGTCGAACCGGACTATTGTGTTCGCATAAACAAACCGCGAGCGGACTACTGAGGGACTTCAGATACTTTCCGAACGCTTGTATTCATTTATCTCGCGTGAGCGGCAATCGAGACCGCTGATGGGACGGGGGTGCAATGGACAGTCGCCCGCAGAAACGCATCTTGGTCGTCGAGGACGATCCATTGGTCTCGGAAGTGGTGCTTGATGCACTGGATGGGCTTTACGATACCAGCCGGGCCGAAAATTCCGCCGATGCCATGTCGGCTCTGCGCGCGGGCGGGATCGATGCGGTGCTGCTCGATTGCACGCTACCAGGCGGGCTCGATCCTCATCTGGTCCCGATGGCGGATCATTCAGGTATCCCTGTCATCCTGATGTCCGGGCATCCGGACATGATGGAGCGGGTCCCCGGCGTTGCGCGTCCGTGCATTCAGAAACCGTTCAGCCTGACGGTATTACTGGCGACAATTGAGAGCGTGGTCGAACCCGGGATGCCAGGCCGGCTTAAGCCACGGCGTCACTGCGCCTCGAGCAGGTGGTACAGCGCCGACACTAAGGCACGCGCCCGAAACGGCTTTGCCAGGAACTCCTCGCTTGGAGGCGGACGCTGTAGACCGCTGACGAACAGCACTTTCACCTCAGGATGCATCCGCCGGGCCTGACAAGCGAAGGCGACGCCATCCAGCCGCGGCATCGCGATGTCCGTGACGATCACCGAAATATCCGGATGGCTGCGCAATACCTCCAGGCCCTCTTCCCCGTTCGACGCTTGATAAACCTGACCGCATACGTCCTCCATCACCTCTGCTACGGTCTCGCGCACCAGCGCGTCGTCGTCGACCACCATTCCAACCGGGTGCTCTGAATTCACGTTCTTCACCGTGCTTGCGGCCATGCCTTGAGTCCGGTTCTCGCCAGTGATCGCTGAACCAGCCATCGCAGTCCGACGTTTCTGACGAAAGTCTTGCCGAGAAGTGAAAATGTCCGCGATCACACAGAGTTCGGTGACGCTTCCGCAAGGTCAGAGATCGAGGTGTGGCGGAACCGCATCGTGGAACTCTGATCCGGACGGCACTGCGCGGCCGCCTACGCGGGACCTGGAATTGTTTCGGCGCCTTTCGCGGGAATGTGCTCGGGGTGGCGCATCCAGTGTTGCGTCGCAGCAATTTACCGTGTCGCTCCCAGTTTTGGCTGCCAGCCTTGCTGTACTGGCTGGGCCAGATCTCCTGTGGGCTATCCCGATTGCCGCAGCGACCAGCCTTTCTTATGGCGGGTCATTGCTGCTGCAGCGCCTGCCGCCGGCGGTCGGATGGTAGCCGTGAGCAACGGACAGCCCTGCCAAACTCGCCCCCCCTTCTTCAGAGCGGCGAGTATGTAGGCAGGATGCCAATCGGCGAAGGGCGGGTTGCATTGACCATCGTTCCTTGCACTCATGCTCATTCTGCTCGGAGAATCGCCGTTCAATTAGTGCCTGTTCAGCGCCCTCAACGTGTCGAACCGGACGTTGGCTTGGCCCGAAAGGTGTCGAGACTATGGATGGTGTGCTACTCATGTCACGTAAGAGCGACCGTGGGAAAGAGCTGGGCGAGCAACCCGTCGGAAATGCCGGCGCCTTCATTGTCCGGCTTCAGGACGTCGTACGTCACTGGCCTAGCGCCGACCGTCTGGCGAGAGCGCACCGGTGTTTCCCCGTCCGCCTTTCGCAAGTGGCTGCGCGGCGACGCCGAGCCGAGCCGCGAACGGCTGGTGGCTTTGGCACAGGCAGCCGGAGTCAGCGTGGGCTGGCTGGCCGGCGGCGAGGGACCGGCGCCCCGGTTCGTTGGCGCCGCATCCGGTACGGCCCGGCCGGACCCTCACGACTACGTTTTGCTTCCGAAACGCCCGGAGTCGGCTGCGGCCGGTGCAGAATCCCCCCCGCCCGTCGGGAGCGCCGAATTCATCGCGTTCCGCCACGATTGGATACGCTCCGAGTTCGGTATAGAACCTGACCTCTTGGGAATGGAAACGGCGGTCGGTAAGTCGATGCTGCCGAGCATCCAGGACGGCGATTTGCTGTTGGTTGACACCACCGAGAACCGCTTCCGCAGCTTCGGGGTCTATGTTTTGGAAATTGCCGGTGAGCGACTGGTAAAACGGGTCCAGCCAAAGCTTGACGGCAGCCTGACACTCATCAGCGACAACGCAGCGTACGAGGCGGAGCATGTAGCGCCGGCGCAGGCCGGCGAGATCCGGGTGATTGGCCGAGTGCTTTGGACCTGCGGCCCGACACGCAGGATCCCGCTGACCCACGCCCGGGTTTTACCGCCAGATCCGTCGATCGAGATTGATGTCGAGGCGGCCGGTCAGCACCCGGCCAAGCGCCGCGCGGCTTTTTGCCGCGCCGGCGAGGCCAAGTGCGAGCGAGACCAGCACAAGCTAGCGACTGTCCTCGCCCCTTAATCGCCCTGCTTTGGCGAAGCTAACGGGCTGTCACCGCACCGCCGACCGCGCCAACGCCACCGCCGATCAGCGCACCGGTGGCCGGCCTGCCGCCCGTCAGTGCCGAGACGCCGGCGCCGGCGCCCGCGCCCAGCAGACCGCCCGTGACGGCGCGCGTGCCGGGGCTCTCGCCGCAGGCGGATAGGGCCAGCAGGATCGTGCTGAATGCGAGTCCCAATGCGATTTTGCGTGTCATTGCCAAACCTCCGTCAAGTGGACCGGTATCGTTTCGCACAGGTAAAGGAAATTCAATGGCTGCAATGCGGCGATCCCGCGGCGAAGCTTCAAACTCTTGTTAACAGCGGGCAGCAGGGTTAAGCCCGCCTGCCGCTCACTGTCCGCAGAGGCTGTCTCGATGTTCTCCCGCATGCTCGGGTTCATGTCGGCCGACATGGCTATAGACCTGGGGACCGCCAACACACTGGTGTATGTCAAGGGGCGCGGCATCGTTCTGGCCGAACCGTCCGTGGTGGCGATCGCGGATGTCCGCGGTAAGAAACAGGTGGTCGCCGTGGGCGAGGAGGCCAAGCTGATGCTGGGCCGCACCCCTGGTTACATCACCGCGAGTCGGCCGCTGCGGGACGGCGTCATCGCCGATTTCGAAGTCGCCGAGGAAATGATCAAGCACTTCATCCGCAAAGTGCATAACCGCCGCGGCTTCGCTTCGCCCTTGATCATCGTCTGCGTGCCGTCCGGGTCCACCGCGGTGGAGCGGCGCGCGATCCAGGAGAGCGCGGAGAGTGCCGGCGCCCGCAAGGTGGCGCTGATCGAGGAGCCGATGGCGGCGGCGATCGGCGCGGGACTGCCGGTGACGGAACCATCGGGGTCCATGGTGGTGGACATCGGCGGCGGGACCACCGAAGTGGCGGTGATCTCGCTTGGCGGGATCGTCTACTCGCGCAGTGTCCGGGTCGGCGGCGACAAGATGGACGAGGCGATCATCAGCTACATGCGCCGTCACCACAACCTGCTGATCGGCGAACCCACGGCGGAGCGTATCAAGATGGAGGTCGGCGCCGCGGCCCAGTCCGAGGATGGCGACCCAGGGCCGCTGCGTGAGGTGCGTGGCCGCGACCTGATGAACGGCGTGCCGCGCGAGGTGTTGGTCAGCCAGCGCCAGATCGCCGAGAGCCTGGCCGAACCGGTGGGCACAATCGTGGAGGCGGTGAAGGTCGCGCTGGAGAACACGCCCCCGGAACTGGCGGCCGACATCGTGGATCGGGGCATCGTGCTGACCGGCGGTGGCGCGCTCTTGTATCGGCTGGACCAGGTGCTGCGCGATGCGACCGGTCTCGCTGTTGTTGTGGCCGAGAATGCGCTGCAATGCGTGGCTCTCGGCACAGGGCGCGCGCTGGAGGAGCGCAAACGGTTGGGAAACGTGCTGACGTCGATGTATTAGCGTCGGATCAGTTCTATTCCGGCTCGGTCAGGGAATCGCTGGCCAATTCCAGCAACTCCTCCGCCCGTTCCGAACTCGATTGCTTCAACCCCGCGCAGCCTGCGGCCGACCGCGCGCGTTCGGCGTCGTGCGCTTTCGATGGTGTTGCTGAACGTGCCGGCCTGCTTCGCCAGTCGGTCGAGCACATCGTCCATCTTCAGCATCTCGGTGCGCGTGGCTCCCAGCAGGTCGCGGATCTGGTCCGCCTTCTGCTCCAGCGCGAGCGTGACGAAGCCGAGATGGATAGTGCGCAGCAGTGCGGGGAATAGCGAAGGTCCCATCACCAGGACGCGGCTCTCGCGGCCGATATCGTCGATCAGCCCCGGAATGCGCGCGACCTCCGTGTAGAGCGCGTCGGTGGGCAGATACAGCACCGCGAATTCCACTGTCGTTGGTGGATTGATGTACTTCGATGCGATCTTCCGCGCCTCATCGCGAATGCGCCGCTCCAGCATGCGCGATGCAGCACGCTCCGCGTCGGCATCGCCTGCGTCGCTGGCCGCGAGCAGCCGTTCGTAATCCTCGACCGGGAATTTCGCGTCAATCGGCAGCAACGGCCTATCGACACCCTTCGCCGGCATGCGCACTGCGAACTCGACGAGGTCGTTGCTGATCCGGGTGCAGCTTGCAGTTGGTCTCGTACTCGCCGGCCGGCAGGATGTCGTCGAGCATCGCCCTGACCTGTGTCTCGCCCCAGCCGCCGCGCGTCTTGACATTGGCGAACAGGCGCTTGATGTCGCCGATCTGCGCCGTCACCGCCTGGACGTCGCCCATTGCCTTCTGCACCGCGGCGAACTGGTCGATGACGCGACTGAAGCTCTCATTCATCTGCTTCTCCACCGCCGCGTGGAGTTGTTCGTTTACCGTCTTCTGAATTTCGGCGAGCTTTGCCTCGTTGCCTTCCCGCAATTCGCGCAGCTTGTCTTCCAGGGTGCGGCGAGTGGTTTCGAAATGCGTGCCGATCTCCAGGCGCTGCTGACCTTGCTCGCGCGACAGCGCGGCCCGCGTTGTCTCTGCCTCGCTGCGTGTGCCGGCGATGGCCTGCTCCAGCAGCAGGCGAAGACGCTGCAACAGCGGCGCCTGCTTCAGCACCACGATTACCGCGCTCAGCGCCGCGATGGCGGCAATGACCGCCAGGATTTCACTCAGCATCGCGCCCTCTTAGACAACCGGCGGCCATAATGCCGCGATCAGGCACGAGTTGCATGCCATAGGGAGATTGCGGTTCCATTGGCGTGCCATTGCCGGACAGCCGGCCGGAATGAATGATTGCGCCGGGCAAGCGGTGGCAAAGGGTGCCAGCCGCTTCACGCGGCCGGGTTCCCCCCTGATGCCGCACTCTGCGCGCCCGCCGCGAACTCATCCTGGGCGGGATGACGCGCCTGATCGCGCCTGAGCCTCCGTTTGGCCCGGCCGGTCTCTGATACACGGCTGAACTTGCGCCGAGGCAGGTTCGGTCTAGCTTGCCGCTCCACCGCTCGGCGACCACATCGATTGGATACGCATGGCAACCGACCTTCAGCCGCCCCGCGGCACCCACGACCTGATCGGCGAGGACCAGCGCCGGCATCAGCACGTGATCGACACCGCGCGTCGGATCGCCGGGCTGTTTGGCTTCGACGAATGGAGCACGCCGGTGTTCGAGGATACGCGCGTGTTCTCGCGCACTCTGGGTGACACTTCCGATATCGTAACCAAGGAAATGTACAGCTTTTCAGGACCGCGGCGGTGACTCGATCACGCTCCGCCCGGAGGCGACTGCTGGCATCTGTCGCGCCCTGGTAACCAATGGGCTGACCCAGTCGCTGCCGCAGAAGGTGTTCTGCGCCGGGCCGATGTTCCGCTACGAGCGGCCGCAGAAAGGTCGTTATCGGCAATTCCATCAAATCGACGTGGAGCTAATTGGCTCGGCCGAGCCGCTGGCCGATGCCGAGGTCATCGCCTGCGGCTGGGAGATTCTGAAAGCACTTGGCGTGGCGGGCGAAACGGTGCTGGAGATCAATACGCTCGGCGATCTGGAGAGCCGGCAGGACTATCGCGGCGCGCTGGTTGGATACTTCTCGAAGCACCGGGCCGAGCTGTCAGCCGACAGCCAGGCGCGGCTGGACCGTAATCCGCTGCGCATCCTGGACAGCAAGGACGAACGCGACCGCGCCATCGTGGCCAACGCCCCGACTATCGCCGGCTTTCCTGACCGAGCCGGCGGCGCAATTTTATGCCCGGCTGCAAAGTCTATTTGAACCGGTTCGGCGTGCCATTCCGCGAGAACCCCCGGATTGTGCGCGGGACTGGACTATTACGGCCACACCGCGTTCGAGTTCGTCACCAGCAAGCTGGGCGCCCAGGGTACGGTGATGGGCGGCGGGCGCTATGACGGGCTGGTGGAAGAGATGGGCGGACCACCGACGCCGGCCGTCGGCTGGGCGGCAGGGATCGAGCGCCTGGCCATGCTGCTGCCGGACCCGCCCGGCGCTCCACCGACGGTCGCCGTGGTGCCGGTAGGGTGAGGCAGCGGAAGCAATAGCGCTGGATGTGCTGCAGGCGCTGCGCCATGCCGGGGTCCGCGCCGAGATGGCGTATCGCGGCAACCTGCGCCGGCGGATGGAGCGCGCAAACCGGATCGGCGCGCGTGCCGCAGTGGTGATCGGCGACGACGAAATCGCACAAGGTGTCGCGCAGGTGAAGGACCTCGCCACCGGCGGACAGGAGGCGGTGCGCCTGCGGACCTGCCGGACCGTTTGAGATGAGCCTTGCGCGGAAAACTCGACCGGATCGCCGCGCGCGCCGACGAATTGCGCCACATGTTGGCACAGGGGCTGTCGGGCGAGGACTATGTGAAGGCGTCGAAGGAGCTCGCTGACATCGAGCCGGTGGTGGCGCGGATAGGCGATCTGCGCGCCGCGGAGCACGCGCAGGAGGATGCCGAGGCGCTGCTCGCCGATCCGGAGATGCGGGAGCTCGCGGAAGCGGAGTTGCGGGAGCTGAAACAGCGGATCCCGTCACTGGAATACGAGATCCGTGTGGCGTTGCTGCCGAAGGACGCAGCCGACGACCGCCCAGCGATCCTGGAGGTGCGGCCGGCCGCGGGCGGTGATGAGGCAGCGCTGTTCGCCACCGAGTTGTTCGCGATGTATCAACGCTATGCCGAGAAGCCGCGGCTGGCGATTCGAAATCCTGGAATACAGCGACACCGAACTGGGCGGGCTGAAGGAAGGCATTGCCGAAATCACCGGTCGCGGCGTATTCGCACGTCTGAAATACGAGTCCGGCGTGCACCGGGTGCAACGGGTGCCGACGACCGAAAGCCAGGGACGTATCCACACCTCCACCGTCACCGTCGCGGTGCTTCCCGAGGCGGAAGAGGTGGACGTGCAGCATAGAGGAAGCCGATCTGCGGATCGACGTATACCGTGCTTCGGGAGCCGGCGGGCAGCATGTGAACAAGACGGAAAGCGCGGTGCGGATCACGCATCTCCCGACCGGGATTGCAGTGGCGATGCAGGAGGAGAAGAGCCAGCACAAGAACCGCGCCAAGGCGATGAAGATCCTGCGGGCGCGGCTGTATGAGCAGGAACGGGCGGCCGCGCATGCATCGCGCGCAGCGGACCGAAAGTCGCAGGTGGGGACCGGCGACCGCTCGGAGCGTATCCGAACCTACAATTTCCCGCAGGGGCGCGTGTCGGATCACCGCATCAACCTGACGCTCTATAAGATTGACCGGGTGATGGCGGGCGAGCTGGACGAATTCATCGACGCACTGGTCGCCGAGGACCAGGCTACGCGGCTCGCCGCGCTGGAGTGACCGCTCAGCATCCAACTCGACACTGCATGCCGGCGGTACGTTTGTCATCCGCCATTGCCTGCGGATGACAGGGTATCGCCGCAGCAGCACCACCATCAGGGCCATCGACGGCAGCGCTGCGAACATGCAGACGAGCGTAGAACTCGATCCAGCCAATTCGCGCGGCCAATAGGCCGGATCCGCCGCCGATGGTGTGGACCGCGACCGACGGCGAGCGACGACAGCAGCGCGTAGTGGGTGGCCGTAAATGCGCGCGAGCAGAGGCCGGAGAGATAGGTAATGAATGCGGCATCGGCCATGCCCTGGGCAAACGCCTCGATGGTGACCGTGGCGTAGAGCATGTGGTGCTCTCCGGCAGAGATAGCGAGTACCAGATACATCGCCATGGCCAGTGTCTGCGCCCAACCAGTGCGCAGTAGCGCACGACCAGTCCCAAGGCGCGCGACCAGCCAGCCGCCCAATGCGATGCCGGCCAGGGTCCCACCCAGGGAGAACCAGCCCATGGCGGCCAATGCGTCCTGTGAGAAGCCGAGGGCGCGGTAGAACGGTGCGGTCATGATACCGGCCATGGCCTCGCCAAGCTTGAACAAGGCAACAAAGGCGAAAATCAGCAAGGCACCGCCCCGAGAAAAGAAATCACGCAGCGGCTCGATGACTGATCGGGCTAGCCGGGCGGCAAGGGCATCGGCGACAACGCGGCGCTCGGTCAACACGGGCTCCGGCGCCAGCAAGGTGACGAGGAGGCCGCAGCCGATCAACACCGCCATTCCGAGCAGGGCAGCATGCCAGCCGATTACGGAAACAGCGGAAATCACCCCGGTTGTGGCAATCAACAGGGCTACCCTGTAGCCCCAGATGTAGGCGGCCATGGCAACACCCTGGCGGTGTGGCGCGTAGGCCTCGATGCGCCAGGCGTCCACAACGATGTCCTGGCTGGCCGACAGGAACGCGACCAGCGACGCGAGGGAGAGGGAGAGCAACGGCCAACGGGCTGGATCGGACAGCGCCAACAGGGCAGCCGCCGCAGTCAGCGTTGGCTGGATGGTCGCTAACCATCCGCGGCGCCGTCCGAGAAGCCGAAGTGGGCCAGGCGGCCGAGTGTTATCCAGCACGGGCGCCCAGAGGAATTTCAGCGAATAGGCGAGGCCGATATTGGCAGTCAGGCCGATGACGGCGAGGGAGACGCCGCCCTCAGCTAGCCAAAGGCGGAAGGTCGAAGCCCGAAAGCGGCAGAGGCAGGCCGGCGACGAAGCCGTAAGCAGCCATGAGATAGACCGTGGGCTCCCTTGGCCTGACCCACTGCCGCGATGGAAGAGGGGGGCAGGGCGGCGAACCGTCTCCGGGCGAATCCGCGCTGGCCTGGTGGTCACGGGGTATCGGCGTCGCCCTTGCCAAGTGAACGCTGCATCGTGACAACGTCCAGCCAACGACCGAATTTGATGCCAACGGCGCGCATCGTTCCGACCATGTGGAAACCGAGACTGGCGTGGACACCGATCGAGCCGGTATTCTCGGAATCGCCGATCACTGCGATCATCTGCCGCAAGCCCGCATCAATGGCGATGTAGATCAGGCGGTCCACCAGCGCCTTGCCGACACCCTGGCCCCGGACGTCCTCCCGGACATAGACGCTGTCCTCGGCACTGAAGCGGTACGCCGAGCGATCGCGGAACTGAGTATAATAGGCGAAGCCCAGGACGCCCGTCGCGTCGGTCGCCACCAGCCAGGACCAGCCGTGCTTCTGCACCTTGGCGAAGCGTTCCGCCATCTCCTCAACCGATGGCGGGATCTCCTCGAAAGTTCCGGTGCCGGTCAGCACATGATGGGCATAGATCGACTGGATTTCGGGAATATCGGCCTCGGTGGCCGGACGTATCTCCATGGCCTGTGTCTCTCCGCTCAGACCGGGAGTCCAAGCACGTCCGCCGCGTCGCAAGCAAACGCCAGCAACCCGCGGTCCAAGCCAGGGCCCGCGACCAGTGATAACCCGACTGGCGCGCCGTTGACGCTTCCGGCAGGCAGCGTGACCTCAGGCAGCCCGCAAAAGCCGGCGATCGCGGTGACCCCGATGGTCGCGGCGCGAACGGCGTCCTGTTCTGACTGGCCGGCGGTGAGCAATGGCGCCGGGCATGGGCTGGTGGGAAATACCAGCACGGCACCGGCAGCCAGGAGCGGGCGTACACGCGACTGAAGCACGCGTCGGAACGCGCGACCGGGGCCGGCGATCGCCGGGTCGGTGCCCTTCGCGGCGGCGATCCGCTCCCGGATACCAGGGCCGAGGCGCGGTTTCGTCGTCTCAACCCAGTTGCCGAGAGACGCCCAGACCTCTTCCGCCTGAACAGTCCGGAAATGATCGAAAAAGCTGTCGAGGCCCTCGGGTGCGAGACGGATCCCCACAGCACGGCCGCGCAACTGCTCTAGCCGTTCCAGCCGCGGGCGCAATGCCTCCGCCACCTGGGGCGCTGCGTTCACCCAGGCCTCCTCGACGCGAAGGAGCGGCCCCTGGACGGGTTGCTGGCCGCCCGGCAGCAGTGCGTCGCCGACCGCCGCCAGTAGCGAGGCGGTGCGGCTGAACCAACCGCAGGTGTCAAAGCTGGGAGCGAGTGGACGGGCGCCTGCGAGACTGACCGCCCCATGACTCGGGCGAATGCCATAAACGCCGCAATAACTGGCCGGAATGCGCACCGACCCACCAGTATCGGAGCCAAGGGAGAAATCCACCAGGCCGGCCGCGACCGACGCAACCGAGCCGCAGCTCGAACCTCCGGGGAAACGGTCCGGTGCCCGAGGATTAATCGGCGTGCCCTGCCAGATGTTCTCGCCGGTCAGGCCGTAGGCCAATTCCATTGTTTTGGTCTTGCCTACCAAGCGCGCGCCGGCCTGGAGTAATGCAGTGACTGACCGGGGCAGTGGAAGTCGCGGCGGGATGGGTGCTGGCCCAGTCCGGATTGCCGTAGGTGGTCAAGACTTCCACCGACATCGAACAGGTCTTTCACCGCGAAGTTGAGACCGGACAGCCGGCCAGAGCCGAGCGGGGCGCGCTCCGAGCGTCGTCCAGGAACGAATGCACCCACCGTGTCGTCCATTGTCACCATTTGTTTTGTCCCTGCGCTCCGGCTGTGCGATAAGCCGACCCACGCATCCGGCCGGGCCACCGGCGCCCGACCAGGGGAGCTTTTGGCAAGTTGTAAACACTCTGGGGCATACTGCCCACGATCTTCCTTCCGTTGCTGTTACAGTGCGGGCGGATGGTTCCAGGCCAGGGCTTGCGATAATAGGGTCCAGGGCCGTCACCAGGGCACATTAGGCCCGCAGTTGGAACAGGCCTTCGAGGGGGACTACGCGTGGATGTAAATGACGGACACACCTCCGGACCTCCGGGGCACGAATCAGGTGCTCGCCGAAACGAGTGGGGGCGGCGACGTAAGCGTGCCGGCCCAGCTCGGCGATACGGAAGAGCGGCCGATCCATCCTCGCCTGATGGCGATGATCGTGGCGGGCCGTTATCATGGCCAGGAGCTTGACCCGAACGAGTTCCGCGGCACGACCCAGGCACCGCCTTCCGCGCCGGAACTGTCCGCTTGGGCACAGAATGCCGGAATGTGGGCGCGCGCAGTTCGACTGCGCTGGCGTCATCTTATGCGGTTCGACAACACGGCTCCCGTGGTGCTGCTGTTCAACGACGGCGCGGCGGGGCTGCTGACCGGGGTCAACACCGAGCACAAGGTTGTCTTCATCAAGGATCCGGCCGGTCCGGCCGCGGATGCGCCGGTGCCGGTGGACGAGCTGCGGCTATCAGAGGTGTGGTCCGGCGACGCCGTGCTGGTCCGCGCGAATCGCGGCCACGCCGATACCGACGCACCGTTCTCGCTGCGCTGGCTGTTCGGGCTCGTGATGCAGGAGAAGCGTTCGCTACGTGAGATCGGCGTGGCGTCGCTGGCGCTCAGCATCCTGACGATCTTCCCACCATTTCTGGTCATGACAGTGGTGGACAAAGTGTTAACGCACAGCTCCTACTCGACGTTGGCGCTGATCGCGGTGATCGTCGGCATTGCAATTATTTACGAGACGCTGCTGGGCTATGGGCGGCGGCTGATCGTTCTGGTGGTCGGCACCCGGATCGATGCGCGGCTAAATCTGCACATCTTCAATCGCCTGCTTCGGCTGCCGTTGGATTATTTCGAGCGCCATCCCGCCGGCGAAACGATGTACCGGATAAGTCAAGTGCATCGAGTGCGGGAGTTCATTACTGGGAAGCTGCTGTCCTCCTTCCTGGACCTGATGACGCTATGCGTGCTGCTGCCATTCCTGTTCTGGTTGAACGCGCCGCTGGCCTGGATCGTGCTGGCCTGCGCGTGTGTGATCGCGATGATCATCTTGGTGTTCCTGAAGCCGTTGGCCGTGATATTCAACCGAGTGGTGCAGGCTGAGACGGACAAGCAGGCGGCCCTGGGCGAAACGGTGTTCGGTGTCCGCACGGTTAAATCGCTGGCACTGGAGCCGCAGCGCAAACAGTTGTGGGACGAACGGGTGGCCGAAGCCGGGCGGTGGCGCCTGGCCTATGGCAAGCTCGGAAATTGGCCGCAGACCCTGGTAACGCCAATCGAGCGGTTCATGTGGATGGGCGCGATTTTGATCGGCGTTTATTGGGCGCTGACCGACCAGACAGGGGCGGGTGCCGGTGCGCTGTTCGCGTTCATGATGCTGTCCCAACGTGTTGCGCAGCCGCTGGTCCAGCTCGCCCGCCTTGACTGACGAGTACCAAGATGTTGCGGCGTCGATCGGCCAAGCAGCCAGTGTGCTGAACCGGCCGCTGGAGGTGGATGCGGCATCAGGCGGGCTGCGGCCGCGCTTTGCCGGGGCGATCAGCTTCGACGACCTCACCTTCACTTATGCGGGCACGAAAACGCCGGCGCTGGACCGCATCAGCTTTGCCATTCCGGCTGGGACGATGCTGGGCATCGTCGGGCGGTCCGGTTCGGGCAAGTCCACCATCACGCGGTTGCTACAGGGCATCAACCGCGACTATTCGGGGTTCCTGAAGATCGACGGTGCGGACCTGCGAGAAATCAATCTGCGCCACCTTCGCCAGAGCTTCGGGGTGGTGCTGCAGGACAACTTCTTGTTCCGCGGCTCCATCCGCGACAACATCTTGGCGGGCCGCCCGGGCCTGACGCTGGAGGATGCGGTCCGTGCGGCACGGCTGGCTGGCGCCGAAGAGTTCATCGAGCGGATGCCGAACGGGTATGAGACCTATATCGAGGAAGGCTCGCCCAATCTGTCCGGTGGACAGAAGCAGAGGCTGGCGATCGCGCGCGCGCTGATCAACGACCCACGCATTCTGATCCTGGACGAGGCCACCAGCGCGCTTGATCCCGAATCGGAGGCATTGGTGAATGCCAACCTGCTGCGGATCGCGCGCGGCCGCACCATGATAATCGTGTCGCACCGGCTGTCCTCGCTGACCGAATGCGACCAGATCCTGGTGCTGGAAAAGGGCAAGGTGATGGACATTGCGCCGCACCGTGCACCCTGCTCGAACGCTGCGCCGTGTATCGCCAACTCTGGGCGCAGCAGAATCGCCATCTTGAAACACAAGGTTCACGCCATGCCGCGCTCGCCCCGACCCTCGTCCAAGGCGATTAGCACGATCGTCGAGGAGCCGGGCGATCCCACGCTGCCGGCCATCCTCGAATTCCAGATGCCGTCCACTGCGATCACCTCGGCTCCCATCCCGCGGTCGGCGCGGCACGTCGTCTGGATCGTCGGGAGTATGCTGGCTGCGATCCTGGCTGCACTCGGCACGATCCGCGTCGATCGCGTCGTCACTGCACAGGGGCGGGTGGTTTCGAAGTCGGCGACGATCGTCGTGCAGCCGCTGGATACCTCGATCGTGCGCTCGATCGAGGTGCATGAAGGCCAATCCGTGCAGGCCGGGCAGGTCCTCGCGCAGCTTGATCCGACCTTCGCCGCGGCGGATGTGGGTGCGCTGGCGGCCCAGGTGAGCAGCCTACAGGCGCAAGTGTCGCGATTGCAGGCGGAGGCGGATGGCCGGCCGTTCACGTATGCGGGAACTGACCCGAACCTGGCGCTGCAGGCCGCAACCTACGCACAGCGGCAGGCGGAGTACAACTTCAAGCTCGAGAACTATACGCAGAAGATCAATGGCCTGGTTGCCAACATCGCCAAGGCCAACGCCGACGCTGCCGGCTACCGCGACCGGTTGCAAGTGGCGAGCGAGGTCGAGAAGATGCGCCGTGACCTGGAGCGGCTGCAGGTCGGTAGTAAGCTGAACACGTTGGCAGCGATGGACAACCGGGCGGAGATGGATCGCGACCTGCGGGGTTCGGTGGAAACCGCGGCCAGTGCGCAACGCGACCTGGCGGCCTTGGTGGCCGAACGCCAAGGCTATGAGCAGTCATGGCACGCGGACGTGTCGGAGAAACTTGCGGATTCGACGAGCAAGTTGTCGGATGCCCGCGAGTCACTTAATAAGGCGCAGCTTCGCAAGCAACTGGTGGAGCTGCGGGCGGATCGCGATGCGACGGTGCTGACGGTGGCTAAGGTCTCGGTGGGTTCGGTGCTGCAGTCCGGTCAGCAGTTCATTACGCTGGTGCCGGCCGATGCTCCGCTGGAGATTGAAGCGAACATCAATGGCCGTGATGATGGGTTCGTGCACGTCGGTGATCCGGTTGCGATCAAGTTCGACACCTTCCCGTTCGTCCAGTACGGGCTGGCCTATGGCACCGTGCGAACGATTAGCGCGGACAGCTTCACGGCCCAGGAGGATCAGCGGAACCCCACGGGGGCGGTGCCTTTGCCGGGGAACAGCACCGAGCCGTTCTATCGGGCGCGGGTGGCGATGGACCGGGTAGAGCTGCACGGCACACCGCCCGGCTTCCGGATAATGCCCGGTATGCCGGTGACGTCGGACATCAAGGTGGGTAAGCGGACGGTGCTGCAATACCTGCTCGGCCGGGCACTGCCGGTCGCATCCGAGGGGATGCGCGAACCCTGACCCTGACGCGCGGTGATAACGTGGTGGCCCTGCTCGATCAAATCCTCGCACCTATATCGCCCGCCGCTGCCTTGCGGCGGGCCGTTCGGCTAGCCGAGCGGGGAGCTTTAAAAAAGGCGTTCCCGTTGCTGGCTCGGGCGGCGCGAGGCGGGGTCGCGGAAGCGGAATACCGGCTGGGACGCTGCTACCTCGAAGGCGCCGGTGTGCCGCCAAGCCGGGTGGAAGGAGCACGCTGGCTGGAGCGTGCGGCCAACCAGGGGTACGTCGAAGCGCAAGCGCAGCTCGCGACTCTGGCGATTCACGGCTTGGTGGCACAGCCGGTTGATTCGCCCTCGCCGCGGCTGTTCGCCTCACAGCAGGTGATGGCGCCTGATTTCGAAGCAGGGCACCGCTGGGCGCGCAAGGCTGCGGAGGGTGGTTCAGCCGATGGGCAGGCGGTACTTGGATACGTCCTGACCTCGGGCCCCGAGAAGACGCGGAACCTAGAAGAGGCGCACCGATGGTATTTGCGCTCGGCGGCCGCCGGTAGCCCGCAGGGTGCCCTGGGGCTCGCGCTCTCCCTGGCTCGCAAGGCAAAAACGCCGGAGCAGCACGCCGAGGTGGCGGAGTATCTGCGCAAGGCAGCAGATGCGGGACTGCCCACTGCGCTGTATCTTTTGGCAGTGATGACCGAGCGGGGCATGGCCGGCCCGGCGGACCGCTCTGCTGCTGTACAACTGTTCCGGCAGGCAGCCGAAAAGGGCAACCGGCCCAGTCAGGCGCGCTGGGGTATGGCTCTGATGGAAGGGCGTTTCGTTCCGGCCAATCCGGTCGAGGGCGAATCCTGGCTGCGCCGGGCGGCACTCGCCGGGGATCCGGAGGCCGCGGCGGTGGTCGGCGACATGTACGCGAAGGGGGGCAAGCTCCCGCCCAACTTCGCAGAGGCGGCGATGTGGTTCCGCCGCGCGGCAGAAGCGGGGCATCGCGGAGGGGCACGGGCACTCGGCATGATGAACCTGACCGGAGCGGGGGTGCCACGTGACACCGAGGAGGCGGCGCGCTGGTTCCGGGTCTCGGCAGAAGCCGGTGACAATGTTGCACGAGTGGATCTGGCAAACCTACTGTTGCGCGGCGAGGGCGGCACCGACGACGCCATCCGGACACGTGAGTGGTTCGAGCAGGCTGCAGCGTCCGGGGACCTGGTCGCGGCGTTCAACTTCGGCGTATGCCTGGCGGAAGGCGTCGGCGTCGAGCGCGACGACCGAAAGGCGGCGCAGTGGTTGCGCAGGGCGGCCGATGGCGTGGTCAACGCGCAGTACTGGTATGGTCGCATGCTGATCGAAGGCCGAGGCTTGGACGCAAACCTTGAGGAAGGTCGCGCCTGGCTCAAGCGAGCCGCCGACGTCGGCATGGTGGAAGCTGAGGTCCTGCTAGCCGATCTGATGCTGATCGGGCGTGGCGGGCCAAAGGACCATCCGGGAGCGCTCGCGCTGTTCGAGAAGGCAGCGGGACGCGGGCATGTCGGGGCGATATTTGCTATGGGTGCGATGCATGGGGGCGGACACGAGGTGCCGACTGACCGGCCGACGGCGCAGCGTTGCTTTCGCGCTGCGGCGGAACGTGGGCACGCTTATGCGCAGATGATGCTGGGCCGCTACCTGGCACGCGGACTCGCGGGCGAGCGGGATTTCGAGCAGGCTCGCGTATGGCTGGATCGGGCTCTGGCGCAGGGGCTGCAAGAGGCCCGCAATGACCTCGCCGCACTGCCACCGCGGCCCGAAACGCATCAGGTTAAATCACAGGCGGTCGGCAACTGAAGCGATCAGGCGGCGCTCGCGCTGGAGGCGTTCCACATTGGCCAGGCAGCGGCGACTGTCGGCGACGGCACCGCCGCGCTACGGTGGCTAGACCGCGCTAGGAGGCTGGCGCCGCGCGATACTACCGTGGCACTCGCGCTGGCAACCGCGTGCCTCGGACATGATGACAGCCGCGCCGAGGCGCTTTTCGCGGAGATCCTCGCGGAACATGACGTGCGTGAGGCGTGGTTGGGGTTGGCCACGGCACGGCGGCGACTGCGAGACGCCGCTGGGGCCGTCGCGGCGCTGGTGGAGGCGCGGCGGCGGCATGTGATGGATGCCGATTTGGCGGCGCTGGCGCAGGCGATCGCGAGCGACCGGGGATGTGCGGGCGCCGTCCACCCAGATCTGTCCCGAAAAGCGCGGGGGAGATCGGGCAGCAACGCTTGGATGTGTGCGTGCCCAGGACGGTGGCCTAGCAGGCTGGGCTTGGCATCCTGGCGATCCGGATAGGGATCCGGTGCTGACGATCCGTCCGGTCAAGGGCAGTGGCTGGATTAGCATTACGGCCAGAGACCGCACGGTGGAAGTTCAGGGATTGCTGGCGCGGCCCCGCGGCTTCACCGTCCCGGAGCTGCCCTTTAAGGGCCGCGTGCAGGGTGCTGGGTAGCGACGGCAAGGAACTCCTGGGCAGCCCGTTAAATTCCCGTGGCCAAGCTGGTACCTGTGCCGGTCGCGGCAACAATGCCGCGCCAGGCTGGATCGAGACGGCGGTTGCCGGTCGATGTCGTCGTGCCGGTATATGGCGGTGCAGCGCATACGCTCGCTTGCCTGGCGAGCGTGCTGGTGAGACTCGGCGGGGCAGCCGAGTGATCGTGATAGACGATGCGTCGGAAGAGCCGGAGCTGACGAGGGCCCTTGATGCATTGGCACGGCAGAGGCGGATCTTGCTGATCCGACATCGGCGCAATCGCGGATTTCCAGCGAGCGCGAATGAGGGGATTCGCGTCGCAGCGGGGCGGGATGTGGTGCTGCTGAACAGCGATACGCTGGTGGCACCAGGATGGCTCGATGCGCTGCGAGCAGTCGCCTACAGCGCGCCGAATATCGGCACGGTGACACCGCTGTCCAACGACGCGAGCATCGTGACCTATCAGCACCTGCTGCCGGATCTTGATGGAACGGCCCGCCTTGATGCGTTGGCGCGGCTGGCGAACGGCAGCCGCGGCGGTAGACATTCCGGTTGGTGTCGGTTTCTGCCTGTATCTTCGGCGGGCCTGCATCGACGCAGTGGGGTTGTTTCGCGCTCGACATCTTCGCCCAAGGTTACGGCGAGGAGAACGACTTCTGTCTGCGCGCGCGCCGCCTCGGGTGGAGGAGCGTCGCTGCACCTGGCGTGTTCGTCGCACATGCCGGCGGGGCGCTCGTTCGGCGCTGCGGCGCAGTACTTGCGGGCGCGCAATTCTGCGCTGCTGGAGCGGTTGCATCCTGGTTACCAGATGCTGATCGAGACGCATGCGCGGGCTGATCCGCTGGCTCACGGCGCGGCGACGGCTGGATCTGGTGCGCTGGCGCGACCGCGCGCCGGCGCGGCGGCAACGCGATAATTCTGATAACGCACGACGAAGGCGGCGGGGTGGAGCGGCAAGTCGAGGCATCGGCCGCGCGGCATCGGGCGAGCGGGTTGCAGGGTCATCGTGCTGCGGCCGGCGCGCAGCAGCGATGGCCAACGCTGCGTAGTGGTTGGCGAGGGGTTTTCTGATCTGCGCTACAGGCTGCCCGACGAACTTCGTCGGTTGCGGCGTCTGCTGGCGGCGATCATCCGATTGGGATCGAGCTGCATCATCTTGCTCGGGCACGATCCGGCGATCATCGAACTGATCGGCGCGCTCGGCGTACCGTACGAGGTGCATGTGCACGACTATGCGTGGCTGTGCGGACGCGTGGCACTGGTGGGACCGAACGGATCGGTATTGCGGCGAACCGGATGTAGCGCGGTGCGAGCTTTGCGTCGGTCCGGCCGGCAGCTTGATCGACGAGGAAATATCGGTTGCCGCGTTGCGACAGTCGCTCGGCAAGACTGTTGTCGCAGTGGCGTCAGAGTGTCATCGTCCCATCGGAAGATGCTGGTGTCGCGAATCCGCCGGCATTTTCCTGCCGTGCGACCAGTGGTGCAGCCGCACGAGGATGATGCGGAGATTGATGATCCTCCGCCGATCGCGGCAGCAAGTCGGTGCCGCGTTTGCGTCGTCGGTGCTATCGGCGTTCACAAGGGGTTCCAGGTGCTTGCTGGACTGCGCGCTTGATGCGGCAGCGAGGAATCTGCCCGTCGAATTTGTGGTCGTCGGGCACACAATCAACGATCGGGCGCTGCTCGCCACTGGGCGGGTGTTCGTGACTGGTCCCTATAGAGGCCGACGAGGCAGTCGCGCTGATCAAGGCCCAGAACGCGAGCCTTGCGCTGCTGCCGTCGATTTTTCCCGAGACGTGGTGCCTGGCCTTGACCGAGGCGTGGCGTGCGGGGCTGCGCGTCGTTGCCTTCGACATCGGAGCTCAGGCTGAGCGGATCCGCCGAACGGGCCGCGGCATTCTGCTACCGCTCGGAGTTGACGCGGCAGAAATTAATAACGCAATGGTTGCAGAGACCGCGTCGACACGGCATGAATTGCTGCTCTGGGGATAGAATAACAACCAAAGCGAGAATGCTGCATGTCGGAAGCTGTCACCTCCGTTCCCAAGGTCCCATCCGCCAAGCCCGCTGCAAGTGAAAACGCCGCGCCAGGCCGCGTTTCTGAACTGAAAGTGTCCGGTCACCTGATGACACTGGACACGGGGCTTTTCTGCGTCTTCCAGGCACCCGGATCGGCACGGGCGAACCAGCAGTCTGGACTGCCGGGGGTGCGCATCTCGGCGCCGCCCGGGCAGGCCAGCCGTCCCGAGGTGGTGAGCATCAGCACCTTCCGCGACGATGGCTGGATGAACGGGGGCGACTCGGCAGCGCTAGTTCGTGTATCCGATGGACCGGCGCAAATCCTGGTGACAGTGTACCAGGCCCCGTCGGCACCACCGGAAGCGGCCCCGCGGTTGCAGGTGATGCGGCTGGCTGCGGAAGGACAGGCGGCATTGGGTGTGCCGACCCAGGTCACGGCGGTTGCAGCAGCGCTTGCCGATGCTGAGGCAATCGCACACGTCCAGCGAGCCGGGGACGTTGCGGCGAAGCTTGGTGAGTGGATCGGTCGACGGGGCAGCCGGCTGTGGATCGAGGGCTTTAGCCTGATTCTCCGGAATGGCCTAAAGGCCACTGACGTTGAATACCAGGCGGTGCTGGGCCGAGGCTGGATGTCGCCGTGGATTGAGGGTGGCAAGTTCTGTGGCAGCCGCGGTATGGCATTGCCGCTGCTCGGGCTGAAAATTCGCCTGAAGGGCAATGCGGCGAAAACGCACGCGTGTAGCTACTCGGCGACGTTCGTCGACGGTAGCGCGGTCGGGCCCGTGGCGGGTGGCGAGACCTGCGAAGCGGAAAGTCTGGCAGCGCTGGAGGCATTCCAGGTGGTGATCCGCCGTAAGGGCAAGGAGCCTGCGCCAGCAAGGGGACCGGCGCGGAAAAAGTCACGCTGAGGCTGTCGCAGACTACTCGTGAAGTTCCTCTTCGTCCACCAGAACTTCCCGGGCCAGTATCTGCACATCGTCCGGCACCTCGTCGCGGCGAAAAAGCACGACGTGGTGTTCATCAGTGAACCGAATGCCAACCGGATCGACGGAGTGAGGCTGGTCCCGTATCCGAAGCCGGAGAGTCAACGCCCGCGGCAGTGCATGTCGGGGCACGCGATCTTGACGCGGCGCTGCGGCGGGCAGACGTGGTGGCGCGCACTGCGGCGAACCTGAAGCAGCTGGGATTTACGCCCGACATCATTATCGGACATCATGGGTGGGGTGAGTTGCTCAACCTCCGCGACGTCTGGCCAGACACGCCGCTGCTCGGCTATTTCGAATTCTATTATAGCGCCGACGGGATCGATGTCGGGTTCGATCCGGAGTTCCCGACCCATCCGGCCGAGCACCCGCGCATTCGCGCGAAGAACGGGGTCAATTTGCTGGCACTGAACCTCGGTGCGCATGGCCAGACGCCGACGAGGTGGCAGCTGTCCACCTATCCGGTATTGGGCGCAGCCGTCCATCACCCTGCTGCCGGAAGGGGTGAACCTCGACCTGTGTAGGCCGAACCCGGAACGCACGGCGGCGCGCCTTGAAGATCGGCGGCAGCGACAATCAGGCCTCGCGAGAAGCTGGTTACCTACGTGGCACGCGATCTGGAGCCGTACCGCGGCTTCCACGTAATGATGCGGGCGCTCCCGCACCTGCTGCGCAGGTCGCAAAGACGTTCGCGTGGTGCTGGTGGGAGGCGACGGCATCAGCTATGGCCGACCCCCGCCGGAGGGGACATGGCGGCAGAAGATGCTGGAGGAACTTGGCGACAGTATTGATCCGGATCGCGTGCTGTTTCCGGGACGAGTGGATTACAAAGTTTATGCTGCGTTGCTGCAGCGGTCGGATGCGCATGTGTATCTGAGTTATCCGTTCGTTGCGTCGTGGTCATTGCGCGAAGCCGCTGGCAACCGGATGTGCTGTGGTCGGCGGAAATACCCCCACAGTCAGCGAATTTATCAGCCATGAGAAGAACGGGCTGTTTGGTGCCGTTCTTCGACACGAAGGAGCTGGCGCACGCAGTGCTGCAGGTCCTGGAGGATACGTCGCTGGCGGGTCGATTACGCGCATCGGCGCGCCGCTACGCGATGCAGAGAGTTGGCTATGGCGGATTATATGGCGCGTTATGAGCAGCTTATCTGCAAACTGACAGGACATATAATCCGCTGATCCCGGGTTTTTTGGTGTCACGCCATGGTGACGCCAGGTCGCGGCGGACGGGGGAAACGCATGGCCTCGGCGACGCATTAGGGCTGATACTGGCCAAAATGCTGGCGGTAGGGAGAACGATGCGATGCGAGCCCTGGTCTGGCACGGCAAAGAGGACATTCGCTGCGATACCGTCTCGGACCCGGAAATCCAGGATCCACGCGATGCGATCGTCAGAGTGACGAGCTGCGCAATTTGCGGCTCGGACCTGCACCTGTTCCACAACTTCGTGCCAGCGATGCTGCCCGGCGACATCATGGGTCATGAAATGATGGGCGAAGTGGTCGAAATCGGCCACGGAGTGAATGGTAACCTGAGAGTTGGCGACCGGGTCGTGGTGCCGTTCACGATCATCTGCGGCGAGTGCGAGCAATGCAGACGCGGTAACTTCTCGGTCTGCGAAAGGAGCAATCGCAACAAGCGTATAGCGGACAAGGTGTTCGGTCACACCACCGCCGGGTTGTTCGGCTATACGCACCTGACCGGTGGTTATCCCGGCGGTCAGGCGGAGTATCTGCGCGTACCGTTTGCCGACAAGACGCACATCAAAATCCCGGACGGAATTACCGACGAGCAGGCGCTATTCTTGGGCGATATCTTCCCCACCGGCTGGCAGGCCGCCGTACAGTGCGACATCGAGGAGACCGACACGGTCGCAATCTGGGGATGCGGTCCGGTTGGACAGATGGCGATCCGCAGCGCGGTGCTGCTGGGCGCCCGCCAGATCGTGGCCATCGATCGCTTGCCGGAGCGACTGAGTATGGCCGAGGCCGGCGGCGCGATCACCATCAACTTCGGCCAGGAAAGCGTGTTCGAACGGCTGAACGAACTGACGGAGGGCAAGGGTCCTGAGAAATGCATTGATGCGACAGGACTGGAGAGTCACGTGACCTTCTCGCTGCCCGACACGATTTACGATAGGGCGAAGCAGATGATGGGGATCGAAAGTGATCGGCCCCACGTGCTGCGCGAGATGATTTATGTTTGCCGGCCCGCCGGCACCATTTCGATCCCGGGCGTCTATGCCGGTCTGGTGGACAAGATTCCGATGGGCCAGGCGATGAACAAGGGACTGACGTTTCGAATGGGTCAGACACATGTCAATCGCTGGACCGACGATCTGCTGCGGCGGATCCAGGAAAAGCAGATCGACCCGTCATTTGTGATCACTCACACCGCCAGCCTGGAGGATGGACCCGAGATGTACAAGGTGTTCCGCGACAAGCAGGACAGTTGCGTCAAGGTTGTACCTGAAGCCCTGATCCTGCGGAGGTCCGCCGTGAACTATATCGCCAACATTTCGCGCAACACGGAGATCCCAAAATCCTGACCACCGGGCGAAGTTCGCTGACCGGCAGCGACCGTGTCGCTCGCTGCCTGGGCTGGTTCAGCATCGCACTGGGGACGGTCGAGTTGCTGGCACCTCGCGCCCTGTCGCAGTTTCTTGGGATAAAAGGGCGCGAAGGCGCTGTTGCGCGCTTACGGAGCGAGGGAAATCGGCACAGGAATGATGTCACTCTCCACCGAGAAGCAGGCCGGCATGTGGGCCCGTGCGCTTGGCGATGGCCTGGACCTGGCAACACTGATGGGTGCCTACCGATACGACAATGCGAAGCGGACCAATGTCGGACTGGCGATCGGGATGGTGATCGGCATGGCCATGCTGGACATTGCGGCGGGGAAAATGACAGTCGGTGTGCACGCCCGATGGCAAAACCAGGTAGCCGACACTACAGCGATCGGAGTGGCTTCCCAGGCAGTGTGCAACAGGCGCGCGGCGCGGCCCGAGCAACAGGCGCGCGGCGCGGCCCGAGCTGACAAGGCGACCGAAATTCTGGGAAGTCGCACATTTCCTCGACCGCGCATTTCCTCGACGCAGCCTTAATCAAACACTTGCCTCGAACCGATCGGACGCGGCTCTCTGATCCGAAGTTTTCACCGAGAGTCATCGGATCATTTCTCTGCCTGACATAGTTTGACTATCAGGTTGATGGAAGCCCAGCGCAGGAAGAGGCGCCCGGTGCGATTCAGGCATTCCCAGTCCTTGCCAACCGACGGCACCCGTGAGAGCTAGGCGACGGTGCATTCGACGAGCCAGCGTTTGGGCAGCACGACGCACTTGCCCGCATCGGAGCGTTTGACAATCTTGACGTCGATCTGCCGGCAGAAACGGCGCAGTGCCCGCTGAAACTGCGGCCCTGGGTAGCCGCTATCGGCGCTTCAACAGTAATAGAACAGGCTGAACAGCGTGCCCATCGCCGGGTTGTGGCGTTCGCCGCAGCCGGAGGTAGGTGAAGCGTAAAACCGCATGTCCGCTGAGCTGTTGAGGTGGCTCGCCCCGCGTGTGCGGAAATGAGCGAGGGTTGCCCGGATGGTCCGGGCCTATCCTCAACGCACAGGGGACGAGCCATGAGGAAAGGTGGGGAAGCATTTGTTGAAATCGATACCGCCAAGGCGAGGAATGCTGTTGCGGTTGCGGAGTCAGGTCGGCGAGGTGATGTTCGATATCTAGGCGAGTTTGCCGCTACACCCGATGCAGTTGCCAAGATGGCGCAAGCTCGGGGATCGCTATGACGCTGCGCTCGAGGAGATCGTGCCTGCCTGGACGATGGCGCCCGTGGTGGAGGCATTCCAGGCGATGCGTGGCGTTGGCTTCCTGACTGCGACGGCAGTCGTTGCCGAAGCAGGTGACCTTCGTCGTTTCGAACATCCCCGTCAGCTCATGGCGTTCCTCGGCCTGGTACCATCCGAGCGCTCCACGGGTGAGACAAGACGCCAGGGTGGGATCACCAAGACCGGCAACAGCAGCGCCCGGAAGGCACTGGTCGAAGCGGCATGGACCTATCGGCATTCTGCTGGTGTGGGAACTACGCATCAGCGCCGGCAGCAGAGGTTACCGCAGCAAGTGCGCGACATTGCCTGGAAAGCGCAGAGCCGCCTGTGCGCACGGTATCGACGTCTCGTCGCGAAGGGGAAGCGCAATACCGTGGCGATCACTGCAATCGCCCGCGAAATCGCGGCCTTCCTGTGGGCAATCGCCCGCGAGGTGGAGCCCCGGCCGATGTGACATGAGGAGGTAACCGCGCTGGCAGGGGTTCAGAATAAGGATCAACGCCAGCGAAGAACGACAACTGTTGTGCAAGGCTGGGGACGGGGCCACGGTGGGGAGCTCCCGAGCGCCGCTTGGCGGCCGGCTACATACCGATGCCCGTCGTAAGACAGGGACCAGCCCCGGACGGAAACCGGAAATGCGGTATCCAACCCGCGCATCAGAGCAGGTCAACCGACGTCCAGCGGTTCCGTCTCCTGCCTTGCACAGCTACATCACACTAACAAAAGCTCGCACGCGAGGTGGGAACGAAAAACTGCGACCTCACCCCTTGAATGCGGACATCAGAGCGGCGCGGCGACACCACACGCGCGGTCCATTGACGAGACAGCCGTGGGATTGGGTAGGCTATCGTAGCGGTGATTACGCGGCGATGGTGGACGGTGGGCGCCAGTTCCACGGGAGCAGTGCGTGCATGTCGTGGTTTTTGGCTCGCCGCGAGACGATCCGTTGCAGCACGTCGGTGAGCCAAGCGAGCGGATCGACGTCGCTCATCTTGCAAGTTTGGATCAGCGTGTTGGTGATTGCCCAACGACGGGCGCCGGCATCGCTGCCCGCGAATAACGAATTCTTCCTCGTAATGGTCACCGGCCTGATGGCCCGCTCGACTACATTCGTGTCCATCTCCAGGCGGCCGTCGTCGAGATACAGGATCAGCCCGTCCCAATGGCGCAATACATACCGCATGGCTTTGGCCAGATCCGACCAGCCCGGCACGCGCGGCAGGCGGTCCTGCAGCCAGAGATGCAGATCCTCGACCAACGGTCGACTTCGTTGCTGACGGACGGCCTGACGTACCTCCACTGGCTGGCCGCGGACAGTCGGCCTCGATGGCGTAGAGTTTGGCGATACGTGCCAGCACCTCGGCCGCGAGCGGTGACTGGGTGGAGGTATAGAACTCGTAGAATGGCCTCCTGGCGTGCGCCCAACAGAATGCCAGCCGCAGTGAGGTATCCTTGCGCGCTTCGACCAGTTTGCCGAATCCGGCATAGCCATCGACCTGCAGCGTGCCTCTGAATGCTGCCAGGTGCTCGGCCGGATGCTCGCCTCTGCGATCCTCGGAGTAGACGTAGGCTGCCGCCGGATGGGTGGATCCGGCCCACGGCCGATCATCGATCGCATAGCACCACAAACGCCCGGTTCTGGTCTTGCCTCGGCCGGGATCGAGTACCGGCAATGTCGTCTCATCGGCGAACAGCTTGTCCGACGACAGCACAGTGCCGAGCACCAGCTCATAGAGCGGGGTCAGCCACCAGCACGCGCGTCCCACCCAGGCGCTCAGCGTCGAACGATCCAGTGTGATGCCCTGCCGCTTGAGCATCTGTGCCTGACGGTGAAGCGGAAGAGCGTCACAGAACTTGCTGACCACGATGTGCGCCAGCAGCGCTTCCGTTGCCATGCCGCCGTCGATCGGCCGCTCCGGCGCAGCAGCCTGCACCACGGCACCCTCGCAGCCGCGGCATCCATAGCGTGGTCGGCACACCACCTTCACCCGCAGCTGGGCGGGAACCAGGTCGAGCATCTCGGTGCGATCCTCGCCGATCGGGTGCAGCGCGCCGCCACAACAGGGGCACTGCTTGCTCTGGACGTCGATGACGACCTCGTAGCGCGGCAAATGCGCGGGCAACGCGCCACGATTGCGGTTGGCTGCCGCTATGCGCCGTCGTCTCTCCGGCGGCTCCGCCGCATCCTTGGCAGCGCCGTCTTCGGCGACAGTTTGCTCCGTGTCCTCCAGGACCAGCTGCAATTGCTCGAGATCGAGCTTCTCCGAGCGGGGGCCATAGCGATGGCGTAGCAGGCGCTGGATCAGCTGCCATAGCTTCTCGTTCTCGGCTTGCAACTCGGGCACCGCCTCCCGCAGCATTTGCTGCAGGACATTCGGATCGTCAGGCAGTGCCGCGAGATCGATCTGCACAACACGATGATGATGACGCTCGCCGTCGCGTCGCCGCCAATGACTCCAGCGTGATCAGAGGAGGATCAGCCCGCCAGCTCGGGCCGCAGATTGCGCGCCAAAGCCCGCCACTCGCAGCCCTCCAGCAATGTCGACAACTGCCCTGCCGTCAGCGACACAGTCCCCGAAGCCGACATCGGCCAGACGAACTGCCCACGTTCCAGCCGCTTGATGAACAGGCACATCCCGACGCCGTCGTGCCAAAGAACCTTGATCAGCCCGCCTCTGCGTCCCCGGAAGGCGTAAACCGCGCCCGAAAATGGATCATGACCCAGCGTCTGCTGCACCAGCATGGCCAGCGTCGCCATGCCCTTGCGCATGTCCGTGTAGCCGCATGCCAAATAAACCTGCACCCCAGGGGGCGGCGTTATCATCGCGCCTGCAGGGCATTGAGCACGCAACGCAGTGCACGGTCTTCGACGTGCGCGTCCACGCGAACCAAGGTGCCGCCTGGCAGCACGACTTCGATCGATCCCTTGCTACGCAAAGTAGCAACCGTCGGCACGTGCGCCTGCGATTGGGTTGCCACCGCCGACATCTCGGCTACGGGCGGCGCCGACACCTCCCGCTCTCCAGCAACCACATCGACGCGTGCAAAGCTGGCCGGCGGATGCGCCGAACGCCCGTCCACGCGCCGGGTCAGCTGCTGGCGCCAAGCGTATAGTTGTCCCGACGTGATCCCGTGCTTGTGGATGACTTCGCTCGGCCGGACCCCAGCCCCGAGGCTCTCCGCAACAATCTCCCGCTTCTCCTCAATCGACCAGCGCCGCCGCCGCTCGCCTCGGGTGATCACCTCGATCCGCTGCGTCGGGGCAGTCATATGACGACCCTTATGACCGCTCCTTACCGAACCGTCGTGCTCGATCGTCGTATGCTCGCCGTCCATGCCAAACCATCAGCGCATCGCCCGCGATCATCGCAAGGTGGTCTCCGCACCCCGCTCTGATGTCCGCATTCAAGGGGTGAGGTCGCAGTTTTTCGTTCCCACCTCGCGTGCGAGCTTTTGTTAGTGTGATGTAGCTGTGCAAGGCAGGAGACGGAACCGCTGGACGTCGGTTGACCTGCTCTGATGCGCGGGTTGGATACCGCATTTCCGGTTTCCGTCCGGGGCTGGTCCCTGTCTTACGACGGGCATCGGTATGTAGCCGGCCGCCAAGCGGCGCTCGGGAGCTCCCCACCGTGGCCCCGTCCCCAGCCTTGCACAACAGTTGTCGTTCTTCGCTGGCGTTGATCCTTATTCTGAACCCCTGCCAGCGCGGTTACCTCCTCATGTCACATCGGCCGGGGCTCCACCTCGCGGGCGATTGCCCACAGGAAGGCCGCGATTTCGCGGGCGATTGCAGTGATCGCCACGGTATTGCGCTTCCCCTTCGCGACGAGACGTCGATACCGTGCGCACAGGCGGCTCTGCGCTTTCCAGGCAATGTCGCGCACTTGCTGCGGTAACCTCTGCTGCCGGCGCTGATGCGTAGTTCCCACACCAGCAGAATGCCGATAGGTCCATGCCGCTTCGACCAGTGCCTTCCGGGCGCTGCTGTTGCCGGTCTTGGTGATCCCACCCTGGCGTCTTGTCTCACCCGTGGAGCGCTCGGATGGCACCAGGCCGAGGAACGCCATGAGCTGACGGGGATGTTCGAAACGACGAAGGTCACCTGCTTCGGCAACGACTGCCGTCGCAGTCAGGAAGCCAACGCCACGCATCGCCTGGAATGCCTCCACCACGGGCGCCATCGTCCAGGCAGGCACGATCTCCTCGAGCGCAGCGTCATAGCGATCCCCGAGCTTGCGCCATCTTGGCAACTGCATCGGGTGTAGCGGCAAACTCGCCTAGATATCGAACATCACCTCGCCGACCTGACTCCGCAACCGCAACAGCATTCCTCGCCTTGGCGGTATCGATTCCAACAAATGCTTCCCCACCTTTCCTCATGGCTCGTCCCCTGTGCGTTGAGGATAGGCCCGGACCATCCGGGCAACCCTCGCTCATTTCCGCACACGCGGGGCGAGCCACCTCAACAGCTCAGCGGACATGCGGTCTTACCCCTGTCGTGCCCCTTCCATGCTCTGAACCGGTCGTGCAGCGTCAAGACGCTGGCCGAGGTGAGACGCGCGGTCTTGTCGTTCATCGAAGGGTTCTACAATCCGCGATGTCGTCACTCATCGAGTGCCCGCAAATATGCTTGCACCGGAGGGTCTCGCTGTCGGCCAGTAAGGCAGGTTTGGTGGATCGTCGAGCGAGGGCCGATGTTGCAGGGCGTTTCGGAGAAGGCCAAGGGCCGCCCACGCAAATCTTGTGACCCGACCGAGAGCGGTATCCGGATCGACGCCGGAAGGCGTGGTTGCGCCCAGGTCGGCGCGCTACAAACATATAAGCACGAGCACGCCCGCAGTTGCTGGATCGTCCCCATTCCTCGCTCTCGGGCGCCACGCCGTTAATGTGGCGAACAGTTGGACTGTCGTTCCGCCGGGCGAGAATCGCCGATTTTGCGTGACTACCAAGTCACGGCGAGCAGGACCTGCTGGTCGAGACCGTCCAGCGCCGTAGCATCAGCATGACAGTACCAATAGGCCGGCGATCCTTACTCGGCATTCGCGCAATTGGGTCATTTCGCCATCGTCGCCGCAGCGGTCGCTTTAGTTGAGGCGTGCCGTACGATCCAGCCGGTCGTTCAGAAAGCCCCGCCGGCGGAGAAGCAAGGGGAGCTTCGGGTGGGGCGGGAGCGGTGCATCGCCCAGACATCGGGTAATCCCGCGCTTAAGCAGCGCCGCACGGGACCGATTGCTGTCACACCCGGGGTCACCGATCAGCTCCCTGGCTGGTAGCCAACGCGGACAGGACCGGCGCAGCACCCCTGTGGTCGCTCATCTGCCCTCGGTGAGCAACAGCACGACCGGCCGGCCTTGCCCGTCGCAGACGGCGTGCAACTTCGAATTCAACACGCCTTTGGTGCGTCCGATGCAGCGTGGAGCACCCCCTTTGCCAGGCTTGCCGCGGTGCGGTGCGCCTCGAGATGCATCGTGTTGAACATCACCCGCTCTGGCGCGCCCGCCTCGCTCACCAGGGCCGCGAAGATGCACTCGAATACACCGCGCCGGCCCCAGCGGACAAAGCGTCTGGTGCGGGCGTCCCTTCCATTGCGAGCCATTGCGGATCGACCGTCAACACGAGGCAGGCCGCGCGGTTTCGGAAAGAACCGCTTGATACGGCACATCTGGCCACGGGACAGCAGAAACGGTTTGGGCATCGGATACCTCCGACACCGTCAGAATCACGCCAACCGAGCCGCGTAAAGGGTCCTGAGCCTAGCCCATGAAGTTAGCGTCCACAGAGGTGGTGGAGATTCGGACCGCCGCTTGGTGTGGCGTAGCGGTTTAGGCGGAGGCGGCCATCGGACCGGCCGGCTAGGGTGGAGTTGCGAAGCTTCAACCGTGGCCGAGAGGAGATCCGATGACCGAGGAGAGACTGGCGCTGTCCGAGCTGCTGGAGAAGGCGGGTGACGGCGATTTTCTGCGCAGCGTTGCGGAAGCGGTGCTGCAATTGCTGATGGAGGCGGATGTCGAAGGTCTGATCGGCGCCGGGCGATATGAGCGCAGCGGCGATCGGACGACCTGGCGCAACGGCCATCGTGACCGCATGCTCGACACCCGGTTGGGCTCGCTACAGCTGCGGATCCCGAAGCTGCGGCAGAGGAGCTACTTCCCGCCGTTCTTGGAGGCTCGGAACGTTTCGGAGAAGGCCTTGGTCGCAGTGATCCAGGAGGCGTGGATCGGCGGCGTTTCCACGCGGCGGGTCGACGAACTGGTGCAGGCGATGGGGCTGAGCGGGATCAGCAAGTCGCAGGTCTCCAAGCTGTGCAAGGACATCGATGAACGGGTGCATGCGTTCCTGCAGCGCCCGCTCGCCGGCGAGTGGCCATATCTGTGGCTGGACGCGACCTATCTGAAGCAGCGCGCAGGCGGCCGGATCGTCTCGGTCGCGGCGATAATCGCTGTCGCTGTGAACACCGATGGCAAGCGCGAGATTGTCGGCCTCCCCATCGGTCCTTCCGAAGCCGAGACCTTCTGGTCAGTCTTCCTCAAGAGCCTGGCCCGCCTTGGTCTGCGCGACGTGAAGCTGGTGATCTCGGATGCACATGAGGGACTGAAGGCGGCGATCCGCCGTGTGTTTGGCGCCGCATGGCAGCGCTGCCGCGTTCACTGGATGAGGAACGCACTCGCCTATGTCGCGAAGACGCGGCAGAGCATGGTGGCGGCCGTGCTGCGCCAGGCGTTCATCCAGCCGGATCGCGCGCAGGCCAGCCAGACGCTGCGCCACGTGGCGGACCAGCTGCGGCAGAAATGGCCGAAGCTCGCCGCGTTCATCGATGAGAGCGAGACCGACGTCTTGTCGCATCTGGACTTCCCCGAGCAGCACCGCGCCAAGATCCACAGCACGAACCCGCTCGAACGCTTGAACAAGCAGGTCAAGCGGCGGGCGGATGTGGTCGGCATATTTCCCAATGAAGCCTCAATCATCCGGCTGATCGGCGCCGTGCTGCTGGAACAGAACGATGAGTGGCAGTTGCAGCACCGCTACATGCAGGTCGAAGCGATGGCAGAGCTGTTCAGTCCGGCCACCGAGGCTGAGCACAGGCAACTCCCGTCCGCGGCATGATGCAGGAGCGCGACAGACAGACTGCGGCGTCGACGGCACCTGTGCCAAACGCTCGACCGTGGCGCCGCAGTCAAGCCCCGCAGCCGGCGCAGCCGGTGCGCCGAAGGCGCAGGACTGTGTGCCGGGCATGCCCGGCAGCCTGGGGGTGAAAGTCCCCTGTGCAACCTGATGGAGGTGAAGCACGAGTGAAGCGCAAGGGCGGAACCGCGAGGGACCGTCTGAAGGAAGCGTGGAGCGAACTCGCGTCCCGACGAACAGAAACCGGATACGAGGCAGTGGTGATCGGACGAGCAAGCAGCACAGAGCGAAGTCCATATCCATCAAGGATCACCGCTGTAAATCCGGCGGGAGTGCGAGGAAGGCTGTCGGACTTACCCCGGGAGATCTGTCGCGTGTCCGTCAGGGACTGGGGTGGCTGCAAAGCCATCTGAACGCGCGGCAGAAGTCAGCAGAGGGCGTAGTAGGCCAGACCATCGGCTGAAGGCCCGAACGGTCCCCGCGAGGGGTTGAAGGAGAGGGCAAGTAGCTTGGGCGTCTCATGGTCCCAGTAGCGGCCGCGAAGCCACCACGGGTGGCGCTTCCTTCTGCCGGCCGAGGTGAAGCCTCGGGCCGGTTGGGGGCAAGCTGGCCGAAGCGACCACGGCGAGGCTCGAACCCGAAAGCCCGGTCATGACCAGCACGCTGATGGAGGCAATCTGTGACCCGGACAACGTAGCAGCAGCCCTGCGTGCGGTGGTGCGCAACAAAGGGGCGCCGGGTATCGACGGGATCACCGTTCGACAATTACCGGGCGTCCTGAAAGCGCACTGGCCGAAGATCGAGAACCAACTGCTTCAGGGGCGCTACCAACCGCAACCGGTGCGTCGGGTGCAAATCCCGAAGCCGGCCGGCGGGATGCGCGACCTCGGCATTCCAACCGTGATCGACCGCGTGATCCAACAGGCGGTGCTACAGCGGCTCCAGCCGCTGTGGGACCCGACATTCAGCGAGCACAGCTACGGCTTCCGGCCGGGTCGCTCGGCCCACCAAGCGGTGGCGCAGGCGCAAGCCTATGTCACCGAAGGCTATCGGTTCGTCGTCGATATCGACCTGGCGAAGTTTTTCGACCGGGTGAACCACGACAGGCTGATGGCCGCAGGTGGCGGCGCGCGTCTCCGACCGGCGGGTGCTTCGGCTGATCCGGAGCTACCTGACCGCCGGTGTGCTGCACGGCGGGCTGTTCGAAGCGAGCCGCGAGGGCACCCCGCAAGGCGGCCCGCTCTCGCCTCTGCTGTCGAACCTCGTGCTGGATGAACTGGATCGCGAACTTGAACGTCGCGGCCATCGCTTCGTGCGTTACGCAGATGACTGCAATATCTACGTGCGCAGCGAGGCGGCCGGCCGGCGGGTGATGGTGAGCATCACACGTTTCATCGAACGGCGTCTCAAGCTTCAGGTCAATGCGGAGAAGAGTGCCGTGGCTCATCCCATGGCAACGCTCCTTCCTCGGCTTCACGCTGACGGAGGAGAGCGCGCCACGCCGTCGCATCGCCGACAAGGCCGTCGCCCGGTTCAAGGACCGGGTGCGGCACCTGACGGGACGCAACCGCGGGGTGAGCCTGCAGCGGATGATCGCCGACCTGAACCCGCTGCTGCGGGGATGGGCCGGCTATTTCGGCCTCAGCCAGTTGCGTGAGTTGCCATCACTGGACGGTTGGTCAGGCGACGCCTTCGCTGCGCCGCCTGGATCCAATGGAAGACCAGATCGCGGCGCCTCGACGAACTGCGCCGCCTCGGTCTCTCTCGGCGGGCGGCCTTCGCGGCCGTCATGAACCCGCGAGGCCCGTGGCGCGTCAGCACGAACGAGGCGCTGCATCTGGCGTTCTCCAAGGCCTCGCTTCCGTGGTCTCGGGTTGGTCTCCATGGCAGACGCTGGTCAGACCTAATCCGCCGAACCGCCGTGGTACGGACCCGTATGCCCGGTGGTGTGGGAGGGGTGGCGTCGCGAGATGTCCCCCTATCCCGATTGACGGCGGTGATCGCGGTCGCAGCACAATCGCCTGTGCCGTCCTTCGCCCTCATTTCCACCGGAGCCACCGGCCCGATTGGCACTTTCGCTCTACCGCAGAATCTAGACCGCGTTGACGGACGCGACCCCCATGAAGGGCGAGGAGACGTATGACAATTCGCGACAAGAGCGTCGATAAACTACTATCTGGTCAAGATCCAGACCGGTATCCTGCATGTGCTGCGTCATCCGCTGTCGTTTGCCACGTAGACGGACCGCCGAGAGCTCGCCGCCGCGCTGCGGCGATCTATACCGTGGTCAACGCCGAGGCGGCGCGCGAACGCTGGAAGAGTTCACCACCGGTCCCTGGGCCGCAAGTGTCCTCTCCACCCGAGGTGCTGTGGATCATCTACACCACCAATGCGATTGAAAGCCTCAACCGCAAACTACGCACCGCGGTGCGCAGCCGCGGTCACTTTCCTGGTGTTGCGCCAGGTCAGCCGTGAGTGGAAGATGCCGCCGCGAGAATGGGCCGGCCGGCAAGACGTAGTTTGCCGTCATGTTCGGTGAACGGTTCACCGCAGAGTAGAGGGTTCAAGTGAAACCGACCCTCCCCACACAGTTCCTGACAGGCCCGCCTGGAATCCATCTCACCACTGAGCCATGATCTCAGCGCTAGTCCGCCGCTAATCCCAGCCTGACATCAGCCAATCTTGCGCCGTCGACTTGCTCGCCCACCAAGCGTATCTGGCCGATATTCATACGGAAAGCGGCCCTTGATCATGCGATTGACATAGCTGCCCTTTGAGCCCGCTTGCCGTAGCCCAGTAAACAACTCGCCAGGGACGCCCTTGTAAACGTACACACCCGGCCCTGAGCGATATTCAACCCAAAGCTCCTCAGAGCTCTTGTTGTAGCCAATCGCTCGAATACTCGAGGATTTCACCTCTTGCCATCCTAACCATCTGACACGTCCTGCCTTGACGCACTGGTAAACGCGTCACCGCCCCTCATGTGTTCCCCATTCAGGTGTCCTCACTACACTTGCAACGTAAGCGTCTGCCGATCGGCATGGTTGACGCACTGGACTGGCAGGCATGACGATCCCCGATCTGCCGGGAGGATGCAGCGGTGGACATCTACAACGACAAGATCGACGAGGCCGTGCTGACGCTGCTTCATCTGACGCTGCACGACCGGTTCAGAGCATGGAAGGGGCACGACAGGGGTAGAACCGCATGTCCGCTGAGCTGTTGAGGTGGCTCGCCCCGCGTGTGCGGAAATGAGCGAGGGTTGCCCGGATGGTCCGGGCCTATCCTCAACGCACAGGGGACGAGCCATGAGGAAAGGTGGGGAAGCATTTGTTGGAATCGATACCGCCAAGGCGAGGAATGCTGTTGCGGTTGCGGAGTTGAGGTCGGCGAGGTGATGTTCGATATCTAGGCGAGTTTGCCGCTACACCCGATGCAGTTGCCAAGATGGCGCAAGCTCGGGGATCGCTATGACGCTGCGCTCGAGGAGATCGTGCCTGCCTGGACGATGGCGCCCGTGGTGGAGGCATTCCAGGCGATGCGTGGCGTTGGCTTCCTGACTGCGACGGCAGTCGTTGCCGAAGCAGGTGACCTTCGTCGTTTCGAACATCCCCGTCAGCTCATGGCGTTCCTCGGCCTGGTGCCATCCGAGCGCTCCACGGGTGAGACAAGACGCCAGGGTGGGATCACCAAGACCGGCAACAGCAGCGCCCGGAAGGCACTGGTCGAAGCGGCATGGACCTATCGGCATTCTGCTGGTGTGGGAACTACGCATCAGCGCCGGCAGCAGAGGTTACCGCAGCAAGTGCGCGACATTGCCTGGAAAGCGCAGAGCCGCCTGTGCGCACGGTATCGACGTCTTGTCGCGAAGGGGAAGCGCAATACCGTGGCGATCACTGCAATCGCCCGCGAAATCGCGGCCTTCCTGTGGGCAATCGCCCGCGAGGTGGAGCCCGGCCGATGTGACATGAGGAGGTAACCGCGCTGGCAGGGGTTCAGAATAAGGATCAACGCCAGCGAAGAACGACAACTGTTGTGCAAGGCTGGGGACGGGGCCACGGTGGGGAGCTCCCGAGCGCCGCTTGGCGGCCGGCTACATACCGATGCCCGTCGTAAGACAGGGACCAGCCCCGGACGGAAACCGGAAATGCGGTATCCAACCCGCGCATCAGAGCAGGTCAACCGACGTCCAGCGGTCCCGTCTCCTGCCTTGCACAGCTACATCACACTACAGAAAAGCTCGCACGCGAGGCGGGAACGAAAAACTGCGACCTCACCCCTTGAATGCGGACATCAGAGCGGCGCGGCGACACCACACGCGCGGTCCATTGACGAGACAGCCGGTGGGATTCGGTAGGCTGTCGTAGCGGTGATTATGCGACGACGATAGTGGAAGTTGGGCGCCAGTTCCACGGCAGTAGCGCGTTTAGTTGGTGAAGTTCCTGGTCGGGCCGATCTGCCGCAGCACCGCGCAGGCCGCCGCCGCCGTGGGCGTCCCGCGCGCCACGCTGTATCGCTGGCAGAAGTGCATCCAACCGCTCTCACGGCGGCCACTGCGAGGGCGAGCCAACACCTGGCGCGGCGCTCCATGGCCACCGAGGGTGGAGGCCTTGCGACAGGCGTTATCCCATGTGGGGCAAGCGCAAGATCGCCGTCCTGCTCCGCCGACAGGGACGGCCCGTCTCAATGTCCACCACCGGGCGCATCCTGCGCTATCTGATGGACCGTCAGCGCATCACGCCGGTGCCTCTGCTGCGCCGCAAGCCCGGCGCCCGCCGGTTCGGCCTGTCGGCCAGCAGCGCCATGCACAGCGGCTGCCGAAGGGAACTCAGGCCGAAACAGCCGGGGCAGTTGGTGCAAATCGATACGCTGTTCGTCAATGTCGCGCCGGACAAGGCGGTGAAGCACTTCACCGCCTATGATCCGGTGGCCAAATGGACCCCGCTCTGGTCGCCAGCAACGCCACCGCCGGGCGCGCCGCGCGCCTTGCTCGACAAGCTGATCACCCCATTCCGTTCCCGGTCGAGGGCATTCAGGTTGATGGCGGCTCGGAGTTCATGGCGGAATTCGAGCAGCTCTGCGCCGACCGGCAACTCACCCTGTTCGTGCTGCCGCCGAAGCGCCCGCAGCTCAACGGCGCCGTCGAACGCTCGCAGTCAACCTGGCGATACGAGTTCTACGCCTGCCACGATCTGCCTTCCCGGTTGATCGAGCTGCAGGCCGAAGTCGACCGCTTCGCTCACCACTTTAACCACGTCCGGCCACATCAGGCGCTTGGCGATCTCACGCCCGCCCAGTATCTCGCCCACCGCAGCCAAGGAGACCTCGCCGCATCTCACATGGGCTGAACCAGGACAAGATGTGTCGGTGACGCGTAAAGATGTCCGCGCTTTGTAGCGAACCATATGTCCGCTTCTGCCGATGTGGCGGCTGTGGGGTTGTGGGCAACGCCTGCTCCGGGCCTCTGTCCACAAATCCACCAGCCGGGCTTCCCGAGCGGGGTCAAGCGGCCCTCGGGACGGGAGATCCAGATGAACTGTCGTCCGCATCGTAGCGGGCGAGGGACCCGTGGCTCGGATCGAAGATCGCCAGGCTGCCGTCCGGATAGTCATGCACGCGCACCGTCGCCTTGACGTAGTGGTGGCGGTGCAGCTGCGGTGTCAGCCGACTGCAACGCCAAGCGCGTCACCGTGTAACCGAGTGTGTAGTTGTGCCGCTTGCGCAGCTGCTCATGGAAGTGCTTGAAATTTGAAATGCGGTGAAGTCGGCATACTCCTCGCGATACAGCCGGCGCATGCGATCCAGCTCGCTTTCCGCTGCCCGCCGCGGCGATCGCTTGCCCAGCCGTTGGTCGGCCAGCCCATCCGCTCCAGCGCTCCGGTAGCGGCCATGCAAGCGGCGAAAGTGACGCGCTGAGACGCCGAGCAGTTCGCCGGCTTCCTCCGCCGTGAGCCGACCCTGTTTGTGCCGATCCAACGCATCTTCGAAAAGTGTCACAAACGCCTCCCATAGCACCGTGCTCCGTCGCATTCGCCACCTCTGGAACAGGTGACGAACAAAACGGACAACTCACGCGCTACGAAAGGCGGACAACTCACGCGCTCCCGACAAACCAGGACAAGATGTTGACGTAGCATTGGCGCATCATACACAATGGGTGAGCAGGCCCCCTCGACTGGCGTCGGTGTTGGCCCGAACCCGCATGTGCACAGTCGTCCTGCTGATCCGCCCGGGGCACGCTTGGCCGCTGGTCCTCGCGGCCAACCGCGACGAAATGCTAGATCGGTCCTGGGACCCGCCCGGCCCCCACTGGCCTGATAGCCCACGCATCGTCGCTGGACGCGACCGCACGGCTGGTGGCACTTGGATGGGCGTGAACGGCGACGGTGTTGTGGCGGCCGTGCTGAACCGGCCCGGCAGCCTCGGGCCGGCAACCGGAAAGCGGAGCCGTGGTGAACTGCCTCTGTTGGCGCTGGCATATCCGTCCGCGGCTAAGGGGGCGGCGGCGGTTGGCAAAATGGATGCTGCCGCTTGGCGTAGCTTCAATCTTGTGATCGCCGATCGGATGGGAGCATTTTTCATCCGTGGCCTCGGCCACGGCTCGCCGGAACCAATACCCCTGGTGCCAGGCTTGCACATGATCACCGCACACGACCCCGATGACCCGGAGAGTCCTCGCGTGGCGCGGTATCTTGACCGGTTCCGTTCGGCTGAGCCATCGAACCCGGCCCGCTGGTGGGCCTGGCGGGAGATCCTCGCCGATCGATCCGGAAGCCCAGGGGAGCAGATTAACGTGGAGCCACGGGGTGGGTTCGGAACTGTTTGCTCATCGCTCCTTGGTCTTCCGCAGAAGGGCCGCGAAGTATGGCTGTTTGCCTCCGGTCCGCCGCACCAGGTGCCCTTCCTGGCGGTCTGCTGACCCGGGTGGCATGGCGGCACCTGGTCCTCGCTGCTATATCCACGCGCACCTGCCGAGAAGGGGATCGTGATGGCCCGCCGCCGCCAATTGTACGAAGGAAAAGCCAAGATCCTGTTTGAGGGGCCAGAACCCGGAACGTTGGTGCAGTATTTTAAAGACGATGCGACCGCATTCAATGCGCAAAAGAGAGGCGTGATCACCGGCAAGGGCGTATTGAACAACCGCATTAGTGAGTACCTAATGATGCGGTTGACCGATATTGGCATACCGACTCATTTCGTCCGCCGACTGAACATGCGCGAGCAACTTATCCGAGAGGTTGAGATCATCCCGCTCGAGGTTGTGGTGCGGAACGTTGCCGCAGGCAGTATGTCACAGCGCCTAGGTATTCCGGAGGGGACGCGTCTTCCCCGCTCGATCATCGAGTGACCACTACAAGAATGACGCCTTGAACGATCCGATCGTTTCCGAGGAGCACATTACCTGTTTCGGCTGGGCCAACGCCGCCGATCTCGACGACGTCGTTGCTCTTACGCTGAGGATAAACGACTTCTTGGCCGGATTGTTCTTGGGAGTCGGCATCACGCTGGTGGATTTCAAGCTGGAGTTCGGTCGGCTGTGGGAGAACGAGGAGATGCGCATAGTGCTGGCTGACGAGATCAGTCCAGACAACTGTAGATTGTGGGACTCCAAGACCAACGAGAAGATGGACAAAGATCGCTTCCGTCGTGACTTGGGTAAGGTCGAGGAGGCGTATCAAGAAGTAGCCAAGCGTCTCGGCATCCTTCCAGAGGCCGGAGTACGTGACATGAAGGGCCCGGAGCTGATGCAATGAAGGCGAGGGTCACGGTGATGCTGAAACCGGGCGTGCTGGACCCGCAGGGCAAGGCTATTGGTCACGCTTTGCACACCCTTGGGTTCGACAATGTGGGCGAAGTGCGCGCTGGTAAGGTAATTGAGCTCGAACTGGACGAGAATGATCCCGACCGTGCCAGCGCGTCGGCGGAGAAGATGGCAAGAAAGCTGCTGGCAAACACCGTAATCGAGAGCTTCTGGGTCTCAGTTGATGCTGCTTGACCTGCCCGGACGAATAGCTTGTTGTGTACGGGCATTGGGGCTCAATCGCTGGATTGTTGCGTTCGGAGCGATTACGGCAGCGATGACCGGGGCAAGCGCCCGCGGACAGCCAGTGCAGCAGGGCTGGAAGCAGCTAACCTCGAAGCAACTCGCGGCAGCTTGCCATTCGCCTGAACCGGCGCAGCACGGCCTCTGCCTCGGCTACGTATCCGGCATCTACGACCTGCAATTCGCGCCGACCCCACCGCGCGGCGTCTGTCCACCGCCAGACTTCACACCCGACCTGCTGGCCCAGGTGGTGACGGCCTATTCAGACACGCACGAGGACAGTGCAGCAACGGCCGCCATCGGTCAGGCCATCGTCCGATTCTTTCCTTGCGCCGAGCAGCATCGATGAAGACCGGGATCGTCATCTTTCCTGGGATTAACCGTGAACGTGACATGGCGATCGCGCTGCGCCGGTCCGGCATCGGGCCACGGATGATCTGGCACAAGGAAACTGACGTCGACGACTTGGACCTGATCGTAATCCCCGGGGGCTTTTCCCACGGCGACTACCTGCGTTGCGGTGCGATGGCCGCGCATTCCCCAGTGATGACGGCGGTGCGCGAGCATGCTGCTCGCGGTGGCTACATTCTCGGTATATGCAATGGTTTTCAGATCCTGACGGAGGCGGGCCTGCTTCCTGGCGCCCTATTGCGCAATGCATCCCTGCGCTTCCTATCGATGGACTGCCATCTGCGGGTCGAGCGCACCGACACGGTATTCACAAACCAGTATCAACACGGTCAGGTATTCCGTGCAGTAATGGCGCATGGCGACGGGAACTACTTCGCTGACGAGTTCCACGCTGGATCGGCTGGAAGGCGAGCGATTGGTGGCGCTGCGCTACACGACACCGGCCGGTGAGATATCAGGGACAGCGAACCGCAATGGTAGCGCCCGCTCGATCGGTGGCATTTTGTCGCCCAACTTGCGCGTACTCGGGCTCATGCCACATCCGGAGGATCTTGTGGACCCGCTGATGGGTGGCAGCGACGGCAAGCCGATTTTCGATGCGCTCGCCGCCGCATAGCGGGCAACGAAGGCCTCGGGCGCGGAGATGCTTGCATCTGCAGCACTTAGTCCGTTTTAGATCTTCTTGTCGGGGACAGCTGCGAGGATACTTTTCTGTTCGAGAACCAACTTTGTCGTTTCGAAATTTCCAAAGAGACCCCCGATGCAGCGGAAGAGTGAGCGCACATTTGGTCGCGATCTTCCGCCGAATTGAGCCGACCCAACGTGGCGACCTTAAATTTGTAAAGCAGAGCGTAGCAGAGGAGGTGTCGAGATCCAGCGGGCGCTGCCACACAGCCATGTCGCAGCGGTCGTTGGCCTGATGCGCAAGGCGGATCTGCCGAGTGTCGCCTATCGCCATGCAGCTACGCCAGCGTCATGCGGTTCGTTGCTTCCCAAGCGGGGTTCCCAGCGACTGGTCTTCGAACAACATAGCAGGGATGTGTTCGAGCAGACTTTCAGGTGAATTCGCGAACGGGAAATCTTCCCCGCGGATCCAGATGGAGTTCCCGATACGCCAGATGCAACTTCGGCACCAGCCAGTTCACCTATCTCTCCCCGTAGCGAGAGGCTGTCATGCTATCGGGTCTGAACCGGCGTGTCCGAGCGGCTACCCCACTCGGTCCATGACCCATCGTACACGGCGCCCTCCGGCAACCCGGCGATGCGCAGGCCGAGAGTCAGGATGCAGGCCGTTACGCCTGAGCCGCAGCTGGTCACCACCGATTGCACACCATCGACGCCGGCCCGAACCAACCGCTCTCGCACCGACTCCGGTGAGCGAAAGGTTCCGTCGGGGTTGAGTAAATCGGTGTAGGGCAGGCTTGCAGAGCCGGGGATATGACCGCTACGCACGCCGGCACGTGGCTCGGGCGCTTCGCCCGTGAAGCGGCCAGCCGCGCGTGCATCCAATACCAGCTCCTTCCGTGTCCTTACGTTTTGTAGCACGTCACCGATGCCGCGCAGCCGTGTTGCGCGAAAGCTAGGAGAGAAGATCGCGGATGGCGGCCGCAAAAGATCGCCCGTCTCGATTGCTCGCTCTTCGCGCTGCCACTTCGGCAGACCGCCGTCCAGCACCGCGGCATTGTCGTGGCCGAACAGCCCTATGAGCCACCAGCCGCGCGCTGCCGAGGCCAGCCCTTTCTGGTCGTAGAACACCACACGAGAGGCGTTGGACACGCCGAGTTCGCCCATGAGCCTTGCGAATCGGCCCGGCGTGGGGACCGTATGGGGCAGGTCGGCATCGGGATCGGCGATCACGTCGATATCGAAGTAGCGCGCTCCAGGGATGCGGGCTCGGAGGAATTCGGCGTATCCATCCTTGTCCTCGTTCGGCAGGTATTTCGTGGCGTCAAATACCACGAGGTCGGGCTTGCCGAGTTCGACGGCAAGCCAGTCTGTGCTCACCAGCGGTCCCATTCTGCCTTCCTCCGCCATCGCGGCGCAGTCTCAGCACGAACTCGGAGGAGTCAATCCGAAGCTTGTTGGTTCTGTAGCCCTGCAGGGCGGGCTATGGCTGAGTGTTTCAACGTGCCATCGTGCATCGGACGCGTTGGATTGCGTGCGTGCGATGTTGGCGAGCTTCGGTTCAGGCTCTTGTTTGATCAGCTACAGCTCGCCTGTTTTGGCCCCCAGGCATGAGCAGGTGTGATCAAACCGTCACCCGCATTTAGGGTATGATCCGATCCAGGAACGGAGCTGATCGGGCAGTTTTCATCTCCAGCCATCCTGCGTCGGCGCACGGGTTGGTCACTACCTGCGTCGGCGTATCAGCGCGAGACTTCCCTAGGGCCGCTCTGAGTAGCCACGCGCTAGCGGCTCCGTACCTGCGACGAGCCGATACCGATAATCGCGAGTGTTGCTATTCGAAACTAAGTGAACGCCAAGTCTTCCAACATCGCAGACTGGCGGCACTCGCGTCAAATGGCTCAGTGCCCGAGATCTACAGGCTGAACTTGAACATAGCTGTGTGATGCAGCTGCAGTTCGGGTCTTTCGACCCGCTCCCGGTTCCGGAGAAGCTCTCGAGGACCTACAGATGGGCCAGAATCGACTCGGCCTTGCTGACCTCGAACCCGCCCGGCTGCTCAACCGCAAGATGTGTCACGTTCCCGTCCTCGGCCAGTAGCGCATACCGCTGGCTCCGCCTGCCCATGCCGCGCGCAATCAGGTCCAGCTCCAACCCCAGCGCTTTGGTGAATGCCCCCGATCCGTCCGCCAGCATAACCACCTTACCATCGCAGCTCTGGTCCTTGCCCCAGGCCGCCATCACAAACGCGTCGTTCACCGCGATGCACGCGATCGTGTCTACACCCTTTGCCTTGATCGCGTCGGCATTCTGCACGAAGCCCGGGAGATGCTTCACACTGCAGGTGGGCGTGAATGCCCCTGGCACGGCAAACAGCACCACTTTCTTGCCGGTGAAGATTTCGTCCGTGGAGGTTTCCTTCGGCCCCTCCGGGCGTGGCCATCATCAACTTCATGGATGGAATCTGATCGCCGACCTTGATCGTCATTGGAACCTAGCTCCCCTCTGGCTTGCCAGCCAGCAACTCCTACCCTCCCGCGCGAACAGAGTCACGCCGCCATGTGCCGCTTGCACCCGCGCGCTGGCAGGACCAGATTCAGCGACATGGATGAATCGCCCACACAGAGGTCGGGGACTTCCTGACCGGCCAGTTGTTGATCGCTATGCCTAGTTGGAGGATCCGCGCTTTGTGCAGAGCGTGATCTATATCTGCGCGCACACGCCAGAAGGTGCCATGGGGCTTGTGCTCAACCGGCCCCTCGAACGCCCCAAGTTTGATGACCTGCTGCGCCAACTGGAGGTGGCTCCGGTGCCACCCGCACGGCGCATCCATCTGTGTTCCGGCGGCCCGATGGACAACGCACGCGGCTTCGTCCTGCACACCACCGATTGGACGGGGGAAGGGAGCCTGCTGGTCAATGATGCGGTAGCGCTGACGGCAAGTCTGGATGTGTTGAAGGCGATAGCCGAAGGCGATGGGCCGCGCGAAGGCTTGCTGGCGCTGGGCTACGCCGGGTGGGGGCCCGGCCAGCTCGACACCGAAATCCAGCAGAACGCTTGGCTGTCCGTGCCGGGGGACGAAACCATCCTGTTTGACGAAGACTATGATACGAAATGGCGCCGTGCACTCGCCAAGTTGCATATCGACCCGCTGCTGCTGTCAGGTGCCGCCGGACACGCCTAGTGCGTGAGACCGGAGGCGATCGCCGCAGGTCTGACACGTGACGGGCTTATCCGGCCATCACACGCTAAGTCAGCGACTGCAAGCCGCTCCGCCTAGCACGCAGAATGACGCGCAGTGTGGATGGTTGAGCGACACGGGGCCCGTCGCCTCGGCCAGCGTACGACCAAGCTCAAACTTCGGATCGTAGGCCAGCAGCGTGCACGCGAGCACGATCGGTGTTACGGCGTCCTTCCGCTTCACCACCATGCGCGCCGATGCGCACATCACGTCTTCAGGTGACTTATCCAGGATTCCCCAGCAGGCGGTGGTGATCTCCGGCACGTCGCTCCGGGAATCCATCTCCGGGAACAGCATCAACCTGACTGGGTCTTCCGCATCGATCGGCAGCTCGAGTCGTCGAAACAGCTGTGCATAGCCTGCCCGCAGCTCCGGCTCCGGCTCGCCGGAAATCCGACGCCCAGCCACGTCGATTGCGAACCGGTTGCGGGTCAGCCACAACAGTCCGTCGATGGTGGGCGCCCAGCTCCCCCTACCGCGCTCCGACTCGTGCACCTGGGGCGAATAGTGGTCAAGCGATACGCGAATCCTCAGCCGCGGACCGTAACGTTCGCGCAGTGAGAGCAGTTGCGTCCGCAGTCGTCTCATCGGCTGCATCGCGTTGGTCAGCACCAACGCCTCGAAACCGCGCGATAGGACATCGCTGAGTATCGCGATGATTTCGCGGTTCATAAACGGTTCACCTCCGGTGAAGCCGATCAATCGCGTCGGCATGCGCTCGCGCGCTATCTCATCCAGATATTTCATCACGTCGGCGCGGGTCAGGTATGTCAGGCGGTCGTTGCGTGGGGACAATTCGATGTAGCAGTTGCGGCAGGTAATGTTGCACAGCGTACCGGTGTTGAACCACAGCGTTTCCAAGGACCGCAGCGCCACGTGCGCGCGCGCCTCACCCTTCGCGGTGAAGAGCGGGTTGCGGAACTTGGCCGGATCGAGCGGCCGGAACTGTGCGTCCACCCTTAACGCCCCTCGAACACGGCTGTGCGCTTTTTCAGGAACGCCTGCCGCGCATTGCGGTAATCCTCACTGTTCACAGCCGATTCTTGCAACGCGGCTATATCGGCGGCCCGCGCGTCCACGTCGCCGCGGGCCAGCGCCTCAAGTACCATTTTGGCGCCGCGTTGCGAGAGTGGCGCCCGCTGCGACAGTTCCTTGGCGAGCGCTTGCGCCCCTGCCATAGCGCTTTGTTCCAAGACATCGATCATGCCCATCCTATGGCACTCACTCGCCGGAAAGTAGCGGCCCGAGTACAGCACGAGCTTAGCCTTCGCCAGACCAACAGCGCGCAACAGCAGGCTCGAATCGAGCACGCCATAAACGATCGAAAGCCGCGCGGCGGGAATTCCCATCTGCGTCGTCGTGTCACCGACGCGCAGATCGCAAGCTAGCGCCAGTCCGCAGCCACCACCGACGCCATAGCCGTGCACCGCTGCGATCGTCGGCTGCGGCAGGTCGATGATCGCCTAAGTCGCTGCCCGGCCCGCCTCGCCATAGACACGCGCGTCCTCGACACTGTTGCGCACCTTGGCAAACTCCGCGATATCGGCACCGCCGCAAAAATGTCCGCCGGCACCGGTCAGGATCACCACACGCACATCGCTGCGCTGGGCAAACTCGCGATAAATCTCGCCCAAGCCGCGCCACATCGCCAGCGACATCACGTTGCGCTTCTCCGGCCGGTTCAGCGTGACCACCGCAATCCCCGCCGCATCCACCGCGACCTGGAGTTCATCTGCCATGCCGTTCTCCACTGGCCTGCATTGTTTGGCCCGTCTGGCCTACCATGCCCTCTGCTGAATTCTGCACCGCAGTCGGGTGGTTTTAAGATCGGTATCCCGGACCTGTAGCTCTCTACTCGAACACGCGGGCAGACATCCCACTACCCTCGTTCCCGTTCATTCTGGCGCAGCGCGAGCCATTCGGCCATCAGCCGGCCATTATCCGATGGATAGCGCTCCCGCAGCACGGCCAGCGAGGCGATCCGGTCCGCCCGGAAATGCCGATAGTCTCGCCGCAGCTCGCACCAGGCGCCGATCAAGGTTGCCTGCACATAGTAGGCGACCACGATTGGCCAGATTGTTCGTTCGGTACGAGCGCCTTTCTCGTCTACGTAGGCGATGGTCAGCTTACGTTCATCGCGTATCGCCTGCCGCACAATGGATAGATCGATCCGCTGGGGGACCGGCGCGCCCGACCCTGAGACGAAGACCGGCGCAGAGGCGAGTTGCGCGCGCAACTCGTGCGGCAGCACAACCGTCATCTTCGACAGCACACTCTCGGCGGCATCTTGCAAGCCCGGATCGCCAGGTACGTGCGACAAGCCGCGCACCGACCGCGATCGCCTCGATTTCCTCGACCGTGAACATCAGCGGCGGTAGGTCGAAGCCTCGGCGCAGCATGTAGCCGATGCCGGCCGCACCCTCGATTGGCACGCGGCGCGCCTGGAGCGTCGCGATGTCGCGATACACAGTTCGCACCGTCACCTCCAGTTCGTCGGCCATTGCAGCGGCGGTAACCGGACCGCGCGCGGTGCGCAGGCGCTGGATGATGTCGAACAACCGGTCCGAACGGCGCATGGCCCGAAGTCTACCGGCAGGACGCCATCAGTGGCCACAATGTGGAGTTTCGGCCGTCCTCGTGTGACAAACTCAAGCTTGTCCTCACCGATGCCCGGGCCCACGTTTGAAGCGCATAAGCGGCATCTGCGTGTTGTGCCTGCATTTGCGGTTCGCAATTCTTGCGTGCCCTCAGGCGCTATTCCACCACAATCTGCGGCCCGCTGCTCCGCGCCGTTCCAGCGCCCGTCACCTTCCGCCACACCCGCTCCGCCAACGCCGCGAACGCCTTCGCCGCATCGCTGTCCGGTGCCGCCGCGACGATCGGGGTCCCGGCATCGGAGGCCGTGCGAATGTCCAGCAGCAACGGTACTCTCGCCAAGAAACTCCGTCCCCAGCCTCTCGGCCTCACGTCGCGCGCCGCCATGGCCGAAGATGTGGGATGTATGGCCGCAGTTGGGACATTGGAAAAAACTCATGTTTTCCACCAGTCCGAGCACCGGTACGCGCACGCGCTCGAACATCCGGGCGCCGCGCCGGGCATCAACCAGAGCGATATCCTGCGGCGTCGAGACGATCACTGCTCCGCTCAGCGCGACCTTCTGCGCCATGGTAAGCTGCGCATCACCCGTGCCGGGCGGCATATCGACAACCAGGATATCGAGCGGCCCCCAATCCACCTGGCCCATCATCTGTTCCAGCGCCCCCATTACCATCGGTCCGCGCCAGATCATCGGCGTCTCCTCCTCAACAAGGAAGCCGATCGACATGCATCTAGCCCCCAAGCCTGGAGCGGGATCATCCTGTCGCCGCGCACCTGCGGTTTGCGCGACAGTCCCAACATGCGGGGCAGGCTCGGGCCGTAGATGTCTGCATCCAGAAGCCCTGTCTGGTGTCCCGCGCGGGCCAGCGATACCGCCAAATTCACTGCCACGGTGGACTTGCCGACGCCGCCTTTGCCGGACGCGACCGCGACCATCGCTTTCACCTCAGGCAACAGCAGCGCCGGCTTCTGTGCGTGCGGCTGCGGCGCCGTGCTGCGGGGCCTTATGGGCCGTCAGCACCACTGTCGCATTGGTGATGCCTGGTTGCCGCGCCAGCACGGCCTCGACCTGCCGCCGCACAGGCTCCATCGCCGCGGCGTGCGCCCGGTCCGTCAACAGCGCCACCTGCACCAGGCTGTCGCGCAGCTCGATCCCTTCCACCAATCCTGCCGAGACGATGTCGCTTGCCCGAAGCGGGATCGGTGATCGTCCCGCAGAGCGTCCCGCAGAGCATCAGCCGTCGGTGCTGTTGTCATTTGCTTGCAAACCTCCTGCCGCGGGTCGATAAGCAGGCCGCTGTGATGCCGCCTATCGAATGGATATGGCGCATGGCCTTTGATCCGCCAACGCCAAGCTGCGGCCAGGACCGCACAGGAACGTCGCATGTCCGATAGTGGTGGCCCGAGTCCCTGGGGCACGCCGGGTGGCAACTCCAGCGGGAGCGGCGGCGGTGGCGGGGCCGGCGGACCGGCCCGGCGGCGGCGGACCTTGGGGAAGCCGGGCGGACCGTTCGGGGGAAGACCAGGCGGCCCGGGACCCGGCCCGTTGCCCGATCTCGATGCGCTGATCGCTAGGCTGCAAAGCTACATCCGTTCCTTACTTGGCGGCGGCGGGCCGCGTGCCCGCTTCACCGGTGGTCGTGGGCTCGCCTTGATCGGTCTCGGCCGTGGTGGCGCTGTGGCTGGCGAGCGGCATTTACCGTGTGGAGCCCGATGAACAGGGCGTGGTGCTGCGCTTTGGCGCATTCAACCGCACCACGCTGCCCGGCCTGAACTACCATCTGCCCTGGCCGATTGAGCGCGCGCTCACGCCAGCCGTCACCCGCATCAACCGCATCGAGATCGGCTACCGCTCGCTGGCTGCCGTCCAGAATGATACCCGATCCGAAAACCGCCGCAGCGTCCCGGAAGAGAGCCTGATGCTCACCGGCGACGAGAACATCATCGACATCAACTTCGCCGTGTTCTGGAAGATCAGCGACGCCGTCGCGTACCTGTTCAACGTCCGCAATCCGGACGTGGTGGTGAAGGCGGTGGCGGAAAGCTCGATGCGCGAGGTGATCGGCCGCATGCCGATCCAGCCGGCATTGACCGAACTGCGTGGGCAGATCGCAACCGACGTACAGCGCCAGACGCAGCAGGTGCTGGACGGCTACAAGGCGGGCGTCGAGATCACCGGCGTGCAATTGCAGGGGGTCAATCCGCCGGCCGAGGTGGTGGAAAGCTTCGTCGACGTGCAGCGCGCCAACACCGACGCCGAGCGGGTGCGCAACGAGGCGGAAGCCTATCGCAACGACATCGTGCCGCGCGCCCGTGGCGATGCCGCGCGCATCGTGGCGGAAGGGCAGGGGGCGAAGCAAGCCGCGATCGCCCAGGCCACCGGTCAGACCCAGCGCTTCCTTTCGGTGCTCGCCGCCTATCGGCAGGCGAAGGACGTGACACTGCGGCGAATGTACATCGAGACGATGCAGGACATCCTGACACGCTCGCCGGCGCTGGTGGTGGACGACAAGCTGAAGGGCCTGGTGCCGTTCCTGCCGCTGAACCCACCCAATGCACCGCCGCGCGGTCCACGACGCCCGCGACACAAGCGGCGCCCGCGCAGGGAGCCTCGCGATGAGCCGTTCGCTGATCGCGCTGATCGCGCTGCTTGTGGTGCTGTTCGTGCTGGCGAACTCGTCGCTGTTTACCGTCAACCAGAACGAGCAGGTGCTGGTGACCCAGTTCGGCCAACCGGTGCGGGTGATCCGCGATCCCGGCCTGCGCGCCAAGACGCCGTTCGTCCAAACGGTGATCACCTTCGACAAACGGCTGCTCAACATCGAACTGCCGGGCGATCAGGTCACGCTGGGTGACCAACGCCGCCTGGTGGTGGACAGCTTCACGGTGTACCGCATCACCGATCCGCTGCTGTACTACCAGTCGGTCGGCCCGCTGGAGGACGGCATCCGTGGCCGGCTCAACTCGGTGGTATCCGCCGCGCTGCGCGACGTGCTCGCGGACAACAAGCTGCTCGACGTGCTGTCGGCCAAGCGCGACCAGATCATGGCGACGATCCGCGATCGGGTGAACATCCAGATGAAGGGGTTCGGGGTCGCCATCCAGGACGTGCGCATCCGTCGCGCCGATCTGCCGGAGGAGAATACCAAGGCGATCCTTGCCCGCATGCAGTCGGAACGCCAGCGGGTCGCCGCGCAGGCACGCGCCGAGGGCGCCGAGGCCGCGGCCAAGATACGTGCCGATGCGGATCGCGAGCGGACCGTGCTGCTGGCGGAGGCGCGCGCCACCTCCGACAATCTGCGCGGCGAGGGCGAGGCGGAAGCAACCCGGATCTCGGCCAAGGCGTATTCGCAGGATGTGGATTTCTACAGTGCCTGGCGCACCCTGCAGGCGTATCGGGACACATTCGAAGCGGGCGCATCTCGCCTCGTGCTTACTCCCGACAACGATTTTTTGCGCTATCTTCAGACTCCGCCGACGCCGACCGGACCGTAGTTGCCAGCGCTTGAATGCCGGGCCATATCCGGCACGTTGCTAGGGAAGCTCACCATGCGCCTGATCCGCCCATCCACCCGAGTTGCGATGTTGGCCTCCGCCATGGCGCTGGCCGTGCCGTTTGCGGGTGCGGTGCCGGTCCAGCAGGCCATCGCCCGGCCGGCGCCCGGACAGCTTCGCGGATCTCGCGGCGAAGCTGCTGCCCGCGGTGGTGAACATCTCCTCCACCCAGGCGGTGCAGGCGCGCGCCGGCAACCCCGGCGCCGGGCCGGAAATCCCGATGTTCCCGCCGGGCTCGCCATTCGAACAGTTCTTCAAGGACTTTCTCAACCGCAATCGCCCGGGCCAGCGCGGTGAAAACCAGCCGCGCCGCCGGAACACCGGATGCAGAGCCTGGGCTCGGGCTTCATCATCGACGCGTCCGGCCTGGTGGTTACCAACAACCACGTGATCGACGGCGCGGACGAGATCACCGTCACCCTGCAGGACAACACCTCGTTGAAGGCCAAGGTGCTTGGGTCGTGACGAGACCGGCGACATCGCCCTGTTGCAGGTGAAGCCGGACAAGCCGCTGACCCCGGTGCAGTTCGGCGATTCCGACAAGGAGCGGGTCGGCGACTGGGTGCTGGCGATCGGCAATCCGTTCGGCCTTGGCGGCACGGTCACCGCCGGTATCGTCTCGGCGCGCGGGCGTGACATCCACCAGGGTCCGTACGACGATTTCATCCAGACCGACGCGGCAATCAACCGCGGCAACTCCGGGGGCCCGCTGTTCAATATGGACGGCGAGGTGATCGGCATGAACACCGCGATCTACTCGCCTTCTGGCGGATCGATCGGCATCGGCTTCTCGATTCCGGCGAACCTGGTGAAAGCTGACGTTGCTCAGTTGAAGGATTATGGCCATCCGCGTCGAGGCTGGCTGGGCGTGCGCATCCAGCAGGTCACACCCGATATCGCCGAGAGTCTCGGACTGAAGGAGGCCACCGGCGCCATGGTAGCCGGCGTGAATGACGGTGGCCCAGCCGACAAGGCACACATTCGCAACGGCGACATCATCCTGAAGTTCAATAACCAGGACGTTAAGGAGATGCGTTCCCTGCCGCGCATTGTTGCCGACTCCGAGGTGGGCAAACAGGTTCCCGTTCTGCTGTGGCGCGACGGCAAGGAAGTGACCGTGCAGGCTACGCTGGACGAGAAGCCGGACGATGTCCAGAAAGCGGCTGCCACGACCAGGCGATGAGAAGACCCAGACACAGCAGCCGACCGAGATTTCCGGGCTCGGGGTAAAGATCGCGCCCATCACCCAGGAAATGAAAGATAAATTCTCTCTTGGGACAGACCAGAAAGGCGTCGTCATCACCGACGTCGCACCGAACAGCTCGGCCTCCGACCGCGGTCTGAAGCCTGGCGACGTGGTCGTCGAGGTGCAGCAGGGCGAGGTCTCGTCGCCGGCTGATGTCCAGCAGAAGGTGGACACGGTGAAGAAGGAGAACCGCAAATCGGTGCTGATGCTGATCCAGCGTCAGGACGGGCTCCAGTGGGTGCCGCTGTCGTTATCGGGAGACAAGGATAAGCAGCCAGGCTGACCCGATGCCTGACTTGGCTTGGCTGTTCGGCCCTGCACGCGCACGGCGACCGAACATGATGGCCCGCCGGCACGCAGTCGTATCGGGCCATTACTACGCCTCGCTCGCCGGGCTGCAGGTCCTCGAGGCCGGCGGGAACGCGATCGATGCCGGTGTAGCCACCGGCCTGGCCATCGACGTTCTGGAGAGCGAGTTCGTCGGCTTCGGCGGCGTCGCCCCGGCGATGATTCATCTGGGCGCGCGAAACGAAACGCATGTGATCAGCGGCGTCGGGGTGTGGCCGAAAGCGGCTGACCTGGAGTTCTTCCATCGCAACCACGGCGGTCGGATACCCGAAGGGCTACTGCACTGCGTCGTGCCGGCCGCCCCCAGCATCTGGATTACGGCGCTGGAGCGGTTCGGGACGATGTCGTTCGGCGACGTGGCTGCCGCCGCGATTCGCTTCGCGCGCGACGGCTTTCCCACTTACCCCTTCCTGGCCGAGCAGCTTGCTGCCCGCCAGCAGGACTTTGCCCACTGGCCCACCACCGCCGCGATCTTCCTGCCCGGCGGCCGTGCGCCGCAGGTTGGCGAGATGTTCGTGCAGAGCGACCTGGCTCGCACACTGCAATACATGGTCGATCAGGAGCGGGCGCACGCCCAGGGGGGCCGTCGCGCGGGACTGCGGGCCGCACGTGACGCTTTCTATCGCGGTGATATTGCATCTGCGATCCTGCGCCACCAGCGCCAGAATGGCGGCTGGCTGGCGGAGAGCGACCTGGCCGAGTTCCATAGCCCGATCGAGTTGCCCTGCCGCATCCGCTTCGGTGGGTTCGACGTGTATGGCTGCGGCCCCTGGTCCCAGGGGCCGATGGTCCTTCAGGCCTTGGCGATGCTGCGCGGACATGGACCTGCGTGCGAAGGGTCATAACTCGACCGCCTATATTCACGCGGTCACCGAGGCGTTGAAGCTCGCCGCTGCCGACCGCGAGGTGTATTTTGGCGACCCCGCCTTTACCGATGTTCCGCTCGAGATCCTGCTATCCGATGGGTACGTGGCGCGGCGGCGGGCGCAGATCGACCCCACGCATGCCTGGCCAGGGCTGCCGCCGGCAGGAGACGTAGGCGGCGTCACAATTCCACCCTGGCGCCCCGATCCGTCCTCTGTCGCCACGTCGGAGATCGCCGCGACGAAACCTGAAACCTCGTTCCTGTGCGTTGCCGACAGCGCTGGCAATGTGTTTGCCGCAACGCCGAGCGATCCCACCATTAGCGGGCCGGTGGTGCCGGGGACCGGGATCACCGTGTCCATGTGGGGCTCACGCGGCTACACCGGCCGCGATCACCCGGCGCGCATCGGTCCCGGGCGCAGGCCGCGTATGTCGGCCAACCCGGCGATCGCCATCAAGCCGGGGGAGGTGATCATGCCGTTCGGCTCGCCAGGCAGCGAGGTGCTGGGCCAGGCCATGGTGCAGGTGTTTCTGAACCAGGTGGTGTTCGGGATGGACCCGCAGTCGGCTTGCGAGGCGCCGCGCTTCGCCAGCTACTCCTGGCCCGAGTCCCAACTGCCGCACGCGTATCGCCCCGGCCACCTTTGCGTGGAGGAGGACGTCGGCTTGGCCATCGTGGAGGCTCTCTGTGCCCTCGGCCACCGCGTCGAGCGCTGGCCGGAGCGGAAGTACCTTGCGGGTTCGGTTTGTACCATCCAATCCGATCTCCGCACCGGCGTGAAATGGGCTGGTGCCGATCCCCGCCGCACTGCCTACGCTATCGGTTGGTGAAGGCCTGCGACGGCAACTCCCCCGGCCCTCGCGGGAAGGGGGCTCGGGGGAGGGCGCTCTATCTCTCTCCTTAAGACGCCGCCGCCTATGGCCGCTCGCGCTGACCCAGTCCTGTGGCGCACTGAACGACAACCTGGTGAAGAACGCCATGGTGGTCCTGGCGCTGTTCCAACTCGGGATCGGCGGCACTGGCCTGTCGGCACTCGCGGGAGCACTGTTCATAGCGCCCTACGTCCTGCTCTCCGCGCCCGCCGGTCAGTTGGCCGACCGGTTCTCCAAACCGCATCTCATCGTTGCGTATAAGCTGGCCGAGGTGCTGCTGATGACCGGGGCGGCCGGCGCGTTCCTGACCGCGAGCGTACCAGGATTGCTGATCGTGCTGACCGGTCTTGGCATCCAGGCAACCCTGTTCGGACCGGTGAAATACGGCATAATTCCTGAACACCTGGACCACCACGATCTTGTTGCCGGCAATGGCGTGATCGAGGCGACGACCTTTCTCTCCATCGTTGCCGGTACGGTGGCGGGTGGCGCGCTGATCCTGCTGCCGTACGGCACCGCCTGGGTCAGCGCCGTCGGCATGGCGCTCGCTGTACTCGGCGTGTGGTCCGCGTTGCGGATCCCGGCCGCTCCACCTGGCGACCCGTCGTTGCGCGTTTCCCCGAATTTCATCGCCGAGACTTGGCGAATTACCCGCCATGCGGCCCTCTTGCGCCCGATCTGGTTTGCCATCCTCGGGCTGTCGTGGTTTTGGACCATCGGAGCGGCACTGATAACCGAGTTCCCAGTGATCGCGCGCGACACGCTGGGCTCGGACGGCACCGTGCTGACGTTGCTGCTGACGGTATTCGCCTTAGGGGTCGGCTTCGGCTCCATGCAGTGCGCGCGCCTGCTGCATGGCCACATTTCGGCCCGCATCGTGCCATTCGCCGGCATCGGCATTCGCTATTTTGCTGGGATTACGCCAGCGCCGCTGCATCTGCAGGCTCCATCGCCACCGCGTTCAGTGCGGTTTCCACTGTCTCGGGCTGGCGCATCATCTTCGACCTGTTCCTACTTGCGGCATGCGGCGGCGTCTTCTCGGTGCCGCTCTATGCGATCATTCAGGACCGCGCGGCGCCCACCGAGCGCGCGCGCATGGTGGCGGCGAACAACATCATGAACGCGCTGTTCATGGTCGCCGGTGCCGCCGCCACGGCCGGCGCCGCAGCTATCGGTTGGCAGGCACCGCAGTTCCTGCACGCGGCGGCTGCCGCCAATCTTCTTGTCGCGCTCTGGATCCTGCGCATCATCAGGTCAGAAGCTATCGCGGCGCCATCCGCAGCGCGCCGTCCAGCCGGATCGTCTCGCCGTTGATGAACCGGTTGATCGCGATGTGGTCGACCAATGCGGCATACTCTTCCGGCATGCCGAGACGCTGCGGAAACGGAATGCTGGCCGCCAGGGCCTGCTGGACCTCAGGCGGCACCCCTTCGACCATCGGCGTATGGAACAGCCCAGGCGCGATCGTCACCACGCGCACGCCGACGCGCGCCAGCTCGCGCGCGGCCGGCAATGTCATGCCGATCACGCCGGCTTTCGACGCCGCGTAGGCGGGCTGCCCGATCTGACCCTCATAGGCGGCGATCGAGGCAGTATTGACGATCACGCCGCGCTCACCTTCCTCGAGCGGCTCGAGCTTTGCCATCTCCGCCGCTGCCAGCCGCAGCAGGTTGAAGCTGCCGATCAGGTTGACGCGGATGACGCGCTCGAACGCGGCAAGCGGCATCGGGCCTTCGCGCCCGACGATGCGGCCCGCGGTGCCGATGCCTGCGCAGTTCACCAGCAGGCGTGCGGGACCATGCGCCTCGCGCGCCCTGGTCATTGCGGCTTCGGCGGACGCCGCGTCGGCAACATCGCAACCAATGCCGATGCCGCCGATGCGCTGCGCGCCTGCCTGTGCCGCTGCCTCATTGATGTCGAGCACTGCGATGCTGCAGCCGGCGCTCGCCAGGCGTTGTGCGGTCGCCGCACCCAGCCCGGATGCACCGCCGGTGACGATGGCAGCATGACCATGAAGATGCATTTGCAGGATTCCTCGCGAGATGGCAGGTCATAGTTTGTCGCTGGTCAGCCGTGAAGAGGGAGAAACGACGTGATCAATCGCATCGCCATGGCGACACTGCTGCTGTTGGCGATTAGCGCGCATGCGCAAGACAAGACGGTGCAGTTGAAACTATCAAGCTGGGTCCCGCCGGCGCATCCGCTCAATCCCGCGTTGCAGGCCTGGGGCCAAGACATCGAAAAGGCTTCGGGCGGCACCATCAAGTCAACGCTGTTTCCCTCGGAGCAGTTGGGGAAGGCGATGGACCACTACGATATGGCGCGCGACGGTATCTCCGACTTCTCTTACGTGAACCCCGGATATCAGCCTGGTCGTTTCCCGATCATCGCCGCCGGCGAGCTGCCGTTCCTGTTCGCCAATGCGAAGGGAGGTTCGGCGGCGCTGGATGCGTGGTATCGCAAATACGCCTCGGCCGAGATGAAGGACGTGCACTTCTGCTTCGCCTTCGTGCTGGATCCGCTGACTTTCCACTCTCGAAACAAGAAGATCGTGCTGCCGGAGGACATCAAAGGCATCAAGGTACGGCCCGCGGATGCGACGATTGGCAGCTTTGTCACCATGCTGGGCGGCACCAACGTGCAGGCCTCCGCGCCCGAAGCGCGCGAGGTGTTGGAGCGCGGCGTCGCGGACGCCATCACCTTCCCCTGGCGCTCGCTACTGCTATTTGGCATCGACAAGGTGGTGAAATACGACATGGACATGCCGTTCGCCACCACGACCTTTGTCTGGGTGATGAACAAGGCGAAGTATGACGGGATGTCAGCCGCGCAGAAGGCGGTGATCGACAGTCACTGCACGACCGAATGGGCCGAGAAGGTCGCCAGCCCCTGGGCCGACTGGGAGCACGCCGGACGGGACATGATTGCGGCGGAGCCTGGGCACGACGTTTACAAGCTGACTCCCGAGCAGGTAGCAGCGTGGCGCAAGGCAGCCGAACCGCTGAAGGCGAAATGGGCGTCGCAGGTAAAGGATGCCGATGCGGTATTTGCAGGACTGCAGGCTGAACTGAAGAAGCGCGGGGCGCTGGCCGAATGAGTGATCGCGCCCTCCCCCTAACCCCCTCCCGCGAGGGGAGGGGGGATGTTGTGGCGGTGCCGCGCAACAATATGGACCGGTTCATCGACGGCATAGAATGGCTGGCGGCGGTGTTCGTTGGCCTGGTTGCCGCTGACATCTTCATCTCGGTGCTGTTGCGCTACTTCTTCGCCGTGTCGATCCCGGACAGCTACGATTTCGGCAAGCTGCTGTTGGGTATCCTGATCTTCTGGGGCATCGCCGCGACCAGCTATCGCGGCACGCATATCACTGTGGACCTGGTCTGGTCGGCGGTCGGCACTCGCGGGAAACGGCTGATCGATATCTTCGCCACACTCGTTTTGCTGTTCGTGGTCAGCCGTTCAGACGGCGATGCTGTTCGACAAGGTGCGCCTGACATACCAGGACAACGTGCAGACCTTCGATCTGCGTCTGCCGACATGGCCCTTCGCATTGGTGGCGTGGCTCGGCGACGTTTCGGCCGTGCTGCTGATCGCCGTGCGCACCTATCGGCTGATTTTCCATCCCGAGGGGATTGGCGCAGTCCGCGATCCGAGGGCTGTCGAATAGATGGAACTCGGCGCCAACGAGATCGCCGTTATCGGCTTTGTCTTGTTGTTCGCATTGATGCTGCTGCGCGTGCCAGTCGGCATGGCCATGGGCCTGGTTGGGGTCAGCGGCTTCGGTTACCTGGTCGGCGGCACACCGGCACTGAAGATGGTCGGCCAAACCTCGATGCGTACTGTGACCGACTATACGTTCGGCGTCATTCCAATGTTCCTGCTGATGGGCGCCTTCGTGTCGCGCTCCGGAATGAGCCGCGAGCTGTTTCATGCTGCCAACAAGTTCGTCGGTCATCTGCGCGGGGGCCTCGGTATCGCGACCATCGCCGCGTGCGCGGGCTTCGCTGCCATCAGCGGTTCCTCTGTTGCTACCGCAGCGACATTCTCGACGGTGGCCTATCCGGAAATGCGTCAGTACCGCTATCCGCAGGCCTTCTCCACCGGCGTGATCGCCGCCGGCGGCACACTGGGCGCGATGTTTCCGCCCTCGATCGTCCTTGCTGTGTACGGGCTGATTACCCAGCAGGACATCGGCAAGCTGTTCATGGCCGGAATTCTTCCGGGATTACTCGCGGTTTCCATGTACATGGCGACGATCACCATCATCGGAGCCGTGCGGCCACGCTATCTGCCGGCGGCACCGCGCAGTTCCTGGCGCGAACGGCTGAATGGCCTGCGCGACGTGTGGGCGCCGCTGCTGCTGTTCGCCTTCGTTATCGGCGGGCTCTATGGCGGCCTGTTCGCACCCACCGAAGCAGGTGGCGTCGGTGCAGCCGGGGCGTTCCTGATCGGTATCGCCCGTGGCCGCCTGTCGCGTGAGGATGTGCTCGCCTCGCTGCTCCAGGCCACCCGCACCGCTGCCGCTGTCTTCACCATTCTGATCGGTGCCATCCTGTTCGGCTACTTCCTTACGGTCACCCAGACACCGCAGAAGGTTACCGAATTCGTCACCGGCCTCGGTCTCGGCCGCTACGGCGTCCTGGTGCTGATCATGCTGATGTATCTCGTCCTGGGCTGCCTGATGGACGCCATGGCGATGATCATCCTCACCGTCCCGATCATCTTCCCGGTCATCACCACATTGGGGTTCGATCCGGTGTGGTTCGGCGTGATCATCGTCATGACGGTGGAACTCGGTCTGATCCATCCGCCCGTCGGGATGAACGTGTTCGTTATCAAGACCGTGGTGCAGGACGTGAACTTTTCCACGATCTTCTACGGCGTCATCCCGTTCGTCATCACCGACATTATCCGTCTGGCGATCCTGATCGCATTCCCTATCCTGGCGCTGTTTGTGCCGAACCACATGTAGCCTCACTCATGAGGAGCGCAGCGAAGCGACGCGCACCGAAGCGGGGCTGCCCTGCATCCGGTAGAGGCAGATAAGCGTGCCAAGCACAGTGCATCCTAAAGCAATCAGTGCAGTCACCAATGCCCATCGATCGCCGGGCACCGCGAAATATACGACGCCCGCCAGCACGACGCCGGTGCCGTTCGCGACCTGCTGGGTGGTCGACAGCATACCCGCGCCAGATCCCGCGTGGGCATGCCGCACCCGGGTGAGGACCGCACTGAACAGAGGTGTCAGTACCATGCCCTGGCCATAACCGAACACGGCCAACGGCAACATCAGCAAGGTCATCGCCGGTTGCACTGTTGTGCCCACCAGGGCTGCGGTGCCGGCCAGCCCGATTCACTGGACGACACAACCCTCGATTAGCCGCCCGCCGCTCAGCCGTGACCCAGCCACGAATGCCAGCGACAGGGGCGTTACTGTCAGCGCCGCATCGAACGGCGACAGCCCGATGCCGTTCTGCATATACAGGGTCAACACGAAGTAGAACGACAGATTGCCTGCGAAGAAGCAGAACGTGGCACCCATGCCGGCCAGGAACACGCGATCCGCGAGCAGCCCAAGGTCGATCAGCGGCATGCCTCCGCGCCGTTCAACGCTGCGCTGCAGCCGCATGAAGCCTGCCAGCAATGAGGTGCCGACAGCCATCACCAGCCATATCCACCAGGGCCAGCCTAGTTCGCGCCCGAACATCATCGGCAAGAGTAAGCCGAGCAGTCCCAGGAACAGCACCACGGCGCCTTTCAGGTCGAGCCGAGTGCCAACGGCGCGTGGCAGCGCCGGCATCAGCCAGACCGCGGCAAGGGCGATGGCGATGCCGATCGGCACGTTGACGAAGAAGATGCTGCGCCAGCCGAGACCTGCGAGGTTCAGCGTCACCAGCCAGCCGCCCAGCATGAAGCCGACGGCGGCGCCGAGACCGATCGCAAGTCCGAAGATGGCGAATGCGCGGGCGCGTGCCGCATCGGGGAATAGCGTGTGGATCGAGGCGAGCACCTGCGGCACCATGATCGCCGCTGCCGCACCCTGCGCAGCACGCGCGATGACCAGCATCAGCGCCGATCCCGCGAGGCCGCACCACAGCGATGCCAGCGTAAAGCCCAGGACGCCGGCGATGAACATGGGCTTGCGACCCAGGATGTCGCCAAGCCGTCCGCCGGTGATCAGCAGCGCGGCGTAGGCGATCTGGTAGACCGCGATCACCGCTTCGATCTCGGCGGCGCCGGCGTGCAGGTCGGCGCGGATCGACGGGATGGCAACATTGACGATGAACGCATCCGCCACCGCGATGAACTGTGCGGCGGCGACGCTGGCCAGTGCCCACCAGCGGCGGGGTGCGACGATGTGGGTGTCCATGACGGGAACCTCCTTGCTCCGTGGTTCCCATCGTGATCATCCGCCGCGCGCGATGCGATTACGCGCGGGGTAATATCGTCTACTTCGCCAGCGTGTCGCGTAACCCGCGCAAACCGAGGTAATAGCCGACAATGCCGAAGCCGGTGACCATTCCGCGGCTGACCGTCGCGGTCTCCGAAACCGGGCCGCGGCGGACCGGGTTCGACATGTGCAGCTCGATCGTCGGAAACTTGACCTGGTTGATCGCAGCGACAAGTGCCGGATACCCGCGGGAGAAGCCGGCCGGGTTGAAGATCGCCGCATCGAACGCCTGGTCATTGGCGGCGTAAAGGCGATTGATGACGTCGCCTTCGATGTTGGAATGGAAGATCTCAACCTCGACGCCAAGTTCCTTGGCGTAACCGCGAATCCGTTCGTCGTACTCCGGCAAGGTCATCGGCCCGAAGATGTCCGTCTGCACCTTGCCGCGCATGTTCATGCCGGCGCCGTGGATGACCAGGATCTTTGGCATTGTGCGTCTCCCTTCGATATGCGCTCAGGCCACGCGATACTCCGCCAGCGTGTCATAGTTCGGATCGGCGCCGATGCCAGGCACATCCGGCGGGCTGACCGTGCCGTCGTCGTTCAGTGTAAGCGTGTGGCGATAGACGCGGCCCCACATCGGATCGACGGTGTCGCGATAGAACTCCAGGATCAGTCCATTGGAGATCGCCGCCACCAGGTGAACATGGATGTCCTGCGAGCCGTGCGGGGCAATGTCCAGGTCATTGGCCTGCGCTAGTGCTGCTACCTTCATGAATTCGGTGACACCGCCCAGGATCTTGGCATCCGCATTCAGTATTGCCGCGCATTCCTGCCTGATCAGGTCGCGGAAGCCATACCGGGTGTATTCGTTTTCGCCGGTCGCGATCGGAATGCTGGTCGCCTGCGCGAGCTTGCGGTGGCCATCATAATCATCCGGCGCCACCGGTTCCTCGAACCAGAAAATGTCGTGCTCCTCGATGCGCTTCGCGAGCTGAATGGCTTCGTAGTAGCGATAGGCGCAATTTGCATCGACCATCAGCTTCACCTCCGGCCCGACCGCCTCGCGCGCGATCCGCACTCGCGCCACGTCCTCAACGATCGGCACCGCGCCGACCTTCATCTTCACAGCCTTGGCGCCCATGCGCACGTTGTCTTCCATCTCGCGCGCCAGTTCGCGCAGGCCCTTGCCTTCCTCGTAATAGCCGCCGGCGATGTAGGTCGGCACCCGGTCGCGGAAGCCGCCGAGTAGCTTGTAGAGCGGTAGGTTGGCGAACTTGGCGCGGATGTCCCATAGGCCGATGTCGATCGCCGAGATCGCCCGGGTGGTCAGTCCGCGCCGGCCGATCAGCTTCGGCTCCCACATTTTCTGCCACAGCCGTTCGACGTTGATCGGGTCCTCGCCGATCAGCATCGGCGCGAGGCGCGCGACTGTGGCCCGCTCGATCTCGCCGCCGCCACCAAGGCCTATGCCGGTGATTCCGTCGGTCGTGGCGATCTCCACCACCGCGAAAGTCACGTGCGTGTAGGTGTGCTTGCCGTTGGTGATCGGCTTGTGCCGTGGCCAGCGGAACTCCTTGGTGGTGATGCCGGTGATCTTCATGCCGCTGCCTCCGATTGGCTGCGGCACATTCAACGTCCTCAGTCCGGCAGGCGCAAGCGCACTGACAACGGACAGTGATCGGAGAGCCGCTCCTTCCATTCCTCGCCGGTCTCGCGATACGTCATCACCCGCAGCGTATCCAGTTCCAACCAGTCGCGCGCGGCGCCTCCCAGTATGATATGGTCGATGAATGCTTCGCCCCCCCAGCACGGGCTAGCGTGGCCTTCCGTTGCGCGTGTCAGGGGCGCGCTGCTGCTCAGCGCATCCCAGAACTGATCGCGACCGTCCATGTGGCGATTGAAGTCGCCGATAATGGCAAAGGCGATGCCCTCTGCTTGCCGAGCCCGGGTCCACTCCAGCAGTGGCTGCAACTGATCGCGCAGCTCGGTGCAGCTATGGCTAACTTGGCCACTCAGACGACGGTCGAAGCAGCCGGTCTTGAGATGCACGGCCAGCAGGCGCAACGGTGGCTGCAGCTGCAAGGTGATATCGACGCCGCTCCGAAGGGCGCGCGTCGGATCGACATCGAGGCTGGTCAGGTCGGGATTGACGTCATAGTGGATGCCGCGCCGCACGACGATGCCGACCCGCTGCACTACACGGTCCTTACTCATGTGGATCGAATAGCGGTCCGGCGGGAACACTCTTGCCGCAACTGCGGCACCATCGACTTCCTGAATTGCGATGACGTCGGCGTTGAGTTCGACCGCATAATGCTGCAGCACGTCGAGGTCCTCGGGGCGCTTTGGTCGCACATCCTGGGGCAGATCGCGCTCTCGCAACGTCAGCCATTCCAGATTCCATGTTGCCAGCTTGAGCTCGGTCGCGGACGCGAAGCCTATCAGCAAGAGGATGTATGCAAACGTCGCGACCGCGAAAGCGGAGATCCAGCGACCGGGATCCCGCCGTCGCGGGAGTGACGCGGTGCGGTGCACTTAACGCGGCAGCATATCGTCCCGCGTCTCGCGTCCCAGCCACATTGCCAGGATGCTGAGCGCGGCGAAGCAGGTCATCATTGCGGTCGCCTTGGCGAAGTCGCCGCCGAAAGGCATTACCAGTAGGCCGGCGACCAGGGGACCGAAACTGGTGATCACCCGCCCCGACCCGTTGCAGAACGACACCGCAGTGGCGCGCACATGCGTCGGGAAACAGTTCGGGCAAATAGACCGCATGTCCAGAGAATACCCCGAAGACGAAGAAGCCGAAGATCGGCAGCATCACCGGATAAAGATCGTAGCTGTCCACACCGAGGAAGAGGTAAAGTCCCGAAGCGATGGTGCCCAGATTGTACAGCACGATGGTGGGTCGCCGGCCAATCCAATCGGCGACAAAGCCGAAGACTGCGTAGCCCACGATGCCGCCGATGCCCCAGAGCGTCATGCCATCGCCGATCAGTCGCGCGGCGGCGGCACCATTGATGCCCACCTTCCCAATATCTGACCTTGGATCGTCGGCAGCCAAATCTGGCTGGTCCAGATCGCCAGCAGCGTGCCGATACAGAACAGCACCCCCACCATCGTGTTATAGCGCAGCGCGCGGCTGAACAATTGCGCCGGCACAAAACCCAGGAATGCACGGTCCGACTCGTTGAGGTCGCGAACTGCCCGGAGTGCGCGACGCCGCGCATGCACCACCTGGAAACGCTCCGGCTCCTCCATTCCGCGGCGGATCAGCAGCAGGATCAAGGCAGGGATCACACCGGTGAACAGGACATAGCGCCAGCCAAGGGGGCCGATGAATTTGTAGACCTGCCCACCGATCAGATTGCCGACCCCGCCGCCGGTCATCATCAGCCCCAGGATCTTCGCGCGATGCACATCGGCGAACGCCTCGGCCACCAGTGGTATGCCGACTACGATCTCCGCTCCGGTGCCAACACCGGTGAAGAAGCGGCAGATGCCGAACATCACCGCCCCTTGCGAGAAGCCCTGCAAAGCCGTGAACACCGCCACAATGACGACGCTTAACGCCAGCGTGCGGACGCGGCCGATATAGTCACCCACTATACCGAAGCAGAAGCCGCCCAGGGCCCAGCCAAGCAGGCCTGTCATGCTCAGCAGTCCGCCGATGCGGCCGATTTCGCTGAGCGGCGGATTGCCGCCCAGCAACTCGGTCAGGGCCGGCCGCAGCACCAGTGCGAACAGGTTAAAGTCGGTGACATCCAGCGACCAACCGAGCCAGGCGACCAGAAATACCATCCACTGATAGCGGGTTATCTCGCGTATCCAAGCGATGCCTGCCGCGGTCTGCGTTTGGCTCATGGTCCCTCCTGGGCCAGTTTCGCTGGTTCTTGTCTTAGGTCATAGTCGCCTTCGCAGATGCGGCCGGTCAACCATCAGTTTCCATGAACCTTCGAACGGATGCGGCGAACACAGCCGGCTGCTCGATCTCCGGATGGTGGCCGGCCTGCTCGATCAGTTCGAACCTCGCGCCCGGTATCAGCGCGGTGTACGCACGGCCATATTCCGGCGTCACCACGCCGTCGCTTACGCCCCACAGCACCAGCGTCGGCACCGCGATGCGGCACAGCCAGCGTGACAGGTTCGGGTTGTACATGAACGGCTGCCAGCCATACAAGCAAAGCGCATCGCGATTGCGCGCATGCACCACGATCGCATCGTCCGTCATGGCATCGAGGTCCAGAGCCCATTTCGCCGGATCATGCCAAGTGCGCCGCTCCACCTCGGCTGGTGCGGTGTTGAACAGGTCCAGGATGTCGCGGCTCTCGCGATCACCGAGTTTGACGCCGAGTGGATCGACCAGGATCAGCCGCGTCAGTCGATGGCAGCATGCCGCGGCGATCTCCGCAGCCAGCCAACCGCCGAACGAGAACCCCAGCAGCGTCACCTTCTGATGCGGCAGTACCTCCAGAAGATCGAGATACAGGTGGACCAGGTCATACATCGATGTCGAAGTCCGCCGGGCCGCGGCGAGTGCCCGAAACCGGGGTGCGAGGGAGCGATGATTTCCGCATGCTGACCCAGCAATGCGAGGAACGGCGCGTCGGGCTGGACCGGATCCAGGCCGTGCAGCAGCAGCATGGGATCGCCCGTGCCGGCGCGCAGGACCTCCAGCTCAATGCCGCGAATTGTGAGTTGCTCCACACTCATACGCGCTCGCTGATCCGGATCGCCAGCCGACATCCGGCTTTGATCGCTGCCGACATCAGGCGATAGCCGAGCGCCTGCTCCGCACCATGCTGCAGCCCCACATCGCGGTGATGCAGCTCATCCTGCTGGAAGGTGATCAGCGTGCTGCGCAACTCCTCCTCGCTCGCGTCCAGTGCGGCGATCTGGTCTGCGTAATGCGCATCGATCGCCTCCTCGACAGCGACCGTGCAGGCCATCGCAGCGCGTTCCCCCAGAGCCGCGGTGGCCGCGCCCAGTGCGAAGCCGGCAACATGCCACAGCGGCAGTAGCGCGGTCGGGCGCACCCGGCGCTGGGAAATCAGTTTGCTGAAGCGTTCGAGATGCTGCTGCTCCTGCTCCTGCATTTCGCGCAGCGTTGGCGCAATCTCGTGGCGGCCGAGCGCTGCGAGCTGTCCGGCATAGATGCGTGCGGCACCATATTCGCCGGCATGATCGACGCGGATCATCCGAGCCACCTGCATCGCCGCCGGCGTATCACCAGGCAGACCCTGCATCATACGATCCTCCGATCACGCCACAGCAGAACACCAAGCAAAATCATGAACGCCAGCGCGTATAGCAGGTTCATCGCCGCCATCGAGATCGGCAACCCAGGGATCAGGTAAGTGGGATCCTCACACGGCTTTGCCGGGCGCGCCGGCATGTGTGCCAGGCGTTCGGCGACCGAGCCGCCGGTGAAGCGCGGCATTGCGCATTCCGGGATCGGATCGGGCCAGAAATGCTCTTCCACACCCACATGCACAGCCGCGAGTCGCCGCACCAACGCCGATCGTCAGCACCAGCAGCCATAGAACCCGGCGCCCCCATCGGAGTGGCACCACCACGGCTACCAGTCCAATGATGATCGCGAGCCGGTATGGCCACCGTTCGATAAGGCAGAACGCGCAGGGCACCAGGCCGCCCCAGTATTCCGAGGCGAGCGCGATCCCCAGCGCTAGCGCCGCGGCAATCGCGCTGAGCAGCGCGATGCCCCGAATTCCAGGCAGCATCATGGCCTGCGATGTGCCCCGCTTCGATCGCCGGTGCAACCCGTTGCCGCTCGCGCCAGCTGCAGCCTAGGCTCAGCGCATTCAGACAAGGAGACAGCCGATGCGCCGCACTCTGTGGGGCCGCGCCACATCCAGCAACGTGATGAAGGTGATCTGGACGCTCGAGGAGTTGCAGCTCCCCTACGAACGCATCGATGTCGGCGGCTCGTTCGGCAAGACGGACACGCCGGAATATCGCGCGATGAATCCCACCGGTCTGGTGCCGACATTGCAGGAGGACGACTTCACTCTGTGGGAGAGCAACGCGATCTGCCGCTATCTCTGCCACGCGCACGCGCCCCACTCGAACCTTTGGCCGCAGGACGCACGCGCGCGCGGCAATGTCGACCACTGGATGGACGCGCAGCAGACCTGCCTGAACCGCTATATCACCGTGATATTCTGGGGCTTGGTTCGCACACCGCCCGAGCAGCGGGACATGGCGGCGATCCAGCAGGCCGCCAAGGATTGCGCCGGCGTCTGGCGCATGGTTTCAGCCGAGCTCGCCAAACATCCGTATCTGGGCGGTGACGACCTGACCCTGGCGGACGTGCCTTGGGGCCCGCATCTGCATCGCTGGTTCAACATGGATTTCGACCGTCCCGAGATCCCACATCTGCGGGCGTGGTACGAGCGGCTGCTGCAACGGCCAGCCTACAGGCAGCACCTGGCGGAGCGGTCGTGTAGGTGGCGTTCGATCCCGAAGCGGTCCGGGCGTTCGAGCATGCGCGGTGGGAGCAGGCGGCGGTGGTTTATGCCGACTACGTTCGCCGGCGCGACGCGGCCGTTCATCGAGCCGTTGCTGGATGCGGCACGCGTAACGAAGGCGACGATGCTGCTCGATATCGCTTGCGGTCCCGGCTTCGTGGCAGGCCGTGCGCTGGCGCGCGGCGCTATTGCCCGTGGGCTCGACTTCTCGTCCGCAATGCTCGCGGTCGCCAGGGCACGTGAACCGTCGATCCAATTCGATGAAGCCGATGCGGAGTTGCTGCCATATGACGACAGCAGCCTCGACGCAGTGGCGTCCAATTTCGGGATCCACCATTTGCCGCGCCCGAGCCGTGCGTTGCAGGAGGCGTATCGGGTGTTGCGTGCGGGTGGCCGCGTTGCGTTCAGCTTCTGGGCAGCGCCGGCCGAGAACATCGCCTGGAAGTTGGTGTTCGATGCGGTGGCGCGGCACGGCGATCGTGACGCGGCACAAGCACCCGCGCCGGGGGGCGGTTTCGACACCACCGCTCAATGCGCCGACGCCTTGCGCGAGGTTGGCTTCGTCGACTGCACCACCCAACTGGTGCGCGCGACCTGGCCGCATCCCGAGGCAGCGGCGCTGGTCGCCGCGCTGCGGGCCGGCACCGCGCGCATGGCGGCGATGCTTGAAGCCCAGCATCCGGACGCGCTGCGCGCGATCACCGCCGATATTGCCAGGAACGCCGAAGCTATCGCGATGCCAAGGGACTGGCGGTGCCGGTCGCCGCGGTCATTGCGTCCGGTGTGAAAGCCTGAAGCCGATGGACATCTACCACGCGTTCTGCGACCTGAAGCCCGGTGTCAGCGACATCAGCTTCGCCGAAAACGTCGCCAGCTACATGGACCACCTGCAGCAGCAGGGGCTGATCGAATCCTGGCGGCTGACGCGCCGCAAGTTGGGTCTTGCCCCGCCATCCATGGGTGAGTTCCACCTGATGATCGAAGTGAAGAACCTGGCACAACTCGAGCAGGCGTTCCAGCGTGTCGCCGGGCGCTGTGAACCGGTCGAGGGCTTCCACTTCGGGGTGAACTCCCTGGTGCAGAACGCAACGTTCGCGCTTTACCGTGACTTTCCCGACCCGTTCAGACGGCATGGGCAGGAGCGTTTCTGACCCTGAGTCACCCGCGTCCGCGGTAGGGCGCGACGCCCTGTGCCGGAATCCAGGCATTCTCCGGCGGCGCAGCGCTTTGCCAGAACACGTCGATCGGCATCCCGCCACGCGGAAACCAATAGCCGCCGATGCGTAGCCATACCGGGATCGAGCAGCGCCATCAGCCGCTCCGCGATCCTCATCGTGCACGCCTCATGGAATGCGCCGTGATTGCGAAACGACGCCGAAATAGAGCTTCAGAGACTTGCTCTCAACAATCCAGTCGCGTGGGATGTAGTCGATGACGATGTGCGCGAAGTCCGGCTGACCGGTGATCGGGCAGAGCGAGGTGAATTCCGGGCAAGTGAAGCGCACGACGTAGTTCTTGCCGCGGCAGGGATTGGCGACCCGCTCCAGCTTCGCCGGATCGGGACTGGCCGGCTGCTGGACAGCGTGGCCAAGCTGCGTCAGGCCGCTATGATCCGGGTTACTCATCTCCATTCCTCAAGCCAGCCGGCGCGCGTTGCTGCCGCGAAGGTGTCCAGCCGTTGCTCGACGATCGCGGCCCGCAGCCCGCGCATCAGGTCCTGGTAATACTGCACGTTGTGCCAGGTCAGCAGCATCGGTCCCAGGATTTCTTCCGCCCTGAACAGATGGTGCAGATAGGCGCGGCTGTGCCGGGTGCAAGCCGGACACCGGCATGTTGCGTCCAGCGGCGCGGCATCGTCGGCGAACCGCGCGTTGCGCAGATTGAACACGCCCCGCGAGGTGTAGGCGCGCGCGGTTCGCCCGGCCCGGGTCGGGATCACGCAGTCGAACAGGTCGATGCCGCGCTGCACCGCGCCGATGATGTCGTCGGGCGTGCCCACCCCCATCAGGTAGCGCGGCGCGTGCTGCGGGCAGATGCGGCACCGTGGCGTCAAGCACGGCAAGCGTCGTGGCCTGGCCTTCGCCGATCGCCAGGCCGCCCACCGCGTAGCCATCGAAACCGATATCCATCAGCGCCCGGCGCCGACTGCTCGCGCAGATCCGGATACACGCTGCCCTGAACGATGCCGAACAGGCCGTAGCCCTCGCGCATCGCGGAACGCCTCGCGCGACCGCTGCGCCCAGCGCATCGACAATCGCATAGACGCGCGCGCTTCATCTCGAGCGAGGCGGGAAGGGCGTGCATTCGTCCAGCACCATGGTGATCGTCGCATCCAGCAGATGCTGGATCTCGACCGACGCGTTCGGGCGTCAGCCGGTGCTGCGATCCGTCCAGATGCGACTGGAACGTCACTCCGTCCGCATCGAGCTTGCGCAGCTTGGCCAGCGACATGACCTGGAACCCACCCGAATCCGTCAGGATCGGCCCCGGCCAGTCCATGAATCGACGCAACCCGCCAAGCCGCGCAATGCGTTCCGCTCCGGGCCGCAGCATCAGGTGATAGGTGTTGCCCAGCACGATGTTTGCGCCCGTGGCACGCACCGCGTCCGCCGTCATCGCCTTTACGGTTGCGGCCGTGCCCACCGGCATGAAAGCGGGCGTCGCTACCTCGCCATGCACAGTATGCAGCGTGCCTGCCCGGGCAGCACCGTCGGTCGCGATGCGAGGCGAAAGCTGTCAGGACGCGCTCCCATCCCTTGCCGGGAAGAGCGGTCATGTCCGCGCGTTCCAGCAGACAGGCATCGCCATACGAATAGAACCGGTAACCCCGCTCGATCGCATGTGCGTAGGCCGCTCGCATCCGCTCGCTTCCCGCGAACGCGCACACCAGCATGAACAGTGTCGAACGCGGCAGGTGAAAGTTGGTCAGCAGCAAATCGACAACCCGAAACCGGAATCCCGGCACGATGAACAGCGACGTCTCGCCGGCAGAACGGTTGCGCAGCCCGTCCATCAGGCTCCGCCGCGGTTTCCAACAGGCGCAGACTTGTGGTGCCGACCGCAACCACCCGCTCAGCGGCGTTGATCGTTGCCGCGGCTTCGCGCGTGATCTCCCCACGTTCAGCATGCATGCTGATGCCGCGCCACATCGTCGGTCCGCACCGGCAGGAAGGTGCCGGCGCCGACATGCAGCGTGACCGCGACGCGCTGCACGCCGCGTCGCTCCAGCGCATCCAGCAGCGCCGGCGTGAAATGCAGCCCCGCGGTCGGCGCCGCCACGGCGCCGTCATGCGCGGCGAAAATCGTCTGATAGTCGCCGCTGTCCTGTGCCGATGGCCCGCTCGGCCGAGCGATATAGGGCGGCAGCGCCAACGCGCCGGCCTGCCGCAGCGCCGCGGCGAATTCTCGCACCGTGTCGGTTGAAGGCCAGCACCACGCCGCCATCCGTATCGCGCGCCATCACGGTCGCGCGCAGATCGTCGCTGCCGTCGAACCGCAGCTCATCCCCGACCTGCAGGCGCCGCGCATTGCGCGCCAGCACGTGCCATGTGCCGTCCGTGCGCGGCTGGTCCAAGGTGATGCCGATGCGGGCACCGACACGCCGGGCGGTGAGCTGTGCGGGAATGACCCGCGTGTCGTTGACCACCAGCACATCGCCAGGCCGCAGCAGGTTCGGCAGGTCGCGAACCAAACGGTCCGCCAGCCGCGCAGGCGAAACATGCAGCAGCCGCGCCGCATCGCGCGGTCGGGCCGGGTGCTGCGCGATGCGATCGGGCGGCAGCTCGAAATCGAAATCCTTGAGCCGCATCAGGCGGGAGTGGGCGCCACTCGGCGCAGCAGGCGCATCAGCGGAACGGCGATCAGCACCGCCCACAACTTGCCGACGATCTGCCCGCCGATGAACTCCAGGCTGCCGAAAGCCAGTGCCAGGAATACGACCGAATTGACGATCAACCCGATAAGGGACGACGCGACAACGGCCGCCGTAAGCTGCCGTCGCTGTAGCGGTGTATACACCGCGAAATCGGCGAATTCGCTGAGTGCGAACGCGGCACCCGACGCCAGCACCAACGGGCCTGGTGCGACCAGCACTGACAAAAATGTGCCGGCGGCGACCGCCAAAAGTCCCCACCCCAAGCCCAGGCATCGCTGCACCACGTCGCGCAGAACCAATGCCGCGCCCACCGTCACCACCCCCGAAGGCGCCAGCAGCCCTGGCGCCACCGGCACCAGGCACGGTCCTTGCGGCACGCACATCGTACCGACATGCAGCACCATCCAATTCGCCAGCGGGATCGACGCCTGGAAACAGCCGAACGCCGCCAGCCCGACGCGCAGTCGCAGCCCAGTAGCCATCAGCCTGACAGATAGGACGCGATCTCGATCAGGTTGCCGTCCGGATCGCGGCAATACACCGAACGAATCGGCCCCAGTGCTCCGGCGCGCTCCACGGGCCCGGAGAGAATTGCCACGCCGCAATCGTGCAGGTGGCCGATCACCTCATCCGGCGGCACGGCGGTGATGAAGCAGAAATCGCCGGCTCCAGGTGCGGTATTGAAACCAGTGACCCAACGCCCCGGCTCGGCATCCGCCGGCCGCACGTTGATCTTCTGCCCGCCGAACTTCAGTGCCGTGCGACTTTCCGGGCCGAAATCCTCGCGTTCCATGCCAAGTACGCGGCAGATACCACGCCGCGGTGATCTCCACGTCCTTCACGTTCAGCACGATATGGTCGATGCGATCGACGGTGAACCGCATCACTCCAACCCTTCGTAGAAATCGTGTCCCTTATCATCGATCACGATGAACGCCGGGAAGTCCTCTACCTCAATCCGCCACACCGCTTCCATGCCGAGTTCCGGATACTCCAGTACCTCGACCCTGCGGATACAGTCCTGAGCCAGCCGTGCCGCGGGTCCGCCGACGCTGCCGAGGTAGAAGCCGCCATTCGCCTTACACGCATCACGCACCACCTTGGAGCGATTGCCTTTGGCCAGCATCACCAGCGATCCGCCGGCCGCCTGGAAGGCCGCGACATAGCTGTCCATCCGTCCTGCCGTGGTCGGTCCGAAGCTGCCTGTGGCATAACCGGTCGGCGTCTTGGCCGGACCCGCGTAATACACCGGATGTTCCTTGATGTAGTCGGGCAGGCCCACGCCGCGATCCAGCCGCTCCTGCAGCTTGGCGTGCGCGATGTCGCGCGCGACCACCATCGTGCCGGTCAGCATCAACCGCGTCTTCACAGGAGATTGCGAAAGCTGCCGCCGGATTTCGGCCATCGGCCGGTTCAGATCGACCGCAACTGCGTCGCCGCCCAGATTTTCATCCGTGGCTTCCGGCAGGTACTTCGCCGGATCGGTTTCCAACTGTTCGAGGAACACGCCGTCCGGCGTCATCTTCGCCAAAATCTGCCGGTCCGCGCTGCAGGAGACGCCGATCCCCACCGGCAGCGAGGCACCATGCCGCGGCAGTCGGATGACCCGCACGTCATGACAGAAGTATTTACCACCGAACTGGGCGCCGACGCCGAGATTGCGTGATAGCTCCAGAACTTTCTGCTCCATCTCCAGGTCGCGGATCGCATGGCCTGCCTTGCTGCCCGTGGTAGGTAGCGTGTCCAGCCAGCGCGTAGAGGCGAGCTTCACCGTCTTCAGAGTCAGTTCCGCGCTGGTGCCGCCGATCACGATTGCCAAGTGATACGGGGGGCACGCCGACGTGCCCAGCGACCGCATCTTGCCGTCGAGAAATTTCAATAGCCGCTCTGGCGACAGGATGGCCCGCGTCTCCTGGAACAGGAACGACTTGTTGGCGCTGCCGCCACCCTTGGCGACGAATATCAGGTGAAATTCGTCCGCATGCGTCTCGCCAGGGGCTGCCATGATGTCGAACTGCACCGGCAGGTTGTTGCCGGTGTTAACCTCCTCGAACATCGACAAGGGTGCCATCTGCGAATAGCGCAGATTGGTCTCGGTATAGGTGCGATGGACGCCCCAGCTCAACGCCTCTTCCTCGTCGCCGTCCACCCAGACGCGCTGTCCCTTCTTGCCGAACACCAGCGCCGTGCCGGTGTCCTGGCACATTGGCAGCACGCCCCCTGCCGCGATGTTGGCGTTCTTCAGCAGATCGAGTGCAACGAAACGATCGTTGCTGCTTGCCTCAGGGTCATCGAGAATCGCCCGCAACTGCGCCAGATGCCCCGGCCGCAGCAGATGCGATACGTCGCGAAACGCCTGGAACGCCAGCTCGCTCAGCGCGTCCGGGGCAATGCGCAGCACGGTCTGGCTATCGCACGTCGTCGTGCGCACCCCCTCGATCCCCAGCCGCTTCCACGGAGTACGATCCGGGCCAAGCGGAAACATCGGCGAATACAGGAACCCAGACGGGCGGGACAGGGGGGCATTCATCATTTCACTCTTGTCATCGCGAGCGGAGCGAAGCAATCCCGAGAAGTCTCCTCGAGATCCGCTCCACACATTCATGTCTTCGGCGGCGGACGGCGGCGGAACGCGTCCAGGCTCACCACCTGCGGCTTCTCGGCCTCGGGCGCGGTCTCTGCCTCTGGCTCCAGCTCCTCACCCTGAATTTCTGGCACAGGGCGGAAGCGCAAGCCGTAGCGTACATGCGGATCGGCGAATCCGGTCACCGCCCCAAGTGGAACAACCAACGATGCCGGCACACCGCCGAACGACAGGCCGACGCTGATCAGCCCAGCTTCCGCGTCCATCTTCAGGTCCCAGAACTGATGCTGCAGGACAATGGTCATCTCTTGCGGATACCGCGTGCGCAACCGTGGCGGCATGACGACCCCGGGATAATCGGTTCGGAACGTTAGATAGAAATGGTGCTCGCCCGGCAACCCGTTCGCGGCGACATGGGTAATCGCGCGTGCGACCACCTGGCGCATCGCTTCTTCCACCCACTCGTCGTAGGGGAGCAGGCTTTCGGGTTGCTGCTCCTCGTCCTCTGCCATGTCTGTCCTCGCCTATCGGCAATTACAGATAGCGCGCGGCGGGCCAAGGGCAAAGAGGTTGGACTTTGCCTTTATGCTTTCACCGGTCCCATGTCGGGGGGGCCGGTTGACGGCTTGGGCGCAAGCTGACGGGAACCAGACGACCGGTCTCCTATGGTCCGTCCGGTCAGCGCGGCGCCCTGGCTGAACTCTCCGGCGGCGATCGTTTGCCGTTTCTCCCTTCGCCGGCGCGAGCTCCCTGGTCGCGTTTCTCGGCAGTTGCTGGCTCGTGCCGGGCCGGTTACATGGCTCCTCCCCGGTTCGGCACATGCTGACGCGCGCGACAGCCGCTGACGGATTGAGCGATTGATCGGTGCGTCCCTTGCGTCGCGCACCCTTGCCGAATTGTCTAGGGGCATGCCCGCTTCTGTTCGCCGCGCAGCGAGTGCCAAGCCTTCGTTTGGGCATTGCAGTGACCGGCAGCTACCCACCGCTGAACACTATGAAATCGGTCGGGAACGATCGTTGGATCGTCGACGGGCCGCTGATCCGGTTCGGGCCAAAATGGCTGAGCGTGCCGTTCCCGACCCGGATGACCGTCGTGCGCTGCCACGAGCGCAACCTGCTGCTGCACTCGCCAACACCGCTGGTCCCGCAACTTAAGGCTCAGATCGCCGCGATCGGACAGCCACGCTGGATCATCGGCCCTAACCGGCTCCACTACTGGTGGATCCCCGAGTGGCAAACGGCATTTCCCGATGCCGCCGTCTGGCTTGCACCGCGCATCGAGCAGCAGGCAGGGGGGCGCATCGACTTTCGCTACCATCTCTGGACCGGGCGCACTGCTATCCATGGGACGCCGATCTCGACACGCTTCCAGTGTCCGGCAACTACATGACAGAGTATGTGTTCTGGCATCGAGCGTGTCGTACGCTGATCCTGACGGACCTTATCGAGAAGTTCGAGCCGCACCGCCTTGCCTTGTACGTCGCCCGTTGGTTGGTGCGTCTCGGCGGTGTCGAGGACCCGCTTGGTGGAATGCCTCGCGATATGCGCCTGACCTCTCGTAGGCGGACGCTGCGAGCGGCAGTCGAGCAGATGATCAACTCGGATCCCGAGCGCATCATTGTCGTTCACGGCCGCTGCTATGATCGGGACGGCACAGCGGAATTGCAGCGAACGTTCCGCTGGTTGTTGAGCTGAGCGGCTGCGCCTCAGCTGGCGGATTCACGTTGCATGCGCCGTTTGCTTCGGCCGAGGTTGAAGCGTCAACGCCGATACCGGCCCATCACCTCGATCAACCTGTCGAGCGGCAGCGCATGCGCCGCGTGACCTGCGTATCCGGTCATCGTCTCGGCCGCCGTAAGCGCATTCAGAATTGCTTCTTCGGTTGCTTCGGCGGCTGCCTGAAACAGCGGATTCATGCTGTCGGGGGCCAGCATGCGCACCGCACTGATCGCATCGTTCTGGCGCACATGGTTTCCGGTTGCAAAACCAAGAAAGATATCGCCGCTGCCGTTGAAACCTATGCCGCCAACCCAGGCCAGCCCGGTCGTGGCGCGTCGCGCCAGGCGCTGGCACTGGATCGGCAACAACGGCGCGTCGGTCGCCAGAATGACGATGATCGAACCCGCGTCGCGCGGCACACCGCGATGCGATGGGACAATACTGGTATCGATCTCCCGACCGATCGGGACACCATCGACGCGCAGCAATTCTCGCGCGCCGTAGTTCGCCTGTACCAGAGCACCAACCGTGAAGGTCTCGCCCGCAGCCGACACGACGCGCGATGCCGTCCCGGTGCCACCCTTGAATTCGTGGCAGATCATGCCGGCGCCGCCGCCCACGTTACCCTCGGCAATCGGCCCGGAGAAGGCACCGTCCAGCGCTGCCATCGCATGCTCGGCGGTCAGCGGAAAGCTCGTAGCGTCGCTCAGCCAGCCGTCATAGGTCTCCGCGACGACCGGCAGTAACCACGGCATCGCGACCTTGTCGCGCACCGCCAACGCGCAGACCGCATCGCGTACCACGCCGACAGAATGCGTGTTGGTGATACAGATCGGCGAGGCCAGCAGACCTTGTTCGGTGATCCACGCCCAGCCGGTCATCTCGCCGTTGCCATTGAACGAATGGATACCGGCGAACACCGCGATCGCGCCACAGCTCTGGTCCACGCGGCCAGATCGCGGTGACGCCGGTGCGCACCACGCGAGGTTCGTCCACAATCAGGGTGGTGTAGCCAACGAGAACGCCGGGCACATCAGTAATCGCGTTCCACTGCCCGGGCGGCAGCGATCCCGTCACAAGGCCAAGGTCACGCAGTCTGGCGCGTGCCATGTTCGCCTCCTTCAATTGATCCGCATGCATGTCGAGCCGTGGGACACTAACTGCAACGCAACATCCCGCGCCGGGAGCAAGAAACTGCTGGCGCAATCCGAGCCAGCGGGTAAGATGTACTGATGCTGCGTCACGTAAGCAAGTGCACGACGAAGAACTGGTGGTCCGGTCGGGCATCCTGGGCGTGCGCGTGTTGACAGCGGCGACATAGCACCACCCTAGGCCCCGCCGGCACCGGACGGGGCCTTTGTTTTCCGGGCACTCGTCTCCGCCGGTCCCATGAACGGAGCGAGTCCATTGCGCCTGCAGCATCCCACCGTCGCAATCGTTGGCGCCACCGGCGCGGTCGGCGCCAAGTTGATTGCGTGCCTGGAAAGCCGCGCCTTCCCTTGGAACGCTTGCGCCTGTTCGCCTCCGGGCGCTCGGCTGGCCGCAAGCTGCTGTTTCGCGGTGAAGGCGTCCCGGTTGAAGAACTGAACGAGGACAGCTTCCCTGGCATCGACATCGCGCTGTTCTCTGCCGGCAGCGTCGTGTCGCGGCGATTTGCGCCGATTGCGGTGCGGCAGGGCGCGGTGGTGGTGGACAACTCCTCCGCGTTCCGCATGGAGCCCGCGGTGCCGCTGGTGGTGCCTGAAGTCAACGCCCACGCGTCGCCGACATATCGGCATTATCGCCAATCCCAACTGCGTGGCGATCGTCGCCGTGGTGCCGCTATGGCCGCTGCACCGTCGCAACCCGATCCGCCGTGTGCTTGCCGCAACCTATCAGGCGGCCTCGGGCGCCGGCGCTGCCGCAATGGAGGAACTGCGCGCCTCCACCGCCGCCTATCTGCAGGGCGCAGCCTACCAGCACCGCGTGCTCGCCCATCCCTACGCATTCAATCTGTTCAGCCATGATACCAGGCTTGATCCGTCGACCGACTACAATGAGGAAGAGAACAAGGTGATGCGTGAGTTGCGCAAGATCATGGGCGCGCCTGACCTGCGGATCGGGATCACTTGCGTGCGGGTGCCGGTGCTACGCGCCCACTCGATCGCGCTCACGGTAGAGTTCGCGGACCCGATCACGCCCGACGAGGCGCACGAGATAGTGGCCGCAGCGCCGGGCGTGCGCATTGTGGACGACGTTGCCGGCAATCACTTCCCGATGCCGATCGAAGCCTCGGGCCAGAACGACATCCTGGTCGGTCGTATCTGCCGCGACGTCAGTGATCCTATCGGGCTGCTCGCTGGCAATGTTCGTCGCCGGCGACCAGTTGCTGAAGGGCGCTGCGCTGAACGCGGTGCAGATCGCCGAACGGCTGGTCACATAAGTGGGCCGCTTATGGCGGCTCCTTGGAGTATTGGACCGCATTGTCCGGGATCACCACGCCAGCCAACTTCCGCGACGTCAAGATGTGTATGGCGCCGGTCAGGTCCACCGGTTCGTCCAGTGAGCCGCCCTTGACACTCACCACGTCCTCACCCGGGGTGGCGTGCCACATGCGTGAGCCGCAGATGACACAGAACGCGCAATCCAGCACGCGCCCGCTATCGGTCGGTCGCGTCCATGTCCTGAGTTTCGCCTTGCGTCACAGTGAACGCATGCCGCGGAAAGATGGCGGAAATCCCGAACGCGGATGCCGACTGGCGCCGGCATTCGTGGCAGTGGCAGATATAGACCTGCAGCCGCGCGGCCGATATCTGGTACCGAATCGCACCGCATTGACATCCGCCGGTGACCGGCATCTTCATGGCCACGCCATTGGTCGCGTGGTCGGGTCAGAGCTGGTCATCGATGAGATATCTTCCGCTCGTTATGGCAAGAGGGCCATTGCTGGCACAGGTGATCCGTGACCTTCATAAGGACCCGCTGCGGCGGACCCTGTGCGGCTGCTGTGGGGCGCGGATCCTGATCGAACCCGAACGGCTCGAGCAGACGGTCCGGTGCCCCGGATGCGCGCGCTGGCAGCGGGTGATGCTGAACGAAGAGGCGCCATGGCGCCTGACCGCCGGAGCGGCGGAGGCGCTCCGGCGCACCAGGTCTTGGGTCCGCCGCGTGTAGTCGAATGGTGTATTTGAGGTCTCGTCTTTCGACATGGTCGGCTCAGCCACGAGCTTGATGCGACGCAGCCACTTGACGTTCATATTGCCTTCGAAGCCGGGCACCAGCAGGCGCACCGGATAACCGTTCGAAGGCCGCACGCGCTCGCCATTCTGGTACAGGCACACCAGCACATCATCCATCGCCTTGGCCAACGGTATGCTGCGGCTCATCGACGCAGCATCGGCACCTTCGGCGATCAGCCAGCTGCGCCGACGGATCGACGCCGGCTTCCTCGAGCAGAGTCGAGAGCCGAACGCCGGTCCATTCGGAGCAACTCAGCAGTCCGTGCAATGCCGGCATGCCGAGAGGCTGCGCTTGCGGCGCATTCAGTGCGGCGCTGTTGCCCGCGCATTCGATGAAGGTGACGCGTGATTGCATCGGGTAGCGGTGCAGCGCATCAACCGTGAACAGCAGCGGGCGACGCACCAGGCCATGAATCACCAGCCTGTGCTGGTCGGGATTGATGTCCGGTATGCCGGAATGGCTGCGCTCGAAATGCAGCCCCGACGGCGTGATAATGCCGTCGAGCATATGGAGTGGTGTGCGTGAGGTGCCAATTCCCCTTAGCCCAGGCACCGGCGAAGGCGGGATGACACGCACCACCTTGTTCTCGAATTGCGACGGCTGGCCGTACAGGCGAGAAACCAGCGCCCGGCGTCTGCATATACGGCTGCACCGTCAACGGGGCAGCCGATGCGCCTGATGCAACAGTGCTCGCTGCTCCGGCAACGATCGCACCCTCGAGCAGTACGCGCCGGCTCAGAATGCCGTTGCCGGCCACCGGCCCGGCTCGATCAATCTTGCTCGTCGGCATGGTTTCCCCCCCCCCGGGCAACAACGAGATGCTACAGGGGGTGCAAGCGGGAACCAAAGTGTAATTTGGAGCTTGCCGGGCCAGAACCTGCCCTGGTCGCCGCCTCCGCTACAGTCCTGCCTGGGTCACGAACTTGGTGTTGAGATAGCTCTCGATCGCCTCCGAACCACCCTCGGACCCATAGCCCAAGTCCTTAACGCCGCCGAATGGCACCTCGGGCAGCGCAAGTCCGTGATGGTTGATCGCCATCATGCCGCTCTCGACCGCGGCGGCAATCGCGTTCGCGGTCTTGGCCGACCGCGTGTAGGCATAAGCCGCAAGCCCGTACGGCAGTCGGTTCGCTTCGCCCACCACCTCTTCGAAGGACCCGAACGGCGAGATGATGGCGAGCGGACCGAACGGCTCCTCGTTCATCACCCGCGCGTCCTTCGGCACATCGGTCAGCACCGTCGGCTCGAAAAAATTCCCCTTGTTGCCGATACGATTGCCGCCTGTCCGCACCGTCGCGCCGTGCTGCCGCGCATCGCCGATGAACGTCTCCATGGCGGCGATCCGGCGTGGATTGGCCATCGGCCCCATTCGGGTATCCGGCGCCAGCCCGTCGCCAACCTTCACCGCCTTGCTGTGCTGCACGAAGCCATCGACGAACTGGTCATACACTCGCTCCTGCACCAGCATGCGTGTGGGCGAGATGCACACCTGACCGGCATTGCGGTACTTCGCCGCTGCCAGCAGCTTGCTCGCGGTATCCACATCGGCATCGTCGAACACGATCGCCGGCGCGTGCCCGCCAAGTTCCATCGTTGCCCGCTTCATATGCGCACCCGCCAACGCGGCAAGCTGCTTGCCCACCGCGGTCGAGCCGGTGAAGGAAATCTTGCGGATGATCGGATGTGGGATCAGGTACTCGGAGATTTCCGCCGGCACCCCATACACCAGATTGACCACACCGGCGGCACCCCGGCGTCCGCGAAGCATCGGATCAGCTCGGCCGGCGAGGCCGGCGTCTCCTCGGGCGCCTTGACGATGATCGAACAACCGGCGGCCACCGCGCACGACAGCTTGCGCACCACTTGATTGATCGGGAAGTTCCACGGCGTGAATGCCGCGACAGGCCCGACCGGTTCCTTCACCACGAGCTGGTAAATCCCCTCCGCCCGGGCAGGAATAACGCGGCCGTACGTTCGGCGAGCCTCTTCGGCAAACCAGTCGATCACATCGGCGCCCGCCAGCACCTCGCCCTTTGCCTCGGCCAGCGGTTTGCCTTGCTCCATCGTCATCAGCGGTGCCACCGCATCGGCGCGCTCCCTCAGCAGGTTCGCCGCCCTTCGCATCACCTTCGAGCGATCGAATGCGGATACCTTGCGCCAGACTTTGAAGCCCTTGTCGGCTGCCTGCAGCGCCCGGTCGAGGTCGGCCTTGTCGGCGTGCGCGACAGTTCCGATGGCATCGCCCGTCGCAGGATTGACCACCGGCAAAGTGCGCCCTGCAGCAGCAGGCCCCCATGCTCCGTCGATGAACAACGATACGTCGCGATACTGATGCATCTCACCCTCGCCCGCAGTGCAGTACTTGGCCCGGATATGGCGACCCCGGCAGGGCATGCCAAGCCGACCATCCGCTGGACGTCGGTCACGAAAACCTGCCACCGTCATCGCATGAACGAAGAAGCGCTTCGCGACGGAGAGGTCGCAACCGAACTGCCGCCGCACAGCGATGGCAGCGTGTATTTCATCGGCACGATCCGCACGCCATGGCGGCAGCCGCGCCGACTGCCCAAAGCGCGGCAGCCTCGATGGACCTGTCTGCACGATCGTGGTGAATGAACAATGGCGGCTGGCACTGACCGACCTCGCGGAACACAAGCACATCCAGGTGTTGTATTGGATGCACCAAGCGCGCCGCGACCTCGTGCTCCAGACCCCCTTCAGCACCCGCCGGACCACCGGCACCTTCGCGCTGCGCTCGCCGGTGCGACCGAACCCGATCGCATCCTCGGTGGTGGAGCTGGTGTCGATCGAGGGCACCACGTTGCAAGTCCGCGGCCTGGACTGTCTGGACGGCACGCCCCTTCTCGACCTGAAGCCGGACCGCGGAGCATCGCAGAATGGCCCGTGACAGCACGGCGCGGTTCCTTGGAATGTCTGCGACGCGTCGTTTCATCCTGCTCGCAGTCGCGGCCCTGGCGAGCTGCACCGATCAGCTCGCGCAGCGCCAGGCCTACCTAAGCCAGTTCATCGGCAAACCGGAGAGCGCGCTCGTGCAGCAGATGGGCGTGCCGAACCGCAGCTACGAAACCGGCGGAGTGAAGTACCTGGCTTACGACGAACACCGCATTGACATCGTCCCGGGCCCGCCGACCTACGCACCCTTCTATCTGGGCTGGTACGGCGCAGGATTTCCCCCACAAGTGATCGAACTGACCTGCGAGACCACATTCGAGATCAGTGCCGGTACCGTAAAATCCTTCACGCTGCGCGGAAACGCCTGTGGATAGAGCCGGGATGTGACCAGGCCGGTGCCGTCATCTGTCGTGGTTGACCAGACGCGTGGGGCTCGTGAGGGTCTCGATCGCGATCATCAACTTGATCCCGAATGTTCCAGGTTTCAGCAGTCTACTGTTCCCTGGCCGCCAGCGCCTTCACATACGCACCGACCGCCGCGCCGAAGCCCATCATCAACGCATCGGCGGTGAGTTCATGGCCGATCGACGCCTCGGCCAAATTCGGCATCCTTGCGACCAGCGGCGGCAGGTTGTGCAGGTTCAGGTCATGGCCGGCATTGACGACCAGGCCGCGGTCCGCTGCCGCGCGCGCCGTCGCCGCGCAGGCGTCCAACCAACCCTCGTGGCCACCGCTGCGGAACGCGGCGGCATAGGAGCCGGTATAGATCTCCACGCCATCCGCACCCGCAGGTGCGATGCGATCAAGCACGCCGGGGTCCGGGTCGATGAACAGGATCACCCGGGCACCCAGCGATTTCAGTCGCGCAATTGCCGGCTGAACAAGCGACATCTGGTCAGGGCCGAGCTTCCATCCCTCCTCCGAGGTGAATGCGTCCGGCGCGTCAGGCACCAGCGTACACTGCTCCGGCCGCACGTCCGCCGCGATCTCCAGCAGCCGGGCGTCGGGGTAGCCCTCGATGTTCAGCTCCACCTGCGGGCGCCGGGTCGCGATCGTCTCGGCCAATAGCGGCACATCCGAGCGGCGAATGTGCCGCTCATCCGGGCGCGGATGCACGGTAATACCTTGCGCCCCGGCGTCGATCGCAATGCGAGCAAACGTGCGCAGATCAGGGACGCCCGTGTGGCGCGAATTGCGCAGCAGCGCGATCTTGTTCAGGTTGACGCTAAGTCGAGCCATCAGGGTGGCGACCCTAGCACCACCGCAGAGCTTCAGAAAGCGGAAGGGACGCCGCAGTCCGGCGGAAATTCCAAGAATTTAACGTCGCCGCCATGTCGCCTGCGACGGTTACCGAGCGTTCCCTCGATGCGGGCGTGTACCGACGCCCAGCAGTCAAAGGGAGTCACACGATCATGAAGCACTCGATGCTTGCAGTCATGACACTGGGAGCAAGCCTAGCCGCCGTTCCGGTTATGGCGGCAACCCCAACCAACCAAACGGGCACGGCAACCGTGAACACCAACAGCGCTGCCGTCCCCTCGCAGCGCAACCCGGTGTTGGCCGACAACGGCGACGTGCGTATGAGCAAGCTGATCGGCACCAACGTTTACAATACTCAGGACCAAAAGCTCGGCAGTATCGATGATGTGCTGATGAGCCGCACCGGACAACCGGACGTGGTTCTGAAGGTCAACGGCAACCTGTATCAGGTGCCGTGGAGCAAGCTGCAGTTCGGCAATGCGAAGAACAACAGCGACAACAAGGTGATCATGCCCGACACCACACAGAATGCCTTCGCCAATCAGCCGCAGTTCCACTATCACGCCAACAACCGCGGCTGAGGAACCAGTCGGGTTCAGCCTGAGTAATCGCGCCACGGTGCCGCAGTGCGTCCTGATGCGCATTCGCCTGGGGCGCGCGCCCATAGTCGATTTCGCGGCCACGGATCAGTGCGAGCGCAATTCCAGGCGGCAGGCAGAGTCCGGCTGCGGCAAGAAAAGGTGCGCGGATCAAGCCGAATTGTTCGAGCATGCCCATCCCGCCGCGGTCAGGCGTTGCCGAACGACAGGTAGCGGTGATTGCGTCTGGTGTGCAGTGATCGTGACCGATCGTATGGAGCTGCTGGTATTGGAGGGCGAGTTCAACGAGGGTGGCGAAAGCTCGGCCCACAGTCGTGGCCGCGACTGCCTTGCCATGCCACATTGAACGCTGTTGCCGGAGCGGGCGGGTGCCGGGTGTGGGTGAAGGCCGGGTATCTGGCGCACGCACCGACGACGCCCGGCAGGATGTGAGCGGCGCGCCCCAGCCTCCCCCGCGTGAGCCGCGGGGGAGCGGACCCAGCTTCAGGTGGAATAATCGGAGAAGCGTACCCCGCCGTAACGGGCGCGATAATCGGTGCGAACATTCACCAGCGCCACCATGCCTTCGTCCACTTTGTGTTGCGCGCGTTCCAAGGCTGGGCGGATGTCTTCGGCCTTGGTGATGTATTCGCCGTAGCCGCCCAGTGCCTCGCATATCGTGTCGTAGCGCATATAACCCAGATCACGGCCTGGCTTCTCGCGCTTCGGATCGCCGGTCCAGCCGCCATTCAGGCTGACCACGATCAGGATGCGGGATCTTGTGCCGCACCGCGGTGTCGATCTCCATCGCGTTCATGCCCAACGACCCGTCACCATGCACGACGATCACCTGCTTGTCCGGGCAGGCCACCTTGGCGCCGACACCGAACGGCAGCCCGACGCCCATCGTGCCGAACGGCCCCGAGTTCAGCCGGTGTCCCGGCATGAAGGTCGGCATGGTCTGGCGACCAAAGTTCAGTGTTTCCTGGCCATCGACGCACAGGATCGCGTCGCGCTTGGCGAAGTTCTTTACCTCCTCCAGCATGCGCACCGGGTGGATGTCGCCATCTTCCGCATATTTGTTCGCGCCAGCCTGCGCGCGTTTCGCCGCTTCTCCTTCGGCGAGCTTCTGACGCCAGGCCTTGTAGCTGTCCTGCGTCACCTTGCCCTTGATGCCGTCCAGCAACTGCTGCAGCACCATCTTGCAGTCACCGACGATCGGGATATCCACCCCACGCGCCGCCGCGCCGATCTCCTCGGGGTCGATGTCGATCCGGGCAATCCTGGCATTGCCGCCAAAGCGCGGCGGCGCAGCGTGCCCGATGATGTAGTTCATCCGCGTGCCCAGCACGATGATCAGATCGGCATCCGCGAAAGCCGTGTTGCGCATGGTCAGGAACGAGCAAGGATGGTCGTCCGGCACCACGCCACGACCTTGCGGCGTGGTGTAGAACGGAATGCCGGCGGCTTCGACGAACTGCTGCATCTCGGTCCAGGCGCGCGACCAGATCACGCCGGTGCCGGACACAATCAGCGGCTGCTTCGCCTCGGCAAGCGCCTTGACCAACTCGTTCACCCGCCGGGGATCACCCAACGGCCGACTGTCCAACAACGGCCTGCCGGCGTAGCTCCAGTCCACCAGGTTCTCATCGATCTTCTGATACAGAATGTCGCCGGGCATATCGACGTAGACAGGCCCGGGTTTGCCCGCCATGGCGCGCTGCAGCGCCCAGTTCACCTGCTGCGGGATGCGCTTGAGGTTGTGCACACGATCGACGTGCTTGCAGCAGCCCCGCATCAGTTCGACCTGATCGATCTCCTGGAACACCTGGCGGCCGAACTGGCTGATCGGGCTGGAGCCGCCGAACGCCACCACCGGACAGCAGTCGATCAGCGCGTTCGCCATGCCGGTGATCAGGTTGGTGACGCCAGGACCGGACGCCGCCATGCACACGCTGGGGGTCTGCCGTAGCCGGCTATAGGCCTGGCAGCATGAACGCGGCCGCCTGCTCATGGCGAACGTCGATCATGCGGATGCCTTCGGTGATGCAGGTGGACTCGGCCAAAAGCATCGGACCGCCCATGATATAGAAGATGTCCTCGATGCCGTCCTTCTTAGGCACTTCGCCAGGATTTCCGAGCCGGTCAATTCTGCCATGTCTTGGTCTCCTCTCGGTGCATGCGCTCAGCAGGCTCTGTCCGAACCACATTGCGTTCCCTTCCTCTGTTCTTCAGACCGCCGATCGCATCGCGATCAAGGCCGAGCCAATCACCCAGCACCTGCTCGTTGTGCTGGCCCAGCATCGGTGAAGGAGCGACCGGTGGCGGCTTCCCCTCGAAGCGTACCGGCCAGCCGACCATCTTGAACTGGCCGTAGGTCGGATGCTGGACAGTCTGCATGATCTGGCGCTGCTCGAACGTTGGATCGCTGTAGAGCTCCAGCGTGTCGAGCACTGCGCCGGCGGGAACTCCCGCTGCCCCGATGATCTCCATGCACTCCTGCTTGGTGTGCCGCCTGGTCCACGCGGCGATCATCTCGTTGACTTCGGCAGCGCGTTCGGCTCGAGCGGCCGGCGTTTCGAACCGCGCATCGCCGATCAGGTCCTCGCGCCCAATTACCTTGAGCAGGCGGCGCCAGTGGTCGGGATTCGCGCGGCTGGTGAAGACATAAACGTAATCGTTGAGCCCTCCACCTTTGGAGGGGAAGGTGCCCATCGGCGGAGTGGCGCCTGACACGCTGCTGTTGCCGGCGCGTCCCGCCGCCTGCTTGTCGCCGTTACGATGCTGCGCTGCGAAGGCGATGCGGATATAATGCAGCATCGCGTCCTGCATCGCGACCTGCAGGTGATCGCCCTTGCCGGTCTCCTTGCGCCGGTACAGTGCGCCCAGGATGGAGACCGCCAGCAACATGCCGGTGCCGGTGTCGCCGAGTGACGGCCCCGGCTTCAGCGGCTGGCCATCACGCTCGCCGGTAATGCTCATGGTGCCGCCGCAGGCCTGGGCGATCATGTCGAAGGCCAGGTTCTTCTCGGTACGGGCTGCCTTCGCCGAAGCCCTTCACCTGGCAGTAGATGATGGAGGGATTGATCTTACGGACCACATCGGCGCCGAGACCCAACCGTTCAATGGCACCCGGCGCGAAGTTCTCCACCATCACGTCGGCCTTGGCCGCAAGGTCCTTCACCAGCACGAGGCCCTTGGGATCTTTCAAGTTGACGGTGATGGACTTCTTGTTGGCATTGAACAGCAGAAAATACGGATCGTCTTTGGCCGCCTTGCCGCCCAGGGCGCGCCCGGGATCACCTCCACCGGGATTTTCCAACTTGACAACGTCGGCGCCGAGCCAGGCGAGCGCCTCGGTGCAAGACGGGCCTGCTTCGAACTGAGTGAGATCGAGGATCTTCACTCCCTTAAGGCAGGTCTGTCCGTCCGACATGCTCGTTCCCTCCGGTCCGCTGCGTCTCGGAAAGGCTACAGCGAAGCCGGGGTGCCGTCACCCCTCGGCGCCTTGCGAAACGCGCGGCCGGTCGAGGGCCGCGGCTATGGGCAAGAACTTATTCGGAGCCACCTCGAAAACCATGCGCGGGTAGATGCCACCACGGTTGCTGAAGGCTGCAACAGCGGGCCAGGCAAGAGGTCAGGTTCCGGGTAACAGAACTCACTGCTGGGTTCCTGCAAGCCAGGCATGGTGCGAGCCTCCAGACCGGCTCGGCCGGCGAGGCAATCGAATCCAAATTGGCGCAACCAGGCCATGTCTTACGGCGTATGAACGACAGTGGTCGAATTGGTGGACCCCGGTTGAGGAGTAACGACCGTGGTGCTCGCATGCGGGGGAGGCGCCGTGGTTTCCTCGTGAATACAGCCACCCAATCCCAAAAGAAGGAGCAGCAGCAGGAACATGGACCGCATGCGCAGTTCCCCCAAAGTCTCTAGTCAGGAAACGGATAATTCGCGCGCGGGATTGCAGGACGCACGTCATGGTGATCGCCATAACGATGGCGTGATGAGATTTAGGGCCGCCAGGATATTGCGGCACGCCTGGGAGCTGTTGAAGGAGACCGTCTACGGCTTCATGGAAGATGAGGCGCTGACGCGGGGTGCGGCAATTGCGTTTTACAGCGTAACGTCGATCGGCCCTGTGCTCTTCATCGTGGTGGCGATCGCTGGTCTCTTCTTCGGCGAGCAGGCAGCCCAGGGGGCACTGGCAGCGCAATTGGGAGATCTGCTGGGCCAGCAAAGCGCCGACATGCTGCAGACCGTGATCCGGAATGCGGCGGGGCAATCGACCGGCATGCTGGCGACTTTGGTCGGGATCGTCACCTTGATCATCACCGCTTCCGGCGTATTCACCGAAATGCAGCAGACGTTGAACGTCATCTGGCGAGCGGTGCCACCGAACACCACACTGACCGGTCTGCTGCGTGCCCGCGCACTCAGTCTGGGTATGGTCGCCGCATTGGGGTTCCTGTTACTCGTCTCCTTGGTGATCAGCACGATTTTGACCGCCCTCGGCGGGTATGTCGACGCGTTCCTGCCGTCGGGCTATCTGATATTGCGTGCGTTGAACATCGTCGCTTCCTTCGCCCTGATCACCCTGCTGTTTGCCGGCATCTACAAGATTTTGCCTGACCGGCGCATCGAGTGGCGCGACGTGCTCATCGGCGCCATCGTCACCTCCGTGCTGTTCACGATCGGCAAATTCCTGATCGGCCTATACCTCGGCAGCAGCACGATAGCGTCAAGCTATGGCGCGGCGGCAGGGCTGATCGTCGCACTGCTGTGGATCTATTACTCTGCCCAGACATTCCTGCTTGGCGCAGAATTCACCAAGGTCTATGCACGGCATCACGGCAGCAGAACGGCCAGCCAAGCAGTCCGGCCACGACGGGAAGCACGCATCGAGTGCGCCAAGAAATCCGACAACTGATGTAAACATCCATTGCTCCCGCTTGTCCGGTATGTTAGAATATCTGCCGTGAATCGTGAGCGCCCTCATACCCCTGATCCTGCTTCCATCCCCGAGCGCATCGCGGCACTCCTCCACGTCGTTCGCATTCTGTTGGGCTACGGCCGCCACCTCGCCGACACCGTCCGGGACCGTGCCGCCGCGCCAGGGTTCCCCGCCATCGCGGCGTGTTTCGGCACGCTCGATCTCTCGGTAATTTTCGCCCGCCTGCGTCGTGGCATGTTGCGTGCCGCCGCGCTGGAACGTGTGCTGCTCGCCCGCGCCGCTCGTGGCCGCGATATACCATTCGCCCGCTCGCGCGTTCGTACGCATAACGAACAGCCCGCACCAGCCGGCGCACCCGCGAACCGACAGCCCGTCGCCCGCAAGCCCGCACGCAGGGCGTTTGACTTCCAAACCGCCACACTGAAGGAACTGGAGTGCCAGGTGCGTCGCCGTCCGATAGGCCGCACCATCGCCGATATCTGCCTCGACCTGGCCGTCGTGCCCGGCCTCTGCACTGGCACCTTCTGGAATCAATTGTTCGATGCCATGCGCTGCCACGGTGGCAGCCCAGGCAATATGTTACGTTACCGTTATCATCGCGAGCAGGCGTTCCATCGACAGCAGGACAAAAGCCCGAACCGAAACTGGGACTTTTCGGATCGGCGGCGGAACATGCCCGGTCAGGTGCTGGGGTTCTTCATCGGCGAGCAGCCGGTGCTCCCGTCCCCGACGTCAGCAACCATCGCAGCGGCGGCCACAGGCCCACCCCAAGCATCCCACTGCTAGATTTGCGAATACCCCGACCCGGGGCTGTCGACACCACGCCCCACGGCCTTGTCGATCCAGCCGAACTCCTTAAGGATCTGCTGACTGTACGTCACCCGGCCGTTGACCTTTGCCGCCGGCTCGCTCGCCAGCAGCAATGCGGCCCGCGCCATCATGGTCGGCGGCTCACCCTTCGGATCGTCCATGCCGGAGACCAGCTTGTGGTACACCGTGCCCGGGGTTGGCACGACGCGGGACGGCGAGACGGCGGCCACGGTGATGCCGTCGTATTGTGCCACCTCCTGCGCCAGTCCCTGCGTGAAGCGCTCCAGCGCCGCCTTGACGGCGCCATACATCGTACCGCCGCGCACGGATTTATCGGTGTAGGGACCACGCCCAGGACCGATCGCCGCGCCCGAGCTGATGTTGACGATTGCCCCGCTGCGGCGCGGGATCATGTCCTTCAGGACTTCCTTCGCCAGCATGAAAGGCCCATGCACATCAACCGCAAAGGCGCGCGTCCAGCGGTTGGTGGCGAGTTCAGCGATCGGCTGGAAGTAGCTGAGCGCCGCGTTGTTGACCAGGATGTCAACCGGCCCGTATTCGCGCGCCGACTGTACCAGTCGGACGCACTCCTCCTCGTGGGAGACATCGCAGGCGACCGCCTTTGCCTCGCCTCCCCCGGCGCGAATCAGCTCCACCGTCCGCTGCAGAGTTCCTTCCAGGAACGGATGATCACCCTCGCTCAAAGTGCGCGCGGCGCAGACAACCTTGGCGCCTTCCTTGGCGAAAAGCTCCGCCGTGGCCTGGCCAATGCCGCGACTCGCTCCGGTGACGATGGCGACCTTGCCTTCGAGCTTGCCCATATTGCTATCTCCGATCCCTCAAAAGCCGGCGGGCGATCACCATGCGATGCACCTCTGACGGGCCTTCATAGACGCGCATGGTCCGCACCCTTTGCGCCAAAAGCTGCAATGGCAGCTCCTTCGCCACGCCCATCGCGCCGAAGGTCTGCATGGCATGGTCGATCGTTTCGGTGGCCATCTCGGTGCCGTACAGTTTCACCATCGAGGCCTCGGTGCGCACATCGGTGCCCGCATCCGACTTCGCCGCGGCATCGTACACCATCAGGCGGCAGGCATGGATCTTCATCGCGGCTTCGGCGATCCACCACTGGATCGCCTGACGATCAGCGAGGCGCTGGCCGAAGGTGACGCGCTGCTTGGCGTGCTCGATCATCATGTCGAGCGCGCGACGTGTCATACCGACACACCAGGCGCCGATCTGCAGCCGCCGTACAGTCAGGCGGAGCTGCATCGGTGCGAAGCCTTTACCCTCCTGGCCGAGTAGCTGGCCTCCGGGAATGCGACAGTCATCGAACGTCAGCTCGTAGGTCCGCTGGCCGCCGACCATCGGGATTTCACGTTCGATGTTGAAGCCCTTGGTGCCCCGCTCGACGATAAAGGCGGTGACGCCTTCATGGCGTTTACCCTCCCCGGTGCGCGCCATGACGATGACAAAATCAGCCTGAGGCACGCGACTGACCCAGATCTTGCGCCCGTTGATGACCCAGTCGGCACCGTCTTTCACCGCACGCGTGATCATACCGGCGGGATCACCCCCGGCCCCGGGTTCGGAGATCGCGATGGCGGACTGCGCTTCCCCGCGCGCGTAAGGTTCCAGATATTTCGTGCGCTGCTCCGGACTGCACACCGCCATTAGCATGTGCATGTTCGGGCTATCGGGCGGGAAGGTGAACGGTACGCAGGTGCGGCCCTGTTCCTCGTAAACCCCGATAAGCGCCACAGTTGGCAGATTGGCGCCACCGAACTCCTCGGGCACGTCGAGACCCCACAGGCCCAACTCGCGGCACTTCCCAAGCAGTATCTCTTCTTCGTCGTGCGTCAGCGCGGATTTCTGACCGGAAGCTTCGCGCGCGAGCACGGCTTTCTCCAACGGCATGACATCCCGGTCGATGAACTTGGCGACCAGGTCCTGCAACATGCGGTGTTCTTCAGGCAACTCGAACATGCCGTGGTCAATCCTTCAGCGTGATAAGCGCATCGGCGATTGTCAGCCCGGAGCCATCCTCGTGCAGGATGACCGGATTGAGTTCCATCTCGGCCACGCGATCGCGATAGGCGAGCGCCGCCTGCGACAGGCTGGCGATCAGCGCGCACGCAGCCGCCAGATCGATCGGAGCAGAACCGCGAAAGCCGGTCAGCATCGGCGCGGATTTGAGGCTGCGCAGCATATCGCTTGCCTCCGCGACATCGATCGGCGCCGGCCGGTGCACAACGTCGCCCATCAACTCCACCATGGTGCCGCCGATGCCGACCATCATGATCGGCCCGAACGTTTGGTCGTTCACCATGCCGATGACCAGTTCACGACCGCGCGGAGCCATCTTCTGCACCAGCACGCCCTCAATCCTTGCGTCGGGTCGGTAACGCTTGGCCGATGCGACAACGCGATCATAGGCTGCGGTGACCGAGTGCTGATCGCTCAAGCCGAGTATCACGCCGCCGGCTTCGGTCTTATGCACGATATCGGGCGAGACGATTTTCAACGCCACAGGATAGCCAAGAGCATTTGCCGCATCGGCTGCTTCGGCCGGCGACGTCGCCAAACGCTCCGGCGATTGTGGCAGGCCGAATGGTGCGAGCAGGGCCTTGGCGCGATGTTCGGTCAGGACGGAAGGCAGGCCGTCCGGCAAGGGTGCAGCAGACGTGTTGCGGAGCGATGGCAGCGGACGCGCCAGCGGCTTCGGCATAGCCCGCCAGGCGACTCATCGATACACCAACATTGCGCAGGTCGCTGTGCACGAACAAGCCGCAGCCGGCAGCGCTGCGTCGGCCAAACTGCGATGGAAGTGTGTAGGTCCACACCGTCATCGGCTTGCCGCATTGCTCTGCGGTGGCGCGCACCCGGTCGGCGTCGAGCGACACGCGCGTTTCGCTGGTCAGTGACGCGATCAGCACCAGCATGTCGATTTCGTCCGACTGAGCCAGTGTTTCCATTGCCGTCATCAATGCTGGTCCGGTATTGGATCCCTGTGCGGTCACATCGACCGGATTGCCAGGTGCGCCGTAGGACGGCATCACTGCGCGCAATGCCTGCTGCGTCTTCGCCGACAGCGGCGGCACAATGAGCCCATGCAGCGACAGCGTATCCGCCATCCATGCGCCCCCGCCGCCCGATGGCGTGATGATGCCGGCGCGCCGGCCTTTGGGCAGCGGGCAGGTCAGCAGCACGCCGGCGATTGCCACCGCCTCGTCCGGATCCTCCGCCTCGATGACGCCGTAGCGCTCGAAGACCGCACGATACGCGGTGTACGAGCCGGAAAGCGAGGCGGTGTGCGACGCCGATGCGCGCGAACCGGCATCGGAGCGGCCGATCTTGATGGCGATGATCGGCTTGCGCAGTTCTCGTGCGCTCGCCAGTGCCGCGACGAAGCGCGGGACCGTCGCGCACCGCCTCGCAGAATAGCATGACGGCATGCGTGTTGGCGTCCTCGACCATGTAGTCAAGGAAGTCGGCCATGTTCAGGTCAGCTTCATTGCCCGTGGAAATCACATAGGAGAAGCCGATCCCCGCCGCCTTGCCGCGATTGAACAGCGCGAAGCCGATGCCGCCTGACTGCGCTATAACGCCAACACGGCGCTGCGATACCAGAATCTGGTCGGCGTCCTCCTTCACCTCGACAGTGGGACTGAAGGTGGTGGCGATTTTGCCGAGTGCATTGAAATAGCCCTCGCAGTTTGGGCCACAGGCGCGAATGCCGGTGCGCTGCGTCACCTCGACCAGTGCCGCCTGCATATCTCCGGCCGCCCCACCCTCTTCCGCGAACCCGGAACTGATGATCAGCGTGTTCTTTACTCCGGCGCGCGCGCATTCCTCCAACGCCGCGGCAACGCCGGCAGCGGGGATTGCCACCAGTGCGAGATCCACCGGCTCGTCCGACGGCGCCGATGGAGGCGTAGCAGCGCAGGCCGGTGATCTCCTGATAGCTCGGATTGATCGGCAGAATGCGTCCCGGATAGCCGTTCTCGCGCAACTGGTGCAGCAATCGTCCGCGGATGCGATGCAGGTCAGGTGACGCGCCGAGCACCGCGATCGATTGCGGCCAGAAGAACGATTGCAGCTTGTGCTGTGTCATGTGCGGCTGACGGGTGTCGCGGAACAGGAGAGTTCATGCCTGCAGTCCGGCAAGGAAGGCTTCCATTGCACGGTTGAAAGCCGCCGGTTGGTGCAGGTTGGCAGCGTGTCCCGCATCCTCGATCACCACTTTGCTGCGCGCCAGGTATCTTGCGTGCCATGTAGTCGGTCGCTGCCAGGAAGATGCGTGTCGTTGCTGCCGACCAGCACGAGCGCTAGGCACTGCGATCGTCTCCAGCGATGCGATCACCAAATCATCGCGCTGGGTCAGCATGCCGCGGGCCGCACCGGCGAGGCCGGATGCGTCGCGGTGCTGGCTCATGCGCACCTCATCGCTGCTGCCGAGTGCGGCCAGGCCCCGCGCATCCAGATCGTCGGCGCGCTGTCGCGCCCGCTGGTTCCAGGCTTCGCGCGAATCGGCGTTGCGAAAGCCGGGGCCGGTGTCGAAGATCATCAGCGCACGCGTCATCGCGGGATGCAGTCGATGGAACGCAAGCGACATGTAGCCGCCGAGTGACAGTCCACCGATCACTGCGCGCTGGTGCCCACAGGCGCGCAGGATGGCGGCCATGTCCTCGACTGTGGCGGCCTCGGAATAGGCGGCGGGATCTTCCGGGTAATCTGCTCTGGCCATGGCCGCGCATATCCCACACTATTAGCTGGTAGCGGTCCCGCAGCGCGGCGATCTGGCCGTCCCACATGCGGCAGGTCGCGCTGTAGCCGTGCGACAGCAGGACCGCGGGCCCATCGCCGTGCACCTCGTAATGGATTGCCACGCCATCGCGGTCGAGCCTGGCCATGGAAGTTTCCTCCGCGCTTACTGGCGGGTAAGGTCGCACGAGCGCAATCCAGCGGAAGAGCAGGGCAGGGAACCATGGCGAGCTACGAGCATATCGGCGTCACGCAGTCGGGCATGATCGGCACGATCGAGATCCGGCGCGGCCCGAATAACTTCGTTGACACCGACATGGTGGCGGAGATCGCCGACGTGCTGGAGGCGTGGGATCGCACGGCGGAGGTGCGCGCCATCGTGCTATGCGCCGAGGGCAAGCATTTCTGCGCCGGCGCGGATTTCGGCAGTCGCGGTCCGGACGGCGTGGCGCGCGGGACGCGGCGCGGACGGCACCTATACAAGGAGGCGCAACGGCTGTGGCGCACCGGCAAACCGATCGTTGCCGCCGTGCATGGCGCAGCGGTAGGCGCCGGCGTTGGCCTGGCGGTGATGGCGGACTTTCGCGTCACCTGCCCGGAGGCGCGATTCTCGGTGAACTTCACCCGGCTGGGGTTCCATCCGGGGTTTGGGCTGACCGCGTCGTTGCCGCGACTGATCGGGATGCAGCAAGCGTCTCTACTGATGTATACCGGGCGGCGCATCACGGGTGAGCAGGCATTGGCGATCGGGCTGGCGGATTACTGCGTGCCGCTGGCCGAGGTCCGTCAGCGAGCCACCGAACTGGCAACCGAGATCGCGCAATCCGCGCCTCTGGCGATCGTATCGACTCGGGAGACGCTGCGACGCGGGTTGGCCGAGATCCGTGGCCGCGGCGACCGAGCGCGAATACGAAGAACAGGATTGGCTGCGCAACACCGAAGATTTTCGCGAGGGCGTCAAGGCGATGGCGGAGCGGCGCCTGCCCGACTTCAAGTTCCGGTAGCCAAGGCATTGCACGTTACTTTTGCGGATCAATCGGCTCGGCGGTCTGCCGTCTGCAGCTAAGCCGCGTACTGCGCAACCGTTCGCTGCCGATCATCGATACGGCGGCGTGTATCGCATCGCTAGGCCGCATTTGCCGCGGTGTCGGATGATCGCTGCCGATGCAATGGATCATCGACCTGATCGTGCGACATCAGATTTGTAGCTGCCGCGTTGGATTTGAAAATCAGGCCGGTAACCAGAATATTAACGCGTTTGGTAGTAATCGGTTGGCAGGTTCCCACCGCAGTTGATGCCCACGAAAGTTTGGCAGGCAGGGCCCTGCTGCGGCTAAAGAGTTTTCGGGAGAGCCAAGTCGCGGGGGATGCAATTCAAGACCCGTCCACGGGACCGAGGTTGTTGCCGGAAATTGTTGAGTGTCCATGACGCCGCGGCTCGGCTGGCGACATCGTTAGACTGTGTCCGGTCTGCCGAAAAGGAGAACAAAATGTCGGGTTCGGTAACTGTTCCTGGTCCCAACAATACAACCATTAGCCAGCCGTTCAGTAATACCTTTAACAGTGCGTTGGCCAAGAGTATAGCGGACGCACTGGCGGCCGCGAACAGCGCGAACAATCTGTTCATCGCGACGGTCACCGGGTCGGGGAATGCGCCACCGAACACGTCCGGTAAGACCGGCGAGCTCGTTATTGAGCCAGGCTCCACCGGCAGCATCACGGTCCCGGGATCGCCCCAATATTCATTTGTTATCGATAATAGCCTCGGGCCGGATACCATCTTCGGCAGTGCGGGTCTGTCCATCATGGGCGGCGCCGGCGCCCATACAATTGTCGATCCCTCGGTGATCACGCTGAGTGATAACGCGATCGGCAATGTCATGGTCACCGGCGTAGGCGACAGTGTTGCGGCAGGCAATGGTGCAGCCACGGTCAATGCGACTGCCGCCAATGAGGTGATTCTTGGCGGTGGCGGTGCGCTATTCGCCAACCTTACCGGGTCGGGCGACCAAGTGGTGGGTGCCGCGGGAGCGCTTACCGCGAGCGCGTCGGGTGCCAGCGATACGATTCTCGGCGGCAGCGGCGCGGCTTCTGTGACCCTGACCGGTTCGAAGGGGGTAGTCGTCGGCAGTGTGGCCGGGCTATCCGTGCTGGACAACGGCACGGGCGATACGATCGATGCGGGGCAGAGCTTGACCTCGGTGACCACGCCTGGCGGTTCGTTCGTGCGGGGTGGATCGGGGCCGCTGAACTTTGTGGGGGGCGCTGGCCCTTCGACTATCGTTGGTGCATCGAGTGGATCGAGCGTTTTCGGAGGTACGGGTCTTACCTCGATCGTTGGTGCTTCCGGCGGTGCCACCACATATGTCAATACAATGGGAGGTGGCCTGTCTTTCGCTGCAGGGGGTGGCGCCGAGACGGTCGATGCAAGTTTGTCGAAAGGCAGCGCCACCATGTGGGGTGGAGCAGGAGGACAGGATCAACTCATCGGGGGTGCAGGACAAGACTTTCTCTCGGCGGGATCGGGTTCCGACACACTGGTCGGTGGCGGCGGAGCGAACTGGTTCTTCTTCGTCAAGGCGGCAATTGGACCCGGGCAGAATGAGGTTGTTGCCGACTTCAGTTCGATCGATAACGTGATGCTGAACGGATATGGATCGAATGCCATTGCTGGAACCACAACTTCAGGCGGTTCCACGACAATCACACTTTCAGACAATACAAAGATCACGTTCACCGGAGTAACAGATCCTGCCGCCCTGAAAGGCCATATTGGGATAGTTTAAGTGCGCTGAGCTCGACGAAGCGAGCCAGGGCGGCCAGGTAATCCCAGGCAGAACTGTCTTACAACGGCCTGTGCCGGAGCACAGGCCGTTCTGTTGCCTGTTGCCCCGATTGGCGCTATCGCCTGTGCTGGACTGGTTTCTCCGGCCGCCGATGCGCTGACAGGGAAATTGATGATGTTAGGCTCTATGGTTTGCCGCTATTCGGATTTTTCCGAACCCTGGTACAGATCAAAGGAAGCGGAGCTGAAGATTCGGGAAATCTACAGCGATCACTCGGCCGCTCGGCTAGATTTTGTTAACCGGAAATTCTGGGAATGGTGCGTTATCGCACAGGCTTTGGAGGAAAGGTCAATGCTGCGGCCGGGCAGGCGCGGGCTCGGATTTGCAGTCGGTACCGAGCCGCTACCATCCTACTTTGCGGCAAAGGGATGCAACGTCCTGGCTACGGATCTTGATACGGCTACGGCCAGCCCAGGTTGGGTTAGCTCGAACCAACATGCTGAGTTTTTGAATGCCACCTATCATCCACAGCTCATCGATCGGGCGAAATATCTGAAGCGGACGAACTTCCAGTTCGTCGATATGCGGAATCTCGAGCGCATTTCCGGCAGATATGATTTCGTTTGGAGCTCATGTGCTCTCGAGCATCTTGGTAGCTTGCAGGCTGGATCAGAGTTTGTTTTGGCATCCTCTCGCTTGCTCGAGCCGCGTGGGATTGCGGTTCACACAACGGAATTCAACGTCCGGTCCAATGACAACACCATTGAAGAGGGCGATAGCGTTATTTATCGGCAACGGGATATCCTGGAGCTATCCGAGAGCTTGAGACAGCGAGGATTTAGCCTCGCGACACCCTGCTTCGATGTGGGAAGCCATTGTTTTGATGTGGACTTCGATAGTCCACCTTACATGGAATTTGGCAAGCCGCACCTCAAGCTCGAGATGTTAGGACATGTCTGCACATCGTTCCTGCTAATTATCGAGCGAGTTTCCCGCCAACATAGCTTTGTCGCACGGCTTGTGGGCGGTCGGGAATTAGGAGCTTCGTCTCAAAGGTCCTCCGCTATGATAAGACTGATCGAGAAGCTCGGCCGAAGGCGTGCGGGGCCAGGCATTGATTGAGAGGACTGCTTCGGCGCGCAGGGTCGTGGGGAAGTATTACCTCTGAATTCGCCCGGTGACGCACAGGCCCCTGAGCATTCCAAGAATGCGCTCCGAAAGATTGGCCCAATCACGTTCCGCTAACCACGCCGATGCCGAACATTGAAGTGACCTTCGTGCCTTCGAGTTGCGAAGCAGTAGGTCGATACCAGCGGCAACAGCCTCTACCTCCGATCCGGGAAATCGGTACACTGCATCGTTTGCCTCTTCAAAAATTGCGATGGGGGTGACCGCTGTCGGAACGCCGCTGGCAAGAGCGGTTCGGAGTGCCGCGCTGCTTGACTTTTCGGTGGGATCGTACGGAAGCACCAGCAGATCGCACCCCGATAAAAGGCGGAGGCATTCGTCAATTGGAAGGAATTCTGTTTGCCATTCAATCAGGCGACTTACACCGGCAAAATCAGCGAGCGCCCGGCAACGCGCAATTTCGCTGGCCGACACCGGGACCGGGTATTCGGCGTTGACGAGGCGAAGTCGGAGTTGTGGCCACTTGCTGCGCAGTTTTGCAACCGCCTCAATGAGCCGAGGAATTCCCTTTCCTGGCAGGAAGAACCCGAAGCAGCCAATGACAGGAGTGGCTTGCTCGCTCAACTTCCTGATTATCGGCGTGTTGGCGAGTTGCGGCGCGCCCTGAGGGAAAAGCGCTGCGTTGCGTGTAAGACCCAGCTCCTTTAGGGAATTCAGATCGGCCGCTCGATGCACTAGCACGCGTGTGACGCGGGCCAGAGCCGCAAGCACGGCCTCGCGATCGCTTGCCCCGAGTTCAAGCAAATGCTGCGCTGCGTGCAGCGTTACGACGGTGATGCGGTGACTGACACGACGATCAGCGAGAAGCTGGATCAGGCCGTCCCACGGAAGTATTCCCCGGTGGTGCTGGATGAGCACGACATCTGGGTCTTCTGCCGATATGGCACGCGCCAACCGCGTCACACTCGCTGCCTCACCGAGATGCCACGAGGGGCAAACGCGAATACCATCAGCTCGTGTGGACGCGGATGTGCGATCCTCACACAATACGACTGTCGATTGACCAACTGATTCCGGTCGGGCGATCAGTCCTTCGAGCAGGCACCGTGAATACTCTGCAATTCCGCACTGGACCGCCCAGGTGGACACCCAGGCCAGTCTGAACTTTCTTGCGTGGTCAGCAGTGATTAATTCCATGGCCGCGTCCGCGATACGCCCGGCCCATGCCTGAGGATCTAGTCTTTCTGCGATAACGTCGTATGCGCGTGAGGCTCGCGCAGTAGCTTCTGCTGGGCCGCCCACGATGTCTTCAAACAGTGAACACATAGCCGAGGCAAGATCATCCAGGTCTGGCTCTGCCCATACAGAGTCCCCACTCGCCAGATGACTTCGTGAGCCTGCGAAGTGAAAATTGATGAGTCGTGCTTCCTCCGCGGTGCAGAAGTCGAGGTGCCCGCCATAGTTCGTCACGATCAATGGAATCCCGGCCGCCATGGCTTCAGCGGCTGGCAAGTTAAAGCCTTCCCCGCGGGTGGGCAGAACGACCGCGTCTGCATCTCGATAAAGCTCAAACATTCCCTCGTCATTGAGGTCATTGTTGATCAGGCTAATCTGGGCTAGCTGCGGATGGTGCTGCTGAAGCTGCTCGATCTGCTCAGGTACGTCGTTGTGGGGATTGGGAAAGCCTTTGATCACAAGTCGCACCGGGTCTTCTTTGCGGAACGCTTTTGCATAGGCCGCCAGGAGCACGTCAACTCCCTTGCGCGCGAAACACGACGAGACATGTAGGAATGTAAATGGGCGCCGTGCTCCTAAATGGCATGATCGCCGCTCCGCTCTGGCTCGGCGAAACATCGTGAGGTCAGGGGCCACACCGACGATGCGGACTGGTATCGCAAGTCCCGAATTGATCAGCGCACTCGCTACTGTTGAGGAAGGTGCGAACACTGCATCGAAGTTGCTGTTCAACAGGCGGATGGTATCGAGTGGAATGAGTGACTCCTCCCAGAAGACCATCGCCACACATAGATCACCTCGAACTTGGGGAACGTATACGGGATAGTGGTGGCTTATAACGACTTCGGGCCCTGTCACGTGTTCGACCCTGGTGATAAGCTTCGCCATGGGCGTAATCGAGCAGGTCGATACGGAAGATGGGTCGGCGACCGGGCCGTTTTCCCAAGGCACGAATTTCACTGCCCCGGGGTATTGCGCCTCCAGCGACAGGCCGAGGCAGCGATTGATTGCGGCAAGGCTGTACGTTCCGGTGGCATGTCCGGTGATCGTGAAGCGCAAGTTCGCTGCGAACGCTTGCCGTTCCTCCGGATCGGAGGGTGCTGCTGCGCCCGCCTTTACCAGGGCCTGAAGTCAGACGGGGTAGCTGACGATCTAGCCGGAACCGGCCAAGTGCCTCTCGCTGTCGAACAACAATGCGTTCGTGCAGACCAGGGTCTCTGGCGATGCGCAACATGGCGGCTGCAACAACCGGTGGGGAGCGGTCAGGCAGCAGTTCACCGCAGCCATCAAGCGTGTAAGGGATCGCTCCTGCTGGCCAAGCCAGCACAGGTATCCCGTGTGCCATCGCCTCTACCAGCGGAACCCCAAACCCCTCGTGCAGGCTGAGTGACACGTACAGGTCAGCAGCTTTGTACCGTTCCCACAGTTCAGCATCCGAAATCGGGCCAGTTAGAAATACTGCATCCTGCAAGTTGTGTTGGCATATTCGGCGGCGAATTTCGCGAGGGTATGCCGCATCAGGCGAAGCCATGCGCCCAATCAGCACGAGGCGGCATGGAGCGGACCACTGGCGTCGGAATTCGGCAAAGGCATCGATCAGATCCGCCTGTCCCTTTGACGCCACCACACGGCCGACAAACAGGACCGTGAAGAGGTGTTGTTCCGAATGTAATAAGGGTTTTGATGCGTTCGCAATTAGGCGGTCTACATCTAACAGAAACTGACAGGCGACTGGCAAGTCATAACCGTGCTTCCGAAGTTCCAGCGCGTTGAATTCGCTGTCGGCGAGGGCGGCAGCCATGTAGGGTCGCAGCACTGATAGCTGGCGGCGGCCAAGCTCCGCATAAGGGATGTACTCAGGAAAGTCGTTGAGAAACTCTGGAGGCGTAATATTGTGATACAGTAGGATCTTGCGTGCTGGAAGCGAAGTGATCCGCTCGCAGGCATCATATCCCATCGAGTGATGGACGATTAATATGTAATCTCCGTGATGCGGCAGATCATCGATTTGCAAAAAACGGTCGACGAACTCCGGATGACGATGTTCGACGAAGATGTCGCTCGTGTAACCGAGTCCGCGGAGTAAGCGCTGTATGAGAAGCATCGAATTGGTGACTGCATCGCCCGGCCAAGAGCCGGCGTGAAATTGGTGGACTTTGCGAGAGTAAGTGACAGTGCTGCTGATTGCGGAGCTCGGCTGAAAGCGTGTGCCCGTGGGAGCAGTGAGTTGCGGAACGTACGGGATCTCGTCGCGACCGACTGAACGACGTCGGAGTTGACCTGGAAGCGTTACCGGACTCAATCGGGAGGTTCGCCGGACCACACTGGCGGTCAAAGTCTTCAGGCGCTCTACTCGATCTTGGGAAATTCCGGCTTCCATGAGAGCGGCGCCAAAATGTGCGCTCATAAACCAACGTACCATCCGAAGCGGCGCACTGAGCCGCCACGAGGTGCTGGTACGCAGTGCGGCAATTTCGCAGAGTGCCTCGTTATGCCGCGCAGCCATCTCGCTCAGACTTGCGTCCGATCTTGCGGCATGCGCCTCGGCCGCCCGGGCATGCGTCTCGGCCGCCAGGGCCCGCGTCTCGGCGGCTACGGCGCGTGCCTCGGCTTGGGCCATCAACTCTTCGGTTCGAGCGGCACGGTTTACCGCTTCCAATGCTTGAACTTTGGAAGATTGCGCCCGCGCTTCGGCTTCGGTCGCGCGCGCCTCAGCGGCCTGCGTGAATGCCTCCGCCTGAACCGCTCGCGTCTCTGCTTGAGTTGCAAGCCTGTCTGCTTCGCTTGCACGCGCATTGGCCTGAGCTAGGCGTGTCTCTGCCCCTGCCGCTCTCGCCTCCGCACCAACGATTTTGTTGAGATGCTCCGTATCCGTAGCACGAATGAAGTCATCAAACACATTTGGGGGCGCAGTGAAGGCGGAAGATAGGTGCTCCCAACGTTCGTTGCCGATATAAAAGCGATTTAGCCCGTCGAACCAGGCGAACCGATAATCGGCATTCGTTAGCAGCTCTTCCCAGTCAGCGTGGGTGGGGACTTGGCTGTTGGGTGCTGTCGCCTCGATCACCACGATCCATGGGCGAAACTGCCCAAAGTCCGCGCCGAAAAGAACCTCGCGCTCTGCACCTTCCACATCAATCTTCAGAAAACTTATCTCGGATCGAACATGTTCGCGACAAATGTCTGCTAAGGTGACAACCGGAACCGTTGATTCGGTGATCTTCCACCCAGCGGTACGATGGCCTTGTGCTATTGCCGGATCGAGTGTGGAAATGTCCTTGTTGTCTTCAACAACGAACAGCGTCAGCTTGTCCGGTACGTGTCCAACAGCGGCTTGGATATTGAGATCCCGTGGCCGAGCTCCGGCCAGTCTGTCAATTCGATTCGTCGGCTCAATGTTGATCCCGCGCCAACCCCGATCATAAAACGCCCGGGTGACGGAGTAGTCGTCCGGATGCCCTGCCCCGACATCGATATAGAATCCGTTCTCTACGTGCTTGAGCGCACGCCGCAGCATCACGTCTTCAAAATTCTGCGCGTACGATATGAATGTCATGACGGTCAGAAAGGATTTTGGGTACGCGCTCAGCAGGCCTGGATCAGCGCACGGCGGTAGGCTGACCGCTATGCTGCCAGGTTACTACACGCCCTGCGCACCTACTGACAAGCCAGGCACTCCTCGTAATTCGCGGCAGCCGCCACCAGCGGCAATTGCACCTGCGCATCATTCGCCGGCACTGCCTGGGTGGCCGCGGCGGAAAACTCCTCCGGACGCACCGCCGCCTCGCTGACGGCATCGGCCCGCTGGATCGACAGGCTGCGGCAATAGTACAGCGACTTCACCCCGCGCTTCCAGGCCATCAGATGGATCTGGTGCAGGTCGCGCTTGTGCACATTGGCCGCCAAGAACAAGTTCACCGACTGGCTCTGGCAAACGAACGCCGCGCGATCAGCGGCGTGCTCGACGATCCAGCGCTGGTCCAGTTCAAACGCGGTCTTGAACACCGCCTTCTCCTGCTCGCTCAGGAAGTCGAGATGTTGCACGCTTCCCGCCCGCAGCGTGATCGACGACCACACCTCGTCCGTATCCTGCGCCTTCGCCGCCAGCAGCATCTGCAGGTGCCGGTTGCGTACGGTAAAACTGCCGGACAGCGTCTTCTGCAGGAACACGTTCGCCGCGATCGGCTCGATGCCAGGCGACGAATTGCCCGCAATAATAGAAATAGATGCGGTCGGCGCAATCGACAGCTTGTGCGAGAACCGCTCCAGGATGCCGTACTCCGCCGCATCCGGGCACGGGCCGCGCTCTTCCGCCAGCACCCGCGAGGCAAGGTCCGCCTGCTCGCGGATATGCTTGAACATCCGCTTGTTCCAGACCTTTGCGATGACGCTCTCCCAAGGCACGTTCTGCGCCTGCAGAAAGGAATGGAAGCCCATCACGCCCAGGCCCACCGACCGCTCGCGCATCGCCGAATAGCGGGCCTTTTCCATCCCCGGCGGCGCGCGGTCGATGAAGTCCTGCAGCACGTTGTCGAGGAAGCGCATGACGTCCTCGATAAACGTTGGATGGTCTTTCCACTCGAACCAGTTCTCCAGGTTCAGCGATGACAGGCAGCAGACCGCGGTGCGTTCCAGGCCGTGCTGGTCGCGCCCGGTTGGGAGAGTGATCTCGGAGCAGAGGTTGGAGGTCTTCACCTCCAGGCCCGCCAGCTTGTGGTGCTCTGGCCGGGCACGGTTCACGTGATCGGAGAAGATAAGGTACGGCTCGCCGGTCTCGATCCGCGCCGTCAGGATGCGGATCCACAGCGCCCGCGCCGAAATGGACCGCACCGCGGTTTCATCGCGGGGCGAGAGCAGCGGCCATGGCTCATCCGCCTCCACCGCGCGCATGAACGCATCGGAGACCAGGATACCATGATGCAGGTTCAAGGCCTTGCGGTTCGGATCGCCGCCGGTCGGGCGGCGGATCTCGACGAACTCCTCGATCTCCGGGTGGCTGACCGGCAGGTAAACGGCGGCCGACCCGCGGCGAAGCGAGCCTTGGCTGATCGCCAGCGTAAGCGAATCCATCACCCGGATGAACGGAATCACGCCCGAGGTCTTGCCGACTGCGCCCACCTTCTCGCCGATCGAGCGGAGGTTGCCCCAGTAGGAACCGATGCCCCCGCCCTTCGACGCCAGCCAGACATTCTCGTTCCACAGCCCGACAATGCCATCCAGGCTGTCGGACGCCTCGTTCAGGAAGCAGGAGATCGGCAGACCACGCTGGGTCCCGCCGTTGGACAGCACCGGGGTGGCGGGCATGAACCACAGCTTCGACATGTAGTCGTAGATCCGCTGGGCGTGGGCGGCGTCGTCGCCGTAATACGACGCCACGCGGGCGAACAGGTCCTGGAACTCCTCGCCCGGCATCAGATAGCGGTCAGACAGAGTGGCGCGGCCGAAATCGGTCAGCAATACGTCGCGCGAGCGGTCGATATGGACCTGGTGGCGACCTGGCATCTGCACTGCGTCGAGCACGTCTTTGTCTCCCCTCGCGTCCGAAGTGGAGCGTCCGGTCCCTACCGATTCGCCGTCAACGACAACATGTAGGTCTGTTCTCGATAGGCTGCCACAAGATTTGTATGCGTTGCTGAGTAGCCACGATGTGCCTCTCAAACCACGCCGCCGAACGGCAGCATGCACTGAAACTGACCCATGTTATCACGGTAAGAGACATGGAACGGGAGTGCTAAGAATCCAACCGCAGCCGGCTGGAGAGCAATTCGCCCTGACCCTCGAGTATCGGATAGGCGGCGGCAGCTACCAGGTGACCATTCACCCGCTTCAGTTCGCGCAGCAGGTCGAGATCCAGGCCGGAGCGCCGCCCTCCATCGCGCAGAGCCGCGAACTGCGCCCGTGTCGCCGCGGCTTCCAGATCACGAAATGCTTCCTTCTCAGCGGCGAGTTGCCGCGCCGCGCGTGCATCTTCGGTCATGAACACCGCGGCGGCTGCGCGTGCCGTGGCGCTCAGCCGCTCAAGCAGCCGCCGTGCCTCGGCCCGTTCCGCTTCGGACAGCGGCGCGCCTCGCTTCAGTCGCCTCGCCAGGTGCCCCATAACGTCGCGGTCAATCACGTCGCCGGCCGCTTCAAGGTTCGTGGTGAATGCCACCAACTGTGCCAGTCGCCTGTAGTCGGCCTCGGCCAACTCCTCGGGATGCAATCCGCTGATGTAGCCTTTGATCGCGGCATTGAGCCGGTCCAGTATATCGTCTAGGCGTTTGACCTCGGTAATCCGCCGCCGATCGGTGCTGCCCAACACCTCGGCGGCCTGGGCCAACATGGCTTCCAATGAATCGGCCATCCGCAGTGCCTCGCGCGCCGCGGCGCCCAGAGCGATCGGCGGTGACTCCAGGGCCGACTGGTCCAGATACCGTGGCTGCGACGGGTCCTTCGCGTCCAGCCGGGCGGGCAAGAGCTTGCGAAGCAGCCATGCATAGGGCTGCAGCGCTGGCAAGAACACGAGAGCGATGATCAGGTTAAACCCGGTGTGGAAATCCGCCACCGCACGTGCCGGATCGCCTTCGATCTGCACCATCCACGACCCGAGTCGGTTCAGTGCCATCAGCGCGATAGTGCAGCCCGCCACCCGCGTCAGCAGGTTGCCGACAGTGAGACGACGCGCGACAGGGTCGTCGCCCGTAACGCCTTCCAGAACCGGGTTGATAGCGGAGCCAAGGTTCGCACCGAGGACCAAGGCGAACGCAGCGTCGGGCGGCACCGTTCCCTGTGCCGCCAGCGACATCACCAGCAGAACCACCGCGACCGAGGAATGCGCCGCCCAGGTCAGCACCGTCGCCAACAGCACATCGAGCATGGGCTGGGTGGTGATGGCGCCCAGCACCATGCGCAGGTTCGGCACGTCCTCGTAGGGCGCAAGGGCGTCGATCAGGCGATGCAGCGCCATCAGCATTAGACCAAGCCCGATTACCACTCGGCCAATGTCGCGCGTGCGCGCTGCGGTCCCGCGACGAAACAGGATGACGCCGAGTAGAATGAGGGCCGGTGCCACTTCGGCCACATTGAATGAAAGCACCTGCACGATCAGGGTGGTGCCGACATTGGCCCCCAGCATCACCGCCAACCCTGGCACCAGCGCGACGGCGCCTCCGGAGGCGAATGCGGCCAACATCAGGCCCGTCGCGGTACTGCTTTGCAGAACCGCAGTCACCCCCAACCCGGCGGAAAACGCGGCGAGCCGGTTCCCCAGCGCGGTGCCCAACCACCGTCTCATGTTGGGGCCAAAGCCGCGCTGAATGCCGGTCTGCACCATGTGCAGTCCCCACAGGAGCAAGGCGACAGATCCGGCCAGGTCCAGCAGCGTCCACATGGACGGTCCAGCTCCGCGTTGCGGTTATCGCATCAGGCATTACCGAGCATGGCAGTCAACAACTCGCACCGGCTCGTGACCGCTCGGCCAGAATACTGCCACAAAACCGGCGCCGACCGGCCACGAAGCCGGGCAGAGTTCAGCCGTCCGTTTCTCCAGCCAAAGGATGTGTCATATGCGGATCGCCTTCCTGCTGCCTCTGGGTTTTCTCGCTCTGGGCGGGTGCGTTGATGTCCACGAGCATCCGAACCCGCAGCCAGCCGCTACCGTCGTGTCGCCAGCACCAGCGCCGACGACGACCTATGTCACGCCTCCGCCTCCGCCCAGCAATACCACGGTCATACGCTCACCCTGAAATCCCGTGATCTGTTGGCAGAGGGAGGGCCGGACACGTGTCCGGCCTTTCCATTTGCCAGCCGCGCGGAAGCCGCTCTTTCCGTCCGGGGCCCGGTGAGGTACAGGCCGCTGCGCTCGCGCCAGGACGGCCAAATGACGGTTCCGTTTCCATCCTCCACACTTGCCCCGGGCCTCGACCCAGAGGCCGATCTCACGGCACCACTAATACTGGCGCTGCCGAAGGGGCGCATTCTGGCCGAATGCGGCGAGTTCCTGGCTCGCGCCTCGGTAACACCTGCGCCCGATTATGCCGACGAGGAAAGTCGACGGTTGCGTTTCCCGACGGACGATCCGTCGCTCGACATCGTCAGGGTTCGACCGTTCGATGTTGCCACGTTCGTGGCGTTCGGCGCGGCTCAACTCGGCATTTGCGGCGCCGACGTGCTCATGGAGTTCGACTATCCGGAGATCTATGCCCCGCTTGATCTCGGCATTGGCGTCTGCCGCGTCTCGGTGGCTGAGCCAGCCGCCGCTGCCGGGACCGACGATCCGTCCCGGTGGTCACGCGTGCGCGTTGCCACGAAATATCCGAACCTCGCGCGGCGTCATTTCGCCTCGCGCGGCGTGCATGTCGATGTGGTGCATCTGAACGGCGCGATGGAATTGGCGCCCGGCCTGGGTCTGTCGCGGCTGATCGTGGATCTGGTACAGACCGGTTCGACGTTGCGCGCAAACGGCTTGGTGGAAACCGAAGTGATCGCGCCAATCACGTCCCGACTGATCGTAAATCGCACCGCTCTGAAGACCCGGCCGGAGCTCATCGGTGGGTGGATTGCCCGCTTCCGCGACGCTCTGGGACAATGATCCGGCTGGATACCAGAAAAGCGAACTTCGAGGCGGCGTTTACCGCATTGCTCGAGCAAGCGCGAGAAACCACCGAGCAGGTGGATCAGTCAGTGGCGGCTATCATCGCGGACGTGCGGGCCGAAGGCGATGCGGCATTGCTCCGCTACACGCAGCGCTTCGATGCGTATTCACTCTCCGCGAACCGGCTTCGCATTGCAGCAGAAGAGGTCAATGCTGCCGTCGCAAGCATTTCTGCCGAACTGCTTCGGGCACTTGATCTCGCGGCGACGCAAATCGAGGCATTCCATCGCCTGCAGATTCCACGCGATATAGAGACAACAGATGCCGCCGGCCTCACCCTGGGCATGCGTTGGACGCCGTTGGATGCGGTGGGGCTATACGTTCCTGGCGGCAAGGCTGCGTACCCGTCCTCGGTGCTGATGAATGCGATTCCGGCGCGCGTTGCGGGTGTGCCGCGGATCGCGATGTGCGTTCCGGCACCGAAGGGAGTGTTGAACCCTCTGGTGATGGCCGCGGCAAGCCGCGCCGGCGTCACCGAAATCTACCGCATCGGGGGCGCGCAAGCGGTAGCCGCACTGGCATTTGGCACAGCGAGCATTGCGCCGGTGGATCGCATCGTCGGTCCTGGGAATGCCTATGTGGCCCAGGCGAAGCGGCAGGTGTTCGGCCGGGTCGGCATAGACGCGATCGCCGGCCCGTCCGAAATCGTGGTGCTCGCCGATGCCGGCAATGACGCGCGCCACATCGCAGTCGATCTGCTGGCGCAGTCAGAGCATGACGAGGCGGCGCAGGCGATCCTGATTACCGACGATGCGGGCTTTGGCGACCAGGTCGAGGTGGCGGTGGCCCGGGAGCTCGCGACGCTGCCACGCGCTGCCATAGCAGGTACAAGCTGGCAGGCACACGGCGCGATCATCGTGGTGCGGCAATGGGACGAAGCGGTTGCTCTCGTGAACCGTCTCGCGCCGGAACATCTGCAGCTGATGCTCCCCGATCCGGCGTCGGTTTTTGCCCAGATCCGCCATGCCGGCGCCGTGTTTTTGGGGGCCTTCTGTCCCGAGGCAGTGGGCGATTATGTCGCCGGGCCGAACCACGTCCTGCCGACCGGCCGTACCGCCCGGTTCGCCTCGGGGCTTTCGGTGTTCGACTTCCTCAAGCGCACCACCTGGGTGTCAGCGGATGCAGCCTCGCTGGCACGCGTCGGGCCTGCCGCCGTCGCGCTGGCCGAGGCGGAAGGACTAAACGCGCACGCCCGCAGCATCGCTCTAAGGTTGCGGGACCGCGCTTGACCTTGTCTGGCCCCACGCTCATGTTCCGCCGATAAACCAACCAGTTTCATGAGGTCGGATGTCGAAAGAGGATATGATCGAATTCAGCGGCACCGTGATGGAGCTGCTGCCGAATGCAATGTTCCGCGTCAAGCTCGACAACGAGCACACGGTCCTCGCGCATACGTCGGGCAAGATGCGCAAGAACCGCATCCGCGTGCTGGCGGGTGACCGGGTGAATGTCGAGATGACACCTTACGACTTGAGCAAGGGACGGATCACCTTCCGCTTCAAGTGACCGCGCCCACGCTGGTGCTGGCTTCCGCAAGTCCCCGGCGCCTCGCACTTCTGGCCCAGATCGGCATTGTGCCCGATCGCGTGATTTCCACCGACATTGACGAAAGTGTTCTGCCCGGCGAACTGCCGCGCCGGCACGCGGAGCGTCTGGCACGCGCCAAGGCTGCAGTAGCCGACTCGGCCGGGGATTATGTGCTCGCCGCCGATACCGTGGTCGCAGTGGGCCGTCGCATCCTGCCGAAACCCGATACAGAAGCGGACGCGCGACGTTGCCTGGCGTTGTTGTCCGGTCGCCGGCACAGGGTGCTGACTGCTGTTGTTCTTTTAGCTCCGCACGGGCGCTGTGGCGAACGGCTGGTGCAGAGCGTGGTGGCCTTCTCGCGGCTGACCGAGCAGCAAATTGCCGCCTATCTCGAGAGCGAGGAGTGGCGGGGAAAGGCTGGCGGCTATGCCATTCAGGGCCGCGCGGCCACTCTCATCCGCTTCATCTCCGGTAGCTGTTCCAACGTCATCGGCTTGCCGTTGTTCGAAACGGCACAGTTGCTCCGAGGGCTCGGCTGGCCGCTGGCGTGACGATGCAGGTTCTCGCGTCGTGCAGCCCCGGCGAAGTGCGCGTTGCTGCGATGGATAGCGCCGGGATCGCGATGTTGGACTATGGGATCTGGCGGCCAGGCGCGCCCGATGGGGTTGGCAGTGTTCAGCGCGGTCGGGTCATTGCCCGTGTGCCCGCGATGGCCGGTACGTTTGTCGCGCTGGACGGCAGTCAGGGGTTCCTGCCGGACCAAGCAGGCGGCCAAGGGCTCAGCCAAGGCGAGGTGATTTCAGTGCGCGTGACGCGCGCGGCGCAAGGTGGAAAAGGGCCGCGCTTGGCACTGGCGCCCGCCGGCACACCAGCCGCACCCGGACCCGGTGTGCTGCTGGAACTGGCATCACAGTATCCCGACGCTCCGATTCTGATCGACGACGGTGCGATGGCAGCCCGGCTGCGGCCAGTTTTGGCCGACAGGCTCCGGTTGGTTCCCGGGGCGTTCGATGCGGAGATCGAGGAGCAGGTCGAGGCATTGGCACGGCCTGATGTCGAGCTGGCCGGTGGCGCGCAGCTGCACATCCATCCTACACCGGCTCTGGTTGCCATTGATGTGGATTTGGGCGGCGCGCTGGCTGCGGGACATCGCAAGCACGCGACGCATCTTGCCGAAAACCGGGCGCTGCTGCCGGCGCTGGCGCGGCAGATCCGGCTGCGCAATTTGTCGGGCGCCATCCTGGTGGATTTGGCTGGGCTGCCGACGCGGCGTCGTCTGGGTTTGGCGCCGGCCCTGAATGAAGTGCTGACGCACGATCCGCTGCGGCCTCGCCTGCTTGGCTTCACCCGGCTGGGGCTCGCGGAAATCGTGCGGCCCCGGGTGCACCCGCCACTGCACGAGCTGCTGGCTGGTCCACACGCCGCCGGGCTGGCCGCGCTGCGCCGGATCGTGGCCGAGGTCGTGGCGCAGCCGCACTCGGTGCCCATGCTGCGCGCCCCTCCCGATGTGATTGCGGCCCTGCAGGCGGATCCCGAGGCGCTGTCGGATCTTGCAAGACGGACCGGGCGTGCCTTGATGATGCGTTCCGATCCGTCGCTGCCGGCTTCGGAGTGGAGCGTTGAACGCCGAAATGCCTGAACGCAGACCAGCGGAGCCTTCCTGCCCGATTTGCGGCAAGCCTGTCGCGAACGAGTTCCGGCCGTTCTGCAGCCGCCGTTGCGCTAATGTCGATCTGGGCCGCTGGCTTACCGGCCAGTACCGCATCCCGGCGAGAGAGGATGACGAGGAGGGCGAGGAGCCAGCTTGATCAAAGGGACCGCATGGTCTATGGCCAGCCGCCCGGCTGCCCAGGTAGCTCAGTTGGTAGAGCATGCGACTGAAAATCGCAGTGTCGGTGGTTCGATTCCGCCCCTGGGCACCATTCTTCAACGGGTCAGCGAACGCTCCGATTTCGCCCTCAGAGGTTTGTAATTCGATGTCGGAACGGATGATTGTGACGATCGAGCACGACGAAAAGCCGTCACGCCTGCGACCGCTTCTGCCGATCATCGTGATCTGCACATTCCTGGCAGGATGCGCAGCAAGCGCCCGGCCATCGGACGAGTACCTCGCTGAGCACGGCTATTGGTATCACGATGCCAATCACGAGGGCGGAGGAGGCGGGGTCGCGAGCCCCCAAGCGATACACAATGCGACCCACGGCACTTGGTTGTGGCCGCCAGCAGAGGTCGACATACCGGATTGACGACCGCCGAACGGCCAAAGCGTCGCCGGCTATGGTCAGCCGCTGCTAAGACTGGAACTGCAGCCTCAGCTCGGCAACTCGCCTTCCTGCTTCAGCATCCGGATGGCCTCGTGGAATGCCGCCGCGGTGTTCGCCACGTCGTCCTTGGTATGCGTGCAGGACAACAGCCCGCCGCCGCGCGGATTGAGATCGACGCCGTTCACCAGCATTCCCAAACGCAGCTTATTGATCAGTCCCTTCGGCTGGTTCTTCATGTCCTCCAGCGGAATGCGGGTTGGATCGAACCTATAGGGTTCGATGCCTGGGATGCCGCTCGGGTTGACGAACAGATGGAACCCCGAGAACGTTCCGTACACCGCCCAGGGCACGTGTGCCTCGGCCAGCACAGCGTTAAGCTTTTCGCGCAGATCGGCGGCAGTGGCCGCGGCATCCTCTGAGGCATTGGTCTCGGCGATCACCGTCAGCGCTGCGCTGCCCGCCGCAGCCGATACCGGGTTGGCGTTAAACGTGCCGGGATGCGCGATCTTCTCCCGCCCGGTGCGCGCGGCGACCTGGAAGTCCAACAGATCCAGAACGTCCTTGCGGCCGGCGATGCAGGCGCCGGGCAGTCCACCGGCAACGATCTTGGCGAAACTGGACAGGTCGGGGCGCATGTTGAACGCCATCTGTGCGCCGCCCTTGGTCGCGCGGAAACCGGTGACCACCTCGTCGAGGATCAGCAACGCGCCGTATTGCGTACATAGCCGGCGCAGTTCTTGCGCGAACTCCGCTCCCAGGGGCACCTGGCCGAACGAGGAGCCGGTCGGCTCGTAGATCACACCGCATATATCCGGGTTGCTGGCGAACGCGGCGCGCACGCTCTCGATATCGCCGGGGTTCAGCAAGATCGACTTCTCCGCGACACCAGGCAGCACGCCGGGCGTCGGCGAGCCGTCGAAGTGGTTGGTGTAGCCGCTGGCCATCTGGTCATGCCAGCCATGGAAGTGGCCCTTGAACCGCATCAGCGTCTGCTTGCCGGTGAAGGCTCGCGCGAGACGCACCGCCATCAGCGTGGCCTCGGTGCCGGACGAAGTAAATCGGATGCGCTCGGCCGAGGGCACCAGGCGCTGGATTGCCTTCGCCCACTGCACTTCGCGCGGATGGGACGCGCCGAACTGGGTGCCTTCGTCCAGCGCCTGGCGCACCGCCTCGGTCACCACCGGGTGGTGATGTCCCAGCAGAAGCGCGCCGTGGCCACCGAAGTAATCGATGTAGCGATTGCCATCGACGTCCCATTTGTGCGGCCCCTGTGCGCGCTCGATGAACACGCAATACGGATCGACGTTGCGCGCGTCATGCGTAATGCCGCTGGGGAACAGTTCGCCGGCCTCTTTCGCCAGGTCCGCCGAACCGGGCGTGCGCTCGCGATAAGCTGCAATGATGCGGGAATTGCTCAGGTCTGCGGCGACATCGTTCATGACCGGGCCTCGCCATCGGTTGTTATTGCCATCTTGCCCCGATGTGGCACGCTTGGCGAGAGGGAGGGCCAAATGTTCGATCTGGTGCTGAAGGGCGGGCGCGTCATCGATCCGGCGCAGGGTGTCGATACCTTCGCCGAGAAGATCCTGTCGGCGATGCGGTACGGCTTCGGCGGCCATGTGGAGTTACCGGTGCCGAAGTCATGACGATCGCTGTTCTGATGGGCGTCTCGGGCAGCGGCAAGACGACGATAGCGCGTGGCGTGGCGGAGTGCGAAGGCTGGTTACTGGTCGAAGGCGATGCGCTCCATCCGCTCGCCAACGTCGCGAAGATGCACGCGGGCATACCGCTGACGGACGAGGACCGCTGGCCATGGCTGCAGGCGATTTCGCGTGAAATCGACGCGATGCGGGCACGGGGGCAAAGCGCGGTGGTCGCGTGCTCGGCACTGAAGCGCGCCTATCGCGACATCCTGATCGGCGATCGGGCGGATGTAGTGCTCGTGTATCTGCAAGGCTCAAAGGCGCTGATTGCCGGGCGTCTTGCGGCACGGCAAGGCCACTTCATGCCACCGGCACTGCTGGACAGCCAGTTCGCGACACTGGAGGAGCCTGCCGAAGACGAACATCCTGTGGTGGTCTCGATTGCGCCGCCAGCTGATGCGATCGTCGATGAGGTGGTGCGGAAACTGAAGGAGCGGCGAGCATGAGCGGCGAATTTGCCATCTATCCAAGCCTGCGCGACCGGGTGGTGTTCATTACCGGTGGTGCCAGTGGGATCGGCGCGGAGCACGTCACAGAGTTCGTCGAGCAAGGCGCCAAGGTTGCATTCGTCGATATCGCCGACGATGCCGCACGGGCACTTGTCAACCGTGTCACGGCGGCGGGGCACCAGGCACCGCTGTACAGGCACTGCGACCTGAAGGACATCGACGCACTTCGCGCAGTGATCGCCGAGGTGGGGCAGACGCTGGGGCCGATCACCGTGCTGGTGAATAATGCGGCCAACGATCAGCGGCACAAATTCGAGGATGTCACGGTCGAGGACTGGGACGAGAGGCTGGCGACCAATCTGCGGCACCAGTTCTTCGCCATTCAGGCCGTCGCACCCATGATGCGTGCAGCGGGTGGCGGGTCGATCATCAACTTCGGCTCGGTGAGCTGGCATGCACTGCAAGGCGGGATGCCGGCGTACACGACCGCCAAGGCGGCCGTGGAGGGTTTGACGCGCGGCATGGCGCGCGACCTTGGACCCGACAGAATACGGGTCAACACGGTGATCCCCGGCTGGATCATGACCGAGCGGCAGATCACGCATTGGCTTACCCCAGAGGGCGAACGCAACCTGATGCAGGTGCAGTGCCTGAAGGAAAAACTGATGCCGGCCGATGTGACCCGAATGGTGCTGTGGCTGGCGGCGGATGACAGCCGGATGTGCACGGCACAATTGTGGGTCGTTGACGCCGGCCGGATGTAGTTGTTGACCGTCCGCACATAAAGCCATGACCCGCGACGAATTCTGGCTGCGCTATCTGCGCGCGCATCGCAGCAGAGATTTCCCGTGTACTGCATTATCTGGGCAGCGTGCTTGCGGTTGCGTCACTGCTGCTCGCCATCGTCAGGCTTGACTGGCGCTGGCTGATCGCGGCGCCACTCTTCGGCTACGGTTTCGCCTGGGCTGCGCACCTGGCGATCGAGCGCAACAAGCCCGAGACGTTCGGGCACCCGTTCTGGTCGCTGCTCAGCGACTACCGCATGCTGCTGCTTGCGCTCATCGGGCGTCTGGAGCCTCATTTGCGGCGCGCCGGTTTGCGATGAGCGTCGGAAGGGGAGAATGAACGATGTGGGAACCAAGTGAACGCTATCCGGATCCGGCCGTGCGGGTGCTCGACCAAAGCTTCAATAAGTATCGCTTACCGCTCGCGTCAGTGGATCGGCTGTTCACTAGCTGTCGCTGGTCGGAGGGCCCGGTGTATTTCGGCGACGGCCGCTATTTGCTGTGGAGTGATATTCCCAACGACCGCATCCTGAAGTGGGAGGAGGAGACAGGGGCTGTCAGCGTGTATCGGAAGTCCTCCAACAATGCCAACGGCAATACGCGCGACCGGCAAGGGCGGCTAGTAACGTGCGAACATCGCGGCCGGCGTGTGATCCGTACCGGAGTACGACGGCGCTATCACGGTTCTGGCCGACAACTATCAGGGCAAGAAGTTGAATTCACCAAATGATGTTGTGGTGAAATCCGACGGATCGATCTGGTTCACCGATCCGCCATTCGGACTGCTGGGCTACTACGAAGGCGAGAGGTATGAGCCGGAACTGCCGGCTAATGTGTATCGGGTGGATGGCCTGAGCGGCGCGATCACAGTGGTTGCCGACGACGTGCAGGGACCGAACGGACTGGCGTTTTCGCCTGATGAATTCGAAGCTGTACGTCGTGGAATCGCGCGCGATGCCGTCGCGCAAGCTGCGGGTGTTCGATGTGCGCGGCGAAACACTGGGCACCAGCCGCATGTTCCTCGATGCCGGTCCCGGCACGCCGGACGGGTTCCGCGTCGATATGGACGGCAATCTTTGGTGCGGTTGGGGCATGGGTGAAGCTGAGCTGGACGGCGTGCGGGTGTTCAACGCGGCGGCCGAGCCGATCGGGCACATCTCGCTGCCCGAGCGCTGCGCCAATCTGTGCTTTGGCGGTCGCTGGCGCAATCGCCTGTTCATGGCGGCGAGCCACGGCCTCTATGCGCTGTATGTGAACACGCAAGGTGCTCCCGGAGGCTGACGACGCGGCATGTTCGACCTGCGCGCGCACGCAACCTCGGTTCGCCGAGAGATCCTTGCTGGCTGCACCACGTATCTGACGATGGCGTATATCGTCGTGGTGAACCCGCTGATCCTGGCGACCGCCGGGATCGATCACGGCGCGGCGTTTGTCGCCACCTGTATCGCTGCGGCCATTGGATCCGCCGCGATGGGGCTGATGGCCAATTTGCCGCTGGCGCTGGCGCCGGGCATGGGACTGAACGCCTACTTCACCTACAGCGTCGTGAAGGGCATGGGCATTTCCTGGCAGGTGGCGCTGGGTGCCGTGTTCCTGTCCGGCGTTCTGTTCCTGATTATCAGCCTGCTGCGCATCCGCGAATGGCTGGTGAACGCGATCCCGATGTCCCTGAAACTCGGCATTGGCGCTGGGATCGGGCTTTTCCTAGGCCTGATCGGGCTGCACGAGATGGGGCTGGTCACCGGCAACCCAGCGACGCTGGTCACGCTGGGGCAGCTTGGTGCACCGGCGACGCTGTTGTCCTGCGTGGGTTTCCTAATCATCGTGGCGCTGATTGCGCGCGGCGTTCCAGGTGCGATCCTGATCGGCATACTGCTGACCGCCGCCCTGGGTCTGCCGCTGGGACTGACCGAGTTCCGCGGCGTGATTTCCACGCCACCTTCGCTCGCGCCGACTTTCTTGAAACTCGATATAGCAGGTGCGATGTCACTTGGTGTCACCTCGGTCGTCTTGACGTTCTTCCTGGTCGATGTTCTGGACAATGCCGGCACACTGATCGCAACCACCCAAAGGGCCGGTTTGATGCGGCCTGATGGCACCATTGTGCGGCTGCGCCAGGCACTGCTGGCGGACAGTGCCGGCGCGATGATCGGTGCACTGCTTGGCACCAGCACGACCACCAGCTACATCGAGAGCGCGGCGGGTATTCAGGCAGGAGGCCGTACCGGCCTGACCGCCGTGACCGTCGCAGTGCTATTTCTGTTGACCTTGTTGTTCGCGCCGTTGGCTACTGCCATTCCGGCCTTCGCGACCGCTCCGGCGCTGGTGTTCGTCGCGTGCCTGATGGCGCGAGCATTGCGCGACGTCGATTGGGAGGACGCGACCGAATACGTCCCTGCCACGGTGATCGCCATCGGTATCCCGTTCACGTTTTCCATCGCCGTGGGTATTGGCCTGGGCTTCATTGTTTATGTCGTGGTGAAGGCGGCGGGTAAGAGCATCGGGGCGATCGCCGGCGCGGTGTGGCTTGTCGCGGGCTTGTCCCTACTGCGGTTCGCGTTGGAGTAGATCGTCGTGGAGCGGGTCGACTGTGTCGTGGTGGGGGCCGGAGTGGTTGGGCTGGCCGTGGCGCGTGCGCTGGCATTGGCCGGTCGCGAGGTTCTCATCCTGGAGGCTGCGGAGGGCATCGGTACCGAGACGTCGTCGCGCAACAGCGAAGTAATCCACGCGGGGATCTACTACCCCGCACGCAGCCTGATGGCGCGTTTCTGCGTCTCCGGCCGGCGCCGATTGTACGCTTACTGTGCAGAGAAGGGTGTGCCGCATGCCAATTGTGGCAAGCTGATCGTCGCGACGAACGCCCAGGAAGACGCCATGCTGGCGGGCATCAAACGTCGGGCTGAGGCGAATGGCGTTGAAGGCATGCTTGTGCTGAGTGCGGCCGAGGCGATCGGGCTGGAGCCGAACCTGTCGTGCACCAGCGCTCTGCTGTCGCCGATGACAGGCATTATCGACAGCCACGCCTTCATGCTTGCCTTGCAAGGCGACGCGGAGAATGCCGGTGCAGTCGCGGCGTTCTTCAGTCCTGTTGCTGGTGGACGGGTGGCGCGGGGCGGAATTGAAATCGATGTCGGCGGCGCCGAACCGATCACACTGCGCTGCCGTCTGCTGGTAAACTCGACCGGGCTGCACGCTCCAGGTTTTGCGTTACGCATCGGTGGCATGTCGGCGGACCGAATTCCGACAGCATATTATGCCAAGGGCAATTACTTTACTCTCTCGGGGCGTTCGCCGTTCTCTCGACTGATCTATCCGGTTCCGGTGCCCGGTGGGCTTGGCGTGCACCTGACCATCGATCTCGGCGGCCAGGCACGGTTCGGGCCTGACGTGCAATGGATCGATACGATCGACTATACGGTCGATCCCGCCCGGGCAGACAGCTTCTACGCGGCAGTGCGGACGTATTGGCCGGCCCTGAAGGATGGGGCGCTGCAGCCGGGCTATGCCGGCATCCGGCCGAAGATCGTGCCGCCCGGCACGCCAGCGCAGGACTTCGTAGTGCAGGGGCCACAGACCCATGGCGTCCTTGGGTTGATCAATCTGTTCGGGATCGAGAGCCCGGGACTGACGGCGGCGTTGGCGCTGGCGGACTACGTCGTGGAGATTGCAGCTACCGGTTAGCGCTCGGCCTTGCTGGAAGGCGCGCCGATGATCATCGTCGCGCAAAAGGGAGGAACACTTGAAGCTACGTGGTATCGCTCTTGCAGCTGCTGTGTTCATGCCAGCACTGCGGGCCCATGCCGATCCGATCCCACCGGTTGCCGAGGCCAGCAACATGCAGATCATCGGCCACAGCGACCTGAACGGAGCAGGGAAGGGCGGCGAAGGGCTGGCATTGCGGCAGTATCCCAACGGGCAGCGCGTGCTGTTTCTTGCCCATGAGTCCGCGCCGATGTGCATCAGCGTGATCGATGTGACGCATCCGGACGATCCAAAGGTCATCAGCCAGTTACCGGTCGAAGCAGACTTCGCGCGGTGCAACTCGCTGGGTTTGTCGGGGACCACGTTGGCGGTTGCACATCAGGTGGAGAAACCAGGACAGCCCTATGCCGGTATGGATGTATACGATGTGAGCGACCCGTCGCATCTGAAGAAGTTGTCGCACTTCGATACCTCGGGTCCGCACTCGCGAGGCGTGCACTATCTATGGTTCGCGGACGGGCAGTATGCGTATCTGTCCACCGGAGCCAGGGACTTCGAATCTCGCAACAAGGAGGACGACCAGTTTCTGATGATCGTCGATCTGCACGATCCGGTGCATCCGAAAGAAGCGGGACGATGGTGGATGCCTGGCACCCGGGTCGGCGACAAGGAACCGCCGCCGCCGCGCGTTGCGCCATTCGACGCTGGCGTTCGCATGCATACCCCCGCGCTGTCGGCGGACCGGCCAGATCGCGTCTATATCGGTTGGATCGATGGTGGGCTGGTGATCCTCGATATCAGCGACAAGGCACATCCGAAGCTGGTCGCCCACAAATCCTGGCAGTCACTCGGCAACGGCTTCGCGCACACGCTGGTGCCAATCCCTTCCCGCAATCTGTTGATCCAGACTGAGGAGGCGACGGCAGCCAACTGCAAGGACTGGCCGAAGCGCGACTGGGTCTGGGACATCAGTAACGAGCGCAACATCATCCCGGTCGCCGCCTTTCCGCCGCCCGCGGATTTCGCCGCGTTGTGCAAGGCGGGCGGCAGGTTCGGCGCGCACAACATCGACATGAACCGGCCTGTCAACACATCGCGCACTCTGACAAGAACGGTTGTCGGCAGTTTCTTCAATGGCGGCATCCGTGCCTATTCGAGCGCGGACCCGTACCATCCGGTGGAGATGGGTTATCTGGTCGAAGCGGCGCCACCCGCGAACGCGACGCACACGATCCAGATCAATGATGTGTACGTGGATGAGAACGGACTGATCTATGCCAATGACCGGCTGAGCGGCGGGTTGGATATCGTAAAGTACACTGGATCTGTGCCCTTGCAGTGATAGTCGCTCAGCTTCTTGCCTGCTCCGGTCGGAACCGAACGCCCTGGCGAGCGTACCCACCGCCCAGGCCGATCGGTGTGCCGTCGGCGCGCCAGCAGGCAGCGCCCGTCATCGTGCCGTCCTCATCGAACTGGATAGCGCTCATACCGCCGCCTACGTTGCCGGTTGCCACCACGTCGTGGCCTCGGTCGCGCAGCGCCGTCAACACATCGGATGGCACAACATTCTCCACCTCGAGGCCGAAGCCCTGAGTCCACAGCCGCGGAGCTTCTACGGCTTCCTGCACGTTCATGCCGTGATCGATCAGGTTGGACAACGCCTGCATGACGGAGGGGAAAATACGCAGTCCACCTGGGAGTCCGAGTGCGTACCGTGGCTTGCCGTTTTGCAGCGCCATGACCGGCGACATCGATGAAGTAATGCGCTTGCCGGGTGCGACGGAGTTGGCGCGGCCTGGATGGGGCGTGAACACGAACATGTAGTTGTTCGGGATCATGCCAGTGCTCGGTACGATGTAGCGAGCACCGAACAGCGAGTTGATGGTCTGTGTGCTGGCAACGATGTTGCCCATAGCGTCAGCGACGGTCAGGTGGGTGGTGTTGGCACTTTCACCGGGGGCGACCGCGGCACTCCAGCCTTGTGCGCGATTGACATTGATCCGCGCGCGGCGCTCAGCGGCATAGGATTTCGACAGCAGCTTCTCGACCGGTACCTTGACGAAGGCTGGGTCGGCGGTTGCCGCGGCGCGGTCGGCGAAGGCGATTTTCAGCACCTCGGCCAGCAAATGCAGCGTGTCGGCGGTGCCGAACCCGAGCTCACCGATTTCATAGCCTTCCAGGATATTGAGCATCTGGATGATGTGCAGGGGACCGGAGGAAGGTGGAGGCGGCCCGATGATGTCGAAACCGCGGTACGTGCCGCGCAGGGGTTCGCGATCGACGGTGCGGTACTGCGTCAGGTCGTCAGAAGCGAGATAGCCGCCCGATTTCGCCATGTGATCGGTGTAAAGCTTCCCGAGGGCGCCGTTGTACAGCAGGCCAGGCCCCTCGCGCGCGATGCTGCGCAGCGTTTCGGCGTAGTCGCCGGTTACCAGCCGGGTGCCTGCCTCGATTGGCCTGCCGCCGGGCAGGTACAGCTTCGCGATTTCGGGGTCCCGCGCCATGTCGGCCGCCGAATTGGAGACGCACTCGTGCAGATAGGGCGTGACGCGAAAACCGCGCGAGGCATGGCGGATCGCCGGTTCCATCACATCGGCCAGCGGGAAGGTGCCGAATTGTGCCAGTGCCTCGCACCAACCCTTCAGGTTGCCTGGGGATGCCACCGCGGTCGGGCCGACAGCGTTTTTGCGGCCGATCGTGTCCATCGTCCCCGGGGCGGCTGTGGGATCGGGGGTGTAGGTCGTCGGCCCGGTCGAGAGCGGAGCCATGCTCTGGTTGTCGATCACAACGTGCTGCCCATCAGCCAACCGGATATGGGCAATGCCACCACCGAGAATGCCGACCATCATCGGCTCGACCACCGTGAGGGCGAAGAACGACGCGATCGCTGCGTCGATGGCGTTGCCGCCCGCTGCCAGCATCTCGGCGCCTGCGGCGGAAGCGAGCGGATGATTGGTCACCACCATGCCGCGGGTCGCAATGACCGGCCGCTTCTCGCAGCGGAATGTCGTGCCCGCGCGGCGGCGCCAGTCGCTATCAGGCATATAGGCGGTCCTTTCGTACGGTACTGCCGTCAGCATGCGCCGGCAGTTGCGGCAGGACAATCGGAGGAGATGTCACGTGGACCCGTTCACTATGGCCGGTCTGGTCGGCGTCGGCGTGATCCTGGTGGTGTACTTCGCCAATCAGCAGGACTGGTTGGATGCGAGGCGCTGGCAGTTCCCCGCGGCAAACCTGGCCGGTTCGCTGCTTATCGTCATATCGCTCTGGAGTGCGTGGAACCTGCCCTCGGCCGTGATCGAATTGGCCTGGTCGGTGATCAGCCTATGGGGTCTGATCAGGCGGCGCCCCTCTTAGAGCTAAGGTGAGCGTAAAAGGACGCGCTCGCTCCGCCCCAGGCCATTGCCTTTTGCGCGATTTCAGGCCTCCGGCGATGCCGCCTTTGGTCATCGCGCTCTAGACGGCCTCGGCAGAGAAGCGCCTGGGTGCTGCACAGCAACTGCAACCACCCGGATGGGCGCGGAACGGCGTGGCGGAGCTGGTTGCTTCGGCTGCCCCACCGCCGATCGCGGGTAGGGTCAGCGCCCGAGGTGCCGGATCGCCGCAGGCCGGACACGGCTGTGGCACGTCGAATTCCGAGATTGGATGGCTCTCGCTGAACGGGCCGCAGCGTTCACAATCGTAATCGTAGGTGGGCATTCAGGCCTCGTCATTCGGATCGCTTGCCAGCAATTGTGCCATCTCTGCGCAGCCTCGGTCCAGATGCGCCGACCTTGTACGCTAAGCCTGGGTACTCCAAGCCTGGGGAGCGGCAACGGCTGCATTCCGAGCGGGCCTACTGCGATCGGTAGGAACAGACTGCAGATAGCGGCGAAAATCCCGAGCCGCTCGAGCAGCAGCCACGCAGGCGAATGCGGCTCGGCGGTCAACGCGGGGATAGCAAATGCCGCCGCCGTTGCCAGGATCGACACGGCGAGAAAAGGCAGGCCGGCGCGCAACGGCCGGAATGTGGACGTATTCAGCACGCGCGCGTTCATCGCCAGAACGTAGGGGCTGATGAACATCTGTCCTGCCAGCCAGACCAGCACGGCGACAACCGGGGTAGCGGGGCGCACCAACAGGACACCGGCAACCGTAGCCGCTGTGCCGGCGATATTGGCGACCAGGGTGTAGCGAGCCTCGCCACGGGCGATGACCGCAACTCCGGCGGGAAATGTCAGGAACAGCCACGTCGTCAGTGCGATCAGCGGCGGGGCCGCTTGGCCGGCGGGCTGCCATACAGGGCCCAGCAGCATGGCAATCAGCGGCTGGACTGCGACCGCCATGGCGCCACAGAGTGGAAACGCTAGCAGGCTGGACCAGCCCAGGCAGCGATCAATTCCCGCATGCAACGCGGCGAAATCCTTCTGTCGCTCCGACAAGATCGGCAGCATCAGCCGCCATTGCGCCGTCAACGCGAGCTCTCGCACGGCATCCACCAGACGGAAGGCCATGTGCACCTGGCCAAGAGCCGCGGCACCAACGGTGCCGCCGATCAGCAGCGCGAAAACGCGGTACCGGCAATGCTGCACCAGGGTGCTCGCAGTCAGCGGCAGGCCGATTCGCAGCATCTCGCGCAACCGTTGAAAGCTGAACACGCGTTCCGGCCGCATCGGGCACCACGCCAGCAACACGATGGCACCGAGGGTGGAAGTGACGAGTTGCTGTGCAACGAGCGCCCAGGCACCGGCCCCTAGAAGTGCACTGACGATCCCGGCCACGGTCCCGCCGCCTTGGCCGATCATCGTGCGCCACGCCAATTGGCGGTAGCCGCGCTGACGGGTGAGCATTCCCTGGACCGGCCCGGCTGCGCCAACCAGCGGCAACGGCAGCGCCAAAGCGAGCGACATCGTGATCAGGCGATGATCGTCCAACGACCACGAGAGCAGGTGGCCGGACACCGCCTGTAGAGCGGCCGCTGCACATCCGACCGCAATCGAGGACATCACGGCCGTCGCAAAAGTCTCCTGGTCCACGGCCGGCCGCTGGACCAGCGGATCCGCGAACAGCGCATTCACCACGACCCAGAGCAGGACATGAACGGCAACCACTGACGCACCTATGCCGACTTCCGCGGGACCCACAATGCGAGCAACGATGAAGACGGAGGTGAAGGAGAACAGCGCCGCCACCGCCGCCTCGAAGCCGGACCAGAATACGTTTGCTGCGTGATTCTGCTTCATCAAGTGAAAGCCGGGACCGCGGCACGTCGCAAAGCGGTAGCGCCAAGCATCGCCACAAGCGGTGGCAGCCACATGATCCGGCTCTGGTAGCGATCGTGCGGACCGGACAGCCCGCCGGTGATAGCGGCGTTGGCCAGCAGCGCCACCAGCACGACTGCGGCATACGCTTTTGCGAGATCTCGGCGCGGCGCCGCGAGCAACAGCGCGCAACAACCCGAAATGCCGGTCAAACCCGCTGCGGCGTGCAGCGATTGCAGCCAACGTGGCACTGCCAGCTTCCCGGCGCTCTGTCGTGAATTGATGAAGGTAGCGTTCTCGAACCGAGGAAAATGCCGCGCGATAACAGGCGTAACTGTTTCGGGCCACGGTTGAAGCCCGTCGCCGCTGGCAAAGCGAACAAGCTGCCGCGCCGAGTTTCCTGCGAACGCGAGCAACTCCGTTCCAGGTTCGGCGACCAGTGCTGCCGTGAGGATCGCATCGGCGTCGCGCGAAACCAGCTTGGCGCCGCCCGCGTGCGCAACCGGCCCATCGGCACGCCAAAGAAAATCATCCGCCAGTGCAGGCATGTTGCCGATGAACGGACAAAGGCGCCAGCCAGCGGCAGGGCAGTGGCGGCGAAGCGCATCCAGGCCGGGACCATCGTAGATGACGCGGGTCAGCAGGAAGACATTTCCGAACGGTGACAACGACGCGCGCCCGAATGCCAAAAGATTGACCGATGTCAGCCCGATGATAGCCAGGATCAGTGGCGTCATGCCCCATCCGACGGACAATCGGCATCGCCGCAACGGCAGAAGCACGAGCAGCAACGCAGCCGCAAGCAGCACATGCGACTGGTGCACAGCAATCGCGAATGTGGCCAGGGCGACCAGCCAGATGCGCTCTCCAGTGCAAAGGCGGTCGCCGTACAAGATCAGCAATGCGAGCGCCAGGACCAGAACCCCGGTAAACACGTCGGGCATCAGTTGTGAGACCAACCATGGCAGCGGCGAGGCCACGGCCAGTGCTGCAGCAACCGGCACCAGCCACCACACTGACGTCCCTGGCAGCAGACTGCGGCGCAGCAGGTGCAGCAAATGCGCGAGCAGAAGTGCCTGCACGGCAATTACCGGCCAGGTGGTCACGGTCATATGCAGAGGAAGCAGGAAGAGACTGTAGAAGACTGGCCGGTCCCAGCCGACATACCGCTCGATGGCTTGCGTCAGATAAGTGCCGGTATCGGAGAAGACGATGGGGTATCCATTCCAGAACGCCGGCCACAGCAGCAATAGGGCGGCGAACAGGATCGCCAAGGCAGTGGCGCTGTGACCTTTAGTCGGCATAGCCACCTGGGTGCGCTTCACGCCACTGGAGTGCGGTGCGCACGATCTCATCAAGGTCGGTCAGGCGCGGTTTCCAGCCGAGTTCTTGCGTCGCGCGTTCCGATGACGCTACCAGCACCGCCGGATCGCCCGGCCGGCGCGGTGAGATATGGTAGGGGACCTTGCGCTGGGACACGCGCTCCACTGCCCTGATCACCTCGAGCACCGAGTGTCCTGATCCGTTGCCGAGATTGACGCAGATGCTGCCTCGTTCCAGGCGAGCCAGGGCAAGCAGGTGCGCATCGGCCAGATCCGTGACATGAACATAATCACGGACGCACGTGCCATCGGGCGTGGGGTAGTCGTTGCCAAAGACTGCCAACTCGGGCCGGCGCCCCAGTGCCGCATCGATGACCAGGGGAATGAGGTGACTTTCCGGCCGATGGTCCTCGCCCAGGCGGCCATTGGGATCGGCTCCCGCCGCATTGAAGTAGCGCAGCGACGCGTAGCGTAGCCCATGGATCCGCTCTGCCCACATCAGGGCACGCTCCAGCATCCACTTGCTGTCGCCGTAAGGCGATTCAGGAGCAAGCGTCGCATCCTCGGGAATCGGAATCACCCTTGGTGTGCCGTAGAGTGCCGCAGTCGAAGACAGCACGAACCGCAAAATATGATGGCGGACGCAGGCTTCGATCAGGCGCATGCCGTTCATGCCATTGTCGATCAGATAACGGAACGGCAGCCGCATGCTTTCGCCGACCTGCGAGAGCGCCGCGAAGTGAAACACCGCATGCCAGGGACCATCCGCCAGAACAGCCTCAAGCGTGTCGGTATCGGCAAGGTCACCAACAACGAGTCGAACGCCGGAGGGGACCGCACCACGATGGCCGGTGCGCAGATTGTCCAGCACCACAACTGTATCGCCTCGCTCGATCAGCGCGGCGACGATATGGCTGCCGACATAACCGGCACCGCCGGTGACAAGAAACCGCTGTGACATAAGCGCTCTACTCCCGGTAGATGCCGCCATACCGAGGGTGATAGGCCCCGGCATCGGCATGACCCGAGCGCAGATGGACGTTGACGTCGACCTGGGTCAAGGCCACGCCGACAACATTGGCATGCGCATCCACCAGGCGATCCAAGGCATGCAATGCAATCTGGTGCGACGTGGCACGCCAGCGCACGCAGAACAGCGTGGCATCCGCCAGTCCGGCGACGATTCGGGCGTCGGTGATCGCTTCGGCCGGCGGCGTATCCAGCAGCACGAGATCGTAGTCGTGTCGCAGTGTCTGCAAGAGCCGGATCATCGTTGCGGACATGAGCAGTCCGAGTATGTTCGCTTCCCTGGTGCCGCACGGGATGAAATCCATCCCGGTCGCTGGATCTTTCTGGATCACTTCGGCAAGCGAGGCGCGTTCACGCAGACAGTCGACCAGCCCCAGCGTCGCAGTCCGGTTCACCGAAGCATCGGAAGGGTGCCGAATATCGCAGTCCACAACGATCACCCGTTCGCCGTTCATCGCGGCGAGGCGACCGAGGGCGTAGGTCACGGTCGTCTTCCCCTCCCCGGGCCTGGCTGCGGTTACCGCAATACTGCGCGGGTGCTCAGGTATCAGCGAAAGCCCCGCGCGCAAGGCGCGAAGCTGTTCAGCTAGCGTAGACAGAGAGTTGCGTGCGGCATAATCGGCAACCGTCACTCCGCGCAGGGCGCGACGCGAAATGCGCGGGATGAGAGCGAGGCATGGCAAATCGAGTATTGTCCGAACATCATCGCTGCTATCCAGCGTGCTGTCGGCGAGCTCGCGCACATAGACGAGCAGCAAGCCTAGAACAAACCCCAGAGCCGTCAGCGCGCCCATCCATTGGCCGGTGCGCGGAAAGCTCGGCCGACCAGGGACCAACGCCAGCGAGATTTCGTGCGCATCGGGGATCTCGATTTCGGGTTGCTGGGCTGTCTGTTGCAGCCGGTCCAGCACCGCCTGCAGTTGGCCGCGTTTCGCTTCGACCTCGCGTTGGATGGCGTTCAGCGGCACCTGCGCGGTGGCATCCTTGGCAATCTCTGCCTGAGCATCGCTCAGGTTGTGCTGCAAGGTGGTGACGCGCGTTTCCGCTGCGCGTACATCCGCTTCGATAGCGGCCTCCACCCGAGCCACTTCGGCTGCGACGGTCCTGTCCACGTCTGCAAGCTGGGCGCGCACGGCGCGGACGTCCGGATGGTTGGTCCCCAATCGCCCCAGCATCGACTGCAACTCGGCCGACAACTGATCGTGCCGCGCGCGAAGCTGCACCACTGACGGCGCAATAGCGGCCTGCGCCGACGCGCCTGCCTTACCTCTCGCCGCATCCAGCTTGCCGCCAGCGGTTGCGAGATCACCGCGCGCGCGTGACAGGTCGTCGGTAAGCAGGCTGATCTGCTCACTATCCAGCCGCGCATGCATTCCTTCGATGAGGCCTCGCTGAGCGCGGTAGCGGGCAATGTCGTCTTCCTGCTTTCGCACCGCCTCCCGCAGTTCCCGTGCTCGCTGCTCGAGCCACTCGCGCGCCCTGATTGCGGCGCCCAGCTTGGCAGAGAGTTGCGCCTTCACGTAGACGTCCATTGCGTCATTTACGGCAGCAGCAGCGATCACCGGGTCTTCGGCCGTGAATGAAACTTCCAGCACTGCGAAGACTTGACCGGAGCGACCGTCAGGGCGGCCTGGACCGCGCTGAGGGTTGCGTTCCGGGCGGGGTCGAGGTCGGGGCCCAGCGCGTCACCGCGTCGTGTTGCCGCGCCTCGGAAGAGTGTCGGCATTACCCAGGAGAACAGGCGCTCTCGCCGCGAGGGCGGCCGCAAGGCGGGGTTGAACTCCGGATTGGCCTGAAGATTGAGCCGGCTGACGATCTGCTCGACCACCGGCATGCCGCGCAGCACCTCGGCTTGGCTGGCCATCACCGCATCGGTTATCGGATCAGTCTGCAGGATGCTCTGCAGTTCACGCGCCTTGTATTGGGCGAGGTCGTAGAGCAGTGAACCCGTGGCGGTGTAGCTGGGGGTGATCTGAGCGAGCCCGATATAGGCCAGCAAGGGACATAGCAGGACCGGTGCCAGCAGCCACCACTTGCGGCGTCGAGCGATGGCGAACGCGGCCGCGGCGTCGAATCCCACCGCATCGCCGCCATCCGGTCGCCTCCGTGCCTGCCGCCGGTCCTTGCGCTCCGGGGCGGCCTCTGCCGCAGGTCGGTCGAGCATCACCTGTCCTGATCGGGGGATGAAGCTTGGGCGTATGCCCGGTCAGATTGCCCGATTGAGATGGTATAGCGGCCTGGGATTAATCGGCGGCTAATCCCTGTCGCTGCATAGTTGAGCCATGCAGCTTGTGGTGTTGGCGGCTTTGCGTTCGGTCCGCCAGGTCTGCCTTTTTGTCCTTCTGCTGTTCGCTGGCTGTGGCGGCCCGGGAAGCGGCCTGCCGCCGCTGACGGATGCAGATCCGCCCGATTATGAATTAGCATCGGGCGACCAGGTGCGGATCATCACCTATGGAGAAGAAAACCTGACCGGCGAGTTCCGCGTCAACGACAGCGGCAACATTTCATTGCCACTGGTCGGGTCGGTACACGCTGCCGGCCTTACCTCCAGCGAGTTGGAAGGCGCAGTCGCCGCGGCCTTGCGGCGCGGCGATTTGGTGCGCAAGGCCTCTGTCGCGGTCGAGGTCGTCGGTTATCGCTCGATCTACGTGCTGGGCGAGGTCAACAAGCCGGGTCAATACGCGTATCAGCCCGGAATGACGGTTCTGTCGGCGGTTGCGCTGGCCGGCGGCTTCACCTATCGGGCGGTCGATGGTTACGTTGCGATCGTTCGGGCAAACGCGGGCAAGGCTATCGAAGGCCGCGCGAAAACCCAGGCTCTCGTACGGCCCGGCGACGTTATCAAGGTGTTCGAGCGCCGGTTCTGACGGTCGTGTCGGGTTCTGGCGCGGCGCCATTCTGATAGCCGCACTGGGCTTGGCGGCCGCACCCGACACGCCGGCGCCAGGTCCCCTGCATATCATCGGCAGCCAGGCGGCGGGCTGCATCGCGGGTGCGGTGCAGCTTCCGGCGGTAGGTGTCGGGTTCCAGACCATCCACCTCTCCCGCAGTTCATTCTGGGGCGCACCAGCCACCATCGCCCGGATCGAGGCACTCGGTGCGAACGCACATGCGGCCGGGCTCGGTGATCTGTACGTCGAGGATATTTCGCGGCCGCGTGGCGGGCCACTTCCGGGCGGGCACCAGAGCCACCAACTCGGCCTGGACGTCGACATCGGGTTGGATGTCACGCCAAAGCATCCGCTGAGCGCGGCAGAGCAGGACAGCGTGGAACTGCCAAGTCTGGTGCGGGCGGATCAGCGCGCCGTCGATCCGTCTCGCTGGTCAACTGGCGTGCTAACGTTGCTCCATCTGGCCGCCAGCTTGCCGGACGTGGACCGGATCCTGATCAATCCGGCGATCAAACGGCAACTCTGTGAGCAAGTACAGGGGGATCGCTCGTGGCTGCGGCTGATGCGGCCGTGGTACGATCATTCGGCGCACATGCACATCCGGTTCCGCTGCCCCGCCGACCAGCGTGATTGCGTGCAGGCGCCGCCTCCGCCGCCGGGCGACGGGTGCGACGCGACACTGCAATGGTGGTTCGATCAACTGGAGTTGCCGCCGAAGCCATCGCCGCCTTATCACCCGCCGCCGCTTCCTGCCGCTTGCACCTCAGTGATGCAGGCCCCGTGAGCTCTAAGGCTCTTCGCAACGGTATCAGAGCGAGCCCGCCAACCGGCGCATGGTTCGGGCAAAGGTGGTGGCGACCCGCTGCCGGGCGTAATGGCAGCGGTCGCGCACGACCCAGGTGCCTGACACCATGACGTCGCGCACCGGCGTGCTGTTGCCGCTGAACAGCCAGGAGTCGATCAAGCGGTGGCCGGTACGGCCGACAAGCGCCGGATGCGTGATATCCAGCACCACCAGATCAGCAATCCTGCCAGTGGCGATGGCGCCAGAGTTCCGGCCCAGCGCCTGCGCACCCCCGGCGAGTGCACGCCCATAGAGGTTTTCGGTTACGGTACGGGTTCGCGTCGCCAGCCGATGAATGTAATCCAGCCAGCGCAGCTCATCGGTCGGGCTCGTGCCGACATTCGAATCGCTGCCGATACCAAACCGCCCGCCTTCAGTCAGAAATGCCCGTAGCGGGAAAATTCCGTCGCCGAGGTTCGCCTCGGTCGTCTGGCACAATCCTGCGATCGCGCCGCTACTGGCCAGGCGCTTCCGTTCGCTGTGGTTTATGTGTGTCGCGTGGATCAGACACCAGCGCGCATCGACCGGTGCGTGATCCAGCAACCAGGCCATTGGGCGCGCGCCGCTCCAGGCGACGCAGTCCGCGACCTCCTTCTCCTGTTCGGCAACATGAATGTGGATCGGTGCCTGGCGCGCCGCGGCGATCGCGATGGCTTGGTTCAATTCGTTGGGTGTCACTGCCCGCAGCGAGTGCGGTGCCACGCCGACCGCTGCGCTGCGTGCGAGAGTCGTGCACAGATCGGCATAGTCGTCGGGCGTCAGCACGAAACGGCGCTGAGCCTCGGTCGGCGGGGCGCCACCGAATTGCGACCGGCAGTATAGTACTGGCAGCAGCGTCAACCCGATGCCCGCGGTCTGCGCTGCGGCAACGATGCGATGCGACAACTCGGCCGGATCGGCATAGCGCGAACCATCAGGTGCGTTGTGCAGGTAGTGAAACTCGGCAACCGAGGTATAGCCGTTCAACAGACACTCGATGTACAGCTGCTCCGCGATGGCCTGCACGTCATCCGGGGTGAGCACGGACAAAAACCGATACATCAAATCGCGCCACTGCCAAAAGTCACTCGGTCCGGCAGACTCCGCCAGCCCGGCCATCGCGCGCTGGAATGCGTGCGAGTGGAGATTAGGCATGCCCGGCACCGCCAGCCCGGGGATGCGCTCGCCGGATCCGGGCGAATGCGGAGTGACGGCCAAAATGGTGCCGTTACTGCCGATGTCGATCAGCACATCTGGTTCGACGGCGCTATCGAGCAAGGCCAGATCAGCGAGGTATCGCATTGCCAGTGACAGTCGCTCCGAGGCTTGCCTTCGCCTCTCTGCGCCGTGCGTGCAGGATAAATTCGGTATAGCCGTTCGGCTGCACGCGGCCCTTGAGGACCAGATCGCAGGCTGCCTTGAAGGCAGGCCCGTCGAACGCTGGCGCCATGGGCCGATAATTCGGATCCCCGGCGTTCTGCCGATCCACCACCTTCGCCATCCGCTGCATCGTCTCCGTTACCTGCTGCTCCGAGACGATCCCGTGATGCAGCCAGTTGGCGATGTGCTGGCTCGAAATGCGTAAAGTCGCACGATCCTCCATCAGCCCAATGTCGTGGATATCGGGTACTTTCGAACAACCGACTCCCTGATCGATCCAGCGGACCACGTATCCGAGAATGCTCTGACAGTTGTTATGCAGTTCCTGCGCGATATCGTCCGGCGACCAGTTCGGCCGATCAGCAATTGGGATGGTCAGCAGATCATCAAGCGAGCCGCGTTTGCGGCCAGCCAGTTCTTCCTGCCGTTGCGATACATCCACCGCATGGTAATGCAAGGCGTGCAGCGTCGCTGCCGTCGGGGAGGGGACCCAGGCGGTATTGGCGCCTGCTTGCGGGTGCCCGATCTTTTGCGCGAGCATGTCCGCCATCCGATCGGGTGCAGCCCACATGCCTTTGCCGATCTGCCCCCGGCCACGCATGCCGCACGCCAAGCCGATATCGACGTTCTGGTCCTCGTACGCCTTGATCCACTTCGTGTTGCGCATGTCGTTTTTGCGGACCATTGGCCCGGCTTCCATCGACGTGTGAATTTCATCGCCGGTTCGATCGAGGAAGCCGGTGTTGATGAACACCACCCGATCTCTTGCTGCCCGGATGCACCCCTTCAGATTGACCGAGGTACGCCGCTCCTCGTCCATGATTCCCATCTTCAGGGTGTTGCGCGCAAGACCCAGCAGGTCCTCCACGTGCGAGAAGAGCAAGTCGGTGAACGCCACCTCCTCGGTGCCATGCATCTTCGGCTTGACAATATAGACCGAGCCGGTTCGGCTGTTTCTCAGCGGACCAGCGCCCTTCAGGTCGTGCATCGCAATCAGCGATGTCACGGACGCATCCAGAATGCCCTCGGGAGTCGCGGCGCCGTGGGTATCGAGCACGGCATCGGTGTACATGTGGTGGCCGACATTGCGTACCAGCATGAGGCTGCGCCCTGGCAACGCGAACCTGCTGCCATCAGGCGCCGTATACTCACGGTCGCCCTGTAAGCGCCGGGTGACGCTCTCGCCATCCTTCCCGAAGGTTTCCTCCAGTGTACCCCGCATGAGGCCGAGCCAGTTGCGATAGGCCAGCACCTTGTCGTCGGCATCGACGCAGGCGACGGAGTCCTCGCAATCTTGAATCGTGGTGATTGCAGCCTCTAGCAATACATCTGCGATGCCGGCAGCATCCCGCTGGCCGATTGGCCGATTGCGGTCGATAACGATTTCGATGTGCAGGCCGTTATGCTTCAGCAGCACCGATGATGGGTCGGCCGCACTGCCCCGATACGCCACGAACTGCTCGGGGCTGGCCAGGCCAGTCCTTGCGTTGTCCTTCAGGGCGATCGTTAGCCGCCCATCATCAACCAAGTACTCCTTGGCATCGCGATGGCTGCCGATGGCGAGTGGTGCGGCCTGGTCCAATAGCTGCCGCGACCTGGCGACGACGCGCGCACCACGAACAGGGTTGTAGTTCGGTTTGCGTTCCGCCCCGCCGTCTTCCGGGATCGCATCGGTGCCGTATAGCGCATCGTAGAGGCTGCCCCATCGTGCATTGGCGGCGTTCAGGGCGTAGCGGGCATTGGTAACGGGGACAACAAGCTGCGGTCCGGCAATGGTCGCAATCTCGGGATCGACGTCCTCAGTACCGATCGAGAAATCCGCCGGTTCCGGCTCCAGGTAGCCGATGCTGCGCAGAAACTTCGTATAGCTCTCGGGCGATACCGCCTTGCCACGGTTCTCCAGATGCCAGGCATCGATTTGCCGCTGCAGGTCGTCCCGCTTCTCGACAAGTGCCTTGTTGCGCGGCGCGAGCTCGTGAATAAGCGCGCCCAGCCCTTGCCAGAATTGCGTAGCCGCAACGCCTGTGCCGGCGATCGCCTCGTGATTGATAAAATCGTAGAGTTGGCGAGCAATCCTCAGGCCGCCGGCATCTACATACTGCATATTCTTACTCCCAGATGGCTAGACATCAACGCACGTCGCAGCGCTCGGAGCCTCGCCGGTGCTGTGCTTTCTTGTCGTTCCCCTGGGTACGCGGCGTTTCTGCCGCATGGTCGGCTTTTCCTGCAATCCTGTGGACCGCCTCGGGAATATGTGTCGGGCGCTCCGATCGGTTGGTGGTGCAACCTGCCTGACCGTCGTCCGGTGATCAATTGTCAATGCCTGGTTAGGCCTGATGCGGGTTGCCACGTCCCTTCCTGTCATGTACGGGGCGCCTCCGGCGATCTGCGCCGATCCCAGGGAGAAACGACCATGCTCAGGACCAACCTTGATCGTCGCACGCTGCTGGCGGGCATGGCGGGTGCAACGGCATTTGGGGCAGCCGCGGCCCGGGCCGCTTCGGCGCCGGCGCTCCCGTCTTCTCCCGTTGCGCTCAACGTCATAGACGTGGCTGGCCAGTTGCAATTGACCCAGCTGGCGATGGAGACGTTTGCCAAGACGAACCCGAACATGGTTTCCAGAATCGCCTTCTCGCAGGCGCCGGCACCCGAGTTGCCGGGCAAACTGAAGGCGCAGCAAGCCGCTGGCCGGGTGGACATCGATCTGGTGCTGACCGGTACGGATGCGCTATCCGCCGGCATCGACCAGAACCTCTGGGTAAGTCTCGTTTCCGACTACGGTGCGGTTCTACCGAAGCTGCAGGATATTTACCTGCCGGGTGCCTGGAAGATGCAGGGCCTGGCGCAGAACCAAGCGGTCTGCGTGGTCTTCTGCCCGGCAGGTCCCATCATCGAATACATGCCAGACGCGGTGAAGGTGCCGCCGAAGACCGCGCAGGAGCTGCTGGACTGGACCAGGGCGCATCCCAAGCGGTTCCTGTACGCGCGCCCGGCGAATTCGGGGCCGGGGCGGACGTTCCTTCAGGGGTTGCCGTACATCCTCGGCGACAAGGACCCCATGGACCCCAAGGACGGCTGGGAGAAGACCTGGTCGTATCTGATCGAGCTGGGCAAGAACATCGAGTATTATCCGACCGGGACTGGCGCCACAATGAAAGAGCTTGGCGAAGGCTCGCGCGACATCATCGCCTCGCACCTCGGCTGGGACCTCAACCCGCGTATCCTGGGCGTGGTCCCGAAGGAGGCGGAGGTAGGCACGCTTCAGGGCTTTCACTGGGTTACCGACGCGCAGTACTGGGCTGTGCCAAAGGGTGTGTCGGACGACAAGCTCGCCGTTCTGCTGGAAATGACCAAGTACATGCTCAGCAAGCCGGCGCAGGCGATGACCTATGACAAAGGCTACTTTTATCCTGGGCCGGCGGTAAAGGATGTGCCGCTGTCGATGGCGCCGAAGGCCAGTCAGGAGGCGGTGGACAGCGTGAAGCGCGACTTTATCGACAAGCTGATCGCTGATGTGCCGTCCGAGGTGCCGTTGCCGGCGGACAAGCTGGTCTATGCCTTTCAGCGCTGGGACCAGCAGGTCGGCTCCCGCGTGGGCAAATAGCGCCGGATGGCTATTGCGTCACGCGACTTCCGCGAGTTGCGGCTCGACCGGATCAGCCGCGACTTCGGCCAGGTGCATGCGCTGCGAGACGTATCACTGGCGGTGCGGCGCGGCGAGTTCGTCGCGCTGCTTGGGCCTTCCGGCTGCGGCAAGTCCACCGCCCTGAACTGCGTCGCCGGACTGCTGCAAGTGACCGGCGGTACGATCTGGCTGGACGAGAGGCGACTGGACGAAGTGGGGCCCGAGGATCGCGGCTTCGGCATGGTGTTCCAGAACTACGCGCTGTTCCCGCACATGACGGTACGGCGGAATGTCGGGTTCGGCCTGGTGACCCAGCGGCGGTCGAGGGCGGATATTGACGAGCGTGTGGGCCAGGCGTTGGCGCTGGTGCGGCTGCAGACGCAGGCGGACAAGCTGCCCGGCCAGTTGTCGGGCGGACAGCAGCAGCGCGTAGCAATTGCTCGCGCCATCGTGGTGGAACCACCACTCGTTTTAATGGACGAACCGCTATCCAATCTGGACGCCAAGTTGCGGCTGGAGATGCGCGCCGAAATACGGCGCATTCACACCATGCTGGGCTGTGCCACTATTTACGTGACGCACGACCAGGAAGAGGCGCTGTCGCTGGCTGACCGCATACTGGTGATGATCGATGGCCAGATGCGCCAGGTCGGCACGCCGGAGGAGTTATATTCGCATCCCGCGCACGCTGATGTGGCGGAATTCATGGGTTATCGAAATCTGGTGACCTCGCCGGCGGAGAACACGCAAGGTGGCGTCGCAATCAGAATCGGCGGAGCCCCGGTGATCGGCACGGCGATGGGATCGATCGAAGGGCACGCCATTGCTGCCATACGCCCGGACGATCTTCGGCCAGATGCCGACGGGCCGATCGCTGCGACCGTCGAGATCGCCGAATATCATGGCCGCGATTTCTACGCTGTGGCCAAAGCGGACGACGGCACGGACCTGTATTTCCGGTCCGACCGCCGTATCGCCAGTGGCGAGCTGGTCCGGCTTGCCGCGTCTGCCGCCCGGGTTCTCGTGTATCCGGCATGAGTGCTGCCAATCTGTCCCTTCGCCGGCGACTGCGCGAGCATGGGCTCGACGGGGTCACTCTGCTGGTCCTACCGGGCGTGATCTTCGTGCTGGCGCTGTTCTTCTACCCTTTCCTGTACGGTTTGGTCCTGTCGTTCACGCCGAAGGAAGGCGGTTGGCTGGCCAACTATCGGAAGTTCTTCTCCGATCCGTTTCTTTACGACACCATTTGGCTAACCCTGCAGATCGCTGTTCCCGCCACATTAATCAATACCGGGCTGTCGGTTCCCGTCGCGTTGCGGGTACGGCTGCTGAAGCGGCAGAAGTTGCTGACGACCATACTGGTCATCCCGATAACGCTGGGAACAGTCATGGTAGCCGAGGGCCTGCTGACGTATCTGGGGCCACGCGGCTGGCTGAACCGGTTCCTGCTTGAGTTCGGCATCGCAGACAGCCCGGTGCGCCTGGTTCACAACTATTGGGGGGTGATGCTGTCGCTGGTGATCAGCGGCTTTCCGTTCACCTTCCTGCTGACTCTGTCCTACGTTACCGGGGTCGACCCATCGCTGGAGCAGGCCGGAGCCATGCTTGGGGCGCGTGCCCGGGCGCGCTTTTTCCGCATTCTGCTGCCGCTGCTGGCGCCGGGTCTGGCGATCACCTTGGCCTTGGCCTTCGTGCAGGCCTTTACGGTGTTCCCGTCCGCAGTTCTGCTCGGCGCACCAGCGGGGCCGACGCGGGTGATCTCGATCGTCGCGTATCAGGCCGCGTTCGAGCAGTACGACTACTCGCTGGCCTCTGCCATCGCGATGCTGATGGCACTGGTGCAGGTGATCATCATCGTGGCACTGCTGAGCTGCCGAGCGCTGTTGTTCCGCGGCCCTGCCAGCACGGGGAAGGGCTGAGATGCACCGCAGCCCGCGCGAGAAAATCTGGTCCATGGTGGTATGGGCCCTGGTGGCGTTCTTCGTCGATCAATCTGCTGGCGATGATCGGCAGCGTGGTGGTGAATTCATTCGGCACGCGCTGGTTCAACACCTGGTTGCCGGCCGGCTTCACGCCGCAATGGTACACCATGGCGTGGGACGAATTTCAGTTGCCGGCCATCCTGTTGGTTACGCTGGAAGTGGTCGGGGCGGTGGTGCTGATATCGGGCCTGATCGGGGTGCCGACGGCTTACGCGATGGCGCGAAGGACCTTCCCCGGCAAGCAGACAGTGATGTTGCTGTTTCTGCTACCCCTGCTCGTTCCGCCAATGACCTATGGCATTCCCATGGCGACAGTGCTGTACCAGGCGCATCTCGCCGGCACGATCTGGGGCGTTATTCTGGCCAATCTGGTTCCCTCGGTGCCGTTCGTCATCTTGGTGATGATTCCATTCGTGGAGCAGATCGATCCCCGAATAGAAGCCGCAGCACGAGTGTTTGGCGCCGGCATGGGACGATTGTTCACCCAGGTGCTGGTTCCTTTGCTGACGCCGGGGATGCTCGCGGCGCTACTGCTGGTACTGGTGCGCAGCATCGCGATGTTTGAACTGACATTCCTAACGGCCGGGCCGACGAGCCAGACCTTGGTCGTCGCATTATACTACGCGGTGTTTGCTGCGGGGGTGCGGCCAGGTCAATCGGTCGATGCCATGGCTGTGGTTTATATGGTCACCACGTTGATCTGGTTGTTGATCGCGCTGCAGTTCGTAAACCCGACGCAGATCGTGACGAGGTCGAGGAGATAATGCGCGCCGTGTGGCGTGGGGCGGCGGATAGAAGACCCCGCCGCCCCCGGCGCCACGTCTCAAACCACGTGGAAAAGATACAGCAGAATGATGATGGGGATTGGAATGCCGAGAAACCACAGGAGAATGCCGCGCATGTTCAACTCCCTCCCTGCAATGGTTCGCACCCTCGGTGCGACTACGTGGCGGTACAAGGGCAAACGCGATCACGACTTGGTGGGTTTCATAGCTTCAGCCGAACTCCCGCAAAGAAGGATGGGCCGGGGGTCTGGTAGCCATTTACCGGTTCCCAGCGCGAGTAGAACAGGTTGCGGCCGTTGGCGAATAGCTGGACCTGGGGCGCGACATCATAGGTGACGGTCAGGTTGAATAACAGCCCGTGCCGATTGGAAACGATACTGCCAGTCGAATTGCCGTTATTGTCGACCAGGAAGTCTGGAAAGGCACCCGTGAGCAGGAACTCGGGTGCGATCGACAGGCCGGGGAGGGGGGTAATTGTTGCGTTGAACGCCGCCGCATTCTGCGGCCGGCGCGGCAGGCGTGTGCCCAGATCGGCGTTTTGCGCGTCGGTGTAGGTATAGCTGATATCGAGGGCGAGCCACTTCGCGGCCCGCAGCGTGAAGTCGGTCTCGACGCCCTGGATATGTGCCGAGCCGACGTTTTCCGCCGTATCTACTGGCGTAAATACGGCAACGATCAGGTTCTGGATCTGCTCGTTGAAGTATGTGGCGCTCACGCTGGCGAGCCCTAATGTCGTGATGAAGCCGGCTTCCCAGCCCTGCGCGCTCTCCGGCTTCAGGTTGGGATTGCCGACATAGCCGAAGGAGTCGACGCCGAAGCGGTCAAACAGGGAAGGCGCCCGGAATGCGGTGCCGTAGGCAGCCTTGAAGCGAGTGGCTACCTCGGGTACGTCGAGTACCGCGCCAAGCCGCCAGGTGAATGGCTGGTCACCAGCCACCCAGTCCTGGCGAACCTGCCCGGTCAATGTCAGACGTTCCAGGAATGTGGTCTGCAGACCGGCGTATAGCGCGTCGTCTGTCATCGATGCCTTGGCCGATTGGGCGAATGGGGCGCCGAAGGAGGACTGATTCACCTTCACATTGATATTATCCGTTGTGTGCTCGAAGCCGAAGGTCAGATTGCTGGACGAGACCGTCGGCAAAGCCTGCAAGTCGGACAGGTGCACCGTATTGTTCCATTGGATGTCGGTGCGATAGCTGTGGTAGCGCGAATCGTTGCTCGCCTGATTGGGGTCCAGTAAGTGGAGCGGCTCGGTGTAGTGCCTGTCGTCCTGCAGCCGGCCAATGAACGCGCTGGTCTCGTAGGTGCCGTTGAACAGCTTCGACGTGACGCCGGCCCGCCCCAGTATTGAATTGTCGGTGCCGATTGAGTTGCTGTCGTCGAAGGTGGGATTACCGAGAGCATTGAAGCCGAAGTCGGCGCGGCGGGCACGCAGGAACAGTGACAGCCGGGTGCCGTCGATCGGGGTATAGCCGAGGTTCAGTGTCCCTATCGTGTCGGCGAAGCCTTGCGGGGTCCCCGTGTAGATCGATTCGCGCTGCGGCGTAGTGTCGTAGCCGCGCAGATCCTCGCCTTCCACCGTTGCGGAATAGTCGAATGGCCCCTGAATGCCGGAGGCGTTCGCGTTTCCTTCAATTTGCTTCGGATAACCGCCGGCAAGTTCGCCGGTCAGGTGGAAGCCAGGTTCGTGACCCTGGCGGGAAATCAGGTTGATGACACCGCCAATGGCACCGGAGCCATAGAGCGCCGCCATCGGGCCGCGTATCACCTCGATGCGCTCGACATCCGCGAGCGTATCGACACCGAAGTTGAAGGCACCGGAGGAATCGGAGGCGTCATTCAGCGGCATGCCATCCCGGAGCACCAGCACCTGGTTGGAGTTGGTGCCGCGGACGAACACGCTGGCATTGCCGCCCGGTCCGCCGGATTGGCTGACGCGTATGCCCGGGACGGCCGAGAGCGCATCGGTCAGCGTCAGATAACCTCGTTCCTCGATTGTCTGACGATCGATCACGGTCACGCCGGCGGGAATGTCGGCCACTTGTGTCGGGATCCGGGTAGCAGTGACGACCACTTCTGGCGTTGGCGCGGGTTGGTCCGCTATTGCGGGAGAAGTGAACAGGACAAGTCCGGTGGTGAGTGCGCGCGCGCGTCGCGACTGCCTGGCTGCGCTGAGCCCGGACACCTTTGCGCTGCGAGTAGTGACGCTGGTCACGGCGGGTCCTCCGATCGACACTGTGTCGACAGCCCGCCTACGGGTTTACCCCCGCTGCACCGGTACACCCCGCCCGAGGCACGCGCGCAGTCTCGACGTAGGCCGGTCTCCTGGCTCGCAGCTCGACCTGGTTCCCGCCTTCTCGCCTTGCGGCAATGGCATTTAGGAACCGGCTCGCCTCCGGCTGTCCGGGGGCACCGCGCACAGTTGCGGGGGCAGCAGCCTTGCCCGCGGGTTTCACCGAGGGTTTTGGCTTTCCCGTTTCAGCCCTTGCCCCTGCACTTGATCCGAGGGCTTGCGGGCCACCTGCGTCTCCCAGCACATTAGCCGGTTCGATGGAGTTCGCAATGATCCCGCATATCGCGTTCGATCCGAATGCCAGCACGCCGCTGGAGGGAATTCGCGTCATCGATCTGTCGCGTCTGGTTGCCGGAAACATGCTGAGCCTGCAGCTCGCTGATCAGGGAGCGGAGGTGATCAAGGTCGAGGATCCGCGCACCGGCGATCCTCTGCGCGCGTGGCGGGTGAATGGGCTGTCGCTGCATTGGAAGGTGTATGCCCGCAACAAGAAGAGTGTTGCGCTGAACCTTCGGGCTGCGGAAGGGCGCGATGCACTGCTGGACCTGCTGGCGCACAGCCATGTGCTGATCGAGAATTATCGGCCGGGTACGCTGGAAGAGATGGGGCTTGGCCCGGAGACACTGCGGAGCGCAATCCTGGGCTGATCATTGTCCGCATCAGCGGGTTCGGTCAGGATGGACCATATCGCGACCGGCCTGGCTTCGGCACGTTGGTCGAAGCGATGTCAGGGTTCGCGGCGAAAAATGGTTATGATGATCGGCCGCCGGTATTGCCCCCATTGGCTTTGGCCGACATGGTGGCGGGGCTGTACGGTGCCTACGCGGTGATGATCGCACTGCGCGTCGTGGAGCGAGGCGGCAAGGGCCAGGTCATCGACCTACCGCTACTGGATCCAATCATCTCCATTCTTGGTCCGGACGCTGCGGTCTATCGCGTGTCAGGCGAGCGGCCGCGGCGTACCGGGTCACGCTCTCTCACCACGTCGCCACGAAATGTCTATGCGACGAAGGACGGACGCTACATCGCGATATCGGCATCGATCCAGGCAATGGCAGAGCGGGTATTCCGGGCGATCGGACGCCCGGAGATGATCGAAGATCCTCGCTTCCGCACCAATACCGATCGGGTGCGGCATATAGACGAGTGCGACGGGGCGGTCGCCGCGTTCATCGCCGAGCGAACGCTGGACCAGGCCATGGCGGTGTTCAGTGCGGCGGAGGTGACCGCGACGCCGGTGTACGAGATCGATCAACTCGTGGCCGATCCGCATATCCAGGAACGCGGCGTGATCGTTGAGGCACCGGACGCGGAGGCCGGATCGGTGCTGATGCACAACGTCATTCCCCGGCTTTCCGAGACCCCAGGCAGACTGCGACGGCCAGCACCGGCACTGGGTGAGCATACACGGGAAGTGCTGCAGGCCATCGGGTATCCGGAGGAGCGGATCGGAGTATTGGTAGAGGACGGCGTCGTGAAGTTGGCCTAGACGCTCGTTGTGTCAGGGCATGAATCTGGACTGGCGCGACCTGTTTGCTGACTTGATGTCGCCAGCTGCACCTCGGGCTTGCTTGTCGCTACGCTTTTCGCAATACGAGGATACAAAATGCGTACTGATCTACCTGCCTGGCGTTCGCTGCTTTTTGTCCCGGTGACCGCGGAGAAGTTCGTACGCACCGGCGCTGATCGCGGCGCGGATGCCATTATCCTTGACCTGGAAGATGCGGTCGCACCTTCAGAGAAGGAAAGAGCGCGCACCCTGATCAGCGATGCGATCCCCCAGGTAGCGCGGAACGGCGGCGATGTGCTGGTGCGCGTAAATCGCCCCTGGCGGCTCCTGGTACGGGACCTGGAAGCAGCGGTCGTTCCCGGCATTGCTGCGCTGATGCTGACAAAGGTGGACAGCCCTGAACATGTCCAGGCGGTTGCCGACATTGTCGAGGAGCTGGAAGCCGAACGTGGCCTGCCTCCTGGAAGGATCCAGTTTGTCGTGCTGGTGGAAACCGCCGCCGGCTTCTTCCGCATCGAGGCCATCGCGAGGTCCCATCCCCGTGTCGTGGCGCTCAGTCTGGGGACGGAGGACTTCACCGCCGAGGTCGGCATGCTGCCCGACCCGGAAGCGCTGATGTACCCGAAGCAGCACACCCTGTTCGCGGCACGCGCGGCCGGCATCCTGCCGTTGGGGTTCATCGGTTCGATTGCCGATTTCCGCGACCAGGACGCATTCCGGGCTATCGTGCGCCGCTCGAAGCGCTTCGGTTTCGTCGGCGCCAGCGCAATCCATCCTTTGCAGGTGCCGGTCCTGAACGAGGAATTCTCGCCCACGGCTGCCGAAGTGGAGCGCGCCGAACGTATGGTGGCCGCCTACGATGCCGCGTTCGCCGAAGGATTGGGCGCTGTCCAGTTCGAAGGCGCGATGATCGATGTGCCGGTGGTGCAGCGCGCGAAGAACGTGATCGCGCGCGCGGCCGCGATCAGGCAGGGAGCAGGAGCCAGATAAACGCGCCTCCAAAGAGGCAGCGGCTGGCCCCGAAGATCGCCAGCGCATGACCGGCATTAGCGGGCGATCACGCGCCGTCTGGACGCTATCGAAGGTTCGCTTCACAGTGACCGGATGCCACAGCCGCCCAACATGCGTGAGCTGCGAACCTGTGGAATCGGGAGCGCGATATGGTTGAACGCCTGTTGAGCGAATGGCTGGCCTGGAACGCGACTATGCTATCGGAAAATCCGGACAGCTTCGGCGAGACATATACGGCGGCGCAGCTGGCAGATCACATCGGGCTCGCTTAGCTAGGCGAGGGAGCAAGACATGGCGTTGCAATTCGGCTGGTGGGACCACTTCGAGCAGCGGGCGGACATGCCGTTGTGGCAGCAATACGATGAGCGGATCGAGTTGATCCGCCATGCGGAGGAGTTGGGGTTCTACGGCTATCATATCGCCGAACATCACCTGACCACGCTGGACATGGCGCCCTCGCCGATCGTGTTCCTCGCCGCCGTGGCACGATCCACGAAGACGATAAGGTTGGGGACCATGGTGTTGTGTCTGCCGCTGTATCACCCGACGCGGCTGGTGCAGGAGTTCTGCATGATCGACCAGCTCTCGCACGGGCGGTTCATGCCGGGTGTCGGGCGCGGCGTGCGCGATCCAGAGCATGAACTGTTCGGCAGTGACCTTGCGACAATGCGGGACACGTATGAGGAAGTGCTCGCAATTCTGCGGCAGGGACTGAGCACGGGACGCATCACGCACCGCGGTGAGCGATTCCAGTATGACGATGCGCCCGTGCACTTCGAGATGGTGCAGAAGCCATATCCGCGCTTCTGGTATGCCGGCAATCTGCAGCGTGCGGCGGAGCAGGGAATGAACGGCCTGGGACGCGTGACCCGCGAGATGGTGGAACAATATTGGCGGATTTGGGAGGCTGGGCGCGAGCGGAATGATCCGCGCTTCTTAGGCGACGATCCGCTGGTTGGGTCGACCCGGCACATTGTCGTTGCGGAGACCGATGCCGAGGCGGGGGCGCTCGCCAAACGTGCGTTCGTCGCGTACGCCGAGCACTTCTACTGCACTGATCCGCGGCTCGGACCGGCACCGACCCCTGGTCTGCCGGCCCGCGGCGGCACCAACTTCGACACCATGCGCGAAGCAGGCCAGTTGCTGGCTGGCTCCCCCGCGACGGTCCGCGACGCGCTGCGGCGCTTTGTTGAGACTGTGGGATCGAAGCACAATTACTTGTGTGGTGCTTTTCAGTGGGGCGATCTGACAAGCGAGGAAGCGCGTCGCTCGCTTGATCTGTTCGCCGCTGAGGTCCGACCCGCGTTGATCTGAGGAGAAGCCGATGCCAGACGTTTCTCCCGCCTACCAGCCGGGCAAAGGCTCCCCGCTGGACGTCGATCGCGCGTTCTATGGACGCATCGCCCAGGAACGCAGTGCGCGTCGGCTGATCGACAGATTGGTGGTGCCGATCCGCTCGGGACGAGCCTGGCGCGTCCCGGCCGGGCACGTGTTCCGAATCGTCACGATCGATGGTCCGCAGGTCGGCGATCTGAACATCTGGAACGCGCACAATCCGCGCGAGCGGATGTGGGCATCGCGTTCCCGCCAGCTTCAGGCAGCGCATGTCAGCACCTTCGATCGCCTGTGGTCGAACCTGCCATATCTGCGGCCGCTGGTGACGATCACCGATGACAGCCTGGCGAGCTACGGCGTCGACGAGGTGGGCGGGCGCGTGCACGATCTGTTGGGCACACGCTGCGACCCTTACGTGAACCGGCTGCTGATGGGGGTGGACTTCGATTTCCACTGCCACTCAAACCTGGTGCGCGCTGTCGCACCTTATGGCCTGACCGAATTCGACGTGCACGACGTGCTGAATGTGTTCCAGGTCACCGGCCTGAACGCCGACGACAAGTACTTCATGCGCGCCTGTCCGGCAAAGCCAGGCGACTATCTGGAGTTCTTCGCGGAGATCGATCTGCTCTGTGCGATCTCTGCCTGTCCGGGGGGTGACTTGTCAGTGCCGCTATGGGGACCCGAGGCGCGCGATCCGATCGACGTCTGCCGCCCACTCGGCGTCGAGGTCTACGCGATCGATGCGCCATTGCTGCAAGGCTGGACGTCGCCCAGCGTCGCGGCTTACGCCGGTGCGCATGGCATGCGGCTCGAGAAGCCGTCGTGGGAGCGCTAGAGCAGGGAGAGCGCGAAAAGGATGCGCTCACCTCTGCTCCGGGCTTTGTCTTCATCGCGTGATAGAAGTCTTGCTTATCGGATGGGCGAGAAGTCCGCCGGCATGACGAACGCGTTCTCCTGCTTCACCACCACCCCGGGCGGGTTGCGCGCCGGCCACTGCCCGGTGGCCGATGCCGCAGCGCGTGCGTTCGCGCGTTCGTTGGCATCCCTGTATGCCCAGATATGCACCCATTTGTTCAGGGCACCGAACTCCGAATACATGCCGGCGATCAGCGGCGAGAATTTCTGCCGGCCCTCGATCTTCTCCGACCAGCGTTCGATCAGACCGGGAATGGCGCCCGGGATCAGCGTGTACTGGCGAATTTCGAACAGCGGCCCGACCTGACGCGGCTCCAGCGGGGGCGAGAAGGGCGCTGGATGGAAGATCTCGTTCTTCATATCGACGATGAATTCGCTGATCTTCGGCGGCCAGCCACCGTCCTTCATCGCCGCGCCGCGGACGGCCGTGCGCTGTTCGAAACTGTCATAGGCCCAAACGTGGATGAACTGGTTCAGCTGTCCAACCTCGGAGTGCCAGACCGCCGCCAATTGTTTGCCATGCTTCTCGCGATTCGGCAGCGCTTCGCCGAAGCGCTTCTCCACCTCGGCCATTGTCCCCGGGCGCAGCGTGTAGACGCGCATTTCGATGATCATTGGCGTTCTCCCGATGTGCTTCACCACTCTGGCACTCTCCGCCGCTCACGCCAACATATCCTGTCATGATTGCGTTTGCCGAACTGCTGGAGCGACTGGTTTTCACCCCATCGCGCAACGCGAAGGTCGCGCTGCTACGACGCTATTTCGCCACCCAGCCTGATCCGGATCGAGGCATCGGCCTGGCTGCGATTACCGGCGAGCTATCCTTCACCGCGGCGAAGCCCGGCCTGATCCGCGAGCTTGCTGCGACGCGCACCGATCCGGTCCTGTTCGAATGGTCTTACGATTATGTCGGTGATCTGGCGGAGACGGTGGCGTTGATGTGGCCTGCCGCGCCCACCAGTGCCGAGCCACCGCGACTGGCCGACGTCGTAGAGGCGCTGGAGACTGCACCGAAGGCGGCACTGCCCGACATCGTCGCGAGCTGGCTCGATGCGTCGGATGCGTCGGTGCGACTCGCGTTGCTGAAACTGATCACCGGCGGGCTGCGTGTTGGTGCGTCCGCGCGATTGGCGAAGATTGCGTTGGCCGAGATCGGGGGAGTGAACCCGGACGCGGTGGAGGAGGTGTGGCACGGCCTGACGCCCCCCTACCTGCCGCTGTTCGCCTGGTTGGAGAAGCGTGCACCGCGGCCTGATCCGGCACAGGCGCCGGTGTTCCGTCCGCCCATGCTGGCGCACCCATTAGAGGTCAGCGACATCGCCAGCCTGCAGCCGGCGGACTGGCGCGCTGAATGGAAATGGGACGGCATCCGCGTGCAACTGGTTGCGACAGAAGGCGGTCGGCGACTCTATTCACGTAGTGCCGATGATATTTCGTCCGCCTTCCCGGAAATCGTGCAAGCCATGGACTTTCATGCCGTGCTTGATGGCGAGCTGCTGGTAATCCGCGACGGCCGGGTCGCGCCATTCGCCGACCTGCAGCAACGGCTGAACCGGAAGGTGGTGAGTCCCCGCATGTTGGCTGAGGACCCTGCCGGCATTCGGCTCTATGATCTGTTGTTCGAAGGCACCGAGGATGTTCGCCCACTGCCGTTCGACATCAGGCGTGCGCGGCTCGAGGCCTGGTATGCACGTACGCGACCTGCGCTGATGGATCTGTCGGAACTGATCCGCTTCGGCTCGCTCGATGAATTGATGGCGCTGCGCGACGGCGCGCGCGCCGCATCGATCGAGGGCCTGATGCTGAAGCGAGGCGATGCGCCCTATGTGCCTGGCCGGGCGAAGGGGCTGTGGTGGAAATGGAAGCGTGACCCGCTGACCGTGGACGCCGTGCTGATGTACGCGCAGCGTGGACACGGCAAGCGCAGCAGCTACTACTCGGACTATACGTTCGGGTTATGGCGCGACGATGAACTCGTGCCGGTAGGCAAGGCCTACTTTGGCTTCACCGACCAGGAGCTGGTATTTCTGGATCGCTGGATCCGCAATCACACGGTGGCGCGTTTCGGCCCTGTGCGCGAAGTCGAGAAGTCACTGGTGCTCGAGGTGGCATTCGACGCCGCGCAGCTTTCCAATCGGCACAAGTCTGGCGTGGCGATGCGCTTCCCACGCATCGCGCGGATACGCTCTGACAAGCCCGCGGCGGAGGCTGATCGCCTGGAAACGCTAATGGCGCTGGTGGAGAATAAGCCCGCCATTTCAGCAGCCGATTGACCAGCCAACCCTCGCGTGCTGCGGTAGCGTCATCACCAAAGGGAGACTGCGCGATGCCCCTGGTGCCAAATAACACCAGACGCAAGATGCAGGCAGGCGAGGTTGCACTTGGGTTCGGCGTGCACCACCTGCGAAGCGCCGCGGCGCCGGCGCTTGCCGCTGCCACGGGCCATGACTGGCTGTTCATCGACAACGAGCACGGCGCGTTTTCGGTACACGACGTCGCCCAGCTCTGTATTGGCTTCCTTGCCGACCGGGGTAACCCCGTTGGTGCGCGTCTGCGCTAACGCGATCGATGAAGCGACGCGGGCCCTGGACAACGGCGCACTTGGCATCGTTATGCCACATGTGGATACCGCGAAGGAGGCACGGCGCATCGCCGAGGCGTTTCGCTATCCGCCACGTGGTCGGCGTAGCTGGGGCGGACCGCCGGCGATCTACGGGTATCGCCCGCCATCTATGGCCGATGCGCAAAAGGCGATCAACGACGAGATCCTGACAGTGGTAATGCTGGAAAGTCCGGAGGCGATCAAGAATGCCGCCGATATCGCTGCCATTGATGGCATCGACGTGCTGTTCATCGGCACATCCGATTTGTCGTCGGAACTGGGCATCGCCGGGCAAATGGGGCATCCGAAGGTCGTGGATGCGTACGCAACGGTTGGCGCGGCCTGCCGCAAGCATGGGAAGGTTCTCGGGATGGGCGGTGTGTATGATGAAGAGAACGCCTCGCGCTACGTTGACATGGGCGCGCGCTTCGTGCTGACCGGTTCGGACCACAGCTACATGGTGATGGGCGCGAGTGCGCGTAGCAAATTCTTCGCCGAGCTGCCGCCCGCAGCGGAAGAGCCGGGCAGAAACAGCAAGCGCACAAAGCGATAACGGAGAAGCTCGATGCCGACTGTGCGCGACATCGCCAAACGCAAGCTGCAGGGGAAGGTCGCGCTCGGTTTCGGGGTACACCATAGCGCAGCAGTGCCGCACCAATGCTAGACACCGCTGCCCGCCTCACTTGCCGCTGGCCCGTAGCCCTATCTATTCGGCCGTAGGCCGACCCCCCAGTCGCTTCGACCTCGGCCGAAGTGATCGGCACTGACCCGAGCCGCGAATGTCTCTACGTCCTCTCTGTGTTCTACAGGAGGACAATATGCAGGAACAACACATCACCGGCGGCCTTGCCGTAACCGCGTTCTGGGAGGCGCGCGATGGTGAGGCCGATGCAGTGGCAGACATTCTCGCGCGGTTTGCGCCTCAGGCCCGTCAGGAATCGGGCGTCAGGTTGTTTCTGGTGAACCGGGCACTGGAGAACCCGACGCAGTTCCTGTTCTACGAGTTGTTCGAGGATGCAGCCGCATTTGCTGCGCATCAGCAGACTCCGCACTTCAAGTCGCTGATCGTCGGCGAGGGCGTACCACGCCTGAACCGGCGCGAGCGCGTTCAGGTACTCGGTGCTGGCATGATCACCTGCTGCATTCGCTACACACTCGAGCCGCACCGGCTTGCCGATTTCGAGCGCTATGCCACCGCCTGGCCGCCGATCATCGCCCGTTGTGGCGGAGCCCTCCTTGGGTACTTTCTTCCCAAGGAGGGGCCGAACAACTTCGCTTTGGCGTTGATCGAATTCGACAGCCTGGCGGCGTACGAGAGCTATCGCGAAACACTGCGAGCTGACCCCGAGGCGCAGGAGAACGTCGCTCATGCGCAACGCACGCAGTGCATTCAGGTGGAGGACCGCTGTTTCCTACGGCGTGTCTGAGCGAAGACCGGGTGGTAGGCTGTCGCCTGCCGCCCGGCATCAGGGTGCAGACGCATCAGGGAGCAGACATGGACTTCGCTTTCACCGCGGCCGCCGAGCTGTCGGCCCTCATCCGCAATCGTTCAGTTTCGCCGGTCGAGGTCATGCGCGACACCCTGGATCGCATCGAACGCAGCCAGCCCAGCCTGAACGCGTTCATCACCGTGGGGTCCGATATCGCGATGGAAGCGGCGCGCGCGGCCGAAGCGGCGGTAATGGGGGGCGCGGAGCTCGGTCCGCTGCACGGCGTGCCCATGGCAGTCAAGGATCTGGTTCCCACCGCCGGGATCCGCACCACCTGGGGATCGCTGATCTTCAAGGACCATGTGCCTGACCATGACTCGGTCGCGGTGGCGCGCCTGAAGCAAGCCGGGGCCATCGTGGTCGGCAAGACGACGACGCCTGAATTTGGCCAACAGTGCCTGACCCAGGCGCCGCTGTTCGGCCGCACGCGGAATGCCTGGCGTGCCGACCGCAGTTCGGGCGGTTCGAGCGGCGGCTCGGCTGTCGCGGTTGCCGCCGGGCTGGTGCCGATCGCGGTCGCCACCGACGGCGGCGGATCGACGCGCATCCCCGCTGCATGCAACGGCGTCGTCGGGTTCAAGCAAGGTCTCGGCGTCGTGCCCCAGGAATATGCGCAGGATGGGTTCGGCAACATCTCGTACGTGACGCCGATGACCCGCACCGTGCTGGACACCGCGCTGATGCTCGACGCCATGGCTGGCACGGATCCGCGCGATCCGCTGACGACGGGTCGACTGAAGCCGGATTTCCTCACTGCAGCCAGAGCTGGCGAATTGCGTGGTCTGCGCATCGCCTGGCGCCCCCGGCTGGGCAATTCCGTAGTAGCGGCCGACGTCCTGAGTGCCTGCGATTCCGCGCTTACCGCATTTCGCGAACTCGGCGCGGACATTTCCGAACTGACCGCGCCGTTCGACAATCCCGAGGCAGTCTGGTTCGTCAACAACGGCGCCTACCGCATGGCGCAGTTCGGCCATCACCTGAAGCAGCACCGGGACATCATGTGCCCGACCTTCGTGCGGCAGATGGACCGCATCGCCAGCTACTCGGCAACCGAGCTGTATGATGCGATCTTTCAGCGCACGCGGCTCTATCGCCAGGTGCAGTCCTGGTTCGACCGCTGCGACATTGTCGCCATGCCGACGCTATCGCGCAGCGCAGTGCCGATCGATCAGGACTTCTTCGGGCCGATCGAGATCGATAACCAGTTGGTCGAGAACATTCGCGCCTCGTGGTATCCCTACACGATGCCGTTCAACCTGACCGGCAATCCGGCGGTCAGTCTGCCGTGCGGGTTCGATCGCGACGGCATGCCGCTGGCGATCCAGCTGGTCGCGACGCCCGGTGCCGATGCCGACCTGCTGCGCGTCGCGGCGGCCTTCGAGACGGCACGGCCGTGGGCAGACCGGCGGCCGCCTGGCTGGTAAAAACTCAAATCTTGTCGACGTTCCAGAACACCGGCGCCGATCCTTTCAGCAACCCGGTCACATTCGACCGCCACGCTGCCTGCGGCAGGTACTGACCGAGCGGAATGGTCGGCACATAGTCGAACGCCGCCGCCTGAAATTCGATCTCATGTTTGTGTCGATCGGCAGCATCGGGCGCGTCGATCCAGGCCGCGTATGCGGCTTCCAGCTTGGGATCATCGGGCCAGCCGAACCAGGCTTTTGCGCCGTTGCTGCGCAGCGTATTCGCAAGCATCGGATCGACATATTCAGGTCCTGGCGCGCCGGCAGGAAAAATCGACCAGCCGCCCTTGTCCAGCGTCTCCTTGCTGGTTCGTCGCTGCACCACCGTGCCCCAGTCCACCATCTGCTCGTCGATGTTCAGGCCGACCTTGCGGAATGAATCCGCCACCACGGTGATGAACGCGTTGTAGATGAGCTGATCGGTCGGATGCAGTAGCACGATGCGCTCGCCGCCATAGCCGGCCTTGTCGAGCATCGCCTTCACCTCGCCGGTGCTCCAGCGCTTGCGGCGAAACTCCATGCCGGCGTCATTGGCGGCCGGAGCGCCGGGTAGGAAGTAGCCCATCGGCGCCCGCCAGTTGGTTTCGTCCTCGCCCATCGCGGCGATCATTGCCTCGCGGGGGTCAACCGCTGCCATCATCGCCTTGCGCACACCAACATTGCTGGTCGGCGCAATCAGGCTGTTCGGTCGCAGGCTCGCCACCGTGCCGTAGATGTCGAGCAGACCGGTGATGACACCGGATGCGCGCTTCAGCATCGGGATCAGGTCGGGCTGCGGCAGCTCCAGCCAGTCAACTTCGCCCGCCGTCATCGCATTTGCCGATGTGGCGGGATCGGGAATAATCCGCCATTCGACCCGGTCAACCAGCACCTTGTGTCCGCCGGCGGTATAGGACGCGGGCTCCTGCCGCGGCGTATACTTGTCGAACCGTGCAAAGGCGGCATGGCTGCCGGAGACGAACTCGTCGGCCAGGAAGCGAAACGGGCCGCAGCCAACGATTTCGGTGAGCTGCTTGAACGGATCGGTTGCGGCTTGCCGCGCCGGCACGATGACCGGCTGCGGTTGCACCTTGGAGAGGAAATGCGCCAGCAGCGGAAAGGGCTTTTTCAGCCGCCACACCAGTGTGTTGTCGTTCGGGGATTCGATCGCATCGACACGGGCGTTGATCGTCTCGCTCACCGCGTCGCGCTTTAGCCAGCGCTGCAGCGAGGCGATGCAGTCGCGCGCCAGCACAGGCGTGCCATCATGGAACACCAGTCCCTCGCGCAGACGCATTGTCCAGCGTTTGCCGTCATCCTCGATGGCATGGCCGGCGACCATCTGCGGCTGCGGATTGAACGCTTGATCGCGGCCATACAGTGTCTCGTAGACCATAAGCGAGAAGTTGCGGGTGACGGTTGCGGTGGTCCAGACCGGGTCGAGGCTGGTCAGGTTTGCCTGCGGGACAAAGATAAGGGTTTTGGGTGCGGCGCCAATGGCGGGGCGACTAAGCGGCATCACCGCGGTAGCCGCCACGGCAGCGATGAAGTCACGTCTTCTCACGGAAGCTTCCTCTGGTTCTTTCTCTTACACGGACTGCACAGGTCCAAGTCCGGTCTCCACTGCTGGCCACCCCTGCGATGCGGGTGCGAGTGCGCAAAGTGACAAACTCCTCCGCGGCTGTGGGATGGATACCGATTGTGCGGTCAAAGTCGGCCTTGGTGGCGCCCATCACGATGGCGATTGCCAGTCCTTGCATGATCTCCGGCGCATCCTCGCCCAGCATATGTGCGCCGACGACCTTCTGGCTCGCCTGATCGACGATCAGCTTCAGCATGCTGTTTCGCGTCCGCCCCGATAGGGTATGGCGCATCGGTGTGAACTTCGAGACGTATACATCAACTGGGCCGTGCGCTGCCGCCTGCTCCTCGGTCAGACCGCAGGTTGCTATCGGAGGGGTCGAAAACACCGCAGTCGGTACATTGCGCAGCGAAATCCCGCGCGGGTTCTTGCCGAACAGTGTGTCGGCGAGCGCGTGGCCCTCGGCAATCGCCACCGGCGTCAGGTTCAGTCGGTCGGTGACGTCACCCATGGCGTATATATGCGGCTGGCTGGTCCGCAGATTATGGTCCACCAGCACTGCACCCAGATCATTGGTCGTCACCCCTATGATCTCCAGCCCCAATCCTTTTGTGGCTGGCGCGCGCCCGGTGGCAAAGAAAACAAGGTCGGCCGGTAATGCCGTTCCCTCGGCGAGGGTAAGCACGCGTCCGTCGCCATCAGCTTCAAGGCTCGCGAGATTGCTATTTGGATGCAGCGTGATCTGCTGAGCCTCGAGTGCCTCGACGACCGATTCGCGCAGATCCATATCGAAGCCGCGCAACGGCAACGGCTGCCGGTATACCAGATCAACATGCGCGCCAAGTCCGGCGAAGATGCCAGCGAACTCGACCGCGATATAACCCGACCCCAGGATGCAGACACGTTTGGGCATACGGGGCAGATAGAATGCATCATCGGAGATGATGCCAAGCTCCGCCCCCGGGATCGGCAGGCGCACCGGATGGCCGCCCGTCGCGATAACGATGTGTCGTGCGGTCACGCGCTTGCCGCCAACATCCAACGTGTGCGGATCGACGAAAGTGGCGCGCGATTCGAAAATGGTGGCACCGGCAGCGTGGAGCAATCGCTTGTAGATGGCGTTCAGCCGGCCGATCTCCTTGTCCTTCGCGGCGATCAGCTTGGTCCAGTTGTGCGGGCCTTTTTTGATCTGCCAGCCGAATCCGGCCGCATCTTCGGCCCAGGCTCCGTATTCGCCGGCCTGCACCAGCAGCTTCTTTGGCACGCAACCGACATTGACGCAGGTGCCGCCCCAGAAACGCTCCTCGGCAATGCCCACGCGCGCGCCATGGCCGGCCGCAATGCGCGCGCAGCGCACGCCAGCCGAGCCGCCGCCAACGACGAACAGGTCGAAGTCCATAAGAACCTCTGAGTGCAGTTTCCTAATGAAGTTTAGGCCTGCCGGCGAAATACGCCTAGAGGAAGGTGAGCGCGAAAAGATTCAGACCTGCGGCGATTCATCATTCGACCAGCCTGCGGGCGATAGCGATCACGCGGTGCGCCTCGCTCCACAGATCGTAATCGCCGAGTGCATCCAGCGGCGCCCAGACCGCCTCGGTGACGTCGGTCGCGGCGACCGGCTCGCCGCCAATCCAGCGCGTGGCAAAATCGATGATGGTGTAATGGAAGCGCACCCGCCCGGTTTCATCGCGGCGGATGTTGTCCACCGTTGCGGCGAAGTACAGATCGCCGGCTTCCAGCCCGGTCTCCTCCCGCAACTCGCGCCGAGCCGCTTCCTCCGCCGTCTCGCCGAGTTTCCTGTGCGCCGCCCGGTAGCGTCCAGGAGCCGATATTGGGCGGCTTGCCGCGGCGGACCAGCAGCACGGTGTCGTCCTTGATGACCACGATGCCGATCCCGACGATGGGCCGGGTCGGATATTCGCGATCGCTCATTGCTTTGGTGGTTCGGCCGGCGGGGTGGCGGCGGCTTTTCGGGCGGCGGCGCCTTCAGGTCGTCCAGCGACGGCACCAGCGCCTTCTCCTTCCAGGACCCGAGCTGATATGTCCAGCCGGCCAGGTGCGCGTTCAACTTGTCGGCCTCGCTCTTGGTCTTTGTCAGCTCGCCGGTAGCCGGTGAAACGCGCCCAGATGTCCTTGCCGCCCTTGAACACCGTGGCGGTCACCGCCAGCCCGTCGCTTGTGGTGTAGACCGACTGGCCGATCTTGTCGCCAACCGGGTCCTTGTCGGTCTGCACGTCCTGGAAGGTCAGCAGCTCCAGGGCCGATCCACATCATCCACCTTGTAGTCATCCAGCGGCGGATGGTCGGCCGGGATCTTCAATACCAGCTTCTGCCCGTCGCGCGCGAAGTCGAGCTTCTGGTCGCCGCGTTCCACGTCCACCGAGGCAATGCGGCGCGTGGTCGATGTTCATGATGTCGCGCTCGAGCCAGAGCTGCGGATCGGCATCGACCTGCAGGCTGCCCTCCGCAAGCCAGGTCTGATTGTCGTCGGGCCGCCGCACATAGACCTGCTCGGGCACGTTGCCCTGCGTCCGCACGCGGCGATGCCCGACGATCAGCGCCACAATCGGCTTGCCGGAGGCGTCCAGCACGCGCAGCAGGTTTGAATTCGCGGTCTTTCCGGTCGGGATCCTCAAGGCCGAGGCGACTGAACTGCGCCGGGATCGGTGGTGCGCGGTTCGACCAGCCGCAGCTCAGTCAGCGCCGTCAACATGCCGCGCAGCTTACTCGGCTGCACCACGTAGCCGCCGCGATCGGCCGAGCCCCAGGTGTCGCCATGCTTGGCGATGGTGGTGGTCTTGTCCTGGTGACTGATCTCGACCCGCGCCGCGTTCTGCAGTTGCGGCGCGAGATCGGGGAACATCAGCCGCGCCGTTGTACGACTGCTGTTCACCGGGTTCCTCACGCGTGCCGAAGTACCAGCCGCCGCCCACGGCGAGCACGCCGACGATGACCAGGGCAACGCGGGTGCGATGGTCATACGCATCGCCGCCCTCCGACGCTCCCCAGGGGATGGGGGGTCTTGCTCCGCAGCGCCGGCTTCTGCGCTTGGCCTGCTTCTGATGGGGCGGCTCATGCGCGGCCCTCGCGCGGCGGCGGTTGCGCACGACCCCCAGCACGATCGCCACGATCGCGACCAGCAGCCGGGTACCAGCACGATATTGAACACGCGAAGCTCGGTCTCCAGTCGCGAGATGTCGCGGTTCAGGTCGTACTGCACCGCGCGCAGCTGCTGCCGCGTATCGACGATGTCCTTGCGTGCGGCGTCGATCGCCGTCCGCTGCTCCGGCGTGATCACCGCCTGCGCGTTGGCCTGATCAGCTGCCACTCGGTCCCTGGCGCAGGGTGCGCAACTGCTTCTCGGTGTCGTCCAGGTGCTTCTGCAGGGCCTGCTCGGTCTGGCGGAACTTCGCCTCCGCCTCGCCCTGCATCTGGTTCACCAGCACAAACGGATGATTGCTGTCGCCGCGCGAGCGCAGTCCGATCAGCGCGTCGCCGCCGGCCAGCGTGCCGATCAGGTTGGCGACGAACGGCCCGTTGTCGCTGAACGGCATCGCCGTCTGCTGGCCGAAGAAGTCGGTGACCCGCACCCAGAACCGATCTGCCAGGATGTCGCTGTCGGCCACCACGACGAGGTTGGCGGGACCGTCGGTCTGCGCCTTGTACTCGGGGAAATTCTCTGGCCGTTTCTGGTCTTTTGCCAGCTCCGGCGGGCCGGTGAACGCCGACTTCAGCACGCCGTGGATGCGCGCGGCGATCACCCGCGGACCGCCCTGCGGCTTGAAGTTCGCCAGCACCTTGGCGGGATCCGGCATCTTCACTTGATCGACCGGAATCTCACCCGGAGCGCGAGCTGCTGCTGGTAGCAGCGGCGTGAACTCGATCGACGCATTCGGCGCCTTGCTGATCGAACCGGAAGAGGCCACGGTGACCTGCTGCAGATCGGCGGTCGCCGGGTCGTCGTGATTGATGCCGTCGCGGATATTGAACCAGGCGACGTAGTTCACCGCCTGCACCCGATCACTCGCCGGCGCGCACGCGCCAGGCGCCGGTCAGGTCGCCCACCACCTTGGTGGGATCGAACTGGATGCCCCAGGCATCGAACAGCTTCTTCAAGTTGGAGCTGGTATCGGTCGGCGGCGCGCCGTTGGGCGAGGGCGACGCGGCCATCGCCTCGCTCCACGGATCGACCATCACCATCAGCCGGCCGCCGCGCATGACGAACTGGTCGATCGCATACAGCGTGGCGTCCGACAGGTTCTGCGCCTCTGCCACCAGCAGCACCTGGATATCGGGATCGATCACCTGCGCGTCGGTGTTGACCGTCTTCACCTGGTTGGTCTGCCGCAGCTGCGTGATCGAGGCGTAGGGCTGACCACCGGACACCTGCTGGCCGCGCATCGCCATCATCATCATGCGCGGATCGCCATCCACCGGCAGCGACGACATGACCCCGATCACCGGCCGCTTCGGGTTCGACAGGTCGTAGACCAGCTTGGTCAGGTCGTATTCCAGGAACCGCTCACGCTCCGGCTGGAAGAAGGCGATGGTCCGCTCATCGTCTTCCTGATTGCTGCCGGCCAGGCCGAAATAGACCTGCGTGCCGCCCTGATCGACCGGCACGCCTTGCAGACCATAGGCCAGCGCGCGGTCCTCGGTGTCGCTGAACGGCTCGGGGTCGTAGAACTGCAGCCGGATCTTGCCGCCGGATACTGCGGCATATTCGTTCAGCATCTCGCGCACGTGGTCGGCGTAGGCGCCATAGACCGGCACCGTGCTGCCAAGCCGGCGTGAATAGAACAGCCGCAGCGTGATCGGTTCCTTCAGCCCTTGCAGGATTTGCCTGCGTGCCCTTGGACAGCGTGTAGATGTGATTCTGCGTCAGATCGACATGCATGTTCGCCAGCCGGGCATCGGCGAACATGTTGATCCCGACCACGATCGCCAGCACCGCGACCACGCCGACGATGGAGAACCAGACGCGCCGGCGCATCGCTCAGTCCGCCTTCCGCTGTTCGACCAGCACGGCATTGAGGAACAGCCAGAACCCGATGAAGGTCGCGAAGAAGATCAGGTCGCGCACGCTGACCACGCCGCGGGTGAAGTCCTGGAAACGGTCGATCACCGCGATGCGGCGGGCGATCTCGGCAAGCACCGGCGTGTTGCGCGACAGGAAGTCGGTGACCACGGGATAGGACGCGACGGCGAACACGAAGCATACCGCGACGGCAAGCACGAAGGCGATAACCTGGTTCTTGGTCAGCGCCGACATAGCCGCGCCAACCGAAAGGAAGGCGCCGGCGACCAGCAGCGCGCCGACATAGCCCGAGGCGATCACGCCGTTATCCGGGTGGCCGAGGATGTTGACGGTGATGACAAACGGAAAGGTCAGCACCAGCGCGATGGCGCAGAACACCCAGGCGGCGAGGAATTTTCCCAGCACGGCCTGCGGTCTGCGTTACCGGCAACGTCAGCAGCAGCTCGATGGTGCCGAGCCGGCGTTCCTCGGCCCACAGCCGCATGGTGATGGCGGGCACCAGCAGCAGGAACACCCAGGGAATGAAGGTGAAGAACGGATTGAGGTCCGCCTGTCCGCGGTCGAAGAAGCCGCCGAGATTGAACGTCAGCGCGCCCTGCAGCACCAGGAAGATGACGATGAACACGCAGGCGACCGGGGTGGCGAAGTAACCCGCGAGTTCGCGCCCCGCGATGATGAACACGTTGCGCATGCTTCAGGCGGCCTCCATCGTCAATTGCCGGAAGACGTCGTCCAGCTTGCCCGAGGGGTGCCGGCCCTGCAGTTCCGCCGGGGTCGCGTCCGCCACGACCCGGCCCGCCGCGATGATGATCGCGCGCGTGCACACCGCATCGACTTCTTCCAGAATGTGCGTGGAAATGACGATCGCCTTCTCCGGCGCCATCCTGCGCGATCAGCGTGCGCACCTCGTGCTTCTGGTTCGGGTCCAGGCCATCGGTCGGTTCGTCCAGCACCAGCACCGGCGGGTCGTGCAGCAGCGCCTGCGCCAGGCCGACGCGGCGCTTGAAGCCCTTCGACAGCGTCTCCACCGGCTGCAGCAGCACGGTGTCCAGCCGGGTCAGCTCCACCGCGCGTTCGACCCGCTGCGTCAGTTCGCGGCCAGTGAAGCTCGCGCACCTTGGCGCAGAAGGTCAGGAAGGCGGTGACCGTCATCTCGGGATAGGTCGGCGCACCCTCCGGCAGGAACCCCAGTACGCGCCGCGCCTCCACACCGTCGGTCTGCACATCATGGCCGCAGATACGGGCGGTTCCGGCGGTCGGGATCATGAAGCCGGCGAGCATGCGCATGGTGGTGGACTTGCCGGCGCCGTTCGGGCCCAGAAAGCCCAGGACCTCGCCGCGTGCCAGGTCGAAGCTGACATTGTCCACCGCGGTGAAGCTGCCGAAGCGCTTGGTCAGCCCGTTGATCTCGATCAGCACAGGTTGGCCGTCGGCGCTCACAGCGCATTCCCTCGTTCCCCCGTCGGGCGGCGGGAATAGCGGAATTTTGAGGCAATGCAAGCCGCAGTGGCGCGGATGACAAAGCCTTAACAGGCTGGTATGGTGCGCGGCGAGTTGCATGACCACACGGATCATCACCCGTCGCAGAAACGGCAGCCCGCTGTCCTCGCTGTCGGGTCGCCGAGCAGACCGGGTCAGCGTGCCTGATTGTGTGTCAGGTCAGTGCGCCGTCCGGAGAGTTCGGTGGTTTTTTGATTGAGGCTCTGGATCAATGCCTGGGCGCCACCGCGCTCCACCAGGCGGCGAAAGTCAGAGCGCTGGACTGCCACCGGCTGATCGAGCCGTCTGACAGCACATCCACTGCCTTCCATCCCCCTTGTGTCCGGCGCATCACGTAGTCGAGTTCGTGCGAATTCGCCCGATGGTGGAGACGATCTTCGTCTGTACCAACTGCTCGCCGTTCGCAAGGCTTTTGCTGTCAGGTTGAATATCAAACCGTTGGCCGTTGTAATTGTCGAAGTTGCTGACATAATTCGCAACGGTATAGCGACGAAATGCGGTGAGCAGAGCGTTCTGCTGGTCCGGCGGCAGGCTCGACCATGGCGGTCCCACCGACAATTGCAGCACCGCTGGCAGGTCGAATGCGTGATCCACCGATGGGGCCAGCATCTGGAAGCGCTGTGTGAACGGCGTCCTGGAGCCTGCGCGCATGATGCTGATCAGGCCATCGCATAGTTCGCGGATCGGCCGCACCGCAGCGGGATCGGCGTTCGCCTGAGGGATTCCATGGGGGCCGCGAGGGCGCCGCCTGTGACGGCAAGGGCAGTCTTAAGCTAGTGTCGGCGGCCAATGAGGGCTAGCGACATGGTGTGTTCCTCGATCCGCTGAATATGCGAGAACCGCGTGGGTCCGGAACGCCGGAGTTGAACCTTCTCGCTTATTGCCCCGCTTATCGCCTGGGGGCGAGCATGGTCAACCTGACCGCTTCCGTGGTTGAAATGCACTACCGACGTTGCCGGATGCGTGACGATCCGTCATCGTTCAGGTCACGATCCCGTGCCCTGTGTTTCGTCAGGAAGGTGGCGCGTGCCGCTGGAGAGATCGATGCTCGCGCTCGCCGACGGCATGGCGCACTGGTTAGGATTGCTGCGCCGGCCGCTGCGCGCCGAAGCATTGCTCGCTATCGCCCGGCGCAACGGTTTGAGCGAGTTCCGCGATACCGATTTTCTTGATCCAGTGCTCGATCCACTGCGGCGATTGCTGAACGCCTGCCACGAGGAAGCCGACCTTGTCCCTTGTTGGTCGGATCGCCACACGGTGGGACATCGTGCGATTCCTCGGCAATCTGCTGCGTTTGCATCATGAGGAGCAACGCACGCCGGCCATCCTGCGAGCAGCAGATCGAACGGCCGATCTTCATCACCGGGTTGCCGCGCAGCGGCACGACATTCCTGCACCGCCTGCTGCTGGAGGACCCGGAGAACCGGGGCCCCCGCGTATGGCAGACGATCGAGCCATATCCGCCGCGCCGAAGGCCGCGACGATCGGATACGGCGCGTCACTCGGCAGTTGCGTGGCTTCGAAAGACTGGCGCCCGAATTTCGCGCGCTGCATCCGCTCGACGCCGATTCGCCGCAGGAGTGCAGCGAGATCACCGCGCATGCATTCCGCAGCCTGCGCTTCGACACGACATACCGCATCCCGAGCTACAGCAGCTGGTTGGATCAGGCCGGGCATCTGGCAGCATACCAGTTGCACCGGCGTTTCCTGCAGCATCTGCAGCATCAGGTACCTGGCGGGCGCGCGGAGGGGTGGGTGTTGAAGTGCCCGGACCATCTGTTCGCGCTGGACACGTCTGCGCACCGTATATCCGGATGCGCGACTGGTGTTCGTGCATCGCGATCCGGTGAAGGTGCTGCTGTCGGTCGCGAAGTTGACCGAGGTGCTGCGACGGCCGTTCACCCGCCGACTGGACCCGCACGAGATCGGCCAGCAGGAAAGTGCGCGCTGGCTGGAAGGCACGCAGCGTATGGTAGCGGTGGGCGACGACGCTGGCCTGGCGGAGCCTGTTCACCATGTTCACTACGCAGCGCTGACGGCGGACCCGGTCGGGACGGTGGCGGCCCTGTATCGACATTTCGGGCTTCCACTGGCGGCGTCGGTTGCGGACTGGCATCGCACGATTTGCCAGCGCATTGCCGAATGGTGGCTACGGTCCGCGCAACTACCGTTTCGAGGACCATGGCCTGAATGCCGAGGCAGAGAGGGAAAAGTTCCGCTTTTATGTGCAGCGGTTCGGCATCGAGTGATGGAATGAGGTCCATGGATGTGCAGTCGTTGACCCTCCTTGCGTTTGATCTTGCCCTGATTGGGCGAGTGGGCGATATCTCGATCTGTCGACGGTCCCGCGCGAGCGGGTGAAAAGGGAACATCGTGCGCCCTGGCTGGACAGTGGTCCGGGGGCAAGTCGGTGGCTGCCCCCGCAACTGTCAGCGGTGAGCCGCTGGCCCGTGCGTCTCTCTCCGGCTGGAGTGAGCGAGCCACTGAGCCGAACCTGGCTCGGGAAGGTAGGGTCAACAGCATCTGAGCCGCGAGCCAGGAGACCTGCCGTCGTCGCACGAACAACCGCTGCCGGGCGGGGTGCACCGGAGGCAGGAGACGATCATGTTGACCATGCGAGGGTTGACTATCCGAGGCGGTGACCGCCGCTGCACCGGCGCAACGATGCGCCAAAACATCCTTCAGGTTTGTGCTGACGATGGCCTCAGCGGGCGAGGTGTCCGATGACCCTTGCCACCAATCTCGGGTTTCCGCGCATCGGCCGGCGGAGGGAGCTGAAGCAGGCACTTGAAAGCCACTGGGCGGGCGAGCTGTCGGAAGCGGCGCTGCTCGAACGGGCTGCCTCGCTGCGTGCTGAACACTGGCGGCTGCAGGCCGACAAAGGGATTGCGCACGTTCCGGCTGGAGATTTCTCTCTGTACGACGGCGTGCTTGACACCGCTTGCATGTTTGGTGCGATCCCTGAAGGCTATGGCTGGTCCGGTGGATCGGTTTCGCTCGCGACGCAATTTGCCTTGGCACGCGGATCGCACGGCCTGGCGCGGGAGCGGGCGGCAAACATCACCGCAGGTCTCCCGGCACTCGAAATGACAAAATGGTTCGATACCAATTATCATTTCCTGGTGCCACGCCTGGTTAGCGGACAGCGCTTCGAGCTGACTGGCAACAGGCTGCTGGAGGCATGGCAGGAAGCACAGGCGGCGGGCGTTGCGAGCCGGCCGGTGCTTCTTGGCCCAATCACATTCCTGACGCTGGCGAAAGCGGCCGACGGATCGGACCTGCTCGACTTGCTCGATTCGCTGCTGCCGCTCTATCAGGAGGTGCTCGGGCAGTTGCTGAAAGCCGGCTGCCCTTGGGTGCAGATGGACGAGCCGGTATTGGCACTGGACCTTTCTGCCAAAGCCAGGCTGGCGATCGTCAAAGCGTATGGGGTGCTTGCGCGTGGCGGCGTCCCGAAGCTGCTGGTTGGCAGCTATTTCGGGCCGATGGCGGGGAATTTGGAGATCGCCGCCAACCTGCCGGTCGATGGCCTGCATCTGGACCTTGTGCGGGGAGCGACGGACCTCGCTTCCGCGCTCCAGAACGTGCCATCCGAGCGATGGCTTTCGCTGGGCGTCGTTGACGGCCGCAACGTGTGGCGCACCGATCTACACAAAGCGCTGGCAACGCTGCGGCACGTTGCGGAGGTGCGCGGGACCGAGCGGCTGATGGTCGCGCCGTCGTGCAGCCTTTTGCACGTGCCTTTCGATTTGGCGCAGGAAGACGGGCCGAAGAGTAGCCTTGGGAACGAGGTGCGGAGTTGGCTCGCCTTCGCCGTGCAGAAGCTGGAGGAAGTGGCGGTCCTCGCGCGCGGATTGGACCAGGGCGACGCCGCGATCACCAGCGAACTGGTGCGAAGCGCGGATATTGCGCGTTCCCGCCCCGCGTATCCAGGTGTACACGATGAGCAGATCGCAAACCGCATGGCCGCCGTTGCGCCGGAGATGGAGAAGCGCCAATCCGGCTTTTCCCAACGCCGGGCAGCGCAGCGGGCTCGGATGCCATTGCCGGACTTCCCAACCACGACGATCGGCTCCTTTCCGCAGACCAAGGCGGTTCGCGAAACCCGAGCGGCGCTGCTCCGCCAGCAGTTGACACAGGCCGACTATGACAAGGCTATCGAAGGCTGGATCGAGCAGGCGATACGTTTTCAGGAAGACCTTGGCCTCGATGTGCTGGTGCATGGCGAAGCCGAGCGAAACGACATGGTGAAGTATTTCGGCGAGCAGCTACGCGGTTTCGCGTTTACGCGTCATGGGTGGGTGCAGAGCTATGGCAGCCGCTGCGTTGCGCCGCCGATTATCTGGGGCGACGTATCGCGTCCCGCGCCGATGACCATCCGGTGGACAAGCTACGCGCAGTCTCTCACCGACAAACCTGTCAAAGGGATGCTCACCGGGCCGGTGACGATGCTGCAATGGTCGTTCGTGCGCGACGACGTACCGCGCGAACAGGTCTGCCAGCAGATCGCGCTTGCGCTGCGCGACGAGATCGCCGATCTGCAGGCCAGTGGTATCCGAATCATTCAGGTGGATGAGCCGGCCTTCCGCGAGGGCCTGCCGCTGCGTGCGGCGGATGCGCGAGACTATCTCCGGTGGGCGGTCGGGTGCTTTCGGCTCGCGACGTCGGGCGTGGACGACACGACAGCGGTCCACACCCACATGTGTTACTCGGAGTTCAACGACATTATGCCTGCGATCGAAGCGATGGATGCCGATGTCATCTCGATCGAGACGACGCGCAGTCAGATGGAGCTGTTGGACTCATTCCAGAGCGGTGGCTACCCGAACGAAATCGGGCCCGGCATTTGGGACATCCACAGCCCGCGCGTTCCGGATGTCAATGAGATGGTTGAACTGTTGCAGCGCGCGCGGGTGCGCCTGGACGACTGGCAGATCTGGGTCAATCCGGATTGCGGCCTGAAAACGCGCAAATGGGAGGAGGTGCGGCCCGCACTGACCAACCTGGTCGAAGCAGCGCGTGAGACGCGTCGAGCTGTGCGTACACGTTAGACGCGGACTGCTGAAGAGCCGCACCGTAAGCAGGTGCGGCTCTTCACTCCACTTCGGCACCAGGGCGTTGCAACCGATTGGGTTCTAGCCTTGCCAGAACCACTTGTTCGCCTCTGCCTCTGCCTCGGAGAAGCTGACGCCGATGTCCTTCAGCGCGTGCCTGTCGAGTTGCGCGAGGCGCTGGCGCGAGCGGTAACGCCGCCAGGCAGCCCAGATGCGCATCCAAACAGAGGCGGACGGGGACGCGAACGGATGGGTGAGCCGTAGTCGCGCCAGTTGCTCGAAAAGCAGGCGGTTGGACATTGGAAACCTCTCGTCGAGCCAGGAGATTGCTTCCTTTGCGGGAATCAGTAAAACCAATAACCTTGATGGGAGTAATCAACCAGGCTGATCACCCCGATGCTGCCATATGCCCTGGATACCGACCTGCTGCGTGCCTTCGTGCTGATCGCCGAGGGCCACAGCTTCACCCAGACCGCGGCCCGGCTGGGGCGCACGCAGTCCGCCATTTCAATGCAGGTCAAGCGGCTGGAGGAACTTCTGGGACAGCCGGTGCTGAGCCGGAGCAAGGGCGGCGCCGTCGAGTTGACGCCGCACGGCCATTACCTGCTGACACGCGCCCGCCAGATCCTGGCTCTGAACGATGAGGTGCTGACCACATTCCGGGCACCACAGATCGCCGGGACGGTGCGGCTCGGGTCCCCGGACGACTATGCCTTCGCGTATCTGCCACGGATTCTGAAGCGGTTCGCGGAGACGCATCCGGCGGTGCAGGTGGATGTGGTCTGCTCGCCGTCGTCCGAACTGGTCCATCGGCTCCGGGTTGGCGAGCTCGACCTGACGCTGGTCTCGAACGGTCACAGCGTGCCGGAGCAGCAGCAGGTGCCGCTGTGGCGTGGGCCCCTGGTCTGGGTGACATCGACGCGTTTTGCGCCGCATCGTCAGGATCCTCTACCGCTGGCATTGGCGGACCGCCGGCCGTTCCTGGCGCGCGGACAGGACTGCGAATGGGCAGGCGCCGCGGTGCGCGCGCTGGAGCAGGCGGGGAGGCGGTACCGGATCGCCTATACTTCCGCTTCACACATCGGCAGTCACGCGCCGGTACTGGCGGGCCTTGCGGTTACGGTGTCCACGCTATCCTGGCTGCCGGACGGCTTACGGGCGATGCGGCCCGAAGAGGGCATGCCGATATTGCCGGACTTCGGGATCCTGCTGATGAAGTCGAAGCGGCCGCCGCAGCCGGTCACCGACGCGCTGGCTGCGCATATCGAGGAGAGCTTTGCGCTGGAAGCCGGGCGGATGATGGCGGCGGAGTGAGCCTGATGCGCCGCCGCCATACCACGGTTGATGAGGCGCCTCTGCAGCAACTTCAGCGGCGACGCATCGCGTTCATTGACGTCTCTTTGCGTGCATCTGCGTTTACCTGGGAACGCGCCCGAGCCAGACGAAAGTAATAACGCAAATGCACGCGAAGCTGCGCAGATGGACGCAGAAGGCACCAGGAGATCGGACTGCTCGCCGGGCGCGATCCCGTCATGGATGATGGTGATTTGCCGAAGTACCGAGATCGGCACATGAACAGCGGTCGACGGTTCGGCTGCGTTGTGATAACCGCGAAGGGTCGCACCGGTTCCTGGTCGACCAGCAAAATTGGAAATCGCGCACCAGCATCGCGAGGACCAGCGTCGCCTCGGTCATGGCGAACTGCGCGCCGACGCAGACCCGCGGGCCGGCACCGAACGGTAGATACGCAAAGCGTGGCGGCTGCGGCATGCTTGCGCCCGGGCATGACCCGGGGTCGGCATAAAGCGGTCCGGATCGAAGGCGTCGGGATCGCGCCATAAGCGCTGATGGCGGTGCAGCACCCAGGGCGCGATCATCAGCACCGCGTGGCGCGGGATGTCGATGTCGCCCGCCCGATCTGCCTCGATCGCTTCCCGCACCAGGGTAAAGACCGGCGGATAAAGCCGCAGCGCCTCGCTGATCACCGCGCGGGTGCGGATCAGGCGTGGCACGGCATCCATGGCGTTGTCCGGCGTGATCGTGACGTCACGCGCCTCTTCGGCGACGCGCTGCTGTTCGTCGGGCGCGCTGGCAAGCAGGAACAGCGACCAGAATAGCGTCACCGCGGTGGTCTCGTGGCCGGCCAGGATCATGGTGGCGATCTGATCGCGCAGTTGTTCGGCGGAAAATCCTTTGCCCGTCTCCGGGTCGCGCGCGGCATGCAGCAGGTCGAACAGGTCGCGCGGCGTTTCTGTTGTGGGCGCGGACTGAGGCGGGCCTGCATGATCTCGGTCATCAACGCCATCCAGCGCCGCTGGAACCGCCGCCGTCCAAAATCGCGCAAGGTGGGGATCGATGGCGGCAGCACCATGTCCCAGAGGTGCGGCCTGGCGTAGGTAAGGCCGTATTCGGTCAACATCCGCCGCATCGCGGCGCCGCACTGGCGCACTTCCAGCGAGAACATCGAGCGGCCGGCAATATCCAGCGCCAGATTTTGCATCGCCGCCAGCAGATCCATCGACTGGTCTCCGGGTTGGTCTCTCTGGGCGGCGAACGCGACGACTGCTTCCTGCGCGCAGGTGACGATGTGGCGCGCCAGGACCGGTAGGCTGCGCGGCGCCAGTGCCGGTCCGATAATGCGGCGTTGGCGACGCCAGTCATCGCCCTCACTGAGCAGCAGCCCATAGCCCGTGATCGGCCGCAGGATCCGGATCGAGGCGGGTGATCGGCGATAATTTGCCGGATTATCGACCAGGATATGATGGATCGCATCCGGTGCATTGATCAGCATGTGGGTGCGGCCGAGAAAGCGATGGCGCAGCACCTGTTCCTGATAGGCCGCGTCGGTCCACATGGTCAGCGCGTTGGTGCGCACAGCGCGGAGGAACTGCAGGAAAGACAGCTCGCTGCGCGGGCCTTGGCGGGATGGGTGGGATCAGAAGCTTGCGCTGCGGGAAATCCATGCCGGCAAGCATACAGTATTTGGCGGGCGATTTACGCGTTCCGGGGGGTCCCGCCTCAAGCGATCGCGCTCTAGACTAATGTTGACAAGAGCGCGCTTCACGCTTTCCGACGATCCCGCCTCAAGCGATCACGCTCTGGCATCAGGGAACGAAGATCATGAATATGTAGCTGGCCAACAGCACCAGATGCACGCAGCCGGACAACAAATTCGTGCGTCCCTGGCCGTAGGTCAGCATCGCGACCAGGAAGGACAGGCCCAGCATGACGGTGGGGCCGGTGTCGATGCCGAGTGCAAGCGGTTGGTGCAGAACCGTCGCGATGACGGAAACCGAGGGAACGGTCAGGCCGATACAGGCAACCGCACTGCCGAGTGCCAGGTTGATGCTGGTCTGCAATTGATTGCGACGCGCAGCGCGCAAGGCGGTGACGGATTCCGGCAGCAGCACGATCGCGGCGACAATCACGCCCGTAAGCTTGATGGGCGCGCCGCTCGCATGAATGCCGTGCTCGATGAACGGTGCCAGCAGTTCGGCCAGCAGAATGATGGCGATCAGCGAGACGATCAGCAGTCCGCCGCTGATCGCGCCGAGCTGGGCGGACGGCAGCGCGTGGACTCCGGTCACTACCGCGCCCGGTCGGCATGAAATATTCCTGGTGCCGCACCGTCTGCACGAACAGGAACACGAGATAGAGCACAAAGCAGGCGGCTGCCGACGAAGATCAGTTGCAGCGGCGAGTAGAACGGTCCGGGCGTGGTGAGCGTGTAGTTCGGCAGCACCAGCACCAGCACGGCCATCGGCATCAGCACGGCGAGGAATGCGTTGGCGCCGTGGGTCTGGAATTCCTGTTCCCGGTGACGCAATGTCCCGACCAGGATACAGGCGCCCGCCAGTCCGCTGACCACCAGCATCAGGACCGCGTGGACCGCATCGCGCACCAGCGCGGGGTTGGGCTCATCCGTCAGCATCATCGAGACGATCAGCGATAGCTCGATGATGGTCACGGCAAGCGTGAGCACGAGCGTGCCATACGGCTCGCCCAGCCAGTGCGCGACAACTTCCGCATGATGCACCGCGACCAGCACGGAACCGATCAGGAATAACGCCAGCACGACGCCGAGTGGCCATGCGTCGCTGTGGCCGATGATCAACGCCGCCAGCAGCGCGACGATCGGCACCACCCATCCATGGATCGGAATGCGGTCGGCGTGTGGGTCGGCCATGGTGGGGTGTCCCTCTGAAATTCGCGCGTCTGGCAGTCCAGCTACTGATCAGTATAATCGCGCCTGTCCGGAGCGGACTGAAGCTGGCGCAAGGGGAGTGGAGCATGAGTTTGAAGGGAGCGGGCTACATCGTCGGGGCTTACGAGCACCCGACACGCAAGGCGACCGACAAATCGGTGGCGCTGCTGCACACCGAGTGCGCCAAGGGTGCGCTGGAGGATGCCGGCCTGACCAAGAATGACATCGACGGCTATTTCTGCGCCGGCGATGCGCCGGGCCTGGGGCCGCTGTCGATGGTGGATTACATGAACCTGCGCTGTCGGCACGTGGATTCCACCGATGTCGGCGGGTCATCCTACCAGGTCGCGGTGGGCCACGCATTGGAATTGATCGCCGCCGGCCGATGCAACATCGCGCTGATCACGCTGGCCGGCCGGCCGCGCAGCGAAGGCATGGCGACCGGCACCGCGACGCGCGCCGGTAACGTGGCGCAGCCCGACGTGCAGTTCGAATATCCCTATGGTCCGACCGTGGTGAACATGTACGCCATGTGCGCCGCGCGACACATGTACGAGTATGGCACAACCAGCGAGCAGCTCGCCTGGATCAAGGTGGCCGCGTCGCATCATGCGCAGCACAATCCGCACGCGATGCTGCGCGATGTGGTCACGGTCGAGGACGTGGTGAAGTCGCCGATGGTCTCCACGCCGCTGCATCGGCTGGATTGCTGCGTGATCAGCGACGGCGGCGGCGCGCTGATCGTGGCGAAGCCGGAGATCGCCAAGAGCCTCGAAGCGGCCGCTGGTGAAGGTGATCGGCGTCGGCGAAGCGCCGAAGGGGCAGATGGGTGGCGACGTGGATCTGACCTTCTCCGGCGCGCGCTGGTCAGGGCCGCCGGCGTGGGAGATGGCGGGGGTCAAGCCGTCCGACATCAAATACGCCTCGATCTACGACAGCTTCACGATCACCGTGCTGATGCAGTTGGAGGACCTGGGGTTCTGCGAAAAAGGGCCAGGGCGGCAAGTTCGTCTCCGACGGCAACTTGATTTCGGGCGTGGGCAAGCTGCCGTTCAACACCGACGGCGGCGGGTTGTGCAGCAATCACCCGGCGAACCGCGGCGGTATCACCAAGATCATCGAGGCGGTGCGTCAGTTGCGCGGCGAGGCGCACTCTGCGGTGCAGGTGAAGAATTGCAACCTCGCGATAGCACATGGCACCGGTGGTTCGCTTGGTACGCGGCATTGCGGCAGCACAGTCATCCTGGAACGGGAGTGATCGATATGGCGTATGTTCAGCGCAAAGTTTCCTTCGCCGGCGCACCCGACACCAATCCCGAGACCAAGCCGTTCTGGGATGGCTGCGCGGCGGGCAAGTTCCTGGTTCGCCGCTGCACCAAGTGCAGCAAGGCGCACTGGTATCCGCGCGAGCTGTGCCCGTTCTGCTTCGGCGAGTGCAGGTGGGAGGAGGCGTCGGGCAGGGGCAAGATCTACTCGCTCAGCGTGATGAAGCGCGCCGAGGTGCCGTTCGCCATGGCCTATGTCGAGTTGGCGGAGGGTCCGAAGATGATGACCAACATCGTCGATTGCGACCTGGACGCGCTGAAGATCGGGCAGGATGTGAAGCTGAAGTTCGTGCCGACTGAGGGCGGGCCGCCGGTTCCGATGTTCACTCCTGCGTAGCAGGTGATGACCGAAGGCGGCATCGCTGGCGTAGAGGACGTGCTGCCGCAAGCATCATCATGAGGCGGCGTTGTGCAACGTGTTGGTCAGTGGCAACTGCGCGTGCAGGGCTTGACGTGTTCGCAACGGAGCCGGCCGACCCGGCAATCGTTGCTCCGGCTGGAATAGGTCGTTGTCACGCCGCAGCGCGGGCAGTGTCATCGATCTCGTGGCCGACATCGCGCGGCATGCCTTCACCAACATGCAGTCCGTGCTGCGCGGCACATCGCTGCCGCCGGATGACGTGATCCCCGGGTCGAGCCCGAGGACGGCTGAAGGAGAACAATTGATGGCAACGTTGCAGAGCAAATCGGTGCGTCGGCGCGAGGATGTGCGGTTGCTGACCGGTAAGGGCAACTACAGCGCGGACCCGCAGCCGCCTGGCCTGTTGCACGTCGTGCTGGTCCGTTCACCGCTCGCGCACGCGACGGTGCGCAGTATCGACGTCAGTGCCGCGGCAGCGATGCCTGGCGTGGTCGCGGTGTTCACCGCGGCGGATCTGACGGATGTCGGACCCATCCCCGGCGGCATCGGATTTCCGCGACCCGATGGCAGCCCGGCGCCGAAAACCGATCGGCCACTGCTCGCAGGACAGCGCGTGCGCTTCGTCGGCGAGCCCGTGGCGGCGGTGCTGGCGGACAGCATGGACGCGGGCAAGGATGCGGCTGAAGCGGTCATGGTGGATTACCAGGAATTGCCGCTGATAACCGACCCGATTGCGGCATTGCAGCCGGTGCGACCAAGGTCTGGGACGATCTGCCGGATAATATCGGCTTTCTGTGGAAGCGCGGCGATGCGGACGGCCACCGACGCGGCTCTGCGCGCATCGGCGCATGTCGCGCGTTTGCAGTTCAGTGTTTCGCGGGTGACCGCCGCATCGATGGAGCCGCGCGCCGCGTGGGCGGATGTCGGGGCGGATGGTCGCGTGGTGGTGCATGCGGCGCACCAGTCGCCCTACAACCTGCGCAACGGCATGGCGAACGGTAACTTCAATATCAAGCCAACCGACATGCGGGTGCTGACCGCCGATGTCGGCGGCTCGTTCGGGATGAAGTCCGGCGTGCAGCCGGAGTATGCGCTGGTGGCGTGGGCAGCTCGCAGGCTCGGGCGGCCGGTGCGCTGGGTGGAGGATCGCACCGAGGCGTTCCTGACCGACGAACAGGCGCGCGAGATGCGTATCACGGTGGAGCTTGGACTGGACGCGCAGCACAGGTTTACCGCGCTGAAGCTGCGCTGGGACGTGAACCTGGGGGCATACGTGACCGCGCGTTCCGGCTGGTGTGTCGGCAATATCGGCGGAACAGCGGGCGTGTATCTGATCCCGACGATCTATGCCGAGTCGTGCGGCATCATGACCAACACGGTGCCGACCGCGGCGTATCGCGGCGCCGGCCGGCCTGAGGCGACTTATACGATCGAGCGCATCATCGATGTGGCGGCGCGCGAACTCGGCATCAGCCCGTACGAGCTGCGCCGCATAAACCTGATCCCACCAGAGGCGATGCCGTACAAAACCGCGCTGACGTTCACCTATGATTGCGGCGAGTTCGAAGGCAACATGCGCAAGGCAGCGGAAATGGCGGCGCTGGACAGGCTGGAGGCGCGTCGTGCCGATGCCGACGCACGCGGTAAATTGCGCGGCATCGGCATCTGCAATTGCATCGAGGTCGCCGGTGGACCATTCCTGCGGCCGGCAAGGGATCAGGCCAGCCTGCGGCTCGCGGAAGACGGCACGCTGGTGCTGCGGTCGGGATCGATGTCGGTGGGGCAGGGGCTGGAGACGGCGTTCTGCCAGCTTGTCGCCGACCGGTTCGGCGTGCCGATCGACAAGTGTGCGCTATGAGTCGGGTGACACCGACCTATTGCCTGGCGGCAAGGGCAATGGTGGCTCGGGCGCGCTGTGCATCGGCGGTGCGGCGGTGAACCTGGTCGTGGACAAGGTGATCGAGAAGGCAAAACAGGTCGCGGCCGAACTGCTGGAGGCAGTCGGAGGTCGATGTGACGTTCGATGCCGGCCGGTTCACCATCGCCGGCACCGATCGTTCGGTGAGCCTGGCGGAGGTCGCGCATACGGCAACACTGGATGGCAATGAACTGGTGGAGAGCGGCGAGTTCACGCCCACCGCCGTGACGTTCCCGAACGGCACGCATATCTGCGAGGTGGAGATCGATCCCGGATACCGGCGTCACCGATGTGGTCCGCTACAGCGCGGTGGAAGAGCTGGGATACGTGCTCAATCCGATGCTGGTGGCGGGCAGACGCATGGCGGTGTCGCGCAGGGCGTCGGCCAGGCGATGTCCGAGCAGATCGTGCACGACCCGCAGTCGGGACAGATGCTGACCGCGTCATTCATGGACTACCAGATGCCGCGGGCGGCGGATCTGCCGGACATCCAGATGGCGACGCGCGAGGTGCCGACCAAGGTCAATCCGCTGGGGGCGAAAGGCGTCGGCGAAGCAGGCACTGTCGGCGCCATGGCGGCGGCGATGAACGCGGTGAACGACGCGTCTGGCGACCGCTCGGCATTCGCCATTTCGACATGCCGGCGACGCCGCTATCGCGTATGGGCGGCGATTGCAGCCGCGCGCGGATGAGCGAGCCGCTGTTCCACATGGTCGCCGGCGCGCCGGCGCCGGTGGCGCCGTTCTCGCACGCTGTGGAGGTTGACGGCTGGGTGTTTCTGACCGGCCAGATGCCGACACTGCCGGACGATGATGCGGCGCCGCTGCCGGAGGGGATCGAGGCACAAACTCGGCAAGTCATGGACAATCTGATCATCGTGCTGCGTGGCCTGGGGCTTGGCCTGCAGCACGTGGTCAGCGTGCGCGCCTACCTGACAAGGTTCGCGCAGGACTATGCGCCGATGAACGAAGTGTATCGCGGCTATTTCCTGCCCGATCGTCTGCCGGCCCGCACCTGCGTCGGGGTGACGGCGTTGGCACGCGGCGCGCTGGTGGAAATCGATTGCGTGGCCCGAAGATAGTTTAGCTTCGGCCGCCGCTGAACGCGTTGAATGTGATCAGCGTGTAGGTGTCTTTCACACCCTGGAGACGTCTGTATCTTCTCGGTGACGAACAACCCGATATCCTGTTCGGGCTCCAGATAGAACTTGCCCAGCAAATCGTACTGTCCCGAGGTTGAGTAGAGCTCCGACATCTGCTCGATCGTGTCGGCGGCTTCGCGGGCCACTTTGTAGGCTTCGCCCATCTCGCACTTGATCTGCACGAATATCGCTCGCATGGCGATATTCTAGCAGGCAAGCCGGGGCTGGCTATGCCCGCGCGTCCGCGCGGTCGGCCAGCACGGCCAGGCGATGACTGGCACTGCCTAGCCGGCGCAGCATGACCGGAAGCTGCGGCTGAGCCGGCAGCGGACCCTCCTGGCGGAAATCCGACCACTCCGCCCATTCCTGCTCGGACAGCAGCAGCACGCGGCGCTGGTCATCGTCGCTCAGGCGCATCTGGGCGCCGATCTCACTGAATATCTGGAACTGGCTGCGCGCCATTTTGTCAGTGGCGAACCAGGTCATGCTCTGGAGCATCTCGGCACCTCGTCTTCGTCTCGTTCAGCAGATAAGGCAACGGTGGTTAGAGGCAAGGGCGGAAATTGGCAGAGGTTTTGTCCGATTTGTGGCGAGCAAACACCGTCAGAGTGACCATAGGAAAATCCGGTCTTGTCCGGATGGGGATTCTACGTACGGGTCGTTGGCGGGATCCGCGCGACCTGACTATTCTGTGCGCAAGTGTTCGAGCGCGTGGTTCAGACCTCCGGGCGGTCCCCAATCGTCGATGGGGGACCCAACGCCGCCTCCGGTCATCACGCGCTTGCCCGAAGGCTCACGGAGGCTTGCATGGAATTGGCTCAGGCGCGCAAGGCGCGCATCGTCCGACGCACCGGCGGGCGGGCGGTCGCGGATGCGCTTGTCGCGCAAGGCATCGACCACGTCTTTGCCGTACCGGGCGAAAGCTATCTGGATGTGCTCGATGGTCTCTACGAGGTTCGACAGCGGCTGCACCTGGTGACCTGCCGGTTCGAAGCCGGCGCGGTCAACATGGCCGAGGCGTTCGGCAAATTGAAAGGGCGGCCGGCAGCAGCGATGGTGACGCGCGGGCCAGGTGCATGCCATGGCGCGATCGGCGTGCACATCGCGATGCAGGACAGCACGCCGCTGTTGCTGTTCGTCGGCCAGATCCCGCACGAGGATGCAGGGCGGGACGCGTTCCAGGAAGTCGACTACCGGCGGATGTTCAGCCCGCTGGCCAAATGGGTGACGCAGATCGATCAGGCGAAAGCGCATTCCGGAAATCAGTCGCGCACGCCTACGACGTCGCGGTATCGGGGCGGCCTGGCCCGGTGGTGATCGCGCTCTCGGAAGAGATGCAGAAGGACATGATCGAGGTGCCGGACCTGCCGCGTGCCAACGTGATGCCGGCGCATCCCGATCCGGCCGCGCTGCTGCATTGCGCGCCATGCTCAGCCGCGCGCGCAAGCCGCTTGCGGTGCTCGGTGGGTCGTGCTGGACCGATGAAGGCCGTGCCGCGATCCGCGATTTCCTGCTGGGCAATGACGTGCCGGTGACCGTCGGCTTCCGTCGCCAATCACTCTATGACGGCACGCTGGACAATTTCGCCGGCGATCTCGGCGTGGGCTCCGATCCCGGCCTGGTCGGCAAGGCGAAGGAAGCGGACCTGATCCTGGCGATCGGCTCGCGTCTCGGTGATACGGTGACGCAAGGCTACACGCTGCTCGACATGGCAGGCAGCGTGCCGATCGTTCAGGTGCATCCCGACGGTGCCGAAATCGGTCGCGTGTTCCGTCCCGCGCTGGGCATCGTCTCTGATCTCAGCACATTCGCGCTTTCCGTCTCCGCACTGGAGCCGGTGCAGGCCAGTTGGGTCGACTGGACTGCGGAGTTGCGCTCATTGCGCGAGGCGCAGCGCGCGGTCCCGAATTACCAAGGACCGCTCAATCTCGGCACTGCCATGCGCGAGCTGGAGACGTTGCTGGACGCCGACGCACTGGTCACCACGGATGCGGGCAATTTCGCCGGCTGGGCGACGCGCTTCATCAACTTTCGCGATGCGCAGCGCTACATCGGTCCGACCAACGGCGCGATGGGCTACAGCGTGCCGGCGGCGGTCGGCGCCAAGATCGCGTATCCGGATCGCATGGTTGTCTCCTTGGTCGGCGATGGTGGTTTTCTGATGACCGGACAGGAACTGGCGACCGCCTTCCACCACGGTGTCGCGCCGATCGTGCTGGTGTTCAACAACCAGATGTACGGCACCATCCGCATGCACCAGGAGCGCGCCTATCCGGGCCGTGTATCCGGCACTGCGCTGACCAATCCGGATTTCGCGAAGTTCATCGAGGCGTTCGGTGGCCACGGCGAAGTGGTGAGCGCGACGGCGGAGTTCACGCCCGCGTTCCGTCGCGCCGTGGAGAGCGGCCGGCCGGCGGTGATTGAACTGCGGATGAACCCCGAGCAGATCACCACACGCGCCACCATCGCCGAATTGCGCGCCGGCAGGGCGGCGAAGCCGGCCAAGCCCAAGCGCACAGCGGCACCCAAGCATCCGAAGCTGGCGCGCGCCGCACCCGCGGGCAAGAAGCGGGGTGGATGAGGCTGCCCAAAGCGCGGCTCCTGTCGGCTCGCAGAGCCTGATGGCCAGCGCCCAGCCAGACCAGCCTCGCGCCGTGCTCGCCGCCGTCAATCGGGATAGGGGGACATCTCGCGATATCACCCCTCCCACACCACCGGGCATACGGGTCCGTACCACGGCGGTTCGGCGGATTAAGCGCTTGCGAGTGTTTCCATCACGACAAGCCCATGACCCTTGAAGCGCTTGTTGGAGAAGGCGCGGTGCAGCGCGCTCGACGAACTCAATCGCCACGGTCCCTTGGGACTGAAGATGGCCGCACTGGCCACCTTCTCGGAGACCTTCAGGCGCTTGAGTTCCTTATAGCGTCTACCACGCGTCTTCCACTGGACCCAGACGGCGCAACGCAGACGCCGTCGTGTCCAGCCGTTTAGCGAATCCAACTCGGGCAGTTGGCTGAAGCCGAAATATCCGGCCCATCCCCGCAGCAGCGGGTTCAGGTCGGCGATCATCCGCCCAAGGCTCACCCCGCGATGTCGCCGTGTCAGAGCGCGGACCTTGTCCTTGAACCGGGCCAACGCCTTGTCGGCGATGCGGCGCCGCGGCTGCACCTCGTCCGTGACCGTGAAGCCAAGGAACGAGCGTTGCCACGGCCGAGCGACGGCACTCTTCTGCGCGTTGACCTGAAGCTTGAGGCGTCGCTCGATGAAGCGAGTAAGGCTCGCCATCACGCGCAATCCGGCCTGCTCGCTGCGGACATAGACGTTGCAGTCGTCCGCATAGCGCACAAACCGGCGCCCACGATGCTCAAGCTCGCGATCCAGTTCATCCAGCACGAGGTTCGACAGCAGTAAATCGCCCCGGGTTTGCCGGAGGCTGTCTGGTTTAAGTCACGCTGCCAGCGCAATCTCCTGCAATTGGGCGTAGGAGTGCTCTGCAGCCTCGGCGGGCGGCATGTTGCCGATAGGCTTGAGGAGGCGGCGATGATTGAACCAATCGACCCATTCGAGCGTGGCGAATTCGACAGCTTCCAGCGAGCGCCAGGGTCCTCGCCGGCGGATGACCTCAGTCTTGAACAGGCCATTGACGGTTTCGGCCAGCGCATTGTCGTAACTATCGCCAACGTTGCCGACCGAAGGGTCTATGCCGGCTTCAGCAAGGCGTTCCGTATAGCGAATGGAGACATATTGCACGCCCCTGTCGCTGTGATGCACCAGGCCGCTGCCTTGAACGGGTCGGCGGTCATGCAGTGCCTGCTCCAGGGCATCGAGGACGAAGCCCGCATGTGCCGTCTTGGAGACGCGCCAACCGACGATGCGCCTGGCAAAGGCGTCGATGACGAACGCCACGTAAACGAAGCCCTGCCAGGTGGCCACATAGGTGAAGTCTGCCAGCCACAGCAGATTTGGCCGGGCCGCGCGGAACTGCCGATTCACCCGATCGGCAGGGCACGGCGCCTTGCCAGCGATCGTGGTCCTGGCTTCTTTGCCACGAAGGACGCCACGCAAGCCCATCTGGCGCATCAGACGCGCCACGGTGCAGCGGGCCACAGAAGCACCCTCGCGGCCGAGCTGCCGCCACACCAACGGCGCTCTGCCGAACAAGGCAAACATTACTTCGCCTAACCCACCGCAATTTGGCAGACATTGACAGACGCAACTCTATCCGGTCATTCGACGCAAAGGCGCCCGATGTCCGCGCCCTGGCCCGCAGGCGACAAGCCGAGATTTATCATCAGTGCCGTGCGCTCCGAATTGAATGCTTGCGCTTTTCCGGTCGCTAAATCCGTAGCCGATGGGCGGCCTGTTTCGCCCGGTTCCCGCAGACCGCCATGCTGCACCACCGCCGAACGTGACCGCGCGTTCGATCGACGAACAGCAGTGTGCAAGACGGACCCTCGCACGCCTTCACGTCGGTGAAGTCCTCGGTGCAAACGAGATCGGCCAGTGATCGTGCGATCGGGAGAAGCAGTGACTCCGGCGATTGCCAGCGCCGCTGTGGGCGCCAGGCGAGGCCGGAATTCCGCTGCTGCTTCGATTGCTGGTGACGCTCGTGGATTTGATCGCGAGTGACGATCTGACCGAACTCTTCGTCGCGTGCCAGCAACCGATTGAGCGGCTCGAGTTCGCTTAGCGCATCGGGTGCGAGCGGTCGGCCCATGTGGTGGTAGACGAACAGTTTGAACCAGTCCCTAAATGCACGCGCCTGATTCGCGAGTGCATTGAGCTCACCGGGGACGGCGCTCTTCCGGAAAGCCTGCAAAACCTGGCCGGATACTAATCCGGCTTGCCCGAGCCATCCGAGGAGGTCATCGCCGGACGCAAGCCACTCGACCGTGGTGTCCACCGGGACCGCGATCGTATTCAAGAAGTCCAGTCCGATATGGTCGGCGATGAAGAAGGGCAGGGGGCGCGTCGCCATGGGTGTTTACTAATCCAGGCCGTGCGGCCGAGGTACTGATCTCTAACTGTTGAACGGCGCGCTGGCAAGTTATCCCGGTGCCCGGAACCGAGCAATACGGCGGGCGATTTTGCAAGTAAATCAAGCAGGCAGGGGACCAGAGCGTGCTCGCGGTTCCGGTCAAGCACGCGCCGCCGGCATCCCTTGGAGACCCCGATATCTCGTGACCTGCCAAAGAAGGGTTGACGAGGTTCCAAGGCGATCGTAACCGCCTCGTGACGGCTTAGACGGTTATCCATACATCTCCACGCAGGAGAGCTGCCATGCCCTCGAATGATGTGAACGTCGTGCTGGTGCATGGCGCATGGGCCGACGGATCAAGCTGGGCAAAGGTAATCGGGCCGCTCGCGGCCGGTGGCTTCGGCGTCGTCGCCGCCCCCTTGCCACTGACCTCTTTCAGCGATGATGTCGAAGCGCTCGATCGCGCGCTGGAGCGTGTGACGGGGCCAGTTGTTCTCGTCGGCCACGCCTATGCCGGCGCGGTCATCGCGGCGACGCGCGACACCAAAGTGAAGGCTCTGGTGTACGTGGCTGCGCTGGCGCCCGATGAGGGTGAGACGGTTGCCGATGTTTTCTATCGTGCCGAACCACACAAGCAGGCGCCCAAGCTCGCGCCTGACGCGCACGGTCTGATCTACTTGCCGCATGCGGCTTTTGCCGTCGCTTTCGCTCAGAACGCTTCCGTCCAGGAGCAGGCGTTGCTGGCGGCGGTTCAGCGGCCGATCTCGCCCGCCTGCATTACCGTTGCCGTCGGTCGGCCGCTCTGGAAAAACCTGCCAAGCTGGTTCCTGGTCGCCGAACAGGACCGCATGATCCCCCGGGAGAGCCAGCACTTCATGGCCGAGCGAATGAAGGCTCGCCTGCGCGCGTATCCGGTCGATCACACGCCGATGGTGACCGCGCCGTCCGTCGTCCTGGAGATCATCCGCGAGGCGATCGACCAGATTGCGGCCGGCTGAGTTCGTCCGTTCCTCGATCAAATAGGAGAAGCGCCATGACCGCCATCAGGTATCGAACCGCTGACGTGGACGGCTTCAACATCTTCTACCGCGAGGCAGGTGCGCCTGATGCTCCGAACGTGCTGCTGCTGCATGGCTTCCCTAGCGCGGGCCATATGTTCCGCGACCTGATCCCGCAGCTCGCCGACCGCTATCATGTCGTTGCGCCCGACCTGCCCGGGTTCGGCCAGTCCGATATGCCGGAACGGAGCAAGTTCAGCTACACGTTCGACAACCTCGCGCGGGTGATCGACCGCTTCACGTCGCTCGTCAGTCTTCGCCGCTTCGCAATCTATGTCTTCGACTACGGCGCGCCGACCGGTTTCCGCCTGGCAATCTGGCATCCCGAGCGCATCACCGCCATCATCTCGCAAAACGGCAATGCGTACGCGGAGGGCCTAAGCGACGGCTGGAATCCGATCCGCGCTTATTGGCAGGACCCATCCGAGGCAAACCGCAATGCCCTGCGTGCGTTCCTTTCGCCGGAGACCACACTCTGGCAGTATACCCACGGTGTCGCCGACAGATCCCTGGTTTCGCCGGACGGCTACTCGCTCGATAACTTCTACCTTTCGCGTCCGGACGCGGATGAAGTGCAGCTGGATCTCTTTGGCGATTACAAGAGCAACGTTGCTCTGTATCCCGAATTCCAGGCCTATTTCCGCCGGCACGCGCCACCACTTCTGGCGGTGTGGGGCAAGAACGACCCATTCTTCCTGCCGCCGGGCGCCGAAGCGTTCAAGCGTGACATTCCGGGAGCGGAGACACGCTTCTTCGATACCGGTCAGTTCGCTCTGGAGACGCACTGCGACCAGATCGCCGCCGCGATACGGGTGTTTCTCGCAACGCTCCAGGTAGTGTGAAACGTCCCGCCGGGTACAGCTCGACCGGCTATCCAGACGGCATGCGGAGAATGAGGACATGGACAGGCTTCCCCTCGTTGTGTTCGATGTGAACGAGACGCTTCTCGACCTGCAGACGATGGAGCCAACATTCGAACGCATCTTCGGTGCGAAAAGCACCATGCGCCTTTGGTTCGCCAACTTCATCATGTATTCCGCCGCTCTGACTGTCGCCGGTTGTTACGTGCCATTTACGGATATCGGTTCCGCCGTGATGAAGATGTTGGCGGATACGCAGCGCATCAAAATGGATGACGCCGACAAGGAAGAGCTTAAGGAGAGGTTCTCAACGATGCCGCCGCATCGCGAGGTACCCGCCGCGCTGTGCAAGCTGCGCGACGCGGGCTTCCGGCTGTTCACCCTCACCGACAATCTGCTTGAGGTGCAAACGCGCCAGCTCGAGCACGGCGGCATTGTCGATCAGTTCGAACGGCGCTTCAGCGCTGACGGCGTCAAGCATCATAAGCCATCGCGCCAGGCCTATGCTTATCTCGAACGAGAGCTTGGTGTTCAGCCGTCGCAGCTCTGCCTTGTCGCATGTCATACGTGGGACACGCTTGGTGCGGTGGCAGCCGGGTGGACTGCGGCGCTGATCCGGCGCCCTGGCAACGATGTCCTGGCTGTCGGCCCCCAGCCACAAGTCGTCGGCGAGGATCTGAATGATGTCGCCGATCAGCTCATCGCCCGATACAAGGGCGAGCAGCAGACGAATGCTTCGATGCCCTGATGCGAGGCAGCGGCCAGGGCGGAAAACTGCTTGCCTGGGATCTGGTCGCTGTCGTCGAGCGGCTATGCGCGGGCTCCTCACCGCCCGACGGCGTAGCCTTGCATGCCGCGGGGGTTGGCGCCGGCGCGCATCTGGCCGTTCTCGATCCGTGCGGCTGAGAGCCGGCCCTCGGACCATTCCTCGCCCTTCTCCGCCTTGTGGTCGCGCGCCTTCAGTTCGTACATGACCGCATCGGGGAAGCGGCCTTCCAGCACCACCTTGCCGGGACGCGCGGCACGCGGCCAGAAGCTGGATGGCCAGTGCTCGGTGTGAAACGACGGCGCATCGATTGCCTGCTGGATGCCCATGTTGTGATGCACCATGCGCAGGAAGAAGATCAGCGACCATTGGTCCTGCTGCTCGCCGCCGGGCGTGCCGAATGCCATCCATGGTTTGCCGTCGCGCAGCGCGAAGCTGGGCGATAGCGTAGTGCGCGGGCGCTTGCGGGGCTCCAGGCTGTTGGGCAGGTCCGGGCGTAGCCAGAACATCTGCCCGCGGGTTCCCATGCAGAAGCCGAGTTCCGGGATCACCGGCGAGGATTGCAGCCAACCGCCGGACGGTGTGGCGCTGACCATGTTGCCGTGCCTGTCGATCACGTCGAGGTGGCAGGTGTCGGCGCCGATCACCCCGAGCCGCGCCACGGTCGGTTCACCGACGCCGGGCGAGCGTGTCAGCAGATGGGCGCGGCCGGCGCCGTCGCGATCCACCACCGGCGTGTAGCCCGGCACCGTGCCCGGGCGCAGGTCCTGCGATGCATTGCGTCCGACCAGCTTGCGGCGCGCCGCATTGTAGTCATCCGACAATAACGCGCCGAGTGGCACGGAAGCGAAATTCGGATCGCCGTAATAGGCCTCGCGGTCGGCATAGGCGAGCTTGGCGCATTCAACGACTGTGTGAATGAACTGGTTGCCGAACGGGTCCATCGCGCCGATATCGAAGGCGTGCAGCAGCGCGAGCTGTTGCAGGAAGACTGGCCCCTGGCTCCACGGCCCGCATTTTAGCACAGTGTGACCGTGATATTCGTAGGCGGCCGGGTCTTCGACGGTTGCCGACCAGCGGGCAAAGTCGTCTGCCGCCAGCAAACCGCGATGGCGGCGGCCTGACACGTCGAGCACGTCGGTCGAGCGGAAGAACCTGTCCACCGCCTCGGCCACAAAGCCGCGGTACCAGGCGTTGCGCGCAGCATCGATGCGGGCCTCACGCGAGTCACCGACTGCTTCGCGGCAGATGCGTTCGTAGGTGTCGGCGAGCGCGGGGCGCGCGAACAGCGACTCCGGCGCGGGCACCTTGCCGCCGGGCAGGAACACGGCGGCCGATGAGGGCCATTCCTGCTCGAACAGCATGCGCACACTCTCGATCGTGGCACTGATGCGCGGCACGACATGCACGCCGTTCCTGGCGTAACCGATGGCGAACGCGAGGACGTCCGGAAGTTCCCAGGTGCCCCAGTCGCGCAGCAACAGACACCACGCATCGAACGCGCCGGGCACCACGGCGGGCAGCACGCCAGTGGCCGGGATCAGGTCAATGTCGAGCTGGCGGAATTTCTCGAGGGTTGCGGCCTGCGGCGCGACGCCCTGGCCGCAGATCACGTGCTGCGTCTGCGTGCGTGCCGCGTGCAGGATGATCGGCGCGTCCCCGCCCGGCCCATTGAGATGCGGCTCCGCCACCTGCAGCGTGAAGGCTGTGGCGACCGCGGCATCGAATGCGTTGCCGCCGCGCTCCAGCACCCCCATGCCGACCTGGCTCGCGATCCAGTGCGTGCTGGCGACAACACCGAACGTGCCGGCAATTTCGGGACGGGTGGTGAACATGCTGGGCTCTCCCTCGCGCGGGCGATCAGTTTAGGATCACAGTGTCGCCGTGAAGGTCCTTGCCGACAAGGCGTGCGAGAACACCGGATCGCGCCTCGGTGTTTCTGTCAGGTCGGAGCGGTATCAGCGGGAGGAGAGGCCAAGATGAAGATTACCGGCGTGGAAACCATTCGACTGGGTGAATTCCCCAATCTTCTTTGGCTACAGATCCATACCGATCAGGGCCTGATCGGCCTGGGCGAGACATTCTTCGGCCCGCGCGCGGTGGAGGCGTGTGTGCATGAGACCGTGGCGCCGCTGCTGCTGGGTCAATCTGCGCTGCAGATGGATCGGCACGCCAGGACGCTGCAGAACCAGTATCTCGGGTTCAGCGGCACCGGCGTGGAGATGCGCGCTGCGTCGGCTGTGGACATCGCGCTTTGGGACCTGTTCGGACAGGCGACAGGGCAGCCGCTGTATCAGTGCCTCGGCGGGCTCTCGCATGAGCGGGTGCGCATCTACAACACCTGCGCCGGTTATCGCTACGTACGCGCGGCGAGTGGTCAGACGACTGATAACTGGGGCCTTGGTGGCGCGTCCACCGGCGGTCCTTACGAGGACCTGGACGCATTCCTGCATCGGGCCGATGAGCTGGCGCATAGCCTGCTGTCGGAAGGGATCACGGCCATGAAAATTTGGCCCTTCGACTTTGCGGCCGAGGCGTCGGGCGGATGGTCGATATCCGCGGCCGAACTCGAGCAGGCGCTGGTGCCGTTCCGCAAGATCCGCGACGCGGTTGGCAGCCGGATGGATATCATGGCGGAACTGCATTCGCTATGGAGCCCGCCGGCCGCGGAAACCGTGCTGCGCGCGCTTGCCGAATTTGCGCCGTTCTGGGTCGAGGATCCGATCAAGATGGTGAATGCCGATCTGCTCGCGAAACTGCGCGCTCGCACGAATGTGTCGATCTGTGCGAGCGAAACTCTGGCGACCCGCCGGGGATTCCGCGAATTTCTGACCGCGGACGCAGTGGACGTGGTGATGCTGGACCTGTCCTGGTGCGGCGGAATTGGTGAGGCCAAGAAAATCGCCACGCTGGCAGAGGCGTGGGGACGGCCGGTGGCGCCGCATGACTGCACCGGTCCGGTCGTGCTTACGGCGTCGGTGCACCTGTCGCTGAACTGCCCGAACACGCTGGTGCAGGAAACTGTTCGAGCCTTCACCAGCGGATGGTATCGCGAGGTGTTGACCGACTTGCCCGATATCCGCGAAGGCTACGTCTATCCGTCGGCGAAGCCCGGGCTGGGCGCTGCGCTGATTACCGAGCGGCTCGCGGCGGCTGACTGCGAGCGGCGCATGAGCTCGGTTTGATTTTGTGTTCGGGCCCGTCTTGGACGGGATTGCTTCGTTTCACTTGCAATGACAGATGGGGCATGGCCGGCCAGCGTGGAAGCACTATAGTCAGTAGAAAAGCACTATAGCCGGTCACGAGCGAGACATACGTATCGAAGAACACCGGGCTGACTACTTATGAGGATAAATAGGCCGGCCGAGGGAGGACCTGATGGTAGCGCAGTCGCAGCAGGCGGTGATGGATAGGGCGGTGCGGCACCTGGTCTCCAATTACAGTCCACAGGGTCAGCGGGTTGGCTGGCTGATGATCGCCTCGATCCTGATCGAGGCCTGGGACCTGTACTCGATCTCCTTCGTGCTGATTTTCATCCGCGACGTGTTCCATCCGTCCGCTGCGATGCTTGGCCTGGCTGCGGCTGGCACGCAGGGCGGCGCGCTGATTGGTGCGCTGATTGGCGGCTGGTTGTCGGACAAGATCGGCCGGCGGGCGATCTTCCTCTCCACCATGGTCATGTTCGTCGTGTTCGCGCTGGCGCAGGCTTTCGTGCCCAGCATGGCATGGCTGGTGGTAGTGCGGCTGATCCTTGGCATTCCGCTCGGCAGCGACATTTCAAATGGCTACACCTACATCATGGAATATCTGCCGGCCGGCAGGCGGGAGGTGATGGGCAATCGCTGGCAGCTCATGTTCGCGGTGGGCGAGATCGTATCGATCGCCGTGATCGCCATCTTCCTGGTCGCGGAGCTGCCGAATGATCTTATCTGGCGCGTCACGCTGGGCATCGGTGCGGTGCCGGCCGCGATCATTTTCGTCCTGCGCTATAACCTGCCAGAAACGGCGATCTGGCTGATCCGCCGTGGCCGCTTCGTCGAGGCGAAGCAGGTGACGATGCAGATGTACAACGACCCGCTCGACTTCCTGCCGAATGAGGACGTGCAGATGCCGGTGCCGCGGCCCGGTGCGTTCCTGGCCGACATCAGACGAGACCCGATCCGCTGGCGCGCGACACTGTTCGGCTGGATCGCCTGTTTCGCGCAAAGCTGCGAGTTCTCAACCTTCGCTTTCTACATCCCCGTGCTGTTCGTGATGGTCGGCGTGTCCAGCATCCTGGGGACCAACCTGGTCACGCTGTGTCTCTACATCGTTGCCGGGATTTCGGGCTGGGTCGGCCCGCAGATCACGCCGCGGATAGGCCAGCGCGGGCTCAGCATCGCCGGCTTTGGCATAGTGCTGGTATCACTGCTGGTTGCGGCCGCGGCGCTGTACACCGGCCAGGTGTATATACTGCCGTTCGCCGCGGCGGCGATGCTGTGGGGGCACTATTGGGACGCCGAAAACGTGATGACAATTCCGTCCATGGTGGCGCGGCCCGAGTACCGCGGCACAGCGAGCGGCTTCGCCTACGTGTTCGTCAAACTGCCGGCGTTCCTGTCGATCTTCCTGTTTCCGGTGCTGTTCTCGGCCATCGGGCAGGCGAATGCCACGCTGTTCACGGCGATCTTTCCGCTGATCGGGCTGCTTGCCGCGATATTTATCCTGCCCGAAGTTTATGGCTTCGAGCAGGACTGACCCGATTTAGTCGCGGTCACACGAGCCGAATGGTCGAGAGCGCGCGATCGAGCGTCTCGACGATCCGGTCGCACTCGGCGCGGGTGATCACCAAAGGCGGGGACAGCGTGATCGTCGAGCCGAAATGGCGACCGCCGCCGCCGCGCCCGACCAGTACGCCATTGTCGCGGCAGTAGTCGATGACCGCGGCGAGCTGCTCCGCTCCCACCGGCTCCTTGGTGGTGCGATCCTTCACCAGCTCGACACCCAGCAGCAGGCCTTTGCCGCGCACGTCGCCGACGACCTGATGGCGCATCAGGCCGCGCAGGCCGTCCAGCAGATACGCCCCCATTTCGGCCGAACGCTCTGCCAGCTTCTCGGCTTGGATGATTTCGATGTTGCGCACTGCCACCGCAGCCGAGACCGGGTGGCCACCGTACGTATTCACCTGGAACACTTGGCGGTTCTCCGAGGCTTCACCCACGAAGCTGCCGAACACGCTGTTCTTCACCAACGTGGCGGCAATCGGCAGATACGCGCTGGAGATGCCCTTGGCGACCGCTACGATATCGGGCGACACGCCGTAGTGTTGGTGCCCGAACATCTTGCCGGTGCGGCCGAAGCCGTTGATCACTTCATCAACGTGCAACAGGATGTCGTACTTCCGGCACAGCTTCTCGACCTCCGGCAGATATTCGTCGGGCGGCACGGCGACGCCAACACCGCTCATCACCGGCTCGACGATGACTTCGGCAACCGTATCGGGGCCTTCGCCAACGATCGTCGTTTCCAGGTTCTTCACGCAGGCCATCGCGCAGCTCGGGTATGTCAGTCCGAACGGGCAGCGATAGCAGTATGGTGGCGCGACATGCACGAAGTCGCCCGAATACGGGTTCGAACTTCGCCTTGCGATCGCCCATGCCGCCGGCGTCGAGCGTGGCCAGGGTGGTGCCGTGGTAGGAGAAGTAGCGACTGATGGTCTTGAAGCGATAGTGCTGCGGGTACTCGTGCTTCATGTACTGGCGGGCGATCTTGAAGCCGGCCTCGTTCGCCTCGGAGCCTGAGTTGACGAAGTAGGTATGATAGCCGCCACCCATCAGCCCGTTGATCTTTTCCGCCAGCGCCGCCGCCGGCACGTTCATCGCCGTGTGCGGGAAATACGCCAGTTGCCGCACCTGTTCCGCGGCCACCTCGGCCAACTCGGCCCGGCCGTAGCCGATATTCACGCACCACAGTCCGGCCATGGCATCCAGGTAGGCTGTCCCATCGGCGTCGTAGATCGTCGAGCCTTGCGCGCCGGTCACCACCATCTGCCTGGCCTCCAGCACCTTGTGCTGGACGATCGGGTGCAGAACGTTGTCCAGATCCTGTTTGACAACTGCCTGCCGGATGGCGGGATCAGGCGCATTGGTGAGTGACATTTCAGCCTCTTTTCGTTCGGGATGCGCAGCCTACAGCTTCTGGCGGCAAGCGTCACGGCCGGCGGGCTAGCAGAGCCGCGACCACGCACAAGACGGAGAGTACGACGAAGCATCGCAGGGACAGCGTATAATTGCCCGACCAGTCGCGCAGGATACCTGACAACAGCGGACCGGAAGCCTGCGCCAGCACTTGCACCGAAAGCGCAATGCCGCGGATCGCGCCATAGCTGGCACGTCCGTAGTAATCGGCCCACGCGATCGGCAGCAGCGTGAGCAATCCGCCGACGCCGATGCCGAAGATCGATCCGGCGAGCAAGCCGTCGCGTGCCGATGCCACGCCGAGCATGACGAAGGTGCCGATGCTCAGTGCGATGCCGGCCAGGACCAGCGCATAGCGGATTGGCACAGAGCGCGGGAAGAAGCCGAAGCCGAGACTGGCGATACCCGACATCAGTGAGAACACGCTGACAACCTGCGCCGCCACGGCATGGGATAACCCGCGCTCTATCAGATAGGGCGCCTGGTGCAAGCTCACGCCCGCCTGCACCGGATAGGCGAACAGCGTGAACAGGCACAGCAGCCAGAATGACGAGGTGCGCAGCGCCTGCGCTCGAGTGAACTCGGGTTCGGGCTGTGGGCGTCGGACAGGGTGCAGGGCGCGAGGACGATCCGGGACGAGCCCCAGATCCTCTGGCCGGCGCACCATGAACAGCAGACTCGGGACCAGGCCGATCACCAGCACTGCAATGCCGACCGCCGCCCAGCCCGCGCGCCATCCGTCGCGGGCGATGGCTGCCTGGGCGATCAACGGCAGGCTGACCAGGCCGATCATCTGCGCAACCGTGGCAATGCCGGTGACGAAGGCACGTCGTGCGATGAACCAGTTGTTGACTGCGCCGTAGATGCCGAGGTCGAACGGGCCGGCGAAGTTGGTTCGTGCGATGCAGAACAGCAGGTAAAAGATCGCCAGCGAATTGGTGAACGACAGCAGCAGATTGGCGATGCCCGTGGTCAGTACTGCGAGGCACAGCACGAGGCGTGCTCCGGACTTGTCCAGCAGGCGTCCCAATCTCGGCGATGACACGGCCGCCAGCACTCCGCCCAGCGACACCGCACCCGAGAGTGCGGTACGCGACCAGCCGAAATCGCGCGTCATCGGTTCGACGAAGATCGACAAGGTCGCGACGGCGCCACCCTGGCGGGAGAAACCGGCAGTGCAGGCGCAAAGCAGGATGATCCAGCCATAGTAGAATGGCAGCCGGCGGGCCAACGCCGCGATCCGGGCATTATGGGATTGCACTGCAAATGGTCCTGGCGCCTGTCTACCCCCAACGTCAACCCTATCCGGCATCTGTCGGGCCGCGGCAACGGGATGGGTGGTTGTCCGTCAGAGCTGATCGTCAGTGATGGTGTCCTGCGGGCGCTGTAACCACCAGCGGATGTTCCATGATGTCGCGAACGCGCGCCTGCAGAGCGCGCTGGCGGTCCGGGTCGACGTTTGTCCCAGGCAGCCACGCGGCGCGCAGCCAGCCGGCTGGATCGGCCAGCACCTCCGCCCCCGCCATTGCGTCCGGCGATACGCCAAGCAGGATCGCCAGCGCCGCCCAGGTCTCAGGCTCGGTCGCAATGCACGTGTCGTCGCCGGGTTCCGGTACCGCGCCGCGCGCAAGCAAGATCGTCGTGGCATCGATACCCGATGGAGAGGGCTCGCTCTCGCGGTCGTTGGCCAGCGCAATCACGTGGATCACCCGGCCGCGCAGATCGTCCAGATCGACAACGCGCCCATTGGCACAGCGCGCATCGAACTGCGGCATCGGCACGGGCTGCGGCCAGTTCCCGGTTTGCCGCATGGCGGTGCCGGCATTGTGCGCACGCAGGTAGTCGATCAGGTCCCAGATTGCTTCGCTCGACAGTTTGCCGCCGAACCCCGGCATCGCGGTGGCCCCATCCGCTGCTGTGAAGCCGTGTGCGATGAACCAGTAAAGGTCACCTGCGGTATGCGCCCAGAAATGCGATCGCGGTGAGGTCGGCCGGCGGCAGCGGCAGGGCTTTCGCCATTTGAGCCATCGCCGCGGCCATCCGCCCCGTGGCACGCTGCGCAATCGGCGGCGTACAGGCGGGCGCCGTGCGTGATCGCGGTGGCCGCGAATTCGGTGGGTGAAGTGAAAAAGCTGGTCGGGTAGGCGTCGACCAGCAATAGACCGAGCCGCGGAAATGCCAGGGCAAGCAGCAGTACCGCCAGGGCGAACGCATACCACCTGATCTGGCGCCAGATCAGTCCGGATACGACAGCACCGATCGCGATCCCGGTGGCGATGAGTGCCGCGTCATTATCTGGCCGCGCAGCAGCGGGTCGGACAACGCCGCGAGGCTGGGGCGCCACGGCAATGGCCATACCGGCTGTTCATGCGTGCCCGGCGTCAGGGAAGCCAAGGAAGCCCGCGGTGATGATCACCGCAACGCCCAGAACCATCTCGATCAGAATGGACGCACGTAAGTGGCGGCGGACTGCATGCGGGACTGCCTGCGGCCAGGTGTTCGGTGAACACAAAGCGGTTGAGCCCCGCCAGGACCAACAGGACGAGGAACAGCGCGAGCTTGATCAGTGCGACATGGCCGTATTCGGTTCCCAGCAGTCCGGGCAGACCGCCCATCAGCGCCGTCACCTGCACCACCGCCGTGCCGGCCAGCAGCAGGACCGCGGCAAGTCCGATCGGTGTGAAGCTGCGGCATGCCACCGCGGCGTCCTCGCGCGGGAGCATGCCGACGGCGATGAACAACGGCAGCAGACCGCCCAGCCAGGCGCCGGCGGCAAGCAGATGCAAGACTTCCGAAGCCGATCAACTCGGCACCCACATCACCGCCGAGGGCACCCGCATGTCCCAGCATCGGCTGCACGGCAAGCGCTGCGCCGGCGCCGACGAGTGCGGTCACCAGCCATGGGCGGCGGCGATAAGGCAGTGCCAAGCACGATCGCCAAAAGCACGCAGCGGAGCACGAGCCAGCGTCCGTACTGCGTCTGCAAGGCGACGACGGGCAAGGCTGCCAAGTGTTGCTGCGGCGCTGTCCGCGTCAGCGATAGCCGCGGACTCTGCCATGAGCCAGCCAAAGCCGATCATCAGCGCGGAGGCCGCGCTGATACGGGCCAGACGGCGAAGTACGCATCGCAGGCGCGGCGGCCTCGCTGGGCCCGATCACCGTCAGGAACAGCAATGTGCCGAACAGTCGAAACAAGTGCGGCGACATGGATGCCGCGAAGAACCGCCGCGAATTCCTGCAGTTCGGTCACGGGCTACTTCACGATCGTGAACTGGAAGCTTCCCTCGGTCTTGTGGGTATCCACCGACGTGGCGTGCCACGTCACGGTGTACTTGCCGGGATCGAGCGAGGGCAATTGCACCACAAGCTTCCTGTCATTGCCAGGCTCCGTATGTGGCTTGCCGATCGACACGTCGCCACCCGAGGCGGCACGTACCCCCACCGTGGTGAACAACGGCTCCACGCCTTCGGTGAAGGTGAGGACGAGTTGCTGCGGTGGCGAGCTGACTTCGCTGCCTACTGGCGGGTCGGCGCGCTCCAGGAAGGCATGGGCGAAAGCGGGTGCAGGCAGCAGCGCCGCGATCGCCAGGCAGAGAATGGCGCGCATCATTGCCACCAGTTCACGATCGGTTTGCCCAGACTATTCGGGAAAAGGTCGTCGAAGTAGAGATGGAATTGCGCGATCACGCCCAGGTGCGATCCGGTCTGCTTGTTGCCGGGGATCAGCGCCTCAATCCCCACCGCATAGGTCTGCGCGGTGTAGTTGATGCCGGCGCCGATCAGGTATTGCGTGCTGCTCTGGTTCGGCTTGCTGGCAGGCGACGACCAGGCAACCTCCACCACGGGTGTCAGCCGGTTGACGAATTCGGGCCAGCCAAAGTCCTTCACCTGGCCCTGCAGGTAGCGCAGGCTGTACCTGTAGGGACAGGCCGCCGGTCCACTGGTTCGACGTGCCGTTGTTGAACAGCGGATTGCCCGTATCCGGATCGAAGCCGGTGACCTTCAGTTTCTTGTCGGCGATCGAGTAGCCGAGTGTTCCGGTCAGGGCGAGCGGCCGCAGCAAGCCGATGGGCAGGTCGCCGAAGCCCTTCCCCCAGAAGATCGTCGGCGTGGTGGAACTGGTCTGATCAACGCCGAGTGCGTCGCCGACGTCGCCCGTGGCGCCGGTTCGTCCAAACTCCCTGAAACACGCCGACGAGACAGCATGAACTCGTGCTCCGGGTTGACGTAGATCTTGTATTTCAGTCCGAGCTCCACGTTCTGCCAGCCGCTTGCCGTTCCGGATCCGGGCGTGTGCAGCCACTGGTAGCCGTCCGTGATCGAGAAGCCGAAGTTCTCGGTGATCCGTTTGTCGAATTCGAAGTCGAGGCCGTACAGTCCCGGCGTTGGTCCGCCGTCATTGGGCTGCGGCAGATAAGAGAAGGTCGGCAACGATGCTTCGTCAGCCACGTTGGGATCGTCGATCAGCAGAGTGCTGATGAACATGTGTGGGCCGGCAAAGCCATGTGCCAACGCGGCTGCTGTTGGTAACAAGCACGCGCTGACCAGCGCGGCCGCAAACTTTGCTTGTTGCATGAAGAGTTTCCCTGACCCGAGAAACGAAACCGGCACGAACTGGCCGGCAAGCTAATCCGACGAGGCTCAGATCAGGGGCGGTGGACCTCGCGGTTGCGCCGCAAGGGGTTTGAACAGTGGGGGCGCGCGCGGTTGTGCCGTGACGAAACGTGCCAGCGTAACGGCACTTCGACTGTCCGGTGTTGCCGCTATCGCCGGGACAACGACAAATACGCCATGCGACTGGCAGATCGCGCAAAGCACACAGTCATGCCCGTCGTGTGCCGGCTGCGTTGGTTGCGGCTGGCGTTGCTCGGCATCCGCATGACAGATCGGGACGCCCTCCGCGGAACCGCTGGTCGCCAAGCGCGCCCCATGACATCGTGGCCACCAGGACCACCTGGCACCAAGCGGCCAGCCACGCCAGTGCGAACGAGACCGCAGACTTCATCAGCCACGCATTATTGTGACAGCCACTGCCCCATTAGCGCCACGCAACGCCGATGGCAAGTTGTGACTGAACACCGCGAGCAGATAGATGGCACTGCTCAGCGCCGTGATCCAGAAACTTGTCGGCCAGTCCGTTTCGTATGCAAGCGCCAGGCCGAGCCAGGCTTCTCCCAGCGCCAAGAATGACCGAGAGCGCAATGCCGCTCCAGAACCGCGTGGTAATGTGCTGCGCGGCGGCGGCGGGCCCGACCATCAGCGTGAATACCAGCAACACGCCCACGATCTGCGCGCACTCCGCCACGCCGAGTGCGACGACGGCAAGAAACAGCACCGAGATCAGCCGCAGCGAAACGCCCTTGGCCTCGGCCAGTTCGGGCTGCAGGCTGGCGAACAGCAAGGGTCTCGCTATCGCGGCCAGGGCGGCGATCGCGAGGACGGCAAGCGACAACAATGACCAGACTGTCGTGCGATCGATCGCCAGGACATTGCCGAACAGCAGGGCGCTGACCTGCGTGGCATAGGCGGTGAAGAAGTTCAGAAACAGCAGCCCGAGCCCGAGCGACATGGCAAGCACCATGCCGATCGCAACATCACGTTGCTGGAGTTTCTCGCCGAGCAGGCCCATGCCAGTTCCGGCGAGCAAGCGTCATGATGAGCAACCCCCAGAGCGGCGAGAGGCCGATCAGGACAGCGCCGGTGGCGCCGGCAAACCCGACATGCGACAGCGCATGACCGGCAAAGGCCTGCGACCGGAGCACGAGAAAAAAGCCGACCAGCCCGCACAGCACAGCGACAATGCCGGCCGCCGCAAACGCGTTCTGCATGAAGTCATACGTGAACATGGCGCCCCGCATGGTCATGCTGATGGGCGTCACGCTCGACGTCATAGCCGCCCGACATCACGAAAATCCGGCCATTCAACCGCACGACATCGATGGCGGAGCCATAGAGCCGCGACAGCACCGGACCCGGTGACCACATCGTCCACCGTGCCGAGGGCGGCGTGGCCCTGGCCCAGGTACAGCACCCGATCGAGCACGCCCAACAACGGATTGAGCTCGTGCGCGCTGAACAGCACGGTCATGCCCAGCTCCTGCTGGAGCGCGCGGGTAAGCTCGACCACCGCGCGCTGATGATGCGGATCAAGGCTGATCAGCGGCTCGTCCAGCAGCAGCAAGCTTGGGCCGTCCAAGCAGCGCCTGCGCCAACAGCAGGCGCTGCCGCTCGCCGCCGGAGAGTTTCCGCCAGTGGCCGCTGCGCGAGGTCGGTGGCCTGGACCCTCTCCAGCGCCCAGGCGACATGCATTCGAGCGGCGCGGTCGAGCACGGGCAGGCCCCATCGATGGCCGTTGATGCCGCTGGCGACGAAGTCCCAACCGGATAGCCGTACCTGTTCCAGCGCGCTGCGTGCTTGCGGCATGTAGCCGATCGCGGAATTGCCTCGCCTGACCCGGTTTCCCAGCACGCGGATGGTGCCGTGCGCGAGCGGCAGCAAGCCCAATATCGCTCGCATCAGCGTGGTCTTGCCCGAGCCGTTCGGCCCCAACACTCCGACGAATTCATTGTGCCGAAACGTCAGGTCGATGTCGGTGAGAACGGATTGTGCGCCGAATGCCAGCGTGACCCCGGCCAGTTCGATCGCGTTCACGGTTCGGCTCGCATCAACGGGGACGCGCCGGACAGCGCATGGCCAACCGCGTCGAGTTCGCCGATCACCCAGTCCTGGTAGCGCTTACCGGGCGGGTTCAGTCTCGGTCACGCCGACAACCGGCACCTTTGCCTGTTCGGCGATCGCCATCAGACGGCTTGTCGCCGGGTCGGCGGCCTGGCTGTTGTACAGCAGCAGCCGTACGGCCGGCATTCGCAGATCATTCTCGAATGCCGCCACATCGGATACACGCGGCTCTGCGTTGTTCATCACGGCAAGCTGGAAGCGCTCGTTCCGCATCCGGAGCCCAAGCGCTGCCGCCATGTAGCCGAACACCGGTTCGGTTGCGGTCACCGGCGTGTCGGCATAGTTCTGATGCAACTCACTGATTTTGGTCTCGAGCGGCCGCAAGGATGCCAGGAACACGTCGAGGTTACGCTGGATGTCCTGCTTGTGCGCCGGGTCGCGTTCGCTCAAGTACTGCGGCAAGCGCCGCAGCGTAGGCCGGCATTGTCGGTGGATCGTACCAGATATGCGGATTGTCTCCGGCGGTTCGGTGCATCAGGTCGGCTACCACGATGACCGTGCGCCTTGCCGACTGTGCGGCGGCCAGCAGCTTGGGCATCCAAGGATCGTAATCGATGCCGTTGTACACCACGATGGCAGCGGCGGAGAGCAGGCGCGCCACGGCGGGGCTGGCTTCGAACAGATGCGGATCCTGCTCCGGGTTGTTCAGGATGCTGCTGACAGCTCGCCGACCGGCCGGCGATCTGCTGCGCCACGTCGCCATAGAAATTCTCTGCCGCGACGATGCTGATCGCGTCCTGGGCGGCTGCTGGAGCAGCGATCAGGCCCAGGATAACGGGCAATGCCCGGACGTAAGGTCATGATCAGGCGCCCTGCGCCACGATCACTGTTATGTAATACTATAACTCCAGCCCCGTGCAACCGCCCCTGCAGGTGCTAGCATGGCGGCGGGAAAGGAGAACGCATGGCGGGGGATTTCTCGCGGCGGACGGAGATGTTGCTCGACCGAGCCGAGGCGATTTGCGAGCATCGCGGTGCGACATTGACAGAACTGCGGCGCCAGGTGCTTGGGATGATCCTGGATGCCGCGGCGCCGACCGGTGCCTACGAGCTGTTGGACCGGCTGCGGCAGATACGGCGCGGCGCGGCTCCGCCCACCGTGTATCGGACGCTGGAATTTTTGCTGGAGCAGGGGCTGATCCATCGGCTTGAACGGCTTTCCGCTTTTGTCGGCTGTGTTGCCGGATGCACGGCCGATCCAGACGGCGGGAGCCACGCACATGCCGCGCAATTCCTGATCTGTCGTAATTGCGGCCGCGTCGACCGAGATGCAGGATGATGGTGTGGCGGCTGTCCTGGCGCGGATCGCGAAGGAAGCCGGCTTCACCATCAGCAATCTGACGGTCGAGGCGGAAGGGCTATGCAGCACATGCCGTTCCGCGGGGACGCCGGACCGCGCCCGCGGGCACTGATTGGCGAACGCGGTCAGACGGCAGAGCCGGCCCGCTCCACGCGCACACCATCGCAGTGAACCGGCGCGTGTGTAATGTTCCTGTTCGATCCAGCCGACAGCCGCCATGCCTATAAGATTGTATAGTTCGACGCGATGTCCGGTTCACCGCAACTCAGGGCAGTCACTCCGCGCGATAATTGCAGTTCGAAGCCTAGCAACCTTGGCTTCGGCCGGGCAAACTGCTGGAAAATCCAGAAGGATCAACCATGCTCAGGACCGGCAAGCAATATCTCGATTCGCTTCGCGATGGGCGGCGGGTCTGGATCAATGGTGCGCGCGTGGCCGACGTGACAAAGCATCCGGCGTTTCAGCCGATCGTATCACTGCGGGCAAGGCTCTACGACATGGCGCACGACACGCGCCACCGCGCGATGATGTCGTATCTAGACGAGGCCAGTGGGGAGCCATGCAATCTGGCGCTGAAGCTGCCGAAGACGCAGCAGGACTGGCACGACAAGCGCGCCTATGTCGATGCGCAACTCAACGAGATCGGCGGCGTGGTGGTGCGCGTGGGCGACGAAACAATTGGTGAGTTGTGGTCGCTGTGGGACGGCAAGGCGGTGCTGGACGAGATCGATCAGCAGTTCAGCCAGAACGTCGAGCGTCACATCATGCGTGCGCTGATCGCCGATCCATTCCATGTCTCGGCGAACACCGATCCCAAAGGCGATCGCTCGAAGCGGCCGCAGGAGCAGGATCCGGACATGCTGCTGCACGTGGTGAAGGAGACCGATGCCGGCATCGTCGTGCGCGGCGCCAAATACGAAACCGCGGCCGCTTATGCCAACCAGGCGTTCGTTAAGCCGACCATCGCCAACTGGGGTGACGACAAGCTGTCCGACTACGCGGTCGGGTTCATCGCCGATATGGGCTGGCCCGGTATCAGGCACATCTGCCGCACCGGGTTCGCCGGTCGCGCTCCGATCGAGGACTATCCGCTGTCGAATCGCTTCGACGAGGTGGACACGTTGATCGTGTTCGACGATGTGCTGGTGCCGTGGGAGAACGTGCTGTTCTACCGTCACACTCGGGCCGCGACATTCATCCGCGCCACGCTGCACCGCTATTCGGCATTTCCCTATACCCAGCGCATCCTGTACCTGGCCGACATGATGATCGGCGCGGCACTGTTCAATGCGCGGCAGACCGGCCTGGATAAGCAGCAGGCGGTGCGTGAGAAGCTGGCGGAGCTTGCCTGTTATCGCGAAGGCATCAACGCGCACCTGACCGCCGCGATTGCCGCCGCTCAGCCGAGCCCGGCGGGATTGCTGATGCCGAACCAGTCGCTGCTGTTCACCGGGCGAGTGCATGCCTGCACGAAACTGCCGGCGATGATGCATCTGGCACGCGAATTGTGTGGCGGACAGATCTGCGTCACCCCCGATTTCGCCGCCTTCGTCGATCCGGAGACCCGGCCGTGGCTGGAGAAGTTCTACACGGTCAACGAGGCCTGGAGCGCGGAAGACCGCCGTCGGCTGCTGGCATTCGCCCGCGATCTGCTGAACTCGGATTATGCGGGCCATCGCCTGACGTTTGAGCTGTTCGCGCAGTCACCACCTTACGCGCATCTAAACGCCGTCTATATGAACTTCGATTTCGACACGCCGCTGCGCTTTGTGCAGCGCGCGGCCGCGTTAAGCGACAGGGTGATGTCGAACACCCTCTCCCGCGCGCAGCCCAGCGCGCGAGAGGGTGGACGGGAGCCTTAATGCGGCCGATCGTCATTGTTAACCCGCCGGTCGCCCGCCAGCCACCGCGCCAGCTCGGAATGCGCATCCTTCCGGCGCATATCGGCGATCTTGTCGGCATCCGGCGCGTCCACGGTGAACTCCAGCCGCAAGCCGTCCGGCGTCTTCAGATACATCGACAAGCAGTAGCCGTGGTCGATCTTGCGTACCGGCACACCCGCCTCGGTCACTCGCTGCATCAGCTCATCGAAGCTCGCCTGCGTCACCTTGAACGCCACGTGCCACGACCCGCCGACCTCCTGCAGGATGGCGCGGTTCTTCTCCCACGCCTCGTCGTCCGCGAACTGGAAGAACGCAAGCGCGCTGCCATCCGCCATCTCGAAGAAGGTGTGGCAGTAGTCCACCTCGCGACCGACCTCCGGCCGGAAAACGCGCTCGCACCAGGTGGCGACCAGCGGGATGCCCAGAATGTCCTCGATGAAGTGCCGGTTCAACTCCTGGTCCTTCACCGCATAGGCGTGGTGATGCAGCCGCAACGGCAGCTCCCCAGCAGTTTCGTCTGGCCCTGCATCCGTGGTTGATCGAGCATCGCATTCTCCCGCTTGCGTCCTGCCGACGTTCCCGGCACTCATCATGGCATGGCACAGCCGGAGGTGAGGTGGGCAAGCCGCGCATTCTGATTGCCGGCGCCGGGATCGGCGGGATCGTTGCCGCATTGGCATTGCTGCAGCGCGGCTTCGCGGTCGAGCTCTACGAACAGGCCGCCGACCTGCGCGAAATCGGTGCGGGCGTGCAGATCTCGTCGAACGGGTCGCGCGTGCTGTGCGCGCTTGGCTTGCGACCGGCTATGGAGGCAATCGCCTCGGTGCCCACCGCCAAGGATATGCGGCTGTTCAACACCGGCCAGGCCTGGCGGGTGCAGGACCTTGGCGCTACTGCCGAGCAGCGGTTCGGCTCGCCCTACTGGCTGGTGCATCGCGGCGACTTTCATCAGGTGTTGGTCCAGGCACTGGCGGATCGCGCGCCGGATGCCTTGCATCTCGACGCCCGGGTAACCGATTTCGAACAGACCACCGATGGCGTGACGCTGGTGTTGGACACCGGCGAACGGGTGCAGGGCGGCGCGCTGATCGGGGCTGACGGCGTGCACTCACGCGTCCGTCAGGCGTTGTTCGGCGATCAGGCGCGACGTTCACCGGCTTCATGGCGTGGCGTGGCGTGGTGCCGATGCAACGTCTGCCTGCCAGGCTGCGCCAGCAGCATGGCAACACCTGGATCGGTCCGCACGGTCACGCCGTGACTTATCCGCTGCGCCGCGGCGAACTGCTGAATTTCGTTACCGCGATCGAGCGCGACGACTGGCTGATCGAAAGCTGGTCAGAGGCCGGCACGGTCGAGGAATGCCGCCAGCGACTTCGCGTTATGGCATGACGATGTGCTGGCGATCATCGATGCGATCGACATTCCGTATAAGTGGGCGATGCTCGGCCGCGAACCGCTGGAGCATTGGTCGGTCGGGCGCGTTACGCTGCTGGGCGATGCCTGCCACCCGACGCTGCCCTTTCTCGCCCAGGGCGCCAACATGGCGATCGAGGACGGCATGGTGCTGGCGCGCTGCCTGGATGCGTTCGACATCCCCGAGGCATTGCGGCGCTACGAAGCGGCGCGGCTCGATCGCACGGCACGAATTGTGCGCGGCTCGCTGGAAAACGTCTCCCGTTATCATAACCCGCAGCTCGCGGATCCGGCGGCGGCGCAGGAATTCATGGCGCGCGAGTTTGCGCCGCGCGCCATGGGGGCGCGTTATGACTGGCTGTATGAATACGACGCCTTGACGGTGCGGCGGTCTGAAAGGAAGCATTCAGCATGAAGTTCGGCGTGTTCTATGAACATCAACTGCCGCGCCCCTGGACGGCGACGAGCGAGTACGACCTGTTGCAGCAGTCGCTCGATCAGTTTCAGTTCGCCGATCAGCTTGGTTACGACTACGCCTGGGTGGTGGAACATCACTTTCTGGAGGAGTATTCCCACTCCTCCGCGCCCGAGGTCTTCCTCGGCGCTGCCAGCCAGCGCACCAGGAACATCCGGCTCGGGCATGGCGTGATCCAGCTTACCACGAACCAACCGCAGCGCGTGGCGGAGAAGGTGGCAACGCTCGACCTGCTGTCCGGCGGTCGGGTCGATCTCGGGCATGGGAGAGGCCGCGGGTCCGGCCGAACTGCACCCGTTCGGCATCCGCGTGCGCGACAAGCGCGACCGCTGGGAAGAGGCAGTGCGCGCCATCATCCCGATGTTCACCCGCGAGGACTGGGAGTTCCACGGCCAGTCCTATGATTTCCCGGCTCGCAACGTGATTCCCAAGCCATTTCAGAAGCCACATCCGCCGCTCTGGGTCGCCTGCTCCAACATCCGCACGATCGGCGATGCGGGCCAGTGGGGCATGGGGGCGCTGGGCTTCAGCTTCGTCTCGCCCGAAGCTGCGCGCGCCTGGGTGCATCGCTACTACAACAACCTGCTGCACCGCCCGAAGCGGCTGGCCGACTACGCGACCAATCCCAACGTCGCTATCGTCAACGGCTTCATGTGCGCGCCGACCGACGAAGAAGCGATCGCCGCGGCGTCCGGCTGGACCTTCTTCATCTTCGCGCTGGGTTACTACGGGCGGAAGGGCATCGATGCGCCAGGGACGGGAAACCTCTGGCGCGAGTACCAGGAGTGGCGGCAGACCGATAAGGCGAAGCAGGCGCTGCGCAACGGCCTGATCGGCTCGCCGGACACCATCCGGCAACGTTTGCGGCAGTTCGAGGAGGCGCATGTCGATCAGGTCATCCTGCTCAATCAGGCCGGGCGCACGACGCATCAGGCGATCTGCGACAGCCTGGAGCTGTTCGCCCGCGAGGTGATGCCGGAGTTCCACGAACGCCAACCGGCGCAGGACGCCTGGAAAGCCGACGTGCTGGCCGGCCGCACCGTGCTTGGAAGAACTGGAGACCGACCCGTACGACCTCTACGCCCACCAGAACGAAGATATCGTCCGTCTTACACCCGAGCAGCTCAAGCAGCGCATGGCGGAAAAGGAGAGAGCCGCGCAGGGCGCCGACTGAATGCCGCGTCTGTTCTGTTGCCTGCTCGCTCTGCTGCTGTCGACGTCGGCGCAGGCCGCCGACCTGCCCGCGCCCTGGGTCGAGCTGGCCAGCGGCGGCGGTCTCGACGTGCGAGCGATCGTCGCGCCCGGAACGCCTTGTCCCAAGCGTCGTCGCCGACGAGACTGCGTTGAGCTCGAACACCCGCGGCGTGGTCGACGCGAACTACCCGGTGCAGGTGTGCATTGCGCACACTTCGGCGGGGGCGCGCGCGATCACGGTGGACGGGTTGCCCGTCCCGACGTTGCCGCCGGACATCAAGCGCGTCGTGGTGATCGGCGACACCGGTTGCCGCATCAAAGGCGACTTCGTGCAGGACTGCAACGACCCGGTAAAATGGCCGTTTGCTCAGGTGGCGCGACTTGCCGCCGCGCGTCATCCTGACCTGGTCATCCATGTCGGCGACTACCACTACCGCGAAACACCCTGTCCGGAGGCACGCCCGGGCTGCGCCGGCAGTCCGTACGGCGACAACTTGGCCGTCTGGCAGAAGGACTTTTTCGATCCCGCCGCGCCATTGCTCGCTGCCGCGCCCTGGGTACTGGTGCGGGGCAATCACGAGGTGTGCAGCCGAGGCGGCCATGGCTGGTTCCGCCTGCTCGATCCGCATCCCGATCCGGATCAGTGTGTCGATACCACGTCGCCCTATGCGTTGAATCTCCGCTCCATGAACCTGCTGGTTTTCGACAGCGCGGATGCCGACGATGGTTCCGCGGATGCAGCGAAGGTCGCCGGGTACGCCGCGCAATTGAAGACGTTGCTGGGCGATGTGCCCCCGCACGCCTGGTTGCTGACCCACCGTCCGGTATGGGCGCTGGAGCAGGGACCCGACGCGAAGCCGGGGGAGACGCTGAACGCGACAGAGCAGGCGGCGATCCGAGGTCTCGTGCCGGCGAATCTGGACATGGTGCTGTCCGGTCATGTGCACGACTTCACCAGCTATGAATTCGGTCCCGGGCGTCCGGCGCAGTTGGTGGTAGGCGAGGGCGGTGATGCGAAGGATGCCATCACCCAGCCGGTGAACCCGGGTATCGCGATCGAGGGCATGAGCATCCGCCACGCCCTCGCCATTGCCGATTACGGCTACGTTGTCCTGCACCGAACGAGCCAGGGCTGGACCGGCACGGTGTACGCGATCACTGATCAGGTGATGGCGCACTGCCGCCTGCATGGACGTGACCTGACCTGTCACGCTACGGCGCGCTGATGGCCGATCCGACACGCGACGCTGCCTTCGACCTGTTGACGGCGGTGCTGGATCGGCGCCGCTCGCTCGAGGAGGCGCTGGATTCGCTGCCGGCTTCTGATCCGCGGGACCGCGCGGCAGCGCATCGGCTGGCTGCGGCGGTGCTGCGGCGGATGGGCACGCTCGACGCGGTGCTGGAGCCATTTCTGCGCAGGGCGCCGCCCGAGCCGGTGCGTCATGTACTGCGTCTCGGTGCCGCGGGCCTGGTGCTGCTGGGGACCCCGGATCACGCCGCGGTGGCGACCGCCGTTGCCTTGGCGCGCGCCCGCGGGCTTGCGCCTTTCGCCGGTCTGATCAACGCCGTGCTGCGCCGGGTTGCGCAGGCCGGCAGCGCAGCGCTCGCGGAACTGGATGCACCGCGGCTCGACACGCCTGCTTGGCTCTGGGCGTCGTGGGGCGACAATGCGCGCGACATCGCCATGGCGCATCAGCATGAGGCGCCGCTGGATGTGACGTTGAAGGCGGGCGGCCTGCCTGCGGGTGGTGAACCGCTGCCGACCGGGTCGGTCCGCTTCCCGCCCAGGACACGTGCCACCGAGATCCCGGGCTTCGAGCATGGCGAGTTGTGGGTGCAGGACGCTGCCGCCGCCCTGCCCGCCAGACTGCTGGCCCCACGTCCGGGCGAACACGTAGCCGACCTGTGTGCCGCGCCCGGCGGCAAGACCGCGCAGTTGGTGGCGGCGGGCGCAGCGGTGGTGGCGGTGGAGCGCGACTCGGCCCGCCTCGAGCGCCTGCAGGAGAACCTACGGCATTGGCACCTGCAGGCCGAAATCGTGCAGGCGGATGCAGGCGTCTGGTCGCCCGGCCGCCAGTTCGACGCTGTGCTGCTGGATGCGCCGTGCAGCGCCACCGGAACGATCCGCCGCCATCCGGACGTGCCGCACCTGAAGCGCCCGCGCGATGTGCGCGCGTTGGAGGAGACGCAGGACCGCCTGCTTCGTGCCGCCGCAGCAATGCTGCGTCCGGGCGGTCGCCTGATCTACTCCGTCTGCTCGCTGCAACCCGAGGAAAGCGAGCCGCGGGTGCGCTCAGCCGCCGCCTCCGGCGATCTTCGGCACGATCCGTTCACGCCTGCGGAGCTCGCCGCCTTGCCGGAAGCGCTGACCAGCGATGGATTTGTCCGCACCTTGCCCAGCATGTGGGCCGAGCGGGGCGGCATGGACGGGTTCTTCATTGCGCGCTTGATCAAGACCTGATGCGTGCATTCCGGGGCGGCATAGAGCGGGACCGATAACTCCGCGCCTTGTGTTCATCGAACACGCCTGTGTACAACCATTCATGCCTGAATCGGCACCTCCCCGGATCACGGTCGCGCCCAGCTTGCTGGCCGCGGATTTCAGCCGACTGCGCGAGGAGGTGGCGGCGATCGAGGCGGCCGGAGCGGACTGGCTGCATCTCGATGTCATGGACGGTCATTTCGTCCCCAACATCAGCTTCGGCCCGCCGATCCTGCAAAGCCTGCGTCCGCACTGCAAATTACCGTTCGACGTGCACCTGATGATCGCACCGGTTGATCCATTCATCGCGGCATTCGCCAACTCCGGGGCCGACCACATCCTGGTGCATCCGGAAGCGGGGCCGCATGTGCATCGCACGCTCCAGCTTATCCAGGGCCATGGCAAGCGTGCGGGCCTCGTTTTGAATCCCGGCACACCGGTCGAGGCCATTGCGTGGGTCCTCGATCTCGTCGACAGCATTCTGGTGATGACGGTGAACCCTGGATTCGGTGGGCAGAAATTCCTGGCGTCGCAGCTACCAAAGATTGCGACGCTACGGCGGATGATCGAGACATCGGGCCGCACCATCGCGCTTTCGGTCGATGGCGGTATTACACCGCGGACCGCACGCGACGTGATCAGCGCGGGCGCCGACACGCTGGTCGCGGGCACCGCGGTATTCGGCGCGAAGGACTATGCCGCGGCGATCGCCGCGCTGCGCGGCAAGGAACCGGCCGGATGAACGGCACCGATCCTCGTCGCTGGCTGCGCGACGCGCGACGGGTGATGGCACGCCTGCCCAGCCTGCGTGTGGGTCGCGTGCCGGATGCTCCGGCCTTGCCGGTGCGCGATCCCTGGCCGGGCGACCCGGGCCGCGGTGCCAGGTTGCTGCGCGGCGAACTGGAGCTTGGCGGCGCGGTGAGGGTGCTGCGGCCGGGCGGCTGGCGCGCGACGTCCGTCTCGCCGTTGCTCGATGCATCGGCGCACAGCTTTAGCTGGCTGCGCGACCTGCGCGCGCTGGGGACCGACGCCGCGCGCTTGCGTGCGCGGGCGCTGGTGGCTGAATGGGTCAATGCTCCGCCCGGGCGAGCCGATCGCGCATCGGCCTGATGTCGCTGGCGCACGGATCGCCTCCTGGCTGGGTCACTACGATTTCTTTGCCGCCACCGCTGATGACGCATTCCGCCAAAGGCTGATGTCGCGGCTGGTGTCGGATGCACGTAGCCTGTCCGCCGCACTTCCCACCGAGGAGCTGGACGCGCGGGCGCTGACGGCGCTGAAGGGCCTGATCGCGGCGGCCGTGGCGTTGCCGGAGCATGCCGGCTTCCTGACGCGCGCCCTGCGGTTCCTGCCGCAGGAGATCGTCCGCCAGGTGCTGCCCGATGGCTGCCATGCCGAACGCAGTCCCGCCGCACAGCTTGCCGCGCTGCAGGACCTTACCGAAATTCGCGCCTTGTTGCAGGCGTCGCAGACGCAGCCGCCGGCAGCGCTGACCGGCGCGATCGAGCGGATGGCGCCGGCGCTTCGTGTTATGCGCCATGGCGACGGTTGCCTGGCGCTGTTCAATGGCGGCCGGGAAGAGAACAGCAGTCTGATCGAGATGGCACTGACGCAGGCCGGGCGCAGCGGCCGGGCTCCGCAGGCCCTGCCGGATGGCGGATTTCAGCGCCTGCAGGCCGGCCGCAGTGTGCTGATTGTCGATTGCGGCGCGCCGCCACCGCCCGGCGTGGACCGCTACGCGCATGCCGGAACGCTGTCGATGGAATTTTCCGTCGGCCGGGACCGGATGATCGTCAACTGTGGCGATATTCCCGCCGGTGGTCCGGAGTGGCGGGATGCGATGCGAGCCTCCGCCGCGCACTCCACCCTGGTGATCGCCGATGTCAATTCATCGGAACTCAAGCCGGACGGCCTGGCCGTCGGCCGGTGCTGGTCGAGGCACAACGGCAGGAAGCCAATGGCGCACATTGGCTTGAAGCCAGCCATGACGGCTGGAAGAAGCCGTTCGGCGCGGTGCATCGGCGCCGGCTGTACCTCGCGGAAAGCGGCGAGGACGTGCGTGGCGAAGACGTGGTGGAGGCGCCGACGCCACAGCCTTTCACGCTGCGCTTCCATCTGCACCCCGAGGTGAACGCCAATCTGCAGCAGGATGGCGAGGCGGTGCTGCTGCGGCTGCGTTCCGGCGGCGGCTGGCGGCTTCGCGCCGATGGCGCGCGCATGAGCCTGGAGGAGAGCATCTATCTCGGCGGCCACGAACCGCGCCGCACCGAGCAGGTGGTGCTGACCGGCTATGCCGACGGCCAGCAACAGGTGAAATGGGCAATCAGCAAGGTCGGCTGAGCTACTTCGAGCAATATCAGTGGCTTACTGGTTACCGTACAGAAAAGCGTTAGCAAGATTAGCGATACGCAAAGTGTGACCATCGCCGACTGAAGTGCTACGACCATTGCCTCTAATTGGAGAATACTGGGTGTCGGGTGACGTAAACCGCTTCGGCCTCAAGAGGCGGATTCCCCCTGATGTCGCTCGCGCCGTTAGAAAACGATGCGGGTTTGGTTGTGTGGTCTGCGGAAGCGCTCTATACGACTACGATCACTTTAGCCCAGAGTTCAAGGATGCCCCGGGCCACGACCCTCTGGGGGTCATCCTTCTCTGTCCGAACCATCATAGGGCCAAAGGCGGGTTTGTAAGTCGGGCGACGTTGGAAAGGTGTGCCAACGCACCCTTCTGTAAAGCTCAAGGCTTTTCCCATACCGCAATGGATATAGGCAACCTAACTATATCAATAGGCCCTTATGTCGCTTACCGTTGCCGCACTGCCCTTGAAGTCAACTCGATGTTTGGCGTGGATCGTATTGGGTTCCGAGGCGCCGTTTTGGGCTGGTTGCCTATAGTGGAAATGCCAATGAGAGCTAAGGCGATCTGGTTCGAACCTTCAGAGGAAGACGGCGCGCCATTACAACTGAATGCGATCATTTGCGGAAGGGATGGAAAACCTCTTGCCTGGATAGAAAACAATGTGTGGCACGGATCAGCGAGCAATCTCGACATACAGGTTGTGGCTGGAAACGAGCGGAGCAAGGTCCGCGTCCAAGCTCATGACGACGGCTTAGTACCTAGATGTGGAGTTTGTTCCACCCAACCTCGTCACGATTTACAAGGTCATTACTTACTTTTGGAGGCCGCGAATCGAAATATGCGGGAGCGCAGACGGCGGCTACATAAAAACAAATGACACACTAGTGGCAAGTGGAAGTAATATTGTATTTCATGACTGTGGGGTAGCAGCGAGCATTTAATCCGGTGTGATGCCTAGACTGGGCGGCGGATCACGCCGGAGGAGAACTGGCCGGAGGCGCGACCGAACGGCCCGAGCCTCGGGCGGACGAATATCTGCCCAGGACCCACCGCCATCGGCCCCTTGTCGTCGGGCAACAGCAGCTCATTCCAGCGTAGGTTGACGCAGCAGTACTTCAGAGCGTCGATCAGGTCCAAGCGGCCAGTACGTTCTGTCCGCAGATAATCCGTCTGCTTCTGGTTGAACGCGCCGGTCTTGAGCTGGAACCGAAGCTGCTCGCAGCTCGAGTGGATCTCAGCGAGGAACTTGTCATTAAGGTTCAAGGACTTACGCTATCAATGGCGAGCAATGGCTGACACCGGCGGATGCTATGGTTGAGGGGCGATCTCAGCAAGGTCGGCTGAAGGTCATCGAAGTCACCAACGTCGACTTCTCTCTGGTGCATTTCCTGCTGCCGCTGATGCGAGCGATCCGGGCGCGTGGTCACGAAGTGATCGGTGTGTGCGCCGACGGCCCGCTGCTGGCGCAGCCACGCGCCGAAGGGTTCCGGATCGAGGCTATCGTGTTGGCACGCACGACCTCGCTGCTGGCCCATTGGCGCGCATTTCGCGCCCTGGTGCGCCTGTTCCGGGCCGAGAAGCCTGACCTCGTGCACGCGCACATGCCGATCAGCGGTTTTCTGGCACGCATGGCGGCGTGGTGGGCGGGGGTGCCGCACATCGCCTACACGGGGCACGGGTTTTGGTTCAACTTCCCGGGTTCCGGTCGCGCAGCGTCGTGGGCTTTGCGATGGAGTGGCTGGCGGCGCGCGTGACCGACACGTTCCTGACGGTCAGCGAAGCGGAAGCGCGTGACGCAAGGCGGCTGCGCATTCACGGGCGCGCCATTGCCATCCGCAACGGCCGCGACCCGGCGCGCTTTCGTCCCGATCCTGCCGCCCGGCAGCGAGTTCGCGCCGCACTCGGCATAGCGGACGGGCAGGTCGCGGTGCTCGCGGTGTCGCGGCTGGTCTGGCACAAAGGTTATCCGGAGCTTGCCCCGGCGATGCGCACGATCCCAGAGGCGGCGCTTTGGGTGGTTGGCGAGCGGCTGGCCTCGGATCGCGGGCAGGACATGGCCGAGCTGCTTCGCAACGCCGGCCTGGGCGATCGTCTGCGGTTGCTGGGCTATCGTGACGACGTGCCGGAGCTGATGGCTGCGGCCGATATCTTCGCTCTGCCCAGCCGCTTCGAAGGCCTGCCGATGTCGGTGATCGAGGCGATGCTGACGGGGCTGCCTGTTGTCGCCGCGAATGTGCGTGGTCCGGCGGAACAGGTAGTGCCGGAGATCACCGGCCTGCTGGTGCCGCCCGGCGATGCGCCGGCGCTTACGGCGGCGCTGCGGCGGTTGATCGCCGATCCAGCGCTGCGCGCGCGTATGGGTGCGGCGGGACGCGAGCGCGCGCTGGAACACTACGACGAGGCCAAGGTGCTGGCGCGTACGCTGGACCTGCTAGGGTTGTAGGTCTATCCCGCGCCGCATGAGCGACATCGTTCCCATCCGCCGCGCGCTGATATCGGTCTCCGACAAGTTCGGCCTGGTGCCGTTCGCGCAGGCGCTGGTGGAGCGGGGCGTCGAGATCCTGTCCACCGGCGGGTCGGCCCGTGCGCTGCGCGATGCTGGCGTGCCGGTGAAAGAGGTATCCGAGCATTCGGGCTTTCCAGAAATCCTGGATGGCCGCGTCAAGACCCTGGTTCCTCAGATCCATGGCGGCATTCTTGGCCGCCGCGACGACGAAGTGCACCTGGCGCAGATGGCGGCGCATGGCATCGCGCCAATCGATCTTGTGGCGGTGAACCTGTATCCGTTCGAGGCCACGGTGACGCGGGGCGCGCTGGAGGGTGAGTGCATCGAGAACATCGACATCGGCGGCCCTGCGCTGATCCGCGCGGCGGCGAAGAACCACGACTTCGTCGTGGTGCTGACCGAACCGACACAGTATGCGGCGGTGCTTGAGGAGATGCAGCGGCATGGCGGTACCAGCTTTGCGCTGCGTCGGCGCCTGGCCGGTGAAGCTTACGCGCATACGGCGGCATATGATGCGGCGATTGCCTCGTGGTTCGCTGAGCAGCGCGGCGAAATCTTTCCGCGCCGGATGACCATGGCCGGGGTGCTGCGGCAGACGCTGCGGTATGGCGAGAACCCGCATCAGGCGGCGGCATTCTATGCCACTGGCGACCGGTTCGGTGTCGCGACGGCCGAACAGCTTCAGGGCAAGGAGCTGTCCTACAACAACCTGAACGATACCGATGCCGCGTTCGAATGCGTGGCGGAATTCGATGGCCCGACGGTCGCCATCATCAAGCACGCCAACCCGTGTGGTGTCGCGACCGCGGCCACGCTCGCACAGGCCTGGGACAAGGCGCTGCTGTGCGATCCCGTCTCGGCGTTTGGCGGCATCATCGCGGTGAACCGCACGCTAGATGGCGCCGTTGCCGAGAAGATCGCGGCGATCCTTACCGAGGTGATCATCGCGCCCGGTGCCGACGATGCGGCAAAGGCGGTGCTCGCGCGCAAGAAGAATTTGCGTCTGCTGCTGACGGGCGGGGTGCCGGATGCATCGGCGCCGGGTCTGACGTTCCGGAGTCTGTCGGGCGGTTTTCTGGCGCAGACTCGCGATAACGGCCGGATCGATCAATCCGATCTGCGCGTAGTGACGCAACGCGCGCCGACGCAGGCCGAGTTCGCCGACCTGCTGTTCGCCTTCCGCGTCTGCAAGCATGTGAAGTCGAACGCTATCGTATATGCGAAGGATCGCGCGACGGTTGGCATCGGCGCGGGCCAGCCCAGTCGAGTGGATAGCGCCCGGATCGGTGCGTGGAAAGCCGAGGCGGCGGCGAAGGCGGCGGGGCTAGATGCGCCACTGACGCGCGGCAGCGTCGTTGCGTCGGATGCGTTTTTTCCGTTTGCCGACGGGCTGGAAGTCGCGATTGCGGCCGGCGCGACGGCGGTGATTCAGCCGGGCGGATCGGTGCGCGATGCGGAGGTGATTGCGGCAGCCGATGCTGCGGGCGTGGCGATGGTGTTCACCGGCATGCGGCATTTTCGGCACTGATGCGTTGGAGAACGCCAGGTGTTTGCATGCAAAAGGTGTTAGGCTATCGCTTGGTCACAAGCTGCGTACGCCCACAAGCCAGCCGCGAACTCGACAACAAGGGAGAGAGTGTCATGAAGGTTGTCACGTTGAAGAATATCCCCGAAGTCCCAGCGCCTGGCGCGGCCGAACACACGGATGGATATTCCGGTCCCGTGCATCGCACCCGCCAGACCATCATCGAGCCGGGGGAGTCCGCGAATTTCAACTGCAGCATTGTGAACTTCAGTCAAGGATGCAACACGGGTTGGCACGTTCACGATTGCGACCAAATTCTCATCGTCACCTCGGGTAGCGGGCTGGGTCGCCACGGAAACCGAGCGGCGGGAGATCAAGGTCGGTGATGTTGCTCACGTCAAGGCGGGTGAGCGCCACTGGCATGGAGCCAAGGCCGATACCACGATGGGCCACATCACCATCACTCTGGCGAGCGGAAAGGCTACCTGGGGCTGATTCTGGGCCGGGCGGGGTTGGCCAAGCGTCACTCAACAGGGCGGCTGGTTATTCCGCGGCCAGCCGCTCGACGCCCTGCTCCTTGATCGATACCCGCCAATGGATGCGATCCTCGTGCGGCGGGTAGTCGCCGGCGGCGCGGTGATAGGAGCAGCGGTTGTCCCAGATGACGATGTCGCCGACCCGCCATTTGTGCCGGTACTCGGCGTCAGGCTGGATCATGTGTCCGGTCAATTCATCGATCATCGCGTCGCTCTCTTGCGCCGATAGGCCCTCGATCGACTCGATCTTGCCCGGATCGAAATACAGCGACTTGCGTCCGGTCTCCGGATGCGTGCGGATGATCGGGTGGAACACCGGTTTCCAGTCGCGATCTTCTTCGTTCAGCAGCTCGCGGTGCCTTCTCCGCCCGCCATAGGTGAAAGCGCCCAGGCGCCCTTCCAGCCGCTGTTTCAGCCGCTCGGGCAGCGCATCATATGCGGCATAGCCATTGGCGAACAGCGTGTCGCCGCCAGTGCTGGGGATCGCCAGCGCATAGAGCTGCGTCGCCTTGAACGGCTCCGACATCGTAGGCGCCGTCGGTATGCCAGCCTTCTGCGCCGCGTCGGTAGATCGCCTCGATTAGCTTGCCCTCGGCGTCGAATTTGTTGGTGCCGAGTAGCGTGATCTCTGGCACCTCGGGATGCCGCGTGCTCTTGGACGGATGCGGCACGACAATGCCGAAGCGCCGGCTATAGCGCAGGAACTCCTCGATCGTCAGTTCCTGATCGCGCACCACCATCACATTGTAATCGAGCCAGGCCTGATAGATCGGCGCGAAACCCGCATCGTCCAATGTCTTCACATCGACGCCCGTCACTTCGACGCCGATCTGCGGTCCCATGCGGCGGATCTCAACCATGGCTGCGCCTCGCGATAAATTCCAACGTTGCTTGCGCCGCGCGGTCGGCATGCGTGGCGGCGACATGATACGAATCACCTGGCAGCACCAGCAGTTCGGAATCCGGTATCTGCTGCTGCCAGGCGCGCGTTTCCTCGACCGAGCCCAACCCGCTCTGTTCGGTGGTGATCACCAGCGTCGGGCATCTGATCCTGGGAAGATCGGCGCGGATGTCGGCGCAGGCGATCGTGCCCATGAAACCTAGTCTGGGTGGAAACCGCGGTGCGGCCCATGAACTTCGTCCACCACTCGACACCTTCCGGTGGAAATGCACTGCCCAGCCGGCTGCCCATGTTCTGCCGTGCCCAGTATTCGACGCCTTGCGTCTCGAAGTCGCGGATCAGCTCCGGCACTCTTTCGGCGGCGCCGACGCGCAACGGTGGCGGTGTACCCACCACGACCAGCGTCATGATCCGTTCGGGCCGGCGCGCGGCAAACGCGCGCGCAATCGTGCCGCCGATCTTGGCACCGACCAGGTGGAATCGCTCGATGCCAAGGTGGTCCATCAGCAGGCAGAATCCTGCGTCAGCGCATCCAGGGTCCACGCATAATCGCGCGGCATGGGCGTCGAATCACCGAACCCGCGCATGTCCGGCCGCACAACCCGATACTGCCGTGCGAGCTTCGGCACCCAGGCGTACCACGCCAATCCACTCTCCGCGTTGCCGTGCAGCATCAAAATGGGTCTGCGCCTTGCGCCACGGATCGGTGAAGTCATCGATGCGGTAGTGCAGGTCGAGATCCGGCGGGATGTGCAGCCTGGGCATGCTTGGCGCGCCTCCTGATGCGAACGATACGGGCCGCGCCACGACCGGGTCAAATTGGCCGGATCCGCGGCGACCAGTTATACTCGCGGCAACCAAGCGGAGCGCCGTTCATGCATCTATTCCAGCAGCACGGGGTCAAGGACCTTGCCGCCGCCGCGGAAAGGATTCCCGTGATCGACTACGGCCCTTATTTCGCCGGCGAGCCGGGCGCGCTGGAGCGCCTGGCCGGGCAGGTGCGCCAGGCCTGCGAAAATGTCGGGTTCTTCTATGCGCTCAACCATGGTGTGACCGCAGGAGATCATCGATCGTGGCTTCGCCGCGTCGCGCCGGTTCCATGCACTGCCGCTGGAAGAAAAGCTGAAGCTGCGGCTGAACCAGAACAATATCGGCTATATGCCGATGAACGCCTCGGTCCAGGCGGCGTCGCAGGTCCACAAGGCCACCAAGCCGAACCAGAACGAAAGCTTCTTCATCAGCCACGATCGTGGTCCGGACCATCCTGACGTGCAGGCGGGCATTCCGCTGCGTGGGCGCAACCAGTGGCCGGACGGTATGCCGGAGCTGCGTGCCGACATGATGGCGTATTTCCACGCGCTGAATGCGATGTGTGACCGCATGCTGCCGGCGTTCGCGGTTGCGCTGGACATGCCGGCAGGATTTCTTCGCGCCGTTCTTCGCCAACGAGTGCCATGCCAATCTGCGCTTCCTGCACTACCCGCCGCAGGCGGATACGAGCGAGAATACCTTCGGCACCGCGCCGCATACCGACAACAGCTTCATGACCGCGCTGGCGCGTACCGATGTGCCGGGCCTGGCGATCCGGTTGCCGAGTGGCGAATGGTTTCCGCCGCCGGTGATCCCCGGCACGTTCCTGATCAATCTCGGCAACATCATGCGGCGCTGGTCGAACGATCGCTTCCTGTCCACCCCGCATGGCGTGATCAACGAGACAGGCGCGGACCGGTACTCGATCGCCTACTTCCACAGCCCGAACCCAGCCAGCGTGATCGAGTGTCTGCCAAGCTGCGTGTCGGCTGACAATCCGCCGCGCTATCCAACGGCGGTGTATCGCGACCTGGTGCTGGAATTCTATCGCGCCAACTACTTCCACCAGAAAGGTCACATCAGCCAATTCAGCGGCTCTCCGACTACAAAACCACCCAGAACTGGCCAGATCACGGAGGCGACTGCCGCTTTGTAAGCGCTACGCTCGGGTCGCCCTGTCGACTCGCCGCTGGGGGCGATGACAAAGCGACGGACAAAACCCTTACAAAATCCTTGAATGCCTAGAGAATGGCCGAGTGAGACTGGAAGTTGAAAGAAGACATCGGCCTTTTCTGCGGGGTTCAGCATACAAAACCAGCCCCACCCCACAAATCGTTACGCCCAACAAGGCATTTTGTCCGACGTTTGTTCGCGCCCTTCACGAAAGTTTGTAAGCGCGTGCAAAGAAAGCCACCCCGAAGGGTGGCTAAAATTTCCGTAGGACGCGCAGCGTGCCACGCCCTGCGTGGCTATGGCTATGGCTACGTCGCAGTCACCTCGATACCTCCGCACAGGAGTTTTGACCGGTTGCATCAGGAACGTCCGACTGCGGGCGATAGCCGGTGCCGCCATTCGACGTGGCGGCACTCAAGGTTACCGAATGAAGTCCTTTCTGGGCGGTGATGCCGCGTCCCAGCGGAAATCGACCATTGACAAAACTGGTGTCGGCAAACAAGCTTAATTGGCCAAAGTTAAAAGCGATCTTCTGTCGAGACGAATAATCAAATTCTAAGAGGGAGGAAATGCAGATGCGCTTGTACCTCGTGGCTATGCTTGCCGTCGTCGTAACTGGAACTCCCGCCATGGCTGCGGGTACCTGCGATGGTTCGTCATTGGTGGGATCATACGCCTTCCACACCGAAGGGGCTAACCTTGGATTGCTGGATGCATCCGGCGCTTTTCATCCCTTTAAAGAGCCTGAACCGTTTGCGGGGGTCGGCGAATATACCTTCGACGGAAATGGTAACTTCACGCGCGTCGATTATAACACGGGCCTTGGAACACCGGCATTCCCACCGTCGCCTGTTAATGATCAAGGTTTCCGCACGGGCGTTGTCGGAACTTATTCAGTCGGAGAGGATTTGTACTGCAACATTTGTTACCCAGCTATCGGCGACACAGCAAATAATACTGGCGGTTGCCCTCGTCAATTATGGTCAGCAAGGATTTGGCACCATCAAGAGCGAACACGTTGGCTCTTTTTCCCCCGCCAACAATACGAGCGATATACCATGCGACTCGGGGTGCAACGTGGCTGTCCAGTTGACGCACGAAATCGTTCAGAACTCACCCCGTAGGCGGTAAGGCTTTGTGTGGCCGCGTCGGAACGGCAGCTTGTTGTGCCCGCTGCTCCAACCCGGCCATTCCGCTTTCGGCCAGGACCAATCAATAGGCGGATGTCTGCGTTTGAGCGTCTCTCCGAGTCGCGTGCGATGCCCAAGGCTTGCTCCGCTAAACCAGTCAAAACCACTGTGCAAAACTACTAGTCCGAGAGCCACCCTCCGGGTGGCTACGACCACATCGCGCTCAAGGATAAAGACAGCCACCCCACGGGTGGCTTTTTCTTTTACTGCGGCGCTGGGGCTGCTGGGTGCGCGTTGGGCTGGCTGGGCTGGTTCGGCATGTGTGATCCAGCCGGTCCCGCCGCGGCCTGCGCTGGCGCGTTCTGTGGTGCCGCCGGGCTGGGCGACGGCATCGGCGGTTGATGGCCGAGCGCAGGATTATGCGGCGGCGGCGGAGAGCCGGGCTGCGCGCAGCTTGGGTCATTGTCTGATTGGTCTGGTTCTGACCGAGGAACTGCATGTGCTGCTGGATGTGCTGCATGATTCCCTGCATGATCTGCGGTGCCTGCGTCATCCCAAGCTGCTGCGCCAATCCGGGGTTCCGCAGCCACGGTGTTGACAGCAGCTTCGTATGGGTCATCACGTGCTGCTGGTGATTGTCCAGCGCGTTGACCAGCACGAACTCGCCTTGCAGCAGCCACTCATTTTCCAAGTCCAGATAATATTGTGCTTCTCGTGCCGGATCGGTCGCCGCTGACAACGTTCCGCTGGTGAGCACCTGCATGTACTGCTGCGGTGTGTAGTTGCCATACATGCAATAGCTGCTGGGCGATCGCCATCTTCCCCTGCGGGCTGGCGGCCATCGGGTTCTGGCGATCCACGCGCACCTCGTCGAAGTCCTTGAGCGCGTCGGCCAGCACGATCTCCCGGCTCGCAACGTTCTTGCCCATGAGCCGGATCGTCTTCTGTGTCCGACCGAACGTTCGCAGGACTCGCAGCAGCGAGGTCATCACTGCGGCGCAGAATTTGCTGTAGTTGTCACTCATCGAGCCTTGGTTCTGCGTGGTTTGCCCGGCGAGAAACAGCATCGCCGATCCCGTTTGGTTTGCACCTCCGCTCTGACCGCGCGACGAATTGCTGACGGCGGGGATTTGCTGCATGTATTCTAGCAGATCCTTGAGATGCTGGAACAATGGTTCGGGAATCGCCGTCAGGTTCAAGCCCTGCGGTGGTGGCGAGCCGGCAGGATACTCGATGATCTTCTGCCCATCGGCCAAGGTGCGCGGGTTGAGATCGGTGCCGATCTGACAGGCGACATACTGGTTTGCATAGTTGGCACTGTTCGTCTGGATCGACGAGACCAGTGTATTCACCAACTCTTGCAGCGCGAGTAACTCATTGATCGGACTGTAGCCGAGCAGGATGTCCACGGCATCATCGCAAACGAAGCGCTCCACCGGCAGCCGTTCATAGACTAGGCCAACCGGCGATTCGAATAGCAGCACCGTTGTCCAAGCACATCACGAAGCGGCCTTGCGGCATCCACGGCTGCGGTCGGTAGTATAGCTTAAACACCTAAATGTCGTTGCTCATGTCGGTAAACGATTGCAGCGTATAGCGTTCAGCTTCGTACTCCGCGTTGGACTGCACCACCTCGGAGCGCGTGCGGCAGCCGTCGATGTCACTTTCTAGCTCAGGGAATTGCGCTTTGAGCTTTTCTTTATCTTCCCAGTCGCGAACGATTACCCAGTCCAAATCGTTCCAACTTGTCTTTGTAACGTCGTAGCAGACATCCCGCCGGAAGCCGCTCCGCATTCCGCTGGCGCCTGACTTCAAGGCGGAGCTTGACGAATGGCGCGCTGAGCGAGCCGCCACGCATGGCAATGTCGTGTCGATTGGACGTCCAGCGCCGGACATCACCATCTTGGTCGACCCTACGGGCGAGCCGTATACCTATACGGGTCGGTTACGGGAACAGCTTCGGCACGCATTATCGCGAATAGAGGGGTTCCCACGGAAACTCACGAAAAATGGGCACATCAGAGTGGCGCAATCACCGCATGGGCTTCGTTATTTTGCGTGCGCGGTTTTGGCCTCGCTCGGCTGTACACCCATGGGACATCAAGGCGATTTCAGGTCATCGAGTTTTTGGCGATGGTGCAAAAGTACACGGCAATGTACGAACGGGAGATCGCGGCTGAGCGGGCGATCGCCAAGTTCACGGCGCACCGCGCCAAGCGCGGTTGACAAGGCCGGGTGACAAAACCCATACAAAACCGCTGAACGCCTAGGGATTGGCTGATGATGTCCTCCCACCAGAAGGGGCACGGCTCCGCCGCTGCTGCGCTCGCCACCGCCGCTGCCGAGTAAGGGAACGAAACTCACGATGAAAGTCTATGAAGCGATTGCCCAGTCACTGATTGCCGAGGGGTTGACCGACTTCTTCGGCCTGATGGGCGACGGCAATATGTGGCTGTGGGGCGCGCTGTGCCGCGATCCCTCGGTCAAGCCGTACAATGCGCGGCATGAATCGATGGCGGTGTCGATGGCCGACGGCTATGCCCGCACCACCGGCAAAGTGGGCATCGCTCTGGTCACCTGCGGTCCGGGGCTGACGCAATGCGGCACATCGCTGATCGCAGCCTATCGCGGCAAGACGCCGGTCGTATTGGTGGCGGGCGAGATCGAGGCAGGCGCGAAGAACAGCATGCAGTCGATGGACCAGCGCCGCTTCGCCGAGGCCAGCAGCGCGCGGTTCCACACCATCACCAGCATCGACAACATGGCCGAGGAGATCGCTGAAGCGTTCTATGCCGCGCGGCTGTATCGTGGCCCGGTCGTGCTGAACCTGCCGATGGATCTGCAGGAGGAAGAATTCGACTGGGACTACGAATATCGTCCCTCGATGCAGTTCCTGCCGCCGCGCATGGAAACGCCGAGCCCCGAGCAACTGGCGCCGGTGATCGACAAACTGGTTGCCGCCGAAAGGCCGGTGATCATCGCCGGCCGCGGTGCACGGGCGGCGAATGCGAAAGAGGAGATCGTCCGACTGGCTGACCGTGTCGGCGCGTTGCTGGCGACGTCGCTGCAAGGCAAGGGCTATTTCGCCGGGCATCCATGGGACGTCGGCATTGCCGGCGCCTTCGCTTCCGCTCCGTCCGAGCAGTTGCTGGCGGATGCCGATTTCGTTCTCGGTGTCGGCGCCGAGTTGGGTTACTACACGACGGAAGGCGGACTGCTGTTTCCGCAGGCCGAGGTCGCGCGCATCGATATCAAACCGACGCCGGAGACGATCGGTGTGATTCCCGGCCTGTATGTGCAAGCCGATGCACGCAAGGCGGTCGCGGCAATCAACGAGGCGCTGGAAGCGCGCCAGGTCCGCAAGGCGGGACTGCGGACAGCGGCGACGCGCGCGGTGCTCGATGCGCCGGATTATCGGTTCGAACCACCGCGTGATGGGTTCGATCCGCGCGCGCTGGCGCGCAACCTGGGCGCCGGATTGCCGAAGGGTGCGCTGTTCACCGTCGGCGCCGGCCATTTCTTTTCGTGGATCGGCATGTACTCGCCGCTGCCCGAGGGTGTGGAGATCCAATATTCCTACGGCTTCGGCGCGGTGGGGCAGGGGATCGGCGTGGCAATCGGCACCGGTGCCGGCAATCCCGGGCGTCCGCACATCGCGGTCGAAGGCGACGGCAGCCTGATGTTCAACATCCAGGAGCTGGAGACGATCGTTCGCCACGGGATGCAGATGGTGCTGGTGGTGTGGAACGATTGCGGCTACGGCGCCGAGGTGCACAAGCTGGTGGCGAAGGGCTTCGACGAGAAGCTGGCGCAATGGAAGTCGCCTGATTTCGTCGCTCTGGCCCGAGCATTCGGCGGCGATGGCGTGTTGCTGAAGGATCCCGGCCGCGATCGGCGGCGCGATTGCCGATGGTCTGCGCAAGGGCGGCCTGTATCTGATCGATGCACGCGTCTCGCCAAGCACGCCGACGAACCCTATGCGAAGGTGCATTTCGGCCGCGAGAGCCACGCGCCCTTGCTGCGTCCTGTGCAGTAATGCACTTCGAAGGCGAGTTCAGCGTTCCCGGCAAGCCGGATGAGGTGATCCGCCGATTTGCCGATGTCGAGCGGATGGCACGCTGCATGCCCGGCGCGGTAATCGAGGGCCGCGACGAGGAAGGCAATTACCTGGGCGGCATGCTGGTCTCGTTCGGGCCGAAGAAGATCAGGTTCAAGGGGCGGGTCTCCGTCTGACACGGATCTTCGCGGCGCATACCGGTTCGCTGCAGGGACGGGGTGCGGCGGACATGCGGGCCGCGCGGATCGGCGTCCGCATCAACTACGCGTTGCGGGATGATCCGGCGCAGCCAGGTAGCACTCGGGTCAAGCTGACGTCGGACGCCGAATTGGGTGGTGTGCTGGCCGACTTCGCGCGCACCGGCGGGGTTCCGTTTGCCAACGCGCTGATGCAGGATTTCTCGCAGCGTGTCGCCGCGGAATTCGCGACCGAGGCACCACAGCGGGAGCCGCCGCCACAGCCGCGTGCCGCTGGCGGCGCATGGGCTGCTGTGGCAGGTCATCAAGGCGAAGCTGGCGCAGTTCGTCCGCTGGCTCGGCTTGGCGAGGGCCTGACGATGGACGCCGATTACGTCGTCGTCGGTGCCGGTTCCGCTGGCTGCGTGATTGCGGCGCGGCTCAGCGAGACCGGTGCCAGGGTCATGCTGCTGGAAGCAGGACCGCGCGACCGGCATCCGATGATCCACATCCCGGCCGGCGTGCTGAAGCTGCTGTACCATCCGGTGGTGAACTGGAACTACAGCGCCGATCCGGGTCCGGGTTCCGGCGGCCGCGCAATTCATTGGCCTCGCGGCAAGGTGCTGGGCGGGTCGAGCTCGATCAACGGCATGTTGTATGTGCGCGGCAATCCCGCCGATTACGACGGCTGGGCGCAGATGGGCTGCCGCGGTTGGAGTTTTGACAGCGTGCTGCCGTTCTTCCGCAAGTCGGAACACTACGTGCAGGGCGGCGATCCGCGAGTATCGCGGCACGGGCGGTCCGCTACTCGTTGAAGACTACCGCACCATTTTGCCATTGACCCATCGCTTCGTCGAAGCCGCGCAGCAAGCCGGCTTCGAGTTCAGCACCGATCTGAATGGCCCGATGCAGGAAGGCGTCGGCTATTCGCAGATGACGCGCAAGGGACGGTTCCGTGGCTCCACGGCGCGGACCTTTCTGGCCGAGGCGAGGAAGCGCGACAACCTGCGCATCGAGACCGAGGCGATGGCGACGCGCCTATTGCTGAAGGATCGCCGCTGCATCGGCGTTGCGTTCCGTCAACGCGGCATGGATCGCGAGGTGCATGCCGCGCGCGAGGTCATCCTGTGCGGCGGCTCGGTCAATTCTCCGCATCTGTTGCAGATCTCCGGCATCGGCCCAGCCGAACACCTGCAATCGATCGGGGTCCAGGTGGTGCACGATCTGCCTGGCGTAGGCGCGAACCTGCAGGACCATTACGTCGCGCGCATCTCGCATCGCGTGCGGCATGCGATCTCGATCAATCAGCTCGCGCACGGTGTGCGCCTGGCCAAGGAAGCGGTGCGCTTTGCCACCACCGGACGCGGTGCGTTGACCTTCGGTGTGACCAGCGCGCAGGTGTTCTGCCGTTCACGTCAGGAACTTGCCAGTCCGGATCTGCAGCTTCTGTTCACGCCCGCCAGCTACGATGCGGCACGCTTCGGCCAACTGGAGCGCGCACCCGGCATGACCGTCGCGGTTTGTCCGGTGCGGCCGGATAGTCGCGGCACCATCATGGCGAAATCGTCCGACCCATTCGCCGCACCAGTCATCAAGCCGAACTACCTGTCCGATCCGAATGACCAGCGCGTGTTAAACGCAGGCATTCGCATCACCCGCAACATCTTCGCTGCGCCTGCGATGGCGCAGCACAGTCTGGCGGAGATCCTGCCCGGGCCTTCGGTGGTCTCGGACGAAGAGCTGGCCGACTATTCGCGACGGTTCGGTACCACGATCTTTCATCCGGTCGGCACCTGCCGCATGGGCGAAGGCCCCGGCGCAGTGGTCGATTCGCGCCTGCGCGTGCACGGCATCGGCAATCTGCGGGTGATCGATGCGTCGATCATGCCCACACTGACCACCGGCAACACCAACGCCCCCACGATCATGATCGGCGAAAAGGGTGCGGCGATGATCCGCGAGGATGCTCAATCAGAGGCCGCCGAATGTAGGATCGGCCGCGCTGGAAGGTCATGGGAAAAGAAGAAGGAACAGACACGAAGGACACAGAGGGCGGCCGGAGAGCCTGCGCGAAGCGCCAATTAGTCCTTCTCCGTGGCGCCTCCGTGTTATTCTTTCTTGGACCTAAAGCGTTGGCCAGCCGCGCTGCTGATAGGCGCCATCCCAGAACAGCCACTCATACTGGGTCGAGCGTATGAACGCCGTCATCATGCGGGCGCGGATCGCCTCGGTGGTGGCATCCGCCGCCTTGTCGGTAATGCCGATCACCGTTCGTACCGCTTCGCCGAAAGCTTCATCGGCATAGGTGTCGATCCAGGCGCGGTACGGGTTGTCCTTCGCCGCATGATGCGCCACGCGTGTACCCACATCCCAATAAATCCAGAAGCACGGCAATAGCGCCGCCGCCAACACCTCCCACGGTTCATGATACGCCGTCGCCAGCAGGAAACTGGTGTAGCCCAGGCAATCGGGTGATGGTTCGGCTTCCGCCAGCCGCCCAGGATCCACGCCGAACTCCGTGAGATAGCGTTGGTGCAATGCCTGCTCGACCGCCACCGCTTCCAAAGCGCAGGCACCGAACGTGCGCAGCGTGTCGGAGTCCGAGCCGCGCACGCCCGCCATCAGCAGGATGCGCGAATACTGTGCCAAGATACAGCGCGTCCTGCACGATGTAGCCCTGGAACCGCTCGACGGCTCAGCGTGCCCGCGGCGAGCTCGGTATTGAAAGGCAGCTGCGTCGATGGCCTGCGCGCAGTCGCGCGGTGCGCTGCCACGCCTGCTTCGGAGAACACATGCCCTCTGGCATCGCGCCTGATCCTTCTGCCAGAGTGCATGAAAATGGTGCACCGGTCCGTGGCCACTGCCGACCGAAAGGTGGCTCGCTCGCGGCGATCGCGGCCGTCAGATACGCTTTGGCCCGACGCACCGCCTCTGCCATCTCGAAGCGTGGCAGCAACGCTGCGATCGCCGATGACAATGTGCACCCGGTGCCGTGCGTGTTAGCGGTCACGATGCGGCGCGCCGGTAGCTCGGTAACGGTCTCGCCATCGAACAGCAGATCGGTGCTGGTCGCATCGGTAAGGTGGCCGCCCTTCAGCAGCACCCATCGGGATCCAAGCCCATGCAACCGGCGCACTGCAAGCTGCATATCGGCAGCGACGCAGGCTCGGGGGTTGCCAGCAGTACGCCGGCCTCGGGCAGGTTCGGCGTGATCACCTGCGCCATCGGCACAAGTGTATCGCGCAGGGTGGCGACTGCATCCGGCTGCAACAGATGGTGCCCGCTTTTCGCCACCATGACCGGGTCGAGCACGACATTCCGTGCCGCATGATGCCGCAGCCGGTCTGCGATGGCCGACGGCGATCTGCGCGCTCGCCACCATGCCGATCTTCACCGCGTCCACGCGCACATCGGCGAAGATGGTGTCGATCTGTTCGGCGACGAAGGCCGGGTCAACCATCTGGAAGCGATCGCACGCCCTGCGTGTTCTGCGCCGTCAGCGCGGTGATCACCGCCATGCCGTATGCGCCGAGTGCGGAGAATGTCTTCAGGTCGGCCTGGATGCCGGCGCCGCCGCTCGGGTCAGAGCCAGCAATCGACAGCACGTTGGCAATCATGCCGCCACCGCCGGTGCCGTCTCCTGCAGTCGCGGCAGCACCTCCTTCGCGAATAGGCGGATGCTCTTCTCCGCTTCCTGATGCGTCAGAAAGCCAGAGCGGCCGATGAAGATCAGATGCCCAAATCCGCCCAGTTCCGCGTAGCAGTCCATGATCTGTCGGTAGACCGTCTCTGGCCGTCCGGCGAACATCAGCTTCTGCGCGATCGCCTGCTCCGCCGTCATGTTGATCAGCGCATCGGCCGGGACGCGCAGCGGCGCCAGGGCCAGTGCGCCAGGCACGCGGCGCCATCTCCGGCGGCATTCTCCCCGGCAGGAATTTGGACATCTGCGGTGCCTGCTTCAGCGACGTGTTCAGGAACCACAGCAGCTTGCTGCCGACACGCACGCCTTCCTCATCGCTATCGCCGACATAGACGAATGCGGTGTAGGCGAAGCGATCCAACGCCGGCGGCGATAAGCCCGCTGCTCGCGCGCCGCGCGATACGCCGCCCAGGCCCGTTTGGTGCCATCTATCCCGCGCAGCACCAGGGCGTTGACCATGCCGCGGCGGCCGAGTTCGGCGGAGGTCTCCGGATCGCCGGTCGCCGCCCAGAGCGGCGGATGCGGGCGCTGCCAGCACGGTGGCCAGATGTTCACATGACGATGGGTGAAGTGTTTGCCTTCCCAACTGAACGGTCCGTCATGACTGGTCAGCGTCTTGACGATCAGGTCGATCGCTTCCCAGAAGCGTTCGACAATGCCGATCGGATTGGCATTGCCCGACGCCATTTCGCTGTCGCCGGATTTGACGAAGCCGATGTCCAGCCGCCCGCGCGAGATGACGTCGGCGGTGGCGTATTCCTCGGCCACGCGCACCGGGTCGCGCCGCACGGTGACCAGCGTGCCCTGGCTGAGGATACGCACCTTGCTGGTCTGCCGCGCGATGATGCCCAGGATCAGCGGGCTCGCGCCGTACAGGCTATTGATCCCGGCGTGATGCTCGATCGAGACGATGTTCACCCCCACATCGTCGCACAGCAAATGCTCATCCAGGCATTCGTGGAACAAATCGGCGGCGATCTTCGGGTCGCAGTATCGGTTGGGGAGGCTGCCCCGGACCAAATCGGCCGCCCGCAACACCTCGGGCGGCACGAAAGGATAGGTGTTCTCGCAATGATACCAAGCCTGCACACTGCCTCTCCTAATTCGCGTGAATCGCGCGCCACACGCGTTCCGGCGTTGCCGGCATCTCGATATGCGTCACCCCGAACTCCGCCAGCGCATCGACGATCGCGTTGATCACCGCAGCCAGCGCCGGTGTGGTGCCGCCTTCACCGGCGGGGCGGATGCCGAGTGGATGCGTCGGTGACGGCACCTCGCTGAGTTCGGTCGCATAGTTTGGCAGTTCGTGCGCACGGGCGATCGCGTAGTCCATCAGCGAACCGGACAACAACTGCCCGGTTTGCGGATCGTAATACACGTTCTCCAGCAAGGCCTGCCCGATGCCATGCGCAATGCCGCCATGTACCTGGCCATGCACGATCATCGGGTTCACGGCACGCCCGACATCGTCGACTGCCGCATAGCGCACGATCGCCACCTTCCCGGTCTCCGGATCGACCTCCACTTCGCAAACGTGGCAGCCATACGGAAACGCAGCCAGGTTCACAGTCTCGTCGCCGAACGCCATCCAGCTTGCGCAACTCCTCCGGCAGGTCATTGCGCTGCACCGCCGCCGCCGCAACTTCGAATATGCCGATCGAGCGATCCGTGCCCTTCACCGTAAAGCGGCCGTCGGCAAAATCGATATCCGCAGTCGAGGCTTCCAGTATATGGCCGGCGATGCGCAGGCCCTTCTCGATAATCTGGTTGGATGCGCCAAGCATCACGATACTGCCCAGGCGCAGAGCGCGGCCGGAATGTGATCCGCCGCCGACCGATACGCGCGCCGTGTCTCCCTGCACCAGCGCGATGCTGTCCGGCGGCACGCCCAGCCATTGGCTGACCAGTTGGCAGAAACTCGTCTCGTGTCCCTGGCCGCTGGAGACCGTGCCGATGACGACCTCCACCACACCTTCGGGCTGCACGGTGATCTCCGCGCGCTCACGCGGCACGCCGGTCGCGGTATCGACATAATTGGCAACGCCGATACCGCGGCATCGGCCACGCTGTCTCGCCTCTGCACGACGCGCGTCAAAATCCGACCAATCGGCCAATGCCAGCACGCGCTCCATTACCTCGTGGTAGTGGCCGCTGTCGTACTCCAGACCGAACGGATTGCGATATGGCATCGCCGACGCGGCACCAGGTTTCGCCGCCGCAGATCGATGCGGTCAAAACCGCATCGCCGCGCCGCCAGGTCGATCAGCCGCTCCATCACAAACATCGCCTCCGGCCGTCCGGAGCTGCGATAGGGACGCGTCGGTGCGGTATTGGTCAGCGTGGCGCAGGCGCGGAAATGCACGGCCGGCACGTGGTAGATGCTGGTCATGATCTCCACACCCTTGTGCAGCGGCCCGAACGAGACGGGATAGGCGCCGCTGTTCACCATGTTGGTGCCGCGCATTGCCAGAAAGTTCCCCTCCGCATCCAGCGCCAACTCGGCATCCGCGCTCAGATCGCGTGCCTGGTAATCGCTCAGGAATGCCTCGCTACGCTCACAGGTCCATTTCACCGCGCGCCCGACCCGCTTCGCCGCCCACAGCACCAACGCAAATTCCGGATTGGATGCGCCACGCGTGCCAAATTGCCACCGACATCGTGCATCACCATCCGCACGTCTTCGTCGGCAACCCCCAGCACTACGGCCATGTCATGGCGTGGCCGCACCGCGCCGCCGGCGCCGGCATGCAAGCGTATAGCCCCCGGTCGCGGGGTCGAATTCGCCGACCGCCGCGCGCGGCTCCATGGTCACGCCGGCAATTCGCTGCACCGAGGTGCTGAAGCGCACCACGTGCGCTGCCGATGCGAACGCCGCATCGGTTGCGGCAGCATCGCCTACCCAGGCGTCGAGGCAGATATTCGACGCGGCATCGGCCCAGGCGAGCGGTGCATCCGCCGCAACCGCCTGCCGGGAATGCACCACGGCCGCCAATCCGGCATAATCCACCACGATCAGTGCGGCCGCGTCCTGCGCCGCGGAACGACTGGTCGCCACCACCAAGGCCACGATGTCGCCGACATGCCGGACCTCGTCCGCGGCCATCGGATATGCGGCGGAATGTACGGCGGCGATCCGTTGGCGTTTTCGAGTTGAATATCCGCCGGATGACCCGTTAGTACCGCGTGCGGTATCGGCTTCAACCCATCGGCCAGCAGGTCGCGTCCGGTCAGCACCGCCAGCACGCCCGGCGCTGCGCTTGCCGCTGCGAGATCGAAGCCACGGATCAGCGCATGCGCATGCGGCGAGCGCACCATCACCGCATAGCCTTGGCCGGGGACATTGATGTCGTCGCTGTAGCGGCCGCGCCCGGTCAGCAAGCGCCGATCCTCCCTGCGGCGCACCGGCTGTCCGATCCCATTGCTGTCGGGCTTGACTGGCATCGGACGTCTCCTGCCTGCGGGGCGAAATTCGCCGCGATCCGCCTTCGCGGAATGCTAGGGTTATGTCCGCGGCAGGATCAAGCAGGCGTCATACCAGCGGCCGCGGCCGGGCCGCAGGTATGATTGTTTGTTTCGCGCGCAGCCGCCACACCAACCCTGCGCGCCTGATACCAGCGGCAAAAACTCAGAAAGCGTCCGCTGACATATCAAGCCGCCTGACGGTGCCGCGAAGCCTGGCCGAACAGCTCGATCACCGCGCGATTGAACGCCGGAATGTCGTCCGGCTTGCGACTTGTCACCAGATTGTCGTCCCGCACCGCCGGTTCATCGACCCAGTGCGCGCCGGCATTGGTTAGGTCGGTCTTGAGCGAGGGCCACGACGTCATTCGGCGTCCCTTCGCGGCTCCCGCTTCGATGACAGTCCACGGTCCGTGACAGATCGCGGCAACCGGCTTGTGCGCGTCGAAAAATGCTCTCACGAAGGCCACCGCCTGCGGAATGATGCGCAGCTTGTCGGGGTTGATGACGCCGCCCGGCAGCAGGAGCGCATCGAATTCCTCGGGTCGGGCATCGTCCAGCTTGCGGTCCACCGCGACTTCATTGCCCCATTCGGTGAACTTCCAGCCACGAATCTTGCCTTCTTTCGGCGCGACCACCTGGGTTTTCGCTCCGGCTTCATCCAAGGCCTGGCGGGGTTGCATCAGCTCGTCCTGCTCGAAGCCGTCGGTCGCAAGGATAGCCACCCTCAGACCCTTCAGGTTTTCACTCGCCATGATCAGCACTCCTGTACGCCCATTGTTTCATCGCGTAATTCAGACCTCTGGCGACACCGCCTGCGGTCATCACGCTCTGGGTTCCGCCTCAACGGGGCGAGGACCATTCGGTTCGTGCCGGTTGAATGCCGGCGGGTCGTGCTGCACAACGAGGTGGCGATAACACCGTGCACGGAGGATTCTCCGATGGACCCGATCAAGGCGCCCCGCCGCTACCATGAGATGACGGACCCGCAGGCGCGCCCGCGCTACACCGGCATTCCGACGTTCTTTCGCGCGCCTCATACCGAGTCGCTGGCCGAGGTGGATATCGGCGTGATCGGCGTCCCTTATGACGGCGGGGTCACCAATCGGCCAGGCGCCCGTCATGGACCGCGGGCGGTGCGTGATCAGTCCTCGCTGCTGCGCAGGCTGCATCCGCATGGACTGGCGCCGTTCGACCTCGCACGGGTGCGCGACCTGGGCGATTGCTGGATCGAGCAGCCTTACGAACTCGAGGGTGCTCTGGCCGAGATCGGCGGGTTCTACAAATCGGTCATCGCGGCGGGGGTCATCCCGCTGTCGGTCGGCGGTGACCATTCGATCAGCCTGCCAATTCTGCGCGCGGTCGCTGCCCAGCGTCCTGTGGGCATGATCCATATCGATGCTCATTGCGATACCGGCGACGACTATCTCGGATCGCGCTTTCACCACGGCGCGCCGTTCCGACGTGCGACCGAGGAAGGGTTGCTCGATCCGACACGGGTGATCCAGATCGGCATTCGCGGGACCACCAACGACCCTGACATGTGGGGCTTCAGCACCCGCTCCGGCATGCGCGTCGCTGGGGATGGAGGAGTTCCACGACAAGGGCTGGCACTACGCCGCCGAGGAGGCGCGCCGCGTGGCCGGGAGCGGGCCCACCTATCTCTCGTACGACATCGACAGCCTGGACCCATCTCAGGCGCCTGGCACCGGCACGCCCGAGGCAGGCGGCCTGACCGCGCTGGAGGCAATCCGCCTGCTGCGCGCGCTCCGCGGCATCGACTTCGTCGGCGGTGATCTGGTCGAGGTCGCGCCTCCATTCGATGTCGGCACGCTCACCTCGTTCAACGGCGCATCGATACTCTTCGAAATACTTTGTCTTCTGGTGGAGGCTTGGCAGAAGCGCGGGCAGGTGGCACCACGCGGGAGATAGAATGCAGCGATCTTCGAGGACTGAGTAACGGGCACGCTTCGGCGTGATCGCGGGGAGCCGGCTTGCGTTGTCGCTCCTCTCCCCGCAATGACGGTGCCTAACGCCACCGCGTCGCCGGAAGCCGATTTGGACCAGGTTGTTGCCCTTCCTCTGACCCGTCAGCGACCCTGGCTCGTCTCGCGCCGCGGTGGCCGGCGGCTGGGCAAGGTCCTGGTGCTCTCGCTTTGGCTGCACCTGACCGTGCTGCTGCTCCTGTTGGTCACGGTGCGCTACCGGCATCAGGAGGAGGAACTGCCGCCTCCTTCCACGGTCGCGATGGTGTTCGAGGGAGGTACGCCGCAAGGTCCGGCGCTACCCAATCCGCGGCCCGATATCGCCCCAACCGCGCCGCCGCCGCGCCACCTCCTGCCCCGCGCCGTCGCCCGCGCCGACAGGCCACACCCGCACCCGCGCCCCGCGCCAACGCCGCCCCCCGGTTGCTGCCGCACCGCCCACGCCGGCTCCTCCATCGCCGCGCCCCGCCCGCCGCCCCGCTGCCGCTGCCCCCGCCACCGCCCGCGGCGAGCGCCGAGGCGCCGTTGCCAAGGCCAGCCACCGCCGCTCGCCATGGTGGTGGCCCCCGAAGCCGCCCGCGCCGGCACCTCGGCCGCTGCCGCAGACCGCGCCAAGGCCATCGCGACCACCGGCTTTTCCGACGCCGATGAACTTCTCGTTCAACGCCGCGCCTCCGCAAATGCGCGCGCCGGCACCCCGTGCCACGTCCCGAGGCGCGCCAAGCACCCTGGATTTCTCGCTCGCGCCACGTCAGGGCGCCACCGACACATCCCCGTTCGCGCGCGTCGCAGGGGCCCGCGTCGGCCCCGACTGGCGCAACGAACTCAGCGCCTGGGTGCGCGCTCACGCCTATTATCCCGAGCAGGCGGCGATGAACGGCGAGGACGGCGATGTGATGGTGCAGGTGGTCGCTCAGCCGAACGGCCATGTCACCTCGGTCGAGATGCTGCAGCGCTCCGGATCCCGCTGGCTCGACATGGCGCTGATGGCGTTGTTTCGCGACGCGGACCTGCCGCCTTTGCACGCCGATGAGGGCATCACCTTCAACTTCACGATGCACTACATCCTGATCCGGCCGGACCCCGTGGGCTGGTGCGGCGCTGCGTGCAACCGCTGATCGGGATTCTCGCCGGCTGGCTTGCCGGCTGTGCCGCCGTGCCGGAGCCGGGCCCGGTCCCGGTCGGCGAAGCGAAAGCTCTACGTCGTCGGCCGAGGCTGGCACACCGATGTTGGATTTTCGGTCGAGGAAGTAAGCGGGCCGCTCACATCACTGGAGCTGGGCTTTCCCGGCGTGCGCTACCTGGTGTTCGGCTTCGGTGAGCGCGCCTACTACATGCAGCGAAACGAGGGGTCGGGCGAGATGCTCGGGGCGCTGTTCCCCAGCAAGAGCGCCATCCTTGTGACTGCGCTGACGGCGTCGCCGACAGAAGCCTTTCCGGATCATGACGTGGTCGATTCTTCAGCTATCCGCCAACTGACCTGGAGCGCATCGTCACCCGGCTCTGGGACGATCTGGAGAAATCCGCAGGATGGATCCGCGGTGCAGGCTTGCCGACGGTCCGTACCTCGGCAGCGCATTCTATGCCTCGAATGAGACCTACGACGGCTTTCACACCTGCAATACCTGGACGGCGCTGCTGCTGCGTCAGGCCGGATTTCCCATGAACCCGCACGTGCTGTTCGCGGACCAGGTCATGCGCCAGGTGCACGCCATGGCCGCCCGGCAGGCGCGGCCAGAAGTGATCAGCAGGGCGGCGCCGTGCCGTTCGGGCAGACGGACGGTGGAACCTGGTGGCACGACCACTGTGGTATGTGACGGTGGCGGCGGATCGCTGCTGCTGAAACTGAGGCATCCGCCGAGAAGCAGTGTCAGAAGCAAGGGCAACAGGCGCATCGGGCATCCTCGGCAGCGGTCTGATCAGGATGGGTAGCGGCGGCGGCAGATTCCTGTCGCCTCACAAAGCAGATGGGCTGTATTGCCTACTCGCCGATTGTGCTTTTGAGGTTACTCAGATCTCCGGGCTTTCCGCGTCCGGTCATCGCGCTCTACCGCACCTGCTCAACGCGCACGGTTGGTCTTCCAGGTCCGCGCAGCAGGTCGCCTGGCTCGCCCCGCAGCACATCCGCCGGCGCAGGCGGTGCATCCTCACAGGCCATCCCGGGCGCGGTCATGCGGCACAGCGAGATACGCCTGGCCTTTATTGTTCGGCAGGTTCAGCGACAGCGGCAGCATGGGGCCGCTGGGTTCGGCGGCCGAACAGTCAACGTTCGCCAGCAGCAAGGGGACAAGCAGCAGTCGGATGCATGCTGCCGCAGCATCCATCGTCACCGATTAACGGTTGGTTCGCGCGTGCACGCTGGACAGCAGCGCCGGGATGAACACCAGGGTCGCCAGCAGCGTGCACCCCAGGCTGATCAGCAGTAGCTTTCCCATGCTCGCCGTGCCGGGATGGGCCGACAGGGCCAGCGATCCGAACGCGGTCCCGGTCGTAAGCGCCGAGAACACGATCGCTCGCGCCGTCGCCGAACCGAGGATTGCACGTCGGCCTGCCCGCCAGTTCATGACGAAGTAGATGTTGAACGATACGCCGACCCCCAGCAGCAGCGGCAAGGCGATGATGTTGGCGAAATTCAGCGGCAGTGGCAGCAGCACTGCCGACCAGCAGCGTCAGCAACGCCGACAGCAGGAGCGGGGCGAGCACCAGTGCGACGTCGAGCACTCGCCGGAGCGCCACCAGCAGGATGATGGTAATCGAGACAATCGCGATGACGGCCGCGTTGCGGAATGCGTTGACGATGGTGGCGCTGGTCGCCTCGATCGTTACCGCCGATCCACCGGCATTGGGCGCGATGCGGGTCACCTGAGCGACGAATTCGGCCAGTCCCTTGCTGCTGCGCGCTTCGGGCGTCGACAGAACCTGCACGCGTGCCCGTCCGTCGGGCAGCAGCCAGTCGCGGGCGACATCGGGGGGAATTGAGCTGACCGTTACCGGCTCGGCGTTGAGCACGCTGCGCAACTGGTCCAATTGTTCCGGCAGGAACTCGGTCAGCGCCGTGTTGGTCGCGAGAAGCACATCGTCGGGCGCGCTCAGCAGCCTGTGCAGGTCACCGTCGATCGCGACGAGCGGATGGTCCTTGGGCAGCTTCTCGATCGCCGGATCGATCTGCGCGAGTGCAGTCCGCGTCGCCAACCGGATCTGGTCGGGCGTGATCGGCGCGGGCGGCGGCTGAGGCATCAGGGTCGGCGCCAGGATCGAATTGGCATCGGCGATGATCGCGAGCTTCGCCTGCTGATCGTCCGGCACCAGACTTTGGATGTCGATCACCTTCGACACGGTCGGCAGCTTGAGCAACTGCGCCTTGAGCGCTTCCGCCGCCGCGACATTCGGTTCGATGATGTTGATGCTGTACGGGTTGGTGACCGGGTTGTTCATCAGGTCGTACAGCGTCCGCATCGCTTCGGTGTTCGGGTTCTTGGTGTGCAGCGGATCCGAGTTCGAACTGCAGCCCCGGCGAGACGGCGATCGCCACCGCGGCGAGCGCGGCGAAAGCCAGCAGGATCGGCCGCCGGTGACGCGAGAATATCGGGTCGAGCGGCGCGAGCCAGGAGAAGCCCACGACCGCCTCCTCGCCGCGCGGCCGGCACAGCGTGATGATCGCGGGCAGAAAGCCCAGTGTGCAGACGAAGGCGATCAGCATGCCGGCGCCGGCGATCAGGCCCAACTCGGCCACACCGGAAAAGTCGGTCGGGACAAAGCCCAGGAACCCGAACGAGGTCGCTATCGCGGCCACCAGGATCTGATCGCCGGTGCGGACGGCGTTCTGGCGCAACGCTTCGCCCGGATCGGGATATTCGAACCGTCGCTCGCGGTAACGAACGGAGAACTGGATGGCAAAATCCACCGCGATGCCGACGAACAGGATGCCGAAACCCACCGAGATCAGATTGAGCGTGCCAACGGCCGCCGAGGCGAACAGCAGCGTCAGCATGAGGCCCAATCCCAGCGTTGCCAGGATTGGCACGATCAGACGCCAGGTCTGCACGGCAAGGAACAGCCAGAGCGTGATCAGCAGCAGGCTGCCGACCAGGCCCCAGACCGCCCCTTGCACGACCGTGGCGAATTCCTCGTCCGCCAGCGCGATCTGACCGGTAATGCGGACACGCGCATCACCCGATTTCACGAACGGCAGGTTGGCGATGATGTCGCGCATCGCAGCGGTGGCCTCGCCGCCCGGTTCGAGCGCGCCGTAATCGAGCTTGGGTTGCACCAGCACGAAGTGGTATTGGCCCGCGAGGTCGTTCAGCTCGCTGCCGCCCAGCAGCGACTGCCACGATAATGGTCTTGGGGTGGCCGGCGAGTGCTTCGGCCAGCGCCTGATGGAATCCCTCGAGCGATGACATATAGGGGGTGATATCTTCGCCGCCCTTGGTCACTCCCATTCCGAGCAGCGACAGTGCCTGGAACAACCCGCGTGCGGTGGGATCGGCCGCCAGTTGACCGAGAAATGGCTGCGCATCGATGGTGCGGTCCATCAGATCGGAGAGCTGCTTCGTATCGAGAAACAGCAGGCCCTCCCTGCGCAGGAAGGGGGACGCATCCGGCCGCCGGACGGTCTGGAAATGCGTGTGGTCCTTTGCGATCGCATCGGCCAGCGCCGCGGCGGTGGCATCCGCCTCCTCCGGCTCGCGCGCATCGATCACTGCGACCAGCAGGTTGTTGAATTGTGGAAAGGCCTTGTTCATGGCGTCCGCCTGCTGACGCCATGGCAGGCTGCTGGAGAACATCATGTCGGTGTCGGTGGTCACGCTCAGATGCGTAACCGCATAGAACCCGGCGAATACGGCCACCAGCAGCCCGCCCAGCGCAACGGCAAGCGCGTGGCGGCGGCTGAATTCGGCCAGTCCGATGATCAGGCGGTTCAGCATCTTTCCGGGTCGCAGCAGTCTGGCGGCCCGGCTAGCGCGGGCCCGGTTTGATAGTCGCTCAGGCGGCTTCGGTCCATGCCGGGCCCCGGCGGTTTTCACATGATCGCTGTGGCGGTAGGAGATGCGGCGGATAAACAGGAGCGCGTTCCCATGTCCATGTCGAGTGCAACGAAAGACCGGGTCGGGCCGCGTAGCCTCCCTCCGTTCCGCGCCGACCATGTAGGCAGCCTGTTGCGGCCACGCGAGTTGGCCGAGGCACGCGCATCGCGCAAAGCAGGGACGCTGTCAGCTGATGCATTGAGGGCCGTCGAGGACCGCAGCATTCAGGCAGCGATGCGCAAGCAGGAGGAGTTGGGCCTGCGCGCTGCGACAGATGGTGAGTACCGCCGGGCCTTCTGGCATTATGATTTCGTTTCCGGATTGGATGGGGTTGAGCTTTACGAACCGGAACAGAAGATCCAGTTCAAGGGCGGCTTGCCGTTACCGCTGTCGCTGCGCGTCGTCGGGCGCATCGGCTGGAATAAACCGATGATGGTGGACGACTTCCGCTTTGTGGCCGCCCACGTCAAGACAGCAATGCCGAAAATGACCATACCGTCACCTTCGGTGGTGCATTTCCGCGGCGGCCGGCGGGCGATCGATCCGAAGACCTATCCGGACCTCGACATGTTCTTCGCCGACCTGGGCGAAGCCTATTGCAAGGCGGTTGCGGCGTTCGGCGCCGCAGGCTGCAGGTATCTGCAACTGGACGAGGTGAACATCGCATATCTTTGCGATCCGGAGCAGATCGCCGGTTTGAAGGCGCGCGGCGAGCACGTGGACAACCTCTTGTCGATCTATGCCGGGATGCTCAATCGTGCGATCGAGGGGCGGCCGGATGGGATGACGATCAGCATGCATCTCTGCCGCGGTAATTTCCGTTCGCATTGGGTCGCCTCGGGCGGCTACGAGCCGGTCGCGGAGGTGCTGTTCAATCAGATCAATTCCGACGCCTACTTCATGGAATACGACACCGAACGTGCGGGCGGTTTCGAGCCGCTGCGCTTCGTCCCGCGCGGGCACAAGGTGGTGGTGCTGGGGCTGGTGACCAGCAAGGCGGGCGCGCTGGAGAGCAAGGATGAGCTGAAGCGGCGGATCGATCAGGCAGCGAAGTATCTGCCATTGGAGCAGCTCGCCTTGTCACCGCAGTGTGGCTTCGCCAGCACAGAGGAAGGCAATACCCTGACCGAGGAAGAGCAATGGGCGAAGCTGCGCCTTTGCATCGAGGTGGCACGTGAGGTCTGGGGCGGGGTTTGACGCTTCCCGCACGGCATTGGCGACACAGGGACGAAAACCGTAGCCGGCAATCCGCCGGCCATAACGGTTGACGCTGCTCCTCCTTGATCGTCATCGCGACAGCGCTTCGCTTGGCGTTTGCCGCGGCGCTGGGGCTGGGCGTCGATGAAAGCTACATGGTCGCCGCGGGGCGGGTGCTGAGCCTCGGCTACTACGACCATCCCCCGATCGCGTGGTGGCTGAGCTGGGGAGCGGCCCACCTGTTCGGCAGCGAAGCCGCCATCGTCGTACGGCTGCCGTTCATCGCACTGTTCGCACTCTCCACCTGGCTGATGTACCGGCTTGGGAGCGCGATTGCGGATGCGCGCGCCGGGTTGTGCGCGGCGCTGCTGCTGAACCTGTCGCCGGTCTTCGGCGTGACCACCGGCACCTGGGTGCTGCCGGACGGGCCGCTGGACTGTGCGCTCCTCGGTGCGGCGCTGTGCCTGGTTTATGCGCTGGAACGCGGCAGCCTCGCGTGGTGGTTGGGGGCAGGGCTATGCGCCGGCGCCGCACTGCTGTCGAAGTATTCGGCCGCGCTGACCATCGCCGGGGTGGTGCTGTACCTGCTGACCAGCCGCCGCCATCGGCAGTTGCTGGTCACTGCCAAGCCGTGGCTTGCCGCCCTGGTTGCCACGCTGCTGTTCGCGCCGGTGCTGGCATGGAACGCCGCGCATGGCTGGGAATCGTTCGCGTTTCAGGCCGGCCGCGCCGAAGGCTGGTTTTATCCACCCGCTGGCGCCTCTGGTCGACGCTCGGCGGCGAGGCGCTGTTCGTGCTGCCTTGGATCTGGCTGCCACTGATGCTGGTCTTCATCGCAGCGCTGCGCTGTGGCCCTGGGGCGTGGCGTCCCTGGCTGCTGAGCTGCCTGGCGCTGCCGCCGATCGTGGTGTTCGCCGCGGTGTCCGCCTGGGCCAGTCAGCGCGTGCTGTTCCATTGGGCGGCGCCGGGTTACCTGATGCTGTTTCCACTACTCGGCGAGGCAGTCTCTCAGCGGCTGGAGCAACGAGCTGTACGCTGGGCGATCGCGGGAACCGCAGGTTTCGTCATCCTGGGCATGGGCTTGGTGGCCAGCCAGGTACGATTAGGCTGGCTGCATCCGGTCATCGCTGCAGTCGCCCCGAACGATCCGACCCCGGAAGCGGTCGACTGGACCTCGCTGGGCGACGGCCTGCCGCCACACGCGCTGGTCGGCGTGCCGGATTGGCGGGATGCCGGCAAGATCGCCTATGCGCTCGGGCCTCGGGTCACCACGGTCTGCCTGAGCCGTGATTGCCGGCAATTCGGGCTGACCTTACCGGCGGACCGCTTCATCGGCTCGGATTTCCTGATCTTTGCACCCGATCATGGCGGACGTGTCGCGCAGACGCTCGCCGGGTCATTCGATCGGATCGTCCGGCTGCCGGATAGGTCTGTTTGTCAGGATGGACGGATATTGCGAAAGGTGGCGACCTTCCGCGGTGACCGCTTGCACGAATGGCCACCGCGTTGATTCCGCGCCGCGCGCTCGCGGCACTTCGTCCGGGCAAATGACCGAAAGGATCCCGCGTGGCCATCATCGAAACTGCACTGACACGTCTGCTGGGCATCCAGCATCCGATCCTGCTGGCGCCGATGGGCTCGGCCGCCGGGGGCCGTCTGGCCGCCGCCGTCACCAATGCCGGCGGTCTCGGCCTGGTCGGGTCCGGATATGCCGACGCCGACGCTATCCGAAGGGAACTGACCGAGGCCGGCAACACGCGCGTCGGCATCGGCTTCATCCTTTGGGCGCTCGAGAAGAACCCATCAGCGCTGGATGTGGCGCTGGACGCGAGGCCGGCAGCGGTGATGCTCTCGTTCGGTGACCCCACACCGTTTACCGGTCGCATCCGCGACGCCGGCTGTAAGATCATCTGCCAGGTGCAGACCCTGGCGCAGGCCAAGGAAGCGGCCGCAGCAGGTGCCGATGTGATCATCGCCCAGGGCCGCGATGCCGGCGGCCATTCGGGGACGACGCGGGGCACGATGGGGCTTGTGCCGGCGGTGGTCGACGCCGTCGCACCGATCCCTGTTGTCGCCGCCGGCGGTATCGCCGACGGGCGCGGCCTCGCCGCCGCGCTCGCCCTGGGCGCAGCCGGCGTCTCGATGGGGACCCGCTTCACCGCGTCGCGTGAGTGCTTGTGGGATCAGGCGATGAAAGCCGCGACCCTGGCGGCTGGTGGTGACCAGACCGAGCAGACGCGCGTGTTCGATGTCGTGCGCGGCGCGCCATGGCCGGCAATATATCCCGGCCGTGCTCTGCGCAACGCGTTCTCGGCGCGCTGGAACGGACAGGAGGAGGCGCTGGCCGCCGATCAGCAACGGCAGGAGGCGGCCTATCTGGCGACGGCTCCGGATGATTTCGCCACGCGGGTCGTCTGGGCTGGCGAGGGCGTCGACCTGGTCAAGGATATCCCCGCAGCGTCCGAGATCATCGAGCGGACCATCGCGCAGGCCGCGTCGATCCTGACGCAGGGGGCGCAGCTTGTCCGCGTCGCGGAACCGCGGTCAGCCTGAAGAGGCCCGAAGCGCGACGACTGCGGGAAACATCGCGGTTTGAGTCGAAGAGCATCTGGCTGCCAGACTATGCCTGGATGTCGGCGGATCGGCGTGTCGTTTCCATCCCGCCCTTGCCGCTGCATGAGACGTGCGTTCACGGTGCGCGCGGCCATGCACGCCGGGATATTGACTTTGACCACAAGTTGTTAGCACGAACATAGCTGCCAGCGTCCCCACTGCTGGGTCGCTGGCCGATGACAGTATGGGGGAAGCGGAATGGACAAGTCTCGACGCGTCGGCGCCGAATTCTTCGGCACCTTCTGGCTGACCTTCGGCGGTTGCGGCAGCGCGGTGCTCGCCGCCGCCTATCCGTCGTCTGGGTATCGGCTTTCTCGGTGTCGCCCTGGCGTTCGGATTGACCGTGCTGACCATGGCTTATGCGGTGGGGCATATCTCGGGCGGACACTTCAATCCTGCCGTGACGATCGGCCTGTGGGCCGGAAGGCGCTGCGCCACGGGCGATGTCATTCCCTACATCGTGGCGCAGGTGATCGGCGCCATTGTGGCCGCGGCGGTGTTGTACTGGATCGCCTCGGGCAAGCCGGGATGGGTGCCGGACGGTTTCGCCTCAAACGGCTACGGCGATCTGAGTCCCGGCAAGTACGGTCTCGGATCCTGCCTCGTGATGGAAGTGCTGATGACGTTCTTCTTCCTGCTGATCATCATCGGCTGCACATCGAAGGGCGCGGCGGTGGGGTTTGCCGGTATTCCAATCGGGCTGGCGCTGACGCTGATTCACCTGGTATCGATCCCGGTGACCAACACGTCGGTCAATCCGGCGCGCAGCACCGGCCCGGCGCTGTTTGCCGGCGGTGCCTATATCGCACAGCTCTGGCTGTTCTGGTTGGCGCCGCTCGCGGGTGCCTTGATCGCGGGTCTGGTATCGCGCTGGCTGCACGAGGCGGACGAGGTCGTTGCTGCTGTGTAGCGACCACCGTCACATCGTCGCGCCGAGTACCCAGGGGGCGAATTCCGCTGCGCCGAAGTCGAACTGCTCGCTCTTCGTCCGCTCGCCCGACGCGACGCGCAGCATCAGGTCGAAGACACGCTGGCCGCACTGCTGCACGGTCTCGTCGCCGTCGAGGATCGTGCCGCAGTTCACGTCCATATCGTCTTCCATCCGCTGATACATCGGCGTGTTGGTCGCCAGCTTGATGGACGGCGCCGGCTTGCAGCCGAACACGCTGCCCCGGCCGGTAGTAAAGCACACAAGGTTGGCGCCACCGGCCACCTGTCCTGTCGCCGATACCGGGTCGTAGCCGGGCGTATCCATGAATACGAAGCCCTTGGCTGTGACGGGCTCAGCGTAGCCGACCACGTCCACCAGGTTGGTGCTGCCTGCCTTCGCCATCGCGCCGAGTGATTTTTCCAGGATCGTGGTCAGCCCGCCGGCCTTGTTGCCCGGCGAGGGATTGGCGTTCATCTCCGCGCCCTCGCGCCGCGTGTAGTCCTCCCACCAGCGCATCAGCGCCACCAGCTTCTCGCCCACCTCGCGCGACACGGCGCGTCGGGTCAGCAGGTGTTCGGCGCCATAGGTCTCCGGCGTCTCCGACAGGATCACCGAGCCGCCGTGACGCACCACGAGATCGCTCGCCGCGCCCAGCGCGGGATTGGCTGACACCCCGGAGTAGCCATCGGAGCCACCGCATTGCAGCGCCACTGTCAGTTCGCTGGCCGGCACCGCTTCACGCTGCACCTGGTTGGCTTCCGCCAGCACCTCCTTCACGAAGGCAACGCCGGCCTCGACTGTCTTGCGCGTGCCGCCCATTGACTGGATATCCATGTTGCGAATGCGGTCAGTCAGGCACTGCTCTTCCATCAGACCCGCGGATCTGGTTCACCTCGCACCCCAGCCCAAGCACGACGACATGCGAGAAGTTCGCGTGGCGAGCGTAGCCGGCGAGCGTGCGCCGGAGCACGCGCAACGGCTCGCTTTCCGTCATGCCGCAACCCGTCTTGTGGGTCAGCGCCACCACCCCATCCACGTTGGGGTAATCCGCGAGCGGATCGTCGCCGGTGAACGGGTTGCGACGGAACACATCGGCGATCAGGCCCGCGACATGCGCCGAACAGTTCACGCTGGTCAGGATGCCGATGTAATTGCGCGTCGCCACGCGGCCATCGGGACGACGGATGCCCTCGAAGGTCAACGGCGTGTTGGCGTAGTCGGTCGGCCGGGCGTCAATGCCATAGGCGTAGTCCTTGGCGAAGTCGCCCATTCCGCAGTTCTGCACATGCACGTGCTGACCCGGCGAAATTGCGCAGGAAGCAAAACCGATGATCTGCCCATAGCGCCGCACCGGCTCGCCCGCCGCGATTGGCCGCACCGCGACCTTGTGACCGGCGGGTATCCGCTCCACCGCGGCAACGCCATCCGCCACGGGCGTGCCTGGCAGCAGCGTAGCGCGGGCAATCACCACGCTGTCGTCGGGATGCAGCCGGATCACAGGCGGCGGGGCCATATCAGTCTCCTTGAGGCAAGAAAGGGTCAGGGGGCTTTGCCCCCTGAAACCCCCAGCAAAGGCGTAGCCTTTGCAATCCGATCGTTTGGTTTGCCTAGGGGAAGGGCCTACCGTGACCTATCGACATCCGAGTAGGCCCTTCTCCTAGGCAAACCAAGTAATGGGTCCCAAGGGCTGCGCCCTTGGCGGGGTCCAGGGGCAGAGCCCCTGGCCTTTCCTTCCCTCAGGACGCGACGTCGCCCGCCGCCTTGCGGGTCGCCGACACCGCTTCGCGTGCGGCGCGGGCCATCAGGCCGCTGTCGTTGGCGATGGTGACGAAGCGGAAGCCCATACCGATCATGCGCGCTGCGTAAGCGGCGGTGCCGTTGTGCAGGCCAGCGAACTTGTGGTGTTTCCTGCAGCTCGCCAGCAGCTTCTCGTAAATGCCAAGGATCTGCGGCTCCTCGCGGTCCAGCGTGGGAATGAGCCCGAGCGACAGCCCCATGTCCGACGGCCCGATATAGATGCCGCTGATGCCGGGCACCGACAGGATCTCATCGATGTTGTCGATGCCTTCCTGCGTTTCGATCATCGGGATCACCAGCACCTCATCGTTAGCGATCTTCTGATAGTTGCTGGCCTCGCCGTACATCGCGGCCCGGATCGGGCCATTGCTGCGCTTGCCGGCCGGCGGATACAGGCACGCCGATGCCAGCGCCTGCGCTTCGGTCTTGTTGTTCACCATCGGGCAGACGATGCCCCAGGCGCCGCCGTCCAGCGCCTTGCCGATGATGCCGGGCTCGTTCCAGGGGACGCGTACCAGCGGCGTTACCGGGTGCGCCGTCATTGCCTGGAAGCACTGCACCATCGTCGAGTAGTCCTGCACGCCGTGTTGCATGTCCACGGTCACGCTGTCCCAGCCGCACTGCGCCATTACTTCGGCCGAGAAGCCGGACGGGATCGCCAGCCAGCCGTTGACACAGGCCTTACCCGCCGCCAGTCGCGCCTTGAGTTTGTTGGCCATTTCGTGGTCCCTGCTGAGAATGACTGCCGGACGCTAGAGCAGGATGAGCGCAGAAGGAAGCGCTCGCCCTGCTCTAGCCCGTTGCTTGATCGCGTGATTCAGACCTCCGGCGCTTCCGCCTTCGGTCATCACGCTCCCGGCGGGGGCGGATGGAGCGTCAACGCGTAAGCGGATCGCGTCAGCCATGTTCCCGTAACGCCAGGCGCAGATTGCCGCCGTGACGTTCCAGAAGACGTTCAGCCTCGGCACGAGACATGCCGCGCACCAATAGTATGGCCAGCTTCACCTTGCCGTCGGCGCCGGCCAGCGCCGATTGCGCCTGCTCCTCGGAACAGTTCGTCAGCTCGTGCATCATCCGCACGGCACGGGCGCGCAGCTTCGCATTGCGTGCCTGCATATCGACCATCCGGCCGCGATAGACGCGCCCCAGTCGCACCATGAGAGCGGTGGAGAACAGGTTCAGCGCCACTTTCTGCGCAGTGCCGGCCTTCATCCGGGTGGAGCCGGCGATCGCCTCGGCTCCGGTTTCTATCAGCACGGGCAGTTCGGCGGCATCCAGCAGCGGCGCGCCGGCGCTGTTGGCGATCGCGACGGTCATAGCGCCGCGGCTGCGCGCCGCCTGCACCGCCGCTATCGTGAACCGCGTGGTCCCGCTGGCGGCGACCCCCACCAGCACATCGCTCGCGCCGATCGCGTGCTGCTCGACGGCCGCCACGGCCAGGTCGGCCCGATCCTCGGCATTCTCGATCGAGCGCAGCAGCGCTGCCTCGCCACCCGCGATCAGCAGCACCAGGCGATCCTCCGGCCAATCGAACGTCGGCACCAGTTCGACTGCGTCCTGCACCGCGATCCGCCCCGAGGTGCCCGCGCCGGCATAAGCCAGCCGTCCCCCCGAAGCCAATCGCGCGTCGGCCGCCTCGATGGCCACGCCCAGCGCCGGCAACGCTGGTCCGAGAGCCGCAACCGCCGCCAATTGGCCCTCCCACAGCGACCCCAGCATGGTCGGCACATCCCATGCATCGAGCATCTCGAAGCGCGGGTTGCTTGCCTCGGTCGCCGGCAGCGCCATCACGCGCCTCTCAATCGCGGGTCGAGCTGTTCCGCCAAACCGTCGCCCAACAGGTTAAAGCCCAGCGAGGCGAGCAGGATCGCCGCACCCGAAAACACCGCCGGCCAAGGGCGAAAGCGCCAGGAAAGTGCGACTCTCTGCCAGCATGCGGCCCAGTGACGGAGTGGGCGGCTGCGTGCCCAGACCCAGGAACGACAGCGACGCTTCCACCAGGATTGCGGTCGAAAGCGACAGGCTGGCCTGCACGAGGATGATGGACGACAGGTTGGGCAACAGATGGCGTAACAGGATGCGCGGTGTGCCCGCGCCGATCGCGCGCGCCGCATCGATATATTCGGCGCGGCGGAGCTGCAGGGCCGGACCGCGCAAGGTGCGGGCGAAGATCGGAACGTAGGCAACGCCGATCGCCGCCGCGGCGCTGAACGCACCGGGACCGAGCATCGCAATGATGCCGATCGCCAGCAGGATGATGGGAAAGGCGAACAGCACGTCTGCCAGCCGCATCAGCGCGCGGTCCACGATCCCGCCCTGCCAGGCCGCGAGCAGCCCAACCGAGCCGCCGATCAGCAAGGCTCCCAAGACGGAGATTGCGGAGACGGTGAACAGCGTGCGCAGGCCGAACATGATCCGCGACAGCACGTCGCGGCCGAAATTGTCGGTCCCCAGCAGATGCCCTGCCGCCGGACCGTGGAGCCGCGCCAGGATATCCTGCTCATTGGGTCCGCTGGGGGCTATCCACGGTGCCAGCAGTGCCGCCAAGGCCAACCCCACCACCAGCGTCGCACCGAGCCGCGAGACGAAGGTCATGTCCTCACCCGGGGGTCGATCACGGCATACAGCAGGTCTACACCGGTGTTGACCAACACGAACACCAGCGTTGCCAGCAGGATCGCCGACTGCACCAGCGCATAGTCGCGATCGGCGACGCCGCCGACCATCAGCCGCCCCAGCCCCGGCAACGCGAACACCTGCTCCACCACCACGGAACCGGCGAACAGGTACCCGGCCATGATGCCGGCCTGGGTGACGAATGGGATCAGCGCATTGCGCAGCGCATGGCGGAGCAACACCACGCGCTCGCTGAGGCCCTTGGCTCGCGCGGTGCGCACGTAGTCGTGTTTCAGCGCCTCGGTCATCGCCGCGCGCAGGATGCGCGCCAGCGACGCCACGACGGGCAGCGCGATCGACGCCACCGGCAGCGCGATGCCGCGCAGGTTGCCGCCGGGGTCGGTCGCCAGATCGCGCCAGCCCACCACCGCCCAGCCGGGCGCCAAGGCCGACGCGCCGTAAAGCAGCATGGTGGCCAGCCAGAACGACGGCACGGTGATGCCGACGATGGACAACAGTCGCAGCATCAGGCCGGTGCGTGGTGAGGGCAGCGCGGCCATCGCAACGCCCAGCGGGATTGCCAGCAGCACCGCCACGATAAGGCCGAGGATCGTCAGTTCGGCCGTCACGCCCGCGGCGGCGGAGATTTCCGCCAACACCGGCCGCCCGGTCGAGAGGCTGCTACCAAGATCGCCGTGCAGCACCCGCCCGATCCAGACCACGTATTGCCGCCAGAAAGGCTGGTCCAGCCCGAGCTGGTGACGCAGCGCGTCGATCTGCGCCTGAGTCACCTCGGCGTTGGCGCCGATCATGAGCTGCACGGCGTCACCCGGGATCAGGCGGATCATCAGAAAGCTCAACAGAGACACGCCGAACGACACGAACAGGAGATCGCCGCCACGGCGCAGCAGCGTACCACCCATCACTTGCTCAAGGTGACATTGCGCAATCCGAGCAGCGAACGCGTCGGGTTGAGCCGAAACCCTTGCAGCTTGGCGCTCTGTGCGGCGAACAGCGTGCCGTACGCCAAGTGCGCCACCGGCCCGTCGCACGCCAGCATGCGTTGCGCCTGATCATACAGCGCCTTGCGGCGATCCGGTTGTGCGGCGCGTGCCTCGATCAGGAGTTGATCCAGCTCGGGATCGCTGTACTTGAACACGTTGGTCGCGCCGCCGGTCTGGAACGTGCGCCCGAAATAGTCGTCGGGATCAGGTCCGCCGCTGTTCAATGAAGCGAACGCGGTGAAGTTGCCGCCGCGCCAGTCCTGGATGAAGCGGCCGGCCTCCTGCACGTTGAGGCTAAGATCGAATCCGGCCTTGCCAGCCTGCGCCTGGACAATCTGCGCTACGTCGACCACCAGCGGCAGGCTGCCCAACACGTTGACTGTCGCCTTCACCGGCAAGGTCAGGCCTGCGCTCTCCAGCAGCGCCTTCGCCTTCGCCGCATCTGGACGATAGCATGGAAAGTCGGTGACCGGCAGCGCCCAATCGTGCAGTGCCGGCGACAATGGACCGGCCTCGCTGGCCTGACCGAAATACGCCGCCTGCACGATCTGCGCGCGGTTGATCGCGTAATTCATCGCTTCGCGCACGGCCGGCTGATTGAACGGTGGTTTCGACGTGTTCATGCCGATCAGGCTGTAGGCGAGGTCCTGCGTCGCCAGCACCCGCACGCCACGCGCATCCTTCAGCGCCGTGGCCGTGGCGGCGTCGATCGTCGGCAGGAACTGGTAGGTGCCGCCGGTCAGGCCCAGGCGGCGGGTCGTCGCTTCCGGCACGATCTCGAAGCGCAGACCGGACAGCGAGGGGTGGCCTGCCTCCCAGTATGCCTCGTTGCGCTCCAGCGCAATGAAGGTGTTCGGTTGCCACTCGCTGAAACGGAACGGCCCGGTGCCGTCCGGCTGCTTCGCCAGATCGCCGGCGTTGGCAGGGATAATCGCCAGGCTGGCAAGCTGGGTCAGGAAAGAAGCCGAGGGCGCGGACAGCACGAAGCGGACTCCGTCGCCCGCGGGTTCAACTCGATTCACCATCGCAAAGCGCGAGGCAAACGGCGACCCCGTCTTCGGATCACGCAGGCGTGCCACCGAGGCTACCACGTCGGCAGCAGCGAGCTTCCGCCCGTCGTGGAAGCTTGCGTTGTCGCGGAGCCGGAACGCGTAGCTCAATCCGTCCGGCGATACCGTCCACCTCTCGGCGAGAGCCGGGACGACGCGCAGGTCCGCATCGACTGCGGTGAGGCCCTCGTAGATGGTGCTGAGCACCATGGTGGTGGAGAACGCGGTCGCGACCTGCGGATCAAGTCCGACCGGCGATTGGTCGGTGGCGATTTCCAGCACCTGTCCGTGCGCGGGCGGAACGGCGCATGCGAACGCCAGAGCGATGGCCGAGGCGAGGATTGGCGGCCTTTTCCGTCTGACGTTGGCCTTCGATCGAGCACCCAACCTGGCCGTCTCCCTGCGCGCTTTGCAGCTCAGATAGCAGCATCATCGCCGATATTTCCAGCGTCTGCTCCGTCACGTAGGCAAAAGGGTTGCAGCGGACAGGATCAGGAAGTGTTGATTCGGGCTCAGGCCAGAATGGCCGTCCCCAGGATTTTTCCGCCTGTCGATCAGTCTACATCTTCGTCCTCATGCACCTTGAGGCGAAGGCAACTCCTTGCATCCGTGTCTGACCAAGCGGCAAGCACGTGAGTGTCCGTCCTGCGGCTGTTTGCAGATTATTCCGTCACTGGGTCCGCGCCACACAGCGCGATGTGTGCGCTGCGATAGCGTCCTGCGCCGGACGAGGCAGGAACCGCTGAGCTGGCCGCTCGCATGGGCCGCAGCCGGCCTGGTATTTTACACCATTGTCATCACGCTTCAGTTCCTCGCGATCAAGATCTGGATCGAAGGCCACGCGACCTGGTTGCTGGCGTTCCCGGCGCTGCTCAAGGAACACGGCTATTGGGAGTTGTCGGCCGTTGTCCTGCTGTTCGTGATACTTCTGCCGCCGATCAAGCTGCTGCTGCTGGCTTGGGTCCTGGCAGGCCTGCGGCTGCCAACGCCGCCGGCCTTGCTGCGCGTCTTGTTCCGCTGGTACGGTTGGATCAGTCCCTGGGCCATGATCGAGGTCTTCCTGGTCGGCGTGCTGGTGGCGTATTCGCGGCTTGTCGATCTCGCCACCGTTTCGATCGGCCCCGCCGTATGGGCGTTGGCAGGGCTGATGGTGGCGACCCTCGCGGCCGACACAACGCTCGATCCCGAGGCGGTATGGCAGGCCATCGAATCGCGAACCGGCCAGGTGGGGTCGGCGCAAGGCGCTAGCAGTCCGAGTGATCTGACCGGGTGTCCTCGGTGCGGCAAGCTGTGCAGAGCTTCCGCGGATGGCGCGCTGAAGTGCTCGCGTTGCGGCGCGACGGCATGGCCACGCAAGCCCGCCAGCCTGAGCCGTACCTGGGCGCTGCTTGCCGCGGCCGCGATCTGCTGTGTGTTTGCCTATGCCTTTCCGGTCATGACTATCACCCATCTGGGGCACGGCACACCGACGACCATCTTTGCCGGCATGATCGAGTTGGCGGCGATGGGGTTGTGGCCGATCGCGATCGTGGTGTTCATCGCCAGTATCGCCATCCCGATTTTCAAACTCGTCGCGCTGGGAGTCATGCTGATGAGCGTGCATTGTGGCGCGACCGGCGGACTGCGCAGCCGGACGCGCATCTATCGCTTCGTCGAGCTGATCGGCCGCTGGTCGATGATCGACGTGTTCATGGTGTCGATCCTGACGGTGCTAGTGCAGCTCGGCTTTATCGCGAGCGTGCGACCGGAAGGTGGGGTCGTTGCATTCGGCGCCGTCGTCATTCTGACCATGTTGGCGGCGTTCAGCTTCGACCCGCGGCTGATGTGGGATGCCGCAATCCGCAGCCGTGTCGCTGTGGGTGGCGCACCCCGCTTCGCCACATGAACGAGGCCCTGCCCGAGCCGCCCGAGGCAAGGGTCAGAACGCCCAGCCGCTTCTCGTTGATCTGGCTTGTTCCGGTCGCGGCGGCGGCGATCGCAATCTATCTGGGTTGGCACACGCTGGCATCGCGCGGACCGCTGATCACCATCGACTTCGCCAGCGGCACGGGCCTGACCGCCGGCGAGACCAAGGTGGAGCACAAGTCGGTCGGGATCGGAACGGTCGAAAGCGTGACACTGAGCAACGACTTCAGCCGTGTCACGGTAACGGTCAGGATGAACAAGGAGACCACGCCGCTGTTGACCGACCATGCCCGGTTCTGGGTGGTGCGTCCTCGCTTCTCGCTCACCCAGCCATCCGGGCTACAGACGCTGGTCTCGGGCAGCTACATCGCCGTTGACCCGGGACCGCCTGGGGGCAAGCCGCAGCGGAACTTCCGCGGGCTCGATCAGCCGCCGGAGGTGCGCTCGGACGAGGCGGGGCAGACCTTCACGCTAAGCTCGGCGCGGCTGGGCTGGCTGGAGGCAGGAGCGCCGGTGTTCTATCGCGACATCGCAGTTGGCCAACTGCTTGACTACAAAGAGCAGGGCATGGGCAAGCCCATCCTGATGCATGTCTTCATCAGGACGCCCTACGACCACTACGTCCGGGACGGGACGCATTTCTGGAATACCTCCGGCTTGTCGATGAATGTGGGTCCGGGCGGCGTGCACGTGGCGGTGGAAAGCATGGAGGCACTGTTTGCCGGAGGTATCGAATTCGCGAATTTCCAGAATGCCGCCGACACGCCCCCGGCCGGCCCCGGCAAGGTATTCGAGCTCTATGAGAACGTGACTAACGCGGAGAACGCCGGTTTCCGCGACAACATTCATTGCGTCGCATATTTCAACCAGTCGGTCGCCGGTCTTCAGCCTGGATCGGCTGTGCAGCTCTATGGCATCAGGGTCGGCACGGTGACCGGCACGCAATTGCAACTCGATCCCGCAACAGCTCAGCCGAGGGTGCGAGTCACGTTCGATCTCCAGCCGGCGCGCGTGCACCCTGCCGAGACTCCTACCAGCATCCCACCCTTGAAAGTTGCGCAGGAATTGGTGGGACTGGGAATGCGGGCGCGCATCGATACGGATAACCTGATCACCGGACAGGAGGTGGTCGGCCTCGACATGGTGACGGATGCGCCGGCGGCGCAGGCGAGCACAGAAGGCGATCTGATCGTGTGGCCGAGCACCACCGGCGGACTCCAGGACCTGACGGATTCGGTCAATCAGATACTCAATAAGCTGAACAATGTGCCGCTGGAGCAATTGGGCAACAATGCGGACGCGCTGCTCACGTCGCTCCGACAACTTGCGGCAACCGCGAACTCCGGCGCGCAGCCGCTCGCCAGCAAGCTTCCTGAACTGATGCGGGACTTGCAATCGACATTGCAGCAGGCGCACCAGGCGCTCGCGTCAATCCAGGCCGCCTACGGCGTCAATTCAGAAACCCACCGGGACCTGCAGCAACTGACGACCGAAGCGAGCCAAGCGCTGAGCTCGCTGCGGGAGCTCGCCAACTACCTGGACCGGCATCCGGCTTCGGTCTTCTGGGGGCGTTGATCCGGCTGATCTTTTCTACGGCGTGAGCACCGCGGCACCTTGCAGCCGGCCGGCGCGCAGGTCATCGAGCGCCTGGTTCGCCTGCTCGAGCGGGTAAGGCAGCGGTCGTGTCCGCACGGGAATTTTGGGTGCCAGTTGCAGGAACTCCTCGCCATCGAGCCCGCGTCAGGTTGGCGACCGAGCGGACCAGCCGTTCGCCCCACAGTATGTCGTAGGGGAAGCTCGGGATCGGACTCATGTGGATGCCGGCGCAGACCACTTTGCCGCCGCGCTCGACAGCGCGCAGTGCCGCCGGCACCAGGGCCCCCACCGGCGCGAAGATGATCGCGGCATCCAGCGGTACGGGTGGCGGCTGATCCGAACCGCTCGCCCAGATGGCCCCCAGTTCGCGTGCGAAGTCTTGCGCCGCGAGTGTCGCCGGGGCTGGTGAAGGCGTAAACCTCGCGTCCCTGCCAGCGCGCCACCTGGGCAATGATATGGGCCGCGGCGCCGAAACCGTACAAGCCAAGCCGGCGCGCGTCGCCCGCCATGCGAAGCGAGCGATAGCCGATCAGTCCCGCGCAAAGCAGCGGCGCTGCCTCAGCATCGGTGTAGCTGTCGGGGATGGCGAAGCAGAAGCGCTGGTCGGCAACGGCGAACTCGGCGTAGCCGCCATCGATCTGATAGCCGGTGAAGCGGGCGTTGTCGCACAGGTTCTCGCGCCCCGAGCGGCAGAACTCGCAAACGCCGCAGGTCCAGCCGAGCCATGGAACGCCCACTCGATCCCCGAGCGCGAAGCGCTCAACGCTATCGCCCAGCGCTGATACTCGGCCGATGATTTCATGGCCAGGTATCAGCGGCAGCTTCGGCTGCGTCAGCTCGCCGTCTACCACGTGGAGGTCGGTGCGGCAGACGGCGCAGGCATGCACCTGGATCAGCACCTGGCCAGGACCCGGAACCGGGAACAGAGATGTCGGTGCAGCGCAAGGGTTGGTGCGCCGCATCCAGCATCATCGCTCGCATCATGCGCGTCAGCCTGCCAACTCCATCACCGCATCCAGCAGCACCTGCGCGCCGCGCGCTACCTGCTCCTTCGTCGAGTACTCGCGTGGGTTATGCGTAATGCCGCCGACACTGGGCACGAACAGCATGGCGCTTGGACAGAGCGGCGCGATCAGCACCGAATCATGGCCGGCGGCGGCAATCATGTCTCGCGTGCCAAGCTGACGCGCTGCCGCCTTGTCCCGCAGCAGAGCGCCCAGTGTCGTATCAAAGGTGATCGGGCCGAAAGTCGGCATACGGATCAACCGTCAATCGCGACCCCGCGGCGAGAGCCGATCGCATCCAGTGCCTGCGCGCAGCTCCTGCTCCATGGCGACCGCACGCTCTGCCTGCTCGTGGCGTACATCGCAATGCAGGCGCGTGATGTTGGCGACGTTGCCGCGCGCATTGGGGTAATTCTCGATCCAGCTCGCGGAAGCCCGCCCGCCTGGCTCGGCCGCCAGCGCGATGCGCTCTACTGCCAGAATGATCTCCGCGGTCGCCGCCAGGCTGTCGCGCCGGCGATCCATCGTCGTCGGACCGACATGGCTAGGCTCGCCGGTAACGGTGAGCTGGAAATAGCGCGCATGCATGGTGCCGATGACAATGCCGATATCGGCAGCCGGTCGCCTCCATCACTGGGCCTTGCTCGATATGCAATTCGAGCCAGCACGCCCAGCCACGCGGCGATGGCACCAGCGCGCCCGCTTGGCCGCTGTCCCGCAGGGCATGGCGGACGCTGGTGCCCTGGTCGTCGGTGATGGCGAGCGCGGCCTCCAGCATCATGTCGGCGGCATGGACGCGGCTGCCCATCATCGCGGGGCGGAAGCGGCTGCCCTTCCTCGTTGGTCCAGTTCACCAGCTCGAGCGGCGCGCTGCGTCATGATGCCGGCTTCATCCAGCGCGCGCATTACCTCCAGCCCCGCGAGCACGCCGGCAACGCCATCGAAGCGTCCGCCGGTGGGCACGGTGTCCAGATGGCTGCCGAAGGCGAGGCCGCGTGCGAGTGTTCTCACGCCCTTGGCGGCGCAGGAACATGTTGCCGATCGCGTCCTGCTCGAAATGCAGGCCGAGTGGCTTGCACCATTGCCCAGCAGCGCACGGGCCTGCTCTGTCCTCGGCGGTCAGTGCCAGCCGGCAACTGCCGCCTTCCGGCGTCGGACCGATCTGCGCCATCTCCATGATGGCTTGCCAGAGCCGATCAGGATTGATGGAGGGAGTCATGGCAAGGCCTTATCATCCGTAGCGCAATATTCTTCGATCTGGCGCAAACCCGAAAGCAGGCGGCGAGTTTCCGCATCGAACGAATAGACGTTATCACCCTTCCAGCGGATGGTGGCAGGCAAAGCCCTGGTCATCCGGCTCGGTCCATTCGGGATACGTAGTCCGGCACACATCCGTCGCACGCGGACATCGTGGATGGAAGTGGCAGCCAGGAGGCGGCGCGGCGGCTGACGGAATCTCGCCGACGACCCGCGGCAGCACACCTCGCTGTGCCGGGTCCGGGATCGGCGATGCATCGCGCAGCATTCGGGTATAGGGATGTCGCGGCGCGGCAAAGACGCGTCGGACCGATCCCTGCTCGACGATACGCCCCAGATACATCACCGCCACACGCGAGCAGAACCAGCGGATCACGCCAAGGTCGTGGCTGACGAACACGAAGGCCAGCCCGCGCCGTTGCTGCAACTGCTTCAGCAGCACCAGCACTTGTGCCTGCACCGAGACGTCGAATGCCGACACCGGTTCGTCGGCCACGATCAGTTCCGGCTGAAGCGTAAGCGCGCGCGCAATGCCGATGCGCTGGCGCTGACCGCCGGAGAACTCGATGCGGATAGCGATCCAGCGCCGTTTCGGGCAACCCGACCTCGGCCAGCAGACCGGCGGCGCGGTCGCGAGCGGCACGTCCGCGCAGCGATGCCATGCACGGCGAGCGGCTCGGCCAAGGTCAGGCCGATACGGCGCCGCGGGTTCAGTGAGGAATACGGGTCCTGGAACACGATCTGCATGCGGCGGCGCAGCGCGTTCAGGGCTCTGCCTTTCGCGGCGCGCACGTCGATATCGCCAAAAGCGAAGTCGCCGCGTCCGGTTCGATCAGCCGAAGCGCGGCCCGCGCAGACCGTGGACTTGCCGCAGCCCGATTCGCCGACCAGGCCGAAGGCCTCGCCGGCGTCAACGGCGAAGCTGATGCCATCCACTGCGCGCACGGTGGTGGTGACCGGGCGCGGAAATCCCTTCCGCATAGTGAAATGCTTTACCAGGCCGCTGACCTGCAGGACCGGCGTCACCACGGCTCGACCACGACTCGCGGCCAGATTGCCTGTGCCCTCGCAGCCTTGGCGGCATGGGATGCGGCGTTGTCCAGCGCATGGTTCGGCCGGATGCGCATGGCGAAAATATCGTCCAGGCCGAATGGTGCCGCCACGTCCAGGCGATCGTCCGGCTTCCAACCGCACGCCGACGGCGTGGACGATCGACGCGTAATAGCGCAGCGACTCGTCGGCGCAGCGAAGCCGCGGATAGTTGCAGCCGAAACGGTCAGCGAACCATAAATGCACCCGTGCCTGATTGCGCACCTGCACCGGACCGACGCAGTCCCGCGTCGCCGCGGCAACCCGCCGGATCACGCTGTCCTCGGCTTCCCAGGAGAGGTCGTCGGCATCGAAGTAGATGACGTCGTAGTCCTTGATACCGGTGCCGCGCGGCTTGCCGGTCAGCACGTTCCAGACCGTCTGGTACAGGCAGCCGGCGACCAGGCGCCATTGCGGCAAGCCGATCGCGCGCAGCCGTTCGAGCAGCCGCATCAGGTCCGGATCGGCGTGGATGATCGCAGCGAAGCGCTTCAGCAAGGAATGGAATCCGCAAATCACGAAAACGCACGCAATTCGATTTGCGTGCTTCGCGTCTGCGTTGCGGTTGCGCATATCACGTCTCTCCGCGCAGCCGCGGATCGGTGGCATCACGCAGCCCGTCGCCGATCATGTTGAGGCCGAGCACCAGCAGCAGGATCGCCAGCCCCGGCCAGACGGAGAGCCACGGCGCGTCGAGGATGTTCTCGAAGCCTTCGCGCATCATGCCGCCCCAGGTGGCGGTCGGCGGCTTCACGCCCAGGCCGATGAACGACAGCGACGCTTCGGTCCGCACCGCGGTCGCCATCCACAGCGAGCCCATCACCAGCACTTCGCTCATGATGTTGGGCAGGATGTGCACGAACAGGATGCGGGCGTGGGAGAAGCCCAGCGCGCGGCCGGCCTCGACGAAGGCGCGCTCCTTCAGGCTGAGCACAGGGGCGCGTGCGATGCGGGCGAACGGGGCGATCGCGGTCAGCGCGATCGCGGCGACAAGGTTCGTCAGGTCCGGGCCGAGCAGCGCGACCACGATCAGGCCCAGGATCAGGCTGGGGAACGACAGCAGCACGTCCATGGTCTGCATCACGATCAGATCGATCCGGCCGCCGATATAGCCGCTGACCATGCCGATGGTGCCGCCGATCGCGATGGCGACCGACGATCGAACTGACCGCAATCGTCAGCGAGATGCGCGCGCCCCACAGGATGCGCGAGAGCACGTCGCGCCCATAGGAGTCGGTGCCCAGCAGGTAATCGCCGCCGGGCGGCGCAAGCCGGTCGATGATGTGCTGGTCGTTGGGATCGAACGGCGCGATCCAGGGCGCCAGCAACGCGCCGGCAACGACAATCAGGCACAGCACCGCGCCGATGGTGGTTGCGGGGTAGGTCTGAGGCAGCCCAAACAACCAGAGCAGAGACCCCCCCTCCCCTTGCGGGAGGGGGCTGGGGGGAGGGGTGGCCGGGGATAGTGGCACTGCCCCCTCCCCCCATCCCCCTCCCGCAAGGGGAGGGGGCGTCTGAAGGTGCTGCAGGTTCTGGCTCACTGCTTCACCCGCGGATCGATGAGACCGTAGGTCACATCGGTGATCAGGTTCACCACGACGATCAGGAAGCAGTAGATCACCATCAGTCCCTGCAGCATCGTGTAGTCGCGCTGGTTCAGCGCGCCGACGATGATCTTGCCCAGGCCTGGGCGGTTGAACACGATCTCGGTCAGCACCGAGTTGCCGATCAGGATGCCGATATACAGGCCGACCACGGTGACCACCGGCATTGCCGCGTTGCGCAGGCCGTGGCGCCACACCACGCGCCGCCACGGAATCCCCTTGGCGCGGGCGGTGCGGATGTAGTCCTCGCCCAGCACCGACAGCATCGCACTGCGCGTCACGCGCGTGATGTAGGCGGCCATCACCAGCCCCAGCGTCGCCGCCGGCAGCACCAGCTTGTCGAGACGGTCCAGCGGATCGTCAAGCCGAGCGCTGCCGATCACCGGGAACAGCCGCCAATGCAGTGCGAACAGCAGCAGGATGAAGATGCCGGAGACGAACACCGGAAACGACAGCCCGATCAGCGACAACAGCCGCGCGGCATAGTCGATGAAGCGGTTGCGGTGCAGCGCGGCCCAGATGCCGACCGGCACACCGATCACACTGCCGACGATCAGCGATGCCAGCGGTCAGGTCGATGGTGTGTGGCAGCACCGCGCCGACGTCGGACAGGATCGGTCGGCCGGTCACCATCGAACGGCCGAAGTCACCCGACAGCGATTGGCCGATGAAGTCGACGTATTGCCGCCAGATCGGCTTATCCAGGCCGAGTTTCGCGTCCAGCGCGGCGATGCCTTCCGGTGTCGCGCGGTCACCCAGGATGGCGACCGCCGGATCGCCCGGCACCACGCGGACGATCAGGAACACCAACGTCAGCACCGCCAGCAGCGTCGGCACCGCCGCAAGCAGCCGGCGGACGATGTAAAAGATCATCTTACACGAGACCCCCTCTCCGCCCCGGGGGGCGGAGAGGGTTGGGGTGAGGTGGGGGCGAAGCGTCACTTGAAGTGCGTCGCCTCGGTGATCAGCGGACCAAGCGAGAGCGAGCCATCGAGCTTGTAGCCGTAGTCCAGAGTGTCGTGCCGCGCGAACACCAGCAGCGTCTCGAACAGCGGCACCGCGCAGACCTGCGCGATGATCTTCCGCTGCGCCTCGGCCCACAGCGCCAACTGCTTCGCCTTGTCGGTTTCGACCCGCGCTCCGTCGATCTCCTTGTCCGCCACGTTGCAGTGGCTGAAGTTGGTCACCGCGGTCGGCGTCTTGACGATGCTGCGCGAATCAAAGAACTGCGTCAGGTAGACGTCCGCGATCGGGAAGCGCGCCGCCGAGTAGTAAACGATCGGGCTGAGATCCTGCCGGATCTGCTGATGGTAGGTCGCATGCTCGACCACCTGCAGATCGAGATTGATCCCCGCCCGCTTGAGCTGCGCCTGGAACACCTGCGCCGCGGTCAGCATCTCGGGCAACTGCGACTGGATCATCTTGATCGTGAGACCGTCCGGAGTAGCCGGCCTCTTTCAGCAGTGCCTTGGCCTTCCCGACGTCGTTACCAACCAGCCCGTTATCGGCGGTGAAGCCCAGATAGCCGCGCGGCACCACGCTCTGCGCTTCGCGCGATACATCCGCACCGCGCCAGCGCACCAGCTCCGGCCGGTTGATCGCGTAGGCGATCGCCTGCCGCACGCGGATGTCGTCCAGCGGCTTCACCGTGGTGTTCAGGTGCAGCTCGCCCTCTTCGGCGGGCTCGAACACATCGACGATGGTGTGCGGCAGCGCCTTGGTGCGGTTCACCCAGGCCTGGTCGGCGCGGCCATAGTTCAGGTCCAGCTCGCCGCTCTGGAACGCCAGATCGCGCGAGGCATCGGACGGCATGAAGCGGTAGCTGATCTTCTTGATCTTCGGTGCGCCGCGGAAATACGCCTCATTCGCCACCAGCTCGAGCGACTGGTTCGGCGTGACGGAGGCAAAGGCATACGGGCCGGTGCCGACCGGATTGCGCTTGAAGTCGTCGCCACGCTGCTCGACCGCCTTCTTCGAAACGATGAAGCCCTGCGCATAGTTGGTCACGATCCCCAGCACGGTCGGGACATTCTCTTTCAGCACCAGCCGCACGGTATAGGGATCGACTGCCTCGATCGTCTCGAACGGCCGCAGCTCGGAAGCGAATGCCGAGGTCTTCGCATCGCCTGCCTTCTTCAGGCTGAACACCACGTCGTCCGCGGTCAGCTCGCCGAACCCGCCGTGGAACTGCACGCCATGGCGCAGATGGAACGTCCAGGTCTTGCCGTCGGGCGAGGCCTCCCAGCTCTCGGCCAGGTCCGGTTCCAGCTTCGCGGGATCGATGCTGCCGGGAGGAAAGCGCACCAGGCCATTGAACATCCAGGCCGCCACCACGCGATCGATGGTGGAGACGGCGAAGTGCGGATCGAGCTGGCCGATATCCTGTGCCGCAATGCCGACATTCAGCGTCGTCTTCGGCTGCGCCATCGCCGGCGCTGCAAAGGCGGGTGCGGCGAAGGCGATGGCGGAGGCGATAAGGGCGGCCCGGATTAGCATGTAGCGTCTCCCGCTGGTCGTGCATTACGTTTCAAGTATCTCGGCGACCCGTTCAAGCACCGCGCCTACCAAGCCGCCCGGTGCCTTGGCAATGAACCGAACGTAGCGGGTGGTGTAGTCGATGCTCTTGGTCTGATCCGCGAGCACCACGCCCTGTACCCGTCCGCCACGCGGGACCGGTATCTCGAACGGCCAGATGTGCGCGGTTCCGGTGATTGGTGCGACAAAAGCAGTAGCCGGTCAATTCATTGAACCGACGAGGGGTGAGCACCAACCCCGGTCGCTCGCCGGATTGCTCCCGTCCTACTCGCGGATCCAACACGACGCGCACAAAATCACCCCGCTCCGGCACGTATCCGGAGCGTGCCATCGAAATGATCTCTCGTCCGACGGGCGGGCCGAAGTCAATCGGCTCAGGCCGGTTCTCCGGCTTGCATTGGTCCAGCAGTTCGTCGAGCGTCGGGCGGCGGCGCGTGCGTCGAATTACCAGATGGTCGCCCTCCACCAGCACATCGACCTGAGAGCCTTCGGCCAGTCCGACCTGCTCCAGCATCGGCTTGGGCAGCCGTACGCCGACGCTATGACCCCACTTCTGCAAAGTCGCTGGCATGTCCGCCTCCGTGCCACTCGCGACTATACATAGTCTATTCCTCCTGCTGGCTCAAGGACGCACCTGTCGCGACGTGGCACCGCGCCATATGGCCATCGCTGAATGGCGCCAGCACCTGCGGCCTTTCGCAGCCCGGCCTGCGCCAGCGGACAGCGTGGCGCAAAGCGGCAGCCGGTCGGCATCGCGTCCAGCGGCGGCACCCGGCCCGGGATCGCCGCGAGTTCCTGCGCATCGCGATCCATCCGCGGGATCGCGCCGAACAGCGCGCGTGTATAGGGATGCGCCGGGTGGGCGAAGATCGCCGCCACCGGACCCTCCTCCACGATCTGCCCGGCATACATCACCGCCACCCGATCGGCGATCTGCGCCACAACGCCAAGGTTGTGGGTGATGAACAGCATCGCCATGCCATGGCGGTCCTTCAGGTCCGCCAGCAGACCAAGCACCTGCGCCTGGATCGTCACGTCCAGCGCGGTGGTCGGCTCGTCCGCCAGCAGCACCGCCGGTTCGCAGGCCAGCGCCATCGCGATCATCACCCGCTGGCGCATGCCGCCGGAGAACTGGTGCGGATACTCGTGCAGGCGCTCGAGCCGGCGAGGGGATCTTCACCTCCTCCAGCACCGTCAGCGCCTTCGCTTCCGCCTGGCGCCGCGACAGGCCCTGGTGCACCACCAGCGCCTCGGCCACCTGGGCACCGATGGTCATGACCGGGTTCAGGCTGGTCATCGGCTCCTGAAAGATCATCGCCATCCGCGCGCCGCGCAGCTTCTCCAACGCAGGTTCCGCCAGCCCGACCAGGTCGCGGCCTTCCAGCACGATGCGACCGCCGGCGATCCGGCCCTGCGGCACCGGCAACAGGCCCATCACCGACAGCGCGGTGACCGACTTGCCGCAGCCCGACTCGCCCACCAGCGCCAGCGTCTCCCGCGGGCGCCAGCGCGAACGACACGTCGTCCACCGCCGCATGCCAGGCGCCGGCAATGCGGAACTCGGTCCGCAGGTGGTCGACCGTCAGGACATTGGCGGGCATGGCAAGCCACCTTACCGGACCGGCCGATTTCCTGCGACAAGGCTGCCCACGAACGCATGCTCGACGGTCTGCATAAGGCGGGTTGAGAGGGTCAGCCCGCTCCCCTCCGATGCTTGCCACCCCGACCGCTGTGCCGCAAACCTTCGACGCAGTCCGCCCGAGGTTATGCGATGCCCGAAGCCGTCGATGCCGTGATCGCCGCCGCCCGCGAGTTCCTGGGCGACCGCATCACCACCAACGCCACATTGCGCGAGCACCACTCGCATGGCCAGGACACCCAGCCGCCGGTCATGCCCGACGCCGTCGCCTTCATCGAAACTTCCGACGAGGCCTCCCGCCTGCTCGCGCTGTGCAACAACGCGCATGTGCCGGTGGTGGCCTGGGGTGCCGGCACCTCGCTGGAGGGCCACGTGACCCCGGTGCGTGGCGGCATCACGCTCGACCTGTCGCGCATGACGCGCATCATCGAGGTCAGCCAGCCCGACATGGACTGCCGCATCGAGGCCGGCGTGACGCGCGACCAGCTCAACGAGCACCTGCGCGACCAGGGGCTGTTCTTCCCGGTCGATCCCGGTACCTCGCTCTGCACCATCGGCGGCATGTGCGCCACGCGCGCCTCCGGTACCAACGCGGTGCGCTACGGCACGATCCGCGAGAATGTCCTGGGCCTGACGGTAGCGCTGGCCGACGGAAGGCTGATCCATACCGGCGGACGGGTGCGAAAGTCCGCCACCGGATACGACCTAACCCGGCTGTTCATCGGCTCCGAGGGCACTCTCGGCGTCATCACGGAAATCCAGTTGCGCCTGCACGGCATTCCCGAGGCGATGTCGTCCGCCACCTGCCAGTTCCCCACGCTGCGCGGCGCAGTGGAGACGGTCATCGCGATTCTGCAGACCGGCATCCCCGTCGCGCGGATGGAGCTGCTGGATGAGGTGCAGATGGGCGCCTGCATCGCCTACTCGAAGCTGGAAGGACTGGAATCACTGCCGACGCTGTTCTTCGAATTCCACGGCTCGACTGCTTCGGTCGCCGAGCAGGCGCAGCAGGCCGAGGAGCTCGCGGCGAGCTGCGACGGCAAGGGCTTCCGCTGGGCGACGGACGCTGCCGAGCGCAGCAAGCTGTGGAAGGCGCGGCACGACGCGCTATGGGCGTGCCTCGCGCTGAAGCCCGGACACAAGGGCATCGCCACCGATGCCATCGTGCCGATCTCGCGGCTGGATGAGGCGATCCTGGGCGCCAAGGAGGACATCGCCGCCTCCGGCCTGACCGCGCCGATCGTGGGCCATGTCGGCGACGGCAACTTCCACACCGTGATCCTGGTCCCGCCGGAAGCCGACGGCCTGCAGCGCGCCTGGGACCTCGACCGGAAGATCGTCGCCCGTGCGCTATCTCTCGGCGGCTCGTGCAGCGGCGAGCACGGCGTCGGTATCGGCAAGCGCGAGTTCCTCGAGCAGGAGCACGGCGCGGAGGCGCTGGCGGTGATGCGCTCGGTTAAGCAGGCGCTGGACCCGCGTGGGATTCTCAACCCGGGCAAGATCTTCTTGAACTAAATTTTAAACGCAAATGTAAGAAGATGCACGCTGATGCACGCGGATACCATCAGGCTGAACGATCTGTCGGGGAGAGTGATCGGCTGCGCATTTAGCGTTCTGAACACGCTTGGAGCCGGGTTCCTGGAAAAAGTCTATGAGAATGCCTTGGCACACGAACTGCGTGCCGCCGGCCTGAGAGTCCTACAGCAATTCGGCTTGACGGTCCGCTACAAAGATGTCGTGGTCGGCGAGTACTTCGCAGACCTGTTGGTCGAAGATGCGTTGCTGGTTGAGCTGAAGACCGTCAAGGCTTTGGACGACGCGCATCGGATGCAATGCACCAATTATCTCAAGGCCACTGGGCTCCGGCTCTGCCTGTTGCTGAATTTCGGCGGGCCGCGCCTCGAGATCAAACGCGTGGTCGACGGCCTATAAGCCGCACCGGAGCATCTGCGTGCTTCGCGTGCATCTGCGCCCTCATCTGCGTTTGAAAGTTTTCTTATCGGCCGCGCGCCGATGCCAACGCCTCCTGGCACGGCGGCGACAGGCTCTCGCGATGGTCGGCGAGGCAGGCCAGCGCGCGACCGCCGCCCGGCTGCACTCCCGAGCAGTAGCGGCGGAAGTCGCCGCCGCAAGCGCGCCGCATCATCATCGCCTGCTCGCGCGGGGTCATCGGCGCTGCGGATTGCGCCGGAGGTGCCGCGCCGGCAGGCGGTGGCGCGGCCGTCCCGCTCTCCGTCGCGCCGACGGCGGACTGGCAGCCGGGCGAGAGGCTCGCCATGTTCTCTCTCAGGCATTGCAGCGCGGCGCTCCCGCCGGTCGGCACGCTGGCGCAGTGCGCCTGGTAGTCGCTGCGGCACGATTGGCGAATGGCGTTGGCCTGCGCCTGGGTCGGCTGTTGTGCGACCGCCGCCGCGGCCTGGCAAAGCACGAACCCGGTCAACACCGTCAGCAGTACGGGCCTCATCACGTTTCCCCTCGTCAGATTCGCAGGGCAGCATAGCACCAGGTCGTCCGTGGTTCGCCAACCGTGTCTGCCTCGACTAAATATCCGTCAGCAGATCAGGAGACCGCACATGACCGAAGCCTGCATCGTCGGCTGGGCACACTCGCCGTTCGGCAAGCTGGAGGAACCCGACATCGAGGCGCTGATCGGCCGTGTCGCGCGCGCCGCGATCGATGACGCGGGCATCGCGCCCGCCGAGGTCGAGGCAAGCTTCGTCAGCCTGTTCAACAACGGCTTCTCGGCGCAGGACTTTCCGGCCTCGCTCGTGCTGCAGCACGTCCCGGAACTGCGGTTCCGGCCGATCACCCGCTTCGAGAACGCCTGCGCCTCGGGCTCGGCGGCCGGTACATGGCGCGCGCGACTTCCTGGCTGCCGGACGCGGGCGGTTCGCGCTGGTGATCGGCGTGGAGAAGATGACCGCGACACCCGGCCCGCAGGTCGGCGAGAACCTGCTGCGCGCCTGCTACCAGAAGGAGGAAGGCGATATCCCCGCCGGGTTCGCCGGCGTGTTCGGGCGCATCGCCGAACGCTACTTCCAGCGCTATGGCGACCAGTCGGACGCGCTGGCCGCGATCGCCGCGAAGAACCACAAGAACGGCGTGGACAATCCCTATGCGCAGATGCGCAAGGACCTGGGCTACGAGTTCTGCCGCACGGTGAGCGAAAAGAACCCGTATGTCGCGCCGCCGCTGAAGCGCACCGACTGCTCGCTGGTCTCGGACGGCGCGGCTGCGCTGGTGATGACCGATGAGGATACCGCACGCACCATGGGCAAGGCCGTGCGCTTCCGTGCCGCGGTGCAGGTGAACGATTTCCTGCCGATCAGCCAGCGCGACATCACCCGCTTCGAGGGTGCGGCCGAGGCATGGCGGCGCGCGCTCGACACCGCCGGCGTCAAGCTGCACGACCTGTCATTCGTTGAATCGCACGACTGCTTCACCATCGCCGAGTTGCTGGAATACGAAGCGATGGGCCTGACGCCGCCGGGCCAGGGCGCGCGCGCTGTGTTGGAAGGCTGGACCGCGAAGGACGGCAGGCTGCCGGTCAATCCGTCCGGCGGGCTGAAGGCGAAGGGGCATCCGATCGGCGCGACGGGCGTGTCGATGCACGCGATCACCGCGATGCAGCTCACCGGCCAGGCAGGAACCATGCAGTTGCCGAAAGCCGACATTGCCGGTGTGTTCAACATGGGCGGCGCCGCGGTGGCGAACTACGTGTCGATCCTCGAAGCGGCGCGCTGAGCTACCAGCACAGATCAGACCCCCCTCCCCTTGCGGGAGGGGGCTGGGGGGAGGGGGCGTCTACCCCAAAAACTCCAGCACCGCGGCGCAGTAGCGCACCGGATCATCTTCGAACATAAAATGCCTGGCGTTCGGGATGATCTCCGTGCGCGCGCCACGGACGTGCGCCGCCAAAGCGCGCAGCACGACCGGCAACTGGCCCGGCGTGTCGGCTCCGCCCAGGAACAACGTCGGCACGCTGATCGCCGTCGGCATCGCTGCGCGAGAACGGCTGGCGCTGTTCATTGATCTGCCCGAGCAGGGTGCGCGCGTTGTCGCGCCAGGTCTGACGCACCGTCGCCGGTATGGCCGGCCAAGGCAGACCCACGATGTCGCTGAAGATCATCAGCCCGCCTTCGATATCGCCGGCGCGGATGCGATCGGCCGCGGCGTTGTAGCGGGTGCCGAACGATGGAGCGCGGGCGGCGAGGCACCGGCCGGCGCCAGCGACGCATCGATGTCACCACCCGGCTCGGCCAGCACCAGGCGGCGCAGCAGGTCCGGCCGCTGCTGCGCCACCCGGAACGCGAGGTGACCGCCGCGCGAGTGACCCATCAGGTCAACCGGCCCGGCGCCCGATGCCTCGATGAAAGCGATGATGTCGGCCACGTGCTGCGCGATCGTGTAGTCCGCACCGGCGCCGTCCCAGTGCTCCGGAAAGAAGTGCCGCAGGCTGAGCGAGATCACGCGATGACGCCGCGACAGCGGCCCGAGAACCGGTGACCACACGCGGAAATCACCCAGCGTGCCGTGCACGCAGACCAATGGCGGACCTTCGCCTACCTCGATATAGGCAAGGTCATAGCCGTTCACTCGCCGATACTGCATTCCCCATCCCCCCGTTCAGCCGGATTTGACGGACGACACTTTCGTCCGTTCCGGCCTGCATGCTACCAGTATGAGGTAGCGCGCGGCCAAACTTCGCCGAACGGCCAGCCCAACGGGCCGACCGCCGCGCCGGATCAAGTCGTCGTACGCATGCCGGAGGGATTGCATCGAAGTCAGCGAAGCCTGACGCATAGGAGGAGATTCCATGGACGCTACCGCCACTGTCGACCCGCGCTCGGACGCCTATTCGATGCCGCTCGATCAGATCGATGTCAGCGTCCCGGAACTCTACCAGAACGACATCTACCAGCCATACTTCGAACGGCTGCGTCGCGAGGACCCGGTGCATTACTGCGCCGACAGCCATTTCGGCCCGTACTGGTCGGTGACCCGCTACAAGGACATCATGGCGATCGCGGTGAACAACCAGGTGTTCTCCTCGCGCTGGGATTTGGGCGGCGTCCGGCTGGAAGACCAGGTGCAGGGCTACGAACGCCCCAGCTTCATCCAGATGGACGAGCCCGATCACGGCGAGCGCCGCAAGGCGGTCAGTCCGGTGGTCGCACCAGGCAACCTGGCACGCATGGAAGGCCTGGTTCGCGAACGCACCATCACCGTGCTCGACAACCTGCCGCGCAATGAGACGTTCGACTGGGTCAAGCACGTGTCGATCGAGCTGACCTCGCGCATGTTGGCTACATTGTTTGACTGGCCGCTGGAGGATCGCCACCGCCTGATGTTCTGGTCCGACGTGACCGTCTGCCATGTGGATACGCCGGATGCGCCGGTGCACTCGGAAGCCGAGCGCTATGCCGAGCTGCAGAAGATGGCCAGCGCGATGAAGGCGCTGTGGGATGAACGTGCCGCGAGCAATGCGCCGCGTTACGACCTGATTTCGATGATGGCGCATGCCGATGCCACGCGGAACATGGATTTCCGCGAACTGCTGGCGAATTGCAGCCTGCTGATCGTCGGCGGCAACGACACCACCCGGAACTCGATGTCGGGCGGCGTGTGGGGCTTCTCGAAATACCCGGACGCCTACCGCAAGCTGCGCGAGAACCCGGAGCTGGTGCCGAGTGCTATCTCCGAGATCATCCGCTGGCACACGCCGGTGCTGCATCTGCGGCGCACTGCGCTCGCGGACTTCGAACTCGGTGGCAAGACGATCCGCAAGGGCGAGAAGGTGGCGATGTGGTTCGTCTCCGGCAATCGCGACGAAGAGGCGATCAAGGACCCGCATGAGCTGATCGTCGATCGTCCGCGTGCCCGCGAGCACATCTCGTTCGGTTTCGGCGTGCACCGTTGCGTCGGCAATCGTCTGGCCGAACTGCAGTTGCGCATTCTCTGGGAAGAGATTCTGAAGCGCGACTTCGAGATCGAGGTGATGGACCAGCCGAAATACCTGCGATCGAACCTGATCCACGGGATCCGCGAATTGCCGGTGCAAATTCACTGAGCAGCAGTGCGCGGTGTATTCGATGTTTGGAGATTTCGGAGAGGGATACGCCGGGTCTCATACCACAGACCGAAACGTTGACCCTCATTCGTCATGGCCGTGCTTGTCACGGCCATCCACGACTTATACCGCAGGAAAGAAAGTCGTAGATGGCCGGCGTTCGCCGGCTTGACGACGAGGTCACAACGGAAAGTCATTCTATCGCGTTTGGTATCGGAGAGGCCACGTTTCCTCAATTGCGCGGCTGTACCTCGAAAAGTCAGAAACGGTATCCGATACCGGCACCTACAATCGTGGGGTTGATAGTCGCCTGGGCGAAAACCGGAATCGTTACCCGCCGGATCAGTGCTCGCTGCGATACGATTACCGGTCAGGATATGCAACGCGTAGAAATGAGCGGTCCAGCGGCTATTAAGATCGTAGTCCACACCAATTCTGAAGGCGACGCCGAACGCATTGTCGATTTTCACATTGTGTAGCGATCCATCCGAGACCCTGAGGAAGATCGTGTAATCCAGGCCGACCCCTGCATAGGGATGGAATCGACCAAGACTGTTCAGGTGATAGTCCGCGGAAAGCAAAGCCGGCGCATAGCTTGTGGTGGCCAAAGTACCTAAGGAATTGATACTGCCTGCCCCCTTGACCGTCGTACGGGGCGGGATACCACCGAGCAGATTGATTGCGATGTTTGGTGTCAGGAAATAGCTCACGTCGAATGACACCGTCACATCGTTCGGGCTGCTGATGGAAGCGCCCGGCACTTCGGCTCCGGCCACTGAGATCTTGGCGCTTGTGTTCTTGAAGACGCCGGTGGCATCCAGATGAACCAGCCAATTGCCGGCGGCAGGGCCATCGGCAGCGACTGCGCCCTGCGCCGCCGCGCCGACCGGAAATAAGCTGACTACCGTCAGACCGCAGGCACCGAGTAGCGTCGCCCCCGAATTATGCATAGCTTCCCCACGGTTCCGCCATGTACCACAGAGTAGTCTCGGTCAGTGTTTTCGCCGTGCGACACATCGATATCACCAGTCCGGCAATGGAGAAATAAGGTGGCGTTCCTCGGCGGAATCCGCTCATTGCCGCGATCATAAGTCATCCCGGCTACGCGCCATCGGCACATGATGAAGGTCAGGCAATCGTTGCCGCGTGCAGCCCCCTTTCTCGCAGCACCAGTGGTGCGATCACCGCCACGTTCAGCAGGTTGAACCCGATGCCCGCGGCGAACGCCGGCGCATAGAAGCCGAACGCATCGTACATCACCCCTGCGAGCCACCCGCCCGCCGCCATCCCCAACGCTCCGGGAAATAACACGATGGGGATTCGCCAGCTCACTTCCTCGGCCGGGAACAGCGCGCGGACGGTCACGATATAGCCCGGGATCAGCCCGCCGAACGCCAGTCCGAACACCGCCGATACCGAAAACAGCCCCGCCTCGTTCTGCGTGATCAGAAAGCCGGTCATGGCGATCGCCATGCTGGCCGACGCGCACAGGATGGTGGGCAGTCCGCCGAGACGGTCCGCGAGCCAGCCCCAAATCTGCTGCGCCACGAACCCGATCGCCAATTGCGTCGATAACATCGCCGCGCCATCCACCGGTCCGATGCCGATATCGCTGCAAAACGCCACCATGTGCGACAGCGGCATGGCCATGGTCGTGCAGCAGCAGAAGATGGCCAGGGCCAGCAGACCCAAAACCAGATTGGGCGGCAGGCCCAGCACCGGCGCGCTGACGCCGGCCCTGGCACGCGCCACACCCGGCGAAGGCTCCTCCGGCGGCGCACGGAAGAACAGCGCCGCCATCGGCACGATCGTTGCCACCACCAAAATCGCGTACAGCAGCATGGTGCGGCGCCAGCCCAGTGTCCCGATGGCGACTTGCAGCAACAGGGGCCACAGCGCGCCAGCCACGTACTGCCCGGAGGAGACCAGGGCGACAGCGGTGCCGCGGTGGTCGTCGAACCATCTCGTCAGGTAGGCCATGATTGGCGAGAACATGCCTGCCGCGCCCAGTAACCCGACCAGCAGCAGGTTGCAGATATAGAGCGACCACAGACCGCCGACCGAGGCCAGCGCCAACCCGGTCGCCAGCATGATGCCGCAGCCGATGACGACGCGTCGTATGCCGATGCGTCCGGCGATCCAACCCATCAGGATCCCGCCCAGGCCGGAGCCGACATAAGTGAGCGAGACGGCCAGCGCAGGCGCCGAGCGTGCGGTCCCGAACTCCTCGGCGATCGGCTTCAGCGCCACGACGGTGACAAGAGGCGCCCCATAGGAAATTGTCAGCACCGCCAGAGCGACGACCGCGACCACCCAAGAGGATCGGCTCTCGATGCTGCGCGGCACCAACGTCCTCCGCCGGATAACTGCGGGCAGTTTGCCAGAGCGGATATCGCCTATCCAGATCGCGCATGTGTTCCTGGCTGCAAAATCGCACGGCGTCGCGCTACACTCTGATCGGGACTCAGCACAGAGGGAGGGGACCCGCATGAACGATCAGGTCCAGTCGGAACAGCAGCCGTGGCAATGGACGGAGCCGAGGTGGCGCAGCATCGTCGGCCGCGCCCGTGCCGGCCGCAGCCTGAAGCCGAGCGCTTGGCCGAACGGCGCGCGCTGTGCCGTCGCGATCAGCTTCGATTCAGACCACGAGACCATCCCGCTGCGCGATGGCGACGAAAGCCCGATGCGGATCAGCCAGGGCCAGTACGGCAACCGCCAGGCAATACCGCGCATCCGCAAGCTGCTGGAACGTGAATCGGTTCCGGCATCATTCTTCTATCCGGCGGTGTCGGCATTGCTGCACGCTGAAGAGGTCCGCGCGCTCGCCGACGAGGGTCACGAGATCGGCATCCATTCCTGGATCCACGAAGCCAACACCACGTTGCCGCGTGAGGCGGAACGCGACCTGACGTTCCGCGCCGCCGAGACGCTGGGACGGATCTCCGGGCGCAATCCGGTGGGCATGCGCACCGCGAGCTGGGACTTCTCGGTCAACACGCTCGATATCGTCCGCGAGCTGGGACTGCTATACGACAGCTCGCTGATGGCGGACGATGATCCGTACGAGATCACCGATGCTGGCGAACCCACCGGGATCGTCGAGCTGCCGCCGGAATGGATCCGCGACGATGCGGTGTACTACAATTTCGTTCGCTTCTCATCGCTGCGGCCTTATACGCCGCCCTCCGCGGTAGAGGAGATCTTTACCGCCGAATTCGACGGCGCGTGGGAGGAAGGCGGGCTGTTTCTGCTCACCATGCATCCGCACATCACCGGCCATCGCTCGCGCATGCCGGTGCTGGACAGGCTGATCAAGCACATGAAGGCGCGCGGCAAATGCTGGTTCGCCACCCACGAACAGGTGGCGCGCTGGTGCAAGGAGAACGCGTAATGCTTGATCGCCTCCATGGATGCGCATTTGATGCGCATTCGTGGAGGCAATCATGAGCTACATCGCGCATGGGCCCAAGAAGCCCGTTAACATGACGTTGAGCGAAGACCTGGTTCGCCAGGCACGCGCGCTGACCGGCAATCTCTCCCAAACCGTCGAGCACTTGCTGGCTGAATTCGTTACTGCGGAGCGTGGCAGGCGTAATGACAAGGAACGTCTGATCGCTGCGACGATCGCAATGTTGAACGACCTGTATGATCGGCACGGCGGACTTGGCGAGGAGTTCTCGCCGCTCTGATGGCGCAGTCCGACGTTCACGCCAATACCGCCCGGAACCGGGCTGACATTCCTTATGTGGTGGTTATCCAATCTCGACGCTTCGACGAGAGTCGCATACCCGCTTGATTGCCGCCCTTCGCGGCGGCCCGCGCGGCGCTGCGGTGGATCGCACGCTCACCCCAGGGTTTCGCATCGGGGAAAGCATGTGTTGCTGGATCCGCTGCAGATTGTCGCAGTCCAACGATCGTCACTCGGGCGCCTCGTCACCTCGCTCGCCGACGATGCATCGAGCAGCGCGATCATCAACGCGGTGGATGCAGTGATCACCCGCGCCCATGGCTGACCTCACGCCTTAGGCCTGCGCCACCGCGCCCGACCACGGTGAGGCCGCATCGCTGATGCCGATGCGCATACCATCCGCCCGCTGCACGATGACATTCGGGCAGGCGAAGTTGATCGGCACGGCGTTGTGCTCGAGCACCTGCACCGGTCCGTCGGCCGCCAAGGCATCCAGCACGGCGGTGGGCATTCGTGCATCCACACTCGCGCTGTCCGTGCTGGAGACATCGATGCGCGGATGATGCGCCGCGGTCTCCACGTCCATGCCGAAATCGGCGATGAAGGTCATGAGCTGGAACACCGCCGCCATGATCCGCCGGCCGCCCGAGGCGCCACCGGCGATGAACGGCCGGCCGTTCTCGGCCAGGATGATCGGCAGCATGTTGCACAGCGCGCGCTTGCCGGGCGCGATCGAGTTCGGCACGCCGGGCCGCGGATCGAACCACATCATGCCGTTGTTCAGCAGCACGCCCGATTGCGGCAGCAGCACGCGGCTGCCGAACGAGGACATCAGCGTCGTGGTCATCGCGACCGTGTTGCCCTCGGCATCGCAGGCGGTCAGATGCGTGGTGCAGCTTTCCGCGGCCAGCGGCTCGGACTCGCCCAGGTCCGCAAGGCGCTCCGCATAGGCCGCCTTCATCACGCGCGCCAAGGTGCGGTACCACTGCGGTGACGGCGCCTTGCCGTCGTACGGCGCATCGGCCATGCCTTCCAGCACGCGCTTCAGCGTCGGTGCGGCGGTCAGGCCGCCGGTGAGTTGCAAGGTGCGGCCGCGCCAGCCGACCTGTTCCGCCTCCCGGGTGCGGACCTGGCAATTGCGCAGATCCTCGAGCGACAGCACGCCACCCAGCGCCTTGATATCGGCAGCGATCGAGGCAGCGATCTCGCCCTCATAGAAGTCGCGCAGCCCGGCGCGGCCCAGGCGCTCGAGCGTGTCGGCCAGGTTGCCCTGGCGGAAGAAGCCGGGCTTGCCCTGATACGGGCGGCGCCGGCGGCAGGCCGTTCGGCATGTACACGGCCGCCGTATGCGGGTACAGCCGGATCGCCGGGGCAGAGGTCACCACCTTCAGCGCAGTGTACCAGTCCTGCGGCAGACCACGCCTGGCGAGCGCGATCGCCGGCGCGATCACCTCGGCGAGCGGCAGTTTGCCCCATTGGCGGTGAATGTAGTCGTAGCCAGCGACGGACGCGGGTATCGCGACGGACAGGGGGCCATGGATATTGATGTCGCCCTCGACCTCCGGCCAGGCGAACAGGTCGGTCGTCATCCGCCCGGTCAGCTTGTACCGCCTGGGGTCGGTGCCGGCGGGGGCGCGCGGGCCGAAATCCACCACCTCGGCACGCGGCTGGCCCGCGCGATGCACCAGGGCGAAGCCGATGCCGCCCAGACCGGAATTCCACGGCTCGTGCGTCGCGAGTGCGAGCGCGGTCGCCACCGCGGCATCCATCGCGTTGCCGCCCGCGTCCAGGATGGCGACGCCAGCTTCCGCGGCGCCCTTGGCCTGCGACACCACCATGCCGCGGCGTCCCTTCGCCGACGGTTTGCTGAGATGCCAGTGCTGGGTGACATGTGGCGGCGGAACGTACTGCATCGGGTCTTCCTCAGTCGTCTGGCGGGATGGTCGGCTGCCGAATTGGCAAAGGCAAGCGCCGGTTGCCACTCGGGCAGGCTTGGCCGAACGTGGCGGCAACAACACGAGAGCCGTCATGTACCTGAACCGTTTCGCCGATACCACCGCGCCGCTCGACATGCGACAGACCGAGGAGTTCGGCTCGCTGCTGGCGAGCGCCGCCGATCTCGACATTCCGCATGACCCGAGCGTCCGTTATGTGTCGCGCAACGTCGTGCTGCGGCAGTTGCGGCTACACTTCCTGGAGTGGGGTGAGCCCGGCGCGCCGCCCATCGTGCTGCTGCATGGCGGCCATCAGTCGGCGCATTCCTGGGACCTGGTCAGCCTGCATCTGGCGCAGCGCCATCACGTGCTGGCGCTCGATCAGCGCGGCCATGGCGACAGCGAATGGGCGCGCGACGTGTCCTACACCAACCACGAGATGTCGCTGGACGCGGAGGCGTTCATCGGCGCGATTGGCTTGCAGCGGCCGCTATTGATGGGTCACTCGATGGGCGGACGCAATGCGATGCTGCTGACCCGGCGCAATCCGTCGCTGCTGCGTGCGCTGGTGATCGTCGATGTAGGGCCAGAGGTGTCGGATCGCGGCCGCGCGGTGATCGCCGGCTTCGTGCGCGACAACGAGGAGTTCGATGATCTCGACCACTTCGTGCGCAATGTGCAGCGCTACGATCCGTATCGCCCGCGCGAGCACATCGAGCGGACGGTGAAGTACAACATGCTGCAACGGGCGGACGGCAAGTTCGTCAGCAAGTGCGACGCCAATCCCCGTCGGCTCGGTGTAGTGCGCGGCGCAGGGCCGCAGGAGAACATCACACTGCAGGAGGCGCGCGCCTTCGATCTGCCGGTGTTGCTGGTGCGTGGAGCAGACTCGCGCATCCTGACGGCAGAGGCGGCGGAGCGGTTCTGCGATGTATTGCCGCAGGGTGTGCTGGTGACGGTGCCGGACTGCGGCCACAACGTGCACGGGCAGAATACGAAAGGATTCATCGAGGCGATCGGCGAATTTCTCGCTGCGATAGGGCATTTCTAGTACGAATTGGAGCAGGTCCATTCTGAGTGAAACGGCATCCCGTACACCTCTCCCGGCTAGCGGGAGAGGTCGGCGCAAAGCGCCGGGAGAGGGCGCGGACGGCCCTCTGATATTTCGTCCCGCCCAGGCGCCTCACCGGCTGCAAGATCCGCCGCCAGTATCCGACTGGCCCCGTTCATCTTCGACTTCGTCTGCGGTCCAGCACAGGCTGTTCGTCGAAGCCGGTGGCGGACAGCACGCCGCGTCAGCCGCCGATGCAAAGCTGACACTCTGGCTCGAGACTAAAGGCTGGCACGTGCTGCGGTTCTGGAATCAGCACGTCATGCGCGGGACGGACGCGGTGCTCGAGGAGAGCCAAGGCGGTCCGGGGATCGCAACCCCCTTCTCCCGGCGCTTTGCGCCGACCTCTCCCGCAAGCGGGCGAGGTGTAAGCAATGTGCGCTCGCTGAAGAAGCTATAGCCCAAATTGAAGTATTTTGCTTTCAGAAGATCCATGGCCTTACGAAAGCTGTCTGCTGCCCATTGGTTGGAAGCACCCAGCGCACGGGCCTGTTGTTATCGCGTAGGTTTGCCGCTTGCGTCCGTGCTCGGTGGAATCAGTGCCCGCCCGGAACCGCCGCCGCAGGTGCAAGACCCGCCGACCCGATCGGGCTGCGCCGGGCAGGCGCTCCCCCCGGCGTAGCAGAGAGGAGCGGGCGATCGCGGTCCCGGGATGGGACCCATGGCAATCGACGGCGCCCATTGCAGCGGGGGCTGAGGTGGAAAAGCGTGCTGCGGAACCGGTTGCGGCCGCGCCACTGGCGGCGTGATGACGACGAAGACGTTCCTCGCGCCAGCGATCGGCACGTGCAACCAGAACGTCGTTGCGATGAGCAGCGACAGCTCGGTGAACCGACGTAGCGACATGTGACTATCCTGTTCCGAACCGCTCGAGCCGATAATATGGGTTGGCTGGCTCGCCACGCACTGCATCGGCGGTGATACGGCCGATGATCGGCCCCAGCGTGTAGCCGTTGGCACTGACCGCGTTGAAGAAACCGGGCCGGCCAGGCGCCTCACCTAGGATCGGCGCGCGGTCGATCGCCGGATTGATGCCGGTCCAGCAGCGCACGAAGGAAAGGCCGCGCAGCGCGGGCAGCACGCGAGCGCCGACCCACAGATTGCCCTCGATGTTGCGGCGCAGGTTGTGGGTGCGGCCCGTCGCCGGATCGAACCCACCGAACCAGCCGCCGCCGACCAGAAAGCCGCCGCTCGCCTGCTGCTTCAGCGACAGATGCCGGTTGGCCAGCGCGATCAGGTGCTTCGTCATCGGCGGTCGCCGGCTCGGTCACGATCACCTGCTGCACCGTGCCGGTGACCGGCAGCTCCATGCCCACCATGCGGCCGATGCGCGCCGCCCATGGGCCGGCGGCGTTGACCACGCGACCGGCGACGACCTGTCCCTTGGTCGTCTGCACGTGCCATGCTGCGCCGTTGCGCTCGATGGCCTGCACCTCGGCGCCGCGCAGCAGGCGTGCGCCGGCGCGCTGCGCCAGCTTCAGCACCGCCATCGTCCCGCGCAGCGGATCGCCGTAGCCTTCCGCCGGGACGAAGTCGGCGCCGACCATGTGCTCCGATACCGCCGGTGCCAGCGCGCGCAGCTCGTTGGCGCCAAGCATATGGCTCTCGATGCCCCAGCGCCGCTCCATCGCCGACTTGCGTCGCAGCCAGTCCAGCCCGGCGGCATCCTCGGCCAGCATCAGGCCGCCTTCAGCTGCGAATCCCGAGGTCCTCGCCCACCTCCGCGGCGATCTCCTTCCAGAGCGCTATCGAGCGTGGCGCCAGCGGCAGCGTATGCGCCGCCTGGCCGCCGTCCTCCGGTGTGTCGTCGTCGAAGTCGTAGGACAGCAGTTGCACGTGCAGGCTGCCGGCATTCGCGGTGCTAGCCGCCATGCCGACCTCGTCGCGTTCCGCGAGCAGCACGTCCACACCGTCGCGCGCCAGGAAATACGCGCTGCACAGGCCGGCGAGCCCGCCACCGATCACCAGCACGTCGCAGCGCCTGGCCTCCTGCGCCAGCTCCGGCAGACGATGCAGGTGCAGCGGCGGTGCTGGCATCTCCAGCAGTGGCGCCTCGAATTCCGGCGCCTCGAACATCAGCGGCGCCGCGGGTACCGGGCGCAGGGGGGCGCGCGGCGCGGCGAACGCCATGTCGTCCGGCGCGTCAGGGCACAGCCGGGCGATTGTGGCGGCGCAAAAGCGACCCTGGCAGCGCCCCATGCCGGCGCGCGTCGCCTTCTTCAGCGCCGGCAGGGAGGTAATACCGCTGGCCAGCTCCTGCCGCAGGCGGCCGGCGGTCACCTCCTCGCAGCGGCAGACGATGGTCTCGTCGGCCGGAGGCATTGGCAATGGCGGACGGAACAGGGTCCAGAGCGCAGTCTGGAACGACATGGCGCGGGCCAGTGCCGCGCGCGTTGCGGGTTCATCGGGCGCGTGCAGCCCCAGCTCCCGCGCTGCGGCAAGCCCCGCCAGCCCACCGCGCGCCATCGCCACGCGCGCGCCGCCGAGGGCGGCACCGTCGCCTACCGCGAACACGCCTTCGACTGAGGTGCGGCCATCATCGTCGGTCACCGTCGCCAGATGGCCTAGGCCGACATCGACGAACCGGTGTCTGGCACCGAGGGCGCGAGCGAGACCGGTCTCAGGCTGAAAGCCCAGGTTCAGCGCGACGACATCGACATCGAACGTCTTGCTCGCCGACCAGCGCCGACTGAACCCGCGCCTCGCCGCACAAGGCCGTCACCTGCGATGACCAGAACACCGGCACGCCGGCTCGCTTCAGGCGCAGCAGCATGCCGAGGCCCTCACGCACCAGGTCGGGTGCTGCCCGCGCCATGGTCCAGGCCTCGCGCCACAAGGCAGGCGAGGGGCGCGGAGCCGCTTCCACCACTGCCACCGGTTTCACACCGCCGGCGAGCAGTTCGCAGGCAAGCTGCAGGTTCAGCGGCCCGCTGCCGGCGATCAGGACGCGCTCACCCGGACAGACGCGCTGGGTCCGCACCAGGGTCTGCAACGCGCCGGTGGTCATCACGCCCGGCAGTGTCCAGCCGGGCAGGGCGACCGGACGTTCGTGCGCACCAGGCGCCAGGATCAGCCTGCGCGGGCGGAAGGTGACTGCACGGCCGGCCACGAGCGCGGCGATCTCGTCGGCTGCGAATGCGCCCCAGACGGTCGCCTCGGTTTCGATGCGCGCGCCGGCCGCGAGCGCGCGGGCCCGCAACCTGGCGCCGAGTTGGGATTGGCGGTCCGGCGCCGCATCCGTATGGCTGTCGGCCAGCGGCTTGGCGTACTGGCCGCCGGTGGCCGCGCGCTCGTCCAACACCGTGACCACGGCACCTGCTTCGGCCGCGGCGATGGCCGCCGACAGTCCGGCCGGTCCGGCGCCGACCACCAGCACGTCGCACGGACGATCCTCGGGCGGCGCACCGTTTGGCACCGGTGCGAGCGGTACCAGCGGCAGCGCGGGTTGGCCCGTGACGGTCATGCCGTCGATCACCTTGGTCATGCAGGCGCGCTGGCCGATCCGGCCATCGACGGTCACCACGCAGTCGAAGCAGGCGCCCATGCCGCAATGCAGACCGCGCGGCGCCCCGCTAGCGAGTGCGGCGATAGGCGACGATGCCCGCGGCCGACAATGCGGCGGCGATCGTCTCGCCTTCCAGTGCGTCGATCGGCTGGCCGTCGAACTGAATGGTCACCGTACGGCCGACCGGTTGAATCGTCTTGTGGGATAGGCGCATGGCACGCCAGCATGCCGGATGAGACCTGACACGGCGAGGGACCGACATGGCCGCATCCTTGATCCGCAGCCGGACGATGATCACGCGCGCGCTGGATCGCCATCGCTGGGAGCAGATCGACGATGGCGCGGTACTGCAGGAGGACGGCATCATCGCCGCCATCGGCACATTCGCCGATCTGCAGCGGCAGCATCCGCACCTGCCGGTGATCGGCAACGGCAACGACATCCTGCTGCCGGGCTTCATCAACGGCCACCATCATGTCGGGCTGACACCGGTGCAGCTTGGCTCGCCCGACATGCCGCTGGAGCTGTGGTTCGTCACCCGCATGGTGATGCGCAACGTGGACCCGTATCTCGACACTCTCTATTCGGCATTCGAGATGATCGCCTCGGGCATCACCACGGTGCAGCATCTGCACGGCTGGGCACCGGGCAGGCTGAACGAGGTCGAGGCGCGCTGCGAACAGATCATCCGTGCCTATCGGGATGTCGGGATGCGCGTGTCCTACTCGTTCTCGGTGCGCGACCAGAACCGGCTGGTGTACCAGAACGATGCCGACTTCGTCGCCAGCCTGCCCGCGGAGCTGCGTGGACCGGTACAGCGATGGTACGACCGGTTCCAGTTGTCGCTGGATGACTTCTTCGCGCTGTTCGAGACGCTGTATGAACGCCATCAGAACCAGAGCCGGGTGAAGGTCCAATTGTCGCCGGCCAATCTGCACTGGTGCTCGGACGCGGCGCTGGCGCGGTTCGCCGAAACATCGCGCAAGTTCAATGTGCCGATGCACATGCACCTGGTCGAGACGGCGTACCAGAAGGAGTATGCGCGCCGGCGCGGCGGCGGCACCGCGGTGGACTATATCGATCGGTTCGGCCTGCTCGGGCCGCAGATGACGCTGGGGCACGGCGTCTGGCTCAACGAACGCGATATCGACCGGCTGGCGGAGACCGGCACCTGCATCTGCCATAACTGCTCGTCCAATTTCCGGCTGCGCTCGGGCGTGGCGTCGCTGAACGTGTTCGAGGCGAAGGGGATCAACACCGCGATCGGCCTCGACGAAGCCGGTATCAACGACGATCGCGATATGCTGCAGGAGATGCGGATGGTGCTGCGCGCGCATCGCGTGCCCGGCATGGAAGACGACGTGCCGACCCCGGCGCAGGTGTTCCGCATGGCGACCGCGGGCGGCGCGAAGACCACGCCATTCGGCGAGCGGATCGGCACGCTGGAGGTGGGCTGTGCGGCGGACATGGTGCTGATCGACTGGCAGCAGGTCAGCTATCCGTATCTGGATGCGGAGACGCCGGTGCTGGATGCGGTGCTGCAACGCGCCAGGAGCGCGCGCACGGTGATCTGCGACGGCGAGGTCATCTATGCCGAGGGGCGCTTTACCAAGCTGGATCGCGACGCCGCCTTGCGCGCACTGCACGAAGACCTGCAACGCGCGCTGGCGGATGACGAGGTGGAGCGCCGCAAACTGTCGAAGGCGCTGCTACCGCACGTGAAGGCGTTCTATGCCGCCTATTTCGACCCATCGGCACATGCGCCATTCTATCGGCCGAGTTCCCGCATTTGACGGAGGCTGCGCATGGCCGACTATGACCTGGTGATCCGCGGCGGCACGGTGGTGACCGCCGCTGACACCTATCGCGCCGATATCGGCGTGCGCGACGGCCGCATCGCCGCGGTCGGCGAGAAGCTGGAAGGGGCGGAGACGCTGGACGCCGGCGGCCTTCTCGTGATGCCTGGCGGCGTCGATACGCATTGCCACATCGAACAGTTGCGGCCGAACGGCAAGGCGGACGAGGAAAGCTTCGTCACCGGCAGCACCGGCTGTCTTGCCGGCGGCACCACTACCGTCGTGACCTTCGCCGCGCAGTTCAAGGGCCACGGCATTCGCGACACGCTGGCCGAGTATCACCGACGCGCGGCGCAGGCGATGGTGGATTACAGCTTCCACCAGATCATCACCGATCCATCCGATACCGTGGTGCGGGAAGAGATTCCCGAAGTCGTGGCCTCCGGCGTGCGCAGCCTGAAAGGTGTTCCTGACCTACGAGCCGTCGCACCTCGATGACCGCGAGTATATACGGGTGCTGGCGGCGGCGCGGCGCACCGGCGCGCTGGTGACGGTGCATTGCGAGAACTACGAGGCGATTCGCTGGCGCACCGCGGCGCTGATGGCGGATGGCCGCAGTGCGCCGAAGTATCACGCGTGGTCGCGACCGAAGGTGGTGGAGCGCGAGGCGACGTATCGCGCCATCGCGCTCGCCGAGATGGTGGACCAGCCGATCCAGGTGTTCCACGTCTCCTGCCCGGAGGTGGCGGAGGAGATCGCTCGAGCACAGGCGCGCGGAGTGAAGGTGTGGGCGGAGACCTGTCCGCAGTATTTCGTGCTGGGCGCCGCGGAGATGGACCGTCCGGGCTTCGAGGGCGCCAAGTTCATGTGCAGCCCGAGCCCGCGCGACGCCGCAACCGCCGCCGCGCTGTGGGATGACGTGCGGCGCGGCACGCTCGACATCGTGTCGTCCGACCACAGCGGCTCCAGCTACGAGGGCGAGGCGGGCAAACGCATCCACGGCAACAACGCGCCGTTCCCCGATATTCCGAACGGGGTGCCGGGGCTGACCACCCGGCTGCCGCTGGTGTTCAGCGAGGGGGTAGCGAAGGGGCGCATCGACCTCAACACCTATGTGCGGCTGGTCTCAACCAATCCGGCGAAACTGTTCGGGCTGTATCCGCGCAAGGGCACCATCGCGCCGGGCGCGGATGCCGATCTGGTGCTGTGGGACCCGGGCACGCGCGTCACCATCACCAATGCGCTGATGCAGCACGCGATCGACTACACGCCGTATGAGGGAATGGAGGTGACCGGCTGGCCGGTGGCGACAGTGAAGGGCGGGCGCGTGGCGATGCGCGACGGCAAGGTGCAGGCCGAACCGGGGACCGGGCGATTCTTGCCACGAGCGCCATACGAGATGATCCAGCCGACGGGCGTGCTGCCCGACGGATTCGACGCTGCACGGTTCTGAGTGCATTGCGAGAACCGAAGCGACGCTTTTGATGACCGATGACCGGACGCAGCTTCGTCGCCTCCACCGCGCGCCTGAGCCGGAGGCGCTCAAGCCGCTGCTGCCGCTCGCTGCCTCGCTGCCTGGCGTTGCCGGTCGCGCCCTCGCTCTGGTGGACGCCGCACGCGCCGCACACCGGCCGGGCGCCGATGTATCCGATTTCCTCGCCGAGTTCGGGCTGGGCACGACCGAGGGCGTGGCACTGCTGTGCCTGGCCGAGGCGCTGCTGCGCATTCCGGACGCGGCCACCGCGGACGCGCTGATCGAGGACCGGATCTCGGCGGCCGACTGGCAGAAGCATGTCGGGCAGGGCGACAGCCTGGCGGTGAATGCCTCGGCCTGGGCGTTCATGCTGACCGGGCGCGTGCTGACGCTGGACAATGTCGCGGGCGTGATCGGCGGCATGATCCGGCGCGCTGGGCGAGCCGGTGATCCGCACCGCGCTGCGCCGTGGCATGCGCGTGCTGGCGCGGCAGTTCGTCATGGGGCGCACGATCGGTGAGGCGCTGGCGCGCGCCGACCCACGGCTGCGCTACAGCTTCGACATGCTGGGCGAGGCGGCGAAGACGCAGGCCGATGCGGAACGCTATCGGCGGGCGTATCTCGACGCGATCGGTGCGATCGGGCGTAGCGCCGGCGCAAGAGGACCGATCGAGGGACCGGGCATCTCGGTGAAGCTGTCGGCACTGCATCCGCGCTACGAGCCATTGCAGGCGGCACGCTGCGTGCCGGCGCTGATCGGCACGCTGACCGGCCTGGCTCGCGCCGCAAAGGACGCCAACATCGGCATCACTGTCGATGCGGAGGAGGCGGACCGGCTGGAGATCAGCCTCGACATTTTCGCCGCCGTGTTGGCGGACCCGGTGTTCGCCGGCTGGGACGGGCTGGGGCTCGCCGTGCAGGCGTACCAGAAGCGGGCGATTGCCGCTGATCGATTGGGTGGCGGCGCTGGGGCAGACGCACGCGGCACCAGATCGCGGTACGGCTGGTCAAGGGCGCTTACTGGGACAGCGAGATCAAGCTCGCGCAGGTGCAGGGGCACCCGGATTATCCGGTGTTCACCCGCAAGGCGGCAACCGATGTGAGCTGGCTCGCCTGCGCGCGGCGGATGCTGGCGTGCGGCGACACGATCTACCCGGCGTTCGCCACGCATAATGCGCACAGCCTGGCCTTCGTGCTGGAGAGTGCGCAAGGGCGGGTTCGAGATGCAGCGGCTGCATGGCATGGGCGAGGCGCTGTATCATGCGGCGTCGTTCCCGGTGCGCGTCTATGCACCCGTAGGGACGCACGAGGACCTGCTGGCGTACCTGGTGCGGCGGCTGCTGGAGAACGGCGCGAACACCAGCTTCGTGCATCGGCTGGTCGATCCATCGGTGCCCGAGGATCAGATCATCGCCGACCCGGTGGAGAAGCTGCGGGCATCGAGCTTGCCCAATCCGCGCATCCCCTTGCCGCGGAATCTCTATCCGGATCGGATCAACTCGGCCGGGATCGATCTGGCGGATCGCGCCACGGCGCCGCCGCTGCTGGCGGCGATCAATCGGCAGTCGCGGCGCGCCACGAAGGGCGCCCGCGAGATCCGCAGCCCGGCCGATCGTCGCGTCGTGGTCGGCGCGATCGACGATGCGGGTCCCGCCGACATCGACGCGGCGCTGCGAAAACTGGCGGGCGGTTGGCGGGAATGGGATGCGGCGGGCGGGGCACATCGCGCCGCCGTGCTGGAGCGCGCCGCGGACCTGATCGAGGCCTCGCGCGAGGAATTGCTGTCCCTGCTGGCGCGCGAGGGCGGCAAGACACTGTCCGACGGTATCAACGAGGTGCGCGAGGCAGCGGACCATTGCCGGTGGTACGCCCTGCATGCGCGCCGCGACTTCGCCGTGCCGCGCGAAATTGGCGGGGCCGACGGGCGAGCGAAATACTTGGGCTCTGGGCGGGCGCGGTGTGTTCGCAGCGATCGCGCCGTGGAACTTTCCGCTGGCGATCTTCGTCGGCCAGGTTGCCGCGGCGCTTGCGGCCGGCAATGCCGTCGCCGCCAAGCCGGCCGAGCAGACGCCGCTGGTCGCCGCGCGCGCCGTCGCACTGCTGCACAAGGCGGGAGTGCCGGATACCGCGCTGGCACTGCTGCCGGGGGACGGGACGGTGGGGCAGGCACTGGTGAACGATGCGCGGATCGCCGGTATCGCCTTCACCGGCGGCACCGAGACCGCGCAGGCGATCGCCCGCTCGCTCGCGGCGCGGCCAGGGCCGATCATTCCGTTCATCGCCGAGACCGGCGGGGTGAATGCGATGATCGTGGACAGCTCGGCGCTTGCCCGAGCAGGTGGTGACGGATGTGCTGGCGAGTGCGTTCGGCTCCGCCGGGCAGCGCTGCTCGGCCTTGCGGCTGCTGTGCCTGCAGGACGACATCGCCGACCGCGTGCTCCGCATGCTGCAAGGCGCGGCGGAGACGCTGGTGATCGGCGATCCGCTGGATCCGGGCACCGATGTCGGGCCGGTCATCGATGACGCGGCGTGCAGTGCGCTGGAACAGGCAGTGGCGCAGTTCGGCTCGGCCGCTGTTCGCGCTGCCACTGCCGCCCGGCACCGAGCACGGCAGCTTCTTCGCCCCACGGGCCTTCCTGCTGCAGGATGCTCGCGAGCTGCGGACGGAGATCTTCGGCCCGGTGCTGTGCGTGGTGCGCTATGCGGCCAACGGCTGGACGCGTTGATGGATGCCATCGATGCGAACGGCTACGGGCTGACGCTTGGGATCCACAGCCGCATCGAGACGACACAGCGGCGCATCGCCGAGAGGCTGCGCATCGGCAACACCTATGTGAACCGCAACCAGGTGGGCGCGGTGGTGGGCGTGCAGCCGTTCGGTGGCCGCGGCCTGTCGGGCACCGGGCCGAAGGCGGGCGGGCCGATCACGCTGTATCGATTTGCCGAGGAGCGAGTCGTATCCATCAACACCGCGGCGGCAGGCGGCAATGCCGCGCTGCTGGCGTCGGACGAGGGTTGAAGCATGATGCGTCCGATTGACCTCATCAGGCTTAACCTCATTGTTTGAGCGCGTGATTCAGACCTCCGGCAATTCCGCCTTCGGTCATCACGCGCAAAGGGGGATCGGCGATGATCGGCGTTGACTGGGGCACCACAAGCTTTCGCGCCTTCCGGCTGGCGCAGGATGGCAGCATTCGGGACCGGCGGGTGGCGCTGAAGGGCCTGCTCAACATGCCGGACAGTCGCTTCGCCGACACGCTTCGCGAGGAGGTCGGCCCGTGGCTCGCGGCGGGGGAGAAGCACGTCCTGCTGTCGGGGATGATCGGCAGCCGGCAGGGCTGGAAGGAGGCGCCGTACCTGCCCTGCCCGGCGGGCGCCGCCGATGTGGCGGCGGGGCTGGTGGAGATCGAGTTCGACTGGGGCCAGGTGAAGCTGGTGCCGGGCCTGTCCGCCGTGGACGAGGCAGGCGTGGCAGAGGTGATGCGCGGCGAGGAGACCCAGGTGTTCGGCGTGCTGCAGGCGATGGGAGGCAGCGGGCTGGCCTGCCTGCCGGGCACGCACTCGAAATGGGTGCGGGTCGAGGCGGGCCGGATCATCGGCTTTTCCACGCACATGACCGGCGAGTCGTTCGGTGCGCTGCGCGGACACACGATCCTGGGTCGCATGATGCGCGAGGGCCCGGCGGACGGTGCGCCCTTCGACGCGGGCGTGCGGCGATCGGGCGACCCCGGCGGGCTGCTGCACCACATCTTCGGCGCGCGGGCCCTGGTCCTGGCAGGGCGGCTTGCTGAAACCGACGCCGCCGCGTACCTGTCAGGGATCCTGATCGGCCACGAGGTGAGGGCGGCGCTGGCGGGCAGGACGGGCCAGGTGGTGCACGTAATCGGCGCGCCCGAGCTGACCACGCTGTACGGGCGGGCGATCTCCGCCAATGGCGGCTATCCGGAGCGGCACGACGGCGAGGCGGCAGCGCGCGGCCTGGCGCTGATCGGCGGGCACGCAGCATGGAACTGATGCCGCAGTGCGGCGGGAGCCCCGTGGGCTTCGGCATCGGTTCGGCGATCTACCGGCCGGGTGACAGCCCGGAGACGGTTGCGGCCAAGGTGCGCCGGCTGGTAAGCGCTCTGGGCAGGTGATGCCACCAGGAGTTAGCCGGATGTCCGACCCGCTGCCATTCCGTCCATATGCCCCCGGCACACAGCCTCCGTATGACGCGCCAGGGTATCTTGGGACGGTAAAGCGGCATCCGAAGCAGAAGCTGCACCCGATGCCGCACACGATCACCGAGACCACCGGACCGAGCTTCTCGCCCGCTCGGTTCCCGCCGATGGCCGACCTGGCGATGGCCGCCGGAAAGCCGGCGATCGGCGAGCGCATCATCGTTGCGGGCACCATCACCGACGAGGACGGCACGCCGGTGCCCAACACCATGGTTGAGATCTGGCAGGCGAACGCGACCGGCCGCTACGACCATCCGGCGGACCAGCACGATGCGCCGCTCGATCCGAACTTCCATGGCAACGGCCGGGTGTATACGGACGAGAACGGGCGATACCGCTTCCTGACCATTCGCCCCGGTGCGTATCCGTGGCCGAACCACAAGAACGCCTGGCGGCCCAACCATATCCATTTCTCGTATTTCGGTCCGGCGTTCGCGACGCGGCTGATCACGCAGATGTACTTTCCGGGCGATCCGCTGCTGGCCTTCGATCCGATCTTTCATGCGGTGCCGGACGAGCAAGCGCGCAACCGGCTGGTCGCGGTGTTCGATCTGGACATCACCGAGCCGGACTATGCGTTGGGCTATCGGTTCGACGTGGTGCTGCGCGGACGCGCCGCTACGCCGATGGAGGGCTGAGCCGATGCCTATCGCGACCGCGAGCCAGACCATCGGGCCCGTACTGGCACCTGATGGAGGATCCGTCCTGGGCCGACCTGACCCGGTTCGGGGCGGAGGGCGAAAAGATCACGCTGACCGGGGCGGTGCTGGACGGCGACGGCAAGCCATGCGCGGACGCATGCGTGGAGATCTGGCAGGCTGATCCTCCCGCGTCGGACAGTTTTCCGGGATTCGGCCGAAGCAACACCGATAATGCCGGGGTGTACCGGTTCACCACCGTGAAGCCCGGGCCGGTGTCGGGACGGGGCAACACGCAGCAGGCGCCGCATATCGCCATCTGCGTGCTGTCGCGCGGGCTGATGCGGGCGCTGGTGACGCGGGCGTACTTCCAGGGCGAGCCGCTGAACGAGACCGACCCGCTGCTGATGTCGATCGAGGAACCAGCGCGGCGGGCTACGCTGATCGCGCGGCCCGATGGGGTCGGGACCTGGCGCATGGATGTGCGGCTGCAGGGCGAAGCGGAGACCGTCTTCCTGGACGTTTAGACTAGCCGACGCCGCGGATCGGATCCGTCTCACGTCTCGGTTTGCCACTGCTCGAGATCGGACATCGGTCGAGCCCGGGGCTGGCCTAAAGCCGTCTGCCTGCTCTCGGAGCTAATACGCGTCAACGATCGCGGGCGGAGCGATGGACTTGCCCCAAAGGGCGACCGTCGATACAGCCTGAAAATTCGCCGTATGGGTGCCAAACGGAGGTTCGCCGCACCCATCCGGTGACTTACCGGGAGCGGTCACGAACTCTGTGTTCGACAAAAGTGTATTGTTGTCCTCTCAGGTGGAGGCGGTGAGCGGCTGCAGCGGCCCCGGCCGCCCCGTTTTGCCTCGCGCTCAGGATTTGCGAGCGCCATGGCGATGGCGCCGCCCACCAGCATAATAACCCCACACATGAAGAAGCCGGTGTTGAACCCGTCGACCGGTGTCGTGGCGCTCCCAATAACGCTGCCCATGACATAGGGTGCGAGCAGGCCGGCTGAGCTCGAAACTGCCGCGCCAATTGCGAGGAGCGCGCCGCGTTGCGCCGTCGCGGTGATGTCACCGACGACGGCATCGCTGATGACGTAGATCACCGATGGCAGCGCCACCCCGCGCGTCGTCAGGGCGATCTTGAAGGGAGTGCCTGGAACCGTACGGCAGCATCACCAGCGCAGCGCCGCCAAGGACGACGCTCAACCCACCGAGGATGCCGCGCGCCAGTCGGGTCGATACGCCGCGCGACAGCAGGCGTTGCGAATACCAACCCGTCGCAAGCATCGCGACCGCGCTGCCGCCGGCTGGCAATGCTCCCAGGAGCCCGATCGAGCTTTGCGCAAGGCCAAGGCCCTTGGTCAGGTAAGCGCTTTGCCACGACAGCGCCATCGACAGGGCCCAGTTGCCCCCAACGCCGCCGCCCAGCATGCCAAGATTGTGGGGTTCAGCAGCAATTGCGCGTAGCCGAGCCGCGGGGATGATTGCGCCGCATCCTTTGGCTTTCCGCTCTCGTTGTCCAACGACCCTTCTCGACAGAAGACGGGCCACAATGTGCGCCAAAGAAGGGCGACAAGGCCGAGTGAACCGAACGCCCAATGCCAAGTTCAACGCACAATGACCCAGTTGAGCAGTGGCAGTGCCACCATGACGCCGATCGCCCCGCCTTGCACAATGACGGCGGTCGGAAGGGTACGCAGTTCGTTTGGGAACAACTTGTAGGTGGAATGCAGCGCCACTGGTGTTGCGGGACCTTCGCCGGCCCCGGGTGCGATACGACAGGCCACCAGGGTTTCGAACCCGACCGAGCCGATCATCGGAAACTGGTTCAGCGCCCAGATGAAGCCCATCACCAGCAGAACCCAGCGCGTCTGTACCCGGTTGACAAGAAAGCCGGTCGCGACAGACGAGACCGCGAACAGCAAGAAGAAACTGGAACCGAGCAACCCGAACTGGCGCGGGCCAAGTTTCAAGTCGTGCATGATCGGAACGGCGGCGATCCCGATCACCGCCTTGTCGGCGAAATTGATCACCGCAAATATGAAGAGCAGCACCAACACGATCCAAGCGGGATTGCGGTCGTCAGCGCGCATTGGACCAGCCCTCCATCCGCCTGGCAGCAGCCGCATCACCGGGGAGAGTGCCAGCCCGGGTCTGACGATCTGCCAGCAAATAGAAAGCGACGACGTGCGTGATCATCAGCACAGGCACGTAGACGATCGGGATAGCGTAGGTGGCGCCCAATTCCCCTGCCAGCGCCGGAAGGCCGAGTTGGTTGCCATGATAATAGTCGATGATGATGTCGACTGTTCCTACGAGATTGAAGGCGATAACGAACGGCCAAAACACCGAACGTATCCGCACCGTCATAAGCGCCAGCATAGCCAGCAATCCGGTCGCGAAGTCACCGTAGGCTGCGAAAACAGCGAAGCCGGTCGGCAGATTGGGGCCGACGACGCCAGGAATGAGGAAGACGAGTCCGAAGAAGCGGAAGCTATGCAAAGTGGCGATGGCGCGCTGCGCTTCGATCCGGTCCATTGCCTTGAGCCTCGGCCAGACATATGTGCCAAAGCAAAGCAGCCACGGGACGTATCCCAGGATGAGATGTATCTGGAAGATGGTTGCCGGCGACATTGGGATCCCCGTCAGGTCTTCGTGGACGCGGCCTCGAACACCGCAGTGAGAATACCGAGCCGGCCTTCAACGAGATTGCGTCCCAGGTTGGCGGAAAGCTGGACGAAGTCCGGTCCCATCACCACGCCCAAATTCGGCGAGGGCGGCGGCCCCGACATGCGCAACTGGGCGAACCACGCCTTGGCGGCCTCGGTGTCGTCCTGCCATGCCAGCGTGCGGAACCCGGCCGGTTCGATCAGATCGCGAGTCGCAGCAGCGGTCAGGAGATAGCTGGTTGCCGGTGTTTGCGCCCAGGGAAGAGGATATTGCGGCTCGCCGCTGATCGACACGACGTCGAAGGTCGCAAATCTTCCGCCTGACCTCAGCACGCGACGGATCTCGCGGTAGAGCCGCGCCCGGTCGGAGATGTTCATCGCCACATGCTGCAGCAAAACGACGTCGAAGCAACCGTCGCTGAAGGGAAGTTCCAGCGCGCTGCCGGTCTCGAACGATACTCTTCGGCTCTGTCCCGTGCGCTCTGTCAGATAGCGCGCGGTGTCGACGAATGACTCGCTGAGATCGAGGCCCGTGACCCGGCAGCCATAGGTCGCGGCCAGAAAACGCGCCGGCCCACCAACTCCCGATCCGATATCCAGAACCGATATGTCGGCGGTTATCCCAGCCAACTTGGCAATCTCAGCGGTTGCAGCGAGGCCGCGGGTATGAAAGTGGTCGAGGGCGGCCAGCTGCTGCGGCGTGAGATGCCGATCCTCCGGCCCGAGCACCGTGAGCGCTGTCCTTAGCCGCTCGGTCAGGCCGGTCGCGCGATAGTGGTCGCGTACACCATCAAGGACATCGGTCATCGCAACGTTCCTCCGGGCTACAGTGCGGCGGAGACATACGGGCACTTCCTGCTAGCGGCCATGCGCGATAATGTTGGTAGGCCATGAAGCAGAACTTCACAGTCCGACAAGGCGCGCTCGATGGTGTGGAGGCGTTTCTGAGCGTTGCGGAGCACCGCAATTTCCGCAGGGCGGCAGTGGAACTCGGGGTGACGCCGTCAGCGATCAGCCAGGCTGTGCGGACCCTTGAGGCGCGCGTTGGCGCGGCGCTCTTCATCCGCACGACGCGCAGCGTCGGCCTGACCGAAGCCGGTGAACGGTTCCTTTCACGTGCAAAGCCCGCTTTCGAGGAGCTCGTCGTCGCAAGCGAGGCCGCGCGTGAACTCGGCCAGCGGCCGGCCGGATTGTTGCGTCTCTCGGTGCCGCGCGCGGTTGTTCCTATCCTGCTGGAACCGCTGATCGCGTCGTTCTGCCGAGCCTATCCCGAGATCGAAGTGGAAATCGCCGCAAGCGAGGAGCTGGTCGAGCTCGCAGCCGCGGGATTTGACGCCGGCATCCGGCTAGGTCAGTTCATCGCCGCCGATATGGTCGCCGTCAGGCTGACGCCGCCGTTCCCGTTTGTGGTCATCGGCAGCCCCGATTATCTCCGCCTGCGGAAGCCTCCGGAGCGCATCGACGATCTGCGTCAACACGCCTGCCTGCGTATGCGCCGCTCGGACGGGTCGATTGCGCCCTGGCCCTTTGTCAATGGCAATAAGAGGGTCGAGGCAATCATCACCGGTCCGCTCATCGCACGCGACTACCTCACGCTGCTCGGCGCGGCGATCCAAGGCGTGGGACTTGCCCAGGTGCCCGGCCCACTCGCCAAAGCGCCCATTGCTGATGGGCGACTGCAAGTGCTTCTGACACCGTTCGCCGTCACCCTGCCGGGGGTTTTCTTATATCACCCAGGGAAACGTCAGGTGTTGCCCAAACTGCGAGCATTCATCCAGCACGTTAAGTACAGGAGCGCCGGGACTCCGCGCGACCGAACAATTGCACGGAGCTTGCGTAAGACGGAACTTGCGTAAGTACCGATGCTACAAACAGCTTTTGATGACATGCTACAGGCTGAGCGACACGTGGCGTGATCCGTGTCGGTCGTCGAATGTCGGCGTCAGGGTGGTACTGGTTCAGGATCGTCGCGCACTCATGCCGGCCAGCTCCCGGCTGACCGGCGAGAGTCTGCCGCAGCGCGCAGCCGCCACAAGGCCTGTGGAAAATCGCACCTCTACAGTTTGTGGCAAGTCATTGCGCGATCGGATGTGCTGCTCTCTGCCTTGTATCTATCTATCGCTGCGGTCAGCCCGCTTTGCCCTCGCCGAGTTCTGCGCCAGTGCTGGGATCGCTGGAGGGGTCTGACTTGGTCCGCTGCGCCACCTTCTTGGTCAGCGCCATGTCCTCCCGGCTGAGCTTGACGCTGGCCGAACCGTCTCCACCGTCGACCGCCATCTGCTTGTCCCGGTCCTCGACAAACTCCCAATCTTCGCCCTCATTCCAGGGCCCCCGCATGTCGGCAGCGCCCTGTGACATGTTGAAATAGGTGTTGGTGAATTGCGGCTGTCCGGCCAGCTTGCCGGGCGGGAAGTTCACGTCCATGGCATAGAGCGGTTTTCAAACGATTTCTGATGCGCGATTTCCCGCGTCATAAGGAAGCCGAGTGCATCCTTGATGTCGGGGTCGTCGCAGAGAGATTGACGAGCCGCTCGTAAATGATCTTGGCGCGCGCCTCGGCGGCGATATTCGATCGCAGGTCAGCAGTCGGCTCGGTCCGGGAGTTCGACATAAGCGGCGGTCCAGGGGACCCCTGCGGAATTGGTAAGCGGGGCGCCGCCGCCGCAGAGCAGCGCGGTCGTGTGGCTGTCCGTGCCACCAGAGATGTTGGCGAGCAGCTCTGCTGCTTCGAGACTGTCCGCCATTTGGCCTTTGACGCCTTGATTGAGATCGCGACGCCATTCAGAGTGGGATTGGCTTCGTGGTCGGGCTCTGGACGGTAGATGGCGCCGGGCATTCCCCGGCAGCCGCGTATGCCATCGCCTTCGCCCTCAACCTTCTGCCCCAGTGCGCAGCCCTCGCCTGGTACTTTCTCGCGCCGTATGTCGCGGCCGCACGCCGGCCCGGGCTGGCCCTTGACGAGACATAAACGCGCAGCGAACCGGATGTCTCCCGCTCGCAAAGATTTCGGCTTCAGTCAGTTGTATGGATGGCACCGCTGCACGGCTGGATACGGCGATACTTGCGTTGCATCGTTTGGGTCCAGCGCAAGTCGCGCGGAAGACCCTACCAGGAACGCCGCCGCCCAAGTACCTAAACGGTCCGCCACTGAGACCATCGTTAGCCCGAGCCGCGATCGTCCACGCAGACCCGATTATTGCAACGGCAGTCCAGTCCGGCGCGCAGCATCAGGCGTCAGCGGCGGGATGCAGTGATGTTGTTCACAGCTCTCTCTGGAATTCTGTGCGACTTCTTACAAAAGCCAATCGGGGAGGGGTCATGGAAAACATTTTGCTAATGTTTATCTGCCTGGCGAGCGGAATCCTTCTTCGCTCGACCGGAAAGGTCCCGGAGAACGCACATCTCGGGATCAACGCGGTGATCATAAACGTGTCACTGCCCGCGCTGACGCTACTCCAAATCCATGGCGTCGTGCTGGAGCGGTCCCTCCTCTATCCGATCGCCATGCCGTGGATCGTGTTTGCCGTGGCAGCCGGCCTCATGTGGGCGGTCGGTCGTTCCGCCAAGCTAGCCCCGGAGACAATTGGCGCACTCATTCTGACTGGCGGACTTGCAAACACCTCGTTTGTCGGGCTGCCGATGATCGAGGCGTTCTATGGTCAGCGCGATTTGGGCACTGGCATCCTGATCGACCAACTCGGCACTTATCTGGTGCTCAGCACACTCGGCATCGCCGTGGCCTGCTGGTGCTCACGAGGCACGGCATCAGCCAAAGACATCGCTTGGCGGGTGGTGACCTTTCCACCTCTGGTGGCGCTGGTGTGTGCGAGCTTGCTGATGCCGGTCAGCTATCCCGCGTGGGTCACGCAGCTGTTGGGCCGTTTGGCCGCGACCGTCGCCCCCCTCGCCCTGATGTCCGTTGGATTGCAACTTCGTCTCGCCGCTCTGCGAGAGCGGTTCAGCACGCTTTCCTTCGGCATCGGATTCAAGCTGCTGCTCGCACCGCTGATCGTCGCCGTGCTTTATATGGGCGTTATGCGCGCTCACGGCGAAACTATTCGAGTGACGTTGTTCGAGGCGGCAATGGGCCCACAGATCGGCGCCGCGATTGTGGCCATGCAGTAAAGGCTCGACCCTCAGCTTGTTACCCTCATGGTGGGAGTGGGCAGCTTGCTGGCGTTCCTGACGCTGCCGGCCTGGTGGTTCGTGCTGAGTGTGGTCTGAAGCGGCGCTTGCTCCTGCGAATGATTACGCACGGCTACACCAGCGTCATGCGCTGGAGCGCCCGGTGCAGCAGAGGCTGGACAAGATGTAGGGCCGAAGCCTCGGGCGGAGACGGGACCGGAGCGGCTGCTTGCGTGCCCCTGCACGCCTCCCCATAGTGTCCCGGATGGCAGAGGTGTATAGGCAGGCGCGAATTACCGGCCCGGCGGCTCACTGAGCCCCGGGACCTTTGACGCGCCTGCCCACCCCTGATGCGGCACCGCCGCCGGACATGCCATGAACGACGCCCCTGCGGATCCTACACAACGCGATTACCGCGACACCGTCTTCCTGCCGCAGACCAGTTTTCCGATGCGTGGCGACCTGCCGAAGCGCGAGCCGCAGATCCTGGGGCGGTGGGAGAAGATGGACCTCTGGTCGCGGCTGCGCGCCGCCTCGCGCGGCCGGCCGAAATTCATCCTGCATGACGGGCCGCCCTACGCGAACGGCAACATCCATATCGGCACCGCGCTGAACAAGATCCATAAGGACGTCATCAACCGCACCCGGCAGATGGCCGGCTACGATGCCGACTACATCCCAGGCTGGGACTGCCACGGTCTGCCGATCGAGTGGAAGATCGAGGAGCAGTATCGCCAGGCGAAGAAGGACAAGGACGCGGTTCCGGTCCTCGATTTCCGCGCCGAGTGTCGCACCTATGCCGAGCACTGGATGGCGGTGCAGATGGCGGAGTTCCGCCGGCTCGGTGTGGAGGGCAACTGGGCCGAGCGCTATGCCACGATGGATTTCGGCTCCGAGGCGGCGATCGCGGCGGAGATCTGCAAATTCCTGCTGAACGGCGCGCTGTATCGCGGGCTGCGCCCGGTGCTCTGGTCGCCGGTGGAGAAGACCGCGCTGGCGGAAGCCGAGGTGGAGTACCAGGACCACACTTCGCACACGGTGTGGGTGCGGTTCCCGGTGGAGCGGTCGCCGCAGCACGCGGTGCGTGACGCATCCCTGGTGATCTGGACCACGACGCCATGGACCATCCCCGGCAACCGGGCGATCGCGGCGGGTGCGGATTTCGACTACGCGGTGCTGCACGTCGACGGCGTTGCCGACGGATCGCGTGCGCGTGTCGGCGAGACGCTGGTGCTGGCGCTGGAACTCGCGCCGCAGGTCTGTAAGGAGCTGGGCATCGGCGCGCACCACATCGAGCACGTGATGAAGGGCGCCGAATTGGTTGGCACGGTCTGCCGTCATCCGCTGCATGGCCGGGGCTATGATTTCGACGTGCCGGTGCTGCTGGGGGACTTCGTCACCACCGAGGCGGGTACCGGGCTGGTGCACATCGCGCCCAACGCCGGTGCGGACGACTTCGACCTGGGGCGCGCGCATGGACTGGAAGTTGCCGACACAGTGGGCGACGACGGCACCTTCAATGCCTGGGTGCCGCTGTTCGCCGGCCTGCACGTCTACAAGGCGCATGATCCGGTTGCCGCGGCGCTTGATGCGGCGGGGATGCTGCTGGGGCGCGGCAAACTGGTGCATTCCTATCCGCACTCATGGCGGTCGAAGGCGCCGCTGATCTTCCGCGCCACGCCGAACTGGTTCATTCGCATGGATGGCCCCGAGCGCATCCGCGACAAGGCGATGGAGGCGATCGCGGCGACGCATTTCGTGCCGGAGCAAGCGCGCAACCGGCTCGGCTCGATGGTGGCCAGCCGCCCGGACTGGTGCATCAGCCGCCAGCGCGCGTGGGGCGTGCCGATCACCGTGTTCGTGGACAAGCGCACCGGCGAGCCGCTGCGCGACGAAAGCGTGGTGCGGCGCATCGTCGAGGCGTTCAAGGCGCAGGGTGCGGATAGCTGGTACTCTTCGCCGCCGTCGCGCTTTCTCGGCAATGATCGCGATCCCGACGACTACGAGCAGGTGATGGACATCGTCGATGTGTGGCTGGAGGCCGGCTCGACGCATGCCTTCGTGCTGGAGGCGCGCAACCTGCCGTGGCCGGCGGACCTTTACCTGGAGGGCTCCGACCAGCACCGCGGCTGGTTCCAGTCGTCGCTGCTGGAGGCGGTCGGCACGCGCGGCGTTGCGCCGTTCAAGGCGGTGGTGACCGACGGCTTCGTAATGGACGAGCAGGGACGCAAGATGTCGAAGTCCCTGGGCAACGTCACCGCGCCGCAGGAAGTCGCCGACAGGTTCGGCGTCGATATCCTGCGGCTGTGGGTCATGATGTCGGACACGTCGGAGGACCTGCGCATCGGGCCGGAGATCCTGAAGCAGCAGGTCGAGCTGTATCGCCGGCTGCGCAATACACTGCGTTGGCTGCTGGGCAGCCTGGCCGGCTTCACCGAAGCCGAGAGCGTCGATTACGCCGCGATGCCGGAGCTGGAGAAGTGGGTGCTGCACCGGCTGACCGGGCTGGATGCGCGCATCCGCGCCGCGGTGCAGAACTATGACTGGACCGGCGTGTATCCCGAGCTGCACAACTTCTGTGCCACCGATCTGTCGGCGTTCTATTTCGATATCCGCAAGGACGCGATCTACTGCGACCGGCCCGATAGCCCTCGGCGCCGGGCTGCGCGCACTGTGCTGGACCATCTGCATCGCTGCCTGACCTGCTGGCTGGCGCCGGTGCTGTGCTTCACCGCGGAAGAGGCGTGGTGCGCCCGGTTCGGCGAGGCCGACAGCGTGCATCTGCAGCAGTTCCCCGACCTGCCGGCGGCATGGCGCGATCCTGCGCTGGCGGTGCGGTGGGAGACGATCCGGGCGATCCGGCGGCGGATCACGGTGCCGATCGAGGAGGCGCGGCGGGCCAATACGCTGGGCTCCTCGCTGCAGGCTGCCGTGGTGCTGCCGCTGAACCCGGAGCACGAACCGCTGCTGACCGAGGGGGAGTGGGCGGAGATTGCCATCGTCTCCAGCGTGACGATCGTGGCCGACCCCGAGGAACCGCCGGCAGTGATCAGCCCGGCGCCTGGGCACAAGTGCGCACGCTGCTGGCGCGTGCTGCCCGAGGTCGGCACGCAGCCCGCTCATCCGACGCTGTGCCTGCGATGCGTCGACGCGGTGGAGTCGGGGCTGGTGTGCCGGGCGTGATCTGGCCCCCTCCCCCTAACCCCCTCCCACAAGGGGAGGGTGGGTGTTGTTGATGCTGCTGGGCCTTGCCGCGGCGCTGGTCGTGCTGGGGGTTGACCAGCTCAGCAAGTGGTGGGTGCTAAACGTGATCCATTTGCCCGAGGTCGGGCAGATGGTTCTGCTCCCGGTGCTGAACCTCACCATGGTGTGGAACCAGGGCGTCACCTTCGGGCTGCTGACCGGCTTCGGCAGCTGGAGCTATCTGCTGCTCGCCGCTGTCGCGCTGTGCGTGGTGGCGGCACTCGTGGTGTGGCTGCGGCGGGCCGAGTCGCGGCTGGTGGCGATCGCGCTTGGGGCGATCGTCGGCGGCGCGGTCAGCAACGTTATCGACCGGCTGCGCTTCGGTGCGGTGGTGGATTTCATCCACGCCCATATCGGCAACTGGTCCTGGTATGTGTTCAACCTCGCCGACGCGGCGATCGTCTGCGGCGTTGCCGCCCTGGTGATCGACAGCCTGCTGCCGCGCGCAAGACAGGCCGATCCGGCCGGCTAAAGCCCTCAATTCGCTTTTCCGACCTGCGGCCTGGGGCGATCGCGGACTAGAATCTTGCGGCGCGCCCTGAACTCTGGTTAGAAAATCCGCGATGCCGATTGCCGTCAGAAAATTCGCCCGCGCCATGATGCTTGGCCGTTGCCGTTGCGCCGCTGATGAGTTGCAGCGGTAACGATTTTGGCCGCAGCCTCGGGTTCATTCACGACGCGCCCGACGAGTTCACGGTGACCACGCGCGCCCCGCTGTCGATGCCGACCAATTTCAATCTGCCGCCGCCGCAGCCTGGGGTAAACCGGCCGCAGGAGCAGTCGGAGCGTGCCAAGGCCGAGCTGGCTCTGGTGCCGCAGATGGCTCTGGGCGGGGAGGTCGCGAGTAACAGCCCGGGACAGCAGGCCTTGATACAGGCGGCCGGTCCGCCGGTTTCACCGGCGATCCGCGGCGAGGTGGACCAGGAGGCCTCGCACGACCAGCCGAAGCAGGGCGTCGCCGACCGGCTGCTGTTCTGGCGGAAGCCGCCGCAACCCGGCATCGTGGTCGATCCGCAAAAAGAGGCGCAGCGCCTGCGGGAGAACGCCGCGCTGGGTCAGAACCCGGACAGCGGCGATACGCCGATCGTCCAGCCCAAGCAGCGGGCGTGGCTGGAAGGGATCTTCTGAGCAGCACCACGGACCACGGCCAGCCGCACGTCATCCAGATCGGCGCCACGCCGGCGTTCATCGGTCACGGCAGCGGCGATCTCGTCTGTGACTGCGGCGGGTCGGTGCTGATCCAGGACTATCGTCCGGCGGCGTTCATCGACATTCGCATCCGCTGTTCCCGCTGCGGGGCCGTCACCAAGACGCCAGGGTTGGGCGAGGGCGAGATCCTGCCGCGCTCGGCGATGCCGGTGGCAGCGGCTCGGGTGCCGGCGATCAGCCCGACACGCGTGCCGGTCGGCGCCGTGCTGGTCTGCCAGGAAGCGATGCAGTGGCGCTACCGGCTGACCCAGCCACGGGCTGTTGCGGACGAACCGATCCTGCTGACCCGGGCGATGATCGACGGCGCCGCCGCTGAGTACGACCGGCTGAGCGGTGGCCGGGTGGCGGAGCATTCGGCCGCCTCGCCAGCCGCCCTGGGTGATGACCACGGCAGCTATCCGTTCGCCTGGGCGGTGCTGCGCCTGCGGCAGCAGATCGGGAAACCGGGATGGAGCTGGCTCTATCAGAACGATGATGCGATGGCGGCAATGTACGTCACGGCGATGCATCATCTGGTGCAATGCTGGGGACGGCATCCGCTGCTGCCCGAGTTGGGGGCGCCGCTGGCCGGGCCCGACCGGTTCCTGCGCACCGTGGCGGGGTTCGCGCTGGCGAAGCTGTTGTTCGATTCCGGCAATCGGGTGGCGTTCTCGCCGGCGGGCAACGACGTCGATTTGCGCCTTGCGACCGCCGATGGCGAGCCGCTGTCGGTGGCGCTGCTGGCGCCTGAGCGGCTGCAATGGCGCGCACGCGAGCGCCGCAGTCCGGACGGGTTGCGGCACGCCATTATGGAGGCGATGGGAGCCGCGCAGCCGCAGGTCAATCGTGGCACACCGGGGATCGTGGCGCTGGCGGTATCGATCCTGGAGCCCGATTTCGACCAGATGGTGGTGGACGCGATCCACGCCGCGTTCCAGTCGGTTGGACGCCGGCACCGTGGCATTGCGTCGATCGCGATCGTGATGCCGAAGGTGCTGCCGGCCGGACTGCCTGACCGGCTCGGGTTCGGTTACGCGTTTTATCCGATCGTCAATCCCAACTTCGCCGGCAACAACCCGGTCCGGCTGGGCGCGGCGCCGAGTATGGGAGGAGCGAGTTGATCCGATCTATTTCCGATCTGTTCGGCGACCTCTCGCATCGCGCTCTGGCTGACCGCAGCTTCAAACTCGCGTGCAACGCGGCCTTTTCACTTCCGCATCGCTGCGCCCCCGCCACATCGGCTGCATGTCGAACACTGTTTCACCGCTTGCGGGGACCGACCCCACCGAACTGAAGGCCGCCGCCAGCGCCGCCGGCTTGCGCTACGTCAGCGACCGCACGCCCGGCATTCGTCGGATCCGCACCGCGAAGGGCTTCGGGTATCGCCATCCCGACGGCAGCGAGGTGACGGACGAGGAGACGCTGGCGCGCATCCGCAAGCTGGCGATTCCGCCCGCCTATGAGGATGTCTGGATCTGCCCGCGGCCGAACGGTCATCTGCAGGCGGTCGGCAGGGATGCGCGCGGCAGAAAACAGTATCGCTATCACCAGCGGTGGCGCGAAGTGCGCGACGCGGGCAAATACGGCAAGCTGCGTGGTGTTCGGCAAGGTGCTGCCAAAAATCCGCGCGCGCGTCGATGAGGATCTGTCGCGCCGTGGGCTGCCGCGCGAGAAGGTGCTGGCAGCGATCGTGCGGCTGCTGGAAACGACGATGATGCGTATCGGCAACGAGGAGTATGCCAAGACCAACAAGAGCTACGGTCTGACCACGCTGCGCAACCGGCATGTGAAGGTGGAGGGCGCCAGCCGCATCCGGCTCGACTTCCGCGGCAAGCGCGGCACTGAGTATCACATCGACCTGCGCAGCAAGCGGCTGGCGGCGATCGTGCGCCGCTGCCAGGAACTGCCGGGGCAGGAACTGTTCCAGTACCTGGACGAGGAGGGGACGCCGCGCACGGTTTCTTCCGACGACGTCAACGACTACCTGCGCGAGATCAGCGGCGAGGAGATCACCGCCAAGGATTTCCGCACCTGGGCGGCGACCAAGCTCGCCGCTCTGGCGCTGCAGGAGCTGGAGGCGTTCGACACCCAGACGGCGGCGAAGAAGAACGTGGTGCAGGCGGTCGAGGCAGTGTCGAAGATGCTGGGCAATACGCCGGCGATCTGCCGCAAGTGCTACATTCATCCGGCCATCCTGGACGGCTATCTGGATGGGTCGCTGCGTCAGGGCGCTGAAGCGGCGGGCGGAGGCGAAGCTGCGCAACCCGGATGTCGGTCTGAAGGCGGAGGAGGTGGCGGTGATGTCGTTCCTGAGCCGGACGCTGGAAGGGAACGGCGCCGGCAAGCGCGGCAATGGCGCCTCCAGGCGCGCCGCGTAGAGCGGGGCAGCAACGCAGGGCAAAGCGATTATTGGCGCGCGCTGAATGGCTGCGGAGGATGGACCTGCGGCGTGCTTTACCGCAGGCTCGTTCGCAGTCCACCCCGGGAGACCGCCATGAGCCATCGTCCGACGGTCTATGGCACGCGCCACGCCGTCTCGGCGGGCCACTATCTGGCCGCCGTCGGCGGGGTTCTCGATCCTGGAGGCCGGCGGCAACGCGATCGACGCGGGCGTGCGCGGCGGGCATCGCGCTGGGGGTGCTGCAGCCGGACCTGGTGAACGTCGCCGGCGTGGCGCCGATCATGATCCGGCTGGCGGACGGCACGGTGGAGAGCATCGCCGGCCTGGGCTGGTGGCCGAAGACGCTGCCGGCCGACCTGTTCATGCGCGAGCACGGCGGCAAGATCCCCGACGGCGTGCTGCGCACCGTGGTGCCGGCCGCGCCCGATGCCTGGATCACCGCGCTGCGCCGCCACGGCACGATGCGCTTCGCCGATGTCGCCGCCTCGGCCATCCGCTTCGCCGCCGAGGGGTTCGCGGTCTATCCGCTGCTGGCGACGCTCGATCGCCGCGCACGAGCAGGAATACCGGCGCTGGGCCGTCCAACACCGCGATCTTCCTGCCGAACGGACCGCGTGCCGAAAGCCGGCGAGAAATTCGTGCAGACCGACCTGGCGCGCACCCTGCAGTACATGGCGGACCAGGACCGCGCCGCCGGGCCGGACCGGATGGCCGGGCTGCAGGCGGCGCACGACGCGTTCTATCGCGGCGACATCGCGCGCGCGATCGTTCGCTTCCAGCAGCAGGAGGGCGGCTACCTGTCGATGGACGATCTGGCGCGAGTACCGCTCCGCGCATCGAGCCGGTGGTGCGCCGCCGCTGGCGCGGCCACGAGCTGATCACCTGCGGGCCGTGGTGCCAGGGACCGGCGCTGCAACAGGCGCTGGCGCTGGTCGAGCAGGTCGGCATCGACGGCCTGGCGCACAACTCCGCCGACTATCTGCACCGCATCGTCGAGTGCCTGAACCTGGCGATGGCCGACCGCGAATATCACTTCGGCGATCCGGCGTTCGTCGATGTGCCGATCGATCATCTGCTCGACCCGGCGACCATCGCGCGCCGCGCCGCGGCGGTGCGCGACGACCGGGCGTTCGGCGCAGATGCCGGCGCCGCTCGACCGCCCAGCCGCGGCGATCCAGCGCGAGCGGGGCCGAGCTGCCGAAGGTGGAGGCGGATACCTCGTATTGCTGCGTGGTCGATCGCTGGGGCAACGCGTTCAGCGCCACGCCGTCGGACGGCATCGCGGCAACGTGCCGGTGGTGCCGGGCCTGGGCATCACGCCGTCCGGCCGCGGCTCGCAGAGCCGGCCCGATCCGCCGCATCCGGCCGGGCGTGGCGCCGGGCAAGCGGCCGCGGCTGACGCCCAATCCGGCGATGCTGGTGACCGAGGCGGGCGGCGTGATGCCGTTCGGCACGCCGGGCGGCGACGTGCAGACCCAGGCGATGCTGCAGGTGCTGCTGAACGTCATGCATTTCGGCATGGACCTGCAGAACGCGATCGAGGCGCCGCGGGTCGCGTCGCTACTCGTTCCCCTCCTCGTTCGCGCCGTTCGAGTATTTCCCCGGCCGGCTGGCGGTGGAGGGACGGATCGATCACGGCGGTGCGCGACGAACTCGCCGCGCGCGGGCACGAGATCCAGGAGTGGCCGGACTGGACGTGGCTGGCCGGCTCGGTGGAGGCGATCCTGACCGACCCGCGCACCGGCCTGATCGGCGCCGGCGCCGATCCGCGCCGGCCGGCCTATGCGATCGCGATTTAGGTTCAGGTTCTTGGTGCCGAAGTCCGCCATCCTTGAAGCTGCTGCCATGGCGGACTTCGGAACCATGAACACACGACCGGCTATATCTTGCCGGTGTCCTTGTCGGCTCGAATACTATCCCAAATGAAGGTAGCTGGGATCGGATGCAGCCGCATCCATCAAGGCGCCCGGATCTAGGATCGTCAGCATTCGTCCCTTGCTCGAGATAAGCCCCTCGCGGCGCAGTGTTTGCAGTGCCCTGTTGACCGAGACAGGCGTAATGCCGAGCGTGTCCGCAAGCTCGGTTTGCGTGACCGGGAGATAGAAAGCTTCGTCACCCGCCAGTCCCACGATCTTGAGCCGCAGGTACAGCTCGCACAGGAGATGCGCGACCCGCGAGTAGGCATTCCGCCGACCCATGTTGACAAGCCACTCGCGCAGAATGGCCTCATCCTGCAACGTCGCCCACCAGAGCGCCCGAGTGAGCGCAGGACGCGTTTCCAGGATGTCGAGAATCGCCTCCCGGGGAAGATAGACGACCTTGCAAGACGACAGTGCGCCGATCGAATGATCCATCTTGTTGAGGATGAAGACATGCAGATCGCAGATGTCGCCGGGAATCAGATAGGCCATGATCTGCCTGCTGCCTTCCGGCAGGATCTTGTAGCGACAGCCATAGCCCTCGACGACGACGTGCACGTCATCGGCTGAGTTACCCTCAGTGATGATATCCGTCCCGGCATCGATCAGCTTCTGGTGCGTGATGAGCCTATCGAGATGATGCCGATCATCGTTGGACAGGCGAGAGAAATGGTCCAGCTTCCTTGCCCAAAGGTTCGGAATGCGGGTTTCCGTCGCCGATATTGTCAGCTCAGACATCACAGGAATATCCGACAGAACGCTATCACAGTATAGTGCTGACCGACATCCAGGCGGGCTAGAAGGTGCATGCCTCAAGGGCCGACAGGGTCAATGAGAGCCCCGCTCTGATGAGAGTGGCCGCGCTGATCCAGCGCCGGTCGCCCTCATTGCGGACCTCCCAATGAGGGAAACCAAAATGTTAAGCCGGAACCAATCAGCGGCCGAGCTTGCTCCCGAGGTGCGTGTGACTGCCCTCGAAGCGGAGAACGCCGCCCTGCGCGCTCGACTAACGACCAGCCAAGCCGTTGCAGCGTCTGCGATCGCAAAGCGCAACGGTGCCCTCGCACGCGACGCCGCCGCGGATGCTGCCGCGCGGGCGGCGCTGGCGAACGCCAAGGCCACCAATGCAGCACTCCGGCAGGAGAATGCCGAACTGATCAAGGACCGCGAGGCGCTGCATGACCGCGAGCAACGATTGAGCCTTATTCTTGCGAGCATCACGGACTATGCAATCTACGTCACCGATCTGGAGCGTCGTGTGACGGAATGGAACGAGGGGGCGCACAGGTTGCTGGGCTGGTCCGAGGCAGAGATCCTGGGCCGCCAGGTGGATGTTATCTACACAAAAGAGGACCGGACGGCGGCCGATCCGCAGAAGGAAGCGGAGGCGGCGTTTCGCGACGGACACGCCCGCAACGAACGCTGGCACGTGCGCCGGGACGGCTCCCGGTTCTTGGGCAGCGGCATGGAGATGCCGTTGTTCAATGCGGCGGGCCAGAAACAGGGTTTCGTCAAATCATGCGCGATCGCACGGAACAGCACGCGGCGCAGGAGCGGCAGGCCCTGCTGGTGGGTGAACTGAACCACCGGGTCAACAACAGCCTCGCGCTGGTGCTGGCGATCATGGAGCTCACATGGCGGGCGACGGTCGGCGCCGGGCTTTCTGCCGAGCGCTTTCGGGAGGATTACACTCGGCGATTGCGCCTGCTGGCGCGGGCGCAGGACATCCTTATCCGGAATGACTGGCACGGCGGCGCGCTCGCGGACATCTGTACGGGATGCCGTTACGGCCTATGAGGGGGTGCCGGTGAGCCGCGGTTCTTCGTTGCGGGACCGCCGGTGCAACTGCGGGCTGATCTCGTGGTGCCGCTCGCGATGGCGTTCCACGAACTGGCCACCAATGCTGTCAAGCATGGCGCGTTGTCCGAGCTGGGTGGACGCGTCCAGGTCGCTTGGGAACTGGCGCAAGCGCGACATGCTGTGGACCTCAATTGGGTCGAGAGCGGCGGTCCGCGAATAGCCGGGCCGCCGGATCAGCGAGGTTTCGGCTCGACCTTGCTCGCGCGCGGGCTGGGGCACGCGGCTGGCGCGGAGATTTCACTTGAGTATGCGCCGGAAGGCTTGCGCTGCCGCATGCGGTTGCCGGTGACAGCGCAGTTTCACATGGCGTCGGTTTAGACGGCATAGAACAGTATCTAAGAATTACGCAGCAGCCAAAGTTAGCTGAGTGGCCCTCAGCTCGATGAGCTTCGCTCGTGCGATGCGCCAGAACCACAAGATGATCGCTTCGGGCTATGAAACCCGAGTGCCTCGGATCAGCCGCTGGTCACCCCGTAATTGCACCAGCCAGTGGCGGCGTTAACGGGTCCCTCGACTAAGACGCATTGGTCCGGATCGAGGAAATAGTGGCACATGCCACAGGTCTCGGGTCCGCGCTTCCCTCGATCGATATAGCCGGCGACTTGCTTGGTGAACTTGTGCCCTGTCGGCTGCCCGTCATCGGCCATCACGCCGCTGCTGGCTGTCAGTGCGAGGATTTGCAGGAGAACCCGCCGCGACACGTTCCTTCCTGCACAGTGAGCGACGCAGTGAGCCATGCGGATTCTTTACCTCCACAGACCAAGGCACATGCCGCAGAGGGCGCCAAGAAGCAGCACGACCAGGGGCGGCGCGCGCCAAGCGACGAGCAGGATAAAGCCAGCCGCGGCTACAGCGAAATCCGCTGGCCCGAGCACCGCGCTGGTCCATACGGATTGTAGAGTGCCGCTCCGAGTAGTCCGACCACGGCGGCGTTGATGCCTCGCATCGCAGCTTGTGCCTTGGGCCTGGCGCGCAACTCCCATGAGCACCAGGAGGCCCAGCAGAAAGATTGCAACGATGGCTATCGCCCCGCCTCCAACCTCCAGGCGGCAAGGAATTGGCAAAGTGCCACAAGATCAACAAAGGCACGCTCGCTGAGCTACCGCCGCCGGTCAACGAACTCCGCACGGAAACAGCCCAGATGGGCGATTGGACCGCCAAAGCACTGCACTCCAGGCGCAGAAAGATCAGCAAGATCTCAACCGGCCAGCTGCCACCGCGGGCCGGGTCGGATCCGCCAGCAGGCCGCGATAGGCTGGGCTGATAGATACGAGACACTGGTATGCTCGGACGATATGATCGGAATCCGATGACGGCAACCGATAACATGGAATTTCACGACCTCCTGTCCGGCTTTGTGCGCATCCACATTCTGCACCACGCGGCAGAGGGCGAAGTCTATGGTCAGGGGCTCATCGACGAGCTGGCCCGGCACGGATACCGCATCAGCCCCGGCACGCTTTATCCGATGCTCCCGACCATGAAGGAGCGTGGCTATCTGACTTCGCGCGAAGATTCAGACGGACGGCTTGGCCGCCGCCGCAAGGTCTACACGGCCACACCCGAGGGGCGGAGAGGCCTGGCTCTTGCGCGCGAGCGCCTGCGTGAGTTGACGGGAGAAGTGACCACCGGCCAGCGATCTAAGCACAGGTAATCTGCCGAGCGAAATAGACGACGATCGATCGACGTAGCTTGCTGAAAATTGGCGGCGTCTCGCTGCTCGGTGCGGCCGTTCCTGGCCGGATTCCGGTATTCGCCGAAACCGCGCCTTCGCAAGCACGCAAAGCCGATTACACCGTCGAGATTGCCAATGGGCTGGCCGAGCTTGGTCCCGATCAGATCATCTCAACCACGCTCTATAACGGCCAATTTCCGGGGCCGCTTCTCCGTTTTCGCGAAGGGCAAGAGGTCACAGTAGAAATCCGCAATAACACTGATCATCCGGAACTTCTGCACTGGCATGGACAAAAGATCCCATCAGATGTTGATGGGGCGGAGGAGGAAGGATCTCGGGTTGTGCCTCCAAGTGGCGTGCTCCGCGAGACGTTCACTCCGCAGCCGAGTGGCCTTCGCTTCTATCATACCCATGTGCGCGCGGGGTCAGACCTTAGCCGCGGTCAATATTCTGGCCTGGTCGGGCCTGTCTACATCGAGCCCAAACAAAACCCTGGTGCGTACGATCAGGAGATCTTCCTTGTGCTGAAGGAGTTCGGGCCGACCTTCAGCCGCGGCGGCGACATGGACATGGATTTCCTCGCGGGCGAGGAACTCAAAGGCCTCAAAGAGACCGGAGAGGCGGCGATGAATGCTTCTCTAAAGCGCGGCATGCCGAAGGGTTACGAGGTCGGATATCAGTTCTTCACCATCAACGGACGCATGCTCGGTCACGGCGAGCCTATACGCGTCAAACGCGGGCAGCGCGTCCTCTTCCACATTCTCAACGGGAGCGCGGGGGAAATTCGCAGTCTCGCAATGGCCGGGCATCGGTTTCGTGTCATCGCCCTGGACGGCAACCCAGTGCCGCACCCGGTCGAGGTGCCCGTGCTCTGGATCGGCACCGCCGAACGGATTTCCGCGATTGTCGAGATGAACCATCCCGGCGTGTTCATCCTGGGTGACCTGGCCGACGATGACCGCGGCCACGGCATGGGGATCGTGGTGGAGTATGCAGGAGCACGCGGCAAGCCGGTATGGCAGAAGCCCCGCCCGTTCAAGTGGGATTATACAATCTTCGGTTCCTCACAAACTGCCGCGGAGCCTGATCATGTGGTCGACCTGGTTTTTGACAAGGACAACGCGGCCGACGGCGGATTTAATCGTTGGACGATCAATGGAGCTGCCTACCCTGACACCATGCAAATGGCGGAGCCTATGATGCGCCTGACTCCAGGGCGCCGGTATCGGCTGGGCATGCGCAACCAGAGCGATGACATTCATCCGATCCATCTGCACCGGCATAGCTTCGAACTGAGGCGCATCGCCGGGAAGACGACGACCGGGGTGACCAAAGACGTCGTCATGCTTGGCGGATACCAGGAAGCCGAAGTCGATTTTGTTGCTGACAATCCCGGCCTAACTCTCTTTCACTGCCATCAGCAATTGCACATGGACTTTGGATTCATGGCGCTCTTGGATTACGAAAAACCGGCCTGACCGAAGCAGGCTGGCGGCCTGCAAGACTCGCATCAAGCGACCAACCCCCGCGCCTTCGATCAGCAGATAGAGGCTGCCCAGCAGCATGTCGAAATCGGCGCGTGCTCGATGTGCATGCTCCAGAAGCCATAGCGTGGGAGCTCGGACACGTGAAATATCCAGCAAAATTCGCGCGCTGAAGAGAAGCAGCTTTTCGCTTCATGTTTCCGCCGCATAATCGCCGATGAATACGGGCCGGAGCGAACGGGCTTACAAATGCCTGTCCCGGATAGATTAGGAGTGCTGCCGGTCGAACGCTGCATTGCCGGCCGGCAGAAGAGCGGCTTACACGATCCTCGGAGCCGCTCGCTATTTCGTCATTCGGAAGCTCAGCTACGCCGCTCGCGTCAACTTCCGATCCGGCACGATTAAGGCGTAAGTCTCACCGGCTCCATCTCCTTGCCAAAGACCGCCCCGTTACACGGCCCCGACGGCAGTCTCGGTTTGCTGGTCGCTGCCTCTGTGTCGCGGCGGTGATCCAGCCTATAGTCGCGGCATGGACACTAAGCCCCGGCAATCCGCCTTCGCCCGTCTGGCCGCGCTGGCGGCGCGCCCGGACGGGACGCACATCACGCCGCTGTTCGCCGCCGATCCGGAGCGCGCACACCGGTTCAGCGCGACGCTCGATGACCTCACCTTGGACTACGCCAAGTCGGCGATCGATGGCGAGGCCCGCGAGGCGCTGTTCGCGCTGGCGGAGGCGGCCGACCTGGAGGGGTTCCGCCGCCGGCTGTTCGCCGGCGAGATGGTGAACGCCACCGAGCATCGCGCGGCGATGCACATGGCGCTGCGCTCGCCGGCGGACGCGGGGTTGAAGGCGGCGCTGGCCGGCGGCGTCGACGACGCCTCGCAGCTTGCCGCCGCGGAGCGCAATCGGATGCGGCGCTTCGTAACCGCGATCCATGAGGGCAGCCAGCGCGGCGCCACCGGCGAGCGGCTGACCACGGTGGTGAATATCGGCATCGGCGGTTCGGACCTGGGGCCGCGCGTCGCCACCGAGGCGCTGACCATCGGCCGCAACGACGCGCGGATGACGGCGCGGTTCCTGTCCAATGTCGATGGCCACGCCTTCCAGGAGGTGGTGAAGGATCTGGATCCGGCGCGCACCTTGTTCCTGGTCGCCTCGAAGACCTTCACCACCTTGGAGACCCAGACCAACGCGCGGGCGGCGCGCGCCTGGATCGTGGGCGCGCTGGGCGAGGCGGCGGTCGGCCAGCACTTCGCCGCGCTGTCGACCAACCTGAAGGCGGTGGCGGCGTTCGGCATCGCACCCGAGCGCACCTTCGGGTTCCGTGACTGGGTGGGCGGCCGCTATTCGCTGTGGTCGCCGGTCGGGCTGGTGATCCCGCTGGCGGTGGGCTGGGAGAAGTTCCAGGCGCTGCTGGACGGCGCCTGGGCGATGGACTGCCACTTCCGCGACGCGCCGCTGCGGCAGAACCTGCCGGTGCTGCTGGGCCTGGTCGGGGTGTGGAACGTCAACGTGCTGGGCTGCGCCACGCAGTGCATCCTGGCCTATGACGAGAGGCTGCGGCGGCTGCCGGCGCACCTTCAGCAGTTGGAGATGGAGAGCAACGGCAAGCACGTCACCCTGGCCGGGGCGCCGGTCGGGTGGGACACCTGCCCGATCCTGTTCGGCGAGCCGGGCACCAACGCGCAGCACAGCTTCATGCAACTGGTGCACCAGGGGACGCGGACGGTGCCGGTCGACTTCATCCTGGCCGCCAACCCCGCGCACGACCGGGCAGAGGCGCACCGGGCGCTGGCGGCGAATGCGTTCGCCCAGGCCGAGGCGCTGCTGCGCGGGCGATCGGAGGCGACGGTGCGGGCGGAGATGGCGGCCCAGGGAGCGGCACCGGCCGAGATCGCGGCGGTGGCGCCGCACCGGGTGTGCGTCGGCGAGCGCCCGTCCAACACCATCCTGTTCGGCCAGCTGGACGCGTTCAGCCTGGGTCGGCTGATCGCGCTCTACGAGCACAAGGTGGCGGTGCAGGGCTGCATCTGGGCGATCGACAGCTTCGACCAGTGGGGGGTCGAACTGGGCAAGGAGCTGGCCGGCAGCATCATCCCCGAGCTGGAGCCCGGGGTGGTGCCGGGGGCGCATGACGCCTCGACCACCGGGCTGATCGCGCGCTTCCGGGCACTGCGCGGCGAGGCCTGACGGCTCAAGTTTCACCACGGAGGAAGTAGAGGACCACGGAGCGCCACGGAGCAAAGCGACACGTCAACCGGCGCGCAGCGCTTGAGAAATTCTCCGTGTCTCTCTGTGGCCCTCGGTGTTCTCCGTGGTGAAATAGAACCCAGCGAACGGCACGCGCGGGGCCCTGACGGCACGGTCTTCGGGCATGGGTCGCCATCAGCGGTTGCTTCCGGCGGGGATCGACTTGGCCCATAGTGCGCTGATCCATGGCCGCGATTCGCATCCTGCCGCCGCACACGGTGAACCGCATCGCCGCCGGCGAGGTGATCGAGCGGCCGGCGGCGGCGGTGAAGGAGCTGGTGGAGAACGCGCTGGACGCCGGCGCCGGGCGGATCGCCGTGGCGCTGGATGGCGGCGGCATCGAGCGGATCGAGGTGACCGACGACGGCAGCGGCATGGACCCAGCGGGACTGGCGCTGGCGGTGCTGCGGCATGCCACCTCGAAGCTGGCGGACGACGACCTGGTGCGCATCACCACGCTCGGGTTCCGCGGCGAGGCGCTGCCCTCGATCGGGGCGGCGGGGCGGCTGGCGATCACCTCGCGGACGCGGGAGGCCGCGCACGCCGCGGCGATCCGGGTGGAGGCCGGTGAGGTCTCCGAGGTGGCGCCAGCGGCCGGGGCGCCGGGCACCCGGGTGCTGGTGCGCGACCTGTTCTTTGCCACGCCGGCGCGGCGGAAGTTCCTCAAACACCCGCGCACCGAGGGCGAGCACGCGGAAGCTGCGGTGCGCCGGCTGGCGCTGGCGGCGCCCGGAGTGGCGTTCCGGCTGGAGAGCGAGGGCCGCAGTGGTGTTCGATCTGCCGGCGCAGGACCGCGGCGCGCGGGTGGCGGCGCTGTTCGGCGCCGAGGCGGCGGCGGCGCTGGTGGCGGTGGCCGGCGAGCGGGGAGCGCTGCGCGTCGACGGCTATGCCTGCTCGCCGGCGGTGACCCGGGCCACGGCCGCGGCGCAGGCGCTGACGGTGAACGGCCGGCCGGTGGCCGACCCGGTGCTGAAGACCGCGGTGCGCGTCGCCTATCGCGAGGTGATCGCCGCCGGGCGGCATCCGCTGGTGGCGTTGTGGCTCGAGCTGCCGGCGGAGGAGCTGGATGTGAACGTGCATCCGGCGAAGAGCGAGCTCCGGTTCCGGGACGCCGGCGCGGTGCGCGCCCTGGTGATCGGCAGCATCGGGCGCGCGCTGTCCGGCGGCGCCGGCACGGCACTGCCAGCGCCCGGGTTGTCGCTGGGGCCTTCGCTGCGCCTGACGGCTTGGCGGGGTGGGCGTGGCCGGTCGGTGTCGTACGCCTCGGTGCCGCTGCCGGGCATGGCCGAGGAGCGGCTCGCCTTCGGCGCCGCGCCGGCAGCCCGCACGCTCTCCGGGGCGGAGCCGCGGCACCCACAACAGGCGTATCCTTCCGAGGATTATCCCTTGGCGGATTTCCCCTTGGGGGCGCCGGTTGCGCAGGTGCTCGACACCTATGTGATCGCGGTGGCGGCGGACGGGTCGCTGGTGCTGGTCGATCAGCACGCGGCGCATGAGCGGCTGACGCATGAGGCGCTGCGGCAGCAGATTCTCGATGGCGGCGTGCGGCCCCAGCCGCTGCTGCTGCCGGCGGTGGTGGACCTGGCCGAGGCGGAGGCGGCGCGGCTGCTGGCCCGGAGCGATGAGCTGGCCCGGCTCGGGCTGGAGATCGAAGCGTTCGGGCCGGGCGCGGTGATGGTGCGCGCCATGCCGGCGGTGCTGGGCACGGCGGAGCCGGGGCCGCTGCTGCGCGACCTGGCCGATGAGCTGACTGAGCTGGACGAGGCGACGGCGCTGGCGGCGCGGCTGGACGCGGTGATCGCGCGGCTCGCCTGTCATGGCTCGATCCGGGCGGGGCGCCGGCTGAATGCCGCCGAGATGGATGCGTTGCTCCGGCAAATGGAAGCGACGCCACGTGCGGCGACGTGCAGCCATGGCCGGCCGACCTTCCTCAAGCTGACCAAGGCGGAGATCGAGAAGCTGTTCGGGCGGCGGTGAAGCGTGATGACCGAAGGCGGAACGCCGGAGGTCTGAATCACGCGAAAAGACTAGAGCGTGATGACCGAAGGCGATCCGCCGGAGGTCTGAATCACGCGAAAAGACCAGAGCGTGATGACCGAAGGCGGCACCGCCGGAGGTCTCAATCGCGCGAAAAGAAAAACGGCGTCGTATAGACACTGTCGTAGACACCATGCGTACAGGGAGGAGAGGACCATGCAACGATGGCTGCTGGCGGGCCTATGGGTGACCGCGCTGAGCGTGGCGCACGGCGCGATCGCCGATACGCCGGGGGTCAGCGCGACCGAGCTGAAGATCGGCAACACCATGCCGTACAGCGGCCCGGTGTCGTCGTACAGCCCGATCGGCAAGCTCGATTCGGCGTTCTTCGGCATGCTGAACGAACAGGGCGGGGTGGCTGGGCACAAGATCACATTCATCTCGCTGGATGACGGCTATAGCCCGCCTAAAACGGTGGAGCAGGTGCGGCGGCTGGTGGAGCAGGACCAGGTCGCGTTCCTGTTCAACACGCTGGGCACGCCGACCAATTCGGCGATCGTGCGCTATGTCAACCAGCGCCAGGTGCCGCATTTGTTCGTCGCCACCGGCGCGGCCAAGTGGGGCGATGCCAAGGAATACCCGTGGACGACCGGCTTCCAGCCCGACTACCGGACCGAGGCACAGATCTACGGCAAGTACATCCTGCAGCAGAAGCCCGACGCCAAGGTCGCGGTGCTGTATCAGAACGACGACTTCGGCAAGGACTACCTGAGCGGCCTGCACGCGGCGTTCGGCGAGCGCTACGCCAAGATGGTGACCGAGGCGACCTATGAGCCGACCGACCCGACCATCGACAGCCAGATCACCAGTTTACAGGCATCCGGGGCCGACGTGCTGGTGGTTGCCGCGGCGCCGAAATTCGCCGCCCAGGCGATCCGCAAGGTGCATGACCTGACCTGGAAGCCGATGTTCTTCATGACCAACGTGTCGATCTCGGTCGGCTCGGTGATCACCCCGGCGGGCGCGGAGAATGCCATCGGGCTGATCAGCACCGGCTATCTGAAGGACCCCACCGATCACCAGTGGGACAACGATGCCGGCATGCAGGAATGGCGGGACTTCATGGCGAAGTACATGCCGGGCGCCGATCTCACCGACAACAACTACGTCTATGCCTATGCGGCGTCGAAGCTGATGCTGCAGGTGCTGCGGCAGTGCAACGGCGACTTCTCACGGGAGAACGTGATGCAGCAGGCGGAGGCGCTGCACGACGTCGCGCTGCCGACCTTGCTGCCCGGCATCAAGGCCAGCACCAGCCATACCGATCACCGGCCGATCAAGGCGATGCGACTGGAGCGCTGGGACGGCAAGACCTGGGTGCTGTTCGGCGACATCATCGAGGCCGGTTCCTGATCCGGGTGCGGCCGGCTGATGGAACCTCATGGGAATGCCGGGCTCGTTGCGCGGTCGCGGTCGCATGCGCGTGCGACGGTGCTCACGGCGGACCGTCGTTTCGCGGTGCCCTGTGCCCATCCTGTTGGGACAGCCGGTGTCTGGTGGCCTGTTTCGCCCGCAGTCGGTCGACGCGCTCCGCGAGCGCATCGAACCCGGCAGCCATCCTGGCAATGCGAGCCTTCAGGGCCGGGTTCGTCAGCCGGTCGGCGAGCTCCCGGGCTCGATCTGCCATCTGGCGCCAAACCGCGGCATTGTAGGAAAGAGCCATGATCCAGCTAGTATCGATCCAGATCTCATGCGGTTCGCTGTTGAACCAACTTTGACCACGCTCGCGATGGCGGCGATCGAGGACGCGAGATCGCGCGGAAGCCTGCAGCCGCGTGCGTGAGAGGCGGCACAGGCAACGGGGGATGCGAGTTATCATGAGCGACGTCGGACTGTTCGAGGCCATCCACACCGCGCGATCGCTGCGGCGGCTGAAGCCTGATCCGCTGCCCGAGGTGCTGATCACGCAGGTGCTCGACGCGGCGATCCGCGCACCTTCGGGCGGCAACGCGCAGAACTGGGCGTTCCTCGTGGTGCGCGATGCGGGGCTGCGGCGTTCGCTGGGCGCGATCTACCGCAAGGCGTCCGACATCGCGGAGCAGGTCTATGCCGCCAAGGGCCGGCCGGCGCATATGAGCGAGCGGCAGTACCAGCGCCTCATGCTTACCGGAGCCTATCTCTGGGATCACCTGGGTGAGGCGCCGGTGATTGTGGTGCCATGCTTGCACCGGCCCGTGGTGCCGGACGCGCCGGGGGTCGATCATGCGGCGGAGCGCGCCTATGCCGAGAGGATCCGCGGCGCCAGCATCTATCCGGCGGTGCAGAACATCATTCTGGCGTGTCGCGCGCTGGGACTGGGCACCACGATCACCACCAACCATTTGCGCTGCGAGGCAGAGGTGCGGACGCTGCTGCGACTGCCCGACGACGTGGATAGCTTCGCGCTGATGCCGATCGGCTGGCCGATGGACCCCTTCGGCCCACTGGCGCGCAAGCCGCTCGCCGAGGTCGTGCACGCCGACCACTGGGGCACGGCGTGGCCCGGGTGACCGCGGCGCATCCAGGCGTCGATCAGCGCCCGGCGCGCCAGAGACTGATCCGGGCGGCGCCGTGGCGGCGTTCGGCGAGCATGTCGGCAGCGGGTGGTGGTTCATCGTGTCCGGTCTCGGCGATCAGCAAGGCATGCGGCGCGAGCCGACCGGCGGTGCGCAGGCGTGCGATGGCACGCGGCACGAGGTCGCGGTGATACGGCGGGTCGAGGAACACCAAGTCGGCCGGCTCGCCGGGCTGGATGGCCAGCGCGTCGATCGGCAGCACGTCGGTGCGGTCCTGCGCGGCACAGGCGGCAACGTTGGCGTGCAGCGCAGCCAGTGCGGCGCGGTCGTGCTCGACGAAGGTCGTGTGGGCGGCGCCGCGTGACAGCGCCTCCAGGCCGAAGGCGCCGGTGCCGGCGAAGACGTCGAGCACGCGCGCGCCGTCAATGACGTCGCGACCGCCCCAGGGGGCGTGCAGCAGCATGTCGAACAGCGCCTGGCGCACGCGATCGGCGGTGGGGCGCGTGGCGGCGCCCGGTGGTGCGATCAGCCGGCGGCCGCGCCAGTGCCCGGCGACAATTCTCATATCGGCCTGCCGCTTGGCTGGTCGATATGCAGTTGTCGTGTTGCGCGCAACCGCCACACCAATCCTGCGCGTGATTTCACGCATCGCGTGGCAACTGATCGCGCAGTACGCGCGCCGGCACTTCTTGCACCGTGCTGCGGGGCAAGGCGCCGAGTTGAAACGGCCCGTAGGCGATGCGGATCAGCCGGGTCACCGCAAGGCCGAGATGCGCCATCACCCGCCGCACCTCGCGATTGCGGCCTTCGCGGAGGCTGACGGTGAGCCAGGCGTTGTCGCCGCGGCGGGCGTCAAGACCGGCGTCGATCGGCCCGTAGGCGATGCCGTCGATGCGGATGCCTTGCGCCAGGGCGGCGAGCCGGCGCTCGTCCACCCGGCCGTGCACACGCACCCGATAGCGCCTGATCCAGCCGGTGGCCGGCAGCTCCAGCTTGCGCGCCAGGGCACCATCGTTGGTCAGCAGCAGCAGGCCCTCGCTGGTGAGATCGAGCCGTCCGACGCTGACCACGCGCGGCAGGTCCGGCGGCAGCAGGTCGAACACGGTCGGCCGGCCCTGCGGATCGCGATGCGTGGTGACCAACCCGACCGGCTTGTGATAGCGCCACAGCCGGGTGCGTTCCGGCGCATCCACCACCTTGCCATCGACCAGCACGAGGTCGCCGGCGGATACGAACGTCGCAGGGTGAACAACTGCCGCGTTGTTCAGGCTGACCCGACCCGTCGCCACCAGCTTCTCTGCGTCACGCCGGCTGGCAACGCCGGCGCGCGCCAGCCATTTGGCGATCCGTTCACCGGGCGGCGGGTCCGCCACGTTCTAAACCGGCCAGCCTCTCGGCTGAGCGGTATTGAGTTTTTCGCTTCCGCCAGCCGCGATGCCAAGCCTGCGCGTGGTCATGCGCGGCAGGCGGCGATCAGCGCGTCGAAGATGCGGCGGTCGCCGGGGTCGATGAAGAACTCCGGATGCCACTGCACGCCAAGGCAGAAGCGATAGCGCGGGTCTTCCACGCCTTCGATCACCTGGTCCGGTGCGACCGCGTTGACCACGGCGTGCCGGCCCGGATCGCGCACCGCCTGATGATGCGAGGAGTTCACCTGCATCTCGGAGGCGCCGACGATCCGATACAGCAGTGTGCCGCTGCGGATGGAGACAGCGTGGCCGGGCTGGTGGCGCGGGTTGGGCTGCTCGTGCTCCAACGCGCCATCGATCGCGGCGGGGATGTGCTGGATGAGCGTACCGCCGAGAGCCACCGCCAACAGTTGCTGCCCGCCGCAGATGCCGAGTACCGGGCATGTTGCGCGTCAGGGCATGCTGGGTGAGCGCGAGCTCGGCGGCAGTGCGGCTTTCCTTCAGTGTCACGGTCGCGTGCCGGTCGACATCGCCATAGAGCGCGGGATCGATGTCGAAGGCGCCCCCGGTGACCACCAGCGCATCGACGCGATCGAGGTAGTCGGGTGCGAGCTGCTGATGATGCGGCAGCGCGATCGGCAGACCGCCGGCGGCGACGATGGCATCGGCGTAGTTCTGGCGGATGGCATACCAGGGATATTTGGAGTAGCCGCCGGGCTGTTCGGCATCGAGCGTGATGCCGATGATAGGAAGGTTGCGCATCGCGAAGTGCTAACCGCCGGGGTCGTGCGCTGGCAAGGATTTCGGCGTTGACATTCGCCTCCCGGCTTAAGGCCGGGAAGAAAAATCCGGTTTACCCGTGTCGAGATCGACAGGGATTGATATGTGCTCCTGCACGATCACCCAGCGGCCTCCGAGCTTCCGATACACATCGGTCACTCGCGTGGTGAGGTCGACTGGATCGCCCTTGGTCCCGGTTGCCACGATCCGCTGGATCGAATGGCCATATGCGATATCCCCGACCGGAACGACAGCGAGATCGGTGATGTGGTACGCGAGAGGCCCCTTGGTGCCGGCGAGGAAGTCTTCCCAGTCCTTGCGGAATGCCTTGGCGCCGACGTACTGACGCGGCGGAATCACGTCGAACACAAACAGGCTCTCGTCTGGAATATAGGCCTGCATGATGGAATTCGAGATCCCTTGCTTCGACGGAAGCGGCCAATTTTTGCTCCAGTGCCTGCAGCTGGGCGGTGTCGGTCGGCGCGGCGCGCGGTGCCGACGCGAAGCTGGCGACAATGACCAACAACGTCAAAACGCTGATACCAGTGCGCATTGTGCGTCTCCGGCGTTATGTGTCTATACAGTGGGCCGAATGTTGTGGTTGACGCGAAAAAGGTTGGTCGGGTCGTACTTATTCTTCAGTTCGACGAGCCGGTCCTGGTTGGAGCCATAGGCGGCGCGGGCGTGGGGGTCGGCTTCGTCCTCAAGGTAATTGACGTAAGCGCCCGATACCATGAACGGACGCATGGCGTCCCAACACTCGCGCGTCCACGCGATGTTGCGTTCTGCTTCAGATGCCTCTGACCAGCTCGACAGCACCAGGAAATTGAAAGGGTGCCGCCGGTGCGCAAACGCTGTGCTGGCCGGGTCGATACGTGAAACCGCACCATGCACGCTCTCGAGCCATGGTCCGGTGGTGTAGGGCGACGGCGCTGTCTGCGCGTACCGATGAAACGTCTCGATCGCTTCATCCGGCAAGCCGCTCAGAAAATTTGCCTTCCAGTAGGCCTGGCGTCCAGGCGGGAACCAGGGGTCGAACATGCTCTGCATCTGCAGGTAGGTCATTGGCCCGAACAGGTCAGCGATGGGTGAACCAAACCGTCGCAGGGGCGCGAGCACCTTCTCGGCATCGTGCTGAGAGCCGCTATAACAGCCGGCCACGGCGACCACTGGAACACCGTCCAATGTGCAAATCCGCCCCATTTGTGTACTGAGTTCGTCGGGTCCGGAGGCGGCGAAGTCGCGATAGAAGCGTAGCACCGAGCTTGTCTGATCGACCGGATATAGCACGCCGCCGCCGAACACGGGGCCGAGTTCATGGAGACGATATTCGAATGAAGTTACAATGCCGAAATTCCCCCCACCGCCGCGCATGCCCCAGAACAGGTCGGCATTCTCCTGCTCGCTCGCCGTGAGCAGCCGCCCATCCGCGGTGACAACATCCATGGACATAGCGTTGTCACACGCTAGGCCATGCTTGCCGATCAGCCACCCCATGCCTCCGCCAAGGGTCAACCCGGCGATACCGGTGGTCGAGATGACGCCCATCGTGGTCGCCAATCCAAAAGTCTGGGTCTCGCGATCGAACTCGCCGATCGTGACGCCAGGTTCGGCGCGCACCTGTACGTCTGGTTGGATCGACGCGGATTCCTTTCATGGCCGACAGATCAATCATGAGCCCATCATCGCAGATAGCCTTTCCGGCGATGCTGTGGCCACCGCCCCGTACCGAGACCGCGAGATTGTGCTCACGGGCAAAGCCGACGCAGGCGATCACATCCGCCGCGCCGGCACACCGTGCGATGAGCGCCGGGCATCGATTGATGATACGGTTGAAGACGACGCGCGCCGCATCATAGTCAGGCTCGCCCGGCATTAACGATGGACCGCGCAGCGATGTTCTGAAGGCCGTCGTCGCAGTTTCTGGAATCATTTCTGCTCCCCCCTCGCACATTTTTTTCTGATGCTGTAGCCGATGCGGGCGTGCTCACACGGCCTTCGGCAGCAGATCACCGCTGTGTTACACTACTCCACATGTCGCCTATCGAGGTACCAGGCCTGCGGTATCAAGGAGCGACACTCTGTGAGTTGTCGCTATAGTCCCGATATCCTATCGCGGTCACACTGTTTTCCTGACACCAGGACTGGATGTGACCCTGGTCGAGCAAGGCGTATCCTGCGTGCGCCACCCGGCGTGGTCGGGTGCAATCGCTTCGATTTCGCCGGGCGCGGTGCAGTGCAAAGCAATGTGGGTGACGCCGTCCGGCAGGGTCTCGATCATCTCCCGGTAGGCATCCGGCGCCGCCGATGCGGCAACCGGGAGCGTCCCGCGGAAATGATCCGGCAACGCGAACCCGGCGGCTTCGAGCGCCGCGACAGCCTGATCGTACGCCGCCGGATCCGGCGCGAAGCGGATGGAGCGCGGCAGCACCGGAATCATGTCGTGCTCGCGCGCCAGGCTTACGTGGGTTGGCAGCAGTTCCGGCAGCATCGCCGCCGCCATGTGCGCATCGAGATGCGTCGGTCTGAGGCCGGCGGCCATTGCCCTGTCCACCTGGGCGCGCAATTCGATTGCGGCCGCCTCGGGCACCAGATGGCGGCGCAGCAACGCCAGATCGCGCCAAAAATATCCGTCGTTGTCGATCAGCCCGGACGTCCGGCTGGTGGTGGAGATCGGTGCCCAGCGATAGGTCGCCCATTCGCTGGTCAAGGTCAGGTGCACGCCCACATCGAGCGCAGGGTCCGCGGCAGCAGCCTCGGCGATCTCGCGGAACCAAGGGCACGGCACCATGACCGACCCGCAGGTGACCAGGCCGCGTGCAGCGAGGCTCAAGAACGCACGATTTGCGCCGTGACACATTCCGAGGTCATCGACGTGCAGGATCACGGCCCGGCTGAGACCCAAGCGTTGGGCCAAAGGTGAGGCACCTGGTTCGGCTGTCATGACGCTACCATCCGGTTCAGCAGAGAGAACATGAGTTAGCCAGCGGACCAGCTACAGCCTGCACCCGTGATGGCTGGCGCAGAAAGAAAATCCTCGCGTTGTCGAAGATCCAGAGGCAATAATCCGCTCACACTCTGTGGCGGGCCCGACGGCCTGCCGTCGGGACGAGCCGCAAGTGGCCGCTACGGGCCTCCGGCCCGCGCGATCTGAACGACAATAACGGCCACGGTGACGCACCGAGGCCGCACAGGGAGTGTACAGGATGACAAGACCGCAAGGCGTGACGCGTCGACGGGCGTTGAGGCTGGGTGGCTCGGCGGCTTCGCTACCGCTGCTGCATATCAGGACTGCGGGCGCCGCCGGGAAACTGACCCTGGGCTTCTGGGATCATTGGGTGCCTACCGCCAATGACGTCATGCGGCGTCAGGTCACCGCATGGGCCGAGAAGAACAAGGTGGAAGTCACCTTGGACTTCATCACCTCGAACGGCGGCAAGATAGAGATTACGCAAGCGGCGGAGGCGCAGGCGAAGACCGGGCACGATCTCCTGCCGTTCTATAACTGGTCGGTGAACACCTATGCCGATCTGCTTGAGCCCATGGATGATGTGGTCAAGGCGATGACGGCGCAGTACGGCCGCTACAGTCCAATTCACGAGTACCTGTCGAAGCTCAAGGGAACCTGGCGCGCACTGCCATCAAGCACCGGAACACTGAACCTGAACTGCTGCGGGCGCATCAGCCTGCTCAAGCAGCATGCCGGTATTGATGTACTCGCGATGTATCCGCCGCACCCGTCGGAGCCGAAGGCGGCGGCGGACTGGACGTATGACACGTTCCTGAAGGCGGCCGAGGCGTGCCAGAAGGCTGGCTATGCATTCGGCCTCGGACTAGGACAGACGGGTGACTCGATCAACAACACCGGGGTCATCTATTCAGCCTTCGGGGCGGAACTGGTGAACGCCAAAGGCGAGATCACGGTTGAATCCGACGCGGTGAACCAGGCCCTGGATTACGCGAGGAAGCTGGCCGCGTTCCTGCCGAGTGATACGGTGAGCTATGACGATGCCTCGAACAATCGGGCGCTGATTTCCGGACACAGCGCGTTGATCATGAACCCGCCATCGGCCTGGTCGGTGGCCAAGCGAGACGCACCGAAGATCGCCGAGGATTGCTGGACCTTTCCCTGCCCCGCCGGACCGAAGGGGCGATACAATCCGTACAACTATTGCTTTTTCGGCGTTTGGGCGTTCGGTCAGAACAAGACCGCGGCGAAGGAGCTGGCGCAGTTTCTGCAGGAGCGCAAGCAGGTGCAGGAGCGGGACACGGCGGCCAACGGCTATGATCTGCCGCCGCTGATCAGCATGTCGGATTTTGAAATCTGGTCGGAGGTCGAGCCACCCAAGGGGACGGTTTACAATTACCCGATGCGGCCATGGCACGACGCGCACGAGAACATCACGGCCTATCCCGCGCCACCTGATATCGCTGCGCAGATGTATGCACGGGCCATTCACCCGACGATGTTCGCCAAGGTCCATTCGGGGCAGTCCAACAAGGAGGTCATTGCCTGGGCGAAGAATGAACTCGAAGGGTTCATCCGCTAGGGCAGGGTGAGCGCGGAAGGGATGCGCCCACCCTGCTGCTCGGCACGCCGCCGCCGGGCTGCATCCCGAGCAGCGCTCCGAGAGTATCACACCTTCTTGCGCGTGCGCGGGAACAGATACTTTTGACTGCGGCGGGTGGCCGGCCATAAGGTCGTCGCAGCAAGCACCAAGAACCGGCGCCTAGGCGACCGGTGCTGCGACAGGGAAGGAAAGCGGCCATGGCAAGCCTGCGCCGGCGATCGATGATTCACGCATCGTTAGCTTTTCTGACAACTGGAGGACTTGGGCGGCCCTACATCGCGAATGCCGCAGCCAGAACCGCCGTTGTCTGGCGAGACCAGGGCTTCGTGCCCGAGGAGGACGCGGCATTCCGGGCGACTGTTGCCGATTATGAGAAGGCGAGCGGCAACAATATCGATCTCAGTATCATGCCGTTCATGGCGCTGAACCAGAAGATCATCTCGGCGCTGACCACCGGAGACGTGCCGGATATGATCTTCCACATCGCGCCCGGCACGCTCCTGCCGCAGAACGCGTGGAACGACAAGATCCTGGACGTGAGCGATATCGTGGAGGCGCACAAGCATGAACTCAGCCACACTGCGCTGCTGAATTCCAGCTACTACAACAGCGTCACAAAGCGGCGAAGCTATTACCTTGTACCGACTGAGCCAAGGAGCGGAGCCGTTTCATTTCTGGGGGGATCTGGTCGAGCAGGCGGGCTTCAAGTTGTCGGACATCCCCAACACCTGGGATGCACGCTGGGACTTCTTCAAGCCGATGCAGCAGATCCTCCGCGCCAAAGGAAGGCGCAAGATCTACGCATTGGGGCCGCAGATGACCACCGTCGGACCGAACGACGGCAACGGCCTTTTCCAGCACTTCATGATTGCCAACGGCGGCGCGGACATCGTCACGCCGGACGGCAAGCTGCATACCGACAATCCGCAGGTCCGCGAAGCGTTCATCCGGACCGTCATTTATCTGACCGATGCCTACAAGCAGGGCTACGTGCCGCCCGAAGCGATAAGCTGGACCGATGCGGACGACAACAATGCGTTCCACGAGAAGCTGATCGTCATGGATCTGGACGGTTCGATTTCCACTGAGCTCGCGATGTTCCAGAACAAGAAGGCCTATTACGAGGAGAGCAAGACTATCGGCCTGCCGTTGGGTAACGACAGCAAGCAGATGCCGGCGCCAGTCGGCTGCGGAGGCCTGTTCATCCCGAAAGGCTCGAAGCAGGTCGACATTGTCAAGGAGTTCGCCCGGTTCTTCATGCAGCCGGACGTACTGAACGCCAACCTGAAGGGTGGGCTTGGCCGCACGGTGCCCTCGATCCCGCGCATCGTGAAGGAGGACCCGTGGTGGCTCGATCCGAGCGACCCGCACCGGGCGCCCTTTGCAGAAGAATCGGTGCTAGGACCCACCATCGCAAGCTACTACGCCTACAATCCGGCATGGGGCCAAGTGAGTGCCGAGCAGCTCTGGGGTGTCGCATATGCGGACGTCCTCAAGAACAGGATGACCCCGGCGCAGGCGGTGGACAAGGCCTTCAGCCGAGCCGAGGCAATCTTCTCGAAGTACACGTTCGAGTAAGTGCCAGCAGGCCATGTCCGGAGCCGCCGTGCAGCACCAGCATGGCCCGGCCAACGCCGCCGTCGTGACCCCGGCCGGGTGAGCGGTATCACGTAGAACCACTGTGTTCGCACTGCCCGCCGGATAGCTGCGCAGAAGCACTGCACTTTCCGCCTCCCGAAGCTGCGACTAGACTGCGTGCTTCAGCCAGGGAGACAAGTCATGGCACCGCCTCCGCCCTTCGGCGCCAATTCCGCCGCGGCTCGCGACATCGCCAATGTGCTGCATCCGTACACGGACCTGCAGGCCCACCAGCAGGTGGGGCCGATGGTGGTCACGCGCGGCAAGGGCGTACGGGTGTGGGACGACAGCGGCAAGGACTATATCGAAAGCGTCGCCGGCCTATGGTGTGCCTCGCTTGGCTTCGACAACGAGCGGTTAGTTGAGGCGGCGGTTGCGCAGATGCGCAAGCTGCCGTTCTACCATGCGTTCACCGCCAAATCGCACGAGCCGCTGATCGACCTATCCGAGATGCTGATCCAGCGTGCGCCGGTGCCCATGAGCAAGGTGTTTTTTGCCAATTCGGGCTCCGAGGCGAACGACAGCGCGATCAAGATGATCTGGTATTTCAACAACGCGGTCGGGCGGCCGGCGAAGAAAAAGATCATCGGCAGGCTGAAGGGCTATCACGGCATCACCCTCGCCTCCGGGTCGCTGACCGGCATTCCGCATAACCACCGTGCGTTCGATCTGCCGCTGCCTGGCTTCATCCATACGATGAACCCGCACCATTACCACGGCGCCAACCCGGGCGACAGCGAGGAGGCATTCGCCTCGCGCTGCGCCGAGGAGTTGGAGAAGCTGATCCTGGCGGAAGGCCCCGACACGGTGGCGGCGATGTGGGCCGAGCCGGTGATGGGAGCAGGGGGCGTGATCGTGCCGCCGCGGACCTATTTCGACAAGGTCCAGGCCGTGCTGCGGAAATACGACGTGCTGTTCGTCGCCGACGAGGTGATCTGCGGCTTTTGGCGCACCGGCAATTACTGGGGAAGCCAGACCCTGAACCTGCAGCCCGACATCCTGACCTGTGCCAAGGCACTATCCTCGTCCTATTTGCCGATCAGTGCGGTGATGGTGAATGAGCGCGTGTTCGAGGGTCTGGCGAAGCAGAGCCACGAAGTCGGCACGTTCGGCCACGGGTTTACCTACTCCGGCCATCCGGTGCCGGCTGCGGTCGCCATCGAGACGCTGAAGATCTACGACGAGATGAACATCGGCGAGCACGTCGGCCGTGTCGGCGCGCACATGCAGCACGAATTGCAGCGGCGGTTTGCCGACCATCCGCTGGTGGGGGAGGTGCGCGGCGTCGGCCTGATCAGCGCGATCGAACTTGTGGCGGACAAGGAGAAGCACCTGAATTTTGATCCGGCGGCGAGGATTGGCGTCCGGTTCACCAAGCTGATCGAAGAAAACGGTGTGATCGGTCGCACGGTGCCGGGCGACATCCTGTGTTTCAGCCCGCCGCTGATCATCACTGAGGCGGAGGTGAACGAAATGCTCGATCGCGTTGGCCGCGCGCTCGATGAGCTGGCGGTGCAGCTGCGGCGCGAGCAGATCGCCGTGGTGAGATAGAAGCCATGCGCCCGCTGGGGGTAGCGGCAGCGCTGCTGGTAGCGGGTGCCGCCATCGCTCAACCGGCACCCGGGGGCTTTGACGCTCTCAAGGCAAGTGGGGACATCACCAATCAGTTGGCGCGTCGCGACATCGACGGTGCGTCGCAGGAAGCGGCGGAACTCATGGAGGGGCCAACAGCTTCAAAGATGAAGGAGGTGTTCCAGATCGTGCGCGGGTTGGGGCAGGGGCAGTATGCCGACCTGGTCTATGCGCGTGACTACGGCCGGACGGAAAAGGACATCATCTACAAGGTCGATTTCGAAAAAGCGTTCCTGTTCGTGCGGTTTCTATATCACGTGGATAACGGCGCCTGGCGGCTGATCCATGTGAATGTGAAGATGGAGAACGACGAGGCATTTCCGAAAGAGTGGGTGCACATTTATCCGAGATGAGTCGGTGCCGTCAGCGCGCGCGATCGACAGTGTAGTCGGTCACCTCCAGCAATGCGCGGTGCAGAGTGCTCTCGCAAAACGGGGCCAACGCCGCCTTGGCCTTCGTCGCAAAGCCGCGCGCACGCTCCAGGGTGAGGCCGATCGCATCGCTTCGCTGAATTAAGTGCAGTGCGCGGTCGAGATCCGCCTCATTTTGTTCGCCGGCCTCGATCGTGCGGCGCCAGAACTCTTGGTCGCTGGCATTCGCGGCCTGGTAGGCGAGCAATATCGGCAAGGTGATCTTGCCTTCGCGGAAGTCGTCGCCGATGGTTTTGCCCAACACCGCCTGATCCGCCGCATAGTCTAGTGCGTCATCGACCAGCTGGAATGCGATCCCTAGATGCAGGCCGAACTCGGCCAACGCAGCCGCCTCGGACTGCGGCCGATCGGCAACGACGGCGCCCACCTCGCAGGCAGCAGCGAACAATGCAGCAGTCTTGCCGGTAACCACCTCCAGATAGCGCGCCTCCGGGGTGGAGAGGTCGTTCTGCGTTACCAACTGCAGCACCTCGCCCTCGGCAATGGTGGCCGCGGCGCGGGACAGGATGTCGAGCACGGTCAGCGAGCCGTCCTCTACCATCAACTGAAAGGCACGAGCGAACAGGAAATCGCCGACCAGCACCGAAGCCTGGTTGCCGAATACCGCGTTGGCAGAGGCCAAGCCGCGCCTGAGCAGGCTCTCGTCCACCACATCGTCGTGTAACAGTGTGGCGGTGTGAATGAACTCAACGCAGGCAGCCAACCTGATGTGGCGCTCGCCCGCATAGCCGCACATGCGGGCGCAGGCCAGGGTCAGCAGCGGGCGGAGCCGCTTCCCGCCGGCGGCGACGATGTGGGCGGCAAGCTGCGGGATCAGCGTCACCGGGCTGTCCATGCGGGCGACGATGGTGCGGTTGCAGCTTTCCAGATCCGGCTGTAGCAGCGTCACCAGGGCGGTCAGCGCATCCTCGCCCTCGCCCGGACGCCTAGGCGGCGTCGCGCTCGGCTGGGACGGACTGGTGACAGCGTCCAAGCTGGTCTCCTGGCTTGCTTGTCTGGTAGGCACACGAACCATATCGGCGGCCCCGAAATGGGGTCAAGCAAAGGCGGACGAACGTGCATGTGCTCGCGACATCGAACGACCCGGTGCGGCTGTCATTCCTGATGGCGCTGCTGGCCGATGCCGGGGTCACCGCCTTCATATTAGATTCGCACACCAGCGTGGTCGAAGGCAGTATCGGCGCCATTCCACGCCGTTTGGCTGTGAAGCAAGAGGACGAGGCGCGCGCCAGGCGGGTGCTGGCCGAGGCGGGAGAAATCTAGCCCATTGCCTTGTCGCGTGAACTCGGAAGGATGCGCGATCGCCATCGTATTCAAGCCCCGTACGAAAGTGGTAGGATGCGTCAAGAATGAGTCTGCTCGCGTCACTCAAACCACTTTATACGCTGACGGGATTCTTCGTCGGGCTCCTGGTCGGCCAAACCGGCATGGGCGGCGGCTCGTTGGTCACGCCCATCCTGGTCCTGGTGTTCGGCGTCACGCCGGCGACCGCGATTGGCACTGATCTTCTTTATGCCTCTATCACCAAGGCGGTTGGGACGGCGGTCCACGGCGCTCACCATACCGTGCAATGGCCGATCGTCGGACGGCTGGCCGCAGGCAGTGTTCCGGCGACGTTGGTGACGCTGGCGGCGATCTCGCATTTCGACCTGAGCAGCCGTGCGGCGTCAGGGGTGATCACCACGATACTCGGGGTGATGCTACTGGTTACCGCAGTGGCGTTGCTGTTCCGGCGGCGACTGCTGAGCCTGGCCGGCGACTGGCTGGAGCTGATGCCGCAGCACCGGACACGGACGATGACGGTCATCATTGGCGTGGTGCTTGGCGTCCTCGTCACCATGTCATCTGTTGGTGCCGGTGCCATTGGTGTGACCGTCCTGCTGCTACTCTATCCCAGGCTGCCGATGGCACGCATCGTCGGTTCCGACATCGCTCATGCCGTGCCGCTGACTTTGGTTGCCGGCCTGGGACACTGGATGCTGGGTTCGGTCAATGTGCCCATGCTAGTCTCACTGCTGATCGGTTCTATCCCTGGTATCGTGCTGGGCAGTCTGTTTGCGGTTCGTGTCCCGGATGCAGTGCTGCGCCCTGTCATGGCGGTAACGCTGGCCGTGGTCGGCGGCACGTTGGTGTTCTGAACCGAAGACGTCCGGATAAAGCTTGAGCTCGATTATACGCACTGAGAATGGTTGCGCTTGATGGGCGCCGAACGGCGGGCTTGACCGGCGCGCCCGAAGCATCACGTATTCGGCCCCAGCGCCATGTCTCCTGATTCCGCAATCCTACAGGCGGCGGATTACTCCGCCCGCCACTGGCTTTCCCTGGAACAAGGGCCTCTGCGGCCTGGGACCGAGGAACACAAGCGCGCGGTCGCCGCAATGTTCCAGGCGACTTTCAACCCCTACAAACCCTCGGTCATCGAATGGCCGAAGTTGGATGCAGCGGCACATGCACGACTGCTGAGCCTCCCGATCTGGGACATCGCCGTACAGACCGAAGGCAAGGCTGGGTTGCGCATGAAAACCTACGCGGCGCAACTCGCCGATCAGGACATGCGCGCCGCGATCGAGCTGAACGCGTGGGAAGAGGGCCGACACAAGGAAGTGCTGTCGCACCTGGTTGCGGCCTATGGCATCGCCATGGCGCCGGAACCCGAATACCTTGTGCCGCGCGATGCCGAATGGGCATACTTGGTCACCGGCTTCAGCGAATGCATCGACAGCTTTTTTGCCTTCGGCCTGTTCGAGCTGGCGCGGCGCTCGGGGTTCTTTCCGCCGGAGCTGGTAGAGACGTTCGAGCCAGTGATGCAGGAGGAGTGCCGGCACATCCTGCTGTTTGCCAACTGGTTGGCCTGGCACCGACGCACGATCCGCTGGTGGCAACGGCCTTGGTTCGAGCTGAGGGTCGCGGCTGCGTGGGCGTTTCTGGCGTGGGAACGGCTGCGGCTGGCAAAGGGCCTTGGCGGCAGCAGCGACGCCGGGGCGCCGGACAACAACTTCACGATCAGCGGGGCGCAGGCGGTGGGCGATGGCGGCGTGAATACGGCGGAACTGATGGACCTATGCCTGGCGGAAAACGACCGGCGCTTCGCCGGCTACGATGCCAGGCTGGCGAGGCCGACGACAGTGCCATGGCTGGTGCGACTGGCGCGGCGGCTCATGCGGCGGTCCAAGCGCGCCGACAGAGCGGACACCAGGCCGGGGTCCAGCCGCAATGCGCCACGCGAATGAGCTGCGCTTCAATTGCCGTGCCCTGCGGCGATCACGCGAACTGGCGATGTGACTGAATGTAGTTGGGCAGGTGGCGAAGCGTCACAGACCTCTGCACATTAGCAGTGCCTGCCTCGCCAGATGTGGCTGACCTGCGATAGGGTTTGGGTGTCCTAGCAGGCCTGACCCGGAACCCGTCGCATGATCAAGCGCTTTCACGTCCTGTATGTCGGCCAGATCGACCTCGACAATGTCGGGCTGGACGGCACGCCCGCCAACGAACGGCGACTATCCGAACGAGCGCCTGTCCGAGGTGTTCTTTACGACCCGCCACGTCGCCCAGGTGATGGACGAACTCGGGTACTACGCGCTGTGGACGGCGGAGCACCACTTCCAGCGCGAAGGCTACGAGTGCCTCCCCAACCTGATCCAACTCGGCCTGTGGCTCGCCACCCAGACGAAGCGGCTGAAGTTCGGCTGCGCATTCAACGTGCTGCCGATGTGGCATCCGATCCGCTTCGCCGAGGACTACGCGATGGCCGACATCGTCACTGACGGCCGCGTCATCATGGGTGTCGGCCGCGGCTATCACACGCGCGAGGTGGAGACCTTCGGGGCGCCGCTGCTCGATGCGCGAGAAGAACCGCGAGATATTTCGAGGAGCAGCTTCAGTTGCTGCTCGACTGCTTCAACGAGGATCGGTTCGCGTTCAAGGGCAAGTATTTCACCTGCCCGCCGGGCGTGGAGTACCGCGGCTATCAGCTCAGGGAAATCACCTGCGTGCCGCGGCCGAAGCACCTGCCGGTGGAGGTCTGGATGCCGGTCGCCTGTGGCAGAACGATCGACATGATGGCGAAGTATGGTCTGAAGGCCATGGTGACGCTGAACGGCGAGAAAATCCTCGACGATGTGGTGCGGGCCTATCAGGAGGCGTGCGCCAAGTACGGCCAGCAAAAGCAATTGGGTCAGGACATGATCTGGGGCGCCGGCCTCTATCTGGCCGATAGCCAGGAAGAAGCGATCCGAGCGGTCGAGCCCGCGCACGACGAGCGTACAAATGGTTCGCGCCGTTCGGCTTTGTCCGATACGCGGACGAACACGGGCGCACGTGGGGCACGCCCGGCGCGCCGGCGAGGACACCATCGCTGCGCGACGGGGTGCAGCAGCGGGCGTGGTTCTGCGGCACCCCCGGCCAGGTAATCGACGGCATCAAGTCGATCGAGGCGAAATACCCCGGTCTCGAGGACTACATGATCCACTGGGCAGAGGGCCTGTCACCGCGGGACTTCGAGGAGCAGTTGCGCTGGTTCGCCCGCGACGTGATGCCGGCGTTCAGGTGAGCTGAATCCGCGCAGCCATGCCGGTAGCCGCAAGGTCGTCGTCAGTGCCGAAATCGGCAGCCGCAAACGGGCAGGGTGTTCCGTGCAGTCTGGCCACGGCGCTTGCCTTGCCCTGATCCCAGGATGCCAACCTGGCCTCGGCAATGCGCAGTGCGTCGCGCCATAGGCCACCGATATCGAGCCTGCCGCGCATGGATGGGCTGATCCGACGCCGGAGTGCCACGTTCCACGCCACAATTTCTGCGCGTGTGGCTGGCGCATCCGGATCAGCAGCCAGCAGAACCAAGTGGGTCAGAATGTTCAGAACCAGGCTCTCGACGGCATGGAACTCACCTCTTCCCACGTCTTCGATCTCCTCGATGACGTTGGCCAGGTCGAGTTCGTTCGGCAGGTCGCGGCGAGACGCCAAGTTGCGCAGTGCTGCTGCCTGCTGCTCCGACCAGATCAGGATGTCGGCATCGTAAAGGCTGCTGTCGCCCATCCGCACCTCCTGCGTACCAATCTGGTCCGGGCCGACCAAGCCAGCAACTCTCTGGTGGCCCCCTGACCGCGCTTAACCGTCCCTTATCTGCCCGTTGTTAGCCTGGCGCGCGGCCATCCCAAGTTCGGAAACACGCCGCCCGTGACCATGGAGGTTCGCTACATCGTCTTCTCGCCTGACGAGGCGCGCGAACCGCGGTGATCAGCTTTTTGCAGAGACAGGGCACTGTGGCGACGGCCAGCGACGTCCTCGCGCTGGACTTTGTCGGCCCGAACGATGCGCCGTGCGGCCTGCTGCGGCTGCGAGGCCGACCTGGGAGCGAACCCACGTCCCTGGGTCCCCAATACCTGATGGCAGCGCTGCTGCTGTACCTGTGGCGACCGGCGTGTTCCGATCCGCAGGCGCGCCGAGAAGCGGGTCGAGCTTTCAATCAATGGGCTTACTCTGGTGCTGACCAGCGACAGGCCGCACGGCGCACCGATCGCCGCGGTCGCCCAGGTCGCGTACGGTGAGTTCGCAACCCGAGCCACCAACGAGCTTGCGACGGTCAAGGAAGAACTGTCGCGTGCCCAGGCGCGCGCGCGTTATGCCGAAAGCCTGGTGGCGGAGGCCGAAGAGCGCACGCAACGAACTGAGGCCGCCCGTTCCAGAGCGGCGTCGATGCTGGTATCGATCGCCAATCGTCCCGGCCTGCAGGGCCGCCTCGGCCGCTGGCTGGTCCGCTACAACCCGCCCTAGCCGCCAGTCAATCGTCGCGCCGCACCCGCTCCATTCGCTCGTGACGCTCCTGCGCCTCGATGGACAAGGTTGCAATCGGCCGCGCTTCCAGCCGGCGCAACCCGATCGGCTCGCCGGTTTCCTCACAATAGCCGTAGGTGCCGTTTTCGACCCGGATCAATGCCTGGTCGATCTTGGAGATCAGCTTGCGCGCGCGATCGCGCGTACGCAGCTCCAGCGCGCGGTCGGTCTCCACGCTGGCCCGGTCGGTAATATCCGATTCGTGGATCCCGCCCTCAGACAAGCTGGCCAGGGTCCCGTCCGCCTCCTTCAGCAGCTCGGTTCGCCAGCGCAGCAGCTTCTGGCGGAAGTATTCGACCTGGATGGGGTTCATGAACTCCTCATCCTCGGTCGGCCGGTAGTCGGGGGGGAGGGTAATCATCATGGCGTGCCGGTCCTGCCTTTCCTCTCGCTGCGCTCCCGCCCCTTGGCTTGTCGGAAGCCGCGGAACCCCCCGGCCCGTCCTGGATCGCAATTGCGCGGGCTTATAGCGATGCGCGATAGCCCCGCCAAGAGCGCGTGAACGGACGTCAATAATCTGACACCGAACGAATTGCCTTGTTTCAAAAAGCCTGGCGGCGCGCCAATTCCACCCGGACGCGGACGACGATCGCCGACACCATGGCCGCCAGCCGTCGGTCGGAAGCGCGCGGCACCGAGGCAGCCAGCGCAGCAAGCCGTGCCAGCACGGCGCCGTCTGTGCCCGGCGACAGCAAGGCTCGCTGCAAGTCCGCCAGGGCTGCCAGCATATCCTGTCCGTGCCGCCGCGCCTCCCGGTCCTGGATGGTCTCAGCCCCCAGTTCCTGCAGGGTCAGCATGGATGATAGCGCTGGCGCGCTGACCTCGGTGGTTGCGGTTGCCACCCCGCTCGAGGCAGGTTGCAGCGGAACGCTGAACCCCGAGCTGCTCGCCGCGCGGCCGGAGACGCGCTGTGTCGCCGACCAGCCAATGCGTTCAATGCCCGTCATCGCCCGGCTCCTTCTGCTCGCATCCCTTGCCGCCCGGCAAATCGTGCCTGGTCCTCGTGGCCGCCGATTGGTTCTCCGCGGCCATTTCGGTGTGGCACGCGATTTGCCAGTGCTTAGGCCAGTACCGCTGCAGACTGGCGCAAATTTGTTACGCACAAGCTACTGCCGAGGCCTGTCGTGATCCGGTTCATCCGCCTGCTCGCTTTGCTGCTCCCTCTGGTCGCCGCCGCGGCTGCCGACGCGCAGGTGCGCATCAAGGATATCGCCGAGGTCGAGGGGGTTCGGGACAACCAGCTCATCGGTTACGGCCTGGTCGTCGGCCTGAACAACACCGGGGACAAGCTGGACAATGCGGTGTTCACCCGCGAGTCACTGATCGGCATGCTGGAGCGGCTGGGGGTTAACACGCGCGATCAGGTCGCCAAGCTGGAGACCAAGAACATCGCCGCAGTGATGGTAACGGCGGAACTTCCTGCCTTCGCTCGGAGCGGTAGCCGGATCGACGTCGCGGTATCGGCGCTGGGCGACGCCACGAACCTGACCGGCGGCACACTGCTGGTCACGCCTTTGCTCGCGGCTGATGGCGAGGTTTACGCGGTGGCGCAGGGGGCGTTGGCCACCGGGGCGATCGCCGCCCGCGGCGCCGCGACATCGGTGACCCGCGGCGTACCCACTGCCGGACGCATCGCCAACGGCGCGACGGTGGAGCGTGAGGTGACGTACCGCTTGGACAAGACACGCGACTTGCGTCTTGGCTTGCGCAACCCGGATTTCACCACCGCGCGGCGGATCGCGCTGGCGATCAACCAGCAGTTTGCCGGTATGGCCAAGGCCACCGATCCGCGCACCGTGGCGCTGGATTTCGGCGCCCGTGACCCGATCGAAACGCTGGCCACGCTGGAGGACCTCCGGGTGCAGCCGGACAGCCCCGCCATCGTGGTGATCGAGGAGTCCAGCGGCACCATCGTCATGGGCGCCAACGTCCGGGTCAGCACCGTGGCGATTGCCCAGGGCAACCTAACTATCCGCGTCACCGAGACCCCGGAGGTCAGTCAACCGGCGCCATTCTCCAACGGCACGACGACCGTCGTTCCGCGCACCCAGGTGCAGGTGGACGACCAGCACGACCGCAAGCTGGGCATCTTGCAGGGCAGCGTGACGCTGCGCGACCTGGTGGCGAGCCTGAACGCATTAGGGATCGGTCCCCGCGACCTGATCAGCATTCTCCAGTCCATCAAGGCGGCCGGCGCACTGCAGGCCGATCTGGTGGTCCGGTGACCACAGGCGCGATCCAACCGGCCGTCGGTACGCCGGCTTCTACGTTGGCGCCGGAGCAAACTGCGAAGCTCTGGAAGGCAGCCCGGGACTTCGAGGCGATGGCGATCGGCCAGTTGCTGCAGCCGATGTTCGAGACGGTTGACGTCAAAGACGCTGCATTTGGCGGCGGCGAGGCCGAGGCGACATGGCGTCCGATGCTGGTGGACGCAATCGGCAAGCAGATGTCGGCGAACGGCGGTATCGGCCTCGCTATTCCAGTGTTCAATGCGCTGCTGCGCGCACAGGAGAAGACACAATGACGATGGAGTTGACCATGGAGCTGACGGAAGCGGGCACCGCGCTGGCGGAAACGCTCGAAGCGGAAAATTCGGCACTGACGGTCCTTGATCTGCCACAGGCCGGTGCAATGCTCGCGAGGAAAGAGCGGGCGCTTGCGGACCTCGCGGCGGCACAGGCCAACAGGACGTCGCATGATGCTGCGGACCGCATGGCGCGGCGGCTGCCACGCATTGGCGCTCGAGAACAAGCGCCTGCTGGAGCGTGCCATCGCCGCGCAGGGCCGGGTGATCGAAGTGGTGGCGCGTGCCGCGGCGGCAGCGGAAGCGCCGAGGGGCTATGGCAACGAGCGCGGCGTTCGTCCCGTTGCATTCGCACTTTCCGCGAAAGCCTGATACGTCCGATGCATGACAGCGCTGGAACCGCAGACGTGGCGCCGCCTCCTGGCCCGTGCCCCGGCCGATGCCGTGCTGTCGTCACTGTACGGTTCCCTGCTGACCGGCCCGACCGCGCCGGACGGTTGCTTTGTCCTGGGCCGCATCGCGCAGTCGGTTGACGGCCGGATCGCCACCGCCAGCGGTGCGTCGCAATGGATTAGCGGCCGACAGGACATCGTGCATACGCACCGGCTGCGGGCGCTGTGCGATGCCGTAGTGATCGGCGCGGGTACGGTGCGCGCGGACGATCCGCAGCTCACCACCCGGGAAGTGGAAGGTCCATCACCCGTGCGCGTCGTGCTGGACACGGACCGCCGGCTCGACGCGCGTTACCGCGTGTTCTGCGACGGCCCTGCGACGCTGCTCCTGTGTGCTCCTGATGCACCGGGTCCGGATCGGATTGGCCTGGCACAGGTGCTGCGGCTGCCGCGATCCGGTGCGGGTTTGTCCATCGCCGCGGTGCTCGCCGCCCTGGCGGATCGCGGGCTGTGCCGCGTCGTGGTTGAAGGCGGCGGCATCACAGTCTCACGCTTCCTCGCGGCCGGTGCGCTCGACCGGTTGCACGTCACTATCGCGCCGCTGCTGATCGGTTCGGGTATTCCCGCGTTCACCTTGCCGGAAACGCCAACCCTGACCGGTGCGCTGCGCTTCGACTGGTCGGTTCACCGGATGGGCGATGACGTGCTGGTCGATATTCCGCTGTCGCGCGTCCGTCCCGGCGGCACGTGATGGCCGGGTCACGCCCGGCCATGGCGCGCTCGTTCTGGACCGTTCGAGCTGGGCAGGGCGAGCTGCGCAGCGAGACGCTGCTCTGTCACGACGAGGAAGAACGGCTGCTGGTCCGCACGCTTGCCTCCGGAGTTTCGCGCGGCACCGAAGCGCTCGTGTTCAATGGGCGTGTTCCGCCCAGCCAGCATGAGGCGATGCGCGCGCCGTTGATGGCCGGCGCATTCCCGTTTCCGGTGAAATACGGCTACAGCGCCGTTGGCCGAACCCGCGATAGCCGACGCGTCTTCGTGCTGCACCCGCATCAGGACGTGTTCCTTGCGCCGTCGGCGATGTGCGTCCCCGTCCCGGATGACGTGCCCACCAACCGCGCCGTGCTCGCCGCCAACATGGAGACGGCGCTGAACGTTGCGTGGGATGCCGCAGCACTCCCGGGCGAGCGCATATTGGTGATCGGCGCGGGCGTCGTGGGACTGCTGATAGCCTCGCTGCTCGCCCGCATCCCTGCCGTTGTTGTCGTGGTCGTCGATGTCGATGCAGCAAGAGAGCGGCTGGTGCAGCAGTTCGGCTGCCGGTTTGCCGCACCGGCTGACGCTCCGGGCGGGCAGGATCTCGTCGTGCATGCATCCGCGACGGAAGCCGGATTGCGGCTGGCCCTGGATCGGGCCGCCGTCGAAGCGCGGATCGTGGAGGCAAGCTGGTTCGGTGACTTCGCACCATCGGTTCCGCTCGGGGAAGCGTTTCATAGCCGGCGCCTGCGGGTGATTGCATCGCAGGTCGGTGCCATTGCGCCGGCCATGCGCGGCCGGCGCAGCCACGCCGAACGGCTGTCGCTCGCGCTGGAACTGCTTGCGGATGACCGATATGACGCGCTGCTGGACGGGCCGACCCGTTTCGAGGATATGCCGGCAGCGATGCCGCGCATTCTTGCGCCAGGCGGCCTGTGTCACGTTATCAGCTATGGGGCCGACTGAATTTGGGGGCTAAGTAAATTGGGGGCCGAGTGATGTTCAGCCTGACCGTCTGCGACCATATCATGATCGCCCACAGCTTCCGTGGCGAGGAATTCGGTCCCGCGCAGAAGCTGCATGGCGCGACCTTCGTGGTGGAGGCGGAGTTTCAGGCGGAAAAGCTCGACGACTTGCAACTTCTGATCGATATTGGTCTGGCCAAGACAGAACTGCGTCGCGTGTTGGACGCGCTCGACTACAGCAATCTTGATGAGAATCCCCTGTTCAAGGGCATCAATACCACCACCGAACACATGGCGTTTCACATTCATGGCCTGCTCGCCGCCGCGTGTCGCGACGGCCGGCTGGGCGAGGCGGGTAGGGCGGTCACGGGGCTCAAGGTTCTGCTGCGCGAGAGCCCCAATGCCTGGGCGGCTTATCAGGCACCGATCGGCTGATGCACGCCTCACTCCTTGTTCCCGCACCATTCGATGCGGTGACAGGTGGCTATGAATACGATCGCCACATCGTCGCCGGCCTGCTTGAAGCGGGCCACAGCGTCAATGTCATTGAACTCGTTGGTACGCACCCGATCGCCGATGCGGCGGCCCGCGAAGCAGCCTGCGCGGCCTGGGACAGCGTAGCGGCAGAGTGGCGGCCGATCATCGATGGGCTTGCGCTGCCGGCCTTCGCGGGTCTCGAGGAGGCACTGACGGCGCGCAACACCGCCGGGCTTATTCATCATCCAACCTCGCTGGAGCGGGGCTTCAACGATGCCGAACGGGCGAACTTGCTGGCGATAGAGAGGCGACTGCTGCCCCGGCTGGCGCGCATCGTCGTCACCAGCGAGGCCACCGCCGAATGCCTGGTGGCCGATTTCGGCGTGAGCCGCGACCGCATTCGCGTTGTCGTACCTGGAACTGATGATGCTCCGCGCAGCACCGGTTCCGGTGGACCGACCTGCCGCATTCTCGCTATCGGCACGCTGGTCCCGCGCAAGGGACACGACCTGCTGCTTCGCGCACTGGCGCGGCTGTACGACCTGGACTGGCAGCTTGCCATTGTGGGGTCGCCGGACCGCGATCCGGTGCATGCGCGAATGCTTGCCGCGCTGGTGGAAGAGCTTGGCATCGCCAGGCGCGTGCAGTTTGCCGGCGTGGTCACCGGAGAAGCACTCGAAACTCTGTGGCGGGACACTGATCTGTTCGCCCTGGCCACCCATTGGGAGGGCTACGGTATGGCAATCGCCCAGGCCCTGAAGCGCGGCGTACCCGTTGCGGTAACCAATGGGGGTGCCGCCGGGCACCTGGTGACGCCCGAAGCAGGCGTGGTTTGTCCCGCCGGCGATCAGACAAACATCTCGAAGGCACTGCGCCGGCTGATCTTCGGCAAGGACCTGCGACACAGCATGGCAGAGGCGGCTTGGCAGGTGGGGCAGGCCTTGCCCGGCTGGCCCACTCAGGTTCGGGAATTCGCCCAGGCATTGTCGGATTGACCGAGCGGTTTGCCGCCGAATGGCTCGCCATACGCGAGCCGTTCGATCATGTGTCGCGTTCGGTGCATCTGGCAAAGCGTCTCGCTGATGGACTGCCGCGGCGTCCACGCATCGTGGATCTGGGCGGCGGTCGCGGCAGCCTGTTCCGTTTCCTGGCGCCCATCATCGGACGTGGTCAGGACTGGCTGCTGCTGGACGCCGACGACATGTTGCTGGACGAGGCGTTCGGCTGCACCGCCGTTTGGGCGCGGCGCCAGGGATTTGCCGCCACCGCGATCGGCGACACGCTGCACCTGTCGACATCACGCGGACTCTGGCGGATGCAGGTAGCGGTGCGCGACCTGAGCGCGGCTTTTCCTATCAACGGCAGGGCGGGAGAGGAGCACGATGCGATCGTTTGCAGCGCGCTGCTCGATCTCGTGTCGATGGCGTGGCTGCGGCGTTTGCGTTGCTCGACCAACATGCCGTTTCTGGCATGCCTGACGGTGGATGGCCGCGATACCTGGCGACCGCGCCATCGGTTCGACACGCTCGTGCGGCGCGGCTTCCGCCGCGATATGCACCGCGATAAGGGCTTCGGCGCTGCGCTAGGCAGGCAGGCCTGGAACGCGCTGATGGACGTCAGTGCGTCGGCTCCGAGCGACTGGCGCATTCCTCGCACCGCGCTGCGCATTCAACGTGCATTGATCGACGGCACCGCCGATGCGGCCCGCGCCGCCAGTCCGGCGCAGGCGCGCGCGATCACGGAATGGCAGGAGGCTCGCCTCCGGCAGGCGCTGCGGGGCAGGCTTGCCATTACCATCGGACACCGCGACATACTTGTCCTGCCACCGGGAGGATAACGCCATGCTACTCGGCGCGATCGCGGACGACTTCACCGGAGCCACCGATCTCTGCTCTATGTTGGTGCGCGGGAGCATGCGCACCGTTCAGCTGATCGGGGTGCCGCGGCCCGACGATCCTGCACCGGACGCCGACGCCGTGGTCGTCGCACTGAAGTCGCGCACCGCGCCGGTGCGAGAGGCGGTCGATGAGAGCCTGTCCGCGTTGACCTGGCTGCGTGCTGCGGGGGCGCAGCAATTCTTCTTCAAGTACTGCTCGACCTTCGACAGCACCGATACCGGCAATATCGGTCCGGTCGCCGATGCGCTCATTGCCCAACTCGGCTGTGGCTTTGCGCTTGCCTGCCCGGCCTTTCCCGCCAACGCACGCAGCGTATATCAGGGCCACCTATTCGTCGGCAGCGCACTGTTGAACGAGAGCGGCATGGAACACCATCCGCTGACCCCGATGAAGGACGCCAACCTGGTGCGCGTGCTGTCGCGTCAGACGCAAGGCATGGTGGGGCTGGTTCCCTATGCCACTGTCGAGCAGGGCGCGAGTGCGATCCGTGCGGCAATGACCGGCTTGCACGACGAGGGGAACCGGTATGCCATTGTGGATGCGGTGAGCGATGCGCATCTGCTGGCCATCGGCGAGGCGGCCGAACACCACAAGCTGATCACTGGCGGCTCCGGTGTCGCTATGGGGCTGCCGGCGAACTTCCGTCGCGCCGGCTTGTTGCCGGCACGCGGCGATGCGGGCGCACTGCCGGGCTTCTCTGGCAGCGCTGCGGTGCTCGCTGGTTCATGTTCGCGGGCCACACTGGCGCAGCTGCAAGTGGCCCGCGACAGTCTGCCGGTTCTGCAGCTCGATCCGCTGGCGCAGCCGGATTCCGAGCGCATGGCAGGTGTGGCGCGTGACTGGATGGCTGACAAGCTTGGCCAGACGCCCGTTGTCATTGCCGCGTCTGCGTCGCCGGACAAGGTGCAGGCACTGCAGCAGAGGTTGGGACGCGATGCCGCGGGCGCACTTGTCGAACAGACGCTGGCGCACATAGCCGAGGATCTTGTCGCAGGCGGCGTGCGGCGGCTGGTGGTGGCGGGTGGTGAGACGGCGGGCGCCGTGGTGTCTCGCCTTGGCGTACGCAGCCTGCGCATCGGCGAGGAGATCGACCCTGGGGTTCCGTGGACCTATGCCGAGGGCGGCAGCACGCCGCTGCTGCTGGCGCTGAAGTCTGGCAATTTCGGTGCTCCCGACTTCTTCGTAAAGGCGTTCGAGCTGGCGGGCCGCTAGAGCACCATCAAGCTGGCCGAACAACCGTGTCGCGAGGCGCGTAGCGCTCCCGGACCTGATCGGGGAAGCAAATCCAGTTGTCGCGGACTGGCACTGCGTTGCTTCGCTTTGCTCGCAACAATGGGTAGGTGCGTGGCCGGTCAGGGTGAAAGCGCCATAGAAAAAGGGCGCCTTGCGGCGCCCTGTTATAGTTCCCGGCCCACACGAGAGCCGGTATCGGAAGGGATTCAGCACATCGATTCGGATGCGCCTGACGGCATCGACTCCGGTGACGGACCCGAGGCTGCGGCAGCCTTCTTTCGTCCGCCGCCCTTCTTCCGCCCAGCCGCCTTCCTTTTCGGGGCTGCTTTGCGTCCCGCCTTCTTCTTTGCCGCGGTCTTGCGCCCGCCCTTTTTCGCCGCCGCCTTCTTGCGGCCTGTAGCCTTCTTCTTCGGGGCAGCCTTGCGTCCCGCTTTCTTCGGTGCGGCCTTCTTGCGCCCGGTCTTCTTCGCTGCCGCCTTCTTGCGGCCTCCTGCCCGCATGGCCAGCGCCTGAGCGCGCGGCTCTTCGGTGGTGGTGGTTTCTTCGTTACTCACGTGTCGGAACTCCTTTTCGTCTCGATGGTTGCAGTCGCGCGGTTGAACCGCGGCCGGGCCGGCGATCCTGCGTGTCAGGTTGCCTGCCGTGCGTGCCAATGCCGCACATGCCCGGAAGCGCGGCGATTGTGGCAGCCTGTCTCGCTGCCGTTGTATTCGCCGCTTCTGCGATCCCGCATCTAACGTCGATGCTCGATCGACTGCGCTTCACCTGGACTGGTCTGCGGTCAATGGACCGTCCTTCCGTTGTCGTGCGCACTGCAGCGATCTGCAAATCGGATGCATACGCACCAATTTCGCTATTGGTTGTCTGCCCGTGCGATGTCAACATCGCTGGATCCCGGCCTACGTGCGCGCCCTCGGCTTCTTCACCAACTTCGTGCTGCTGGGCTCGTTCCTGGGCATCGGGCTCGGCATCCTGCAGGCCCGGCGGCGCGTCGATCTCGTCACGCTCTTCCCCGCGTCGCTGGCCGTGCTCGTGGCGCCATCACGACGTTCAAGATCGAATTGAGCGTCAGTACGTCGCCGAACGAGACGTTTTACGGCATCGTGACGCACGGCACCGACGCCTTCTACGTCGTCCCGCTCATCTTCCTCATCGTGGCGGCGCTCTTCACGCTGCTCGGGCAGCAACTGGGGCGCCAACTCGCCGCGGTGCGCCCCCCCCTGCTGGCCTACACCATCGACGTGGCCGGCTCGATCGCCGGGACGTTGCTCTTCACGCTCATCTCCTTCCTGGGCACGCAGCCCGCCGTGTGGTTCGTCCTCGCCGCGCTCGCTGGTGCTGCTGTATCCCGCTGCTGTGCGCCGACACGGCGTCGTACGCCTGGTCAATGCCGCCATCCTGCTCGGCGTCGTCGTGTGGGTTGGTGTCCTGGGGAGTCAGTCCCTGTGGTCGCCGTATTATCGCGTCGACAGCAGCGGCTCGCCGATGGGAGTATCCAGGTGTTCGTCAACAACATCGGCCACCAGGTCATGGCGCCGTATGCCCTGCGCGTCCGGCTCTCCCCGGTGTACATGGTTCCGTTCCAGACGTTCCACTTCCCCGCCTCCACGCGCGAGCTCATCATCGGCGCCGGGACGGGCTCCGACGCCGACATCGCCCTGCACAACGGCGTCCGGCACATCACCGGCGTTGAGATCGACCCCACCATCTACCACCTGGGCTGACGGAGAACCCCGACCACGTCTATCAGAACCCCGCCGTGCATGTCGAGGTCGGCGACGGGCGTTCGTTCCTGGAGAAGACACACGGCGACCTACGACCTGATCGTCTTCGCGCTGCCCGACTCGCTCGCGCTCACCTCCAGCTTCGCCAACCTGCGCCTGGAGAGCTACTTGTTCACGCGACGAGTCGTTGGCGGCGGCCAAGCGCCATCTAAGCGCCGACGGCGTGCTCGTCCTCTACAACTACTATCGCCAGCGCTACATCGTGGACAAGCTCGCCGGGATGTTGACCGACGTCTTCGGCGGCGCGCCGTACGGACGGATCTGTCACGGAGCAGTCCAACGGAGCGGTGCTGATGGACGGCCCGCGCCTGCGCGAGATCCCGGCCGCCGTGTACGCCGCCCACCACTTCACGCGCCAGCCCGGCGTCGATGCCGCGACCGACGATTGGCCGTTCCTCTATCTCAAGGACCATGAGCTCTCCCCGGTCTACCTACAGGCCATCGGGCTGGTCTGGCTGATCGCGCTCGTCGCCCTCGGCCTGAGCGCGGGCCGGGCGGGCCTGCGGCGCGTGCGCCGGTTCGACCCGGCGCTGTTCTTGACCGGGCTGGCCTTCCTGCTGCTCGAGTCCAAGAGCATCGTCAACTTCTCGTTGCTGTTCGGGGACACCTGGCTCGTCAACGCGCTCGTCACCGTGGGCATCCTGCTCACGGTGTTGCTCGCCAACTACCTCAACGCGCTCTCCCGCCTGCGCCTCGACCTCCGCCTGCTCTACCTGGGCCTGGCCGCGACGCTGGCGCTCAACTTGGTCGTACCCTTCGATACCTGCTCGTCCATAACCTGGCCGTGCGCTATGTGCTGGGCTGCGCGGTGCTGTTCTCGCCGATCCTGCTGGCCAACCTCATCTTCGGGCGCCTCTTCGGCGACACGGTCGCGCCCGACGTGGCGCTCGCCGTCGAACCTGCTGGGCGCCTTCATGGGCGGGACGCTGGAATACGCCTCGCTGCAGATCGGCTATCACCTGCTGCTGCTGCCGGTCATCGCCGCCTATATGCTCTCGTTCGTGGCCGTTGCCACCGACGCGGTCGAGGCGTGCGAGATAGTGTGTTGGCGGCGGCGCGCTAAAACGCACTGGCACGCACTTTGATCGCGGATGCGTGCGCCTGCTCCGATGTTTATGGGGTGGAACAACGGGGTAGGGCGGCAATAACGGCCTCCGCTAGCGCGAGGGCTTGTTGCGCCCTCTTGTCGATGTGGTAGGTACCGGGATTCGCGCCAAATTGGTCGAAGTAATCCGCCTGGACCCGTGCCGTCCTGAAATCCTGAGATCATCCCCAACCTTTTTACGGGCACGATCTTGGCTGCCTAAAATAGATCTATCACGACCTGATGAGCCCGACCGTCCAGCGGAATGCCTTGTTGGTTTTCTCGATCGCAGATAATTCCTGGCCGTACAGTGGGCCGCATAATTCGCCCGGCTGATAGCGCAACTCAATTCCGCTTCGCGGTCCATTTCGACATTATGCTGTCGTATTAGAATCCGGGCCAAGTCCAAATAATAGTCCCAGTCGAAGCTCACGCGAACTCCAGATCTATGGAGAGGCGGCCTTTAGTCGCGGGAAGCGCATCAAGCCACCACTCATCGGCTAGCCTCTCGCGTCGCTCCATAGCCTCCGACACATCGAGGGATGTTTCGATCGATAAGACTAGCTCGTCTGTATCATCGCCGGTGTCTTTTCAGGATCGGACAAGACCCATAGAAAGAGAGGGGAGGCTGGGAAGTATCTTGGAATGCGCTCAAGCGCTTCCGCTAACACAGGGGTAAGGAACGGATATCGTCGTAGAATGCGCCGTACGTCCGCCTGATCCCGCACCGTGTACCGCTGCATAGCGGATACTAGCGCATCGTCTACATCCGGTTGCGTGACGTGGTATGCCATGGCATGTGCCCTCCTGATTACAACGAACTGTACCATTTCTACGGGTGGCGCGCCTTTACGCGATACCAGATATAGCCCCATGATACGGGTTCGCCGGGGGCGTCTACTGTCGGGCGAAGCGCCCCTGATAGACCGCTTCACCCTCGCAGCGGTGAACCACGAGTTGGCAGATGCGCACGCCGGGGCGCAGCATCAGCGAGTTCGGCCCCAGGTTGGTCATCTCCAGGACCTGATGGTTGTCTATGCCCGGCTGCATGAAGCCCGCCGTGACGTGGACGGCCAGCCCCAGGCGCGCGAAGCGGCTGCGTCCTTCTAGCCAGCCGCACAGGTACGGCGCCAGCCTGACGCGCTCGACCGTGACGCCGAGCACGGTCTCGCCCGATTGCAGCAGGATACCCGGCTCGCCGTCAACCTCGACCTTGCGCGTCAACGCCTCGAAGTCGCTCTCCTCTGAGACCTCGTGGACGGTGTGGCGGTTCTCAAACAGCCAAAACGTACCGCCCAGCCGCAAATCAATCGAACCCGGCCCCACCTGGTCGCGCGCGAACGGATCGACCACGATCCCGCCGCGTTCCATCTCCGCGAAGATCACCTCGCGCGTCAGTATGCCCATTCATTCTCCTCCGCTCACGACACCGACGCCGCCATATTCAGCACCGTGGCGAAGCTCGTGCCGGTCAGCCGAGCAGGTCGTAGCGGACGCCGTGCAGTCGCCAGACGATCTCACTCACGGGATTCGCGCCTCCGATGTTCGACTGCAACAGGGTTCCCTGTACCGCGCCGACGGTAATCGGCTTCCGCGCCGCCCAATTTAGTGAGACAGTGCGCGCCAGTGAGCGACTCGTGGAGCTGGCAGGCGATATAGCCGCCGTCGTCGCCGTAGTAGAGCACGGCGAAACGCGGCGTGTGGTGGTCCATGACCCACAGCGCGCGCAGGGCTGTCCCTGCCGGCCAACGTGTGGGCAGGCCGACGGTGAAGGCGAGGCGTGCGGAGGCCAGGCGCCGCGCGCTCTCCGCGGCAGCGCCGTTGAGCGCCGTCCCACTTTGATCGTGGTAGAACACGCCGGAAGGCGCGCTACGCGCCTGTGCGCGTCCCGCTGGCGCCGTTGTGGCGGCCACGATCGCCAGCGCGACGGCCGCGTATGTCATGATGCGTTCACGCATGAGCCCTGCTATCCTTTCCCGATCCTCTCGCTCAATGCAACACGGGCCGTCCCGCCCGCACAATAGGATATATGGGGAAGTCCATTATACACCTTTCGTGGCCGCGCTGTACAAGATATGGAACTCACGGTCAAGGTTTTATCCACGCGGGCCTGGCCTTTAAGGCCAGGCCCGCGTGTCACGATCGTGGGGTACGCCCGACTAATCCGACTAATCCAGGGTAGGGCGAAGCGATGCGCTGGATGCGGTATGGTTGAGAGTGCGCGACGTGGCGCACGGGGCGATAGAGCAAGGAAAGACGTGTACCTCTAATGAATATCGCGATTATCGGCGTGCCGACCGACCTCGGGCAAGGTCGGCGCGGCGTGGATATGGGTCCCAGTGCGATCCGCTATGCCGGGCTGCAGGCTGGCCTCGAACGACTCGGCCACCGCGTCATGGATATGGGCGATGTGCGCCTGCCCGTGGTCGAGCAACTCACGGTCGGCGACCAGCGCCTCAAGCACCTGGAAGGCTGTATCGCCGCGGCCGAGGGCCTCGCCGAGCGCGGCTTCAAGGCGCGCGAGGGGGACTATATTCCGATCGTGCTGGGCGGCGACCACAGCCTGGCGCTCGGCTCGGTCGCCGTGGCCGCCCACGACCGGACCGTTGGCGTGCTGTGGGTCAACGCCCACGGCGACTTCAACACGGCCGAGACGACGCCTTCGGGCAATATCCATGGCATGCCGCTGGCCGCGTTGTGCGGCTACGGTGACCCGCGCCTGGTGGACCTGCTCTACAAGGGGCCGAAGGTCAACCCGCGCCACGTCGCCATCGTCGGCGCGCGCGACATCGACGAGCAGGAGAAACGGATGCTGCGCGAGGCCGGCGTCGCCGTCTTCACCATGCAGCAGATCGACCGCCAGGGGCTGGTCGCGGTCATGACACAGGCGCTCCAGGTGTTGCGAGACGGAACCGACGGCTTCCACGTCAGCTTCGACCTCGACGTGCTCGACCCGCACGAGGTTCCGGGTGTGGGTACGCCGGTACCCGGCGGCATCAGCTACCGCGAAGCGCATCTGGTGATGGAGATGATCGCCGAGACCGGCGCCCTCACTTCGCTTGACCTCGTGGAGGTTAATCCTATCCTTGACCAGCACAACATCACCGGCCAACTCGCCGCCGAGATGGCCTGGAGCGCCTTTGGGAAGTCGATCTATTAGGTGAGAAGACTCCAATCCCCTAGAACCGCGCGCGCTGCTACCCTACTGGTATGTCCGTGCTAAGAAAATTGTGCCGTCTAACGAGCCGCCGCGTACTCCTCGTCGTGGCGCTCCTGTTGTCCCTCACGTCCGGTGTGCTTGTTGGCGCTAGCGGCGCCGGACCCGTGCGCGCCGCCGCGACGGCCTTGCGCGCGCGCATCCCCGCGTTGACAGCGTTACCGAGTGGTCCCCCGTGTCCGCGACGGCGACGCCGGCCGCGACAGACGCCATCACCACGCCCATCGCGTCGCCGTCCGCCCCGATGCCTACTCTCTCCGTTTCCCCAACCGAGACGATCCCGCTCACGCGCATCAGCAGCGACCCGCTGACAAACCCCGTGACGGCCACTATGTCCGCCGTCTCGTCCACGTTGGGCCAGCACGCCAGCGAGGTCGAGCCCGACGTGTATAGTTTCGGCGCGACGACCGTGGCGGCGTTCCAGGTCGGGCGGCTCTACGACGGTGGGAGCAGGGCTACCGGCTGGGCCACGCGCGTCGGGGGAGCGCCCTGGCGACACGGCCTCCTGCCCGCGCTGACCAAAGACCAGACGCCGCCCGGCCCGTTCGACCGCCTCAGTGACGCCGTTGTTACCTACGACGCGCGCCGCCACACCTGGCTCATCTCCTCACTTGCCGTGACCGATCGGCATGGCCGCGTGGCGCAAGGGACCGTCGTGGTCAACAGGTCGGGCGACGGCGTGACCTGGACCGCGCCCTACACCGTTTCAGCCGCGCTGCCCGGCTCGCCGGGCGGCTTCTATGACAAAGACTGGATCACCTGTGACAACACCGCGACGAGCCCGTACTACGGCCACTGCTACGCGCAATGGGACCGCAGCGCGCGTCACGACGTCCTGCAAATGAGTACATCGCGCGACGGCGGCAAGACCTGGAGCCCGCCGGTCGCTCCGGTTGGTACACCGCTGGGCCTCGGCGGCCAGCCCGTCACGCAACCGGACGGTACGGTCGTCGTGCCGGCGCTGGGGGAGCGCGGCGTCATCATCGCCTATTCCTCGCGCGATGGCGGCGCGACGTGGGGCGCGGCCGTTACGATCAGCTTCCAACGCGACCACGCCGTCGCCGGCCACCTGCGCACGGAGCCGTTGCCCTCGGCCGCGGTTGACGGCGCCGGCACGGTCTACGTGGCCTGGCAGGACTGCCGCTTCGAGTATCGTTGCGCCGCTAACGACATCCTGTTGAGCCGCTCAACGGACGGCGTTACATGGTCCAGCCCGGTACGCGTGCCCATCGACCCTATCGGGAGCGGCGCCGACCACTTTATCCCCGGCCTCGGCGTCGATAAGACGACGGCTGGAACGCACGCTCGGTTGGCGCTGGCCTACTACGACTACCCAACCGCGCGGTGTCTTCCGGCGACGTGCCAACTCGACGCCGGCTTCATCTTCTCTGCTGATGGCGGAGCCACCTGGAGCGCGCCACGCCGGCTGGCGGGCCCGATGCCGCTAGGGGCGCTGGCGAAGACCTCGCTCGGCGCGATGGTGGGGGACTACATCGCCACCACGTTCACCGGCGACGACGCCATTCCGGTCCTGGCCGTGGCTAAACCGTCGGGCGTCCCCGGCGCGCTCGATGAGGCGATCTACGCCGCGCGCATACCGCTCGGACCCGAAACAGGCGCGAGCCCACGCTTGGTAGGCCACGGCCTGACAGCGCATGGCAGGCAACAGAATCCGACTGTGCCAGAAATGCGCCCTTAACACCCCGACTTTTCGGCAAGAAGGAGTATTCACAATGAGTCAATCGCCCGTTGTAGCGCCCACGTTCCCCATCGACCTGACCGGCCGGGTCGCCGTCGTCACTGGCGCGAGCCGGCGGCAGGGCATCGGCGCCGCGATCTGCCGTGCGCTCGCCGCCCAGGGCGCCGGTATCCTGTTCACCCATTGGCAGGCTTACGACCACGCTCAGTCGCACGGCGCCGACGCGGATGGCCCCGCCACGCTGGAACGGGAGCTACACGCGATGGGTGTGCGCGCGGTCGGGCTGGAGATCGACCTATCCCTCCCTGATTCGCCCGCGCGCGTGCTGGATGCGCGGCGGAGCGGCTCGGCCGCCCACGATCCTGGTGAACAACGCGGCGCACTCGACCCGCGACGGCTACAGAGGCGCTGGACGCCGCCACGCTCGACGCGCACTATGCCGTGAACGTGCGGGCCATGGCGCTGCTTTCGGTCCTGTTCGCCGGCGCTACAGTGGCGAGTCGGGCGGGCGCATCATCAACCTGTCCTCGGGGCGGAGGTCGGGCCGATGCCGCATCGAGTTAGCCTACGTGGCGACCAAGGGCGCGGTCGAGGCCTTCACGCGCACGCTCGCGGCCGAGGTCGCCGCGCAAGAATATCACGGTCAACGCGATCGACCCCGGCGCGACGGACACCGGCTGGATGACCGAGGATCTAAAGAGCCACTATCATGCGCGACACGGGACGCGGCCGGTTGGGCCGACCCGAGGACACCGCGCGCCTGGTCGTCTTCCTAACAAGCGACGCGGGCGAGTGGATCACCGGGCAGACGATTCATTCCAGAGGGAACGCGTAACTGTCCATATCTAGAAAAGGTCTCGGCTCTCTTGCGCAGCCGGTGTCTATATATGCGTATATGCGCTCGCTATTGCGGCATCACGCCCGATATGCGACAACAGTTGTGTATGGCTATATCCTCCACCACCCCTACGACAGATACGACGGCCTTCTCGTTCACCCTACAGGCGACCGATACGCGTACGAGCGCACGGGCCGGTATTCTGCGCACGCCGCACGGCGACGTGCCGACGCCGATCTACATGCCCGTCGGCACGCAGGCGACGGTCAAGACGCTGACGCCCGACGAATTGACCGCCGCCGGGCGCCTCGATCATCTCGCCAACACCTACCACCTGAGTCTGCGTCCCGGCGCCGATCGCGTGGCCCGCTTCGGCGGCCTGCACCGCTTCATGGGCTGGGACCGGCCCATCCTGACCGATAGCGGCGGCTTCCAGGTCTTCTGCCTCGGCCATCTGCGCAAGGTCGACGAGGATGGCGTGACGTTCCGCTCGCACCTCGACGGCTCGCCGCAGCGGTTCACGCCCGAGCGCGTGATCGCAGCTGGAAGAGGAGCTCGGCGCGGACATCATCATGCCGCTCGACGAGTGCCTGCCCTACGCCGTGGACGAGCGCACGGCCGCCGACGCGCTCGACCGTACGCAGCGCTGGGCCGAGCGCTGCCGCGCCGCGCAAACGCGTCCCGATCAGGCGCTGTTCGGCATCGTGCAGGGGGGCATGTACCCGGCATCTGCGCCGCCGCGGCGCGCGCGATGCTGGCGGAGCTCGACCTGCCCGGCTACGCTATCGGCGGGCTCAGCATCGGCGAGTCCAAGGCCGAGATGCACGCCATGCTCGAAGAGGTCACGCCGCTGCTGCCGGCGCACAAGCCGCGCTACCTGATGGGCGTGGGCGCGCCCGAAGACCTGTTCGAGGGCGTGGCGCGCGGCGTCGATATGTTCGACGTGGTGCTGCCCACGCGCCTGGCCCGCAACGGCGCGCTGTTCACGATGGATGGGCGCCTCAACATCCGCAACAGCCGCTTCGCCGACGTCGAAGACCCTATCATGCCGGGCTGCGCGTGCTACACCTGCGCGCGCTTCTCGCTCGGCTACCTGCACCACCTGTTCCGCGTCGAGGAGCTGCTGGGCTACCGGCTGGCCACGCTGCACAACGTGACGTTCATGCTCACCCTGGCCGGGACGATCCGCCGGTCGGTGCTCGACGGGAGCTTTGCCGATCTCTACGAGCGATTCCTGGCCGGCTACCGCGCGCCCAACGCCGCGGTACGCGAAGAGCAGCGCCGCCGATGGCTGGAGGCGCAGGCGCGCAAGGCGGCGAGCGTATGAGCATACTAAGAGAGCCGAAGATAGAGCGCGGCTCACGGCGCTGGCGCGGGGGCGCGTGCAGGGCGTCGGCTACCGCTACTTCGTCGTCGCCGTGGCGCGCGGTCAGGGACTCGACGGCTATGCGCGCAACCTGCCCGATGGGCACACCGTCGAGGTGGTCGCCGAGGGGCCGCGCGCCGCGCTCGACAGGCTGGTGGCGGACCTGCGGCGTGGCCCGCTCGCCGCGCGGGTCGACGCCATCGATGTCTCGTGGGGCGCGGCCACTGGCGGCCTCGGCCCCTTCGACGTGCGCCACTAGGCGCTTTTTCTCTTTCTACCTAGCGTGGTAACATATCGCAAGATATGTCAAACGTAGGTTGGCGTGCCGATAGTAGATAGAGATCTGTTGTCGGCGTCTGACACATAGCAGAGTGAGCGAAAGGTAGCACGATCACACGATGAAACGAATCGCGGTTGTCAGGGGGAACAGGGTACGTCGGCTTGACGACGGGCGCGTGCTTCGCCGAGCTTGGTAACACGGTCGTCTGCCTCGATACCGACCTGTCCAAGGTCGAGATGTTGCGGCGCGGCGAGATCCCGATCTTCGAGCCCGGCCTCAGCGAGATGGTCGCGCGCAATGTCGCGGCGGAGCGGCTCAGCTTCACGACAGACTACGCCGAGGCTGTCCCCGACGCCGAGATCGTCTTTATCGCTGTCGGCACGCCGACGACCCCGGCCGGTCGGGCCGACCTGCGCTACGTGCGCGCAGCGGCCGAGACAATCGGGACGCACTTGCAGGGCCACACCGTCATCGTCAACAAGAGCACCGTGCCGATCGGCACCGGCGACTGGGTTGGCGATCATCCTGCGCCGCACGGCGCGCCCCGACGCCTCGTTCGCCGTGGTGTCCAACCCCGAGTTCCTGCCGAGGGCACGGCCGTGGCCGACTTCATGCACGCCGGACCGCGTGGTGCTCGGCAGTGCACGATCGCGATGGCGGCCGCACTCGTGGCGAGCCTCTACCTGCTCGCTGCACGCCCCGATGCTGATCACCGACCTGCGCACCGCGGAGATGATCAAGTACGCCAGCAACGCCTTCCTGGCCACCAGTCGCTTCATCAACGAGATGGCCCGATCTGCGAGCGGCTGGGCGCCGACGTCACGGTCAGGTCGCCATGGGCATGGGCAACGACAAGCGCATCGGCACGATTTCCTCGACGCCGGCCTCGGCTATGGCGGCAGCTGCTTCCCCAAGGACGTGCGCGCGCTGGCTCATATGGCCGACTACGCCGGTGCCATCCGCAGCTGCTGCACGCGGTGATGGAGATCAACCAGGATCAGCGCAACCGCCGTGGCCGATAAGGTGCGCGCGGGCCTCGGTCATAACCTCGCGGGCACGCGCATCGCCCTGCTGGGGCTGGCCTTCAAGCCCAACACCGACGACATGCGCGAGGCGCCCGGCGTGAACCTGCGCCGAGCAGTTTATGGCGGGCGGCGCCACGATCTCTGGCTACGACCCGCAGGCCACCGAGACGGCGCGCCAGGCATGGGCGACCGCATCAGCTACCACACCAACGCCTATGACGCGGTCGAAGGCGCCGACGCGGTGGTGCTGGTGACAGAGTGGCCGGAGTTCCGCGCGCTCGATTTCAAGCGCATCAAGAACAGCATGCGCGCCAATGTCTTCGTGGACGGCCGCAACCTCTACGAGCCCGAGACGATGCGCGCGTACGGCTTCGCCTACTATGGCGTCGGACGCGGCTACGCGCCGCAACCCTTCCCGGCCGACGCCGAGGACCTCTACCTCGACCCGGCCCCACGCCTCGAGCCGGTCGCCAGCGCGGTAAAGTAGCATAGACGTCAATCAAACGAGCAGCCGCGGGACCCAGCAGAGGCCCATGGGGGACACACACGGGCGGTCAAGTCATAGGCGCGCCAGCCGCCGCCTGGGAGCGCGTGCGCGCCGCCTGGGGTCCTGCCAGTCCCTCGGCAGCGCAAGACGTTCCCCTCAATGAGGCCCGCGGCCGCGTCCTCGCCGCCGACGCGCATGCGCCGCTCGACTCGCCTGCCTTCGACCGCTCGGCCATGGACGGCTACGCCGTGCGCGCCGCCGACACGGGTGGACGCGATGGACGACGCGCCCGCGCGCCTGTCCTACGCGGGCGACGTGCCGATGGGCGGGGCCGCGAGCGCCGTACGTGTCGCGCCCGGTCAGGCTGTATGGGTCGCCACCGGCTCGATGACCCCCCGCCGGAGCCGACGGCGTGATCATGGTCGAGCGCACGGCCCCGTGAAGGGGATATCGTCCTGATGCAACGGCCGTAGCGACCGGCGACAACATTGTGGCGGCAGCGGCGCCGACTTGCGCGCGGGCGACCTTGGTGCTGCGCGCCGGCCACACGCTTGCGCCCGCAGGATGTGGCCGTCCTGGGCCTGGATGACGGTCTGGCAGCCACGCCACGGTGCGCGCCCGGGCCCGCGTCGCCATTGTATCGGGCGGCGACGGGCTCGTCGCACCCGGCAAGCAGCTCGGACCCGGGTAGATCTACGACTCCAACTCCTACGCCATGGCCGCGCAGGTCGCCTCCTGGGGCGGCGATCCATATATCTTGCCACGCACACCCGATCGTCCCGATGCGGTGCGCGACACTTTGCGCCGCGCCATCGGCGAGGCCGGCATTGTGCTCCTCTCTGGCGGGGTTCGGATGAGCGTTAAGGACCTGACCGCCGCGGCCATCGACGCGGCCGGCGCGCCCGGCGTCGTCGTGCATGGCGTAGCGATGCGTCCGGCAGCCCCACCATCATCGGCATCATCGACCACACTGCTCGTCATCGGCATCCCCGGCAACCCCGTCTCGGCCATGGTGGCCTGCGAGGTCTTCAGCGCGCCCCGCCGTCGAGACGCTGCTCGGCGTCGCCCCCGCCCGCGTGCCTGGTACGATTGGCGCCTATGCGGCGTATGGCGCGCTCACAGAGCCGATACGTTCGCAGGTAGGGCGGCAGGACTACATCCGCGTCGCCCTCGCCCGCTCCGACGACGGCGCGGTCGCGGTCACACCGTCCCCGGAGGCTCCGGCGTCATCCGCTTCCATTGGTGAACGCCGACAGCCTGCTGGTCGTCCCGCCCGAACCGAGGTTGAATCGTTCGAGCAGGGCAAGACCGTCGAGGGTGCGGCTGTGTTGAGCGCTACAGTGGGGATGGGTGGACGTGGTCACGGAAGAGATTGTGGACGTACCGCCAATGCCTAGCTATGCCCACAGCAAGATCATCATCGCCGATCGGCGCGGCCCTCTA
>CAVWWB010000007.1:0-183816 GCA_963758595.1 uncultured Alphaproteobacteria bacterium
TGGGGGACCTGGATTCGAACCAAGGCTGCCCGGTCCAGAGCCGGGAGTTCTACCGCTAAACTATCCCCCATTGGCCGCCGCAAGGCACCAAATTACCACGCCCCGTCGGTACGCCGGCAACCTCGGTGCGCGGCTGCCGCTCGAAGCGCCGTCCGATCCGGCGATCACGCTTGCCCGAGGATCGTATCAACGGTTCGCGCCAGGCTATCGCGCCATGCCGGAAGACGCAGCCCGAACACCGCGGCGAGCTTGCCGCAATCAAGCCGCGGAGTCAGGTGGGCGCACGGCCTTGGTGGGCCATTCATGGGTGGGGATCGGCTCGACGATCGGCACGGCCCGTCGGTGTCGCGCCGCCGCGGCGAAAGTGGCCGTGGCGAGTTCGTGCCAGGTCGCGGCGCCCGAACCCGCCGCGTGGTAGATGCCGCCATAGCGGTCGCCCCGGTCATCACGCAGATGGGCAGCAATGCCCAGGACGGCGTGCGCCAGGTCCTGTGCACCGGTCGGGCAGCCAATCTGGTCTGCCACCACCCGAAGGCTGCTGTTGCTCTCGGCGGCTGCGAGCATGCTCCGGACGAAGTTCTTGCCGGTGGGCGAGTAGACCCACGAGGTCCGCACCACGACAGCGCAAGGACATGACATCAGCACCGCCTGCTCGCCGGCAAGCTTGCTGGCACCATAAACGCCCTGCGGCGAGGTCAGCGTCGGTCTCCACATAGGGCGCGCCCTTGCGCCCGTCGAACACGTAATCAGTCGAGATATGGATCAGCGGGATGCCACCGGCGGTGCACAGCCGCGCCAGTTCCGCCGGGCCGTCGCGATTGGCCCGGTACGCCGCCACCTCATCGTCCTCGGCTGCATCCACAGCGGTATAGGCAGCGGCATTGATCACCAGTGACGGCGCGTGTTCATGCAGGATCTCGCCGATGCTGGCCGGCCGATCGAAGTTCAGCGCCGGCCGGCCGACGCAACGGACCGTCACACCGTGCGCCCGCGCCGCCTCCGCCAAAGCGACAGCAAGCTGGCCGGTGCGGCCGGTGACCAGAATCGCGCCTGCCATGTTATGGCGATATGCCACTCGCCGCATTCAGCGAGCCTTGGCAGCGCTTGATCCTTTTCGGACAGAATGGCCGCTTCGGGCGCGATCGGCCAGGGAATGCGCAGCGTCGGATCGTTCCAGATCACCCCACGCTCCGCCTCGCGGTCCCACGGCGCGGTTACCTTGTAGATCACCTCGGTATCCGGCTCGAGCGTGCAGTAGCCGTGCAGCAAGCCCGCTGGGATCCATAACTGCTGCCAGTTCTGGGCCGACAGAACCACACCCGCGTGACGGCCATAGTTGGCCGAGCCCTGGCGGATGTCGACAGCGACATCCCAGATCGACCCGCGCACGACGCGGATCAGCTTGCCCTGCGCGTTGGCGCCGATCTGCAGATGCAGTCCCCGCACCACGCCGCGATCCGCCGAACACACATGGTTGTCCTGCACGAACGGCCCGGCAATACCAGCCTCGGCAAAGCGGCGCTCATTCCAGGTCTCGGAGAAGAAGCCGCGTCCATCGACAAAACGAGGCGGCGTCAACAGCAGGACGTCGGGAATGGCGGTCGGCTCGACGATCATCCGTGCTCCCCATCGGCAAGTTCCATCAGCACCCGGCCGAGCTCCGTCTTGCCGAGATGGCGGGCGTGGGCACGCAGTGCGTCAGCATCGATATAGCCCATGCGGAACGCCACCTCCTGCGGGCAGCCGACCAGCATTCCGGTGCGCGTCTGAATGGTCTGCACAAAGGTGGCCGCCTGCAGGAGCGAATCGGGTGTGCCTGCGTCCAGCCAGGCGCAGCCGCGCGACAGCCGTTCCACTGCCAGAGTAGCCGGCGTCGAGATAAAGCCGGTTCAGATCGGTGATCTCCAGCTCGCCTCGCGCCGAAGGGCGGATGGTTCGCGCCAGCTCGCTGACCGCTTCGTCGTAGAAGTAGAGACCGGTCACTGCCCAGTTCGATGGTGGCACAGCCGGTTTTTCGAGGATGTCCACTGCGCGTCCGTCGCCATCGAACGACACGACACCGTAGCGTTCGGGATCGCGCACCTGGTAGGCGAACACGGTCGCACCTTTCGGGCGGGCCGCCACAGCCTGCAACGTCGTTGACAGATGGTCGCCGTAGATCAGGTTGTCGCCCAGCGCCAACGCGCAGGCTTCGCCGGCGATCCAGTCGCGGCCGATCAGGAATGCCTGGGCGATGCCGTCGGGGCGCGGCTGCTCGGCGTAGGTGAAGCGCACGCCGAAACGCCCCCCGTCGCCCAGCAGGCGCCGGAACTGCGGCAGGTCGTCGGGCGTGGAGATCACCAGAATGTCTCGGGTGCCGGCGAGCATCAACGTCGACAGCGGATAGTAGACCATCGGCTTGTCGTATACCGGCAGCAACTGCTTCGATCCCGCCAGGGTCATCGGATGCAGCCGCGTGCCGGAGCCGCCGGCGAGCAAAATGCCTTTCATGCCGCGCTCCCCAGCCGTTCACCCGCATAGCGGCTGGCGCGAAGCGCCTGCCACCAGCCGCGGTTCGCCAGATACCAATCGATCGTGCGTGCCAGTCCGGTCTCGAAGTCATGCGGCGCCGTCCAGGCCAGCGCTGCCTCGGCGCGCGAGGGGTCGATCTCGTAGCGAAAGTCGTGTCCTGGGCGGTCGGAAACGAACTGGATCAGCCGCTCGCGCGGGCCGGCGGGGTCAGGCTGCCGCCGATCCAGCTCGGCGCAAATCGCGCGCACCACGTCGAGGTTGCTGCGCGGCTGTCGCGCGCTGATGGCATAGGTGGCACCCGGTTCACCCTGCTCCAGCACGCGCACCAGCGCCGTGGCGTGATCCTCCACAAAGATCCAGTCGCGCTGGTTGGAGCCGTCGCCATAAACCGGCAGCGACTTGCTCTCCAGCGCGTTCAGCATCACCAGCGGGATCAGCTTCTCCGGGAATTGCCAGGGGCCGTAGTTGTTCGCCGTGTTGGAGACGATGACCGGCAGCCCGTAGGTATGGAACCAGGCGCGCACCAAGTGATCCGAGCCTGCCTTGCTGGCCGAGTAGGGGCTGCGCGGATCGTAGCGGGTGGTCTCGTCAAACGGCGCATCGTTCGGCCCCAACGCACCGAACACCTCGTCGGTCGAGACATGATGGAAGCGGAAGGATTCGCGATATCGGGGGGCGAGCGTCGCGACGTAGCGCCGCGCCTCTTCCAGCAGGGTGAATGTGCCGACAATGTTGGTCTGAATGAACGCAGCCGGTCCGTCGATCGATCGATCGACATGGCTCTCTGCCGCCAGATGCATCACCGCATCCGGCTGGTGCGTGGCGAACACCTGTCGCATAGCTGCGGCGTTGCTGATGTCCGCCCGGATCATGACGTGCCGATTGTGGCCACGCGCCTCCTCCAGCGCCTCCTCTGACGCCGCGTAGGTCAGCTTATCGACATTGATCACCACGTGATCGGTCCAGCGCATCAGGTGGCGAACCACCGCCGAGCCGATGAAGCCACAACCACCGGTAAGCAGGAGTTTCATTCTCTGGTTGTATGCCCGATTCCGGTTGCCCCAGGGAAGCATTGTTTGAAGCCTCTTTATGGTCTGCCGAGCTGCCAGCCTAACCATGCGGCAGCGACGCAGAATAGCAGTGATCCGGCCATGTAGCCTGCCGCTGGCCAGGTGTCGCCCGCTTGGAGCAGCTCCAGTGTCTGCAAACTGAAGGCCGAAAAGGTGGTGAAGCCGCCACAAACGCCGACCATCAGAAACACCCGCAGGTCGGGGTGAATGGCTACGCGGACCGGGGTGAGGGTGACTGCCGCCACCAAGCCAATGGCGAACGAGCCAAGTACGTTGATCAGCAGTGTCCCCCAGGGGAACCGTGGGCCAGTCACTGCGGCCATCGCGGCGGTAAGCCAAAATCTGGCCAGACTGCCCAACGCGCCGCCCAAGGCCACGGCAAGCAAAGTCGTGGGGGACCCCATGCGTCGGCCTATAGCAGCGATTGCCGACCTGCATGAAGCTGCCGCGCAAGATTGGTCGGCACTGCGTCTGCGAGCGCATCCGCCCTGCACAGCGCGCATAGGCAACAGGCTAGCGCGCTTATCATAAGCTAGGTTATGATAACGGACCTTTCCAAAGGTCCCATGGCGGTGCACGATTTCCAGCGCGACCTGATGTTCCTGCTGCACGACGTGGCCCGACTGCTCCGGGTGGACGCGGACAAGCGGGCCAGCGTGCATGGGATGACGCGCGCGCAATGGGGCATCCTGATCTGGTTGGAGCGCCAGCCCGGCCTCTCGCAGAAGGAGCTCGCCGAAATCCTGGAGGTCGAGCCGATCACCGTCGCTCGCCTGATCGATCGGCTGGAAGGTCGCGGCATGGTGGAGCGTCGGCCCGACCCGAAGGATCGCCGCATCTGGCGCCTGCACCTCCGCGACCCGGCCTATCCTGTACTTCGCGAAATCGACTGCCAGCGCGAGCAGATGCGCGCGCGAGTCACCTGTGGCCTGGATGAAACAACAATAGAGACGATGACCGAAGCGCTGCTCACGATGAAAACGACGCTGACCCAGGAAATGCACCCGCTCCGGCGCTACGCACCGGCCGAAACTGAAGCGCGGGAGGTTGCCTGATGTCGCAGGCCGCCACCGCCGGGTCTGCGCCTCGCGTAACCGAGACCCCGGTGCGCAGCCGCCGCATGAGCCGCGCGCTGCTGCGCCCCATCCTGATGCTGGGTGGTATCCTGATCGTTGCTGTCGGCTCTGGCGCCTACTGGCTGACCGGCGGACGTTATGTCTCGATCGACGATGCCTATGTGCGGGCCGCCAAGGAATCGTTGGCGACCGACGTATCGGGCACCGTGGCCGCTGTTCCCGTGCATGAGGGCCAGCGCGTCAAGCAGGGGGACGTGCTGCTGCGGCTGGATCCACGACAGTTCCAGATTGCGGTCGATGGCGCCCGAGCCAACCTCAAAGGCACCGTTTCCACGCTCAATGCGATGAAGGTGGATTATCAGCGTCTGCTTGGAGAGGTCGCGGTCAAGGAAGCCCAGGTTCAGTCCGACCAGGCAAATTTCGAACGCTTCGCCAATCTGGTGAAGTCGGGCGGCGTCACGCGGGCGGAATACGACAACATGCGCTTTCAGCTTGCTGCCAATCAGCGGGGTGTGCTGGCGCTGAAGACGATGGCCGAGGTCCAGCTCGCGAAGTTGCAGGGTGATCCGGATATCGATGTCACAACGATGCCCGAATACCTGCAGGCGAAGGCAAGGTTGGACGAGGCACAGCGCCAGCTCGACCACACGGTCATCCGCGCTCCGTTCAACGGTGTCGTGACGCAGGTGGATACGGTGCAACCAGGCATGTATCTCGCTGCCTCGACCGCTGCATTCGGCATTGTCTCGGACGAGGATGTATGGATCGAGGCGAACCCCAAGGAGACGGAGCTGACCTGGGTGAAGCCTGGCGACATCACGCGGGTTGATGTGGACACCTATCCCGGCCGCACCTGGGAGTGCCGCGTCGCAAGCATCGCGCCGAACTCCGGTTCGGAATTCTCGGTGCTGCCGGCGCAGAACACGTCCGGCAACTGGGTAAAGGTGGTACAGCGCATTCCGGTCCGCATCATCTGCGATCGCCGACCGGGCGATCCCGCGCTGCGCGCCGGCATGAGCGTCGAGACGTCGATCGACACGGGCCACCGGCGCGCAATCGCCGATCTGTTCTAGAGTAAGGGCAAGCAAGCACAGATGGCTCCCGCCGGCCACGATCAGGTGCCGCACCGCCTGATCATCACCCTGTGCACGGTCGGCGCGACCCTGATGCAGGCGCTCGACCAGACGATCGCCAACGTGGCTCTGCCCTATATGCAGGGCAGTCTGTCGGCGAGCTTCGATGAGATCACTTGGGTGCTGACCTCCTACATCACCGCAGCGGCGATTATGACCGCGCCGGTGGGTTGGATGGCCGCACGGTTCGGCCGCAAGCACCTGTTCATCGGCTGCCTGACCGGCTTCACCATTACCTCGATGCTGTGCGGCGCGGCACAGACACTCGACGAAATGGTGCTATTTCGTCTGTTCCAGGGCATGTTCGGTGCTGCGCTGGTGCCGCTGTCGCAGGCCACGATGCTGGATATCTATCCCGCCGAACAGCGCGGCAACGCTATGGCGATCTGGGGTGTGGGCGTGATGATCGGCCCGATCCTGGGGCCGACGCTCGGTGGTTATCTGACCGAGATGTACAACTGGCGCTTTGTCTTCTATATCAACCTGCCGTTCGGAATTCTGGCGACACTCGGGTTGGTCTTCTTCATGCCGCGCTCCCGCCAGAACGACAGCCTTCGGTTCGACTGGGTCGGCTTCGCAGTCTTAAGTTTGGGCATCGGCGGGTTACAGGTGATGCTGGACCGCGGCCAGGATCAGGACTGGTTCTCGGCGCGCGAGATCATGGTGGAGGCGGTACTCGGCGGCCTGGGCATCTACCTGTTCATCGTGCACATGCTGACTGCGCGGCGGCCGTTCATACCACCTTCGCTGTTCAAGGACCGCAACTTCGCGGCCGGTATCGCGATGATGTTCGCCGCCGGCACGATCCTGGTGTCCAGTTCATCGCTGATGGCACCGTGGCTGCAGAACCTGGCGAACTATCCGGTCGATACGGCCGGCCTGATCATGGCACCGCGCGGCATCGGCACTATGGTCGCGATGGTTCTCGCCGGTCGCATCGCGACACGCATCGATCCGCGCGCTGTCATGGGCTTCGGAATCTGTTGCCTCGTCTGGTCGATCTGGGAGCAGACCAGATGGACGCCCGACATCAACCAATGGCGGCTGATTTTCACTATCTGCGTCCAGGGATTCGGCCTGGGCCTTCTGTTCATTCCCTTGCAGATGGTGGCGTTTGCCACGCTGCCCGTGATGCTGCGTACCGACGGCGCCTCGCTTTTCAGCCTGGCGCGCAATATCGGCGCCGCAATCGGTGTGTCCGTTACTTCGGCCATGCTGGCGCACAACTCGCAGGAATTGCATGCCGAAATCGGCGCCCGGGTCAATCCGTTCAATCGCGCACTGCAGGATGGCGGTACGGTGCAGCAGCACCTTGATCCAGCGACGCGGCATGGTGCAGCGATGCTGGATCACATGATCAACCAACAGGCGCAGATCATCGCGTATATCGACGACTACAAGATGATGATCTTCACCACGCTGCCGGCGCTGTTGTTGCTGTTCCTGATGCGCCGTCCGCGCCAGGCGCCGCGCGTCGCTGAGTCGCATGCCGCAATGGAATAGCGCCGCGCGGCGCCGCAATATTACCATTCGTTGTGCAGGTCCAGACTGACCCGCGCTGATTATAATGAGGTGGTTGTGCTATGAAACAAGCCACTCGTAGACAATCGCTGTCGCAAATGCGGCAAGAGCGGTGCCGACGTGACTTTCTTCGAGCGCAGTCACCACGCGCCGTGCCGACTTGTCGCCCTTGAACGACGCAAGTCCGAGCGCGGTTGCGAATGCCTGCATGTTCGCACCACCAGGCTGCTCAAATCCGTAATGCACCCAAACGCGAACATCATCAGCTGGCTGCGGCGGCATGCGCTGCAGTGCCGGATCGACGGCCCAGATTGTCTGCCATCGGTGGCCGCTCGCGCTCGCCAGCTGAAACGCGCCCTCGCCGCCGAGGCTGAATCCACTCATCACAAGGTGGGATGCATCACCGCAATTACGGCTGATCGCCTGCGCCACCAAGCTATCGACCCATTCGGCATCGGACGGTTCCCACCGTCGGCTACGACCAAGTTGGGGACATATCACCAGGAACTGTGACACAAACGGAGTGGCGTTCTCCGCGTGCCATCCGGGCGAGCGATGCGCCAGCACCGCGTCCAGAGATTGAGGATTCAACCCGTCACGGTCGGCAGCCGCCTCGCCGGCCCCGTGCAGAAAGCACAAGACGGGGTGCGGCCCTGACGTCTCAGGCACATATACGAGCGAACAACTCTCGAGCTTTCTGACCATGTTGACTCCTTGAGCGCAGGAAGGGTCAGTCCGCAGTTCAACTGCGCCTCGCCGACCTCGGCGGGATGCTCTATCCCGAGCGGCGCAGCTCGAGAATGCTCTCGCCCGCGCTTTTTGGTTTGAGTATCCAATTCACGCGGCGGATCGTGCGTCGCAGGCAACTCACGCTCCTCTGCGATCGGATACTAGGCGCGATCCGTCCCGCTGTGTCGACCGGCGTAACTGTCGGACGGTAATGTCTGACAATTCCGCGACGGCCAGCTTCACCCGCCGCACCCACCATTGATCGAAGGCCGCCAGCGGCAGACTGCCGCCCAAAGTCGCCGCTAAGGTGGCGACCACTCCCGCCACGATTGCGAGCCTGTTGCCGTAGTGGACCAGCGTGTAGACGTAAATCCATGATCCTAGCGAGCACAAGATCGGGAAATGCACCAGATACACCGGAAACGATATGCGGCCGAGCAGAACGGCGAGTTGTGTGCTCAGCAGCGCCTCCACGCGCCTGCAACCGAGTACCGCGCCGATCAGCAGGCAGGAACCCGCGTCCCAAAGCAGCGGCACCACGTCGTTCGAGGGCAGCACCATGGCCAGGGGCGCGTAATCGCCCACCGCACCATTCCACGGTATACCCAGCAACAAGAGGCTCAGCGTGATCATCAGTGCCGCCTGTCGCGGTGTGAATGACGGCGCGGGCTCCTGCAGCCACCAAGCCAAAACAGGTGCCGACCACGAATCCCACCAAGCGCGGGTCCAGCGCGTACAGCCCAGCAGCCACCAATACTGCCACGATCAATCCCAGAGCACGCGGCGCATTGAGCAAGATCGGGGCAAGTAGCAGCGACACCACACTCCCGGCCATCTCGAACTGCATGGTCCAGAGCACCGGGTCGTAATAATTGTCGCCGGTGAAAAAGGTCAACGCCGATCCCTGCCGCACCGCGCCAGTGACCGAAGGCACGAAGTCCGCAGGGAACAAAGCATTGCCCATGGTCTGCAGCCACTGCGAGCCGCTCAGCATGCCGGCGGTTCGATAATGATAGGCTCCGGTGGTGAACAGCAGCCATGAGCCGACGCAGGCGATCGTTGTCAGTCCTGCGAGCCGCGGCCACCGCCGCACCAGTGCGACGGCTATCGTGCGCATCTGGCGGCCACGGAAATAGCTCAGCGGGAGCACGAAACCAGACAGCACGAAAAAGAAGGCAACTGCGGCACTGCCATTCAGCGCTGCAAATACCAGCGATCCCGGTTGCGGGTACGCCGTGCTGTTGGGCGCCAGCCCGCTTAGGGCATGCGCCATAACAACGACAAGCGCGGCAATTCCACGCAAGCATTCAAGAGGAATGATGCGAGTCACTCTATGTTCCGGAGCCTACGCGGGGTTTGGCAGGTGGATATCGCAGAAGTCGATTGCGAAGCCGATGCGGCCGGCGAAAACGGCACGGCGGGCAGCTAGTTGTGCCGCAAAAAGACGTTCGGCGCTGCGCAGGCTTGATCGCACTGAGTCCTCCATTGGGCGCGTGAGAGACATTTACCTGCCTTGCGCGGGTTGAGGGTCAAGCAGGGAAAATGCAAGTTTGCGTGACGCCGGCGCGTGATATGTCGTGATGTGGCCCCAAGTGGACGCTTGGTGTCTCACAGGCCCATCGCAGACATTCGGGTTGCGTGATCTGGCGGTAGTCCGCGAACAGGCGTTGCATTAAGCGAAGTTGAAGGCGCTTGTGCATCCAGACCTGACGGGCCGGCCATCACCGTTCGGGATGGCGCGTCCAGTGGCACAATAGCTACCTGCGGTTGCATCGATGCAATTTTGGAACCAGCGCGGGAACTTCAGCTTGGCAACGGGCAATAGCCCCGCCGAACTGCTCAGATAGGAATTGTTCTTCAATACAAAGCTCGCGTATGAACGCCGCTGCAATTACTGGCAGCCCCAGCAGGCCGCGGCGAGTAACAGCCCTGTGTAGATCGGATGGCGCACTTAACGGCACGGATAATGCCTGATCAATTCGTGGTCCTGTCTCAGGGTCACGAGGCCGCTCCAGCTTCCGCCACGGCGACGCCGCCCAAGCCGCGATTGACAAGAACCATCGCGACACATGCAAAGCCAGGCCAGAACCGTGCCAACGATGATCGCTCCACCATCGAACCAGCCAGCACCTGACGGCCCTCGCAAAGAGGCTCGGGTGCCCGGTCAACGACGTCCGCTGGCGTGGAACATGCCGCGACGCCAAAGCCAGTCCGGCTGCGTGAAGCGGATCTGCTGAAATCCGAGGTCTCGCAACATCGCCTCGACACAGAGACGATTCGGAGTCCACCAGTTGGTCGGATCGTTCCCTAGCGTTTTGCCGGGATGGAACTGCATCACCGCTTTCCTGACACGACGGAGTGTCATCCGCGTTTCGATGACCAGTGTATCAGTGGCGAGCTGCGCGACGCGCTCCAGCGCCGTCAAAGGATCGCGCAGGTGATAGAGCACGCCCAGGAACAGCACGACGTCGAACCGCCCCACGCGCTGTGGCGTCAGTTCGGGCAGGTCAGTATCGACGACCCGCAGCGATGGCGCCAGGCGCTGCTGCACCAGGTCGATGCAACGCCGGTCACCCCAGCTGTTGTGCCACACGAAGTGGTCGACGGCGGTGACAGTGGCGCCCCTTCGTGTTGCTTCTAGACTGTACGCGCCGTCCCAGCAGCCGATGTCGAGCAGCGTTCGCCCGCGCAGGTCGAGCCCATCGAACAGCATCCGTGACATGCGGTGAATCTTCGACAGCTTGATGGTCCCTGGTGTCAGCAGGCCGTCGCCGAAGTCGATCTGATGGAACCATGGGAGCTGCCGGATGGCTGCTCCCAGTGCCACACTCTCGTCCATACTCAACCTGTTCCCTCGGCGATTCGCGTGACGTTATCGCATTATCGCATTCCCACAGCGATGTCGTGGAACAGCCGCGCGGGCAGTCCGCCGCCCAGAACCGACTTCATCGGCCGATTGTCGTCGTTGCCGAGCCAGACGCCGATCACGCGGCCTTCGACACAGCCGATGAACCAGGCGTCACGATAGTCCTGCGTGGTGCCGGTCTTGCCGGCTACCTCATGGCCGGGCACATCGGCCGCCCTGCCGGTGCCGCGCGTCACCACCGCTGTCATCATGCGCGCCATCATGGACGCGAGATCAGCATCGATCACCGGTTGTGCGCCAGCCGATGCCGCCTCGACGCCGTATGGCGTGACGCGAGAGCCGCCGTTGAAGAAGGCTGCGTAGGATGCTGTCAGCTCCAGCAGGCCAACTTCGCCGGTCCCCAGCGCCAGGGAAGCATCGTTCGGCAGCTTGTCGGAAATGCCCAGCCGGGCTGCCACGCGCGCCACTGCGCGCGGCCCGCCGGCTTGCTGCATAAGTCGCACCGCTGCTGTATTGATCGACTGCGCGAGCGCCTCTTCCACCGTGATCTCACCGAGATACCGCCGCTCGAAGTTCGCCGGACTCCAATTGCCGATGCGGATCGGCGCATCGAGCACCGTGTCGTCGGGCTGCACGCCCGCTTCCAGGGCGGCGAGCCAGACGAACGGCTTGAAGGCCGAACCTGGCTGCCGTCGCGCCAGTACCGCTCGGTTGAATGCGCTCTGCCGGTAGTCGCGGCCGCCTACCATGGCCCGGACCGCCCCGGTTGCAGCATCAAGGGCCACCACTGCGCCTTGGGTGGCGCCGGCGGCTGCACCCGGCCCATCCAGCAATGCCGCCAACCGTGCCTCGGCGATCGCCTGAAGGTGTGCATCGAGCGTCGTGCGAACCCGTGCATCGGCGTTGAGCTGGTGTCTGCGACTGTGCGCTCTCCGCCACCCAGTCGGCGAACCATCCGGTCGCGAGCTGCGGAGCCGGGCGCAGCGCGATCTGCGATGATGCCGCACGCGCCTGCTCGGCGGTGATCGCGCCGGTATCGACCATTGCCGCGAGGACCTCGCGCGCACGCGCCGTCGCAGCCGCGGGATCGGTGCGCGGGTTGAATCGCGACGGCGCACGCGGCAGGCCAGCCAACATCGCCGCCTGCCAGAGCGTCACCCGGCGTGCGGAGACCCCGAAATACATCCGCGCCGCTGCGTCCACGCCCCAGGTGCCTGCGCCGAGATAAACCCGGTTCAGCCAGATCTCGAGGATCTCGCGCTTGCTGAACCTGTGCTCCAGCCAGAATGTCAACAACAGTTCCTGCACCTTCCGCCGGTAGCGTGCGCGCGTTGTTCAGGAACAGGTTCTTGGCGACCTGCTGGGTGATGGTCGAGCCCCCTTGCACCACGTGACCGCTGATCAGATTGACCCACGCGGCGCGTGCCAGCCCGACCGGATCGAAGCCCGGGTGATGCCAGAACCGACGGTCCTCCACCGCGACAGCGGCCGCCGGCAAATAGGCCGGCATGTCAGTCAATCGCAGCGGTTCGCCCACCACGTCGCCGAAGCTGGCGAAGACGCGGCCGGACCTATCCTCTAACGTCAGGCTGGGCCGGCGCACCGCATCGAGCGCGGCCTCGGGGCGCGGCATGTCGTGCGCGAACCAAAGCAGCATCGCCGCGATGGCGAGCATCCCCCAGACGGCGGCGATGATGGCGTAGCCCACGAGCCGAAAGCGCCGGCGCCGCGCACCGGAACCGCGCGCAGCGGTGCACGGACCTGCATACGTCGCTGGTTGGGGACTGTCCGGGACGTGCGGGGCATCTGAGGCGAGCTTGATACGGGATTGCCCCTGCGCGGTGGAAGCGCTGTCATTGCGGGGCAGTGTAGGGGGATGGGATGAAGGGGCTGTTTCTGGATGCGGTGGACGATCTGGCCGAGGTGTTTCGCCGCGTGGTGCGGCCGGACGATCCGCCGGTGATCGTCAATGAGCAGCTCGAGGTTCCGCCCGATACGCTGCCCGGCTTGCTGGCCGGCTATGATTTCGTGCTCGACGACCACACGCAGATGCCGACCGAATGGATGCGGCGCTGCACCGGCCTGAAGCACATCATTTTCCTGGGCACCGGCGCGCGCAGTTATATGCACCCCGAGGAGCTGGCCGAGTTCGGCATCACCGTGCACATCATCAAGGGCTACGGCGACACGGCGGTGGCCGAGCATACGATTGCGCTGATGTGGGCCGCCGCGCGCGGGTTGGCGGTGATGGATGGCGGCATGCGGCGCGGCGAATGGGTCCGCACCGAGGGCATGCAGTTGACGGGCAAGACGCTCGGGCTGCTGGGTTTCGGTGGCATTGCCGCCGAGGTGGCGCGCATCGCGGTGGGTTCAGGCATGCGCGTGATCGCCTGGAACCGTTCGCCGAAATCAGCGCCGGGTGTGACCTTCGTCGATCTCGATACGCTGTTGGCGGAGAGCCACGTGCTTTCGGTCCATCTGCTGCTGACCGATGAGACCCGCGGTTTCCTGGGTGCCGAGAGGTTGGCCAAACTGCGTCCTGGTGCGGTGCTGGTGAACACCGCGCGTGGCGCGATCGTGGACGAGGCGGCGATGATCGCGGCGCTACGCTCGGGAAGGCTGCGGCATGCAGCGCTCGATGTGTTCGACCGGGAGCCGCTGGCGCCGGGTCACGAACTGACAACGCTGCAGAATGTCACGTTGTCAGCGCATAGTGCGTTCCGCACGCCGGAAGCGTCCGAGAACCTGATCAGACGCGCGCTGGACATTGCGAAGAGTTTGTAGTGGCCCAGCGATGGGCGCTTCAGTGGCGCACGATCGCCGGCATCGGAAAACGGCGCTTTCCAGCTCCGAACCAAGAACGGCCCGATTGATCTTTGCCACATATGCCTGCCGGCGCGCGCACTGAGGACATTCTCATGCACCCGCTTAGGGGCGGCGCAGGACAAGGCGTTTGTGCGGAAGGGGTGGCGCTGGCACGGGCGGCGAAACCTGTGCGCTCTACACGTCGCAAAGCAGCTCTAACCATGAAATTAGGCGCGGGCGTCCGGGTTCGGAGGCGTCACATTCCTGGAGATCCCGCTGATCACCTCCGAGGCCGTCTGTGGGAGGACGACAACCAGGGAGTGTTCGACCTTCTCTCTATCATTGGGATGTAAGTTCCGAACGCGGGGGCCGCATTTTTAGGAATTTCGGTACGCTCTTCTCGCTGTGAAACATGCGGTTCTCAGCCGCGACCGCCCCGCCATCCAAAAGAACTATCTCAACTTCGGCAGCGCCGGCCCGATACTGTTTTGCCGCCTGGTAGGCAGCGCTTTCATACCAGCGATTGGCAGCGGCCATGTCGGGAAACTCGATCAGGACAGCGGCTTCGAGATGCCCTTTCCCCTCCAGCAGCTTGAATGGCGTGTAGGCTGCGAGATGTTTGGCGCCGGAGCCGGCAAATGAGGGTGCAGCATGAGACCAGTATTCTTCCAGCCCCCGCCGGTCATTCACGGCTTTCACTGTGGCGATCACATAAGCCGGCATCGGGGCCTCCATTGGTTTGTCAGTTGGGCAAAGTGATCTCGCGAGAGATTTGGCAAGACCACCGAAACACGCCACCCTGTCGGCAGCATTCGTTCAACTCAGACGACGCGCTTATTCAAAAGCACGATCAACTGGGTGATCTCGTCGTTCCGGATGCTGAAATAGTAGGTCAAGATGACGGGATTAGGCAGCTTGCTCTTGTCAAAGTCGCCATCCACCCGGAAGCGCGCGATGATGTCTCCATATTGTTCGTAGGCAACTTCTGTCGCCAAAGTAACGTTGTCGCCAAAAATCTCCTTGTCGGCCCACGCGCGAATGGCCTCGTGGCCGACATACTCCCGCTGCGCATCGTTCAGCAGCGCGTCGGGGGCGAGCGTCGCGATCAGGGCGTCAGGATCGTGATTGTTGTGGGCCGCCACGTGGTCGCCGACCACCCGCGGCAGGGAGTGGGTGATGTCCTTCAGCATGGCCTTCCTCTTTTCGTTTGGGCTTTGCTTCGGCTCTTCGATCAGCCGCTGGTCACGGTCCGCCTCGTTGCGCGTGCCATGCCTCGCGTTCGGTGGCGCAAAGTTAGGCCATTCCTAAATCCCGCGGATAGACTGATGATCGGAATACAATGTATTCCCGTGCGGAATTCCTGACGGGAGGAAGATCGGCGATGGACCGATTGGATGCGATCCAGATGTTCGTGCGTGTAGTCGAGAGCGGCAGCTTCTCGACTGTGGCACGCGAGCGGGGTGTCGGCCAACCGGCCGTAAGCAAGCAGATCGCCGCATTGGAGGCGCATCTCGGCGCCCAGCTTATGCTGCGAACATCCCGCAGTCTGACCCTCACCGAGGCAGGACAGGATTTCTATGAATTGGCCGTTCAATTGATGGGCGAACTGGACGCCGCTGAATCCCGCGTCGGGCGCCGGCAGGCGTCGCCGTCCGGACTCGTGCGCGCGATAGTGGCGCCCGTTTTCGGTGGGCTCTACGTCGTGCCCAGGTTGCAGGAATTCTTCGCGCGGTATCCGGATATGGTCGTCGAGCTCTTGATATCGGACCGCCCTGTGAATCTGATCGAAGACGGCGTGGATGTTGCCGTCCACAATGGCGAGCTTTCGGAACTCGACCCTGATCGCTAGAAAGATCGCCGCGACCCCAATCGTCACCGTTGCGACTCCGGCCTACCTAGCGAAGCACGGCGTGCCGGCGACGCCGAGCGAGCTCGGCCGAGACGCCTGCATCATTTTTGTGCCGCGTGGGGGGCCTCGGCCCTGGGGGTTTAAGGGTAAGTTCGGTGACATCGTTCATCAGCCCAGAGGGCATTTCCGCTCCAATGATGCCGAACAGATCCGGGCCGCGGTCATGGCGGGGCTTGGCCTCGCGCATACCCCAGGCTGGCTCTTCGCGCACGAGATTGCCACCGGTGCTGTGCATCGCGTTTTACGCGACTATGAACCGGCCGACCTTCCGATCAGCGTGATCCATCCGGGAGGGCGACGGCTGGCGAGCAAAGTACGTGTCTTTATCGACTTCCTGGCGGAAGTTTTCACCGATAGCTGCAATCTCGCGATCCGTTAGCCAGCCCTCTAAGAGCACAGGGCTTTTCCGGTTGATAATTCAGATTACGCGGCTTTCTCATCTCGCCTCAACCCAAAGCCGCAGGATTCTTCCTCTTCTATCGCCCTGCCATGTTATAAGTGAACCTATGACGAAGCTCTTAGACGATGCGCTCGCAGCAGCGCGCAATTTGCCGCCGGACGATCAGGACAACATCGCTCGCGTCGTGTTGCGGCTTGCCTCGACGGATGAGGAGCCACCGGTCGCGCTCTCGACCGCCGAACGCGGCACAATCGCTACCTCGAAAGCCGTTGCTGCTCGTGGCGAATTCGGCACCGATGAGCAAGTGCGGTCTACGTGGGCCAAACACGGTTTGTGAAGCTTCGCTACACCCTTCCGGCATTTGCCTATCTTTACTCCGTCCTCGATTGTATCGCGGCCCATTCGCCGCAAGGTGCGCGGCGTGTTCAGGCCGCATTCAGACGACCGTCGATCTTCTGTTGCATTACCCCGCCATCGGCACTCGCATGGACGATCCAACGATCCGGCGCATGGCGGCATTGCCCTATCCCTATTTGATTTTCTACGAAGCAAAAGAAGCCGAGATCATTATCCACGCCATCCGCCATTCAGTACGCGATCCGTCCGGCAGGCCCGGAGCGCGCGCATAGCTTTGCACCGCGCACGCTGGGTGCAACAGGTGCCAGAGGTCGCAACTCTTGTGCAGCTTTGGCCCTCTTGGGACGCCGCTGTTGCTAGGGCCGGCGAAGCGCCGCAAGCTGCCGCGCATCAAGGAGCACCCGCCATGTTCATTGCGATGAACCGCTTCCGCGTCGCCCTCGGCGCCGAGACCGACTTCGAGAAGGTGTGGACCACGCGCGACAGCCACCTGGACGCCGTGCCCGGTTTCATTGCCTTTCACCTACTCCGTGGCCCCGAGCGCGAGGACCACGTGCTGTATTCGTCACACACGATCTGGCGCAGCCGCGCCGATTTTGAAGCCTGGACCCGCTCTGAAGCGTTCCGGCGCGCCCACAGCGACGCCGGCAGCAATCGGAGCCTTTATCTGGGCCACCCGGAATTCGAAGGCTTCGATGTCCTCCAGACGATCGAACCCAGGCACTGACACGGGAGGACGGCAATGCAGTTTGATGGCAAAGTCTGCCTGATCACCGGCGCTGGTTCGGGCATCGGCCGCGCCACCGCCATCGGCTTCGCGCAGCGTGGTGCCAAGGTCGTGGTCGCCGACATCAACGGCAGCAACGCCGAAGCTGTTACCGCCGAGATCGCTGGCGCCGGCGGCACCGCCACAACCGTCGTTGCCGACATGGCCAATCCCGCCGATGTCGATGCGATAATCGCGCAGACTACGCGCACCCACGGCCGCCTCGATGTGCTGCATAACAACGCATTCGGTGTGCCGCCCGAATTGCGCGACCGGCGGCTCGCACGCGTGGCCGATACCGATCAGGCCGTGTGGGACTACACCATCCAGGTCGGCCTCACTGCGGTCATGCAGGCGACCAAAGCCGTGCTGCCGATCATGCGACAGCAAGGTGGCGGTGCGATCGTCAACACCGCGTCGATCTCTGGGCTGTTCGCGGATTACGGCATCACCTCCTATAACGTGATGAAGGCCGGTGTCATCAATCTGACGCGCGGTACCGCGATCGAGTACGCGCCCTACAACATCCGCTGCAATTGCGTCTGCCCCGGCGCGATCGACACACCGTTGCTCCAGCGCTCCTTCGCCATCCCCGGTTTCGCGGAATCACTGCACGCCGCGATCCCGATGGGCCGCCTTGGCCGTCCCGAGGAGATGGCGAATGTCGTGCTGTTTCTGGCCTCGGATCTCGCTTCCTATGTCACCGGCGCGGCCTTCGTCGCCGATGGCGGGTTGACCGCGCAGACCGGCATTCCAACCCGCTTCCGCGACTGACATGTACGCCTCGATCCGCGGCACACGCATCTATTTCGACGTCGAAGGCATGGGGTTGGTTCCTGACGGTGCTGCCATGCGCGAACGCCCCGTAGCGATGGTCGTCCACGGCGGGCCCGGCGGCGACCATTCCGGCTTCAAGCCCGCCTTCACACCTCTCGCCGCGCGATTACAACTCGTCTACTTCGATCATCGCGGGCAGGGCCGCTCCGATCCCGGTGACCCGACGACCTATACCCTCGACGAGAACGTCGAAGACATGGAGGCGCTCCGGCGCCATCTCGGGCTGGGGCCGATCGTCTCGATCGGCACCTCGTATGGCGGGATGGTGGCAATGGCGCATGCGGCCCGCTATCCCGACGCCGTCTCGCACCTCGTGCTGATCGTGACCGCCGCCCATGGCGGCTTTATCAGCCGGGCCCAGGCGATCGTCCGAGAGCAGGGCACACAAGAGCAGCAGGCGGTCTGCGAGAAGCTCTGGGCCGGCGAGTTTCGCTCGGCAGAGGACATGCGGCATTATTACACGGTCATGGGTCCGCTGTATGCGCGTCGGTATGACGCCGCGTCAGGCGAGCCGGCCCGGCTGCGCACGATGCATTCGCCCGAACCGCTGAATTGCGCCTTCGCACCCGTTGGCTTTTTGCACAGTTTCGATTTGCGTCCGGAGTTGCCCCGGATCACCGCGCCTACGCTGGTGCTGGCGGGCCGGCACGACTGGATCTGCCCGCCGGAATTCTCCGAGGAGATCGCACGCCTGATCCCATTCGCCGATTTGAGAATATTCGAGCGCAGCAGCCACTCGATCCGCAGCGACGAACCAGAGGCGATGGTGGACGCGATCCTGGGCTTCCTGGTGTATCGGTAGTGCGACGAAGTTAGACCCCCACCTCTTCGCCGGCCGCCAGCCGTCGCGCAACGTCCTCGCGCCACTTGGCGAAGGCCTCGCCGCGCCAGGCATCATGTCGTCCGTCCGCATAGGCCATCGCGTTCCAGTGGTAGATCAGAGCATTGCGCCGAACCTGGGCGAAATTATCCCGGCCCGCCAGGACCTTGCCTGGCACCCCAATCACCACCGAGCCCTCCGGTGCTTCGGTGCCCGGCGGGACCAATGCCATTGCCCCAACGATGCTTCGCCGCCCGATCTTGGCGCCGTCCATCACCACGGCACCAATGCCGATCAGGCAGTCATCGCCAACTTCGGCGCCGTGCACCACCGCTCGGTGCGCGATCGAGCAGTAATCGCCGATCCGCGTCCCCCGCCCGGACCCTACGTGGATCACCGCGCCGTCCTGAATGTTGCAGACACGCCCGATCTGCACCTCCGCACCCTCGGCGCGGATCACGCAATACGGCCAGAAACTGCTGCCTTCGCCGGCACTCACCCGCCCATAGATCCGCGCCGTCGGATCGACATAGGCCGGTCGCTCCAGCCTTACCTCAGGTCCCAGAATGAACGTCATGCCGTTACAGTACCGCGGCGCCTTGACCGCGCAATCCCCGCAAACGGCCAAAAGTGCGTCTCACCAGCTCCAGCACGTCCGCCTCCGGGCCGTCCGGCTTGCCGCTCAGCAGCCACAGCGCGAGTAGAATGCCTGTATATACGGCCGCTCCGAAGAAGATGGTGACCAGAAGCTGGGTCAGATCCGTGATAAATGGGCCGTCGGCGGGGCGCCAGCCGAACCTGCTCAGTGCCAGGCACGCAGCCATCGCCGCCGATGCAGTCAGCCCACGCCAGATCCTCGGCATCAGGTTGCCTGGCCGCATCCCGAACCGGCGGAACGCTCGAACAGAGAGGCCGATCTGCTCCAGCAGCAGTGCCAATGCCGCAGCATAAGCCGCCCCGACTATTCCCCACTGCCGCGTGAACACCACAAGCAATGCGAACTGCACCACCGAGATGGTAACAACATTCCAGAACACCGGGCGCAGAATGTTGCAGGCGCTGAGCAGCACTGTGCTGATCCGGGTGATCGCCGTGAAGATCCCCGCGGCGCCGAGGATAGCGACGATCGGCGTTGCCGCCTGCCACTTTGAACCAAATGCCAGCATGACCAGGGGGGCGGCAATGCTGGAGATACCGATGCTGATCGGTGTCGCGATCACCAGCGTAGATGCAATGATGCGCAGGTAGTTCTCGGCCACGTCCGTTCCCGCGCGTCGGGCGGCGGCAAAGCTAGGGAAGCAGGCCCGCGAGAGGGGGCCGATCAGTTCGCTCTCTGGCAGCGTCGCGACCTCGGCTCCCACGGCAAAGATGCCCACCTGCGTGGCGTTGAGAAGCCCGCCGATGATCATGACCGTGCCGCGCTCGCGCACCATGCGTGCCATGCCGACAAGCCATGTCCAGGTTGAAAAGCTGACGATCTCGCGCCAAGCGGAGAGCGAAATATGCGGCCTGTACGGATGCATGGCATAGCTCGCCACCACCGACAGGACCCGTTCCGTCACGATGCCGCAGACCAAAGCCCAGTAACTGGCCCAGTTGACGGCCAGCCCGATGGTGACGATGACCTGAGCGATCCTGGGGAAGATGTGGAGTTGGAATTCCCGGTGAAACGCGAAATCCCTCCGGAAATCGGCAACGCCGACGTTGACGAACGAGTCCAGCGCCACCGCCGCGGCAAGCGCCAGTACAGACCTGGAACAGTCGTGGGTCGCCGAGAATTTGAGCGAACGGCCAAGCTGAAATCCCAATCGCCGTCGCGGTAACCAGCCCACGTACCGCGTTCACCGTGAACGCGGTGTCGTAGGCATCGCGGGTGGGGGCGGTGATCCGGATCAGTGCATCCTGCACTCCGAGATCCGCCAGAATATCGATCCCGCGCGAGAAGCTCATGGCGAGCGCCACCAGTCCGAAATCTGCCGGCACCAGCAACCGCGCCAATACCAGCGTACTGAGGAAGCCGAGAGCCCGCGTTACCGCACGCCAGCCGATTGTCCATCCGGCCCCGCCGACAGTTTTCTGCAGCAGGCTGCTCATGCGGCCGCAGGCTGAGTTGTCACCCGTAGTCCGGTCAGTTGGGCGAATGCCTCGGCATCCTCGGCGAAATGCCGGTTCAGCCATGCTCGGTCATCCGAGGTCAACACAGGTACCGCGCGCGAGACCAGCCCCTTTGCCAGTGGATGCAGCCCGATTGGCAGCGTCTTCGAAGCCACCCGAGAGACCAATTTCAATCGGTCTTCGCCTACTAACTCCCGCAGCTTCTGTCCGAAACTGTTATAGATGAATGACCGGTTCCTGATTTCCGGTCGGAAGCTGATACCGCTGTCATCCAGACCGGCGAACCGGATGCAATGACGCGCGATTGCCAGCGGCTGCTTCGCAAACTCCTCGAAACGAAGAATGAGGAACCGATCCAGGGGGAAGTGGCGCAGAAAGGGTGTGATCTGTCGATGATAGTAACTGGCCATGCTGTAATAGGCGGACTGCTCGACGGCCGCGCGCAGCGAACAACTCTCTCGTCCTGCCCGGACGTCATGCCAATAGGCCGAATGACAGCGCTCGGCCGGATCGCGTACAAGGTAAATGAACCTGGCGTCCGGGGTAACCTGGTGGATCAGTCGCGGCACCAAGTCCGGCAGTTCATCCGAGTTTGATACTGGACTGGCCATCGTGTAGCTCACGGATGCATCGATCAGCACCGCATCGAGGCGGCGGAACCGCGCCCGGTACCAGCCCAGCCCATGGTGGAAATTGACTGAAAAGAAGTCGGTTTCTTTCGGCGTCGACAGCACCACAGCGGGATGCTGGTCGAGCAGTGCGGACAAACTCGTCGTTCCTGATCGCTGCGCCCCGATGATGAACAGTTCCGGTGGAAATGCCATCAGTGCCAGCAATCGATTGCGCGCATCATCGGGAGGAATCCGGCGGCATCAACGCAGGTTCTGGAACAGAGCGAGTTGACCCTCGGTCGTCGCATCCCAACTGAACTGTTCAGCGTATGCCCTGGTCATCGCTCGCGCCGGCAGATTCGCGTGCAGGGCCCGCACTGCCGAACTGATGCCGTCCGGCGTGTTTTCTTCGGCAATCATACCGGCCGCGGGGTCGCGAACCACTTCGGGATTGCCCCAGACGTTGCTGGCAACAACCGGCGTACCGCAAGCCATCGCCTCTAGGAGCACGTTGGCCCAACCCTCACGACTGGACGCGAGCACCAGGATATCGGCGGCGTTGTAAAGTGCCGGCAATTCGGTGTGCGGCATAGCGCCCAGTAACCGAGCGCGGTCCTTCAGCCCGAGCCGCTCGATCATGCTGGCCAGCCGGTTACGATCCGGCCCGTCGCCCGCGATCAGCAGATCGAACTCCGGAAGCCGCGTCATGGCCTGGATGATGCGATGATGTCCTTTGCGTTCGATCAGGTGACCGACGGAGAGCAGCGTCGGTCGGGTTAGGCCAAGGGCTGCGCGACAAGCGCGGCGATCCATCGGCCGAAAAAGCGACGTGTCCACCCCGTTGCGCAGAACCGTCACCTTGTGTTCGGGAGCGCCGAGGGCGACAAGCTCGTTCTTCAGTGCGGCACTTACCGCGATCAGCGCTGCCGCGTCGCCAATTGTCTGGCGTATCAACGCTCGCGGTATGGCATGACGAGGGATCAGATTGATATCGCTACCTCGCACCGTAACGACCGTCGGCAGCCCCAGCGCCCGGCCGAGCCAGACTGCCGCTACCCCATCGGGATACATATAATGCGCGTCAATGGCATCGAAACGTTCGCCACGCGCGAGGAGTTTCCGAAACGTGGGAAGAACAGCATGGTACAGCAGGTACGGCGCAATCGGCATTCCGATACCCGGGATCGCAAGGAATCGCGGGTGATATACAGTGACGCCGTGACGTAATTCGCGCTCCGGCACGCCTGCATTCACCGCCCAATCACCAAACCAGGCCGACCGGCTCGGGAACCATGGCACAGGGGCAACCACAGTACTGCGCGCGCGCCCACTCGCGAGGAGATGGCGCAGCCTGTTATCCACAAAGATGCCGTGGTTGGGCCGCATACTATTGGGATATAGAGTTGAGAAGGTCAGGAGCCGGACCGTATCCGCTGCGGGCGGCGCTGTGGAACTCTCTGCCTCCAAGCTGGCTCGTTGCGTGGCTTCTTCGTGTCCTTTACCGGCTCCAAGCGAAAATCGAATGGCCACCAGGTTTTGCTTGGTCGTGCATGGTCTGCGCAGCACCACAGTACCAGCCAGCCCATGGCCAGCATCACCATGCCGAACAGTGCCGATTCCATGTTGGGTGCTCCCGGGCGTCGATGCCGATTTCATTGCGTGATCGCCAGATCAGCCCGCAATGCGTGACTTGCCCTGGCGAGGGATCGGTCGCTCTGACCAAGCGTCACTTTCACATGTTGATGTACAGCAGCGACTGCTACCAACAAGGTGAAGTAATAGTCCCAGTAAGCGAGCGATAATAGACTACCGCCGGTTAGATACGCGATCATGGATATTTGCGACATTCTCGCGAGGTTTGCGCACCACTGAAGCTCTGGTAGGCTTTTTGCCAGCTTGATGGTTCGCGATGCATAATACGCGCCGGCCGCTGTTATTCCCAACCATGCGAAGAACGTTGGAAAACCGTGTTCGGCGAGCACTTCGAACCAAATACTGTGTACCGCGCGTGTTTCGGCTTCCGGGGCGAACATCGCGACCACAGGTTGAGTATAGGTAGCGTAAAATCCGGCACCGGTCAGCGGACGACTGGTCGCCATCTGCCAGGCAACGTGCCAGATCTCCAGCCGGCCCATCGCCGACGCATCCTGGTGGTATTCCTGTATTGAGTGCATACGGTCGAGCCAGCTCGAGGGCATGAAATTGATGGCGGCCACCAGCACGATGAAAACACAGGTGCCAGAAATTATTTTGTTCGGGGACTTCAGCCAGAAGTAACCCGATATGGCCACCAATGCGATAAGGGCGCCGCGAGAATAGCTGCCTACAACGGCAAACATCGTAAGGACCATGGTCGAGACAAACCCGTAGCGGATGATGGGATGGCGGGACTCGAGCCGCAGATAATTCATCAGCGGCAAACTCACCAGGAGAGCCGTGGCCAGATGGTTGTTGTCGAAGATCATGGAGGACGGTGGGCCAAAAACCTTGTTCGCCCCTCCATTTATCAACGTGAATCCACCACCTTTGATACCGAAGAACGCCAGCGACACCACCATGACCCAAACCAGCGCATGGATGCGTTCTCTGCTGGTCAACAGGGAGGCAGTCACCAGCAGGAAGAGAAATACCTTGAAGACGGTCTCCCATTTCGCCTCTACGTCTTGCCAGGGCGCCAGCGCGAACATCGAGGTAATCGTGATCATCACCAGAAAGAAGGTGATCAGGACGGTAACCGCGTTGATCGGCAAACGTCGCGGTTCACGCGCCAAGATACAGCCGATGATAGTGGCGAAAAATATTATCATTGCCCACGGCATCATCAGGGCAACACCGCCATAGACTAGGCGATGGGGATTCATGAACGAAATCCACGACCACAGGATGACGCCGACGAACGGCCGCACCAACACGATCGGCAAGAGCACCAGCAGCTCGAGAAACAGGGCAAGCGAGCGCACGGCCCTATCCCGAGCCGGGGCTGAGCACGTAAGCGCCGTGAGGTCGTTCGTGCATCATCATTTGTTCAGCTCGTCCAGCAACTGCTGCGCCTGGTCTCTCTCTGCAAACTGTGCGTTGTTCGCGACAGCGGCATTCAACGCCTTGATGGCCTCGTCACGCTGGCCCGTATCTTTCAGCGCGACGCCATAGTGATACAGGATGCGAGGATCGCTGCCGCCCTGTGCCGCCGCCTGCCGCAGTAGAGGCACCCCCTGTGCTGTGTTTCCTGCGGACACCAGAATCCAGCCGAGCGTGTCGGCGGTCTGGCTGCCCGGCGAGAGTATGTAGGCCTGATGTGCCAGTTGTTTCGCGCGCTTGTCGCCCTGCTGCTGGTACACCCACGCAAGATTGTTCAATGCGACTGGATCATTCGGCTTCTTGTCCAGCAATCCCTGAAGGTACTGGGTGGCGCTGGTGTACTGCCCATCCGCGATATACAGATCAGCGGTAAGTTCCGACGCGATTGCATCATCTGGGTGTTGCCGCACCCAGTCAGTCAGGTTCTGCAATGCCGCATCCTTCCGCTTGCTTTGCAATAGCGCCGTGCTCAAGCGCGCCAGGAGCATGTCCGATGGCGCCGAATTCATCGCATTCTGGTAGGCCTGCACTGCGTCGATAGGTCGGTTCGCCGCCATGTAAACGTCGCCGACAAGTGCATTTGCCGCCGGAAAGGCGAGGTTCTGCTGCTGAAGCTCCTGCGCGGTCGCAACCGCTGCGTCGACCCCGCCGGCCTTAAGGTCAAGCATGACGTAGTCTTGATAGAGTTCGTAGTTCGTCGGGGTGATGACGAGACCCTCCTTGATCAGGTTCCGCGCGTGCTCGTAATCGCCGGCCTGTATCAATAAAGCTTCAAGCCTACGGCGCGTAGCCAGCGCGAAAGGATCGAGTTTCAGCAGCTGGCCATAGGTGTCTTGCGCCTGGTCCTTATGATTGAGCGCTAGTTGCGCGGCTGCCTTGAGGTTCAGCAGATCAATGCTGAACTGGGCGTCCCTTTCATTATTGACGATTGCCAGTGCTTCAACGGGTTTGCCAGAGCGCAGGTAAAGATCGCCGAGGCTCGCGATCAGCCGCGTGTTGCCCCGATTCGCGCTGTGGGCCTTCTCCAACAGCGTGATCGCCGCTGGGGTCCGGTTGGTCCGTACGTACAGCGAAACCAGCATCGTCAGCGCCGGTTCCGCTCCCGGCTGCTTCTGCAGCAGTGCCGACAGGAGCTTTTCTGCTTCGGCCGATTGGCCTTGCATCGCCAGGACTCGGGACAAATTGACCTGCGCGGGTGCAAAGTCTGGATAGATGTTTATAATCTCGCTGAACTTTTCGGCGGCACCCGGCTGATCCAGTTGCGCCAGTTTCAGCAGACCTTGGAGATTTTCCTCCACCGGCGTCGCGCCTTGTGCGCTGCGCACCTTGTCAACTGCTTCAGCTGCCTTCTTTAGGTCTCCGGTCGCCAAAGCGGCAAAGAACAGAGCCTCGCCAACCTGCGGTACAGTTGGCGCAAGCTGTAACGTGTGTTCCAGATCGTCCATCGCAGATTGGGCCTGACCGGCGCCGATGCGGGCTTCTGCCAGGCGTGTCTGCAATCCGACGTCATCGGGTGCCAGCAATTCTGCGTTTTGAAAGGCCTTCACCGAATCGTCGTTGCGGCCGAGTGCGGCGTAGGCACGTCCCAGCAGGTCGTAAACCTCGGCATCGGCCTGGCCGAACGGAACAGTCCTGGCCAGCGTCTCCGCCGCAAGATCAGGCCGACGCTTGGCGAACTGCAGGCGAGCTAGAATTTTGTAACCGGCCAGGTCATTGGGGGCCCGTCCGATGTAGCGTCGGATCGCTTCTTCAGCCTGCGCCGATTGGCCGAGCTGCTCCTTGACCACGGCCTGCAGTAAATAGCCGCGTGGGACATGGCCGATGTAGGCACCGACCTTTTCCAACGTCGCGTCGGCCGATTTGAAATCCTTCGTCTGTGCCTGGATTACCGCTTCCAGATACCATGCCTTGATATTGCCCGGCGTCAGCTTCAGGACGGCGTCGAGATCAGCCTTTGCATTGTCCGCTTGACCTGTAGCTATTTCCAACCGGGCGCGGTCGAGCCGCGCACGGACGTTGCCCGGCTGATCGGTCAGGATCTGACTGAGGACAGAGATCGCACCTGCGGCATCGCCTTTGATGCGCGCCAGCTCAGCCTTGCCCAGCAGTGCTTCGGTCGACCTGGGCTGTGCGGTGAGGGCGCGATCGACCTTTGCCTGCGCCCCGATCAGGTCGCCACGCGAGCCGAGCAGCCGCGCTTCCGCGAGCAGAGGTTCCACCGAGTTGGGCGCAGTCTGTTCTGCGAGCGTGAATGAAGCCTGTGCACTGCTAATATCGTGTTGCGCCAGCTGCGCATTGCCGCGTGCTATCAGGACCGAGGCATCGAGCCCGGGATCCTTTCCGTTTGGCTGCAGCTCGTCCAGCAGTTCCTTCGTCCTACTCTGTGCGAGCAGGCTCTGCGCCAGGAGAGTCACTGTCTGACGTGGGTCAACGCCACGTTCCGATGCTGCTCGGATTTCACGTTCAGCCGCCACAGGGTCGCCGAGGTCCAAGCTCACTTTGGCCAGCCAATAGTGGGCTTCGGCATTTTGCGGGTCGGATCGCACGGCGTTGCGCAGGTTGATCTGCGCGGCTCGCAGATCGCCGTTCCGCAGTGCCTGCCCGGCATCGGCAAGATCGTTGCCGTGAGCGGCTGGTGGCAGAACACCAATCAGGGCAGTGGCCATAATCCAACCAAAATGACGATTGCGCATGCGGCGAAACCTCATTCCATACTTAGGCTGGACTCGTTCATCTTGGCGGCCTTGCCCGCGTCGATCTCGATGCCATGCATGTCCAGAAGCCCGTACAGAGTTGGCCGGCTGATGCCGAGTAGTTTTGCAGCTACCGATACGGCACCGTTGGCACGCGCCAGTGCAAGTTGTACCATCTCTCTTTCGGCCCTTAGCCGTGCCGCTCTCAGGTCGAGCGGCAGATCCGCAACCGCGGTCGGCGCGAGCTCCAGATCGGCTGCGTCGATCATTCGCCGTTCGGCCATCACCACGGCGCGCTTCATGCGATTTTCCAGCTCGCGGACATTGCCGGGCCAGGTATGGGCGGAGAGTGCCGCATTCGCCGCTTCGGTGAAGCCGCGGATGTTGCGACCGAACTCGCGGTTGAACCTGGCGAGAAGATAGTTTGCCAGCAACAGGCTGTCCCCACCTCGGTCGCGCAGCGGCGGAATATGCACCGTGACAGCATTCATGCGATAGAACAGATCGGCGCGGAATGTGCCTTTCGCCAACCGGTCCTCCAGGTTGGCGTTGGTCGCCGATACGATACGCACATTCACTTGGATGCGCTGACGTTCACCAAGTCGTTCGACGATGTGGTCCTGCAGGAAGCGCAGCAGCTTCACTTGAAGCGGATACGGCAAGTCACCGATCTCGTCCAGGAACAGTGTGCCGCGATTGGCACACTCGATCTTGCCGATAGTTTGTCTGATCGCGCCGGTGAACGCACCCCGCTCGTGGCCGAACAACTCGGATTCCAACAGATTCTCCGGGATTGCGCCGCAGTTGATGGCAACGAACGGCTGCTTGGCACGCGGGCCGAGTTCGTGCAGGGCCAGCGCCAGCGCTTCCTTCCCGGTGCCGCTCTCGCCGACTAACAGCACTGGTACGGTGGTGGCCGCCAGCCTTTCTATGTCGCGGCAGACCTTCAGCATGGCCTGATTGGCGGTGACGATCCGTGCGATCGGCGAACATGCCGGCATTGCCGCCATCCGCCGGTTCTCATCTTCGAGGCGATGCAGAATGAGCGCGCGATCCACGATCGTGCGCAGGACTTCGACCTCCACCGGCTTCTCGGAGAAATCGTAGGCCCCGAGACTGACTGCCTTCAGCGCGTTCTTGCGGTCACCGTTGCCCGTGACGACGATAACCTTGGTCTCGGGGGAAATTCGCAGCACCTCTTCGAGTGTGGTGAAACCTTCGGAGACGCCATCCGGATCGGGCGGCAGTTCGAGATCGACGACAGCGATAGGTGCACGCTCCTTCTGGACCGCCGCAATTGCCGACGGCCGCGCAACCGCCATCACGACTTCGTATGACGGAAAGACCCAGCGATATTGTGACCGCAGCCCTTCGTCGTCCTCGACGATCAGCAGCTTTGGCTTGACCGTCATCATGGTGTCTAGGCCGATTGGGCGGCATTGAGGCGCACCGAGGGCAGCAACAGGCGCATCGTAGTGCCACGCGGCTGGCGGCTCAGTACCCAACAGGTCGCCGCCCGCCTCGCGCAACAACTGCCGCGCCTGATACGCACCAATGCCGTGTCCGCCGCCTTTGGTCGTAGCGAACGGCTGGAACAGCTTGTCGCGAATGAACTCGGGTGTCATGCCGGGGCCTTCGTCCACAATATCCACTACCACGCTCAAGGTTTCGTGCCGCAAATTCACGCATACAGCATCTGTCCGATCAGAGGGTTCGATCGCATTGTTCAGCAGATGCCGGACGACGGCATCGAAGGACTCGGGATCGATCGCGATGCCGGCACTGCCGCCGTCCTCGGATAACTGGATTGGACAATGATGGAGCTGCCGCGTGGTGTCGGTGATCTCGCGCAGGCGCTGGGACGGGTGGATCAGTGCTCTATCGTGCTCCCTTCGACCAGCCCGAAGTCGCAGCATTAGTCGGTTGATCTTCTCGGTCGACGCGCGAACAGTCGCCAGCATGTCGCGCTGGAACTCCGGGTTGTCGGCATAGACTTCTGCGTTCGCAAGCAGCATTGAGAGCTGCCCGGAGACATTCTTGACGTCGTGGATGACGAAAGCGAAACGCTGACTATATTCACGCAGTTCTTGCGTTTGCGCCAAAACCTGCGCGGCCAGTTGCTCGGCGATCCGGCTGGCCACCTCACGTCCGATGATGCGTAGCAGGTCAAATACCTTGCGGTCCAGCTTGAACCGCGCGCGGGACCTGGCCAGCACGACGAAACCGATAAGATTACCTTGATGGTTGAGCGGCACCGCGAGCCAGGTCTGCTTGAACTCGCCAGCCCATTCACCGACAGGCGGCACCTTGTCGAGCTCGACAATCCAGTCACCATTGCGAAATTCGGCAACGAGTGCATGGCTAGGCGGGATCGCCGCGGTTGCAGCCGGCATGTTCCAGGAACCTGCCCATTGAAATGCCACTTCTTCGGGCGCGCGCACGAACAACACGCCAGCCGGGCTGTCCACCACCTCTGCCACGGCACGAATCGCCCGTAGCGGCAGGCTGGTGTGCGCGGCGGGCGCCGTCAGAGCGTCGATGCACCGCATCCACTCCCGACGATAATCGTAACGATAACTGAAGAAATTATCGACCAGCAGTGAGCGGACACGTGAGCGGGCGCCGCCAGAGCTCAGCAAGACTGCAATGGTCAACATCCCCCCGAAAATCAGACTGATTTGCGCCACATAGCCCCACGCCGCGCCGCCGCGCTGGAACACCTCGCCGGTTGCGGCGAGTCCGAGCAGGAATACGCCGCTGATAACCAGTGTGGCGGTGTGGAACACGACATCCCGGGAGACATGAATGTCGATCGCCCAGTGCTTGTTGCGCGCAGCACCAATCGCGATCAGTGGTGCGACGAGCGCGGTGGCTGCGGCGCGCCCGACGAACAGTGTCAGCGAAACACGATGGAAGAGTGCTGCATCAGCGTAGAGCAGCAGATCGTACAAGAACAGTCCGGTCAGTGCGATCCATAGCAGGTTGATGTGCCAGCGCGCATCGGGGGCTGTGTTAAGGTACAAGTTTTCCAGCAGCAGAATGTTGCAGGTCGCAAAGCCTAGCCGGATGGCAATGCCTAGCGACCAGAGTGAGTCGCTGGGATGGCTGGAGAGCGTCTCAATCAGTGGCAATCCACAGGCAAGGAGAATCGCAACCAGCACAGCGGTGGTGAATACCTGCCGGAGCTGGCGATGGAGCGCAATCGATTGCCGGTACACGTGCATAGTGAAGCCGCTCCAGCCGACCGATCGAGCGATTTGGGCCCAATCGGCGATTCCCCCAGAGGGCTCGCCGGAAGCTGTCACCGCGACAGCGGCGGCCCATGCCGCCGTGGCTAGACAGGCGCCAGCGAGCCAGAGTGCCGTGCGGCTTTGAGGTCGGCGCATCAGCACGAGCGCCGCCAGCCCCGCGTACAACACAGCGCAACCGGCATGCAGCACGATCAGGGCTGAAAATGTCTCGATCATACCAGAGCGGCCATGCGGGAACTGACCAATGTCTGCGCGTCAGCGTGCGCCCTCGCGGAACAGGATGACGCGTATTGTGGCGAGCAGGATGAAGGCGTCGAGCAGCAGGCTGCGATTTTTCACATAGTACAAGTCATAGGAGAGCTTTTGACGGGCGTCGTTGACCGAGGCGCCATAGGGGTAGTTCACCTGCGCCCAGCCAGTGAGACCCGGTTTGACGTAGCTGCGCTCGCTGTAGAACGGGATCGTTCTCGCAAGCTGCTCGACAAAATGCGGCCGCTCCGGACGGGGACCGATCATGCTCATTTCGCCCCGCAGCACGTTTAGAAGTTGGGGCAGCTCATCGATGCGCATTGGCCGGATCAAACTGCCGACACGCGTGATGCGAGGGTCCTGCGGGCTGGTCCAACAAGGACCGCCGCTCTTCTCCGCGTCGATCGTCATGCTGCGAAACTTCAGCAGCGTGAACGGCTGGCCGTGCAGCCCCGTGCGTTGCTGGCGATAGAGCACCGGACCTGCGCTGTCCAATCTGATCAGCAGCGCGGCCAGCAACATGAGGGGCAAGGTCAGCAACAGCAGTGACAGGCTGACTACGATATCAAAACCGCGCTTGGCGGTGTTGCTGATCCACCCATTGGCGAACCCGTCGCTGAACAGCAGCCGATCGGCGCGCAGGCTGTCCAGATCGATGCGCCCAAGGTGCTGCTCGCTGAAGCTCGCGTCGTCGAATACCGGAATTCCCCGCAGCTTGCAGTCCAGCAAGGTTTCAAGCGGAAGTTCTGCGATCTCGCCGGGTCGTCTGGCCACGACAATTCCCCAGATGTGCTGTCGTTGCAGCGCGGCCCGGGTAAGGGGCTCGGCAGCGCCGACCCAGGCGGCGTCCGGGAGCACCACAGGCTCAAACAATCTACCCCGAGCAGCCTTGGCGAACTTCTGCAACAGCCCGATATGTCCAGGCGCGCCAAGTAAGAGGATTCGCCTGACAAACCACCGTTCGCGCATGATCTGGTTGAACAGAATGCGCATTGCCAGGATGCATCCCAGCCACACCAGGAGCACCTTTCCGAACACCATCACCGCACGGGGCGACAGTCCGATACGGAAGCTGCCGCTGACGGCGAGCACGGCCGGTAAAGCCAGAACGCCAGCCAGCGCGGCGTTGGCCAGCAAACGGCGGCGCTCGCGGCAGATTTCGGGTCGGTAGAGACCGATAGCCGCGGCCGTGCAGGCAACCGTGAGAGCCAGCACAGCGGCGAGATTGGCGCTGACGAGTGACGCTGGCCGGTCAGCTGAAACGATTAGGGGCGCGCCCCCCAACATGCTCAGCATCAGGTAGATCACCAGAAAAGACAGCGCCAGTTCGCACACAACCAGTACGGCCGTTTCTATCGGCAAGAAATGACCCAGCAGACGCGTCATGCCGGCGTCCCTAGGGCCAGCAATGCCGCTGGATTTTCAGCACCGATTCGGGAGCAGCTCCAGATGACCTCGCGCCTCATCGGCCTGCCTGAAGCCAGGGGAGAGCCATCATTGCGAGCGGTCTGTCCATATTTTGAAACAGAGCCAACAAAACATTACACGCTTTCGGCCAACTCTCTCGTGGCGCTCCCGAGCAGAAACCTGCCATCTTTTCGCATTCGGTGCAATCACTGATTGTAATGAGCGGCAACCACGCGCAATCACATTCTTTCAGCAATCTTTGCGAGTAAATCGTTTGATGAAGGCTCTTGTTGCTCAGCGATGCCAGGCATGATACAACCTATCCTGCAAAGCGGGGAACGGTACCACATTACAAATGCGATTCCAGGTCACCGCAGTTCGGCGCGCAGCTCAGCGGCAGATCGCAACAAGTGCGCGGTCACAAATCTGGAGAGTGGTGAATTCCATTCTGCGCCGGAGTGTCATCCTTATATTTCCACTCCTGGCAGCATCAGTCGTGGGCTGCGCGGACACCGCGAATGCGCCTTCCGCAACGGCGGCATCGTCATCGCGCAAGACCAGCAATGGGAAGCCAGGCGACACGGCGCCGATTGACCAGTATGTCATCGGCTCGGGCGATAGTCTCAGCGTGTTCGTCTATCGCAACGCTGATCTGAGCGAGCCGGCGGTATCGGTGCGGCCAGACGGCAGGATTTCGGTACCGCTTATTGAGGACATCATGGCTGCTGGGAAGACGCCGACCCAGCTCGCCCGGGATATCGAAGTCGGGCTGAAGAAATACATCCAGGATCCCAATGTCACCGTCATCATCCGCTCCTTTGTCGGACCGTTCGATCGCCAGATCAGGGTGATCGGCGAGGCGACCGATCCAGCGGCTATTCCCTATCGCGAGCACATGACGCTGCTGGACGTGATGATCGCCACCAAGGGGCTGACCAAGTACACGGCCGGGAACCGCGCAGAAATCATCCGTCGCGGTGCCGACGGCAAGCAGACGCCGATCAAGGTGCGGCTCAATGACCTGATCAAGGACGGTGACATCAGTCAGAACATCGAAATGCAGCCGGGCGACACACTGATCATCCCACAGACCTGGTTCTGAAGGCGAGACGTAGTCGATGGATTCAGTTCGGCTTGTGGTTCTGCAACAGCTACGCGCAACGTGGCGCCGCCGCTGGATCGGTATGCTGATTGCTTGGCTGATCTGTGGGCTGGGCTGGATTGGCACCTACCTGGTGCCCAACCAGTTTGAGTCCAGTGCACGGCTTTACGTGGATGCCGATGCGATCCTAACACCTTTGTTACAAGGGCTGGCGGCGGATTCGGCGCCGACCAGCCAACTCGACATGCTGCAGCGCACGTTGCTGAGCCGGCCCAACCTCGAGAAGCTGATCTCGAAAACCGCTTTGGATCTAACAATTTCAACCCCCTCCGATCGCGACCGCTTGCTGCAGCAACTGGCCAGCGACATTGTGGTGAAGCCGCAAACGAAAAACCTGTTCACGATCACCTATCGCGACAGAAGCCCGCGGATGGCGCAGCAGGTCGTCAAGACACTGCTGACGATATTCGTCGAGAGCGCCACCGGGGCCAACCGCACCGACATGGAGAATGCGAGGCGCTTTCTTGAGCGCCAAATTTCATCGTACGAGCAGCAGTTGCGCGCGGCAGAGAAGCGCCGTGCTGAGTTCAGGACGAAATATGTCGATATCCTGCCTGCCGACCTAAATCCTGACCGGCCATATACCTCGGCCGTGGAGACCGCCCGGGCGGCCAGGCGGGAAATCGAAGGACGGTTGCAGGACGCAATCAGCAATCAAGATACGTTGCGCCAGGAGCTCGCGAAAACGCCTCCGATGCTGGTTGTCGAGGCCGGCGCTCCGGTGAATGCCAAGGGCCAGCCGATTTCTTCCGGCAAGAGCAAGCTCCGGGACGCGGAGGAAGAGCTCCGCATGATGCTGCTGAAGGATACAGAACAGCATCCTGACGTAATCGCACAGGAGCGGTTGATCCAGTCGCTGAAATCGTCGCCCGATGCGCCAAGGTCAGCCCGCGGAGCCGCCGCCAACGTGAGTTTGCAGGGGGATCCGAAGCGCTCCGCTCCGAACCCGGTTTACGACCAGCTCAAGGTCAAGCTGGTCGATGCCGATACGGCCGCCACGTCCCTGCAGCGGCAGCACGAGGAAACTATCCGGCTACTCGACCGGCTGGAACAGGTGCAACGCGAACAGCCGGGGTTGTTGGCTGAGTATCAGAACATGGATCGGGACTACAGTGTGCTGCGCAAGAACTACGAGGAACTACTTGGGCGTTTGCAGTCGGCGAACCTCGCGCAGGCTGCCGATACCCAGGCGGAGAAAGTCAAGCTGCAGATCATTGACCCCCCCGGCTTGCCAAGGCTGCCATCGTCGCCGAACCGCACATTGCTGATCTCTGCCGTGCTGTTCGCCGGCCTCGGCGGTGGCGGTGCGTTCACCGTGTTGCTCGGTCAGCTCGACCGGTCCTTCTCGACTGTAGAGCAGCTGCGCGATCTGGGGCTGCCGGTGCTAGGCGCGATCTCCTTGCTGGACGAGCCGCCATTCATGGAACGATTGATGAGCTCTTTGCGATTTAGCGCCGCTGTTATTGGCCTTATGGGGGTCTTCGGCGGACTGATGTTCCACACCGTTTGGGCGACGGCGCTGATCTGAAGATGGCCGTGAAGCCCGCGCATTTGGTCGAACGGGCGGCCGAGCGCCTGCTGCACCTTGGTTTGCTCAATGGCTCGGCTATGCCCCCACCGGCGGCGGGCGCGGATGTCGTTTCTCCGGAACTACCCGATTGCCCGTCGCACGAGGCTGAGTGGACCCCGACGCGGTCTATTATCGGTATGGCCCTGCTGGAGCGCGCCGGCATGTTCGACTGGTCGCGCGGGCGCAGTCGAATCCTGGAGGAGTTCCGCCTCGCGCAACGGCAATTGCTCCGGGTAGCCTCCAGACCAACCGCGGCGGGAATTGCGAACCTCGTCATGGTGACGAGTGCCAGGCCGGGTGAGGGAAAGAGCTTCGTCTCGCTGAACCTCGCGTGCAGCATTGCGCTGCAAGGCGATCGCGATGTCCTGCTGATCGACTGCGATCCGAGCCGTCAATCGATAAGCCATACACTCGGGTTGGTCCAAGCACCAGGAGTTCTCGATCTTGCAGCGAACCCAAGGCTTGCCGCGGAGGATATCATCCTGCGCACTGAGGTGAAAAATCTATCGGTGCTGCCGGTCGGCCGTGAACAAACGCGCAGTTCCGAGCTGTTCGCCAGCCGCGACATGACCTATCTGGTCCAGCAACTTGGGCGCCGCGATGGGAACCGCGTGGTGCTTCTCGATGCCGCGCCTTGTCTGTCAACTAGCGACCCGGCTGCCCTCGCACCAGTGGTCGGGCAAATCCTGATGGTGGTGCAGGCGGAGCGAACCCAGCGCGAAGAGGTGGAGTCGGCGCTAGAGCTGCTTCAGGCGTGTCCATCAATCATGCTCGTGCTTAATAGGGCTCACCCGTGGAACCGCCATACCTTTGGTGGCTATTCCAGCGATCATTCGTCCTGAGCCGGCGTGCGGCGCGATGCAATATGGGTAAAATCAATATTGCATCCCGCTTCTCCCTCAATTTAGCGGTGTGCTTTGCAGTTGGGTGCCTACTAATTCCAGGCGGCGCGCGCGCTTTCCCGGCTTCGGATGCTTCTAGTCCATCGGTGGAGAGCAATCCCACGCAGCCGCCAGAGTCTGATCTGCGCCATCTGCTTCAAATGCCATCTGGCTTCGGAGCTGCCGCAGGACCTGGCTGGACCTTTGTGCCGCAGCTCGCTTTGGACGAGCTGTTCACCGACAACATTCTGAATACCGAAACCAACCGGCGGTGGGACCTGCTGACGCTGTTCACGCCAAGCATCCTGATCAATGGCGACGTCCCCAATGCACAGGTGCGTCTCAACTATGGCCCACAGTTCCGCCTGGCTGCTAGAACGCCTCAAGTAAACGACGTGACCCAACAGCTCCTGGGTACCGGACAGTTCACCATCATCCCGGATGAGTTCTTTGTCGACGCAAGAGCGGTGGCGGGAAGTTCAGCTCTCGGCAGCGGGTTCGGCGCGCTTGGTCTTGGCGTGACGACCCCGACGTTGGGACCTCCTTCATTGTCGGGCCTGGGCACCGCGGGCCTGTCGAAGCAGAACCAGGTGCAAACCAGCAGCGCGTCCATTGCGCCGTATTGGCTGCACCGGTTTGGCGACATCGGCACCGCCAAGATCGGCTATCAATTCAATGAGACGAATCTCTCGCAATCCAGCAGCTTTTTCCCGCTATTTTTTTCGCACGGGAATAACAGCGCCTACAATTCGACGAATGAAGCCATCGCACAGTTCGAGAGCGGCGATCGGGTCGTGCCGTTTCGCGACCTCGCCACGCTGGATGAAGTCGTCGGCAACGGGACCGGGGTCAACGCGGGGTCGCACCAATATACCGCGCTGAACCGGCTCGGCTATCTGATCAATCGTTCCCTGACCGTTTTCGAAGAGACCGGCTACGAGGACATCCGGTTCGGCGGAGTTCCAGTTACAAACATCACCGATGTTGTCTGGGGTATCGGCGGCATCTGGCAGCCGAGTGCCGACAGCAGAATAACCGCCGAATACGGCCACAAATACGGTCAGCACAATATCGGAGTGGACGCTTCCTATGCGGTCACCGCGCGCACCCGGATCAGCGCGCGCTATCAGACCGGTTTGCAGAGCGACCTGCAAACGATACAGTCTCAGCTTGACCTGGTCTCGTTGGATGCCACTGGTCAGGCCGTGGATAGCCAAAGCGGTGCACCACTTTTCATCGGCACGGGAGGACTTGGCTTTCAGAACGGCCTGTTCCGTACCCGCACACTGACGATGACCGGTGCCACCGTGCTCGACCGTGACCAGATATCCGTTTCGTTTGTATGGTCGCGGAACACCACAATTGCGACTGTGTCCCCCGATCAGCAGAACCTGTTCGGCATCCCTGCACCGCCGGTCGGGTCCATCAACGAGGCCGAGACGGTCTACATGACGTGGATCCATCAGCTCAGTGAGGCGTTGATACTCACCGGCGGTGCCGCTTACAGCACAAGTCACGTTTCTCCGGCCGGAACGCAACAATCTGTAGCTGCAAGTGTCGGGATGCAGTATGTATTTGGCGAGACGGTCACGGGTATGCGCGGTATTCTTATCTGAATTGGATCTCCGATGCACCCGGCCAAAGCTTCTATCAGAACGTCTTCCTTGTGGGCCTCAGCAAAAGCTTCTGAATTAGGTGTACGACAGATTCTACCACCTTTCCGGCATTCCGTTTCAGCTTACGCCTGACAGCCGTTTCTATTTCGGGTCCAGCGGCCATAGCCGCGCAATTGCCCACCTGGTCTATGGACTGGCGCAAGAGGAAGGCTTTATCGTCATTACCGGCGAGGTTGGCGCGGGCAAGACCACCCTGGTTGAGCAGCTCTGGTCGCAACTGGATCGGCAGACGTATGTCTTGGCGCGAATTGCGACCACCCGGGTGTCCGGCGACGATCTGCTGCGCCTGGTGGTGACTGGCTTTGGCGTGCCGGATGATGGCAACGCGGACAAAGCCACACTGCTGCGGCGATTCGAGCGCCTGACCTGCGATCAGCGGGCGGCGGGACGACGCTGCCTGCTGGTTGTGGACGAGGTGCAAAACCTCGCCATCACGGCGCTCGAGGAATTGCGCATGCTGTCCAACATTACTGTGGACGGACGTGCCTCGATGCAGACCATCCTGCTTGGGCAACCACAGTTCCGCACGGCCTTGGCCAATCCCGACCTCGAGCAGCTTCGTCAACGCGTTCTGGCGTCCTATCACCTCGGTCCACTGACCGATGCGGAAACGCGCGCATACATCGAGCACCGGCTGCGGCGAGTGGGCTGGACTGGCGACCCCGGTTGGGAGGATGCCGCGTTCGCCTATGTGTATCGCTATACGGACGGCATTCCGCGGCGGATCAACACGCTCTGCTCCCGGGTGTTGTTGTATGGATCGATCGAGGAGACCCACACGATCACCGGTCCCATCGTGGAGACTACAGCGAAAGAACTGGCCCACGACCTCGGGGTGGGACTCGCATCGCCGCCTGTTGCGCTAGCCCCAGCTGTTGCCACGTCGGCCAATCATGGGCTGGTACGGCGGATCGAGACCTTGGAAGCGGGTATGGCTCGCCAGGACCGTGTGTTTCGCCGGCTGATGGACCTGCTGAGTGCGATGGCCGATCAATGAACCTGCCGGTCCGCAACGCAATGACCGTCGATGTCGAAGACTATTTCCAGGTGCAGGCGTTCGCCTGTTGCATTGGGCGCAACGCCTGGGACGGAATTGCCTCTCGTGTCGAAGGCAATGTCGATCGGATCCTTGAGCAGTTCGCTTCCTTGGGCATCACTGCAACATTCTTCACTCTCGGCTGGATCGCGGAGCGTCACGGGCCGATGGTGCGCCGTATCGTGGCTGCGGGCCACGAGCTGGCCAGCCATGGCTACGATCATACGCGCGCCGATGCGCAGGATCCGATCTGCTTCCATGAGGATATCAGCCGCACACGGCAATTGCTCGAGGAAGTCGGCGGTGTGCCGGTGCAGGGCTATCGGGCTGCGACCTTCTCGATCGGGTTACGAAACCAGTGGGCCTATCGCGCGCTGGCAGAGGCAGGCTATCGCTACAGTTCCAGCGTCAACCCAATCCGGCACGACCTGTATGGCATGGCACATGCCCCGCGCGAACCGTATCGACCGGATTGCCGCGCGATTTGGGAAATCCCAATGACCACGGTTCGCGCATTTGGCCGCAACTGGCCCTGTTCGGGCGGCGGCTATTTCCGGCTGGTGCCGTATAGAGTGTTTCGTCGCGGCCTGATCCATGTGAACCGCAGCGAACAGCGGCCCGGCATCTTCTATTTTCATCCCTGGGAGATCGATCCGGAACAGCCTCGCGTCGGTTGCTGCGGCTGGAAGTCGCGCATCCGCCATTACACGGGTCTGTCGCACATGCCTGGCCGTCTGAACCGGCTGTTGCGCGAATTCTCGTGGGATCGCATGGACCGGGTGTTTGCCGACCTTATCGGCGCCGCCGGGGAACCATCCCGCAATGCGGCCGAGCTCATCGCAACCGACGGCTGACAAATTCATGCCGATCCGACTGAGGCCGCTCGATGATGCCAGTGCCCCAGCGTGGGATGCTTTCATCACAGCCATGCCAAACGCGAGCTTCTTTCATTGTGCGGCGTGGGCGCGCGTCGTCGAGACCGCTTTTGGCCACCGCTGCCACCACGTTATAGCGGAACAGGATGGCGTGATCACTGGCGTGCTTCCACTGGCGCATGTGAAGACCCTGCTGTTTGGCAATGCGCTGATCTCTACGCCGTTCTGCGTCTATGGCGGCCCAGTTGCGGCAGAGCCTGAAGCCGCGGTCGCGCTGGAGCGATATGCCGACGAATTGCGCGAGAAGTCGGGTGCTTCGACGGTAGAATTGCGCGAGCGCCAGAGGGCCGCGGGCGACTGGACCACCCGCGCCGATCTCTATGTCACATTCAGAAAAACCATATCCGGCGACGACGAGACGAACATGAAGGCAATACCGCGCAAGCAGCGCGCAATGGTTCGTAAAGGCATCCAGAACGGCCTTGTGTCGGTTTGCAATCATGACGCCAGAACGCTGCATCGTATCTACGCGGAGAGCGTACGCAATCTGGGAACACCCGTATTCTCGCGCAGGTATTTTTCGATTCTGAGCGAGGTCTTCGCCGGCTGCAGCGACGTCGTCACTGTGCTGGATTCCGGAAATCCCATTGCCTCGGTCATGAATTTCTACTTCCGCGATGAGGTGCTGCCGTATTACGGCGGCGGAGTACTGCTGGCGCGCCAACGGGCCGGCAACGACTTCATGTACTGGGAGGTGATGCGGCGTGCAGCGGCCCGTGGCTGCCGGCTCTTTGACTTCGGCCGCAGCAAGCAGGGCACCGGTTCCTTCGCCTTCAAGCGGAACTGGGGCTTTGAACCGGAGCGCCTGCACTATCGCTATCGTCTGACGCCCGGCGCGACGGTTCCCGACCATAATCCGCTCAACCCCAAATACCGTCTGTTCATCGCTGTGTGGAAACGTCTCCCATTGCCGGTTGCGAATGTGCTCGGGCCACCGATTGTACGAGGGCTCGGCTGACGTTGCGGAACCTGCTGTTCCTCTCGCATCGTATCCCATACCCGCCCGAAAAAGGCGACAAGATCCGGGCGTGGCACGTACTCCGATATCTGGCCCGTACGCATCGCATTCACCTCGGCTGCTTTGTCGACGACCCGGCCGATCGCCCCAATATGGCTGTACTTGCCGCGCACTGCGCCGATCTCGCGTGCTTCGATCTCAATCCGCGTCGCCAACGTCTCAAATCGCTGCTGAGGGCTCGGCCAGGGCAACCATTGTCGTTGAGCTATTTCCGTCACCGTGGGCTTCAGCGCTGGGTCGATGACAAGCTGGCCAGCGGAACGATCGACGCTGTTTACGTGTTCTCCGCGGCGATGGCCGGCTACGTCATCGATGCGCGCGGCGTCAGACGCATCCTGGACATGGTGGATGTCGACTCCGCGAAATGGTCCGCCTATGCCGAGAACGCGCGATTTCCCGCCCGACAGGTCTGGGCGCGAGAAGGCCGGACACTGCTTGCGTTCGAGCGTCGTGCCGCTGCGCACTTTGACTATAGCCTGTTTGTGTCCGAAGAAGAGTGGCAATGCTTTGCCCAGTCGGCGCCGGAGGCCGCGGGCCGCACCGGTTGGGTGCGGAACGGAGTTGATTCGCAGCATTTTTCGCCAACGCACAAATTTCCGCCGCCCTTTGTAAATGCAGGCGCCGATCTCGTGTTCACTGGTAGGATGGACTATCGGCCCAATATCGACGCTGTGCGGTGGCTCGCTCGCGAGGTGCTGCCGATTCTGCGCCGGCGCGATCCTGGTGTGCGCTTCTGGATTGTCGGCGCTGCACCGACCAGTGATGTGCTTTCTCTCGGCGAGTTGCCTGGGGTCCGGGTGACAGGTCGCGTGCCCGATACCAGGCCCTATCTCGCAGCGGCGACTGCCGTGGTGGCGCCGCTGCGCATCGCCCGCGGCACTCAGAACAAGTTGCTTGAAGCGATGGCGATGGCGCGACCGGTGGTCGCGACGCCACAGGCGTTTCAGGGCGTGCAAGCGCAACCGGGGCGCGACATTCTGTTGGCACACGGGATCGACGAGACGGTGCGGGGAATTGTCGAGGTACTCGACGGAAGGCATCCAACGATGGGGGCCGCCGCGCGTCGCGCCGTTGAAGCCGCGCACCAATGGTCGGTCACCTTGCGGCCGCTCGACTGGTTGTTCGGCATGGCGCAGCTCGAATCGATTCCAGCGGGTCTGCGCGCATGAACGTCGGGGCGGCTGCGGCAATCCGATTGCTGGACGCAAGGCCGATCGGCCCCACGGTTGCAATCGGTTTTGGCCTTGTCACGCTGGGGTTTTTGTTTCAAAGCGAGGTATCCGCCGCCGTTAACGTCTGGTGCTCCTCCACCGCATATAATCACTGCTTTCTGGTGATCCCGATCGTGTTCTATCTGCTCTGCGATCGGCGCGCTACGCTGCGAGGAACGTGGCCAATCCCATACTTGCTGGCGAGCATCGCCGGCTTGCCGCTGGCGGTCGCCTGGCTGATCGCGGAGCGCGTGGGCGTCATGGAAGGCCGCCAACTCGTCGCGATGAGCTTCGCGCAATTGCTGTTCTTCGTCGCGCTCGGGCCGAGACTGTGGTGGATAATAGCAGGACCGCTGCTCTTTCTATACTTTCTGGTGCCATTCGGCGCCTTCCTGACATCGACGCTGCAGGACATTACCACGACGTTCGTGGCACACGGCCTGCCGTCTCTGCGCATCCCGGTTTACGTCACTGGCCATACGATCGAGATTCCGGAAGGGACCTTCCTGATCGCCAGAGCTTGCGCCGGACTGAGGTTCCTGCTCGCGGCAGTCGCGTTCGGTTGCTTCTACGCATTGCTGGTGTATCGCTCTTTATTGCGACGCGTGGTGTTCATCGGGATATCAATCGTTGTGCCGGTCCTCGCGAACGGAGTGCGTGCGCTTGGTATTGTCGCAGTTAGCCATTACATCGGGAGCGTCGAGGCGGTCGAGGCCGATCATGTGCTGTACGGCTGGATCTTCTTTTCCATCGTCATTCTGATCCTGATCCTGCTTGGCCTGCCATTCCGGCAGGACCAGTCGCCACAACCCAGACCGGCATCACCACGCCTGCCACAGTCGGCGAATCATTTATGGCCTGCCTTGATCGGCACTGCCAGCGTGGTGGTGCTTGCGGCGGCTGGTCCAACAACTGCCATGCAACTTGATCGGCGTTCCGGCCCGGACTCGATCGTGGCGATGCCACGGCTGAACCCGGCATCCGAATGCGTCAGCCACCCAATGCCGTTGACGATGGCTTTTGGCGCGCCTGGGCAGATGATCGTACAGCAGCTCGACTGCGAGCAGGGACCAGTTACCCTGGCGATCGAGGTGTTTCCACCCCGGAGCACCGCGGCACAATTGGCTGCGGAGCAACGTCGCCTTGCGGGGGGTATGGTCTGGGAAGATGTCGAGACACACCCGATACCAGTCAGCGGGGGCTCATGGCGGCTATGGAAGGTCCTCAAGCCGCCTTACGTCGTGGCGACAAGCATTTGGGTGGACGGCAGACCCGCCAGCCTCGATCTGATGGTACGGGTACGGCAAGCCTGGCACTCTATACGCGGTGGATCATCCATGCCGGTGCTTATGGTGCTGATTGCGGATTCTAACTTGCCAAGAGGCGATACGGTCGATGCCGAGCAGACTGCTGCGCGACTGGTCGGCTTCGTGCGGACGCACCCGATTTTATCAGCTCTGGCCAGCCAGCTTGCTGACCTTAAGGAGTGACCAAGCCGGGACCTTCCAAAGGCCTGATTTGCCCATGCAGGCGGTTGCCGGTCAGTATTGCCTGGCTGCTGGTACGGTTGTTCACGAACAGCGTCGGAAACGGCAGATCACTGACCACAGTGTTGTCGCGGATGACCAGCGACCGGGTCGGATTTTTCACCCCCTCCAAGCCGATTGCGACCACCGTGCCGGGGTTCTCGCTCCGCCTGCCTTTCTGCAGCCGATTGCCTTGTATAAGCAGATCGCCTCCGTTGGGGATATCGACCAGGTAGCTGGAGTTGCCATCCGGTCCATCGGCTATGTCATTGTCGATCAGCAGCGTGCTGTGCGCACGCGACTTTATGTGATGTCCGGCATGCTGGTCGATGAAGTGCGAGTGCTCAACCTCCAGCCGATCAATGCCGTTGACGTATATACCGTGCGCGCACATCGAACTGCATTTGCCATTGCCTCGGAACAGACTGTTCACGATCCTGACCACGCTGCCTGCGACGCTGGCAGCCAGGATGCCGTTTTCGTTGTCGATGAAACTGCTGTCCTCGACGGTCAGATCGCGTCCTTCTGCCCAAATGCCCGCACCGTTTCCGTCCGGTACGGCAGCACGTTCAAAGGTCAAGTTGTGCACCGCGATTTCGCTGCCGACGATAACGAAGATACCTTTGCCCGCGCATGTCTTGTCAGCGAGCACGGCACCCTTGCCAGTCGCCTCGATAGTCAAGTTACTGGTGCGCCACACGGCGCAGTCGAAATATGTCCCTGGTGCAATTTGAATGACGTCCCCTGGCTTCGCCACCGCCGCCGCGTTACTCGGCAGCTTCAGCGGCTGCGCCGGTCCGACCTCCAGAACGTTGCCGTTCGCGGGCGTTTCTGCGCAAGCGATCAGCAACGCGATGACGACGAGTGCGGGATAGAGCATCTGCTTTGCCGACCCGAAACGAGCTTCGGGTCGGTTTATATCGGTCGTGTAGCAAGCACAAGGCATGGGCGATGAACGGGCGGGTGCCGCTGCTCCTTCACGTCTTCTCCAGCTTCGCGGTCGGCGGGCAACAGATCCGGTTCGCCGCACTCGCCGGTGCCTTCGGTGCTCGCTATCGCCATATCGTACTTGCCATGGACGGCGAGTTTGCCTGTGCAACAAGACTGGCGCCTGAACTTGATCTCCGCTGCTTGCCCGTCGAGGTCACCAAGCACGCGACACTCGCCAATGTGCGGTGGTTCCGCCATCGGCTATGCGCAATCGCTCCAGACCTGTTGGTTACCTACAATTGGGGTGCCATCGAATGGGCAATGGCCAACATTCCGCGTAGAATCCGTCACATCCATGTCGAGGACGGTTTTGGTCCCGAAGAACGCTCCCATCAGCTTCGTCGCCGGGTATGGATCCGCAGGATCGTGCTGGCGCACAGTTTGGTGGCAGTGCCCTCACGCACACTGTGGCGGATCGCGACCGAAGCGTGGCGGCTGCACCCGAGCCGAGTGCGATATGTGCCAAACGGCGTCGACATCGGCCGCTTTGCCGGTCCGCACCACGGTGGGCCGGAACCCGTGATCGGCACAGTGACAGCACTGCGCCCGGAAAAGAATGTGGCGCGGCTGTTGCGTGCATTCCGGTTGGTGGTGAATGAGACACCGGCGCGGCTGGTGATCGCGGGCGATGGTCCAGAGCGCCGGGCGCTGGAGCGACTTGCCGGTGAGCTGGGCTTGGCGGATCGGGTTCGATTTACGGGGAACGTCGACGAGCCCTGGAAACTTTACCGGATGTTCGACGTGTTTGCGCTGTCGTCCGATACGGAGCAGATGCCGCTGTCGCTCATCGAAGCCATGGCATCCGGTGTGCCGGCCGCCGCAACGGACGTTGGTGATGTAGGGGCGACCCTGGCCGCCGAGAACCAAGACTTCATCACTCCGCTGGATGACGCGGCACTGGCCAGAGCGATGGTGACGCTGCTTCGCAATGCCAACTTGCGCGCCGTCGTAGGCGGAGCGAACCGCCTGAAGGCTGTCCACGAATTCGATCAATCATCGATGGTAAGCGCCTGGGGCGCGCTGTTCGATGGTGCTTCGGTTGCGTGATGGCTAACCGCTTACCCTGCTCTCTGGTGAAGTGCATACCAGGCGCAACCAAGCCATTCGTGGAACGCGAAGTAGCTTATTTGCCAGGCAGCAACCTGCGGCACGAAGTCATACACAGAATTGTACGTCAAGCGATCGAGGTACGTCGGTGCGGCGGTGACAGCGATCCCGGTGTCAGCGAAGGCCAGTAATGCGCGCCGCATGTGCCATGGGTCAGTTACCAGGTAGATTGAATGGATGCCATGTTCGCGCAGGATCGGTGCGCTCAGCTGCGCATTCTCCCATGTATCACGCGACGCGCTTTCAACCCATTGCACTGGAACGCCGAAATCCTGACGGAGACTGTCGGCCATCAGCGCACCGATCGGCGAATCGGATCGCCGCAGTTTCCCCCCTGTTATCAGCACCGGCAGACCGGTTTTCCGCGCCAGCACCGCCCCGGCGCGGACCCGGACGAGCGATATTGCGCCAGGATACATCACCTGGCCCTTGGCGCGCTGGACATCACCGCCGAGAATGACGATGGCCTTTGGCGGTTGATCGGGCTGTGGGGTAAGCGGCAGATCCTGTTCAAGCGTGACGAGAAGTGACCTGGCAACGACAGGCATTGCCAGAACAAGCAGCGATAGCCCACCGAACCAGGCCATGGCGTACCCGGCGCGGAGATTCCGCTTCTGCAGTAGCAGCCCCAGCAGTGTGATTATCACCAGGGAGATGGGTGGAACCAGCAGAGAGGCGGCATTGGTCTTCCACACGACTGTGCAGACCTATTTCGCACCATCCAGCCACTCGAGCACATGACGAAGTCCGTCGTGCAATCCAACTGGTGGGCGCAAGCCCAGCGTCATCTGCGACAAAGTCCGCGAACCTCTCGACCGGCGAATCTCACCGGCGCGTGCAGGTCGATGCTGCAGGTCGAGCCGTCGTCCGGTGATATCGGCGATGGCACGGGCGAGATCGAGAACCGAGATCTCGACCTCGGTACACACGTTGAATACGCGCGCTTCGGTCGGTATGAGCCGCATGGCGGCCAGCAACGCCGCGACGACGTCGCCGACATACACGAAATCGCGTGTCTGCCCGCCGTCGCCGAAGATTTCGACTGGCGCTTCCCGCCGGATGCGCTCGCAGAAGATCGAGATCACCCCGGAATACGGCGAGCGCGGATCCTGGCGGGGGCCGTACACGTTGAAAAAACGAAGCCCGACGGCGGGAATGGCATGGAGGTGGCTGGCGATGCGCGCATGCAACTCGCAGCCCAATTTATCGGCGCCATACGCCGAGAGAGGACGGCAAGCGCCGGCCTCAATCATGGGGATGGCTGCGGCATCGCCGTAAACCGCGGCGGATGAGGCGTAGACAACCGGGATCCGCGCGGGCATGCGGCGGACGGCGTCGAACAGGGTGATTGTGCCGCCCTGATTAACCCGGTGGGTCAAAGGCCATTCGTTCATGCCGCGCTCCACCGAGGCGATAGCGGCGAGGTGATAGCAGCCGGCCACCCCTTGCAATGCGTCCCGTAGCGCGGCCGGATCGGTCACATCGGCTTCCATCAGCTCGACGGCAGACGGCAGGTTCTCGCGCTTGCCTGTCGAAAGGTCGTCCAGCACACGAACGGTATGTCCCTGGGCGAGCAATGCTTCGCACAGATGCGAACCGATGAAACCGGCACCGCCGGTGACAAGCCAGGCCGTCACGCGCCGAGTTCATTGCTGACGACGAAGCGGGCGCCAAGCTGCGCCAGCCGTTCGCGCGCCGCATCCATCGTGGTGCGGCCGCCGCCGAGAGACACGCCAATGCCGCGGCAGGCGTCCTCTATCACCACCACCTCATAGCCAAGACGCACCGCATCCTCCGCCGACCAGGCAACACAGAAATCGGTCGCGAGCCCCGCCAGGAACACGCGGCGGAATCCGCGCTGCCGCAGCCAGCCGTCCAGACCGGTGGCGGTGCGGCGATCGTTCTCGAAGAACGTCGAGTAACTGTCAATGTCGCGGTGAAAGCCTTTGCGGATGATGACCTCCACTCGCGTCAGATCGGCGCCACCGTGCAGTGCCGCATTGGGCGTACCCTGAAGCGCATGATCGGGCCAAAGCACTTGCGATCCATACGGCATGTCGATCACTTCATACGGCTTGCGGTCCGGATGTGCGCTGGCAAAGGAGCTATGTCCTGGCGGGTGCCAGTCCTGGGTGGCGAATGCGTGGTTGAACCGCTGCGTCAGTCGGTTGATGACCGGGATGATCGCATGGCCGTCCGTGACGGCAAGTTCGCCGCCTGGCATGAAGGTAGGCTGCACATCCACCAGCCCCAGGATGTCAGTGGTGCGGTCGATCATGGCCTCGCTCCCGAGCCGTTCTGCGCGACCATAGTATGGAATTGGAGGAGGGGCAGATGCCACTGCAGGAGACGCGCGCAATGCAGCGCGGTGGCGGGTCCGCTCGAAGGCCATGCGCCCGCGACCTCGGCGCGCAACACGGCCCGGATGCCGGCATGGGTCATCACCGGTTCGCCCGAACCACAGATCACCGGGTTAGGCAACCTCAACGCGCCGATCATAGCAAGCCTGGCCGCCATGCGCGGAACTGTTGCGCACTCTTGGTGATCTGCATAGCTGAACGAGATACAAAGCCGAAGGGCTGAAGTAAGCTCGCACCGCGATGGAAACGTCCGCCTTGCGCCCGCCGGCCGTCGATCTTCGTGCGGCCCGTCGGCACGCGATACTTTTCGTCCTTAGCGCCTCGGCCACCTTCACGCTGGGCTCGGCTTTGGTGAAGGCGCTGACCGCCGATTTCCCGGTGCTGGAGATCGTCATGTTCCGTAGCATCGTCGGGTTCGTGGCGATGCTGCCGATTATCATCCGCGCCGGCGGCTTGAACGCGCTGAAGACGCGGAGGCCTATCGGCCATGTGCTGCGCACAACCTATGGCTTTATCGGCACAGTCACCTCGGTCTATGGTTTCGGCGTGCTGCCGCTGGTTACCGCGACGGCCCTCGGGTTCGCCATGCCACTGTTCCTTACCGTAGTCTCCGTGCCGCTGCTGGGCGAGCGTGTCGGGCCAAGGCGTGCAAGTGCTGTGGTGGTGGGCTTCATCGGTGTTATGGTGATGCTGCGGCCCTGGTCTGTCGATGCCGACTTACTGCCTCTCCGCGCCGTGGCGATCGTCATGGCCGGCGTGTTCACCTGGTCCTTGTCAATGATCAGTATCCGACAGATGGGCGATGCCGGTGAGCGCAACGTGACCATTGTTTCCTGGTACAGTCTGGGCACTGCTTCGCTGGCGGCAGTTGGCTGCATCAGCAACTGGGTCACGCCAACGCCATGGCAGTTGGTCGCTCTGGTGAGCGCGGGGCTGATGTCCGGGCTCGGCCAACTGCTAATGACCGAAGGCTACCGCGCGGCCGAAACCACTTTGGTGGCGCCATTCGAATATGGTGCGGTCATCTACGCGACGGTGCTGGGAATCGCGATCTGGGGCGAATGGCCGGATGTGTGGAGCCTGTTGGGTGTCGCGGTGCTGATCGCGTCCGGACTCTATATCTGGCGCCGCGAGGTGACGCTGGGATTGCGGCGTTGATGCACGGTGGTCGAAACCTGCTTCGTCACTCCCGGAGATGCTCGCGGAGCGTCCTGCCGGCGTAGTCGCTGCGGAACAGCCCGCGCGCCTGCAATACCGGCACCACCGAGCGGACGAATTGTTCGAACATGCCAGGCATCAGCGTGGGCGTCAGGATGAAGCCGTCGCACGCATGCGACTCGAACAGGTCCTGCAACTGGTCGGCGACAGTTTCGGCCGAGCCAACGATCTGCGGACACAGCTCACTGGTAGCGAAACGGCGTGCCGCTTCACCAAGCGTCAGGTTTTGCGCCTGGGTGCCCTGCAGGATCACGTCGAAAGAGCCGCGCGACCCGGCTTCGATCTGCATATCCGACAGCGGCCGGTCCGGTGCAAGGCGGGACAGATCGATACCTATATGGCCGGACATCTGCGCCATCCCGACTTCGGTTTGCACCAGGTCGTTGACATATGCCTGGCGCTCGCGCGCGATTGCATCAGTTTCCCCCAGGACGATGTCGATTGATGGCAGGATCAGGCACTCCTCCGGCGCGCGCCCTTGCGCGACGACGCGGGATCGCAGGTCCTGATAAAAGGCCAGCATGTCGGATTTGCTGTGCTGCAGGGTGAACACCAACTCGCCCCAGCGTGCGGCGAAGTCGCGTCCACGCGGGGAAGAGCCCGCCTGCATAATCACCGGGCGACCTTGTGGCGAGCGCGGCACGGTCAACGGCCCACGCGTTCTGATCCAGCGGCCCTGGTAATTGACATAGTGCACCTTGTCAGGATCAGCGAAAACACCGCTTTGCTTGTCGAGCACCAGCGCATCGGTGTCCCAGCTTTCCCAAAGTTTGCAGACTGCCTCCACAACCTCGTCCGCATAGTCGTAACGCGCATCGCGGGCAGGCAGCTCGTCTAGACCGAAGTTCTGCGCCTCCAGTTGGCCGTGCGAGGCAACGATGTTCCAGGCAACTCGGCCACCACTCATCAGGTCCAGGGTGCCGAGTGAGCGGGCAAGATGGTACGGCGGGTAGAAGGTAGAGGACAGCGTCGCGCCCAGGCCAATCCGGCTGGTCGCGCGCGACATAATCGACAGCAGCGGAATCGGATCGAGCAGGCCCATTTGTCCGCCGCAGCGCAGGATCGTCTCGAAGCTGCCGCCGTACAGGTCGTACAGGCCGAGGATGTCGGCGAAGAACAGGCTGTCGAACTTCCCGTGCTCCAGTACGCGAGCGATGTGCTCGTGCCATTCCGGCGTAAAGAAGCCGAGGTCGGCTTCCGGATGACGCCATGCACCGTGATGATGCGCTGTGGGGCCTGCCAGCAGGAAGGCGACGAAATGCATCTTGCGGTCGGTCATCGCGGCGTCCTTTTTGTCCACAGCGTAGAGATCAACGCTGTACCCTGGACAGTGGCTCGGGCCTGTTGCTGACCGCCGGAATGCGGTCGCTAGTGCGCGATGTTGTTGGCTTCCGATTTGTTCCGCGCCACTGCCCGCGCGCTCGCCGGGTCGGGGCCATCGCCGTTCGCGTCGCTACCGCTTGCGTCACTGCCGGGTAATCGGATCGTGACGGTGGTGCCCTCGCCTGGCCTGGAGTTGATATCCATGCTGCCGCCCTGCAGCGCCACAAGACGTTCGGCGTCTCCCAGCCGCGTCAGCCGAATGGCCCCGTCCGCTGCCGAGGCGTCGTCGGAAACACTGACATGCACCTGAGAGCCTATTCGCGCTGCAGTCAGCAATACACATCCACACGGCGACTGCTCGATAGCGCGGCGCACAAGGTCTCCCAGGATCTCGCGGAACGGGCGCTGATCGGTCCGGATCACGAGACCCGGCTGGACCGCCATCTCCAGCCTGACAAGTTGCTGCGCTGCCAGATTTTGAAATTGCCGCAGGACGGCGCTAGCTTCGGCAGCCACGCCCAGGGCACCGTACCTCGATTGCGGCTTGCTCAGGCGGGAACTGGTCGGGCTGCCGCGGCGGAGCTTGACGCTCCGGCGAACGCAGGCGCCGCCACCCCGCGGCGGCAATCATCCCTGAAACAAAGAGTGCGAGCACGCTCCACCACAGGATGGTTTGTCCTGCCTGACGCCAGATCGTCGGGAGCGCCTCGTGCAGCGTCACGCAGCCACCTTTGCCAAACAATCGGTCACAATTCGATTTCGCAGATCAAGCTGGAGCGTTACGCTTGGCGTGGCTGGACAGCAAGACTCGCGGTACCGCTCGGTTACCATCATGAGGTGTCATGAGACCCGGTGCTTCACGCCCCTCCTGGATAGTCCGGGTCATTGACGAAGGGATATGGCCCCGGAAAGTCCTCCACGTACACCGTGTGGGTTACCACCCCGTCCTGATCAGTCCATCGGTGAAGCTGAAACGCTGGAGGTTCGAAGATGAAGGCCCCGCTATCGTTTGGATCCAACGTCATCTGCACCTGATGCGCAACCGATGGTGCGATCGAAGCAATGGCATGTCCAACCCGCGCAAAAATCGGCCTATGGTGGTGCCCGCAGATGATCCGCTCTACCTGCCGGTGTCGGTCTATAACGGCAGCGAAGGCGGCTGCGTTGCGCAGGTTGATCCGGTCCATGTGCGCGATGCCGCACATGAATGGCGGATGATGCATGGCAACAATGGTCGGCTTGTCGGGTGCGGCGGCAAGGCTGCGATCAAGAAAATCAAGCTGCTCGGGACGTAGCTCGCCGTGTCCGGCGCTCGGGACGAGAGTATCCAGCATCACCAGCCGAACTGGGTAGTCGTCCACAGTGTATTGCACGTAATCGGGGTCCGATGTCACGCCGGGCAGGTGCTTCAGTGCCGCGCGCAGGTTGGAGCGCCGATCATGGTTCCCGGGAATGACAAAAGCCGGCATCGGCAAGAAGCGGCGCAGCAAGTGGCTGAAGTTCGCGTATTCCTGATCGAGACCGCATTCGGTCAGATCGCCGGTGATCACCACCACATCCGGACGGGGAGCGAGCCGCGCCACCGCCCGGAATGCCCGCTCGGTGAACATGTTGGTCTCAGACATACGGTTCGCGGGCTTTCCCACCGGCCGGACGTGCAGATCGGTGAGCTGGCAGATCAGCATCGGGAGCTCCTGTAGACAGGGACTGCCATTCTGGCATTTTTCATCCAATTTATTCCACAACCGACTTCATGAAACGGCGTGCCTGTTGCAACGCAAGGTGGGGCCTACCAGGATAGGCCATGTCTTACCGTGGCCAATCATTGCTTCGGCTTGAAGACGCGCGCTTTCTGACGGGGCGCGGCCAGTATGTCGAGGACATCGACGTCCCAAATCTGGCCTGGATGCAGGTTGTGCGATCGCCACACGCGCATGCCGCCATCGAACGGATCGACGCGGCAGCAGCACGTGGCATGTCCGGCGTGCTGGGAGTGTTCACCGCGGCCGATCTCGCCGAATTGGGACCGCTTCCATGCACTGTGCCGGTGGCCAGTGAGGCTCCGATGCTGGTACCGCCACGCTTCGCGCTCGCCGCCGAACGCGTGCGCCATGTGGGTGATCCGGTAGCATTCGTGGTGGCGGAAACGCGTTCGACGGCCCGCGACGCGGCCGAGGCGATCTCGGTCGATTATCGACCTTTGCCATCGGTGGTCGATGGACCGGCGGCGCTGCTGGCCGGCGCGCCGCAAATCTGGGAGATGGCGCCCGACAACTTGTCGTATCGCTTCCGGAAGGGCGATCAGGCGGCGGTGCAGGCGGCGATCGCCGCCGCGGCGCACGTTGTCGAGCTGAAGCTGGTGAACAATCGCATCGTGATCTCGGCGCTGGAGACGCGCGGTGCCATCGCACGCCACGATGCCGACGGGTTTTATCTGCTGTTCTCGGGTGGCAGTGTGCACGCGCTGCAATCGCAACTGGCCCAGAGCGTGTTCCGCGTGCCAGCCGAGCCGATGCACATTGCCTGCCCGGATGTCGGCGGTGGCTTTGGCGTGAAGAACGCGCTGTACCCGGAATGGGTGATGCTGTTATGGGCGGCACGCAGGCTCGGTCGGCCGGTAAAATGGATCAGCGAGCGCGCCGAGGACTTCGTGACCACGGCGCAAGGCCGCGACAACATCACCCGCGCACGGTTGGCGCTGGATGGGAATGGGCATTTCCTGGCGCTGGATGTCGCGACGGTGGCGAACCTCGGTGCCTATCTGTCCTCGGGCGGACCCGGCAGCTCGACCAATGCACCCGCGAACGCGATCGGCAGTGGCTACGTCATTCCGGCGATCTTCATGGACGTGCAAGGGGTGTTCACCAACACCGTGCCGATCGATGCCTATCGCGGTGCCGGCAAGCCTGAAGTCAACTACATGATCGAGCGGCTGATCGATGCAGCCGCGCGGCAATGCGGGTTTGATGCGATCGAGTTGCGGCGGCGCAACCTGGTGCGCGAATTCCCGTATCGCAAGGCTCTCGGCACGGTCATCGATTGCGGCCGCTTTGCTGACAACCTGGACGATGCGGTGGTCAGCGCGGACCATGCGGGCTTCCCTGCGCGCCAAGCCTTTTCGGAGCAAAACGGCAAGTTGCGCGGCATCGGCGTGACCTGCTTCATGGAAACCGCTCGGGGCGCACCGAACGAAGGTGCCGAACTGCGTTTCGAGGCCGACGGCGCCGTGTCCTTGCTGGTGGGCACGCAGTCGAACGGCATGGGTCATGAGACGGCATACGCGCAGATCGCCGCCGATCTGCTGGGGCTTCCGATCGAGACGTTCCGCTACGTGCAGGCCGACACGGCGAAGGTGCGTGCCGGCAATGGTCACGGCGGCGCGCGATCGATGCACATGGGTGGCGCGGCGCTGTGCAAGGCGGTGGATGCGATGTCTGACGAAGGGGCGCAGCGTTGCGGCGCGCCTGCTCCAGGCTTCGGCGGAGCAAGTGGTGTTTGCCGAGGGTCGGTTCAGTGTTCGGGGCGAACCTGATCGCGGCATCGATCTGCTGGCGCTGGCGCGCGCGGCGCAGGATCCCTCCAACGTGCCGGAGGGCATGACACAAGGGCTGGATACCTATGTCTGGAACCTGCTGGATCTGATCACCTTTCCGAACGGCTGCCATATCGCCGAGGTGGAGATCGATCCGGAGACCGGGGCGATGACGCTGGAGCGCTACACCGCGGTGGATGACTTCGGCACGCTGATCAATCCGATGCTGACAATCGGGCAGGTCCATGGTGGTGTGGCGCAGGGCATCGGCCAGGCGATGCTGGAACACACGGTGTACGATGCCGGCTCCGGACAGATGCTCAGCGGATCCTTTATGGACTATGCGGTTCCACGCGCCCAGGACCTGCCAGACCTGCGGATCGAGCTGTCCGGGGTGCCGACGAATGCCAATCCGCTGGGGGTGAAGGGCTCCGGCCAGGCCGGTGCAATGGCTTCGCCTCAGGCGATCATCGCGGCGGTCCTGGACGCGCTGGGGCATCTCGGCGTGACCCATGTCGATATGCCTGCAACGCCAGAACGCATTTGGCGTGCTATCAGGAGTGCAACGCATGGATAGCGATCCTCAGACGCGCATCGCGGCGGAAGACTACCTGGATGCGCTCGCCGCGCACGGGATCGATTACCTGTTCTGCAATCCCGGCACCGACTTCGCGCCGATCGTCGAGGCGTTCGCCCGCGCGACGCGCGGCAACCGCAAGGTACCGACAGCCGATGGTGGTGCCGCACGAAAATGCCGCGCTGTCCATGGCGCACGGCTACACGATGGTGACCGGCAGGCCGCAGGCGGTCATGCTGCACACCAACGTTGGCACGGCCAATTCGATCAATATGCTGATCGATGCCAGCCGCGATCGTGTCCCCGTGCTGCTGACCTCGGGTCGCACGCCGTTCACCGAACGTGGCGCGGAAGGTTCACGCAGCGCGCACATTCATTGGGCTCAGGAGATGTACGACCAAGCCGGGATGCTCCGCGAAGTGGTGAAGTGGGACTACGAGATGAAGCGCGGCGATCAGGCGGCCCTGGTGGTGGATCGTGCGCTGGAACTGGCGATGTCGTCGCCGAAGGGCCCGGTGTATCTGTCGTTGCCGCGCGAGGTGCTGGGTGAAGTCGTGCAGACGCCGGTGGAGAGTGCTCGCGCCCATCGCAAGGTGCCGCGCGCTCCCGTGCCAACGCCGGCGGACATTGAGCAACTTGCCGACTGGATTGCCGAAGCGCGTGCGCCGGTGGTGATCACCGGGTTGCTCGGACAGAACCCATGTGATGCCGTGGTGCTGTCGCAGCTGGCGGAGAAGTGGGCGTTGCCGGTTGTTCCATACACCAGCCGGTACTTTGCGATCGCCACCAATCATCCGATGTTCCAAGGCTCGATGCCGGGTCCGCTGCTGCGCGAGGCCGATCTGGTGATTGCTATCGAGTCGGACGTGCCGTGGCTGCCCAGCAAGGAGGCGCCACCGACCGGTGCGCGCGTCGTCCAGATCGGCGAGGATCCGCTGTTCTCGCGGTATCCGATGCGCAGTTTTCCATGCGATCTGGCGATCACCGCGACCGCCCTGGCGGCGCTTGAATCGCTTGAGCACGCATTGCGGGACCGTACGGGGCAGCATGTCGACGCGCGGCGCGCCCACCTCGGGGCCCGTTCAGCTGAGCTGCACGCGCAATGGAGGGACGAGGCCGAGAGCGCGGGACGCGGCAACAAGAACACGGTCGCCTGGCTGAACCATTGCCTGCGCGAGGTGGTGGATCGCGAAACCATCGTCATCAACGAGTACTCGTTTCGCCAGGAATATTGCCCGGTGGAGACGCCGGGTTGCCTGTTCGGGGTCAGCAATGCAGGTGGGCTCGGCTGGGGATTCGGAGCTTCGCTAGGTGCGAAGCTTGCCGCGCCACAGCGGCAGGTGGTCTCGGTGCTGGGCGATGGCGCGTACATGTTCGCCAACCCCGTCGCGTGCCACTACATGGCGCAGATGCAGAACCTGCCGGTGCTGACGGTGATTTGCAACAACGCTCTATACAACGCAGTACGGCGCGCGACACTGGACATGTACGCAAAGGGTGTGGCTGCCGAAGGCGACGGGCGGTTGCTCGCCGAACTGCCGGCGCCGAATTTCGAGAAGATCGTCGCGGCGCATGAGGGCCATGGCGAACGGGTCGAGCGGCCCGCCGACCTGCCGGCGGCGCTACGCCGTGCGGCGGACGCGGTGCACAGCGGGCGCCAGGCATTGGTGAATGTGATCTGCGAATCGTGAATGGCGACCGCGCCGATGCGAAGGCGAGGACCACGTTTTACGAGCAGGCCAGCAATGGCGCGACCTTACGCATAAACAGCGTCAGGCTCTGCGCAACCTCATCGTAGGTCATCGGCCCGAGCCTGAACTGCATGATCACGCCGCCGACGCCGATCGCCGCCACCTGCGCCAGCTTCTCCGCTACCGTGGCCGGCGACCCGTAGATCAGCGAATGCTCCACCACCATCCGGGCCGCCGGCGCTGTGCCGGGCGGCGGCATCGGCACAATCGACACACCTTGCTCCTCATACACTCGCTGCCGCATCGCGCTGCGATGTTCGTGCATCGCTTCGAACGCCGGAACCGCGATGCGCGCTGCTTCTGCATCCGTCTCGCCGACGAAAACATTGCGCCACACCCAGCATTGGTCGACAGTACGAGCCACCGCGGGATCATCGAAGCCTATTTCGCGCAGTGTACGGCGATACACCTCCATCCGATGCCGCGTTACCTCGTTCGACTGCACATTCATCATGAATGGCCGCCCTTGCTGGGCGATGTGCAGCATACCTTCCTCGCTGGAGGCGGAGCGGATCACGTAAGGATGCGGCTGCGTATAAGGCCGCGGCCGCAGCATCGGCAGCCTGAGATTCCAGAATTGGCCGTGGTGCTCGAAACTTTCGCCGCGCCACGCCTGGAACATGATGGCCTCGGCTTCCTCGAAGCGTGCCTGTGCTTCGTGATGATCGAGCCCGTAGCCCTGATAGTCGTAGATATTGTAGGCCGTGCCGCGCCCCAGCCCGACGATCAGCCTACCCTTGCTGATGTTGTCGATCAGCGAAAGCTGCTCCGCCATGCGGATCGGATGATGCAGCGACATCTGCGCCACCGCGAAACCGATCTTCGCGCGTTGTGTCGCCACCGCCAGCGCGGCGGCGAAACTAACCGGATCGACATAGGCGCAAATGCCGTCGAAGTGGTGTTCGGCGAGCCAGATGACATCGAAGCCCAGCTCGTCCGAAAGCCGAGCCTCGCGCAGCGTCTCGTCGATTACCTGACCGTCACGCTCGGGGTCACGGCTCTCCGGAAACAGGAAGTTGCTGAACTTCACAGGTGGCTCCTTCAAGCTTCGGGGGCGACGCCGACGTACTTGAACTGCTGTACCACGTCGCCGATCGGGAACTTCTGATCGTATCTCACCTGAAAGATCGACACCACTTTCGACTTCATGTCGCCGTTTGCGTCGAACGAAATGTCGCCCTGCAAGGTCTTCAGATCGCTTGACTGGATGGCGTCGCGAACGTTGGTGCGGTTCACCGGCTTGCCTGATTTCGCCACGCGCTGGATCGCGTCGAAGATCACCTGTGTGGCGTCGTAGTAGGTGATGGAATAGTCCGCGGGCTGCTTGCCCATCTTGGCCACGAAGCGTTCCACCCAGGGTCTCACCGCCGGTTCATTCAGCACGTGCGCGGCGGCCGAGGTGGCGTACCAGCCTTGCACCGCGGGCACCCCGCCGCCGGTCAGCATGTCGGGTGTGTGCACGCCGTCTCCGCCGCCCTTCACGATATCCGGCATGATGTCGTACAGACTGCTTCACCACCTTGGCGCCAGCCGCTGGATCGCCGCCGTAGTACAGCGCCTGGGTCCCCATGCTCTTTGCCTTGGTGAGAACGGCGGTGTAGTCGGCATTGAGCGGATCGAGGCGGTCGCGGATCAGCACCGTCATGCCCTTCCTCGCCGCCTGTGCCGCGAACGCGTCCGCCATGCCGACGCCATACGCCCCGCCGTCGTCCAGCACGACCACTTTCTGGATCTTCAACACCTCGTTGAAGTAATTCGCGAGGTTGGGGCCCTGATAAGCGTCGGTTGTGACTGTGCGGAAGAAGACGGGCGGACCTGCGGGACGATAGAGGGCAGCGAACTTCGGGTTGGTAAGGTCTGGATTGGTGGCACTGCCGCTGATCGTGGCCATCCCGCCCTGGCTGTAAATGGGACTGACGGCCTTCGCCGATCCGCTGTTCAGCGGCCCCACAGCGGCGATGACAGCGGGATCCTGCAGCAACTTGCGCGCGTTGGTAGCAGCCAACGCCGGATCATACTGGCCGGTGGTCGGCGATGCATCGTCGAAACTTAGGTCGCGCAGCTTGTAGCCTGCCACACCACCCTTTTGGTTAGCTTCGTTGATTGCGTACAGCGCAGCGTCACGCACCTGCCCCGCCTGTAAAGCCAACGTCCCGGTCAGCGGAAAAGTCATGCCGATGGCGAGCGTCTTCTCCTGTGCATGCGCGCGGATGATTGCCGGTGCCGAGCCAAGCAGGGCGATCGCGGTACGGCGTGAGATGTTTCCCATTTTCACCCCCCATTCGTCTTGCTGGCGCACTATAGCAGCCTCCCTGCCACCGCGACCATGTGCGCCTTTCCAAGTCGCGGGCGCCATGGTACAGACCGGAGACACCGAAACGGGAAGCTGTCGATGAACGACGTGAACACCGGCGTGCTGAAAACGCGTGTGATCGAACTGGTGAACGAGCACGCGAAGTTGGCGCAGGTGATCAACGACAGCCTGTTCTCGTTTGGCGAACTTGGTTTCCACGAAGTCGAAACCTCGAAATATCTGACCGCCACGCTGGAACGGCACGGGTTCAAGGTCGAACGTGGTGTCGCGGGCATGCCGACCGGATGGGTGGCCAGTTGGGGCGCGGGCGGACCGGTGATCGCTCTCGGCAGCGACACCGACGCACTGCCGAACGTCTCGCAAAAGCCCGGTGTGGCGTATCATGAGCCGCTGGTGGAAGGCGGGCCTGGTCATGGCGAGGGGCACAATTCCGGCCAGGCGGTCAATATCGCTGCGGCGCTCGCGCTGAAGGAGCTGATGCAGAATGAGGGCCTGCCAGGCACTCTGATGCTGTGGCCTGGCATCGCCGAGGAGCTGCTGGCGGGCAAGGCATTTCAGGTGCGCGACGGTCTGTTCGACGGTGTCGATGCCGTGCTGTTCACCCATGTCGGGGCCAATCTGGAAACCGGCTGGGGCGAGGTACGCGGCGCCGGTGGACTGATCTCTGTTGAATACGCGTTCCATGGCGCTTCTGCGCACGCGGCTGCCGCGCCTTGGCGCGGACGCAGCGCGCTCGATGCGGTCGAGTTGATGAACATGGGCTGGAATGTCCGCCGCGAGCATCTGCGGCCGGAGCAGCGCTCGCATTACATCATCACCTATGGGGGCGAGCAGCCCAACGTGGTGCCGGCTCTGGCCAAGGTTTGGTACTGATCTGCGCGAAACCGACGTGGAGAACGTGCGGAAGAATTTCGGTATCTGCAATCGCATCGCCGACGGTGCGGCGATGATGACGGATACCGAGGTGACTCGTCGCATCCTTGGTGCCTCCTGGCCACGTCACTACAACCGGGTGCTGGCGGAGACCTTGCAGGCCAACATCGAGCAGATCGGCGTACCGGAGTGGACGGATGATGACGAGGCGTTTGCCCGTGCCGTGCAGCGGGCGGGCGGCGGCGACCCGGTCGGATTGACGAAGAAGCCAGCGGCGATTTCCACGAGCCCGTTCAGCCCCGGTACCGACGACATCGGCGACGTGTCCTGGGTGGTGCCGACCATCCAGCTTCGTTACCCCGCCAACATGCTGAACCTGCCAGGCCATCACTGGTCCAACGCGATGGCCATGGCGACGCCGATCGCGCACAAGGGCGTCGTCTGCGGTGCCAAGGTGCTGGCGGCGACCGTTCTCGACCTACTGCTGCGGCCGGAACTTATTGCCGAGACGAAGCGCTACTTCACCGAAGTGCAGACCAAGGACAAGAAATACGAGCCATTCATTGGGCCCGACGACAAGCCGCCGATCGATCTCAACCAGTCGGCGATGGACAAGTTCCGTCCGCTGATGCGGCCGTTCTACTACGATGCTGACAAGTACGACACATATCTGGAGCAGTTGGGCGTGAACTACCCGCAACTGGAACGCTCGACCTGAGCCTGGGGAGGAAACGCATGACCATCATCGTCGGCAGTGGCGACTATCGCTACGAGCAGATCGACGACTGGGCGAAAGTGCCCGCCGGCTGGTCGCTGCACGAAGTGGGCGCCGTCGGCGTGGACAGGCAGGACAACGTCTATGTGTTCAATCGCGGCGAGCACCCGATGATGGTGTTCGATCGCGAAGGGCAATTTCCTGCGTGCCTGGGGCGAAGGGCTTTTCCCCCGCGCACATGGCCTGCATATGGCGCCGGATGACACGGTGTTCCTGACCGACGATGGCGACCATTCCGTGCGTCAATGCACGCTGGAGGGCAAGGTGCTGCTGACACTCGGCACGCCTGGCAAGCCGGCGCCGTTCATGAGCGGCCAGCCGTTCCACCGCTGCACCCATACCGCGCTGTCGCCGAAGGGCGAAATCTACGTGTCGGACGGCTATGGCAATGCGCGGGTCCACAAATACGCGCCGGACGGAAAGTGGCTAATGTCGTGGGGCGAGTCGGGCACGGAGCCTGGCCAGTTCAATCTGGTGCACAACATCTCCTGTGATCCCGACGGTTGGGTCTACGTCGCCGACCGGGAGAATCACCGCATCCAGGTGTTCGACGGCAATGGCCGGTACGAGACGCAGTTCAACAATCTGCACCGGCCGTGCGGCATTTTCATGCCATATTGCACCTGCCCAATTTGCTATGTCGGCGAGCTTGGACCGGCGACCCGCACCAACCGCAACTACCCTAATCTTGGGCCGCGCATTTCTATCATCGACAACAAGGGCAATTTGCTGGCGCGCATCGGCGGCCAGCATCCCGGCACCGGTCCGACAGACTATATCGGCCCGCACGGGCTGTGCGTCGATTCGCATGGCGATATCTATATCGGCGAAGTCTCGCGCACGCTGTGGCCGCAGTATTCGGCCGACCAGCCGGTCCCGGACGGCGTCCGTTGTCTGCGCAAGCTGCGCAAGATCAGTTGAGGATCCGATCATGTCGTATGAGCCGAAGCGGTTCGACTTCTCGATCCCGGTTCGCGTCAACCTGTCGTCCGATACGCAGACTAAGCCATCGCGCGGCATGAAGGAAGCGATGATGGCAGCAGAGGTGGGGGACGAGCAGATGGGCTCGGACCCAACCGTATGGGAGCTATGCGATCGCACCGCGGCGCTGCTGGGCAAGGAAGCCGCGGTGTTCCTGCCGTCGGGCACGATGTGCAACCAGGTGGCGATCGCCACGCATTGCCGCCCTGGCGAGGAGATCCTCGCGCACGAATCCTCGCATATCCTGTCGAGCGAGGGCGGTGCGGCGGCAGCGATCGCCGGCGCGCTGGTGTTGGGTCTGCAGGGTGAGCGCGGACAGTTCACCGTCGAGACGCTCGAACAGGCGATTTGTCCCGTGTCGCGCTATTCCCCGACACAGCGGCTGGTGGAGGTGGAACAGACCGCCAATCGCGGCGGCGGCTCCTGCTGGAGCGTCGAGGCACTGCGGGCAGTGACCGATGCGGCGCATGCGCACGGGCTTTCGACGCACATGGATGGCGCGCGCCTGATGAACGCCGCAGTCGCCCTGGGCGTGCCGGCAACCGAGCTGACGTCGGGCTGCGATTCGGTCTGGCTGGATTTCACCAAGGGTCTCGCGGCGCCTTTGGGTGCGGTGCTCGCCGGTTCGCGCGAATTCATCGGCCAGGCGTGGCGCTGGAAGCAGCGGCTTGGCGGCTCGATGCGCCAGGGCGGTATTTGTGCCGCGGCCTGTATCTACGCACTGGAGCACAACATCGACCGGCTGGCCGAAGACCATGCCAACGCCAAGGCGCTGGTGCGCGGCATGGCGCAAATTCAGGGACTCACGGTGGAGACGCCAGAAACCAACCTCGTGTTCTTCGACACCGAGGGCACCGGCATGACCGCTGATACATTCGCCGGCCGACTGCGGAAGAATGGTGTCTTGGTCTCCACCTCCGGCAAGTATCGTGGCCGCGCCTGCCTGCATCTCGATGTGAGCGCCGCGCAGGTGGATGAGGCGCTGTCGGTGATGAAGCAGGTGGTGAACGCGGCCTGATGGCCGAATTTGTCGTCCGCCCGATCGGCACCCTGCACACGCCCTGGCGCGACGTCGCCGATTGTCCGCGCAATGGTCGTCAGCCTCATCCGACGCCGCTTTGCACCGCGACCGTGCTGCCGGAGTTTGTTCCGGGCCTACGCAGTCTCGAGGGGTTTTCGCATCTGATCCTGCTGGTACTGGATGGACCAGGCGCGCGGGCCGGAGCTGGTGTTCACACCGCCGTTCGACACGCAACCTCGTGGGGTGTTTGCCACGCGGGGGCCGCATCGGCCGAACCCGATCGGGCTTTCCGTTGCGGCATTCGATGGCTTCACGGCGTCGGACACGCTGAAGGTGCGCTACCTCGACTGCGTCGATGGCACGCCGCTAATTGACATCAAACCGTATCCGAAAACGACGGACTGCGAACCTGAGTCGAATATGGGCTGGCTTGAGCAGCACGCGACGCGACGGCGCTAAACCGGGTTCCGTGCGACGAGCTGGCGGGCGATGATGATGCGTTGCAGCTCGTTGGTGCCCTCGCCGATCACCAGCAGCGGCGCATCGCGATACAGCCGCTCAATCGGGAACTCGGTGGAATAACCGTAGCCGCCGTGCACGCGCATCGCCTCGGTGGCGTTTTCCAGCGCCGCTTCGGTGGCGAACAGCTTGGCCATTCCGGCTTCCATGTCACAACGATCGCCTCGGTCGTAGAGTTCGGCAGCGCGGCGCACCAGCAAGCGCGCTGCCTCGGTCCGAGTTGCCATGTCGGCAAGCTTCAACTGGATGGCCTGATGCTGTGCGATCGGCACCCCGAACGTCTTGCGGAGCTGCGCGTAGCGGAGCAATTCATCCAGCGCCGCCTGAGCAATGCCGACACCACGCGCTGCGACGTTGATGCGGCCGAGCTCCAGCCCTGAGAGCGCGTGCTGCAGTCCACGGCCTTCCATCCCCCCGATCAGCCGATCGACAGGGACGCGATAGTCCTGGAACACCAACTCGGCGCTGTCGATGCCTCGGTAGCCGAGTTTCTCCAGCTTGCGGCTGACGGTGAAGCCCGGGCCTTTCTCCGCCAGCAGCATGCTCATGCCGCGATGGCGTGGCTGGGCCGCCGGATCGGTCTTCACCAGCAATGCAAAGCACGAGCCGTGGATGCCGTTGCTGATCCAGGTCTTGGTGCCGTTCACCACATACGCATTGCTGTCGCGCCGCGCGGTGAGGCGGATCGCCTGCAGGTCTGTGCCGCAGTCGGGTTCGGTCAGTGCCAGCCCGCCGCGCAATTCGCCGGAAGCAAACCGCGGCAGGAACTCGCGCTTCTGCCCCTCGGTACCGTTGCGCTGCACGATCGCGGACATGATCAGGTGCGAGTTGAAAATGCCGGTCAGCGACATCCACACACGCGCGATGCGTTCGACGATTTCGGCATACGTAGCGCAGGGCAGGCCGAGGCCGCCATACGCCACAGCGATCGTCGCGCCGAACAGACCGAGCTCGCGCATGCGATCGACGATCGCCTCGGGGTAGATGTCGTCGTGTTCCAGGCGGTGCACATGCGGCGCGACATCGCGCGTCAGAAACGCATCGATTCCGCCGAGAATATCGGTGTCGTCCACGCGTCGGGCTATGCAGGCATCGACCGCTTCTGGTGTGCGCGGCCGATGCGGGCGGTCTCTGGATTATGCCCTGCGATGACCCTGACGCCTTCGTCCAATCGGCGGATGATGTTCTCCGGCGAGCAGCCTTCCAGGAACGCGATGCCGTTGCGACGGCATGCGGCGAACACGCGTTCCCGTGCCTCGGCCATTTCCGGCGGATAAGGGTCGCGCTGTAGCGTAATGTAGCCGAGTGAAAGACCCAGATCGCCGGGTCCCATTTCAGCAAACCCGAGACCAGGGACGGCACAAATCGCCTCGCAGTTGGCGATGCCTTCCGGGCTTTCCAGCTTTACACCAAGCAGCAGCTCGCCTTCCGGGTTCAATGGCCAGGGATCGCAGCGCTGCATATACTCCTGTGGGGACAAGCCCCAAATGGCTGCCGCCGTGGACTCGGAGCCGCGGCCGCGCATGCCGATGCCTAGCGTTCCGTCGTTCGCGCGCGCCAGCCGGGTGGCGCCGCGCATGCGCTGCACCGGCGAAGGTACGGCAGGATCGACGCCGGCCAGGTGGTGCGGATACCGGCAGGACTCGATGAAGGCACGCACCGCATCGGCTGTCTCGGCCTGGCACAGCAGTATGCCGTGCACGCCACGGCCGAGGATCTGACGAAACTGCCAGGCGTTGAAGCGCACATTCGCCTCGTCGGTGCCGTTCACCGGTGCCTCGACGATCACCGCCGGCGTACGGTGGCCGGACCGCGTCGGGCCGCCATCGACCATGCCGCGCATGTATTCGGCGAGGCCGGTCATGTCGAAGCAACCGTGCTCCATGCCGACGTTCATGTAGTCGGCCCAGGTGCCGGCATCCTCGCGTCCCTGGGCGTCAGTCAATATGTGACCGCTGTGCGGTCCGTCGTAGTAGATCGCCTGCCCTTGCGACAGCAGCTCGATCGCCCGGTTGATGCGATTGGCCATGCGGATTCCTTCACGGTGCCGGATGCGATAGACGCACGATAGCACGCTGATGATGGCCAGGCGATGGGCATTTCTGGCATCGATACGATCGACAATTCTGCAAGCCGCGACCGCACCGACCAGCTTCGTCGCTGAGACCTGAAGACGGGGGGAGGCCGGCACCATGGTGCCGGCCTTCCTGCAATTCCCCCGTGTTTGGGGGGCGCGGTTAGTTGTTGCCACCTCCGGTGGGGTCCGGCGGGAACAGCCACATGCCCTCGCTGCTCGATCGGGTGCCGTACACGCCAAGTGTGCCACCGTTGGCCCGGTTCGTGGCGGGAGCAGCCTGCCTCGTGGCGGGAGCATTGGATTGGTGCTGCACGGGTTCCTGTCCCCAAAAGTCGGAGAACGCATAACCGCTGCTGCCACTTGGATCACTCGGGGTGGCAGCGGCCATGGCAGACATGCTGCCAAGACCCAGCGCTACAGCCGTGGTAAGAATCATCGTCATCTTCTTCGTCTTCATGATCTTCTTTCCTAGTCTTCGAGCCTCGCTCTCCGGGGCTCTGGTTTGCGTCAGGGCACCTGCCCCTCGGCTGCGCGGAATTTGCAACTGACCAATTACCGAAGCATTTCATGGGCGCATGCATTGGGTTACGCCTGTAGCGCAGTGTCGCAGATACTTCAGCCCGGCCCAGCAAGTATTCCCTTCAGGGGCGACTTCAAAGTGATGCCTGCTATGCCACAAAGTGCAGCGGATTCTCATGCGTCGTCGCCATGTGGATGGCGGACCAGCAGAAGGATTCCCGCAGGCGTGAACGCGACCCATTTTCCAGAGCTTGCCTCGGGGCTCTTCGGATCTGTGTATCGTGAGTGCCGCTCCTCGGCGTCCCCCAGGCGTCCCCCATAGGTCTCCTACCGCCGCCGGCACGATCTCGTTTGAAAGCGACATTCGGAAACCGGAATGGCCGTCTCTGGCCGTAACAGCCGGTCAGCTATTCTTTTCAAAAAGCACGTCGGACGACTTTCGCTCGTGACGACCTCGCGAACCGTGCGCGGCGCACGAGAGGCGCAGCGTGCAGGTCAGTCCCAAAATGTGGAAATGCCGATGTTGTCTCATAGGTGGCGTTACATCTGTAGCCTTTTCGCGCACGCCTGACATTCTCAGGCAACAGTTCGCTCGCATTCTCCGGGTCTCGAACCGCTGCAGGGGATCAGCATGATCACGCAAATAGGCAGATCCGATTAGGCGGCCGGGAGTGCGGACCTGCCAGAACTAAGCCAACAGCTGGCCGACTTAATCAGAAGGGAAAGTCGACATGTACAGCCTAATAACGAATCGCCCGTTGCCGTTGGTCGATCAACGATCGACAGGCTACTGGAAAGCCAAGCTTATGGAAGCATTCACGGGGCTGATTGTTTGGATCACCTCCGGACCGCTGACCACCGCCGGGAGCGCCAATTCAGGGCCGCTCGAGGGCCGGCTTCTCGCTGAAATTGGCCTGACCCGCCAACGGGTCGAGTACATCAGACGGCACGACAGGTCGCCGAAGCGCTGGTGTCACGACGATTGCCAATAGGTCACAACGGTTTCGCAGGCCTTCGAGCTCTCAGTCACTTGCCGTGACTGTCTCTCCCTAAATATTCCGATGACGGCTCCATGCGCCGCATCGCGGAAGGACCAGGAAATGCGCCGACACGGCTGGCATGTCGCTTTATGGCTGGGTGTGCTTGCGGTTTGCGGGGCCGCGGCAGCCACCTACGAGGTACGCAGCGCGTCCGCCCAGCACGCGGCAACGAATCAGGTTGTAACACTGCCCGCCAGCGTTCCCGCGATGGTCGCCAAGGCCACGCGGCAGGATGTTCCCATCTATGAAACCGGTGTGGGGTCCGTGCAGGCCTATCAGTCGGTGCTGATCCGCGCCCGCGTCAATGGCACGCTGATGCGAGTTCCTGTCGCCGAGGGACAGGAGGTCAAACAGGGCGATCTCCTCGCCGTTATCGATCCGCGACCCTATCAGGCCGCACTCGATCAGGCCACCGCAAAGAAGGCGCAGGACGAGGCGCTACTCGTCAATGCCAAACTCGATCTGACACGCTTCCGGTCGCTGTCGATTCAGGACTTCGCGTCGCGTCAACAAGTGGACACGCAACAGGCGCTGGTCGGACAAGACACCGCCGCCGTGGCCGGCGATCAGGCCGCGATCGAGTTGGCGCAGCTCAACCTAGCCTATTGCTACATCATATCGCCAGTGAACGGCCGTGTCGGGCTGCGATTAGTCGATCCCGGCAACTTGATACAGGCCGCCAGTGCCACCGCCATCATCACCGTCACGCAGATCCGTCCCATCTCTGCCACCTTCACCTTGCCGCAAGATGAGCTGCGCGGCGTGCAGGCGGACATGCGTAGCGGACCGCTGGCGGTGTTGGCATATTCCAGCGACGACAGCACCGAACTGGATCAGGGCACTCTGCTGACGCCGGACAATACGATCGATCCCACCACCGGGACGATCCGACTGAAGGCGACCTTCCCGAACCCGCAGAACAAACTCTGGCCCGGTCAGTTCATCAACGTTCATCTTCAGACCGTCATCGCGCACGACGCCGTCACAGTGCCGCCCAGCGCGATCCAGCACGGCCCCGACGGGCTCTATGTCTACACCGTCGGCCCCAACGCCACGGTCACCCGCGACCCAGTCACCGTGGGCTATCAAACTTCGCTGGTCGCCGTCGTCGCCAAGGGCCTTTCCGGAGGCGAAACCGTGGTGGTGAGCGGTCAATCGCGTCTTCAGTCCGGCACACGGATCGCCGCGCAGTGAGCATCTCGGAACCCTTCATCCGTCGTCCCATCGCCACATCGCTGCTGATGACAGCAATCCTCCTCGTCGGCCTCGCCGCCTACCCGCTGTTGCCGGTGGCGCCGTTGCCGCAGGTCGACTTTCCGACTATCACGGCCACGGCACAGGATCCCGGCGCAAGCCCCGACACCATGGCGTCCAGCGTGGCACAGCCGCTTGAGACGCAGTTCAGCCAGATCAACGGACTGGCACAGATGACCTCGATGAACGTGCTAGGCACCAGCACGATCACGCTGCAGTTCGATCTCGATCGTAACATCGATGCGGCGCAAACCGATGTGCTGGCGGCGATCAATGCCGCACAAGGTCAGTTGCCGAAAGACCTTCCCAGTCAACCTATCACCCGGAAGGTTAACCCAGCGGATGCGCCGATCTTCGTGCTGGCCGTGCAGTCAGACGGACAGCCGCTGACCGCGGTGGATGACTACGCCGAGAACGTCCTAGCCCAGCATCTGTCGAAGATCTCCGGCGTTTCGCAGGTGCTGGTCGGCGGTCAACAAAAGCCTGCCGTCCGCGTGCAGATCGATCCCGCCAGGCTCGCATCCATGGGTCTGACATTGGAAGACGTGCGCAGCGCGCTGACCAACGCCACCGTCAACAGCCCGAAAGGCAGCATCGACGGACCCGACAGCTCCTATACAGTGTTGGACGACGACCAACTCATCCATGCCGCGCCGTATAACGACGTCGTCATCACCTACCGCAATGGCGCGCCGGTGCGTATCGGTGATATCGGCAAGGCGGTCCGAGGTCCGCAGAACCGCGAGCTCGCCGCTTGGCAAAATGGAAGGCCAGGCATCCTGCTGCTCGCCTTCAAGCAACCCGGCGCCAATGTCATCGACACGGTCGAGCGCATCAAGGCCGCGCTTCCGGCGCTCGAGGCATCGATCCCGCCTGCCATTCATGTCAACACGATCGTTGACCGCACGCAGACCATCCGCGCTTCGGTCAACGATGTCGAATTCACCCTGGCCCTGTCGATCGGGCTAGTGGTGATGGTGATCTTCCTGTTCCTGCGTAACGTCTGGGCAACGATCATTCCCAGCGTAACCGTGCCGTTGGCACTGGTCGGCACACTCGGCGCCATGTACCTGCTCGGCTTCAGCCTCGACAATCTGTCGCTGATGGGTCTGACGATCGCGGTCGGCTTCGTCGTCGATGACGCGATCGTCATGCTGGAGAACATCTACCGCCACATTGAGGACGGCATGCCGCCACTCGATGCGGCGATCAAGGGCGCCGGCGAGATCGGCTTCACTATCGTCTCGATCAGTCTGTCACTCGTCGCTGTGTTCATTCCGCTGCTGCTGATGGGCGGCATCGTCGGCCGCCTGTTCCGCGAGTTCGCGACGACCGTGTCGATCACCGTGCTGGTATCGGCAATGGTTTCGCTGACGCTGACGCCGATGCTGTGCGCGCGCTTTCTCACCAGCCATCATGCCCAGCACGGCAGGTTTTATCGCGTCGTCGAGGCCATGTTCGACGCCATGCTGGCATTCTATCGAGCCACTCTTGATGTCGCTTTGCGCTTTCGCTTCTGCACCCTGTTGGTATTTTTGCTCACAGTATCTCTTACCGCCGCATTGTTCGTGGAGATCCCGAAGGGCTTCTTCCCCACCCAGGATGTCGGACTGATAATCGGCATATCTGAAGGCGCGCAGGACGCCTCCTTCGCACAGATGGCCAGGCTTCAGGAACAGCTGAACGACATCGTCGGACACGACCCGGCGGTTGCTTCGTTCGCATCGCAGGTCGGCGCGGGCACTGCGGGCCAGCAAGGCAACGATGGCCGGATGTTCATCAATCTCAAGCCCTGGAACGAACGTCCGAATGACGGTGTGATGCAGGTCATCGCCCGCCTCTCGGCAAAGGCGCAGTCGATCTCCGGCGTTCAACTCTACATGCAGCCCGCGCAGGATATCACCGTGGGCGGCCGGCTGACACGCACCTTGTATCAATATACCCTCGAGGACTCCGACACCGCCGAATTGAACGGTTGGGCGCCGAAAGTGCTGCAAGCGATGCAGGCTCTGCCCATGCTGCGCGACGTTGCCACCGATCAGCAGACCGCCGGCACTACCGCGACGCTGACTATCGATCGCAACGCCGCCCAGCGCTTCGGCATCCAGCCCCAACAGGTCGACGACACACTGTACGATGCATTCGGCCAGCGGGAGGTGACACAGTATTTCACGCAACTAAACTCGTATTTTGTGATCCTCGAAGTGCCACCGCAGCTCGAAGGCGACCTCGCAACTCTGCGCAAGCTCTATGTGCGCGCGCCGAGTGGCCAGGCGGTGCCGCTCGCGACTCTGGTTCGCGTGAATACCAGCCCGGTCACACCACTCGCGATCAATCACGAGAGCCAATTTCCAGCCGTAACGATTTCGTTCAACCTGGCACCCGGTGGCTCACTCGGTGATGCGGTCACTGCAATCAGCCACATTCGCGAAACACTGCACACACCATTGTCCCTCCAAGGCAGCTTCGAGGGCTCGGCGCAGGCGTTCCAGACCTCGCTCGGTCAGGAGCCCTACCTGATCGCCGCCGCCTTGGCATCTGTATACATCATCCTGGGTGTGCTCTACGAAAGCTACATACTGCCGCTGACTATCCTGTCCACGCTGCCATCGGCCGGCGTCGGCGCGTTGCTGATGCTGATGTTCGCGCACACCGACCTCTCGGTGATCGCGATGATCGGCATCATCCTGCTGATCGGCATCGTGAAGAAAAACGGCATCATGATGGTGGATTTCGCCATCCACGCCGAGAGGCAGGACGGCGCGCAGCCTGCCGATGCGATCCGCCAGGCCTGTCTGCTGCGTTTCCGCCCCATCCTGATGACCACGATGGCGGCATTGCTGTCTGGGCTCCCGCTGATGCTGGAGAACGGTGCCGGGTCGGAGCTGCGTAAGCCCCTGGGCTACGCCATGGTGGGTGGGCTGCTGCTAAGCCAGGTCCTCACCCTCTACACGACGCCGGTGATCTACCTTTATCTCGACAGGCTGCAGCACTTTCTGGCGCCGAGCCGCCGTCGGCGGCTGTCGACGCTGGCAGCCACGCTCGGCGAAGTCGGCGCGAAGTGACGACGTCTCCCGATATAGCGCCGCGCACGCAGATCGCCCATTGGACCTACAAACGGCTTGCCTCAACCGGACCCCCGCGCGTTTCCGAGCCATACACCACTTGACTTATAACTCGCAGAATTTCCGATCGTGTGTCTATGTTGCGGAACTCGTCTGCCATCGCTGCGGCGCGGGCGCGATAGCGCGCCGTGTCGACCACAGTTCGTACGGCCTCGCGTAGTGCGGCTTGCGTGGGCTCGTCGGTCGAGAGATTGATCCCTACGCCTGACCAGGCGACGCGCGCATTCACATCCGCCTTGTCCTCGGTCGTCCCTGCGGTAACAAGCGGAACGCCGAAGCTCATCGCCTGATTGACACTGCCATAGCCGCCGTTGGTCACTAGCACATCGACCTTCGGCAGCAGCCATTCGAACGGCAGGTAGCTAGCCACGCGCGCATTGCTGGGAATGGAGCCAGGGATTGCTTTCACAGGACGGCCGCCAGCGGTCGCGACGACCAGCATGTCAGGCTCATTCGCGAGAGCCGCCAGCGTCGGAGCGACCAGCAGATCAAAGTTTTGATTCGCCAGGGTTCCCTGGGTTACCAGCACAACCTTGCGCGAACCGCCCAGATCGTTTGCCCAAGGCGGCAAGGGAGCCTGTCTGGCGATGATGGGCGGCGTGCCGACGAAGTTTACGTTTGGGGGGATCTTGCGTGGAAACTCGAAGCTCGGCACCGAGAGTTGCATATAGGCATCGGCGAGCCCGACTACGGAATCGAAAAGCGGCAGCGATACTGGAGCGACACCCAGCTCATGCAGTACCCGCTTCAGGCGCCTGGCCACCGGCCGATTGGTGAGTCGCTCATATTCCTCAGCAATCGCTGCGTATCCCTCCAGTTCCGCCGGCGATATCGCAGGTGGCAGACCGAGGAAGTGCGGCGCGCCGTCTTCGCGGCACCAATGCAAGAACGATGTGCCGCAAAGTGCGATCGGTGGGCGCTCGGAGCGCGGCCCTAGGAGCATCGGCAGCACCCCAAAAAACATGTCGTCGCCTAGGATTACGTCGGCAGGATAGTCCTGCAGCACCTGCCGCAAGCCCATATGCTGAGCAGGGATCATGTCGATGAGGAGCCCTTCCATGGCAACGCGAAGCCACTCATAGCCAGGAGGAAGTTCTGCCAGTTCCGGGGCGAGGGCCACGGTGTTGCGATAGTTGGTATCCGCGCGTCCCGGGAGTGCCCGAAACTGTGCGCCGGCGCGCTCGATGCGATCTTGCAGCCAGCTTCCTGACAACACGACCAGTTCGTGACCCTCGGCCATCAACACATAGCCGACAGCGAGCAACGGATTGATATGGCCGGGCGCCGGCGTCGAAGCCATCAAGATTCTCATACGACCTCCTCGCTCTTTTCGTTGAACCGATGCCGTCGCGGCGCTCGCAGAAGATGAAGCCACAATCAGCCTCGTGAAGCGGTGCATGGCGGTGGATCACTATTACGCGTCCACTTCGGAGCCGTGCGGAATAGCTACGATTGTAATGGCGCAAGCGGTGTTCGAAACTGCGCTCGATGCGCCGTTAGCGCAGTCGCTTGCTGTCCTATATCGCTATCATACTTAAGTTCGGACAGACAGAAGAACGTACTGGCCTTGACCCTTGCTCGTTAGCTTCGAAGTCGTGGAATCAGGCGCGTTGCATTGCCACCGCCGATGGGCTCCAATTCGGCCGCGGACAAAGCAAGCTGTTCCAGATCCTTGAACTGACCCAGGTCGAAGTAAGGATAGTCGGTACCGTAGGTGATTTGAGACGCGGGCACGAGCCTGGTCAGAGCCGCCATCGTCGGCGCGCTGGTCGCGTTGGCCGTATCGTAGTTGAGCCGCCGCAGTTCACCGATGATCCCCTCCGGTGCGAACTCCTTCAGGTTGGGACGCTTCCCGTAGAACGCGTCGATACGACCGGCCATCATCGGGATTGTCCCGCCGGCATGTGAGAACAGCCACTGGATTTTGCGCCAGCGCGCAAAACCACCCGAGAGCAGAAGACTGGTAACGCATCGCGTCGTGTCATGCGGAACTTCGAGGACCGCCGGAAACGTACCGACGCTGAGGTTGACGCAACAGTTGGCAGCGACGGGATGAACGTATACGACGGCGCCGCGCCGATTAAGCTCATCGAACACCGGCTTGTATTTGCCGTTGCCCAGCCAATTGTCCCCGTAGCTGGACTGGAGGCCGACACCGTCCGCCTTCAAGGTTTCGAACACATATTCAATCTCCTTCAGCGTCCGGTCGATGTCGATCATCGAGAGCGTGGCGAACAGACCAAAGCGGCCGGGCTTCTCGCGCATCCATTCGGCGGCATAGTCATTGCAGTTACGGGCCATTTGGCTGGCCTTCTCAGCATCGAGATCGAACCAGACCCCCGGCGTTGATGCGATCGACAACACCGCGGTGCGGATGCCTGCCTCGTCCATCTCTTCGATTGCTTTGCTTTTGGACCATGCCACCTGAGAAGGGAAATGCGGAATATCGCGCGCCTCTTCCCATTCGAGCCACGCCTTCTGGTAAGCGGGCGGAAAGAAGTGGTGGTGGGTGTCAATCAGCGTTGCGGCCGGTGTGGCTGCTGAGGCCTTTCCGGACGAAGCAGTCGCCACGCCAAGCGCTGCGGCGCCCCCGATGAAGCCGCGGCGCGACAAGTGACAGCATTTGCAGGTGCTAGGCTGGTGACGGCCGGATGTGTTTGTCATGCTCTCTCTCCACGAGCCGATCTCGTCAGGTCGGCGGGCCCGAGCGATTGCGAAGCCGTGGCTCCCCTCCCGAAATTAGCGATCGCCTGCGGAAGGCGAGCCTTCATTTGCGCTTGTTTCCTGGTTCTGGTTCAGGATCGCGGCGAGGCGAACGTATAAAGTCCCTCGGCAATCGGCGGACCGACGACAACCGTGCCAAATCGGTCCGAGTTGGCCGCAACGGCAGCGGGATCGTCTTTCGCCGCGATGTTTTGCCTCAACAATTCCTCGATGCGCCCTGGAGAGAAAACGACAAGGAAGCGAACAGGAGTGTTCGTCATATTTGCCCAGGCATGCGGCACACCCCGCTTGGCGGTGACCGCGGCGCCCGCGGCGACGTCAACCAGTTCGTCGCCAGTTGCCAGGCGCAACGTGCCTTCCAGGATGAGGAAGTGCTCATCCTCGTGCTTGTGGATATGCATGGGCACACCGTTGCGGGGATCGGCGACCACCTCAAACATCATATAGACCCCTGCCGTTTCCTGGCTGGAGACGCGGAAATAGAAGCGCTCTCCCGGTGTCGCCTCCAACCACTGACCACTGGTCTGCTGGGCGGCCGGCACATTTGAAATCGCCATTTCAGGCTTCCCCTTTGTTGCTTCCGGAAGCGAGCCAGGCGTGACAGCGGCCTGCCTCGGACGGATCCAAAGATCCGAGCGGGGAGCTACCCGATCATTTCAGGAGAGGGGTGATCGGCTTACAAGTGAAATATAGTCACAAGCGGCGCGGGCCTCCTCCAGCAACCGAGATGAACGCCCAGCTTCGCCGATCCTGTACCCTGCAGGTTTCGTCTGCAGCCAAATCGTCTCCGATCGAAACGCCCGCGAGATGGGCGAGTGCGATGTCGTGCCAACTTAGATCGCCTGCAACGCGAGCGGTCCCCCGTATGGACGATGCCGGGAGCGGGATTCCGAGGCAGTTCGCTATCGCGCGATAGACGCGGGCCCCATCAGCCACCGACCGGCGCAGCCATATGAGATCAGTTTCGCACTGCGTTGGCGATTTCCCTGCGGATGTTCGCGATGCTAGGAGTTCTCCCGGACTATCTGCGCCTGAACCGCCGTTCTCGGTGACGGCACTCCCTCGGTGCTTGCCACCACCGGTGTCTTCTCCGACAGGCCCGCAGTCACCTCGATGTAACCGTTATCGGTGAGACCAGTTTTGACGGCGAGGCGTGTGACGCGATTGTCAATGATAGTGTACACGAAGTTGCCGTCACCATCCGAACCTACAGCGGCGGCGGGTACGGTGAGCGCATCGGGGCGCCGGTTCATTTCCAGTGACACCTCTGCATACGTGCCCGGATAAAGCCGTTCCATAGGGTTGGACAGATCGATCTCGGTACGCATGTTGCGAGTCTCGGGATCGAGACGTAGGGAGAAGCGGGTTACCTTGCCGATGAACGGCTCACCGTCGAAGCCGGACGGCTTGACGATGGCCGGATCCCCGATGTGAAGGTGAGGCACGTCGTTTTCCGGAACGTCGCAGAACACCCGGATGGTGTCGATCCGCTGCACAGTGAAAAGTGACCCGGCGGAGGGCGTCGTCCGCGTGGCCGTGGCGGCCTGGACCAAATCGCCCCGGTTCACCATGCGCCGCGCCACCACGCCGTCGAACGGCGCCACGATCTGCGTATATGCGAGCAGCGTCTTGATCTTCTCCACGGCGGCGGCGGCGACGTCGACCTGGTTGGCAGCGAGGGCGCGGTTCGCCTCCCCAACGCCCACATCCGCCTTGGCGATCTCCACGTTGGCGCGCACCTCATCGAGCGTCCGGTCGCTGACGAACCCTCCGTGTCCCCCGCCCACCCACTCCCGGTCTTTGAACAAGATGTCCTGAAGCGACAGGTTTGCCTCGGCGTGGTCCAGTTGGCGGCGCGCGCTCTCTAGCGAACTTCGCTTGGATTCGAGCTGGGCCTTGGCTTCAGCAAGCTCCTGCTCCATTTCGGGGACGTCGATCACCGCGAGCACCTGACCCGCCTTCACGTGATCGCCGATATCGACGCGAACATCGGACAGGTATCCGGAGACGTTGGCATAGAGGTCCACTGCCTCAAAGGCTTCGAGGGTGGCGTTGGTCTGGAGACGTTGGGCCACCGTGGCGCGGCGCGGAAGCACAACCTCGACCCGCGGAGGGTTATCCGCCCTTGTTGAATTCACTGGCGATGGCGATGCCGCCAGGTGCCGCCCGGCAACGATGCCTCCCGCGCCGACGCCGACCATGACTACCAAGACCTTCATGCCGGTTCGACTCGTGAACTTCATTGGGTTTCTCCTTAAACCGGTTCCGGCCGTTCACTCACTCCGGGCCCGAGCATGGTGTTCAGTGCAGCCGTCGCCGCGATCCGAACCCGTCGCGAGCCGTGGCTCCACGTCGAAATAGCGGCTGTGCGGGTCATCAGGATCGAGCGATGCGGAAATCTGGGCATGCCGCGACTGCAGCGTGGCCAAAATCGCCGGCAGGATGATGAGCGTGGCGCACGTTGCGCCGAGCAGACCGCCGATCACCGCCCGCCCAAGCGGCGCGCTTTGCTCTCCGCCCTCGCCCAGACCCAGCGCCATCGGCACCATCCCGGCCAGCATCGCGAAACTGGTCATCAGGATCGGACGCAGACGGCTCCGTGCGCCTTCTATTGCTGCCTCCCATGGTGCGCGGCCCCCGGCCCGGCTGCGCTCAGCGAAAGTCACCAGCAGGATGGCGTTTGCCACGGCCACCCCGATCGCCATGATCGCGCCCATGAAGGATTGGATGTTGAGCGTGGTCCGGGTGAGCCACAGCATGAGTACGACCCCGGCGATGACCGCTGGAATCGTCAACCCCACCGCCAGGGAAAGCCTGAACGATTGGAAATTGGCGGTCAGCAGCAGAAGGATGACACCCACCGCCATCAAGAGCCCCAGACGCAGGCCTCCAAACATCTCCGCCATTGGCTCTACTTGCCCGCGCACGGTCACGTTCACCCGATCGGGCGGCTTTCCCGTATCGATGATCGCCTGTTGCACGCGGGCTGCCGCGTGTCCCAGATCCTCGCCGTAGATGTTCGCACTGAGTGTCAGCATGCGCTGCATGTTGTATCGGTCGTATTCGCCGAGCGCCGTGCCGTCGGCAACGCCGGCCACATTGCGGAGGTCGATCTGCTGGCCCGGCCGGTGCGCGATGGGAAGGTTCTTCACCTCCTCCAGGGAATTCATCTGGTGCTCGGGGATCTCGACCTGCACCTGATAACCTATGCCGGTCTTAGGATCGGGCCAATAATTCGCGGAGGTGTAGCGACTGGATGATGTGCCCGCGACAACCGATTTCGCAACGTCATTCGCCGTCACCCCCAGAACACCCGCTTGCTCGCGGTCTACGCTAACCTTCACGGTCGGGTAATCGAGTTCCTGCTCGAATCCCAGGTCTCGCAGCGTCGGCACCTGGGCCAATTTCGCTCGCAGTCTCTCGGCGTATTGGCGGCTATCGGCGAGGTTCGGCCCACTCACCGCCACTTCGATCGGTGTCGGCGCGCCGAAGCTCATCACCCGGCTGACGATGTCGCTTGGCTCGAATGAGAAGCGTACACCCGCCAGTTCCTGGGGCAATTTCTGACGCAACCGCTCCTTCAAATCCTCGATGCCGATGCCGGCGCCGCGCTTCAACTGTACCTGCAGCACCGCTTCCTCGGAACCGGAACTCCAGAGATAAATAGTATTGATGGGGTAGTTGGGCGGCTGCGCCCCAACAAAACCGAGGCTGATTTCCACGTTATTCGGACCGACTTCGCGCTTGATCGCGTCGAGTGTCCGCAGCGTGATCTGCTCGGTGCGCTCGATGCGCGTTCCCGCCGGAGCCCGGAGATGCAACTGGAGCTGGCCGGTATCCACGATTGGAAAAATCTCGGTGCCGAGAGAGCTGCCGACCAGGATAATGATTGCGCCGCTGATAATGAGATAGGATACCACGACGATGCGCCGCCGTCTCATGATGGCGCGCGCGAACCGATCATACCTGGCACGTAGACGGTCAAAAGACGTCTCTTGCGGCTCGTGCCGCGTGCCCGGATGGCGCAGCATCCATACTGAGATTACCGGTACAAAGGTGCTGGAAAGCAGATACGATCCCACCATCGAAAAGCCGACGGCCAAGGCCAGCGGTGCGAACAGGTTGCGCGCGGCGCCGGTCATGACGAAGGCCGGAATGAACACCGCCAGAATGCAGAGCATGGCCACGAACCGGGGCAGCGTCGTCTCGGCCGTGGCCTCGCTCGCGGCACGGGCAAGGCTGCGGCCATCAGCAAGACGGGTGTGGATATTCTCGATGGTGACTGTCGCCTCGTCGACCAGGATACCGACAGCCAACGCCAGCCCGCCCAAGGTCATGATGTTGATGGTCCGACCCGATACCCAGAGCGCCGTCACCGACGCAAGAATCGCGAGCGGAATGTTCAAGACCACAACGAGCGAACTGCGCCAATCTCGCAGAAACAGCAGCACCATAAGGCCCGTGAGCACCGCGCCGAGAGCGCCTTCGACGAACAGGCCCTGGATGGCGCGGGTTACGTAGGGGGACTGGTCGAACTGGTAACTGACCGCAACGTCGCCAGGCAGCACGGATTGGAATCGTGGCAAGTTGGCTTTGACGGCCTGGACGACCGCGAGTGTCGAGGCGTCCGCTCGTTTGGTTACGGGGATGTAGACCGTGCGGCGTCCATCCACCAGCGCGTAGCCGGTCTGGATGTCGGCGCCGTCTTCAACCGATCCGACGTCGCGTATGAAGATCGTCCGCGTTCCCCGCGAGCGGATGGGAATGTTGCTCAGGCCCTTGAAATCACCGACAACGGAGTTGACCGGCACCATCGGCAAGAGGTCGCCGATGCGGACGTTACCCGATGGGCTGACCGTGTTGCCGGCAGCCAACGCCTGCACCACTTCGTCCGGCGACATGTTGTAGGAACGCAGCTTGCCGGGATCTACGCGGACGAGGATGGTGCGCTGGCTCGAGCCGAAGGGCGGCGGTGCCGACACGCCTGGCAAGGTCGCGAACAATGGGCGCACCTTGAAGAGCGCCGCGTCCTGAAGCTCGGCGACTGTTTTCGTCTTGCTGGAGAAGACGAGGTCGCCGACCGGCACGCCGCCTGCATCAAACCGGACCACGAACGGCGGAACGGTCCCGGTCGGCATGAAGGCGCGCGCGCGGTCTACGTAGCTGACGGTCTCGGCCAGCGCCTGGGCCATGTCGGTGCCGGGATGGAATTGGAGCTTGATCAGCGCTACGCCCTGGATCGATTTGCTTTCAACATGCTCGATGCCGGTAATGTAGAGGAAGTGGTACTCGTAATAGTTGACGATGAACCCTTCCATCTGCGCCGGATCCAGGCCGCCATAAGGCTGCGCGACGTAGATTGTTGGCACACCAAGGTCGGGAAAGATGTCGAGGGCCATGCGGTTGAGCGCCAGAAAGCCCATCAGTGCAATGGCTGCGACCATCGTCAACAGCGAAATCGGGCGCCGCAATGCAAACGACACCAGGTTCGTGATACCTCAGCCGCCTCTGCCGCGCCGACAAAGCCGCTCTCTTTTGTGTTGCTTTCGGAAGCGAGCCAGGCGCGGCAACGGCCTGCCTCGGAGAGATCCAAAGATGAGGGTAGGGAGCTACCCGATTATTTCAGGAGAGGGGTGATCGGGTTACAACTGAAACATAGTCGCGAAGCCGCGCGCCGCGGACGTCCTCAACCAACCGGGATGAGCGCCCAGCTTCGCCGATCCTGTAGTCGGCAAGTTTGTAGCCAAATCGTCTCCGATCGAAACGCCCGCGACATCGGCGAGTGCGACGTCATGCCACTTGGATCGCCTTCAACGCGAGCGGTCGAATGTGGAGTATTCATCATGAACAACCTGTCGGAGCGACCGCTCAGATTTGGAAATAGCGCTGCCGGAGTGTCTGACGGCGCGCGCCCGGCGCCGCGCGAACTGAAACGGCGACATAGCTCGCCCCGCCTGGTCGATGGTCCGACTGCTGCGACACCATCGTCGTATACAGATGCGATAGCGTGTTGCCAGTCTTCTTAAGTTCGCTGCGACATATGATGCAGTTTTGCGCGCGAGGCTGCACGACGCGGCGAATGCTCCTCTACAAGGTCTGTGAGTAGAGCCGGGAGGCGCGTCAGGGGCTCGTCCGAGCCCAGGCTCTGAGCAGCAACGCGGGCGCCTTCGCATACCAGGAACACTTGGCTGGCGACCGCTTCGGGATCGCGCAAGCCGGCATCGTGGCACAGCCTGGCGAGCCGCTCGCGGACCGCGGACTTGTGCGCTCTGACGACCTGACGCGCGGGATGGTCTTGATCCGGAAGTTCGATCGCGGCATTCGCAAGCGCACACCCCCGACCGCTCTCGCGGATGAACCATTCCCCAATGTGCTGCAACCAGGCCAGCAACTGCCCCTTCGCGTCGCCCGCATGCGCGGCAGCAATCGCATCCCATTCCGCGTCTTTCTCGGCCACGAGCTCCCGCAGGCATGCCGCCACCAGCTCGTCCTTGGAGGAGAAGTGCCGGTACAGCGTCATCTTGTTGGTGCCGGCTGCCTCGGCGATCGCGTCAACGCCGACGGCATGGATGCCGCGGCGGTAGAACAACTCGCGCGCGACCGCGAGGATGCGCTCGCGCGGCGACACTGGGGCGTGCGAAGCGGCGGCGAACCCGGCCCTTGGCGCGGCCATGACGGTGTGCTCCCGATCATGTTACTGACCGGTCACACCAAGACGGGGTGTTACTGGTCAGTCCCGCCCATATAAGGCGAAGCCAATCTGATTGCCACCCCCGTTCGCAAGGGCATGCCCAAATGGTGAACTTCTTCATTCACCGTCCGATTTTTGCGGCCTCCATAGCTATCCTCATGGTGCTAGCAGGAGCGGTCGCGTACCGGTTTCTGCCGGTCGCGCAGCTTCCCGATGTCACGCCGCCCCAGGTGGTGGTGACCACGACCTACCCGGGCGCCAGTGCCGAGGTTGTCGCCAACACTGTCACGACGCCGCTGGAACAGCAGATCAACGGCGTCGAGGGCATGGCCTACATGTCGTCGGTCAGCGCCGATGATGGCAGCTCGACCATCACCATCACCTTCAATGTCGGCTATCCGATCGATATCGCGGCGGTGGACGTGCAGAACCGCGTCGCCCAGGCGCAGGGCTCTCTGCCCGCAATCGTCAATCAGGCGGGCGTCACCGTCAGCAAGAAGAACCCAAGCATCCTGCTGGGCGTGACGCTGTATTCGCCGGACAATTCGATCGATCTCGTCAACATCAGCAACTATGCGTACCTGCAGCTCGTGGATCCGCTCAAGCGGCTGCCCGGCGTGGGAGACGTGACCATCTTCGGCGAGCGCCGCTATTCGATGCGAGTCTGGCTCGACCCTGACAAGCTCGCCAAACTCGGCATCACCGCGACCGACGTGCAGAGTGCCATTGCCGAGCAGAATGTGCAGGTTGTGGCCGGCAGGCTCGGGCAGTCGCCGGCGCCCGCCGGTACCATGTTCGAATATCAGGTGAACGCACTCGGCCGGCTAAGCGATCCTGCGCAATTTGGCGACATCGTCGTCCGCGCCGGGACTGGAAGCGAAGCTGTGGTCCACCTGCGCGACGTCGCGCGGACCGAGCTCGGGGCTTTGCAGTACACGTCGAGCTCGCGCCTGAATGGTCGACCCAATGTTTTCGTCGCCGTCTACCAGACGCCCGGGTCGAACGCTCTGCAGGTCTCGCGCGAAGTCCAGACCGAGATGGAGCGGCTGGGCAAGCGCTTTCCCGCGGGTCTCGCCTGGCGGATTCCCTATGACACGACAATGTTTGTCTCTGCCTCGATGCATGACGTGATGGTAACGCTTGCCGAGGCACTCGCGCTCGTGATGGCGGTCGTGTTTCTGTTCCTGCAAAGCTGGCGCACCACGGTCATTGCGGCGATCGCCATCCCGGTCTCGTTGATCTGCACGCTGGCGGTGATGCTGGCAGCCGGTTTTTCACTCAACATGGTGAGCATGCTCGGCATGGTGCTGGCGATCGGGCTCGTCGTCGACGATGCAATCGTCGTTGTCGAGAACGTGGAACGTCAGCTCGAACGCGGGCTTTCGCCGGTACAGGCAGCAATGACCGCGATGAAGGAAGTTACTGGTCCGATCATCGCGACCACCGCCGTGCTGATGGCGGTCTTTGTCCCGGTTGCCTTTCTGCCCGGCGTCACCGGCCGACTTTATAACCAGTTCGCGCTGACAATTGCGATTTCCGTCGCGATCTCCGCCTTCAATTCCTTGACGCTCAGCCCGGCCCTATCGGCGGTTCTGCTGCGGCATCGCCCGGACCGCCGCTTCTTCCTGTTCCGCGCCTTCAATGCAGGGTTCACACGCGCGGCGGACGCATACGCACGAAGTGTTCGGTGGGTGATTGCGGCGCGCTGGGGCGCGCTTGCCCTGTTTGCCGGCGCGCTGGTGATCACCTACGGGCTTTATTCGCGCATCCCGGCGGGCTTCCTGCCGGCCGAGGACCAGGGCTACTTCTTCGCGGTCATCCAACTGCCCGACGGCGCATCGCTGCAGCGGACGGACCGGGTGGCGGAGCAGGTGCGAAAGATTTTGGCCGCGCAGCCCGGGGTGCAGGATGTGGATTCCGTCACCGGCACGAATTTCTTGACGGGCGCCAGCCAGTCGAACACTGGGGTCGAATTCGCCATTCTGAAGCCGTGGGCCGAGCGAGGCGCCAAACTCAACGCCGACAAGATCATCGGAGCCGTGCGCCCGAAACTGCTGGCGATCTCCGACGCGATCAGCCTGAGCTTCGACCCGCCGTCAATTCCGGGCATTTCCACCACCGGTGGCTTCGAATTCGAAGTCGAAGACCTGACAGGGCGCGGCCCACAAGCATTGAACGATGCGACCCAGACGCTGCTGGCAAAAGCTCGTCAACAGCCCGAACTCGATCCGCATCAGCTCTTCACCACCTTCGGTACTTCGACGCCTCAGTACAAGTACGATCTCAATCGAACCAAGGTGAAGCTGTTGGGGCTCAACCTGTCGGACGTGTTCAGCACGCTGCAGATCTATCTCGGCTCGCTCTACGTGAACGACTTCAATCTGTTCGGCCGCACCTTCCGGGTGACGATGCAGGCCGAGAGGGATGCGCGCGCCGGCCCCACGGATCTATCGCGTCTTTATGTGCGCAATGCGGGCGGGCAGATGATCCCGCTCAACACCCTGGGCTCGCTGCAGCCAATAGCGGGGCCTGAATACGTCTCGCACTACAACGTCTATGGGTCCGCTCTGATCAATGGAGCACCTGCGCCTGGCTATAGTTCTGCACAGGCGATCGCCGCCATGCAGCGGGCGGCGGAAGAGGCACTGCCCGCTGATTTCGGTTATGAGTGGACCGGCATCGCGTACCAAGAGCTCAAAGCGGGCTCCACTGCGGCGATGGTGTTCACCCTCGCCCTGGTCTTCGTGTTCCTGGTGCTGGCGATGCAGTACGAAAGCTGGTCGATGCCGTTCATGGTGATCCTGTCGGTACCGCTCGCGCTGTTCGGTGCGGTGCTGGCGCTATGGCTCCGCGCGATGCAGCTCGATGTCTATTCGGAGATCGGTCTCGTCATGCTGATCGGGCTGGCCGCGAAGAATGCGATCCTGATCGTGGAGTTCGCCAAACAGCTGCGTGAGGGCGGCAAGGGCATTGTCGAGGCGGCGATGGAGGCAGGGCGGCTCCGGCTGCGGCCAATCCTGATGACGGCCTTCGCCTTCATTCTCGGCACCGTGCCGCTGATGGTCGCCTCCGGTGCCGGGGCAGGCAGCCGGCAATCCATCGGCACCACGGTCGTAGGCGGCATGTTGGCGGCAACGATTTTCGGGCTTGCCCTTGTGCCGGTGTTTTACGCGGTCATCGAACGGCTGCGCGAAGGCGGGACATCGAAGCACGAACAATCCGTCGCTCAGCGCCGTCTCGAAGGCGCGATCGGTGACTGACCCCTGGAGGACAAAGGTCATGAGTTTTTCCCTGAAGAATATTGGACTGGGGACCGGGGCGGTCGCTCTGGTCGCCATCGGGGTTTCACTGCTGGCCAGCTCCGGCCACAGCGACGCGGGGGCCCCGGCGGCGAGCCCGCCGCCTTTGCCGGTCCCGGTGGCCGCGGTCGACCAGCGGACGGTGCCCGTCTATCTCGATTTCGTGGCCACGACGGAAGCGATTCGCAACATCACGCTTGAAGCGAAAGTCACGGGGTATCTCGCTTCGCAGCCGGTGGGCGACGGAGCGGACGTGCCGACGGGGCAACTCTTGTATCAGATCGATCCGCGTGATTATCAGGCGGCACTTGACCAGGCGAACGCGCAATCACGCCGTGATGCTGCCGCCTTCGACTACGCGCGCGTCTCGCAACACCGCAACGCAGTGCTGAGCAAGGACGGATGGGCAACGCAGGACGCATTTGACCAAACGACGAGTACGCTCAATCAATCGCAGGCGACAGTGGCCGCAGATGCGGCGGCAGTGGAGGCGGCGAAGCTCAATCTGGGCTACACCGCGATCAGGGCGCCCTTCGCGGGTCGCTTCGGGCGGAGCCTTGTGCACGAGGGCACTCTGATCAATGCCGCGGGCACGCAGCTCAATACGCTCGTGCAGCTCGATCCGATCTACGTGACGTTCAACCCGAGCGAGACCGACCTCGACCGCCTCGGCGAGTACCGGGCAAAGACGATCCCGGCAGAGGTGACGATTCCGGACCAGGACGGGAAGCGATACGAGGGAACCCTGACCTTCCTGGACAACGCGGTGGACCGGAACACCGGCACCATCGTGGCGCGGGCAACCATCGCCAATCCGGACCACAGCCTGCTGCCCGGTGAGTTCGTGCATGTGCGTCTGCACGTGGCCGATCGGCCTGGCACGCTGCTGGTGCCACAGGTGGCCCTGGGTTCAAGCCAGCTCGGAAAGTATGTCTACGTCGCGGATAACGGCAAGGCAGACCAACGGATGGTTTCGATCGGAGCGACGTACGGCGATCGCATTGTTATCACCAAGGGCATCATGGCGGGTGACGCGGTGATTGTCGGCAATCTGCAGAAGATCGCTCCGGGCGCGGCGGTGCGGCCCATCGCCGGGCCGCGGCAGGCGTCCAGCCAAACATCCGTTGGCGCCGGCTCCGGTTGAGGTGCTGGCGCGGTCACCAAGCTGGGCTGACCCGGTGGAAAGCGGCATTCGGGTTGACGTGCAAGAGATCGTCCTGACGATTGAACGCTTGATGGGCTGGCACGGCGCCACGGTCTCATAGACGCTTGGGCGGTCAGCGGTGGCCACCACCGCCGTGCCCACCAAAGCCGAAGTTGCCATGCCCAGCAAATCCGTGCCCGCCGAACGTCCCAAGGCCACGGCCAACATGCGTCGGACGGTCGTGGAAGTGGTGGAGGTGGTCAAAGTCAAAGACCGCGGGAGGGCCATAGACATAGGGTGGACATTCATAGCCGAGGTCGTAAGTACACTCGTAAGGATATCTGAGATAGTTGTTGTAGGCGTAATCGCCAGCTGTGGCGGTGTACGAAGTCTCTGTCGCGCACCCGGAAACTGCTAAGGCGGTACCAGGTACAAGCGCCCCGATGACTGCTCTGCTGGGGATCATGGTAGGCTCCGTGGGCGATGCCCGTTCAGCGTTGAGGTGAACGCTATGTCGGGTTGCTTGTCGGGGATGTAAATGCAGGCGGTGCGCACGGCCATGTCGCCACAGAATGTGCTGATTGGGCCGGGCGCACTACGCGCGTAGAGTCTCCCCGCGTCATCGGAAGATGTTCGGCGAAGCGCCGCCCATCCTCGCTGATGCACCTACCGCTCACACTGGCAAGTTCCCATACCTCGCAACACTTCCGATTTGGCTCCGATGCAGGCCGATATCCTTCAGTGTCGTGTCATCGAGCGCACTCAAGCTCGCAATCGTTCGCCTCACATTCCGTTCCCGTCGGATCCTCGACCAGAACCTACCAATTGGCGAAGTATGCCTTGTCGGCGTTATAGTCTGGTTGGTTGCGGTCTCGTCCAAATCAGGCAGGTCGCTGCCAGCCCAACGGACCACATTTGTGGCGCGCGCATGTTCGCTATGTCCGCGAGCCAGGTCCTGATGGTCCCTATGCTCGCTCGACCCGAAGCAACCAGGACCCGGCGCTTCACCACAAGCGGCGAAACTCTCGATGAGGCATGACAGCAGCCCGCCGGTCGAGCTTCCCGGTGCACTTGGCTCGCGATGCGATTTCGACGATCCGTCGTTGATTGGCGGGCAAACGCCAGGCGCGCGCAGTCCAATTCGCTCTGCAACGAGCGCTTCCCTGAAAATAACAGCACATGCGCCGTCTCGGTCTCGTGCTCGTCGAGTTCCGACGGCGACACATCGCGATATACCTGATCAACAATTCGCATCGATCTCTCCCGTTGAGTGGTGACGGGGAGGGATTGTCCAATTCGTGGATTGCCGAAGAATTCCAGAGTGCGTGCTTCGGGCTACACCCGTAACGCAGCGATTCAGTGCCGTCCGGTCAGGGGAAGAACGTATACGTCGCGGAATAAGCCTCGTTCATGACCTGACCATTCTGCTGCGGATCGCACTGGGTGGTTGGGGCGATGCCACCACGCGTGTCAGTCCGCGTTATGATGCGGACATGGCCGAAGATGCCGTCGGCCTGCTCTATCTGCGCGCTAAGCACAAGCCACAGCGTGTTTTTCTGGCCATCGGGTGACGGGCTGGCGACCAAGAGCCGCCCTGCGATGCGGCTACCGTCGTTCGCCTCCCAGCGAGGTCCGAAAAAGTGTCGTCCTACGATCTGTCCAGCAGCATCGAACAATTGTGCATTCGGCCCTTTGAGCACCCAAGCGTAGGCCGGACCGGTATTTTGGCAGCGATAGACCTGCACTCCTCGGCCGGTGAATTCCAGTGCGGTCGGTTCGGCATTTGCCGCCGGCCCACTGAGCGACGCGGCGGCCAGAGAGGCGACAACCGCCGCAATATTTCGAGATATCATCGACGGAACTCCGTATTCACGAAATTGGTTTGCGTTGTGTTCCAGAGTGAGGCTCAGCGGGGTCGTTCGCTATGCGAAGACCCGGTGGCTGTCTTGCAGTTGTCAGGGACGTGCGATCGCGGCTTTACCTGCAGCCAGCCAGGTAATGCAGTTGCTGCACCATGCGACGCGCGCTCTCGATCTCGACCGCACGCGAGGCGATGCCCAGCGCCAGGCTCCTGGTCGGCGCGGAGAGACTCGGAGGTCGTGTCCACGTTTAACCGTGATGCCTGACGAAGCTTTTCCTCAAGCCGCATATCACGCCGAACCTATTCAGGCCTGGTCCTGGATGGCTAGTGCTGTCGCAGCATTTCAGAACTCGCAAATGTGGCTACGGTTGTAACCTGGGTGCCGACTCTCGCGCCGAGCAGCCGGCCAGACCCCCGCACGGCCTGCCCGCGCCGACGCGCTAGCGTCGGGCCAGGCTACCAGGCCAGGGCGCGGCGCCCGATCGTGGCGCCGAGCGCAGCCACTGCCAGAATGGCCAGCGGATACCAAAGTGCGACGAACAGCCCCGCATCGTTCTTGCAGGCCAGCGCATAGGCGGCGGCGCCAAGCGCGCCAGACAGCATGCCGGCAATGCCGCCGGCGAGGGCCGGACGGGTGGGCGCGCCCGCGCGCATCACGCAGAGCAGGACGACCAGAGGCAGCAGCGAGACCACCAGGATGGTCATCACGCATTCAGGCACCGAAATGTTCGTAATGCCCATGGAGGGCAGGCCGGAGCGGTCGGTGGCGGCGCGAAATGCCAGCAGCGCCACCGCGGGAACCAGAGCGAGAGCGGTGAGCCGGCCGCTGCCGGGTAATGCGGCGCGGCTGGCCAGGAACAGGCCACCCAGGCCGAGCGCCAACATGGAGGTGACCTTGTAGACGAAGGGCGCGCGGTGCACGGCGGCGGCGAAATCCGGCCTGGTGCCGAGCACCAGCAGCACCAGCGCGACCGAGAGCCCCATGGAGGCAAGGGTAGCGACGATCAGGGTCAGTTTGAACGCGCGGGCACTGGAGAGCCGGTTGGTGCCGGCCTGGCGGGCGAGCCCGTGGATAAGGCCATCGGTATCGGCGACGGGCATTATCGCCTGTCTCCTGGTGAATTGGCATTGTCGTGCACGGCCCTGTCCGTCAGGCGGCGCAGAGCGCGATGGTAAAGGACGCGCACCGAACCCTCGCTGGTGTGCAGCTTTTCGGCGGTGGCACGGACCGTAGCCCCATCCAACGCAAGGGCGCGTACTGCTGTCTGCTGCCCTGCCGACAGGATGGCGAGGTGCCGGTCCAGATCCAGCATTGAACTATCGGTTTCTGCGGCCGGGGCTTCGAAGATCTCGGACAATTCGTCCATCGTGATGTCCACCCGATAGGACGCCTCGCGACGCAGGCGGCGTGCGGCGTCGATGAACTTGTAGCGGGTAATGGTGTACAGCCAGGGCAGGAACGGGCGGGTCTCGTCCCAGGTGTGCCGCTTAGCATGCAGGCCGATCAGGATTTCCTGCACCACATCCTCCGCCTCGTGTACGCTCAGCCCCACTTTGGCGAGCCGGGCGCGGACGAACTGCCGCAGCACGAGTGCGATATCCTTGAGAAGCCGGTCATAGGCCGCACCATCTCCCCGACGTTCCGCGCGCATGGCGTCCGCCCATAGATCCTCGGGCGGACTCGCCTGTTTTGTCTTCGATGACATGAGGGGGAGTTTTAACGGCAGCCGAGGAATGGCAGCCATGCGCGCGAAAGTGCCCGGTGGTGTTTCACTGCCTGTGTCTCCGTCGAAAACCCTGATGAAGCGATGATGCTTGCAGCGGTCCTTGGACCAAGGAGATGGGACGTGAACGCCCAGTTTCAAAAGGCTTGTGCTGCGATGGCTGCTTTCATAGCGAGCGGCGAAGTGCGAGTGCAGGCCCAGATGCCTGTGAGCCAGCCGCCCGCTGTGCGGACCGCCGCGCCGGTGGAGGCTCGCAACGTGGTGCTGGTGCACGGCGCATGGGCGGACGGGTCGAGTTGGCAGCAGGTGATCCCGATTCTGCAGGCCGCCGGGCTGCATGTGACGGCGGTGCAGAACCCATTGACCTCCCTTGCCGACGCGGATGCGGAGACGCGGCGTGTTCTGGCGCAGCAGGACGGCTCAACCGTGTTGGTGGCCATTCCTGGAGCGGCACGGTCGTGAGCCACGTTGGCAACGCCCCGAAGGTATCGGCGCTGGTCTACGTTGCAGCGCGGGCACCTGACGCCGGCGAAAATTTCGTTGGCCTATCCGGCAAGTTCCCTACGACCCCGGTGCGCGCCGGAGTGGTGACGCATGACGGCGACGCCACACTGACGGAAGAAGCTTATACCAAGTATTTCGCCAACGGCATCCCGCACAAGGAAGCCGAAGTGCTGTTCGCCGAGCAGGAGCCGACTGCCGTATCGCTGTTCGGCGACCGCACGACGGTGGCGGCCTGGCACGACAAGCCGACTTTCTATGCCGTGTCCAAGCAGGACATGACCATCGCGCCGGAGCTGGAGCGGTTCTTGGCCAAGCGGATGCACGCGACAACGGTCGAGGTGAATGCGGGGCATCTATCGATGATCTCTCAGCCGCAGGCTATTGCCAATCTGATTTTAGAAGCGGCCGGGCGGTAGCAGCGCTGCGGTTGGAGCAGTTGCGCGAAATACAGGTGGGATGCTGAGGCCGAGCATGCTGATGTGGAACGCCTCCGATCGGCTCAGGCTGATACTCAAAAACGGACATTCCGCCCGACTGAACAGGAAACTCCTCTGCGCAGGGCACTGTGGGTCAAAGGGCCGTGACCATGTTGCGCTGCGTGCTCCTCCGTCGAACCCTTCGATGGAGCACAACACTTTAGAAACCTGGAGCAAAACAGATGTCTGACAACGATTACACTCGCCTTGACAGTCTTCGTGAAGCGCTACTCGACCATCCTCTTTACAACAACGTCATTTCCATCTCTGACCTTCAGCGATTTATGCAAGACCACGTGTTTGCCGTCTGGGATTTCATGTCGCTTCTGAAGCGGCTTCAGCAGGATTTGACGTGCACCAGAGTACCGTGGTTTCCGGCACCGAATGGTCGGGCCGCCCGCCTAATCAATGATATTGTCATTGGAGAGGAGACGGACGTAGATCCCGATGGCGCCTACGTCAGCCATCTCGATCTCTACCTGCGCGCCATGGAAAATGTTGGCGCGAACACCAGCCATTTCGGCACATTCTGCTCGATGGTTCAGGCCGGTATTCCGGTCGAAGTGGTTTTGACCCGAATAGGGGTCGCGCCGCATGTGCGGGCGTTTGTGTCCCACACGATGGCGCTGGCTAATTCGGGCACAACGGAAGAGGTTCTCGCCGCATTCTTTTACGGCCGAGAAGACATCATCCCGGAGATGTTCCGCAGGCTTCTCGAGACGCTTTACCGCGCTGAGCATGATAGGCATAGGCTGCGTAACTTCATCTATTACATCGATCGACACATCGAGCTCGACGGTGATAGCCATGGACCAAAAGGACGCGAATTACTTGAAAACTTGGTAGCGGGCTCGCCGGAAGTGGCCGGGCGTGCTGCGCGTGCTGCGTGTAGCAGCATTCAAGCGCGGATCGATTTGTGGAACGGTACATCGGACGAGCTGCGCAAGAGCCGCATTGCGAGGTCCCTAGTCGACGCGCGAGGCTGAGTGCGATGGAACCATGTACATCGAGACCATTGGAATTGGCAAGAACAGGTATTGGTCGCAGCAGACATCGGGTCGGAGGCGCGGTCCTACCAAGCCTTGTGCCGATGAGAGAATTGCGCACATTGCTGGTTCTCGCGACGAGTAGTCGATCGATCGTCTCCAGCAGGCAGCACCATGGGTGGAGGACGCAAGTCAATCATCGGTTGCGTCGTGGCAAGCAGTTTAACGAAGGCGGCGCCGACGTACTCTGGTGGATCAATTTGGACCACTGGATCGAGAGATCCCTTCGATATTGGCGACCATGCCAGGATGCGCGGCTTCAGGTGCTGGAATGGGAATGACCGGAGCCTTGCCATGACGGCCACCAGTGGGCCCATATGCATTGAGGCATGCATTCCGGCGCTCCGCCGATATGCTGCCGCCCTGCTACGCAATCGGGATGACGCTGACGACTTGGTCCATGATTGCGTGGTCCGCGCTCTCGACAAGCTCCATACACGTCATGACGACGGAGATATGAAGTCCTGGTTATTCGCCATCATGCACAACCTCTTTATCAGCCGGTCGCGGCGCGCCAAGGCGTGCCCGCCCGGCGAGCGGCTTGGTGAGGCATACGAAGCCGCTAAGAGCATGCGACCGGATCAGGAGAATTACCTGCACTGGCGTGACCTGACCCGCAGCCTGAACCGCCTGCCGGTGGAGCAGCGAGCCGTTCTCCTGCTGGTTTCAGTGCAGGACCTGTCCTATGCGGAGGCCGCCAGCGTGTTGCGCGTTCCCATCGGCACGGTGATGTCCCGCCTGGCCCGCGGCCGCAAGCGCTTGCGTGAGCTGACCGACGACATCGAGGATCCCCGGCCTGTGCTGCGGACAATCCATGAGGAACCCGCTATGCCCGATCGCCGAGCATGAGTTGCACACGTACCTGGACAGCTTGCTGAAGGCGGACCGCTTAACTACTGTGTCGGGAGAGCCTCGAAGCATCCGGCATTGTACTTGGCAGCATCTCAACTGGCGTTCGTGTACGTCGCATTCCGATCACCGTCGGCCAGCATCATCAGCGGGGGACGTGCGTCCAGGAGGGATGTAGATAGCTGGGCGGCCCGAGGCGCATGACACCAGCTGCTGACAGCGTCGCAAGGACCACCCATCTCAAGTAGAACAGCGCGCGTGCGGCCGCAGGTAAGCCGAGCCGCCTGACTCTGCGAGCGAGACTTAATCCAATGAGTTCTGAAGCAAACACGCAAGGCGTCACGTCTGGCATGCTCGATGAATATCCCCAGAACGGGCACGGAACGACTGCCAGGCAGACGCGGGTCCTGGTGATCGAGGACGACCCTTCGATGAAACACATGCTCGTGAACTATCTCGAGCAGCACGACATGTGGGTGACGTCTGCCTCGCGGAGGCAGGATATGGTCCGGCAGTTTTCAGCGGTAGAACCGAATGTCGTCATCCTGGACCTCCGACTTGGTCAGGAGGACGGTCTCGATTTATTGCGTGATATCCGGTCCCGATCTGATGTACCAGTCATTATTACCACTAGCCACCGACGCGATGAGATCGATCGCGTGGTGGGTTTGGAACTTGGCGCCGATGATTATGTGACCAAGCCGTTCGGCGTCCGCGAACTGGTCGCTCGAATCCGTGCGGTGCTGCGGCGACGAGAGGCAGGCCGTGGCGCGGTGAAACGGGAGGCGGAGCAGGGCCTCTACCGGTTTGGCAACTGGCGACTGGACCGTCGCCAGCGGGGTTTTAGTGCCGCAAGCGGCGACCCGGTGACACTAACGAAAGGGGAGTACCGCTTCTCGTGGCATTTCTCGAGGCGCCGCAGCGACCATTGACCCGGGAGCATCTACTGCAAGCAACTCGCGTACACGAGGACGTGTTCGACCGCAGCATCGACGTGCAGATCCTGCGCCTCCGGCGCAAGCTGGAAACGGACCCGCGCGCACCGCGCATTATTCAGACAGAACGCGGGGTCGGCTACACATTCACCTTGCCCGTCGAACGGCTCTCATAGAGATTCCGTTACGGACGTAACCAGAAGTTCCAATCCCCACATGCTCCGGCAATCGGTGAACCGCGGCCTCGTCTCTCGCCAGGAAGATGTGGGACAGGCAAACTGCGGAGTGGTTGTCAGGGGAACAGCGCGAGGTGGTGGGGCGGTCGATGCGGCTTTGTCTGGCACTGTTGCTGGTGGGAAGCGCAGCGCCGGAGGAGATCCATGATTTTGCGGCGTTTGCCTCGCCGCACACGAGCACCGCGGAGCCGATCACCCCCGTCCCGCCGCCGCCAGCGGCAGATCCGCGCAAAGTCGCACTCGGCCAGCGCCTCTTTACGGATCGCCGCCTGTCACACGATGGAACACTTGCGTGCTCGTCATGCCACGACCTCCACACCAACGGAGCCGACAAGGTCCAAAGAAAGGCAGCACGTAATGGGTCAGCGATGCCGCTTACCACCCTTACGGTATTCAATGCGGCCCTGAATTTTAGGCTGAACTGGGAGGGAAATTTTCGAACGCTTGAGGCTCAGGCGGAGTCTTCGCTGGAAAATCCAGCAAACATGGCAACCAGCGTTGATGAAGTTCTGACTAAACTGAATGCAGACCCGGAGGTGGTAAGTCTATTCGGGGCGGCCTATGGGCACGCGCCGGACCGGGCGAGCCTGCTGGATGCGATCACGACGTTCGAAAGATCGCTGTTGACACCCGGCAGCCGCTTCGACCGCTGGCTAGAAGGCGATACCGGGGCACTGACGGACGAAGAGCTATCCGGCTACCAGTTGTTCAAGTCGCTCGGCTGTATCTCATGCCATCAAGGGGTGAACGTCGGCGGCAATCTGTATCAGCGGCACGGCATCTTTCACCCGCTTGGTTCACAGAAGCCCGAAATCCTGCGTGTGCCCAGCCTCCGAAACGTGGCGACGCTTGCGCCCTATTTCCATGATGGCAGCGCTCCGACGCTGGAGGATGCGGTGCGGAAGATGGCGCTCGCACAGCTCGACCGGACCTTGTCGGAGCAACAAGTCACCGCGGTCGTGGCCTTCTTGAAAACACTGACGGGAGCCTATCGCGATGTTCCGGTATCGGCATCAGCACCATGAAAGTTGCGCCAGCCATCGCGGCTGTTCCGCTTCTCATCGTGCTGCTCACCTGGCTTTCGGTACGCGCAATCAACCCGGATGCAGAACGCTACGACCAGGCGCTGGCCGAAATGGAACGGTTCGAATTGCTGGAAGCTGAGTTGCACCGGGACGTCCTGAGCGTTCGTGCAGGCGCTCTCCGGAACTATGATCCTCTGGTGCGAGAAGCAGACGCACTCGACGAGTCCGTCGGTCGCCTCCGGCAGGCAGCATCGTTCGACACCGTGACGACATCCTCGATCGATCGCCTGCGGACGATGGTGTTGCACCAGGAGGCTCTCGTTGAGAAATTGAAAAGTGATAATGCCCTGTTGCAGAACTCGCTGGCATACATTGCGCGGTTCAGTGGCGAGGAAAGCGGTCCTTTGGCGCCCCTGGTGAGCTCACTCGCCGCTTCGATGCTTCGCTTCACCCTCGATACGTCGCCAACCGCCGCAAGCGAGGTGCAGGACCAACTGGACCGGCTCACAAATCGGTCGTTCCAGGGTGAGACTTCGTCAATCGAGGCGCTGTTGGCGCATGGGCGACTGCTGCATGACCTGCTGCCGACAACCGATGACGTACTCAAAGCCATTCTTTCGGTGCCACCGGCGAGTGGCCAGACGGTCCTCCGCGCAACGATCCTGGGGCGGCAGAGCGCATCGCGGCAGTCGGCGCGCCAGTTCCGAATGTCGCTCTATGTGGTTTCCTTGCTGTTGGTGGGACTGCTGGTCCATGTCGGACTGCAGCTTCACGCACGATCGCGAGCCCTGCGCCGCAAAGCGCTGTTCGAACATGTCTTGGCGGCCGTCTCGATGAGTTTTGTCACGGCGCGCGAGCGGGATCTCGACGCAGCTCTGGAGAATGCACTTGCTGAGATGGCTCTGTGTCTTGGCGCCGAAAGGGCTTACGTCGTGTTGTCAGGTGGCCCATCCGCGCGAACTTATACATGGAACAGCCATCGAGTGACATTCGCGCCAGGCTGGCCGGATCAGGCTTTCGCGGTGATGAACCAAGTTGGCTCGACGGTGGATGGGATTGTGCATGTTGCAAACGTTCTGCGCATGCCCTCCGGCATCAACAAGAAGGCCCTGACCGATGCGGGCCTGCGCGGTTGGGCTTGCGTCTCCCGTGATGCGATGGATGACGTCCGCGTTCTGCTTGGGTTCGACACGGTTACGCATCCGAGCCGCATCCTGCGTACGGGCGAACTCAGCCTGTTGCCGATGGCGATTGACGCCATCACCAACGCGCTGTCTCGGCAGGTATCCGAACAGGAGCGAGCTCGTCTCGAGCTCCGACTGCAGCAGGCGCGGCGCCTCGAGACGGTGGGCACGCTGGCCAGCGGTATCGCGCACAACTTCAACAATATCACTGGAGCAATTTTGGGCTACGTCGAAATGGCGAATGAGCGGCAACTGAGCTCGGACATTGTTGACGGGATCCGTCGGGCGGGCGAACGCGGACGCGAGCTGGTCGATCAGGTTCTCAGCTTTGCGCGACCGCGCGAACTCGCGCACAAGCCGGTGAACCTGCGAGTGCTCGTCACGGAAACGGAATTGCTGCTGCGGGCCTCCCTCCGACCGACAGTTGAGTTGCTGGTTCATGAGACCCCGGAGGACCTGGTCATTTCCGGGACCGAGGCGGCGTTGCAGCAGGTAATTCTGAACCTGTGCAACAACGCCGCGCAGGCCATGAATGATGGCGGGCGTATCGAGCTGGAAGTCGAGGCGATCGACGTCGCGACCTCCATGCCACTCAGCCACAGTGTGCTGTCTCCTGGCGGCTATGCGCGGATTTCTGTCGGCGATTCCGGCCGTGGCATTGACGAAGCGGACTTGGAGCGGATTTTCGAACCATTCTTCACCACGCGTACGACTGGCAGTGGTCTGGGGCTGGCGACCGCACTGCAGATCGTACGGGAGCACGGCGGGTCAATCAATGTGCGGAGCGCTGTAGGGGTGGGGAGCCGGTTCGAAGTCTGGCTGCCCCGGATTGTTGCGAACACCCCCGAGCCTCACGGCAGCGTTGCCGCGCTCCCGCTAGGGAGTGGGGAGACGGTGCTGATTGTTGAAAACGACGCTAGGCATCTGCTCAAGGATGAGGAGCTACTGGCGGCGCTCGGCTATGAACCGGTCGGATGTAGGTATGCGGCAGATGTGCAGGCGATGTTCCGCGAGGCACCTGAACGCTTCGATGTCGTGATACTGGGTCATATTGCACCCGTCACGGCAGCGCTGGATCTGGCCGCGGCGCTGCATGAGATCTCGTCACATCGACCGATCCTGCTTGCGGCAGCTTCGGCGGACGACCTGGGTGCCAAAGCGCTGGTCGCTTCCGGGATTTGCGATGTCGTGCGCTGGCCGATCATAACAACCGAGATCGCCGAGGCGCTGCAGGCCTGTCTGCGGCACAGCGCCTGATAGGAAACTGGCAAGAAGCTACCCAGCGGCACTTCCCGAATGGGGGGCCATTGGTATCGCTCCGGACCTGGATCGACCCGCGATGCCGGTCCATCATCGACACTGACGATTGTCGGTTGGCAGCTCGCTTCTCCCCGTGTGCGGAAGAAGCGAACTGCGATGGCGCTTTTCATACGGGTCGGCCTGTGCGCTGCGCCCATACTTTCTTCTTCGGGATCTGCATCGCAGCTACAGGGAGCTTTGGCTCCGATAGTCAGTCCTGAGCCTTGCAAGCAAGTTAATGGGCCAATTGCTCCAGGCTTGTCCCGCAGCGTGCGCAGCAACTGAGTTGCGGTTGTAACCCGAATCGCCGCTGTGGTCATCGTTCGGAAGCGCGCGTTGCCGATGTTCCTGTCCAGCCCGCCGACACGCGGCGCGCACCGGACGAGGACATCGCCACATGCCGTTCAACTTCTTGCTGACTTCTTGGGGCAATCCTGGAAACCTGAACCCGATGCTGACGGCCGCGCGCCGGCTACGTCAGCGGGGGCACCGCGTTCGGATGCTCGACGAAGTCGCGCATCGGGACGAAATTGAGCGGGCAGGATTCCACGCCCTATGCTGGCGACGCCCCGCCCCAATCCGTCCTCCCGAGCCCACTGGCGAGGAGCCGGTATGGGCTGAATTCCGCCTCCTGCTGGACCAGTTGATGATCGGCGCGGCAGTCGACTACGCAGCCGATACGATCGACGCGCTGCGCAGCGAACCGGTCGACGCAGTCGTGACAAACGATCTCCTGGCAGGGCCGGTCATCGCGTCGGAAGCCATGGGCATCCCGTGTGCGCTGCTGTCGCCGCATGTCAGCATCCGCCCGTTGGAGGGCGTGCCGTTTTCCGTGGACGGGCTCCTGCCCGACAGCCCGGAACGCGAGGCCGCGCAACGGGCCGACCTCGCCCGGTTCGTCGCGCTCCAAGAAAGTTATCTACCGGCGCTGAACCGGGCCCGCGCCGCCTTCGGCCTGTTACCGCTCAAGCACATTAACGATCACTACGATCGGGCGGACCGCGTTCTGATCGGAATTTCAGCGGCATTCGACTTCCCAGCCGCGCGTCTGCCACGGAACTTCCGCTATGTCGGACCGCTGCTCGACATGCCTGCGTGGATCCAGCCCTGGACGCCGCCCTGGCGGACGGATCGCGTCCGTTTCCGGGTGCTGATTTCGCTCAGCACGAGTTTCCAGAACCAGGCAGACATACTCCGCCGCATCATCGCCGCTGTCGGCACGCTGAACCTGGACGCAGTGGTGACCACCGGGCCGGCGATGCAGCAGGAGAGTTTCGCCCCGCCGGACAACGTCACCATACTGCCTGGCGCCCCGCATGACGCGATCATGCGGGAGGTTTCGCTGGTGGTGACCCATGGCGGCCACGGCACCGTAGCGCGGGCGCTGCTGAACCAGGTGCCGCTGCTGGTCATCGCGATGGGACGCGATCAGGGCAGCAACGCCATCCGCGTCGCTGCGCGCGGTGCCGGCCTCGCGGTTGGCATGGAGTCCACCCAGGCAGATATCGCCACGGCGGTGACCCGGCTGCTCGCCGAACCGCGGTTCCGCCAATCCGCGGTGCGGCTTGGGCAGGCGATGACCCTGGACATGAACTCTCCGATTCTCGCCCGCGAGCTGGAGGAGATCGCCACGAGGCCTCCGCTGCGGCTGCGGGCCTAAGATGCGCCCGTTCCGCCGCGCCGCCGCCTCTACGCTGTTGCTCAGTGCGTTGGCGGCGCTGCCCTCGTTCGGCATCGACATGAGCCTGCCCGCGCTCGACGCGACCGGCCGGTCGCTGGGCGTTGGCGCCGACCGCGCCGGGCTGACGATCAGCCTATTCATGCTCGGCTACGCTCTGGCGCCGCCGGTCTGCGGCCCGCTCTCCGACCAGGTCGGCCGCAAGCCGATCGTGCTGGGCGCGGTGGCGGTGTTCGCCCTGGCCAGCCTGGGGTGCGCGACCAGCCACGGACTGCCCGGCCTGCTGGCCTGGCGGCTCGCCGAGGGCATGGGCGCGGGCGTCACGACCACCCTTACGATGGCGATCAACAACGACCTGCACCATGGGCCAGAGGCAGAGCTGAATATGGCCCGCATCGCCAGCGTGATGCTGTTCGTTCCAATGCTCGCGCCCGCGGCGGGATCAGCGATGCTTCTGCTCAGCGGATGGCGCGGCATCTTTTTGCTTCTCGCCGGACTTGGCCTGGTGCTCGGGTGCGTCGTCTCGGTGGGCTTCGCCGAAAGCCTCCGGCCGGGCGAGCAGTCCGCCAGTCCAGCGACGCTGCTGCACGGCTACGCATGCGCGATGCGCCATCGTGCCTGCCTCGGCAATAGCCTGGTCAATGCCGCCGGGTTCGGCATGATGTTCGCCTATATCAGCGGCTCGCCGCTGTTGCTGATTAACTGGCTCGGGTTGTCGCACACGGCATATAGCGTGGCTTATGCCGCCAGCTTCCTTGGCATCATTGCCGGCGTGCAGCTCAATGTGCGACTGAGCGGGCGGGGCGTGGGAAGCGACGTCCGCCTGCCGGCGGGCATAGCACTCGCCATCGCCGCCGCCGCGGCTTTCCTGGTCGCCATCCTGGCCGGATGGCACTGGGCGCCCGGCCTGACGGCGTTGCTGACACTAGCTATGGTAGGCTTCGGTCTGATCGCGCCGAACGCTATTTCGGCCGCAATCCGGCCCCTGCCGGACCATGCCGGCGCGGCCAGCGCAATGTCCGGATTCATACAGGTGCTGATGCAATCGGCGATCAGCGCCGTCGTGGCCGCCCTCGCCATCTGGGGCGCCGGCCTGGCGATCGGGCTCGCCATGACAGTCTGCGCCGTGCTGGCTCTCGCCGCCTATGTCGGCCTCGCGCGCCCCAGGCGCGTCATCTTGGCCGGCCTGCCAACCGATCCGCACTGAAACCGGAGATCATCATGTCTTGCACTGCGGAACTGAAACTCGTTCGTCTCGTCCGCGATGGCGTCGCGCTGGCCCATCTCGAAGCCGGGCCAGAAGTGCCGGCAGCTCCACCCCTGGTATTCATCCATGGCTGGATGGGCGACCACCGGGCGCTGTTGCCGCAGATCAGCTATTTCGCCCGCAGGCGACATGTCGTCGCGATCAACCTGCGCGGCCATGGTGACAGCGATGCGCCGCAACAGGACTATACGATCGACGGCTTCGCCGATGATGTCGCCTGGCAATGCAACCAGCTCGGGTTGTCTCGGCCGCTGATTATCGGGCACAGCCTGGGCGGAATGATTGCACTAGAACTCGCCGGCCGCCATCCCGATCTGCCGTCGGGCGTGGTCATGATCGATACGATCATTTTCCCGCCGCCGCAGGCCGCGGAACTGGCGCGGCAACTCGCGGAGCAAATCTCCGGATCCGACTATTTCGGCGCCGCCCGGAAGTCGGCGCTGGACATGTTTATGGACTATGTCGATCTCGCCGATCCTGCGCGAAAGGACCGGCTGATGGACGAGATCTGTGCCGCCCACCGGAAGACGGCCCAACACGTAGCAGTGTCGACATTCCTCAATATGCTGAGCGGCTATGAATTCGTCTCCGGCAGCCCAGGCGTGCACGGTACCCATCGCCTATCTCTCCGCCGCGGTACCGCTGGTCGAAATGGCCCGCGATCTGGATCGGCTGCAGGCCCCTCTGCCCGCAACTCGTCGTCGCGAAGACGCTGGGCGCGGGGCATTTCTCGCCACTCGAGGTGCCGGACCAGATCAACGCCATGATCGCGCGCTTCCTGGCGGTGGGCCTCGCGCGCCCTCGAGGTTTCGCATAAGGGTTTTGACGGGGGATCGCCTGTCGGTTGCGGCAATAGCGGCCGCTGCGTGAACCTCTTTCTGCAAGGCACCGACGATGAACAAGCGCTACGCCAACGCGCGGCATGAGGCTGCGCGTGGTCGCCTGGACTCTGCTGGACAGTCGAGCATCGGCTCAGTTCAATCATCTACCTCGAAGGCGGCTGACGCTACGCCCTATGTGCTAGGGAACTCGCAAGCCGAGCTGGGCCGGCTTCAGGCCATGATCTTACGGCCCATCACGGAACGCCTATTCCGCGAAGCCGGCATAACACAGGGCATGCGAGTGCTTGACCTGGGTTGTGGGCCTGGTGACGTTTCATTCCTAGCGGCCGAGATCGTTGGATCGTCCGGCTGCGTCATAGGCATAGATCGAGATCCTGTGGCGATCGCCCTGGCGAGGGATCGCGCCCGCCAGCAGGGCACCAGGAATGTTGCATTCGAACAGACGGGAATTGAGGAGTTCTCTTCGGCTGTTCAATTTGACGCGGTGGTCGGTCGTTGCATTCTGGTCTCTCAGCCAGATCCGCCCGCGTTCCTCCGCCATGTGATGCGCTTCATCGGACCGAACGGTGTGTTGGCGCTGCATGAGATCAGCCTACGCCATCGCTTTCGGTCAAATCCGACAGTATCGCTGTGGGACAGAGCCGGAGATTGGCTGGTAGCCGGGTTCAATCCGGAACGAGATGTCGCCACTCGGCTCGTCGAGCATTTCATGGCTGCCGACCTGCGCTTTCCTACCATGTTCGCGGAAATTCCGATCGGTGGTGGCGCAAGCTCACCGCTCTACGCTTGGACGGCTGAGACCATTCGAAGCCTGCTGCCGGCTATTGCTGCCTCGGGTATCGCAACGGCCGGGAAATATCAGGTCGAGACACTGGGGGAACGGCTGCGCGATGCCGTTGTCGCCGCAAACGCTCAAGTTGAATTCATCCCACAGATCTGCGGTTGGGCAAGGCTGTCGAGGACCCCATAACGGGGGAGCAGCAGGGCTTGCAATCATGTGATCGACACCCCGACTTCGCGGCACGATGAGGAACCGCAGCAACCGGGGCAAAGCCACGGTCCCTCACTTCGATCATCGTTGCAACCGGGTACCCCTGCCAACGATATGGTGACACTATGCCATCGAGACGCGTCGAATGGAATCGGGCCACACATCATGAGGCCGTGGATCTTCTGCGAGCAGACGGCAAAATGATCGTAACCCCGACCAAGGTCGGGTACATCATTATGGTTTCCGACTTCACTGGACTGCGGCGCAAGTTCGCAGCAAAGCAACGGGCGCTCAATAAACCAGGTGTCGTTCTCTGTATTTCCATTGACCAACTGCATGAGTTGGCTGAACTCAACGATGAAATCAAAGCTTTGTATCAAACGGCCTGGGGCAATGACATTCTGCTTGGCTGCGTCCTTCCATGGAAGGAGACGGCAAGGCGTCACATCCCGGATGACGGTTCCGAGTCGATGATGATGGATCACCGCGGTACAAGCTGCTTTGTCATCAAGTTCGGCGTACCTTCAGAGCTGATCGCCCGCGATCTGAAACGAGGCCGATCTCGTGATCGCCGCGGACGACTATGTTCGCAGAATTCAGCCAGGAGCGAATGAGAAGACCCGGTACGCACAAGGGGTCATGGTTTCTATGGTCGATACGGATGGCAGGCTGATTCCGGAGCAAAAAGGCGAACGCTCGGTTCAACCGGGACCAGTTGTCATTCGCAATGGCCTCGACATCGATCGGATCATGCCACTGCTATCCACAATTTATCATAGCTGGGATTACCGTCATGGAAGTTACTACTGAAGTTCGGGATGGCAGGAGCATAATGACCAAATATAGGTCCGACGCTCCGAAGCCTGATGGGACCGGCATAAGATGACTGATCTCGAACCCGACATGAGCTCTAAGTGTCCGTCCGGCGACTTCGCGATTTATTTGAATCGGTTAGCGGCTGGCAGATTGAGCGCTTGATCCGGCTCGATCGGGTCTGATTCGCTGTGTGGCACCCAATCGCGAGGTGCCCCGGTGTGGACGACTGAGAACCGCCATCGCTATGACCGCGACAAGCTGCGTTACCCGAGCGATCTTACCGATGCGGAGTGGCACTTGATCAAGCCATTGATCCCGGCCGCCAAGCGGGGGGGTGGCAAGCGCACGACAAACATGCGCGAGGTGATCAATGGCATGATGTATGTGCTGAGCACCGGCTGCCAGTGGCGCTACATCCCAAAGGACCTGCCACCGCGTAGCACGGTGAACGGCTATTTCTGCCTGTGGGGTTGGGACGGCACGTTGGAGAAGATCCATCACGCGCTCTACGTCAAATGCCGCGAACAAGCTGGACGTGAGGCTAGTCCCACGGCCTGCGTCATCGATAGCCAGAGTGTGAAAAGCGCAGAAAAAGGGGCTCTGGCATCGACCCGCATGGCTTCGATGCCGGCAAGCTGATCAAGGGAAAGAAGCGCCACGTTCTCGTCGATACGTTGGGCCTGGTGCTGCACGCGCTGGTGATCTCCGCCGACGTTCAGGACCGCGACGCGGGTGCCCTGTTGTTGTCCACTCTGTTTGGGCAGTTCCCGTTCTTGCGCAAGCTGTTCGCCGACAGCGCCTATACAGGATCGGTCTTCCGGGATGGCGCTGCCAAGGCGATGCGCAGCCTGGCCGTCGAAATCATCAAGCGAAGCGATCGTGCCAAGGGCTTCGTCGTCGAACCCAAGCGCTGGATCGTCGAACGCTCCATCGCATGGCTCAATCGATGTCGCCGCCTCGCCAAAGATTGGGAAAATCGCAATCACAATGCACTCGCCTTCCTCCGCCTCGCTTCAATCCGCCTCATGCTCAGAAGGCTCTGTAATCCCTCATAAGGTCTTCGGACGGACTCTAAGGGGGCCTCGGTCGAGCTGCTGTTTCGTCTGCGCCGGGGAGGAGTTTTCCGGCAACAGGGACACCACGCCCAGCACTTTGGCACCATAAGCCCGACGGAACGACAGACGATCAGAGCAGTTCCCTTCCTCTCAATACTCATTGAGGGTCCGTCCCGAGACTCTGCGGGTCATTCGAATCAGTTGTGAGGCCTGGTCTGAGCGGTTGAGGCGGCTCAATGATCTGTCATTCGCTGCCTGGCACCCGACGGATGAGGTGCCCGATGTGGACCTGCTGCCCGCGATAGTCGCAAAATAATAGATGATCGGCGGATCGCTTTTCGGATAGAAACGTGCCGATCACGCGCCCTATGCGGCGGTGACGCGCCAGACCACATTGCCCACATCGTCCGCCATCAACACGGAACCGTTCGGGCCGATCGTCACGCCGACCGGGCGCCCGTACGATTCCTTCTCGTCCGGTGCGAGGAAGCCCGACAGGATGTCGCGCGGTGCACCAGACGGCCGGCCGTTCTCAAACGGCACGAAGACCAGCTTGTAGCCGCTGAGCTTGCTGCGGTTCCACGATCCGTGCTGGCCGATCGCCATGCCTTCGGGAAAGCCGGGCAACGTGCCGGCGGGCAGCCAGCAAAGACCCAGCGATGCCGTGTGACCGCCCAGCGCATAGTCCGGCGTGAGTGCCTTCGCCACCATCGTCGGATCCTGCGGCACTCGGTCGTCAACCGTCCGACCCCAATAGCAGTAGGGCCAGCCATAGAAGCCAGCTTCGCGCACCGAGGTCAGGTAGTCGGGCGGCGTCTCGTCACCCAGCCCGTCGCGCTCATTCACCACGGTCCACAGTGCACCGGTGTTGGGCTCCCACGCCATCCCCACCGGATTACGCAAGCCAGACGCAAAGATACGATCCGTGCCGCTGGCAATATCGAATTCATGGATCGCCGCGCGGCCCTCTTCTTCCTCCATCCCATAATCGGCGATGTTCGATAGTGAGCCGACGCCGATATAGAGCTTCCGCTTGTCCGGGCTCAGCAGCAGGCTGCGCGTCCAATGACCAGCCGGCTTGAACGTGGCGAGCTGTTGCCCTGGCGCCGTGATGCGCGTCGCTCCGGGCATATACGGAAACGCCATCAGCCCGTCGGTGTTGCCGACGTAGAATGTGTCGTTCAGCAGCGCCATGCCGAACGGCTGGTTCAGCCCGTCGAGGAACACTTCGCGGATCTCCGCGACACCATCGCCATCGGCATCGCGCAGCAGCGTAATGCGGTTGGCGCTCACTCCCATCGCATCGGCGCGGCGCATGGTGCTGACCATCGCGTAGTCGAACAGGGACCGAGGAGGACGATCCATGCTCATCGCCTCCGCCACGAGCACGTCGCCGTTCGGCAGCACCTCGAGCCAGCGCGGGTGATCGAGATCGGTCGCGAACGCATTGACCTTGAGGCCGGGTGGCGCTGTGGGTGTCTGTCCTGGCTGCCATCCGCGCGCGGTGGGCATCTTCAGCGTCGGGATCACACGCTGCGGCTTCGCCTCGGGTATCGCGGGACTGGTTCCCCAAGCCGGCGTGTGATCGCCCTGCCGTATCCGTCGCGACAGCAGTGCCGCGCCACCAACCAACGCGACCACACGTGAGAAAGCCGCCGAAAAGCTCACCGATTGTCCCCCAAAAAACTCACCGTTCGTCCCCCTGGGTCATCTGATGTCACCGGCGCTCGCAGACATCCGTCATGCCGTGCAACCACATACGCTATTTGCCTTGCGTGCCGCCACAGCAACGGCGGAGGACAAGCGCGCGGCTGCGGGTGCTGGCTGGGAGCGCGCGCGAACGACTTCATCGAGCGCGTGACCAGCGTCCGCCGGCAGACTGGACCGAGGCGCAGTTTGTCCATAGGATGGCTATGGTTGTTCGTATATAGCGGAAGCCATCATAGACGTGCCGTGCTCGGCGGGCGGCCCGGCTGACTTCCTCCGATCCCACGACAGTTCGAGGTGGAGCAAACCCTGATGAAATTTGGCGTTCACAACCCGTCTTGGATTTACGGTCCCGATCCCACCGAGGCGTTCGAAGGCGTAAAGTCAAAAGCACAGTGGGCCGAGAACCATGGGTTCGTGTGGTTTTCGGTGATGGATCATCTGATCCAGATCGGCGGGGTCGGCGCGCCGACCGAACCGTTCATCGAAGGCTGGACTGCGCTGGCGGCGCTGGCGGCCGTCACCAGCCGCATCCGGCTCGCGACGCTCGCCACCTCGGTGGCCTATCGCAATCCCGCACACCTGGCGAAAATCGCGGCCGGCGTCGACCAGATCAGCCGGGGGCGCATGACCCTTGGCATCGGCGCTGGCTGGTTTGAAGGCGAATACAAGCAATACGGCTGGGAATTCCCGCCGCGACCGGCGACCCGCATTCGCCAGATGGAGGAAGCGGTCAGGCTCATTCTGCGGATGTGGAGCGAGCCGCGGACAACGTTCCACGGTCGCTATTTCCACGCCGAGGACGCGATCCTTGAGCCCAAGCCGGTTCAGAAGCCGCGCCCACCCGTCATGATCGCCGGTGGCGGCGAGCAAATGACGTTGCGTGCCGTCGCGCGCCTCGCCGATGCCTGCAACGTCGGCGGCGACCTTGCCACCGTACGACACAAATTCGCGGTGCTCCGCCAGCATTGCGATACTGCGGGACGCGATTACGACGCGATCGAGCGGACGCATCAATTTCAGCTGGCTGATCGCCCGCGACGACGCCGCTGTCGCAGCGAAGCGAGAACGCCTTTCGGCGCGCGGCCCATTGCGCGGCTTCGTAGGTACTGTATCCGAAGCGATCGATCTTGTGGGTCAATATCGCGATGCGGGCGTTCAGTTACTGATCAACAGCGACTATCGCAACGACAGAGAAACCCTCGAGATTTTCGCCTCCGATATCATGCCGCGTTTCGCATAGGGATGGAACCCGGGCAGCGGCCACGCGGCCCGCCGCACGCTGGCCAATGACGCGAGCATCTCATCATCGAAGTAGCGGGGCCCGCGCGTCAAATCTCCCCTCGGCCAAGCGCGACAGGTCGTAACGACCGGCGATCGCTCATTGATCGGCTGGTATTCGCTGTGGGTCTCGATGAGCCTGTAGGCCGCTCGTGGCTGCTGTTCGCAGTGACCGCGTCAAATGCTACATTGCGCGCATGGCAGATCACGAAGTCCTGAGCCCTGAGAGCGGCCTGCGTGTCAAACCGAACCCCGCAGACCAGCGCCTCACCGTCAATCTGACCGGTGTGGACCATACCGGAGCGGCGGTGGAAACCCGCGTGCCGGTCGAGCAATCACTCACCTTGTTCCTCAATGGGCAGGAGATCGTCACCGCCATGACCATCGGGGATTATCCCGAAGACCTGGCGGTTGGCTATTTTCTCAATCAGGGCATGCTCCGGCCGGACGATACGATCACCGGCATCGACTACGACGAGGAGCTGTCGGTGGTGGTCGTGCGCACCGCGCGCAAGACCAACTACGAGGAGAAGCTGCGCAAGAAAACCCAGACATCCGGTTGTGCCCAGGGCACGGCATTCGGCGACCTGATGGACGTCATCGAGGGTGTCAGGCTGCCCCCAAGCGAGTTGCGCACCTCATGGCTCTATCGGCTCACGCAGACGATCAACACCATCCCTTCGCTCTACCTGGAAGCCGGCGCGATACACGGCGCGATCCTATGCTGGCAGGACGAGCCGCTGCTCTATATGGAGGATGTCGGCCGCCACAACGCCGTCGACAAGATAGCGGGTTACATGCACCGCCACGGCATCTCAGCCGGCGACAAGATCTTCTACACGACCGGACGCCTTACATCCGAAATGATCATCAAAACCGTACGCATGGGCATTCCGATCCTGATATCGCGCTCGGGCTTCACCGCGTGGGGCGTCGAGCTGGCGCGACAGGCGGGCCTTACTTTGGTCGGGCGGGCGCGGGGCAAGCGCTTCATCGCCCTGGCGGGACCCGAGCAAATCGTCTTCGACCAGAGCCTGGAATACGTGCCCGAGGAAAGGCAGCGCCACCGCCGCAAAGCGGCCAGCGATGACGTCTGATCCCGCAATGCCTCTGACGGTGGGCGCGATCCTTGCCGGCGGCCTGGCGCGGCGCCTGGGTGGCGGCGACAAATCGCTGCGTCCGATCGGCGGGCGCACAACTCTGGAGCGGATTATCGATCGTCTCACCCCGCAGGTGGAGCGCATCATTCTCAACGCAAACGCCGATCCGCAGCGCTTCGATGCTTTCCATCTGCCAGTCGTCGCTGACAGTCTGCCCGACAATCCAGGCCCGCTCGCCGGCGTCCTCGCGGCACTCGACTGGGCTGCCAGTGCTGACCCGGGCTTGACCTGGGTGCTGACGGTGCCCGGCGATGCGCCGTTCATCCCGCGCGACCTCGCATCACGGCTGCATACCGCGCGCCAGGCCAAAGATGCGACGCTCGTTTGCGCCGCCTCGCGCAATCGCACGCACCCGGTTATTGCGCTGTGGCCAGTCTCGATAAGGGATGCACTGCGTCACGCCGTTGCCGAGCAGGGTATCCGCAAGATCGAGGCCTTCACGCAGCAATATCGCCGCGCAACGGTCGATTGGCCCGTCACGCCGGTCGATCCGTTCTTCAATGTCAACACGCCAGACGATCTCGCCGAAGCCAACCGTCTGATCGCGAGCCACCCGCATCTGTGACGTTCAGAGCAAGCCCTGATAGGGCAGATAGCCGACGCTGTCGCCCGGTGTCACCTTGATGACCGCCTCGGTCAGCTCCACAATGCCGCTGGTCTCGGTGAGCGACATGAGAACGCCGGCGCCGTCGACCGGGTATTTGTGCGCGCACGGCTCACCGTCGGGGCCGGATGACAGCCGAACCCGCACATACTCGCGCCGGCCAGCCTTCTTGCGATAGCTGAACTCGGCTCTGACACGCACCGTCGCGGGCGCCTCCACGAGAGCACCGCCAAGCGCGTCGATCAGTGGACGCGCGACATGCGCGAAGGTGACGAAGGCAGCGACCGGGTTGCCGGGCAGCCCGACGAACGGCACGCCGCGGACGGTTCCCATCGCGACCGGGCGCCCCGGCTTGATCGCCAACAGCCAGAACGACAATTGGCCGACAGTTTCGACCGCGGCCTTCACGTGATCCTCTTCGCCCGCCGAGACGCCGCCCGACGTGATGACCAGATCATTGTCCGCCGCCGCCCCGGCCAGCGCCTCGGCGATGGCATCCTGCCGGTCCGCCAGGATGCCGAGATCGCGCACGTCCACGCCGGCCCGACGCAGGAGTGCCGCGAGCAGCACCCGGTTCGAATCGTAGCGCCGGGCCTCAGCCATTGGGGTTCCCGGCTCGACGAGTTCATCGCCAGTCGAGAACAGCGCAACGCGGACAGGCTGACGCACCGGCAGGCGGTGCAAACCGAGTGCCGCCGCGAGCGCGAGATCCTGCGGTCGCAGTCGCCGTCCGCGCGGCAGCGCACAGGCTCCGCGCGCGACATCCTCCCCGCGCGGCCGGGTATTGGCCCCGCGCCGCAGCCCCGCGGGGAAATGCACACAGCCCCGCTCATCGAGGCGCACGTCTTCCTGCATGAAAACGGTGTCCGCGCCAGGCGGAAGAGCCGCGCCGGTGAAGATACGCCGCGCCGTGCCAGCGTGGAGCGGATCGGTCGCGGGCGCGCCTGCCGCAAGCCGGCCCGCGACTGGCATCTGCGACCGCTCAGTCAGGTCATCGAAGCGCACGGCATAGCCATCGACAGCCGAATTGTCGAACGGCGGCAGATCGATGGGCGCGATCACGTCCTCGGCCAGAATGCGGCCGTCGCCGGCAAGCAACGGCACCCATTCCGAGTCAACGACGCACGGCACATCCTGAGCGATCCGCCGCAGTGCCGCGTCGATCGAGAGCATCTTGCCGCCAAAGGCAAAGCAGTCATCGGAAAGCTGCGCCACGCTCTTTCCTTAACGATCGCGCCGACCGACCCAGTCAACCCTCGCCCATCTCGATGGCACGTGACTCAACGGTCTCGGCTATCGCCTCGATATCGTCGAGATGATGCAGCGGAATAGCCAGACCGGGCAATGCCGTGTCCGAAGCGATGGCGACGATCGTCGGATCGTCCGGATAGAGCAGCGGTTTTGCGTTGGCCATGCGGTGGACCTCGACCTTGGGGTGGCGCTCGCGTTTGAATCCCTCGACGAGGACCAGATCGACCGCTGACATATGCGCGAGCAGCTCCGGGATCGTCGGTTCCGCGTCGACACGTAATTCGTGCATCAGCGCCCAGCGCGCCGAGGATGCGACCAGGACTTCCTTGGCGCCTGCCTGACGATGCTCCCAGGAATCCTTACCCGGCTGGTCGATATCGAAGCTGTGATGGGCGTGCTTGAGGGTGGACACCTGCAGGCCGCGCCCGGACAACAGGGGGATGAGCCTTCGCAGCAGCGTCGTTTTGCCGGCGCCGCTCCAGCCGGTCAGGCCGATCACGCGCATGCGAACCAGCGGGTGGCTCGATTGGTGTGGATAGACATGGATCTAAGCCTCTGGTTTGCGCCCAGTTTGCCGCGTCGATATCCTATCACGCCAGGATTGCGGATATCGCACGTATCGCGACCGCTCGCCGGCATGAAGGCCGGACTGCTATGGAGGAATGTTGATGGCCCGTGCAAATGCAGGGGAGGTGGTCCGATTTGCACATCCTGGGGCTGGCCGGCGTCGCACCAAAGCCACGCCCAAGGGGCGTGAGATCACGCCCCGCGCGGCCGACGAGATCTCTGCCCTGCTCGGCGATCGGCCGCGGCGACGCGACCTGCTCATCGAATATCTCCATCTGATCCAGGATACTTATCACCAGATTTCCGCGGCGCATCTGGCAGCGCTCGTCGCCGAGATGCGGCTCGCATTCGCCGAGGTCTATGAAACGGCCACCTTCTACGCGCATTTCGACGTGGTGAAGGAAAACGAGCCGCCGCTTGCACCGCTCGTAGTCCGGGTTTGCGACAGCGTGACCTGCGCAATGTTCGGGGCCGAACGCCTGCTGGCGGAATTGCAGACGCTGCCTGCCGTCCAGGGTGTCGGCGCGGGGGTGCGCGTAGTGCGCGCGCCATGCGTCGGCTTGTGCGATCAGGCCCCGGTCGTAGAGGTGGGGCACCACTTCCTGCATCACGCCGATCCGGCTGCGGTGGCCGAGGCGCTCGCGCGTGATGATACGCATCCGCACATGCCAGACAACACGATCGACTACGACGCCTACGTGGCAGCCGGCGGTTATCGTCTGCTCGACAAGGTGCGGTCCGGCGAGCTGAGCGTCGAATCAATCCTCTCGACGCTCGATGACAGCGGAATTCGCGGGCTGGGCGGTGCCGGGTTTCCGACCGGGCGCAAGTGGCGCTCGGTGCTTGGTGAGCCAGGACCACGGCTAATGGCGGTCAATGGCGACGAAGGCGAGCCGGGCACGTTCAAGGATCGGCACTATCTGAACACCGATCCACATCGGTTCCTGGAGGGGATGCTGATCGCCGCCCAGGTCGTCGAAGCGCAGGAGATCTACGTCTACATTCGCGACGAATATCCGGTCGCGCGCGCGATCCTGGCACGCGAGATCCCGAAACTGCCGCCAGGAAGCCCGCCCGTGCATCTGCGACGCGGCGCCGGCGCCTATATCTGCGGGGAAGAGTCTTCGATGCTGGAAAGCATTGAAGGGAAGCGCGGTCTGCCGCGACATAAGCCGCCCTTCCCCTTCCAATTCGGGCTCTTCGGCCGTCCCACGCTCATCAACAATGTCGAGACGCTCTATTGGGTTCGCGACTTGGTCGAGAAAGGCGTCGACTGGTGGAAGAGCTTCGGCCGCAACGGCCGGACCGGCCTCAGAAGCTTCTCTGTCTCCGGCCGGGTGAAAGACCCGGGGGTCAAGCTCGCGCCCGCTGGCATCACCGTGCGTGAACTGATCGATGAATATTGCGGCGGCATGATGGAAGGCCACTCGTTCACGGCTTACCTGCCGGGCGGTGCGTCCGGTGGCATTTTGCCGGCATCCATGGCCGACCTGCCACTCGACTTCGGCACGCTGGAAAAACACGGTTGCTTCATCGGCTCGGCTGCCATCGTGATTTTCTCGGACGGTGACGACATCAAAGGCGTGGCGCTGAACCTCATGCGGTTTTTTGAAGACGAGAGCTGCGGGCAATGCACGCCGTGCAGATCGGGCACGCAGAAGGCGCGGATGCTCATGGAACGCAAGGATTGGGATGCCGAGTTGCTGGACGAGCTGTCGCAGGTGATGCGCGATGCCTCGATCTGCGGATTGGGCCAGGCGGCATCCAATCCCCTCGACTGCGTCATGCGTTATTTTCCGGAAGCCCTTGCGCCCAAGGAGGCGGCAGAATGAGCAGCACGACCACCCGAGAGGGGCCGCAGAATCTCGCGGGTGCAGTGACCACCGAGACGCAAGCGATTGCGTTCGAACTGGACGGTGCGCCGGTCGAAGCGCGGCCCGGCGAGACATTGTGGGAGGTCGCACGCCGCATCGGCACCGCTATTCCGCATCTGTGCCATCGACCGCAACCCGGCTATCACCCGGACGGCAATTGCCGCGCCTGCATGGTGGAGATCGAAGGCGAACGCGTCCTGGCCCCTTCGTGCAAGCGCATGGCCGCCGTCGGCATGAAGGTGCACAGCCAGACGGAGCGCGCCACCAAGGCGCGGGCGATGGTGATGGAACTGCTGGTCGCCGACCAGCCGGCGCGCGCCACGTCGCATGATCCGACGTCTGCCTTCTGGGAATGGGCGGAACGCATTGGCGTCACCGAAAGCCGCTTCCCTGCGGCACAGCGTTGGACGCACGATCCCAGCCATCCAGCGATGCGGGTCAATCTCGATGCCTGCATCCAATGCAATCTGTGCGTGCGCGCCTGCCGCGAGGTGCAGGTGAACGACGTGATCGGCATGGCCTATCGCAATGCCGGCGCAAAGGTCGTGTTCGATTTCGACGATCCGATGGGCGAGTCGACCTGCGTCGCCTGCGGCGAATGCGTGCAGGCCTGCCCGACCGGCGCGCTGATGCCCGCCGCCTATCTGGACGCCAATGAGACGCGTGTTGCCTGGCCCGACCGCAAGGTGGACAGCCTTTGCCCTTATTGCGGGGTGGGCTGCCAGGTCACCTATGAGGTGAAGGACGAGAAGGTGCTGTACGCCACCGGCCGCGATGGCCCGGCGAACCACAACCGTCTGTGCGTCAAGGGCCGCTTCGGGTTCGACTACATTCATCACCCTCACCGCCTCACCCGCCCGCTTGTGCGTCTGCCGAACATGCCGAAACACGCGCAGGACCAGGTCGATCCAGCCAATCCGTGGACGCATTTCCGCGAAGCAAGCTGGGACGAGGCGCTGGATCTCGCGGCGGGTGGGTTTGCGCGCATCCGCGACGCGCACGGCCCCAAGGCGCTCTCCGGGTTCGGTTCTGCGAAGGGTTCGAACGAAGAAGCCTACATGTTCCAGAAGCTGGTGCGCACCGGTTTCGGCTCGAACAATGTCGACCACTGCACACGGCTCTGCCACGCCTCGTCGGTAGCGGCGTTGATGGAAGGATTGAACTCCGGCGCAGTCACCGCGCCGTTCGCCGCCGCAATGGACGCGGAAGTGATCATGGTCATCGGCGCGAACCCGACGATCAATCATCCGGTCGCCGCCACCTTCTTCAAGAATGCGGTGAAGCAGCGCGGCGCCAAGCTCATCGTCATCGACCCCCGCCAGCAGTTGCTGTCGCGGCATGCCCTGCATCACCTCGCATTCAAACCGGGCAGCGACGTGGCGCTGCTGAACGCACTCTTGCACACCATCATCGAAGAAGGCCTTACCGACGAACAATACATCGCCGGGTACACCGAGGGTTATGAGCAGTTGCGGGAGCGCATCAAGGAGTTTTCGCCGGAGAAAATGGAGGCCGTCTGCGGCATCCCGGCGCAAACCCTGCGCGAGGTCGCCCGTCTCTACGCACGGTCCCGCACCTCGATCATCTTCTGGGGCATGGGGATCAGCCAGCACGTGCATGGCACCGACAACGCGCGCTGCCTGATCGCTCTTGCGCTGATAACCGGCCAGATCGGCCGTCCGGGCACGGGACTGCATCCGCTGCGCGGACAGAACAATGTCCAGGGCGCTTCCGACGCCGGCCTTATCCCGATGGTCTATCCCGACTATCAGTCGGTAGTGAATGAAGACATTCGCACGAAGTTCGAAAGCTTCTGGAATACGGCTCTCGATCCGGTCACAGGCCTCACCGTGGTGGAGATCATGAACGCGGTGCATGCCGGGCAGATCAAGGGCATGTATATCGAGGGCGAGAATCCCGCGATGTCCGATCCGGACCTGAACCATGCGCGGGAAGCTCTCGCCATGCTCGAGCATCTGGTGGTGCAGGACCTGTTCCTCACCGAAACCGCTTTCCATGCCAACGTCATTCTCCCGGCCTCGGCTTTTGCTGAGAAAAGCGGGACCTTCACCAACACCGACCGGCGCGTGCAACTGGCGCGTCCAGTAATCAAACCGCCAGGCGATGCCCGGCAGGATTGGTGGATCATCCAGCAGATCGCTCAGCGCCTCGGTCTCGGCTGGAACTACAGCGGGCCGAGTGATGTCTTCGCCGAGATGGCGCATGTGATGCCATCGCTTGCGAACATCACCTGGGAGCGTCTGGAGCACGAGGGCGCGGTCACGTACCCGGTCGATGCGCCGGATAAGCCCGGCAATGAGATCATCTTCTACTCCGGTTTTCCGACCGCAAGTGGGCGCGCCAAGATCGTCCCCGCCAATGTGCTGCCACCCGATGAGGTGCCCGACGACGAATATCCGATGGTGCTTTCCACGGGCCGAGTCCTGGAGCATTGGCACACCGGGTCGATGACGCGTCGCGCCGGCGTGCTGGATGCGATCGAACCCGAGGCGGTCGCGTTCATGTCGCCGCGCGAGCTGTGGCGCGCGAAGCTCAATCCTGGCGACTTCATCAGGATCGAGACGCGGCGGGGGGTGGTCGAAACGAAGGTCCGGTCGGATCGCGATGTGCCGGAGGGGATGGTGTTCATGCCGTTCTGCTATGCCGAGGCTGCGATCAATTTGCTGACCAATCCGGCGCTCGATCCTTATGGCATGATCCCGGAATTCAAATTCTGCGCGGCGCGGGTAACGCCGGTAGCGGCTCCGGTCGAAACTGCAGCGGAGTGAGCCTTAACACTGGCGTCCCGTACGGGAGTAAATGGGAACGCAGATCGTCCCACAGCGCATAGCCCACAATTCCCACAGCAACCCAAAAATCGGGTGGGCGATGTGCGGCGGCCGCTTTCTGCCCAATTAGCAGTCCCTGCTTCTACTGGGTCATGTCGCTCCGGCCGAGTGAATACTCGGAATCTCCATCTCCCGGAGAGATAACGCAGGGGGTTATCGTACTATGGGATCCAAAACGGATCCACTCGATTGACCAGATAAACGACTATGCAAACCAGTTGCCTCTGCTTCCGACAAACTAGAGATGCAATCGGCCACAAAACGCTCACGCGAAATCTCGTCACTCCAAAGATATACAAGACGGGTAGGCAAATACTTCGGTGGACCTTTCGAAGAATCCTCCATGAGGGTTTCAAAGAGCCCTTTAATGATGCGCATTTGACCCTTTTGCTGGGCGGCAAGCGACGGGTTGCTTATAATGTAATCTCGGGTGATCTGTTTTAACATCCGCACTTCATCGGCTTGGTTTTCTGCAATAACTACAGTTGCTGAAGTCCCATCTGCATCGTTTAGCTTAATGGCTTGGATATATCTGCCTATGAGTCTGGACGTTAAGGCGCGGAGCGCTTCTCTCTGATCACGCGTTCCGATGTATGGCTGCTCGACAAACGTGGTTGACCACCCACCCCGGATGAACCCTTCCAACCAACGCATCGCATCGCGGAGGCGCCCTTCCCCATCCGGCGGGCGGCCGTACCAGCTCTCATAAGCCCGCCGAACAAGCGTTTCGGCTGGCTCACTGAGCGAGGTATCACCCCTGGCCTTGGGGGGAAATATGTTTCGCCACGGGATGACTCCGCAACGGTGGAAGTCCTCGATATCATGCACGGAATAGGCAATATCGTCTGCCCAATCCATGAGTTCGGCTTCGGCACTCTTCTCTGTCCCTGGCAATAGCGAGCGGCAAACTCGAAGTCCTTTTTATCAATGCTATATGCGCTCCACTTTTTAGAGCGGCTTTCCGAATTGACATCCCTAATCCATGGATACTTTAGGCAAGCTGCTAAGGTTGCCATCGTTAGATCCAGACCAGGACACACCTGCCAGCGGACGCTGAGCTTTGTGATAATTCGAAAAGTCTGCGCGTTGCCCTCAAACCCGTCGGGGTCACCTTTTGATACCAAATCATTCAACAAGAATTCAGCGATATGCCCAAACGGGGGATGCCCAAGATCATGAGCCAAGCATGCGGCTTCGACTACCTCAGCATCTACACCGAATTTTTGGCAAAGCTCCGGTTGTTTCTGCTGGCACATTTGAGCGAGCCGCCGCCCGACTTGTGCGACCTTGAGCGTGTGTTGCTGACGAGTGTGGAAAACATCCGCTTCACCCGCTCGCACAATCTGCGTTATGCCCGCTAACCTACGAAACGCAGAGGAGTGAAGGATCCGGTCGCAGTCGCGCTCGAATGGTCTGCGGTGGTCCTCCGCGCTAGCGCGGTGGAGACGTTTTTGACGGTCTGCGTCCGACCACGCCAACCAGATTTACCCGGCAGTCGACTGCAGTTCAAGCTGCGGACCCAACTCGACGGTTCCGGAATCAAGGGCTCGCTGAATGGCCCGTTCGGCGGTATAGGGCGAGTAGCCCTGATCAACCAGGCACTCGCTCAAGGCCAGAGCGCTAATCCCCTGTGGATGGCGGTCCAGCTCCTTCTGAAGTGCCGAGAGCACGTCGCTCTTTCCCACTGTCGACTCTCCTGTATCCACTTCCGCCTTGTGATCACTTTTCTGGGTCATTGCAACACCTACGTGGAGATAAAGCCCTTTTATTCAAGGGCTAAGCCATTGATTTGATTGAAGCCGCCGTACCACATCTGGGCGATTTTTAATCTGGCGATTTTTAGAGAGATTAGCGGTATGATGTTACCTCGATCTTAAAATGCTCGGCCTCTCGGCCGCGCGGCTTCACGAGCTGGCTAGGCGCCATCGCGGCGTACAGTTCGCTTTGTCCCACGGCCTCGATCTCCTCGCGCCGGCCGCACGGCGCCCCAGGCAGGACCGGCACGCTACCCATTCCCAGCGCCGCAGGCGCGCTAGCTGTTCGGCGACTTCGCCTCGACGATCCTCGGGACATGCGGCGCCGGCTTGCGACATTTGCTGGCTCGCCATTCGCGGGGATCCACGTTCGGATGGCAATATTGCCTTTGATCACAGCGGCGGGAATGTAAGAAGCCATTGATCCCGCTGGGAAGCAACGGCCGGTAGGCGCCAATCTGGCACCGGTCTATTAACGACTGCTGACAGCCCCCCCTCCTCCAGGCACCTTGCAGCCGAAGGTGTGGGCAGCATCGATCCCCGCTGTGCAGCTACCGAGCCTGCCAGCAATGATCGCCAGCGTGCCCAGGCGGCAAAGACCTGTGCCACCGGTTGAGACTAAGTCGGCTGCGAGTGACCACGGAGCGGCCACCCCAATAGAGCTGTCCGTCCCAGCCGACCCGGAGACGCGCGATGTTCCGAAAGGAGATGGCGTCCCACACCGGGCGGCCAGTCCTTCTACAAAGGTTCTACCTCAGCCATTTCCACTCCCCCGGCATGCCCGCTAGGGCGCCGTAGGCGGCCCCCGCCTGTTCAATCTGCTTTTGCTGCAGCTCGTTCCCGCCTCGGCCTCTGCCCGGGCAATCTGCGCCTCTCCATCGGGGGAGGTTGAGTTCGGATTTCCTGTTCAGCGGCCAACTCCTCGGCCACGGCCCAAAAGTGTCGACGCCCAACATTGGACAAACCTTGGACAACCTCAGTGCGATGGCGCTAAGCCATTGGCAACACTGGCGTCCCGTACGGGATTCGAACCCGTGTTACCAACGTGAAAGGTTGACATCTCGTATATACCAGGACGCAGCGAGACCTAGGTAGCGTAGCAAAATAGCACATGGCAGTCCCATGTCATCCCTGGACATTTCGCCCCGTTTATGGGAGATTTATGGGAGATACCGTGCCCACGAGGGACCAGATGCCACGCGCGACTAAGGATGCCCGACTTGATACCGCCGCAGCGCGCGCCCGGCTCCAGGCTCGCAAGAAACCTCATTACCGGTTGATCGAAGCGGGCTGCACGTTGGCTACTATCGCGGCACCACTGGCGGCTCCTGGATTGCGCGCCGCTACATAGGAGGCGGCTCCTATGAAACGCACCGTTTGGGGCTGGCGGATGACGGTCACGATGCTAACGGCTCGACGGTCCTGACCTTCTCACAGGCACAGCATAAGGCGCGGGATTGGGCAGCACAGCAGGAACGTCGGGCGGCTGGTATTGACCACGCCAAGCCGTGGACGGTGCGCGACGCCGTGGAGCACTACCTGTTGGACTACACCGCTCGCGGCGGCAAGGCCCGGAAATACGTAGAGACGACGTTCGAGGCCCACATCCTGCCGAAGCTTGGAAACCGGAAGATTGCCGAACTAACCACGGCAACCATCCGATCGTGGCACCGTAACCTTGCCACCGCCCCAGCTCGACTGAGGACCTCTGCCGCGGCGACGGTCCGTCGGTTCCGCACGTTAGCAGCCGATGATGCCGAGGCACACCGTGCGCGCCGTGCCACTGCGAACGGCATACTGACGCTTCTCAAGGCGGCGTTGAACCTCGCCTATCGCGACGGAAAGACCGCCGTGGACGATCCGTGGCGGCGGGTCGCTCCCTTTCAGAAGGTGCAAGCAGCCCGCATCCGTTACCTAAGCGACGCTGAAGCAGCCCGGCTGGTGAAGGCTTGCGAGCCTGATCTACGGCGGCTGGTCGCAGGCGCCCTCTTGACCGGTTGCAGATACCAGGAGCTCGCGAGACTGCATCCAGGCGACATCGACCTGTACGCCCGGGTGCTCACTATCCGCGCCAGCAAGAGCGGCGGCGCACGCACGGTGGTGCTGACGGACGAGGGCATAGAGTTCTTCCGGCAGGAGATGGCCGGCAAGCAGTGCAGGGACGCGCTGCTGCCGCGTGCCGACGGGGCCCCGTGGGGCAAATCACACCAGTTCCGCCCCTTGCGGGCTGCGTGCGACCGCGCGCGGATCGCGCCCGCCGTTTCCTTTCATATTCTCCGACATACCTACGCTAGCCGGCTGGCAATGAAGGGCGTGCCGATGCACGTTATCGGTGCGCAACTTGGGCACTCCAGCGTCAAGATCACCGAAAAGCACTACGCACACCTGTCACCCGGTTATGTCGCGGATACGATCCGCGCTGCATTCGGCAGTCTGGGGTTGGTGCAATGAACCAACATTGCCGAGTTCCGAACAGCTAGCCTGGTCGGCCAATAGTCGAGGTACGGGCTCGGCTAAGCGGCAGTTTCGAGCCTGCGGAACCGAGGCGCCTGATCGAGAAGCGGCAGCGCTTGATGGCCGACGGGGCCACCTATTGCGGACGCCCAACACAACCGAGGCGGTGCTACCCCCCGCCTGAAGCCTCATCCTGCGAACGGCGTTCCGCGTCGGCGTCCTGTATAGTCCCCAGGCGTCTCATGCCGAGGGTCACTCATGGACAGCAAACGGCGAACCGACGAGACCAGGCGAGCCAAGCGGATCGAAAGCTGGGCCGACAAGCAGCGGCGATCCCGAGACTGGATCAGCTTTGCGGAGGTGGCGGAATGGTGCGCTCGCGAGCGCGGTAGCATCCAGGTCAGCACGCGGTTGCGGGAGGATGCCTATCGCGAGCTGGGCGAAGCCATCATGCGAGGCGAATTTGAGGTGAATGGGCTAACGCGCGTCACCTTTCGCCACCGTGCAGTTACGCGGCTCAAGATGACGCGCAAGGACTTCGAGGACCTGCCCACCGATATCGCCAGGACATACCTGCAAGCCTGCTGGGTTCCTCGGGCGTTTGCAGCACAATGGTTCGCGGCTAGACGCATTCCACTCCCGCCCTGGGTTGAGGATGGAAAGCGCGATACCGCCCGCTCGGTCCTGGTTGACCGTAGGGGTGATGAAGAAGCTGGGCTGCCGGACCCCAAGAGCCGCGGCGGGCACCCTCGTGTTTACGATTGGGATAGCTTCGACCGTGAGATGATGCGCATTGCCAATTCGCCGGACGGACTGCCGGACCGCCCAGAGCTTCAGCGGCAGATGTTTGATTGGTGCGAGCGCGTGTGGGGTGGGTCTCCAAGCGACAGCAAGGTGCGTGCCCGGATTGCGCGCGTCTACCCAGACCGGACCTGAGTTTCGGGCGGTTTCGGGCAGTTACGGGCGGACAATCTCCTACAGTCCTGTCATGCCTCCGGCCATCCTATCAAACGCCGGAGGAGGTATGAGCAACACACGGAAGACCGCTGATGACGCCGGCGACCGGGAGCCGCCACATTATCCAAGAGACCCGCGGCATCATCGCCACCGCGCTGACGACGGCGCCCCCCGCCATGACAGGCGCCAGTCCGAGGGAATACCTAGATATGGTCGCATCCCCGATGCGTGCCGCCGATACGGCTGGTCTCGGAGCCGGATCTACCTGCTGGCGGGCGAAGGCCGCATCCGCATGATCAAGGACGGGAAGGCGACGCTGGTCGATTACAGCTCGGCGGACGATTACATGGCAAGTCGCCCGCCGGCCGAGATACGGCCACCGAAGAGCAGCGTCTCCGCCTGATCCACTACAACACGCGGCAAGTGACGCAGTGGATCAGGCAGCGAGCAGGTGCGACAGCGTGTGATGTTGCAGATCCAACCGCATAGCGCAAGCCGCGTCACATGAGGACGCAAAATGGATGTAGACGAAACCCGCCGGGCCGCGATCATTGCTTTGGCGCATGAATACCTCGATGCGCTGACAGCTTGTGATCCGACGGTATCGGGTGTCACGCTGATACTGCCATCGGGCGAAATGATGTTCGCTGCTCGTCCGAATACGTCGCCACCGAAGGAGGTGGCGCAGTGAATGCCGTCGTCATGCCCCTCTTGCTGCCGGCCAGTACGGCGTCGATCTCTGACCCCAAGGCTCCGAGGGTCGACACGGCACCAGTTTCACATCGCCCATATTGGGAACACCACAACGCCGAGCTCACGCCTCATAAGAGACGGCGCCAACCACAGTTCCGAGACTTCACCTCGAAGCCGGACGCGGTCCAACGCCAACAATTGCCCAACAGTATCTTCCGCATTGAGCCGCCTTACCTGGCTAAAGAAAGCCTGAGTGCTTGCCGTCGTTGCGGGAGGCCGCGAAATCAGCGGCCAGACCGAGCATGAAACGATTAGCCACAATGGTCAACCAGCTGCGCGAACTCGTCGATCTCTTGGACGCCGCCCGGTACGCGCTGCACTGTTTCGACACCCTTCCCGACAGCCTACATCGGATCGAGCGAGCGATCGAATTAGCGACGCCTCTGTCGCATTCACTTTGGGATGCGGCCGAACACGACGCGGAGTTGGCATTCTACGACGAGTTCTTCGAACACGATGAAGCCGACGAAGACGGCACATGAGCATCTTCGAAATCACCGGCCTGGCCAAGGCTGGCGGCATCCTCTCGAAGCGCATTGCGTTGTCTGACGGCGGCTCGGTAAGGAGCGACGGCTCAGCGTGCCGCATGACAAACGGCGGAGCACTTCGGCTGACGTTCAACACCGACAACCTTCAGGCGTTCGCCGACTGCATCGCCAACCTGGAGCCGCACGAGGCGATCGCATTGGGAGCGCTGCGCGATGGACTGCCTGATGAGGTGCAGATCGTCACCAAGGCTAAGCTGAACAATGGCACTGCGCACCCGTCTAACGCGGTGATCGCCCGCACCAGCGACGCGATCACCTTTCGTAGCGACCGCGGGGCAGTCGTCCTGCTCGACTGCGACCTCAAGAGCGTTCCCTCTGAGGTTCAAACCCGCATCGAGGCTTGTGGCGGGCTCTGGGCCGCACTTGCGTCTGTAATACCGGCACTTATGAGGGTTGGCCACATCGTCCGCCGCTCGACCAGTGCTGGGCTCTATCGGACAGACACTGGTGAGAGACTACCTGGCTCCGAGAACCGACACTTCTATATCCCAGTGGTTGACGGAAGCGACATCCCACGGTTTCTGAAAACACTGCACGATCGCCTATGGTTGGACAGCCTCGGCTGGATGGAGATCAGTCGTTCGGGCCAGCGTTTGGAACGATCGCTGATCGACTATACGGTTCGTTCGCCAGAGCGTTTGGTCTTCGAAGGCGCCCCCGTGCTGGAACCGTCTCTGGCTCAGGATTTGGCGAGCCGGACACCTACTGTAACCGAAGGCCCGGAACTCGATACCCGCGCGGCCTGTCCCGAGCTTACCGTTGTCGAGCACGCTCGATTGCACATGTTGCAGGACACCGAGAAGCACCGGCTGCGCGGAGAGGTTGAGGCGGTACCAGCGCTTTTGACGAAGGAGTATTCCGAGACCACCGGATGCATCATCGCCAAAGCACGCCACGTGATCGAGCGACGCCTCACGGGTGTCTTACTACCTGACGCAGCCTTGGAGTTCGACGACCCCGACCTCGACACCCGGGCCGTAGCGGAAGTGCTAGCCGACCCAGACCGGTTCGTCGGCGAGACTTTGGCCGACCCGTTGGAAGGCGTTGCATATGGTCGTTGCAAAGCGAAGATCATGCGGCGGCCCGATGGCTCCCTCTGGATCCACTCGTTTGCCCATGGGCGCTCCACCTACGAGTTGCGGCACAACAAGGCCAGCGTCGAGGCCACCGTCCGCGCTGCCCCCGACCAGGAGAGGGTTGACCTCTTCGTGCGGCTCCTCCTGATGGCCGACGTTTCGGCCATCGAAGAGCACGAGCTGCGCACGCTGGTTTGCCAGCTGACGGGCACGCCAACCCGCCCTTTAGACGCCACGGTCAAGGCAGCCAGAGAAGAACTCAAACAGCAGCAGCTCGAAGGCGAACGCCAGCGCCGAGCGGCGGAGCGTACGGATCCTAGACCACAGGTCGGAGCACCGTTTGCTGACGCACCTTGGCTACCCGAAATGGCTGTAATCAATGAAGTGCTGGCTGCATCCCAAGCAGCTGAACCTCCGATGCGCGACCTGGACGGCACGTTGATCAGTGTTCGGTCGCGGCGGATTGCTGACCTGCATACACTCACGGCTCTTGGCGCCAACCAGGAAGAAAGCCCGGACATCAGGCTCCCTCCTCCCGAGGAATTGCTGCTAACTCGCCTTGGCGAAATTGAGACGGCGGAGCTGCTTGAGCACCACATCGACTACGTTGACGAGTTTGGTAACAGCGTGCATCTCCGCTCACCCTTCGTTCGACACTACCTGGTACGCCACGACGAAGTCTTGCCCGTGGCGACTGCGGTCACCACACTCCCGCTCGTCCTCCCTGACGGACAGATCCTTTCAGGGCACGGTCTCGACCGCGAGTACCGCACGGTCCTCAGGGTTCCTGAGCAAATCGACCGAGTGGTCCCTCGCGTTGCGGATTGTTCGCCAGAGGCCGCGGTCGAAGCGATGCGGTTCCTTGCGGATGAGTGGTTGAGAGACGTAGCGACGGGATATGCTGGCAAATGCGTTGCGATTGCGTTGGCACTCTCAATCATGGAACGCGCAATCCTTCCAGAACGCCCCGCCTTCATGGTCTCTGCGGGTCAGCGCAGCAGCGGCAAGACAACGCTGATCAACATGGTCTCGACTGCGGTATTAGGACACCGGGCAGCGGCCGCCGCATGGTCCACAGACGAAAACGAGCGCCGGAAAGCGTTACTCGCCTACTTCCGGGAAGCACTCCCACTGCTGGCCTGGGACAACATCACACGAGGTGCCGCCATCTCATGTCCTTCGATTGAAAAGGCTCTGACCGCCGCGGTCTACCAGGACCGCGTGCTCGGCGAGACTCAGATCTGTACTGTTTTTCCGACAACGATCCAGGTATTTACCGGGAATAACATCACGCCCCGTGGCGATATGGTGTCACGTAGCCTGCCGTTGCGATTGAGCGTTGATCGCGCTGATCCCGAGAACCGCTCGTTCGCTCATCCTGATCCGATCGAATGGACCGGAAGGCACCGTGACAGCATACTGCGGGCGCTCTACACGATCTTACTGGCGAACCCGCGTCTGCGTCGGGGGAGCAACCAGCCACCATCGAATACACGGTTCAAGCTCTGGCAGCACCTGATCGGCTCAGCCGTCGAGCATGCGGCGGAACTCCACGTCGCTGCTGTTGAGACTTCCAGTGGTGGTTGCGATGCAAACTGCCGACCCGTCGCAATCAGCTTCAGCGAACTGTTCCTGAGCGGCGAAGGCGACGATGAACAGACGAGCGCCCTGGCCATGGTGCTGGAGGCACTCTACACCCGCTGGCCCGAAGGTTTCGGGGCGAGGGATGTCGCTGTTTTTGTGGGTCAGCCAGGAGAGAGCGCCATCGAGTTCAAGGCCGCGCTCGAACAGGCCAGCGGCAAGGCAATCAAAGTCGTCACCCCCATTGTGATCACCTGGCGGCTGAAGGCGCTGGTTGATCAGAGTATCGAGATCGGCGACGCTCTTTTGGTTCTGCAATACTACCCGGCGAACGCCGGCGGTTGGTTCTCAGTTCGGAGAATCCGGTAACACCGAAGATGCGAAGTGGAGCCTGTGGAACCTGTGGAACCCTACAGCTACTGCTACGCGCGAGGGTGTTTCATTTTCTCTTCCCGAACGCCAAAATATAATTCCGTTTAGAGCTTAGATGGCTAGGGGGTTCCATCGGTTCCACAGGTTCCATTTTGGGAGGCACCGCACACGATAATGCTACGCAGCACCGAGCATTGAGAGTATCGTCACGTGCCAGTTGTTCGAGGTTGGCCCATATGTCCGCCGATGCTCACGACACCAGAAAGCGTGTTGAAAGTCGCGCGCGCACCGCGGGGCGGAATGGCGGTGTTCTGACTCCTTTCCGGCCTGGCGACCGGCACATGGCAGGCTTCAACAAGCCCACGAGTTTCCGCGAGACCCTGGCGTTGGCGCGCAAGCATAGCCCCGAAGCGATGATGACCTTGGTCAACAACTTGCGCCATGAAGATGGGCGCATCTCAACAATGTCCGCCTCACTCATCCTGGAACGTGCGTGGGGCAAGCCCCGCGAGATGAAGCCCGAGGAGCATCAGCAGGTTCATATAGACGTCACCCAGCTCAGTGCCGAGGAACTTTCTATACTGGTCAGACTCGCCCAGAGTGGTCGACTCAAACCAGTGGAAAGTGACCGCGAGCAGGAACCGACACCGACGATCGAGGCAAAGCGGGCCGATGAGCAGTGACGCGAGCATCACGCCCTACGCCATGCAAACTGCTGGCGGTCGCGCGGCTCTCGCCAGTCGCCACGCAGCCATTTATGCCCGTGAGTTCGATGCAGCCATCGAGGTATGCCTGGCAGAGCTGCGCTCGTTGATCTCACTGCGACAGATCGCAGTGGCCTTACCGGCGGAACTACTGTCGCGGGGGTGGGTTCCGCTGCTGACGGGGCCAGACAAGGTGGAATGGCGGCGACCGTCCGAATAGGGTCGGGCGCGTGCTTGATCGCTCCATCCTGTTGCGGCCGCCGATTACCAGCTGATTGGCGCGTCTTAACTCATTACAAAAGGTGTCTTTTGTTAAAAGTCTGAGGTGCTATGCCATGCTCGATCAGGAGTTTATCAGCATGGCGCGACGGGCATCCAAGGGGCGAATTGTCAAGAGTGAACGAGATCGCGCAGCTGCCGACTTGCATGAACGTGCCAAGGACTTCCTGACGCCAACGGAAATCGACATCCTGCTCGAAGCCCTGAAGTGTGGCCGTCACGGCGCCCGGGACTACCTGCTCGGGCTTATGATGTATCGCCACGGCCTACGCGTCAGCGAAGCGATCAGCCTGCGCCGGCACGAAGTCGATCTCGACCACGCGCGCCTGTGGGTCCGCCGTCTGAAGAACGGCCTCTCGGTCGAGCAGCCAATCGCAGGCGACGAAATGCGGGCGATCAAGCGATATCTTGGCGCGCGGACTGACGCGCTGCCGTGGCTGTTCCTGTCTGAACGGAATCAGCCGATGACCAGGCAGGCCGTGAACCATCTATTGGTATGCGCAGCGATGCGCGCCGGTTTAGCTCGCGTGCGGCCGCACATGCTGCGGCATTCCTGTGGCTACTATCTGGCCAACCGCGGATACGACCTGCGCCTGATCCAGGACTATCTCGGCCACCGCGATCCGAAGCACACGGTCCACTACACGCGGACGGCGGCGAGCCGGTTCGAGGGATTGTGGCGATGAGTATCGCCGAGAATGGCTGATACTCAGGAGCCCCGGGCTACCCCGCCACCCCTTAAACAACCCTCTACGGAAATTAGTCGCGGTGCAGGCTCGGTATATGCGACAAATTCTCGAGGTGTGTTGCTGATGCGTACCGCCGCCGGCAGAAGGAGCGCGCATCGCCCATCGGCTATCAGGGGCCGGTAGCGCCGGAGGCTGCGGAAGCGTTTGCGGAATTGGCGAGCTAGGGGCCGGGAGCGGGGCTCTGGCGATCACCAGCCCGGACCGGCTGCACGCCGACTGGACCGGCGCGCTGTTGGCGCGTCGGCAACAACGAGCAGATCGTCGGTGGAGCGAGCTGCGCGACATCACGGAAGCTGACAAACACCGTGGTCATTTCCGCCCGTTCATAGGTATGAACGGCGCGCAGGAAAAGCAGGTTTCCAGCACCGTCGATGGTCTCGGTACCAAGGGCCGCCAAAACGAGCAAGGCGGCTCCGAGTTGTGGCATGCCAAAAAAGGCAGCAGCGATTATACTGAGAGCGCCCGCGGTGGCGTAGCCTGCTTGCAACAAGCGTCGCAGGCCAAAGCGGCGGCCCACCCACCCCCAAATGGGCACAAGCCAGATCCAGCCGGTACCGATCGAAGTGATGACGCCACCGACTTGGGCGCCGAGGCCAGATGTGACCGCAAAGATTGGCGCATACACATAAAACATGCTCCACCAGGAAGACCGTGCACCTGCAAGGGTCCATGCCAGCGCCAGTCGCGGTTGGGCAAAAAACGGCGAAGGTACCGCAACGGATTGGGGTGCGGTCGGCGCATCGGGGTCAGGTACGGCACTGTCAGCAAGCCACAGCGACCAGAACAGGATCAGCAAGATGGCTGCCGCCGCACCAGCGACCGCAAACGGCGCCGCGAATGACACCGTGCGTTGCAGGTAAATCCCAAACCATGGTCCGAGCGCCCATGGGCCGGCACTGGCGAAGATACGGATCGGCTCAAAGTGCTTGAGAGCATGACGCGGAACGTGATCGAGCAGATAAAGCTGGCTCGTGATTTCGATGCATGCGAAGGCAAAGGTGCTGAGTGTCAGGCCCGCCGCCATTGCTGGCACCTCTCCGAAAGCCAGCAGGATGCTGCTGATCGCTAGGGACAACGTGCCGAGGGTGAATACAAACCGGCGCCGGATCAGCCTGACCAAATACGGTATGCTAGAACGTCCGATCACTGCGACGAGTTCCGGCCGCGACGTACACCAACGTCACCGCCCGTGCGCTTCCAAGCAGCTTCAGCGCCTCCAGCGGAACGACGGTGAGCAGTATCGCCTGAGCTACCGCAGGGACGAAAAACAGGCTGAGGAACACCAGCGCCCTATTGCGCGGCAGGGTGCCGATGGTGGCCGGAACGGTAGGGCGGACCATCATCGCTGAGCGAGGTTGCGCTTTTGCGGCCTGTTTAACAGCGGGCGCTAGGACGTGCATCGCTCTTTTCTCGCATGAAGGTGGAAACGCGACGATCCCGCGACACGGCCAACAGGTATGCCGATAGTGGGCGACAGGCCGGACAGAGACAATTTCCGTCCATGCGGATGACCCAGCCTTATTGGTCCTTCAGCTCCCCGCGATTTGCTCCGGCGTCCGCTCGCGATTTAGGTGGCCGGCAGAGACCGGCTCTTGCTGCTGCTGGACGGCGCCGTGAGTTTGCTTGCGAGTCGCCAGCGAGCGAACCACGCCACCCAGCGCGACGCGATCTCCAAACGCTGCGGGATAGCCAAGCAGATAGTAGTCGAAACCTGACGGAAGGTGCCGTGCGACGCGGCCCTCACCCCTGGAACATCAGCAGAAGATACGCCGCGAACAGGATGAGATGGACGCAGCCCTGCATGACGTTCGCGTGGCCGCTGGCGAAGGTGACGATCGAGACGCCCAGCGTCACGATCAGCAGCCACTCATCCGTGTGCTCCACGCCCAGGATCAGCGAGTGCCCGGTGATGTAGCTGATGGCGATCATCGCCGGGATCGTCAGGCCGATCGTGGACAGCACCGAGCCAAGAAAGATGTTGATAGACCGCTGCACGCGGTTGGCGAGCGCTGCGCGCACCGCGCCGATTGCTTCGGGCGTTGCGACTAGGATGGCGATGGCGACGCCGCCCACAGCGTCCGGCGCACCCATCGTCTCGATCACATAATCCACCGGCCGCGCGAGCAGCTCGGCGAGGTAGACGACTGGCACCATGTAGGCGACCAAAAGCAAAACATGCGACAGGATGCCCGCAGACGCGCCTTCCTCCGGCTCGTCCAGCAGGTCGCCCCCGTCAAACTTGAAGTAGTTCCGGTGCCGCCCGGTCTGCAGCCCGAGAAAGGTAGCGTAGAGGCCCACAGCCACGATTGCTATGAAGGCGCTCTGCCCAATCGACAGTGTCGGCCCCGGCGTCGTCTGCGTAAAGTCGGGCAGCAGCAGGCTGAACGCGATCAGCGGCAGGATCACGCCGAGATAAGCGTTCGCGCCCTGCAGATTGTAGTGCTGCTCGTGGTGCCTGAGGCCGCCCACCAGCAGAGATAGCCCGACCATGCAGTTGAGGATGATCATCACAACCGCGAACAGCGTGTCGCGCGTCAGCGTCGGGTTGTTCTCGCCGTGCAGCATGATCGCCGTGATGCTCGCGACCTCGATGACCGTGACCGAGAGCGTCAGGATCAGCGTGCCGTACGGCTCTCCGAGACGCACCGCGAGCCGTTCGGCGTGGCGCACGACGGACAGCGCCGAGCCGAGGATGGCCACGAACAGCCAGGCGAATATTCCCACCAGGTACACCGGCTGCGACAAGCGCGCCGTGAAAGCGTCGCCGTACCATAAGAAGGCGGCGCATGTCAGCAGCACCGCGAGAAGCCAACATTCGCGGCTCGCTAGACCGGACGGGCGGACCGATATGTAAAACTCTCCCGAACTTTGCGACCCCGATTGTGCTCGTGCGCCTGAACCCTCGACAAGCAAGGGGTGCGCTGCCCCAGCCTGCTCCTGATGCTCCGCCGGGCCTCTACGTCAGCGACCAGCTCGGCGGCGACATCACGCGGCTACTCTCAAGGTCGGAGCAGTTCCGCCGCGTGGGCGACGCAGCGTTCGAAGCCAGTCAGTGACGTGTAGTGTTCAGCGTGCATGCTGGTCTCAGCAATGACGATACCGCCAGACGCGATCATGCCGCCCGCGAGCACCAGGTTGTCGTGCATCTCAAATGGGCTCGATTGCCATGCCGTCCGCATGCTCGTGTTCGCCCGTCGGACGTAGGCGCACGCCATCGCCACAGAACTATGATGCGTTCCAGGACTAACCGGCCGTCATTGGAATAGCCAAAGATCGGACGCCCGAGCGCACGCATGAACCCCGCCGATGCTCCGAGTTGTTGGACTCTACCGCCTCTTCGTGCCAGGCAGTGGAACCGTGAGCGGCGACGGACGCCTGATGGTATGAGTTTCGCCAGACTACGCATGGCACAGCCGCGGCTCACTGGAGGGGAGAATGCTACGATGAGCTGGCAGCCCGCTGATGACCCTGCCTGCCCTATGCCACCCACGAGCGTGGAAGTCGTGCTCTTGCCTCGGGCTCACGATATCGGTGGCTTCGAAGTGCGATGCGCGCTGCCGGCGAGAGAACGGCAAATGATCGGTCCCTTCATATTCTTCGACCAGATGGGGCCAGGCGAGTTCCTGGCCGGTCGCGGGCTGGATGTCCGACCACATCCGCATATCGGCCTTTCGACCGTGACCTACCTGTTCAAGGGTGAAATTCTGCACCGCGACAACCTTGGCTCGCGACAACCGATTGTGCCTGGCGATGTGAACTGGATGACCGCGGGCAGCGGCATTGCTCATTCCGAACGTACTGACCAGGCGCTGCGTGGGCATGCCAATCGCCTGTTTGGTATCCAGTCCTGGGTTGCTCTGCCCAAGGATGCGGAAGAGACGGCACCCGGCTTCGTTCACCATCCGGCCGGCAGCCTTCCGCTTATGGAGGATGGCGGCGTGCGGCTGCGATTGATTGCTGGTACAGGCTGGGGACTGCTCTCGCCGGTGGCGGTCTCCTCGCCGCTGTTCTACGCCGATGCCACTTTTACCCCCGGGTCAGCTCTGCCCCTGCCTGACGAGCACGAGGAGCGCGGCGCCTATATACTGGAAGGGAACGTCGAGATTGCCAGTGACCGCTTCGAGCCCGGCCGCATGCTCGTCTTCCGTGCTGGAGACCAAATCGCGATGCGTGCTGGACCACAAGGCGCGCGCGTGCTGCTACTTGGCGGCGCGGCAATGGATGGACCACGGCACCTGTTCTGGAACTTCGTCTCTTCCAGTCGCGAACGGATCGAGCAGGCGAAGGTTGACTGGAAAGCGGGACGGTTCGCTAAGGTGGCTGACGACGAAACGGAGTTTATCCCAGTACCGGAGGAGCGCGTGACCTTGCCGGCACAAGAGGTAAGTCGAGGTTCGCCGACAAGCTAGGCCCTGTGGACAAACCTGATCCAGATGCGAACGCATCCGAGCAAGACAAAGCCCAGGAAGCTACTTGCGGTCTTGTCATATCGGGTGGCGATGCGCCGTTGCTCCTTGAGATGACCGATGAAGCATTCGATGCGTGAGCGCAGGGCATACAGCGGCCTGGTGACCAGATACTGCACCTTGCGGTTCCGCTTGGTCGGGATCTCGGGTGCGGCACCACGATCGTGAAGGTTTTGGCGGATCGCGTCGCTGTCATAGCCCTTGTCCGTGAGCGTGATACCGGGGTCGCTGTCGCGTTGCTCCATCAGTTCGTTATAGGCCGTGACGTCATGGGCCTCGCCCTCGCTCAGCACCGCGCCGATGGCAAGGCCTTCGGCGTTGCAACGGAGGTGGATCTTGGTGGTGAACCCGCCGCGCGAGCGGCCAAGTGCCTGGTTCTGCGTCCCCCCTTTTCGCCGGCGGCGCAGCGATGCGCCCGGACCGTGGTGCTGTCGATCATCTGCAACACGTCGGCATCGCCGCCGCTGTCCGCCAGTGCCTGCAAAAGCACGTCCCAAACGCCAGAGAGACACCAGCGACGGAACTGCTTGTGCACCGAGTTCCAGTTGCCCAACACCTCCGGCAGGTCGCGCCAGGGAGCGCCGGTGCGGCTGATCCAAAACACCCCGTCCAGCACCTTGCGACGGTCCTTCGGCGGGCGACCGCCGAGCGGCGAGGGGCTCGCCAGGAAAGGCGCGAAGATTCCCCATTCCTGGTCCGTCATCAGGCCTCGGATCACTGCCAACCTCCAACACAGAGGTCAGCCTCGAAATCACATTCACACCGCGTCGGGGAATCGCCGCGCGACGATCGGCAGAAGGCCAATCCGAGCGGGACCGTCTCGATTTTTTCGCAAAGCCTCGCGACAGTCCCAGATTCTTTTGTTGCCCGCGCCTGTTCAGTCAATCACTGAACACCGCAAAACTACGGTTTGTCCACAGGGCCTAGTGAAACTGATGGCTGGGCCGGGTGGCGCTGGACCGTGAAACGTGGGGATACACCGCACATGACGAACTGGATCGACACCCACCGCGGCGCCGGCGCCAGCTTGGCAATGCGACGCAACAGAGCACTTCACGGTCGCTTATTACTTCGATCGAATTGAGGAGGCGGACGCGAACCTCGCAGACGCGCTTGGGATTGGCGATCTGGCACACCGCTTGGATATTCGCCGCCGTATTAATGCGCGCTTCGAGCGCGAACTCCGCGAGGGCGCCAGTTTCCATGTCGAGAGGCGGCGCTCGGGGTCGAGGAGAGGCTGCGCTTGGGGCATCGGTTCGTAGATTCGGTGAACGGCGAGGTTGTGTCCTGGTTCGAGGCGCACTGGGAGCTATCGGCCGCGCCGCTCACAGACCGGCAGCGTGGCACGATCGAGCAGCGGCTCGCAGATTGGGGTGGCCCCGCGGCTGAACAGCGGTCCGAGCCGACCGCGTTCACCGGTTTCATCCCCACCGCTCGTGGCCGCGTCAAACCTGGCGACCTAGACGCCGTCGGCCGGTTCTCTCTGAGCGCAATAGTGCATCGCTTCTCCAGTTCCTCCGCGCAGCTCGGGGCCGCCGTCGGCATGGATGGAGGCGATGCATCAACAGCGGCGCGGGTTCTCGACCTTCGAGCTTATGCTCCGCACCACGACGCCGTTGCCGCTCAATGCGCCTTATCTGGTCGAGACCGGCATCGCCCATCTTGGCAGTACGTCGCTGCGCATGATCCATCGCATGACGGACCCGCGCACCGGCGCCGAGGTCGCGCGGGTGAGCCAGTATGGGGTCAACCTTGATCTGGACGCGCGTCGCCCGGCCCGCTGGCCGGACGATGTTCGCGCCAAGGCGGAGGCACTGCTCGTGCCAGTCGGGTAAATGACCAGGAAAGATCCAAGCCCAGTTTGACATATGTCAGGGATTCAGCATTGCGTCGTAAGCTGAAGGATCAGGAGCGCTGCGCCGCATCGCGGACAGGATGAAGGCGGCTGGCGTCTCCATAGCCATGTGGGCGTCAAGAAGGTCCTCGCTGCCGCGGCTCGGACGCAGATACCCGGCGTCGATGTGGCGGCGTTGCACTTCAGGGAAGACGAGGTACTCGGCTACTCACTCCCTGCGGGCGCAGGAAGCGCACTTCAGCAACCGTGAACGCCATGCCACCAACCCACTAACGGTCCATTTTGTGTTTGCCCGGCAGATTTTCATGCGAGTGGTTGGCTGATCGACTGGGGGTGAGGTCCCCCGGGCACCCCCACTCCCCACCCTTAAAGCAACCGCTCCATAAATCTAAGCTGTCCCGAACCCTGTTATGCTACCGCCGAGCAAAGCAGGAGACGGCTATGCCGGTAGAAAGCAGAGAGCTGTATAGCAGTCCAAATGGAGATCGGTGGCACCTAGTTCGTGAGCCGCGTTCAGGGAGGGTGTTTATCAAACATGAGCCCAATGCAGCATCGGGTGGCGATATATCACTTACCGAAGTGGGTGAGTTCCTGGTGCAGAATCACGGCCACCAACATGGCGAGTTACTGCGTCTGATCGGCACGCTGATTACGCAGGAGCCTGCCGATGCCTAAAGATCCGTGAGGCGAGAAATGGTCGGGAAAAACCGGGCACGGCTTGTCTCTGCTTTTAGGTGCGGCAGTTAGCGTCCCCGGAGATGGTGGAGATTCGGAGCGACGCCTGGTGTGGCGTGGCGGTGTAGGTGGAGGCGGCCATCGGCCCGGTCGGCCAGGGTGGAGTTTGCGAGACTGCAACCAGAGCCGAGAGAGGATCCGATGGCCGACGAGAGACTGCCGTTATCCGAGTTGCTGGAGAAGTCTGGTGAGGGAGATTTCCTGCGCGCTGTGGCGGAAGCGGTACTGCAGTTGCTGATGGAAGCGGACGTTGAAGGTCTGATTGGTGCAGGGCGCTACGAGCGCAGTGGCGAGCGCATGACCTGGCGCAACGGCTACCGCGATCGCGCGCTCGATACGCGGCTGGGGTCACTTCAGTTGCGGATCCCGAAGCTGCGGCAGGGCAGCTACTTCCCGCCATTCCTTGAAGCCCGGAAGGTTTCGGAGAAGGCCCTGGTAGCGGTGATCCAGGAGGCGTGGATCGGCGGGGTTTCGACCCGGCGAGTGGACGATCTGGTGCAGGCGATGGGGCTGAGCGGGATCAGCAAGTCGCAGGTCTCCAAGCTGTGCAAGGACATCGATGAGCGTGTGCGCGCGTTCCTTGACCGTCCCCTGGCGGGCGAATGGCCCTATCTGTGGCTGGACGCGACCTATCTGAGGCAGCGGGAGGGCGGCCGGATCGTCTCGGTCGCTGCGATAATCGCTGTCGCGGCAAACACGGATGGCAAGCGAGAGATCGTTGGGCTGCACATCGGTTCTTCCGAAGCCGAGACCTTCTGGTCGGTCTTCCTCAAGAGCCTGGCCCGCCGTGGTCTGCGCGGTGTGAAGCTGGTGATTTCCGATGCGCATGAGGGGTTGAAGGCTGCTATCCGCCGGGTATTCAGCGCGACATGGCAACGCTGCCGCGTTCACTGGATGCGGAACGCGCTATCTTACGTCGTGAAGACCCAGCAGAGCATGGTGGCAGCCGCGCTGCGCCAGGCGTTCATCCAGCCGGATCGCGCGCAGGCCAGCCAGACGCTGCGTCACGTGGCTGATCAGCTACGGCAGAAATGGCCAAAGCTGGCGGCGTTCATCGACGAGAGCGAGATAGATGTCTTGTCGCACCTGGACTTCCCCGAGCAGCACCGCGCGAAGATCCACAGCACGAACCCACTTGAGCGGTTGAACAAGGAGGTCAAGCGGCGGGCTGATGTGGTCGGGATATTTCCCAATGAGGCGTCAATCATCCGGCTGATCGGCGCGGTGCTGCTGGAACAAAACGACGAATGGCAGTTGCAGCACCGCTACATGCAGGTCGAGGCGATGGCAGAGCTGTTCAGCCCAGCCAATGAACAAAGGCAAATCCCATCAGCCGCATGACGGCGACACGCGAGAGGCAGGCTGTGCCGTTGACGGCACCTATGCCCTACGCTCGACCGTGGCGTCGCCGTCAAGGTCCCGCAGCCGCGCAGCGGTGCGCCAAAGGCGCAGGACTTGACGGCGGCGATCGCGGTCGCAGCACCATATCTGTGCCGCCCATCGCACCCAGTGATATGCTGAGCGCCAATTTCGCCGGCGCCGATGCGCCAATGAGTCGCTTCCATTACACCGCGAATCTACACCTGCTTGACGGACGTGACCGGTGCGGCATCAACGGACCTGGCGGGTGACGGGTCGGGGAAGACGCTTGTTGCCCTCAGCGCGGCTCACTATCGGTAGGATGGTTGCGGGCGCTGTCGTCTCTCGCCTGCTGCTGTTCGGCAAATCTCTCAGCGGCTAGTCGGTTGGAGAAGGTCGCAACTACCCGCCCGCTGGCGTCACCGAGTCTCACCTCAAATACGGGACCATCTTGGGTAACCAGGTATGTATTCATGGCTCTCAATATGACATGGATGCAGAGACGTCCCAAGCGGGCAGTGAGAAACAGTCCAAGCCTGCGCCGTGAGGTGCCAGCCATCATCGCGGCAGAACTACCGACCGCTCGGCGGCTGGGGCTGCTCTCGTTGGCCGAGCACGGCGAGACACCCGGTGTCGATGTGGGGACGTTTCGCTTCGGGGAACACGAGGACTCGGCAGTTAGTCGTGGGGGCGCAGGAAGCGCACGTAGTAACCGTGAACGCGGCTATGGGTCATGCTCCACAAGGCTGGTGTTCGCCATGCGTTGGCTACGGCTGAGGCTGGAGCGCGAGGACCGAGATGCGAAGAATGCATCACCATCACGGTGAGAATTGCCGAGCGATGGGCGCCCAGCATTCGTGTTCCAGTGAAGGGGGGCACCCCGGGGGGTGGGGGGCTTAAAACACCCCGATCGAAAATTCGTACGGCCCTGGCAGGCTATGTGCGACAAAATTTCAGAACTATGTTCCTTAATAGCAGCGGATTGTGTCGGCCTACAACATTCGGCTTGCCGGCACGCCATCCCCATATCCTCTGCCGCATGTTCACGGTCGAGGCACAAGCCCGCGGCGGTCCGCAGCGCCTACGGAGGGAGGTGGCGAGTTGTAGACCGCGATGGAACTGCGCCGGCTGTTTCCAGGCACGCCAGCATCATGACCGCGGAATGCGTGCGCGCCGTGGCGAGCTTGCGCCGATCGAACCGAGTATGGTGCTGATGTCTTGGCTTCTTGGAGCTACCATGCCCGAAAAACCGTGGCGCGGTTAACAGAATCCAGGTATGGCGGTCGCGCCCCGGTTGATCGCGGGCGCGACCATTCTGGCGCACCCGCGATCGTGCGTTGCCGCCGCGCCCGGCCGCCCCAGCTCAGCCTTATGGCCGATCGGTCGCCATCTTTGCTCAAACACGCTTACCGCCTGGTCGTGCGCGCCAACGAGGCGACCCACCGCAAAGCGTTCATTTGGCAGATCGTGCGCGGCACTGCCCAGAGCCGCGAGGTGATCGCAGTCGCAGATCGGTCATTCAGCACCATGGAAGACGCGCACGCCCAAGGCAGCATCGCCCTCCGCCGCTATCAAAACCAAACGTGAAAGACCTTCAGAGGAGGGAAGGTGCAGAGCCGCAGCATCGCGGCGATGCGGTCTCGGACCCGAAGCCAGCTGTCACCCACACCGACCAGGAGCACCTAGAACCGGCCAAACTCAGGATCATGTGGGACAGCTCATGCTGACAGCGCGCCATTGGCTCTCCCGCTCACTGAAAGACCTGCACCGGGGACGCATTTGAGCCGCAGGCCGCATCGGCGCCGGGGTAGCTGGATAGTGCGGGGCGTGAGAGAATGACTGATGATCAGCCTAACCGTATTCGTCGTGTGTATGCTCGGCACCGGACTTAGCTACTTTCTTGGGCTGCGGACGCCCGCGCGCTTTGGCACTGCGAAGGGGTGGACGGCATCCATGGTGACGGGGCTAATCCTTGGGTTGATGTATTTCGTGTATTCCGCTTACGGGATGCTCTTCTCACTCGACAGTCTTACGGCCTTTGACTTCTAGCTGTGGCCGGTTCCGGGGCGAGTGAGCGGGTCTTGTCCGCCGCTCCGCTTCGCGTCACCGCTTCCCGGCTGCCCCTCGACCAGCGGGCAGTGGGCCGGACATAGCGGCGATCCGTTACTTTCGGCTTTTTGCCCCCCGAGCGGGGGTCGGCATGCGGCTGAACTCCTAGAGCTTGCGTGATCTGGGATGTGTCACTCTAGGCATAATGGGCGGAAGACCGAAAGTCTTGCCGGTCGTCGCGCATATGCTACGCCTGGAGCGCCTCGGCTCGCACAGCGAATTGGGATTCGGAGCCACAGCCAACCGCATGCCGGATGCATTTCATCGAACCCAGTCGATGGCGGGAGTTGTCCGCGACACGCATAACACGACAAACTGAATGCGAGCAGGCAGCCAGTCGCTTGGGCGGAGCTGATCAATGGTCGGCTGGTTACGTCACGGTCGGCGCGAGCGATTGGGGCTTGGTTCGGCAGACCTGTCGGACATCGTGCCTGAGCTTAATTTTCTCGCAGGCGGTGATGTAAGGCGCCTGGCGCTCGCGACGATTTCCTCAGCCGAGGTTGTGGCTGCCTGAACGTCTTTGCCCCAATCTCCTTGCAGAGGGACTTCTCTCGTTATCAAGCCGCCCGGTGTCTGAATGACCAGGCGTTCTGCTCCCTTGGGTCCGCGCATAACGCGCATTGCTACCGCGCCAGCTTCGGTGACCGCCCTTTCGAACTGCTCGACATTCGACATGATGGCTTTCCTCCCGGATCTCCGGGGTTGTCGCGCCGATGCGTGGCTCTGTCAAAAGAACCTTATAGCGAATAGGGAAGTGTTCTGTCACACGGCTGACAGAGACAATGCGGATGCCTGAACATCGGCTCGCGCGGGATCAAAGTGGCGGTGCGAGACGCGCTTTATGTTAAGCAGTGCCAGTTGCCGCCGAATGCGGTGCCGATGCGATAGGCGACGGAGGCTACGGTCTTTCCTTATTTAAGGAGAGTTGGAGGCATATGGTTCTTCCCGGAGCCCTCAGCATTGACTGCGAAAATGGCGGGCTTGGTTAGATCGATGGAGCCCCGGTGTAATCCAGCTTTTTGCCATTGGCGGTTCCCACGGCTAAGCCAGCCAGCCTGTACGGTTCAAACTTATCCCAAGACATTGAACGCCACGAGGCGTTTCTTAGGCGCGTCTAGTTCATGCGCCGACGATCCAGCACAAGCTGCGCCGGCAGGTTCTCCGCAGAGCTTCTCTGCTGATCAACGATTCTAGGGGATCAGCGAACACCCAATCGAGCCGGGAATCCCAAAGAATTCCTTCGTCGACCTCACCCACTAGCCTAGAATGCGGAGCAATTCGTGGCGCGTTTCGTGTTCGTCACGCATCATCAGTGCCGACCTGTCGCAGATATGCCTTCTCGTATTTAGCAAGGGCGCGCACCGCTGCCATATAGGCCAGGCATTTTACCACGAAGTAGGCAGGCGCGGCTAATGCATCTCGCACGCGGTTCAGGAAAGGCGCAGTAATGCTGCCTGGCAGGCGCTCGCTAGCATCGCTCACGGGTCGGCCCTTTCGGCACGGTGATTCTCGCGCGTGCGGCGCGACGAAATCGTTGAGATTGAGATTGGTCTCGGCGATCCGAGGTTGCCGGCGCGGTCCTTCACCGCCGCGCAAATTCGGCAGGCCATGAACGCGGCCCGAGTGCGTGCAGAGGCGGCGCGTTGTGGCCGGCTGGCGCGGGTGCACTGAAAGCGCCGTCGGCGATTGGCGTGATCCAGTCGCCGGCTGCACGGCTGTAGGCTGGGCGTTGAGCTTGCCGGTCTCCACTTCCTCGCTTCCTCGAAGGACGAAGTTTCCCGAGGGCATTCGCTGTTCCAACTCAGTTGAAACGAGTTTGTCGCAAGCCAAAGCGGGCGTCCGGCAGGTGCCGTCCCTCGGTCTTGGCTCATTGGCGGCCCAGGAATCAGCCCAACCTTCGGCACGGCGCGAGGGGATTGCGGGCCTCGCGGGCCAGACCGAGAGGCGGCGGCAAGTCTGGCACTTTCAAGCCGATATTACAACACCAAGGCGAACGCCTCGCGGGGCTTACTCTCAACTGTTGCTAGACGGGTAGCACTGCAATCAGCGAGCGCGTCCGAATAGATAAGCTCAATTTTCCCGCTGGCCGCGCGCCACAGCACGTGAACAAAACGGCAGCAGGACAGCCCCGGCGCCGGGCGGCCAGAGCGTGCAGCAGCGCCAGGTAGCGGGCAGTGGCCGTGCGTGCAGTCGTCTGGATCGGTGGGCCTGGCGCGAAGGGCTTTTGGATGTGAGCTTGCCAGGGTCTTAGGACGCCGCGGCCCGCGCTTGGGTCAACGACAGAATCGCGCGGCGGGGCGGGTGACTGCGGAGCGCAATGCAATAGCGGGTCCCCGCCTTCAGGCATGACAGTCGTGCCCAGATAACCGAATCTTGACGGGGGCACGGGGCATCAGAGATGCAGCGTGCGATGCCCCTTCATCTGTCCCTATACCTCGATCTGGTCCGGTTCGCCGCCGCAACGGTCGTCGTTCTGGGCCATGCCTGGTTGGTGCTGTTTCCAGCTTATCCGCTGCATTGGCCCGGTCCCGCGGCGGTGGTCGTGTTCTTCGTGCTGTCCGGGTTCGTCATCGCGTACGTGACCGACCGAGGAACTCAGACCCCGGCGGGCTACGCACTCGACCGCCTGTCACGGCTTTGGTCGGTCGCTTTACCGGCGCTCGGGTTCGGCATGATACTCAGCCAGTTTGCCGGCCCATCGGTCTTCTCGCCGGAACCCGCCTATCCCAGCGCAGCGTGGCGCACCGCGGCCAACGCGGTATTCTTGGGCCAAACCTGGTTCCTCGATCTGGCACCGCCCCTTAATGGTCCGTTCTGGTCGCTTAACTACGAGGCCTGGTTCTATGCGATCTTCGGCGCCTGGACCTACTTACCGGCTTCGTCCCGGGTGCCGGTCGCAGTCATTATGGCGATCATCGCGGGCCCGAAGATCCTGTTGTTGATGCCGTGCTGGCTGCTCGGAGTGCAGCTCTACCGGACCCTTTTTCGCTGGCGGTGGCCCGAGCGGACTTCGGTGCTGCTTTGGGTGTGCAGCCTTGTGGCCGCCGCGCTGCTGGTCAAGAGCACCGCCCCGACCAGGATTCATGACGCCTTTCAGGCTCGTTGGCCTGAGGTGGCGAGATTACTGGGATACTCCGGCTATCCGCTGACCGATTATCTCTTGGCGATCCTGATGGCCATCAACTTCCGTGCTGTCGCATACGCTGATCGGCTTGGACGAGTTCTGCTGCCCATCGCCAAACCCATACGGCTAACGGCTTCGTTCACCCTCACGATCTACCTCTTCCATCTGCCATTGCTGGTCCTGTTCTGGGATGTCTTGCACATGCCGCCGGCGGTGTGCGTGCTGGCGCTCTTGGGCTCCACAATCGGGATCGGTTGTCTGACGGAACATCGACGGCGGAGCCTTCGAACACTGCTTGCGTTCATTGCCCGCCACACGTCGGCCGGAGTATACGGGAGGTACAGCGCGACTGCTTGCCCGGTCAGCGGCGGCCAGTGGCGTGAAACATTCCGCGGCGCCAAAGCCAGCGTCTCAAAGTGGACCGTCGCACGTGCCGCAGCAATCAGGTCTCGTCGCAGCGGTGCAACCGCACGTTCCACCGTGCGCATGCTGACCATGAACTTCTTCTCCTGCGGCAGCTCTAGGCGAACGGATGAGACCTATTGAAGGACCTCCATTGCCGCCAGGCGCCGCCAAGGCCAGTGAGCTGGCTCACACCATCCAGTCACATTGGGACCCGTTGGAACGGCTATGTTTAGAGCGAACGACCGAACGGGCGCTATCCTATGCGGAGCCGCAGCGACAGGCATTCAATCCTGCGCTGTCTGTGCTCGAACATGGCGATGCCCACCAGGGGAAGGCGCTCGTAGCACCTGACTCCGCCACTGGCTTCAAACTCATTGATCCTGATGGCGCATTCGCGGAACGCGCTTTCGACCTTGCGGTCATGATGCACGAATGCGGCAAGGTAATGCCGCAGGCAGACATCGTGCGACTTGCGTCACAACCGCTGCGGTCAGTTGGCAAAATTCAGCGGCGTTGGCCATCAGTCAATCTGGGAGTGCCCGGTTGATCCAGTGCGTGTGGAATGGTTTACCATTACATCCGATTGGGCTTAATGAGCCGTGTCGCTGGCAATGGCCGATGCATGGTCCGCCCGTGGGTGATATCGTTGCCCATGGCACAGTGCCTGTCTGCCCCGGACCCCACGTCGAGCAACGGGAGCCAGGCTTCTACGAAGGGCCGAGAAAACCAGCCTCTGCTGTGCTCTCTGGGGTCTAAATCAGCGGTGCTGCTACGCAGCTAACGCCTTGGTCGCTTTGATGGGTAGTCGAAGCACCCGGCAGAGAGCGGATAGATTCTGATCACGCGGCCGAACCCGATCCGTTTCCCAGAAATATATGCTTGCCGTGCTGACCCCGACCTCTTCAGCAACTTCGGCAACAGACAGGCCACGCCTAAGTCGCGCGTCTCGAAGAAGGCGAGATAAACTTGGTTTACGAGGCACTACAATTCCTTTCGATAAGGTCGCTTCCCACAGCGAGCAATCGATGACTGGGCTATCAACAGGGTGTGTATCACTTTGAGCACCTTGGTAAAGAGAGGTGGCCTCAAGAAGCCACAAAGTGCTGGTCGACATGGCGACGTGGGTACTACCGAACGCCGATCCCTAGGCTGCAACCTCCCAACATCCTAATCCGGCTATGCTGGACGCGCGCGATGGCGTTCGGGCAGCAGTTGGGGTCTGCAGCTGGCCCGGTCACCCCACTTGGCCTGAGTAGCTCGAAATTGGGCCAACTACCTCGTCACTCAGAAGAGCTGCGGCATCAGTTCGCCTGCACAGGTGGTGAGGCTCCGGGGCGGACGAAGCGCGGAACTATGGCGTTCGCACGTGCTGGCGTTCGTAGACACTACTCTCAGATCGTATGGCGGGGCACGTGGAGTTTGGGCTGAACGAACGCAACCGGCAGTAGCACGGTCCCCGGGTCGGTGCGCGAGCGCTGCCAGATCCCTACGCCCTCCTGGCGGCACAGCAGGTAGGCGAGATATTCACCCGCCAAATGCCAATTGGATTTAGGCGGTCAGGCGCGACCTCCCGCCTTTGTAAGGAAACCGAACGGCGCATCTGCGTTTGATATCCTCCACCACCTGGAGCAGAGAATGAAGCTTATCCCATTTGCGGCGGCAGCTTGCCTGACGGCAGGGGTCGCGGTGGCCCAACCAGCCACAAATCCACCCAATTCCACTGTGGCCCCAGCGAATACCACCGCGAACCAGAGCCACAACCCGGCCGTAGCCACCACCTCGAATGCGAACGATAGCGTCGCGCCGGCCAAGGGGTCGAACAGCTTTACCGAGGGTCAAGCGAAAGACCGGATTGCACAACGTGGCTACGCGAACCTCGCCGATCTCAAGAAGGATGATGACGGTGTGTGGCGGGGCACCGCCCAGCACGGTGGCAAAGCGGTGCAGGTCTGGCTCGATTACAAAGGGAACGTAGGGGAGGCCCGATAGCTCATGCGCACCGTATCAAGGATGTACGACAATTACGCTGACGCGGCTGCAGTCGTGCACGAACTGGAGGCGGCTGATCTCAACCCCACTCGGGAAATCAGCCTAGTGGCTAATGAGAATGCCCGCGGGCGCGATACCGCAGTCGAGACCACGCGCACGGAACCACACTCAGGCACGGGCACCGGAGCCGGCATTGGGGCTACGGTCGGTGGCGTTGTCGGAATACTCACCGGCCTTGGGATTATGGCAATTCCGGGCATCGGGCCTCTCGTCGCCGCTGGCTGGCTCGCAACCACGTTGGCGGGCGCGGGCGCGGGCGCTGTCGCCGGTGGCCTGGTCGGCGCTCTAACCAATGCTGGTGTTAGTCGCGATGAGGCCCAGGTGTACGAGGAAGGTGTGCGCCGGGGTAACACGCTTGTGTCGGTCCGCGCTGATGAGGCCGATGTTCCGCGTGTGGAGGCGATTTTAGACCGCCGGCCAACTACGGATTGGCGCGCCCGGCGGGACGAATACACAGCAGGCGGTTGGCAGCCCACCAGGTGACAACGGTGAGCGAGGGCAGCCCGGATGCGCCCTCGCTTTTGCCGTTCTTGTTGGCCTTGGTTCATTGTAAGCCGTTCAACCAAAGAACTGCGAACGTGATCATCGGGCTGCTAGTCACCCTAGTGAGTCTGAGCCAGCCGGTCGCGGGCATGCCGAGATAGAGGTCAGGCTTGAGTGCCGCAGTTCGGAGCGTCGGGCTACTTCGAGCGGCGTGGCTCGGTTCGGTGCTGTCGTCAAATGCCAGCAACGAAATTGCAGTTCCCAGTATCAGTACAAGCCGAGCTTATCCGGCCCTAGTGGGTCACGCCGCTCGTCCCTTTTCCACCACCTCATCAGTGACGCGGTTCGCGGACTGATAAGTGATGATTGCATTAGGCAAATGGGCGGCCTGTCCGACAACGCCACGGACATACGCATCGAACCAGGGTGCCTTCCAATAGACACCGCACGTGCAGCATTCTGGCCGCGGGTCGATATTCCAGTCGCAAAGTCAGTGATGCACGTTGCCCGACATAGCCCCGAGGCAACGCGACCCCAGCAAAGTGGTTGCCGTATCATCAGGTTGTTATCGGGGTGACGAGACGTAGGTGATGGCGGCAATCGGCCGCAATGCAGCCCAAACACCACCACAATGCCTGCGTTCAATGGGTGTCACAGCAAGGGAGGTTTCGATGAGACGTTTGCTCGCGTTGGCAGCGGTTACCGGGTTGACGTGTCTGACCCAAGGTGCCTCGGCGGCGCCCGTCACCGTGCCGGCCAATCCCTTGGCGCATGAGGCTGACTGGGGTTACGGGCATTCGTATTGCGGGCCGGAGTGCCAGCGCCATCGCTATTGGGCGCATCGACGCTGGGAGCGGGAGCGGCACTATGGTTACGCCTCGCACTATGCGCGGCCGTACTACTATCGCGGCTACTGAACCATCGCTCAGAATCGGTGCCTTTTGCAGGAGGCGCCGCCTCAAGCGGTCGGAACGTCCAACGGGCTGAGATCTGCAGCACTCGGTTGGCGTTCACTGCGGGTCCGGGGGGCATGATTCAAGACGAACCGGCGCTGATGAATGGGAGTATGAGGGGCATGGGAGACACGCAGCGACAGATCAATCGGCTTCGTGCACAGGTTGAGACCTTGATGCAAGAGCGGGTCACACCAGCCGTTACGGACGTTGCCGATCGTGCCGATACAGCCATGCGGCGCGGTCGAGAGCAGGTCGAAGCTGTGTCGGGCCAAGTCCAGGAACGCCCTCTGGCCGCCATCCTGGTGGCAGTGGGTATTGGCTATCTACTTGGACGCTTCCTGAGCCATTAGCGCTGCCGCGAAAGCCCTCTCTGACCTAGAGCAGTGGCGACCCATCTAGCGCCAGACCTCAAGCGGCGAGCAGATGATGCCAGCGCAACCGCCGCTTTGAGCCGTGGCAGTTCTTACGATCTCCCCGGCGCCCTGCGGCCATGCGGGTCAGGCGTGTCTCCTGCGGGCCGACAGGATCAACGGGAGGATAAGGCCGACACCAATCCCCCAGAAACCGTTGATCAGCAGCGAACGAACCCAGTTGTTGACCATCCATCCACCGCCAACCGGCGCTCCTTTCAGCGGGGCGACCACGAAGAACCCCACTAGGGCAGCAATGATCCCGAGGACCAGGCCGTCCAGCCAATACGGCGGACGAAGCGACGGCAGGGCCAACCCGAACAGGACGCCGTAGAGCCCGCCCCAGAACGCTAGATCCAAGATACGCGGCACGCCCCATGGCGGTACCGGCGCTATAGGATATGGTGGCGGCATACCCATCCCCGGAAGATTGAGGACGTGCAGCAGAGCCCACATGGCCTGATGAAACGTCAGGACCGCGATCGCGGCTGCTACAAATCCGAGTATCGCCCGGGCTCCGCTGCTGCTCATCCTCCTCTCCTATGTCCCCGCTTTCTCGCCACTCCAGCGCAAGTGACTGAGGTTCCGCCCGCAGCAGACGGCCCTGTTCCGCCAGGATTACTGCATATATCCGGTGTCCGCCCCGACGAGCTAGGCAAAAGCAGCTACCTGCGAGAAGACGATGCATATCCAATCGGCTCTGCTTCTGGGTTTGGCGACACTGCTTTTCGCCTGCGCCGAGCAGCCGACGAGCTATGCGCCGAGATACGGTTCCTACGACGGCCCGGAATATGCCACTCCAGCATACGGCTATGCGCCGGGTTACCCCGGCCCCGACTACGGGGGATCCGATTTGTTCATGGGTGGGGCCGGCTATTGGGCCAGTGGCGAAGATCGGGACCCCTACTGGTATCACCGCCACGACGGGGATCGCGATCGGGCATGGCAGGAGCACGAGCTCCGGCGAGGCGAGAACGACGCACAGACGCCAGCCCAGGTTTGGCAACAGCTCCAGCAGCAGAAGGCGGCAGCTCAGGCCGCGCAGACCCAAGCTTTGCAAGGGCGGGAGCAAGCTGCGCAACGAATGTACGAGCAGAGAGCCCAAACGCTGGCGGCGCAACAGCAGGCCCTCTCGGCGGCTCGAGCACGCGGGCTGATCCAATAATCGAGGACCGAGCTCCGATTGCTTCGGCCATGCCCACGGGCGGCCGAGGCGATGAGCAGGTCAGCGGGCCGCGCCAACCCCACACCGCGCAACGGCGAGCACGATCATCAGACGTACATGGGGTCACACCCGACGCGGTCAAACGGCATCGATCACCGGCCCGTCGCGTTGGGCAGCGCCTCGAATTGGTCGACCGCATCGGGCTCCGGCACTGCGGCGTCGTCGGGCTGATAGCCTTCCCATTCATCGATGAACGCATCGACAACCGATCCGGCATCGCTCCTCTGCCAGCGTTCGGAGCGTCCGTCATGTTGCTCGCGCCATGCCGCGGCGCGTTGCTCCGAGAAATTACGCGCAGCTTGCAGCGCATCGTTGTACGCGCCGATTGTCTGTTCGACTTGTTCGTGCTCAGCCCGCAGATTGGCTGCGAGCCTGTCGCGCGTCACGGTTTCCGCTTTGGTCAGCTTGAACGCCATAGCCGCCCCCTATAACCTCATTGAGGTCCACCAAGACATGAATGAGTAGCCGCTCAGTTCACCCGGTTCTTCTTTGCAAGATGAACCGGATGGTCTCCTCAAGTTGCTGCGGCGCTATTCCCAGGTCTCGCAAGCCAGGCAGTTCTGCAGATGCCACCGTGTCAACCCGCATGAGCTCGACCTGGTTTCGCGTGATAGGTGGGCTCGGCAGGAATTCCGCTGCGCGGGCCATCGCATACCAAACGGCAAGCGGGACTGGAATCAGCCTGGGTTTGAGGCCAGCCTCGCGAGCGATACTTTGGACGAGGTCTTTGTATGTGTAGACGCGAGGGCCGCCGCATTCTAGGGCTATCGGATCCCGCTCGGTTCTTTGCACAATTCGGGCAATTGCCTCAGCTACGTCGTCCACATGGATCGGCTGCAATTTTGTCCTGCCGGTGCCGAAGATCGGATAAGCGGGCAGCCGCTGGAGCAGCTTGAGGATGACGCTGAGGAAGGCGTCATCCGGCGCAAACATGACCGCGGGGCGGACCAAGATTGCACCGGGATATGTCGTTCGGACGGCCAGTTCGCCCTGACCGCGGCTGCGAATATACGGTGATCGCGATTGAGCGTCGGCACCGATCCCAGAGATGTGCACGAGCTGCTCGACTCCGAGCCGGCGTGCTTCCACAGCCACGCACTGGGCGCCCTCGACATGCACTGAATGAAACGTCTCTTTGCCGTGTTCGGTATAGAGGCTGACTGAGTTTACCACGCCATTCGCGCCACCGACCGCATCGGCCACTGATCGGCTGGATCGAATATCGCCTTCGATTGGCTGAAGTCGCGGATCGTCGGCACCGAACAGCGCACGGCTCCGAGCCGGGTGCCTCGACGCGATCCGCACGGCGCAGCCATGTTCATGCAGGTGACGAACAATGCGTTGGCCGAGGAAACCGGTTCCGCCAAAGACCGTGATTATCGGTGCGACCACAGCGTGCCTGACATCATCTGGACTCGACCGCAGCACCACCCGATCAGGCGGAGCAAGCACGGCGGTCACGGGCACGTCCCATTTGGCTGTAGAAGTCGGGGCGACGGCTGCATTGGAACGTCCTGCCGTCGGCTACCAGCTTCGAGTTAGCTGCGTAGGCAAAATAATCGGGCGCCAAGATGATGAATACGCGTGACTTGACCCGCCATGCGATGAGGCCCCATTTGGCCGCTGCCTGGCGGGGGACAGCAATGCAAGCGAGGGCTGATGTTCTGGAATTGCTGATCAATATTTTGTCGGCGAAGTACCCAACGTTCGAGTTGACAGCAGCACGGACTTATTCGATGTCGGCCTGACCAATTCGTTGGCGTTGTTGGAGATCATCCTGACCATCGAGAACAAGACCACGATGAGCTTCAACCCCGAATCGCTCGATTTCGAAGGACCGATTACGCCAGTGGAAATGGCGAGCGCGTCGTGGAGGCGGCATGATCGCGATGACACAACTTACTCGCCAGGAGAGCTGCACGCCTGGATGGATACTCGGGTTCTAGGCAGGGCAGCCTGCGCTTGCTCACACCGCGAACGCCCGAAACCTTCCCCGGCCCGTCACCTCCTTCACCACCCCCCGGCCCTGCAGGTCGCGCAGCAACGCGGTCGCGGTCTGCGGCGGACCTTGGAGCCGGGTAGCCAGTGTCTTGGGCGTCAGCACTGGCGTGCGCAGCAGCGCATCGAGCGTGTCGGGCAGCCGCGAGCGGCGGTCGGTGCCGGCCAGGGCGTCCATGACCCGCGCCTCGGCCGCCTCCAGTTGGTCGAGTTCGCGCAGGCCCGCTCCGCGCGCTCTCGGCGATCAGGGCCAGACCGGCAGCCGGCCAGGTCACGCTGGCGCCCCAGCCGGCGATCCGGTCGGCCGCGTCCGAGCGGAGCATGGGCAGGGCGTCGCGGTCGCCGAAACCGACCGCCGGGTAGGCGCTCCAGGGCGGCACGAAGATGTGGCGCACCAGCGGCTGGCGGACCAGCCGGCCGAAGCGGGTAAGCAGGGCGTGGGCCGGGTCAGGCGGGTCGGTGAGGCCGGCTTCCATCCACGCCTGTGCGGCCCCAGGGCGCCGGCGAGCAGCGGCGGCAGCGGTGCCCCGCCCTCCAGGCGCCTGGTGCCGAACCGTCGGCGCTGCACCGGCAGAGGCGCCTGCGCGTCGCACCAGGCGGCTGACGCGCGTGCCGAGCGCGGCCAGGGTGTTCGCGGTTGCCGCAAGGACTGCCCGCCAAGCGGGGCAGCAGCCGCGCGAGCGCCAGGAGCGGGATGCCAAGCCGTGCCCCTCACCCGTACCAGACCGCCTTGGCGGAGCAATAACACTTCCTCGGCACCCTGCAGGGTCGGCAGCCGCGCCGCGGGTCACCCCCTTGCCCCACGCGCGGCGTCATCGCAGTTCCCGCTCACGCTGGCCCTTGATGCCCCGGTATCGTGCACGCGATGGCATGGCTGAAATTCTGGCTCTCGCGTGCTCTGGTGGCACTCCGCAGCCCAAAGGTGAGGACGGGGCGGCGATGACGCTCTGAGCGGCCAGGCAGACCATCGCCCAGTTTGCCCAGACTGGCAATCGAGAGGTGGCACATGAGCGATGAGGCGCGCGAGGAAGGCTTCTACTGGGTGATCCTCGGCCAGAACCCACCCGAGATCGCCTACTGGGAACGCGGCGAATCGTAGCTCGCCGGGGACGCCAGGTCGTGGTCGGGCCAGTGATCCGGGAGTTGGAGCGTACCGTCGATCCACTATTCCGGCGGGTGGCATTCACCTGGAGGGATAAGGGGCAGGGACGCTGACCAGCACCTATATTGCTGGCCAGGCAGGTCCGGTCCAGTTGCCGCTGCCTTCCTGATCGGACCCGATGTCCTCGAAGTGCACGCGAGGATGTCGGGCCCTAGGGCTTTCTGGGACGCCGCGCCTGCAGGCGCTGAAGTTCTTCGGTGAAGCAGTTCACTGCACAGCGACCCCTGTCGTGCCACGACCGGAACGAACACCTCAAGGACAATAGCGATGCTTCCGCTGCTGATCGCGATGGGCGCCCCATTATTCGCAATAGTTAGCTCTGCGATCTTCCAGCCAAATCCGGCAGCCGTCGAGGCTGTCGGCAAGGGGGGACTCAACAGCCGATGGAGTACAACCCTCCGCCGGCCTTCTGAGAGGTCGGCCACAGCCCCTATGGCGCTTGCGTCCGGGCCTGACGCACTCAGATCGGCAGTACAAGGTTCCGTCCGCTCCCGACCGCGAGGAGCATGTTGCGGCAGGACTTTCTCTGCCTGTTCGTGTCGTGCCGGTCGTGCCTACGTCGCGGCCCAGCGGAGCTTGGTCGAATGCCGTAGGATGGTGCGAGCCTGGGACAGCAGCTTTTGCAGCATTCAAGGGGTCAGGATGGCGGGCGCGATGTCTGGTGGTGAACCATCAGCCATTTGCCCCCTTCCTTGTGAAAGACATTGGTCGCGGGCAGCTTCGCTTTGACGGCGCTGCCATTTGCCAGCTGTGCCTCTTGCGTCTCGACCCCGACGACGAGCGCGGCCGGCCCTTCTACACGGATCATTGGCTCCGGCATGCTGACCAACAGCTTCGGGAAGCGTTCGAACAAGTTGTCATAGGCGGCCTTGACTCCATCCCACCCAACGGTCGGCGCAGGATTGACAGCGAAGATGTTCGTTACTCTTCCGTTGTGTGCCCAGATGTCTTCAATCTTGCTGCTGCTTCGGGCTGAGAGCGCAGCGTAGTAGGCGTCGTTCGCCTCCTTGACCTCCTGCTCGGTTGGCTCCTGAGCCACGGCGATGGTGAGCCACAGCATGGCCCCATAGAGCAGCGCTACAGTCGGCAGCAACCCTCGCTTCAGCATGCTTCCCCCTTGTTCTCAATTGTCCCTAGGGAGAGGCTTCGTCATATGTGATTTGAAGTCAAAGGCATTCCCGATCTCGCATCCGCGCGAGCGGGTGAACATCACCATGAATCTCCCATTTCGGATCGGGCGCGTCCCTTCGACCCATGCCCACCACCTGATTCTGTTAGGTTTCGCTGATGCGCTGCAACCAAGCGCGGCGGTAGTCGCCAGACACAGATTACGTGGTGATGGCGAAGGACGCACCGCAGATGATGCCCTGGCAGCCTAGTGTTCAGCCGCTATGGTCGTGTGCTGCGGCGGCTGGAACACAGGCCGGTAGATGGTCGACAATGCGGCAGTGTTGGGAGCAGTCGTGCTTGTTCGCACGTGCGCGGACGGGCCCGAATTGCTGGAGCCGCACAGCCTCCTGATTGACGAACCCGTCCTGGTTTAGGCCCGAGATCCCACCCTCACTTGGCCAGACGGTATCCCGCACTTTGGGCTGCCCTTTCGCAGACATAGGCGCCGGGTTGGATGGTAATGGCTCGACGATAGTTGGAAGGGGTATAGCGCTCCAGACCGGATCGTCATCAATCGCTGTCCCACAATCCACTCAAGCGTGGAGGTTTGGTCGTTACTTCTAAAGCCGCGATGAAGTTCGCCCATCCGGTTATTTGCTTTACGTCGTGCGGTTCCAGATGCGAGGGGCAATCGAGGAGGGTTATTCCCTGATGGTGCGGGGCTGGCGATAGAATGGATCGTCGTCGCTCATTCGGCAGGTCTCCGTGCCTCTCCCAACCGTATGTTGAGGGCGGCCGCGTTGGCCGCCAAGGGCGGTAAGCGCAGATAAGGTGTTGCTCTGCTGTCGCCGGCGGGCGTTGCCAGCGATTCCGATCGCTCAGCACGAATGGCGGCACACTTCTGCTTGCTTTTGCTTCAGTGATCTCTTTGTTGGTGGGTTCGGGCTGAGCCGTACCGATCGACTTACCTGCGCCGTTGCCAATCCCTATGAACGAACGTCTGCTTGTTGCCGCTGCGCACTCCAGAGCGGGTGTTCAGGTTTCGGCCAGAAGCAGCCTGCTCGCTCAGCGCCCATTGATCGTCGGTGGGTAAGAGAGCTTCGTCTCCCCAAAAAACGAGACCACAATCGGGCGGACGCACTGATGCTTGGCGTTTATGTCATGCACGCCACCATGGACTCACACACCGAGAATGCGGCTCAGCCGATGACCGACATGCCCCTGGCCGTTTACGCCCGGGCCTGTCCGTCAATGCCTACTGACGGCCATCGACGGCATGGGCGCGAGGTCCGGTGTCAGCCCGTGGAGTGCTTCGGCTACCCCCTGGTCGGAGGTGCCATCGGCCGTCCGCAATCGGCAGCGGTCGCCTTATGCCCCTCGGCGACCTGCCGTCCGCACACCGTGATCCGCTCAGGCTCCAACAGCTGGAGCCGTCCTGTCGTTCCAATACTGAAGGTATGGACGTAGAAGTATGTTTCCGAGCTATCGGTTGCCCCCATCACTGGGGAAGGCGCGGTAGGATCAGGAGCCCCCCGCACTCCCCGATCCAATCGACATGCCGATGACCATGCATTATCACAGCGTGGTCTGCGAGATGCTGCAGCCGACGGATGAACCAACTGCCGTTGATGAGGGCTGTCCCGATGCGCTCGGACAGATCCTTTGTCGGTCGGGGATATTCCACGACGTGATGGTGCAGAGCCACGATCCAACAGGCGCGTGTATATTGTTCGGTGACTATTCTAAAGGCGCGGGCCTGTTCGGCCGATACAAGGCCGAGCGCATTGGTGAACGAGAAATGTGTCTCGGCGTTGGAGTTCAGCACGATGACCCCCAGCCCATCGTCCGCGTCTGGCGGCAAGACCATGGGGAAGATCGCCGCCCACAGACCAGCCAACGATCTCGACAGACGCACCGAACCGTTGTCTGCAAAGGCAGCGATGCCGGCGGCATGCGGTTTCAGCGCGTCGGCGAGGGTGCCGCCAAGCCGCCCAGCCTTGCTCTCCATGACATGGATCCGCTTGCCTTGCAGCATGCCGAGAGCGGAAATTGCCCGGACCTGACGCAGCCGCTTCGAAGGACTGGTTGGCAGGTTCATCCGGGCAGGGCTCGCCCGATCCACGACGTTGACGTCGTGGTTGCCTGGTAGCGCGACCACGAGATCTGCTAACTGCGGGTACAAGTCCGGTACGGCAAATAATTCAGCCCATTCCGCGGAACGACCGGCGTCTGTCAGGTCGCCCGTGATCAGGATCATGTCCAGCGGCTGCTCCGCATGGATCTCGTCCAGCCGAGCCAGAGTCTCCCGGAGTCGCTCGTTGCCGCGAGGCCCAGACCTGCCGCTCTCAATGCGAAACCCGTAGCGCTCGCCGACTGTGTGGATATCGGACAAATGCGCGACACGCCATTTCCGACCGACGGTCGCCCGCGTGCAGTGAGCGCGCAGGTCCCGTGGCTGGGCCATCGTGGCATCGGCAATTCCCCAGATCAGTGCAGCCGCGGCGAAATAACCCGAGATGAGCACAATACTGTTAGCCAATACGACCGGCACCAACTGAAGCGGCGATGCAAGGTCCAAAAGGTTCCCGATCCAACGCGAAGCAGGCCATACCAGTACGACGAGGCCTAGCCCCAGCCCGCAGATCGCAAAACCCGAAACGGCTGCCGTACCTGCACGAACGGAGGCGCGCCCTGCCTCGCTTAACCGCGATGCAAACAGCCGTTCAGCGAGATGTCGAAGTCCTTCCCGAAACACGATATAGACAGGTTGAACGGCCAGAGCGTTCAACGACCAAAAGCTGTTTTCGGCGAGCCGCAAGAGCGGCCGGCCTGCGAACCAGCCCAGCGCCACCAGAGGCGGCAGCAGCAACGCCGGCCAAATCTCAGCGAAGATGTCTGAAGCCTTGGCCCAGACCGATGTGATCCATATCGAGATCAGGAGCGGCGCCGCGCCGAGCAGCAGGCTGGGAAAACCGATCAGCAGCATCCAGGCGACTACGAGCTTCGGAAGGCTGATCTCCGCGAGCAGGGTGCCGGCCAACGACATCAACGACCGCCGCTTTGTGCTGGCGGCGTCGTCCTCGATGTCGCCGTTGCGTGGATCGAGAATCGGCGTCATCGGTCGTCTCCTCTGGGTAACCAGCTGAACATTAGTCCAGCACGGCGTCGGGCGCTCCGAAGAGCTCCGCCACCCAGCGGCTCGACGCGTGCTGCTCGCAGATGGTCAGGACAGCGATCACGATCGGGACGCCGATGAACGCGCCGGCCACCCACAGAAAGGTCCAGAAGAAGACGGCGAACAGCACCATGAACGGTGACATGGAAAGAATGCTGCCTGCAATGCGAGGCTCAAGGTAACTGCCGACGAGAAACTGGATCAGGTTCAGGCATCCGAACACCAGGATCGCGTTCTGCCAGCGCCATCCGTCCAGGCCGGCGACTGCTTCGGGAAAGCTGCCCTCGGCCGGCTGCCGTGAAGCGGACCTTTGACCAAGTCCCGAAACACCGATCATGTCCTACTAAGGGTGATTGTCGCGGTGTCGCGAGGTGCCGATTTCAGCCCAGACGAGTTTCAGGCGGGCGTTTTCGAAAGCAGATGCGGCGGCGCGGCTCTTCGTGGCCCTGAACTCAGTCGAGATGATCTTCTGCGTCCCGTGGAGCCTCATGGGGTTCTTTCCCGAGACCGAAGATGACGCTCTACTGGCGGCGGATCAGCGTCCCTCCGCGGCGGCTAGCAACGCACTTGAAGCGCTAACAGACTACGGTGCATTGTTTTTATTCGATGACAGTTCCCATTGTCGGCGCTGCGCCAGCGCGAGCGTCCTTGTGGATCTTGCCGTCCTTCATGATGACCACGAGGTTCTTGTCCGGTTCGGCGAGCAGATTGAGGTCCTGGAGCGGATCGCCAGCCACCACGAGCAGGTCTGCGTAGGCACCGGCCTCGATGACCCCGAGCTTTCCCGGGTAAGGATTGCGCGGACCCGACAGCGCCAGCAGCTCGGCGTTGCCGGCCGTCGCCATCCTGAGAGCCTCGGCGTTGCTGTACCAGCGCGACATATGGGTCAGCAGCACCCCTTGCCGCTCGGCGACTACAGATGAGAAGAGCAGGTCGCTTCCCCACGCCGTCTTGATCCCGTGCTTCTTGGCGTATCCGTACATGGTGGGAGTCCCGGCCAGCACCTGCAGCAAGTTGATGCGGCTTTGGCCGGTCATCGGCGCGTTGTCGGTCTCGTCGATGAACGGCTGGGTGCTGAGCCACACGCCCTTGTCAGCCATCAGCTTCGCGGTCGCCTCGTCCATCAGGTGACCGTGCTCGATGCACTGGACTCCGGCGTCGATCGCCCTTTGGATGGCGGCCGGCGGATAGGCGTGCACCGCGACATAGGCGTTGCGATCGGCGGCCGCTTCGACGCCGGCGTGCAGCTCCGGGACGGTGAATGTCACCATGTCCAGGGTCGTACGCGGCGAGGCGACCCCGCCGCCGCCAATCATCTTTATCTGCGAGGCTCCGAGGAACAGCTGCTCGCGCACACGCAGGCGCACCTCGTCGACGCTGTCGGCGATGGCAGCGGCGCCGGTGCTTTCGAGTTGGCTCTGAGGGCCGCCGGGGCTTCTTGGAACATCCGAATTCATGCGCATGTCGCCGTGGCCGCCGGTTGTGGTGATCACCGACCCACACGGATAGATGCGAGGACCGACAGCCAGCCCGGAATCAATCGCCTTCTTCAGTGGGAAGGAGGGTCCGCCCAGATCCCGTACAGTCGTGAAGCCCCGCATCAGAGTCCGCTCGGCCTGGGCGCTGGCGGAAAGGAAGACGAAGCCGATGTCGGCCGTCAGCAGCTGCGCCGGGTTCAGGCTGGCGAACATCACGTGCCAGTGCGCGTCGATCAGGCCAGGCATCAGCACGCGCCCGCCACAATCGATCAACCGCGCGCCCTCAGGCGCGGCCCTGGCCGGACCCCGCGACCTGCTTGATCCGTCCGTCCTCGATCCGCAGGCTCTGGCCGCCGCGCAAACCGAGGGATTTGCCGTCGAACAGCTGGAAGTTAGTGATGACGGTCGGCGGTGCGGCCCGCGTCGCCTGCGCGCTCGCCCTGGGCGCGAAACCGAGGCCGGCCAGCGCGCCGGCCGCGCCTGCGAGCATACCGCGGCGAGAAAGCTCCCGCGTGATCCGTCGATCCGCGGATCGAACCGTCGGTTGGCAGCAAAGGCAGCCCACCGCGCCCGCGTCGGCCACGCCATCCGCAACGCAAGTAAACAACTGCGATCTCACTGCTGGAGAATGACCCTTGCCGACTTCCCCAGTATCATTGGCTCAATGCGTAGCTCGGGAAACGCCGTCCCGCTCGCCCCAACCTGTACCAGAGAGGTGGACTGGGTCAATCAGGCCGAACACCTACACGCCCGGGTGGCCCGAGGACCTCGGGCACGATCACGCTCAGCGACCGGTCCAAGAACAGATCACCGGCACTCCTGGAATCCATCCGCACATCCGACGCATCGTGCTGGTGAACGTTCGGCCGCAACCGCTCTTGATCCTGACCTGACTTGCCGCGCCTGGGTGACTAACCTCCCGACTGCCCGCACGACGCTGCAGGCCGACTACGTCTGGGTGCTGGTCTGGTGCAAAGCGTGCCACCACCAGGCGCCTGCGGACCTACAGGCCATCATCGAAGGCGGCCGCGGCGATGTGCCGGTGCGCAATCTCCGGTTCCGCTGCACAAGCTGCGGCAGCCGCAGGACCGACCACGTGATGATGTCGAAGGACGTGCTGGGGGTCACGCCTTGGCGATCGGCGCAATAAATTGCCTTGTTACGCCTGAAACAGGCTGTGCGAGGTCGAAGTCGAAGGGACGCTTCGCACCGCTCAGCCATGCAGCAATCTGACTTCCTGCTTCGATCTGCGCGGCTTATCCGCAGCCAGAGCATCTCCTGCCCAAGCTGATGGAGCACTTATAAGCCCCGCTCCCACCCGTCCGATGTGATTAGATTAAGACAATGGCTGCGTGTCCGTTTTGGGGGCAAGGCGGGCGCTGGTTGGGTGCAGTTGGAAGCACGACCGCCAGCAAAGCCTACACCGCCTCCTAGATGGCACCGTGCTGCTCCCCTTCCCTCGGCTGTTCATCGTCGGCACTCGCTAAATCTGGCGTGACCGGCGGCGTCGATCTTCTGATCCGACCCGATAGAATGTTCCCGATGATCCGCTGCCGCGTCAGACATAGGCTCGCGATGGCTATCGTGAATACCAGGTCCATGGACGGTTCCGGCACGGACGACGCCGCTGGCTCGACCGCGAGGCCCGTAGCTATTGGCAGGTCAGAGGCGATGGTCTGCTGATCGCCGTTTGGCGCGAAAGCCAACACGCTGCCGCCCCCGCCGTCGGCGACCAGCAAATTGCCCGCGTTATCGAACGCCAACCCCTCCACCTCGGCAGGCACTGTCGCGAACGGAAACTTCTCGCCGGAAGGCGTGAGTCCGACGATCGTGCTGATGAAATCTCCGACAAACAGATTGCCACTCGCATCGAATGCTAGCGCCAACGGGTCATTGACCAAGGGGTCGGAGAACACCGAGCTAGCGAAGACGGACGCGATACCGGAGGGTGTGAACTTCTCGATCGTGTTGTTTCCGCCGTTAGCGACAAAGAGGTTGCCTTGGGCATCGAAGGCAAGCCCGCCGGGATCATTCAATCCCGTGCTGGCGAAGATTGTGCCCACCCCGTTGAGAGCAAACTTCTCGATCGTGTTGTTTCCGCCGTTGGCGACAAAGAGGTTGCCTTGGGCATCGAAGGCAAGCCCGGTAGGGCCGTTCACCCCCGTGCTCGCGAAGACCGAGCCCACCCCGTTGCGAGTAAATTTCTCGACCGTGCTGTTGCCATAATTGGCCACGAAAAAACCCCCTGTAGCGTCGAACGCGAGACCTAAAGCCTCGTTCAGGCCGGAAGTCGCGAAGGTGGTCACTGATCCACCAGGGCTCACGCGATCGATCTCGTCGACCTCGCAACAACGGGAGACATAAATGTTGATTGGTGTGGCCCACACCGGAACAAGCGCTGCAGCTAAGAAAACAACAATTGCACGCCAAGTCAGAGCCAGCGTGGGAACAAAATGCGATGACCTTGGAGTTTCAACTCCGTCTTCATCTATCCACGAGTAGGCGCTCTTCCCCAGAAGAAGACGACGTTGGTTGCCATATCGGCACACCTGTCCAACCATTTTCTACCCCAAACAACTGAGCCGGCCGGAACGTGGGAAACAGTGAAACCGCCAAGTCGGCATCGAATTCAGGTGGTGGTTTCAATTCGGTAAATGAGGGTCAGCCCCCGATCGCGATCAGCGCATCCTTGCTGTCTGCGAACCACTTGAGCGTCGGACATAGCTCCGCCGCCGGGCGATGCGTTGCGAAATGGGGAAGTCGGCGTGCGTCGATCAGCCATCTAGGGCGCTTGCTGCCGAGGTGATCATGAAGTCCAGCCGATCAGACCGCGTCTCGTTCAATGCTGTTCTTTGCTGACACCGCTACGCCGAATCGGGCAAGGGGCGATGGTCCCTTGGCAAGCTGTCACCGTGGTCACCACCTAGGATGCATGTGTGGACGATACGCCAGCTTTCTGCCGGCAGAAGCGCTCGCGCGAGCCTTCGGCACGACCGGGGCACTGCCGAACTTGGAGCCGACCTGGAATATGGCGCCGACCAAAGATGCACCGATTGTGCGGTTCGACGAGGAAACCGGCGAGCGTCGCCTTGAGGTGGCAAAATGGGGTTTGGTGCCGTTCTTCACGAAGGACCCGGCGAAGACCCGCAAACCGATCAATGCGCGCAGCGAGACGGTGGCGCGTTCGCCTCTGTTCAAGGAAGCCTTCACCCGGCACCGCTGCTTGGTGCCGGCTGCAGCCTACTACGAGTGGCGGCACGACCCGTCGGGCAAGACGCCATTCGCCATCGCCCGCCGCGACGGTGAGCCGGTCGCGCTTGGTGGCATGTGGGAGGAATGGCGATCGAATGGAGAGACCCTTCGCACCTTCGCCACGCTGACCACGGACGCCAACCCACCGCTGTCGCTGATTCAGGAACGGATGCCGGTCATCATCGAGAAGGCGGACTGGAAGGTGTGGCTCGGAGAGGAGGACGGTGACGTGAGCGCGCTGCTCCGTCCCCTGCCCATGGATCGGTTGCGCATCTGGCCGGTTGCCCGGATGGTGAACAACGTCAAGAACGACGGGCCCGAATTGCTGGAGCCGCACAGCCTCCCGATTGACGAACCCGTCCTGGTTTAGGCCCGGGCCACCCTCACTTGGCCAAGTTCTGTCCGGCATTTCTGGCCCGTCGTTGGAGCATTCGACGCGCATCGTCCGAGAAGCACTATCCGGGTCCGCGCCGTGTGACCTTGGGATACGGTGTGCCGTCTTTGTGGACGTAGCCGCTGCCGGGCTCGGTTTTCAAGTCGATGTCCGAGTACGTCGCGTATTCGCCGGGTATGCGCGAGCCGATTTCCAGCACCGTTGCATCCACCGTGCCGCGGTTCTGAAGGCAGTGCCCGTTGGGATCGCCGGCCTTGAAGCCGGCGCAGTCACCCGCGCGCAGCACCTCATTGCCAGAGTCGCTCACCAACACGACCTCGCCTGAGAGCACGTAGACAAACTCGTCCTCCTTCGCATGCCAGTGGCGCTGACTGGACCATGCGCCTGGCGGCAGGCGCAGCAAGTTTACGCCATACTGCGTCAGGTCCGCGGTATCGCCGAGGCGAATGCGCTCGCGTGCCCGACAGGGTTCGTCGAAGGGCGGCGGATACAGCGTGCCTACCACGGGCTTCAGTGTGGCGATGTCGATCCTCTTGCCCATTCCGTCCTCCTTGGCGCCCGACCGTGATCGTAGCTGAATATGCTGTAAACTACCTGCGTGCCCTCACGCAGGACAGGCCGGCGCGAGATCTGTGCTCAGCAAGGGAGCACTGGCACGCCGAAGAGGACAGCCGTTTGCGCACTGCGGATCCTGCGATACACCAGGTCCTCGTAGCACGTCTGGCGGTAATCGCGACTTGCTGGCCGTCCTTCAGCAATACCTTCAGGACGTGATGCGAACTTCATTCAGGTCGACGAAACCAGTTGAGCTAAGCGGCCCTTGCCGGTTTTGCATAGCTCCTCTCCCCCCAATGCGCTACGGGACGCAGCGAGCACTTGATGGGAGGACACAAAATGAGAAACCCCGAACCAGCGCAAGCTGACGAGATCAGCCGCCGGGCGATACTGGTTGGCCTCGCGACGACGGTCGTTGTGACCTCAGTAGCGCCGCACACGGAGGCTCAGACCCAAACGCCGGGGGATGATCTGCCTTCGTGGAACGACGGGCCAGCGAGACAGGCAATTCTGGACTTCGTTCGCACCACGACCGACCAATCGGGCAAGGATTTCGTCAGGCCAGAGGACCGCATCGCTACGTTCGACCAAGACGGCACGCTATGGGTGGAGCATCCGAACTACGGGCAGGCTATGTTCGCGCTCGACCGCGTGCGCACCTTGGCACCGCAACACCCGGAATGGCAGAATCAGGAACCCTTTAAATCTGTGCTGTCCAACGACCCGGCGGCTATCGGCAAATTCACCGAGAGCGAGTGGCTGCAAATCGTGGGCGTCACTCTCGCCGGTATGACTGAGGGAGATTATACAAGCATCGTGCAACGGTGGATTAAGACGGCGAAGCATCCACGCTTCAATCGGCTCTACACTGATCTGGTCTATCAACCGATGCTCGAAGCCATGAAATACCTGCGCGCGGGCGGGTTCCGCACCTATATTGTGACAGGAGGTGGACAGGACTTCGTGCGGGGTTATGCACAGAGCGTATATGGCGTGCCGCGAGAACAGATTATTGGCTCAAGCCTCGCCGTGCAATACGACCTGAAGGGGGACAAACCGGAGCTTATGCGGATGCCGAAGTTGTTTTTCGACAGCGACAATAAGGGCAAGCCGATCGGAATCAACATGTTCATCGGCAAGCGTCCCTACGCCTCGGTTGGCAACTCCAACGGCGACCGCGAGATGCTGGAATGGACCGGCGCAGGCGACGGTGCACGGTTGAAGATGCTGGTCCATCACGACGCGGCAAGGGAATACGCCTATGGGCCAGCTGGCGGGCTACCTGATACCAAGGTCGGCACTTTCTCTCAATCGCTCATGTACGAGGCGAAGGCGCGCTCATGGACGGTCATCAGCATGAAGAACGACTGGAACCGTATTTTTGCATTTGAATGAAAGAACCGCCCGTGAGATTGCGCGCAGCGTTACCATCTTCGGTTATCGGCGAGCAGGCTTTTCGTGCCTTGATTTCTCTTGATAAGTTGCTGCCATCGTGAGGGCAGAGAAGGTACGTCACATTCTCCAGGGAGAAGTGACCGAAGTCTACAGCGATGGCGATGCCGATCTGAAGCCCAACGGTCGATCACCGGCGAAATCCGGACCCACATGGGCGCTGGAGGGCACGGTCACAACTCGATGTGGTGCAACTTCCGCAATCTGCCAAAGCGCCAGGTTGAGCGCGTGGTGGGATGGATCGTCGACCGCTGGCCAGTGTCGACGCAGGTCGGCAGTTTGTTTCACCTTCCATCATGATCACGCCATTGCGCATCTTCCGGATGCCGCGGCGATTGCATTCCTGCAATGGACAGCGCTCGGTGAGCGAGCTGCAGTCGCTCGGGATCAGCTGAGCTGGCCGTTCATCGCGCCGAAGTCGCGTACCTGGCCGAACGCGGCTTGGGCGGCCGGTGCTTGTATTCGCCATTGCGCCGACACTGGGCGTCGCGCATGGTGATCCGTTGCAGCCGCCGCAATCGTGGGGCGAGGGTGGCTATAATAGGGACTTAAGCGCTGGCCTGGAAAAATGCGCACGGAGACCGCTCATTATGCACGAGGACTGCGGAAAGTTACGTTTCATTGCACCACATTTGCCTGCCGGCTGACATCGAGCCCCAGCGCGACCTCCCGGCGAGAGCGCCGAACCAACCTGATGAGCAGCACGGGGATCAGATAATCATCAGGCGACCGGCGCCAACCTTGGCTTGAACACCAGTCATCGCGGGCGGCTCCACGGGCGGCTGTACCGCTCGCGCATACGGAATTGTTTCATAAGGCTGGCAAGCCCACAAACAACTTGTCAGGAAAGCTCAGTAGCTCTGGCGTGCGCGTTCATGATCTGAAGCAGCGTGGCGATGGGAGCCGGTTAACTGACACATTCCCCAAGCTGAGCAAAACTGAACACCAGAGGGATGAACAATGTCAGGCCGGCTCCCACCATACCAAGACAGGCTCTATGTTGTGGCGCCTGCCAGGGTAATCTCCACACGCCGATTTTGCGCTCTCCCCGCGGCGGTGTTGTTTGGTGCGATGGAATCGGCATCGCCGTAGCCACGAGCCGCGATCAGTTCAGGCTTGACGCCTTGAGAAATTAAGAACTGCATCACCGCCTCGGCGCGCTTTTGCGACAGCACCTGATTCGAGGTAACCCCTTCCCGCTGCAGTGCCGGGCCGATCGGTGCGTTGTCAGTGTAGCCATTCACCACTAGTTCGTTCTGCTGTGTGGTTGCTAGCTGCGAAGCCATTTTAGCGATGATCTGCTTCCCCTGCTCGCTCATCTGCCAGCTTCCAGGAGCGAACAGGAGGTCGCTGTTGACGGTGTACTTAACAGCACGCTGCAATCGGCTGATCTGCCCTTGCTGGGAGGCCACCTGTTGCTGGAGTTGCTGGTTCTGCGTCTGCAAGGCATCATAATCGCTCTTCCAGACACAGCCTGTGAGAAGACCACTGGCCAGCAGCGAACACGCGACCACACCGAACCTGCGCGAAACTTCCATGACAACTCCCCTGTCGACGATGTGAGTGAAGCCGTGATGACGAGATATTTCCCCCAGCGTGGCTCGACAGCACGGCGGCAGCTATGCAAATTCGGCAAAGTCCACGAAAGATCGTGTCAGCGCCGTATCCTGGACGGCGGTACGCGCCGCATCAATGCCATCCTGTCACAGGGCGGCAGAACGCTGGTTACCAGGAGGATAGCTCGGAGTCGGCCATAATGCGCCATTCGCGGTAACACTGACATCTTCATCGGAAGCCAACGAAGCTGTCAGCAACGAGGCCCGATCGTCGATGACAGGCCGATCTGCCACTGCGGCCCTCGATTCGAACGCTTCAACAGGGCTTTGCCGTAAATGCATAGTCCACGCCCAGTGGGTTCTGCAGACTGGCCTGGACCGCGGTGGAGGGGATATGACTTTGCGTCGGTTCAGTGCGACCGCAGCAGTTATCGTGCTGCTCGCGTCCACCACTCGGCTGCCGGCTCACGCGGAAGAGCCTGCCGGGTCCTCTGGCTTGACCATCACGATCGCCCCTTACCTCTGGCTGGCGTCGATCGATATGACCGCGAAGGTGCCGGTCCCGGGCGGTGGCACCGCAACAACGGAATCAACGGCGACACCGTGGGACTACTTACCGCACCTCAACTTCGCCGCGATGCTGTCGGGCGAGGCGCGCTACGATCGGTTCTCGGTGTTCACCGACTTCATTTATATGAACGTGAACGGGGCAAGAAACCGCATCAAATCGTTCGACATGGGATCGATACATATCCCCGTCGATGGGTCGATCGGCTCCAGTGTGAGTGCGCGCATTGAGAGCGCCGTGTGGACCCTGGCCGGCGGCTATACAGTGGCGGAGGGCAGCTGGGGAACTGTCGATCTGCTGGCCGGCTTCAGGCTGCTCTATGTCGAGCGAGACCACAGACTTCCTGCTCGCGGCCGCGGTTCCGCGGCCGGACGGCACGCTTGCGCTTGGGCGAAGCGGTAGTCTGCCCGCCAGCAGGGATATCTGGAACGGCATCGGCGGCGTTCGTGGCCGGGTATACATGGCCGATGTGGACTGGTTTGGCGGCGGTCGGATCTTCGTACCATTCTACTTTGATGTCGGCGCCGGCGGTTCAAACGTGACCTGGCAGGCGTTCAGCGGCGTTGGCTTCCAGAGCGGACGGTTCGGCGTGTCGATCGGCTATCGCCATCTGGCATTCAACCAGGGCAGCAGTGCACGGATCCAGAAGATGGTATTGGGTGGCCCGATCCTCGCCGCCAATTTCAGCTTCTAGGGCAATCCCGGCGCGTTCAGTCCGAAGTATTCCCCGTCGTCATCCGGTGCGAAGAACCAGCTCAGGAGTGATGTCTCTCGACACAAAGAACAGGCGAACAAGCTTGCCGTCTCCGATCACCCCGCCGAGGGTTTTGAACGCGCAGTACGGCAGCAGGATCAGGAACATCAGCAGCAGGTTGCCCATAGCCACATAGGGCGTAGTGCCTGCGATGTGCCCCAGGACTCGGCCAAGGGTCTATGCCTGGATCTGGCCCACTACAAGCTCTTCGATACTCGTCAGCACCAAGAGCAGGAGCAAAAACATCAAGCCCATGTGCAGGGTCGGCCAGATCAGTGGCTTGTGCCGGTAGCGCTCGCCGAGATGCAGCGCATGTCCGATCAGCATGAACTTGGCAAGCACCAGCGCCTTCACTGCTGCGCCGCCCCATGCCGCATACTCGATGCCTTCCGCATGCAGCAGGGCCGTCCTTTCCAGCAGCAGGGCGCCTAGGCCGATGTAGAGGTAGCCAGCAAGCGCCAGCATTGCCTTGAACTCTTCAGCAGCCTTATGGGCCAATCCCGCATATGGACAACTCACGATAGCCTCCTCCCCTGCCAGTCCGACAGACAGCGAGAGCGGCCCCTATAGGGAGCCGCTCTTGCGTCTTCGTCTAGGCGTCAGCCCTGATACGGCACGAACCACGGCACCTTGACCGCCTGACACTTCACGCCCGGGCCTTCGATATCGGCCGTAAGCCAGCCGTTATTACGGTCTGCAGTTCCTTGGATGGTCGCCGTCCGGCCCTGACCGCCGACTTCCTTGGCGGTCATCTGGAATTTCCCGGTCTGTGCACTGTAGGTCCCCGTGGCTTTTGCCATGTCCTGCATATTGTTCCAGGAGATCATGCCGTTGAGAGTGCCATTCCCTTCGGTCACGATGTGCCAGTCCATTGCCGGGCAGCTTCCACGCGCCGGCGCGTGGAAAGAATAGACCCGGCCCTGCGGCAGGTCCTGCGCCCAACACTCCGCCACCCCAGCCAGCAGCGACCACCAACGCGCAGGCAGCCAGTGACTTAACTGATCGCATAGTTGTTCTCCTTTGCTACACTTTGAGTTGCACATTCCGATGCCCACCGGGCAGCGGCCGTATCGTCATGCGTTGTCACGATTTTCGTCGCACCCGTTGTTCGTGTCTGTTCCCGGTCGTGTCCACTATCGGGTCGTCCATCTGTGTTGCTACTACTGTCCCTCGTGTGCCTTCATCGTTTCATCGATTTGCCGCTTAACCGCTTCCAGATTGAATGATGCGGGCGCCTGCATGGGCGGATAGTCGATCGCTGTCGCCGCGAGGGTCGCGACCGCCTGCTGCACCTGCACGAACCTCCAGAATTCGCGCGCGTAGAAGTCGTTCATGTACCCACCGCCCAAGTTGTTGAGGTTTTCGCCGCGTATGGAGGGCGTGCGCTCGAACGGATCCTGGCGCAGGTTGACGATCGACGGCATGTCCGTCGTGACCTTCTCTCCGGGCCATCCGTAGGGCTGCTGGAAGAAGACGAATTTGAAGTCATCGATCCGGATCGCACCCAGATTCGGGCCGCCGAAATAGAACACTTCATGGCGCGCCGACGGCCCCTTGCCCACCAGCAGGTCGAGCTGATTGTAGCCATCCAGGTGATTCTTGTACGTTCGGTCGCCGAGTTTCACGCCCTTCAGCAGCTGATCCTTGATGTCCGGCACACCGGCCGCCGCAGCCAATGTCGGGAACCAGTCGAGGCCGGAGAAGATACCGTTCTCGACACTGCCCGGCTTGATTCTGCCAGGCCAGCGGATGAGCGCGGGAACCCGAAAGCCGCCCTCAAAAACTGTACCCTTGGTGGCGCGGAATGGGGTCATGCCGCCATCCGGCCAGGTAAAGACCTCCGCGCCGTTGTCCGTCGTAAAGACCACAATCGTGTTGTCAGCTTCGCCGATATCGTCCAAGTGCTTCAGCAGATCGCCCACATCGTCATCGAGCTGCGACATCCCTGCTTCCTCCAGGCCGTAGTTGCTGCCGCTGTTCATCGCCGCCTGGTACTTTGGCGAGAGATAGGTGAAGACATGCATGCGCGTCGTGTTGTGCCAGATGAAAAACGGTTTGCCGTCCCGCTTGGCCTCATCCATGAAGCGCTTGCTGTTGTCGACCAATACACCGTCGAACGTCTCCATGTCGTATTTGGCCTTGCGGCTTTCCTGCCAGTTCTGCCGTCCAGCCATGTTCGGGAATGGCGCGAGCGGACCCTCGTCCGCAATCCGTTGTTTGCCACCCGGCCCCAGCGCTGCATATCGGTGGGATCGTCCGTGTCGGTGGCCCAGCAATGCACCAGATTGCGTGGCCCTGTCTTGTCGATCCAATCCTGTGGATAGTCGAACCAGTAGGGGTCCGACATCGCATCGAGGTGATACAGGTAGCCGAAGAACTCGTCGAAGCCGTGCAGCGTCGGCAGGTATTTGTTCAGATCGCCCAAATGGTTCTTGCCGAATTGCGCGGTGGCATAGCCCTGCGATTTCAGCACGGTGGCTAGCGTGCACGCCTGATCCGGTATGCCGACATCGGCACCCGCCTGTCCCACTGTCGTCAGGCCCGTACGCAACGGCAGCTCGCCGGTGATGAAATTCGCACGGCCGGCCGTGCAACTCGCCTCGGCATAGTAGTCGGTGAAGCGCATGCCCTCGGAAGCGAGCCGGTCAAGGTTCGGCGTCTTCCCCGACATCATGCCCTGGTGATAGGCGCCGATGTTGAACCAGCCGATATCGTCACCCATGACGACGAGAATGTTCGGCTTGCGCCCTGAAGACGGAGCCTGGCCCTGCGCCGGTTGCGCTAGCGCCCGTGTCGCGACGCCAGTGGCCGCGGCAAGCACGGCCGTTCCTCCCAGCAGCATGCCGCGGCGCTTAAGTGTAGACGACTTGTTGTCCTCGATCCGTTGGCTCACGACCTGTCACTCCTCTCTTGGTTTGTGCTCGCGGCTGCTTGGGCATGGCGGACGACGCAGCGAAAGCCGATATGGCTCATCCCAGTATCGACCGGCTGCGCATGCCGGGCGGCGGGCCGATACCGCCGGCAATAATTCGGTGCGCAAAGATGCGAGCCGCCTTTCACCACCTTGCGTGGGATGCGCAGCGACGGCGTCCGCGGGTCATGGCTGTCGGCCTCGCCTCCGCCCTGTGGGTTTGCCGGAATGCAGCAGGGACTTGCCGCATTTTCCGTGTGGTGCGGCGAGAACCAATCCGTCGTCCACTCCCACACGTTCCCAATCATGTCGTAAACGCCGGTACGCGTTCGGCGGAAATACTGTTACCGCCGACGTGCGCGGGTGGCCGTCGGTGGCCAGGTTCTTCATGCGGGAAATGCCCCTTGCCACGTATTTGCCATGTGCCGTCCGCCGGGGGTCAGTTCGTCGCCCCACGCGAACTCCGCGCCATCCAGCCCGGCGCGTGCGGCAAACTCCCATTCCGCTTCCGTCGGCAGCTGCTTGCCCGCCCATGCGGCATAAGCTTCTGCATCCTGATAGGCGATGTGGACCACAGGATGCTCGTGGCAAAGCGCGCTGCTTTCCCCGACCGAATGGATGCCGCCAATCGGCGCCGAACTCGAACCGCCACCATTGCGCCCAGTCGCGCAGGTCAACCGTGTGGGACGGCGGCATGAATACCAGCGAGCCAGCCTTCAGCATGTGCGGCAATGCGCCGGGATAGTCCTTCGGGTCGGGAGCGACTTCCGCGACTGTCACATAGCCCGTCGCCACGACGAATCGTTTGAATTGCCGGTTGGTGACCGGCGTGCGATCGATCCAGAACGGCGCAACACTGACGCGATGCGCCGGGGCTTCTTCCGGATAGTGGCGATCGGACCCCATCAAGAAGGTGCCGCCGGGGATTGAAGCCATATCCGCCGGAATGTCCCCGGTATCCGATCGCTTCACCCGCGCTGCGATGTGCATACGGACTTCCCCCAACAGCCCACGTCGAACCGGGCATCATGCTCGGGTGAAGAACAGCCGCTGACTATGCAGAATCGGCAAACGGCAATTTACTTTGTCCCGTCATTGCAGAACGGTTGGTCAGTGGTTGGCGCTGCCCGCTGATTCCTGCAAATGCCGCAGTACCTCATCCAGGTTGAAGGCAGCCGGCTTCTGACGTGGCGGGAATTTCGCGAAGTTCTCGATCTGCCCGGCAACAATCGCCTGCATGGCATAAATTGCCGGGACATGGTCTAGCACCCAATCCCAGTAGGTGTTCGAGTTCTCGTCCGCTCGCTCGAACGGGTCACGGCGCAGATTGAAGATCTTCGGCGCCCGCAGCTTCACGAACGGCTCGAACCAGCACATCAACTGCTTAGCCCGCTGTTCCATCAGCACGACTTTCCAATCACCCATCCGGATCGCCAGGATATCACCGTCATCGCTGATGTAGAAAAAGGATCTTCTGGGACTCTCCTTCGCCTCGCCGGTCAGATACGGCAGCAGGTTGTAGCCATCGATATGCACCTTGAACGTCTTGCCCCCCACCTGACAGCCTTCGACCAGCTTTGCTGAAATCTCGGTGTCACCAGCGGCAGCCAGCAGAGTCGGCAACCAGTCCTGGTGCGATGCAAGATCGTTAAATACCGTTCCCGGCTTGATGTTCCCCGGCCAGCGGACAAACACCGGTACGCGCCAAGCTCCTTCCCAGTTGGTGTTCTTCTCGCCCCGGAACGGGGTAATGCCGCCATCCGGCCAACTATTGTAATGCGGCCCGTTATCCGTCGAGTACATCACGATGGTGTCGTCACCGATACCAAGCTCGTCCAGCTTACCCAGCATGCGGCCGATATTCTCGTCATGCGCGACCATCACGTCATTATAAAATCCCTGGCCGCTCTTCCCGCGATGCTTCTCGGCGCAATGCGTCCTGAAGTGCATCGCGGTCGTGTTGTACCACAAGAAGAACGGCTTCCCCTCACTGTGCGCGGAGTCGATGAACTTCAGGGCATGATCGGTGACCTCGTCGTCGATCGTCTCCATCCGCTTCCTGGTCAGCGGGCCGGTGTCCTCAATCCTTTGTCCGCCCTTGCCGTCCGCCCAGCAGTGCAGCACGCCCCTGGGCCCGAACCGCTTCCTGAATTCCGGGTCCTTCGGATAATCCGGCAGCTCCGGCTCCTCCTCCGCGTTCAGGTGATACAGGTTGCCGAAGAACTCATCGAAACCGTGCAGTGTCGGCAGGAATGCGTCCTGGTCCCCCAGATGGTTCTTGCCGAACTGGCCGGTTGCATATCCCAACGGCTTCAGCAGTTCGGCTATGGTGGGGTCTTCGGGCCGTAGACCGACATCCGCGCCAGGCATCCCCACCTTGGTCAGCCCGGTGCGGATCGGGTTTTGTCCCGTGATGAACGCCGCACGCCCAGCGGTGCAGCTCTGCTGGCCGTAGTAGTCGGTGAACGTGCAGCCTTCGTGCCCGATGCGGTCGATGTTTGGTGTCCGATATCCCATCTGACCGCGGTTGTTGTAGCTGATGTTCCACCAGCCGATATCATCTCCCCACAGTATTAGGATGTTCGGCTTGCTTCGGTTGGCCATAGCAAACTCCTTTGCTGGTCCTAATCTTGCTCGATCGCGACCGCCTTGCCCTATGTCAGGCGCAGCAGTACGGCGAAGAATGCGAACAGGCCGATGCCGATCAGCAGAACTGCGATTGCCGCGGCAGCCGATCGCATTCCCTCGTCCTTCATGCCGGCGATGGCGACAAACGATCCGCTCTCCAGATAGCGAAGTATCCATCGGGTACTGCCATATCGACAGCAGCAGTCCCAGCACACCGGCCGCGATCAGCGCGAGGCCCAGATACTGCGGCGCTTTTGGTAGATAGGCAGAACTGGCCCCCGGAGCCTGTTGCAAGCGGTCAAGGTACTGCACGATCGCGAACCCGAACCCGATCAGTGCCGTCGCGGTGCGCATCCACGACATAAGCGTGCGCTCCAGGCTGAGCCGTGTGCGAACCCAGCCGAAGTGGCTGTCTGCGGTCACCCTGACTTCGAATTTGTCGCCACCCCCGCGTTCGGCCATGCTCACCGCCTTTGTGCCAGCCGATCAATCTGCAGTCCCGTCTCCTCCATCGAGATAACGATGGCATCCCCCCCAAGGGTCAGCATCAGGCCTTCTCGCTTCGCCTTGAGATGCAGGATGACCCCAGCATCGTTCTGCAGCCAAAGGTCGCCGCCGCTGCGAGTTCCCAACGCGTAGCCATAGCGAGCCTGAGCATAGGCGCCGGGAAATTGCGCTATTGAGTTCAGCTTGTACACTTCGCCAGAGGCGCTGATCGTCGATGCGCCGATGCCGCCGACGCCCAGCCCTCCGATCGTGAAGGGATATTCGCGACCGTGGTAGAACAGCGTGCCATGGCCGCCGCCGCCGCTGGCAAGAAATGCAGCCTCCACCTCCTGCATGTCGATCGTGCCATCCGGCGCCAGCCCCGCCACTGCTGCCGGCCCCACATTCACCGATCCGCTGCAGCTCGCCAGCGCAAGCAGAGCACCCACAAATAGTAGTCGCCTGCCTGGCCGATTCTGCTTGGCTGCCATCACATCCTCACCAGGATCTCGTCACGACCGAGACTCAACATCACACCCGAACTCTTGCCAGTCAGGTGCATGATGACACCCGCTTTGTTCTCTAACCAAAGATCACCAGCCCCAGGCTTTTCCAACCCGGGCGGCCCGCTTCTCTGCGCATAAGCGCCGGGAAAGTCGGAGACCGTGCTCAGCTTGTAGACCTCGCCTGAGACGGAAATCTTGGTAAAGCTCGCACTCGGCCCCACGACCGTGCCAATCAGATTGAACGGATAGTCACTGCCCTGGAATTGCAGTTTGCCGCTGCCACCTCCTAGCGCGACGACAAACGTCTCGCTCAACGTGACGAAGCCAGAGGGCGACAAGCCCTGGATGTTGGCTTCCGTCGGCGGCTTGGTTGCGATCTCAGAGCAGGCGCAGAAAGCGAACAGCGGTATCAGCCACGCCAGACTTGTGACCCGTGCCGTAGAACGTGAGGTAACAGACTTCATGGACTTAATCTTCCCCGCTGTTTGATCCGCAGTCTGGTCATCGTCCTGGCTAGGTCGGCTTGGCAACGACTTCGTAGATCACGCTGCTGCCGCTGTAGAACGGGCGGTAGTAAGCGCCGCCGAAGGTGAAGTAGGTCGTGCCTTTTATATTCTCATCCACAGCGCCACTCGGCAGCGTGGTCACTGTCGTACCGGTTGGCGGCGGGATCACCTTGTATCCATTCGGCACTTCCGAATAATACGCACCACCGCAGTCCAGGTATCGCGTGGAACCGGAATACACGCTGGAACAGGACGGTGGTGGCGTGCTAACCACCGCGCCTTGAGGCGGCGGCACCACCGCATACTGCCCCCCTTGCGGTGCGTAATATGCGCCGTTTGTGTAGTAATACGGGTGCCCCGCTACCGAGATGGCCAACGCGGCCGCCGGCAGCACCGCCAGTGTCGCGCCGATGGCCATGTCCGCACCAAACTCCAGGCCGGAATAGTACCCACCCCACGAGCCTGAATAGTTATTGTACGTGCTTACCCGATTGTATTGCAGATAGTTGGCTTCCCGATCGCGATTCTGTTGCAGCGTGTTGGCTTCGTTGGTCCGGTTCTCCTGAAACTGCGACGCGTTCTGCTCAGCGTTCGGGTGCGACGCCCGAAACTGCGACGCATTCTGCTGCGCCTCAGGATGGGATTCTCGAAACTCCGACGCGTTCTGCTGCGCGTCGGGATGCGACTGCCGGAACTCATTCGCGTTTTGATGGTACTCGGGGTGGCTTTGCCGGAACGTATCGGCATGATCGCTGAAGTCTGCCGCGTTATGGATGCTGCCGAATCCTTCGCGCCCGAAGCCTGCGTCGGTGCTGCGATCGAACCCGCCGCCGTCCCCGAAACGCGAGCCTCCACCGGCGAAGCTGCCCGAGTGGAACCCGCTAAATCCGCCTCCATGGAAACCGCCGAACCCTCCCCCGTGGAAACCATCGAACCCTCCACGGAACGCCGCCGCTCGTTCGATGCCGCCTGCGAGGCAAACCACGCCGGCGCCCGCCAGCAGCACTACGGTGAACTTTTGCCGACCCCAGAATTGCCTGCTCATTTTCGTTATCCTGCCTGCTATTTCGCCGCCGCAACTGTCTGGAACGCGATCTTCTGTGTTCCAGCCGGCAACGACGGCGTGAACACCGGCGTCGCGATGCGCGGATTGAAATCCCAGTCGGTGAACAGTGCGCTGAATTGCGGTTGCGACGGCAGGCTTCTATAGGTGATCACCAGCTTGCACGGGATCAGTTGCGGGCCGGCGTCGATCCAGATCTGCCAGTCGATGTCCTTTCCCACGAACGCTAGCGTCCGGCAGCTCCGGCCATTGATCTGGTTCATCCCCAGGTCGAACCCGTACTGAATGTCGGTGTGAACTTTCTCGTATGGGTTGCTGTAGAGCAGGTCCGCCAGTGGCGGAGAAAAATGCAGCTTGGGCAGCAACTCATCCAGCATGCTGTCGAGCTGTCCTGGCGCGGCTTGGTCGGCATAGAACGGCGTGGACGGATCGTACAGAGTGACGGATTTCCCGTCGTACCAGAACTGCCGGTCGCCGAGATCGCCACTCCACTCAACATAGAGCCGGCCAGGGCGTTGCAGCGCCACACCCTCGGCGGCAGAGAACTGTAGCTTTTGCCCGGATGGCAAGACATGGTCGAATGTGATATCAGCATGGAACGTGAACTGCTGCGCAGTACCGATATACTCGGCCATTTGTCGCAGCAGCAGATCCGCCTGCTCGGCTACGGCCGGCGCCGCGCTGCTAGTCGCAGCGGGAGGTGTCCCTCCCCTATTTGACGTGGTTTGAGCGGCCGCCGTCGATAGCCAGCCGGCAGATGCCGCGGCAATTAAGCAAACTGTTCGCATGGCCCTTCCCCACGGCATCCGCATGCCCGATCCCATTGTTGGTACCTTGAGGCGAGCGCAATCGGCTGGCTATGCAAAAACGGCAATATCGCCCGAGAAGATTATCGGCGCGGCGCGTCACGCGCCGGAATAGGCGGCATCTCCCCGTACGCCTGCCAGTATTCGGTGACAAAACGGTGAAGGTCTGCGAACCCGTAGCGAGCCATGATTTCCGGGACATTCGGCCGCTCCATCCCGGTGCGGGTCAATTCGGTGCGCACCAGCTTGAGCCGCCGCAACCGTTGGTACCGCCCAGGTCCCATCCCCAGCAACCGGAGGCAGCCTGCCCTGAATCTCTGTTCCGATACCCCCAATGCCTCGCAGATTTGCTTTGTCGGCAGAAGCCGGAAGGGCGTGGCGACGAGCAGGTCTTCGAACTCCACGCATAATCGCGCCTGCTGATCTCCGGTCTGGTCGTTGCCGGACACGGTGCCGGTCGCTAGGCAGTTGATGAGCAATTCCATCAGCTCCTGGTCGAATGCCCGGACAATTTCTGGATGCACGATACGCTTCGGACTGGTCTCGGCCATCCGGCTGGCTTGGGCATGAAGACGCAGCAAGGCTCTTCTGTCCGTCGCCTCCGGACGCAGGATCTGCGGGTAAGCGGGGGCGACTAAAGCTTGACCCGCGATAATGAGCCCGAACGAGCTGAGGGTTTCCGCAGTGACTGCAAGCGAACCCCAGTGGCAGCCCTGCGCAGTCCGTTGGTGGCCCCTTCCGCCCTGGCTATGCCAGACCAGATCGCCGAATTGCAGCTTTTGACCGCAATGCACCAGCGGTGGCTCTTGACGTGTGGCAAAGAACACGAAGACCTGCTGCCGGGGCAGCCGCAGAGAGGCGATCCGCGCCGATGATTCCTCCGCCCGCAGCAGCTGCACGTGCGGTAATTCAACCCAGGTTAGGCGTGCATGGAAATCCCGCGGGCAGATGACCAGCAGGTCCAATATATCCTGCAGGCTTTCCTGATACCCGTCCACGTCGGTGAAGATGCTGGAGCCTGCCACGGACATCTGCCCTTGCCCTGACCCTGTTTGCTCCACCAGACGGCAGTAAAACGTCGGCGGCTCTTTCTCGAACGGGACAGTATCAGGGTCAGGGCCACGGGTGACTATGCAGATTCGGCAAAAACCCAAACGGATCCTTCGGTGCCATGTTCTGCGCACGCTCTGGTGGGCGTTGGAGGGTCACCGACGGCGCCTCCCCGAACAGGCTTCGGTAACTGACCGCAAATCGTCCGAGTTCCGCGAAGCCGTGGTCATTGGCAATCGCCGTCACCGTGGCCGAGTGTGGATCGGATCGAGCTAGCGACACGCGTGCCATGTTCATGCGCCGGAGCCACAAATATCGGTGTGGGCTTAAGCCTAGGTGTTCCATGCAGTGATAGCGCAATGTCCGTGCAGGCACGCCGAGTGCAGCACAAATTTCGGGCAGGTACAGAATATTTTCGGAACTAGCCTCTAGTAGTTGCTCGAAGCGGCGCATCACCTGCATACGAGGATGACTGGCAGAATTTCGTTTAGTGTCCATGCCGTCCGCGAGGCAGCTCACAATTACGCCGGTCAGCGACTGCTCGACGGCCCTTGCGACTTCCGGATGTGCGAGGATTTCTGGAGCAGCCGCCGCGAGCTGGGCAGCGGCCTGGTGCAGCCTCAGCAACCGCGCCATCAGTTCGACTGATGGTCGCTTAACACAGTTCTCCCTGGGAGCGACCAGATCCTGTCCAGTTATGGCTCTCGAAATCGAGGCGAGATCCTCGTGGGTCAAGGACATAGCTGCCCAGTGAGATTCCCCCGAAACTCGGTGATAATGTTCGGAACCTATAGCCTCGAACATGAGTTCGCCAGGAGCAAACTCCATTCCGGTGTGATGGATTGGCGCCTGATGGGGGTCTGCGAGAAAAAAGGCAACGGTGCGGTCCTTCTTCAATGCGTGATGGGCGATGTGCGGAAGAACACTGTGGCTCCGCTGAATCCAAAGTCGGTGAAGGTCTACGCGGGTTAATTCTGCCGAATATATACCAGGGCCTGTCACAAATAACTTTGCCTCTACCGCACGGACCGCACTTTGATGCTCGTGCGGGTCGGTAAACCTCAGCACCGCGCTGTGAGGCATTAGTTAGCTCCCCTGCCGAGCAGGCGGGCTCAACCAGCTCGGAACCGCTGTCACGGTTTTGACACAGACGAAAGAGCCCAGAGCCCCTAATTGATCACGCTACCAAAAATAGGGCAAGCAGACCCGCTGTAATCAAGGTTGCGCAGCGAGCGCGGCTACATCGAGATATACAAGTAGTGTTGCTACACTTCAGCCTGCATCCCAGGCTGGAGCCTGCCCTGGTTTCGTGTAGAGATGAGAGCTTGAGATTGGGCTCTATGGGTTGAGGTCATGTTGTTCTCCCGTTGCATGGCATTCTTTGGTTCGGCCCGCAGCGGAGCCATTCTTCCGCCGCGACCCACACGCTGGGGCGGCTGTCCGGCGCAGCGAGGGTCAAGAACGGCCGCTTCTTGCGGCCGCCCGAAGATGGGTGCGAGCATCGCGCCACGCTGGTCGATGAGCGAAATCTCGGCGACTATGACATGGCCTCAACTGACAATTAATTTCCACTCGGGAGCCCACACAGAGCAGCACGAGTGGCGTAGCCGAGACCCAGGGCAATCCCAGGAGAAGTAAGCCCGCCGCCAACAACCCCGCGCAGACGAGGTCACGCGCGCCACTCGACTTAATGCGCCGCGGCGCCATCAGCCACTGGGACAGCACGGACGCGCCTGGCCTCACCACGATTAGACCGAGAGTTGGCAAGGCGACGATCCAGCCAGCTTCAGCCTGCGTGTAATAATAACCAGCCCCAACCGCAGCGCGGCACCTCTCTGGTCCTTCATCTGTCCTTCCGTGAGCAGCAGCACGACCGGCCGGCCGTGTCCGTCGCAAACGGCGTGCAGCTTGGAATGCAGTCCACCTTTGGTGCGACCGATGCAGCGCGGAGCACCCCTTTTTGCAGCAGGCTCGCCGCGCGCGGTGGGCCTTGGGGTGTGTGGTCAATCATCGCACGACCGGGCACCCCCGCCTCGCTTGCCAGCGCCGCGAAGATGCGTTTGAACACGCCGCCCCGGCTCCAGCGGATCAAGCGATCATGCAGCGTCTTGTGCGGACCGTAGCCACGCGGCGCATCCTTCAACTGCACGCCGCTGCCGATCACCTAGACGATACCGCTGAGGACCCGGCGATCGCTGACGCGAAGCAAGCCGCGCGGCTTCGGAACAACGGCTCGATACGGCGCATCTACGCGCGCGACAGCAGAAACAGCTCGGGCATCGGACACCTCCACCGCCTCAGAATCCGCTGGACCGAGCCGGGTAAAGGGTCCTGAGCCTAGCAGAATCCTTCCTTTTCAGGATTGGCGGCTCTGTTCAACTCCGACCCGTGTAAAGCCGCGTGGCGCGCGTCCCCGATTGGCGACGAAGCGCACCGGTACAGCGCCTCGCCGATGGTCATCCGGTTTGCTACTGCCAGCTGCCGGCGGAGTAGTGGTCCATCTCTTCCCAGACACCACGATGGGCTTCACCGTCCCATCGATGCTACCTGGACGTATGCCGTCTAGCGAGTGATATCCTCGGCCCCCGCTGATGCTGAACGCATCAGGGCGCACACCGTGCTCCACGTCAGCCCACGACACAGGGGGCCGCAATTGGAAACCCGGGCCGGGCGCGCGGCGAATATCCGCCGATCGCCGTCGTGCCCCGGCCATTGCGAAGGTAGTCAACGAACAGCCGCCCTGGCGAGCGCTCAGCGCAGCCGATATCGTATAGCGGCTGCTGTCCCGCATGATGAACCTCGCTGCCAGCCGCTTGCAGTGGTCGTGCGCCTCATCCCACGCCATCGATCGCTCGATCGGCACCATCACATGCAGGCCCTTCCCGCCGGTCAGTTTCGGCCAGCTCGGAAGGCCCTCACCTACAAGCTGGTCCCGCAGTGCCAAGGCCGTTCCGGTGACAAAGTCCCACTCGATGCCTTGGCCTGGATCAAGGTCGAACACGAGTAGGTCCGGGTGCTCGATGTCATCGACCGTGGCACCCCACGGATGGACCTCGACCACGTCCATGTCGAGCAGGCCAAGAAGCCCGTCCAGGTCATCGACCCAAACACGGACGCCTTCGCCGCCCTCCCGCTTTTGCAGCCTGAGCTGATGCACGGCAGGCGGCACCGGCGGCAGTTTTCCGCGATGGTAGAACGTCGTGCCCTGGACGTGTCACACCAGCTTCAGCGGGCGGCGTGCGAGATGCTTCAGCGCCTCAGGTGCGACCATCCTCCAATAGCGCGCCAACTCCTCGCGCGATGGCACCACGGCATCTGGGAGCAACTGCAGGATGTTCTCGCGCGGAACCGCCACTCGATGTGCAGTAAGGACCGCTCGCTGCGACGGCGATGGTGGCGCGGCAGCCTTGGGATGAGGAACAGACCGTCGCACATCGCGTGCAGGCTTGTCTTCGCGCAACCCGACATAGACCACCTGACGCAGCAGGTTCTCCAGCGTCCAGGTCAGATAGGTCACCTCGACAACCAGCTCGGGGTGCACCCAGTGCACGCGGGAGAGGACCAGCGGCGAGCCGAACCGGCTCGTCCTGGGCGGCGGTGCATCGAGGGGCATCATGTCGGTTCGCAGCGGCTGGAGCCGCCGCCACATGCGCTCAAGCTCATCGACGGTCATGCCCGATGCCGCGCGTCCGGCGTAGGTGAGCTTGCCGTCGGGGCTGTAGTAGGCCAGCAGCAGTGCGCCGATCCGCGGGCGGCTGCCCTGGGGGTCCGTCCATCCGACGACCACGAACTCCTCGCGGTTCACGCACTTCGTCTTTAGCCAAAGCCCGCGATTCCCGGGCACGTAGGGCGCATCCAGGCGCTTCGAGACGACGCCTTCCAGCGCCAAATGGCATGCCTGCTGATAGAACTGCGGCCCGAGGCCGACCTGATGATCGCAGTAGCGGACAGCGCTCCCTTGTCCCTCCAAGAGCCGCTGCAGGCGGCGCTTCCGCTCAGCCAGCCGCTCCTCCATGAGGGTTTCGCCATCGAAGTAGAGCAGGTCGAACGCATAGAAGATCAGGGCCGCGGTTCGGCGGTTGTCGGTCGCCGCCTGCATCCGGCTGAACGATGTGACCCCAGTCTCCGAGACGGCACACAATTCGCCATCGATGTACGCCTGCTGCGCCGGCACGACTTGCAGAGCGGTCGCCGTGGCTGGGTATTTCGCGGTCCAGTCCAGGCCCGTTCGCGTCAGCAGCTGCACCTTCCCATGATCAATGCGCCCGTGCATGCGATAGCCGTCCAGCTTGATCTCATGCCCCCATTCGTTGCCGGCTGGGACCTTGTCCACCAGTTCGGTGAGCTGCGGTGCCACCCAGGTTGGGAAGTCGCTGGTTAGATCACTGGGTCGGGTGCGGCGGCGACGGGGTAAGGCCATGTATCACGATTACCAAAAGTTACAGCTGCGGTATTTGCACGTGCACGTCTGCGAGCGACTCGGTGCCCGCTGCACCGAGCTACAGGACTGAAAGGATGCGCTATCAAGAAAGCAAAAACTGGGCACGCCGCTGCAGCGCGGGAATTGGCCGGAGTTGGCCGCCGAGTGGCCTGTCTGCTTTGGGGCGAGCAACGCGCCAAAGCGGGCGTTGCTGTCGCACAGGTGTGTTGGCAGCTACCGACCCAAGTGAGCCATCCGCGGGAGGCTAGGTCTATCCCGACAGCGGACATTGATAAGGGCGCAGGGACGGGGCTATCTGAGCGAGTTCGCGGCCTGCGGGGGTCGCGCTTCGCGGCTAGCGTCAGCGCTCCGATTGTCCTAGTTCCGTAAGTCGCCTACCGTGAGGCGTTGTTGTGATGAACGCTATCCTCGGCTTGCCGCGATGATGCAGCTTCACGCGGCCCCGACTGCGCGCCGAAATCGGAGGCAACCAAAATCATGGTTCCGGTCGGCGCCCACCGCGTTCAATGGCCGCGAGCCGGAGAAGACGCAACCGGAGAAATGCAAACGGCGCGAGGGTAAGAAGGGCGGGCACCGCCGCACGAACCGGCGCAGCCGCAGACTGCGGGCGGGAACGAGGACGAGAACGGCGACGAAGAATGACGGGCCGCAGAGTTGTGCTTAGGGCTCCTTCGGCCGGGAACTGTCGAGAATGGTCGTAATCAGCTGGACCAGGGCGCTGAGCTGAAATGCCTTGCGCAAGAACGCGGCATAGCCATCGATGCGTTCGCGCACGTTTGCTTCCGGCATCGAGCTCATCACGATGTACGGATATCGCGCTGGCCCTCGCTCGCGCGCATGGTTCGCAGCATGCAGGCCCCGTCGAGCACCGGCATCATGTAGTCGGAGATCACCAGATCCGGACGCGGCCCCTCGGCCAGGCGTTCCAGCCCCTGGCGTCCGTTGACCGCCAGCAGCACGCGGTGGCCCTCATCGGTGAGCACCATCTCTAGCAGATCGGCAATGGCGAATTCGTCCTCTACGATCAGCACGGTTGCCATGGCGGTCACCCCGCCTGGCTAGTGCCGTCATCCGGCAAACCCGATTCACCTTCGGAGGATGGTGTCACAGTCCTTCTTGCGGGAATCCCACTCAGGGCGGCCTCAACGCCCTTAAAGGGTCCACCCACGACGATGCCAGTATCGGTGATCACGAACTCACGGATCGTCGGATCGAATGTGCCTTCGCGCACCTTGAACAGGGAGATCAGGCGAAACAGCCGCGATTGCAGCTCGACATAACGCATCAGCACTATGACCTCGGCAAGCGAGGACATAGAAGACACCGGCACACGCAGCTCGGTTCCCATAAGCTCCGGCATCTCCAGGGTGTGCAGCGTGGTGACGCCGAGCGCACGCAACTCGTTTGACAAGGCGGACCAGAAACGCACGATCCGCTCCGGATCAAGTGCGGCCTGCTGGAAGCCGGAGAGGCCGTCAATCACCAGGCGCTTGACGCCCCGCCGCCGAACCGCATCAATCAGGTGATGGGCGAGCTCGTCGAGGATGTGCTCACCGGTGGGGAACCACAGAATTTCCAGATCACCGCGCTGCTCCGCCGCGGCAAGATGAAGGCCCATTGTCTCGGCCTTTAAGCGCAAGCGTTCAGGGGGCTCGTAGCAGCCAAACAGCAGGCCAGGCTCAGCCGCGCTGACAGCCGATAGGAAATGCAGCCCGAACGTCGTCTTGCCCGCGCCCGACGGTCCAATCAACGCCGTCATCGTCGCTTCCGGAATACCGCCGGCGAACATCGCATCGAGCGAAGGGGTTCCGGACGATACGCGCGCGTGGGGCACAGAATCGCGGCGCGTCGGTCTTGCCAACAGGGCTTCGAGACGCGGGAAAACAGTGATGCCGTCAGGAGTGATGCGAAAGGCGTGCTCGCCTTCCAGAAAGCCGCTGCCGCGCAGCTTGTGAACGATGAGCCGCCGCTCGTTGCGAACGCCATAGGGCCGCTGCCGCAGCTCGATCAACCCGTCCACCATGGTGAGCTCCGGCGCTGATGCGTCGCCTGATGCGGTAGTCAGCAGGAACATGGTGCAGTCGGTCGCCGAGGCCAGTATCTGCAGCTCGTGGGTGAACCGCTTCATCTCGAAGCTGGCTTCGGAACCAGCCTTGGCCGTGACCGCACTCATGCCGTCGAGCACAAGCGATGTCGCCTGATGGGCGCGGACCTCCCGAAGAATCCATGCCGTGAGGCCCTTAAGCCCGTCATTCTCCAGCGCGGCGTAGGCACTGATAGGCGACTTTCGCGGGGATAAGAGACGGATCGAAAAAACGCATCGTGCGTAGATGCGTCAGCATGCGGCCGTGGCTTTCACCGAGCACGGTGATGAACAAGGCGTTGTCACCTTGAGCCGCGCGACCGTAGATGATCTGACTGCCCAGGACCGTCTTGCCGGCGCCGGGGCGGCCCTGAACCATGTAGAGGCCACCGCGCAGGAAGCCGCCGTAGAGAACTGCATCGAGACCCGGCACATGGCTTGGTACCCGTTCGATTTCGCCTCCCTCAGTCTCGGCCTCATGCTGAACTCATGCCGGTATCCGATCTGCTCCCTCATGCCGGTATCCGATCTGCTCCGGAGATTGAACAACGCAGTGTTACGGTAAACGTGGCACCCTCGCCTGGATTGCTGGACACGGTAATTTGGCCCTCCATGGCCTCGATGAGGCGGCCGGCGACCCACAGGCCGATGCCGAATCCGGTGGCATCGTCCGTTATGCCCAAACGGGGCGTCATAGAATTGCGCAGCTCGTGCACGAGAACTGGCTGGAGGCGATCCGTTACCTCACCATGGAGCACCTGACCACACATCTCGGCAAATGCGAGCAACAGACCCCGTTTTCCGGCTTGGTGCGGCTCGGCCCGGGCCCTCTAGGTAGGCACGAGCCAATTCTTGCGTATGAACTGCCAGACGTTCTCCTGCGGGTTCAGCTCGGGGCATTTCGGCGGCAACGGTGACGATGGTGATGTTGTGCGGTAGCTGAAGCTTGCCCGACAGGTGCCAGCCAGCCTGGTCGAGCAACAACACCGCATGGCGTCCGGGCGCGAGATCGGCGGAGATCGCCGCCAGATGCAGGTTCATCATCGCCGTGTCGCACCAGGGCAGGATGAACCCGACGGCCTTGCCGTCTCTGGGACAGATGGCGCCGAAGATATAGGTCGAAGCGGTGCGCTGGTCCGACGCGGCTTAGGGACGACTGCCGCCCCTGGCCCAGCGGCGGGTGATCTTGTTCTTCTGACCGACCCTGGCTTCATGGCCGAACCAGATCCCTGTCGCTGGGATTGAGGCCGTTCGGCGGCGCGATCGCCGCCACGGGCCACTTTTTTGACGCCTTGATGGCGCCCGACGCCTGGGCATGGTGACGGGGACGGGCTGACAGTTTGCGATAGCCCATCGCCCGCAGTTCGCGGCTGACCCCCGTCTGCGGCGGGATGGTGATGACGAACTCGTCCCACACCCACCGGCAGAGATCGATGACCGCCAGCGAACCACGCCGTGCACGGCCGCGATCGGACCGTTCTCCACCATCTCCGGGGACGCTAACCTGCCGTCTGCTGCTCTGCGCGCTTCTCGGCCTCGGCGAACCTGCCATCGGACCAGCTTGACCGTAGGCTGTCGGTCAATGCCGCGGGCCCGGGCGAGCTCGCCACAGGTCATCCAGCCGCCCGTCCCGGCTGTGTCCTGGGGCATGGCTAACGCATAGGCCCGATCACGCAGTCGGATGGACAGGATGGTCCAGGGCTGAGCCTCCAACCTGTTCCAGGCATCGGAGCAGTGATTGAGCAAGGTGCGGGTGCGAACACGCGATTGGACAAAGCGATCCTCGGGCGCTGGTACTGAGAGATACTACCGCGCTCCCCCTCGCAGAATATGGAGAGTGCCGATGCGCCGGTGGATCACGCCCCTGTTGTTCCGGAGTGAGAGCCGTAAGCAGTTATAGTTCTTGCAGTCTGTCGGCCGCTTTCTAGGCACTTGGCACGATTGCGTCAGATACCGACAATCGACCCTCCGGTCGCAGAATAACCTTGCATTGCAACTCATGGCCCCCACGTTTAGTGATGAGTTCCGTCCGTGCCTCGCGAGGCGTTCGGCCCTCTCCGCTGCATAGTTCGGACTTCCGCCGTATCGAAGAACCGAGTCCGGTTTTGGATGGTGCTGCTGAACACAGCGGCGTCGTTACCGATTTCATGCTGCATTCGGCTTGGGGAACACCTAGACAGTGGATCTGACGCGAGAGCAAAGGACATTCCTGGCCGATTTGCGAAAAGGGACCTGCCGCGCGAGTGCGGCGCAGGACGCCCGCGTCATAGGGCCGTTGATAAGAGCTAACCTGGTGCGCTGGGATGTCGATCTGAGCGAAGCGGCCACCAGTCGCAATCCACCGGGTAGCACCTTTGCTCTTACACCCGTTGGTGAGATGTGCTTGGCTGAGCATGAGACACAGGAACGTGGTCCAGGCGCGAGGTCGTCTACCGTTCCATAACGTCGCATCCACGGATCGGTTGTGTGATGCGCACTTGGCTCCAGCTTGCGCTGGGCCGCTGTCGCAAACCAGATCGTCTCCCCGCGCGGTTCATAGCGCGACCAAGCGTAAGGGGCGCCAGCAGGGCAGCGGTCGCGGCATGGGCGGCGCCATGTAGCGCCGCTCGACGACTTTCTTTCTGGAGGTATGCCATGGAAGCGCGCAAGTTTGCCATTGGGGACCAGGTTCGCCTGCTCTTGGGCAATTATGCGGATGTCAGTCCAGCCGATGTATATACCATCTCGCGTGCACTTCCGGCGATGGCCAATCTCTGGCAGTACCGCGTAAAGAGGGGCGGCGATGGCCAGGAACGCGCGGTCAGCGAGCAGCAACTCGCGAAGGCCGGTTTGCAGAGTTTGACGAACCTGTCCACGGCTGGAGCGCAGCAAGACACCCAGAGACTTGGCACCGCCCGCGCCTCTGCACGAGCGCCAGTGACGGCGAGGCGTTCCGAGCAAGAGAGCGTTGGGACTTCATGAGGACTGGAGGGCTCGGCTGCTAGCGGTAGGTGCTGCCAATCTGACCCGTCGTAACTGGCCGCAACTTCCTCGCCGCCATCCAACTTGCCGCCGCCGTCATTCGGCTCAATTGAGGGACACGCCCTAGATTGCCAGCTGAACCGATCTCGGCTACTGGCTAAACCCGAGGCGTGGGCACTCCCCTACGGCGTGATGCCGCCACCGTTTGCGAGAGAGCCAAGGCTGCTACTGGGTTGTGCACAATTCGAATGTCTCCTGCAAGGGAGCCGACGCCCAGAGCGGACCGTCTCCTTGAACCCGTGCCATGAAACGAATGTCCGGTTTCTCGTGTGACGTGCCCGAAACCGGACAGACGCTTTTCCACCCATCTCGGTCGGCGAGGACCTGGGTCGCAATGTCTGCTTCGGGCGGCTGGTATGGGCTGCCCAATAACCGCCTATGGGGCGCAAAGCCGACCTTTGGCTCTACGACCATCGTATCCACTTCCAACAGGAACCGCGCCACCGACGCGCTCCGATGCTCACCTGCTGATATGACGAGCCAATCATCAACTCGGACTATGGCGCCACAGCTTCAGCCATGACCGATATAATCCATCCGGCCGCCATCCACTGTCAGCACCTGTGCGGTGATGAAGCCGGCATCCTGGTCGACGAGGAATCCCTCAGCAGCCGCGATGTCCTCCGGGGCGCCAACCCGGCCAACCATGGTGCACTCGCTCATCGACGCGACGCGTTGCTTGAACGCCTCCTCATTCGCTCCCGGCCGCGCCATGTCGGTGACAATCCCATCCCGGACAAGCAGCGCTCACCGTGATACTCAAGCTTCCGAATTCCATGGCGAAGCGCCGCGTCAGGATCAATACTTCCGCCTTGGTCGCCGCATAGAACGTGGTGCCCGGTAGCGCGGGCCAATGGCGGTATTGGATGTGATATTGACGATCGGCCATAGCCACGCGGCTTCATTCCGGGCATCACCGCGCGCACAGTCTGGATGACGCCGTAGACGTTCACCGCACGCATGCGTTCCAGTGCCGTCGCGTCGTAGCTCTCTAGCGTGGCCGGGGTCGAGATACCGGCGTTGTGCACCAGGGTCGGCACTGGTCCTACCTCAGTCTCCACCTCGTCAAACATTGCGATGACCGCCGCTAGCACGGCTGCAACGGCGCTCGACTCTGCCTCAGCGACCTTCGGTGCGACGAGATGGTCCTTTTGGCCAATTTCGAGCCTGCGCACTTTATAGCTGACAATTACCGCCTCCAACGCTACGTTCACCCGGCTCAAGAGGACCGGAGCAACAGGAGGCGGAAAACCGCTCCAACTTTGATCGGGAGTAGCGCGTTTGGCCAGGCGGCACTTTAGGGTGCAGTCGCAACGGAGCCGCGAGCGGTATAATACTTTCGGAAACTAAATCTTTTCGGGCAAAGACACTACCGCGACCTCGCTGGTTCTGTTCTTTCGCACCGCCGCCCGGGCTGTACCAGTCTGGGAGGTCACCATGGTAGAAGTCCGCTTGACTGGCGGAGAGGCAAGTACTGCCGGCGTTGTGCTCGGACGCAAGCTCGACAGCATTCCATTCAGCGCCCACCACTTACTGATAATCACCGTGTTAGCCCTGGTCGGCTTCATCGAGGGCTACGACCTGGTGATCACTGGTTCGCTGCTGGTGCTCGCCAAAGGGCCGTTGCATCTGACCGGATCTGAGATCCGCTGGTTGGCTGTCGGCCCGACGTTCATGCTCTGCGTCGGCGGCTTCGCGGCCTCGGCAATATCCGACCACTGGAGCCGCAAAAGCGTGATGTTGATCGGCGTGATCGCCACTACGCTTTTGACGCTGCTAATCCCACTGGTGCAAAACGCCGAGCAGCTGATCATCGTACGGCTGCTGACGGGCCTTGGCGCCGGCGGAGCCGTCTCAGCCGCATTCCCGATCGCCGCTGAATTAATGCCTGCGCAGCACCGGCGCACCTACGGTGCGATCTATGAGATGGCGCTGGCCGGCGCATTTACCGTGGTGCCGTTTATCGCCTATCTCCTCGCCGGCAACGCAGACGCCTTTCAACTCCTCGCGCTGCCCGGCGGGCTGGCGGTGATCGTCGTACCGGTGCTGGTCTATGTTGTGCTGCCTGAAAGCCCGCGCTGGCATTTGCGGAAAGGCCAACTTCAGGCCGCTGTCGACATCGTCAACCGGATCATCGAGCGGAGTGGCGCTCGCGTAGCACCGCTGACAGTCGACGCACTCGGCGACCATCGGGAGACCCGAGACCAGCTACCACCCTATTGGGCATTATTCCGGCAAGGCCAGCTACGCTGGACCACTGTTGGCATTTTGAGCAGTGTCTGCTGCGGCACTGCCTATTTTCTGATTTCAGTTCTCCTGCCCAAAGCGCTGGTCGACCAAGGTGCGGCCGTCTCCGTAGGCTTCGGACTGAGTTCGCTGGTGTTCTTCGCGAGTATCCCAGGGAAGGGCTTCACCGGCTTCCTGATGGAGATCATCGGGCGGCGGTGGACAATCGCTTACGCGCTCGCCGGATCGCTCCCTGGGCTCTTTCTGATGCTGATGGCACACTGGGCGGGAGATTATGCGATCGTTGTGATGGTCGCAGGGGCACTGATCACGGGCTTTACCGTACTGTCCGCCTTCACCGCCGTGCGCATTTACCTCTCCGAACAGTTCCCGACGGCGCTGCGCGGCCGGGGGCACATATTCGGCGAGTCGGTTTCACGGCTCTTCGCCGGCGTCCTGGCGCCCTTTCTCATGGAACCGCACACCAGCTCGCCGACAATCTTCTTCGGTACCATTTTGGTGGTAGTGGCAATCGGCGCCTTTATCCCGTTGCTGTTTGGCCGGGAGACGGTCGGCCAACTGGAGACCGTCACTGAACGGGTTCCCGCGTTTGCCTGAACCTTCTCGTGCCAGAGTGCTAACTCGCGGCCCCGTTTAGCCCGTCAGGAAGCTTTCTTGTCGCTTACTGTGACCCAAGCAAAGGAGAATTGCCGATCAA
>CAVWWB010000008.1:0-841064 GCA_963758595.1 uncultured Alphaproteobacteria bacterium
CATTCCGGCACGCAGCGCCCACATAGCAGCTGTCCGTTGCGCCGTCGGCAAGGTGTCGCAGCACTACTGGGCTCCGGCCAACCAGCAAGCGCTTGAAGCACGGGAAAAACGGCAACTACGCCTCGACTGAGAGGTACGGGTCGAGTCCGTCAGCTCGCGACACCTTCCCGACAATGTCTCAATCCTGATCAGGTCGACACCCGCCGGACGGCGAGCAATTGTCAAGACCTGTGGATCGGCGTGTCAGGCGACTTGCTCGTTACCTCCGGTTTCGTCGGGCCGCTCGAGCGACACCGGCGTGGCCCTGCCCAACCCCGGATACCTGTGGACGGCGGCGGCGACGCTCCTGTCGTGCCCATCCGCGTGGCCCGGCGGCTGACAGACCGCATGGTGATCGACAGGGAACTCCGCAAGCAGTGGCGGGTCCAGGGCTTCAGCGTCTCCTTCGACAAGTTGGGCGCGACCGCGGTGGCCTGGGCGACGATCGAGTGGGACCTGGCGCATCACCATCACATCAAGATCGACCGCGCTGGTGTTAGCGGCCACGTCCTGGAGACCTATCCGGCCGCGGCCTGGAAGCGCTGGGGCGGAGTGAAACCCCCGGCCGCCATGACGTGGCCCGAGCTGGCGGAGCACCTGGCCCAGGCGGTGGTTCCCGCGAGCTGAGACCGACACGGCGGCCCTGGCCAAGAGCCCGCACCTGCGCGACGCGCTGGTCTGCGCCCTGGTGGCCCGGGCCCGGGCGCTGAACGGCACCTTGTTGCCCACCGCGGAGCAGTTGGAGTTGGCCCAGACCGAGGGCTGGATTCACCTGCCCGCGGAGGACTTCGCCCTGGACCGACTCACCGGCGATCGGGCCGGGCACTTGAGCGGTCAGCCGGCTCCGCCGGAGTATCTCCGCCGCATGGTCAGCCGGCTGCCGCCGGCCGACTGCCAACGTGGTGCCCGGCAGTACCCCCGTGGTGTCCTTCGGCGACGCCGAGGCCGCCGAGGTCGCGACCCTGGGGATCAACCCGTCCGCCCGCGAGTTCGTCGAGGACGGTGCGCTGCTCCGCGGGAGCGAGCGAAGGCTGGCGACCCTGGAGTCCCTCGGCGCGACCCGGCTCGACCAGCTCAGCGACGACCAGGTCGCCCAGGTTGTGGCCGACTGCGCCGGCTACTTCCAGCGCACGGCCATATCGGCGGTGGTTCGACCCGTTGGACCGGCTGCTGACCCAGGCGCTCGGAGTCAGCTACTACACCGGCGAAGCCTGCCACCTCGATCTCGTCCAGTGGGCCACCGATCCGGTCTGGGGCAAGCTGGCGGACCGGCGGGCAAGAACGGCGCTGCTCGACGACGGCGTTCCGCACCTGCGAGAGCAACTCCAGCAGGCCAACGTCCGGATCGTGCTGCTGAACGGCCGCCAGGTGATCGAGCAGGTGCAGGCCGTCGGTCTGGTGACGCTCACCGAGGTCGGCCGACTGCCCGTCGGCTCCAGCTCATGCCGGCTGTTCGGCGGCGATGGCGGCCCGGTCCGATGGCTCGGCTGGTCGGCCAACCTGCAGAGCAGCTTTGGCATCAGCCAGAGAGTTCACCGCAGCGCTGGCGGAGTGGATCAGCTCGGTCGCCGTACCGGCACCCGCGCCGGAGCCAACTGGGCATCCGATGTCGGCTCGGCCGGGACACCTGCCCCAAGGGCGTGGTGGCCCAGGGCAAGGAGGAGCTGCTCGATCTGCTCCGCAGCTGGCTGCGGGACTCCTCAGCCGCGACGATCGGCAATCTGGGCCGGTTCGGCGGCCGGGCGTGGGTCCACGCGCGGATCGACGGCCTCGACGTGGTGCTGAACGCCGACACCAAGCGCCATGCCGTGGCCAACGTGGTGGAACTGGCCCGGGAGTTCCGCTCGGCCATGGCGGGTGGTGGCCAACCGCCGGGGAACGTCAATGCCGTGCTGCCCGGGACCGAGGAGCCGGTGCCGGGCTGGTACTGCTACACCACCAAGCCCCTCGATCAGCCTCGGGACCTCACGTGACGCAGGCCTACTTCGTTCAGTTCCCGCACCCGGGTGGCGAGCACGTACCGCGAGTCCGACGAGATGCCGTGGAACGTGGATCCCCACCGCCGGAAGTTCCTGCTCGCCCGGGCGCAGCTACCTGACTGGCGACGGGAGGACCGCCAAGGGCCGGGTGACGCTCTGGGGCGAGTGGGAGGCGCCGTCCCGGGTCGTCGCTCGCTGGCCGCGGCAGGCCGGCTGCCGCGGGCCCTGCATGAGCCCTACTGGGCCGACCCATCCGCGGGTTTCCGACAGAACACCGATCCGTGGATTTGGGGTCGAACCATGATCTACAGCGTGTGCAAACAGATCACCGGCCCGGACCGCACCCCCACGGCGATGCAGCGGCTCACGCCTGGGTCGGTGATCTGCTTCGGCTCCACCATTGATCAGGAGTTCTGCCTCGACACCGTCTTCGTGGTTGCCAGCGCGGAGCCGTGGACAGCGGCGAGCGCGACCGAGCCGGATTGGATCCCGCCTTCCTGACCTGCACGGCCGGTTCCATCGCCACCACCGAGTCGGACGCCCATCTCGAGCTGGTGCTCTACCGGGGGGCGACCCACGCCAAGCCCGTCGCCGGCATGTACAGCTTCACGCCATGTCTGCCCGTCCATGGCAGCCCAGAACGCTTTGCCCGACCGGCCATCAGGCTGCCGGCCTGATCAAGCCGGCAAGTCGGCAGAGCCACTTGGGGCTCCCGCCGACCGCTGTCCGTCGATCAGGTCGTAAGGCGTGGAAGCCATACGGGAGCAGAGTGTTCCGATACGATCTCGACCTTGCCGTCTCGATCGAGACCCCGCCGCGTCATGGCATCTCCAAGGTGCCCAAGACAGCACGAGTCCGTTGCTGACGCCGGGCGTTGGGTCGGGCTCGTAGGGCCTCCAGGTGTCCACCGAGCTGGTCACCAGCTGGCCGGAGTCGCGACTGCTGCCGGCGTTACGCGACGCGATGGCCGCGGCGGATGAGGCCCTGCTCTGTGTCGCCTTCGCGAACCGCAAGGGCATCACCTGCTGGAGCCGCAACTGGTCCGGCTCGGACCTCGCGGACCCGGCTGCGGTGACCACATGTTCGGCGGGGACACCACCGAATCGGCCCTCGGCACGGCAACCGCGCTGGGCGCTCGGGTGCGGGTGCTGAACCCACCGGGAGGCACCTACCATCCGAAGCTGTACCTGACCCGGGGCCCGTGACCGGTAGGTCGCTCTCGTCGGCTCGGCCAACCTGACCTCCGGGCTGGTGGGCAACGTCGAGGCGGCGGCCGTGCTCTCCGGCAGCCGCCAAGAGCCGCCGCTGAGCCAGCCCTGGACCTGGGGCGAGCGGCTATGGGCTCGGCCGGAGGCCCGGGACTGGGTAGCGAGCGGACCGGTTCCGGAGGCCGTCGGCCAAGTCTCTCCGCCCGCCATCCGGAGCCGGCCACGACCCCCGACGCCCCCGACTCCGGCGACGGTCGCCCGGGATGCGCGGTCAGGGCCCGGCCCGTGTCGTGGCCCCCGCGGGTGCCAGGGCGGCCGCCCGGTCCAGCAGCGGCTGGCAGCGCAGCCCAGCCGCGATGTCGCGGGCCTCGGCGGCCGCGAGCCCGGCGGCCGCGGCCTCGCCCGCCTGCAGCAGGTGCTCGGCGTGGTCGAGCAGGCCGTGGCCGAGGTGGTAGGGAGTGCTGAGCTCACGCAGGCCGGTGATCGCGGCGGCGAAGGCCGCGGTGGCGTCCGGGTCGCCGTCGCGGGCGGCCAGCCGGGCGCGGGTCAGGTCACGCTCGGCCCGCAGCATCGGAGCCAGATGCCCGGCCGGCTGCGAGTCGAGCAGGCCGAGCAGCTCATCCGCCGCCGTGGTGTCGCCGAGCTCGGCGGCCGTCCTGGCGGCCAGCGGCCACGCCCAGCGCAGGCACTCGTGGCTGATCCCCAGGGCGGCGGCGTGGCTCAGCGTGTCGCGGGCATGGCGCAGCGCCTCCGTGGTCTGACCGCGGGCGGCCGCGCGGAAGGCCTGACCAGCGCCGACCATCGCCTTGTCCTGGGGGTCCTCGCTCGCCCGCACGACATCCAGCGCAGCGCGCAGATCGTCGTCGGCGGCGGTGGTGTCGCCGCGCAGCGCCGACAGTAGGGCCCGCTGGTAAAGGACGACGGCCCTGTCGGACAGCCCGCCGTCCACGGCCCGGTCGAGCTCCGCCGCGGCGGCGTCCCAGTCGCCGAGCATCATCAACGCCTGCGTCAGGTTCGCGGTCGCGAAGGCCAGGTGGTCCGGGGCGCCGGCCCGGCGCAGGTGCCCGGCGGCCGTCCGGGCGCACTCTGCGGCCGCCGCCGGATCGGTGACCGACAGCACGTCGGACAGGTTGAGCAGCACGCGCCCGAGGTACACGTTGTCGCCGGTCTGGGCGGCGAGCCGGGCGCTCTCCCGCAGGTAGGCCATCGCCTGGGCGCGCCGGCCCGACGCGGCATGGTAGAGGCCACGGACGAGCAGCAACCGTTCGAGCTCGTCCTCGCCGACCCCGACGGCTTGCCCGAGGGTGAGCGCCTCGGCGGACACCCCGTCGGCTTCCGGCGAGCCGGCGAAGAACTCCAGGAGCGCGAGCTGCCGCAGCGCGCTCACGGTGTCGGTGTCGGGCTCCGCCCGCAGCACCGCCAGCGCGGCGGCGAACTGCTGGCGAGCCTCGCCGTGACGGCCCTCCTGGCGAAGCGCCTCGCCGGCGAACACCTGCGCGCGCGCCGCCGCGCGCGGCTGGGCGGAGTCGAGGTATTGCCGGCGGGCGCGGCCGGCGTGCTCGACCGCCGCGGGATAGTCCGCACCGGCGACGGCGGCCGCGGCGGCCTTCTCCCAGAGCGCGGCGGCCTGCCGTTCCTCGCTGGCGGCTTCGGTGAGGTCGGCGGCGGCGGCATAGCTGGCGGCGGCGCGGGCGGGGGCGCCGGTGCGTCCGGCGCGCTCGGCGGCACGGACCAGCGCTGCGACCGCCTGCTCGCGAATCTGCCCGGTGTCCGGATCGGCGGGGATGGCGTTCAACGCGTCCAGGTAGTGACCGGCAATGACGTCGACGACCTCTTCGCCGTCGCCCGGGAAGGCCTGACGCAGGTGACGGGCGACGGCGAGGTGGCGGGCCTTGCGGTCGCGGTGGGACAGCGTGTCGTAGGCGACCTGGCGCAGCATCTGCTGGGCGAACCCGTAGTTGCCGCGTTCGGGGGACAGCGGGTCGGCGGACACGGTGAGCACCTCACGGTGCAACAGGTCGGCCAACCCGGCCCGGACCGCCGCCTCGTCCTGGCCGGACACCGCAACCAGCGCCTCGGCCGGGAAGGTCGTGCCCAGCACGGCCGCATCGGCCGCCAGCCGCCGCACCAGCGGCTCGAGCGCGTCGAGCCGGGCGGCCAGCAGCGCGTGCAGGCTGTCCGGCACCTGCAGCTCTCCCACGTCGCCGACCAGCCGGTAGACCCCCTCCGAAGGTCGGACGATGTCGCGGTCGATCAGCGAGCGCACGGTCTCGACCGCGAACAGCGGGATGCCCTGTGCGTGCCGGACCACCTTGGCTCGCGCCGCCGGCGGCATCCCGGGCACCAGGGCGTCCACCAGCGCATCCATCGATGCCGGATCGAGCGGGTCGAGCGTCAACGTCGTCCGGTTGCGGCCGACGCCGAAGCCGGACCGGACTAGCTCGGGCTCGGGTCGGGCGAATACCACGACGTAGACCGGCAACTCGCGGACCCAGTCGACCAGGTGGTCCAGGAAATCCAGCACCCCGGCGTCGGCGTGCTGGGCATCCTCGACCAGCAGCACCACCGGACGCTGGGCCGAGAGGCGTTCGAAGAGGAGCCGCCAGCCGGCGAACAGCTCGTCCCGGGACAGCGCCGCACCGCTGTCGTGGCCGCCGCTGACGCCGAGCAGCCGGCCCAGCCGGACGCTCACATAGTCGCGCTCGGGTTCGGGGATGAACTGCGCTACGCCGGCCGCCAGCTTGGCCGCGGCAACGTCCGGGGGGTCTTCCTCGGCGATGCCCATCCGCTGTCGGACGATCTCGGCCAGCGCCCAGAACGCCACGCCGTCGCCGTAGGATAGGCAGCGGCCGCGGTGCCACCACACCTCGCCGGCCAGCCCGTCGGCGTATTTCTCGAACTCCCAGCCCAGCCGCGATTTGCCCACCCCGGCCGGCCCCCGTACCAGCACCAGGCGCGGCATACGCCGCTCGACCGCCGCGTGGAACAGCTCTTTGAGTGTGCGCAGCTCGGCGTCCCGACCGGCCAGCGGCGCCTCCAGGCCGTCGATCCGCTGCGATCCGCCGACGCCGGCCAGCACCCGGGTGGCGCGCCACAACGGCACCGGAGCGGGCTTGCCCTTCAGCGCGTGGGCACCGGCATCGACGAATCCCACCGCGCCGGTGGCCAGGCGCACGGTCGGTTCGTCGGCCAGCACCTGCCCCGCCCCGGCGGCCGCCTGCACCCGGGCCGCGGTGTTCACGGCGTCCCCGGCCACCATCCCCTCGCCCACGGCGCCGAGCGTCACCGCCACCTCGCCGGTCACCACGCCGGCCCGCGCCGCTAGACCCGATGCATCGTTCTCGCTGCCCAGCTGGGCCACCGCGGCCACTAGGTCCAGCGCGGCGCGCACCGCCCGCTCGCCGTCGCCCTCCGTGGCCACGGGGGTGCCCCACACCGCCATCACGGCATCCCCAATGAACTTCTCCACCACTCCGCCGTAGCGCTCGATGACCATCCGGGCCGCCGCGAAGTAGGCGCTGAGCAGCTCCCGGACCGCCTCCGGATCCCGCGACTGCGACAACGGAGTGAAGCCCACCAGATCACAAAACAGAACCGAGCACACCCGCCGCTCGGCTACCGGGGCTCCCGGTCGCCCGGCGGTCTGTCCGGTTGGCTGGGCCGCGGTGCCGCCGGCCACGGCCGCTGGGGCGTCGGCCAGCGCGCAGCCGCAGGCACTGCAGAACCGCCGACCGGGCACGGTGGGGGCACCGCACGCCGGACAGCCCTCGAGCGGGGCGCCGCAATCGCCGCAGAACCGATCGGCCGCTCCCCACGAGGCACCACAGCCGCGGCAGGCCACCACTGCTGCACTCTAAGCCGGGCGGCGGCCCGCGAACCAGGTCAACCGACCGCGGCGGTCGGCGCGATCAGCGCGGCGGCGGAGCCAGCGGTCAGAGCAGAGCTACTGGACCGGCTGGCGGAAAGGTCCACCGCCTTCCTCGGCCGTGAGCGGGAGCTGGCCACGTTGGCCCCGCCAGATGCCGAGGCCCTGTTCCAGAGGCACCTTGGCGAGGAGTTCGCCCCCGCGCTCCAGCAGCGAGGAGGAGTTCCAACCGGAGCTACGTCGTGCGCTCCGAACCGCTCTGCGCCCGGGGACCGTGGTAACCACCCTTGACGGACGAGCGCCCGAACTGGATCGGGGAGGTAACCGGGCACGGCGTGTACGTGGAGACCGAGCGTTCCCGTGCCCGCGGCCGGCCCGCTCAGCTCGTCCCCGCCTGGATGATCCAGCTGGCCTGGGAGTGCCCGCATGGCAGCCTGACCAACCGATACCTACTCGCGGACGACGGCCTGAACGTCAAGCGCGGCTCGGCCGTCTGCGCCTTGCTGGCCCGGTTGCCCGGAGTTCGCGCGGCGTCCACTCGGCCGATCGAGTTGCGAATGTGACGGCATCCAGGAGCCGGCGAGCGAACTGATCAAACACCGTTGTCACCCCAGCTGGAGCCGCCGGAATCAGGCCCTGTCAATAGACCAGCGCCAGGTGCCCCGCGGGAATCGACGCCGGTGCGGTCACCGGGCACCCGGTAGCACCCCCTGGACCACGATATCGTCGGTGAAGCTGGTCCCGTCCACCTGAAAGGCGTAGCAGCCCGCGGCCTTGACGTAGGTGCCGGATGGTTGCTCGCGCCAGCCGCCGGCGTCGTTGGGGCCACCGTTCGGTGGTACGAGCAACGGACCGATGCCGGCCTCGGCCAGGAGGGCAATCGGTCCGGGCCGGTCCAGCCGCCTTCCGCGCACCAACACCCACCCGCGGTAGCCGGGCGAGACGATCCAGAGCGTCTTGATGCCGTACCAGCCGGTCACGTCGGACGCGGCGAGGGTAACCAGGCCGTGGGCAATGTCGCCGGCCTGCGGGATGAGCACCCGGACCGGCCCGTGCCCGACCGCGGTGCCGCCGGCGTTGGGCAACGTCAACGGCGCACCGGAGGTGGTCGGACAGCGGGCACCACGGCGGAGCACCGGGAAGCGAACCGGTCGGGAGCGCAGCCAGGCAGGCACCGCCTGCTCACACACCCCGGGCCCCGACTGGCACTGCGCCTGGATGCTGGCCGGTACCTGGAAGGCGGGGTCGGCGGTGGCTCGGCGGCCGCCGCCCGATGTGCAGCCGGCGACGAGCACGGTGACGCCCAGCAGAGCCAACTCTGCCCACGCCGGTCGGCCAGGACGCTCACGGCCCCCTCGCCCGACCGGCGGCTCAAACGTCCCGGGCCTCAAGGCCAGAGCTTTCGCGGGCCCGGCCGAGCCTGCGGCGCCACCCGATCGTCGACACCAAGCCTCGGACGGACCTCCGGTGCCCGGTGCACCTCGACCGAGAGCGGTGCGGCGGCCGCCCGAACCGCCGCCTCGTCGCCACCCGGCCGCAGTTCGACCTGGGCCACCCGCTGGCCGTCGCGCAGCGTGACCCCGACGCTGGCCACCTCCCGCAGGCCGCGGCGTTGGAACCGGCGGAAGAGCATCGGCGCGATCTCACCGACCAGCTCCTCGGGACCCGGCGGCCACAGCGCCGCGGCGTAGTCCCCGGCGGCGCAGCCGAAGTCCCCCGCCGGGCAGCGCCAGCCGAGGGTGTCGCCGTCGGTCTCCGGCCGGAGAGCCACCCCGTGCGTGGGGCAGGGCGGCAGCGTGACGCCCCAGGCGGCGTGTAGGGCCGCCTGCAGGTCGGCGGCGAAGCTGACCCGGGCCGCGGGGTGCTCGAGGCCCAGCACCAGGTCGACGGGAGGCTGGTGGTCGGCCGGCTGGACCCGCACGGAGGCCGGCGGGTGAGTCTGGATGGACCACGCGATCCCGTGCGGGGCCCGGAACTTGACGTCGTCGAACACCGCGTACAGCCAGTCGAGGGCGCTGCTGCGGGTCACACCGGCCATCACAGCAGCCGGCGGCCGGTCCGCAAAGGGCTGGCTGGTTCCAGGCCCAGGCCCGTCAGGTGGCCGGCCTGCGCCGGAGCATCCCTGGTCGCGGCCGTAGCCATGCTCGCTACCCCGAGGCGGCAGTCGCCCAGTCCGCGCCAATTTCGACCGATGAGCCGGAGAACACCAGGTGACCCGGTCGGCTGCGCGCCCGGTCGGGGATAGGGAGTGCCGAGACAGCCAAGAAGATGCTGCCGTCGCGGTCGGAGATGGTTGCAGCGTGGGCGAAGCATGGTGTCCCGGGCCGGCCGAACCGCCGCGCCAGGTTGCCGGGCAGCTGGCAGGAGACGAGCCCCACCTTCAGCACGGTCGCCATCGCCGCCACCCCTGGCACGATCGCCCGCCACGGCTGAGCGGAGCTGGTGTAGCACAGTGTGGTCGAGTTGGGCTGGCAGAGGATCGTGAACCCGGCCTGCCTGGTCAACGACCGCGGTGCCGGCAGCATGGCGAGAATCTGCGCCGACCTCGCGACCAGAGCCGACTCCTGCCGGTCGGCTGCGGCCGCCTGGGCAGCCTCCTTTTGTCCCTGCGCCCGGTCCCGGGCCGCCTGGACCTGGTCGACCGCCACCAGCCCCACCCCCGCCAGCGCGACGGCCAACAGGGCGATCCAGTAGCCCGGCCGTACCCGCTGCACACCCCTGGATCGGCGCCCGCTTCTGCCGACTTGATCGGGCGGATACACCCGACCCGGCTGGGTCGTCGGATCGTGCGGCGAGTCGATAGGGCCTGTCGGGCGCCGTCGGGCGCCGGCTGAGTCGGGCTCACCTCAGCTCGGCCGCGGCCACGTGCACCGTGCCGATACGCGCCAACGGGTAGTCCGTGTTGGTGAGGCTGCCCTCGGAGCCACCCGCGGTGCCGACGACCGGAAAGATGGCGAAGGCGTACCGCCCGGTCGGCGCGGGCCCCTGGTCCGAGCATGAGAGGCAGACCAGTGGCCGGGGCGACTTGATCTCCACCACGTACACCCGCACCGCCCCCAGCCGGCCGGTGGGAGCCGGCTCTTTCCGGAGACGGTCCCACTCTGCCCAGGTACTGATCACCCAGAGCGCCTCGACCAGCGGGTGCGGCTCGCGCATGCTCCGCCGGGACAAGGCCAATGCGGTTCGCCACACCACCGACGGCGTACCCGGAGCCGGGACGACCGGGGAGACGCCGCTTTGAGCAACGCCATCGATGGCCTGGCTCAGGTTGCCGGCCGTCAGAATGTCGCCGTTGGCGACGGTGGCACAGCCATTGAGGTCGGCCCACAGGTCCACGTCGGGTCGGCCGGGATAGGCCAAGGCGAGCACGGCGGCCGTTCCGTCCGCCGCTGGACAGTGAGCGACGCCGCCGTCCAGGTGGCTGAGCGGCAGGGCGTCCACGACGGCGGCCAGCCGGCGTGCCTCGGCCTCCGTCAGCCGGGTCTGCCGGCGCAACATGAACGGCCGGCCGTTCATCCCGTCGTAGCGGCAGACCAACCCGCCGGTCGGTTCGACCGACCTGGGCAGCAACCGGCCGCGCAGGTCGGGTTGACCGGGGTTACGGACCCCGACGATGCCCCCATCGGTCGCCGGGCAGGACCCGCCGACCGTCACCCGTAGCCGCGGCCCGACCGCGGTGTCGAGCAGCGGCCGGGGATCGAGCCAGACCACCAGCCCGTCGGCCCGGATCACGCTGGTTCTCGCCCCGGCCATCGCGACGCCGATGTCGAGTTCGGGCTGGCCCAGGCCGGGTTCTTCGGTCCGTAGTAGCCGTAGCCGCCGCCGGTCAACCCGCCCGGTCCGCCGTAGGTCATCGAGCCGCCCTGGTGCAGCCCGGCCGGGGGATGAGAGCGCACCCACGCCAGCGTCCGGGCGAAGGGCATTGCCACTCGCCAGAACTCCGTCCGGTCCACCAGCGAGAGCCGCCCCGGAGTGCCCAGCGCCGGTCCGGTCGGCACCGCCGGTGCCCGGGTCAACCGGGCCGCGCCGGCCGGCACCCGGGCCGCGGCCAGCAGTCGTTGGGCCTCCCGCTGCGCCGCCAGCCGGTTGGCCGCGGCGGCGCGGGCCGGCCGGGACCGGGTGGCAGGGTGCGTGGCCGACCGCGGCGCCGCCCCGGTGGCCGGCCCGCAGCCAGTGAGGGTCACGCAGCAGGCCGCGGTGGCGACCGCCGCTGGCAGGCGCATACGGCTCATATCCGTTAGACCCCCAGGGCCGGCCCTCGGTTCTCCGGCATCGGTCCTGCCCTTGATGCTCCACGAACTTGGCCGCAGTGCAAGCCGTCTCAGAAAGGAACGTCTATGCGACAAGATCAATATGTCGGCGCTACCCGGCCTTCAGCCCGTCCACAACCCGTGTCCGATACTCCCGTCTCAATCCATGAGTGCCAGACGGGTTCTGCGACACCTGTTGGCACTGGTTACCGGCTCGGCTATGCCCGGGTCTCTACCCTGGAACAGGATGAGGCGCTCCAGCACGACGCGCTGACCGGGGCCGGGTGCCAGCGCATCTTCGTGGACAAGGTCTCCGGCACGCTGGAGCACCGGCCGGCAGGCGCACTGCCAGCAGTCGTCCAAGGCGGTGCGGAGACTGCGCTGGGCGGAGTCGGTGCTGCCGTCCGGAACCGACTGGCGTCGGGTGCTGGCCGCCGAGATCCGCCGGGCGGTCGCGGTGGTCGCCGGCAGCATCGACTACAGCTACCGACTGCCGTCCGGCGGGCCGCCACCGCACTGCCCGCGGTGCTGCCGACGCTGGTGCGGCCGGTGCCCGCGGTCGCCGTGGTGGCCGACACCTCGGGCTCGATGCACGAGGGTCTGCTGGCCCGGGTGCTGGCCGAGGTCGAGGGTCTGCTGACCCGCGCCGGGCTGCGCGCCGGCGGCCTGCCGGTGCTGGCGGTCGACACCGCGGTGCACGCCAACCGCCGGGTGAGTCGGGCCAGGGACGTCCGGCTGGTGGGCGGCGGCAGGACGGACATGGGCGCGGGCATCGAGGCCGCGGTCGCGTTGCGCCCCCGACCCGACGTGCTCATCGTGCTCACCGACGGCTTCACCCCGTGGCCGGCCGACCCGCCGCGCGGCTGCCGGGTGGTGGTGGGGCTGCTCAGCCAGGGTGGGACCGCGCCACCGGCGCCGTGGTGGGCGCGGACCGTGCTCATCGACGAGCCCTCGCCGGGCTACCGCCCGGCCTGACACGGTTTGGCGTGCCGGCGACCATCGTGCGGGGCGGCTCACGAGGCCTTGCGAGCGCCGCCGTGGGAGGCGACCAAGGCGTCCGCCACAATCGCGGCGTCGGCGTCAGCGATGTCCGCGGGGTACTCCGGCAGTAGGTCGTCCCAGACGACCAGCCAGGACCCGTACAACTGAGACTGGCCCTCCGGCCGGGCGAAGAACCAGACGTGCAGATGCGCGCCACCATCACCGATCCGATAGACGTGGGCCCGCGAGATGCCGGGCAGCGCCTCGATGTGGCGGGTGATGTGAGCGGTCAGGACCCCAAGTTCGGCCGCCAGTTCATCTGGCAGGTCCGCCAGGTCGTGGTGATCACGCGGATGCAGCATGAGCACCAGCGGGACGCCGACCCCGCCGATTCGGGTGAGTCGCCAGCGCGCGTCGAGCCAGATGCCCTCGTCCCGCCGGCCACAGGACGTGCAGTGCGAGGGATCCTCGTCCCGGCGCGCCGGCTCGGGCAGCACCGGGGGGCGCAGCGGCGACACCCGCAGTCCATCGGGCTCGAACGGGCTGATATCCCAACCGGTCATGCGAGCCAGCGGTAGTCGGTGCTCGCCATCCGCGACCACGAGGGCGTGCTGGTAGAACTCGGCGGGACGTAGCGCCATGGTCACAAGCTAGAACAAACGTCACCGGAGGGGTTCGGACGGCGGCACACGCTCGGTCGGCCGGCCCGATGGCCGCCGCCGCGGCGGTGGCCAGGGAGAGTTGCCGTCCCGGCGCCGAGAGCCGTCGGTGGTCCGTGGCGCGGAGCCGCCCGGGTACGGCGGGCGGCGTCGGCGAGGATGTCGCGAGTCGGCGGGGACGACAGGGTCGCCCACCTCCTCCCGCGCCCGCTCGGCCGCGGCGAGCAGCCGGGCCGCCCGCGCCGGCCGGCCGGTGGCGGGCCGCCACCACCGCCGGCCCTTCGATCCCCTCGACGGTGCGCGCACCTCACCGAGTTCCCCCGCTGGCGCACCGCGTCCCGGTAGAGCGGTTCGGCCATCACCGGTGGCCGGTGGCCACCAGCACGCCGGTCAGGCTGTGCCGGCCGCGCGCCGGCCCCCGCCGGTCGCCGACCCGCTCGAAGGGCTCCAACGCCCCCGGAGCCGGCGCACCGCGTCCCGGTGACGGCCCAGCGCGGTGACGCCGAGGGCGAGGTTATGCAGCGCGGCGGCTACCAGCGCCGGCCGGTCGAGCGCGCGGAAGACCGCGCTGCCGCCGGCGCGGCCTCGGCGTAGCGGGCGGCCCCGGCCGGGTCACCCTGCCCCCTGGTCGGCCCGGCGGCGGCGGCGAGCGCGTCCGCGCGCGTCGTCGCGGGGGCATCCAGAGCAGCATGCAGCGCGGCGTCGAGCCACCCCTCCGGTAGAGCCCGCGGATCTCCCGGTTGCGGTACATCGAGGCGGCCGGCGCCAACCCCGGCTCGATCGCGCCGCTGCGCCGGCATCAGGTCGCCGGCTCCGCCACCTCCTCCTGGGTCCGGTTCGGCGGCCGCGCACAGCGAGCGCAACGCCTCGCCGGAGGCCGACCGGACCGCGACGCGCCCCCTGAGCACAGTGAGCCGCGGTCGGCAAACGACTGCGCCGCCATCCGGCCCCGCGGTAGTCTGCCGGCTTGCCGCCCAGCCATGGAGCTTCCCCGCCAAGCTGCATGCTCGCCGAGTCCCGCGAGCTGCCGCCCTGGTTGGTCACCGACTACGTGCGCCGCCACGCGCTGGCCCGCGGCGCCACCGACGCCGTCGTGCTGCTGCTCGACTACGGCCAGCAGGTACTCATCCCGTTGACCGACGAGGCGATGGGGCGGTCGGCGACGGGGGCGCTGTCGATCGAGTCGACCGTGGCCGGCCGCGCCTTCACCACCCAGCGCGCCGTCGAGTGGCCGGATCCCGACGGCGGGCTGCGGCTGCACCTGCCGCTGGTCGGCGGGGGCGACCGGCTCGGCGTGGTCGAGCTGCGACTGCCGGCGCTGACGGATGCCGAGCGGCCGGAGTGGGAGGAGTTCGCCGCCCACGTCACCGCGCTGCTGCTGGCCAAGAGCCGGCAGACCGACGTGTACTTCCGCGCCCGCCGCCGACAGGAGATGAGCCTGGCGGCGGAGATGCAGTGGCACCTGATGCCGCCGCTGTCGGTGGTCGATCCCCGGGTCGCACTGGCCGGCATCATCGAGCCGGCCTACGACGTCGGCGGCGACGCGTTCGACTACGCCATCAACCAGGAGACCGCCCACCTTGCCGTCTTCGACGCGATGGGGCACGGCCTCGACGCCGCGGTGATGAGCGGGGTGGCGGTGGCCGCCTACCGGCACGGCCGGCGCTCGGGAGTGCCGGTCGACGACATGTACACGCTCATCGACTCGGAGTTCGCCCGCGAGTTCGGCAGCGAGCGGTTTGTCACCGCGGTGCTGGCCAACCTGCACCTGCCGAGCGGGCGGGTCCATCTCGTCAACGCCGGCCACCCACCGCCGCTGCACATCCGCGGCACCCACGTGCTCGGGCCGATCCAGGGGCAGACCACGCTGCCCATCGGGCTCGGCGGCGGGATGTATGAGGTGGTGGCGGCCCAGCTCGAGCCCGGCGACCGACTGCTGCTCTACACCGACGGGGTCAGCGAGGCGCGCCGCGACGGCGAGCTCTACGGCGACTACCAGCTCGCCGAGGACCTCGAGCACGTGCTGGCCGACGACGTCCCGCTGGTCGAGATGGTCCGCCGGCTCAACCGCCGGCTGCTGGACTGGCACGGCGGCCTGCCCACCGACGACGCGACGCTGGTGCTGGCCGAGTGGCGCTCGCGGGAGCTGCCCGGCGCCGCGGTGGCGGACGCCGGGACCGGCTGACGGACGGCTGGCTACCCGCCCGCGTCGTCTGGTCCCGGCCGCGGGGCGGCCGCCGGTCGGGTGACCGGCGGCTGCCCGGAGGTGACCTCGGCGGTGGCAGCCCCGTCCGCCGCGGTGCCGTCGGTCGCCGGTGCCTCGGCCAGCTCCCGGCGCGCCTCGTCGAAGGCGGCCGCGGCGCGGGCCAGCTCCTCCCGGGTGTGGGCGGCGGAGACCTGGGTGCGGATGCGCGCCCGGCCCATCGGCACCACCGGGTAGCTGAAGCCCACCACGTAGATGCCCTTGGCCAACAGCGCCTGGGCCATCCGGTTCGCGGCCGCGGCGTCGCCGACCATCACCGGCACGATCGGATGGTCGCCCGCCAGCACGTCGAAGCCGAGCTCGGTCATCCGGGCCCGGAAGAAGGCGGTGTTCTCCCGCAGCCGGTCCCGCAGCTCGTCGCCGCCCTCGAGCAGGTCGAGCACCTCCAGCGAGGCGGCGACGATGGCGGGCGCCACCGAGTTCGAGAACAGGTACGGCCGGGAGCGCTGCCGCAGCAGCTCGACGATCTCGCGCCGGCCGCTGGTGTAGCCGCCGCTGGCCCCGCCGAGGGCCTTGCCGAGGGTGCCGGTGAGGATGTCGACCCGGTCGGTGACGCCGTGCAGCTCGGGGGTGCCCCGCCCGGTGCGGCCGAGGAAGCCGACCGCGTGGGAGTCGTCCACCATGACCATCGCGTCGTGGCGGTCGGCCAGCTCGCAGATCCGGTCCAGCGGCGCGAGATAGCCGTCCATCGAGAACACGCCGTCGGTCACCACCAGCCGGCGCCGCGCACCGGCGGCGGCCCGCAGCTGCTCCTCGAGGTGGTCGGTGTCGCGGTTGCGGTAGCGCAGCCGCTGCGCCCGGCAGAGCCGGATGCCGTCGATGATCGAGGCATGGTTCAGCTCGTCGCTGATGACCGCGTCGCCCTCCCCCAGCAGCGTCTCGAACAGCCCGCCGTTGGCGTCGAAGCAGGAGGAATAGAGGATGGTGTCCTCGGTGCCGAGGAACTCCGAGAGCCGCCGCTCGAGGTCCTTGTGGACCTGCTGGGTGCCGCAGATGAACCGGACGCTCGCCATCCCGTAGCCCCAGCGGTCCAGCGCCGCCTTCGCCGCCGCCACCACCCGTGGGTGGTCGGCCAGCCCGAGGTAGTTGTTGGCGCAGAGGTTGAGCACCTGGGCACCGTCGGCCACCGACACCTCGGCCTGTTGCGGGCCGAGGATGACGCGCTCGTCCTTGTACAGGCCGGCCTCGCGAATCTCGGCGAGGGTGGTGCGCAGATCGTCACGGGCGAGGGTGAACACGGGCGCTCCCGGGGGCTGGATCGGCGGGGTCGGCCGGCTCGGCGGGGTCGGCCGGATCGGACCAGCGCAGGATGACCTTGCCGCACCGCCCGGCCCGCACGGTGGCGAAGGCCTGCTCGAAGTCGGTGAAGTCGAACTCGTGGGTCAGCACCGGTCGGATGTCGAGCCCGGACCGGATGAGCACGCCCATCTCATACCAGGTCTCGAACATCTCCCGGCCGTAGATGCCGCGGATCGTCAGCATGTTGAGCACCAGGTGATTCCAGTCGATGCCGAACTCCTCGGTCGGCAGCCCGAGCATCGCGACCTTGCCGCCGTGGGACATGGTGGCCAGCATCTGGCGCAGCGCGGCCGCCTGACCCGACATCTCCATGCCGACGTCGAAGCCCTCCCGCATGCCGAGCTCGGCCATGGTGTCGGCCAGCGACGTCCGGGACACGTCGACGGCGCGGGTGACGCCGATCCGGCGGGCGAGCTCGAGCCGGTAGTCGGAGACGTCGGTGACCACCACGAAGCGGGCGCCGGCGTGACGGGCCACGATCGCCGCCATCAGCCCGATCGGGCCGGCCCCGGTGATGAGCACGTCCTCGCCGATGACCGGGAAGGCGAGCGCGGTGTGCACCGCGTTGCCGAACGGATCGAAGATCGCGGCCACCCCGAGGTCGATGTCCGGCGGGTGGCGCCAGACGTTGCCCGCCGGCAGCGCGATGAGCTCCGCGAACGCGCCCGGATGGTTGACCCCGATGCCGCGGGTGTGGGCGCACTGCACCCGCCGGCCCGCCATGCAGTTGCGGCAGCGGCCGCAGACCAGGTGACCCTCGCCGCTGACGAGGTCGCCGACCGCCAGGTCGCGCACGTCCTCCCCCAGCGCGACGATGCGCCCGACGAACTCGTGGCCGACGACCAGCGGGGTCGGCACGTTCGCGGCCGCCCACGGGTCCCAGGAGTCGATGTGCAGGTCGGTGCCGCAGATGCCGGTGGCGATGACCTGGATGAGAACGTCGTCGCGGCCGATGGTGGGCTCGGGTACCTCGGTGAGCTCCAGCCCGGGGCCCGGTGCGGGCTTGACCAGCGCCTTCATCGACCGTCCGTTCGTCCCCGTTTCCGTCCTCGTTCGCGCCCGTGGTCGGGCGCTTCACCCTACGCAGCCGGGCCGGCGGCGGGGGTTCGCGGGAGGAGGGCGCTGGCAAGGTCTCGGGCCGGCGGCGGGCGGCCGGGTGGTCGGGAGTCGCCGCGGGCGCGGGAGGGGCGCGGTGGCGCGGTGGCGGTGGCGCGGTGGCGCGGCGCGGTGGTGACGGCGCAGGATGACGGCATGGCGATCGAGATGTGGGGCGGGGCGGCCGAGCCCCCCGGGCGGTCGGAGGCGGGCGAGCTCATCGATCGCGACGGTGGCGGCGGCCGGGGTGGTCGGGACGGCGGTGGCGGTCGGGGGGGCGCCGTGGCGCGGGTGGGGTCGGCGGTGCGCCGGTGGGTCGAGTCACCGGCGGTTCGCCAGGGCGCCGTTGTCGGGATGGCGCTGGTGGGGCCGGTCATGCTGAGGGCGCTCGAGGCCCGGCTGGCGGGGGGCGGCGCGCGCTTCGGGGCGGGGTCGGCGCGGCCGGCCGCGCTCGGAGGGCTGCACGTCACCGTGGTGGTGCTCACGTCGGCCGCACCCGATCCGGCCGGTGCGGCGACCGGGGCGGGGTCGGTGCTCACCGCGGCGAGGGTGGCAGCCGAGCTGCTCCCGGGTTAGCCGCCGGTCGCCCCGCGGGGGTGCGCGCCGGGCGGGGCGGCGGGCGGGGCGTCGGGGCGGTCCGCCGGTTCCTCGCCGCGCAGCACCCGGCAGGCGGCCGTCGCGGCGCCATGCTGGGTGCGCCGCCACGCCACGGCGGTGGCCCGGCTCGCCCGGTCGACGGCCAGGCACGTCCACCCGCCGGCGTCCTCGTCGCTCAGGTGGACCAGCAGGGTCTCGCGGTCGAACTCGACGCGCAGCCGGTGACGACCGTTGCCGGGCTCGTGCAGCCCTCGGACCGGCCGGGCGCCCCCCGGGGCGTCCGCGACGAACGACGACCACCTGGACCGACCGGGCGGCACCGGATCACCTCGAATCGCCGGCACCGGATCACCTCGAATCGCCGACGGGGCAACGACGACCCCGGGCGGCCGCAGCCACCCGGGGTCGTCGTTGCGGTGCGTGCTCGGGTCAGGAGTGGGCGAGCGCCGTGATGAGCTTGGCGCCGTCGACCGTGCCGAGACCGCTGGCCAGGTCGTAGCCGGAGGTGGCGACGAATCCCGGCACCGTGTACTGGTGGCCACCCTGCAGGAAGCTCACCGTGTTGTTCCCGATGGTGATGTCCGGCAGCGCCGCCGAGCCCGCCATGGCGTACAGCCGCGAGTTCAGCTGACCCAGCGAGTGGCCGGCGGCCTGGTCGGCCACCGCCACGATGCCGGCGAACAGCGGGGTTGCCTCACTGGTGCCACCGACGATGTAGAGCCCCGCCGCCGGCAGCCCGGGAAGCTCATCTGCACCAGCGCGCCGCCGTCGACCGCGGCCGACAGGGCGACGTCGGGGATGCCGCGGCGGTTGCCGACGATCCCCGCGATGCCGTTCTGGTAGCTCGGCCGACCGAAGATGGTCGAGATGCCGCCGGAGCCGGCCGCCGGCGAGCCGAGCAGGTTGGTGTCGTTCCAGACGTTGTCCGCCCGCAGCCGCTGCCCGGCGTTGTTGAGGTGCAGCTGGGTGCCGCCGACCGCGGTCACCAGCGGGTCGCTGGCCGGCCAGTCGGCCACCCGCTTGGTGAAGTACGCGGTGCCGGCCGCGTTGCGCGGACCGCTGGGGCCGTCGTCACCGGTGGCGGCCAGCACCGTGACGCCGTGCTTGGCGGCGTTCATGTAGGCGCTGCGCAGGTTCAGCAGCGACCGGGCCGACGGGAAGGTCTGCTCGGGGGCGCCGAAGCTCTGCGAGATGACCTGGCCCAGGTGGTGGTTGATGACGTAGTTCTCGGCCGCGATCATCTCCGGGAAGCCGGTGACGCCGATCGTCTCGGCCACCGGGGTCTCGACCAGCAGGATGTTGGCCAGCGGGGCCATGGCGTGGGAGTACTCGACGTCGAGCGAGGTCTCGATCGCCCAGCCGAATGCCGGCCCGCTCGGGTTGTAGGGCGGAATCTTGCCGACCGGAGCGATGATCTTGAAGGACGGCGGCGCCGGCAGCTTGTACTCAGCGTCGAAGGTGGCCAGGTCCTTGCGGATCGTCGGCGAGCCGAACGAGTCGACGAGGACGATGGTCTCGCCCTTGCCGGTCAGTCCCTTGGCGTACGCGGGTCCCATGTCGTAGGCCGTCTCCAGCTCCGGCGGCCCGTAGCAGGCGAGCCCGGTGCTCTGCTCACAGTCGGCCACCGTCGGCGGCGCGGCGAAGGACGTCGACAGCACGGCGTGCGCGAACGGCTGCGCGCCCACCAGCGGCAGGCCAGCGCCGCTGGTCAGCGGCGAGCCCGCCAGGACCGCCGGCACCAGGCCGAGCACGCCGGCCCCGCCGAGCAGTCCGAGGGTGGTACGTCTGATCACCACAACTCCCCCCGCCGTGGCCTGAGCCCCGGCGATCCGGTCTGGGTCCGTTGGAGGCTCCTGCCCCATTGGCGCGGATTCCCCCGGGATGGGTTATACCGGGCCGGTGGGCCCGGCCACAAGCCCGCCGGCGGGTGGTCCCTCGCGGTGGGCCGGCGGCCGGTGGCCGTCCCGGTTCGGTCGATTCGGGGGCCGGCGGGGGTCCGGGTCGGTCAGGCTGCCGGCGTGGACCTGGACCGCCTGCTGCGGCGACTGTCCGAGCGGATCTCCGCCGCCGTCGCCGAGCGCGTCCGCGTGGTCGGCGTGGACGGTGTCGACGGGGCGGGCAAGTCCCGCTTCGCCGACGCGCTCGCGGGTCGGCTGCGTGCCGACGGGCTCGGCACGCACCGGGTCAGCGTGGACGACTTCCACCGGCCCCGGGCGCTGCGCTACGCGCGCGGCCGGGGCTCCCCGGTGGGGTTCTTCCTCGACTCGTTCGACTACGACCGGTTGCGATCGGCGGTGCTCGATCCGCTGCGCGGTACGGGCGTGCGCCACTACTGCCCGGCCGCCTTCGAGGTGTCGACCGACCGGTCCGTGCCGCCGGTCTGGCGGCCGGCCAACCCCGGCGACGTCGTGGTGGTCGACGGCCTGTTCCTGCACCGGGCCGAGCTCGCCGGCTACTGGGATTCCTCGGCATCTACCTGGACGTCCCGTTCGCGGTCTCGGTCGCGCGGATGGCCGCCCGCGACGGCGGGGATCCGGACCCGGCCGCGCCGGCCAACCGCCGCTACGTCGACGGCCAGCGGCTCTATCTGGCGACCTGTCGGCCGCGGGAACGGGCGAGCGTAGTGGTCGACAACACCCACCCGGCGGTTCCGGTCGTGGTGGGGCAGCGCCCCGGCTGACGCCGGCGGGTGGGGGCGGCGCGTGGGCGGCCGGCCGGTAGGCTTGGGGTAGCTCGTGGTTGCGCCTAGGGTTCCGTGGGCCGCCTCCCGTTCCGGCTCGACAACAAGGGCGGCCCGGTCTGGTCCGAGCGGCGCCAGGGCCGCCGGCGGCCAGCCGGCACGCCCCACACCTCACGGGAGAAAAGCCCCGAGGGCCCGGTTCGATGCGTCCCCGTGACGCCGATCGAAGGGCATCTCGGACATGCACTCGGCCGCCGGACCCGCCGTGGTGGGCGCCGTCCTGGCCGCGGCCGTCCTGCATGCGACCTGGAACGCGATCGCGCACCGGATCGCCGACCGGTTCGTCGGCTTCGTGCTCATCGGCATCGCGGCCGCGGTCATCGGCGGCGTCCTGGTGGCGCTCGTGGCCGCCCCGGCCAGGGCGAGCTGGGTCTTTCTCGCGGTCTCGACCACGCTGCACGTCGGCTACGAGCTGCTGCTGCTGCGTTCCTTCCAGGTGGGCCAGTTCGGCCAGGTCTACCCGCTGGCCCGGGGCACGTCCCCGTGGCTGGTGGCCATCACCGCCTTCGTCTTCGCCGGGGAGAGCCTCTCACCGGCCCAGCTGACCGGGATCGCGGTCATCTCGGCGGGACTGGGGACCCTCGTGCTCGCCGGCGGCCGGCCGCGGCGGCGGGACCTGCCGGCGATCCTGGCCGCCGTGGGCACCGGGGTGTTCATCGCCTCCTACACCACCGTGGACGGGCTCGGGGTGCGCCGGGCCCACGCCACCCTCGGCTACATCGGCTGGCTGTTCCTGCTGCAGGGCGTGGTGCTGCCGATCGCGGCGGTGGCGCTGCGGGGGCGGCGGTTGCCGGCGCAGCTGCGGCCCCACCTCGGTGCCGGGCTCACCGCCGGGGCACTGTCGGTGGTCGCCTACGGACTCGTGCTCTGGGCGCAGACCCGCGGCGCGCTGGCGCCCATCGCGGCGTTGCGGGAGACCAGCGTCATCGTCGGCGCGCTGATCGCGGCGGTGCGCTTCCGCGAGCCGCTCGGTCCGCAGCGGGTGATCGCGGCCGTGGTGGTGGTCGTGGGAGTCGTCTTGATCAGCCTCTGACGGCCATGGCGCGGAGCACGTCCTCGGCGGGTGGTGTGCTGCGTCGACGTCGCGGCGGCCGATCGGCCTCAGGTCGAGGCGTCCTCCGACTCCTCGGTCTCGGCCGGCGCAAAGATCACGAAGAGCCGCAGCTCGTCGACGACGTCGACGAAGCGGTGCGCCAGCCGTGCCGGCACGAACACGACGTCCCCCGGCGCGACGGGGAACCGCTGCGCACCGGCCTCCAGCGCCGCCGACCCGGCGATGACGCAGTACAGCTCGTCCTCCTCGTGCGGCCGCTGCGGGTCGGCCGCCCCGGCCCGCAGGAGATACACGCCGGCGGACATCGCGGGCACCCGCAGCACCTCACGCCAGCTCACGCCGTCCCGGGGTGGTGCCGGCTCGAGGCGCAGCGCCTGCGGTGGCACGGGCGTGGACACCGCGCCACGGTAGCCGGGAGCCCGCCGGGGGTCACCGGCCACGCGGGCGACGGACGTTGGACCGGGGGTGCACCGGCGGTGCGCACGTGGAGACCGCCGCCCGCGGCCGGGGTGACCGGCGGCCGGCGTCGCCGACTCGACGACGACGGTGACCCTCGACGCTGGGCAGAATGCGGCTGTCGTCGCCGGGCCGCGGGGGACCGTGGGAGCAGCCGCAGGAAGGATGACCGGAGTGCGAGCAGCCGTGTACCGCCGGACCGGACGGGCCGCCGAGGTGCTCCGGGTCGAGGACCTGCCCACCCCCGCGCCGGGTGAGGGCGAGGTGCGCGTCGCCGTCACCTGCTCCGGGGTCAACCCCACCGACTGGAAGAACCGCTCAGGTGCCACCGGCGCCGAGCCCTCGGACCTCCAGGTGCCGCACCAGGACGGAGCCGGCGTCATCGATGCGGTGGGCCCGGGGGTGAGCGACCGGGAGGTGGGCCAGCGGGTGTGGCTCTACCTGGCCGCCTTCGGCAACCGCTACGGCACCGCCGCCGAGTACTCCGTGGTACCCGCCGACCGCACCCTGCCGATGCCCGCCGGTGCCTCCGATGAGCTGGGCGCCTCGCTCGGCGTGCCGGCCGTCACCGCGGCCCACTGCCTGGGCGGCGACCCAGCCGGGCTCGCCGGCACCGCCGTCCTGGTGGCGGGTGGGGCAGGCGCGGTCGGGCACTACGCGATCGAGCTTGCCAAGCGCGCCGGCGCCCGGGTCGCCACCACGGTGAGCTCGCCGGCCAAGGCCGAGCTGGCCCGGTCGGCGGGCGCGGACCTGGTGGTGAACTACCACGAGGACGGCACGCTCGAGCGGCTGCGCGAGTTCGCCCCGCGGATGCAGCGCATCGTCGAGGTGGCGCTGGGCGCCAACCTCGACATCGACGTCGCCCTCAGCGGCCCGAGAACGGTCATCGCCGTCTACGCGGCCGAGCGGGACGACCCGGTGCTGCCGCTCCGGCGCTTCATGTCCACCAACGCCGCGCTCCGGTTCGTGCTGCTCTACGGCGTACCGTCCTCCGAACTGGCGCGGGCCGTGGCCTGGACCGATGAGGCCCTGCGCGCCGGCGCGCTGTCGGCACTGCCGGTGCACCGCTACCCCCTGGAAGCGGTGGCGGAGGCCCAGGACGCCGTCGAAGGCGGCGCGGTGGGCAAGGTCCTCGTGCTGCCGCGCTGAGGCGCCGCCGTGGTGCCGCGGCGACTCGGCTCAGCCGTGGTCGTCGAGGACGCGGAAGGCCAGGTGCCGACCGCGCTGGCGCGCCAGCGCGAACCAGAGCCGCAGCGCGCCGTCGACGACGTCCTGGGCGTCGGCGCCCACGTAGACGGGCCGCAGGCCGACGGCCTCGATGAGTTGCTCCAGCGTGGCGCGGTCCGCCTCCTCGCAGGAGAAGAACATGTCCGCCCGGGCGTCGCCGAAGCGCGGATTCTGCAGGTTCTCGAAGCCGAGGGTGTTGAACGCCCGCGCGTAGCGCACCGTGGGGACGGCGGCCGCGATGGCGTCGTGGCTGTGGGCGGCGGGAGCGCTCATGTTGTTCGCGCAGTCGACAACGAGCGTGGCGGCGAGCGCGTCGGCATGGTCACGGACCAGCTGATCGACGGCGCCGCCGGGGACGGCGATCAACACCACCTCGGCGCCCGCCAGCGCGCCCGCCACGTCGGCGACCCGCGCGGTGGGACCGCCCGCCGCCGAGTCGTCGCCAGGATCGCGGGAGCCGAACGTGACGTCATGGCCGGCGGCCGCCAGAGCCCGGCCGAGCGTGCCACCGATGTTGCCGGTGCCGATCACTGCGATCTTCATAGCGGCTCTCCACCACCTCGGCGACAAGGAGGTCCGTGAGGCGGTTGCCGAGGTCCTCCCGGGCCCCGCCGCCACGGAGCATCGGCGGCCGTCACGAGCTCACGAATCGACGCCGTCCCCCGCTCGGATCGACACGTTCAGCTGCATCCGCTCGTGCTGCCGCACGTCTCACAGACGTAGCACGAACCCGCCGGCCGCATCGTGATGCCGCAGGTGAAGCACAGCGGCGCGTCCACCGCGGTCTGCACCGTCCAGGCGGCGGGGCTGCCGCCGTCCGGGCGAGCCGCCGGCACCTGCTCGATCGTGGGCGCCTCCAGCGGCGCGGACTGGGCCAACGCCTCGACGTCGAGGTCGTCGTCCGGGCCGTGGCCCTGGGAGCCGGCCAACGCCGCCATGCGCTCCTCGGCGGTCCGGATGCCGAGCTCCGTCCGCCGCTCATCGGGCAGGTAGTCCAGCGCGAGCCGCCGGAAGATGTAGTCCATCACCGACTGCGCCATGCGGACGTCCGGGTCGTCGGTCATCCCGGCCGGGTCGAAGCGCATGTTGATGTACTTGGCGACGAAGGCTTCCAGCGGGACGCCGTACTGCAGGCCGATGGAGATGGCCACCGAGAAGGCGTCCATCACCCCGGCCAGGGTGGAACCCTGCTTGGACATCTTGATGAAGACCTCGCCCAGCCCGTCGTCGGGGTAGCTGCCGGCCGTCATGTAGCCCTCGGCACCCCCGACGGCGAACGAGATGGTCTGGCTCGGCCGCTTCTTGGGCAACCGGCGCCGGACCGGCCGGACCTCCCCCGTCTCGGTGCGACGGGCCTTGGCGTCGGTCAGCGGCTGACCCACCTTGCAGTTGTCCCGGTAGATGGCCAGCGCCTTGAGGCCCAGCCGCCAGCCCTCGAAGAAGGCCTTCTCGACGTCCTCGACGGTCGCCGACTCCGGCATGTTGACCGTCTTGGAGATGGCACCCGACAGGAAGGGCTGGACGGCCGCCATCATGCGGACGTGGCCCATCCAGGGGATGGCCCGCTCCCCGATCGCGCAGTCGAAGACCTCGTAGTGCTCCGGGCGCAGCCCCGGAGCCCCGACCACGTTGCCGTTCTGACCGATGTGCTCGACGATCGCCTCGACCTGCTCCTGCTGGTAGCCGAGGCGCGTCAGGGCGCGCGTGACGGTGGAGTTGACGATCCGCATGGATGCGCCGCCGACGAGCTTCTTGTTCTTCACGAGGGCGAGGTCCGGCTCGACGCCGGTGGTGTCGCAGTCCATCATCAGGCCGATCGTGCCGGTGGGCGCGAGCAGGCTGGCCTGCGCGTTGCGCCAGCCGTTGCGCTCGCCGAGTCCCAGGCACTCCTGCCAGGCGGCGGTGGCCGCCCGCAGGATCCGGGCATCGTCGGCACCGGTGGCCCGTAGCGCGTCGGTGGCCGCGGCGTGCTTGCGCATGACCCGCCGGTGCGCGTCGGCGTTGCGGGCGTAGCCGTCGTAGGGGCCGACCGCCGCGGCGAGCTCCGCCGACCGCCGATAGGCGACCCCCGTCATGAGGCTGGTCACCGCGGCGGCGAGGGTGCGGCCGCCCTCGCTGTCGTAGGCGTGCCCGGTGGCCATGAGCAGGGCGCCCAGGTTGGCGTAGCCGATCCCGAGCTGGCGGTAGGCACGGGTGGTGCGGGTGATCTTCTCGGTCGGGAAGTCGGCGAAGGAGACGGAGATGTCCATGGCCGTGATCACGAGCTCGACCGCGCGCGTGAACCGGTCCACGTCCATGGTGTCGTCGTCGCGGAGGAAGGCCATCAGGTTGAGGCTGGCCAGGTTGCACGAGGAGTTGTCCAGCGACATGTACTCGCTGCACGGGTTGCTGGCGGTGATCCGACCGGTCTCCGGGTTGGTGTGCCAGTCGTTGATGGTGTCGTCGTACTGGATGCCGGGATCGGCGCACTCCCAGGCCGCGGTGGCCATCCGCCGGAACAGTTCCCGCGCCCGCACCGTCTCGACGACGTGACCGTCGAGCCGGGCCCGCAGCGCGAACTCCCGCTCGTCGTCGACGGCCTGCATGAACTCGTCACTGACCCGAACCGAGTTGTTGGCGTTCTGGTACTGCACGCTGCTGACATCACTGCCGCCGAGGTCCATGTCGAACCCGGCGTCCCGCAACACCCGGATTTGCGCTCCTCGCAGGCCTTGGTGTCGATGAACTCGGCGATGTCCGGATGGTCGACGTCGAGCACCACCATCTTCGCCGCCCGGCGGGTGGCTCCGCCCGACTTGATGGTGCCGGCCGACGCATCCGCGCCGCGCATGAACGACACCGGGCCGGACGCGGTCCCGCCGGAGGACAGCAGTTCCTTCGACGACCGGATCCGGGACAGGTTGAGCCCGGCGCCCGAGCCGCCCTTGAAGATGAGCCCTTCCTCCCGGTACCAGTTGAGGATCGCCTCCATCGTGTCGTCGACCGAGAGGATGAAACAGGCCGACACCTGCTGCGGCGAGGCCGTGCCGACGTTGAACCAGACCGGGCTGTTGAAGCTGAAGATTTGGTGCAGCAACATGTAGCTGAGCTCGTGGGCGAACACGGTGGCGTCCGCGTCGGTGGCGAAGTACCCGAGCCGGGAGCCGGCGGCCGCGTAGCTGGCCACCACCCGGTCGATGATCTGCTTGAGACTCCACTCGCGCTCCTGGGTGCCGCGGCGCGCCGCGGAAGTACTTGGTGGTCACGATGTTGGCCGCATTCACCGACCAGAAGTCCGGAAACTCCACGCCCCGCTGCTCGAAGTTGACCGAGCCGTCCCGCCAGTTCGTCATGACGACGTCACGGCGCTGCCAGGTCACCTCGTCGTACGGATGCACCCCCGGTCGGGTGTAGACCCGCTCGATGCGCAGCCCGTGGCCGGCCACCGGCGGTGCGGGCGGGATCGTGCCGCCCGGGGCGCCGTTCACGGTTTCGGTCATGCGTCCTCCTCGTCACGTCAACGTCTTCGGCGGGCCGGAGCATCCCGGCCCGGCCGCCGCCGGGCTCAGCCCGGCCGACCCGCTCCCACCGCGCCGCGGAGCGCATCGATCTCCAGCTCGAAGTCGGCCAACGACTCGAACGACCGGTACACCGAGGCGAAGCGCAGGTAGGCCACCTCGTCGAGATCCCGCAGCGGTCCGAGGATGGCCAGTCCCACCTGCTGGCTGGCCACCTCGGCGGCGCCGCGGCCGCGGACGGTCTCCTCCACCTGGGCGGCCAGCCAGGCCAGCCGGTCCTCGCTCACCGGCCGGCCCTGGCACGCCTTGCGGACCCCGGCCAGTACCTTCGCCCGCGAGAACGGCTCGGCCACCCCGCTGCGCTTGACCACCGAGAGGGCAACCGCCTCCAGCGTGGTGAACCGGCGCCCGCAGTGGGGGCAGGCACGGCGGCGCCGGATGGTCGCCCCCTCGTCGGCCTCCCGGGAGTCCACCACGCGGCTGTCGCCGTGACGGCAGAACGGACAGCGCACGCCTCGCGCCTCCCTGGACTCCCGGCATCGCCGGCGGACCCGGGCCGGTCCGCCCCGCGGAGGGCCGACCGACCTGTGGACGGCTGGTGTCACAACCTGTGGATGAATCACAGTCCTGTAACTACCAGATGTTGGGTACCGTACGCGGCCCCGGCGGCCCGTGCAAGCCGGCCGGGCCGACGCGCGGGCCATCGGCGTGTCCCGGCCGGGTCGCGGTCAGCCCGGCGGCAGCAGCAGCCGCTGGCCGGCGAGCACCACGTCGCCGGGCACCCGGTTGTGCGCGATGATCCAGGCCACCGTGGTGCGGGGGTCCTGCTGCGGGTCGGCGGTCGCCGCCACCGACCACAGGCTCTGCCCCGGACGCACCACCACGGTCCGCGCCGCAGGTGCGCCCGTCGGGCTGGTCGCCTCGGCGGTGGTGCGGCCCATGGCGAAGACCGCGAGCAGCACCCCGACCGCCACCAGGACCACCAGCGCCCGGCCCCGCGCGGTGAGCCTGCTCCGGCGCCACCCGGCCGCCCGCGGACCCGGCCGGCGCGCCCGGAGCACCGTGGGACCACCCAGGGCCGACTCCAGCGCCGCCCGCTCGCGGCGGCCGGGTCGGACCTCCTGGTCGTCGGCCCCCGGCGACGGAGCCGGTCGTCCGGCGAGCGGCCCGGTGGCCGCCGCCCGACGGGGGGTGGCCGTGCCGGGTCGCGAGCCGGTGCGGGCGGCGGCGGCCGCCCCTACCGCGGCCGCCCGCCGCGCCGGCCGGCGTACGGGACGGCGGGCTTCGGGCCGGCGCGTGCGCTCCGCACCGGTGCGCGGCCGGCGGATCGGCGCCTCGCGCGACGCGGTCTGCGCGGTGGCGGGGTGATGCTCCGGATGATCGGTCAGGCTGGTCATGGCGACCTCCGCTGTGCCGGTGGTGAGTGCCGACGGGTTCGAACGTCTGTACGAATGCCTACCGGCCCGCTGCGACACTTTCTCCACCGGTTTCGAACAGGTGTTTGATCGGCGGTCCCGGGCCGGCTACCGTTCGAGGTCAGCGATCACGACGCCCCGGCGGTCGGCCGGACCGATCGCGTGGGGCGCCGGCGGGAACAGAGGTGATCGGCGTGGTCGACGACGACATCGGGCCGTCGGGCCGTCGCGGTACCGGTGCGTCCGGCAAGCCTCGGCCCCGCCGGAGCGCGGTGGCAGCGGGCCCGGGGCGGCGGCAGGCGTCGCGGCAGCCGCGCGGACCGGCCCCCGCGGTCCCGTTCCCGGACGCTCCCGCCGGTGCCGACGGGCTCACGCCCCGACAGCGCCGGGTGCTCGAGGTCATCCGGGACTCGGTGGAGCGTCGCGGCTACCCGCCGAGCGTGCGGGAGATCGGCGAGGCGGTGGGGCTGACGAGCACCAGCAGCGTGGCCCACCAACTCGCCGCGCTGCAGCGGCGTGGCCTGTTGCGCCGGGATCCGAACCGGCCGAGGGCTGTCGAGGTGGTGCTACCCGACCGGGACACGGAGACCGGCAGCGGCGACGCCAGGCCGGCGCCGACCTACGTGCCGGTGGTCGGCCGCATCGCCGCCGGCGGCCCGATCCTGGCCGAAGAGGTGGTCGAGGACGTCTTCCCGCTGCCGCGCCAGCTCGTCGGCGAGGGCACACTGTTCCTCCTCCGCGTGCGGGGCGACTCGATGGTCGACGCGGCGATCGCCGACGGCGACTGGGTGGTCGTGCGCCAGCAGCCGGTGGCCGACAACGGCGACATCGTGGCGGCGCTGCTGGACGGCGAGGCGACGGTCAAGACGTTCCGGCGCCGGGACGAGCGGGTGTGGCTGGAGCCGGCCAACGCCGCCTACGCGTCGATCCCGGGCGACGAGGCCAGCGTGCTCGGGCGGGTGACCGCGGTGCTGCGCCGGGTCTGAACGCGCCCGGCCGGCCGAGAGCCGGGGCTGTCGTCCCCGCCTATTCTCGCAGTGCCAGCTCGAACTCGAGCTCGTCGTGGATCGGGATGCCGTGCGCCCCGACGAGCGGGATGGTCGGCTTTGCCCGGCGGGACTCGTCGACCGCGCCGCGGTGGACGCCGACCAGCCGCAGGCCTCGCCGCCGGTAGAAGCCGATCGCGTCGAGATTGTCGTTCGTGGTGACGAGCCAGAGCCGACGGCAACCGCGTTCGACCGCGCGCCCGACGACCCGGGCGAGCAGCGCGGTGCCGACTCCGCGGCCCCGACGCAGCGCGTCGAGCGTGACGAGTTCACACTCCCCATCGGCCAGTCGGTAGGTGGCCAGTCCGACGACCTCCCCGCGGTCGATCGCCAGCAGCGCCGGCAACAGCGACGCGTCGTGTGCCCGGCCACGGCTCACCACGGTCGGGCCGGCCCACGCCCGGCGCAACCACCCGGCGACCCACTCCCGCTCCTCGGCCCGCGGCTCGCGGACGACCACCGCCGCCGGTGTCCCCACCCGCCGAGCATCCCCGCCGGCCATCGCGGTCTCACGCGCGCCCGGGCCGACGCGGCGGCCCGGGCCACCGGCAGCACCGGGAGTGGTGTGGCGGCGCACGCCGCGGACGGTGCCCGACCGCGCCGGTCAGGCCACCGCCGGCTGCCGGCGACCGGCCGGGTCGGCGCCGCCGCGCAGCGCCAGCAGCTCGGTGATGCCCATCGCCGCCACCGGCCGGGCGAAGAGGTACCCCTGTCCGAGGTCACAACCCATCTCGCGCAGCGCGGCCAGCTGCTCGCCCGTCTGCACCCCCTCCGCGACGGTGACCAGTCCCAGCGAGCGGCCGAGGGAGACGATCGAGCGGGTCAGCTCGGCCGAGCCGCCGTCCGGCGCTCCACCGCCGAGCCGCTCGACGAAACCCCTGTCGATCTTGAGTACATCCACCGGGAACCGGGTGAGGTAGGACAGCGAGGAGTACCCGGTGCCGAAGTCGTCGATGGCCAACCGGACGCCGAGCGCCTTGAGCTCACGCAACAGGCGGATCACGTCGTCGGTGCGCTCGAGCAGCACGCTCTCGGTCATCTCCAGCGTCAGCGAGGCAGCCGGCAGACCGGTACGCGCCAACAACCCCGTCAGCGTCTCGAGCAGGGAAGGCTGGAGCTGACGCATCGAGATGTTCACCGCCACTGGGAACGGGCCGTCGTCGCACAGCTGCTGCCAGCTGACCGCCTGGCGCAGGCAGCGGTCCAGCACCCACTCGCCGATCGGGGTGATCAACCCGCTCTCCTCGGCCACCGGGATGAACTCCTCCGGGCTGATCGGGCCCCGGGTGGGATGCCACCAGCGCAGCAAGGCCTCCACCCCCACCATGCGCCCGGTGCGCAGGTCGACCGTCGGCTGGTAGTGCACGTCGAGTTGCCCCTGGGCCAGCGCCTGGCGCAGGTCGTGCTCCACGGCCACCCGCGCCGCCAGCACGTCGTGCATCTGCGGCGCGAACACCACGTGGGGGACGTCCGGGGCCGCCTTCGCCCGATACATCGCCAGGTCGGCGTTGCGCAACAGCACATCGGCGCGGTCGGCGCCGGTCGCGGTGCTGGCGATGCCCATGCTCGCCCCGACGTAGAGCTCGCGGCCGTCGACGACGAACGGTCGGGCCAGCACGGCGGCGATCCGCTCGGCCACCCCGACCGCCGCCGGGCCCGCCTCCGCGCCGGGCACCAGCACGGCAAATTCGTCGCCGCCCAACCGGGCCACGGTGTCCACCGGCCGGACACAGCGCAACAGCCGCTCGGCCACCAGCCCGAGCAGCTGGTCGCCGACCGCGTGCCCCTGGGTGTCGTTGACCGCCTTGAACCCGTCGAGGTCGCAGAAGAGCACCGCCACCGCGTCCCCGCCGCGCTCGGCCAGCGCCTGCTCCACCCGGTCACGGAAGAGCGCCCGGTTGGCCAGGCCGGTCAACGGGTCGTGGAAGGCCGCCCGGGTCAGCTGCTCCTCCAGCTGCTTGCGCTCGCTGACGTCCCGGGTGTTGAGCACGAGCCCGCGGATGTCGGGGTGGTCCACCATCGAGGTGACGATGGTCTCGGCCTCGCACCAGCGGCCGGAGGCGTGCCGCAGCGGGCAGTCCACGGTCCGGGTGGAGCCGGGCCGACGGGCCGCCTCCGCCAGCACCGCCTCCACCCGGCGCACCTCGCCGGGCGGCAGCAACCCGGCCAGCGGCAGCCCCACCCAGTGGTTCGGGTCGTAGCCCAGCAGCCCACCGACCGACGGCGACTGGTAGCGAACCAGGCCCACCGGGTCGACCACGGTGATGATGTCCGAGGAGTGCTGAACCAGCTCGCGGAACCACGTCTCCTGACCGGCCCGCGCCAGCGTCTGTTGGGCCACCCGGGACTCCAGCGTGCGCACCCCGCGCAACTCGTCGGCCCGGGCGACGACGAGCCGCACCACGGCGAGCCCGCACACCCCAAGCAGCCCCAGGCCGAGGCGGTAGGGCATCCGCTCGCCGGCCATCGTCAACAGGTCGAGCCGAACCAGGATCGCCGTCAGCGGCGTGACCAGCGCGGCCACCGCCGCCGCCTCCCGCCACGGCACCCGCCGGGGGTCATCGCCACGCGTGCCGTCGGCGCCGGCGGCGGCCGCCACCAATCCGAGCGCGGCGGTGGCCAGCAGGGCCCGCCCACCCGGCGCCAGGCCCGACCCGGCCGACCGCACCACCACGTCGAGCAGGGCCGCAGCCACCAGCGGCCACAGCGTCCGGATCGGCGGTCCACCGGGGTAGCCGCAGCGGGTCAACCCGACGAGCGCCGCCCCGGCCAAGCCGATCAGCGCGACCGGGCGGCCGACCGGCAGCCCGAAGGCCAACCAGGTCAGGCAGCCCGCCACCAGCGCGGTGTCCAGGGCGGCGCGCCAGCGGGCGCCGCGGTCCGTGGGCACGCCGCACAGCACCACCAACCCGGCCGCGACGGCGGCCACCAGCGCGACCGCCGCCGCCAGGGCGAGCCATTCCGGGCGGTGCACCAGGCTGGCGAGCACCGCCATCGCCACCGCGACCGCGACCACCCGCCATCCCAGCCGCCGCCGCGCACCGTCCTCCCCCCAGGCCCGGCGCAGGCAGGCGAGCACCGCCAGCGCGCCGGCGAGGCCCACCGCGGCCGCCCTCACCGGGCCGACGGCGGGCAGCCCGGGCAGCGCGCCGTAGCCGGCGGCGAGCCCGGCCAGCGCCCCGGCGGCCAGGGCGGCTCCGTCTCGCCGGCCGGCCGGCTCACGCCGTCGCCGCCCCGCCCCGCTCACAACCTGGAGATCGACCGACGCCCCGGGTCCCTCCATCCCCCTAACGGGGGAGTGGATCACGCGGGTGGAGTAAGCCGGTCAGGACGACAGCGCCGCCGGCGCCGCGTACCCGGCGAGCGCGGTGGCCAGCCGCGCCGGCACCCGGGCCACCAGCCGGGTGCCGGCCGCGGTGTGAGTGGTGTCGAGCACCTCGCCGTCGCGGTGGACCCGGGCGACGAGGTCACCGCGGGCGTAGGGCAGCAGCACCTCCACCGTCACCTGGGGCCGGGGCAGCCGGGCGGCCACCGCCTGCTGCAACGCCACGATGCCCTCGCCGGTGCGGGCGCTGACCGCGAGCGCCTCCGGCTCGTCGCGGCGCAACGCGGCGGCCGCGGCCGGCGCCGCCGTGTCCACCTTGTTCAGCACCACCAGCTCCGCGATGTGGACGGCGCCGATGTCCGCGAGCACCTCGCGGACCGCCGCCAGCTGTGCCGCCGGATCCGGATCGGTGGCGTCCACCACGTGGACCAACAGGTCCGCCTCGGCGACCTCCTCCAGCGTGGAGCGGAACGCCTCGACCAGCTGGTGCGGCAGGTGGCGGACGAAGCCGACGGTGTCGGTCAGCGTGTAGCGGCGGCCGTCGGGGGTCTGGCTGCGCCGTACCGCCGGGTCGAGCGTGGCGAACAGCGCGTCCTCGACCAGCACGCCGGCGCCGGTGAGCCGGTTGAGCAGCGAGGACTTGCCGGCATTGGTGTAGCCGACGATGGCCACCGCCGGCACCTCGCGGCGTCGTCGGGCGGCCCGCTTGGTCTCGCGCACGGTGGCCACCCCGGCCAGCTCCCGACGCAGCCGCGCCATCCGGGTGCGGATCCTGCGCCGGTCGGTCTCGATCTTGGTCTCGCCGGGACCGCGGGTGCCGATGCCGCCGCCGGTGCGCGAGAGCGCCTCGCCCCAACCGCGCAGCCGCGGCAACAGGTAGGACAGCTGGGCCAGCTCGACCTGCGCCTTGCCCTCGCGGCTGGTGGCGTGCTGGGCGAAGATGTCGAGGATCAGCGCGGTGCGGTCGATGACCTTGACCCGCACCACGTCCTCGAGCTGGCGCAGCTGGCCGGGGGTCAGCTCCCCGTCGCAGATGACGGTGTCCGCCCCGCGGACGGCCACCACGTCGCGGAGCTCCCGCGCCTTGCCGGAACCGACGTAGGTGGCCGGGTCCGGCCGGTCGCGCCGCTGCACCAGCCCGTCGAGCACCACCGAACCGGCCGTCTCGGCCAGCGCGGCCAGCTCGACCAGGCTCCGCTCCGCCTCGCCGACGGTGCCGGCGGTCCAGACCCCGATGAGCACCACCCGCTCCAGCCGCAGCCGTCGGTACTCGACCTCGGTGACGTCGGTGAGCTCGGTGGCCAGCCCCGGCACCCGGCGCAGCGCGTGCCGGTCCGCCACCAGGTCGGCGATCTCGCGCTCGGTCGGCAGGCTCATCTGTCCTGGTGCAACGCCCGGCCTGGCCGAGCTCATCCCGCGGTCGCCGTCGCGCCGGCGAGCCACTCCGGGCACAGCTCGCCGCCGCCGACGAGGACGGCCGGCCCCCGCAGCCACGCCTGTCCGTCGTCGAGGGTCACCGCGAGCTCGCCGCCCGGCGTGGTCACCCGCCAGGTCGACCGGGCGCCGTCGGCGGCCACCGCCGCGGCGGCGCAGGCACCGGTACCACAGGAGCGGGTCTCGCCCACCCCGCGCTCGACCACCCGCATCCGCAGCCGGTCGGTCGCGGTGCGGTTGACGACCTCGACGTTCGCCCCGCCGGCGACCGGCCGGCCCGACAGCTCCACCCCGGTGAGGTCAAGCTCGTCCACCGGCCGGCGCAGCAGCACCACCGCGTGCGGATTACCCACCGAGACCACCGTGGCCGCCCGCCAGCGGCCGGCGAGCCGCACCGTGGCGGTCCCGCCGGCCAGCCGGACCGGCCCCATGGCCACCGTCACCGCGCCGTCGCCGGTCACCTCCACCCGGCGCACCCCGGCCCGGGTGGCCACGGCCACCTCCCCGGCGCGGGCCAGCCCGGCCCGCACCAGGTAGCGCGCGAACACCCGGATCCCGTTACCGCACATCTCCGCCGGGCTGCCGTCGGCGTTGCGGTGGTCCATGAACCACTCCGCCCCCGCGGCCAGCCCGGCGGCCTCCGGAGCGGCCGCGGCCCGCACACAGCGCAGCACGCCGTCGGCGCCGATGCCCCGCTGCCGGTCGCACAGCGCCCGCACCAGTGCCGTCGACAGCGCCAACTCGCCGTCCGGGTCGACGAGCAGCACGAAATCGTTGCCGGCACCGTGGCCCTTGACGAAGCGCACCAGTTGATCGTAAGCGCCGGCCGCGACGGTTCACCCGCCCACGCTCGACCCGCCGGCCGATGCCGCGGCGCCGCCGCGATCGGGGGCGCCGGTCGGCCGTCGAGCCCGCGGTCAGCCCGCCAGTGGCGGCTGGCCCGCCAGCGGGCGGACGTCCTCGCGGGGCAGTGGGATCGCGCCGTCGGAGGGTGGGCCACCGCGCCAGCCGAAGCCGCGGTCGAGCAGCCAGCGGGCGCGCTCGGCCCGCTGCGGCCCGGCGAAGAGGTAGCCGTGCGCCCGGTCGCAGCCGAGCTCGGTCAGCCGGGCGCCCTCGGCCCAGCTCTCCACGCCCTCCGCGACGACGTACAGGTCGCGCGCGTGGGCAAGCCGGATCACCGACGCGACGATCTCGTCGTCGGCCAGGTCCGAACCGACGCCCCGCACGAAGCTGCGGTCGAGCTTGATCGCGTCCACCGGCAGGTCGCCGATCGTCGCCAGGCTGGAGTACCAGGTGCCGAAATCGTCGACCGCGAGCGCCAGTCCGGCGGCCCGCAGCTCGGCGAGCCGGTCGCGCGCGGTCGACCCGAGCTGGTCGAGGGCCTCCTCGGTGACCTCGACCCCGATGCGCCCCGGCGGCAGGCCGGCGTCGACCAGCTGGTCGGTGAGGAATCCGATGAAGCTGGCGTCGGCGAGCTGGGCGGCCGCGACGTTCATCCACAGCTGCCAGTCCGCCCGGGCGCCGCGGCCGCAGCCGCTGGTCCACCGGGCCGCCTCGGCGACACAGGTGCCCACCACCCAGGCCCCGATGTCCGCCAGCAGTCCGGCCGACTCGGCGAGATCGAGGAACTCGCCGGGCCAGAGCAGCCCGCGCTCGGGGTGGCGCAGCCGCAGCAGCGCCTCCATGCCGACCACCGAGCCGTCGGCGAGGTCCACCTCGGGCTGGTAGTGCAGCACCAGGCCGCCGCCGGTGACGGCGTCGATGACGGCCGGCAGCAGGTCGAGGTCGAGCGCGCCCATGTCCCCTCCTCAGGGAACGGTCGAGCGGCGGCGCCCGGTGGCCGCCGAGGCCCAGGCTATGACTTCGTTTCGTGTTGGGTCAACCACTCTTTGTAACCATTCTGCCCCGGCGTACCAGGACCGCTGACGCCGCGCGAACCGGCGGGTGGCCGTCACCGTCAGCCGGCGCGCCGCGGTCTCGTCGAGCTCGCCGGCCAGCAGCCGGAGCACCTGGGCGTAGCCGAGGGCCCGGCTCGCGGTACGGCCCTCGGCCAGGCCGTGCTCGAGCAGCCCCGCGGTCTCGGCGACCAGGCCCCGCCGCCACATCCGCGCCACCCGGTCGGCGATGCGCCGGTCGAGGTCGGCGGCGTCGACGTGCAACCACGCCGCCGGGTAGACCGGCCGGTAGGCCGGCAGCCGCGCCGAGACCGAGCCGGTCAGCTCCAGCACCTCCAGCGCCCGCACGATGCGCCGGCCGTTGCCGGGCAGCACCGCCGCGGCGGCCCCGGGGTCCCGGCCCGCCAGCCGCCGGTGCAGCGCGGCCGGTCCGACCTCGGCCAGCTCCGCCTCCAGCCGGCGGCGCAGCGCCGGGTCGGTGCCGGGGAAGCGGAGGTCGTCCAGCAGTGCCCGCACATACAGGCCGGATCCGCCGACGACCACCGGCAGCACCCCGGCGGCGATCAGCTCGGCCAGGGTGGCCCGGGCCCGACGCTGGTAGTCGGCGACGTCGGCGGCGTGGCGGACCTCCCAGATGTCGAGCAGGTGGTGGGGCACCCCGGCCCGCGCGACGGCGTCGAGTTTGGCGGTGCCGATGTCCATCCCCCGGTAGAGCTGCATGGAGTCGGCGTTGACCACCGCGCCGCCCAGCGCCCGGGCGATGGCCACCCCCAGCTCGGACTTGCCCGCCGCGGTGGGACCCACCACCGCGACCACCCGGGCGGCCGCCGCCGGGCTCACGCGGAACTCATCCGGCGGGCCGCCAGGCTCACCCCGGGGCGCCGACCCGCGGCAGGCCGAGCAGCACCGCCTCCGGGCGGGGCCGGCCCACCGGCTCCCCGGCGCCGGCCGCGGCGGCGGCCTCGGCGGCGACCCGGGCGTCCCAGGCGTCGCCGCCGCGGGTGTGCCGGACCGCGAGCGCCGGCCCGTCGGCGAGCAGGTGGTGGGGCGCGGCGCGGTCGACCCGGACCGTCACGAGGTCCCCCGGCCGGGCCGCCCGGGCGGGGCGCAGGTGCACCAGCCGGCCGTCGCGGGCGCGCCCCGACACCCGCCGGCTGGCGCCGTCCTTGCGCCCCTCGCCCTCGGCGAGCAGCACCTCCACCCGGCTGCCGACCAGCCGTTGGTTGCCGGCCAGCGCGCCGCGCTCGACCTCGGCCACCAGCCGGTCGTAGCGCTCGGCGACCACCTCGGGTGGCACCCGGTCGACCATGCCGGCGGCCGGCGTCCCGGGCCGCGGGGAGTACCGGAAGGTGAAGGCGGCGGCGAACTGCGCCTGCCGGACCACCTCCAGGGTGTCGGCGAAGTCGGCCTCGGTCTCCCCCGGGAAGCCGACGATGACGTCGGTGGTGATCGCGGCGTCCGGGATGGCGGCGCGGACCTCGGCGAGGATCGCGAGGTAGCGGTCGCGGCGGTAGGACCGGCGCATGGCGCGCAGCACCCGGTCTGAGCCCGACTGCATCGGCATGTGCAGCTGCGGGCACACCGCCGGCGTGTGGCCATCGCCTCGATGACGTCGTCGGTGAAGTCGCGCGGGTGGGGGCTGGTGAAGCGAATCCGCTCCAGCCCCTGCACGCCGCCGCACCGCGCGCAGCAGCCCGGCGAAGGCACGCCGCTCGCCGAACTCGCGGCCGTAGGAGTTGACGTTCTGACCGAGCAGGGTGACCTCGAGCACACCCTCGTCGACGAGCGCCGCCACCTCGGCGAGGATGTCACCGGGCCGGCGGTCTCGTTCCCGGCCTCGCAGGCCGGGACGATGCAGAAGGTGCAGGTGTTGTCGCAGCCGACCGAGATCGCCACCCAGGCCGAGTAGGGCGACTCTCGGCGGGTCGGCAGGGTCGAGGGGAAGGTCTCCAGCGCCTCGGCCAGCTCGACCTGGGCCTCGCCGGCCACCGGGCACCGCTCGAGCAGCGCGGGCAGCGCGGCGACGTTGTGGGTGCCGAACACGACGTCGACCCACGGCGCGCGGCCGCGCACCGACGCCGCGGTCCTTCTGCGCCAGGCAGCCGCCGACCGCGATCTGCAGGTCCCGGGTGGGCCCGCCTTGACCGGGCGAGAGGTGACCGAGGTTGCCGTAGAGGCGGTTGTCGGCGTTCTCCCGCACCGCGCAGGTGTTGAAAACGACCAGGTCGGGGGTGGCCCCGGCGGACAGCCGGCCGGTAGCCGGCGGCCTCGAGCAGCCCGGCGATCCGCTCGCAGTCGTGCGCGTTCATCTGGCAGCCGTACGTGCGCACCTCGTACGTGCCGGCTCATGAACCATCGGTAGCCGGCCGGCGCCAGCCGGGCCCGGTGGTTCAGCGGGCGTACTCGGTGGCCCGCGACTCCCGCACCACGGTCACCCGGATCTGGCCCGGGTAGGTCAGCTCGTCCTCGATCTGCTTGGCGACGTCGCGGGCGAGCACCTGCGCCTCGATGTCGTCGATGCGTCCGGGAGCACCATGACGCGCACCTCCCGGCCGGCCTGCATGGCGAAGACCTTGTCAACGCCCGGCTTCTCCGCGGCGATCTGCTCGATGCGTTCGAGCCGCTTGACGTAGTGCTCGAGGCTCTCCCGCCGGGCGCCGGGCCGGCCGCCGCTGATCGCGTCGGCGGCCTGGGTCAGCACCGCCTCACGGTGCGGGGCTCCACCTCGTTGTGGTGCGCCTCGATGGCGTGCACGACGTCCTCGGCTCGCTCGTAGCGACGGGCGAGCTCGGCGCCGATGAGCGCGTGTGCCCTCGACCTCGTGGGTCAGCGCCTTGCCCGATGTCGTGCAGCAGGGCGCAGCGGCGCTTCAGCGGCGGCGTCGAGCCGCAGCTCGGCGGCCATGAGCCCGGCCAGATGCGCGGACTCCACCAGGTGCTTGAGCACGTTCTGGCCATAGGAGGTGCGGTAGCGCAGCCGTCCGAGGAGCGCGATCAGCTCCGGGTGCATGTCAGCGATGCCGACCTCGACCAGCGCGTCCTCGCCGGCGCGGACGCACAGCTGCTCGACCTCGGCCTCGGCTGCGCTCGTGCACCTCCTCGATCCGCTGCGGCTGGATCGGCCCGTCGAGGACCAGGTTCTCCAGCGTCAGCCGACCGACTTCCCGCCGGACCGGGTCGAAGCAGGACAGCAGCACCGCCTCAGGGGTGTCGTCGATGAGCACGTTGACGCCGGTGACCGCCTCGTAGGCGCGGATGTTGCGGCCCTCCCGGCCGATGATCCGGCCCTTCATCTCGTCGTGGGCAGGTGCAGGACGCTGACCACGGACTCGGCCGTCTGCTCGCTGGCCACCCGCTGGATGGCGAGCGTCACGATCCGGCGGGCCCGCTCCTCGCCCTCCTCCCGGGCCTCCGCCTCGAGGTCGCGGACGAGCGATCGCGGCGTCCCGTTTGGCCTGCTGCTCGGATCGAGCGGACCAGTTCGGCCTGGCGCCGCCGGCGGTCAGTCCGGCGACCCGTTCGAGCACCCCGGTGGCGTTCCTGTTCGAGCTCGCCGAGCGCGGCTCTGCGCTCGGGCTATGTCGGCCGCCTTCTGCGGTCGAGCGCGTGTTCCGCGCGCCTCGAGCTGGCGCGGACTCGTCGTCGAGTCCGGTCCGCTCCCGCTCGGTCAGCCGCTGCTCCCGCCGCTGCAGCTCCGACCGCAGCTGGTGCACCTCGTCGCTTGAGCGCGCGCACGCTCGTGTCGGCCTCCCGACGCGCGGTCAGCACCGAGGCGGCCGCGGCGGCCGCCTCCGCCTGCGCCTGCCGGCGGATCAGCTCGGCCGTCGCGCTCGGCGGTCGGCCGCAACTCGGCGGCAGCGCGCCGCCGACTCGCCCGCATCCCGCCGGGCGCAGGCGTCCGCTGTCCGGGATGCCGCGGCCGCGAGCCCGGCGGGTGGCGGCGCAGCAGCAACGCCACCATGCCGGCGCAGGCCGACGGCGAGCGCAGCACCACGAGGGCGAGCAGGCCGCGCTCCACCGCTGACCTCCTCCGCGTGCCGCGCCGGCGGCGCCAGTCGCAGAGGAGGGGCGTCGACCGACCGGCCGATGCCGGCCGGCGGTCCGGCACTCGAGCGCGGGGCAGCGCGGCGCTGACGCGGGCCCGGCGTCCTGGGTCGGTGGTCTGTGATCGCGGGTGGTGCTCGTCTATGAGACCGCGGCATGCGGATGTCCTTCTGCTTTGAGCCGGAGGGTAGGACTTACGGATCAAGCCGGTCAAGATCCTCATGGTCCCGCGCGTCGTCCGCCGGCCTCGGCCAGCGCCTGGTCCACCACGGAGCGGCCAGATCGGACGGATAGCCCCGGCGCGCGAGCAGCCCGATCAGAGCCGTCGGAGCGGGCCGCCCGGTCGAGGGCAGCCACCGTGCGGCAGCCGGCGAGTGGCAAGCAGCCGGGCGGCCGCCGCTCCTCGTCCGGCTCGATCGTGGCGAGCGCCGCCGCGGCTCCGGCTCCGGCGATCCCCTTGGCCCGCAGCTCCGCGGCAAGGCGCGCCGCTCGGCGAGACCGGCCCGACTGGCGGCTGTCGCACCCAGGCCTCCGCGAACGCGGCGTCGTCGATCAGCCCGACTCCACCAGCCGGTCGAGCACCGAGTCGATGATCTCGGTCTCGCGACCCCTCCCGGCAGCGCCTCGGCGAGCTCGTGCCGGGTCCGGGCACGGTCGGTGAGCATCCGCAGGCACAGGTCACGCGCCTGCCGGGCAGCCACCGCCGGGTCCGGACTCAGGTCGCGGATCCGCGAGCGGCGGCGACCGCCGGCCTCAGAAGTCGACCGGCCGCCGGGGCCGGAGCCGGGATCTCGGTCGAGTAGCGGACCGACGCCGAGCTTCTCCTTGATCCGCTTCTCGATCTCGTCTGCCAGGTCCGGGTTGTCGCGCAGGAACGCCCGGGCGTTCTCCTTGCCCTGCCCGAGCTGGTCGCCCTCGTAGGTGTACCAGGCACCGGCCTTGCGCACGAAGCCGTGCTCGACGCCCATGTCGATGAGGCCGCCCTCGCGGCTGATGCCCTGACCGAACAGCATGTCGAACTCGGCGATCCGGAACGGCGGACTGACCTTGTTCTTGACGACCTTGACCCGGATCCGGCTGCCGACCGCATCCGTGCCGTCCTTGAGCGTCTCGATCCGCCGGACGTCCAACCTGATGGAGGCGTAGAACTTCAGCGCCTTTCCGCCGGTCGTCGTCTCCGGCGAACCGAACATGACGCCGATCTTCTCGCGCAGCTGGTTGATGAAGACGGCGGTGGTGCCGGAGTGGCTGAGCGCGCCGGTGATCTTGCGCAGCGCCTGGCTCATCAGCCGCGCCTGCAGACCGACGTGGCTGTCGCCCATCTCCCCCTCGATCTCGGCCCGCGGCACCAGCGCGGCCACCGAGTCGATGACGATGATGTCGAGGGCGTCCGAGCGGATCAGCATGTCCGCGATCTCGAGGGCCTGCTCGCCGGTGTCGGGCTGGGCCACCAGCAGGGCGTCGGTGTCCACACCGAGCTTCTTCGCGTACTCCGGGTCCATCGCGTGCTCGGCGTCGATGAACGCGGCGATACCGCCCGCCGCCTGGGCGCTGGCGACGGCGTGCAGCGCCAAACTGGTCTTACCGCTGCACTCCGGGCCGTAGATCTCGACGACGCGACCGCGCGGCAGCCCGCCGATGCCGAGCGCCACGTCGAGCGAGATCGAGCCGGTCCGGTCGCGCATCTTCTATGAGCCGCTCGCCGGCTGGGACGCCGACGGCAATCTCGTGCCGATCCTCGCCGCCGAGATCCCGAGCGTCGAGAACGGCGGCATCGTCGAAGGACGGCACGTCGGTCACCTGGAAGCTGAAGCAGGGCGTCAAGTGGCACGATGGCGCAGCCGTTCACCGCCGATGACTGCGTGTTCAACTGGCAATATGCCGCCGATCCCGGCGACGGCGGCGACGACGATCGGCACCTACCAGGACATCAAGGTCGAGAAGATCGACGACTACACGATCAAGGTATCGTTTCAAGAAGCCGACGCCGTTCTGGGCCGACGCCTTTGTCGGCGCGCGCGGCATGATCATCCCCAAGCATCTGTTCGAGCAATACAAGGGCGCCAAGTCGCGCGAGGCGCCGACCAACCTCAAGCCGGTCGGCACCGGCCCCTACACGATTCGTCGATTTCAAGCCGGGCGATCTCGTGAAGGGCGAGATCAACCCGGACTATCACATGCCGAACCGGCCCTATTTCGACACCATCGAGATGAAGGGCGGCGGCGACGCCGTGTCGGCGGCGCGCGCCGTGCTGCAGACCGGCGAATACGATTTCGCCTGGAACCTGCAGGTCGAGGACGAGATCCTGAAGCGGCTGGAAGCCGGCGGCAAGGGCCACGTCGAGATCACCGCCGGGCGGCAACATCGAGCATATCCAGCTCAACTACACCGACCCGTGGACCGAGGTCGACGGCGAGCGCTCGAGCATCAAGACCAAGCATCCGTTCCTGAGCGACCCGGCGGTGCGCCAGGCGCTTGAACCTGCTGGTCGATCGAGGCTCGGTGCAGAAATTCATCTATGGCCGCACCGGCGTCGCGACCGCCAATTTCCTCAACAACCCGCGAGCGCTTCGTCTCGAAGAACACGAAATGGGAATTCAACGTCGCCAAGGCGAACAAGATCCTCGACGAGGCCGGCTGGAAGCCCGGCGCCGACGGCATCCGCGAAAAGGACGGCAAGAAGCTGCAAGTCGTCTTCCAGACCTCGATCAACGCGCCGCGCCAGAAGAACCAGGAGATCGTCAAGCAGGCCTGCCAGAAGGCCGGCATCGAGGTGGAGCTGAAGTCGGTCACGGCCTCGGTGTTCTTCTCCTCCGATGTCGGCCAACCCGGACACCTATCCGCATTTCTACTGCCGACCTGCAGATGTACACGACGACGATGACGCAGCCCGATCCCGGCGAATTTCATGCGGCAGTTCCTGTCGAGCGAGGTCGCCAGAAGGCCAACAAATGGCAGGGGCGCAACATCACCCGCTGGCGCAACGCCGAATACGACAAGCTTTACCAAGGCCGCAGAACGAGCTCGACCCGGTCAAGCGCGCCGCGCTGTTCATCAAGATGAACGAGATGGTCGATCGACGACGTCGTGGTCATCCCGGTCGTCTATCGGCCCGCGGTCGCCGGCGTGTCGCAAGCAAGCTGCAAGGCGCCGCTGAGCGGCTGGGACAACAACATCTGGCGATCTGCGGACTGGTACCGCGAGGCGTGATGCCCGCGTCGTGCCGATGAGCGGCGCACGGCTCCCGCCGCCTGCGGGACGGGCTGATGCCGGCAGATGCGTGAGCCGCTATCTGCTGCGGCGTCTGGCGATCGCGGTGCCGAGCCTGATCGGCATCAGCGTCGTGCTGTTCACGGTGCTGGCGCTGGCGCCCGGCGACCCGTTCGGCGATCTCGCCACCAACCCAACGTGCCGCCGCGGTCGCCGCGGCGCTGCGCGCCAAGTTCGGCCTCGATGACCCGATCTAGCTGCGCTACTTCCACTGGCTCATCGCGATGCTGCACGGCGATTGGGGCTTTTCCTTCGTCAGCCGCGTCAATGTCGACACGCTGATCCTGCAGCGCCTGCCGGCCACGCTGTTCGTGATCGGCTCGTCGCAGATGCTGGCGCTGCTGATCGCGATGCCGGTCGGCGTGCTCGCGGCGACGCGGCCCTATTCGTTGTTCGACCAGATCGCCAACACCTTCGCCTTCATCGGCTTTTCGCTGCCGACCTTCTTCACCGGCCTCCTGTTCATCCTGGTGTTCAGCATCGAGCTGCGACTGGCTGCCCTTCGTCTTCCGCACCGATCTCAGCGCCACCGGCTGGCGCTGGTATTGGGAGGAGTTCAGGCAGGCGATCATGCCGGTCGCGGTGCTCGGCCTGTTCCAGGGCGCGTCATGGACGCGCTATGTGCGCTCCGCCGTGCTCGACGTGGTCCGCCTCGACTACGTCACGACGGCGCGCGCCAAGGGCCTGCGCCGAGCGCGGCCGTCGTGCTCAAGCACGTCGTGCGCAACGCGCTGATCCCGGTGGTGACGCTGGTGGCGCTGCAGATGCCGACCGTGTTCGGCGGCGCCATCGTCACCGAGCAGATCTTCCGCGTGCCCGGCATCGGCTCGCTGCTGATCAGCTCGATCCTGGCCAATGACACGCCGGTCATCATGGCGGTGACCTTCGTCTTCGCCTGCCTGGTGATCCTGTTCAACCTGATCGCGGACATGCTGTATGGCTGGCTCGACCCTCGCATCGCCTACCGCTGAGCGCGGCCGCCGCTGGCGGTCGCGGCGCGGCGCGGGCCGCGGCACGTCTCGCCTGGCGCGAGGCCTGGCGGCGCTTTCGCCGCCACCGCCTGGCGGTGGCCAGCGCGGTGATCCTGCTGCTGATGGTCCTGGCGGTCGCGTCTGGGCCCGCTGCTCTGGCGCGTGCCGATCAACGACATCGACTTCACCGCGCAGCTGCAGGGCCCGAGCTGGGCGCATCCGCTCGGCACCGACGATCTCGGCCAGGACCTGCTGGCCCGCATGCTCTATGGCGGGCGCATCTCGCTCGCGGTCGGCCTGGCGGCGATGCTGGTGGCGGTCATCGTCGGCACGATCGTCGGCGCGATCGCCGGCATCTCGCGCGGCAGCGTCGATGCCGGCGCTGATGTGGCTGACCGATCTGTTCCTGTCGCTGCCGCAGCTGCCGTTGCTGCTGCTGCTCATCTATCTGTTCCGCGAGAAGCTGAAGGAGCTGGTCGGGGCCGAAGTCGGCGTCTTCATCCTGATCGTCGTCGTCATCGGCGGCTTTCGCTGGATGCCGGTGGCGCGGCTGGTGCGCGCGCAGTTCTTCTCGCTGCGCGAGAAGGAATTCGTCGAGGCGGCGCGCGCGCTCGGCGCCTCGACCTGCCGCGCAGGTGATGCGCCATATCCTGCCCAATGCGCTGGGGCCGGTCATCGTCGCCGGCACGATCGACGTCGCCGACGCGATCATCGCCGAATCGACGCTGTCGTTTCTCGGCCTCGGCTTTCCGCCCGACATCCCGACCTGGGGCCGCATCCTGTTCGACGCCAAGGACTATCTCGACGTCGCGCCGCATTGGGCATTGTTCGCCGGCGCGGCGATCTTCCTCACCGTGCTGGCGATCAACTTCATCGGCGACGGGCTGCGCGACGCGCTCGACCCGCGCAGGGTCATGTGACGCATGGCGGCGTCGAGACGACGCTGCTCGAGATCCGCGGGCTGAAGACGTATTTCGAGACCGATGACGGCATGGTGCAGGCGGTCGACGGCGTCGATCTCGCGGTCGGCCGCGGCGAGACGCTGGGCGTCGTCGGCGAATCGGGCTGCGGCAAGACGGTCACCGCGATGTCGGTGCTGAAGCTGATCGCCGATGCCGCCCGGCCGGATCGTCGACGGCGAGATCCTCTGGCAGGGCCGCGACCTCGTGCCGCTCGAGCGCGGCCGCGATGCGCCAGCATCCGCGGCAAGGAAATCGCGCATCGTCTTCCAGGAGCCGATGACCTCGCTGAACCCGGTCTACACGGTGGGCGAGCAGATCGCCGAGGCGTCCGCGCTGCACGAGGGCCTGAACCGGCGCGAGGCGATGGACAGCGCGGTCGAGATGCTGCGGCTCGTGCAACATCCCCAACCCCGAGCGCCGCGTGCGCGACTACCCGCACCAGTTCTCGGGCGGCATGCGCCAGCGCGTGATGATCGCCATGGCGCTGTCCTGCAACCGCAAGCTGCTGATCGCCGACGAGCCGACGACCGCGCTCGACGTGACCATCCAGGCGCAGATCCTCGATCTGCTGGCCGAGATGAAGTCGCGTCTCGGCATGGCGATCATGCTGATCACCCATGCGATGGGCGTGGTCGCCGAGACCGCGCAGCGGGTCGTGGTGATGTATGCCGGCAGGGTGGTCGAGGAGGCGACCGGTCGAGCGAGCTGTTCGCGGAGCCGCTGCCATCCCTATACGCAGGGCCTGATCCGCTCGATCCCGCGCATCGACACGTGCGGCGGCAAGCAAGCACGCCTGGAGGCGATCGCCGGCGTCGTGCCGAGCCTGCTCGAGCCGCCGCCCGGCTGCCGCTTCGCGCCGCGCTGCCGGTTCGCGACGCCGGGATGCACCGCCGCGGTGCCGCAGCTTCGCGCGAGTCGCGCCGCGGCCACAAGGTGGCCTGCGTGCTGTATGAGCCGGCCGAATTGAGCGCGAATCCGACGAACGCCGCTGCTGCGGGTCAGCGACCTGGTCAAGAACTTCCCGGTCAAACGCGGGGTCTTCCGGCGCGCGGTCGAGCAGGTGCACGCGGTCGACCACGTCAGCTTCGAGATCGCCGCCGGCGAGACGCTGGGCCTGGTCGGCGAAGTCGGGCTGCGGCAAGTCGACGACCGGGCGCTGCATGCTGCGGCTGATCGAGCCGACCTCGGGCGAGATCTGGTTCGACGGCCGAGAACGTGACCGCGCTCGACCGGGCGAGCTGCGCGGCGCTGCGCCGCGACATGCAGATCATCTTCCAGGACCCCTACGCCTCGCTGAACCCGCGCATGACGGTCGGCGCGATCATCGGCGAGGCGCTGACCATCCACGGCCTGGCGAAGGACCGCCGCGCGCTACGAGGAGCGGGTCGTCGAGCTGCTCGAAACCGTCGGGCTGAACGCCGACCATATGCGGCGCTATCCGCACGAGTTCTCCGGCGGCCAGCGCCAGCGCATCGGCATCGCCCGGGCGCTGGCGGTGTCGCCCAAGCTGATCGTCTGCGACGAGCCGGTCTCGGCGCTCGACGTGTCGATCCAGGCGCAGGTGATCAATCTGCTGGAGGATCTGCAGGAGCAGTTCGGCCTGACCTACCTGTTCATCGCGCACGACCTGTCGGTGGTGGAGCACATCAGCACCCGCGTCGCGGTCATGTATCTGGGGCGCATCGTCGAGATCGCGCCGGCCCGCGAGCTCTACGCCACGCCGCTGCACCCCTATACCGAAGCGTTGCTGTCGGCGGTGCCGATTCCCGACCCCCGATGCGGCGCCAGCGCATCCGGCTGGAGGGCGACGTGCCGAACCCGATCCACCCGCCGTCGGGCTGCCATTTCCATACGCGCTGCCCAATTCGCCAATTGCCATTGTGTAGCGCAAAGACGCCGCTATTGCGGGAAGCGCGTCCAGGTCATTGGGTGTCCTGCCATCTGCGCGGTTAGCCCATGTTTCAAGATAATGACGTCCGACGAAACATTCTGCTAAAGGCCGAGTTCTCCCCACACAATTAGTTAATCGCACTGCTCCTTTGAGGTACTGGCGCGTGACCTCCTCGCGACCTACTTGGCAGCGTGCGCCACGAGCCGGAGGCATCGATGCCAACCGATGGTGATGTACCGGTCGGTCCACGGACCGAAGCGTTGCGACGTGCGCTCAGAGCGGTACGTGATCAGACAGTTGCCGCGGACCTGCTGTTCCTCGAAGAGTGGTGGACCCAGCGCCGTCCAGGAATTGCCGACTGCCTGCGCGCGAGTTGAATTTCCGCGCCAATCCGAAACTCGCGGAGGAAATTCGCGCCGAACTGAGCCGTCGCTAACGGCGCACGGTGATCGGACGATGGGGCGCCGATCCTGGCAGCGCGATCTAATTCAATGTAAGCCCCTTGCCTGCCCAGCGGCGCCAATGGCACCGTGACGCGGGCAGGAGGTCCAGGCCGGCATGGCAGTCAACAAGGTCTATACTGATCCGCGTGCCGCGCTGGCCGGCCTGTTGCGAGATGGCATGGTGATCATGTCGGGCGGCTTCGGCCTCTGCGGCATTCCCGCCACCCTGATCGAAGCGATCCGCGACAGCGGGGCGAAGGACCTGACCATCGTCTCGAACAACGCCGGTATCGACGATGCGGGCCTGGGCCTGTTGCTGCAGACACGCCAGGTGCGGAAGATGATCAGCTCCTATGTGGGCGAGAACGCGACGTTCGCCCAGCAGTACCTGGCGGGCGAACTGGAGATTGAATTCAACCCGCAAGGCACGCTGGCCGAACGCATCCGCGCAGGCGGCGCCGGCATCCCGGGTTCTACACCGCGACCGGCGCCGGGACGCAGATCGCCGAGGGCAAGGAGACCAAGCAATTCGACGGCCGCGTCTATGTGCTGGAACGCGGGCTGCGCGCCGATCTCGCGGTGATCCATGCGTGGAAGGCGGATCACGAAGGCAACCTGATCTATCGTAAGACCGCGCGGAACTTCAATCCGATCATGGCAACCGGCGCGGACGTGACTGTGGCGGAGGTCGAGGACCTGGTGCCGAACGGCTCGATCGACCCTGACCACATCGTCACGCCGGGTATCTTCGTCGATCGGGTTGTGAAGCTGCAGTCCGTGAACAAGCAAATCGAGCAGCGCACCGTGCGTAAACGCTTTTAAGGAGAGGGGCGATGGCCTGGACGCGTAATCAGATGGCGGCACGCGCGGCACGCGAGCTGCACGATGGGTTCTACGTCAATCTGGGCATTGGCATACCAACCCTAGTCGCCAATCACATCCCGGATGGCATGTCGATCCAGTTGCACTCCGAGAATGGCATGATGGGCATGGGTCCGTTTCCGTTCGAGGGCGAGGAGGATCCCGACCTGATCAATGCCGGCAAGCAGACCGTCACCGAGCTGCCGACCACAAGCTTCTTCGACAGTGCGACCAGTTTCGGGATGGTGCGTGGCGGCCACATCGACATTTCGATCCTCGGTGCACTGCAGGTGGCCGAGAACGGTGACCTCGCCAACTGGATGATCCCCGGCAAGATGGTGAAGGGGATGGGTGGCGCCATGGACCTAGTCGCGGGGGTCAAACGTGTGGTGGTGCTGATGGAGCATACTGCCGGCGGCAACCCCAAGCTGCTGAGACGCTGCACGCTGCCGCTGACCGGGGCGGGCGTGGTGAACCTTGTCATCACCGATCTTGGCGTGTTCGAGGTCAATCAGGGCGGGCTCTGCCTGGTCGACATTGCGCCCGAGGTGACCCTGGAGGAAATCCGCTCCAAGACGGAAGCCGGCTTTACCCTGTCCCCGGAGCTGAAGCAGGCGGCATAGAGCCGGGCGAGCGCGAAAGGATGCGCTCGCCCTTCCCGGCTCTTGGATTGCTTCCCCTCGCATATGCAGACCTCCGGCGCATCCGCCTACGGCCATCCTCCTTTTAGGAACGTCGGCCTCGCCGGCGGATGCGCCAGCACCGGGTCCAGCGGATTGCCCCAGAACCTGTTGCCGGTGCGGGCTAGGAGCATGACGTCGGCTTTAACCCAGGTGTAGATGCGCCGCCGCGTCTCGGGCGAAAGCGGGCCGCCCGAGGCAACGATTGTTCGCAGTTGGGCCAGCTCCAATCGCCGACCTGGCCGCCGGAACGCCGCTTCGGACAGCACTTCTGGTGCGGCCACCAGAACCGTGGCGCACTCCTGCTGGGCGACGTTCAGCAGATCATCGGGTGCGGCAAATATGAGCGTGGTTCCTTCCAGCAGGGCGGCAAGCCACGGCCAGGTTGCTCCGGCAACCAGCACTCTGTCGTCCGGTCGCAGGTCGGCGTGCAGCAGGAGTTCGGCAGCCGGCCAGATCAGCATTTCCGCCGTCCAGTCCCGCCTCAGCGCCGCGGCAATGTCGGGCGGCAACGCCGGGGTGACCTCGCGCCGCAGCGCCGCGACGGATGCGGCGCAATCGTCCCTGGTCAGGGAAATGCGTAGGGCATGATTTCGCCAGACCAGCGCCTCACGTAGGCCTCCATGACGGCAAAGCCGCAGTGATGGGCCGGTAAGATGGGCAAAATCCGCAACGGCTGCGGCGAACGCCGCGGGATCCTCGGCTGACCAGCGCTGCAGGCCCTCCCAGCCCCTTGCCGTTTCGCCTGATCCAGACATTCGGCCATTCTGCTTGCTGTCGTCATCACGCTCCAGGTCGATGTTTCGCACGCCTCGCAGCCAATGCAGGAAAGCCCAAGCGTTGGTGGTAACGATCCTTTCCTCGCTCGGTGCATACAGGACTGCGGTCATTGCAACCCTTGATCGCCGCAAAGGGCGGGCGCTATATGCCCCACTCCCTGCGGACGGGGCCATAGCTCAGTTGGGAGAGCGCCTGAATGGCATTCAGGAGGTCAGGGGTTCGACTCCCCTTGGCTCCACCAGCGAGGACCACATAACATTGAAATCACCTATAATATCTGGAGCTATGGCCATCATCTCAGCCCACATGCCGAGGGCTGACCACTAGTCAAGCTGCGCGGCGGCGACGCAGAGCAGGGAGAGGACGCCGGCGGATGCCGCCTACCGTCGGGACCGATCAAGGCCCAGCACCGGCACCCGGCGCGGCCGAACACTGATCGATGACCAGGCACCTCTCCCAGGCAGGCGGCATCACACAGATACCATAGGTGCGCGAAAGCTCGGCGATGGCGAGTGCGCGCTTGCCACCATACCCAATGCAGCGGCCGTCAACGGTGAGCCGGTGAGCTATTCCAGCGGGCTGGCCATGATGCCGCTCGCTGGTCCCCCGGGCCGATGCGCTCGCTCTGCCACCGGGAGCCAAGGCCCGTGGTTATCATTCCGGTCCCGCACCTCTGGCACTCCCGGCGAAGTCCCCCTCGCCCCGATCGCCGCATCACCACGAAGCCGGCCATCTCAAGGCAGCGCACCAGATGGTCGGCCGTGATCCGGGCCGTCTGGTCATCTGCTTGCCACCATTGCTTTCGGCCATCAAAGAAAAGGGCGACCGCGAGCGCCTGGCGCAAGCCGTCAGGGTCGGCGGACGAAGGGGATCATCTGGTATCTCGACAGCATAGAAGGAACAAAACAGGCCCCAGTGTCCGAAGGCGGCCCCACCATGGTCTGCGCCCACGCACCAAGGCGCCGCCGGTATATGAAGCGGAGAAGCCGGATCAGTGGCCACTCATGCGTGTCTTGGCGAGGAACCCGGCCGCAGCCGCAGCGCTCGGCGATCATCGAAGCGGGCTGTCAGAGTTCGCGAACCCAGCCGCGAATGCTTCATGAGCACGTGTCGCCTACTGAGCACGAGGGCACCGCCCCGCACGCACGAATGAGCGGATCGGTCGAGACGATCCGCATGACGCTCCCCCAGTCTACTCCTGTACATCTGGTTTCTGCGCTGTCGGAGCGCACTTTCGACGTGCCAAGCAATAGCTGCCTGGCGATGCAGCGAGCCTTTTCCTCTGGCGCGTGCAGTGCAATCCACGTAACCCCCTCCCAGGAGGACACGTGCCACTGGCCATGCATGTCCAGCACCGCCACGTCAGTTTCGCCCGCGCCGGAGAACGACATGACTGCTGGAACGCAGCGGTCGGGTGTTTGCGCCTGCGCACAAATCGGCATCAGCAACGCGACAACGGCGGCCGCTCGTTTCAAATTGCCTCACGCGGTTTGATCCGCCATTCCTCCTGGGGTTGATTGCTCGCAGCACGCGATGAAGAAATCTGCCCCAATCCAGAAAGGTAGGGAAAGTCCAAAGCAGCTTACGGGTCCCATCGGAATGAAAAAGATTGCCCATCCTCACATGGCAGCCGACGTGCCCGCATGACGCTAGAGCAGCGCGCCGATCTCGTCCTGACCTTCGCCAGGATTCTCTACATCAATGGACAAGCGACGGAGCAAACCGTCGACGCAGCCGAGCGACTCGGACGGGTGCTCGGCCTGCACGTCACGCTCGTCCCGCGCTGGGGCGACCTGCAACTTATGGTCAAGAGCAAGGACGGCGCGTTCGCAACCCAGGCAGCGGGTTCACCTTCAAGCGTGGAGATGGAGCGTGTCGCGCAGACGATGCGGGCAATCGAGGATATCGCTTCCCACCGGTTGGCGATGGAAGCTGCAAGGAACACGATCGAGTTGATCGCGCGAACGCCACCAGCGCCAATTTGGCAGTTCGTGCTCGCGGCAGCGTTCGGTGCCGTGGCATTGGCGGATATATTCGGTGTCCGGCACCTCGCGGCGGCGATTTTGATCTTTGTCAGCGCCGGTGCAGGCGCTTTCCTACGCCGGGCGCTGGGCCGGATCAGCCCCGATCTGTTCCTGCAACCGTTTTGCGCCGCGGTCCTCGCCGGCGCCATCGGTGCGATCGCGGTTCGCTGGAACTTAAGCTCGTCCCTGCGCCTCGTCGCAGTCTGTCCGTGCATGATCCTGGTGCCCGGACCGCACCTGCTCAATGGCGCACTCGATCTCATCAACGGCCGGATCGCACTTGGAATTGCCCGATCGGCCTATGCCGGGCTGATCGTCGTCGCGATCTGCGTGGGGCTGTTGCTCGGACTGGCGGTACTTGGCGTTTCCTTGCCCACCGATCCACCTGGCAGGGATATCCCAGTGTGGGAGGATATCATCGCCGCCGGAGTTGCCGTCGCCGCGTACAGCGTGTTCTTCTCGATGCCGCTCTCCATGCTGCCCTGGCCGGTCGCCGTTGGCATGGCCGCTCATGCTTTCCACTGGTTGGCACTCAGCGAACTCGGTCTAAACGTGGCGGCCGGTGCCCTGATCGCTTGCGTCGCCGTTGCGTTGATCCTGACGCCGGTCTCCCGACGGAAGCATATGCCGTTTGCCGCCATCGGTTTCGCGTCAGTGGTGTCGATGATGCCAGGGGTCTTTCTGTTCAGGATGGCAAGCGGGCTGCTACAGATAGCCACCGACCCACAAACCACATTCGAGGTGGTCCGAGCGACCATGTTCGACGGACTTGTCGCGGCAATGATCATCCTGGCGATGAGCTTCGGCCTGATCATTCCGAAGTTGGTCATCGACTATGTCAGCGAGAGTTTGGCCTCGCCGCCAGCTCGGTGAGCGTTACTTGCACTATGCCCACACCTCGCCACCGCCGCACCCCACCTAGCGACCTCGCAAACCAGTTTCCAACCTGGGTGGCACCGCAGCCCACCGAACTGTTGGACAAGGTCCCGTCAGGCGACGAGCGGGCGGATGAGAGCTGGACGGCTACCGCATGCACTGGCGCATTGATCATGGCCAGGTGCAATTGCCGACCCGGACGGGCCTGGACTGGACCGCGAAATACCCGGCCACGGCGACCGCTCTGCAAGGCGTGCCCGCCCAGCAGGCATACCGACAGGGCTGATCACGAACCAGAGTGGCGCGATCAGGCCCTTCTTATCCCGTTCGGACCTCCCAAGAAGGCGCGCAGCGGGAACGTGGGGGGCCGAAATTGCCTATTGCCTATGCTTTTTATGTATGGGTCAAGACCGTGCCCGCCACACCATCGGATGCCAGGTGGAAGCCAGACGATGCCCAGGAGCCCGTGACGGTGAACACGGACCTGGTCAGGCCCGAGGCAACCGTGACCTTGGTGTTGGCCCCGCTCGCGACTGCGGTCACCGTGGCACCCGCAAAGGCGATATTGGTCAGGTCGATCGTATCGCTGGTTACAAATCCCTGGATGGTGTCCCCGTTTAGATGCGCGGCGGTGTCGCTGAAGTTGTCGAGCCCACCTGAGAAACCGATCAGCGTGTCGGTGCCTGCACCGCCCGTCAGCGTCTGGTGGGTCCCGCCGGCCTGGATCGTGTCGTTGCCGCTGCTGCCACTCGCGGTGATGAACGACATCTGGTTAAGCGTCAGCACGCTCGCCGCACTTAGCTTCACCGTCGCGACGTCGGTCGCTGCGTTCAGTGCGATGGTGCCGCCGGAAGTGATCTGCAGCGTGCCGTTGGCGCCGAGGCCGCTGACGGAGGCGCCCGCATTGGCCGCGGTGGCCTTTATTGTCTCGTTGGGACCACCTGAGACCACGCTTTGCGTCGCTGCGCCGAGGGTGATGGTATCGCCGCCCACGCTGCTGCCGCTGATCTGCAGCCCGGCCGTCGTATTCGCGGTGAAGTTGGTCGTTGTCGCCAGTTGCACGGCATTTATGCCGGTGATCTTGCTGCCCATCGCCGCAGTGCCGCCGCCGGTCACCACCAGCGTGTTGCTGCCGCTGCCACCCTTGATGGTCACATTGCCGATCGTCCCTTTGGTGACGTTGTAAACGTCGTTCCCGGTACCGCCATTCACCGTCTCGCCGTTGCCCAGCGTTACCGTGTCGTTGCCGGCGCCCAGGTTGATCACATCGCTATTGGTGGCCCCGATGATGGTGATGCCGGGCGACGCATCTCCCGTCGTGTCTGCGGTCACATTCACCGTCGAATTCAGCTGGTTGCGCAACGTGATCGTCTGCGCCGTTGCGCCCTGCCCCTCCTGCGCGGTGATGACCTGCATATTCGTCAGCTTCGACGGCGCCACAAGATTAAACGCCCCGCCGCCGGACAGCACCAAGGTATTGGTCACGCCGGTGCCCGTGCCGCCGGTGATGCTGTCGCCGGGGAGCAAGGTGGCCGCGGTCGCGACGATCGTCGTGCTCACCGGCCCGGTGTTGATAGTCACCGGCGTGGTCGGGAGGGTGACGGTCGAACCTGTGCCGGTGGCGCTCGGCACAAACGTCAGATCAGTGCCGCCGCCCCCGGTGCTGTCGGCCGCAAGGGCGAAATTGCCTTGGTATGACCCGGACAGTGTGATCTTCGTGCTGGTCGTGCCGCTGGTCAGCGTCACGACCGTGCTCGTGGCACTGACCGTGGTCTTGCTGATCACCGCAGTAGCTGGCGCGAGGTCAGTGATGTTGATGACGTCGCTGGCCACCAGGTTGGCGATCGTGTCGCCGTTCAGGTCGGCGGCGGTGTCGCGGAAAGTGTCGCTGCCGGCCGCGGAGCCAGTCAACGTATTGGCGCCCGCGCCCCCCGTCAGCACCTGGCCGGCGCCGCCCGCCGTGATCTTGTCGGCACCGGCGGCGCCGATGATCTTCAGCCCGGCCGTGGCGTTGGCGGTGAAGGTGGTCGCCGACGCAAGCTGGACCGTGGAGATGCCGGCGATGCCGGCGCCCATGACGGCGGTGCCGCCGCCGGTGACGCTGAGCGTATTGGTTCCCTTCGTGCCGCCATTGATGGTCACACTGCCAAGCGACGCGGACGCGACCTTGAAGGTGTTGTTGCCACCGCCGCTGTTTACCGTCTCGCCGGCACCCAGCGTGACCGTGTCGTTGCCGGAGCCGAGATTGATCACGTCGCTGTTGGCGGCGCCGATGATGGTGATACCGGGCGAAGCATCGGCTGCGGTGTCCGAGGCCACGTTCACGGTCGCGTTCAATCCGGCGCGCAGCGTCACCGTCTGCGCGGTCGTGCCAGCCCCTTCCTGCGCGGTGATGATGGCAACGTTGCTGAGCGTTGCGGGCGCGGCCAGATTGAAGGTGCCGCCACCCGAGAGCTGCAGGGTGTTCGTCGCTGTGCCGCCGTTGATGTTGTCGCTGGCGTTCAGCGTGTTCGTAGTGGCGACGATCGTGTTGTTGCTCGGACCACCGGCGACCGTATCCTTGCCCGTAGTCAGGGTGTACACCAGACCCGGCGTCACCGTTACCGCGATCCCCTGAGCTACTGCTGCGACCCCGAAGCTGTCGACGGCGTTGAGCGTGATGGTGTCGGATGGCGTCGTGCTGTCGGTGTCAGTTAGCGTCGCCAGGGCGCTGTTGACCGTCGTCAGCGACCCGCTGATCGTCAGGGTCTTGGTGCCCGAGCCCGATACGCCTGTTCCGGTTGCCGACAGCAAACCGTTCGTATCGGCCAGCGTGACGGTGAAGGTCTCGGCAGCGACGCTGGCGATCTCCGCCAGGCTGACACTGGCGATCGGTGCTACCGCACCCTGATTGATCGTGACCAAGGCTGGCGCCGTGAACGTCGGGGCACCGACATCGGTGGCAACGACGGTCGTCGTGCTATCCGTTGCGGTGAGCAGCGCCGTGTCCGTGTCCGAGATGGTGAACGTGGTGGTGACGGTCTGGCCTGGCGTGACCTGATTCACGGTTGGCGTGAACACCAAGCCGTCGACCGCCGCGGTGACCGCGGCGGCGGTGCCGGTAACAGTATAGACGCCTGCGGTGGCATCGTAACTGCCGCCCCCCGGGTTCGACAGGGTGCCGTTCGCCGCGGCGGACAGAGTGACTGTCACTGTCTCGGTCTGGCCGGGGTTTAGATCGGCGACTACGACCTTTGAGAAGGGTGTGACGGCTTGATGATCGGTGGTCAATTGGCCAGCAACGGCCCCGGTGATCGTCGGGGGAGCCACGTCGGTGGCGACGACGGTGGTTACGCTATCTATGGCGGTGGCTCCCGCCGTGTCCTTGTCCGAGATGGTGAAGGTGGTGGTGACGGTCTGGCCTGGCGCGACCTGATTGGCGGTCGGCGTGAACACCAGGCCATCCAGCGCCGTGGTGACCGCGGCGGCGGCGCCGCTGACTGTATAGACGCCGGTGGCTGCATCGTAGCTGCCGCCGCCCAGGTTCGACAGGGTGCCGTTCGCCGCAGCCGACAGCGTGACTGTCACTGTCTCGGTCTGGTTCGCGTTCGTATCCCCGATCGTTACTTTGGAGAACGGTGCGATGGTCACCAGATCGGTCGTTGCCTGCCCCGCAACAGTGCCACTGATCGTCGGAGGCGCGGCAAGTGTGATCGAGACGTCGTTCTCGCCAGTCGAGGTCAGCGAAAGTTCGAGCTCATTCCCGGTCAGGCTAACCACTGTCGCTCCGGTGACGATGGGCGTCATCGTGGTGTTCGCGAGGTCCACTTCGACCTCACCAGTGCCCGTCATGGCAAAGCTGAGGTTCCGACCATCACCGGTGACCGAGAGCAGGTCGCCACGCATCGGCAGCGAGTCGATGTGGGTTACCGCATCCTGCGTCGTGCCAAGATTGATGGTGAACGAGCCGCCGTTATTCGGCAGGAACACTTCCTGCGCATTGTAGGCGTACCAGCCGGTGACGTTCTGAATGACATCAGTGCCGCCATTGACGACGTCGAGCGCCATCACGCCAAGGTCCGGCGCGGTGGGGTCGGGTGTGACCGTCGCGGTGATCGTGTTGCCGAGGGTGGTGTAGTTGATGCTCGCCTTTTGCTGCGCCACGATGCGCGAGGCCAGATCTTCCGCCGTCACGAACTCATAGCCGTCATTGTAGGCGTTGGCGATGAAGTCCGTGTACATCTGCGTGGTGTACGGCGAGCCGGTGGGCGAGTCGGTCGTGGTGTTCCACGCCGAGGCGCCGTAATCGTGGATCGGCCAGACGACGATAGGCGTGCCGGCGGCATTCGCCGTCAGCGCGTTGAATTGCGCCGCCCAGTCCGCTTCGGTCTGCGCGACGGACAAGCCCTCGTACTGAATGTCGGTGAAGTCGAACGTCATGTTGGGCGCGAGATAGACGGACGACTCGTTGGTCGGGTCCAGGTATCCGAACGCGCTGGGGTAGCCAGAGGAAACGCCGGTCCAGCCGCCGCTGACATAGCCGGTGCCGCCGCTGCCCGAGGGAAATAAGGCCAAGATGTTCTGGCTGGTGGCGGCGTCCTCCGCGGCACCGGGCACGGCGGCGCCATAGATTGGAATCCCGAGCTCCTGGTGCAGTAGGCTCGCCGAGCTCCCGAACTCATAGGCATAGGTGAACGGATTACCGTCGCTGCTGAGGTCGGTGCCGGTCGTGGGTTCCAGGAAGTTGGTGTTCTCCGGCGGAATGGAGAATGTCAGCGTGGTGCCGGCAGGTATCTCGGCGACAGTGCCCTGATTGGTCCCGCCGAAGCCGGCGGGAATGTAGCTGATGGTGATGGTGTTGCCGGAAACCCCAATGACCTGGCTGTTGGCCACCGCGCCGCCGTCGCCGGCCTCACCCGGCAACGTCGTGTTCGAGCCGATCCCCGAGCCGCTGAGCCACATGCCCACCGTAATCCCGTAGAACGACGGCACGTGGTCGAGGGTGATCGTGGTCGATCCCGCCTTAGTATCGCCGACAGTTGTCGCGGTGAAGGTCGTGGTGGGTGGGTTGATGAGATGGGTTTCAGAGTGCGTGCCGATCTCCCCGCCCGTAGCCAGGATCTGCTGGTAATACGGCAGGCTCTTCGTCCAATCGGTTGTCGTCGGGTCGGCGTTCGGGTCGGTGGGGGTCGGGTTGTCGCCGATATCGAGATAGTATGATCCGACGAAATCGTACTGCGCCTTCCACTGCTGCAGGATCGGGATCAACTCGTCATATATGCCCGGGCCGCCGCCGGCCGGCGACACATCCGCGGGGACCTGCGCCTGGTCCATGTCCATCCGCGCGGCAACAATGCCGGCGTCGCGCGAAATATGCAGCGCGACACCCGGCTGCGTTCCCAGCACCACTTTCTGAATGACGTTCGAAAGCAGGTTGCTGTCGCCCAGCAGCGCCTGGGTGGCGAACTCCACATTGGTGGCGCCGCCCACCGTGGTCTCGGTGACCCCGGGAATTGTTTCGGAGCCGGCGGAAAGTGTCGGATCAGTGACGTTCTGATTGACCAGAACGTCGTGCGGCGTGTTGCCCACGGGCTCGTAGTCGGTATACCCGACACCGGTATAGGTCTGGATGACCTGACCAGTGGTGTAGCTCTGCATGGCCGGATTGCTGACGTCCGCGGCGGTGACCGACACATTGCCACTGTTGCCGCCCCCCGCGCGGTTGAGACCCAGCAGGGTCTCCATGTTGACGTAGGGATTGCCGGGCAGCGGATTGCCGTTCTGATCGTTGGTCAGGAAGTCGCCGGAGGTGATGATGGGAATGTGGTAGTCGTAGACCGCCGTGGTCAGGGCCGACATGATCGCCGGCAGTTGCGCCGTGTTCACATCCGTCATCGCCGGGAAGATCAGCGCGTCATATTGGGTCAGGTCGGCGGTCGTCAGTTGCGATTCGTCGATAATGTCATAGGAGACCCCCGCCATCCGCGCCTGGTTCTGCGCCGCCATGAACAGATCGTCATAGGCGGTCGAAGGCGCGCCCGCGGCATCGCCAAGGCCCCTGAAGTAGTTGGCTGCCGTGGTGTCCGAATAGATGATGGCGACCTTGTGGGTCGGCGTGCGCGTCACATCGGCGTTCGGCGCCACGTAGGGCTGGTTGGTGTAACTGGTGGGACCGAAGGTGGTGTCGTTGACATCGTACAGCACGTCGACCGGATTGCTTGGAGTGCCGATCGAGGCCAGCGGAATGGCGAGCTCGACCTGGGTGTGGTCGGCCGAATAGGCGAACTGGATGTTGCTGGCGACGAGCGTTTGGCCTGCGCTACCGGTGTACAGTGCCGGGGTGCCGGTGCTGTCGAAGTTGATGTTGTATTCGGCGCCGCCGGTACCGATCCCTGTGGTGGGATCAGGGAAGATCTGGAATCCGGTGGCGGCGTTGAGGTCGGTGTTGAGCCAGATCGTGGTGTTGGCCCCGATCTGCACGCCACTCGGGGCATTCAGGTCGAAGTAAAGGAAGCCGTTCTGCGCGGTGGCATATAGGCTGTAGCCCGACACATCGCCGTAATCGATCTGTTCTGAGGCGACCCAGTCGGCGAAGTTTCCGTCGATGTTGATGATGGGTTTGGTGGTCGCCACGGTTCTGAGTTCCTCGATCGACGCCGCGCAGGCCGCGGCCGGTTGGAAGGTGTAACTGCCTAATTGCGCTCTGAGCGGGGGGCGGGCCGCCTCACGCCCCTCGTTAACTACTCGTAAGTGTATCGGTTGGATTTGGAGATAAATCCACTGAATTTCCCTCTGGGTGAGACAGCCTTTCGGTCGAGGGCTGTTGGCCAAAAAGGTAAGTGGCTGAAATCTGCCGCGATCCCAGCGCCCCGGGCAACCGACGCCATAGAGGAACCGGCCCACCAACAGCCCGCAAGGCATCCGCTCGTATAAGTTGTGGAGACGCGATCCGCGTAGGCAGCCTGCGTGCTTTTTCAGCATGATCGCGGCACCCCGACCGCGATCATGCGACTGCGTGCCGGCCGCCAGTGGCCGGGGAAGCCCCAAAAAGGGGGTCAGTGTTCCCCCAACGCGATCAGCGGACCCGGCAACTGGGACCGTTGTTGCGCTGTAGTCCCAACATATCGCTATGACAACTTCCAGCGCTACAATTACAAAGCAAATGCGGCTGATCTGGCGCCTAAAGTTAAACATCTGCACTGCATTGAAGTGCGGAGGTTGAAAATTGCCACCGCCTTCTGCGGCTTGTCTTTACTGTTCAGCACTGTCCAAGCGAAAAGCCTGCCAACCCCGATCCTCCCTGGAACCACATGGTATTGGCAACTCTCCGGCAAGGCGATCATCAGCCATGGCGCTGCTACACTGTATGATATCGACCTAGAGAAAAGCTCACCTGCACTGATCAAGAGGCTGCAAGATGCCGGACATATGGTGATCTGCTACTTCTCGGCCGGCGGTGATGAGCCTCGGCGCAGCGCCGCCGGTCGGTGTCAGCAATGGCTGCGGATTGCGAGTTCGGCGCTTTCTCCGTTGCTTGAAATCCGTAGCGGAGCGGCGCCCCCCCGTTGGGCAGGGTGGTGACGTCGGTGGATGTGACCGAGTACAGAAAGGGTTGGAGCACGCCATTGGAGCCGAGCGAGAATTGCACCTCATACTCGGCACCCACAGTGCCGGCAATGGATCAAAGCCGGGCGCTATTTTGATCCGTATTCAAGTAGATGAAGGTATTTACGCCTAGTATTGGGTCCGTCGAGGCCGTCGCGTCGAGACCAATCACATAAGTGTTGCCGACGTCGCATCGTTGATAAGAGCGCGGTAAACCTGATACCCGGCGACGGTTTTCCGGGCCTCATGATTGAATTTGGCCGCCGGCCAATCCGCGAATGTTCCGTCGAGCGTTATCACGTTTCTAATCTTCGTTGCCATTTTGCCCATTTGCGTATTCTCTCTCAGATAATCTCGGCACAGGCCGTGCGTAATTGCGTGTTCATGACGTCCCTCCGCGGCTCATCGGTCAGCGGGGGAATGCGCGCATCCGTGGTCATCCCAACCTTCCTGCGCGCAATGCCGGCGCTCACGGAAACGGGTCTTTGCGCAGGTTGAAGGCGATCGAGATCCGTTCTCGCTCGCCCTGATGAGGAAACACCATGTGCGGCATATAGCTTGGGAACAGTACCATCAGGCCCGGCACCGGTCGGACCGAGTGTCTCGACGGCAACACCGGCTGCAGGAAGGTGTTGGCGCGGCCCAGGCATGGGTCGAAGAAATGCAGCGGCGTGCCTTCGTCGCTGTCGGTCGGCGGCGCGCCGGGATCGACGTAGTAGGCGCCCGACCAGGTGGAGCCAGGATGGGTGTGAAACCGATTGAAGCCGCCGGGCCCGTTCACGTTCGCCCATGCATGCAGCGTCCAGCCAAACGTCCAGCGAGACATGCCCGGCTGAGGCGGCATTTCAGCGAGCGTGCGTCGCGTCGCCTCATCGCCCATTTCATACATGTGGCGCACCAGCCGCCGCCCGGCATCGCCGCAAAATTCCAGTTGGCCGATCTCAGAGTGCCAGCCACCGGAGTTGCTCTTCTCCAACCCAGCGGACCGCGATGCATGCGCCAAGATCCGCGGGCGCAGTTCCTCGTTCAGCTCTGCGCCGTCCGGCCAGACGAAGGCCATGAACGGTGCCGGAAACAAATGAGCAAATACCGCGGCGGAGAAGTCAGGCATCGCTAACGCGTCCCGCATTACGTTCAATGGTAATGGTCAATGCCTCAGATTTCGTTGCTTGGTGCCGAGGGCAGCGCGCCCGTGCCCCGTGGTATCCGCAACCTTCGTTCCTCAGACGTTAGAAAAGGCCTAAAATTCGTTGGACGGGTCACGTCCGTCAAGCAGGTGTAGATTTGCGGTGTAATGGAAGCGACTGATCGGCGCATCGGCGCCGGCGAAATTGGCGCTCAGCATATCACTGGGTGCGATGGGCGGCACAGATATGGTGCTGCGACCGCGATCGCCGCCGTCAAGTCCTGCGCCTTTGGCGCACCGCTGCGCGGCTGCGGGACCTTGACGGCGACGCCACGGTCGAGCGTAGGGCATAGGTGCCGTCAACGGCACAGCCTGCCTCTCGCGTGTCGCCGTCATGCGGCTGATGGGATTTGCCTTTGTTCATTGGCTGGGCTGAACAGCTCTGCCATCGCCTCGACCTGCATGTAGCGGTGCTGCAACTGCCATTCGTCGTTTTGTTCCAGCAGCACCGCGCCGATCAGCCGGATGATTGACGCCTCATTGGAGAAATATCCCGACCACATCAGCCCGCCGCTTGACCTCCTTGTTCAACCGCTCAAGTGGGTTCGTGCTGTGGATCTTCGCGCGGTGCTGCTCGGGGAAGTCCAGGTGCGACAAGACATCTATCTCGCTCTCGTCGATGAACGCCGCCAGCTTTGGCCATTTCTGCCGTAGCTGATCAGCCACGTGACGCAGCGTCTGGCTGGCCTGCGCGCGATCCGGCTGGATGAACGCCTGGCGCAGCGCGGCTGCCACCATGCTCTGCTGGGTCTTCACGACGTAAGATAGCGCGTTCCGCATCCAGTGAACGCGGCAGCGTTGCCATGTCGCGCTGAATACCCGGCGGATAGCAGCCTTCAACCCCTCATGCGCATCGGAAATCACCAGCTTCACACCGCGCAGACCACGGCGGGCCAGGCTCTTGAGGAAGACCGACCAGAAGGTCTCGGCTTCGGAAGAACCGATGTGCAGCCCAACGATCTCTCGCTTGCCATCCGTGTTTGCCGCGACAGCGATTATCGCAGCGACCGAGACGATCCGGCCGCCCTCCCGCTGCCTCAGATAGGTCGCGTCCAGCCACAGATAGGGCCATTCGCCCGCCAGGGGACGGTCAAGGAACGCGCGCACACGCTCATCGATGTCCTTGCACAGCTTGGAGACCTGCGACTTGCTGATCCCGCTCAGCCCCATCGCCTGCACCAGATCGTCCACTCGCCGGGTCGAAACCCCGCCGATCCACGCCTCCTGGATCACCGCTACCAGGGCCTTCTCCGAAACCTTCCGGGCTTCAAGGAATGGCGGGAAGTAGCTGCCCTGCCGCAGCTTCGGGATCCGCAACTGAAGTGACCCCAGCCGCGTATCGAGCGCGCGATCGCGGTAGCCGTTGCGCCAGGTCATGCGCTCGCCACTGCGCTCGTAGCGCCCTGCACCAATCAGACCTTCAACGTCCGCTTCCATCAGCAACTGCAGTACCGCTTCCGCCACAGCGCGCAGGAAATCTCCCTCACCAGACTTCTCCAGCAACTCGGATAACGGCAGTCTCTCGTCGGCCATCGGATCCTCTCTCGGCTCTGGTTGCAGTCTCGCAAACTCCACCCTGGCCGACCGGGCCGATGGCCGCCTCCACCTACACCGCCACGCCACACCAGGCGTCGCTCCGAATCTCCACCATCTCCGGGGACGCTAACGTTGGACGCCCCTCGAGGCGCGCTCCGGACAGCCTCCTTCACCACAGGCAGTGGCCGCCCTGGGTCGTTTGCGATCCCCGCGGACGGGGTAGAGTGCGTAGGGACGAAGCAGATCGCTCGATGCTATTTTATAAGCAATCGGAGTAGGCGTGGACTTCGTGCAGCAATCGGTTAATGGCGGCGCGAGGTAGCGGCAGCAAGGAAGTCACTTGCCAATGTGTGCTAGCGAGTGGCGACGCTGCGCCAATGTTTGAGCCGATTGAACGATCTCAGGGTGATGTTCCAGTCGCGAGGGGCCCGTGAATCGAATGGCGGCGGCTTGCGCCGTTGCCGGCTGGGCAGAGTTACCCGCTTGACTGCCCCGAGCGGTCTCCCAGGTCCTTCGCATCATTTCGCTTGGTCGCCGATCAGCCACGCTGGTGTCATCGCCATTGCGAGCAATGCGCTGGGACCCTCAATGCCCAGGACATTGCCGCCGGTCAGAAGCAGGGCGCAGCACGTGTCCCAGGATCTGCAGAAGCGCACGGCCGACGCGGGTGACGGCTCACCACCATCGCCGTTCTTCACCCGGACGATGTTGTGCTTGTCGCTATAGAACGCGGCCGACTTGCCGTGTGTCTGCAGGTATGCGCGCGTGGCGCGGAAGTAGTCAAAAGCTGATTCCGAGGCGACTAAGCGCAGCACCATCAATCGGCTGGTCGCATCATCGACGAACGCCAGCAGTGTACATGTTGAACCACGGTCTTCGAACCGGGCGTGCTCCGATCCCCCGATCTGAACCAGTTCGCCGAGACATTCGCGGCGCCGGCGCGGCTGCTGTGGAGAGGGCAGGCGATGCCGGCGATCCACCCACAGCCCGTCCGCGATTGACGGCGGCGAGCACGACGCCAAGCTCGGCCAGACCGGGCGTGTTCAGCAAGCGGCGTCGATGAGCTTCGGCATCGTCGCGGCGGCGAGCTGGGTGAAGCAATTGATAATGGACTTGTGCGCCATCTCGCCGCGCCATGCCTGCACGGGCCGCTGGATGGTCCGTAGATGGTTATCTGTGAACCTGGCCGGCGCCGCTTCGATCAAGCGGCCAAGCACCGCCTGCGCTGACAGCGCTCGGCTCGACTTCCAGCCAGACACGGACCTGCATCTCGTGCTCGTCAACCATGCGGGGGCGTCGCGGGATCGGCTTTCGTCGGCGATAGGCCGGCGATGCCTCGGGCGCTGCTCGCCGTGGCACCATGCGGTGTTCAAGTTGACGGCGAAGCGTTTCAGGTCAACCACAATCAGTTCGCTCGCCACGCCGTCCGCGCCGCGGTCGGACGGCTGGTCGGGTATGGGCGGTTTGAGGGACTTGCCGCGGCACAAACACTGTCACGTCTCAATGCGGCCGCTCGGCTCGCGGCTGCGGTGTCGGAAGCGGGCGGCCGCGGGCACCTGGCGTGCACATGGCGCAGCCCTATGCAGCTCGACGCGCTGTTCCGGCGTATGTACGAGCTCACCACCCGTCCATATGGCGCAAACTTCGTGCTGGACTTTCAGATCGACGATAAACTCGAGGCCGCACTGGCGCACCAGGTGCCGATCGTGTCGTTCTTTTGGGGGAACGCCGGCAGCTATGTGCCGAGGCTCAAGGCGGCCGGTGCCCTGGCCATCCAGGTGGTCGGTTCGGTTGCCGAAGCGGCGCACGTCGCCGAGGCCGGCTTCGATCTCATTGTGGCGCAGGGGCATGAGGCAGGCGGTCATATTTGCGGCCAACTTGGTCTGATTGCGTTGCTGCCGCAGGTGGTAGACGCGGTGGCGCCATTGCCCGCGCTGGCAGGAGGCGGCATCGCCGACCGGCGCGGTGTCAGCGCAGCACTGGCACTTGGCGCAGCTGGGGTGTGGGTGGGCACGCAAATCCTCGCCGCAAATTAAGCGAACATTCATCCGGTGTATCGCGAGCGCGTCCTCGCGAGTTCGGGTGATGACAGCGTATATTCGACAGTGTTCGACATCGGCTGGCCCGATGCGCCAGCGTGGCGCTTTACGCCGGCGAAGCTGTTGGTCTGGTTCGGGCAAGCCAGCCCGCTGCGGCAATTGTCGATGAATTAGCAGCCGGCTTGGCTTGAAGCGGCTCTGACGGAGTTTGCCAATGCGCGAGATCAACCGCTTCGTCGTCATCCCCGGAGGGCCGGGATCCGGCAAGACGACCTTGGGCGTTGAGTGATAATGGCCTGCATAAGATGTGCGGAGGCAGGCAGAGCCATCATCCAGGATCAGGTGGCGATCGGCGGCTCTGCTCTGCCATGGTCCGACCGCAGCGCATTTGCCGAGTTGATGCTGTCGTGGGAGCTACGCTCCTATCGTCAAGCGCAAGTGCTGCCTGGCACCGTCATTTTTGACCGTGGCGTGCCGGACGTTATAGGCTTTCTGATGTTAAGCGGACTGCCAGTGCCGGCACATGTGATGAATCGTGCAGCGACAACCTTCCGTTATCGCCGCCAGGTATTTATTGCACCTCCATGGTCGGCGATATTCGCGCAGGACGCCGAACGCAAGCAAAGCTTCAAAGCAGCCGCGGCCACTTATCGCATCATGAGCGATGTCTACTCCAGCCTCGGCTACGAGTTGGTGCCGCTCCTGCTGGCTTCCGTTTCGGAGCGGACCCAATTCGGGCAGGAGCAAATCAGCTAAATGCGATGCACGCCTGATCGCCATGCTATTCTCAACCGCAAGACTTGGGTGGCGAACTGGGGTCGCCCCCCACTCAGCGGGTACGCCCCGCCGCCATCCGACAAGTTGCGACGCATCTTTCGTGGCCGGGAACAGGGGGGCTGCGGCTTCTACGAGACAGCCACGCCGGGGGGTTGTGGCCGCCGGTCGGTCATCTGCGCGAACCAACCGCTGGCCGCCAAAATCAGTGCAATCGAAGCGACGTCGTGTCCGACCGACAGCTACGAGAATGACCCAGAGGCATACGAGCGCCGAGTTCACCTGCTGTTCGCAGATATCGCGCCAGAACTGATGGCTGCCATGGCCCGCGCCAAGAGCAGGGATGCGATCATTGTCGAAGCGCATGGCCTCCCGCTGTCAGGGCCGATCCCTGTCACACCGCTCGACGGCGTGGTCAACGAACGCAGGGTCAGGTCCCAACTCCTCAACCTTATTGGTGTCGTGGCTGGCCGCTGGGGACTCAGCGGGTTTACGTATTTCTCGGAGAACGATAACAAGCTTCTGCGCGCCGTCTGCCTGTTAAAGCAATACGCATCGACCGCAAGCAGCCAGGGTTATCAGGCAAACCTCGTCTGGCATCAGAACAACGCCAACCGTGCCATCCCCTGGATGCCTGATCCCCATCCGGCCAAGCGGGGGCCGATGAACGCGTTCCAGGCGTTTGTTGCCATCCGGCCGATCGTTCCCCCGATGAAAGTCATCGCTCTTGCCGACATCATTCATCAGGCGGCCCGGTCGTTCGGTCCGGGCCTCATAGAGCAATTGATGCAAGACAATTTCGCCGTGAACAAGCCGGAAAGCCATTAGGGCGGGCGCGATGTGGAAAGGGTCCCCGTCCTCGTGCGTGATGCGGATGGCGTCTGGCACGGCCGCTTCCATGCCATCAATGTTATTAGGTTGACGGAAGTGGCAGCGCAAGCCTTGCGGGTCTTCACCGAGGTCATCGTCAGGACCCGCAATTTAATCGAGTTCGAGGCCCGGCCTGGAAGCCTATTGCTCTACTCGAATACGAGATGCATGCATAGCCGTCGTAAGTATGCGGTGACGCTCGATGGTAAGGATCGGTCCTACGTTCGCCTCTACCTCATGCCTTCCGAAATGCTGTCGCAGCATGCTTGCTGCATGAAGGGCCGGACTTTCGCCTGATCTGGGGCGTAACCGAACGCATTCGGTTCAGTGTCCGACAAGAGGACCTCAGTAGGTCTCGTAGATCGGCCTTGAACTCGAAACCGATCCCGGGAAGCTCTGGCGGTCTTGCCGCGCCATCTGACACGATCGCGTCCGCCCCATAACCACCGAAGGGCTGGAAGCAGAGAGGGTCGACCTCCGCGCCGCCGAGCCTGAGGCCAGCCACGACATGGAGGCGAAAGAGATGACCGCCATGCGGCCAAAACGCGCTGCGGCGCCAGCCGACCGGTCCGATGGCCGCCTCCGCCTAAACCGTTACGCCACACCAAGCGGCGGTCCGAATGTCCACCACGTCTGTGGACGCTAACCAGCACGCGGCGTCGCTGGGGACCGGTGTATTTGCGTGGACTTCTCGGCCCGGATGGGCCGAAGAGCGTGCAGCCTATCGCCACGCGGCTTGGTCTGCGCAGCCACGACCAACTGCACCACTTCATCAGCAGTCCGGCTTGGGATGACAGACCGCTGTGGCGCGTGCTGGCCGGGCGAGCCGATGCCATGCTCGGAGGTGATGACGCGGTGCTGGTCGTCGACGACACAGCGTTGCCCAAGAAGGGCGCGCACGCGGTCGGCGTTGCCCTGCAATACTGCGGCGAGCTTGGCAAGCAGGCCAACTGCCAATCGCTGGTGTCGCTGACCTTGGCGCGGGGCGAGTTGCCGGTGCCATATCGCGGTGCTGGCAGACCGCGCACGCTGGCTGGGTTGGAGGACTGAATAGCCGGGCGTTTTCGCCGCCACGGTGGGAATGCTGACGTCGTTCGGCAGGAATTGGCGGCCGAGAAGGGATTGACGCTGAGCCTGCGGACGATTGAGCGCGAAGTGGCGCCGTTGCGGCGAGAGCTGGAGGCGCAGCACGAGCGACGGTCCGATTTGAGACGCCGCCTGGCAGGCAGTTGCAAATCGATTTTGGCGAGCGGCGGGTGCTGATCGGTGGCGAGGACGTCAGGATCTACTTGTTCGTCGCCACCCTGGGCTACTCGCGGCGGCTGTATGTCCGGGCTTTCCGCAATGAACGGCAGGAGAGCTGGTTTGCTGGTCTGGAAGGTGCGTTCCGTCACTTCGGCGGCGTTACCGAGGAAGTGCTGTTCGACAACGACCGTGGCATTGGTGGTGCGGCACGACCGAGCGACACGGGAGGTTCAGTTCAATGCCCGCCTGCAGGCGTTCGCGCGGCATTGGCGGTTCCGGCCGCGAGCCTGCGCACCGTACCGGGCACGCACGGGCAAGGGCAAGGACGAGCGTGGTGTTGGCTACGTCAAGAAGAACGCCATTGCCGGGCGCGGCTTCGAGAGCTGGTCGTCATTGGAGGCGCATCTTGTCCACTGGATGCGGGAGGTAGCCGATCAGCGGGACCACGGGACCACCGGTGAGCGGCCGATCGAGCGGTTCGCGCGAGCGGAAGAGATGCGCTGCGGTCGATCTGCCGGGGTAGCGCCGTTTGCGATCAGCCGGGAGCTGTTGCGCAAGGTCCAGGCCGACTGCGCGATCGAAGTCGATAGCAACAGCTACTCGGTGCCGTGGCGGCTGATCGGGGAGACGGTGCGGGTCGTGGTCTCAGGGCAGTTACGGGTCAGCCATGCCGGGCGTGACGTGGCGATCCATCCGCGATGCGACGGTCGCTTCGAACGGAGCATCGATCCGCTCCACTTGAAGGCGTCGTCGGCTGCCGCCCGCGCGGTGCAGCCACGAACGCGGCGCTGTTAGCCGCCATGCCGACGCAGGAGCTGCTTCGGCCTCTGACCGAATATGAGGGGCTGGCCGGAGGGCGCTGGTGATGGAGCACGAGACATCTGGTCGAAATGCTCGAACCGGCTGAAGCTGACCGCGATCCGTGACCAGATCGACAGCTTAATCGACGAGGCGGCGCGGCGCGGAGATGAGCATCCGCGAGGCGCTGTCTCTTGATCTGCGAACGTGAGATCGCGCGCAAGGACGAGCGACGGATCGAGATGAGCGTCAACCTGGCTCAGTTCCCGTTCGTGCGCGAGCTCGACGGCTTCGACTTCGACGCGCAACCGTCGATCGACAAGAAGCAGATCCGCGAGATCGCCACCGGACGCTTCATCGCCAATGCCGAAGTGGTCATGTTGCTGGGGCCGCCCGGGGTGGGTAAGACGCATCTGGCGGTGGCGATGGGCCGCGCAGGCGATCCTGACCGGCTACTCGGTGTTGTTCGTGCCGGCGCCGACTTTGGTGGCGAAGCTCGCAAAAGCACACAGCGAAGGCAGGCTCGAGGATCGGCTGATCCACTTCGGCAAGCCGAAGCTGCTGATCATCGACGAGCTCGGCTACCTGCCGTTCGAGCCCTATGCCGCGCATCTGTTCTTCCAACTGGTATCGCGCCGTTACGAGCGCGGCAGCATGTTGATCACGAGCAATCGAGCGGTGGGCGAATGGGGCAGCGTATTCGGCGACGCTGTGGTGGCAACCGCCATCCTCGATCGAGTGCTGCATCACAGCCACGTCGTCACCATCCGCGGTGACAGCTACCGGCTGCGTGAAAAGCGCCGGGCAGGGCTGCTGAAGGCAACAACAGTTCAGCAGGGCGCAACGGCTGCAGCATGAGCACGGCTTGCCCAGGTGGGTGCACAGGCACCTCCCGCGCGCCGCTACGCCAGACTCGTGATGGTCGCTGCGCAGCGCGCGGGGCCCTCCTATGCACTACCTGGACAAGCCTCAGCGTTGGAAAACGTCAAACAGTTAGCGCCATCCGGGAGTCCAACTCTCAGTGTCGAAAAGGGTCAAGTTCCGGATGTCGGTTGACAGGTTGAGCGCCTCAAGCGTTACGTCATCCTTCGAGACCAGGTGGACTTGCACCAGTTCGCGCAGGAGATCGGGGTCTCGTGTTCTCCTCCTGATAGCGGTTCATGCTGAGCTGGCCCGTTTAGCAACCCCAAATCGAGGGGTCGCGCGATGTCTCCCATCAGAGGTGCGTGCCCGCCGCCCTGTTCTTCCTAAGACGGGGACCGAAGCATGTTACGCTGCTCCCATGCCTCCTGAGCGGCCAGCGTTAGGCAAAGGCATGTTGCAACTTGCGCGCGGAGCAGAAGATGTCTCCGCCCGTGCTTCGCATCGACCCGTAATCGCTAACGCGATTTCCGTGTGGCGGTGCTGTGCCAACCCCGGACCGCTATTTCGACGATCTGCAGGTCGGTGAAGTCTCGACCGGCGCGCCGATTCTGATCACGGATGAGGACATCATGGCATTTGGCCGCGTCTATGATCCACACCGATCTGGACGCGGCTGCGTCGAGCGGTTTCGGTTCTCTTATCGCCAGCGGCTGGCATGTCGCAATTCTCGTCATCAAGCAAATGGTCGAGACAAAGCCTTTCGGTTCTACGTCTGTGAAGAGGAGCAAGCCGGATCGCGGGACGGTTAAGACGAAAGTGGAAACCCTAAATCAGGAAGGCACAAAGTCCTGAGCCTTATCACTCTGGCCCAGATGCCAGCCCGCACCGTCCAGTAACTGTTGCTGCATGCCTTGCCGCTCACACTCCCCGGCAAAGCTACGCCCGAGGACGTCCGTCCGCCCGAATCATCCGTAGCAGAAGGCCTTCCGTTGCTGTTGGTCCTATTGGGCAGCAACGGGTGCCTGCTCCAATCGTTGATCGTGGCCCAGCAGTAAGACTACCAGGCCACCGACCACGGAGCCCATCGCGATTGCAAGCAACCCAAGCGGAAAGCTCCCCGTCGCGTCCCGCACCAGTCCCATGGCATACGGCCCGAGAAAACCGCCCAGATTGCCGACAGAGTTGATGAGCGCGAGCCCGCCGGCCGCCGCGCTCCGCCGCGAGCCGCTCGGGCAGCCATGTCCGCTGTGGCGCGGCCAGCCAGTGCGCCTTAACGTAGAACGACCAATCATTGTAGGCGCAAAACTAGAATGTCACCCCTGAGCAAAGCAGAAATGTCAGCCTTCCCGGTCGGACCGGTCGATCAGGAGGCGGGACTTGGGCTGGGTGACGATGAACGAGCGCGATGTGCAGCGCAGCGGCGTTTATCTGAGGTGATCGCTGAGCGGCGGACGGTGGCGTCTGCCGCCGGGTCCTGGCGGTCAGCGTGGGCACGTTCATCGGCTACTGCAGCGGCTGGAGGTCGGCGGCGGTTTGGCCTTGATGCACAAGGCGCGTGGACGGCCGCCCAACAACCGGATCGCCGCGACATCGCGGACTTCGGCCTGACGCTGGTTACAGAGATGCTGGCGCAGCATCACGCGCTGATGGTCTCACGCGAGACGCTGCGCAAATGGATGATCGAGACCGGCATCTGGTTGTCACGCAAGCAGCGCCGGTGCTTTCACCAACCGCGTCTGCGGCGCGAGGCATTTGGCGAGCTGATCCAGATCGACGGCAGCGAGCACCGATGGTTCGAGGACAGGAGCGGCGCCTGCAAGCACACGGTGTTCCGCATCGCCAAGCCCGACGCCAAGGGTGGTCAAGGCATCAATGTCCCGCCCTGCCGGCTGCGCGACATCCTGTGCCATCGGGAACAGCGTTACGTTAGCAACCAGCTGACGCTCTCCTATGAACGCAAGCGAACCATGCTGGCGCGCAATGAGGTCAGCGAGGGCGCCGTCGGGCAGCATGTCGACATCTACGATTTCGCCGACCATCGGATAGAGGTTCGCTGGAAGGGCGTATCCCTGCCCTATGGTCGTGTTCGACAAGGATCAGCGCGTGAGCCATACCGCGATCTCGAGAACAAGCGGCTCGGCGCCGCCCTTGCGTTCATCAAGGCCCAGCGCGATCTCGCGGTTCCATCACCTCGGGTCAAGACCAACAGCGAGGCCGGGGGCTACCGGAAGGCTGGTAAAACATCGGTCGTCAGAACCACCTTCTGCCGCAGAAGAGTTTGACCACCGATCCTATGATGGCTCGCTTGGCAGCAGGATTGGCAATGATGCCGTCGACGCACGCCTCTGTCCTCACCGCGGAACCAGCGCTGTGCGACACTCCTACTTTGCAGCGAGACGGACATTTCAACTTGGTTGCTACACCACGGTGACCGCTGTCGCCAGCGGGGCCGACACCAAGCTCACGGTTATCTCGGGCCCGACCAGGTCCGTGTTCACGCTTGCGGGCTCCTGGGCATCCTCCGGCTTCCACCTGACCGCAGAGCGCATAAGCGTGAACGTCTGAAGCTCGTAAACCATACAACCAGCGCCAGATAGCGTGAGAAGTTGACCTGCCGTGGCGCCGATCGTTGCCGCTGCCCAGGGGGCGGGAACGAACCGTGGTTCGGCGAGGCTGTCTCACGGAATTGGGCGCAAAAAAGCCGGCGGCCCTTGGGGAGAGCCCCCGGAGTTTAAGGACTCATATATCACATGCACTTCTTCGCCTGTCAGCGTTTCGCCCATCGATCCATGCTCAGGTACCGGGATTGAGCATGACCATCCCGCCCTTGACGGTGTTAGTGGTCACGCCCTCCGAAATAGTGATGGCACCCTTAGTCTCATGTTTCTGGTCCGCAAACGAGCGAATGGCGTTACCTTGGATACTCACGCTTTCGCTGCCGTAAATCGTTATGTTCTTGGCGTCCAGAATGATTGTCCCATCAGCTTTCATCAGAAGGTGACTGCCGCCGACGTCGAGCGCGATCTGCGTCTTAGCTTGCACATAAACGTCCGCGTCTGTCGAGCTCATCGTCGTCGTCGTCTTCGACTGGTAGGTCGCAGTATTTGCCGCAACGGCGATCGTGAGGGCACCCGTCGTGACATTGATCTTAGTATCTCCCTTGATGGTCTCGGTATGGGTGCCGCTGTTAATATCGATCTTCCGATTCCCCGTCTTCACCGTCTCGTTGTAGTCGTGCGTGACAACGACGTTGGTGTCCTTGGTCGCGTTGACCCGGATGTCCTCCGACCCCGACTTGCCCTCCATGACGATCTCGTTGCCGCTGTGATCGCGCATCGCGCTCTGCGTCTTGTTATCCGGCATTCCCATCGCGGTCATGTTCTCGCCGTTGTAGACGCGGCCGGTCACCAGCGGACGGTCTGGATCGCCCTCCAGGAACGACACCACGACCTCGTGTCCGACATGCGGCAGGTTGACCGCGCCCCAGCCGCGTCCGGCCCACGAATTCGACACGCGTATCCAGCACGAACTCTTGTCGTCATGCTTGCCGTAGCGGTCCCAATGGAACTGCACCCGCACGCGGCCATGCTTGTCGGTGAAGATCTTCTCACCCGGCGGCCCGACGACGATCGCGGTCTGCGGACCATGCACGAACGGCCGCTCCGTCACCCGCAACGGGCGGAACTTCACGTCGTACGGGATCGCCTCGAACGTGTTGTCATAGCGTGACGGCTCTGTGCCCTGGTCCAGATAGCTCGTGTCGGTCGCCTCGTGGCGGACCCGCCGGATCACATAGGCCGTGCTCTCCTTCTCGCACGCATGACGCGCCAAGGTGAACTTGCCGCCGGTATCCAGAGCGGGGTAATTGCTGGCGCCCAGGTACCCGCGTGGTACGCAGCCTCTTCCGCCTCCATCAACGTCCGCGTCAGCTTGGTGCCGAGTGACCTCTCGGTATATAGCCCCGGATAATCGAACCGCTCGAAGGCCTCTGCGTTGCGCAGCTTGAGCACGGTCTTCTCGGTGGTGGTTAGATCGGTCGAGGGCGCCTCGAAGTTGAAGTCCTTCTGCGACCAGCGGCCCGGGCGAAAAGCGTAGGTGTGCTCCCACCGCCTCACGTGGCCGGACTGAGCAGTGCCGGGCGCGTAGATCAGCTGCGGGTCCGGCAGAGCGCTGAAGGTCACGTTGTGATCGGCGATCACCAGCACATGGCGATCCTTCTCGTGACGGAAGAAGTAGAAGATGCCCACCTCCTCCATCAGGCGCGAGACGAAGTTCAGCGCGGTTTCCCGGTACTGCACGCAGAATTCGAGCTTAGGGTAGTCGCTCCGCGCGACCGACATCTGATAATCGGTGAAGCCGAACGTCTTAAAGACCTGTTCGACGATGTCTGGAACGTTAAGGTTCTGGAAGATGCGGCAATCGGTACTGTGCCCGAGAAACCAGAGCCACGGCACGATGTGCGCGCTGTACCGTCGCAGGTCTCGGCCAGCGAGCGGTCCGGCGTGGAACTGCGCGACCATTCCGTTTATCGGGCGCGTCTTGCCGTCCTCCGAGGTGATCACGACCTTGACGTTGCGTCCGATCAGGCTTTCCGGGGAAATCGCATGATCAGCCGACAGCATTTCGAGTTCGTAGGCGAACAGGCTGGAGATTCTCTCCTCGCCGGCCAAAGACGTCAGCAGCAGCTTGTCCTTGCCGAGCGGCGTATCGAGGGCGATCAGGCGACCGTCCTGGGTCCAGTTGCCGGCGAACGTTTCTTGCGAAGACTGTGGGGCGTAATTCCCAGTCTCGGGCATAGCCGATCTCCCCCTCGATCTATTGGAATGCGGTAACGCAATACTCGATCCCGCCGGAGCAGAATGGAACACCGCGGAAATGCATTTTCTCCCGCGCCAGACAACCAATGGATCACGAGTCGGTGACGGTGATTGCTGACACTCCACCTCAGGCTTCTGGCCGCCATCAACGCTGCTCCCCGACTGCACGACGCAAGCATGGTTGCGCGCGGTTGGTGATGCCGCCCTTCGCCGGTCGATTGCGGGTTGATTAGCTCGCGCGATCCGCTGTCTGGTCGGCCGACGGATTCTGCGCGGCGGTGGGCAGGCTGCCAACGACCAGCGGGGCGACAAGCACGATGGCAATCGGCGCACGCATAGGACCACACTCCCCCCAAGTGGGAATGCGTTATAGCACGCGATCAGCGACAAGCGAGCACTGTCGCCCACTATAACGCGCCTTGCGCCCGTAGGATCGGCAATCGCACAAGCAGTATGCGCTCGAACACCTGACGGAGCTTGGCACGACCTTCATCGTCGAGGTTGGCACCGATATCGCCTACCCAGTCCTCAAGATTTCCCTCGCTGTCCCCCGCCAGCAAACGGTCAATGGTGTAGAGTTCGAACAACGTGGCAGGAGCGCCGCCCCCCAATGCGTGGCTGGCAGCAGCCAGTGGCCGGCCGAAATTCTCGGTGCGGCCCAATGTTTCCGCTGTGACCCGGTTCAACCGGATCGCCTGCGCTCCTGGCGCGGCGCCCGGCCGCACCGCAGGTTCTGCGACCTCGAGACCCACCAGCATGCCGATCAGTTCGGCCGGATTGTCGCGCCTGCCATCGAGCTCGGGAAGCGCCAGCAGATCGCCAACCCGCTGCGGGCGCACCGCCAACGCCTCGGTGATCGGACCGTAGAAGCTGCGGTTCAACCCGGCGCGCCCGGCCGGCATGTCCGCCTCGTATGGCATCTCCGATGGCGCAATGTTCAGCGCCAGCCAGATATCCATCAGCGCCGCATCGCGTGCCGCGGGGTTCATACGCCGCGCGCCGCGCACGAACACGTCGTTTCGCAGCGAGCGGTCCAGACACATGTCTTTCACCAGTTCGCGCAACAGCGGATCGTCGAACCGTTGTGCGATCACGCGCTGCTCTGGCGTCAGCGTCAGGTCGGGAAAGTTCTCGATCAGGCTGGCCGAGCCGACCCATTCCAGCTTTGCCCCGGCCATCGCCTCTGCGAGGTCGGCGTGAAAACAGGGCGCCCAGGAATCGTTCATGTACTCGTGCGCCAGATACGGCGCCGGCATCGGGCCCATGTGCTCCACCAGAGCATCCACCCATGGCGGGCGCACGATCTGCAACGCGTCCGCCTCGCGCAGGGCCTGAACCAGTTTCAGCCCTTCCTCGGCCTGTCTGTCACTGCGGGAGCCGAGACGACGTCCGCAATCGCGCAACACCCTTTGGATACCGAGTGCACCGCCCCAGGCCGGCAGCGCGTTGAAACTGACATGCACCGCGCCGCCGGGTTTCACCTTGCTGCGCAGCAAACGCACGATGCCGGCCTGCACCGGCGGCGATACCCAGGTCCACAGGCCGTGCATGCTGACAAAGTCGGCCTCGGGAATCTGGGCGGATGCCGGATCCTCCGCCAGCGTGGCCAGATCGGCCTCGAGGAATCTGACGTTCTCGAGCCCCGACTTGGCGGCCCAGGCGCGCGCCGCGGCGACGTGCGCCGGGTTGAAGTCGATTGCCGTCACAAGCCAGTGGGGATTGCTAGCGGCAAGGATCAGTGACGTGAGGCCATGGCCGCAGCCCAGCTCCAGGTAGCTCACCGCATCGTCGGGAGCTGGCAGCGGCGACGCCACGCCGCCCAGCAGACAGGCCAGCGAAATGATCGAGGGCGACTGTGAACGATAATATCCGGCCATGTAGGTTATGTCGGTCACATAGCCGCTGCTCCAGCCGCTCATCGCACCATCTCACTGCTGACCTGCTGCGCCTCGATCACTTCCGCCTCGAATACCGCATCCGCTGCATCGGTGCGCAGGAGGAGACCGCCCCCCGGCCCCGGAACCCAGGTATTCCAACTCAGCCGTGGCGGTGGATCGGCTGTTGCATCCAGACGGAGTGGTGGCACGTCGCGCGCTGCCAACACGGGGTTGATGGCGAAACCCAGTTCGTAGCCGATGTAGGCCCGCACCAGGGAGACCAGCCGATGCAGCGCCAGTCGATCCGGCAACAATTGCTCGAACCTGCCCAGGTCGAGCGGCCCGATCCGCAGGATGATTCGTGCCTGTGGGTCCCACGCGCGCACGCCGGCAGTCGCGTCAAGGCTGAGCTGACACCATGGTCCGTGAGCCGAAAGCCTGGTCCGCTGATCCGACGGCAAGGTGAGCCAGGCGCCGGCGAACTCGATCACCTCCACCCGCATTCCCAGCCAGTCCGAGACCATCGCTGCCAACCGCTCCGCCGAGCGGGGTCGCATCGCGAACAGCCCGGCATAGTGCAGCACCGCCTCTTCGCCGGCCGTCAGCCGCTCGGTGAGATACGGGGTGGCGTAGCCGGTCAGCGCCAGCAGCACTCCCCTGACTGCGTTGTGGCGGGAACTGCCCCGCTGCCCGGCGATCTCGGCCGTACGCGCCGGTCGATACTTGGCGCCTGCCCGGGCGAAGAATGCTACGAACCGGTGCGCCAGCAGATCTACAAAGTCGCGCAGCGCGGTTGAGCGCGCCCGCAGGGTCTGGGTGACGACTTCAGAATAATAGCGCGGCAGCACGCCCGAGGGGCCGGTGAGCCCCATCAGCCCAACGGTTACGTCCGGCCTTCCGTCGTCCTGTTGCCGCAGCTCGATTACATCCGCAGGCGGATAGACCAGCCCCGCCGGCGAGCGGAACCGCGCGGCCGTGGCAGGATCGTCGGTCCCCCGTGCGTGGGTCAGAACGCGGATCGCGGCATCGAACCCAAATCGCCGCGGCTCCGCCCGCAGCGTGGACAGCGGTGGCCGCGACCTCATGCCAGTACGCGGGTGCCGCTGCGCGCCGGCCAAGCCGCCGCGACCCCAGGACGCCCGCGCAGCGTAACCCGGGTGCGGGTAAAGCTGTTGACCGTCCCATGCAGCGCCAGGAAGTGCTCCAACACCGACGCAAGCAGATAGAGCCCGCCGACTGCCAGGCTCGCGGTTCGAACTCCAGCGTCACATCGAGCCCACGACAGAACGATCCAGCGCGACCGGGAGCCCTCGCTGTTCCGGGACGAGAAGAGATGCCGATGATCGCCTCGACTGCCGCACGCGTATCGGCTGAATCCCGCAGATCGTAAAGCCGCAGCACCTCCTTCAGCGCCGGCGCGCCCTCTTGACCTCCAGTGACCGAGAGATGCCCAAGCGAGAGGTGCGACACCAGCCGCCAAAATCCGCTCTCACGCAGAGGCGGGCGAAGCGTTGGCGTGGCAGCAGTGACGGCGGACAGTCCCGCGACCGTGGCGGCGCTTTCCATCAGCCGCAATCTCGGGTGACCGCCGCCGAACGGCAGGTCGGTCGGCAGGTCTCGGTTGACGCAGAGCGCATCGATTGACAGCACCGCATCGGCCGGCTTGGTCGGGTCGAACGCCGGGTCATGCGGTGCCACGAATACCTCCGTGCCCGGAACGCCGGGTGTCGCCGGCCGCCGCGCCACGTGGTAGAAGCCGCCTGCGCGGCCTGCCTCTGGGTCACCCTCGACCAACCGGTGGAAGGGTCGCCAGGGTCGGAACGACCCGTCCGGCTGAGTCTCCCGGACCCGCTCCACGCTCCAGACCTCAGCTGCGCGCGGGCGCCTCGCATCCGGAACCACCCGGTATTCAGTGTCCTGCGTGGCTGAGCATGATCGGCTCGCAGCGCTGCGGGAAAAGATTGGCGACTGGGGTGCAGCCGAGTGCCAGCGACGCCCGACCGACAGTGCGCTCCAGCTCCGGCAGCGAGCGATCGAGATAGATGAATATCTCCAGCCGGTTCCCGGCTCGACAGCAGCGTCTTGCTGTCCATCCGTGTGATGTCGAAGAACAGGAACTTATCGGGGAAGGCGAAATACTCGGTCAGCAGGCGGAATCCGGCGAAGCCGCGTGCCGACCACGGCAGCAACGCCTCGTCTGGCGAAAACCCGACCGGCTCGATAGCGCTAGCCGGGACGATCGCCGGCGACGGATCGACCGCATTGTCAGCGAAGGCGATGGAGATCGCATGCGCGCCCAGCAGTTCGTAGAGCGCGAGCGCCTGGTTGGTCGGACCCCGCAGGAAAAAGCGCAGCCGCTCGATACCAAGCTGGGTGAAGGTGACCTCGGGCGAGACGCATTTGAGCGTGATGCGCAGCACCCCGGCTGCCCCCGCGGCGAACGGATTGGCGGGGGCAACGATCGGTGGTCCCGAAAGCCGCACATTTTCGACCTCGACCGGCCAGAGCATAACCGGTGCGGTGGTCCGGTAGCGCAACTCCTCGCCGTGCACCGGCTCGGTGTCGATGCTGGTGCCGGCCGCCAGCCGCGCCGGATTGATCAGGTCCGGCTGGCAGTCGAACTGCACCACCATGCATGACGGCACCGGGGCGAGGTAATGCGGATAGAGCAGCCCCAGCAGCGCGTCGGTCAGTTCCGGGAACTCGTCATCCAGCCGATGGTGCACGCGCGCGGCAAGGAACGCCGCGCCTTCCAGCAATCGCGCGACATGCGGGTCGTCAATGGCATCGGCCGAAACCCGCAGCCGCCCCGCGATCTTCGGGTGTGCATCGGCGAACTCCGCCGCCAGCCGCTTGATCGCATCCAGCTCGCGTTCGTAGTACGGGAGGAGGGAGTCAGACATCGAACATGGTTCCGCGAAGCGTCTTCACCGTCATGACCGGGCTAAAGTCCTCGCGCTGTCCCGACGATTGAACCGGGCCATCCACGTGTCCCGTCACACCACATTGCCCGGCCGCACCAAAACATCATCGGTGATCGGATCGACCAGCGTATCGAACGCCACCAATTCCGGCGCCGGCTCGGCGTGCAGCAGACCCTCGATCCGCAGCCGCAATGTTGCCTCGAGCTTGTCCGATCCCTCGACCAGGTGCACACGGACCGAAAGCAAGCGGGGTTCGAAACGCCGGATCGTCGCCTCGATCTCCTGACGCAGCTCTTCGCGCCGTTGCGCATCGCCGAATGCGCCGGAGGCGAAATCCTGGATGCCATAGCCGATCGGCGAACTGGCGAGCTGCGTCATGTAGGCCGGCCAGGAACGCCAGCGCCGCCGGGCATTCAACAATGCCTCCAGATCACGCCGCACCGCGTTGCGCAGCACCACAACGGTATCCGCAGCCGACAATGCGGGATCGCGCTCCTGATCAGGCGCATCGTCGATTAACCGATCCAGTAACGGCGACTGCACACGAGCCGCCTGACGCTGGGTGGGACCGGGGCGGCCGCTCACGTGGCACCGAAACGGATGGTGCCGAGATCCATGATCGGCACAGCCTCCTCGCCGACCAGGAACAGGCGCTGGCCTAGTCCGCGCACCGGCCCGTCCTGCCGCCAATCGGTTTCCCGGCCCAGCCGGAACTGATCGCCCAACCGCTCATCGGTGGCATAAACCGCCGGAAGGTACACTTCCCCGTCTGGTCCATCGGCCACCGACATCGCTGCGCGTCGCCAGAGCAGGTCGCGCGGGCGCTTTGGCGCATGGAACTCCAGCGTCTGCACGCGTTCGGTCGGGATCCAAAAATACTTGCCGGTGGTGGTCAGCACCTCGAAGCTGCCAGCCAGCAGATCGTCAATATCGCGCAGATCATCGAACGCCGCATCGCCATGCTTACCCGGCGCACGCGGGCGGGCGGCTTCCGCAGCCTCTGCCTGGCGCGCGGCCTGGGCTGCATCACCGGCGCGCAGGGCGACCAGTGCGGCAAGCTGCAGACGCTGCGTTTCGGTCGGATCGCTGAGAAACTCCGGCACTCTGCCGTCGCGGAACAACTGCCGTCGCGCCATATCGGCACGGATCAGCTGGCGGAATTCCGCCACCACCACCGCGGTGGATGGATCAATCGCCGAGGCCGCGTCCATCACCACGTCGGCGCGCTCGAGATTGCCGGCGAATGCCAGGAGTTCGCCCAGCAGCACGCGAGCACCGAGGTCAGTCGGCGCCTTGCGCAGCGCCGTCTGCGCGGCCGCAATCGCGTCGTCCAGCTTGCCGGCGCGAAACAGCGCCGCTGCGGTCTGATTAGTGCCACTCATCGCAAGATCCTCATCGACCGCTCAGGTCGGTAACGAGTTGGAACGATGCCGATACATCATCCAGCTGATAATGCGGCTGCAACTGCATCACGCAACCGAAGCTCCCCGGCTTGCCCGGCACTTCGCTGACGCTGACCCGGCCGGCAACCAGCGGAAAACGCGCACGGCTGTCGCCGGTCGCCGCCAGATTGCCATTCACGTACTGCGTCAGCCAGGCCTGCAGGAAGTGCTCTATTTCGCTCGCGGTCTTGAACGAACCGACCATGTGCCGGCCCATCATCTTGAGGTGGTGCGCAAAACGCGACGCACAGAGGATCGAATTGATCTGGGTCGACAGCCGTGCACTGGCCTCGGCGGCGCCCGCATTCGGGCCTTGATAACGCTGCGGCAATTGCAGACTGCGCACCGTGCCGAACACTAGTTCCTCGCAGTAGGCAACGGACGAAACGGCATCAGCCCAGCGTCGAGCAGCGATCGCTCCTGCCGATCGGTCAGGACGATCTCCACCGGACTGCGCACCCACACGTGGTCAGGATCGGTGGTGAACGGCTCCAAGGGCAAGCCGGTGACAAGACCGCCACCGATGCGGTCGGTCTCCACGCCGCGCACGTCAGCCGGCCAGGCGAACCGCGCAAATGCCCGGGCTACGACAGAGGCAAACGCGTAGCCGGCGTTCATCCACACGCGGTCGTTCGTTCGTCGGCGCGTGCTCGCGATAGCGGAAGCCGTCCGCGCGCGTGCCGTCGTCCTGCCACGGAGGGCGAGCCAGGACATGCGGCAAGGTGACCCCGACAAAGCGCATATCGGCGCGGGAGGCGAGACTGCGCCAACGATCATGCTCCCGATTGCGCAGCGGCGCGGCGAGATCGATCGAGGTGGCGAGATCGGTGAAGCTGTCCACTTCGAGCAGTGCCGGCGACGCGCCGAGGATAATCGGCGAAAAGGCCGCAGCGGCGACGCCAGACAGTGCGATCAGCGCGTTCACGTCATCGGTGCGGAAATCCGCACTGGGACGGTGACGGACTTCATGATCCACCACTAGCAGCCCATACGGTTCACCCCCAGGGGTGCCGAACTCTTCCTCATAGATCTTGCGGAACAGATAGGCTCTGGTCGAATTCGATCGCGCGTTCCAGGTCGCGGCAGATCTCCGGCCAGCCCACATTCAGAATCTTGATCTTCAGCCGGTCGGAGAGTTCGAGCCCCTCGACCAGCCAGGCCAGTCCGCGCCATGCGCCTTCCAGTCTGCGCAGCTTCCGATGGTGCAGAACCGCGTCAACCTGTGTGGACAGCATGGCATCGATCGCCGCGATATCGCGATCGATCGCATCGCGAAGCGCCGGCGGATCGATCCGTAAGCGCGCGCCGCGCTGGTTGCCAAACCACAGATCGACAGCCGCACCCGTGGAGGCCCCGAGGAACTCCGTCAATGTGTCCCCGAGAGCCGCATCGCGGCTGCCGGCGAAGCGACCTGACAGCATCGCATCGCGCAATGTGAGAGACTTAGCGGCAATCAGCCGCCGCAGTGGCCGGAACTGCGAGATTGATCTCGTCAGGCCGGCGAATCCACATCCCGCCTTCCCTTCCGGCAGGCAAGGGAGACGGGGTATTGAGCCATGGGCGCCGACCCCGCCCTGACCCCTCCCGCATGAGGTTATCCTTCAGCTCGCCGCGGCCGGGATGCGGGCGACCATGCGCAGACTGGTGGTGAGCTCCTCCATCTGCAGCCACGGGCTCAGATACGCCACCGCGTTGTACGAACCCGGCTTGCCGGGGATCTCCCGCACCTCCATCCGCGCCTCGCGCAGCGGGAAGCGGGACTTCATCTCCTGCCCGGCGTTCTCGTTGCCATTGACGTAGTTGTTGATCCAGCGATTCAGCCAACGTTCGCAATCGCCCGCTTCCATGAAGCTGCCGATCTTGTCGCGCGCCATCACCTTCAGGTAGTGCGCGAACCGGCTGGTCGCCATGATGTATGGCAATCGTGCGGAAATCGCTGCGTTCGCCGTTGCTTCCGGCCGATCATACTTCTTCGCCTTCTGCGTGGACTGGGCACCGAAGAACACCGAGTAGTCGGTATTCTTGTAATGGCAGAGCGGCAGGAACCCCAGGTTCGACAATTCGAACTCGCGCCGGTCGGTGATGGCGATCTCGGTCGGGCACTTCGCGTCCAGATCGCCATCGTCGGACGTGAACACGTGGTCGGGCAGGTTCTCCACCTTGCCGCCACCCTCCGCGCCACGGATCGCGGTGCAGAAGCCATACTGCGCGAAAGCGTCGGTCAGGCGCGTGCCCATCGCGTAGGCCGCATTCATCCAGCAGTATTCATCGTGCTGCATCGGCTTCGCTACGCCGGCTGCATCGGATCGGTGCCTCTTCATAGTCGAACTCGTCGATCGGCTTGGTGGCGGCGCCGTACGGCAGACGCGCCAATGTGCGTGGCAAGCGTCAGCGTGACGAAACCGCGCATCCTCGCTGTCGCGGAAGCTGCGCCACTTGGTGTAGTCCTGCGTCTCGAAGATCTTCGCCAGATCGCGCGGTTTGGACAGCTCCGGCCAATCTGTCGAAGCCGAACATGCCGGCGCCGGCTGCCGAAATGAACGGTGCGAACGCCGCCGCGGCAACATTGGAGACCAGCCGCAGCGTCTCGATATCCTCGGGATGCTGGGTCCACTCATAGTCACCGATCAGCGCGCCGTACGGTTCGCCGCCCGGCGTGCCGAATTCGTTCTCGTAAATCTTCTTGAACAGCTGGCTCTGGTCGAACTCCACCGCGCGCTGCAGGTCGCGCGACAGTTCGCGCTTCGGCAGGTTCAGCACGCGCAGCTTCAGGCTGGTGCTGGTCTCGCGAGTTCATCACCAGGTGGTGCAGTCCGCGCCAGCTGCCTTCCAGGGCCAGGAACTTCGGATGATGCATGATCGCGTTGAGCTGTTCCGACAGCTTGCGATCGATCTCAGCGACCGCGCGATCGAAGGTGCGGGTCACGTTCTTGTCGAAGGTGACCGTCCCGGCGAGCGCCTGCTCGACCAGCGTCTTCACCAGCTCCTGCGCCTGATCCGGCGTCGTCTGCTTGGTCGCCGCGACGACCTGGTCGAGGAAGGAGACGCCTTCGGTGGTTTCGGTGGCGGCCGCCTGTGGTGCGGTCTGCGCGCCTGACATCGATCAGCCCTCCTTCTTGTCCAGCCCCAACTGGCTGGACAGCGACTTCAGGTCGGTCTCGTTCTTCAGCACCTGTTCGAGCAGGCCCTCGAGTTCTTCCGACCGATCCACCTTGCTCATCAGATCACGCAGCTTGGCGCGCGTTTCCAAAAGCGCGCGCAGCGCCGGCACCTGCTGTGCGACGCGGGCGGGCTCGAAATCCTCGATCGAATTGAACTTCAGGTCGACCGCCATCTCGCCGCCCTCTTCGGACAGCTTGTTGTCCACGCGCATCTTCAGGCCCGGCGTCATTGCCGCCATGACATCGTTGAAATTGTCGCGGTCGATCTGGATGAACTTGCGGTCGGCAAGCGGGCGTAGCGGCTGGGTCGGATCGCCGGAGAAGTCACCCATGATGCCGACGATGAACGGCAATTCGCGGAGCACTTCAGCGCCTTCCGTTTCGACTTCGTAGGTGATGTGCACCCGTGGCTTGCGGACACGCTTGAGCTTTTCGTGGATGCTTGCACTCATGGTAACTTCCCACTCCCTGTGATCCGCCAATACCGGGGGCCCTTCTGGCCCGCGCGGCCCACGACGGCCGGTTGCCTAAAGATTAGCCAGTCGTCGATGAGTATGGTCAATAATTCCCTCAATCCACGCACTCTCTCACCCGTTTCGCATCGGCCGATGGTTCATTCGGTCGCCTCGGGCGGCGGGGGTCGGATCCCAAGCGAATTAAGGATCGCGTTGCGCGCATCAGTGTCGGCGACAAGTTCAGCCAGCAGATCGGGCAGGGTCATACGACCGCGGCGCACCGCCTCATCCAGCGTGTAGGAGAGCGGCGAGTGCGGTTCGGTTCGGCGAAAGAAACTGGCGATCTCTCCGAGCGCGCGCAGCGCGTCCTCGCGCGAGGCGATCTGTCCTGGCAATGCCGAAATCCGACCGAAATCTCCGCCGGCGCCGGTTGGCGTCTCTCCGCCAGCCGCCTGCTCAGCGCCCGTGGAGTCCCGCCGTCCCTGGACGGCTTCGGCCGGCGCAAAGCGCCTGGCAACATCGACAACACCGGCCAGAAGATCGCGCACCGCAGTGGTGGAAGGACCGTCGGCACCGGCCCTCTCGTCCATGATGGCCGCCATCGCCTGCCACGCATCGTGCGCCGCGCGGGCATCGGCGAGCAGCGTGGTGAAGCGCCCTGCCACCGGCCGCGCGCGCCTCGCGTTCCACCTCCTCGAAACGGCACCGCTCCAGCCTCGATGCGCTGCTGGCGTCGCGTCGCGTCAAGCGAGCCAAGCTGCTCGGACTGCCGATACTGGTAATAGGCGAATGGCGAACCGTCGGGGCGATTGAACAGCACCGTCATGTACAGCGGCTGGATCAGCGACCCATTGCCGTCACGACCGTTCAGCCCGGTGACCGGCGCGAGGCGCGTCTCTATCCCGTAGTCGTCCGGCAGCGGAAACAGCACGTCCCAGTAGCGAGCGGCCAATCCTGCCATCAGCCGCGCCCCGGCGGTCAGTCCGGCCAGGCCATGGCTGCGCACGTATGCTTCGGTCAGCCAGGCGGCTACTTCGAGATCCTTCGCGGTCTCTGTCAGCGTCTGCAGTCCCAGCTCTCTGACCATCCGCCACAACGGACCTGGGTCGCGCGCATCGGCATCGCCCTGCTCCTGTCGGCGTTCGGCATCGCGTGCTTCGGAACGAGCATCGCGCAGCCGGTTATAGGACGAAGTCGCAGAGAAGTCCTCGCGGATGTCGGTGCCCTGCGGCGCGTCACCGGCGATCGGCGCCAGCAGAGCTTCGAGATCGAAACCCTCCGGCAGGTCCGACATTCACGTGCCTCTCATTCACTGGACAATGGTTCGGCGTAACACATAGTCTCAAGCAACGAAAAGGGGGACTTTCCCCCGGGGAAAGTCACTGGAAATGGGGAAACCGCATGGCGGCGATCGATCTCAAACAACTTGTCGGCCGGTTGAACGACCCGTGCCGGCGTGCGCTCGAGGCGGCCGCGGGTCTGACACTGTCGCGCACTCATTACAATGTTGAGATCGAACATTGGCTGCTCGCTCTGGCTGACCGAGCGGATGGCGATGTCACCGCCATACTTCGTCACTACGAGATCGACCAGGGCCGCTTCGTTACTGACCTGAACCGCGCGCTGGAGAAGCTGAAGACCGGCAATGCGCGGGCGCCGTCGCTCGCGCCGGATATCGTCGAGCTGGGCAAGCAGGCCTGGCTGCTGGCGTCGCTTGAACATGGCGCAGGCAAGATCCGCTCGGGCCATTTGCTGTGGGCACTGCTCGCCGACGAGAGCTTGGCGCGGCGCGGGCGCGAGGCATCGAGCCAGCTTCTCAAGATCAATCCCGACCTGCTGAAGCGCGACTTTATGGCACTCACCGCCAACAGCTCGGAGGCCGCGGAGCCAGCAGGCCGCCGCATCCGCGTGAACCCGGGCGGCGGGCCAGTGCAGCGGCGGCGCCGCGCGGCACCGGCGCGCTGGACCAGTTCACCACCGATCTCACGGCGCAGGCCCAGGCCGGCAAGATCGATCCGATCCTGGGCCGCGACACGGAGATCCGGCAGATCATCGATATCCTCACCCGCCGCCGGCAGAACAATCCGATCCTCACCGGCGAGGCCGGCGTGGGCAAGACGGCAGTGGTCGAAGGCTTCGCCTTGCGCATTGCGTCCGGCGACGTGCCGCCAGCCTTGCGAAACGTGACGTTGCGCACGCTCGACCTTGGTCTGCTGCAGGCGGGCGCCGGCATGCAGCGGTGAATTCGAGAACCGCCTGCGCGGTGTCATCGACGAGGTGAAGGCATCGCCAAAGCCGATCATCGTGTTCATCGATGAGGCGCATCAGCTTATCGGTGCGGGTGGTTCGGCTGGGCAGGGTGATGCGGCCAATCTGCTGAAGCCGGCGCTCGCGCGCGGCGAACTGCGCACCATCGCCGCAACCACCTGGGCGGAATACAAGAAATACTTCGAGAAGGATGCCGCGCTGACCCGGCGCTTCCAGGTGGTGAAGGTGGACGAGCCGCCCGAGCCGATGGCGGTCGCCATGGTGCGCGGCCTGGTGGATACGCTGGAGAAGCACCACAAGGTGCGCATTCTCGACGAGGCGGTGAGCGAGGCCGTGCGGCTGTCGGCCCGCTACATCCCGTCCCGCCAGTTGCCGGACAAGGCGGTCAGCCTGATCGACACCGCCTGCTCGCGCGTCGGCATGAGCCAGGCGGCGATCCCGCCGCCGATCGAGGATCGCCAGCGCCGCATCACGCTGATCGATACCGAGACGGGAATTCTGGATCGGGAGATCGCTGCCGGCGAACCGCATGAGAAACGGCGCGAGGAATTGCTGGCCGAGCGCGCCAAGCTCGTACAGGAATTGACCGAGCTGGAGGCGCGCTGGGAACAGGAGAGGGCGCTTGCCGCCGAGATCAGCGAGACGCGGGGGAAGATCGAGGACCCCGCCAACACCGAAGACAAGGACATTCCATGCGCGCCAGGCTGGCCGCGACGTCCAGCCGATTGCGCGAGCTGCAGGGTGAGACGCCGCTGATCTATCCCGGTGGTGGACCGTCAGGCGGTGGCGGAGGTGGTCGCGGGCTGGACCGGCATTCCCACCGGGCGCATGCAGTCGAACGAGATCCGCACCGTGCTGAACCTTAAGCAGGCGATGGAGCGACGCATCGTCGGCCAGCCGCACGCACTGGACGCGGTGGCCCAGGCGATCCGTACCAGCCGTGCGGGCCTGACCGATCCGCGCAAGCCGATCGGCGTGTTCCTGATGGTCGGCACCTCCGGCACCGGCAAGACCGAGACGGCGCTGACCCTCGCCAACCTGCTGTACGGCGGCGAGCAGAACATGACGGTCATCAACATGAGCGAGTTCAAGGAGGAGCATAAGGTCAGCCTGCTGATGGGCAGCCCGCCCGGTTATGTCGGTTATGGCGAAGGCGGCGTGCTGACCGAGGCGGTGCGACGGCGGCCCTATTCCGTCATCCTGCTGGACGAAATGGAGAAGGCGCATCCCGGCGTGCAGGACATCTTTTTCCAGGTGTTCGACAAGGGGAACATGAAGGACGGCGAAGGCCGCGACATCGACTTCAAGAACACCGTCATCATCATGACGTCGAACGCCGGCACTGACCTGATCACCCGGCTGTTCGCCGATCCGGAAACAGCGCCCGATGCGGCAGGTCTCGCCGAGGCGCTGATGCCGGAGCTGATGAAGTTCTTCAAGCCCGCCTTCCTCGGACGGGTCAATCTTGTCCCGTATTTTCCGCTGGCGCCGGAGATCATCCGACAGATCGTCGAACTGCAGCTTGGACGGATCGGCAGAAGAGTTCGCGGAATCTTACGGAGCCAAATTCGCCTGGGACAAGGAGCTGGTGGACGTGATAGCAGCGCGTTGCACTGAGACATCATCTGGAGCACGTAACGTGGAAAAGATACTCTCGCGCACGCTGCTGCCGGAACTCTCTGCGGAAGTGCTGTCGCGCCTGGCCGAGGGCGCAGCAATCAACGGCGTGACCGTGGGCGTGGATACGGCGGGATTGTTTCAATACCAGATAGGCTGACCCTGTAACCGCCCGCCGGCAGAACACAAAGGGAGCGTATCGTGGCAATCTACATGCAGTGGGAAGCGAATCGACGGTGCCGCTCACGACGAAGGGCTTCGAAAAGTGGATCGAGGTGAACTCTTTCCAGTTCGGCGTCGGCCGCGCGATCGGCACCGCCGCGCGCGGTGCGGCAACGCGCGAAGCCAGTGAGCCGAGCATCAGCGAAGTCGTCATCAGCAAGCGGCTGGACAAGGCATCCACGAAGCTTTTTCAGGACGCTACCGGTGGCGACCTGAGCGCGACGGTGAAGTTCAAGTTCACGACGACGACGAAGGACAAGGTCGAAACCTACCTGGCGTACGAACTGACCAACTGCGGGCTTAGCGGCTACAGCCTTTCAAGCGGAGGCGATGCGCCGCAGGAGAGTCTGTCGCTGAACTTCACAAAGCTCATGTGCACCTACACCGAGCTCGACCCGAAGACCGCCGGCACCCCGGATACCGTGGGTTACGATCTGACGCAGATGTCGAAGGTCTGACACCACTCGAGGTGTTCCGTCCCTCCCTCGCGGGGAGGGGGCTACAGTTGCATTTCCGCTGCCGGTCTCACGCTCATCCGGTGAACTCCACGGCCACTGCGGTGACGTTATCAGTGACATTGGCGGCCAGTGCGGCTTCCACCATGGCCTGAGGCGGCGTGCCGTCGATCGTGGCGAGCAGGCTCGCCAGTTCGCTCTCGGGCAGCGTCTTGCACAGGCCATCGCTGCACAGCAGGAACCGATCACCGGGAAGCAGCCGGTCGCTGATCTTGTCGAGCGCGAATTCATCAAGTTCCGCGCCAACCGCGCGCGTGATCACGTTGCCACGCGGATGGTTCATCGCCTCCTCCGGCCCGATGGCACCGGCTTCCAGCAGCTCCTGGACCAGGCTGTGATCGCGGGTGATCTGGCGGAACTCGCCTTTCCGCAACAGGTAGGCGCGCGAATTGCCGGCCCACAGGCAGGCGAAGTAATCGCCACGCGCCAGCATCACCACCACGGTGGACGCGACGATCTCCTTCGGCCCACGCCGCGCCGCTTCCTCACGCAGCGCGCGATGGGTGTTGCTCCAGCGCCAGCCGGACCTGCGCCAGCAGTTCCGGCGCCGGACAGACCAGGCGGAATTGCCTGCAATGCTTCGGCGATCATGCCGGACGCCACCTCGCCGGCGGAGTGACCGCCGGCACCGTCCGCCACCGCCCAGATGCCCTGGTCGGGGCGGTCCACGTAAGCGTCCTCATTGTGCTTCCGCACGGTGCCGACATGCGTCACCGCCCAGGAGCGAAACCGCGGGGTCATCATGACGTCGACTCCCATGTCGTCTCCCCTGCTCCGGTCTCGTTCTCCCGCTCCCAGCATCGCGGCATAGGTGGCGGAATCAGGCATGCACCGCAGCCGCATCCGGGACGGCCGCACGCGGACAGAGCCTTCGGTCCACCATTCCGCTTCAGCCGCGCCGTTCTCGTCAACCCGCAGTTCGGGTTCGCCGATCATCGCGGCGACATCGTCGGGCGATTTATCCTGCTCCAATGCTGCGCGTCCGGCGGCTTCGCACACCCCAAGCCACGGCTCGCCTCCCGCCGCATCAATGCGTCGCGAGCGGAGTGCGGCGAACATCAGCGGAAAGTAACGGCCGGCCCGATCGACACTTGGCAACATCAGGCCTATCGCCGCCCACTGACTGCACATGCCGGGCGGCAACGAAAACCGCCATACCGGCGCTTCCAGAAATGCTGGCAGCCACGTCTCGCCCATCAGCGAGCGGCTGCCCACCAGCACCTCTTGCAGCCAGGCGTCCCAAGGATCGATGAAGTCGCGCGGCAGACCTGACGCGTACGAAATCGCCGCGCGCCGGCAGTTTGCCGTAAAATCCTGCCGCCAAGCCGCCGGGCGAAGGCGAAGCCGGAGACCCGGGGGTCAGAATGCCGGACATCGGAAAGCCACGCAGCACACCTGGCGCGAAAGGGTTCAGGACCGAGCCGGCCCTGATCTCGTACGAGGCATGCCGGTCGCCTACGGTGAAATTGAGCGTGTAGCGATCCGCCTCGCCGTTCTGGGTCGAGCGTTCCGTCGGCGAACAGACGGAACAGCGCCCAAGGGCCACTCGCCTTCAGCACCGGCTGCCCGTTGTCGAACACCAGCCGCACATTGTTCATCCGGTTCGGCCCTGGCCAGGTTACCGATGTCGAGCGGACCGGCCCGTGCGCATACACGATCGACTGACCGTCGAGGTCCAGCGTCACCTGCTTGGCATCGCTGTCGATCGGGGTGATGTCGAACCGCACCGTGGGCTGCGCACCGCCACCGGCGAAGAACAGGTCGCGGATCTGCGCCGCCTTTTGGAATTGTGCCAGGTCGGCTGGCGTGACCGGCGGCGCGACACCGGCCACCGGCTGCGGCTTCCAGGTCGAGCCCGAGGTATCGACGAAACTCTGCAGGTTGTCGTTGAAGAACTTGGCCAGCAGGCCGCCCGCCGAGAACAGCCGCGAAAAGTCATCGAGCGGGATGTCGTTGGTTGAGCCGGCGGTGAACGGAAAGCGGCCATCGACCGCCTTGCTTGCAGAGTGAAGCCGGTCCGCCCGGTGCCGTGAACGCCTTCTTCACCTGCTCCGCCGCGCCGCCGCCGCGCAATTGGTTGCCGCTGAATGCCAGCCCTTGCAGCCAGCGGGACACCGGTTGCGGGTCCTGGCTCGCTTCGGCCTGCAGCAATTGCGCCGGATCGTCCCCGCCGCCGATCACGGCGCCTGGGCCGCCGGCCGGGGCGGCCGCCAGCTTCGCAAGCTGCACCTGGAGATCGTTGATCAGCTTCAGCGCGTTATCGATCGGTGCGCCTGGGCCCTTGCCGACGAAGCTGATCAGCGCGGCATAGCTGAGTCTCGATCGCCTTGCCGGGTGGTTCCGGCGGCGGTCCATTCGCCTGTCCCAGCAGGTTCTTCAGCCGGTCCTCTGTCCCGAACCACCTGTGCTGCCGCACCGCCGGTCGCCTGCGCCGCCCCCTGCACCGCGCCTGCCGCACCGGGTGGCGCCGCCGGCGGCTCCGTCAGCCTGAGTTGCCGGGTGATACCGGCCAGCAGGTCGCGCATCGGCGACTGCGGCGAACCAAGGACGTAGAGATCCTGCACCGCCTGCTGCAGGTTGCGCATCGGCTCGACATCGAGGTCGGCCAGCAGGCCATCCCACTGCTTGGCATACTCCTTGGTGTAGAGCGCGATGACGTCGCGCTGCAGCGTCAGCACATTCGGGCTGGTCGGATTGATCTGCGCATCCTTTCCCAGCACCCAGCTTTCACTCGCCACCTGGGTGGTGGCGGACGGCAGGCCGGGCAACAGCACCTTATAGAAGCCATCGACGGTGTAGAATCCGGGAATCCCATCAGTCAGCGGTGCGCCCGAGCGGCGGATGAACACGCGCACGCCCGATGCGCCGGCGGCATCGGCGGGCCGCCATGGCGGCAGCGCCCGCGCCGCCTGCGATCCCTTGATCACGCTGTAGACACGCTCTGCCAGCGTCACGCGGCTGAAAGTGCGGCGCGCGTCCTCGACCAGCGCCCCATCCAGCGGCACCTTCTCCAACGGCTGCGCCAGCAATGCGGCCAGGTGCCGCTCCAGGCTGTCGCGCAGTGGCTTCGCCGCCGGGCCGGGCAACTCGTTCTGCCAGTCGAGTCGCATCCACTCCTTGACCAGCTCGCGATCCAGCGGACCAGCGGAGCCCAGCATCAGATAGATCTTGGTCGCCTCGTAAAGGAACGCCGGCTGCTCGAAATGCGACCGCATCTGGCCTTCCAGCCGGGCGATCAGTCGCGGCAGCAGAATGTGCTGCAGCGCGTGGTCATAGACTTCGCGCGCGCCGGTTTCGAGCTTGCCGGTCTGCGACAGGCCGGGGAACCACTGCACCAGGGAACTGCACGATGCGGGCGCGGCTTCGCCGCCGAACGGCAGTGCACGGGCCGCATCGAGCACCGGAGCGATGCGCCCGAGTTGGCCATCGTTGACCGGGTCGAGCGGCAATGCCTGCGCGGCCTTCACGTATGCGGCCAGCGCCGACTGGGCCTGCTCGACCGCGCGCTCGTTCGCCTGACGCGTCTGCATCAGTGCACCGGCGCCCAACAGAGCAATCAGCAACGCCGCACCGCGGCTCCCACGCGGATGACCAGGCGGCGGCGCACCTGCGCCGGATCGCGCGCCACCAGCATCGCCTCGCCGAAGATCACCTCCTTCAGCAAGCGGCTAAGGAAGTAGCTGCGCCCCTGTTCCGGCCGCAGCGATGCCATGCGCTGCGCATCAATGCCGAAACTGCGCGCCATGGCCCCGGTCAGCCGGTCGATCGGCGTGCCTTCCTGCGTCCCGGAGGTCAGGTAAGCCCCGCGCAGCACGGGTGCCGGATCAAGTCGCGAGCCGCCGAATGCCTCGGTCAGGAACTCGCTCAGTGGTGCGGCCAGACTGGCCACCTGGGCGGGGAAGCCGGCAATCAATGAGCGGCGCTCCGGGCTCCGCTCGGCTTGCAGCCGGTCCAACAAGCGCTGGTCAAGCCGTTGCCAACAGCCCGGCGAATTCGGCACCGAACAGACCTGCGGTCGCCGGCTTCGGTCTTGGTCAGCGGGAACGTGACGCCCCAGACCTGGCCGCGCCGCTCGCGATCCAGATCGTCGAAGAACTCGGTGAAGCCGGCGATCAGGTCGGCCTTGGTGAAGACCGCATAGACCGGCACCCGGACACCGAGCTGGTCGTACAGCTCCTTCACCCGGCGGCGGATCGCTCGGGCGTGCGCAAGCCGTTCGGCAGCCGGGGCAGCGGCGATGTCGGACAGCGCAATCGCCGACCAGAACGCCATTCAGCGGCTGCCGCGCCCGGGTGCGCCGGAGCAACGCCAGGAACGCCTGCCAGCCCGCCTTGTCCACCGCGGCGTCGGAATCCTGCGTGGTGTAGCGCCCGGCGGTGTCGATCAGCACCGCGCTGTCGGTGAACCACCAGTCGCACATGCGGGTGCCACCGACGCCGGCCACCGCGCTCTGCCCCATTTCGGCGGCGAGCGGAAAACTGAGACCGGCATTCAACAGCGCGGTGGTCTTGCCGGCGCCGGGCGGGCCGATGATCACGTACCACGGCTGCTCGTACAGATAGCCGCGCGAGGCGGACGCCCTCTTCAGCAGCGCCAGCGCGGTGGTCAGCTTGTCTCGCATCGCCGCCACTTCTTCGGCCGAAGCCGCGGCCACCGGGATCGGCATGCGGGCCTCGGTGACGCCCTGGACCAAGGCGGCTTCGTTCTTCTTGCGCCGCGCGATCGAGCCAGAAGTTCACGCCCGCCCAGATCAGCAGCATCGACCGCAATGACCAGCGCGCGTGGCAGCCAGCTCTCGAAGGAACGACAGGAACGGCCCGAACAGCCAGACCAGCACCGCCAGCAGCACGAGGCCGATGAAGCTGAGGAACCAGCGGGAGCCAAGCAAGCGAAGGACGCCGCGCATCGACTTATCCCTGCCTCTGCAAGCACGACCTCGATGCGCCGGTTCTGGTCGCGGCCCTCCGCCGTGGCATTTGACGCGATGGGATCGGCGTCGGCATGGCCCTGCGCCGTGACCCGGCCCGGCTCGCCAAGCGCGCGGACGATGATCGCCCGCGCCGCTTCGGCCCGCGCGGTGGAGAGCTGGAAGTTGGACGGAAACCGCACGGTGTGGATCGGTTGGTTATCGGTATAGCCGTTCACGGTGACCGGCCCTTTTTCCGTCTTCAAGCGCCTCGCCGATCCGTTCCAGCAGCCGGAAGTAGGATGGTGCCGCCGTGGCGCTGCCCGAAGCGAACATGCCGGCATTGCGGATGCGCACGATCGGCATGGCGTGGTTTCCCAGCACCGCGACCAGGCCCTGGTCGATTTCCGGCTTGAGGAAGACATAGAGCGGATCTGCGGCGGATGGTGGCGCGGCGGCGGCGGGCGCGCGGGTGCAGCGCGGGTGATCTGCGGCATGTGCGCCAGCGGCGCCGCCAGCAATTGGGCGAACACGTCATCCGATGCGGCGTTCAGCCCGGTGGAGAACCAGATGAACAGACCACCGATCATCGCCAGGGCGCCGGCGCCCATCACCCAGGTCGGTACCGTCGCGCGTGCCGGCCGGTAGGGCGAGGTGACCCCCTGCCAATGCGGCGAAAGTGCCGGATCAGGCGCCTGCCGCTGTCGCGTGATAACGGTGTAGAGGTCCTCGCGCAGCCGCTCGAGCTCGGCCGGGCCGCGCGGCGACAGACGATAGCGGCCCTGGAACCCGAGGCTCAGGCAAAGATACATCAGCTCCAGCGCCGGCAGGAATGTGCCGGGGTTCTGGCGAAGCTGGCCGAGCAGGTCGAAGAACCGCTCGCCGCTGCGCACTTCCTGATGGAAGGTGGATACCAGCGAGCGGGCCGCCCAGGCGCCGCTGCTGCCCCATGGCGTGTTCAGCACCACGTCGTCCAGGCTGGCGCACAGCGCGTAGTGAGCCGGCCGGATTTGATCCATCGGCACACCGCTGTTGCGCGCCGCCTGCTCGAAGGCGCGAACCTCCTGGATGGCGCGCTCGCGCAGCTCCGCCGGATTCGGCTGGCTGTAGGTGTTGCGCAGGCGCCCGAGCAGCTGCAGCAGCGGTGCGGCTGCCTCGATCAGCGGGTTGGCTGCCGAAGCTGGATCTTTTCGGCAGCTTCGGCGGTTATGGGCGCGGCGGGCGCCGTGCGGCGGAGGCGGCAGGCTGTGTCGCCGAATGCGGACTGCGGTGGCGCTGCCGGCGCCGCTCTTCGCCCGCCCGGCACCGGACGGATCACGGTGCGGTCGAAATCGTCGGGTTCGGAGAACGGATTATCGCTCATGGTGGGTCCGCTGATCCCCCCTCGGGGTTAGGGGGAGGGGGCGTGGGCGCGGCCCGGCCCCTGCCCCCAACGCCCCTCCCCGCGGGGAGGGGCTGGGTTGCGGGGCGGCCCTCATCCGCGGATCGCCCAAAGTTCCAGCCGCAGATTGGGGAAATCGCCCGAGACATGGATTGCGAACCCACCGGAGTTCTGCATCTGCTGCCAATGCGGACTGGCGCGATCCAGTTCGAAATACGTCGCTCCCGCGTAGAATGGCAGTTGCCTTGGTGCGACCGGCAGCGGCCGCACGGCGATGCCGGGCAGCGCCACATTGACCAGCTCGCGGATATGCTCCACCGCGCCGATCTTCACCTGCTGCGGAAACAGCCGCCGCAACTGTTCGGCCTGCACATCGGCCTGCACCGTCAGAACGAAGTTCGAGGCGCGCAGGATCGAGCGATCGGTGATCGGCCCGACCCGCACCCCGTGCCGCGCCTCGCGCAGCGGGATGGCCATCGCCGTCGCCTCCAGCACGGCGGAGAGCGCACGTCGCAGGTCCGCGACCACAGGGGCGAAGCTGCGCTGCAGATCATCGTGCCGATACGCCGGATAGGAATTCGGCCGCCGCGTCTTCGAGGAAAGTCGCGAACTCGCCCGCCATCTGCACCAGGGCCGTGTACAGGTTCTCCGGATGCAGGTTCGCTGCGTCGGCCCAGTGCGCCAGCACGTTCTGCCAACCGTTGATCGATTGCAGCAACAGGAAGTCGGCGACCTGCGCCACGCCGGCCTGGCCTGGCGCGGTCATGCGCGCGGCCAGCGCCTCGCCGCGCTGGTTCAGCATGCCGGACAGTTCCGCGATCAGTCCGGCCAGCGGAGGTGCCGCGGAACAGACCAGCGCCGGCGGGATCCATCGGTCATCCAGGATGATCCGTCGATCCGACGTCACCTCGGTCACCCGCGCCAGCGGAATGCATAGATAGCCGGTGCGTTCGTCGGTCTCGGTCAGATAGCGCAAGCGCAGGCGCCCGACCTGCAACTCGGCCGGCTGTGGTGAAGCCGAATGCGTGTCGTACGCCTCGAACGGCTTGGCCGTGTAACGGCCCTCGGTGGCGCTGTCGGCAACCTCTACCGCGCCTGCCTGCCGGATTGGCAGCGCCAGATACACCAGCACGTTGCGCGCGCTGTCCGGCAATTCCAGCGGCGGCGGATGGTCGGTCTCGACTGGCAGCGCGAACGGCGTTCCGTCTTCGAACACACCGGTTGCCGCGGCGAGCGCGAAACGGCCGGTCGCCCAGCAGGTCGCGGTCCAGCGCGTAGTCGATCAGCCCCCACGGGTGCGGCCGCAACGCCTGTACGCGCCCGCGCACAAACTGCTCGGTCCAGCGATCCTGCTGCTGGAAGTGCTGCGTGCGCAGGAACATGCCTTCCTGCCAGACCACGCGGTTCGTCCAGCTCATTGATCGTTCGTCCCCCAGGCGCCCCCGGCCAGGTTCAGCCGGGCTTCAACGTGATAGCAAGTTTCCCGACGTTGAGGATGAGTTTCGTGGGGCCGTGGTCCGCCACTGGCGCATCGGCGCGCCACTGCGCCGCATCGATGTCGCGGTAAAGCGCGACGACCCAATGCGCCTGCACACTCGGTTTCAGCCTCGAAGGTCTTGGTCTGGGTCTCGCCCGGTGACAGGACAAATTCCTGTGAAGCGGCATCGTCCTGGCCCAGCGTCTGTTGCTCGTGTTCAGTCAGAGCGAAGACGTCGCTGCGGTCGAACTTCGCCGTCTGAGTAAGCTGGTAGATCCGCACCGCGACGGGCGCTGGCTTGCCTGCTGCATCGGGATTCTGGTCGGCGCCGCCGATCATCGTAAGCGTCACCACTGCCGGTGGTGGCGGCGGCTTGGGTCCGCCGCAACAGGTCAGGCCGAGTGCCGGAAGCAGGAGCGATGAAGCGGCGTCTGATCATCGACGCTCCTTCGCCGCGACCTCGTCCAGCGCACGCTCGTAGGCGCGGGCAAACGCTTTGCCGAACACGCTGTCGAAGTCATCGGCCAGCGCCTGCACTGTCTTGGCGTACAGCGCCTCGTATGCGTCCCAGGCCCGCGCCTTCTTCTGCGCCGGCAGCAGGGTCACGCCGCCGGCGTGCTCTGCCTGGCTGCGCAGTTTGGCCGGGTCGAGCCCTCCAGCAGCGCGCGCACCGCGGTCTGCATCGCCGCGATCGAGGCCAGTTCATGCAGCCGGATGTCGCGCAGCGCATCCGCCACCGCCTCGTCCGGCGCCATATCGATGCGGCGTCCGGCGCCTAGCAACGCCGCCAGCGCATCGTCGTCGCCGGCCGAGAACTTCAGCGGATTGTTGCCGCGCGCCTGAATCATGGTCTGCCCGATGCGGAATTCGCTCTTGATCGCCGCGCGCGCGATCAGCACCGCGCGCAGTCCGGCCACCAGGTTGCGGAATGCCTTGCCAAGCGCGAGCAGGGTTGCCGCCGGATCATTTGGTCGCAGCTCCTGCAAGCCTGCCCCCTGAAGGAAGGCTGCGAGCAATCCTCCGTCATCGTCGGCCGGCCCCCGAGGTGGCACCGGTTCGGATGATGGTTCGGCAGGGGGCGCCGCGCGGACGGAAGCGGAGCCGGTCTGGGCGGCCGCACTTGTGGTGCACGAGGTGCGGCTGCCTCCACCGGGTCCTTGTCCCAGTCGTCGGGTAGCAGGTCATCGCCCGGAATGACGCCTCCGCGATGCAACGGCATTTGACCCACCTGTGCCGGGGGCCGCCACGCATCCTGCAGCGCCGGCGAGTGGTCGGCCTGGGTCGGCCCCTGGAATGGTGTCTCACCAGGGTCGGAGGCGAGCGGATCGAAATCCTGCGGCAATTGTGCCGAGTTCGGGCGCAGCCGCAAACTCGGATGGTCTTGCTCATCGAACGGATTGCGGACTGCCTGGGCCGGCGCGAACGGGTCTATCGCGAATGGATCGGCAAACCGGCTCGCACCCCCGGCGCCGGGCCGAGCCCCCTCGTCCTCGACCAACCGCACTTCGATTTCATAGGCGCCCAGACGCAGCCGGTCGCCGTCACGCAGGCTGCGGATTTCGCCGAGACCGATCGGATCGGTCTCGCGGTTAAGGAAGGTGCCGTTGGTCGAAGTGTCGGCGAGCTGCCAGCTTCCGCTGCGAAACGCCACAGCAAAGTGCCGCTTCGACAGCAGCCGTTCGGGGTCCGGCAACACCCAGTCAACGCCAGGCCCTCGGCCGACGGAGAACTCTCCGCCGGATACGTTGCGAGTTTCGGGCGCCACCATCTCCGGGCAGCGCAGAACCGTCATCGTCAGTTGCATCGGTCTCAGCCGGAAATCCCGCCGCAATACTACAGCATTTTGTGCTTAGGTGAACGCATGGCCTGCATTTTCGAGGTAATTGCGGCAGAGATCCGATAATATCGCAGAGCTCGTGCGGGAGCGCGCGGTCTTTCGAAGAAGCGCCTTCAGCTTAGCGAACATCTGCTCAATCGGGTTGAGGTCAGGTCTGTAGGGTGGAAGGTAAAGAATGCTGGCCCCGGCGGCGGTGATGCGAGCGGATTATGACGCGGAAGGACTGGGTCGGATTGCGTGAGAGAGCCAGGACACCGACCAGGTTGGGCGGCTGCTGGCGCTTCGCAGCCGGCAGGGCAGGACATTCAGGGGTCGGTGCAGATCGTTCGGGCGGGCAGGAGCCACGGCGAAGCGAGCGTTGAACCGCTCGATGAACCCGGCCAGGAACACATCGCCGTCCGCCATGATGGTCACACCGGCGAGGCGGAATTCTTTGACCGGGTGATCCTGAAGGGTGCGGTCAACCCGCTCCACCCGGCCTTTGTCCTGGCTGGAGTTGGCGCAGATGATCTCGATATTCAGTTCAGCCAACGCACGGCCAAATTTCGTCACGCCCTGACCACCCTTGGCGTCGGGCTTGTCGATGCGAAACACCGTGTACTTGTCCGAGTAGAAGGCGACCGGGCATCCGTGCGTCTCTAGGTAGCTCTGCAGCGCCTCGAAGTAGGACGCCGTGCTCTCGCTGCTGACAAACTGCAGCTGCATCAGTCGGCCCGTCACATCATCGATGAACACCAGGAGCGTGCAGGCGTCGCCCCTGTCCTCGAACCACCGGTGCTCGCTGCCGTCGATCTGGATCAACTCGCCAAATGCCTCGCGCCGCAGATGCGGCTGGTGAAAGCACCGGCGCTGCTTGCGTGACAACCAGATGCGATGCCCGCGGCGATCCGGTTGTTGGACGGCCGTCCACGCGCCCTCCTTGCTGCCTCGGCTCGCATCGCAGTCTCGATCCCGGCACTGAGCTTGAGCCAGATGCCTTGCCCCTGCGGTACTCAGTCACCCAAAGCGGGCCAACTTACTACTTTTAGTTAGCTGACCGGCACGCATGTTTGGAGCATTCTGTACACGAAGGGAGTGGATCAATGCGATGGGGCAGTGCTGTGTGCGCCGCGCTGGCGATCGCTGGTTCAGCCGACGCAACCAATGTGTTCGATGGAGTGTATGAGGGAACTGGTCCTGCCCGCTTCAATTCGCCCGCCTGTCCAGTCGGCTCAGGCCAGTTTACCTGGACTGTACCAGAACGATCAGGTCCCGGTAATGAACACGGGCGCGGATGCCAAATATGGGTTCGCTGTTCCGATCAATCCGGATGGATCATTTGAGGGCCATTCCATCAATTATCCAATTGTCGGTGCTGGTTTCACACTACAGGCCAGAGTTATGGTCAGCGGTCGTATAGCAGACAAAACTTTTACAGCACACATGAACACACCCTCATGTCACTTTGACTACGTTCTGCACTATATCGGCCCAGTCCAGTGATGCTGATGACCCGGCACCTTCGCCCCGGGCGGTCAGCGAGAGCGAGAGCGGGGCCGCCGTTCAGCATCTCATCGCAGCCATCGTTGCTGCATACACTCCCACTTCTGGACGCAATAGTGGTCGTGTAGGATCACCTCGATCCGTAAGGACAGGCTTGGGTATTTCTTTCACCGTGCAATCGCTCCAATGCGACAGCGATCGCCTCAACACCTCAAAAGTGGGTCAGTGTGCGGTTCCGGACGCGCAGGGAATATCGGCCCGCATCTGCTTTTCACCGGTTGCCGCACTTTGTTGTCCCTCGCACGTCTGACGATAGGACGATAAGTTCCTTGCTGGAGAAGAAGTATGAGCCGGCTCAGGACCCGGCGTAGGGCCGCAAGTAGTCGCGCGTTATCGGCTGCGGGTTTGCGGGTTTGTGAAAGGCACCCGACAAATATGGTAGAGGCGTAGGAGTTGTCATTGGTGCTGACACCCGGCAACCGGTATCCGCGGAAACAACGTCGTGGCTCACGAAGCCGCCCGTTCCGAGGGTCTTGAGGCCAGGGCCCTTTATGCTGCCTTTGTGTGCGCCCACCACCGAAGGTGACTAAGGACTGGAAACGCTTATCTCGGGAACATTGGGGCTAACCAAGACGGGATCAACTCCTGCCCTTGTTCCACAAAGGCGGCACCAGGCCTTTTATCTGGGTCAGGTATTCCCTGGCCGCGCCACATCATAATGTTTCTTGGAGGGGCCTTGAGGCTGGAAGAGCCCCATCGCTAACGGCTGCTTCAGAGGAGCGCACCCATAGTGGCGATCACCGGCAAAAAGTGGCGGGTATTTTCACTCAGTGCCAATGGATCCCGAAATGATGACCGCAGGGTCAGTGAACGCCAATGTCGCGCCCACTACGCCGCCACCGACGAAAGCGGCGCAACCGACACCCCAAGCCCTATCGTCAAATTCATCTCAGCAGCAGGCGGCCCTCCGCCAGATGTTGGCCAAGTATGCCTATGACCAATCGCATGGCGTAGACGGCCACACGCTGTCCGCCCTGGGTAAGCAGATCACTGCCGCGGCGAAGGCGCTGGGGCAGCACGTGACGCTGCCAAATGCTCCCGCTAACCCTGGTCAGGGCACGGCTACCGATTCGGCGCAGAGCACAGCGCCCACTGGGCCAGGTCGGGTCAACGTGACTGCTTGAGCGTGTCCGCGCCAAGCTCATCGTCGACCTGGCGGTGCAGCGCCTGACCCAGGTCGTGCAATGGCATGCGCATTACACCGTGGCGAGAGCAACCGAAGCTAGCTTGACCGCCTCGGTTCACCGGCGGATGCTGCGGACCGGAGCCATCGACCCGTAGACAAGTGCCTACGATTGGCAACTCGCCGGGCGCGATGCGCTCATGATTGTGCTGCGCTTCGCTTTTTGGTTCCATCGATCACGCCGTGCCCCACTACGTCGCCAGCGGTTCGGCGCGTGCTATGCTGTTCGGCGATCTTGCATTGCAGCAGGATTGCCTACACATGACGCACGCGATGCTCCTGCTGATGCACCTAATTCGAAATCGCGACCTGATTGCCCTGGCAATGGCGGCTTATACCGCGGCGCAAGATGCTGAGCGTCCTCTGCGTGCCGAAGAGGAGCCTGAACAGTCTTCGAACGGCAGGGATGGCGGTCGCCGCGTCTGAGGTGGACGTCTGCGCGCCCATCCATTGTTGCAGGTGTTCATCTTAGCAGAAGAGCAGAAGAAGCGAATCGAGAGACAGCAGGATGTCGCTGCGGTTTGGCTGTAAGCGAGATCATACCACGCACAAGCATCGGCAGGCCGTGCATGGCCAAGGTCGTCGCGTGCTTCAAGGTTCGGACCTCAGTCGCGGCACCACCCGATCGATCGCTCTCCAACGTACGCCGGATAGCGTCCTCTTCAGAATGGCCGCGTGAAAGTTCACGGTAATCTCGGTGCGTCCAACTCGCTGCCGCTGCAACAACACGTGCTAAGCCCCACAAAAGATGGGACGCCCGTCAGCAGCAATCCAGCACATCCTGTCAGGCCGGTGTCCTCTGTTGCGCTTCGAACCGGGCACGAAGCCATAGCGAGACAAGGATCAAGGCGACTGTGCAAATCGACGCCGTCGGTAGTCCTAGCGCGATGGCTCGGCGGCTTGCCAACATGTCGCCCACCGCCGTGCCGGCGCACCGTTCGGCCATGATGATTGCCCAGTACAGCAGGACGGACAGCGGCGCGAAGGCATCACGCACCAGGATCAGCCCCGTGAGCGCCGCGCACAATGCCGCAGAGGCCACGCAAAGTCCGATCGTGTGGTGGATTAGATCGCCGGCGACGGTGCCAAACAACCCCGCGATGAACATGGCGATCCAGTAAGCGCCATCCACCCGTGGAGATCCACCTCGCATCATGTCCGGATGTGTGAAGCGGGCGGCGACCAGGGTCAGGCCCGCGAGCAGGACCGAGGAGACGACGTAGCCCAGCGCCAGATCGTGCGTCATAATATCGGCGAGGTTGGTGGCTGCCGCCCGCATCGCGACGATGGCGATCCAATAGCCCACCTCCGACCAAGTGCCGGCGATCCGGTCATAGGTGACGGCGAGGGCGCACACAATGAGCAGTGCCGCAAGGCTCGTCAGGCGTCCCGGAAACAGGATCTCAGCCCAGAGGTCGCCCACGTTGGTGCCGAGAGCGCTGGCAGCGAGCATGGCGAACCAGTAGGGGTAGGTTACGTCCATCGCCCGCGGGCGGCTGGCCGTGCAGACGATGGCGCGCCTCGTCAATGGATGGATCATCGCGGCCTCGCTCGGTTTGCGTAGTGCGTGGCCTCGGTCACAAGGATCACGATCATGCCGACGGCAAGCATCGTGGTCCCGAGAGTGCGAGCAAGCTCCGAGCAGCGGCCCAGCAACCAGACGAGGCAGGGCCAGAGCACGATGGCGGCCGCAAAGGGGCCGTTCTCAACGAACAGATGCCAGATTTCGCTGATTGAGGCTGTGATGGCGCGCATGATCAGTCTCGTTGTCCGCTATCAGAAATCCGCACGCCGTGGGGCGAGCAGAGCGGAATCGTCCCCAGGGCCGTGGCAAGGAAGGCAGCTGTCAGACCAGCCAACGCCCAGTCGCTGCCAGGCCAGGGCAGGCCCAGCCCTTCGCCGACCCAGAAGGTGCCGAACGCGCACAACAGCACGCCAACGCAAATTTCAGCACGTTCTCGGGTATCATCGCCACCGGACGGCGCAACAGCACGCCTAGGAGCGCGATAAGCAGCAGCGCGGCCACAGCGCCAGCCGCGGCCGCGGTCAGCATGTGCGGGCCGCCGGCGCCCGTGGCGATAACGATGAAAATGACCTCGATTCCCTCGATCATGGTGATCTTGAAGGCGGTTACGATAGCGACCCTGTCCCAGGCGTCGCGGCGTACTGCGTCGGCGCGAAGCGCCTGCGTCTCCCGCGCGAACACGGCGGTTTCGTCGTGCAGCGGTATTACGCCTGCCGCGCGGAGGATCGCCTTGCGCAGCCAGCGCATTCCGAACAGCAGAAGCAGCAGGCCGACCATAAACTGGATCGCTTCAAGCGGTATCGCCGTCAGTGCCGGGCCCAGTGCCAGGACCAGCAGCGTCAGCGTTGCCAGGCCTAGCCCGGTGCCGGCTAGAGCACCGCCCCAGCCACGCACCGCGCCGACGGCCAGCACGACTGTCAGGGGCCTCGACGCACTCCACCAGAGACGCCAGAAATGCCGCCAGCATGGCAGCAGCGGCATGGCCGGCCAGTATTATCATTGGTCAGCTTCCTCTGGTCGCATCATGAATTCGCTGTTGCCGGCGCAGGCGCACCCTGATGCCCGTGGCCTCGCTGCGTCAGTCCGATCAGCACGGGCATAACCAGCAGCACGAGCGGGAACTGCAGCAGCAGCCCGGCAATGATCGAAATTGCCAGCGGCTGCTGGATCGCCGATCCCTGGCCGATGGCGAAGGCCAGCGGCATCAGCGTCAGGATCGCCGCGAGCGTCGTCATGGTAATGGGACGCAACCGGTTCCGGCTCGCCTCCCGCAACGCGCGTTTCGGCTCCATTTGCTGCGCCAGTTCGGTGTATTCCGAGACGTAGAAGATCGACATTTCCGTGCCGATACCTATGATCATAGTCATACCCATGAGCGCCGTGATGTTCAGGTCGACGCCGGTCAGCCACAATGCGGAGAAAACGGCGGTTGTCGACAGCAGGGAACAGCCGATGATGATGATGGGTAGCCAGATCCGCTCGTAGAGAAACAACAGCAGGATGAATTCGGCAATCAGGGCTGCCACGAACACCCGCATCAGACCGGCGAAGGCGATCTGCTGTTGCTGGTACAGGCCGCCAAGCTCGTAACGAATGCCCGGCGCCAGCATGCCCGGCTGGCTCAGTACCTTTTGCACATCGGCCACCGCTGCGCCAATGCCGCGGCCTTCAATGCGCCCAGTCACGGCAATCATCGGCTGGAGGTTGTCGCGCGAAATCTCGGGCTGTCCGGTTACGGGCACAATCCGGGCGACGCGGTGCAGAGGAAAGACGTGGCCATCCACCGCTCTTATGGGCAGGTCAGCCAGCGCCGTTTCCCGCAACCCCCCTGCATCGGGAATGCGGACGCGGACGCCGACGACCTTGGTCACCTGCGGCAGTTGTGTCGCCACAGTTCCGGTCAGCGCGGCATCTACGGCGCGCGCAACGTCATCGGCCGTGACGCCCTCGAAACCGGCGCGCACCGGGTCGATCTGCAGGTCCAGTGCATCGCCTGCCAGCTTGACGCCGCTTTTCACCTCCACGACACCATCGATGCTGCTGATGGCAGTCGCGATCTTCTCGGCCTGAGAGATCAGAGCTGTCGTATCAGCGCCATAGAGCTTGATCTCGATAGGCTGCGGCACAGCCGTAAGGTCGCCGATCAAGTCCTCCATAAGCTGCGCCAGTTCGATCTGGACCCCGGGCACCTTGGCCTGCACTCGGCCAGAACGGCCGCCATCACCGTGGGGGTGGACCGGTTATGGTCCGGCTTGAGCCGGACGAAATAGTCGCCGTGGTAGCTTTCGCCGAGATCGCCGCCCAGTCCCGTGCCGAGGCGGCGGGAGAAGGTGGCGACCTCCGGTGTCGCTTTCAGGATTGCGTCGATTTCCGCGACCTCGCGGCTCGTTTCGGTCAGCGATGTGCCGGGCGGGGTGTAGTAGTCCAGAATAAAGCCACCTTCATCGACAGCGGGCATGAAGCCGGTTGGTACCGCGTTGTAGGCGAACCAGCCGACGGCCAGCAGCGGCGCCAGGATGAAAGCGAACAGCCATGGGCGTGCGAAAAGCCCATCCAGCAGCCATCCGTGGGAGCGTGAGAGCAAGCTGTCGCCAGCGTGCGCTGGATCACGCCAACGGTCGAAGTTGACCAGGCGCCGGGTCAGGACTGGAACGACAAACGCCGTCATCAGATAGGATATGGCCAGCGCCGCCGCCATGGTGACCGAGAGTGCTTTCGAAAATGCGCCGGTGACGCCGCTGAGAAAGGCTAGCGGCACAAAGACAATCAGCGTTGCCAGGCTGGAGCCTGTCAGCGGACGCAGGAATTCCCGGCTGGCCGGCAAAATGGCGGCGTTGCCGGTGACAACACCCACCGGCCGCCGGCCCGCCGGCCCGGCGGGCGATATGCTCAATCATGACGATGACGTCGTCGATCAGCAGCCCGACCGCCGCCGCGATGCCGCCCAGCGTCATGATGTTGAAGCTCAAACCAAGGACGCTCAGTACCAGGATCGCTGCGGCCAGGGTGGCGGGTACCACCAGCGCCGCGATCATCGTCATGCGCAGGTTCCGCAGGAACAGGACCAGGACGAGACCAGCAAGCACGAGGCCGATCAGAACGGCGTCACGCACACTGCTGGCCGACTGGGTGACAAGCGCGCTCTGATCGTACCAGTTCACCATGCGCGCCCCAGGCGGCAGCTTGAACGCGGCCAGCTTGGATTGCACGGCTTGCGCGATCTGCACGGCGTTCCCGTCCGGCTGTTCATAGACATTGAACAGGACCGCCGGCCTGCCGTCCTCGACCACCCGAGTCCATTGCGGCACGAAGCCGTTCTGGACTGTCGCCACGTCACGCACGCGGACGACCCCAGCTTGGTCCGCTTTCACCACGACATCACCCACTGATTGGGTCTTGCCGATGCTGTGATCCGCCATCACCAGGTAAAGCTTGTGGTTGTCCTGCAAGCGCCCGACGGCCTGCAGCACATTGCCTTTGCCCAGCGCGTCGGCAATATCCGACATGCTGAGACTGTACGCCGCGAGCTTCTGTGGATCGGCCAGCACTTCGACCTCGGCCGTTTCGCCACCCTGCACGTCAACCCGGGCAAGCCCGGCGATAGACGACAACAGCGGAACGATCTGGTATTGCGCGAGGTCGTGCAGTGCGACCGGCGACACGCTGTCTGACATCAGCGCATACGAAATAATCGGGAACACCGTCGGGTCCATCCGCCGCACGTCATAGCCGGTGCCGGCTGGCAGGTTCGGCATGATCTGCGAGATCGCGGCATTGATCAGCAGCGTGCTGCTGATCATGTCGCGGCCCCAGCCGAAATCGATGGAGATCTGGGCGGAGCCGCGCGTGCTGGCGGAGCGGACGTCGCGCACGCCCGGTACGGTGCGGATCGCTTCTTCGACTGGGCGCGTGACCAGCAGAGCCATCTGGTCGGCCGGGCGGCTGCCGGCGTCGAGATCGACAACGACGCGCGGAAACGAGATTTGCGGGAACAAACCGACGGGTAGCGAAATGGCCGAGATCGCGCCGGCGACGGCCAGTGCGATGGCAACCAGCATGATCGAGCGAGAATGACGCGCAGCGAAGTCGGCAAAACTCATTGCGCACTGCTCACGCGAACCGTTGTGTCACTGGTGATCTGATAATTGCCCTCGACAACAACGGGCCGCTGGGGATCGAGTGATCCATGAACGACATCGTCGGACCCGGCCGATCCGACGACCGTGACCGGGACGCGCTCGGCCTTCGCGCCGGCGACCTGATACAGGTACGTTCCCTTGGCGTCCGATAGGATGGCGTCGTGCGGCACGATCCAGCCGGTCAGTTCCGCGGTGATAATGTCGGCCCGGTAGGGCACCCCTGACACGACGGAACTGGCCGGTACCGCAATGTCCGTATCGACAAGCCGTGTCTTGGGGTTCAGCACGCCGTCAACGCGTAGGACCTTTCCCTCCAAGGCTTGGCCCCCGGTCAGCGGGGTCAGATGCACGCGCTCGCCTGTGTGGATACGCGGCCGCGCCTCGGGGTCGATGCCAACCGTTACCACCAAGCCGTCAAGCCGCGTCAGCGTCATCAGCGTAGACCCGGGCTGGACGCGGTCCCCCTGCGCGACCGGAATGGTCGCGACGATGCCGTCGAACGGGGCGGCCAAGGTCCGGGTGGCCTGATCAGAGCCTTCCCGCTGCAGGGCGTCTATCGTCGCCTGCGCATCGGCGACGGCCTTATCTGCCTGCGCCAGTTGATCGCGAGTCGCCAGTTGTTGCGAGAGCAATTGCGCCGCATGCGCCCGCTGCTGCCTAGCGGCTGCCAATGCGCTGACCGCCTGTTGGTAGGTGGCAACGGCGGTGGGCGATGCACCGAAGTCCAGCAGGCGATCGCCTTCACGGACCGCTTCGCCTGGCGTCACCGCGATGGCAAGAACTCGGCCTTCCCGCTGGAAACTCAAAGTCATCCCGCCATCGAGCGCCGGCTGCGCCGATCCATACACGGTGAGCACATCCGGCACCGTCCCCTGCCGCGGCGGCTGCGTCTGCACTGCGACGCTCGGTGGAGTTGCCTGCGCCATTGCAGGCATCACGGTGATGGCCGCGGCCAGGACGATCGAACAGCGCAACGTCATGTTTATCTCCGGGCGGCAGGGTTATGGGAGGCATGCCGGCGCCGACCAGCGTCGCGATCGCCACCCGCCGCTCCAGCAGGGATTGCTCGATCGCGACGACCTCCTGTCCCTTGGTAAGGCGCGTGCTGACCAGATCGACATAGCTGCGCTCATCGATATTGCCGGCCCGGAAGGCAGCCTCGGCTGTCGCCGCAATCTGGCGCGCGCCCGCCAGCTCGCGGCGGACGCCATTGAGCTGATTCGACAGAAGGTCGATCTCGGCGATCATGGCGCGTACCTGTCCTACCGCTTCCGTCAATCGGGCGGCATATTCGTCGTGCAGCTGCTGCCGGGTTGCTGTTTCGATAGCGATATTGCCCTGGTTCTGATTGAAGATCGGCAACTCCAGCGTGACCTGCGGCCCGAAGTTGCGGATATTGGAGTTGTCGCTGCGGCCGGTGACGCCGATCGTCAGGTTGGGAAAGCGCGACAGGATTGCGGTGCGCAGCTTCGCGTTCTGCGCGCGGTAGCCCAGCTGCAGCGCTATCAGATCGGGTCGGTGCTCCGCCAGCGCCGGCAGTTCCCCCTGCACCGATTGAGGGTTCCACGGCGGAAGATCCGGCACCGGATCGAGCGCCAGCATCATCAGCTTAAGGAGGTTGGCGAGGTCGTTACGCGCACCTTTGCCGTCGGCCTCGCCGCAACCATCATTCTGGCCATGGCAGGCGGCGTCGCGATGAGCCTGAGCGTCCTGCGCCGAGTAGAGAACGTCAGCCGTGCCAGTCGGGCCATTATGGCAGGCGATCTCGGGCGGCGGATGGCGCTGCGTGGGACCGACGATGAATTCGACCATCTCAGCGGTAGCCCGAACGCCATGCTCGACCGGATCGAAAGCCTCATGCTTGGCCTGGAGCAGGTGTCGAACGACATTGCACACGACCTGCGGATGCCGCTGACGCGACTGCGTCAGCGTCTGGAACTGGCGCAAAGGCGTGAGACGACAGTGGGAGGGTTCAGGACTGCGCTCGATGATGCAATTGCGAATGCCGATGAGATCCTTGAGACGTTCGGGGCGTTGCTACGCATTGCGCAGATCGAGGCGGGAACCCGCCGGGCCGGATTTGGTCCGGTGCGGCTGGACACGTTGCTCACTGAGTTGGTTGATGCCTACCAGCCGGTCGCTGAGGAAAAGGACCAGATCCTGACAGGCAGACTCGAGCCCGCATTGAACCTGCTTGGGGATCGGGAGCTTCTCACACTGCTGTTTGCCAACCTGATCGAAAATGCGATCCGACATTGTCCAGCCCGGTCCCTCATTGAGGTCAAGGCTGAAAGGGCAGCGACAGGCATTACGGCGTGGATCGCCGATAACGGTCCGGGCATCCCTGCCGCATATCGCGAGAAGGTGCTGCAACGATTTTACCGTCTGGAGGCAAGCCGCACGACGCCAGGCAATGGTCTCGGTCTCAGTGTTGTACGCGCGATCGCTACACTACACCATGCGGGCCTTGTACTTGAAGACAACAAGCCCGGCTTACGCTGTGTGCTGCACTTTAGGCTTGAAGACTAGGCGACGAGAACCGCGATTCAGCCGGCATTCCGCTGGACCTGGTGCAGCGGCGTAGTGCCGCAAGATGACCCCGATATAATCATATACGGCACCTCATTAGGCAAAATAAAAGCCAAGGTGTACGGCTACGGGTTGCAGATCATGCCGGCCTCGGTCTGCGTGCCGTTAGGACCCGTCGAGCAGAGGTCGTAGTCATGTTGCGTGCGCTCGGATGGGCTCCGGTAGACATAGGGTCGGCTCCAGGGATCGAGCGGCACCGCGTCGCCCTTGAGATATGGCCCGTTCCAGTTCTCTGCGCCGGCCGGGCGTTTCACCAACGCCGCCAGTCCTTGCTCTGTCGTGGGATAGGAGCCCATGTCGAGATCATAGAGATCGAGCACACCAGAAAGCCGCTCGACCGACTGCTTCGCCACAGAGACGCGCGCACCGCTCAGTTGGCGCAGCGCTGCCGGCGCAACCAGACCGATAAGCAGCCCAATGATGGTGATAACCACGAGGATTTCCAGCAGGGTAAATCCGGCATCGCCGTCGGCTCGCCGGAATTCGCACCGAGAGCGGGGCAAACACTTGAAGGCCGCATGGACTAGTCCGATGCGAATTTGCCGCTCATGCCCGAGTTCATGAAATCGCGACGCATCATGACCTCCCCACCGCCTGACGTTCTTGCGACAATGGCCAAGGATATCATCAGCTCTTGGGCCGCCAACGTTCATATGTTGACATCGCTACTTGGTCCGGCCGCGCGTTATCGTCAACGACTGAGAAATGTCATACATTTGATTTAGAAGCAAGGCTAAGAATGACAGCAGGGTGCCACGCGCTGACGGAACGGCCGGCATCGCTCGATGCGTGCCGAACCACGGTCGTGCGCGAAAAAGGGGAGGAAATGCATGACTGACCAACGCGCCAAGCAATGCCACCACTAAATCCTCGAAGCTACTCCCGCCGTTGCTGGCTGCAGCGGGCGTCTGACGTTGCTGCTGACCGCGGGCAGGTGGCGACCGCCGACGAACGCATGGTCCTCGTGGATAAAATCGTGGTGCCGCCGGCGCCGGACGTCTCGCAATCCACGTGTTCGCAGGGAACTGGACTTGGTGCGTTCGACATCAGTTTCGTGGACCCGAAGAGCGGGTTCTATGTGCTTTCGGATCGTACCAACGCCGCGGTCGACTTCTTCGATGCGAGCGACGATACGTTTGTCCGCCGTGTCGGGGGCTTTCAAGGCGTCAAGTGCAGCACGACCAGCCCGGCCTCGGCAAATAACAGCATCTCGGGACCTGATGGCGTGGTCATCATTGGCAGCAAGGAAGTGTGGGCCGGCGATGGTGACAGCACATTGAAGGTGATCGATATCGCCAGCTTCAGTCGTCACCGACATCGTTCACCGTAACCGATCCCACCGACCCATCGGTGAAGATGCGCGTTGATGAGATGGCGTGGGACTCGCGCGATCACATCCTTGCTGCGGCGAACAATGCCAATACCCCGCCGTTCATAACGCTGGTCAATACCGATACCCACGCGATCCTTGGGCAGATCATGTTCGATACCAAGCCGGGGCACGCCGGGGTGGACGCTCAGAACGGCATTGAGCAACCGCAATGGTCGCCTCGCACCGGACTGTTCTACGTCTCGGTTCCGCAGGTTGGCCCGGATCCCGCCCAAGGCGGCATCGCGGTGATCGATCCCAGCAGCATGCAGGTGATCGCGGTCTATCCGGTGCAGAACTGCTCACCTGCCGGGCTCGCGCTAGGCCCGAATCGCCAGGCCATCATTGGCTGCGGTGCCGTCGTTCCCGACCAATCCGCCAGCCGGCACCGTCGCGACGACCCAGACCCTCATCATCAATATCGACAATGGCGATGTTATCTCGAATATCACCCAGGCCGGCGGCAATGACGAGGTATGGTTTGACCCCGGTACACAGCACTATTACCTCGCTGCCCGTGGCACCGTGGATCCTTCCACCGGCAAGGTGACCCCGATCCTGGGCACAGTCGATGCCAGAACGTTCATGTTCGACGAAGCGTGCCGACATCAACCACGGCGCATTCGGTTGCTGCCGACAAGTTCTCGCATCATGTGTTCGTGCCGATCGGTTTCGTGCCAACCGGCAGCCCAAGCGGCACGGATCCGACCAATCCGTGTCCGGCGAACGGTTGCATCGCGGTCTACGTGCCATCATCGATCGATGACGACGATCTCGGTGCGCGCTTGGCCAAGCGTTAGCGCGCGATCTGCATCGATGAACTCTGCTGGAGCATGATCAGAGCGGCCGGATCCGATCAGGCTCCAAGGCGAACGCCGCACCAGGCGAACTGGACGACAACAATAGGCGAGCTCCCATGCGCCGCGTTGGAGCTGCCGTCCTTGCGCGAGGCGATGGTCCGGAACTAATCCCAAAGCTGCTCGTAGGACAGGATTTCGTAGCGCCGGCCCACGGGGTTGCCATTGGTGCGCACCACCACTCGAATCCCGTAATGTGCGTTATGCCGGCCACGTGCATCCGCAACGATAGAGACGAGTTCTTCGCCCCTTTCTTCGGCGATTGCATTGAACTGGTCTGGCTGCGGCAAGCGCTCGCGCGACTATTGGATCACGCGTTCCTGCCCCGGGATCACTGTCAGTAAAGAGCGCCAAGTGTGGGCGCAGTCTGGCCAGCAATTCGGGTGTCATGCCAAGCACAGAATCCAAGTTCTTCGATACTGGAGAATGGCTCACCCAGATGGAGCAAATTCGCGGCCCGCCCCGGCATAGCGGGCCGAAGGAGGGGCTTGGCCGGCCTGGCGTGTTGCTCGCCTGGCGCCATTGCGCAATGCTCGCCGGAGCGCGGCGGCCGTACCAGGATCGGCGCCGACTTGCAGCAGCAGAGCCTGCAGCAGAGCTGGGGAGGCGATGCTCGGATTTACCTTGTCGGCCTCATCCTCAATATGAAGCGTCACTCTTGCCGGCCCAACCTGCAGCAGGTCGGATCATGCGATCGGCATCCCAGTGGCCGGAGGAGCGATCAAGCACCCTGAAGATTGCCTGTTGCACTGCGCCGTTAGCAGCCGCCTCGAGCGTCGCCGAATTGAGCAGGTTGCGGGCGATCTGCGCATCCTGCCGGCTGGTCGCCAGCAGTTGCGTGCCGAGCAGCGCCAGCAGACCCAAGGTCCACAGCACGATCAACAAAGCGAAGCCTTGTTGGCGGGGCCGGCCGCACGATCATGGCCGGTCGAGCCGCGTCGCGGCAACAATGTCGGGCCAATGACGCGCATCGCCGGCCGGAAAGCGCACGCGCAGGCGTACCAGTCTCGGCAGATTCGGCGATTGCCAGAAACCGACCCAACCATTTCCTGGCGCCCAGAACGCTAGCTCGATATCGGAGACACCGCGCAGCAACTCAGATTCTGATATCGCTGGCGCGGGTCTCAGACGCCGCGCATGAACATAAGGCTGCCAGCGAAGCACCAGCCGATGATTAGCATCGACACGCAAAGTGGCCTCGATGCGGCGAACACCGCCGGCAGTTCCAGCATCCGGCAACGCCGTGAGGCAATGGAGCTGGTTTCTGCTGCCGACGAAGGGCGCCGGATCGACGTCCGTGCCTGGATCTGCGCCCTCGACAAGGTGGCGAAAAGTATCGTCGAGAGGATTGAAGTCATCGTTGCGGCCGGACAGTCGAACTTCGGTGGCCCAGGTGAGCAGGCCAAAGTGCAGCCCCTGCGCCAACCCGACAAGGATGAAGCCGAGTATCGTGAGTACCACGAAGAGTTCCAGCAGCGTGAACCCTCGTGAGTCCCTCATTGTGCGCCCTGTCCGATCTGTTCCGTGTCGAGCCGAACTTCTCTCCTATTGCCTGTGTCAGCCCAGCTGATCCACACCGTCACCGAATACAAGGTGAGCGGAAAACTCGATGAACCGCGTGGTGTCGCGGCATAGGCGGCTCGCACTGTCGTGCTGGCGATTGGCGTGACGCGCAGATGCCAGGCGAAGCCGCCGCCGTCATCCCCCTGCCAATCGCCGGTCACCAGCGGACTGGCATGGGTCGCAAGTGTCAGATGTGATCGCGCCCGCGCAATGGCCTGCTCGTTCTGCGACGCAGCCTGGGTCGCAAGCAGGCCCGTCAGTCCGGCGTTGAACAGAACACCAAGCGCAAGGCCGGCAATGACCAGGGCGATGAGGACCTCGAGGAGGGTAAAGCCGCGCTGCGTTGCTCGAACCGAGGAGCGCCGAGCGCGATGCCCCTCGGTCATCCACGCTTGCAGTATGACGTCAGTCGCTGGGATCCTGATCTCCTCGATCGCCTTGGCTGAAGTGGAACGCATACAATCTGCTTAGCAAGAACCAGACGCGCTATTTGCGTGCGGAAGCTCTGCTGCCGCCAAACAGCCGAGAGGCAGACATCAGAACCTTGTTCTGATATTCAACATTGAAGACCGGCGTGTGCGAATGATAGTACCCCACGGCCAGCATCAGGTCGCCATGAGCCTCGTCTAGGTAATATCGCATGATCGCCCCGGCCGCGGCGATATTGAAGCACCCGTCATAGATCAGCCGAAAGCGCGCGACGTCCGGCCTGGTTCGTGCAACCTGTGCAAGACTCGTCAGCCAACGCGTGTTGACCTGCATGATGCCCAGATCCTGCGAACCATCGGCGTTGCCATGCACCACACCGATCGCCCCGCCCTCAACCGCCTGAATCGACGGCAGCACGCGCGGCGGCAGGTGATAGTACGTAGCGACGGTGACCATGCAGGCCAGCAGCGGAATGCTCATGGCTGCAGCTTCAGATCACGGCGGATCCGGGCACCAGGATCCGGTGATCCCGACGGCCGCAACGAATTGAGCCGGTCGGGCACGGAGGCCGCGTTGATCAACTGTTCACGCAAATCCTCGGTCAGTGACAATGCATCCCGCTGATCGTGCATGACATGCGGCGTGATCAGAATCAGCAGCTCGGTGCGTTCCCGCGTGTTGTTCTGGTTGCCGGCAAGGAATCCCAGCAGCGGCACGTCCTTCAGCCACGGAATGCCCTGGTTGTTCACGCCCGCATTGTCGCGGATCAATCCGGCGAGGCCGACTGTCTGGCCATCCTGGACCACGACGCGGGAGCTGACATTGCGGTCATTGAACGTCGGTGAGTTGAGGCCGGGTGTGGTGACAGTGCCGGCCACCTCGCTCACATCCTGCTGGATGTCGAGCGTTACCAGGCCGCCGCTGTTGACCCGTGGCGTGACCTCCATGACGACGCCGGTTTGCTGATACTGGACCGAGTTCACGATCGGCGCGTTGGCGGTGATTGTGCTTTGGGAGCTCTGCGAAAGATAGGGGACCACATTGCCGACCTGCAGCCGCGCCGGCTGGTTGTCCAATACCAGCAGCTCGGGTGACGACAGCACGCTCACCTGCGTGACCGCCTGGAGCGCATTGATGGCGAATGGCGCACCTCCCAGACCATGGCCGCCAATGAAAAAGCCCGGAAAGCTCATGTTCAGTGACACCTGCCCAGGGGTCAGTGGCGTCGTCGGCGACGTACTCTGCGTCGAGTTGCTGAGAATACCGTTCAGCCCACCGGATTTGAAAAAGAACTGCGTGCCATATTGCAGATTATCATTGAGCGTGACTTCGGCAATCACCGCATCGATGCGTACCTGCAGCGGCAGGATATCGACCTTGTGCAACATTGCTTGGATTGTGTTCACCTCCCGCTCCGTGCCGTGCAGCAGGACCGCATTGTTCTGATCATCAGGAATAATGCGCAGCGTGTCCGGATTGGACTCCGTGCCGCCGCCCTCCAGCGGTCCTAGCAAGGGATTGGTGCCCGCCGCTGGCCCCTGTTGCTGCTGCGGCAATTGACCCGGCGTCGCCACCGCGGGTGCGCCGCCGCCCGTTGCCGCCGCTGCCACAGGAACGCCGCTTATGCCGCCGGCACTGAGGCCGCCTAAACCACCGCCGCCGCCGTACCCGCCCTGCATACCACCGCCGCCGCACCCCCCTGCATACCGCCGCCGGCACCGAACCGATTGCCCAGTCCGCCGACCGCATTCGCCATGCGTTGCGCGCCAGCCTGGGTGCTGGTCGGTTGTGCCGTCACGTTTCCTGGTGTGAATGCCTGCTGCAGGACATAGGCGATATCCTCCGCGTGGCTATTCTGCAAATAATATACATGCCAGCTGCGGACCGTCTGCTGTCGTGCCCGGTCAATGAGCGCATAAACCCGGCGCGCCTGATCGATGTAATGTGACTGTGGCGAAACCACAAGTACCGCGTTGATGCGGGTGAGCGGGACGACGCGTACCATTCCAGCGAGAGCGCCGCCGCTCTGGCCACGCATGGCATCCTGCATCGCGCTGGCAAAATCCTTGACGTCACCCACGCTGACCGGCAGCAAGGCATAGGATTGCCGGCCCAGAATGTCAGTATCGAAAGTCTGCACGAGGCCAATCAGGCTGGCGCGCGCCATCGGATCCCCGGAAATCAGCAGCGCATTCCGGCCCGCATCGGCGACGATCTTGCCGCCTTCGCCGACATATGGCTGCAGCACCTTGGCAAGGTCCTCGGCTGAAGCGTAATGCAGCTGCACGACAATGGTGCCGGCAGTGCCATCGGATCCCAGTGCGGCGCCGGCCTGGTTGGCCGGCAGGACGCGATACAGGTTGCCTGACTGCACCACCGCGGCACCGTTCTGCGCCAGCAGCGATTGCAGCGTCGGCAGCAGTTGCGTGCGCGATAACGGCGTCACGGTGCGCAGTGTTGCCGATCCATGCACCGCCGGGTCGATGGTGTAGTTGAGCTTCAGCATGTTGCCGAGGATCTGCGCCACAACCTCGCGGATGTCAGTATCAGCGAAGTCGAGCGAAACGTCGCCACCGCCTTCGCTTCCCGGCGCTCCTTTCGAGACACTAACGTCCCCAGGCGTGCCGTAGGAGATCTGCGACGGCGGTGTCGCCTGCGGCGCTCCGACGCTGCCATTGAGGCGGGCGGGTGCAACTCCCGGGTTGCCGGGCAACTCTGTCAGAGCGGGTATCGCCGGCTGCTCCGCACGCTCACACCCGACCACACTGCCGAGCACGGCAATCAGCAGTAAACTGCGGACGATCATCTGGGTAAGGGCGCCTTGGTGACGCGGCTTGCAGCAGCGGCAGCAAAGGTTGGATACAGCACGGTGCTGCCATTCGGGCCAATCAGCCGCACCTGCGTCGCCTCGATTGCCTTCACGGTATATCCCGCTATCCGCGCGCCTTCCTGCGCCACAACGGGCTTGGTGCCGTCGGGCGCGAAAATTGCGCTGCGTCCAAACGGCCCGAACATAATGCCTGACAGGCGTGGCAGTCCGGGCAGACCGGCGACGGCTGCCGCGGCCGAGGACGGCCGCCGATCGGGACTGAACAGAGGTCGGCCAAGGATGCTGGATACCCACTCACCCGAATGATCGGCGCTCACCGACTTGGCCGAGGGCGGTATGGCGGCCGCCCGCGACGGCAGGGCCCCGACCGTCCCCTGCGGTGCATTGATCACTTCCAACGCAACAACAGCGGCGAGCCCCGCGACACCCAGCAGCGCAGCGGCCAGACCCCTCATCGGCTTGCACCAGTGACGGCAGAGCGAAACGCGAAGACGGTGAATGCCGCACTGATCGGCTGGTTGCTTGCGCGCATCTCGATCGGTGGTGCGCGCAGCTGCAGGTCATCGACCAACATGCGAGGCGATCCCTGCTCGACCGCGCGCAGCAACTCGATCAGGACAGGCCACTGCGCCGCCGTTGTCACGCGAAGCCCGATCCGTCGATAGGCGCTGCGTTGTTCGCCGGGGAGCATCTCCATACTGTTCAACTCGGCACCTGCGCTGATGGCCATTCGCTGCACCTCGCTTTGCAGCGCCGCGCCTGCGATCGCATCGGACTGACCTTCCAGCAAGGCAGCCGCCGGTGCGTGCGCGCCCGAAGACTGCTGCTGCAATTCTGGCAAGGTCGCCGCGATGGCGGTCATTCGCTGCAACAGCAGGCGATGCTGTTCCAGTGCCTCGGCACGCGACGCATGCCAATCGATCAATGGCTGCAGGCAGCCGGCCCATGCCACAGCGAGTGCGGTCACGGTCAACGCAAGTGCCAGCAGCTGGCCGCGCACCCCCTCTGGCAGCGCGCCGATCATCAGGGATTCAACTCGGCCCGGATGACGAAAGTGTCCGCCTTCCCATCAGGGGTGCGAGTCACCGGTGCTGCGAATGAAGGGTTGTGCAGGATGGGATCTCCTGCCATTGCAGGGATCAACTGCGGCGCGGAACGCGATCGGCCACTAATGCTGAGCTTTCCTTGGCGCAACGAAAGATCCGCCAGCACGGTGTCGTCCGGCAGCAGATCGGTCAGCGTCGCTACCACCTGCAAGCTGTCGCCAATCGCCGCGTGCTCCGCAGCAATGACATCGTTGCCGGCTGAGCCCGCGGCAATCTGTTTGCGTAGCTTCTCGACCTGCGCGATACGCGGCTGCAGCACCGCGATTTGGGCATCGACAGCATGCAACGCAAGCGACTGCGTGACGAAGGGCGTAACGAGTGCTGCAATCGCCATCACCGCAGCGGTAGCGCAGGCCGCCAGCAATAGGCGCTTGCGCGGCAATGACGGCGGCGCCAATTCGATATGGCGCAAATCGCCTGTGGGTGTCGTCGTCTCGATAGCACTGACGCTCAGTCCGACACTTGCCAGGACCGAGATCGCTGACTGCACCACAGGCCGTGGTACCAAGAGGAGGGACAACTCCAACCGGCCAGCCTCGCGATTTCGCCGCTCGGTTACCGCTGACCAGAACACCTGCTCGGCCGTGAATGGCGTCAGGCGATCCATTTCATAGTGGAGCACCCGTAGCAAATCGGGTTCTGCCGCCAACGGCAACGTGACCTTGCGCTGCAGCACAGTGCCCGGATCCGGCCGCAAGATGACGCGCCCGCTTGGTCGAGGGATCACCGAAGTCGCCGCGTGACGTCCCGCCTCGTCCAGCTTGAAGTCACCAAGCGCCGTCTCCCGCTGGCGACGTCGCTGCGTGAGCCGAATATGCGGTGTCTCCGATGGCCCCGGTACCTCGATCACAAGCGCGTCGCTGCGCCACGCATCGGGGAGCAAACGCTCGGGCAGCAAGCCACGCATTTGCCTGAGCCACCACAGAACGGCCTCGCGCAGCGTCGCGGCAACAATCATTTACCTCCCCACACCTGGCACCCAAGAGCCGCCGCTGACGTCAGCGCAGTCACCATGTTCCCCCCCTCCAGCGCGATATCACCCGGTGGCCAAATCGTTCAAGCTCAACATTGCCCTCAGCAGCGAGGTGACGATACCAGCTACGCCGATCCCCATGATGATCGTAATCGCGGGTACCAGCAGCGCAACCACTCGTTGCAACATGACGCGGGTGCGCTCCTCATGGATGTCCGCCGCGCGCAGTGCCATTGACCCGAGCTCGGCATTCTCCTCACCGAGGCGAAGCAGGTGCGTCGTTCGGAGTGGGAATACCTTTGCTTCCGCCAACGGCAACGATAGCGCTCCGCCGGCGCGGGCATTGGCGGCAGCACGATCCAGCGCCGCGATCGCCGCATGATTGCCCATGGCATCGCGGACAAGCCCCAAGGCATTGATCAGTGACACGCCGTTGGCCAGCAAGGTCCCGAGCACGCGGGTGAAGCGCGCCGCCTGCACCTCGCGCAGCAGAGTCCCGATGATCGGCGCCCGCAAGAGCAATCGATCGATGAGCAGCCGTGGCTGCGGGAGCCGGTATGCGGCTCGGGCCAACAGCACCAGCAGTGCAATGCCGAGGATAATGAATATGGCGTTCCGCGCGATAAAGTTTCCCGCGGCGATCAGCTCCTGTGTCGATGCTGGCAGACTGGCGCCGCTCTGCGCAAAAAGCGGCACGAATTGCGGCAGGACTTCGGTCAGCAACAGTGTAATGGCGCCGATCGCCGCGACAACGAGCAGGCAAGGGTAGATCAGCGCCGAAATGACCGAGGCCATAAGCCGGTGCTGGCGTTCGAGCAGGTCAGCCAGACGTGCGAGCGTCGGCGCCAGCTGACCGCTCGCTTCTCCAGCTCGCACCATCGCCACGTGCAGGCGCGAGAAACCGCGTGGATAGCGCGCCATGGCATCGGCTAGCGCGCTGCCGTCGCGCACGATATCGCGCAGTGCCCCAGCGATCGCGCCGACACGGGCGTTGGGTGCGGTCTCACGCAGATAGAGAAAGGCACGATCGAGATCTTGCCCGGCACTCAGCATGGTGGCTAGTTCGCCAATGAAGTCCGCCGCCTCCTGTTTCCGCAGGCTTTGATGGGCAACGAATTCGACGCGCAGCAATCCAGCCAGCCAGGAGCCACTCTGCGCCGGTTCAGCGCGCATCGGTATGCTGCCCTGGCGCTGCAGGCGCGTCACCACTTCGGCTTCTGTCGCAGCGTCCATGATGCCCGTCAGGACCTCGCCAGTGGCGCCGATCGCGCGGTAGCGGAACGCGGGCATCCGCTCAGGTTTCCGCCCTAACGCTGCGCACCACTTCCTCCACCGTCGTCTCCCCGGCCAACACGGCATCCAGTCCGCATTGCAGCAATGGTTTCATGCCCGCGGCAATCGCGGCGCGTTCAATGCTGTTATGGTCGGCACGCGCAAAGATCAAATGCTCGATCTCCGCATTCAGAACCAGGAACTCGGCGATGGCAAAACGGCCGCGATAGCCGCTTTGCCGACAGGCGGCGCAACCGACGGGATGATACAGCATCAACGTCCCGCCGCTGCAATGCCGCGCCAGATCGAAGCGGCGGATCAGTTCTGCGGGCGCGGGTTGCGGACGCCGACACGATTGGCACAACCGGCGTACCAGGCGCTGCGCCAGAACACCACGCAATACCGCTGCCAGAAGGTAGTCCTCCAGTCCCATGTCCCGCAGTCGCGTCACCGCTGCCGCCGCGGAATTGGTGTGCAGTGTCGACAGCACCAGTCGGCCCAGCAGTGCGGCCTGCGCGGCCACCTGTGCAGTCTCCTGATTTCGGATTTCGCCGACCATGATCACGTCCGGGTCCTGCCGTACGATGGCACTTAGGAATTCTGCGAAGGTCAGGCCTATCTGCTCATGCACCTGCATCTGGGTGATGCCGTGCAGCCGGTACTCAATCGGATCCTCGACCGTGACGATCTTCCGTTCCACCGAGTTCAGCGCCAGCAGTCCCGTGTAGAGCGTGGTGGTTTTGCCGCTGCCGGTCGGACCGGTGACCAGAACGATGCCGTTCGGCAGCGCCAGCGAATCGCGAAACCGGCTGATCACACCCGGCGGCAGACCCAGCTTACCATAATCGAATGCCACCGCCGCGCGGTCGAGAATGCGCAACACTACGGTCTCGCCATGCAGTGACGGCACGGTGGAGACGCGGAAGTCGATCTCTTGTCCGCGAACCGCCAATCGGATGCGACCGTCCTGCGGCAGCCGCCTCTCGGCGATGTCCAGCCGCGCCATGATCTTGATCCGGGACGTGATTGCTGCAGTGAGCCTGCTGGGTGGATTGTCCGCCTCGTGCAGGATGCCGTCGTAGCGGTAGCGGACACGCAGGCGGTCCTCGAACGGCTCGACATGGATGTCGGAAGCATTGGTTTCGACGGCCCGCGTAATAAGCTGATTGACCAGGCGAATGACCGGCGCTTCACTCGCGAGATCCTTCAGTCGTTCGGCGTCTTCCTCCAGAGGATTCCTGGCGCCTGATTCCAGCTCGTCGCCCTCACGATCGATGGGATAGAGCCGATCGAGCGCCGCCTCGAGTTCAATTGGTACCGCCACTTCCAGTTTGACGCGTCGGCCGCAGGCGACAGCAACGGCCGCAGGCGTAAAGTCGTCGAGCGGATCAGCCGTCGCGAGTGTCAGCGCATCGTCTTCGACGGCTACTGGCAAGGCACGCGCCTGCCGCAGGAATCGCGCGGACAAGACGTCGGCAAGCAACGGCTCAGTGGCAGGGTAGCGTGGCGGTGTCGCCAGGGGCAACCGGAGCAATGTGGCGTAGCTCTCCGCGAGTTCGCGTTCCGTCAGGAGACCCAGCTGTATCAGAACGGTGTCGAGTCGCTGCCCGGTCTGTGCGGCGACGCGCTCGCCGCGCTCGATTGCCCGATGGTCGCACTGGTCTGTGGCGATCAGCACGTCAGTGAGCGCCTCGACCGTCCCTCCGCCAGACGTAGACTGCAAATCAATTACTCGCACAGGTATTGCATGGTCGCTACATTGTGTTCCACCTTCCCCCTGAGGCAAATGACACCTTGGCGATCGCAGCGAGGGTCGATGCAGGTACAAGCGTCTTGGCTCATCATCCTCGCAGCGCCGATTATCGGAAGCTTTCTGGGGGTGCTCATTCGGCGTTTGCCGGAAGGTCGCCCCATCGCCTTCGCTCGTTCCCGATGCGACGCCTGTGGCAACGTTCTGACAGCATCCGAGCTTGTGCCGCTGGCCAGCTATGTCCTGCAGCGCGGTCGCTGTCGGCACTGCGGAGCGGCGATCCAGCCCTTTTATCCAATAATTGAGGGGGCCGCGGTTCTGGTCGCCGCCTGGGCTATCCTCGCGGAAGCCGATCCGGCCCGTCAGTGGCTCGATTGCGCCCTCGGATGGACATTGCTGACGCTAAGCTGGATAGACTTTCGCTGCATGTGGCTTCCTGATGTGCTCACGCTGCCGCTGCTGTTGGCCGGACTGGCTTTTACTCTGACGGTGCGTCCGGCCGACGCGACGGCGCATGCCGCGGGTGCGGCGGTCGGATATCTGGGTCTGCGTGGCATCTCATGGAGCTATCGCACTATAAGAGGGCGCGAAGGGATCGGCGGCGGCGATGCCAAGTTGCTCGGCGCCGCAGGAGCCTGGCTGGGTTTGCCTGGTTTGCCCTATGTCCTGCTGCTCGCTGCCCTGCTTGGGCTTGCGATGGCGGCGTGCCTGGGCTTGCAGGGTCGCCGGTTGCACGCTCACTTGGCCTTGCCATTCGGTCCTTGCCTGGCACTCGCATTCTGGCTGATCTGGATGCATGGCGGTTGGCTGATCAATGGAGACGGCACATGATCCGCTTAGGCGCCTTGCTTGTGCCCGTAATGTTGCTGGCTCAAACGTCAGGAGGCATTGCGGGCCAACAGCGGCCGATCTGCATTGTGCCATCAGTGCTGGACGCGATGTCGCGCGCGATCAGGCAGCGCGACTATTATGCGCAGATCGAGCCTCGGCTGATGGTCGAGCAGCCGGCACCGTCGCCAAATACAGTGCAGTGTGGCGTAAGCGTATCAACGCTCGACTACAACACCTACCGTGCCGACGGCTTGCCCTTGTGGCGATGCGAGGAATACATGTTCAGCGTCCGCGCGCTGTCCGACGGTTTTGTCGTGCGCTTTCTGAACAAGGGCCCGTGGCTTCGCGCGTTGCCATGAGAGTGCGCGCTTCTGCAGGTTTCACCCTGATCGAAATGCTTGTCGTGCTTGCTGTGCTCGCCCTGGTGGTGGGGCTCGTCATCACGCATGGGCCAGTGCGGAGTCAGCGACTGGAACTCGATGCGGCTGCGCGCCAGGTGACGGGCGCATTGCGTCTGGCACGATCGCGTGCGATCGCCGACGAGCGGACCGTAGTGTTCGCGCTCGATGCGCGGGGTTATCGTCTCGATCGGGATACGTGGACCACGTGGTCTGGCGAGATGTCACCGAGGGGCGATCGGCTCGTCGTCTTCACGCCGGATGGTGGCTCGTCTGGGGCTCGGATAGTGCTCGATGACGGAGAGCGAGCTGTCGCGATAGGGGTCGATTGGCTGACCGGGCGCGTCGTAGTGCGGTAGCGGCAGACAGGACCGCTGCCGGCAGGCCGCTGAAACGAGGCGCTCTTTAGATCGCGATCCCCACCGGAACGATAGAGCACGCTATGAAGATGGAGCGGGCGGCGAGAAGAAACGCCCCGACCGCTGAACCACGGTCGGGGCAGACTTGCCGCACTCAGGGCCGGGACGGAACGGTGCGGCGTTGGGAGGACTTCAGGGGTTAGAGGACGCGAAGTTGAACATATCCATCAGGTCGCCAATTGCCGGACTGTTGGTCGGCACATAGCCGTTCTGCTGTGGATTTGGCAGGTTGTCCCGGCTCCGGCTGCTGATCGTCGGCAGGTTCCAGTTTTTCTCGATGAACTTCAGGATCGACACATGATCCGTGTAGGTGTGGTTGACATGCCCGCCACTTGACCACGGTGACACCACAATCAGCGGGATACGCGTGCCATCACCAAAGAAGTCGAGCGGCTGGATATAGCCAGAATCATAGTAACCACCGCCCTCATCGACCGTTATGAACACTGCCGTGGTCTTCCAGAGGTCAGGATTCGAACGAAGTTGGGTGAGAACGCTTTTGGTGAACGCCTCGAACAAGTTCCACTTCGACGATGCCGGATGGCCGTCGTTCAAGCCGGAGGGCTTGACGAGAGATACCGCCGGCAAGGTGCCTGCGTGAATATCGGCGTAGAAATCAGACAAGTCTTGTGTCGCCACGCCACGTAACGTTTGATCCGCCATGAACTGCGACTGGTAATTGAACGGATCGCAGATGTTGCAGTACACGTTATTTGGATCTTCGGCTCGGCCACCGCCATGTTCCACCCTTCGGCGAACCATGCGAACGACACCGAACCCTTTAACAGCACATCGCCAATGCTGGGAGTGTTGACCGGTGGGATTGTAAACGTGCTGGTATTGATCTCGCCGTCGGCCAGGTAGCCCGGATTGTAGTTGTTCAGCAGGTAGTAGTGGCTGTCCTCGCAGTTCGGCTTGATTTTCAGCGTCGCGAGGTAATCTGTGATCGGCTTGACACCAGGATTGCTCGGATCAGCGCAGGCAGAGGACGAGCCACCGTTGCCTGTCGTAGCATCGCCATAGCCATCTTCGATGTATACGTTGTTCGTGCCTTGTTGCGGATCGGGGTTTTCGATTTGTCCACTTGGCGGCGGCTTCGGAGTTCCCTGTCCGTCACTGTACCAGATCGCATCGCCGAATCCCGCAATGATGCTGTCGAGGCCGGTGCCGCCCATTGCCGGCTGATGGTAGTTGTCGCTCGTTGTGTATTGGTCCGACAACTGGTGGAAATACGGCATGTCACCCTGGGAGACGTTGTACACGCCCATGGAGATCGCGCCTTCCCCGCTGGTTTCGCCAGCCAGTGGTTTCCCGTTCGTGCCGGCGCCGATGGTCTCCTCGACCCATGGGAACAGATCGTTCAGGCAACCGCTGGGATTGGACGCTGAGGCGTGTGAGGCATCGCAATCGGTCTGCTGCCACATCTGATAGAACCGATGCACAGGGCTGCCGGCATAAGCATCGTAAGGAATTCCTGGCGTGAGCGAGTATGGTCCGTCAGGCAGGCTATTCACGTTCGGGATGCGGGTGTCGACGCTGCCCGATTTGAGGCCAGTTGCGCCCGTGGTGAGCAGCTTGAGGTCTCGGGGCAGCAACGCTTGGGTCGCTTCGGCAGCCTCAGCAATGGTGTTGAATGGCGGCGCGGTATCGCTGTTTGACATCGGACCACCGACACTCGGCGGCGGCAATGTCGGGTATGGACCATTCTTGGTTGGTGCGATTTTAAACGTATCGGTGTTGGTGGCCTGGAACTGCTGCGCCTTGGAGAAATTCGGACCGGGTGAGCCGTCGTCGTTCAGGATACCTTGCGAGACAAGGTTGAGCACCGCCTCACCCGACTTCGGATGCCATGTTGCGTAGAGATGATCGAATGAACGGTTCTCGCCATAGATGACGATCACATGTTTGACCGGCGTGGTCGTGGTCTGGTCATTGGTGCCAGCGGTGAACGCCCACGACGGAGAAACGAAGTTTGTTGTGAGGGACAATGCGGCGGCAAACCGCAATGCCTTCGTCCTTATACAGAACGCATTCATGTTGACTCCCCTGGTTCGTAACCGAGGAAGCCTACGATTGTTCCGTGACACACGGCTTACAGAGATGTGGCGGTTGTGTTGCTCACCGCTGATGAACTGTTGAATAGCATCTTGCTACGGCAATAATGGCGGGCTGGAGCATTTTGTGTTTGGATGGACGCATAAGCCTGTATTTCGGGGTAATTGCGGCACTCGGCCGGGGTGACACCTGCTCAATCGGGTTGGCTGTAGGGTGGAAGATGAAGAATGCTGGCGCTGGCGGCGGCGTGCAGGCCAGCGGCCGGCCAGGTCAAAATCCACCCGGACCGGCGATCCGGTCGCGGCGTCCAACGGCTTCACCGGTCAGCCGACCCACGGTGCTGGAGGTTCCTGTTCCTTAATGGCTGCGAGCTCCGGTAACGGCCATCGTCGATGGCGCGCTGTGGTTCGGCTTGGTCCACGAGGACAGTGATGCACTCATCTCGGTGGAGCCAGAGCCCGACCTCCCCCGCCGCAATTGGCGAGTTTTTATGGCGAGCGGATTACGGTCGTGGTCGCTGGCGCATAGACGGGAGCGGGCGTCACGTAGGTTGTGGCCGGCGCCGGTGTGACATAGGTCGTGGCGGCGGGCCGGGGCGCCGGTTGATACACGGTGCAGCCCGCGAGGCAGACGACTATTGCAAGTAGCGTCAAACGCATTTGATCTCTCCTGTGGACGGTGACGGCATTCGGGCCCGAATAAGCTTTCTCCCAGGCGGCACGCGCATTGAGGCTATTCTAGCGTCGGCAGTACTCAGCGCCGCTCCAGTCCCGCACGCAGTGACCACGAACCCAGGTCTCCTGCTGGTACTCATGCTCATGGAAGTCGCGGCGCGCCTGCCACTCGCTTTCATGGTTTCCGCGCCAGTACCGGGTTTCGACGGCCACGCCCGGCGTCTTCACCACGACATCCGCGTGAGCTTGCGGGAATACAGCGAACGCCATCGCGCTCATTGCAACCGAAGCAGCAAAAATGGTCCTCATGGCAAATACCTCTTCCTGTTCGCTGTGCATGGTGCGTGTTAAAAACGGGCAACATTGCGGCATGGCAATTACGTCTTCGTGAGCCGTCTGATTACCTGCACGTGTTAGAAATGGGCACGTTGAAGCGTAGCAGTGCGCGTGTCGGACGGTGCCGATTATGTCGAGGCGTTCCGTTCCTTCTATGCCGTGCTGCTCGCCGGCAGCGGCAACGAAATCGCTCGACGCAGCCTGGAGATACGGGAATTGCGCATCGCCCACCTGCGACATCCGACGACGCAGAAGGCGCCGCAGGCTCGCCCGTTCCGCACGGCGGCGCTGTTAGACTAATGGCCCGAAAAACTACCGCTCACGGATTGGCCGTTGGCGAGCCGCCAAATGCAGGCTATGGAGTATTAGGATGACTGCGCTCTATTGACCGCAGCCCGCAGGGTAGCCCGGAGCCAACGATGGGCTGGATGATTATCAAGCCTTCGATGCCAAATTATCGAAAGCGCGATGCGAGGCCCGGAGAAGGGCAGCTCTTTTGTGGTCAGCGGCGAATGCGCCGCCAGGTCCGCGGCCACGCGGCGCGGCAGCACTGCAATCGCCTGCGAACCAATCAGCACAGAAGCAAGCGAATGCAGCGGTACCTTTGTTGCGATCAGTCTGGCCAATCCATGCTCGGCGAGGGCATCGTCGATGAAATGTGCATCATCGCCGCCGGAGGTGATGCTGATTTGCGGCAGAGCCGAAAAGCGTTCGATTGACAGCTCGGCGGCGCGAGCATCAGGGTGATCGCTTGCGAGGATGACTGCGTAGTCGTCTTCAAGCAAGCCGACACATTTGAACCGGTCACCTCCGGGCACAAGCGAACTCAACGCCAGTTCGACGACGCCGTTGTCGATCTGGTCGAGCACATCCAAGAGGCCTATTGGGCGAACGTCGAGTACTATGGACGGTGCGAGCCTTGTCACCCGATGCACAAGCGCCGGGACAACAGCCCGCGCGGCGTAGTTGTTTGCGGCGATCGGGAACTCACGCGACGACGCTAGGGGGTCGAACTCCTCGTCCTCCAATGTTACCTGCAGTTCCTGCAATGCGGCGCGGACGGGTGCCAGCATCCGCTCGGCCCGCGGCGTGGGGCGCATGCCCTCCGGCGCTCGTACGAAGAGATCGTCCTTCAACGCATGACGCAGGCGTGCCAGTGCATGGCTCACGGCCGGCTGGCTCATGCCCAACCGGCGTCCCGCGCGGGTCAGATTCCGTTCTTGCATGGCGGCATCGAAGACGAGCAACAGGTTAAGGTCGAAGTTATTCCAGTTCATGCGCAACCATCATCGCCGCCCATCGTGCCGGGACGAATTGGCGGGCAGCAACGACAGTCTAGGTTCTGGCCAGCTGCAAGTCGATCCTAATCCGCCATGGGTGCCGCTCATCACCCCAGCGCAACGGACGTGGATGCATGGTGCGCGCGCCCGGCGGTGCTCCGTGCTATCACCTGCCGAATTTTTTGGATCGCGCAGACCTCAATTTGGCGAACCCGTTCCCGCGATATGCCGTATTGATGCGACAGTTCCTCAAGCGTGGCCGGATGCTCTTTCAACTGGCGTTCGATGATAATATGATGTTGCCGATCATCGAGCAGTTTCAGGGCCTCATTGAGGAGGCGCTTGCGGGTTGTGAGTTCCTCACGGTCTGCCAAGATGCTCTCTTGATTTTCGTCTTCGTCAACCAGCGAGTCCTGCCATTCGTATTCGCTATCCGTGGCAACCGGTGCGTTTAGACTTTGGTCGGGTGCGCCAAGGCGACGATTCATGCTTACCACGGCTTCTTCCGGGACATTCAGCCGATTTGCGATCTCGGTTACCTGATCCGGTTTCAGATCGCCACTGTCGATTGCCTGCAGCCGTGCCTTCATGCGGCGTAGGTTGAAGAAAAGCTTCTTCTGCGCCGCTGTCGTGCCGATCCTAACCAGCGACCAGGAATGTAGGACGTATTCCTGGATCTCTGCCCGGACCCAATACATCGCGTAAGTTGCGAAGCGAAAACCCCGGTCGGGATTTTACCGTCGCAGTGCTCGCAAAATGCCGCCGTTGCCCTCGCTGATCAACTCGCTGATGGGCAGACCATAGCCGCGGTAGTTCATGGCGATTTTCGCCGCGAGCCGCAGATGCGAGGTGACAAGCTGACGTGCAGCCTCGGCGTCTTGGTTGTCCCGCCAGCGGCGAGCGAGCTCACCCTCCTTCTCGGCTGAAAGCATCGGGTGCTTGCGTATTTCCTGAAGATATTGCGTGAGGCTTGCTTCGGGGGCAGCGCTGAGGGCTGTAAGGGACACGAGAAACTCCTGTTGTCACGCGCAACTCATCCGTTTGAGTGGTCGGAGCGGCAGCGCTGTGGATTGCGAGACGTCTCCCAGACGATGCCGTGTCGCCGGTTCAGGCGCTAATTCCGTCTGATCATTCGGACATGACGCGGGCGGATGACGTCACCAACAGATGGGCAGGGGGAGCCGTAGCTTGCCGGTAAGCCCGGTTTGCGGACCACCAGGATGCCGCACCGGCATCACCTGATGACCAGTTCGAATGACCGGCCGCTCCGAACGCATCCAATTGATACGCACACAAGAAATCGCAGACCGCCAACTGGAGATAGCGGTCCAAGCCACCCGGAGGAATGGATGATGTTCGAACTTCCTCGTCGCAACCTACTCGGCGCCACCGCGGCTGGCCTAGTCGCCTCGGTCGCCACGGCTTCGGCCGCCACGTTTGGCAACCCGGATGCTCCACCGCAAGGTGCAATCAACGCCAACGCCGCAAGTCGCGCCGATCCCGGGCCGCAGAACCCCACGCTGGTATCGCAATTCCCGAATGCCACCAATCCGCCGGCGACGGATATGGACGACCTTCCGCAGTTCTGGGCGGCGTTTCAACAATGCGCACAAGCGGATTCAGGACAGCGGATGGGCCCGTCAATTGACCGAAGCGGATTTTCCACTTTCCCATGATTTCACCGGTGTGAATATGCGGCTGGCTGCCGGCGGAATCCGGGAACTGCACTGGCATCAGGCGGCGGAATGGGCCATTATGATCTACGGCCAATGCCGCGTTACGGTCATGGACACTGACTGGCGGGCTTATGTGCAGGACGTCGGCGTCGCTGACCTTTGGTACTTTCCTGCGGGGTTCCCGCGTTCGCTGCAGGGCATTGGTACCGATGGCTGCGAGTTCGTTATCGTGTTCGATGACGGCGAGGCCTCCGAACTTAATACCCTGTTGGTAACCGACTGGTTGGCTCATACTCCTCCCGAAATACTGGGCCTTGACTTCGGTGTGCCGCCTAGGACTTTCTCTTCGATCCCGCTGCACGATCTGTGGGTTTTTCAGGGAAAGGCGCCGGGGCCCGCTGTCCCAGGACCAAGAAGCGGTCGCGTCCGGTGGTCTCCCGCCAAATCCGTTTACCTACCGGTTGGCTTCCGCTCCAGCACGACGAAACACTGCAGGCGGCATGTTGCAGTTGGCTGACAGCACTGTCTTCAAGGCCTCCAATACGATCGCTGCTGTGCTGGAGACCATCAAGCCTGGCGGCCTGCGTAAGATGCACTGGCATCCCAACTCGGCCGAGTGGCAATATTGGATCAAGGGTGAAGGGCGCATGACGGTATTCGATGCCGGCCCCCGAGCGCAGACCCTGGATTTTCGTCCCGGCGACGTTGCCCTCGTCAAGAGGAACCAAGGCCAGCATATCCAGAACACCGGGAACACAGACGTGCAACTGGTCGCGGTGTTCAAGACGGCTCGGTACCAAGAGATATCGCTTTCCGATTGGATCACCCACACTCCGCCGCTGATGGTAGCCCAGACGCTGAACATCGACCTCTTAGTGCTGCGGCAGGTTCCCCACAATGCTCCGGGGGTAGTTCCCGTCTCTCCAGAGCTAGCCTGAGAAGCGCGACACAACGGTCAGGGACAGATAATGAGCGAAGATCTTCCCATCCGCTCTCCGGCAGCTGATGATGACGAACCGGAATTTGCACCAAAGCGCTCCGCGAGCAGAGCGTTGCGCTCAAAGGCTTTAAGACACTGCTCACGGTGAACCAGCCGGGCGGCTTCGACTGTCCAGGCTGCGCCTGGCCCTAACCCGGACCAGACCACTCCACATTCATATCCCGCATCGCAGCGTGCCCACAGCTGATTTGCAGCGCGCGCATTCATCCCGACCTTTCACCCGACACGATCACCATGATTCCCCGGAGCAAATCCATGAGGAGAGGCATAATCATCCTGACACTGTGTGTCGCAGGGATTGGCGGCGCGGCGTTCTGGTACGCACAGAGCGCCGATGCGGTCACGAAACCGGCTGCTGCGCCGCCGCCAGTCCCTGTAGTGGACGAGAAAGTTCAAAGCTCCGACGTGCCAATAGTGCTGACCGGTATCGGATCAGTCAGTTCATACAACGTCGTGGACGTACACGCGCAGGTTACCGGCACAATTCAGCAAATCGGCTTCGTTGAAGGCCAGGAGGTCCACAAGGGCGATCTCATAGCACAACTTGATCCTCGCCCCTTCCAGGCAGCGCTTCAGCAGGCTGAAGCAAACCTGGCGCGTGATGAAGCCCACCTGACCAACGCACAGGTGAATCTCAATCGAAATACGCCGCTACTGAAACAAGGCTTCGCGTCCGCGCAGCAGGTGACCGACCAGCAGTCGCAAGTCAGCCAACTGACGGCGAGTGTCTTCGCTGACAAGGCCGCACTATTCAATGCACAGACCCAGCTCAGCTACACCAAAATCACCTCTCCCATCGGTGGCGTCACCGGGATCCGCCGCGTCGATATCGGCAACATTGTTCAGCCGAGCACGACGACGCCAATCGTGACCATCACGCAAATCCAGCCGATATCAGTCGTGTTCACACTGCCGCAAAAGGATGTCCCTGAAATTCAGGCCGCCATGGCGAAGGGTTCGCTAAAGACGATTGCCTATGATCAGGACGGTCGCACACGGCTTGATCAGGGCCAACTGCTGCTGGTGAACAATGTCATCAATCAGTCCTCCGGCACCGCCGAGCTGAAAGCCACCTTCCCCAACGCCAAGAGAAGGCTATGGCCAGGTGAATTCGTCAACGTTCAGCTTGTGCTGGCGACTCGGCACAATGCCATCTCGGTATCCTCGAGCGCTATTCAGCAGGGTCAGAATGGTCCATTCGTGTTCGTCGTTGGCCCCGATGAAACGGTAAAGTCACGCACCGTGAATGTCATCGAGACGCTGAACGGTCGCTCCATCATAAGCAAAGGCCTGCAGGCTGGCGAGATGGTGGTGGCAGCGGGCCAATACCTCCTGAGCGATGGCGTCAAGGTCGTCAGCACCCAGCCAGACGACCCACATGTACAGACCAGCTCCGAATCCAGCGCGGGAATGCTCTAATGAACCTCTCATCCGGCTTCATCAAGCGCCCCATCGCAACGGCGCTGCTGATGGTGGCCATCGTTCTTCTTGGCGGCTTGTCCTACGAACTGCTGCCGGTTGCCGCGCTGCCGAACGTTGCCTTCCCAACGATTACGGTGACCGCTCAGCAACCAGGGGCGGATCCGCAAACCATGGCGGCCTCCGTCGCCACGCCACTGGAGAAACAATTCGGCGAAATCCCCTACCTGACGCAGATGACGTCAACCAGTTCGCTTGGCAACACGCAAATCACGCTGCAGTTTGCGCTGAACGACGACATCAACGCGGCGGCGCAGCTTGTTCAGACCGCGATCAATGCGGCGGCGGGCCAGCTTCCGAAGAATATGCCGACGCCGCCGACTTACCATGAGACCAATCCGGCCGACGCGCCCATTCTTGTGCTCGGCCTTACCTCTAACGTCTTGCCAATCACGACAGTCGATGATTATGCCGAGAGCATTCTCGCGCAGAAATTGTCTCAGGTTCCCGGCGTTGGGCTCGTCAGCATCGGTGGAGAACAGCACCCGACGATCCGTATTCAATTTGATCCCGCTCAGCTTGCCGCGAATGGGCTTGACCTGGAGGATGTTCGGACGGCACTGGCGAATGTGAGCGTCATCCAGCCGAAGGGCAGCTTGTACGGCCAGAGCAACGCTTATACGCTGCAAACCAATGACCAGATCCTGAAGCCGCAAGACTGGGATAACCAGATCATCGCCTATCGCAACGGCGGGCCTATCAGAGTATCCGATGTCGGCAAGGCAATCGTTGGACCACAGGACGTGACGCTGAAAGGGTGGGTCAACGACCAACCCGGTATTGTCCTCGCTATTCAGCGGCTGCCTGCCGCCAATGTTATCAGCACGGTTCAGGCGATCAAGACCGCGCTGCCTCAGTTGGAAAAGTCCATCCCTCCCAGCATCAAGGTTTCGGTCATCTCTGACCGGACGACGACCATCCGAGCCTCTGTCGCAGACGTTCAGTTCACCCTGTTGCTGACCATCGGCCTGGTCGTTGGCGTGATCTTCCTATTCCTGCGCAGTCTCTGGGCGACGGTCATTCCGGCAATCGCGGTTCCTGTCTCGATCATCGGCACGTTCGGCGTAATGTATGCGCTGGGCTACAGTCTCGACAACCTGTCGCTGATGGGTCTCTCGATCGCGGTCGGCTTCGTCGTCGATGATGCCATCGTAATGGTCGAGAACATCGCCCGGCATATCGAGATGGGCAAAAGCCGCTGCAGGCAGCTCTCGACGGTGCGGGCGAGATCGGGTTCACCATCCTTTCGATCTCCATCTCTTTGGTGGCTGTGTTCATTCCGCTGCTGTTGATGAGTGGCTTGGTCGGCCGCATGTTCCAGGAGTTCGCCGTCACGGTGACCGTCGCGATCGGTGTCTCCGTTCTGGTGTCGCTGACACTCACCCCAATGATGGGCGCGCGATTGCTGCGGCAGGAGCACCCGCAGCAGCAAGGAAGGCTGTCCCGCGCTCTCGAGCGGGGTTTCGACGCACTGCTCGCCTGCTACACGCGTGCCTTAACCGTGGCGCTGCGCCATCGCTTGGTGACCCTGATGGTCATGCTTGCCACGGTGGCTGTGACGGTCTGGCTGTTCCTGATCATACCCAAGGGATTTTTCCCCGAGCAGGATACCGGCCTCATCCTCGGCGTGACCGAGACTGCGCAAAATATCTCACCCACCGGCATGACGGGGATCCAGCAAAAGGTGATCGCTCAGGCGCTGAAGGATCCGGCGGTGGAGACGGTCGGCGCGTATATCGGTGCCGGGGGCGCCACGTCGACCGAGAACCAAGGGCGCATCTTCATTGCCCTCAAGCCGAAGCCGCAGCGCGCGCCGATCATGTCAGTTATTGCCCGGCTGGATAAGGAAGTGAGCGGCATCCCCGGGGTGAAGCTCTTCATGCAGCCGGTGCAGGACATCAATATCGGCGGCCGTCTGACCGCGACACAATACCAGTACACTCTCTCGGATATCGATGCGACCGAACTCAACAAATGGGCACCGATCATCCAGAATGCGCTGGGAAAGCTGCCGCAGATAACCGATCTGGCGAGCGACCAGCAATCCGCGGCGCCACAACTGACGCTGCAGATCAATCGAGACACGGCATCGCGCCTGGGAATCGATCCAGCGACGATAGACGGGGTGCTGTACGACGCATTCGGGCAGCGGCCGATTTCACAGCTCTTCACGAGCCTCAACCAATACTTTGTCATCATGGAAGTAAACCCGGGCTTCCAGCTTGGACCCGACGCTCTGCAACGGATCTACGTCAAGTCGCAGACGAATGGGATGGTGCCACTCAGTGAACTGGTGACCCAGCACACAACGCTGGCGCCGCTGTCGATCAATCACCAGGGGCAGTTCCCGTCCGTCACGTTGAGCTTCAACCTGAAGAACAACGCGCCGCTTGGGCCAGCCGTTTCGGCGATCGATCAGACCATGCAGTCGCTGCACGTGCCGGCGACCATCCAGGCGAGCTTCCAGGGAAACGCGCAGGCGTTCCAGTCCTCGCTGTCGAGCACGCCCATCCTGATCATTGCCGCTCTCGTCGCGGTCTACATCATCCTGGGGATGCTCTACGAGAACACCATCCATCCTTTGACGATCATTTCGACGCTGCCTTCGGCCGGGGCCGGCGCATTGCTGGTACTGCTGTTGTTCGGGTTCGGCCTCGATGTGATGGGAATCATCGGCATCATCCTGCTGATCGGGATCGTGAAGAAGAACGGGATCATGCTGGTGGACTTCGCCCTCGAAGCGGAGCGCCATCGCGGCCTTACCCCGGAGCAGTCGATCTTTGAAGCGTGCAAGCTGCGCTTCCGACCCATCCTGATGACCACGATGTGTGCCTTGTTGGGTGGCCTGCCGCTGATGCTCAGCAACGGAACCGGGTCAGAGCTGCGTCAGCCGCTTGGTTATGCCATGGTGGGTGGCCTGGTGGTGTCGCAGATCCTGACGCTGTTCACGACGCCGGTGGTCTACATCTACATGGACAAGCTCTCGCATCTGCTGTCCTGGCGAAAGAGCAGCGTCGCGATACATGCCGCAGCCCCGGCCGAATGAGCTCTGGCGCGGTCGGGCAGGGCGCCATCAGAATGAGCATAGCGCAGTGAAGGATATGAATTTCCGGAAAGCTCCAGCGGCCGGTACCTTGTGGTTCTGTCAGACCAACCGGAAGCGTCAAACCATGTCTGCCACGAACATTATCGGAGGGCTCGTCAGCGGCAACCAGGGCGAGACTGCAACCGCTCTCAGTGTATCAGTTCGTCGGCCCGACATTGTACCGGCGCTGGAAGCAAGGCACCTGTGGCGTAAGGTTGGCGATAAGGTCCTGCTCCGCGATATCAATGTGCGTGTTCAATTCGGTGAGGTCCTGGCCGTAGTCGGTCAGAGCGGGTCGGGGAAGTCAACTCTCCTCCGGCTCCTCAATCGCCTGGACGAACCAACGCGGGGCACCGTACTTGTCGATGGCCAGGATTATCGCGCCATCATGCCGAGGCAATTGCGGCAACGTGTCGGCCTGGTCATGCAAATGCCGCATCTTTTCCCCGGGACGGTGGCTGCGAATATTTCTTACGGCCCGCAGCAGCGCGGCGTTGCGCTCATGGATGACCAGATCTCTGCACTGCTCGATCGCGTCGGCTTGCCGGGGTACCAGGCTCGGGATGTCGCCAAGCTTTCAGGCGGCGAAGCGCAGCGCGTGTCGGTAGCGCGTACTCTGGCCAACGACCCTGAGGTCCTGCTGCTGGACGAGCCGACCTCCGCACTCGATGAGGCTTCAGCTCGCGGCATCGAGGAACTTCTACTCGGCATCATTTGGGAGCGGCAGATGGCCTGCGTGATCGTGACGCATAACAAGCCCCAGGCGGCACGCATTGCCAGCCGCACGATGGTTCTCGAAGCCGGCAGAATGGTTGCCATAGGTTCCACCAGCGAGGTGCTAAATGTTTGACCTGCTCCATACCCTGACCGGCGGTATCGCACTTGGCATGTGCCAGGCGGCGGGAGCCATCGCCCTTTGCGCCTCGCTCGTCTTGGTGTGCCGATGGCGCGCGGTCCACGTGGAACGTGAGGCCGCGATATCGATTGCGCGGGGTCTCGCGCAGATGGCACTCGTCGGCATGATCCTGGCGCTGCTGTTGCAAGGAAGCCTGCTCATCGGTGCGCCGATCCTGCTGTCGATGACAATCGCGGCGGCCGTGACTGCTTCACGCCGGACGCCAGGCATCAACGGCGCAACATTACTGGCATTCTGGGCGATCGGTGCCGGCTCTGCTGTGGTTATTGGCGCGATGATTGCCACCGGCGCCCTCGAAACGCGCATAGCGATGCTGGTGCCAGTCGGTAGCATGATCATTGCGAACGCGATGAATGCCTGCGCTCAGGCCGCCGAACGCTTCCGGGCCGAGGTCACCGCGCATGTCGGCCACATCGAGGCAGGCTTGGCGCTCGGCGCCGACCCTGCCGTGACTGTCGCCCCCTATGTGCAAAGCGCAGTCTATGCCAGCCTGCTTCCTCGTCTCGACATGCTGAAGTCGCTGGGGTTGGTGTGGATACCCGGTGTAATGGCGGGCATGATGGTGTCGGGATCTGATCCGGTGTACGCCGGCATCTATCAATTCATCATCGTCGCGATGATCTTGACTGCCTCCGGAATAGCCGGACTGGCGGTGACGCTGATGCTGCGGACGCGCATTTTCTCCTCAGCCGCGCAGCTTAGCCTTCACGCCTGAGGCCTGCACACTGGTGCCGTGCCACAACGGATGGCCGGGACAAGCCCCGGCCATCACGCGTGGATCATCCGACTCATCGATGTTCGGTATGGAGCGGCGCGTCGACACCACTTGGCTCAATCAGTAGCCGGCTTGCCCTTCGAGCTTCTGATAGAGCTCGTCCAACGTGACGGTATTTTGCCTGTTCTGGCCGGCACTGAGACTGATCCCGGCGGCCCGTTCACGCTCCTGCACCTCATTCTGTGTCGGCTGATGATCAAGGCCGCCGTAGATGTTGTCGATTCGTGCCGGCACGTCACTCGTATCACCGGCCGCCACAGCGCGCGACGGCTCGAAAACGACATTGAACGCGCACAACAGCAGCGCCACATTCCACAACGAACGGATGCCCCAGCCATTGGGAACGGGCCGGGGCGTCGCGAGACTGATGATCTTCATCGTCGCGCTCCTTCCGTCACCTGGGCGTAGCAACGACTTGCGGCACTGCGCCGGGAGCCAGCAACGTGCTCGTTCCGTTGCCGTTGTTCATCAGCAGACCTTGTCCAGCGCTTCCGGGAAGCGTCGTCGTCTGCATCGAGCCAAGTGTGCCGGTTACGTAGGCTGGCCCCCTCGATGCCTCGAACGCCCTGCCCTGTGATGGGTTTAGCGATGCTTGGCCGGATGCCCATGCCTGGCCCGCTGATCCGATCAGCGCCATCATCATCGCAGCGCCAGCTAACGATACTGTCATGACGCCGGATTTACTCGACTTTGTCATCTTAACCTCCAATGGCTTTATTGCAATTGGACGCACGGCATCCCGTGTGCACCAGTTGCTGACATTGCATATCGGTAGTTTGCGCCGGGATTCGATATCCCGGGTCGGCATGGGCGCATGTCACTGTGGAATTGCGGCCGGCGCCATCCGCGTCTGCACCACAGATCATGCATTCCATACATGGCGTGGTGACCGAATCTCATTGGCGATCTTTCGGCAAGTCATCCATTTGATCGATACGGCGATGCGGTTGTCGCCGCCTGATGCTCCACATCAGTAAACAGCCGAAGGATACGACCCATGTATATGAAGAAACTTCCCGCGTTGCTGCTGGCCTCAGTCACCATGCTGGGCCTCGGCGTTGGTTCAGCCTTCGCCCAGGGCACCAGCGGATACGCGTTTCCCAATTTTTGGGGGACACAGGCGTCGCAGGTGCCTAGCGCTTCGACCGCCAGCGGCGCTCAAGGTACGGCCGCCAGCGGCGCTCAGGGTGCAGCAATCCACGCCTATGCCACGCAGACGAGCCAAGACACTTATCTGTTCCCGCCTAACCCGAATAGTGGGAGCGGCAGCTAACCCCTGATGCAGCGCAAGTTGAAAGGGCCGGCACTCTGCCGGCTCTTCGGCCTTTCAGATCCTACGCTTGGCACCTACGACTCTGCAGCCCGCGACGAAAAAATCGGCGAGTTGTGTGCGTGATGTTCAGCCAGTGCGCGGTGCGGCGGCCGATGCGCCGTTGCATTTTGCCGGCATGCGCCAGCGTATTCCGCATGAGATGCACGCGCGGGCTGTTGAGAAATTCGCCGCGATGGGAAGCGAACCGACTGCAACTGGTTCAAGCGAAGGTCGACCAGGGCCGCAACTTCGGTTGGCACACGCAGCGGGGGTGTGCCTACCCGGGAAAATCACCAAATCACCCCAACCCATAAATCGCGATCCTGCACGAAGCTGACCACCTGGACCATCCTGCTGACGGCGCTCGCCGCATTGGCAGCAGCCTCGCCCACCGCGGCACGCAGCGAAACACCTGCGGCATTCTGCAAGCGCGTCGGCACCAACGATACCGCGCGGCCAATTCCCCGGGACCTTGTGCCGGCTGTGAACGCCGTGTTCGCGAATGCATATGCCGGCTCGCGTGGCGATCGACACGACGGTATACCGCTGCGCCCAGGGTCGCGTGATGCTCTGCACCGTGGGTGCCAATCTGCCGTGCGGCAAGGCAAACAGCAGCCGCGTGCCCAACCCGGGCATCGTCCAGTGGTGCCAGCAGAATCCAGACGCGAACTTCGTACCCGCCGCGACCACAGGCCATGACACGATCTACGAATGGCGCTGCCAGGCTGGCGCGCCAGAGATCGTGCGACAGACATTGCACGTCGATCCGCGCGGCTTCGTCGCCGAGTTCTGGAAACCGCTGCCATAGTAGGTTGAACGCGGAAAGGGATGCGCCCACCCTGCTCCAGACGTCCGACGGTTCCGCCTGCGGTTGTCGGCGCTGAGCCAGCACTCTCCGGGTCAGTTCGCCCGCACGCTTGGGCAGCGAAAATCCTGCAGCAGATTCGACGCGAGCGGATTGGCGCCGCCAGGAATGCGGATATCGAACACCGCCTGCCGCTCGCCCGCCTGGAATGTCAGTGTGTAGCGATCCGCCGATCCGGCCTGCGCTTGCAACTTCCCGCGGCTGAACAGCCGGAACAGCGCCCATGGTCCGGTCTCGCGCAACTCTCCGCTCCTCGGCGGCGGCTCGAACTCCACCCGCGCGGTCGGCTGCGCGGAAAAGCTGGGCCAGCTGACCTGCGTTGCGTGTTGCGCGCCTCGGGTCAGCGTGATCGAGGCACCATCGACGTCCAACTGGACCTGCCTGGTGCCCGGATCGGCACTGACCGGCGTGATATCCAGACGGACGTGCGGATGCGTGCCATCATCCGGAAAGAACGCATCGCGGATCGCCGCGGCACGCTGGAACATCAGGACATCAGCGGATGATACCGGCGCGGACCCGGCATCGGCCGAGGCCAGCCGCCAGCTCTTGCCGGACATATCGACGTAACGGCGGAGCGCCGTGTCGATGAACGCATCGAGCGCGGCGCCAGGCGCGAACAGCCGTGCGAAGTCCGCCAACGGCACATCGCTCGGCTGCCCCAGCAACGAACGGATAGTGTCCGTTGACCAGCGTCTGACAGGTCTCGGCCGGCCCGCCAGGGGCGTTGAAGAGTGCCGCCAGTTGCAGTCGCGGATCGCCGCTCCGCAACGCGCTGGTGCTGGTGGCGATCTCGGTCAACCAGCGTCCCAGCGGTTGCGGCTGGCGCGCCGCATCGGACTTCAACGCCAGCAACGGATCGATCCCCCCGGCCGAGTATGTCGCCGCACCGGGGCTGAGTGCGGACGCCGCCAGCCTGGCGATCTGCTGCTGCGCGTCGCTGAGTTCCCGCAGCACCCGCTCGATCGGTGCCGCCGCCCCGCCTGCAACCACGTCGCGCAGCGCCTGGTAGCGCGCATCGATCTCGTGGCCCGGCGGCAACGGGGCTGCTGCGGTGAGCTGCGCAGCGCCCAGCAGTGCCCGCAGACGCAGTTCCGTACTGCTCAGTCCGGCAGCCGCCATCGTGGGTTGATCCCCATCCGTCGGCACCGACAAGGTCAGTTGCCGGCTGATCGACACCAGTAGATTGCGCATCGGCGATTCCGGAGCGGCCAGGATGTAAAGATCCTGCGCCGCCTGCGACAGACTGCGCAGTTGCACGACGTTCAGGTCCGCCAGCATCAGGTCCCAGGCGGGCGCGTAGTCGTTCAGGTAGAGCGCCATCACGTCGCGCTCAAGCCCTTGCATGTCCGGCCCGTCCGGGTCGAACGCGACGCGGTTGCCCAGTACCCAGCTTTCCGACACCGCGCTTCTGACCGCACTGTCCAGCGACGTCAGCAGAACCTTGTGAAAACCATCGACCGTGAAAAAGCCCGGAATGCCATCGCTCAGTGGTTTGCCGGAGGCACGAACGAACAGCGCCAGGCCAGCCGGGCCGAGCGGGTCACCTGGCCGCCACGGCGGCAGGCGCTGCGCCGCGGCGGACTGGCGCAGGCGCGAATAGACGCGCTGCGCCAGTGGCACGGACCCAAACCTTGCGCGCGCGGCCGCGACCAGGGCGCCGTCGAGCTGAACCTGCGACAACGGTTCCGCCAGCAGCGCATCCAGATGCCGCTGCAGCGAATCACGCAGCGGCGCAAATCCAACGCCGGGATAGCCCGCCTGCCAATCCAACTTCATCCATTCACGCACCAGCGCCGCATCGAGCGGGCCGGCATTGCCAAGCATCAGATAGACGCGCGTCGCCTCGTAAAGGAAATCCGGATTGTTCAGATTGCCGCGCAACTGCGCTTCCAGCCGGTACATCAGCCGCGGCAGCAGCGCCCACTCCAGCGCGTGGCGATACACCGCCCGGGCCGCAGCGGCGAGCTTTTCGCGTTGCGACAGAATGGCGGGCAACCAAGCAGGCTCCGCCCCGCTCTTGGACAGAGCACGCGCTTGGTTCAGCAAGGGAGCGAGACGGACCAGATCGTCGTCGGCCACCGGGTCGAGCGATAGGCCGCGCGCAGTCTGTTCATAGCCGGCCAGTGCGGCGGTTGCCGTATCGATGTCTTGCTGGCCGGCAGTGCGGACCTGCCAGAGCACGGCAGCGCTCGCGAGGACCAGCAGGCCGGCCACCGCAAATCCGGCCGTGCGCAGTACCAGCCGGCGCCGCACGGCCGCAGGACTTTGCGAGACCAGCAACGCTTCGCCGAAAATCACCTGTTTCAGCAGGCGCTCCAGGAAATAGCTGCGCCCCCGCGCTCGGCTGCAGGCTCTGCGTCGAGCTCCGGTCCACCCCGAGTGCCCGCGCCAGCTGTTCCGGTCAGCCGATCGAATGGCGTGCCTTCCTGGGTGCCGGAGGTGAAATAGACGCCGCGCAACAGCGGCGCCGGATCGCTACCTGTGCAGCCGAACGCCGCGCGCACGAACTCCAGCACAACCGGCTCCAGGCTGGCGATCTGGCCGGGGAACATCGCAATGCGCACCCGCCTCTCGTCGAAATTTCGCTCCGCCTGCATGCGATCGAACAGGCGGGCGTTCAGCCGCTCCAGCAGCGCACGCATTTCTCCCGGAAACGCCGCGGCTGGATCTTGCTCCCCGTTCGGCAAACTCGAAGGTCATGCCCCACACCTGGGCGCGCTTCTCGCGGTCCAGATCGTCGAAGAATTCGGTGAATCCGGCGATCAGATCGGCCTTGGTGAACAGCAGATAGACCGGCATGCGGCACGCCGAGCTGCGCTTGCAGCTCCTTGATGCGGTTGCGGATCGCCGCCGCATGGGACTTGCGTTCACTCTCGGGCGCCATCGCCAGATCACTTAGCGGGAATGCCACCAGCAACCCGTTCAGGGGTTGCCGCGGCCTGGTCGTCTTCAGCAGATCCAGGAAGGCATTCCAGCCGGCACGATCGACCAGGGCATTGGAATCCTGCGTGGTGTAGCGGCCCGCCGTGTCGATCAGGTACCGCGTCCTCGGTGAACCACCAGTCGCAGAGCCGCGTACCGCCAACCCCCGCGACTGCGCCTTGCCCCAGCGTGTCCGCCAACGGAAATCGCAGCCCGGCGTTCAGCAGCGCGGTCGTCTTGCCGGCGCCGGGCGGACCGATGATGGCGTACCAGGGCTGTTGATACAGGTAGCCGCGGCCGCGTAGCGCGTTCTTCAGCAGCTCCAGCGCGGTGGCCAGGCGTGCGCGCAACGCCTGGACTTCCTCGGTCTCCTGGACCGATGGCGCGGCGATCCCGCCGGTCAGCGCCGCATCGCGCCGGCGCTGCAGGGTATCAAGCAGCAGGTTGCCGCCCGCCCATGCCAGACAGCAGTGCCACGACGATGGCCAGCCGTGCCAGCAGCGGCTCAAAGCCAGGCAGCAGCGGCGCCACAGAACCAGACCACCAACGCGAGCAGCGGCAGTGCCGAGCAAGCTGACCGCCCAGCATGGGATCTGGATGGTCATTGCTGGCTCTGCAGGACGATTTCAATACGCCGGTTGCGTTCACGGCCTTCGGCCGTGCTGTTCGGCGCTACCGGGTCGGCGGCGGCACGGCCCTCCGCCGTGACACGAGACGGATCCGGCAGGTTGCCGGCGACGACTGTTCGCACGGCTTTGGCACGTGCGTCCGAAAGCTGAAAACTGGAGGGAAACCGCACCGTGTGAACCGGCTGGTTGTCGCTATAGTCGATCACGCTCACCGCGCCCGGCTCGTCGCGCAAGGCTGCCGCGACACGCTCGAGCAGTGGCAGTGACGACTTCGGCACCTCGGCGTTGCCCGGGCAAACACCAGGCGATCCGGGATCCGGATCGTCACACTCGTCGGCGTGCCAAGGACCCCAAGGGTCTGCTGGTCGATGTCGGACTGAAGCATGCTGCGCAATTGATCGAGCGCGGTCGGTGCTGGCGCTGCCGGTGCCGGCGGCAACGGCTCCACCAGCTGCGGTCCGGGTGAACAGCCGGCATGCGGACCGGTGGCGTCGCCAACGCTCTTGCCAGCAGGATGTCGGAAGCGGCATTGAGGCTGAAGGAGGTCCATAACAGCAATCCGGCGGAGACGGCAACCGCGCCGGCGAACGCGACCCAGACGGGGAGTTACCCGACGACCCGGCAGATACGGCGCCGCCACACCCCGCCAATGCCGCGACAATTCCTGTGCCTTTGTCGGGCGCTGCGTGGCGATCGCCGCATGCACCTGGTCGCGGAGCTGGTCGAGCTCCACCGACCCTCGCCCCTGGCGATAGCGCCCCATGAACCCGAGCGAGAGGCAAAGGAACATCAGCTCCAGCACATGGCAGAGCGCTGCGGCGCCTTCAGCATCTGGTGGAGCTGATCGAAGAACTGATCGGTGCCGCGCGCCCCCGGATGCAGCGCGGCCACCAGCGTCTGGCTGACCCAGTCACTGCCGCACCCCAAGGTGTGTTCAGCACGACGTCGTCGATGCTGGCGCAGAGTGCGTAATGCGCCGGTCGCAGCAGCTCCGTCGCAACGCCGGCCTCGCGCGCCCGGCGCTCGAACGCCCGCAGATCCTGCTCCACCCGCGTGCGCAGTGCCTGGAGATCCGGCGCGCGCGCCATCGTTCGCAGCCTGGGCAGCAGTTGCAGCAACGGCGAGGCGGCGGCGGCAAGCGGCGAGACAGTGATGGCCGGCGCCGCGGGGTTGAATGCGGGCAGCGGGGCGGTTTCGGCGCTTGCTGGGCGGCCGCCGTGGGACCGCGACCGCCCGGCACCGGTCTGATCACAGTGCGATCGTCTTCGGGCTCGGAGAACGGGTTATCGCTCACAGGTGTCGACTTTCATTGGAAGTCGACACCTTGCTCTTTGGTTTTAGCATCCGATTCACGCGACGGATCGTACGTCGCGTGCGAGCGAGGCTGCTCTGCGATCGGATACTGGCCGTTTCTCCTGCCATGGTCACCGGTCGTAGCGGGTAAGGCCGTAGTTTTCCATCACCCATTTCAGCGTGTAGCCATAGTTGGGATCGGTGGCGTAGACGCCGGTCAGTGCATCGGCGAACGCCTCGGGGTTGGCCGCCTGTTTCATCGCCTCCTTGTAAACAGGCACGGTCGCCAGCAGGCGGCCGTGCTCGTCGAAGGCCTGCGCCAGCGAGGTGAACAGGCGGAAGCGGGCGGTCACAGTGATACTCTCGCCATCGATCACCTCCCGCGTCGGGCTTTCTACTGCCAGGTTGGTCACCGACCGCCTTGATGCCGAACGGGTTGTTGCTGCCGGGCGGCATCGACGCGCCCCAGGCACTCTCCACCGCCCATTGCGCTACGGTTACAGACGCGGGCACGGTCCATTTCAGTCGAGAGGCGATTGCCGCGTCGGCGACACGCCGCCGGCACCTCGCCGAAATGCCCAGTCGGCGACGGGCGGCGCGCCTTCTACCAACGGCCGGGCGGCGAGTGCGTAATAGGTCGCACTGCCTGGATCGATGCGGCCTAATGGCGGCGTCATTCCCAGGATGGCTGCCTGATACGTCTCGATGGCAAGGGTCGTGCCGACATCGGCCTCGCCGGTTACCGGCAGCCCGCATGCGGCTTTGGCAGGCGATCGTTCAGGAGCGACTGGATGACGAACACGTCACCCGGGGCGTTGGCGCCGCCGCGGCCCACAGAAGTGGAGATCGGCGGTGCGATACGGCCCATTTCGTCGACGCTCAGCACCGTAGGGGATGGAACAAGGCCCACGCGGGATTACTGCACCGGCCGGGTAGCCAAAGCCAGTTGTTTGCGTCACACGTTTGGCGTTGTTGCTACCGATGCGCAGCGTCCTCGAGGACGAAGCAACGGGCCCGGGTACCGGCACGCTGCTGCCGGCAGGCCGACCGGCGACCGAGTGTGCGGCGCGAATTGCTGGGCGCGGTTGCCTCCCATAGGCTGAACCAGACGTACGGAGAGCCCATATGGACCGCGACCTCGATGCCCTGCTGGGTTTCGCCCCCGACCACGACTCGCCGATCCCCTACATGCAGCGAACCCGGGATTACTACGCGGCGATCGGCTACACCACGCCGTATCGGTGGGCACATTATGTCGAGGCGCGCATTCACCCCGCTGCGCAAGCCGCTCGCCCAATCGCGCGTGACCATAGTCACCACCGCCGCGCCGTATCGGCCGGAGAAGGGGGATCAGGGCCCGGGTGCGCCATACAATGGCGGCGCCAAGTTCTACGAGGTGTACTCCGGCGACACCTCGCAGGACGCACGACCTGCGCATTTCCCATATCGGCTATGACCGCGTCCACACTTCGGCGGAGGACAGCGGCACCTGGTTTCCGTTGCCGGCTCTGCTGCGCGCGGTAGCCGCGGGTCGCGTTGGCGCGGTGACCCAGCACTTTCACGGCGCGCCGACAAACCGCAGCCATCGGGTAACGATGGAGACCGACGCGCCGGAGATCCTGCGCCGTTGCCGCGAGGACGGCGCGGATGCAGCGATCCTGGTGCCGAACTGCCCGGTCTGCCACCAGACCTGCAGCCTGGTCGCGCGTCATCTGGAGGCGAACGGCGTGGCGACCGTGGTGATGGGCTGCGCCAAGGACATCGTCGAGCACGCCGCCGTGCCGCGCTTCCTGTTCAGCGATTTCCCGCTGGGCAATAGCGCGGGCAGGCCGCACGACGTGCCCTCCCAGGATGGGACGCTGGAGTTGACGCTACAGGTGCTGGAAGCCGCTGCCGGCCCCCGCACCACGATGCAGTCACCGCTGCGCTGGAGCGACGATGCGGGCTGGAAACTCGACTACCTGAACCTGGAGCGCATATCGCCGGAAGAACTCGCACGGCGGCGGCGCGAATTCGACGAGCAGAAGGCGGTCGCGCGCACGCTGCGCGTGGAGAAGGCCGCGTGACACCGGGGACCCGCCCATTTGGCAACGTCCGGGTGCTCGACTTCACCCAGGTGCTGGCGGGTCCATACGGCAGCTACCAGCTTGCGCTACTCGGTGCGGACGTCATCAAGGTGGAGCGGCGCGAGGGCGAGGATATGCGCCGCACGCCGCTGTCGCGCGAGTGGGCCGAGAGAGGCATGGCGCCATCCTGGCTGGCGATCAACGGCAACAAGCGTAGCCTGACGCTGGATCTGCAGAAGCCGGCCGCGATCGAAATCGTCAACCGGCTGGTGACGCGGGCCGACGTGGTGATGGAGAACTTCCGACCGGGTGTGATGGACCGGCTGGGGATCGGCTATCAGGCGCTGCGCGAGGTCGATCCGAAACTGATCTACTGCACGATATCCGGGTTCGGCGCGACCGGCCCGTACCGGAACGAGGCGGGCTACGACGGCAAGATACAGGCGCTGTCGGGCATCATGTCGCTGACCGGCCACAAGGAAATGGGGCCGACACGCGCCGGCTTCGCGGTTTGCGACGTGCTGTCGGGGATGACCGCTGCATTTGCGGTTTCCTCTGCGCTATACCAGCGGACCCTCACGGGGCAGGGGCAATTCATCGACGTTTCGATGCTGGAGGCGAGCCTTGCCTTTCTGTCCACCCAGGTTGCTGATTTTACCGTTGCAGGTCACCGGCAGGAGCAGTTCGGCAATCAGGCGATCAGCCGCAAGGTCACCGCCAATCTGTTTCGCGCGAAGGAAAGCTGGCTGCTGCTGGCAGTGAACAACGACCGCCAATACGACGCACTGATGACTGCCCTCGGACGCGCCGATGTGCTGGATGATCCGCGCTTCAGCGATTGGTTCCAGCGCAAGGAGCACGAGGCGGCGCTGCGCGCGATCATCGAGGACGCGCTGGCAGGTGCCGATGCCAAGACGTGGGAAGCGCGCCTGAACGCGGCCGGCGCTCCATGCGCCAGCATTTGGCGCATCGAAGAGGTGATCGATCATCCGCAGATCGTTGCCCGCGGCGCGATGCAAGAGCGTCGCAACCGAGTATGGCCCGCTGCGGCTGATGGGCTCAGGCTTTCACATGGCGCACGGCGGCGGCAGTCTGGATCACGCGCCGCCGCCTCTTGGCGCGGATACCGACGAAGTGTTGCGGGAGGCCGGCTACAGCGCGGAGCAGGTGGCGGCCTTTCGGCGCGAAAACGTGATTTGACTGACAATTCCCTGTAGCGAAGGCCGCCGCTCACGGCGGTATGATGCAAACGGCGACCCGCTGCAGGACGCCGCTCAAATAGAAAGCTAGCATCAACGAACCTTGGCGGCCCTCGTACTACGGATGCATAATCGGACATCGAGGGGGACGGGTACGGTGCGGTACGCGATACTTGCGGTTTGCTTGTGTGTGGCCATTGTGGGTGGCGCGGCGGCCCAGCAGCCGCGGCAAAAACAGCAGCAGCCATCTCCGGGCGAAGTTGTTGCATGCCAATCAGGGCACGGTCGGCGTCATAACCGGAATGGAAGGGGGAACTTACGCACAAACTGCGGCCGATCTGACAATACTCGATGACGGAACACTTCGTGTGCTGCCGGTGATCGGCAAAGGGCTCATTGCAGAACCTGAGCGATATTCTGTATCTCAAGGGCATCGATATCGGCTTCGTTCAGTCCGATGCGCTGACCTACGCGAAGCAGCATAATCTCTTCCCCACACTGACGCAGAACATTCGCTACATTGCGAAACTCTACGATGAGGAGGTGCATGTCCTTGCCCGCAAGGACATCCAAAGCCTCGACGCACTGAACGGCCAGCGCGTGAATGTCGACGTGGCCGGCAGCGGCTCCGCCATGACCGCCCAGATCCTGCTAGATGCATTCGGCATCAAGGCCAAGGTCGAGCACGAGAAGCAGGTGAACGGTCTGGAAGAACTGAAGCGCGGCGACATCGCCGCGATCATCCAGGTGGCGGGCGCGCCGATGCCGTTGTTATCGCGCGTCGATAACACGACGGGACTGCATTTTCTGCCGATCGAGCTGAACCAGACGCTGGCGCAGACCTATCTGCCGGATCAGATCACCCATACCACTTATCCCGCGCTGGTGCCGGTCGATGCGACCATCCCGACGCTTGCGGTTGGTGACGTCATGGCCGTGTTTGCCTGGTCGCCGCGCAGCGAGCGTTACGCCAAGGTGGCGCGGTTCGTTGATGCGTTCTTCGGCCACTTCGATCAGTTCTTGCAGCCGCCGCGTCATCCGAAGTGGCGCGAGGTGAACCTGACGGCCGAAGTTCCTGGCTGGACACGGTTCCAGGCGGCACAGGACTGGCTATCGCAGCACGCCGCCGCCAAAGTCGCGCAGGGCACGACGCAGGCGCGGTTCGCCGCTTTCCTGTCGGACGCAAACGCCGGTGGCAATCTATCGGATGCCGCCAAAGAGCAGTTGTTCGAGCAGTTCCTTACCTGGGATAAGCAACGACAGGCGGCGCATCGATGACCGCGCCCGGGATCGCGCCATGCTCTGTCGCACTGGCGCTGTGCGCTTGTCTTGTCGTCGCGGGTTCGGCTGCCGCCGCACCGGCCGACAACACTCCGCCAGCGGCACAGCGCAACGCAACCGATCAGGACACACAGCCTCTGCTGCTCAAGGTGGTACAGCAGATCGTCTCCGGTCGCACTGTTGCGCCGCTGGATGACAATGCACTCGCCACCTGGGAGGAGGTACGCAAGAAAGCCCAGGAGCCCACACCAGCCTTCATGCGCGCACTGCGAGATTTCATCACGCAGTCCCAAACCCGTGCCGCGGCCGAACGCTCGGCAGGACGCGAAATGGTGGCGTTCGATCTTCAGGCTTTCGCTGACATGGCGCACGAACTGCTGCAACGTGATGCGGCGCGCCTGCCCGCGTCCGACGGGCAGGCCGGGCAGGAGCAGACTGCGCCGGCAGCCGACGTCGCATCGGCGGCGCCCAGCGCAGCCCCCGCACCGCCCGTCGAGCCAGCGGCACCGCCGATCAAGCCGCCGGTCGGCAACGCCGGGCCCACCTTTGCCGCGCCGGCAGCCGCTGCCGCCGCAGCGGCGTCGCCGAGTGTCGCGCCGCCTCCTCTCGAGCCAGCGGCAGCGCCGGTCAGGCTGCCGGTAGCAGCTGCGTCGCCCCTGCCAAGCGCTGCCCCCCCGTCGCCGGTCGAGCCAGCCGCAAGGTCCGTCAAGCTGCCGGCCGGCGATGCCGCGCCCACTTCAGCTCCACCGCCACCGCAACAATCACCAGCCAAGGAGCAGATGGCTTCGACATTGGCCAGCCGCGGCGATGCGATGCTGGCGGTCAAGGACATCTCGGCCGCTCGCAAGCTCTACGAGCAGGCCGCAAATTTGGGGAGTGCTGCGGCGGCAACCGACCTGGCCAAAACCTACGACCCTGATTACATCGGCAAGCTTGGCGTTATCGGCATCCGGCCCGACCTTGTTCTGGCCGCCAGTTGGTACGACCGGGCAGCCACGCTGGGCGATCGCCAGGCGGCTCAGAGGATGCATGAGCTCGATGCCATGCTGGGTACGCCAGCGCCAGCGCGGGCGACGCCTTAGCTCAACTGCGCCGAGTTCGCTCGACCCAGAACCACGGCCGCGCCGGCGACTGGGTCCATTGCAGCTTAGTCCTTTGGCGTATATCCCGCGCGAAGGTGCGAGGGAGGGACTGCTCGATGGACATCAGTACTGGGCCTGATGGTTCGCCTGTAGATACTGAACGGCAGGCGCGCGTCGATCTCGCGGCGGTGTATCGCCTGCTCGCCCATCACGGATGGGGCGACGTGATCTTCAACCACGCCGCGATGCGTTGCCCCGGCAACCCGCGTCATTTCCTGATCAAGCGCCACGAGCTGCTCTACACCGAGGTCACCGCCTCCAACCTCGTCGAGGTCAGCCTCGACGACGATCTGGACGAAAGCGCCGGTGTCAACCGCCCCGGCTTCACGCTGCATAGCGGCGTGCTGCGCGGCCGCCCCGACGTGAACTGCTCGGTGCATGTCCATCCGGATGAAGGCGTGGCGATCTCGGCCCTGCAGCACGGTCTGCGTCCGGTTTCGCAAAGTGCGATGCGGTTCTACGGCCGCGTCGGCTACCACGACTACGAGGGCCTCACCGACAGTTTCGACGAGCGCGAACGCATCATCGCCGCCCTCGGCAGGAATCGTGCACTGGTGATGCGCCATCATGGCATCACGACGGTCGGCGCCACCGCGCGCGAGGCATTCAGCCTGATGAAGGAGTTTGTGCGCGCCGCGCGCCTCCAGCTGATGATGCAATCAAGTGGCGACAAGGTGCTGGAGATCGCGCCGGAAATCTGCGAACACGTCGCGGCGCAATATGAACTTCACGACAGGGGGCGGGCATCGGCTGAATGGCCCGCCTATCTTCGCCTGCTCGACGGCATCGATCCCAGCTATCGCGACTGAAGGCGCGTCCCCGCCGGGCGCCACTGGCGCGCCATGAATCCGCTATGGGTTCTGCGCACGGCGCGGCTTGTGCTGACACCGGTCAGCGGCGCCGACCTCCCGGAGCTTTGCGCCCTCAAGGCCGATCCACAGGTATTCGCCATCATGCTGGGCGGCGTGCGCTCGCCATGGCAGACCGCCGCGGAACTGGCGGACGATGTCGTGGAGTGGGGCGCCGACGGTTTCGGCACCTGGGCGATCCGTCAGGACGGCCGGTTCCTTGGCATCACCGGCCTGGAGCGGCGGCCGGATGGTCGCGGCATCGCGCTGAGGTTCGCATTGTGCCAGCAAGCACAGGGCCGCGGCCTGGCGCGCGAGGCGGCGGGCGCCGCGCTGCGCTTCGGCCATCAGCAGGCCGGCCTGCGCCGCATCATCGCGGTGGCGCGCGAACACAACTTCGCCTCTCGTATGGTACTCGGCGGTATCGGCATGACCGAGTGCGACAGCTTCACGCAGTCTGACTATCCGATGGTGGTGTACGAAAGCATCGGTTAGGCGTGTACAGGTGCCCGGGCACGGTTGCCAGTCGCGCTCTCCTCGCGCAAGTTCCGGCCCTCACCGGAAGGACCTTCCCATGAATGGCGCCGAAAGCCTTGTCCACACTTTACTGAAAAGCGGCGTCGATACTTGCTTCTCGAATCCCGGCACATCAGAGATGCACTTCGTCGCGGCCCTCGACCGTGTTCCCGGCATGCGATGTGTGCTGGGCCTGTTCGAGGGCGTGGTCACCGGCGCGGCCGACGGCTACGCGCGCATGTCCGGCAAGCCGGCGGCAACGCTGTTGCATTGCGGTCCGGGCCTCGCCAACGGGCTTGCCAATCTGCACAACGCCCGCCGCGCCCAGAGCCCGATCGTCAACATCGTCGGCGACCAGGCGACCTATCATCGCCCGAACGATGCGCCGCTTACCGCCGACACCGAAGGCTGGGCGCGCGGCGCCTCCGCCTGGGTGCGCACCGCCTCCTCATCCGCCACCGTGGGCGCCGATGCCGCTGTCGCGGTGCAGGCGGCGCGCACGCATCCGGGACAGATCGCGACGCTGATCCTGCCGTCCGACACTTCCTGGGACGAAGGCGGCATCATCGCCGAGCCGCTGCCGATCCCGCCAAAGCCACAGTCCGACCCGGCCCAGATCCGCAATGCGGCCGACATCCTGCGCCGAGGCCAGCCCACCCTGATCGTTCTGGGCGGCGAGGCAGTGCACGCTCAGGCACTGGAGAACGCGCATCGCATCGCCGCGGCCACCGGCGCGCGGTTGATCGCACAGGGTGCCAATGCGCGCATCTCGCGCGGCCGAGGACGGGTGCCGGTGGACCGCATCCCCTATGTGGTCGACGTCGGGGTGAAGGCGCTTGCTGGGATGCGGCATGTCATCCTGTGTGGGCTGCGCAAGCCGGTGACGTTCTTCGCCTACCCGGGCAAGCCGACCACCCCGATCCCGACGGACGCCGACATCCACGTGCTCGCCCGCACCGACCAGGACGCCGCCCACGCGCTGGCTCGCCTGGCCGACGAGCTTTCGGCACCGCGCGTCGCCATCCCCGACCCGGGACCGCGGCCCGAGCCACAGCTTGGCACGCTGACGCCGGATTTGGTCGCCGCCACGCTGTCGGCATTGATGCCGGAGCAAGCCGTCATCACCGACGAGGCGGTCACTTTCGGCCGCGGCTTCTTCCCGTTCACCTACGCAGCACCGCCGCATGACTGGCTGAACTCTACCGGCGGCGCGATCGGCTGCGGCCCGCCGCTTGCCACCGGCGCCGCAATCGGCGCGCCGGGGCGACGGATCATCGCATTGCAGGCCGACGGCTCGGCCATGTACACGCTGCAGGCGCTATGGACCCAGGCGCGCGAACGCCTCGACGTGACGACCGTGCTGCTGTCCAACCGCAAGTATCAGATCCTGTTGGGCGAACTGGCCAATGTCGGCGCCAATCCCGGACGCACCGCGCTGGACATGCTCGACCTTGGCAATCCCGACCTCGACTGGACCAAACTTGCCAACGGCATGGGGGTAGAGGCCGCGCGCGCCGACACCTGCGAACGCTTTGCCGACCTGTTCGTGCAGGCCAACAGCCGCAATGGGCCGTTTCTGATCGAACTGATGATCTGACCCGCAGCTCAAACCACCTCGGATGCGGCCGAGGTAAATTGTTTTCGCGGGGAACACCGTCCAGCAGGCATGCACGCGCGCAGGCGGTGCGCGCGAGGCAGGGTCGCGTCAGGTTGAAGGCCCATCGGGTGCTAAGACGCGAAGCGCCCCGCCTCGGAGCAACACTAGGGTTACGAACCGAGTGTTGCATATCTCTGTCGAGAGGCCAGGGGTATCCATATCGATGGGACCAGAGACTTATGAAGGGATAGCGCACGGAACTGAGCTTCTGCGGCTTGCACAGGCCCAACAAGCCGCGCCGCCGCCGTACTCGCCCGTCTACTGGAATTCCTATGGCGGAGGCGAAGCGATCCTCCTGCTCATCGTGCTGCTCGTGGTGGCCAGCGGATTTGCTTACGCCGGCAAACGGCTGCGCGTCCCGCTTAGGGTCACGCGGCCAGGAGGCGTTGCCGCCGGATTCATGATCGCGATCTGGCTGCTGGCAATCTATACCGTCTTCGTCGCCACAGCCGTCTACGGATTGCAACTCAAGCAGGCCTATCCGAGCTTCGCTGGGCGCCACGTGCGCGTCGGTACGTTCGTGGATGCGGTGGCGACATTCTTTATAATTCTCTACCTCATGCGGCGTTGGCGTTGGAAGATCGCTTTGGCCAGCGCCGTCATCGGGACTGCCGCTGCGCCGATGATCTTCGAGTTTCCCTTCGATCTGATCGTCATGGCACGGACCAATCCGCCGATCCCGCCTCATCCAATGCTGTATCGGCAGCTCTTCTTCCTGCCGTTATTCCTGGTCGAGTTCTCAACGGTATCACTGCTGACGTTGCTGCCTTCGATGCGGGTGACCGCATACGCCTGCTACGCGGTGGCGGGAATGTTTGCGGTATTCGCCGTCTGGGCTGTATTCGGGTTCGCTTTTCCCGCGGAACCGCTGCCGCTCGCGCTGAACGTCATTTCAAAGATCATGTGCTTCGTAGCCGTGATCATGCTGTTTGTCTGGAAAGCAGACGGGGACGTCTCTGGAGCTAGAATAGGCTGATTTGGGCTTGCATCACTGCCCGCTAGCCAATCCGGTGCAGTACTGCGCCGGCTCGGGTGAGCCAAACAGTGCGGCCGCCTCCGGTCTGCCAGTCCTCGACGGCATGAGCGATAACTTCAAAGCCAATGCTGCCGAACAACGCTGTGTATTCCTCAGGGCTCAGGCTGGCGTGATAGAGAGGGTCACCCCGATATGTCCCGACGCTTTCGCCGTGGGCTGGCCCGCTATTGAACATCAGCGCGGCCGATGGTGCGGCATGTCGAGCAAACACATTGAACATCCGGCGTTGGTCATCTGGCCGGAGGTGAAAAAAGCTATCCCAAGCGAGCAGACCGTCGAATGTCGGGGAAGGTGGAATAACCGCATGTCCCCGACCAGCCATTCATGATCGGGGAGTCGCTGGCGGCACAACGAAATAAGCGTCGGCGAAGAGTTGACGCCGGTGACGTGAACTCCGCATTTCGCAATGTATTCTGCGACCGGAGAACCTGATCCGCATCCTAAATCGAGGACGGTCGCTTCAGGTGATAGGGCGGCAACAAAGCGGTCGTGCCACGGCTTATCGTTCCACGGATCAACGTAGCGGTTGCGGTCGGCATCCCAATCGAGGGCGTGGCGCTCGTAGTGATCGATGACGAGGTCGGCAATTTCCTTCATATCGGGACAGTAGCTCAGTGCTGGTCGGCGCGCGATCGGCCGCCCGCCGAATGCTGATCGCGGGCAAGCGCGATCAGGTAATTGAGCTTATCGATCATGCCGGCCGATCGGCTTTCCGGCTCAAACCCGGAATCCGAGCACCGCAAGTGTTTCCCGCACCGCCGCGTCTGCGATCACCTCCCGGAAGCGCTGCACCTCAGGGCTGTCCCATCGCGCTTTGGGAATGGCGAAGTCGTAATGCTCGTCCTGCGCCGGGATGAAACCGAGACCATACTGCCGTGCGACGGTTTCGATCGCGATGCCCCAATCCGCACGGTTCTGGGCGACGGCGACGGCGACGGCGTTGTGCGATTTCGGCTGCGACCAGTAGCCAGGCGGCCGCGCGCCGTTCAGCAGGCGGTCGGTCAAAATGCGAGTGCCGCTGCCGGCATTGCGGTTGACCATTAGGCAATCAGGCGTTGCCAGCGCGGTAGCGATTGCCTCGTCCAATGAGCGTCCCTCGAAGCGCGTGTCGCCCTTGCGGAAAACGATGCCCTGCAGCCGGCGATATCCGGGCGCCAGTTCCAGTTCAGGACTGAGGAACGGCCGGTTGTATTCGCCGCTTTGCGGGTCGAGCAGGTGTATCGGCGCAATGTCGCACTCGCCGCGCTTGGCAGCGGCGAGGCCGCCAGTGCTGCCGACGTTGAGCGCCTTGACCGAAATCCCATCGGCCTGCAACTGGCCGATCAGCACATCAAGGCCGACGCAATGGCTGCCGATTATCACCAGATCCGCGAGATGGGCCTCGCCGATCAGTTGCACCTCGACCGGCGTGCCCGATGCGACGCTCTCGACATGCTGACCGATCGCGATGAACCCATCGGCCTGGCTGAAAGCGGTGACCGCCCCGGATCCCTTGCCGGCAGGATAGGCCGTCAGCGAAGCATGGTCGGCGCCGCGCACCAGCGATACCAAAAGGTATTCGGTGCGGCCGCGCTCGGAGGCGACGCGCAGCGGCAGCACTGCCGGCAATCGCTCGGCTCGGTCAACCGGCCTGCCGGCGAATGCGCGGATTACTGGCGCGACAAATTCGTGGAATGTGAAGATCGCGGAGGTTGGAAATCCCGGCAGGATCACAATCGGCTTGCCGCCGGTGACTGCGAGGCAAAGCGGCTTGCCGGGCTTCAGCGCGACGCCGTGCACGACGATGCCAGGATCGGTAAACCGCGCGACGACGCGGTAGCAGAGATCGCCGGCACCCTTCGAGGTTCCGCCAGACATGACGACCATGTCTGCCGCGGCCAAACCTTCGTTGACCAGTCTTGAGAGTACGCTCTCGTCATCCGGCCCGATGCCGAGTGCTTTCGGAATGCCGCCAGCCTCCTCGACCGCAGCAGCGATGATCGCTGCATTCGAATCGTAGACCGCGCCGGGACGTATCGGCGTTCCCGGCGCGACAATCTCGTCACCGGTAGAGATGATCGCGACACGAGGCCGGCGCCAAACCTCGACGGCTGCAGTTCCGACCGCCGCCAGCATGCCGATCTCGCGCGATGTCAGCACTTGGCCAGCGCGCAAGACGGTTTCGCCACGCGCGAGATCACTGCCGGCAAAGGCGATGAACTGGCCGGACGCCACGGCTCGCCGCACGTCGATGAATGTGGCACCGCCTTCGTCTTGCGTCTCGGTGTGCTCGACCATGACGACGGCATCGGCGCCGCGCGGCAACATGCCTCCAGTGGCGATCAAGGTCGCGGTGCCTGGCCGGACGGAGATCTCCGGCACCGTGCCAGGGGTCAGGATCTCGGCGTTCAAGACCAACCGTTTCGGTCGCCGCTCGCTGGCTCCGGCGGTATCGTCGGCGCGCACTGCGAACCCGTCGACACTGGCGCGATCGAAGCCGGGAACATCGACATCGGCGACCACGGGATGCGCCAGAACCCGCCCGAGCGCCTGCGACAGCGGCACCGTCTCGGCCCCGAGCGGTCGCATTCTGAGATGCCGGTGAAATCGTGCCGTCGCCTCGTCGCGGTCGACCACTTCCAGGAATTGTTCCTGGCTCGCAAGCCTACGCAGCGTGGTCGGAATGTCGTCCATTGCCCGCTATCCGCCGATATAGCTTCCCTCATATAGGTAGACGGTCACCGGCGCACCTTGCGGATACCCCTCGCTTTGCTCCGGCACGACCACGAAGCCATCGGCGCTTACCACCGCCATCAGGCCGATTTCGCCGAATGACGGCAACGGCTCCACGGTATCCGGGGTGGCACGCCGCACCGGGCAGATCTCGGTCATCCCGATCGCCGAGACGATTTTGCGGGCGGTGCGCATCATGCGTGTTCGATACGGCAATGTGCGATCGCGGTTGCCGAGACATCGAACGGCGCGACCGGCCAGCATCTCGTAGGCGAAAAAGCAGGCGGCCGGAGAACCCGGCAACAGGAATACCGGCATCCCGCCGCGGATATAGCCGAGACCGGTCGTCTCGCCTGGCATGAACGCGATGCCGTGAATTGCCAGGTTGCCGACTTCGGCAAGCGCCGCCGCCGCATGGTCGTTGGTTCCCGGTCCGCTCCCGCCGACAACCAGCGCGATGTCAGCACCCTCGGTTTCCAGGGCGCTCCGGATTCCCGGGCGGCTTCTTTCTGCGAGCACATCGACGACCACCCCACCGTCCCGTCGAACGAGCGCCGAGCACATCGGGCCGTTGCTGTCGGCCGCCGCGCTCGCCGGGGTCACAATGACTCGCACAAGTGGCCGGCGGACGACCATCGCACTCGCCAACCCGACGCTGTTCAACAAGCCGATATGTGCCGCGGACAGCAGCGTACCCGGTGACACTAGCGTCGTGCCCAGAGCCGCAACGGCCCCCTGCGCTTCAACATTCTCGCCGGGTGCCAACGCCACAACACACTCCACAACACCTGCGGGCTGCGGTTGCCCGAGGTCGAGCGGGATCACCGCATCGGTGGCAGGCGGAATTGCATCCCCGGCGGAGACTGTCCGCAGGGGTAAAAGCAGCGGATTGTAGGGATTTGCTCCGATCGTGTCGCTGGCCGCAACCGCGAACCCATCAAGCGCTGCCTGGTCAATCGGCGGAATGGGCTGCGCGGCGTGCACAACGTCCGCCAATATCCGTGAGTAAGCGGAAGCCAATGGCACTCGCTCAGCCGAGCAGCCGGTTATGGCGCGATCGACCCACGAGATTGCGACATCAAGCGATTGCCGTTGGGAGGAAGGCATCATACGCGATATCGTTACGACGAAATCCCCATCGACGTGAAGTCCGCTTTCGGCGTTTATAGCTTTCGCATGGCCTGACCGATACTTTGCGGACGTGTCATGATGCCGGCGTTACTCGACTTTCCCACGCCGTACGCGGTCCATCTAGAACTCGGAAGCAGTGCCGAGAAGCCGCTCGACAACGACGCCATCGCGCCATTGTCCATCCAGCTTGCCATGCCGCTGATAAGTGCCAACCACACGGAAGCCCATTCGTGCCATCAAGGCGAGGCTCGCCACGTTCTCCGGAAAAATACGCGAGATCAGTTTCCAAAAGCCGGCCGACGTCGCCGCGTCTATCAGCGCGACCATGGCAATGCGTCCCGCGCCGTTGCCGCGTTGCCGCCGCGCGACATAGACCGAGAATTCGGCAATGCCGGCATAGCAATCCCGGCCACGGTAGGATGAACTTGAGGCGAAGGCGATCACCGCCCCATCCCGCTCCACTACCATGATCGGGTGACGGCCATCGAACCAGCCGGCGACTTGGTCGCCGGAACGCGGCTCAGTTTCGAAGGTGGCAATCCGATCGGCGATACCTTCGTTGTAGATCGCGGCAATCTCGGCGGCATCCACAAGCCGAGCAGATCGGGCGACGAAGCTCATGCCAAGCTACCGCGTTTCGTGCTCGGTGCAGCGGGGAATCCACTTGAGTGTCCCATCGAAAGCTAGCAGAAGCAATCGAGTCTGCTCACTATGACCCTGATGAGCATCCTCTCGCGCTTATGCATATCAGGCTACTTCCTGACATCCCAGGGACGCATCATTCAATCGCTCGCCGTCGAAGGCGAGCCTGCCGTCAGCCTTGTGGACTGGACCGGAGGATTTCTCCCGCACCGTGAGACAGGCCGGGGCGGCGGGATCGTCAGGCTTCGGCTCCTCGCCCCGCCATGGTGGCCTTTGCCCACCAAACCAGCTCGTCTAGGGCCACCTTGGCCGAAGGCACCAGGTTTGCCTCGATCGCCTCGATGGGCTTGTTGCCGAACATCGGATTGATCGTCATGAAATCTCCCCCGCCGATATGAACAGCGGCATGGGTCGAGACCATCTGCAATTCAACCGCGATTCCCCGCAGATGCTCGAGCGCGCGCGCACCCCCGGTGCCGCCGTAGGCGATTGCGGTGAAAGGCTTGCGGTTCCATTCCTTGTAGGCTTGATCCAGCGCGTTTTTCAGCACGCCGGGGATCGAGTGGTTATATTCCGCCACCACGAAAATGAATCCATCGAAGCGGCCAACCGTTTCCTGCCAGCGCTGGGCTTCGGGGTTCTGGCTCGGCATCCACATGTTCGTTGCAACTTCATCAAAAAACGGCAGCGGATGATCGCGCAGGTCGATCAGTTCCACTTCGATATCTGCACGCGCTTGCGCCTGTTTCAACATCCATTGCGCTGGCTTGTCGGCAAACCGAGCGGGTCGGGTTGAGCCAATGATGACGGCGATCCGGGGCGTTGAACGCATAGTATACTCCTGTAGGCTAGTTTACGTTCGTAACCACCTAGGAGGATTTCATGAGCCCGCAAGAAGGCACTTCCAGGATACCAGGTGAGCGTCACGATACCGCTGCCTGCGAGCACATCAGCCGGATGCTTGCCCGCATCAGCGACAAGTGGACGCTGCTGGTGGTAAGCACCCTCGGACGCGGGCCGTGCCGGTTCAACGCGCTCAGGCGGGAGATAAGCGAGATCAGTCAGAAGATGCTCGCTTCCACGCTGCGCGACTTGGAAGAAAATGGCTTCGTTATCCGCACTGTCACCCCTGTTGCGCCGCCACAGGTGGAATATGCGCTGACAGACCTCGGCCGTGATCTTTTGAATCCGGTGCAGGCGCTTGCCGACTGGGTGATTGCCAATTCGGCTCGGATCGACGCCGCCCGAGCCGCCTATGCCCTACGACGCGCAGCCTGACGACCTGCGGCGCCGAGTGCGTGATGCATCGGTCGTGATGTTTCGCACTGTGCTTCGGCGCCCTGAGCAAGCCGCCCGGAGAAGCACGCGACTTGCTCCACCACTCCCGATCGTGCAACAACCACGACACACTAATGAACCCCCCAGCCTCCGTCCTGTGCCCCTGCGGCAGCGGCCTTCGCGCTGTGCGGTGTTGCAACCTGCAACCCGGGTCCCTTCCGCCGCCGGAAGCGATCCGCCATCTCCTGCCGCTGGTAGAGCGTGCCATGCAGGCGCATCGCCATGGCGCGCAGGCCACCGCGGAGCGTCTGTGCCTCGACGTGCTGGAACTCGCGCCCGACCGCATCGGCGCGCTGTCAATCCTCTACGAAATCCGCAAGGCGCAGGGCAATGCGCACGCCGCCGAAGCGCTGATCCGCCGCATCGTCGCGCTCGATCCCAACAATCTGTCAGCCACCAACGAATTGGCGCTGATCCTGCTGGGCAAGGGCAGCCTGGCCGACGCCGAGTACCATGCGCGCAACGCCGTCCGGATCGCGCCGGAGAACCCACAGGCGCATAACCTGATGGGCATGATCCTGACCGAGGCCAACCGCCCGCAGGTCGGGGAGTATCATTACCGCCGGGTGCTGGAACTGACCGGCCATCGCGACCCGATCCTGCTCGCCAACTTGGCATGGAACTTGAAAAACCAGGGCCGCATGCAGGAAGCGCGCACGCTGTACCAGGAATTGGTTGCCGCCGCGCCGGATATTCTCCAGACCCTGCTCGGGTTCGCGCGGCTCGAGGAAGCCGATCGAAACTTCGATGGCGCCGCTGCGATCCTCGATCGGGCCGATGCGCTGTTCCCCAAGGATGAAGGCGTGCGGCTCACCCGCGCCGTGCTGCTGGGCCGCATGCGGCATTACGATCAGGCACTGGCACTGATCGACGAATCGGCGAACGGCAACGGCCGGCTCGGCTCCAACGAGTTGCTGGAGAAAGGCCGATTGCTGGATCGGCTCGGCCGACTACGACGATGCCTGGGCGGCCTTCACCGAAGGCAAGCGGCTGGTGCGCGAGCTCTCAGGCCTGGCCTATCTGGAGGAGGACGCCGGCGCAACTCATCGAACGGCTGCGCGGCTTCTTTCACCGCCGGTCGCCTGCGACTGTTGCCGCGCGCCAACCTGCGATCCGATGTGCCGCAGCCGATCTTCATCCTGGGCTTTCCGCGCTCGGGCACCACGCTGGTCGAGCAGACCCTGTCTGCGCATCCGCATGTCGCCGCCGGCGATGAGCTGCCGCTGATGCACGAGATCAGCACCATCATGCCGCGCATGCTGGCCAGTCCGCTGAGCTATCCGGAGGCACTGGCGGAACTCTGGATGGGCGACCAGCGCGAAGGCCTCGACAATCTGCGCGACTACTATCTGCAGAAGGTGCAGCAGATGGGTGTGCTGCGCGACGGTGCGACGCGCTTCACCGACAAGATGCCGCTGAACGAGATGCATCTCGGCCTGATCGCCCTGCTGTTCCCGAGAGGCGCCGCTCGATCCACGTGCTGCGCCATCCGCTCGACATCATGGTCTCGGCGCTCTCCAACCAGTTCACTCACGGCTTCTTCTGCGCCTACGACCTGCAGACCGCGGCACAGCACTACGTCCGCGTCATGGACCTTGTTCAGCATTATCGGGCGGAGATGACGTTGCGCTACCTGCCCGTCCAGCTACGAGGACATCGTCACCGAACAGGAAGCCAGCGTGCGCGCCATGCTCGCGTTCGTCGGTGAAGAGTTCAGCAGGCCTGCCTGACCTTCCACCACAACCGGCGCTACGCGCGCACCGCCAGCTACGCGCAGGTGGCGGAGCCACTCTATGACCGCTCGGTCAATCGCTATCGCCATTATCGCGCCCACCTGGAACCGGTACTTGCCGATCCTTCAGCCGGTGATCGAGCGATTGGGCTATACGGTCGACTGATGCAGACGCCGCCGCGGGCAGCGCGCGCCGGAACCGTGCCGCTGCCGATCGGCGAGGTGCTGAGCATCGCCAACGAGTACGAACGTGGCGGTCGGCTGGCCGATGCGCAGCGGCTTGCTCGACCATGTTCTGGCCGTAGCGCCGAACCAGGGCGACGCGCTGCACCTCGCGGGCGTCGTCGCGTTCCGTCAGGGCGACATCGCGAAATCGCTGGAGCTGATGGAAGCGTCGCTTCGGCACGGCATCGACACGCCGCTTTACCTGCGCAACATCTGCGAGGTGTATCGCGCGCTGGGCCGACTGGACGAGGCGCTCCAGGCGGCGCAGCGTGCCACCGCACTGAATCCCCGCCGATCCGCTGTGCCTGCACAATCAGGCCGTCATCCACCACCATCGGCTGGAACTACAGGCAGCGCTGGACTGCGCGGAACGCGCGCTGCGCATCGACCCGTCTTTGCCCGGCGCACACTTCATTCGCGCCGAAACGCTGCTGCTGCGCGGCGAATGGGCGGAAGGCTGGGACGAATACGAATGGCGATTTCGCATACCCGGCGCCGCCGCTCTGATGCCGCCGACCACCCGGCCGCAATGGGACGGCACGCCCTTGCCGGACCGCACGCTGTTGCTGGTCGCCGATCAGGGCTTCGGCGACGTGATCCAGTTTGCGCGTTACCTCCCCTGGGCGGCCGAACGCTGTCCCAATATCGCGATCGCCTGCTCCGCCGAGGTGCGCGACCTGCTGCACCAGATAGCCCCCGACGCACGTCGGTTCCTGCGCTGGGAGGACGCACCGGACTACGCCGCGTTCTGTCCTATGTCCGGTCTGCCTCGGCTGGCCGGCACTCGCATCGACAGCGTACCGGCGCCGATCCCCTATCTGCGCGCCGATCCGACCCGGGTCGCGCATTGGGCCGAGCGGCTCGACGGCTTGGTGCCGCGCAGTTTCCGCCGGGTTGGCGCGATCTGGGCCGGACGTCCCAGCCATAACAACGATCGCAACCGCTCGGCACTGCTCGCCGATTTTCGGCCGCTGGCCGATGTGGCCGGCATCGCGCTGCTGGCCTTGCAGAAGGGGCCCAAGACCGGGCAGGCCGGCGCCTGGTATGGCCGCGCACCGCTGATCAACATCGGTGCGGAGATCCAGGACTACGACGATACCATGGCCATCCTCGACAACCTCGATCTGCTGATTACCGTCGATACCTCGGTTGCGCATCTTGCCGGTGCCATGGGCCGGCCTGTCTGGATCATGCTGCCGCGCACACCTGACTGGCGCTGGCTACTCGATCGCAGCGACACCCCGTGGTATCCAAGCGCACGATTATTCCGTCAGCAATACGTGCGCCGCTGGGACGACGTCGTGCAGGCGATTGCTATGGAGCTGCGCGCCCTACCGCGACACAGCGAATGACCCGTCGCGCCTGGGATCGGCCGCACCTTGCCAGCCTCCTGGTCGGGCAACGATAAAAGCGGTACCGCTCGACAGCGGCGCGATCCTGTACGTGGTGCCCCATCGTGGCCAGGCCATCGGCGAGCTGCGCAATGGCTCGCCCCGGTTCGAGTTCAACCTCGCCTGCGCTATCGGCATACGACGACCGCGCGGTCGAGACGTGACCATCATCCAGCGCCCGAGCCGGCGCCTCGCCGCCGATCAGCTCAATCACTGCCTGCGCGACGTAATCGACAATCTCTCCTGCGCCGGCTGAACCGCCGACCAGCAGCACCGAGCCGTCCGCATGCAGCGCAATGACCGGGGCCATGGCGGTCTCCGGTCGTTTGCCGCCTGCCGGGGCGTTCGCGGAGCAGTTTCCAGGTGACGCGGGAGAAAAATTGGTCATTGCGTCATTCAGAAAGAACCCGCTCACGGTCCGCCAGGACCCAAAGTTGACGTTGATGGTGGTGGTCATCGCCAAGGCATCGCCCCATCGATCGACCACCGAGACCTGGCTGGTCGAAGGTTCCGGCGGACGATCGCCCGCATCGCACCGACCCCTCCGCTGATCGGCCACCACCGAACCGTCCTTGATCCGCTCCGCGCGCGCCATCAGACGCGCTGGCATCAGCAGTGCGCGGACCGACACCGCGCCAGCGTCCGGATCCCCGATCACGTCCATCCGGTCGGCCTCCGCCATCCGGCCCGCTTCGATGAAGCGATGCAGAAACCGCGGATCCAGAAACGATGGCGCAAGCGCCGGTGTTCGAGCCAGGATACCCAGGATCTCCAGCACCGCGACGCCGCCGTACGAGGGTGGTGGGAAGGAGCACAAGGTGGCGTGCCGCAACGCCACGCAGAGCGGCTCGCGTTGCACGGCCTGATAGCCGGCCAGGTCCTCCACCATCATGTGCCCACCCGGCTGTAACGCCGCGACCATCTGTTCGGCAAGCCCCGAATAGAGCGCATCGGCGCCGTGCGCGGCGACCGCGCGTAGCGTATTCGCCAGCGCCGGATCATGCACCAGCGCGCCCAGTGTTACCGGTTTTCCCGTATTGTCGGCGAGCCAGTCCGGAGGCTTCATCCCAGCCCTAACCGAGGCGCTCAGGCTGCGCGCCAGGTACGGCGGAACAGTGAAGCCATCCTCGGCAAGCGCAATCGCCGGTTCGAACAGCACGCGCCAGGGAAGCCGGCCATAGCGACGGTGCATGACTTCCAGCATTCGCAGTGTGCCGGGAACGCCGACCGCCGGCCCGGTATGCGCCAAACCAGCCAACCGTGCGGCATCCGGATCATAGGCGGCAGGTGATTTCGCCAGACCGTCGAATGCCGTTGTCCGCCGCGTCTGCGCTTCGCGGTAGAGTGCAATGGAACCGCCTCCGAGACCGGAGGACTGCGGTTCGACCACGCCCAGCACCATCTGGATGGCAACCGCGGCATCGGCTGCCGAACCGCCCATTGCGAGTATGTGCATGCCAGCATCGGTTGCCGCGGTGTTCGCGGTGGCGACGGCGTAGTCTGCACGGCTTACGGTTACCGCCATGGCCGACAGCCAAACCGTCAAGAGAGCCGTGACACTGCGGCGCGCCAGCTTCATCTATGGAGCCTTGCCACGCGGCGGGACGGGCGATCCGTCGCAGCCCTGCTGGGTGATATCGCCGCGTCCCGATCCATATGCGGTATGCAGCTCGAAGGTGATCCGCAACAGGTGACCGTCGGGCGAGACCACGGCCAAGGCGGTCGAAGGCTGGCGCTGGCTCAGGGATGAATAGTGCAGTTCTGCGCGCCAGGCAGTGCCCGTGGCGACAGATTCCGGCGCAACCGGCACCTGTATCAGACGGTCTCCCTTGAAGCCGGGCAGGAACACGGGAACGTCCTGCTCAGTGTGGGGCAGCCACCTGACCCAGTAGAATGCCAGCGCCAATGGCGAGCGCAGCCCCGGCGGCAACGGCGAGGCATGGAGATCGAGATCGATCCGACGCTCCGGCGGCGCCGAGGGATAGTCGCGCACCCATGGCTGGCCGAAGGTGGCCGGATCCCAGTGCTGGACAAATCCCGGATGCCTGCGACGGAAATCTCCCAGGGTCTTGGCTTGCACGCGCTCTGCCTCCATGCCGTCCGCGGCACGCCGGAACTCATCCCATTGCTGGCGCACGATGCGATGACCAAGCAGATAGCGGCTATTCACGGCAACATTCTCAAGCTGCCCGCCGCGCCAGACGCTCACCTCCTCCAGCAGATAATGCACGCCGAACAGGAACATGCTGCTCGAATCGAAGGCTGCAGCGACGTCGACGATCGTGCCGCCACCTGTCGCGGTCACCGTCGTGGTGACGGCGACGTGACCGGCGTAATCCGTGCTGCCGGTAAACCGGCAGACCTCGGCCGCCGATGCTGTTCCACCGACCTGCGCGACGAGGGCGGCAATCAGCCAGCGCCAACAATGCCCTCGTCCTCGCCTCATATGCTTACGCACTCAACGATGATCTGCAGGCGCGACCGCGGCCGGCGGTTCCTGACCGAACACGCTCCAGCCACCATATTCGTGCGAGCGAGCGCGTTCGTCGGCGAACAGCGCTTCGACCGAAGGTCCGCCGGCAAGTTGCTCCAGCCGCCGACACTGTTCGTCCGGCCGGCGGATCGCCGCCAGCTCGTCGGAGTGCCCGAGCCTGGCCTGCCGCACCGCGGACTTCAGCACATTGATCGTGCGGTCGTAGACTTTCAGCGGCACCGGAAAGGGATGCCGGTCCTTCCCGCCATGCGCGACGGAGAACCGCGCCGGATCACTAAAGCGATACGGCGTGCCATGTACCACCTCGGCAACCTGCGCCAGCGCACGCACAGTGCGTGCGCCCACGCCCGGCACCAGCAGCAACTCTGCAAAGTCTCGCGGACCGGATGCAGCCGCCGCTCGTAGCGTGCCATGCAGGCGACGCGCGACGATATCCTTAGGCCGGACATCGTGATGGGCAGGCATGACAAGGTGGGGTAGCAGCGGCGTCGATTGTTCTTCCTGCCGTTGCTCGAAGCGGGTGACCCGCTGCTCGATCCCGTCCGGGCCGAGTTCGTCGAGGATATCGAGCTGCCGACGTCGCGAGGGCTCTGCGCGACGATCGGTCAGGTTGACGATCACGCCCTGCTCGATGCCGTCGATCGCGGCGTGCGGCTCCTCGACAAAGCTACGCAGGCCTTCGGAGAGCCAATGATAGCGGCGTGCCTGACGGCGATCACCGTTCATGCCCTGCTGCACCACGACCCAATGTCCGTCGTCGGTGACGATGAAGCCGTGCAGGTAGAGATCGAAGCCATCCTGTACCGCCGCACTGTCGATCTTGGCGACCGCCGGCTTGTTCTAGCCAGTGCCCCGCCGTCGAACCCGGTGCGATCGCCGATGGCGACTAACTCATGCGGCGTCTGGCGTGAATGGGATCCCCGCCCGCCGCAGACATGCACACCAAGTTCAGTGGACAGCGGCGTCAGGCCGCGCTTCAGCGCGCCGATGACGCTGGTGGTGATGCCGGAGGAGTGCCAGTCCATCCCCATCACCGCACCGAATGACTGAAACCAGAACGGATGTGCCAGCCTGCGCAGCCACTCGTCGCGCCCGTATTCCAGGATGATTGCCTCGGTGATCACCGCACCCAGCCGGGTCATGCGATCGCCCAGCCATTTGGGCACACGGCCGCCATGCAGCGGCAGATCGGCGCTGCCGGCACGCCGTGTCATTGGTGTCTCCCGTGGTGGTCATAGGGCTGCATCTTGCGAAGCCGCATCCCGACAGCATATCAGGACCGGAACACAAAGAGAACTGCGAGTGCAAAACCGATTTGTTCGAACGGCCGCGTCTTGCGGGTCTGAAGCAGGCCGAAGCGATCGTCACCCCGGACGAAGAACAGGTGCTCATCGCGTCCATCGACGCAGCTGGATTGTCGCCGTTCCGTTTCCACGGCTGGCACGGCAAGCGCCTGACCGCATCGTTTGGCTGGACCTACGATTTCGAGACGGCGCGCTTTGCGCCAGCCGCGCCGATCCCCGCGTGGTTGCTGCCGCTGCGCGCGAAGGCGGCGCAGTTTTCCGGACTGGATGCGCAGGACCTGGTTCAGGCGCTGCTCATCCGTTACGACGTGGGCGCCGGAATAGGCTGGCATCGCGATCGCCCGGTGTTCGAACACGTCATCGGCATCTCGCTTGGCGCGCCGGCAACGATGCGATTCCGGAGGCGCCGCGCCGACGGATTTGACCGCGCCACAGCCGAGTTGACGCCACGCTCTATCTATCATCTGAGCGGCGAAGCACGTCACCAGTGGGAGCACAGCATCGCCGAGATGCCGCTGACACGCTGGTCGATCACCTTTCGCAGCCTGGCTGGCGGCGTCACCGCGGCCTGACGACGCCGTGTGTAGGTTGACCGTCCATGGCGCGGGCACCAACCTGCATGGTGCAATCAGATTACACATCAGAGATCGCAATGGCACGCGTTTTCGTTACCGGATCGGCTACCGGACTTGGGCTGATGGCCGCCCAGTTGCTGCTCGAACTGGGTCACCGCGTCGTCGTGCACGGGCGCGATCAGGCACGTGCCGATGCGGCGCTGGCGGCGGCCCCAGGTTCGGACGCTGTAGTGATCGGCGATCTGTCGCAGCTTCAGGGCATGCGCGCGGTTGCCGATCAGGTTAACCAACTGGGCGCGTTCGATGCGGTGATCCACAACGCCGGTATCGGCTATCGCGAACCGCGTCGTGTCGAACCACCGGATGGTCTGCCACCGCTGTTCGCAACCAACACATTGGCGCCGTACGTGCTGACCGCGCTGATCCGGAAGCCAAAGCGGCTTGTCTATCTGAGTTCCGGTATGCACCGCAGCGCGCGGCTGAACCTTGATGACCTGACCTGGACGAAGCGGCCCTGGCGCGGTGCGGAGGCGTACGCCGAAACCAAGCTGCACGATGTGATGATCGCCTTCGGTGTGGCGCGTCGGTGGCCGGACGTGCTCTCCAACGCTCTCGAACCAGGCTGGGTCGCGACCAGGATGGGCGGCGCTGGCGCCCCGGATGATCTGGATGCGGCGCACAGAACGCAGGTTTGGCTGGCGGTCAGCGACGATCCCGCCGCGCGTGTGAGCGGCCGCTACTTCTATCACATGCGGCCTCGCGAGCCGAACCCGATCGCGCAACGCGAGGAGGCGCAGGACGCACTTCTGGAAGCCTGCGAGCGGCTGTCCGGCGTCGCGCTGCCGGTCTGACCAGCGCTGCCAATGCGCGGCGTCGTTATTATCGCGGTGGCTTCGCGCACGCGTTGTGCGTACACGTTGATAATCAGAGCCAGGAGCAGGATCAGGCCGCGGATCAGGATCTTCAGGAAGCTGTCGATGTTGATGTGGTCGAGACCATTGTTCAGCACCCCAAGCACCAGCAGCCCGATGATCGTGTTGCCGATCCCACCCTGCCCGCCAAACAGGCTGGTCCCGCCCACGACGACGGCTGAAATGCTGTCGAGCAGGTAGGTGTCGAACTCGTTCTGCTGCGCGCTGCCGAAATAGGCGACGCCGAGCATGCCGGCAACCCCGGAGCAGAAAGCCGAGATGATCATCACCGCGGAAAGGATCATGCGCACATTGACGCCGGAATACTCGGCTGCCTCGCGATTGCCGCCGGTCATGTAAACGTAGCGGCCGAAGCGGGTGTAGGTGAGCACGACATGCCCGATGAGAAGGAACAGCGCCGCAACGATAACGATCCACGGCACAGGGCCCAGCGAGCGCGCGCCCAATATGGCGATGACGGGCGGGACAGCATAGGCGATCTGACCGCGCACCAGCAGGGCGCAGATCCCGGCGGCAATCTGCAGCATGGCGAGCGTCATGATGAAGCTGGGGATACCGATCCGCGTCATGCCGAACGCGTTGACGGCACCCAACGCCAGGCATGACGCGACTGCGATCGCAATGGCCGCCCCGCCAGGCAGCGGCACATTGGCGATCGATACGCTCACATCCTGCGCGGTGAAATAGGCGACGACGATACCGGTCGCGTTGGCAATGCTCGCCACCGACAGGTCGATCTCCGCACACAGGATCACGAAGGTCAGTCCAACCGCGATAATGGCGGTGACTGAAATCTGCGTCGCGATATTTTGCAGGTTCCCGAAAGTGGCGAAGGAACCGCTCGCCACGGTAAAGAAGACCACCAGCACCAACAGGGTTGCGAACGGCGCCAGGTTGCGCAGCCGGCCGCGAACCCGGTCGATGATGCGTCCCCTCTCGGCAATAGGCTCGCTGGTCACATCGAAGGAGTTGCTCATGCGGCTTCCAGCAGACGGTCCTTGCTGACCGGCTCATTGGCGAATTCGCGCACCACGCCGCCCTTCCTCATCACCACGATACGATCGCCGAGGGAGAGAACGGTTTCCGGCTCCGTCGAGACCACCACGATCGCAACGCCCCTATCGCGTAGGCCACGCACGATATTCACCACGTCCTGTTTCGCTCCCACGTCCATGCCGCGCGTCGGCTCGCTGAGCACCAGCACGCGTGGCAGATGCGTGAGCCACTTGGCCAACGCCACCTTCTGCTGATTGCCGCCGGAAAGCGTACCGAGCTGGCGGCCGACCTGCGGCGGACGTATTCGCATGCGGCTTACATGACACTCCGCAATGTTGCGCTCCACCTTTGGCCGCAGCCAGATCCGATTGATCCGATCGAGAATGGCGATCGTCATGTTCTTGAACACTGGTTCGGCCGTGAACAGCATCATGTGCCGGTCCTCCGGCAGAAACGCGATGCCAGCGCGCCTCGCGCGCGCGGTGGACGAAAGGCGTATTGGCTTTCCATCGAGCACAATGCGTCCTCGCTCCGCTGTCAGCCGGCCGAACAAGGTGCGCGCCAGTTCAAGCTGGCCGGCGCCGAGAAATCCGTAGATGCCCAGGATCTCCCCCGCATGCACGTGCAGCGAAACGTCGTGGTAGGCACCGGCGCGGCTCAGTCTTTCAAGCGACAAAACCACTGGCGCATCGCGCCGGCTCCGCAGCGGAATATTCGAGAGATAGCTCTCCTCCAGCTCCGCGTGCCCCGCGCCGATCATGCTGTCGATGACCCAGCGTTTGTCCACGCCGGCGCACGGCTCGGTGGCGATAGCGCGGCCGTTGCGCAGCACGGTCACGCGGTCGCATATCGCCAGCACATCGTCGAGGAAGTGCGAGATGAACACGATGCTGCGCTCCGCTGCACGCAGCCGGCGCAGCAGACCGAACAGCCGTTCGACCTCCGGCGGGGACAAGGCGGACGTCGGTTCATCCAGGATGATGATGCGGGCGCCGGAGAACAGCACGCGCGCAATCTCCACAAGTTGTTGCAGACCGAGCGGCAGGGCGCCCATCGGCATGCGAGGATCGAGCTCGATCCCCAGACTTTGCAGGTGCTCGGCTGCACCCCGCCGCATCTCGCGCCAGTCGATCAAGCCGAAGCGGTTCACCGGCTGCATGCCGAGATACACGTTCTCGGCGACCGACAGATCGCGGACGGCTGACAACTCCTGGTGGACCATGCCGATCCCCGCGGCGCGCGCATCCCGGGGTGATGCGAATTGCACCTGTTGCCCGTCGACGCGCACCTCGCACCGTGGTAGTCGGGGTGCACGCCCGCGATGATCTTCATCAGCGTGGATTTGCCGGCGCCGTTCTCGCCGACCAGGCCGTGGATCTCACCTGGCAGCAGCGAGAAGTGCACGTCGCGCAGTGCCATCACACCGCCGAATGACTTGGTGATCCCGGACAGCTCCAGCAGCGGTGGCGTCACGGTCGACGTCAGATCAGGAAATGCGTCTCCATCCATGCCATGCCGGGCGCATTCGCCTTTGTCACCACCGGACCATCGGCAATGATGTTCTTCGGAATGCCGGCTGCGCCGGTCTTCTCGCCGGCCACCACGGCGGCAACGCCGGCAACAATGGCGCCGCCGTGAATGCGGCAGGATGGGTTGCGCACCGTCGCATGCATGCGGCCATCGCTGACCGCGGTCAGCGCCGGCGGCATCGCGTCACAGCCGCCGATCAGGATCTCGGTTCGGTTGTGCGCCTTCATGACGTTGTAGGCGGCGAGCGCCATGTCGTCATTGTGGAAATAGGCGGCGCTGATTTTGGGATACTTGGTCAACAGGGTCTCCCAGATGCGTGCCACCTTGGTCACGTCCCAATCGGCGGGCTGGGTGTCCAGCACCTGGATCTTCGGGTACTTCTTGACGACCGATTCAAAACCGCGAGCGCGACCTTGTGCACCGGTATGGCCGAGTGCGCCTTGGGTCATGATCATGGTGCCCTCGCCATTGATCGCATCGACCAGCGATTGCGTCACAGAGGCGCCCATGAATTCGTTGTCGGGTGCGATGAAGCTGTGGACATTGATCGAATCGAGTGGCGCGATCAGCGTATCCATGTCGATCACCGGGATGCCGCTGTCGATCATCTTGTTCACCGGCGCGGTCAACGTGCCGATGCCGAAAGCCTGGATCGCCACGAAGTCCCATTTCTGCGAGGCCATGTTGTCGATCGCCGCCCGCTGCTTCTGTGCCGCGAGCTCGCCGTCGAACCAGGTGACGTCCACATTGAACAGCCTGCCCCAATACTCCGCGGCCTGCTTGCCCTGAGCACACCAGGTCGCCTGCAGTCCGGCATTGGAGAAGGCGGCCTTCAATGGCTTGTCGGATCGGCCTGCTACCTTGCCCATCTCCTGGGCGAGCGCCGGATTGACGCCGAAAGCAGCGAAAGCCGCGGCAGCCCCGGTCACAGACCCCTGCAAGAACCGCCTGCGCTGGGCCATCGCTGCCTCCTCCTGCCACGTGCTTTGCGCGACAGGTCCTCGCGCCCCGCAATGGCGACGCAACAGTTCCAGTCGCCCTGGCCGTGCGGCCAACAAGAACGTAGCCTGCTCCGGGGAGGATTTCGTCTATGGCCGGTGAAACCGTCCGCCTTGCCGAATATGCCGCGCGGATTGCGCTACGATGATCTGCCATCAGACGTGGTACAGCGCGCCAAGGACTGCATCACCGACACAGTCGCGGTGATCGCGCAGGGATGCAGCCTGCCATGGAGCCAGATCGTCGTCCGCTATGCGCAACGGGTCGGTGCAGGCGGAAGCAGCCGCATTATCGGGGCCGGCGGACCCACCGTTCAGGCGTTTGCCGCAGCGCTGGCCAACGGCGCATCTGGCGCACGCGTTCGAATCGGACAATCTGACCATGCCAGGAGCCGGCGTGCATCCAGGTGCGACGTTGCTGCCGCCGGCGCTTGCCATTGCGCAGGATCAGGGCCGCAGCGGGCGTGACCTGATCGTCGCGATCGTCGCCGGCTTCGAGGTGATGTATCGCATCGGCCGCGCGACGAAGCACAGCAATGAGCGGCGTGGTTTTCATGCGCCCGGCACCACTGGGCCGTTTGGGGCGGCGGTGGCGGCCGGCAAGCTTCTGCAATTGGATGCGGCGGGCATGACCAATGCTCTTGGTATTGCCGGGTCGCTGGCGTGCGGGCTGATGGAGTTTGCGCGATCAGGCACCGGCGCCATGGTGAAGAGATTGCATCTGGGCCGCGCCGCCGAAAGCGGTGTCGTCGCCGCAAGCCTGGCTGCCGAAGGGTTCACTGGCCCGAGCAGTGTGATCGAAGGCGATGCCGGTTTCCTGAAGGTATTCTGTACGGAATGGGATTTAGCGGACCTGACGCGATGGTCTCGGTCACGAGTTCGCCACCCGCAACCTCTGCCTGAAACGCTTCCCAGTACATATGACGGCGCACACCGCGGTGCAGGCGATCATGGAGCTGCAGGTGGAGCACGGCTTTGTCGGCACGCATGTGGATCATGTCAGCGTGGCCGGCAGCGAGCGGATGGCGACGATCAATAACATCCCTGAACCGACTGACATCATGATGGCGCAGTATTCCATTCCGTTCTGCGTCGCACTCGCGCTGTTCCGCGATCCACGCGATCCAGCGTCCTACGACCCGTCGGTGCTGGCTGATGCGAGATATCCGCGACATGTGCCAGCGCGTCGAGGTCAAGTCGCGGACCCACCACCACGCACGCCGGCCGCCAGCGCTGTCACGATACGCCTGCGCGATGGCCGGCTCATAACTCGCGAAGTCGACGAGTTCGACGGAATGCCGGCCCGCCCGCTGAGTCGTGCGGCGCTGCGCGATAAGTTTACAATACTGATGCGGGGATGCGGAGCTGATGTGGCGACGGGTCGCGTTCGATCGGCTGCAGAATCTCGAAGATGAAGCAGACCTTCGGTGGATCGGCCCAGCCTGATTGCCGACGCAGGTTTAGTTCGCAGGAAGAAGCCATGGGCAGAGGTGAGTGTCTGAACTCTATTGCGCGAGAATGATCGAAAGGAGCACTTTATGAGCTCTGCGCAGCAATCAACGGTCAAGGCTCAACCCCTTATCGCGGTACGCAATGTCAGGGCGAGCAGTCGCTGGTACGCCAAATTGCTTGGAGCAGACTCGCTGCCGGATCACAGCCACCGCGACGTATACGCATCGGATATCGTGCTCTGGTCGGTTGCTTCTTCAACTGCACGCTTGGGACGCAGGAGACCACCCCAATCTCGTCAACGCAGGACGCTGCGCCGCCTGGATATGGTGTCTTGCTCTGGTTCCAGGTCGCGACGACTTTGACCCGGTCGTGGAGCGAGCTCGCGAGCTGGGAGCGGAGGTTATTGAAGAACCGCACGTCAATCCTGCGCCCCGACACAGGGAGATTTGGCTCCGCGATGCCGATGGTTATGTGGTGGTGGTGGCCAGTCCGGACGGTGAATGCGAGTGCGTAACCTCCGCGCGGCCGCCATGGTGGCGGTTGCAGACCACCGGGCTTCGACCGGGCGCGCAAAACCCCGATCTCGTCGGCATCTTGGAGTTTGAAGCGGCAATTCCCACACAAGGCTTCAGTATGAACACCGCTGCGGGCAAGACCTATCTGATCACCGGCGGCGCCAGCCTGATCGGCTCGCACCTTGCGGATGCGCTGCTCGCGGCTGGAGCCGCCGGCGTACGGCTGTTCGACAATTTCGCGCTTGGCACGCCCGAGACGATCGCGCATCTGATGCGCGAGCCACGCGTGACACTGATCCGCGGCGATGTGTTGCGGTTGGCCGAGTTGCTGGAGGCCAGCCAGGGGGCGAACGGAACCTTCGCGCTGGCGGGCTTCCTGACCATCCCTATGCTGCAAAACCCGGGCCTGGGCGTGCAGGTGAATACAGTCGGCCTGCTGAACACGCTGGAGGCGGGCGCTTCGCTGCCATCGCGCGCGTGGTGTTCGCTTCCTCTGTTGCCGCTTACGGCAACGCGGAGGCCGACGTGCTGCGCGAGGATGCGGCGACCGTGACCGCGACGTTGTCGCCGGTGAGTGCGGTCTATGGGGTCAGCAAGCTGTTCGGCGAGAGCCTGTGCAGGCTGTACGCACAGAAATACGGCATCGAATTCAACGCGCTGCGCTTTGCCTCGGTTTACGGCGAAAGACAGCACGCACGCGCGGTGAATGCGAACTTCATCGCCGAGACCTGTGAGCGTGTGCGCACCGGCAACCGGCCGGTTATCATCGGCGATGGGCGAGAGGTGCATGACTACATCCACGTCACCGATATCGCGGCGGGTTGCCTGGCTGCGATGACCAGCAGCACGCATGGCGAGGTGATGAACCTGGCCACCGGTGTCGATCCTCGCTGACCGATGTGGTGCGGACGGTGCTGAAGGTCTGCAATTCGGCGCTGGAACCGGAATATCGAGCGGACACGCGCGCTCGTGCGATCCGCAGGTGGCACACATCTGGGCTTCAGCCGAGAGCGAGCGGAGACGGCGATCGGCTGGGTGCCGCGCGTGTCGCTTGAAGACGGCATCCGTCGCTACGTCCGCTGGCTGGAAGAGGCGGGCGCTTAGCTTAGGGCAGTTGCGCGCCCTGCACGTCCACATAAAGCGAATAGATCGACGTGCTCGCGCACATGAACAGACGGTTGCGCTTCTTGCCGCCGAAGCAGAGATTGGCGCAGGTCTCCGGCAGGTGGATCTTGCCGATCAGGTTGCCGTCCGGCGCATAGCAGCGCACGCCATCTTCGATCGGGTCAGCCCAGCCCATGCTGCACCACACGTTGCCCTCGACATCGACGCGTACGCCATCCGTGAAGCCGGGCGCGAAGTCCTCGGCAAAGATGCGGCCGCGTCGGCAGACGCCATCCTCGACGGCAAAGACGCGTATATGGGCCGGGCCGCCATGCGAGATGCCGCTGTCGACGACGTAGAGCAACTTCTCGTCGGGCGACAACGCAAGCCCGTTCGGACGCACGAAGTCGTCGACGACCACCGTCGCCTTGCCACTGGCGGGATCGAGGCGATACACATAGCCGGGCAGTTCGAATTCGTCCTTGTGGCCTTCGTACTCACCGTCGATGCCGTAGCCGGGGTCGGTGAACCAGATGGCACCGGTGGAATCCACGATCACATCGTTCGGCGCATTCAGCCGCTTGCCATCGTAGCGGTCGATCAGCACGGTGATGCGGCCGTCGTACTCGGTGCGCGTCACGCGGCGCGTGTCGTGCTCGCAGGTGATCAGCCGGCCTTCGCGGTCACGCGTGTTGCCGTTCGAATAGTTGGAGTGGGCGCGGAATACGCTGACGTGGCCGTCATCCTCCAGCCAGCGCATGATCCGGTTGTTGGGGATGTCGCTCCACAGCAGATAACCGCCGTCGCGAAAATACACCGGGCCCTCCGCCCATCTGCAGCCATGCGCGATGCGCTCGATCGCGGCATTGCCCTGGCGCCTGAACCGCTTGTCCAGTCGCTCGATGCGCGCATCCGGATAGCGGGTATCGGGAAGATGACCGAGTGGCAGGTGGACCGGATCGGTTGGCATCGATATTCCCTCCGTCTGACGCAGCGATTGCGCCGAGATTCGGCGGCGCCGATGGTTGACGCTACGACGCGCCTCGGTGAATGCTGGCTTCGCGCCATCCGTGCAAGGCAAAATCGAAGGGTCCATGAACCGGACCATCACGCGTCGTGGCGCCATCGCAACGGCAGGAACAGTGCTCGCAACCGGGCTTGACCCGGCGCGCCGCCGGCAAGCAGCTTGCCTATCTTACACCCGGTCTCGACCTGCCGTTCTGGCGCATTCTGGCCAAGGGCATCGATGACGAGGCGAAGGCCGCCGGCGGCAGCTCGACCGCCTATGACAGCCATAACAACGCGCAGACGCAGTTGCAGAACGCGCAGGACGCCATTGCGCCCAAGGTGGACGGTATCTTGATCTCACCCACCGACAGCTCGACCTGTCCGGCCGTGCTCAACCTTGCCAAGCGTGCCGGCATCCCCGTGGTGATTGCGGATATCGGCACGACCAGCGGAGACTATGTGTCCTTCATCATCTCCGACAATTACCAAGGGGCGAACGGCATCGGGAAGGTGCTGGCGCAAAAGATAACCGCAAAAGGCGGCACCAAGGGTACCGTGGGACTGGTGACGATCAGTCTGGCGCGCAACAACGGCAAGGCACGCACCAGTGGCTTCATGAAGGCGATGGACGATGCCGGCATCAAGCAGGCGGCATTGTCGCAGATGCAGACCTATACGGCGGAAGAGACGCTGCACTTCGTGCAGGATATGCTGACCGCGCATCCCGATCTTGGCGGCCTATTCATCGAAACCGATCAACCGACTCTTGGCGCATTGCGCGCGATCAGTGCGGCGCACAAGGAGAACCAGGTGCTGGTGGCGGCATTCGACGGCATCCCCGAGTTCGTCGATCTGATCAAGAAGGGCACCATCTCGGCTCCGGCATGCAGCAGCCCTATCTGATGGGACAGCGTTCGGCGCAGGCGCTGCTCGGCCACCTGTCGGGCAAGACGCTGGAGAAGCAGATCCTGGTGCCGATCCAGGTGGTGACGCAGGACAACATCGCACAGCTCGAGCCGACCATTCGCAAGACGGTATTCGGCGAATAGCCCCTGCTCGCGCTCTCTGACATCTGGAAGCGCTTCGGCGCTACCACGGCCTGGCCGGCACAAGCTTCTCGCTGTCAGGCGGCGAGGTCCATGCGCTGGTCGGCGCCAACGGTGCGGGCAAATCGACCCTGTCGCGCATCATCTCCGGCCACCTGCTGCCGGACAGCGGCGAGATCCGGATCGACGGGCACAGCGTGCACTTCGCGGGCGCGCGCGACGCGATCCGGCAGGGTGTAGCGATGGTGATGCAGGAAACCACCCTCGCGCCCGACCTTTCGGTCCTGGAGAATATCATGCTGCCGCGTCTCGGCATGCGCGGCGCGCTGCGCTGGGGACGGATGCGGACGCAGGCAGCGGCGCTGCTGCGCGAGATCGGCGAGGATATCGGCCTGCGAACCGGATACGCCGGTGCGGGACCTGTCCATCGCGCAGCGGCAGTTGGTCGAAATCGTCAAGGCACTCGCGCTCGACAGCCGCATCCTGATCTTTGACGAGCCGACAGCCGCGCTGTCGCCGCATGAAAGCGAGCGGCTGTTCGACATCATTCGCGAGCTGGCGGGCCGCGGGCGCGGCGTGATCTTCGTGTCCCATCGGCTGGAGGAGATCTTCTCGGTCACCGATCGCGTCACCGTGCTGCGCGAAGGGCGTGTGGTGGCGAGCGGTGTGCCGACATCGTCACTGTCGCAGCCGGAGCTGGTGCGGCTGATGGTCGGGCGCGAGGTTTCGGACATCTACGCCCGGCAAAGCGGGAAGCGAAGCAGACATCTCCGACGACTTCGTGCTGCAGGTGCGGAACCTGGTCTCGCCGCCACGCGTGCGCGACGTGTCATTCGCGGTCCGACGCGGTGAAATCGTCGGCCTCGCCGGTCTGATCGGTGCCGGCCGATCGGAGACGCTGGAGACGATCTTCGGTCTGCGCCGCGCAAGCGGCGGAACGATCACCCTGCACAGGCGGCCGTTCAGTCCTCGCAATCCGCGCGAGGCGATCCGGGCCGGTATCGGCTTCGTCCCCGGCGATCGGCGCGGGCAAGGGATCGTGCCCGACTTCTCCGTCCGCGAGAACCTGATGCTGGCGCATCTCGGCGAGCATGTCGGAGCAGGGCTCGGTTACCGGACGCGCAGCGGATGCGGTGCGGCAGTTGCTCGATCTACTGGAATTGCCGCAGCGGCGGCTGCTGGATGCCAACATGCTGAACTTCAGCGGCGGCATGCAGCAGAAGGTGATACTGGCGCGATGGCTGCTGCTCGCGCCACGGCTGCTGTTGCTGGACGAGCCAACGCGGGGCGTGGATATCGGCACGCGCAGCAGCATCTATGCGTTGTTGCGTCGCGTGGCGGCGGATGGCGTCGCCTGCGTGGTGGTTTCATCCGATTTCGAGGAGGTGATCGGCATTGCCGACCGTGTCGTGGTGCTGAGCGATGGCGTCAGCGTCACCGATATTCCGAGCCATCTGGTGGATATCGAGCGGCTGGCCATGTTCGCTGCCCCGCGCAGCTCGGCGGAGCGCACACACACCGTGCTGGAGACGCTTGCGGCCGAATTCGGCGGCACCGCCTATTGGATCGATGTCGATGGGCCGCGCGTGTTCTGCTTCGATCGGGTGGATGGCCCGCTGGCCCTCGACCCAGGCTTCGTTGGCGGAGGCTTTCCGCAGATTGCCGAAACACTGATTCCTCGCGCGCTGACCACGATGGGCGATTCCCTGATTGCCGAGTACGACGGGAGGCTGCATTCGCTGCTGGTGCCGGTGCATGGTCGGCGTGGGCATCGGCTGGGGCTGGTCGGGCTGACATTGGCCCGGGTGCCGCCTGGCTTTGATGCGAAGGCGGTGCGTCAGCGCGTGATGACCGAACTGGACGCACGGAGCAAGGCCGCATGACGCGCGTGTTGCGCGTGCTCGCCACCCAGATCGAATGCCGCATGCTGCTGGTGGTGATCGTGGTGATGATCACCCTGTCGCTGAGCTCGCCCTATTTCCTGACCGCCAGCAACCTCTACAACGTGATGGACCAGTCGGTGGTGACCGGCATGGTCGCGCTTGGCCAGACGCTGGTGATCCTGATCGGCGGGATCGATCTTTCGGTCGGCGCGCTGGCGGGGGTGACCGGGGTTGTACTCGGCCTTGGCTGCCACGCGGTGGGTCTCACCGGCGGCATCGCGGCCTGCCTGGGCGCCGGCATGCTCGCCGGCCTGATCAACGGCGTGATCATCACCTACGGAGGCGTCGCGGCCTTCGTCGTCACTCTCGGCATGATGGCGATCGGCCGCAGCATGGCCTACGTGCTGAGCGGTGCCAGCTCGATCAGCGATCTTCCTGCCGGGTTGGCTGACATCTCAACGGGAATGATCGCGGGCCTGCCGACCGATTTCATCTGCCTGCTGGCGGCCTATGCGCTGTGCTGGGTGTTCCTGACCTACGCCAAGGGCGGCCGGACGTTGTATGCGATCGGTTCGAATGTCGGAGGCGGCACGGGTTGCGGGCCTGTCGATCGCGCTCTGGAGCGTGTTCGCCTACGTGATGTCCGGCGCGATGAGCGCAGTGGCGGCGATCTTTCTGGCATCGCGGGTGCTTTCGATCGATCCGATCGGCGGTTCCGGTCTGGAACTGGATGCCATTGCCGCGGTGGTCATCGGCGGGGCGAGCCTGTTCGGCGGCCGAGGCTCGATCATCGGCACGCTGCTTGGCGGCTTCATCATGGTGTTCATCCGCAACGGGCTCAATCTGCTGAACGTCTCGCCGTACTGGCAGGGCACTGCGATCGGCGCGATCATCATTGCTGCCGTCCTGGTGGAACGATTGCTTAGCGGGCGCCGGGGTGGTTAGGCGATCACCGGCTGAGCTCCGGGCTTGCCCGCAACTTGCGGAGCCGGCAGGTGCAGTGCAATGTTGTGTCCCACCCAAGTGGAGGACGTGGACATGATGCGCCTGTTCGCCGCCGTTCTGTTGCTGGCCAGCGTTGCCGCTCCGGCTTTTGCCTGCGAATTGAACTCCGCGAGCAATTCAAACAACACGTCGCAGACTGCCAGCGGGTCGCACCAAGCTACTTCACAGAGCCGCTCGTAACGCGCTCCGACCCCGGCGCTCGGGGCGCAACGGCGGTCATAGGCCGCGGCGCCCCTGAGCGAGACCGCTCTTCGGTAACATTCCAATGGCAAGCTTGACCGTGCTATCCGGTGACGCAGTAGACGGCCGGGCCTTCTGGATGACGCTGGGTCAGCGCCCCATCGGCATGACCGTGGTTACGGCGGACAGCGACAATGGACCGACAGGCTTCCTCGGGCTTTCCGCAGCCCACGTCACCGCCGATCCACCGACGATGCTGGTTTCCGTCGATCGCAAGACGAGTGCGCTGGCGGGCATCCTGTCTCGCCGCCATTTCGCGGTGAACTTCCTTCCGGCAACGGCCACGAAGGTGGCCGATGCATTCGGCGGAAAGGCGGGCGTTTCCGGCGCCGCGCGGTTCACCGAGGGTGAGTGGTGCACACTCACGACCGGCGCTCCCGTGTTCCGCGCTGCTCTCGGCGTGTTCGACTGCGTGGTTGAGGACGTGGTGCAGCGCGGCGATGTAGCAATCATCATCGGCAGGGTCGTCGCAGTCGCCTCTCGCGCCGCTTCTGGCGCCGAGGGGGAGCCACTGATCTTCTTCCGCGGTAAGTCGTACGCCGGTTTGCGCGAGATCGAGTGACGGACGGATACCGCTTCGCATGAGGTAAGCCGCATGCTGAGCGGCAATCGTACCGGCCCGCTTACCCCAGCATGGCTGAAGTCGGGAGAAGTTGGTGCGACTTGTAAACCGCCTGGGTGCGATTGGTGGCGCCCATTCTCCGCATGATGTTGCGCACATGGACCTTCACGGTGCTTTCGCTCATTCCCAGTTCATAGGCGATTATCTTGTTGGCCTTGCCCAGCCGCAGATGGGTCAGCACCGTCAGCTGGCGCGGCGTCAGCTTTGAGTCCGGCTCCTCGGAGGCGGGCGTGGCCGACTTGATGTGCTTGCCCAGCAGCACATCGACAGGCGCGATGGTGCCGCCGTCCTTTACCAGACGAATGGCCGCGACCGCCGCCGGCATCGCCGTGTTTGCGGTGGGGATGTAGCCCTGGGCGCCACTGCCGATGGCCGCGCGGATGCTGCCCGGCTGCAGCGAGGCGCTGGCGTCCGAGAGCACAACGATCGGCGTCCCGGCAAATGCCTGCCGCAGTTCATTGATGTTCTGCAGGACAGCCGGCTGCGGGGAGCTGTCCTGGTGGGCGTAGTAGAGGATCATCCGCAGCCCGGCAGGCGCCTTGTCGATGCACTCTCTGGTCGTGGCGAAAGGCACCATCGCCAGTTCCGGCGACAGCACGCCAAGCGCGTGGATCAGGCAGTCGCGGCTGAATTGCACGCAGTCGATCAGCGCGACCAGAGTGCTGTCGTGGACCGGCGCATCAAGCCGGCCGCTCTGCAACTCGTCCGCGCCGGCGTGCTGGCTGCTGTCGTCGCGTGCCCGGAACGTGCCGTGGTTCAAAATTGAGGAATCAGCCATAATTCTGCGTCTCCGGTTAACAGGCAGGATCGGACTGCCAATGCAATATATAAAATTTTATACACGGACCTATCTTTGAGGTCAAGAAAAAGTTAACAGGTGTGAAATGAAGTAGCGACCGGTGGTTGTGGCTTGCGCCCCGCCCATGTCGGCAAATGCCGCCACAACTCCGCCGCCATTTCGGCGAAGGATCTCTCATCCTCGGAAGGAGGCGGTTTCATGCGTGCCTCGCTGTCGCTTGCCCGCGGCCTCGCTCTGGGCATTGCCGTGGGCGTCGTTGGATTAACGACGGGACCGGCCGCCCGCGCGGATTGGCATGGCGGCTGGCACGGTGGTTCTGGCTGGCACGGCGGTTACGGCTGGCATGGCGGTGGGTGGGGCTGGCACCGCGGCTACGGGGGATGTTGCTGGCGGGGAGGGGTGTTCATTGGTGTGCCGCCGATTTATGCGCCGCCGCCTCCGGTCTATTATCCGCCTTATTACTCCTACCCGCCGGCATACCCGCCGTACGCTTACGGCTACTGACCCGGATCCGGCGCTAAACCGGCGCTCGGCATTCCTGGATTCCGGCCGATCGGGGCCTCGGATCGCAGTTCGGATGCTTGCCCCCGGTCTCATTGCCGGTCGGGCGCTTGCCTGCCGCCGGCGGCGGGCGGAAGCTAACCCCCTCCAATCAGCTCCGAGGGAGGGAACCGCCATGCGCTACAATCGAATATCCGCCGATTGCCACCTGGACATGCCCTGGATGCCGCCGACGCTGTTCACCGAGAATGCGTCGCGCGAACTGAAGGACCGCATGCCTTACGTTACCGACGGGCCCGACGGCCCTATGTGGGTGACCAAAAGCGGCGCCAATTTCGGGCTGAAGAATGGCGTCGGCCCAAGCGGCGCCAAGCTGGTGCCCGGACAGAACCGTCGAGTGGACATCATGGCCGAGACCGGCCTGTTCGACGACGGCAAGAAGGACATTCGCCGGGTCAGCGACCCGCACCTGCGCGTCAAGGACATGGATCGCGACGGCGTCGACGCCGAGGTGATCTTCGGCATCCTTGGGTCGGCATCGAAGCTGCAGGACAACGAGGCGGCGGCCGAGATGTTCAGGATCTACAACGACTGGCTGACGGACTTCTGCAGCCACTATCCGGATCGCCATATCGGCCTGGCCTGCATCCCGTATGGCAACATCGACTGGGCAGTGCAGGAAGTCTACCGCTGCGCGAAGATGGGGCTGCGTGGCATCGAGGTGTCGTGCTCCTGGGACATGGAGCCGATGTGGCACCCGTGCTGGGAGCCGCTGTGGAAGGCCGTGGACGACGTCCAGTTGCCACTGCACTTCCACACCTTCCCCACGACGCCGCCGCGTGCGCGTCAGCAGACCGATCCGCAAATCCGCCGCGCCGCGATGTTCACCGGGGTCTCGGCCTTTCAGATGGGGCTGATCCACATCCTCGCCGCGATGATGGGCGCCGGCGTGTTCGAGCGCTACCCGCGCTTGCGGGTGTCGTTCGGCGAGAGCGGGATCGGCTGGATCCCCTATGCGCTCGATCGCATGGATTTCGAGTTCGAGGACCGCTTCCGCGACCTGATGAAGCTCAAGCCGTCGGAGTACTGGCAGCGCCAGTGCAAGGCGACGTTCCAGTTCGATCCGATCGGGCCGAAGCTGCTGAACGTGAACAACTTGATGACGGTGGACACGCTGATGTGGGGCTCCGACTATCCGCACACGGATGGCATCTGGCCGGAATCAACGAAGTATATCGACGAGCAGTTCAAGGGATTGGCGGCCGAGGACGTGCGCAAGATTACCTGCGACAACGCGGCGAAATTCTACAACCTGACCAACTGACCGCCTGTCAACCCGCCGCCTGTCGTCGCGGCACCTGACATCAGAAGGCGCGAGAAGGGCGCGAAGCATCCGCGGTGGGACGCCGCGGATCGCTTTGCCCCGCAGGTTGCCCCACCTGTTGTCCCACTGGCCGGAAATGCCATGCGTCGTCATACTGGCCGGTAGCAGAAAGGCACCACGCATGACCGCCGCTGTGGCAAGAGTTTGCGCCGGCCGGGTCCACTATGCCTGGATCGCACTGACCGTCGCCTTCACCATCACCTTGGGTGCGGTCGGCGTGCGCGCCGCACCTGGCGTGCTGATCGTGCCGCTGGAGCAGGCGTTCGGTTGGAGCGTCGGTACAATCTCGGCGGCGATCTCGCTGAACATCCTGCTGCTGGGCATGACACAGCCGTTCATGACCGGGCTAATGGAGACGCTCGGGTTGCGGCGAACCATCCTGCTTTGCCTATTGCTGCTGCTGGTCGGCACCGGTCTGTCCACGTTCATCACCGCGTCCTGGCAACTATTCCTCACCTGGGGCCTGCTGGTGGGCATCGGCTCCAGCGCGGGCGCGGTCGGCATGGCCGCGGCGGTGGCGAACCGCTGGTTCGTCGTGCATCGCGGCCTTGCGATGGGATTGCTGAGTGCCGGCAACGCGGCAGGACAATTGGTTTTCCTGCCATTGCTGGGCCGGCTGTCGCAGGATTTCGGCTGGCAGAGCGTCTCGATCACCGTCACTCTGACGGTTGCCGCGCTGATCCCGCTCGCCATGCTGCTGTTGCCGGAGACGCCGGCCGCGATTGGCCTGGCACCTCTCGGCGCGACGCTCGAACCGCCCGCGGCGGCACGCGTTGGCAACCCGTTCGCGGTCGCTATCGACGGCCTGATCCGCGGCGTCCGCTCGCTCGACTTTTGGCTGTTGGCACTCAGCTTCGGCATCTGCGGTTTCTCCACTAACGGTCTCATCGGCACGCACCTGATCGCGTTCTGCGTCGATCACGGCTATTCGCAATTCGCCGGAGCAGGCATCCTGGCCTCACTCGGTGTGTTCAGCCTGATCGGTTCGACGATCTCCGGCTGGCTGACCGACCGCTACAATCCGCGCCTGCTGCTATTCTGGATTTTCGGGCTGCGCGGCCTGTCGCTGGTGGTACTGCCTTACACTAGTTTCGACAGCGTCAGCCTGACGGTGTTCGCGGTGTTCTACGGGCTGGACTGGATTGCCGTGATGCCGCCGATCTTTGCGCTGGTGAATGAGGTGTTCGGCAGGAAGGCAGCGCCGGTGATCATGTCCTGGATCTTCGCCACACACCAGATCGGCGGCGCCCTTGCCGCCGTCGGCGCCGGCTTTGTCCGCACCTGGACTGGCAGCTACCTGCTGGCCTTCCTGGCGAGCGGACTGGCGTGCCTGATGGCTGCGATGCTGGTGTTGCGCATCGCGCGCGCACGCCCCGAGGCAACGGTGGCGGCGTGACATACGGATCGAGCTGACGATAAGGGAAGGCGACCGCGATGGAGTTCGGCATTTTCCATGAATTCCCGTCCTTGCCCGGTCGCTCGCATGCCGAAGCATTTACACAATCCTTCGAGCTGGTGGATGGCGCGGAGAGCTGGGGGCTGGATACGATGTGGCTCGGTGAGCTGCATTTCGACCCGGCGCGCTCGGTGCTTTCGGCGCCGCTCTGTGTTGCCAGCGCGATCGCTGCACGCACACGGCGGATGAAGATTGGGCTGGCGGTGCAGGTGCTGCCGCTCTGTCATCCGCTGCGTCTGGCGGAGGAAGCGGCGACGGTGGACCAGATCAGCAACGGGCGGCTGATCTTTGGCGTCGGCCGCAGCGGCGTCGCCCGCACCTACGAGGCGTATGGTGTCCCGTATGCCGAAAGCCGCGACCGCTTTGTGGAGGTGCTGGACATTGTGCGCAAGGCTTGGACGCAGGACCGGATCTCGTATCACGGCAAGTATCATCACTTCGACGAAGTCGCGGTGGTGCCAAAGCCGCGGCAACAGCCGACTCCGCCGATCCGCGTCGCGGCGACGAGTGCCGATACATTTGTATCTATCGGCCGGCAAGGGTTGCCGATTTTCGTTGCCGTCCGCTACGAGACGGCGGCGGAGATCGCGCCGCACATCGCTGCGTATCGCGCGGCGCTGGCGGACGCCGCGGATGGCGGGGTGTTCCTGCGGGTTCCGGCCTATATCGCGCCGTCGGATGCGCAGGCGCGGAGTGAGGCCGAGCCAAGCCTGATCCACTTCTATCGGCAGCAGGCGGCGCTGCTCGCCGATTCGGCGAAGCGCGCGGGTGTGGATGGCGCCGATCGAAGGGCCAAGACGGCACTGCGGCTGGAACGCATGACGTATGAGGAGGCGCTGCAGGGCACGGTGCTGATCGGCTCTCCTGCAACTGTCGCTGCGCGGCTGGAGGAGTTACGCGAGGAGCTGGGCCTGGACGGCGTGCTGATGGAGCTGAACTGCGGTGGCAGAATTCCGCACCAGCAGACCATGACCGCGCTCCGGCTGCTTTGCGAGGAGGTGATGCCGAAGTTTCGATGACGGCGCTTCGCGGTGGCAGCCCTTATGTCACGTCATTTTGCTCTCGATTACCCTAGACTGGTGCCCAGTCTCGCGGGAGCGCGAGTCAGCTAACGACCGGAGGCGAAATCGCCGGAGGTCTGGAACACGCGACAAGATGCGCTGAGCGATGGTTGCCGCTCAACCGAACGGAACCCGCACAACGTACACCTCGCCCGCGGCGCGGGAGAGGTCGGCGCGAAGCGCCGGGAGAGGGTGTCACCACCGGTGCACTGCTTCTCTCTCAAACGCCTCGTCTGTCCTGCGCATGTCCGCCCCGCGCCGGCACTATCTCGGCTTGCTGTCCGGCGTTCGGCTTCGATGACAGCCTGCGCTCAACGCCGGCGAAGTCGGCAATCACCCTCTCCCGGCGCTTCGCGCCGACCTCTCCCGCGCCGCGGGCGAGGTGTACTCCGGAGCGCATCGCGCTCACCCTCCACCGTGTGCAACCGCCACCAAATGATGCTGCACCTCTCTTGGCATCATTCGGCGGAATTCCCGCTTCCGCGGGAACGACGGATGAATTAGACGGCACGCTGTCCAGCCATTCTGGGTACCAGCCCATTTTCTATTTCGCGTGACTCAGACCTCCGGCGATTGCGCCTTCGGTCATCGCGCTCTAACCGAATTGCCCCCGGTCAGCCGATCCCCATCACCCTTGCGACTGCCTCGCCCAACAGATCCACCCCCAGATCCACCTCGGCATCGCTTACCGTCAGCGGCGGCGCAATGCGCATGACGCCCTGCGATGCTCCCGCACGCACGATGTTCGCTGATAACCCCAGCTCCAACGCCATGTCCGTCACCGCATCCGAAATTGCCCCGGCGTCCCGGCCGCCATAGGAGCGGAACTCCAGCCCCATCAGCAACCCCCGCCCGCGCACGTCGCCAATACATTCGTATCTCTGCTGCAGGCCACGCAGTCCTGCCGCCAGACGCGCGCCCATCGTGTTCGCCCGCTCTGTCAGGCCATCGCGCTGGACGATCTCCAGAACCTTCAACCCCACCGCGGCCGGCAGCGGGTCGTTGACGTGGGTTGTATAGAACAGAAACTCGCGACGTGCCGCCTCTGCCGCGATGGCGTCTGACGTTTGCACGGCAGAGAGCGGCAGGCCGGCGCCCAGGGTCTTCGAGAGCGTCAGAATGTCCGGCACAACGCCGTCGCGCTCGAAGGCGAACATCAGGCCGGTGCGTCCGACGCCAGTCTGCGCCTCATCCAGGATCAGCATCATGCCGCGCCTGTGGCAATGCTCGGCCAGCGCGTTCAGATATCCCACCGGCAGATCGATGATGCCGCCGCTCGACAGCACCGGTTCGGCGATGAACGCCGCAAGATTGCCGGTGCACATCCCGGTCCAGCCCCTCGAACGCATCGTCCAGTTCCTCGCGCCAGCTCACGCCGGCGAACCGAGGCCGATAGGCGTTGGGCGCCGGAATGGCGAAATTGCCCGGCAGCATCGGTCCGACACCGCGTCGTCCCGCCTTGTAGGTGGCGGCCGCTGCACCGCCGGTCATGCCGTGCCAGGACTGCGCAAAACCGACGACCTCCCACTTACCGGTCACCAGCTTGGCCAAGCGGATCGCTGCCTCGTTCGCCTCGCCGCCGGTGGACAGCAGCATGATTTTCGGCAGGTCCGGCACCAGCCCCGCCAGGCTGTCGGCCAGCGCCACGACGGGCTCGCTCAGCATAGAGGAGAACAGGTGATCCAACCGCCCCGCCTGCTCGCGGATGGCTGCGACGATCTCCGGATGCGAGTGCCCCAGGATAGCGCTCATCTGCCCTGAGGTGAAATCCAGCACCCGGCGTCCAGCGGCATCGTAGAGGAACGAGCCCTCAGCGCGCGCCGGCACGAACGGCACGAAATCGCCGCCATAGCTCAGCATGTGGCGCTGTGCGCGCTGCCAGAAACCCGTCTCGTCCATCCCTTGCCCCTCCGTCGGCGCGGCCTCTGTTCTGCGGCACGAGACCGGAATAGCCAAGTGCCAGTCGCTGGGCGCTATTGCGTACGCGGCGTTCGCACGAAGAGCAGAAGCGGCAGCACCAGGATCGCGAGGACCAGCATCAGCTTGAAATCGTCGATATAGGCGATGATCTGGGCCTGCCGGGTTACCTCGCCGTTCAGCATGGCGATGCCGCGGACACGATCCGGGATTCCAGAACCGTGCGGCCGCGCCGGCCTGCAAGGCGCGGTTGAATGGGGTGACATCTTCGGCGATCGATCGCATGATTGATCTGGGTGTTGGTCTGCAGCAGCGCGCCGGTGACGGAAATGCCAATGGCGCTGCCCAGGTTGCGCATCAGGCTGTAGATGCTGGTCGCCTCGGTCCGCATCGTCGCCGGCAGGGTCGCAAAGGTGATGATGTTGATCGGGATGGTCAGAAAGCCGATGCTGATGCCTTGGATGAAGCCGACGCTGATCACGGTCCATTCGGAGATATCGGGGGTCAAAGCGTCATCTCGTACAGCGCGTAGGCGCCGGTGACGAAGCCGATGCCAACAAGCAGCCGGGCGCTCACCTTGCCCATCAGCCGGCCGCAAACCAGCGCGGCGAGCATCAGCCCGGCACCTCGCGGCGCCAGCACGATGCCGGCGGTCACCACAGGATAGTTCATCAACGTCTGCAGATAGGGCGCCAGAAGCGCCAGCGTCGCATACATGATCAAGCCCATGGTGACGTAGAGGGTGACGCCCGACGACGAAATTCCGGTCTGCAAACAGCTTGGGCGACAGGAAGGGCCTCGGTGCCAGGAAGAATTGCACGAGAAACACGTAGAAGCGCAGATGCCGGCGAGGCAGGCCTCGAGCATGATTTCGCGCGAGCCGAACCAGTCCAGCGTTTCGCCGCGGTCCAGCATGGTCTGAAACGCGCCGATCGCCAGGCTGAGTGCGCCGAAGCCGATCCAGTCGAGCCTCACTGACTTGCCGTAGTGCGGGATTTCCCGCAGGAAGGTCAGCAGTCCGATCGCGGTCAGCATGCCGAACGGCACGTTGATGTAGAAGACCCAGCGCCAGCTGTAGTTCTCGGTCAGCCAGCCGCCAAGGATCGGGCCGAAGATCGGCCCGATCATGACGCCCATGGTCCACAGACCCATGGCCTTGCCGCGCTGCTCGACCGGGTAGATGTCGTACATCACCGACTGCGACAGCGGCACCAGCGCGGCGCCGAACATGCCTTGGATCACCCGGAACACCACGATCTGCGCCAGTGACTGCGCCAGGCCGCACGAGCACCGAGGCCACGGTGAAGCCGACGACGGCGGTCACGAACAGCCGGGTGCGGCCGAATCGGGCGGCGAGGAAACCGGTGGGCGCCGTCATGATCGCCGCCGCGACGATGTAGCTGGTCAGCACCCAGTTGATCTCTTCCTGGCTGGCCGACATCGTGCCTTGCATGTAGGGCAGCGCGACATTGGCGATGGTGCTGTCGAGCGACTGCATCAGCGTGGCCATGATGGTGCAGACCGTGATCACCAGGCGGTTGGCGGTGTCCGTGATGCCGTGGCGTGGGCCGGCTGCCTGATGTCGTGCTGTCCGCAGCCTGCCGTCACTCGTCCTGTCCTGCTGTGCGGGCAAGATTCTGGCAGACAAGCTCCAGCACGCGGGTCGCGACCGCGAGATCGTCGTCCGACAGGCCGAGCCAGCGTGGCGTTGCGCACCTCGCGCGAGGCGGCCTCGACCTGATCGATGATCGGCCATGCCGCTGGCCGGTCAGCGGTGATGATCTTGGCCCGGCGGTCGCGCGTCTTCTTCGCGACGCTCGATCAGGCCGGCCGATCTCCAGCGCATCCAGCAGGCGCACGACGGAGGAGCCATCGAGCACGAGCGAGGCGGCGAGGTCCTTCTGGCGCATCGGCGCCGGGGCACGGGCGAGGTAGATCAGCGGCAGCCATGTGGCCTCGGTCAGGCCGAAAGGATGCAGGCGGCGGTCCACCGCGCGCCGCCATTGCCGGCCGCTCGGGCGACAAGGCTGGCAAAGCCGTCGCGGATCTGCGGCTGGGTTGGAGCCATCGGCTGCCCTCGATTACATGGCGTGCCAATATATGGTATGTCATCTAATTGGCGAACCCGCCCCCGTTACTAGATTGCAGAGGGGAAGGTGGAAGCCGCGGACTGAGAGCGCGATCGCCAGGGCGGGATCAGCGGAAAGTGTGAATGAGGCGTTTCTCAAGGAATTGTCAGAGCATGATCGGGTCAACCTGATCCGATCATGCTTCGAACTAAGCGGCAGCGGTGCTTCCGTCGCTGGCCGGCTTGATCGCGCCGGCTTGATGGCCGTGGTGTTCGCCAATGTGATTGTAAGCAAGCAGGCCAGCTTTCGCGCGCATCGCGAGACTGTGGTCCGGTCCCGTCACCTGCGATGCGCCCGTCAGCTGAGATGTGATGGCGGTAGAAGCCACCGGACTGGCAGGACTGGCCGGCAGGCTCTGCCCGGCAGTTTGTGCCGCGAGAGTCGCGGCAAACGATGATGCCTGCGCCTCGGTCAGGGGCGTGGGCCCGCCTTTGCCACCTGCTGAGGCGGCACCCTTACCGCTCACCTGATCGGATACCCACGAGGCGCCTTTCGCAATCGACATCACCGCGCCGACCACGCCGCCGATGGCAATCAGTGGCAACATCCGAGCCCCCAGACACTAATCCGCTACGAGCTCAGCAGGAAGCGTGCCACTCGCCAGGCTCCGAAAATCCTGCACAACCCACAGGGATACGAACCGGATAGTGGCACGTGGTTTTGAGTGGACTGCGTGCCCCTCCTTCGCATGAAGCTGGCAGCGAACTTGGGGGGCGGCAGGACACTACCTCAGCGGTGAGAACGCCGCAGGCACCACCAGCATGTTCTCCTGCTTCAGCAGCGCGCCGGCCGAGCGTCCCGGCGGCCATACACCCTTCGCCACCGCTTCGGCCCGGATCCGCGAGCGTTCGCCGGCATCCTTATAGGCCCAGATGTGGCACCATTTGTTAAGCCCGCCCAATTCGGAATACCAGGCGCCCACCAGCGGCGACAGCTTGATCCGCTCCGGCACCTTCTCCGCCCAGCGCTCCATCACCGCGGGCAGTCGTGCCTGGCGCAAGGTGTACATGCGTATCTCGTATATGCCGCCGAGTGTGCGCGGCTCGAGCGGTGGCGAGAACGCCGCCGGCAGGAAGATCTCGCTCTTCTGCTCTAGGGTCAGCTCGCGCGTGTTCGGCGGCCAGCCCTCGGCCTTTGACGCTTCGGCGCGGACGGCCGCGCGCTGATCCAGGCTGTCATACGGCCAGACATGGATCACCTGGTTCAGCGGCCCCACCTCGGTGTGCCAGAACGCGGCTAGCTTGGAGAACTTCTCGCGGATATTCAGTGCGGAGGCAAAGCGCTCCTCGAATGTCGGGATATTGCCTGGCCTCAGCGTGTAGGTGCGCATTTCGATGATCATCGCTCGCCCTCCCCTTGTGATGGATGGATGGCCGAACGTTAGTGCCCGCCGCATCGGTCAGGCAAGCGGCCGTCGGTAATCGTCTGGATTGCGGAACCGTGGGGTCTGAAACGCAAAGACCCCCGCACGCCTAAGCGTTGAACGGGGGTCATCCTGCGAAGGTCAACCTTCGCGCCTGGCTCTGATCGCCAGACGATAACGTGGACTTGTTAATCAGTTGCCGGTGCCACGCCGGTCGGCAACTCTTAGACTGCCCGGTGGAGTCATGCTGCGATGCACCCTCCTTTGCAGTGAACCGTGTATTATGTGCGCCAAGGCCAAGCTTATGTCAAGCAGTTTGCGCCGGCTCGATTTCAAGAGTTTCTAGCTACATACGGCAATCTTCGTGAATTGGTTAATCCGCCATCGCAGGCGTCTGCTCGATGGTGATCACGTCTCCCGCGAGCGTCGTCCGGCGCACATCGCGCACTTCATTCCGGTCGAAGCGTCGGGCGCGATGCATGGTGGTGCGATTGTCCCACATCACCAGATCGAAGGGTTGCCACGCATGCGAATAGACCAGCTCACGCCGGGTCGCGTGCTCGGTCAGGTCGCGCAGGAACATGCGCGCCTCCGGCGTAGTCCAGCCCTCGATGGCGCCGGCATGCGATGACAGGAACAACGACTTGCGTCCGGTTACCGGATGCACGCGTACCAGCCGCTGGCGCACCGGCGTGAACGAGGCGCGTTCATCCTCGGTGAGGTCGGCGAAACCGATCGCCTCGCGTGAGTAGATCAGTGAATGCAGGCAGACGAGGTCCTCGACCTCCGCCTTGGTTCTCTCGTCCAGCGTGTCGTATGCGGCGCGCATGTCGGCGAATTCTGTATTCGCACCCCATGACGGCAGCACGCGCCCCGACAGCAGTGAGTAGCGTGCGGGGACCGGCCGGAAGGAGCTGTCCGAATGCCACAACCGATCGCCCAGTTTGAAGAACCACACGCGATCCTGGTCCGAGATGATGTTGCCGTCCTTGTCCAGGTTGGAGAAGTCGGCGATGCCCGCACCAAGGCGGCTGTCCGAGCGCTTCCTGATATGCCCGCTGGTCTTGTAGTTCTCCAGTTCACCGAATTGCCGGGTAAAGGCGAGCTGCTGGTCATCGGTGATGTTCTGGTCGCGGAACACCAGCACCGCGTAGCGGTCCATGCCGGCTTCCACGGCGGCCACTTCGTCGGGGCTGAGCGGCCGGGTGCAATCGATCCCGAACACCTCGGCGGCGAAGACCGGGGTCACTTGGCGAAATGTCACAGTCATCTCGGTTGCCTCCTTCCGGTAACTCGCGGCATGCATTGTGGCAGCCCGTGTCGGCTTGTCACGCTGGCGGTGGCGGCGCCACTCCGCTGGGCCCGACCGAGTCGATCAGCCACTGGCGGAACAGTGCGATCTTCGGGTCATCGGCGGTCGCTTCCGGTGCCACGATGTAGAACCCGGCATCCGCCGGCAGCACCACATTGAACGGCACCACCAGTCGCCCCGCCGCGATGTCGGCCTCGACGAAGCGCGTGCGCCCGAGCGCAATCCCAAGCCCCTCGACCGCCGCCTGGATCGCCATAAAGCTCTGGTCGAAGCTCAGGCCGCGGCGTGTTGCAAAAGACACCGGCAGCCCCGCGGCGGTCAGCCAGAGTTGCCAGTCCTCACGCGAAACCGTCGCATGCAGCAGCGTATGATGCGCGAGATCCTCCGGGCTGCGCAGCGGCTTGTCGCCGTGCAGCAGCGACGGGCTGCATACCGGGAACATGTCCTCTGCCATCAGCCATTCGGTGCGCAGTCCCGGCCAGTTGCCGCGCCCGTAGCGCACCGCCATATCGACGTCTTCCCGTTGGAAATCGACCAGATGCGACGAGGTGCTGATGCGAACCTCGATCCCGGGATGCGCCTCCTGAAAGGCGGCGACGCGCGTCACCAGCCACTTGGCGGCGAGCGAGGCGGTGGTGCTGACGGTCAGCACGCCCGTCGCGCTCGGGGCGGCGCAGCCGGTCGGTGGCGCGGCGCAGGTCTTCGAACGCGCGCGCGTACCGCGGGCAGGTAGGCCTGCAGCCTCGCGGGTCAGCTCCAGCGCGCGGTTGCTGCGCACGAACAGCGGCACCCCAAGCTGTTCCTCCAGCCGGCGGATCTGATGGCTGATCGCGGTCTGGGTGACGTTCAGCTCCTGCCGCGGCCCGGGTGAAACTCAGGTGCCGGGCGGCCGCCTCGAAAGCGCGCAGGCCGGTCAGCGAAGGCAAGGTCGCCATGCGGGCAGATTAGCATGAGATTAGCTCATGTGAAGGGTGACAAAGTATCCTTTGCGAACCGAAGCTGTGCAGTCCCCCTGATCGACACGAGCCCGATCGAGGAGCGAGACTGATGTCCGGATTTGCCCGCCCAACCCTGACAAATTCTCAGCCGCATGCGGTCGAGCGTACGCGGCGCCCCGCCCGGGGCTGCTGGCGATGCTCGGCTTTGGCGGCGACGCGTTCGCGAGCGGCGGGCGCTGGCCGAGATGACCGAGCGCGAGCTGGCGGATTTCGGCTGCCTCCAGCGCCGATGTGTATCGCGAGCGTCGACAAGCCGTTCTGGCGCTCATTGCCGCCCTGCTGCGCCACCCTGCGGAAATTGCAACGAAGCAGGAGCCATGCCGATGAACGCCAAATCGCCTGGATGACCTGCCTCACGTGGAAGCCGCGCTGAACTATCTGCGCGCCATGGGCGAGCGGCCGCGCAACTACACCTTCGACCCGCCGCCGGGCGTGCCCCGCTCGAACACCGTCCGCGAGCCGCACCGCGTGCCGATCCACGATGCGCGTCGGGTCGGCTGGCGAAGTGTCGTCTGGACGGCGAGGGATTCGCCCTCGTTCACGCCGCCAGCGCGGTCCGCGACTTCTGGAACGAGGAGGAGCTGCGCGGGTCTATTATCCCGAGGCCAGCGCGTGATCACCGAGGCGACCGGGGCCAGCAAGGTGTTCATCTTCGATCACACGCTGCGCCGCCGCGTGCGCGGAGCCATGGATCGTGCCGCCGGCGCGCCGCGGCAGCCCGCCACCCGCGTGCATGTCGACCACACGGCGAAGTCCGGTCCGCAACGGGTCCGCGACTTCTTCGGCGATGAAGCCGCAGCGCTGCTGCGCGGCCGGGTGCAGGTGATCAACCTGTGGCGGCCGATCCGCGGGCCGCTGCGGGATGCGCCGCTCGCGGTGTGCGACGCCGCCTCGGTCGCACCCGACGACCTGGTGCCATCGGACCTGGTCTACCAGAACCGGGTTGGAGAGACCTACGCCGTCACCTACAACCCCGCGCACCGCTGGTTCTATGTGCCGGAGATGCAGCCAGACGAGGCGCTGCTGCTGAAGTGCTTCGACTCAGCGACCGACGGCCGTGCCCGTTTCGCACCGCATACCGCGTTCGAAGATCCGACCGCGCCGGCCGACGTGCCGCCGCGGGAGAGCATCGAAATCAGGACCCTGGTGTTCCACGAGGCCTGAGGCGCGCTGGGCGGCTGGTGCTATCGGCGTCATCCCGGTGCTTGGCACCGGGATCGACCGTTGGGACCCGAGAGTCAGTGCTCGCCCCTGAACCCGTTGCCGCGGCCCATCATCGCCAGCACCTCGCGACGCGTGCTGGGTCGTCGCGGAAGGCCCCCAACATGCGGCTGGTCACCATGGTGACGCCGGGCTTGTGGATGCCGCGTGTCGTCATGCACTGGTGCGCCGCCTCGATCACCACGGCGACGCCGCGCGGCTCCAGCACCTGCTGGATGGTATTGGCGATCTGTGCGGTCAGCTTCTCCTGGATTTGCAGCCGTCGCGCGTAGGCGTCGACCACACGCGCCAGCTTGCTGATCCCGACCACCCGGCGGTGCGGCAGATAGGCGACATGGGCGTGGCCGACGATCGGCGCCATGTGATGCTCGCAATGGCTCTCCAGCCGGATGTCGCGTAGCAGCACGATCTCGTCGTAGCCGTCGGTCTCCTCGAAAGTGCGTTCGAGCAGCGCGACCGGGTCGATTTGGTAGCCGGAGAAGAACTCCTCGTAGGCCCGGGCGACCCGTGCCGGTGTGTCCACGAGGCCTTCGCGGCTCGGGTCGTCACCTGCCCAGCGTAACAGCGTGCGGACTGCCGTTTCGGCTTTTCTCGGGACGGGCGGTCGGTGGAGGCCGCAGTCGTGCACAAGCGACAGGCGAGACGATATTCACCGCAATTCCTCCCGGGAGGTGGACGGGATCGGCGCGCGATACCTGAGTGCACCGGTCGGATATAAGCTGCCCAGCCGGGGCAACAACCCCATTGTGTTCGCGTGATTCAGCCTGCGGCGGTTTCGCCTTCGGTCATCACGCTCTAATGCAAGCCTACCGCTCTGGTGCGGGCTGTCCAGGCTGAACGCCGGGATCGCGACGTCGAAGTTCTCGCCGGAGGAAGGTACCACCATGTGGTAAGCGCCGACCATGAAGCCGGACGGGGTTTCAAGCGGCGTGCCCGAGGTGTATTCAAAACTTTCCCCGGGTTCGAGCAAGGGTTGCTCCCCGACCACGCCTGCCCCGTTTACGTGTTGCGTCCGGCCGCGTGCGTCAGTGATCTGCCAGGTCCGGCGCAGGAGCTGGACGGGCTCGCGCCCTCGGTTCTCGATCTTCACCCGATATGCCCACACGTAGTGGTTCTCTTCCGGTTGCGATTGATCCTCGAGATAGAACGAACGCACGGTGATGCGGACGTTGCGCGTGATCTTGGAATAGCCTTCTGCCATGGCGCGACCAGGTCAGTTGCGGGCCACGAATTCAAGGCGAGCAGCGTCGGATTGTCCAGTGTCTGGCTCGTTGGGAAGGTACTCGCCGGGAACATACTCGCTGGGAAGATATTGGGAGATGAGGTAAAGCGGGCGCTGCTTCACCTCCTCGAACACCCTGCCGAGGTATTCGCCGATCACCCCGAGCGTCACCAGTTGCGCAGCGCCGAGGAACAGCACCACAGCCATCAGGCTGGGATAACCCGGCACCTCGTTGCCGAAAATCAGCGTGCGCACCAGCAACTGCAGCAGGAATACCGTCGAGCCCAGGCCGACCAGAAGTCCGAGATAGGTGGCGACCCGCAGGGGCAGGGTGGTGAAGCTGGTGATGCCGTCGAGCGCGAAGTTCCACAGCTTCCAGTAGCGCCAGCTCGACTGCGCCCTGGGTGCGCGGCGGTCGCGCGTAGGGCACGCCCACCTGGTTGAAGCCGACCCAGGCGAACAGTCCCTTCATGAAGCGGTTGCGTTCGGGAGCGCGTTGCACCGCTTCCACCACCTTGCGGCCCATCAGCCGGAAGTCGCCGGTGTCGGGCGGGATGCGCGCGTCGGCTAGGGCGTTGAACACGCGGTAGAAGGCGCGGGCGGTGGCGCGTTTGGCGCGGTGTCGCTGGAGCGGTCCTCGCGCACGCCGTAGACCGTATCAAAGCCTCGGTGCCAATTGGCAGCGACCATTTCCGGTATCAACTCGGGCGGGTCCTGCAGGTCCGCATCGATCGAGGACCACCGCGTCGCCATGCGCGTGGTCCAGGCCGGCGGTGGTGGCGATCTCCTTGCCGAAATTGCGCGAGAGATTAACGATCGCGATGTGCGGGTCGCGGTCGCGCAGGCCCTGCATGACCTCCAACGTGCGATCGTGGCTGCCGTCATTGACGAGAACCAGTTCCCATGGCTCGCCCAGGCTTTGCATCACCGCGGCGGTGCGCGCGTGCAGCAGCGGAAGGTTCCGCTCCTCGTTAAAGGTGGGAACCACGATGGAGAATACGGGCAGAGCGCAGCAGGTCCTGGTCACCGCAACCGTTTAGGCGGTAAGCAAACCCTATGCTCTGCCGCAGAAACGCTAACGGACCGCTAACGGCGGGCGGCGGCACAATTGTTGGCCCCTGTGCCAGACACGCCATGACGTCGAAGGCTGGGAGATTGGACCGCCGAAGCTCGCTCGGACCGCCAGTTGTCCTTTCGCGTGATTCAGACCTCCGACGATCCCGCCTTCGGTCACCACGCTCTATTCCGCAGCCCGTGCCACGCCGATCGGCTGTGATAACGCCTGGGCCAGATCGTCCTGCAGGTCCTCGACGTCCTCCAGGCCTACCGAAAGCCGGATCACTCCATCAGTGATGCCCAATCTCACGCGCTCCTCGGCACCGATCCGCATATGTGTTGTGGTCGATGGATGCGTCGCTAGCGATTTGGCGTCCCCCAGATTGTTCGAAAGCGCGATGAGCCGGAATGCGTTCATCACGCGGAAGCAGCGTCCTTGCTGCCCGCCACTTCGAAGGTGACCACCGTGCCGCCCGCGCTCATTTGCTTCAACGCCAGGGATTGCTGCGGATGGTCGGCGCGTGTCGGATACCACACGTGCGTCACCTCGGGGCGCGCGGCGAGGAAGTCCGCAAGCACGGCGGCCGCGCGGCACGACGCGTCGACCCGAACCGCCAGGGTCTCCAGCCCTTTCAGCAGCACCCAGGCGTTGAACGGCGACATTGCCGGCCCGGTGTTGCGGATGAACGGCTGCAGCGTCTCGGTGACCCATTTGCGGGTGCCCAGCACCGCACCGCCCAGCACGCGTCCTTGGCCGTCGATGTGCTTGGTGCACGAGTACACCACAACGTCGGCGCCGAAATTGAGTGGTTGCTGCAGCAACGGCGTGGCGAACACGTTGTCCACCACCACGATCGCCCCAGCCGCATGTGCCAATTCGGCGACGGCGCGCAGATCGACCAATTCCAGCATCGGATTGGACGGCGTTTCGAGCAGCACAAGCTGCGCCGGCCGCGAAAGTGCTGCGCGCCACTGCGCCAGGTCGGCGCCATCGACGAACTCCGTGGCGATGCCAAACTTGGGCAGCAAGGTCGAGACGATCCAATGGCAGGAGCCGAACAGCGCACGCGAGGCGACCGCGCGATCGCCGGCTTTCAGGTGCGCCATCAGTGCTGCGCTCACCGCTGCCATGCCAGTGGCGGTGGTGCGGCAGGCCTCCGCACCCTCGATCAGGCAAAGCCGTTCCTCGAGCATGGAAATGGTCGGATTGGCGAAGCGCGAGTATTGGTAGCGGTCAATGCCGCCGGTGAAGGTCGCCTCGGCCTGCTCCGCATCGTCATAGACGTAACCCGACGTGAGGTACAGGGCCTCGGCGGTCTCGCCGAACTGGCTACGCTGGATGCCGCCATGTACCAGTCGGGTTGCGGGGCGATATTGGCATGCGTTTGTCACTGTCTGGGCCCTTCGAACTGTTGGCCCGACCGTGGAGCAGCTTGAGCCCTATGGGCTGTCGCTGGCCTCTTTAGCGCGCTTGTTTCACCTCGTCGCAATCCGGCCGGACAAATCACGAGGGCCGGAACTCCCGGCGGCGGCGGGAAACCTAGGCCGGGGTCGCCGCGGGGTCAATGTCGCAGCGACTCGCCGATGACTACGGAGCGGGAAGCGCCTGCCTTAAGGCGTTCAAGGCCTCATTCAACGTGGCATCCAATCGTTCGTAAAGCAGGCGGTCGAAAGCATCCGTGCCGCCACCTGACTGGGCTGTTTGCAAGGCATTGATATAGGCAGCGCGATCCTCGGGGCGGACGGCAACGGCGGGATAGCCACCACGGATAAGAATGAGATTCATCAGAAGTCGCGCCGTTCGCCCGTTACCATCATTGAAGGGGTGGATGTCCACCAGCCGACGATGCGCGGCGAAGCCTGTTGCTGGTGTAGCCGGGGCGGTTCCCAGCCACTGGGTGAGATCGTCCATGAGCGCGGGAATCTCGGCCGGCGAGGGGAACCCGTGGCGTCCGGTATCGGTCAGCACGAAGCGGCCCTGATCGGCATAGCGTCCGGCAATCCCGGGCGCGGAACGCAGCATGACCAGCCGATGCAGATTGCGCACATCCAGTTCGGTCAAGGGTGCGGCTTGCCGAGCAAGCGCGCGCACGTAATGCAAGGCTTCGAAGTGATCGATCGCCTCGAGATGATCCTTGAGCGGCTTGCCGCCGATGGTGATGCCCTTCTCGACGACAAGCATCGTCTCGGCGGCTGTCAGCGTGTTCCCCTCGATGGCGTTCGACGTATAGGTAAGTTCGAGATCCTGCACGTGCTCGAAGTTGCCAAGCCCACCCGGCGCACGCGCGCGCAGCCGATCAAACTCGCGCTTCTTTTCCTCGACGCTCTGAATTAGCTGGTCCAAGTCCTTCGGTCATCACGCTCTATCGTACGGCGCCGAGTACCCAGGCCAGCACTCCCTTTTGCGCGTGCAGGCGGTTCTCCGCCCCGTCGAACACCACGGACTGTGGCCCGTCGATCACCTCCGCGGCGACTTCCTCGCCGCGATGGGCCGGCAGGCAATGCATGAACAGCGCGTCCGGCGCGGCCTTCGCCATCAGCGCGGGGTGACGCGATACGGCGCCAGCAGGTTGTGCCGATTCGTCGTTGGGATCGTCCGACATCGATACCCAGGCATCGGTCACCACGCAGCGCGCATCGGCGACAGCCTGTTCGGGGTCGTTGGTCAGCTCGATCCGTCCGCCCTGCGCCATGCCCAGGCGATCAGGTCCTCGCGGCGGACGCAGCGTCTCGGGCGTGGCCAGCCGCAGTGTGAAGCCGAAGCGCACCGCCGCCTCGATCCAGCTTCGCGCCACGTTGTTGCCGTCGCCGCACCATGCCACGACCTGGCCGGCCATCGGGCCCCGGTGTTCCTCGAACGTCAGCACGTCCGCCATAAGCTGGCAGGGGTGCGAGGTATCGGTCAGGCCGTTGATCACCGGCACCGTGGCGAAGTGCGCCAGCTCGTGCAACTTGGCCACATTGTCGGTGCGCATCATGATCGCATCGACATAGCGAGACAGAACGCGGGCGGTATCGGCTGGCGTCTCGCCACGCCCGCTCTGCATGTCGCGCGCCGACAGCACCACGACGTCGCCGCCCAACTGGCGCATGCCGACCTCGAACGAAACGCGCGTTCGCGTGGAGGGCTTCTCGAAGATCATCGCCAGCGTCTTGCCGGCGAGCGGCCGGGACGAAACCCCGGCGCGCTTGTAGTTCGCCGCAACGTCGAGCATCTGGCGCAGCGTCGTGGTCTCGAAGTCGCGCAAGTCCAGAAAATGCCGCAGGTCGGCCATCTTGTCGGTGGACCGGCCCTCCGCATGCTGGGCGCGGCGGAGCGAGGCGCTCACTTCGCAGCTTCCTTCGCCTTCGACGGAACACGCGCAGGGTTGCGCGACGCAACATGCCGATCGCTTCGTCCAGATCCGCATCGGTCACGACCAAAGGCGGTGCCAGGCGCAGGACATTCTCGCCCGCGGTGATCGCCATCAGCCCTTCGGCAGCACAGGCCGCCTGCACTTCGCCGACCGGCAACGCGCATTTCAGGCCCTGCAGCAGGCCCATGCCGCGAGCGTCCTCATAGACCTGAGGGAACTCGCGCGCGAGGCTGTCTAACGCGGCGCGCAGCTTGTTTCCCTTGCGCTGGACCTGCTCCAGGAAGCCAGGGGCGAGGATCACGTCCAGTACCGCATTGCCGGCGGCACACGCGAGCGGATTGCCGCCGAACGTGGTGCCGTGCGTACCGGCTTCAGCGCCTGGGCGTACTGCTCCTTGGCCAGCACCGCGCCGAGCGGGAACCCCCCGCCGATGCCCTTGGCCACAGACATGACATCAGGCGTGATGCCGGCCCATTCGTACGCGAACAGCTTGCCGGTGCGGCCCATCCCGGACTGCACCTCGTCCATGCCGAGGATAATGCCGTATTCGTCGCACACCGCGCGCAGATCGCGCAGGAACTGCATGTCGGCTGGACGCACGCCGCCCTCGCCCTGGATCGGCTCGACGATGATGCCGGCGGTGGCGGGGCCGACCGCATTGCGCACCGCATTCATGTTGTTGAACGGCACCTGGTCGAAGCCGTCCACCACCGGGCCGAAGCCTTCCAGGTATTGGCGTTCCCGGTGGCGGCCAGCGTGGCGAGCGTGCGGCCGTGGAAGGCGCCCTCGAACACGATGAAGCGGAACCGCTCGCCCTTGCCGGCGTCGTACATCGCGCGGCGCATCATCTTGATCATGCCCTCGTTCGCTTCCGCGCCCGAGTTGCAGAAGAACACGCTGTCGGCGAACGTGGCCTCCACCAGCCGCTGCGCCAGCCTCTCGGCCTGCGGGATGCGATACAGGTTCGACACATGCATCACCTTCGCGGCCTGATCGGCGATGGCCTTGGCCAAGTGCGGATGGCCATGGCCCAGCGAAGCGGTGGCGATGCCGGAGCCGAAATCCAGAAGTCGTCGCCCGTCCACCGTCCACAGCCAGGCGCCTTCGCCCCGCTCGAAGGCGAGGTCGGCACGGGCGTAGTTCGGCAGCAGCGCGGAAATCATGGATTAGCAGCCTTTTTGTTGTCGTTTCTCCAATGGATCGCCTACCCGCGACCATTCGGGGCAGGTCCAGAGGAAGCGGGGATCATTGGCGGGTGTGGCTTGCGGTGTCAAACCAGCCGATGTGCGATCACCTATGACAATCGGGAGGACACATGCCTGCATCCAACCTGCTGACCTTCCGAGCGATGGCCTACAACAACGCCTGGGCGAACCATCGGCTGCTGTCGGCCTGTGCCCACCTGACGCAAGCCGAGTTCGAGGCGCAGCGCATCGGCTTCTTTCCATCGATCCAGGCCACCCTGAACCACATCCTGATCATCGACTGGTTTTATGTCGATGCATTGGAGGGCGGCGCCCTGGGGCCGGCGGCGTGGGCCAACCGCATCCCCTGCCCCAAGCTCGAGCATCTGCGTGCTGAACAAAGCGCAGTCGACCGGCGGTTGATTGCGTGGTGCGAAGCGATGGATGAGGGCGGTCCCGACCGGGTCATTCAGGTGCATCGCGGCAGCCGGATTCAGAGCGAGCGCGCCGATCGTCTGCTGCTGCATCTTTTCCAGCATCAGGTGCATCATCGCGGGCAGGCGCACACGATGCTGAGCAGCACGTCAGTGGCACCACCGCAGCTCGATGAGTTTTTCTCGGTGGGTGAAGCGCCCCTGCGCGCCGCGGAATTCAACGCGCTTGGCTGGACCGAAGCAGATATCTGGTGCTGAACGCACGCGCGGCAGTACATGCTGACTGGATGGCCGATTCACGTTCTTCGCGCCCTGCCGGACCGCCGCCCGATGCGGCGACGCTGCACGATGCGGCGCTACGCTACCTGGCGCGCTTTGCGGCGACGGAAGCCGGGCTTCGCCGATGTGCTGGAGCGGCGGGTAGATCGCTGGAAGCGCCAGGCCGAACGCGGCGGCCTGGATACAGAGCTCAGCGCCGCACAGGCGGCAAAGGGGCGGGACGCTGTGCGCGAGGTGGTGGCGCGATTGGTTGCCGCCGGGCGCGGTCAACGATGCGGCTTATGCAGAAAGCCGCGCGCTAAGCCTGGTGCGGGCCGGTCGCTCGCGTCGCGCCGTCGGCGCGTATCTCGCGGCCAAGGGCGTTGATCCGGCGACCGCCGCCACAGCCATACCGGGTTCGGAATCGAGCGAACTGGCCGCGGCGTTGGTGCTCGCGCGCAAACGGCGGATCGGCCCGTTTCGTATCGGCGAAGTGCCGGACGAAGCCGGAAGACGTCGCGAACTGGGCGTGCTGGCGCGCGCAGGATTTCCGCAGTTCGGTCGCACGGCGTGCGCTGGCGATGGAACCGGATCAGGCGGAGGCGCTGGTGAACGAGTTGCGCCGCTGAAGCGGGTCTAGGCGCCGGCTCAGCGCGATCGCCGAGCGATCAACCGTGCGTTCGAAGCCGATTGCTGCAAGCAGCGTGAGAGCGAGGAAAAGCAGGAAGGCGATGCCGACCGATGGCACCACGGTGTAGGTCAGGCAGACAATGGTGAACAGGATGGGGAAGTGCAGCAGGTAGATGCTGAACGACAGGCGCCCGAGATGGCGGCATAGTGCGCTTCCCAGGAATGACCAGATGGGCGGGCACAACAGAACGCCACCGTAGAGTGCGGTCGCACTGAGCTGGCTTTGGAACTGGTACAGGTTGGGTGCGCAGGCAAGCTCGGATTGGCAGAGCGTTTCACGGAGCCACTCGACCCAGCGCCAGTCCTTGGTGATGCACAGGGCGAAGCCAACAGCAGCAGCGCAACGCCCCAGTAACCCCTCGAAGTTCCTGTTGCATGCCGTGAAAGCTGGGCTGGCTGCAGGAGGTGGCCCAGCACGAACAGGAACATCGGATGCGTCGCGAACGCCACTGCCGCGGCGACGACGGCCACGCGGTGCGCCACATTGGATAAAGCGCGCAGCGTTACCAGGCACAGCACCAGTAGCGAGCCATATAGTTCCAGATGCAACGACCAGAACGGCGCATCGAGCGACAGCTCCATCGGCGGCAGATGCGGCGAGAGCGGGGCGAATAGCGTTGACTCCCGATAGCCGAGCAGCAGGCTGTTAAGTCCGATCTCGCGTGCCAGATGCGCGAGCGTGGGCGCGCCGCTTAAATCCATGGCGAGCCACGTCGATCCGGTCATGGCCGAGGCCTGACTATGCGCATCCGGCAATAGCGCGAGCAGCACGGTCGCGATGGCCGCCGCAGCGGCAACCGGAATGCCGAGGCGGACGAGGCGCTTGGCCAGCTTGCCGAGAAAGCGGCCCGGACGCGCAAAAGACGGCGTCAGCACCGCCCCGCTGATCAGGAAGAATACATAAACCGCGGTATGCCCATCAAACACCACACGCAGCGGCGGCCAGGCATGCTCGGCCGTCCGCGGCATGAAGCCGGTGACGAAATGCATCAGTACCACCTGCATCGCCGCGATACCGCGCAGGCCTTCCAGATACGCCACCTTGCCGGGCTGCATCCTTGCGATTATCGCACTCCCACGACCAACACGGAAACCATATTGGCCGGCAAGCGTGTTCGAGGAGCAAGCCGTGATCTGGATCCGTGGCATCAACCTTGTATTCGCCGTGCTGGCCGTGTTCGCACCAATGGCGCACGTGCTGGAGTTGCCGAACAAGCTCGCACTGGACGCGGAGCTTTGGCTCGCGGTGCAGCAGCACCTGTATCGCGGTTGGGGTCCGTTCGTGGGTGCCCCCACTGAATTGGGCGCGTTGCTCACCAGTCTCTTGGTGGTTTATCTCCGCCGGCGATCGAGAGCCGTCCTTGCGGCGACGGTTCTAGCGAGCGTCGGATACGCGGGCATGCTCGCCGGCTTCTTTTTGCTGAACAGGCCGGTGAATGCCGCAGTCGCGTTGTGGACAGCGACGACCATGCCGCCCGACTGGATGGCGTATCGCGCACGCTGGGAGGCTGGACATGCCATCGCCGCCGCCCTCGCCCTGGCCAGCCTGGCGTTACTGATCTGGGCCTATGTGCGGGAGAGGCGGCCTGCGCCGGCGTAGAATCCGGTAGACCGCTACGCCCTCGTCAGCATGAACTCGTGTGCGGCCAGGCGGCGATGCAGAAGATACATCGGCACCGCGAGCGCCGAGACCGCGGCAGCGGCGAGCAGCGCCCCTTGTGGCCCGCCCAGCATGTCGGCCGCCCAGCCACAGAATGCCGGCACCACCGCGCCTCCGGCGTAGTACATCGAGTAGAACAGCCCCATGCCGACGGCGCGGTTTTCGGGCCTGGCCGACAGCGTGCCCACCGCCATGATCACGCCGGGATGGAAGGAGCCGATGACGCCGATCACCACGGCGCAGGTCACCGGCCAATCCAGCAGCGCCGCACCGGTCATGCCGATCACCAGCGCCGCGGTGCCCACCAGGAAGATGCGGAAGCCGCCTAACCGGGCGGCAAGGCCGGCGCCCAGAAGCGTCGCCGGCACGTTGCCCCAGGTGGCGATGGTCAACACGGCACCGGTCAGCACCAGGCCCTCGCCACGCGCGGCCATCAGCGACGGCACGTAGCCGGTATAGCCGGAATAGCCGGCGGTGTAGGCCGTCCAGACCAGGCCGGCGATGACCAGCAGCAGGCACTCACGACCGCTGGGCAGCGGAGAACCGGCGCGGCGGCCGCGGCGCGTGGGGCGATGGGCGGAAGCTTGCCAGGAAGAGTGCGAACGCCACGGCCATCGGCAGCGCGTCGGACAGGAACGCCGCCTGCCAGCCCCAGCCAAGCGCCAATGGAGGCAGGACCAACTGCGCCAGACCGACGCCGATCGGGTAGGCCGCGACCGAGGCGCTGATCGCCCACATGAACCGGCGGCCGGAGAACCAGTCGGCGATGATCTTGTTCTGCAGCACGATCATCGCCACCGCGCCGGCGCCGGCGATGCCGCGGCCCAGCCCGATGCCGACCGGATCGGCCGCGGCGGCGCTGATCACCGGGCCTGCCACCATCAATCCGATCCCACCCCCCAGCACCAGCCGGTCCCCAAGCTGGCGGGCCAGCAGCCCGAGCGGGAGCGCCAGGAACGCGCCCAGCAGCATGAACGCGCCGATCAGTGTGCCCAGGGTGGCATAATCCAGCCGGAACAGCCGCATCAGGTCCGGGGCGAGCGACGCGACTGTCTGGTACTGGTAGCCGAAGCCTGCCCGGGCGATCGCGATCGCGGCGAGGATCACCCAGGGCCTGGCACCCATAGACAGTCGCTTCTCCATGTTCACGAAAGTCAGTTCGGCATAGCCCGGGTGCGCCTTGCGCGTGGTCTCGAGAAGCCGCAGGCGGCGAACAGCCGGCGATTGTCCCGGAGCGCGAGCCGGGTGCTGAGCCGCAGCACCTGGCAATCCGGCGCTGCGGGCAGCCGTCTCGGCCGCCGCGATCAGCCGCTTGGCGATGCCGCAACGACGAAAGGCGGGTGCGACCGCCAGCCGGGCGAGATAGAGGCCATCGTCCTGCTCGCCCCAGAGCGCCGAGCCGACCAGAGTGCGCCCCACCTCGGCCACCGCGCCCCCACCGCTCTGCAGATGAGCCGCGATGTCCGGTTCGGTGACCCGAAGCGCCGAGGGTGGCGGGTCGGTGGCGATCGACTGTGCCGCGAAGGCAGCCCGGATCAGTGCCGCGACGGCGGCCACGTCATCCGGCGCCAAGGGGCGGAGGGTGAAATTCGGCATACGCCCGGACGGTAGCCCGCGCGGCAACACATGCCTATCTTGGGGCGATGTCCGAAACCCCTGCGTTCCTTGACGGCGATCGTCCGCCGGTGCCCGACATCGTCGTGCCGCGTGGCGTGACCCCCTTTCACCTGCCGCGCCGACCGGTGCGTGGCCGCCTTGTCAGGCTTGGCCCGCTGGCCCACGCGCTGCTGACGCGGCACCCCAATCACCCCGCGGTGACCCGGCTCAGCGGCCAATCGCTGGCGCTGGCGGCGGCATTGTCCACCGCGCTGAAGTTCCGCGGCTCCTTCAGCCTGCAGGCCAAGGGCGACGGGCCAGTGCCGATGCTGCTGGCCGACTGCACGCACACCGGGGCGCTGCGCGGCTATGCGCGCGCCCAGCCGCAGAAGCTGGAGGAGCTGCTGCGGACCGATCCGTTGCCCGCGGCGGACCGTCTGCTGGGCGGCGGCTATCTGGCGTTCACAGTGGATCAGGGCCCGGACCAGCACCGCCATCAGGGGATCGTCGCGATCGAGGGCGGCAACCTGGCCGAGATGACGCTGCACTACTTCCGGACCAGCGAGCAGCTTCGCTATTTCGTTCACCTGGCCTGCGACAAAACGCCGGATGGCTGGCGCGCCGGGGCCCTGGTGCTGGAGAAGATCGCCGGCGCCGGCGGCATCGATCCCTCCATGGACGAAGATGCGCAGGAAGAGAGCTGGCGGACCGCCACCACGCTCGCCGGCACGCTGACCGATGCCGAGTTGCTGGACGACGCGTTGCCTCCCGCACGGCTGCTGTACCGGCTGTTCCACAGCGAGGGTGTGGCCACTGATCGGGCGCGCGCGCTGTCCTACGGCTGCCGCTGCTCGCGGGCGCGTCTGGTCGGCATCCTGGAAGGGTTCCCGCCGGATGACCTGGATCACATGGCGGTGGACGGCGACATCGTGATGACCTGCGAGTTCTGCAATTTCGACTTCCGCTTTCCGCGACAGGAGGTCCGCGGCACCGGTGCGCCGGCGTGCTGACCCGGCGCACGTCACTCGCTGCTGCCCGTGCTGTTGTCGGCCTGCGGTGGTGATGAACGGCCGCGCGTGTACGCTCCTCTGCACTATGACTACCTGGTGCCGTTGCGGCTGAACGTTTCGACGATCCAGATCGAGCAGCGCTTCGTGCCGTCCGGGGTGCCGCCCGATGTGAGCCAATACGACCCGGTGCCGCCGGTGACCGCGCTCCGTACCATGGCGGGGGATCGGCTGCAGGCGCTCGGGCACTGCGGATTTGGCGGTTTTCGTTGATTCAGGACGCGTCGTTGACCCGGCGCGGAGATACGCTGTCGGGCAATTTCTCGGTTCAACTGAACATCTACAACACGCCCACCAACCGCGCGGCCTATGCGCAGGCCAGCGTGTCCTCGACCTACTCCGGCAACCTCGATGACTTGTCGGCCCGGCTTTACGACATGACGAAGGACATGATGGACCGGATGAACGTCGAGTTCGAATATCAGGTCCGGCGCTCGCTGGGTCCGTGGCTGCTGCCGGCCGGTGCGGTCCGGCCGCCGGTCGAGAGCCAGCCGTTGGGGCCATCGGGGCCCGGGGAGCAGCCGGCCGTCCCGCCGCCGTCGTCCCCGCCGCCGTTCCCATCGCAATCCTACCGCCGCACCGCCGCCAGAACCCGTCCCTACCTTGCCTTGACGCGTCCCACCCGCGCCCCGCATACCCGCCGGTATTCCGCGTATAACGCTCGGAGGTTACGGCCAATGTCGCAGGGTTTCTCGCGGCGCGCGTTTGCGTGCAGTTCGCTTTTGACATTCGGCAGTTTTGCGATTCTGCGCCATGCGAGAGGCGATGCTCCGATAGAACTGCGGTGCTCGCTCGACACCGCGCCGTCGCATCCGCGCAACGTTGCGTTCCACGATTACCTGGGCAAGCTGGAGCAGGCCTCGGGTGGGCAGATCAAGACCAAGCTGTTCGAGAGCGGTTCGCTGTTCCCCGACCTTCAGGTGACCAAGGCGCTGGTGCAGGGCCAGATCGATATGGCCTGTCCGGGCACGTGGACGATCACCGGCTTCGTTCCCGATGCGGACTTCTCGCAGCTTCCGGCATTGTACGGCCGACCGATCGACATGGTGCACAAGGCCACGGACGGCGCCGGCGGCAAGTTCGTCAACGGCGAGATCGCCAGCAAGCTGAAGGTCGAGATCCTGGGGCCGTGGTTCGATCTTGGGTTCAACAACTGGTTCTCCACGCGCAAGCCGCTCAATTCCGTCGCCGACCTGAAGGGGATGAAGCTGCGCAGCCCGGGCGGCGTGCTGAACTCGTTCCGCATCAGATTCTTCGGCGGCATTCCCAACGTCACCGCCTGGCCCGACGTGCCGCTGGCAATGTCGCAGGGGACGTTCGACGGTCTGATCAGCAGCAACGAGAGTGCCAACAGTTCCAAGCTCTACGATTCCGGCCTGCGCTATTCGCTGCAGGACAAGCAGGGCATGGGGCTCTATGTGCCGATGCTCAATCCATCGTTCTGGCAGAAGATCGGGCCGAAGCTGCAGGAAACCATGGTCAAGCTGTGGCAGGACAATATCGCGACCTACCGCGAGAACACGGCGAAGCTGCAGGAGAGCGGCCGCGCTGCCTTGGAGAAGCAGGGTGTCAAGTTCGTCGATGTGCCGCAGGCTGAGCTGGACGCGACGCAGGCGGAGCTGGTGAAGGTGCAGGACAAGGCCGTGCAAGAGGCGCATATCTCGCCGAAGCTGGTCGAGCTGGTCATGACGGATGTCCGCGCCTGACCGGCGGCAGTCGTAGTCATGGCGGACGCTGCGTGCCTGGGTGAACCGGCCCCGGCCGTGTCACCGGGACTGAGAAGACGTGGATGCCGGCGCCCAGCCGGCCCGGCCCCGGCATGACGGTCGGGCATGCGTTGGCCCGCCTGGGCCATATTTGGGATCGCGTCGAGAGCATTGTCGTCGGGCTGCTGGGTGCCTTCGCGCTGGTCATTGCCGTCCTGCAGGTGTTCGGCCGCTACATCGATCCCGAGCGTGCGATCACCTGGGCGGAAGAGGTCATCGTCTATGTCGCTGTATGGGCGGTGATGCTCGTGGCGAGCGACCTGGTGCGGACGAATGGACACGTGCGCCCTGATCTTGTGCTGCGCCTGCTGCGACCTCAGACCCAGCGCTGGGTGGAAGTGTTCAACTGCCTGGTGGCGATCGCCTTCACCGCCGGCATGGTATGGTACGGCTGGGACGTGGTGGATACCGCTGTATTGCTCGATCAGCGGAGTTCGTCGGATCTGCAGTTCCCGATCTGGATCTATTACATGGCGCTGCCGGTCGGTGGCGGGCTGATGTTGCTTCGCTACTGCGTGCGGCTGTTCCGCTATATCTTTGTGTTCGATCCGCAAACATGACGATCGGCCACGCGATCGAGCACGAAGTATCCTCTGACCTCGCGGTTCCGCCGCCCCGTAAGGTCGCACCAAAGGCCGTGCTGATCCTAGCCTTGTTTCCGTGTGGTTTATGGTTCGGGATTGTAACGGCACTGTGGCGGACTTGCAACCACCACAGTAGCCTTCCTGAGGTCGCAATTATAAGGGAATTCAATGCACCGTTCTTTCCCCCCGTCCGCTGCAGCTTTGCTTGCGGCGATGGCGTTGCCCACGCTCGCTTTCGGCGCCGATCAGGTGCCCGACGTGAAGGGCGACTGGGTCGGCAAGACTTACACGATCATTGCGGGGAAAGGGGGACATTGGCCCACCAGCCTCGGCACGTACGACAAGCCCGGCTTGTTTGAGAAGGACATCGTCATCAAGGTGACTGGTCAGTCCGATCGCCATATCTGGGGCCGCGTGATCATGTCAGGCAAGGGCGAGAAGACCGAGGAACCCTTTGTCGGGGAATTGACGGGAAAGAATAACCGGCACTTCGTCACTGCCGACACGGACGGCTATGTCGTCGGCGACATCAGTGACGATAATGTCCTGAGCTACTGCTACATGCAGGCTGGCGGCCGCTCCCATTCAAGTGTGGTAAGCTGCACCGACGTGAAGCTGAAGCGCTGATCGATGCGCGCCGTTACGAGCGCATTACTATCCCGCAGCATGAGTGTTTGTCGCTCATAGCGAGCCAGGGCTGCGGCAAGTTTATGGAGAGGTCCTTTTGAGTTAGATGGCCACGTTCGGCTTCCTGTTGATGTTCTTCGGCCTGCTCGCCGCCGGCATGCCGATCTTCCTGGTCCTGGGCACGTGTGCGGCGGTGCTGTTCTACGTCTCCGGCCAGCCGATGGTCGGCGTGGCGCAGAACATGATCGACCAGCTCAACTCCACCACGTTGATGGCGTTGCCGCTGTTCGTCATGGCCGCGGCGTTCATGCGTCGCGGCGGCGTGGCGCAGGCACTGGTTGACCTGTCGACGGCCTGGCTGGGCGGCATCAAGGGCTCGCTCGGGTTGGTCGCGGTGGTGTCGTGCGCACTGTTCGCCGCGATCTGCGGATCATCGGTGGCGACCGCGCTGGCGATGGGCACCATCCTGCTGCCGGCGATGCTGGAGCGCGGCTATCCGCGTGGCTTTGCCTTGGGCGTACTGGGGGCGTCCGGCACCATCGGTGTGGTGATCCCGCCGTCGCTGGCACTGATCCTGTACGGGATCGTCACCGAACAATCGGTGCCGCGACTGTTCCTTGCCGGCATCCTGCCGGGACTGTTGCAAGCCGGGGCATTCTTCGTCTGGGTGCTCTGGTACGCGCGGCGCAAGGACTTTCCCGCCGAACCGCCAATGCCGTTTCGGCACCGGCTGTACGTGACATGGCGTGCGCTGCCGGCGATGGCGGTGCCGTTCGTGGTCCTGGTCGGCATCTACGGCGGCTTCATGACGATCACCGAATCGGCCGCGCTTGCCGCGGTGACCGCGCTGATCGTCAGCCTGGGTGTTTATCGCGGGTTTCCGATGAGCCGCACGCTCGATGTCATCGCCGAGGCGCTGCGCAGTGCCGGCGTTATCATGCTGATCATCGCGACGGCCCTGGTGTTCGGCCACTGGATGACCGGGTCTGGCGTCCCAGGTCGCCTGGTGGACTTCGCCGCGCACCGCGGCTTCGCCACCTGGGAGTTCCTGCTGACCATCAACGTGCTGCTGCTGATCATCGGCTGCTTCCTGGAAGTCGTCAGCACGCTGTTGCTGGTGATGCCGATCCTGGCGCCGGTGCTGCTGCCTCTCGGGCGTCGATCCGGTGCATTTCGGCATCATATTCACCCACAATATGGAGGTGGGACTGGTGCATCCGCCGGTCGGGTTGAACCTGTACGTGCTTTCGACGATCTCTGACGCACCAATCGGCGAGGTGATCTGGGGCATCCTGCCGTTCCTGGTCCTGCTGCTGATCGTGTTGGGGATCATCACCTACGTGCCCGCACTGACGCTGTGGCTGCCGCGGGTGGTCTACGGGTCGTGAAGCGTGATGACGAAGCTTGGCTTGACATCGGATTCAGGGACGGGTGGGGACCCCGCGCTGTGATGCGTCGGATGGCGGATGGTGGCCCAGAGAGGGATGCGGCTCGAGAGGGGATAGTGGCACCTATTGGCGGCCGCCGCGGGTTGCCGCAACATCCGCGCCTACGGCGCCGCATGCTTCGGAGGAATTGCCAAGGATGATCAACAAAATCGTCCAGTCGATGGCCGAGGCCATGGTCGGCATCAAGGATGGATCGACTGTGCTGATCGGCGGTTTCGGCGCGGTCGGCCAGCCTAACGCGCTGATCGACGGTCTGATCGAGCAGGGCGCCACAGACCTTACTGTTGCCGCCAACAATGCCGGTGTCGGACATGTCGGCCTCGCGCGGCTGATGGAACTGGGGCGGGTGCGCAAGATCATCTGCTCGTTCCCGCGTTCATCCGATCCGGTGGTGTTTCAGTCGCTGTATCGCGCCGGCAAGATCGAGTTGGAGATCGTGCCCCAGGGCACGCTGGCCGAAAGGATGCGGGCCGCGGGCGCTGGCATACCGGCGTTCTTCACCGCCACTGGCGTCGGCACGAAGATGGCCGGTGGCAAGGAGACGCGCGAGTTCGACGGCCGCCCCTATGTGATGGAGCGCTCGCTGCCGGGCGATGTTGCGCTGGTGGAGGCATGGGAGGCTGATCGCTGGGGTAATCTGACGTTCCGCGAATCAGGCCGAAACTTCAATCCGGTGATGGCGATGGCAGCCAAGCTGACCATCGTGCAAACGCAGCACGTGCGTGAGCTGGGTGAGATCGATCCGGACCACGTGATGACCCCCGGCATCTTCGTGCACCGGGTGCTGCACGTGCCTTACGGGGACCCGACCGGGTTCTGATGGAAGCGACGCAGGAGCTCGGAAGCTTGCCGTAAATCACCAAGATCCAGCCCTTCGCTCACCGACGCTAGCCGCAAAGACTTCTCTGGCTTAGAGTTCTTCAGGCAAGGGAGACAGCGATGCCTGATACCGCAGTAAGCGACTGCAAGCCGCTGAGCCGGGTGGAGATGGCCGCCCGGGTCGCGCGCGACATCCCCGAGGGATGGTACGTCAATCTCGGCATTGGCATTCCCACCGCCATTGCCGATCATGTGCCGCTCGAGCGCGAGGTGATCTTCCACTCTGAAAACGGCGTGCTTGGCATGGGGCCGGCGCCACCGAAGGACCGGATCGATCCGTGGCTGATCAACGCCGGCAAGCAGTACGTGACGCTGCGTCAGGGCGGCAGCTTCTGCCACCACGCCGACAGTTTCTCGATGATCCGTGGCGGGCACCTCGATCTGTGTGTGCTGGGCGCGTTCCAGGTCGCCGAGAACGGCGACATTGCCAACTGGGCCACGTCGGAGAACGACGCCGCGCCGGCGGTCGGTGGCGCCATGGACCTTGCCGCCGGCGCAAAGCGGCTATGGGTGCTCATGGAGCACACTGCCAAGGACGGCACGCCAAAGCTGGTGCGACGTTGCTCGTATCCGCTCACCGCGCTTCGAGCTGTGAAGCGCGTCTACACCAATCTTGCGGTGCTCGACATCACCGATCGCGGCTTCGTGGTGATCGACATGGCGCCGGGCCTGTCGTTCGACGCATTGCAGTCTAGGACGGATGCGCCGCTGTATCGTGGTGCCTGAGGACAACGGAAACGCGCCATGATGGATCCGCTCGAACATCTGCAGATGCTGAAGGACAGCGCGGCAGGCATTGCGCCGCGCAAGGGCGATTTGAAGCGGATCCGCGCACTGCGTTTCACGGAGCCTGGCTTCGATCGCGCGACCTGGCGCGAGATGTGCGAGATGGGCTGGCTTGGGTTGCGCATTCCCGAGGATGACGGCGGCTCCGGTCTTGGTGCGCGCGAGTTCTGTGGCCTGGCCGAGGAACTGGGCGCCGGCTTGGTGCCCGAGCCGCTGATTCCGGCGGCGATGGCGGCGCAGCTTCTGCCATCCGATCAGCTTGGGCCCGTGCTTTCCGGTGAGCGCATCGTGCTCGCGGCCTGGCAGGAGCAGCCGAACAGTATTGAACTGACCGGCGGAACGGTGCTGCACGACGGCAGGCTAAGCGGACGCAAGCTGTTCGTGCCGATGGCGGCGGGTGCCGATGCGTTCCTGGTCACCGTGCCGGGGGGACTGGCGCTGGTGGAACGCGACGCGCCGGGTGTGTCGCTGCAGCTGCAGCAGATGCAGGACGGCGGCAATTTCGGTACGCTGAGTTTCGACAATGCGCCGGCGGAACCGCTTGAGGGCGATGCATCGGAGGCGCTGGAGCACGCTATAATGGCCAGCTCGGCCTATCTGTTCGGACTGATGGACCGCGCCTTCTCGATCACGCTTGACTACATGAAGACGCGCGAGCAGTTCGGCCGCAAAATCGGCGCCTTTCAGGCGCTGCAGCATCGTGCCGCCGACATGGAAATCCAGATCTCTCTGACCCGCGCCAGTGTCGGCGCCGCGGCTGAAGCGCTGGACAATGCGCCCACCGCTGGCGCAGCGGCGCGCGGCGGTGTCGCGCGCCAAGGTACGGTCATCGGATGCGGCAATGGTGGTGACCCGCACCTGCATCCAGTTGCATGGCGGCATCGGCTACACCGATGCTTACGATATCGGCCTATTTCTGCGCAAAGCGATGGTACTGGCGCCGCTCTACGGCTCAGCATTCGTGCATCGCGCGCGATTTCGGGCGATGGCACCCGAGCGGGACGATGACTGAGTCTCTGCCAAATCCTCACGGTCGTTTCCCGAGACGTTGGCCCACCTTCGATCGGCAATTGTGCTTGCGATTGGGCGACCGGCCTCAATAATCTTTAGGCATTTCTGGCGGAACGTTAGATGGCGCGAGCGCATTGTATGTTCCTGGTGCACTGTTGAGCCGGACCGTGAACCGCCTCCTGTGAGCGGGAAATCGGCCCCGGAATTGCTTCAAAAGCGTGAGGACAAGCAATGGCAATGGCCAAGAACACGATCTGCCTATGGTACGACAAGGATGCCGAGGCTGCAGCCCGCTTCTACGCCGAGATTTTTCCTGATAGCTCAGTAGTCGGCATCCATCGTGCTCCCAGCGATTACCCATCCGGCAAGGCGGGCGACGTGCTGACGGTCGAATTCACAGTCGCCGGCATCCCCTGTCTCGGCCTCAATGGCGGGCCCGCATTCAAACATAACGAAGCCTTCTCGTTCCAGATCGCCACTGATGATCAGCAAGAGACCGACCGCTACTGGAACGCCATCGTCGGCAATGGCGGTCAGGAAAGTGCGTGCGGTTGGTGCAAGGACAAATGGGGCATCTCCTGGCAAATCACGCCGCGCGTGCTGACCGAGGCGTTGGCTGTCGGCGGCGATCAAGCAAAATGCGCGTTTGAAGCCATGATGGATATGAAGAAAATTGACGTAGCCGCAATCGAGGCGGCCCGGCGCGGCTGACGGTCCTAGATTGGCCCGTCTCTGACGAACCGCCCGATATCGCCGATTTCCGGCATCGGTCCGGAATCGGCAATGCGCTCGGTTGATTGCCGACGGAAGGCGCGCTGTGGCCGCGCGAACCGGCGTGTTCGTTACAGGCGAGACAACCGGAATCAGAGATACTCTCAGTTCTGTGAACTGCGCCGCAGGGCCTGTCACCACACGAAGCTGGCGCGCATAGTGGTCGTCGGAGGATGCCGCCAATGACACATACCATTCCGGTCATCGACGTCGCCGATTACCTGGCCGAACGGCCCGGCGCGTTGTCAGCGACCGCGCATGCACTGCACGACGCGCTGACGACGGTGGGATTTCTGGTGTTGACGGGGCACGACGTGTCACAGCCGTTGATCGCGCAAACCTTTGCCGAGGCAAGGCGCCTGCACGATCTGCCGATGAACAGCAAGCTCGCGCTCAGGCTGAACGAACATAACAACGGCTACATGTCGATGGGCCGCTATGCGGTGTGGACCTCGGATGTCAACAAGAACGACAAGGGCGATCTGAACGAGGCTTTCTTTATCAAGCGCGAGCGTGCGCCGGACGATCCCCTGCGAAGCTCCGGCCGACGCTTTGTCGGCGCCAATGTCTGGCCGGACGAAGCTGTGCTGCCCGGGTTTCGTCGGCACGCGCTGGAATACGCGGATGTCATGGACAGCTTCGCGCGCCGCATGCTGCCGGCATTGGCTGTTGCGTTGGACCTGCCGCCGGACTGGTTCGATGAGGCGTTTCAGCAGAGCCAGTTCACCTTGCGGCTGTCGCACTATCCGCCGGTACAGGCGGTCGCCAACCAGTTCGGCATTGCCCCGCATACTGACAGCAGCTTCATGACCTTTCTCGCGCAAACCGACATGCCCGGGCTGCAGGTGCGGATGCCGTCGGGAGACTGGCTGGACGTGCCGTACATTCCCGGCTCGTTCGCGGTGAATTCAGGCGACATGATGCAGCGCTGGACCAATGGGCGCTTCAAGTCCACGCCGCATCGTGCGTTGCCTCCGACGAAGCAGGACCGCTACGCGATTCCCGTTCTTCCTCGGGCCGCAATTCGACTGGCTGATCGAATGCCTGCCGACCTGTACCGATGTCTGGCAACCCGCCGCGATGGGAACCGATCACCTATGCAGCGTGGCAGGAATACTGGTACGACGCGAACTACGACCCCAAGGCGCAGCAGGACCTGGTGGCGTAACGGAGGCAGACATGAGACGCAGAAGCCTTTTGGCCAGCGGCGCGGCGTTGGCGTCACTCGGCCCGTCCAGCCTCGCGCGACCGGCGGTCGCGCAGGGCGCAGCGGCCAAGATACTGAAGTTCGTGCCGCAGGCGGACCTCGCCAATCCGGACCCGATCTGGACCACGGCGACGGTCGCAGTCAACCATGGCTACATGGTCTGGGACACACTGTACGGGATCAACGACGCACTGATCGGCCAGCCGCAGATGGTGGCTGGCCACGAGGTGTCGTCAGACGAACTGACCTGGACGTTCACTCTGCGCGACGGGCTGAAGTTCACCGATGGCGTACCGGTGCGCGGCATCGACTGCACGACCTCGATCCAGCGCTGGGCGGTGAAGAATCCGTTCGGGCAGCAACTCGCGGTGCAGACCGACGAGATGAAGCCGCTTGACGACAAGCGGTTCCAGATCAGGCTGAAGAAGCGGTTCCGCCAGATGGCGTACGCACTTGGCTCGCAGGGCTGCTTCATCATGCCGGAGCGAATGGCGAAGACGCCGGCGACCGAGCAGGTCAAGGAGTTCATCGGCTCCGGCCCATTCATCTTCAAGAAGGACGAATGGCAGGCGGGCTCGAAGGCGGTGTACGTCAAGAACCCGGACTATGTGCCGCGACAGGAGAAGCCGGAGTATTTATCAGGCGGCAAGGTTGTGCACTTCGAACGCGTGGAATGGTACGTGCAACCAGACCCGGCCACTGCTGCCGCGGCTCTGCAGACCGGCGAGGTGGATTGGCTGGAATTTCCAGTTTTGGATCTGCTGCCCATGGTGCGCAAGTCGCCGGGATGCGATGTCGTGCGCTATGATCCGCTCGGTTCACTGGCAATCATCGCCTTCAACCACCTGTATCCGCCGTTCGACAACCCGAAGCTGCTGCGGGCGCTGCTGCCGGCCATCAACCAGCAGGAATACGTGACCGCATGGGTGGGCGAGCAGCAGGACCTGGGCACCTATCCCGTCGGTTTCTTCACCGCGCATTCGCCTATGGCGAATGACGCGGGCATGGAGGCGTTCACCTCGCCGCGTGATCTGGCAAAGGCGAAAAAGCTGGTGGCCGAAAGCGGCTATAATGGCGAGAAGATCGTGATGATGACGCCATCCGATCAGCCGTCGCTGGTGGCGCCGTCGCAGGTCTCGCGTGAGCTGTTCACCAAACTGGGGATCAACGTTGATTACCAGGTGATGGACTGGGGGACGTTGGTAGCACGGCGTGCGAAGATGGATCCGCCATCGCAGGGCGGGTGGAACGTGTTCCATACCACCTGGGGTGGCTTGGCCACATCCAATCCTGGCAGCTCCTTTCCGTTGCGCGGCAATGGCAGGAAAGGCTGGTTCGGCTGGCCCACCGACGCGAAGCTGGAGGAGTTGCGCGACCAGTGGTTCGATGCCGCTGACATTCCCGCGCAGAAGCAGATCTGCGAGCAGATGCAGTTGGAGGCATTCCAGAGCATTCCGTTCATACCGGTCGGGCAGTGGTATTATCCCTGGGCTATACGGAAGGACCTGACCGACTTCGTCAAGTGTGCCCAGGTGCTGTTCTGGGGCGTGCGGCGGGCCTGATTGAAAGTTAGGGGTCTATCGAGATGCAGAAACGCAGGTTAGGTCGGTCCGACATCGAACTTCCGCCGGTCATGTTCGGCGGTAACGTGTTCGGCTGGACCGCGGATGAGAGCGACGTCGTTCAAGCTGCTGGATGCGTGCGTCGCGGCGGGAATCAACGCGATCGACACCGCGGATGTGTATTCGGTGTGGGCGCGCGGTCATCAGGGCGGCGAGTCGGAGACCGTGATCGGCAACTGGCTGAAGCGGCGCGGCAAGCGCGACGACGTGATCATTGCCACCAAGGTGGGCAGCCAGATGGGATCCGGCGAGAAGGGTTTGTCGCGGGCCTGGATCATGAAGGAGTGCGATGCGTCGCTACGGCGGCTGCAGACCGAGGTGATCGATCTGTATCAGGCACATCGCGATGATCCGGATACGCCGCAGGAAGAGACGGCGCAGGCGTTCGCCGATCTGATCCGGCAGGGCAAGGTGCGTGCGATCGGTGCCTCGAACTTCACCGCCGAGAGGTTGAAATCGGCGCTGGAGGTCAGCAAGGCGCATGACCTGCCGCGCTATGAGTCACTGCAGCCGCTATACAATCTGGTGGAGCGTTCGGCATTCGAGGCAGAACTGGAGCCGCTGTGCCAGGCGGAACAACTCGGGGTCATCAACTACTATTCGCTTGCGGCGGGCTTCCTGACCGGCAAGTACCGGTCCGAGGCGGACCTGAACAAGAGCCCGCGCGGCGGCGGGGTCAAAAAATATCTCAGTGAAGACGGCCAGCGGGTTCTGCGAGCGCTGGATGAGGTCGCGGCAGCGCACAAGGCGACGCCGGCACAGGTGGCGCTGGCCTGGTTGATCGCGCGCCCTTCGGTCACCGCTCCGATCGCCAGCGCGACAAGTCTGGAACAGTTGCAGGACATCGTGAGGGCGATCGAGCTGAAGCTCAGCGAGCGCGATGTCGAGACTCTGAACGCGGCGAGCGCAGGGTGAGGCGCCGACCCGCGACCCTCGCATCTACGAACGCGTATGCGAGGGCAAGCGATAGACCAGAGCATGCGGCAAGACAGCTGGGACTGCTTCGTTGCTGCGCTCCTCGCAATGACAGTTTGCTTATCGCAACGACGGGATCTGCGTTTGACCTCCTGTTTGGTCACTCGCTCGCCTGCACGATCTCGGGCGCGGGCCGGTGGCGTGGGCCGCGCATCAGCAATAGCAGCAACAGCGCTGGCAGGGTTGTGAAGATCATCAGCACGTAGTCGTTGATGTAGGCGATGATCTGCGCCTGGTGATTGACGATCTGATCGAGCAACGCGACGCCATGGCGGCTTGTGGGATCGAACAGGTCACGCGTCGAGTTCAGCGCCTGAAGCGCGCGATTGAACGGATTGACCGAGGCGCCGATGACCTCGTGCAGAGCCTGTGCGTTATGCGCCAGCAGGGACGTGGTTACCGACACGCCGATGGCGGCACCGATGTTGCGCCCCAGGCTGAACAGCGCGGCGCCCTCGGTGCGCAGGGCGGCCGGCAGGGTGGCGAACGCGAGCACCTGCAGCGGGGTGAACACCAGGCCAAGACCGGCCCCCTGGATCGCAATCGTGGTGATCAGCTCGCGTTCGGACACGTCGGGGGTCCAACCGGTCATCACCCAGAACGACCAGCACTGCATCACCAAGCCGAGCGCCACCAGCCAACGTGGATCGACCCGTGTCACCAGCCGCCCGCACATGACGATGGTCACCAGATTGCCGATGCCGCGTGGAGCCATCAGCAGGCCTGCGGTGGCTACCGGGTAGTTGGCCAGTGTCTGCAGCCAGGGCGCCATCAGCGCGATCGAGGAAACCAGCAGCGTGCCGACCGCAAACATCAGCACGAGACCAGCGGAAAAATTCAGATCGCGGAACAGGATCGGCCGGATCAGCGGGCGAGGTCCCCACGCCATGTGGACCAGGAACAGATAGATGCCAAGACCGGCCAGCACCGGCCTCGACGATGATCTCGCGGGACGTGAACCAGTCCTGGTCATTGCCGCGATCCAGCATCAGTCTGCAGCGCGCCGATACCGGTGACTGAGCACGAAAAAGCCGAGCCAGTCGAAGCGCAGCCGGTGCTCGCCGCCGCTGTCGTGCATGAACAGCATCAGGCCCAGTGCGGCGAGCACGCCGAACGGCAGGTTGATGTAGAACACGTAGCGCCAGTTGTAGATCTCGGTGAGATAGCCACCGAGCGTCGGGCCCATAATGGGGCCGATCATCACGCCCATGCCCCACACAGCCATGGCGAAGCCGCGCCGCTCCACCGGGTAGATGTCGAACAGGATTGCCTGCGACAGCGGCACCAGGGCTGCGCTGCAAATGCCCTGCATCAGCCGGAACAACACGATCTGCTGCAACGACTGCGCCGCACCGCACAGCATGGAGGTGATGGTGAAGCCGATAATGCAGATCGACGAACAGCCGCTTGCGACCGAACCGCGCGGCAAGCCAGCCGACCGGCGCGGTCATGATCGCCGCTGCGGTGATGTAGGTGGTGAGCACCCAGGTGATCTCGTCGTAGCTCGCCGAGAAGCTGCCTTGCATATACGGGAGTGCCACGTTGGCGATCGTCTGGTCGAGCGATTGCAACAGGGTGGCGCAGATGATGCACGCGGTGATCATGCCGCGATGCGTTGTGGTCTCCAGCAGCGGGGCGCTGGCGGTGGCGGCCATCGATCTCGGCGTTTTCTTCCGCGGCCCGATCCTGAGCGATCAGGAAGTCACGATCAAGCCGATCTCCAATTTCTGGCAACCAGCCCGGCCGTAGGTCGGTCGCGGCGAGGTGACCTGTCCGAGATGCGAAGATTTCCGCGTCAAGGTCTTTGCTGCGGTGCAGCAAGGCCCTTAATACCAACAGGAATGGCAGGAGTGCTGACCGACGATGAAGTGGTCGCGAGAATTGCGGATCGCCCGCCGCAGCATGCGGACGGCGCTGAAGGCAGCATCCGCTATGGGGGCGGCAAAGGTTGCGGCACCGTTCAAGCCGCCACCGTTCTCCGTGCCGGGTTTGTTGGCTGCGGCGCCGCTGGAGGTGGCGGAATTTGGCAGCAACCCGGGACGGTTGCGCATGCTGACGCACGTGCCCCCCAGTCCAGTCAGGGACGCGCCACTCATAGTGCTGCTGCATGGCTGCGGTCAGAACGCTGCCAGTTTTGCAGCCGATGCCGGGTGGACCAGGCTGCGCCGATCGATTGGGGGTGCCTTTGGTGCTGCCGGTGCAATCGGAGAACAACAATCAGAGCCGTTGCTTCAACTGGTTTCGCCCGATGGATGTCTCGCGTGGTGGTGGCGAGGCATTGTCGATCCGCCAGATGGTCTCCAGCGCGGTCCAGCGGTTCGGTTCGGATTCCCAGCGCGTGTTCATTGCCGGGCTGTCCGCCGGGGGTGCCATGGCGGCTGCGCTGCTGGCGGCATATCCCGAAGTGTTTGCTGCTGGCGCGGTCTGCGCCGGGCTGCCGGTTGGCGCAGCGAGCAGTGTGTCGGAGGCTCTTCGGCGAATGGCCGAAGCCGGTCCGCCACGGTCGCCGGACGCCTGGGCTGATCAGGCACGCCACGCCGCCCCGCACGGCTATCGTGGCCCGTGGCCCAGGCTGTCCATCTGGCACGGCGCCGCCGATCGCGTGGTCGATCCCGAGAACGCCCGACTGCTCGCAACGCAATGGGCCGGCCTGCACGGCCTCGATGCGGTGGCGGCCGAGTCCCGGCTGCTTGGCGGTGCCCGACACGAGCAATGGCACGTGACTCAGGCCTCCGGCGATTCCGCCTTTAGTCATCGCGAAGTAGGCAAGGCGGCTGTCGAACTGTGGACCCTCGATGCGCTGGGGCATGACTGGCCGCCAGGCGCGGTGGAGCACATCGTCCGTTTCTGGGACATCGCGCCGGGTTAACTGCGGGGCAACCCTCGCCCGCCAGGATGACGGTGGAGGCAGCCCATATGTCAGACGACCTCGGCGCCAAAGACGTCATCGTGGCGGACAACGACTTCAATCGTCCGCAGTATCCTGCGTTCCGTTCTCGAGGACCAGGGATTCACCGTGTTGTCCGCGGTGAACGGGATCGAGGCGATCGATCTCGCCATGCGCGTCCGGGCGCGGCTGGTCATCCTGGACTATAAAATGCCCAGGCTCGATGGGTTCACCAGTTGCGCCGAGATACGCGAGCTAGAGGGTTATACTGACGTTCCCATCCTGATCCTGTCGGCATTTGATGATGCCGGCGTGCGTGAGAAGGCCGAACGTGTCGGTGCCACGGGGTTTCTTGCCAAGCCGTTCACGCCACACAACCTCCTGCGCGTCATTGCGGAGCTGTTGGGATCGTCACCGCAAACGGGTCCCAAGTGGACCGGGCCAGGCTGAGCCGGCGGCTTACGTGTGGAACCGGCGGCAGGAGCCGGCGCCCTTGTTCGGCGAGCCAGCCGAGCTTTCCAAGGGCCGCCGGGTTCTCGGCATTTGTCGCGCTGATCCGGACCTACTGCGACACAAGCGCCGCAAGTGACCGCCTGCTCCGTAGCTCTGACAACGCAGCCAGAGCGACGCGGCGCATTTCGACGACATCGGCATTGCCGCGTGCGAGCGAGGCTTCATAGCGGCTTGCGGCTTCTGCCAGGCGCATGAGACCCAGCGTTCCGGCGCTACCGATAAGCTCATGCGCCAGATCGGCCAGTGCTTCCTGCGAGGCGGTCGCCTCTGGATCCTCGATCTGTCGCAACAGCGCCTCGATCCGCAGCGCCAATTGGTCGAGCAATCGTTCGAAGTCGCTTTCGCCGATGGACGCAACGAGCTGGGCCATGATGTCAGGGTCGATGGCGGCTTCGGCGCGGGGCTGCGCCCGACGTGCGGCGGCACGCGCGACGACGGCCAGCAATTCGGCTTGCGTAAACGGCTTTGCCAGATGCTCCGACATCCCGGCGCGACGGCACTCCTCGGCATGGCGATCGAACGCATTCGCGGTAATCGCCACGATCGGCACTGCAAGCGCGCGGTCCGTCCAGCGCCCGGATGGCCCGCGTCGCTTCGAGCCCATCCATCCCCGCCATGCGCATATCCATCAGCACCACGTCATAGTCCTGCGCCGCCGCGGCCTGGACCGCCTCGGCGCCGTCGCACGCTTGCACGACGTAATGTCCGGCCGCACGCAGGAACGATGACATGAGCTCGCGGTTGATTGCCGAATCGTCCACTACCAGCACGTTCAAGGCGCCGTCGGGGGAAGCGCGTTCGGGAGTAGGCCTCGCGGTTTCAGCGCTTGTCTCGGGGCGCGTCCGCGACGGCGGCAGGCAGCTCCAGCCAGAACACACTTCCGCCGCCTGGATTGTCGCGATGGCCCATATGACCACCCATCAGCCGTGCCAGGCGGTGCGCGATGGACAGACCAAGACCTGTACCCTCAATCCCGGTACGCTCCGCGCCAAACCGTTCGAATTCCTTGAACAGCCGATGGCGTTGCACGTGCGGGATGCCTATGCCCTGTATCCACCACCTCGATTATGAGGTGTTCCGAGTCGCCTTTCACGCGGCATTCAACCATGCCTCTCGGCGTGTATTTCACCGCATTGCTCAGCAGGTTCCCCAGGATCTGCCGCAACTGAATACCATCAGTGACAAAATGCGTGGGCACTTCGCGGCCGAACGTGATTCGCGTCTGCAATCCCCGCGCGTTGGCGCCGGGTTCGACCAACGCCATGCACTCCTCGATCAAGGCTCTTAGCTCGATCGCTCTGCGGGTGGAGTGTCGGGCCGAGCGCCTCGGTCCGCGCGTAGTCGAGCACCTCGTTGACCTCACCCGCATATGCTTGCTTGCGCGGATGATTGCGTCCACGTCATGCGCCTGAACGGGACTGAGCGAGGTGTCGCGCGATAATTTGTCCGCGTAGCCCAATATAGCTTGCAACGGGGTGCGCAGCTCATGGCTCAGGTTGGTAAGGAAGCGGGACTTCTCCTGACTTTCAAGCTGAGCCTCCTTCCGTGCTTGCGTTTCCTGGCATATCCGCGCGGCGAGAACGGCCGCTGCCATGGCGACTGCGGCGCCAATGCGGACGAGCCACCACATCCAGCTTTGGTCGATCGGCACGCTGACGCTGACGATAAGCGGGAGATTGGCAACTCGACGGAGCGCGATTTCTCTCGGTCCCCGATCCCCGGATGCACGCACCGTGGTTACCGTCGCGCCGCTATGGATGAAATCATGGGCCAGCGGCGGTGTCGCTGATTTTTCGACCTACGTCGTTCAGATCGAACGGCAGTCGCATCAGGATAACGCCCTCGTCATTCAATAGCGACGCTGTCTCACCTGAGCCGGGCTGCAGTGCACCGAACAGGTCACGGAAGTAGGCGAGCCGCAGTGCGGCAACCGCGACCCCGGCGAACTGGCCGTCGCGATCGATGCGGTGGCTGAGAGGGAGGGCCGCGGTGTCCTCTCGTGTGGTTGCGAATGGCCTGCCGATATACGGCCCGCTCAAGGTGTCGTTGCGCTGTGCCCAGAAGTAGTCCCGGTCAGCCCAATTCTTCAGTTCCTGCCCCGGGCGGGTGCTGGCCAGAATGCCGCCATCCCACCAATCACATCGATGAAACTGATATAGCGATCACGCGGTGCCCGCCCGGCCAGCAGTGCATAGCGTTCCTGCGGCGTAATATCGCCCGTATGCGGCGACTGACGGCCACCGATCACGGTCCGCAGTGTCTGGTCGATCTGTTCGATCGTGCGGGCAATATCTTGCGCGATCATCGCCGCGCCACGTGATGCGGCCGCACTCGCCTGATCGTGGGATATGCAGCGAGCCGCCACCAAGCGATGGCGGCGATGGTCGGCAGGAGCAGGATCAGGATAATGGATAGTGCCGCGCTTTTGGTCGCCAACCAGGACAATGCTCGACGCGCCCTGTGCAGCGAGAACATCCGACACCGCCTCTTTGGCCGGCGACCGTAACGCGGAATCATTGACTCTTGGTTGATGAGCCCCGGGTGTGTCCGGCCGGCGGGGCGGCAACCTCACCCGCGGTCGTGTCGTGCGATATCGGCCAGCTTTCCGGCTGGCCGCCGGCCTCGTTTTCGCGAGGCCTGCTGCTCGCTCAGCGCTCGCTGAACAGTACGCCGCCTTTCGCCTTGTTGTCGCGCGAGCTTTCGATGATCTCCACCAGCACTGCATCCACGGTGACCCCGAAGTTCTTTACCACCGCGTCGGTGATGTCCTTAATCAGCGCCCGCTTCTGCTCCTTCGAGCGGCCCTCGATTGCGTGGACATAAACTTCCGGCATTGCTTTCCTCCTCGATGGCCTTTTCATCATAGAGGTCTCGATGGTGGCAGGCGAGGCGGTGGTAGCGATCCGGCGCGGCATCGTGCCTGAGGTGGGCGCATGATCAAGGTCGGCGCAAGCGAAACCGGCGATCACCCTCTCCCGGCGCTTCGCGCCGACCTCTCCCGCTCCGCGGGCGAGGTGTACGTTGTAGCAGTTCCATTCGGCTGAGCGGAACGCCAGCCCCGAAGTACACCTCTCCCACTCGTGGGAGAGGTCGGCGCGAAGCGCCGGGAGAGGGCGTGTCACCACCGCTGCAATGCGCTCCGAACTCCTCAATCAAGTCGCCGTCCTGCGCGGTATCATGCTGCCGATCGTCGCGTTCATGATGGCGCTGCAGCGGCACCTGGTACGCGGCCTGGCGCTGGGCCCGATCAAGGGCTGATCGTCAGGCGGGGATCTGTTCGGCGCGCCGGAGAAGGTTGCGGTTGACCGCGCTGCGCCCACGCAGACCCAGGCGCTCGTTTGCCAGCGAGAGGGCGACGTGGCGCGAGCCGGCACGCACCGCCGCCTCGGTCAGGGTCCAATCGACCACATCGCGTTGCGCCTTGCTGCCGCCCATGCGCCAGAGATCGAATCGCACCGGCAGCAACCGATCCACCGCCTGCCCATACGCACCGCGATGGAACGCGATGAGCCCCTCGACCAGCGGGATGCCGAGGTCGCGATAGCAGCTGGCCGCCTCGGCGTTGCTGGCGGCGGTTTCACGCATCCATTGCAGGCGACGTTCAACGAATGCCTCCTGGCCGGCTCCCAGTTCCGCCATCGCGGCATGGAGGTCGTTGAACATCAGGGTCTTGCCGTCGGCATGTCCCTCCCACCGCGGCAGCAGATCGCGCCATCTATCGGCAACATCGCACCCGAGCATGTGCAGGCGCCATAACAGCGCCGAGGCATTGCAGAGATTGAGCGCCAGGGGGCGCAGCGTATTGAGCAAAGGCCCGTCGTAGATTGCCAGCGCCGCCTCGTATTGCCCCAGCTCGAGGTGGAACAGCGACTTGTGCCACCAGATGTGCACCTGGGTGACATTCTCGGGCGCTGACCAGAGCGGCTCGCGCGCAGCCATCCAGCCCAGCCCGTCCTCCGGACGCCCTGTCATTTCCATGACGTGGGCGGCGGTGTGGTGAGGCCAGAAGCTGTGCGGTTCCAATTCGGCCGCCTCGCGCGATTCCTGCTCGGCGCATGCGTAATCGCCCGCCTCCTCCAGGCCGAAGCCGTGGAACGCCAGCATGATGCCGTAGCCCGGCTGATTCTTTGCCCAGAACGGCAAGGCGCGCGCCGAGCGATCGCGCACCCACCGGAAGCGCCCCAGATAGCCGTCGAGCAGTGTTGCCGCCTGATGCGCGACGAGATCGAACGGGTAATGCATCAGCAGCGCATCCAGTGTCGCGACGGCAGCGCCGCGCGCCCCGGCCAGAACCTGCTCGAGTGCCACGAGATGACCGCGCTCCCGCTCGTTCACGTTCAGCTCCGTGGCGGCCCGGACCAACGATTGCGCCTGGATGAGCACGCCGGGGTCGTTGGCTAGCGCGAACATCCAGGCCTTCGCCAAATAGGCCATCGCGAGATCGGGCGAGGCTTCCCTCGCGGCATCAAACTGCCCGGGCGCGTCGCCATAGCCAAGATTATAGGCGCGCACCGCCTGATCGTAATGCGCAACCGCCTCGGCGGTGCCGCCGGATACGGTCTGTCCCTGGGCGTCCTTCATCGCGGTCTGCTCCGTTGTTGGGTCAGGAAGGCGTCGGCGCTTCCGGATGCAAAAGTTGCTTGTCGCGCAGCTCTGCCCACAGCGCCGCAGGAATCGGCTGGCGGATCAGTTCCACGTTCTCCTGGAACTCCTCCGCCGACCGCGGGCCGGGGATGATCGCCGCCACCGCCGGATGCGCCAGAGGAAACTGCAACGCCGCGGCCGGCAATGGCACGTGGTGCGCATCGCACACGCGCGGATCGCATTCACTCTGGCCACGATATCCGCAGGAGCGGCGGCATAATTCCAGGTGTCGCGGCCTGCCAGGATGCCCGAGTTCAGCGGTCCGCCCACCACGATAGACGTGCCGCGCGTCACGCACATCGGCAGCAGGTCGTCCATCGGTCCCTGCTCCAGCAGCGTGTAGCGTCCGGCCAGCAGGAACACGTCCCATTCGCCCCAGCCAAGCACGTCGATCAGCACCTGTTTCTCGTTGACGCCGAGTCCGAAGGCGCTGATCACGCCGGTGCGCTTCAACTCCTGCAGCGCGCGATAGCCGCTGTCGCGCAGCGCCTTCATGTGCGCAACATTGCCTTCCTTGCCGTGCTGGTACTCGCCGATGTCGTGCACGAACAGGATGTCGATCTTCGCCAGGCCCAGGCGCTGATAGCTGTCCTCGACCGAGCGCATGATGCCGTCATACGAGTAGTCGTACTGCACCTCGAACGGCAGCGGCGCCAACCGTCCGTCCGTGGAGCCGCCACCGCCGGGCCGTGGTCGCAACAGCCGGCCGACTTTGGTGGACAGCACCCACTCGTCACGCGGCCTGTCGCGCAATGCATCGCCGGTGGCGCGTTCGGCGGCGCCGACGCCATAGAACGGCGCTGTGTCGACGTAGCGAACCCCTGCGTTCCAGGCGGCGTCCACCAGCCGCAAGCGCGCCTCGTTGGTCATCGGAACGCGGCTGCCGCCCATGGTGGCGGTGCCCAAACCGAGCGAGGTCACGTGCAGTCCTGTGCGCCCGACGCGCCGTTTCTCCCACCCTGCCATTCGCAGTCCTCCCCGTTGACCTCACAACGACGGCGGCTACGCCGTCCTCAACGTTGGCCGCATCGCTCCGTCGCCGGCCCAGCTTGTGACGAGGCCATGGAGGCTGCAACAAGCTGGGTCACGCATGGCGGCAAGTTGTTCTGAACTTGCCTGGAACGGCGGTGCCGTGTAGCCGGCGGCATGCCCTCAAGACTGCGACTGCGCCTTGCGGCCCTGCATGGCCTGCGCGCTGATCTGGCCGCATTTTTCCTCGGTGCGCTGGCCGCGGCGGCACTGCCGCCATTTCACGTACTTCCGGTGCTGCTGGTCTCCGTGCCGGGACTGCTCGCGTTGCTGGACGCGGCGCCTTCGGTCTGGGTCGCGGCGCGCCGCGGCTGGTGGTTCGGCCTGGGTCACCATGTCCTGGGGCTGTACTGGATCACCGAGGCGATCCTGTTCGAGGCAGGGCGCTTCTGGTGGCTGGTGCCACTCGCAGTGCCGGCGGTCGCTGCGGTGCTCGCGCTGTTCATCGCCGTCGCCTGCTTCCTGGCGAGGCTGGCTACCCGCGGATGGCCGCGTGTCGTCGCCCTGGCCGGTGCCTGGGTGCTGACCGACCTGGCACGTCAGTTCGTATTGACGGGGTTCCCTTGGAATCTTTGGGGCAGCGTCTGGGAAATTCCTGGCCCGGTCGGGGACGTGCTGATCCAGCCGGCGGCGCTGGTCGGCGTGCACGGATTGACGATGGCCACGGTTTTTTTGGCCGCGCTGCCGACCCTGGGGCGCCGCTGGTGGCTGGCGGGCGGCGCCATGCTTGCGGCCTGGGCAGCGTTCGGTGTGGTCCGCCTGCAAGAGGCGGTTGCGCCGCAGCCCCTCACCGTCGTGCTGGAACAAGGCAATGTCGCACAGGGCCAGAAGTTCGACCGCGCGCTGGCGTCGCGAATTTTCCAGCACTACGTCGATCTCTCTTCGCAGGGCGGTCAGCCGCGAGCCGCGGTCGATGTTTGGCCCGAGACTGCCTTCCCCGGTTTGCTGGACCTGGATGAACGAGCCCGGCAGATCATCGAGCAGGTGAATGGCGGCACGCCCTCACTGATCGGCAGCATCCGGTTCGGTCAGGATCGACGACCGCGCAACAGCCTGTTCGCCGTCGTGGACAAAGGAGCCGTCGCCGGGGTTTATGATAAATGGCACCTGGTGCCCTTCGGTGAGTACATTCCGGACTGGTTGCCGCTGCCGATCATCGTGCTGCCTGGAGAGGGTTTCGCGCCGGGACCTGGACCGAGGACCCTGCACGTTCCGGGCCTTCCGCCGGTGGGGCCATTGATCTGCTACGAGGCGATATTCTCGGCCGAGATCGTCGACCGTGACCGACCGGCCGGAATGGCTGGTGAACATCACCAACGATGCCTGGTTCGGCAACTCCACCGGTCCGCACCAGCATCTGGCTGCCGCTCGCATGCGCGCCGTAGAGGAGGGCCTGCCCTTGCTGCGCGCAGCGAACACCGGGATTTCGGCGGCGTTCGATGCACATGGTCACGAACTTGGCCGAATTGGCATGCAGACGAGTGGCTCACTTTCGGTGAGACTGCCCGGCGCGCTGCCGCCGACGCCTTATGCGCGGTTTGGTCTCTGGGTGCCCGCGATGGCAGGATTTGTTGCACTCGGAACTGGCTTGGCGGCGCGAAGGATTACGTCGCGAGGTCGATCAATCCGCCGTTTGGGTAATAAAATCACTGAGTAGTTAGGCTTAATTTTAAACAGAATAAGGATTTTGGCACAATGCTTGACAATTGTTGGTTGTGCGGTTAAGGTCCTGTTAACGACAGCCCGGCGAGCGGTCGTGCCGGCTTGCCAAGGGGAGCGATGATGTTGGAAGTGAAAGGGAATACGGAGATGGCGCGCGGCGAACACGGCCTCGGCCCCGAGAAGGAAGGACGGCCGAGCCCGATCGACGTGCATGTCGGGTCACGGATCCGTTTGCGACGCACTTTGTTGGGTATGTCGCAGGAGCGTCTGGGAGAGGCTCTTGGGCTGACCTTTCAGCAGGTGCAGAAATATGAACGCGGCGTAAATCGCGTCGGCGCTTCCCGTCTGTTTGATCTATCTCGTGTTCTCGATGTGCCGATCAGTTTCTTTTTTGACGACATGCCGGAGAGTTTAGCCAACGCGTATGGTGGCCAGGGCCGCCGCTCGGCGGGCTTCACAGAGACGCAGGACAGTTTCACCGATGATGCGTTGAACCGGCGTGAGACGCTGGAACTGGTTCGCGCCTATTACCGCATCACCGAGCCGGCGGTACGCAAAAGGGTATTTGAGCTGATAAAGTCGATGGGACCGGTCGAAAGCTGAAGGGCCGGCACCCTCAAGCGCCCCCCTTATAGCTGCGGATTGTCGAAACGCGGGTTGCGCAGCCGGTGCAGTGCATCGGCCAGCGCCTTCGACAGATCGCGCTTCTCGACCTCCCCCAACGACGTCGCAATCTCCTCTCTGACACCGTGCGCGACCAGCAGCAATCGGGGGACCTGACCAGGCGGCTCTTCCAGCAGAGTGTTCAGCCACCCAACCTGCAGGACGCGTTCAGCCCGCCGCCCACGCCAGTCGGTTCGCACAATGCGGAGAACGTCCTGTGACAGCAGAATAAGTTCGCTGTTGCGGGCGCGGCTTGCGTTCAGCCGCAGCAGGAAAACGGCCAGCCCAATTTCGACCACGCCGAAACAAGCTACGGGCCAGGCGCCAATCAGCCAAAACCGCAGGCCGATCAGTCCGCAGAGCAGAGCCAGCGCCGCGATCAGGATCGCCAGCCCTCGACCCGACAGGCTGCGGTGCGGCACGATCACTGCCTCGAACACTGTCGCGTTGTCGGCCTGGTCCATCGGCTAAATGTAGCGCAGTTCAGCCCTTCGCAAACCCTTGCCGGATGAACCCGACGGCGCGACAAGGATCGCGATGTCGCAGGCAGTCACCGCCAAGAGAGCGAAGCCGCGCCGGCCCCGCCCGATGACCCGGGAGCAGGTGCGGGGATTTCTGGAAGCGCTGGCCAAGGCCACTCCCAATCCTCGCAGCGAGTTGACATTCGTCGACCCATACACCCTGCTGATCGCGGTCGTGCTGTCTGCCCAGGCCACCGACGCCTCGGTGAACCGGGCGACCGAGGCGCTGTTCAAGGACGCCGCCACGCCGGAGGCTATGGTACGTCTCGGCGTTGAAGGCGTGGCCAAGCACATCCGGTCGATCGGGCTTTGGCAAGGCAAGGCACGCAACGTGATTGAACTATCACGGCAACTGATCGAGCGGCATGGCGGACAGGTGCCGGCGAATCGCGAGGCATTGGAGAAGTTGCCAGGCGTTGGCCGTAAGACTGCCAACGTCGTGCTCAACGTCGCATTCGGCGAGAGCACCATGGCGGTGGATACGCACATATTCCGCCTAGGCAACCGCACCGGGATTGCGCCGGGCGCGACACCACGCGAGGTCGAGGACGCATTAGTACGCCGCATCCCGCCGGAACTGCTGCGTGAGGCGCATCACTGGCTGATCCTGCACGGACGCTACGTATGCAAGGCGCGGCTGCCGGAATGTTGGCGCTGTGTGGCGGCCGCGTGGTGTCAGTATCCGGACAAGACGCCGCCGCCCGCCGGGAAGCCGCCGCGCGCCAGCTAATGCGAGCCTTCTACCAGTATTCGATCACCGGACTCTGGATCGCCTGGCTGAGCTACTGGATCATTGCCGCAGCAGGTGCGAAGGCAATTCGCCGGCAAGAAGGATTGACCTCGCGACTGTCGCACGTTGTTCCGCTGCTGTTGGGCCTGGCTTTGCTGCTGCCACGGCATTTGCCGGTGGCATGGTTGACGATCCGGATTCTGCCGCCGGGTATCGTCTGGTTCTGGATCGGGTTTGTGTTGGTCGCGCTAGGCTTGGCCTTCGCCATTGCGGCGCGCGCCTTTCTCGGCGGTAACTGGAGCGGTGTCGTGACGTTGAAGCAGGATCATGAGCTGATCCGCGCCGGCCCGTACCGTTGGGTCCGGCATCCCATCTATACGGGGCTGCTTGCTGCACTGCTCGGTTCCGTCATCGCGCTGGGCGAAGTGCGCGGTCTGATCGCGCTCGCGCTCTTCACACTCGCTCTTCTCCGCAAGATCGCGCTCGAGGAGCGCTTGTTAACCGAGGAGTTCGGTCCCGTCTACGGCCGGTATCGTCGGGAGGTCCCGCGGCTGCTGCCATCGCCTTGGCGGCGGTGACGATCGGCCGTTCGGTGTCTATGCTGGTACTGAAAGTAATGCAGGAGCGGTCATGCTTCGTGTGCTTATAGCGAGTTTGCTGGTCCTGCTTGCAATCCCGCTCGCAGGCGGACCGGTGTCAGCCCGGGTCATGGAGAAGGGCGAGGCCAGCGTCGCGCAGCAGGCGATACCGGCTGTGGTCAACATCTCGACCTGGAAGCTGCGTCCGCCGACGAACCCGGGCGATGCGTCCAGGCGAGTGAAGACCTACGGGTCGGGCTTCATCATCGATCCGTCCGGGATCATCGTGACCAACAAGCACGTCATCGACGGCGCGCTGAACGTCACCGTTATCTTCGGCACTGGGGAGCGGGCGAGCGGCAAATTGCTTGCGGTGGCGGCCATGCTCGACGTTGCGGTGCTGAAGGTTGATGTCAATCACCCGTTGCCGGCATTGAAATGGGGTGACAGCAATGCGCTGGGCGTTGGCGACCCTGTGCTGACGATCGGCAATCCGCTTGGCCTGGGTATGTCGGTTTCCGCCGGCATCATCAGTGCGCTCAACCGCGACATCCAGGACACGCCGTTCGACAACTACATCCAGACAGATTCGGCAATCAATCACGGCAACTCCGGTGGTCCGATGATTGATACCGCTGGTGAAGTCGTTGGGGTTAATACAGCGCTGTACAATCCCGAGGAATCCGGCGGCTTTATTGGGATCGGTTTCGCCATTCCGGCTGACTCGGCGCGGTTTGTCGTGGACCGCCTTCTTGATCCCAAGCATCCGGCGCCGGGTTGGTTGGGCTTCACGCTGCAAGACCTGACGGAAGAGCTGGCGCTTGCCTTGGCCATTGGCAATGCCAAGGGCTCGATCATCTCTGCGGTCGATGACCCGGGGCCGGCGATCGCAGCGGGGCTGCGGCCCGGCGATGTGCTGCTGGCGATCGACGATATGAAGTCGACCGACTCGCGCGCGTACATGCGCACGATCGTGCAGTTCCCGGTGGGACAGAAGGTAAAGCTGACGATCTGGCGCGAGGGTAAGCGAGAGGACATCGGCGCGACGGTTGGCGAGTGGCCGAACTACATGCCCGGCGGCGGCATGATGACGGCGACCACGGCCGCAGCGATGATTCAAAGAATGCCTGATCCGGGGGTGCGCCTCGCGGCGCTTAGCGACGAAGCGCGCAAGGAGTATGGAATAGACCCCAAGCTGAAGGGCGTGTTGGTCGCTTCGGTGGAAAAGGACTGCGAGGCCCAAGACCTAGGTATCGTCCCCGGCGACGTTATCACTGCGGTGCAGGGCGCACCGGTGGTCGCGCCGGACGATGTGAGGCGCGCCGTGCGGATGGCACACGACGAAAGACGTCCCTATCTGGCGGTGCTGATTCAGGCCAAGAGCGGCGCGCGATGGGTCTCGCTGTCGATGGGCGGCGCTGCCTCTTGAAAATGCCGATCCCGGCTGGGGGTGCAACCCCGCCAGCCGGGACCTGTAAAGGCTGGGATCGAACGGCGGTATTACTTAGTGCAGGGGATTGAGGCGAGCTGCTGCGACCCGACGCCACCGGCCTCGGCCTCGGCTTTACGGGTGTTGAGGTTCGTCGAACCCACGCCGCCGCCCTCGGACTCGGCCTTCCGGGTCTGCAGGTTGGTCGAACCAACGCCGCCACCCTCCGACTCGGCCTTCCGGGTGTTGAGGTTCGTCGAACCCACACCGCCACCCTCGGACTCGGCCTTGCGAGTCTGCAGGCCAGTCGAGCCAACGCCCCCACCCTCGGCCTCGGCGCGGTGCATCCCCGGCGGGCAGCCAGTGTCATTGGCTGCGAACGCCGGGGCAGCCATTGTCGGGCCGAGCAACAGCGCGGCAAATGCCACATTCGGCAAAATACGCATGATCAGGACTCCATTGTTGGTCGGCTGTGACAGTGTTTAAACCGATCAGACGCGCGCCGGCAACCACAGCCAAGGATGTTGCCGCTCCTGCTTAAGACTCTTCCGTGCGGCTGCTATTTCAGATGCTTCGGCAAGATTACAATATCCTCACGCCACCGATCTGCGCCGGCGCATGGTCGGAGGCACCGTCTGGACCGGAACTTCATCCGGATTGGCCAGAGCCTCGAGCAGCGCGTCGCGGAGCGCGGCCAGCTTGCGTTCATTCTCTATTTTCAGGCCGAACACGTCCTTGACGTAAAATACGTCCACCGCGCGCACGCCGTACGTGGTGACGTGCGCCGAAGCGATCTGCAACCCTTGGTTGCTGATCGCTGCCGTAACATCATGCAACAGGCCAGGTCTGTCGCGGCCGTTGACCTCCAGGACGGTGTGGGTGTGGGAGGCGTGATTGTCGATCACCACCCGCGGGGGCACATGGATCGCGCGCATCCGCTGCCCGAGCAACATTTTGGAAATCTTACGTATCTCGGCGCTAAGCCGGATCCGGCCGGACAGCGCCTGCTCGATCAGCACAGCCAATCGTGCGAGCCGATGCGGTGCGTCGAAGGTTCCTCCGGCCGCGTCCTGAATCCAAAAAGTGTCAAGCGCCATGCCGTTGGTAAGTGTATGGATCCGGGCATCGACGATCGAGGCCCCCGCCACGGCGAGTGCGCCGGAGATCTTGCTGAACAGCCCCGCATGGTCGGCGCAGTACACTGTCACCTCGGTGACTGCACGTGCGGGCAGCGGCTGCGTGTCGACAGTCAGGGGAGCCTGCCGTGCCTCGGCATCGCGGACCAGCCGCGCATGGCGCGCATGGGTCTCGGGGTCGAAAGACAGCCAGTAACCGGGATAGCCGAGTGCGGTAAAGCGCTCGATCTCTTCTTTTGGCCAGTCGGCCAGGAGCGCCGCCGCAGCATGGCGTGCCCGCTGCACACGGACATCGCGTTCCGTCGTGGACAATCCGCCGGCCAACACTTCGGCGACCCGGGCATAGAGCTCGCGCAGCAGCGTTGCCTTCCAGCCATTCCAGACCTTCGCAGACACCGCCCGCATGTCGGCGACGGTCAGGATCAACAGCAGGCGCAGCCGTTCGGGAGACTGTATCGTATCGGCGACGTCCAGGATCGTTTTCGGATCGTCGATATCGCGCTTGAACGCCACTGCCGACAGCAGCAGGTGATGCAGCACGAGCCAGGAAACGGTCTCGGTCTCTTCCGCAGACAGCCCGAGTTCCGGCCCCACCTTCAGCGCGATCTCGGCACCGAGCTCCGAGTGGTCGCCGCCGCGTCCTTTGGCGATGTCGTGCAGCAGCATGGCGAGATACAGCGCGCGCCGCGACTGCAGATGATCGACCAGGCCACTCGCGATCGGCGCGACCTCGGCAAGCTCACCCCGCTCCAACGTATTCAGCACGCGGATTGCCTCGATCGTGTGCTCGTCCACGGTGAACACGTGGTAGGTGTCGAACTGCATCTGCCCGACGATGCGCGCCCAGTCCGGGATAAAGCGCCCCAGAAAGCCGGTCTCGTTCAGAATCGACAGCCAACGCGCGCCGTCGGGATGCGGACTGGCCCGGTGGTGATCCGGCTCCTTGCCGCACATCAGGTCCATGAAGAGCGCCGCCGCGCGCGGATCGCCGCGCAGATCCACCGCGCGGCGCTCGTTCTGGATCAGCGAACGAACCGCCAGCGGATGCAGTTCCAGATTGCGGTCGCGCGCCACCTGCAGGATGCGCAGCATCTGCAGGGGGTCCTTCTCGAAGTCACGGCCAGGCACTGGCAACAACTGGCCTTCACCAAGGACGAAGCCGCACTTCAGCAGCGCCGGGTCGGTTTCCGGCGCAATCGCTGGCGGTCCAAGCGCTTCGCGTAGGATGGCTGGCTCCAGAATCCGGGTCAGCCGAGAGATCTCACGCGCCGTCAGGAAGTAGTGTCGCATGAAACGTTCGACGCCATCCTGCCGGCCGTGGCGGGTGTAACCCATGCGCGCGCCCACCACCGGCTGCAGATCGAATGTCAGGCGTTCCTCGGCGCGGCCCGCGACGTAGTGCAGATGGAAACGTACGGTCCAAAGGAATTCCCAGGCGCGTCGCCCGTGTTTCGCCTCCACTGGCGTCAGCACATCGCCGACATCGGCCAGCTCGCCCATGGTCTGGGTGTCGTAGACGTAGCGCGCGATCCAGTAGAGCGTCTGCAGATCGCGCAGGCCGCCGCGTCCTTCCTTGATATTCGGCTCGACGACAAAAGGGCTGTCGCCATAGCGCCGATGGCGAACCGCCCTCTCGGCCTGTTTCGCCGCGATGTAATCGGCGACACCGGCTTGCTTGCAGGCTGTGCGGAAGCGCGCATGGAATGTGCCGAACAGCGGCGCGTCGCCGGCAATGTGCCGCGCATCGAGCAGCGCCGTGCGGATCGTGGTGTCCTTCGCGCCTTCGACCAGGCAATCCTCGATGGAGCGGGTGGCATGGCCAACTTTCACGCCGAGGTCCCACAGGAAGTAGAGCATGTACTCCACGATCCGCAGGGTCTGGTGCGATGGCTCCGTCGCGGTGAGGAACAGCAGGTCGATATCGCTGAACGGCGCCAGCACGCCGCGGCCGTAGCCGCCGGTGCCGGCGACCGAAAGATGCTCGGGTGCGCCCAGGCCGGTATCCGAGACCGCATGCTCATAAAGCGATGAAATCAGTCCGTCTGTCAGCTTGCCAAGCAGGCGCGCAGCCTGCAGCCCAGTGATCTGGTCCTGCTCGAACGCATGCTGCACGTGCTGCTGGATGCGCGCGAGATGTCGGCGAAAAGCGCCGAGTGCCGCTTCGCGTGACAGCGGCGTGCCGGCTTCTGCCAGTTCCGTGAGCGCGGCGGTCAGCGAGGCGACCGACGCATCCGGTGGTTTCGGCTGGGGAACGGGTGTCAGCATTTCCCTGGATCGGTACTAGCTTGCTGCGATATCGGAAACTGGCAGCAGCGATTTCAGATGATACAAGGCCTCGAGCGCCTCACGGGGCGACATCCGATCGGGGTCCAGCTTGGCGACGGCGTCTATCAACACGTCGGGCAATGGATCGGTCAACGGATCGGGTTCGGGCGACGGATCGGGAGCGGAGGCGGCGAACAGCGGCAACGCGGCCAGCGGCGAGCCCGCCGTACTGCGCTGTTTTTCCAGGGAAGTCAGCAGACTGGCGGCGCGACGCACCACCGGCGGCGGAACGCCCGCAAGCTCCGCGACATGAACGCCCCAGGATCGGCCGGCGGCACCAGCGGCGACCTCGTGCAGGAATACCACACTTCCCCGCCATTCCTTCACCCGCATCGTATGCGGCTTCATGCGCGGCAACCGGTCGGCAAGTTCCGCAAGTTCGTGGAAGTGTGTGGCGAAGATCGCGCGGCAGCGAATAGCCGAATGCAGCGCCTCCAGCACGGCCCAGGCGATCGCCAGGCCGTCCAGCGTCGCGGTCCCGCGGCCGATCTCATCGACTACGACCAGCGAGCGAGGACCCGCCTGGTGCAGAATGGCCGCGGTCTCCGTCATTTCCACCATGAAGGTGGAGCGCCCGCGCGCCAGGTCATCCGCGGCGCCGACGCGCGAGAACAGCCGATCGACCACCCCGATCGTCGCGGCCTCCGCTGGCACCGGCAGCCCGGCCTGGGCGAGCACCACGATCAGCGCATTCTGCCGCAGGAAGGTGGATTTGCCGGCCATGTTCGGTCCGGTGAGCAGCAGCACGCGGCGTTCCGGCGACAGATCGCAGTCGTTCGGAACGAACTGGGCGTGGCCGCTCAGCGCGGCTTCCACGACGGGATGGCGGCCGGCGTGGATCAGGAACGCGTCGTTGTCGGTGACCTGGGGACGGCACCAGGTTCCGCCCTCGGCAAGCTTCGCCGCGGACTGGATCGCGTCCAACTGCGCCAGCGCGTCGGCGCAGGCGGCCAGCGCATCGGCATGGCTCAGCACCGACCGGACCAGATGATCGAACACCGCCCGTTCCCGCAGGGCGGCGCGCTCACCGGCCTCCGCAATACGGCGGTCGAGCTCGGACAACTCTGCTGTGGTGAAGCGTGCGCCATTCGCCATACCCTGGCGAAGCGTCAGGTCCGGAACGTCGCGCAGCTTTTCCACCGCAGCGGCAGGCGCCTCCATGACATAGCCGAGTTGGGCGTGATGCCTGATCTTCAGGCTGGCGACGCCATAGCGCTGGGCATAGTCGAGCTGAAGCTTCGCCAGAACCTTGCGGCTGTCGTCGCGCAGGCTGCGCTCGGCATCGAGTTCCGGATCGAAGCCTGGGCGGATCGCGCTGCCCTCATCCAGGCGGTGCGGTGCAGGGTCAGCCAGGGCCGCGCTGAGTGTCTGCTCGAGGGAGGGATCGAGGTGAAGGGCCGAACCGGCGGAACGCAGCAGAGGCGGGAGGTTGGGGGCCGAAGCGCCGCACTCCGGCTCCGCCAATATCGCCGAGGCGGCGCGTGCCGCGGCAAGCCCGTCGCGGATTGCGGCCAAGTCGCGCGGGCCGCCGCGGCCAACCGACACCCGTCCGAGCGCCCGAGCAATGTCTGGAGCGGCGCGCAATGCCGCCCGCAACCGGTCGGCAGCACCACGTTCTGCCAGTAGCCATCCCCACGCGTTCTGTCTGTCGGCAATTGCCGCGGTATCGCTGAGAGGTGCAGCGAGCCAGCCGGCGAGCAGTCGGGCACCTGCCGGCGTCAGTGTCCGCTGCACCGTGCCGAACAGCGTGTGCACGGTGCCGCCGTCGCGGGCGCGATGGATTTCGAGGCTGGCGCGGGTTGCCGCATCGATCGATAACAGCCCTGCGTGGCCCTGCGGTGCCGGTCGTGCCAGACGTGGCAGTGTGCCCGCCTGCGTGGCGCGCACGTAATCCAGCGCCATCTGCGCTGCGATCGCTTCGGCATCGCTGAAGCTGCCGAACGCATCGACACTCGCGACGCCGAACGTTTCCGCCAAACGCCGACGCGCGATCAAGGGCGGTGCCGGTGTTACGTCGGGCGCCCGCTTGTCGTCCCAATCGCCGAGTACCAGTCCTGGCGGCGCCAGGATCTCTGCTGGCTCCAACCTGCCGAGTAGGGCCGCCAGATCGGCCTGCGCCAAACCAGCGGTCTCGAACAGTCCGGTGGATACGTCGAGCCACGCCGCACCCAGACCGTCGCCGTGCTGTGCCAGAGCGAGCAGCAGATTGGCGCGGCCTGCCTCCAGGAGCGCCTCCTCGGTGATTGTTCCGGGAGTGACCAGGCGCACCACCTCGCGGCGGATCGGCGCCTTGCCGCTGCGCGATTTCGGATCCTCCATCTGCTCGGCCACCGCGACACGGAAGCCGCGGCGGATCAGTCGGGCGAGGTAGGCTTCGGCTGCGTGCTGCGGCACACCGCACATCGGCACCGGCGCTCCGTTGTGCTCGCCGCGCTGGGTCAGCGCGATGTCGAGCGCCGCGGCCGCTGCTTCCGCGTCGGCGAAGAACAGCTCGTAGAAATCGCCCATGCGAAAGAACAGCAGCGCGTCCGGATGCGCCTCCTTGGCGGCGAACCATTGCGCCATGGCGGGGGTGGCGCCGGCAGCATGTGGTATGCGGGATAAGGCGGCCATAGGCGCGGTTTAACCCGCAATGGCCGGACTGGTAAGGATTGATACCCACTGGCCCCCACACCGCCTGTACTCCGGGGCGCGCTGTGTTTTATGAGAACTAATGCCAGTGACTCCGTTGCCCGCCTCGAAGTGGTAGGCTCTATTCTGCCGCCGCGACCTGCGGTGGAATGCCCTCCAGCCGTTGGTCGTGCCCGAGGGCGACAAGAATAATGGCCGATATCACCGGTGCGGCACCGATCGCCAGCAGGGCGACAAGATCGCTGCCGCCAGTTGCGTCCTTGATCACGCCGAACATATAGGGGCCCAAAAAACCGCCAAGGTTGCCCACGGCGTTGATCAACGCGATCCCCCCTGCGGCGGCGACGCCCGACAACATGGCTGTCGGCAGCGGCCAGAAGGTCGGCGCGATCGTGAACTGGCCCATGATCCCCAGGATCAGCACGATCATCATCCACACGGGATGGCTGGGGCCAATGAACACGCAGCCGATCAATCCCGCGCCGGAGAGCAGGCATGCTGAGGCGACATACAGGATGCGTGCGCCGGAGCGATCGGAGCGCAGGCTCCAATAGATCATGGCAACGGCGGCGAACACGAACGGAATGGCAGTGATAAAGCCGTTCATCATCGTTGAGACCCCAAATGACTTGACGATGGTCGGCAGGAAGAACAGCAGGCCGTAACCCGACACGTTCTGGGCGAAGTACACCAGTGTCAGCAGCCAAACGCGCGGGTTGCTCAGAGCTTGGCCGAGTTGGAAGTGATGCACCGATTCGCGCTGCGCTCGTTCGACGTCGAGACGCTGCTGCAGCCACATCCGCTGTTCAGGGCGCAGCCACAGCGCGTCCATCGGACGATCGGTAAGTAACAGCCAAGTGGCCACGCACATGATGATGGGCGGCAATGCCTCGATCAGGAACAGCAACTGCCAGCCTTGCAGCCCTAGCCAACCGTCCAGGCTGAGCAGATAGGCAGACACCGGCGGCCCGATTATCAGAGAAATGACACTGGCCGACTGGAAGATCCCCATCATGCGCGAGCGATAGTGAGACGGGAACCACCACGTGAGATACAGCACGATCCCCGGATAGAACCCGGCTTCCGCCAGGCCAAGCACGAAGCGGACGATATAGAAGCTCCACTCGTTCCAGACGAAAGCGGTCAGTCCGGAGATGATCCCCCAACTGAGCAGGATGCGCGCGATCCACTTACGCGCGCCAACGCGGTTTAGAACCAGGTTGCTGGGAATTTCCGCAATGAAATAGCCGATGAAGAAAACACCCGCGCCGAACCCGAATACCGCATCGGTCATGCCGAGTGCGTTCTGCATCGTCAGCTTGGCGAAGCCCACGTTCACACGGTCGAGATAGGCACAGAAATAGCCCAGCATGAGCACGGGCATCAGGCGCCAGGTGACCTGCTTTATGGTCGCCCGCTCCAGCAGCTCGAACTGCGGACCGATGGTACCTGCCGTTACTGATGCCATGACGTCGTCCTCCTTCTTATCGGGGGAGAGTTTAACCGAAGTATCACGGGGAGAACCGACCCACTAGGGGCGCCTTCCATTGCCCCGTTGGCACCGGCATGATCGGCTCGACGCACCCAGTCGCGTCCGCGAGGGGAAATGACCATGGCTGATGGCAGCATCGATACGCGTACCGCACACATATCGGCCGAGGAGGCGCTGGCCCTGCACGCCACGGGCCGGCCCGGTAAACTAGAGACGCGTATTTCCAAGCCGATTACCACGGCGCGCGACCTGTCGCTTGCCTACTCGCCCGGGGTCGCCGAGCCTTGCCTGCACATCAAGCGCGATCCCGCGCTGGCCTATGACTATACGACGAAAGGCAACATGGTCGCTGTCGTTTCGAACGGCACGGCGGTGCTGGGTCTGGGCAATCTCGGTGCCGCGGCGGCGAAGCCGGTGATGGAAGGCAAGATAGCCCTGTTCAAGCGGTTCGCCGACATCGATGGGATCGACCTGGAAATCAACTCCGAGGATGTGGACGACGTGGTCAATGCCGTGCGCTTCCTTGCGGGGTTCGGCGGCATCAACCTGGAAGATATCAAGGCGCCGGAATGTTTCGTCATAGAGCAGAAGCTGCGCGAGCTGATGGACATTCCGGTTTTCCACGATGACCAGCACGGCACCGCGATCGTGGCGGCAGCCGGTCTGATCAACGCCTGCCACCTCACCGGACGCGACTTGCGGGAAACCAAGCTGGTGGTGAATGGCGCGGGTGCCGCCGGCATCGCCTGCGTAGAACTGTTGAAGGCGATGGGCATGCGACCGGAGCATGTCGTGCTGTGCGACACCAAGGGCGTGGTCTACCAGGGACGCACCGAAGGCATGAACCAGTGGAAATCGGCGCATGCCGCTGCCACCAAGGCACGGACGCTCGCCGAAGCGCTAGACGGCGTCGATGTGTTCTTCGGGCTCTCGGTCAAAGGCGCGGTGACCAAGGAGATGGTGCGCCGCATGGCGGACAGGCCGATCATCTTTGCCATGGCGAATCCCGATCCGGAGATCACGCCGGAGGAGGCGCGCGCAGCCAGTCCCCATGCGATCATCGCCACCGGCCGCAGCGACTATCCGAACCAGGTCAACAACGTGCTTGGCTTTCCCTACATCTTCCGCGGTGCGCTCGACGTGCGCGCTTCCACCATCAACGAGGCGATGAAGATCGCCGCCGCCGAAGCGCTGGCGAACCTGGCGCGAGAGGATGTGCCGGACGAGGTGCATTCCGCCTCCGCCGGACGACGGCTGACCTTTGGGCCGGATTACATAATTCCGAACGCATTCGATCCGCGGCTGATCTCCTGGGTGCCGCCGGCGGTGGCTCGGGCGGCGATGGATAGCGGAGTGGCGCGCCGGCCGCTGGTCGATCTGCGCCGCTACGCACGCGAACTGTCGGGGCGGCTGGATCCGACTGCCGGCGCGCTGGATGCGATCATGGAGAGCGTGCGCACCCATCCCAGCCGGGTGGTATTCGCTGAAGGCGAGGAGGAGAAGGTGGTGCGCGCCGCCGTAGCGTATCGAAATGCCGGTTATGGACGCCCGGTGCTGATCGGGCGCGAGGATCGGGTGAAGGCGACGATAGCAAGCCTGGGTCTGGGCATGGTCGAAGGGATCGAGATCCATAACGCGCGCCTTTCCAGCGGCAACTCGAAATACGTCGAGTTCCTGTATGGCCGCCTGCAACGGAGTGGATCCCTGCGCCGCGACTGCCAGCGCCTGGTGAACCAGGATCGCAACGTGTTCGCCGCCTGCATGGTGGCGACCGGCGACGCGGACGCCATGATTACCGGGTTGACGCGGTCGGCTGCGGTCTGTCTGCACGACATCACTCACGCGATCAAACCGGCCCAAGGCGGACTCGCCTTCGGTCTGACACTGGTGCTTGGCATGCGTGGTCGCACCATCTTCATCGCCGACACGCTGATGCACTTCCGACCCAACGCCGAGGAGTTGGCCGACATCGCCATCGGTGCGGCGCAGGCGGCGCGCCATCTTGGGCACGAGCCCCGGGTCGCGCTGTTGTCGCACGCCACATTCGGCGATCCGATCCATCCGGCCAACGCGCCGATGCGCGATGCCGTAGCCATACTCGATCAGCGCAAGGTCGATTTCGAGTATGACGGTGAGATGAGCCCCGACATTGCTTTGGAGCCGTCGATCCGCGCGCTGTACCCGTTCTGCCGGCTTACCGCGGATGCCAATGTGCTGGTGATGCCGGGCTTACACTCGGCGCACATCACCTCAAGCCTGGCGATGCGGCTGGGCGGCGGCAGCACGATCGGGCCATTGCTGATGGGGATGGAGCGACCGGTACAGATCATGCCGATGGATGCCTCGGTCAGTCAGATCGTCGATCTGGCTTGCCTCGCCGCCTATCAGGCGGCACGGCAATAGGCGTCGCGCATTCGGGTGTTGCGGGCCGTATTGATGCGCACGCGGATTTTGCCGACGATTTGCGGCTTTGTCGCACTGGCGCTTGGAGTCCTGGCCATTACGGCCGAGCCCGCCGCGGCATCCCTGCAATGGAGCTGGCGCTATGAGGGCGCCGGCATCTCAGCGCGCGGCACACTTACCTCCAATGATGTCGCGAACAGTGCGGGCTATTTCCAGATCACCGCGATCACCGGAACACGGAACGGGGTCACGATAGTCCGGCTTCAGCCGACCGGGACCGCGATTCCGGGCAATGAACCGTATGCGGTGGACAACCTGGTTAGCGCCGGCGGGCAGCAATTGACGGCCAACGGGTTCGGATTTGCGCTTGCGGACGGCACGTTCGGCAACGCGTTCTTTGCGCACAGCCACACGCCGCAGACCTACCTGGAGTTTTTCTCCACCCCGCAATCGGCGCACGGCGCCACCGGCGCCAGGCATTCCGAGTTGCCGGTGAGATTTACGGCGCGCATCATGAGGTCGTCGAGACCGACGTCAGACAGTACGCACGTGCCATAAGAAGCTAGTCTAATGCAATCGTGCATAGCGGCGCGTCGTTGGGATCTTGCCGTCAGAACCCAACATATCGGCGCGGGTACGATGAACACCGCCGTTGCACAGCGGCAGACGGAGATAAGGTGCGGGATCCACCGGCCGGCCAGCCTCGATCATTTCAAAATATAGGTGCATGCCGTAGGTGACGCCGGTCGGCCCGACCGCGCCAATTTCCTCGCCGGCCGATAGTGCCGCCTTGCCCTCCGCAATCGCCGGAGACACTATGCCGAGGTGACTATACACGCCGATAAAGCCATCGTGCTGCACCAGCACTTCCAGGCCACCGGGGCCTTTGTGCTGAATGCGAATCACCCTGCCCGGAGCGGTTGAGCGAACCGCTTCACCAGCCGGCGCCGGCATATCGATCCCGTAGTGATACGCGCCGGCGCGAGGCCGGTTCGGCAAAATGCGCGGGCCAAACGGCGAGGATATGCACGCCGATTTCACGGGTGGCAGCAAGCCGCTGGTGCGGTGTGGCCATGTACCGGCGTGAGCGAGCGATGGCACAAGCAAGGCGGCAAGGGTGACGCGCGGCCAGAATGGCATGAGAGTGTCCGGGAGCGGCAAGCGAGGCAGTTCCGCGGACCATCGCGATCCAAGAGCGAGCTGGTCCAGTCAGATGCCCGTGTTTGAGAACACGACCCAGTGTAATCACAGTCATGAAGCGCCGGCCCGGCCAGTAAGTCTCGACAGCAGTGACCTTCATGACGACTGCCTTCCCCGCTTCATGTGACGACGGGGCGAAGCGTCAAGCCGTCCGAAGGTTTAGCGGAACGTAGGGGCTGGCTCAGCCATCCCAAGTGGCAGCAATGGAGGCGTGGACAAGCGGTGCAGAATCGCGGCGAGCAACCGCAAAGCATCGGCCCCGCCACGGTCGGCAATATTGCCTTGCTCGATTTCTTCCGCGAGCACTTCGGCCTGCACCGCGACAATTGCTACGACCCTGCTCAGGGCCTCGCGCGCAAGCACGATCTGCAGATCGTCTGGAAGTTCATCCCAAGCAAGGCGCATGACGTGGCCTGGTTCCTGTGGCCCAGTGGCTGTGGCCTGGTGGGAGACGCAGTATGCGCCGGCAATCGCTAACGGTGCGTTAGAGAGGTGGCGGGATCAGCTCAACTGCACCTGCACCGGCGGCAGCGGCGAGAAATCCACGGTCACACTGGCAGGCCCGGCCAACCACACCGGTGGCGTAACGCTGCCGAGCATTACAACCTGTCCCGCTTTCAGGCCGCCGAATGCGTGGGCAACGGACGAGCCGGCGAGCCAGGCCAGACACTTCATCGGGTCGCCCATCAGATCGGCACCCACGCCTTGGTCCCGTTGTTGTCCGTCCACGATCAGCCTGCCCGGCAATGTGAGGAGGTCGATCGTGCGCCAGTTCTCCGCTGCCGGCTCGCCCAGTACGCAGGCAGCGTGGAACACCTGATCGGCGATCAGCGTGGGCACACCAAGCTCCAGCAGTTCGCCATAGCGGTTCTCGACGATCTCGATCCCAGCCATCAGCTCCCCGACCGCTTCGGCGGCTTGCTCCGGCGTGCAGGGGCCGGCGGGCAGGTCGCGGGCAAGCCGGACGGCGAGTTCGCCCTCGACTCCGGGGCGGACAAAGTCGCCGAAGCGCAGGCTGGCGCCGCTGCGATAAATATTGCCGGCCGCGATGAATTCAGCCGCGGGCCCGCTGAGGCCGAGGTAATCCTGCATCCGCTTTGCCGTCGCGCCGATCTTGAAACCGCCAGGAGTGGCGGCACCGGTGCGATGGGCGAGAGCGCGCTGCACGGCGGCGCCTTCCGCTGCGGTCCCCGGCGCGATGTCCGCGGCCAGAGGCGTGACTTGCTCGCGACGCTGGCGCAGCTCATGCAGGCGGGCGGCGGCCCGCTCGGGTTGAAAACCGGTCATGAGCGCCGCGTCAGTTCATAAAGCGCGACCGATGCGGCAGCGGACACGTTCAGGCTCTCCATCTTGCCTGGCATGTGGAGGCCGGCGAGCTCATCGCAGGTTTCCCGGGTCAGCCGCCGCAGCCCTTCGCCCTCGGCTCCCAGCACCAGCGCAACCCGGCGGCCGGCCAGGGCGGGACCCGACAGCGGCGCGCCGCCGGTGTCCAGGCCGACGGTCCAGATGCCGGCGGCCTTCAGCGCGATCAGGGTGCGGGCAATGTTGACTGCGCGCAGCAGCGGAACGGTCTCCAGCGCGCCGGATGCGGCCTTGGCGAGCGCGCCGGTCTCCTCGGGGGCGTTGCGGTCCTGGGTGATGACCGTGGCGGCCCCGAATGCGGCGGCCGAACGCAGGATCGCGCCCACATTGCGCGGATCGGTGACCTGATCGAGCACGATCAGCGGCCCCGGGCGCTCGAGCGCCTGCTGGAGGCTTGGCGTTGGTAACGGGTCGGCCAGCAGCGCAGCGCCCTGATGAGCGATGTCGCGACCCAGCAGATGATCCAGCCGAGCCCGGTCCACCTGCTCGGGCGCCAGTGGCCAGGGCAGCGCCTGGCGCCGTGCCACAACCTGCTGCGCCTCTTCCGTCAGCATGAGGTGCCGGAGGCGGCGGCCTGGATTGGCAAGCGCGGCAGCCACGGCGTGAAGGCCGTATAGCCAGATCGCGCCACGCGGCGTCTCTGGCGGTCGCGGCCTATGGTCGTGGTGGCGAGGATGGTCGGGCTGGTGGAACGCGTTGCGCTGTCGATTGTCCCGGTTCTGGAACGGCTTCCCCGGGTTGCCTTGCGGCCCACCGTGCCGCTGTTGGCCCCCCTGACCAGTGCCGGGCTGATCGCGGCGTGGCTGCCGATCATTCGGATGGCCGTGGTGACGCGGCGGACCGCCGTGACCGCCGCCGCCCGGTGGCCGGTTGCCGCCGCCGGGGCGGTTGGAATGCGGAGGTTTCATTGCGCAGGGTATAGACCGCGGGACAGCGGCTGCCCATGGGGTTGCAGCAGGCTCCTCAGCGACACACGGCCTGCTGATGACCGGAGCGTGGTGGCCACCGCAATCGTAATCGACCGGTAATCGTAAATACAAATGTCGCTGCGATCAGCGATACCAGAGCGTTGGTGCGGTAAGCCTTACAGCCGGGCGAAGCCGCTCCACCACTGAGTGAGGCCGTTGGTTTGGATGTCGTACGATTGCACATACGTCAGCTTGCCGTCGGCGCCAATCCTGTAGGTGGACAAGGTCACGGGACGGATACTGATGCTAGCGCCATCTTGCACCGGCATCGCTTGCAAGTTTGCCGCAACCAGCATTCGTCCGCCGGGTTCGATTGAGAAGGTGCGCGGATGGTAGCCATGAGTGTCGATCGCCTGAATCGGGCGGAGTGCACCGCTCGCGGGATCAATTGAGAATGCGGCAATCGTGTTCTCGCCACCCGCGGCGTATTTTTTGCCGTCCCTTTCGGTCATGCCGCTGGCGCGGTTGCCGACATAGACGACTTGTCCGTTCGGATGGATGCGGATCGGTCCCACCATCTGCTCGGGTCGCAGATTGCCCGGCTCGCTCAGGCTGGTCAGGACATAGGCCGGCGCCGGCTCCAGGTTATCGCCACGCAGCCGATACATCTGCAGTTGGTTCTGCCTCTCCACCGAGACATACATCCAGGGTTTTGTTGGGTGGAAGTCAACGTGGCGTGGCCCGAAGCCGTATCCGCCGCCCGGCGCTACAGAGGCGATATCGGTGACCTGCCCGTCCTTCAGGGTTTTCACCTTAAGCGCGCCAGGGTCTTCGGCTTTGGTGGGCGTGACATTGTTGCCGCGGGTGACCAGCACCAGGGCGCGGTTCGACGGCATCATACGGATCTGGTGCGCGTAGATGCCTCCGTCGATCTGCGCTGTCTGTCGGACCTCTGCGCCGATCGCGCCGTCCGGGCCAAGCGCATGCACGGACATCATGCTGGGCAGGTTGTAGGCGGTCAGGAGCCAGCGCCCCGCCGCATCGACAGTGATGTTGATCGGACGCGCGCGGATCGCCACTGGCGCGCCGAAGGGGCTGAGCGCGCCGGTAACGGCGTCGATTCGGAAGGCGCTCAGGTGGTGCTTGCCGTCGGCTTGCCCAATCGGCACGAAATTGCTCGAGGCGACATACAGCACGAGCTTTGTCGGATGCCGCCACGCGTATTGGATCAGCGCGGGCGTTTCGACGCTGGCCTGGGGTTCCAGGGTGGCATTTGCGATGTCGGCATGCCAGCAGGTGAGTTTGGGTCCAACGGCATCATAAAACGCCGCCGAGGTGCGAGAACCAGCGGCCCAGGCGCCCGAGGGCGAAGCGACCACCCCGGCAATCAGTGTAGCTGCCTCGCGTCGCGTCAGCATGCCTCGTTTCCCCCTGGGCAACCTGGATGGGTAACCTTTATTCGGCCGGACATTGAGCCATGCACGCAGCAGTGGCAATGCAAGCCGCGCGGATCACACCGCGATCAGCACTCGCTTCGCTTCGTCTGCATCGATGGCGATCTGCGACTTCAGCGCGTCCAGACCAGGAAAACGCCGCTCCTCGCGGATGTAGGCATGCAGAGCGACCGACAATTCGGCGCCGTAGATGTCCTCGTCGAAGTCGAAGATGTTGACCTCGAGCCGGCTTTCGGGACCTTGGTTCACCGTCGGGCGCCGGCCGATATTGGCGACGCCGTGTTGCCAGCGCCCATTCGGCAACCGCACCGTCACGGCGTACACACCGCGCGCCGGTTCCAGGTGTCGGCCCAGGGCGATATTCGCGGTGGGGAAGCCGATCGTCCGACCGCGCGCATCGCCATGTGCCACGGTGCCGCGGATCGTCCAAGGCCGGCCAAGATCGGCAGTGGCGCGTTCGGGATAGCCATCCTGCAGCACGCGGCGAATGCGTGTCGCCGAAATCGGACCGCCGGCATCGGCCAGCAGCGGCACCAGGGTCAGGCCCATACCAAGCGCCTCGGCGTGGCGGGCCAGGAACGCGGTGTCCCCGCCACGGCGATAACCGAACGCAAAGTCAGGCCCGCACACTAGGTGGCGTGCACCCAAACCCTCGTGCAGTACTTCGGTTACGAAGCGTTCCGCCGACATGTGGCTGAACTCGTCGTTGAACGGCAGCTCGTACAGCAGCGTCACCCCAAGCGCCGCCAGGGCTTCAGCCCGCTCCGCCGAAAGGGTCAAGCGAAACGGCGGATCGTCGGGCCGGAAATGTTCCCGCGGATGCGGCTCGAAGGTCAGCACCGCGAGCGCCACTGTGGGGCGCGCCGCGTGCGCCGCCTTGATCACCTCGGCGTGGCCGCGATGCACACCGTCGAAATTGCCGAGTGCCACGGTGGCGCCGCGCGCATCCGCCGGCAGGTTTCGCCAGTCGCGGAAGGTCCGCATCACGCCCGGGACGGGACCTGTACATAAGCCTCGCCTTCAATCACCACGGTATCGCCAACGGTGCAGACCGTGCTGAGCGTCGCGCGCTTCTTTTCCGGGTTCAGCGCGGTGACGGTGACGGTCGCCTTTACCGTATCGCCGATCTTCACCGGAGCGGCGAAACGCAGCGACTGGCGCATGTACAGCGACCCAGGGCCGGGCAGGCGCGTGCCGAGGACTGCGCTGATCAGGCCGGCGGACAACATCCCGTGCGCGATGCGCTCCCCGAACATCGACTGCTTGGCCGCTTCGACGTCGATGTGGATCGGGTTGGTATCGGTGGAGACGGCAGCATAAAGCAGGATATCAGCCTCGGTGATGGTCTTGCCAAGGCTGTCCGTCTGGCCTAGCTGCAGGTCCTCGAAGAAATGTCCCGTTGTCATCCTGGTATCCTGGCGTGAGGGTCGGGACGTTTCTGGGCGATGACGGCCGGCAAATCAACCGGCGCCTTGTTCCTCGTAATGCTCCGCTACTAGCCGATCCAGCAGCCGGACACCGAAAGCTGTCGCACCTTTCGGCACGCATGGCGCGTCTTTCGTGCTCCAGGCCACACCGGCGATGTCGAGGTGCACCCAAGGCTTCTTATTAACGAACCGCTGGATGAACTGCGCTGCACTGATGGATCCGGCGGGTCGGCCGCCGATGTTCTTCATGTCGGCGATTTCCGATTTGATCAGCCGGTCATAGGCGTCATCCAGCGGGAAGCGCCAAACCTTCTCGCCGACGATCTGTCCGACACTCGAGAGCCGGTGCGCCAGAACGTCGTCGTTGCTGAACATCCCGGCATATTCATGTCCGAGTGCGACGATCATCGCGCCGGTCAGCGTCGCCAGGTCGATCATGAAGCGCGGATCAAATTTCTGCTGGCAGTACCAGAGCACATCGGCCAGCACCAGGCGTCCTTCGGCATCCGTGTTGATAACTTCGATCGTCTGGCCGGAGTAGCTTTTCACGACGTCGCCGGGCCGCTGCGCTGTGCCTGAAGGCATGTTCTCCACCAGCCCGACGAGACCCACGGCATCGACCTTGGCCTTGCGCCCGGCCAGCGCCGCCATAAGCCCGATGACCGTGCCGGCGCCGGCCATGTCCCACTTCATGTCCTCCATGCCACCCGCCGGCTTTATGCTGATCCCACCGGTATCGAAGGTGACGCCTTTGCCGATGAAAGCAACCGGCTTGCCTTTCGCCTTGCGGTTGTTTGTGGAATTGCCGTTCCACTGCATCACCACCATGCGGGGTTCATTGGCGCTGCCCTGAGCGACGCCCAACAACGCGCCAAATCCCAGCCGCGCCAGTTCCCGAGGGCCCAGGATTTCGACTTTCAGGCCAAGTTCGCTCAGCTTCTTGCAGCGGTCCGCCATTTCGGCCGGATTCAGGACGTTCGGTGGCTCGCTCACCAAGTCGCGTGACAGGAATACCCCCTTTGCCACACCGTCCAACGACTCCCATGCCGCCTTGGCTGCGGCCGTGTCTGCGACCAGCAGCGTGAGCTTCGACAGCTTGGGTTTTTCCTCGGGCTTTTCTTTCGTCCGGTACTTGTCGAAGCGATACGCACGCAAGGCGGCGCCAAGCGCGACTTCGGCCGCCTGAGCAGATTGCAGGGTTCCCGTCGCGACGACTGCGTTGGGCTCTTGCAGCAGTGCGGCCACTGCATGCCCGCCGGCCTCGTTCAACGCGCGCGCATTGAGTTCCGCGGGCTTGCCGAGGCCCACGGCGACGACACGCGACAATCCCGCACCGGGCGCAAGTATCGTGCAGGTCTTGCCCTTGTCGCCCTTGAATGCTGCCGCTTTCAGCGCACGCGCAATGGCCCCCCCTGTCGCTTCGTCCGCCTGCTGCCAAATGCCTGCAGCAATCTCACCTTCGCCGAACAGCAACACCAGCGCGCCGGACTTTGGCAGTGTCGGCTTTGCGAAAGTGATGTCGAGCATGTGCGGATCTCCCCCTGCAATTTCGTCGCCGTGGGTGCAACAGGCGCAAACTGTAGCAGTGCGCCTCATCTTTGCCATACACGATTGGTGGCATTATCAGCCGACAATATGACCGAGGTTCTGCAGGCTGATCGCGACGGGATCGCACGCGCTGCTGCGCTGCTACGCACAGGCGCACTTATCGCCTTCGCGACTGAAACGGTGTACGGGCTCGGGGCTGACGCAACCAGTGATAGCGCGGTCGCGGCGGTGTTCGTTGCCAAGCACCGGCCCCGTTTCAATCCGCTGATCTGCCACTATCCAGGCTCTGATATCGCGCTGGTTGATGTCGTCGCGTCGGCGAAAGCGCGATGCCTGGCCGCGGCGTTCTGGCCCGGCCCCTTGACGCTGGTCTTGCCGCGAAGTGAGCGTTGCCCTGTTAGCCTGCTGGCGAGCGCCGGGCTGGACACCCTGGCCGTGCGGGTCCCGGCGCATGACGTTGCGCGCACGCTGTTGCGAGAGGTGGGGCGGCCTGTCGCTGCGCCGTCGGCCAACCGATCTGGCAGGCTAAGTCCCACCACCGCGCAGCACGTGCTGGCTGAACTGGGCGGGACGATTGACGCGATACTGGATTGTGGCCCGTCCGACGTCGGCGTGGAATCGACGGTGCTCGATCTCTGTTCGGAGCAACCTCGGTTGCTGCGCGCCGGCGGCACGACGCTGGAGGCGATCGAAGCCGTCGTTGGTCCGGTGCAACAGCACACGACCCCTTCGGACGCTATACGTTCGCCCGGAATGCTCGCCTCGCACTATGCGCCGACGCTGCCGGTGCGAATGCGAGCGACCGCGATCCAGGCAAACGAGGCGCTGCTCGCATTCGGGCCACCCTTGCCGGGCGCTCCCCTCGTGTTCAGCTTGAGTGATGGGGCGGACCTGACCGAGGCCGCCTCGCGATTGTTCACGGGCCTTCGCCTACTCGATGAGCAAGCCATGGCGCTTGGACTGACCCGAATTGCGGCCATGCCGGTGCCGGACTATGGCATCGGCCGCGCCATTAACGATCGTTTGCGGCGCGCATCCGCACCGCGTCCGCTTAGGGCGGACCCTTGATCGTGATCCAGGCATCAACGTGCGAACCGAGGAGGCCCTTGCCGGCGATCGCCGTCCGTGCTTAACCCCGCGCCTTCCCTGCCGAGGGCGACGGCATCGTCCTCGGTTATGCCCGCAGTCTCGCGGGCCTCCAGCCATAGGGAGCCACATCATGCCGCTTTACGAATGCGTGCTGATCGCGCGCAATGATGTCACACAGCAACAGGTTGAAGGCATCGCCGACGGCATCGCCAGCCAGCTCGAAGCCGAGGGCGGTGCGGTGAAGAAACGGGAGTACTGGGGCCTGCGCGGCTTGGCTTACCGGATCAAGAAGAACCGCAAAGGCCACTACATGCTACTCGGCCTCGACGCCAAGCCCACCTTCGTCACCGAAATGGAGCGCCAGCTCGGGCTGAACGAGGATATCCTCCGCTACATGACGCTACGCGTGGACGAGGTCGAGGAAGGCCCGTCCGCCATCCTGTCGCGCAGGTCGGACGAGCGGGAGCGTGGATTCCGCGGCCCCAAGCCCGCGAGCCGGTTCGACAGCGGCCGTCGCCGCGGCTTCGACGACCGCGAGGAGTTCCGCGCCCGAGAGGAATTCCGCCCCGACGATCTACGCGTGGATGCCGAGGAGTAAGTAAGCCATGTCCGAGACCGCTGAAATCAATCCGGCCACGCGCCGGGCCGCCGTTGGCGCCCGCCGGCCGTTCTATCGCCGTCGCAAGTCCTGCCCGTTCTCCGGCCCGAACGCGCCGAAGATCGACTACAAGGACGTGCGGCTGCTGTCCCGTTTCCTGTCAGAGCGCGGCAAGATCGTGCCCAGCCGCATCACCGCGGTATCGGCGAAGAAGCAGCGCGAACTGGCGGTGGCGATCAAGCGCGCCCGCTTCCTTGCGTTGCTGCCATACGTTGTGAGCTGAATGTGTGAGCCGAGGGGCGGACCATGGCTGATGTCGAATTAATCCTGCTACAGCGTGTCGAGAAGCTTGGGCAGATGGGCGACATGGTGAAGGTCACGCCCGGCTATGCCCGCAATTTCTTGCTGCCGCAGAAGAAGGCGCTGCGCGCCAACAAAGCAAACCTGGCCCGCTTCGAGCAGGAGCGTGCGCAACTCGAGGCGCAGAACATCAAACGCCGTGAGGAGGCGGAACGTGTGGCCGAGAGAGTCAGCGGGCTGTCGGTGGTCATCATCCGCCAGGCGGGCGAGTCGGGCAGCCTTTACGGCTCCGTCTCGGCGCGCGACATCGCCGAGGCGACAACCGCAGCCGGGCTGACCATCACACGCCAACAGGTCGAGCTCGAACATCCCATCAAGACGCTGGGCCTGGCCCGGGTCCGCGTGGCGCTGCATCCCGAGGTGTCGATCCCGGTCATTGTCAACGTCGCCCGCAGCCAGGAGGAGGCGGAGCGGCAGGCCCGCGGCGAGCGCATCGGCGCTGAGGCTGAGGAAGAAGAGGCTGCATTCGATGCCCCCGCCGTATTCGAGACCGGCGTGGCACCAGAGCAGCCGGCGGTCTAAGCGTGTGACTGAAGGCGGGAATTGCCGGAGGTCTGAAATCACTAGACTAAGGACGAGGGGCGGGAGCAAGGCGAGCGCATTCTTCCGCGCTCATCATGCTCTAACGCCGGCGCAATGCGCCCATGATCCGCGGCGGGAGCAATCCCGCAGCTCGCGCGCCGATGCCGATCCACCACGGGAATACCACGCGCATTCGACCAGCCGCGAGGCCACGCAGGATGATGCGGGCGGCGCGCTCGGCATCCATCAGTCCGGGCATCGGGAGCTGATACCCGGCGGTCATGGCAGTTCGAATGAAGCCGGGACAGATGCTGGTGAGCAGCACGCCTTGTCGTCGGGCCTCGGGCGCGGTGGCCACGATCCAGCCATCCACCGCGGCCTTCGAGGCGCAATACGCTGGTGCATCGGGTGCAGCCAGGAACGCGGCGATCGAGGCAACCGCCGCGATCCGTCCCCGTATGCCGTCTCGGCCGGACGCCTGCCGAGCCATCAGCGCCATGGCAGGGAGCACCGTATTCAGCACGCCGCCGAGATTGATCTCGAAGATCGCCCGCGTCAGCTCCGCCTGCTCCGGACCGCCGTCACGCGTGCGGCCGGAAATGCCGGCGTTGGCCACAACCAAATCGAGCGGCCCCGCCGCTTCGATCCAGTCCCGCCAGCAGCTTCGGCACAGCGCACGTCGAGCAGCCGGCTTTCAACCATGGCGCCGCGCTCGCCACAGTTGTCGGCGACAGCGGACAGCCGGGTCTGGTCGCGGCCGGACAGGTGCAGTGTCGTTCCGGGTCTCGCTAAGGCCACGGCCAGCGCTGCGCCGATCCCCGACGAGGCGCCGGTGATCAGAACGGTGCGAACGGTGTCCATCATGATAATCCCGGGTCGGGATTCTCATGACGGCCCCGCTCTGATACAAGGCTGCGTATGAGCGTCCTTGCCTCTATGACAGGCTTTGCCCGCACTGAGGGTGGCGCGGACGGCATCGACTGGGCGTGGGAGTTGCGCAGCGTCAATAGCCGGGGGCTTGATCTGCGCGTCCGCCTGCCCGCCGGCTGGGACGGCATTGAGCCGGCAGTGCGTGAAGCTGTGGGCAAGGCGGTCAGACGTGGCGCCGTGACTGCCAGTCTATCGATAAAGCGCGAGAGCGAGTGTCGGATGGTCGCGGATCCGACAGCGCTGGAGCAGGTGCTTGGGCTGGCGATGGAACTCCATCGGCGCATTCCGGGCAGTCCGGTGCCGCAAGCCGAGGTCCTGTTAGCGCTTCCGGGTGTGTTGCGGCCAGCGTCATCCGAGGAGGTAGCGATCGATACGGGGCCCGTGCTTGCGGGACTTTCGCAAGCGATCACCGCGCTCGTGGCGGCACGGCAATCGGAGGGCGCAAGGCTCGCAAACACGCTTAACAAGCTGCTTGAGGAGATTGCCGAATTGCACTACCAGGCGGCGCAAGCCGCGGCGGATCAGCCAATGGCCCAGCGCACCAGGCTGATGGAAAACCTTACCGCATTGCTGCGCGAGGCGCCGACACTGCCCGAGGAACGCATCGCCCAGGAGGTCGCATTACTCGCAGCGCGGTCCGACGTGCGCGAGGAGCTGGATCGGTTGGCAAGTCACATTCAGGCGGCACATGCGTTGTTAAACGAAGGGGTCAGTATCGGGCGACGGTTTGATTTTCTGGTGCAGGAATTCAATCGCGAGGCCAACACTCTGTGCAGCAAGTCCGCGTCCACAACGTTGACCGCGGTCGGGCTGCGAGTGAAGGCTGCCATCGAGCAGTTGCGAGAGCAGGTGCAGAACATCGAATGAATATTGACCGTCGCGGACTATGCCTGGTGCTCTCGGCACCATCAGGCGCCGGCAAGACCGCAGTCGCGGCCGCGCTGTTGGCCCGCGATCGCCAGCTGACACGCTCGGTCAGTGTGACCACCCGCCCGCCTCGCTCCGGTGAAGTCGACAATCTCGATTATTGCTTTCGCAATGAGCAGGAATTTGAGCGCATGCGCGCGTCCGGCGAGCTGCTGGAAGCGGCGCGTGTGTTCGGGCGGCACTGGTACGGCACACCGCGCCAGCCGGTAGAGTCGGCGCTGCGTAACGGCGTGGACGTGGTATTCGCCATCGACTGGCAGGGACATCGGCAATTACAAGCGGCGCTGCCTGACGATGTTGTGGGTGTCTTCATTCTGCCGCCCAGCCTGAGCGCCCTGGACGCGAGGCTGCGCGCCCGCGCGGGCGATAATCCCGGCGAGATCGCGTATCGAATGGCACTGGCGCGGGACGAGATCAGCCACTGGCAGGAGTTCGCCCATGTTGTCGTGAATGACGATCTGGGGCAGGCGGTCGCCGCGGTGCTCGCAGTACTGCGTGCGGCCCGCTTGGTGACGTCACGCCAACTCGGGCTTAGGCGATTCGTCGCCGGTTTCTGAGGCAAGGACCAGCCGCGCGAGCTGATCGAATTCCACCACGTTCAATGTCTCGGCGCGTCGATCAGGTGCGATGCGGGCAGCCCGCAGTAGCGTCTCGCCGCCGATCGACTTTAGCGACCGCCGCAGCATCTTGCGGCGCTGACCAAAGGCAGCGGCGGTCACGCGTTCCATGGTCGCGAACAGCGCTGGGCTGGGCTGCATCGAATGCGGCGTCAATCCAACCACGGCAGAGTAGACCTTGGGAGCAGGTACGAAGGCAGTCGGCGGGATTCTCAGCAGCAACGCTACTTGGCAGATCCATTGAGCCAATACCGATAAACGTCCATACCCGGTTGCATCCGGTTCGGCGCAGATCCGCTCAGCAACCTCCTGCTGGAACATCAGAGTGAGCCGCTCGAACGCCTTCGCTTGCTTCAGCCAGGTTATCAGCAGCGGCGTGGCAATATTATACGGCAGGTTAGCAATAATCTGCCGCGGTTCCGGAACGAGCGCGGCCGGGTCGAGCGCCAGGGCATCACCGTGGACCACCCTGAGGCGTCCACCGAACTGCGGAGATAGGTCGCGGATTGCGTCAACCGCGCGTTGGTCGATCTCGATGACGGTGACACTGGCCGCGTCTGTGCAGAGCAGCGCACGCGTGAGGCCGCCCGGTCCCGGTCCGATTTCCAACACGTGCCTCCCGGTCAGACTGCCGGCCGCGCGCCCTATTCGCCGGGCCAAATTCGCGTCCAGCAGAAAATGCTGACCCAACGACCGTTTTGCTGTCAGCCGATGACGCGCAATGACCTCACGCAGCGGTGGATCAGTGATCACGCCCCACTGGGGCGCAAGTCGATCGTGGCCCGACGCCGCAAGTTGGCCAACAACTGGCGAGAGAGCAATTCTACCCGTTCGTTAAGGATCTGCGCTTGGATCTCTTCTTTGCTCTGCTGCGCGAGATTCTTCTGCTCCCGTGAGCAGACGATCAGGACCGCTATGCCGTCGCTGGTCACTACCGGTGCAGTGGCGCGAGACAGCGGAATGTTCGCCAATATCTGACGAAATGTCGGGGGGTTCACCGTGTCGAGGTTGACTTCGCCTGGATCTGCCGGCCGGGGCGAGTTGTTGTCCTTGGCGACCTGCTCCATCTGCTCACAACTATGCACGCTGGCGCTGATGCCCCGGGCCTTCTCGAGCGTCTGCTTCTGCTGTTCGGTCGGCGCCTGAGGATTGAGCGCGCTGGTAAATGGCAGGAATACCTGGCGCAGCGAAAGCACCGTTCCCATTTCCCGGCCGATTTCCCGCTTGCCTTGCAATGTGACGATCGAGAACCCGCCGGGTACCCGTACCGGGTTGCTGATCGCGCCGACCGGCATTTCGGCAACCAGACGCGCCACTTCGGGATCGAGTTGGTTCGGCTGAACCCAACCCAAGGCGCCGCCTTGCAGCGCGGTCTGGTTCTGGCTGAACTGTGCGGCGACCACAGGGAAGGGCGCTCCCGCCCGAAGCTCGCTGATGACAGTTTCGGCGAAGCGCTGCGCGTCCGCCAAGGTGGCGGGGTCTTCGACCGGAATGAAGATCTCGCCAACGCGATACTCCGGCTTCCCGACCTGTGCCGCAAGCAACCGCTGCTGCTCGGCCACCTCCGCATCGGTTATCTTGGTCTGGTCACCTAGTTGTTCCTTCAGCACCTGCGTCCAGCCAAGTTGCGTGCGTAACTGGTCGATCAGCGTGCGGAATGCCACGCCGCCAGAGCTGAGCTTCTGCTGTAGTGCCCCAGCGGCAGGCCGTTGCGCGATTTCGATTTCGTGAATCGCATCCGCAATGGCCTTGTCCGGGATCACAATCTTGCGCCGCTGCACTTCTTGCATGCGCAATTTCTCATCGATCAGTTGCCGGGTGATCTGCTGCTTCAGACGATCGAGCACATCCTGAGTGAGCGGCAGACCGGTGGACAGCGCAAACAACCTGGTGCGGTTCTCGACATCGACGTTGCTGATGACGTCGCCATTCACCACCGCGACGATCCGCATTGCCTGCGACGCCGAAGCCGGAGCCGGTGTGGCCGCGAACGCTGCGACCAGCGGCGTGATTAGCAGTGCGAGTGCCCAACAGGCCAATGCGATCCTGGCCATGACCCAACTCTCCTGAGACTTAGAGCGCCCTGTAACCGAATTGCCCGATGGTCTTGAAGGTCATCTGAATGAGCACCGTTGTCGCACCGTTATCGCCATTGAATGAGGTATAACGTCGGTAGAACCGGAAGTCCAAAATATAGCACTCATCCTCATAGGCGGCATCGGCGCCGGCAGCCACCATCTGCTTGAGCTGGAGGTCGCGCCTCATCCAGCCATTGAAGCGGTAGTGGCCCCACCTCGACGCCACCCCAAGGGTTATCTCGTTGCGAGGGGTATAAAAGGCGTTGCCTGCAGGCGGTGGCGGCGGCTGATCATACAGCGTGTAGGGATTGTAGGTGGTATAGATATAGCCGGCATTGACCGAGAATTTGGGCCCCCCCATGCTTGCCAGGGCATCGGCCATCCTGAACCGCGAGGTCGCGGTGATCAAGCCGGGTTCGATAAGTCAGATTGAACCAGCCCGTCGGCGCGAACGAGGCGTGGGCGACCACATCCGAGACCTGATCGCGCAGCCCCGACCAAATGGGCACACCTGAATCCTTGTTGGTCCGATAGGACTGGCCAATCAGTCCGTCGAAGGTGGTGCCGCCCAGGTACCAAACGCCATGCAAGGCAACATTCGCGCGGATGCCGCCTTCCAGACGATCTACGCCGGGCAACCGGTTGAAGCCGAACAGGTTGGCATCGGTGAACTCGAAATCGAGGCTGTCCTCGTTAGGATATTTGGTGAATTGGCTGTCGCCGACCTGGGGTGCAACGACGATCTCGGCCATCGGCTCGATGATCTGCGTGCCCCATTTGCCCGAATCTGCGCATGAACGGCCAGCGGAAATCCAGCGCGGCCTGCGGCAGCGCGCGCGCCGTGTTCACCTGGCTTACCGGACCGAAGTTCGGCTGCTCGTTGAAGGCAGTCGCATCGTAAGCGATGGCATCGTTGTGCAGCTTGATCGTCCATAGATCGCCAAACTCGCCGACAAAGGGCCGCGTCCAGTTGATGGCCAGTGCGGCGCGCCGAGTATTGGTGCCGACCGTGCGCACCACGTTGAAAGCATTGAAATCGAGCGCTCAGGCGACCGCCAAGCGCATCGGGCTCGCCGAAATAGCTGTACCTGGTTATCGCGGCAGGACAAGCGGCAGAGTGCTTCCGACGACAGCGGTGGTCAGGCTCTGGTAAAACCGGACATCCAGCCGGGAGTATGCGCCTTGGCCGAAGCCCTCGGCATAGACTTGGCTGGTCAGCAGGGCTGGATTGGTACCTAGCGGCGTGTTCAGGCTGAAGTTGCGAATGTAATCCGCCGATGAGGCGCGCGCGATGTCGAAACCATAGCGCCATGTGTCATTGAGATTGAATTGTCCCTTGGCAAAAATCGTCGCTTGCGGGGAATTGTCCGTGTAGCCCACCGAACCGTCGAGCAGCAGGTCGCCATTATTGAACCGGCGCCGGTATTCGACACTGACCTGCGGTCCCTCCTTCGTGGTGATCATCGGCGTGAACGTCGCGTCCGACTGATCGTCGAGCACCCAATAGTAGGGTTGAGCGTAGAAAACGCCAATATGCGACGAATTACCCAGCGATGGGATCAGTAGGCCGCTTGCCCGCTTCACCGAAGGATCCGCGTGCCAGAAATACGGCATGTAGGCGATCGGGATGCCGTACATCTCCATGACGGCGTCCTGGTATTCGATCTTCTTGTGCTCGAGGTCCTGCACCGCGGATAGGGCGCGGATCTGCCACAGCGGCGGTCTGGTGGGATCCTTGGCGCAAAGATTGCAGGTCGAATAGACCACGCGCGAAAGTTCGTTGATCTCGCCTTCGGTGCGCCGCGCCCCATTGGCGGCCAGCCTGCCGTTCTCGGCCAGGATTGCGCGCATATCGCGCAGCACCCCATTCTTCATGTCCTGGGTCAGTTCGGCGTAGTCGGCGAACAGCACCTGGCCGTCCGGTTCAAGCAGAGCGACGTGACCTTTTGCCGCGGCGATACCGGTGTTGCGGTCGAACGTGATACGGTCGGCCCGCAGCACGTGATCGTCCTGCCATGCTTCCACGTGGCCTTCGGCGATGACCAGCGCGTTCTCCCGGTCGTACTCCACCGAGTCGGCGGTGAATGTCACCGGCTGATTGCGCGAGACCTGATGCTGCTCCACCTGCGTTGGCCAGGGCGCCCAATTGGGCCCAGGCCCCGTGAGCAAATGCGAAAACCAGCAGAGCCCCTATCAGCAGTGCGCGCGCCATGCCAAGTGTCCCGGTTCGAAAGTTCGTCAGTCTCTGGATCAGCACTTTACGAACTTTCGAATCGAAAAGGACACTAGCAAGACATGGCCTTTAGTGTGGTTCATGGTTCCGAAGTCCGCTACGGCGGCTGCTACAAAGTTTGGCGGACTTCGAAACCACCACACTAGCCATCTTCCGTATGCAGGAGCAGCGCGATAGCCAACATCATGCCGGATACCGCTGGTACCCACGCCGCCAACACGACCGGCAAAGCGCCGGTCTGCCCGAACTCCTCGGCAATCTTGGAAACGACAAACAGGGCAAAACCGGTGGCAACGCCACTGGCGATCATTTGCGCTACGCCACCTCGGCGCGCCGGGCGCATGGAGAAGCCCGCCGCAACCAGCGCCATGGTGGCACACAGCAGCGGCAATGCGAGCAGCGACTGAAAATGCAGTCGATGCCGGATGGACGAGAAGCCCGAGCGATCCAGCAACGAGATGAAATCCGGCAGTGTCCAGAACGACAGCGTATCGGGCGAGGCAAAACTCTCCTGCACGCGTGACACCGTCAGATCGGTGGGCAGATTGATGGTGGCCGGAGGTTCGGGCATTTGCTCGGGTCGGATCACACGCGCGTCGTGCAACTGCCAGGCGCCAGCGCCGAGTGCCGCGTCGCTGGCCTCGATCCGGGTAAGCAGCCGATCCCGGCTATCCAGGCGAAAGACACTGACCTGCGTGGCGGTCAGCCATTTGCCATGCAGCTTGACGCCGTGCGCGTGAATGATGGCGACACCCTGCGGTGTCAGGCCATGATCCGACTGTCGCAGCCAGAGCTGTCCGCCACTGAGGGCAAGCGGGCCTGCGCCGCTCTTGAGGTAAATGTCGTCCATCGACTCGGCGCGGCCGAACATCGCCGATGAGAGCGGGCTGACGGCAGTGGTGGCCAGCAAGCCAAACAGCAGTGCGCAGAATGTCGGGGCAGCAAGAAATTCCCAGGCGGACACACCGGCCGCGCGGGCGACGACAAGCTCCGACGAACGGGTCAGACGCCAAAAACACAACATGCCGCCAAGCAGCACCGCGAACGGCAGTACCTGCATCGCAATGTAAGGCAGCCGCAAGGCGGCGATTTCCGACACGATGGCGAAGGTTGCGTCAGGCTTCGAGATCGAGCGTCGCAGCAATTCGATGAAATCGAACATCGCGACCAGGCCTGAGAGCGCCAGCAGCATTCCGACCACCGAGCCCGCGAATTGCTTGGCAATGTAGATCGACAGCGTAACCGGAAGCGTCATCTGCTCAGGTGGTCGCCAAGGAATGGCGGCGCCATCCGCGCCATTGCGGTCCAAACAGCAGCCACGCGCAGACGACCCGGGGTGACAGCATGCAGCCAGATCATCGGCAACAGGGCATTGTTGCGCGCGGCGAGGTTGTCCATCGCCAGGCCGAAGGCCAGCAACAGCACCATGGCGCGCAATTGCCGCCAGCGGTCTCAGGAAGCTGCCATGGCGGCGGAAATGTCCCACTCAGCACAGCGAACAGGGCAATCAGGGCGTGCGACAGCGCGGTCAGCGGCGTCGCCAGCCGCTTGTGGGCTTCCGCGATCCATTTCGGCGCATCATCCGGATGCGGGTCTGCGAGGATGCAGCAGCTCGCCGATGGAAATTTCGGACATGTCGCGCAGCCGCTCGTTGGAAGTTCCTCTGTCGTCGTTCAGATTGAGGACATTCTGATCGAACGTCAGCACATTCAAACGGCCGGTCTGGTGATCAATCTCCTGGCGGCTGCCATTGATCAGCAGCACACGCGGACCGTCAGACGCTTCCGTCAACCTGCCGCTTTCTGCCAGAATTGTCGCATGCGCCGTCTTGTTGCGGCCGTCGTCGATCAGGATGCCACGAGGGTTCCATCAGGATCGCGTGAGCGAACATAGACGGTGAGATCATCAGACACCTGGGTAAAGACGCCCTCCTGCAAGAGAAAAGCAGCCATCCGGTTGCGGATCTCCCACTGGAACTGCCGGAACGAGGCAAGGCTGGCTGGCACAAGCCACAGTGTCAGCGCATATCCTACCATGACTGCCAGAACGGCGACGGCAAGGGCCGGACGCGCCAACTCGAATGGCGACAGCCCCGCCGCACGCATCACGGTGATCTCCCGATCACCCGCCAGTCTCTGGTAAACGAATTGCACCACTACAAAGGTGGTGATCGGCAGAATGACGGCGACGAAGCTGGGGACCAGCAGTCCCGTGAGCTCGACGAAGACAATGAGCGACAGCCCGTGATTGACCACCAATTCAACGAAGCGCAGTGACTGGATCAGCCAGACCAGCGCCGTCAGCCCGCCGGTCACGGCGATCAGCGCGACCAGGAGCTGGCGAAACATATAGCGGTCGAGCCGTGTGATCAGCTTGCCTGAGCGCATGGCCCGTGACTTGCCTCCTCTGTGGCGACTGATTCCTTGTGCGTCAGCGGGCGAGGCGATGCAAGCGGGGGACAGCGTTACATGCGAGCCGAAACAACTGCTGCTGGAGCGTGATAACCGAAGCGGAATCGCCGGAGGTCTGAATCACGCGAAAAAGCCAATGGGCAGCAGCGCACGGCGAATCGATTCGAGTTCAGTCGTCGCCGGTTCCATGAATCAAGACATCCAGATCGCCCACCATGACCGTGCCTTTGGTCTCTGGCCCAAGCAACAAGGAGACGATGAACAGCACCGAGCCGACGCATGTGCCGATCAGCATCGGAATTCCGAAGCCCATGCCGTAATTGACAGCGAAGTACGTCAGGATCGGCGCCACAAATCCACCCCAGATTGCGCCCTGGTGGTAGCAGAATCCGGCCGCTGTCGAGCGCACCTCGGTGGGGAAACGCTCGGTCAGGTAGCTGGGATTTTGGCCATAGATCGCCCCGGCGAAGCAGCCCTGAAGGATGAAGCCGCCAACGATCCACGCCGGATCCTTGGTGAGCAGATACAGCGGGGCTACGAAGACCCCGACGAATGCGGGAATGATCATCGACCACCGACGACCAAGGATGTCGGCCACTACTCCCCAGAAGCCACTTGCCAGGAAAGCCACCAGATTCGCAATCGCGATCGGCGTGGCTATCAACGCCGGCGACAGCCCAAGATCCTTTTGCAGGTGCGTCGCGAACAGTGCCCAGATCGAATAGTAAATGACGAAGCTGCTTGCCATCCACAGGCATGCGGTCACCGTGTTGGACAGCATGCTCAGTTTGAAGATGGAGAGCAGTGGCGCACGGACCTCTTTCTCATGTTGCCGTTGCAACTGGCGGTTCTTGACCCAGACTTCCGGTTCCTTGACGTAGCGGCGCACCCAGAGCACCGCCAGCGCAGGCAAAATCCCCAGCATCAGCAGGCCGCGCCAACCGATGCTGTTGTACAGCAGACCGTAGGCGGCGCTGGACAGCAGGAAGCCGATGCTCCAGGACCCCTGCAGCACGCCGCTCATGAAGCCGCGCGAGCGCGCCGGCCACGATTCCATCGCCAGCGAGGCGCCCGCCGGCCATTCCGCTCCCATGCCGATTCCAAGCAGGGCGCGGAACACGAACAGGAACCAGAAGCTGGGCGAAAAGCCGGCGATGAAGTTGCAGACCGAATACCAAAGGATGGAAATCATCAACGGCGCTTTCCGACCAATGCGGTCGGCGAGCCAGCCTGACGCCGTGGCGCCCAGCAGGCGCAACCACAGCGTAATCGTGAACACCACCGCGACTTCGGTCAGCGGAACATTAAACTCCTGCGCAATCGGCACCATGATCAGCAGGAAAATGGTGAAATCGAAGGCGTCGAGGGTCCAGCCAAGCCAGGCGGCCCACCATGCCAGCCATTGATCCTTGGTCGGCTCCTTCCACCACGGCACGGTTTGCTCGCGCCCGAGACTTGTCGACATGCTTGATTGCCTCCCAGTCGTCCTTCGTTGCTGCGTTTCAGTCGCAGATAGCGAACGGCTTGAACCGCGGCGCGAATTTGCCGCGCCAGGTACGTTACGGTCAGATCATGCTATGTCGCATACCCGGTATGCGTCAAATGTCTGGCCCGGGTGATCGCTGCGGCGAACCGAACCAGGTGGGGGCACATCCGGCAGGCGGCGACCATCCAGGGCTGGAGCGTCGGACTGAGTGAAAAGTGGTGGATGATAGTGGCAGGCCACAACTGCCTCGCCAGGTCGGCGGCAAATCGCCGGTGATAGGAGTGACTGCTGGCGCGGCCGAGTGATGTGCGGGCGGCCAGGCTCCCGCTGGCCAAGGCGAGCGCGACGCCGGCCCCGGTCAGGGACGGGATGACCACCGCCTGATCACCAAGCCGGAACAGCCGCGCATGGTCCGTTGCCTTGGCACGATGCACATACCCGTACGGCAGGTTTGCAACCGCCAGTGGTCGGTCCAACAAAGCCTGGGCACCAGCCAGGCGCTCGCCGAGGTGCGGACAGTCCTGGAAAAGCAATTCCATCAGAACCGCCCACCGCCCGCCCGCGGACCGCAGACGTGCCGCCCGCACCAACAAGCACAATACGGCCTGATAGGGGCCGACCGGCTGCAGCCCGGCGTAACCGCCCGGCAACAAGCATCAGCTCGATATGGTCGCGCAGTGCCCGATGCTGTGGCGCATCCAGCCGGTAGTACATTTTCAGCCCTACCAGGTTGCTGTCACGCCGGCTGCGAATGTTGCTCCGCAACTCGTGCTTGCCGGTGGCAAGGAACACCGTGTCGGCCGCGATCTGCCCCAACGAGTCGGACTGGATCCTCAGCGATGCGCCGTCTTCCTCGATGGCGCTTACGCGGTGGCCGCGCAACACCGTGGCTCCTGCCGCCGTTGCCTGCCGCAACAGCGCTTCGTCAAGCGACTCGCCGCGACAGTGAGCGTGCCGTGAACGGCAATCGGCGTTTCGGCGACACACCGTCGATGGATCAGGCGCAGAGTGCTGATCGGCGCCGCGTTCGTCAGATCGACGCCGAGTGCCTCGATCCGGCCGATCGCCTCCGCGCTGAGGAAGTCGCCGCACACCTTGTCGGACGCGGTGGCAGTGCGCTCGATCAGCGTGACCGCTTGACCGGCACGCGCCAGTTCGATCGCGGCGGCCGAACCGGCGGGACCGCCCCCGACGATCACCGATCCGGTCACCGGCGAGCGACGCAAAGCCGGAACGGCACATGCCAGGTGATCGCCACGTCGCTCTCGGCCAGGCCGGCCTGCCGCACCAGCCGCCGCCAGTCCGCTGGCACAAAGGCGCGCGCGATGGAGATGCGTCCATCGCTCAGCACAAAATGGTGCCAGCGAGCCAGCCAGGCCAGGATGCCGAACCCATAATAGGGCAGCCAATGGCGATGCAGGTCCGCGATGAACCAGCCGTGACGGGCGTGCATCTCCATCCAGCGGATGAACCCGACGATTTCATCATCGGTCAGATGATGCGTGAACTGCGAACTGATGATGAAATCAAAGGTCTCATTCGGATCGATCGTGAACGCGTCGCCCGTGCGGTAGGTGATTGGGGTCGTGGCGGCCTCGCGAGCGGCGCGTGTCGCCCACGGATTGAGGTCGATGCCTTCGAGCCGTGCCTCCAAGCCGCGCCGATCCGCCCAGCGATGGACCTGCCGCAAGGCGTCGCCGTAGCCACAGGCGACATCGAGCAGCGAGAATGATGCCATCCGCTCGGTCCGCCGTCGCAGCCAGGTCAGCATCGGACGGTGAGTGAAGGTGACGATATTGACCCGCGACAGGTCGCGCAGGCAGCGTTGGTAGTCGCTGTAATCGACGCAGTCGGTGTCCATCCGCTCCGCCTGCGTGCTGCGAACCCCCAGTATCACGGACGATAGAACCCGAAGGTCTCCACGGTCAGGCCTGGTCCGAATGCCATCGCCATGCCTTCGCCGGTGGCGTGCGCTGATCGCAGGATACGTTCCAGCACGAACACCAGGGTGGCGGACGACATATTGCCGAAGGCGCGGAGCACGTCGCGCGAAAATCGCAATGCCTCCGGCGGTAAGGCCAGTCCATGCTGCACGGCATCCAGAATCGAGCGGCCCCCGGCATGCACCGCCCACAGCCCGATGTCGCGACCCTCGATCATCGCGCCGCCGTGCTCGCGCAACCAACGTCGGATGCGGCCCGGCACCTGACCCGACAGGTACATTTCGAATCCCTGGTCACCGATATCCCAGGTGATGAGGCCGGCACTGCGAGGCAGCACCTCGGCGTGGAACCGGCCAAGCGCGAGGCCCTTCGGTTCCGCCGAAACCAGGCAGGCCCCGCAGCCGTCGCCGAACAACAGGAAGCTCAGCATCTTCTCGAGCTCCCACTGTTCCTGCAGGTGCAGGCTGGAGAGTTCCAGATTGACCACCAGTACCTTGGCGTGCGGCTCGGAGCGCACGATGTGGCGGGCCATCTTCAGGGCGTTGACCGCGGCAAAGCAGCCCATAAAGCCGATGACCGTGCGTTCAATCGACGACGCCAGGCCGGCATCATGCATGATGTCGAAATCGAGCCCAGGAGCACTGAACCCGGTGCAGCTCGCCACGATCAGATGACTGATGCTGTTTTTCTCATCCGCGATATCGAGCGCCGCGATCGCCTGCCGCGCCAGCGAGAGCGCAGCGTCGCGATACAGGGCCATTCGTGCGCCGGTCGATGGAAATGCGCGCCGCCGATAAAAGCCACCGGTGTCGAGAACATGGTCGCGCGGCTTGGGACCAGGCGCGAAGCAGGAGAAGCGATGCTCGATGTCGGCCAGATCGCTCATACGCTGGAACAGGCTGCGGCTGCGCAAGTCGGACAGGGCCGTACGCGCGAAGTCCACGAATTCAGCGTGGATGTCATTGGGCGGCACCGCCGTGCCAATCCGGTTCAGCCACACCTCCGTCACATCCTGCTCCTGGTTGTGCGCATCATCGCCGGCCAAGCGACGCAATGCCGGCTTAGCAGACAATGTGGGAAAGACGCTGCCCGGGGTAGTTGCATTCCCCGCTAGGGAAGCACCTTGCCTGGGTTTAAGATTCCCTGGGGGTCCAGGGCCCGCTTGATCCGCTGCATCAGCGAAAGCTCCGCCCCGCCCCGCCAGTCCGTCATCATATAGGGCTTCAGCCGGCCAATGCCGTGTTCGGCGGAAAAGCTGCCGTCGAACGCACGCACGACATCGTTCACGGTATCCATGATCGCGTGGTCCTGCGCCAGGAACCAGGTGGGGTCGGCGCCCACGCGGTTGTTCGAGATTGAAGTGAATGTTGCCGTCACCGACGTGTCCGAACGGCACCGCGCGAATGCCGGGGATCAGCGCCTCGCAGGCCTTGGTCGCGTCGCGGATGAATTCCGGCACGTTGGATACCGGCACCGATACATCGTTCTTCACGCTGGCGCCTTCGCGCTTCTGCGCTTCGGAGTGCTCCTCGCGCAGCCGCCAGACCGCCGCGCGCTGCGTCTCGGATTCGGCAATGACCGCATCGGATACGACGCCCTCGGCGAATGCCACTTCCAACACGGATTCCAGCGTTATCCGCAGCCGCCGCATCCGGTCGCGGCGTGGCGAGCTCTACCAGGACATAAAATGGCGAAGGCGCGGCAAGCGGCAGCACCGCCCCTTCGATGTGCCGCAACACGAACTCTGTGCCGAGGCGTGACATCAACTCGAAAGCGCTGATCGCTGCGGGGTCATGCGACTGGAAACGGCCGAACAGCGCCAGTGCTGCCTCGGGTGAGGGGACGGCGCACAGAGCAACACAGATCTCGCGCGGCAGCGGCGACCAGCTTCAGCACCGCGGCGGTAATAATGCCAAGAGTACCTTCGGAGCCGACGAACAACTGGCGCAGGCAGTACCCGGTGTTGTCCTTGCGCAGCCGGCGCAGTCCGTTCCAAACCGTGCCGTCGGCGAGCACGACCTCCAGCCCCAGAACCATGTCGCGCGCATTGCCGTAACGAACAGTGTTGTTCCCCCCGGCGTTGGTGGCGAGCACGCCGCCGATCTGCGCGCTGCCCTCCGAAGAGATCGACAGCGGCAGCAGACACCCGGCCTCCGCGGCGGCGTCCTGTGCTGCCTTCAATGTCACCCCCGCTTCCAGGGTCATCGTCAGGTCGAGCGGATCGATATCGCGAATTCGCGTCAGCCGACGTGGTGCTCAACACGAACTCGTCGCCGGATTCGGACGGCGTGGCACCACCGACCATCGACGTGTTGCCGCCCTGCGGGACGATCGGCACGCCCGCCTCGGCGCACAGGCGGACCACTCGGGCCAGTTCATCCGTGCTGCCGGGACGGACCACCGCCGGCGTCCTGCCGCGATATAGCTTCCGCCAGTCCTCGGTGTAGGGGGCGGTATCCGAACCGGTCAGCAGGCCGCGCTCGCCGACAACGGCGCGGATGGCGGCGAGAACGGCACTGTCGGCCATGGCGGGGCTCCTTTCGGTCCAAAGCGTAGTGCGGCTTTGTTTCGCCGCCGCTATGTTGGGCGCCATGGACAAGCTTTACCTGGAAGATCTCACGGTGGGGCAACAGTTCGTCAGCGGGACGCGCACCCTGCAGGCCCAGGAGATGGTCCGCTTCGCGGAGAAGTACGATCCGCAGCCGTTCCATCTTGACGAGCAGCAGGCCCAGGCCTCGCTGTTCAGCGGGCTGGTGGCGAGCGGCTGGCATCCGGCGGTGACCTCGATGCAGTTAATGGTGCAGGGCGGGCTGCCGCTGGCCGGCGGCATCATCGGCACCGGCGGAGAACTGCTATGGACGAATCCGGTCCGCCCCGGGGATACGCTGCACGTCGAGTGCGAGGTGCTGGAGATCACGCCCTCGAAGTCGAAGCCCGATCGGGGGACGGTGATGGTGCGATGCACGACCAGGAACGGGCGGGGGGAGACGGTGCAGAGCTTCACCCCCAAGCTCGTGGTCCTGCGGCGGCCACGCTGATGGCGGCCCGCGACGTCCCCGCGGCGATGGCCGACCGGCTGATCGTCGCGCTGGATATGCCGACGATCGCGGCGGCTGCGCGGCTGGTCGGCCAGCTCGATGGGATCGTCTCGTTTTTCAAGGTTGGCCTCTGGCTGCTCTACGCGCCCGGCGCCGAGAGGTTCGTTGACGGGCTGATTGCTGACGGCAAGCGGGTGTTCCTCGACGCCAAGATGTACGACATCGGCGAAACAGTGCGCCAGGGCGTGGCGCGCGCCGTCGAGCGGGGCGTGAGCCTGGTCACCGTGCACGGCGATCCCGAAATCATGCGAGCCGCTGTAGCCGGCAAGGCTGGTTCCGGGCGTACCAAGGTGTTTGCGATCAGCGTCTTGACCAGCCAGAACGACACCTCGGTGCGGGAAATGGGCTACGCGCTTTCAGTGCCCGAGCTGATCCGGCTGCGGGTGGGTCAGGCGGTGGCGTGCGGTTGCGACGGCATCATAGCCTCCGCGCATGACGATCCGAACGCGATCCGCGCAGCGGCAGGAGCCGAGCATCTGCTGATCGCGACGCCCGGCATCCGCGAGCCTGGTAGCGAGGCGCATGATCAGAAGCGTGTGGCGACACCAGCACAGGCGATTGCGCGTGGCGCGGACTATCTGGTCGTTGGCAGACCGATCACCCTGGCCGACGATCCGGCCGCGGCGGCGCAGCGCATTGTCGCGGATATGGAGCGCGGCAGGGGTTAAGCCAGCCGTGCATTGACAGCCTTGTGACCCAAAGCTACCCGCCACCCCTGAAAGGGGGAGCAGTCACATGCCGGTTCACGCCTTCATCTTCCCGGGCCAGGGCAGCCAAGCGGTTGGCATGGGCCGCGACCTTGCCGGAGCCTTTTCCGCCGCGCGCGAAGTGTTCGAGGAAATCGACGAGACCCTCAAGCAGAACCTGTCGCGGCTGATGTTCGAGGGACCTGGCGAGGAGCTGGTGCTGACCGAGAACACGCAACCCGCGCTGATGGCGCACTCGCTCGCCGTGCTGCGGGTGCTGGAAAAGGAGGGCGGCTTTACGCTCCGCGCAAAAGGCCAACGTGGTTGCGGGCCATTCGCTGGGGGAATACTCGGCCCTGGCCGCCGCGTGCAGTTTCTCCATCGCGGATGCGGCGCGGCTGCTGAAACTGCGCGGTCAGTCGATGCAGAAGGCTGTTCCGGCGGGCGAAGGTGCGATGGCCGCCCTGTTGGGCGCCGATATGGCTCAGGCCGAGGCGATCTGTGCCGAAGCCGCTGCGGTCCCCGACTCCGAACCGGCCGAGACCGAGGTGATCCAGCCAGCCAATGACAATGGCGCCGGTCAGATCGTCGTGTCTGGCCACCGCGGCGCAGTCGAGCGCGCCGTCGACCTGGCGCCGGGCAAGGGCGTGCGCCGGGCGATGCTGCTGCCGGTGTCCGCGCCCTTCCACTGCGCACTGATGGCACCCGCGGCCGATGCGATGGCGGAGGCACTGGAGCAGACCCCACCCCAGGCTCCGATTGTGCCGTTGGTCGCGAACGTCTCCGCCGGCAAGGCCACCGACCCGGCTGAAATACGCGACCTGCTGATCCGCCAGGTCACCGCGATGGTGCGCTGGCGCGAATGCGTCAACGCGATGACCGAGCTGGGTGTTGATAGCTTCGTCGAACTGGGCGCCGGCAAGGTGCTGTCCGGACTGGTGCGCCGGATCGCGCCGGATGCCGCCACCACCTCGGCCGCCACGCCGGCGGAGGTCGAAGCCCTGCTGAAGGTGCTGTGACAATGTTCCGATTGGACGGCAAGGTCGCGCTGGTCACGGGTGCCTCGGGTGGCATCGGCGCGGCAATCGCTGTGTCGCTGCACGCCCAAGGGGCGATCGTCGCGCTCTCCGGTACGCGCCGCGATGCGCTCGAGTCGGTGGCCGCACATCTAGGCGAGCGCGCCTTCGTCTGTCCCGCTGATCTGCGCGATGCCGCGGAGCCGGATGCGCTGATCGAGGCGGCCGAGCAGACCGCAGGACCGCTGGCCATCCTGGTCAACAACGCCGGCATGACCCGCGACATGCTCGCGCTGCGCATGCGCGACGAAGACTGGCAGGCGGTCATGGATGTGGACCTGTCGGCGCCGTTCCGCCTGGCTCGGGCGGCGCTGCGGGGCATGCTGCGGCGGCGGGCCGGTCGTATCATCAACATTTCATCGATCGTGGGCGTGACCGGCAATGCCGGCCAGGCCAACTATTCCGCCGCCAAGGCCGGTCTTATCGGCATGACCAAGGCGCTGGCCCAGGAAGTGGCGTCGCGCGGCGTAACGGTGAACACCGTCGCGCCCGGAATGGTCGCTACGGCGATGACCGATCGGCTATCCGAGCAGCAGCGGAACAGGCTGCTGGAATCGATCCCGCTGGGACAGGGTCGGCAGCCCGGAGGACGTAGCGGCCGCCGTTGCCTATCTGGCTTCCGACGAAGCGGGCTGGGTCACTGGCACAACACTGCACGTAAATGGCGGGATGGCCATGATTTGACGGCGCGAGGCTGGTTGGCGCGCCCTCGGAAACGATGCTAAGCGCCGAAAAGCTTCGTCCGGCGCGGGCAGCCGCGGTAACAAGCCCCCGGGCGCCCCATCAGGAGGAGTTGCAGAACCCATGAGCGAGATCGCAGATAAAGTTAAGAAAATCGTGGTCGAGCACCTTGGGGTAGAGGAAGCCAAGGTCACGCCCGAAGCCTCTTTCATCGACGATCTCGGTGCAGACAGCCTGGACACTGTCGAACTGGTGATGGCCTTCGAAGAGGCATTCGGTGTCGAAATACCCGAAGACGCCGCCGAGAAGATCAGCACCGTCAAGGACGCGATCGAGTACATCGAAAAGCAGAAGACCGCCTGAGCGGCTCGACTGGGAGGACTCTAAGCGATGCGGCGTGTGGTGGTGACGGGCATGGGCATTGCCTGTCCCCTGGGCCTCGGGGTCGAGCATGTCTGGCGACGCCTGATCAATGCCAAGTCCGGTATCGGGGCGATCCAGGCATTCGATACCAAGGATCTGCCCTGCAAGGTCGCGGGTCAGGTGCCCGCGGGCGTGAAGGCCGACCACGGGCTTGATCTGTCCGAGTGGATCCCGGTGAAGGACATCAAGAAGATGGACCGGTTCATCCACCTCGCCCTGGTGGCCGCAGCCGAGGCGGTGGAGGACTCGGGCTGGCAGCCGGACAGCGCGGCCGATCGTTGCGCGACCGGGGTGATGATTGGCTCCGGCATTGGCGGGCTGCAGACGATCTACGAAGCATCCATCCAGGTGCACGAGGGGCGTGCACGCCGGCTGTCGCCGTTCTTCATTCCCTCGGCGTTGATCAATCTTGCCTCCGGACACGTATCGATAAAGTACGGCTTCCAGGGCCCGAACCATTCCGCCGTGACTGCCTGCGCCACCGGCGTTCACGCCATCGGCGATGCCGCGCGATTGATCATGTGGGGTGATGCCGATGTGATGGTCGCGGGCGGGGCAGAGGCCGCAGTATGCGAACTGGGAATCGCCGGCTTCTGCGCGTCACGCGCACTCTCGACCGGGTTCAACGACCGCCCGGCGAAGGCATCCCGGCCGTGGGACAAGGACCGCGACGGTTTCGTCATGGGTGAAGGTGCCGGCGTGTTGGTGCTGGAAGAGTACGAGCATGCCAGACAGCGGGGCGCGAAGATCTATGCGGAAGTCGCCGGCTACGGGATGTCGGGCGACGCCTATCACATCACCGCGCCGGCCGAGGGGCACAATGGCGCCGTTCGCTCGATGCTCGCGGCGTTCCGGAACGGCGGGATCACCCCGGACCGTATCCAGTATGTGAATGCGCACGGCACCTCCACCCCGCTTGGCGACGACCTGGAGCTGCAGGCGGTGGAGAGCGTGTTCGGCGATGCCGCCGAGGGCTTGGCGATGTCGTCCACCAAGTCCGCCATCGGACATCTTCTCGGGGCAGCGGGTGCCGTAGAGGCAGTTTTCTCGATCCTCGCTGTGCGCGATGGTGTCGCACCACCGACGCTGAACCTGGAAGCGCCGAGTCGCGAGAGCGTGATCGATCGCGTCGCCAACACCGCGCTAGAGCGGAAGATCGACTGTGCGCTGTCAAACAGTTTCGGGTTTGGCGGGACCAACGCTTCGATCATCTTCCGGCGAGTTTGACCCACCGGCTCTCGTGGAGCTTTGACGCTTGGGGCAGCTTTCGCCAACTATTGGCCTATGCAGGCAGCCCTTGACGCCATCCTCAGGCGCTTCATTACGCTCGGCCGGCTGACAGTTCGCTGGCCCGACGGACGCACAACGGACTATTCGGGCCCACCGGGCTCCGGGCCGGAAGCGTCCATCGCCTTGCGCAATTCCGCCACCGTCCGCCGCCTTGTACTCAACCCGGCGCTGAATGTCGGCGAAACCTATATGGACGGGGGGCTGGTTCCCGGCGAAGGCGGCATCTACCAGGCGCTGGATGTCATGGTGATGAACCTGCTGGCCAACGCCACAGGTCATCCGATCGCTCGGATGCGTTCGGCACTCGGGCATCTGAGGCGCCGCATCGATCAGTACAACCCAGCGACGCGTGCCCGGCGCAACGTGGCGCATCACTATGACCTGAATGGCCGGCTGTACAGTCTGTTCCTGGATCGCGACCGCCAATACTCCTGCGCCTATTTCCGGCGCGGTGACGAGACGCTGGAGGAGGCGCAGAGCGCTAAGAAGCGCCATATCGCCGCAAAGCTGTGTCTCGACCGCCAGGATCTGACGGTGCTGGATATCGGCTCCGGCTGGGGCGGCATGGCGTTGACGCTGGCGCGCGACTACGGCGCGCGGGTGACGGGGATCACGCTCTCAACAGAACAGCTGGCCGAATCGCAGGCGCGTGCCGCGGCAGAGGGATTGCAGGACCGGGTCTCGTTCGAATTGCTCGACTACCGTGCGGTCAATCGCAAGTTCGACCGCATCGTCTCGGTCGGCATGTTCGAGCACGTCGGCGTCGGCCATTATCGAGAATTCTTTGAGACCGTGTCCCGTTGCCTCGACCCGGAGGGTGTCGCCCTGCTGCACGCAATCGGCCGCAGCGATGGGCCTGGCTTTACCAACCCATGGATCGCCAAATACATCTTTCCCGGCGGCTATTGTCCGGCGCTGTCCGAAGTGGTGCCGCGCATCGAGCAAAGCGGGCTGATCGCGACCGACGTCGAAATCCTGCGCCTGCACTACGCCGAGACATTGCGGAACTGGCGCCGCCGGTTCACTGCCAATCGCGACACCATCGCCTCGTTGTACGACGAGCGCTTCTGCCGCATGTTCGAATTCTACTTCTGTGGCGCCGAGATCGCGTTCCGTCGCGAAGGCCATATCGTGTTCCAAATTCAGCTCACGCATCGTCAGACCGCGGTGCCGCTGACGCGGGACTATATCACGGAGAACGAACGTCGTGGCGAAGCGTTGCCGATGACGAGAACGACCGTCCCGAGCCAGTCTGCCGACTGATCCGTCCCCGATATCCTCGTAATCCAGGTTATTGGACCCCTGCCGGTTCGCCACGCGCACGCCTATGCTGCGCTGGCAATGAACACCATCGATTCGCCTCTGCTCGGTCTCTCCCAACGCCTGCCGCCGTCCAACGTGCAGGCCGAGCAGGCGCTGTTGGGCGCGTTGCTCGCCAACAATCGCGCCTACGAGCGCGTCTCTGAGTTCCTGTCTCCGGAGCACTTCGCGGATTCGGTCCACGGCCGCATTTTTCAGGCGATCGCCCGCCGGATCGAGGCCGGTCAGCTTGCCGACGCCGTCACTCTGAAAGCGGATTTCGAGAATTCCGGAGTGCTGGAGGAGGTCGGCGGGACCGCCTACCTGGCCCAGTTGCTCACCGCGATGGTCGGCATCATCAATGCCGGGGAGTATGGCCGCGCAATTCACGATGCCTGGCTGCGCCGCCAGCTTATCGATATAGGCGAAACGGTCGTCAACAACGCTTTCGGCGCCGAGGCCGAACTGGATGGCCCGCGACAGATCGAGGCTGCTGAACACTCATTATTCCAGCTCGCCACAGACGGCGCCGCCGCCGGCGGCTTCATGACCTTTGACCGCGCGCTGACCCAAGCAATTCAGGGTGCGGAACGGGCCTTCAACCGCACCGGCCACGTCTCGGGCCTGACCACCGGGCTGCGCGATCTGGACGCCAAAATGGGTGGCCTGCACGGATCGGACCTCGTCGTACTGGCCGGGCGGCCAGGAATGGGCAAGACGTCGCTGGCCACCGCGATCGCCTTCGGTGCTGCCAAGGCGCTGGCGGCCGAGGCACGCGGCGGCGGCCCGAAGCGTAGCGTCGGCATATTCTCGCTGGAAATGAGCGCCGAGCAGCTCGCCACCCGATTGCTCAGCGAGGAGTCGCGCGTGTCCAGCGACCGGATCCGACGCGGCGACATCAGTCAGCGCGACTTCGACAGGTTCGTCCAGGTGTCGCGCGACATTGCCTCGCTTCCGATCGAGATCGACGACACACCGGCCATCACACTGTCCGCGCTGCGCACCCGCGCGCGCCGGCTGAAGCGTACCAAGGGACTGGCACTGGTTGTCATCGATTATCTGCAGCTTATGCGTCCCGCGGCTGGAACCAGGCCGGAAAGCCGGGTACTGGAAATCGGCCAGCTCACCCAGGGCCTCAAGGCGATCGCCAAGGAGCTCAATGTACCGGTGCTGGCGCTGTCTCAGCTTTCACGCGCGGTTGAGAGCCGCGAGGACAAGCGGCCACAGTTGGCTGACCTGCGCGAGTCCGGCACGATCGAGCAGGACGCCGATGTCGTGATGTTCATCTACCGCGACGAATACTATCTGGAACAGCGCATGCCGAAGCTGGCGGCGTTCGACAACGAGGAGAAGTTCCAGGCCGCCATGGACGAGTGGCACCGCCAGATGGAGCGTGTGCACAACCAGGCCGACCTTATCATCGCCAAACAGCGCCACGGTCCCACCGGCACGATTCAGTTGTTCTTCGAAGCGGAGTTCACCTGCTTTGCCGACCTCGACCGGGTACATTCGCAACATGTCGAAGCTTGAGCGCGCCGGAGCAATTCTCGAGATCGATCTCGCCGCTGTTGTCGCCAATTGGCGCTTCCTGTGCGCCATGCATCCTTCGGGACCGGTCGCCGGCGTCGTCAAGGCTGATGGATATGGGCTTGGTGCGGCCCCCGTGGCACAGGCGCTGTACACAGCGGGGTGCCGGCATTTCTTTGTCGCATGGCTGGATGAAGCCATCGCGCTTCGTGCGTCTGTGCCGGAAGCAATGGTTGCCGTGCTGGGCGGTCTGCTACCGAGTACCGCGGGCGACTACCTGGATTTCGACGTTGTGCCGGTGCTGGGTTCGCTGAGTGAAATCGAAACCTGGAGCGCGTCGGCCCGCGCTGTAGGCCGCAAGTTGCCGACTATCCTGCACATCGATAGCGGGATGTCGCGTCTGGGCCTCGATGCGTGCGAACTGGCGGTGCTGCAGCAAGACCATGCGCGCCTGAGCAATCTCGATCTGCGCTATATCATGACCCATCTGGTATCGTCCGAGATCAAGGACGATCCGCTCAACGAACTGCAGCGCCAGCGTTTCGAGCTGGCGTGCGGCAGACTGCCGAAGGCGGCGCGGAGCGTGCTCAACTCGTCCGGCATGTTCCTCGGGCCGCGTTTTGCCTTCGATCTGGCACGCCCGGGCGCGGCGCTCTACGGCATTAATCCGACCCCATGTGACGATGCCAATCCGATGAAAGTGCCGGTGCGCCTGAGGGCGCGCGTGCTGGCGGTGCGCGAAGTCGGCAAACATCAGACCGTCGGCTATAATGCGACATGGCGGGCGGCGGCCGCTCGGCGAATTGCCACCGCAGGAATTGGTTACGCGGACGGGCTGCATCGCAGCCTGTCCAATCATGGTCGAGCGTTCTTTGACGGCAAGCCGGTCCCGCTGGTAGGCCGTATCTCCATGGACCTGACGACGTTTGATGTGACAGAGGCTCCTGGCGTGGTTCCGGGGGCGCAGCTGGAAATCATGGGCCCGGCGCAGACGCCGGACGACCTGGCCCTTGCGGCCGGGACCAACGCCTATGAGGTACTCACCTCGCTAGGTCGGCGGTTTCACCGGATATACCGGTCCGCGTGAACCTTATTCTGGACAGCCTTGCCGCGATCGGGCGCGGAGTGCTCGGCGCATGCCGGTTCACCGGGTCATTGGCGCTGTTCGCCGGTATCGGCCTGTCGCACTTGGTGCGGCCGCCATGGTACGGGCGGCTCTTCGGACGGGCGATGCTGGAGATCGGTTATTTCAGCCTGCCGGTTGTCGCGCTGACCGCGATCTTCACCGGCATGGTGCTGGCATTGCAGTCCTACACCGGATTCGCGCGCTTCTCGGCCGAGAGCGCGATCGCCAATGTCGTTGTTCTGTCGATCACCCGAGAGCTGGGGCCTGTACTCGCCGGTCTTATGGTAGCCGGCCGCATCGGTGCGGCGATGGCGGCGGAGATCGGTACCATGCGGGTCACCGACCAGATCGATGCGCTATCCACATTGTCCACCAATCCAATGAAGTACCTGGTTGCCCCGCGCCTGCTGGCGGGCATCATCGCCCTGCCGATTTTGGTCGTGGTCGCGGACATTCTGGGCGTCCTCGGCGGTTTCATCGTCTCCACGCTGAAACTCGGCTTCAACGTCGGGACTTATCTGCGCAACACGCTGGACTTCGTGCAGACGATGGACGTGGCTTCGGGTCTGGTGAAGGCTGCGGTGTTCGGTTTCCTGATCACTCTGATGGGCTGTTACCAGGGTTACAACAGTCGCGGTGGCGCCGAGGGCGTGGGCGCCGCGACTACGGCCGCCGTGGTCAGCGCGTCTATCCTGATTCTGGCCTTCGACTATGTCCTGACCGAGATGTTCTTCGCGCGATGACGAGGTTTGACACGGAGGACGACGAGAACCACGGAGGGCCACGGAGGTGGAGTGGCCTGTATGAGGAAGCGTCGAATGCCGCCGATCCGATTACCTTTTCGGTCACGCCGGCATCGTCCACCTCCGTGGGCCTCCGTGGTTCTCGTCCTCCTCCGTGTTAAATCCTAATAGCTCGTCACGCACCGCCCCATGAATGAATCCTTCCCAAGATACGGCTGCGCAATCTACGCAAGTCATTCGGGGAGAAGCTGGTCCTCGACGGCATCGATCTCGACATCATGCCTGAAACTTCGATGGTGGTGATCGGCGGGTCCGGCAGCGGGAAGTCGGTCCTGCTGAAGTGCATCCTCGGCCTGCTGGAGCCCGATGCGGGCACGATCGAGATCGATGGAACCAATATCCTTCCACTCTCCCGCCACGAGCAGGAGGCGGTACGCTCCCGCATCGGCATGCTGTTCCAGAACGGCGCGCTATTCGACAGTCTGCCGGTGTGGGAGAACGTGGTCTTCGGGCTGCTCGCAAAGGGCAAACTCCACCGTGCGGAAGGTCCGGCAAAGTCCGCCGGCTTTCTCGCGCAGGTGGGTCTGGCCGCGAGTGTCGGCGAACTTTATCCATCGGAACTCTCGGGCGGCATGCAGAAGCGGGTCGCGCTTGCCCGCGCCATCGCCGCGCAGCCGGACATCATGTTCTTCGATGAGCCGACCACCGGCCTGGATCCGATCATGGGCGCGGTGATCGATGATCTGGTGGTGAGGTGCGTCAGGCAACTCGGCAGCACCGCGGTGGCGATAACGCATGACATCGCCAGCGCCCGCCGGATCGGCGACGCCGCGGCGATGATCCACCAGGGCAGGATTGTCTGGACTGGCCTGGCGGGCGACCTGCTGAACAGCGGCAACCCGATCGTCGACCAGTTCACCCATGGCCGCCTCGAGGGGCCTATTCAGATGGAGCTGCGCCGTTAGCGCTTGCTTACATGGCGCTGAGAGTTGATGCGGCTCGGCCAGAGCATGGATGGTTGGGTGCTCGCTTTGATGATCGCCGCGGCCGCGGCCGCGCGCGCCAGACTGCCGGATTCGTCCGCGCAGCAGGTGACCGGGTTGTTCATGCAAAGCTGTGTTCAGTTCGCCGGCGACAAGGAAGCGCTGCGTAGCTGGGCCAGGAAGATCGGGTTGAAAGTGCTGCCGGCACCGCTCCAGGCCCGGTTCCTGGATGGCCTTTCGGGGCTTGTGTTCGATGCCTCCAATCAGAAGGGCAAGTTTGTCCTTGTATCGGAGGATGGCGGCTCCTGCTCGGCGATCGCGGAACGCGCCAGCGGTACCCAGACAATTGAAGACCTCGAGAAGGATATGAATTCCGCGAAAATCGGTCTCAGGATGACCGCGGCAAAGGGCAATTCGGAGGAAGAGCTGGAACATCGCGAATACGTCGCGTCCCTGGGTGACCGTAGCTGGCGGCTGCTGATCAGCACCGTCAAGGATGCGGCTGGCGGCCAGGTGATGCTGACCGCCGCGCCTAACTGACGCCATGGCCAAGCCGGTCGCGCGGTTCGTTTGCCAGGGTTGCGGCGCTGTCCATCCCAGATGGGCCGGCCGCTGTGAGGCGTGCGGCGAATGGAACACCGTTGTTGAAGAGGCAGCGACAATCCGTCCTGTCCCTGGCAAAGGAGGCGCCGGGCGATCAGTGGCCTTTTTGCCGCTCGCGGGCAGCGCCGAGCCGCCACCACGCTGTCCAACGAGGATCGACGAACTGGATCGCGTGCTGGGTGGTGGCCTGGTCCCGGCTTCCGCCATCCTGGTGGGCGGCGACCCGGGCATCGGCAAATCCACGTTGCTGCTGCAGGCCGCTGCAGGCTTGGCGCGTGCGGGCCGGCGCGTGCTCTACATTTCCGGCGAGGAATTGATCGAGCAGATCGACTGCGCGCCCGCCGGCTCGGTGTCCAGGATGCACCCCTGCAGCTCGCTGCCACGATCAACCTGCGCGACATCGCCGCGAGCCTGAAATCCGCAGAAGATACGGCGCTGGTGGTGATCGATTCGATCCAGACCATGTGGCTCAACTCGATCGACAGTGCGCCAGGCACGGTGGGCCAGGTGCGCGCCTGCAGCTTCGAGCTGATCCAGCTCGCCAAGGCCGGCAAATTCGCGATCGTGCTGGTCGGCCACGTCACCAAGGACGGCGCCATCGCGGGCCCGCGCGTGCTGGAGCACATGGTCGACGCCGTGCTGTATTTCGAAGGCGACCGCGGGCACCAGTTCCGCATTCTCCGCGCGGTGAAGAACCGCTTTGGCGCCACCGATGAGATCGGCGTGTTCGAGATGACCGATCGCGGCCTGGCGGAGGTCGCCAATCCGTCCGCACTGTTCCTGGCCGAGCGGCGCGGGAACATCGCCGGTAGCGCGGTGTTCGCCGGTGTCGAGGGGTCGCGCCCGGTGCTGATGGAGGTTCAGGCGCTGCTATCGCCCAATCCCGCCGGCCAGGCCGCGCCGGTCGGTGATCGGGTGGGATGGCGGAAGGCTTCCGATGTTGCTCGCGGTGCTGGAAGCGCGCGGCGGTCTGCGCTTGAGTGCCACCGATGTTTACCTGAATGTCGCCGGCGGCCTGCGGGTCAGCGAGCCGGCCGCCGATCTCGCGGTGGCAGCGGCGCTGGTATCGGCCACAAACGATACGCCGACCAGCGCCGGGATGGTCTATTTCGGCGAGATCGGCTTGTCGGGCGAGGTCCGCCAGGTGGCGCAGGCCGATGCCCGCCTGAAGGAGGCCGCCAAGCTCGGATTCGAGCAGGCGACGCTGCCCCGCCGGGTCGCGGGGGGCAATCGCCAACCTCTCCAGCCGCATGGCCTGGTGCTGCGGGAAATCGGCCACATCTCTGATCTTGTTGCGGGCTTTTCACCAGATTAGCGGGCCCGGCTCCTGACCGTCCCCTTGGCGACGGACGTATTGCAGTCGATAAGTTGCTAGCCGATGACCTGGGTCGATCTCGTTATTGTCGCCGTGCTGGCGGTATCCGCGCTGCTTGCCTTCATGCGAGGACTGGTTCGGGAGGTGCTGGGGCTAGCCGCCTGGGTCGGCGCCATCTTCGCGGGCATCTGGGCGCTGCCGCGCGTGCGGCCGCAATTCCAGCATTGGCTGGGCAGCTCGCCCTGGGTCGATCCGGTGGCATTCGCCGTGGTGTTCATCGTCGCGCTGATCGTGCTGCTGCTGATCTCGCGCTGGATCAGCGCGCATTGTCCGCGGCTCGCCACTCGGCGGGGTTGACCGCAGCCTGGGTCTGGTATTCGGCCTCGCGCGGGGTGCGGCGCTCGTCATCATTTCCTATATCGCGGTCGGGATGGTGGTCCAGGTGGATCGTTGGCCCGATGTGGTGCTGAAGGCCGAATCGATGTGGCCGGCCTATCAAGGCGCCCGCTGGGTGGTGGAACGACTGCCGGCGGACTATCGCCCGCGGCTCTATCCGCCGCCGTTGGGGCGTGAGACTACCGCCGCCGCGCTGTTGCAGGCAACTCCGCAAGGCAGGGCGGTGAGCCGCTGATCGGAGAGTGATGGTATGCCCGTGACATCGCCGCATGACATGGCGTCCCGCGCCCTCGCGGACGACAAATCCCGCGCCCTCGCGGACGACAAATCCCGCGCCCTCGCGGACGACAACTCCCGCGTCCTGACGGACGACACGTCCCGCGTCCTGACGGACGACACGTCCCGCGTCCTGACGGACGACAAATTGCACGAGGAGTGCGGCGTGTTTGGCGTCTGGAACGCTCCCGATGCCGCTGCGCTGATCGCGCTGGGACTGCATGCGCTGCAGCACCGCGGCCAAGAATCCGCCGGCATCGTCAGTTTCGATGGCAAGCACTTCCATACCCACCGTGGCCTGGGACTGGTCGGCGACAATTTCAGCGACGCGCGGGTTATCAAATCGCTGCCGGGAACCACGGCCATCGGCCACAACCGCTATGCCACGACAGGCGCCACAATCCTGCGCAACGTGCAGCCGCTGTACGCCGACTTCGAGTTCGGCGGTTTCGCGGTCGCCCACAACGGCAACCTGACCAACTCGCACGTGCTGCGCCGGACCTTGGTTCGGCGCGGGTGCCTGTTCCAGTCTACCACCGATTCCGAAGTCTTCATCCACCTGATCGCGATCAGCCTGTACTCTACGGTCGTCGATCGCCTGATCGATGCGCTGAAGCAGGTGGTTGGCGCTTATTCGCTGGTGGCGCTTTCCACCGAGGCACTGGTGGGCGTGCGCGATCCGTTGGGCGTCCGTCCGCTGATCCTGGGCCGCATCGGCACGGAAGGCATCGGCGGCTGGGTGCTGGCGAGCGAGACCTGCGCCCTCGATATCGTCGGCGCCGATTTCGTGCGCGATGTGGAGCCGGGCGAGGTCGTGGTGATCAACGACCAGGGCGTGCACAGCATCAAGCCGTTCGGCCGGCATCGCGAGCGGTTCTGCGTCTTCGAGTACATCTACTTCGCCCGGCCCAACTCGGTGATGGAAGGCACGCCGGTCTATGATGCGCGCAAGCGCATCGGCGCGGAGCTGGCGCGTGAGAGTGGTGTGCCGGCCGATGTCGTGGTGCCGGTGCCGGATTCCGGCGTGCCCGCGGCGATGGGTTATGCAACGGAAAGCGGCATTCCGTTCGAGCTAGGTATCATTCGCAACCATTATGTCGGTCGCACCTTTATCGAGCCGACGGAGCATATCCGCCATCTCGGCGTGAAGCTCAAGCATTCGGCGAACCGGCCGGTGTTAGAGAACAGGCGGGTGATCTTGGTGGATGACTCGATCGTCCGTGGCACCACCAGCCGCAAGATTGTTGAAATGGTCCGTGCGGCAGGGGCACGCGAGGTGCATATGCGCGTCTCTTCGCCACCAATCACTCATTCCTGCTTCTACGGCATCGATACGCCGGAGCGCGGCGAATTGCTGGGCGCGCGACATTCGATCGAGGAAATGGCCGACCAGATCGGCGTCGACAGCCTGGCCTTCATTTCGATCGACGGGCTGTATCGCGCGCTTGGCAAACCCGAGCGCGATCCCGCGCGACCGCACTACTGCGATGCCTGCTTCACCGGCAGCTACCCCGTCAGTCTGCCCGACCAGGCGGACAACTCCGAGCGGCAGTTGAGCCTGCTGGCAGAGAGCCATTAGCTCCTTGCAGCCGCTGACCGGCTCCATCGCCCTGGTGACCGGCGCCAGCCGCGGCATCGGCAGCGCGACAGCGGTCGAACTGGCGCGGCTCGGGGCGCATGTGGTGATTACCGCCCGCACCCAGGGCGGCCTGGAAGAGACCGACGATGCGATCCACGCGATTGGGGGCAGCGCCACGCTGCTGCCGCTGGATCTGGCGGAAGGCGACCAAGCGGATGCGATCGGTCCCAGCCTGCACCAGCGCTTCGGTCGGCTGGACGTTCTGGTGCATGCGGCCGGCGCGCTCGGGCGTCTGACGCCGGTGCCGCACATCCTGGCGGACGATTGGGCTGACGTGCTGGCAGTCAACCTGAGCGCGGCCTGGCATCTGATCCGCTCCTGTGATCCGCTGCTGCGCACGGCGGAGGCGGGTCGGGCCGTGTTTGTAACCGACCAGCGGGCGCGCGAGCCAAAGGCCTATTGGGGTCCGTATGGGGCGACAAAGGCGGGCATGGAGCATCTGGTGCTGACCTGGGCACAGGAGGTCCGTATCACGCCCCTGTTGGTGAACCTGTTCGATCCCGGCCCGACCGCGACGCGCCTGCGCCGCCAGGCCATGCCCGGCGAGGATGCCACCACGCTCCCGAAGCCCTCCGACGTGGCACCGACGCTCGCCGCGTTATGTCTGCCGAGCGAGCGGCGCCACGCCAGCCTGATCCATGCGTGACGCGTCCGGTGGTTCTTCCAGCCGGGTGTCATGATGCAACGCCAGCAGCACGATCATCGCGACCACTGCGCAGGCAGCGATCACGCCCAGGCCCGCCGAAAAGGTGCCGGTCGCGTCCTTCAGGGCGCCCATGACATAGGGTCCGAAGAACCCCGCCAGGTTGCCGACAGAGTTGATCACAGCAATTCCCCCCGCTGCGGCGGCGCCTGACAGGAACGCGGTGGGAAACGTCCAGAACACCGGCAGAACGGCGAACACCCCAAACGCCCCGATCGAGAGGAACAGCATCTTGACCACTGGATCGCTGAACAGTGGCGACAATCCGATACCGATCGCGGCACAGGCGAACGCCATAGCGGCGTGGCCCTTGCGCTCCATTCGCTGGTCGGAGCGGTAGCCAAACCATACCATGCCGATCGAGCCGACGACGTAGGGAATGGCGCTGACAAAGCCTGTGGCGATGTTCGACAGCCCGAAGTCCTTGACGATCTGCGGCAGGAAATAAGCGGTCCCATAGTTCGTCGCGACCGCGCCGAAATACACCACAGCCAAAGCGAGCACCTTGGGATCCACCAGCGCCCGCCAAACCGTGAAACTGTGGACGGCTTCGCGCTGGCGCTGCTCCTCGGCCAGCCGACCTGTCAGCCACTCGCGTTCATCAGCAGCGAGCCAGGTCGCATCGGCGGGGCGGTCCGTCAGGTAGAACCACGTCACCACGGCAAGCACCAACGCCGGCACTGCCTCCATCACGAACAGCCACTGCCAGCCTTTCAGCCCGCCGAAGCCGTCGAGCCCAAGCAATGCGCTGGAGACCGGGGCGCCGAAGACGGTGGACAGCGGGATGGCCACCATGAACCAGCCGATGATCCGCGCGCGATACACTCCGGGGAACCAAAGCGTCAGGTAGAAAATGATGCCTGGGAAAAACCCGGCCTCCGCCGCGCCGAGCAGCACGCGAACAATGTAAAAGCTGGTCTCGCTGCGCACCAGGATCATCGCGCCGGAAACCAGTCCCCAGGAAAACATGATGCGGGCGATCCACTTGCGCGCCCCGAAACGTTCGAGAGCCAAATTCGACGGCACCTCGAAGATGAAATAGCTGAAGAAGAAAATGCCCGCACCGAGGCCGTAGGCGGTGGCCGATAGGCCCAGGTCCTTGTTCATCGTGAGCGCCGCGAAGCTGACGTTCACGCGGTCGAGATAGGCGGCGAAATAGCAGATGACCAGGAACGGGACTAGGCGTGTGGTCAGTTTCGCAATCGTGCGGTGTTCCAGGTCGTTCATTGCTTTATTCTCCGACCGGGAGAAACGCCCCTGGGGCACATTGGTTTCTGTCATCGGAACATCGCCGCAATGGCGTCCGCGTCCACCGCATCGATGTTAGTGGGCTGCCAATGCGGCTTGCGGTCCTTGTCCACCACCATGGCACGTACACCCTCGGAAAAATCAGGATGTCGCATCGTAGTCCGGGTGAGTGCCAACTCGGCCGCCTGGCATTGCGGCAGCGTCATATCGGCACCGCGTCGCAGCGCCATCAACGTCCAGCAAAGCGCGGAAGGTGATACGGTGCGCAGCGTGGCCAGAGTCTTCACCGCCCAATCGTCGTTCAGCATTTCGAGCCGCCGCATGATCTCGATCATGCTATCGGCGCCGAAGCACTGATCGATGGAGGCGCGTTTGGCTGCCAGTGAGAAGGCCGGCAGCGGCGCGATATGTGCGGCCAGCGCCCCCGGTCCATCGGCTGCCAGCGCGTGCGAGAGAGCAGGCATTTGAGCACGCGGCACGAAGTGGGTTGCCAATCCGGCATGCACGGCGTCGGCCCCCTGCATGCGAGCGCCGGTCAATCCGAGATAGGTGCCAAGCTGGCCGGGCAGCCGTGGCAGGAAGAACGTGGCGCCGATATCCGGAAAGAAGCCGATCGCTGTCTCGGGCATCGCGAAGGCCGCGTGCTCGGTGGCCACGCGATAGGGCGCGTGCACTGACACCCCGATCCCACCCCCCATGCAGATGCCGTCGATCAGCGCGATGTAGGGCTTCGGATAGGTGGCGATCACCAGGTTCAATGCGTATTCTTCGCGGAAGAACGTCTCGGCCTTGTGGTGCTCGCCATCCAGGGTGTACTGGCGCAGCGCCCGGATGTCGCCGCCGGCGCAGAACGCCCGATCCCCCGCACCCTCGATGACCACAGCGTGCACGTGCGGGTCATCGCGCCACGTCTCGAGCGCCTCGGTGCAAGCGCGGATCATCGCCAGGTCCAGCGCGTTCAGCGCCTCCGGGCGGTTCAACACGATCCGGCCCACGCGCCCATCCCGCCGGGCAATCACCGTCTGTTCGTCTTGCATTGGCTTCTCCGGAATGTGCCAGGCATGTAGCCCGCCCCACCTTCCGCGCAAAGCCACGCCGACTGTCTGCACCCCGGCTTTCGTTTCCGGTCGTTTTCGCGGATTGTAGACCTTCCCCGCTGCTGGCAGGAACCCGGAGCCAATATTGATGCATGCCCGCTCGCTTGTGGCCGCCGCGGCGACGCTTGTCCTGTGTTGTGGCCAGGCCGCAGCCCGGGACCTGAGTGTCATGGTGCGTCCGCCAGGCCAGGACGCAATCAATCATGTGTTCGCGCAGCCGTTCAGCGCGGCGACCGGCATTGCGGTGCAGACCAGCACCTGGGAGGGCGGCATCGATGCGTTGCGCAACCAGGCGAAGACGCCAGGTAACACATGGGATGTTGTGCTGGTGGACGGTGACGAACTTGCCACCGGATGCGGGGAGAACCTGTTCGAGAAGCTCGACTGGTCGGCGATTGGCGGCAAGGATCACTATCTGCCTCAAGCGGTGAGCGACTGCGGCGTCGGTGCCACCATTGCCAGCACTGTTCTGGCTTGGGACCGCGACAAATTTCCTGCCGCGCCTGGCTGGTCCGATTTCTGGGACGTTGCGAAATATCCCGGCAAACGGGGACTGCGCCGCGGGGCGCGTGGCAATCTGGAATTCGCGCTGATCGCCGACGGCGTGGCGCCGGGTGACGTTTACAAGGTGCTGGGCACCGCCGAGGGCGTTGACCGTGCCTTTCGCAAGCTGGATCAGCTCAAGCCCTACATCGTGTGGTGGGACGACGATGCCGAGGCAGCGCACATCCTGGCCTCCGGCGACGTGCTGATGACCAGCGCGTCCGCGCCGGTGATCACCACAATCAACCGCACCGAGCACAGGAATTTTGGCCTGCAGTGGGCTGCCAGCCTTTATGAGGTACTGAGTTGGGTGGTGATGAAAGGCAGCCCTGATCTGCACGCGGCGACACAGTTTTTGTATTTCGCGGGCACGCCGGCGATCGAGGGACGGCTCGTCCTGGTTTCCGGCGATGGGGGCCTCGCCAAGGGCGCCAGCGACTGGCCGAACCCGGATGCGGCACAGAGCTCGCCAACCGCTCCCGCGAATTTGAGCGCCGGCGTGCGCATCGATATCGGGTTTTGGCACGACAATCTGGCAAAGTTGCGCCAACGTTTCGACGGCTGGTTGGCGCATTGATCGAGACCGCGCGGCTATCGACGGAGCAGCCTGATGGCTGCACCGTGCTCGCGTTCGGCGGCAGGTTGGATGCCGCTTCGATCGGTGCGATCTGGCGTCGCGGAATGCAGTTGGCCCATGCCGCCCGCGGACGGCCCGTCAGGTTCGATCTGACCCAGGTCTCCTACGGCGACATGAGCGGTGCGGCATTCCTCGCGGCACTGGAAGCGGCACATGGCGAAGAGGCCGAACTGGTCGGCGCGCAGGAGGGCTTGCGCGAATTGCTGCTGAAGGCGCGCCCCGCCAGTCAGCCCGCGTCACGAAGTGAAATGCCGCGACGTGCCGATGCGGTCGATATTTTTGGGACGGCGATCGGGCTGGCAACAGCGAGCATCGGCTTCATCGGCGAGACAGCGGTGGCGGTCGTCCTGCTGCCCAGGCGGCACCGGATGCTGCGCCTTCCCGATCTGCTGGAATATGTCGATCAGGCCGGCGTGCGGTCGCTGCCGTTGGTGCTGCTGCTCGGTTACCTGATCGGCCTGATTCTGGCCTTTCAGTCTGCCGTGCCGATGCGCCGGTTCGGCGCCGACATCTTCGTCGCCAATCTGGTGGCTCTCAGCTTGTTGCGCGAATTGGGGCCGCTGCTAGCGGCGGTTATCCTGGCCGGAAGGACCGGCTCGGCTTTCGCCGCCGAGATCGGCACCATGAAGGTGAACGAAGAAGTCGCTGCCCTGACGACAATGGGGCTGGACCCGATCACCATGCTGGTGCTGCCGCGGATCTTGGCCGCTATGCTGGTGATGCCCGTTATGACACTGGCACTGGATATCGCCGGCATGCTTGGGATGACGACAGTGATGCACGGCTTCGGTTTCCCAGTGGTGACGATCGCGGGCCAGGTACAGAACTGGGTCAGCGCCGGTGATCTGTATGGCGGCCTGTTCAAGGCTATCTGCTTCGGCACCGCAGTGGCGGCCATCGGCTGCCGGGCGGGTCTTTACACCGGTGTCGGTCCGCGTTCCGTCGGGCTGTCCGCCACTGCGGCGGTGGTGGGCGGCATCGTTGCGACGGTTGCCCTCGACGGCGTATTCGCGCTCATCTTTTATCGGCTGAACCTTTGACCGGCGAACCCGTGATCAACGCACACGGCGTGGCGCAGCGCTTCGGCGAACGCACGATCTTTCGCGATGTCTCATTGGCGGTGTATCGCGGCGAGGTGTTCGTCATTCTTGGCGGCTCCGGCTGTGGCAAGTCAACCTTGATGAAGCAATTGATCGGGCTGCTGGTGCCGAGCGCCGGACGCATCGAGGTCTTCCAACGAGCCATTACCGGCCCGGATCGCGGCGCCGCTCTGGTCGAAGTGCAGCGCCGGATGGGGGTGATGTTCCAGTCCGGAGCTTTGTTCGGTTCGATGAACCTGCTGCAGAACGTCATGCTGCCGCTGGAGATGTTTACCGATCTTCCGTCGGATGCGCGGGAGGCGATCGCGCGGGTCAAGCTTGGGCTGGTCGGCCTGGGCGATGCGGCGATGCTGATGCCCGCCGAGATCTCCGGCGGCATGGCCCGGCGTGCCGGCATCGCTAGAGCAATGGCGCTCGACCCGCCACTGCTGTTGCTCGATGAGCCCTCGGCTGGGCTCGATCCCATGACTTCGGCCGGGCTGGACCGGCTGATCCTCGATCTGCGGCAGGACCTGGGCGCGACCTTCGTCGTCGTGACGCACGAACTGGCGTCGATTCTGGCGATCGCGGATCGATGCGTCATGCTGGACCGCGGCGCATATTCTGATGCGGGCGGCACGATCGCCGAGGGTGACCCGCGCGTGCTGCGTGAAACCAGCACGCATCCGATCGTGCGAGCCTTCTTCCGACGCGAAGTGCCCGCAACGGCGACTGCCTGATGTTCGGGCGCGGTCTTTATCTGCGTGTGGGGGCCCTGATCGTTGGGGGCGTCGCACTGCTGGTGCTGACGGTCTGGTTCCTGACCGGCAGCGAGATCGGCCGCGGCCCGGTGTTCGAATTGTACTTCAGCGAATCGGTGCAGGGCCTGGAGGTCGGCGCGGCGGTCAGGTATCGCGGGGTAACGATCGGCCGGGTGACCGATATCGGACTGGTCAGTGCGGAATACGGCGGCAGCCAGCCACTCAACGTCGCCAGCTTCACCTACCGCCTGGTGTTCGTTCGATACGTCGTGGACACGACGAAGATCGGCCAGATGCCAGACGTGCAGCGGGCCGTGTCTTTGGGCTTGCGGACCCGTCTGGCGTCACAGGGGATCACTGGGCTCAGCTATATCGAACTGGATTTCGCTGATCCCGATCACTACCCGGCCCAGGCGGTGCCCTGGCAACCGAAGGCCGTGTATATACCGTCGATGCCCAGCACCTTCATGCAGGTGCAGGACGCGGCACAGCAGGTGCTGTCGAAGCTGAGCCGGCTGGATTTCGACAGGGTTGGCACCCAGTTGGACGGTCTTGTCACAGATATGCGCACCGAGTTGGCGCGCGGCGACGTGCATCAGACGCTGCAAGAGGCAACGGACCTTCTGCGCACCACGAGGCTGGCTGTGGATGCCGCAAACCTACCCGGCCTCAGCACTGACATTCGCCAGACGACGTCCGCGTTGCGCGGTACCCTGCAGGGTGAGCAGATGCAAAAGCTGATCGCCAATGTAAGCCTTGCGGCGGATCGGCTGGCGACTGCTGCCGCAAAATTGCCCGCGGTGCTCGCATCGCTGCAGGTGACAGCGCAACGTGCCGGCAATGGCACGGCGGACCTGGAGCAGAGCCTGGTCCCGCTGCTGCGCGACATGCAGGCGACAGCAGGCAACCTGCGGGAGATGAGCGATTCGCTTCGGCGCTACCCCGCGCAGGTGTTCGGCCAACCGCCGCCGCGCAGCACGGTACCCGCGCGATGACCCGACGCTGGATGGTGGCGTTTGTCACCACGCTGGCGGGCTGTTCCCTGCTGCCACAAACGCCATACGTGCAGCAGCGAGCCTGGCCGCTCGACGTGCGGCGTTCGTCAGTCGCGCCGCGTAGGCCGCACGGCTATGTGCTGCTGGTGCGCAGTGTGCGGCCGGCGCCCGGGCTGGAGGATCGCGGGATGCAATGGTTGCAGCGCGACGGCAGCGTCCACGTGGATTTCTACGAGCAGTGGTCGGTGCCGCCGGCGCAGGCGATGGAAGACGATCTGCGCCAATGGCTGGCCGATTCTGGACTGTTCACGGCCGTGGTAGCGCCCGGCAGTCGACTGAATGCCGACTTCGTGCTGGAAGGCGAGCTGGACAGCTTCATCGCCGACCCATCCGGTGGCGTGGCGCGCGTTGCGCTCGCCCTGGTGCTGCTGGATCAGCGTCGAGGTTCCACGAAAGTGCTGCTGCAGCGCACCGAAAGTGCCGAGGCCAGGCTGCCGAACTCAGACCCTCCGGCGATCGCGGAAGCGATGCGCGCAGGGATTGCCGAGGTGCTGCGTCAGACGGAAGCCGACGTGGCAAGGGCGGTGCGCTAGGCGGCGCGGGCCGTCGACAGTGCCTTCCAGACAGTTTCCGGCGTCGCAGGCATGTCGATATGCGTTACGCCGTCAATGGACAATGCATCGACAATGGCGTTGATCAGCGCCGGCGGGCTGCCCACGGAGCCGGCCTCCCCGGCGCCCTTCACCCCGAGCGGATTGGACAGGCTGGGCACTTCCAGCAGATCAACCTCGATGTCCGGCAGATCATTGGCGCGCGGCAGTGCATAATCCATGAAGCTGCCGGACAGAAGTTGGCCGGTTTCCAAATCATAACTGGTCCGCTCGACCATGGCCTGGCCGACGCCCTGAGCGACCCCGCCATGCACCTGGCCGCGCACGATCAACGGATTGACCGTTTTCCCGAAGTCGTCGCAAACGCGATACCGCACGATCTCGACCACCCCGGTATCAGGGTCCAGTTCCACCTCGGCCATGTGACAGCCATTCGGGAACGTGTGCTCGGCAACATTGGCGATCTCGGCGGCATCGAGCGTGATGGCCTGCTCGCCAGCCGCCGCTTTGCGCCCTTGCTGAGCGGCGAGTTCCATGATGTCGATACCTCGATCGGTGCCGACGATGGAGAAGCGGCCGTCCTCAAATGCAATGTCGGCCGGCGCGGCCTCCAGCACCTCGGCGGCCGCCTGCTTGCCCTTGTTGATCACCGTGTCGGCCGTCATCAGGATCGCCTGCCCCTCGGAATACAGGCTGCGGGAACCGCCGGTACCGCCGCCGACCGGAATGGCATCGGTATCGCCCTGCCGGACACGGATCTTCTCCGCATCGATTCCCAACCGCTGCGAGGTAAGCTGGACGTACCCGGTCTCGTGCCCCTGTCCGGTCGATTGCGTGCCGACATAGAGATCGACGTATCCATCATCAGCGAAACGGATCTCCGCCCGTTCGGTCGGATCGCCCATGGTGACTTCCAGGTAGTAGGACAGGCCGATACCACGCCGTTTACCGCGCTGCGCTGCCTCAGCGCGTCGCGCCGGGAAACCGGCATAGTCCATCTGCTTCAGCGCCGTATCCAGCACGGTGGCGAAGTCGCCGCTATCGTAGGTCTTCCCCACCGGTGTTGCATGCGGCATCGCCGAGGAAGGCACCATATTGCGACGGCGAAGTTCGGCCGGGTCGATGCTGAGTTCTCGCGCCGCTGCGTCAACCAGCCGTTCCAGCAGGTAGTTGCTTTCAGGACGCCCGGCACCACGATAGGCGTCCACCGGAACAGTGTGCGTGAACACGCCGATGACATTGGCGAAGATCTGCTGGAACCCATACACGCCGGACAGTACTGCACCACCCGCGAGCGTCGGGATGTATGGCGCGAACGTGGAAAGATAGGCGCCCATGTTGGCGAGGTTTCGCGTGCGCAGCGCCAGAAACTTCCCGTCCTTGTCGATCGCCAGCTCGCCCAAAGTGATGTTGTCGCGGCCTTGGGTGTCGGCGACGAAGGCCTCGCCGCGCTCCGATGCCCATTTCACCGGCTGACCCAGCTTGCGCGCGGCATAACAGGTCAGCACGTGCTCCGGATACAGAAAGGCCTTCATGCCGAACCCGCCGCCCACATCGGGCGTAATGACGCGAAACCTGGCCGGTTCGGCGTTGAACACGCTAGCGATCAGGTTCTTGATCAGCCAGCCGCCCTGGGTGTTGGCGTACAGCGTCCAGCGTCCGGTTGCCTGATCGAATTCGGCGATCGCGGCGCGCGCCTCCATCGAGGCGACGACCACACGATTGTTGACCACCGTCAACCGGGTGACGTGTGCAGCGGACGCGAACAGGGCATCGGTCGCGGCCTGATCGCCAATGCCCCAGTCGAAGACAACGTTGTTCTTCGCCTCTGCCCACACCTGCGGCGCGCCGGGCTCGGTGGCTTTTGCGAGGTCGATAATGGCAGGCTGCACGATATACTCGACATTGACCAGTTCGGTGGCATCGTGTGCCGCGGCCGCGGTCTCGGCGACGATGAAAGCGACGGGGTCACCAATATGCCGGACCACGCCGTCCGCAAGTGCCAGATGCGGCGGGTTCACCATGTCGGAGCCGTCGCGGTTCTGTACAGGGGCCGCGCATGGCAGCGGCCCCAGTCCATCGGCATTCAGATCAGCCGCGGTGTATATCGCCCTGACGCCTGGCACCGATGTCGCCGCCTGGGTGTCGATCGCGCCGAATGTGGCGGCGGCGTGCGGACTGCGCAGGACTATGCCGTGCAGCATACCAGGCAGCACGATATCATCGGTGTAACGGCCGTCCCCCTTGAGCAGCCGCTGGTCTTCCACGCGCGCGATCGACTGGGCGACGCCAAACTTGGTCATGGACGCTGTCTCCGGGGCTCGTCTGCGACGCGAAGCATGCACGCTCCGGACATGAAAGGCCAAGGGGATGCCGGATCGTCGCCTCTGCGTTCTGAACGCTGGTTCATCCAGCTTGAAATTCGCCGTCTTCGGCGCAGGCGACGTTGCCTTGCCACGGCTGCAAAGCGGCGAAATCGAACGGATCGGCAGCGAGGGGCGGATGCGCGTCAGCACCCCGGACGGCAAAGTGCTGCATGACCAGATGGTGACGACGAAGGACCATGCCGCCGCGCTCGCCACCTTGGCGGCGCTGCCGGATGGTCCGTTGGACCGGCAGGCACTGATCGGCTTCGGGCATCGCATCGTGCATGGCGGCCCGGATATGGCGTCGCCGGTGCTGGTGGATGCCGCAACCCTGGCGAAGATCGAGGCGCTCGAACCGCTGGCACCGCTGCACAACCCACCTGCGGTGACGGTGCTGAAGGCGCTGTCTCGTCTATTCCCCGACCTGCCGCATGTGGCTTGCTTCGATACCGCGTTTCATCGCGGACATCCGCCGGTCGCTGATCGGTTTGCAATTCCGGACGAACTGTACCGCGAAGGCGTCCGCCGCTACGGGTTTCATGGCCTCTCCTATGAGTACATCGCCGGCGCGCTGGCCGAGAGGGTACCGGAGATAGCGCTCGGCCGTGTGGTGGTGGCGCATCTCGGGTCCGGTGCATCGATGTGCGCCTTGGCCGGCGGGCGCAGCATCGATTCCTCGATGGGATTTACCGCGCTGGACGGATTGCCGATGGGCACGCGGTCGGGATCACTCGATGCCGGCGTGATCCTGTGGCTGCAGCAGCAGAAAGGCTGGAGCGTCGATCGCGTCGAGCGCTTCCTCTATGACGAGTGCGGCCTGAAGGGTTTGTCGGGCGTGTCAAACGACATGCGCACGCTGCTCGCGAGCGACGCGCCAATGGCGAAGCTGGCGGTCGAGTATTTCGTCTACCATGTCGCGCGCACTGCCAGTGCGCTGGCCGCCGCGATGGGCGGAATTGATGGTATGGTGTTCACCGCCGGCATCGGCGAACACAGTCCGGAGATCCGCGCCCGCGTGCTGCACCGCCTGCGCTGGCTTGGCTTCTCCATCGACGAAGCAGCGAATCAGGCAGGCGGACCGCTGCTGACGCGATCCGATTCACCGCTGCCCGCATACGCCATCCCGACCGATGAGGAACTGGTCATCGCCCGCCATGCGCGGGCGCTGATCGAACCCTCGTAACCTGGTCGCCGATCGCCGGACCTGCGATTACTCCGCGGCCAATCCCGGAACGAAGGCCGGAACGTCAGCGCGTTGCGTGCGGTCCATCGGCTGCGGCCACCAGCGATCTTCCCACTCGTCGAACAGCGGCTTCAGCTTCGGCAACACCGCTTCGGCGAACAGCTTCGTGTTGTACTTGGTAAGTTCCTTGCTCATGTTGCCGTATTGCAGCAACAGCATCAGGTGCCCGACGTTCAGCGAGGTAGCGACCTCGGTGAGTTGCTCCACCACCTCATCCGGTGAGCCGATGATCACGTAGCCGCGCTCGACGATATCCTCCATGCGGGTTGCATCGCGTGCCTGGGTGCGCGCTGCTGTTGACGCCGCGCGGCCGACCTGGCTCTGCAGCCCAACGCGCATGGTGCCTTCGGTGACGTAACCGGGCGGCGTTGCCCAGCGCGGATCGGTGAACAGGCAACGACCGTAGAAGTACTCGGCGGGCGCTCGATACAGTTCCATCGCCTTTTCGCGGGTCTCCGCCACGCCGACGAATTGCAGGAACCCGGCGCGATACGGATTGCGGTCCTTGCCCAATCGCGCCATTTCCGCCCAGAAACCGTCCATCGTCGCCTTGCCGTCCTTGTAGCCGAAATAGGACAGATAGGCGTAGACGTAGTCCATCCGCGCGCACCATTGCCACGTCTCGATCGAGCCGCCGCCGGGGATCCATACCGGCGGGTGGGGACGCTGCACCGGACGCGGCCAGATGTTCACGTAGCGCTGCTGATTGAAACGGCCATTGAAGGCGAATGTGTCCGCCTCCTGCCAGGCGCGCATGACAAGGTCATGCGCCTCGAGATAGCGCTCGCGCAGCATGCTGGGGTTCTGGCCGTAGCAGTAGCATGTATCCATCGGCGTGCCGACCGGGAAACCGGCGATCAACCGACCGCCTGAGATACAGTCGATCATCGCGAACTCTTCCGCCACGCGGGTCGGCGGGTTGTAGAGCGCAAGCGAGTTCCCCATCACGCAGATCGCGGTGTCGCGGGTGCGCCGAGACAGGGCCGATGCAATCAGGTTGGGGGACGGCATCAGGCCATAACCGTTGGAATGATGCTCATTGCAGCACACCGCATCGAATCCGCAGTCGGCCGCGAACTCCATTTCATCCATGAAGTCGTTGTACATCAGGTGCGCGCGCTTCGGGTCGAACAGCGACGAATGAATGTCGACCCAGACCGAGGGGTGCTTCTGCCGGAAATCCTCCGGCAGCTCGGTATAAGGCATCAGGTGGAACCACAGCAGCTTCATGTCTCGCCATTCCCCGCTGAACTACCAGCGAGTATGACCGCGAAACTCCCAGGTCCGTCAACTCAACCCGGCCAGCGTCGCGGCCAACCGTTACCCGGCCCAGTGCCCTCAACCCAAATATAGCCGCCGGAGGGTTGTGGCACCCAGACGATGAGGTCTGGGCATTGCTTGACAAAGTCAAGCTGTTATATGCTTTCGGCATGGATGGTCCGCAGCCGGCGCTCCAGAGCTGCATCTCCGCCGTTCGCCGGTTCAATCGCTTCTACACGCACACGATCGGAGTGCTGCAGGAAGGATTGCTGCACAGCCGGTTTTCGTTGGCCGAAGCGCGTGTGTTGTACGAACTGGCGCAGCGGGCTGGCGTGACTGCGAGCGAACTAGGCCGCGATCTAGACCTCGATCCGGGCTATCTCAGCCGCATGCTGCAGCGCCTGGAGGGCCTGGGCCTGCTGGCACGCTCGCCATCAAGCGTTGATCGGCGGCAGAGCCTGCTGTCGCTCACCAAAGCCGGCCATGCGGCCTTCGGGCCACTCGATCAACGGTCGCGTGAAGCGGTTGGTGCGCTGCTGGCGAAGCTGCCCGAGCCGGGGCAGGCATCCCTGGTCGACGCCATGGCGCGGATCGAGACTTTGCTTGGCTCAGGCCGGCCGCGGCCTTGGCTGCTTCGCCAGCACAGACCTGGCGATATCGGCTGGGTCACCGCCCGTCATGGTGCGCTCTACGCGGAGGAGTATGGCTTCGACAGCCGGTTCGAAGCTCTGGTCGCGCGTGTCGCGAGTGACTTCCTCGCGCGGCACGATCCGAACGTTGAGCGGTGTTGGATCGCCGAGTGCGATGGGGTGAACGTCGGATCGGTTTTCCTGGTGCGCAAATCCTCGCGGGAAGCGAAGCTTCGCCTGCTGATCGTGGAGCCTGCGGCGCGCGGTCTCGGCATCGGGCGCAGGCTGGTGACCGAATGCATCGCCTTCGCCCGGACCGCAGGATACCGCACCATCACATTGTGGACGAACGAAGCGTTGGTCGCCGCGCGCGCGATCTATCAGCAGGCCGGGTTCCGGCTGGTGGGCAGCCAGCCGCACAGCGACTTCGGTCCGCCAATGGTCGGCGAAGACTGGGAACTGCGCCTGCGCTGATCCCAACAGGGCTTAATCGGACATCGCAGCCAGCCTGCCCAGAACGACGCTGCCAAGAGTGTGAGCGGAGCGGGTGGCTATTCGTCCGTGCGGGTCGCTGCAATCCATGGACCGTGCTGAACGGGCGTGACTAAAACGCGCCGCGTCGAGAATGACAGCCAGACGCGCCGGCCGCGCAAGAAGTCGCCACCAACGAGCGCGTCGCCCATGCCGCTCGACATCGGCACCACCGGGAGGGTCGGTGCATGCGTCTCCGTCGGCCCAACGCGGAAATCACTGAAACGATGAATTCTCACCGGAACCTGATCCGGTGCGGCGCCGTGCGCCATAACCGTACGGTCATCGGCGAGATCGGCATCCAGTAGCCCGATCCGCTCCGCCATGTGCCGGCTGATCGAGCTCATCTGCGCACCGGTGTCCAGGACCGCTGTGCCGGACACACCGTTGAGCTCAAACGGCAGCAACAGCCGGTCCTGGCGCGTGCTGATGCCGTGAACGGGGACATAGGCCTGCTCCCAAGGCGGCGGAGCATCGGGGCATTGGCTCCGCGGCAGGTAAAGCGTCATCTCTTGCGCAGGCAGGTCCAGGTCGATGTCGAAGGCAAGCAGGATGTCGGCACCCAGCAGCCCATCGACCAGATTTCCGGCAATCTCCGAGATGCCGAAGCGGCCAACGGTCACCCGCTCAACCGGGATTTGCGCGCCGCCGAGGACCATGCCGTTCGGCAGTTTTGCATCCCATGTCGCGGTCGGACTGCCGATGCCGTACGTGCGCGTCGCGTGCTGAAGATCGCGCGCCAGGTGCAGACGCTCGACCGTTGCTTCTGTCAGCAGTGTACGCTCCGCGCCCGTGTCGACCAGCAGCGTGACCGGCTTGCCGTCGATCCTGGCCTCGGTGAAAAGCATGTTGCCGCGGGCTTCGAGAGGCAGTTGCGCCAGCCGGATCAACGGGCAGGTACCGTCGGCACGTCGCGCGCCCAGGTCGCGGGCGCATCCGGCCAACCCAAGCAGTGCAAGCAGTGCCAGAGTCTCAGGCGACGCATGGCGTGTGGCGACAGTCGGTGCAGCGCATCAAGAGCGCCACCACCGTTCGGGTTCTGCCGACAGAGCGACGCTGCCGTGCGTGGTTTCCTCCGCAACAAGTCGAACGCACTGAACCGCAGTGCTCGTTGGACCAGCGCTCAATCGACTCGACTACACTTGGACAGCGACCACGTCAACGAGAGCGGCTGACAGGGGACGGTTCCCTCCTGTGCGACCAAGAGGCTACAGTCTTACCTGCGACGATCGGCAAGGAAGTCGGGAGGAGACGATGGCTGTTTCGGTAACGCCCGGTGGCGCGGCCCTCGCGGCTGAGTTGTCCGGGGTAGATCTTCGTCACCTGTCCGAGGCTGACTTCGCCGCCATTCATCGCGCCTGGCTGGACCACCTGGTCCTGTTGTTCCGCGCACAGACGCTGACCGACGACGACCTGATCAGGTTCAGCCGGCGGTTCGGAGAGCTGGATTGGGCACCGATACAGGAGAATGGGCGGCGCTTCGTTGAGGGGCGTCCGGAAATCTACGTAGTTTCCAATGTGATCGAGAACGGCGTCGCGATCGGCAGTCTCGGCGCCGGCGAGGCGGTGTGGCACACCGATATGTCCTACCTGGACGATCCGCCCAAGGCGAGCATGCTGTACGCAATCGAGGTCCCAGCGACCGGTGGCAACACCGGCTTCAGCAACATGTACCGCGCTTACGAGAGCTTGCCGGAAGCATTGAAACGGCAGTTGGACGGACTGCGGATCAAGCACGACGGCACATACAACAGCGGCGGTTATGTGCGCCAGGGCGTGTCACCGACCGATGATCCGCGGGAGGCGCCCGGCACCTATCATCCGATCGTCTGCACCCACCCCGAGACGATGCGGAAGTGCCTTTATCTTGGCCGGCGGCGAAATGCCTACATCGAAGGTTTCGACCTGGCGCGGTCGGAGGCACTGCTCGACGAAGTGTGGAGTTACGCGACACGCGATGAACTGACGTGGTACAACAACTGGCGCGTTGGCGACGTGGTACTTTGGGACAATCGCTGCACCATGCATCGGCGCGATCCGTTCGATGCCAGCAGTCGTCGGATCATGCACCGCACACAGATGAAGGGTAGCGCCCGTCCGGCAGCCTGATGGCTGGAGCATCTTCAGGATAACTGGAACACGTTATTGCGAGGAGCGCAGCGACGAAGCAAACCAGTTGTTTTGCCGGGGGCACTGGCTTGCTTCCCCTCGCATACGCGAGTGTCGCAATGAGGCATTGTGCGTGTCCGGTCGGGGTGAAAGCGCTAAACTAGCCGATCTGCACCGACTGCACGGCCTCTTCCAGTTCCAGGAACGTCGGCATGTGTTGGTTCGGCACCATCTTGCGGCCGGACTCGACGCTGACCTGCGGCGCGTTTCCGTGCAGATGTGTCACCAGCACCGCGCGGATCACCTCGTAGAACTTCGCCTCTTCCTCGACAACCGACTGTAGCCGAGACGCGCACGGGCCGGCGAGGCCGTAGGCCAGAAGCACGCCGAGAAACGTGCCGCACAATGCACTCGCGATCATCGCACCGAGAATGGCCGGCGGACGATCGATGTGCGACATCGTCTTGATCACGCCCAGGACCGCGGCAACGATGCCGAGAGCCGGCAAACCGTCGGCCATGGCCTGCAGCGCGTGCGCGCCATGCAGTTCTTCGCCCAGCGTCTTTTTCAGTTCACGCGCCATGACATCTTCGATCTGGTTGGGATCGTCGGCATTCATTCCGACCATGCGCAGGTAGTCGCAAATCATTGAGCTGGCAAAACCATTGGCAAGAATCTTCGGGAATTTCTGAAACGCGGGGCTTTCGTGCGGCTTCTCGATATGTGGCTCGAGCGCCATGTTGCCCTTGGTCGTGGCGAGCCTGACCAGGAAGTACAAGCAGACTCAACAGATCGACGTAGTCGGTCTTGTGGAATGCGGCGCCTCCGAAGACCTTCTTGAAGCTGCCCAGAGAATGCTTCAGGTCGTGCATGCTGTTGGCCATCACAAACGCGGCAGCCGCGGCACCGCCGATCGTCCACAGCTCGAATGGCAGTGCTTCGATCAGCACGTCAAAGCTACCGCCCGAGATGACATAGCTGCCGAACACGCAGCCAAGCAGCAATGCGAAGGCTCCCAGCGTCAGCATCGGATCAGCTTATGGCGCTTCCGGCTGCAGCCGGGCTGCGCGCAGTACGACGATGGAAATCCGTCGATTGGCCGCGGCAAGTGGATCATTCGGCACAGCAAGATCGCGCTCGGCATTGCCGGTCACGCTGCGAATGCGCGGTGCCTGCAGGCCGGACTCGACCAGCAGACGCCGGGTCGCGTTGGCCCGATCGGCCGAGAGCTCCCAATTCGTGAACCCGGTGCCAGCATAGGGTGCGGCGTCGGTGTGGCCGGCAATCGATATGTCCTGCGTCATGCGGGCCAGGACCGGAGCAATTTTCTGCAACAGCAATCTTGCCTTTTCGTTTGGCACGGCAGAGCCGAACGGGAACATCGCCTCATGGTCGGCGTCCCGGATCTGGATCCGGAGACCCTCCGGGGTCATATCGATCGCCAACTGACTCGTCAGTTCTGCCAACTGCGGGTCACTTGCAACCGCGTCGTGGACCTGCTGCGCGGCTTGCTCGAAATCCTGCTTTTCCCTGCGCTGGAGTTCGGCACGCAACTCCGCGTCGGTGGGCTTGCGGGGTGCATCGCCGGGTGCGGCGGCTGCAGCGAGTGCAGCGGCGTTCGAGGCACGGGTGTCAGGTGCGGTATTGTGCACCAGGCGAGGTGGCGCTTTCGGTGGCCTGCCACCCAGATCAGGCGCCTTGCTCTTGCTGTCGTCGCGGTGCGGGCGCGGCTGTGTGATCACGTCCGATCCATCGTCTTCCACATCGTCCACAACCGGCTGCTGACCCACTATGATCTGAGGTGTTCCCAGGTCGGAGAGCATGGCTCCATCGGAGAACGCGGTGCGCCCGCTGAACGGTTGCCCCATCCCCGAGGAGTTGTGCGATAGAACGCTGTTGGGACTGAAGTAATCGGCAAGCCCTTTTCGTTGCGCCTCTGTCGTGGCGTTCAGCAGCCACATCAACAGAAAGAACGCCATCATCGCGGTGACGAAGTCGGCATAAGCAACCTTCCACGATCCGCCGTGGTGGCTGGCCTCTACCACCTCCTCCTTCCGGATGAGGACGTTGTTCTTGCCTCTTCTGTCGGTATTTCCACGCATGCGCACGCAACGCTGGCAACAGCAAGAGACTGACCGTGCCGGCTTAATTCGCGGTTAAGTCCAATCAATTGCGTTACTTGGGTTTTTCGGAACGCGGTAGCCGGAACCATGCACATGGAGAGCGGGTCGGCGGGGTGGCGGGGTGGCTGGCCGTTCACCTGCGGAACAAGGCAGCGGATGCAGCCCGCGCGGCTAGGGTCGAGCACCCGGACCTCCGCCCGGATTTGCCTTCGAGAGCCAAGTGAATGCGAGAGCCAACTCGAACCGGTCCATGGATAACGGACTGCAACGCTGCCCGGAACAACACACTCCAGCGCATAGCTCTGAAGGCAAATTCTCGCTCATCGCCCACCATCCAGAGATGATTCTTCGCAGATTACGTGGCTTCTTGCGTTCAGACGAAAAATCCAACTCTATCTGGCGCAGTCCGAAGGAGGCCAGAGTCGTGCCCCGCATCCACATCCTGCATGAAAATGCCGCTTGGCTGCCGCCGCTCGCGCAGGCCCTCGACCAGCGGCGTCTGCCGTGGACTGAGTGGTTTCTCGACGCTGGCACGTTCGACCTTGCCCGCTCGCCACCGCAAGGGGTGTTCTACAACCGTATGAGCGCTTCGTCGCATACGCGGGACCATCGGTTCGCGGCCGAGCTGACGGCTGCGGTACTGGCCTGGCTGGTTCGCTGGGGCCGGCGCGTAGTCAACGGGCCTGATGCACTGGATCTCGAAATCAGCAAGGCGCGCCAATATGCTGCATTGGAGAGCCACGGCGTTGCCATCCCGCACACAGTACCTGGTCGCCGGGCGCGAGCGTCTCGTCGCCGCGGCGCAAACACACTTCGAGGACCAGCCGTTCATCCTCAAGCCGAACCGAGGCGGCAAGGGCCTTGGCGTGCGACTCTTCTCGTCAGTCGCCAGCCTCGCGACTTATCTGGCGTCCGAGGACTACGAGGCACCGGTGGATGGTCTTCACCTTCTGCAGGAGTTCATCCGCGCTCCGCGACCGCTCATCACGCGCGCCGAGTTCGTCGGCGGCCGCTTCCTCTACGCGGTCGAGGTCGACACCAGCAACGGTTTCGAACTCTGCCCGGCCGACGCCTGTGGCATAGGTGATACCAATTCTCCGGCCGGGGAGATGCCCCGGGACACATTCACCATCATCGATGGGATCCCCAGCGCACTGCGAGCGCGACTGGAGCGCTTCCTGGCGGCGGCAGGCATCGAGGTTGCAGGTATCGAGTTCATTGCCGATCATGCAGGTCGCACACTGGTTTACGATGTGAACACCAACACGAATTACAACCCCGATGCAGAGGCGCGATCGGGACGAACCGGCACCAGCCGATCAGGTCCGGGAGCCATCGCGGAGTTTCTCGGCGGGGAACTGCATCGCCTATCTGCTGCTGCCGCCTAATTCCCCGTTTGTGCGGCTCTGCCGCCACCCACCGGCGCTTTCATCGGGTCTCTCGCCGACCGTAGATGACGACCGGCAATGCCCGGTCAGCGAGTGTGTCTGCGATCACCCCACGTGGTCCCACGACAATCGGAACCTTTCCAGAGGCATGCTGCAAACTGTCGTCCTGGAAAGTCCGGAGCGTCTGCGCAACCTCTATGATCTGTGGTCCCAGCTCGATCGGCCATCCGTAGATGAATCCGTTGGTGCCATAGACCGCACCGAAATGGTTGGGTTCCGGCAACTCGACCCGGACTGCTGTCCAGTCGTTGCCGGGAGAGACATCGAGGACCCGGACCTGTCGACCAATTGCACCCGGAGCCCAGTTCGCTTGGTCGACCTCGATCTCGCGTTCATCGATAATCCGGGTGACCACCGCTACGTGCCCGAGCGGCATGCGGAGATCCGACCGGAAACTCAAGACGCTTCCAGCTTGGGGTGTGGCGCCCCGGTCATAGAGACCCGCTGCGGCAGACCACCAGCGCCATGCATCGCCGAACAGCCGTATGCTCGATAAAGCGCGCGCAAATGGAACGCATTGAGGCCCCCGGTCCCAAGCCCCCCAGGAAGTCTGAGGCAGGCAGACGAGCAGACCGAAAAGCAGCGTCCTCGCGGCCTTGCAACCCGATGCCGTGCTACGGATCGTAAGCTGGTGTCGCTCGCCCAAACCTGCACCCGAAGGCTCCCGGTACGGAACTCCTCCTTGAAGGTGAATTTATCCTTAAATTACTTCTGCACGTGGCTCGTGAGCTGAATGGGAGATCAGCCAGCGACGAGATGCTGCGACGGATTGGCTACTGTAAAGAATTCCTATACCGCGAAGGTCTAGTTTCGGTATGTGCGACCGATAAACCTCGCGAAATGCATTAGGTGTTTAGGTAGGTCCTCGCCGGCGCGGGCGGCCGTGAGGTTATTGCGTTCACGGCGGGGCACGACGGCCGTTGAGTTCGCCATCGCCGCAATTCCGTTCCTGGTGCTGCTGATCGGCATAATTGAACTGGCCTGGCAGTTCACGACGGCGGCGGCGCTTGATGCGGCGGTTTTGCGCGCTAGCCGATTCGGCATCACTGGTCAGGCGACCATAGCGGGCGAACCGGCCCAGTACACCTGTCGCTCCCAGACCATCTCCTGGATGATATCAAACTCGACCGGCGGCTTCCTCAAGCCGGCGAACCTTACAGTCTCCATCCAGTCTTACGGGAACGCCTCGGACCTGACTGCCGGAACGCCGGTGGCCGGCGCCGGGAACGGCGGGCAGATCGTCACCTACTCGGTCACCTACACACAGCCCTTTCTCACGGGGGCCTGGATCAACCTGATCGGTGGCTCGCCCCTCCTGACACACCGGGCGAACATCGTGGTCAAGAACGAGCCTTTCGACGATGCGACGTGTTAACCGCGACAGGCGTGGCGTGGCCGCGGTCGAGTTTGCCATCATAGCGCCCGTCCTGATCCTTTTGGCGCTGGCGACATCCGACCTTGTCCAGTTCATCCGCTCCCAACTGCGCCTTGATGAGACGGCCGTGCAGCTCGGTCAGCTCGTTTCCCAGTGCGACAGCATCAGCACGGGAGATACCCAACAGTTCTGGAACTACGCACAGCAGATAATTGGCAGTCTAGGTCGGGTAACAGGCGATCCCAAGAAGACGCCAGGGGCAGTGATTATCAGTGCAGTTTACTCGCAGAACGGTGCCAACAAACTTGCCTGGCAGGTTCAAACCGGCAATCCGAACCAGAGCAGTTCAGTTGGCGGCGTGGTGGGCGGGGCGGCAAACATCACTGAAGGCTTCACGGTGCCCGCCAACGAAACTTTGCTTGTCACCGAAGTTTACCTGCCATTGCAGGCTTGGGTGTTCAGCGCCGGCTTCATCGGCAATGTCATGAATACTGTACTGAACGGCACGACCCTGTATTTGACGCGCGCTTCCGATGGGGCGGCGCTCCAGAAGGCGCCTCAGGGGAGCAGCCCGGTCTGCACGAAATGACGGAGGCGAGCATGGACCGGCGCGGATCGACTGCCGTGATAACTGCGCTGGGCATGGTGGCGCTGATCGGTTTCGCCGGTCTCGCAGTGGACACCGCACGCTCCTGGCTCGTCGAGGATCGGCTCAAGACGGCGATGGACGCTGCGGCACTAGTTGCCGCCCGGCAAATTACCGATGCGAATCGCGACACCGAAGCTACCAAGGTATTTTGGGCACAGTTCACCCAGGGCGGGGGTAGTCATAGCTATCTCGGCGCCACGGTGTCCGCTCCTGTCTTCACTCCCGACGCCAAGGATCCGTCGAAGATCCGCATCGATGCGACAGCAAGCATTCCCACCACGCTGTTTGGAGTGATCTCGAAGCAGGCGGTCGCCTTCTCCGACTTCTCCGTTGCGCAGCGTTCCGGGACGGGGCTGGAGCTGGCTCTGGTGCTCGACAACACGGGTTCGATGGCTGGTTGGCCGATCCAATCGGTGATCAGCTCCGCTAATGATCTGGTGAACATACTGTATGGCAACAACGATACCCAGCCAAACCTTTGGGTTTCGGTCGTGCCTTTCGCTGCTGCAGTCAACATCGGTGCGCAGCACGCCAATTGGCTGTCAGGTGGCACAGTCAATCAGGCGTCCTATTATCCGTCGAAATGGATGGGCTGTGTCATGGCTCGTACTTCCAAGACCGGCGCGCAAAACGGCGACAATTCCAACGACAAGACGCCTACCCAGGCACCCTTCCAGCCATTTCTCTACCCTTCCACCTGGCACGTATATTCATACACGACAACGAGCAACGGCAAGACCGCTACGAACTATTACGTCGGCGACAATGACTGGACCAGCACGTGGCAAACGACAAATAACGAGCCAGAGGTCAGCGACAACTCTGTCGGTCCGAATCTCGACTGCCCTCCGCTAGCGGTTCTCCCGGAAACATCCAGCAAGGCCACCGTTGTCGCGACGATCAACAAAATGGCAGCCGTCTATCGGGGTGGCACTTTCATCAATCTCGGCCTGCAAGCCGGCTGGTGGACGATCAGCCCGAACTGGCAGGGGCTATGGGAGGCCCCCAATTTGCCGCTTGCCTACAACACGCCCCACATGAAGAAGGCGATCGTGCTGATGACTGACGGCAATAACGAATGGTATGACTGGCCTGGCGGTGTCCCGGGACAAGGAGTGGATGGCGCGGGCAGGACCATTACCTACGATGGTGACGCCGATTTTACCGCCTATGGCCGACTGCTAAGCAACACGCTCGGCCTCAACGCCACCCAGGATACAATCACGGCCACGCTGAATGCGTGGATGCTTCAGATGTGCACGAACATAAAAAATAACGGCATCGTCCTCTACACGATCTTGTTCAATCATAGCGGTGTCTCACCGGCGACCCAGACGCTATTTCAGTCATGTGCCTCATCGCCAACCAACTATTATCTCGCGCCGACCCAGGCTCAATTACAGGCTGCATTCCAGCAGATCGGCTCCGAGTTGGCATCATTGCGGCTTGCTCAATAGCATTCGCTCTCGCCAGTCCTCGCGTAACGCGCGATTGCCGATCGGTTCTTCGCATCTCAGGCGAGTTTCCCCCGACTGAGACAGTCCTCATCGGCGCTGCCCGCGGCATCACGAGATAGGCATCATAAGCCCTTCACTGTAGCACGCACGATCAGACGATTCGGCACGACGCATTAACCGATTGGTAATCCGAATCAGGGCGCGATGGGTACGGGTGGTGGGGAGCGCCAGTATCGATGGCTTTCGACTGGTCGGCGATTTCCGCGCGCAAGCGGGGCCAAGGATGCCGGCCGCAAAGTGGCTATCGGGCAATGGGTGTGGTCAGCCTGTCGCTTGCGGTCCTGCTCTGCGGTCTCGTGCACGCATTCGCCGATACGCCCAACATAGTGAAGCAACCTGCCGCAGCCGTGGCGCAGGCACAGCAACCGGTCCAGTCGCAGGGCACTCCCCTGCCGGCCGCGGTGCCTTCGCCGGCGACCATCAGCCAGCCCCTAACGCTGCAGGCGGGCACCGGCGTGTTGCTCCGTCTGCCGCAGCCGGCTGCGACGGTCATGTCGGCGGAACCGAACGTAGCGCGTGTGCAGCCAGCCTCGCCAACAACCCTTTTCCTGATGGGCGTCGCGGCTGGGCGCACAACGGTGATCGCGACCACGGAAACCGGTCAGGCGATCATTCAGTATGACGTCACCGTCACACCGGGCGGCGGCGCGGCTCCTGTAGCGGGCCTCTCCACAGGCACGGTGACCCCGGCGATGGCGTCGTCGATCCAGGCGACGATCGCGCGGGTCGTGCAGGGTGCGTCAGGCTTGCGCGTCCAGGGTGCTGGCAACGCCGCAGTCCTGAACGGCACCGTCCCGAATGCCGCCGCGGCGCAACAGGCGGAAGCAATCGCCCGCGGCTATGTCGGCGAGAAGGCCGGCGTGCAAGATAACCTGACCGTACTTGGCGCCATCCAGGTCAATGTCCGGGTCCGGATCGCCGAAATCAACCGGTCGGTGACGCGACAGTTGGGGTTCAACTGGCAGGCACTCGGCAATGGCCCGGGTTGGCGCTTCGGTTTGCTGACCGGGGCGGCGATTTCAAGCACGATCTCCCCGCTGCTGCCACTCGGCCTGGCGCCGCTCTCGGGAGCCACTGCAGCTCCTAATCAGCTCGGTGCAGGTCTGACTTCCGGCAACAAGCTGTGGGACGTCAATGGCATTATCGACGCGCTCGCGGGCGATCAGCTCATCACAATTCTGGCGGAACCCAACCTGACAGCGCTGTCGGGCGAAACCGCCAGTTTCCTTGCTGGCGGAGAGTTCCCGATCCCGATCGCGGGTAACACTTCCAACGGACAGACAACGATCACCGTCGACTTCAAGACCTTCGGTGTCAGCCTTGCGGTGGTGCCAACAGTGTTGTCGCCGGCGCGACTTAATCTGAGGGTAAGGCCGGAGGTAAGTCAGCTCAGCAGCAACGGCGCCGTCAGCGTGCCAATTGCCGGCGGGACGCTTACCATACCCGCGCTCACCGTTCGGCGCGCCGAGACGACCGTCGAACTGGGCAGCGGCCAGAGCTTTGCAATTGCCGGCCTGCTCGAGAAGACCAGTGTCGACAACACCAATGCGCTGCCGTGGATCGGCGAGGTTCCGGTGATCGGAGCCCTATTCAAGTCGAACGATTTCCAGCGGGGGGAGAGCGAGCTGGTCATCATCGTTACGCCCTACATTGTGCAGCCTGCCGCCGGTCCGAGCGCACTCCGATTGCCGACCGACAACTTCAGGCCGGCAACCGATCTCGAAAGGATCATTTGGGGGCGCCAGGTGGCATCCGGTCCGGCCGCGGCAGCGCCGCTGGACGCCGGCTTCATTCTGAAGTGAGGGACGCATGCGTGGTCCAGAGCGTGATGACCGAAGGCGGAATCGCTGGAGGTCTGAATCACGCGAAAAGACAATGGGGCGTGATGACCGAAGGCGGAATCGCCGGAGGTCTGAATCACGCGACAAGACAATGGGCCGGAACAGGGTGAGCACATCCTTCCGCGCTCACCCTGCTCTAGGCTGGCTGATCGGTGCCGTTCTCCTGTCAGGCTGTTCCTACGATCTGGGTGACCCCTACCAGCGCCCCGGGACCTACCGCCCGATCGGCGATAACGATGCAAATCTGCGGGTAATGGTGGTCAACCCTGCTGACCTGGCGGCAGGCACCGGATCGGCTGCGGCGACCGGCAGCGAAGCGGCGCCGCCGGTCACTCGTCTGCTGGCCGGGAGGCGCTATCCGCTGCCAGATTTGAATGCCGCATCGGTCGGTGTCACCAATGAACAAGCACCACAGCAAGGCTCACCCGGCCCTGGAATAACCCAGTGATGCAAGAGAAAAGCTGGTCGCCATGCTCCGAAGAGTGAGATGTCTGCTGCCGATCGCGTGCTGCGCATTCGCCGCATGCACCACGGTCGGCCCGCTGCGGCACCCGATGAGTGCGGAAACTCGGTTACAGGTGGCCGAGGCGGCCGATGCTTCCGGCGACAGTGACCTCGCTATCGCGATGTACAGTGCGGCGGCGGCAGACAATCCCGACAATGTTGACCTCCAATTGCGCTGTGCGGATGCGCTGGCCCGCACCGGCAAGATCAGCGAGGCACGAAAGCTCCTGCAGGATCGGCTGCGCATACATCCGGGCCAGCCGGATCTCACCAGGGCTTTGGCACTGATCGACTTGGTGGCGGGACAGTCGGCGGACGCCATCGCCGGTCTCGATCAGGTGCTGGCGACCAATCCCGGTGATGCACGGGCGCTAGTGGACAAGGCTGTGGCACTCGATCTGCAGGGCCAGCACGCGGCTGCACAGTCGATCTATCGACAGGTGCTGGCCAGTTCTCCCAATGATCCCGCCACCAGGAACAACCTGGCCCTGTCGCTGATGCTGGAAGGACAGGCGCGCCAGGCTCTCGAAACGCTCGCGCCGATGCAGAGCATGGATGGATCGCCTCAGAGGCTGAAGATCAACCTTGGCATCCTCTACGCTGCCAACGGCAATGCTGAGAGATCGCGGGAATTACTCGGCAACAGCGTATCGCAGGCCGAACTCACCGCATTGACGCGCGCATTGACCGCGGCGAACGCGGAGCCCAGGACCGCGCAGTAAGCGCGAACTCTGCAATCAAGGCATAGCGGTTCCAAGCGATCCCAATAGCTGTGTCATCGGCTCTCCGAGCAGGACGATAAACAGGCACGGCAGGATGAACAGCATCATCGGCAGCACGAGCAAGGCAGGAAGCTTGCCTGCGCGCTCTTCGAACTGGATCATGCGCTCGTTACGCATTTCCGCAGCAAGGGTGCGGAGCCCCTGACCGAGCGGCGTGCCGTATTTCAGTGTCTGGGCGACGGTGCCGGCGAAGCGCTTTAAACCAGGCTGACCGGTGCGTTCTGCCAGGTTGACGAGCGCCACTCTGCGGTCTGGAAACACCCGCATCTCGTGGTTGAGCAGAGAGAACTCGACGCCGACCGCCCGGCTGGATTGCCGCATCTCATGGGCGACGCGCTCGATGGAGGATTTTAGCCCGAGCCCTGCCTCGGTACAGACCACCATGAGATCGAGCGCGTCGGGAATGCCGCTGCGCAACGCCCGCTGGTACGGCCGGCGGATCAGCGCAATCACCCAGCCAGGCAGCATCATCGCAGGCACTAGCGAGAACATAACGAACAGAACCTGCTTGCCGCCGGAGTACCTCCGAGAGCCGCACCGAGATAGGTCAGACCGGGTATGGCGAACAGGCAGGCGAGTTTCGCGGCGACGAAGATCGGAATTGCGTTGGATGGCTCGAGTCCAGAGGCGGCGAGCGACTTCGCCAAAGCCTCGCTGTCCCGGGCAGACAGCATCCGATCGCGCATCACGTTGCCAAGGCGACGAACCAGCGCGATCGAGGTGGGTAACAGACGAGACCGACGTTGCGCGATCACTGCACCGTCTCGCAACCTGCCGATGCGGCGTGCCAGCTCGCGATCGCCTGCTCCCTGCGATGATAGCAGGAGTGCCGCTGCAACAAGCGCAACGACCGCTCCGCCAATTGTCAGCAATAGCAGGTGCTGATCGCGGATCATGGGGCGAGGCTCCGGCGGATCAACTGGCGCATCACCGTGATTCCCATTGCCATGAGCCCCATGGCGATAAGCAACAAGTGGTTGCCGCCGGGCGTTCTGAGGAAGAACGTCACAAAGCCCGGTCGCATAAAGGACATAATCACCGCCATGACGAAAGGCAGTGATCCAAGGATCAATGCGGAAAGGCGCGCCTCGGCGGCAAGCGCCTTGCCCCGCTTGGAGAGGGCGACACGCTTGCGAACAATGTCCTGCAGGTTTTGCAACGTCTCGATCAGGCTCCCGCCTGTCTGCGCCTGCAGGCCGATGGTGACGGCAAAGAACGCATATTCGGGCAAGCCGACACGCCCGTGCAGCTTCCAGAGTGCGTGTTCCAGCGACTGACCGATCATCACCTCGTTGATCACCCGGACGAATTCGTCGCGCGATGGGTCGGGCACGTCCCTAGCCACGCTGCGCAGCGCTTCGCTGAGAGGGATACCGGCCCCGACACCGCGACAGATCTGGGCCATCACCTCCGGTACCTGTTCAAGCAGCGCCTTCTGAAACCGCGCCCTCTCCCATCCGAAGATGAGCCGGGCCATCAACAGCCCCTCGGCCGGCGCGAGGAGCGCGGCCAACGGCGTTCCCAGGAGGGCGCGGCCATAGAAAAAGCCGATAATAGCGGCGACGCCAGCTATGACGAACACAAGCTTCCAGGCGATGATGTTCTGCTGCGGAATCTCGAAGCTGAAGCGCAGGAAACGCATGAACTGCGCCAGCCGTTCGCTGCGGTCAGCACCGGACCGCACGGTCAGCACGCGGGCCGGAGCGACTGGTTCCGGATCGTCGTGACTGCGACGGACACCGGCGACCCGCTGCCGCATTGCACCGGCGCTGACGTCGCGGGCCAGCAGAAGCACGGTCGTCGATCCGACCATCAGCAGTAGCAGCATCGCGATTGTTAGCATGCCAGGCATGTCAGAAACTCTGCAAAGCCTCCATCCAGGCATTCTCCAGGCCGAAATAGGCGAGTCTGGCCGCGAAAGATGGTCTGGCGCCAGACGTGTGATAGTGGCCCAGTATCTTGCCGGCGGCGTTCTCCAACTCGAATTCGAATGATGCCACGTCGTTCATGATGACCACGTCGCCCTCCATCCCGCAGATATCGGCGATCTGCGAAACGCGGCGAACACCGTCTCGCATACGCTCGATCTGCACGATCAGATGGACCGCGGCGGCGATCTGCGTGCGGATCGCGCGCGCCGGCAGATTGACGGTTGCCATCTGCACCATGTTTTCCACCCTGGCCAGCGCGTCACGCGCGGTGTTGGCGTGCACAGTGCTGATCGAGCCGTCGTGGCCCGTGTTCATGGCCTGCAGCATGTCGTAGGCTTCCGCGCCGCGGACTTCGCCGACGATGATACGGTCGGGCCGCATTCGCAAAGCGTTGCGCAGCAGTTCCCTCTGGTTGATCTCGCCGCGGCCTTCCAGGTTAGCGGTCCGTGTCTCCAGCCGGACCACATGAGGCTGCTGCAGCTGCAGCTCTGCCGCGTCCTCGATGGTGATGACCCGCTCGTCATGCGAGATCAATCGGCTGAGGGCATTCAGTAGCGTCGTCTTGCCGGAACCGGTGCCGCCGGAAACCAGAATGTTCAACCGGCAACGCGCGGCGATCTCCAGAAGCCTCGCAACCGGGGCCACCATACTGCCATTCGCCACCATGGCGGTGAAATCGAGCTTCTTCTTGGTGAACTTACGGATCGAGATGCAGGGACCATCTAGGGCCAGCGGTGGAAAAATCACGTTGACGCGGCTGCCGTCAGGAAGGCGAGCATCGCAGAGAGGACTCAATTCATCGACACGTCGGCCGATTGTCGCCACCATCTTCTGCGCGACCATGGCCGCATGTTCGGCGTCACGGAAGCGGACGCTGGATTTCTGCAGCTTGCCGGAGATCTCGATGAAAACTGTCTCTGGCCCGTTTACCATGATGTCGCTGATCGAATCATTACGGAGCAGTGGTTCCAGCGGGCCGAAGCCCACCATGTCGTCGGTGAGTTCCTGCGCAAGCTGCGCCTGGTCGCGCGCCGATAGTTGCACTCGCTCCTTGTCGGCGATCTCGTGTATGACGGGTTCCAGTTCGGCACGCAGGGCGTCGGGCCGCATTTCGGCGACCGCCCCCGAGTTCAAGCTGCTCCATGATCTTGGCGCGGAGCCGGAGCTGCAGCCCGATATCCTGCGGCACGACCGCAGTAGGCACGCCCCGCGGCGGCGATGGTGCGATCTGCGGGGTAGGCGAGTCCTCGATGCGCCGGCCGAAGGGCTTCATCGGCGGGATATCCAGCCGAACCGCGAACCGCGAGGTTGCCGCGTAGCCGCTGCCCCCGTCAGCTCCTGGGCAAGCAGCCCGATCGCCCGCTTGAACGGCGCGCAGTCACCCACCGCCGGTCTGCCGAGATTGGCGGCTCGCCCGAGCTGCTTGGCAAGTTCGGGAATCTGGATCGCGGGCTTGGAATCGAGGCCTTCCTGGATCAGCGGCAGCTTCAGCCCGCCAGGCATTCCCAGCCGGTTCAGCACGATCGTGGTACGGTTGGTGCCGACAGTGCCGGCCAGCTGCCGTAGCCGCTCGGCGTCGCGGATGCTGACGATGTCGGGGGTCATAACCAGGACCAGATGGCGCGCGCCGCGCAAAGCCTCGATCTCGGCCGGCGTGCACGGCATCGGCAAATCCATGACGATGTAGTTGAAGCGCCGGCGCAACAGCTCCAACACGCCGCTTACTCCCTCGGGGCTGGATGAGGGAGTCGCGTCAAGTGTTTCGTCGGCAGCGATCAGGCGCAGGCGAGTATCGACCTCTACCGAAACGCGATCGAGGAACAGGGCATCGGCACGATCCGGCTGCTCGAGGGCGAGGCGCAGCCCATTCACCGGTTTCACGCCAAGCATCAGTGCCGTTGTGCCCTGCTTCAAATGCAGATCGAGCAAAGCTACGTGGCCACGCGTCGCCTCGGCCAGTTGCACTGCAAGGTTGACGGCCACCGTCGTCGCGCCCGCGCCCCCGCGCGCACCACAGACCGCTATCACGCTGCCACCGGGAGTCGCGCCCGTTTCAGGGGTGACGCCGCTGACATGCGGCACGAAAAGCCGCGCGACCTGATCGCGCGTCAGCGGCTTATGCACATATTCTGCCACCCCCATGTTCCGAATCAGATGGCGATACAGGCCGACTTCGTTGATGTCACCGACCACCAGCACCCTTACGTCAGGGGCGCAAACGACGGAAAGGTTCTCCAGCTCGTTCAGCGGATTTGTCACCCCCGCGATGTCCACGACCAGCACTCGTGGCGTCGTTTCGTTGGCCAGATACCTGATTGCGTGCAAAATCGTTCCACGGCGGATGTCGGCGCCTTGCACCGCATTGAGCAGTCCGCCTCGCAGGGCCGTCTCGGTTTCATCGTCCGCCACGAATGCCAGCAAGGGCACTCGTGCCTGCGCGCCGTCTCTGAGCGGTGCAGCCAGCGCTTCGGGGGGAGCGATCAGTTCTTCGGTGTCAGACATCATTGTGCTTTCGTATGCCGGCGTGCTCTTCGCATTACTCGAAGGTCACATCGCGGGCGTCCTTGCCGTCGATCACCCGCATACGGACACTCTGCGGCGCGCCGTCGGCGAGTGCCGGAGACACGTCGCCACTGTAGACGCCGCCTCCTGTCACCTCCGCCACTCCGTCCATCGCGCGAATAGCGAGCGTGATTTTGCCAAGACGATCGGCTACGGCGGCGCGCTCGGCCTGTTGCGGCGTCACTTCCAGCGTGACAGTGCGAGCGACGCGGCCGATGGTGTTGTCGCCGCTGGCTACGGCACCCTGCGCGATGCTCTGATCCACTGCCACGACACGCACATCGCTCAAAACAGTCTCGCCCACAAAGCGTTTGGCTACCGGGATGTCCTTGGTATCGAGTTGTTGAGTGAGGATCACATCGACCCGATCGCCAGGCCAGATCAGGCCTCCATTGCCCGTGACAGCATCGACGCCGAGTGAGATGGCGCGCGCGCCGGGCGTCAGGACGGCCGCGAGAAAGCCGCGGTCACGCGGATGCAGGATGTCGCCCTGCATCAGCAGGTTGCCGCCTTCGAGGTATCGTCGCAGCAGAGCGCCGCGCAATTCGGCGCGCTGCTCCGCAGTGTCCTTCACAGCGCCTTCGGGCAGGCTGGCCACGGCGATCGAGCGTTTCGCGAAGTCTTCGTCCCGCATCAGCGTCCCTGCCGGCAGGCTGCGCGTGGCGCTGAGTACGTCGACGGTCTGCGGAGGGGGCGGCGCGTCAGGTACAGCAGCGACAATCATCGCCTTGGATGGATGCGTCGCCTGATAGCCCACGAGTGCGAGGCCCACGGCCGTCAACACAAGTAGGCCCACAAGCATAAGGCGGAGCGGCATGTCAGTAGCTTCCTGGCTGGAGCAGCACGAACGCACCACCGGCGGCAATCGCGACCGCGTATGGCAGCGGACCGCGACGGCGAATGCGCCAGCGTTCGATGGTGAGGATACGACCGAACAATGACCGACGGGTTATCGTGGGTACACTCTGCCGGAAGTGCGAGAGCAGCAGATACGCGAGTGCAAGCAGACCGCCGGCCAGAGCGGTGGCAACAACGAAGCGATAGCTGTCACACGGCGAAAGCCCAACGGCGATAGCAGTCATCAGCTTGACGTCGCCACCACCAAGTATTCCGCGGGAGAACGCCAATAGCAGCAGAACAAACAGCATCAGCGCAGCCACGGCTGACAATGCGAGGTCGGATGCACCTTCAAGGAGACGAGTTAGGCCGCCCACAGCAAGCAGAAGCAGGCTGACCATATCGGGAATGGTTCGAGTAACGATGTCACGCCATGCCCCTGCCGCCAAAAGCGCAAGTGCTACAGCAGCGAGCAGCGCGGACACGGCAAACCTTCCAGCGAGACATGCCCTGAGCTAGCGAGTGCTTGCGGCCATCCGGGCAGGGCGGAGGCACTACGCTGTCCCACCCTGCCCGGCGTGTCTCGACGCCGTTCAGCCGGTAGTGAGCTTGGCGGCAATGGTTCCGAAGAAGGTCGACAGAGCCGTTGTAACCTTCGTGAATGCGACAAAGAGAGTGACGACCAAGACTGATGCCAGAATACCATACTCCAGCGCGGTAACGCCCTTACGGTCAGTTTTCAGGCGAGCGAGTTCGGCTTTCGCGCGTTCCACCAGAGCAAAGCTATACGCAAACATGGGATAATGCCTTTCATGCCGCCAGCACATGAGGCCGCGGTTTTGAGATGAACCTGCCCGTTCTGGGCTGCAGCGTGCACTGCCAGCGTTACTGCTCTTTGCAGTTGCCATTACTAGACCAGCATATAATCAAATTCCGGTTAATCTCATTCGTTCGAACATCACTCGTGCGATGTCATACATTGCGATGCAAATGACAGCACGCCTTTGGACTGCTGCGGCTGACCAGGCAGCCCGGCGCAGGAATCCCGAGGTGCCAGCGAGTTCTGCCGAAAGGCGGTCGGGCTGCCGCCGCAGCTAGGAGCTGGCCCCACAAGGTGATTGGAAACCAGGTCAACGCGGTCGCGGTACAACGACCGTATCGCCGGAATTCGCCGCTCCAATGACGCGGTACAGAATAAAGCGCTCGATTGTATCGGAGCCACGCCGCCGCTCAGCGGTGCCAATCGGAGTCAGATTGGCCCATGGCGTGTCGTCAGCAAACCCGCCCATGTCGCGCACCAGAATGCCGGTCCTGCCGGCAATCTGCGCCTTGGGCAGGCTGAAGAGCGACCACCGCGAGCCGGTGGCAACCACTGCGACGCTCCCCGGCAACGTGCGGGCAAGCTTCGAAACCGTGCCATACTCGTCCGCCGCGATGTATTCCGCGCCGATCCGGCGCCGCGCTGCCTCTGCATCGGTCGCCAAGCCATCCCATCCATCAAGCTGGCGCGCGCTCGGATCGAGGCCGATCGGCATTGCCAACACGCCCAGTCCAGCGTGCAGGTACACAAGCAGAGTGACGGCCAACCCAAATGCAATGCCCGGCGTCCGCATCCGCCGCCACACCGTTCCCCGCAGCGCGGCAGCGGCAATCACCGCAGCAGGGTAGATGATAGCCGGCCAGTTGCCTTGCACGCGATCGCCGAATGCGTGCTGGGTGAAGAGCGCCACGGACGGCAGCGTGAGCGCCACCACAAGCGTCGATACAGGATCACGCCTGCGCCAGGCCTGCCGTGTCGCCTGTACGACCCCGGCCACGCAGAAGACGAACACCACCGGTGTGATCAGCCCGACCTGACCAAGAATGAGTTCCGCCAGGTAGTCGATTGCGCGAGACGGATGCCAAATGCCCATCCGGCCGCCTTGGCGTGTGAAACTCGGCCAATGATGCGCAGCCTCCCACAGCAGAACTGGCAGAAACACGCCGACCGCGAGCACAGCGCCGCACCACGGGGCAGGGCGGCGCAACCAGGCGCGCATCCCGGGCGTGATCAGCAGCCATAGCGGGATGCCGCACCAAAGCAGCAGCGCGGTATACTTGCTGGCCATGGCAAGGCCGGCAAAGAGACCGATCGCCCCCCACCACCAGGGATTGTCGCTGTCCAGCAGACGGACCAACGCCCAGATGCTCGCGGTCCAGAATGCCAGCAGCGGCGCATCCGGGGTCATCAGCAGTGTGCCGACCCCGAACAGCAGGGTCGCATTCAGCAGCAATGCGGCGCGTACGCCCAGCCTTTGTCCCGGAAACAGCCGATTTGCTGCGTCCGCCAACAGCAGGGAGGCAATCGCGGTGGAAATCGGGCCCAGCAGGCGAACGCCCAATGCACCATGTCCAGCCAGCAGCGTGCCGAACCTGATCCAGAGTGCCACCATCGGCGGATGGTCCGGATAGCCGGGGGCCAAGGCCCGCGACCAGACCCAGTAGTATGCTTCGTCCGGGATCAGTGGAACCGAAGCCGCGACAACAAGCCGCAGGACCGTCAGCGCGATAAGCGCCGGAAGTGCCCATTGCACGACCCTTGCGACCCAGGCTTCGCGCCGCGCTGCGCTATCGGGCGCGCCAGACAAGCGTAGCCGAGACGGCATAGTTCCACACCACACCGATCACCGCGCCCACGGCGCCGGCGAGGCTCCAGTTGGTGTGCGTGTCATATAACGTCTTGGCGATGCCGACATTGGCGATCGCACCAAGCCCGCAGACCAGAATGAACACCAGCAGCCCGCGCCACAGCCGCGGCCCCCGGAGTCGCTGATCGCGATAGGTGATCTCGTTGTTGAGTTGAAAGTTGAACGCCATGGCCGCCACCGTCGCGACAAGCTGTGCCGCTTCGAAGCCGAGCCCGCCCAGCTTCAGGACCGTGCTCAGAACGGCAAGGTGCACCAGGACGCCGAGAGTCCCCACCAGCCCGAAGGAGATGAAGCGCAACGGCAGCAGGCCGCCGAACACCTTGTCCAGCAGTAGCCCGGCGAACTGAACCAGCACGAGGGCGTCGAGCTTGCTCTTGCCGGCCATCCGTTCATGGAACTTGAACGGGATCTCGATGACGCGCAGTGGCGCCGGCGCGCTGAGCGCCAGGTCGAGCAGGATCTTGAAGCCTCGACCGGTCAGGTTCGCAGCGAGGGTTTCGAACAGCGGCCGCGGCAACATGAAGAAGCCACTCATCGGGTCGTTGAGGCGCATCGGCAGGAAGTATTGCGCCAGCCGAATGCCCCCGTCCGATAGGATGTGCCGCCAGCGCGAAGGAAGACCGGCGTCGCCGCCGCCATCGGCATGCCGGCTGCCGACCGCGAGATCATACCGGCCGGTCTGCAGTGCAGCCAGCATGTCGGGCAGCTTCGTTTCATCGTGCTGCAGGTCGCCGTCGATCACCGCGACGAACTGGGCCGAGGAGGACAACGCTCCCTCGATCACCGCGGAGGCTAATCCTCGGCGGCCAATGCGGCGGATGCAGCGGACGCGTGGATCGATCTGACCGATCCGGCGCACCTCGGCCGCGGTTCCATCCGGGCTGTTGTCGTCAACAAAGACGACCTCCCAGGGGATGCCGTAGAGCGCGGCGTCCAGTCTGGCGACCAGCGGGGCAACGTTCGGCCGCTCATTGAAGCAAGGCACAACCACTGTCAGCAGTGGAGTTCCGCGCGAGAGCATCGGGACTTCCATAACGGCGGCAACGGCGGCGGCGGACTCGGACATAGGACCTCAATTCCACGAAAGCTCGCTCAGAGCGGCACCCCGGCAAGCAGACGGCTGGTCCGAATGGTCTGGAGCGTTTGCACTCGGCTGACGGTCGGAGCGCCGGTCAGGCGTTGGGTGAGTTGATTCTCATGCGACGTGTCGCGCGCTACGAGCTTCAGCAGGAAGTCGCCGCCACCGCGAATCATATGGCACTCGCGCACCTCCGGCCAGTCGCCGACGAGTTGCTCGAACGCGGCAAGCACCGCCTCCTTCTGGCTGTCCAGCCCGACGATGGCGAAAAACGTGATCTGCCACCCGAGCATCTGCGGGTCGGAGTCGGCATGGTAGCCGCGAATCACGCCCGCCTCCTCCAGGCGCCGTACCCGACGCAGGCAGGGCGGCGCAGAGATGCCTGCCCGTCGGGCCAGTTCCACATTGGTAATTCGGCCATTCGTCTGCAGCTCCGCCAGGATCCGGCGGTCGATCGCGTCGAGTACTGGCGGGTCGCCGAGGGGAGCCTTCATGGTGCGCGCATTCTTCCGAGCGCTGATAGTACAGTTGGCGGACCGCCCTTTGGCTGACCTGCCCGCTGCGCGCAATGATATTCCACGAACCGGGCGCGGCAAGGGCGCAAAGCTCGTTCTGTGCTTAGCTCGTTGCTTGTCTGCTGCCGAACCGCGCAGATATGATTCTCATCCACTGACGGGGCTGGCGATGCCTAAGACCCACCGGACGCAAGTGCTGATCATCGGTTCCGGCCCAGCGGGCTATACGGCGGCCATTTACGCCGCGCGGGCCAGCCTCCGGCCGATCCTCGTCGCCGGGCTGGAGCCAGGCGGGCAACTGACGATCACGACAGACGTCGAAAATTACCCTGGCTTCGCCGAAGTGATCCAGGGACCCTGGCTGATGGAGCAGATGGCAGCTCAGGCCGCCCACGTGGGCACCCTGATTATCCAGGACCTGATCACTCGGGTCGATTTCACGGTTCGGCCGTTCCGGTGCATAGCCAATTCAGGCGAGGTGTTTCTGGCCAATTCCGTGATCATCGCCACCGGCGCGCAGGCCCGCTGGCTTGGCCTAGAATCGGAGCAGCGGCTGCAGGGACGCGGAGTGTCCGCCTGCGCGACCTGCGACGGATTTTTCTACCGGGGCAAGTCGGTCACCGTGGTCGGCGGGGGCAATACCGCGGTCGAGGAGGCACTGTACCTGACCCACCACGCCGACAGTGTCACTCTGATCCACCGGCGGGATGCGCTCCGGGCGGAAAAGATCCTGCAGGCGCGGCTGTTCGCTCATCCCAAGATCAAGGTGGTCTGGGACAGCGTGGTGACGGAGATCGAGGGCGGCGGGTCGCCTGAAGTGGTCACCGGCGTGCGTGTGCGGAATGTTAAGGACGGGTCGATCACTTCGCTGCCGATCGATGGCGTGTTCATCGCCATCGGGCATTTGCCGAATACGGCGATGTTCGCGGGTCAGGTTGCGATGGATGCCGACGGCTACATTGTGACCGAGCCTGGCAGCACCCGCACCTCCGTAGAGGGAGTGTTCGCGGCGGGTGACGTGCAGGACAAGGTGTTCCGTCAGGCAGTCACTGCGGCCGGCACCGGCTGCATAGCGGCTCTCGAAGCGGAGAAGTGGCTGGCCGGCCTGGAACGGTCCAGCGCGATGGCCGCGGACTAGCCAGGAACGGCTGAATAGGTCCAACATCGAGCGCACGGCCGGACCGAATCGGTCTAGAATACGGTGTTCCGCCGCTACAACGAGCGGAAAGTGACGCAAAGCGAGCGTAGGTTCGATCCCCCGGGCCCGTGACCGGTGGACGGGAGAGGCCGAGTGATCGACTGGGACAAGCTGCGTGTTTTTCATGCTGTGGCCGAAGCGGGAAGCTTCACCCATGCTGGCGACACGCTGAACCTGAGCCAGTCGGCGGTATCGCGCCAGATATCGGCACTTGAAGAGGCGTTGCAGGTTCCGCTGTTCCATCGTCATGCGCGCGGCTTGATTCTGACCGAGCAGGGTGAGGCGCTGAACCGCACCGTGCGCGAGGTGTTCGCGAAACTGGCTATCACCGAGGCGCTGCTGACCGAAAGCAAGGAAAAGCCAGCAGGCAGGCTGAAAGTCACCACGACCGTAGCGTTCGGTTCGATCTGGCTGGCGCCCCGGTTGCGTGAGTTCCTCGAAATGTATTCCGACGTGTCGATCTCGTTGCTGCTCGACGATTCGGAACTCGACCTGGCAATGCGGGAAGCGGATGTAGCCATCCGAATGCACGCGCCGAAGCAACCGGACCTGGTACAGCGCCATCTGATGACGTTGCAGTGGCATATCTGTGCCTCTCCCGAATACTTGAAGCGACACGGGGTGCCGCAGCGACCGGAAGACCTCGACGCGCATAAGCTTGTCTTGTTCGGCAGCCATCACCCACCTGTGAGCGACATCAACTGGCTAGCGGAAGCCGGCCGGCGGCCCGGCAATCCGCGTCGTGCGCTGCTGGAGGTCAACAGCACGCAAGCCGTCCTGCTGGCAATTCGCTCCGGGCTGGGTATCGGTGCGCTGCCCGACTTCGTCATGGCCGAGAGCCCAGACCTGGTGCGAATTTTGGCCGATTTGAAGGGTCCAAAGGTGGACGTCTATTTCGTGTACCCGGAGGAATTGCGGAATTCGAAGCGGGTCGCGGTATTCCGGGATTTCCTGCTGTCGCGGCTGACCGGACTGCACTGAGGCGCTCTCCATGCCCTAACAGTGTGGATGCTGACAGGGGCATGCGTCGCCAGCATGGCGGCATCCGAGTTTTTGAGGATGGCGGGTTTATATCCCGCACATTACAATACTCGCACTGAATACGGCGGCGGTGCCGCCAGTGTTCCGGTTCTTCGGAGCCGGAAAGGGGTCTATGACCCCTGCGTCTCCCAGACGTGAAGCCTCCCTGTTTACTTGCCCCCGGCACCTGCCGGGGGCATTTCTTTTGCTGTTCTTTTTACGCTGCCTTCACGGCGGCTTGCGAGTCTTGCTGCCCGCGGCGCTGATGCTTTGTCACTACTTGGCCAATGCCAGCCCAAGCGCGGATCCAATCTCCGGACTTATGTCATCCCGGTGGGCCGGTGAGGTCATCCCGAGCCCCATGGAATCGTCGTAGCCCCAGAGGGCCCAGCCGAACCCCTGTTCCTCACAGGCGGTCCGCACGGTCCGGAGCCACTGCATCCGAGCCATGGGGTTAAGCCGCTCGGACGCGCCGAACTCTCCTGCTATCACGGCAACGTGATTCTTCCTGGCCCATGCTCCGGCCACCCCAATGTGGGCTGCCACCGCGTCGCGGTCCCAGTGCTGCGCGCAGTAGAAGCGGATGAGTTCGGCTGTTGGCCGATCAGCAGTGGTTTCCGCAACGCCCGCGCAGCCAGCTTCATCGCGCGCCGGGAACGGCAGCTTTGCCATCGCCGCCATATCCAGCCCCGGACGGTAAGCGCCGAGTGACGTCAATTCCGGCGGTTCGTAAAAATGGAAACTGTAGATTACCTGCGGATCCGGTTCCGGCGATAGCGACAGCAGCCCTGCAACGCTGCCCCAATTGGCGCCTGTAAGCACGATCGTATCCCGTGGCAGCTCGGCCCGAATTGCCCTAACAACCTGCTGCTGCAGCAGCGCCCAAGAGTCCGGGTCGTCCGGGAATACCGGCTCATTCAGCACTTCCGGAAACGTCAACCGGGGATCCAACGGGCGCAGCGCAACGGCGAGCGCTCGCCATGTCGCGATCAGCTTTGCGCGGTCGCCGCTGTCACTCTCCAGGTGCCATCCATCTGCGAACAGCGCCACCATCACAGCCAGTCCATGCCGCTGCACGCGCGCGATCGCATCCACCAGGGCTGCCGGCGACGCCAACAGATCGGGCTGGACGGGCAACCGAATGAAGGTGAAACCGACCCGCCGCAAGTCCTCCAGCACCTCGTCACTGACGTAGTTGCGCAGCGCTGCGGGATCCCGGCTTGGCGGATAGCGAAACCAGTGAGTGATATTGATGCCACGGCGCAAGGGCGCCGGCGGTTCATCCGCCGCCGCGAGCAGGCCCATGCTGATCAGGGCGGCGGCGAGCCGGTAACCAATTCTTCGCATCGGGCTGCGATAGAGCACGCGCCACTAAGGTTCGGTGAACGCGGCTGTGCGCAGCCGGTCTATCCTCCTCGTCCTGCTGGGTGCATCGCTGCTGCTGGTGGCCGTGGCATGGTCGCGCAGCGCGGAATACGACGAGCAGTACACACTGTTCCTGACCGGGAAGGTCGCCCGTCCGGTCTGGCCCACCCACGTGATCACTGTCGGCGAGGTCCGCAGCATGCAGTCTGCGACCGCGAACCTCGCGAGCATCGCCAGCGATCTGCGCACCACCGACGTGCACCCGCCGCTGTACTTCTGGGTCATCTCAGGATGGCGGCGGGTGGGGGGCAATTCTCTGTTCGTCGCGCGCCTCGCTTCGGTCCTGTGCAGTATTGCGACGCTGTATCTCGTGGCGCTGATTGCTCGCACCGCTGCTATTCCGGCGGTGCCCGCTATGCTGCTTACAGCTGGCTGCTATGGCTTCGCCTATACCGGCTCGATTGCGCGTGGTTTTGCATTGGCGCAGATGCTCAGTGTCGCTGGCGTGGCTCTGCTGGCCAATGACCGGCGGCGGCCGGGACGCATGCTAAGCGCCGGCGTGCTGCTCGGTGCGGCGACGTTTGCAAACTATTTGGCGGCATTCGTCGGCGGCGCAGCAGTACTGCATGCGCTTCGCCGCGGCCCGAAAGCTTTTGCCGCCGTTTGCATCGGCTTTACTGTATGGTTGCCCGCCGACCTGTGGTTTTTCGTTGCTCAGCGACAGAGTCGGACCGGTCAATTCGCACCGTTTGAGCCGCTTGCTGTGATCGCGTCGCTGGCGCGATACGCGGTCGCGAACCTATTCGGCGGGTTGCCGCTCTACGCCGGAGGCGCCATGCGACTGGTCGTGGGGGCCGGCGTGTGCATCCTGTTCGTGTCCGCCATCGGCACAATTGTCTGGCGCTGGCGGTTTCTCGCGGTGCCGGAGACAGGTCTGCTGCTGGCGCTGTGTGTGATCGCGCCGCCGATTGGTTTGGTGCTACTCGGTGTTGTATTCGGCAATGCTCCGGTCGAACTTCGTTATCTCGCCTTCGCGACGCCGTACTTGGGTCTACTGCTGGCTGCGGCGCTGCCGCGCTGGTTGCGGTATGCAACGCTCGCCGTCCAGGCTGTCGCGCTCATCGGCTTGATGCAGCGCCCTGAAACCATGCAGCCGGCGCGCGCCACTGCTCGAGCCGCCGCCTCCCTCGTTGGCAATGGGATCGTGCTGGTGCCGCGCGGCAATGACGGAGTCGGCATAGTCGGCGCGTTCGCCAACGAAGCTCCGCAGGCGATGCGAATCCTGGTCATCGCCCCTGAAACCACGCCGGAGCAGATCCGCGCGAGCGCGGCGCAATTCTCTCCTGTGCTGCTGGCCTTGATGGCGCAGGACTCCTCCAGCCGCGCAACCCTGCCACTTATGTGCGCGGCGTTCGAAGGCCCTTGCTGGCGGCTGATACACCAGGGGGCCAATGTGCTCGCATATGATCAGAAATGCGCGGGAGAATAATCGTGCTGCCAGCCCGACAACGGTCTAATAGGCCAGCGGATGATTCTCCACCGGTTCCCATCGGCCGTTGTGTACGACCGAGAGGAATGCCACCGTGGAACCATGGTGATTGGTCGGACTGAACGAAAAGGTGGCGCCGAACATGTCATGAAAATCCTGGATGCTCTCCATCGCCCTCACCAGGTTGTCCACGGACAGATCACGACCCGCGCGCTGAAGCGCCTCGATCACAATCTGTGCCGAGGTATAGCCCGTCTCGCCAAGATAATTTATGTCGAAGCCGTACTTCGCCTTGTATTTCTGGGTCAATGCCTTGATAGCCGGGCGCGGGTCGTCGGGATACGCATACAACGAAGGTGACATCGAGTAAATCCTTCGCCGACGCGACCAGGCGCTTCTGCCACAGCCGTATCGTACGATGCCGACTGTCCGACCAGGTCGACATTCCAGCCCAGCTTCTTCACCGTGGCGATGATCAGCGTGGAATCGCGAACGATCGTGCCCAAGGCAATCAGGTCGCACTTCGCCTCGCGCAACTTGGTCACGGCGGCAGTGAAGTCGGTATCGGTTGGCTTGTGCGCCGTGGTCGCGATAACCTTCATCTGCATTGCTTCGGTCTGCTGCACGGCGCCCGCCAGCACGTCCTTGCCGAAGTCGGTGTCCTGATACATCACGCAAACGGCCTTCTTGCCGCGCTGCTCAACGAAAAATTTCACACCCGCGCGCACCTGATCCACGTACGAGGAGTATTGGCTGAACTTCAACCGATTGAACGGCTCATACATGGATCGCGCGGCTGAGAGTGGCAGCAGCTTTGGCACGTTCTTCTCGAGCGCCATTGGGAAGGTGGCATTGTTCATTGGCGTGCCGCCGTCCTCGATGGTGAAGAACACGCCATCGCTGTTGATCAGCTTGTTCATCGCCTGCACGGCGCGCGGCACCTGGTACTGGCTGTCCTCGACGATGTAGCGGATTTTCCGCCCATTGATGCCGCCTTTTTCGTTAACCTCGTCGAACGCAAGGCGCACTGCGTTCGCGTTGTTCACACCTTGCACCGCGGTGACACCTGATAGGTCGGTGACGGTGCCAACAACGATCTCGGTATCGGCAACGCCGCGCTGATTCTGCGCATATACCGACGTTGTCAGCACGAGCAGCAACGCCGCGACTACGGTTGCAAGCATGGTTTCGTCCCCCCTGATGGAACGATGCTAGCGCGGCGCAAGCCGCAGCGCCAAGCTGGGCCTATCAGGCGGCGTCTGGCACGACCAGGAACAAGTCGGTGTCGCCGGTGTCCTCTCCACAGGCCGTCAGCAACGCATGTGCCTGGCCTCGGTGATGCGTCTGATGATTGAAGAAGTGCACCACCAGTTTGGACTTCTGCCTACGCATCTCGCGATTGGCAGCGCCGCTGAACCACACCAGGTCCTCGGCCAGCCATGCTTCGTCAATGCGCCCGGACCAGTCGAGGATAGCGGCATCCGCCTTTTCGCGCCGTGCCCGCAGTGTCGCGAATTCCTCGACCATGTCGGCGCTCTGCCGTATGCCGACTTCAGGCTTTGGCCATCCATCGAAGCGCGACATCCACTGCGTGTCGCCCCAGAGGATGTGGGTGAGGGTGCCATGCAGCGATTTCCAGAATGCGCCGCGGTCGGCCTTGCGCTCCTGATTCGCAAGTCGATCGGCCGCGCCGTAAAGGCGCCGGTTCATCTCGGCGTTGTATTCTGCCATCAGGTGGACGTAGGTCGGCGTGATCATCGTGGTCATGGGGTTCGCTCTCGATGCACGCCCCGCTGAATGGGTCAGAATCAAGCGCGGGGTCAACATTGATTGTGCGGTTCAACACGGCGGACCCTAATCAACGCTCCAGACTGAGAGGCTACACAGCCTCCGGGTCGCTCAGTTCATCCGGCACGGCCAAGGCCCGGAGCTTCGGAATATCGTGCAGGACGACGCGCGACCCATGGGTCTCTACGCCATACGCCCTCAGGGTGGCGAAAGCCCGAGACAGGTTTTCCTGACGGCAGCCGAGGCGAGCGGCCAACAAACCCTTGTCGAACGGCAGGCGGAACTCCGCGTTCTCGGCGTCGGCGTCCTTCACGCGCGCCAGCAGGTAGCAGCCCAGCCGCTGTGCCGCGGTGCGCAGCTTCAGGTCTCTTACCTGGCGCACCATGGAGCGGAATTCGCGCGAGACCGAGCGCAGCAGCGTGTTGGCGAGAGAAGCTTCGAGTTCCACCAACTGCAGCAGGGCGTTCGCATCGACCTCGAGAAGGCGGCAGCGGGTCACGGTTCGGGCGGTCATCAGGTGAGGCAGTTGCGCCAGCACCGAGGCCAGCACGAAATGGTCGATCGGGTGCAGCACCTCGACCAGCGCCGTGGTCCCGTCGGCGGCGGTACTGGACAACGCCACTTGCCCCTCCAGCAGGATGTGCAGCACCTCCGGCATGGCACCCTGGTGAGACAGCACCCGGCCAGGTCCGGACGACACCACGCGGGTAATCGCTTCGATCCGCTGCTGGATGGTGGGTGCCAACGGCTCGAAGATTGGCGCCATGCGGATAAGATCACCCGCTGTTTGCATTGCCGTCTTAGCTCCGATTTCTATGGCGAAACCTCCGTCGATCTGCCGCAAAAAGGTGCCTTCAGCTCTTCCATACGGCAACCTTTTGGCCAAGCCAAAGCTGGCTGTGCTAGCTTGCCGCCGTCGCGGGCGTGATGGAACTGGCAGACATAAGGCACTTAAAATGCCTTGGCCTTTGGCCGTGCGGGTTCGAGCCCCGCCGCCCGCATACGCGTGAGAGTTGATCCACATCAATGCCACTGTTCCACCACGGCGGCATACTCAGAGCGTGCCAACAGGACCAGTGCCATGCGCTCCGCCGAACCCAGCAGTCCAATCGAACCGGTCAACGCCGACCCAAGGCGTATGAACTCAGGGCGAACTTCTGCAACTGGGCCTGCCGCGCCTGGCGTATCTGCGGTGGGGTACGATTGACGGGCAGCCAGCTTACGCCCTGCACGCTGCCGACGGAACGGCGATGGCGATTGTGGAGGATATCGAGGTCGCTATCGATCTCGCCTCCGAGAACGACATGTTGTTCGTGTCGGTGCACTGATGGCGCTGATCGCGGTCTCTACCGAGCATCCCGGGGTGGCACGCATCTTTTTTGATTTGCGGCCGGCCGCGCCGTCGCAACAGGAACAGAGCTGCATCGCATCCGCAATCGAACAGGCCCTAGCCAACATCGAGGCAAGCGACAGAACCGGGTTCCTGCCTGATGCGAGCGTCAGCTAACCGCCGCCAGAATTCGGTCGCAGATCCGTGCCATGTCGGCTTCAGAGAGATACGGATGGATCGGCAGTGCCAGAATCCGGTCGCCCAGGTCCTCGGATACAGGCAGGCTCGTGCCGTTGTGGTGCTGGCGGTAGGCAGGCTGCAAATGCAAGGGGCGCGGATAATAGATGGCGGTGGGCACCCCATCGGCGCGAAGCGAGGTCTGCAGATGGTCACGCATAGCCTTGTCGCGTAGCAAGATCGCGTAGATCGCCCAAGAACTGGTACTGTCCGGCACACGCGCCGGCGTAACCACCGCGTTGCCCAGGCGCAAGTCGTAGTAGTGGGCCACACGCTCCCGAGCCACCAATTCATCGGCGAACACCGACAGCTTGGCCAGCAGCACCGCCGCCTGCAGCGAGTTCGAGCCGCCCGTTCATCCCGGTGTGCAGCACCTCGTAGCGTGAGGTGCCTTCGCCGTGGGTGCGCAGGCTGCGGTAGAGCGCCGCGCGATCGTCGCTCTCGGTGAGCAGCGCGCCCCCGTCGCCGTAGCCGCCAAGCGGCTTGGACGGAAAGAAGCTGGTTACGGTGGCATCGGCGGCCGTCCCGAGCGCTCGGCCGTGCAGGGTGCAGCCGAAGCTCTGCGCAAGGTCGTCCAGCGTGAACAGTGCCTCACGCCCGGCAACGGCCGAGAGCACGTCCCAGTCCGCCGGCTGGCCGAACAGATCGACGCCGATCAGCGCTCGCGGACGCAATCTGCCCTCTCGTCGCACCTCGGTGATCCGCAGTTCCAGATGGGCGGGATCAATCTGGAAAGTGCGGGGATCGACATCGACAAACACCGGCGTGGCGCCGAGTACCAGTGGCACTTCGGCGGTCGCGGTGTAGGTGAATGCCGGCAGGAACACCGCATCTCCCAGGCCGATGCCCTCCGCCATCAAGGCAATCTGGATCGCATCAGTGCCGGAACTCACGGCGACGCAGTTGCGGGCGCCACACCATCGCGCCAGCTCGGCTTCCAGCTCCGCGACCTCGGGTCCCAGGATGAACTGGCAATGCGCGAGAACACCGTCCAGCCGCCGGCGCAACTCACCGGCAATGCGCGCCTGCTGCGCCTTCAGATCGATGAACGGAATGGAAGAGCGGCTGGTCATGAATGGGTTACCACGGGCATCAGACCTTCCGCGTTGTGTTCGAACTCGGGGACCAGGCGGCCCAGCAACGCGAGCGCCAGCCGCGCCTGCCCGCGCCGGCATGCGAGTGCGATCTCGTCGATGGCCCGCCCGACGATGGCCGGGTCGGCGGTGCGCGGCGCAGCCATGAGCAGGCCCGGGAACCCGGTGGGCACCGGCGGTTCCTTGCCGTGAAACAGCTCCTCGTGCAGCTTTTCGCCAGGGCGCAGCCCGGTGAAGCGGATCTCTACGTCGCTTTCGGGCGTCAGCCCGGCCAGCCGGATCATTTGGCGCGCCAGTTCGACGATCTTCACCGGCTTGCCCATATCCAGCACGAAAATGCCGCCATCCTCACCCGAGGGGAGCGTCGCGTCTCCATTACCGACCACGCTGGCCTGCAAAACCAGGCCCACGGCTTCCCGCACGGTCATGAAATAGCGCTGCATGTCCGGGTGGGTGACGGTCAGAGGACCACCGCGCTCCAACTGCCGCTGGAACAGCGGCACGACCGAACCCGTGCTGCCCAGCACGTTGCCGAAACGCACCGTGATGCACCGCATTCCCCGCCCGGTGTGGCGCGCGGCGATGTCCAGCGCCTGGCAGTACATCTCGGCCAGACGCTTCGTGGCACCCATCAGCGAGGTCGGATTGACCGCCTTGTCGGTGGAGATCAGCACCATCGCCCTCGCACCGCTGCTCCGCGCCGCGTCAGCGACGTGACGGGTCCCGGCGACATTGGTCAGCACGCCTTCCAGGGGGTTGGCCTCCACCATAGGCACGTGCTTCAGCGCCGCCGCGTGAAACACCAGCTCCGGGTGGAATTGCTCGAACAGGTCGCGAATGCGTGCCTCGTCGCGGATGTCGGCCAGCAGCGACACGCGCGGCACGTGTGGATGGCGTTCGGCCAGTTCCAGGTCGATCAGCCACAGCGCGTATTCGCCGTTGTCCAGCAGGATCAGCCGTTCGGGGCCCAGTGCCGCCACCTGGCGAGCCAGTTCGCTACCAATCGTGCCGCCCGCGCCGGTGACGATGACGCTGCGCCCTTGGATAAGCCGCGCCATGCCCTCGCGGTCCAGCGGCACCTGCGGGCGGTTGAGCAGGTCCTCGATCGCCATGGGCCGCAATTCCAGCTCGCGCACACTCTCGGCCGAGCCGGCCGGGTCCAGCGCCGTCGGCCGGGGCGCGCGGCGGATGCGCATGCCGTGCCTCTCGGCCTGATTGACCAGCGCCGCGAGCGATTGCCCGGCCAGGTCCGGCGTAACGACGACCAGCGTATCCGGCAGCCGCCCTTCGGCTGACAGGCGGTCCAGAACGGTTGCTGCGTCGTTGATCGTTCCGAGAAACGGCGCGTTGTGGATGCGCCGGCCAGTCTGGCGCGCGCCGACGGCAAGCAGCCCCTCGACCTGCAGCAACTGCCGCCTATCCCACGCCAACGCGCGCAGGAACAGGTCGATGTCCTCGGCCGCACCTACCACCAGCGCGGTCTGGGTCTCGGGCGAATAGCCAGTGCCACCGCCGCCGCGCCGGTGCCGCCATCGCTTGTATGCAACCCGAGGTGCTCCCAGGAGCGCCAGCAGGGTCAGGGCGTACACGACGGGAAAGGCGGGATTTCCGAGTGCGACCCCGGCCCATGCCATCGCCAGGCTGAGCAGGGCGGCGCCGCCCGCGCTGGCCCAGACGACGCTGAGCAAATCCTCTATGCCGGCGAATCGCCAGTACTGCCAGGGCAACCGAAACGGCAAGCCCGCGAGTAGCAGAGCCGCAGCTCCCGCCGCAGGCAGCCAGTATGGATTGAGCCACTGGCCCGCGGGATCTGCAGCCGCGCGCGCCAGCGGCACCGCCAATGCCGCCAATGCGGTATCGATGGCGACGTTGAGGGCGATTCGCACGGGCGCGCGCGCTTGCATGGCGGCTTCCTATAGCCCAGAGCATTGGCTTGGCACAGGCAGCCAGGTAGTCGCCATGGCCTATCGCATTTTCCTGCGATTCCGCTCATAATCGGAACGCGTGGGAGACGCATCCCGCTGCCGCAGTTGCGGGGAATCGAATCACGGCCGGATGCGTTCCGGCCGCGGGGAAGGGAACGTACGCATGTCACCGAAGTGCCGCCTGTCGCGTCGATCAGCTCTCAAGATCGGCGCCGCCGCAACCGCCTTGCCCTTGGTTCACATCCGCTCCGCCGGCGCGGCAGGCAAGCTGAGCCTCGCGCTATGGGATCACTGGGTCCCCACCGGCAACGCCGCCATGAAGAAGCTGGTCGATCAATGGGCGGACAAGAACAAGGTCGAGGTGCAACTCGATTTCCTTACTGCCATTGGTAACAAGATCAACATCACCATGGCCGCCGAGGCCGCGGCGAAGACGGGCCACGATGTCTATGCGTTCGAATTCGTGGACCGTGCAGCAGTACGGCGACAGCCTCACGCCCATGGATGACATGATGAAGCGGCTGACCGGCAAATACGGCAAGCTAGGCCACGCGTACGAATATCTCGGCGTCTCCAACGGCCACTGGCTCGCGGTGCCGGTTGGTTGGGGATCGGCGCCGCTGACGCCCTGTGCGCGCATCAGCATGTTGAAAAAGTTCGCCGATATCGACGTGCAGGCTTGGTATCCGGCACACAAATCCACGCCGGACGCGGCGAAGGATTGGACCTACGACACCCAGCTCAGGATCGCAGAGGCCAGCTTCAAGGCCGGTTATCCGATGGGCTTCGGCTGCGGGTCAGGCAGCACCGATGCCAACCAGACCTGGGGCGCCACATTCGGGGCCTTCGGCGCCGACCTGGTGGACGGCAAGGGAAACGTCGTGGTCGAGTCCGACAACGTCATGCAGGCGCTCGAATACTGCGCGAAGATGGTCAAGTTCATGTCGTCCGACGCGGTGAGCTGGGACGACGCGTCGAATAATCGGGCCCTGATCTCCAGCAAGGCCGCGCTTATCTGGAACCCACCCTCGGCCTGGGCGGTGGCCAAGAGAGACGCGCCTGACGTTGCCGCCGATTGTTGGACCTTCCCGAACCCGGCCGGTTCCAAGGGTCGTCTTGTCCCGCACCGCCCGTATTTCTGGGGCGTATGGTCATTCGCCAAGAACAAGAGCGCGGCCGCGGACATCATCGAATGGCTCTCCCAGCGCGAGCAGGTGGAGACGCTTTCAGTTGCAGTGGTGGGCTACGACATCCCGCCGTTCGATTCGATGTCCGATCTGAAGATCTGGAGCGAGGTCGAACCGCCCAAAGGCACGATCTACAATTACCCGGTGCGGCCGTGGCACAAGGCTGAGTACTGCGTCCCCGGTTCCTCGGCGCCACCGGATATCGCGGTGCAGATCTGGAACCGTTACATGTTTCCAGGCATGGTCGCCCGGCTGATGTCTGGACAAACGCCAAAGCAGATCGTTGCCTGGGCCAAGGAAGAACTGGAGGGCTTTATCCGCTGACTTTGCTGTCTGGCCAGCGGCAGCGGTTCGCTGTATCGGGCTCCTCCGCCGTGGGGAGCCCGAATGACTTTTGCTGCCGTGCTGCGCCATCTGGCCTTTGCGGCTGGGCTGGCAGTGCTGTCGGCCGCCGTAGTGCGGGTGATGATTGCCGCCCAGGTGCTGGACCGCCCCGACCCTCGTAAGGCGCACACACTCGCCACCCCGAAGTGTGGCGGCGTCGGCGTGGTAGCGGCCTTTCTGGTCGGCATCCTCGTGCTGTATCGATACGCCGAGTTCGCCCGCTTGGCGGATCCTTATTTCGTCGGCGTCATCGAGGCTTCGGTGGCGATCGCCATCGTCGCCTTCCTGGACGACCTTTACGACTGGAAGTTCACGGTAAAGCTGACGGCGCAGGTGCTGGCCGCGGCGGTCGCGGTCGTGAGTGGTCTCTACGTGGTTGATTACCACGTGCCGTATATCGGACCGCTCTATATCGGCTGGCTGGCGCCGCCGGCGACGATCCTGTGGCTGCTGTTTGCCACGAACGCCATGAACTTCATCGACGGGCTGGATGGCTTGGCGGCCGGCGTTGCGCTGATAGCCGCAGCCTTTCTGGCTGGGATCGCTGCCGCTCATGGCGGCTGGTTCGCCTACTTCGCCTCACTGCTGCTGATCGCCGGGCTGGCAGGCTTTCTGCCCTTCAATTTTCCGCATGCCCGCATCTTTATGGGCGATGTCGGCAGCCAGTTCTGCGGTTTTATTCTGGCCGTGCTGGCGGTGGTCACGAGCCGCTTCGACAATGTCGAACTATCCTTCCTGATCGTGCCGATGCTGTTGTCCGGCGTGCTGTTCGACGTTGCGTTCACATTGGCGCGCAGAATGGTTGCAGGTGAACGACTGGCCTCGCCTCATCGCGGGCATCTATATCAGGTCGCGCAGCGGGCTGGGGTTTCTGCTACGACCGTTACGCTCGCCCATTGGGGTTTCGCCGCTTTCGGTGGCGGATGTGCACTGCTCTTTGTCGTGTCCCCGTCCGAGGCCAAGCCATTCATTCCGCTGTTAACCTTGGTCCCACAACTGATCTGGCTTGCTCTGGTCATCGCGCTCGCCCGGACGGCAGGCGTAAGCCGGTGGGGCTAGAGCGTAATGACCGACTAAGCGGTCGCGGTTCGCCGGTTCGCAGTCTCATGGCCTGGCGAGGTCGCCTTCTTTGCAGTGCTCGCCGCTTCCCCCATGATCGAGCGCAGGTCGCGCAGAAACGCCGCGCCCTTCAACGTGCGCTGCACCAGAATACTGCGACGATCAAGCGGATCGACTTTGCGCCGCGCAAGGTCAAGCTCACCCAGGCGGTCCAGCGCGCGCGTGATCGCCGGCTTCGAAACGTTGAGTTCCGCCGCCAGACCACGCACCGTGTGACCGCCATCGTGTAGGTAACACGTCAGGAACACACCCAACTGGCGCGCCGACAGATCGGGGCCATCACGTCGCACCAGGGCGGCGACGGTGTCGCATAGAATACCGACCAACTGATCGGCGGAGGGGCTGGCGGCCATCATTGTTCCTTTTCAAGGGTCGGAGCAGGACCAGTTGCTTCCTCGGGGATACCTGGTCAAAAAAGTGCCAAAGCAAAATCAATGGTAAATGATATCCATTTCAGAAGCGATGCTTTCTCTAACGCCGCTCGCGAAAAAGTTATTCGGCGCTGACTTCGCGTTCCAGGCGCTGAGTGAAGGCTGCGAAGAGGGCGCGCATACCATAGGCTTCACCCCCTTCCGGACGGCCAGGCGAGGGCTGATCGTTCCAGCCATACAAATCAAGATGCGCCCACGAGACGTCTGGCCGAACAAATCTGTTAAGGAACAGCGCCGCAACCACCGCGCCTGCGTACAGGTCGCGATGCTACGTTGTTGAAATCGCCGACGGGGCTGTCCAACCAGCGGTCATAGGGTGCCCACAGCGGTAGGCGCCAGAGCGGATCGTGCTGCTCCTGCCCATATCGCAACAGTGCTGCGGCCCACTCATCATCGTTGCAGAAAAGTGCCGGCAGATCGGGCCCGAGTGCCACACGCGCCGCACCGGTCAGCGTCGCGCAGTCCACCAGGAACCTCGGGGCTTCGTCGCATGCCTCGGCGAGCAGATCGCACAGAACCAGACGGCCTTCTGCGTCCGTATTGCCAATCTCGACCGCGACACCTTTCCGCGTCCGGATCACGTCGGAAGGTCGCATCGCGGTGCCGGAAATCGAGTTCTCAACACAACCTATGCGCACCGCAAGCCGAACCGGCAGGTCGGCCTCCATGATCATGCGGGCGAGGCCGAGTACGGTCGCCGCACCTCCCATGTCCTTCTTCATGCGCAACATGCCGCTCGACGGCTTGATGTCGTAGCCGCCGGTATCGAAGCAGACGCCCTTGCCGCACAGAGAGATCAACGGGGCGTCAGCATGGGCGCCGTTACCTGACCAGCGGAAAATCGCGACATGCGCAGGGCGCGCCGAGCCACGTCCGACGGCAGCAACAGCGGGATAATCCTGCTCAAGAGTATCTCCGGAGATGACAGTAGTGGCGGCGCCATGGCGCTTGCCAAGCGCCTCGGTGAACTCGGCCAATTCCCGCGGTCCAAGCAGATTGGCCGGCGTGTTGATCAGGTCGCGCACCATCCAGGTCGCAGACGCCGCCGTGCGACTGCGCTGCTGATCCCCACACACGACAAGCCGCGCGGCTTCGCGCTTCACAGCCTTGAACTGTCGATAGCGATAGGCCCCGAGACAGAAGCCCAGAATTGCAGTCGCGATATCATACTGCCCGCCCTGCAACTGCCACGTTGTGCCCTCCGGCAAACGGAACGCCAGATCGCCAAACGCGGTCGGCGACGGATCGTCCCCGAGCCCCAGCACAGCTCCGGCCACGCCATCCTCGCCGGGCAAAAACAACAGCTCCTGCGCAGCCGCGCTAAAATTGAGCTGGCGGAGAAAGCGCGACTGCGCAGCGGGCGCGTCATCCAGGAAAGCTGCAAGCCCGGCGGGGCGCACGGCATGAAGCGGCCTCGCACCGTCGGCGGATTCGACCAGGCAGTCGAGCGTCTGCTCCAACATGAGACCTCTCCCACAGTGTCTTTCCAGCAGCAGACGGAGCCAGCGTGCCGCCCACAATGAGACCGTTCAGCTCTGCGCCAATGATGATCCCAGCAACGATGTTACCTGGCGCGCGAAGCCGGCAGGATCACGGGGCAGGTCTCCCTCTTGCACGCGAGCCAGGTCGAGCAGCGTGGCGGCTGCGCTACCTATCAGCGCGGCGTCTGACGATCGGTTTGCCAAGGCCGCTATCAGCGCGTGCTTCGGATTGATCTCCAGCACCGGCGGCGTTGGCAGCATGGCCCGTCCGGCGCGGCGCAACAGACGCTGCATCTGCAGGTCCGGTCCCTTGTCGGCCGCGGCCAGGACCACCGCGCTATCAGTCAGCCGACCGGTCGCCCGCACATCCGACACGTCGCTGCCCAGCGCCTCTTTCAGTGCGGCCAGCAAGGGAGAGATGTCGGGTTGATCGGTACCCGCGTCTGGCTCCGCCTGCGTGACGCTCTTGAGATGCTTTCCCTCGAAACTATCGAGCCGCTCCGGCCAGAAGGCGTCGATCGGGTCGGTCAGCAGCAACACCTCGATGTTCTTCGCGCGGAAGCCCTCCAGTTGCGGCGATGACTTCAGCGCATCCAGGTTGTCGCCCGCCAGGTACCAGATCGTGTCCTGCCCGACGGCCATGCGCGACAGGTACTCGGACAGCGACGTCCAGCCTTCCTGCGTCGAGGAGCGGAACCGCAGCAGCGGTGCCACGTCCGCCCGGTGTCTCGGCGTCTTCCCACACACCCTCCTTCAACACGGCGCCGAAATTCTCCCAGAACTTGCCGTAGTCCTCGGCGTCCTTGGCACGGTTCTTCAGTTCGGACAGCACGCGGCCGATCAGCGCCTTGCGGATGCGGCCCAGCACCGGTGTGGTCTGCAGCATCTCACGCGAGACGTTCAGCGGCAGGTCCTCTGTGTCCACAACACCCTGCACGAAACGCAGCCAGTGCGGCAGCAACTCGGCATGGTCGGTGATGAACATCCGGCGCACGTGCAACTTCACATGCAACTCGCGGTCACCCTCGAAAGGTTCGAACGGCTTCATGCCAGGGATGAACAAGAGCGCGAAGAATTCCAGCATCCCCTCGGCGCGCCAGTGCAGCGTCGCCCACGGCGTGTCGAACAGATGGCCGAGATGGCGATAGAACTCGTTGTAGGACTGCTCGGTGATCTCGGCCCGTGGCTTGCGCCACAATGCTGTGCCTTCGTTGGCAGGCAGGTCCTTGCCGTCGCGCGCAATGGTGATGGGCAGCGGTGATATGATCGGCCCATTTGCGCACGATCGCCTCGAGCCTGACCGGATCCGGGTACTCGTCGGCATCGGACTTGATGTGCAGCACGATGTCGGTGCCCGCGGTCTCCCGCGTCGCGGGGACGATGGTAAACTGGCCGGCGCCTTCAGAGGCCCAGGTAAACGCCTCTTCGGAGCCTGCCTTCGCGAGACGTCACTTCGACGCGGTCGGCGACCATGAAGGCGGAATAGAAACCGACGCCGAACTGGCCGATCAGGCTGGGCCGTTCCTCGGGCTTGGCCGAAGCCAGCGCGGCCCCGAAGGCCCGCGTGCCGGAGCGTGCGATGGTGCCCAGATTGTCGATCAGCTCCTGGCGCGTCATGCCGATGCCATCATCCGCAATGTGCAAGGTACGGGCGGCCTTGTCGGGAAGGATACGGATCTTGGCCTCGGGTGGAGGGGCGAGCGCAGGGTCGGTCAGCAACTCGAAACGCCGCCGATCGATTGCATCGGCGGCATTGGCCACCAGCTCGCGCAGGAAGATCTCGCGCTCGGTATAGAGCGAATGCACCACCAGATCGAGCAGCCGCCCGACCTCGGCACCGAATTCGTGCTTTTCCGCCACCACGTCGTTCATTGCCGTACCTCCTTCCGGCCGGCGATATGCGACAAGAACCGGCGGGTTTCAATCCACTCGCGGAGCGGCAATGCTGCCCCGGCAAGGGCCGCAGGACTGCCAGCCTCTGCGTTTCCGCGCTGGCGTGGTCTGATGCCGGGGTTACACCTGCCGCTCGACGATCAACTGCTTGATCGCGCCGATCGCCTTGGCGGGGTTCAGCCCCTTCGGGCAGGTATCTGTGCAGTTCATGATCGTATGGCAGCGGTACAGCTTGAAGGGATCCTCCAGCGCGTCCAGCCGCTCGCCGGTGCGCTCGTCGCGTGAATCGGCGATCCAGCGATAGGCCTGAAGCAGTACCGCCGGCCCAAGATAGCGGTCGCCATTCCACCAGTAGCTTGGACACGCGGTGGAACAGCAGAAGCACAGGATGCACTCCCACAGCCCATCCAGCTTCGCGCGCTCTTCCCGGCTTTGCCGCCGCTCGCCATCGGGCGGTGCTGGGCTGTCGGTCTTCAGCCAAGGATCGATGCTGCGAAGCTGCGCATAGACCTGCGACAGGTCGGGCACCAGGTCCTTCACCACCGGCATATGCGGCAACGGTGCAACGCGCACCGCACCCTTCACCTCCTCGATCGGCTTCAGGCAGGCGAGGGTATTGCCGCCATCGATGTTCATCGCGCAGGAGCCGCAGATGCCCTCGCGGCAGGAGCGGCGGAATGTCAGCGTCGGATCGATCTCGTTCTTGATCTTGATCAGCGCGTCCAGGACCATCGGGCCGCAGGTATCAAGATCCACCTCGAAGGTGTCGGTGCGAGGGTTCTGCCCATCATCGGGACTCCAACGATAGATGCGGAACTCGCGCACGCGTTTTGCGCCGGCAGGCGCTTTCCACGTCTTGCCGCGGGTGATGCGGCTGTTCGAGGGCAGGGTGAAGGTGGCCATGTGATCCCAGGTCGGTGCGTTTACGTTCAGGAAGGTTTTACCACGGAGGAAGCGCGAGGCTCACAGAGAACCACGGAGATGAGTGATGCACATCGAGCGGGCCCTCACCGATCGCATTATCGGTCTGGCTTTCGAGCTGACATCCCAGATCGGCCTGCTCCTCAATTTCAATGCATCCCGTCGGACCGACGGCCTGCGCCGCTTGGTGGTATAAAAAATCCTCGTGGCCCTCCGTGGCTCTCCCACGTCCTCCGTGGTAAAAAGCACCTAATAGACCCGCTGCTTCGGCGGAATGACCGACACCTCGTTGGTCAGCGTCTGCATCTTCACCGGGCGATACCCCGATCTCGTGGCACCGCTCTCGTCGCACCAGGCCAGAGTATGCTTCATCCATTCGGCATCGTCACGCTCGGGGTAGTCATCATGCGCGTGCGCACCGCGGCTTTCATGCCGCGCCTCCGCGCCGACCATGGTGGTCATCGCATTGCCCATCAGGTTCTGCAGTTCCAGCGCCTCCATCAGGTCGCTGTTCCAGATCAGGCTGCGATCCGACACCGACATATCCGCCATGCCCTGCCAGACCGCCTGCATCTTCGCCACCCCTTCGGCCAGCGTCGTGCTGTTGCGGAACACCGCGGCATGGCGCTGCATGGTGCGCTGCATTTCCAGCCGCAGGCTCGCCACCAGCGAGTCGCCCTTGGCGTGCCGCGCGGCATCGAACCGGTCCAGCGAGCGCTCGCCGGCGCGTGGCGGCAGCGGTGCCTGCGATGCGCCAGGCCGGATCGTCTCAGCCGCATGGTGCGCGGCGGCGCGTCCGAACACCACCAGGTCGAGCAGTGAGTTGGTGCCCAGCCTGTTGGCGCCATGCACTGAGACACACGCCGACTCTCCCACCGCCATCAGTCCCCGAACCACCGCGTCCGGATCGCCCGGGGTCGGGTTCAGCACTTCGGTGCGGTGATTGGTCGGGATGCCGCCCATGTTGTAGTGCACCGTCGGCAGCACCGGAATCGGCTCCTTGGTGACGTCCACGCCGGCGAACACCCGCGCGGTCTCGGAGATGCCAGGCAGCCGTTCGTGCAGGATGTCGGCGCCGAGATGCTCGAGATGCAGCAGCATGTAGTCCTTCTCAGGACCGCAGCCGCGCCCCTCGTTGATCTCGATCGTCATCGACCGCGACACCACGTCGCGTGACGCCAGATCCTTGGCACTCGGCGCGTAGCGCTCCATGAAGCGCTCGCCCTCCGCGTTCGTCAGGTAGCCGCCCTCGCCGCGCGCGCCCTCGGTGATCAGGCAGCCGGCGGGGAAGATGCCGGTCGGATGGAACTGCACGAACTCCATGTCCTGACAGGGCAGGCCGGCGCGCAGCACCATGCCGTTGCCGTCACCGGTGCAGGTGTGCGCGGAGGTGCAGGACAGATAGGTGCGTCCATACCCGCCAGTCGCCAGCACCACGGCCTGGGCGCGGAAGCGATGGATCGAGCCGTCCTCCAGGCACCAGGCGGTGACACCGCGACAGGCGCCGTCCTCCATGATTAGGTCGAGCGCGAAATACTCGATGAAGAACTCCACCTCGTGCTTGAGGCTCTGCTGATAGAGCGTGTGCAGGATGGCGTGGCCGGTGCGGTCGGCGGCGGCGCAGGCGCGCAGCGCGGGCGGGCCCTCGCCATACTTGGTCATGTGCCCGCCGAACGGGCGTTGGTAGATTTTGCCGTCCTCGGTGCGGCTGAATGGTACGCCGTAGTGCTCCAGCTCGTAGACGCACTGGATCGCCTCGCGGCACATGTATTCGATGGCGTCCTGGTCGCCCAGCCAATCCGACCCCTTGACGGTGTCGTACATGTGCCAGCGCCAGTCGTCCTTGCCCATGTTGCCGAGAGCGGCACCAATTCCGCCCTGCGCCGCCACGGTGTGGCTGCGGGTCGGGAACACCTTGCTGATGCAGGCGGTCTTCAGGCCCGCAGCACCCATGCCGAACGTAGCGCGTAAGCCGGAACCGCCGGCGCCAACCACCACCACATCATACGTGTGATCGACAATGTTGTAGGCGCGCGACGAGGGTAGCGTGATCGCGTTCATGGGTTTCCTTCTGTTTCAGCCCGTGATTCACGTCCTCTGACGTCTACGCCTCGGACGATCACGGGCTACAGGCCCAGCCGGAGCACAGAGACGATGCAGGCCAGCGCCAGCAGCACCGCGAGCCCCTTCACCAGCAGGATCGACCCGACGCGCAACCAATCGCTATCCACGTAGTCCTCGATGACGACCTGGAGGCCGGCCTGCATGTGGTGGAAGGTGGCAATCACCAACGCGATCATCAACACGATCGGCAGCGGACCAGCCATCCAGGAAACGACATCGTCACGCGTCGCACCGATCAGGCGGACCATGGCGCACAGGAACCACAGGCTCAGCGGCACCAGGGCCAAGGAGGTCAGGCGGAGCATCCACCAGTGGTGCGCGCCCGCCTTGGCGGCCCCCAGCCCCCGCGCGCGTGCGAGCGGCGAGCGCATGATGTCGAGATGCGGTGTCCTGGCCACGATTTCCTCACCACACCGCGAAGCTGACGACCCACAGTATCAGGGTGGCGATGACCGTCGCGATGATCGCCGCCCAGCCGGAGCGTTCGTACCACGGCTTGTCGAAGCCATAGCCGGCGTCCCACGCCAGGTGGCGGATCCCGGTGAAGAAGTGGAAGAACAGTGCCGCGGACCAACCCAGCAACAAAAGGATGCCGATCGGCGTGGACAGGAACCACTGCACGGTAGCGAATGCGTCGTCCGAGACGGCGGCAGCGACCAACCACCAGGTCATCAGCAGCGTGCCGAGTGCCAGGCCCACCCCGGTGACCCGGTGCGAAATCGACAGCGCCATGCTGAGCGGCCAGCGATAGACCTGCAAATGGGGTGAGAGCGGCCGGCTGATCAGCCTGTCGTCGGAATTGCGCGCCACGAACAGCGCGTCGCGTACGTCCCGCAACGGATCACTCCATCCTGTCGGCTGGCTGACTGGCCCCAGGCCGTTGCGTTTGCTTACGCGTCCGGTGCTGATGGGTCAACGCGAGCGGCCTCGCGCCCAGGCAGGGGACAGGCGCGCGCGCTGCATGGCCGGCCGTGGTGGCCGGCCACGATATCGCTTACTGCATCGTCGATCGAGGTGTAGGCACGATGCGCTGAATGTGCATCTTCTCGCGATCCAGGCACTCGGGAACGCGCGGCGCGATTTTAGTCTTCCAGTGGTCGGTTTCGTAGACCGCCTTGTACAGCGCCTCGCGTTCCGCCTCGCTGTTGAACCGGCGCAACCAGATGTAGCAGGAACTCGTCCGTTTCACCCCGGAAACTGCCGCAGATCACCATGCCTTTCGAGACCTGAAAGGGGATGATCTCTTCCTCCATGATCTTGACCCACTCGTTCATTTTGCCCGGCCGCACGAAGTATTGCCGGAGTTCGTAAAAAGCCATCGTGTTCGTCTCCTCTTTCCAACGCCAAAACGCGGTCCCGCCAGCAGGCCGATCTCAGCCTGCCAGCACTATCAGCAGCACCCCGCCTACCACCAGCACAAGTCCCGCCACGTCGCGCGGCTTCAGCCGCTCCTTCAGATAAAAGCGGCTGAACAGCAGGGTGAACACGATCTCCACCTGTCCGACCGAACGCACCAGTGCGACCGGGGCGAGCGCGAAGGCGGTGAACCAACAGGCCGAGCCGAGGGCTGACAAGGTGCCGACCCATGACGAACTCCGCCAGGTGCTGAAGGCCTTCAGCAATTCGCGTGGCTCCCGCCAGGCCAGGTAGCCGCCCTGCATCAGGATCTGCAGCGTGTTGGTGATCACCAGCACAAACAGCGCTCGGACGAACAGGCTGGGGCCGACAAGTGCCTGGGTGGCCAGCTTGATGAAGACGGTGGTGAAGGCAAACAGCAGCCCCGCCCCCAGACCCGCGAGCGCCGCGGGCTGCACCGTCGCACGTGCGAGGTCCATTGGACGCAGTCCGCGTCCCGCGAGCGACAGGGTCATGACGCCGCTAAGCCCGATGCAGATGCCGACCCAGGCGACCGGCCGCAACACCTCGTGCAGCACGATGAGTGCAACGATAGCGCTTTGCGCCGTCTCGGTCTTGGAATAGGCCGTTCCAACAGCGAAATTGCGATATCCAAACGACAGGATCAGCAGGTTGGTGGCAAGGATCTGCAGCAACCCGCCCCCGACGCAGTAAACGAAGAAAGCGGCGGAGGGCTGCGGTACCGGCAATCCCGTGCCGATCAGCGAGCCGATGAACAGCACCAGGGCGGCCGGTGCGCCATACAGGAACCGGACGAACCCAGCCCCATTCACCGACAGCAGGTGACGCAGCTTCTGCTGCATCGCGGTCCGCCAGCACTGGAACAGTGCGGCGGAGACAGTGATGGGGATCCATAGCGGCATGGCGTGGTGCTCCGGCTGCGGCCGGAGCGGCCCGGCGACTTAAGGTGGGAAGCCTATTGATGAAGCCGCGCCGGTCAATCGGTCGCCGGTCGCAATCTCTCGCGGTCCCTACGCCAAACGTCTCAGGTTTTTGCCGCAGCCAGTGCGAGCGCGCGGGCATAGACCAATTTGCGCGGTAGACCGGTCGCGGCGGCTACCAGTGCCGCGGCGTCCTTAAGAGAGTTTGCGGCGAGCGCGTCGCGCAGGCGCCCGTCCAGATCCTCTGGATCGTCCTGTTCCGGTGGACCGACGACGACGGTGACTTCGCCGCGGGCGGCATGGTCGCGATAATGCGCCGCCAGCTCGGGAAGCCGGTCCCGGCGCACCTCCTCGAAGCGCTTGGTCAGTTCGCGTGCCACCGCGGCGGGGCGGGCACCGAATGCCTGCTCCATGTCGGCCAGCGTGTCGGCCAACCGGTGTGGTGCCTCGTCCCGCACCAGCGTTGCCGACAGACCGGCCCTCTCGGCGGCACGCAGCTGACCGAACGCAGCGCGGCGAGCGGCCTGGCGCGGCGGCGGGAACCCCAGAACCAGGAACGGCAACGGCGGCAGTCCCGAGAGTATCAGGGCGGTCACCGCGGCATTCGCGCCGGGCACTGCTGTGACCGCCAGTCCCTCCGCCAAGGCCGCACGTACCAGCCGATAACCCGGGTCAGAAACCAGCGGCACACCGGCATCGGAGATCAACGCGACGCGCCGTCCCTGGCGCAACTGCTCCAGCACTGCCGGAAGCGCGGCATCCTCATTGTGCTCGTGCAGGGGCTGCAGCTTTGCCTTGGCGCCGATCGCGGCCAGCAGCCTGCCGGAGTGGCGGGTGTCCTCGCACAGGATCAGGTCGGCTGCCAGCAAGACTGCTTTCGCGCGAGCCGACAAATCGTCGAGGTTGCCGATCGGTGTGGAAACCAGCACAAGTCCATCTGCCAGGGCGGATGGTTCAGGAGATGCGGCGTATGCTTCGTCGGGCATTCGTGCTCCTTCTCGGCACAGTATCACTCGCAGCGTGCGGCGGCGGATATGGGTATGGTCCGCCGGGCTACGGCTATGGCGCGGGGCCGCTTCCGCTCGGTGGTGCAGGGCCAGGGGGCGCCGGCGGCCAGCGGATCGCGATCCTGCTGCCGCTATCGGGCGCGCGCGCCGATATGGGCCAGGCCATGCTACGCGCGGCGCAGCTCGCGCTGGAGGGGCCGGGCGCGCCAGCCCTGGACGCGAAGGACACCGGTGGCACGCCGCAAGGTGCTGCCGCAGCCGCCCAGCAGGCGATCGCCGAGCGCGCCGGGCTGATCCTCGGGCCACTGACCTCGGCGGAAACTGCCGCCGTCGCACCGATCGCGCGCTCTGCCAATGTCGCGATGCTGGCCTTCACCAACGATCCCGCGCAGGCGCAGCCAGGTGTATGGACGCTGGGCATCACCCCGGGCCAACAGGTCCGTCGCCTAGTCGCCGCAGCGCAGGCGCAGGGCAAATCGCAATACGCCGGGCTGCTGCCGGATACTGATTTCGGCCACGCCATGGGGCAGGCGCTGACCCAGGCCAGCGCCAGCAATAACCTGCCGCCGCCGAACCTGCGCTTTTACGCACGCGGTATGGCCGGGATCAACGCGGCCGCGCGCGACCTTTCGGATTATGCGAACCGGCGAGGGCCGATCGACGCCCAGATCCGCCAGGCCAGGGCTCTTGGCACACCGGAGGGCCGGCATCAGGCGCAGGAGCTGGCCAAATCCTCGATCCCCCCACCAAGTTTCGACGCGCTGCTGTTGGCTGACACCGGCGCCGAGGCCTTGGGCGAGATTGCCGCGGTGCTGCCCTACTACGATGTCGACCGTTCGCAGGTGCAGACCCTGGGACCGGCGCTATGGGCTTCGCCCTCAAGCGGATCTGGCCAGTTTCCCGGCGCCTGGTACGCCGCCCCCGACCCGGCTGCCCGCAGCACCTTTGAGCAGGCCTACGCGGGCAAGTATGGCACCCCACCGCCAGCTGTCGCCGACCTGGCGTATGACGCAGCGTCGATCGCGCGGGTGCTGGGTGGGCAAGGCTTCTCGGTCGGGGCACTGACGCAGCCGTCCGGTTTCGTGGGCGCCGATGGTTGGTTTGGTCTGCTGTCCGACGGCCAAGTGCGCCGAGCCTTGGCGCTGTTCGCGATCGAGCGCGGCGGCCCGCAGATGATCGAGCCCGCGCCGCAGTCCGGCAACGTGCCCGGAGTATGATCTGACCTACAGAGTGAACGTGTCATTACGAGCCTAGCGCTCGCGAGGGGAAGCAGTCCCAGAGCCGGCGGCACCACAACTTCGTCGCTGCGCTCCCGACGGTGCTCCTAACCGGCACTCCCCTCAATGGCGGCCAGCACGGCGAGCTGCACGTCGCGTGGCTGAGCCTCGACGGCCCGCATAACCGCCTTGAGACGAGTGCGTAGCTCGTAGACCTGGTCGAGCAGCGACAGCACAAGCGGCACCGCGTCCTCCGCGATATCCATGCCGCGCCGCAAATCACAAATCAGCCGGACCCGGGCAACGTCGATTTCGCCGAATATCAGCCCGCCTTCGCCGGTGTCAGGCAAAACCCACCCGCGTTCGACCCAGGTGATCAGCTCGACCTCGGTCAGGTCGGGAAACAGCGCAGTGACCGCGAGGACATTCATCATTGGTCATCCATCCCGGCGCGCGGGTTGATCGGATGGCGCGGTTTCCAGGACCGCAGGAACTCGGCCAGCTCCGGTTCGTCGGCGGGCGGCAGCACGGGGTGCAGCTCGACGAACTGGTGACCCTTTCCCTCGACCCCTCGGCCGCGCAGTCGCAGCCTGGTGCCGGTCCCTGAATTTGGCGGAATGGTCAGGCGGACGGGTCCCTTGATCGTCGGCACTTCCAGGGTCGTTCCCAATACCGCTTCCTGTAACGTCACCGGCAGGTCGACGATGATGTCATCGCCCTCGCGGCGGAACAGAGGGTGCGGGGCGACCACAATTTCGACCAGTGCATCACCAGGGGCGCCGTCGCCGATCCCTGGGATGCCTTGTCCCCGCAACCGGATCACCTGCCCGTCGCGAACCCCGGCCGGAATGCGCACATCGAGCGTGCGTCCGTCCGGCAGCGTGATGCGCCGGCTGGCGCCATTGACCGCATCGAGAAAGTCGAGCGTCAGCTCGTACCGGGCATCCTGCCCGCGCATCGAGAACCGACGGCCACCCCGGGCGCCGGCCCGTCCACCGAACGCCTGCCCGAAAATGCTCTCAAGGTCCTCGGGATCGAAACCCGCATCCGCCCGGTACCTCTCCCGGCCGGCGGTATCCCCGAAGTCGTGATAAAACGGCCGCTGCGGCGGGACCTCGTTGCCCGCGGCATCGATCTCGCCGCGGTCGAAGCGGGCCCGCTTTTCCTTGTCGCCCAACAGATCGTAGGCGGCGCTGATCTCCTTGAACCGCTCCACTGCTTCCGGCTTGCCCGGATTGACGTCCGGATGGTACCGCTTCGCCAGCTTGCGGTACGCCGAGCGGATCGCCGCATCGCTGTCGGTCTTCTGGACGCCAAGAACTTCGTACGGGTCTCTCATCGGACAGCAAGATCAGTGGTCAGCGACAGGTGAAATCAAGTGCCTGTCCAGACCGGCTGACGCTTGCCAAGGAAGGCGTCGATCCCCTCGGCTGCGTCCCGCGCCAGCATGTTGCGGGTCATGACCTCCGAGGCAAAGGCATAGGCGTCATCCAGGCCCATCTCCGCCTGCCGATAGAACGCCTCCTTGCCGATCGCCAAGGTCAGCGGGCTTTTTGCCACGATCTGTCCGGCCAAGGCCGCCACCTCCGCATCCAGTGCATCCAGTCTGGAATCCGTCACGACCCGGTTGACCAGGCCGAGAGCGAATGCCCGTTGCGCGTCGATCAGTTCGCCGGTCAACAGCATCTCCATCGCCGCCTTGCGCCCCACGGCGCGCGACAGGGCGACCATCGGGGTCGAGCAGAACAGGCCGATGTTCACCCCCGGTGTGGCAAAATGGGCGGTGTTCGCGGCGACTGCCAGGTCACAGCTCGCCACCAGCTGACACCCGGCCGCGGTCGCGATGCCGTGGACCCGTGCGATCACCGGCTTGGACAAGCGCACGATGCCCGTCATCAGATGCGAACACAGTGCGAAGGTCGCCTCGTAAGCCGCCCGCTCCGGGTTGGCGCGCAGCTCGCGCAAGTCGTGGCCGGCGCAGAACGCCGGCCCGGCACCGCCGATCACCACCACCTTGACTGCCGGATCGCGTTCGATCGTTGCGAGTTCATCAACCAGCGCCCGCATCAACCCCAACGACAGGGCGTTGCGCGCACCAGGGCGGTTCAATGTCAGCCAGGCCACGCCGTCAGCATCGTGCCGCAGCAGCACCTGTTCCTTCACGCCTGATTGCTCGTTCATGCCCGCCCTCCAGGACGTGTGATAAGTCAGTGACCCAGGGCCAGTGACCCAGCGTGTCAGTGATTCAACGCCTGCACGATCTCCTCGGTCATCTTCTTCGCATCACCGAACAGCATCATGGTGTTCGGGCGGAAGAAAAGCTCGTTGTCCACCCCCGCATACCCGGAGGCCATCGAGCGCTTCACGAACAGCACTGTTCCCGCCTTCTCCACATCCAGGATCGGCATGCCGTAGATCGGCGAGGCCGGGTCGGTCTTTGCCGCCGGATTGGTCACATCATTCGCGCCGATCACGTAGGCAACATCGGCGGTGGAGAACTCGTTGTTGATCTCCTCCAGCTCGAACACCTCGTCGTACGGCACATTGGCCTCGGCCAGCAGCACGTTCATGTGCCCGGGCATGCGGCCCGCAACCGGATGGATGGCGTATTTCACCTCCACGCCTTCCTTCTTCAGCGTGTCGGCCATCTCGCGCAACGCGTGCTGCGCCTGTGCCACCGCCATCCCGTAGCCCGGGACCACGATCACCTTGGAAGCGTTCTTCATGATGAAGGCTGCATCCTCGGCATTGCCACTCTTCACCGTGCGGTCCACTGCCGCAGCGCCAGCGACCGCGGTCACGCCTTCACCGCCGAACCCGCCCAACAGCACGTTGACGATGCTGCGGTTCATGCCCTTGCACATGATATAGGACAGGATCGCGCCCGACGCGCCCACCAGCGAACCGGTGATGATCAGCGCCAGATTCTGGATGGTGAAGCCGATCCCCGCCGCCGCCCAGCCCGAATAGCTGTTCAGCATCGACACGACCACCGGCATGTCGGCGCCGCCGATCGGAATGATGATCAGGAAGCCCAGCGTGAGCGCCAGCAGCGCGATCAGCCAGAAGATGACCTGGCTGCCGGTGCCGACAAATGCCGCAATCAGCACGATCAGCAGCACACCCAGCCCGAGATTGAGCTTGTGCTGGCCGGGAAACGCGATCGGCGCGCCACTCATCAACGCCTGCAGCTTCGCAAACGCGATCAGCGATCCGGAAAACGTAATGGCACCGATCGCCAGCCCAATCGACATCTCGACCAGGCTCTGTGTGTGGATATTGCCGATGGTGCCGATGCCGAACGCCTCCGGCGCGTTCAAGGCCGCGGCGGCGACGAACACGGCGGCGAGGCCCACCAGCGAGTGGAATGCCGCGACCAGCTGGGGCAGCGCCGTCATCTGGATGCGGAGCGCGACGAAAGTGCCGATCACACCCCCGATGATGATGCCCAGGAAGATCAGCCCATAGCCCAGTCCGCCAATGCCGTGGTGGGCCAAGGTGGCGATTACCGCCACCGCCATGCCGATCATGCCGAAGCGGTTGCCCTGGCGCGACGTGACGGGCGAAGACAGGCCACGCAGCGCCAGAATGAACAGGACGGCGGCGACCAGATAGGCTAGCGCGGTCAGGCTGGCGGACATCGGCGGCGCCCCCTATTGCCGCCGCCTGAACATCGACAGCATCCGTTGCGTGACCATGAAGCCGCCGAAAATATTGACACTCGCCAGGGTGACGGCGATGAAGCCGAAGGCCATGGCCCAGCCGCTGGTGCCGAGCCCGGTCGCCAGCATGGCGCCGACCACGATGACCGACGAGATCGCGTTGGTCACCGACATCAGCGGCGAGTGCAGCGCCGGCGTGACGTTCCACACCACGTAATAGCCGACGAAGCAGGCCATCAGGAAGATCGCCAGCAGGAAGACGATCGGCTCGACCTCGGTGACGGCCCCGGTCGTTCCGGCAAGCAAGCCGTGGGCATGGGCGGCGAGCTCGTTGGCGCGCTGCGCCAGCCGGTCGGCTTCGTCGGCCAGTTGGTTCGGGTCCATCGTTCCGTCTCCCGGCTCAGAGCGTGATGACCGGAGGCGGGCCCGCCGGAGGTCTGACTCACGCGAAATAAACAGCGAGCTACGCCGCCTGCGCTGGCAGAAACTGTGAATGCACGATCGCCCCGCCACGCGTCAGCAGCACGCCCTTCACGATATCGTCGGTCTCGGGCAGCTTCGGCGCGTTGGCGTCCTTGTCCCAGAACGTAGTCAGGAAGGTAAGCAGGTTGCGCGCATAGAGCGAGGAAGCCGCGACCGGAATGCGGCCCGGCCAGTTGTGGTAGCCAAGAATCGTGACCCCGTTCGGCGTCGTGATCCGTTCTCCCGGCACTGTCGCGGCGCAGTTGCCGCCAGCATCCGCGGCGAGATCAACGATCACGCTGCCGGGGCGCATGGACTGAACCATGGGTTCGGTCACGATAATCGGCGCACGCCGGCCCATGACCAGGGCCGTGCAGATCACCAGGTCATTTTTGGCAATGGTGCTGGCCATCAGTTCCGCCTGCTTCTGGCGGAACGCCTCGGTCATCTCTCGGGCATACGCCCCGGTCTGACTGGCGGTCTCCTCGTCTTCCACACCGACGAAGCTGGCACCGAGGGACTTGATCTCCTCCTTGGCCGCCGGACGCACATCGGTAGCCGAGACAATGCCGCCGAGACGCCGGGCGGTCGCGATCGCCTGCAACCCGGCCACACCGGCACCAATGACGAACACCCGCGCGGGTGGGACCGTGCCAGCCGCCGTCATCATCATCGGAAAGCCACGCTGGAAGGCGCCGGCCGCCTCGATGACCGCGCGATAGCCGGCGAGGTTCGCCTGGCTCGACAGCACGTCCATCGCCTGCGCCCGGGTGATCCGAGGCAGCAGCTCCATCGCGACGCAGTCGATCCCGACCTCTGCCAGGGTCGTCACCACCGAAGGGTCTGCGAACGCGTTGGCAATGCAGATCAGGAGCGCACCGCGCGGAATCCGCGTGAGTTGTTCGGCCAGCGGCATCTGCACAGCAAAGACAATGCCCGCCCCGGCAAGAGCAGTGGCATCGTCGGCCCCAATTTCGGCGCCGGCGGCGGCGTAATCAGTGTCGGGAACCGCCGCCTGCGCCCCCGCTCCTGTCTCAATCACCACCGTCAGACCGAGACCGATCAGGCGCTTGACGGTTTCCGGCGTTGCCGCGACGCGCGTCTCGAACGCACGGCGTTCCTTCAGCACCGCAAGGCGCATCAAATCGATCCTTCACTATCAACGCCCAGGGAAGGGAGGGGCGCTCACCAGAATATGCAGCCAGGATCCCAGTCCACCGCGTGGCAACATGCGCGAAAGGCTTGGGGTGGTGCAAGAGCAGGAGCTAGACGCCGGGTTGCCAACGACCCGTTAGACGCTGCACGCTGCCCATTCTCACAGTGTCGCGCCGCCGTCGATCGCGACCTCGGCCCCCGTGATGTAGCCGCTCTCGTCGGACAGCAGGAACAGCACCAGGCGCGCGACCTCCTCGGCCGTACCCATGCGCTTCATTGGTACCTGCTCCAGCCGCGCCCGGTTCTGTTCCGGCGTTCGCACCTTCAGCATCTCTGTGTCGATCGGACCGGGATGCACCGAATTCGCCCTGATCCTGCGTGGTGCTAGGTCCACCGCCGCCGCCTTGGTCATGCCCCGCAGGGCCCATTTCGTCGCACTGTAGGCGATGGCGCCGGGGGAGCCGCGCAGTCCGGCCACCGACGAGATGTTGACGATGGAACCTCCGCCAGAACGTTCCATCAGCGGCACCACGCATTTCATGCCGAGGAAGCAGCCGAGTTGGTTCACCCGCATGTGGCGCTCGAACAGTTCGGTGTCGGTCTCCATCAGTGTGCTTGGCTGGTAGATGCCGGCGTTGTTGACCAGCCCATGCAGGCCGCCGAACGCCGCTTGGGCGGCGTCGATCGCTTTCCGCCAGTCGCTCTCCTGCGTCACGTCCTGGGGCAGGAAGATCGCCGCGCCGCCGAGTTCGGTTGCGAGCCGGCGTCCTTCCGATTCCAGCACATCGCCAAGTACGACACGTGCGCCCTCGGCAACGCACAGCCGTGCCTCCGCCGCGCCCTGGCCGCGTGCACCGCCACTGATCAGGATCACTTTGCCATCGAGACGAGCCATCGCCTTCCTCCCTTTCCCCTGCTGCGCGTTTGCGCGTCGATGATACGCCAAGTCCGCGAGTTCCGGATCTCCGCGAAATAGTCGCGGCAGTCCATAGCTTTTGGCCGCACCGGCGTAGCAGTGGCTTCGACGTCACCGGATCGTACAGCGCGCGTTCGCCAACGCCGCGTTGTGGAACCTGCTCCACGCCTGTATTGCTGTGGCCCTGCTGATACCACAGTGCGCGGCGCATCGCGCCGGCATGAGCAAGAGGTGAGAGCGATGGTGACGAAGCCGGAAGATGTGGGCCTGTCCTCCGAACGCCTGGCCCGGGTGAACGCCTGGGCGCAGCACTGGGTGGATCAGCGGAAGCTGCCGGGCTTGATCACCATGGTTGCGCGGCACGGCAAGCTGGTTCACTTCAATGTCTGCGGTATGGCCGACATCCAGCGCGAGACGCGCCTGGCGCCGGATACCATCTTCCGTTTCTACTCGATGACCAAGCCGCTGACCTCGACCGCGATCATGATGCTGTACGAGGAGGGGCGGTTTCAGCTCGACGATCCGATCAGCCGTTTCCTGCCCTGCTTCAAGGACATGCGTGTCTATGTGGGTGGTATGCGTGGCAAGCTGGAGACCGTTCCGGCGGAACGCGACATCACCTTCCGCGATCTGCTGACGCACACCTCGGGTCTCACCTATGGCTTCATGGAGGCGACGCCGGTCGATGCGCAGTACCGCGAACGCGGTGTGGATTTCCAGACCTCGGACAAGAGCCTGGGCGAGGTGGTGGAGATCGCGGCAGACATTCCGCTGATCGCCCAACCCGGCGCGGAATGGAACTACAGCATCTCGACCGACGTGCTGGGCCATCTGGTCGCGGTCATCTCGGGCAAGCCGTTCGATCAGTTCCTGCGCGAGCGCGTGACCGGCCCGCTGCGCATGGTGGACACGGACTTCCATGTTCCGGCCGACAAGCTCGCCCGTTTCGCGGCGAACTATAGCTGTGCCGCCGATGGCCGCCTGATGCTGATCGACGACCCGCAGAAGAGCATCTTCGGCGCGCCGCGCAAGATCTGTTCCGGCGGCGGCGGCCTGCTCTCCACCGCGACTGATTACATGCAGTTCTGCCAGATGATGCTGAACAAGGGCGAGCTTGACGGTGTACGGCTGCTCGGCCGCAAGACAGTCGAGCTGATGACCAGCAATCATCTGCGCGGTGACATGGCCGCGATGGGCCAGCCGCGCTTCTCCGAATCGTCGTACGAAGGCGTCGGCTTCGGACTGGGCTTCTCGGTGATGCTCGATCCGGCGCGGGCGCAAATCCTGGGAACACCTGGCGAATATGCCTGGGGTGGTGCAGCGAGTACGGCGTTCTGGATCGACCCGATCGAGGATATGGCGGTTATCATGCTGACCCAGCTCATGCCGTCGTCGACCTATCCGATCCGGCGCGAATTGCGCGTGCTGACCTATCAGGCACTGATGGACTGATCACCCACTCCGACCAGCTCCGCAAGCCGCCGCTGGTCGGCCAGCAATGCGTGGCTTGGACCCTGGTACACCACCCTGCCGCGGTTCAGCACCGCAGCCTGTGGCGCGAACTCCAGTGCGAGCCGCGCATGTTGTTCGACCAGCAGCATCGCTAGGCCCTCGTCTTCGCGCAACCGATGCAGCGCAGCGAGTAATGCATCGACAATGACCGGTGCCAACCCCTCCAAAGGTTCATCGAGCAGCAGCAACGACGGATCGCCCATCAACGCGCGACCGATCGCCAGCATCTGCTGTTCGCCACCGGAGAGCTGGTTGCCCAGATTGCGCCGGCGCTCGGCGAGCGCTGGGAATAGCGCGTAGATGCGTTCGCGCGTCCAGCGACTGCCCGAACGAGCCGCGACGAGCAGGTTCTCCTGCACGGTGAGCGAGGGGAAGATTTCACGCTCCTGCGGCACGTAGCCGATGCCAAGTCGCGCCCGCTGAAACGGGCGCAGCCGATCGATTGGCCGACCGCGAAAGACAATCTGCCCGGCATGCAGCGCCGTATGGCCAAGCACCGTTGCCAGCAGCGTCGACTTGCCCACCCCGTTGCGGCCGAGCACGGCGAGCGTGCCGCCTTCGCGCAAACTGATCGATACCCGCTCGAGCACCATCGTCTCGTTGTACCCGGCCGATACTTCGTGCAATGCGAGGCAGTCAGTCATGCCGACGCTCGCCAAGATACACCTCGCGCACCCGCGCATCCGCAGCGATTTCCGCCGGCGTGCCTTCAACCAGAATGCGACCCTGCACTAGTACCGTGATACGGCGGGCAAAGCGGAACACCAGCTCCATGTCATGTTCGATGATCAGCACCGCGATCTCCTGCGGAAGCTGCTCCACCATCTCGATAATGGTGGCGCTTTCCGCCGACGGCACGCCCGCGGCAGGTTCATCGAGCAGCAGGACAGTGGGCGCCAGCGCCAACGCAATGGCGATCTCCACCAGACGCTGCTTGCCGTAAGGCAGCTCCTGCACCCGGATCAGCGCGTCCGCTGCGATCCTCAGACGCTCAAGCAGCGCATACGCCTGTTCGAGCACGCCGCGACGCAAGCTGGCGCCGCGGAGCATCTCGCCGCCGGCGCCTGCGCGTTCGGCAATCGCCAGGGAGACATTCTCCAGCACCGAGAGGCCGCGGAACAGCGTATTGATCTGGAACGTTCGCCCCAGGCCACGGCGTACTCTCTCCGCTTGCGACAGCATGGTCACGTCGTGATCACCCAGAAGCACGCGGCCTGCGGATGGCGTGAGCCGGCCCGTGATCAAGTCGATGAACGTGGTCTTGCCAGCGCCGTTCGGTCCGATCAACGCGTGACGGGCACCGGGCTCGAGCCGAAAGTCGATGTCGTTCGCCACCGCAAGTGCGCCAAAGCGTTTGTGTAGACCGATCGTCTGCAAGGCCGGCGTCATCGCCGCACCAGCCGATCAAGCAAACCCAGCACGCCGCCGCGCGCGAACATGACCAGCAGCACCAGCAGCAGACCGATCCAGAAATACCAGAACTCCGGATCCATCTTCGCCAACTGGTCCTGCGCGATCATGTACAATGTCGCGCCGACGAATGCGCCATACAGACGGCCGACGCCGCCGAACACCAGCATGATGACGACCTCGCCGGATCGCTGAAACCCGAGTACGGTCAGGCCAACGAACTGCGTGGTCTGCGCCAGCAACGCACCCGCGATCCCGGCCAGTGCGGCGGATATCGTGTAGATGGTCAACAATCGCCGTCGCACTGGTGAGCCGATTGCGTGCATGCGCGCGGTGTTCTCACGGATGCCGATCAACGACTGCCCGAATGACGAATGCACCAGGCGCCGCGCGAACAGCCACGCCACGAAGAGCACCGCGAGGCAATACAGATAGGCCGTGCGGCCGAACAGATCGAACCGGAACACGCCGAGGAGTGGATCGATCTCGACCCCTTGCAGGCCATCGGCACCGCCGGTGATGAAGCTCGCCTTGTTGGCGGCTTCGGCAAGCATCGCGGTGACGGCGAGCGTCAGCATCAGCAGCGCCAGCCCCTGGGTGCGCAAGATCACCAGCCCGGACAAAGAGCCGACCGCCGCCGCCGCGACGGCGCCGATCAGCAATCCGGATAATGGCTCGCCGCTGATGTGTGCGGCATAGATCCCGGCAGCGTAGGCGCCGACACCGAAGAACGCCGAGTGGCCGAGGGTAATGATCCCGGCATAGCCCAGGACCAGATCCAGCGAGAGCGCGAACAGGATCATGATCAGGATCTGGCTGCCCAGTGGCAGATAGTCGCCGAAACCGAAATAGGCGCCGGCCGCAATGACCCAAGGCAGCAGCTCGATCCACCGTAGGCGATGACGATGGATCAGCGTGTCAACCGGCGACACTCAGGCGCGACCGAACAGGCCGGCGGGCCGCCACAGCAACAGCACGATCATGGCGACGAACACGAAGAATGCGCCGAGTTGCGGCACCAGGTACTTGCAGGCGGTGTCGCCGATGCCCAGCAGCAGTGCGGCGATGAACGGGCCGCGCAGCGAGCCCAGCCCGCCGATCGCGACGACCATCAGGAAGTAGACGAGATACTCGGTGGCGTAGCCGGGATAGATCGCCAGGACGTCCGCGCCAAGTCCGCCGCCCAGCGCCGCCAGTCCCGAGCCAAGCGCGAAGGCCAGGGAGAACAGCCGGCGCGTGTCGATGCCGATCAACTCCGCCATTCGCCGGTTATCGACCGCTGCGCGCAACTGCGCCCCGAAGCTGGTGCGTTCGACGCCCAGCCACAGCAGCGCGATCAGCACGAAGCCTACTACAATCAGGAAGGCGCGGTACATCGGGAAACTGCGGAAGCCTAGATCGAGTTGTCCGTTCAGCATCGCAGGAAGATGCACCGGCTGCGGCAACGGTCCCCACAGGTAGCGAACGATCGCGACCGACATGAAGATCAGCCCGATGGTGAACAGCACCTGATCCAGCTCGCTCGCGCTGTACAGCCGGGCATACAATGCGCGCTCGAGCACCACGCTGATCAACGCCATCGCGACGAAAGCCGCCAGCAGCGCCAGCCCAAATGGAACGCTGTAACTGTTCATCAGCGTCACGGTGATGTAGCCACCCGCCATGGCGAACACGCCATGCGCCAGGTTGACGAACCCCATCAGGCCCATGGTGACCGACAGCCCCACAGAGACGATGTACAGCACCATCGCGTAGGCAAGGCCGTGGAACAGAATGGACGTCAGCGCTTCCATGCAAAAACCAATGAAACCACAACCATCCCCCCTCCCCTCGCGGGAGGGGGTTGGGGGAGGGGCCGGCGTCATCGTGAGGAGCGGGCTGCCTACCTCACTTCTGTCTGTTGATCTCCTTCCACGGGTCCTTCACCATCGGAATGGTCTCGAACTCGACGTTCGCCAACCGCCCGTTCACCTTTTCGATCCGCCGCAGGTACTCGTTCTGCACGATGTCGCGCGTATCAGGGTCGATCATGATCGGGCCGCGTGGACTGTCGGCGTCTTTCCAGCCCTTCAGCAGCGCCATCGTCCGGTCCGGATCGATCTTCCCCTTTTGCTCGATGATGACGTGAAAGATCGCGGCCATGCCGTCATAGCCGCCGACGACCTCGAAGGCCGGCTCCTGATCGGCGCCGTATTCCGCCTTGTAGGCCTTGACGAACTCTTGGTTCTGCGCCCGGTTCGCCGCTGCCGAGTAATGGAACGCTGTCACCACGCCCAGCGCCACATCACCCATGTTCGCCAGTTCCTCATCGGTGGAGATGTCGCCCGGCCCGATCATCCTGATCCCGGCCGCCTTCAGGCCAAGATCGCCGAAGCTTTTCATGAGCGCGGTGGAGTCCTTTCCGCCAGGCACGAACACGAACACCGCGTCCGGGTTGCTGTCCTTCGCGCGCTGCATAAACGGCACGTAGTCGGGGTTCTGCAGCGGCATGTGCACGGAGCCGACGATCTGCCCGCCGGCATCAGTGAACCCCTTGCTGAATGCGGCCTCGGCGTCGATGCCCGGCCCATAGTCGGTGACGGCAATGAAGACCTTCTTGAGACCGTTCTTCACCGCCCAGGCCCCGAGTGGATAGCTCGACTGCCACATGGTGAACGACACCCGCGCAATATACGGCGACTTCGTGGTAATCATCGCCGTGCCGGCGTTCATGACCACGAACGGCACCTTGGCTTCGGTCGCCAGCGGCGCGATCGCCAGCGCGTTCGGCGTATAGATCGTGCCCGCCAGCAGTTGCACGCGGTCGCGGGTGATCAGTTCCTGCGCAACACGTTTGGCGACCTCCGGGTTGGGGCCGGTATCGTCGCGGCGGATGATCTCCAGCTTCACCCCGGGCGGCAGGTCCTTCTCGTGCTGCTTCACGTACAGGCGGACGCCGCGATCCAGCAGCTCGCCAACCGCGGCAAACGGACCGGAATACGTATCGACAAACCCCAACTTCACGGTTTGCGCGAATGCCGCAGTCGCGCTGCCTGCCGCGACGCACACGGCCAGGGCGACAGATATGATGGTCCGCATGCTCCCCTCCCTGTTTGCGTAGCGTTCTGCCGCAGATCGACCGGGGCGGCAAACACACCCCTCCCATACTTCGATCTCAAGCAGTTGCTTTGAGGGGGTGGCCGGGGTCAAGCCCCGCACGGGTTCCCATCGCGCGAGCGCGATGGGGTCCCGTAGCGACCGCCGAAGGCGGCTCGGGCTTGAGGCCGGCGGCCCCCTCGCAAGCACAATCGCGGATCGAAGGTGGGACAACCTCCTCGGCAACGAAGGCTAAGCTGGCCGGGCGCTCCGCGCGGTCTGATTGAACAGGATCTGGCGTTCTTCGTCCGAGGGCGGCGCGCTGCGGCGCAACTCCTTGCCAAGGTCGATGCCGCGTTGCACCGCAGGCCGTTGCTTGATCGCCTCCCGCCAGCGGGCGACGTTGGGAAATTCATCCAGCGGCTGGCCCAGCGGCTTCGAGATCAGCACCCAGGGGAAAGACGCCATATCGGCGATGGAGTATTCGCCCAGGATGTAGTCGCGGCCGTGCAGCCGCCGCTCCAGTACCCCAAGGCAGCGGTTGTATTCGTTGGCATAGCGTTGGCGCGAATAGGAATGCTCGCCTTGAGCGTAATTGACAAAATGACTGAGCTGACCGGCCATCGGCCCGAGATTGCCCACCTGCCAGAACAGCCATTCCAGGGTTTCTTTCCGACCGGTCCGATCGGTCGGCATGAAGCGCCCGGCCTTCTCCGCGAGATGCAGCAGGATCGCGCCTGAACTCGAATACCGGCACGCTATCGTCGACAATCGCCGGCATCCGATTGTTCGGGCTGATCGCCAGGAACTCCGGTTTGAACTGATCGCCCTTGCCGATGTTCACCGGCACGGTGCGGTACGGCAGGCCGCACTCCTCCAGCATGATCGACACCTTCCACCCGTTCGGCGTCGGCCAGTAATAGAAGTCGATCATAGGGTCGCGTCCTGAGTGAGGCCGATCTCGGCCAGCACCTCCTCGGTATGCTCGCCGAGTACGGGGGCACCGCGCCGCACGCCGGGTTGGGTTGCCGAGAACCGCGCCGCCGGGCGTGCCTGACGCAGGCGCCCGGCGGCGGGATGCTCGGTTTCGATCACGATCCCATTCGCCACCACCTGCGGATGCCTGATCATGCGGTCGCGAGTGAGCACCGGCGCGCACGGCACGCCCTCCGCGGTCAGTCGTGCCAGCCACTCGGCGGCCGGGCGCGTGCGCAACACTTCCTGCGTCATCGCCAACCGCTCGTTGATATGCTTGTGCCGCAGCGCCGGCGTGGCAAAGCGCGGATCATCCAGCCATTCGGGCCGCTCCAGCGCCCGCGTCAACGCTGCCCACTCGCGATCCGTCTGTACCGCCGCGCTGATGTAATCGTCCTGGGTCTCGTAGATCAGGTCGATGAAACTTGCCGCCTCCTGTTGCGGCAGTTCGTCGCCGACAAATGTCTGACTGCCCATATCGGAACCCCAAAGGAACGCGACGACGGCATCCAGCATGGAAAGCCGTATATGCTGTCCCTGGCCGGTTCGCTCGCGCGCCAGCAGCGCCGCGGTGATCGCCTGCGCCGCCACTACGCCGGTGAGCTTGTCCGGCACGATGGTCCGCACCAGGCGTGGCCGCGCCTGGTCCGAGCCGCCCTGAATACTGGCGAGCCCCGACAAAGCCTGGATCAGCGGATCATAGACCGGTTTCTGCGCGTATGGGCCCTGCTCGCCGAAACCGCTGATTGACACGTAGACAATGTCGGGGCGCAGCGCCCGCACCGCGGGCTCGCCCAACCCCATCCGATCGATCACGCCGGCGCGGAAGTTCTGCACGAACACATCGGCAGTGGCGATCAGCCGCTTCAGTGCCTCGATCCCGAACGGCGACTTCAGGTCCAGTACGACCGAGCGCTTGTTACGGTTGTTGTTGAGGAAAGAGGCCGAAAACCCGCCACGCCGGTTGGCCGCCGTGCGCGTATGGTCGCCGCCCTGAGGGTTCTCGACCTTGATCACATCGCCGCCCTGGTCGGCGAGCAGCATGGTGGCTGATGGCCCCGATACCATCGAGGTCAGGTCAACGATGCGATAGCCGTGCAACGGTCCCGGCATGGCACTCCTCTGGTCTCGGCCGGGTTTGCAGATCGGCTATCTATCTGGTGAGGTCAAGCTCACGAGAATGTGATGCTGCACCTGCGAATTGTAGGGCAATATTGCTGCCGCAGAACCTCGGGAGAATTGGTCCAAGGAGCAGAACCCACGATTTGACGATAGTGAGGTTCGCCTTGTTCGAAGGACATTTACCAGCACCAGCCCTCCCAGCGCCGCGCGACCTGAAAGGCCGCGCCCGATGAAAGGGCGCGGGCATCACGACAAGCTGGGCAGCGGCATTGGCAGAACGGCCATGATGGCCGGCCTGATTTCGCCGGCGGTGTGGCCATGGTCGCAACCGCAACCACCCTCGATTTGGGGCCGAAAGTCGGCGACATCCTGGTTTTCCGGCACGGCGCGCGCGTGCCGACGGATTGGGAGTTCGCGGTAGCCAGCCCCGGTTCGAATACCGCTACCTGCAGTCTGCGGCCCGACGTCATGGTTAGCCATGGCGGCAGCCTGGTTGTGGAGGAGCGGTTTACCAAGCCGCGCAGCTTCCTCGTGCATTGGGCCGGCGGCCCGACCAGCACGGGCAGCACCGATTGCGGGTCCAGCGCGGACCTGCTGGTGCCAGGCACCGATCTTCAGTTGCTGTCGAATGCCGCCGGCGGCCCGGGGGTCGAAGGGGCCAGTTTCACCCTTTTCTGATTGCTGCCGCCGGCCTTGCGACCGAGCTGATCCATTGTGCAGGTGCGCGGGTCCTTGTCCTCGCGCCAGCGGATGAACCTGGAGCCGTGGCGGAAGTGTCCATGCTCGATGTGGTCGGCACTGACCTCGGCGACCAGCTCGGGTTGCAGCGGCAGTGCTACCCGCTCGCGGTCGGACCAGCGGCTGCGTCCGCCCGGCGCCTCGCCGGTGAACCCCGAGCCACCCAGCAGCGGCGCGATCATCCGCTCCACTTCGGCCGCCTTGTCACCCACGCCGCATCTGCCGATGTAATTCAGGCGGCCAGCTTCGTCGTAGAGCCCCAGCAGCAGATATTCGACCCTATCCGTGTCGCGGTGCCGGTAGATGCCGCCGACGACGCCATCCACGGTCTGCCAGAGTTTGAACTTTTGCATCGCACGCTGACCGGGCTGGTACGGTAGGTCGAGACGTTTGGCGACGATCCCGTCAAGGCCATGGCCCGCGTCCTTCAACCAACCCTTCGCCGTGGTGAGTGAGGTTGTCGCCCGCGACAGCGCGAAGCCATCGTGTGGATCGCCTTGAGCGAAAAACCGCTCCAGCTCCGTGCGGCGGTCCCTGAATGGACGGGCCAGCAGCGAGCGCCCTTCGGCATCAGCCAGCAGATCGAATGCGACGAAGCGCGCCGGGTGTTCGCGCGAGAGCTTTGCCACACGCGACGACGCCGGATGCAGCCTCAATTGCAAGACATCGAATGGTTGGCCCGGGATGACCAGCTCGCCATCCAGTACGAAGCGCGCCACCGGCCAGGCGAGCGCCGAGCGAACCACTTCGGGGAAGTAGCGCCCGAGTGGCCGCTGCCTGCGCGATTGCAAATGCACGGTGTCGCCGTCGCGGAACAGAATGCAGCGAAAGCCATCGTATTTCTGTTCCAACAGCCAGCCCGGTCCGTGTGGCAGCTCTTCGACCGGCTGGGCCTCCATCGGTTCGAGTGAAAGCGGTACCTCCAACACCATCGCCTGCTCCGGTTGCTTTGTCGCAACACTGACGGACCTCCCGCGGTTGCGCTCGCACCGACAAGTGCGGGCAGCGAACCCGCCTTCGCAGTCCGCGTTGTGGCACTCCCAACCAAAAGGAATTCTCATGCGTTCGATAATGCTAGCCGGATTGTTCGGACTGATCGCGTTGAGCGGTGCCCCTGGCGCGGCGGAAGCGAAGGGATGTCTGAAGGGCGCCGCAGTCGGCGGCGTGACAGGACATGTTGCGGGACATCACGGCGCGGTGGGTGCAGCAGCCGGATGCGCGGTGGGGCATCATGAGGCCTCGAAGCAGGAACGGGCACAGCAGGCCCAGGGGGGCAACACCGATAACGACAAAGCAGCGCACTGAGCTTGCGCGGAGTGGGACATCGACGGCCGCGGCGGCTGTGCTGCCGTCGCCAACCGCCAGATCAGCCCTCAGCTCAGGCTTGCGGATAACAGAGACGTGGGCAGCGAAGTCCGTCCGCAACCGCTTCGGTCGGCTGGCGTTTCATTCTCGCGCTTAAGAGGGGAATCCGGTCCATGAACATCAAGCTGAACGTCTTTGCGCTTGGCGCATTGTGCGCGCTGGCAGCATGCGGCACGCAGCCCAAGGAACGCGCCGAGGGCGGCGGGGCGGCCGGCGCTGCAACTGGCGCCGCGGTCGGCGCTCTGGCCGGCCCACCGGGCATCGTGGCGGGTGCGCTGATCGGCGGCGGCGCGGGTGCGGCCACCGGGGCCGGGACCTCGCCACAGCAGGTCAATCTGGGCAAGCCGCCGTGGAACAACCCGAACACCAGAGTCCCGACGCCGAACGGCCCTGTTTCACCCACCGCTTCTCGGGGCAATCGTAGCGCCACCTCGCAAAACGCCGACGTCGACCGCCTGAATGATGAAAGCCTCCGTGCTGCGCAGAATGGGACCACGTTCCACTAAACGCCCAGCGTAGCGCCGGCCATCGCCGGCGCTACGCTGTCGCGGCCCACACGCCGCGATTGGTCTTGCTGGCTTGCTGCCTCTCTGATGCAGCCGCCATAAGCTGCAGCCGCAAATGCAGTACGGGGGAGCAGCTATGGTCCATGGCAGGCGGTTGCCGTTGCGATGGCAGCCGCCGGTGCTTCGCTGGTGCTGCTGGACAAGCATCAGACGAATTGCGAGGCAACTGCCGACACGCTGCGAGCCACGGGCAGGAAGGTGCTTCCTCTGGCCTGTGACACGGCCGATCCCGCCAGCGTCGCCGCTGCCGAGAGTGCTTCCCGCGCGATCGGCCCGTGCGACATTTTAGTCAACAACGCCGGGATTTTACTGGCGGGATCTCTGGCGACCGTACCGCTGGAAGATTGGAACCTGCTGCTGTCCGTTAATCTGACCGGCTATCTGCTCTGTGCTCAGGCGTTCGGGAAGGCGATGATCGAGCGGGGCAGGGGCGCAATCGTGCATACAGCATCGATTGCCGGCAGCAATGCGCAGGCATTATCCGGCGCATACAGCGTCAGCAAGGCTGGCGTTCTGATGCTGTCGCGCCAGCTTGCCGTGGAGTGGGGCCCCCATGGTGTCCGCAGCAACGTGCTCAGCCCGGGTCTGGTCAGGACGCCGATGAGCGAAAGCTTCTATCAGGCGCCGGGGGTGGCCGAGCGACGGGCTGCCGCAATACCACTTGGCCGGGTCGGCACCCCAGAGGACATGGCCCAGGTCGTACTGTTCCTGGCCAGTGATCGGGCAGGCTTCGTCAACGGCCAGGAGATCATCGTCGACGGTGGGTTCGAGCACATGCTGATGAGCCTGGTGCCGCGGCCGGGCTTTGAGCGAACCAACTGATGAACCGCCGCATCGCCCCTCGCGTAACGTGTTGCGTCTGCAGAACTCTCCGACCCGCCCTTCAAACGGCAGTGGCACCTTCGGTGGAAGGTGGACTATGTTGCGCTTCAGCCCCTAGGGGCGTGCAACCCGCGGGCTCCTTCTCAGCGATATGCTGGAACGCTCGTTCCACGGCGGGTGCCGCTCGTAGAGCAACGGAGCGAACAGAATGACGTGGCGCACGAGCGGACCAATGGACATCAGGACGGCGGCTGTCATGCTGCTCCTCGCCGTGATCAGTTATTCTGCCTGGTTAACCTCGATCGTGTTCTGCGCCGGCAACGGGATGCGTCCTCTGCTGGTTGCCGGCGCGGCGTTCTTCCCGGTCGGCGTAGTCCACGGCATAGGGGTATGGTTCGGCGGCTGGTGATCACGGATTTCGCGCTGCAGCCACGCTCGGGCATTTGCGGGCAGCTCGCGGTTTTGTGAAATGCGTCCTGCGCGCTGGCTTCTAAGCTCGCTGGGGCGATGTGACCTCAGAGGTGCCACATGCCCTTCGACAATCCCCATGACATGCCGTTCGGCGACATCGAGATCCTGCGCGATGCGCGCGGCCGGATCTCCAACAGACGCGACTGGGTCCAGGGCTGCTTCCGCGATGGTGACCGCCATTGTCTGGTCGCGGCGCTCTCGATCGCGTCCGGGAGCCGCAGCTTCCGGCGGTCGAACCAGACCGAACGTCGCCTTGCGCGGCTGCTGGCCCGGCAGCTTCCCGAAGCCGCTCCGTTCTGGGCCAAGTCCCAGTTCATTCCAGCCAGGCAGCGACTGATGTGGTTCAACGATAATGCCGGCACTCGCCATGCCGAGGTGATGGCGCTGTTCGACCGGACGATTGAACAGCTTGCCGGTGCAATGCCAGTCCTGACTATCGCCTGATCGCGTAGGAGGGTCGACCATGCCGATCGTGCGCAATATCGACGTTACGATGCAATCGGAAACCAGTTTCGATGACGCGTGTCGTGCCGCGGTTACGGAGGCCGCGAAGACCTTGCGCGGCATCATGTCGTTCCGCATCAAGGAAGCGGAATGCGTGGTCGAGCACGACAAGATCATCGCGTATCGGGTCACGGGAAAGATCGTGTTTCTGGTCGAGCGATAGTCGGCCAAGACCTTTGCCTGCGGCCCGAACGCAGTTCGCGCCGTTTCGATCCGCCGTGCGGTGTTGTCCATGGCTTCAGGGCACCTGGGCGGGGTCGTCCGCCCATTGGCGCCAGAGAAGCATCAACACCGACATCACGACCGGTCCCACGAACAGGCCGATGATGCCGAATGTCTCAACTCCACCCAGGATGCCGAGCAACACCCAGAGAAACGGCAATCGGGTGGCGCCGCCAATGATCACCGGACGGACAAAGTGGTCCGCGACGAAAGTGACCACAAACCCGAAGGCGACCAGCGCGACCGCCGCGGCCAGCGACCCCTGGACCAGCAGGATCAGTGCGGCGACGCCGAACACCAGAGGCGCCCCGAACGGGACCATCGCGGCCACCGCGGTTAGTCCACCGAGCAGCGTCGGATGCGGCACGCCCGCCACCCAGTAGGCGAGCCCGATCAGAATGCCTTCGCCGATGCCCACCAGGACCAGCCCATCCACCGTCGCATGTACCGAGGCGATCACCTGCGTGCCGACGATCCCGCCGCGGCCGCCAAACGCGCGGTTGGCCGCCCGGTAGAGTTGAGCGCTGATCGCCTCGCCATCGCGCAGCAGGAAGAACAGCGTCAGCAAGGTGAATATCGACGTCACCCCCCGGTGCAGCACCCTGGTGCCGATGCTCTCGCTGTAAGCCATGACCTCGTCGCGGTTGATGCGTCCGACCAGCGCCGAAAGGCTGTCGGGATCGCTCAGGTTCGCTTGCCACCACCCTGCCAACGCGTGACTGCCGATTGGGAGGTGTCCAAGGAACTCGGGGACTGGGATGCCGGTCCTTTGGTACTCGAGCGCCATCCTAACCGCGCTCGCGCCCTCTCTGCCGATCTCGATGCCGATGGCCACCAGCGGAATGAGGAAAATCAGTGTGATCGCCAGGGTGAATACTGCCGGCAGGACGATGTTGTGCCCGCGTGCCGGCCAGCGACGCCGTGCCCGCACGTAAAGCGGCCAGACAGCCAGCGCAAAGATCACGCCCCACGCCAGGGCGCGCAGGAAACCCTGCAGGATGTAGGCGCCCAGTACAGCCAACGCCAAACCCAGCAGCGCGAGCGCAATGCGCTGCGGTCGGGTGGTCTCTGGATACGGGCGGCGAAGCTCATCGGGCATTCGACGCGTCCTCTTGCCGCAGTGGCATCGATTGAAATGAAGGGCGCGTCATACGGTGCAATGGCTGGCGGAACTTGTGATCCCGCGTTGATGCGATGCGGGGTTGCGGGTGACTGCCCCTGTCCTCGGTCGCGCGACGGCGCCATAGTGTGGGCCAGCCGGCGAGGAGCGGACCGTGGCAGTGGAAAAACAGGCGTACCGCGAAGCAATGGCGCGTCTCGGCGCCGCGGTGAACGTGATTACCAGCGATGGCCCGGCCGGGCGCGCCGGTTTCACCGCCTCTGCGGTATGCAGTGTGACCGACAGTCCGCCAACGCTGCTGGTCTGTGCCAATCGCACCAACGATTCTTATCCGGCGATGAGGGCCAACGCGGTATTGTGCGTGAATACCCTGGCCAGCGCGCATGAAGGACTGTCGCCGGTGTTCGCCGGCATGACCGACCATACGATGGAAGCACGCTTCGAGGGTGCCACCTGGCACGGCTTGTCGACCGGCGCGCCGGTACTGGATGGCGCGCTGGTCGCCTTCGACTGCCGCATCGAGCAGATCGTCGAGGTCGGCACCCACGACATCTTCATCTGCCCGGTGGAAGCCGTCGAAGTCGGCACCACGCACGAGGGGTTGATTTACTATGCGCGCAGTTACCACCGCGTGGTGTACAGCGAATAGCAGCTCTCATGCGGTGGTTTTCGGCGTCAGCCCGTAGTGCCTGAACCAGGCCAGCATCCGCCGCCACCCGTCTTCCGCATCGGCCTGGTGGTAGCTGGGCCGGTAATCCGCGTGGAAGCCATGCGGTGCATCCGGATAGATGTACAGCTTGACGATCTTGTGCGCCGCCTGGGCTTTCGCCTGAGCCTGCTCAAGGTCGGCCACGGGGATGGACGTGTCCTGGCCGCCGTATAGGCACAGCAGCGGACATTTCAGCTTGTCGGCGACGTCGATCGGCGCCAGGGGTTGGATCGGGCTGGTCGCGCTCTTGATCGGGCCATACCAGGCGACTGCCGCCTTCAGCTTCGGATTGTGCGCGGCGTAGAGCCAGGTGTTCCTGCCGCCCCTGCAGAAGCCGGTTTCGCCGATCAGGGTGGCGCTGCCCTTGTTCTTGGCTGCCCAGGCGAGGGTGGCGTCGAGGTCGCTGTACATCTCCTGGTCGGGCTTCTTGCTGATCACATCGCGGACGATCTGCTGGGTGTCGGTCATCTTGGATAAATCGGCGATGCGGGCGTAGATCTCTGGCGCGACCGCCATGTAGCCGACCTTGGCGAGCCTGCGGCAGATATCCTTGATGTATTCGTGGACGCCAAAGATTTCCTCGTTCACCAGAATGACCGGGAAATTGCTGCCTTTGGCCGGGCGCGCGTAGTAGGCGGGGAGCTTGCCGTCGCTGACCGGTATCTGGGTCTCGCCGGCATCGAGGCCTGTGCTGTCGGTGTGGATCGCCTGCGCCTGGACCTGCTGGGTTGCCAGGGTGAAGCCGCTGATCAGGCTGGTCATGACGAAGCCACGGCGGGCGAGCGGATAGCGGCGCAGGCCGGCGATTTCGGTCACATCATTCATTGTGCGCTTTCCCCTTCGTTTGTGACGGACGAGAGTTGGGGAAGATGGCGGATCGCGCAATGGCACCCGTTCCGGGATAGCAGCACGCGAAGTGCCGATAGGTGCTGGATCGGCTTCGTCTCATTGTGGCGGATTCCGAGACTCTGTCGCATCGGCAGGGTCAGGCTGCGATTGGTTCGCGGGCGCGAGCCTGGCGGAAGGCACGGATCAGCGGGCTGTTGCTGGCGAGGAGTTCGGCGATCACCGCGGGGTCGGGCGGCTGGAAGGTGGGGCGCGCGGGCAAGCCGCCGGCGGCGAGGATCGTGGCGGCGCGGTCGGGGTAGAGGGTGACGTACCTCTCGGCGGGGGTCATGTCGCCGTATTCGAGTTTTGGCGGTTCCGCGGGGGGCTGGGGTGCTTCGGGTGATTGCGGGGTCGAGTTTGGGGATGCTCCTGGGGTGGGTCCCCGGGTCGAGCCCGGGGATTCGGATTCTTCGGGGGCGGGTCCCCGGGTCAAGCCCGGGGATTCGGTGATATCGGGTCCTGGGATCAAGCCCGGGGATTCAACCGAGACCTGGCGGAACCAATAGCCGGCGCGGTGCATGGCGGCGGGGCGGAGGGCGTCTTCGGCTTTCTGGCGTTCGGCCTGCATGCGCAGCAGCGTGCGAATGGCGCTGTCGGCCTGGCGCATCATAGAGGCTGCCTGGGCGCGGCATTGGCGGATCCGCGCGTCGGGGTCGATGGTGGCCCGCGGGTCGGGCCCGGGAAAGCTCCCCGGGTCAAGCCCGGGGATTCGGGAGGCGGTTTGCAATGCATCGCGGGCGTGGGTCTGAGCTGCGACGATTTGCACCGCGACGTTGGCCTCGACGACGTTTTCCGGCAGTAGGTGGGCGACGGCGGTCATGGCGTGCTGTTCGCGGAGGTGCCGGGCTTCCGGGGTGTCATCGGGCAGTGAGGGAAGCGAGCGGCAGAGTTCGGCGTAGATCTCGCGGGCGATAGTGTCTGGGATGTTGGGAATGGAATGCATGAGTGGCGGCCGTCCTATGGCGGCGGAAATGGGGGATTGTGTAGTGTTAGTGGTGATCGCGTCAATAGGTGAATATACTGACGGATGATTTGGTCACATGCGCCGTCACCTGCGGTTCTGATCAAGCTGAACCGGGCGCAAAGGGTGCTCTCCCCGTATTCAAAAACAGATGCTTCCAGATACGGTCAGCCGAGCGCGAAAATGACAGTCGAAGGCCAGTTCTTGATGGCTAGTCGACATGGGGATTTGTGAACAGGGCGCCCCCAGCGCCCAGGCTTAGCTATTCCCGCGGACATACATATACGCGCTGCCACTGGCTGGATCGGTGCCAAAGCTGACCGATAAGCGCCCGTCGCTAAGATCGGCACTGGTATATCCGGCGAGGGTGAGCGATGCCGTCGGTTGGCCCGATGCAGTTGCGTGCAGCGTCAGACCCGTAAAGCCTGTTGCGCCTTGGCCGTCCACCCAACTCAGATCGAAGTCTTGTGGGGTCACGCCCCAGATCGTAGCAGCGTCCCCCGCATGAAAGCCGTTGACCGTGCTCCAAATGTCGACTGTGGGTCCGCGATCATCGACGAAGAACGTATCCGATCCACTCCCACCAGTCAGAAAGTTGGACCCAGTGCCACCATCCAACACGTTTGTGCCGCTGTTGACAGCGATAGCATCCGTACCGCTACCGCTATGCAGAAACCAGTTGGGTGTGCTGACGCTGATATTCAGGTTATCCGGGGTGACGTTGATGTACTGCTCCTGCAAGCCGCCCACGGGACCCGTATATGGCTGCGCAGTCGCGGAAATCGGTTGGCCGGTGGTAGTATCAAAGACCGCGAGATTGGTGACAGGAGGCGTGGTTACGGCCTCAATCTGTGAAGCAGCCCCAGCCGCATCCTCGAGATTTGGGTTCGAGTAGCTGCCCACCAGTGTGCCGGACCCGGTTGTCGGGCTAATGGTGTAAAGGTTGGTTCCATCGACGCCATAGAGCGTGCCATTCGAACCGGTGGCGAGTCCGAGCACATTGGGATCCGCGACAATGGTGCCAACTAGCTGCCCTGCTCCAGACGTGGGATTGATCAGCGCAAGATCACTCACCGAGCCGTCGGTAACGGATTCGTAGAGGTTACCGTTCAGGAATGCGAGATCGCCCGCCGATACAAAGCCTGACGGCAAACCGGAATTGCCGACCAGGGCCGCAGCACCAGTGGACGTATTGATCGTGTACAGACCGGCCCCGCCCGATCCATACAGAGTTCCGTCAGGTGAAAAGACCAGTCCATTGATCGAAACGCCGGAGCCGAAGTTTCCCACCAACGTGGCGGCGCCATTGAGTTGGTTCACCAAATAGAGGGCGGAGAAAGTCGATCCATACAACTGTTCTGTGGGGCTGAAGGCTAAATCGGTCAGCTGGAGTCCTGCATAGCCGACGGGCGTGGCTACTCCGGTGACGACGTCAACGTACCCGACATTTCCGCCCGTGTCGTCGATCCACAAAACCGGGTCAGCCATCTCGAATACCTTCTGAAGTACCAGCCAATCTTCTGCCGTACAACAGCAGTTACCCGCAACATTGCTAAATCAACATGTTGCGATCGTTTACAGAGACGTTAGGGTCATTTCATATTTACGTAAAGGACCCATCCCCTTATACCAAGATCGCAACTCCACGGTGCCCCGTGTTCGCGGCGCAGTCGGACTGGCCGCCCGGCCAGCCAATTCGCAGCGTTACACATGCAGCGCCTGCTGAATGATATTCAAAGTGCGATCATCCCGAAGCCGCCTGCGAATTGCCAAATCACCGGTGACGCAAACGACTGAAGATGTTCCAATCAGACACTTGGTATGTGAGGCCGCTGATCGCAACGGTTATGTACACTCAGCCAACGTGCGCGCCGCTAGATAGTTGGATGAGAAGCAGAGCAGTCATGAAAACAGCAGCGATAGACTCATAATCCAATCCGAACCCACTCAAAAAGCAGCGGGTCGCTCTGCTTCAGCTCTTAGCCCAGCGCGCGGAGCGTGTCATCAGTGCCCAACCGTCTGAAGTTGACCGCGCTCCAGATGTCGCTGCTGGAAGGCGCAATGAACCTGGGCGGAATCTCACTTGCAGTTACATTAAGCTCCTGCCGAAGGACGACGGACCCGGAGTGCGGCGCATCCATTGCAGAGACACTCGGATACGTTCTTCGTCGATGATCGCGGACCCACAGTCGACATTTGGAGCACGGTCAACGGCTTTCATGCGGGGGACGCTGCTACGATCTGGGGCGTGACCCCACAAGACTTCGATCTGAGTTGGGTGGACGGCCAAGGCGCAACAGGCTTTACGGGTCTGACGCTGCACGCAACTGCATCGGGCCAACCGACGGCATCGCTCACCCTCGCCGGATATACCAGTGCCGATCTTAGCGACGGGCGCTTATCGGTCAGCTTTGGCACCGATCCAGCCAGTGGCAGCGCGTATATGTATGTCCGCGGGAATAGCTAAGCCTGGGCGCTGGGGGCGCCCTGTTCACAAATCCCCATGTCGACTAGCCATCAAGAACTGGCCTTCGACTGTCATTTTCGCGCTCGGCTGACCGTATCTGGAAGCATCTGTTTTTGAATACGGATAGGGGGCCCACGTTTTGTGAACACCCCCGAACCCGAGAGCTCTTTGATCAGCCAGTGCGAAGCGAACTCCGCTCGCTGGGCTTGCGGCCCAGGTGCAAGGCAAGCACCATGGATGATGGTGACGGAGAATGCGTTGCCGGACGCTGTCGCGCACCTTCCTTATCCATGAAAGCACTGCACCATGCCTGCCTTCAGCATCGGCTTCGCGATTTTCCCCAACCTGACGCAGCTCGACTTCACTGGTCCGTTGCAGGTGCTGAGCCGGCTGCCGGACTCGATGGACGCACATCGTGGCGAAGACGCGCGACCCGGTGCCAAGCGACTGCGGGCTGTCGCTGGTCCCGACCACGACGTTCCAGGATTGTCCGCCGCTTGATCTGATCTGCGTCCCGGGCGGGTCCGGCGTCGCGGAGGCGATGCGCGATGCCGAAACGGTCGGGTTCGTGCGACGCATGGCCGAAGGCGCGCGCTATGTGACCTCGGTCTGCACCGGTGCCTTCGTCCTAGGCGCGGCGGGGCTGCTGCAAGGGCGTCGCGCGACCACGCATTGGGCGTATACCGACCTGCTGCCGCTGGTGGGTGCAACGCACGAACCGGCGCGGGTGGTGTGGGATGGAGCGGTGATTACCGCGGGCGGGGTGACGTCGGGGATTGATTTTGCGCTGCGTATTGTGGGGAGTCTGGCGGGGGAGGACGCCGCTAGGGCCATCCAGCTTGGGATTGAGTATGATCCGGACCCGCCGTTTGATTCGGGCCATCCTGATCGGGCGCCGGACGCGGTGCGGCGGTTGGTAGCGCCGCGTTACGCTCGGGCGCGGGAAGTTTATCGTGCTGCGCTGTCTGGGTGATGGCCGCGGTGTTGAGCGCGGGGTAAGCTGATTGAGTTGCCGCGCTTGGTGGATTCGGTGGCGGGGGGCACCGCCCCTCCCCTCACCCCCTCCCGCAAGGGGAGGGGGGATTCTCTTTTTCTTTCCTTCTTTACTTGTTTTCCTCTTTCCTCCTTTTCTTCTTTTCTTGTTCTGTTATTCTCTTGTCCTGAGTTGTCTCTCTTTTCTCTCTTGTCTGTCTGCCTTGCCTTGTCTGGTCTGGGTCGGCTTGGTCTTGTCTGGTCGGTCCGTTTGGTTGGGCATTACCGAACCGTGCGCTCCGTTTGGCCGCGATAAATCCGCTCCAGGTTGAACTCGCGTAGCCGTGGCCTCGTCCGGCGTGGTTGTCGTGCACTTCGGTTCACGACCCTTTCTGGCTCCGGGAGCGGATGCGGGCGAGGGACTGCCCCCGCTTGTCCTTCCCGCACGCCGATGCGACAAGGCGCTGAATTGAGAATTGTGGATAGTCCAACTCAGCCGAAACCAGCCCGGCGCGCAGAGGTGCAAGCATGTCAGAACTCGAAATCGTTTGGACAAAGGTCGACGAAGCTCCGGCGCTCGCGACGTTCTCCCTGCTGCCGATTGTCGAAGCCTTTGTCGGCACGGCCGGCGTGAGGATGAAGCTGAAGGACATTTCGCTGGCCGGCCGCATCCTCGCCAATTTCCCCGAGAAACTCACGCCAGCGCAACGGATCAACGACGAACTCGCCGAACTTGGCCAACTCGCGATGCGGCCCGAGGCTAACATAATCAAGCTGCCCAACATCTCCGCCTCGGTCCCGCAGCTCAAGGCCGCGATCAAGGAACTGCAAGACAAGGGCTATGCCGTGCCGGATTATCCGGACAACGCCACGACGGACGCCGAGAAGGATATTCGCTCGCGCTACGCCCGCGTGCTTGGCAGCGCGGTCAACCCTGTGTTGCGCGAGGGCAATTCGGACCGCCGCGCAGCTGGTGCCGTGAAGCAGTACGCGCGCGAGCATCCGCACAGAATGGGCGCCTGGAGCGCGGATTCCAAGTCGCATGTGGCGTACATGTCGGGCGGCGATTTCTACGGCTCGGAAGTCTCCACCACCGTCGCGGCGCCGACCAATGCGCGCATCGAACTGGTTGGCAGGGATGGCAGCGTCACGGTGCTGAAGGCGAAGACGCCGCTGCAGGCTGGCGAGATCATCGACGCGGCGACGATGAGCCGCAAAGCGTTGCGCGCATTCCTGGCGGAGCAGATCGAGGCGGCGAAGCAGGACGGCGTGTTGTTCTCGCTGCACCTAAAGGCGACCATGATGAAGGTCTCCGACCCCATCCTGTTCGGCCATGCCGTTTCCGTCTTCTTCGCCGATGTATTCAAGAAGCACGAAGCAACGCTCAAGCGCCTGGGCGTCAATCCGAATAACGGTCTCGGCGATCTGCTGGCGAAGGTCGAGACGCTGTCGGATGCCGAGAAGGCCGCAATCCACGCCGATATCGCGGCCGAGTATGCGAAGCGGCCCGGCCTCGCCATGGTCAATTCGGACCGGGGGATCACCAACCTGCATGTGCCGAGCGACGTGATTATCGACGCGACGATGCCGGCGATGATCCGCGAATCGGGGCGCATGTGGGGGGCCGACGGCAAGTTGCACGACGTGGTGGCGGTGATCCCCGATCGAAGCTATGCGCGGATGTATCAGACCGTCATCGAGGATTGTAAGGCGCATGGCGCCTTCGACCCCCGCACGATGGGCGATGTGCCAAACGTGGGGCTGATGGCGCAGCAGGCCGAAGAATACGGATCGCACGACAAGACGTTCGAAATTCCCGTGGCGGGAACGGTACGCGTGGTTGCCGATGACGGCGCGGTGCTGCTGGAACGACCGGTGGAGACCGGCGACATCTTCCGCATGTGCCAGGTCAAGGACGCGCCGATCCAGAACTGGGTCGGGCTCGGGCTGCGCCGGGCGCGCCTTACCAATACCCCGGCGGTATTCTGGCTGGACGCGCAACGCGCGCATGATGCCCAGGTGATCGCCAAGGTCGAGAAATACCTGAAGGAGGAGCAGGACGCCTCGTGGCTCGACATCCGCATTCTGGCGCCGGTCGAGGCGATGAAATTTACGCTCGCGCGCGTCCGCGCGGGGCTGGACACGATCTCCGTCACCGGCAACGTGCTGCGCGACTACCTTACCGATCTGTTTCCGATCCTGGAACTCGGCACCTCGGCCAAGATGCTGTCGATCGTTCCGCTGATGGCAGGCGGCGGGTTGTTCGAGACCGGTGCCGGCGGCTCAGCGCCCAGGCACGTGGAGCAATTCCAGCAGGAGGGCTATCTGCGCTGGGATTCGCTCGGCGAGTTCCTAGCACTTGGCGCGTCGCTGGAACATCTGGCGCAGACCCGCAAGAACGCCGACGTGCAGGTTCTTGCCGACACGCTCGACATTGCCAACGGCGAAATCCTCAAATTCAACCGCACGCCCGCCCGCCGCGTCGGCGAACTCGACAATCGCGGTAGCCATTTCTACTTGGCTCTTTACTGGGCGCGGGCGTTGGCCGCTCAGGACAAAAGCGCGGCGCTACAGGCCCGCTTCAAGAAGCTGGCCGAGACGCTCGCGACCAACGAGGCCACGATCAATGCTGAACTGATTGGCGCACAGGGCAAGCCGGTGGACACCGGCGGTTACTACCTGCCCGATCCAGCCAAGACATCGGCGGCGATGCGGCCGAGCGCGACGCTGAACGCCGCCATCGCCGCGCTCTGACGCGAGAGTCGGGTGGCCCCCGCCCGCGCTCTGCCCGACATTCGCGTTCGTGGGTGTCCGCGGCAAGCCGCCCGGCTGAACAGGTCGGTTGCGCTGGATGTCGTTAAGTGTTTGTGATGGCGAAACGGTGCTATGCTGCGCCGCCACGCTGTGGCGGGTATTGATGGCCTCACCACAAATGGCATGATGATCCCGATGACGATCGGTCGGCCCCTCGGTCTGGGTGCGATCACCGCGGCTACGCTCGGACTGATTGCGCTGACCTGGATCGGCACCTGCAGCGCTGTCAGGAGCCAGCGAGCCGAGGCCGAGGCGCGCGCCCAAACGCTTGTCGCAAGTCAGGCCATGGTGTTCGCACAGCAGGTCAAAGTCAGCCTGTTGGACGTCGATGACGAGCTGCGCACCCTCGCTTATGCCTGGGAAAGCGACCCCGAGCACTTCCGTCTGCTGGCCTGGCGCACCCAGCTCGTGCTGCTGAATGAGATCAGCCCTGACGTGTTCATTGCCGATGAGCATGGCCGCATCACCGATAGCACCGTCCCCGGCGCAGTCGGAACCGAAGTGGCGAACAGGGATTTCTTTCTCGCGTTGGCGGAGCAGGGTTCCAACGACGACAAGATGTTCGTCAGCCCCAGCACGAGAGGCCGGCTGGTCCGGCCGTGGCACATGAATCTCGCCCGCCCGCTGCATCGGCCCGATGGCTCGTTTGCCGGAGTGATCGCCGCCGCACTGCCGCTTAACGCCGTCACCGGCTTTTATGGCATGGCGAACATCGGTTCCCTCGGCCTGGTTGCGATCGTAGGACTGCAAGATGGTCGGCTGCGTTTTGCGCTTGGGCCGCACCCAATCGATCCTGGAACCAGCATTGCCGATAGCGCCATGTTCATGGCGATGCGGACGGATCCAGATGCCGTCTGGGTCGGCCGCACAGCGCCGGATGGTGTCGAACGCGTGCATGGCTTCCGTCGCATCACCGACCGAGGCCTGGGCGTGATCGTCGCCGTGGATCGCGCCGAGGAATTGCAGGCCACCGAGACCTGGGCAAAGGACGCGTACCTGTTTGCCGGAGGTATCACCGGGCTGCTGGTGCTGCTGGCCTCTATACTTTTGTATGCGACACATATCGCACGCCGGCGTGAGAACGCGCTTGGCCATGAGCGGGCTGTGCTTGCTTCGGCCAATGCCGAATTGACCCTCGCCAAGGCGCGTGCCGAGGACAAGAACAGCCAGTTGCAGGTGACGCTGGCGGGCATGTCGGATGGCGTGGCCATGATCGACGGCGACATGCGCCTGGTAGAGTGGAATGAGAAGTTTCCAGAGATCGCCAGTGTGCCAGCAGATCTGTTGCGTGTTGGCTTGCCGATGCAGGAAATCCTGCGCGCGCAAGCCGCTGCCGGTGTGTTCGGGGAGGTCGATATCGAGGCGGAGGCGGCGCGCCGGCTGGAAATCCTTCGCTCCGGCGCTTTCCCGACCACCATCGAGCGAACCCGTCCCGATGGCCGGGTCGTGGAGCTGCGGCGCAATCGTCTGCCCGACGGCGGATTCGTCACCCTCTATTCCGACATCACCGCTCGCCGCGAGTCAGTCAACGCGCTGCGCCAGGCCAACGCGCTCGCCGAAGCCACTGCCAGGGCCATGTCGCGTTTCGTCGCCATCGTGTCGCACGAGATCCGCACACCGCTGAACGCATTGCTGAACGGTCTCCGGCTCTTGGCGGACAGCAATCTTGCAGGCGCGCACCGGGTCCTGGTCGATACATCGCGCCGGGCAGGCGAGGCGCTGTCGGCGTTAATCAACGACATCCTGGAGATGTCGCGCATGGAGGCCAGCCAGCTCGCGCTGCGCCCGAGTATTTTCGCTTTGCGCCCGCTGATCGAAAGCGCGATCGACATGTTCGAGGCACAGGCGGCGGAACGGCGGATCGTGCTGCGGCTCAGCTTTGCGCGTGGTGTTCCCTCGGAGCTGTACGAAGACCCTGGCCGGTTGCGTCAGGTGCTGATCAACCTGATCTCAAACGCCGTTAAGTTCGCCGTGCCGGGCGAAGTGCGAGTGATAGCGGAGTTGCTCGGGGATAGCGGCGTGCCGCGGCTCCGATTGGCGGTGCGGGACCGCGGGCCGGTGATTCCCGAGGAGAGCCGTTCCCGGCTGTTCGAGCCATTTTCGCGGCTCGAGGATGGCCGTGGTGCAGCGCCGCTTGGCACCGGCCTGGGCCTGACGATCTGCCGGCACCTCGTGGTACTGATGGGCGGTGAGATCGGCTGCCAGGCATGGAAGCTCGGTAACCGCGAGGCCGGCAATGAGTTCTGGCTGACGTTGCCGATCAGGACCATGCCGACGAACCCGGCTACTGCCTTGCGGAGCGCTGGGTCCGCGGCACGCTGGCTGCCGCGAACGCGTATTCTGCTGGTCGAAGACATCGTGGCAAACCAGATCGTCATCGCGACCTTGCTGCGCAGGGCCGGGCATCTTGTCGATCTCGCCAGCGACGGTTTGGAAGCGATCGGCGCTGCCGAAACGACGCCCTACGATCTCGTGCTGATGGACGTGTTCATGCCGGTCCTAAGCGGCCTGGAGGCTGCGCGACAGATACGCGGGCTGGGCGGGCCGGCCGCAACAATGCCCATCGTGGCTCTCACTGCGAACGTTTGCCCCGAGGATCAGGAAGCCTGCGCGGCGGCAGGGATGAACGCGATGCTGGGCAAGCCGGTCACGTCGCATGAGTTGCTGGAGACGATCGCGCGCCACGTCTGGCCGCATCGGTCTCAGTATCCGGCGATCGAGCACGAGAGCCCCGCGGAAGCTGTGGCTCCATCCGTCCTGTCGCCCGCCCGGCTGGAAGAGCTGCGTACTGCCTTGGCGGCGGATACCTTTGCCAATCTGATCAGAGAATGCCTGGCCGATCTCGGCGATAAACTCGCCTCGCTGCGCGAGGCGATCATGAGCACGATAGCGAGCGGATGCACTCCTGTGCCCATGCCATGGCCGGCATGTCAGCCGAGTACGGCATGGCCTCATTGGAAGCGAGCCTGCGCTTGCTGATGCAATCGGCTCGAACGGAGCCTGGTGCGGAGGACATCAAGCGGGTCGAGGATATCGAGGCGGAGCTATCCCGAACCGCCGCCGCGTTGCGCGAGGCTTTGGACACCGAGTTGGTATGACGCTTCAGGCGATCTTAACCGGACAGCGCGAACATTCGCGCATGTTGTCGCCGACCTCGCTTGCTGTCGTCTCGGCCCCCGCGATCCCTGTCAGCGGGCAGTCCGGCCCGGTGCAGCGTGTCCGCGCAGTTGCTCCCCAGGCCCCGCAGGCTGGGTTGCAGGCGACACCAGGCGGCGCGGCATCATCGGTGCGCGACGCCCCCGACCGTGTATTGCCACGCGGATCCCTGCTCGACCTCTCGGTGTGATCTGGCCGACTTTCGGGTAGATTAGGTCCCAATCCGGTCGTCGATTGGGCTTGCTATTCGCTCTAGGTTCGCTCCGGTCGGGGATTGATCCGGCACCAGGAACGCGCCACGTTGCGCTCATGCCGGACTTTGTCCGCCGTATCCCCTCGGGGGACAATCGCGAGCGCCTGGTGTGCGCCGATTGCGGCCATATTGCCTACGAGAACCCGAAGGTGGTGGTAGGATCTGTCGTGGTCGCCGACGGTTCAGTGCTGATGTGCCGCCGCGCCATCGAGCCACGCCGGGGGTTCTGGACCCTGCCTGCCGGCTATCTCGAACATGGCGAAACCCTAGAGGAGGGTGCGGCACGCGAAGCCTTGGAGGAGGCTCAGGCCGATATCATCGTGGATGGTATCCTGGGCGTGTTCACGATCAGCCGTATTGGCCAGGTGCAGGTCATCTTCCGCTCTCGCTTTGCCGCCGAACCGCGCTTCGCCGCTGGTCCGGAAAGCCTGGAAGTTGCTCTGTTCGCGCCCCAACAGGTTCCATACGAGGATATTGCCTTTCCCTCCGTGAACTGGGCACTGGATGCCTGGCAGAAGGCTGGTACCGGCCTGCTTGGCGCGCCGGCCAGGAATCCGCCGGATGACCCGCGCGGCACAGAGCGACGGTTTCCGTTTAGCGCGGGTAGCGCGTTATGACCCGCTTCGCCTGCGCCGCGCTTGCTCTCATCGGGCCGCTGCACCCGCACCACGGCGACTGCCGTTACCCCCGATCCCACCGCCCCGCCCGCCGGCAGAACAGGTCGCCCCAACGCCGGATCGCGACGCCAAGGCACCGTGGGTTCCAACGGAAACCAGCGTGCGGGTTGTTCCCCAGGACTTCCGGGTCCGTAGCTTCAATCAGGGTCTCGGCTATGTCCCCGGCTCACAGTTCCGGACGGATGAGGACAAGCGCCCAATTCAGACGCCTGGGCTCAGCTTGCAGGTGCCTTTGCAATAGGCGGTAATGATCCTGATCAGGCCGGCGGCGGCAATCATGGGATGGCCGGCCAGACCATGGCAGGAGGGACACGCTCAATGGCTCTCAAGGACCTATTGGTGCACGTGGACACCACGGCTCGCAGTGCCGCCAGGATGGAGTTGGCGGCGCGTCTGGCCATCCAGCACGACGCGCATCTGACCGGGCTGCATGTGATCGACGTTCCCTCGGCGAGCTACTTCTACGGCGCCGCCATGCCGTTTGTGCCGACCAATCCGGAAGAGATCGTCGACCGGATCCGTGCGGACGCCATCGAGGCGGCCAAGCCGATCGAGGCGAGCTTCCGAGAATGCCTACGCCGCAATGGAATCGAAGGGGAGTGGCGCCAGGTCGAGGGCGCGCCTCCTTCAATCGTCGCGCTGCATGCGCGTTATGCCGATCTGTCCATTGTCGGCCAGCCTGACCGCAATTATCCGCGGGACTCGGATCCGGTCACCGTGACCACCATCATGACCTCGGGCCGCCCGGTGCTCGCAGTGCCGTTTGCCGGAGAGTTCCCGACCGTCGGCGAGCGCGTGCTGGTGGCCTGGAACGCAAGCCGCGAAGCCGCCCGCGCCCTGAACGACGCGCTGCCGCTGCTGATGAACGCGAAGCAGGTGACGGTGCTGGCGATCTATCCGCAACAGGGGATGGGCGTGTCTGGCGACACGGAGGCGGCCGACATTGCGCTGCACCTGGCCCGACATGGGGTGAAGACCGAGGCGGCGCATACCGTGGCGAAGGACATTGCCGATGGTGAGGCGCTGTTATCCTATGCCGCCGATATCGGTGCCGACCTGATCGTTGCCGGCGCCTATGGTCATTCGCGCGCGCGCGAGCTGGTGTTCGGCGGTGTCACCCGCACGCTGATCGCTGAGATGACCGCGCCGGTGACTGTTCTCGCATTAGAACACCGGGCCATCGCCGAGGTTAAAAGCGCACTGCATGGTGATGCGAAACGCCGCACCGCCACGCCATCGCTTCGCCCCTAAAGTGATCGCGCTGGTTCGTTTGATGCCGCTTCATCCTGCTGGATGCCAGCATTTCCATTGTAGTCGTTGGCGCCTCCCGAGCGTCGGGTGCACCCCTTGATGACGAAAATAGCAACGGTCCCGCCGATACACCCAGTCCGACGAGCGATATGATGATGACTCTGATGGCCTTAACCCGTCTGCGGCGGTCCCGAATTTCCTGCGCCCGACATTTCCGGATCGCGTCTAACTCAGGGTCGATCTCCTGCTACAGCCTCAACCCCGTGCGCGGCTGTCCCTCGTCCTGGAGGCGCCGATCCCCCTACCTGGTTTAGGTCCGACAGGACACCTGATCCCACGACGGCACGCAAGCGCCGCCCCAGACGCGCTATGATCTGGCGTGGTATGCGCCACCGACACATCGCTGATCGCGTTTTTCGCGCGCTGCCTGGTCACTCACCCGGCTCCGGGCGCAGCGGCACAATTCGGCGTCGGGTAACCTGCTCGACGAAGGGCGGATACACCGGCCCAAGCTTCAGCAGGAAGTCCCACGCCATCAGCAACGCCGCCACGGCGAACGCGACGTCTCCCGGCAGCCGCAGCCATTGCCAGACCAGCGTCGTCTCGTAGAAGTTGATGCTGCGGGCATAGGCTAGGCCGTGTTCGAACACCGCATTCAGCTGCGGCCAGCCGATCGGGAAAAAGTTCAGCGCAATCCACAGCACCAAGCCGGCGTTGTACAGCCAGAACGCCCAGATCCCCAGCCTCTCGTCGAACTGAGTGCATCTCGGCGGCGGCATAGCGCAGGCAGAAATACACCAGGCCGATCGCAAGTAGCCCAAACGCGCCGAATAGAGCGGTGTGCGCATGGTTCAGCGTAAGGAAAGTGCCGTGTTCATAATAGTTGATCAGCGGCGCGTTCAGCGTGCCGCCGCCGAACACACCGGCGCCAACGAAGTTCCAGAACGCCGCGCCGATGATGTATGTATAGGCGAGCCGATAATTGAACGTCTGGTTGGCACGAATGAGCTGGTACTGGCCGATAGCCTCGATGATCAGCAACACCAGCGGCAGCACCTCGACGAAGGAGAACATGCTGCCCATCGGCACCCACATGCTCGGGCCCCCGGCCCAGTACAGGTGATGGCCGGTGCCGATGACACCACCCAGGAAGATCAGGATCAGCTCGAAATAGACCGCCCGTTCCGCGAGCTTGCGCGATACCAGGCCGACCGCCATCAGCAGATAAGCGCTCATGCTGGCGGCGAAGAACTCGAACGACTGCTCGACCCACAGATGCACGACCCACCAGCGCCAGAAGTCGGTCAGGGTGAACGACTTCTCGATCCCGGTCAGCGGGATCATGCCAAATACGTACAGCACGGCGATATTGATGGTGGCGGCCCAGATCAGGTGCTCCAGCCTGATGCGGCCGGTCCAGAACTGGCGTGTTGCCTGCCAAAGCATGGCGCCGGTAGGCCATAACGCCCGGAACACCAGCACGCTCCACAACACGAGCCCGATGAAGAAGCCGATCTGCCAGAACCGGCCGAGTTGGATATAGGACAGGCCCTGATTGCCGAACCAGAACCAGCCACGATCGATGTAGCCCATGATGCCTAGCCAATCGCCGATCAGGGCACCGGCGACGATAACCAGGGTGGCCCAAAACAGCAGGTCAACCAGCAAACCCTGGCCGCGCGCCTCCCGCCCGCCGGCAATCGCCGGCGCCAGGAACAGGCCGGCGCCGATCCACGACACGCCGATCCATACGATGGGCGACTGGATATGCACGTCGCGGAGAAAGTTGAACGGCAGGACGGCGTGCAATGCGATGCCGTAGAAGCTGCGCCGATCGTAATACGCGTGCGCCATGATGGTCCCGGCGGCGATCTGCAGCAGCAGCACCACCGCGACCACCAGGAAATACTTGCCCACCCTGCGCTGGCTATCGGTCAGCGGCCCGAACCGGGCCAGCACCGAGTCCATCGGCGCATTGTCGGGCTTGTTCAGCCAAAATTCATAGATGAACAGCACGAGGCCGAAAGCGAGGAAGGTGAAGCAGAAGCTGGCCCAGGTCCAGACGAAGGTGTTGGTGGTCGGCGTGTTGCCGACCTCGGGTTCGTACGGCCAGTTCTCCGTCCAAGACCAACTGACATTCGGGCGTCGCGCGACGGTGGTGAGCGCAGAGTAGATCAGAAAGTCGGCGGTATGCGCCGCGTCCTCCGGGCCGAGGCTGTAGGCAGGTGTCCATCCCGTATCCAGGTCGGTGGCCGCGAGTTCCTTCGCGATGTCGCCACGCAGAGTGACGATTGCGTCTGCCAGTGCATCGGGCACCTTGACCCTCGGCAGCGTCAGATCGATTCGCTGCAACTGCTCGCGCATCGTGTTGCGCACGGCCGCCTGCTGATCCGGTGCCAACTGCTCGAAAGGTTTGCCGAACTGCGCCTGCGCCACACGGCCCTCGACCAATCCGGCCAGCCGGATCAACGTCCACGCGGTATAGTCCTGCCCGTAATAGGACCCCATGCCATACAGGCTGCCGTAATCCATCAGATCGGCTTTCTGGAAGCCGGCCTTGCCCGCCAGGATGTCGTCCGCCGTCATCAGCGGCCCACCATTCGCGTCGGTGAAGCGCTCGGGTTGCGGCGGTGCCCGCTCGTAGGTGAGGAACGTGGCCCAGGCCATTAAGCCGAACGTCACCACGGCGACCGCCAGCAGGATCCATTTGAGCACGTTGCTGACCGGATCCGTGAGTGCAGAAGGCGATGTGCTGGACGTCTGGCCCATGCGTTCCTCCGCTTGGCGTTAAGCACAGCATCCAGACGTTGCAAGCTTTGGCAAGTGTGGCTCGCAGCGAGAAAAATTTTAGGTGGCGGATTGTTCCGCCAGTAAGCACATTGGCGGCAATCGGACGTCCCTAGACCAAAACCTATGCCTCACGCCGATATTCATTCATCTCACGTTCATTCCGCCTACTCGCTCAGCAAAGGCGCTATCAAGGCGGACAAGATTGCAAGCGCGATGTCAGCTCTGCGTCGCTGGCAGCCGAGTCATGTGCTCGCCGCCATCATCGCTGCCTAAGCGCGACGCGTTTGCCCCTGGAGGAGCCGCCAGACCTCTTTACCAATGTCACAGGGACGTCCGCCGCATGAATGACTGCTGTTGTGACCGAGCCAAGGAACAAGCCAGCCACGTGCCCAAGGCCCCGCGTGCCCATCACGATTTGGTCCGCATGAGCTTGGTGAGCGACACGAATGATGGTGTCGCAAACTGGGCCAAACTCCGCCCGTACTTGGAACGGAATGCCCGCTATCTCGCAAGCCTTGATCGCGTTCCGAAGCGCTTTGAGGGACCGACGACAGGCAATTTCACGTTCATTCGAAGCCTCGACACCGATGTCCGACAGCCCAAGTGTCTCCCGGTTTTGCACATTCACCAGCATGATTTTAGAGCCGGGTCGTCCTTGCGCCAGCCACAACGCATGGGCGACGGCCCGATCCGCCGCAACCGACCCGTCCACTGGTACAAGAAATTTCATCGATATCTCCCTTCGCCGCTGGACCCAGTCGGCGGCGTCAGAGGTGATTCGCTCGATCTCGCCGGTCTAGTCCAGGTCATTGTTTGTTGGCGTAATGCAGACTTGAAGCATTTCAGGCTCACTGGGAGACCGCCTTGCGACAAGCGTCGCGGTCCTCGATTTGATGCGGGAAGCGATCCGGTTGTCGTGCCGCCGGCCCTAGGTTGCTTCCCCTCGCATACGCGAGTGTCGCAATGACGCGTTGTGCGTGCCGCGGCGAGAACTCAGATGGCGCGCAGCATGGATCCAACAAATCACCACGCGAAGTGGGGAACCGAGGCAACTGGCGACAGCGCCGCCTCCCTGGCGAGCGCTTCCGCCTTTGCGAGATCGTAGCCGCCGTCTCCGTTGGCCAATGCTGCGGCATGGATGCCGCTCAGCACCCAGCAGGCGGGAAGATCGACACCCGCCGCTCCGGCGATATCCGTGTGCAGCGAGCTCGCCGACCGCCAGTACGCGCTGCACGGGCAGCTTCAGGCTTTGCAGCACCGGTTGGTAGATGGCCGGGTCCGGCTTGCCGAGCGAGCGCACGTCGCCACCCAATTCGCGATAGCGCAGCGCTAGCGCGCCCGCGCACAGCACACGCACGCCGCCACGGATCACCTGGAGATCGGGATTGGCACAAATCATCGGCAGGCGATGCTGCGCGCAGTCTTGCAACACCTCCTCGAACTCGGCCATGTCGGTTGGGTTCCGATGATCGTCCGGTCCGGTGTTCAGCACGAAATTGGCCTCGGACGGCTGCGACACCTTGGTCAGCGGCAGATCCTCGATGATGCCGCGATCGCGCTCGGGGCCGAGATGGAACACGCGCTTGCCCAGCTCCGCCCACCACAGATCGGGCGGCTGCTGCAACGCACGGCGTACCGCCTCGCCGCTGGTCAGGATGTCGGTATAGAGATCGTCCGGAATACCCATCCGGCGCATCAGCGCCCGCGCCGCCTCGTTGGGCCGCGGCACGTTCGACAGTAGCAGCGTCCGCTTGCCCGCCGCACGCAGCCGGGCGAGGCAATCGACGGCGTGGGGGAAGGCATTCACTCCGTCATGAATGACCCCCCAGAGATCGAGAACGAAGCCGTCGTAGCGATCGGCCAGCGGAGCGAAGCCTGGCAAGTGTTCCATCAGCGCCATCCTGCCAGATGCGGCGCGTCGCTGCCCACTGCGTCCTGCACCCGCTCGAAGCCCCGGCCTCGCAAGGCAGCCGCCAGTTCGCGCTTCAGCCGCGGGATCAGCGCCGGGCCGGCATAGGCGAAACCGGTATAGAGCTGCACCAGCGAGGCTCCCGCACGGATCTTGGCCAGTGCCTGCTCGCCGCTGGAGACACCGCCGACGCCGACCAGCACCAGCCGGCCCTCGGCGAGCAGGAAGGCCCGTGCCAGCACCGAGGTCGAAAGTCGGAACAGCGGTTCGCCGGATAGTCCGCCGGATTGGTGCGCGTGCGGCGAACGCAATCCGACCGGGCGCGATGTCGTGGTGTTGGATACCACCAGCCCTTGCACGCCCTGGTCGACGCAGGTGTCCACCAGCGCCCGTAATGCAGCTTCGCCGATGTCCGGCGCGATCTTCACCAGCAGCGGTGGACGCTGCGGAACACTGTTGGCAACGGCGCGAAGAATGCCGCGCAACTGCGCCTCGCCCTGGAGGTCGCGCAGCCCTGGCGTGTTGGGCGAGGATACGTTTATCACCACGTAATCGGCGTGCGGCGACACCGCGGCGATCAGCTCGGGGTAGTCGCGATCCGGATCGGCACCCTCTTTGTTGATCCCGACATTCGCACCGAGGATCACCGGTCCATGTGGCCGGCGGGCCAGGCGCGTCAGGTAAGCCTCCAGACCGGCGTTGTTGAAGCCCATGCGGTTGATCACCGCTCGATCCTCTGCCAGGCGGAACAGGCGCGGCTTCGGATTACCGGTTTGCGGCCGCGGCGTGACGGTGCCGGTCTCCACGAAGCCGAAGCCGAGCCGCATCAGGGATGCCAAGGCAGCGGCATTTTTGTCGAATCCCGCCGCCAGGCCGATCGGATTGACGAAGCGGCGCCCCAGCACCTCGACCGCGAGCGCTGGGTCGTCCGGCGACATATCCCGTCCTCCGAGGCCCAGACGCAATGCCAGCAGCGCAACCTCATGCCCACGTTCCGGATCGAGCCGGCGCAGCAACGGCAGCAGGGCTGATGCGAACACGACGCTCACGACCAGGGTTATGCCCGCGAGAGCGCCGCGCCGGAAGCTTCGCCCCGAGCCGGCGGACGATGTAATCTCCCACCGTCCTCATCCGGGAGTGAGCCTTGCCAGCCGGTTCCGCGGGCTTTGACGTCGCCTATCTTGTGCTCAGCGGCACGACCACGGCCTCGCGCTGCCCCGAACTCCTGCGCGGGCTGATCCAACTCGGCTTTGGCACCGTGATCGCCATCCCGACGCCGAACGCCTCTCGGGTGATTGCTCCGCGCGAGCTGGCCGACATCCAGGGGGCGCAGGTGGTCGAATTGTATTTCGACCTCGCCATCCGCCCAAGACCGCCGCATGGCGTCGTGCTGTTCGCACCCTGCAGCTTCAACTCGTTGAACAAGCTGGCGCATGGCATCGCTGACAACCTCGCGCTGTCCTTGGTGGCCGAAGCAATCGGACGCCGCACCCCGGTCATTGTCGGACCTTCGTTGAACCAACCGCTGCTGGAGCATCCGGTGGCGCAGGCGTCGCTCCGAACCCTGACGGCATGGCAGGTGACCATCGTACCGCCCGTTGACCAAGGCGAGGGACCGCGGCTTGCTCCATCCTCGCAACTGCTCGCCGCAGTCGGCCCGTACGTCGCGGCTGCGCGTTAGTCGCCCTCCCTCCGAGGCTGCCGCGCCGCGGATCCCGGCCCCAGCGAAACCCGATCGGCCTTCGTTTCGTTGTAGGGCGGCGCACTGCAGGAGCTGGCATGTTTCGTCGGCATCGCATCCTGGCGTGGCTGCTGGGTTTGGGTGTCCCGGTTCTGGCGATCGTCGTCGTCGCCGTGGTCTGGGGAGGCGACCTGCTGATCCCCGTGGTGGCGGCCCGCGCCAGCGCCGCACTGGGACGGTCGGTGTCAATCGCGCATCTGCACATTGTGCCCGGACGCATCGTCACGGTGACCGCTGATGACGTGACGATCGGTAATCCACCGGACTGGACAGGTGAGCCGCTCGCGCGCCTGCCGCGTCTGCGCGTCCAGGTAGACATCTGGGAGTATGTGCGGCGCGGCCAACTGGTGGTGACGCTTGTGGAACTTGAACGGCCGCAGGTGGTTGCGACGCAACTGCCCAACGGGGCGGCCAACTACAAGCTGCAACTGGCCAGCAATTCCAGCGGTGGCAGCACGAAGATTGGCGAGGTGCGCATCGACGACGGACGGGTAGTCGTCCGGCTCGCCAAGCTGAAAGCTGATCTGACCATCGGTATCGCGACCCGGAACCAGGGCGAGCAGGCCCAGATCGTCGCTGATGCCAAGGGGACCTACAACGCCCAGCCGATCACCGGACGGATGATCGGCGGCGCGCTGCTTTCTCTGCGAGACACCACGCACCCCTGGCCGATCGACCTTCGGATCCAGAACGGACCGACGCAGGTGAGCCTGGTCGGAACCGTGAGCGATCCGATGGCGATGCAGGGCGCCGATCTGAAGCTGCACTTCGCCGGGCCCGATATGTCGCTGCTGACCCAGCTCACCGGCATCCCCGTCCCGAAGACGCCAGCGTATCAGCTCACCGGCGGGCTTGATTTCGCCAAAAGCCAGGTCCAGCTCCGCGACTTCACCGCGCGCGTCGGCAACACCGATCTGGAAGGCACCATCGAGGTCAATCCCGATGCCGAGCCACCCGACATGACCGCCAATCTAAGGTCACATCGGGTCGATCTTGCCGATCTTGGCGGCTTCATCGGCACCGAGCCAGGCCGGACGACTACGGCCGGCGAAACTCCCGCTCAGCGGGCCCAACTGGCGCGCGCGGAAGCCAGCCCGAAGTTGATCCCGGATACGCCGATCAGCGTTCCCAAGCTGCACTGGGCCAACGTCCATCTGCAATATCGCGGTGACTCAATTGTCGGACGATCGGTGCCGCTGGACAACCTCGGGGTGAAGCTCGACATCGTCAACGGCCAGGTCGCGGTGCATCCGCTCAGCTTCGGCGTCGGCACTGGCCGGATCATCAGCAACATCGATCTGACACCGCAGGGCGACCTTACGCACGCCAAGGCCGACATCGCGTTCCAGCGGGTTGACGTCTCGCGCCTAATGGCGGCGACGCATGCTTTCCAGGGTGCCGGGACGATCGGAGGGTCGGCGAATATTGACGGTGCCGGCAATTCGATTGCGCAGATACTCGACAACGGCAATGGGGAACTGAAGCTGGCGATGGTCGGCGGCGACCTGAGCGCGGTGCTAATCGATTTGTCCGGCCTGGAGTTCGGCAATGCACTGATGTCCGCCTTGGGTGTGCCGCAACGCACCCAGGTCCAGTGCTTCATCACCGATGCGGCGCTACGTCGCGGCGTCGTGCAGCTTCAGGCGCTTGTCCTCGACACTGGCGAGGCCATCGTCACCGGCGCCGGCGTGGCAAACCTGCGCACCGAGGCGCTTGATCTGCACGTCAAGACCGATGCCAAGCACTTCAGCATCGGGTCCCTGCCCACGGCGTTCGACATCGGTGGGACGCTGAAACATCCGAGCATCATGCCAGGACCCGAATTGGCGGTTCGCGGCGGGCTTGCGGCCGGCCTGGCTGTGGTCTTCCCGCCGCTCGCCGCGTTGCCGACGATCCAGTTCGGTACCGGGGACGATCACCGCTGCGATCGCATACTGGCGCAAGCGAAACAGCAGCCGGGCGGGGCGCGGCTGCCGCAGCCAGGGTCACACGAGAACGAGCGTTAGAGCTACGGCGTGTGCTTCGCCAGCCAGAGGCCGCCGGCGCCCAGGATCAACGCCACCAAGGCCGGCATAATGAACCAGGTCAGCGCCATGTCCCACGTCATCGCAATCTCCCGAGCACAGCCCGCGCAACGATATGTAGCCCCACGCCCAGCCCGAACCAAGCCAGCGTTGCCAGCGCATGAAGGCCACCTTGAAGCTGCCCGGCGACGGTCGGCGCGATGAACCCGGCCACGATAAACGCCAGGGCGGCGTTGTTCAGCAAGGTGGCCAGCAGATTGATCCGACCATTGTGGATTGTCGTCGCGGTCGATGGCGTGCTGCCGCTCATTGGGCCCGCAGAGCGCGGAGCCGGTCCCGCACTACGCCACGCGCCAGCTTCAGCGCCTCGCTGTCCCGGTCTGGTAGCGTCAGCTCCCGCGCCATGCGCCCAAACTCCGCAGCTCCTCCCCGTTAGACGGCGCGGGCAAACCCCGGCTGTTTTGGAAACCCCGGTTCAGCGACGTTTCCAACTGGTCAGCGTCAGACCGTGAGCTGAATCCAGTACCTGAACCGGCCCGGGGTGCATCCCATGTTCCACCAGCACCTCCTCGGGGAGCCGTGCCGGTACTTCGGGGAACACAGGCCGGCCGCCAGGCAGCGACACGCCAGGCGCACGCGTCAGATGGAACACGTCGAACAGATCCAGGAAAAGGCCGAACGCATCAGTCCCGCCGATGACGGCGATGCGGTCCCTAGGTTCTTGCAACGCCGCCAAGGCTTCGTCGAGCGAAGCGTTTGCGGGATTCCAGTAGAAGCCCGCTTGTTGGTGGGATGCGGCGCGATATCGCCAATGCGCCTGGTAAGGATCAGTCGCTGCCGCAATGGCGAGCGGGCGAAGTGCTCCTTCGAATGCCGACCGTGCACCACAACATCGGCCGCATCGAGACCATGTTCGAAGAAGCGCTGATCGGCGCTGAACTTGAGAGAGTTGGGCATGTGGCGCGTTGCATCGGCCAGCATCCCGTCCTGCGATATGATCGCATAGCCTTCAATGAAGCGGTGGCGACTCATGCGGATCGTCGCAGCCGGCTGCGTGCCTGATCAGTCAAAAGCGCGGTCAACTCGTGCGCCCGCCGCTCGCCGGTATGCGTGGCCAGCGTCCGGGATCTGCCAGCTATGCCAATGCTTCTGCGTACCGTCTCGGGGAGGGCCAGTGCTGCAACGACATCGTCGGTGGAAGCTGCGGTCAACAGCTCATGGTTCGGCGTGAACACATCCTCGAGGCCGGCCCAAATGTCGGTTATCACCGGCGTGCCGCAGGCGGTTGCCTCAAACAGGCGGACGCTGGGGCTGTAGCCGGTTCGCACCATATCAATACGCGTTACGTTGAGCGCCCAGCCCAGGCTCGAGTAGAACCCGGCGTGCTGGTTCGGTGGCAGATGTTCGATGCGCTCGACGTTGGCTGGCCACTCGATGCCCTGCGGATATTGCGCGCCGGCTACCACGAAGCGCTTGTCCGGCAACCGGACCGCGACATCGATGAGCAGGTGCTTGAGCGCCTCCTGACGGTCCGGGCTGTAGGTGCCGAGATATCCGAGATCCCAGTGCAGCGCATCGCCCGTCGGTCTGTACAAGGCGGGGTCAACCGAGCAGTACAGCTTGCACGCGCGCTGCACGCCATATCGCCGCTCCAGCTTCTTGAGCACCGGGCCGCCGGTGAACGAGAGATAGAAGTCGAACAACGGCATGACTGACGGCGACAGATACTCGGTCTTGCCCTGTGCGAGCATGCGCAGCGTCACCGGTGTATCAATGTCGTAAAAGCCCAGCCAGCCGCGCCTGATGCCACGCAGCCACTCTATCAGCGCGATAGCATCCGGAACGAACGAGCCTACGATGACTGCATCGGCCTCCACGAGCGCGCCACGCCACCGCTGCAACTCCTGCAGCGAATCGTAGAACCGCAGTTCGCAGAAATCAGGATCTGTTAGGTCCTGGTTATCCGAATACCACGGCCGCTCCCGTTCCAGGAACAGGATCTCGTGCCCGAGCGCCGCCAAACCTCGCAGCAGCGCACGGTAGGTGGTCGCGTGCCCATTTCCCCACGACGAACTGAGACTCAGGCCGAAAAATACCAGACGCATGCCGCCCCCTCAGGCATCCACCAGGCTGCGCTTGCGAGCGAGTGCACTGCGGAACAGATCATCGACTGTTTGCGCACGCTGCGTATAGGTGTGTTCGCGCATGACGCGCAGGCGTGCCCGCCCGCCGATGCAGCGTGACGCCTCGGGCGTCAGCGTCGCCAGGATTTCCACGACATCACTGCCGTCGCGTGCAATCAGGATCTCTTGGCCCGGTGTAAGGAATTGCTCGATCCCCTTCCACGCATCGCTGATCAGGCACGCGCCGGCTCCGGCCGCCTCGAACACGCGCGTTGCAGGAGAGAAACCCATCGCCGCCATGCTGTCGCGCGCGACGTTCAACACGGCCAACGCCGAGGCGTTGAAGGTGTTGTGCCGGTCGGTGCCGACATGGCCGATCCAGCGTACGTTCGGCGGCATCGGCTTGTCCTGCCAGCCCGACCCGCCAAGCAGGAACCGTTTGTCAGGCAGCAGGGCGGCTGGCGCGAAGAAGAACGCGTCCGCGCGCGTCTCGCGATCCGGCATTCGATTGGCGAGAAACGAAAGATCGGCGGCCAGCTTGGCTTCTTTTGGCACCGGGTGATGCGTGGTCGGATCGAGCGCGTTGTAGATCGGCGTGCAGAAGCGCGCGCCCAGTTCGCCGTACGCTTTCACGACCGGCGGGCCGCCGCCATAGGTCAGCACCAGGTCCAGATCCGCCAAGGCGCCACGCAGGACAGGTGCGGCCCCGGCGTGCAGTTGCGCCAAGGTCGCGGGTGCATCGACATCGCAGAACACCCGCAGCGCGTCCCGGCGAGCCGCCGTCATGACACCGCTCAGCAGTTCGTCGTCGAACACACCGACGCCACTCGCTTTGACAACCACATCGGCTCCCGCTGCCTCTGCCACGACAGCGCGCAGCGCATCTGGTCGGGCCTGATAGACTTGCACGCGCGCCCAAGGCGGCGGCGCGATGTCGCGATGTGATTGACGATCAAACGCATCCGGCTCGTAGAACGTAATGTCGTAGCCGAGCGGCGCGAGAGCGGACAGTAGTCCGCGGTAATACGTCGCTGCGCCATTCCAATACGACGAAAGCAGGCTCGAACCATAGAACGCAATACGGATCATGCCGCCGCCATTTTCGGTGCACCATGCAGGACATCGACGATCGCCAGCAACTTGTCGACGCGATGGGCGCAGGTGTGCCGTTCCTCGATCGTCTGCAAGCCGTGCGCTGCAAGCGAGCGCCGCAGCCCGACATCGGCCTGCAGTGCCCGCATATGCTGTCGCATTTCCGAAGGGCTGCGCGCCGGCAGATAGTCTTGCCACGGCCGGAACAGCGCCTCGCTGTCGTTCCATGGGGCGCAGAGCAGCGGAATGCCGCAGGCCATTGCCTCGAACATGCGGATGGTCGGAATGCCGGGAAGCTGCTCCGCGTAGAACCGGCGTGGCACGTGCACCGTCATCATATGTCGCGCAAAAACTTCCGGCACGCGTGCGTTCGGCAGCCAGCTGCGATAATGCGCGCCGCACGCATGCAGCGCCTTGATGGCGGCGTCCGGATAGCGCACGCCGTACACGTCAAGCGCCAGCCCCAGCTCGGCGACGCGGGCCATCAGATACGATCGCAGCTCCTCGCTGCGCTCATCGTCTCCCCAGTTGCCGACCCACACTACGCCTTGGCGCGCCACCTCTTGCTGCGGCGGATGGAACAGCCGCGTATCCGCGGCTTCGTGCCAGACGAATGCGCGGGATCCCCAGCCGTGTTGTCGATAGATGTCGGCCAGCACGGCGCCGAAGGCCAGCACCGCATCGTAATCCGATAGGTCCAGTCGCGCGATCGCGCCGGGATCGCTGACCGCGCGATGATGGGTATCGTGGAACAGCAGCACGAACCGGCCACCCGCCCGGCGTCGTCTGCCCACCGCCGCAATCAGCGCCGGGTCGCTCCATTCGTGCATCAGCACCACGTCGGCGCCATCCAACATGGTATCCAGATCAGGCCGAAGGAAATGTGCGTGCGGCGCGAGGTCGGGGAAGGCCGCCGTAAATTCCGCCAAACCAGCGGGCCCATGGTCGTTTAGCAGATTGGTCCGGCTCCAGCCATTCGCCGGCTCGAAACTGCCCACCGTATGGCCGCGGGCCAGCAGTTCGCGCAGCACGCCACGCAGGAAATGTGCGTTGCCGTGATTCCAGCACGATGTGAGCGAATGGGTGAACAGGACAAAGTGCATCAGGCCGCCACCAGTTCGAAGGGAGACTCGCAGAGCGTGACGTGAATCCCCCAGGTAGCCTCGACCATGCGCTCGAGCGTCAGCGCCCCAGCGCGTTGCTGCGCCAGGTAGCCGAGATGTGCAGAGCGCCGGGGTGAGCGGGCCAACAAGCTGAGGATTTCGGCCAGCCGATCGGAATCGTCGGGATCGACGAACAAGGCGGCACAGTCCCACAACTCGCGAAACGTTGGAATGTCGGATAGCACGAGCGCGCAGCCGGCTTGTGCCGCTTCCAGTATGGCAAGGCCGAACGGCTCGTAGCGCGCCATCGATACGAACACCGCGGCCGCCGCAAACTGATCGGCCATTGCCGCATCGCCAAGCTGCCCGAGCAGATGCAGCCGTTCGCAACGAACGGAGTCACCGCGCGGGCTGCGCGTCGGGCCTGCGGCGAAGATTGAGAAGTCGAGATGCACGGCCGCCGCATCGATCACCGCAACGTTCTTGCCTGGGTCCCATAGCCGCCCCGCGGTGAATACGCCTTGCTTGCGACCGGGTTGGCATGGCAACGGGCGTCGACCGTTCAGCACCGACTGGATTGCCCGGACCGGATGGTATTGCGCAGTTAGCGCGGCAGCGAAGCTGCGGGTCGGTGTGATGACTGCGTTCGCAGACCCGATCCCGCGCTCGACAGCCGCGGCACGCCAGGCGAGATCGGCTGGCATGGAACCGCCTCGCACCGCCGACCACCACGTGCCCACGCAGGAATGCGCCACCGCAACAACCGGTGCCTGCCAGCCTGCGGTGCCAACCAGCGCCGGTGTGTGCAGATGCACGGAATCGACGCGCGTCCGCCTGGCAATGCCGGCCAGCACACGGCTCGCGTCAGCCAGTTGTGCCGGATCATCAGCCAGCCAGTCGAGTGGCAAATCGGTATAGAACAGCCGCAGGCCCGGGATGGCTTCGGCTTCCGCTCGCTGCGCGTCGTTTGGCAAAGGCCCGAGTGTAACCAGCGTCACACAGGCACCACGCTGGGCGAAGCCATGCGCCAGTTCGATTGAATAGCGCCAGACGCCGCCCACTGTATCGGTAGTGATCAGGATGCGCTTCAGCACGCCAGCGCCTCCAGCTCGGGCAACGGTAGCGGACTGGCTTCCTGGATATCGCTGAACGCCTCGAACTGCTGGAGATAGTGCGCGTGTGCTCGCTCCCAGGCGTGTTCGTCCGGCTCGCCCCACAAACGCCGATAATCGGGTGAACTCGGATACGGAAAGAGCGGCACGGGGTCATTGGCCCATACGCCTTCGCGCTGCAACGTCGCACGCCAGTCCGCAATCATTGCCGCGTCATCCCCGACAGACTTGATAAGGTTCGCCTGTACGAACGGGATATGCCGACGTGCGCGGATCAGCAGCGATGTCAGCTCTTCGGTGCTGAGCCGGCAGTTCTTGTCCAAGGCGGCGCGGCCTGCCGGGGTCAGGCTCTCCACACCGGCTTCGACAGAGACGCACCCGGCCGCTCCGAGCAGGTCCAGCAGCTCCGGCTTCCATAGATCGATCCGCGTCTGCACACCGAACTGCACTTTGCGCTGGCACAGCGCTTCCAGCAGTGGCCGCTGCGGCAGGAATATCTCATCGATGAAGTACAGATACCCGACGCCCCGTTCGATCAGCCGATCGATTTCCGCCAGCAGCAGATCGAGCCGCCGCCGGCGATAGCGGTCGCGGTAGTCGAGCTTTGCGCAGAACGTGCAGGCGTAGGGGCAGCCGCGCGATGCCTCAACTTCCGCCCCAGGCATGTCGGGTGCCGCATCGAACCGATGATGGTGATGTCGATGCCGCCGCACCCACGCATCCGGCCAGACGAGCGGCGGCGTATCGACGAATGCTGCGGCCACTGGCGGACCATTGACGCGAATGGCGCCATGTCGGTCGCACCATGCCGCACCCGGTACTCCTTCCGGGGCTCCCGCAGCAGCCAATTCCACGATGCTCTCGTCGCACTCACCACGCAGAACCACGTCGACACCGAGCTTTTGCAGCGTGGCTCGCGGCGTGACCGAACCATGCGGCCCGACGGCAACAGTCATCGCATTCGGCAGCCGTGCAATCATGTCGCGCGGCACGCGAAGCTCCGGCGGCGCGCAGCGCCAGAACAGATAGCTCGGTGCGGTCGTTACGACGATCATGTCGGGGGCGAACTGCCCGGCCGCCGCGGCAAGTTCCGCCGCGTCCTGCCCGAACAGATGCCCATCAAGCATCAGCGTCTGGTGTCCACACCGCTTCAGCGCCGCTTCGGCGTAGGCGAGCTCCAACGGCAGGTGCGGCTCGCGGCAGCCGAAATAGATGCTGTGCTCGAACCGCCAGCATGGGTTGATCAGCGCAACCCTCATGCGGCCACCGCTCCAGTCGTGTGCATACGCCGGCTTCGCGGAGCAACATCCCGGTTATCGGCAAGCCACCGCAACAGGGCGGCCACGCCGGTTCGCCACGGGGTCGGCTCTGGCAAATTGAGAGCCTCAGCCAGACGGCGGGTATCGGAGACATAATAGCGCTGGTCGTCCGGGCGCCACGGTGCGAAATATCCCTCGATGGGCCGGCCGATCAGGCTTTCGATATGCCGGATCAATTGCAGCAGGCTGACCGCATTTGCGGGTCCGCCTCCGAGATTGAATGCGCGGCCGGCCAGGCGATCCGCATTGCGCAGGGCATCGATGTAGGTGCGAACCGCGTCGTCGACGAACAGCACGTCCCGCACCTGCCTGCCGTCGCCAAAGATCGTGACTGGCTTGCCCGCCAGCGCGTGCAGCACGAAATGCGCCACCCAGCCCTGGTCCTCGGTGCCGAATTGCCGGGGCCCGTATATACAGCTCATTCGCAGCACGACCGTTGGGACGCCAAAATGTCGCGAATAATCCAACACGTATTGATCCGCCGCGCCCTTCGAGCAGCCGTATGGCGTGCGCAGGTCAAGCGGCTGTTGTTCGTCCACCCCGTGCTGAAATGATGGATCCTTGGCGCGTAGGCATTGCCGGCAAGCACCAGCCCGAGTCCGCCCACGTCGCCATATACCTTGTTGGTGCTGGCAAAGACGCAGGGCACCCGGCTGTGCCTCAGCGCCTCCAGCACGTTCAGGGTACCGAGCAGGTTCACTTCAAAATCTTCCCGCGGGTCCTGCAGGCTCGTCGTCACCGCAACCTGCGCGGCGAGATGGAAGACGCCGGCGGCGTCACATACAGCGTCGCGCACGTCGGCAGTATTGCGCACGTCCGCGATCACCACCGCTATTCGACGTGGATGACGCTTGCGCAGCCAGTCCAGATTGAGCTCGACGCCTGGCCGGGCCAGTGAATCGTAGATCAGCACGTTCTCGCCTTCGGTCGCCAGCCGGTCGGCGAGATTGCTGCCGATGAAGCCGGCCCCACCGGTGATCAACAGCGGCCTCATGCCACCAGGCCTCGCAGTTCGAGTTCCCGCGTCGCCTCGCTGGCGCGATCCACCGCGGTCTGTTGCTCCACCCACACGGCAAGCTCCCGCATCCCTTCATCGAGCGAGCGGCGCGGTCCAAAACCCAGCTTCTGCTGCGCCAGGGTGATGTCGGCAAAGCAATGCCTAATATCGCCGGCCCTTGCCTTCCCGAGGATCTGCGGGGTCAGGTTAGGCCGACCCATGGCTGCGGCCAATCGCTTGGCGACTTCGCTGATGCTGATCGACCTGCCGCTGCCAATGTTGATCGCCTGCCCGGCCGCACCTGGGGAATCGAGCGCCAACAGAAAGGCGTCCGCGACATCCTCGACGTGAACGAAGTCGCGCCGTTGTGCGCCATCCTCGAAGATCGACGGCCGGTTCCCGTTGAGCAGGCGAGACGCGAAGATCGCAAGTACGCCAGTGTACGGGTTTGACAGGGCTTGGCCTGGCCCATACACATTGAACAATCGCAGCGCAACGCCGGCGATGCCGTAGGCGCGGGCGACCGTCAGCACCAACCGTTCCTGCACGAATTTGTTGATGGCATAGACGGACGCGAGCGACGGTTGCTTCGTCTCGGGCGTGGCAATCGGGATCAGTGGCTCGGCAGCATCGTCTGTCGGATCCCAGTCACCGCCCCGTGCGACCGGGCGCCGCACCGCATCGTTTACCAACCGGCCTCCAGCAGCGCGGTACAGCCCCTCGCCATAGATGCTCATCGAGGATGCGACAACGATGCGCTCGACCGGGTGAGCCAGCAGCGACTGCAGCAGAACCGCGGTTCCAAGGTCGTTGGTTCCGACGTAGCGTTCGATTTCGTACATGCTTTGGCCGACACCCACCTCCGCTGCGAGATGGATGACCGCGTCACAGCCCCGCAGCGCTGGGCGCATAAGGTCGGCATCGCGCACGTCACCTTGGATGAATTCAGTGTGCTGGATGACTGGGCTCAAGCAACTGTCGCTGTGAACCTGCTCGTGCAGCCGGTCGACCACCCGCACGCGGTGACCATGCCGAAGCAGCGCCTGGCAAACGTGTCGGCCAATGAAACCGGCGCCGCCGGTGACCAGTATGCGTCGTGGCACTACGACCCCTTTCGCTCTCATATCGAGATGGAGATGATGCCCGCCGATTTGGCGCAGATACCCTCTGTTTCGTGATGCAGCCTCAACACAGGAAAGATGAAGATGTTCCGTCACACTGCGTTGAGGGACAGTGTGCCTGCCGCACGCATAAAGTGGTGATCACGCAACCGCGCCGGCCTCCACCGCTTCCAGTGCCGATTGCTTGAGAAGAGGAGCTGGGAGCGAACCATGGCGCAGGCTTCGACGACAACCGACCACAAAGCAATTCGCAAATGGGCAGAGGAACGCGGCGGTACGCCCGCTCGTGTAAAGGGCACCGAGGATCGCAGTGGCGAAGGCATCCTACGGTTCGACTTCGCCGAACCCGATGAAAAGCTGGAAAAGATCTCCTGGGAGACATTTTTCGAGACCTTCGAGGACCGGAAGTTGGCCCTGCTGCATCAGGACAAAACAGCTGACGGCAAAATCAGCCGGTTCTTCAAGTTCGTTCGTCGCGAGGGAGACTGACGGGTTGGGACGAGTGACCGATCGGCTTGCCCAGGCTATTGCACAGGAGGCCGATTGGAGGCGCTGCTGCCGATCTGGATTGCATCATCCGTCACGGTGATCCGAGTTTGCCGGCAGTCCGGTGAACCACTCTGCATTGTTCGGCCGGACTGGAACCTGACCGTCAACTCAGCCAGGCAGTCACCACTCGGCATGGCCACGTCGCGCGCCTGCTGAGGCCGGATCGGCTTGTCCCAGGTCAGATCGCGCTGCTGGCCGTTGGTCATCCGCGCGTGTGCCGCGACGATTATGTCGCTGCTGCGGTTTGCGATCGAGTACGAGCGCGCGCGTTCGGTCGAGAGCGGTACCGAGTTTGGCACACGGGTGCCTTGCTGCCCGGTTGCCGGTAATGCGGCTGCGCAAATCGCTAGCGCAGCCAGTGTTGTTCTGAGTCTGTGCATAGAGGCTCCAGCAACAATGCTTGTCGCCGGAACGCCTACATTGGATGGCGGTTGCGCGGTGGTGGAGGTTCAGCCGTGATGCGCTCTCCGGTGTACACCTGCTTCGGTTTAGGAGAGGTCGGCGCGCAGCGCCGGGAGAGGGTCAAGCGCAATCCGATGCCGGTGGTCCGCTTTTTGGGTGCTATGGCATTTTGCGCAGGACGGCTGGGGGCTCGAGGAGATCTGGAAGGCAGCGCAGCGGTTGTGACGCCCTCTCCCGGCGCTTCGCGCCGACCTGTCCCGCGCCGCGGGCGAGGTGTACGGTGTGCCAGTTCCGCAACACCATATTCTGCGGAGGACGCAGGCGGTGCTCGAAGAGGTGCGGAAGGCAATGCAGCGGTTGTGACGCCCTCGCCCGGCGCTTCGCGCCGACTCTCCCGCGCCGCGGGCGAGGTGTACGGTGTGCCAGTTCGTTAACCACGATTTTGCGCAGGGGACGAGGTTCTGCGCTGGACGGATGCGGTGCTCGAAGGGATACGGAAGACAGCGCAACGGTTGCGACACCCTCTCCCGGCGCTTCGCGCCGACCTCTCCCGCGCTGCGGGCGAGGTGTAGATTGCGCGGATGAGCGGCGGCATTGGTCAGCCCAGCTTTTCGCGCGATTGAGACGTTCGGCGATTTCCGCCTGGGGTCGGTCGTGCGCTCTAATCTACCCGCTCCATGGCGCAACGTGTCGACATTGCCGCCTCGATCGGCTGGCTCAGTGCATTCAGCTGATAAGGCTTGCGCAGGAAGGGCAGGTTCATGGTGGATAGGCGTTGGGTCATCGTTGCACCATAACCGCTGGTCAGTATGACCGGCATGTCCAGTTGCCCTCGGGTCGCTGACTCTGCACAGGGAACGGGTCGAGGCGTCTATCAGCCGTCCTGCAGGGCCCCGTGATCTTCAACCAGAAGTACGGCGCCCTGCGTGGCGCTGTCATCGTAGGTCAGCGGCGAAATCCGAACCCGACACCGCATCGGCCGCCCCCGACGATCGTGCGCGTCTGCCACCGCCTCGGTTGGCTTGCTGTGTGCGAGCGCCTCGTCGAGCGGCGATTGCAGTTGCTGGACGGGCAAGCCGATATCCAGCGCGCTGAACGAAAGCCCGATAACCTCCTCTTCGCGCAACCCCCAGGCATTCTCGCTCCACCGGTTCCAGGAACGCACTTTCAGGTCTTCATCCACGACTACGATCCCGGCGTCGAGCCCAGCCAGGATCGCATGCACATATTGCCGATAAGCGCAGAACGCGTCGGAATGCCGCCGAAGCTCCTCATTGGTTGCTTCCAGCTCCTCGTTGGCAGAGCGAAGTTCTTCGTTGGTCGTCTCCAGTTCCTCGTTGGTTGACTGCAGCTCTTCGTTTGTAGTTTCCAGCTCCTCGTTGGTCGACTGCAGCTCTTCATTGGTGGTCTCCAGTTCCTCGTTGGCGGACTGGAGTTCCTCGATCGTCGTTTCCAGACTTTCCTGCGCGGCTTCCAGCTCCTGCTGCAGGGTGAAGGTGCGCGTCGTTTCGGTAAACGTCAGCAGCACCGCGAATTGCCGACCATTGCGCGACATCAGCGGCGCCAACTCGATCGTCAGCCGGATCGGCTCCGATGGCGGTCGGTGGTATCCCTGATGCTCGATACGGATCGGCCGGGTCTGGCGCCTGACTTCATCGATCTGGCTGCGCAGTTCGAGCGGCCGGTAAGAAACCGATAGGTCCTGAAACGGCCGACCGACATCGCTCTCACCCACTTCGAGCATTCGGCGCGCACCGGCGCTGGCGAATAGCAGGATATCGTCGTTGTCAATTGCCAAGTACGCCGATGGCGAATTGTCGACGATGGCGTCGAGCAGCCTGGTTTGCAGCGAGGAACCGCTCTCCCGCGGGAGATCGTTGCTCAGGAACACGCCTCCCGTATTTATGCGCCGCCATTCGTGCGGCACTTTTCGGAACAGGCGATGCTTCGTATCGACGGGCGCGAACAGCTTCGAGCGCGCCAACTGCGTCTCGGCCTTGCCGAGGAACAGGTACCCGTCGTCCACCAGTGCATAGTGCAGTCGCGGCAGCACCAAGTTTTGCGTATCCGTCTCCAGGTAGATCAGCAAGTTGCGGCAGACCAGCAGGTCGATACGCGAGATCGGCGCGTCATGGACGATGTTGTGTCGGCCGAAGATCACCGACTTTCGCAGGTCGCGGGCGACCAAGTAGTGATTGTTCGTGCGCGCGAAGTATTTGACCAGGAGCGGCTCTGGCACCCCTTCAACGTCGCGAGGCAAGTAGGAGGCGTGACGTGCCGTGTTGAGCGCGGCCTCGTCGAGGTCGGTGGAATAGATCTTCACCCGCCGGCTGAACTCGGGAGCGCCCAGGAGTTCGCAAAGCAGCATCGCCAGGGAATACGGCTCCTGGCCGGTAGCGCAGCCGACGCTCCACAGGCGCAAATGATCCCGCCCACGGCCCGGTTCGACCAGTCGGGGCAACACTGCTTCCCTCAGGCCGTCCCAGGCATCCGCATCGCGAAAGAACGATGTGACGTTGATCAGAACGGTGTTCAGCAGGTCGACGAATTCTTGTGGGTGCGTCTCTAGAAACGAATGGTAATCAGTGAACGTGTCGACGTGCTGGTGCTCCATTCGCAGTGAGATGCGCCGGCGCAGACTGGTGCGCTTGTAGCCGCGGAAATCGACCCCGCGACTCTGTTGAATGTAGCGGATCAGGTTCTCGAACGCCGGTTCATCGCTTTGCTGCGCCAATCTGCCATCTCCGGTGCGAGCCCAGCCCTGCACCAGAATACCGGCTGGCGAGAAAAACGCGAATTTGGCGGGAACTCGGCCTAGCCTGGCTCGCCGGCGGCGACGCGGATCTTGGTCGCAACCGGGCCGGCGTCGCCTTCCTCCTCCACATAGTGCACCACGTCGCCCTCGTGCAGCTCCTCAAACCGGGCGTTGGTCACGCTGTCGCGGTGGAAGTAGAGCTGCGACCCGGTGCTGGTGAGAATGAATTCATGGTCAGAGCCGGGCTCGATCAGCGCTACCTGGCCGGTCAGGGCCGAAGCGTTGGGCGTCCCGGTATCGGTGCGCAGCTTGCCCTTGAACGCTTCGAGCTGACGCTCCGCCGCGTCGAATGCATCGCGGATCGAGGCGTGGATGTCCGGACGCGCGCGGCGCTCCTTGGGTTTCTGCGGCTGCCGGGAAACCGCGAGGTCCTGCCCTGGCACCGAGAGGGTCACATGTACCTCGAAAATGTTCCCCTTCCGGTGCTGGCTGTGCAGTCTCTCCACCGAGACCCGGCAACCGACCAGGCGGCCAAACCGTTGCTCCAGCTTCTCCACATGCCGGCGCAGCTCCGCCTCGATCGCCGGCGATGGCTCCAGGTTGTGAAACGCTACTTCCAGCGGCCGGTCCATCATGCTCACCGCTGCGGTTCCGCCTTGCGCCGGTGCATCTCGGCCAGTGTGTCAGAAGGAGTGACATGGGCGATCGCAGACTGCAGCTTGTTCTGCCAGCCGGTGATCACTTGGCCGCTGCCCTTCAGCATCGCCTCAAAACCGGCCTTGGCGACCGTGCGCGGATCGTCTTTTTCCTGCTGGCCTATCTTGGTGTCCATCATGTCGGCACGCTCGAAAAAGTCGGTTTCCGTGGCGCCTGGCATCAGGCAGGTAACACTGACGCCGGTGCCCTTCAGCTCATGGCGCAACGCGAAGGAGAAGCTGTCCAGGAACGCTTTGGTGCCGTTGTACACCGCCTGATAGGTGCCCGGCATGAACCCGGCGATCGACCCGGTGATCAGGATCTTGCCAGAGCCGGCCTGCCGCATGTCGCGGCCGACACGTTGCACCAGCAACAGCGTGCCGGTGATGTTGGTGGCCACCACGTGCATCCAGTCCGCCGGATCCTGATCGAGAAACGCACCGCCTAGCCCACGCCCGGCATTGGCGAGCAGGGCGTCAACCTGGCGCCCCTTCGCTGCCGCATAGAGTTGGTCGACACCGGCCCGATCGGACAAGTCCGCCTGCACGGCTTCTACCTGGGTGCCGTGCGCGCGCAAGGTCTCGGCGGCCTGCACGATCCTGGGTTCGTCCGCGGCGATCAGCAGGTCGTACCCATGCTCTGCGCATTCCTGCGCCAGATCGAAGCCGATACCAGTGGAGGCTCCGGTCACGATCGCGAACGGGCGAGCTGCAGCAGCCATGCTATCTCTCCACATCAATGACCACTGCAACGCGGAGGCGGATGGCAGTTTCAGGCATCCGATGCGTGTCTCGGAAGCTTTACTGCACGCCCTCGGGTAGGTTGTCCCAGACCACGCGCGTGTAGCCGAGATTCTTCGCCATCTGCTCGACCCAGATCTTCACGTCCGCCGCGCTGGTTCCGACGTGGACGTCAGGGATCTGGCGTGCATCGGGGCGTTCTGGATTGATCTCGCCGCTGGACCTCGGCACGGAACAGACCATCTTCGACCTGGCGAAGACTGGCGTGGAATTCGCCGAGTGGGCGCTTCTTCTCAAATACCATGGCCGGCTCCGTAAGTAGCCGGCGTGCAACGCGGCAGGCTGCGGCTGCGTTTCGCGGGTTGCCGAATGCCCGGCCGGCACACGCGCTTTTGCACGATCTCTGTAAGAACGCCGGTGTGAGCAGATGGTTACGGCATCGCGTCACACCAGTGGAGACGAGGGCAAATAATGGCAACGAAGACGATCAATGATCTGATGCTGCTGTTCATGCAGGACGTGTCACTGCGCGGAACGGCAGATCCTGAAGGCGCTGCCGAAGATGGCGAAGGCGACCGCGAATGAGGAGCTGAAGAATGCGCTGATGCACCACCGCGAGGAGACGCAGGGCCAGGTGGAGCGTCTGCAAAAGGCGTTCGAGTTGCTCGGGCAAGCGGGCTCGTGGCCAGACCTGCGAGGCGATCAACGGCCTGATCGAGGAGGGCGAGGAGGTTATCGAGGAGATGCCGGAGGGACCGGTACGCGATGCCGGCATCATCGCCTGCGCACAGGCCGTCGAGCACTACGAGATGGCGCGTTACGGCGCGATCATCGCCTGGGCCAAGGAGGTCAAGGCCGAGGAGGTGGCCAACCTGCTGCACGAGACCCTGGAGGAAGAGAAGAAGGCCGATGCCCTGCTGAACGATCTGGCAAAACGCGGCGTCAACAAGGAAGCCAGGCAGGCGGCCTAGGGAAGGAGCGGGGCGCCAGCGGCCCGCCTGCCGGCGCCCCTCGTTGTGTGGAGGATACGATGGCGAAGCAGAGTACCGCCCAGCGAAAAACCGTGGGGCGGGTGATGCACGAATGGAAGCACGGCGGACTGGAGAGCAGCCGGGGCGGCAAGGTGAAGAGGCGCCGCCAGGCGATCGCCATTGCGCTCAGCGAGGCCGGCGCGTCCAAGCAGCAATCAAGTGGCCAGAACCGCCGACAGGTACTCCAGAACGAAGGCGAAGGAGCGCCGCGGGGAAACCGCACAGCAGAGGAAGGAAGGTCGCCCGGCGATCGGCCCGAAATCCACCGAGCGGCGCGGGCGGCGTTCCAGCGGACCGACTCGGGCGCAGCTCTATCGCCAGGCGGTGCGGCGCAACATTCCGGGACGGTCGAGGATGAACAAGGCACAACTGGCACGCGCGTTGAGAAGGTAGCATCCTACCGTGTTGCGTGCAGGAGCGCGCTTTTATGCGCCTTTTGGAGGATGCAAACCGGTGATCTGATCCATTTGGATGAGATAAGGGTTGATTTTAGCGAAGGTGCATCGTCCAATGCCTTAACGATGGGGCCGGGGTACAACATGGGGGATGACAGCTTTCAGCGCGCGGTACAGCGGGCGAGACGGGCGTATTCGTTCGTCGATTGGACAAGCATCCCACCTCGTGAGCGCACCGAGGCGATTTACCGCGAACTGCGGCGTATCGACGCCGATCGGGCCGCCCGGCTAGCCGAGCCTAAGCAGCCGGTCGAACCCCAACTGGTGCGCGGGCCTGCTTGATTTCTTAGCGGTGCCGGGTGAGGGATTTGAACCCCCGACCTTCGGTTTACAAAACCGCTGCACTGCCACTGTGCTAACCCGGCGATCAATGCCTTAGCTCGGTTAACCAGCTCCCTTTTGTCCAGCTTTTTTCCTGCAAAAGTTTAAGGCGAGCCGCGAAGCCCCCTCTGTAGCACGACGAATGATGAGGGGGCTATTCCGCCTTCCTCTCCCCGCGGATGGCCTTGGCGCGCCGGCGCATGGCCTACCCTGGATCTCGGTATCCAACGCGCCGCGCTGCGCGGCCGGTTTTCAGGTGCGTCACCCCGTTCCGCTAAGCAGGGAGAACCATTCGTGGAGCGCCCCGCTTTGAACCTTCCGGCATGAAGGGCTGGTTCTTTCAGTAGGCCTGCGCCGCCAGTTTCTGCAGCAGCAGGTCGTCGAACGTTTTGTCCGTCATCGTCAAGCTGACACATTGCCGCTGGGCTCTGACGAGAAAGGGGCCGCGCGCGGCCCCAAGCGGATGCTGTGCCTCACAGGTACGTGATAATCCTGATAGCTGGGCCGTCCTGCCTCTGCCATAGTTCTGCAGCGTTGCGGAGCCAGAACATGCAGACCTATCGTGTGTACTTCATGTGCGGGAAGTCGATCGTAGCCGCGGAGGTGGTCGAGGCGCGCGGCTACGCAGACGCAGCAGACTTGGCCACTGGTGCCAGTGGCGCGGTCCGCTGGCGCACATTGCATCCGGATCGGCTCGAGGTGTGGCAGGGTGCGACGTTCCATCTTGCGGCTGCAATCGCCTGCTGAATAGCGCTTGCTCACACGCGCTCGTAACCCCTATCCTGGCAGGACTGTTCGTTTCCGCACCTGATTACTTGTCCGGACGTGCGGCTCAACACACAATCCACCGATGTTTTGCTTTGGTTGCTCTTGCATGCCAGAGCCTCTAACCCCCGGGCGTGCAAAGCGCTTTCGGCCGGTTAATCAATCGCTTACGTGCTGCCTAAAGGCTAGGCAAACCGATCCAGGGCTTTGGATTCCTGTCACAATACGCGCGCTGCGCGCCCATTGTCCCCAGACTTATCCCCCGATTATGTGGATAAGTTAATTTCGAGCACGCACAAACCGAGACATCGACGAACGGGGCGCCGCCTGCACCCGACGCCCTTTATGCCAGACGCCGAAAAGGACGACTCTTCGTTGCGTCTTACTGTCATGGCCGGCGGAGGCGCGAATAGTCGGGTCGAGCCCGACCACGTGGGCCAGCCATCGACGGCTTTCTTTACTGCGGGACGAAGACGTGGATGGCCGTGACAAGCACGGCCATGACGAATGAGCGTCAATCGTGCGGTCGGTTGGTATTATACCCTTCAGACCTTTCAGACACGAGGAGTTTGCGGGTTCCGGCGATCTGTGCAGAGCTTCTGGCCCTGATTTTATCAGAAGCGCCTAGATCCGCTCCTCCCGCAGTCCACAAACGTTCACCTTCACCGTCTTGCGTCCCCATGAAGTCGCTCGTTGACAGGGCGTGGTCAGAGGGAGCGCTGGTATGAAGGCGACACCAGAGTATTTTCCGCGAATGTGCCTATAGCGCGGTTCAGCTCATTGTCACACAACAACCTGGTTTAGAGCCGCATCCTTGCGGATGAAACGGCTCGTAGTTGGAAATGACTCCTGTAAAGGCGCGAGAAAGTCCGACATAATCAGTCGCTCTCGCGCCGGCACAGTTAAGTGCCTTTTAGTGTACATTTCACTGTACAGTATACATGAAGGTGAGTACAGCACCAAGTGTACAAGGTTGGGGATAAGCGCGGAAATCTTCGGAGCTACGATCTGATTTTCCGGCGGTCAAGGCTCTCCAATGCACTTTTCACGCTGGGGATTTGGGCTATGTAGTCAAGCAAATCTTGACCCGTTCGTAGGTACACGCCGGGCGCTGCAGATCGCGATGTCCCAGATCTCGTTCATAGCCGTGAAAGGTCCTCCGGCTCATTCAATGTGTATACAAAGAGCTGTCGCTGCAAGTCTTCATGGCCGACATGGACACCACTGTCTTCAGAGGTGAGCACTCTGGTGTTCCAAGCTGAATGATGCTCGGCAGCAATCCACGTACCTAGGTCGAGCCTCCCAGAAATGTGGCCCAGTGCCCGTGAGCCAACTTGTTTCTGTTAGCGTCCCCGGAGATGGTGGAGATTCGGAGCGACGCCTGGTGTGGCGTGGCGGTGTAGGTGGAGGCGGCCATCGGCCCGGTCGGCCAGGGTGGAGTTTGCGAGACTGCAACCAGAGCCGAGAGAGGATCCGATGGCCGACGAGAGACTGCCGTTATCCGAGTTGCTGGAGAAGTCTGGTGAGGGAGATTTCCTGCGCGCTGTGGCGGAAGCGGTACTGCAGTTGCTGATGGAAGCGGACGTTGAAGGTCTGATTGGTGCAGGGCGCTACGAGCGCAGTGGCGAGCGCATGACCTGGCGCAACGGCTACCGCGATCGCGCGCTCGATACGCGGCTGGGGTCACTTCAGTTGCGGATCCCGAAGCTGCGGCAGGGCAGCTACTTCCCGCCATTCCTTGAAGCCCGGAAGGTTTCGGAGAAGGCCCTGGTAGCGGTGATCCAGGAGGCGTGGATCGGCGGGGTTTCGACCCGGCGAGTGGACGATCTGGTGCAGGCGATGGGGCTGAGCGGGATCAGCAAGTCGCAGGTCTCCAAGCTGTGCAAGGACATCGATGAGCGTGTGCGCGCGTTCCTTGACCGTCCCCTGGCGGGCGAATGGCCCTATCTGTGGCTGGACGCGACCTATCTGAGGCAGCGGGAGGGCGGCCGGATCGTCTCGGTCGCTGCGATAATCGCTGTCGCGGCAAACACGGATGGCAAGCGAGAGATCGTTGGGCTGCACATCGGTTCTTCCGAAGCCGAGACCTTCTGGTCGGTCTTCCTCAAGAGCCTGGCCCGCCGTGGTCTGCGCGGTGTGAAGCTGGTGATTTCCGATGCGCATGAGGGGTTGAAGGCTGCTATCCGCCGGGTATTCAGCGCGACATGGCAACGCTGCCGCGTTCACTGGATGCGGAACGCGCTATCTTACGTCGTGAAGACCCAGCAGAGCATGGTGGCAGCCGCGCTGCGCCAGGCGTTCATCCAGCCGGATCGCGCGCAGGCCAGCCAGACGCTGCGTCACGTGGCTGATCAGCTACGGCAGAAATGGCCAAAGCTGGCGGCGTTCATCGACGAGAGCGAGATAGATGTCTTGTCGCACCTGGACTTCCCCGAGCAGCACCGCGCGAAGATCCACAGCACGAACCCACTTGAGCGGTTGAACAAGGAGGTCAAGCGGCGGGCTGATGTGGTCGGGATATTTCCCAATGAGGCGTCAATCATCCGGCTGATCGGCGCGGTGCTGCTGGAACAAAACGACGAATGGCAGTTGCAGCACCGCTACATGCAGGTCGAGGCGATGGCAGAGCTGTTCAGCCCAGCCAATGAACAAAGGCAAATCCCATCAGCCGCATGACGGCGACACGCGAGAGGCAGGCTGTGCCGTTGACGGCACCTATGCCCTACGCTCGACCGTGGCGTCGCCGTCAAGGTCCCGCAGCCGCGCAGCGGTGCGCCAAAGGCGCAGGACTTGACGGCGGCGATCGCGGTCGCAGCACCATATCTGTGCCGCCCATCGCACCCAGTGATATGCTGAGCGCCAATTTCGCCGGCGCCGATGCGCCAATGAGTTGCTTCCATTACACCGCGAATCTACACCTGCTTGACGGACGTGACCTTGTTTCTTGACTCTCAAGAGCCTGCTCAACGGCCAGGACACCCCCAAGAACGCGCTTGGTCTGTGGATTAAGGACCGCCTCAGCCGCCAAGGTGATTGCGTCCCTCTGATGGCTACTCCTGCGGAGTTGCGTGAATACAGCTGTTGCCGCCTCATTCTCCGCTTTAAAAAGTGCTCAACGAATGACCAAAAGGAAACGCACATGCCTATCAACGTAACGAAGTTGGGCGACTGGTTTATGGTCCCTGCGCCAATAGCGTACGATAGCTTCTGAAACCAGGAAGGTATGGTTGCGGCATCAATGCGCTGCCAATTGCCGAGGAGTAGTAAATCTTCGGCCCCCTCTCGGGAGGCTCGAGGCTTTTGACCGTGACGTCCGTCAGGTGCTTGCTTGTCCCGCACCTGCCGATTAGGCCGATGAACTGAGTGCGGGAACTGTGAACGAAAAACGCAAGCGCCGCACGTGTTTCCGATGTGTGGAGAGGGAGGTTGATGAGTGGTGACGGATCAAGAAATCGGTTTACAAAACCGCTGCACTACCGGTGTGCTAACCTGGCGATTCAACCCCTCATAGCCGGTTCATCCTTGACCCGGCAAATACCCGCTTGTACCCGAGAATCACTGGAGCGCGGCACGCTCTCCGATTGGTTGGCTTTGGTTCGCAATGACACGTGGGGCTGACTCGCCCTTCACTGATAGCGGATACTAGGCCGGCTTCGGGGCTGGAATGACCCCACCGACATGATCAGTGCGCAGGGATCGCGGCCGACACCGATGGAGATCGCACTGGCCGAAGCGCGTGCGGCGGCTCGCCGCGGCGAGGTCCCGGTTGGTGCAGTCGTGCTGGACGCCGCGGGCACTGTGCTGGCGCGCTCGGGCAACGAGGTTGAAGCGCGGCACGACGCCTCTGCGCACGCCGAGATGTTGGCGATGCGGGCCGCCGCGGCTGCGCGCGGAGAGGCCCGCCTGCCCGACTGCGAGCTTGTGGTGACGCTGGAGCCGTGCCCGATGTGTGCGCAGGCAGCGAGTTTCTTCCGCCTCCGCCGAGTGGTGTTCGGTGCCTACGATCCAAAGGGCGGTGGTGTCGAGCACGGAGCAAGGGTATTCGAGGCACCATCGTGCCTGTGGCGCCCGGAGGTGGTTGGCGGCGTGTGTGAAGCCGAGGCCGCAGCGTTGCTGCGGAACTTCTTTGCCGAGAGGAGATAGGGGGTCCCGGACCACAGGGAGGCAGACTTGCGACATTTATTTGAGCGTGGCGGGCGCGGGCGGAATCGCCGGAGCTTGTCGGAATTGCGCGAACAGAAGACGGGCTGGAGGAGGGTGAGCACACCGCTCTGCGCTCGCCTTGCTATCGGGGCTTCTCGCCTTTGCATCACGGCGTTGGCCGTTATTGCCGTCTCGGCTGTGTCGGCCAGAGCCGCAGACCTGCCGCGCCGCAGCCTTTATGCGGTGAATGAGGCGGCCGACGATCGGGGCTCGATTTCCGTCTACGACATCGACGCCGGTCACCGGGGGATAAGAACCATCCATACTGTCCAAAATGTCGACGATGTCCGGGGCATTGCCGGCAGCGCCAAGACTGGCAGATTTCTACGTCACTTACCGCGATGTGCGCGGAGACGGCATGTTGTATTGCCTCTATCTCTCCAATGACGCCGTTGTCTGGAACAGGAAGGTCCTTCCCGGCGTGGACCGGCTGGCGAGCAGTCCGGACGGAGGGCTGATTTACGTTCCGACCTGGGAAGATGGAACCGCGGACTTCATCCAGGTCCTCGACGGGAAAACCGGCGATCTTGTCAGACGGGTGTATTTCTCCAGTCGATCGCATGACACGCAATATCCTCTGGCCGGCCCGCTCTTTCAGGAGACCAAGGCGGATGATGGCAGCGGACACTATCTCTATATGATCGACCCGGGGACCTATGCGGTGTCCCGCGTTGGACCGTATCTGGGCATTCTTGGCCCTTACGCTGTCGACAGTTCAAGCAACTACGTCGTCAACAATGTAACCTCGCTGTGGGGCATGCAGGTCGCCGATCTGAAGACGGGCGGGATCATCACCGCTTCGTTGCCGGAGCATCCGCCGGGCGATCCAGGTCTGATGCACGGCATCGGCTGGACGCCTGATCAGACCGAGGTCTGGCAGAGCGGCGGAGTTGGCGATCCGCACGTCTATGTCTGGAATATGCGGAACCCGATGGCTCCGGCGCTGCTGGCAGCGCTGCCACTGCGGAGCCGCCATGGTTCACACTGGGTGACGTTCAGCATCAAGGGCGATTTTGCCTATGTCGCCCCCGAAAAGAGCAGCAGCGATGGGACCGAGGTTTTCGCCGTTGCGAGCCACAGCGCGGTCGGCCTGATTGGTGCTTCCGAAGACATGCTGGAGGTCGATTTCAGCGACGGACGGATCACGCAGCTTGGCGATCAGTACGGGATCGGCCGGCGCTGACCCGGGGTGGATTGCCCCGGGCCCTCAAGCGTCGACCGGCGTGATCGGCCAGGGCCCGCGGTTGCAGCGTCACTCAGCCAACCCCCTCCATCCGATGTCCTGCCGGCAGAACCCTTCCGGCCAGTCCACCAGCCGCACCGCCGAATAGGCCGCGTCGCGGGCAGCGCGCAGGTCGGGGCCTGTGGCACAGACGTTCAGCACCCGTCCGCCGGCCGCCCGCAACCGGCCGGCGGCATCGGCTGCAGTCCCGGCATGGAAGATCAGCACCCCCGGCACTGAAGCCGCCCGTTCCAGCCCGCGGATTTCGCTGCCCTGCTCGGGTGCCGCCGGGTAGCCGCGCGCTGCCATCACCACCGCGATGCTGGCCGCCTCTTGCCAGCGCAGGTCGAAGTTCTCCAGTTCGCCGTCGTACGCCGCCTGCAGTGCCGGCAGCAGGTCCGACATCAGCCGGGGTAGCAGGGCCTGGCACTCCGGGTCGCCGAACCGCACGTTGAACTCGATCAGCTTGGCCTCCCCTGCTTGGGTCAGCATCAGCCCGGCGTACAGCACGCCCCGAAATGGCGTCCCACGTCGTGCCATCTCAGCCAGCGCCGGCCGGATAATCCCGTCCAATGCGGCTTGCTGGGCCACCGGGGGAAAGGACGGCGTTGGCGCGTAGGCGCCCATGCCACCGGTGTTCGGCCCGGTCTCGCCTTCGCCGACGCGCTTGTGGTCCTGCGCCGCCCCCAGTGGCAGTGCCGCGGTGCCGTCGCATAGCGCGAACAGCGACACTTCCTCACCTTCAAGGCACTCCTCGATGACCACCGAAGCGCCCGCCTCGCCGAACGCGCTGCCGTCCATGATGGTATCGATCGCCGACAGGGCCTCGGCTTCGGTTGCCGCGACCACTACGCCTTTGCCGCCCGCCAGCCCGTCCGCCTTCACCACAATCGGCGCCCCGCGCCGACGCACGAAGCCGCGGGCGGCCGCCGCATCCTCGAACCGCTCCCACTGCGCGGTGGGGATGCCGGCGGCGTCGCACAACTCCTTGGCAAAAGCTTTGCTACCTTCCAGTTGTGCCGCGGCTCGGGATGGACCGATGCACGGCACCGCCGCCGCCTCCATCGCATCGGCGATGCCTGCGACCAGCGGCGCCTCCGGACCCGGCACGACCAGGTCGATCTCGTTGTCCTGCGCGAAGGTCACGAGAGATGGAAAGTCCATCGCGCCGATCGGTACGCATTCCGCCACCTGTGCGATGCCCGGATTTCCCGGCGCGCACCACAGCTTGGTCAGCAACGGGCTGGCCGCGATCGACCAGCACAACGCGTGTTCGCGACCACCCGATCCGATTACCAGAACGCGCATGCTGGCCTCCCGCTGGTTTGCCGCCTGAACCGGCTGTAACATGGGGCCTCGTTTCCCGGCGAGGCACCTATGGCACCTCCCTTTCCCGTCACCCGTCTTCGCCGTCTGCGCCGCTCTGAGGCACTGCGTGGCCTGGTGCGCGAGACCTCGGTCACGGCCAATGACCTGATCCAGCCGATCTTCGTCGAGGAGGGCATAGACGAGCCGGCGCCGATCGCCGAGATGCCCGGAGTGGCGCGCATCCCCGAACGCAAGCTGCCCCACGCGGTAGAGGCGCTGGCGCGGGACGGGGTGAAGGCGCTGATGCTGTTCGGCATCTCGCATCGCAAGGATGCATCGGGCAGCGACGCCTGGAACCGCGACGGCCTGGTCGCGCGCATGGTCCGCGGCGCCAAGCGAGCCGCGCCCGAGCTTGTGGTCATCCCCGACATCTGCTTCTGCGAGTACACCGACCACGGCCATTGCGGCGTGATCGAACACGACCACGTGGCGAACGACATCACCATCGAGAATCTCGCCCGCCAAGCAGTGACCGCCGCCGATGCCGGTGCCGATCTGGTGGCACCGTCAGCCATGATGGACGGCCAGGTCGCCGCGATCCGTAGCGCGCTGGACGAGGCGGGCCACACCGACACGCCGATCATGGCCTATTCGACCAAGTTCGCCTCGGGCTTTTACGGTCCGTTCCGTGTAGCGGCAGGATGCGAGCTGAAGGGCGACCGCAAGACCTACCAGATGGACCCGATGAACGGACGTGAGGCGTTGCGCGAATCGATCCAGGACGAGGCCGAGGGCGCGGATCTGCTGATGGTGAAACCCGGCCTTGCCTACCTGGACGTGCTGGCGCGGCTGCGCGAGCGCACGCTGCTGCCGATCGCGGTTTACCAGGTCAGCGGCGAGTACGCGATGATCAAGTTCGCCGCCGCGGCCGGGGCGGTCAATGAGCAGGTCATCGTCCGCGAGACCCTGGGCGCCTTCAAGCGCGCCGGTGCCGACCTGATCCTGTCCTACTTTGCCCGGGACGTGATCCGCGAGGGATTCTGATCGGCCTCCTTTTCCCGCCCGATCCGGGCGCCCTGCGCCTGCTCGCCGCGTTGCGCGCGACGCTGGCCGGCGTTCTGACTTTCTGCCTGGTGGTGTTGTTGGGCACGGTGACCGAGGTGCCGGTCAGCGACCGCATCGTGGGTTTCGGCATCGCTCTGTTCATCGCCGCCAATGTGCGCGACAGCACGCCGCGCCAGCGCCTTGTCACCATCGCCATCGCGCCGATCGTCGCCTTCGTCACCACTTCGCTCGCGGCGTTGCTGCTTGAGCAGCCGGTCGTCGCCGCCGCCATCGTGCCGCCGATGATGTTCGCGATCGCCTATTGTGCAGCGAAGGGCCCGCGCTATGCGTCGCTCGGGATCGTCGGCCTGATCGCCTACATCATCGGCTTGGTCAGCCAGCAACCGCCCGACACTCTGCCGCTCCGCCTGGTCGTTTTGGTGCTCGCTGCCGGCGATGCCGCACTGATCCGTCTGGTCCTGCTGCCGGAGCAGCCACGAGCCGAATTCGAACGCCTGCGCAGGGCGGTGTATGCCGCCATCAACCGCGTGCTGGGCCAGATCGCCGTTGCTGTGGCGGCTGGCGGCTGGAGCAGTCGGGCGCGTGCCAGACTGCATCGCTCGGTCTACCGCGTCGGCGAAATCGCTATGCTGGCGCAGGCGCGGGTCACCGCCGATCAGGGCAGTCGGTGGTTGCAATTGCTGGCAATCGAGCTTGCCACCGAACGCAGCGCGCGCGTGGCATTGCAAAATGTGGGTGCTCCGGCCGATCGCTCGGCGCTGCTCGCAACGCTGCATGCATTGCGGGATCGGGTCGCGCTGCCGGCGGTCCGTTCCACGGCACCGCTAGTCGGTGCACTGGGGATGCTGGACCATGTCCTGCGCGAAGAACAGACCGTGTCGTTGGTACCGGCCGCGGCTCCTTCGCCCGCCTCCACGCCGGCTGGACTGCGTCCCGCGGTGCAGACCGCCATAGCCGCCGCACTCGCCATCATCACTGGTGCGCTGGTCTCATCGCACCGCTGGTACTGGGCTGCCTTCGCGGCCTACGTGATGTTCCAGGGCACCCGCTGCCGGGGCGAATCAGTCCTCAAAGGCGTGCAGTTCATGATCGGCACGGTGATCGGGGTGATCGTGGGCGCGCTGGCCGGGACGCTTCTGTCCGGTCATGACGTGATCACCATGGCAGCGATTATTTTTGCGGTGTTCCTGGCTTTCCAGGCCAACGTCGCGGCATTCGGGGTCATGATATTCTGGATCACTATAATTCTTGGCCTGATGTTCGGGCTTCTCGGCTACTTCCCGCCCGAGCTGCTGGTTCTTCGCCTGAAGGAGACTGCCGTTGGCGCGGCCTGCGGTGCGCTGGTCGCCAGCCTGGTGCTGGTGCGCCGCGAGCATGCTGCGACGCACGACGCGACGATCGACTTTCTCCAAGCACTACGCGAGTCGGTGGACAGTGCCGCCCGCGTTCTGCTGGACCGGCAGCCCGCGCCGGAACTGGCCGCCAAAATCCTGGTGACCGAGCAGCGGTTTCGGGACCTTGATGCTATCGCGCGATCTGAACAATCCACTCACCCGCTGGCGCACAACGAAGCGCTGCGCCGTCGCGTGCTGTTGCTGGAGGCTTGCGAGCAATGGGCCCGCGAACTTGGCCACATCTGTCTGCGGCAGGTGGACCTGATTGATCCCGCGATTGTCCACGCGGCGCGCCAGACCGTGGCGCGTATCGACGCGTCGCTGGCCGCCTTGATCGACAGGCGAGGCAGTCAGGCGCCGCCAGCCACGCCACACTCACCCGAACCCGACCTGGCGATTGGCCCTACCGATGCCAATCAGACCCAGCGCGCCCTGCGTCTGCTGCTGCGCATCAACTCAACGCTGCTGCGTCTTGCAGCCTCTTGAAAGCGCCCGCAGTTCTCAGCGTGTCACCGAATGAGGTTGGTGCGCGCGAGGTCGATGACTTCGTCGCCGCGCCCGTTCATCACCGCCTTCATCAGCCAGAGGCTGAATCCAGCGGCCTGTGACAGCTCGGTCTTCGGTGGCATGACCAGCTCCTGCCTGGCGGTGACCACGTCGAGCAAGGCCGGGCCGTTATGTGCCAACACCTCACGGGCGGCGTCTGCGAGATCGCCCGGATCCTCCACCCGCTGCGCGAACACGCCGGCCGCCTTGGCCATGGCGGCGAAATCGGGGTTGCGCAGGCCGACACCGAAGTCCAGGAACCCTGCCGCCTTCATCTCCAGTTCAACGAAGCCGAGAGTGCCGTTGTCGAACACGACGATCTTGACCGGCAACTGTTCCTGGATCGCGGTAATGAAGTCGCCCATCATCATGGTGAAGCCGCCGTCGCCGCTGAACGACACCACCTGACGGCCAGGGAATGCTACCTGCGCACCCAACGCCTGAGGCAGTGCGTTCGCCATCGAGCCATGCGCGAACGATCCGATTAACCGGCGCTTTCCGTTCAGGCGCAGATAGCGCGCCGCCCAGACTGTCGGTGTGCCGACGTCACAGGTGAAGATTGCATCGTCGGACGCTAGTTCGCTGATGGTACGGGCCAGGAATTGCGGATGGATCGGTTTGCGTCCCGGGCGGCCAACCGCCAGGTCGTCCAGACCACGGCGCGCTCTCTGGTAATTGGCCAGGCTGTCGTCCAAGTGCCGCTTGTTCGCTTTGGTCTGAAGGCGTGGCAGCAGCGCCTCGATCGTGGCGTTCACATCGCCGATCAGTCCGAGATCCAGCCTGCAGCGCCGTCCCAGATTTTCGCCGCGCAGATCGACCTGTGCGATCTTCGCGTCACGCGGATAGAACTGCCGATAAGGGAAGTCGGTCCCAAGCATCAGCAGCATGTCGCAGTCATTCATCGCGTGGTAGCCGGAACTGAAGCCGATCAGCCCGGTCATGCCGACGTCATACGGATTGTCGTACTCGATCGCCTCCTTGCCCCCGAGCGCGTGCACGATCGGCGACTGCAAAGCCGCCGCCAGGCGCATGACGTTATCGTGCGCGCCGAAGCAGCCGCGCCCGGACAGCAATGTCACGCGTTCCGCTTGATTGAGCAGTTTGGCCAGCGAGTCGAGTTCGCTGTCCGCCGGCCGGACCACCGCCTGGGCCGGCACCAAAGACGACGAAGCGGCAGCTTCGGTTGTCATTCTCGCCAGCGCCACATCACCCGGCACGACGAGCACGGACACGCCGCACCGGGCGACCGCCTCCCGGATGGCGGTTTCCAGCACACCTGGCATCTGGTCGGGACTGCTGACCATCTCGCAATAATGGCTGCATTCCTGGAACAGATTCTGTGGATGGGTCTCTTGGAAGTAGTTGCGACCGATCTCCGCGCTGGGGATCTGCGCGGCAATGGCCAGCACAGGGACCCGCGAACGATGGCAATCGAACAGACCGTTGATAAGGTGCAGGTTGCCTGGGCCGCAGCTCCCGGCACAGACCGCCAGTGTTCCGGTCACGTGCGCATCGGCGCCGGCCGCGAACGCCGCAGCTTCCTCGTGGCGAACGTGCACCCACCGCATGTCGCGATGCCGGCGCAGCGCGTCGGTGAAGCCGTTCAGCGAATCGCCGGCCACTCCATAGACGCGCCGAACGCCGGCGGAATGCAGGGTCTCGACGATGGTCTCGGCGACGGTATTCGGCATCGGTCTCCTCCCTTCAGATTGGGCGTGCGCGTGGCCAGCGACGGCAGCCGGCGATCATGCCCGGAGCGGCAATGTTGTACAGCAATCCGTGGTTTTGTCGCGCGCGCGGTTTGCGGGCTGGTGATCAGTAGCCCGCGGCCTCGTATGGGCCCGCGTTGCGTCGATAGACCAGGAGCGTGCGCTGATAGCGGCAGACCAGTTCGCCGCTGGCGACAAAGCCGCGGGTCTCCACCTGTGCGATACCTTGGGTCGGCCGCGACTGCGAGCCGCGCACATGGTGGATGGTGGATTCAGCATACAGCGTTTCACCTGGCCGAACCGGCCGCGGCAGCTCGATCCCGGTCCAACCGAGATTGGCGACCACGCGGCCGAGTGTGCGTGTGGTGAGCGCGGTCACCACCCCGATCACCAGCGGTTCGAATATCGCGGGCTGGATGGTCCTGTACTTGTCGAGATAGGCCGCGTCGCTCCAGCGCGGGTTGATCTCCAGGGAACGCAGCGCGTGCAACCGGCTTTCGGCAAAGTCGAAGGTGCGGCCTGGCCAGTGCACGAAGGTTTCACCTGGAACGAGATCTTCGAATACAAGGCCGGTCTGCTCCACCAGCGTGCCATCCGGCTTCGTATGGTATAGGGAAAACCGCGGCTCGGCGGCCGGTTCTGCTCCCGGCTCGTCTTCCGGATGATGGCCGCGCCGATATACCTCCATGCGCAAGGCAATTCGGCTGACCACCTCTTTGCGCTGGTTGACGCCTTCAATCGTGCACCCGACCTGGCCGACATCGGCATCGCTGCCGGCGTCCAACGTGTCGACCGCGGATATGGCGTACAGCGTGTCGCCGCCGAACACCGGAAGCAGCATCGCAATGCTGTCGATGCCCAGGATATTGCGGCGCCGGTACCAACTACGGGATGCCATGCCGAGCAGGCGCTGCACCGTCAAGGTGCTGACGCCGAGAGGTCGTTGCCATTCGGTCTGTGCGGCGTAATGGCTGTCGTAATGCAGTTGGGCGTTGTTCAGCAGGTCCGTTGCGTCTTCGCGGTTGTCCTGTTGGGAGATATCGATGCCGGGCCGGTGACAGATGCGCATCCCGACGCGCAGGTCTTCGAAGCTGAGCCCGAAGCGCTCGCGATAGCGGTTCGGGGCGAGGCGGATATAGGCGTATTCGCTCATCTTGCAGCTCCTCCGATCGCCGCAGGCTCCGTGCTGCGGTCGCCGCAGGTGGTCGCCGGGGGATCGCGCATCGGCGAGGCCGCACCGGAGTTGTATAGCGGGTGAATTGCAATTGGTCCTTACAGAGTCAGGCGGATGTGGCATCGCTTGCGGCGGAGACCAAGCGGGTAGGTGGGAGATGGCTCAGGACCTTTTCGTGGTAATCCGTCGCTATGGTCCGCCTTACGCTCGAGGCAAGCCGCTGGAGGCGCAGTTGGACTGGGAGGTACATCGCGGGTTTATGAATGACCTGGAAGCGAAAGGCATTGCGCGACTTGCCGGGCCGTTGGAAGGCAGCGACGAAGTTCTGCTGGTTTTCCGGGGAGAGCAGCAAGGAGACGGTCGAGCAACACCTTGCGGCCGATCCGTGGACGGGCTCCGGGATCCTTACGACAACCCGGATCGCGCGCTGGGATCTTCGGCTCGGGCAAATCACGTAGCTAGCGGTCCGCTCTCGTTAGAAAACGCGATTCGGTTGAGGCGGATTGTCGGAAGCGTAAATCGCTCCTCCTGACGGGACGGACAATGTGTGCGGCGTCATTGTGAGGAGCGCAGCGACGAAGCAACCCAGGCCTCGTGCCGCTGACACTAGGTTGCTTCGCTGCGCTCGCAATGACGTTAGTCAGGCAAACTGAAAAAATGCTCGACGGTGGTCAGCTTGAAAATACTTTAGTGTTGCTTGCCGACCGAGCTGTTTTCGCCGGCGCCCTTGGCGTACCCCAGTGGCGTGTTTCCGCCGGCACCCGGCCCGACACTGTTGCCCGACCCGGTCGTCTGGCCGGAGGCGGGCGGATTGGTCTGGTGTGTCTGCCTAGCTTGATCTGTTGCCGGTGGCGACTGGGTGCTGGTCCCGGCGGCGTTCTGGGCGTTCGCCTCGCGAGCCTGGTCACTGCCGACGGCGGCAACTCCGGCTCCAGCGGTCGTCGCCATCAGGATGACTGCCAGACTGACCGCACGTAACGGTTCCATCGTGCTGCTCCCTGCCGAGTGGCGGTTCAGCGGCAGCAACGTCCCCGCTACCATCGCCGATGCAGCGGATCACGCAGATGATACCTGGCAAGCCCGACGGCTGATCAGCGCGAGTAGTATTCGACGACCAGGTTCGGCTCCATCTGCACCGGATACGGCACATCTGTCAGCTTCGGCGCGCGCGTGAACCGGCCTTTCATCGCCCGGTGATCGACGTCGAGGTACTCCGGCACGTCGCGTTCATTGCTTTGCGCCGCATCCAGCACCATGGCGAGCTGCTTGGACCGCTCCTTCACCTCGATCGCATCGCCGTCCTTCACCCGATAGGATGGGATGTTCACCCGCCTACCGTTCACCGTCACGTGGCCATGCGAAATGAACTGCCGCGCCGCGAACGGCGTCATGGCGAACTTCATCCGATACACCACCGCGTCCAGCCGGCGCTCCAGAAGCTCGATCAGCAGCTGCGATGAGTCACCGCGGACGCGGACCGCCTCCTGGTAATAGCGGCGGAACTGTTTCTCGCTGATGTTGCCGTAGTAGCCACGAAGCTTCTGCTTCGCCGCCAACTGGGTGCCGAAATCGGTAACTTTCCTGCGGCGCTGGCCGTGCTGGCCTGGCCCGTATTCGCGCTTGTTGATCGGCGATTTCGGCCGCCCCCAGAGATTAACCCCCAGGCGGCGGTTGATCTTGTACTTACTTTCGGCGCGCTTGGTCATCGGCGCGTTGCCCTTTCGTCGGCTTCTTGTTGCACCGGTAGGCCACGCTGAACCCGTGGCGGGCGCGGAACCCTGGTTCCGTCCACGTTCCCGGCAATGGTATGGGCCCCCTCCGCACGTGCGTTCGGGGCTCGGGCCCGCTTCTAGGGACCCTGCCCCCAACTTGTCAAACGCGACGCCCCCGCCTAGCACGCCAGCGTGATCCAACGCGCCGATATCGTCTGGCTTGGCATCTCCTCGGCCGTCATCGGCTGCCTGGTCGGGGGCATGATGCTGGGCATCGGCATGGACCTGATCGTCAATGGCCAGCCATTGGGCTGGCTGCTGATGCTGCCCGGCGCCCCAGTCTCGGCGATCCCCGGCTGGCTCCTGGGACGGCGGCTGGCGCAGCAGCTATGATGTGGGGCGCTGGTCGGCATTGCGATTTCATTGCTTTGCGGTGTGTTCCAGCTAGGGTGGGCGGCGCAAATGTCGGATGAAGCTTCGATGGCGGTAAGATCGGCGGCATCGCTTGCGGTCCGCCGCAATGGCAGGAGCGGGCCGGCGAACGACAGCGGGCCAGCGAACGACAGCGGGCCGCTCACTCTGGCGATCGATGTCGGCGGCACTCACCTGAAGGCCGGCGTACTGAGCCAGGAGGGCCGGATGGTCGCTGGCCCCGCCCGGGTAGTCACTCCGCACCCCAGATACCCCGGATGCGGTGGTCTCGGCATTGGCCGAGCTGGTGGCTCCGCTCGAGCCGTTCCAGCGAATGTCCGTCGGCTTTCCAGGCGTGGTACGCGCCGGAGGTGTGTTGACTGCGCCCAACCTCGGCAACACGGCCTGGCATGACTTCCCGCTCGCCAGGGTACTGAGTGAGAGGCTGCATGTCCCGGCGCGCCTGGCGAACGACGCGACGGTGCAAGGTCTCGGTGTCATCGAAGGTCATGGGCTGGAATGCGTCATCACGCTCGGGACCGGCATGGGATTTGCTGTCTTCGAGGAGGGCCGGCCCGGGCCACATCTTGAACTGGCCCAGCATCCGGTGCGTAGCGACAAGACCTATGATCAGTTTATCGGCAACGCCGCACGCCGGGATGCCGGACGTAAGAGGTGGAATCGCCGCGTGCGCAAGGCGATCGGATTCATCGCCACACTGACCGATTTCGACGTGTTGTATATCGGTGGAGGCAACTCGCGACACATCGTCGGTGAGCTGCCGAAAAATGTGCGCCTGGTGTCGAACGAGGCCGGCATTACCGGCGGCGTCCGGCTTTGGGATGCGAAGTTGGATGGGGTGTTCGGCGGAGCTTAGGGCGCGACGAATGCTTGCGCCCTCAGCCTGCCCAGCGCCTAGTGCGGCACGTCGCCCTTCAGCATAACGCGATACAGGTAGCGTACCTGCGACATGTCGTAGTCGCCATTGGCCTTATGCATCAGGCAACGGTTGTCCCACATGACCAGGTCACCCGGTCGCCAGCGATGGCGGTATTCGTATCGCGCCTGCGTCGCATGCGCCAGCAGCTCATCCAGCAGCGACAATGCCTCGCGCTCCTCGATGCCGACGATGCCTTCGATGCGGATCGGATTAAGGTAAAGCGACTTACGCCCGTTCTCCGGATGCGTCCGCACCAGAGGGTGCATCACCGCATCCGGTACCTTCTCGCGCGCGGCATCGCTCAGGGCCATCAACTTCCGTTCGCTGTGCTGGCTTTGGTACACGTGCATCGCGCGCATGCCACTGATCCGCGCCTTCATCGCCGGCGACAGATCGTCATAGGCGCGGTGCATATTAGTGAACTGCGTGTCACCGCCGTGATCGGGCAGTTGCACCGCGTGCAGTACCTGTCGCCTTTGGCGGTTCGGCCGCGTTCGAATGATCGGTATGATAGCCCTCGCCAGGGATGTAGCGCCTGCCGTCCGGGAAGGAATCCTGATTTGAGATGTAGTGAATGTCCGGACAGTCCGGCAGCGCGAAGCGCGTGTTGTGCTGCGGGAAGACTTCACCGAATACCTGCACGGCTTTCAACAAATTCTGCGGTGACAACTGCTGATCGCGGAACACCAGGACGGAGTGCTCGACAAAAGCGTGGTTGAGGTGATCGCGCTGCGCCTGATCCAGAGGTCCGGCCAGATCGACGCCGACGACCTCGGCGCCCGTATGCGATGTGAGAGGTGTGATCATGGCGGCAGATTGCGCGGCCCACCCGGCGCGTGCAACCTGCGGCCAGCCGTTCGGAGAGGAGACAGCTATGGCAGTCGGTCCGCAGTCCCCGATGGATTTCACCAAATTCTTCGCCGACATGAAGTTGCCGGCGATCCCGGATATGGAGGCGATGCTCGCAGCCAACCGCAAGAACCTGGAGACGCTGACCGCGGCAAACCGTGTCGCTTTGGAAGGCGCTCAGGCGGTAGCGCGGCGTCACATGGAGATCGTGCAAAGCAGCATGGCGGAGCTTACCGATGCGATGAAAGAGCTTGCCGCTGCCGACGCACCGCAGGCGAAGGCGGCGAGGCAGGCGGAGCTGCTCAAGCAGGCCTATCAGCACGCGGTCACCCACATGAAGGAACTCAGCGACCTGATCCAGCAATCGAACGGGGAGGCCCTGGCGCTGATCAACCAGCGCTTTGCCGAGGCGATGGACGAGGTCAAGGCGCTGGCCGAGAAGTCCAAGTGACGATTGATAAGTTGCGTTCAACATAATGTGACGTGCTGCCTTAGCGGCCTCTGATTTCAGAGGATTACCGTATAGTCGTCGAACTTGCTTCGGCGTTGCCGAAATGCAGATGCCGTCCTGCGGCATGTTGGTGCCGCTTGGGCCAATAACCGGCGCGAAGGCGCCCAATATCGCAGGGAGTAGCGAAGATGACAGCAGCCAGCGCAGCCGTCACACCAAGTGGGCTGCCCGAAGCAGAACACAGAGCACAACTTCGTCGCGCGGTTATTGCGAGTACGGTCGGCACTACCATCGAGTGGTACGATTTTCTGCTTTATGGCACCGTCACAGCGCTGGTGTTCGGCAAACTGTTCTTCCCGAAATCCGATCCGATCGTCGGTGTGCTCGAGGCGTTCAGCGTATTCTTCATCGGCTTCGTGGGTCGGCCGATCGGCGCCTTCATTTTCGGTCACTGGGGAGACCGTATCGGACGCAAGGCGACGCTGATCGTCACCTTGCTGGTGACCGGCGTCGCCACGGTCGCTGTCGGGTTGGTGCCGGGTTACGACAGCATCGGTATCTGGGGCGCAATCCTGCTGACGGTTATTCGCCTGATCCAGGGTATAGGCGTCGGCGGCGAATGGGGTGGCTCGGTGCTGCTGGCGATGGAGTGGGCACGCAGCGACAAGAATCGCGGCTTCCTTTCCGCCTGGCCGCAATTCGGTGCGCCGTGCGGTCTGTTCCTGGCAAACTGCGCCGTGCTGTTCTTCAGTTGGTATCCGGCGATCAGTTCCTCGTATGGGGCTGGCGCATCCCGTTCTTCCTCAGCGCGATCATGGTCGGTGTCGGGTTGTGGATCCGGCTTGGCATCATGGAAACGCCGGTATTCCAGCGGATCATCGACGAGGAACGCACCGAGCGCGTGCCGGTGCTGGAGGTGCTTAAGCGCCAGCCGAAACAGATTATTTTGACGGCGCTGGTGCGCCTGCCCGAACAGGCTCCGGGCTATATCGTTGGTGCGTGGATCTTTACTTACGCCACCGGCGTGCTGGGATACTCGCGCGACTTCGTTCTGCTCGGTGTCATCAGTCAGACCGTGCTGGGCTTCATGTGGGTGGTCTGCGCCGGCTATCTGTCGGACAAGGTCGGGCGCAAGAACATGTACATGCTTGGCGCGCTGTCGATGGGCGTGTTCGGCTTTATCTACATCGCCATGCTCAACAGCGGAGTGCCGTGGATCGTGTTCTCCGCGATCGCCATCTCGCTATTGCCGGTGATGACGCAATATGGGCCGGAGGCAGCGCTGATCGCGGAAAGCTTCACGCCTAGGCTGCGCTATAGCGGGACGTCCATCGGTTACCAGCTTGCCTCGGTCATCGCAGGTGGGCCTTCACCGTTTATCTCGACCTGGCTGTTCGTGACCTACGGTTCGGCCTGGCCAATTGCGTTTTATATCCTGTTCTGTGCGGTCATCGGCATCATTGCTACAGCGCTGCTGACCGATTACACCAATAAGGAGATCTCGGCGGAATACGAAGCCGTGTGACCGCGGTGGAAGCGGTGGCCAATCCCGGCCCACCGGTGCGCAAATCTGAATTCTTCATCCCGCGGCCACCTGAAACTATATTCTAACCTATTGCCCGGCACGATCGCCATTTGCAGCGCGATCGGCGGACATGGGCAACCAGGATGTAACCGACGTCCCTCCACTCGGCACCGTCAGTTCTGCTGCGCGGCGGCCGGGACTAGCCGGTTCTCAGAACTCTCATCTGCTGGAGTTTTTGCGGCGAGCCGGGATCGGTGCGGCTCCAACAGAACTCACCGAGGCTCCAACCGGTTATGATGGCAACCCACTGGCGCCCGCTCGCGGTGTAGTGCTGGGTGGCTTGATCGGCGCCGCTATCTGGATTGCCGGCGGACTGGCGGTATGGCTGCTAATCTGAGCCGGCCTGTAGTGCTTTCACCTTTCACCCTAATCTAAGAGTGCAGTGCAGGGCGCCCTCTCCCGGCGCTTCGCGCCGACCTCTCCCACTCCGCGGGCGAGGTGTACTCCGAGTCTGGCGTTCCGCTAAGCCGAATGGAACTGGCACGTACACCTCGCCCGCAGAGCGGGAGAGGTCGGCGCGAAGCGCCGGGAGAGGGTGATTGCCGATTTCGCAGACTACACGGGTAGCCTGATCCTCGCTCGCAACCCGCCCAGGGGACTATCTTCCAGGACGATTTCGCCGCCATGCGCGCGGACAATGTCGCGGGCAATGGTGAGGCCGAGGCCGGTTCCACCGGCGGCATCGCTCTCGAACGGCCGAAAAACACTCTCCCGCCGCTCGGGCGGGATGCCCGGGCCGTCATCGTCCACAGTCACGAACACCATCCGGCCCTGACGCATCGCCGCCAGTGCAACGCAGTGCGCATGGCGGCGGGCGTTGTCCACCAGATTGGTCAGCGCGCGCCGCACCGCATTGACGCGCAGCGAAAGCGTAAGGGTCGGCGGCGCCTCAACCGCCACCTCCGCACCCGAACGGCGAGCGCCCGCTGCCACCTCCTCCAGCACCGCCGAGAGGTTCACCGGTTCGGCCTGCTCGCTGCCCTCGCCACGCGCGAAAGCGAGGTAGCCGCTGACCATGCGCTCCATCTCCTCGACGTCGGCAGTCATCTCAGCCACGTCTTGTCGCAAGTCCTCGCCTGCCGGCAGCATCGCCAGTGCCAGGCGCAGGCGGGTGAGTGGTGTGCGCAGGTCATGCGACACGCCGGCCAGCATCTCGGTACGCTGAGCCAGAAAGCGGCGTACGCGCTCCTGCATTCGATTGAAGGCCGTCGCCGCTCGCCGGACTTCGGTCGCGCCCTCCGGCTTGATCGGACCGATGTCACGCCCCATGCCGAACGCCTCGGCTGCCGAGGCAAGGCGTCGGATGGCACGCACCTGGTTGCGCATGAACAGTGCGGCGATGCCGAATAGCAGCATCGACATCCCGACGATCCAGACCACGAAGATGTAGATAGTGCCGGCATAAAGTCGTTTGCGCGGCGCGTTGACGTTCAGCACGCCGTCCGGCAGTTGGACGCGGATGACCACCAAGTGCGGGTCGGATACCCAATCGGCGCGGAAGGGCAGGCGAAGCTTCTCCCACAGTGCCACCGCGAGATCGTCATCCATCGGGCCGAGGATATTGGGCGATCGCGTGGTCGTCAGTCTGGCGCCCGGTTCGATACTCATATCCAGCTCGAACTCGCTGTTCGCCTGACGCAGGATCCAGGCGCGGTCCTCCGGTTCCGGAAAGCGGCGCAACTGCTCCAGCGTGTAGGCGATTTCGCCTCCCACAGCGCTGGACAGGCGGCGCGATACAACGTCGAGATGGCTGCCGTAGAAGATCTGCAGTGCCACGGCCTGGACCAGCACGAGCGGCACCAAGATCATCAGCAGGCTGCGCCCAAGCAGGGATCGTGGCAGCACCTTGCGAATGCCGCGATTGACCATGTGTCCAGCCAGCATTCGAGGCATATCAGGCGCCTGGTTTCAGCACGTAGCCGCGTCCACGGACGGTGTGCAGGAAGCGCGGCTCGCGGGGGTCTGTTTCCAGCTTGCGGCGCAAGCGCGTCACCTGCACGTCTACGGCGCGCTCGCCGGAGTCGTCCATGCCAAGGGCGCTGGCGATCTCCTCGCGCGACAACACCTCGTTCGGCTTGCGCGCGAGGGCCACCAGCAGCGCAGCCTCGCCGCCGGTCAGGCGCACCACACCGTCGGGGCCAGTCAGCTCGCCGCGCTCCACATCGAAGCTCAATTCCCCAAGCTGCGCGGGACCCGGCGGTGGCTCTGACGTTGCCGGCGCACGGCGCAGCATGGCGCGGATGCGCAGCACCAGCTCGCGTGGCTCGAAGGGCTTGCCCAGGTAGTCGTCGGCGCCGGCTTCGAAGCCGGCAATGCGATCTTCCGGCGTACCCCGCGCCGTAAGCAGCAACACCGGCAGGTGATTGCCGCGCTCGCGTCGCAGCGATTCGGTCAGGGTCAGACCGCTTTCGTCCGGCATCATCACGTCCAGCACCAAGATATCCGGATGCATGAAGCGCAGTTTGTCGCGCGCGTCAGAGGCGGTTTCGGCGGTGGTGACCCGGAAGCCCTCGCCCGCCAGATAGCGCGACAACAGCGCACGCAGCCTGGCGTCGTCATCCACCACCAGGATGTGGGCATCCTCTGCCATCAGTGCCCCCTTGCGTGGTGCGCATCGATATAGGCTCGCGCGCTGTCATCCATGATGGCGCGCAAGACCCGGCGGAAACCGTCCACGGCGTTGGCGCCCGCTTCATGATACGCCGGTCCCAGCCGCTCCCTCTGGCGTTCGAAGAGCCGGCGCTCCAGCGCCGCGCCCGCCTGGGTCAGGGACAGCAGTCGTCGGCGCCGATCGGCACGGCCGGGCGACTGCGCCACATAGCCGCGCTCCACCAGATCGCCCAGCACGCGGGCGAGCGACTGCTTGGTGATGCGCAGGATGGCGAGAAGGTCGGTCACCGTGATCGCCGGATTGCGGCCGATGAAGTGCAGCGCACGATGGTGCGCGCGGCCGAGGCCCAGTTCGTCCAACGCCACATCCGCGGCGTTGGTGAAGTCGCGGTAGGCAAAGAACAGCAGGTCCTGGGCCATGCGGAGGTCTCGACTCGGCTGGATCGGCCTTCAATTCGGGCATGGCAGACATTCCTGGGCCTGGGCGGGATAGTTAGGTCAGCCTTGTTGACTTATCGGCCTGATCATAATAGTAGTGCCTCTGATCAGGAAACAATGTTGCGGAGGACCTCGCCATGGAGTTGGTTCCTTTCGATGACCGGGACGGCTGGATCTGGTGGGATGGTGCACTGGTGCCGTGGCGCGACGCGAAGCTGCATGTGCTGACGCATGGGCTGCACTATGCCAGCGCCGTGTTCGAAGGCGAACGGGCGTATGCCGGCAACATCTTCCGGCTGCGCGATCACACCGAACGGCTGGTCAACTTCGGCCCGCATTCTGGGGTTCGAGCTGCCGTACACGGCGGAGCAGATTGATACGGCCTGCAACGAGGTGGTGACCGCCAATGGCCTGACCGATGCCTATGTGCGACCTATCGCCTGGCGCGGCAGCGAGATGCTGGCCGTGGCGGCGCAGCACACCAAGATCCACCTGGCGATCGCCGCCTGGCCGTGGCCGAGCTATTTCGGCGACAACCGGATGGCCGGCATTCGCATGGGCATGGCCGAGTGGAAGCGGCCATCGCCGGAGACCGCCCCGACCGCGGCCAAGGCGACCGGCCTCTACATGATCGGCACGCTATCCAAGCACCGCGCGGAACAGCAGGGATACGCCGATGCGCTGATGCTGGACTGGCGCGGCAATGTCGCCGAGGCGACAGGGGCGAACGTGTTCTTTGTCATCGATGGCGAACTGCATACGCCGGACCCCGATTGTTTCCTGGACGGCATCACGCGGCGATCGGTCATGAGCCTGGCACGGCGGCAGCAGATGAAGGTGGTGGAGCGGCATATCGCGGTCTCCGATATCGGCCGGGCCACGGAGGTATTCCTGGCCGGCACCGCGGCGGAGGTGACCCCGGTACAGGGAGATCGCCGGACACAGCTACACGCCTGGCCGCATCACGGAGAGCCTGCTGAAGGGCTATGATGCGCTGGTGCGGCAGTCGCCGGCGCAGGTCGCCAAGGTGGTGGCGTCGTAGCCGCTGGTCGCTCAGCGCTGGTCCGGCGGTATATCGCGAACCGAGGCGATGAAATCGGCCAATTCGGCAAGCGTCCATTTCAGGTGGACGCGCTGGGTGGACGCCGGCTGCTTGCCGAGACTGACACCGGGGCGGCGTTCCGTGGCGGGGCGAACCGGGCGCGGCATGAAGCCACCCCCGCAGTTGGGGCAGACGTTGAACAGAACCGTCGCCACGCAATGGACGCAGAACGTGCATTCGTAGCTGCATATGCGGGCGTCCGTCGCGTTCGGCGGCAAGTCCTTGTCGCAGGCCTCGCAGTTGGCTCGCAATTGCAGCATCTTGGTCCCTTATGCATCCGGTGGGGCGGTGGACAACCACCAACCGTCACCGGCAAGCCAACACGTATCATCCGGTTCATCCGGCGGACGCCTGAGCGAGCCGACGGGAGGCACGAAGCGCGAGCCGCGCAACGACCGCGCCAATCTCGTTTCGGCCTCGGGATCACGGCCACCAATACAGTCGATGATGCCAACGCGACAGACGTTACGGGCGGCGTAGCAACGCTTATCGCCTCGCCGTCGGGTAATCAGCACGCATGCGCCGAAGCGGTCTTCAGCGGTGAGCGGCACGAGCAGGCGGCCGTCTTCCGCCAGTAAGTCTAGCCACGCCAGGGACAGGTGGGTCACTCCGGCATTGACGATGATGGCGTCGGCCGGTCGGTCGGGACGGAATGTAAAGCCGTCGGCTTGTACAGCATGTGCCTGCGGGCAGGTGCGTGCGAGGTTCTGGCGCGCCCGCCCCGCGAGTTCCGCATCGACCTCGACAGCGGTGACGGTGCCGCCAGGACCGACGATTTCGGCAAGAATGGCGGTGTAGTAGCCGGTGCCAATGCCGACATGCACGACGTGCTCGCACTCGGTCAGGCCAAGCTGGTCGTAGAGGAACGCCCACAGGCTCGGCTGACCATTGTTGAGCCTGCGCGCTTCGTCGATCGCGATCAGTACAGTCGTGGCAGAGGTGGCGAGGATCGGCGTCGTGGGTGGTCCAGTACCTGTCCAGGTACATCGGGCTTAATAGGCGCCACGGACCGGGGCCGGCGAAATGCTCGCGCGGCACGATAGCGAATGCGTCGATGATGGCGGGCGAACGCACGCGCGCAACGTACCGCAGCTCTTCGGCGAACCAGCGGCGGGCAATATCCAGGTCATCCTGTGTCACGCTTGGTTCCTTGCGCGTTCGGGGCGGGATTGGGGCGAGGACGCGGTCGACCAACTCGGCGACCGGCAGCGTGCCGTCGAGGCGCAGCACCGGACACGACAGGGTCTTCAGCCATGCCTCGTGACGCGGCAGGCTGCGGCCCTCCCGCGTGCCGTCGTCGTAATGCGAGGCCCACTCCATGAATTCCGGATCAACGAAACCGCGACGCGCCTCGCGATCGCGCAGCCGGTGCAGACGGATCTCGGTCGGAACGTGCAGGAAGACGACGAGGTCGAGCAGAGGGGTGATCTTGTCCGCCCAGGCATCACAGCTACCGCTCAACACCCAGGCGTCACGCGGCAGGAACATTTCCTGCATCAGGCGAATGCGGTGAAGGATATCGCGCGGTTGCTGGAAGGGTGGATCGGTGGGCAGCCAGTAGTAGTCGTCGGTATCGTGGTGCGGTATTGCCAGCGCATCCGCCACTGCGCGACCGAGCGTGGTGACGCCGGAGCCGGAGGCACCGGTGATGTGGATGCGACAGCCTGGCATGTTTGGTGTTTATAGTTGCTCGCGGGCGACGCGCGCCACTTCGTCCGTTGCGGTTCGCCAGGTGGCGCCACGACCCAGAACATGTGACAGCGCCTCGCGCAGCCAGCGGATGCGATGGGCCTGGCCGGAGACCCACGGATGCAGTGTCAGGTTGAAGCAGCCGCCGCCTTCGTCATGCAGATAGGCAAAGGCGTCGGCGACATTGTCGGCCCAGACCGGCGGCGTTACGCGCCGCAGCCACATGCATTCCAGATCGTTCCATTCCGGCTGCGGCGGCAGGGCCACAGAGATCCGGCCGAGCAGGAACGGGCGGTCATCGCTCGCCCAATCGGTGGTGTAGCGGAAGCCGGCTTCGGCGAGCAGTGCCGGCGTGCGGTCGAACTCGTTGAAATCCTGGCCGCACCAGCCGTGCGGCGCTCGCCAGTTGCGGCGCGCACGGCGTCGCGGCTTTCGACGATGAACGCGCGCTCCTCCGCTTCGCTCATTTGGCTGGTGATGCGGCGCGTCGCGTAAGTCGCCATGCGCCATGAAGCAGGCATTGCGGCGCACTAGTTCATCCACCAGTTCGGGATAGCGCTTCGCCGCGGCTGCGCCCAGTGCCACACTGGGCGTTATGCCGAATTGGTCGAGCGCATCGAGCATGCGGAAGATGCCGACCCGCGCGCCGTATTCGCGTTGGCTCCAGGTCAGCCAGTCGGGAAAGAATTTTCCCAGCGGCGAGACGATGCGCGGATCGGGGCTGGCGTCCTTCGGGCGGATCAGTTCCCAGTAGTCCAGCACCAGCGTCACGGTGAAGGCGATGCGGGCGCCGTCGGGCCAGGCGAAGCGCGGCGCCTCGGGCAAGCGTGCGGAACGTATGGTGGCGCGTGGTCCATGCCCGGGACGGCGGGCTTCGCCGACGGGCGGTGTGTTGGCGGGCTCAGCCATTGGCGGCCTCCCGCGCGGCGAGGTGCGCTTCGATCAGCGGCAGATGATGTCGGTTGAACCAGTCGGTGATCTCGCTGGCGGTGGTGAGCCAGACGCCGGGATGCGACAGGATATATTCCAATGCGCGACGAAACGCGCGGATGCCGATGCGGCTGGCCGACCCAATACGGATGCAGTGCGATGCACATCACGCGGCCTTGCTCGGCGCCTTCGTCGTAGACGGTATCGAAGTAGTCGCGGATCTGGCGGGCGAAGCCGTCTGCTTCCTCGCCGCGGCGGTGCAGGATGACGTCGTTGATGTCGACCGAATAGGGCATCGAGATCAGCCGGCCGGTTTTCACGTTCAGCGGGAACGGCTGGTCGTCGTGATACAGATCGGCCGTGTAGTCATAGCCGCATTCGGCGGCGAGATCGAACGTGTCCAGCGTGTTGGTGATCGCCGGGCTGAACCAGCCGCGCAGCCGACGGCCGGTCAGCCGCTGATGGATGTCCTTGCTCTCCTGCATCGCCGCGCGCTCTTCCTCGCGGGAGAAGTTCCAGTGGTAGCGTGTGTTGTAGATGCCGTGCGACATGTATTCCCAGCCGCGTTGTTCCATCGCCCCGAGGATTCCGGGAAATGCTGGATGCACCGCCATGTTCAGGCTGACGGTGCAGCGGATGCCCAGATGCGTCGGTCACCTCGAACAGCCGCCATAGGCCGACGCGGTTGCCGTAGTCGCGCTGCGAGTAGCCGAGCACATCGGGATGCGGCGAACGCGGCCATGGATCGCGGCGTGCGAACGAACTTCGGCAGGTATTCGTAATGCTCGATATTCGGCACGATCCAGAGTGCCACGCGCGCGCCGTTCGGCCAGCGCAGCGGCGGGCGGTGCAGGATGGGCGAATAGCTGACGAGATTCGGTTCCATCGCGGTGCCTCTGTCTCCGGCCTTCGACGGCGCATTTTACGCGGGTAGGCTGGAGGAGGACAGCGGCGGCGGGGCCAGTAGCCGAGGGGCCTCTGCTGGGCGAAGATGCCCACGGGCCGGTCGTCCTGGCATGCGTTGCCTGGAGGCTCATCGGGAGTGCAGTGATGGAACTGTCGGGCTTCGGGTTTTACTTCGAAGACCTGCCTGTGGGGCGGCGGTTTCGCACCATCGGCCGTACGGTGACCGAGGCGGACATCATCAACTTCATCAACTGCACCGGCATGGTCGAGGTGCTGTTCACCAATACCGAGTTCCTGCGCAAAGAATCGGACATCAAGCAGCGCCCGGCACCGGCAGCGCTGAGCTACTGCTTTGCCGAGGGGTTGCTGGTGCAGGCGACGATGCAGCACACGGGGTTCGCCTTTCTGCACATGGAACTTAACGTGGAGAAGCCGGTGTTCGCCGGTGACACGATCCACGTGGAATGCGAAGTCACCGAGGCGCGCCTGTCCCGCAACCGGCCCGGCCGCGGCCTGGTGCGCACCCGCAACCAGGTGGTGAAGCAGGATGGCTCGGTGGCCCTGACCTACACCCCATTGCGCATGATCAAGTGCCGGGAGGGGTGAAAAGCCCAAGGGGCTCCGCCCCTTGCAACCCCGCCAAGGGCGTAGCCCTTGGAACCCGTTATTTTCTCACCTCTCCCTCAGCTTGGGATCCAGCACGTCGCGTAGCGCGTCGCCGAACAGGTTGATGCCGAGCACCGCCAGCATGATCGCCAGACCCGGGAAAATCGCGATCCAGGGCGCGGTCGAGGCGTATTCCTCGGCGCCGCCCTGCAGCATCAGGCCCCAGGCCGGCACCGGCTCCTGCACGCCAAGGCCCAGATAGGACAGCGACGCCTCGGCAAGGATGGCCTGGCCGACGAAGGCGGTCAGCATGATCAGGAACGGCGCCATGACGTTCGGCACCATGTGGCGCAGAATGATGCGCGAATGGCTGAAGCCGCAGGCGCGCGCCGCATCGACATAGGGGATCTCGCGGATGGCCAGCGCGCTCGAGCGCACGACGCGCGCGCAACGCGGGATCAGCGGGATGGTAATGGCGATGATGACGTTGTGCACGCCGGTGCCGAAGATCGACACCATCGCCAGCGCCATGATGATCAGCGGGAACGCCATCACGATATCGAAAATGCGCTGCATGAGCATGTCGAGCAGACCGCCGAAATAGGCGCTGGCGACGCCCAGCACCAGGCCGGCGAAGCCGCCGACGATAGCCGAGCTCAGCCCGACAATCAGCGCGGTGCGCGCACCGAAGATGATGCGCGACAGCAGGTCGCGGCCGAATTGATCGGTGCCAAGCCAGTGCGCCCAACTCGGCGCCTCGGTCATCGCGACGAAATCGTTTGCCGTCGGGCTATACGGCGCGAGCGACCTCGGCGAACATGCCGGTCAGCGCCATGACCAGCACGATCAGCCATGCCGAACGTGCCAAGTGGTTCGCGCCGGCAGAAGCGCAGCGCAGCGCGACCAGAAGGAACGCCGTAGCTCGATAGTGTCGTCCGCCGGAACCGCGGTCGGTGACTGGACATGTCGCTTATCCGATCAGTCGAAACGGATGCGCGGATCGAGCCACCCATAGAGCAGGTCGACGATCAGGTTGCTGACCACGAAGATGACGACGGTGAGCATGACCAGCGCCTGCGTCAGCGTGTAGTCCTGGTTCTGCACCGCCTGCACGAACAGCCGGCCGATGCCGTTGAGATTGAACACCTGTTCGGTGACCACCAGGCCGCCGATCAGGAAGGCGAACTCGATGCCGATCACGGTAACCACCGGCAGCAGCGCGTTCTTTAGCGCGTGGCGGTTGATGACCAGTTTCTCGATCAGGCCTTTGGCGCGCGCGGTGCGGATGTAGTCCTCGCGCAGCACCTCCAGCATCGCCGAGCGCGTCATTCGCATGCTGACGGCCGCATAGCGATAACCGACCGTGATCGCCGGCAGAAATGCCATCGACAGATTACGCGATCGGGTCCTTCCAGATCGGCACATAATCGATCGGTGGCATCCATGGCCTGCCGATGATCGCGTTGCTGACGTCGAGCACGAGCAGGATGGAGATGATGCCGAGCCAGAAGGACGGCGTGGCGATGCCGCCGATCGCGAGCGTCCGCACCACAACATCGATCCAGGTGTTCTGCTTCAGCGCCGAGATCGTGCCGAGCGGGATGGCGATCGGACACGCGATGACCGTGGCAAGCAGGGCGATCTCCAGCGAGACCGGCAGGCGAGCGAGGATCTCGGTCGAGACCGGCTTGCCCGACCACATCGAGATCCGAAATCGAAGGCGCAAGATGCCCCAGATGAAATCGAGGAACTGCACGATCATGGGCCGGTCATGCCGAGCTCGGCGTGGCAGGATCGGCGAGCGCGTCGGGTCGAAGCTGCCGCCGCCCGATCCCAGTCGCACCACGCAGATGTCGCCCGGGATCAGCCGCATCATGATGAAGACAAGCGCCGCGGCTCCGATCAGGGTCGGGATCAGCAACAACACGCGCTTCGCGATGTATCGATACATCAGTTAGATCCCGGTCCGACCGCCCCGTCAGCCATGTAGCACCGTTTTGGCCTTTCAGCTTTGATTATTGGCAGGCGCCGCATGAGCGCGGCGCCTGCAGAGCCATCACACCTACCCGTTGGGTGCCTCGTCAAGCCAGATATCGGCCAGGTCTTGGTTAATGTAGTGGCTCGGCCCGATCTTCCAGCCGTTGCACGTAGGACCGCTCCGGCACTTCGCGGTACCACCACAGCATCGGGAATTCGTGCGCCTCGGTATCGACGATGCGGGTCTTGGTACTGCCGCATCAGGGCGCGCTGCTTGGTGAAGTCGGTCTCGCGCAGCATCCGGTTGTAGATGTCCAACTCCTCGGGATCGCTGTAGCCGCCGTAATTCTCCACGAACACGTCGTGCGGCAGGTATTTCTGCGTATCCAGCACTGGATTGACTATGCTGTTGCAGTTGGCCTCTACCACCACGTCGAAGTCGCCGCTGCGCATCGCCTGGAACCAGGGGCCGGTAGGCACCACGCGCTGCGTGGCGGTGACGCCGATCTTGCTCCACTCGATCCACCAGCCAGGTGCCGACGTATTTATAGGGCTGATCAACGTTGCGGTTCAGCAGGGTGAAGTGCAGGTTCTCCTGGCCGGCCTCCTTGAGCAGCCGCTTCGCCTCCTCGCGCGACTTATCGATGTCCGGCCAGAATCCGGCGAGCTTCTGTAGCTCCTCCTTGGTGGCGGCGAGAGGCGAGCCGGGGAACACGATCCCTCCGACCGTGTGGACGTTGGCGATCTTCGACAGTGCAGGCGCGCCGTGCCACTGATCCACCGCGAGCAGCAGCGCCTTGCGCACGCGCACATCGTCGAACGGCTTGTGCCGCTCGTTGGGCGTGATCAAGTTGCCGCAGTTCCAGTCACTGGTCTGTATCCGGACCTTGTCGCCGAGTTGGCGCTTCAGGTCGTCGATGGCCGAGGGCGGCAGGCCTCGAAATTCCATCGCCGCGCGCCCCGACCGGATCGCCTCCACCCGCACCACCTGCTTCTCGGCGAAGATGCCGACGAAGCCATCCAGATATGGCAAACCCTGGTGGTAATAATTGGGATTGCGTTCGCCCTTGATGTCCTGGCCGATGTCGTAGGCGACGAACTTGAACGGGCCAGAGCCCATCACATGCTGCTCGAACCAGTGCGGGTCCTTGTCGAGGATCGCTTTGGGGTAGATGAACCCATAGGGATCCGCCAGCGATGGCAGGAAGGTGCTGGTGGCATATTTCAGGTGGAACACCACCGTGGTGTCGTCGGGCGCCGCGACGAAGTCGACCACCGAGTACCAGTTCTGTCGGGCGCTCAGCACGCCTGGCCTGGGGAAGATGATCTCGTGCCAGCTCGCGGCCACATCGGCCGCGCTGAGCGATGACCCGTCGTGGAATTTGACGCCGTTACGGATCTTGAACGTGTAGGTTTTGCCGTCGTCCGTGGGTGTCGGAATGGCCGTGCAAAGGTCGCAGACAAACTTAGTGGTATCGGCTGGGTTCTGCGGATCGACGCGCATCAGTACGCTGTAGAACGGCGCGATCGCGTGGATCAGCGCGAAGGTGGCCTCGCGGTGGCCATCCAGGCTGGGCGGCCCGTCGGCGGGAATCATGTAGGTCAGTGTTCCCCCGTGTCGCGGCTGTTCCTGGGCCGGACCGGCGGCGATCGCGGCTCCGCACGTGATCCATGCGCTGAAGCCGGCCGCGAGCATTGTTTTTGTTTGCATATTCAGCCTCCCTGGACGTGGTGTTCTTCGCTCGGACTCCCGCTTCTTATCTGACAAAGGCAAAATCCGCTGCCGCGCAGCGCGCGACGACGGTTCGCTTGGTCCAGGCATCATGTACGTGTGGCCGCGGCTGGCCAAGGATCATGCGGGCTGGTCGCGCATCGGTGAGACCTGGCACCTCGAGTTGCGCGTCGCTACGAGTGGCCGCATCGTTCACGTCATGCATGCGCCGTTGTCCGATCAGCGCGGGCCGCCCGAGGTCTATGCGCGCGCCGCGCCACCACCACCGCCGGCGCAGAAATTGGAAGCGCCGCGGCACGTGTCGGCCGCCGTCATCGGCGGGGGCTTTACCGGGCTTTCCGCGGCGCTGCACCTCGCCGAAGCCGGCGTGGAAGTCGCCTTGCTGGAGGCGAGGGAGATCGGTTGGGGCGCCTCGGGGCGGGCGTTTGGGCAGGTCGTGCCGTATCTGAAGGTCGGAGAGCGGGCGATCCTGCGTCACTACGGCGATGACCGCGGTCATCGGGTCATCGATACGGTGGCGGCGGGGCCTGACCTGGTGTTCGAGCTGATCTTCCGCCATGGCATCGAGTGCTGGGCGATCCGCTCGGGGCTGCTATTTGCCGCGCATTCGGCAAGCGGGCGGCGCGATCTGGAACGGCGCACATCCTACTGGCACCAGCGCGGTGCACCGGTGGAGATGCTGGAGGGTGCGCGTTGTGCGGAGGCGATCGGGTCTTCGCTGTATCAGGCGGCATCGCTGGATCGGCGCGGCGGAAATCTGAACCCGTTCGCGTACGCGCGCGGGCTCGCACATGCGGCGGTCAAAGCCGGAGCAGTGCTGTACACGCGCACGCCGGTTCGGTCACTGACGCGGCGCAACGGGCACTGGCTGATCAATGACACGTTGAGCGCCGACAACGTGGTGATCGCCACCAACGCCTATACCGGCGAGCTCTGGCCAGGCCTGCGCGAAAGCATCATCCCGATGCGCGGCCATGGCTTCGTGACCGAGCCGCTGTCGGACAATGTGCGCCATACGATCCTGCCGGAACGGCAGTCGCTGACCGACACCCGGCAGCTCTACTCCGGCGTGCGGATGCTGCCGGACGGCAGGCTGCACGGCAGCGCGCACGGGCCGAGTTTCGGCGCCGAACCGGACGCGGATTGGCGGCGGGTGAATGCACGCATCCTGCGGCTGTTTCCGCAGCTCGGGGCGGTGACGTGGCAGCAGGCGTGGACGGGTTGGGTGGCGATGACCACCGACCACTTTCCGCGATTGCACGAGCTGGCGCCCGGCCTGTATGCCGGCCTCGGCTATAATGGGCGCGGCATCGCGGCAGCGACAATGATGGGGCGTGATCTGGCGGCACTGGTGCGCGGCGCGCGCGATGACGCGACGGTGTTTCCGCTCACGCCGCTACGGCCACTGCGCTGGCATCGCATCGCACCGATGCTGGTGCGCGGCCTGGTGCAGGTCTACCGCGTGCGCGACATGGTGGATGAGTATCGCCTCGGACGCGCCGCCTGAGTGGAGGAAATGTCGATGAGCCTTGCCGAGAAAGTTGTGCTGGTCACCGGTGCTGCACGTGGTCTGGGGTTGGAGTATGCCCGCTTCCTCGGCCAGGCCGGCGCGCGGATCGTCGCGGGCGACATCGCCGATTGCAGCGAGGCCGCCAGCGCGGCCGGGAACAACGCGATCAGCGTCCGGCTCGACGTGACCGATATCGGCTCGGCCGAATCGATGGTGAACCTGGCGATGGAGCGGTTCGGCCGCATCGATGGGCTGATCAACAACGCGGCGCTGTACGGTGCACTGCGCGGCGGGCGGTTCAACCAGATCGCCGAGGCCGACTGGGATGCAACGATGGCGGTCAACGTGAAGGGGATCTGGAACTGCTGCAAAGCCGTGGTGCCGGTGATGCGGCAGTCGGGTGGCGGGTCGATCATCAACATCGCCTCGCTGGCGGCGACCTACGGCATGCCGTTCGCGCTGCACTATACGACGTCGAAGGCGGCGGTCATCGGACTGACGCGTGGGCTGGCCCGCGAACTGGGGCGCGACAACATCCGGGTCAACGCGGTCGCACCGTCGGCCGTCATGACCGAAGGCACCGCCGAGTTCTTCGGCGAGCGGCTGGAGCGCGGCCTGGACGTGATCCGCGCCCAGCAGACGATCCAGCGCACGCTGGAACCTTCCGATCTTACCGCTACGATCGCCTGGCTGCTCTCCGACGGCAGCGCTTTCGTCACCGGGCAGACGATCGCGGTTGACGGCGGCACCGTCTTGCTCTGACCGCCGCTGGGGTGAGTAAGCGCAATCACGCTTTCCGACGCTTCCGCCTCAAGCGATCGCGCCGTAGATTGCCCCGCAATTCTATGTTGCGGGGAAACGCCCATGCCGAAAGCTTGTTGTCGCGCCGCGCTGCCCTGGCGGGCATTGCCGCCAGTCCCGCGGCCATGGCGTTCCTGCGCAGCGCGATCGCAGAGGCGCAGACCAGCCTGTCGCAGTCGGGCCTGGTCGGGGAAATTCAAGGGCCGACGATGATTACCGATCCGGCGAAATGGCCGAAGAAGTTCTCGGAGGCGCCGATGCTCGCCGAACAGGTGAAGGCGGGGAAGTTGCCGCCGGTCGAGCAACGGGTTCCGGCCGAACCGATGGTGTGGCAGCCGCTGAACGAGATCGGCAAGTATGGCGGTACGTGGCGACGTGCGTTCACCGGGCCGGCGGACGGCGAGAACGGCAACCGCATCCAGTCGTCCGACAAGCCGCTGAACTGGAGCGCCGACGGCAGCAAGATCGTGCCCTGCATGGCCAAGGGCTACGAACTTGGCGAGGACGGCAAGAGCTACACGCTGTTCCTGCGCAAGGGGATGAAGTGGTCGGACGGCGCGCCGTTCACCGCCGATGATTTCATGTTCTGGTTCGAAGACATTTACAACAATCCCGAGATCGTGCCGACACCGACGCCGGAGATGCGCCCTCAGGGCAAAGCAGGCCGCATGGCGAAGGTGGACGAGACCACGGTGCGCTGGGAATTCGACGTGCCGTATTTCCTGTTCGAGGACATCATGGCCGGCGACACGGCGATGGGCGGCGGGCAGGCGGTGCGCCAGGCGGCGAAGGTGAGCTTCGGCGCCTATGCGCCGATGCATTATCTGAAGCAGTTCTTGCCGAAATATTCGTCTGTCGATGCGGTGAACGCGCGGGCGAAGCAGGAAGGCTTCGAGAACTGGGTGCAGATGCTGCACTTCAAGAAGGACTGGGAACTGAACCCGGAGCTACCGGTGCTCGGGCCCTGGCGCACGGTGCGGCCGATCAACAACCCGATCTGGCTGCTGGAACGCAACCCCTACTACTACGCGGTCGATACGGCTGGAAACCAGTTGCCCTATTTCGACAGGGTGCAGTTTACGCTGGCGGAGAACCTGGAGGTCATCAATCTCCGCGCGATGGCCGGTGAGTACGACGAGCAGGAACGGCATATCGATCTCGGCAAGCTGCCGGTGCTGTTGGATAATCAGGCGAAGGGCAACTACAAGGTCCATCTCGACCTCGGCTTTGCCGGTTCCGACTTCATGTTCCACGTCAACCAGAGCTACACGGGTGATGCGGAAATCGCCAAATGGCTGAAGAATGCGGACTTCCGTCGCGCACTATCGCTTGGCATAGACCGCGACCAGTTGAACGAGACGTTCTGGCTTGGTGTCGGCACCCCTGGTTCTCCGGCGCCCAGCGAGAGCATGCCGCAAAGCCCCGGGCCGGAATGGCGCAAGAAATGGTCGACGCTGGATGTGAAGCAGGCCAACGCGCTGCTCGACAAGATCGGGCTGGCGAAGAAGGACGCGGAAGGCTTCCGCGTGCGCACCGACAATGGACAGCGGCTGCGGCTGGAGGTGATCGCGATCGCGGCGTTCCTGCCTTATCCGAAACTGTCGGAGATGGTTGCGGACCAGTGGCGCAAGATCGGTATCCAGGCCGACGTAAAGGAGATGGAGCGCGGACTCGGTTTCGCCAAGCAGACCAACAACGAGCATCAGTTGTTCGTCTGGAACAATGGCGGCACCGAACTGCTGTATCTGTTCCCGACCTGGGCGGTGCCGGTGATTCCCGGGTCGGCGTTCGCGCCCGACTATGCGCGGTGGTACTCGTCCGGCGGGCAGCAGGGCAGCAAGCCGGATGATCCGAACATTCTGAAGATCTTCGACCTATACACCGAGGCTGCGGGACTGAAGTCGGACGGCCGCAACAGGAACGCGCAGGAGATTTGGAAGATCCTGGTGGACCAGCAGTACGGCATCGGCACGGTAGGACAGTCTCCGGCGGGCTCGGCGTGCGGCTGGTGTCGAACCGGCTGGGCAACATCGCCGCGCGCGTCTGCAACGCGCAGCACTGCCGCACCCCGGGAAATTCGCACCCGGAGACGTGGTACTTCAAGGCATGATGCGGCAGCAGCAACGGCCGCGGCTGGCAACAGCGGCAGCACGACCCCCCCTCCCCTTGCGGGAGGGGGATGGGGGGAGGGGGCTGATCGGCACCATCCTCTCGACCCCCTCCCCCCGACCCCCTCCCGCAGGGGGAGGGGGGGTCCACCACCGCGCTAACCGCCTCGGCGAATGCTGACCTACCTCGCTCATCGACTGGTCCTTGCGGCGATCACCACGTTCGCCATCACCGTCGTGACCTTCATCATCCTTCACCTGCCGCCGGTGGATTTCGTCACCGCCTACGCCGCGCAGATGTCAGCCTCCGGTTCGTCCATCTCGCCCGCCGAGGCCGATGCGATGCGACTGGCGTACGGACTGAACCAGCCGCTCTACGTCCAGTACTGGAAGTGGCTCAGCATGGTCGCCAGCGGCGACTTCGGCCGCTCCTTCGAATACGGCCGCCCGGTTACCGAGGTGATCGGCGACCGCTTGTGGCTGACCATTCTGTTGTCGCTTGGCGCCATCGTCGTCACCTGGGGTCTCGCGCTGCCGATCGGCATCTACTCGGCTGTTCGGCAGTATTCGATCGGCGACTATATCTTCACCTTCCTGGGCTTCATCGGCCTGGCGATCCCCAACTTCCTGCTGGCGCTGATCGTGCTGTATCTCGGCTCACGGCTGTTCGGGTTGAGTGTCGGCGGACTGTTCTCGCCGGATCAGCAGTTGGCACCGTGGACCTGGGCGAAGGTCGTGGACCTGCTGAAGCACCTGCCGGTGCCGATCCTGATCCTGTCGCTCGCTGGCACGGCGCAACTGGTGCGGATCATGCGTGCCAACCTGCTGGATGAACTGCGCCGCCCCTACGTGGTGACCGCGCGCGCCCGCGGCCTGCCGGAGAAGCGCGTGATCCTGAAATATCCGGTGCGCGCCGCAATGAACCCGTTCGCCAGCACCATCGGCTATCTGCTGCCGCAATTGGTCTCGGGGTCGGTCATTATTTCGGTGGTGCTCAGCCTGCCGACCGTGGGCCCGCTGCTGCTGCACTCGCTGTTGTCGCAGGACATGCTGCTCGCTTCCACCATCATCCTGCTGCTCGGCATGCTCACCGTTATCGGCACCCTGCTCTCTGACCTGCTGCTGATGTGGATCGATCCACGCATCCGGCTGGGGCGCAACCGATGAGCGACATCGCCATCCAAGAACCGCTGGTCACCGAGGCGGAAACCCGCGTCGCCGTCGCCACCCAGCGGCAGCTCATCTGGTGGCGGTTCCGGAAGCACCGGCTGGCGGTGGTCAGCGGGGTGATTGTCGCGCTGTTCTACCTGGTGGCGATCTTTGCCGACGGGATCGCCTACGCGCCGCCGTTCGATACCCAGGCCAGCCGCAGCTACATTCCCGCCGCAGCCAATTCATTGGTTCACCGCTGACGGTCGTTTCCAGCCGCACGTCTATGCGCTGAAGGGCAAACGTGATCTGCGCACCTTCAAGTTGGCCTATGCGCCGGATGCCAGCGAACCGCGCGACCTGGTGCTGTTCGGGCACGGCTATCCGTACAACTTCCTTGGCCTGATCCCGACCGACATCCACCTGTTCGGCGTCTCCGACGGCAAGCCGGAAAACGCGCTGTTCCTTCTCGGCACCGATGAGCTGGGACGCGACGTATTCTCGCGCCTTGTCCTGGCCACGCGCACCTCGCTCACCATCGGCCTGGTGGGCGTGGGGCTGAGCCTGATCCTGGGCATCCTGCTGGGCGGCATCTCCGGGCTGCAAGGCGGTTGGGCCGATCTGGTGATCCAGCGCGTCATCGAGATATTGCGTTCGGTGCCGACCATCCCGCTATGGATGGGCCTGGCCGCCGCGGTGCCGGCAAGCTGGTCGCCGCAGCAGGTGTATTTCGCCATCACCATCATCATCTCGCTGATCGGCTGGACGGAGCTGGCGCGCGTGGTGCGCGGGCGGTTCCTGGCCCTGCGCGAAGAGGACTTCATCACCGCCGCCGAACTGGCCGGCGCCTCGCGCATGCGCATCATCTTCAAGCACATGGTGCCGTCGTTTCTGTCGCACATCATCGCCGCGATCAGCCTGGCGCTGCCGGCAATGATCATCAGCGAGACGACGCTGTCGTTCCTGGGCCTGGGACTGCGGCCGCCGGCGATCTCCTGGGGCGTGATGCTGCAGGACGCGCAGAATCTGCAGACGCTTGGACTGGCGCCGTGGCTGCTGTTCGCGGCGATCCCCGTGATCGTCGTGATCCTGGCCTTCAACTTCCTGGGCGACGGGCTGCGCGACGCGGCCGATCCGTATGGCTGAGCCGATCCTTTCGGTGCGCGACCTGCACACGCACTTCTTTGCCGATGAAGGCGTGGTGCGCGCGGTGGACGGCACGTCGTTCGACCTCTACCAGGGCCGCACGCTCGGCATCGTCGGCGAGTCCGGCTGCGGCAAGAGCGTCACGGCGCGCTCCATCCTGCGCATCGTCGAGCGGCCGGGGCGCATCGTGTCGGGCGAGATCCTGCTGCGCCGCGCCGACGGGCGCAGCGTCGATCTGACGCAGCTTGCCGCGGACGGCGCCGAGATGCGCGCGATCCGTGGCGGCGAGATCGGGCTGGTGTTCCAGGAGCCGATGAGCTCGCTGTCGGCATTCCACACAGTCGGCAACCAGTTGATCGAGGCGATCCGCCTGCAATCCTCGCTGTCGAAGCGTGCGGCGCGCGCGCGGGCGATCGAGCTGCTGGCGATGGTCGGCATCCCGCGTCCGGCGCAGCGCGTCGATGCGTATTCGTTCGAGCTGTCGGGCGGCCTGCGCCAACGGGTGATGATCGCGCTGGCGCTGGCCGGCGAACCGCGCATCCTGATCGCCGACGAGCCGACCACTGCGCTGGACGTCACGACGCAGGCGCAGATCCTGGATTTGCTGCGCCGGTTGCAGCAGCAGCGCGGATTGGCGGTGATCCTGATCACGCACGACATGGGCGTGATCGCGGAAATGGCCGACGACGTGGTGGTGATGTACCTGGGTCACGAGGTGGAAAAGGGCCCGGTGGACGCGATCTTTCACGCGCCGCGGCATCCGTATACACGATCGTTGCTGCAGTCGATTCCATCTGTGCTGGCGGGGCCGCGCTCGCGACTGGCGACGATCGCCGGTTCCATCCCGCATCCCTATGCGCGGCCGCCGGGGTGCCCGTTCCACCCGCGCTGTCCGGATTATATCGCTGGGGTATGCGAGAAGACGTTCCCGGCCGAGGTGGCGATCGCGCCGCGCCACGACGTGGCGTGCCATCTCTACACCTCCGAGTTGGCGGCGACCGCATGAAGCTGGGATTTGGTTCAAAAGACCCCCCCTCCCCTCGCGGGAGGGGGATGGGGGGAGGGGGTTTCGGGCCGCCAGCAGCCCCCTCCCCCCGACCCCCTCCCGCAAGGGGAGGGGGGGTGTTGTTGTGTGCTGCTTCTGCATGACACGCGTGCTCGATGTGCGCGGGCTGCGCAAATACTACCCGATCCATCGCGGACTGCTGGGACGGCAGGTGGCCGATATACGCGCCGTCGATGACGTGAGCTTCAGCATCGACAAGCGGCGAGACACTTGTCGCTGGTCGGCGAGTTGGGTTGCGGCAAGACGACCACATCACGCTGCATCCTGCGCGCCATCGTCGCCGAGCGGAGGAGAGATCCGGTTCCGCACCGAAGCCGGCAATGAAATCGACGTGGCGCGGCTGTCGCGCCGGGATCTGCGGCCGCTGCGGCGGCAGATGCAGATGATCTTCCAGGACCCATTCTCCTCGCTGAACCCGCGCATGACCATCGCGGAGATCATCGGCGAGCCGCTGCTGGTCAACGGCATGACCAATGCTCCGGAGCGCAACAAGCGCGTGGCCGAACTGCTGGATCTCGTGCACCTGCCATCGGCCTATCTGAACCGCTTTCCGCACGCGTTCTCGGGCGGGCAGCGCCAGCGCATCGGCATCGCGCGGGCGCTCGCGCTGTCGCCGTCGCTGGTTGTGGCGGACGAGCCGGTCTCGGCGCTGGACGTCTCGGTGCAGGCGCAGATCGTCAACCTGATGCTGGAGCTGCAGGACCGGCTGGGCATCGCGTATCTGTTCGTCGCGCACGACCTGTCGGTGGTGAAGCATGTCAGCCACCGTGTGGCGGTGATGTATGTCGGCCGCATCGTGGAGATCGCGCCGACCCAGGCGCTGTTCGCCACGCCGCGCCACCCCTATACCGAGGCGCTGCTGTCGGCCGTGCCGGTGCCCGACCCGCGGCGGCGGGCGCAGCGGATCGTGCTGGAAGGCGAAGTTGCCGATCCCTCCGATCCGCCGCCAGGGTGCCCTTTCCATCCACGGTGCCGCTACGCGATCGAGCGATGCCGGCAGGTAATGCCGGCGTTGCAGGAAGTGGCGCCCGGACACTGGGTTCGGTGCCTGCGCGCGCCGGAGCTGAATTTGCGCGGCGTGGCCGGACCAATTGCCCCAGCGGCGGCAAAAAGCGCCTAGTATTGCGGTCCGCTTTTCTCACTGAGACATTCCAATGTCCGGCTTCCTACCGGGATTTTACGGCAAACTGCCGGCGCGCGGCGATTTCGTCCGCGTCGGTCTGCCGCGCGACTTCACCGATCCCTGGGACGCCTGGTTGCAGGAGGTGCTGATTGGCAGCCGCTCGCTGATGGGACAGACGTGGTTGCCAGCGTTCCTGGAAGCGCCGGTATGGCGGTTTTCGCTGCCGCCCGGCATGTGCGGTCAGTTTGCGGCGTTGGGCGTGATGTTGCCGAGTGTCGACCGGGCGGGCCGCTACTTTCCGTTGACGTTGGCCGCACTCAGCGCGCGATGCCTTGATGCAGCGGCAGGCGAGCCGTGGCTCGCTGCTTGTGAAGCTGCCGGACGAGCAGCATTGGAACAGGACAAATCGCCGGAAGACATCGCCGCGATGATCGGAGCGCCCGAACTGCAGGTTGACGAGAACGGCGCGGCTGAAGCGGAATGGTGGAGCGAAGGCTCTGTCCGCGTGCGCCCGTCGCGGATGCGGCTGCTATGTTTGCCTGATTCCGCCATCTATGCCGCGATGCTGGGAGCGGAGAACGAGACCGGAGCAGGGGAGACGACATGGGAGTTGACGTCATGATGACCCCGCGGTTTCGCTCCTGGGCGGTGACGCATGTCGGCACCGTGCGGAAGCACAATGAGGACGCCTATGTGGATCGCCCGGACCAGGGGATCTGGGCGGTGGCGGACGGTGCCGGCGGTCACTCCGCCGGCGAGGTGGCGTCCGGCATGATCGCCGAAGCATTGCAGGCAATTCCGCCCGGTTTGTCCGGGCCGGAACTGCTGGCGCAGGTCCGGCTGGCGCTGGAGAACACCCATCGCGCGTTGCGTGAGGAAGCGGCGCGGCGTGGTCCGAAGGAGATCGTAGCGTCCACCGTGGTGGTGATGCTGGCGCGTGGTGGTTACTTCGCCTGCCTGTGGGCCGGCGATTCGCGCGCCTACCTGTTGCGCAAAGGCGAGTTCCGCCAGATCACCCGCGATCACAGCCTGGTCCAGGAGTTGCTGGAAGCCGGTGCCATCGGGCCAGAGGAGGCGATGAACCATCCACGTGGCAACGTGATCACGCGCGCGGTTGGCGCGGAACTCGATGAGTTCGCGCTCGACAAGATCAGCGACCGGCTGCTTCCCGGTGACCGGTTCCTGCTGTGCAGCGATGGCTTGTGCAAGACGCTGCCAGAGAGCGAACTGGCGAGCCTGCTGGCCACGATCGACGCCACGCCGCCTCAGGCCATGGTGGAAGCCGCACTGGCCGCCAATGTCACTGACAACGTCACCGCAGTGGCCGTGGAGTTCACCGGATGAGCCGCTTGTTCTGCGTGCAGCGGCTGACCGGGTAAGTGTTATCAACCCGGGGGCATGCTTAGATTGCGCAGCCATGGCGTCACCATCCACTACCGACCGAAGCGTTCGGCGATTGTCGAAACGCGAGGGCCGCCGACGTCGTGATCGATCTCACGCCGAAGGAGATCAGGCGGCGAGGCGATTCGCCGACGCGCTGTTCCGTGAGGTCATGTGCCGGCGCGCGGTGATGGGTGACTGACCGGTTGGCGATCCTGTTGGTTATTGCTGCAATTGCCTTGGCATTCGGCCCGGTCTCTGGCTGCGCCGCGATCGCCACCTACGAGGCAAGCCATCCATACCAGAAGTTCCCCGGCTCCGGTGGCGGCGGTGGCGGCACCGGCGGGTGACTGAGCGCTCCCGACTGCGGGGTAGCCCACGTTGGATTGCCGCCTGGCTCGGTAAGGGTTTGCCTTTATCGCCAGCACGGCTGGCGGGGCACAGCGAGGGAAATCTTGATGACTGGGTATGCGATATCGGTGCCAACCTCGACGATGAAGGCCGTGCCAAGCTCCGTCAGGTGTTCGAGCTGATACTGCTGGTGCGATTGCCGATCCTACGGGCGCAAGGCGCGTTATAATCGGCCACAAGTGCTCGCTTGTTGCTGATCGCGTGCTATAACGCATTCCCACTTGGGGGAGTGTGGTCCTATGCGTGCGCCGATTGCCATCGTGCTTGTTGCCCCGCTGGTCGTTGGCAGCCTGCCCGCCGCCGCGCAGAATCCGTCGGCCGACCAGATCATCAACTCACTGCGCCCAAGCGGCAATTTGGTGATGGGGGGCACCCGCGGAATCAGAATGGCGGCGCCCAGCGGGGAGGGATCGGCGCAACCGCAAGCAGCCCCTGCGGCGCAGTCACAGTTGCCGCCGCGTGTAGCCTCCAGCAAGCCGACCGCTGAGACGGCATCCGCCAACCCCACAGTAAATCTACGGTGAACTTCGCGACTGGTTCAGCCGAGTTGACTCCGGACGCGATCCGCACGCTGGACGAACTCGGGCGAGCGCTGGCCAGCAAGGATCTCGCTGGCTATCGGTTCCGCATCGAAGGCCACACCGACACGGTGGGCACGCGCGACCACAACCAATCGTTGTCCGAGCGGCGGGCGGAAGCGGTGGTGGACTATGTCGCCAAGAAGTATGGCCTCGATCCTAGCAGGCTTCAGGCGGTGGGCATGGGTGAGAATGGGCTGCTGGTGGCGACGCCGCCGCAGACCCCCGAGCCGCGCAATCGCCGCGTTCAGGTCATCAACCTGGGCGCATGACGGTCGCCGTGCCGGCGGCTGATGCTGGGCGGGATCGCGAAGTCTACGTGCTGAAAGAAGCAATTGAGGTCTGATGAGGTTGATCCGATAATCAGGCTTCAGCGCATGAAGCCGGCAGGACCAGACACCGACGATACGGTCCGCCTTCCGCGTCGTAGCAAGCGTGCTGTCTGGCCGCTCGTCGGCGCGGCGGTGATTACCCTCGCATTGGGCGGATCGGCGGCGGTCTGGCTGTTGCGGCCAGAGCCTGCGCTCAAGGCGGTCGTGGCGACCGCTCCGGTGGCATCGCCGGCGCCCACGATCCCTCGCTTCGAGATCATCACGGCAAGCGAACAGCAGATCGTCGAACACGTCCCACTCTCGCTCACAGTGTTCCGTTTCGCAGACAATCCGCAGATCGTGGTGCTCGACTTCGCCTCACTGACCGAGCAGGGGACAATGCTCAACCGGGTCGCGGCGTTCACCGAAAAGGCCGGACTGCCGCATGATCGTGTGCTGACAGAGAGCGAGCTGGAGACAGCAATCAGTGACCGGGGCGATACGGTCGAGACATTCTACTTCGGCCACGATTACGCGGCGGCGGCACTGGCCCACTTCTTCGCCCTGGCGGATCGGCAGGGGATCGAGCTCAACACCAGGAAGAGGAGCTGCGGGCGCTGTTGCGGCAGGAAGGATGGTTGGCGCCCAACGTAAACGCCGGTTTGATCTCGATACCCGCGGTCGGCGCCAATCCACGCATCACCCAAGCGGTGCGCGCCGGCATCTTGCGGCACGAGCTGTCGCATGGCGAGTTCTTCAGCGATCCAGACTATGCCGAGTACGTTCGGAGCTTCTGGTTCAGTCAACTGACGCCCGAGGAGAGGGCCGGCGTGCGCGCCTTCCTGGGCAAAGACGAGTACAACATGCGCATGGAAGAGCTGATGTATAACGAAATGCAGGCATATCTTATGTTCACCCGCGACCCGGCACTGTTCGGCCGGAAATGGCTGGGTTGACGCCGGCGCGCGTGGCAGCGCTGCAGGAGCGGTTCCTCGCAGGAATGCCGGCGGGCTGGCTGCGCGATGCGATGGCGGGTTATCAGCCCAGTGCCGGGGCGAAGTGAAGTCGCCAACCCGCCGCTCTTCGCTTGGGCGGCGTTCGATCCCAGAGCGGGAGAAGGCGCCTAAAGCTCCTGACGGACCTGGGCGTAGGCGAGCAGCGCGAACAGCCCCGTTCCGCCAATCACGTTGCCGATCAGCGCGGGAGCGATGAGATCGCCTAGCGCGTGCACGACGTCAATTTGTCCGGCGAACAACAACAGAAAGGTCTCGGCGCTGCCCGCGATGACGTGGGTAAAGTCGCCAAGAGCGATGAGGTAGGTCAGCGTCAACACGACCCAGAATTCGCCATTGCTGATGGCGGCGCGGATCCAGGCGACAGAGGCGATGATAAATCCCGCCGGCACCGCCTGGGCCAGCACGTCAAGCGGGGTCTTTTGCAGCAGAGGCGCTGATACCGCGAGCATCGACGCCAGCAGATCCGGGCTCACCAGATGCAGCTTCGCGTTCATGGCTGCTGCCACACACGTGCCGATCATGTTGGCTACGAAGACGATGGTCCAGAGACGCGCGGTGGTCCACAACTTGCGCCAGCTTGGTGCGGCCATGACGGGGAGCACCGTGACGATGGTCTGCTCGGTAAAGAGTTGCATGCGGCCGAGGATGACCATCAGAAAGCCGACGCTGTAGCCGATATCAGACACCGCCTCGCGCCAAGGCGCATCCGGCAGTTTCTGCCGCAGGGCGCCCTGCGCGATAACCGAGGCCATGATGGTTATTCCCGCCGCGATGCCTGACCAGAACAGCGAGCCGTCCGGCCGGCAGAAGTTCGTCCTCGCCCTGCTGGCGGACCACCTCGTAGATGACCGGGGAGCGTGGGGCGGAAAGTTCCTCGACATCCTGTCGTTCGGCGTGCGTCAGGCCTTGCTGCTCGTCATCGGGCATGGCGACGGATGTGGCGGCGAATGGGGCGCTGAGTTGCAAAGGTCGGTCAGGCAGTCTGCGGCACTGCGACACACGCAAAATCTCTCATCGGATGGAAAAACGTGATTGGCAACGACATCTAGGGCAGCGCCTCGAGGGTGATGGCCACCCCAGCAAGACGGGCGCCCCGCAGCCGAAGCCGGTCGGTCGCGGCCTGCAATTCACGCAGGTAATCGTCGGCCATTCTCGGCATTGCTGGGACGCGGCCGCTCAAACAGCGGATCGGACGATGCGATGGCGATGATCATGTCTGTGCCGTACGGTTGCCCGATCACCCAGACCGGGTTGCCAAGATCGATCTGCTCGCTGGCATGATACGTGCGCGGCGGGTCCGCGGTGATGCCGACCTTCGGGTCCGCAAGTTGCGGATAGAGATGCTGCACCGAGCCGTCATGCGCGAGGTAATCCACCCGCAACCGGCCGGCGAAAGCCGGCATTACCAACCGCATGCGGATATGCTCGCCATCGCGCAGCCGGGTCTTGCCGTCCGCCATCTGCAGCCCCAGACGCGGCTCGCCCGTGGCGCCAAAGCCAGGGGCGATCGGATGCAGCAGGTTCAGCGCCGGACAGAACACCGCGTCCACGCCATTGACCCGCCATTCGACATGGCCGGGTGGCACAAACGAGGTGAGGCCCTGTCGAAGTTCCCCGATCGAGCCGTTGCCGGCAAAGCCGTTGATCGCAAGTGCGCCATCGTCGGCGAGGTCGCCACCCAGGACCGCACAGCTTCGGCTGCTCACCCATTGAGCGATCTGGCGACGCAGCGTGTCGAGACTGGCGATCGCCACCTGCGGGTTCGGCGGCTTCCCAGCGGACGGTGGCGGCCGATTGTCGTTCAGCCTCGGCGGGCTGACCGCCCGAACCTGTCCGGTCGCTGCGGGAGCGCCGGATTGCGTGCCGGACGCTGGCGGTGCCGCATCGCCGGGGGCATGCGGTGGGGAGCCGCCGGTGTTGCCTCGAGCCGGCGGCGATTGGCCCGTGGTAGCGAGCAACGCCGGCGGCGGTCCGGGCGACGGCTGCTGGAACCACCAGGCACCCGCGCCGATCATCGCGAGCAGCACGGCCGCCGCGCCGCCGCCGATCGCCGGTTTGTTCGAGCGCTGAGGAGGTGTGGCGACCGGCATGGCCCCAGGCACCGCCGGCAACGGTTCCAGGTCAGCCCGGCGGCGGCGCCAGGATCACGGTTGGCTCGGCATCCTCTGCCGCGAGTTCGGCCGGCTTCGGAGCATGGCCGAGTGGATTGCCTCGGCGAAGGCCTTGGCGGAGGAAACCGATCCTCCGGCCGTTTGGCCATGGCGCGGCGCACCACTGCGTCCAAGGATGGCGGCGCGGTGACCGAGAGCTGCGACGGCACAGGTGGGTCGGTGTTCAGCGCCTTATGCATGATCGCCGACATGCCGCCGTCGAACGGCCGCTCACCGGTCAGCAACTGGTAGAGCAGGACACCGGACGAATAGATGTCGGTCCGTGCATCGACCACCTGTCCCATGAACTGTTCGGGCGACATGTAGGCCGGCGTGCCCAACAGCGTGCCCGCCTGGGTCATTGAACTGCTTTCCAGCCGCGCGATACCGAAGTCGGCGATCTTCGCCTGACCGTCGCGGGTCAGCATCACGTTGGCTGGCTTGATGTCGCGATGCACGACGCCGCGTTCGTGGCTGAACTGCAAGCCGGCGAGCAGTCCCTGCATGAGCAGCGCCGTGTCGTCGAGCGTGAAGCGCTCTTGCTGGTCGAGCAGCGACTTCAGCGACGGGCCGTCAACGAACTCCATCACGATGTAGGCAAGTTCGTTGGTCTCACCGTAATCGAACACGGCGACGATATTGGGATGGGTCAGCCGGCCGGCGGCCTGCGCCTCGCGGCGGAAGCGCGCCAGTGCCTCTTCGGTGTCCGGGTCGGTCTGATCATGCACTCGGACGGTCTTGATCGCCACACGGCGCGCGATGATCGGGTCCCAACCCTCGTAGACCGTACCCATGGCACCGCGACCGAGGGTCCGCTTGATCTCGTATTTGCCAAGGGTCTCAAGCGTCTCCATCACCCGGCTTATAGACCGGCTGCGCCCAGCAATGAAACGATACCGTGGGCATTGCCACGGCGCTTCGTCGGACCGGCTGTTGTGGCTATAAGAATTATCCGCCCGGTAACCAAGCGTCCTTGGATTAACGACGGCGACCAACAATGACCGCCAGTCAGAATCGCGTCAGCACGCGCCAATAGAAAGCCGCGCCGTCAAGCGCCGAGACGCCAGAGGCCGAACTCCCCCCATTAGGGAACCGGTTAAACCGCGCAAGGCCTTCGAGATCGACCTCGACATGCTGCGTCACCTGCGCACGCACACCGCCCCCGGCTGAATTGATCATCGCCGCATGGTCGGTGCTCAGGTTCTGCCACGTCTCGCCCCAGTCGTAGAAAATGTAGAATTGGGCGGCCAGGCTCAGCGGCTTGCCAAATACAACAGGTTCGAAACCGGTGTTGAGTTGCAACTCGGTGGTCGCCGCCAGCGCCTTGTCGCCCGGCACCTCGCCCGCGTAGTAGCCTCGGGTGAAACGGGCGCCACCCAGGTAGAACTGCTCCGCGGGCGGCAGGATGCTGGGCGACCACTGGCCGGTCAGCAATTCCATCAATCCCAAGGTGGCGCCTTCCCACGGCGCGAACAGCGTCTGTGTTCGGCTGGCTTCGAAAGTTGACCTTGAAGAAACCGGTCTGCTCGCCCCGACGCGGCGAGGTCGCGGAAATGCCGTCGAGCGTTGCGCCGAGGCCCTTCACGCCTTCCGACAAGCGCATCGAGAGCGCATTGATCGCCGACCGGCTCGGCCCCAGCACGACATCGGACAGGGCGTAGTCCGCACCAGCGCGGAACACGCGCAGCGATCTGTAGCTCGATTCGCTGCGCGGTGCGCCGTTCGGTGGCCAGGGAGATGCTGGATTTCGAGGGCGTCGAATCGCCGTAGACGTTCAGTGTCTGCTGCCGCGAGCGAATGACCGGATAACTGAGCTGGGCCGCCGAAGATCGTTGTGGTGCCATCGTAGCCCTGATCGCCGAGGCTGCCGGTGGGGATGGTGCCGCCATAGCCGGCGTATATCTTGCCCTTCAATCCGGAAGCGCCAGATGAAGGCTTCGGTGGAGACCTGCCCGAAATTCTGGGTATCGGGAAACGAGTGATAATAGGAGAGCTCGGTCCTGTTCGCCGAACTGGCTGAAGCTGTTGAGATCGAGCAGGCCGAGGAACTCGATCGGCCCGGTTTGCGTGAACGCGCGGTTGTCCATGGTGGCAACAGGCCGGAGACCGGCTGACGGCTGACCTGCGCGATCAGGTTGAGAGCGCCGGGAGTGTCGCTTGACAGGCTCCAGCACGGCGCGCAGCGCTGACGCCCGGCACGTCCTGCGCCAGCAGCAGATAGCGTTCCAGGACGACGGCCTAACTTATGGCGTTAATCCAGCGCGTCTCGCAACCGACGTTCGTAGTGCCGATAGTACTTGTCGGTCACCAGGTCGGTTTTGACCACCACCGCAACATCGGTGGTGTTGAACTGACCATCGATCACGGCCCCGTCGCCGACAAAGCCGCCAAGCCGCAGGTAGCCTTTGATCAGCGGCGGCAATTGTGACTGCACGCGCCTGGGATCGAGCAGGTTCGGCGGCATTCGCCGCATCTCGATGAAGCGGTGGGGCAGCGCACGAGGGCGCACCGCAGGCGGCGCCAGATGGTTGTGGTAAAGATAGGTCAACTCGCGCGGCGAGGGCGTCCGGGTCCGTGCCCGGCAGGCTGGCACAGCCGAACATGAGATCGATCTGATAATGGAACACGTAGGCCGCAATGCCGCGCCACAACAATTGCATGGCGACCCGGCTTCGGTATGCGGCGTCGACGCAGGATCGGCCGAGTTCGAGGATCCGGCCGGGAAAGCTGACGATCGGCGCGATATCGTATTCGTCGGCCGAATAGAACCGACCTAGCCGTGCAGCAGCGTCGCGCTGGATCAGCCGGTAGGTGCCGACGACGCCTTCAGGGCCGGCGCCGATAGCGTGATCCACGACCAGCAGATGGTCCGCGACATCATCGAATGCGTCACGATCGCGCCGCGATGCCGTCGTTGCCGGGTCGGCACGGGCGCCCATTTCGCCATAGAAGACCCGGTAGCGCAAGCGCCTGGACCGCATCGATTTCGGCCGATGACCGTGCGACCCGTACGCCCAGGTTGCCGGCCCGAAGTTCGGGAAAGGCGCGCGCGTCAAGACGGCGGTCGGCAATGAGCTGCTCAAAGGTCATCGCACTGCCCCTCCCTGCTCCATGGCTGGGTCCGGATCGTGCGGACGGCTCCCGGAGTTCGGCGCGAGAGACGCCGTCGGCCCTGGCTGTCGCGCGTGGTCTGCGACGGCTCGCGGCGGCGCCCGAACAGCTCCAGCCGGAGCGAGACAAGGTCGAACCCAGACGCTCGGCCATGGTCTGCATCAGCCGCTCATATTCGGGGTCCTGGAATTCGATCACCTTGCCGGTGTCGATATCGATCAGATGGAAATGATGACCATGCTCGGTAGGCTCGTATCGCGCGCGGCCGCCGCCAAAATCGCGCCGCTCCAGAATGCCCTTCTCCTCCAGCAGCCGCACGGTGCGATAGACTGTCGCGATAGAGATGCGCGCGTCGAGCGCGCTGGCGCGGCGGTAAAGTTCCTCGACATCGGGATGGTCGGACGCCTCGGACAGGACGCGGGCAATGACGCGACGCTGCCCGGTCATTTTTAGGCCTTGTTCGACACATAGGCGCTCGATGCGCGATTCCATCGGTTCCCTTGTGGGTAGCCTAGCCCGGCCCTGCCGCGCGGTGCCAGCCCCCGCGGCCAGCCGACACGGGGGTAGCCGATCAGGGTCGCGGCGTCCAATGCCCCGCCAATCTCCCACCATTTCCTGCCAATGTCCCACCAAATCTCCCGCTGGAAGCTCATTGCCAGGCTCCGGCCGCGGCGGCTGATGCCTGACACCGACCTTCATCACCGCTTTGAACGCGGACGCCTGCGCCATATAGAGGACGCACAACCCATTCGTCGCCTTCCTGGCGACGCAAGCGCTAAAGCAGCAGAATGACAAGCGAAGCGCACCGCCGACCAGGAACTGGACATCACGTCGGAGGTCTGCCCGATGACCTTCGTTCGCACGCGTCTGGCGCTTGATCGGATGCAACCGGGTCAGGTGCTGCGGGTCCGGCTGCGCGGCGACGAGCCATTGCGCAACGTGCCACGCACCGCCCGTGAGCAAGGGCACGAGGTCCTTTCGCTGGACCTGGATTCCGAGGGGGTTGCCACGCTGCTGCTGCGCCGGGGCGGACAATCGTAGCGGATAATCATAATAGCGTCACACGCATCACAATGGCATCGGACCCGTCGGCATAATAGCGGCGGCGGCGGCTGACCTCGACGAATCCCTCGCGACGATAGAGCGCCAGTGCGGCCATATTGCCGGTGGCGACTTCTAGGAACATGGTGACGTACCCGTGCGCGCCGACCAGCAGCTTGGCGTTCCCGCAGCAGGGCGCTGCGCGATTCCCCGGCGGCGCATGGCCGGGGCCACCGCCAGGGTGAGCACCTCCGCCTGGTCGCTGACGGTGCGGCCGAGCAGCATCCCCCCGCGTGGGTCGAGCAGGCCGAAGCTGCTCGGGAGCGCCAACTGGAGGCCGATCGCATCGGCGCCCCATGCTTCGCGTGGTGGGAAAGCAGTGGCATGGATTGCCGCAAGGCCGCCGCATGGGCTTCTGTCGCCCGGATAATCATCCGGTGGGTGGCGGACGCAAACCGCCAGCGGGCAGCCGGGCCTCGGGCGGGATCGACATAGAGCGGCTGCGCCGGCAATGGAGGCAATTCGCGCCTGAAGCGTTGTTCCCCTACCAGGGCGATATGGCGCGCGGCCGGCAGTCGGCGTCGGTCAGCATCACGTCGAAATCGCGAGCGGCCAGCCGGCGGCAACCGCGGCCGCGGCATCGCCGGCCAGCGCGATCTTGCCCACTGGATCCGGCAACTCATCCAGGGTCTCCGCGCTGACTGGCGCGCCGCGTTCCAGGAAAATTCGGTCGACGGCGGCTGTCGATCGCGACCCAGAGCCGGCGTCCGCCCAGGTGCGGCAGGGTATCGGCCAGTGCCTCGCCGACCGTCACGCCGACGACCGGGATACCGGAGGCAAGCGCAATCCCATGTGCCAAGGCCAGGCCGGCGCGGATGCCGGTAAAGCTGCCCGGCCCGACGGTAACCGCGACAAGGTCTAGGGAAGTGGCGGCGACGCCTGACGCCGCCAGCACATCGCGGACCATCACCGGCATCAGCGCGGCGTGGCCACGGGTGGCGTCAGCTTGCCGGGCGGCCAGAACCTCGCCATGCACCACAACCGCGGCAGAGCAACGCTTCAGGGCCGAATCAAGCGCAAGGACATGCATGTCCCAAACTGCCTCGAACGTCGATGACCGAAGGCGAATTGCCGGAGGCTGAATCACGTGAAATCGCAATGGCTAAAGCAGTACGCACGCCTCTTCGAAGTCCAGACGAGGCGAGCGCGGGTACAGGCCCGCCGGATCGCCGTGCCCAATATTGCACAGGAAATTCGACCGCCAGCCGCGGTCGGACAGAAATACCTCGTCCACCATGGCATTGTCGAAGCCCGACATCGGACCTGTGTCCAGGCCAAGGGCACGCGCGGCCAGGATCAGGTACGCTCCTTGCAATGTGCCGTTGCGGAATGCCGTGCTGGCGGCAAGCGCGTCGTTGCTGGTGAACCACGACACGGCATCCGGGTTATGCGGGAACAGCCTGGGCAGCTTCTCGTAGAATTTCGGATCGTAGGCGACAATTGCGGTCACCGGCGCCGCCATCGTCTTGTCCAGGTTGCCGCTCGACAGCGCCGGCGCGAGCTTCAATTTGGCTTCCCTGGTGCGCAGGAACAGGAAACGCGCCGGCGAGCAGTTGGCCGAGGTCGGCCCCTGCTTCAGCAGCGCGTGCAGGGCGCCCAGCTCTTCATCGGTGACCGGCTGGTCGGTGAACTTGTTGTAGGTGCGGGCCTGGCGGAACAGCAGATCGAGCGCGTAGGCGTCGAGCGGCATAATTCAGAATTCGACCTGCTCGACCGCGACCACCTCCGGAACGAAATGCCGCAGCATGTTCTCGATGCCGTGCTTCAGCGTGGCGGTCGAGGACGGGCAGCCCGAGCAGGCGCCCTGCATGTGCAGTTTGACGACGCCCTCGCGATAGCCGCGGAAGACGATGTCGCCCCCATCGCCAGCCACCGCCGGGCGCACTCTGGTGTCCAGCAGCTCCTTGATCTGGGCGACGATCTCCTCATCCCCGGGCGCGATTTCCTCGCAGAGGTCCTCATCGCCGCTGCCCTCGATCACCGGCCTGCCAGCAACGAAGTGGTCCATGATGGCCGCAAGCACCTGCGGCTTCAGCGCCTGCCACGAGGTCTCGTCGGTCTTCGTAACGGTGATGAAGTCGCCGCCCAGGAAAACCCGCGCGACGCCGGGCAGATCGAACAGCGCCATGGCCAGCGGGCTGCGTTCAGCCGAGGCCGGCGAGGCGAAGTCGGCGGTGCCCGCGCCCATCACGTAGCGGCCGGGGAGGAACTTCAGGGTCGCGGGGTTAGGCGTGCCTTCGGTCTCGATGAACATGGCGCGGGCCTCGTGACTGGTGATGGACTGAAACCAGACCGGCGCGGTCCGGTCGCCACCGCGTTACATCGGCGCGAATTGCCGCCGATGGCAAGGGGCTGCGATCAGTCCGCCGCGGCCGAGATCCCGCCCATCCGGCCGCCCGCGGCGTAGGCCTGCACTGCTGCGGCAAAATCCTCGAAGATGCGCGCGGGAGACTGCGTCGGTTCGCCAGTCGTTCTCGGGATGCCACTGCACACCGACGGCGAAACCCGGAGCTGGGCCGGTGGCGGTGGCAAGCACCTGAACCGCTTCGATGGTGCCATCCGGGGCGACGCCCTCGACCCGCAACCCAGGAGCGAGCTTGTTCACACCCTGGTTATGCAGGGAGTTCACCGCGATTTCCGTGGTGCCGGCAAGCCGGTGCAGCCAGCCGCCGGGGGTAACCCGAATGGCGTGTGCCTTGCCGATCCGCACCTCACGCGAGGCGACAGCGGGGAGGAATGATCCATACGGTCCGGAAGGTCCTGCAACCTCTGGTGTAGCGACCCCCCAAGCGCCACGTTCAGCTCCTGGAACCCGCGGCAGATCGCCAGCACCGGCACGCCACGTGCGACCGCGGCACGGATCAGCGGCAGCGTGGTGCTGTCGCGCGCCATGTCTTCCCATGTGCCTTCCGCGTGTGGCGGGCCATCGTAGTAGCTGGGATGCACGTTCGACCGGCTGCCGGTCAGGAGGATGCCGTCCAGCCGTTGGAGCAGGGTTTCGATGTCCGCGGTCGGACCGTTGGCGGGGACCAAAACCGGAACTGCGTGCAGCAGTTGATCGGTGGTCTCGACATAGCTGTTGGAAGCGGCGTGGTTCGGCATTCCGAAGATACCGAACTGCTTGATACAGCAACTGATGCCTACAAGCGGCTTGACGACCTTGGAGAAGCTCATCGAGAGATAATAATCGGCGTTCCTTGCGACAAAATGAAGGCATTTTCTTCGATAGCGGCCATGAAACCATGTCAATGTTACCTGGGACGACGTCGCCAGGGTGTCATCCGTTTGTGCCGGGCTGAAAAATGCGAGGGTCGATGAACTGGAACAACTTCTGGTCGAACTCGCCCCCGGTCTCCGCATTGTAGAGCGTTACGATCGTTTGTCGTCGCTGCGCGTCGGTGACTGTCCATTGCCGCAGCGCGAGCGGATTGTCCGCGAAGATCAGTGTCAACGTGCCATCGCCGGGAGAGGCGGTGCGGATCAGGCTCACCTGAATCTGTCCCGGCAAATGCTGCATGCCGGTGACCGTCACGTCGCCGCCGAGCTGGACGTGGTCGGCAAGCAGGATGCCAAGCGGTGTCTGGCCAATCGGGATGTTCGTGGTCTGGTTCAGCGACTTGTCATGGAACACCACCAGCCCATGCCCCGCGACCAGAAGCAGTGGGCTGGGCGGATCGTACTGGAACCGCATGCGGCCGGGCCGGTCGAGCCAGACGGTTCCCTGGCTGATCGCCCCACTCGGTGCCACCTGCAGGAAATGAGCCTTCATGGTGCGCAAGCCGTCCAGATAGTTCTCGATCCTCGCCAAATCGGCGCGATCCTGTGGCGTTGGTTCGAACTGCGACTGTGCGCGGGCAACGCCCGGGACCGTAAGGAGCAGGCAGAGCAAGGTGCGGCGGTTCATGCCGCCCATGTGGCGCTGCATACGCCGCTTTGCAAACCGTGTGCGTCCGCGCAGGCTCGCCCCCGCCACATCACAGAGCCGGCGCATGGTTGCCATTGTCCACACCCTGAGTTCCAGCGAGCTGGACGCCGACGAGTGGCGGCTGCGTTGCGACATGGCGGCAGTGTTCCGTGTCGCAGCGCGGCTCGGCTGGAACGAGCAGATCGGCAACCATAACTCGCTGGTGCTGCCGCAGCGGGGCGACGACGACAGACCGCTGTTCCTTATCAATCCGCGAGGGATGCTGTTTCAGGAGCTGACCGCGAGTTCGCTGATCGTGTGCGATCTGGAGGGGGTGCTGCGCGGGAGAGGCGAACTGCGCAAGGTGGCGTTCCACATCCACGCACGCATCCACCTGAAGAACCCTGCCGCGGTGTGCATCGTCCACGTGCATCCGCAGTATCTGACGTCGCTGTCGCTGCTGGAGGAGCCGGTGTTCGCGCGCGCGCACTATAACAATCTGTTCCTCAACGATCGCGTGGTGTTCGACAACGTCGGTGCTGCACCGGTGGACGATGACCAGGAAGGCGATCGGCTGGCCGGTTTGATGGGCGAGAAGACGATTATGGTGATGGGGGCGCACGGCGTCACCGTGGTTGGCCGCACGGTACACGACGCGTTTGACGAGTGTTACTGGGCCGAGCGCACCTGCATGTACCAGATGACGGCGATGATGACCGGGCGAAAGCTGCGATCCTTGCCGGAGAGCTCGCTCAAGCGGTGGAACGGACCGTGGGGCGAAAAGGTAGACGCGCGAATGCATCTCGACGCATGGCGGCGCATCTAGATCGCGAGGAACCGGATTATGCGAGTTAAGCCGGTCCGCCGCCGGGGAAGCTGTGGATTAGAGTGAAAGCAGGCGGGCACTGATAGCCCTGCTCCATCAGCGATGCGCGCCTGGTGTCGCTCTCATTGAAGCGAGGACGCTGTTGGAGAGCGTGTCCGTCAGTCGTTCCCGAGCAGCCGATCCTCGAGCACTTGCGATTCCGTATAGGTCAGCGAATCGCTGTCGATCCGCGGCTGTTCGCTGTGGTCCTCGAATTTGGCGCGCACCAGCGTGCGTGCGCGCAGGGTTTGCTTGGCGATCAGGCCAGGGTCTTCACGTCGTAGACTTGGGCTCTCCGCCAGCTCGTCTTCGATCCTCCCGCGCGCACGCCGGATCGTCTCCCACCGTCGGCGTGCAGGGTCCGGCGCCGGTGAAGCCTGCAGCTTCAGGCAGATGCCAAATCACGCATTCAAGGTGGCTGGCGAGCGCGCGGCGTTCGGATCTGCCTAAACTCTCGATCTCCTCGGCCACGTTCTCCCAGGTCGATCGGCACGTTCCAGCCGGCGCCGGCCGCTGCACGCAGCCGCGCGCCTGCTGTTCGGTCCACAGCACCAGGTCGTGATCGTAGAGGCTTCCTAGGAGGTGAACGCCAGCATGGTCGCAGAGCCGCCGGAAACTTAGGCTGCCTTTTTGGCTGTCAGGAGCATCAGCAAGCCGCTTCTTGCTCCTTATTCTGCCGCGCCGCAGGAGTCGGGCCAAGAAATCTCAATCGACCTCCACCACTGCATCAGCCGCAAATGCACCTTGCCCCTCCGGCATGGCGAACACCGGATTGAGATCGATCGATGCAGCCGCGGGCCTGCGGCAGCAGCGAACGCCGATAGCCGTGCGAGCATCTGCGCCAGCGCCTTGATGTCCGCCTTAGGCCGGCCGCGCGCACCCAGCAACAGCGGCGCACCCTTGATCGAGCGGATCATCTCTTCGGCCACGTCGTCGCCGAACGGGCAGCGGCGGAACACCACGTCTTTCATCACCTCGACGAAAATACCGCCCAGGCCGAACATGGCGATCGGCCCGAACACCGGATCGCGGTGAATGCCCAGGATGCACTCCACGCCGCCCTGAAGCTGCTTGGCGACCAGCACGCCCTCGATGCGCGCGTTCGGTGCGGCGCGCCTGGCGCGCGCGATCAACAGGTCGTAGCCGTCGCGCACCGCGGCGCGGTCGGCGACGTTCAGCAGCACGCCGCCGATCTCCGATTTATGCGTGATGTCGGGCGACAGGATCTTCATCACCACCGGGAAGCCGAATCGGTCCGCCGCGGCAACCGCTGCATCCGCGCTGTCGCAGGCCTGTTCCGGGGCGGACTGGATTCCAGCCTCGGCCAGCAGGCGCTTGGCTTCTGCCTCGCTCGGTGTTGCGTCGGGCAGGGCGACATGCGGGATGGTGGGGGGCGGTGCGGGTGGCGGTGCAGCAAAGGCGGCGCCGAAACGGCCCATTGCGGCGATCGCGATCACCGCACGCGTCGGGTCCTCGTGCACGCTCCAGCCATCCGCCTCCAGTTCGGCGCGGCGTTCATCGGTGGTGATCACCGACAGCACGTAGAGCCGGTCTGGGTGCGTCGCACGGACCTTGTTGATCTGCTCGCGAATGCCGGGCCAGCGGCGCGAGGACGCCGTCATGCTGAAGAAGCCAAGCACCGATGAATAGCCACCCTCCTTCACCATCGCCTCGGTGAAGGTGTGGATCAGCGTGACATTGTTGCTGACCTGCGCGGTCGCGTCCACGGGGTTGCGCGGCGCGCAGAACGGCACCAGGTCGCGCAACATCTTCTGCGTTGGCTCCGGCATTTCCGGCATCGGCAGGCCGACCGCGTCGGCAACGTCGCTCATCAGCACGCCGGCGCCGCCGGATACGGTGATCACACCGAGCGTGTTGCGCGCCGGATAGATCTTGCGCGTCGCGGTGTGGGCAATGTCCAGCATCTCTTCCGAGTTGCGCGCCCGCACCACGCCGAACTCGTTCATCACCGCCTCGGTCACCGCATCGTCGCCGGCGATGGATGCAGTGTGCGACTTCGCCGCCTTGCCGCCGAGTTCACTGCGGCCGACCTTCTGCATCACGATGGGTTTTTTCGCGGCGCGCGCCGCCTCGAACGCGGCGATCAGGGCCGGTGCTTCGCGGATGCCTTCGGCGTACACCGCGATCACGTCCACTTCCGGATTTTCCGCCAGCCAGCCGATGCATTCGCCGACGGTCACGTCGGCCTCGTTGCCGGTCATGATGCAAAGCGAGGCGCCGATGCCGCGGTTGCGCGCCAGCGTGTAAAGATGCGTGCCGTAGGCGCCGGACTGCGAGGCGATGCCGATGCGGCCGGGCACCGGCCAGCCGCTGTCGAACGAGGAGGAGAACGTGGCGTAGTAGGCAGTGCGTGCATCGAACACGCCGAGGCAGTTGGGGCCAAGGATGCGCATGTCGTGCTTGCGCGCGGCAGCGACCATGCGGTTCTGCGCGGCCTCGCCGGCTTCATCCATTTCCGCGAAGCCGGCGGTGAACATCACCGCGGCCTTGACGCCGCGTTCCGCCAATTCGGTGATCGAGTTCTCGGCGATTTCCGCGGCGACCGCGACAATCGCGACGTCGGGGGTCTCGGGCAGCGCGGCGACCGACGGATACGCCTTCAGGCCCTGAACTTCGGTACGGTTCGGATTGATCGGATAGAGCGCGCCTTGGAAGCCCTGCGCCTTCATGTAGGCGATTGGCCGGCCGCTGATGCGCGTGGGATCGCTGGAGGCGCCAAGCACGGCGACCGAGCGGGGTGCGAACAGCGGCGTGAGGCTGGCAAATCTGGCGTCAGGCATGATGTTGGGCGTTCCCGGATGATGATTTGGTCCGGCCAGTGTGGAGGCGGGAGCACCCGCGGGCAAGCGCCGCACCTCCGTCACTACGGCGGCGCAGCGGCCAAAGTCCTTAGTCGCTTATGTCAAATTCGTTGTGCGATAGGCATCGCGCAACGGTGCCGCGAAGTGGATCGCATCGAGACGCAGCTCGTCCTCCGCGCCGGCGACATCTGGCTCGGTTGGCCATGCGCCGTCCGGCGTGCGCCGGAGCACCTCGGCGACAATCGACGTCGAATGCACTACCACGATTTCCGTCACCGTCGGGATCGTCATGTAGGAGCGAACATTCGCCCGCTTCTTCGACACATTGGTCGGCGACAGGATCTCGATCAGCACCAGTGGTTCGCGCATTAGGTGCTCACCGGTCGGCGGCGCACAGGTGATCCCGAGGTCAGGTACCAGGCAGTTGTCCTCGGATCGTTCAGCGGGAACGACGCCCGGGGTGGTGACGATCCGGCACTGAGCACCTTGGGCATCAAGGTGCACGCCGATAAGCTGCGCAAGTCGCGACTGGATCGACCCATGGGCATCAGAAGCCGGCGCCATCATCTCCGGCTCGCCGTTCCGCAACTGCCAAAGCCCATTCCAGTGCTCGGGCGGTTCCCAGTCGAGGAACTCGACGACCGTCATGCGCGGCGGGATTTTCAGCGCGGTGGACATATCGGCAAGTTGCGCGTTGCTGCGCAGAGCTTCAAGCCGCCGCGCCGGCACTCCGGGAAGGCGGTGCATTGTGCAGGAACCGGCGCCCTCACCCGGCGCTTTGCGCCGACCTCTCCCGCTAGATTAGCGGGAGAGGCTACAATTGTGACTCTGGCGAAACTACCATGCAACTTGTGCGGCCATGCGCGAGGCGTTCGCAGGCCTGCACCGCAGCCTCACGCGACAGGCCAGTCCAGCGTGCGCGATACAGCATCGCCCGTCCCTGATGCACGCCCGAGACCGACGTGTGTGCAACGGCAAGCTCGGTTCGTGCGTGCTCGCGCGCCGTCGCCAGAGCCGTGTGCGCCAGTGTCTCGCTGGAGTAGGCGCCGACCTGGATCGCCCAACTGCCATTCGAGGGTCCGCCATGGTGGTGGAGGGGGACCTCGGCGGCTACCGCTTGGGAGACGAACCTGAAGCCACCACGCGGCGGCGGCGGTGGTGGCGCCGCGAGCGCGTATTGCTGCGGCTGCGACAGCGCCGATCCCCGTGGTGGCTCGGGCAGTTGCGCCACCTGCACTGGGCCATGCGTCGGCACCCGGCCGCCGCCGCTGCCGCGATTGCTCGCCAATTGGATCGCCCGGCCGTAGCGCGGGCCTTTCGGGATGTCGATCGGCAGCGCGTTCATCGCGTAGTCTTCCGCCGGGGAACGGTTGTTCGGATAGACGCCGACGATATTCGGGCCGATCATCGCGACATAATGCCGCGTCTCGTCGGGCAGCGAACGGTTGTTGCTGAGGTAGTCGTCCAGCCGGTGGGGGCCGGCGTTGTAGGCGGCGAGGAACCCCGGTGAGCCATAAATGTCATACATCTCGCGCAGATACGCGGTGCCGGCCAGGATGTTCTGGTGGGGATCGAAGGGATCATCGCTCAGGCCGTAGCGGTCGCGCACTTCCTCGTAGGTTTCCGGCATCACCTGCATAAGCCCCATGGCGCCGGCGGGGGAGGTGATCAGTTGACCATCCTGGTATTCATTCCCCCCCAACTCGACACGCATGACCGAGCGGATCCAGAGTTCGGGTACGTCGAAGCGGGCGCTGGCTTCGTGGATATAAGGGCCCCATGGGTCCTCGGGCGGCCCGGGGGGCACATAATTGCCGCGAGCGTGGGCCGCATATCGGGCGGCTTCCTGCGTGGCATTGGTCCGCGGCCCATGGCTGGCGCAGGCCGCAAGCAGGGCCAGCAGAGTGAGGCTGCCGATACCGCGCAGCGCGACCACATTGGCGAGGATGGAGCGGCTCTGACGTGTCATCCCAGGCAGACCTCCGTACGTCGTGGCGCGGCCGAAAATAGCCGGAGGGCACGACGGCCAGACGGCCGTCGCTCAGGTAACCGATCAGGAATCGAGGCTAAGCCCTTATCGCAAATTGCAGTTCGAGGCAAGATCATGTCGAGAGGCGCGTTAGGACAGACAATGGCGCGACAGGGTCGATCCTGCAGGACAACAGAGCGGGCTTCCGCGCTGGCGACCTGATGGTAATCCTGCGCGGCGATTGCGCAGGGCTGGCCAGGACCGGCTGACCCTTGGCCCGCCGATCCGGATCGGCTATCGCCCTGGCGAGATGAGTTCCACCGCGATGAGTATCTCTGTGCACGATACGATTGCCCGCGCGGGCATGCTCGATTTCCAGGGTCAGATGCCGCTGGCGGCACGCAACCGGTGGGCGATCAGGGACATCGCTGAAGGATTGCGCCTTTGGCCGTTGGCCCGCTCCCTAGGCTGGCTTGATATCCGCCTGCGCTATCGCGGTTCGCTGCTTGGGCCGGGTTGGCTCACGCTTTCATCCGCCGTGATGATCGTCTCGCTTGGCGTGCTCTACTCGGCCCTGTTTCATACCGACGTACACGAGTACCTGCCGTTCCTCGCGCTGTCGCAGATACTCTGGACATTCCTCAACTCGATGGTGAGCGAAGGCTGTGCCTGCTTTACCCAGGCAGAAAACATGATCCTTGCGGTCCGCATGCCGTTGTTCCTGCACGCGGTGCGCACATTGGTACGCAACGTGCTAGTCCTGGCCCACAACGTCGTGGTGCTGATCGGGGTCTATTTGTATTTCCATATCGACCCGGGGTGGACGGCTCTGCTGTCGCTGCCGGGCATGGCATTGTGGATCATCGACACGCTAGCGATCTGCCTGATGTTGGGTGCGTTCTGCGCCCGCTTCCGCGACGTTGGTCCAATCGTCGCCAGCGTGATGCAGATCGCGTTCTTCCTGACACCGGTGATCTGGCAGCCGGAGCAGCTCGGGATTCATCAATGGATACTGCCCTTCAATCCGTTCTTCGCGCTGCTTGAAGTGGTCCGCGCGCCATTGCTGGGCCATATACCGACGCATACGGTTTGGGGTACCGCGGTCATCTACAGCGGCATGCTGTGCGCAATATCGTGGCTGTTCTTCGTGCGCGCACGCGGGCGCGTTGCATTCTGGATGTGACCGTGATGCGTGACGGCGAGACGCGCATCGACATTCACGGGGTATCTGTCTTCTTCCCGCTGTACCACGGCAGCAGCCGCAGCCTGAAGAAGACGGTGGTGGCCGCGGCGTCCGGTCGGCTAGGCAAGGACATGCAGCAGCGCGTCGTGGTGCAGGCGCTGCGCGATGTGTCGTTCTCGCTGAACAGCGGCGACCGGCTGGGCCTGATCGGCAACAACGGCGCCGGGAAGACCACGCTTTTGCGCACGCTGGCCGGTATTTACGAGCCGGTGATGGGACACGTGCGCATTAAGGGCAGCCTGAACGCACTGCTCGATCCCAATCTGGGAATGAGCACTGAGTTGACGGGCCGCGAGAACGTCCTGCTGCGCGGGCTCTATAACCGACTGCCGCGGCCGGACATCGAGCGGCTCGAGGAGGATGTCGCGAGCTTCGCTGGCCTCGGCGACTTCATGGACCTGCCGGTACGCACCTATTCCTCGGGGATGGTGATGCGGCTCGGCTTTGCCATGGCCACGGCGATCCGACCCGAGATTCTGCTGATGGACGAGTGGTTCATGGTGGGTGATGCCGAGTTTCGCGACAAGGCGCAGGTGCGGCTCGAGAATATGGTGCGCGGCGCCGAGATCCTGGTGATCTCGACGCATGATGTCGCGGTGGTGCGCAACTGGTGCACCCGGGTCCTGTGGCTGGAGCAGGGGCGGGTGCGTCTGGATGGTCCACCGGACAAGGTGCTGGAAGCGTATCTCGGCCATCCGCTGGCGCCGGCCGTGGCAGAGCGGGTCTGAAACCATGGCCATTCTGCCACTCGCGGATCTCACGGTGCTCGAATTCAGCCACACAGTAATGGGACCGTCCTGCGGAGTGGTGCTCGCCGATCTTGGGGCCGACGTGATCCGGGTGGAGCCGGCCCCGGACGGCGACCGCACGCGCCGGCTGCATGGTTTTGCAACGGGATTCTTCTGCTATTTCAACCGCAACAAGCGCAGCATCTGCATCGACGTGAAGTCGAGCGATGGACTCGCTGTCGCGCAGGATCTGGTGCGTCACGCCGATGTCCTGCTGGAGAATTTCGGCCCTGGCACGATGGATCGGCTGGGGCTTGGCTGGGACGCGGTGCACGCGCTCAACCCACGGCTGATCTACTGCGCGTTGAAGGGGTTTCTGCCCGGGCCGTACGAGCATCGTCCGTCGCTGGACGAGATCGCGCAGTACATGACCGGTCTGGCCTATATGACCGGGCCGCCTGGGCAGCCGCTGCGCGCCGGGTCGTCGGTGATCGACATCATGGGCGGGGTCATGGGCGCATTGGCGATCCTCGCGGCACTGCGACAGCGTGACAAAGACCACCAAGGTCGGCAGATCACCAGCGCGCTTTATGAAAGCTCGGCGTTTCTGGTGGGACAGCACATGGCGGGTGAGGCTGCCACCGGCACGCCGTCGCCGCCGATGCCGGCGCGAAGCGGCGCGTGGGGGATTTACGAGACCTTCCCAACTTTGAACGGCGAGAAGCTTTTTATCGGCATCACCTCGGACAATCACTGGCGATCATTCTGCGCCAGCTTCAAGCGCCCTGATCTGCTGGCCGATGAGCGCTTTACGACGAATGCCGATCGCGTGCGGAACCGTCCGGCTTTGCGCGAGATTGTCGCTGCCATGGTCAGGGACGTGGCGATCGCCGATCTCGAACGGATCATGGATGAGGCGAATATCCCGTTCTCGCCGGTGCGCACGCCGTCCGATCTGTTCGATGATCCGCAACTCAATGCGTTCGGCCGCGCGCTGAAGGTGCGGATGCCGAACGGCAACGTCGCAAATCTGCCGGGACTGCCGTTCTGCATCGACGATGCGGCGCCGGAGCTGCGCATGCAACCGCCGGCCGCGGGTGAGCACACCGACACAGTGCTCCGCGCCCTGGGCTATTCGGCTGAGCGGATTGACGCGTTGCGACATATGCGGGCGATAAGCTGACCACCAGGTGTGCCCGGTGGGGCAGGAATTGCCGCCCTTAACCGAACCTTAAGGCCGCTGCGTCAATCGACCTCCCATGGTGGATCGAGCTGAGCGCGATCCGACGATGGAAGAGATCGTGGTGGCGCTGCGCGAAACGCGACGGGCCGCGGGTCGGGTGGCGCCCTTCACCGTGGTGAACGGTCAGCGCGAAGGCAGTCAGCGACCGACCGGCGCTGCGGACGAACGGAACCCGGTCGCCGGCGTGACCGACATCACCGATCTGCGCGATGGCGAAATCCAGCGGCTGCTTGCCGAGAATGCGCACCTCAACCAGCGCGTCGTATCGCTTCTGAAGGTGCTGGAGCATGAGCCACGCAATGCCACGTACACCGCATCCGATACCGGTCGCGACGTTGTTTCCCGCGAGGTGAGGGCGGCCTTGGAAGCTGAGCTCCGGCCGGTCCTGGACGTACTGCTGTGCCTGCTCGAGGCGCTGCGTGGCGCTCCGCCCAGGCGCGAGCCAGCGCGCCCGACAACGCCCCATCGTGATGCTGGCATCATCGATCTCGATGCGCCACGCGCACATGAGTAATCGCTCGCCCCTTCGATCAGGAGACCCTGCAATGGCCACCGCAGCCGCGCCGCAACACGTCGTAAAGGGGTTGGACCTCGGAACGAGCCGCATCGTGCTTGCCACCATGAACGGACAGAAGGTCAACTTCACGCCGCAACTCAACGCCTTTGTCGATATTCCTTACAGCAAGATGACCGAGCAGATGCTGGCGCGCGAGAACATCCTGCACGAAATAGAAGGCTCGCACATCTACGCCTACGGCAACCGTGCCGACGAATTCGCCAAATTCCTTGAAGGCGATACGCGCCGGCCGATGCAGAGTGGCCTGCTCAATCCGGCCGAGCCGAAGAACCTGCAGATGATCGAGCTGCTACTCGGCCGGCTGTGCGGCAAAGCGAGCGATGGCGAGAAGCTGTGCCTGAGCATCCCGAGTGCGCCGGCCGACCGCAGTTCCGACCTGATTTACCACGAGCGCTCGGTGCAGGGCATCTGTCGAGAACCTGGGTTATCAGACGCAGCCGGTCAATGAGGGGCTGGCCATCGTCTATTCCGAATTAAAGGACGCCGACTTCACCGGGATCGGCATGAGCTTCGGTGGTGGCATGTGCAACATCTGCCTGGCTTATCTTGGGCTGCCGGTGCTTACGGTCGCGACGACCAGGGCCGGTGACTACATCGATCATAGTGCCGCCTCGGTGATCGGCGAGACGCCGACAACGGTGCGTCTGTACAAGGAAAACGCCGCCGAGACGGGCTTCTCGCTCAACGGCAACTCGGGCGGGCCGATCGACCGCGCCCTATCGGTTTACTATGCGGATGTCATCGAGACGGCGGTGACCGCGTTGCGGACGGCGGTGACGGAATCGAAGATGCTGCCGCGCTTCACCGGACCGATTCCGATCGTGTGCGCCGGCGGCACCGCCATGGCCGGCAACTTCCTGCCCCGCCTGCGTTCGGTCATCGCCCGGACCGAACTGCCCGTCGCTATCGGCGAAGTCACGCTGGCCAAGGATCCGCTTAATGCCACCGCCAAGGGCGCGCTGGTCGGCGCCATGTTGAACATGTAATCACCGACCGCGTACCGGCCCAGCTTCATCCCAGCCGACGAGGTGAGTTTCACCGCGCAAGCGGGTCGGGTCGGAGCTGGAAGTACACCACCTTGCTCGTTGTCCCCTTGCCGCCTTCGACATGGAAAGGCGTGCGGGTTCCGTAGGTCGACCACAGCCCCCGTCCCTTCCAGCCAGCGTTGGGATCATCGATCCGGCCATCCAGGCCTTTGGCGTAAAAGCCCATCGGGTACGGAACGCGCAGGATGACGAACCGCCCATCAACCAGCGCCAGCAGGGCATCGTTGGCGTTTCCTGTGGAGATCGGCACGTCAGGGCCCAGACCAAAGGTGTTGAACTGGTCGACCCAGGTAAAGTAGCTCGCCTCGGCGCTGCCCGGATCAGTCACACCTTTGAACTGCGGACCGGGATACGGATACAGCGTCCAACCTTCGGGACAATGCTTACCGGTCGCGGTCGGTCCGTTGAGCGGTCCCTTGCACTTCCGTCGATCGAAGCTCGCGAGTTGTCCGCTTGCCAGCGATACCCACGCCACACCGTGGCTGTCGATGTCCATGCCACGGGGCGAATACCCATGAATGGGTGCCCTCGGATCATCGAGCGGCGGCTCGTAGATCTCGGTCAGCGCAGTCTTGGCTGGATCAGCTCCAGGATTGACCCGCACGATCGCTCCAGGGAAGCCCAACACCGATCCCCAGATGGAACCGTCGACCGGGCTCGGAGCGATGCCGTATGTGCCGGCCACAATTCGCTTGTCCTTGTGCGGATCTATCGGCTCGTTGGGCTCAACGTAATCGCCCCGCGTTCCATTGCCGACGGTGTCCAGGACAAATGCTGTCCAGCCCTGGGACTTCGCGGCGTCACCGGTCGCATCGAAGATCTTCGTGTTGAGCCAGCCCAAGACGTCACTCGCTCCACCACTGCTGAACCACAGCGTATCGTTCGCATCGCGCGCGAACTGAAGGTGGTGCGTGGTGAAGCACAGGTCGATCAGGCTGAACTTCCCAGTCTTTGGGTCATACATGGCTGCCTGTCGGCCGGACGACTTCAACGGGAACAGTTTGGCCGAGGCCTGGTCTGACCCGGCCTTGCAAAAGGCCGGATCATCAGCCGGGCGGATCCTGGCGGTGAACCAGACCCGGCCCTTCGCGTCGAACATCGGGTTGTGGATGTTGGCCTGCCCATTCCAGATCGCCTCGTCTCCCCAGTAGGGTGAAGGCGCGATAATCGGATCGTCGGCAGTATTCGGCGTCTTGGGATCGAGCACCGGCAGCTTCACCTGGCTGCGCGTGTTCTTCACCGGGTCAACGATGGGCACGTCATCGGGTACTGAGCTCGGGAGAGCCGTAGATCAGGCCATGGGCATTGACCGCAGGATTACGTCGATCCGTCGAGATCTCGTCATGCAGGTACGCCTTCGGCGTCGCCCAGTCCCACATGGTGATGACGACATTGCGCTCGACGCCCGTTGGACGCGGTGGCTGCTGCGCAGGAAGTTCGCCCGCGGCGATACGATCGGTCCACTGTCCGAAGAGCTGCAACGCTCGCTGTGGATCGAGCCGGCCGACATTGGTCAGCATGTTACTACCGGCTTGCCCTGACTCCAGCCGCCGTTGCCAGGCATCCGCCGAGCTTTCGAAGGTTCCGAGGTTGGCGGGCAGGGTGCGGGTGGCCTTATCGCCGAGTTGGTGACACGTATAACAGCCATCAGTTTTCACCACATCGAGCCACTGCGCCTGGCTCTTCAGCTCTACTGGCATTCCGTTGCCGTTCGTGCCAGTGCCAGGAAACAGACCCTTGTCCGGGATCTCGAGCATGGAATACCAGTAGATCGCCGGGTAGTATTCAGCCGCCGCCGCGGCGCTTGGCGCCGGCTTCGCGTTGAGATCGACCGTGCTGCCCGGTTTGACCTGAACCTTTGGGGAGTCGACCAGACCATATCCGCGCACCCAGACGCTATATCTGGCGTCGGGCAGATCAGGGATCAGATACTGGCCACGATCATTGGTAACGACGATCTTTGCATATTTGGTCGGCAGATCGGCGGTCTCGGCGATCACCCAGACGCCGGCTTCAGGTCCATTCGCACCGATGATACTGCCGCCGATATCGGACTTGCCGATTTGCGGTTGCTGCCGATCGCCCTGTTGGGCATGAAGCCGCGCAGGTTGCGCGGCCAAGGATCCCGCGAACGCAGCGACCGCAATCCCGAGCGTCAAAGGAGCTTTGGTCTTCATCGGGCGCCTCTCTCTGCTGTTTTGTGGTTTATGAACGCTGTCAGCCGCGCCGGACCAGGAGCCGGCAGCAGCCCGGGTTCAGACCTCGGTGTTCACTGACTGGCCCATGTTCCTCGACAGAACTAGGCTTCCTGGCCACACCTTTCCTGGGCCGCGGCTGGACCTTATCCGAAGCGCACGCAATTGATCGGGGGTAGGTTGCCGGCGACCAAAGTCCAGGCATCACCGCCATTTTCTGTCACCCACACATGTCCGGTGGTTGAACCCATCGCCAATCTACTCCCGCTGTCATCAACGTCGAGCGCGTGGCGATACACCAGGTCGTAAGCCTGAATTTGTGGCAATCCTTCGGTCAGCACCTCGAACGATCGCGCGCCATTCCGCGTACGCGCCACCACCAAGCGAGCGTCCACCGGCACACGGCATTCGTCTTTGACGCCCGGCACGAACCAGGCCGTGTCCGGGTCGCGTGGATGGACCGCAACGGCAAACCCAAACTTGGCAGGGCGGATGGTTGTCACTTCCTGCCAGGAGCGCGAGCCATCGGTGGAGCGGAATACGCCATTATGGTGCTGCACCCACATCGTGTCCGGCGCCGAGCGGCACTGCACCAAGCGGTGGATGTCCTGCACTTCCGGCGCAAGGTTGCGCGGCGGGGGATAATATTCGGCATACATTCCCTCGGATGCCGCGCGCCAACTGGCGCCGGCGTCATCCGATCGCCAGACACCGCCGGTGGACACGCCGATGCTGATATGCCCGGAATTGCGCGGATCGACGCAGATCGAGGCGACGCCGGCGTGATCGAATCCGCCGCCCATCCAGTCCTTGCGCTCAGGCAGATCCCAGAGCGCCTGGTTCAGCGTCCAGGACTCGCCGTGATCCTTCGATAGGAACAGCGCACCCGGAATCGCGCCGCACCAAATCCATCCGGGACGGTCGGCTCCCGCCGGTTCCAGACAGAACAGGTAAGAGACACTGGGCCCGTCGATGTCCGTCTTGGGGAAAGCCGGCGCGGGTATCTCCTGCCAGCTCTCCCCGCCATCCCGCGAGCGGTGCAGCTTGACGCCGAAATGCCCCAGGGCCACCGCTGCGTACAGCGCGCCATCGCGCGGGTCGGCAAGCAGCATGGAGATCGGATCGCCCAGGAAGTGAGTGGCGGCGATGCTCCAATCGCCGCGGTTGCGCCGCAGCTCGAAGAGGCCCTTCTTGGTGCCGGTCAGCAGTCGATCGCGCATTTCCTATCCACCCGACAATGCCTGGAACACGAACAGCTCGTCGTGTTCGCCGATCGGATCACTCAGGCGTTCGCGATCGGCGATGCGCTCGCCGTTGACGTAGATCGCCACGTGCTGCCGCACCCGGTCCTGGTCATCCAGGATATAGGATCGCAGCCGCGGCTGAGCGGCGAACACGTGCTCCAGCACGGCTCGCACGCTCTGTCCCGGCGCGGTCTGCAGCGGGCACTCGATGTGCCGCTGCAGGTTCGCGGTGAACGCGACGCGCGCCATTGGCCGATGCGTCAGCTCTTCTCGTGAATGACCATCCACGATACGCCGAATTTGTCGGCGACCATACCGAACTTTGATGCGAAGAAGGTCGGGGAAAGCTGCATCTGCACCTGGCCACCTTCACCTATCGCATTGAAAAGCCTCTCGGCTTCGGCGTCGGATTTGGCGTCGAGCGAGAGGGAAAATCCCTGGAAACTCGGGTGCCCTGTGCAGCGGCCATCCGACACCATCACCGTGGTATCGCCGATCTTGAGGGTGGCATGCATCACCTTGTCGTCGGGCTGGGACATGCCCGGCGCCTTTTCCGGGCAATCCTTCCAACGCATCAGCATGCCGACCTCGGCGCCGAGTGTCTTGCGGTAGAAGTCGATCGCCTCCTCGCAGCGTCCGTCGAACATCAGGTAGGGTTGGATCTGCATGAATGGGTCCTCCGTGTTTGGGTCGACGGTCTTGTTGCGTGATCGCCCGCAATGTATACACCGTCCACACCACGCTATCAAACCGGGTGGACAGTGTCCACATCCTCGCGGAGCGGTGATGATGGATGCCACGAACCAATTGCAGCCACGCCGCACATACCATCACGGCGACCTACGGCAGGCGCTGCTCGACGCTGGCATCACGCTGGCGCGCACCGGCGGGCCCGAGGCGGTGGTGTTGCGGGAGGCGACGCGACGCGCGGGCGTTGTGCCGAACGCCGCTTACCGACACTTCGCCAGCCGCGCTGCGCTGCTGCAGGCGGTGCGTTCGTCGGCGCTGGCGGCACTGGCCATGGCGATGGAGAAGGAGGTCGCCCGGCAACGCCGTGGTCTGGCCGGAGCAGATGCCGCACGTGCCGGCCTGCGGGCGATCGGCACCGCGTACTTGCGGTTTGCCCGGACCGAGCCCGGCCTGTTCCGCACTGCGTTCGCGGTGCCGGGTGAGGCAGAGACGACGAGTAATGCCGCGATGGCGGGAAGCAGCGGGCTTAATCCGTTTCAGTTACTCGGCACCGCGTTGGACGCAATGGTGCAGGAAGGAGCGCTGCCGATCGAACGACGAGCCGGCGCGGAATATCTGGCCTGGTCGGCGGTGCATGGGCTGGCGATGCTGGTGTTGGAAGGTCCGCTGCGCCGGCTGAGCCGCGCGCAGCGGCGCGTCATCGAGCAGCGCCTGCTGGCAATGGTGGAGCAGGGCCTGTAGTCCGGCTGTGGTAACGCTGGGCCCCCGCCAGCGCTGCACTACAGCTTCTCGACTTGGCCGTATTCCAGCTCCACCGGCGTAGAGCGGCCGAAGATCGATACACTGACCTTTACCCGGCCCTTCTCCTCGTCCACCTCCTCGACCGTGCCATTGAAGCTGGTGAACGGTCCGTCGGCGACGCGCACCTGCTCGCCCACCTCGAACAGCACCGCCGGACGCGGGCGCTCCACACCTTCCTGCGTCTGCTTCATGATGCGCTCGGCTTCGGTGTCGCTGATCGGCGACGGGCGGTTCCGGCTGCCAAGGAAGCCGGTGACCTTCGGTGTGTTCTTCACCAGATGCCAGGCGTCGTCGCTGAGCTCCATTTTCACCAGCACGTAGCCGGGGAAGAATTTGTGTTCCGCATTGACCTTCTGGCCGCGTCGCATTTCGACCACCTGTTCGGATGGCACCAGCACATCGTCGATCTGGTCTGCCAGCCCCTTCTGTGCCGCCTGCTCCTTGATCTGCTGAGCGATCTTCTTTTCGAAGCCAGAATAGACGTGCACCACGTACCAACGCTTGGCCACTTTAACTGATCTCCTCAGGCATTGATGCCGAACAGCGCCCGGATGCCGATGCCGACGAACTGGTCCACCAGAAAGAAGAACATCGCGGCGAGCGCGACCATGGCGAACACCAGGCCGGTGGTCACCAGCGTCTCCCTGCGCGATGGCCAGGTGACGCGTGCCATCTCGGACCGAACTTCTCGCACAAATTTCGCTGGATCGACCGCCACGTTGTACTCCAGGGTCCTAGGTTGGGGCATCATAGCGCGGCTGCGGGACGCTGGCAGGGGTGGAGGGTCTCGAACCCCCAGCCTCCGGTTTTGGAGACCGGCGCTCTAGCCAATTGAGCTACACCCCTTGAACGCGCACCCCTGGCAACCGCCAGGCCCCGCTTCGCTCGCTTCTTTCTCGGTTCGGTCTCAAATGGAAGGCCGCCCCGAGAGGCGGCCCATGTAGCCATTGTCTGCCTTGATGTCCAGGTCGCGTTCTCTTTTTGTGCGGTTCCCTCGCCCCGCGCTACTGCTTATTCGCTGGGTAGGATTGCAACGGGTGCCGAGGCATGGGCGGGCACGGCTTAGGCTCGTCCGGGGTGCCGCAGTTGTTCGGGTCCGGCTGCCCGGCCATTCGGGTCGAGGCAGGCGGTGATTGTGGCGGTGGTGGAGCGCCGGTGTATCCTGCACCAGGCGCAGTGCTGCCGCTGGGCATGTTCTGAGCGTACGCGAGGGGTGAGAGCGCAATGAGTGCTGTCGCCAAGATGATGCGTCGCATTTTCGGCTCCTTCGGTTATGGGCCGCCAGTGCCCGGCGCAAATGTACCGACCCGGGCGCCATGTGTCGCCCCACCGCCAAGCCCGATGGTGGCGTTCTCGACCTGCCTATCGATCAATTGCTCTTAGGGCCATGATGTTCTGTCCGGCTCGCGCCGTGCGCCGCCAAAGACGATCGCGGGCGGCCATGCCGGCAGGATGAGCTTCGCTGAAGCGCAGGACGGCTCAACTTGCTGGACCGAGACACACACTGAATGATACTGCAATCGTCATGTCCGTCGCCGGCCGCAAAGGAGAAACCATGCGCAGACCCTGGGTCCTTGCCGCGTTGCTGGCCGGCACAATGCTAGCTTGCTCGGCCGCGATCGCGCAGCAGGCCACCATGCCTCCGGACGCGAAGGTGTACATCATCTGGCCGGCGGACGGGCAGGTGGTCAAGGGCGCGTTCTGGGTCCGCATGGGCCTCAGCGGGGCAGGGATCGCGCCGGCGGGCGTCGAGAAGGCCAATACCGGCCACCACCATCTCATCATCGACGCTGACCTGCCGCCGCTCGATCAGCCGATCCCGAACGATCACAACCACCTGCACTTCGGCTTAGGGCAGACCGAAGCGCGGCTCGATCTGCCGCCCGGGCGGCACACCCTGCAATTGCTGCTGGGCGATGCGAACCATGTGCCGCATCAGCCGCCGCTTTATTCGAAGCGCATCACTATCACCGTGGTTCAATAGGCACCGGGACGGAGATACAAGATGGCACTGGTCCGACACCGCCGGATGCTCTGGCTTTCGACGGCAGCAGCCGTGGGCATAGTCGCGGGCGCCGCCGCGCAGGGAACCGGCAACACGCCCGCTGCCGCGACATCGGCGCCCGCCGCGAACCCCGCCGCGAACACCAATCCACGCACGCCGGCGCCGCACGACGCCTATGTCTACATCGGCTGGCCGCTGGACGGCGCGACGGTCAATTCCAACCACGTCAAGGTGTGGTTCGGGACACGGAATTTCGGCGTCGCACCGGCGGGGGTGAACTTCAAGAACACCGGCCATCATCATCTGCTGATCGACGCGCCGCTGCCGCCGCTGGATCAGCCGATCCCGAACGACAGCCATCACCTGCATTTCGGGCTGGGCCAGACCGAAACTGTGATCGAGCTCCCGCCCGGCACGCATACGCTGCAACTGCTGATGGGCGACGCCGACCACGTGCCGCACGATCCGCCGCTGATGTCGAAGCGGATCACGATCTACGTACGCGCCACGCCAACAACGACGCACTGACCGGGTTCAGTCGAGGTCGCGTGCCACCCTGAAGCCGTTTCCCGGATAGCGGACCGGGGCATCGTAATTGCCGCGCGCGGTCGGCAGAATGTCGTCCACGCCCGCACGGTAACCGCCGCCCCGCAGCACTCGTTTCATACAGTTCGGCGCCTGTCGCGCCGAACCGTCGGTCGGCGCGCTGCCGTAATTCGGGAACCAGCAATCCTGCACCCACTGGGCGACGCCGCCCAGCATGTCGTACAGGCCGAAGGGATTTGCCTGGAACGCACCGACCGGCAGCGGCGAACCTGGATCCTGGTCGCCGCCGCACCCCGCGCAGTTGGCCAAAGCCGTCCCCGGGTGATCGCCCCACCAATAGCGGGTCGTCGTGCCGGCGCGCGCTGCATACTCCCATTCGGCTTCGCTTGGCAGCCGGTAGCCATGGCCGGCGCGGCGCGACAGCCAGGCGATGAAAGTTTGCGTGTCGTCCCAACTGACGTTGTGGATCGGCGTGTCATCTTGGGCTCCCGCCATTCGCGGCGGTGGGCCGCAACCGCCATCGGCCCGGCAGGCATTCCATTGTCCGACCGTCACCGGATACTGGCTCAGCGCAAAGCCGCGCAGCACGACCTTGTGGATTGGCGTCGCACTGGAATCCTTGGCCCCCTGGCCCATCATGACGCTGCCGGGCGGGATACGAACCATGCTGACGCATACGTCGCAGTCCTGGAATAGGCGCTGTCCGGCCGTGGCCGGGGATCCGGCAACGGTCGGTACCGGCGGCAGCACCATCGCGAGATCACGCCGTGGAGGCGACGCTTCCGGTGCGGGCACGGTCGGCTGCAGTGCAGCCAGCTTATCGGGCGCTTTCGGCTGTTCGGGGGCCGGGGCTGGCCGGGCTTGGGCAGCGGCGACGGGGGCGGGGGAAGGCTGCGGTTTGCCGGGTGATGGCGGGGGCGGTTGAGCTGTTGCGCTCGGCTGTGCGCCGGCGCGGCCCTGGGCGATCAGCTCCTCTCGCCGCCTTTGCGCCGTTGGCGCGAGATAGGAGGTTGGGTAGAGCCGGAGGAAGGTTTCCACGTCCTCCAGACGACCGGTTGACCCCAACCGTTCCCAGACAGCCGCTTCCGCCATCTGAGTTGCCGCTTCCACCGGATCCATGACGTCAATGTCCAGCGCGCCCTCGGCCCGGCCGCCGCGTCCATCATCAACCAAGTATTGGAAGGTTCCGGCGGCGCCGCTGAATCCAGGTTCAGGGACGTAAACCAGCGCCGGGAGCTGTTCCGGCTGAAGCCGATCGCCAGTCCGGATGGTGGTGAGCCCGAACCGGACGAGGCCGCGTGGCAGGCTCTGAACAGTAACCGTGAGTTTGTCGCCGTCGGGATCGGTTGGTGGCGCGATGCCAAGGGCGCCAGTGTAAATCCGCAGCCGGCGGCGCGGTTCAGCGACCGGCGGCCGATTTGACGGGATAACGTTGATGTTCAGGCTACCCAGCACACTGCCGCCGCGGCCGTCCTCCACCAGAATGTCCAGTGTCCCCACATCGCCCTGTGCTGTCCCGGTTGGCTTGTAAGTCGCCGTGGCGAAGCGATCGACGCTGTAGATCGCGCCAGGCGTGGCAGGCTGGCCTTCGATGCGGATCTCCCCGGAGCGAGGCATGCCCGCGATGCGCACCGTGAGAGGATCCTGGTCCGGGTCCGTCGGTCTTGGGATCGGCAGCAAGGTGGGGCCGGAGTTATCGCGTACTTCGAGCGGCGGGATGCTACCGATCTGTGGTGGCCGGTTGGGGGGACGCGGATTGAAGTAAAACGGCTCGGCACCGAGCGAACTGAAGACGTACGGCTCCTGCTGATTGCCGGTCGCGCGCAAAACGTTATCGCGCACGCTGCGGAAAAACAGGCTGAGTTCGAGCCCGGGCTTCTGCAGATTGTCGAGCAGAGCCTGAGCGAACGGGCTGTGGCCGCGATTACCGTCTTCGGCGGTCTGATCCGCCTTCGTCGCCATCGCCACCAGCGTATTGCGGGGCACGTTGTCCACCCGCGCCAGTCCCGCTGTCGCAGTCCCGCGGTTGCTGATTGCGAGGGACCGCGTGAGCCTGTCCACGAAGGGATTATTGCGGCAGGCATCCAGCAGAATGATGCCGAGACGGCGCGCCTGGGAGGCCTCATCAAGGAAGAGTTCCAGGGACAAGGCTTCATAGACCAGGTCGCGCTCGCGCTCGATCTGTGCATCCGCGGGCAGCAGGAAGTTCTCCCGTCCCACCTGGATGCCGTGCCCGGCGTAGTAGACGACCGCCACGTCGGCCTGTTGGGCCTTGATGCCGAACGATCGCAGCGCTTCGCTCAGCTTGCGAAAATCCGGGTCATACACTTCGTCCACTTCGAAGTTCAGGCGACGCAGCGCCTCGCTGATGGCGCGCGCATCATTGACCGGATTGGCCAGTTGTGGTGCATTTTTATAGGCGCCGATGCCGACCACGAACGCCACGCGCCGCTCCGGTACGGACTGCGGCTGCGCGAACGCCGACAGCGGGACAACCGCGAATAGCAGCAGGATCAGCAGACGCTTCACCGGTCCGGGAACCCCTGCATGGCTGCCCTCATGCCGCTATAGCAGGACCATAATACGATTTTACATTTTAGGGGAACAAATGCCGTAGTTCACAGGCAATGCACGAATTTGGCCTGAGGCGCTTGCTCCTCGGCACATGAGACCCCTGCTCGGGGGAAGGTGACCCGCCCGGATGGTTCTGGAGCGGGTGACGGGAATCGAACCCGCACAGCCAGCTTGGAAGGCTGGGACTCTACCATTGAGCTACACCCGCGCCGTGCTGCTTTACCCAGCCGGCGCTTCCCGTGCAATCGCCTGAATAAACCCTGGGCCCCGGGTCGGGGCGCCTGGGTCGTTGTCCGGCTGTTGCGCTGATCGCGATCGGGCGATAAGCGACCCGTTACATTCCGGAGGATTCGATGTCGGCCAGACCAGACGAGCACCTGCCGGCGCGGCCGGTCGCCTGGGCGCGATTGCTGCTGCTGATTCCCTTCGTGGTTGTGCTCTGGGTGCCATTCTACAACAGCGTCGAGCCGACCTGGGGCGGGGTCCCGTTCTTCTACTGGTACCAGCTTCTCTGGATTGTGGTCAGCGCCGTGATCATCGGCTTCGTCTATCGGCTGGAGCACTGAGCCGTCCATGATCAACTGGACCGCCCTGGTTATTTTCATCCTGCTGTTCGCATTGGTCACCGTGCTGGGCTTCATCGCTGCGCACTGGCGCCGCGGCGACCTGACGATGCTGCACGAGTGGGGGCTCGGTGGCCGCCGCTTCGGCACGATCGTCGCCTGGTTTCTGATCGGGGGCGATTTGTACACCGCCTATACTTTCGTGGCGGTTCCTGCGCTGATGTTCGGTGCCGGTGCGCTGGGTTTCTTCGCAGTGCCATACACCATCATGGTGTACCCGATCCTGTACATCGTATTCCCGCGGCTCTGGTCGGTGGCGCACAAACATGGCTACGTCACCTCGGCCGATTTCGTGCGCGGACGGTTCGGCAATCGCTGGCTGGCATTGGCGGTGGCGCTGACCGGCATCCTTGCCACCATGCCGTATATCGCGCTGCAACTTGTCGGCATCCAGGTCGTGCTTGGCGCGATGGGGATCGAGACCGGTGGGGTGAGCGGCGACCTGCCGCTGATCATCGCCTTCATCATCCTGGCCGCGTTCACCTATACGTCCGGACTGCGGGCGCCGGCGATGATCGCCGTAGTGAAGGACCTGCTGATCTACATCACGGTCATCGCGGCGATCATCATGGTGCCGATCCGCGTTGGCGGCTACGGCAAGATATTCTCGGCGATCCCCACTGCCAAGCTTCTACTGGCCGTGCCGCCGCCCGGATCGCTCGGCAGCTTCAGTGCCTATGCGACCCTGTCGCTCGGGTCGGCGCTGGCGCTGTTCCTGTATCCGCACTCGATCACTGGAATTCTCAGCAGTTCCAGCGCCCGCGTGGTGCGCCGCAACGCCGCCGCGCTGCCGGCATATTCGCTGATGCTCGGGTTCCTGGCGCTGGTCGGCTTCATGGCGGTCGCCGTCGGTGTGCAGTCGATGCCGGAATTCGCCGATGGCTTCAGGCGCTACAGCAATAATTTCTCGGTCCCGGCGCTGTTCCTGGCGGTGTTTCCATCCTGGTTTGCGGGCGTTGCCTTCGCGGCAATCGCGATCGGTGCACTGGTTCCGGCGGCGATCATGTCGATCGCCACCGCGAACACCTTCACCCGCAACATCTACCGCGAGTTCATCCATCACGCGGCGACAGATGCCGAGGAAAGCCAGGTGGCGAAGATCGTGTCGCTGGTGATCAAGGCCGGCGCGCTGGTGTTCATCTTCGCCATCCCATTCCAGTACGCGCTGTGGCTGCAACTGCTGGGCGGTGTCTGGATTATCCAGACTTTGCCTTCGGTGATACTCGGCCTTTACACCCGGATGCTGAATGGCTGGGCCCTGCTGATCGGCTGGGCCGTCGGCTTCGTCCTGGGGACTTGGATGGTTGCGGCGGTGAACTTCGCGCCGGTGTATCCGCTGAAGCTGTTCGGCATGACGGTGCCTTGCTACACCGCTCTGGCGTCCTTGATCGCAAATCTTGTCGTGGCGGCGGTGCTGTCACTCGTCTTCAATCTGGTGCGCTCCGACCGGCACCGGGATGTGACGGTGGCGAGCGATTACGCGTAACCGCCAAGGTCAGCGTCGCGCCTCTGTGTACGTCTTATCGTGCAGGGCGATCCGCATGGAAATCTACCGCTGCGCGCGGCTCTTCCTTGCTAAACCTGCAACTCGACGCAGACCGGCACGTGGTCGGAGCCCTGCGGCCAGTCACGGGCGTCCTTGAGCACAATCTGGCGTTTCAGGCTGCCGACCAGATCGGGCGTGATCCAAATGTGGTCGAGCCGCCTGCCCCGGTCCGAAGCGCGCCAGTCGCGGTTGCGATACGACCACCACGTGTAAAGCTTCTGGTCAGCCGGCACGAAATGCCGCACGGCATCGATGAAGCCGGTGTTCTGCCACGCGGTCAGGCCCTCGGTCTCTGGTGGCGTGTGGCTGACCACGCTCAGCAACTGCTTGTGGCTCCAGACGTCGTGCTCGAGCGGCGCGATGTTCAGGTCGCCGACCAGGATGCTGCGCGCCAGGCCCGTGCGCGCGGCAAACCAGTTCCGGGTCTCGGTAATGAAGTCGAGCTTGTGCGCGTATTTCGCGTTCTGCTCTCGATCCGGGGTATCGCCGCCGGCGGGGACGTAGAAATTGTGCAGCTCCAGCGGGCCGCCTTTGCTGTCGAGAAGCACGCCGATGTGCCGGCAATCTCCCTTGGCGCACCAGTCGGGGGCGACGTCGTGCATGATGATTGGCAGCCGCGACAGGATCGCTACGCCGTTGTAGCCTTTCATGCCGCGGAACACGACATGCGGGAACCCCAGTTGCGTCGGCGCCTCTAGCGGGAACAGCTCGTCCCGCACCTTGGTCTCCTGCAAGCAGACCACATCGGGCTCCAGCGCCGCGACCAGTTCTTTCAGCAAGGGCTGTCGCAGGCGAACTGAGTTAATGTTCCAGGTGGCGATGCGAAGGTTCACGCGAGCGGTCCGAGTGCTGTCTGAAATGTAGCGATCCCTGGACAGAGCACCAAGACGGGGGAGAATGCCGCCAGCATCGGCGGAGGGCGATCATGGGTATGACAATTGCCGAAAAGATTCTGGCGCGTGCCGGCGGGCTGCAGAAGGTCGCGCCCGGTGATGTTGCCGTGGTGGATGTGGAGACTGCCTGCCTGCTCGATCTTTCCTTCCTGCCGGAAGGCTGGCGCAAGGTGCTGAAAGTGGCCGACCCGTCGAAGGTCGTGATCATCTTCGACCATCTGGTGCCTGCGCCAACAGTGCAGGCGGCGGAATGCATGAAGACGGGACGTGCGTTCGCTCGCGAGTTCGGCATCGAGCGTCTGCATGACGTCGGCGCCGACCAGGGTATCAGTCATGCGGTGATCGGCGACAAGGCCTACGCGCTGCCTGGCACGGTGCTGGTGAACGCCAATTCGCATACCTGCAGTGCCGGTGCGTTCAACTGCGCCGCACGCGGCGTCGGTGGCCCCGACATGCTGTACGCCGTCACCACCGGCAAGGCCTGGTTCCGCGTCGGCGAGACGGTCCGCTATGACCTCACCGGCAGGCTGCGGCCTGGTGTATCCGCGAAGGACATTTTCCTGACCATCGCCGGTAAATGGGGTGCGCACGTCAATCAGAACATTGAGTATGGTGGACCAGGTATCCACAGCATAGAGTCTGAACGCGCGGCGCACACTGACCACCATGGGCACCGAGCTGTCGGCGGAGTTCGTCATCTTCGAACCGGACGAGACACTGATCGAGTATGTGAAGGCACGCAATCCGAAGCCGTTCTTCGCCACCATGCCGGATCCGGATGCGGTGTACCAGGAACGTCGCGCCATCGATCTCGGCACGATCGAGCCGCTGGTCGCGCTGCCTGATGCGGTGGTGAACAACTCGGTCGGCATCAGCGAGGTGGCTGGCACCAGGATCGATCAGGCGTTCATCGGCGCCTGCTGCAACGGCACGTTGGATGATCTTGCTGTGGCGGCGCGGGTAGTAAAAGGGCGTACGGTTGCTCCAGGCACGCGTTTCATTGTCACGCCCAGCACCGAGGCGATCCATCGCGCCGCGATCCAGGCGGGCTATGTGCAGACCTTGATGGATGCGGGCGCGATCGTCACCACCGCGACCTGCGGGGCGTGCGTCGGCGGCCACATGGGCGTGCTCGGCCCGGACGAGGTCTGCATCACCGCGAGCACGCGCAATTTCAAGGGCCGCATGGGCGATCCCTCGGCGCGTATCTACATGGCCTCGCCCGCCACCGTTGCCGCCTCGGCGCTGGCCGGGCAGATCACCGGCGCGGGCGAGTTCTTCCAGGGAGACGTCGCATGAGAAGCGGCCGGGTGTGGAAGTTCGGCGACAACATCAACACCGATCTGATGCTGCCAGGCCCCTATCTCTATCGCAGCCCGGAGGAGCAGGCGCGCGCGGTATTCATGAACAACCGGCCCGGCTGGGTCGATCAGGTGCAGACGGGCGATGCGATCATCGGCGGTTTCAATTACGGCATGGGCTCGTCGCGTCCGGCGGCGCGCAGCATCCGCAAATTGCGGGATCGGCTTCCTGCTGGCCGAGACGATCAACGGTCTGTTCTTCCGCAATGCCGTGAATTACGGGCTGCTGGCCTGCGAGTGTCCCGGCGTCGCTGACGCGTTTGACGAAGGCGATACGGCGGAACTCGACCTCGACGCCTGGCAGGCGCGCAATCCTCGCGCGGGCCGAACGCTGAAGGTATCGCCGGTGCCGCAGCAGCTTCTGGCGATGATGCTGGGCGGGGGCGTTTACCCGGTGCTGGAAAGGCAGGGCCTGATAGCGCCGCGCGAGGGAGCAACCGTATGAAGATCGTCGTCTTCGGTCCAGGGAAACGCGTGGGTGCGCTGCGCGGCGAACAGGTAGTCGATCTGTCACTCGCCTATGCCAAGTATCTGCACGAGCGCCAGGATGAGCGTCATCCGACGTTGCTGGCCAGCGTGATGGTGCCGAGTGATCTTGCGCGCTTCATCGACGGCGGCGAGCGCACGCTGCAGCTCGCCGAGACTGCTCTCGACCACCTGTTCGGCGATGTGCATGACCAGTTTGGCGCGAATGGCGAGATCCTGCTGCACAAGCTCTCCGAGGTGCGCCTGCATGCTCCGCGTCCCGAGGGTTCGCGCATCGCCTGTGCTGGGGGCAACTTCGCCGATCATCTGGCGGGGATGGCGGCAATGGGCCTGCTGCCCGGTGCGGACCGCATGTCGATTGAGGAGGCGGCGAGGAAGATCAGAGAAACCGGCATCTGGGGTTTCTGGAAAGTTGGCCGACGCGCAGCCGGGCCGGGGGACGACGTGCCGTACCCGGCCAGGGCCGACCGGCTCGACTACGAAGGTGAGGTGGCGATCATCCTCAACCGACAGGTGAAGGATGTTCGTGCCGCCGCGGCCGAGGACCTGGTGTGGGGTGTGACGCTGTTGGGCGACTGGAGTATCCGAAGCCCGGCGGAGCCGACAGGCCCGCTGAAATTCGGCATGGCGAAGAATTTCGACCACTCATGCTCGTTGGGGCCATGCATCGTCGTCGGCGATCTCGACCCGGCCAATATCGATGTGGAGACCTATGTCAACGGCGAGCGCCGCCAGCAATTCAATACGCGAGATATGGTGTTCTCCTTCTGGGAGTACATCGAGTACTTGTCGCGTGACCTGACCCTGTACCCTGGTGACATCATCAGCGGCGGCACTGCCGCCGGGACTGCGGCGAACTCAAGCCGAAGGTTGGCGGACGGCAATTTCGCCCCTGAGCGCTTCCTCAATCCTGGTGACATTGTGCGGATAGCATCGCCTGCTATCGGCACGTTGGAAGCCCGCATCGCGCCCAAGCTGTGACCGGAGCAACGACCGGGAATCCCCACGAGAACAGCGCGAATCGGTCGGTTGCCTACGTCAGGTACGTTCGGGAGTTCGTCGCGGTTCTTGCTCTATTGCTTGCGATCACCGGCTGTGCGCAGGCGCCAAGCTGTGACCTGCTTAAGGTTGCCCAGGTGCCGTTGCAACCGAAAGGGCGGGTGTTCACAATCCCCGTCACCATAAACGGCCACAGCTTGGACATGGTGCTGGATACCGGCGCCGCGAAGAGCATGCTGGTGGATACAAGTGTTCAGCGCTTCGGTATTCGGCAGGATGGCCGCACCTTTTCGGTCCTCGTCGGCTTGAACGGCGGCTCGCTGCGAGCTGACGCAAATATCGATAGCATCTCACTCGGCGGTGCTCCGCTATCGGTGGCCCGCATGTCGGTCAATTCCTTCAATAACTCCGGTGTCGATGGCGTCCTGGGACTGGACGTGCTGAAGGAATTCGACCTGGATATCGATGCGCCACACAAGACGCTTGCGCTGTATCGGGTTCGGCGCTGCAGTGCAGCCGATCCACCATGGAGCGATCCAGCAGTCGCGATTGCCGGAACGTCGTCCTTCGGTAGTTGGCTGGAGATGCCGATCGACATCGACGGTGTGCGGGGGAATGCCGTCGTCGACACCGGCGCTTCCTACACCATGATCATGCCACGGATGATGCGTCGGCTGGATCTGACCGAGCAGCAACTAGCGAGTGACCGGACAGTGACGCAGCACGTGATCGCCGGCGAGGACGCGACGGCGCGCTTCCACCGCTTTGGGACGATCCGGCTCGGCCCGATCGTGGCTCACAATGCATCGATCCTGGTACTGACAAAAGAACCCACCCGCGCTTAGCGGTGGGCGCCGGTTCAGCGACGCCGTGATCGGTCAGGACGTGCTGCGCAATCGGCGGATCTGGTTTTCTTTCAGCAATGGTCGCCTATACTTGTTTCGCCAGGACCGCGACAATGCGGGGGCCGGCTAGGCAGTCTCTGGTCATGGTCGGCCGGGCTCGGTAATTTGTGCCCATGGATCAGCCGGCGCCGTTCTGGAAGGTCAAGACCCTGGAGCAGATGACCCACGAGGAGTGGGAGTCGCTGTGCGACGGCTGCGGCCGATGCTGTCTGCACAAATTGCGCGATGACGATACCGGTGCGCTGTCGTTCACCAATATCGCTTGCCGGCTGCTCGATCTGCACAGTTGCCGGTGCGGCGATTATGCGCATCGACGCCGTCGCGTACCGGATTGCGTCTCGCTGACGCCGGCCGAGGTGCGAGCGATCGACTGGCTGCCGCCGTCCTGTGCCTATCGCCGACTGGCCGAGGGCAAGGACCTAGCCTGGTGGCACCCACTGGTGTCGGGCGATCCTGATACCGTACACGCCGCCGGCATCTCGGTACGCGGCCGCGCCATCAATGAGCGCAAGGCCGGCCCGTTCGAGCATCACATCGCTGACTGGCCCGGCCGCATGCCGCGCACCAAACGCCCGCCCTAGGAGAAAGCCTCATGATGAAGGACGCGTTGTTCGCCGGAGTGAACGCCGCCGTGCTGACGCCGATGAAAGCCGACCTGTCGGTCGATCTGGATCGCATGGCGAAGCACTGCCGCTGGCTGCTGGCGAATGGCTGCAACAATCTCGGCGTACTCGGCACCACCGGTGAGGCGAACAGCATCGGCCTGCACCAGCGCATGGACGTCCTGCACGGCCTGATCGAACGCGGTATTCCGGTGCCGAAGATGATGCCTGGCACCGGCGTGAGCGCGCTGACCGACACAGTCGTGCTGACCAAACATGCGGCGGAGATGGGTTGCCGCGCCGCGCTGCTGTTACCGCCATTCTATTACAAGAACCCGACCGATGACGGACTGTTCGCGTATTTCTCAGAGGTGATCAACCGGGTCGGGGGGGACATCAAGTACTACCTGTACAATTTCCCGCAGCAGTCGGCGGTGCCGTTCAGCGTCGATCTGATCGGACGGCTGCTGAAGGCGTTTCCCGGGACGATTAAGGGGGTGAAGGACAGCAGCGGCAACTTCGATAACGGCCGCGCTTATGTTGAGAATTTCGCCAAAGACGGGTTCGAGGTATATGCGGGCGACGATACGCTGTTGCGGCCGCTGCTGCTGCTGGGCAGCGCGGGTTGCATCACCGCGGCGGCCAACGTGAATTCACCGATCGCCGCGCAAGTGTACGCGAACTGGAACAACGAACTCGGCGCGGCTGCGCACGAGACATTGAGTGCAACACGTCGGGCAATCGTGTCAGCGCCCGCGCCGATACCGGCACTGAAAGCGCTGATGGCGCGACACACCGGTGACCAGTCGTGGCACAACATGTGCCCGCCGCATCTGAAGCTGACGAGTGAACAGCAGGCGAAGCTTTTTGCCGCGTTCGATGCGTGCGGTGTGCAGTTGCCGAAAGCAGCATAGCGACCACAATTCACCGCAGAGGCGATGCAAGTCACAGAGGCTCAGCGCGCACGGCGGTGTCTGCGCTGAATTATTCATTGACGAATCGGGCCCATCTGTCGTTTTTGGACAGAATGGAATTGCCGCGGACTGAAATGCTCGCGCTGCCCAACGGTCCGACTCGCGTTGAATGGCGGCGCAACCGGCGTGCTCGGCGCGTAAGCCTGCGCATCGATCCGTGCGGCGGAGGCGTGGTCGTCACGCTGCCGATGCGCGCTGGACGCGGCGCCGGCATGGCATTGCTGATGAATCATGCGGAGTGGGTGGCCAATCGCCTGGCTGCATTGCCCGACGCTTTGCCGTTCGCCGATGGTTCGGAAGTGCCAATCGGCAATGTGCCGCATCGCATCCGTCACCAACCAGAGGCACGCAGCGGTGCGTGGCTCCAGGACGGCGAACTGCATGTCAGTGGCGCGCCGGAGTTCCTGCGTCGGCGCGTGACGGATTTCCTGCGCGCCGAGGCATTGCGGCGTTTGTCGACGTTGGTGGTCGTAAAGGCCGGGCGGATCGGTGTTACGCCGCTGCGGATATCGGTGAAGGACACGCGCAGCCGCTGGGGAAGCTGCGCCGTTGATGGGTCGCTGGCATTTAGCTGGCGGCTAGTGATGACGCCGGAGTTCGTGCAGGACTATGTCGCGGCGCACGAGGTCGCACATTTGAAGCACATAAATCACGGCAAGCGGTTTTGGGCCGTGGTCAACCAACTGACACCGCATGCGAAGGTAGCGATCCCCTGGCTGCGCGCCGAAGGGTTCCGGTTGCTGCGCATCGGGTGACGCCGCACCCCTAGGCCTGTATTGTGTCGGCGGACACCATCCGTCCGATGCAAGAGGGGCCATGGGAGGATCGACAACCGCCGTCCGGCAAACGGAGCTACGCGATCTTCGCGGCGTCGGCTTTCAGGCCAGTGGCACGGGGCGCTGGCTCGATCGCCAATTCGCGCGTCTTGCCGTGTTGCCGACCGGCGCGATGATGCTGCTGATATTCGGCATCCCGCTGGCGTTCTCGTTTTATCTCAGTTTGGAGGGCTGGTCGCCAGAGCAGGCGCTGTTTGCCGGCAACTTCGCCGGCAGCGCCAACTATGAGGACCTGCTCACCGACCCGCAGTTCCTGAAGAGCCTTTCGGTTACCTGCATCTATACCACGATCACCGTGGCGACCGAGCTGGGACTGGGCATGGCGATCGCACTGCTGCTGAATGTCGATCTGCCGCTGATCGGGCTGTTTCGCACTATCCTGGTAGTGCCGATGATGATTACGCCGATCGTCGCGGCGCTGTGCTGGAAGCTGCTGCTCGATCCGGATCACGGCGTGGTAAACTTCTGGATCGGCAGCCATATTGTATGGCTCGGGCGCCCGGATACCGCGCTGATCTCTGTCATGGTGGTGAACCTGTGGCAGAACGCGCCGTACGTGGCGGTGCTGCTGCTGGCAGGACTGCGTTCGCTGCCCAGTGAGCCGGTGGAGGCTGCCTCGATCGACGGTGCCAGTCGTTGGCAGGTGTTCTGGCATGTCACGCTGCCGCTGCTGCGACCGTACATCCTGGTCGCGCTGCTGCTGCGCATCATCTTCGAGTTCCGCGCCTTCGACAATATTTACGTCATGACCAGCGGCGGCCCGGCGAACGCGACGATGTCGCTGTCGATGTTCACCTATCTGGCATCGTTCGTGCGGTTTGATCTCAGCCTGGGCGCCGCGGCTTCCTGGTTGATGCTGGCGATGAGCTTGCTGCTGTGCCTGTTCTTCATCGCCGTGATCCGTCGGCGGGAAGCAAACTGATGGCCGGATCAAGTCTTGCCATGACCACCGGATCGAGCCCGGTGGCAGGCGCAGAGGACCGGGCTGACACCCGGAGATACGTATGATGGCAGCGCTGCAGGGGGTCGGATCGCGCCGCAGCAAACTGGTGTTTGCGGGATCGATCTATGGCGGACTGATCGCTTTGACCGCGGTATTCTTGTTCCCGCTGCTGTGGATCCTTGGGCTGTCACTGAAAACCCGACTGCAGGTTTTCGCCGTTCCGCCGCTGTTCGTGTGGTGGCCGACGCTGGAGAACTATGTCGGCGTGCTGTCCCAGGCGGATTTCCTGCAGGCCTTCGTCAACAGCCTGGTCGTATCAACCGGCGCGGTGCTGTTGTCCTTGTGCGTCGGCGTGCCTGCGGCCTATGCGTTCGCGCGTTTTCCCTTCCGCGGCGGGTCTTTCCTGTTCTTCTCGTTGCTGGTCATGCGCATGCTCCCGCCGATCGCCGTGCTGGTGCCGATGTACATCCTGTTCAGCAAGTTCGGACTGACGACGACCCGGTTCTCGGTGGTGCTGGCGTACAGCACGTTCAGCCTGCCGCTGGTGGTGTGGATCATGCGGGGCTTCTTCGAGGACCTGCCGCGCGAGTTGGAGGAGAGCGCCTGGGTGGACGGCGCGTCGCGTTCGGCGGCGTTCCGCCACGTCGTGCTGCCGTTGATTCGCCCCGGTCTGGTAGCAGCCAGCATCCTCTGTCTACAGCTTGCGTGGAACGACTTCCTGTTTGCCGCCGTGCTGACCAACAACGCGACGCGCACGTTGCCGGTGCTGATGGCGGGATACTCCGGCGGCGATACCGGGGTGGATTGGGGCGGCATGACCGCATCCGGCGTTCTGGTGATCCTGCCGGTGCTGATCTTTTCTTTCGCTGCGCAGCGGCACCTGGTGGCCGGACTGTCGTCGGGGGCAGTGAAGGGTTGAAATCGCGGATGCACAGAGCCGCACCGCCCGCGTCATCCGTGGTCCAATAATCAGGGAGGGAGACATGGCCAAGGTGAAGCGTCGCACGCTGCTGCAAGCGTCCGTCGGGGTGCTCACGGCACCGCAGATCATGGCACAGAGCAAGCCGGAGAAGCTGGTCTATGTCGGCGATAACGGGCCATGGCACTGGGTGATGGTCGAAGAGGTCGCGCCAGCCTTTGAGAAGGCGACCGGCATCAAAATCGACTTTACGCTGTTGCCGACCGATCCCTGGCGCACCCGGCTGCGCACCGAGCTTGGCGCCAACAGCAGCGGCATCGATGTCGTGCAGTGGGCGCGTCGGCATGGCCGGCTGGATCGCGCCCTTCATGGAGGACCACACGCCGCTGCTGGACCAGATGAAGGTACGCGATCCGAATTTTGATTGGAGTGACTATCTCACCGGCACCAAGAAGGCAGGGACCTACGACGGAAAGCTGTGCGGGATACCCTACCGCATCACCACCGGCATCTTCCATTATCAGCGCGCCCTGCTGGAGCAGGCCGGGTTTAGTAGCCCGCCCGGCACATGGGACGAACTGGTGAAGGCCGCACTTGCTGTGAACAAGCCGCCCGAACGCTATGGTTTCGGTACCATGGGTCTGCAGGGCCCGGGACTTTATTCCGGCTACGCGCCTTTCCTTTATTCCAACGGCGGCAGGCTGCTCGATTTCAAGACTGGTGAAGTCTACATCAACCAGACCAAGGCGGTCGAGGCGCTGCAGTTCTACGGCGATCTGAACAACAAGTACAAGGTGGTTCCGCCGGAAGCGATGACCTGGGCGTTCGACGACATTGTCGCCGGCGGACAGTCCGATCGCTACGCTATGACCCAGTTGTTCGCGCCCTACGGCACCCTGATCAATGATCCGAAAATCTCCCGGACCGGGGGCAAGTGGGCGTGGTCCACGGTGCAGGGCCCCCATTCGAAGGAGGAGGGCCGCACTTGGATCGATGGTCATTTCCTCGGTGTGCCCAAATACACCAAGTACAAAGAGCGGTCGCTGCAATTCATTGCCATGTGCTGCGCGCGCGAGTGGCAGAAGCGCGCCATGATCCGCGGTAACGCGCCGCCGCTGCGCTCGGTGCTGGAGGATCCGGAAATGGTTGAACGCATCGGCTGGCCGCCTGTGGCGGCACAGGCAATCGAGACCGGGTTCCCCACCCCGGGACACCCGGTCTGGGACACGTTGGAGGTGCAGTTGCGCTCAGCCATTTCGCAGACCTTGCATGGCCAGAAGACAGCGAAAGACGCGCTCGATGAAACTGCGGTGGAATGGCAGCGCAGCCTGCGCCGGGCAGGGATCCGATGATCCGCCGCCGCAATCTGTTGCAGGCAACGGCGGCCGCCGCCGCGCTGCCGAAGGTTGCGCTGGCGCAGCCGAAGCCCGACAAGCTGGTGTTTGTCGGCGACAATGGACCGTGGCACTGGTGCCTGGTCGAAGAGGTTGCGCCGGAATTCGAGAAGCAGACCGGCATCAAGATCGACTTCACCTTGTTGCCTATCGATGCGTTGAATGCGCGGCTGAAGTCGGAACTGAACTCCGGCGCCAGCGGCATCGATATCGTTCAGTGGACCTCGCAGCAGATCGGCTGGCTCAATTCGCATCTGGATGACCACGAGAAGCTGCTCGCCGGAGCCGCTGGCAAGCACGCCGATTTCGATTGGGATGACTTCGTGCCGGCGGTCCGACAGATGTCTATCTGGGACAACAAGCTGTCCGGCATTCCGTATCGCGTGACGATTGGCGTGCTGCACTACCAGAAGGCGCTGCTGGAGCAGGTTGGCATGACCCGCGCGCCGGAAACCTTTGCCGAGCTGCAGCAGGCCGCGATCGAAACAACGAAAGCCGGGGCGGCGGCGAACCGATATGGCATGGGGTATCTCGGACGCCAGGGACCTGCGATCGTCGATTGCTGGTGCCCGTTCCTGCGCTCGAATGGCGGTGACTTCTACGACCCAAAAACCTGGGAGATCCTGATCAACCGTCCCGAAGCGGTGGAGGCGCTGGAATTCTGGGGCGATCTGATGACGAAGTATCACGCGGTGGTGCCGGACTCGATCACCTGGGAGTTCGACGAGATCATCGCCGGCGGCCAGAATGATCGCTATGCCATGACGGTGACGCTGACTCCCTATGGTACGCTGATCAACGATCCACAGAAGTCGAAGACCGGCGGACGCTGGGCTTGGGCACCGATGCCGGGCGCGAAGAGCAAGGAGCAGAGCCGAACGTTCTTCGGTGGCTGGAGCCTTGCGGTCGCCTCCGCCGGCAAGCACAAGGAGTGGGCATTCGAATTCATCCAGATGGCGTGCAGCAAGGAGTGGATGCGGCGCTCGATGCTGCGCGGCAATGCACCGCCGCGCCTGTCGGTGCTGAACGATCCTGAGATGGTGCAGAAGTTCGGCTGGGCGCCGGTCGCCGCTAAGGTGCTGCCGACCGCGCTGCTTGATCCTCGCGAGCCGATCTGGGCGACCTTGGAACTGCAGTTGCGCAGCGGCTTGTCGCAGGTGTTGCTCGGGCAGATGCAGGCGAAGCAGGCGCTGGACGGCGTGGCGGCTGACTGGCAACACAGCCTACGGCGGGCGGGGTTGAAGGGCTGATGCCGCACCCGTACAGTCGCCGCGAAGGAGAACATCATGACTATTGATGGCGCAATCGACTGCGACATCCATCCGGGCGTGCCGGATCTCAAGGCCCTGCTGCCCTATATGAACGAGTTCTGGCAGGAATCGTTCGTGGCGCGTGGGCTCGATGGTTTCGACATGATGAGCTACCCGCTCGGCGCACCAATTACCTGCCGGCCCGACTGGCGGGTAAAGGGGGAACGGCCGGGCGCCAGTCTCGCCAATATGCAGCGCGACGCGCTCGATGCATTCGGCGTTGGTCTCGCGATCTGCAATCCGCTGACCGGCGGCCAGGTCGCCGTGAGCGAGACGATGGGGGCGGCGATCTGCTCCGCGGTGAATGATTGGATGGTCGAGCACTGGCTGAACAAGGACAAACGGCTGCGGGCCTCCATCGTGATCCCCGCACAGGCGCCGCTGCTCTCGGTGGAGGAGATCGAGCGTCTTGCGGGCGACAAACGCTTCGTGCAGATCCTGATGCCCGCCGCCTGCGAGATGATGCTGGGCCGTAGCTACTACTGGCCGATCTACGAAGCGGCGGCGAAATACGACCTGCCGGTGGGGCTGCACGCCGGCAGCATGTACCGTTACGCGCCCACCTCCACCGGCTGGCCGTCGCACTTCCTGCACGATTACGTGGCGAATTCGCAGTTGTTCGAAGATCAGTTGCTCAGCCTGATCTCCAACGGCGTGTTCAACCGTTATCCTCACCTGCGCTTCGTGCTGATCGAATCCGGCGTGACCTGGTTGCCGGGGTTCATTTGGCGCGCTGTGAAGACCTGGCGCGGCGTGCGCGCCGAGGTGCCGTGGGTGAAGCGCTCGCCGGCGGAGATCATCCGGGAGAATGTGCGGCTGACGGTGCAGCCGATCGACGCGCCGCGCGACAGCAACGTATTCGACCGCATTGTCGACATGATTGACAGCGACAACATGCTGCTGTTCGCGTCGGACTATCCGCACTGGCAGTTTGAGTGTGACGCCGTGCTCCCCCCCGGGTTGTCGCCGACGCTGCTGCAACGCATCCGTGTTGACAATCCGCTGGAGACCTATCCTCGGCTGAAGGAGACCGTGCAATGAATGCGCCTGTCGACGTTGTGGAACGGCGCCAAGCGGCCGATACGCGGCTGGGCATCATCGATTGCGATATCCATCCATCGCTGCGCCCCGGCGCACTGAACCAGTATCTATCGGAGCGCTGGCGCAGGCATCTGGCAGAATACGGCAAGTTCAACTGCGGCATCTATGCCGACCGCGGCACCTATCCGCGGTTTTCGCCAGCCACGTCGCGGCGCGATGCGTGGCCGCGGGGTGGCGGGCTGCCAGGATCCGATGTGGCGTTCATGCGTGAACAACTGCTGGACGGTTACAACATTGCCTATGGCGTGCTGGAGCCGCTGATCGGCGTGAACACCTCGCGCAACCTGGACGAGGCGGCTGCGCTTTGTTCCGCGGCCAACGACTGGCAGGCGCATGACTTCGTCGATCCGGAGCCGCGCCTGCGTGCCTCGATTCTGGTGCCGCAGGATGATCCCGAAGCATCCGTCAAGGAGATCGAGAAGCGCGCCGGTGACTGGCGGTTTGCGCAGATCCAGTTGGGATCGAAGACATCGGAGCCACTCGGGCGCAGGCGGTATTGGCCCATCTTTGCCGCCGCGCAGGCGAACGATCTGTCGATCGGCCTGCATATCGGCGGCACTCAGTCCAGCGCGCCTTCATCCGGCGGTTGGCCGCAGTTCTACATCGAGGACCACCACGTGCTGGTGCACTCGATGCAGAATCAGGCGGCGAGCCTGATTCTGGAAGGTGTGTTCGAGGCCTTCCCCAAGCTGAAGGTATGCCTGATTGAGGGCGGCTTCGGCTGGGCGCCGTCGTTCGGATGGCGGCTCGATGCGCACTGGGAGAAGATGCGCGACGAGGTGCCGCAGGTTAAGCGGCGGCCATCGGAGTACATGCGGAGCAATCTGTGGTGGGCGACGCAGCCGGTGGAGGAACCGGAGAACCCCGACGACCTGCGCCAGGTGTTCGAGTGGATCGGCTGGGATCGCATGGTGTACTCGTCCGACTATCCGCACTGGGACTTTGACGACCCGCACCTCGCGTTCCGCTTTCAAATGACAGAACAGGAAAAGCGCAGCTTGTTCCACGACAATGCGCTGAGCGTATATACCTTCCGGTAGGTGGGCCTGGAGCAGGGTGAGCGAAGGATCGCTCTCCCTGCTCTAGTTTATTGTCTATTGCGTGATTCAGACCTCCGGCGAAGCTGTCTTCGGTCATGACGCTCCAGGCTTCTGATTGCGGCTGTTCCTTTACGGCACGCTACTCGGTGATCCCAGGATAGCGGCTGGCATGCCCGCCACCCTGAGCGGCTGAGTGCGCGTCGAGTTGCGCGGCACACGGTATCCGACGCTGCGGCGCCGGCGAGGCGGTGCCGTGTCCGGAGCAGTGGTCGATGTGCCGGCGTACCTGTTGCGGCGGCTGGTCGCTTATGGGAAGGCCCGCGCTATCGCCTTACGCGGGTTGTCGTGCGAACGGCAACCGGCAAGACTGCCGCTCATGCGTGGATTGCGCCCGGCGGCACGCGCCGGCCTTGGAGGGAATGAATCATGTTGCAGCCACCGCCCGCCCGCCCCGGGATGCATGAGGAAGAAGTCGATACCCCAGCCCTGCTGATCGATCTCGACGCGTTCGAATACAACCTGGACCACATGTCGGAGCTACTGGCGCCGACCACGGCGAAGCTGCGCGCGCATGCCAAGACGCACAAGTCGCCGGTGATCGCGGGCCTGCAGATCGCGCGTGGCGCGGTCGGGCAGTGCGTGCAGAAGGTGGCAGAAGCCGAGGCGCTCGCCTGGGGTGGCGTTCCGGACATCCTGGTGAGCAACGAGGTGGTCGGTGCCTCGAAACTGGCGCGGCTTGCGGCACTGACACGGATCGCCAAGGTCGCGGTGTGCGCCGATGATCAGTCGCAGGTGGCAGCGATCGAGGCGGTGGCGGAGGATGCCGGCGTCCGGGTGCCTGTGCTGGTGGAGATCGATGTCGGCGCGGGGCGTTGCGGCGTCGCCCCGGGGCCGGATGCGGTGGCGCTGGCGAAGCGCATCGCTGGATCGAAGCATCTGATGTTCGGCGGCCTGCAGGCGTATCACGGCAGCGCTCAGCACAAGCGCACGGTGGAGGAACGGCGCACGCTGATCGGCAATGCCGTGGATGCATCGCGACGCACTGTCGAGCAGTTGCGGCAGCAGGGGCTGCACTGTCCGATCGTCGGGGGCGCCGGCACCGGCACGTTCCAGATCGAATCGGCGTCTGGGGTGTACACCGAGATCCAGGCGGGCAGCTACGTGTTCATGGACGCCGACTATGCGCGCAACCTGGACGAGGCAGGGGCGCCGATCAGTACCTTCCGCCATTCGCTTTTCGTGCTGGCCACCGTGATGAGCACACCCAACCGCAACATCGCGGTGGTGGATGCGGGAACTCAAGGCACTGGCGGTCGACAGCGGCATGCCGACCATCTGGCAACGGCCAGACATCCGTTACCTCAGCGCCTCGGACGAGCATGGGAAGCTGGACGTGGGATCGGAGACCACGCCGCCGAAGCTGGGTGAGAAGCTGAGGTTGGTGCCGGGGCACTGTGATCCGACCGTGGATCGCTACGACTGGTATGTCGGCGTGCGCGGCGGACGCGTGGAGTGTCTATGGCCGATTGCGGCGCGCGGTGGAATGCACTGATACCGAGCAGCATGAGGCTTGAGTCGTGCGAAGCGGTGTCGAAGGCGTGTCTTCGACAGGATGCGAACGCGGCTCGAATAACACCGAGACGAGGGCGAGAATCAGGGAATCTTGATGGTAAATGTCGTCCCCGCGCCAGGTACACTCTTCAGGTCGATGGTACCGCCAATCTTCTCGATGTTGCTCTTCACCACGTCCATGCCCACACCACGGCCCGACACCGCGGTAACCACGGCGGCTGTGGAAAAACCTGGGCGGAAGACGAAGCGCTGCAACTGAGGGTTGCTCATCCCAAGGAGCTCCGCCTCGGTCGCCAGGCCGTCCTTCAGCACCTTGGCTCGGATCTTGTCCAGTGGCAGGCCGCGGCCATCGTCAGAGATCTGGATTATGATCTGGCCGCCTTCGTGGAAGGCATTCAGAGTGATGCGCCCGGTCTCCGGCTTACCCACGGCACGGCGTTCGGAGGTCGTTTCCAGCCCGTGATCGCCGCTGTTGCGCACCATGTGGGTCAGCGGATCCCTGATGAGCTCAAGCACCTTTCGGTCCAGCTCGGTATCGGCGCCGAACATGACCAGCTCGATCTTCTTGCCCATTTCGCGCGACAGATCGCGCACGAGGCGGGGTAGCTTGTTCCACGCGGTGCCGATGGGTTGCATACGGGTCTTCATCACGCCTTCCTGAAGGTCGGACGTGATACGCGACAGTCGCTGCAGCGGGACGGCAAGGCCACTATCCTCCTGCTGAGTGCTTTCGAGCTGCAGGAGTTGGTTGCGGGTGAGCACCAGCTCGCTCACCAGCGTCATCAGGTGTTCGAGTACATCGATCCCGACGCGGACAGTCGCTGCGGCGACTGATCCGGCTTGCGGTAGGGCCCTTGCCGGCGCCGCGGATAGCGCAATTTCCCCAACGGGCGGAGCCGCTAGCTTGGTCGCCGTTTCGTCGTGCGGTTCCGGCGCTGCAGTAGCCTGGGCCGCGGGCTTCGCTGTGGCGTTCAGCGCCTCAAGCAGCTCGCTGTCGTCGCCGGCTGGCTCGGCACCCGCAGCAGCCAGCCCTCCGACAACCAGCTTGATCCGGTCCAGCGCGTCCAGAACCAAGGCGATGGTGTCCGGCGTCGCAACCAGTGCGCCATCCCGCACCTTGCCGAGTACGTCCTCCACGCCATGGGCGACCAGCTCTAGGCGCGGCAGGCCGAGAAAGCCGCACGTGCCCTTGATTGTGTGTATCAGCCGGAAGATCTGGAACAGGGTCTCTCTGTCGTCCGGTCTCTGCTCCAGTTGCACCAGCGCGACGTCGAGATCGGCGATGCTCTCATTCGTCTCTGTCAGGAAGTCGGCGATCAGATCGTCCATGGCAGCACTTTCGGCGCCCGGCAGAGCGGCGGCATTGGGCCCATCCTGGGCCGCCCCTGGCGAAGAATCGGTAAATCCCCTGCACCTGGAACGGGTTGGGCACGAACGGATGCGCTCACCCTACTCCAGGCCTTCTCCTTTTCGCGTGAATTCAGACCTCCGGCGACCACGCCTTCGGCCATCACGCTCTGGTCTTTTCGCGTGATTCAGACCTCCCGGCGACCACGCCTTCGGTCATCACGCTCTAGGGCTGCAGTGAGAGCAGCAGCGGTGGCGCGCGCTCTGCGCCGCTTAGCGGCGACGCCGGCATCAGAATCGACAGGCGATACCCGTAGGCCCGCACCAACAACGCGGTCAGTGGCGGCTGCAAGTGGCGAGGATCGGCAAGGATCGCAGCGACTGCGCTATCAGGATCGACAAGCCAGCCCCCGAAGCCGCTGGGCCACGCCGCACGAGAGCCGGAGATTGTCACCAGAACCCCAGCCGATGGTGCCTCGGACAGCGCAACCATACCACCGCCCGGCAGGCAATCTGCCGCCATCAGCAGAAGGTTCAGCAGCACGCGGCCGGCCTGTGGCGGGAATACCCTGTTCGTTCCCAAGCCGTTCAGATCAAGCTGCACCCGGCGGCTCGATGATAGGCCCTCGGCGAATTCCTGGAGCCGGCCGATGTCCAGGTCATCCGCCTCCGGGCCCCAGGCCGCGCGCAGCAACTTCAGGCGTTGCGCGAGTTCCCCGGCGGTCTCCTCGGCGAGGGTCAATGTCTCGCTGTCTGGATGTTCCTCGCGAGCCACATCCAGAACCCCGATCAGCGCGCCCAGGGGACCACTGAGATCGTGGCAAAGTCGGACACATAGCAATTCCGCCATGCGGAGAAGGTTTTGAGTGCCGGACATCAGAGTCCCTCTACAGGGAGCGATACACGTCTGGCGACATTTCACCCGCGTTTCACGGTGTTTGCGAGTGGAAAATCGCTCGCCAGTCAGGTGTCCAACTATGAACTGGTCACCGCGGCCCTTGAACCCCCGGGCGCGATAGCGCAAGTCATATCGCATGATCGATCCGTTTGGCCGCTCAATCACCTACCTGCGGGTCTCCGTCACGGACCGCTGCGACTTGCGTTGCGTGTATTGCATGGCGGAGGACATGACCTTCCTGCCCAAGCGCGACCTGCTGTCCTTGGAGGAGTTGGACCGGATCTGTGCGGCGTTCATCCGTCTGGGCACCAACAAGATTCGTATCACCGGCGGCGAACCATTGGTGCGCCGCGACGTGATGAAGCTATTCGAGAGCCTTGGCGCACGGCTGGGCGAGGGAGGCCTGAAGGAGTTGGTGGTCACCACCAACGGCACCCAGCTCGCGAAATTGGCCGGGGGGCTGTACGACGCTGGCGTGCGCCGGATCAACGTGTCACTCGATACGCTCGACCCGGACAAGTTCGCTAGAATCACCCGATGGGGCAAGATCGGCGCGACAATGGACGGCATCTTCGCCGCCAAAGCGGCCGGCATGGCGATCAAGATCAACACCGTGGCGATGAAGGGCGTCAACGAGGGCGAGTTCGACGGCATGATCGCCTGGTGCGGCGATCACGGCTACGACCTGTGCTTGATCGAGACTATGCCGATGGGCGACATCAGTGGCGACCGAACCGAGCAATACCTGCCGCTGTCCATCGTCCGCTCGCGCCTGCGTCGCCGCTGGACGCTAGAGGACACCGATTACCGGACCGGGGGGCCGGCTCGCTATTTTAACGTGACGGAGACCGGCCGGAGGGTCGGCTTCATCACGCCGATGACCCACAATTTCTGCGAGAGCTGCAACCGCGTTCGACTGACCTGTACCGGCACTCTGTATATGTGCCTCGGCCAGGACGACGATGCGGATCTGCGGCGGGTGCTGCGTGCCGGCGCCACCGACGTCGAGTTGGAGGATGCGATCCGCGAGGCGATCAGCCGCAAGCCGAAAGGGCACGACTTCATCATTGATCGCCGCCACGACCGGCCAGCGGTGACTCGGCATATGAGCGTAACCGGCGGCTGAGCGCTGCCCGACTGCTCCGGCCCATTGTCGGCTTTCTAGCGCGCTTTCACCCTGACCGGGCACGCACAAGGCGTCATTGCGACGTTCGCGTGTGCGAGGGGAAGCACTCAGAAAAGCGGCACAACACCTGGTCTGTTTCGTCGCTACGGTCGCAACGAGGTTTTCCAGTCGCCTAAAAATGCCTAGCGCGGCGGCGGCAGGTTCTGCTGCTGCACCGAAGCTGGCGGCGGCGTCAGTTGCGTGGGCGCCGTGCCCGGCGCGGGTGCGGGCGTGACTGGGGCCGCGGCCGCCGGCGGGGTTGCCGCCGCCTGGCGCTGCTCGGTGCCAAACCGGGTCAGCACGTCGCGCAGCGGATCGGCGCCCGGATTGGCGCCCTGCATGTCGATCACGATCTGCCGGCTGCCCATCTCCTGCCCGTAATAGGCGCGGTTCCACCCGCTGCGCTGACCCATGAGGCTGCCCTCGAGCGAAACGCCGCCATATAGGCCGCGCGTCTGCGAGAATGCGATGATGTCGGCGCCAAGTGCACCCGTTGTCGAACCCTGAATACCCGCGCCGATCGTCGCGATTGCCAACGAGACGTCCGCGCCGAGCTTAAATTGGCTGTCCAAAATGGCACGCAGCCCCTTCTCGGTCATGATCATCATCACGAACTGCGCGTCCTGGATGCCGATCTGCAGGCCGAAGCTGCCGCTGCCCATCCCGTAGAAGGCAGGATAAGACCAGGTACCGTTGCCGGCCCGCGCCAGCAGCACGCAGGCGCCACCCTCGCCGCCGAAAAAGAAGCCGGCCTTGAACACCCGCGGGCAGATCATCACGGCCCGCGCCCGCTCCAGCATCCGCCTCGGGTCCTGCGACACGCCTTGGTTCATCAGGTCCTGCAGCGCGAGCGTGGCGCGATCCACCAAGCTTTGTTCGTCACTCTGCGCCTTGGCCGGCTGCGGTGCGAGCCACACCATCAGGCCCAGCATGGCGGCAGCCAGCAAAATGCGGATCATGATGGTCTCCCCAGAGTGCAGACGTCAGACGCGCCCGCCACGTGCGCATACCACGTCCGCCCGGATTCGGGCCGTGATTGTGAGGGGCAAACGGCAAATTTATCAAGTGCCGCAGGATCGTAGGGTCGAAATCGGATTCTCGCGTGAGAAGTCGCCGCCGAGCGGGCCCGCCGCGCCAGCCAATACAGCGCGTCAGGGCCGAGGCGGCTTTCGCCAAGTTCCTGGTCAGGCAGGCTATCCGGTGCGGTTAGAACTGCGCCGACTACGCGGGCCAGTGCAGGTAGTAATCCCGTTAGTTCCCCACCGCCTGAACCTCGGAGAAGGGCACCGATAACGCCCCGAGCTCCAACTGCATTCCGTTTGATTGGCTTTGCACGCCGGTCGAGGTGCCGGTCACGCTGAACGTCAGGGCGCTTGTGGTGCCGTCGGCATTCTCCCCGGTCACCGCAACCTTGTAGCTGCCGTCAGGCAACGTTGCGCCGGAGCTGTCGGTGCCGTTCCAGGTAAAGGTGTTGGTGCCCTTGTTCGCCGACACCGTCGTCTCGTACAGCTTGGTGCCGCTGTCGTTGCTGATCGAGATGTCGACCGTCTCGGCGGCAGGAGCGGTGAAGTTGATCGTGCCCTGACCGTTCTGCAACGGCACGTGATCCGAATCGACCGTCACCTGCTTACCGGTCATCGACGAGCCTTGCATGACCTCGCCGGCCTGGGTGAGCTGGATTAGCTGCGTCAGGCTGGTGTTGGTGTCGATCTGCTGTTCCACGCTGGAGAACTCCACCAGCTCGCTGGTGAACTGATTGGTGTCCAGCGGGCTGGAAGGATCCTGGTTCTGCAACTGCGTCATCAGCAGGTTCAGGAAGTCACCGAAGTTCGATGACAAGCGAGCTCAGCGCGTTGTTGCTGCTGTGCTGCTGCTCTGCGACGACGAGGAGCTGGAGGTGGCCGCATTGGTCTGCTGTGCGGCGACAGAGGCGAGGCTCATCGGGATGTCCTTTCCGTTTAAGCAGTGATGTCGAGGCCAGCCCGCAGCCAACCCCTGGCTGCGACGGGTGTGAATTCGGCCTCGTCTTCATCGGTGGTGTCACTCTGTTGGCGTGCGGACTGACCATGTTGACGGGCGCGCCCTGTGCGACCCGTCGCCGGTGAGCCCGCCAGCCGCCGTAGCCGGGAACAGGCGTGGTCCCCGCGTCGGTGCGCATCGATGGTCCCGATGCAGCGATGTGAAACGTGACGGTCCGCCCATCTGCCGGGACGCCGGCCTGGTCCAGCGCGCGTTGCAATTGCGGCTGGTCGCGCAACAGCAGAGTAAGGGTCTCTTGCTTCTGCACGGTGATCTCAACGCGTGCCGGCGCGTCCGAGGGGCGGTCGATCTTGATCTGCACTTGTCCGAGTTCGGGCGGATCCAGCCGAACCGTCAGCCGTTGAGCTCCGTCTGGCGGCATGCCCGATCTGCATGAGTGCTGGCGTGATCTGTGCGGCCGGCGAGCTGGCGTGAGACATGGCGGGGCTGGCGTGCTGGTGGTCTCCACGGAGCGCACCGATGGAACCTCTGGCTGTGGCGCAGCGGACGGCATGACCGTGGTCGACGCATCGGGCGGCCCCACGAGCGCGACCTGCATTGGCGATGGGTCTTGCGGCTGTTGCTGATCCATTCCCGACATGGACGGATTAGGTCCCGTCCAACTGCTGCAAGGCAGAGCTGGCAGGCGGGGCCCTGCTGGTGGCGGCCTGCTGGATTGCTGTGCTGGTCCCGAGCGGGTTCGTGCTGCGCCGTCCTCTCGCGCGTTGCCGGCGGCGCAACAGGCGGAGAGGCAATGGCATCAGGCGTTAGTGATGCAGGCCATGGTCGGCATAGCGGGCTGATCTGAAGTCACGCCGGCATGACGCTTTGGCGTTGCTAATTCGACCTTCGGCTTGTTGTTGCTGACGCAGCGCGTGACTGGCCTGCCTGCGTCATCTGGCTGCTGCGAGGGCAATGCGGTGTTGGGCAATTGAGGCAGAATGATCTGCGGTTGTCCGCTGGCGATGGCGGGCGTGGGATCCGGTTGAGCCGCAACAGCGGATGGCGGTACCGGCTGGGCCGCTACCGCTTCAGGCAGGCCCGACTGGGTCGTCAGCGTCGCTGGTTGCAGCAGCTTCGACAGTTGCTCGACGAAAGCCATCGCAGCAGCCTGGCCGTCTCCGGTCGCCGTGTCGGCCGGCAGCGACGATTGCGGTGCCGGTGTCGCGGCCGACATCGGTGGTGCAGCGGCCAGAGATATCGGCAGCGGGGTCATACCGCGATGCGATCAGCAAGCTGCGTGCCAGCGTTTGCGCCGGCGCCGCCCCCATTTGCGACAGCCCAGGCGACGGCGACCGGCAGAAATTACCGGGTCAGTCCTGCCGAGCTCGCGAACTTGCGCCGGACAAAGCACCAGGAATTGCGGCGTTGCTGTTGGCACGCTTCCTGCCAGAAGTGCTCGCGAGCGAACCGGCGGAGTACTTCCATGTCACTGTTTGGCGCAATGAACACCGCCATTAGCGGGCTGACGGCGCAGTCGAGCGCATTCAGCAATATCGGCGACAACGTCGCGAACAGCCAGACTGTCGGCTACAAGCGGGTCGATACCAACTTCATCGATTATCTCACCACCAGCACGGCGACGCAGAACGATTCGGGCGCCGTCACTACCACGCCCGACTATGTCAACAACGTGCAGGGCACCGTTACGCAGACCGATAACCCGCTCGGCCTGGCGATCGCCGGCCAGGGGTTCTTCGCGGTTTCGCAACAGTCCGGCGAGGTAAACAACATCCCCACCTTCAACCCGCAGCAATTCTATACGCGGGCCGGCGATTTCCAGATGGACAAGAACGGCTTCCTGGTGAACAGCGCAGGGGATTACCTGAATGGCTGGCCGGTAGATGCCAATACCGGGGTGGTCAACCAGAATACTCTGCAACCGATCCAGGTGACGCAGACGGTGTACAACCCTGTCGCCACCAGTCAGGTAACGCTCTCTGCGAATTTGCCGGCAACACCAGCGACAGGCACCGGAACGACCACCTCACCGATCACATCAGATATCGACGTATACGATTCGCTGGGCAACCTCCATACGGTCGCATTGAACTGGTCGCAGAATTCGACAAACAACTGGACAATGTCGATGACGTCGGACGGCAACCCTATCGCCGGTTCCGCGAACGTCGCGTTCGGCTCGGGTGCGGCAGGCTCCACTGCGGCGGGCACCATAAGCGGTGTGACAGAAACCGGATTGACTGCGGCCTCTCCGGCATACGACCCCACCAACAGTGCCGCACAGCCTGCATATTTGAGTTTTCAAGTTGATCTCGGTACCGGTACGCCGCAGACGATACAGCTGAATTTGGGAAATTATGGTCAGTCTACAGGACTGACCCAGTATGCCGGCACGCAATACAATCTGCGTGGTCTCACCCAGAACGGTGTGCCTCCGGGAGCGTTCTCGTCGGTGACGACGCAGGCGAATGGCGACATCGTCGTCAACTACGACAACGGCCAGTCACGCGGTCATCGCTCAGGTGCCGGTAGTCACCTTCAACGATCCCAATGCGTTGCAGCGTCAGAACGGCCAGGCGTTTACCGCGAGCTCAGGTTCCGGCACGCCACTCGCCGAATCCGCTGGCAGCAATGGCGCCGGCACTCTTGCTACCGGATCAGTCGAAAGTTCCAACGTCGATATCGCCACCGAATTCTCCAAACTCATCGTCGCGCAACAGGCGTATTCAGCCAACACCAAAATGGTGACCACGCCAGCCAGATGCTGCAGCAGACCATCAACATGAAGCAGTGATCCGATGAGCCTGAACAGCGCGCTGTCGATCGCGACCGGCAGCCTGGCGAACATCAACAGCCAGTTGGCGCTGGTGTCACAGAACGTGGCCAACGCCAGCACGCCCGGCTACGCGGCCGAGATCGCCACGCAGCAGAGCGTAACGGCGGGCGGCGAAGGCCTTGGCGTTCGCACCGGCCTGACAATTCGCAATGTCGATACCACATTGCAGTCGGAGCTGCTGAGCCAGAACGCCACGGTGGCCGGGCTGCAGACGCAGCAGACCGCGTTGCAGGCAATCGATGCGGCACAGGGAACGCCGGGGCAGGGCACGGATATCGCCAGCCTGCTGGGCAACCTGCAGGACCAGTTCTCGACCTTGCTCAACGATCCGAGCAGCGCGCCGCAGCAGAGCCAGGTGGTTTCCGCTGCGAACTCGCTGGCGCAGGGCATCAACGCGCTAAGCGACACCTACACGACGCAGCGTCAGACGGCCGAGGACAACCTGGTCAGCGAAGTCGCGACGCTCAACAGCACCTTGGGCACGATCGGCTCGCTGAGCAACCAGATCGTCACCTTGCAGGCGAGCGGCCAGCAGCACGGCCGATCTCGAGAATCAGCGCGACGCCGCCGTTGCCAATCTCTCGCAATTGGTCGACGTGAAGGTGCTGCAGCAGCCGAATGGCGATCTGCTGGTCGCCTCTACCGCCGGCGTGGTCCTGCCGATCCACGGCAGCAGCAACCCGTTCTCCATCACCGGCGCGAATGTGCAGCCTGGCTCCACCTATCCAGCGGCAGTATCGGCGGGATCATGCTGGGCGGCACCGACGTGACCAGCCAACTTCAGGGCGGGCAGATCGGCGCCAACATCACGCTTCGCGATAGCACGCTGCCGACCGACCAGGCGGAGCTGGACGAGTTCGCGCAAAACCTTGCGAGCCGGTTCGACACGCGAAGGGCTCAGGCTGTTCACCGATCCATCCGGGAACGTGCCCGCGACATCCGCACCACCTTCGCCGGTGCAGAACAATTATGTCGGGTTCGCCGCCACCATTCAGGTCAATGCCGCAGTGCAGGCAACGCCATCGCTGGTGCGCGACGGCACACGCGGCATCACCAACCGGGCTCGCCGGCTACACCGGCATCATTCAGAACGTGCTGAATTATACGTTCGGCGCCGATCAGTCGGCAGGTGTGCCGTGGCCGGCATCGAAAACCAGCGGTCTTGGCGCGCAGCGGGACGCTCAGCGCTCCCTATGCCTCGCCACCGACCATCGGCGGTCTCGCTTCCACCGTGCTTGCCTCGCAGGCGCAGGAGAGTGCCTCGATCAGCTCGCAGACGGACACCGAGCAGGCGGTTCAGACCACCCTGGGCAACAAGCTGTCCACCGAGAGCGGGGTGAACATGGACACCGAAATGTCGCAGATGATCCAGTTGCAGAGCGCGTATGGCGCCAATGCACGCGTGCTGACCACGATGCAGGCGATGTTCACGCAATTGCTGCAGGCAGTGCAGTAAGTCGCATGACATGAGCAGTAGCATCAGCATGATCGGCGTGAGCGGCTTCGCCCCGTTCGGCCAGCTCATCGCCAACGCCAAGGCAACCCACACGCAACTCGACACGCTCACCAACCAGGCGAGCACTGGTCTGATCGCCGACAACTATGCGGGCCTTGGCAGCGGCGCCCCAGTATCGCTCGACCTGCGGCCGCAGATCGCCAACCTGCAGGCGTGGCAGAACAACGTCGACACGGCGACCGGCAGCATGACCGTGGCGCAATCGGCGCTGACGCAGATCCAGTCGATCGCCTCCAGCTTCTATGCGCAGCTCAACAATCTGAGTGGTGCGAGCGCGTCCGACATGGACACGATCGCCGCCTCGGCACGCGACGCCCTGCAGCAGGTCGCAGGTCTACTCGATACTCAGGATGGGAGCATCTACGTGTTTGCCGGCCAGGACAGCGGCAATCCGCCGGTGCCCGATCCGGACAACATCGCCAGCACCACGACCTCCGCGGTTTTTTCGCGACGATCAGTGCGGCGGTGGGCAAACTCGGCCAGCCCGGCTATGATGCCACGACGGTCGCGCAGGCGACACTGGATGCATCGAAATTCACCGGCGTCGCCGGCCCGCCGTCGCCCTTCTCCGACTACCTATCGCAGAATGATCCCCCGGCGTTGCCGAGTGTGCAGGTGGGGCAGAATCAGACCGAGATCACCGGGCTGTCAGCCAGCCACAACGGACTGATCCCCCAACCAGCGCCGGACACTACGAACTTCACCACCACCGGCTCGTACATGCGCGACGTGCTGCGCGCGCTGGCCACCATTGGATCGCTCAGCAGCACACAGGCGAATGTCGCGGACCTCCCGAACCTGGTGCAGAACACACGCACCAGTCTGTCGGGCGCGATCAGCGCGATGGCGCAGGATGCCGGCGCGCTGGGCAATGTGCAGTCCTCGCTCACCACCACGCAGTCGCGCCTGACCGACACGCAGACGGCGCTAACGGGCCAGGTCTCGTCGGCCGAGAACGTCGATATGGCTGCGACCCTATCGCAGCTTTCGCTAGTGCAGACGCAGATGCAGGCGTCCTATCAGCTCATTGCCACGCTGAGCGGTCTGTCGCTGGCGAAATTCCTGCCGGCATCATGATGAAAGCGCATCGTGTTTCATCGGCCGTTAACTTGGGCGCATCAAGATGGCGTCACGCCCGCAAAAGGCGGGGGCATGCGTAACTCTATGGACGAAGGGTAAGACACCATGTCCCTCAACTCTGTAAACACCAACATGGGCGCTATGATTGCGCTCGAATCGCTGAACAGCACCAATACCCAACTGGCAGCCGTTCAGAAGCAGGTCTCAACCGGCTATCGTGTGGCGGACGCCACCGACGATGGCGCCGCCTTTGCCGTGGCGCAGTCGGTCCGTTCCACGGTTGGTGCGCTCACCACCACGAACCAGCAGCTCGGCAACGTGCAGGGGCTGCTCTCCACCACGCAATCGGGTCTCACCAACGTCTCCAACACGATGGCCAGCATGCGTGACGTGCTGCTGAGCCTGTCGGATTCAACGTGACCGGCAACCAGCGCACGCAGTATACGGCTCAGTACCAGTCGCTGGCGGCCAGTGTGAAGAACTTCGTCATGGACGCCGGCTACAATGGCAAGACGCTGATCGGGAATATCACCGGATCAACCGGCACCTTCTCTCGCGTCGCCACCATCCGCAATGAGTTTGGTGCGTCTTACGGCCTCGCCACCTACAGCGGCTCGGCGATGTATAACGCGATCGCCTTTACAGGCACAGTGCTCGGTGGCGCGTCGACAGTGGCGGCGCTTCTGACGAAAGGCGGCACGTTCATCACACAGATGAACAGTGTTGGTACAGCGCTGAACACGGTTGGCTCAGAGGTAAATTTCGTCAATAACCAGATCAGCTACAATAACGACAAAATGAATGCACTGAACAGCGGCCTCGGCTCGCTGGTCGATGCCAATTTGGCACAGGAATCGGCGCAGTTGCAGGCGCTGCAGATCCGTCAGCAGTTGGGCACCCAGGCCCTATCGCTGGCGAACCAGGCGCCACAGACCCTGCTGAGCCTGTTCAAGTAGTACCGCACGTAGCGTAATCCCGGCCGGGACAGGTGCCCGGCCGGGCTTCGGTGCCGATCAAAACCGCCGGCGACATGCCGGCATTCATCGTGGGTTCCGCAGCATTTATTGCGGGAACCGACCAACCAGGAAGAGGCGCATGTCGAACCTTGTCTTGGAACTGCGCCAGGGCGAAATGATGATCATCAATGGCGCCCCCATTCGCTTCCGCACCAAGTCACGCATTGAGCTTACTGCCAGGGCCCGCTTCCTGTTCGGCAAGCAGATCATGGCACCAGACGAAGCCGACAGCCCGGCAAGGCGCATCTATTTCGCCCTCCAGACGGCCTATATCGGCTCGGAGGAAGAGCGCGCCAGCGGACTGATCGCGGCGCGCGATCTGGTCGCTGCGTTCAAGCAGGCGACCACGTCGGATCTGGCTTGCGAAATTCTCGATCGCGCATTGACTGCCGCGGAAGCCGATGACTGTTACCAGGCGCTGAAGCTCGCGCGGCGGATCATTCGCCACGAAGACTCAGTTCTTGGCCGCAGCCAGGCGGTCGCCACTCCGCCGCAAGACCACACTTCAACCCGGAGGGATCGGCTACAGCCATGCCCAGCGTGAACCAGGCAACCCGCGCCTACCAGGCCGCGGCCACACATCGCACCCAGCGCGAGCAGGAGGCCGACGTGTTCCGCCGTGCCACCGGTGCGCTGAAAACCGCGCGTGATGCCGACCCACTCCAGCGCGTACGCGCAATCGCCGACAATCGCCGGCTTTGGACGACGGTGGCAGATCTCATGCGCGATCCGCAGAACGAATTGCCAGTGGAGCTGCGTGCAGGAATCGTGTCCGTGGGGCTTGCAGTGCAGCGCGAAATGGATCGCGACTCACCGGACTTCGATTTCCTGATCACGGTCAACGATAACATGGCGGCCGGGCTCGCCGGCCAGGTCTGATCTGCCCTCAAGCACAGACGGCCAGCAATAACCTCGACGGCAGCAACGTCGCGCGCCGTTCGGTAGGGCAACCGGGTTTGCTCAAAAGGAGCACTCAATGCCGGAACCACAAGAAACCGTCGACGCAAGCGCGCTGACGGCACGCATCGCTCGCTTGATCGATGCCGGGCGTACCGGGGCGGCAAGGCCGCTTCTCGTCGCTGCGCGGCGCATCGCGCAGCCGTCGCCGGTTCTTCCGCTGCTGGCCGCCAGGCTCGCGATGCGCGAGGGGCGCCTGGACCTTGCCCTGTCGGAACTGGATGCCGCGATCGCGGACGACACCCGATCACGCTGAACTGCGCAAGTGCCGCGCGGAAGTGCGCCAGCAAACTGGTGATAAGGCCGGTGCCGCCGCGGATGCGGCGGAGGCCGTAATACTCGATCGTCAGGACCCATCATCAAAAGCGCTGCTCGGCGTCCTGCTGCTGGAACTGGGCCGTACCGCCGATGCCATTGCCTGCCTGGCCGAGGCAGTCGCCGCCAACCCGGCCCACCCGGCCTATCGGGAGGGGTTGGCTGCCGCGCAACAGGCGGCTGGCGACGGCGATGCGGCAGCGGCGACCCTCGCCGCCGGCATCGTCGCCGCACCTGGCAGTGCCGCATTGCGCAACGCCGCCACCCTGCTCGCGGTGAGCCAGCGCGACTTCAAAGCCGCCGTGCAGTTGGCCGAGCAGGCCTGTTCGGACGGTGTCGCGGATGCCTGCCTCTTGGGCCTGAAAGGCCATGCCTTGTCCAGTCTCGGTCGGCATGTCGAAGCGGCGGATGCGTACGCCGAAGCGCTCAAGTTCGGTCCCGACGATGCCTATGTCCGACATATGGTGGCCGCATCGGGCAAGCTGCCGGCTGGCGGGCGCGCTCATGTCGACTACGTGCGGACCGTGTTCGATGGCTATGCCGATCGCTTCGATGCGCATCTGATCTCACTCGGCTATCGCGTTCCCGGCCTGATCCACTCGGCGCTGCTGCAGCATCCGGCCATCCAGTCCGGCGCACGCGTCGGCCCGGCGCTCGATCTCGGTTGTGGCACGGGCCTCGCCGCCGTTGCGCTATCCGAGCTGCCGATCGGGCCGTTCATCGGCGTCGATGTCTCGCCTCAAATGTTGGCTCAGGCAGCCGCGAAGCAACTCTACAGCGAACTGCGCGAGGCTGACGTCGTGCAGATGCTGGCCGAGGACACCGCCTCCTGGCCGCTGATCCTGGCCGGCGATGTATTGTGCTACTTCGGCGATCTGCGGGATATATTCCGCTGTGTATACAAGCGGCTCGACGCAAAGGGCTGGTTTCTGTGCTCGGTCGAGGAGCTGTTGCCCGACAAGGACGGCATGGTCCACGGCAATGGCGAGTGGGCCTTGCATCGGCAGGCACGCTATGCGCACGCCCTGGACTATGTGACGAGAGTGGCTCTCGAAGCGGGGTTCACGGTCCGAACACTGGAGCGACAGACACTGCGCTACGAGGCGAATGCACCGGTCGCCGGAATATTCGCCGTGCTGGAGCGCGCTGGATGACGGCTGACGCCGCGCTCGAGTTGCTTGGCCATGGCAATGCCGCTGGCGCGCTCGCGTTGCTCGATGATGTGGCGTCGCCCGACGAGTCGGATACGGCGATGCTCGTGGCGCGCGGCATGGTGCAGCTCGCCAACGACCATCCGGCCGAGGCGCTGACCGCGTTGCGGCTGGCCGTGGAGCAGGGCGACACAGCTCCGACAACCTTGTTGAACCTTGCGCTGGCTGAGCAGAAGACCGGCGACATGGCGCACGCGCTGCGCCGAATGGAGGAGCTGGAACGTCGCATGCCGGGCTGGGACGAGCCGCCGTTGCGGCGCGCAGAAGCCCTGCGCGCCGCGGACCGGTTCGATGACGCTGAAGCGGCTTACAACAGGGTGCTGGAAATCAATCCGCACCGGCAATCCGCATTGCTTGGGCTGGCTGGCCTGTTGATCATGCGCGGTGCAGGCGCTTCAGCCCGCGATCTGCTGCTGCGCTGTTGCGTGCTCGCTCCGGACCGGGCCGAGGCCTGGGACCTGCTGGGTCTCGCACTGCTGGCGGATAATGACAGGTCACTGGCGGAGTCGGCGTTCGCCGAGGCGCTGCGCCTTGCGCCACAGAACCTGCAATATGCCCTGCATCGCGTTGATGCCGCATGCGCCGCCGGCTCGCAGGAGGCGTTGCTGGCCTGGTTTGAGGTCGCACGCGACACGGACCCGCTAAATCACGCACTGCCAACCGCGCTTGGCGTCCTTCTGGAACGGCTTGGTCGGCTGCCCGAGGCAATCGATGCGTTCGAGGCAGCGGTGGTACTGGCTCCCGATGCGCCTCTTCCGGCCATGCTGTTCGGCAATGCTCTTGCACGCGCCAACCGGCTGCAGGAAGCCGAGGCCGCGTTGCGGCACGCCTCTGAACTCGATCCCGACAATGATCAGCTTCGCAACGCTCGCGCCGCGGTGCTGTACCGCCTGCAGCGCCACGCCGAGGCGCGTGCAGAGCTTTTGATTTCGCTCGAGCGCAGCGGCGAGCAGGTGAACGAGCTGTGCAATCTGGCCAATATCAGCACGTGCCTGGGCCTCCAGGAGGAGGCGGTCAGTCTGGCCAATCGGGCTATCGCGCTCGACCCCGACGGAGCGGTGCCGCGACGTATCCTGTGCAACACGCTGCCCTATCGGGACGGCATCACCGGGGCCGAACTGCTGGCAGCGCTGAAGGACTGCTCCGATCGGCTGCCGCGGCAGACCTTGGCACCGCTTGCCAACACGCCAGAGCCCGATCGTCCACTCGTCATCGGTCTGCTCTCTGGTTCATTCAGGCCGCATCCGGTCGGCTGGCTCACCATCGCCGGGTTCGAGACGCTCGATCCCGGTGCTTTCCAGCTCGTTTGCCTCGCACAGAACGCCTCGCAGGATTGGATGGCGCGTCGTTTCCGCGCCATCGCGCGCGAGTGGCACGATACCGATCAGCTCGATGACAAGGCGCTTGCCCTGAAGGCGCGGGATCTCGGCATCGACATACTGATCGATCTTGGCGGCTACGGCGACATGGCGCGCATGCCGGCCTGCGCCTATCGGCTGGCTCCGGTGCAGATCAAATGGGTCGGCATGCAGAACCATAGCTCCGGCCTGGCGGAAATGGACTGGATCATCACCGACCGTTGGGAGACACCGCCGGAGCTGGACCATGTCTACTCGGAGCGGCCATTGCGGATGGCCGACGGTTATGTGTGCTACAGCCCGCCGCCCTATGCGCCGGACGTTGTGCCGCTACCCGCGTTGTCCCGCGGCCATGTGACGTTTGGCTGCTTCAACAATCTGGCGAAGGTGACGCCGCAGGTTATCGCCACCTGGTGCGATATCCTGCATCGCCTACCCCATGCACGGCTGGTCCTGAAGACGCACCAGTTCGCCGATCCGCCAACGGCGGAAGCTGTGCTGACCGCATTCGCCAAACAGGGCATTGCCATCGAACGGGTTGAGTTGCGAGCCAGCTCGGGCCATCGGGAATTCATGCGCGAGTATAACGATATCGATATTGTGCTCGACCCCTTTCCCTACTCCGGCGGGCTGACGACGTGTGAGGCGCTCTGGATGGGTGTGCCAACCGTGACGCGGCCAGGCGAGATCTTCGCCTCTCGACATTCAATGAGCCATCTGAGCAATGCAGGCCTTGCCGATTGGGTAGCCCCCGACCTCCGAACTTATGTCGAGCTCGCGGTTGCGAAGGCGTCCGATATCGAAAGCTTGGCAACGCTGCGATCAGGCCTACGCGCGAAGGTGAAAGCGAGTCCGCTGTGCGACGCAACGCGCTTTGGCCGCAACCTGGGTGCGGCACTGCGCTTCGCCTGGAGGGACTGGTGCGCGCGCCAATGACATACGCTGTGCTGCCACCCACGGACCGGCTAGCTTTGCCGCAGGATCAGCAGGCCATGCTGACCGACAAGGTCTGGCTGCTTGAAGCCGACGGAGAACCTGACCGCCACCTCTTCCTGTTGCCGAGCGGCCGGATTGGTGCGGGTTGGGGGTCAGGCCTTACGCGCTGGGTCCTCGATGATGGCCGCCTTTACCTGTTGGACCATGCAGCGGAGCGTCGATATGTATTTGCCGTGCCGGAAAGCGGTACGACATTGCTCGGTGAATCCCTGCCTGATCGGCAAAGTCGCCGCCTTACGCTGCGTCGCAACCTGCCGCCACCTGTGGTGCCCAACGACATCGTCGCGCCGTTCCGTCGCAACCTGGTGGTTCTCCGCGCGGGCCCGGGTTCGCTGCATCCGTTGTGGTTGGATGGTTGTCCGCCCGACGGGCGCAACTGGGACCTCTGCATCAGTTGGTTCGGCGACGATACCGCCGATATACCTGGGCCGTTCGATCGGGTCATTTTTGCCAAGGGCAGTAAGTTCCAGGGCCTGAGCAAGTTTATCGCTGAGGACACGGCAGTCTGGGGTTACGATTACGTATGGTTCCCTGACGACGACCTGATGATCGCTTGGCAGGATGTAAACCGCCTGTTTGACCTCTGCGCCACGTATGGTCTTTCTTTAGCCCAGCCTTCGCTGCACCCAGACAGCTACATCAATCACTGGATTACCCGACGGGACACGGCGTTCCTACTGCGCTTTACCACGTTTGTGGAGATCATGGCACCGGTATTTGCGCAGGCCGCTTTGCGTCGTGTCGCATCGAGCTTCTGCTTCAATGTAAGTGGATATGGCCTTGATCTTCTGTGGCCGGAAATGATCGATGCGCCGCCTTCCGGGATCGCAATAATCGACGCCATCGCTGCCATCCATACTCGCCCGATCGGCAACACCTATCAGCAGAAGGACGCAATGCAGGAAGGCTGGCTGCTGGAAGACGAATTTCAGCGAGTGGGGCGCTGTCAGGTGTTGGGTGGGATAGCCCCAAGGCCGGTTGGGTTAGTGAAGCGCCACGCAGAAATTATCGAGAGGTGGCCGACCGAGGCCTCAGGGGTGACCCAGCTCGATGACAATGGAGCGGAGGAGCGCCGCGAGGCGCAAGCGGTGTGACCGCTCCCTTCCCGCTGCGCGCTGAGCTGCCCGAACAGCTCGAATTCTCTGGTGAGTTCGGCGCGGAGCTGAATTCCTTTCTGCCGTTCATCTATTGGCTCCATATGGCCGGGCTCATGGATGGGCGGCGGGTTCGCACCTATGCTGGCATGCGTCCATTCTACTTCTTTCTCGGCGATGCTCAGGTAGAGGAGAAGTCGGAACCCCGCGCGCATGTCCCCGCCGCAGGCAGAGCCAGACTACTGGCCAACGCGTAATGATCATCTCTCGACCCGCACGGCCTTCGAGATGTTCCCCGACTACCGTAGCCGCTATCGAAATTCCGTGTTTGTCGCGGACAAGCCTCTGCTGGTTGTCCATAACAAATTCACCGATGAATGGGGCTTAGGGCCGGTGAACTTCTTCTCTCCGGCAATGCTCGAAGTGATTTTCGAGCGGCTGCAGGATCGGTTCACCATCGTCTACACGCGGCCGGGGATTAAGCTAGAACAGCGGGGCTATTCGCGGGACCATCAGCCAGATCAGCGGCTGGAGGATATGGCGGTGCTCACCCGCTATCGTTCCGTGCTGCTGTTCGAGGACTTCGTCAGCGTGATGGCGCATGAGAAGAGCTATAATGAGCTCAAACTGATGCTGTATGCCAACACCTATTTTCATTTGACGGTGCAGGGCGGCAATGCGCACATGACCTCGCTGTTTGGCGGTTCGCTGGTTGGCATCCTGCATCGGCTGGGTCGAGAGATCGAACATAGCTATCGGCAAGGCCACTTCCAGTACGCATCGAATATTGCGCCGCTCTACTTGATTGCCAGATCGGACGAGATGTTCAGGCAGGCTATCGAGGTCATGCGAGACAAGCCAGCTGATCTGCGGACGTGCGATGCCATCTCCCGACATGGCCGAGCCTGCCGAGGCATTACTTCCGTGGGCAGAATGCGGTCGTGACCAAATTTCTTCTGCGCCGTGACTTCAGCGACGGTCGAGCGAACGAGAGATGCGCTATTACAAGCAACAGTAGATCGTCAGAGGCAGACGGCTGGGCAGGCGGCCGATGCCGGTAAGAGAAATGGCTCGCCGAAGAGGTGGAGCCAAATGCGTTCGATCACATAGCCATAGCATGCCGGGCCGAGTGCTGCGTGCCGCATCCGCTGCAGCGCTCTGAGCGGTAGATCAGCGATCAGCTGGTTGCGCACTGCAAAAATTGCCCCATAGGAGAAGCAGCCAACCAGATGGCGTTCGGCCTGCGCGGCCAGATCCGGCAGCCCGCAAATCCGGAAAAAGTGTCCGGCGAGGTTCGTCCCCTCCGGGACACTGTGCAGGGTGCGGTAGGCGTACCCCGTCCGGGCCGCGCCGACGTCAATGAACTGAACCGGATTCCAAGTCGCCATTGAAAACAGCTCCCGCCGAATCCGAAGGCCCCCTACGGCATTCCCAGCCCCAGTGACCCGCAGCGCCGGCGGTGGGAATGTTCTCTCCCTCCTTCCAGCACCACGACAGCGGCTGGATGTCTTGCCATTCGCTGGTTGTCTCGAGAAGATCGAGGAAATCCGGGCTGTGCTCAAACGGGTCGCCCTGGCAGAAGACAGTGAATTCGCCTGCACCTGCTCCATGCTCGATTAGATGGGTCAGGTAAGTCTCCGACTCCCGGCCTTCATTCCGGCAGTCGGTGATCCTCTCCACTCGTGCGCGCACCGGTCCTGAGTTAATCGGCGCTCCTTTATTGTAAACATGGATGCGGAAGCCTTGCGGTACCAGCACTATCCATTCAAGAGGTTCGTTGTAGCGGGCGATCACCAGATCATGCATCAGCGCTCACTCTCCTCTTGCCACCTTGAAAGGCTCGCATTGTCAGCACTCAGCCGAAGTCGGTGGCACCAATGTCCAGAAGGTTTTGCCAGTTCCAGATGTAGTACATACCAAGTCAGTCATTTCGATGGGCAGGCAGTCGGTCCTGCTAATCGAGCATACGTACGCAGACTTGCTGATGCTTAGGCACAAATCCCATGTACTCGTAGGTCCTCTGGTGCCGTGTGACGAATTCCTGGAATGCTCTGTACTCGTGTTGCCGCCAGCTCGGGTAATTGAAGTATTCGTCAAACACGATCACGGTTCCCTTGACGATGCATTCCGCCAGCGAGGAGAACGCAACCCGCGTGGAGCTGTAGAGGTCGCAATCAACGTGTATCAGGGAAACTGGGCCTTGCAGGGCTGCGACAAACCGCGGAAGTGTATCTTCGAATCGCCCTTTGATCACGGTGACGTTCTCGCGCAGGGCCGGAGGCTCCTGCGCGAAGGTTCCGGGCCCAAAGCCCGTGCGCCACACCTCGGGAAGTCCTTCGAACGAGTCGAAGCCGAAAACTTGCTCGCCGGGCAGCAGCCTTGCGAGGTGGTTTATCGTCCGGCCACTTGCTACGCCGAATTCGACCACAAGGCCGTCCGTCGCGCGCCAGCGCGTTGCGCGGCTGAGCAGATCCAGGTCGTCTTCCGCCGTATCACATCGCGTCATCCGCTCTTGATAGTAGAGTGCTGAGTTGAAGCAGGCGACCAGTTCGGCAGCATGCAGGACGTTATAAGACCCCTGATACCGCCGCAGGAGAGCCGCGACTGCCGCAAGCACTTCAAGCGGCTCATTGATCGAACCTGTCATTTCATTACCTTACAATTTAGGCTGCCGCGATCGTCGCCTGCTCATCGCCGGATGATGCCAGGAGCAGCCGGCTGCGAAACTGCGGTGCAAGCTGCTTGCGCCACGTTGCAAGCCCGCGCCGATCGCCTGATGCATATCGAGGTACTGGTAGGACCCCAATCGACCACCGAAGATCACTGCCTCTTCCTGTTCAGCACGCGCACGGTAGCAGGCGAACATCGCGCGATCGGCCGGGGTAGCTACAGGGTAGTAAGGCTCATCAGCCTTGCCGGCCCAACGGCTGTACCTCGCGGAACACCACAGTGCGGTTGCCGTACCGGCGTTCCGGATGCAGGTGACGAAATTCGTGTACGCGGGTGTAGCGTACATCCTCATCGCCATAGTTCATCACCGCACAACCCTGATGATCAGGCGTCTCGAACACCAGCCGTTCGAAATCCAGCGTTCGCCACTGAAGACGCCCGTCGGAATAGCCGAAGTAGCGATCAATCGCACCCGAGTAGACGAGTGGCTTACCGAATGGCAACTCGGCTCTGACATCGAGGAAGTCAACGCCGGTTACCAGAGCGATGCGCGGATGGTCCAACATCGCCCGGATCAAGGCGGCGTAGCCCGCCTCCGGCAATCCCTCATGGGTGTCGTCGAAATAGCGGGCGTTGAAGTTGTATCTGACCGGCAGCCGCTTGATGATCTCAGCGGGCAGATCGCGCGGATCCGTCTGCCACTGCTTGGCCGTGTAACCGCGTATGAAGGCCTCATATAGCGGCCGGCCAACCTGGCCGATGGCGTGCTCCTCGAGATTGATCGCCGTTCTTCCCGCGAGCTCGCCCGCTTGCTGACGTATCAATTCTTGCGCCACGTCCGGTGTGAACGGGCGGCCGAAAAAGCTGCAGATCGTGGCCAGATTGATCGGCATTGGGTACACCCGGCCCTGCGCGGTAATCATCACATGATGACGATAACCGGTGAACCGGCTGAAGCGGGTGATGTAGTTCCAGATCTTGTCATCGCTGCAGTGGAACAGGTGAGACCCGTAGCGATGCACCTCAATTCCAGTGTCGGGATCAATCTCGCTCCAGGCATTGCCGCCTGGATGATCGCGCCGCTCGATAATCACTACGCGGAGGCCAGCTTCGTTCGCCGCCCGTTCGGCAATCGTCAGCCCGTAGAGCCCTGCACCAACAACGATAAGATCAGCTTCGCGAAGGAGTTGCAGCAAGGCCATACCGCCCAGTCATCCATTTGATGGCTAGGGCATAGATTGCATCTCACGCACTGAACGATCGGTTAAGTGCTCTTACGCGAAACTCCAGGCGGGATTGCCGAGGCTCGCCCCTCGTTCAGCTTGGCGGCACTGCCGCAGGCCTGCGCTCGTCATGTGTGAAGATGCAATTAAGTCCCCTTCACCAGCACGATCGCCTCCACCTCCACGGCGATACCGCGCGGCAGGCTGCCCATACCCACTGCCGAACGCGCCGGTCGTCCGCCTTCGCCCAGCACCTGCACGAATAGGTCGGTGCAGCCGTTGATCACTTCCGGCTGCTGGCCGAAGTCGGGCACCGCGTTCACCATGCCAAGCACCTTGAGCACCGTATCCACACGTTCCAGCGTGCCGACAGCGGCGATCATGTTGACCAGCAGGTTCAGCCCGCACAGCTTGGCCGCCTCATACCCCTGCTCCAGCGTCAGATCACCGCCGATCTTGCCGGTGATCATCGTCTCGTCAGACCGGCGCGGGCCTACGCCGGACAGGAACAGCAGGTTGCCGGCAAGCCGGAACGGCACATAATTGCCGATCGGCTTCGTCGGCGATGGCAAGGTGAGCCCAAGGTCGGCCAGGCGTTGGTCGGCACTCATTGCTTGTTCCCTTCCAGCAGACGCACCAATTCGCCGATGCTGCCGAGTGCGGGCATCCGGATCAAGCATCTGAACCGGAGCACCCCGAAATCAGGGGCGGAAAGCAAATCGGCCACGCCGATGCCGAGGCAACGCAGGATGCAGATTGACAGCAGCAGCACGGCAACCACCTTTACCTGGCAACCGCAGCTCAACCGTGAGAGCACCGCCTCAATCCATTTTTCTTCTAAATCAACGGACTGAAATGAAAGATCGGCCGCGCGAAGCATGCTTGAGCAAGGTTCCCGAAGTGACCTTGTTGTTCTGGGTCCTGAAGATTGCTGCGACGACGCTCGGTGAGACCGGCGGTGATACGGTCACCATGACGCTCAATTGGGGCTATCTCGCCGGTGTCGGCTTGTTCCTCGTCGCGCTCATCGGTCTGGTTGCCGCGCAAATCCGTGCACGTGTGTTCCATGCTTCGCTGTACTGGGCGACCATTGTCGCCTCTACCACCTTCGGCACGGCCATGGCGGATTTCGCCGACCGCTCGCTTGGCATCGGTTACACCGGTGGCTCGACGCTGTTGTTCATTCTTCTGATGGCAGCGCTCGGGCTTTGGTACTGGTCGGAAGGCACGATCGCGGTTAATACGGTCGCAAGGCCCAAGGTGGAAGCGTTCTATTGGGTGGCAATCACCTTGTCGCAGACGCTTGGGACAGCTCTCGGCGATTGGCTGGCCGACACCGGCGGCCTTGGTTACGAAGGCGGAGCACTTGTATTCGGTGCCGGACTCGCGGTGATCGCTGGATTCTACTTTCGGACAAGAGTATCACGCGTTGCGCTGTTCTGGGCCGCGTTCATCCTGACCCGGCCACTTGGCGCTACTATCGGTGATTTCCTCGACAAACCCGTCAGTGACGGTGGACTGGCGCTCAGCCGGCCACTTGCTTCGGCGGTGATCGCCGCCTTCATGATCCTGGTGCTGTTGATATTCCGGCAGCGTCCCGGACAACATCCCTCTCAGACAGCCGTGGTTGCGGGCCGTTGATCGGAGCTGGCGCGGGAACAGCTTACCGCCAGCCTGATTCGCCACCGTCGCTGTCGCACTCTAACCTGCGGCAAAATCGACAACAGGAGGGATGCAATGCGTGGAGTGGTGTTCACCGGCGGACGTGAGCTGGAGCTGATGGACTTCCCCGATCCCACGCCAGGGCCGCACGAAGTCGTCGTAGAGATGAAGGCCTCCGGCATGTGCGGCAGCGACCTGCACCAGTATCGCCGTCCCAAGGGCCAGACCCGTCAGGCGACTGGATTTCCGCAGAACCCAAATCCGGTGATCGCCGGCCATGAACCTTGCGGCGTGATCGCCGCGATCGGTTCAGGCGTAGCGCCCGACGAGGCCCGGGTCGGCGAGCGCGTCATGGTGCACCACTACCAGGGCTGCACCCAATGCAATCACTGCCGCTCCGGTTGGCAGCAGCTCTGCCAGGAGGTGCCGGTGAAGGTGTATGGCAGCAATTCGCATGGTGGCCACGCCAGATATCTGTGCGTTCCGGCCAACACCATGGTGCCGTTGCCCGACGAGCTCTCCTTCTCGGCCGGTGCGGCCATCGCCTGCGGTTCAGGCACGGCATACAGCGCGTTGCGGCGCATGCGTCTGTCCGGCAACGACACCCTCGCCATCTTCGGCCAGGGGCCGGTGGGCCTGGCCGGCACGCAATTCGCCAAGGCAATGGGCGCGCGCGTCATTGCGCTCGACGTCAACCCGCAACGTCTGCAACGGGCGAAGGAGTTCGGTGCGGACGAGGTGGTGGACCCAGGATCCAACGACCCGATGGCGGCGATCAAGGACCTGACGCATGGTCGCTATGCCGACTGCACGCTGGATACGTCCAGCAACCCCGACGCGCGTGCGAATGCGATCCGCAGCACCAAGGTGTGGGGCACGATGTGCTTCGTGGGCGAAGGTGGCGACGTGCACATCGAGGTCAGCCCGATGCTGCTGCGCCGACAATTGACGCTGATCGGGTCGTGGACCTTCTCCAACATCATCCAGGCCGAGTGCGCAACGTTCTGCGTCGAGCGCAAGATCGACGTCGATGCACTATTCACCCACCGCTGGAAGCTGGAACAGGCCGAGGAAGCCTACAGATTGTTCGACAAGCAGTCGGACGGCAAGGGCGTGTTCCTGATGTGATGGCCGCCGTGTCGCCGTCCGTCCCTCTCTCCAAGGGCGGCCACGACGGTGGGCGCGAACTGCGTCAACAGATCGTCGCAGTGTATCGCGAGATAAGCCGTCGAGCCCTGATCGCCGGCAGTTCCGGGAACGTCAGCCACCGCACCAACGACGGCATGATCATCACACCGTCGGGCTGTTCGGCGGAAACGCTGGCGCCGGACTCGCTTGTGACCATGACGCTGCATGGTGCGGTGCAAGGCAGCACTGCACCCTCGAGCGAATGGGCCATGCACGCGGCGATCTATCTGGCCTATCCCGCAGCCAGGTGCATTGTGCATACCCATGCTGATGCCTGCACCGCCCTGGCCTGCCTGAACGAAAGCCTGCCGGCGTTTCACTATATGATTGCGAATTTCGGCGGCGATGACGTGCGGTGCGCGCCCTATGCTACCTTCGGCACGCCGGAACTGGCGCGGCTTGCGGTCGTGGCACTGGACGGACGCAGTGCCTGCCTGCTCGCCAATCACGGGATGATCGTGCACGCACCGACAGCGGACCAGGGGCTGGTTGCCGCGACAGTGCTGGAGACGCTGTGTCGCCAATATCTGCTGGCACGTTCCGCGGGTTCCGTGCGCCTGTTAACGGCGGAGGAGATGCGCGCGGCGCACGAGAGATATCAGACCTACGGTCAGTCGACGCAGATCGCCGCGCGGCTATGACCCGGCGCTGCTGATCGACAGCGAAACCCACCGGAGTCCGTCCTTTCCCTGTATCAGCATGGCCAGATAGCTGCGGCGTTGCTGATGAGCCCTCTGAATGGCGTGCCGCACATCGTCCGGCGAGGCGACGGGTTGGCCCTGCACATTGACAATGACATCGCCCGGCACGATGCCAAGCTCGCGCGCCTCGCAATCCTGCTCGACCGCCGATACCAGAGCGCCGGTCAGCGCCGGATCCAGTCCGTACTGCTTGCGAGCCTGGTCCGTGATGCTCGCAAGCCGCATACCTGGATCCGGCGCCTTTTCGATCATCATCTGCGCGGACTGCGCCTGCATAACTCCCTGAGCAGGCTGATAGTTGGGCCAAGCCGCGACGGCTACCGTGGTGTCAATCGGCTTGCCCTCGCGCCAGCCCGTGAGATGTACTGTTGTGCCCACCGGCAATTTGACGATCGAGCGCATGAACGCGCGGGAATCGCTCTGCTGCACCCCATCGATGGTTTCCAGCACATCGGCCGGGCGCAGCGATGCCCGGCTGCCAGGTCCCGACGGATCGACCGCCGAGACGATCGCGCCGGTCGCTCGTGGTACTCCCATCGCATCGGCCAGTCTGTCGTTCATGTCCTGTAGGGTGACACCTATCCATCCGGGCTTTGGATGGTTGGGATCGAGCAGGAACCGAACGGCGAAGGAGGCAATGTTGGACGGAATGGCGAAGCCGATGCCGATGGACCCGCCCGTCGCCTGCGGATTGTAAAGCGCGGTGTCGATCCCCACGGCCTCGCCATTGCTGTCGATCAGCGGCCCGCCGGAATTGCCGTAATTGATTGCTGCGTCGGTCTGGATGTAGCTGTCGAATGGAGTGTCGTGCAGATTGCGGTTCAGTGCGCTGACGATCCCGGCGGAAACCGACATGCCGAGACCGAGCGGATTGCCAATGGTCAGCACCGGATCACCGACCTGCAATGCATCGCTGTTGCCCCACTTCAATGCCGGGAGCGGATGGCCGACATCAACCTTTATCACTGCCACGTCCAGCATCGCCGCGGCCGCAAGCAGGCGCGCAGGCGCGCGCTCACCGTTGCTGAAGATCACATGCGTTTCGATCGCTCCATCAACAACATGCTTGTTCGTCACGATCAGGCCCGAAGGATCAATGATGAAGCCCGATGCATAGACCTTCACGCGCCGGGGCGATTGGTTGGGCTGCGTGGCGGTATGTACTTTCCATTCGGAGATGTTCACTACCGCAGGACTGGCTTGCCGCACGATAGCGGCATCACTGCTTTCCATGACCCGAGCCCACGCGGGGGTGCCCAGGGGCAGGGCCAGGGCAAATGCCAGGAGCATCCACAGGGACAGACGCACGATGGACCTCCCAGTGCACTCGAACTGCATTGCAGGACTGCGCTGCGACATGGCTTTTAGAGCGTAATGGCCGAAGGCGGAATCGCCGGAGATCCGAAACACGCCAAAAGCCGACCGGCTAGAACAGGCTGGGTGCATCCTTCCGCGCTCACCCGGCTCTACGCGGCCAACAGAGTTTCCGCTGGCGCATAGGGCAGGTCGAGATCCTGCGCCACGGCCTGATAGGTGACCTTGCCCGCATGCACATTCAGCCCGTTCAGCAGGTGCGGGTCCTCGGCCAGCGCCTTCCGCCAGCCTTTCTCCGCCAGCGCAATGACGAACGGCAGCGTTGCATTGGTCAGCGCGAAGGTCGACGTGCGGGCGACCGCTCCGGGCATGTTGGTTACGCAGTAGTGCACCGCGCCTTCTGCCACGTAGGTCGGTGCCGAATGCGTTGTCGGACGGCTGGTCTCGAAACAGCCGCCCTGGTCGATGGCAATGTCCACCAGCACCCCGCCGGGCCGCATCTGCCGCACTATGTCGCGCGAAACCAGCTTTGGCGCCGCCGCGCCCGGTACCAGCACGGCGCCGATCACCAGATCGGCCGCCAGGACCTGGTGCTCGATTGTCTCGGCGGTTGCAAACAGCGTCGTTGCCCGTGGCCCGAATTGCAGATCGAGCTCCTTCAGCCGCGGCAGCGATTTGTCGATGATGGTAACCGACGCCTCCAGCCCGACCGCCATACGCGCCGCGTTGGTTCCCGACACGCCGCCGCCCAGCACCACCACCTTGGCCGGTGCCACGCCCGGCACACCGCCCAGCAGCACGCCGGCGCCGCCCTGCTCCTTCTCCAGGCAATGCGCGCCAACCTGCACCGCCATCCGCCCCGCAACCTCGCTCATTGGGGCTAGCAGCGGCAGCGCACCGGTCCGGTCTGTGACCGTCTCATAGGCGATGCAGGTGACGCCGGTGTGCATCAGCCCGACGGTCTGCGCCCGGTCGGCGGCAAGGTGCAGGTAGGTGAACAGCACCTGGCCCTGACGCAGCATGGCGATTTCCGCCGGCTGTGGCTCCTTCACCTTCACGATCAGATCCGCAGCCGCGAATACCTCGGCCGCACTGTCCATCACAGTCGCGCCGACCGCGCGATAGGCATCGTCCGCAATCCCGATACCGGCGGCGGCGTTGTGCTCGACCAGCACGGAATGTCCGTGCAGCGCGAGCTCGCGCACTCCCGCCGGTGTCAGCCCGACGCGATACTCGTTCGTCTTGACCTCCTTGGGAACACCAATCTTCACGAGCGGGACCTCCTGTCAGGCGGGCAGCGGGAACTGACGCAGATAGGGCATATAGTCATCCTCCACGTCGATCTGCAGCGTCGCCAGCACGCGAACCACTGCGTTGTAGAACGCGACGACAATGGTCAGGTCAACGACGAGTTCATTGCCCAGCGTCTGCTGCAGCGCAGCAAAAGTGGGCTCCGCCATTGCCCCATCATTCGTCATTTCGCGTGCCGCCCGCAGCACCGCCTTCTCCAGATCACCAAGCCGCGTCGGCTTGCCCGCGGTATCGTCGATCAGCGCGCGGATGTCCTCGTCACTTACGCCGAAATCATGGCCGATCTTCACGTGATGCGACCACTCATAGGGCGAGCGCGCGAGCCAGCCCACCTGCAGGATGGCCAGTTCGCGCAGGCGCGGATCGAGCTTGCTGCCGAATCGGATGAACTGCCCCAGCCCACCGAACGCCCGCGCCGCATTGGGCGAATTGACCAGGGCCTGGAATAGATTGATCCGGCGCTTCAGCAAGTCCCGGTAGTCCGGTGAGAGATCGGATAGGTCTAGATAGGGTACGCGCGCCATGCAGCCCTCCGATAAATCGTCATGCCAGCCCGTGACCGTCCGAGGCAGAAACGTCAGATCAGGTCAATAACGCCTCAAACGTCAGATTAAGACACTTACCGGGCTGCACAGTTAGCGCAATAAAGGTCTAAGCGTAACAGCATGGCAGCTCGGGTCCACATCATCGGCGCCTCCGGACGCAGCGGCACAGTCTTGTGCCGGTCGCTGCTCGGGGACGATATCGATTTTGTCCCGGTGGTGCGCAATGCCGCGAAGTGGAGGGCGGCCGGCATTCCAGAGCCCGCACGTATTGCCGACCTGGCCGATACCGAGCGGATGGGCGATGCGCTGCGCGACGCCACCCACATCGTCTGTTGCGCGCACGCCCGCCACACTGCCGCGGTGCTCGCGGTCGTGCGGCCGGATGCTCGTTTCGTCTTCCTTGGCAGCACGCGCAAGTTCACACGTTGGCCGGACGCCCATGCTAACGGCGTCCTGGCGGGCGAGGCCGCTTTCCTCGCGTCGGGGCGGTCGGGCGTGATGCTGCACCCGACGATGATCTACGGCGCCCAGGGCGAGGACAACGTGCGGCGCCTTGCCACGCTGCTGCGGTACTTACCATTCGTGCCGCTTCCCGGTGGTGGCAGTGCGTTAGTCCAGCCGATAAACCAGGACGATGTCACCGGTGCGATCCGCGCAGCGTTCGGTCGTGCCTGGCAGGGGCCGCACACGCTGGTGATTGCCGGCCCAAAGCCTCTGCCATATGCTGACTTCGTGCGGGCTATTGCACACGCCAGCGCCCAGCGTCAGCCGCGCATCGTCACGCTGCCGGCCGGTCCGCTGATGGCGCTCGCCGGCATTCTGCGCTACGTTCCGGGACTGCCAAGGATCGAACCCGCCGAGATACGCCGCTTACTCGAAGACAAGAGCTTCGATGTGCATCCAATGATCGATGCGCTGGGCTTCACGCCGATGCCGCTGCACGAGGGCCTTGCGCACACGTTCACCAGAAGGAGCTGACCCGCCATGCCGATCATCAACCGCATCGCCGAATTCCACCGCGAGATGGCCGAGTGGCGCCAGGACCTGCATGCGCATCCCGAGCTGGCGTTGCAGGAGAGCCGCACCAGTGGCGTGGTACAGGCCAAGCTGAAGGAGTTCGGCGTGGACGAGATCATCACCGGGATGGCTCGCACCGGCGTGGTCGGCGTGATCCGTGGCGGCGGCACATCGGATCGCGCGATCGGACTGCGCGCCGACATGGATGCCCTGCCGATCGTGGAGGAGACGGGCGCGCCGTATGCCTCGCAGAGCCACGGCGTGATGCACGCCTGCGGTCACGACGGCCACACCAGCATGCTACTGGGCGCGGCGAAATACCTGACGGAAACGCGCAACTTCGACGGCACCGTCTATGTGATCTTCCAGCCGGCGGAAGAGAACCTGGCCGGTGGCGACATCATGGTGAAAGAGGGCCTATTTGAACGCTGCAAGATGGACATGGTGTTCGGGATGCACAACTGGCCACAGATGCCGGCCGGCACCTTCGCCTGGCGCGAGGGACCGATCATGGCAGCGGTCGCCAACATCGAGATCGCCATTACCGGCAAGGGCACGCACGGGGCACAGCCGCACTTCGGTAACGACCCTATCGTGATCGCCGCGCACATCGTCACCGCGCTGCAAACCATCGTGGCGCGCAGCATCGAACCGGTCGAGGGCGGTGTCGTTACCATCGGCCACATCAACGGTGGTCAGACCTACAACGTGATCCCGGAGACGGTGCGCATGCTCGGAACTGCGCGCTGGTTCGATGCACGGGTAGGCGACCAGTTGGAGGACGGCGTGCGCCGTCTCGCCTCCGGCATCGCCGAAAGCTTTGGCGCCCACGCCGATGTGGAGTTCAGCCGCGACTATCCGGCCACTGTGAACGACCCGGATGCGACCACACTCACCCGCCGCGCCGCGACCGCAGTGGCCGGTGAGGCACGCGTGGTGCACATGCGGAAGCCAACGATGGGCGGCGAGGACTTCTCATTCATGCTGAATGCCAAACAAGGCAGCTACATCATGTTGGGTGGCGGCCGCGGCAACGACGATGCCATGGTCCATCACCCGCGCTACGACTTCAATGACGAGATCCTGCCGGTCGGCGCGTCCTACTGGGCCACCCTGGCCGAGCAATTGTTGCCGAGAAAGCAGTAGTCAAATCATTACTGGAACTGCGCTGAACGCCACCTGACAGCGGCCGGCACGCCTTCGGTCCGCGCGATCTCGCGAAACCGCGCGCCGTGTTCGGTTGTGGTGGCGTAAAGCGGGCCGACGACATCAAGCCCGGCATAGAGCGCGGTACGGAACCCGCCCGCATCCGCCACCCGGTTCACGGCCCGCTTCGTCGCATACAGTGCCTCCGGCGAGATCAACGACAGACGCTTGGCATTGCTCAGGCTCGCCTGGCGCAGCTCGGCCAGCGGCACGATGCGGTTGATCATGCCGAGCTCCAGCGCGGTTCGCGCGTCGATCTGATCGCCGAAATACAGCAGTTCGCGCGCCTTCTTGTAGCCGATGATCATCGGCATCACGATCGCCGGACCAACCGACGAGAATCGCACCTCCGGTTCCCCGAACGTCGCGTTATCGGCAGCAATCGTCAGGTCGCACAGCATGACAAGCTCGCAGCCCCCGCCGAGGACGTGACCCTGCACCGAGGCGATCACCGGCTTTCGCATGAGCCATGGGATCATCTCGAATTCGAGCTGCGGCTGCAGGTGGGCATGCGCCTTCACGGGATCGCTCCGCCAATCGTCGGAGTCGGACGTCCTGCTGCCGATATCATAGCCGGCGCAGAAGCTGCGGCCCTCGGCGCGCAACAGCACGACACTCGTCGCAGGATCAGCATCGGCGCGCGCGAATGCCTCGGTCAGTGCATGTTGCAGGTCGTGGCTGATCGCGTTGAGCTTCTCCGGCCTATTGAGGGTGATAATCCCAACCTTGTCGTCGACCTCGTAAAGCACGAGCGGGTCTGCCATTGTCTCCACCTCCTGCACCAGTGTTGTGTCACCGCCCTTTCGCCAGGTGCCGTTCATACGCTTGCGCCAGCATCGTGCTGGGAAACAGCATGGCGAAATAGATCAGCGCCACGACGGTATACACCTCCAGCGGCCGGTAGGTATCGGCGGTGATCAGCGTGCCTTGATACAGCAGGTCGGGCACGGCAATGGTCGATACCAGCGAGGTGTTCTTGAGCTGCGTGATCGACTGGTTGACGAATGGCGGGATCATCCGCTTGATCGCCTGCGGCAGGATCACCTTGCGCATCATCGGCCATGGCCGCAGACCGAGCGCGCGCGCCGCATCCCACTGGCCGCGCTCAATAGAAACAATGCCGCCGCGGAAGATCTCGGCGTAGAACGCGCCAGTGTAGCACGACAGCACCGCCACCGCCGCGGCGGTGGCAGGGATCTGGATGCCCAGCAGCACCGGCAGTGCGTAATAAAACCATACGATCTGCACCAAGAGTGGCGTGCAGCGGAATGCCTCGATGAAGGCCACCAGCGGGATGTTCAGCAGCTTCGAACGCGACAGTCGCCCCAGCCCGATCAGCAGCCCGATGATCAGTCCCAGAAAAATGGTGCCTGCCGTGTAGGCCAGCGTGACCAGCACACCCTTCCAGAACAGCGGCGTGTAGCGCAGCAGAAAGGCGAAGTCCCACTGATAGAACAACTCAGAAGCTCAAGGTCGCCGGAACCTGATCCCGCTTCACTCCGAACTTGCTCAGTCCGTCCAGGAGCCATTCGCGAATTTGTCCGGTGCCGCGGTTAAAGTCGATCCACGCGTTCACCACGTCGGCGAACCTTGGATCCGGTTCGCGCTGGATGCCGAGACAACTCGGCAGAGCGACCGTCGGATTGGTCAGCAGATGATAGCTGCCAAGCGACGGATTTCGCCCGATCGCCGAGAGCCCCAGGATCGCCGCCAGGATATGCGCGTCGGCGCGGCCGGATTGCAGCGCCAGCGTACAATCATCGCGCGTCTTGTAGCCGGTGAGCTGCGCCTTCGGGCAATAGCGCTTCGCCGCAGTCTCGTGCAGCGAACCGATATCGTAGACCACCCGCACATCCGGTTTGTTGAGATCGTCCCAGGTGTTCGGATCCAACCCCTTGCGCGCCACGCAGCCGAACGGATGCACGATCATCGGATGGGTGAAGCCGATCGACAGCGCGCGTTGCGGCGTCGGGTTCAGGGCGAAAGCCAGGTCCACCTTGTTGGACTGCAGGTCGAGTACGGAATTGCCATAGGTCGATTCCACATACCCAAGCTGCGCGTCGAACACCTTGGCGATGTCCTTCGCCATGTCGATGCATGCACCGCTCCACTCCCCGGTGGCCAGGTCCTTCTGGAAATACGGCAGCTCGCCTGGGAGTGCCGCGATCCGCAGCGTCTTGGTGCGGCGGATGCGGTCGAACGTGCTCTCGCTGGCCGTCTGTGCCTGCGCGCTGCCGATCAAACCGACGCCCGGCAGCAGCGCAGCGACACCGGCCAGCGCCCGGCGGCCCAATGGGGTGGTCATTGCTTGGTGTCTCCCAGGATCTGCGCTAGCGATTCTCAATCCCAATCGGATCGCACGCAAGCCAGGAGCAAACCATGGCCTTTCCCTCTCCGATGACCGCCGGCGTCACCCAGAAAGGCAACAGCGTGGACGGTAAGGTCTGGCATGTTTTGGGCCAGACCTACACGCCGCTGCAGGTAACAGAGAGCAGCTTCTCCTGGCACGCACTCCTGCCGCCCGGCACTTTCGTGCCGCCGCACGTCCATCCAACACAGGACGAATTCATCTACGTGCTGGACGGTCGCTTCGACTTGGTGCTCGATGGGCAGTCGGCGAACGCGTCGGGCGGCGACCTGATCCGGCTGCCGCGCGGCATGCCGCACGGGCTGTTCAACCACTCGCAGGCCAACATCACCTGTGTATTTTGGGTCGCGCCGACGCGCAGGTTGTGGGACCTGTTCCAGGCGATCGACAACGTGCCTGATCCGGCCGAGGTGGTGCGTCTCGCCGGCCTGCACGAAGTGAATTTCCTGCCGCCGCCCGGTTAGGCTGCGCCCGAGTAAAATCAGCGTGATACGTTCACCTGCTCGCGGGCAAAGCCTGACATTGAGGCGTAGCCGCGCACGATGGCCTCGCGTTCGGCATACGATGCCACGCTATCGATGTCGGCAAAGCCGGTCGGGTGCACGCTCCTCCAGCACATCGATCACACGCTCCGGCCCGCCCTTACGGTTGTTCAGCACGATCTCCGCCGTCATTGGTCGGCGTTCCGCATCGTATCGCGCCAGGGCCGCGACCACGTCGCCGCCGCGCAGATGCCGGGCCAGCGCGCGCGCATCGAGCACCGCCTGGCTGGCGCCGTTGGAGCCCACCGGATACATCGGATGCGCCGCATCGCCCAGCAGCGTCGCGCGGCCGAACGACCAGCGCGGCAGCGGATCCCGATCGCACATCGGATATTCGTAGAATATGCCCGATGCACTGATCAGTGCCAGCGGATCGACGAACTCAAGGCGGAACCGATCGCGTACGAACGGCTTCACGTCGTCCCATTGGCCAGGACGGTTCCAGTCTTCGCGCCGTGGTGGCAGGCCAGTTCCGTCGCTGATGCGCGCCATCACCGCCCAGTTCGTCAGACGGCGGCTCAGGCGCGGTTGGGTCGGCATGGATCGGATAGAACACGAACTTCTGCCCCATGCCTCCGGCGATCACCATCGTGCGGCCGTCGACATACACCGGCCAATCGGCCGCACCCCGCCACAGCATCATGCCATTCCACACCGGCGGACCCTCGTCTGGATAGAATGCCGTCCGCACGCTTGAATGGATCCCATCGCCGCCCACCAGCACATCGCCTTCGGCTTCGAAGTTGTCGCTGCCATCACGCTGCGCGAACCGCGCCACGACGCGATCGCCGCGCTCGCTGAACGAAACCAGCCGGCAGCCGGTGCGGACTGCACTCGCGCCGAGCTGCTCCTGCACCGCGGCAAGCAGGACGCCGTGCAGCTTGCCGCGATGGATCGAGAATTGCGGTGTATCGAACCCCGCATCGGTGCCGCGCAGTTCGCGCCAGACCACCTGGCCGAAGCGATTGGCATAGATCAGCTCGCGCGTGCGGATGCCGGCGCGATCCAGCGCCGGCAGCAATCCCAGCGCTGCCAGCTCCTTGATAGCATGTGGCAACGTGTTGATGCCGACGCCCAGTTCGCTCAACTCGCGCACCTGTTCGAAAACGGTGCAGCCGATGCCCTCGTGGTGCAGCGACAGCGCCGTCGCCAGTCCGCCAATCCCGCCGCCAATGATCAGCACATGCATTGCTAGATCCCCAGGTAAGCCCGCCGCACCGCATCATCGCCCGCAATCTCCGCCGCAGGCCCCGACAGCACGATCCGCCCCGTCTGCAGCACATAGGCCCGGTCGGCGATCGCCAGCGCCTCCACCAGCCGCTGCTCCACCAGCAGCACCGTTACGCCGAGTTCGCGGATGCGCTGCACCGCTGCCAGGATGTCGTCCACCAGCCGCGGCATGATACCCTGGCTCGGCTCGTCCAGCATCAGGAACCGGGGCTGTGTCATCAGCGCCCGGCCAATCGCCAACATCTGCTGCTCACCGCCGGAGAGCGTCTCGGCGCGCTGCGGAAGGCGTTCCTGCAGCCGGGGGAATAGCGAGAACACCAGCTCCAGCGGCTTGAACCGATCGACCCCGCGCCTCGCATACGCACCCAGGCGGAGATTGTCTGCGACCGACAGCCGCGGGAACAGCCGCCGCCCTTCCGGCACCATCGATACGCCGAGCCGGGTGATACGGTGCGCCGGCAGCCGGCGCAGCGACCGGCCCTCGAACTCGATGCTGCCCTCGGTCGCCACCAGCCCGGCGATCGATTTCAGCAGCGTGGTCTTGCCCGCCCCGTTGGCGCCGACCACCGCGACGACTCTCGCCGCGCCCCACCTCCAGCGACACGCCCTGCAGCGCCCGCAGTCCGCGATACGATGCCGAGACACCGTCAAGCCGCAGCATAGCGCTCGCCCAGATACGCGCGGATCACCTCGGGATTGCGCACCACCTCGGCCGGCGAGCCGGTCGTCAGCACGCGTCCCAGATCCAGCACCACGGCGCGATCGATCAGCGGCAGCAGCACCTCCATCACGTGCTCCACCATCATCACAGTAATGCCGCGCGCGCGGACGTCGCGGATCAGTTGCACGCCCGCGGCAGCCTCGACCGGCGTCAGCCCGGTCAGCATCTCGTCCAGCAGCAGCAGCCGAGGCTCGGTCGCCAACGCACGCGCCACCTCGAGCCGCCGCTTCTCCGCCGGCGTGAGCGCATGCGCCGGAACATCGGCACGCGCCGCGAGACCAGTGAACGTTGCCGTCTCCAGTGCGCGTCGCATCGCCATGCGCGTGCGCGAATGCCGTGCGTAGGCGCCCACCATAACATTTTCCAGCACCGTCATGGAATCGAAGCTGCGCACGACCTGGAAGGTGCGTGCGATCCCCAGCAACGCACATTGTTCCGGCGGCAGTCCCGAGACCCGCCGCCCGGCGAGGCGGATTTCCCCTGCGTCCGGCACCACCGCGCCCGAGATCGCGTTGAACAGCGAGGTCTTGCCGGCGCCATTCGGTCCGATCAGCCCAAGGATTTCGCCTTCCCTCACATCGAAGCTGATATCGACATTGGCGGCCACGCCGCCGAACGACTTGCTGACGCCATCCACCTCAAGCAGCGGCGGCATCGTCCGCTCCGGATTCAAGTCCCCTGGGGCGCGCACGCGCACGCCGATCAGGCTGGCGAGTCCCTGCGGCCGCGCCAGCGCGACCAGCACGATCAGGCCACCATAGATCATCAGATCGACGCCGCGCCCCGATCCACCAAGATAGGATCGCGTCAGCTCAGACAGCGGGATCAGCACCGCGGCGCCCACCAGCGGTCCCCACAGCGTGCCGACGCCGCCCAGCACCGCCGGCAGCGGGATCAGTATCGACAACTGCCCATACAGGACGCTGTCCGGGTCGATATAGCCGACGTATTGTGCATAGATCGCCCCGCCGATGCCAGTCAGCGCGCCACTGATCGCTGCCGCCGCCATCTTTGATGGGAAGATGCGCACCGCCAGGCTGCGTGCGGCCACCGGATCGTCCTTCACCGCGCGCCAGACAAAGCCCCAGCGCGAGCCTTCGATCCACCACGCCACCAGCCAGGCCACCGCCGCGAACGCCAGCGCCGCATAGTGGTACGGGAGCTTGTCGATGCGGAATTGCAGCCACAGCCAGGAATTGCCAACAGCGCGCCGGTAGGGGATGTTGATACCCGTCGCCCCACCGATCCAGTCCCAGTTCAACGCCAGCAGGTAGCCGATCTCGCCCACGACCACGGTCGCGATCGCGTAGTAGTGCCCCGACAGCCGGAAGCACGGCCAGCCGACCAGCAGCGCCACCAGCCCGGCCAGCGCCCCGCCGGCGAACATGCCGATAGTCGGCGGCAGGCCGGCACGCGTCAGCAGCAGCGTCGATACATAGGCCCCCACGCCGAAATACAGCGCGTGGCTCAGCGAGATCTGTCCGCAATAGCCGCCCAGCACGTTCCAAGCCTGCGCCAGCCCGGCGAACAGCACGGTAATGATGATCAGGTTGCGTGTATATACATCATGAATAGGCAGCGGCAGCAGTGCCAGCAGCATCAGCAGCCCCGCCCCGATGATCAGTTCCTTGCGCCGCCGCCGGGTGATGGAGGTTTCCATCACAGCGTGCCGAACAGCCCGCGCGGGCGGAACATCAGCACCGCGAGATAGATCGCGAACATGCCCACCTGCTTCAGCGACGGCTCGAACAGTAGCGCGGTCAACGCCTCCACCTCGCCGATCAGCAACCCCGCCACCAGGGCACCCAGCAGGCTGCCAAATCCGCCGAGTGCCACCGTGACATAGGCGATCAGCGCAAAGTTCGCGCCGACAGTGGGCGAGACATAGTAGAACGTCGCCAGCATCACTCCGGCGATGCCGACCGTCGCCGCCCCCAGTCCCCAGCCCAGGGCAAAGATGCGGTTGCGGTCGATGCCGATCAGCGCCACCGCCTCGCGATCCTCACGGGTGGCCTCCAGCGCGCGGCCGAACTCTGTGCGACCGATCGCGAAAAGGGAGCCAAACGCCAGCAGACTGACCACGCCCGCCGCAAACTGCGGCAGCGGCACGAATATGCCGCCCAGCTCGATGCTGCGATTGGCCAGCAGCGACGTGCCGACGCTCTTGAAGTCGCTGCCGAAGCTGAATTGCGCCGCGCCGCGCAGGAAAATCGCCAGCCCGAACGTGACGAAGATCTGCACCATGCCGCGGTTGAAGCGCACCGACAGCGCGCGTGCCATCAGCAGGTAGTAGATCGCCACACCCAGCGCGAATAGTGCCAGTGCCACCGGCGACCAGCAGCAGCAACGGGTCGAGCCCAGTAGCCAGCCACACCAGGAACGTCGCGTACATCGCCAGCATCAGCAGCTCACCATGCGCGAAGTTCACCACGTCCATCAGCCCGAAGATCAGGCTCAATCCGGCGGCGACCAGTGCGTAAATCAGCCCCATCAGCAAGCCGCCCACGGCAACCTGCAGGAGCAAGGAAAAGGTCACAACGACAACGACAATGACAACGACGACCCCCCCTCCCCTTGCGGGAGGGGGGCGGGGGGAGGGGGCGGCGCAAGCAACCCGCCATCCCCTCCTCCTAACCAAGGGCCGCGGGAGGACGCGCATCCTGCCTTCTGTCACTTTCCCACGTTCCACACGGCTTGCTCCGCCGCGACGTCGAACGGATAGATCGTATGATAAACACCGCCCTTGATCTGCTGGATCACCGGCGTCGCCGCGATGTTCTGCCCGGTATTGTCGAACCTGATCCCCTTCCACGGCATGATCGTCTGCTCGCCGGGAATATCGGTCGCCATCAGCGCCACGCGGATCTTGTCCTCATCGGTCGATCCGGCGCGGTTGATCGCATCGGCCAGCACGATCAGCGCGGTGATCTCGCGCCCGGTGTTGTCGTTCAGGTCCTTGTTGTTGCGCGCCTTGTAGAGCGCGTTCACCGCCGGAATTGCCGGTCGCGCTTTCGCTACATCCAGCGCGAACGCCGACCGGCTCATCACGCCTTCCGCCAACGGGCCCACCGCGTCAATGAACGCTTGCTCGATGAACCCGCCGACTGCGCCATGATCGCCTTGGGCGTGTAGCCAACGTCATGCATGCCGCGCACCAGCAGGATCGCATCCGATGTGTAGGACGACGGCATGACCACATCGGCATCCGCCGCCTTGATCTGCTGCACCTCTGCCGACAGCGACGGCGAGTTGCCGCGATAACGGATATCGGCCGCCACCTTGATCCCCGCCGCCTCGGCCATCTGCCTCTGCGCGTTGGCGCTATCGGTGCCGAAGATCGTGTCCTCGTGGAACAGCACGACGCTCTTCACCTTGCGACCGGTCTTCGCACCGATGTCGCGGAAGAAATCGAACATCGCCTGGGTGAACATGATATCATGCGGTGAGGTGCGGAAGAACCACTTCAACCCGCGCTGGTTCAAACTCGGCGACGAGTTGTCGGCCGACATGAACGGCACCTCGTAGCGATCCGCGATCTGCGAGATGGTCGCCGCGGTCGCGCTCTGGTATCGAGCCGATCAGCGCCACCACGTGTTCCTGGGTGATCAGCCTCTCGGCCTCGGCGCGCGCCTTCTGCGGATCACCTTGGTGATCGGCGAAAATCAGCCGCAGCTTCGCCCCACCGAGCCGGTCGAGGCCGCCGCCCTTGCCCAGCAGCATCGGGATGTCGTGCTTGCCGTTGATGATCTCGGCGGCGGTCTCCATCGCCACCTTGGCATCGTTGCCGACCTGCGCATTCGGGCCGGTCATCGGATAGAGCGCGCCGATCACCACGTCGTCCGCGGCACGCGCAACACCGCCGCAGATCGCCAGCACGAATGCCGCGACCACCACCACCATTCGTTGCATAGGAAGCCTCCTCGATCCGGGACTCAAATGGCGCAGCTACAGGCTGTCAAGGAATCGCTCAGCTCCCGACCTTCAAAGTCGAGACCAACCCCCGCAGGCAGGCCAGCATCGAGAGCGCGGTGATCTGCCCGGTACGCGGGTTCTCCTCACTCGGCACGTTCTCGATTGTCATGGTGATGCGCGCGGCCTGCGCTTCCACCCGGATCGTGTGCGTATTGCGGTTGATGCTCGGATCAGCCCAGATCTCCACGCCGGTGCGCATCGGACCGATGCCTGCCAGCGCCAGCGCTGCCGCAACATTGACGTTGGCCGGAAACCCCGCTGCGGCATCAAAGGCGTTGCCCTGGAACACCCGTTTCGGTGCGATGATGCCGCGCACATCGATGCCGTGCTCCACCAGATACGGTGCGCCCTCAAGCCCGCGCGGCGGCTTGCGGCTTTCGATGGTTACGCTCTCCACCGGACCTTCTGCTGCCGCCCGGACCGCATCAAGGCCGAGCAGTGCGCCCGTCGGGACCACAATGCGTGCACCTGATGCCCTGGCACGCTCGATCAGGTGCATGCGCGGCAGCAGCGCACCGACCGATGCCGGTACCAAAATGCGGCCAGCCTCGATCGCGGCGCCGGCGATCTGCTCGAACACCGCAGCCGGCGCGGCCTCGACGACGATGTCCGCCGCCGCGAGCCCCTCAAGGGTCGTCAGGCGAGGTGGCGCGCGAAAATCGCGCAACTTGCAGCCCGCAGCCGCCTGGTCGCGCGCCGAGACGGCCACGAGGTGCAGGCCCTCGACGCCCTGATCCAGCACGCGCGCCAGTTTCAGGCCGATCGCGCCCAGCCCGCCGATCGCCACCGTCCTGCTCATGCCTTCCCCTCCACGACCGCCCGCACCGCCACCGGTCCTCCAGCGTGCTGGCGTCGAGGAATGGGTCCCACTTCGCTGCTGGGAATTCAACCTGTTGCGTGCCGATCTGGCAGACGAAATGGGCGAGGTCGCGGCGATGGCTGGGGCGAGCAACGGGACTCGAACCCGTGGCATCCAGGACCACAACCTGGCGCTCTACCAACTGAGCTATGCCCGCCATCCGGCGGGGCCGGCTTTAAGCCCTTCACCCTGCCGTCGTCAACGCGCACCGACGGGCCGCAGCCCTCACGACCTGGAAGCAGGTGAGTTTGGGCTCCGCGTTGCTGTCCGGCTCAGGGCTGCCGGTTGTAATTGTAGGTATCGCGATCCTGATCGCTATACCGGCGCTCTTGGCTCAGATCCCGATTGCCCGAACGCTGGTCATTGTCGTGCCGATACTGCCTGTCCTGCTGGGCCTGCTCACGACGCCTCTCGTCTGCGCGGCCGCGCGCGTAGGCATCCTGATCGCTCTGGCTGTTGTTGTTCAAGAGTTGCTGCGCTCGGCCGAATAAATCGTTCTGCTCCGCATGCGCTGGTGGACAGAATGCGAATAACGGCCCGGCCGCCAAAACGCATGTCGCAACGGTCGTGATCAGACGCATGTCGCACGGCTCCCTTCTTAGTGTCGCGCCTGAACTCCGCTCACTGCGGCGGGTTCAACGCCACCGGATCAATTCGTACCTGCAGCGGGGTGCACACTCGCGCCGATGGAGCGCGCGGGACAAAAGATATATCCGGGTTATTGCTTCAACGCTTGCGCTGCATAGATTGAGCCAAGCAAGGCAGCCGCGGGATCCGAGGAGCCGGTTGAATGAGCGAATGCACGCCTGAGGGCTCGCAGCTGATCGGCGACGTCACCGAGGACTCGATTACCCGGCTAGTCGATCATTTCTACTCAAAGGTGCGGCGCGATCCGGTGTTGGGCGCGATCTTCGATGCAGCCATTGCCGAGAACGAGTGGCCAGAGCATCTTACGACGATACAGCGTTTCTGGTCGTCGGTCATGCTGACCTCCGGTCGATATTCCGGCAATCCGGTGGTGGTTCATCGCTCGGTGCGCGGCCTGGAGCGCTCCATGTTCCCCCGCTGGCTGGAACTCTTCGAGCAGAGCGCTAGAGAGCTGTTCACACCGGAAATAGCCGCCATTTTCGCCAGCAAGGCGCAACGGATCGCCACCAGTTTACAACTGGCAGTGTTCCACAGCTTGGACGGCCCCCCGGAAGGACTGCAGCCCCCGCGACGAAACCGCGGATCCCGCGGGAGGCCCCACGCATGCGGCTGACGACCTACACCGACTACACGTTCAGGACATTGATGTACCTGGCGGTCAACGGCGACCGCTATGCGACAATCGGCGAAATTGCCGCGGCGTATCGGATTTCCGAAGCGCACCTGATGAAGGTAGTGCATCAGCTTGGGGTCGCCGAGATCATCGAAACGGTGCGTGGAAGGCGCGGCGGGATCAGGCTGGCGAGGCCGGCCGGGTCCATCAATCTCGGGGCAATCGTGCGGCGGACCGAGGCGGATTTGGCCCTGGTAGCTTGCTTCGATAACCCCGGCAGCTGCGTGATCAGCGACGGTTGCAGGCTCAGCAACGTGCTCCAGGAGGCGCTCGCGGCTTTCCTGGCGGTGCTCGACCGTTATACGCTGGCCGATCTCGTCGTTCCTCGGCAGCCTCTCGCCGCCTTGCTGGGCTTGCCCGGCGTGCATCCTGATCTGGTCAGGAGATTATAATGAAGCTGCCACCTGAACTGCCGCACTTCGCCGAGAGTGTCATCGCGAACATGTCGGACGCGGTCGTATATGCGGACGCCGAAGGCACCATCCACGTGTGGAATCCGGGCGCCGTTCGCATCTTCGGCTTTACCGAAGGTGAGGCGCTGGGTCACTCGCTCGACATCATCATTCCTCCCAGCCTGCGTGAGCGCCACTGGCACGGTTTCCGGCAAACTATGAACACGGGGCAGTCACGCTACGCCGATGGCCAGCTTTTGTCCGTCCCAGCCATTCGCAAGGATGGCGCGCGAATCTCCGTCGAGTTCATCATCGTTCCCTTCAGCGACGAGACGGGGCGGATGATCGGCATCGCCGCCATCATGCGCGACACCACCGCCCGGTTCGAGGAACTGCGCACCTTGCGCAAGGAGCTGGCCGCTCTTTCCGCCGGCAAGACGCAGGAAGGGTCTTCATCATGACCCGTCCACCTCTGCCGCCGTTCACCCTGGCCACCGCAGAGCAAAAGGTGCGGATGGCGGAGGACGCCTGGAACACCCGCGACCCTGAACGGGTCGCCAGCGCCTATAGCGAAGACAGCCTATGGCGGAACCGGGCCGAGTTCTTCCAAGGTCGACCCGCTATCATCACCTTCCTGCGACGGAAATGGGCGCGCGAGCTGCAATACCGGCTCATCAAGGAATTATGGGCGTTCCACGAGAACCGCATCGCAGTGCGGTTCCAATACGAGTGGCATGATGATTCCGGGAACTGGTATCGCTCGCACGGCAACGAACAGTGGGAGTTCGATACAGCGGGACTGATGCGGCGCCGCGAGGCAAGCATCAACGATGTGCCGATCCGTGAGGCCGATCGGCTGTTCCACTGGCCGCAAGGGCCGCGGCCGAAAAATCATGCCGGATTGAGCGAGCTCGGTCTCTAGTTCGATCGGGATTTACACACTGTGGCGATGATCGCAGCTTTGTCCTGGTGACGGCAGCTGGGTCGATGTCGGCAGTTTCATCGGTGACCGCCTGCTGGGGCTCATGCGAAGCGATCGCCTTCGACGAGAACGACAGTCTCTACAATCGAGGATACGGCGAGGCTGCATACTTCGCGTAAGTGGTTGGCTCGCACTAAGCTTCTGAGGCCCGCGCCTTCAAAAGTACCGTGTGAGTGACCCGGCAAATACCGCCGTGCTGCCAGCAGTGCGGCCGATATTGTTGACGTAGCCGGCCCGCAAGCCGAGTTCGAAATCGCCCACAGGATAGGTGAGCACGGCCGCCACGATCGGGCCTGATTTGCCGTAACGGTCGGCGCCGTATCCCGCCGAAAGCTCGTAGGTGAGCGCCCGGCCATTGGTCCCGGGGTTCCAGCTGCCGACATAGTCGAACACTCCAGCATGGACTTCGCGGCTGGCAATATCAATTCGATCGAATAGCTGCCCGGTTGCGTTGATACCCGTCGATATCTTGTTCAGGTATTCGCCATCCAGCACGTAGGCGACGGACAGGCCGTGGACGCCGGCGAGATTTGACAGACGGAGTTCCCCGTTGACGGTGATGGTGGTTGCCAGATTGGACCAGCCCTGGAGACTGTAGCGGTTCGCGCCGACGTCCAGGCGTGCCGTCAGGTCCTGGGTGATCAGCTGACGCCGGCCGATCGCGATCCGATCTCTGGTGCCGTTGTCCGCGATACTCTGAAAGAAATCCCAGTCGGGGCGGCGATAGTCGGCGCGCAGATAAGTGGTGCCGTAATCGTCGGGCAACTCGCCCCGAACACCGACGCCCGGGATCGTCCCGGTCAGGTACGCTGATGCGGCGACGACGATGCCGTCCAGGCCGTCATGCTGCAGCGAGAGCTCACTTCGCTGGCGCAGACCAGTGATCGTCTCGACAGCGCCACTTGGCTGCTGCACCTGCGACGCATTGACCCGGGCGGTGTTGATGGAAACGCCGAGATGCCATGCGTCGCCAAAGTTCTGCTGACCACTTAGCCCGGCGATGGCGGCAGTGGAGATGCCGGAACCTTGGCCCGCGTTCGTGCGACGGAATTCGAAATCGCTGCGCAACCGCGGCGCGTGCTCGTGCTCGATAGCGTCAATCGCATCAGCGATCGATGGATCTTCCGGATCGAGCTGGTGTGCCCTCTCATAGTATGCCAGCGCCTGTCTCCAGCGGCCTGCCGCCTGCTCGACACCGGCGAGCCCGCTCATCGGCTCTGGGTTCTCCGGCATCGTCAAGATCAGGTCGCCGAATTGTTGGCGAGCTTCAGAGACCTGGCCGGTTCGCGCCAGGAGCTGGGCGCCCAGCAAACGCAGGCGCTGCGCGCCTTCCTTGTCCGCCTCGGTGGGCGCCTGAGCCGGCAATCCCTCGGTCCCTGCGCCAGCTGGGTTGGGCTGCAGCGCCAATCGCACAGCGCCCTGCTCGCTCGCCTTGCTAACCGTTACCCCAGGCGCGAGTCGCAGCAATAGAGTGTCGTATCCGACGCTGATGCCCTCCAACAGTCCCGCCACCTGGTCTTGCAGCGCCTGGGCGTTGAACTCCGGCAGCGGGTGCGGGAACGACACCAACACCTCGCGACCATCCTGCCGCAGCGTAGTCTGCGACGCTGCCTGCATGGGAAAGGTGATGAGGAAGCCGCCGTCCACCGGGGCGAAACTGACGCCTCCGCCCACCGCCGTCGGGGAAGTTATAGCAGCGAGAGCGCCATTTTCGGCGGTCTCGGTCTGACGATTGAGCATTATGCTGACGGGGCCGCCCTCTCGGGCTTGCGTACCGCTTTGTGTCGTCTGCACCGCAGGCGCGGTTTCCGCTAGCGCATCGTCCGGCTTGGCATTCAGGAGCGCCAGAAAAGCGAGGCCCGTCGCCGCCGCCGGACGAAGTATCATTGCTGCCCCAATACCGCGCGAGCCCGTTGCAGCGCCCCCCTCTCCATCAGCATGGCGACGAAGTCGGCGCGCAGGTTCAGATCGGTCGAACGTTCGACCACAAGCCTTTCGTAAAGCTTCGTTGCTGCGTCATCCTGACCGAGCCGGTGCAGCAGGTTTGCCTCCACCGTCTTGGCACGGAATGACTGGTCGCCTGACTGCTGCAGCTTCTGCAGCCCCTTGCTGAACCAAGCCTGCGCGCCGGCGGTATCGCGCTTACGGACAGAGATGTTGCCCAGAAGCTGCAGGGTCTCGTAGTCGCCGCCCGTCGCCTCGACGAAGCGCGACAGATGCTGCTCTGCCGCTTTCATGTCGTGGCGCTGAAAGGCAACTGTCCCAAGACGACGCTGAACCTTGGGGCCATCCTTGCCTGCCGCCGCCAGCTTATTGAGAGCTTGCCACTCCAACTCCGTATCGCCCGAACTTTCCGCTAACGCGGCAAACCGCTGCAGGCGATCGGTGGAAGTGACGCGTGGCAACTGCTCCCGCAATGCCGCGGCCAGGGCTGTCCGGTCTCCGACCGCCTCGAGGGCTGCCGCATAGGCCTCGGCCTGCCCTTCCGACGCATCTGCCGGGGGGGTGGCGCGATAGATTGCGATCGCCCGGGCTGGCGCGCCGTGGTCGTTCAGGATGGTCATCCATTCAGCCTTTTCGGCAGCCGCGGCCCGTTGCGCTCTTGCTTCGATCCAGTCGAGCTGCTGCGGAGAGGGGCGAGGTCCCCACAGGAACAGCAACATCTGAACGTCTGGACTGCGCGGCGGCGCAGTTAGCGCCAGCGCGCGGAACACGTGCTCCGCGCGCGGCGTGTCGCCCGCTTGCAGCACGCGGAATGCGAGCTGGCGCCGGAATTCAGCCGGCAGCGCCGGCCGCGTGGCCGTCTCCGCCCAGAAGGCCGGCAGCCCGGACCGCTGTCCGGCCGCCGCAGCGGCCTCGCTGAACACCGCAATCCAGTGGACGGGGTCCTGTTCCGCCAGCTGATGGAGCACGGGGACCACATCAGCGTAAGCCCGCAGCTCGAGCAGCATGGCGATGGCGGCTTCGCGCTGCGACGCCGTGCCTGCCGAAGCGAGGTGCCTGCGCCAGATCGTGCGCAACTCGTCGCTGACAGGCGCACCTTGCCGCCAGGCAGCGAGCAGCACGGCCTCGCGCAGATCGTCCGGCACAGGCGTTCCGGCCGGCAGTGCTCGCAGCTGTTCCAACGCGCGCTTGGCCTGCTTCGCATTCAGCAGGGTCCGGGCCAAGAGCAGGGCGTCACCGGTGCTCCCGCGGAGTGTAACGAGTCGCTCTGCTGCGTTGATCGCCAAATTCATTTCTCCCGCATCAGTTGCAAGATATGCCAAGTCCTGCAACGTGCCGGGAGAAAGTTCCTGGCCGGCGTGGCCGGCAAGCCACGCTCCAACCTCTCGACCTTGCCCCGACGCAGTAGCGTCGAGTGCCCAGGCAATGTCTGCGGCCAGCGATGGCTGTTGGCGGCGCAAGGCGTCCAGGACGGTGGCGCCCTCCGCGGCATGCCCGGCGCGAATGTAGATCCTGGCTATGTCGATCAGGGCGCTGGTCGGCAAGTTTGGTGCGGCGATGGCCTGTTTCAGCATCTTCATGACGCGATCGAGCCGTCCCAAGCGGAGCTCCACCGTCGCCAGTGCGACCACCTGGTCCGGCTGAGCCGGGAGCGCCTGCGCGGCGCGGTCACTCCACCGTCGCGCTGCCTCAATGTCGCCGACAGCCAGGAATATCTGCGCGGCCAGCACCGCGTCGGTTTCCAAAAAGCTCTGTCCTGCCGAAGCCAGCATATGCCGCAGGGCATCGGTGCGCTCGGCAGTAAGGAACAACCGTGAGAGACCGGTCAGAAGGTCGGGCGGAATCTGCTGTAGTCCGATGATCTCGGCGGCTGTGTTTGCCCGGTCCACCGCCTGTAAGCCGAGGGCAAGCCGCAGTCGCAACAGAGCGGTTTTGCTGGTCCCCATTGCCTTGAGCGTGGTCCCGAGTTGCTCAAGGCGTTGCAGCGCCTGCTCGGGATGGCCTGAGTCCGTTTCGGCTTGTGCCAAGGCCGCCACCAGTTCCGAATCGGCGCCGGGTCCTGCATAAGGTTCCAACACGTGAACGGCGAGGTCGGGGTGGCCACCGACGGTGAACGCGCCACCGATGATCGGCGCGACCCGCGCGAGGTCCGATCGCCCGGCGAGCCACTGCCGGCCCAGCTGCAGAGCCTGGTCGGCCTGATCGGCAGCGAGCAGCATGCCGATCCGCAATCCGATGACGCTGGCATCTGCCGCCTCAGGATGACGCGCCGCCAGTTCTTGCAGTACCAATGCGCCAGCGGCTGGGTCGCCGGCCTCCTGTTCCGCCCGGGCCAAGTCCACGTAGTCCACCGGTTGGGCTCCAAAATGCTGGACCAGGTCACGCAAGGCCAGCCGTCGCTCCTCCTTTCTGCCCGCCTGCCCGAGCAGTCCTGCGAGTTCACGCTGCCTGTCGATCTTGGGCGCTATGGCCTGCAGGCTCTGCAGGGTGCGGATCAGCCCCTCAGTCCGCCCGGCGTCGCGTTGCAGATCGGCCAGCATCTCCAGCACGGCGCGATCACCTGGCCGCTCCTCGGCCAGGCGTTCAAGCAATTGCGCTGCCGCCGCGACATTGCCTGTCCGTGCCAGCGCACGTGCGAGCGCGGATAGTGTGGCTGGTGACCGGTCACCGTCGGCTACGAGCCGTTCGAGGCTCGCGACCGCCCCAGCCGCATCGCCAGCAGCGAGCCGGAGCAGCGCCAGTTCGCGCCCGTGGGGCACCAATGTCAGAGTGAGGCCGGCCGCCAACGCGAGCAGCGCCAGGATCGGCAACGGCGATCGGCGCCGCAGTGTCGCAGAATACATCATGGTGCTACCGCCGTGTTCGTCAGGTCGGGCGTGCCGACGTACGGGATCAATCTGCTCGCCCGCTCCTGCGGGTAACTGCGCCCGATCCCTATCCGGTGATCCAGATTCCAAGGCTCGACCGAGAACAGATGCGATTTCGGATGGTGCCGCTGCGCCTGCTGGATCTTCTCGAATTGCCAGCGGCAGTCGGATTCTTGAAATGGCTGGTCGGCACCCAAATCGCGATGGACCATCAGCGGGAGGCCAAAGAAGCGCTGGCAGAGTTCGCGCAGCAATGCGGCAGCCGGATCCGCCATGCAGGCCGCCCAGTCAGACAGGTCGTCGTCACGAATGACCGAGGGGTTTTTAGTGTGGGTCGGCACAGTGAGGTCTCCTGGTTTGGCGCTGATCACCAGACGCGTCCGCGGCCGTGGTCCTGTTTTGCCGCGACCCAGGGCACACTTTAAGGTTGAGTTTAGAACTACTCAACTGTTCCTATTTTTGCGGCCGTCAGCCTTTTGGCTAAGGTTTTTGGGACAAACGCTACTTCAGGTTGATGCTATGCCCCGGGATTCTAAGATTTGCCGATGCCGAAGAGCGGTATGCCATAGAATGGTATGCGATTAAATCGATCCGCTCGGGATCGCCAGCAAGGAACAGCCAAGCCTCGCTGCACGCAATGATTGCCTCGTGGCTCTCCCACAGGCGCCTGCTTAGCTTATTGCCGCGCAGGTGATCCCAAACGGTCTCGATCGAATTAAGCTCGGGCGAGTAGGGCGGCAGCGGGGAGCAGCCTCAGGTTCGTCCGGGACACGCAATCGCTTGCCTGTCCATCCAGCGGGCGGAATGTCAGCGGGCAGGTCGGCGCAAGGTCAGCGGATCACCTAGGACACGGCCTGTATTTGCGACCATCGAGGTCCAGGTTGTAGAATACCAGCAAGAATCCCAACTGCTTCGCCCTGGCGCACTTATTCGCCGAAAAGCTTGAATACTCTGCTGCCAGAACTGCTTTGTTCTGTTGGACGAAGGCCGAGTACCGATGAGCAGTCGTTGTATTTGAAACATTCCTCGACGATGGCAAAGTCCATGGCCTTGACCACATTGGATACCAGCGCTGCGTCGTTCTTTAATGCCACCAGCAGACTGCGCTTATGTCCCTCACTGGCCAGGAACAGGATGTAGTCGATCTCATCCTGGTTGGTGATGGGAAAACCCGAGATGTTGGTGAACGCATCCAACACGTCAGGCTCGAATCCATTGCAGCCCTTGCTCTTGGCAGTGTCCATGCGGACCTGCATGATCCGGCGCACAGTTGGATCACGGATATCGGCATAGTCCTCCGACCAACCCGTTAGCTTCTTGCCGATCGACGACGTTGGGAACTGTGCTGCGTCGCTGCGCCAAGGCTCATAACTGCCGGCCGAGAAATAGCAGATTACCGTATGCCCGGCGTCTTGCAGCTTCTTGATCAGAGTAGGGGAGCTTTCTTCCAGGTCGATATCATACAATTTGGCAGCGTCATGGCTGGCGATCACCTGGCCGGAGAGTTGCCAGTACCATGACGTGCCATGAAGGGGGGCGCCAGGACGGGTGGTGCCAGCCGGGATCGGGGTTGGCAGGCTTTGCGCTTGGACAGTGCTGACCAGTAAAGCGAAGTCCAAGAAGGCGCTGGCAAGTTTCATGTCGGATGCCGATTGCCATGTGCATGCCGGTGCCGGAGTCGCCGATCGCCGGATAGATGTAGGTGGGCGGGTTCTCCGGAAAGCCGGTGACGCTCATGGCACCACCCATCGCCTGTGCGATTGGTTCGAAGCTCTTGAAGCCGCTGTACGGGCCGTAGGTGCCGAAGCCCTTGATGGTGGCGTAGATCAGCCGTGGGTTCAGCTTCGACAGTTTCCTGGTAGCCCAGCCCCAACCGGTCCAGCGCACCAGGCCCGAAATTCTCCACCAGGACGTCCGATTGTTCGATCACCCGGCGGAACAGGTCCTTGCCCGCTTCGGACTTCAGGTTCAGCGTCAGGCTGCGCTTGTTGGCGTTCAGCACCAGGAAGAACAGGCTATCGCTGTCGGCGCGATCGCGCATGTTGGTGCGCGCCACGTCGCCACCCTTCGGCTCCTCCAGCTTGATCACATCGGCGCCGAGAAAGCCCAGGATCTGCGTGCAGGCAGGCCCCGCCTGGTTGTGTGTCATGTCGATCACGCGAATGCGGATCAGCGCCTGGGTCATGCGGTTGCTCCTCGATGCGACAGTCTGGTCTCGATCAGCGTCAGCAGCTCCGTCAGCGCGACGCTCATGATCACCAGCACCAGGATCGCCGCATAGGTGCCGGTGGCGTCGAACACGCCGGAATAGTATTCGATCATGAAGCCGATGCCACGGTTGGAGGCGATCAGCTCCGCCAGCAGGGTGTTCGTGAAGGCATACCGGACGGCGATGCGCATTCCGGTGAAAATCCACGGCAGCGTTGCGGGGATCAGCGCCTTGCCGATCACCTCGCGCCGCGTCGCGCCCATCAGCGCCAGGGCGCGCGTCAGGTCGCGGTCCACGTTGCGCACGCCGTCGAGCGTGGCGTTGAGCACCAGGAAGAACACGGTGATGGCGACCAGCGCGACCTTGGACTCGATGCCGATGCCGAACACGATGACGAACAACGGCGCCAGGGCGATCTTCGGCATGGCGTAGAGCGCCGCGATATATGGCGACACCACGCGATAGAGCCGCGGCATCAGGCCGAACAGCAGCCCGAGCGCGATGCCCGCAACAGTGCCGACGGTGTAGCCCAACGCCATCGCCAGCAGTGTGGCGCCGACATTCTCCCAGAGCGATCCGTCGCGCAGCCAGGTCAGCAGGCGCGCCACGATTTCGGCCGGACCGCTCATCCAGAAGCGCAGGTCGGGGCCCGGCAGGTACTCCCAGGCCGCCAGGATGATCAGCGCCAGTGCCAGCCGCGCCAGGCTGCGGCCAAGCCCGGTGGAAAGCGCGGCCGCAACGCCGACCCCCCTCCCCTTGCGGGAGGGGGTTGGGGGGAGGGGGACGTGCGAGGCCCCGCGCCCCCTCCCCCTAGCCCCCTCCCGCGAGGGGAGGGGGGGTGTGCTGGTGGTGGCGGCCTTTGCGCGAGCTCGCTCACACCTCGGTGCCTCGCGTCACCTCGTCCTTCAGTTCGTCCCACAGTTGTTCGTGCAGTTGTGCGAACGCCTCGGTGAAGCGGATGCGGAACACGTCGCGGGGGCGCGGCAACTGCAGTTCGCGGATCGCACGGATGCGGCCGGGCCGTGCGCTGAACACCACGACACGGTCCGCCAGGGTGATCGCCTCACCCAGATCGTGGGTCACGAACACCACGGTCATGCGACGTTGCCGCGTCAGCTCCTGCAATTGATCAAGCATCAGCAGCTTCAACTGCGCATCGAGCGCGCCGAACGGCTCGTCCATCAGCAGCGTTTCCGGCTCGTAGATCAGCGTGCGCGCCAACGCGACGCGTTTGCGCATGCCGCCCGACAGCTCGGCCGGATAGTGCCGCTCGAACCCGGTCAGTCCGACCAGCGTCAGAAATCTGCACCACGCGCGCGTTCGCTTGCGCCCGCGGCATGGCGTGACACCTGAGTTCAAGCGCGATGCGCACATTGTCCGCGGCGGTTCGCCAAGGCAGCAGCGTGTCCTTCTGCGTCATGTAGCCAACCGCTCGATTGAGCCCGCTGATCGCGACGCCGTCGTACGACACCACGCCGGCACTCGGGGGCAGCAAGCCGGCGATCATGTTCAGGATGGTCGATTTGCCGCAGCCGCTCGGGCCGACCAGCGCGACGAACTCATGGTCCTGGATCGTCAGATCGATTGGCTGCAATGCTTCCACGGCGCGGTCGCGTGTGACGAAGCGCTTGCCCACACCCTGCAGGCTGATCTTCGGCGCAAGAACACCTTCGATGTCACTCCCGATCTCCCGCTTCACGTCAGCCTGGGGCATGGCGCCACCGCAGCAGATGCCGTTCCGCCCACCCCGTCAGTTCGGACACCGCCAAGCCGAGTAGCATGAGGACAAACAGCGCGGCGTACAGCGACGTCATGTCGAACTGCGATGCCGCATCGCTGAGCAGAAAGCCGAGCCCGCGTCGCGCCGCCAACATCTCGCCGGTGGTGGCCGCGACCAGCGCGTACGGCATCGCCGTCCTGATGCCGCCGATGATCCAGGGCGTGCAGGCCGGCGCCACCACCTTCTGGAATCGTTCCCACCGGTTCGATCCCATCAGATCGATCTGCGCGATCAGCTCCTGATCGACCGACGTCGCGCCGGCGAACGTGTTGAAGAACAGCAGAAAGAACACGACAATGCCCACCAGGACGATCTTCGGCAGCATGTCGAGGCCGAAGAACATGATGAACAGCGGCGCGAGTGCGACCAGCGGCACGCTGTAGAACGCCACCACGATCGGCCGCACGATCCCGGCCGCGATCGGTGAACGCCCGAGCACCAGCCCCACCAGGGCACCAAGTGTCACGCCGAATGCAACTCCGATGGACACCTCGATCAGCGTGGTGGCGAGGTGAGGGTAGAGACCGCCTTGCAGCCACACCGCAAGCTTCGCCGCGATCAGGCTCGGACGGCTGGTCCAGGCGCCGCCGGTGACGTATCCGACCGCTTCCCATGCGGCCAGCAAACCCAAGCCGACGCCGATTTGCCAGAGCACGATCGGATCGAAACGCCGCGCCATGTTATTGGCCAAGGATTTCCTTGGCTGCCTCGCGCGACAGGTCAGGATACACCACCTGGTCGTAGGTGACAGTGATCGGGGTCTTTTCCGTCAGGTTCACCATCTTCACCGTGTTCTCGACCTGCGGATGCGAGATCACCGGTGTGGCAGGCACGGCCCTGATGTAGCTGTCGAATGCGGTATTGAACTCTGCCTCCGGCGTGTTCTGAAAGAATGGCCGTGCCAGCTTGCGCGCTGCCTCCTTGTCGTCGTGCGCCAGCTTCATGGCCCGCGTCAGCGCACGTACCACGTGCAGCAGCAGCGGACGCTTTGCGGCAAGTGTGGCGCGACTGGTGGTTATGACCTGATACGGCACATCGCGATATTCCGGCAGCTCGCCCGTCATCGGATCGGCGATGACCTGGCCGATCCCCTTGCTGACCGCCATGTTGGTGAACGGCGACATGAAGGCGAAGCCATCCGTGCTGCCGGCCTGCGTCGCCGCCACCATCGGCGCGCCGATGCCGATCGGCCGCAACTGCACGTCGCGCGACGGATCCATGCCGCGCACCAGCATGATCGTGCGCATGAACTCATCGGTGCTGGAGCCGGGCGAGGTAATGGCGATCCGCACGCCCTTCACGTGCCTGATCTTCTCGTCCAGCGACATGGTGTCGGTGATGCCCAGCCGCTTGATCGCATCGTTGGACAGCACCAGGGCGATGGGATAGGCATCGAATGCGGTCGAAATCCCCACGAGTTGCCCGCCGCGCCCGACCGCGTGCATGGTGTGCGCGAAGCCGACCTGGGTGATCTCGGCACTGCCGCCCATCACCGCCGCTGCCTGCCGTGTCCCGGAGGCGACATCGACCGATTCCGGTTCAAGCCCTTCCTGCTTATAGAATCCGCCACCCATAGCGATGTACCTGCAGGAGGAACGACATGCCCTTGCCGGCGAACGCGATGGTGAGCTTCTGCAGGTCCTCGGCTGCCGCAGGGTGAATCGCGAGAACGGTAAGTGCCAGCGCTACCAGACTGATGCCGCGGAGCCGCATCCGCCGTCCTCCCAAATTTTGTTCGTGACACTAATCCAGCCTTGCAGCGGGCGCTACGCCACAGCTATGGTGCCGCGGGTGCAACATCCAACCATGGGAGGGCTGCATGAGCGCTTACAATCAGCATCATCCGCGCGGCCCTGTCGGGGCCCTGCGATCCAAAGTCGCAGGGCTGGCCAGCGGTCCGAACTGACGCATTCGCATCAGCCTTCCGCCGGCCGGCTCTGAACGCTGTCTGTCCTGCGTTCTACGGAGCCGAGGAACCCATCCATGTCTTCCATTACTCTGCGCGATGTCGGCGTCCTGTCGCCGCGTCCGCTGTTCCAGAACCTGACGCTGATCATTGGTGAAGGTGACCGGGTGGGTCTGATCGCCGGCAACGGCGGCGGCAAGACCACCTTGCTGCGCTGCCTTGCCGGTCTGGCGGAACCGACCACCGGCACTATCGTCCGCTCGCGCGGCCTGCGCGTGGGCTACGTCGAACAGGACGTGCCGGACAGTCTGCTGAACCTGTCCCTCGCCGAAGCGGTTCGCCGCGCATTGCCTGCAGCGGAGCGCGAAAGCCATCAGTGGCGGGTGGATGTGGTCCTGGACGAATTCGCGACACCGCCCGAGCTGCACGACCGGCCGCTGCACGCGCTGAGCGGCGGCTGGCAGCGCCTGGCGCTGATCGCGCGTGCCTGGATCGGCGAGCCTGACGCGCTGCTGCTCGATGAGCCGACGAATCACCTGGATCTGAGCCAAGATCCAGATGCTCGAGCGTTGGATCGCCGCCTGCCGAGTGCCGATGGTGATCGCCAGCCACGATCGGCGCTTTCTTGACGCGTGCACGACGCGGACGCTGTTCCTGCGGCCCGATGTTTCGCGCCTCTATGCGCATCCCTACTCGCGGGCGCGCCAACTCCTGGCAGACGACGATGCGGCGCAGGAAGCGAAACTGGCGAAGGATGCGCAGGAGGTACAGCGGCTCCGACGCAATGCGAATGACCTGAAGAATGTAGGGATCAACAGCGGCAGCGATCTGCTGCTGAAGAAGTCGAAGCAACTCCGGCAACGCGCCGCGGCATTGGAAGAGACGCTGACGCCGACGCGCGCGGTGCGCGCAGGCGATATCCGGCTGGCCAATCGTGGCACGCATGCCAGGCTGATGCTGTCGCTCGCCGGCGTCGAGGTGTGCGCACCGGATGGCCGGCGCGCTGTTCCGCGTTCCCGGCTTATGTATTCCAGCAGGACCGCCTGGTGGTGCTCGGCCGTAACGGCGTCGGCAAGTCGCAGTTCGTGCAATTGCTGCGGCGCGCCCTGACCGGCGAGGAAGTGGCCGGACTGCGCGCCAGCGCTACCATCGTGGTGGGTTATGTCGATCAGCAGATGTCGCACCTGCCGAATGCGCTGACACCGCAGGGCTTCATCAGCGAACGGTTCCGTCCCGGGGATCAGCGCACCATCAGCCTGCTGGCTGCGGTCGGGTTCACCGTGGACATGCAGCGCCGGCCGATCGGGCACCTATCGCTCGGGCAAAGGGCACGGCTGGGGCTGCTCGCTCTGCGCCTGACCGAGCCTAATCTCTATCTGATGGACGAGCCGACCAACCACGTCGATATCGCCGGGCAAGAGCGGCTGGAGGCGGAAATCCTGGCGCAGCAGGCCACGTGCATTGTCGCGTCTCATGACCGCGCTTTCACAGCCGCGATCGGAACCCGTTTTCTTACGATCGATAACGGAGCCGTCGTGGAGGGCTAATCTTCGTAAGTTTAGCTCGGACGCGCCTTCGGTTCCGATTGGAGACCTGTATCAACATACGCTTGAGATCATGAGACGCATGGAATTTCCTGCGAAGTTGCGCGTTTTCCAAAAGGTCATCGCTTATAGCGTCCTGGCGCGCGGCGAGAGGCATTGCTGAGTGCAGAAGAATGAACCTCGCCGCTTTTAGTCAGCTTGAATATTGCCCAGAACGGGCGCAGCTCGCCGCGTCCCGACTGACCGAGTTTGTTCGCTACTGTGCATCCGAAGTTGGTCATCGGTTTGAGGACTGGCGCTCATTTGAGCAGTTCGCAGTTGAAAATTTCCGGTTCTTTTGGGAAGCGCTGCTGAAGTGGTCCGCATTGCCCCTCAGCGGGTCTGTTCGACCGGTCTGCGTTGGAGAAGATTGCGAGACCGCGCAATTCTTTCCAGGGGTTCAGCTCAACTCCGAGCCATGGGATGCAACCAGCCTGGCAGCCCGCGTTAGCGAAGTCGCCGGTGAGCTGACAACACTTACCACTATCGTCTCGCTGGACGATGCCGATCTGGAGACACTCGGTGTGTGGCAATGACCGAGTGGTTGCAAGCTGACGCGGCTTTTGCCTGTCAGCGGTTATCATTCAAACATCCGTTGTTCATCCTGTTCTCGTCCGGCACCACAGGAGCGCCCAAGTGCATCGTGCATGGCGCCGGCGGCACGCTGCTTGAGCATTTCAAGGAGCACGTGCTGCACTGCGACCTGAAGTCAGCCGACAAGCTGTTCTTTCAGACTTCCTGCGGCTGGATGATGTGGGATTGGCAACTGTCTGCCCTGGCCGCGGGAGCGGAGTTGGTCCTCTATGATGGTCCGCTGGATGGCCCGGAGACTCTTTGGGACATCGTCGGCAAAAAGCAAGTGACTGTATTCGGCACGAATCCCGCGTACTTGCAGTTCTGCCAGGACAGCGGGTTCACGCCGCGCAATTCGTGTGAACTTGCGGCCCTGCGCGCCATTCTGTCGACTGGATCGATACTGTACCCGAGGCAGTTCGACTGGGTGCGCGACCATGTCAAACAGCTAGCGCTGCAATCGATTTCCGGCGGCACCGACATCATAGGCTGCTTTGTGCTTGGTAATCCAAATCTGCCTGTGACCGCTCCAGATCGACGTGCCGAGAGCAGCTTTTGTCTCTTGCCCAGACGGGGCCGTTCTCTAATCGCGTCTCTCCTGTCAATAACCACTTGCTTTCTTTTGTTTGCCCGACGGGGTCACGGTTCTCTCCGCGGTCGGAAATGTCCGCCGCAACATCTGGTTCGAAGCACAGGCGCTGCAATGTCCACAACGGGCTCGCGCGTAACCAAGCGGCCCAACGGCCTCCCTCGCAGTCATCCTGTACCCTCGCCCCCTGGGCAACTCATTCCGTTGAAGCGGGGTAGATCTTTTCGGGTTTCTTAGCCGACAGCTGGTTGTTCGGACCAGCGAAAGGCCTCGCCCGAGCGCCAGATACTGTGCAGGATCACGGACAGCTTTCTGGCCAGTGCCACACGCGCTTTGCCAGGGCCGGATCGCTTCGCGATCGCCTGCGCCCAATTCTTCAGGTTGGAGGCGCGCTTGACGCGGGTCAGGATGACAACCGCGGCCTCGTACATCAGCGTGCGGGCCAGCGTGTCGCCGCATCGCGAGATCCTTCCGCTGCGGTCGATCTCGCCCGACTGATATTGCCGCGGCGTCAACCCCATGTGCGCGCCAACCGATCGCGATCGGGCAAATCGCTTCGGATCCTCGACAGTGCTCACGTAAGCCAGCACGGACACGACCCCGATACCAGGCACGCTCATCAGCCGCCGACATGTCGGGTCCTTCTTTGCTAACGCTCGCACCTCCTTGTCGAAGGCAGCAATCTGTTCGCGCAGCTGCCGCCAGGCTAACAACATGGGGCGGACGATTGAAGCTAAGTCATCCCGATCAGCAAGCAATGTTTCAACGCGCCGGTCGAACGGCAGGCCGCGCATGGCTCCTGGCAACAGGCCAAACGTCTTGAGCACGCCCCGAATGTGGTTCGACAGCCGAGTTGTCATGCCGACGAGTTGCGCCCGAGCGCCCAGCAAGGCGCGTGCTCGATGAGCGTCAAGTGACTTTACGTGCACAGACCGATACCAGCCGGTGCGCATAATCTGCGCCAACCCTTCCGCGTCGTTCTGGTCAGTCTTGTTCATCTGCATTTTGAGGGCAGCACTTGCGTGTCTGGCATCGAGGCAGGTGACATTGAGCCCCCGCGCCCGAAATTCATGCACGAGCCACGGCGTCATTGGCCCAGTCTCTATCCCGATCCCCGCAGCATCTCCCGCATGTCGGCTGATCAGCCGCGCGATCTGTTCAGGATCGCTCGCGCATTGGCCACGCCAGACCCTACGTCCGGTGTCGTCAACAACGCAGATCGAAGTCAGCTTTTGTGAAACGTCCAATCCGACAAACCGGGCCATCGAGGCGCCTCCCAATGCAAACCACCGAGCGTCAGCGCCCGGATCGCAGCATCATGAGAGCTCAGGCTCGTGGCCGCGATTACCCGATGTCCATACATGACGTCGTGCGCCGTCACGAGCGCCCATTCAGGGCGGGGCCGGCGCTGGACGTAACAGCGCCGTCAGCAGCAGCATCACCATCGCCACCATGGACACGACAGTAAAGCCGTCAACATAGGACAGCACGTTCGCCTGATTGCGTACCGCCTGCGCAAGCAGAGAAGCCGCACGGGACGATGCTCCCGCGCTGCCGATGGAGCGCGCCGCGACCGCGTCCGCGTAGGCGGCAAGACGCGCCAGCACGCTCGCCGCTCCCAACTCCACGTGCAAGCCCAGCAGGTTCGAATCCACCTGCTCGCGCACGCGCACATAGGTCTGCATGAACGCACTGCCCGCCTCACCGCCCATTAAACGAGCTGACTGAAGCACCACGCCGAACGTCATCGCATCGGCTGGACGCAGGTGACGGACCGCGAACAATATCAGCGAGATCAGTGCAGCCGATTGACCGAACGCCTGCAGCACCTGGGAGGCAAGGAAATCGTCCGTCGCCCAGTCCTTGGTGAGGAACGATGCCATGTAGCAGGCAACTCCCACGCAGCACAGGCCCGCCGCCAAGAGATAGCGCGGGTCCAGCCAGCGCAGCAGGACCGCGATGAGTGGCACCAACAGGAACTGTGGCAGCGCGATCCACGCCAGCACCTTGCCGACCTCGAGCGAGCGGAAGTTCTGCACCGTGGTCAGGTATTGCGGGATGAGATAGCTGGTCGACAGTATGATAAATCGATAGAGCACCAGAATGCTCATCAGCAATGCGATATTCCGCTGCAGCAGGAAGCGCGGCATGATCCACGGGTGCTCGGCCGCGAAGATCTGCACCACGAAGGCGGTTATCAACACGCCGGCACCCAGCAGCAACCCGACGATCGTCCCTGAATTGAGCCAATCCAGCCGGTTGCCCTGATCCAATGCGGCGTACAGCATCGAGAATCCCGAGGCGGCGAAGAACATGCCCCAGCCATCCGCTGTGCGCAGCGCGTCTCGGTTCACCGGTTGGCGCGGCATGCCGCGCAGCACGCAGAACAGCATCGGCAGCGCCAGGATCGCGCCCTGCCAGAAGATCCAGCGCCAGGAGAGATGGTCGATGTACCATCCCTCCAGCGACGCCGGCACGTTCAGCGACAGTTCCAGGTTCAGCCCGTAGGCCGCAATGCCAAACGGCCAAAGCGCCCGCGGCAGACTCTGCAGGACAAAGCCGATGGTCAGTGGAATGAAGGTCCCCGAAGCCAGTCCCGCCACCGCCTGGCCGACCAGCACCCACGCCAGGTTGGGTGCGAAAGGGATCAGCGCGGATGCCAGCGCGAAAGTACCGGCAGACACCGCCAGGACGCGTCGCGGACCGAACACCAGGCCCAGCCAGGCCGCAATCGGGCCGATGCACATTTGCCCGACCGTCGCCGCCGTGGTTATCCAGGCACCCTCATCGAAGCCCGCACTGATGGCGCCGCGCAGATCGGCCAACCCGATCGTGGTGATCCTGCCATACAGCGTCGAGACCACCGAGCCGAGCAGAACCGCGGCAATACCGATGAAAGGATGCGCGCAGGCCGGCGCCGGAGCGGCAGCATGATGTGGTGCCGGCGCCAACTGCAGCATGGCGCCACTCATCGTTCGCTGGCGCGGCCCGGCGCATCGGTATGGATCGTCGCCTCCACCGACATGCCAGGCCGCAATCTGTCTCCAAGGCCGCCGTCGTCGTCCAGGTCGATCCGTACTGGCAGACGTTGCACGACCTTGGTGAAGTTGCCGGTGGCGTTATCAGGCGGCAGCAGGGCGAACTGTGATCCGGTGCCTGGCGACCACGATCCGACATGGCCGTGCAGAACGACATCCGGAAAGGTATCCACCCGGATCGTTGCCGGCTGGCCGATCTGCAGGTTGGTAAGCTGGGTCTCTTTGTAGTTGGCAATGATATAGACGTGGTGCAGCGGCACCACGGCGATAACCTGACTGCCCACTGCGACATACTCACCCGGATACACCCGCCGCTGTCCCACCATGCCGTCAATCGGCGAGCGGATCTCGGTATATCCAAGGTTGATGCGCGCCAGGTCGCGCGTTGCTTCAGCCGCCTTCAGACTCGCTGCGAGCTGCGCCTCCTGGCTGCGCTGCACGTCGAGTTGCCGTTGTGTCGCCTCGACATTGGCGGCGGCCTGCATCACCTGTGCGTCCGCCAGCTTGGCCGCTGCATCGGCCTGCTCCACTGCCTGTTCCGTGCCGGCGATCCTGGTGGCGAGCAGTTGCCGCTGGCGACCGGCCTCCAGTCCATTGCGTACTGCCGTCGCGCGGCTGCCCTCCAATTGTGCCTGTGCGGCGGCGATGTTCGCCGCCTGAAGCCGTTCCTGCGCCTGCAGATTGGCTATTGCCGCGTTGGCGCCGGCAACATTGGCTTCTGCCTGATCCACCTGCGCGCGGAACGGCGCGGCGTCGATCTGCGCCAGAAGATCGCCGGCGCGCACGTCCTGAAAATCACCCACCAACACCGCGGCGATGTGACCGGCGACCTGCGCAGAAAGTGGCGTGAGATCGGCCACCGCCGTGGCATCGTCGGTCCACTGCGCACCCCGGGCACCCACCCAGCGGTTCCAGTTGACCATCACAACGGCCGCCAGACCTCCGGCAAGCAGGACCGCGAGCAGGCGTGGTGCATGGGTCAAGATATGGCCGATGCCGCGCACGCGCAGACCGCGCCCTGGCGCCTGCTGGCGTTGCGCCTCGATCCGTTCGCTCATTGCGTTTCCCGTGCGATCCGATCGACATCACGCGCCAGCGGCCCTTGGGGGTCAACCTGGGGTCAACCTGCTTCCCTGCCTCTCCAACAGCCAGTGCGCCACTTCCATCAGCGAGCTCTACGTCAGATCACCAGGCGTCGCGCGGTGATCGTGCAAATGCGCCGCCGGTCCGTGCTGGAAATCGCCGAACACCAATCGAGCGGAATCAGCCCGTGGCCGGCTGAACCTGGTGATGCCGCAATAGGAAGCGGGCCGTATCGTCGATCCCGCCGTTTGGGTCCCCAGTGCGAACGAGACGAACCCGGCCGCCACCGCGGCAGCCGAACCACTCGAAGAACCGCCCCGGCGAACGCGTCGGATCGAGTTGGTTTGTCGTCGGACCTGGCTGTGGTTACGCAAAGGCGATGCAGGCAGTCTTGCCGTGAATAGCCGCGCCGAGTTGCCTCAGCCGCGCCACGCACCACGCATCCTCGCGCGGTCCCGCTTCCTGCACCATGCCATAACGGGTGGGGACAGCCGCAATGGAGATAATGTCCTTGAGCCGACCGGCGACCCAGCCAAGGGACCGCTCGCTATCCTGGCCGTCCGAGTGCACGTTCCGCATCGTGGCAAACGAACGCGCGGACGGTCGGCTCGCGCGCGTGCAGCTTTGCGATCTGGCGCTCCGCCTCGGTCAATTGGCAGGCACCTCGATGCCGAGTAACGGACCGTATTGCTGACTGCCGAACACGTCGGGGTCGCCGACGCTGCCACTCGGGAACCGGCGATACAGGGTGAACTTGATCGCCATGCCCGGGTCGAATTCCACATGGTCGCTGATCCGCGAGGGGGCGATGCGGAACAGTTTGCAGATTGCCTCGCGGCTCAGCACCCCGCTGCGCCGCACCCGGTCATACGCCGCGCGGTCGTCGAAAATGATATCGAACGTCACCTTGTCCACACCGGCATTCTTGCTGCGGATGGTCTTGGCGACATCGGCCAATAGCGGCATCGCTCAGACCCCGGCCTCGATCATGTGCACCGGGAAAAGCTCCAGCGGATCGTTCACTCGCATCGTGTGATTTATCGTCCAGCGATAGGCGGCGCTGGCCTGCATGACCTCATCCAGCATGAAGGCCACGCCACCGGCGGTGCCCTTCACGTTCGGCAACCGCGCATAGAACATCTGTCGCGTGCCGATCATGCAGACCTCCTCCGCCATCTGCTTCGTGGGCGCCACACCCTGAACAACCACGCAGACCTCGTGCGCCGGGCGATCGCGCAGCGGCTCCATCTCGCCAAGAATGCCGTCGCGACCATAAACCGTGTAACTGAGCTGGTAGCCATTGTCGCCAAACCGCTCGCGCACCTGCGCCTTGGCCCAGCCGATCACCTCGTCGATGCGCGAGATCGTGTAAGGGTCGCGCACCCCGACCATGCCGACATAGCGCTCGCCGACCTTGCCGGCGCCTTCCAGCTTCACCCGCAATTCATCGGCCGGTACGAAGCGTGGGCCGGTCACACGCGTGGTGCGTTCGTCGAACTGCTCGTAGACGCACTCGCTCATATCGATATGGCCGCCGAGGAAATATTCGTAATACGGATTGCTGCGCTCGTACATCGGAGTGGCCGGCGACCGAGGCGATGGTGCAGCGCTGCTCGGGCAGCATGGCGGTGACCTTCACGTCCTCCATGGTGATCTCGCCGATGATCGATTCCTTGGCGCCGTAGGGTTCGGCGCAGAACGAGGCGCACTCCATCACCTTGCCGTAGAAATATGCCAGCGCGTGCGGATATCCGGCGCGGATCGCCGGTGCGGCGAAGATGGCGCAGTCACTGCTGCGGCCGGCGATGATCACATCAGCGCCCATGTCGAGCAGCTTGATGAACGGATGCACGCCGGCAACGGCGACGATGCGATCGGTGGCGTCCAGATCGGCTACAGTCAGGTCCGCACGACCATCCAGGCCACGCACCACATCGCCAGCGCGCATGCGCGCGCCGATCGTGTCCTGCGTCTGTTCCGCGTAGAAGAATCCGAGCTTGAAGCGCGGAATCGCATGCTCCCGCGCCAGGTCCTGTACGATCTCGATATACCGATCGACCCGGCTGTTGGTGCCGGTATCCCCGGCGGAGCCGATCAGCATCGGCACGGAGAGCTTGCGTGCACCAACCAGCATGGCCTCGATATCGTGCCGCTGCCACGCCAGCGGGCTGGCGCTGGTGTCCGACCCCAACGGCACCGGGCCGCAATCGCAGCTGCCGGAATCGGCGGCGATCATGTCAGGCTCCGCGGTCAGGCCGATGTTGAAGCTGCCCAGCTTGGTCGGCGCGAAACCCATGTGGCCATTGGGACAAAGGATGCGCAGGCCTCGGTTGGAACGACGATGGTCGGTCGTCTGAGTTGCACTCATGATCACTCTCGCAGCAGCAGACAGTTGTCGGGCGACACGTGCCAGCGCACCTTGGCGCCTTCGGCGAACTCGGCGCGCGGACGGTCGTGAACGATGATCTCAACCGTTCCGGAACGAATTGTATAGTGCGCCACGTCGCCCAGGTAGAGCGACGCGGGAGACCACGCCTTCGGTCCCCTCGCCGTCCAGTGCCAGCCTGACGTCGAACGGCCGGAAGCCGATATACCCGGCCTCCGGCGCAACGCCATTTGGCCATGCGTCGCGGGCCTGCAGAACAATGCCGGAAGCAAGGACAGCCTGAACTCTTCCAGAGGCAAGCGTGGCAATCTTCGCGGGCAAAACGTTCCTCATGCCGAGAAATCGCGCGATGAATTGCGTGCGCGGCGCGGCGTGGATCTCGGCCGGCGCTCCCTGCTGTTCGATTTGGCCGCTGCGCATGACGACAATGCGGTCGGAAAGCGCGAACGCCTCTTCCTGATCGTGTGTCACATAGATCGCCGTAAAACCAACGCGGCGGCGCAGGTCTGCCAGCTCCGCTCGCATCGCGATGCGCAACTGTGCGTCGAGGTTCGACAGCGGTTCGTCCAGCAGCACCGCCTTCGCGTCGCAGGCCAGTGCGCGCGCCAGTGCGACCCGTTGTTGCTGGCCACCCGAAAGTCGCGTGGCCGGTCGGTCGGCAAATCCCGCGAGATCAACCAGCGACAGCGCACGTTCGACGGCGGCCCGCGCCTTGGCGCGGCGAATGCCGCGCACGCGCAGCCCGAATGCCACGTTGTCGAACACCGTCATGTGCGGCCAGATGGCGTATGACTGGAACACCATCGACAAGCCGCGCGATTCCGGCGGCACATGCCGTCCGGTCGCCGGGTCGGCCACAGTCACGCCATCAATCAGGATGCGCCCGTCGGTCGGCGTCTCCAGCCCGGCGATCGCCCGCAACGTCGTCGTCTTGCCGCAACCCGACGGCCCCAGCAGGGTGACATGTTCACCCGGCCTGCACATTGAACGTCACGCCGGCGACCGCGATCACGGGACCGTAGCGCACCGCCAGGTTCTCGACCGCGAGCGACGTCACGCGATCACCTCCGGATCGCGCACCCTGAACAGCAACAGCAGGGCGGCGAAAGTGATGACGAGTTGGATCACACTGAGCGCGGCCAGCGCGTTGACGTTACCTGCTTCCCACAGGTCGAACACGGCAACCGCGAGCACCGTGGTTCGGCTGGTATAAAGCAGGATCGAGGAACTGACCTCCTGCATCGCCAGGATGAACAGCAGCATCCAGGTCGCGATCAGTGTGGGGCGCGTCAGCGGCAGGACGATCCAGCGCATCGCCTTTCCCCAGCTCGCACCAGACATGCGCGCCGCATCCTCCAGCTCCACATGCAGCTGCCGCAGCGCACCGGTTCCGGCGCGAACGCCGAACGGCAGGTAGTGCGTGACGTAGGCGATAAGCAGGATCCAGAGCGTGCCATAGATCGGCAGGCTCTTCAGTCCGACATAGGCCCACAACAGCCCAAGTGCGAGCACCATCGAAGGCATGGCCAGAGGAAACATGCTGACCTGGTCGAGCCATGAACGGGCTGAGCTTCGCGTGCGCACGATCACCCAGCTTGCCGCAAGCCCGAGCGCGCACACGCAGGTCGCGCTGGCCGCCCCGAGCATCAGGCTGTTCTTCAGTGCGAGATAGGTCTTGGGATATTCAAACAGCACATAGTGGAAGTGGCGAAAATCGAACGCCATCAGGTGCGGGTTGATGGTGATGAAGTTGACCAGTGCCGCCCAGATCAGTGTGCCAACCGGCAACACCACGGCGAGCGCCACATACGCCCAGGCGGCGGCAGCCAGCAACCAGCGTGCGGCGCCGACATCCAGCAGGCGCGGGCGGAACGCCTTGCCGCTGACAGTGACAAACGACCGGCGCCGCAGCAGCACCGTCTGCAACGCGACCAGCCCGGCAGTGACAACCAGAAGCAGCAGGCCCCACGCCGCCGCCTCGCTCACCCGCGGCGGATAATTGTTGAGCAGTCGATAGATCTGCGTGCCGGCGACCACGAAGCCGTTCGGCATGCCCAGGACCGCCGGCACACTGAACAGGCCGATGGCCTGCACCAGCACCAGCAATGCGCTGCCCAGTATCGCCGGCAGCATCAGCGGCAGCGTCACCAACCGAAGCGAGGTGAAGCGTGGAGGCGCCGTGCACCCGCGCGCTCTCTTCCAGCGACGGGGTCCATGCCGCGTAGCGCAGCCCCCACCAGAAGGAACGGCAAAGGCACATAGGACAGCGCGGCGACGAAGATCACCCCAGCCGGCGTGTGCAGATTGACCAGGCTGTCGATGCCCAGCACTTGACGGCCGAACAGATTGATCAACCCGCCGCGGGGCGAGCCGAGCCATGACCAGGCAATCGCGGTCAGCAGCGGCGTTATGTACAGGGGCACCGCCATCAGTCGCGCAAGCAACGGTTCGGCCAGGCGTTCTGATGCGTACCAGCATGAGCGCCAGGAAAGCACCGGCGGTGACCGACAGCGCCGTGGCGCCGACGCCCATGATCAGCGTGTTGGCGATGATCGTGGTCGAGCCGAGCACGGTCAGCAGCGGATGCAGGCTGAAGCCACCGGCCTGGCGTGCCGCGCCCAGCACCACCATGGTCAGCGGTACAAGCACGAGCAGGTTGAGACGACAACGACAAGTGCCATGGTCACGACGGACTTCGGTCGCAATGACCGGCGCACGCGGAACGACGGACCTTGCGGCCGGTATTGCCATGTCAGGCTTTGAAGAAAGAATCGAAATGCTCGGGGAAATTTGCCGCTGCCGCCTCATAATCGGCAAGGTCCTGCGGAAACATCGGCTTGGTTTCGGCAAACGGCAGTTGACCGGCCGGTGCCGGCACATCGGGGCGGCTGGAATAGGCGTTGAAGATGTCGTGCGCCAGCAGCGTATTGCCCTCGCGCGATAGGGTGAAGTCGATGAACAGCCGCGCAGCGTTCGGATGCGGCGCATCTTTCAGGATCGCGACCGGCGCCAGTGTCACCGGCATGCCTTCGGTCGGATAGACGCCGACGATGCCGGACTTGATCGCCTCGGGCTCGAAGGCGCGATAGTGGTCCACCGTCGCACCCACTAGCGCTTCACCCCGGTTGAGCAGATCGATCAGTTGCGGGGCTGTTGCCACAACCAACGGCTGCTGCGCGCCCCAGCGCTTCATGAAATCAGTGCCGAGCCGCTTTTCCAGTAGATACATTTGATTGAATGCGGTACCGGCGGCGGCATCCTGGATGATGAGTTTTCGCCCTCTGAACTCGGGCCGAAGCATGTCTGTCCAGGATTTCGGTGCCTTCGTCGGCTGACAGGAAATTCCTGTTGTAGGCCATGATCACACCGACGATCCGAGCGGTCGTCCATAAGTCTCCGCCATGCGCATTGTCGGGGAACACCGGCGAGTTCGGGCGAATGATACGGCTGCAACTGGCGCTTGCGTGCCATGGTCAGGTAAGGCGCCAGACTGGCGACATGCAGCACATCGAAGCTCAGGCTGCCAGCGTCCATCTCGGCATAAACGCGCGCCAGCACGCGACCGGTGGGAGCCGAGTAGTAGCCGCTGGCGATCATCCAGATATGGATACTTCGCCTTGAACGCGTCCATGAATTTCGGGAAATCCGGCAACCGAGACCGACGTGGCCAGCGCGAACGCGCCTTCCTTCCTCGCACCTTCTTCGGCCGCCTGACGTTCCTGGGCGCTGAGGCGAACGCGGGCGAACAACACCCATCCCCAGCAGCCCGGCCAGCAGACTGCGTCGCATGATGTCGTTCATGTTGTTCTCCGCCGCGGACTCATCTATCGGTCCTTGCTTGCTCGGATAGTGTGGCCTGCGCGTCCACAACGGCAACAACAAAGTCCAGGGAGTCCAGGGATGCGCCCAACGCCACGGGCTGCGATCGGTGCCGCTGCACTTGTTTTGGCGGCGATCGCGCCAGCCGCGGCCCAGGATGCGCCCAGACAAGGCGGCATCCTGACCTACATGATCCCGGCGGACGCTCCACCCAGCTTCGATGGCCATCGCGAAACCACCTACGCCACTATCCATGCGACGGCGCCGTTCTACAGCGTGCTGATCCGCCTGGACCCGGACCACCCCGAGGACGTGACGAAGTTCGTTTGCGATCTCTGCACCGAGATGCCGACGCCGACGGACAACGGCACCACCTATACATTCAAGATCCGCGAAGGAGTGAAATGGCACGACGACTCACCGCTAACGGCCAACGACGTCGCGGCGAGCTGGAATCAGATCGTGCACCCGTCGCCCGGCTACAACAGCGCGCGCCAGAACTGGTACCAGATGGTCGATTCGATCTCCGCACCCGATCCGACCACCGTGGTGTTCAAGCTGAAGTTCGCCACGCTCGCCTTCCTGCCGGCGCTCGCCGATCCTTTTTCCTATGTCTACAAGAAGGACATCCTGGATAAGGACCCGAACTGGTATCAGAAGAATATCATGGGCAGCGGCCCGTTCCGGTTCGCTCGCTACGATCTGGGCCAGTCGATCAGGGGCGAACGCAACCCGGACTACTACCGCAAGGGCCAGCCTTACCTGGATGGCTTCGTTGGCATCTTTGCCGATAAGCAGGTGGTGCGGGTGGAGGCGATCCGTGCCGATCGCGCCGCCACCGAGTTCCGCGGCCTGCCGCCCTCGGCGATCGATCAGCTCAAGAAGGAACTGGGCGACAAGATCACCATCCAGCAGAGCGACTGGAATTGCGGCAACCTGATCACTCCGAACTCCAGGCGCAAGCCGTTCGACGATGTGCGCGTGCGCAAGGCGCTGCTGCTGGCGATCGACCAGTGGCACGGCGCGCCCGCGCTGTCGAAGATCGCCAACGTGCACACGGTGGGCGGTGTGGTGTTCCCCGGCTCTCCGCTGGCGGCAACCAAGGAGGAGCTGCAGAAGCTGGCCGGCTTCTGGCCCGATATCGACAAGTCGCGCGCCGAGGCGAAGCGCCTACTGAAGGAGGCGGGCCAGGAGAACCTGAGCTTCGAGCTGCTGAACCGCAATGTCGATCAGCCCTACAAGTACGTCGGCACCTGGATCGTCGATGAGTGGAGCAAGATCGGGGTGAAGGCGACGCAAAGAGTGGTGCCCACCGGGCCATGGTTCGAGGCGATGCGCACCGGCAATTTCGACGTGGTGGTCGAAGCCAACTGCAACGGCGTGGTCAATCCGGTGATGGACACGCAGAAATATCTGCCGAAGAAGGCGTTCGTAGAGAACTACGGCGGCTACGACGACCAGGAGCTGATCGACATCTACGAGAAGATGTACCACGAGACCGACGCCGCGCGGCAGCGGGCTCTGATGCGCCAATACGAGACCCGGGCGGTGGACACCATGGCATATGAATTTCCCATGCTGTGGTGGAACCGGCTCGTGCCGGAGCGGTCCTACGTGCACGGCTGGAAGATCGGCCCCAGCCACTACGTGAACCAGGACCTGGCGAACATCTGGCTGGAAAAGTGAGGTACACCTCGCCCGCTTCGCGGGAGAGGTCGGCGCGAAGCGCCGGGAGAGGGCGCCGCAAGCTTCGCAAACTTTGCTCGAGCCACGAACCCGCGACACGCTCGTTCGTTCACAGGCCGGATCCCTTCAGGAGGAGCGACGATGAGCGGTATCGTGGGAAGTTTGCTGGGTTCGTTTATGGGGCAACAAGGACAGCAACAACAGCAAGGGCAGCAGACCAACGCCATGCTAAGCTTGATCCAGGGCATTCTGGCGCAAAGTGGTGGGATTCAAGGTTTGATTCAGCGTTTCAGCGACGCTGGTTTCGGCGATCACGCCCAGTCGTGGATGCAGGGTAATCACGTTCCGATGACGGGCAATCAGATCGATCAGGTATTCTCGCAAGACGAACTCTCCGGCTGGGCTTCTCAACTTGGGGTAGACCCGGACAAGATGCGCGTCGTGCTCGCGGAAGCGATGCCGCATGTCGTGGATCACCTCACGCCGAATGGACAGGTACCGTCCAAATCCCAGACACCCCAATCCCAGGCACCTGATCTTTCCAGCCTAATCCAACGGTTCTTCGCCTCACGACCCTCCTGACTTTGGCGTCCACCCGTGGAGTTGATGTCGCCTGAAACCACTGAGGCGACGTTGCCGAGAGAACGTCACTTGACCTGAAATCCAGGTCGGTCCTGAATACCAGCGTGGCTCATATTTTCGAAGGTGGCCCTGCGATGACAGCACCAACTGCGCTCCATGCCGTAGCTGGGACGGCGTTGAGCCGCCGCGCAATCCTCGCCGCTATCGCCGCTGCTCTCGTGTTTGCACCAGCACTGGCGAAAGCGGATGCAAGCATTGCCGGACAATGGCGGGCCAATCTTGGTCACAACGTCATCATCGTCATGGATGTGTTGGCGGACGGCCATTGGACCAGCCAGACGGTGCAGGGTGACAAGGTCGTGGCCGAGATGGCGGGCACCTACGATCAGAAGCCAACGAACCCCACGAGTGGCTCGATAGTCTTCACACCGGTGAAGTCGAAGGTCAGCCAAGAGCACGGTGCGGCCACGGTAGAGACGGATCGATATACTCTCGAGAACGGCGGAAAAGTGCTGCACCTGGTCACCGGCAAGAATGACCAGATGGTATTCCACAAGCAGCCGTATGCCAGACAATGAGAGTAAGGAACCAACTCGAAATGCGCCACGCACTCCTCCCTGCCGCAGCAATCCTGAGCCTGATGATCGCCACCTCCGCTGCACAGGCGATCGGCTGCCTGTCTGGCGCAGCCGCTGGTGCCCTGGCTGGCCACATGGCCGGTCATGGGATTCTCGGCGCGATGGGCGGCTGCGTTGCTGGACACGAGTGGCACAAACACACTGTGCGTCAGCAAAACCTGCAAAATCAGCAAGACTACGTGCAGCGTCGGCAGCAATACGACCCGAGCTACAAAGATCCGTGGCAAGAGTAGTGACGCCGTAGGAAGACTAGGCCAGGCTTTCGCGTCGCCCCGGTCCAACCGCTGGCTAGGTACACACACCTCGCCCGCTTCGCGGGAGGGTTCAGCGCGAAGCACCGGGAGAGGGTGGAGTCGTGCGCTGACCGGCTACTCGTTCATGTCCTGATGGACCTCAATGGCATTACCCTCGGGATCGTAGAAAAACACCTGGTGCCAGCCGTTCATCGCCCACTGGCCGTAGTCGGAATAGGCGATGTTCTTCTCCTCGAGCCGTCGTTTGAAGGCGGCAATATCGTCGGTGCGGAAAGCGATATGGCCACGCTCGAGCGGATTGACGGCGTGGTTGGTGCGGAAGCCGACGTCAAGGTCCTTCGTCGCCAGGTGCACCTGGGTCTGACCGTCGGTCACGAACGCAACCGGCGCGGCATAGCCTTGCGTCGTGTCCCGTGCGCTGTTCAGCGACGGCTCGGGCGCCAGGTCGAGAATCGAGCGGTAGAACGCCTCCATGCCCGCAACATCCTTCGAGCACAGGTTCAGGTGGTGGAGCTTGATCTTCATGCGGTCCCTCCTGGAATCCTGCAAATGCCGTGGCACTCCATCAAGGAGCACCCGAGCGCCTCTTATGGGCAAATGCAAAGCGGGCCTATGTCCACCCGCAGCTCAATAATTTCCGTCCACTGAACCAGCGTCAAACCACATCGGTAACCGGGAACGGCTGATCCGCTTCCAAGCGCAACGGGCCATCCAGCTCATGCCCGCATCAGGGCGCTCCGCTCGAGTTCGCGGGCGATAGCAGCGCAGAGGCCACGGAGCTATATCGTGCCCGCGGCGGCTCCATCCGCGAAACCGCGCAGGCGGGCGGCGATAACCTCGCTCACCCTCTCCAACGCCGCCCGCCGGGGGAAACGGGCACGCCAGGCGATCCGCACCGTCCGCCCCGCCTGCGCCGCGAGCGGCCGCAGCACGATCCCCGTATCTTGCGCCGCCCCAGCCGCCAGCGCCGGGATCAGCGTCGTTCCGTAACCGGCGGCCACCATGTTGAGCAGCGTCGACAGGCTCGTCGCGCGCAAGTGCCGTTCAGCGCACCGTTCGACCCGCAGGCCTCCAGCGCCTGGTCGCGCAGGCAATGCCCGTCCGCCAGGACCAGGATGTCCTGCGCGAGGTCGGCCTCCGCCACCACCGCCTGTCCAGCGAGTGGATGCTCGGGCGGCAGCGCCGCAAGAAACGGCTCGGAGAAAAGCACCCGGCTTTCCAGATCCGGCCCGATCACCTCCGTCGCCAGCAGAGCGGCATCCAACTCATGCGCGTGCAGCCGCTTGAGCAATGACGCGGTCTGGTCCTCCCACGGCTCCACCTCCAGCGCAGGCAGCGCCTCGCGCAGCGGCGCGAACACCAGAGGCAATAGGTACGGCGCCAGCGTCGGGATTATGCCGAGCCGAATGCGTCCGGCCAGCGGATCGCTCAGATTGTGCGCCACGGCGAGGATTGCGTCCATCTCGGCCACCGCGGCGCGGACATGCTCAATCAGTTGCTCGCAGGCGGGCGTCGGTGTTACCGCCCTGTTGTTGCGCTCGAACAGCGCGACGCCGAGCAACCCCTCCAGCTTGCGGATCTGCACCGAAAGAGTGGGCTGACTGACTTCGCAGGCTTCGGCGGCGCGGCCGAAGTGCTCATGTTCGGCCGCGGCCAGCAAATAGCGGAGGTCCCGAAGGTTCATCTGGTCAGTGTTGCTGCTATCATAGCCGTTGCCTATCAAAGCCATTGAATTGTAGCGCTTGCATCTATCGCCAAGATTTGGCTATGGGAGCGCGAAGTCAAGCCGCCAGAGCGAGCAACAGCAGCGAGCAGTGTAGCGAGCAACAGCGCCAGCGCGGGTTGTTGCCGACAATTGGAAACGGGCTTGCCTTCAACTTACGCGATCGGGTCGCCCGAGTGCTCGTGACATGTTCATCGCGCGGACCATGAAGCCGAACCGCGCGGCGGGATCGCGGCGATCGCCGATACCGACCTACGTCAACCAAGCGGGAGAGTACTGTGGACGCAAGGACTGACACCAACATGGGCAAGTGCCCGGTCATCCATTCACCCCGGAGAGCCAACCGGGACTGGTGGCCGAACCAACTGAACCTCCAGGTTCTCCATCAGCACTCCGCGCTGTCCAATCCGCTGGGGCAGGCGTTCGACTACGCCAAGGAGTTCAAGAGCCTCGACCTGAATGCGGTGATCAAGGACCTTCAAGCCTTGATGACGAACTCGCAGGAGTGGTGGCCGGCCGATTTCGGTCACTATGGCGGTCTGATCATCCGCATGGCGTGGCACGCCGCGGGCACCTACCGGATCGCCGACGGCCGTGGCGGCGCCGGCTCCGGCCAACAGCGATTTGCGCCTCTCGGCAGCTGGCCGGACAACGCAAACCTCGACAAGGCGCGCCGGCTGTTGTGGCCGATCAAGCAGAAATATGGCCAGAAAATCTCCTGGGCCGACCTGATGATCCTGGCGGGCAATGTTGCCCTCGAATCGATGGGCTTCAAAACCTTCGGGTACGGCGGCGGGCGCAAGGATGTGTGGGAGCCCGAGGAGCTCTATTGGGGCCCTGAGGGGACCTGGCTGGGGGACGAACGCTACAGCGGCGAACGCGAGCTGCAGAACCCCCTCGCGGCGGTCCAGATGGGCCTGATCTACGTCAATCCGGAAGGGCCGAACGGCAAGCCCGACCCGATCGCGGCGGCCAAGGACATCCGCGAAACGTTCTATCGCATGGCGATGAACGACGAGGAGACCGTCGCGCTGATCGCCGGCGGCCACACCTTCGGCAAAACGCACGGCGCCGGCGATCCGTCACTGGTCGGCCCCGAGCCGGAATCCGCCGGGGTCGAGGACCAAGGCCTCGGCTGGAAAAGCAAGTATGGGACGGGCTTCGGGGCGGATGCCATCACCGGTGGTCCGGAAGTCATCTGGTCACAGACGCCGACGCAGTGGAGCAACCACTTCTTCGACAACCTGTTCAAGCACGAATGGGAGCTGACCAAGAGCCCGGCGGGCGCTTGGCAGTGGACGGCAAAAGATGCGCGAACCCACGATTCCGGATCCCTTCGATCCGTCGAAGAAGCGCCTGCCGACTATGTTGACGACCGACCTGTCGCTTCGGCTCGACCCGATTTACCAGAAGATATCCCGCCGCTTCTACGAGAGCCCGGATCAGTTCGCCGACGCATTCGCCCGGGCGTGGTTCAAGCTGACGCATCGCGACATGGGCCCGGTCATCCGCTACCTGGGTCCCCTGGTTCCCAAGGAGACGCTGATCTGGCAGGACCCGATCCCCCTGTCGATCATCCGCTGATCGACGAGCAGGACATCGCGGCTCTGAAGGCCAAGATCCTCGGATCCGGTCTATCGGTTTCCCAGCTTGTCTCGACTGCCTGGGCGTCGGCCTCGACGTTCCGCGGCTCCGATAAGCGTGGCGGGGCCAACGGCGCTCGCATTCGCCTCGCGCCGCAGAGGGATTGGCGGGTCAATCAGCCGCAGCAGCTCGCGACGGTGCTGCGGACGCTCGAAGCGATCCAGAAGGAGTTCAATGCCACGGCGATGGGCGGCAAGAAGGTTTCGCTCGCCGACCTCATCGTTCTCGGCGGCAACGCCGGTGTCGAGAAGGCCGCTAAGGCAGCCGGACACGACGTGAAAGTTCCCTTCGCGCCTGGTCGAATGGACGCCTCGCAGGAACAAACCGACGTTAAATCCTTCGCCGTGCTAGAGCCGGCCGCTGACGGCTTCCGCAACAATCTCAGCGGCAAAGAGCTCATGGCTCCCGAGGAAGCCTTGGTCGACAAGGCGCAATTGCTCACTCTGACGGCGCCTGAGATGACTGTGCTTATCGGCGGCCTGCGCGTGCTTGGTGCCAATGCTGGAGGGTCCAAGCACGGCGTGTTCACCCAACGGCCGGAGACGCTGACCAACGACTTCTTCGTCAACCTGCTCGACATGCGAACCCAATGGCAGCCGCCAGGACCCGACGGCAACTATGAGGGACGCGATCGGAAGACCAACGAGCTCAGGTGGACCGCCACGAGTGTCGACCTGATTTTCGGTTCGCACTCTCAACTCCGTGCGTTCGCCGAGGTCTACGGGCAGGGCGACGCGCCACAACGGTTCGTGCGAGACTTCGTGGCGGCCTGGAACAAGGTCATGAACCTGGATCGCTTCGATCTCGCCTGATCGGGCGGAACTGGCCCCTAGGTTCGTGTTACGGAACACCTCTCCCGCTCTCGCGGGAGAGGTCGGCGCGAAGCGCCGGGAGAGGGTGGCTGCACCTGGGTCGCCTGCACTTCAACACGAAGGATTATAGAGGGGCCGCGCCTTCCACGTCTTGGCGGGGCTTGGCCTGGCTTGGCCCCGCCATTCACGTCTTCTCCGGTGATTTGCTCGGGTGAGGCGAAATGCAAAACGTCAGTGACGTTTGCATTGCATTCAATCTGGGAGAGGGGTGGCCTGGGCTCGGCCGCCTGACTCAACCGAAGAATTATGGAGGGCCGTATCGACCTCTGCGACTTCCGGTTTGACGCTGGTTTTAATACCAAACCCCGAAAAGAATGTCACTTTTCTTAGCGACCTCACCGTCATGGCCGGCGAATAGTCGGGTCAAGCCCGACCACGTGGGCCGGCCATCCACGACTGTCTCTTTGCTGCGGCACGAAGCCGTGGATGGCCGGGACAAGGCCACGGCTGTCCGGTTTGATTTTGGTAGGCGAAGCGCATGGCGTTGATTTATCTCAGTTCTGGACGTGTGCAAGCGTTCCAGGACAGGCGATGAGGGTCAGCGCCATGCGGCATCAGAATAGCGTCTTTCACTCGGTTCTGAAGCATGTTCCTTGGCATCATTTTGAGCGGCTGGTTGCGATGCATGGTGCGGATGGGCGGGTCGCCGGTTGACGACCAAAAGCCAGTTGATTGCCTTGCTGTATGGCCAACTGTCGGGAGCAGCGAGCCTGCGTGAGATCGTCACCGGCCTGGAGAGCCATTCGGTGCGGCTCTACCATCTGGGCGCGGCGCCGGTTCGGCGATCGACGTTGTCGGATGCGAACGCGCTGCGGCCGGCGGCGCTGTTTGCCGAACTGCTGGCCTTGCTGATGAAGCAGGCGCACGGCCGGTTGCGCCGCTCGCTGGCCGAGACGGTGTATCTGATTGATGCGACGGGCGTGCATCTGAACGGCCACAGTGCTGGATGGGCGCGGTTCTCGGCCGGCGTGTGCGGCGCCAAAGTGCATGTGATTTATGACCCTGATGCCGATCGTCCGATCTACGCCGCGATCACCCCGGCCAGGGTCAACGACATCAGCGTGGCGCAGCAGATGCCGATCGAACCGGGCGCAACCTATGTCTTTGACCTGGGCTACTATGATTACGCTTGGTGGGCGGAGCTTGACGCCGCCCAATGCCGGATCGTCACCCGCTTCAAATCCAACACGCCACTGAGCTTGGTCGAAGAACTGCGCGGTGCCGACGGACAGCAACATTCTTTCGGATCGGATCGGCTTTCTGCCCGCCCGCCAGGCGAACAACCGGCACAATCCAATGGCCGATGCGGTGCGTGAGGTACGCGTCGTTACCCCGACCGGCAAGATCTTGCGCCTGCTCTCCAATGACCTCGATGCGACCGCCCAGGAGATCGCCGATCTCTACCGCCGCCGTTGGGCCATCGAGCTGTTCTTTCGCTGGATCAAGCAGACGCTGAAGATCACCCGCTTTCTCGGCACCTCGGAGAATGCGGTACGCATCCAGATTGCCGTCGCCTGATCGCCTTCCTGCTGTTGCGTCTCGCCCATACCACCCACAACATCGCGCAAAGCCCGCTCGCCTTTGCCCGGCTGATCCGCACCAACCTGATGCACCGCCGGCGCATCGACCGCCTGCTCGAGCCACCAGCCGATCCCCCGCTCAATCCAGCTCAATTGGCGCTCCAATGGAACTGACACCTGAACCGGACAGCCGGTGACAAGCACGGCCATGACGAATGAGGGTCACGCCCGTCGTTTGCAAAGCGCTCGCTCGGCAGTAGGACAACGCATCTGCGGCAGTTCTAGCTGTGGCGACCCGAGATCATCGAAGCTTGGGCGCGAGATCGTCGTGCGTTCCAACCCAGATTGGCTGAGACTGGAGCTGCGTTCCAACCCACACTCTCTGCGACGGAACCCACATTCCATGAGACTAGCGCGAGATCCTAGGCGCTGGCCCACATTGAGTGACAATTGTTTGGAAGATTACTCAAACCAGTCTGCTCAATCACCTAAGACACGTATTGTTCCATGGCTTTCGCGCGACAGCTGGAGCGAGGCTATGAGATCAATGAGTAGACCTCGCCATGGATGTTGGCTTAGTGCGCGCTCCACTAGATTGGTAACGATTGAACTCGCGAGCTTGGGGGTCGCTTGGCAGGAGGTGAGTTTGTTGAGCTGACTTCCTGGCCGCTCCACGAAGTGCCTCATATGCTTGCGAGAGTGCCACGAGCCAGCGTTCCTGCGCTAACGAATCGAGTACCTGAATCTCGATATGGATCAAACTGGGCAATCTCACTATCCGTGACGTGTAGCCGAAGCCACTCAAAAAACCCCGGATCAATACGGAGTGACAATAGACCCTGCCCTCCGACATGCATATCCCAATGCACGGCTCAACCCTCGTCTGTGTCGCCTGTTATCAACGGTGACGCAATTGCCGCTCGAATGAGCTGTTCCAGTTCCCGCCGCTCTGGTTCTCCCAAAGTCCGTTGCTCAGACTGTTCAACATCTTTGATTGTCTCCTCGATCAGTGTCGAGATCTCCCGTTCTGCCGTATCATTTCGTCTTCGCCTTCATTCAGAGAACCGCCCCAGATATCGCCGATAAACGGCACCCACTCCCACACATCAATCCGATCTTCCCGAGCCTTTTCTGCCGCCTCTGTCCTCTCGACTTGAGCTTGTGCCGCCTCTCCCGCGCGGGCCGTGCCCTCGGTGAGAGCCTCAATCCCTGCAGCGGTAAGACCGATTGCAGCAAGTCTGTCAGCGGGAAACGCCGTAACTATTCGTCCAGTCCTGGTCGAGGACGATGCGCAAGACACGCTCGCCCTGTGTGCCGATCTCCCTGTCGAATGCCTTCTGTATTAACAGACGAAACTTGCCGGGTGTTCCCGTTGCTTGGCGCGTGATGCGAATGCCCGCTTCTTCGATTACGCGCTGGGTTCCTGCCGTAGGGTGTTTGGCCGCTATTTCCGTAGCTTCACGAACGGTTCTCTGCAATAAGTAACGCACCTCTCGGGGATTTTTAAAGATAGAATGTATGGCCCGTCCCGCAATACGTCGAACATGCCGAGCGATGTGTTTCGAAACCGTCCTGACAGTTCGTTTTTCAAGTTGCTTCGCTGCGAACTTCAGAATCGTCTCAGCAATCGAAGGCATGACCCACGAGCCGGACGCCTTGAGGGGGCTGGCTGTATCAGCTCCTCTCTCAAACCAAGACCCGGCATCACGCTCTAGGCCCGCGTCGCGCATCATCAATGTCGGTATTTGAGGGAGATCCACACTGGTCAGCTGATGTTGCTGCTGGACAACATGCGTTAGTTCATGGGCAAGCAGACGACGTCCTGCCGCTGTCCCGGGTGCATATTCTCCCCGAGCAAAGACAATATGGTGCCCGGCAGTGTAAGCAGCAGTTCCCAATCGGTCAGCCGATGTAGCTGCTTGGTCACCAACGTGGACCCGGACGCGGCTAAAATCACTCCCAAACTTGGCTTCCATCGCAGACCGGTCATCGGCTTCCAAGGATCTCGCGGGGGACCGAACAGCGTCCACGACAAAGGAAGGTGTTGGAGAGGCTTGGCCGGCTCGCCACATGTTCTCCATGCTGTGCTGGGACCACAGCGCAAATCCCGACGTCGACCATGGCTCCTGGGCCCCTTTGGTCTACTGGGGTGTCGGGCGGTTTCCAGGTCGCTTCCGGGCTCATCAGAGTAGACGATCGTTGTGAGGTCGGCACAGATCGCGCATTGAGTTGATCCGCTCGTTCAGGTGGAAACAATGGGATTTTGCTGAAATCCCACGAGGGGCCACGCGGTGGCTCCCGGGCCGTCATGTTCTCCGGGGCGGCCTCTTGCTCGTGCCGCTCCGCAAGCCCCTTTGCAGGCACGTTGGAAAGCCGCTGCGTCAGATAGCGCAGCATTGCCTGATTCCCGATCGGTCCCTGGAGCATCCGCGCCTGTTCCACTGCTCCGACGCCTAATGGTCGCGGCCCAAGCGCCGACGGCTGGGGCGCCAATTTACTAGTCGAACTTTCGGCGGCCTTCGTCTGTGCCTTAGCGACTTTCGGAGCAAACATCGGGGATGTCCTCCCTTGTTCGATATTGATGGGGTGAGAAATTGCCTCCCTCGCACGGCCAGCCAGCTCTCGGCCCTTCGCATTCTGGCCGAGCCACTGCCCCGTTCGGGTAAACTCTACCGACGCGGAGCGATGAGACGAATTCCCGTGTCAATAGAATTGTTGGAGGCATTCTGACAGATACCCTGGGAACGTCTAGAATTTTCTGAGACGGACTACGATCGACCAGGACCTCAGCTTGCAGCGTCGGATGTTGAAGGCAGCCGGCTGCGACGTGATCCGCGCTGAAAAGGCGAGCGGCACGCGACGCAACGGCCGAACCGAACTCCAAGTCCTGCTCGACTTTCTCCGGCCGGGAGACACCCTTGTGTGACCCGCGTCGATCGTCTAGCACGCAGCATCCCGGACCTGCAGGACATCGTCCACGAACTCCGGGAGCGTGGCGTCACGCTGAAGGCAACCGAGCGAGCAGGGGCTACGGCAGATGTGCAGCTGAGAGCGTTTCTGCGCCTTGCGCGGGAACCGGAGCGGCGCCTGGTCGGCAGTGATGCACGGCTGACGGTCGAAGGGCGTGATCTACGAGGTGGCGGCCGAGCTCGCCGGCGAGACAGTCGTTCTGTGGTGGGGCTTGTTCGACCAGGATTTCTATGTCGAGCATGGCGATCGGCGCTTCGGGCCTTACGCCGAGTGGCGGTCCCATTCCGCTGCACCGCTACCGCAAATACCAGAAGAGCAAGCTGGAAGGACGCGCCGATCGAGTGGCCGCGCTCGCCGATCGGCTTGGTCTTCCGCGCGCGACCCTCGACGGCACGCTCCCGCCGGCGCACTGACGCGGCGGGCGCTGGACAGACGGCCGTTTCGTGACCCGGACCCGTTCCAACAGCTGGTGTATCCCAGCCCGTTCGCGGCGAAGCACGCGATCGCCGACGAGATTGGCATGCCGCTGGCGCGGCTGTCCGTTGAGGACCGAGCCTTCATCGATGCGTTGCTGTACCGACACGCTAGAAAAGCCAGCTGTGCTGACCCGCATCCGTGAACACTTCAAACCCGCGGGGCGGGAGCCGGGTCATGCTGACGGAGGTAATGGAGCATTTCGGGCTCAAACGAGAGCTGCACACGGCCGGGTTCTACGAAACCGAGCACCATCGACAGATCATCAAGGACATTCGTGCGACAGTTGGCAGCGGTCGGCTGATCGCGGTGACCGGCATCGTCGGCAGCGGCAAGACTATGTTGCTCCGTCGCCTGCAGGCTGAGCTCGATCGCGAGGGCAAGGTTTTGGTTTCCAAGTCGCTGTCGGTCGACAAGGACCGGACCACTCTCCCGACACTCATCGCGGCGCTGTTCTATGATTTGTCGCCGGACATCCACGCAGGGTGAGCGGCGTGAACGTGACCTGCAGGAGCTGTTTCGCCGCGGCCGTAAGCCGGTGGCACTGTTCGTCGATGAAGCCCATGACCTGCATGCCAAGACGTTGACCGGCCTGAAGCGCTTGATGGAGGTAGTGGCGGACGCAGGCGGCACGCTGTCGATCGTGCTCGTCGGATATCCCAAGCTTCGCAACGATTTGCGCCGGCCGACAATGGAGGAGATCGGCTATCGCGCGACGGTCTTCTCCTTCGATGGCATCGCCGGCAGCCAACGCGAGTACATCGATTGGCTGCTCCAAACCTGCGCCGCTGACAAAATGAAGTCGGCAGAGCTGATCGATGATGCCGCGATCGAGCTCTTGGCCGCAAAACTCCGGACACCGTTGCAAATCGAGCAGCATCTCTCTGGCGTTCGAAGAGGCGTTCCGCGTTGGGGAGAAGCCGGTGACCGTTGAGGTGATCGAGGCGCTCTTGTCCCGCCAGATTGACGACCTGGAGCCCAAGCTCATGCGGCACGGCTACGATGTCCGCATCCTCGCCAATCAGTTCAACGCCAAGCCGGCGGAGATCCGACAGTTCCTGCAGGGCGCGCTCGACGCCGATCGCACCCGGGAGCTCACGGATCAGATGCTGGCAGCCGGCCTGCCGTTGTAGCCGCCGTGCCGCTCCAGACCGTCTTACCGAACGCGGGTCGGAGCCGATGATCTCGGGTTGGTCTCACGGAATGTGGGTTCCGTCGCAGATAATGTGGGCCGACGCGCAGCTCCAGTCTCAGCAAATCTGGGCCGAAACGCGCCATGATCTCGCGGCCCAGCTCCGATGATCTCGGTTCGCTACAGCTAGCTGTCGATGCCCGTCATCACCCAAACTCTGGTCTTCGCAGAGCGGAAACGCATTGCCTTGGGACCGCTGTATTCGGGTGAGCTGTGCCGCTCCATGAGCTTTTCGCGGGTCGGAAATTCCAGCAATACGGTCCGAAGTTTGCTGTTGGGCTCTCCCTCGATGAGTTCGGGGTCACCGCCGCGGACAACATACCGTCCATACGCTTCGATAGTGGCAGGCACTGCTGCTCGATACCTGTCAAACTCCGCCTGATCAGTGATCTCGATTTCGCCAAAAAGATAAGCTTTTGCCATTTGGACACCCCCGATTTTCTCGATCATCATAACACAGATCAGATCATCCCCAGGTCTCCGCGCACGCTGTCCGCCCCACGTCGGGTTGCGCGAAAGACGCGCAGCCCGAAATCACAGGCACGACCCGAGTCTCGCCCCAGTGCCCACCGAGGAGGAAATCGCCGCCAGGCATGTCACCGGGCTTGACCCGGTGGTACGCCGCCGCCCGGTCGGCGCGGTCATCGCCGATATCTGCCGTGACCTCGGCATTGCGCCTGGCCGGCTCGATCGAGCATTCCGGGACGAACTCAGCGACGCCATCATAATCTATGGCTACAAACTCGCCGGGTTCCTCCGGGACCTTCATGGGCGGCGTTCGCCTCCCGCTGCCGCGACCATTCCGATCATCGGGACCCCATTTGGCCGGGCCCAGCCGGTATTGCCGGCGACCGCCACAGGCCCGCCCGGAATCCCCGATCCTGGTTCCGGGCCTGACCGTGGCCCCGGTTCGGGTGACTGCGCGCCTACCGGGGATGACGAACATCCCCCGATTGCGCGCGCTGCGCATTCGCTCTCGCACATCGCGCCATCTGCCACTATCTGTGCACCGCACCATCCCCGCATCCCAGACCCTATGCAAATCCGCAACGTCGCGATCATCGCCCACGTAGACCACGGCAAGACCACGCTGGTGGACCATCTGCTGCGCCAGTCCGGCGCCTTCCGGGAGCACCAGCAGGTGGCCGACAGGGCGCTCGACCGCAACGATCTCGAGCGCGAGCGGGGCATCACCATCCTGGCCAAGTGCACCTCGGTGGTCTGGGGCGCGACGCGCATCAACATCGTCGACACCCCCGGCCACGCCGATTTCGGCGGCGAGGTAGAGCGCATCCTGAACATGGTGGACGGCGCGATCGTCCTGGTGGACGCCGCCGAGGGCGTGCTGCCGCAGACCAAGTTCGTCGTCGGCAAGGCGCTGGCGCGCGGCCTGCACCCGATCGTGGTGGTGAACAAGGTGGACCGCGCCGACGCCCGCCCGGACGAAGTGCATACCGAAGTATTCGATCTGTTCGCCGCGCTGGGAGCGTCGGACGCGCAGCTCGACTTTCCGATGCTCTACGCCTCGGGCCGGCAGGGATGGGCGGATGCGGGGCTGGACGGACCGCGGCAGGACCTCTCGGCGCTGTTCGACCTGGTCGTGCGCCATGTGCCGCCGCCGGTGCTGGACCCGGACGCGCCGTTCGCCATGGTGGCTACGATCATGGAGTACGACCCCTATCTCGGCCGCGTGCTGACCGGGCGGGTGGAGCAGGGACGGGCGCGGTTGAACATGCCAGTCCGGGTCCTGCACGTCGACGGGACGCCCGGAGAGAGCGGGCGGATGACCAAGCTGCTGTCGTTCCGCGGCCTCGAACGGGTGCCGGTCGAAGAGGCGGAAGCCGGCGACATCATCGCCGTAGCCGGCCTGGCCGAGGCGACGGTCCCCGACACGATCGGCGCGCCGGAGCTGGCAGCACCCTTGCCCGCCATCCCGGTCGATCCGCCGACCCTGGCGATGACCTTCCGCATCAACGACGGCCCGCTGGCGGGCCGCGAAGGCAAGAAGGTCACCTCGCGGCAGATCCGTGAGCGGCTGTTCCGCGAGGCGGAGGGCAACGTCGCCATCAAGGTGGCCGACAGCAACGAGACCGAGGCGTTCGAGGTCTCCGGCCGCGGCGAATTGCAACTCGGCGTCTTGATCGAGACCATGCGCCGCGAGGGCTTCGAGCTGACCATCGGCCGCCCGCGCGTGCTGACCCGCACCAACCCCGAGACGGGCGCCCGCGAGGAGCCGATGGAGGAAGTGCTGGTCGATGTCGATGAGCCCTATTCAGGCGTGGTGGTGGAGCAGCTCTCGCGCCGCAAGGGCGAATTGCGCGACATGCGCCCGTCGGGCGGGGGCAAGCTGCGGCTGACCTTCAGCATGCCCAGCCGTGGGCTGATCGGCTACCACGGCGAGTTCCTGACCGACACGCGCGGTTCCGGGGTGATGAACCGGATGTTCGCCGGCTACGGTCCGTGGAAGGGACCGATCGAGGGGCGGCGCAACGGTGCGCTGATCTCCACCGAGAACGGCGAGGCGGTGCACTACGCGCTATTCTACATCCAGGAGCGCGGGACGCTGTTCGTCAGCCCCGGCGACAAGGTCTATGTCGGCCTGATCCTGGGCGAGAATGCCCGGGGCTCCGACCTGGAGGTCAATCCGATCAGGGAGAAGAAGCTGACCAACATCCGCGCCGCTGGCAAGGACGACGCGATGCTGCTGATCCCGCCCCGGCGGATGAGCCTGGAACAGGCGATCGCCTATATCGACGATGACGAACTGGTGGAAGTGACCCCGGGCGCGGTACGGCTACGCAAGCGCTACCTCGACCCGCACGAAAGAAAGCGGCGCGAGCGGCGGGCAGACGCCGCCGCTGCCTAGCAGGCCGATAAAGCATAGGGGAAACGTGCATGGAGCACGACCTGTTGGTGGTCGGCGGCGGGCTTGCCGGCTCCAGTATTGCCGCCGCGATGGTGCAGGCCGGGGCGCGGGTCCTTGTGGTGGAGCGCGAGCCGGCGTTCCGTGACCGGGTGCGCGGCGAGGCCATGCTCCCCTGGGGCGGCGCGGAAGCCGGTGAGCTGGGGATCTTGGATCGGCTGCTTGCTGGCTGCGCGCACCAGGCGCGCTGGCTGACCATGCCCGACATGAACCGGGACCTGGTGGAGACCACCCCTGCGCGCCTCGGCTTCCTGGGCTTCCATCATCCCGAAATGCAGCAATGCCTGCTCGATCTGGCGGTCGAGACTGGCGCCGAACTGCTGCGCCCCGCAGAGGTCACCGAGGTGGTGCCGGGCGATCCGCCGATCGCGCTGGTCAGAACCGATGGGGCAACCCGCCGCATCCAGGCCCGCCTGATCGTCGGGGCCGATGGACGCAACTCTCGGGTGCGCACGATGGCCGGTTTCCGGGTTGAGCGTGATCCGGAGCAGACCACTATTGCTGGCACACTCTATCGCGGTCTGGATGTGCCTCAGGACGCGGTGCAGATGGTGGCAAATCCTCCGATGCAGGGACTTGTTATCGTGGCGCCCGTCGGCACAGAGAGGTTCCGGGCTTACGTCTGCTATCGAGCCACCGCCCACGCTCCGCTGACTGGCGAACGGGACCTGGCGCGCTTCGTGGACCTGTCCGTCGCGGTCGGCGCGCCCGCCGAGTGGTTCCAGAACGCCGTCTGCATCGGGCCGCTGGCGTCGTTCAACGCACCGGACACTTGGGCGCCGCATCCGTATCGGGACGGCATCGTCCTGATCGGCGACGCGGCGGCCGCCAGCGATCCGGTATGGGGAAGCGGCCTGTCGCTGACATTGCGCGATGTTCGCGTGCTGCGCGATTGCCTGATGCAGCCCTCGGACTGGCGCCGCCAAGCGGATGCCTATGCCGTGGACCACGACCGGTATTTCGGTGCGCTGCATCGTATCCACGGCATGTGGAACCAGATTTTCTTCGCGGGCGGCCCCGACGCCGATGCGCTGCGCGAACGCGCGCTTCCCCGGCTAGCGGACGACCCGACCCGTATGATCGATTTCATCGGCCTTGGTCCGGACGCTCCGCACGACGAAACGGCACGCCGGCGCTTCTTGGGTGAGGCGTAAAGCTGCAAGCGCCGATGCCTCCGCCTGGTGACCAGGCTGTAGCGGCGCATCTACTCCATTGATCGGAAATGCGGCAAGCGATCAGAAAGTGATGACGTTGCGCAGCCCGAAGATGGCCTCATTGCCGATCCGGCGGGTCGGATCGTTCGGATTGGCCACACCGCCTGCCGGGTTGAACACGTACTGGAAGTCCGGCTGCACCTGCCACCACGGCGCGACGCTGGCCTGGTACGTGACCTCGATAAAGGTTTCGGTGCTCCGCACGAACGATGGCACCGCGGAGAACGTTGCCACGTCAACGTCGAACGCTCGGGCCCCGCTGCTTACCCGCGCGATGCCGAAGCCGATACCCACCGTATCGTCATCACGGCTTTCGAACGGAGCCTTCAGGGTGACGCCGGCATTGACGCTGAAGCTGATCAGGTTCCGATCGCCCGGCGCCCCCATCACCCGGGCGAACACGTCGACCGCCCGGGGACTGTTCTCCGATGGCCGCCAGACCATCTGGTCCGCCACCGCGTAGACGCTGAAGTTGTTGCGCAGCAGCCGGGCGACGCCGGTGCTGGCCGGATCGGCGAGCAACAGGCCAGTGTTGTCGAAACGCTGGTCCGGGAACGCTCCGCTGTCGTACCAGAACCCCAGCTTGTAGGTGCCGGGCAGGCCACCGGTGCCGGCGCCAGCCGAGACCTTTTCGCCATTGCCCGGCCTGATTGAGTGCATACTGGACCTCGCCGATCACCAGGGCGCCGGTGCGCAGACTGAAGTTGCCGCCCCAGCGGCTGCTGCCGCGCAACTGGCTGTCGTCGTTGAACGGCCCGCCCGGCGGATTGTCGTCGAACACCCCAAGCAGCGTGGTGAACCCGCCGCCTGGCTGCGCGCGGAGCCGCACCCCGAGAGACGACAGCGGATAGGACGGACCGCCGGCATAGAGATCGGCCGTCGGCAGCATCGGCCAGCCCATCACGCTGTTGAGGAACAGGCCGGAGCCCGCGCTAGTGATGAACTCGAGGTCGATGCTCTGCTGACCAAGCTTGAGATCGAGCCGGCCATCGAGGAACGACTGCTGGAACCAGACCTCCCATAGCCGTGTGGTGGGCTGGGCCAGGATGCCGCTTGGGGTCTGCAGGGTGAGCAGGTTGTCGACGGCGATGTTCCGGCCGCGGATCTGCAGCGCGCTGACATTGACGATGCCACCCCGCCAGCCGAACGCGCGCTGCGTATCGATCCCGATGCCCATCAGGGTGAGGCCATCGTAGCTGGCCCCTTGGCGGACGCCGCCCGAGACGTTGCCCCACACCTCGTTGGTGTCCTGCAGGCCCAGAGTAATGCCAAGGTTCCACAGCTCCGAGCGGACCCCGCCGGGATCGCCCAGCAGGTTGCCGCGCGTCCAGAGCCCCGCGGAAAAATCGGGTTGCGCGCCTGGGGTCTCGGTCTGCGGCTGGGCGAGGGCGGTTGCCCCAAGCAGGTAGATGGCAACTCCGGTGGCGAGACTTGCACGGCGCCCGATTGGTACCCTGACCCAAGCGGCGGCGCTGACCGAGCCGCAATCATTGGCAGCCGCCACTTCTCGACGGGCTCGAGATCGGATCACTCTGTGGCGCTCCCCGACGGCGGTTGCAAATGCGAGTTATTTGCATCTACCCCAGATGTCAACCGCGACCCGGCCCAGGGAGACGCTCGCTTACCGCCGCAGATGCTCGAGCAGCAGCACCGCTCCTGGCAGCTCGTGCTGCTTCTCTTCCAGGAGATCGGTTCCACCCACGGCATACACGGCGACAGCCGCCAGCAACTCGCGCAGTCGCGCCGGTGCGTGGCCGTCGAACGGCAGCACGCAGCCGCCGGTGCGGCGCGCCAAGTCAAGGAACACCTCGGCGTCGCGCCTGGCGTTCCAGTCGGCGGTATCGTGCAGCACGATCAGCCGGATGCCCTTCAGTCCCATCGCGTCCGCGAGCTTCCTGCCGCGCACCGGCAACTCCTCGAAGACATCGCCGATGTAAGTGACGACCCGCACGCCCGGGGTGGACAGTGCGCGCGACAGGATCGGCAGCAGCCGCGTGAAGCCGGCAATACAGGAGATGCCGGCAGCGCGGTCGCGCAGCCGGTTCGGGTCCGAGGTGAACTCGGTGAAGGTGTGCAGCATGGAGCCGCCGTGCACCGCCAGCGCGACGTCCAACTCACCCGGCAGCGCCTGCACCAGCGCGTCGGTCACCGTGCGCGCAGTCGCCCAGGCCGGTTCGCGCGACGCCGTGGCATCGAAACCGAAGATCAGCCGCGGGCGGGCGGGCTGTGTCGCAGGCACCTGCGCATCGCCCACGCTCCGCACCAACCGACCGAAGGTGTGTGCGATCGAACGGACCTGTTCGAACAGCGTCACCGAGTGCTGGCCGGCGTCCTCGGTCTCGGGTTCGGGATCGGGTTCAGGAACCAGGACGAAGTTCGGCTTGTCGGCCATTTGCGTCGATCCAGCCTGCAAGTCGAGCCATCCCACACCCGCGCCGAGGCATCGGCAAGTGCGAAGCAAGGTGAGCAAGGAAGGACACGCGCACCCTGCTCCAGCGGCAACGCGCGGTCGGTTGCGCCGGTGCTGACCTTGATCGCGCGCTTCTCAATGCCACAGCCTTGCCGAAGCCCGCCTGGCGCCTTCAACCAGCGAGCCAAGCTTGCGATAGGCGATCTCGGGATCGACGCGGCCGGCGTGGCCGACGAAGGTGGCGAAGCCGCAGTCGGTACCGGCCATAACGCGCTCGCGACCGACGACATCGGCAAATTGGCAGATGCGCTGCGCTACCAATTCCGGGTGCTCGACGTAATTGGTGCAGGTATCAATCACGCCCGGGATCAGCACCTTGTCGTCAGGGATCTTCGCCTCGCGCCATACCGTCCATTCATGCGCGTGGCGCGGATTGGCGGCCTCGAACGAGATCGCCTGCGGCTTTGCCTTCAGGATGATCGGCAGCACCTTTTGCAGCGGGATGTCGAAGTGGTGCGGGCCTTCGTAATTGCCCCAGCACAGATGTAACCGCGCAGAACCCGCCGGCACGTTCGCGAGCGCGTGGTTCAGCGCTTCCACCTGCTGCTCGGCTTGGCTCAGAAACTGCTCTTCGGTCAGGTCCTGGAAACCGGTATGGCGCGCCATCGCCAGATCGGGGCTGTCGAGTTGCACGACGATGCCGGCCCTGGCGATCGCCTCGTACTCCGGCTGCATCGCGTCGGCGACAGCGCGGATATAGTCCGTATGCGTCGGATAGTGCCGGTTGGGCTGGAACGCCGATACCACACCGGGTGATGCGGCCGGCATGAATGCATCCACCGGACGCGAGCGCTCGATCGCTGCCTTGAAGTGCCCGATATCCGCCTGCACCGCGTCGCGGTCCCGCAACTGCACATCGCCGATGCAGCAGAGGCGGCGGAACACCTGCGGCCCGGTGAACTGGATCATGCGCGTGCGGAACTCCGGGTAGTCCGCCAGATCGCGCTGCGGCTTCGGCACGAAGGGCTCGCCGCCGAAGCCGGTAAGGCGGTCCTTGATGTAGGTCGCATAGCCGATCTTGCTTGCTTCGCCGTCGCTGACAACGTCGATGCCAAGCGCCACCTGATGCGCGACGATATCGCCCACCGCCTTTGCCACCTGGCGATCGAATTCCACGCGGTCGTAGGGCTGTTCCTGGTCCTTCTTTACCAGCAGATCGACCAGTGCCTGCGGCCGCGGCAGGCTGCCGACATGCGTCGTCAGGATGCGATCGGTGCTGAGCTTCATGACGTCCCCCTTTGGCTTGCCGATGCTAGAGGCTGTCGCCGAACGGGGCGAGTCCTCCGCAGGCTGGATCAGACTGGCAGGAGCACGATCTCGGAGTAGAGCATGTCGAGATCGCGCGGCGAAAAGACCGGCGATCGGTAGAGTGACCTGCCGTGGCCTCGCAGACCATGCAGCGAGCGGGGCAACCAACTGTCGTTGGCCAGAACTGCAAGCGTGCGCTGCTTGCGCATGATCGCCAGCTTGATGCTGTCCGCGCAGCGCAATAGCAGATCGGGATTATTAAAACAGGTCCTCATACAATCCTGCGGCCGATCGCGTAGCGCGCACAACGTCATTGCGAGCGGAGCGAAGCAACCCAGGGGGGCGGCATTGTGTTGCTTCGTCGGCTCCGCCTCTTCGCAAGGACGGGTTTGGAATCGGTGGTGTTACAGCAGGTCATCGTAGAGGTCTCGCCACCTCGGGTTCATCCCTTCGATAAGCCGGAGCTTGTCCTTCCGTGACCCGCCCTCGATCTGCTTTTCGCGTGCGATCGCACCTGGCATGTCCTCATGCATCTCAAACCAGACCAACAGCTTGCACCCGTACCGGGACGTGAATCCGGGCATCAGGCCCTCGCGGTGCTGATGGGCGCGTTGCACCAGGTCCGATGTTATGCCGGTGTACAGCGTGCCGTTCCGCTGGCTCGCCATATGTACACCGCCGCCTGCCTCACCCGCTTCCGGCAACCAGCTTTCGCAGGTCCGCCTGCGGGCGTGCACCGAAGTGGCTGATCACTTCCGCCGCTGCGATCGAGGCGATCCGACCGCATACGGGCAGCGATTTGCCGGAGGTCAGTGCGGCGAGGAAACCGGCGGCATACGCATCGCCTGCCCCGGTGGTATCGACGACATGCGTTGGCTCTGCCGCAATCTCTACCGTTTCCGCTCCTCGCAGGATGACACTGCCCGCCTCGCTGCGGGTCAGCGCTGCGAGTGCGACATCTGTCCGCGCCCGTTCGGCCGCGGCTTCGAAGGAATTCTCTTCGTACAGGCTGGTCACTTCGGCCTCGTTGGCGAACAGGATGTCGACGTCCTGCTTCACCAGATCGAGGAACGCCGCGCGATGCCGGTCAACGCAGAACGGATCGGATAGCGACAGCGCCACCTGCCGCCCGGCCGCATGCGCCGCCGCCGCGGCATGACGGAACGCACGCTGCGCCGCCGGCGGATCGAACAGGTAGCCCTCCAGGTAGGTCACCGACGCATCGGCAATCAAGGCTTCCGGGACATCGGCCTCGCTGAAACTCACGCAGGCACCGAGGTACGTGTTCATCGTGCGCTGTCCGTCCGGCGTGACCAGGATCAGGCACCGTGCGGTCGGTGCGCCGCCATAGAGCGGGGTAGAGGGGAAATGCACGCCGATCGCCGTCATGTCGTGGCGGAACACCGCGCCCAACTGGTCGTTGGCCACCTTGCCGAGATACGCGACGCGCGCACCCAATGCCGCCGCGACCGCACAGGTGTTGGCAGCCGAGCCACCGCTGCTCTCCTGCCCAGGCGGCATCGCGGCATACAGCGTCTCGGCCGCATCGGCGTCGATCAATGTCATCGACCCCTTGCGCATATCGTGGCGCGACAGGAACGTGTCATCGGCCTGCGCCACCACATCGACGATCGCGTTGCCGATGCCCAGAATGTCGAAGCGTATGGTCATGCAGATACCCTTGTCATTGCGAGGAGCGTAAGCGACGAAGCAATCTACAGCCAGGGTGGTACTGAGGTTCGTGCGCCGCTACATCGAGGTTGCTTCGTCGCTCCGCTCCTCGCAATGACAGTTCGTGCGTTCATGCACGGGGCGGATGTGCGCGCACCGCGGCCTCGTTCACCTCGACGCCCCAGCCAGGCCGCCTCGGCAGCAGCAGTTCGCCGTTCTCGATCGGCGGTGCGTTGAGGAACAGCTCATCGCGCCACGACACGCTGTCGATGTCGATCTCCATCACCCGGAAGTTCGGCACCACCGCACAGAAGTGCGCGCTGATCGCCGAGCACAGGTGGCCGTAGTAGTTGTGCGGCGCGCAGTTCACTTCGTAGGCTTCCGCCATGGCGGCGATCTTGATCGACTCCAGGAAGCCGTTCCAGATCACGTCGATGATCGCAACATCGGTCGAGTACGCATCGAGGAACGGCCGGAACGCGCGCCGTCCGCACACCGATTCCAGCGACGCGATCGGGCAGGGCGCGGAGCGGCGGATCAACGCCAGCGCCTGCGGATCCCAGGTGTCGATCTCCAGCCACGTCATGTCGAACGGCGCCACCGCCTTGGCTATCTGCAGATAGCCCTCGGTCTTGAAGTGATAGTTCACGTCGAGATGCAGCCCCATCTCGGGACCTGCTCCGGCACGGAACGCGCCCAACAGATCGCGCACCGATTGCAGCGTCTTTTTGTCGACGTTCAGCTCGGGCCACCCCGGTGAGCGCCCGAAACCTGGACCGAAATTGGTCAGTTTCTCGCCGTCGAACGGCAGGATGTTGGTCTTCAGCGCCTTGAAGCCCCGTCGCTTCACCTCGGCGCCGAGTTCGGCGATATCGTCATAGGTGCGCAGCGGCGGCGCTCCGACCAGCTCGTGGTTGCGCACGCGGTAGGAGCCACAGTGCGACCAATACACCGGGATACGGTCACGCACCGGTCCGCCGAACAGTTCGTAGACCGGCACGCCGAGGGCTTTGCCCTTGATGTCGAGCAGCGCATTTTCGATCGCGGCAATGGCCCGGGAATTGACCCCACCCGGTGCCTGGACCTGCCGCACCCACAGCATTGACGCGATCTGCTGTACCGGCCGCGGATCGAGCCCGATCAGCGGGTCCGCCATCCCGTGGATGACGGCTGTCAGCCCGCGGCTGCCATCGGCCTCGGTGTATTCCGACCAGCCGACCAGGCCATCATCGGTGGTGATCTTCAGGAAGGAAAAGGTCCGCCAGCCGGCGTCGCAGTGCAGGTCCTCGATGCGGGCGATCTTCATGCATGTCCTCCTGTTAGCGCGTGATGACTGTAGGCGAGATCGTCGAAAGTCTGAATCACGCGCGCAAACCGAGAAAAGCTAAGGCGCGGTGAGGTCAATCTGACCTCGTCGCGCTTTAGCGGGCGCTCGATGGCGCGACCAGTCCTACACCGCGAAGATGGCTGAACAGCTCGTGCAGCCTGTCGCGATCCGCCTGCGGCAGCGGCGGCCGCAGGATCGAGCCGATGTTCTCGCGCAGGTGTGCCTGATCGCCGGTGCCGAACAGCACAACATCCACACCCGGCTCATGCCGCACATAGCGGTACGCCGCGTCGGTCAGGCTGGTCGCGCCACCGGGATGCACCAGGAACCCGAGCGGATCGGGATCGTCGGCCAACACCTGCGGCACCTTGCCTTGCGCCGCCAGTTCCTTCATCGCCTGCAAGACGCGCTCGCGGCGCGCGAAGATGCCGCGCACCGCGAACATCAGCAGCGTGCCGACCCGGTGCCGCAGGGTGGCCGGAAACACCGCCTGCCGCGTGTTCTGGTTCATCAGATGAAATGCCACCATCGCCACGTCCCAGATCCCGTCGGGAATGGCCCGCAGCAGCATCTCGTGTTCCAGGTCGTTGGGCGCGGTTTCGGTGATGCCGAGGAACCGGAACTTCCCTTTGGCTTTTTCCTTCAGCAGCACCGGCGCGATCACATCGCGGACGTAGTCGTAACCCGATGGCGGCACGGCGTGCAGTTGGAACACGTCGATGCAGTCCACATTCAGTTCACGCAGCGAATTGTCCAGGCTCGCCACCACCCGCTCGGGCGTCCAGCGCTCGCCGCCACGCATCACCGAGGACTTCGTGGCGATCACCACGCGGTCGCGAGGCACGGATTTGATTGCCTTGCCCACCACGTCCTCGGTGCCATACGGGGCCGCGGTATCGAGCAGGTTCACGCCCTGGTCCAGCGCCGCATGGATGATGGCGATGGCGCTCGCCTCGGTGCCGCCGGTGGACAGGCCAAGCCGGCTGAATCCGCCGCAGCCCAGGCCCGCGACGCTGACCTTGAGTTCCGTCCTGCCCAGTGTGGTATATTCCATCCGGTCACCTGTCTGCCCACGGCAGACAGGCTATAGCGCGCCGTTCCACGTCGAGGAAAGCAGACCAATCCGGATGCACGCCCGCATTCTTGTGTTTCTGATGGCGATTTCGGCCGCGCCGCCGGCGCTGGCGCTCGACGCCTGCTTCGCCGACAGCGTCGGATCGTGGCGTGGACCGGTCTGGAACGGAACCGGGCTGCAGACGATGGACACGACGTTCCAGCTTGGCAGCGACGGCGCCCTGACCGGGCGTTATCGCATTCACGATTTCGTCCCGTTCGACGGCACGTTGACCGAATTGCGCAAGACCGGGGACTGCGCGGCCGACTTCACCTGGCACGACCGTGACGGAACCGGCGTCGTGAATATTCACTTCGAACCGGAACTGGGGAGGTTTCTGGGCCGGTGGGGAACCACCGACCCGCGCCCCGAGCTGGAATTCAACGGCTACCGGACCGGGCCGAAACCCATCAGTTGAGCGGAGGATCCGATGATCCTGATCGGCCAATACGACTCGCCGTTCGTGCGGCGCGTTGCCATTGCGTTGCGGCTCTATGACATTGGCTACGAGCATCGCCCCTGGTCGACATTCGGTGATGCCGACAAGATCGCACCGTTCAACCCGTTGCGCCGCGTGCCGACGCTGGTGCTCGACAATGGCGAGTTGCTGATCGAGAGCGCGGCAATTCTGGACTATCTCGACGAATGCGTCGGCCCCTCGCGCGCCATGATTGCGGCCGGCGGCGATGCACGCCGGCACGCATTCAAGGTCTGTGCCCTGGGAACCGGCCTGGCCGACAAGGCGGTCAGCCTGATCTACGAACGCGTGCTGCACCAGGCCACGTCGGAGCAGTGGATCGCGCGTTGCAGGACCCAGATTGCCGATGTGCTGACCGCGCTCGAGACATCCCGCGCCGCGGGCAATGCCAGATTCTGGTTCGGCGACACGATCGGCCACGCTGACATCACCGTCGCCTGCGCGCTGCGCTTCACCCGGGAGGCGCATCCGGGTCTGTTCGATGAGCAGCGCTGGCCGGCGCTCGCCGCCCATGCGTCGCTCTGCGAAAGCCGCAGCGAGTTCCGCGACATCGTGCAGCCATTCCAGCCGCCGGCATGAAGCAGAGCGCCGGTCACCGGACGGCCGTGCGGCCGGCCAGCGATGCTGTTCAATAGTCTCCCGTTCATACTGGGCTTTCTGCCGCCTGTGCTGCTGATCTATTGGCTGCTCGCACGGCATGATGCGTTGCGGCTGTGGTTCCTGTTGCTGGCGTCGTTGGTGTTCTACGGCTATTGGGACTGGCGGTTCGAGCCGTTGCTGCTGGGCTCGATCCTGTTCAACTGGCTCGCGGCGCTGATCTATTTTCAGTTTCGCCGCAAGTGGCTGCTGGTGGCGGCGATCGCGGTCAATCTGCTGTCGCTTGCGGTGTTCAAATATCTCGGTTTCTTCGCCGGTGCCGTCACCGACGCGACGGGATGGCGGTTCGACCTGCCGACGATCCTGCTGCCCATCGGCATCAGCTTTTTCACCTTTCATAACATCATCTACCTGGCGGACCTGTATGCCGGTCGCGCGCCGCGCTACTCCTTGCGCGACTACGGCCTGTACATTGCGTTGTTTCCTCAGATCCTCGCCGGGCCGCTGGTGCGATACTACGAGATCGTGCCGCAGTTCCGGCTGACGCCCCTACGGCCGGGCTGGGAACAGCGACTGGCGCAAGGCGTCGCTCTGTTTCTGATCGGCCTTGCAAAGAAGGTGCTGCTGGCGGACGCGCTCGCGCCACTCGCGGATCCGGTGTTTGCCGCGGCGGGTCACCACGCGCTGACACAGGGCGAAGCGTGGACGGCGGCGCTGGCGTTCCCGTTGCAGATCTATTTCGACTTCTCCGGCTACTCCGACATGGCGATCGGGCTGGCGCTGATGCTGGATTCGGGCTGCCGGTGAACTTCAACGCGCCGTATCGCGCCGATGGCCTGCGCGAGTTCTGGCGACGGTGGCATATGACCCTGTCGCGTTTCCTGCGCGACTATCTCTACATCCCGCTCGGCGGCAACCGGCACGGCCTGATCCGGCAATTGGCCGCGCTCCTCGTCACGATGGCCCTGGGCGGTCTGTGGCATGGGGCCGGTTGGGCCTTTGTCGTCTGGGGCGTGCTGCATGGGTTGGGCCTGGCGGCGGGCGTGCTCTGGCGGCGTTGGTTCGCGCCAATTCCAGGTCCGATCGGTTGGGCGATGCTGATGCTGTTTCTGCTGGCGTCCTGGGTGTTCTTCCGCGCGCCAAGTCTTGCCGCGGCGTGGAACGTGTTGACGGCGATGGTGGCCGGGGCCGGTCCCGCCTGGCCGCGCGGGCTGGGCACCATCGCCCTTGCGGCTTCCATCGTGTTCCTTGCGCCGACCAGCCAAAAGATCGTCGGCAGCCTGCGCCCGTATAGCTGGCTCGCGCCCGCTGGAGCCTTTGCGACGGTGGCATTGCTGCTCAAGTTGGCCGACGGCCCTGCGTATGAGTTCATCTACTTCCATTTCTGAGCCTTGGCGCTGGCGCCGTCTGCTGTGGCGCTATGCCGCGAGCACGCTGATCGTCGGCGCGGTGCTGGCCGCGCTTCTGCTCGCACTCGATCCGTACGACACCGGCCGGTTCGCGCTGCTGCCGGCACACGGCGTTGCCAATTTCGGTCAGCGCCTCGCCTTCGCGAGCGTCGCCCGCCGTGCGGACGCGGACACGGCCATCGTCGGCAATTCCACGATACAGCTCATCGATCCGAAGCGGCTTTCACGCCTGACTGGCCACCGGGCCGTATCGCTGGCTGTCCCGGGCAGCGGGCCGGTTGAACAGCTTGCGCTCGCCGAGTATTTCCGTCGTCATCATCAGGCGAATGCGGACCTGACCGTCGTGTTCGGAATTGACCAGTCCTGGTGCACGACAGCCAACCCGATCACGCCCAGCCACCCTTTCCCATTCTGGCTCTATTCGAATGATCGTCTCGACTACGTCTTCAACATGATGCGCTACAAGACGATCGAGGCGACGGCGCGGCGGCTTAAGCTGCTCGCGGGTTTCGAGCGACCAGCGCCACGCGATGGGTATCATGACTATGATACCGGCAAGATCTGGCACGCTCCGGAATTTGCCGAGTTGCCCGCGATCGGCGAAACCTCCGCCGGATCGGTTCCTACCGCTGCCGATTTCACCGCGATCCCTTTGCTGCGCCAGTTCCTCGCCACGCTTGACCCGAGCGCACACGTCGTCCTGCTGGTTCCGCCGCGCTACGTCAGCGCCATTCCATCACCCGGAAGCACGGCGGCGGCAGAGCTCGAAGCATGCAAGGACGCCTACCGTCGTTTGGCCGAAACGCGGCCCAACACCTGGATGCTCGATTTCCTGATCGACAGCCCGTTTGCCCGGCGCGAGGACGACTTCTGGGACGCCATCCACTATCGCCGGCCGGTTGCCGCACGATCGAGAATTCGGCTGGCCGACGTACTCGGCTCGCTGACCAGAGCATCCGACTTGTTCACCCCGCTCACCCGCGCCATCGCCCAGCTTGACGACCCGGTCTTTCTCGGGGTGCTCGGTACGCAGCCTGCTGTGGTCCGCCGCGTGCTTCATTGCGCTGCATTTCCTCGTCATCCGGGCGATCGATCATTTGCTCCACCTGCATGGCGGGCTGGGCTGGGCCGCGGATGTTGCGGGCGGCATCGGCGCCTCAATCGTGGCGCTGTGGCTGTTCCTGCCGGTCGCGGTAATCATCAGCACGTTCTACATCGACCGGGTCGCGGCGGCGGTGGAGCGGCGCCATTACCCGTTGCTGCCGCGGCCCCGCGGCGCGCCGCTTGCGGTCCAGCTCTGGGACGGCGTCGGCATCGCGGCGCGCATCCTTCTGCTGAATGTGCTGGCGCTGATCGCCGCGCTGATCCTGCCGGGGCGGGCCTGGTTCTGGCATGGATCATCGGCGGCTACGCGATCGGACGCGGCCTGTTCGCCGCGGTGGCGATGCGCCGGATGCCACGCCCTGCCGCCACGATGCTGTATCGCCGGGCGCGGCCGATGGTGATGGTGCACGGCTGTGTCCTGGCGCTCGCCGCCTATGTGCCGCTGCTCAACCTGTTCATTCCGGTGATCGGTACCGCCGTCATGGTCCACCTGCTCGACCAGGTGCTCGTGGCCCATGCGGATCGTTGTGGATAACCGACGGCAACAGGTTGTTCGAGCCGAACCGGCCGTGTTACCCCAACGACATCATCGCGAATCCAACTACTCGCCAGCCCAACGAGGCGCACGTGCCCGTCTTCAAGCGTCGTAGGCCCGACGATCCGCAGTTTGCCGAACCGGACGCCGCATTGCCCGCCGGGTTGTCATTTCCCGAGCAGGGCGAGAGCCCGGATCAAACTGAGGCGCCCGCGAAGCCGGTCGATTCCGGTCTCGGCGTGCCGCCCTTCCGTCCCGCCCAGCCGCAGGAGGTGCCAACAATGTCCCGGCAACCCTTCACCACCGCAGCGCCCCCGCAGCCCACACCGCCGGCCGGGGCCCGTCCCGGGCTGCCGCCGGTTCGGCCGCAGATCCGCGACCCTTCGGAGCGCCGCACCCTGGTTGTCGGCCGCGGCATCAGCGTGCAAGGCACGGTGCAGGACGCCGAGAGGCTTGTGGTGGAAGGCACGGTCGAGGCCAGCATGATCCATGCGACCGAACTGGCCATTTCGCCAGGCGGCATTTTCAAGGGCGAAATCGAGGTTGAGGACGCCGAAATCGCTGGCACCATCGACGGTACCCTGACCGCTCGGGGCAGCCTGATCGTCCGCGCCAGCGGCAAGATGCTGGGGACCGCGCGTTGCCGCCGCCTGCAGGTGGAAGATGGCGGACAGATCACTGGACACATCGAGATGCTGACCGATCAGACGCCGCGGTCGGAGCCGATCTCCCGCCCGATCAGCGAACCGGCGGCGTAGGGCGGCCGGTAAACCGTTCTTTCGAGGCGCGCAGCGGTCGCGGACTGATCCGGGCGTCGTGCCGCCCTGGCGCTAGATTGCTTCCCCCGGCCAGGGTCGCAACGACACGCAGGCCGGTAGCGCGAAAGCATGTGCCGCATCATCCGCTGGTGATCAGGAACGTTTCGTCGCGCGCCTGAAGTGTCGGCGGGCCTTCGACCGGCGCGGTGCTCCAGCGCAGGCTGCCGACCGTGAAGCAGTCCGGACAGGCCGCGTGCCAGTCGGCATGGGCGGTGTGGCAGGCCTCGCAGCGCCACACCGGATCGGGATCGGCGGTGGCGGCCCGGCGCAGCGCGTCACGTTGATCGCGCACCCTCGGCTTCCTCGATCTCGGCCAGCAACAGCCAGAGCCGACGCTGGTTGATCCCGGCCGCGACGGCTGCCTCGGCATGACGGCGGGCCTCGCCGGTCAGGCCCTGCCTCGAGCGCCGTCCGCGCCAGCACCAGCCGGCTTTCGGCGTGAGCCGGATTGGCTTCGGTCAGCCGCTGCGCGGCCTGGGTCCGTGCCAAGGCATCGGCGACCGGGGCAAGGGCGAAATCCGCGAGTTCCGGCTGCGGCGCAATGCTCCAGCTATGGCGAATGACGGACCATGCTCGCGGCTCTCGTCCGGCCGCCCGGAGCTGTTTGGCGTAGGCGAGCGCAGCCGGTGCCAGCGAGGGATCGTCCTGCCACGCCTGCCTTGCCAGGCGCAGCGCTTGCGCCGCGTCGGTGCTTGCCAGCGCGGCGGCCGTGGCGAGAGCTGCCTTCGGCGCATCGGCGTCCGCCAGCGCCAAGGCGTCCGACCACTCGCCGGCCCGGACCGCCAGGCGCGCGCGTTCGCGGCGCAGCCACACCGCACCGGGCTGCACCGCTTCGGCCTGCCGCGCCAGCGCCATCGCCGCGGCCCAGTCGCCTCGCTCGATCGCCTGGCGCAGCAGTCCGCGCAGCCCCAGGAACGCCGCATCGGATCGGTCGGCCAGCGCCCGGAACGCCGTCTCTGCCTCGTCGCTGCGTCCGGCGATGCGCCCTGCCTCCGCTGCCAGCAGCAAGGTCGCGGGCGTATCGCCCAGCAGCCGCCGCGCGCGGTTCGCCTCGCGCCGGGCGTCGCCGGTATCGCCGGCGGCCAGCGCCAGCAGCGTGTGGGTGACGGCGAGGTCGCCCGATACCCGCCGCCGCCTGGCCCGCCGGTCACGGATGGTGCGCGGCAGACGCACCATGGCGCCGAGTAGCCGCAGCAGGGCGTACAGAACGGCGAACAGCAGCAGCAGCCCAAGGCCCGCGACAGAAGTCGGAGCCTCGAATGAAATGTCACCGATCTCGCCGCTGATACGGCCCGGCAGGCTGGCCAACCCCCAGGCGAGCGCAAGCACCACCACCGCCGCGAGCAGCACGAGCAGGACGCGGCGCATCAGTCCGACGCAGCCCACGCGGCCAGCGCGGCCCTCGCTGCCAACAGTGCCCGTGCCTGGGCGAGCCATCCTGCCATGGCCTGCGCCGCGGCGCCTTGCAGGCTGCCAACTGCCGCGACTGCGGCGCCGAGGTCGCCGGCATTCAGCGCATCGCGGGCGCGTTCAAGCGCGCCGGCGGCCGGGTCGCCAACCAGCACTTTGTCGCCCTGCCGGATGGTGACGAGGTCCTGCGCCTGCGCCCAGAGCCGGGTCGCCAGCGGCTTGCCCTCGGTGGCAGGCCGGGCGGCTCCTAGTGCTTCGCGTGCCGCTGCCGGAAAAGTCAGGCGCAGGCTGGCCAGGGTCGGCGGGTCGGCATCGGCGAACCGCGCCAGCGCGGGCGGCGCGCCCGGCAGATCACCCAGCTTTTGTCCTGCCGTCAGCGCAAGCGCCGCCGACTCGACCAAGGCTGTGTGCTTGGCGGCGGACGCAGCGGCGTCCGCCCGGTGCGACACATCGGCCCGCATTGTGCGCGAGTCGTTTCCAACGCGGCGATCTGGCCGGAGAGGTTCGTCTCGGTCTGTTGCTGCTTTGCTTCCAGCGCTGCCAGGCGGTTCTCCAACGGCTGCAGGTCGGGCGGTTGCCGTTGCTCCAGTGCGGCAACCCGCGCCTCCAGTGGACCGAGGTCCGGCGGCGGCTGTACCGCAGTCGATGGCTGCGGAACCGGCCGTTGCTCCAGCGCCGTCACCCGCGCCGCCAGCGGCGCCAGATCGGGAACCTGCGATTCCGGCCGTTGTTCGAGGTGGGTTACCCGGGCTTCCAGCGCACTGACCTGTCGGCCCAGCGCGTCGGTCGCCTCGGTCGAGGCAGGCTGCACGATGGGATGGCGCCACACCCAGACGATGGCGACGGCCAGAATGATAAAACCGGCGGCGGTCAACCAGGGGAGCAGCGGCCGTCGCGCCGGGCGCTCCGGCTCCGGCGGTGGCGGTGGTGCCGGCTCGGCCGGTGGCTCCTCCTCCGGCGGGGGCAAGGCGGGCGCGTCACTCATGGAAGCATGGCCAGCAGCGCATCCTGGTTCGGGCGATCGGCGACGCGGATACGCCGCCAGGGCAATGCCCTTAATGCCATGGCTGTCGGCTGGCTGATAGCCAGCGCCTCGATCGCGCGCACCGCGTCGCGCAGTCGTGCCTCGCGCAACAGGCGAACGCACTGACGCGCGGTTTCGGCGGAAAACAGCAACACGGTCTGCACAGTTCCGTTACCGATCGCCTCGCGGGCATGGTCCGGCAGCGAGCCGGCGGCAACCGCGGCATAAACGGTGCGGCGGACCACCCGGAACCTGCGATCGCGCAGCGCCGAGGCAAGGCCCTGCCCCTGGCCCCGGCCGGACACCAGCAGCAGCGGGTCCCCGCCCGGGTCACAGCAGTTGGCGACCAGCGCGGCGAGGCCGCTTGCATCCCCGTCCGCGCTGCGCACCCGGGTGAAACCGGCTGCACGGGCCCGGGCGGCGGTGGCCTCGCCGACCGCCAGCAACGGCACGCGGCGATGGCTGTCATGCAGCGACGGAATTGCATTGCCGCTGGTGACCAGGATGGCCTGCACCCGATCGGGCGTCGGCAGAGGCACGTTTCGGCTTTGCACCACCAGCAGCGGCGCCAGGATGGGCCGGTGCCCGAGCGCGGCAACACGCGCCGCGGTCTCGGTCGCCCCGGGTTCGGGGCGCGTGATCAGAATGCCTCGCCCTTCAGTCAAAGATGTCGCGTGGGGCAGTCGGTTCGCAGGCTGTCGCCGAGCTCGTGGCCGATCCTCTCCGCATCGGCGACCGTGCCCTCCAGGCTGCGCTTCAGCAGAAATGATCCGTCGCCGCGCGCCACCAGCCCGGTCAGATGCAGGCGGCCGTCCGTCAGCTTCTCGGCATAGGCGCCGATCGGCGTACGGCAGGAGCCGTCCAGCCGCAGCAGCATGGCGCGTTCCGCGGTGACCGCGGCCCGTGCCCCAGGATCCTCGACGGCAGCGAGTAACTCGCACAGGGTGACATCGTCCTGCCGGACGGTGACGCCGACGATGCCCTGGCCGGCGGCCGGCAGCATGACGTTCGGATCGAGCACTGCATTGGCGCGCCCGGCAAGGCCCAGCCGCTTCAACCCCGCCACGGCCAGCAGCGACGCAGCGCAGGTGCCGTTCGCCAGCTTGGTCAGCCGGGTCTGCACGTTGCCGCGCATCGTGGTAATGGCGATGTCAGGCCGCGCGTGCAGCAGTTGCGCCTGCCGGCGAACCGAGGAGGTGCCGACAACGGCCCCCGCCGGCAGACAGGCGAACGGGTCACCTGGATCGATCACTGTCGAGGCATCCGCCAGGATCAGCGCGTCCCGCGCGTCCTCCCGCTGCAGCGTGCAGCCAAGCACGATACCGTGCGGCAGAGCTGGTCTCCAGGTCCTTCAGGCTATGGACCGCGCAATCGATCCGGCCCTGGCTGAGCGCGTCGTGGATCTCCTTGGCGAACAGCCCCTTGCCGCCGATCTCGGCGAGCCTGCGGTCCTGCACCGTGTCCCCGGTGGTGCGGATCACATGCTCCTCCACCTGGCCGGCGTAGCGGCGGCGGAGCAGGTCGGTGAACCCCCGGGCCTGGATCAGCGCCAGCGGCGAGCCGCGGGTACCCACACGGAGCGGCATGGCGGCAGACATCCGCGCGTCCTATTACTCTGTGCGGCGGCTGCAAAGAGCGGACATGCGCCCGGGTACCTGGGAATTGAAAGCTCCTGCGATGAGACGGCGTCCGCGGTGCTGGACGGCGAAGGGCGGGTGCTGGCTGAAGCGGTGCTGAGCCAGGAGCGCGAGCATGCGCCCTACGGCGGGGTCGTGCCGGAGATCGCCGCGCGCGCGCATCTGGCCTTCTTGCCTGACCAGGTGCGCGGCGTGATGGCGCGCGCCGATGTGGAGTTCGGCGACCTGGGCGGTGTGGCGGCGAGTGCCGGCCCCGGACTGATCGGCGGTCTGCTGGTCGGCAGCCAGTTCGCCAAGGGCATCGCCATCGCCCACGACTTGCCGTTCGTCGCGGTGAACCACCTGGAGGCGCATGCGCTGACCGCCCGGCTGCCAGGCCTGGTCGACGGCGGGGTCGCGTTCCCGTACCTGCTGCTGCTGGTCTCCGGCGGGCACTGCCAGTGTGTCGCGGTGGAAGGGGTTGGCCGCCATGCGCGCCTGGGCGGGACAATGGACGATGCGGTGGGGGAGGCGTTCGACAAGGTGGCCAAGCTGCTTGGCCTGGGCTGGCCCGGCGGGCCAGCGCTGGAGCGGCTGGCGGCGTCCGGCGATCCCCGTCGATACGCCTTCCCGCGGCCGCTCGCAGGGCGAGCCGGATGCGACTTCAGTTTCTCCGGGCTGAAGACGGCGGTGGCGCACGAGGTGGCACGGCAGGCCACGGGCGCGCTGCCCGTGCAGGTGGCGGCTGACATCGCCGCCGGTTTCCAGGCCGCGGTCGCCGAGGTGCTGGCGGACCGCGCCGCGCATGCCATGGAGATGATGCGCGAGCGGGCGCCCACCGCGCACGTGCTGGTGGTGGCTGGCGGCGTGGCCGCCAATGCCGAGATCCGGACGGCGCTGGCTGCCGTCGCTGCCGAATATGGGTTCACCCTGGTGGCGCCGCCGATCCGGCTGTGCACCGACAACGCGGTGATGGTCGCCTGGACCGGTATCGAGCGCCTGCGCCTTGGCCTGGCGGATGGGCTGGAGGTCGCGCCGCGGCCGCGATGGCCGTTATGAACTATCGTCTGTGAACTATCGGCATGCCTACCACGCGGGCAACTTTGCCGACTGTTTCAAGCATGCGCTGTTGGTCTGGCTGATCCGCGCACTGCAGCGCAAGCCGACGCCGTTGTTCGTGCTCGACACCCACGCCGGCGCTGGGCGCTATCGGCTGAATGACGGCCCAGCGGCGCGCACAGGCGAATGGCGGAACGGGATTGGCCGACTGCTCGATAGTCCGCCGCCGGCGCTTGCGGAGTACGTCGGGCTGGTTCAGGCGCTGGGTCCTGTACCCCGGTTCGCCCGCGATAACCCGGGCGCTGATGCGAATCGACGACCGGATGGCATGTTGCGAGCTGCATCCTGAGGAGGCCGACGGCCTGCGCCACCTGTTCCGAGGTGACCGTCGGGTCGGCGTGCATCTGCGTGACGGCTGGGAGGCGCTTCGTGCGCTGCTGCCACCGAAGGAGAAGCGTGGACTGGTGCTGATCGATCCGCCGTTCGAGGACCCGCAGGAGTTCGCGGCGCTAGCGCGCGGCCTGGCTGCCGGCTGGCGGCGGTTCCGCCCCGGGATGTTCGCTGCCTGGTATCCGATCAAGCAGCGCGCGCCGGTGCGGCAGTTCATGACCGACGTGCGGGACGGCGGTATCCGGGACGTCGTGGCTGCCGAGTTCTTGCTGCGCGAACCGGTCGATCCCAGCAGGCTCAACGGCTGCGGCATGCTGCTGGTCAATCCACCCTATCGTTTCGAGCAGGAGGTGCCGCCGATCCTGGCTGCTCTGCTCGACCGGCTCGGGGATCGGCGAACCCGGTGAAACGACCGCGATCCGGCGGATCGCCGATGAGTAGTGTTGCAGTGATCGGCGCCGGGGCGTGGGGGACGGCGTTGGCGATCCAGGCCGAGAGGGCCGGGAATTACGTGATCCTGTGGGCGCGCGACCCGGCTCGCGCTGCCGCAGTCGCGGCAAGCCGCGAGAACCCGCGGCTGCCCGGCGCACGTTTGCCTGAGGCCATCACCGTAAGCTCGGTGTTGCCGGTCGAGGCGGACGCGATCCTGCTTGCGGTCCCGATGCAGCTCGTGCGCGCGATGCTGCCGCCCCTGCCGACGGCACCCCTGGTGATCTGCGCCAAGGGGCTGGAGACCGGCACCTTGCGGCTGCCGCTGGAGATCGCCGCGGAGGTGCGACCCGACCTGCACGCCGCAATTCTCACCGGCCCGAACTTCGCCCACGAAATTGGCGCAGGCCTGCCGGCTGCGTCGGTGGTTGCCAGCGGCGACCCGGCGTTGCGCGAGACGATTGCCGGCCTACTCGGCACGCGCGTCGTTCCGGCTGTACGGCAACGACGACCCGATCGGTGCCCAGGTGGGCGCGGCCGCGAAGAACGTGATCGCCATTGCCGCCGGGGCGGTGATCGGCGCAGGCCTCGGTGAGAACGCCCGCGCCGCCCTGATCACCCGCGGGCTTGCCGAACTGGCACGGCTCGCGACGGCCTTGGGGGGGCGTGCGGAGACCGTGATGGGGCTGTCCGGGCTCGGCGATCTGCTGCTGACCTGCACCGGGCCGGCCAGCCGCAACTACAGCCTGGGGGTCGCGCTGGGGCGGGGAGAGCGCCTCGGGGATGTGCTGGCGGCCCGCAGCAGCGTGACCGAGGGCGTCGCCGCCGCCGCGGCCCTGGTGGCCCGTGCTCAAGGCGTGGATATGCCGATCTGCGCAGCGGTTGCCTCGCTGCTTGCCGGACGCACCACGCTGGCCGAAGCGATGGCGTCGTTGTTGGCGCGGCCGCGGCGGGACGAATAGTGCTGCGCGGCGTCCTTACCGTCGGCGGCTGGACCATGGCGAGCCGTATCCTGGGCTTCGGCCGCGACATGCTGATCGCGGCGATCCTGGGCGCCGGCCCCGTGGCGGACGCGTTCTTCGTTGCGCTGAAGCTGCCCAACCTGTTTCGACGGCTGTTCGGCGAGGGCGCGTTCAACGCCGCCTTCGTCCCGGCCTTCTCCGGCATGTTGGCAGCCGAGGGCCGCCCCGCCGCGCGCCAGTTCGCCGAGGAAACGTTCGCCGTCATGGCGTTCTGGCTCGGCACCTTGACCATCGCCGGCGAGCTGCTGATGACGCATATCATGGCAGTGCTGGCGCCCGGGTTCCTGGCGATCCCGGCGAAGTTCGAGCTCGCGGTCACGCTGTCGCGCATCACCTTCCCCTATCTGCCGCTGATCTGTCTGGCGGCGCTTATCTCCGGGGTACTCAACGGGCTGGACCGCTTCACCGCCGCTTCTGCGTCGTACGTGCTGTTCAACATCGTCTCGATCGCCTGCATGTTGTGGCTGACGCCCTACGTGCCGACGGCGGGACACGCGCTGTCCTGGGGGATCACCATCTCTGGGGTCGCGCAACTCGGGCTGCTGGTGCTGGCGCTGCGGCGGGCCGGTATGGCGTTGCGGCTGCCGCGACCCCGGTTGACGCCGCAGATCCGGGTGCTGCTGCGGCGGATGCTGCCGGGGCTGATCGGTGCCGGGGTTACGCAGCTTAATCTGGCGGTGGACGTGATCATCGCCAGCTTGCTGCCAGCCGGCACCGTGTCGCTGCTGTATTACGCCGATCGCGTCCAGCAACTGCCACTGGGGGTGATCGGCACCGCGGTCGGCACGGCGCTGCTGCCGCTGCTGTCACGCCAGGTCCGCGCTGGCGAGGCCAACGCCTCGCTCGCTACGCTGAACCGCGCGATCGAGTATGCGCTGTTCCTGACCTTGCCTGCCGCCGCCGCGCTGATCGTCTCGGCCTGGCCGATCATGTGGTCGCTGTTCGGGCGCGGGGCCTTCGATGCCGAGAGTGCAAGGCTGTCGGCGCAGTCGCTGGCGGCCTATGCGCTAGGGCTGCCGGCGTTTGTACTGGTGAAGGTGCTGGCGCCCGGCTTCTTCGCCCGCGGCGATACGGCGACGCCGGTGAAGGTAGGCATAGCGGCGGTTGCGCTGAACCTGGCGCTGAACCTCGTCTTCATGGTGCCGCTGCGGCACATCGGTCCCGCGCTGGCGACCAGCCTGGCGGCGATCTTCAACGTCGGCTGGCTGGGCGCGGTGCTGATGCAGCGCGGGCACATGCGGCTGGATGCCCGCGCCAAGGAACGACTAACGCGCATGTTGCTTGCTACCGCCACCATGGCTGTGGTGCTTTGGCTGGCGCAACGCGTCCTGTTCGCGCCACCGCTGCACGTGATGCGAATCGCCGCGCTGGGGGCGTTGGTGGTGGCCGGAATGGCGGCGTATGGCGTCGCGGCAATCGTGTGCGGCGCCTGCGATTGGGAGGTAATGCGGCCATTCATCGCACGGACCAGAGCCCGGCATCGGTAGCCAGCGGGTTGGCTGAACGGATTGCGGAGTGCGCATTGCATTCTTCGAATTGTAATGGAGAAAAGGATGGATTCCGCGATCACGGTGAAGGGGCAGGCGACGATCCCTAAACCAATTCGCAAGCACCTGGGCCTGAAGCCCGGTGATCGGGTCAAATTCTTCATTCACCCCGACGGTACAGTGGTTTTGCTGCCGAAGCTCCCCGTCGCCGCGTTGCGGGGCATGCTCAAGCGGCGAGGGCCAACAGTGACGATCAAGCAGATGGATGATGCGATCGCAGCCGGTGCGATGGAGGGATCGATCCGTCGGCAGACCCGAAAGCGTGGATGATCGGCCTGGTACAGGACGATCCGGTCCAGTCGGCACGTGCGACAGACCTACTGGAGCGCCGACTTACCGCACAAGACCCTGGCTTTCTCTGCGTCGTTGTGATGGCCGAGATCGCTTGCGTGCTTGAGCGTGCTTATCGACTGGGTCCGCTGGAGATGACCGCGGCGATTGAGCGGCTCTTGCAGGCTGATGTGCTGGTGGTCGAAAGAGAGCAGGAGGTCTTCACCGCGCTCGCGGCGCTGCGGGCGGGACATGGCTCGTTTGCAGACGCGCTTATCAACGCGCTCAACCTCCAGGCAGGCTGTGCCTACACAGTTACCTTCGACCGAAAGGCTCTGCGGTTGCCGGGTTCCGCACCGCTGTAGCCGCAGCGCTCCTTGTCTTTTCGCGCGATCCAGAGCTTGGGCGATTCCGCCTTCGGTCATCATGCTCTAGGCAGCCGCCTTGCGGTTCTGCTCCAACCGAGCATCAACCAGCGCGACTGTTTCGTCGAGCGCGGTGTTCCGCATGCCCTTCTGCGCGCCGATGCTCTGCACCAGCCGATCCACCCGCTCGATGTTGGGCGCACCGGCAAACAGAGCGCGCGCGGCGGAGGAGGGACGGATCAGCCCGTTCGCAGCGGCCGCGTATTTCTCGAACGGCACCAGGTCGTCGGGCTTCGCACCCAACAGCATACAGAGTTCGCACACCCAGTCGTAGACCCGTTGCGATGCCTCGAGGTCGGCGTGCACCGCTTCCTTGATCGACACCGCTTCGTCCTTGCGCACGCATCGATAGTTGCCGGTGCACAGCATTGCCCACTTCGCCAGCGGGACGAAGATGGAGTCGTGCACCTTCAGCTTCACCGGTAGATCGATCTGCGCGTCGCCGGCATTGAAGCGGATCGCTTCGATCTCGCGTTGGAACTGCCGAAGGATATTGGTCGATGCCTCGGAATCGAACCGCGCCGCCTTGAAGTTGGTCGGCAGCGTGACGGTCAGCACGTTGATCCTGTCGTCCGGCATACGGATCGCCTGTGGATCGGGGCTGCACAGGGTCAGGCGGCCCGGTTCGAAGTTCGCCCACACCGTCGCATCGGTGAAGCAGTGATGTAGCGGGTCCGTATTCAGCCCGGGGATGCGCTTCAGATAGGGCAGCGGTGGCATGTTCATGATCGACATGCACGGCTTGCCTGACTTCGCCACGGCATCCAGTAGTTCGCGGACACCGGACGAGCGGTACTGCGGCTCCTGCATGGCCAGCGCCACCATATCGTACTCGGAGGGATTGATTTCGGCGGGACCCGCCGCGGTCACTTTCCCCGGCAGCTTGCGCGAATCGATCTCGACCGGCGTGGCACGGCCGCGGATCGGCATGCGCACCCTGATGCCGTCGCTGTTGATCGCCTCGACCTCGGCCGGCAGGCAGATCAGCGTCACCTCGTGGCCGCCGAACAACAGCTTGCTCGCCAGCAGCGACCCATACGACGCGCCCAAAATCAGCACTTTTTGTGTGGCCACGGAACCTTCACTCCCTAAAGCGGCGAACGGCGTTGTCCGTCGTTGCCTTGGCGACGATGCGTTACGCCCGTCCTGGTCGGGAGTGTGGCACAGAGGCTCGCGCAAGTTAATCCGTACGGCGCAGGCCTACACCGGCTGCAACAGTGCCGCGTTGTCGTTGCGCACGCTGTTCACCGCTGAGCCGATCCGCCACACACGCAACTCGGCTGCTGAAGGCTGCAGCAGCGCGGCGGCATCGTCTTCCACCTCGCCCAGCCAGACCGGCCAGTCCGCCCGTTCCAGGATCACCGGCATCCGTTGATGGATTGGCCGCAGCAGCGCGTTCGCAGCGGTCGTCAGGATGGCAAAGCTCCGCATCACCGTGCCATCGGCGCCGCGCCAGCCCTCCCACAGGCCGGCGAACACCATCGGATCGCCATCGGCGCGCGCGACGGCGAAGGGCAGCTTGCCGCCTTCGCTCGCCTGCCATTCATAGAACACATCTGCTGGCACCAGGCAGCGGCGTCGCTCCAGCGCATCGCGGAACATCGACGAGTTGGCGAGGGTTTCGGCGCGCGCGTTGATCGGTTGCCGCACCGATTTCGGGTCTTTGGCCCAGTTCGGCACCAAGCCCCAGCGCAGCAGGTCGAGATGCCGCGCCCGAGCCTTGGGGTGCAGCCGCACCACAGGTGCGTCGCGCGTCGGCGCCATGTTCCAGGTCGGCTCCCAGTTCGGCGTCGGGTTCACCGTATCGAACATCGTCCGCAGCGCGTCGGCGGGCAGGAAAGACGCGTAGCGGCCGCACACTAGCCAAAGCTCGCGAAGCACAGCCCCGTGCCGCTGAGTGCCGGCGTGCGATAACCCGGTACGTAGTGCACCCAGCGCATCTCCAGCGATCCCAGCGCGCCTGCCAGGCAGATCCAGTTGCGCATTTCCGAACTGCCCGACATCAGCTTGGTCAAAGGCGCATTGCGGAAGAAGCCCAGGTCTTTCCGCCGTAATGCCTCGATCAACGAGCCGTCGAATGCCTCGTCCACCACGAAGTGGCTCAGTCCGCCGGACGCCATCACCGCCACCCGGGCGCTCTTTCGGCCAAGCCTGCACCGCGCGCCGCAATGCCTCACCCAGCGCCACACAACGGCCTGGCAGCGGCTGGTTCGGGGGGTAATAAGCATTGAGGAACACCGGCACGATCGGCACGCCGTCCGGCAGATAGAACCGGTGCACAAACGAGAACGCATGGCCTTCGCGCTGCCCCTCGCCCAGGCTGCGCATCACCGAGAGGTCGAAGCCATCCTGCTGCAAGCCCGCGATCAGATGCCGCGCCAGTGCCGGATCGCATGGAAAATCCGATTCAACGATCTGCTTCTGGTACGGCAGCCGTCCGCGGATAGTCTCGCCGTAATACACGCCGATCGCCGGCATGTTGTCGTGATGGAACAGCTCCTCCTGGTCGTCGCCTACCACGATCAGCACATCGAGCCGCGCCGCCGCCACATCATCACGCAGGCGCGCCATCGCGGCCACCGCCTCGCCATGCCGCCGAGCCAGATGTTCCGGCGCGATCCGCTCCAGCGCATCGGTCGGCGCCCGCGCGAGCAGGGTCGCGTAGTCGCATTCCATGCCGTCGAAGTCGACGAACCGCCGCGCCTGGTCGCGCGCCAGGAAATTGGTTTGCCACTCTTCCACGGAAGATGCCAGCATCGGGCTGTGCGAAGAACCGAACGCAGCGACCAGTTGGGCCATGATGTCTCCTTCCAGCTATTGCGAACCGTCTCACGCGCGCCTGATCGATCACGCTTGTTGGCGACCGCGCGGCCAAGGACAGAGCCGGCGGCCAGGTCGCGGCGATAATGGATACCAGCCCAGAGGAACCGCGCATATTCCTGCCTGCGCGCAGCGCCAAGGTCCGCTGGGCGCCCGGGTCCAACCCCTCTAGTCGATCCAACGAAATCGCTCCAAGTTGAAGCGGTTTTTGTCGTCGAACTCGACGCCTTCCTTTTCCAGCAGACGCTGCTGGATAGCGTCACCGCCATTGCGGGACAGCGCATAGGACACCTCGCCCTTGGCGTTGACGACGCGATGCCAGGGAATTTCGGTCGCCGGGTCCAGGTGGCGGAGTGACATGGCCGACAAAGCGTGAGCGCCTCGGCAGGCCAGCCATCGCAGCGACCTGGCCATAGGTGGCAACCCAGCCCTTGGGGATGCGGCGGATGACCGCGCAAATCGATGCGACGGCGGCGTCGCCTTGGGGTGGGGCAGTCCGGAGCTGCCTGCGCGGTGGCATCGGCGCCTTCCATCGACCAAGTGGTTGCCCAGCGGTGCAACAGGCTAACATGGGCGGGGTTCAGGCCCTAGGCTCGAGACCGCACGGACAACGCCGGCCGAATGAAGCAGATGCTGGTTGATACTTTGGTGCACGCGATGCATTGGTGCACACGATACATTGGGCACGGGGGACCTTGCCATCGGAGGACATGATGCGACGACACAGACCACACCTGCTCGCTGCAACGCTGCTGCTGACACCCCGTTGCCGCAGCGCGTGCCGACATCGTGCTGTCATCGAATGATGGCCACACGGTGCAGGACGAGAAGAAGGAGCTTGTGGCACCTAAGGACGTGCATCCGGATACCGTCAGCCTGATCGACGTCAGCCACTACCCGCCCAGGATCACCGCCACGATCGACTGTCCGGGCAGCGTGGTCGGCCCGCCGACGGCGCGCATGGGTCGCCAAGGACGAAAGCTGGGGATCGTTACCTCCGCAACCAAGGCCGACCCGCAGGCCAAGAACGGCATCGGGCCGGACGACCGGGTCAGCGTGCTCGACCTCGCGAGCAAGCCGCCGAAGATCGTCCAGAGCCTGACCGCCGGTGCCGGCGCAACCACGGTGCGCGTCTCGCCCGATGGCAGCCTGGCGCTGGTCGCCAACCGGACCGAAGGCACCGTTTCGGTTTTCAGCGTCGCCGACAAGCAGTTGACTGCCGGTCGGCAAGGTCGACCTCGGCAACAAGGGTTCGCTGCCAAGCGGCATCGTGTTCACGCGCGACGGCAAGCACGCGTTGCTCAGCCGCGGCGGCGACAACATGGTGAGCGTGCTGAACATCGACGGCACCAATGTTACGGTCGATCCGCGCCCGATCACCACTGGCCTCGCGCCCTACACCATGGACAGCAACGCCGCCGGAACTTTGGCCGTGGTGTCCAACATGGGCCGCGGCGACGGCGACGAGGACTCGGTCAGCCTGATCGACCTCACGCCACACCGTTCCGAGTCGTGGAGACGGTTGGCGTCCCAAGCGGACCGGAACCCATGAAATTGTCACCTGACGGCAAGTTCCTCGCGGTCGGCGCGGAGAACGGCACGACCAAGCCGGTCAGCCATCCGTTCCATCATGACAAGGGATTGCTGACAATGTTCGCGGTGGAAGGCCATACGTTGCGCAAGCTGGACCAGGTACCGACCGGTGGCTGGGACGAAGGGATCGCGTTCTCGCGCGACGGCCATACCATCCTGGTCCAGGGGATGGCCGACCGCCTGATTTACGTATTCCAGTGGGACGGCCGCAGGCTCAAGCCCGGCAGATTTCTGCCGATCAAGGATGCGGGTCCCGAAAGCTTCGCGACCGGCTGGCCGTAACAGCTTGCTAGAGCGCGATCCACGCTTTCCGGCGATGCCGCCTCAACCGATCGCGCTCTACGCCGTCTTTCGCAGCGCCAGTCCGAACTGGATCCAGGACACCCCGTGGAAAATCAGCTCGACCGCGATCAGCGTGCCGACAACCCACAGACCTGACCACGGGAGTGTCAGATACAGCAGCACGCCGACCACAACACTGATGATGCCGCCGAACAGCAGCAGTCCCCATCCCGGCATATGCCGGTGCTGCAACGCAATTGCGATGCGCAGCACACCGCCGATGATCAGAGCCACCGCAACCAGGATCGTGATCACCACCGAGCCCTGAATGGGTTCGTCCATCAGTAGGAAGCCGCCGATCACGTACAGGATGCCGACCAGCACGTGCAGCGCGAAGCCTCCCCAGTCGCGGTCCATGAAGGCATGCACCACCTGGAAGATGCCGGCGACCAGCAGCAGCGCGCCGATGAAGATCACACCCGCGATGGTGAAGGCGATCACGTCGAACCAGGCGATGATGCCCAGCACCAGTTGCGCAATCCCCAGCGCGACGAACCAGCCCCAGCCCGTGCGCGGGCGAGGGCCGCTGGTAGCCCGTGTCAGGTCACTCATGCGCGCACGATAACGATTGCCGCGCGATCTTGGCAACCGGACATCGCCCAGCGCGCTTGTTTAGCCCACACGGGACGCGTATGGGGGCAACGGATGACAGGGCATCACTTCCACCAATGACCGTCGCCGCCACGGCCGGCAGGGTGCGTAGGCCGGTCCCGGCCATCGGCATGCTGCTCGCCGTGCTGGGCGTGGTCTACGGCGATATCGGCACCAGCCCGCTCTACGCCTTCAAGGCCAGCATGCAGTGTTCGGCCGTGCGCGCGATCACCGCCGTCGAGGTCCTGGGCATCCTGTCGCTGATCTTCTGGTCGCTGGTGCTGATCGTGACCGTGAAATACGTGATGCTGATCATGCGCGCCGACAACCGCGGCGAAGGCGGCATCCTGGCGCTGATGGCACTGGCGCAGCGGGTCTCGGTCGGCACCGGCGTGCGCAAAGCGCTTGCCCTGGTCGGCATCGCCGGCGCCTGCCTGTTCTTCGGCGATGGCGTGATCACGCCGGCGATTTCGGTGCTGTCGGCGGTGGAAGGCCTGGAAGTCGCCGCGCCCGGCCTGCAGGAATACGTGCTGCCGATCAGCGTGGTCGGTCATCCTCGTGCTGTTCGCCGTCCAGAGTCGCGGCACCGGCAGCGTCGGCCGGTTGTTCGGCCCGGTGATGGCGCTGTGGTTCGTGGTCATCGGCGCGCTTGGGCTCGATGCAGATCGTGCAGCATCCCGTATCGTGCTGCTGGCGCATCTCGCCCAGCTATGCGGTCGCGCTTGTGCATGCAGTACAAGGCGCTGGCGTTCGTCGTGCTGGGCGCGGTGGTGCTGTGCGTCACCGGCGCCGAGGCGCTGTATGCCGATATGGGCCATTTCGGCGCGCAGCCGATCCGGCTGACCTGGAGCTTCTTCGTCCTGCCCTGCCTGGTGCTCAATTATTTCGGCCAGGGCGCGCTGGTGCATCAGCGATCCCGGCGCCGATGGCCAATCCGTTCTATCCTGCTGGCGCCGCACTGGTACGGCTGCCGATGGTGATGCTCGCGACCGTCGCGACCGTCATCGCCAGCCAGGCGGTGATCTCCGGCGCTTATTCGATGACCCGGCAGTGCATGCAGCTGGGTTTCCTGCCGCGCATGACGGTCCGTCACACCTCGAACACCGAGGAAGGCCAGATCTATGTGCCGCAGGTCAACGTCGATGCTGGCGATCGGCGTGCTGATGCTGGTGCTTGGCGTTCCGGACCTCGCGACAATCTCGCCTCGGCCTACGGCATCGCGGTGACCGGCACGTTCTGTGCACCTGCTGTGCTGGCGATGGTGGTGTTCCGCCGGCAGTTCCACTGGTCACGGGCAGCCGCGATCGCGGTGTTCGGTGGCTTTTTCCTGATCGATAGCGTGTTCTTCTCCGCCAACACCATCAAGGTGGTGGAAGGCGGCTGGGTGCCGCTGGTGCTGGGCATTGCGCTCACCGCCTGATGACATCGTGGAAGCGCGGGCGCGATCTGCTGCTGGCGCGCTGGCGGCAGGACAGCATGCCGCTGCCGCCATTCCTCGCCCGCCTGCCGCAATCGCGCACCATACGGGTCCCTGGCATGGCGGTGTTCCTGACCGGCAACCCTGATTACGTCCCCACGTCGCTGCTGCACAACCTGAAGCACAACAAGGTACTGCACGAACGCGTCCTGTTCGTGACGGTACAGAACGTCGACGTGCCCGAGGCGGGCGCGGGGCGCCGCATGGAGGTGGCCGAGCTGCGCCCGGCATCCATCGCGTGATCCTGCGCTACGGCTTCATGGAAAGTCCGAACATCCCGCGCGCGCTGGAAGACCTGAACGAGGCCGGCGTGCCGTTCGATCCGATGCAGGCAAGCTATTTTCTCGGCCGCGAGGTATTGGTGCCTGCCATGGTGCCTAAAATGCCCTGGTGGCGGCACTGGCTGTTCCTGGTGCTGGCGCGTAATGCGGTACCGGCCACCGAGTTCTTCCGCATCCCGTATGATCGGGTCGTGGAACTTGGCGTCCGGGTAGCGATCTGAGCCGAAGCCGGGAATGTTCCGCCGCTGTCCTGCATGGAGCGAGTGGCGGAGAGGCCGACAAACGCTGCGCTGCCTGGGTCCGCGCGGGTGATTACGTTGCATTCCTATAACCAGTAGCAAGCGCCACGCTCACCTATCGCAATTGTGACAATTGCACCTTTATGCCGATGCTCTCCTGTCGCGCTCGTAATGTGGCGGCATAACGCACGAAATACATGCTGTTCCAAGCTTTGTGTCCTGCCGCTGGGAGCCGCAGGGTGTTGGCCGGCGCGATCGGGTAGCGAAATCGCTCCCCTGGCGGTTTCAAACCCGATCGAGTCGGCCAGCATTGTGTGCTAGATTTTTGCTAGGAGTGGAGCCTGCCCAGGGTAACCCACTCGTTACGCGACATGAATTCACAGCTTATGACACGCTCCCAGTGGATGGTTGTCCCGGGATGGTTGTCCCGCCGAATTGGACAACCGAATGTTGGCTCAGGAAGGGTCTGAACATGATAACAAACGAAGTCAGCGACGGTCTTGCCGGCATCTTGCGCACCGCGATCGTCGAGCTGGTCCGTCGCGATGGTCCCGATTTGTCGGCCCGGCAACTCGGTGTCTTTTTGACCTGCTATCTGGAAACCGAGGCGCAGACGGTGCGCGGCCTGGCGGCGAAGCTCGGTGTTTCCAAACCGGCAATCACTCGCGCGCTCGACCGCCTGTCCGAATTCGATCTGGTACGCCGCAAGACCGATCCGCTAGACCGGCGCAGCGTGTTGGTGCAGCGAACCGCGACAGGGATGGCGTTCCTGCGTGAATTGCGGACCATTTTGCGCGATGCGGCGGCCGCCATGCGCATCACTGCCGAACCGGCGCCGGGCCGCGTCCGTACCGGCAGCGAGGCAAGGGCTGCAACTCACTGACACCGCTCCCCGGATGGCGGTAACAGCACGGTTGCCGTCGTCGGCGACCGAGAGATGCACGACCCAACCCCATCCACACCTTGGACCGCCGTCCAGCGTGAGGGGGCCGGAAGCGTCCGTTACGACGAGTTGGCGCGTGAGCTGGACGCGTTGCTGGCTGGCGAAACAGACCCTATCGCCAACGCTGCCAACGCGGCAGCCGCGATCCATCACGCATTACCGGCGCTGAACTGGACCGGGTTCTATTTTCTGCGCGCCGACCACCTCGTACTCGGCCCCTTCCAGGGCCGCCCTGCCTGCGTGCGAATTCCTCTGGGACAGGGTGTCTGCGGCACCGCGGCAGCCGAGCGCCGATCGATCGTCGTTCCTGATGTCGCCGCGTTCCCCGGTCACATCGCGTGTGACACCGCGTCGCGTTCGGAACTGGTTGTGCCGCTATTTCGCGATGACACGGTGATCGGTGTTCTGGATCTCGATAGCCCTGAACTCGCGCGTTTCGATGAGAGCGACCGCGCCGGCTGCGAATTGCTGGCGCGGATGATCGTGCCGCGTCTCTAGTAGCTTCGAGCCGCTCGGGACCAAGCTGCATAGCCGGGGATTGCAGGCGAAACGTCAGAGAACGATCACGGGCTATGCGGCGGGCGATGTCCGAAGATTGCGCTGCCCACGCGCACCCACGTTGCACCGCAGGCGATCGCGGTTTCGAAGTCCGCCGACATTCCCATCGACAGCACGCCTAGTCCGTGCCGCGCCGCCCGTTCGGCCAGCCATTCGAAGTGGGGGCGCGGATCCTGTCGAGCGGTGGCACGCACATCAGGCCAGACAACTTGTCGCCGAACCGCGCCTTGCATGCGTCGATAAACTCATCCGCCTCGGCGCGTGAGACACCGGACTTCTGCTTCTCGTCGCCGGTGTTGACCTCGATCAGCAGCGTTGGGGTGCGGCCTTCGCGGGCGATTGCCTGCTCGATCGCGTCGGCCAGACGCGGCCGGTCCAGCGTTTCGATGACATCCGCCAGTCGCACCGCATCGCGCGCCTTGTTGGTCTGCAGTCCACCGATGATATGCAATGCAAACCGATGATCCGCCCTGAGCGACGGGAACTTCGTGGCCGCCTCCTGGACGCGGTTTTCGCCGAACACCGTCTGCCCGGCCGCCAGTGCGGCGCGAACCGCCTCGATCGGCTTCGTCTTGCTCACCGCGACCAGCGTGACATCCTCGGGCCTGCGCCCCGCACGAATGGCGGCTTCGGCTATTCGCGCGCGGACCCGGCGCAGATTGTCGGCGATTGCCGCAATGTCATTCGCCGTCTCGGTAACCGACATACTGCTTCTCCTCGATGATCTCCGACCCGAGCAGCTCGTTGATAGCCCGCTTGATGCGGCTGCGCTCATCGTTGCAGCGATACACCGCGCGGGCCAGTTCGATGAACTCCGTGTCGAATGCCTGCCCTGCTTCCTTGCGGCGGATCGCGTCCTCGGTGTCCCACAATTGCCGGTTCACCGCGGCAAGCTGACCACGCAGCGCGGTGAGCCCGGCCGGCACATCGGTTGCCAACTCGGCACGCAGCAGCGCCAGCTCGTGCACCGCGTTTTGCCGCGCGGCCGGCGCACTCAGCCGCTCCGCCTTGATCTCCAGGATAGTAATCTTGTCGAGCAATTCGCCCCAGGAGACCGGCACGCGCGGTATCACAGGCACGCCGCGATCCTGGCGAACACGCTGGCCCAGTCGCCACGCTTTGGTTGGCGAAACAGCCGCATCGTCGGATACCAGGCGCATGTCTCGCCATGCAGCAGCCAGCGCCAGTCTGGTACGTGCTGCAACGCCACCCAAACCGGGCGCCCCAGCGCGCCGGCGAGATGCGCCACCGATGTATCCGACGTTACAATCAGGTCCATGCAATGCATCACTGCCGCGGCGTCGAGAAAGGCCTCGGGCCCGGCGTCGAAGTCTTCGCCCAAGGTTTCGATGCGCAGCCCATCCGGCAAGGAAGCAAGCTGGTCCACCCCGTGGTACTTCTGCAGACTGATCAGCCGCACCCCCGGCACCTGCGCCAGCGGCAAGAATTCTCGCAGCGGCACCGAACGACCGCGCTCCGCCGCGCTGGCCGGATTGCCCTGCCATGCGATCCCGATTCTGCGCCCATGGGTTCCTATGCGCGTTCGCCACTCCGCCACCCTGTCGGCATCGGCCTTCAGGTAGGGCGGTGCGGGCGCCTGCATCCCCAGCAGAAGCGGGAGGCTCAGCAGGGGGCACCACACATCGAAAGGCGGCAGCGTCTCGCCGACCGTGACGATGGGCACTCCATCCAGCGCGCCGCTGATCAGACAGCGCAGCCCAGGCTGCGCCTCCAGCAGGATCTTGCCGCGCTGTGCCGCGATCGGCACGTAACGGCAGAACTGGATGGTATCGCCCATCCCCTGCTCCGCCCGGATCAGCAGTGTGCGCCCGGCCAGGTCCTCGCCATTCCACCGAGGCTGTGCGCATGTTGGTATGTGCGCCCCGCCGGAGCGAAACCGCCACTCGTACTCCTCCCAGCCAGGGTCGAACTTGCCCGCCAGCAGCAGCACAACGCCGAGGTTGTGGTGCAGGACGGCGTCTTCGGGATGGTGCTGCAATGCCGACCGATAGCACTCTTCCGCCGCATCGAGCTGCGCCAGCTCTTTCAGCACCCCGGCCAGGTTTCCTTGTGCCGTCGCGTCGCCAGGCGTCCGTTTCACCGCCTGGCGCAGCGCGGTCGCGGCGTCCTCCAGCCGGCCGGCCTGTCGCAGCGCCAGTCCCAGGTCGTTGTCGATATCGCGCAAGTCGGGCCTCTGGCGCTTAGCCTCCCGATAGGCGCCGACCGCCGCTTCCGGCTGCCCGAGGTCGCTCAGTACGTGGCCCATGACCTGATGCGCCTCGGCACAATTGCGCTTTAGCATCAGCGCCTGCCCGCAGGCCGCCAACGCCGCATCGAACTGGCGCAGCGCCAGCAGGGCGGCGGCGCGATTGACATGGAACACCGCCGCCGATGGTTTGATGGCGATGGCCTGGTCGATGCAGTTCAGCGCCGCCTGCGGCTGGCCGCATTGGGTCGCAAGCACGCCCAACATGTGCAGGCTGTCGGCATGGCCCGGCGACGCCGCAAGCACCTGCCGGTACACCTGCTCCGCTTCGGCGAGGCGTCCGGCCCCGTGCAGCCGCAACCCGCTCTGGAAATACGCCTCGATCGCGTGCTTCCGTTTGCTCATGACTGCCGACCCGTTAGCACAGCCACGTGCATCGCACGATGGACAGCCACGTGCATCGCACGATGGATCGCCACGTGCATCGCACGATGGATCGCCACGTGCATCGCACGATGGATCGCCACGTGCATCGCACGATGGATCGCCACGTGCATCGCACGATGGATCGCCACGTGCATCGCACGATGGATAGGCAGCTGCTGGCCTGGGCCTATGCGTCGCGCCGCCGCTCGCGCCTGCCCATGCTGTGGCTGTTCACCGACGCGCGCCGGCTGCCGGATCCTCGCCCCGCGGTGGCGCGGTTGCCGCGTGGACTCGCCGGAGTGGTCCTGCGGCATGACGGTGAGCCGGGGCGCCCCGCGCTCGGACGCGATCTGGCCCGCCTCTGCCGAGCCCGTCGTCTGGTGCTGGTGGTTGCCGGCGACACGCGGCTGGCGGCCGCGCTGCATGCTGGCGTTCACTTGCGGGGCGGCCGCTGGCCCGATCCCCGGCGTCGGCACTGCTCCTTGGTCACCAGTTCGGCGCACGGATTTGCGGATCTGCGGCGGGCGCGCGCGGCCGGTGCGGGGCTTGCCTTCCTTTCGCCGGCCTTCCCCACCTTGAGCCACCCCGACGCCAGGGCACTCGGCCCGGTGCGGTGGAGCCGCCTGGCTCAGGCCAGTCCAGTCCCTGTCGCGGCGCTGGGGGGCGTGGACGGAAGCAACCTCCGCCGGCTGGCGATGCCGGCCTGCCGGGCCGTCGGGGCGATCGGCTCGCTGGCCTGAGCCGTTGTGGCGCAGGAGCAACAGTGTTTCGCAATTGCCATTAGGAACGCTGATCTCCCGTTGCGGCCCTCCCTTCGGACACATCATAGTAGCGCCCAGGATCGTTGCCCGCCTGTGCGGGGTGGCCCTGCAATTCGCGGCCTTCGGCCGGCGCAACAAGGAGGACGAGATGCGGAATTTTCTGCTGGCAAGCGTCGCCACGCTGGCAACTGGGGGACTGACGGGCGCCGCACTGGCGCAGGCGCCGGCGGCTCCGACTGCCCCGGTGGGCGCGCCTAATCAGGGCCAGGTAGCCTATCCCGCCGCGCCGGCTCCGGTGTCGTACGTGAACGAGAACAACAACTACCAGGCCCCCATGCTGCCTGGCCCGCTCGCCAATCCGACGCCAGGCACCATCGTCGTGCACATCAACGCCAAGGTGCAGGTGGACGTCAGTGCCGCGTGGTCAAGTGCCGACACGGTTGCCCATACCGCGCCGGCCGGCTCGCCGGGCGCTGCGCCGATCACCAGCATCGGCAGCGGCCCGTTGGCTGCATCTACGGCGACCTCGGCCAGTGCCGCACTCGGCGCGATCCTCGGCAACAACGGCACCGGCACCACCAAGGTTCAGCCGCAGGACATTAAATCGTTCGCACGGCTGTATTTCGGCGCGGACGGCATGGCCACCAACGGGTTGCGCTACGGTGCCGCCATCGAAATTCGGCAGAACTTCATCGGTGAGCAGAGCGGCAGCAACGCGAGCACCTACCTTTCGGCGCAAACACTGTTCGTGCGCCGTGCCTTCACCTACGTGGCCGGCGACCAGTGGGGCATCGTGCGCGCCGGTGAGGCTGATGGCCTGATCGGTATCTTCGACAATGGTGTCACCACCTTCCAGTTCCTGCCCACCGGCAACTTCAACGGTGGCGACACCCAGTCGGTCATCCAGTCGAACGCGGTGCCCACGTGGGTCTGGATGTCGCAGGCGGGTGGTGATTACGGCAATGCCAAGCTAGTCTACATGTCACCGCAGATTGCCGGGTTCGACTTCGGTCTTCAGTACGCGCCGAACACGTCGAACGGGTTCGGCATGAGCGCGCCCAGTGACGGCGGTTTGGCTGGTTCGCTTACCGGCAGCGGCAATGGTACCGGCGCGGTCTGCACAGTCTCGAACTCTGGGTGTCCGGATCTGAGTTCCGGGCCGGGTGCGCTCGACGGCTCGCGGATCATCAACCAGGTGGCGGTGGGCGCGCGCTACCAAGCCGCGTTCGGTGGCGTGGGTGTCCTGGCGTATGCCGTCTGGATGGGGAGCCAAGCCGCCGACTACTCAGGCCCGACTTCCGCCACCGCCGCCGGGCGTGCCAACCTGGGTATCTCGGCGCTGCCGACCAGCGGATACACCGGTCAGGTACAAGGGCCTGAACATCGGCAGCGGTGGTATTGCCCTGACCTTTGGGGGAGTCACCGTGGGTGGCAATGTCATCGCTGGCCGCAAGAATGGCTACGTCGCTCTAGAGCCGGTTGGTGGCGTACACCAGATCGGCGTGATTGGCGGCGTGAAGTATGTCGCTGGTCCGTTCACGGTGGGCGTTGCCTTGATGGATTACTGGGATCAGGGCAACGTGCAGATGACCGGACTGTCGCAGCACCACGCCTGGGGCATCAACCCGGGTCTGTCCTACACGGTCGCGCCAGGCTATCAGGTATATGCCGAATATCTGTGGAATGCGCAGTCGCAGGGCGGTGTGAACCAGATCACCGGCGCGACCGGCAGCAATGCCAACAACACCATCAAGTCCCAGGGTATCCTGGTCGGCAACGTGGTCAACTTCTGATCGCAGCTGGATCGACGGCGCTATCGGGCGGCGGAGAGCGATCTCCGCCGCGTCTTTTTGCGTACACAGCTGTGGCAGCGGCAAGCCATTGCTGTTAAGTCCCTCCCATGGGAGGGACAGCGGTCGCCGGCGGACAAGCCGCCGCGCGCCGTAGCAGCACTGGCAGCCGCCGCGCGGTTCGGGGGACACGCTTCTCCGTCCGAACCCACATCGTCGTGCTGATCCTTGTCATCGTCATGCCGCTGCTGGCGTTCAGCGCCGCACTGGTGCTTCGCGCAGCGGCGAACGAGCAGGACATCATGGCCAACACAGTGCGTGAGCGCACGCGTGCGGCTGCCGCTGCGATCGACCATGAGCTTGGCTCGCTGCGGAGCCGTATGCTGATACTGGCCAACTCCTCGCATCTTCAGGATGGCGACGTGGCCGCCTTCGCGCCTGAGGCAGCGACGATGGCCGCCGCCGCGGGTGGGAGCATCGTCCTGACCGATCTTACTGGTCAGGAACTGATCAACACGCTTGTCAAGCCGGGCGATCCACTCCCCGCCTTGCCCGATCCCGCCGCGCTTCGCCGGGTCGCCAGCACGGGTGAGCCCGAGGTCTCGTCACTCACCCGGGATCCCGCCACGGGGGACATGTATATCGCAATCAATGTTCCCGTGATTCATGCCGGGCAGGTTGCCTATATCCTCGGTCTCAATCTCGCGCGGCTGCTGCCGCGGATGATTGCGGACCTCGATCTGCCGCAGGAGTGGCTGGCGGTCATCGCCGATCGCGACGGCCACACTCTCGAACGCAGCTTCGAAGCGGAACGCTTCGTTGGCCAGACGGGCAGCCCAGCGGCGCTGCAGCACTTCCGCACGGCGGATGAGGGCTGGTTCACCATCGTATCGCGCGACGGCGTTCCTATGTCGGTCGCCTTCGCTCATGTGAAATTCTCCGGCTGGACGGTGGCGGTTGGCATTCCCGACGCAGTCCTGTTCAGACCCGTCCGTTACTCGATCTGCCTGCTGATCCTGAGCGGTGTGGCCGTGCTCGCCATCGGGCTGACGCTGGCGCTGGCGATTGGGCATCGCATTTCCGGCGCCATCATCGGACTGGTGCGCCGCGCCGAGATGGTGGGCCTGGGTGAGCGCACAGATTTGCCGCAGACGGGGATCCGCGAGATAGATGCTGTCGCCTGTTCCTTGCACCACACAGGCGAACGCCTGCAGCAACATGCGCGGGAGCGGTCTGAACTCCTGGCGCGCACCATCACCGCGCAAGAAGCCGAACGCCGCCGCATCGCACGCGAACTGCATGACGGCCTGGGACAGTATCTCGTTGCATTACGGGTCGGCTTCAGCGCGATCGAACCGGATTGCTCATGCAATCCGGCCGCACAGCAGCGCCTGTGCCGCCTGAAGTCGCTCGCCGGCGATCTAAGCCGCGAGTTGAACCGGATAGCCTGGGAGCTGCGGCCCCTGGCGCTTGACGATCTCGGATTGCGTCGCGCGGTTACCGAGTATCTGGAGGAATGGGCGGACCGCTCCGGCCTGCAGATCGATCTGGAAATCAACCTGGGAGACCGCCGGCTGCCGCAAGAGGTGGAGACAGCGCTGTTCCGCGTCCTGCAGGAACTGATCGCCAACGTGATCAAGCATGCCGGTGCGGACCGGGTCGACGTGGTGACTCGAGACCAGGGACGGCGAGGTGAGGCTGATCGTCGAAGACGACGGCAAGGGCTGCGAGCTGGCCGGCGAGCATGGGTCGGAGCCCGGCATTCAGCATCTTGGGCTGGTTGGCGCCCGCGAGCGCCTGGCGCTCGTAGGCGGCAGCCTTGAGTTGGAAACGAGCCTGCATGGCGGCATGACGGTCTACGTTCGGATAATTCTGTGAGCACACTGCCGTCCGCCGTGCGGGTCCTGGTGGTCGACGACCACCCCGTCGGTACTGGCCGGTCTGCGCGCGCTGATCGGCGCGGAAAGCGACTTCGAGATCGTCGGCGAGGCGCGGGACGGTCGCACCGCCTTGCGCCTGGCGACCCAACTCGCCCCTGATGTCGTCGTGCTCGACATTTCGCTGCCCGAAATGAATGGGGTCGAGCTGACGGCCGCCCTGCGCACCGGACTGCCGCAATGCCGGGTCCTGATCCTGACGGTTCACGAAGAACGTGCCTATCTTCGCCAGGTTTTGGAGCTTGGTGCCGGTGGCTATTTGCTCAAGCGCTCGGTCGCCGACGAATTGCCGCGGGCCATCCGGGCGGTGGCCGCCGGCGGCACCTACCTGGATCCCGCCGTTGCCGGAAAGGTCGTGGGCGATCTGAGCCGTGGCTCCGGTCGACCCCAGCCGGGCTGCTCGGTCGAGCTCAGCGATCGCGAAAGCGACGTGCTGCGCATGGTCGCCGGCGGCCACAGCAACAAGGCGATCTCCTCGCGGCTCAACATCAGCGTCAAAACGGTCGAGACCTACAAGGCGCGCGCCATGGAGAAACTCGGCTTCCGCAGCCGCGTCGAATTGGTGCGCTACGCGGCGGATCAAGGCTGGCTGCGGGAGTAGCCCCTCCCCCTAACCCCCTCCCGCGAGGGGAGGGGGAATTAAACTAGCCGGCCAAAGAGAAAGCCCCCCTCCCCTCGCGGGAGGGGGTTAGGGGGAGGGGGGCGCTGCCCCATGCGCCACGCAAACCGCTGCGAGCGTTATGACTGCGGCCTAACTCCCGACCATCACGCCGGGTAAACCCTGACACCAACCTAGCGCTGATCCTGTCAATCACCTCCGCGCTTCCCGGCTGTCTCGCACGGTGCGGATCAAGCTCCTCTGTCGCCGTGGTGCAGGGAGCCGCGGCGCCGGATGAATGCCGTCACATTTCCAGTGCGGCTGGATCTCGCTTCGCTGAACAGCGAGGCGCGGGACAAGGCGCTTGGCTTCCGCGAGTTTCGCTCCTTCCTCAGTCTCGCCGGCACCGGTAATCTCGGACGGACCGCGCGCGAGCTGAACGTCAGCCAGCCCGCGATTTCGCTCCAACTCCGCAAGCTCGAAGACGGTTTCGGCACTCAGCTTTTCCGGCGACATGGGCGCGGCGTGACGCTGACGACCGCGGGCGCCTCGCTGCGCGACCGCCTGCAAACGGTCATGCAATTGCTGACCTCGCCACTTGACGACTGCGCGGCCGACACGCCGCCCCCGGCGCGGCTCTCGCTGGCGATCCCGGGCGAATTGGGACTGCGGCTGGTTTCGCCGCTCGCTTCGATGTTCAGGCAGCGCTGGCCAGAGCTGATGCTGGACGTCAAAGAGGGCAACGGCGCCGACCTCGAAAAATGGATCCTGCAACGCTCCGTGGACCTCGCGGTGCTGCAGGATCCGCCAACCCTGCCGGAGCTTGAGACGCGGCCGCTGCTGACCGAACCGCTGGGCTTGGTCCTTCCGGTGCATGGCGCGCTTGCAGAGAGCGCGCGGCCAATGTCGATGCGTGAACTCGCCGGCATTCCGCTGATCTTGCCTGGTCAGTCACATTGGATTCGGCGCCGGCTCGATCAGGCGGCGCAGCAATACGGGGTGCGCCTCACTCCCGTTTTGCAAGCGACAAGCATGGCGCTGACCAAGGCGATGGTGCGCGGCGGCCTTGGCAACACGGTGCTGCCGCGCGCGGCCGTGCAGGACGAGATCGATTGCGGCTCGTTGGCCTTCCGACCGATCGCACAGCCGCCGCTGCACTGCACGCGTGTGCTGGCGTTCCATCGATCCGCATCGAATTCCCTGGTGCCGGTGTTCGCCGAGTTGGTCTGCGACTCCGTAATCACGCTTGCCATGCGCAATGCTTGGCCTGGTGCGCAGGTCGCGCGCGATGCAACGCACGCGTTCCCGTCACGCGGGAGCGGTGTGCCGGTGCCAGTCGCAACACAGTCAATCGAGGAGATGGCGATCCGATAGCAAGCAAACTCAGGGCACGTCAGTAAAGTCAGTCGTAATAGCACGGTCAGGCAACGTTCGGTATTAGACAGTAATACCGAGCGAGTTACTGTTTGTACATCGATGTCATTGACCTGTGTGTTGCGTTATTGCCACGGTGTCTCAGTAATGCCGTGGCGAATAGACAAACAATATTTTCTAGCGACTGTCTTGCCGATATGGTCCGCATCACCCGAAGGTCGCCGGGTCAGCCGGTGCAAGAAGGAGGACGAGATGCGGAATTTTCTGCTGGCAAGCGTCGCCACGCTGGCAACTGGGGGACTGACGGGCGCCGCACTGGCGCAGGCGCCGGCGGCTCCAGCCGCCCCGGTCGGCGCACCAAATCAGGGCCAGCAAGCTTATCCCGCCGCGCCGGCGCCCGTGTCGTATGTGAACGAGAACAACAACTACCAAGCCCCCATGCTGCCGGGTCCGCTGGCCAACCCGACGCCAGGCACCATCGTCGTGCACATTAACGCCAAGGTGCAGGTGGACGTCAGTGCCGCATGGTCAAGCGCCGATACGGTTGCCCATACGGCGCCGGCCGGCTCGCCGGGCGCTGCGCCGATCACCAGCATCGGCAGCGGCCCGCTCGCTCCAGCCACAGCGACCTCGGCCAGTGCCGCGCTCGGCGCGATCCTGGGCAACAACGGCACCGGCACCACCAAGCTTGATCCGCAGGATATCGAATCGTTCGCACGGCTGTATTTCGGCGCGGATGGCATGGCCACCAACGGGCTGCGCTACGGTGCCGCAATCGAAGTTCGGCAGAACTTCACCGGTGAGCAGAGCGGTGAGAGTGCCAGCACCTATCTGTCGTCGCAAACACTGTTCGTGCGCCGTGCCTTCACTTACGTGGCCGGCGACCAGTGGGGCATCGTGCGCGCCGGTGAGGCTGACGGCCTGATCGGCATCTTCGACAATGGCGTCACCACCTTCCAGTTCCTGCCCACCGGCAACTTCAACGGTGGCGACACCCAATCGGTCCTCCCATCGAACACAGTGCCGGTGTGGGTCTGGATGTCGCAGGCGGGCGGTGAGTACGGCAATGCCAAGGTGGTCTACATGTCACCGCAGATTGCCGGGTTCGACTTCGGCCTTCAGTACGCGCCGAACACGTCGAACGGCTTTGGCGTGAGCAATCCCAGTGACGGCGGTTTGGCTGGTTCGATTATCGGCAGCGGCAATGGCACCGGCATAACCTGCTCAGTCTCGACCAGTGGGTGCCCGAGTCTGAGTTCCGGGCCGGGTGCACTCGACGGCAGCCGGATCATCAATCAATACGCCGCCGGCGTCCGCTACCAGGGTGTGTTTGGCGGCTTGGGCGTGCTGGCGTATGCCGTATACATGGGCAGTGGCAACTCTGACTACAGTGGCCCGTCGGCGGCCACAGCCGTCGGGCGCGCCAACCTGGGTATCACGGCGCTGCCGACCAGCGGTTACACCGGTCAGTATAAGGGCCTGAGCATCGGCAGCGGTGGTATCGCCCTGACCTACGCTGGGGTCACCGTGGGTGCCAACATGATCGGTGGCCGCAAGAATGGCTACGTGGCTCTAGAGCCGGTTGGTGGCGTACACCAGATCGGCGTGATTGGCGGCGTGAAGTATGTCGCTGGTCCGCTGACGGTAGGGATTGCCTTGATGGATTACTGGGATCAGGGCAACGTGCAGATGACCGGGCTCTCGCAGCACCACGCCTGGGGCATCAACCCCGGTCTCTCCTACACGGTCGCACCAGGTTACCAGGTCTATGCCGAATATCTGTGGAATGCGCAGTCCCAGGGCGGCGTGAACCAGATCACCGGCGCGACCGGCAGCAATGCCAACAACACCATCAAGTCCCAGGGAATCCTGTTCGGCAACGTGGTCAACTTCTGATCCGGGTTTTCCGGGACGGACAGGCGGCGGGGCGTATGCCTCGCCGCTTTTTTGCGCCATGCTAACGTCGCATTCGGCGGAATTTTACTGGGCGAAGCGCGTATGTATCTGCGGTGCAAAATGCCGAGCGGGAGATATGCGTATGCGGTGCGGTTCGATACACGTATTGGCGATACCCGCCTTCTTATCGGCGGCATTGACGGCCTGCTCTTCGGCTCAGCATCAGAACCCCTCGCATCCGACTTTCGGCGAGGCGCAATACCGGACTGACCTCGCCGACTGTCGCAAGCAGAATTCGACTTACACTTCGCACCAAGGGTACGACGTGCAGGTTGAGGTCAAGACAGATGAGGCGAAGGTTGACGCCTGCATGACACAGCGGGGCTGGCAGACCGTCAGCCGCTGAGCCGAGGCCCCCGCTCGTGCGCGATCGTCGCAAAGGGCGGGCAGCAGCGCTACACCGTGAACTGCTCGGCGATGATCCGTTCGGACAGCACTCGGTCCGGATCGAACAGCACGGTGATGCTGGTGGAGCGGTCCTCTTGCACCGCGACCGAGACCACGTCGCGCGCCTCGGTGAAGTCGGCGACCGCGGCGGTGGGCCGCTTGTCGGCTTCCAGGACGTCGAATTGCACCGCCGCCGGTACTCGGCAGCAGGGCGCCGCGCCATCGCCTCGGTCGGAACGCCGAGATCGGGGTCAGCGGGAGCAGGTTCGCCGACAAGGGCACGATGGGCCCATGCGCTGACAGGTTGTAGGCCGTCGAGCCGGCGGGGGTCGAGATCAGGATGCCGTCGCACATCAGCTCGGCCAGCCGCACCTTGCCGTCGACGGTGACGCGGATCTTCGAGGTCTGGCGGAGCTGACGCAGCATTGAGACCTCGTTGAATGCCAGCGCTTCCGCTTTGGTTCCGTCGGCCCGCACGGCGTGCATACGCAGTGGATACAGCACCGCCTCCTGCGCGCGCGTCAGCCGCTCGGGCAGACGGTCCTCGCTGAAGGTGTTCATCAGAAAGCCGACCGATCCGCAGTTCATGCCATAGACCGGAATGCGCAACGTGAGCACCCGGTGGATCGTCTCCAGCATGAACCCGTCGCCGCCGAGGGCCACCACGACGGCGGCCTGCTCCGGCGGGCAGTCGCCATAGTTGGCGACCAGCCGCTCGCGTGCCTCGGTCGCCAGCACGGTGGCCGAGGCGCAGAAGGCGATGCGGCCGGCAAGGAACGGCCCGGGCCGCGGCATCCTTACGGCGGGGTCGATGTCGTTCATGCATGGGCCCGGGCGAACGCCCGGTCGTTGGAGCCTGCCACCGGGCCTGTCCAGGTGGTCATGGCGGGCTTGTCCCGACCATCAAATGCGCTTCCGATGCTGCAGCACCGGCATGTCCCGGCGCACGCGCTCGGTTACCTGGTGATCGATGCGCGCGGTCGCCCAACCGGTGCCGTCGGACACTTGCGCCGTGACGTGACCCCAGGGGTCGACGATCATCGAATGTCCATAGGTGAAGCGCGGCTCCCCCCGGCCTTCCAGGTGCTTGCCCCAGGTCGCCGGCGCGGCGAACCAGCACTGCGTCTCGATGGCGCGCGACCGGATCATCACCTCCCAGTGGTCCTTGCCGGTCGCCAGGGTGAACGCCGAGGGCAGGAAGATCACCTCTGCCCCTTGTTCGCGCAGCTTCCAGAACAGGTCGGGGAAGCGCAGGTCGTAGCAGATCGCGCAGCCGACCTTTGTACCGTTCGCCTGATAGGTCACAACCTCGTCGCCGGCGCCATAGGTGTTGCTTTCGCGATAGCCGGTGCCGTCGGGTGCCACGATGTCGAACAGGTGCATCTTGCGATAGCGCGCGATCTCCTGCCCGTCCGGGTCGAACACGACGGTGGTGTTGAACAGCTTCTCCTCGCCCTTCTCGATTATGGAGCCACCGTGCATGTGCACGCGGGCAGCACGCGCCGTCTCGCGCAGGAACTCGTAGGCGGGGCCACCTGGTTGGTTGGAGCCCTTGGCCGGCAACGCTTCGGCGTTGGCATTGCGCACGGTGCGGTCGCCACCCAAGCTGTCCCACACCTCGGGCAAGGAGACGATGTCGGGGCGGTCGGCGTCCACGGCCTCGCTGATCAGCGTGCGGGCCTGGGCGATGTTCGCCTGCTTGTCGGCGCCTGGGTTCATCTGGACGACGCTGATGCGCATCGCTGGGCTCCAAGGGGTTTGGCTGCGGGTCAGAAGACCGCAAGCGATGGGGGAAGGCAACCTGGTCGTCGTCGCGCCGTGACCGCTACCTTGGCCAGTCCAGCTTCGGCTCTTCCCGGCCCCCCGCCGCGGGCCGGCGGTCTGGTTCGCGCCGCAATGCAGCCGGCTGTTCGGGTGGTTGCTGATCGTGCAGCTCGTGCGATGCAGGCGGGATCGGCGGGCGGGTGATCACCGGCTGCGCCCTCTGCGTCTCCGCTCTGGGTTCGGGTGCGTAGATCTCGTCATAGTCGGTGGCGCGCGGCATTTCCGGCAGGCGCAGCGACAGATGGCGGATCTCGCCCTGGATCTCGTCCAGCCGCGCCTCGATCACCTCCAGCCGGCTCTTCACGCCGATCACGCTGAACGGCATGAACAGGAAGGCGAGCACATACAACAGCGCCGGAACCAGCAGCACGATCGGCACCCACCAGGGGAGCCAATCCGGCAGGGCGTAGGGGAAGGTCATGGCACGAGCCTAGCACCCGAGGTCGCCGAGCCGCCACGGTCGCGCGGTCGCAGTGGCATTCGATCGCGCGGGTGCGCGGCGAGGTTCAGCGGAACATCGACGTGCCCGAAGATTTGGTGGTGTGGGATCAGCTTCGTCTCAGTTACGCAATCTGTGAGATGGTGTCGCATGCGACGGTCAGGCGGCCACCGGGTCGGGCCCGGTGGCGGGCCACAAGTCAGGCGCGCACCGGCGAAGAGTGCAGATCAGTGGGCTGTGGCTCGAGAGGAGATCCGTGATCACCGCGGCGTCTGGCGGCGGGAAGGCGAGGTGCGCGGGCAGGCCACCGGCGGCGAGGATATAAGCGGCGCGGTCGGGGTAGAGGGTGACGTAGCGCTCGGCCGGGGTCAGCGCGCCGTATTTCGTGCTGGAGGGTCCCCGGGTCAGGCCGGGGTCTTCTCCCCGGGTCAAGCCCGGGGATTCCGGCGGGAGCGGGAGTGTTTCGGCTGGTTCCTGGGGCGAGGCGGGGGAGTTCGGAGGATCAACGGGTTCCTGGGGCGAGCCGGGGGCCAGGCCCCGGGATTCGCCGGGGTCGGGCACCGAGGCCGAGCGGAACCAATAGCCGGCGCGCTGCATGGCGGCGGGACGCAGGGCGTCTTCCGCTTTCTGTCTTTCGGCCTGCATGCGCAACAAGGTGCGGATGCCGCTGTCGGCCTGGCGCATCATCGAGGCGGCCCAGGCGCGACAGCGGCGTATTTCGTCGGGGTCGGTGGTGGTCCCCGGGTCAGCCCCGGGGATTCGTCCCGGGTCGAGCAGGGGGATCAGGTGCGAGGCGGTGCGGAGCGCGTCGCGGGCCTGGAACTGGGCGGCGACGATTTGGACTGCGACGTTGGCCTCCGCCACGTTTTCGGGCAGCAGGTGGGCAACGGCGGTCATGGCGTGTTCGTCGCGGATGGCCTGGGATTCCGAGCTGTGGTCGGGCGGCGGGGGAAGCGAGCGGCAGAGTTCGGCGTAGATTTCGCGGGCGATGGTGTCTGGGATGTTGGGAATGGAGTGCATGACGTGGCGGCCGTCCTTTGCCGGCGGTGTGAAATGGGGGCATTCTGGGATGTTAGTTAGCATCGCGTCAATAGGTGGTTACACTGACTGCAATCAGGGTCCGCACGCCGCTCATGAGCGGTTACGGTGAGCTGGGAATAGGGGCAAGAGCCCCGCACCCCTATTCGAAAACAGTGGTTCCGACCACGGTCAGTGAGCGCGGCCAGTCAGGCGATTTTCGACGTCATAATGCCGCGACTGATCTGTCCATGCGCACATAGATGGTTTATCCGGTCCTCTATAGCTCTGCGTCTCAGGCCACAGGCCACACCGAAGCTACTCCCGCCGAGGTTCCTTTTCCTCCGCTTCGATAATGGCAACCTCTGCTTCCGTAAGCTTGTAGAGGTCGAAGACATGCCGGTTCAATCTTCTCCGGTTCTTTTCAAGAGTTCGCATCGCAATCTTCTTTGCCTGATCATCTCTTGCATCATGAATGTCCGACTTAGCCGCATTCAGTCGGGAAACGACCGAACTCGATTGATGAAACGAGACCTGCACTCGCAGTAGTCGGTGTAACCATTGGCAAACGTGCCACATTCTCCTTCTTCACCTCCGCCAACGCTTCGCCCACTTCTGGGTTGAGTGTGTGGTAAAACCAATTCATCAGCTTCGAGTTAAGCACCCCCAATGCAAGCGCTACGCTCACCGTTTCCGATTTCGGCACTAGGACGTGTAAGTTATTCATGCAGAGGAGTTGATGGACGTCCTCCGCTGCAAGGAGGCTGTCGCCCGTTTGACGCACAAGGATCTTCACCTCAGCGTCGAAATCCGCCGCTGGCCTTGGCTCGGCCAGCCAGACACCGTACTTGATAAACCGTCTGCTCCGGGGTGTTATCAAGAACTGTTCGATGTCTGCCCCTCGGAGGTACTGTCGATACGTCGCATCCTTCTTGGTGTCGGAATCGAAAACTCGCCCCGCGACATCTGACCGCACCTGCGCGGGCCGGCCCTTTCCGACTTGATACGGCTTCATCCCCACATTGATTTTGAAGAACGAGTTCAAGCCTCTCCCCGCTTTCAAAGATTTTGTTCGCAAGTTCCGTCCTGCGTGCATCCAGAAAGATATTGAACGATTGCCCGACCCGTCCACTCCAGGATGCTTGTGAGTGTTGTATGACCTCACTGAACGGACCAATGCTGCCATCTGATGCAAGCTCTCGCACAAACCTTGCGTCGAATCTGTTATCGCGCAAGGGAGGCTTCGTAAAGAGAACGATCTCTGTATCGACCACGGCTTTCGCACGTGCAAAGACCGAAAAGTGAAAATGTTACGATCTCCTTCAGCGCGACATTTGCAATCACATACTCTCGCAGACTTGCTTGGTTCAGGTTCGTCAGCCAGGGGTTCGGAATGATCATTCCGAACTTGCCACCGTCGCTCATCAACAAAGAGATTGCGCGCTCAATAAACAAGAGGTAGCTATCAAGCTGGTAGCTCTGATGTTTATATTTCGATGCGAAATAGCCCTTCTCCTCCTCGTACAAACTAGCGCCATACGGAGGATTCCCGACCACAGCATCGAAGCCGCCTGATTTAGCGAAGAAATCAAACTCTGTCCAATCGAAAGTGTTGATGCGGAAAACCTGGGTTTCACTAAAGGCTGCCATCTCGTACTGATCATAGAAGTCCCCCGACATTAGGGAGTTGCCACACTTAATATTGGCCGCTAGATCGGGCAACGCCCTCATGTGGAAGAGGTCCATCTGTCGCGCTATCGTGTCTCCGCTTTCACCCTCCAGGACCTTCAGCAAAAGAGAAAGCTTAGTCACCTCGACAGCCTGTTGATCGATGTCAACTCCAAAAATGTGGGTGAGAAGAATACGGCGTCGTTCTGCGATGGTGAGCCGCCAACTACCTCTTGCCGCCTGGTATATTTTTGGTGATCTGCCGCGCGCGTGCTTCGCTGGATCATCTCCAACATACTGGTTTAGGTGCCAGTCAAGAAGATATTGATATGCTTGGATCAGGAATGAGCCTGAGCCGCAGGCAGGATCAAGAATGCGCAAAGGCCGACCTTTGGTACGCTGATCTTGCCCCGAAGCTTGTAAGACGGACTTCCCGTTCAAGAGTGATCCAATAGTGTTATTGACAACATAACGAACGACATAAGTCGGAGTATAATAAACACCACCGGCCTTCTTTACTTCCGGCTTTTTCTCTACGATGGCTTTCCTGCCAACGAGACTGATCACTTTGCCAAGAAACTGCTCGTATACCTGACCAAGAATATCAGCAGGCAAGACAGAGAACTCATAGGGGCTATCGGGATAGGTACAGTCCTTTTATAATGCCTTTCAAAATCTTGTCATCTATACTAAGCCTAAGCGTGACAGTATCGAGCGTCTCTTCGGACCCATCCCCTTTCTTGAAGTGGAACAAGCCTAAATCGTATCTGTCATCAGCTTGCCGAAAGAGCTCAGCAAGTCTTGTGTACGTGTTTTTTCCTTCTTTCAGACCCAAGAGCCGCCCGTAAGGCTCTATGCCTCGATCCTCAGCAATCCGAAGGAAAACTATACGGTCAATCTGTACGCTGGACGGCAGTGTTTAGCGCACGGGCGGAGATGCCCGAATTGCGAAGGGCAATGTTTCGGGCAAGCTGCTCGCGCCAACTTTCTATTTCCTTTAAGAAGGCGTGGTCGACCTCTGCAGGTACCACGTTTCCGCTTGTTGTCTTCTGCATATTTGTCGAATGAGCCTTTGAGAATCGCCTCTCTGGAGAAGATGGCTGAAATGTCGTCCCAGCTTTGGGAGTAATTCTCATAAGTAAGGTACAGGGTTCGAGCCGTCCTCGCTCTGTCGATCTTTTCCGGCTTTATACGGCAGTCATAAACGGCAAGCTCTTCGAAGTCGGTTAGGATGGAGAGGGGAAGTTTCGCGCTCCACGCATAACGACGAAGCTGGTACGCTGAACTTGCGTCATCCCTTATGTTGATCAGGGGTTTCTTTGTTTCCAGAAAAAACTTTCTCGTTCCTCCAATACGAAACCCGTAGTCGGGAGCTTTGGTGGCTCCGCCAATCTTTATCGCATCCTCGTGGATGACATCTTTATACGCTTCGGCATATCTTAGCTCGTTGGCAACATCCCAACCGAGTGCCTTGAAGAAGGGGTCCACGAACTCCCGTCGAAGCTGGGTTTCATTGTACCCCACTGATTTGAACGAGCCTATGTTGTCTCTGAAGTGAGAAACCAATTCCAAAACTATCTGGGGTGCTGGCATTACTAATCGTTCCGAAGTTGCAAGCCGCGCCAAATGGTGCGGTTTGGCACACGTTTGATCATCGCCTCTGGCGAACCTCTTTAGGCAGATACTTTAGCGACTCGGCCTTCAATTCGACAACTTTAGCTTGTGCGCATGGACAGATCGGTAGTGGCATTATCCCTTAAAAATGGCTGACGAGTACTACTGTGACTGGAACCATCTATTTTCGGGTACGGAAGTGGTCAGCTTTTACGGACACCGCCGAACCGGGGCGCTCTCATTGCCGCCCCTTTGAAGCTCGGGGACAGGCTTGTTGGCCCAAGGTGCAAGACCAGCCATGGCCGATGGAGCAGGAAGAGTCCCGAATTCAGCGCCTGCGCGCTGCCGCGTACCGCGCGCTTTCCGTGACTGTCTGTAGCCGCGCCTTCATCCTCGGCACAGCGGGGCACCCATTCCACCTCGCCCTGGCATTCGACGCCAGCCGGGAGTGCGTCCCCTGAGGTGCCCCACTTGATGCTCGAGGCGGGTCCGCTCTTGGCAATTAGCGTGGTCTGCAGGCTGACCTGCACGCCATGAGGCGCGCGAGGACGCTCCGTGGTGCACCGACTTAGTCTTTAGGTCCCATGGGCCGCTGAGGTCTGATGCCCAGTACGTTTCCCCCGCTCGGGGGAGAAATTGGTGCGGAGCCGTGGGAGAGGGTTCGGACGCCTTGGCAAGACCTCTCCGGCGCTTCGTCCTCGGGTGAAGCCCGAGGGCAAACGCCCGCCTCCCGCACAGGCGGGAAAGGCTGATTGTTTCAGTGCGGCCGACCGTGTCAGCGCCCAAGCAGTTTCCAGCTCTTTATGCGTGCGCGCCTACCTCTCCAAGCACATGGCGACACCCATGCCGCCGCCGATGCACAGCGTCGCCAGACCCTTCTTCGCATCCCGCTTCTGCATCTCGTGCAGCAGCGTCACCAGGACGCGGGCGCCGGACGCGCCGATCGGGTGACCGATAGCGATCGCCCCGCCGTTCACGTTCACCTTGCCGGTGTCCCAGCCGAGGTCCTTGTTCACCGCCAGTGCCTGCGCGGCGAATGCTTCGTTCGCCTCGATCAGGTCGAGGTCATCGACCTTCCAACCGGTGCGTGCCAGCACCTTGCGGGTGGCCGGGATCGGGCCGGTGCCCATCACCGCCGGATCGACGCCTGCGGTGGCGAACGCGGCAATGCGGGCCAGCGGCTGCAGCCCGCGTTTCGCCGCCTCGGCTGCGCTCATCACCACCAGGGCAGCGGCGCCGTCGTTGATGCCCGAGGCGTTGCCTGCGGTTACGGTGCCGTCCTTGCTGAAGGCCGGCCGCAGCTTGGCCATGGTCTCCAGGCTGGCGTCGTGGCGGATGTACTCGTCGTCGGCGACCACCACGTCACCCTTGCGGGTCTTTATCGTCACCGGCGTGATCTCGTCCTTGAACCGGCCTGACTTCTGCGCGGCAGAGGCCTTCTGCTGCGAGCCGAGGGCGAACTGATCCTGCTGCTCGCGGGTGATCTGGTACTTGCTGGCAACGTTCTCGGCGGTGTTGCCCATGTGGTAGCCGTGGAACGCGTCCCAGAGCCCGTCCTTCAGCATGGTGTCGATGAACTCGACTGGGCCCATCTTCTGGCCGGCGCGCAGGTACGCGGAATGTTGCGAGGTGCTCATGCTCTCCATGCCGCCGGCGGCGACGATCGCGCTCTCGCCGGTGCGGACCTGTTGCGCGGCCAAAGCGACGGCGCGCAGGCCGGAGCCGCACACCTGGTTGATGCCGAAGGCGGTCTTGGAATCAGGCACGCCCGCAGCGCGCGCCGCCTGTCGCGCGGGGTTCTGGCCCTCGCCGGCGGTCAGTACCTGGCCAAGGATCACTTCGTCGACCTCGCCGGCCTCGACCCCTGCGCGTTCGAATGCCGCCTGCAGGGCAACCGTGCCGAGAGCGTGCGCCGATAGCGTGCCGAGGGCACCGCTGAAGCTGCCGACCGGGGTGCGAGTGGCGGAGACGATGACGATGTCGTCCATGGCTTGGCTCTCCTACTGCGGATCGGCAGCCTAGACCGCGGTCGTCGGAGGCGGAAGCGCCGCAGACGCCGGTTGCGGTGTGAAATCAAAGCGCCGGATCTCTCTGGTCATGTGGGCGTAAAGCGGCTCAATATCAGCCCCTACAAATCGCAGCCTTACAGATCCCACCGGGCTGCCCGGAGAAGCGTAAGGGAGCACGTCGATGACCGAGCCCGCGCCCAGCTATGCGCATGGCACCAGCACTGTTGCCTTGATCGGCGAAACGATCGGCCGCTGTTTCGACCGCACCGTGGCGCGCTTCCCCGACCGGCCGGCGCTGATCGCGTGTCAGCAGGGCATCAGGTGGAACTACCGCGAGCTGGGCGAGAAGGTGGATGCCTTCGCCGCCGGCCTGATCGGTCTGGGCCTGAAGCCTGGCGAGCGCGTCGGTATCTGGTCGCCCAACAACGCCGAGTGGGTGGTGACCCAGTTCGCGACTGCAAAAGCCGGGCTGATCCTGGTCAACATCAACCCGGCCTATCGCCTGGCCGAACTGGAATACGCGCTGAACAAAGTGGGCTGCCGTGCGCTGGTCACCGCGACTTTGTTCAAGACCAGCGACTATGTCGGCATGGTCAACACGCTGGCGCCGGAACTGCCGCACGCGCGGCCAGGCCATCTGGACGCGGCCAGGTTGCCGGCGCTGCGTCAGGTGATCCAGATCGGTCCCGAAACGGCGCCCGGCATGCTGGCGTTCGACAGCGTCTATGATCGCGGCGGCGCGGAGCAGCGTGTGAAGCTCGCGGAACTGGATCGCACGCTGCAGTTCGATGATCCGATCAACATCCAATTCACTTCCGGCACCACCGGCCTGCCGAAGGGTGCAACGCTGACGCACCACAACATCCTGAACAACGGCTATTTCGTCGGGCAGGCGATGGGCTACAGCGAGCAGGACAAAGTGTGCATCCCGGTGCCGCTGTATCACTGCTTCGGCATGGTGATCGGCAATCTGGCGTGCATCACGCACGGCGCGGCGATGGTGCTGCCGGGCGAGGGGTTCGATCCGCTGGCCACCTTGCAGGCGGTGGCGACCGAGCGATGCACCTCGCTCTACGGCGTGCCGACCATGTTCATCGCCGAGTTGGACCACCCGGAGTTCAAGACGTTCGATCTGAGTAGTTTGCGGACCGGCATGATGGCCGGCGCGCCGTGCCCGATCGAGGTGATGCGGCGCTGCATCCGCGACATGCACCTGAGCGAGATGACGATCGGCTACGGCATGACGGAGACCAGTCCGGTCAGTACGCAGACGGCGCGCGACGATGAACTGGAGCGTCGCGTCTCCACCGTGGGACGCGTGCATCCGCACGTCGAGGTCAAGATCATCGACAGTGAAGGCCGTGTCGTACCGTGCGGCACGCCCGGCGAGTTCTGCACCCGCGGCTATTCGGTGATGCTGGGCTACTGGGACGACGAGGCGCGCACCCGGGAAGCGATCGACGCGGCCGGCTGGATGCACACCGGGGACCTCGCGACCATGGATGCCGACGGCTACTGCAACATTGTCGGTCGCATCAAGGATATGGTGATCCGGGGTGGCGAGAACGTGTATCCGCGCGAGATCGAGGAGTTCCTGTATCGCCATCCGCAGATCCAGGACGTGCAGGTGTTCGGCGTGCCGGACGAACGCTTCGGCGAGGAGCTGTGCGCCTGGATCAAGCTGCGCCCCGGCGAGACGCTGACCGCCGACGACGTGCGCGACTTCTGCCGCGACCAGATCGCGCACTACAAGGTGCCACGCCACATTCGCTTCGTTGACGAGTTCCCGATGACGGTCACCGGCAAGATCCAGAAGTTCATCATGCGCGAACGCATGACGGAGGAGCTTGGCATCAAGGAGGTGGTGACGGCATGACGGGCACGTGTCACATTCGGTGTCATTGCGATGAGCTTAGCGATGAAGCAATCCCGATAAGGGTGCGTACCTGGCGCGAGATTGCTTCGCTCCGCTCGCAATGACACAGGAAATCTACGACTTCATCGTCACGGGCGCCGGCTCGGCTGGCTGTGCGGTTGCGTCCCGGCTGTCGGAATCGGGGCGGTATCGCGTGCTGCTGCTGGAAGCCGGTGGGCGCGACAGCAATCCCTGGATTCATATCCCGATCGGCTACACCAGGTCTTTCGCCAACCCGCGCGTCAACTGGATGTTCGACAGCGCGCCCGAGCCGCAACTGAACAACCGGACCCTCTATCTGCCGCGCGGCAGGCTGCTGGGTGGCACCAGCTCGATCAACGGCATGGTGTATATGCGCGGTGATCCCGGGGACTATGACCATTGGCGCCAGCTCGGGTGCACTGGCTGGGACTGGGATTCCGTGCTGCCGTTCTTCAAGAAGGCCGAGAACAACGTGCGCGGCGCCGACGAATTTCACGGCGTTGGTGGACCGTTGCGCGTGTCGGATCCGCCGCATGACTGGCCGTTGGCGAGAGCGATGGTCGAGGCAGCGGTGCAGGCCGGCCTGCCGCGCAACCCTGACTTCAATGGCGCACAGAAAGAGGGGGCCGGGTATTACCAGAGCACGATAGGCAGCGGGCGTCGGTGGAGCGCCGCGCGCGCCTATCTCCGCGCCGCACGCAAGCGGCCCAATCTAACCATCGTCACTCAGGCACATGCGACACGTGTGCTGATCGAGAATGGCCGCGCGGTTGGCGTTGAATATCGCACGCCGCAGGGCCTGCGCACCGCGCGTGCGAACGGCGAGGTCATCGTGTCCGGCGGCGCCTACGGGTCACCGCATTTGCTGCAACTGTCCGGCCTCGGGCCGGCCGATCTGCTGCAGGAGCTTGATATCGCGGTGGTGCGCGACATGCGGGCGGTCGGGGCTAACCTGCACGATCACTTCAACACTTACTGTTCGTATCGCCTGTCGCGGTCGGTCACGCTAAACGACGTGGCGCGCAGCAAGGCCCGCAAGTTTATGGTCGGCGTGCAGTACACGTTTGGTCGCCGCGGGCTGATGGCGAGCTCCGGCCTGTTCGCTGGTGCGTTCCTGCGCAGCGATCCACGGCTGGAACGGCCGGACATCCAGATCAACATGACTGCCTGGAGCACCGCGAACCGCGATCGCAACGGCATCCATCCTCATCCGTTCCCCGGCATCACGCTGAGCCCGGTGCATCTGCGGCCGGAAGGACGTGGCACGGTGCGCACGACGAGCCCTGATCCGCTCAAGCCGCCGGAAATCCGCTTCAACTTCTTGCGGTCCGATTACGACATGCAGGCGCTGATCTTTGGTATTCGCACCTGCCGTAAGATCGCCGCACAGCCTGCTCTTGCGCAGTACATCACCGAGGAGGTGGCGCCGGGCCCGCGATACACCAGCGAGACGGAACTGACCGAGGTGGTACGAGAAACTGGCGTATCCAACCATCACCCGGTTGGTTCATGCCGGATGGGCACCAGCACCGATGCGGTGGTAGACCCGCGGCTGCGGGTCTATGGTGTCGAGAGGTTGCGGGTGGCGGACGCATCGATCATGCCGGCGATCATCGCCGGCAACACCAATGCGCCATCAATCATGATCGGCGAGAAGGCCGCCGCCATGATCCTGGAAGACGCCAGTAGGGCATAACGGAGCGGCATAAGGGGAAGGGGAAGAGGAAGAGGCACATGCGCTGGGCACGCTTCGATCAGAACGGCACGCCGAGCTACGGCGTCGTGGAAGGCGACGAGATCATCCCCGTTCGGGGCTCACCGTTCGAGATGTGGGAGCGCACCAGCACGCGCCTGCTGCTGGCCGACGTGAAGCTGCTGGTGCCGGTGTTGCCGCCGACATTCTATGCCGCCGGCCTCAACTATGCGGAACACGTGCGCGAAGCGGCGGAGAAGATCGGCCTGAAGGTGGAGTTGCCGAAGCAGGCCGACGCGGGCTATCGCGCCAACAACGCCCTGATCGCGCATGGCGAGCCCATCGTCATCCCGAAGGACGCCACCGACCAGGTGCAGTATGAAGGCGAGCTGGTCGCGGTGATCGGCCGTAGGTGCAAGCACCTGACACGCGAGAACGCGCTGTCCGCCGTGCTGGGCTACACCATCGGCAATGATGTGAGCGAGCGCACCTGGCAGAAGTCGGACCGCACGTTGTGGCGCGCCAAGAACACCGACACCTTCAAACCGATGGGACCGTGGATCGAGACGAATGTGCGGCTCGATGAGCTGGTCACCAAGGTGCGGCTGAACGGCAGGGAGCTGATCGCATTCCCGACCAACCACATGGTGTTCGGGGTGGTCGATTTCCTGGTGTCGATGACCCGGTATCTGACCCTGTATCCCGGTGACGTGCTGTGGATGGGCACCGAAGGCGCCACCGAGAACATGAAGCACGGCGATGTCTGCGAGATCGAGATCGCCGGCATCGGCACATTGCGCAATCCGGTTGTGCGGGAGAGCTGAGATGGAGATGGACCGAGATGTCGTCGTGGTTTCCGGCGTGCGTACCGCGATCGGAGATTTCGGCGGTGGGCTGAAGGATGTTGCGCCCACCGAACTCGGCGCTCAGGTGGTACGAGAGGCGTTGTCGCGCGCCGGCGTCGATGGCGGCGAAGTGGGCCAGGTGGTGTTCGGCAACGTGATCCACACCGAGCCGAAGGACATGTATCTGGCGCGCGTCGCGGCAATGAATGCCGGCGTGGCGCAGGAGGCGCCGGCGCTGACCCTAAACCGGCTGTGCGGCTCCGGCCTTCAGGCGGTCGTATCGGCGGCGCAAACCATCATGCTGGGCGACACCGATATCGCCGTCGCCGGCGGTGCAGAAAGCATGAGCCGCGCGCCATACCTGGCGCAGGGCATGCGCTGGGGCGCGCGCATGGGCGATGCGGCAATGGTGGACATGATGCTCGCCGCACTGCACGACCCTTTCGACAACATCCACATGGGTGAGACTGCCGAGAACTTGGCGGAGAGCCATCAGATCACCCGCGCCGACCAGGACTCGCTGGCGCTCGAATCGCATCGCCGCGCTGCACGCGCCATCGCCGAGGGTCGGTTCAGCCAGCAGATTCTGCCGGTGAAACTGAAGACGCGGCGTGGTGAGTCGGTGTTCGATATCGACGAACACCCGCGCGCCGACGCTTCGGCCGGGGACCTGGCCAAGCTGCGTCCGGTGTTCCGCAAGGACGGCACGGTGACAGCGGGCAATGCATCCGGCATCAACGACGGCGCCGCTGCCGTGGTGCTGATGGAGCGCAACGCGGCAGAGAAGCGTGGCGCCAAGCCGATGGGACGGCTGGTGGCCTACGCACACGCCGGCGTCGATCCGAAGATCATGGGCATCGGTCCGGTCCCCGCGACGCGGCTGGCGTTGCAGCGCGCCGGCCTGACATTGACGGACATTGACGTGATCGAAAGCAACGAGGCGTTCGCCGCACAGGCCTGCGCCGTGGCGAAGGACCTTGGCTTCGATCCGGCTAAGACCAACCCCAACGGATCCGGCATCGCATTGGGTCATCCGGTCGGCGCTACCGGCTGTATCCTGACGGTGAAAGCACTCTACGAGCTGGAGCGCATCGGTGGCCGGTACGCGCTGGTGACCATGTGCATCGGCGGCGGTCAGGGCATCGCGGCGATCTTCGAGCGTCTCTGAACCGGCGTCGCGGGAGAGCAAACGTCATGAGCGATCAGTTGCCGACCGCCACACGCGTGGCCGATCCGGGTATCCGCGCACTGTATCAATTGGAAAACCGCTGGCAGGCCTGGCTCGATGTCGAAGTGGCGCTGGCGCGTGCGCAGGCGGAGCTGGGAATCATCCCGCACGATGCGGCGGAGGCGATCGCGCGGGCGGCGCGGCTGGAGTTGCTGGACCGTGCCCGCATCGATGAGGGTTTCGCGCGCACCGGCCATACCATTGTGCCGCTGGTCTGGGAGCTGTCGCGCGTGGTGGGCGAACCGCACGGCGGCTGGGTTCACTGGGGTGCGACGACGCAGAACATCACCCAGACCGGCGACCTGCTGGTGCTGCGCCAGGCGCACCAGGTGTTCTTGCGACTGATCGGCGAAGCGTTATCGGCGATGGCCGATCTCGCCGAACGCGGCGCGGAGACGCCGATTGCGGGACGCACGCATGGCCAGCACGCGGTGCCGGCGACGTTCGGCTACAAGGTCGCGGTCTGGATCGACGAGTTGCTGCGCCATGTCGAGCGCCTGCGCCAGGCCGCACCGCGACTGTTCGTGGCGATGCTGGGGGGAGGGGCGGGGACGTTCGCCTCGCTGGGGAAGAACGGGCCGCTGGTGCAGGCCGGGATTGGGCGACAGCTTGGCTTCGGCTCCATGACCGTCCCATCACGCGCGCTGGGCGACCATCTTGCCGAGAATGTCTGCCTGCTCGGTTTGCTGGCGGCGACCTGCGGCAAGATCGGCCGTGAAGTCTATACGCTGATGAAAACCGAGTTCGGTGAAGTGGAGGAGCCGGTGCCGCCGGGCACCGTTGGCAGCTCTACCATGCCGCAGAAGCGCAATCCGAAACTGTGCCAGGATATCATTGCGGCATCCGCCGAGGTGCGCGCGATGGTGCCGCTGGCACTGGAGGCGATGCAAACCGAGCATGAGGCGGATCGCACCACCAGCCTGATCATGGATTCGGCGGAGTCGCGCGCATGCATCGAGACCGGCGACATGCTGGCGCGGTTGGGCGAGGTGATGCACGGGCTGCGGCTCGATCCCGCGCGGATGCGGCGCAATCTGGACCTGGGCGGTGGGTTGATCACGGCCGAGGCGGTGATGCTGGAGCTGGGTGCTGCGATAGGCCGTCAACATGCGCATGACGTGGTGTACGACGCGGCTCAGGCGGCCTTCGTCGAAGGGCGGTCGTTCGGCGATCTGCTGGCGGCGGACCGCCGCGTCACCGAGCATCTGAATGCAGCGGCGATTGGGGCGTTGCTGGACCCGACCAAATACACCGGGCTGTGTGCCGAGATGGCGCGCGAGGCGGCTGTGCGGGCGCGGGCTGGCGCGAAGGATTGTGCTGCTGTGTGAGCTGGTTCAGCAGGCGACAGGTGTTGGGAATGCTCCGAACCGCCGTGTTGATGAAGACCGACATTGCCAACTCTACAGGGCAATTCCGCACGTTGCTGCAAGGTGACCTGCATGTTCTGCTTTTTGAGCATCGCGCATCGCTGGAGCGCTTTGGAGCGGATTGGGAAGGACGGATTATCAAGGCCGCCGGCGATGGGTACTGGCTCGAATTTCCAAGCGTTACTGCTGCAGCGAAGGCGGCGATCCACATGCAGGAGGCGCTTCGGCTGGAGCAGCCGAGCAAAGGCGACGACCGGCTGTCAATGCGGATTGCCATCGGGGTGGGCGAGGTCGCGGCAGCTGATGGCGAGCTGACGGGTCAAATCTTCGCCCTTATTACGCGCATCGAGGCAATTACTCCGGCAGATGAGGTATATCTGACGGAGGCCGCACGTCACATCCTTGCGCCCGCGGAAGTTCAGACAGCACTTGTCGACAGCTTCCAACTGAAGGGCTTCGCCGAACCGGTTCAGGTGTTTCGTGTCGATCTAAGGCATCGAACCCATATTATCGCCGACGCATGCATAGTGCTGCTTGACTTGCGAGGTTTCACCACCTTCACGCGCAGCGCTCTGGTGAGTGCGATTGAAGGTGCTTTGGACACCCTGGACAGGGTTGTCTACACAATCGCGCGGAAACTCGCCGGCAAAATCCTTTTCAATGTCGGGGATTCCTATGTGTTGAGCTTTATTGAGCCTGCTGCGGCGCTGAGTGCTGCTGAGCAGCTCGCGCGTGCATGGAATGGCGCTTCTCGAAGTGAACGCGGTGATTGCGGCATCGACCTGGCCGTGCATCGCGGTACTCTCTGTTCCTTCAGGTCATTTCTGTACGGCGATACACTGCGCGTCGCATCGCATGTTCTGGCGTCGAGCAGGCGGCCACCGACCGATTGCGCGCGAGACGTTTTCGTCACCAGCGCGATACGCGACGCGTTGCCCGTGGTGCCGTGGCATGATCGACTCCACCTTCAGCCGGTAGAAGTCCCACAAGATCCACTTGTTGGTTCTGCGGTCTATCGCCTCAGCGATGCGCAGTTCACACTGAACCGGCTGCATCGCAGGTGGCGATCGCAACCATGCGAAACCTGACTTAGCGCCATAGAGAAAGTAAGCGCCCATGATCGTCGTCACCACGAACGACCATGCCATGCATGATCCGGACAGCATGGCACCTTCGCCGAGTGGGCGGCCGTTCTATGATCGGGCGGCTCGGGTGCAGCAATTGCTAGGCGCAGTGAAGCGCCTGGGATTGCCCACAGCAGCCGCGCCGGATCATGGCATGACACCTATCGCGGCAATCCACGATGAGGGCTACCTGCAGTTTCTCGAGACCGCATTCGAGCGCTGGCAGACCACACCGCTGGCTGGACCGGCGGTGCGCACGTTCGGATACGCGGTGCGGCGGATGCAGCGTCTTCCGGATGCCATCATGGGCCAGGCTGGCTATTACCTTAGCGGCGATGGTGCTCCGATACTGCAAGGCACGTGGCAGGCGGTGAAGACCTCGGCGCATGTCGCGGTGGAGGGCGCGAAGCGTGTCCTCGGCGGAGCGCGCGAGGTGTACGCGCTGTGCCGGCCGTCAGGGCACCATACCTATGCGGATTTGGCCGGAGGTTTCTGTTATCTCAACAACGCGGCGATCGCCGCGCAGGTGCTGGTCACCGGCGGTGCGAAGCCGGCGATTCTGGATGTCGATGTGCATGCGGGGAACGGCACCCAGAGTATCCTGTACGAACGGGACGATGTGTTCTTCTGTTCGGTGCATGGCGATCCGCGCGAACTGTATCCGTGGTACGCGGGATATGCGGATGAGACCGGCGCCGGTTGCGGTGCCGGCTGCAATCTGAACCTGCCGTTGGCGGCGGGGACGGATAATTCCGGCTATGTCGCGGCGGTCGAACACGGGCTGGATGCGGTCCGGAAGTTCGGCGCGTCGGTGCTGATCGTCTCGCTTGGTTTCGACGCGCATATCGGCGATCCCACCGCGAACCTCGCTGTCACCGGCGAGGGGTTCCGGGCGATCGGTGAACGCATCGGTGGTTTCGGATTGCCGACGCTGCTGGTGCAGGAAGGCGGCTACATCGTGGAGAAGCTGGGCGACAATCTGGAAGCGTTCCTACACGGCTTTCTGCCCGCGCGCTGACTCATTCCTCACCGCTGATACGCCGCATCAGTTCCGGGGACAGCCCTTTCGCCGGCTTGGGCGCGGGACGCGCGAAGCTGCCGCGTTGCGCCGGCCGCGGCCGTAGCCCTACCAGCGCTTCAGCCATTCGCACCGCGCAGCTCACGCCATCCAGCGTCGGCACCGGGATCTCGTCGCGCACCTCGCGCGCGAGGCCCGCGATGGGACCGCCGCCGAGGATGATGACCTCCGCCTCGTCCTGCTCGATCGCATCCAGGCAGTGCCGCACCAAGTGATCGCGGAACTCCTGCTTGGCGCGGGTGATGTCCGCGATGGGCGCGTCGAGCGCGCGCACACTTGCCAGCCTGCCGGCAAGGCCGTGCTCCTGTGCGCATTCGATATACCAGCTGCGCAGGCGCGGCGTCAGACAGATGATGGAATAGCGGCGGCCCAGCATCCAGGCGGCGAGAATGGCGGATTCCTCGATGCCGAGAACGGGAATGTCGGCGAACTCGCGCGCCGCGGCCAGGCCGGGATCACCGAACGCGCAGACGATCGCCGCATCGCAGCCAGCGGCATGAACCGCAAGCGCATCCAGCACAGCGTGTGATGCGATAGCGGCCTCGGCGCGGTTCTCGACATACTGGGTGCCGAAGCCAGCGGTGACGGCGACGATCTCGGTGCCCGAGGAGGCGAAGCGGCGAGCTTCCGAGGCCATCGCCTCGGTCATCGAGCTGGTGATGTTGGGGTTGATAAGAAGGAGCTTCACCGTCCCGTCAATATCCGTTCGACGAGCTGCTTCACCGTCGGGATGAAGCCGTTCGAGTAGTACGGATCCTTGGCGAACCTGAATGCATTGTGGCCGCTGAACATCAGGTTGCGTTCCAGTGCGTCTGCATCGTCGCTCTCGTGCGCGATGCTTTGCAGAGTCTTCTGGATGCAGAAGCTGCGCGGATCTGGCCGCTTCCCGTACTGTAATCGGGCTCCTGCTGCTGCCAGTTCGAAAACCGGCACTGGCTCAGACAGCCCATGCAGGCGACTTGGTCGGCGTGGATCTCCTTCGCCTTCTCGGGCGTGACGAACACCAGCGTGGAATCCGGCGTGCGGAGCGCTTCGGTGAAACCCTGCGCTTCCCAGCCGCGCACGCGTTCCAGGTCGGCCGGCGTCAGATATACGGCTCGCCTGCGCGGGCCGACGCCGTATTCCGCAACGTGCTCACCGATGACCTCCGTGGTGTAGGCCACCTGCCGCTCGCTGCGCTCACGCAGTTCCCGGATGAAACCGTTGTTCACCGCGCTGGAATAGAAGCCCGTCGGACTGAACCGGTTGAGGAACACGTCGCCTTCCTGCAATGTGCGCAGGCGTTCCTTCCAGGCGTCGCCGATCGGGCTTTCCTTGGTCAGCAGCGGACGTGTGCCGAACTGGAACGCTATCGGTCCCAGGTCCGGATTGTCGATCCAGTCCTGCCACTCCTCCAGCCACCATACGCCACCAGCCATGATGATTGGTGTGTCATGCAGACCGAATTCGCGCAGCAGCTTGCGCAGTGCGAGGACGCGCGGGAACGGATCCTCCGGCTTCGTCGGGTCCTCACTGTTGGACAGGCCGTTGTGGCCGCCGGCGAGCCATGGGTCCTCGTACACCACGCCGCCGAGCAGCGACGCCGCCTTGCAGTACGCGCGCTTCCACAGCGCGTTGAAGGCGCGGGCAGAGGAGACGATCGGGTAATAGTAAACATTGAACCGGGCCGCGATGTCGGACAGGCGATACGGCATCCCGGCGCCGCAGGTGATGCCGGTGATGATGCCCTTCGCCTGCTCCAGCACCTCGGTGATGATGCGTTCCGCGGCGCCCATTTCCCATAGGATGTTGGCGTGGATGCGCCCCTTGCCGCAGGCCAGTTCATAAGCCCGGCGCGCCTGCGTCAGCGCGCCCTGGATCGCGTAGGCAACCAGCTCTTCGTGCCGCTCCCGGCGGGTGCGGCCATGATAGACCTGGGGAATGCGCCGGCCGCTCTCGTCGAAGCTGTCGGCATTGACGGCACTGAACGTGCCGACCCCGCCGGTGAAGGCCCAGTTGCCTGACGAGATCCCGTTCGAGATCGAGATGCCCTTGCCACCCTCCACAAGTGGCAGCACCTCCGCCCCTCCCATGCGGATCGCGTTGATCAGCTTCATGGCCTCCCCTCTCACAGGCCGTATGACACAACCGTTAAGGCGGTTGTCTTCGGATGCAAGTGCCCTTCCCCGCAGACCCGGGGAAGGGCACCGGATGGGGTTTACTCCCCGATCGCTGGCTGCTCGGCGACCTCGGGCGGCACGCCGTCCACCGGCGTCGGCTCCCGCCGCTCGCGGTGGCCGGGCCGGTCCCGACCCTCGCCGCGGCCGGGCTTGGCACCGACCTTCTCGGTGATGTCTTCGCCGGTCTCCTGGTCGACCACCCGCATCGAGAGCTTCACCTTGCCGCGCTCATCGAAGCCGATGACCTTTACCTTCACCTGATCGCCGACATTCACCACGTCGGTGGTCCTGCCAACGCGACCCGGTTGCAGCTCGCTGATATGTACGAGCCCATCACGCGAACCCAGGAAGTTAACGAAGGCGCCGAACTCGGCGGTCTTCACCACCTTGCCATTGTAGATCACGCCGACCTCCGGTTCCGCCACGATGCCGCGGATCCAGTCGATCGCCCTCTGCGCCAGCAACGCATCGGTGGCGGCGATCTTGATCGTGCCGTCGTCCTCGATATCGATCTTGCAGCCGGTCTGTTCGACGATCTCGCGGATCACCTTGCCGCCGGTGCCGATCACCTCGCGGATCTTCTCCCGCGGCACGTTCATCACCGTGATGCGCGGGGCGGTGGCTGCCACATCGCCGCGATGGCCGGTCAGCGCCCTGGCCATTTCGCCCAGGATGTGCATGCGTCCTTCACGCGCCTGCGCCAGCGCGATGCGCATGATCTCCGGCGTGATCGAGGTGATCTTGATGTCCATCTGCAGGGCAGTGACGCCGGCCTCTGTGCCGGCCACCTTGAAGTCCATGTCCCCAAGATGGTCCTCATCGCCCAGGATATCGGACAGCACCGCGAAGCCGCGGTCCTCCTTGATCAGCCCCATGGCGATGCCGGCGACGGGGTGCTTCAGCGGCACCCCGGCGTCCATCAGGGCGAGCGAGCTGCCGCACACCGTCGCCATCGAGGACGAGCCGTTGCTTTCGGTGATCTCCGAAACCACGCGCAGCGTGTAGGGGAACTTCTCCTTGTCCGGCAGCAGCGGGTGAATGGCCCGCCAGGCGAGCTTGCCGTGGCCGATCTCGCGGCGGCCCGGCGATCCCATGCGTCCGGCTTCACCCACCGAGTAGGGCGGGAAGTTGTAGTGCAGCATGAAGTGCTCGCGGTATTCGCCCTCGAGCGCGTCGATCACCTGCTCGTCCTGTCCGGTGCCGAGAGTCGCCACGCAGAATGCCTGGGTTTCGCCGCGGGTGAACAGTGCGGACCCATGCGCGCGTGGCAGGACGCCTACCTCGGCGATGATCGGCCTGATTGACGTCGTGTCGCGACCGTCGATGCGCCTGCCGGTGTCCAGGATGGCGCTGCGAACCACCTCCGCCTCCAGGTCGTGGAACAGCGACTTCGCCTGCTCACCATCGGCACCATCCCCCCGGCCAGCGCCTCGAGCATCTGGGCACGAACCGCGTCGACCTTCTCGTGCCGGGCCTCCTTGGCCGCCTCGCGATACGCTTCCTCGAGCCCGGCGCGGGCCAGCGCATCGACGCGCGCCTTCAGCGCCTGCTCCGCGGCATCGGGTTCCGAAAGCGGCCAGGGGTCTTTCGCCGCGTGCTCGGCCAGCTCGATGATCGCCTGGATCACCGGCTGAAAGCTCTCGTGGCCGAACGTGACGGCGCCAAGCATGACGTCCTCGGGCAGTTCCTGCGCCTCGGATTCCACCATCAGCACGCCTTCCGCAGTTCCGGCCACCACGAGGTCGAGCTGGGTTCGCTCCGTCTGCTCGGCGGTCGGATTGAGGATGTACTGGCCGTTCTCGATAGCCCACCCGGGCAGCCGCGACCGGGCCGAAGAACGGGATGCCGGACAGCGTCAGCGCCGCCGAGCAACCGATCAATGCGACGATGTCGGGGTCGTTCTCCAGGTCGTGGCTGAGCACGGTGGCCACCACCTGGACTTCATTGCGGAAGTTTTCAGGAAACAGCGGCCGGATCGGCCGGTCGATCAGGCGGGACTTCAGCACCTCGGCCTCGGATGGCCGGCCTTCGCGCTTGAAGAAGCCGCCGGGAATTTTGCCGGCGGCGAACGCCTTTTCCTGGTAATTGACCGTCAGCGGGAAAAAGTCCTGCCCCGGTCGCGAGGTCCTTACCCCGACGGCCGTGCACAGCACGATCGTGTCGCCGTAGCGGGCCATGACCGCGCCATCAGCCTGACGGGCGACCTTACCCGTCTCCAGGATCAGCTTGCGCCCTCCCCAGTCGAGTTCCTTGCGGTAGTAGTTGAACATTCATACGTCCTTGCAGATGCCGGGCATCGGCGGACAGTCGATCCCAGCGCGCCAGGGGCCCATACTTGGGCGGGAGGCGGCGTCTCGGGTCGCATGGATGGCGCGGGCTGCGTTGCGGGAAGCGCGGCGCAGCCGCGGGCCATGTGGCCGGAAACGCCGTCGCGGGTCCCGCACCTCGGGTCGCCGGAACGGCGGGGTCAATCGGTCCGCCGCGTGACCGCGGCGTTTGGGGGCGATAGCCGGCCCCCACGGCGTTGCCCCGTGCCACCATGGCCCGGGGGTAGGCGTCGCTACTCCCCATATAGGGGTACTCGGCGGCGAAAACAGTTAACGGCGGAGATTTAGTCGGCCGATCAAGCCCTCGTAGCGCTTGAAGTCCTTCGCCTTCAGGTAATCCAGCAGTCGCCGCCGGCGGCCGACCAGCATCAGCAGGCCACGGCGGGAGTGGAAATCCTTGGCGTGGGTCTTCAGGTGCTCGGTCAGATTGGAGATCCGCTCGGAGAGCAGCGCGACTTGCACCTCCGGACTGCCGGTATCCCCTGGATTGTTGGCGTAATCGCCGATCAGCGCCGTGCGGCGCTCTGCAGTGATCGACATCGATCTGGTCTCCTTGTTCAGTATCGCGCTTCGGTCAAGGCCGGCGCCGGGATGTCGGCCAGCGCGGTCACCCGAAGGAAGGCCGGCGGTATGGTCGGTCGCGAGCGGTTTGTCCAGAGGCGTCCCGATGGCGCAACTCCTTGGGCATGGCGTCCTTGCCGCAACGACCATGAGATCGCTACATCGGCCGTGTGCGCGGGCTTGTCATGCTTGCCTCTGATTTCGGCCACCAAACCGGGAGATGCCCAGGGCCGATTGCAAGCAGGTCGTCGCACCTTCGCCGTTCGGCCCTGATGATCAGACCGGGGCCACCAATCGCATCACTCCCGTCGTGACCAAGGCCGCTGCGGCCGAGATCCAGACCGGCGTCGTCACTCCCATGGCTTACAACCTGTCCCATGGCTTACAACCTGGTGGATGGCGTGCCGCTGTTCGGCCCCCGGTTTCCGAAACCATCCTCACCAGCTTGGCTGCCATGCCAGGCGCCGAATACGGCAAGAACAAGCTGAGCCGCGTGGAAGATACCTATCTCAGCCAGAGCCACGTCGGGACCCATATCGACGGGCTGGGCCACGTCGGCATCAAGGACTGCTATTAGAAGCAGACGCCGACGCCCCGGCGCTTATTAAGCGGATCTAAGCTGCCAGCCGCCTCGCGCCGGCCACTGATGGCAGCAGCAAGGTGATGACGAGACAAAGCGCGAGCATCGCTGCCGATCCCCATAGACAGGCTGCAAGACCGCCCGCCTGGGTGAGCGCACCCGATAGCAGGATGCCGATGAGCCGTCCGCCGGCGTTCGCCGCGTAATAGAAGCCGACATCTTCCGCCGCCTTTTCGGAACCCGCATAGGCTAGGATCAGATAGGAATGCAGCGACGAGATGACGGCAAAGGCGAAGCCGAAAATGCCCAGGCCGACGGTGACCACAAGGTCGAGCCGCGCGACGTTCGCGCCGCCGACCACGAGCGCTAGCACGAGCGGGATGGTGGTGAGCACGGCGCCCCATAGCCGCGCCTCGGGGACTTCGCGCGATAGACCATCCGGGCTGCGGCGGATGACCGAAGGCGCGATCGCCTGGACGAGGCCGTAGCCGATCGTCCAGCTGGCGATGAAGCCGGCTACTTCCATGTAGCGCCAGCCCTGGCTGTAGAGAAAAACCGGCAGACCGACGACGAACCACACATCACGCGAGCCGAAGAGGAACACGCGCGCGGCCGCCATCAGATTGATGCTGCGCGTTTTGGCAAAGAGCTCGCGGAAAGATTTCGAGGCTTTCGCCTTGCCGAGCGTGCGCGGCAGGCTGAGGGCGACGCCGAGAAGCACGAGCGGCGAGCAGCCGCGGCCATGAGCCAGAGCGCGCCCCGGAAACCCACCGTCTCCAGCAAAAGGCCGCCGACGAAAAAGCCGGCGCCCTTCATCGCGTTCTTGGAGCCCGGTGAACCAGGCGACCCACCTGAAGAGCTGGCCGGAGCCGCCTTCCGAGGTTGCCTTGATCGCCGACTTCGAGGCGGTTTTGGTGAGGTCCTTGGCGACGCCGGCGATGCCTTGCGCGGCAACCACCCAAGCGACCGACAACGCCGCACTCCAGCCCGGATCGAGGGCGGAGAACAGCATGAGGCCGAAGATCTGCAGCGCGAGGCCGGTCATGAGCATGCGCGGAATGCCGAAGCGTGCTGCCAGCCAGCCGCCGCCGAGATTGGCGAAAATGCCGGCCGTCTCATAGAGCAGGAACAGAAACGCCAGCATGAAGGGCGTGTAGCCGAGGCTATAGAAATGCAGCAGCACCAGCATGCGCAGCGCGCCGTCGGTGAGCGTGAAGCCCCAATAGCTCGCGGTCACCACCGCGTAGTTGCGCACCGCTGACATCAGGCGCTCCTCTCGATCACGATGGTGGCAAGATCGACCATACGGCAGGCATAGCCGACTTCGTTGTCATACCAGGCGTAGACCTTGAGCAGCGTATCGTCGGTGACCATGGTGCTTGGCCCGTCCACAATCGCGCTGCGCGTGTCGTTGGCGTAATCGGCCGAGACGAGCGGCCGTTCCTCGAAGCCGAGAATGCCGGCGAGCGGCCCCGCCGCCGCGCTGCGAAAGAGATGGTTGACCTCGTCCACGCTGACCGGCCGCGCCATTTCGAACACGCCGTCGGTGAGGCTGGCGTTCAGCACGGGCGCGCGTACGGCATGGCCGTTCAGCTTGCCCTTCAGCTCGGGATAGATGAGCGCAATCGCCGTCGCACTGCCCGTCGTGGTCGGCGCGAGCGAAAGCATGGCCGAGCGTGCGCGGCGCAGATCCTTATGCGGCGCATCGATCACCACATTGGTGTTGGTGGGATCATGGATGGTGGTGATCTGGCCGTGGCGAATGCCGATCGCCTCATGCAGCACCTTCACCACAGGCGCGAGACAGTTCGTTGTGCAGGATGCGGCGGTGAGCAGCCGGTGCCGGGCCGGCTCATAGAGATGATCGTTGACGCCGACCACGACGTTGAGTGCGGCGGCTTCCTTCACCGGTGCCGCGACGATCACCTGTTTCACGCCGCGGGCAAAATAACCCTGCAACTGTTCGGTCTTGAGAAATTTTCCGGTGCATTCGAGCACGATATCGCAGCCGAGCTCGCCCCAGGCGACCGCATCCGGCGTCGCTGCCTCGCTGAAGCCGATGCGGCGGTTGCCGATGAGGATGGCGCGATTGTCCTCGACGCCGAACCTCTCGCGCCAGCGGCCATGGATGCTATCGAATTCGAGCAGATGCGCCGCGGTCGCCGCTCCGCCCTTGAGCTCGTTCACATGCACCACATCGAGGCGGTTCCCGGCACGCGGATCGTCCGCGCCGCGATAGAACCCGCCCATGGCCGCCCGCAACGCAAGGCGGCCGATCCGTCCCATGCCGTTGATGCCGACGCGCATGTCAGCGGCTCCCGGTGGATGCTGGCAAGCGGCCGCCGGCGAGCTCATCGAGCCGCGCCTTGAGCGCCATGCGATCGAGCGACGCAAACGGCAGCGCTGCGAAGAGCTCGATGCGCCGCCTGAGGCCGGCATAAAGTTCGTTCAGCAGCGCCGCGCGTTCGACCGGACTGCCGGTGAATTTGGCCGGGTCCGGCAGCGGCCAGGCGGCGGTGACCGCCATCGCGCCGAAATCCGGGCATTCCTGGCCGCGCGGCGTGTCGCAAAGCGTGATGACGAAATCCATGCGCGGCGCATCGGGTCCGGCGAATTCATGCCAGGACTTGCTGCGCAGCTCGCCGTGTCGTGGCCGAGCGCCGCAAGCTTCTCCATCACTTCGGCACTGGGCCTGGCAATCGGCTTGCGACCCTGCCGAATAGGCGCGGAACCGCCCGCCGCCGTGTTTCTCGAGAATGGCTTCGGCCATGATCGAGCGCGCCGAATTATGGGTGCAGAGAAACAGCACGTTGAAGGCTGCAGTCATGCCCTGGTCCTCATCCGGCCATGGGGGGAGAAGGCGCGCGAGATCGCCACACAGTTCGGGGCGGCCGCCGCAGCAGGTTTCGGTGAGAAAACCGAGCAGGCGCCTCAGGCCGGCGATACGCACGGCATGGATGATCTGCCGGCCCTGCCGGGTCGATTGCGTGAGCCCTGCCCGTTCCAGCGCGGCGAGATGAAAAGAAGTGGTCGAAGCCGGTAGCCCGAGGCGGCTGGCGAGCTCGCCCGCCGGCAGACCCGTTGGGCCTTCCGCGATGAGAAGGCGCATGAGGTTCAGCCGTGCGTCCAGCGACAGCGCTGCAAAGGCTGCGGCGGCATCCGATGATTCCATATTTCCAGTTAGGCAGAAATATTACTGTGGCGCAAGGCCGGGCGCTATCCGCCTCTTGGCTGCGGCCCCCAAGGCCGGTGCCGGCGCGCTCAGGGTCAAGAGGGCGAGAAAGGAAAGGCCAGTGAGAGAGCCGGTGAGCAAGAGGGCCGCAAGCGGCCCGCTGCCATCGAGCACGAGGCCGAAGAGAAGCGGGGCACCGCCCTGCAGGATGCGCGCCGGGGCCGAGAGGAGGCCGGTGCGCAGGCCATAGCCGGCCGGCCCGAAGAGAGCGAGCGGCAGCGTGCCGCGCGCAATGGTCAGCATGCCATTGCCGGCGCCATGCAGCAGCACGAACGGCACCGCCATGACGGGTCCGAAGATCGCCAGCAGCACGGCGCCGATCGGGTGCAGACCGGTCGCGAGGCGTGCCGAGATCATCGGCGAGAAACTTGAGCAAGCGTGAATTCGACCAGGCGCGCGGCGACCTGGGCCGGGCCCACCAGCGAGGCGGCGAAGATCGCCATCGCCGGCGGCGATCCCATCGCCTCCAAAAGGCGCGGCAGATGCGCGGCCAAAGCCGTCGAGACACACCAGGTCGCGCCGAACACGGCCGCAAGCACAATCATCGTCCAGGGAATGTCCCTCGGTGCCGCCGCATGCTGCGGGGTTGTCTCGAGTGCCTGCGGCACGGCTTTCGGAATCAGCAGCCGGTTCATCGGCAGGCCGATGATGAGATGCAGCACAGCCCAGGCGACGCAGGCGCCACGCCAGCCGAAATGCTCGATGAACAAGGCACTTGTCGGCCAGCCGACCGTGCTGGCGAAACCGGCAAACAACGTGATGCCGGTGATCGCATTGCGCGCCTCGCGGCCGTAAAGGCCGGCGGCGGTCGCAAAGGCCGCCTCATAAAGTCCGAAACCCATGCCGATGCCGATGAGCGCCCAGGCGAAAGCCAGACTGAAAATGCCTGATGCAAAAGAGAGGCACACAAGGGCGGCGGCGAAGACGAGGTTGGTCGCGGCCAGCACATCGCGCCCGCCATGCTTATCGATCATGCGGCCGGCGAGCGGACCGAGCAGGCCCGAGAGCAGCAGGGCGCCGAGAAAATGCCGAAGAACCAAACGTGCGGCAGCTGCAGCGTGTCCGAGATCGGATCGGCGAAGACAGCGGCGAGATAATAGGTCGAACCCCAGGCCAGGGTTTGCGTGATACCGAGCGTGGAGACGGTGACGCTGCGCCGCACGGCTATTCAGCCGCTTCGCCCAACAGGCGTTCGACGATCACGCAGTCGCGCCAGAGGCCGTCCAGCTTGGCGTGCCGGCGATAGGTGCCGACTTCACGGAAACCGAGTTTCGCCATCAGCGCGCGGCTCGCCGTGTTTTCGGGGAAGATGCGCGACAGCAATTTCCAAAACCCGGCGGCCTGTGCCGCCTCGAGCAAAGCCTGCCATGGCGACGCGGCCCGCGCCTTGGCCGCGGCGATGCCGCGCGACATAGACCGAGAATTCGGCAATGCCGGCGTAGCACGGGCGGGGGCGGTAGGCGGAGGTGGAGGCGAAGGCCACGACCTCCCTCCCCGCTTCCACCACCACGACCGGATGCCGGCCATCGAACCAGGCCTCGATCTGCAGCGCGCTCCGCGGCTCGGTCTCGAAGGTGCCGATGCGATCCGCGATGCCTTCATTGTAGATCGCCGCGATCGCCGGCGCGTCGGCCGGCGACGCGGCCCGTGCCGTGAACGTCATGCGCGGCTTGGCCCGCGCTCATACCAGGCGCGCGAACGGCGGACGATGCGCACGACCGAGAGCATGACCGGCACCTCGACGAGCACACCGACCACGGTCGCGAGCGCCGCACCCGACTGAAAGCCGAACAGGACGATCGCGGTCGCGACCGCGAGCTCGAAGAAATTGGAAGCGCCGATGAGCGCCGAAGGACCTGCAACGCACCACTCGACGCCGAGCGCGCGGTTGAGGCCGTAAGCAAGGCCGGCGTTGCAATAGACCTGAATGATGATCGGCACCGCGAGCAGCAGGATGATGAGCGGCTGACGCATGATCTGCTCGCCCTGCAAGCCGAACAGCAGCACCAGCGTGAGCAGGAGCGCGCAGAGGGAGAGCGGCGCCAGGCGACTGAGCATGCGCGACAAAGCGCTGCCGGCCGCCGCCGCGGAGGATCGCCGCCCGCCAGAGCTGGGCCACGATCACCGGCACGACAATGTAGAGAACGACCGACAGGAACAGCGTGTCCCACGGCACGGAAATCGACGAGAGGCCGAGCAAGAGGCCCACGATCGGCGCGAAGGCCACCACCATGATCGTGTCGTTGAGCGCCACCTGCGACAGCGTGAAATGCGGCTCACCCTCCACGAGGTTCGACCACACAAACACCATGGCGGTGCAGGGTGCAGCCGCCAGCAGAATGAGGCCGGCGATATAGCTGTTGACCTGATCCGCGGGTAGAAACGGGCGGAAGAGATGTGCGATAAAGATCCAGCCCAGCAGCGCCATCGAGAACGGCTTGATGAGCCAGTTGATGCCGACCGTCGTCGCAATACCGCGCCAGTGCTGCCCCACTTCGCGCAAGGCGGCGAGATCGATCTTGAGCAGCATCGGCACGATCATAAGCCACACCAGTGCCGCTACCGGCAGATTGACCTGCGCCACGGTCGCATCGCCGATGACGCGAAAGACGCCCGGCAGCAGCTGACCGAGCGCGATGCCGACGATGATGCAGAGCGCCACCCAAAAAGTGAGAAAGCGCTCGAATACGCTCATCGCAGGCTTATGCGCCAACGCCTGGCCGGGCGTGGCAGCCGATTCGCTCATGACGTGATCCTCTGTTTTCAAAAAGGAGGCGAGGGGGTCAGTCGGCCGAGCCGTAGGCTGTGGGTGCCATGATCCTCGTTCGGCGATGGCCTCGCTGAAACAGCTTTTACGGATTGAGCGGCTTGCGCCCCTCCACCATGGCGGACGCCACGCACTTTTCGACGCCGCGCCCCGGCGCCCAAGATGCCACGGTCTCGCGGCTCTCCGGGTTGACCGCAATCGCGACATCGACAAAGCCGGCCTCGCGCAGCAACGCTTCGGTGCGCTCGGCGGAAATGGCGCCAGCAACGCAGCCGCACAGCAGCGCGGAATCGGTGCGCAGATCCTCGGGCAGCGGCGCTATGTTGAGCACATCCGAGACCGAGAGACGGCCGCCCGGCTTGAGCACGCGCAATGCTTCGCGAAACACCTGCGCCTTGTCAGGCACCAAATTGATGACGCAGTTCGAGATGATCACATCCGCCGTATCGTCGCCGATCGGCAGGTGCTCGAGCTCGCCGAGCCGAAATTCCACATTGGCGGCACCAAGCTTGTGCGCGTTTTCGCGCGCCTTCTTGAGCATCTCATGCGTCATATCGATGCCGATTACGCGGCCTGTCGGCCCAACCTGGCGCGCCGCCAGAAGGCAATCGAAGCCGGCACCGCTACCGAGATCCACGACCACTTCGCCCGGCTTCATCGCGGCAAGGGCGAGCGGATTGCCGCAGCCGAGGCCGAGATTGGCGCCCTCGGGCACGGCCGCAAGCTCCTCATCAGAATATCCGATATCCCGGGCCTTGGCGTTCAGATCAGGTGCAGCCGCAGCCGCGCAGCAGGATGTCGTTGCCGGCGCGCAGCATGATGAGTCCGCGATGGCGGCAATGCCGCCATAGCGCGTGCGCACCATGTCCTTGATCATGTCCGGTGTCATCGCATTGTCCGACATATTCAGGCGCTCCTGTTGATCTGTCGTGCACGCCGCGCCTTGGCACGGCGCGGCAGGCATGCGGGCACGCGGACGGCAGCCGGCCGGCCGCAGCAGTTTTCGGTGAGATAGGCGAGCAAGGCGTTCATGGCCGGATAGATCGCGGCGTAGATGAGCGAGCGCCCATCGCGCGTGAAGGTCACCAGCCCCGCATATTTCAGTTCCTTGAGATGAAAGGCGAGCGTGGCGGAGGGCAGTCCGAGCTCCTCGCCGATTTTGCCCGCCGCCAGCCCCTCCTCTCCCGCCTGGACCAGCAGCCGGTAAATATCGAGCCGCGTCTCTTGAGCCAGAGCTCCCAGGGCCGCAAGCACGTCCGACTTCTTCATATCTCCATATGAATGGAGCAGATGTGAGAGTCAAGCGCCTTAACGGGAACAGCGGCGGAGCGAGAGCAATGATCCCACACCCGCCCATGCGCTTTGCTTTGCGTCTCTGCCATCCGGTTTCGCTGGCAGGTGGGTGGCGTGATCAAGAGAGCTGGCTCGCCACTGCGCAATCTCAAGCGCGTAGCAGACCAGCATCGCGTTGACTGCGAACAGGCCGAAGACGGTAAGGGCGTCCATCAACGCCGGGCGTCGAACGTGCGCGCCGGCGGCACAACAACAAAAACCAGAAATCGCGGAATGAGCATGCGTTCGAGAGGTTCAGGCCATCGTAGCTCTTTCGCCTCAGTGGTAGTGCAGAGCTTCCGGGGTACCCGCATTCTGGGTCCAACTCTTGACCTGGAGGTCGAGCTTGGGGCGTCGGGGCGGCAGACGGCAGGATAGGGTCCAATCAATGTCATCGACATCTGGCTCGGGTTCGGCCGCCGAGCAGCCGCCAAGAGCTGCCACCGTCAGGATGAAGCCTGGTGCAGAATGAACGCGATCTGCTGTTCGCTGAATTGCGACCGCTTCATCGTCAGTTCCCCCCGGTTGCCGATCGGCCAAACCTTGCGGAGTTTTTTCGTTTACAGCGGTCCAGTTTTCCGGGAGCAGGTCACTCGCCATTGCTCTGCGTGCCTGTGGCGATCATCCCCTTCCGATTGATCCAAGGAGGTCAGGGGCGCGATTGCGACGAGATAACCAAGGAGCTTGACCAACCATCGTGCCGGACACTTCATTGCATATCGGCTCGGCTTCTCGCGCTAGTGGCGGTCGTTGCAGTTCCCTGGCTGTTCAACGCGATCCCCGCTCGCGCAGGCCCTTGCGAGCTTACAGTTGGGCTTCAGCCTCACATGCGTGTTGGCGATCTGGCTGGTGTGCTCCGTAGGGAACGTCCCGGCGGCCTTAGTCTGGATAGCTGGGACGAGGCAATTGCATTCAGCGGCCTTCGGCCCTCGCGCATGCCGTCCAGCGAGTTCTGGCCTAATCTTGGATCAAGCAGGCCGTCGCCTACCCACAAGGAGAAGATGCAGTGCATAGTCCATGAAACCGGGAACATGCTGAAATCTGTCTTCCAGTTCGGCGAGGCAGTTCAGAAGCCTCGGATCTCGGTTATGCTTGGGATTCCACCGGCGGTCTGGGCTGAACCTGCTGTGAAATATATCAAGTCCAGCGAGGTCTTCGATCTAAAATTGGTCGGCGAAGCAGCGACGCAGTTCCCCCGACGTAAACAGATGGAACTTTAAAGCCATACGTCGGCCACTGTTGAACTCTATCCGAAACTGATCCCGTTCATGATCAAGTTCGAAGTGCCGTGCTGTCTCGATCGTATCGACAAACGCAGTGGGTGTACCTACCGATTGATCGCACAGTGGCCACGAAGTGCCCTCGTGTGACGCGACCAATCTCCGCCGCGATCTGTGGCAGCGTCGACGTCGGCAGATGATTGAGAACACTATAGAGGCAAAGCGTCAGGTCAATTGAAGAGTCCTCTTCAGGCAGAGGGCCGGTCAGATCGGCCACGTCGAACGTAAGGGTCACGCCAGGTTGGCCCACAAGATCTCTTGCCATGCGGCGCGCGACTTCGATCTGCGCTTGCGAGACATCGAAACCTCGCGCGGTGATGCTAGGGAAGCCCAGCATACGTGCGCGCGTCACCAGACGACGCACCCAGGTGCCCGGACCGCAGCCGGCATCCAGCAGATGGATCGATGTGGCTCCCGAGGCCAGCAGGTCCCTGAGCTTCGTATCAAGTAGGAACCAGAGCTGCCGGTCCGCATAGGCATGCGTGCCGTCGAAGCAAAACAGGCGCACCGGGTCGCCATCGGCATAAGCGACATAGCTTTCGCCAGCTCCATTGTACATCGCAGCAACTTCGGACGGGGAACACTGTTGCAGAATAGATCGCCGGCTAGCCCGTGATTGATCCATCGCCCACCTGGACACAATGAGAGCCCTACTAGGCCCTGTGGCCAAACCTGATCCAGATGCGAGCGCATCCGAGCAAGACAAAGCCCAGGAAGCTACTTGCGGTCTTGTCATATCGGGTGGCGATGCGCCGTTGCTCCTTGAGATGACCGATGAAGCATTCGATGCGTGAGCGCAGGGCATACAGCGGCCTGGTGACCAGATACTGCACCTTGCGGTTCCGCTTGGTCGGGATCTCGGGTGCGGCACCACGATCGTGAAGGTTTTGGCGGATCGCGTCGCTGTCATAGCCCTTGTCCGCGAGCATGATACCGGGGTCGCTGTCGCGTTGCTCCATCAGTTCGTCATAGGCCGTGACGTCATGGGCCTCGCCCTCGCTCAGCACCGCGCCGATGGCAAGGCCTTCCGCGTTGCAACGGAGGTGGATCTTGGTGGTGAACCCGCCGCGCGAGCGGCCAAGTGCCTGGTTCTGCGTCCCCCCTTTTCGCCGGCAGCGCAGCGATGCGCCCGGACCGTGGTGCTGTCGATCATCTGCAACACGTCGGCATCGCCGCCGCTGTCCGCCAGTGCCTGCAAAAGCACGTCCCACACGCCAGAGAGACACCAGCGACGGAACTGCTTGTGCACCGAGTTCCGGTTGCCCAACACCTCCGGCAGGTCGCGCCATGGAGCGCCGGTGCGGCTGATCCAAAACACCCCGTCCAGCACCTTGCGATGGTCCTTCGGCGGGCGACCGCCGAGCGGCGAGGGGCTCGCCAGGAAAGGCGCGAAGATTCCCCATTCCTGGTCCGTCATCAGGCCTCGGATCACTGCCAACCTCCAACACAGAGGTCAGCCTCAAATCACATTCACACCGTGTCGGGGAATCGCCGCGCGACGATCGGCAGAAGGCCAATCCGAGCGGGACCGTCTCAATTCTTTTCGCAAAGCCTCGCGACAGTCCCAGATTCTTTTGTTGCCCGCGCCTGTTCAGTCAATCACTGAACACCGCAAAACTACGGTTTGTCCACAGGGCCTAGTTATATGCGCTTGCATAGCAATTCGAGAGAGCCAACTGGGTCCTCTCCTATAAACCCCATATCAACGGTTAGCGGCCTCGGTTTGGCGGGGTGAGCCGGCCATATACATGAACTTCATATGCGGCGCCTACGAGACAGATGGCATTTATATGCACTCTGACCGATCTTCGGTCCGCATGAACCGTGCCTTTCGGGATCGCAGATCGCACTCCAGGAGCCCACATCTCCATGCTGACGCCTGTCCACTTGGCGGACGCGTCTCGACGCGTGCCGCACTTGTTGCCGCGACAACCTTGCGAACCCTCTGAAGCTCTGCCGAACGGTCTCGGTCCACTCAAGGACGAATGGCACATAATTGTGCTCGGGAATGGCGGTTTGGCTCTTATGTGCGCCCTGCTCCGGGCGGGTGTCCCAAAAGTGACTCATCTCTGCTCGCATGAACGGCTGGAAGCCGCGAGCGTCAGCCTGGTGATCGTACCCCGGGCGACATCGGTCGAGTGGCTGGAAGCAGCGCTTCCTCGCGTCCGACGCGCATTGATCACGAACGGACGCCTGGCCCTCTTCGTCGATCCCCTACCGAAAACAAGGAACCGCGTCGAACGCACGCTGAGACATCATGGTCTTTCCGCGATGCGTGCCACTCGCGAGGCAGGTCGCCTGCTACTGACGGCGGAGGTGCCTGATTTTGGCCTTCGCCGATGTGCGTGAAGGGAATATGACGATGCGCAATCCGGTCTTTGGTGTTCGTGGTTCACTGGCCGCTCTGGCCACGCCTTTTTGCGACACCCTCGTCGATTTGGCTGCCGCATCCAACCTGGCGAGGCGCCAGATCGAGCGTGGGACCGCCGCGCTGATCGTGTGCGGCAGCACCGGCGAAGCGGCCGCACTGAGCTTGCCGGAATTTGCCCGTCTGGTGCGTGCGGTGGTGGAGACGGCATCTGGACGCGTGCCAGTTATTGCCGGCTGCACCGCCTCGTCCACCGCGACAGCCGTCGAACTCGGCAGCGAGGCAGCAGCCGCGGGTGCGGATGCGCTCCTGTGCGCCGCGCCACCCTATGTGAAGCCGACGCAGGAGGGCATCGTCGCGCATATTCGCGCGATTGCCCATGCAGCAAATATCCCTGTGGTGCTCTATGATGTTCCTTTGCGCTCCGGTGTGGCGATCACCGATGACACGGTGGCGCGGCTGCATGATGCCGATCTCATCATTGGCTTGAAGGATGCCACTGCCGACCTGTCACGGCCGACAAGGTTGCGCGCTCGGTGTGGCGATGCCTTCATGCAGTGGAGCGGTGATGACGCGACCGCCCCCGCTTACAGGGCGATGGGTGGCATCGGTTGTATTTCGGTCAGTGCCAATGTCGTGCCAGCATTGTGCGCGCTGATGCACCGCGCCTGGGACGACGGTGATCTGAGTCGGTTTGCCACATTGCGCGACCTGCTCGATCCGCTGCATGCGGTGCTGTTCAGGGAGAGCAACCCGATCCCGGTCAAGGCGGCACACGCTAGTCTTGGGCTGTGCAGCGATGAAATGCGGCTGCCGCTGACCCGCGCCAGTCTGGCGACGCAGGAACGGCTTCTCGCGCTGATGCAGCCGGTCGTGTTGGCGGAGGAACACGCCGCGCGCCAGCAGGCGTTCGCAATGGCGAGTTGAGGAAGAAAAGCGACTACCAGTGGGGCTTCAAGCTCCAGTTCATGTATGGGACCGATGCAAGCGACACCTAGTTCCTGGGTGAGCTGAACCGCGTCGACGCGAACTCGCGTTACCAGCTAGACGTGGTCGAAGCCAACGTGCTTGCGCACGTCCCGTGGCTGACCGAAGGGGGCATCGATCTGAAAGTTGGGCAGTAGCACCTGGAAGCAACGGAGAAGTTGACGCTGGTCACCGAGGCGAATCTGGTCCGGGACGCCTATGGCACGGTGGGCAAGCCGGTGAATGGCTTCGGTGCGGCACAGTGTGGCTCCTACGCCCTGACCGACACTGTCGCGCTGAACGGCAGGCTCTAATACTGGCGCGAGGACAACAACTTCTTCGTGGCCTCTTTCCCGACGACGAATGGGTTTGTGTTAGCACAACAGGGCTTCGGGCCACCTATTCATTGCCGGGAGCCAACACGCCCTATGGCGCGCTGACGCTGGGCGTCAGCTGAAAACCGGCAATGCCGGCAGCAGTGACCGGGCTGCTGGTTCGGCGTGAGGTCCGGTGGGACCACGCATTTACCGCCAACCATCCGTTCAACGCCCAAACGGACAATAACGCTGTCACGCTGGTGCTGATGCCGTCCTGACCTTCTGGGAAGGGCAAGATATATAGAATTTATATGTTCGCGCGCCCCACTCGCCATCGAATTCTTATGCCCGCGTGGTCTACTTGTGCGCGGCGCAACATGCGTGTTCGCGTGCGGCGCGTTCGCGGCTGACCCGGGAGCATCGCTATGCTTGACGTCCTCTACATCCTGATTGGCGCCGCCTTCCTGGGCGGTTGCGTCCTTTACGCATACGCCTGCGATAAGCTGTGAGGCCACCGTCATGACCATCGACTACACACTCGGCGCGATCGTCACGGTCGGCCTGTTGGTATATCTGATCTACGCCCTAATCCGGCCAGAGAAGTTCTGAGCAGGATCACGAGGAGCAACGTTTATGACCCTCAATGGCTGGTTGCAGATTGCAATCTACGCAGCGTTGGTGCTCCTGATCACCAAGCCGTTCGGCGGCTACATGACGCGGGTGTTCAACGGCGAGCGCACGCCGCTCGGTGCCGTCCTGCGTCCGGTCGAGGCTGGCATCTACAGGCTATGCGGCGTCCGCGAGAACGAAGAGCAGCACTGGGTCAGCTACGCGATTGCGATGCTGGCGTTCAGCTTCGCCGGCTTCGTCATCATGTATGGTATCCAGCGGCTGCAGAACGTGCTCCCGTTCAATCCGGCCGGCCAGGATGCAGTCTCACCTGACCTCGCCTTCAACACCTCGGTCAGCTTCATGACCAACACAAACTGGCAGTCGTACGTGCCCGAGACGACGATGAGCTACCTGACGCAGATGTGGGCGCTGACTGTCCACAATTTCGTCTCGGCGGCCACCGGCATCGTGCTGGCGATCGTGCTGATCCGCGGCTTTGCACGTCGCTCGGTACGCACGCTGGGCAACTTTTGGGTCGATCTGACCCGCTGTGTGCTCTACATCCTGCTGCCGATCGCTGTCGTTGTCTGCCTGGTGTTCATCGCGCTCGGCATGCCCCAGAACCTGAACGCCTACACCGAAGCAACGACGCTGGAAGGTGCGAAGCAGGTGATCGCCCAGGGGCCGGTGGCGTCACAGGAAGTCATCAAAATGCTGGGCACCAATGGCGGTGGCTTCTTCAACGCCAACTCTGCGCATTCCTTCGAAAACCCCAGCGCATTGACCAATCTTATTCAGCTATTGCTGATCTTCTCGATTGGTGCGGCGCTGACCAACGTGTTCGGCCGCATGGTTGGCAGCCAGCGCCAGGGCTGGGCGGTCTTCGCGGTGATGGGCGTGCTGTTCCTGGCCGGCGTGACCACCTGCTATTGGGCGGAGTTGGCCGGCAACCCGGCGTTCGCGCAGTTCAACGTGGACCAGGCGCCGAGTGCGCTGCAGGCGGGCGGCAACATGGAAGGCAAGGAGGTGCGCTTCGGCCTCGCCAACTCAGCGCTGTTCACGACCGTCACCACCGATGCGTCCTGCGGCGCAGTCAACAACATGCATGACAGCCTGCTGCCGCTCGCAGGCATGGTGCCGATGGTCAACATCATGCTGGGCGAGATCATCTTCGGCGGTGTCGGTTCCGGCCTGTATGGCATGCTGCTGTTCGTCATCATCGCGATGTTCGTCGCCGGCCTGATGGTCGGTCGCACGCCGGAATACCTGGGCAAGAAACTCGAGGCGAAGGAGGTCAAGATGGCGATGCTCGCCATCCTGATCCTGCCCCTGTCCATTCTGGGCTTTACGGCTCTTGCCGTTGTGCTGCCTGTCGGCACTGGTGCGCTGGCCAATGCCGGCCCACACGGCTTCAGCGAGGCTTTGTATGCCTACACATCCGCCACCGGCAACAACGGCAGCGCCTTCGCCGGTCTCTCCGCCAACACGCCGTTCTGGAACGACACGCTTGGCCTTGCGATGTTCATCGGCCGGTTCCTGATGATCATTCCGATGCTCGCCGTTGCCGGTTCGTTGGTGCAGAAGAAAATCGTGCCGATCTCCGCCGGTACCTTCCCCACCGACAGCCCGCTGTTCGTCGGCCTGGTGGTCGGCGTAATCGCCATTACCGGTGGACTGATCTTCTTCCCCGCAGTTGCACTCGGCCCGGTCGTCGAGCACTTCGCGATGCACGCGGGCACTCTCTTCAACACAGGTAGCTGAGCCATGGATACGCGCAACAAGATGCGGGCGTCGCAGTCCACGCTACTGGACCCTGCGATCCTCCTGCCCGCGATCGGGCAGTCGTTCGTCAAACTCGACCCCAGGGTGCTGATCAAGTCCCCGGTGATGTTCGTCGTCGAGATTGTCGCCGCGCTCACCACCGTCATCTTTATCCGCGAGCTGCTGACCGGCGGTGGCGAGCATCTGGGCTTCACCTTCCAGATCATTCTGTGGCTGTGGGTGACCGTGCTGTTCGCCAACTTCGCCGAGGCGGTGGCGGAAGGCCGCGGCAAGGCCCAGGCAGCGACGTTGCGCCAGTCGCGGACCGAGACGCTGGCCAAGCGCCTGCCGGCGCTGAATTCAGAAGAATGGCAGGCGGTGCCGGCTCCGGAGCTGAAGCAGAGCGATATCGTCCTGGTTGAGGCTGGCGACCTGATCCCTAGCGACGGCGACGTGATCGAGGGCATCGCCTCGGTCGATGAGTCGGCGATCACCGGCGAGTCAGCGCCGGTGATCCGCGAGAGCGGCGGCGACCGCTCGGCAGTGACCGGCGGCACGCGGGTGCTGTCTGACTGGATCAAGGTACGCATCACCGCGACACAGGGATCCACCTTTCTCGATCGGATGATCGCGCTTGTGGAAGGCGCGGAACGGCAGAAGACGCCGAACGAGATCGCGCTCAACATCCTGCTCGCTGGCCTGACGATCATCTTCGTCATCGCTGTGGCGACCATCCCGAGCTTTGCTACCTATGCTGGCGGCGCGGTGTCGGTGGTGATCCTGGTCGCGCTGTTCGTCGCGCTGATTCCGACCACGATCGGCGCGTTGCTGTCGGCGATCGGCATCGCCGGCATGGACCGCCTGGTGCGCTTCAACGTGCTGGCGATGTCGGGCCGTGCCGTCGAGGCGGCCGGCGATGTGGATACGCTGCTGCTCGACAAGACCGGCACGATCACTCTCGGCAATCGCCAGGCGACCGAGTTCCTGGCGCTGGCCGGCGTAACCTCTCAGGAGCTTGCCGATGCGGCGCAATTCGCCTCGCTGTCGGACGAAACGCCGGAAGGCCGTTCGATCGTTGTGCTGGCCAAAGAGACGTACAACATTCGCGGCCGCGAGATGGCGCCCGCGCATGCGCACTTCATCCCTTTCTCGGCGCAGACCCGGCTGTCCGGTGTTGATCTGGAAGGCTCGGTTATCCGCAAAGGTGCCGTCGATGCCGTGCTGGCGTTCGTGCGTCAAAACGACGGGCACCGCAACGGCGGTGTCGCCGTTGCGGTGACGTTCCACCGTGTCGGAAGCGGCGGTCCGCGAGCTGACCATGAAGTCGGACGAGATCTCTCGCTCGGGCGCCACCCCGCTCGCGGTCTGCAAGGACGGTCGCCTGCTTGGCGTGATCCACCTGAAGGACATCATCAAGGGCGGCATCCAGGAGCGGTTCTCTGAACTGCGTCGTATGGGTATCCGCACCGTGATGATCACCGGCGACAATCCGCTGACCGCCGCGGCGATTGCCGCCGAGTTGGGCGTGGACGACTTCCTCGCGCAGGCGACGCCTGAGGCCAAGCTCAAGCTGATCCGCGACGAGCAGGCGCAGGGCAAGCTGGTGGCTATGTGCGGCGATGGCACCAATGACGCGCCGGCGCTGGCGCAGGCCGATGTCGGCGTGGCAATGAACACCGGCACCATGGCGGCGCGCGAGGCCGGCAACATGGTGGATCTCGACAGCGATCCGACCAAGCTGATCGAGATCGTCGAGATCGGCAAGCAGCTGCTGATGACGCGCGGGGCGCTGACCACCTTCAGCATCGCCAACGACGTGGCGAAGTACTTCGCCATGATCCCGGCGATGTTCATCGCGTTCTATCCGCAGCTCCAGGCGTTGAATGTAATGGGGCTGAAGACGCCGGAGAGCGCTATCCTGTCGGCAATCATCTTCAATGCGCTGATCATCGTCGCACTGATCCCGCTGGCACTGCGCGGCGTCGCGTACCGGCCAATCGGTGCGGCCGCGATCCTGCGCCGCAACCTGCTGCTCTACGGCGTCGGTGGCATCATCGTTCCGTTCGTCGGCATCAAGCTGATTGACATGCTCGTCACATCCATCGGTCTGGCCTGAGGAGGCCGCCACTATGAAACACATCCGCCCCGCCATCATGATGATCGTCCTCATGACGATCATTACTGGCATCATCTACCCGCTGGCCATGACCGGCATTGCTCAGGCCGTGTTCCCTAATCAGGCAAACGGCAGCCTGATAGAGAAGGACGGCAAGGTGATCGGCTCGGCGTTGATCGGGCAGAACTTTGCCTCTGATAAGTATTTCCATGGTCGGCCATCGGCGACCACTGAGCCTGATCCGAAAGATTTAACCAAGACTGTGCGAGTGCCTTATGCAGCAGACAACTCGGCCGGTTCGAACCTAGGTCCCACGTCCAAGGCGCTGGTGGATCGGGTAAAGGAGGATGCGGCGAAACTGGCTGCCGAGAATCCGAACACACCAATTCCGTCCGATCTGGTGACCACCTCGGCCAGCGGGCTGGATCCTGACATCACCCCGGCTGGCGCACTGTTCCAGGTACCGCGCGTGGCGAAGACGCGCGGTCTCCCGCAGGATCGCGTGCGCCAATTGGTGGAGGAGCACGTCAGCGGCCGGTTTCTCGGAATTATTGGTGAGCCGCATGTCAACGTGCTGCAACTCAATATCGCGCTGGACGCGATGAGAGCGTGACGATCGATAGCCACCAAGGACATCTCCTCCCTTACGGGAGGTGCGGTTCCCGGAGCACCGCTTGCACGATCGAAGTGCACGCGATGGAAGACCTTTGCCTGATGCTCTGCTTCAGGCGGCGCAGGTGGGAACGCGCGGGCGGCTGAAGCTCTTGCTGGGGGCCGCGCCTGGGGTCGGCAAGACATTCGACACCACCGGCTCTGCCGATGCTCGACCTCGACGAAGTGCTGTTCGAGCAGGTGCTGTTCAACCTGCTCGACAATGCCAACAAGTATGCGCCACCCGGATCGCTGATTAGCGTGAGGGCGCGGCGGGACGACGGGCAGAACGTTGTGCAGGTGCTGGACGAAGGTCCGGGCATTCCCGACGACGAATTGGAGCGCGTGTTCGAGAAGTTGTATCGCGTGGGCGGACCGGATCGGCGCCGGGCGGGGACCGGGCTCGGGCTGGCGATCTGCCGCGGCTTTGTCGAGGCCATGCACGGTAGCATTTGCGCCGCGAATTGCACGGATAGGCCGGGCGCGGTGTTTACATTGCGCCTGCGGGTATTCGCCGAAGCGGAACAGGACAAAGAGCCGCTGCCCGCATCCCCGGTTGCAACGAGAGCATGACGACGGACTCCAGCCCGTGTCGCATCCTGATCGTCGACGACGAGCCGGCGATCCTGCGCTTCCTGCGCGTGGCGCTCGGTAGCGAGGGCTACAGAGTGGTGGAGGCGACGACCGGCCAGGCGGCGTTGGACGCCGTGCGACAGTCGCGCGCCGGCCTGATTGTGCTTGACCTTGGTCTGCCCGATATCGATGGTCTGCAGGTCATTCGGTCCATTCGCGGCTCGGGAACTATGCTGCCGATCATCGTCCTGTCGAGCCGAGACAACGAAACAACAAAAGTTGCCGCACTCGACCTTGGGGCGGACGACTATGTGACCAAACCCTTCAGCATGGACGAACTGCTGGCGCGGATCCGTGCTGCGCAGCGGCATAGACTGCAACAGGAGGGTGAGAAGCCCCTGTTCCGTACCGGGGTGCTATCAGTTGACCTCGTCCGCCGCATCGTGACGGTGGATGGCCGCGAGGTAAAGTTCTCACCACGCGAATATAATCTGCTGCGGCTTCTGGTGGCGCATGCCGGCAAGGTATTAACGCACAACTTTATCCTACATGAGGTCTGGGGCACCGAGACAGCCGTGCAATATTTGCGAATTTACATCCGCGCATTGCGCCAGAAGATCGAGCGGAATCCAGAAAGACCTGAACTCATTCTCACAGAAACAGGCGTTGGTTATCGCCTGAAAGTCCCTGATTGATGACGATCGGCGAAATTATACTGCCTGATCACATCGTTGTCGGCTTGCGCATTCCCGACAAAACACAGCTGTTGCGAGACTTGGCGGGCCGTGCGGCCCTGGCACTCTCACTGGAACCCACTATGATTTTCACTGCGCTTCAAGCGCGAGAAATCTCCTCGACTGTCGCTTTATCCGCGAGCAGCACCTCGTCGGCCTGTCAGTTTGCCGCGAACCGCTGTTCGTCCGTGAGTACACCCAGTCGAAAGCCCTCGTAGCCCTTGGCCGCGACCTCGTCGCACTTCTTCTTATAAGCGGTAACGCCGCCGACATAGGGCATGAAGACACGGGGCTTGCTCGGAATATTGGCGCCGATATACCATGAATTGGCCAGGGGATAGAGAGTGCGATCAGCGACTTCGTTATTGTGGTGCACCCAGGAATCCTCTGCATCCTGCTCCGCTTCAATGCGTGTCAGGCCGTGGTCGCGCAGGAAGTGAAGGCAATCCCCGATCCAGTCTACATGCTGCTCGCACGCCAAGATCATCTGGCTTTTGACGCCAGGGCTTTGCGGACCAGTAATCATGAACAGGTTGGGGAAGCCGGCCATCATGATCCCGAGATAGGTGCGTGGACCGCCTTCCCATTTTGCCTGGATCGACAATCCGGCATCGGTGCGGATGTCGATTTCCTTCATCGCACCGGTCATCGCGTCGAACCCGGTCGCAAAGACGATCGCGTCGAGCGCGTACTCGGCATCGGCTGTGCGCAACCCGGTCGGAGTGATTTCGTGGATTGGCTTGCTTCGGATATCGACCAAGGTGACGTTGTCGCGATTGTAGGTCTCATAATAATCGGTATCGAGGATCAGCCGCTTGGTGCCGATCGGATGGTCGTTGGGGCACAGCAGTTCGGCCGTCTTGGGATCCTTGACCGTGGCGCGGATCTGTTGGTGGACAAACTCCGATGCGGTGTCGTTTGACTCCTTGTTGACCAGCAAATCCGTGTACGAATAGAGAAAGCTGATACTGCCGCCCTCGGCCCATTTCGCCTCGTAGGCGCGCTGCCGCTCTTCTTCGCTCGCTTGGAGAGCGGGCTTCTCCGGTGGCGGGTACCCCGCGATCCCGAACGGCGTATCGAAAGCGGCGCGCCGGCGTGCTGGATACTCGGCCTTGTGCGTGCGCTCCTTGTCGGAAGGCATCGGCATGTTGCGGGCGGGCAGGCTGAAATTCGCCGTCCGCTGAAATACGTAAAGGTGCTTGGCCTGCTTGGCGATGATCGGGATCGACTGGACGCCGGATGAGCCTGTCCCGATCACCCCCACACGCAGTCCAGTGAAGTCAACGCCATCGTGCGGCCACAGACCGGTGTGATACCACTTGCCCTTGAAGCTATCCAAACCCGCAATGTTCGGCTTGCGCGGCGTCGAAAGATTGCCCGTCGCCATGATGCAGTAGCGCGCAGTCGCGACGTGCCCCTTATCGGTCTTTACAGTCCATAGATTTGTCTTGCTGTCGAAGACGGCTTGCTTGACCCGAGTGTTGAACTCGATATCGCGGCGCAGGTCGAAGCGGTCTGCAACGTGGTTGATGTAGCGCAAGATTTCCGGCTGCGTGCCGTAGCGTTCGGGCCAGTGCCATTCCTGCTGCAACTCGTCAGAGAAGGAATACGAATATTCCAGGCTTTCAACGTCGCAGCGGCATCCCGGATAGCGGTTCCAGTACCAGGTACCGCCGACCCCATCGCCAGCCTCGAAGGCGCGCACTTTGAAGCCCAGCTTGCGCAGGCGGTAGATCGCGTAGAGACCGCCGACGCCCGCGCCCACGATGATGGCGTCAAATCTTCCGATATCTGATGTCTGTTCCGGCATTTCAGAGCTCCATGTGGGTGCTTACTCAGCCGCCGCCTTTACTTCGGCTGAGGCCTGCGCCTTGAGCACCGGCAACACCTCCTTGGCGAAAAGCTTCAGCCCGCGCTCCGACACCTCATAGGGCGTGCCGCCAAAGCGGAAAGCGACATTGAGCTCGAAGTCGCCGAGTAGCTTGCGGCGCTCCTCGAGCCCGCGCAGGATCTTATCGGGTGTGCCCCAGCTCGCGGCCCGCATGAAGCCAGCGACCGCACCTTCGAGGCCGCCCTTGCGGGCGATTTCGGCCTTCTGCTGGTAGGCATCATAGCCCTTTACGGTCTTGAAGTGCTCGCCGAGAAATTCGTAGTGATAGAAATTGCTCTCGACGAATTTCCCTTGGTACCGCCGCGCCTCCTCCTCGCAGGCGGCGAGGTCGTGGCTGCAGATGCAGAACTCGGTCAACATGACGTGCGGCGGCGTGGTGCCGTGGAACTGGCGGTGCAGTTCGCGCCCACGTTCTATGACCGGCAGCCGCATCTCCCAGGGGCGGTCGGCAAACATCACCATGTGCGCGCCAAGCTTGGCGGCGGACACGACGGAATCCTCGCTTGAAGCCACGGCGTAAATGCGTCCATCGAATGAATGCTGCGGCCGTGGGCGGATCTCGATCCGCGGCTGCTTGTAGAATTTGCCGTCGCCTTCGATAAACCCGGTCTTCAGCGCGTTGACGATCATCGGCGCCGCTTCATCGAAGCGTTCGCGCGATTCGTCCATGCTCACGCGAAAAGCGGCGAATTCGCGCCGCGCCAAGCCACGGCCGAGACCCAGGCGCAGCCTTCGCTTGCTCAAGAGGTCGAGCACCGACGCCTGCTCCGCGACCCGCAGCGGGTCGTGCCAGGGGACGATGACCGCGGCGGTGCCCAGGTCAACATTCGGGCACGCCGCCGTCAGATAGCTCATCAGCTGAAGGTTGTCGGGCACGAACGAGTAGTCGTTGAAGTGATGTTCGGCCGACCAAAGACAGTTGAAACCGAGATCGGCAGCGAGCCGCGCGAGGCGGATTTCCTCGTCCCACACGCGCGCGTCGGAACAGTCGTCCCAGCCATAGCTGGCGAACACCATCATCATGCCGACATCCATTGTTCCCTCCGTCGCGTTTGTCGCGTTACGCTAAGCCAACGCCAATTCTCGGTACCCGTCAGCGGCCACAGCCTCGCAGCGCTCGCGGAACTTGGGGTGGCCGCCGCTGTAGCGCATGATCCGGCGGACCTGCTTGCCCTCTACGTTGCGGTTGATGCCGGTCATCCATGAATTGACTTCGGCGAACAGCAGCCCCTGGCTCGTCTCAATGACATGGTCTGTCCACGCGATGCAACCCGCAGCGGTGGCCTCGATGCGGGTCAGGCCGCGGTCGCGGGCAAAGCGGATCAACGAGGTGACCCAGTCGGCGCTGTACTCGGCGGCGCGCGGGAAGTTGCCGAGCCCGGCATGCGGGCCCATCACCATGAGCATGTTCGGGAAATCGTCGACCATGATGCCAAGGAAGGTCTGCGGACCGTTCTTCCACTTGCCCTTCAGCCGAACATTGTCAACGCCGCGAATGTCGATGCGATCGAAGGCGCCGGTGATCGCGTCGAATCCCGTCGCGTAGATGATCATGTCGAATTCGTATTGGCGCGTGCTGGTTTTGATGCCGCTTGGAGTGATGCGCTCGATCGGCGTCTCGGTGAGATCGACCAGTTCGACGTTGGGTTGGTTATAGACCTCGAAATAGCCGCTTTCGAGCGGGACGCGGCGAGTGCCGAAGCCGTAGGTTTTCGGGATCAGCTTCTCGGCCACAACCGGGTCCTTGACGCGCTCGCGGGTCTTGCGGGCGACGAAGTCGGAGATCAGCCGGTTGGCCTGCCGGTCGACCAGGATATCGCGGAAATTGCCCATCCAAATGCCGAATCCGGGCTCGCCGTAGAGTTTCTCCCAGAACGCCCTACGCTCTTCTTCAGGAACCTCGAGCGCGGAGCGCGGGTCGGTCGTGTGGATGAAGCAACCGAAGGTCTCTTGGCAGCGCGCGAAGGTTTCGGAGTAGTTGGCGCGGATACGGTCCATCTCCTGCTTGGTGATCTTGGCGTTGTGCAGAGGCGCGGCCCATTGCGGCGTGCGCTGGAACACGGTCAGGTGCCCGACCGTTTTCGCCACTTCGGTGATCGTCTGAATGCCGGTGGCGCCGGTGCCGATCACTGCGACCCGCTTGCCGACGAAGCTGACCGGCTCCTTCGGCCAATGATGGGTGTGGAACGACTGGCCCTGGAAACCCTTGACCCCAGGAATGTTCGGCAGCGTCGCCGCCGACAGCACACCGACCGCAGTGATCAGGAAGTGGGCGGTGTAGCGCCGACCGTCTTCCAGGGTGATCTCCCAACTGCGCGTGTTCTCGCGGTAATGCGCGGCGGCAACGCGGCTTCTGAACTGGATGTCGCAGCGCAGATCGAACTTGTCGGCGACGTAATTCAAGTAACGCTCGGTTTCGGGCTGACCGGCGAAATGCTCCTCCCATTCCCACTCGTCGAGCAGTTCCTGCGAGAACGAGTAGCCATACGTCCAGCTTTCGGAATCGAACCGGGCGCCCGGGTAGCGGTTCCAGTACCAAGTGCCGCCAACGCCGGTGCCGGCTTCAAATACCCGCACTGTGAGGCCGAGGTCCCGCAATCTGTAGAGTTGGTAAAGGCCTGAGACGCCGGCACCGATGACAATGGCATCGAAATGCACGGGCATCTCGGCCTTTGACTTACGGGCGATCGTCTGTGAGGCAACCATGTTGTCCTCCTTGAGTTGATGTCACTCTCGTCATTCGAGCCGCAGTAATCGGACGCTCTCGGCTAGGCGCGCAGCCGCCGATTGCATCGCTCGGCACAGCGCCTCCAGCGCTTCGGCCTCCAGATCGTGCGAGCGCCCCGCACTGGTCAGGATCAGTAACGGCTCCCATGTCGGCGATAGAACCGGCACCGAAATTAGTGTGATCCCCTGAAACATAGTCCCACGATCGACGGCAAAGCCGGCTTGCTTCGCCTCCCTCACGCGGGCCAGAAACTCGGAAAAGGAGGGCTTCTGATACCATGCGACTTGCGAGAACAGTGTTTGGAGTTCGGCCTGGCTACTGTTGCCGAACGCGGCCATGATCATACCCGATGCCCCCGCCGGTACCGGGGACCGACGCCCGACGGTGACATATAGGTCGGGTTGGAAGGCGGCGCCCACCCAATCCAACAGCAGCAGCGACGAAGGCCCCACTACTTTGGACAAGTAGAGCGAGACGCCGTGGGCATCGGAGACCGGATGCATCAGCGGACGCGCGATGTCCAGCAAACCGCTACGCCGTAGAACGCCGTAGGCCAATTCGAGAATGCGCAAGCTCACCGTGTAGGTGCGGGTCGCTTCATCATATCCGACAAAGCTCTCTGCTTGCAGCGTCCGAAGGATGTTGTAAGCCGTCCCGCGATGCAGCCCCGCCGCGCGGGCCACTTCGCTCGCGTTCAGCGGACGCTCGGACCCATGCAGCACGCGGAGCACTTTCGCCGCTGCGACGACCGCACCGACGGGTTTTCCGAGCGCGCCAATCTGGGCGATTTCGGCGGACTTGGTGGGAGCGGTCGGCCGTCGCCGGTTCTCTTCGGTTGCAGCTACAGGTGCTGACAAAGTTCCTCCCGAGCCATTGCGACAATACGTTAGAGGCTGCGCCTGGCCAACTCAATCAAAAACGCTTGTCTTCAATAGAAGACGGACCGGCAAATAGAGCGATGCCGCCAAACGCTGTACCCGGGTGGAAGGGACCCCCACCGGGACCTTATTCAGAACGCAACGATGAGGACTTTGTAGGCCGTATGCGCTGCAAAGGCCGGTGCGAGTAGGCCCGTGTGCCGGTATATGAATGGGTTCATTGCACGGAGCAGCATGCGCCATGGTGTGGCCGCAAGCTGCACGAGTGCTGCCCTGAGATTGCATGTGGGTCTATAATACAGCGCGATAATAAGCCTTCCCGCGTATTCGCTCCGCTACGCCACTGACTCGCTTCTCACTAACCAAGATTTGCAGCAGGGACGATAATGCCGCCTGCAACGCGGCGGCGGAGTTCGTCCTTCTGAAGTTTCCCCGTCGGGCCGTGCGGCAGTTCAGTCGCAAAGGCGATGGCGTCGGGCAGCCACCATTTCGGCACGTAACTCTGCAGGTGTGTTCGGAGATCATCGGCTGTGGCCGTCTCATGCGCCGTCAGAACAACGATCAGAAAGGGCCGCTCTTGCCAGCGCGGGTGCTGCATTGCCACAACGGCCGCCTCCTGCACCGCAGGATGCCGCATCGCGGCTTCCTCCAACGCCTGCGAGCTGATCCACTCACCACCCGACTTGATCACATCCTTGGCCCGGTCGACGATGTGCAGCGTGTTGTCGGGATCGATCACCGCGATATCGCCGGTTCGCATCCAGCCGTCCTTGCTACGCAAATCCGGCTCGGGCCGTTTGAAATAGGCGCCGGCAATCCAATGACCACGGCATTGCAGGTGTCCGGGCGTGTTGCCGTCGCACGGCAGCGGCCTGCCTTCGTCATCAACGATGCGGATCTGGTTGCCGTAGAGCGGCTTGCCTTGCGTCCGCATCGCCGCCACGGCGGCATCATCTGATAGCCCGTGCCTCGCGAAGGATATCGTCGCCCCATGCGTTGTTTCGGTCATTCCCCAACCATGGCTTACGCGGACGCCATGATCGCGCAGGTAGGCTTCGATCATCGCTGCGGGGGGCGCCGTGCCCCCGGAGAAGATGCGCCGAAGCTCGCCCAGACCCTGCCCCGTCGCACGACAATGTTCCAGCAACCCCAGCCAGATGGTCGGCACCGCGGCAGCAATCGTGACTCCTTCCTCCACGATCAGGCGATGCAGCCATGCATCATCGGCGCGCCGCCCGGGCAATACCAGTTTCGCGCCGTACATCGGCGCCAGGAACGGCACCGCCCAGCCATTGCAGTGGAAGAAGCCCGGAAGGCCCAGCACCACGTCGTTGGCCGACAGCGCCCAACCATTACCGCCCCCGGTGGAAAGCGCGGACAGCACCGTGCCACGATGCGAATACAGCACGCCCTTCGGCTGCCCCGTCGTGCCCGAAGTGAAGCACAACATGCACGCAGACCGCTCCTCCAGCTCGGACCAGGCAAATGACGAGTCGCCGGCTTCGATCAGGTCCTCGTAGCACAACACATCAGCCAGGTTGGTAGCCGGCATATCATTGTGCGAGGCCATCAGGACGAAGCGATCAACCGTCTCCAACCGAGGCGCAAGCTGCTCGGCCAGAGCAAGCGTATCGAGGTCGATGAACAGGGTGCGGTAACCGGTGAAATTGATCGTGTAGAGGATTTGCTCCGGCGGCAGCCGCGGATTGGCAGTGTGCAGAACGCCACCGATGCCGCTCACGCCATAGAACAGTTCGAAATGCCGATGCGTGTTCCAGGCGAGCGACCCCACGAAGCCCCCCGGCTCGACGCCTAGGCGCTGCAGCGAGGACGCCAGCCTGCGACTGCGCTGCGCAGCAGTGCGGTAGTTGCTGCGCGTGGCCTCTGAGTGCCCGTGCGATACGAGTTCCGTGTCCCCGAACGTCGCTGCAGCGTGCTCGATAATGGTGGACAGCACCAGCGGATAGTCGAGATTGAGCCCAAGCATCGGCAGAAACCCGAATTCTATTCAGGATTGACGTTGCGGGAGCAACCCCCGGCTGTCAATCTGGACACCGAGCAAGACAAAGACAAGGAGAATGACTGTGGCTGGCATGATGGAAGGCAAGGTCGTCATCGTCACCGGCGCCGGTGGCGGCATTGGGCGCGAGATCGCCATCATGATGGCGCTTGCTGGCGCCAGGGTGATCATCAACGACGTTGGCGCATCGCTCACCGGCGGCGGCGCGTCCGTCACGCCCGCACAGCAGACCCAGGCGATCATCCGCCAAAATGGCGGTTTGGCAGAGATCAGCACCAACTCCGTCGCGGAATGGGCTTCGGCGCAGAAGATCATCCAAGCCGCGCTGGATCACTTCGGCCGCATCGATGCGGTGGTGAACAACGCCGGCATCCTGCGCGATGGCATTTTCCATCGGATGAGCGCCGATGACTGGCTCGCCGTCATCTCGGTGCACCTGAACGGCAGTTTCTTTGTTAGCCGTGCTGCAGCGGAGCATTATCGCAAGCAGGAAAGCGGTGCTTTCGTGCATATCACCAGCACGTCCGGCCTGATCGGCAATGTCGGCCAGGCCAACTATGCCGCCGCCAAACTAGGCATCACCGCACTGTCAAAGTCGATCGCGCTCGACATGCGGCGCTACAACGTCCGTTCCAATTGCCTGTCGCCCTGGGCCTGGAGCCGCATGACCAGCTCGATTCCGGCGACGACGCCGGAGCAGCAGGTGATGGTGGAAAAGCTGCAACGCATGACGCCGGACAAGAATGCGCCGCTCGCGGTGTTCCTCGCGTCGGATGCCGCAAAGGGGGTCACCGGCCAGGTGTTCGGAACGCGCATGAACGAGATCTACCTGTTCAGTTCGCCGCGCCCGATCCGCATCGTGCATCGCGCCGATGGCTGGACGCCTGAGACGATCGCGCAGCATGCCATGCCGGCGATGCAGGCGGCGTTCATGCCGCTCGATACATCAGAGCAGGCGTTTCCCTGGGATCCAGTGTGACCTCCGCACATATCCGAACATTATTCGGAAACCTTGACATGCTGTCGCCCTCCGGCGATGGTGGTACAGTCGGTGCTGGGAGGAGACCCATCGATGCCGGGAGACGATCGTCCACGCAGCATTGCCGAGATGCCGGTGCAACGTCCTGCCGCGCCGGCGACGCCAGCCGAAGCGCGCGGGCGGTTCTTCAATACCGGCAACGGATTCAACGTGCAGCTGCCGCCTGTTCCGGACCAGATATTCACCCGGGAGCCGGTCATCGCGCTCGATCCGGCAACGCCGACCGGCTTGATTGCGTGTGACATATCCGCGGAACTGGAAAGCCGGTTTCCCGCAACCACGCCACTGGTGCTGGCGCGCTATGCGAGAATTCGTGCCGGCGAAAACCTGACGACAGACTTCGTGGCCAGTGGCATCATTGCTTACGTGATCGCCGGGAGTGGTCGCACGTCCTGCGCCGGACAGGATATCGCGTGGAGCGCCGGCGACCTGTTCATCCTGCCTGGCGGCCAACCCGCGTTGCACAGCGCGGACGAAAATGACGCGGTGCTGTGGCTGGTGACCAATGAGCCGCAGCTTGCATTCGAAAACCTGCAGGCACCGGCGCCTGGCCAGTCACCGACGGACCTTGTGCACTATCGGGCCGACGAGATCACCCGGCAGATCGATCTCATCTACGACATCGGCCGCAACGAGGAGATCGCCGGCTCGGCGCTGATTTTCTCCGCCGAGAATCAGGAAGCGACGCGCAACATCCTGCCGACGCTTACGGTTGCGATGAACTCGTTGCCGGGCGGCGTGGTGCAGCGTCCGCACCGGCACAATTCAGTCGCCGTGTCGCTCATCATCAAGGGCGACCGCTGCTTCTCCGTCATTGACGGTAAGCGCAAGGACTGGGCGCCGTGGGCGACCACGATTACGCCGCCCGTCGCGGTTCACTCGCACCACAACGGGGGCAACGAGCAGGCACTGTTCCTCATCGTGCAGGATGGCGGGATCTACTACCACACACGTGCAATGGGCTTCGAGTTCGCCGAACACCCAGCCTGAGATAACGGAAAGGAAGCGGCCATGGCATCAGCGGCAGCAACCATCTCCTCGCAAGTGAGCGTTCGTCCTCTGCATCCCACTCTCGGCGCAGAGGTGCGCGGCGTCGACATGCGTACTCCACCCGATTCCGACACCTTGCGCGCCGTGCATGATGCATGGATGCAATATCTTGTTCTGGTGTTTCCCGATCAGCGAATCACCGACGAGGAACACGTTGCGTTCACGCGAGGTCTAGGCGAGCCGGAGATCTTTCATCAGAACATCATCCGTTCGCGGCGGGTGAAGGAGATCTTCCGGGTCTCCAACGTGGACGACGATGGCAACCTGATGCCGCCGGATCATCCGACGGTGAAGCAGGTCTCGCTGGCGCAATTCTGGCATACGGACAGCAGCTACCGCACCATTCCCTGCACCGGCGCGTTGCTGCACGGGGTGGAAACCAGCCGTACCGGCGGCGAGACCCAGTTCACCAACATGTACGCCGTGTATGAGGCGTTGCCCGACTCGCTGAAGCGGCAGGTACAGGGCCGCAAGGCGCGGCACAATTTCGGCCACCTGCACACGCTGGCGAACCTGAAGCCGCTGACCGAGGAGGAGATGGCAGCGATGCCGCCGGTCTGGCAGCCGATGGTGCGCAAGCACCCGATTACCGGCCGTCATTCGCTCTACATCAGCCCGATCTACAACGACGAAGTCGAGGACATGAGCCCGGCGGATGCCAAGCGCCTGATCGCTGATCTGGCGGAGTTCGCCGCCGAGCCGCGCTTCGTCTATCGCCATCGCTGGGAACCGCATGACGTGGTGATGTGGGACAACCGCTGCACCATGCATCAGGTGACGCCGCACGATCCGCGCGAGCGGCGCGTCATGCATCGCACGACCATTGTCGGTACCGAACCGGTGTTGGCCGCCTGATGTCGGCCGCGCAGCCACTCGTCGTCGAGCATCCGAACCCGGACCTCGCGTGGCTGAACAAGCTGCGCGAGGAGATACTCGATCCCGACCTGCCGATAGTCGACCCGCATCATCATCTGTGGGATCGGCCCGGCAGCCGTTACTACCTCGACGAATTGCTGGCCGACCTGAACAGCGGCCACAACGTCGCTGCCACGGTGTTTCTGCAGTGCTTCTGGTCCTATCGCACGGAAGGTCCGGAAGAGATGCGCCCGGTCGGCGAGACCGAGTTCGTCGCCTCGGTGGCAGCCGAAGCGGAGCGACGCAAGACCCGACAGCGTGTCTGCGCCGCCATTGTCGGCCATGTGGATTTCCGCGCCGGAGAGCGTGTGGATGCGGTGCTGGAGGCCCATATGGCAGCGGCCAACGGCCGCTTCCGTGGCATCCGCCAGGTGACCGCGCGTCACCCCGATCTGCTAGCCAGCATCTCCACCCCGCCGCCACTCGGCTTGATGGCCGACCCGACGTTCCGCGCCGGTTTCGAACGACTCGACAAATACGGCCTCAGCTTCGATGCGTGGCTGTATCACACGCAGCTCGGCGAGCTCCTGGATCTGGCGCGCGCGTTTCCCGCGATACCTATCGTCATCAACCACGTTGGTGGCCCACTCGGCGTCGGAGCCTTTCGGGCTCAACGCAACGAGGTGTTCGCTGCCTGGCGTGAGGGCATCCAGCAATTGGCCGCGTGTCCGAATGTCCACATGAAGCTCGGTGGTCTGGCGATGGCGATCAACGGCTTCGACTTCCACCGCCAGGTCTTGCCACCATCGTCGGGCGAGCTCGCGCAGGCATGGCGCCCGTGGATAGAGGCGTGCATCGAAGCATTCAGCTCTCAGCGTTGCATGTTCGAGAGCAACTTCCCGGTGGACAAGGCGATGTGCAGCTATCCGGTGCTTTGGAATGGCTTCAAGCGCGTCGCTGCTGGCGCATCGGCCGATGAACGCCGCGCGCTGTTCCACGACACCGCGGCCCGGTTCTACCGCATCCAGATATAATCATATCGGGGAACCATCATGAAGATTACCCGCCGCGCCGCACTCGGCGGCATTGCCGCTGCGCCGCTGGCGCATCCTGTATTGCTGCGCGCGCAGAGTTCATCTGCGCCGGTGAAGATCGGGCTGCTGAGCGACGTGGCCGGCCCCTACCGCCATGTCGGCGGGCCTGGCAGCCGGCTGACGACTGAGATGGCCGTCGCCGATTTCGGCGGGTCGGTGCTCGGGCGCCCGATCGAAGTGATGCAGGCAGACGATCAGAATAAAGCCGATGTTGCCGGGGCACTGGCGCGGGAATGGGTTGACGACAAGGGCGTGCATCTGCTGGCCGATGGCGCCGCCACATCGGCAGGTCTGGCGATCCAGCAGGTGGCGCGCGACAAGAAGCGCATCTTTGTCATGAGCACGCCGACAGCAACGGCTTTCATTGGCAAGCAGTGCTCGCCCTACGGATTTCAGTTTGCCGCCGACACCTATGCATTGGCCAAGGGCGTCGGTAACGCGCTGGCGAAGGCTGGCGGCGACACATGGTTCTTCATCACCGCCGATTATGAGTTCGGCGCCTCCTTGCAGGCCAGCACTGAGGAGTTCGTCAAGGCAGCCGGAGGAAAGGTGCTGGGCAGCACCCGCGCACCGCTGGGGACCGCCGACTTTTCATCTAACCTGCTGCAAGCACAGGCATCGGGCGCCAAGGTCATTGGTCTCGCCAATGCCGGCACCGATCTGCAGAACTGTATCAAGCAGGCTGCCGAGTTCGGCATCAGCAAGGGCGGTGTCCGGCTGGCCACGCTGCTGATGATCATCAACGACGTTGTGTCGCTGAGCCAGGACGTGTGCCAGGGTCTGGTGCTGACTAATTCCTTCTATTGGGACCTGTCGCCGGAGACGCGCGCCTGGACCGAGCGCTACGTGGCGAAGATGCAGACGCCGCCGAACGAGTATAACGCCGGGTGTTATGCGGGCGTGCTCCATTGGCTGAAGGCGGTAAAGGCCGCGAACACGCTGGACGCAGATGCGGTAGCGGCCAAGATGCACGAGATGCCGCTCAACGACTTCTACAACAAGGATGTGCGCATTCAGCCGAATGGCTGTGTGCCGCACACGATGTATCTTTGGCAGGTCAAGCCATCGGCGCAGAGCAAGCAGAAATACGACGTGTTCACTCAGCTTGCCGCGATGCCGACCCCGGAGGCGTTCCCGCCGCCAGGCCTGTTCGGCTGTCCCTTGGTCCCGGGCTAGGCAACAAGCTCAAACCAGAAGTCCAGCATTTCGCCCTTGCGCTCCGTCGCGAAGGTCGCAACAACGCGCGTGCCGATCTTCAGCTTCTCCGCCGCGGCCTGCGGATCGGATAGGTCGATGCCTTTGAAATAACCGCCCAACGCAGTATCCGCGCCGTCCAGCAAAACATAGCCGAAGGCATAGGGCGGATCAGGCAGATTGTTGAACTTCTCATAGACCATGGTGAACGCGTCGATGCGTCCACCGGGCCCCACCTTCACCCAATCGGTCGTCGGCAACAGCGTCTCGTCCGAGAAGGACCGCGGCGGCACCAATACGCGACCCGTTTTGCCGCAGCGACGCCCGTAGATCGCGGCTTCGTCACGAATGCGCGTATAGAACCAGCTCGCAGTCTCGCCCAGCGCGTGATGGTAGGTGATATTCCAGACTTCCTGACGTTCCAGCAGTTCCATCTTCCGCTCCTATGCCTCGATCACCATCGTCCCAAAGATCTGATGGTCGCCGCCATTGCCGCTGGCGATGCCCAGTTGTGCGCCCTTCACCTGATGCTCGCCTGCGCGTCCCCACACCTGCAGCGCCACCTCGGCAACGCGCGCCATAGCCGTCACCGCAATGGCGTTGGTGCAGAGCGTGCCACCGGATGGATTCACCGGGATCTTGCCGCCAATATCGAATTCCCCGTCACGCAAGCGCGCCACTGATTCGCCTGGGCGCGACACCAGACGCGCTGCGTCGATGGAGTGGAATTCGGTGTTGCTGAACGGCGCGTACAGCTCCGCTACGTGCACCTGCCGTGCCGGGTCAGTGATACCCGCCATCCGGTACGACTTCTCGAACGAACGCCCCAGCGCATAGGCGTCCGCATGCTCGGCTGTTGGATTGTTGCCCATGCGGTCGCCCATCCAATACGTCTCCGCCGAATGGCCGACGCCGGTGATCCACACCGCATCCAGATGATTGTCGCGGATGAACTTCTCCGAGGCCAGCACCATGGCTGCGCCGCCTGACGACTGCGGACAACAATCCATCAGCTTGATCGGCCAGGAAATCAGCCGCGACGCCAGCACATCGTCGATCGACACGATCCGCCGCAGATGCGCCTTCGGGTTCAGCGACGCATGCCGCCGGTTTTTCACCGTGACACGCGCCATGTCCTCCTCGGTCATGCCGTAGCGCTGCATGTAGCGCACCGCTGACATTGCCAGCATGTTGATGGTGCCGAGTGGCAACGGGCGTTCGTAGCTCGGGTCCCAAATCTTGTTCAGTATCGTCTGTGAATCGCCGCATTCGCCGATCTTGTCGGCCCCCGCGGTCAGCACGACGTCGAATATGCCAGAGGCGACGTGGTAGTACGCCGCTGCCACTGCCGAAATGCCGGTGGCGCCGCCATTGTTGATGCGCAGGAACGGCTTGTTGCGCCCACCAACCGCATCCACGCCAAGCCGTTCCGCGTTGCCGATGCCGATCATCGCATCGGGCGACAGCGAATAGACCACGGCCTCGATCACATCGAAGTCGAGCTTCGCGTCCTGCATCGCCCGCACGACACCTTCACGAACCAACTCTGGATAGCTGGCATCGTCACGGCGCGAACAGAATTCCGATTGGCCGATGCCAATGATACCGACACGATCACCGCTCATGCGCGCGCCTCCCGGCCAAGTACCATGGCCGCCTGATATTGCATCGCGAACCCACTACCAGCATGCGCCAAACCGCGGCGCACATTCGGCAACTGATGCGCTCCCGCGCGGCCGCGTATTTGGTTCGCGACTTCGGCGACACGGATAAGCCCGGTGCAGAACACTGGGTTCCAGGTCAGCACGCCACCCGACAGATTGACCGGCAGACGGCCGCCGCGCGCGAAACTGCCGTCGGTAGCATGAGCCTGCCAATCTTCGCGTGGGCACAGCGATAACGCCTCGTAGGCCAGCAACTCCGCATACGGCGTGGCATCCGTCACTTCGGCCAGATCGAATGCTGAAGCCGGATCGGTGATGCCGGCTGTGGCGTATGCCTGTCGAGCCGCCGCGGCGAGTGCCGGTGCCGATGCCAGGTCGCGATCTCCGAGAAAACTTGGTTCGGTCGCCCACCCCATGCCCTGGAGCCACGCCACATCCCGCAGCCCACGCTCCGCGATGAAGTCAGGTCCCGCCAGCACCATGGCAACGCTGCCTGTCACCGGGGTTGTCGTCATGCTCGGCATGATCGGCCAGCGCAGCGGACCCGCCTGCGTCTGCACCGGCGGATTCGGCCAGGCGGCACGACCGTGCGCGCGGTTCTTCTCCGCCACAGCTTCCGCTGCGGCGCGTGCTCTCGGCTCAGCTCGTTCGACAGCGGAGGCTTGCAACGCATGCGCGGACAACTCGTCCAGGGGTAGGCCGCGATGGAAATAGGGATCGGTCCCCAGGCGCTGCGCTTCCGCCATCGACGAAGTCTCGGTCGGGCTCCAGGACACGACCAATTGCGTGCGAAACTGTCCGGTGGCGACGCGAAGTGCACCAAGAATGAAGGCATGTTCCGATGCCGATGGCGTAGACATGATATCGCGATCGACGCCGCCGACAGAGCCGGACGCCATCATCACGGAAATGGACCGGCCGTCGAACTGGTCATTGGCCGCGACTACGATGCCGTCCACCTCGTCGATGGTGATCCCGGCGTCGGCAAGCGCGAGCTGCGCGGTGTCATAGATCATTTCTTCCAATGATCGGTCGCGTGAGGCGATCACCGGACGGATCGTGCAACCGATCACTCCTGGTTGGACTCGCATCCCCATCGCATGACTCCTGCTTCGGTCAGAGGTTGGCGCAGCGCCGGCGGCTCGCCGTCGATCAGTGCGGGGAACAGTGCCTGCAGCTCGCCTTCAGGTGTGCGGCGGACCAGGCCGCGCTCGCTGTGGTGTGGCGTGGTAACTGCTTCCGCCAGATCCAGCACAGGGCTGACACAGCAATCCACGCTGCCGAAGCGGGATTCACACTCCTGCAGCGTCAAGCTTGCGAAGTATGCTGACAGGTCCCGCATAAATGCGATCTGCGGCAGCTTCTCCTGCTGGCGGGGGATCCAGCCCGGTTGCTCCGCAGCTTCACAGAAGGCGCGCCAGAACTTCGGCTCGACAGCCCCGAGCATGACGTGGCGTCCGTCACGCGTCGTATAGACGCGGTAGTAGGCAGCACCGCCGTTCAGATACGTGCTCTCCGGCTGCGGCACCGTCACATCGATCGCGGCAAGCTGGAACAACTGCAACGGCATCGCGACATCGGCGATGCCCAGATCGATGTGGCAGCCCTGCCCATCCCGCCGCCGCGCCTCTAAAGCCCCCAGAATGGCAATGGCGGCGAACAGGCCGCTGGCCATATCAGCGATTGGCGGATCGAAGCAGCGTGATGGTGCGCCGTTGCGGTGCAGGATGCCGGCGAGCGCGAGATAATTGCCGTCATGCCCCGCAGCCTGCGCCATCGGACTATTCGCGCCATACCCGCTCAGGGAACAGTAAATGAGGCGTGGATGGTCGGCGCGCATCGTCTCGGGACCAAGGCCCAGACGCTGCATGACGCCGGGCCGGAATCCTTCGATCAGCACATCTGCCTGAGCCGCCAGTGACAGCAGTGCGGATCTGCCCTCATCAGACTTCAGGTCCAATCGGCAAATCGTCTTTCCTGCATTTAGCGCAGCATGGAATATCGGCGTGCCATTTGGATCGCCCGGGCCAAGCTGAAGCATGCCGTCACCCTGCGGCGGCTCGATCTTCAGAACATCAGCACCGAAATCGGCGAGTAGAAGACTAGCAAATGGTCCAGGCAAATAGCTTGACAGATCGAGCACGCGAACGCTGCGCAAACAACTGTTTAGACGTGCCACGCTCAGCCCCCGACGGACAGGACGACACGTCCGGTCGCGGTGCCGGACTGCACAAGCGCCAAAGCCTGTGCCGCCTGTGCCAGTGGAAAGCACGCGCCAAGCACCGCGCGTACGCCGCCGGGCCGCAGCATGTCCAGACAAAGCCGCAGCTCTTCGCGCGTCGCGCTTGTCGCGCTGAGCATCGAAATTCCTTTGAGGAAAAGCTGTGCCGGGTTGAACGGCACGAACACACCGTTCAGTTGTCCGATCAGCACCCATCGTCCGCCACGCGCCAGCGACCGGCGCGTCGGGGTGAATACCGGCGTGCCGACAGTGTCCAGTACGCAGTCGACCCCCTCGCCGCTGGTTGCTGCCTTCACGTCAGCAGAAAAGTCGCCGTCGCGCGGCGTGACCACGACAGCATCGGCACCGGACCCCTTAAGTGCCTCCGCCTTGGAGGCCGATGTCGTCTGCGCGATCACCCAGCCGCCAGCGCGTTTTGCGAGCTGCACGCCGTGCACCCCAAGACCGCCACCGGCGCCGGTGACCATCACCCGATCTCCCGGCGCAATGCGGCCCACTGTGCGGACAGCGTGCAGCATCGTGCCAATGGCACAGGAAGCGATCGCCGCCGCATCGAGTGCGACGTCATCGGGCACGGACACCACATTATCCGCATCGACAACCACGTACTCGGCATATCCCCCGTTCAGCCGGGTGTCGCCGAGAAACACCTGCTCGGCGCATAGCGGCTCCCGTCCAGTACCGACAGTAGCGGCAATGCCCGCAGACATGCTCGCGCTGCGTGGTGGCGAACTCGATCACCAATGGAGAAGTCAGCGACCAACTCGCCGATGGCGCTCACGGTTCCGGCGATCTCGTGCCCTGGCACGCATGGCAGCTTGATGCCACGGCGCAGCAGTCCCGTACATACCGCAACGTCATGCGAACAGACACCGCAGAATGCGACCTGAATGACGATCTGATGCGGCCCTGGCAAGGGTTTGGGCAGCGTCTCACAGTGCAGCGCGGCTTCGACGGAAGTGGGATCGTGAAGAACCAAAGCGCGCATCTTCACGTGCTACAGGATCGCGATCGGATTGATCGGGCTGCCGGTGCCCCCAACGACAGGCAGCGGGCAGGCAACTAACAGGAACTCGTGACGACCGGTCGCGGCAAGTTCGTGCAGCAGCAGCCCTTCCAAGAGCGGCACGCCGAAATCGCGGATGAGACGCTGATGAACCGGAAACACCGCGCCTTGCGCAAATGGAATGACTTCCACCGCGAAGTTGTCGGCGCCCAGCGCTGCGATCTCACGTTCGGCGAGCCACAGGGCGGCGTCCACATCCAGGCCAGGTTCGCTATCGAACGAAACGCTATCGGCGCGGCCCTGGTGTTCCGCCCAACCGGTGCGGATCAGCACGATATCGCCTTTGCCGACGTCAATCCCCGCCCGTTTCACCGCATGCTCGAGATCATGTGGGCCGATTGCGGCGCCATCACGCAGCGGATCACCCTGCACACCAGCGACATCAAGCAGCACGCCGCGACCGACGACAGGTCCCATCTTGTCTATCCCGCAGCGCGTAGCACCGCTGGTGCTGCGCGTGCCGCTGTCAGGAAACCCGTTGTATATCGCACCGTCGTACCAGGCATGGCACAACGCATCGATGTGCGTGCCGATGTGCAACGGCAGCACCACCGTGTCTTCCGCGAACTGGAAGCCGCCGGGGCGACGCGCGCCGGCGGCGTAGTCTCCGCCATCTCGCCCCATGAAGTGTTGTATCCCGGCGCGATGCCGCGGCACTGGCGTCCGCGGTGAGAGCGGCTGCGCCAGACTCAGAACTCCGCCCGACCGCACCAGCGCCGCAGCTTGCTGCACCAGCGCGGGACCAATCTGGTTCAGTGCGCCGCGTTCGTCAGCCTCGCCCCAGCGCTGCCACGCCTCGCGGCTCACGGCACGCCAGCCCGCGTGAGCGACGCCGCAATCTGCTTCAACTGGCGTCGCATCAGCTTGCCGGTCACCGTCACCGGCAGGGAGTCGCGGACCTCGATGAAGTCGGGCACCTTGTAGCGGGAGGCTAGGCTGCGACAATGCGCTGCCAACTCGTCCGGGCGTAGCGTAGCACCGGGCTTCGCCACGACAAAGGCTGCGAGCAACTCGCCCTGTGTAGCGTCCGGCACGCCGACGACACCAGCCAGCGCCACGGTGTCATGACGCATCAACACATCCTCGACTTCCGCCGGCGAGATGTTGATGCCACCCTTCTTGATCATCTCGGTGACACGCCCGCTGAACGAGATCGTGCCGTCCGGCAACAGTCGCCCCATATCGCCGGTCCGAAAGAATCCATCCGGCGTGATGGCATCGGCCGTCTGCGTTGCGCTGCTGCCAAGATAGCCGCGCATGATGTAGCCGCGCACCTCGATCATGCCTTCCTCGCCGGAGGGCAATTCGGCGCCGCTCTCGCTATCGACGATGCGCACCTGCACACCCGGCAGAGGCGGGCCTTGGCACGCGGCACGCTGCTCCAGCGGCCAATCGTGCGGCGTGACACAGCAATTGCCGTAGCTCTCGGTCTGGCCATAGACGTTGCAGATTTCGGCGGCGCCGAGCACTGTGGCCGCCGTCACCACGTCGTGCGGGGCGCCGATGGTCAGTCCTGTGCGCAGACTGCGCACGCGCTCGAGCCGGAAGGATGGATGCGAAACGATGGCGCTGGTGATCGCCGGCAGGGTGTAGAGCGCGGTGCAACGGTGCTGCTCGATGAGGCCGATCGCCTCACCAGCTTCGAACCGGCCTTGCAGGACGAGCGCGGCGCCATGGGTGAATGCGGCCGACAAAGCGTTGGCGCTGCCATAGGACCAGAACAGTGGCGGCGCGAGCAGAACGCGATCATCCGGTCGGTAAGCCTGGCGTTCGCCGATGTTGAAGCCATTCTCAATGATGCCGGCATGCGCCAGTGGCACCGATTTAGGGCGGCTGCTGGAGCCGGAGGTGTAGATGATGATTGCGTCATCTTTGGCACCCGGGCCTACCCCTGGAGCCTGCCGGCCCATGGGAGCGGCAGCGCGAAGTCGATCGTAGCTGTCGTCGATCAGGAAAATGTCGCGAAGCGCCGGATAGCGGGCAGATCGCCAGCAACCGCCGGCACCAGTCTCCGGCACAAGCCGGCGCAACGCCGCTCCAAAGTCGTTCTCGCCGAACCGGTCCAGCGCGATCAGCGCGCTTGCGCCGGAATCCTGCAGCAGCCAGTCGAGCTCATCGGCGGTCGACCATGTGCTGAAGGCTACCACGACGCCGCCGGCAATTAGGGTGCCGAAGAACGCTTCCAGCCATTCAGGCCGGTTGTTAATTAGCAGACCAACCCGATCGCCGTGGGCGATGCCGTGTGCTCGCAGCGAGGCGGCGACGCGAGCTGCTCGGGCGCAGACTTCCGCGTACGGGATGACCTGACCGTGCCAGATGATTGCCGGCCGAGGGCCGTAACGCTCGGCCTGTTCGAAGATCAGATCAGCGAGGGTCCTGCTGAAGGGCGCTTCCATCGGTCGTTAATTCCGAATATTATTCGCTTTTACGGAACAGCCGGTCGATGTGTCAAGCGCGGCTCGTCACAGCCGTTGCTGAACTCTCTGACGCGCCTTATCAGGCTAGCGAGTGCAGAAAGCAGATCGGACGATGCTGGACGGAGCGACCGCCAACACTAAGGAGCAGTGGCTTGATATCCTGGAACAGGCAGCCAGCGGCTACCTGGAGGGCGCGCGCGATCCGAAGCAGAGCAGGAGCCGGCGCCGGCAACTGGACCTGCTCGAGGCGGCCACGCGCGTGTTCGCACGGGAGGGCGTCGCGAAAGCCAAGATGGCCGACATCGCGGCCGAAGCAGGCATGTCCGTGTCGTCGATCTATGATTATTACGCGAGCAAGGAGGATCTGGCTTACGAGATTCCGATCCGTCGTCTTGCACAATTCTACGCCGAGTTCCTGGAGCAAGCACCGTCACTCGGCACCATGCGCGAGCGCCTGCACCTGTTCCTGTCGATGGCCACTGATTACGCGCGACGCAATCCCGACTGGGCACGACTGCTCTATTTGGAGATCTGGCCCAGCGTGCTGATCGAGGAGGCGCGTGTCCGTCGTGCGGTCGATGACTTTGGCCGCATCGTCGTGGCGATGGTTCGTGAAGGCAGCAGGCGTGGCGAATGGTCTCGCAGAGTCGACCCTTACCAGACGGCCACGATCCTGATGGGCAGCATCACGCACATGCTCATCACGTGGCTGCTGTATCGCCGCCCGGAGAATCTGCGTAAGGCGACCAAGCCCATGGTGGACCAACTCTTGCGCCTCATTGATGCACCTGGCTGAGTTGGCGTCGATTATTGGCAGCTGATGCCGCCTCGGCTTATTAGGCTATACCCCAACGATATGTGGACGGAGAGGAGATCGGGGTGGTCGTGCTCTCCTCCTGATAGCGGTTCAGGCTGAGCCAGTGGGCCGTTCCGTCCCTGCAGCTCTATCCGGCCCTCTCGGGACGCAGGAGGAGCTGCCACGCAAGCCGCACCACTGTGCCCACGTTGGTGGGTCCTGGCATTCCGACGACGCGCGAAGAAGCATATTCGCCGCGTAGAATCCTTCCACACCTCTCGTGGGAAGCGGACAGGCGGCGAGGCCCCAGTGACGCAAGAGGCTCGCGCCGACGCTGGCGATCCAGCTGTTGTAGCGGCCGGCGCAAGAAATATCGGTGCGCTTACATCATCTGCTCGCCGCTTGATGTCGAGACGCCTGGACGCGGCCGCCATGTTCTACGCCGGAGTGATCTTCGCGGTTGGCACTAATGGCTCAGAAAGCGTCCAAGTAGATAGCCGATTCCCGCCGCGACCAGGATGGCGAGCAAAGGCCGTTCCTGGACTTGACCAGACACGGCTTCGACCTGCTCTCGACCACGCCGCATGGCTGTATCGGCACGACCGGCAACGTCCGTAACGGCTGGCGTGACCCGCTCTTTCATCAGCCGCTCAACCTGTGCACGAAGCTGGTTGATCTGTCGCTGCGTGTCTCCCATAACCCTCATACTCCCTTTCATCAGCGCCGATTCGTGTTGAATCATGCCCCCCGGACCCAAGGACTGAAAGCGAGGGGCACATCTTTGTGATGTCGCTTACCCGCCGATCGGCGTGGCTCGATCGCAGCAGTGAACACCAGCCGAGTGCTGCAGATCTCAGCCCGCGTGTGGTCTATCGCGCGACTGGAAAGCGCGTGCGCGATCCACCGAGTACAGTCGAGAAGCTCTTGCGAACTTGCGTGAGGAGCGATCTGTCGAGAGAGAGTTCGGAGCACAGGAAAGGATGGAAACAATGGCTCTCAAGGGCAAACCACGCGATATGACCAAGTGGCGGGAAGTACTCCTCGACCCGAATGTCCACTTCCCCGGTGAGTTGAGCCAATACCGGCGCGCACGCAACGAGCTGTTGGGGGCTGAAGCGGAGCTCCGGCGGCTGAACGAGCAGGTCGCCGCCCAGCGCCGGGCACTCCCAGCGGGCGGCCTCATCAGGGAGGACTACGTCTTCGAGTCCGCGGCCGATGGCAGCAAGGTGAGGCTCTCCGAGCTGTTCGCACCAGGCAAGAACTCGCTGGTCATCTACAACATGATGTTCCCGCGCTGGTCGGAAGACCCACGAGCGGGTGCCCCAGGGGGCAAAACAGCCGAGCTACCGCTCGTCGAGCAGCCGTGCCCGTCATGCACATCCGTCGTCGACGGTCTCGAGGGTGCTGCGTTTCACCTGGCCGAGCGGATCAGCCTTGTCGTGGTCGCGAAGACAAGCCCCGATCGGCTCGGTACCTACGCACAAGAACGCGGCTGGCGCAACCTGCGGCTGCTGTCCTCGCGGAACAACACATTCAACCGCGACTACCATGCGGAAGCACCGGATGGCGGGCAGCTCCCCGTCCTGAACGTGTTCTCACGCGACGAGGACGGGATCCACCACCACTGGGCGAGCGAGATGACGTTCAAGCGGGGCGACACCAGCTCCCTCGATCCGGTCTGGGCGATCTACGGCGTTCTGGATTTGACGCGCGAGGGACGCGGAGACAGCGCTGCCTACCCCAACCTGCAGTACTAGGAAGTCCTCGAATTCTCGCCCGTTTCCGTTCAGCGGCCCTGCAATGGGGTCGCCTCGAACTCGGAACCCCGCATGGCTATCCGCACCTGCAGTGCACAATGGCCTGAGGGGCTGCCGGCGGCGCGTGCGGCGTGGCCATCCGCCGCATGCGCGTCGATACCAATGCCTCTTATGGTCACCAGCGCAGCCGGTGCAAATGGCGATGGCGCTCTGCCCACATGTGATGACTATCGCAAGCCACTTGGCTGCTCACCCACGATGCCCGAACCGCCAACCCGCGCGGGCTTGCTGTCAATCAGCAGGATTGGCTGCGGTTCTCTGTCACTGACCGCGCGCTCGCGAGCGACCGCGATGGCGTGGTGGTGCGTGATCGTGGGCAGATCGATGCGCTGAATCCGGGCAGGTACAATTTCGGGTCTGATGGACGCTATCGTCTGGGCTGGATTGCGAGCGGCGCTTTCGACATCGTCATCGGCAATGTCGAGCGTCTCCCGGGTCGCCGGCCGCGGCCGCTTCACGAGACGAGTCATCAAACATGAGTTCCCAGCAGGCGGCCCGTCACGCTGGTGTTCCCCGATCACTCTTCGGTGAAGACCGGCGCATTGCAAAGAGGTCGGCGTTGGATACCTCCTGTGTTTTCCGCCACCGCGCCGGAGTCATGCCCATGTGGCTCTTGAACGCGCGCTGGAATGCTGCTTCGGATTGATAGCCCACCGCTTCCGCGACAGCACCGGTGGACATGGATGGCTTCTTCAACTCACTGGACGCAAGCGCCATGCGGATGTCGGTCAAGAGATCACTGGCCGATCGTCCGAGCTTCTCCTGGAACTGGCGCGCCAACGTCGCGCGCGACATGTTGCAAAGTCGCGCAAGCTCCGGCAGCGACCACGCCCGCGCCGGCTCGTTAAATAGCGCCATCACCGCCGGCGCCAGGCGAGGATGGCCGGCGAGCGCAAGAAGCCCCCTCGGTGCATCATCCGCCTCGCTGGCCAGCCGCAGTACCAGCACGAACATCGCCGTGGACAACGCGTTCAGCATGGCGCGGCCGCCGAGATGATCGGCTGCCGACTCGCGGCGCATCAACGAAATCAGGCCGGCGAGTTGTGCGGACGTTCCAGAGCCTGCCGCCTGAACGTTGTAATCGCCGGCATGCACCACGAGACGAGGCGGCAAATCATTGCGCAGCAGGCGATCGTGCGGCGGAGCGATGACGAAGTGGCCGCATAGCAAATCGAGTTGCTCGCCTGTGCCGGCGTTCTCACTGATCGTGAGACTAAGGGTCGGGCGCTTTCGCGCCGGTACCGGCGGCATGCCACTTCCATCATGGAGCAAATGTCGCGGATTTGTGGGCAGCAGCAGGATGTCACCGACATTCAGCTGCGTTGGCCGACCACCTGCCGGATCTTCCAGCACCGCCGAGCCGGCGACAACCGCGTGATACGGGATTTGGCCGGGCTCGCCCGGCCCCTGATCGATGCGCCAAGGCGCGCCGTAGGAGCAGCGCAGATCAAGCCGGCCGCGCACCGGCATCATCTCGAAAAGTCGGCTGAGCCAATCCGTGGCAAGCATATAGAAATCCTCAGTCTGAGACGATAGAGCATGTAATGGAGGTGTCTCGGCATTCAAAGTATCATGCCGGAATCATACGTTCACTCCGCGGTCGTTGCCTGACCCAAGCCAAGGAGTGTCGCCATGTCCCGTTTTTCCGTTCTCGGTTTCGAATCCGCGACCGGCGCCACGGCCGAGGTTTACGCCCAAATCGAGAAGGCGGTCGGCAGTGTCCCGAACACCTTCAATGCCGCACTGAAAACCAGTTTACGTCGCAAGTTACTTGCGTGCGTTGCACTCGCCATGCTGGCAGGGGGAGTGTCGGCCATGGTCGACGCCCAATCCGCCGCAGCGCGCGAGTTACCTATGCAGTCGATTGTCAATGGCCAGCGCCTACAGCCACGCGATGACGATCTGAGAGCCATCCACCATCCTGATGTGACGGCATCACAAGCGGCCGAGATCGATCGGCTTTATCGGGAGCTCCTGCACTGTATTGCAGATCAATGTCCGGTTCGGAATAATTGAGGGTACTGAAATGCGGATCCGGTCTGTTTGGCCGTTTTTGGCAGCGATTTCGACGTTCGCTTGCACCAGCTCGCCGGCAACGCTGGCATCGCCGCCTGAGTTCGAGCGGATTGTCGCGCAGGGGATGGAGTTAGCCGCGCCAGAGAGCTTGGTGAAGACTCCCGTGGTTGCACCCTTTCCCACACGCCAAATCGTGTGGCACGTGAACCCGGTGCCTACGCGAGGCGTCGTGCGCTTGGTCGCGAACGGTTTCGATGGCCCCGACGCTTCCGTGTATAAGCAGCAAGTGTTGGATAACAGTGCTCGAACCGATGTGCTCAATGTCCGCTATCGCATCGATGAAGAGTTGATCTCATGGCGGCGTTGGCCAATAGGATTCACGAGCGCCGGTTTAGAGCGGATTCAGCCCGACTGGATTGGATTTGCATCGATGGGTTTCGCTTCCGCTTAACCCATCCAACGAGTAGCCCGACATGGCAGCGGTTCGCCCAGCGCAAACGCGACATGGTTGAATGACTGGTTGGCGCGCATTTGCTGAACTACAAGGCGGCGCCGAATTGGTCATGCGGGCCATTCCGAGCGTTCCGTTCCTGGCGGCTGCTTGCCGGGTCCCTGATCGATCGCCGGGCGCCATGCGAATGGCGCAAATCGAACCGGCCGTGCACCGGCATCATCTCGCAAAAAAAATCGGCTGAGCCACTCCATGGCGAGCATACGGCGACATCACTATGAGACGATCTGGGCATATATATGCTCTGATACGAGATTCACAGTCTCGCGCCGGGTTCATATATCCGCCTAGCAACCGTCGCTCGCCCTAAACCAAGGAGTGTCACCAATGTCCCGTCCTTCCGTTCCCGGTTTCGAATCCGCGACCGGCGCTACGGCCGATGTCCACGCCCGAATCAAGAAGGCGGCCGGCCGGGTTACGACAAAGAACACGCTTATCAACGTCGCACTAAATCCGCTCATCCGCAGCTTGCGCATGTCCGGCCTGCTCACGAACGATCTTGATTACCACGTCATTCGCGCCTCGATGGTGATTATCTGTCTGTTCTTCGGTTACCAGAAGTGGTTCGAGTACGAGAGCGCAGGTCTTGGTCCCCTATATCAGCAACGGTCCGCTGATCTTTTGGATGTATCCCGTATTCGGCATCCGCGGCGCGAGCTGGTTCTTGGGCGTCTCCGAATGGACGTTCGGTGCGCTCCTGTTCGCCGGCTTCTGGGACAAGCGCGCCGGCGTTTTGGGCGCGCTTGGATCGGTCGCCACTTTCGTCGGAACCGTCACCATCATTCCGTTTATGCCGAACGGTTGGGCAGCCTCCGTCGGCGGCTTCCCTGCCATGGCCGGCAACATCCCCTTCCTGATGAAGGACGTCGCGCTACTGGCCGTCTCTATTTACTTGCTGAAGCAGGATGTTGTCCGCATGTTGGCGGAGCGGTAATACCTGACGCGCGATCTCGCCAGATCGCCAATGAGCCGGGTCGCAACATTGCGGTCCGGCTTTTCTTGTGCGGAGCGCCTGGACCCTCATTACTGCAGAAATGCATCGCCCGAGCGGCATCACCTAGCAGCAGTATAACGTTACGCATTCCGCTGCTGCCGCGCGACGTTGAGCATAGGCTCAGAGATGTCAAACGCGACAACATGGCCATGTTCGCTGACGAGCCCAGTCGGAGATAGCGTCACAGCGCCGGTGCCGTAGCCGATTTCGAGTGTACTCGGCCGGTCAACCGCAGGCAGGTTGGCAACAGCGCAAGGCCTTCATGCCTATTGGAATCAGAAGGGGCGCCAAGTATACTGCGCGTTGGTTGGTGACCGATGGGGGAGGAATTGTGCAACCCGTCGAGCTAAGCCGTATCAACTTGGCGCGTCTACGGCCTCCGGTGCGGCGGCCAAGCTATGATCCCGCCAGTGTCACTGCGGGGATCGTGCATCTCGGACTTGGCGGCTTCCATCGGGCGCACATGGCGCGATACACCCATGGTCTGATGGAACGCAGTGCCGATATGCTCGGCTGGGGCATTATCGGGGCTGGCCTGTTGCCGCCGGATCGGCGCATGCGCGCCAGTCTGAAGCCGCAGGACAATTTATACACCTTGGTCGAGCGTGATGCCGCACAAGAGACGGTGGGTGTCATTGCCTCGCTCGCCGACGTGGTTTTCGCCGGCGAGTCCAGCGCCGCGTTGATGGATGCAATCGACCAGGCCGGAGATAAGGATCGTCAGCCTGACCGTTACTGAACATGGCTATTGCCTCGATCGATCGACCAAGCGACTAGATCCGAACCATCCCCTGATCTGCGAGGATCTCGCCCATCCCGAACATCCGTCCAGCGCGATCGGCATCATCGTCGAGGCATATCGCCGCCGACGCGAAGTCAGGTATTCCGCCGTTCACCGCGCTCAGTTGCGACAATATCCAGCACAATGGCAGCGTGCTGCGCGATGCGGTCCTGGCCCTGGCATCGCTGCGTGAAGGCAAGTTGGCCGACTGGATCGGCGACAACGCCAGTTTTCCCAGCACGATGGTGGATCGCATCACGCCGGTGACGGCGGAAAAGGACATCGCGGCATTGGCTGAACGATACGGCATCATCGACCGCTGGCCGGTGTTCTCCGAGACCTTCACCCAATGGGTCATCGAGGATCGGTTCCCGGCCGGCCGCCCTGCCTGGGAGGATGTCGGCGCGCAATTCGTCGCCGACGTCGCTCCCTACGAGTTCATGAAACTGCGCTTGCTCAACGCCAGTCATCTTGCGGTCGCCGGGCTCGGAAGGCTCTCTGGATACGTCACGATCGATGAGGCGATGGCCGACCCACTCATGGCTCGGTACATGACGGCGCTGATGGACCGCGAGACGGGCCCCACACTGCCGGCTGTGCCAGGGATCGATCTGCCGCGCTACAAGGCGACGCTGGTGGAACGCTTCGCCAATCCGGCGATCAAGGACACCGTGGAGCGGGTCAATACGGATGCGCCGCTCAATATCCTCGTGGACCCGATCCGGGATCGGCTTCGAACGGAGAGAGCCTCGACCTGCTTGCGCTGGCCTTGGCCGCCTGGCTGCGGCGGGTGCGCGGGGAAGACGAGAAGGGTCAGCCGATCGATGTCCGACACCCGCTTGCCGAACAACTGCGCGTGAAGGCGGTCGAGGGTGGCCCCGACCCACGTCCCCTGCTCAGCATCGTTCAGCTCTTCGGGGACACGGGCACCGATCCGCGTCTGGTCGAGCCGGTCAGCCGCTGGCTTGCTTCCTTGTATTCCAATGGAAGTCGCGAAACACTTGCTTTGGCGTCACGTCTGCTCGGATTCTGAGTTGGTGTCAGAACCAAATGTGACGTTAGGTTGCATTGACGTGATCGCGGGACAATGAGAGCGTTGCAACGAGCCGCCGCCGAATAAGGCGGCACGACCCAAAGGCGTGAGGAGACGTGCCATCTCTTACAATCTTCGAGGTGGCCTGCGGGCTACCGTGGCAGTCGCTGGGCTGCTTCTCCTGCTGGCCGGCGCGGCGCCTCGCCCGCGCGGATTCCACGATCACCATCGCCACCGTGAACAACGGCGACATGGTGGTGATGCAGAGGCTCGTCTTCGGAGTTCGAAAAGCAGCATCCCGACATCCACCTGCGCTGGGTGGTGCTGGAGGAGAACGTGCTGCGTCAGCGCGTCACCACCGATATCGCCACCAAGGCCGGTCAGTTCGACATGTTGACGATCGGCAACTACGAGGTGCCGATCTGGGCCAAGCAGGGCTGGCTCGATGCCGATGGACGATCTGCCGGCGTTCGTATGACGTCGACGACCTGCTGAAGCCGGTGCGCGACGGGCTGACCTACGAGGGCAAGCTGTATGCGCCTGCCGTTCTACGGCGAAAGCGCGATGACCTATTACCGCACCGATCTGTTCACGAAGGCCGGCATCAAGATGCCGGACGCGCCGACCTACGAGCAGATCCGCGAGTTCGCCGACAAGATCACCGACAAGCCGAACCAGATCTACGGCATGTGCCTGCGCGGCAAGCCGGGCTGGGGCGAGAACATGGCCTACGTCACCTCGCTGGTGAATGCCGAGGGCGGCCAATGGTTCGACATGCAGTGGAAGCCGACGATTGACACGCCCGAGTGGCACACGGCGATCAGTTTCTACGACGACATTCTGAAGGCTGACGGTCCGCCGGGCGCCACCTCGAACGGCTTCAACGAGAACCTTGCGCTGTTCGCCAGCGGTCATTGCGGCATGTGGATCGACGCCACGGTCGCGGGCGGACTGCTGTACGACAAGAAGCAGTCCACAGTCGCCGACAAGGTCGGCTTCGCCGCGATGCCGACCGGCAGTTTCAAGGGCGCGCCAACCTGGCTCTGGAGCTGGAACCTCGCCATCCCGGCGACGTCGAAACAGAAGGATGCCGCGCGCACCTTCGTGACCTGGGCAACATCGAAGGAGTACATCGAACTCGTCGCCAAGGAGAACGGCTGGGTGTCGGTGCCGCCTGGCACCCGCGAGTCCACCTACGACAATCCAGACTATCAGAAGGCGGCGCCGTTCGCGGCCTTTGTGCGCAAGGCGATCGAGGTTGCCAATCCGAACGGGCAGACGGCAGCAGCCGCGGCCCTACACCGGGCGCGCAGTTCGTCGCCATTCCGGAATTCCAGGGTATCGGCACCCAGGTCGGCCAGACCATCGCGGCAACGCTGACCGGTCAGGAGACTGTCGATCAGGCGCTCAAGGCCGCGCAGTCCGCGACCGAACGCACGATGCGCCAGGCCGGCTATCCTAAGAAGTAGCCGGGCCGCCATGTCGGCGGCATTGACCGCCGAGCGCCGAGGCGTCGTCCTGGCAGACGCCGCTGCCGAAAGGTCGGCACGGCTGCTGCTGCTGCCGTCGGTGATCGTCCTGCTGGCCTGGATGATCGTCCCGCTGGTGATGACGCTGTGGTTTTCGTTCCAGTACTACAATCTCGTCGACCCCACCACCACCGGGTTCGCCGGCATCGACAACTATCGATACCTGGTGACCGATCCGGATTTCTGGGTGTCGCTGCGGAACACGCTGGTGCTGGTGGCGTCCGTCCTGGTCATTACCGTCGGTTCTGGGCACCTTGCTGGCCGTCGTGTTCAACGAGCCGTTCCCCGGACGGAACATCGCCCGTGTGCTGGCGATTTCGCCGTTCTTCGTCATGCCCACGGTCAGCGCGCTGGTCTGGAAGAACCTGCTGATGCACCCGATCTACGGCGTGTTCGGAGCCGTGGCGCGCAGCATCGGGATGCAGCCGGTTGACTGGTTCGCGCGAGTTCCCGCTCGCCTCGGTCATCGCGATCGTATCCTGGGAGTGGCTGCCGTTCGCGCTGCTGATCCTGCTGACCGCCGTGCAGTCGCTGGACCACGAGCAGCGGGAAGCCGCGCGCATGGACGGCGCGGGCGTGCTGGCGCAGTTCTTCTTTATCACTCTGCCGCATCTGTCCCGCGCCATCAGCGTGGTGGTGATGATCGAGACGATCTTCCTGCTGACGGTGTTCGCGGAAATCTTCGTCACGACATCCGGCGGACCGGGCAACGCCACCACCAATCTGGCGTTCCTGATCTACGCCCGGGCGTTGCTGCAATACGATATCGGCGGCGCGTCGGCCGGCGGTGTGGTCGCCATCGTCCTGGCCAACATCGTCGCCTTCTTCCTGGTGCGCAGCATCGCGCGCCGGCTGGAGGTCTAGCGATGCGCGCGACCCCGCTGCAGCGTCTGCTCGCCACGCGATCGTCGGCTGGGGCGTCGCGCTGCTGCTGTTCTTCCCGATCGCCTGGATGGTGCTGACAAGCTTCAAGTCCGAGCGCGACGCGATCACGCCCGGACTGCCGTTCTCGCCCGACGCTCGACCTCTTACCATGAGGTGTTCGCCCGCGCCGACTACTTTACGTTCGCGCTGAACAGTATCGTCATCTCGGTCGGCGGCACCGTCCTGGCGCTGCTGTTCGCGATTCCCGCCGCTTACGCGATGGCGTTTCATCCCGACGCAGCGGACCCGCGGCACTCTGCTATGGATGCTGTCCACCAAGATGCTGCCGCCGGTCGGCGTGCTGGTGCCGATCTATCTGCTGTTCCGGACCGCCGGATTGCTCGACACCCGCAGCGGACTGATCATGATCTACGCCCTGATGAACCTGCCGATCGTCGTCTGGATGCTGTTCACCTTCTACAAGGAAGTGCCGAACGAGATACTCGAAGCCGGCCGCATGGACGGGGCGCGGACCTGGGGCGAGGTCTGGTTCCTGCTGCTGCCGCTGACCTTGCCCGGCGTCGCCTCGACCGGGCTTCTGTCGCTGATCCTGTGCTGGAACGAGGCGTTCTGGAGCCTGAACCTGACCTCTGCGGGCGCCGCGCCGCTGACCGCGTTCATCGCCTCCTTCTCGAGCCCCGAGGGGCTGTTCTTCGCCAAGCTGTCCGCGGCATCGACGATGGCTGTCGCGCCGATCCTGGTGTTCGGCTGGTTCAGCCAGCGTCAGCTTGTGCAAGGACTGACCTTCGGTGCCGTGAAATAAAGAGAGCAGCGCATGGCAACTCTGACCCTTCGCGATCTGCGCAAGAGCTACGGTCCTGCCGAGGTCATCAAGGGCGTCGATCTCGGCATCGCCGACCGCGAGTTCGTCGTGTTCGTCGGGCCCGTCCGGCTGCGGCAAGTCGACGCTGCTGCGCATGATCGCCGGTCTGGAGGAGATCACCGCGCGGCGAACTGCTGATCGACGGCAAGCGGGTCAACCAGGTCGGGCCAGCGGATCGCGGGCTGGCGATGGTGTTCCAGTCCTACGCGCTGTATCCGCACATGACGGTGCGGCAGAACATGGGGTTCGCCCTTCGCCTGGCACGCGTGCCCAGAGCCGAACGCGACCGCAAGGTCGAGGAAGCCGCCCGCATCCTGCAGTTGGAGCCCTACCTGGAACGCCGGCCGCGGGATCTGTCGGGCGGCCAGCGCCAGCGCGTCGCCATCGGCCGCGCGATCGTGCGCCAACCCAAGGTCTTCCTGTTCGACGAGCCGCTGTCCAATCTCGACGCCGCCCTGCGCGGCCAGATGCGGATCGAGCTTTCGCGCCTGCACGAGGAACTCAACGCGACCATGATCTACGTCACCCACGACCAGATCGAGGCGATGACGATGGCCGACAAGATCGTCGTGCTGCAGGCCGGCCGCGTCGAGCAGGTCGGGTCACCGCTCGAACTTTATCACCACCCTGCCAACCTGTTCGTCGCCGGCTTCATCGGTTCGCCGCGCATGAACATGCTGTCGGCCAAGGTGGTCGAGAGCGACGGTGCGGGCGCAATCGTCGCGATTGCCGTCGGGACAGCGCATTGCGGTGCCGGTTGAAGCCGGCACGGCGCGTACCGGCGACACGGTCACGCTGGGGATCCGTCCGGAGGGCCTGCACATCGATCCCGCCGGGCCGATCGCCGCCACGGTGATCGCTGGTCGAGCGTCTCGGCGGCCTGACCCTGCTGCACGTCAGGGCCGATGGCGACCAGGAGATGACGGTGCAGATCGAGGGCAGCAATCCGGCCCGCGCGCACGAGCAGATCCGGCTGGCGGTCGATCCGGCCGCTTGCCACCTGTTCGACAAGGCCGGCCAGGCCCTGCCGCATCTGGCGCGGCATCCGCTGGCCGCCTGACCGGCGGAGCAAACTGCCTGTTCCTCGGCCTCGATTTCGGCACCTCCGCGGTCAAGGCGCTGCTGGTGGACGGTGCGCAACGTGTGGTCGGCAGCGCGACGGTGCCATTGTCGGTGCAGCGGCCGTCGCCCGGGCACAGCGAGCAGGATCCGCACGCCTGGTGGCAGGCGATGCTCGACGCCGTCGATGCGCTTGGCCGCGACCATGCCGCGCCTTTGTCGGCCGTCGAGGGCATCGGCCTGTCCGGCCAGATGCACGGCGCGGTGCTGCTGGACGCAACCGGCGCCGTGCTGCGGCCCGCCATCCTGTGGAACGACGTTCGTTCCGCCGCCGAATGCGCGGAGTTGGAGGCTGCGTTTCCCGACTCTGCGGCAGGTGACCGGCAACATCGCCATGCCCGGCTTCACCGCGCCCAAGCTGCTGTGGGTGCGCAAGCACGAGCCGGCAGGTGTTCGCGCGCGTGCGCACAGTGCTGCTGCCGAAAGCCTATGTCCGCTATCGACTGACCGGCGAAATGATCGAGGAGATGTCGGACGCATCCGGCACGCTGTGGCTCGACGTCGGCGCACGCGACTGGTCGGATGCCGTGCTGGCGGCGACGCGGCTTGTCGCGTGAGGCGATGCCGCGCCTGGTCGAAGGCAATGCCCCGGCAGGCGCGCTGCGACCGGAACTCGCGGCGCGCTGGCGCATGACGCGGCGGCCCGTGCTGGCCGGCGGGGCGGGCGACAATGCGGCGGGCGCGGTTGGCCTGTCGGCGATCCAGCCCGGCGACGCTTTCGTCTCGCTCGGCACGTCCGGCGTGCTGTTCGCCGCCACCGACGGGTTCCGCCCGTATCCGCAAGCGGCGGTGCATGCCTTCTGTCATGCGCTGCCTGGCACCTGGCACCAGATGGGCGTGACCCTATCTGCCGCCGCGTCCCTGGCGTGGTGGGCGGGCGTCATCGGACGATCCGAGACGGAGCTTCTGGCGGAGATCGACACCCCCAAGTCCCCAAGCCCGGCACTGTTCCTGCCTTATCTCGGCGGCGAACGGACACCCCATAACGACGCCAAGATCCGTGGCGCCTTCGCCGGGCTGTCGCACGAGACTGATCGCCGACTGCTTACCCAGGCAGTGCTGGAAGGCGTGGCATTCTCATTGCGGGACTGCCTGGATGCGCTGCAAGCTTCGGGCACGCGCATCGAGGCGGCGGATGTCATCGGCGGCGGCTCGCGCTCCCGCGTCTGGGTCGGCATGATCGCCGCAGCGCTGGATATCCCGCTGCGCCGCCTGGGCGTCGGGCGAGCACGGCGGCGCGTTAGGCGCGGCCCGGCTGGCCAGGATGGCCGTTACCTCGGAGCCACCGGAGGCGGTTTGCACCCCGTCCACAGGCGCTGAGATCATTCGTACCCGATCCCGCCCTGGCGGATGCCTTTGATTTGCGCATCGAGCAATATCGTGCGCTGAACCAAAGGATTGCCGATGCGGTCCGAGGGACACGAGGTAGGGGTGAGGATCTAGGTTTGAGTTGGGACGTGGGGGTTGAGCGAACGAGTAGCTGATTGTTGCGACTTAGCTGTCGCGTGGGGTCAGAATGTAATGGTATCCGAATCCCATCTCTCTGATCGCCTTCGCGTTTGAGCAGATGCAGCTTGATAGCCTTGCTCTCGCAGTTTGGCCGGAGTTCGGCCGAAAGGAGATCGACGGATTTCGGGTCAAGCCCGCTGAAAGCCGCCCCTCTGGTTATCTGGGTGCCAATTGGCAATCCCACGGTGGTTGCAGGCTCAGCTAATGGAACCGACTCAGACGTAAGGGCGCAGTGTCGATACCACGCCTCACGCCGTTGTCGGTCCACTCGCGTTCTCAAGGAGCTGCTCTTTGCTTCGCCACGCACCAAGCTGTCCAAAGTCCAGTTATGCGGCCGGTATGGCGTTGGACGTCAACTTTCCTGCTTCGGCGCGCACCCAAAATGCACGATAGAGCACACCAGCCAGGGTACCGCCGACAAGCTGCGCGACCAGGTAGAGACTGATGCCGTCGTACACACCAGTTGCCACCGCCGGGCCGATGGTTCGCGCGGGATTGACGCTGCCGCCCGTTAGAGACCCGAACATCAGGATGCACACGGTCACCGTCATGCCGATGGCGAACGGAGCCAGCCGGCCCGCGGCACCGCGCACCGCTGCATGCACCACAGTGTTGACGAGGAAGAACGTGCCGATCGCCTCAAGGACGAAGGCGCCGGCGTAGGTAATGCGATTTGTATCCACGAGCGTCGCGCCAAGATGATTTACGGGGCCTCCGAACAGCCACAGTAGGCCGTAACCCGCGACGACCGCCCCCGCGACTTGCGCCGCAATATAAGGTGCGATGCGACGCGGCGAAAACTCGCCGGCGACGGCAAGGCCAACGGTGACAGCCGGGTTGATGTGGCAGCCGCTGATGTCGCCGAATGCACTGGCGAACACCATGATGGTGAGCCCGTGGGCCAGCGCGACCGCCACCGTTTGTCCGCCACCGAGTGCCGTCGCGGCCCCGGCACCGAGGAAAATCAATGCAAATGTGCCGGTGAATTCAGCAGCCAAGGCTTTGGTCAGTCCGTTCATCGTTCCAGTCCTTTGCTGGGCCGCCCCCGCATTGGCGATTGGTTTGGGTCGGCGGTTGATACCGTACGGTACGGTATTATATGACCCCTATCGAAGCCATTCAAGGGGACTCCCTATGACTCACTGCTTCCGCATTCTCGCCCTGTCGGGCAGTCTACGTCGCGCCTCCAACAGCACTGCGGTTCTTCGCAGCCTCCAGGACGCGGTGCCGTCCAATGTCGTGCTGGGCATCTTTCCGCTGAATGAGCTGCCGCTCTACAATGAGGACGATGATGGTGAGCAGTCACCTCAACCGGTGCGCGCCTTGCGCTCCGCCATTGATGGTAGCGATGGCGTGATCGTGATCTCGCCAGAGTACAATCATGGCATGTCCGGGGTCCTGAAGAATGCACTCGACTGGGTTTCTCGGCCTTACGGACAATCGGCGTTGAGAGATAAGCCGGTCCTGACTATGACGGCTTCGCCTGCGTTCACGGGCGGTGTGCGCGCGCAGCAGCAAATGAACGAGACGCTCCTGGCAATCCCGGCACGCCTTATGTTGCGACCACAAATCGTGATTGCCGGAGTGCATGAAAAGGTGCGCGGCGGGCGCCTAATGGACCAAGGCACGCTGCGTTTCGCGCTTGCGGGCATCGAGGATCTCCTCGACGAGATCAGCGCAGCGCGGTTTCTCCAACCGGCGACATGAGCGCCGGTGCCGCCACGCCAATCTGCGACGCCTCGCGGCGAGCAATACGCCGCACTCGGCGCGGCGATCAGAAATCGGAACAGATCCGCTCGACGGCTACCGAGCTGTTCCTCCGCCACGGCTATGACGGCGTCAGCGTGGACGAGATTGTCCGTATAGCCGGTGGCTCGAAGACAAATGTCTACAATTACTTTGGCGGAAAAGAAGGCCTGTTCATCGCCATCGTGGAAGGTTTATGCGAGGATCTCCTCGCATCCTTCGTCACGATAGACGTCTCCAGCCTCAGTGCGGCAAAGGGACTGAGGTCACTCGCCCTGGCGCTCCTGGGCATCCTGCTTCAGGATAGGCACTTGGCGCTTCAGCGGCTTATGATCGCCGAAGCGGCGCGTTTTCCTGCTCTTGGGCGCGCCTGGTACCGCAGCGGCCCAGAAACGTCTCGGCGAATCATTGCCCAATTCATCGAGCACCAGCAGCGAGCCGGGCGTTTGCGCCGTAGCGATCCGCATGGATCGGCCACATTGTTCCACGATATGATCAGCTTCGATCTGCTGCATCGCGCCATGGTGGGTGATAGACCGACCGACAACGATATCCATCAAAGGATCGAGGCGGCTATCAAGGTGTTCTTGCACGGGTTCGCGCGGAGAGAAGCCGGTATATCTGAGGGCGCTCGACCGCCGGCGTCTAAGTAGCGACACTGCGGGTCAGTTGACTGCAGCAAGCGAATTGGGTTGCGCCCGGACCCGCTAAACCGCCCATGATCACGCTGAGCCCCACCAAGCCTGCGCCTTCAGTTCCGAGGCAAATGGCTGCTTTTGGCTGATACGCGAAGCCATGGCGTGACCGAAAGGGGCGCAAAGCGGAAGCGCCATAGGCCTTGCCAATGTCGGCTTTCCACCCGAAGCAGTCATCAGACAGAGAGTGGCTGGTATGATCTGCCAGTTCGCCGGGCGGGACCGCGACAATAAATGGCGTTGCTTTCGCCTATCCTGCGGCGCCGTCGTAGCGAATGTCAGACGCCTCCCGGGACCGTGCCGCAGCGACAGCATTGAGGGCGGAGCGGCCGATCTGCTCCCCGCGGCGTCCCCCCGAACGCGATCTCCTCGATCCGGCCGACTGGCATCAGTACCCCCAAGCCGGATTACAGTATCCGCTCGGGTTTCATCCATCCGTCTTCCAGCCTGGCCAGACCGATACATCGCGCCCCGGCCATGGCACGCACCAATCCGCCGGCAGGATCGGCGACCGGAGGTATCCGGCCCATCAGCGTCACCAGGCTGATCGGATGGCCATGGCTGAGGCCGCCGGCCTCGGCTTCGGTCAGGGTCAGCGCCGGGATGTCGGCCAGCGCCGTCTCGACAGGAAGCAGCAGGTTCGCCGCGGCTGCTTCTGCCGCAAGCGCGTCCGCCAGCGGAACCGCCTGTGCTTCGGCGAAGGGGCCGACGCGCAGGCGACGCAAGGCCGCGATATGGCCCAGCGTGCCGCAGCTCTTGGCGATGTCGCGCGCCAGGCTTCGCATGTACACGCCCTTGCCCGAGGCGACCTCGAATATGGCGTTGTCTGCATCCACCCGTTCGACCAGCTCGAAACGGTCCACGCGTGCGGGGCGGGGCTCGAGCGCAGGGGGGCGGCCGTCGCGCGCCATGTCATAGGCGCGCTCGCCGGCGATCTTCACCGCCGAGAAGGTCGGCGGCACCTGCATGATTTCGCCGCGGAACCGCGGCAACGCCGAACGGATCGCATCGTCCGTGGGGCGCGTTGCCGAGACGCCGGTAACCTTGCCGTCGGCATCGTCGGTGTCCCGCGCCTCGCCGAAGCGGAGCGTAAATCGGTACAGCTTGGTGCCGTCCATCACGTAGGGCACGGTCTTGGTGGCGGCGCCGAAGGCGATCGGCAGCAGGCCCGTGGCCAGCGGGTCGAGCGTGCCGCCGTGCCCTGCCTTCCGCGCATCGAAGGCGCGGCGTACGCGATTGACCACGTCGGTGCTGGTGAGCCCCGGCGGCTTGTCGATGATCAGCCAGCCGTCGAGCGGACGGCCACGGGACGTGCGGCGGGACATGCGGTCTCTCGGATATCGGACGGGAGGCGCCGTATGCCGCCCGGCATTCACCGCGTCAACGTCGGCTCGCTGGTTGATCGCCTACTCCACGCTCAGCGCGGCACGAATGTCGGCGACGCCCGCCGGATCCTCGAGCGTCGCCAGCGCGGCCCGCAGCCAGCACGGCGAAGCGATGGAGCAGCGCACGACGGCGAGCGCCGGCCAGCGGACGCACCGGGGCCTCGCGCAACAGCTCCGCCTGCAGGCCGGCCGCGACGATCAGTCCGGTCTCATCCGGCAGCAGGGCCTGCGGGAAATCGACGTCAACCGCAAAGAACAGTGCATCGGCAAACTGGTGGTAGTCCTGCCACTTGAGATCGGTGAGGAAGTCGCGCGGTCCTGACTTCACCTCGATGCAGGCAAAGCAACCGTCCGGACGCAGCGCCAGGATATCGGCGCGGCGGCCGTTCGGCAGGGCGACCTCGTGCAGCGGCGCCCACCCGAGCTGCAGACAGAGCCTTGCGGTGGCGCGGCGGATAGCGAATGCGCGTTCGGGGAACGACAGCTCCATCAGGCCAGCAAGGCGTTGATCGCCCGCGCCAGCTTGACGTCGTTGCCGGTCAGGCCGCCGGCATCGTGCGTCGAAAGCTCGATCCGCACCCGGTTCCAGACGTTCGACCACTCGGGATGGTGGTTCTGGCTCTCCGCCAGCAGCGCGACGCGGCTCATGAAGCCCCAGGCCTCGTTGAAGTCGCGGAACTGGAAGCTGCGTTCGATCGCATCGCGGCCGGCAACGGTCGACCACCCTGGCAAGTTCTGCGTCAGCGACGCGCGCTCGGCGTCGGTCAGGCGTGTGGCCATGGCATCCTCCCTTACAAACCCTGGCGAACCCGCGGAAACAGTTCCCGCGCGATCATGTCGATCGTCTCTGTAGCGAGGCTCGCCGGCATGCCTGCCCATTCGGTGCTCATGACCAGGTGGTTGACACCGAGCCTGCGATGCAGTGCCAGCACTTGTTCCGCCACTTCGTCCGGCGAGCCGATCAGGAATCTGTCGCCGACAAGGCTTTCGAACTCCTGCTCGAAGCCGCTGTCGTCGGCCGGCAATTCCTGGCGCCACGCATGATAGGCCTTGTACTTCGCGCCGAGATAGGGCGCGCAAAGACGGATCGCTTCCGCCCGCGTGCGCGCGACGAACACCTCGCGGCGCATCGGGAGTTCCGCTGGGAACGGCTTGCCCGCGGCATCCAGCGCGCGGCGATACAGCACCATCTGGCGTTCGACGGTGCTGAGCTCGACGCCCGGACCAATGTACCAGCAGTCGCCCAGGCGCGCGGCGCGTTCGATGGCGGGGTCGGCATTGGCGCCGATCCAGATCGGCGGGTGTGGACGCTGCAGCGGCTTCGGCAGGCACGACGCTCCATCCAGTTCGAAATAGGGCGTGCGCAGGGTCACCTTCTCCTCGGTCCATAGGCGACGGATGGCGACCAGGTTGGCCTCGAACCGGCGCGCCCGCTGCGCCCGCGGTACGCCGAAGGCCTTGAATTCGATGTCGCGATAGCCGAGCCCGACACCCAGGATGATCTTGCCGCCGGACAGCACATCGAGCGTGGCGAACTCCTCCGCGACATGCAGCGGCGAATAGAGCGGCAGCAGCAGCACGCCGGCATTCAGCCTGAGCCGCGGCGCCTCGGCGGTAAAGCGTGCCAGCATCGGCACAAGCTGCAGCATTTGGAACGGATGCGCACTGTAATGCGCGGTCTTGGTGACCGAACTCATAGCCGAGTTGATCCGCCAGGCGGACCATCGCGAGTGTCTCTTGCAGGCGGCGTGCGATGTCTTCGCCGGCTTCCGCCTGGCCGCGGACGACGAGTCCGAACTGGAACCGAGCGGTCATGTGGTGAACCCCCTGAGTGTTGTTGAGCGTGGTGACCGAAGCCGGAATTGCTCTAACTGGTCAGGCCCAGTTTCGCCTCTATCTCGGCCAGCAGCTTCTGCGCCTCGACGTGGTCAGTCGAGCCGTCGGATTCGATGATCTTGTCAAATGCCGACCTGACGCGGGTGGCCGCGCTCTCGATGGCGCCCAGTCGCAGGCTGAGCCGCGCCTCGCTGACAGCCGTACGCAGCACGAGCATCGGGGCGCCCTGAGCCTCGGCCATGGCTGCCGCCTCCGAGTAGAACGACTGTGCGCCGCTTGTCGAACCGGGATCGGCCGCGAGGATCATGTCCCCCGTCATGCGCAGCACTTCGGGAACCCAGATGCGCAACCCGCTTCGATCGAATTCCGCGCGCTCGCGCAGCAGGTGTTCCAGCGCCTTCTCGGGCTGGCCGGAGGCAGCCAGCGCTTCCGCCTGGAGGCAAAGATAGACCGAAAAGTCCTCTCTCGTGGCAACTTCCTGCTGACGAGCGAAGCCTTCCTCCAGCATTGCCAAACCGGCCGCTGCATCGCTCTGCATCGCGACCACCCAGCCCCGAAATACCAGGCCAGCCGCCCCGTGGTCGGCCAAGCCATGTTCGGCGGTGAAGGCGAGCAGCTCGCCGGCCCGATCGTACACCTCCTGGTAGTCGCGGCGATACACACGATACAGCAACGTCAGTCCCAGCGCGTGAACGCGGCTGCCGACATGCTCGGTCTCGTCAGCCCAGGACAGCGCGTGCCGCTCATCCTCCATGGCGCGTCGGAGTTTGCCCTGCATCCACAACGCCTGTGCCCGCGAGCCGTGTGCACATACCTTCGGATCGTGGTTGGCATAGCTGCGCGCGAGATGCCGATAGTCGCCCTGGTGATAGATCCTCAGGCCAGTTTCGACGTGTTCGCAGCATCGCTCGAACGAGCCGGTATTCAGCCGGCATGCCCAGTTGCCGTGATGCGCCTGCAGCAACAGTTCCGGATCGTTGCGGGTGACCGCGCGATGCAGCAGAGCAGCCGCCCGCTCCATGTTGAACGGCTCAAGACGCCACCAAGCCCAGTAAATGGGGAAATGCGACGGATCCTCCGGCAGTTGCCGGCACAGCTCGAGCGCCTTGGTGTAGTGCTCGCGCGTCTCCGCCGAATCGGGGCCGGTGAGGCCACTCAGGGCGGGCCCGAGCAGCGTGCTCACCTGTAGGCGCAAGCCGAGATTTCCCGGAGTAGCCGGGAGCCGCTCGAGCAAATTCAGCGCGCGGCGGAGAATGCGGGTCGCCTCGTTCAGCGCGGAACGCGCGAGGCTGCGGCGCGCGGCTTCGAGCCAATGGGGGATGGCCTCCTCGACCAGGCCGCCTTCCGACAAGTGCTGGGCGAGCATTTCCGGATACGCGGCCGCTTCGGTCGGATCCAGTTCGGCCAGTGCGCGCGCGGCGCGGACGTGCAATTCCCGCCGCTGATTGCGCACCAGGCTGGCGTAGGCGGCATCGCGCAGCAGGGCGTGGTGAAAGCGATAGGCCTCCCGTTCGCCGCGGGCCTCCCAGTCGAGGATGCCCGCATCCACCAGCGCCAGCAGGTGCTGCAGCAGCTGATCCTGTGGCAGCCCGCAAACCGCAGCGAGCAGCTGGCGCCGCACCGATCGGCCGAACACCGATGCGGCCTGGGCGACAGCCTTGGCCGGACCGGCCTGGTCGAGCCGCGCCACAAGCGCCTCGTCGAGCGATGTCGGGATGAGCAACTCAGCCTCGTCCGTCAGCCTGGCGATGGAGCCGGCACGGTTCTTCTGTTCCAGCAAGGTCCGTGCGACGCCTTCGATGAACAGCGGAACGCCATCCGTATGGGCCGCGACGCGGCGTGCCAGATGTGGCGGCACCGGCGTTTCGCCGAACAGGCTCTGCAGCAGCCCGCTGGCATGCTCCGGACTGAGCGGCTGCAGCCGAAGCACGATCGCATCGGCCGTTTCCACCCAGGGCGCCGAAAACTCCGTGCGGGCGCTGAGCAGCAGCAGGATGCGTTCTCCGCGCACCCGCTGCGCCAGCAGCTCGAGCAGGTCCTGCGACGTCGGGTCAAGCCAGTGCAGATCCTCGAACACCAGACAGAGCGGCCCCTCGGCGGCCAGGTCCAGCAGCAGCTCGCTGAGCACGGTCACGGTCTTGTCGCGCAGCTGCTGAGGCGTCAGGTCCGCGATTTCGGGGGCATCGGAGGAAATGCCTAGTAGGCTGGACAGGACCGGCAGCCGGACCCTGCGTTCCGGCGCCCCATTATAGATCGTAGCGATCTTCCTGAGCGCGTCATCGGGAGCCTCGGTGGGCTCGATGCCGGAACTGGCGCGGATGTAATCCACGAACGGGAAGTACGGCGAGTTCTCGTCGAGAGCAGAGGCAGCGAGGCGTGCCACCTTGGCGCGTTCCGGCAAGTAGAATGTGAGAAATTGATCGATCAGCCGGGACTTGCCAATGCCGGCCTCGCCGATGATCAGGACGACATTTCCATCGGCGCTCTCGGCGCGGGCCCACTGCGCGCGCAGCACCTGCAGCTCGCCGCGCCTGCCTTGAAAAGCGCTGCTCCAGACCGCTTGTGCCTCGGCGAGAGTCGGTTGCTGTGACCGTTCGCCAAGCACGCGCCATGGATGGTGGAAGCCCTCGAAGCCGGCGAGTGCAACGTCACCCAAAGCCTCGCAGGTGAACCTGGCTCGTATGCGGTCATACGTCTGCTGCGAGACGACGATGCCGTCCGGCCCAGCGAGCGCTTGCAGCCGCGCGGCCAGGTTGGGAATTGAGCCGACCGCCACGTCCTGGAAGGACAGTCCGCCGGAGAACAAGGGGCTGACCAGCACCCGGCCCGTCGCGATGCCGATCCTGACATGCAGGGGGTCGCTCGCTGGCGTGACGGCCGCGCCAATTCCCCGCACGATGTCCAGTGCGGCGCGCGCGGCACGCTCTGGATCGTTCTCGCGTGCCATCGGGAAGCCGAAGTAGGCAAGAATGCCGTCGCCGACGAAGCGGGCAACGTGTCCGCCCGCGGCGCTGATCGCCTTGCCGCAGAATTCGCGGTAGATCCGATACACTTCGACCAGATCTTCGGGATCGAGCTGGTTGCCGATGCTGGAGGAGTTGATCAGGTCAACGAACATGATGGTGAGTGGCCGGCGTTCGGCGGTTACGTGCCGGCAGGCTGGATTGCGCCGGTTTCCTGGGCTGGCCTGGGCGCGAGTTCTGCGACGGCTGTGCGGAACCTGAGCCGCTCGCCGATAGTCAGACCGAGTTCGCGCAGGTCCGCGTCGGTCAGCTTTGGGAGCTGATCGAGGGTGATGCGGTTATCAAGGAAAGCTGGGACGCAATGTCCCAGCCCGATCGATCTGAGCCACTCCTCCATCCGGGTTTCCCAAGGCGGTCGGCTACCTTCTTAAGCTGACGGCGCGAGCGAGGCCAGCATTCGGGGTGTGACTCAGGTCTCCGGCGATCCCGGCCTGCGGTCGTCACGCTCTAGCTGTCATCGAGTTCGTCAGCGGCTAGACACCTTTCCTTCGCGGCATTCTTGCCCGCGTCCAGGTGCCGCAGAGCAGGAATCGGCGATCCGGTCCCCGGGCCTTGCAGGTTCAGTCCGATGCCGGACGGAATCTTGCGCAGTACGTGATACTTGTACGCCTCCGCCGCATCCTCATCAGGGGCAAGCGCGGCAAACAAGCTAGCGAAGTTCGTATTGGTATACACTTGGCTTACAAGCTGCGCACTCCGTGCGCGGGTTGCGCGCCCGGCAGCAGCAGCCCTTCTAATAACAGTTGGGTCCGGATCATCGTTATTGTGCTTGGCGCCCACAGGAGTATTGAACTCGTGGTATGCTGGCACGCTCCCCAGGCTTGACCAGCTATAAGCATTGTAATTGATCTGATCGGCGGGACAATTTTTGTGGTAATCGGCGTTCGGCCTCAGGTGCCGCTGCCAGATAATATGCCCCTCCTCGTGAGCGATCATGGCCAGGAGGGCTGCGGCGGCCGTGTCATTCGAACTCAATTCCGGCGGTGTTGTGGCTGTGATCACGTCGTTGGAGCCAATCAACGTATTCAGCAATTCCTGCTCGTAACGTGAGTATGTTGGCGGGTTGTTGAACACGCCTAGTGGAATGCTGATGAACCGGACCGGCCGATTTGCCTGCGCCTTAGTCTGCCAGAATGCGTATGCGCCAGCGAACGTGCCGTCCGGATCACTCGTATCCACAAGGATATACGCAACGTCGTTGCATACGCGATGTATAAACCTGGGGTCCGCAAGGTTGAGCGCCGCGGCGAGCTGGTCGGTTACCTTCTTATCGTTTATGTCGGTAATGTCGGCGGTGCTGGGCGGGATGCTCTTGGCTGGATCAAACGATGCTGGTCGTGCATAGAATTTGGCCGTGATGCACGCCGGGATCGATTGTGCCACGGGTGGCGTTTTCACCGTTGGGGCGCAACTGGCGCAGACTGCAGCGCCCCCGATCAAGAATGCTGTGACGATTCTCATGTTCCCTCCCGCAACGATTTTAGGCTATCGTTCTATTCGGCCTTGCCGTCCAGTCCCCGGAACACTGAAGCGCGGCACGCTATCCATTGCGAGGATCGCGAGCGAAGCGTGGCGGGACGAAGCACTCTCGGGTCAGGAGCGCTGGCGCTAGATTGCTTTGCTTCGCTCGCAATGACACGTGGGCTGACTCGCACGTCACTGATGCCGGTACTAGCATGTCCCTTATTTCATCAACCATCCGATGCGCGTCCAGCCGCTTTTGATCCTCGCGCACACCACGAAGTCGGTCATGCAGCACAGCAAGCGGCTGCTGCACAGCACCGCTCTCTGCCGCGCGGCTGAGAATCGCCGGAAGGGTGCGGACGCTGTAGTGCAGCGCCTTTGCTGAATCCGTTATGTGCCTGGCCAGGTCAGCACCTATAATGCCGGCGCGCATAGCGGCTTGCATCGTTGCACGAACGTTCACCATGGACTCGGTCGTCTGGAGGTAACCGGCGTCCTCCGGTCCGTGCGCTACGGCCACCTCATCGTCATCGGCCAGCGTGCCATCGCAGTACATTGTGAATACGCGCCCCACGCCGATCATGCCGAACGGGGTAAGCTCGGTGGCGCGCAAGGCGCCCATGCTTGCGGCACCATAGACACGGATCCTCTGTTCTATCGCCCAGAGAATCTCCTTGTGGCGAACACTCGGGACCGCATCGAAATAGCCGTCGATCAGGCCGATCGCCGCAGGTCGCTCCAGTGCGGCGCGATACACATCGCCCGACCGCGCCGGCGGCCGCCAGACCAGACGTGGATCGTCGGGACGCGCGGACGGCGGCAGCGAGGGGCCGGCGAAGATCACGGCAACCGGGTTACCGAACCTTGCGATCACGGGCGCTGCCAGCTCGTCTGCTGACGGAGCGGACACGGTAGGAGGTGCACCGGCGATGTATCGCGTCCGCCGCCAGCACCATTTGCCAACGCGCGCATGCAGCGGCTGTGATCGCCTGCCGGGCACGTATTCAGGGTTCCGGTTATCGCCTTCCAATCCAGGGATGACGACCCGGACAACGGGAATACCCAGCTCTTCCCGCGTGAGGTCCACCGCAACGACGCGCTTGATGCCGATCGAGCTTAGCCGGTGCAGTTCCCAGCGAACATCCTCCCCCACATCGGCGGCGTCGTAGTGTGGCAGATCGGCAAACTCCGAAGGTGCGCGTGCAGCCTCCAACGCATCAAGCAGCGCCTCTGCCGTTTCCGCATTGTCCGGGGCGGAATAGTGCTCGAACGGAAGGTCATCGCGAGCACCGTTGATATAGGCCAGGCGGGTCTGCGCCGCTTCGGTCAACGCACGGATCAGTGCGATGCCCCGATCCGGATGACAGCCTGCGCCATGAAACCGGCGCATACCCAGATTTGGATCGTCCGAGTCCTCGCGGATATGACAGACGAATGTTGGCATGCCGACGTCCGAGGTAACGTTCCAGATCCGCACGCCGATGCCAGCACGCGCGTAGCGCGCCAGCAGATCACGTGCCGCCGCGTTATCGATGGACTTCGGATTGAGATGGCGAGCGGCACGATCGCGCAGATCCCGTGCGCTCCATAGGGCGACGGCATCGCGCTCCACCACCTCGCAGATCGCCGCGCTCAGGGCTTCGGCAAGGTTGTTGCCGGAGGCCAGTCCATTGCTGCCACGCAGAAAGCAGCCGCTGTCGTGCGTCTGCGCGTGAGCCATGTCGGTGTGCACGATCTCCGCGGGCACCCAGCAAAGTTCGTGCTGCAGCAGGTCGTAGCCTTCGATCCACTCTATGGGCCGGCTTCGATCGAAGGGCCGCCCGTTGCCGCACAGATCCGCCGGATCGACCAAGACCGCGGTCCTGGCCAACTTCTTGTAGGAAGTCAGCAGAAAGCGGCTGTCGAGGTCCTCGGCGTGGTAGAACTCCGCGGCCTCCATCAGTGCCGAGGCATAAGCCTGCTGCAAGCCGAGGCCCTTGCCCTGGAACACCGAGATTGACCGCGACTTCGGCCGCACGGCGATCGCGACCGGGATGCCGATATGATCGAGGCCGGTGATATTGCCGAGACGGGTAATGCCCATGCGGTGAGCGTGCGCCTGCACTCGCGTGATGGTATCGGCGGGTGCCTCTGAACGATGCGTTCCGTCGCGGAACGTCTTCGGCGCCGGCTGGTGCAGGGCTCGCTCCAAGGCGGCAACGTCGGCGGCTGCGAGACCGGGGGAGCGGTCTCTCAATGGGTCGTACCGCCCGCGCGTGACGCGGTCCAAGCTACTCAGGTTTTGCCTGCTTCTCAGTTGCCGTCGGTGCAGCAGGTGGGCGCGCCTTCTCGGTGCTCGCTGATCTGGCTGGCGCGGTGACTTGCTGGGCTCCGTCGAAACTGTTGGTCGCTCTCGCCGGTTTCGGGCGCGACCATTGCAAGCCGCCGGCACCGTCCGCGACCAGTGTCGGACTCACCTTCACTCCATCATCCCCAGTGAAGGCCGCTCCTTGTCCAACCAGCCGCTTTAGGCGTTTCGCCTCCGGCGTCGGCGCCAGTTCCAGTTCCTGGTATGTCCGACCGGCGTCCTGCGAAAAATAGATATTGTCGTTCTCGAGCTTCAGCAGGACCTCGCCTCCGCGAGGCCTCGCAGCACTGTTCGGGTCAGCCTCGTGGCCCGAGCCATCGGGCGCTGTGGCCCGAGCGCCGTAAGTAAACAGAGCGCCCGCTCCGACCAGGAGCGGCAATCGCCACAACCCTCGCCAAACGTTCTTCATCGATCTGCATCTCCCCCGAACGCATTCGCTTGACGCGCTATCGCGCGAGTGCGCGACGCAGCGAAACGATACTGTGGGGTCTCTCGATAGCGCAAGCGCCAGCAATCACGGCACCCGCCGCACAGGTCGATTGCGGTGGGCGATTCTGTTGACAGCCGCCGTTCGCCAACGTCAGCATGCCGGGCAAGCTGGGAGCAAAGCACCGGCATAAGGGAGAACGCGATGTCGGCAGATACCATGTCAAGCAGCACGATTCATGGCCACATCGCGGCCCGCATCGATCGGCTGCCGCTGACCCGCGTGCAATGGCATCTTGCTATCCTGGTCGAGGTAACCTGGGGCTTCATCATCTTCGATACCGACGGCATCGGTGCTCGGCTTTATCCATTCGTCTGGCGACCCAACCACATCATCGATGTGTATCAGTACGCCGTGATCCAAGCGCTTCAGGTCGGCGCCGGTATCCTGCTCGGAGCCTATTTGATGAGCTGGGTCGCCGACCGATACGGACGACGGCCTGCCATCCTGCTCGCGACCTTGCTCGGTGGGTTCTGCATCTGGCCGTTCGCCTATGTCACCAATTTCTGGGGCATGGTGGTGCTCTCCGTGCTCAGCACACTGGGCGTCGGCGGCATCGTCGCAACTCACTCGGTGTACCTGTCCGAAATGACCTCCACCAAGATACGCAACAAGGTGCTGCTTGCCTCGCAAGGCTTCACCGCCGTCGTCGCGGCCGGTGTGTTCATTGTGGCCTCCTTCATGATCCCGAGCCACTGGCAGGCGTTCCTGTGGATCAGTGCGATTGTCGAGATCGTCGTGCTGCTGCCCTGGCTATATTTCAAGCTACCGGAATCGCCGCGCTGGCTCGAGACGCACGGCCGGCATGAGGAAGCCGAGCGTGCGATGGAGAAATACGAGCGCGCTGTCCAACGCCGCGACCCGAGACCATTGGCGGAACCTCGCAGCGCCGACAACCCCGTTGTGATGGCGGGACCGGGAGCCTGGAAGGAGCTGTTCACCAACCCGCTGTACCGCGGTCGCACCTGCCTGCTGATCGCCTGCTGGATGCTCGGTTACGCCGGCCTCATTTACGGCGTCGGGGCGTTTTTTACGGTGTACATGGCGGACCACGGTGGCTCCGCAACGTTCGTGTTTCTTACTCTCGCGGTAGCGTACGGGGTGCTGTTTGTGGCGCTCCAGGTCAATGCACGCATCAGCGAATCGGTGGAACGGCGCGATGTGATCGCCTCGATGGCAACACTGTTCGCGGCGTCCTGGGTGGTGGCCTGGGCGGTGCCCAATTTGTGGGTCATCGCGGTCGCCTACGTCATCAGCCGCATCGGCACCGGCTTGTTCCTGTTCAATCTGTACAACTACACGGCAGTGGCTTATCCGACGCGTATTCGTGCCATGGCATTTGCCTGGACCGACGGGCTGGGCCATCTCGGCGCGTGGGGCGGTGTGACGCTGCTCGGACCACTCTATGTATTCGGCCCTAACCATCTGGGCTGGATCCTGTGGATCGTCCTGCCTGGTGCGCTGCTGCCGGCCGCGTTGATCTGGGGTTATGGCATCAAGCAGTCGCACGCGGTGCTGGAGCAGGTCTCCACATGAGGCCACCGACTGCCGATGACATCGCCGCGCTTGCCGAGAAGGCCTTGGCGGCGATCCCGGCGCGACTGGCGGAGCATGTACGCGGCGTCGGCATTTCGGTCGAGGAGATGGCGGATGACGAAACGTTGGACGATCTCGGCATCGAGTTCAGCGTGGGATCTGACCGGGCTTTATCGCGGCATTCCGCTGACCGAGCGCAGCCTGAGCGATGTGGCGCCGCAGCCTGACCTGATCGTGCTTTACCGGCAACCGATCCTGCTGGAATGGATCGAGACCGGCGAGGATCTCTATCGCCTGGTGCAAAATGTGCTGGTGCACGAAGTCGCGCACCATTTCGGCTTCAGCGATGCCGATATCGAGGCGATCGAGCAGGAGATGGACTGACCGCGAACCGCATTGGCATGACAGCACCAATATGAGCAAGACGTCGAGACGGGTGGTGATCGTCGGCGCCGGCCATGCGGGTGGCTCGGCCGCAGCGCTGTTGCGGCAGTATGGCTGGCAGGGACCGATCGTCCTGATCGGCGCCGAGCAGGTGGTGCCTTATCAAAGGCCGCCGCTGTCAAAGGCTTGGCTGAAGGGCGAGCAGCAACTTGCCGATCTGCTGCTGCGGCCGGCGGCATTCTATCCTGGCAGCCTTATTGATCTGCGGCTCGGTTGCGAGGTGACCGCCATCGATCGGGCAGGTGGTTGCGTTGTGCTTTCGGATGGCGAGCGCGTCGGGTACGACCACCTAATTCTCGCCACCGGTTGCCATGCACGCGCGCTTCCCGTGGCAGGGCATCGGCTCGGTGGCGTCGCTGCCCTGCGCACACTGGCTGATGCGGACCGGCTGCGGCCCTTGCTGCACACCGGCGCACGCGTTGCCATTATTGGGGCCGGCTATATCGGGTTGGAAGTGGCCGCCTCGGCGCGCTCGAATGGGGCGAAGGTGGTAGTGATCGAACGTGAGGCATGGGTGTTGCCCCGCGTGGCCTCGGCGCCGCTGTCCGATTTCTTCCAGCGGCGTCATGCGAGCGCTGGTGTCCGCATCATCACCAATGCGACGGTGGAGGCGTTCGAGGGCGACGGAGACCGCGTTGCGGGCGTGCGCCTGTCCGATGGCGAGGTGATTGACTGCGATGCCGTGTTGGTCGGGATCGGCGCGGCACCAAACCAGGCGCTCGCCCAGGCAGCCGGCCTCGCCTGCGACAACGGCATTCACGTCGATCTTGCTGCGCGAACAGCGGACCCGACGATCCATGCGATCGGCGACTGCACGCAGCGGCCGGTGCCGCTCTACCAGAGGACCTGCCGGCTGGAGAGTGTGCCGAATGCGCTGGAGCAGGCGAAGCAGGCGGCCGCCGACCTGTGCGGCCGGGCGCCGCCGGCACCGGAGGTGCCATGGTTCTGGTCCGACCAGTACCGAGGTGCGACTGCAGATTGCCGGGCTGCCGTTCGACGTGGTCGCAACGGTCGTGCGTGGCGACCCGGCGTCCGGCGTGTTCGCCGCCTTTCATCTGGCGGAAGACGGCACGGTGCAGGCCGTCGAGGCGGTGAACGCGCCGGCGGAGTTCATGGCCGGGCGCATGATGATCGCACGTCGCAAGCGGGTGGTGGCGTCCAGGCTGGCAGACGTGTCATGCTCGATCCGCGAACTGGCCGGCTGACCAGTGAGGGGAAGAACATGCCCAAGGTGACCTACATCGAACATGACGGCACACCGCATGCGGTGGACGTGCCCGTCGGCACCTCGGTGATGCGCGGTGCGGTTGACAACAACATCCCCGGCATTGATGCGGACTGCGGGGGCGAGTGTGCCTGCGCCACCTGCCACGTCTACGTTGACGCAGCGCAGCTGGAAAAGGTGGGCCTGCCGGAACCCGGATCGCAGGAAGCCAGCATGCTGAGCTTTGCCGCGGTGGCGCAGCCTGACTCGCGCCTCTCCTGCCAGATCAAGATGCGCGAAGACCTCGACGGACTTGTAGTCCGCATGCCGGAAGGACAGCACTGATCCCAAAAGTGGAGCACGGCCATGAACGCGCCCGTTAACGCCCCCGCCCCCCGGCGTCGCTTAGCGGCGACCCAGGGCGACCCTGCCACGAATGCCTGGACCATCCCGCTGGAACAGATCGACGTCAGCGATCCCGCAGCTTTACCAGGATGACACTTGGTATGCGTATTTCGAACGGCTCCGGCGCGAGGACCCCGTGCACTGGTGTCCTGACAGCCGCTACGGGCCGTACTGGGCGCTCAGCAAGTACAAGGACATCATGCATGTCGAGGTGAACCACGGCACCTATTCCTCGGCATCCGAACTCGGCGGCATCCAGATCGAGGAACAGCCGAAGGGCATGGAGCGACCCAGCTTCATCCGCATGGATCCGCCTAGGCATGACGAGCAGCGGAAGGTGGTCAGTCCGATCGTGGCGCCTGGCAATCTGGCGAACATGGAGCCGCTGATCCGCGAACGCACGCAACGCGTGCTGGACCGACTGCCGCGAGGCGAGGTGTTCGACTGGGTGGACTGCGTTTCCGTCGAACTCACCACGATGATGCTGGCGACACTGTTCGACTTTCCGTGGGAAGAACGGCGCAAGCTGACCTACTGGTCCGATGTCGCGATCTGCAATGTGAGCGCGCCGGACGCGCCGGTGCATTCCGAGCAGGAGCGCTTCGCCGAAATGAAAATCATGGCCCAGGTCATGGCGGACCTGTTCAATGAACGACAGAAGGGGCCGCCAAAATTCGACCTGTTGTCGATGCTGGCGCATGGCACGGCGACGCGGGAGATGCCGCTGCAGGAATGGATGGGGACGCTGGCGCTGCTGATTGTCGGCGGCAACGACACCACGCGGAATTCAATGAGTGGCGGACTATGGGCGCTGCACCATCATCCCGATGAGTACCGCAAGCTGCGGGAAGACCCGCCGCTGATTCCGGGGATGGTGTCGGAGATCATCCGTTATGTCACGCCGGTGATCCACATGCGGCGGACCGCGATGCAGGATGCCGAAGTGGACGGTCGTCAGATCCGCAAGGGCGACAAAGTGGTGCTGTGGTACGTCTCCGGCAATCGCGATCCGGATGCGATCGAGGAGCCTGACCGGTTCATCATCGACCGTGCCCGGCCACGCCAGCACCTGTCGTTCGGCTTCGGCGTGCATCGCTGCGTCGGCAACCGGCTGGCTGAACTGCAGCTACGGATCCTGTGGGAGGAGTTGCTGCCGCGCTATCCGGTGATCGAGGTGATGGATGAGCCCCAGCGGGTGTATTCAAATTTCATCCACGGCATCCGGTCGATGCCTGTGCGTATCCCGGCATAGAGCGGGGTGAGCGCTGAAGGATGCGCTTACCTTAAGTACGAAATCCACGTCTTCCCTTGAATTGATCAAGGGAAAAACGTGGATGCCGTGAGAAGGCAGACTGACGACCGCGGAACCGCTCAGCTTGCGCAGGCGACCATGCGGCCGTTGTCCCAGATGCCCAGGCAGACACACTCGCCACCCTGTTCGATCAGGATATAGGGGTCGAGTACCGTCTGTTCTCGCTTCAGTTCACCAAGGATCAGCCTCGCGCCAGGCACCTCGTCATGCAACAGGCGGGTGACGCGCGCGATCGGCTCGGGAACATTGCCGTCGGCGAGGTAGCCGATCGGGACCTGGCGCTCCTCCCAGTGGGAGCCTGCACGCAGCTTGATCAGGCCAGTGCCGGTGATGAGCGCGACCATGCACATCCAGACGAAGCTGCCGGTGATTGCCAGCACACCCGAATGTGCGCTGAAACCGCCGCTTGCGCCGGCAACCGCGCCTGCCATCGGACTGGCAACGACCAGCAGGATCGAAAGGATGGTTTGGTTGCGATACCAGAAGCTCGGGCCATAGCGTCGCTGCTGTGCGATCTTGTGCTCGGCCAGTGTCTCCCAGGGCACAGGCGTCAGACCATGGTCTTCAAGGGTTTCGGATATTGCTCTCTGTCGCGTTACAGCGACTAAAGCATCGAAGGGCATTGGGCCATTCCTTTCGATGTGCTGCTGACCCTAGGCTATATGGACAATGCGCTGAGCACCACATTAACTTTGCCCCATAACATTGCTGCGAGTTGCCGCGGTGGATCAGGATCATCTCGCCGATCGCTCGGGCACGCCCATAGAGCGACCGGTTCCGTTGCCGTCGGGCAATGCGCTGTTCGGCAGCGACGTGGTGGCGGATACGTTGCGGGCATTGCAGATTCCCTACGTCGCGCTCAATCCGGGGGCCAGCTATCGCGGGCTGCACGACAGTCTGGTTAACCACCTGGGCAATGTGCAGCCACAGATGTTGCTGTGTCTGCACGAGGAACACGCTGTCGCGATTGCCCATGGCTACGCGAAAGTCACCGGCAAACCGATGGCTGCCGCCGTGCATTCGAACGTCGGGCTGATGCACGCGACGATGGCCGTGTTCAATGCCTGGTGCGATCGGATGCCGGTGCTGCTGCTTGGCGCCACCGGTCCGGTGGACGCGCCGAAGCGGCGGCCATGGATCGACTGGATCCACACCGCGCGCGACCAGGGTGCGCTGCTCCGGGGTTACACCAAGTGGGATGACCAGCCGGCCTCGCCCGAGGCGGCACGCGAAGCGTTGTTGCGCGCCTATTGGATGGCGCGGTCGGCGCCGAAGGGACCGGTGTACGTGAACCTGGACGCCGGGATGCAGGAGGCACCGCTCAGCGAGCCGCTCGCCCCTCTCGCCGCCGCGCGTTTCACGCCCGACGTTGCGGTGGCCGTTTCGTCGGTGCAGGCAAGCCAGGCCGCCACGATGCTGCGTGCAGCGCAGCATCCCGTGATCCTGATGGGCCGCGGCTCACGGGACCAGCAGGCGTGGGCCGATCGCGTCGCATTGGCCGAAGCCTTGCGGGCGCAGGTCGTGACCGATCTGAAGATCGGCGCGGTGTTCCCGACCGAGCATCCGCTGCATGTCGGCGCCCCGGCGACGTTTCCGGTGCAGGAAGCGGCGCAGGCGATTGCGGCTGCCGATGTCGTGCTGAGCCTCGATTGGGTCGATCTCGGCGGAACGCTGAAGGCGGCGTGCGGCACCGTGGCTCCGGCGGCGAAAGTGATCAATGTCACGCTCGACCACCAGCTTCACAACGGCTGGAGCATGGACCATCAGGCGTTGCCGCCGGCCGATCTGTTCATCGCCGCTGATGCGGACACCGCGGTCGCTGCGCTGCTTCGCGAGTTGCCGCGCGGTGCGCCGATGGACGCGGTGCAGCGGCCGGCTCCGGCGATCGAGCCTGGTCCGATCAGCGTTGCGATGCTGACCAATGCGCTGCGCCAGGCGATCGGCACACGCGCTGCGTCGTTGTTGCATGTCTCGTTGTCATGGAATGCGGCGATTGTGGCCGTTCCGGCATCCACTGGATTACATTGGATCCGATGGTGGCGGTGGAGATTGGCGGCGGCCCGGGCATTGCGGTCGGTGCCGCGCTGGCGTTGCGCGGCGCCGGTCGGCTGCCCGTTGCGGTCTGCGGCGATGGCGATTTCCTGATGGGCGCGACCTCGCTGTGGACGGCGGTGCACTACAACATTCCCCTGCTGATGGTGGTCGCCAACAACCGCTCCTTCTTCAATGATGAACTGCACCAGGAGCGTGTGGCGCGCGTGCGGAGCCGGCCGATCGAGAATCGCTGGATCGGCCAGCGGATCGGCGATCCGGAGATCGACCTGGCGCAACTCGCCCGCGCGCAGGGTGCGCTTGGGTTCGGGCCCGTCACCGAAGCCGCTGCTTTGGCCGATACACTTCACGGCGGCGATCGAGGCAGTGGCGGATGGCGCAGTCGCGGTCGTGGATGTGCGTGTTGCGCCCGGCTATGCCCCGGCCGCAGTTGCCGGATTGTTCCGAGGATGGAGGTTCGGTCGTATTGCTGGACGATCGAGTGCTGTGGCCATTCTGTCATGGGGACGGGCCATCCCCGTCTTGTTTGATGGCTGGATGAGGGGTGGGTCAGGCCTGGGCGAAGCGGGTTTGCCGGTAAGGCTGACGCAGGGAATGATAGCATGACCGTGTGCTGGTTTGGTCAGTTTCCCGTTGCAGAGATGCCTGGGTGGCCGACAGATGCGTTGTCGCGACACCAGCGCTGCGGCAAGGTCTGATCCTCACGCCATCGAGCACGCACGATCCATATCTCCATGACGGACCGCCGCCGCGACTGGTGCTGCAGCTCTACTTCCGATAATATCGCCACGCTGGAGGCGGCGCTGCGATCGGACGGACACCTGCAGCGGCTGCGTGCTCTGAACCTGGCGGGTGCGACGCAGCAGGCAATGCTGGTGCGGCGGTCTCCGGTAGCCTGACCCGGTGTTCCGCACCCCACCCGGCGAGCTGCCGTGCACCTATCTCGTCGCCTATGAAGGCGTCGCCGATGACCTGCCGACCTGGCTCGCGCACTACCTCGACGACCATCCGCCGGTCATGGCGCGATTTCCGGATATCCGGCAGATCGAGGTATACACCTGTATAGACTGGTGCGGCGGCCTGCCGTGCCCTCGCGTGGCACACATGCAGCGAAACAAGGTGGTGTTCGACAGCCGGGCCGCGTTGACCGTGGCGCTGAATTCGCCGGTGCGGCATGAGATGCGCGCCGCGTTCGGTCGTTTCCCGCCGTTCACCGGGCCGGTCACGCACTTTCCGATGGCAACCAGAACTGTGGTGCCACGACAGTGCTGAAGGACAGTCAACATGCCGGTTGACCCGCAAATCCAGGCCTTGCTGGAGCTTGGCGCCGGTGTTCCGGCGACCAATACGCTGTCGGTTGCGCAGGCCCGGGCGCAGTACGAGGCGTCGCATCGGTCTCATGGCCGAGCCCGCGGCGGTCGATGCTGTGCAGAGAGCGGGTCATCCCGGGACCAGGCGGAGACCTGCGCCTGCGGATCTACCGGCCGTCGGGCAATGGGCCGTTTCCGCTCCTGGCGTTCTTTCATGGCAGCGGCTTCGTGCTGTGCAGTCTGGATACGCATGATGGCATGTGCCGCAATCTGTGCTCCGGCGCCGGCTGCGTTGTCGTGTCCGTGGATTATCGTCTTGCGCCCGAGCACAAATATCCCGCCGGACTGAACGACTGCGCGTTCGCCACGCGCTGGATCGCCGATCATGCCGCCGAGCTGGAGGGCGATGCCGGGCGGCTGATGGTGGGCGGCGACAGCGCCGGTGGGAATCTGGCCGCCGCGACCGCGCTGCTGCTGCGCGACCAGGGCGGCCCGCGTCTGACGGGGCAGTTGCTGATCTATCCTGTGACCGACTATCACACGCCTGGAACGCCATCCTATCGCGAGAACGCCGAAGGGTATGGCCTGACCCGCGACACGATGATCTGGTTCTGGGATCACTATCTGACCGATGCAACGCAAGCGAACGACCCCTACGTGTCACCGCTGCGTGCGCCGGATCTTGAGCGGGCTGCCGCCTGCGCTGGTGCTGACCGCCGAGTACGACCCGCTGCGCGACGAGGGCGAAGCGTATGCCGAGAAGCTGCGCGCCGCGGGCACGCCCGTACGACCATGTCACGATGGAATGGCATGAATCACGGTTTCCTGTTCTGGGTCGGTCGCGTGGACAAGGCGGGTGGCGCCATGCGCGAATGCTGCGCCTGGTTGCGGCAAATTGGCGGTTAGGAGGACGCGATGCAGTTCGGACTGTTCGGCGCAGCGCAGGCGCAGCGTGGCGGCCCCGATGTGGACAGCGCGGCGGGGTTCAGGGACTACATCGAATACGTCATCGAAGCCGAAGCACTCGGCTATCAGAGCGCGTTCATCGTCGAACATCACTTCACCGGCTTCGGCCAGGTCTCGGCGACGCTCAACCTGCTGACCTGGATCGGCGCCCGCACCCGCACGCTGCGGCTTGGCACTGCCGTGATCGTGCTGCCGTGGCACAATCCGGTGTTGCTGGCCGAGCAGGCGGCGACGGTCGATCTGCTGTCCGGCGGGCGGCTGGATTTTGGTATCGGCAAGGGTTATCGCCACAACGAGTTCGTCGGCTTCCGCATTCCGATGGAGGAGGCGGAACCTCGCTTCGAGGAAGCGATCGACATCATCACCAAGGCTTGGACGTCGAACGAGCGCTTCAGCTTCCAGGGCAAGTACTGGCAGTTCGACGACATCATCGTCGAGCCGCCGACAATCCAGCGGCCGCACCCGCCCTTCTGGCAAGGGGCCGGCCATCCCGGAGTCGATCCGCCGGGTGGCGCGCCGGGGGCACAATTTGCTGCTTGATCAGTTCGCCTCGCTGGAGGAGACCGGCCGGCGCTTCGGCATTTACCGTGACGCGATGCGAGAGAATGGGTTTGCGTTCGATCCCGCCCAGGTCGGCGTGGCCCGCGCGTTCTACGTCGCGCGCAACGATGCCGAAAAGGAGGCGGCGCTGGAACGCCGCATCGCCGCCCAGCGGCGTCTGCATGCGATTTCGCAGCGGCCGGACGGTAACAACACCGCCAGCATCATGGCGTTCTCCGATACCCGCGCCGCAAGCGAGGAGAGCGCGCTTTATGGCAGCCCGGACGAGATCGCACGGAAGATGGAGACTCTGCGTGGCATGGGGATGGAGTACATCCTGCTGAACGGCGGCGGCACCTCGCGTGAGAACTTGCGGCGGTTCGCCAAGGAGATGATGCCAGCGTTCCGCACCGAGCCCGAGATGCGTGCGGCGGGGTGATGTCCGCCCCGCCGCTGCCGTATTATAGTGCTTTCACCGTGAGCTAGGTGTGCACCAGGCGCTATTAGTTTAATCGCAGAGCAGCACGTCCAGGACGTAGTAGCACTTCTTGCCGCTGGGCACGGTTTCGGCAGTCGCCCGGGTCTCGAACGAGGCATGGTCGGCTGGTGCGATGCCATATCCGTTGACCACCCAGTTGCCCTGGCGGACGCCGTTGGCAGCAAGAGCCTGCGCCTCGGCCGGCGATGCCGCGTGGCCGTTCACGACATAGCCGCCGGCGAAACTCGGCGCGCTGAACAGGCCGAAACCCAGTACCAGGCCCAGGCCCAGGGCGGTGGTGATGAGGGTCTTTTTCATGGCCTGCTCCATTCGCTTCAGCGGTTTGCTGACACGACGGAGACATGCCGAGTGGGCGGCCCGAACGCGCTGAAGCGCTTCGGTGAAGCATTTCACAGCACACCCGGAGTGGCGGCTGCCCAGGAGCACGGCTTTCGTGCGGGATGCTTCGTCGCTACGCTTCCGCACAAGGACAGGTGGGAGGGGTGCATGCTCGCGACCGAGGCTCTCGAGGCCGATTTCGTAATCGTCGGCGCCGGTTCCGCCGGCTGTGCGATGGCAGCGCGACTGTCAGAGGACCCGGCAACCCAGGTCGTGCTGCTGGAGGCTGGGGGCGAGGACCGCAATCGGTGGATCCACATCCCGCTGGGCTACGGCAAGACATTCGCCGATGCGTCGGTGAACTGGTGCTACCAGGCCGAGCCGGATCCCGGTGCGAATGGTCGCAGCATCTTCTGGCCGCGCGGCAAGGTTCTCGGCGGCTCCTCCTCGATTAACGGCATGGTGTACATCCGCGGCCAGCATGAGGACTTCGACCTGTGGCGGCAGCTTGGGCAACACCGGCTGGTCCTCCTCTGACGTGCTGCCGTATTTCAAGCGCGCGCAGCACCAGACGCGCGGTGCCGATGAGTACCACAGCACCGGCGGGCCGCTCTGCGTCTCGGACACGTCCGAGCACCACCCGATCTGCGAAGCCTTCATCGAAGGTGCGATGCAGCTTGGCTATTCCCGCAACGATGACTTCAACGGCGCGCGGCAGGACGGCGTCGGCTATCACCAGACGACGACCCGGAATGGCAGGCGCTGTTCCACCGCGGTCGGCTATCTGCATCCGGCACGCAACCGCCCAAACCTGCGCGTGGTCACCGGCGCACTCGCCGAAAAGGTGCTGTTCGAGGGCAAGCGGGCGGTCGGGGTGGCGTTTCGGGAATACGGGCAGCCGCGCACCGTGCGCGCCAGGCGCGAGGTGATCCTGTGCGGCGGCGCGGTCAATTCGCCGCAGCTTCTGCTGCTGTCCGGTGTCGGGCCGCAGGAGCAGCTCGCGCAATTCGGCATCCCGGTGGTGCATCGATCTGCCTGGCGTGGGGCGGTCGCTGCAGGACCACTACTCGGCGCCGATCAAACTGAAGTGTCGTTCGCCGATCACCGTTAACGACGTGATGCAGAGCAACCTGAAGAAGCTGAAGGTCGGCGTGCAGTACTACCTGTTCAAAACCGGACCTCTGACCATGGCCGCCGGCCCGGCCGCGCTGTTCGTTCGTACGCGCGAGGGGTTGGCAACGCCGGACGTGAAGATCTCTGTCGCGCCGTTCAGTTCCGACCGCCTGCAGGATGGCCTGCACCCATGGTCAGGCTTCGCGCTGACCGTCTATCAGCTTCGGCCGGAGAGCCGCGGCGAAATCAGGCTGAAATCGGCGAATCCCGCCGACCCGCCGGCAATGCATCCGAACTACCTGGCCACCGAGACGGACCGGCGTGCCATCGTGGATGGCCTGAAGATTGGCCGTCGCGTCCTCGCGACCCGGCCGATGCAGCGTTTCGTGTCCGAGGAGTATCAGCCCGGCCCGTCCGTCAACACCGACGAGCAGTTGCTGGATCATGCCAGGAATACCGGTAATACCGTCTTTCATCCGACCAGCACGTGCAAGATGGGCATAGATCCGATGGCGGTCGTCGACCCTGAGTTGCGCGTCTATGGCGTCGACAGGCCTGCGCGTGGTCGATGCCTCGATCATGCCGACGGTGATCTCCGGGAATACCAACGCCGCTACCATCATGATCGGAGAGAAGGCGGCCGATCTGGTGCGCCAGCCGGTGCGCATGGCGGCATGAGCGTTTACGCCCGGTTCGGCGTACGCACGATCATCAACGCGTGTGGCACCGTCACGCGTCTGTCCGGCGGGCATATGCATCCGGAGGTGGCGGCAGCCATGGTCGCCGCCTCTGCCGAGTGCGTCGACATGACCGAGCTGCAGGCGGCGGCTTCTCGGGTCATTGCGCGTATCACCGGCGCCCAGGCCGGGATTGTCACCTCTGGCGCCTCCGCGCCGGCATCCTGCTCGGTGCCGCGGCGTGCCTGGCGGGCCTCGATCCAGCGCGCATGAACCGGCTGCCGCTGGTGCCGGACGGGCGCAATGAATTCATCGTCGTGCGCAGCCAGCGGAACATGTACGATCGCGCGCTGCTGGTGGCCGGCGCGCAGATTGTCGAAGTCGGCGTACCCGACCGGTACAGCGGCCCAGGCGTACGCGACGCCGCCGCATGGGAGATCGAAGCGGCGCTGACGCCGCGGACTGCCGGTATTTACTATCTCGCGCATCCGCGGTCGCTGCCGCCCTTGCCGGAGGTGACGACCGTCGCGCGCGAGCACGGTGTGCCGCTGTTGGTCGATGCGGCGGCGCAGCTGCCGCCGGTGGTGAATCTGCGCCGCTTCCTGGAGCAGGGCGCTGATCTGGTTGCGTTCAGCGGCGGCAAGGCCATCGGCGGCCCTCAGGCGTCCGGCATTCTATGCGGCCGCATCGATCTGGTCGGTTCGGCATTGATGCAAATGCTGGACATGGATGTGTTTCCCGAGCTTTGGCGCGCCCCGCCGGAATTCGCGCCGCTGGCGCAGCTGCGCGGAGTGCCGCACCATGGCATCGGCCGGTCATCGAAGGTGGGCAAGGAACAAATCATTGGTCTTCTGACGGCATTGGAACGATTTGATGGCGATGATATATCGCGTGGCGAACAGTGGCGCCGTATACTGCAATCGATCCTCGCGGCGGCGGGCGACAGGCTGCCGGCCCGAATTTCCGAAACGCCCATTCCAGTACCTGGAGGTACAATGTGCAGATGCTGACGCGCTTGCGGCGCATCTGGCGGCGAGCGACCCGCCGATCCATGTCGGGCTCGGCCGGCGGCACGAAGGCGTCGTGCTGATTTCACCAGTGGCGCTGTCGTCCGGACAGGCGGCAATCATCGGCGGCCGGCTGCGCGCGTTCTGACGATAGAGCAGGGCGATGGCCGGCGGTTCCGCGTTTCAGAGCTCCGGAGATTCGCCATCGGTCATCACGCTGATTGTCTCTTCGCGTGATTCAGAGCCTCCTTCGGTCATCATACTCTAGCGCCGTGGCGACAATTGTGCCGGCATAGGATCGCCAGGGACAGCAGCCCGCCGGGAATTTCATCATGCGCCTGTTCAGTGCCACGATCGCCACCGAAATCCATACCTTCTCGCCGCTGCCGACCAGCCTCGATGCCAATAAAGAATCCGTGTTCCTCCGCCCCGGCGAGCATCCGAGCGGCGCGCCGCGCATGTGCACCGCATCACTGTTCGTCGCGCGTCAGCGAGCCTGCGGCGGAGCGCTTGATGGGGTGCTGTTCGGCCTGCATGGCGGCTATGGTCGGGCACGGTTACGACGATGTGAGGCGATGTGCTGGAACGCGCTCGCGGTATCGTCGGCCCACACTGCGTGATCGGCGTCGGGCTTGATTCCCCACTGCCACCTTACGCTCAAACGCGTGCGGCTCGCCGACCTCATCGTTCTCTATAAGGTGTTCCCCCATACCGATGTGGTGGAGCGCGCTGACGATTTGTTGACGCTGGTGCTGCGCACGATCCGTAAGGAGATCGCGCCGACAACCTCGATGTACGACTGCCGTCAGATCGGCAGCTATGCCACAACGCGACCGCTGATGCGCGCCTTCGTTGACAGGATCGCGGGCATGGAGTCCGGTGGTCATGGCGGATCCCGACAACGCTGGCGGCGGCGCGCCGAGTGATAACACCACGATCCTGCGACGCATGCTGGAACGCAACGTGCACAGCGCGAGGCTGGGCCCGATGTGGGATCCGATTGCGGTGCGTCTATGCCTGGATGCCGGTCTCGGCGCGGCATTCCCGTTGCGCTTTGGCGGCAAAATCGGTCCGACCTCCGCTCGCGTTGGGAGTCGTGCTGATCACCAACCGTGCGCAGGCGCTTGGCCTCGAATTGTTCGCAAAATCGGGATCGAACCGACGGACGCAGGTTGGTGGTGGTAAAGTCTACCAATCACTTCATGGCGGAGTTCGGTCCGATCGCGCGAACGGTGCTGTACGTTGATTCTGACGGCCCGCTCACTCGCGATTACCGCAAAATCGCCTACACGAAAGTCCAGCGCCCGATCTGGCCGTTGGACGAAGCAACCTATCCGGGTCTGGTTTCATGACGCGCAGAGGCTTTCTTGACTTGCTGGCGGTGCCTGCATAGAAGACCGCCTCCCCCACGGCCGGAGGGCCGGCAGCGGGGTTTCTTTGTTTCGATAGAGTGATAGGACACATGGCCAACACGGCTTCCGCGCGCAAGCGCATCCGGCAGACCAAGACCCGCACCGCACGCAATCAGGCGCGCAAGTCTCGCATGCGGACTTTCATCAAGAAGGTGGAGGCTGCCATCACCGGCGGCAACAAAGAGGCAGCGACGCAAGCGTTACGCGCGGCGCAACCTGAGATGCAGCGCGCCGCTGGCAAAGGTGTCGCGCATCCGAACATGGTGGCGCGCAAGCTTGCGCGACTGTCCGCGCGCATCAAGGCGTTGGCTGCGGGATGAGTTCTATTGCCACTCCGGGTTGACCGGAGCGACTAAGCCGAGGATAATTGGCCTATGCCGGCGTGCCTGCGGTGCTTGGGCAACTGGCGGATGTGCTGGCCGATCTATACTGCGCCAATTCACAGTATTATCCACAGCTACCAGCAATGTTGTTGCTATTTTACTTCTCTGTTGCTCAGCTCCGCAGATTCCGATTGGCCCGTGTTCGCTGAGCTGTCATAGTCATTTCTGGGTTGGCACTGGCGATGGCCAGCCCGATCTTCCGATAATGTCGAGCGGCGGCGATCAACACCGTCGTCAGGGGCTGAGTTCGATCCGGGGAGCGAGCGCATGGCAGACGAGATGTCCGTGACGTTAGAACATTCAGTCACGGAGATCTCGCATCTGGTACCACACTGGGCACGCATTCGTGCCCGTCTGCGAAGCGAAGTCGGGGAACTGGAATATCGCACCTGGTTGCGACAGATGACGCTGTCCGCCATCGACGGCGATGAGATCACCGTGCTATTGCCGACCCGGTTTCTCTGCGACTGGGTGCGCAGCCATTACGGCGATCGTCTGAACCTGTTGTGGAACCAGGAGCAACCGGCGATCCGCCGGGTGGACATCCGGGTCGGCGGTTCGGCAGCCGCCAGTTCTGGATTGGCAGCGAGCCTGGCAACCGTGACAGACCCCCCCGCAACGGTCGCGAAACCCGAGGAACGGATGGACCAGCGCCCGGACCTGATGATCGATCCTCGCTTCACGTTCGATGCCTTTGTGGTGGGCAAGCCGAATGAGTTCGCTTATGCCTGCGCGCGCCGCGTCGCCGAGCAACCGTCCAGTCCTGGGTTCAATCCACTGTTCCTCTACGGCGGCGTGGGCCTCGGCAAGACCCATCTGATGCACGCCATCGCCTGGGAGATGGTGGCTCGTGCCACCAACGGCGCGGGGCGGCAGGTCTCGGTGGCTTACATGTCGGCCGAGAAGTTCATGTATCGTTTCATCACCGCGATCCGCAGCCAGTCGACGATCCAGTTCAAGGAACAGCTTCGCAGCGTCGATGTGCTGATGATCGATGACCTTCAATTCCTGATCGGCAAGGACAACACGCAGGAGGAGTTCTTTCACACCTTTAATGCGCTGGTCGACGTCGGCAAGCAGATCGTGGTTTCCGCCGACAAGTCGCCCTCGGATTTATCGGGGCTGGACGACCGGCTGCGCACCAGGCTGGGTTACGGTATGGTGGCTGACCTGCATGCCACCACCTTCGAGCTGCGTATCTCTATCCTGGAGGCGAAGGCGTCGCGCGCCGGCGTAGCGGTGCCTGCGAAGATACTGGATTTCCTTGCGCACAAGATCACCAGCAACGTGCGCGAGCTCGAAGGCGCGCTGAACCGCCTCGTCGCCCATGCCAATTTATTCGGCCGGCCAATTACTATCGAGACCACGCAGGAGGTGCTGCACGACGTCCTCAAGGCGCACGACAGGCGGGTGACCATCGAGGAAATCCAGAAGCGGGTGGCCGAACACTTCTCGGTCCGTCTGACCGATATGTCGTCGGCGCGCCGGGCGCAGGCAGTGGCCCGGCCGCGCCAGGTGGCCATGTATCTGGCCAAGCAGTTGACGTCACGCAGCCTGCCGGAGATCGGCCGTCGGTTCGGCAACCGGGACCACACGACGGTGATGCACGCGGTGGCGCGGGTGGGCGACCTGATGAACCGCGACGCCGCCTTCGCCGAGCACGTGGAACTGCTGCGGCGGCTGCTGGAATCCTGATCCGCGGGATCGGCCTTCCCCGCCGCGCCGCGCCATTGCTACAGTGGGCGCATGGATTCGCCTGGGCGGCGGTGTGACCCGGCCCTTTAAGGATTGGATGCCATGAAGCTGAAGGCCGACCGGGCCACCCTGCTAAAGGCGCTGGCCCATGTGCAGAGTGTGGTGGAGCGCCGAAACACCATTCCGATCCTGGCCAATGTGATGATCGCGGTGCGCGACGGCAAGCTGACGCTCACCGCCACCGATATGGAAATCGCCATCGTCGAGGATGTGCCGGCCAGCACCACCCGCAACGGCGCCTGCACCGCGCCCGCCGCGACGTTGTACGAGATCGTCCGCAAGCTGCCCGACGCGGCGGAGGTGGAGCTGGATCATCCAGGCGGGGACGCCCAGCTCGCATTGCGGTCGGGGCGCTACTCGACCAGCCTGGTGGTGCTGCCGACCGAGGACTTTCCCTCGATGACCGCCGGCGCCCTGCCGCACAAGTTCAGTCTGTCGGCGCAGATGCTGCGCGGCCTGATCGACCGTACCCGGTTCGCGATCAGCACCGAGGAGACACGCTATTACCTCAACGGCATCTATCTGCACGCGACCGAAAGCGAGGGCACGCGCGTGCTGCGCGCCGTCGCGACAGACGGTCATCGCCTGGCGCGGGTCGAGGAGCCTTTGCCCGAGGGGGCGGGTTCCATGCCGGGCGTGATCATTCCGCGCAAGACCGTGAATGAGCTGCGCAAGCTCCTGGACGAGGTGACCGGCAGCGTGGAGCTCGCGCTCTCGGACACCCGCATCCAGTTCCATGCCGATGCGATATTGCTGACCAGCAAGCTGATCGACGGCACGTTCCCCGAATATGAGCGCGTCATCCCGCGCGGCAACGACAAGGTGCTGCGCGTGGGGAAGAAGGACTTCGCGGACGCGGTCGGCCGGGTGGCGGCGATCTCGGCCGAACGGTCGCGGCCGGTGAAATTGTCGCTCGCACGTGACCTGCTGGTGCTGTCGGCATCCAGCCCCGAGCAAGGGACCGCCACCGAGGAACTGGATTCCGACCACGTCACCTATGAGGCGGGGCCGCTGGAGATCGGGTTCCAGGCACGTTACCTGAACGACATCACTGACCAGATCGAAGGCGACGTCGAGTTTCGCTTCGCCGATGGGTCAGCCCCCACGGTGGTGCGCGATGCTGCCGATGCCAGCGCGCTCTATGTACTGATGCCGATGCGGGTGTGACACACTGTCACCGCGAGGAGTGGAGCGACCAAAACAATCCCATGACGTAGCGCGTCTGGCGCGGGATTGCTTCCCCCGGCCTCCGCCGGGGTCGCAATGACACGTGGGGCTGGCTCGCGCTTCACTGATAGCAGGTACCGGCGGCGCCTCAGCCGGCGGTCGTGGTGACATGCGTCAATGTTTGAAGTTTGGGATCACCTCCTCGCACAGCAACTGCAGCGAGGTCAGCACCTGCTGGTGCGCAATCCGGTTACCGCAGTTCATTTCCGCCAGAATGCCGGAAAGGCCGAGCTGCTCGCGCAGTTCGCCGAGGCGATCGACCACCTGCTGCGGTGTTCCGACAATGATCTTGCTGCGCAGCACTTCATCATAGGTGATGTTCTGCAGCCGCTGGCCGCGTTCGGCGCGGTTCTCGATGGCGCGCGCGCCTTCAAGTCTGGCGGACTCCTCGATGCGCTGGCCCAGATAGCGGTAGAAGTGCATGACGCTCTCTTCCGGTTCGTTCCGCGCACGCTGCTCGGTCGGCGCGACATAGACCGGCACGCGCAGGAAGACCTGCCCGTTGCCGGGATGGCCCTCGGCCATCCATGCCTCGCGATAGGCGGCGAGATTTGGCCCGAGTTCCGACAGGTCGCCTAGCCGGGTTGCGCAGAAGATAGGGTTTCCCTGCGCGCCATTTGCTGGATAGGTGTCGGGACTGGTCGCCGCCACGCGGATCTCGGGGTACGGCTTCTGATAGGGCTTCGGCACCAGATACACGTCGTCGAAATGGTAGAACTTGCCGTCGAAGCTGAAGCGCTCTTGCGTCCACGCGCGCTTCAGGATCTCCAGCACCTCCACGAACCGCTCGCGGCTCTCTGCGTAGGAGACGCCGTAGGCCTGATATACGCGGGGAAATCCGCTGCGTCCGACGCCGAAGATCGATACGGCCGTGGCTGAGGTGATCGATGGTTGCCACCTCCTCGGCCAATTGCAACGGATGGCAGAGCGGCAGCACCTGCACCGCGGTGCCGATCTTCATCCGCTTGGTGCGGGCAGCGATCGCCGTGGCGAGCACCAACGGTGCGGCGAGCACCGAACGTTCCGGCGCGGTGTGCAGTTCGGCGAGCCACATGACGTCGAGGCCATAGCGTTCCGCAGCGTCCACCTGCTCGAAGGATTCCGCGAACGCCTCCTCCTCGGTCTGGCCCGGCACACGCTGAAACTCGTGGAACATGCCGAATTCCATGGTCACTCTTCTCCTTCCGACGTCAGTAGCCGCGTGCCGGATCGAACAGGTTGGGCGGGGTCCTGCCTTCACGCCAGGCACGCAGGTTGTCAAAGAACAGGTCCAGGCTGCGCGGGTTGTAGGTATTGGGGTCGTCGGCCGCGGTGTGTGGGCTGATGATCAGGTTGCGGGTGCGCCACAGCCGATGCCCGTCGGGGATCGGTTCCGGTGTGAACACATCGAGCACGGCACCCGACAGATGCTCATCGTCCAGCCTGTCGCACAGCGCATCCTGGTCGATCAGGGCGCCGCGGCCGATATTCACCACCCCCGCGCCGCAAGGCAGCAGGTTCAGCCGCTCCCGGGTGATCACGCCCCGTGTCGCATCCGTCAGCGGGCAGGCGAGCACCAGGAACTCGGTCAACGGAAGCACGCGATCGATGCCGGCCGTGGTTATGACTTTGGTGCAGTGTGGATGCGGCGTGGCGGTGGCGCGCACGCCGGTCACCTGCATGCCGAACCGTGCCGCCTGCATCGCGGCCGCGCCGCCCAGCGATCCGAGACCGACGATCGTTATGCGGCGGCCGGCCAGCACTGCGCCCCACAGCTTCTGCCACCGCCCGGCGCGCTGGTGCGTCACCATCGCCGGCACGCGGTTGGCCAGCATAAGCACCGACATGATCGCGAACTCGCCGGCCTTGGCCGCGTGCACGCCGGCGTTGTTCAGCAGCATCACACCGGGTGGCAACCAATCGAACGGGGCCAGCCGGTCCAGGCCAGCGTTGGTGATGAACAGCAGCTTCAGTCGCGGCGCTTCGCAGGGGAAATTGGTAGCCACGACGCCGATTTCGGTAACCAGCGCCTCTGCCTCGGCGATGCCGTCGGCAAAATCGGCATCGGTATCGCCGATGGTGACCACGTGGCCGGTCCCGACGTCCGGTGCGCGCGCGGCGGCTGCATCCCACATCTCGCGGGAGAACAGGAACAGCGGGTCATCGGCCGGATTCTGGATGTGGACGCGCATTGCCGCATAACCTGCCATGGCTTTGCCAGGGCGGACAAATACGCACACCGAACTGCCTCGCCGCCAATATTCCGGCGCCCGCGAGATGCGGGCATGTGTGTTGTACGACCGCTGCGACACCGCGAGGTGGCAGGGTGCGGGCTCTCCCCAACATTGACAGTCCGCTGCGACCGGCCGACGATGCCGCCCGACACAGAAAAGAGTTCCTCGCGTTGCCGCCTCCGCAGGCAGCCGCTGGCGGAGCATGACAAGGCGAGACCCAACCGCCGCCTGCACCCGCGCAGACGCACCGACGACGAGGAGTCCACGAATGCATCAACGCGTCCAGTATCCGGCTACCATCGAGCCTCTGGTTCAGTTCATCGAACAGACACCGCCGGCCGAGATCATCGATCGCACTCTGGAGAAGCTGCGCGCCGGCCTTGAGCCGAAGACAGCGCTTACCGCCTCGGCACTCGCGGTCGTGCGTTCCGCGGACTTGCCGCCCGGCCATCATGGCGGACCGCTGCATCCGCTCGCCGGCCTCCACGCAATCACCAATCTGGTGAGCCGGCTTCAGGGCGAGGACAGGTTCCTGCCGGTCCTGCAGCACGTCGCGCTGTCCAACAAGCACATCAACGACCCGGTGACTTCCCCGTTCAGCCTGTTGGAGTTCGCACCGCTCGACCCCTCGGGCGCGATGGTCAGCCGCACCGCCGATCTCGCTGCCGACGGCTCGGGCGATACGACCACCAGCGCCGAAGGCATCGAGGCGGCGAAGGATGCGTTCCTGAAGGCCTGTGGCCGCGGCGAAAGCAACAAGGCCGACCATATCTTCCTGTGGCTGTGGGACCACGTCCCCGCCATGGAGGCGTTCGATCTACTGATGTCGGTAGCACTGCCGAAGAACGCGCTGGACGACCACTACTTCCTGTTCCCCGGCTACCTGTGGCGCGCGCTGGAGAGCCTGGGCACCGAGCACCGCAAGGTGCTGTTCCGCCCGGCGGTCCGCTACGTCGCTCGCTTCCCGACGCAGCGCGCGATCCCGGAGGTGGACGCACTGATCGAGGAACACGGCTTGTTGACCCGCATCCTGCGCCAGCGCACCGGCGAGGATGAGACGGCGCGGATTGGCGAACTCGGCCAATCGATCCGCGCGGTAAAAACCTACAGCGAGATTCCGAAGGCGATCGCGCAAGCGTTGGCTGACGGGCTGTCGCTCGAAGGGGCGGGCGAGGCGTTGTCGATCGGTGCCGCCGGTCTGTTCCTGCGCTCGCTCACCGGCAACCCGATGGATGTGCACCTGCACACCAGTGCCAACCTGCGGCGCTACCTGCTCCGGCTGGAGGGGTTCAGCATGAAAAACAAGCTGCTGACCCTGCTGCTGTGGCACACCGGCCCGGAGGTGAGGTCAACGCAATATCGGATGGAGGCAGAGCTGCAGCCCGATCAGGCCGCGGTCGCCGCGCTGCCCGACCGGTCCCAGGAGGAGTTGCTGGAGGCGATCACCCAGAGCATCTACACCCAGCCGCCGACCGATTGGTCGAAGGTTACGAACCTCGGGATGATGCGCGCGGTGCCGGAGGTGAAGGCCACGGTGAATTTGGCGCAGCAATATGTGAACCGGCGCTACGATCCGCAGGTGCTGATCAAACGGCTGGCCGAGATCGTCTGCCACGACAATTTCACGGAGATGCACGCGTTCAAGCATCATCAGGCGGTGGTCGAGGAATTCCACAACACGCGTGAACCGTGGCGTTGGATGCACCTGGTGTGCGGCTGCCAGGCGGCCGCGATCTCGTTTGGCAAGAATATGTCGGTATACGAGGACGCGCTGGAACTGATGCACGCGGCGTAGCCGGCCGGCACCATGACGTAGATGGCGGGGGCCTGTCCCCGCCATCTCTTTGTACGGGCGATCGGCCGCGGGCGTGTGCTAGTCGATCGGACGGGATGCCAGGTTGCGGTTGGCGGCGACGTTGTAGGGCGCGGGGACCGGCGCCCAGATCGCGACCGGCACGCCAAAGATGCTGAATAGCGGCCGTGGCTGGTTCGGTGTCTGGCTTGGGCCGACCGTGCCGATTTCACCTCCCAACGCGCCGCCTGCCGGTCCGGGACCGACCGTCGACTGCTGTTGTTGGGCGCTTGCCCCGCCTGCTACCAGCATGCCGATGAGAGCGAAGAGAACTGCGCGCGCCGTTTTCATGGCCTGACGCCTTCATACGTTCGCACTCGTATATGGTATCTAGGAGGCCGCGCGGCGCCCCACTTCACCCACGTTTACGGAATGTCAGCCCTGGCGTTGGGCGACGGCCTCTCCGGCTGGTATGTGCTCCAGCCGGCGGTCATGCCCGAGCGCCAGCACAATCGAGGCCGACATGATCGGCCCCAGCGCGATCGCGATCAGCCCGAACGTGAAGCTGCCGCCGGTGGCGTCCTTGATCAGGCCGAACACGTACGGGCCGAAGAAGCCGCCGAGATTGCCGAGCGCGTTGATCAGCGCGATGCCGCCCGCCGCCGCGGTGCCGGACAGCATCGCCGTCGGCAGGGTCCAGAAGGTCGGGCCGGTGGAGGACTGGCCCATCGCGGCGATCACCAGCATGATCATGGTCAGCACCGGGTCGGTCATCAGCGCCGTGGCGATCAGGCCGACGGCGCCGACCGAATAGGCGATGGCGACGTGGCGCGGTCGCTCGCCGGTGTGATCGGAGTGGCGGCCCCACAGCACCATCGCGCAGCCGCGCGAACACATAGGGGATGGCGTTGATCACGCCCGGTCATGCCGAAGCCGGCGGCAAGGCGATGCACGATCTGCGGCTGGAACAGCACGATCCCGTAGCCGGAAAAGGTGCCGCCGAAATACACCAGGCTGAGCAGCAGGACGCGCCTGTCGAGCAGCGCCTGCTTCAGGCTGTAGCTGCGGATCGCCTCGCGCTGGGCGCGTTCGGCGTCGCAGCCGTCTGATGAGCCAGTCGCGCTGTTCCGCGGTCAGCCAATGTGCCTCGGACGGCCAGTCGGTCATGTAGAGCCAGAACGCGAAGCCCAGGACGACGGCGGGCGCGGCCTCCAGGATGAACAGCCACTGCCAGCCGGCGAAGCCCAGCCAGCCATCGAGGTCGAGCAGCACGCCGGAGACCAGCGAGCCCAGGATGTTGGAGATCGGGATCGCCGCCATGAACACGCCGACGATGCGCGAGCGGTAATAGGACGGGAACCACCAGGTCAGGTACAGGATGATGCCGGGAAAGAACCCTGCCTCGGCGACGCCCGAGCAGGAAGCGGACGCGAGTAGAACGAGAGCGGCCCGGTGATCAGCGCGGTGCAGCGCGGAGATAATGCCCCAGGTGACCAGGATGCGGGCGATCCAGCATCCGCGCGCCGACCTTGCTGAGCAGCACGTTGCTGGGCACCTCGAAGATGAAATAGCCGAGGAAGAAAATGCCGCCGCCGAAGCCATAGACCGCGGAGCTGAAACCCAGGTCCTTGTTCATGGTCAGCGATGCGAAGCCGACATTCACGCGGTCGAGATAGGCGACGAAGTAGCAGGCCATCAGCAACGGCAGCAGGCGGCGCGCGACCCACGCGTGCCATCGTCGTGCGTTCGAGTGTCGGTGATCTCGTGAGATAATTCTATGTCGTTGTCTGCAGCATCATCGACCCTCGGCCCTCAAGGCAGCGTGTATTATCGGCTGGCTCAATAGAGTCCAGGGACCAGCCGGTATGTGTTGCCGCGATAACGATCGTAGGCAGCCCCGAATTGGGACTGCAGCAGCGCTTCTTCGGCGTGGATGCGCGCGATCAAGGGTACCAGGTTGAGCGCGGCCAGCAACAGGCCGATCACCGAGCGGAATGCCAGTGCCCAGCCAAGCGTGTTGATCAGCAGTCCCAGATAGCTCGGGTGACGAATGAAGCGATACGGTCCATCGGTGACCAGCGTGTGCCCTGGCTGGATCGCCACCAGGCCGCTGAACCGGTTGCCCAGCACGAACACCGGCCAGAGCCGTATGGCCCCGCCGACCGCTGCCAGACAGACGCCGAGCCAGCGAACGGCATTGCCGTCTATGGTCCAAAAGTCGATGCGATCGGTGTAGGCAGGCAGGTAGGCGGAGACGAAACCGATGATGGTGAACGCCGGCAGCACCCAGCGGTTGGCGCGATCCTCACGCTCACCGGGGCTGATGTTGCCGCTGGTGAACATTGCGGCGACAAACAGAGCGGCGTTGACGATAATCAGCGCCGGCTAGGGGCGGGTGGGAAAAGAACGGCGGCAAACCCGCCCCAGCCCAGGATAGCGAGGCCGAAATATACCAGGCTGGCGAGGAAGGTGATCACCAGCAGCTTGCCATTCCGCTTCATCGGGCCGCTCCGGTATTGGCTGTGCCGCCGCGGCGGCACCTGCTGCAAGCTCGCATCATCATTGAGGATACCAGCGAATCCGGGAGAGTCGTAGCGGAGGAGCGAGGCGTGTGACGCGAGCCGTTTTATCGCGGTGCACCTGAGCTTGGAGTAAGTGGTGACGCAGATGCACGCAAAGCTGCGCAAATGCACGCAGAAGCGATGCGCTTCACTGCATCTGGCACCAGGGATCCTTGGAGCAGCAGCCGGCTGAAGATTGCAACGCAAGCGTAAGCCGCCGCGCCTGCGTGACCAATAGCGCGATCAGGCTCGCCTGCTTGCCGGCTTCGGGAACGATCGCTGCCATGTCAGGGCAAGATTCGGAGTTCACAGCACGCCGGCACGGATTACTCCTGCGGCTCAGATCATCGGCGTTGGTCGGTGATCTGCTAATGGAGGAGAAGGACATGAGCAAAGAGGCAGAGAACAAACTCGTCGTCGGGCGTTGGTTCACTGAGTTCTGGGGTGAGAAGTGCAACCTTGCCGTCGTCGACGAGATCGCCGCGCCGGATATGCTGCTGAAGTACTCGTTGCATGCCCCGCGCCGCGGCCGCGAAGACATCAAGACCTTCATGACTGATTTTCGCGCAGCCTTCCCGGATTTGAAGTTCTGGGGGACCGCCGACCTGATCGCCGAGGGCGAATATGTGGTGGGACAGTGGGAAGGTGGCGGCACACACACTGGCCCTGCCTTCAGTGATTTTTTGAGCGGCTCATTGCCCGCCGCAACAGGACGCAAAATGCATTTCACTGGCACCACGGTCCTGCGCGTTCGCGATGGCAAAATTCTCGAGGAAGTCGGCCTTGATGACGGTGTCACGGCGCTGACCCAACTCGGCCTGCTCAGGGCCAGTTGAACGAGGGCGGCGACTGCCGGATGGAAGTCGCGAAAGGAGAGAGGCTGGCACGAGCCGCGGGCCTCCCTCCTGTTCTGAGGCTGCTGCGGTTGCTGCTTGTCAGACGCAAGACAGCCAGGGTAGCTTTTCCGCAAAACGGCCGTCAGTGCGAAACGCAGGGGGAAATATGCTGACCGACTTCGACGCTGGTCAGGACAGCGGGGCCATTCTGACGCGGTTAGCGACTGTCCTTGATCCTGAACTCGACGAATCCATCGTCGATCTGGGCTTTGTTCAGGAGCTACGTGTTCGCGAGAAGCATGCGGATGTGCTGTTAGAACTCCCTACGAGTTGGTGCGCCATGAACTTCGCCCTCATTATGGCGGAGGATGTACGCAAGGTGTTGCTGAGGGTGGACGGCATCGAGCAGGTCAGGGTCCGGCTCGGTGACCATTGTGCGGCCAAAGAAATCGAAGCCGCAGTCAACGAGGGCGAGCCGTTCTCGGCTGAGTTTGCGGGTGAGGGAAAGGAGAGTCTAGCGTGCCTCCGGGCTACGTTCTTACGCAAAGGCTTTCTGGTCCGTCAGGAACGCTTGTTGCAGCAGCTGCGCGATACCGTTCGGTCTCCCGAGGAAATCAGTGGTCTGTGTGTGTCAGACGGCCCTCATGTAGCGACTGCCGACGTGCTGCAACGATATCTGCAACGTCGGGCCGAACTCGGCCTGGACTGTTCGCCGACAGCATCGTTGATTGTTGATCAGAGTGGCGTTCGATAGCTGCGCATCGACTGGAATCATACTATCAACAGATACGAACCGTCCGCGTCTCACTGGAGGCCAACGGTGCATTCTGCCGCGCGGTGCTGGCCAAACGCAACGCCTCAAGCGCACTCTCGCAACAATAGGCCACAACAACAGATAAGGGGGAGGCCCATGTACAAGCATGATGGAGCAGATATCTTCGTAATCGATGGGCACACTCATTTTTGGGATGCGAGGCCAGAGAACTGGCGCAATAAGCACGGCGAAAGTTGGATCAAGTGCTTCTTTGCCTACCACAGCGCATTGAGTCCAACCGAGGCGGCTTGGTCATTCGAGAAGTTCTGCCATTACGGCGAACAAGCCATTATCGCTGACCTTTTTCGCGATGGCTACGTCGATATGGCGATCCTGAACTCCACAAACCTCTACGAGTTCTACCGCAACGGATTCAACACGCATGTGCAGAATTTTGCGCTAAAGGAGAGATATCCGGATCGGTTTCTCCTGTGCGGTTCGTTCGACCCGCGGGACGAGGAAAAGGGTCTGGAAGCTATGCGCCAGATGAAGGCCAATTATCCGGTCAGCGGACTCAAGCTCTATACGGCTGAATGGCGAGGAACATCCCGAGGTTGGCGCCTCAATGACCCGTGGGCTTACAAATATCTGGAACTGGCGCAGGAGCTTGGGATCAAAAATATCCACGTACATAAAGGGCCAACTGTTTACCCGCTTAGCCTTGACGCTTTCGATGTGCGTGATGTTGATCATGCAGCCACGGACTTCCCTGACCTTAATTTCATTGTCGAGCACGTCGGCCTGCCGCGTCTAGATGATTTCTGCTGGATCGCGGCACAGGAACCGAATGTCTATGCAGGGCTGTCCGTTGCATCAGCTTTTGTGCATCTGCGGCCTCGCTACTTCGGCGAAATCTTGGGCAACCTGCTTTTCTGGCTTGGCCCAGACAGAATCTGCTTCGGCAGCGACTATGCGATCTGGACGCCGAGATGGCTGATTGAAAAGTTCATGGCATACGAGTTTCCCGACGATCTCAAGCAGGAATACCATGCCGACCTGACGCCGGAGGTGAGACGGAAGATTTTGGGTGAGAACGCGGCGCGGCTCTATGGCATCGATATCGGAGCACAGACGGCAAAGCTCAGGCAGGACGAAATCGGCGTGAACCTTGTGTCGGCCTGACGCCGCATCAGACGACTGAATTCAAGCATCTTGATCGGGGTCTTGGCATGCGCGGGCTGAACGGCAGGCGAGTGATCTTGACCGGCGGTGCCAGCGGTATCGGTCGCGCCGCGGCGCTGCGGCTGGCACAGGAAGGCTGCCAGCTGGGAATTTTTGACCTGGATGAGGCAGGCGCGCAGGCGACCGCTGCACAATGCGGCGAGGCAAAGGCGTACCGCGTCGATATCACCGATCGCGACCAGATCGCCGCGGCGGTTGCCGCGTTCGAAGTAGGCTGCGGGCCAACCGAGGGGCTGGCGAACATCGCGGGATGGGACACGCCGGTGAACTTCCTCGATACCGACCGTGCGCTGTGGGACAAGGTGATCCAAATCAACCTCTATGGTCCGCTGAACATGCATCACATTGTGGCGCGTGGGATGGCGGAGCGCGGCTTCGGCCGGGTGGTCAATGTGGCATCGGATGCCGGACGCGTGGGTTCGTCCGGCGAGGCAGTCTATGCCGCCTGCAAGGGCGGACTGATCGCCTTTACCAAGACGCTGGCACGCGAGCTGGCGCGCGAGGGCATCACGCTGAATGTCGTGTGCCCGGGTCCGACCGATACGCCGCTGTTCGACAATTTCCGCGCGGCGTCGCCGTCGATCGGCGATGCACTGGCGCGGGCAATTCCGCTGCGCCGACTAGGGCAGCCGGACGACTATGCCGGGATGATCGCGTTCCTTTTGTCGGACGACGCGGGCTATATGACCGGGCAAACCATCAGCGTGTCCGGCGGGCTGACGATGGTATAATGCCCTCACCCGGTGCTTCGCGCCGGCCTCTCCCGCAACTGGGAGGCGCGTAATCACAATCAAAGACCGATGCGGCGGCGGAAGTCGTCGTCGCGCAGACTGAGCTCCTTGCCGGCCAAGTCGTCCGCCTCCGTCGTGCACAGATAAACTATGCCACGTGCGGGGTGCGCCACTGGCGTGAGCTGTTCGCGCGGAATCCGGCTGATCATGTTGATGCCGGAGGCACGGATGGTCACCTGCATGTCGGTATCCGTGGTTCCGGGTTGGAAGCCGAACACACGAATGCCGCCTGTCGCGGTGTTCCAGGTCGATGGCGCGCGTCAGCATCGCCAGCCCAGCCTTGCCGGAACAATATGCGCTCCAGCCCTCCAGCGGGCGGATAGCGGCGCCAGAGGAGACGTTTATGATCTGCCCGTGACCACGTTCCAGCATGCCGGGCAGCACGGCGCGGATCGCGTAATAGGCGCCGATCAGGTTGATCTCGATGCTCCGTGCCCATTCGCCTGGATCGGCTGTCGCGACCATGCTGATCGGCTCGATCACACCCGCGTTGTTGACCAGGATGTCGGGCGGGCCCAAGGTGCTGAGTGGTCTCGTCCACCAGGCGCTGGCAGGCGGTGTAGTCGGAAACGTCGCACTCCAGCGCGAGTGCCTTCCCCCCGGCCGCGTTGATTGCCTGCGCGTTCGCTTCGGCCTGGTTCTGGCTACGGGCGGCCAACATGACCGAAGCGCCTGCTTGGGCGAGAGCGCGTGCCGCCGCAGCGCCGATGCCACGGCTCGCACCCGTTACGATTGCAACTTTTCCGGCAAGCTCTGGCATCTTGCTCCTCCTCCCGCATTGGACACCTCACGCTACTGGTGAGTATCCTGCACGCCAAGCATGCGCCAGAGGGGATGTCGATGCCGAGCAGCGCCACGTGGAACGAGACCTCGATGCCCATTGCCGGGACCAAGCTGCACCTGACACGCGGCGGGAGCGGGCGCCCGGTGTTGGTGCTGCACCATGATATCGGCACGCCGGACCGGCTGCCGTTCTACGATACGCTGGCGCAGAGCTTCGACGTGCTGGTGCCGCACCATCCTGGTTGGGGCAAGTCGGAGCGGCCGCAATGGCTGCGCAGCGTGCGCGATATCGCTGCCATGCATAGCTGGTTGCTGGCCGATCTCGGGCTGAGCGAAGTTTCGCTGGTAGGGTTGGGCTTCGGGGGCTGGATCGCTGCCGAAATGGCCAGCCAGTCGCCCACGACCTATCGCAAGCTGGTTCTGGTCGGCGCGATGGGCATCAATCCGCCGGACGGGTTCATCGCCGACCAGGCGATCGTGTCGTATTTGGATTATCCTAAGGCGGGATTCCACGATCAGGCCGCGTTCGCACGCGTCTATGGCGATGTGACGACGGACCAGCTCGAGCAGTGGGATATCTGCCGCGAGATGGTGTTCCGGACAGCGTGGAAGCCGTACATGTACTCGCAGACGCTGCCGCATCTGCTCGGCGGCATCCGGTCACCGGCGCTGGTCGTGTGGGGCGACGACGACAGGCACGTGCCGAAGAGCGCCGGCGAAGTCTACGTCAAGGCGCTGCGCAACGCCCGCCTGGAAACCGTTTCCGACTGCGGGCACTATGTGGACATGGAGAAACCGGACGAGCTGGCAAGGCTCGTCACGACGTTCGTAAACGCGAACTGAAGGAAACGACGCCATGCATATGATGTATTTCACCGAACAGCCCATGGCCGCCTACGATGCGAAGGAAGGGCTGAAGTACGGCGCGACGGCGCTGACCTTCTCCAACAGCCACTACGATCCGGTGGAAGGCAGTCGGCTGTACAACGAATACCTCGAAGAATACATCATGGCCGACGAGTGGGGCGTCGACGGCATCATGCTGAACGAGCACCACAACGCGCCGTTCTGCATGCAGTCGCGGACCAACATGTTCGGCGCGATCCTCGCGGCGGTGACCAAGCAGGCGAAGATCGTGTTCCTGGGCAATCCGCTGCCGCTGTCGGAAAACCCGGTGCAGCTCGCCGAAGAGATCGCGATGATCGACATGATCTCGAAAGGCCGGGTGGTGTCGGGCTTCGTGCGGGGCGGCGGTCAGGAGCAGCTCGCGAACGGGGTGAACCCCGCCTACAACCGGGAGCGCTTCGTCGAGGCGCACGATCTCATCACCAAGGTCTGGACCGAGCCTGGCCCGTTCCGCTGGGAAGGCACGCACTACCAGCAACGGGTGGTGAACCCCTGGGCGCTGCCGATGCAGAAGCCGTATCCACGGGTGTGGATACCGGGCGTGCTATCGCGCGAGACGGTGATCTGGACCGCGCAGCAGCGCTATCCGTACATCGCGCTGAACACCGCGATCGACGCGACCAAGACGATCTGGGACACCTACTCGAAGGCGGCGAAGGAGGTCGGCTACGAGGCGGGACCGGAGAATTTTGGCTACCTGATCCGCGTGCACGTGCTGGACAACGAAGAGAAGGCGATGCAGAACGCGCGCCAGTTCATGTGGATGCAGGGCGAGTTCACCGGGCTGGCGCATCCGGTGTGGGCCAACCCGTCAGGTTACTTCTCGCCGTCCGGGCGGCGTAACTTCGTCGAGTTCGCGGTAGGGCGGGCGAAGAACCCGCGCGGCCAGCCGACCTTCGAGGAGCAGGTCAAGGACACCATGATCATCTGCGGCACACCGAAGCAGGTGATCGAGCGGCTGAAGAGCCTGATCGAGCAGACGCGGCCCGGCATCATGGGCATCTGGGGCAATGACGGCACGGTGCCGAAGGAGGATCGCCGCCGCTGCATCGAGCTGCTGGTCAAGGAAGTGATGCCGGCGGTGAAGGAGCACGGCAAGACACTGGGGCTGAAGGACCCGTGGGAGGCGAACGCGCCGGTGCACCTGAGATATTCCACCGACATTCCGGTGCAGCGGGCCGCGGCGGAGTAGCGCTGATGCGGGTAATACACTTTGTTCCGGTAGTGCTTTCACCCTGATCGTGTCGGCACCAACGCGTCATCGCGAGTGAAGCGAAGCAATCCAGTGCCGACCGCACGACATCTGGATTGCTTCGGCTACGCCTCGTAATGACGGTTTTCTCTGCGCCCTGTCCGCCGCGCCTTACCCGCCGTTGTCAGTCCACCCAGCCGTAGCTGGCGAAATACTGCTGGAACGTGTTCGCCTCGAGTGCAAACACGCCGTGGTCGGGCAGGCTAAGCGTGCCGACCACGTCGCCGCCCTCGAATTGATCGAAGCTGGTCCACGGCCCCACGTCCACGTTGAGCGTTCCCTCGTGGAAGCCCCACGGATTGCGCAGCACGATGTACTCGGTACCATTCACAAATTGCCAGCCGAGTATCGCGTAGCAGTGCCAGGCGACCAAGCCGGATGTGTCGTAGTCGATCGGTGTGGGTGCGGCGGCTGAACTCGCGTAGGTGCAAGCCGCCATCGGGTTGAAGGTCCACGACCCTCGGCAATGCGATCGGACCGCGGTCCAGATCTGGTTCCCGGTCTGCCCAGCGGTGCCAACCGAGTGGTAGGTTTTGCCGGTCAGGCTGACCAGATCCGCTATGGGATCGCCGCCGGTCACCTTGGTGTAATCCGGCTGGTCATCCGGGTCATCGGTGAACCACTTGACCCAGGCTTTTTCGTAAACGGCAGGCCATGTCTCAGCCTGGTGGCCCGACCGCGCGTACTGGAAGACGTTTCCAGGTTCGATGAGCGGCAACAACTCGGTCACTTCCACCGACTGCGGCATCGCACCGGTACCGCTGTAGAAGAAGATCCGGTCCATTGCGCCGCCCGACCGCAGGGCATCCGCGAAATTGTTGATCGGACGCGTGGCGTGCACGATGGCGAACGGGTCCGACCAGGCGAGTGCTGCCATCGCCGAAATGAAGTGGCAATCCGGCAGTGCCCCCTGCACTGGCGCGGTAAAATCCGCCGAGTTGGTGAAGAAGACACCCGGATTGACCCATTGTTGCGATGTGCCCGCGGCAGCTCCGGCGTTCAGCAGGTTGGGACTGAGATGCTTCAGACGGTTGGTGGCGTTGATCAGCACGGTGCGCTCGTGGTCCCGAACCAACGCCTGCTCGCGCACATCGAACCGCACGCCGGGATAGAGCGGTGAAGCATGCTTTGGGTCGAACAGGCGCTCGTAGGGGCAGTCGAGGACGGTTTGCAGGAACCGCTTGCGGTCGGCGACGCGGGGCCAATCGATTTTTCGGCCCAGCCTGACCTCTGCCATGGCATACGGGTTGATCACACCAGCCGTGGACAGCGACCTGGTCTGCTGCTGCATCGAATATTCTCCCTGGGTTCTCGTTTCTGACGGCCAGCCTTTGAACTAGCCGGTTGCAACCCCAGGGAGGTGTGAGGCGCATCACATCGACCGCGCAACGCCTGTCGTTACCGCGCAGCGAGATCCCGAAGTTCGAACTTCTGGATCTTCCCCGTCGAGGTCTTCGGCAGCGGCCCGAAGGTGACGAAGCGCGGGCACTTGAAGTGCGCCATGTGCGCGCGGCACCAGGCGATGATGTCGGCCTCCGTCACGCTGCCTGCGTCAGGCTTCAGCGTGATGAAGGCCTGCGGCGTCTCACCCCATTTATCGTCTGGCCGCGCCACGACTGCGGCCTCCATCACGTCGGGATGCTTGTACAGCACTTCTTCGACCTCCAGCGAGCTGATGTTCTCGCCGCCGGAGATGATGATGTCCTTGGCGCGATCCTTGATCTCGACGTAGCCGTCCGGATGCATCACTGCGAGATCGCCGGTATGGAACCAGCCGCCAGCAAAGGCTTCCTCGCTGGCGGAGGGGTTCTTCAGATAGCCCTTCATCACCGTATTCCCGCGCAACATCAATTCGCCCATCGTGGCGCCGTCGGCCGGCACCGGAACCATGCTCGCGGGATCGAGCACTGCGGCATCCTGCAGCGTCGGTGTATTCACGCCCTGCCGCGCCATGAATGCCGCCTTCTGCTCGATAGGCATATGGTCGAGCTCGGGCTGCCACATGCAAATGGTGGACGGACCGTAGCTCTCGGTCAGGCCGTAGAGGTGGGTTACCGCGAAGCCCATCGCCTCCATCCGGGCGATCACGGTGGAAGGTGGTGCGGCGCCGCCGGTCGCGATCTGCACCGTCTGCGAGAAACTGCGGCGTGCCGGCTCCGGTGCATGGATCAGCATGTTCAGCACCACCGGTGCCGCGCACATATGCGTTACGCCATGTTCGGCAATCGCGCTGAAGATCGGCGCGGGCTCGACGCGGCGCAGGCAGACATGCGTGCCACCCGCCAACGTGACCGCCCAGGTATAGGTCCAGCCATTGCAGTGGAACATCGGCAGCGTCCAGAGATAGACACTGCGTGGCGACAGGCCAAAGCTCAGCGCGTTGCCGACCGCGTTCAGGTAGGCGCCGCGATGATGCAGCACCACGCCTTTCGGATTGCCTGTGGTCCCGGACGTATAGTTCAGCGCGATCGCCTGCCATTCATCGTCCGGCAGGCGGACGGGGAACGCCGGGTCGCCGGCCGCGATAAACTGCCTGGTATTCGCCGTCGATTGTCCACCAGCATCGTCGGCCGGTCCGGTACGCCGGCCATCAGCGCGGCGAACTCTCGATCCACCAGCACAAGCCTTGGCTTCCGAGTGTTGCAGAATGAAAGCGACCGCCGTCGCATCCAGCCGGATGTTGATCGAGCACAGCACCGCACCCAGCATCGGCACGGCGTAATGGGCCTCCAGCATTTCCGGGATATTGGGCGCCATGATGGCCACGGTGTCGCCCTTGCCAATTCCGGCCTTGGCCAATGCCGATGCCAGCCGGCGGGCGCGGTCAAGGAACTCTGCGTAGGTATAGCGCTGGTCGCCATGGATCACCGCCGTTCGTCGTCCATAGACGCGCGCCGCACGCAGCAGGAACGATAGCGGCGACAGCGGCACATAGTTCGCCGGATTACGGCCGAGGTTCTGCTCGTAGATCGACATGACGCTGTCCTTGCGCGTGGGATTCCCTTCTCCTAGCGTAAGTCGGGAATGGCGATCGAGGAACAGCCGTGGCTGGTTGGGTAAGCCGACAGTGCAGGATCATATCGCCACCATGATGATGGACCGCCTGCTGTTCGAGGGACGCTAAGAATGGACCTGCAACTGAGGGACAAGACCGCGCTGGTGACGGGTGCCAGCATGGGGATCGGGCGCGCCATCGCCAAGATGCTGGCGATCGAAGGTGTGCGCGTCGCCGCCGTGGCGCGCCGTGTCGAGCTGATGGAGGCGATGGCGGAGGAAGCAGTGGCCGCGGGCGGCGTCGCGGCCGGTGCTGGTGCGTCAGGACATCATGGCGGAAGACACGGCGGAGATGCTGCGCGATGTCGCCTATGCCGAATTGGGGCATGTCGATATCCTGGTGAACAATGCCGGCGGCAGCCGCGTGCTGCCGATCGATGCACCGGAAGAGCGCTGGATGGAAGCGATGACGCTGAACTTCACCCGGCAGCGGCAGATCGCGCACGCGCTGCTGCCGAAGATGATCGACCGTCGCTGGGGACGGATCATCAACATCACCGGCAAGTCGGAACCCGAGCATCTGAATGCCGCGTTCTCGGCCAAGGCGGCGTTGCATGCCTGGGCGAAGGGACTGTCGCGCGAAGTGGGGCAGTACGGGATCACGGTGAACTCGATTCCGCCCGGTCGCATCATGAGTGAGCAGATCCGTCGCAACTACCCCGACGACTACCGCAAAACCTTCGCCGAGACGGAGATACCGGTGCGCTATTGGGGCGAGCCGGAGGACCTGGCGGTATTGGCGGTCTGGCTTGCGTCGCCCCTGGCCCGCTACATCACTGGAACGGTCATTCCGGTGGATGGCGGGTTGCGCCGGTATCAGTTCTGAAAGGCAGGACGCAATGCGTCAGATGGTTCTGGTCGGGTTTCTGCAGGCGCAGAACTGCACGACGCTGGCGAGTTCGTGGCGGCATCCGGAGAGCCGCACCGATTTCACCACTGCCGCCTATTACCAGAAGATCGGCAAGGTGCTGGAGGAGGGCAAATTCCAGCTCGCGTTCTTCGACGACCGGCTGGCGATGCCCGACATCTACGATGGCGGCAATCCCGCGCAGGTGGTCGCCAACGGCGTCCGCGTGGTGAAGATGGACCCGGTGGCGTGCCTGCTGGCGATGGGGTTCGGCACGCGCCGACTGGGCATCGGTGCCACCGCCTCCACCACCTATTACGAGCCGTTCGATGTGGCGCGGCGGTTCCAGACAGTGGACCACATGCTGAACGGTCGCGCGGCGTGGAACGTGGTGACCTCGGTCAATGACGGCGAGGCCCACAACATGGGGCGCGAGATGCACCTAGCGCACGACCTGCGCTACGACCGCGCCGACGAGTTCATGCAGATCGTAACCGGCTGCTGGGATGCGTGGGAAGACGACGCACTGGTGGTGGACAAGCAGTCAGGGCTGTTCGCCGATCCCGATAAGGTGCACCGCATGGAATATCGCGGGAAGTTCCTGACCTCGCGTGGCACGTTCACCGTCCCACGGTCGCCGCAAGGGCACCCGGTGATCATCCAGGCCGGATCATCGGATCGCGGCGTGCGATTCTCCGAACGCTGGGCGGAGACCGTGTTCGTCGGTTACCCCGATTTCGAGGAGGGCAAGCGGCGGTACGCGGCGTTCAAGCAAGGCATCGCACAGCAGGGACGCGATCCTGAACTGGTCAGCGTCAATACGATCGCCTATCCGGTCGCTGCGGCGACCAAGACGGAAGCCGAGGACAAGATGGCGCTGATCGCCGGCCTGTATCGTGAAGTCGATGGACTGTCGCTGCTGTCCGAGGCGCTGAACTTCGATTTTGCCAAAAAGGGTATGGACGAGGCGTTCACCGACGAGGAACTGGAAGGCATGTCTGGGATGCAGGCGATGCGCGACCGGGTGATGCGCGTGATCGGCCGCAATCCGACGGTGCGCGATTTCCTGGAAGTGACCCGTCGTGGCCGCCCGCGCGAGGCGATCGTCGGCGGCCCGAAGGAGATTGCCGATCGGCTGGAACAGTGGTTCGTCGAGCGTGCATGCGACGGCTACGTGGTGGGAGGCACGCACATACCGGGCACATTCGAGGATTTCGTCAGGTTTGTCGTGCCGGAGCTGCAGCGGCGGGGGATTTTCCAGAAGGAGTACAGGGGCGCGACCTTGCGGGAGAACCTTGGGCTGCCCTGGCCGCAACGGAACCAGTGGAACACGTAGTAGGAGGCGCCGATGCCTGATTGGCAGATCAGCGGCGAATACATGGAAAGCTGCAACTGCGACTATCTGTGTCCATGCATCTACACCAATCCGCAGGGCGAGGTGACGCACGACCATTGCACCGCTGCGCTGATCTTCCGCATCGACAAGGGGCAGCGCGGCGCCACCGATCTGTCGGGGTTGTGCTTTGCGCTGTTGATCCGCTCGGGCAAGATCATGGCGGACGGCGACTGGGTGTTTGCCGGTGTGGTGGACGAGCACGCGGACGCCGCGCAGCGGGCCGCCTTGGCGGCGATCGTCGCCGGCGAGGCGGGCGGCACGCCGGGCATGATCCGCAGCAACCTGGTCAGCGACTTCCGCGGCGTGCAATTCAAGCCCATCGAGTTCAGGGTGGAGGGGTTGAAACGCTCGGTCAGCATTCCCGACGTGCTGTCATTCGAAATCGAGGGTGTTGCATCGCGCAACCGCAGCGGAGACCCGTTCTACATCGACAACACGGCGCATCCCGCCAACCGGCGGCTGGCGCTGGCACGTGCAGGCGAGTTCCATGTCCATGGGTTCGGCCTCGATCTTGACATGGCTGCCAAGGGCAATAACGGACACTTCGCCCCGTTCGCCTGGGCGGCATAGAGCCGCCTTGATCAACCTACTGCGGCGTGACCGTGCCGTCGTACTGCTCGCGCTCGTCGGCGTCACGACGATCGCATGGCTCTACCTGCTCATCGCGCGCCAGAACATGGACATGGCCATGGGGGAGATGCCCGGCATGCCGGAGATGGCGATGCCGTTCACCGCGCCGTGGGTGTTTGCGATGTGGTGGGTGATGATGCTCGGCATGATGTTGCCGAGTGCCGCGCCGATGATCCTGACGTTCAATGCGCTGCAACAGCGGAAACGTCAGCGCGCCGACCGCCATGTGCCGACCGTGCTGTTCGTCGGCGGCTATCTGTTGGTGTGGGGCTTGTTCAGCGTGGTGGCAACGGTCGCGCAATGGGCGCTGCAACGTTACGCATTGCTGTCGCCGGCACTGGCAGTGGCGAGTTCCGCATTGGGTGGGGTGCTGTTCATCCTTGCCGGGGTCTATCAGTTCACGCCCCTGAAGCATGCCTGCCTCAGCCATTGCCGCTCCCCCTTTGCCTTCGTGCTGAACCACTGGCGCGACGGATGGGACGGGGCATTGCGATTGGGAGCCGATCACGGACTGTATTGTCTCGGCTGTTGCTGGTTCCTGATGGCGCTGCTGTTCGCGGTCGGGGCGATGAACCTGCTGTGGGTCGCCGCCATCGCGGTGCTCGTCTTCGCCGAGAAGCTGCTGCCCTATAGCATGTGGATCGGGCGGGTCGGCGGCGGGGCAATGATAGCGTTCGGCGGATGGCTGCTGACGCGATAATCCGGGAGGAGAGACCAATGACACAGCTTGGTGCGGGCGAATATCGCTATGAGGTGGTCCGCGACTTCCTGAAGATGCCGCCAGGAGAGGCGTTCGGTATTGTCAGCCGGGTGGCCACTGATTCGCAGGATCGCATCTATGTCTTCCAGCGCAAGGACCCGCCGGTGGTGGTGTTCGACGCCGATGGCAAATATCTTGGCGCCTGGGGGAGCGGCGAAGTCACCGATCCGCACGGACTGAAAATCGTGGATGAGGTCGTATATACCACCGACCGCTCCGACTCGGTCGCCAAGTCGTTCACGTTCGATGGCAAGAAGCTGCTGGAGCTCGGGCAGCGGGGGGTGCATTCGGACACCGGATGCACCGGCGCGCCGTGGCTGGCGCTGCGGGCGGCCGGACCGTTCAATCATCCGACCGAGATGATCATGCACCCCAACGGGGACATCTACGTCACCGATGGCTACCGCAATGCGCGAGTACACCGCTTCACCCGGGACGGGCAACTGATCAAGTCATGGGGCACGCCCGGCAAGGCGGAGGGGCAGTTCCACCTGCCGCACAGCATCGCCTTCGATCCCGATGGCAAGTTGTATGTGGCTGATCGCTCGAACAAGCGCATCCAGATTTTCACTCCTGACGGTGAGTTCGTGGGCCAGTGGACCGGTATGGGCGGGCCGAATGACATCACGCGCGGCAAGGACGGAAACTTCTACATTGCGGAGCAGGAAGACGGCGATAGGCCGGCGTATGTCTGCGTGCGTGACGCGAAAGGAGCGGTCCTCGCGCGCCTGGCGAGCCGCCATGTGCACGGCGTCGGTATGGATTCCCAGGGCAACGTCTACGCCGGACTGACCGTGGACCGAAGCGTGGATAAATTCGGTACGGCAGCACTGACGGTTGGCCGCCGCTCGTGGACAGGCCGGCGTATTCGGAATACTGACCTCGCCGGCACAGTCCCGTGCCAGGAGAGTGTTGTTTGCCGGACATCCGACCAAACCGCGTGATAATCGGCATCTCCGGCCCGTCCGGCCTGGCTCATGGCATCCGCCTGCTGCAGACCCTGCGTAACACGCCCTACGACGTGCACGGGTCGCGAGAGGAGCGCTGATGCGGCGCTACCTCGAGACCCTGCTGGCGGAAAAACGGGTGCGCATCATCGAACACGAGGTCAGCGGACAATTCGAGCTGGCCGCCGTGACGCAGGCATCGCAGCGTGAGAGCGACGCGCCGCTGTTGTTCCGCCGTGTGGCCGGCTCGCGCTATCCGGTGATGACCAACATCTTCGGCAGCCGCCCGCGACTGACCAAGATGCTCGGCGGCGACAAGAGTTTCTGCCGGCGCTGGACGGAGCTGATGGCAAAGCCGGTGATCGCGCCGATCGAGATGCCCGAGCCGAACGACCTTGAAGAGATCGGCCTGTCCGACCTGCCGCCGATCACCTATTTCGAACTCGATGCAGGACCGTATCTGACCGCCGGAGTCTATCTTGCGACCGAGCCGGATACCGGTGTGCCGAACCTGTCATTTCATCGGGCGCAGATCATCAGCGATACCGAACTGCGCATCCGCCTCGGCGGACCGCACGACCTGACGCGGTATCAGGCCAAGGCCGAGGCGCGCGACGAGGCGCTGGACGTCGCCATCATGCTGGGCCCACCGCCCGAACTGGTGCTCGCCGCCGCCGCGCCGATTGCCTATGACGAGAGTGAGCTGGAGGTCGCCGGCCGGCTCGCCGGTCGGCCGCTGCAGATGCGCCGCTGCCGCACGGTGCCGCTATCGGTGCCAGCCGAGACGGAGATCGTGATCGAGGGCCGCATCCTGCCGAACCTGCGCCGGCCCGAGGGACCGTTCGGCGAGTTCCTCGGCTCGTATGTGCCGGTGGGCGACAATCATGTGTTCGAGGTGAGCGCGGTCGTCGCGCGACGCGATGCGATCTATCATGCGCTGGTCTGTGGCTCGCCGGAGGACCTGCGGCTGCTCGAACTATCGGTGGCGACACGGGTCTATCAGGCACTGCTGGCGGCCAAGCAGCGCGGCATCGTCGACGTGGCCTGCGTGCCGAATGTGCTCAGCACGGTGGTGCAGATCGAGCAGCTGTACGAGGGCCACGCCAGGCAGGTGATGCTGACGGCGATGGGCGCCAACCACGACTACAGCAAGAGCGTGCTCGTGGTGGACGACGATGTGGACATCAATGACTTCGACGATGTCTGGTGGGCGTACCTGACGCGCGGCCGCGCCGATGCGCGGACGCTGGTGCTGCCGGACCTGCCTGGTTTCTATCGTGATCCGCACAAGGACTTCTTCGGCCGGCTAGGTATCGACGCAACCGTGCCGTTCGGCCGCAAGCCGGAGTTCCTGCGCAAGCGCATCCCCGGCGCAGATGCCATCGATCTGGGTCACTACCTCGCGCGCTGACGCGTGTGCCGATTCCGGTAGGGGACAGCGGTCTGCACGCAGGATTCATCATGGTGGGGCTTGGCCCCACCATCCACGTCTTTGTCGATACCAGCAAGGAAAGACGTGGATGGCCGGGCCAACCACCGGGTCAAAGCCCGGTGGCGATGGCCCACCCGGCCATGACGTGTGGAGCGATACCTCACAACCTTCGGCAAGTGCTCAGGCGGAGATCTGTTCCAGGATCGCCTGCCGCTGATTGATGCCGAACCAGGCCACCAGGAATGCCGGGATCAGCGCGCCCGGAATCGTGATATAGGCAAACCAGCCGACAAAGGCGGAGCCGGCGGTGGCGGCAAACAATGCGCCAGCCACGATCGGCCCGAAGACCGCACCAAGATGCCCGACGCCGTCCGTGCTTCCCATGCCCGTGGCCCGCAGCCGGGTCGGGTAGCTCGCGGCGGTGTAATTGTACAGGTTGAACAAAAGCACCATCGCCGCACCCCACGACAGCGTCAGCAAGATGAACGACGCCGCCACCGTGTGGACAAAGTAGAACACCCACAGGGCAGCAAAGTTGATCAGCGCAGCAACCAAAATGGTGCTGCGGCGCTCCACCGACTCGCCGAGCAAGGAGCTGATCGCCAGACCTACCCCGCCGCCGAGTATCGTAGAGACAAGGATCACCGCGAAGGTCTGGCCGGCGGTCAGGGCGAAGGCGTGCAAGACAGAGGGCTCGTAGCCGCCGAACCCGTAGAACATGCCGCTATAGGCAAGTGTCCAAACGATCAGCAGCAGGATGGTGCGCTGGCCGTATTCGCCGCGCAGCAATTGTCGCAGCGGTACATGCTCGGTGACTGGCACGGAGTATTTCGCGTATTCCGGCTCGGGCATGCTGATAAGCCGGCTTCGCCGGAGGCACGCGGCTTCAAGCGCCGAAGTAACCCTCTCGGCCCGGTCGTGATGGCCGTGCGCCTCCAGCCAGCGCGGCGACTCCGGCATGCCCCAGATGGCCAAGGGCGCCAACACGCCCAGGGCCACCACGCTGAACAGGTAGATGTACCACTGATAATGCGACGGGACCCAGAACACGGCCGGCAGGTTGCCCAGCAAGCCGAACATTCCGACAGCGAGAATCTGCGAGGCAAGCATCACGCCGCCGCGTCGCTTTGGCGGCACGATTTCGCCCATGTAGACCACATTGACGGCAAGCACCCCGCCCATCCCGATCGATGACAGGCCAAAGAATAGCAGCAGGAGGTAGAAATTGTCGGTCAGCGCGGTGGGCCACAGCAGCAGGCCGATGGCGAGTGACGATAACAACAAGGCGGGGCGGCGCCCCCAGCGATCGGCCACAATACCGATCAGATATTCACCCGCGAGAATGCCGACGCCGTTGCCGACCGCAAGCAGCACGGAGAGCGCGCCCAGGCCGAAGGCATGCCGCGGGCCCCAGATGAAAGGATACAATTTGCCCGGAACGCCGTCGGCGGCGATGATCACCCCCCAGAACAACTGCGTGATCAACGCGAGGCGCCATTGCACCCAGGTCAGCGGCAAACGGTCAATGCGGGCGGCAATGCGCCCGCTGGTCGCAGTGGCGGCGAAATCCATTCGTTCCTCCCAAGGCGTCCCATCGACTTTTGCACCGACAACAAGTTTGGCGTCATGCCGGCTGATGAATTATGGTCCAGCTAACTTCACAATTGGACGACAGCGCGTTTGCAGAGTGACAGAGCTCGACCAATCCCGTGCGGTCCGTAGTCGGCCAGGACCGTTTCGAGCAGCGGGACCCTAGTGTCGACTTTCGGTGAAACTCGACACGTCGCTCTTTGGTTTGAGTATCCGATTCACGCGGCGGATCGTGCGTCGCAAGCGACCCACGCTCCTCTGCGATCGGATACTATAAGCTGGGGGAGCGCCAAGTCGGCCCGATGCAGCTACAAGCACTGATGCTCAACGTGCTCGAACAGGGCGCGCTGGCGGGGTTCCTCGCCCTGGGTGTGCTGGTCTCGTTCCGATTCTTCCGCTTTCCCGATCTGACAGCCGAGGGCAGCTATCCCCTGGGCGGTGCGGTGGCGGCGTCGCTGCTGGTAGCGGGAGCGGGGCCGGTGCTGGCAACGCTGGCAGCAATTGCCGCAGGCGCGGTAGCCGGCATGACAACCGCGCTGATCCATACGAAGCTAAGGATCAACAACATCATTGCCGGCATCATCGTGATGACCGCGCTTTACACGGTGAACCTGCGCGTGATGGGCCGCGCCAATGTATCGTTGCTGTCGGTGCGGACGCTTTTCGATCAGGCGACCACGTGGGCTGGGGTGGGTGCCTCGAGGGAAGCGGCGGTGACGATCGGGTTGACCGCCGTTCTGCTCGCGTCGGCGGGTGCGGCGCTTGCCTGGTTCATGCACACCGACCTGGGCCTCGCGGTGCGCGCCACCGGCGAGAACGAAACCATGATCCGCTCACTCGGCGTGGACACCAACCGCACGAAGCTGATCGGGCTCGGGCTGTCGAACGGGGCGATCGCGCTTTCCGGCGCGCTGGTAGCGCAGGACCATGGGTTTGCCGATATCGGCATGGGCATCGGCATCCTGGTGACCGGCGCGGCCGCGGTAATGATCGGCGAGGCGCTGTTCGGCGATGGCTCGATCGAGCGCTGGGTGTTGGCCACCATCGTCGGCGTACTGATCTATCAGTTTCTGGTGGCGCTGGCACTGCGTGTGGGGCTCGCACCAGTGGACCTGAAGTTCATCACTGCTGCGTTGCTGCTGCTCGCGCTGGTGTTGCCGCGGTTGCGGAGCTGATGTTGCGGTTGCACGAGGTCGGCAAGACGTTTCTGGCCGGCACGGCGGATGCAGTGCGTGCGCTCGATCGAGTCAACCTGGCGCTGAACGAGGGCGACTTCATCACGGTGATCGGTTCCAATGGCGCCGGCAAGTCCACGTTGGTCAATGTCATTGCCGGGCTGGTGCTGCCGGATACTGGCCGGATCGAGCTGGATGATCGCAACATCACACTGGACCCGGTGCATCGCCGCGGCGCGTTGATCGGCCGCGTCGCGCAAAACCCTATGGAGAGCACCTGTGCATCGATGTCGATCGCCGAGAACCTGGCGATGGCGGCACAGCGTGGCAGAGCGCGTGGCCTGCGACGGGCGGTGAGCAGGGAGCGCGCGGAGGCATTCCTGAACCGGTTGGCGAGCGTTGGGCTCGGGCTCGACCAGCGGATGGACGCGCGCGTCGGCACCTTGTCCGGCGGTCAGCGCCAGGCGCTGGCATTGCTGATGGCAACCAGCGCCGAACCGAGGCTGCTGCTGCTCGATGAGCATCTGGCCAATCTCGATCCACGCACGGCCGCGGTGGTGATGGCGCTGACCGGCAGGCTGATCGCGGAGCGCGGGCTGACCACGCTGATGGTGACGCACAACATGGCGGAGGCGATTCGCTGGGGCAACCGGCTGGTGATGATGCACGCGGGACGGATTGCGTTCGATGTAGCCGGCAGTGAAAAGGGTGCGCTTACCGTCGAAGCGCTGATCCATCGCTTCCATGACGTGGTCGGGGAAGAACTGGTGGATGACCGCGTGCTGCTGGGGACGTGAAGGGGGATGCAATGAGAGTGCTGGTTGCGCTGCTGCTGGTCGTGCTCAGCGGGGCGGCAGTGGCGCAGCAGCCCGGACGGATGTATCGCATCGGCTACACGCAGATCGTCGATCATCCCGCGCTGAATGCGACGCGCCAGGGATTTCTGGATGGGCTGAAGGCGGCGGGATTCGTCGAGGGCAGCAATCTGGTGTTCGAATATCAGAACGCTCAGGGCGATGTCGGTACCGCGCGCAACATCGCCGACAAATTCCTCGACCGATAAGGTTGACCTGATCGCACCCTGCACGACGCCAAGCGCGCAGGCGGCGGTACGCGCGGCGCGCAGCGCCAACGTGCCGGTGGTGTTCGGCTGCGTGACCAATCCGGTGGAGGCAGGATTGATCGGCTCGCTGGACAAGCCGTCGGGCAGCAATGTCACCGGCACCTACGGGTTTCCGCCTGTGGCGCGCATGTTTGACGTGATCCAACAGATCAGCCCGAAGGTCCGGCGTATCGGCACGATCTATAATGGTGGCGAGAGCAACTCGACGACATTTGCCCGGCTTTCCAAGGTAGAAGCCGAGAGGCGCGGCCTGACCTGGGTGGAGATCGCGATCAGCGGCAGCGCGGAGGTGAAGACCGCGGCCGAATTCTCTCGTTGGCCGTGTCGATGCGCTGCTGATCGGGCAGGACAACACCGTGGCCTCGGCGTTCGATGCGGTGGTGAAGACGGCGCGGGACGCCAGGCTGCCGCTGTTCTCCTTCGACGCCACCGCGGTGGAGCATGGGGCGATCGCGTCGTTCGGCCAGAACCAATACCAGACCGGAGTGGACTGGGCGAAGGAACTGGCGGTGCCGGTACTGCTGGGCCAGGATCCTGGCAAGCTCGCTGCCGGTGCCGTACCATGCCTACGACCTGCAACTGAACACCGCGGCGGCAACGGCGGTCGGGGTCACGCTGCCGCCGGAACTGGTGAAGGCGGCCGCCAAGGTGATCGACCCCAAGGGATAAACCCAAAGGGATGACCCCAGGGGATAAACCCCAAGCGGATCAGCCATTGAAACCAATCGCTGCTCCGACCTAGTGATGGCAGCTACAACAGGAACCTGCCCGTGACCGAAACAATCGAGCTTACCCGCCTGCCCTCCGGCCTGACCGTCGTTACCGAACGAATGGCCCGGGTGGAGACAGTCTCTCTCGGGGCCTATGTCGCAACCGGGTCGCGTCACGAGCAGGAGGCCGAGAACGGCGTCTCGCATTTTCTGGAGCACATGGCGTTCAAGGGCACCGAGCGGCGGTCGGCGGCGCAGATCGCCGAGGAGATCGAGGCGGTCGGCGGTCATATCAACGCCTACACCGCGCGCGAGCAGACCGCCTACTACGTCAAGGTGCTGAAGGAGGACACGGCGCTGGCCGCCGACATCATCGGCGACATCCTGACCCACTCGACCTTCGAGCCCGAGGAACTGGAGCGGGAGCGCGGGGTCATCCTGCAGGAGATCGGCCAGGCGAACGACACCCCGGACGATATCATTTTCGACCACTTCCAGGAGCACGCCTATCCGGGCCAGCCGCTCGGTCGGCCGGTGCTCGGGTCCGAGGAGCGCATTCGCTCGATGCCGCGGACCATGCTCACCGGGTACATGCGGCGGCATTATGCCGCGTCCAACATGGTGGTCGCTGCCGCCGGGGCGCTGCGGCACGAGCAGATCCTGGAGCTGGTGAACCGGCATTTCACCGATCTGCCGCTGGACCGGGTCCCGGCGATGCCGCCGGCGCATTACAGCGGCGGCGAGTTCCGCGAGGCGCGCGACCTGGATCAGGTGCACATCGTGCTGGGCTTTCCCTCGGTCGGATACGGCGATCGCGACTATTACCCGACACTGCTGCTATCGACCCTGTTGGGTGGCGGGATGTCGTCGCGGCTGTTTCAGGAGGTGCGGGAAAAGCGCGGACTGGTCTATTCGATCTACTCGTTCAGCTCGCCATTCCTGGACGGCGGGCTTTTCGGCATCTACGCTGGCACCGGCGAAAGCGAGGCCGAGGAGCTGATGCCGATCACGCTCGAGGAGCTGCGCAAGGTGCAGCGCGAGGTGACCGAGGCAGAGCTGGCGCGAGCGCGCGCCCAGGTAAAGGCGAGCCTGCTGATGTCGCTGGAGAGCACCGGCAGCCGATGCGAGCAGCTTGCGCGGCAGTTGCAGGTGTTTGGCCGGGTGGTGCCGACCCAGGAGACGGTGGCGAAGCTCAATGCGGTGACCACGGCCGATGTCTGCCGCGCCGCCGCCCGACTGTTCCGGGGCGCGCCGACCCTGGCGACGATGGGGCCGGCGGAGAAGGTGCCCGCGATGACCCAGATCGCGGACAAATTGGCGGCTTGAACTCAGGCCAGCAGTCGGACTAAGCTTAGCTAAGTCTGATAGGTGCCACATGCCCACAGTGAACGTTCATGCTGCTAAGAGCCAATTGTCGCGTCTGCTGGACGCTGCGGCGGCCGGAGAAGAGGTCATCATCGCCCGGGCGGGAAAACCCATCGCGCGCCTCGTGCCGGTCGAGCAGAAGAAGGAGCCGCGGAAGCTGGGGACTTTGGCTGGCAAATTACATGTCCCGGATGATTTTGATGATCCATTGCCCGACGAGATCATCGCCGACTTCGAGGGCCGGTGACACGCGTCCTGTTAGACACGCATTTGCTGATCTGGGCTCTCGACGAGTGACCCGGATCGGTTATCGGCCGAGATGCGCGACCTCATTCAAGATCCGGCCAATGAGATCTGTTCAGCGTCGTCAGCGTTTGGGAAATCGCGATCAAGGCCCGGCTTGGCAGAACCAATTTCGCGGTTCGGCCCAAGGAGACGATTCACTGCGATCGCCCACCGGGTTCGTTGAGCTGCTATTGCGCTGGCAAGTCGGCGGCGGCTGTTGCCGATCTACCGATACACCATCGCGACCCGTTTGATCGGGCCATCGCTGGCACAGGCGATGTCGGAGCCGATTCATCTCTATACGGTTGATCGAAAGCTCGCCGTCTACTCGCCGCTGGTCAGGGCCATATAAAGCGAGCGAACGAAGCAGGAGCCGGCAAAATGGCCCGAGCCGCTTGACCTTCTCGCCGATCTGATCGCCCGCGCCCGTGCCGCAGGGGCTGATGCGGCGGATGCGGTGCTGATCCGCGGCACATCGCTGGGTGTGCAGCGCCGCCTGGGCAAGACCGAGCATGTGGAGCGGTCGGAAGGCCAGCGACCTTGGGCTGCGGGTTTTCCTGGGCAAGCGGGTCGCGATCGTGTCGTCCAGCACGATGGATCGTGCGAGTTTCCCGGAACTGGCCGAGAGGGCGGTGGCAATGGCGCGAGTGGTGCCGGAAGATCCCTATGCGGGACTTGCCGATACGGCGCAGCCACCGGAGAACGTCGCGCTGGACCTTGAGGATCCGGCGGAGCCTTCGACCGAGGCGTTGCTGGCGCGGGCGTCAGCCGCCGAAGGACGCTGCGTTGGCGGTGCCAGGGATCACCAACTCCGAGGGCGCGGAGGCCGGATATTCGCGCAGCGAGGCGTTCCTGGTCACCTCGGCCGGCTTCGTCGGGCGCCATGCGCGCACCTCCCATTCGGTATCCGCGACCGCGCTTGCCGGCAGCGGAACAGCGATGCAGCGGGACTACGATTACCACTCCACCGTGCATCTGGCTGACCTGGATGATCCCGCCGCGATCGGGCACAGCGCTGGCGAGCGGGCGCGTGGCGCGGCTTAATCCTGCGCGACCGAAAACCGCGAAACTGCCCGTGGTGTACGATCCGCGCGTGGCCGGCAGCCTGCTCGGGCATCTGGCCGGCGCAATCAATGGGGCCTCTGTAGCGCGTGGCACGACATTCCTGAAGGACCGGCTAGGTGCGCGCATGTTCCAGGATACAGATCGAGATCCACGACGATCCGCGCCGGGTGCGGGGCTTGCGCTCCCGCGCCTTCGATGGCGAAGGCACGCCCACCGCCGCGCGCGATATCATCGCCGCCGGGAGTATTGACCACCTGGCTTTTGGACAGCCGCTCGGCTCGGCAGCTTGGCATGCGGTCCACCGGCCATGCCTCGCGCGGTACCGGGGGGCCGGCGCCTGGGCCAACCAATCTATATCTCGCGGCCGGGAGAGCTCGACACCGGCGGAACTGATGGCCGACATCCGGCTGGGACTCTATGTGACCGAGATGATCGGCATGGGCGTCAATGGGATCACCGGCGACTACAGCCGTGGTGCGTCCGGGTTCATGATCCGCAACGGTGCCATAGCCGAGCCGGTGGCGGAGATCACCATTGCCGGCAACCTGCTGGAGATGTTCGCGCACTTGACGCCCGGCCAACGATCTTCAGTTCCGGCGTGGAACCGACGCGCCGACGGTTCGCGTGGAAGGCATGACGATGGCTGGTGCCTGAGACGCGCCAGCCCCATATTCCCCGCATGCTCACAAGACAGCGAAAAGCGACCCGGCGGACTTCCTGGGCACTGGCCGCGATGACCTCAGGCCTTGGGCTTGCCCTGGCGCTGGCTCCTGCCCTTGCGGATGCGCGGGCAGGCGGCGGTGGCTCGTTCGGCAGCCGTGGCAGCATGACATGGTCAGCGCCGCCGTCTACCCGTACGGCACCTATTCGGCTGCGCCGATGCAGCGCAGCATGACGCCGAACAATCCCTCGCCCGGGATATGGCGGGGGTTACGGCTATGGGGCGCACCAAGCTATGCGCCGCGCTCCGGCTTCATGTCGGGGCTGATGGGCGGGCTGATCGGCGCGGGCCTAGGCGGACTGCTGTTCGGCCACGGCTTCTTCGGGGGCATGATGGGGTTCGGCGGGTTCCTGGGGTTCCTGCTGCAGATCTTCCTGATCGTGCTGGTGGTGCGGTTTTTGATCCGGCGGTTCCGCGGCCCGTCACCCGCTTTCGCCGGTGGGCCGAACATTTTCGCACGCCAGGCGGCCACGCCCTGATGGGCGGCGGTTTGCTCCGCCCGGCTGGGGGCGGGCCGCCGCCGATCCAGATCGGGCCACAGGACTACCAGGCATTCGAGCAGTTGCTGCAGGCGATCCAGGCCGCCTGGAGCCGGCAGGACCTGAACGCGCTGCGCGCGCTTGGTGACGCCGGAGATGCTCAGCTACTTCGCGGAGCAGCTCGCCGAACAGGCCAGCCGCGGCGTGCGCAATGAGGTCACCGATGTGCGGTTGCTGCAGGGCGATCTGGCGCAGGCGTGGAGCGAGGGGAACCGCGACTACGCCACCGTGGCTATGCGGTTCTCGATGGTCGATGTGACGGTGGACGCCAGCGGACGGATCGTGGACGGCAACCCGAACGAGCACGTGACCGCAACCGAGCTATGGACCTTCGTCCGCTCGCCGGGCGGTCGGTGGATCCTGTCAGCGATCCAGCAGGGGCGGTGAGCGATGGCAAGTGACTTTGATGGCCTCCGGTCATCCGGGACGGCCCCGGCCCTTGGACCTGAAGTTAAGTTGGCGGGGCAGAGGGCGGCAAATTGAGCGCTCTGTACGGCAGAGACTTCCTGCGGTGGACGGAGCAGCAGACAGAGCTGTTGCGACGCCGCGCCGCGGGCGAGCTTTCTAATGACGAGGGACTGGACTGGCTGAACCTGGCCGAGGAGATCGAGAGCGTAGGAGCAAGCGAGAAGCGAGAAGTTCGTTCGCAACTCATGCGCATCTGCCAGCACCTCTTGAAGTGGAAGTATCAGCCGGAGCGACAGTCGCGTAGCTGGGAAACCACGATTTACCTCCAGCGTCGCGAACTTGAGGGACCTGTTTGAGGACAGCCCGTCCCTGCGGGCGTTCGCTGAGCACGTGCTGCCATCGGCCTTTGTGAATGGGCGCCAAGCGGTAGAGCGAGAAGCTGGTCTGCTACACCTGCCTGACGATGTTTGCCCATGGTCGCTGGACCAGGTCCTGTCGGTCGACTTCCTGCCGGACTGACTTGGGTCGGCACGAGGACCGCTGCAAGCGTTCCTGTGCAATGATCGATAGTGCCCAGTCCGCTCGACGCCTCGACGAGGAAGACTGCAGATGCCCGCTATTCACCCGATACCATATTCGGACGCGAAGATCCGCCGAATCCTATCGACAGTGCGCACCATCGCCATGGTCGGTGCGTCCTCGAACTGGAACCGCCCTAGCTACTTCGTGATGAAGTATCTGCAGGGCAAAGGCTATCGGGTCATTCCGGTCAATCCCGGTACCGCGGGGAAGGAGCAGCTTGGCGAGAAGGTCTATGCCAGCCTGCGCGATATCCCCGACAAGGTGGACATGGTGGACGTCTTCCGCGCCTCGGACCAGGTGCGCCCGATCGTGGAGGATGCGATCTCGATCGGCGCGAAGGTGGTGTGGATGCAGCTTGGCATCCGCAACGACGAAGCTGCCGCACGCGCTGAAGCCGCGGGCATCGAAGTCATCATGAACCGCTGCCCGAAGATCGAGTTCGGCCGGCTGGGTGGCGAGCTGTCGTGGAGCGGCGTGAATTCCGGCATCATCCGCAACCGCGCGCCGGAGGCACCGACCGAGCGCAGGTCGAAGCCGCGCAGCTTGCCCGCGGCCAACGTGAACTACGGGTTCGAGACACGCGCGATCCATGCCGGCGCCGCGCCCGATCCGACGACCGGCGCCCGCACGACGCCGATATTCCAGACCACGGCCTACGTGTTCGACGATGTCGACCATGCGGCGTCGCTCTTCAACCTGCATAACTTCGGCTACATTTATTCGCGGCTGACCAATCCGACCGTCGCCGTGCTGGAGGAACGGATCGCCAGCCTTGAAGGCGGTCGCGCGGCGTGTGCCGCCGCATCAGGCCATGCGGCGCAATTCATCACCTTCGCCACGATGATGGAGCAGGGCGACGAGTTCATCGCGTCGCGCAACCTTTATGGCGGGTCGCTGACGCAGTTCGGCCTGTCCTTCAAGAAGCTCGGGTGGACCTGCCACTTCGTCGATCCGCATGATCCGGAGAACTTCCGTCGCGCGCTGACGCCGCGCTGCAAGGCGATTTTCTTGGAGAGCCTCGCGAACCCGGGTGGCATCGTCGTCGATCTGGAGGCGGTGGCGAAGGTGGCGCACGAGGCGGGCATTCCGCTGATCGTCGACAATACGCTGGCTACGCCGTACCTGTGCCGGCCAATCGAGTGGGGCGCCGATCTGGTGGTGCACTCCACCACCAAATTCCTGGACGGCCACGGCAATTCACTGGGCGGCGTGGTGGTCGAGAGCGGCCGGTTCGACTGGTCGCAAGGCGGAAAATTTCCCGCGCTGACCGAGCCGGAGCCGGCCTATCATGGTTTGCGGTTCTACGAGAATTTCGGCGACTTCGCCTTCACCACCAAGGCGCGTGCGGTTGCGCTGCGTGATTACGGGCCGACGCTCGCGCCGATGAACGCGTTCCTGACCATCACCGGGATCGAGTCGCTGCACGTGCGGATGGAGCGCCACTGCGCCAATGCGCAGAAGGTAGCAGAGTTCCTGGAACAGCATCCGCGCGTGGCGTGGGTGACCTATGCCGGACTGGAGTCGAGTCCCTATCGGGCGCTGGCGCGCAAGTACCTGCCGAAAGGTGCCGGTGCTGTGTTCACTTTCGGTGTGCGCGGTGGTTACCAGGCGGGGGTAAAGCTGGTGGAGAATGTGCGGCTGTTCTCACATCTCGCGAATATCGGCGACACGCGCAGCCTGATCCTGCATCCTGCATCTACAACGCACCGGCAGCTTACGGACGAACAGCGGCATCGCCGCAGGGGCCGGCCCGGACGTGATCAGGCTGTCGATCGGGTTGGAGACGGCAGAGGACCTGATCGCCGATCTCGATCAGGCGCTGGAGGCGAGTGGCCACCAATAAAGTTTATGCAGATCAAGCCACGGAATGCACAGAAGAGACGCGAGGAGGTTCTCTGTGTAATCTGCGTCTTACTCTGAGCAATCTGTGTTGAATCTGTCAGGAAGGAGCCGACACCATGTCCGGAAGCGGTGCAATGTGGCCCTCGGGGGCGGCCTACATCGATGGGCGGTTCATGCCCGTTGGCGAGGCAATGATCCCGGTAACCGAGTGGGGCTATCGCCGCTCCGATGTGACCTATGACGTGGTCAGCGTTTGGGATGGCGCGTTCTTCAAGCTTGAGGATCATCTGAAGCGGTTCCGCACGTCGATGGACTATTTCCGCTTGGCGCCGCGCGAGAGCGACCAGGACATCCGCGGTGTGCTGCACGAACTGGTGCGGCGCACCGGCTTGCGCGAGGCGTATGTAGCGATGGACTGCCTGCGCGGCTCAGCGCCGCCCAATGTGCCGCGGCATCCGGCGAATGCGCGCAACTATCTAGTGGCGTTTGCCGTGCCGTATGTATGGCTGATGCCGCGCGACCTGATCGAACGCGGCGCGCATCTGATCGTGTCATCGACACCGCGCATCCCCGAGGTGTGCGTCAATCCTCGGGCCAAGAACTTCCACTGGGCGGACATGACAAAGTCGCTGTTCGAGGCGCAGGACAAGGGCGCTGACAATCCGGTGCTGCTCGACCTGGAGGGCAACGTCACCGAGGGGCCGGGATTCAACGTGTTCGCCGTGACGGATGACGTGGTGGCGACGCCGGATCGCGGCGTGCTGGAAGGCATCACGCGGCTGGCGGTGATCCAGCTCTGCGAGAAGCTGGGTCTGCGCTGCGAGCAGCGCACCGTGCCGCTTCAGGAACTGCGTGAGGCGGACGAGATATTCATCTCCTCCACTGCGGGCGGCGTGATGGGGGTGACGCGGCTGGATGATCGTATCCTTGGCAACGGTCGACCCGGACCTTTGACCGAACGGCTGCACGACGCCTACTGGCGATTCCGTCGCGAGGGCTGGTGCGCCGAGAAGATCGACTATGCGGAAGCGGAGGCCGCCGAATAGTGGACGATCTGACGGCATTGAAGCTGCAGATCGAGTGGGGTGCGGATGAGGCGCTGGAGCGAGGCGCCGGTCGATCGTCTCGGGCCCCCTAGCCCTCCCCCTAACCCCCTCCCGCAAGGGGAGGGGGGATTCCGGGGGTACCAGAAGACCCCCCCTCCCCTTGCGGGAAGGGGACGGGGGGAGGGGGCGCAGACCACCCAAGTCGAACGCGCCACCCAAGCCGCTGCGGCCGCGGCCACGCTTGACCAACTCCGCGCTGCCATCGCCGCGTTCGACGGCTGCATGCTGCGGGACACCGCGAGCCACCTGATCTTCGCCGAGGGCGATCCGGCGCCAGGCTGATGCTGATCGGCGAACCGCCGAATGCCGACGACGACCGCTCGGGCACGGCTTTCGCTGGCCCGGCCGGCGACTACCTGGACCGCATGCTGGCGGCAATCTCGCTCTCGCGCGCGCAGCTTCTGCTGACGCCGCTGATCCCCTGGCGCCCGCCCGGCGATCGGCCGCCGAGTGCGGCGGAACTAGCAATCTGCCTGCCGTTTCTGCACCGGCTGATCGCCATTGTCGCGCCGCGCCGGGTCCTGATTATGGGCCTGCTGCCGGCCCGCTCGCTGCTGCCGCGGACGAACGCACGTCGCAGGCCGCGTGGCGAATGGCTCGATGTGCCTGTGCCGGGCACGTCGCTGGTGCTGCCCGCCCTGCCAACCTTCAGCGCCGCGGAACTGATGAAGGCTCCGGAGAATCGCCGCGCCGCGTGGGACGACTTGCGCCTGCTGCGTCGGACGCTGGATGAGGATGCCGCTCGCTAAGCACGAGAACGGCGGCCAGGAGCAGCGCGAGGGCGGCCGCGACCGACGGCACCGTAAAGCTGCCCAGGTGATCAGATAGCACGCCGGCGAAGCTGGGGCCGATGATCTGCCCCAGGCCGAACGAGGCGGTCATCACCGCCAGCACCCCCCGCGGGTCGCCGCTCGCCAAAGCGCGCGCCCTGATCAGGCCGAGTGCCGTGAGACCCATGAAGGTTCCGCCGACGAGAATCGCCGCCAGAAAGATACCGAGTTTGCTTGGCCACTCGACGCTGGCCAGCACGCCGCAGGCTTCGATGACGCAGGCTGCGGCGAATGCTACGGGAATACCCAGATAGGCGGCGACGCGCGTCCATACCGCCACCGAGGGCACCGCTGCCAAGCCGAACACGAGCCAGATCACCGGTTCCAGCGGACGAATGACCGGGGAGCCGCGAACGATGGCCACGATAAATGTGGCTGTGATCACATAGCCGAAGCCAAACAATCCGTAAGCCGCGATCAGCCGCGGCAGGCCGGAATCGCCTGCCTGGCTGGCGTTTTGAAACTGTATTGCTGGTTTTCGCGCGTCACGAAGCAGCAGCGCCACCACCATCGTCGCCAGCAATGACAACATCCCACCGGCCAGCCAGAGCGATTGCCAGGGCTGGCCGACGCGCAGCAGCCCGGCAACCAGGATGGCGGAGACCGCAATGCCGGCGCCCACGCCGGCGAAATGAAGCGCCGCCAATCCCGGGCGTCGCGCCTCAGCCAGGTGCTCCAGCACCATCGCTGAAGCGAGCACCAGCACGACAGCACTGGCAACGCCACCAATGGTGCGAAGCACCAGGAATGGGGCGATGGTTTGTGTGACCCCCATGCCGGTGGTGGTGACCCCGCTGACAGCCAACGAGCCCAGCAGCCAGCCGCGCCGGGGCCCGGGCAGGTTGGGCCAGGCCGCCAGCAGGGCGCCCAGCAGATAGCCGAGAAAATTGGCCGAGGCGATCAGGCCAGCCGCCGCCTGACTGAGCCCCAGTGCGCCAACCATCGGCGGCAGGATCGGGGTGTAGACGAAGCGGCCAATGCCGATCGCGGCAGCCAGGGAGATCAGCCCGCCGAAAGCAGTCGAATAGGGACGAGTGCTGCGCACAGCGCTATGTATGGCTTTTGGCCCGTGGGATCACCAACCCAGGGCTTGATCGCCGGAAGCAAACTCGCGGGAAGTCTGCATCACGCGATAATACGGGCAGCTATCGCGGGACGAGCGGCATTCTCGCTTAAATCGTCCGCGCCGGTAAGCAGCAGGAGGGCACGAACATGCCAGGCATCAATTCGAACCGCCCATACATCGCGGTAAACATCGCCATCCTCACCGTTTCGGACACGCGCACGCTGGCCAACGACACCTCAGGCAACGCGTTGGCCGAGCGTATCGGCAAGTCAGGGCATCGGGTCGCGGCGCGCGCTATCGAGAAGGACGACGCCGCTGCGGTCGAGCGCCATCTGCGCAGTTGGATCGCCGACCCTGAGGTCGACGTTGTGCTGACCACCGGGGGTACTGGCATCACCGGCCGCGACGTAACGCCGGAAGCGTTCGACCGCGTGCTGGAGAAGCGGATCGAGGGCTTCGGCGAACTGTTCCGTATGCTGAGTTACCAGAAGATCGGCACCTCTACGATCCAGTCGCGCGCGATCGGCGGCGTCGCCGGCGGCACGTATCTTTTCGCGCTGCCGGGCAGCACCGGGGCGGTGAAGGATGCGTGGGACGACATCCTGGTGCACCAGCTGGATAACCGGTTCCGGCCCTGCAACCTGGTCGAGTTGATGCCGCGGCTACAGGAACATCTCAAGCCCGCAGCAGCGGAGTAGCCAGCTCCCCCGCTAGCCGGCGATGCGCACCGGCAGCGCGGTGATGCCATGGATGAAGTTGGAGTAGATCCGCTTCGGTTCTTCCATCATCTCGACCACCATGCCGCGGTTCAGGATTTCCTCCCACAGGATCTGCAGTTGCAGCTCCGCCAGGCGGTTGCCGACACAACGATGAATGCCGAAGCCGAACGACAGGTGCTGGCGCGGGCGTGCGCGGTCCACCAGGAACTCGTTCGGCCGATCGACGGCATTCTCGTCGCGGTTGCCGGAGATGTACCACATGCACACCTTGTCACCCGCGCGGATCGGCTTGCCGCCGATTTCGGCATCGGCGGTGGCGGTGCGCCGCATGTGCACGATCGGTGATTGCCAGCGAATGATCTCGGAAACCGCGCTTGGGATCAGCGACGGGTTTTCGCGCAGCTTGCGGTATTCGTCCGGATGTCGATTGAGCGCCCACACACCGCCCGACATCGAGTTGCGCGTGGTGTCGTTGCCGCCGACGATCAGCAGCACCAGGTTGCCTAGAAAGTCGCTCGGGTTTTCCGGCAGGTTCCGCGTTGCCTCGCCGTGCGCCAGCATCGACAGCAAATCCGGCTTCGGTTGCTGCTTTTGCCGCTCGTAGAACAGCCGCGTCATCACGTCCAGGCACTCGGTCAGCAACTCCAGTCGCTTCTCCTCGGAGTCGACGATGCCGCCGGCGTTCACATCCATCGTGGACACGTCGGACCAGAAGGTCAGCTTGCTGCGCTCCTCGAACGGGTAGTCGAACAGGGTCGCCAGCATCATGGTGGTAAGCTCGATCGAAACGCGCTGCACCCAGTCGAACGTCTCGTTGCGCGGCAAGCCGTCCAGCACGCGCTGCGTGCGCTCGCGGATCTGCTGCGACATGCGCTGCAGGTTCATCGGCGCGACCACCGGGGAAACCACCTTGCGCTGCTCGTCGTGATACGGCGGGTCAGAGGAGATGAAGCTGCGCCGGCGGAACTCGGCTGGCCTGTCGGTGATCGAGATGCCGCCCAGGCGCGCCTCGGACGAGTATGTGTCGTGGTGCGTCTCGACGTGCATGATCTCCTTGTACTTGGTCACCGACCAATAGGACCCATACTTACCGTCCTGGCACCAGTGCACCGGGTCCTCGCGGCGCAGGCGCTCGAAATACGGATACCAGATGTCGTTCTGATAGAGCTTCGGGTCGCTGACATCAATCTGCTCGAGGGGCAGCGAATAGGCGTCCTCGGTCGGGTCGAAGTGCACTGGTGCGTTCATGGCCGGGGATCTCCTCGGGATTGGCCGCAGGTTACCGCGAAAACACGTCGGCGGGTAGCATCGCGGCGTGATGAACTGCGTCACAGTCTTCCTTCTCAATTTGCGCAAAAATCATATGCCGAATGCCGCGATTATCGCCGCCGCCGCGGAATGCAATGAGACGCCCGCACCATGCGGGACGAACGAGGAGAGTGGACCATGAGGATCATGCTTCGCGCGGCGCTCGCCGCGGCATCTATCGCCAGTATCGGCTCGGCCTATGCCGGCGAGGGTGAGGGCGTAGCCGCCAACACACAGTTCACGTCGATCCCGGGGGTTGTCGCCCAGGCGCCGGCGCAGAATGCCCCGGCCGTGGCGACCGCACGGAATGGTCAGTCGGTCCAGGTGTATGGGACCCGTTCGAGCCAGGGTACCTGGCTGTTCCCGCCGAACGGTAACGCCGGCGCTAACAGCTAAGTCCGAACGAACCCGCTGAACAAAAAGGCCGGCATCACTGCCGGCTTTTTGTTTGCCTCAGCGGTCGAACCGGTCGCCTTCCGGCGGCACCGGGACGTCGAAGACGTTCACCACACCGCACAAGGCGACGTAGAAGTTCATCACCGCAGTCAGCTCGACGAGCCATTGCACGCCATGCCGGTCCTTCAGCGTGTCGAACAGGGGCTGTTCGACACGGTTGGTGCGCATGAGCTGGCGTGCATACAGCACCAGGTCGCGTTCCTCCGGCGGCAGCTCCGCCGAGTCGCTGCTTGGCGCGCAGCAGGTCGATGACCGGCTCCCGCAGGCCGACGCGGCGAGCCACATCGACCTGTGCGGCCCATACGTAGTTGGCGTCGCGCTCGCGCACCGCGGTCAGAATGGCGATCTGGCGCAGCTTCGGGTCGATGATGGTGCCTTCGCGCGCGAACGGCACCATGGGCAGCAGCCGCTCGGTCAGCTTCGGACTGTGCAGCAGCATGCTGAACGGGCCTCGAATGCGGCCGAACACGCCCATGACCTGATCGAACACGTGTTGATGTTCGGCCGGCATCTCCGCCTTACTCGTCACCGGCGTGTAACGGGACATGTGGCTCTCCCTCAATTCAGTGCGGGGTAAGGCTGATCCCATTTGTCCGCGAACACCATGTCGGACAACTTGCCGCGTCCGACCGGGCCGAAGCGCCCCATCGGATAACCGATCGGCAGGATGGCGTAGGAGTGCACACCATCCGGCAGGCCCATGGCGGCCTCGCTCTCCCGCTCGTAGAGGAGATGGCGCGTCGTGAGCGTGCTTCCGAGGCCGAGTGCGCGGGCAGCGAGCAGCATGTTCTGCACCGCAGGATAGATCGACGCCCCCGACCAGCGCGTTGGCCGGGCGGTGCCTTCATCGATGCAGGCGACGATCCAGACCGGTGCTTCGTGGAAGTGTTCGGTCAGATACTCCACCGCGGCGTGCTGGCGCTTGTAGCGCTCCGGTGACACGCCCGGTGGCGGCGCGCTGGTTGCGTAGCGCGGGCCGACCACTTCGTCGAACGCCCGTTTGTACCAAACCTGCACCGCCTGCTTGATCTTCGGATCCTTGATGACCAGGAAGCGCCAGCGCTGGGTGTTGCCGCCATTGGCGGCACACGCGCCAGCTTCCAGGATTTTGCGGATCAGTTCGTCCGGCACGGGATCCGGCTTGAGGCGCCGCATCGAGCGCGTGGTCCGCATGATCTCGAACAGATCGTCCATGGCTGTCTCCTCGTCCTGGTTTGACGCAGCATAGCCGAGTGCACGGGATACGTGCACGATCGGCGCTCAAGGTGCCAGCGAACCCCTCCATCCTCGGCCTCTTGCTGCTCCCGTCCTTGAGTTCTTCTTCGGTCTCGCATCCAAGGAATTCTATGCCCGCGTGCGTTAGAAGCGCCGGGCGGAATTGGGATGGCGTTCGCATTCTAATCGCCAGCCATAACCCGGCTGGATTCGACAACGTCGCGTTTTGGAGGACAGCGTGTGCCACGGGGAAGTCAGGCTATCGATGCGGCGTACTGCTGTAGTCCGAGATAACCTGGGTAGCCATTGTTGCTGCTGCTGACACTTCGACACCTGACGCTAGGACAAGTGTTGAGCAGTGGCTTAAGTAAACCTGCTCTCCGCGACAACGAAAGAATAGCGATTGCAGGATAGTTCCATTTGAGATGGATGCCTGCGGAGTATGGCGTCCAACCTACAAAGTCTTTCCCAGTCGAGCCGAGCTCCGACAGCCTACGCGCAGGCAGCCGGAGAGCCCACTGTATCCGGGTGAACGATGGAGCCAGGCCCCTAGCCTGACGACCACGGCGCGAACGCAGCTGAGCACCAAAGGGCCAGACGGAAGGATGTTTTATGGGTGGGCTCGGACTCCGCATTATCGAGGCGCTTGCAAACCCGATCCGCGACGATCGTCGCATCGATCCCATGCACGAGTTGGCCGAGGTGCTTCGCGTCGTCGATCTTGCTCCATTGTCCGGCGGCGGTGAAATCGCCTTCATCGGCCGCGATCCGATCGTGAAGAGTCCGTTGCCCTTTGCCACAATGGCCGCTGTCAGTCTGATGGCCAAAGCGGTTTCGGTCGCGGATCTGTGGCGTTTCCGAGGAGGCAAAGGCCAGGATCTTTTCCGTCAACCTCGGCCAGGTCCTGCACCGGCTCTGCCCCTTCTACGATCGGAAGTGGGAACTGTTGAATGGCTACCCGCCCGGAAACCCCGCAGATCCCACGAATCCCTTCATGCCGACCAACATGTATCCGACGAGAGACGGGCGCCGGATGCTGCTCATGAACATCTACCCGGCTCTCAAAACCAAGGCGCTAGCCTTCTTTGGCTGCAACGACGACCCGAAGGCGATCGGCGAAGCCGTCCGCAAATGGGACGCTGTTGCGCTTGAGGACGCGATGAACCGCGCCGGGTTGCAGGCGACGGTCATTCGCAGTCCCGAGGAGTTTCTTGGCGAGGAGCAGGGGCAGTATGTCGAACGCATGTCGCTCATCGAAATCGAGAAGATTGCGGACACCGCCCCGGAGCCGTTCGGCGACGGTCCGAACGCGCCGCTGAGCGGCGTTCGCGCGATTGGTCTCGGCCATGTCATCGCAGGTCCGGGCTTCGGACGGGCGTTTGCCTATCACGGCGCAGATGTCCTGAACATCTGGCGCCCCAACGATTTCGAGATGGATGTCAACTACTACACCGCCAATGTCGGCGTGCGGTCGTCCATCATGGATATCGACCGCTCCGATGAGATGGTGCGCTTCAAGGCGTTGTTGCGGGACGCGGATGTCTTCTTCACCAACCGGAGGCCCGGGTTCATCGAGCGGATGGGCCTGTCGACGGACGCGTTGGCGGTTGTTCGCCCCGGTATCGTCCATGTCGACATCTCGATTTATGGCCCCAAGGGACCATGGGCGAACCGGATCGGCTTCGACCAGACCGCGGGCGGGGTTTCTGGCGTCTTGGCGCTCGAGGGGTCGGTGGAAAATCCGAAACTGCCCGAGATCTTTGTGGTGAACGATTACATCACCTCTTGGATGGCCAGCGTCGGTGCAATCGCCGCGCTCAAGCGCAGAGCGATCGAGGGGGGAAGCTATCGGGTCCGAATCTCACTGGCCCGCCTCTCACTCTGGCTTCTCCAAATGGGCGTGTTCGACAAACGCTACGCCTATGCCACGGCTGGTATGGCGGGAGGGCACGAATATCTGGCGCCAGACCTCTTCGAGGCTGAGACGGCCTGCGGCCATTATCAGGGTGTCACCGATCAACTGAACATGTCTGCCACGCCCGGCTTTTACGAAACGCCTCTAGTGCCCCGTGGCGCCAGCAAGGCGGAGTGGCTGGAGCGCTGATGGTAACCGGTCCTGGGCGCAGATCGAGGAATACGCCGGTGCCGCGCTTATCATACACGACGAAGACGAAAATGGCCGGTAGACTTGCAGGAAAAAGAGTGATCGTCACCGACTGCAACGAGTACGTCGGCGCTGACATCGTGAAACTCTTCAGCGAAGAGGATGGCAAGGTCTTTGCGGCGGACCGGGATCTCACGGTCCCTGGCGCCGCGGACGATCTCATTCGCGAGGTTGGGCACGTCGACATCCTGGTCGCCAACTTTGCCTATCCGCACAAATACAGCCCCGTTCATAAAAAGAGCGACGAAGATATGGAGTATGCGATGCAGCGGCTCTTCTACCCGCTGCATCGGCTGACGCGCGCGGTTTTGCCGCAGATGTTGGGGCGCAAGCGCGGCAAGATCGTCGTTGTCGGCAGCGCTGACAGTCTGCGCGGTCGAAGCGGCGGGGTGGCCCTCTACGGTGGCGCGCGCGCCGCACAGCACGGCTACATGCGCCATGTCGCGATGGAAGTGGCGCCCCACGTGAACGTCAATGCGACAGCGCAATCCTACGTCGAGAATCCCACCTATTTTCCGAAGGCCTACCAGGAAACCGAGGCATTCCGTCAGCGGCTTGCGCAATGCCCTGCTGGCCGTCTCGCGACCGGGAGGGAATGCGCTCAGACAGTGCTGTTCCTAGCCGGCCCGGAGAGCGATTTCTTCTATGGCCAGACGATCCCGTTCGCTGGAGGGTGGACGGTATGACGCCGAGTCGTAACGAACGGAGCGTGGACCGATGCACGCTGAAAGTGCGGCCTGGTCCTATGAGGCGCCGCGCCCTTCGCTGCAACATGTCGGCGGACGGTTGGGCTTCTGCCATGCAGTCGAGATCGCCTGAACTGCCGGATCGCTGTCGGAACTGGCCATGAGTATCGGCACATCCGATCGGCCGCTCTTTAGGCAGGACAGAGCCGCAGCGTACAGGAACCGGATCGCCTTGGGCGTGATGCTTACCGGGATCTTCGTGACGGTGATGGACGGTTCCATCGTCAATGTCGCCATTCCCAGCATCAGGACAACACTGGGCGCGACCTTCGCCGAAGCCGAACTCGTTATAGCGGGCTACATCTTTGTGTTGCCATCGGCATGATAACCGGCGGCCGGCTGGGCGATATCTTCGGCCACCGCCGGATCTTCCTGATTGGTCTCGCAGCCTTCACGTTGACCTCCGCCCTGTGTGGCTTCGCGCCTGATGTACACACGCTCATTGTTGCGCGGCTTTTACAGGGGGGCTCGGCGTCTCTGCTTTCACCGCAAGTGTTCTCCCTGGTGCGGCTCAGTTTTGCGGAGGGGCGTAAAAAGACAGCCGCCTTCGCCGTCACGGGCGTCGTCATCGGTTTGGCCAATGTCGGTGGCCAGATCGCAGGCGGTATGCTGCTGCAGGCAGACCTCCTGGGACTCGCGTGGCGTCCGGTCTTTCTGGTGAACGTGCCGGTCGGTGTCATCAGCCTCATCGTCGGGCCGTTCGTGTTGCCCCAGACGGGGGCATTGACCAGCCGTAGACTGGACGGCCTGGGCGTTCTGCTGAATGCAGTGGGCCTTGGCATGCTGATGTATCCGCTCATCGAGGGTCGCGGTGCTGGCTGGCCGCTCTGGTCGTTGGCCATGCTGTTCGCATTCCCGGTCGTGTTGGCGATGTTCTTCCTGCATCAACGCTGGAAGACACGACGTGCCCTTCAGCCATTACTTGATACCAACCTTCTCTCCGACCACGTGTCCGCCCTGGGGGCGCTGCTAATTCTGGCCTTTTTTGCAACGATGACGCCGCTGTCGTTCTCCTTCACGCTGCTGGAGCAAATGGGGTATGGCCGGTCGCCGATGACCTCGGCTCTCGACCTCGCGTGCCTCGGGGGCCCAGCCGCTGTATCGCCGCTGTTTACCAGACGCCTGATCCGGCTAGCCGGGGTAAAGGGCGTTCTTATCAGCGGCGCCGCGTTTGATCTGGCTGGGCTGCTCGTCGGCATGGCTACATGCGCGCTTAAGCGGGACTTCTTGCCACCCGATCTGATCCCGTCACTGCTGCTCCAAGGTGTCGGTTACGGATTGTTCATGACCCCGGTCCTGAATGCCGTGCTCAGCGGAATCCAGGATCGCTTCGTCGGCGCGGCGGCGGGTGTCCTGACCACGATGCAAAGGGGGTGGTAATGCCATTGGCATGGCTCTGCTGGAGATCCCATTCGCAGCCACCCTCGATCATGCTCGCGCCGCCGGTTTCCCTAACCCCGTCGCGTACGTCCATGCCTTCATGGCTGTCTCCTTCTGCATTGTTGTCATGGTGATTGCCGTCATCGTTCTCCTCTGCCTCCTCCAGCTGTAGCGCTCTCGAGCGCGAAATGGCCGAGAGCCTCGTGTGGTGAGCGCATCGCGCTCGGCGTGCTGCGGTTTACATGGATTGCCAATACATTACGGGGTCTGATGAAGGCGTTCGGGCATGTCGTTCGCAAGGGCGCTGGTCGCACATTGTGTGCCAACGTAAAGCCCTACCAAGCAAAGACGATGAGCTTCGCCCTGCAGGCCAGGGTCAGCGGCGAAACTGCACCGGCTGCCGCTTGCGGCCCCAGTCGCCGGGACGCGCCTCGAACACACCGGCCGCCGGCGTGCCGCATTCGCGACAGCACCCCGCCGCGTCCAGCCCCCACGCGGTCAGCTCGTACCAATCGCGCCCGATCAGCAGTGCGCCGCACGCGTGGCAGTAGGTGGACTGCCGCCCGCGCCATCGTGCACATTGCCTGTATAGGCGTAGCGCAGGCCATGGCTCATCGCGATCGCCCGCGCGCGCGTCAGGGTGTCCGGCGGCGTGGGCGGCTTGATTGCGCATGCGCCAGTCGGGATGGAACGCGGTGAAATGCAGCGGCACGTCGGGACCCAGTTCGCGCGCGAACCATGCAGCGAGTCGCGTCGATCTCGGCGTCCGAGTCGTTCTCGCCCGGGATCAGCAGCGTGGTGACTTCCAGCCAGACGTTCGTATGGCTCTTGATCTACACCAGCGTATCCAGGACATCGGCCAGGCGGCCGACCGCACAGGTTGAGATAGAAGTGTCGGTGAAGCCCTTGAGGTCCACATTGGCCGCGTCGATATCGGCAAGAACTCTTCCCGCGCCTGGGCGTCATGTAGCCGGCGGTTACCGCCACCGTCTTCAGTCCGGCGTCGATGGCAGGCGCGTGCGGTATCCGATCGCGTATTCCTGGAAGATCACCGGGTCGTTGTAGGTGAAGGCCACCGATCGGCAGCCGAGCTGCCGCGCCGCCGCGGCGATCGTCGCCGGGTCGCGTCCTGGTCCAGGCGATCGATCTCGCGCGCCTTGCTGATATCGTGGTTCTGGCAGAACTTGCAGGTCAGGTTGCAGCCGGCGGTGCCGAACGAGAGCACCGGCGTGCCGGGCAGGAAATGGTTCAGCGGCTTCTTCTCGATCGGGTCGATGCAGAAGCCGGATGACCGGCCGTAGGTGGTCAGTACCAGCGCATCGCTTTGGCGTGCGCGGACAAAGCACAGCCCGCGCTGGCCGTCGTGCAGCCGGCAGAAGCGCGGGCATACGTCGCATTGGATACGGCCGTCGTCCAGCGCGTGCCAATGCCGGGCCGGAAACAGGGCGCCTTCAATCGTCGTGTCCATGCGTTATATCTGGCGACGATGACGGCGATCCGCTATCCCGCCGTGGCCGGAACCTTCTATCCAGCCGAACCCGACGTGCTGGAACGGCAGCTCGGATTGTTAATGTCGGAGGCGGCGAACGATGCGCCGGTTGCGGCGCAGCCGAAGGCGATCATCGGGCCACATGCCGGCTACATCTATTCCGGCCCTGTCGCGGCGCGGGCCTATGCGCGGCTCACTGGTGCGCGGGGGAAGATCAGCCGCGTCGTGCTGATCGGGCCCTCGCACTACCTGGCGTTCCGCGGTCTCGCGGTCGATACGGCCGATGCCTGGGCAATGCCCAGCGGCATGGTCCCGCTAGACAAGGATGCCATCGCCCGGCTGCGTGCGCTGCCGATGGTGGGCGAGCTGGACGCCGCCTATCAGCGCGAGCACGCACTCGAGGTTCACGTGCCTTTCCTCCAGGAACTTTTGGGGGAGTTTCGCTTGGTGCCGATCGTCGCCGGTGACGCACCGCCCGATGCGGTGGCCGCGGTATTCGATGCACTGTGGGGCGGGCCGGAGACACTCATCGTGATCTCGACCGACCTGTCGCACTATCTCGACTACGCCGCCTGCCGCCGCGCCGATCAGGCAACGGCCGAGGCGATCGAGCGCTTCGATCTTGACGCAGTCGGCCCGTCGCAGGCCTGCGGCGCCATTCCGACGCGCGGCCTGCTGCTGGAAGCCCGACGGCGGAGGATGACTATCGAGCGGCTGGACCTGCGCAACTCCGGCGACACGGCGGGCCCGAAGGACCGCGTCGTCGGTTACGGCGCGTGGGCGCTTTATGAGGTCACGTATGAGGACACTCAGCGCGCCAGGATCGAGGAGGTCGGGTCGGAGCTGATCGGGCTGGCGCGGCGCTCTGTCCTGACGGGGCTTGCGACTGGAGAGCCGCCGCCCGTCACGATTGACGGAGCCGTTTCCCCGCTGCTGGCCGCACCCGGCGCCGCCTTCGTCACGCTGCGTCGCCACGACGGCGCGCTGCGCGGCTGCATCGGCTCGGCGCTGGCGACCCGGCCGCTGATGGTCGATGTGGCGCAGCATGCCTTCAATGCCGCGTTCCGCGATCCGCGGTTTCCCGCGCTGGAGTGGTTGGAGCTGCCGGGGCTCTCGCTGTCGGTATCGGTGCTGACGCCGCCGGAGCCCATGCGTTTCGCTGATGAGGCCGATCTGCTGCAGCAACTGCGTCCCGGCAGCGACGGCCTGATCATCGAAGATTTGGGCCAGCGCGCGCTGTTCCTGCCTAGCGTTTGGGAAGAGGTGCCCGAGCCGCGCCAGTTTCTGGCACTCCTGAAACTCAAGGCGGGGCTGGGGGACCAGCAGTTCTCGGCGACATTCCGCGCCCAGCGGTTCCGCTCGATCGAGGTGAAGGGCACGATGGCCGAGGGCAATGGGGCGATCCCTGATCGTCTAGGGTGGCGCGTCATCGGCTAGCTTGCCCAACGGCCACTACGACGCTTACCGTTCAGTTGCTGGGCCGCCGGGCGCTCTCTCCGGCGGGTCCAATGCGGCAACCGAGGAGCGTCTCATGCAGGAAAAGCTGATCTCTGCCGACAATCATATCGATCTTACCTATTGCCCGCCGGATCTCTGGTCTGAACGCGCGCCCCGCGAATGGCGGGAGACGGCGCCGCGCACCGAGGAACGCGACGATGGTCTGCATTGGTTCGTCGACGGCCAGGATAAGGGCATGTGGAACGGCGTCGGCCCCGGGTTCCTGAAGTATCAGAAAGGCACCTTCCACCACGTCGATGAGATGAAAGAAGCCGGGTTCAATTGGGATTATCGGCGTGGCGCTAAGCCACGTCCAACCACGCCGGAGACCCGCATCAGCGACCTCGATAAGGACGGCGTCGCGGCCGAGGTGATCTATGGCTGCCTGATGATCAACGAGATGATCGCCGACACCGCAATGCGCGACTGGGCGGACACGGTGTACAACGACTGGGCTGCGGATTTCGCCAAGCAGGCCGATCCAAACCGCGTGTTCCCGCTCGCCATCATTCCGAACAGTGAGCCCAAGTCCGCGGCGGCCGAAGTGCGGCGCTGCGCCAAATTGGGGCTGCGCGGCGGCGATCTGGCGTTCAAGCGCATGGGCATCCCACTCTGGCACCACGACTGGTACGCTCTATGGGAAGCCGCGGCCGAATGCGGCTTTCCGATCTCATTCCACTCCACCGGCTTCAAGGCGGCGCGTGCTCCCAACACGCCGGAGATGGAGAAGGAATACGCGCTTCAATACCGCCTGGTGCGGTCGGCGTTGTTCCAGACCGACACGATGGAAGTGCTGGTCTCGCTACTGGCATCGGGTGCCTGCGACAAGTATCCTGGCTTCAAGTTTGTCCTCGGCAAATCCGGCGTCACCTGGCTGCCATACATCTTTGACCGACTGGACACCGAGTATGAGGATCGTGCGCGCGGCCTGGGCTTCAAGCTGAAGCCGTCCGACTATTTCCGCCGACAGGGATTCGTCACCTACCAGCAGGACAATTTCCTCGAGCCGATCGTGCCGCTTATTGGCGAGGACAACATCATGTGGGCGTCCGATTATCCGCATCCTGATTCGCTGTGGCCGGACTCGCACCGCGTGGTGGACGAGAACCTCGCCGCGTTCTCGCCTGCGGTACGCCGCAAGATCGTCTGCGACAACGCCGCGCAGCTGTACCAATTGAACTGAGTATCGCCGGCTACTGCCGTCGGGAACTACGCTTTCCCGGCGGCAGCGATACGCGCAGCCATAGCCTGCTCCCAGTCCTGTCCGTCGAACAGGCCGGGGTGCAGGCTCGCCAGATCAACGCCTTCCAGACAGCGCACGTTCACGCTGAACCCGTCCGGCTTCGATCTTGGCGTATAGAACGAGTGAATGCCGCAGTGGCGGCAAAACGTGTGCTTCGCGACGCCAGTGCCGAACGTATAGGTGGATAGCGCGTCCGCGCCGCACAGCAGTTCGAACCGATCGCTGGGCACCTCCAGGTGGATGATGCCCTTCATGGTGCAGATCGAGCAGTTGCATAACGACACACGATCAAGGTCGCCTCGGACGCGGAATCGGACGCGGCCGCAGTGGCAGCCCCCTTCGTAGCTTGCGAGCATGATGTCTCCTATACCTTCAGTACCTCCGCACCCTCCGCCGGCTCCAGCTCGCACGCATTCACCGTCATCGCCAGTAGCGCGTAATAGCCGATCGCCCCGGTGAGCTGGATGAATTCGTCCTCGCCAAACCGTTTGCGCATCGCATCCGCCGTTGCGTCGTCGACCCGATGCCGACGCAGCAGCGCCCGGGTGAACTCGACGATCTGCGCGTCCTCGGCCGGGATGCCACGCGAGTGATTCTCGCGGATTGCAGTGATGGTAGACTCCGGAACGTTCAGCCGGCGCGCACCGCCGGTCTGTGCACCCCACACATACATCGCCTCGTACTCGCGCGCGACCACCATGGCCGCCAGCACGCGCACACGCATATCCAGCGAGCCCTCGAACCGCACATAGGCGCCGAGATGCGCGACGCGGCCGGCAATCTCCGGCGAGTGCAGGAACATAGTAAACGGCCCCTGCACCGCGCCGCGGCTGGCGACGATCTGATCAAAAATGGCGTGGTCCTTCGCCGGCACCTGGTCCTTGCGCGTGATCGATGTGAGTCTGGCCATCAGTCCCTCCCTGCAACGGTGGCGAAATACAGCTTCGGATCGGCCGTCCGCACATGTGCCTCGGGCAGCCCCAGCTCGCGGCGCACGATGTTGGTGCCTTCCACCATCGAGACGCACTTGTAGTGCGCGATCCGCCGGCTCAGTCCTTCGCGGCCGAACCCGCAGTCGGTGGTGATCACCAGCTGCTCCGCCGGTATGAACTCCAGCGCGCGGCGGATTAGCCCGGCGACATATTCCGGCGGCTCCACTACCGTGTTGCAGTGGTTGACCACGCCGATGCCGATCTTCTTGTCGGTCTTGTACTTGCCGAACAGGGGAAGGTCGCGTCCATCACTGCTGGCACATTCGAAGGTAATGACATCGCAGTTCAGTTGCAGCAAATAGGGCAATGCCTTTTCGTAACTCGGCACCTCCCAGTACACACGTTGCTGGTTGGGATTGCCCCAGCAGGTGTGCACCCAGATCTCGGCGTTCACACCGACAAGCTGGCGATTGAACGCATCGGTCAGGAACTGCAACTCTTCCTCCGTGCAGTCCGGTCGGGTCGAACGGCCATGGTGCGGCGGCTCTTCCACCTGGATCAGCGGACAGCCGGCATCCGCCATCTCGCGGAACTCCGCATTCATGATGTCGCACAGATCCAGCACGAGCTGCCGGTCGTCCGGGTAATATTCGTTCCACAGCATGCTGGCGAGCGCCGGCGCGCAGATCGCGCCGAACTTCACCGGACGATCAGTCAGGCGCTGCGCCACCTGCCAGATCGCGGTGTATTCCAGTGGCCCACGACCAACCTTCTGCGTCACGACCCCTGGCTGATACGCCTCTTGCACCTCCCACAGGATATGCCCAGGCTTGATGTTGTGTCGGCTCATCCAGCCGCGCGACGTGTCGCGATGGCCCTGAATACCGGTGATGCGCTCGAGCGGATAGAAGAACCAGGACTTTCCCCCAACCGCGAGATCGAACCGGCTGTCGCCGTCCGTGACAATGTCGAGCCCCGCGGCCTCCTGCGCATTGATGATCGAGGCAACGGCGTCGAAGTATTGTTCGCGGAACAGCGACTCACCCAGCGCCGATTTGAACGAACGCCCCTGAAGACTGAGGTCGAACCACAGCGGCCGCGGATAGGAGCCGGTGATCGCCGTCGGCAGCGTCAAGTTTTTGGTGACTGTTAACATGGCCCCCTCCATACCTTCCCCGCGCGACGGGGGAGGGTGATCATCAGTTGAACATCAGTACAGTGCGCGCGACCTCGCCGGCCTTCATCGCGCGGAACGCGTCGTTGATGTCGCCCAGTCGGCCGCGCCGGCTGATCATCGAATCAAGATCCAGCGCCCCTGGCGATAGAACTCCAGGTAATTCGGAATGTCCGCGCGGAACTGGTTCGATCCCATGCGCGAGGTCTGCACCTTGCACTCCGGCCGGATCGCCATCCAGGGGAACTCGATAGTCGCATCCGGCGGCAGCACGCCGACAATCGTCGCCGTTCCACGCACCGCAAGACACTCGATGGCCTGCCGGCAGAGGTTGGAAAGTCCGACCGCCTCGAACGCATGATCAACCCCGAGACCCTTGGTCAGCGCGCGCACTGCCTTCACCGGATCATCTTGCGTGCTGTTCACCGTCTGCGTCGCCCCGACGGCCTTGGCCATTTCCAGCTTGGCATCGAACTGGTCCACCGCGATGATCTGGCGCGCGCCGCCAATGCGCGCCCCTTGCACAATGGACAGCCCGACACCGCCGCAGCCGAACACCGCCACCGTCTGTCCAGCTTGCAACCCGGCGCTGCGTAGCGCCGCGCCGACGCCGGTGAGCACACCGCATCCGACCAGCGCCGCACGATCCAGTGGAATCTCCGGATCGATACGCACCAGGGAGTTTTCGTGCAGCAGCATGTACTCGGCATAGCTGCCGATGGCGGCGAACGTCCGGAAAGGCTCGCCACTCTGCGATACGCGCGGCGTCGCACTCTCATCACGCGCCACGATGCCGCCCGTGCAGACATTCGGATGGCCGCTCAGGCATTGCGGACAGGTGCCGCAGAAGCCGGACAGACAGGCAACAACATGATCGCCGACGCGCACGGCCGTGACATCCGCGCCGACCGCCTCGACGATGCCTGCACCTTCGTGTCCCAGCACAAAGGGCCGATCGAGTGGGAAGCGGCCGATACCGTCGACCACATGAAGGTCGCTGTGGCAGACCCCGGTCGCGACGGTGCGCACCAACACCTCGCGGCCCCAGGGCTTATCCAGCTCAACCTGTTCAATGGTCAGGGGTTGATGAACCTTGCGAAACACGGCAGCGGACATGTCCATGACAAGCTCCCCATGTGACAATTCGTCACACGATAGCCGCGCAACACTCATGCGCCAATCCGCCGGGAATATTGCCCTGGCGCGCGCGTCATGCTCACGTGCGCCGGACACACGGTCAATGAGGAGAACACCGCCATGATCACACTGACCGTCAATGGTACCCCTCATAATGTCGACGCCGATCCCGATACACCGCTGCTCTGGGTGATCCGCGAGTGGCTCGGCATGACCGGGACCAAGTACGGCTGCGGCATTGCGCAATGCGGTGCATGCACCGTGCATATCGACGGGGTAGCGACGCGTTCCTGTCAGGTGCCGGCCGGCACGGTCGGAGGAGCGAAGATCACCACCATCGAGGGCTTGTCGGACGACGGTCTCAGCCATCCGGTCCAGATCGCCTGGCTGCAGCACGATGTGCCGCAATGCGGCTACTGCCAGTCCGGCCAGATCATGGCTGCCGCGGCGCTGCTAAAACAGAACCCGAAGCCAAGTGACGCCGATATCGATGATGCCATCACCAATATCTGTCGCTGCGGTACCTATCAGCGCATCCGCGAGGCGATCCACACGGCCGCGTCACACGGCGGCAAGGCATAAGGAGGCGTCCGATGAGCAACCGATTGGCTCTGCGCCGTCGTTCTTTTCTCGGCACGATCGCCGCTGTGGGCGGCGGTATGGCACTGGGCTGGCGAATTCCGGCAATGGCGCAAAGCGAAGGCCAGGCGGTCGGCATCTGGGTGGTGATCAGTCCGGACGACACCACCACGGTGCGTATCGCGCGTTCGGAAATGGGGCAAGGGACATTCACGGGCCTCGCGCAGTTGGTGGCCGATGAGCTCGATGGCGACTGGAAGTTTGTGCGCGCGGAATACGTTTCGCCCGATGAAAATCTGGCGAACAAGCGAGCCTGGGGCGACATGTCCACCGGTGGCAGCCGCGGCATTCGCGGATCGGTTGACTATGTGCGCAAGGGTGGTGCCGCCGCCCGCGCTATGCTGATCCAGGCCGCCGCGCAGCGCTGGAATGTGCCAGTCGCGGAATGCGATGCCGCCCGCAGCGTAATCACGCACACGCCCAGCAGCCGGACGGTGCGCTACGGCGAGGTTGCTGCCGACGCGGCAAAGCTGCCGGTGCCGAACGACGTGACCCTGAAGACGCCGGCGCAATGGACCATCATCGGCAAAGGCGTGAGGCGGCTCGATACGGTGGCAAAGCTGTCCGGCAAGCAGGTGTTCGCCATCGACGTGCAGCTCCCAGACATGCTGAACGCCGCCATCGCACAGTGTCCGGTTTACACCGGCAAGCTGGTCGACTTCGATGCTGACAAGATCAAGTCGATGCCAGGCGTTCGCCATGTTGTTGCCGTGGGCGACAACGCTGTCGCGGTGGTTGCCGACAAGTGGTACCAGGCGAAGACGGCGCTCGCCGCACTGCCGATCACCTGGAACGAAGGCGGCGACGCGAAGGTGGACAGCGCGCAGATCGCGGCGTTGCTGCAAACGGGTCTCGACGCGAAGGACGCCGCTCTTGGCCAAAAACATGGTGATGTCGAGGCGGGACTGACGTCAGCGGCGAAGGTGGTCGAAGCTGTGTACGCTTCGCCGTTCCTCGCACACGCGACGATGGAGCCGATGAACTGCACGGCTCGGGTTGCGGACGGCAAGGTGGAGATCTGGGTGGCGTCACAGAACGGCGACGCCTCGCTCGCCGCCGCAGCCGAGGCCGCCGGGGTCAGGTTGGCCGACGTGAAGGTGAACAAGCTGCATCTCGGCGGCGGTTTCGGCCGGCGCGGGCAGCAGGATTACACGCGGCAGGCCGTGCTGATCGCGAAGCAGGTGCCCGGGCGACCGGTTAAGCTGATCTGGTCGCGCGAAGAAGACACCACGCACGATTTCTACCGTCCGATCACCCAGTGCAGGCTGCGCGCCGGGCTGGATGCCAACGGCAACGTGGTGGCGCTGCACGCGCGGCTGTCGGGGCAGTCGATCCTTGCGTATCTGATGCCGTCTCGCATGGAGAACGGGGTCGACATGATCGCGTTTCAGAGCTGGACCAAGGAGGAGTTCGGCTACAAGTCGATCCCCAACCTGCTGATCGACCACGCGGTGCGCAACACACATGTGCCGGTCGGCTTCTGGCGTGGCGTCAGCACCAACCAGAACGCGATTTACATGGAGTGCTTCATCGACGAACTGGCCCACGCGACCGGAAAGGATCCGCTGGAGTTCCGCCGCACGCTGCTGGCTGACAGCCCCAAGCATCTCGCCGTGCTGAACGCCGTGGCGGAGAAGGCAGAGTGGGGCAAGCCTCTGCCGCAAGGTGTGTTCCGCGGAATTTGCCAGAACTACGGCTACGGCAGCTATACCGCGGCGGTGGCCGAAGTATCGGTATCGCCGAAGGGCGAGCTGAAGATCCATCGCATCGTCGCCGCGACCGATCCAGGCTACGCCGTCAATCCGCAGCAGATCGAGGCACAGGTGCAGGGGTCCTTTGTGTTTGGGCTGAGTGCCGTGTTGTTCGGCGAGATCACCATCGACAAGGGCCGCGCGGTGGAGACCAATTTCGATAGCTATCCCGTGATGCGGCTCGCCGATATGCCGAAGGTAGAGACGGTCATCATGCCGTCGGGCGGGTTCTGGGGTGGGGTCGGCGAGCCGACCATCGCTGTGGCTGGACCGGCGGTGCTGAACGCGATCTTCGCCGCCACCGGCAAGCGCGTCCGTCGCTTGCCGCTGCGGCTAAGCGATCTCGCGCACGCATGAGGCTTGCGATCGGCGTGATGGCGGTGCTGGTTGGTGCCGCCGCGCCACCGCCCGGAGCGCTGAGCTGTTCGGGCTGCCACGGCGGCGTCGCACCACTGCCGGTGCTGGCAGGCCGCAATGCTGACGAGGTCGTCGCCAGGCTCGATGAGTTTCGCTCCGGCGCCAAGCCGGCAACGGTGATGGACCGTATCGCCAAGGGCTTCAGTCACGACGAATCGGTGGCGATCGCCGCGTGGTGGGCAACGCAGAAATGAACGGGTGCCGGCTTAATGACCCCCCTCCCCTTGCGGGAGGGGGTTAGGGGGAGGGGGTCGCTCCGTGCTGGCACCGCCCCCTCCCCCCATCCCCCTCCCGCAAGGGGAGGGGGGGTTTTGCATTGTTCGCCTTCGCTTACTCGCCGCACGATCCTGGCCGCGCCCCTCCTCGCCACCCCATTCATCGCCCGCGCGCAAACCGCGCCGCGTGTCATTGTGGTGGGTGGCGGCTTCGCCGGCGCCACCGCGGCACGTTTCCTGCGCCGCATAAATCCGACGATCGACGTCCTGCTGATCGAGCCGAACGCGATCTTCGTCGCCTGCCCGTTCAGCAACGAGGTGATCGCCGGGCTGCGCGACATCGACGCACAGCGTTTTATCTATGACGGCCTTGCAGCAGACGGCATCCGCGTCGTCCAGGCGGCCGCGACGGAGATCAACCCAACGCGGCGCAGCGTGGCATTCGGCAGCAACCTGCTGCTCTATGACCGGCTGATCCTGGCACCTGGCATCGACATCGACTGGAGCGCGCTGCCTGGCTACGACGAATCCGCTGCGAACCGCATGCCTCATGCCTGGAAGGCGGGCGAGCAAACGATCCTGCTGCGCCGGCAGCTCGAGGCGATGCCGGATGGCGGCGTGGTGGTGATGTCAGCGCCACCGAACCCGTTTCGCTGTCCACCAGGCCCATACGAACGGGCCAGCCTGATCGCCTATTATCTGAAGACCCGGAAACCACGCTCCAAGCTGATCCTGCTGGATGCGAAGGACAGCTTTTCCAAGCAGAAGCTGTTCCAGCAGGCATGGCAGCAGCTCTACCCTGGCCTGCTGGAGTGGGTCTCGCTGTCGGACGGCGGCAAGGTCACCCGAGTGGACCCGGCGACCAACACGTTCGAAACCGACTTCGGTTCACACAAAGCCGACGTTGCCAACGTTATCCCGCCGCAGCGCGCGGGCGCTATCGCCGCAGCAGCAGGTGTCGCCGATCGCACCGGCTGGTGTCCGATCGATCCGGTGACATTCGAATCCAAGCTGCAGCCGAACATCCATGTGGTCGGTGATGCCGCGATCGCCGGCGCCATGCCGAAATCGGCATTCGCCGCCAATGCCCAGGCGAAGGTGTGCGCCGAAGCGGTGGCAGCGCTGCTCGCGGGCAACACGCCGCAGGGACCGAAGCTGATCAACACCTGCTACAGTCTGGCCGCGCCTGATTATGGCTTCTCGATCGCCGGCGTTTATCACCCGGTCAATGGCCAGCTCACCGATATCGAAGGCGCCGGCGGCACCAGTCCGCTCAATGCGTCAGCCGAGCAACGGGCGTTGGAAGCCAAGTATGCCGAGGCCTGGTTCAAGACGATCACCAACGAGACGTTCGGCTGATGCGGCGCTGGGGGCGCTGGCGTTGCTGGCCGGAATGATGATGCTGGGCGCCGCGACCGACGCGATGGACACGCCGCTGACCTCCCAGCCGGGTGATCCCGCGCGCGGTCGGCAGATCGTCCAGGACCGGCAACTCGGCGACTGTCTGCTGTGCCACGCCGGTCCGTTTCCCGCGCCGCATCTGCAAGGCAACATCGGCCCGTCGTTGGCTGGCGTCGGCTCGCGCCTCACCCCGGGCCAGATACGGCTGCGGCTGATCGATGCCAGAAAGCTGAACCCGGAAACGGTGATGCCGCCCTATTATGTGGCGGGTGGGCTCAACCGGGTGGCACGTCAATGGCAGGGCAAGCCGGCACTGACGGCGCAGCAGATCGAGGATGTGGTCGCATTTCTGGCCACGCTGCGCGCGCCATGATGCGGCGCCGCTTCCTTGTGCTGAACGGCAGCGGCCTGATCGTCCCACTGCTACCGATGCCAGGCAGCGCCACGCCTGCGCAGGTGGCCACGCTGATCGCCGAGTTGGTCGGCGAGGGCGAGCTGCGCGACGGGCGCGTGAAGCTCGACCTGCCGGTGATGGTGGAGAACGGCAACTCGGTCGGCATGACCGTCACCGTGGATGCACCGGTCGCCGATGTTCGCAGCATCGACGTGTTCGCCGAAGGCAACCCGCTGCCCCACGTGCTGCGCGTGACGTTCGGGTCCCACGCCGGTGCCGCGCGGTTCGCCACCAGGATCCGGCTCGCCACGTCGCAGACCGTGATCGCGGTGGCAAAGCTTGCGGATGGCAGTTGCTGGCGTGACAGCGTCGATCTCCTGGTCACGCTCGCTGCCTGCATCGATAGCTGAGGGGTGGCATGGCATGGTCCGTGTGCTGATCAACGTGCCCAAGCAGGTGAAGCGCGGCGAACCGTTCGACGTGAAGCTGCTGATCTCGCATCCGATGGAAAGCGGGCAGCGGCACGACGATATGGGCCAGCCGATCCCGCGCGACATCATCAACAGCTTCGTCTGCACCTACAACGGCGCCGAGGTAGTGCGCGCCGAGTTGTTCCCCGCGATCGCCGCCAACCCGTTTTTGTCGTTCGCGGTTGTCGCGCGGGAAAGCGGCAGGCTGGCGCTGACCTTCACCGACGACAACGGCACCGCGCAGACAGAGACGGCGGATATCGTGGTGGAATGATCATCCCGGTCGGCGAAGCCTGAGCGCCTTACGCCTTGCCGGCCGGCGCAATCCCGGCGACCTCGACCAGGAGCTTGCGCAGGATGGCCACGCCGAATGAACCGGTGTCGCGCGCCACGACAATAAAGGCGTCGGGACCACCGATCACATTCTCCCGATAGTATTGCTCCAGGTTCGGCTCCACCTCGATGATCGGCAATCCGTTGATGATGATACCGGCCGTCACTGCGGCATCGCGCGCCTCGGTCACCGGGCGGCCATCGTTGTTGGCGCCGTCGCCGGAGATGTCGATCACCTGCCGGGTCGCGACATAGCCGCTGCTCAGCAGCAGGCGGGCACAGAAGTCGATCGCGCCGCTGATCGAGGTCCAGCCTGGGACCGGCCGCAGCGCGTTCTGCACGCCTTGGCAAAATCGTTCCGCCGCAGCCGCGTCATCGATCACCTGCCAGGGCACCGTCTGCTCCTGGCGGCGCGCGTCGGTCCAGGTGACGAAGGTCAATCCGATCCGGCCTCGCGCACCGCCGCGCACCGCGTCGATGAAGGAGGGATGGCGGATCGCGTCCAGATAACCCTGGATCTGCATGGTCAGGCGCTCTTCGCTGATGCTGCCGGAGCTGTCCACCGCCAGGACCAGAGCGACATCGACCTCGCGCGGGGCTGGTTCCACCGCGTCGGCCTGCTCGGGCAGCCTGGTCCAACGTCGTCGTCGGATGGCCATGATTATCCTTCCCGTGCAGCTTCCCTGAGGGCGGCAGCCGCGCGATCCAGCACGGCCTCGCCAGCGTCGCCCTCCCAGCGCGGCCTTATTGTCATTTACACCAAGCGGCCGCGTGGACTAGAGGCAGTGCGCCGCCAGGGAGCCGAGAGACGTTTTGCCGACGATCCATCCGCCACCGCATCTAAAGGCGCTCGAAGCCGAAAGCATCCACGTCTTCCGCGAAGTCGCAGCCCAGGCCTCTCGGCCGGTCATCCTGTACTCGATCGGCAAGGATTCCTCGGTGCTGCTGCATCTGGCGCGCAAGGCCTTCTTCCCGGCGCGTGTGCCATTCCCGCTGCTGCATATCGATACGACCTGGAAATTCCGCGAGATGATCGCGTTCCGCGATGCCACCGCGAAACAATACGGTCTCGACCTGCGGGTGCACACCAATCCCGATGGCCTGCGGCAGAACATCAATCCGTTCGACCACGGCAGCAGCATCTACACCCAGATCATGAAGACCGACGCGCTAAAGCAGGCGCTGACCGAGGGTCGCTACGACGTGGCGATCGGCGGTGCGCGGCGCGACGAGGAGCGGTCGCGCGCCAAGGAGCGGGTGTTCTCGGTGCGCGGGCCCGGCCACAACTGGGACCCGAAGCGACAGCGACCCGAGCTATGGCATCTGTATAACGGCAACCTGGCACCCGGCGAGACGTTGCGCGTGTTCCCGCTGTCCAACTGGACCGAACTGGACGTGTGGACCTATATCCTTGCCGAGGGCATCGACGTCGTGCCGCTTTATTTCGCGGCATTCCGCCCCACCGTCGAACGCGACGGCCAGATCATCGTCGTCGATGACGATCGGATGCAATTCAAGCCGGGTGAACGGCCGGTGCAACGGATGGTGCGGTTCCGTTCGCTCGGCTGCTATCCCCTATCGGCGGCCGTGGAGTCCGAGGCGTCGGACCTCGAGCAGATCGTTGCCGAGATGCGGACCACACGCGTCTCGGAGCGTGCCGGGCGACTGATCGACCAGGATCAGGACGCCTCGATGGAGAAGAAGAAGCGCGAGGGTTATTTCTGATGCCCGATTCGTTGCTTCGCGTTCTCGCCTGCGGCTCGGTCGATGACGGCAAATCGACGCTGATCGGCCGCCTGCTGTTCGAGTGCGGGACGATCCCCGATGATGTGATGGCAGCCGCTGCAGCGCGACAGCCGGCGCTTCGGCACCGTGCAGGGCGGCATCGACTATGCCTTGCTGGTCGATGGACTGGCGGCGGAGCGCGACCAGGGCATCACCATCGATGTCGCCTATCGGTTCTTCGAAACACCGCGCCGGCGCTTCATCCTGGCCGATGCGCCAGGCCACGAGCAGTACACCCGCAACATGGTCACCGGCGCCTCCGCCTCGGACCTGGCAATACTGCTGGTCGATGCGCGCAAGGGGCTGCTGGTGCAGACGCGGCGGCATGCCGCCATCGCATCCCTGCTGGGTATCCGCCAGTTGGTGCTGGCGGTGAACAAGATGGACCTGGTCGGGTTCGACCAGACTGTGTTCGACCGCATCGTCACCGAGTTCTACGGACTGCTTGGCAAGCTGGGACCGTTGCAGGTGACCGCGATCCCGGTCTGCGCCCGCGACGGTGACAACGTGACGCACCGAGCACGCGGATGCCGTGGTATTCGGGCACCACGCTGCTGACTGCGCTGGAGGGCGCCGAACCGACCTCGCACGTCGCGGAACGGGCGTTTCGCATGCCGGTGCAGCTCGTAGCTCGGCCGGACCACACGTTCCGTGGTTATGCCGGCACAGTCGCCACGGGCATGATCCGTCCGGGGCCGTCGGTGGTGAATGCCATATCGGGCACCGAGGCCAAGGTCGCGCGCATCGTCACGATGGACGGCGACCTGAAGGAAGCCGTGCCAGGCGATGCGGTGACACTGGTGCTGGACCGCGAGATCGACGTGTCGCGCGGTGACGTGCTTGCTGCCGCGCCACCACCGCGCTCGCCGACCAGGTGACCGCCTGGGTGGTGTGGATGGACGAGACGCCGTTGTTCCGCGGCCGCGCCTACACGTTCATGCTCGGCGCCCGCAGCGTGGTCGGCACGATCACGGACATCACCAATCGGCTGGACGTGAACACGCTTGTCGAGGAGCCGGTGCGCGAACTTGGGCTGAACGAGATCGGCCGGGTGACCATTTCGCTGGCCCAGCGCGTCGCCTGCGAGCGATATGCAGTCAGCCGTGAACTGGGTGGCTTCATCCTGATCGACCGGCTTACTCGGGGCACGGTGGGTGCGGGGATGATCACCGACCTGCGTGCAGGCGCCGCCGATATCTATTGGCACCGGCTGGACGTGGATAAGCACGCGCGGTCGGGACTGACCGGGCAGAAGCCCGCGGTGCTGTGGTTCACCGGGTTGTCCGCGTCCGGCAAGTCCACCATCGCCAATCTGGTCGAGAAGCGGCTGCACGCCCAGGGTCGCCACACGATGAGCCTTGATGGCGACAATGTTCGTCACGCACTGAACCGCGACCTGGGTTTTTCCGAGGCCGATCGCGTCGAGAACATTCGGCGCATCGCCGAGGTATCGAAGCTGTTCGTCGATGCGGGGCTGATCGTGCTGGTGTCGTTCATCTCGCCCTATCGGGCGGAACGCATGCTGGCGCGGGACTGCGTGGAGCGAGGCGAGTTCTTGGAGATCTTCGTGGATACGCCAGTGGAGGAGTGCCGGCGGCGTGATCCGAAGGGGCTGTACGCGCGCGCCGATGCCGGGGAGATCCGGAACTTCACCGGCGTGGACGCGCCCTATGAGCAGCCGCTGAACCCCGAGCTTCGGCTGCCGACGCTGGAGGCGCCCCCCGAGGTGCTGGCCGAGAGGGTGGTGGATGAGCTGAGACGCCGTGGCATCATCGGCTGAGCCCAAGCTCGAGACAAAGACCCTCCCCTCGCGGGAGCGGGTCGGGGGGAGGGGGCTCTGGCGCGCCTCGCCGCCGAAATCCGCGCATGCCGCGCCTGCGCAGCCCACCTTCCCCTCGGGCCGCGCCCGGTCATCCGCGTCTCCACCACCGCCCGCCTGCTGATCGCCAGCCAGGCGCCAGGCACGGCGGTGCACGAGACCGGACTTTCTTTCAACGACCCCTCCGGCGATCGACTGCGTGAGTGGCTGCAGATGGATCGCGAGACATTCTACGACGAGAGCCGCGTTGCCATCGTGCCGATGGGCTTCTGCTACCCCGGACGGCTGCCTAACGGTGGCGATGCGCCGCCGCGGCCGGAATGTGCGCCGCTGTGGCGGGATCGGCTGCTGGCGTTGATGCCCGAAATCCGCCTGACCCTGCTGGTCGGCGGCTATGCGCTGACATACGTGCTGGGCCGCGGCTCGATGACCGAGCAGGTTCGTGCCTTTCGGCAGCATTTGCCGCGCTATCTTCCCTCTGCCCCATCCGTCCTGGCGCACCACTGCCTGGGAGCGTCGCAATCCCTGGTTCCGGCGAGGACGTTTTGCCTGCTTTGCGCGAAGAAGCCGTCCGCGCACTGGCCGGTGCATAGGTCCGGAGGGTGGCGACATTGGGATCATCGGCCCACATCCCGACGGATCACCTTGGGGGATCGGCATTCGCGACCCGCAGCGACAAGACCACCCAGCCGGTTTTGCGCGACTTGCCTGCGGCGCCTTGGCGACCAGCGGGGACTATGCCCGCTGCATCGAGATCGGCGGGCAGCGTCACAGCCACATCCTGAACCCGCTCACGGGCTGGCGCGTGCACGGGCTTTCTTCGGTTGCCTGGAACGCCTGCTGCAACTGGCCCTTGCTGATTATGCCAGAACCGTTGGTGTCGATTCTGTTGAACAGGTCAGTCATCTTCTGATGTGGCGGCATACGCATCATTGGTCTCCACTTCTTCCCTCGCCACGCATCCGCTGTGGCCGGTGGACGTGACGTTTCCTGGCCCAAAAGGGCCGGCGTCCAGCCGAGCGTTTGCCCAGCTGGAAGCAGTTCAGGCGGTGACGTTAAGCTTGCTCGATGAGCGAGCTAGCTCGGCACCGGCAGCAGTCTTGCTCTCTGGCTTCGTTGTCGCCATCGTGGTCAATCAATGCGTTTGCGGAGCGCTCTTCTTCAGTTGGTCGACGCGCGAAAGGAATAGTTTGAGAGTCGGCGAAGTGTTGGTCTTGTTGTAGCCGATGACAAGGTCGATCGTCGGCGCCTCGCCGGCGAGAGGACGGCTCGTTACAGCCCGTGGTAAGAAGTTCTTTGCATAGGTTGGCAGCAGTGCCACGCCTCTCGTGGATGCGATGAGCGACATCGCCATCGCCAGGTTGTCCACTCTGTGCGCCGGCTTCAGGTCCACGCCCGTTCGTTCCAGGTAATCCTCGATCACAGCTCTTAGCGCAGGAGCGGTGTTCGACATGCCGATGAATGTCTCGCCCACAATGTCCTGAAGCGCGATTGTATCCTGTGACGCCAGGCGATGGTCGCTCGGCATCGCGACGATGAACAGTTCCTTGACGACGAGCCGGTACTCCAGATCGGGCATTCGCGCTTCCGGGCGCATGAACGCCAGGTCGAGCTTGCCCCTAAGCAGACCCTCCGCAAGGTCGGGCGAATACTGGCTCGAGACGGACACGTCGATATTCGGCAGCTCGTCGCGAAGGATGCGCATGGCCTCCGGGAGCCAGTCCATCTCCTGCCCGGTGAGAAATCCGAGAGCGAAGGTCGGCTTGGCTGGCTTCGCGACGCGCCGCGCCGTTTCGACGGCAGCGTCGACCTGTACCAGCGCCAGCCGAGCGTGATCGAGAAAAGCCCGACCGGATTGGGTCAGCTCAACGCCGCGCGCGCTGCGGACGAGTAGTTGCACACCGACCTCATATTCGAGGTCGCGGATTTGCCGGCTCAGCGAAGGTTGGGCTGTGTGGAGACGCTGCTCCGCCGCGACGGTGAGGCTGCCCTCTTCCGCGACCGCGATGAAATAGCGGAGATGGCGCAGCTCCATACCTGATCCATACCCACGAGGTATGCCGACAAGCCTACAAAGTCTTTCTCCGTCGCGCAATGAGCTACTACGTCGTCCTCTACGAGGGCAGACGCAAAACCGTCCAGGCAAGGGCCGATAGCGATGCAGGTCTCAAGCTCTGAAACACGTGATATCAAGGAGATAGCCATGACGGCCTCTGTCGTTCTGATCACCGGAGCGCTGACGGGAATAGGTCGCGCGGCAGCGATCGCTTTTGCAAGGACAGGCAACCGGGTCGTCGTGTCCGGCCGCAAGGAAGATGCTGGCGAGGCATTGGTGACCGAACTTCGGGCGCTCGGCGCCGAAGCGGAATTTGTCCGAGCTGACGTGCGCAACGAAGACGATGTCCGCCGCCTCGTTGATCGGACGGTCGCGCGTTTTGGACGCCTCGACGCCGCGGTCAACAACGCCGGAACGGAAGGCAAGCCCGGGCCTGTGGTCGACCAGACGGCCGAGAGCTTTGCCGCCACTTTCGACACCAATGTGCTGGGCACACTTCTGAGCCTCAAGCACGAGCTGCGCGTGATGACTGCGCAGGGCACGGGCAGCATCGTCAATATCTCTTCGACGTATGGTCACGAGGGCGCGAAGGGTGCGTCTGTCTATGTGGGCAGCAAGCATGCCGTCGAAGGCATAACCAAGTCGGCCGCACTGGAAGCAGCAGCGTCGGGCGTGCGGGTCAACGCCGTGGCGCCCGGCCCGACCGACACCGGCATGCTTGATCGGTTCACCGGCACGGTTGACCGCAAAGCCGCCCTTTTGTCAGGCGTGCCGCTCGGCCGAATTGGCCAGCCCGACGAGATAGCCCGCGCGATCGTTTTCCTCGCCTCCGACGCCGCATCGTTCGTGACCGGCCAGATCATCACCGCGGACGGCGGGAAGACGGCAGGCTGATCGCGACCATCCAACGACGCCAGTTCAGCAGCGGTGAATGCAAGGGACATGATCATGACGACTTATACGCATCAGACCGCTCCGACCCAGTTCATCGAAGCTAACGGCATCCGCTTCGCCTATCGTCGCTTCGGAAAAGCCGGCGGCGTGCCGATTGTCGTCAATCAGCATTTTCGCGGTACGCTTCTCCGCAAGGATCGCGACCCCGAGGTGAGTGAACAAGCGGCGACGGCGCAGCGCGAAGCCATCGGGAAATATATCGCATGTGTCGAAAGCGTTCTCGACTATCTGCAAGACACCATCAGCCAACGCTGGTCGTGCAAGGCAGCAACGACGTCATCGTGCCCACAATGAACCCTTATGTTCTGCAGCAGAACCTACCGAACCGGCGCTTCACGCGGCATCGGGACGCACTAGCGCTTTGGCGCTAGCCGGGCCGGCGCCCAGGAGTTCGGAACATTACGGATGCAGTGCGAAGTCGGCTGCAGCTGTCGTTGCTGAAATCCACGGTAACGCCGTGGCCCCGGGCGTGTCCAGACCGACATGTCGAACTTCACCAAGGCGAATGCAGGCCGGGGTTACACGCGCGGCACGCAGGTCTGGAAGCGCCTTGCTGAGCCAGACGACATCAGCGGCGTGGTCGCCTTCCTTGCCTCCGACGAAGCTCGCTGGATCACCGGCGACACTATCCATGTTGACGACGGCTACAAGCTTTGAGCCTGCCCCGGAAGGAAAAATGATCATGGTTGAGACCCCGGTACTCAAGCTATATCACGCACCCGCGTCACCCAATTCGAGACGCGTGCGGATGTTCCTTGCTGAGAAGGGAATGTCCGTGCCGCTTGTCTCCATCGACCTCGCGGCGGGCGAACAGCACGGCGAGACCTATCGCGCGATCAATCCGCGCCGCGTTGTACCCAGACTCTCGTGCTGGAAGACGGCACGGCGGTCGGCGAGGTGCTGGCCATCTGGCGCTACCTCGATGAAACCTATCCCGCGACGCCGTTGCTTGGCACGACTTCGAAGGAGAAGGCTCTGGTGACAATGTGGGAGCGGCGCGTGGAGCTGGAGGGCTTCGCTGCCGTGATGGAGGGCGTGCGCAACGCCGCGCCCAGGCTGGCAAGCCGCGCGATCGCGGGGCCGCATGATTACGAGCAGATCCCGGCGCTCGTCGAGCGTAGCGAGCGCCGGGTCGCGAACTTCTACGGCGATATGGACGAGAGGCTGACAGAAGCGCCATTCATTGCGGGCGAACAGTTTTCTGCGGCGGACATCACCGGTTTGGTGACAGTCGACTTCGCGACCCGCGCATTGGACATGCCGATTTCGATTGAAATGCACGCGCTGAAGCGCTGGTACAACATCGTCGCGGCACGGCCGAGCGCAGCTGCATAGCAGGCTGGTCAAAACTGACATGGGCGGTGTGACGGCGAGCCCAGTGAGATTCGGTTATCGCGCTGTTCGATTGCGGATCGAGGACTGGCGATCGGTGACCGCAATGGTCGCGTCCGTGATCACGCCTTGTGGCTGTCCGCGATTTCATCGAGCCATGCGCCGATGCTTCTGGCCGCGTCGCCGTAAAACGTCCGGTAGAGATCTTCCGCGACATATCCGATATGCGGCGTGGCGAGCACATTGTCCAACGTCCGGAAGGGATGATCGGCTGGCAAGGGCTCCGGGTCGAAGACGTCGAGCGCCGCGCCCGCAATCGTGCGTGACGTCAAAGCCCGGAAAAGTGCGCTCTCATCGACGATCGCGCCCCGCGAGGTATTGATCAGCCAAGAGGTGGACTTCATCAGCGCGAGTTCACCAGCGCCGACAAGCCCATGCGTTCGCCTGCTCAGGATGAGGTGGATGGTGACCACATCAGCTTGGCGGAACAGCTCGTCCTTTGTGACCAATGTCGCCCCCGCAGCCTCAGCGACCTCGAGCGTGAGGTTCTGGCTCCAGGTGATGACCTTCATGCCAAAGGCGAGGCCGATGCGAGCGACCGGTCCACCGATATTTCCCAGGCCCAGCACACCCAGCACCTTGCCGTCGAGCTCGCGGCCGATCGCTGTCTGCCAGCCGCCGTCGCGGACGGAGGTATTCTCGCGAACGATATGGCGCGCACTGGCAAGAATAAGCGCCCACGTCATCTCGATCGTGGGTATCGACCGGTAGCCGGTTGCGGTAACGCGAATGACGCGCTCCTCGGCTGCCGACATATCCATTGAGGCGTTGCGCGACCCGGTCGACGCGATCAGCTTGAGCCGCGGAAGGCGCTCAATGACTTCGCGCCGCAGTGGCGTTCGTTCCCGCATGACGCAGACCACGTCGAATGGGAGCAGCCTTTCGACGACCGCATTGGGATCGGCGACGTGATCGTTGAAGACGGTGATTTCGGCCTTGCTAGCGATGGAAGACCAGTCCGCCAACCGAAGCGCGACATTCTGATAGTCATCAAGGATCGCGACTTTCATCGAGCTGTCCCTCCGAGCGGGCGGTTAAGTCGATCCAAGCTGAGGCGGACGATATCGATCGTGATCAGCACCGGTTCCGGGATTTTCCGGTTGTCGGCGCCGAGCGGGTAGACCCGGCGACGATGCGGCATCAGGATCCCGCCATGGTCGCGATAGTCGTCGATATAGTGCGCGCCTGTCGCGCCACCGAGTACATCCACCGCATAGTCGTGCCGGCGCAATAGCCCGTCGCGACCGAAATAGCTCACCTGCTCGCGCGTATGGCTGGCAATGGTGTCGGGGAAGATTACCCTCAGACGACGCCAAATCTCGCCCTCCTCTTCCCATGGCTCGATCTCTTCAATTGCGAAGCCAGGATACGTGTAGAGGAAGGGCTGGGTCAGATAGGTCCACAACGCATAGCCATCGAAATAGGCGGCGTGAAGCCGGTCCAAAGGGGTTTCGTTGGTGTGCCCGGCGAAGGCCCCGCGCGGATCGTCGCGAACTTCGATCACCTCTCCGGCGTCGGTTTCGAGAACCAGCCTGCCGGGTGTGAAGCGGACAGGCCGATCGGCCGCGCCGAACTGGCCGAGCGTTGCGCGCTACGTGTGAGTGTCGGCCTGGTAGGTCGCGTTAGCGAACAGCCCAGTTTGGCCTTGAGCTCCCATAGAACGCCCCCAACAGACAATTCAAGTGAGACGCCACGGTATGAATGCCAGCGATCGAGGCCACCATGGGCGGCGACGCGAAGTAGCCCGACAGGCGCGGGCCCATGAACAGCGCCACGTCATTGCGCCAGGAAACGAACGGGCGCTCGAACAGGCCGCCGCACAGCGCGCGACTGCGCTCCATGAAGTCGGAGAAACCGGCGCCGTTGCGGGTCTTGAATTCGATCCAGCGCTCCATTTCGCAACCGCCCCAAATCCAGGCGGTGTTCATGCAGTGGTGGATGTCGCGCTCCTCGATATCGGTGTCGGCGCTGGCGCCGGCACCGCCGAAAATGTCGCCGTCGCCGGTACAGTCCACCGTGACACGGGCGCGGATCGCTAGGCGGCCTTCCTTGCTCTCGAACACCACACCGCGACGGCCCCGTCCTGCGTGATCGGCTCGCAGCCCAGGCCGTGCAGGACCAGATGCACGCCGCTTGTCAGCACCAGTTCCTGGCTGGCGAGTTTCAGGCGCTCGGGGTCGATTGTGGGCGACCAGGTGATGATGCCGTGGTACGCCGCCGTCCGCTCCCGCCAGTACGCGGCTGTGGCCTCGTCGGCGCTGCCCCAGGCGTTCCGTGGTGGGCCCGCGATGGCGTCCTTGGGCAAACGGTCGAGCAGGTCGTTGGCGATGCCTTGGATCACCTGCCTGCCACTCCAGTCAGTCATGCGGTCGATCCAGATCACCAGGCCGCCGGTTGAGAGGCCGCCCAGGTGATTGTCGCGCTCCAGCAGCACTGTGTCGGCGCCGGTGCGGGCGGCGGCAACGGCGGCCGCGGTGCCCGCGGGTCCCCCGCCGACCACCAGCACGTCGCACTCGCGGAACACCGGGACGGCGCGTGCCGGTTCGTGCACCACGCCGCCAGGGCGGGACCGGCGTGCGACCAGGCGACTGGCCGAGAAAATGTGCGACTGGAAGAAGAACGACTGATTGCTGCGGCGCACCGCCTGCCCGCTGTCCTCGGTCATTGTTCACCCTCTCCGGCGGCTGGGCCCCGCAGGATGCCAGTCGCAGTGCCGTGCCGCCATCGGCGATCCCCAGCGTTTATCATCCATTAACCGAACGTTCCTAAGATGTGCGCAACGGGTCCTCTGGACTTCCGACCCTTACGATCTTTGCATGGCGAAAAATTCGCATGGCCTAACGCCCTGCGAATCCAGGGCCGTTCTCCGCGTGTCCTGTGAGGTTGCCATGACGAAACCGTACCATCGTGCCACTGATGGTTCACTAACAACGTTCGATCCGATGGACCTGCCAGCGATTCCCGACTGGCTAGGTTTCTGGGCCAGCACGAGCGCGGTCGCGACGAAGGTGGCCCCGGCAGCGCAGATCAGCGCCACGGCACCAACCGTGGTGCAGACCGCGACGACGCCGACCTCAACGCTCTACTTGCAAGAGGCGGGAACCGCCTCGCTGATCAGCGTCAGCGACATTAATCAGGGTCAGATAGGCGACTGCTTCCTGTTGTCGTCGATCGGCGAAATCGTGCTCTGGCACTCCAGCGCGATCATGAACATGATCACGGTCAATCCCGACGGAACCGAGACAGTGACCCTGCATCTCGCCGCGTCGGGACAATTGCCGACCTTCGGCACGACGTCGTTCAAGACGACGACCGTCACGGTGACAAACGTTTTCCCGAGCTACGCCGTCAACAACGGCGCGACGCAGGACGTGTACAACGGGCAGAAGGAAATCTGGGTCCAGGTGCTGGAGAAGGCGGTGGCGACGCTGGACGGCGGATACAATGCAATCGCCAATGGTGGGAACCCCGTGATCGCCATGGAGGAACTGGATGGTCAGTCGACGACCTGGATGTCACCGGCGGCCCTGACACTGCAGGCGCTGCAGAGTGACATGGCGGCGGGCAGTCTGATCGTGATGGACACCGAGTCATCCAATAACCTGCCTTACGGCTTGTTTGGCAATCACGCCTACATGTTCGAGAGTCTGGTCATCCAAAATGGCACCCCCATGGTGCAGCTTGGGAACCCATGGGGATTCGATCAGCCGTCCCTGATCCCGCTATCGCAGCTTTCCCGGGGGATCGTTGAAGTCGATATCGGCCAATTCGTCAACAGCAGCGTGATCACTGTCACAAGCGGCCAGAGCACGAAAAAACTCAGCGCTCCGGTGACCAATGCCTAGATTGATCTCGGCGGCAGCAATGACACGCTGATCCTGGCGAATGGCACGAACTCGGCCACAGTCGCCAATGGCGAGACCATAATTGGCGGAACCGGCAATGACACGATAATTCTGGCCACTGCCGCCGTCAACGCCAGCATGGATCTGGGTGCGGGCAACAACAAGCTTGATTCTCGGCAATTTCACCAACACCGTATCGTCGCTAACGTTGAGACCATCATCGGCGGAACCGGCAACGACACCGTCACACTGACGACACCGCTGACCCCCGCCATGTCGGTTGATCTCGGCGCAGGCAGCAACGAGTTGACGCTCGCCAATGGCGGCAACTCCGGCACCATCAGCAATGTCAGCACGCTGATTGGCGGTAATGGCGACAATTCGGTACGTATGGGACGCCATGGTGAACGGTCGATGGATCTCGGCGGCGGAACAACGACACGCTGACACTCGCCAACGGCACCAACACCGTCAGGTCGCGAACACCGAAATGGTAGGGTGGCAGCGGCAACGATACGATCGTGTTGTCTGGCAGCGTCGCCGCCACGGTGATCGCAGGCGGAGGCATGAACTTCATTACCGGAAACACCGCAGCCGACCAGTTCGTTTTCGACCAAGACAGTGCCGGCAACTTCACCGAAGGTAATGAACTTCAGCACGAGCAATGGCGACAAGATTGCCCTCGACACCAACGGCAGTAGCATTTTCGTCGGCAATGCCTACAACCTAGGTGGCGCCGCGCTTGCCCTCAATAAGGATATTGCAGACGTCACGAATGTCTCGGCGCTTGGGCGACCAAGATGGCCAATGGCGGCAAAGGCGGGTTTGCCTACGAGCAGGACAACGGCCAACTGTATTACAGCAGCAACGGGTCGTTCGTGAACGGCGGCACATTGATTGGCATCGTCACTACGGATGGCGTCCACCCCTGGACGTTCAACGCCAGCAGCTTTATTCAGGTATAGCGGATCGCGTCGCACGGGACCGGCGTGCGCCGCGCGTGATGAGCGCGGCATTCTGCGCTCATCACGCGCCAGGTCTAGCTCTTGACGACCACCTGCCCGTGCATATGCGGATGCAGGCCGCAAATGTAGTCGAAGGTGCCCGTCTGATCGAACTTGTAGGCAAAGCTGTCGTCGGTATCCAACGGGTGCGACTTCATCTTGAGGTCAGGGCAGACGATGCTATGCGGGATATCATCGTGATTGACCCAGGTGACGGTGGCACCGACCTTCACGCTCAATGGCGTCGGCGCGAAACTGAAGTTATCGATTATGATCTCGGCCGCCGCTGCGTGTGCCGCCGGTCTGGCGATCGCCACCAGAACGCCGGCGGCGACGGCACGGTGCAGCAGCAGGCGCCGGGCGATGCCGCCCGGCTCCAACATTCGATGCATGACGTTTCCTTCAGCCGGCGAGTGGCGTATCGACGATGGCGAGAGGCGCCTTGGATGACACCAGGTTGACATTGGCGATGCCGAGATAGCGCTTCAGCTCGCCCGCCGGGACCACCATCGGCCCTGGGCCCTTCGCGGTTCCCGGCACCGGCTGCGGGAACGCGGTCGAGCGCGCGGTATGGAACGACACGTTGCCTTCCACCTTCTGCATCACCTGGTGGATATGGCCGTTCAGCACCGTCACCGAGCCGAACTTCTTCAGGTAAGAGAGCGCCTGGGCGCCATCCGAAGTGCCCCAACCCCAATCCTGATACACGATCCACAGCGGCACGTGCGCGAACACCACAACCGGCGTGCTCCCGGTCAGGTGCTTCACGTCGTCCTCGAGCCATTCGAGCTGATCGTGACCGAGATTGCCCAGTCCATTGCCTTGCAGATTGACCACGTTCACCAAGCCGATGAAGTGCACGCCGTTGGCGTCGAAGCTGTACCAGCCGTCGCCCTTGCTGCCCTTACCGAAACGGTTCAGGTAACTCTTGCCGTCCTCTTCCAGTATGTCGTGCTCGCCGGGCACGGTGTGCATGGTCAGCTTGGTGGCGCCACAGAGCTGCGCCGCAGTGTCGAACTGCGCCGGCTTCGACAGATGGGTGATATCGCCGGTGTGGATCATGAAGGCCGGGCTCTGCGGCAGCTTGCCGACGTCGTCCAGCGCCTCCTTCAAGGTCGCGGTGACGTCCGGGTTGGCCGGCTTGTCGAAGCCCAGATGGCTATCGCTGATCTGCACGAAGGTGAACTCGTTGCCCGCAGCCGCGGCGGAGCCGAGTAACCGCGAGCGAGGCACGCCGCCGGCCATCGTCCAGACCATGGCGGTACCCGCCCAGGTCATGCACTTCAGGAAGCCGCGGCGCTGTAGGTTCGGGTCGATGATCATCGGATAGACACTCCCAGGTGGTGTGCCGTCTCTACCGGGGCGGCGGAGGGGTTATTCCCGGCGCGTGGGGGAATAAGATTTGGCTATGCCCGGTCTATCGCACGGCAGTCTGCAGTCAGGATGACCTAACTTGCCCCAGGACGACCGTCGCCGACGCTTCGAGTTGCTGGCCCTGCCGCATCTCGACGCCGCCTACAATCTCGCCCGTTGGCTGGCAGGCAACACGGCGGATGCGGAAGACGTGGTGCAGGAGGCGTATCTGCGCGCGTACCGCTATTTCGATGCGTATCAAGGAGGGAACTTTCGCGTGTGGCTGCTGACCATCGTGCGCAATGCCTTCATGACCTGGGTGCGGGAGAACCGCTCGGGACGGATGGTGTTCGTGCCCGAGACGCCGGCTGACCGGGCGGACAGCGAAGAGACCATGTGGGGCAGCCCACCGCGCGACCCTGAATCGCTGTTGCTGGAGAGTGTCGATAGCCAGCAGCTTGGCCGGCTTATGGAACAGCTGCCGGCGGAGTACCGCGAGGTGCTGCTGCTGCGCGAGGTCGAAGACCTCTCCTACAAGGAAATGGCTGAGATCACTGGCGTGCCGATCGGAACGGTGATGTCGCGGCTGTCGCGCGCCCGGCTCAGCCTGCGCAAGCTGTGGCTACGGCAGGAGAATACGGAGACGGCGCATGGAGTGTGAGCGCGCGCGGCAGTTGCTGTCGCCGCTGATCGACAGCGCATTGGGTCCGATTGCGCGGCTGCGGCTGCAGCGCCACGTCGCCGGCTGCGATGCCTGTGCGGCCAGGCTCGAGGAGTTGCGTGCCATGCAAGCGGCGTTTCGCACCAAACTTCCCTATCACCGTGCCCCGCCCGGGCTGGCGGCGCGCATCGGCGCCACATTGCCGCGCGAGGAGCCGATACCGACGTTTGCCGGCACGGCTCCGCGTCGATGGCTGCGCATTCCGGCGATGCGCATGGCCGGCACCGGGCTGGCCGGCGCACTGGCTGGCGTGGCGCTCACGCTGCTGCTGGCAGGGGGACAGACAGGCGGACAAAGCGACCCGACCGCGGACGTGATCGATAGCCACATCCGCTCCCTGCAGGCCGCGCACCTGACCGATGTGCAGACCAGCGACCAGCACACGGTGAAGCCGTGGCTGTCCGCGCGGCTGAACGTCTCGCCGGCGGTGCGTGATTTCAAGGATGAAGGCTTTCCGCTGGTCGGCGGACGGCTGGACTACGTTGACGGGCATCCGGCCGCGGCCGTCGTCTATCAGCGCGCAAAGCATGTGATCAACCTTTTCGCATGGGCTTCCCCGCGTGCCAACGAGCCGTTCCGGGAAGAGTCGCGCCAGGGCTTCAATATCGTCACCTGGCGGCGCGATGGCATCAGGGTACTACGCGGTATCCGATGTGGAGGCGGATCAGCTCGCGCAGTTTGCCCGGCTGGTCGAGCAAACCTCCTAGCGCTCCTGTCAGGCCGCGGAGTGCGTTGCGAGCGGAGCGAAGCAATCGCGATGGCCATGCGCATTGCCACGGATTGCTTCATCCCGCCACACTTCGCTCGCGGTCCTCGCAAGGCCGGGTGGATGAGCCCTCGCTTCATCGATTCAGAAAATCCCACCGGCCAGCCCCGCGGCAAGCGCGGCTCCAAGCTCGAAGCAGCGATCGAGCTCGGCTGCACCGATCTGCTTAGGCGCCAGAATCGCCTCCGGTGTCTGTGCATGTGTGCATACGATCAGCGGCTCGGCAACCGCGCGGAGCCGCCAGCCTGTCGCGATGCGCGCGATCTGCCGCGCCGCATTCTCGCCGTCGCTGCCCGCGCATATCATCGTCGCGTAGGGGCGCCCGTTGATGCGGTCCAGCGCGGCGTAATAGCTGCGATCGAAGAAGTCCTTCATCCGCCCCGCGAGTGCCGCGAGATTTTCCGGGCTGGCGAAGAGATACCCATCGGCGGCCAGCATATCGGCGCCATCGGCCTCCGCCGCCATCAGCAGCCGTACATCGATTTCAGGCTCGGCGCCGGCGCCACGGGCGGCGGCCTCCGCCATCTGGCGGGTGCCGCCGGTCAGCGAGTGATAGACGATCAGGAGTGCCTTCATCGCTTACGCTAGTCCCCGACCGAAGTGCGTGCGTCAAGACCGGCACGCGAAGATTTGGGCAAACGCCTAGAACTGGCTGTGCAAAAGGCGGATTGCGCACAGCGCGTGCTGCGCCAGGTTAGAGAATGATAATGCGACATGGACTGTGAAAGGCTTCATACCTGCCCGACTCTCCCTTTGATATGTTGCTATCGAATAGGGGAGTGAGAGCTATGAAGCGACTGTTTGCTGCTAGCGGTCTGCTGCTGGTTGCCATGAGTGGTGTTGGGTATGCTGATAGTCCCGGCGGATGGTCGCAGTTCAATGACTTGACCGCCAAGGCGCAAGGTCGGAACAACTTAGCGCCCGCGCGGCAGGTTCACCCAACCCCGGTTTATGAATTCACTGCGGGCGAGAAGCGCGGCACGCGGTTGTTCCTACCCAACACGGATGAAGGCGCCAACAACTAGGAGAAGTGGGAGTGGCTTGGGGGAATGATCAGCGAGACGTGGCCTCAGTCGATTGGCTGCGGGCGTTAGGAGCACCCGGGCGGTAGCTGTTCACGGCGAGGTCCCTTCTGTGCGTTGCCGGGTTTGCTATGTTTAGCCCAGCCAGCCAATACAGCACGTTTTAGGTCGAGCGATTCCTCGCTGCGCTCCAATCGCTGCGTAGGCACTGAGCCGAAGTCACGCGTTCTTTGCGTCAGGTTCTTGGCCATTATCCTCTTCGACACTCTTTAGCGTTGATGGCTTTACAACCCATCCAGTACCCCCGCCCGCTACCCAGCCTCTCGCTCACCTCGCGAGCGGCCGGTACTTGATCCGATGCGGCTCCACCGCCGCGTCACCGAGTCGCCGCCGCTTGTCCTCCTCGTACGCCTCGAAATTCCCCTCGAACCACTCGACGTGACTGTCGCCCTCAAATGCCAGAATGTGTGTGGCCAACCGGTCGAGGAACCAGCGATCGTGGCTGATGATCACCGCGCAGCCGGCGAACTCGGTCAGCGCATCCTCCAGCGCGCGCAGCGTATCGACGTCGAGGTCGTTGGTCGGCTCATCCAGCAGGATCACGTTGTGCTCGGCCTTCAGCATCTTCGCCAGATGCACCCGGTTGCGCTCGCCGCCTGACAGGATGCCGACCTTCTTCTGCTGATCCGGCCCCTTGAAGTTGAACGCGCCGACATAGGCACGCGAGTGCACGCCGCGCTTGCCCAGATAGATCATGTCCTCGCCGCCGCTGATCTCCTGCCAGACCGTGTTGTTGGCGTGCAGACTGTCGCGGGACTGATCGACATAGCCGAGTTTCACGGTCTCGCCGATGCGGAGCGAGCCGCCATCCGGCTGCTCCTGCCCGATGATCATGCGGAACAGCGTGGTCTTGCCCGCACCGTTCGGACCGATCAGACCGACGATGCCGCCTGGCGGCAGGCTGAAGTTCAGATCATCGATCAGCAGGTTGTTGCCGTACCCCTTGCGCAGCCCTTCCGCCTGGATCACCACGTTGCCCAGCCGCGGCCCAGGGGGGATGGCGATTTCCGCCACCCCCGCCGCCTGGTCCTGCGACCGCGCCAGCAGCTCCTCGTAACGCTGGATACGCGCGCGGTTCTTCGCCTGGCGGGCGCGCGGCGATGCGGCGATCCACTCCTGCTCCAGCGCCAGCGCGCGCTGGCGGGCGCTTTCCTCCTTCTCCTCCTGCGCCAGCCGCTTGCGCTTCTGGTCCAGCCAGGACGAGTAGTTGCCCTCGAACGGATAGCCGCGGCCACGCTCGATCTCCAGGATCCAGCCGGTGACGTTGTCCAGAAAATAGCGGTCGTGGGTGACGATCATCACCGTGCCGGCATAGTCGCGCAGCGTGCGTTCCAGCCAGGCGACGCTTTCCGCGTCCAGGTGATTGGTCGGCTCGTCCAGCAGTAGCAGCTCGGGTTTTTCCAGCAGCAGCCGGCACAACGCGACACGGCGTCGCTCGCCACCGGACAACGTCGTCACTCGCGACTCCGCTGGCGGGCAGCGCAGCGCATCCAGCGCAATCTCCACCCGTCGGTCCAGGTCCCAACCCTCTTCCGCGTCGATTTTGGTTTGCAGGTCCGCTTGTTCGGCCAGCAATTCGTTCATCTCCTCGTCGCTCATCGGCTCCGCGAAGCGGAGAGAAACTTCGTTGAACCTGTCGAGCGCCGCCTTCAGCTCAGCAAATGCCTGCTCGACGTTCTCGCCCACCGTTTTGTCGGGATCGAGCTGCGGTTCCTGTTCCAGGTAGCCGACGCGCGCGCCCTCGGCGGCCCAGGCTTCACCGCCGAAATCGGTATCGATACCGGCCATGATCTTCATCAGAGTCGATTTGCCCGCACCATTGATGCCGAGGACGCCGATCTTGGCGCCGGGCAGGAAAGCGAGTGTGATGCCCCTGAAGACCTCCCGCCCGCCTGGAAAGGCCTTGGTCAAATCCTTCATCACGTAAACGTACTGATAGCTCGGCATGTAATTGGATGTCCTTCTATCCGCGACGCCCTGGCGATACCGCGCAAGGAACGGACTTCCTCCCGCGAGGAGGGGAGCAAAGCGCCAGCGTCAATGGGATGCTGCGCCTAGATAAGCGCCCCGGCCTGCCTGGTCCAGACCGATCCCGGGGCCGTCGCGGCTGATGGTGCTGCTGCGCCGCTTTCCGGCACCGGGCATGATCGGCCTGGCGGTGCTCCTTCCATTGCTGACGGTCTGGACCGTATCGCCGGGCGCACGCGTGGCGTTGCGCGAGCGCACCTTCGACCACTTGCTGCGGCTCTTGCCCATTGCGCCGGTGACGCGCCCCAGTGTGGTGATTGTCGACATCGATCGGACCGCGCTGGCGCGGTTCGGGGAATGGCCGTGGCCGCGCACCCGATTGGCCGAACTGATCGATGCGGTTGCCTCCGCCAAGCCCGCGGTGGTTGGGCTGGACATGTTGCTCCCCGGCGCCGATCGGTTCACCGCCGACGGCAACACGGTGTTGGCCCGAGCGCTGGCGCGCGCGCCCGCGGTCCTCGGGTTCGTGCTGGAACCTGGCGCCGCAGCGCGCGACCTGCCCACGACACCGATCCTTGCGCGCGGGCCCGTGTCGCTGAACGACCTTTGGCGCGCGCATGGCGTGGCAGGCCCCGCACCGGAACTCCTCAATGTCGCGCAAGGGTTGGGCGTCCTGGTGGCAGCCGCCGATGCCGATGGACCGATCCGCCGTGTTCCGCTGCTGTTGCAGGCTGGTGGCGCTGCCCGACCGGGGCTGGCGGTCGAGATCGTCCGCGTCGCGCAGCAGGCCGGGGCACTCCTGGTTGACCCGGATGGTATGCTGCACGTCGGGGCCGTCGACCTGCCATTGGGCTCCGATGCGACTCTCCGCCTGATCGGCCCATCCCAGGTCCGTTCGCTGCCGGCACTCCGAATTCTCGACGACGCGGCCAGTCAGGCTTCCCTCGCCGGGCAGATCGTGCTGATCGCGGGCAGCGCGCCGGAACTGGGCGGGCTGCGATCCACCCCCACCTCGCCAGTGACCCCGTCGGTGAGCATCCAGGCAGCGGCCGTGACAGCGATGCTACGCGGCGCCGTGTTTGCGCGGCCGGGCTGGGCCGATTGGGTCGAGCCGCTGTCCGCACTGGCCCTGGGCTTGGCGTGCCTTCTGCTTGCCGGTCTGCTGCGTCCCGCCGTGGCGACGTCGCTCGCCGCCCTGCTATGCGCGGGCTGGGCAGGGGCGGCCTTTGCCGCTGCGCCGGGTTTGTCCCTGCTGGTGGATCCCGCCGGTCCGGCCGTGCTCGCGGCGGCGGCATTCGCCACGGCCACGTTGGTACGATTTGTCCGCGATGAATGGCGGGCGCGGCTGTTGCGCCTCAGCTTCGAGCAACACCTCGCGCCGCAGGTGGTGCGACGCATCGCCGCAGATCCTGGGGCCCTGCGGCTGCGCGGCGAGATGCGGGAGGTCACCGCGCTGTTCACCGACATCGAGGGCTTCACCAGCATGACCGAACGCGCCGATCCCGCCGATCTGGTCGCGCTGCTGGATGCCTATTTCGACGCGGCGACCCGTATCGTCACCGACCACGGCGGAATGATCGACAAGATCGTCGGCAATTCGATCCACGCCATCTACAACGCGCCGTTCGCGGTGGCGGACCACGCCAGCCGGGCGATTGAGACTGGCCTGGCGTTGCTCGTGGCCGCGGAGGAGGTACGCCAATCACCGCTCGGACAACGGCTGCAACTTGGTCGGACGCGCATCGGAATCGAGACCGGCCGGCCATCGTCGGTGACGTGGGCGGCAGCCGCAAGCTGGACTACACGGCGCATGGCAATGCGGTGAACGCGGCGGCGCGGCTCGAAGCGGCCAACAAGGAGTTCGGTTCCAGCATATGCATTGGCTCTGGCACAGCAGCTCAGGTCGATCCGGGGGACGCTACGCCACATCGGCACGCTGACCTTGCGTGGCCAGAGCAGGCCGATTGCCGTCTACATCCCGGCGTCGCTCTCCGTCAGCTGACCGATGCCATCGCGGCGGCGATCCGCGACGCCCCCAGGGATGGGGAGCAGTCGGCTCGGCACCAGGGTTGCGCGAGGTCGGTGCCCTGGCCGTCGGTCACCATCACCGCCGTGTGGAAGCCAACCTCACCGCGCCCCGCTCGACGAAGACGCCGAACACGCCGTTGCTTGCGCCGGCGAAGAAGCGCGTGCCGCGGACCGCCAGCAGCCCGAACGGGGTACGCACCGCGAGATCTGTGCTACCGCCGTTCGTGTCATGATCGTAGAGCAGCGCGCCCCGCTCCAGCACCAGGATACCGCCGGCATTGACCAGGAAGCGGTCGATGCGCAGATGCGATTCGGCGCCCAGCCGGAGCTGCGTTGCACGGCGCAGTTGCAGGCCCAGTGCGGACTGCACGCCGGTGCCGACGCCGTCGCCAACGAACACCGCAGCGGCCGGCGCAAGCGCACGACGCTCGGCCGCCGTCTGGGCGTAGCGCTCGCCACGCGCAGTCTGCACTTCGCCCGCCGGTTCGTTAGCCGCGGCGGTGCGGCCGGACCAGCACGCGCCCGCCAGACCTGTCAGGAGAGCGCGTCACTCCATTCAACTCGCTATGGCCAGCATGGGTATCCGGATCGAGATGCGGGCACCGGAGGCTCTCCGTACAGACGGTGCGTCTGCCGTCGGTAACCGCTTCCCTGGGCTACCGAGAGTTCTGGATGCAAGGCATATCCGCCATGGCTTCGGCCTTGCGGGTCTGCAGGTTAACCGACCCCACGCCGCCGCCCTCTGACTCGGCCCTGCGGGTCTGGAGGTTGGCTGACCCCACGCCGCCGCCGCCTTCCCCCTCGGCCTTGCGGGTCTGCAGGTTGACTGACCCGACGCCGCCACCGCCTTCCCCCGCCTTGCGGGTTTGATTATTCACCGACCCGACGCCGCCGCCTTCCGCTTCGGCTCTACGGGTCTGGTTGTTGACCGACCCCACGCCGCCGCTTTCCGATTCGGCGCGATGATATCCCGCCGGGCAACCTGTGTATGGCGTGGCAGCCAACGCCGAAGTGGCGACAGTCGAGCCGAGCAACAGCGCAGCGAACGATACATTGGACCACAGCCGCATAACCACCTCCTCATATCTCCGAGCCTTTATCGTCCACCCTTTGAAGGCACGCATCAAGACCGCATTATTCGTCAGCCACACCCGCTGGGCGATCGGTGGCACTCCGATTATCGAAGGATCGGCCTGACGGAAATCCCTCGGGGCCGCCGAGCTTGCCTTCCTGCGACGAATTCCGATCGCCGATTATTGAGTCTCGATTATTGGGACGGCCGCTGCACAGCGGGATCGGACCCTGTTCGCTCGCGCGAACAGGTCACAGTTTATAGGCCGCAGATCGTCAGCTACTTAGGTGCTATCGCGGCAGGTCCGCATCAACGAACTTGCGTGGCGCACAAGCGGCGCCGCGAGCATTTCTTGGTCGTGATGACACAAGGAGGAATGAGGCACACGGACAAACATACGCTAGAGCAGGGTGAGTACATGCTTCCGCACTCACCCAACTCGCTCGGTCGGAGAGCGACTATGCGCTGCTCACCGAGGAGCCCGCCGCATACTGCGTCTGTTGCAACGAGGCCCAATCATACGTCGACTGACCGAAGATCCAGTTTTGCGCGGAGGGATTGCCCAGATCGTAAGTGTTGTTGGCGAAGGTGTTGTTGGCGTCACTAGGCAGCGGATTATTGGCATAGATGCCGTCCAAGGTGGTATCTGAATTGTGAATGATCGTATTGAACTGGATATTTTCATTCGTCGAAACGTTGCTTGGATCACGGTAATCGTTGATTACATCGATGCCGCCTTCCTTGAAGCCGGTATTTCCGCTACCAACCGTTACCGTATTACCAGAGGCTTCGACCCCGTCGCTGTTGGAGATGTAGATGCCGGCTTCCTTATTGTTTGAAATCGTGTTCCCATCGATTGTCGCGCCGTGGGAAATTTCGTACTGAATGCCGGGGCGCGCATTGCCTGAGATAGTGTTGTTCGAAATTGTCCAGTTGCTGCTGTCTCCGTCGCCCCACAGCCCCATGCCGTTGTTGTCATGAACATTGTTATTCTCGAGAGTGACGTTGGCTGATGCGGAAAACTTCAAACCACCCGCCACATTGTCCGTATCGTACCCACCCGTGTTGTTGTTAGCGATTTCGGCAGCAGACACCGTGGTATTGTCGGCGTGGTACCCGTCGATACCGATTTGTCCGTTGTCGATGTAGTGGCCGCCCTGGATCGTGCTGTTTGCACCAAGTGTCACGCCGGCCATTTGGTTCGACTGCACGGTATCGTTGTTCAGTGTCCAGTATTGCCCCGTCTGGATGGCTCCATTTTCAGTCGATGCATAGTTCTGCACCGTTAGATTTTGCAGCACAACACCGGTCGCACCGTTGTCGTAGGTCAGATACGGAACGCTGTTGCCGCCGTCCAGCACGGTGCCGCCATTTGGATCGCCAACGAATTGATCATTGCTCTGGGCTACAAACTGCGCGCCCTGGTAAGTGCCAGCGCTTAAATTGAAGGTTGTGCCAGCAGGGTTATTGTTAATTGCACTCTGGATGTCGTCTCCAGGCGAGAGCGTTACTGTAGCCACTATATTTGTTCCTTTCGTGCAAGCGCCACGCGTGGCGGCATTTTCCGGATGTCAGGCGGTGGGCGAGCAGCAACATTTCGCCGCACGCAACATTGCGATTAACTAACGGGGTGGAACCTTGCTAGTACAGTCCAGCAAAGGCGAGAGGGAGGTTTGAGCCGTCGCGGGACACTACGGACATCCGCTGGCATTACACAACCCGGGTGCAAACCCTTGCAGCTGACTTGCTCACAATTCGTTCAAGCCGGGCGCGTTTCGGCGCAAAACTTAGGGCAACATTCCCAAAGGAGTGTTCGTTGTTACAATAATTCCCTTATCCGGATGATCGGGCGCGCCGGGATACATTCATGTCACGCGAGTCGCGGCACTGGTGCGGGCAACGTCGCCCGTTTTGTAAGGAGCGATGGATATAGAATGCAGCCGTCCAACGCTGTGATGGTCGGCCATTGCCACCGTCGCCGCGCTTCGCCAGCCGGATTGGCGTCGCGAATGACCTGTATTTTCGATCCATGCAGATGATCGCCGGCTGATCCCGCGTCACCTCCGGTGGTTCCGCCATTGGTCATCACGCTGTACCCGGACGCACCTGCAGTTCGACCATTCACGCATGGCTATGGCGGGGCGGCGAAACTCGTCGTGACGGGCCTACTGAAGCAGGATAGCTGGTCCGCAACCCCTGGCGACCGCTATGTCTGCGGTCGCCGCTTGTCCGCCAGCGCCATCCCGATCGAACCCACCAGCATCAACAGTGCCATACCGCGCGGCGTGCCATCGGTCGCCAGTCCGACCAGCAACCCGCTGACCGCTCCCAACAGATACTGCCCGGTGCCCATCACCGACGACGCGCTGCCGGCGTGCTGCTGATGCCGGGCCAATGCGCCGACGATGGTGTTGGGGTTCAGCATGCCCATGCAACTGATGGCCACGATCAAGGGTGCGATCACCAGCGGGAGCCGATGCAGCCCAGCCAAGGCGACTGCCGTGAGTGCGGCGGTGGCACAAAGATGCACCCGGGCCACGCCGCGCAGGACCGCGAAATGCCCGAAGCGGCGCAACAGCAACGGGTTGAGCTGGGCGCAGCAGATCAGACCGAACGAATTGGCACCGAAAATCACGGCATACGCCGCCGGTGTCAGCCCGAAGCCCTGGATGAACACGGGTGAAGACCCGCCGAGATACGCAAAGAACGCGAAGGTAGCGAAGGCGCCCATCGCGGCGTGCGTGAGGAACCCGCGCTCGGACAGAATGCTCCGATAGCGCGCAAGCTGCTCACCGAGGCGCAATTGGATGCGATTGGCCGCGGGCAGCGTGTCCGGCAGCAGCACGAACACCAGCAACCAGCAGATAGCGCCATACGCCGTCAGGATCCAGAAGATGCCACGCCAGTTGGCGAACGCCAGCACGGCACTGCCGACCGTCGGTGCCAGGATCGGTGCGGCTCCCATCACCAGTGACAGCCGCGACAGCAGCACCGCGGCTGCATGACCTTCGGCCAGGTCACGCACCATCGCACGCGGGATCACCATGCCAGCCGACGCGCCGATTGCGGCCAGAGCGCGGAAGCCTGCCAGCCATTCGATCGAGGGTGACAGCGCGCAGCCGAGGCAGGCGACGGTGTAAATTGCGGTGGCAATCATCAGCGGTCGCTTGCGCCCGAACCGGTCGGACAGCGTGCCCTGCGTCATCTGACCCACAGCCAGTCCCGCGAACCAGGCGGCGAGTGTGAGCTGTGCCGATCCGGGCGGCGAGCCGAAGGAGGCCTCGATGGCCGGAAACGCCGGCAGGTACATATCGGTGGTGGATGGGCCGACGGCGGTGAGAAAGCCGAGAAGGAGAGGCAGCCAAGCAGGGAACTTCATCGGCCTCTCATCGCAGGTGCCGGTGAAGATGGCCAACCGAGGGGTGGAGCGGCGCTTGGCCGAAGGTGCCTGTAACGACAATAAACGACGTGTGATCAAGATACTACTCGGCAACTCGACAGTGCTTTGGTAACTGTCGCCGATGCATATCAGGCTTTCCCTCCCGATTGCCGCTTCGCTCCTCCTGTGCACCGCGGGCTGCCAGACATTGCCGGCCAGGGCCACCGCACAAGCCGGTCCGAACTCAGGTGACCGACGCAGGCCTCAGTGCCGTCCCTGAGTGCGCCTCAGGCGCGTCCGCCACGCTGACCGGCGGCACGCAGGTGGGCTATATCGGCAGCGATCCAAATGACCCGCAGCGCTGTCTGGTGGAGTGGGCGGATCGCTCGCACCCGCTTTATTTCGGCTTCTGGAGCCCAAGTCCGAAGCGTCCGCTCAGCGAACAGGCGCGGCAGGCGTTCCGAACCGCGCTCACCGGCCCCGTCGGCACCGAGGCCTCCTTCGACGACGCCGACGCCCAGATGTGGAGTGAGGTGACGGTCACACATGTGGACAACAGCGCGGTCGATGTCGCGGGCCAGCAGCGGCCGGCACTGGAACTGCGCGTGGTACGCCACGACGCACTTGGCCGCCCTGATGTGCGTGCCGAGACTCGCTACACGATCGACCGCGCGACCGGTGTCCTGCTGCGCAGCGAGAACGTGACGCCGATGGCCGACGGCGGGGTGACGACGACGACGGGCTGGCAGATCGGGATCCTCGGCGAGGCTGGTTGACGGCATCGACCCGTCCTCGCATCTTTTGCCGGCGCCGCCCGGAGACGCCGACGATGGCCCTCAGCCGCTCTACGCGTGTGAATTTGCTGATTGGCAACGGCCACTTCCTCTCGCATTTTTACGGACTGTGCCTACCGCCGCTGTTCCTCGCCTGGCAGTCCGCATTTCACGTCACATTCGCCGAACTCGGCCTCGCGGTCGCGCTGATGTCGGGCGCTTCCGCGGTGTTGCAGACCCCGGTCGGCTTCCTGGTGGACCGCTGCGGCGCCCGCGGGTTCCTGATCGGCGGGGCGCTGCTGATGTCGCTCTGCATCACCGCTATGGGTTTCGCCACCAGTTTCTGGCAGATCCTGCTGCTGGCGCCGCTATCCGGCATGGGCAACTCGGTGTTCCACCCATGCGACTACGCAATCCTGTCTGGCTCGGTCGACAAGGATCGGATGGGCCGCGCCTTCGCGTTGCACACCTTCAGCGGCAACCTCGGGTTTGCCGCGGCGCCCCCTCTTATGGCGGTTCTGGCAGTGACCATTGGCTGGCGCGCAAGCCTGATCCTGGTGGGCTTGCTCGGCGTCCCGGTGGTGATCTCAATTCTGCTGCAGAGCAGCGTGCTGAAGGACCAGGTGCGGCACGAACCGGGCCACGCCGGCCCAGCGCTCTCGGGCCGCGAATTGCTGATCAATCGCAGCATGCTGCTATTCTTCAGCTTCTTCCTACTAGGCTCGATGGCTGGAGCCGGCGTGCAGTCCTGGCTGATCACCGTGTTGCACACGGTGAAGGGCCTGGCGCTCGAGGTCGGGTCATCGACGCTGACCGGCTATATGGTAGGCTCGACAGTGGGCGTGCTGGTCGGCGGCTGGTTTGCCGACACCTACAAGCATCATGTACTCGGCTTCGCCGTCACACTGACCACCGTCTCGGCCGCGTTCACGCTGATGGTGAACTGGCTCGCCGTTCCGGCTATAGCCGTCATCGGGCTGATGTTCGCCTCAGGGCTGGCGCTGGGGGCGAGCCGGACCCCGCGTGACGTGATGCTGAAGGACGCCTCCCCGCCGGGACAGATCGGCAAGGTGTTCGGCTTCGTCAGTGCTGGCCTGCCGCTTGGCTCCGCGCTGACCCCGGTGCCCTTCGGCTTTCTGATCGATCGCGGCCACCCGGAGCTCATCCTGGTGTTGGTGGCGGCCTTACTGCTGGCCAGTCTGTTCTGCGTCGGCACCGCACGCTCCACCGCCCGCCCCGCACCGGCGACGGTCCCGGCCGAGTAGCCCGCCCGCCCACCTGGAGCGATGCGGGGGTCTGTCTCCGGTCAGCTGGCTCTATCTAGCTCTATCTAGAACGTGTCGTCGTCCGATCCGCCGCCGCCGGTATCCCAGCCCGGATCGCCACCCGTGTTGTCAGTCCAGGAGGATTGGTCCCCGCTCGAAGTATCCCAGGTTCCGCTGTCCACAGCGCCCGGATCCGCCCCCGGCGTGCTGGCGGGGTCAGTCCAGGTGCCCTGGTCGACATAGCCCTGCTGCGGTGCGCCACCCCAGGGACTGTTCCCCTCAACGACGGTCGTGTTGCCGCCACCGAAGCCAGAGCCTAACCCGCCACCATGCGAGCCGGAGAACAGGTTCATCAGCGCATTGCCAGCGACCACGCCGCCGGCAACGCCAGCCGCCGTGGTCAGCGCCGATCCCAGGAAACCCGAGCCTTGGCGCTGGAACATCCCCGGTTGATAACTCGGCGGGTATTGTGGAGGCGGTGGGGCCTGTTGGTAGCCCTGCTGATAGTTCGGCTGGGCGCCGGGGCCCTGGTTCCAGGCCGGTCCAGGACCGCCCTGTGGTGGCGGTGCGGAAGACCGCGATCCACCGCCAAACAGTCCGCTGAAGAACCCGCCGGAACTCGGTTGCTGCTGCGGAGCCTGTTGGGCGGCCTGGCGCGCCTGTTGTAGCTCCCACTCCAATCGCTGGATCCGGTTCTGTGCCTCGGTCAGAGCATGCTCCTGCACAAACGCGAGCTGCGTCATCCGGTAGCGTGCGGCAGGATAGCGATCGAACAGGTCGGCGATCAGCCGGTCGGCTTCGGGGTCCACAGGCGGCAGGGGCTGTGTGGTGGTAGCCGGGACAGACCCGCCGAGCGATGACTGGCCCTGCTGCTGGCCACTGACCCGGGCGACGAACTGGGTGATAAGGTCGCGTTCTTCGTTGGTCATTGGGGCACCCTCTGGGTTCCGTGCGCTGCGATGTGGCCTCGCAGCCTCGTTGCTTCAATGGTGCGACAGGCTCAACCGGCGGGCCTCGATCACTGGGCAGCGGTCCATGACGACAACGAGACCGGCGGTACGCGCCCGTGCCGCGGCGGCTTCGTCCACAACGCTAAGCTGCATCCACACTGTGCGCGCGCCTAGACGGATCGCCTCGTCGACTGCCGCACCGGCGTTAGCCGAGGCGCGGAAGATATCGACCATCTCCAAAGGCGCCGCCTCGGCGAGATCGCGGACAACCGCGCGCCCGTGGATGGTACAGTCCCGCAAGCAACGGGTTTACGGGAGTGGCGTCGTAGCCTCGGTTTAGCAGGAAGCCGAACACCCCATAGGACGGCCGCCAGGTCTTGTTGGAGGCCCCCACCACCGCAATGCGCAGGGTGTTCCCAAGGATGGCATGAATGGCTTCGTCGGTCAGACCGTCGATGGACATGTGTCAAAGATGGAGCCGCGTCCGGCATTTGCACCCAGCTTCCGCTGTATGGGTTCTGCAGCCTGTTTTCTGTCATGTGATTCAGACCTTCGGCCATTCCACCTTCGGTCATCACGCCGTGGCTGCACATTTCGGGCGGAGTTGCCGAGCGCCCGTAGGTGCTCTATGTCGCCCCGCAACCAACCCAACCCGGCCAGATGAACGGCACCAAGCCCAGTTTTCAGGCACTAATCCTGCGGCTGCACAACTACTGGTCGCAAGGGGGTTGCGTCATCCTGCAGCCCTACGACCTGGAAATGGGGGCCGGGACATTTCATCCGGCCACGACGCTCCGGTCGTTGGGACCGAAGCCCTGGCGGGCAGCCTACGTACAGCCGAGCCGTCGGCCAACCGACGGTCGCTACGGGGAGAACCCAAACCGGCTGCAGCACTATTATCAGTACCAGGTGATCATGAAGCCCTCGCCGGAGGACGCACAGGAGCTGCTGCTGGGCAGCTACCGCGAACTCGGGCTCGACCCACTATTGCACGACTTCCGTTTCGTCGAGGACGACTGGGAGAGCCCCACCCTCGGTGCCTGGGGCCTGGGCTGGGAGGTCTGGTGCGACGGCATGGAGGTCGGGCAGTTCACGTATTTCCAGCAGGTCGGCGGCATTCCGGTGGCGTTGCCCAGCTTCGAGATGACCTACGGGCTCGAACGGCTGGCGATGTACGTACAGGATGTGGACAACGTCTTCGACCTGGACTTCAACGGCGCCGGGGTCCGCTACGGCGATGTGTTCCTGCGCGCGGAGCGCGAGTACAGTGCCTATAATTTCGAGTATGCCGACACGGCGCTGCTGACACGGCATTTCGCCGACGCCGAGGGCGAATGCGCCGCGCTGCTGGAGCGGCAGCTGGCCCTGCCAGCCTACGACCAGTGCATCAAGGCGAGCCACCTGTTCAATCTGCTGGATGCGCGGGGCGTTATCAGCGTGACCGAGCGGGCCAGCTACATCGGCCGCGTGCGCGCAATGGCAAAGGGCTGCTGCGAGGCCTGGCTCGCAGGCGAGAAGCAATGATCGAGGGAAAGGAAGGAATCGCCATGGAATTGGTGATCGAGGACGCGGAAGCCTGCCAGCTCGCGGCCGAACTGGTCGAGCTGACCGGCGACAGCCTGCGCTTTGCCGTCGTGACCGCATTGCGCGCGGAGCGCGACAGGGCCTTGGCTCGCCGCCGGCGCCACGACCGGATCATGGCGATCACGCGGGAGATCGCGCGCGCGGCGTGAGGCGACCTAGAATGGGGTGAGCGCCGAAGTAGCCGAAGTATAGGTGACTCTCGACGGCTGCGCGCCTATTTCTACCCATGGCTGCGGAGTTTCTACCAATGGGCGCGCAACTGAACATCAAGAGCGAGGATGCCTACCGGCTGGCGTCCCGCCTGTCGGAGCTAACCGGGGAGAGCCTGACCAGCGTCGTCATCAAGGCGCTCCAGGCGGAGTTGGAGCGGGAGGAGCGCTCGCGGGACCGGCAGGAACGACTGCGCCAGCTTCGCGACATTGCCGCTGACATTCGCCGGCACCTACGCCATCCGTTGCCAAGTTCCAACCATGACTGGCTGTATGACAAAAGTGGGATGCCAAGGTGATTGTCGACAGTTCCGCGCTCCTGGCGGTCATCCTCGATGAGGAGGATGAGCCGCGGTATTCCGCCGCTCTGGTCGACGCGCCCGTGCTTCGCATGTCGGCCGCCAACTGGGTGGAATCGGCGATCATCGTGGATTCCTACAGGAATCCCACGGCGGCGATCCGTTTCGCCGATCTGCTCGAGGTACTGCGGCTTAAGGTAGAGTCAGTTACCGTCGAGGATGCGCAGCGAGCCCGCGCTGCCTACAGCGATTACGGCAGAGCCCACCATCCGGCACAACTCAATTACGGTGATTGCTTCGCGTATGCCCTGGCTAAGCGGTATGGGGAACCACTGCTGTTCAAGGGCAACGACTTCGGGCAGACAGATATCGAACCGGCATTGAAGGACTGAACATGCCGGAGCTGTTCCTCGAGCTGTTCAGCGAGGAGATCCCGGCAGGCATGCAGGCGCGGGCCGCCGATGATCTGGCCCGGCTGTGCAGCGATGCCCTTGCGGCACTCTCGCCGAGTGACGTGCGCACCTGGCATGGGCCGCGCCGCATCGCCCTGGCATCCGAGGTTGCCGGCAATGTCGCCGCGACCAGAACGATGGAACGCGGCCCGCGCACCAGTGCGCCGGAGCAGGCGATCGCCGGCTTCCTGCGCAAGCACGGTGCTAGCCGCGAGCAATTGCGGCAGGAGGGTGATTACTGGATCCTGGACAAGACCACGGAGGCAATCCCGGCGGCTCGACTGATCGCGAGGACGATCCCACCCGTGCTTCGCCGGTTCCCCTGGCCCAAGTCCATGCGCTGGGGCGCTGGCAGCAGCTTCGTCTGGGTCCGGCCACTTCGCCGCATCGTCTGCCTGCTGGACGGCGTTGTGGTGCCGTTCGACCTGCGCGAGGCGGATGACGATGGGCACGGGCTGGCCTCGGGCAACCTGACCGAAGGCCATCGTTTTCTGGCGCCCGGCGCCTTTCCTGTCGGCTCGGCCGCCGATTGGAGAGGCAAGCTCCTGGCACACCGCGTGCTGGTGGACGCCGAGGAGCGCAAAGGCGTCATCTCAAGCGGTCTTGCCGGGCTGACCAACGACGCGGTGGTGGTTGACGACCCCGGCCTGTTGGACGAAGTAGCCGGCTTGACGGAATGGCCGCTGCCGCTGCTCGGCCGTATCGATCCGGCATTCATGGACCTTCCGGCGGAGGTCAGGCAGGTCTCGATGCGGGTCAACCAACGCTACTTCGCGTTTCGCTACCCGGATGGATCGGCGGCGCCTTATTTTGGTCTCGTCGCCAATATCGCGCCGGCGGACGGCGGTACGACCTCCATCGCCGGCAACGAGCGTGTGCTGCGCGCCCGCTTCGCCGACGCCCGGCACTTCTGGGACATGGACCGCAAGGCGCTGCTGCGATCGCGGGTACCCCTGCTGGACCACGTCACGTTTCACGCCAAGCTGGGCAGCCAGGGCGAGCGGGCAGGGCGGCTGGAGCGCCTGGCTGAGGAGATCGCGCGGAAGATCGGTGCCGGACCGGCGCTGGCACGCGACGCGGCCCTGCTCGCCAAGGCCGACTTGGTCACCGGCATGGTGGGCGAGTTCCCCGAACTCCAGGGCGTGATGGGCCGCTACTACGCGCTGCACGACGGGGAGGACCCGTTAATCGCGAACGCCATTCGCGACCACTACGCACCGAAGGGTCCGGCCGATGCGGTGCCGACCGCTGACGTGTCCATCGCGGTGGCGCTGGCCGACAAGTTGGACCTCTTGGTTGGCTTCTTCGCCGTCGGCGAGCGTCCGACTGGCGCGGGGGATCCCTATGGGTTGCGTCGCGCCGCACTGGGCATCATCCGGATCGTTCGCGAGAACCGCCTGCGGCTGAACCTTGCGCCCTTGATAGAAGTTGCTCTGGTCTCAGTGCGCGATACTGCGCGCGAGTTGAGATCCCGCGAGCAGCGGCAGGCTGAGGAGGCTGCTAGGCGGTTGGGGGTGTCCCCCGGAGCGTCTCTCAAAGCAGAAGCCTCAACACCAGTCCGGGTGCCATGGCGAAGGGATCCTCTTGATCCCCTCGTCCTCGAGGTGTGGGACTTCGTAGTCGACAGACTGCGCGTCCTGCTCAGAGCCGAGGGCGCACGTCATGACGTGTTAGCCGCCGTATTCGCCGCACTTTGGGACGACGACATCACCCGCCTGCTGGCACGCACCGAGGCAGTCGCCGCGCTGCTAGGTTCGGAAGACGGAAACCACCTGCTGACCGCCTATCGCCGTGCCGCCAACATTCTGCGCATCGAGGAACGCAAGGACGGTCCCCACACCGGCGACCCGGACCGCGACCTGCTGATCGCCTCGGAGGAGCAAGTACTGGCAGACGCACTGCAAGAACTTGACGAGCTGATCGCTCCCCTGCTGGAACAGGAGGATTTTTCCGGTGCCATGGCCATGATGGCGCGGCTTCGCGCGCCGCTGGACCGGTTCTTTGATAAGGTGACAGTGAACGCGCAGCAGCCGGAGTTGCGCCGCAATCGTCTGCGTCTGCTCCATCAGGTCCGGGCTACGGTGGACCAAATCGCGGATTTCTCGAAGATCGAGGGCTGAATCGGCATGGCAAAATGGGTATATAGCTTCGGCGCCGGCCTGAACGAGGGCGGCGCGGACATGCGCGACCTGCTGGGCGGCAAGGGTGCCAACCTGGCCGAAATGGCCGGGATCGACCTGCCGGTTCCTCCGGGGTTCACCCTCACCACCGAGGTGTGCACCGCGTTCTACCAAAACCAGCGGAAATACCCGAACGACTTGTCCGCTCAGGTGCAAGAGGCGCTTGGCCGGCTGGAGAAGGCGCAAGGCCTCAAGTTCGGCGACAAACGCCGGCCGTTGCTGGTCTCCGTCCGCTCGGGCGCCCGCGTATCCATGCCGGGCATGATGGATACGGTGCTGAACCTCGGGCTGAACGACGCGACGGTGGACGGGCTCGGTGAAGAAGCCGATGACCCGCGCTTCGCCTGGGACTCCTACCGGCGGTTCATCCAAATGTATGGCTCGGTGGTGCTGGGCGTCGATCACCATCGGTTCGAAGAGATCATCGAGCACGCCAAGCTGGACAGCGGGGTGACCGAGGACACCCAGCTCACCGCACAGGACTGGCACCGGGTGGCGCAGGCCTACAAGGAAATGGTCGAGAGCGAGACCGGCAAGCCGTTTCCGCAGGACCCGCAAGAACAGCTCTGGGGCGCCATCGGCGCGGTGTTCGGCTCCTGGATGAACCCGCGCGCAATCACCTATCGCAGGCTGCACGACATTCCGGCGGAGTGGGGCACCGCGGTCAATGTGCAGGCCATGGTGTTCGGCAATATGGGCGATGACTGCGCCACCGGGGTCTGCTTCACCCGCGACCCATCCACCGGGGAGAACGTATTCTACGGCGAGTACCTGGTGAATGCGCAGGGCGAGGACGTGGTCGCCGGCATCCGCACGCCGCAGCCGGTCTCCAAGCTGCGCAGCAAGCCGGAGGAAACGCCGCTGGAAGTGGCCATGCCCGACGCCTACGCCGAGCTGATGAAGGTCCGCTCGACGCTGGAGCAGCACTACAAGGATATGCAGGACCTGGAGTTCACCATCCAGAAGAGCCGCCTGTACATGTTGCAAACGCGTACCGGCAAGCGTACGGCGGCAGCCTCGCTCAAGATCGCGGTCGACATGGCAAACGAGGGCCTGATCGACCAGGCCGAGGCGGTGCGGCGGGTGAACCCGTCGGCGCTCGACCAACTGCTGCATCCGACGCTGGACCCGAAGGCGCATCGAACGTTGCTGGCGAAGGGACTGCCAGCCAGCCCGGGCGCCGCATCGGGCGTGGTGGTGTTTACCGCCGACGAGGCGGAGAGCCGGGCGCAGAAGGGCGACGCGATCATCCTGGTGCGGATCGAGACCAGCCCCGAGGACATCCACGGCATGCACGCTGCCCGCGGTATCTTGACCACGCGCGGCGGGATGACCAGCCACGCCGCGGTGGTGGCGCGCGGCATGGGCCGTCCCTGCGTCGCCGGCGCTGGCGGGGTGCTGGTGGACTACGGCGCCCAGACCTTGTCCGCCGGCGGCAAAACGGTGCATGCCGGCGAAACGATCACGCTGGACGGCGCAACCGGCGAGGTGTTCGTCGGCACCGTCGCGATGATCGAGCCGGCGATGTCGGGCGACTTCGCAACCCTTATGGGGTGGGCCGACGAGGCGCGCCAACTCGGCGTGCGGGCCAACGCCGAGACGCCGCTGGACGCCGAGACCGCCAAGCGGTTCGGCGCCGACGGAATCGGGCTGTGCCGCACCGAGCATATGTTCTTCGACCCCGAGCGGATCGGCGCGGTGCGGCAGATGATCATGGCGAGCAACGAGGACGGCCGGCGCACCGCCCTTGCCCGTCTGCTGCCGTTCCAGCGCGATGACTTCCTCAAGTTGTTCCGCATCATGGGCGACCTCCCGGTGACGATCCGGCTGTTGGATCCGCCGCTGCACGAATTCCTGCCCCATTCCGAGGCCGAGTTGGACGAAGTGGCTCGGGCGTCCGGCGAGAAGGTGGAGGCGGTTCGGCGGCGCGCCGCCGAGTTGGCGGAGGCCAATCCGATGCTGGGCCATCGTGGCTGCAGGCTGGGAATCTCATTCCCGGAAATTTACGAGATGCAGGCGCGCGCGATCTTTGAAGGCGCACTGGCGCTGGCGAAGGAGACCGGCAAGGCGCCGCATCCCGAGATCATGATCCCCCTGGTCGGCTTGAAGAAGGAACTGGAGATCACCCGCGCAGAGGTCGATCGCGTGGCCGAGGAGGTGTTCAAGGAAGCCGGCCGACGGATCGAGTACAGCGTCGGGACGATGATCGAACTGCCGCGCGCAGCGATCGTGGCCGACCGGATTGCCGAGGTGGCCGACTTCTTCAGCTTCGGCACCAACGACCTGACCCAGACGGTGTTCGGCCTGTCGCGCGACGACGCCGGCAAGTTCCTGCCACAGTACGTGGAGAAGGGCATCCTGCCGAAGGACCCGTTCGTGTCGATCGACGTGGACGGCGTAGGTGCGATGGTGCGGCTCGCCGCCGAGCGCGGTCGGCGAACGAAGCCGAGCCTGAAGCTGGGGATCTGCGGTGAACACGGCGGCGACCCTGCCTCGATCGCGTTCTGCCAGGAGGCCGGGCTGGACTATGTCTCGTGCAGCCCATACCGCGTGCCGGTGGCACGGCTGGCGGCAGCGCAGGCGGCGCTGGGCGTGGAGAGCGATCGGACAGCGTAGATCCTGGGTCCTAGGATATCCAATGAGCCGGGTCACGATCGGACGATGGGGTAAGAATCTGGCTGTCCGCTTCCCTAGCGAGATCGCGAGGAAGCCGGCCTGAGCCTAGGCGAACTCGTCGAAGTCGAGGTACGCTACAGCGAAATCGTTTGCGACGCCCGGTTCCGCGGCTCTCGATAGAAGAATTGTTCCGTGGCCGTAGCCCGGCCGAATGGCGGGCCGAACACGCGGGCGCATACGATTGGGGGCCAGAAGTCGGCCGCGAGAATGTCGAGGAATGAGGGGCTCAGGATACGTCCCCGATGCGGGGCGACCTGATCTGAAGGGTGCATGCGTCTATCCGTCGCGTCGATCGCATGTGTGTTTCCTGCGGACGTAACCCGGGCCTCCAACCCCGCGGGCGGGTTCTGGCAGAGCTCGCGCCGAAGACGCGGGAGTGAGTAATATGCTGATCAGTCCAGCATAATACCAAACTCAGAAAAGAATTACTCTTCGTTGGAACTTCACCATCATGGCCGGCGAATAGTCGGGTCAAGCCCGACCACGTGAGCCGGCCATCCGCGACTTTCTTTGCTGCGGCACAAAGCCGTGGATGGCCGTGACAAGCCTCGCGCTTGTGCTCGACCAGGCGCTTGGCCTTCTCCAGCACCATCTCGGTCACCTGGACGTGCCGCGTAGCCGGCTCGTCGAAGGTGGAACTGATCACCTCACCTTTGACTGAGCGCGCCATGTCCGTGACTTCCTCGGGCCGCTCATCGATCAGCAGCTCGGCCATGACGAATGAGGGCCAATCGTTTGGTCGGTTCGTATAATACTACAAATGTAATCCTTTATCGTGCCGCAGGAATAAATCTGAAATTCCGTGCGTGCAGTGTCCTGCTGCGAGAGGTGACCAGGACGCTCATCGAAAGCCAATGGCAGCTTCTAGAGTTCGATCTCGGCGACGAGAACGCAATTCGAGGACCCCGACGGCTTCGTGTTCGACATCTCGAACCACGGATGGCCGCAAGTTTCTCGGGTGAGAAGTGATGACGTGCCCACAGATCTACCGGCAAGTGCGATAGCCAAGGTGTCAACATGAAGGCGATCATCGTAGGTGCGGGTATCGGCGGATTGACCACCGCGCTTTTCCTGAACAAGCACGGCATCGACTGCGAGGTGTTCGAGCAGGCGCCGGCGATCCAGGAATTGGGTGTGGGCATCAACCTGATGCCCCAGGCCATCGCATCTTTCGACGAGATCGGCATGCTTCCGGTGCTGGAGCAGTCTGGCATTGCACCAGACCACCTGTTCTATCGCACGGATCAGGGACTTACCGTGTGGGACGAGCCACGGGGACGGCGCGCGGGCCTGCCGTATCCGCAAATCTCGATACATCGGGGCCGGCTACAGCGCCTGCTCTACGACGCCTTCGTAGTACCGATGCCCCGGTGACGTTCATGTCGATCGCAGCTTTATGTCCTTTCATGAAACAGACGGCCAGGTCGAAGCGCACTTTGTTTCCGCGTCGGGTGATCGGTTTGCCTCGAAAGGCGATGTTTTGATCGGTGCCGACGGCATTCATTCCCAGCTTCGCCGGATCCTGTTCCCCGACGAGGGCATGCCGCACTGGAGCGGGCGACTGATGTGGCGCGGCACGGCGAACTGGCCAAAATTCGGCGACGGCAAGCATTTCGTGGTAGCAGGCTCGAATGACGCACGCCTCGTCCTGTATCCAATAGCCGCCGGCGAGACCGATGATACATTGCTGACAAACTGGGTTCTCGTTCATCGATCGGCGGAAGAGGGCAGCGCATTATATGGGCGTGAAGACTGGCAAGGCAGAGCCGACCGCACGCGCTGTCTAAAGATGCTCGAGACCTTCGTCATCCCCGATCTCGACATCCACGCCCTCGCCGCGGCCTCGGAGAACATCTGGGAATATCCCATGTGCGACCGCGATCCCTTGCCTCGGTGGAGCTTTGGTCGCGTGACGCTGATGGGCGACGCCGCCCATCCGATGTATCCTTATGGCGGTAACGGCGCGGCTCAAGCGATCCTCGATGCGCAATCGCTCAGCGTGCAGCTTGCGAGAGCCAATGACGACGTAGCCGGAGCACTCAATGTGTACGAGCAGGAGCGGCGCGAGAGGGTTTACGCTGTCGTCATGAGCAATCGTCAGGGTGGTCCGGAACGTGTGATCGATTTTGTTCTGTCGCGGCTTTCGGGATCCGATACCAGTCTCGAAGACGTTGCTCCCTTTGAGGAGCGCAAAGCGATCGTGCACGGGTATTCGCAAATCGCTGGTTATTCGGTTGATCAGTTGCGCAGGGGCGGCCTGTTCGGCGCCGGCTGAAGTTGACGGTAGCGTACAGAAGGATATGCGAACTGGCGTTGGGCACAGCGTTACGTCGAAGTTGTTCGTGGAGAGTGGAAAATGAGCAGAGAAGATTTCAACAGAAGCCTGGTCAGCGGCTTGGCAGACGCCCTCAATGATCGCGATTTCACCAGCGCGAGGAGCTACCTGGCAGACGATCTGCACTTTGTCGGCGTCTTCGGGCCGCCAATCGAAGGAGCGGATGCCTATATTGACGCGATGAGGCGCCTTGGCGGCCAGCAAACGGTATTGAAATGCCTTGCAGAATACGATGAGGTGGCTTGCTTTTACGAGCTTTCATTGCCGACACGGCCAGATATCAGTCTCTTCGGCTGTGGATGGTTCAAGATGGAACACGACCGAATAAAGTCGGTTCGCGTCGTCTTCGATCCAACATCGCTCGGTAAAGCCTGACATAGAGCATGTTCCGACGACATCCGACCGAGCGATCCGCTCTATCAGAAGGTGCACGAAAAGGAGCGGACTTGCGCATATCGCGCAACGATGTTGCCGAGGTCGGAATCGGACGCTCGCACGCGAATGCCGGTTGCACGAAGGCAATCCGGTGAAGGCACAATAGCGTACGGGAATTTGCAATCCCGGAACACGACACGAGCCGGTCGCGCTGATTGCGTGTGGCCGCCCACCCGCCAGGCGGCGCAATGGAGTGGAACTACTCCGCGATGTGCGGCAGCTCCAGCCAGTCCTGGCTCTGCATTTCGTCCAGCCGCGAGGCGGTGCGTTCGAACATCCTGGCGTTCTCGCCACCCTGATAGAGCTGGTCGGGCATGGCATCGGCGGAGGCCAGCAGCTTCACCCGATGCTCGTACAGCGTGTCGATCAGCATGATGAACCGTCGGGCCCTGTCGTAGTTGGCCGGCGACAGGCGCGGGATGCCGTCAAGGATCAGCGTATGGAATTTTCTGGCGAGCGCCAGATAGTCGCCGGCCCCCAGCGCGCTGCCGCACAGGTATTCGAAATCGCAGCGTGCCACGTCATCCGCCGCGAGCGGCACGACAAATTTGCGGCCCATCACCCACAGGGTCTCGGGCGCGGGCTCGGCGCCTCCCGTCAATTCGGCGAAGGTGCGGTCCAGCTCGCGATCGGCGCGCGCGTCCGCCGGCACCAGCCAGGTGCGCATGCCGCGCAGGCGAGCGCGGCGGAAATCGCGGCCGGCGTCCATGACGACCAGTTCCAGGCGCTGCTTGATCAGCGCGATGAACGGCAGGAACGCATCGCGGCCCGGCTGGTCCTTGAACAGGTCATCGGGCGCAACGTTGGAGGTCGCCACCACGACCACGCCGCGGTCGAACAGCGCCTGGAACAGCCGGCCCAGGATCATCGCATCGGCGATATCGTTCACCTGGAACTCGTCGAAGCACAGCAGGGCCGCTTTCGCCGCGATGCTGTCCGCCAGCGGCGGGATCGGATCGTCGATGTCCGGGTTGGCACGGCGCAACGCGTGGAACCGCGCATGCACGTTCTGCATGAAGCGATGGAAGTGGACCCGCTGCTTGCGCCGCACCCCGGCGGCAGCGAAGAACAGGTCCATCAGCATCGACTTGCCGCGCCCGACCTCGCCGACGATGTAAAGGCCGTTCGGCGGCTCCGCGACCGGATCGCGGCGCAGCAGGCGTGACAATAACCCGCTGCCGTTCGGCGCATAGGGCGGCGGATCGTAGCCGCGCAGGCGCGACCACAGATCGTGCAGCCGCGTCGCGACGAGTTCCTGCGAGGCATCGGGCGCCAGTTCGCCGGCCGCCACCATCGCCCGGAAGGCTGGCAGCGGCCCGCGCTGCGCAGCGATGTCGGCGCCCGGGTGATCCATTCCATTCCGCAGATAGCGCGCCAACAGGCTGGGTTCAACGCACCCTGTTTCGTGGTAAGGGCCAGCCATGATCGATCTCAACTACGCCGCCCTGCGTGCCACGCCGGTGGCGCGAGACCCATTCCCGCACGTTGTGGTGCCGCACTTCGTGCCGCCTGGAGCCCTGCAAGCGGTGGTCGCCGATCTGCCGGCGATGGCCAGGCGCGGGTCGTTTCCGCCCGATGCGGTGGCGCTCGGGCCGAACGCCCGGGCGTTGATGGAAGAGCTGGAAGGGCCGCGTCTGCGCGCGGCAATCGCGGAGCGGTTCCGGCTGGACCTTGAGGACGCGCCGACCATGGTCACGCTGCGCGGCTGGACCAACGAGCGCGACGGTGACATCCACGTCAATTCGACGGCCAAGCGGGTCACCGTATTGCTGTATCTGAACCCGGCGGCGGAGACGTGGTCGGAGCATCAGGGGTGCCTCCGCCTGCTGCGAGGCCCACACGACCTGGAGGATTACGCGGTCGAGGTGCCGCCGGTGAACGGCACGCTGCTGGTATTCCCCAACGGTCCGACGGCCTGGCATGGGCATCGGCGCTTCATCGGACAGCGCTACTCGGTGCAGCTCAATTACATGACGACCGATGCCAAGGCGCGCGCCGAGCTGCGGCGGCACCGGATCTCGGCCTTCATGAAGCGGCTGACCCGCGCGGCGTGAAGCTTACGAAACGTTCATCTGGCGAAAAAAGCCGGGAAAAGTGGGCCGGAGAATCATACTGCTGGTTTGGCCCAGGAGACAGATCGAGAGGTGCATCATGATTGGAGCGCGGAGCGCACTGCTAGGTGCCGGCCTGCTGCTGAGTACGCCGGCAGCAATGGCCGCACCGCCTGAAGGCGGCCACTACGTGTGGGTTCCGAACGGCGCCGAGGTTGTTGTCTTGCCGGCGCAGACCGCCGCACCGGTCGATTTCCCAGTCGCACGCATGATCGCCCAGCAGGAGGCGATGATGCAGCGGATGTTCGCCGACATGGATTCGCTGATGGGGACGACGCTGCCCGACCCGGAGCAGATGATCCGTTCAGTGATGCAGGGCATGCCGCAGGCGCCGGCGGGGTCCAGCGTGGTGGTGACCTCGATCACGACGCCCAGCGGCACGTGCAGCCAGACGATCACCTATGGCTATCCGGGCAATGACAGCCCGCCGGTGGTGAACGTCAGCAGCAGCGGCAACGCCTGCGGCACGATCCATTCATCGGGTCCGCTGACCGTTACTCAGCCGATGCCCGGGCCGCAAACGGTGGTGCCCGCCCCGGCCACGCCACGGCATGAACGGCTGTGGACGGTCGGCTATCCGCCGCACCGGATCAGCACCGGCATCCCGCCGCGCACCTGAAAAGGTCGGGGCCAGTCGCCCTGTCGTCGCAGTTGGTCGTCGTTCTCTCAACTCGGACTACACTCGGCGTTCGACGATCAACTGCTTGTCGGAAGCGGAACTGTGGGGCGAGTGAGAGTCCATCCGGGATCATCAGTGGTTTGACATAGTTTTCTGGGCATCAGCCGGATGGAGGCCCAGCGCAGGGAGATGTGAGCCGTGCAATTGAGGCACTCCCAGTCCTTTGCCAACCGACGGCACCGACTTAGAGGCGATGTGCGCTCGACCATCCAGCATTTGGGCAGAGCGACGAACCTGCCGACATCGGAGCGCCGGACGATTTCGACATCGATCTTCCGGCAAACGCGGCGCAATGCCCGCTGAAACTTCGGGCCTTGATAGCCGCCGTCGGCATAGAGCTTCAGCAGGAACGGGAACAGGCCGAGCAGCGTGCTCATCAGCAGCACGCCGCCTTCGCGGTCCTGCACGTTCGCGGCATGCACCATGGCACACAGCAGCAGACCTTCGGTGTCTACCAGGAGGTGGCGCTACTTGCCCTTGATCCTTTTCCCCCCGTCATAGCCACACGCCTCGACCCGGCGCCCCCTTTTTGCGCTCTTCACGCTCTGGCGGTCGATGATCGCCGTCGTCGGACTGGCCTCTCGGCCAGCCAGTTCGCGGCATCGCACATACAGCGCGTGATGGATGCGGTCCAAGGTCCGGCATCATCCCAGCGACGCAGGTAGTCATTGACCGTGCTGCGCGGTGGCAGATCCTTCGGCAGCGCCGCCCACTGACAGCCGGTGCTGAGTATATACATCGCCCTGTTGACCACCGCTCTCACATCCACCGTCCGCTTGTTACCGCCTTCTTCGCAGGCGGGATCAGCGGGCCGATCAGCGTCCACTCCTCGTCCGTCAAGTCGCTCGGATATCGTCGGAAGGCGCCGCCGGCGAGGCCCTCGCTGACGAACTGCTTGAGCGCTTCGCGTCGTTGCGGGTGAGCGCGGTGAGCGCGAGACCGCGGATGGTCAGATCTCGCGCGAAGATCTTGAACGGCGGCACGATGGTCGGCCGCGTGTCGAGCGCGCCGTAGAGCACGAGCGTCCCGGCCGCCGCCGTGGACTCGGCGAGGATCGCGAATTCCGGGCCGCCGACTGGGTCGAAGACCGGCTCGGCGCCCTTGCCGCCGGTGCACGAACGCTTCGGCTACGACCTACTGGGTGGCCGAGACGGATGGCTGGCACGTCGTGACGGCGAGCAACAACAAGTTCTGCGAATCCGTCGCGTCGGCGGCCGGATCGAGGTTGCGCGGATCTCGGGCTCATCGGTCTGATCTGATTGTTTCCCTGCCTGACAGCTGCCGCGAAGCGGGCACGAAACCACAACCAATGATGAGCGTGCGGCCTGCCGACCAGGCGATTTGAGGAAAGCGAACCATGACTACCGCCAAGACGCTTCTGCTCGACCTTCTTGCCGTCATCCCCGATGGCGAGCGGTCCGCTACCTTTTTCGCGGCAGACGGGGCGGTGGAGTCACCGTTCCTATACGCGATCGGCATCCCCACCCGCTACCAAGGCCACGTCGCAATAAGGGAATTCTTTAATTTGGTTGGCGGGACGCTGTATCCGGATTTCGGCTTCAAACCGCAAGACATCAACGTGCTCATCGAAACGCCCGAGCAGGTCTTCGCCGAGTACACTGCCCACAAGGCGGCACGCACTGGGCGCATTCTCCATCACATGTTCGCAGGGCGACTTGTCGCCAAGAAGGGCAAGATCACGCTACTCCGCGAATCGCTCAACACTGTCGCCGCGGCCCAGGCGCTGAACCCGAACGGCGTCGCTGATCTCCCGCCACCCCAAAGCGAGATTCTCTCCGTTCCTCCCGACTATCTGAGCTGAGAGGCGATCGATGACGAATCTGGACCTGGCTGTTGCCGCCCAGGTTGCCCCCGGTGTCGGTGCCCTACGGCTGCCTGCTGCCGCGCACGCTGGACGGATTGCTGGTGGCAGGACGGCATGTCTCGTGCGACGCGGCAAGCCATTCGTTCCTGCGTGAGATTCCGCAATGCTGGCTGACCGGTCAGGCCGCCGGCGTGGCGGCGGGGATTGCACTCCGGCACGGTGTGGCCCCACGCCTGGCACCAGTCGGCGAGGTACAGGCGGAACTGGTGCGGCAAGGGGCGTTTCTGCAGTCGAAGCCCGCGGCCTTGGCGGATCCGAGTGAACAGCCGGCCAAGCTGACCGCATGAGGCGGATCGCTGTGAACGGCGCGCTGCCGCGCGGAAATCGCGCGCTTGCCCCGCGGAGCCGGCTGGCATGCTGAAACAAGCTGTCACCTTTCGACCAGCGTCTCGCAACACGATCGCCCCCATATTAGCCGCGCGTCACAGTCCAGGAGGTCGTCGTGTGCGAACTATCCCCCGGTGACATGCTGTTCACGGATTTGCTGCGTGATCCTCTCACCCGACTGATGATGCGAAGCGATGGCGTGACCAAACGGGAGATGATCGTTCTCGAAAGGCGGGTGCGCAGTGCAATGGCGGCGCGCGATAGCACTGACCGCTACGGGCCTGGCAGTAATCGCGCATTCCGTGCTGATCGCCAGCAAGCAGCGACAGCGGCGGACGGGGTGTAGCAGTCTCAGCCGAGTGCGCAGGCGGCACGAGATTGCTTCGCTATGCTCGCAATGACAACATAACCTGTGCGAGCGAATCCCACTTCACTGATAACGGTTACTAGCCGCCCAGCACGCCCTGTGCTTCGACGTACAGCGCGTACACCGATTGGCTCGCGGCCATGAACAGCCGGTTCCGCTTCGCCCCACCGAAGCACAAATTCGCGCAACGCTCCGGCAGCAGAATGCGGCCGATCAGTTTGCCGTCTGGTGCGAACACCGCCACCCCGTCCTCTTTCTCGCCACCGGTAAAGCCGCACCACACGTTACCCTCGGTATCGACGCGGATCCCATCCGCCCAGCCGCTGGTGGCGAAGAACACCTGGCCATTCACTGCGCGCGTTCCGTCATCGACGATGTCATAGACATGCGTGGTCTTCGGCTCCGTCGGGGTGTCCACCACGTAAAGCCGTAACTCGTCTGGCGAGAACGCCAGGCCATTCGGCCGCGCCATGTCCTCGATCGCGACAGTCAACGCACCGGTGTTACCATCGATGCGATAGACGCGGAACGGCAGCTCCGCCTCGCCCTTGTGCCCGAGGTAGTTGCCCCGGATGCCGGCGCCGTTGTCGCTGAACCAGATCGAGCCGTCCGACTTCACCACCACGTCGTTCGGCCCGGTCAACCGCTTGCCCTCGAACTTCTCGGCAAGCACGGTGATGGTGCCGTCGTACTCCGTGCGGGTCAGGCGCTGGCTGCCCATCTCGCAGGTGATCAGCCGCCCCTGCCGGTCACGGGTGTTGCCGTTCGCATAGTGCGACGGCCGCCGGAACACACTCACCGCGCCGGTCTCCTCATCCCAGCGCATGATCCGGTCGTTGGGAATGTCGCTCCACAGCAATTGCCGTGTATCACCGAACCACACCGGTCCTTCGGTGAAGCGGCAACCGGTGGCGATGCGCTCGATCGCGGCATGGCCCAGCATGATGCGCTGAAAGCGCGGATCGAGCGACACGACGTCCGGGTCCGGATAGCGGATCGGCTGCTCGGAGTCCCAGCGCGATGTCATGGGGCGTTTCCTCCTGTCTGCGTTCGGGGCATTGTGCGGCGCAGGCGCCCCAGTGGACAACAGCTAAGGACAACAGCAAGGACAACATCATGCAGCTTGGCATCCATCTGCCGCACGCCGGCGAGCAGGCGACACCGGCGCTGATCCGCCGTCACGCGATGCGCGCCGAGGACCTGGGGTTTGCCGATATCTGGGTCAGCGAACACATCATCGTGCCGCGCAAGGAATTTCCGCGCTCGCCGCTGTTCTATGATCCGGTGGTGACGCTCAGCTACGCCGCGGCGGTCACCAGGCGCGTGCGTCTCGGCACCACCGTGCTGGTGCTGCCGATGCGCCATCCCCTGCCGCTCGCCAAGGAGCTTGCGAGCCTCGACAACCTGTCGGACGGCCGCCTGATCCTCGGCGCCGGTGTTGGCTGGCTGGAGCCCGAGTTCGCCGCCCTGGGCGTTCCCTTCAACCAGCGCGGTCGCCGCATGGATGAAGGGATCGCCATGATGCGTGCGGTCTGGTCGCAGGACCCGGTGACGTTCGAGGCCAAATACATCCCGGCGACGATCCGCGATATGACCATGCTGCCGCAGCCGATCAGCCCGATCCGGCTGTGGATCGGCGGCAGTTCCGACGCGGCACTGAAGCGCACCATACGCATCGCCGATGGCTGGCACGGCAGCCGCGAGTCGCCCGAGGAAGCCGCGCCGATCGTGCAGCGCCTGCGCGCGGCGCGGCCGGACAACTTCACCATCTCTATGCGCATGCCGTGGAACGGCAAGGATCAGAGCGAGTTACGCGACCGTCTCGCCGCTTATGAAGCGGTCGGCGTGCAGCACGTGCTGGTCGCGCCGGTAAATCGCGAAGTGGATGACTGGGACGAGGTGATCGAGGGAGCCGGGCGGCTGCTTACGAACTAGGCGGGGCGGCACGGAGCTGTGCCACAGCGAAGTCCAACCCCGCCCTTTTGCTGGCCAGTATTTCATGTCGAGAAGAGCGACGCCTTGCAGAAGTGGGACTGCCGTTGCCGTAGGCGGCCGTCCGATCCTAACGGCATGCAAATGCGGCGTCCAAACCAGTGACAGACGGTGAGCCGCGTCCACGACCAGCCCGACATCCGCGCGCCCGTGTCCGATCCGGTCCTCGGCAACGGAACTGCCGGGATTCTACGGGGATTTAGGCTAAACCTTCCGTGCAGCCACCTGAGTTACGAGGAAGGTTGTCATCACGGTGGCCGGGTCGGCGGCGATGGTGATTGCGTCCTCAATGCATTCTTCCAAGCTGTCTTCAGACATCAGGCAACGATCCAAAATCTGCGGCCGTAACCAGTTGGCGAATTGCAGAGCGAGCTGTTTATAAGGGTCTCGGCCATGGCAGGCTAAAACCGCGTTGCGCTGAGTGACTTCGCTCATTCCTGCTGCTGTTAGCATCCCAAACGTATGCAAGCCGGCGTCGAAATTGCCCCCACGTGCCCTGATCGCGCCGAAGATAGCCGTCTTCAATCTCGTCCAGCCTGCGCTGCGGGGCACGACATTCCAGCACGAACCGTCCGGCTCCTGTATGGCGATGCACCCGCCTGGCCGCAGCAGACGAAGCATTTCCGTGAGGATCCGATCAGCCTGTCCCGTCGGCGCAAAAAGAAAGCGGCAATGCACAAGATCGAAGTGGTTGGAACGCAGACCCGTTGCAACGGCTGAGCCTTGGACGATAGCGACGTTCGGGAGGTCGGCTTCCTCGACAAACGCGCGCGCAGCATGGAGGCGGATGGGACTGCTTTCCACGCCGATCACAGTTCCGTGCTCGCCTACCGCTCGCGAGAGGGGCTCCAATACCCCCATAGCTCCGCAGCACAGATCGACGGCGCGTGACCCAGGGGGGATGCGAAGGCTGCCGAAAAATCCGTCCGCTGCAAATTCCCACACCTCAGCCTGCAGTCGAAGCCGATAGAGTTCTGCGAGATCGTCCTCGCCTCTCCGAGGTGTCGTGTCAAATTCAGTGCGCATAGCTTCTGCCTTCCCGTGCGGTTGAGGAACCGCTGGATGGCATTTTTGTTTCGCCGCTCTCGCGCTTGCGAGAACGGGCGAATAATGCAGCGACCATCGGACAGGTTTCTGCAAAAGCAAACATTTCACGCGAGCTAGCTGCTTTGTGAAAGCGAAGCCCCGCCTGGGCTCGGAGTCGGGCACCCCGGCAGCCGCGTGTAACCCCTCCTAGGGGGCTCACGTTCCACATCACTCCGACTTGCGCATTCTGGTTAATGCCGTCGAGGGGTTCTTCGCCTGACCAAGAGGCGTCTCAAACGCAATTCCCTCATCGCGCCACAGGCCGCCATCTCGCCCAGACCAACGACGACCCGCGCCCCTTCCGCTGGACCAAGGACCCAGACAAGATCATCGTCGCCGTCCAGCGAGGGCACCAGACTGTTAAATTCCCACCATTAGGCGCGCGAGGCGCCGCCGGTCGTCTCGCGACCGAACCGCCCAGCAGCCCTGTTGATCAGCCGCAACAACGCCCGCTGCAGCAGGCAACGGCCAGTGACATGCACCGCTGTGTTTAGCTTCGATCGACCGCATCAGAGGAGGAGTCGGCTACGATGCGGGAGCCGCGCCGCAGCGTGATCCGGCGATCCGGAAGTTCTTCCTGGGCCGCCTTAAAGATGGCCCGGCCCAACTGCGCGTGTGCGGCCCGAGCTAGCACTCGTTCGACTACTGGGCTGCCATCGACGTGCCAGAGCTCTACCGTGTAGGGCAGCTCTTCCGGCCGTGCGGGGCGAGAGCCGGCTCGGGCTTTGTTCGTCCCACTGGCTGGCGGCTGCACTGCCGAGCTCCCTCTTCGGGTCTCTAATCTTCCCTAGTTGACTTCGCAATTGTCCGGTCCCGGTGCCGGAGGGTGACATACCGGTCCGGGTATTCCCGTATGGCAGCGAAATAGGCGGCATAGCCGATGCTGCCATGCGTCGTCACCGCCAGCACTTGCTCGATGGTCTTTTTCTCGTCGTCCCACAACTCCACGATGTATGGCAGATCCTCGCGTCCGGCGGTCCGGGCAAAGCGCGCTGGCTTGGCTGGGCCGTCCTCTGGGTCGCTCCCGGAGCCAAGTCGACAGGGCAGAGGCGAGATCCAAGCGGGCGGCGCCGGCGCCTCGAAAACGCTCAAGTGATGCATCAGAACGCCACCTCGATTGCTGGGCAAGGAAAGCAGCCGTATCGTCTACCGTCCAGCTTTTTCCGTCCGGACTGCACACCGGGCGGACTTGCTGATAGCCGCAACTCAGGACATCAACTGCCATGGTCGTCCGCAGCCCGCAACACCTCACGGCCGAGCGCCGCTTCGAGCTCCTGCTCGATGCGGTCTCCGACTACGCGATCTACATGCTGGATCCGGATGGCTTCATCACCAGCTGGAACGCCGGTGCTGAGAAGATCACGGGCTACCCCAGCATCGCAATCTTGGGCCAGCATTTTTCCCGTTTCTTTACCGCCGAAGACAGAGCAAACCAGCTGCCTGAACGGATACTCGATGTTGCCCGCGCAACCGGACGCCATGAAGCCGAAGGCTGGCGCGTGCGCAAGGACGGCAGCCGCTTTTGGTGCAATGCCGTTCTTCACCGGATTGTGGATGAAACGGGTCAGCTCATTGGCTTCGCCAAGATCACGCGTGACATCAGCGAACGCACAGTAGCCCAACAAGCCCTGCTCGAGGCGGAGCACCGTTTCCGCGTCTTGGTGGATGGGGTAATTGACTACGCCATCTACATGCTCGACCCAAGCGGGGTAATTACCAACTGGAACACCGGCGCTGAGCGTCTTAAGGGCTACGGCGCCGAAGAGATCGTCGGCCAGCATTTCTCAAAATTCTATACTCGCGAGGAGCGGTCGCGAGGTCTGCCCGGCCGCGCTCTCGAAACGGCGGCGCGCGAGGGGCGTCACGAAGCTGAAGGCTGGCGTGTGCGCAAGGACGGCAGCCGCTTCTGGGCTTCCGTGGTGATCGATGCGATCCGTAGTGACACGGGGGAACTCGCCGGCTTCGCCAAAATAACCCGCGATATAACCGAACGGCGCGCAGCGCTCGATGCGCTACGCGCCAGCGAGCGGCAATTCCGGCTTCTGGTCGCAGGCGTCACGGACTACGCGATCTTTATGCTGGACCCGAACGGCGTCATCACCAGCTGGAACGCCGGGGCTCAGCGCATCAAGGGCTACGAACCCGACGAGGTGATCGGGCAGCACTTCTCAAGGTTCTACACCGATCAGGACCGTGCCGCCGGTCTCCCGACGCGCGCTCTTTACACTGCTGTCAAAGAAGGCCGTTTCGAGGCGGAAGGCTGGCGTGTGCGCAAGGACGGCGGCCTGTTTTGGGCCAACGTGGTGATCCAGCCGATCCGGGATGAAAACCACGAGTTGCTCGGCTTCGCCAAAATCACGCGCGACATCACCGAACGCCGCGAAGCCCAGCAGGCGCTCCAGGCAGCACAGGCGCAGCGCGCCCACGCCCAGAAAATGGACGCTCTCGGGCAGCTCACAGGCGGCGTGGCGCACGATTTCAACAATCTTTTGATGGTGGTGAGTGGTCATATCGGGACGCTTAAAAAGAAAGTCGCCGATGATCCGAAGGCGGCGCGCGCGGCCGAGGCCATCGAAGCCGCAGCAGGTCGCGGCGCGGCCCTGACCCGGCAGCTCCTAACCTTCTCGCGTCGCCAAGCTTTCAAACCCGTGGTGTGCCGGATTGCCGAACGGTTCGAGACGTTCCGCGTCATGCTCACCAGCTCGATCGGAAGCCGGGTCAAACTCGTCACCACCGTCGGGTCCGATGTATCAGCTGTAAAGGTCGATGTCAGTGAGTTCGAGCTCGCCATCATCAACCTAGTGCTTAATGCGCGCGATGCCATGCCGAACGGCGGGATCATTTCCGTTACGGCTGAAAACGTCACGCTGTCGCCTGGTACCGACCAGACAGGTCTCGAAGGCGCCTTCGTTGCGCTGCGCGTGAGCGATACGGGATCCGGCATTCCCCCCGATGTGCTGCCGAAGGTGTTTGATCCCTTTTTCACCACCAAGCAGGTGGACAAGGGCAGCGGTCTCGGACTTTCTCAGGTACACGGTTTCGCTCATCAATCCGGCGGGACGGTCATGATCGAAAGTCAGCTCGGACGCGGAACCACAATCACCCTCTATTTGCCGCAGACTGACGATGTGTTCTCCTGTCCGGAGGCGGATAGCGAGGAAGTTGATGCGGGCCGCGGCCTTGTGCTGGTGGTCGAAGACAATCCCGAGGTGGCGGAAGTCACCGTTGCAATGCTCGGGCAGCTCAGCTACGAGGTCGAGGCGGTCCGCGAGGTCGATACGGCGTTAACCCTCATCGAGCAGCGTAGTTTCGATTTGGTGGTGAGCGATATTGTCATGGCCGGATCAATGGATGGCGCCGGGCTGGCGCGAGCCATTCGCGACCGGAATCCGCGTCTGCCCGTGCTGTTGGTTACCGGTTACAGCAACACGGAGCCCGAACTTTCCCGAGAATTCGTCGTCCTGCGCAAACCCTTCCAATTGGCTGAGTTGAGCCGGGCCACGGCGCGATTGATCGCCGAAGCAAAGCAGCCGCGAGACAGCAACGTTGTTCGGCTTCGCGCCGCCCGCCGCGATAGGAATTAAGCATACGACGGACTCGGTTTCTCATTCCATGGAAACTGGCTTCGCCATCGCTGCCGGCCTCCCAACTCGGCAGGGAGCTTGAACGTATGGCCCGCCCCGTCTGCATTAAAGCCCCGCGCAGTAGGACACCGGGTGGAGGCCCCTTAGGAGGAGCGGGCATGCAGCAGCACGCACCGGTGCGAACACGCAGGGCACTTTGGCAGGCGGTCGGTGCCAGTACCGATCGGCACCGTCGTCGAGTGGTACGACTTCTATCTTTATGGCACGGCGGCGGCGTTGGTGCTCAGCAAGGTGTTCTTCCCTAACTTTGATCCGCTCGCTGGCGTGCTCGCCGCATATGCCACTTTTGCGGTTGGCTACTTGGTGCGTCCCTTCGGAGGCGTGCTGTTCGGGCATTTCGGGGACAAGTACGGCCGCAAGCCCGTTCTGATCGCGACCCTACTGCTGATGGGCCTATCCACTGCCGCCATCGGCTTGTTGCCCACCTACGCCACTATCGGAATCGCCGCACCTGTCCTGCTGCTGCTACTACGCTTGCTCCAGGGTCTCGGCGCCGGTGCTGAATACAGCGGCGCCATCCTATTCGCTGCCGAATATGGCACCGCTCGGCGCGGCTTCTTCGCGAGCTGGCCGCCCTCCGCGACGGACCTCGCCATCGCGCTTTCGGCCGGCGTATTTTTCCTCTTCTCGCTGATGCCGAACGACCAGTTCGTGGCCTGGGGCTGGCGCATTCCTTTCCTTCTCAGTCTGCTCGCGGTCGGCATCGGCTATTTCGTGCGCCGACGCATTCTGGAGACTCCGGAATTTTCCGAGGTGAAGGAACAGGCTCGCCAGACCAGGGTGCCCGCCTGGGAACTAATCACGCGCCATCCCCGCCGAGTGCTGGTGGCTATGGGTGCGAACGTCGCGCCTAGCATTGGCTATGTCTATTCGGTATACGCGCTTGGTTTTATGACGCGGCAACTCGGCGTGCCGCAATCGACAGCGCTTACTGCGCTGATGATCGCCGCGGTCTGTGGCGCGATCGCTTGCGTCCTGTATGGCCGGCTGTCGGACCGGATCGGACGGCGAAATATCATGATCGCCGGTTCCGTGTTCAGCGCACTATATGCTTTCCCGTTCTTCTTGCTGCTTCAGACGCGTAACCCGGTCGTCATCGTCCTGGCTATGGTCGCCGGCTTTGCTATCGGACTGCGAGCGATTTTCGGGGTCCAGCCGTCGTTCTACACAGAGCTCTTCGACGTGCGGCTCCGCTACAGTGGTATCGCGCTCGCGCGCGAAACCACTGGTGCCCTAGTTGGCGGGCCGCTACCGCTCGTCGCCACTGCAGCAGTCGCGGCCGCGGGTGGGGGGTGGTGGCCAGTGGCGCTGATCATGGTCTTGCTGAGCCTCGTCACCGTGGTCGCTATGCTTTTGGCCCCGCCTCCCGCGGTTGAGAGCAGGGAGCCTGACATTGCATGGACAACGAGTGCCGCGGTCCCCGATCCGCTGCCTCGCTGAATGAGACCAACCGTGCCGTCTCATGAAGAGCGCAAGAGCTTTATGGGATGGCAAGGCTGCGCTCGGAACGCTACTGACGGAACGGCGTGCTGAGAAATCGAGGACGTGGCGAACCGCCGCTCGTTGACCCGGAGCAGTAAGCAGCGGAGCCGAGCAAGGGTTGATAGCACACCATCGAGGGCTCCGCGGCAGCGTAATGGGGTTCGTACCGCCCGGGCTCAACTGGTCGCAAACCTATCAGCGCATTGGCGTGATCCCACATTGGCCCCGATGACAGTCAGCAGGAAAGGCGGACAACCTTGACCTGACTGGCCACCCAGGGCCCCACAGAGGGTAGCACCGTACTATCGGCAACGCATGATGCGAAACGTCATCTCACCGATGGCGCAATCTGACCCGCAAGCGAACGGGCCTCGCCCAACGTATGCCTTGTCAGCACGAGCGAGATTACGGCGCCCAGCAAAGCCAGCACGCCGGCCAGCACAAATGCGGAGGCAAAACTCCCCGTCGCCTGTACGATGTAGCCGGTAACAATTGGTGCGAGCAGTCCGAAGATATTCCCGCCCAGGACCAAAAAGGCAAACGCGCGCCCGGCGTCGGCCGGCGCACGCAGGAGATCACTCGTGAGTGCTGCATTGGTCGCCGTCGCGGTATTGCTGAAGCTTACTGGTAGGATCGTCAGAATGACAACAGCGGTAAGAGACTCCGCATAGGGGATTGCCATGCCCCCGGCCACCAGCACGAGGCAAGCCACAACTACCATCCGGCGTCTGCCGGTTCGCACCGCATCGGCAGTAAGCATTGTATCGCCGATCCAGTTCACCAGCACAATCACTACAGCGCCGATCAGAAATGGAACCGAGGTGAATAGACCCGAGTTTACCATCGACACGCCACGGGCTGTCTGCAGGTAGCTGGGCAGCCAGCTCAGGTAGAGGTACAGCGAATAGACCGCACAGCCTTGCGAGATCGCGAGCCCCCACATCGAGGGCGAGCGGATAAGTCCACGATAGCCAATTCCGCCCGCTACGGGGGGGACATCGCTCGCATCCCGCTCGGACAGGATCCTCCGTCGCTCCGCCTCCGGCAGCCACCGCGTTCGCTCGGGCGTTGAGACGAAAAGGATCCACACAACAACCCAGACTAGGCCCACCGCTCCCGTGGCATAAAATGAGATGCGCCAAGACGTTGCACTGATGAGCCATGCCACGATTGGCGCTCCAAGTGCAGGTCCCAGCAAGGTTCCTGACTGGATGACTCCGATTGCTCTCCCATGCTCCGTGAATGGTCCCCAATCACGCACGCTGCGATAGCTGATCGGAGAAACGGGAGCTTCGCCGACACCAAGACCCAAGCGGGTTAGCAGCATGCTGGCGAAGCCGGCCGCCACTCCAGTTAGGATCTGTGCGACCGACCAGATGGTCGCACAGATCGCTGCGACACGATGCGCGCCCAGGCTGTCAATCATCCGTCCACCAAAGAGCATCGTCAGCACGTACCCCCAGAGGAACGAAGAAAACAGATAACCGAGCGCAACAGGAGACAAGCCGAACTCCTGAGCGATCGGGTGTCCGGCAAGTGACATGTTCACCCGGTCTGTATAGCTGATCGTATTGAACAAGAATAAAAGGAAATAGATCCAGAAACGGCGATAGGTCATGATTAACGCTCCGTTCGGTCGAATGGTTCCTTGCACGTAAGCCGC
>CAVWWB010000009.1:0-210356 GCA_963758595.1 uncultured Alphaproteobacteria bacterium
GCCGCATGACCCCTATCTAAAACGAGCAATGGCCGTTGTCGCGTTGCTGATGCCGTTTTTTGCGCAGGCGCAGGCGGACTTTGCCACATGCTGAGTGCTATACGGCTTAACCTCGTCGACAGGGTCGCAGGTGCAGCCTTCGGCGATGGCCTCGGGGCTGCCGGTTGTGTGTCGGGGTGCAGGCATGGCGTTGAAACGGGAGGTCAGCCGTCGCCGTTCGGGCCAACTCGGCGCACAATTGCGCGGAATAGCGCTTCCGCGGCGTCGCCGCGCCAGAAGGCCGGCTCCCCTGCTTGGGCAAGGCGGGGAGCCGGGAGTGTTGCTGCGCAGGAGAGGTGGTTGGGGGGACCTCAACGCAGCCCGTCCGTGTAGAAGCTCTGCACGGTCGAGCGCGATCGGATTGTCTGGCGCAAGCGGGCTGGCACCCCGCCCGTTGCCCCTCTATCGAGCGGCGCGCTGCCAGTAGCCGCACCAATCTACACTTGTTCGCGATGCCATTGCCAGCTTGATGGAATCTGAACAGGGATAGCAAGCAAGCTTGCACGCAGCACCTTCTCGGCTACGTTCCTGCTCGCATGCCTCGCGGTGCTAGAAATGGAGGGGATTCAGCTCGCGGACCTATAGCGTCGCGCCGAAACCCACTCTGGCGATGGCTCGTAGGTGCGACCATCTTGCTTGGTTTGGCTTGGCTCTGGTGGCCAGAGGTCGTCTCAACGACCTTTAACGAGTGCATACAGCGCCGCGAGGAGTATCCAACTTACCACCAAGTTCGCGAAGAACACTCCCTGCCGGTCATCATCAATGTCTGGGTTAGGCTGCGGGTCGCGTGCGTTTTGCATGTTGCCAACGGCTACCGCGATGCGCTGGTAGCCTTCTCCGGCGTTGCAGTGGCAGCCTTCACTGCTACACTCTGGTGGTCCACAGACAAGCTTTGGCAAATCACTAGATTGGCCGTCAATGACGGCAAGAAAGCCGCAGCTGCGGCCGTCAAGGCAGCCGAAGCAAGCATAGCAAGCCTCGCTCACGCGAAAGAAACCGCCGCGCGGACCTTCGTCCGTGGCTGACCATCGATGCCGAGCTGAGTAGCGAAGTTGGCCGACGTTACGCTCCTAAAAAAGGCGAAGTAACCTTTTTCATCGACCTCACCTGCACCAACGTCGGTAAAACCGCTGCCAGAAGCGTCGTGTATCTTGCCCGCGAAATCGACGCGGCCGTTTGCGATATTGAAGAGTGGTTCGACAAGCTGAAAACCGACGCTATCGATGCATGTCTCGGGGATCGCGGTTCCCTTGTCCCATCTGAAAGGTATAAGGGCAGGCACTGGTGCCGCGTTCCTGGCCCGAGTCCCCGACAACCCGTATAGCGAACTCCCCGAGGTTGAACGTATCTGTGAGTTCTGTGTCGGTATTGTCGCGGCATATCGGGACACATCCTCCTACGAGGATGATGCGGTCTTCTACACCGCCAAAGTGCTGCCTGTCGGTTATCCCGGCACGCCCCCAACGTTCCTTAACCTCATTTGGTATAAGCACCTTCCGGTCGGGGTTGGGGACGTCACTCTCGGTCCCACACTGATGGCCAGAACTGTTTGATCCAGCCATAAGCACCATAAACAGCGCACAAGCTAGCAGCCGCCCGCCCACGCCGCGCCCTACCGCCTACAATCCGGCCTCCTCACGTCGGAATTTGGCGGTCCTCCGGCAGCGGATGCGCTGGTGGTCGTTGCTACATTATATCGCTTGGCTCGTGTCTTGATCCGTAGCCCCTCTGGCAAGCTCCCGGTAATGTTCGCCCTGCCAGAAGTTCGTCGCGGTCCATTGTTGCCAAAGCGGGCCCGACTGAATGGGTTGGGGGGCGTATTTTGATCCTGCGGCGCGCCAGCCGTGACACAAGCTCACTTGTTCTCTCTATGTTCTCAGGCTATCGTCCGCGCCATGCCAGACGATCCCCTTCGCCCCGCTGACCCGGACGACGTGCGCCAAGCGCTCGCGTTCGCGCTGTCCTTCGACGGGCGGAAGCGGTGGCGCCAGGCTGATGACCAGATGGCCCGAATTACGGCCGAGCATCTGGTGCGCTATCTTGAGATGGCCGGCTACGTGGTGATGCGGCGATCGGGGGTGCGTGGTTTCGCGGGAGTGGCGAGAGGGGCACCGCCGGCCCGGTAAAGCTGGCCGAGGCCAAAAATAGCGCCCTCGGTTGGGGGAGGGCGCGAGTTTGGCTCAGGACTGCCAGGCGGCAGTTCGTGCGGGACTGCCGACAAGCATGTTCCACTCGCCGTCCCGGCGGTGCCAAGTGACAGTTCCACTACCGCCGATTGGCGGCGTCACTTCGCGCCTCGGCAATCACCTGTGCACCCCAGCCGTAGAGACCAACCCCACCCTTGATCGCCATCTTGGTGCCTCCCCGTAGCACCGGACGGACAAGAGGCCAGACAAGAGCGCGCCGATGCCGGCCAGTGCTCCCGTGCCCAAGCCCCCCTCAGTCAGGGACTCCGACCGCATCCTCAACGAACGCCACACCTCACCTCCCACCTGAAGTTACAGAACTTGCAAAGGTGGGGCGCTCGCGTCGGCTTTAACCTCGCCGTTAGGAGTGTCTCCTTCGTAGTGGTTGCGTCAGTTTACCTGCTGGCTAGATGACAAATCGATGTCATCTAACGGAGTTCCACGGTGATTAACGGCAGCCTTCGAGCTTGGATCGAAACACCAGAAGACACCGCGGGTGTTGTGGCGGCCTTTGTCGGGGTGCCCCCGGGGAGCACCGTTCCACTCCGCAGATTGCCAGCAACCAAGCATTGTGCCTCCCCGGCCGAGGCAAAGCAGGGGGTCGAGCGCGAGGGACAGGCATCCACGGCAAGACAGCAGATGCATCGGATCAGGGCAGCCATCGCGGTTAGCCCGCCGCACCGATCTCGGGTTCTATCTTGCCCTTGACTTCCGGGGTGGCGGCCGGCGCGCCCCAATCCGGGCGACGGCTTGCCGAGCCGATCGAAGGGGCCGCCTAACAGGCGCTCGCCATCCCACACCTGACCGTGACGGGGCCATGCTGGCGGTCGTTTGGTGGTGATGAGCAGGCCGCGACAGCGCGCGCTGGCTGGGCTGGTGGGGGAGGGGGCTAAGGTCATCATCGCGTGCTAGCCTGGTGTGCTACCGGGAGAGTGTGGCCGAGTTTCGGAGGCTTCGAGGTCACCGGCTACTGCCGCGCAATCGGTTCTGGCGTCGGGCTTGGCGTGCCAGTGGGCCGCACGGCCGTGGCCGAGGCCAGTGACCAGTATGTGACCTCGGCGCTGATCACCGCGCCGCCCGACTACCAGCAGCATTGATCGCAATACCGCCTGGACGTTGCCGCCGGCGGTCAGCGGATGGCTGTGGCGGCTCCGGCTCCTGCTGGTAGGGAGCTGGGTCATGCTCCCATGCAGCACAGAACTTAGCTACCGCGGTCTGCCTCACCAAGCTGAACTTGGGTGATCGCCGGTCTCTGACGTCTGCCAGTTGCTTGAGCTACGGGGCAAGCCCCGGTGCGTAGGTCCAGGTGAGCCCATTGGCAAATCAACCGTGGCCACCGGAACCGGCTAGCGCATTGGGGCGGGGCTTTTCCGCGAACATTCGACGAATGCCGAGATGCCTCTATCTAAGAACGGCAACAGGGCAGAGCGCATATGGTAGAAATTTTGGGAGACGGCAGAGAAAGCGCGTAGGTGGTTTGTAGTAAGGCGCTGACAACACTGGCGTCCCGTACGGGATTCGAACCCGTGTTACCAACGTGAAAGGCTGGTGTCCTAGGCCTCTAGACGAACGGGACGGCGGCGGGCGCCGGGGTAGCGGAGCACCCCCCCAGGGTCAAGCTGCGGGTCAAGCCGCCGCACCATCGGCAATGACGAAGCACGGACTGACGATCCCGTTCCATTCCTCCGCCCGCAAGTGACCCGCAAGGTGCACCGCCAATCCGCTCGCCCCGACCAGCATATCCGCCAGCGCGCCCTCCCGCGCTCGGAACAGCATCACTTTCAGCCGCCCTAGGCCCCCCTCACCCTCAATGTAAGCGCGAATCGCGGTGCTCTCGCGTCCGACGCGGTCGGCGCGCAACACCCGCGCCCGTTGCAGCACGAGCATCGGCTCCTCGTTCCCCGCGCCAAACGGCGCCAGCCGCGCCAGGTGATGTGCCAATTCGACCGTTGCCCCAGGCACCGCAAGCGTGCCCTCGATGCAAAGATCCGCCGCCGTCGGTAGCAGCGATGCCGCCTCCAGCCGGTCATCCAGGAACGCTTGAAACGCCGCCAACCGCTCCGGTGCCAGGGAGAACCCTGCCGCCATCGGATGCCCGCCGCCGGTCTTCAGGATGCCGCCCTGGCGAGCGGCAATGACCGCCGCACCCAGGTCCAGCCCAGGCACCGAGCGGCCGGAACCCTTCGCCACGCCATCGGCGATCCCAGCTACACAGGCGGGGCGGTTGAACTGCTGCTTGATCCGGCCGGCAACGATGCCGACCACTCCCGGATGCCACGCCGGCCCGCTGACGACCAGCACCGCATGCCCTTGCCCCGCCTGCTCTTCGGCCCCCTTCAGCGCCGCATCGAGAATCGATGCCTCCACCTCCTGGCGTTGCCGGTTCACCGCATCGAGCGTGGCCGCAAGCGACGCCGCCTCCACTGGGTCTTCGCACAGCAGCAATCGTAGGCCGAGATCCGCTTCGGCAATGCGCCCCGCCGCATTGATCCGTGGCCCCAGCGCAAATCCGCACGTTGCGGCGGTCAGCCGTTCCCGTGCCTGCGTCACCGTCAGCAGCGCCGCCAGTCCGGGACGCGCGCGGCGCGCCATCACTTTCAGTCCCTGGCCGACCAACGCCCGGTTCACCCCGGTCAGCGGCATCACGTCGCACACCGTCGCCAGCGCGACCAGGTCGAGCAGCCCGAGCAGATCGGGTTCCTTGCGGACCGCAAAAAAACCTTGCCGCCGCAGGGCGCGCACCGTCGCGACCGCCACCAGAAAGGTTACCGCCGCCGCGCACAGCGCCGTCTGACCCGACGTGCAATCCAGCCGGTTCGGATTGACTGTTGCCAGAATGCTAGGGGGTGGGCCGTCGGCCTTATGGTGATCCAGCACCACGATGTCGGCGTCACCGGCAATGAACGCAAGCGCCTCTGCCGCCGCGGTGCCGCAGTCCACACAAACGATCAGGCTCGCGCCACGGATCACCAGTGAGTGCAGCGCCGGCCCGTTCGGCCCATACCCCTCCATGATCCGGTCCGGCACGTGGTGCAGTACTGTGCAGCCCAGTTCGCGGAGCAGCGTGCAGATCAACGCCGCGCTGCAAGCGCCATCGACGTCGTAGTCGCCGAACACGCCAACCGTCTCGCAATTCCGCACCGCGTATGCGAGACGATCGGCAGCCAGATCCATATCGATCAGCGTTGACGGATCCGGCAGCAGCGCCCGCAGTGTGGGATCGAGGTAATGACACGCCGCATCGATCCCAATGCCGCGCGCCGCCAGCAGCCGCCCGACGATCTCCGGCAGTTCCATCCGCTGGGCGATGCCCAGCCCGATGCGATCCTCGCCGGTCCGCCAGACCCAGCGCCGCCCGCTCAGGCTGCGGCTGACGCCGAGAACGCTATCACTCATTCCGCAGCCACGGATGAACGCAGATGACCCGGATAGCTGGATGATGTCGGTGTCCAGTGGTGTCCATCCGTGGTTGCAATTCGTTCAGTTCCTCAGCCAGGTCTTGGTCGCAAAGTTGTGGTGCGCCTCGATGAACCGCACCGTTCCCGACTTGCTGCGCATCACCATGGAATAGGTGATCGCCCCGTGCCCGAAGCGCTTCACACCGCGCAGCATGGTTCCCGACGTCACGCCGGTGCAGGCGAACATCACGTCGCCCTTCGCCATCTCCTGCAGCGTGAACTTCCGCCGGGGCTCGGGATTGCCCATGTCCTTCACGCGTTGCACCTGCTCCTCGTTCTCGAACAGCAACCGGCCCTGCATCTGTCCACCGATGCAGCGCAGAGCCGCCGCGGCCAGCACCCCTTCCGGCGCACCGCCGGAACCAAGATAGATGTCGATCTCCAATTCGGGAGTAGCCGTGGCGACAACACCGGCAACATCGCCGTCGCTGATCAGCATGATCCGCGCGCCAGCTTCGCGAACCTTGGCGATCAGTTCCTTGTGCCGGTCACGCTCGAGAATGCAGGCCATCAGGTCCGACACCTGGCACTTCTTCGCCTTGGCAAGCTCGCTCAGGTTCTTGCCCACCGACGCATCGAGGTCCACCACGCCGTCTGGCAGTCCGCCGCCCACCGCTATCTTGTCCATGTAGATGTCGGGTGCGTGCAGGAAATTCCCGCGCTCCGCCAGCGCCACGACGGCGAGCGCACTGGGGCCGCCCTTCGAGGTCAGCGTGGTGCCTTCCAACGGATCGACGGCGATATCCATCGGCGGCCCGCCGGCACCCACCGTCTCGCCGATATACAGCATCGGCGCCTCGTCCATCTCGCCTTCGCCGATCACCACGGTGCCGGAAATGGCAACCTGATCGAAGGCGCGGCGCATGGCCTCCACCGCGGCGCCGTCCGCCTCATTCTTCTTGCCGAGACCGATCCAAGACGATGCAGCGATGGCCGCCGCCTCGGTGACACGCACGAGTTCAAGCGCGAGATTCCGGTCGGTGATTTCGCCGGGTTGCGGCGTGCGGACATCCATGGCGCGATCCTCCATATGTTGCACTGGCAGCAACAGTAGCACGGGAAGGGTGCCAAGCGAGGGTCCTTGCCCCGACTGGCAGCGCGGCCAAGCCGCGCGCGCTCTAATCGAAGTGCGTGCCCTTGAGACATGGACCGGTGCCAAGGCAATCCCCGCCGCGTCGCACCGGAGTTCGCCGAGGCCAGAGCGCAAGAACTAGCCGTCACCAAAGGCCCGGCACCAGCCGATAACGCGTTCGCCGAACATAGTCAGCATAGCCGGACAGCTCGGCTTCGAGCAGGCGATCCTCCAAACCCGTCCGGAGGACCAGCAGCACGATCGCCAACGCCGCCGGCAACAGGGCCCACCAGGAGGCGAGCGCGAGAGGAATTCCGATGAACATTGCTATCGCCGCACTGTAGCCGGGATGGCGGACGAATTTATACGGCCCAAACGTAATGACCTGTTGCGCGCGCTCCTTCTGGATGCGGACGCCTGGCTCGAAGAACGGGTTGACGGCCTGAGCCCAAGCGGCGACCACGATGCCGCCGATCAGCAGGATATAGCTGATCAGAACGACCCATAGCGGCACGTCCGACCATCCCATACGGCCGGCATCGAGCGCCGCAAGCGGAATTTCGCTGATAAAAGCCGGAAACAAGACCGCCAGCAGCATCAGGTCCCATTTCTTGGTGCCTGGTTGGAAGCGGCTGCGGGCGCGGTAGATCATGGGATTCACGCGCGCCAGTAGGAGCGCAGAAACACCGAAGGCGGCGACAAGAACCGCGATGAAGATCCAGCCGGGAGCCCAATCGATCCTGCCTACCGGGAGGAAGACCAGTGCGATAAGGGCTAGCGGCGAGCCTATAGCGTAGAGGATCGCCTTGGCGCGCGACATTGGCTTTGGATCGATAGCGCAAGTCATCGCCTGTCTCCTTTCAAACTTCTCACTGGCTGCGCAGACCATGCAAACGTTGGCAGCTTGGCCGATACTGTCCGGGGTCGGCCTAAGCCGATGGTCGCTTGCGGAAGAACCAACCAAAAGTTGATTATGCCGCGCGCTGCGCTGAGCTGCGGCGACTGGACGGCCTCGGTCCCAATTAGAGGGATCGAGCTCTTCGCAAAATAGAAGTATAAATACATTCCGCGGCTGACGAAGAAGGCGCCGGCGAGGAATTTGCGATGCTCGCGGTATCGCACAGCGACCTAAAGCGTCGGCAATGCAATGACGATGATCGCTGCTCTGCCCCCGCCCCGTCAGCCTCGATCAGATCACCAGGAACTCGGGGTCAGCAAAAGCAGCGCAAGTGTGGCCGCGCGGCTGTTGGAGAGCTACACGCTGTCAAGTCGCCATCGCGCGCCGGGAACGAAGAGCGCGCTTTACGCCGTAGCCGACGACTACGAGGCCATGATCCGGCAGCAGAGCCATTTGCTCGATGCATTGGCCGAGCTGAACGCCGGGAGCGGAATAAACGCAAGCCTCCAAGAGATGGCGGAAATTCTACCGGGCGATGCGCCGCGCTATGTATGACGCGATACGCCGCCGGAAGCCCCGCCGACCATGACGCGCGCCGCCAAGGATGCAGCGGCTACGGAGCACTCGCAGGACGGATTTGAAAGGACGATCGTGACAAAACTCGATGCGCTTCGGCGCGCGCTCGTGCCTTCACGCCTCCGCCGGGATCGCCGTCAGCGCGACAAGCTCGCCCCGCCGCAGTAACAGCAGCGGCCCGGGCCGCCGGGCTCGTTCCGCCGTCAGCATGCGGTGCATGTCGTCCACCCCGGCGATCGCCGTGCCGTCGAACGCCAGCAGCACATCGCCGCGCTGCACGCCAGCGGCTGCGGCTGGCCCGTCCGCCATGACGTCCAGGACCAGCATGCCGGTCGGCTGTACCAGGTGATGGAGCCGGCGCACCCGCGTGTCGATCGGCACCGTCTGCCCGGATACCCCCAGCCGCGACCGCCGCACCCGCCCGTCACGCATCAGCTTGGTGGCTACCCACACGGCAGTGTCAATGCCAATCGCGAAGCAAATGCCCTGCGCCGGTGCGATCGTCGCCGTGTTGATCCCCACCACGCGTCCCGCGCCAGTGACCAGCGGTCCGCCCGAGTTGCCGGGGTTCAGCGGTGCATCCGTCTGAATTACGCTCTCGATCATTCGCCCCGACCGCGTGCGCAGCGAACGTCCCAGCGCCGATACAATCCCCGCCGTCACGGTAGACTGGAAGCCAAGCGGGTTGCCGATCGCCGCCACAAGCTGTCCCACCCGCAGCGTTGCTGACGATCCCAACTCGGCATGCGGCAGCCCGCTGCCCGACAGCCGCAGCACCGCGGTGTCGGTATCCGCGTCCTCCCCCACCAGCATCGCGTCCAATCTCTGTCCATCGGTGAACGAGGCGCGCAGCTTCGCCGCGCCCGCCACGACATGAGCGTTGGTCAGCACATATCCGTCGGGCGTAAAGATCACCCCCGACCCTTGCCCCATCGGCTTGCCGTCGGGGCCGAACGCGATGACATGCACGACGGCCGGGCCGACGCATTCGAACGCGTGCACGATCTGGGAGGAATAGGGGTCAAGTTCGTCGACCGGCAGAACGCCGGCAGTGGCATCGAGTGGCATGGCAAGATCCTTTTGGCTGCCCCACATGAGGACGGCGCTGCGGCCCGACATCCCGGCCATCAGGCCAGGGTCCGCACCGGTCACCCGGCCGATGTCGCGGCCGCGAGGCGCCGGGCAGAGTGCCAGGGCAGGCACTGGAGTTGCACCACCATGACCTCCGACCCTCTCGAACAGCTTTCCGAAGCCCTGGCCGACCGACTTCAGGCGGCGTCCCGCTTCGTCGTTGCCATCCGCACCGGCCGCCGTGGCCAAAGCGGCATCCTCTGGCGCGACGATGTGGTGGTGACCTCGGAGCAGGTGCTGCCCCGAGGCACGGACTTCGTCCTTGCGCATGACGGCAAGGATACTGCCGCTCGCCTCGCCGGCCGCGATGCCGGCACCAACGTTGCGGTCCTGCGCCTCGCCGAACCACTCGGCGCGCCCTCCCTTCCCGCCACACTGACGTCGCCACGCGCAGGCTCGCTCGCGCTGATCGTCGGCGCCGATGCGCGCGGTGCGCCGACCGGCCGCCTCGGCATGCTGCACGCCACCGGTCCGGAATGGCACAGCGAGGCCGGCGGCCGCATCGACGCCCTGCTACGGCTGGACACCCGTCTTGGTGCCGACGAGGGCGGCCCAGTGCTGACGTCAGGCAACCGGCTGATCGGCATGTCCACCTCGGGCCCCCGCCGTACCGCCCTGGCGATCCCGGCCGCCACGATCGAGCGTGTGCTGGAACCGCTGCTCGCCCAAGGCCGCGTCGCCCGCGGCTGGCTTGGCGTCAGCCTGCAACCCGTGCTGGTGCCCGAGCGCTTCCGAGACGCGGCAGGCCGTGATGCCGGAATGATGGTGGTGGCGATCGCCGCCGGCTGCCCTGCGGAGCAGGGCGGTGTGCTGCCTGGCGACATCATCCTGGAGGTTGATGGCCGCCGCACCGGCCGTGCGCGCGGCCTGGCCAGTGCGCTGGCGCCCGAACGCATCGGCCAGCCCGCCACGCTGAAGCTGCTGCGGGCCGGCGAGGTGCACTTGGTCGCGGTGACCATCGGCGCCCGCCCTCCCACGGCATGATGGCCGGTCAATCCCCGGGTCGGGCGCGGGGACACGGTCCGGCCATGCATATCCTCAGGTTCCTGACCCGAGGGCGTGCCCTCGGGCACCTGACGCGAGGGATCGCGCAAGTCCGGGCGTTCACCCGGCGTCAAGTGTGACCCGGAGCCTTCGCGTTCTGCTGCACGCCGAGGACCCGGTGCGCCGGCAAGGGCTGGCGGCCATGGTGCAGGCCGCTGGCCACGTGTTGGAGCAGGAGAGCCCTGACGTGGTGCTGTCCGACCTTGACCCCGAGACAACCACGCCCGGCGAGGCGGATGCGCCGGTCGTCGCCCTGACCGATCGTCCGGTTCGCGGCGAACCGCCGGCCGGGATACTGCCGCGCCACGTCGGTACGGCGCAGCTCGACGCCGCCTTGCATGCCGCCGCCGCCGGCCTGCTCGTCCGAACGCCGCGCGAGGCGTTCCGCGACGGCTTTCGCCCCGCAGCGGACGACCCCCCGCCAGTGCTCACCCCACGAGAGGCAGAGGTCCTGACCCTGGTCGGTCAGGGCATGAGCAACAAGGCGGTGGCCCGCGCGCTTGGCATCTCTGTGCACACGGTCAAGTTCCACCTGGAAGCGCTGTTCGCCAAGCTGGATGCCACCAGCCGCGCAGAGGCGGTCGCCAAGGGCCTGCGCGACGGCGCGATAGAGCTATAGACCCGCCTGGACGGTGCTAGCGGGGATATAATTCGGGTCCGTCACGGCCATCACTGACACGCGCACCCGTTGGTTGGTCCACCGTCCCCCCGGTACGACGTGGTGGTCGATCCATTCCGCCACCAGGCGACGCGCCTCGTTCAGCGACGCCTCCGGGTGATGGATGCGATACAACGTGGTGCACGCCCGGAATGCCGCCATGTCGTCCGAACCCAATTGACGCAAGTCGCGATAGGCGGTGACCACGGCGCGCTCGCAGCTCCGGGCAATCTGGCTGACGTCGGAACCCATCGGCGGACGTTCCCTCGTAGATGCGAATCATTCGCAAGTGAATCGGTAGGATACGTGGCCGACCCGGGCTCCGCAACCCGACAGCCGATCAGGCGAGTAACCCGCTCGCCTGCGCGGTTTCCACTTCGGTCGCGTCAATACCCCAGTCTGCCAAAACCGCTCGCAGGTCGGCAGTCGCTGGTGGTTCCGGAGGGGTCGGCGGACTGAACGGGGTCCGGCTGAAACGAGGGGCGGGCGCCGGCTGCGGCACGCCTTGCAGCTCCACAAAGGCGTTGCGCGCGCGATTGTGCGGATGGTGCGGGGCTTCATCCATCGACAGCACCGGAGCGAAGCAGGCGTCGGTGCCCTCCAGCAACGCGCACCACTCATCGCGCGTGCGGGTGCGGAAGCGTTCCGCGAGCACCCGCTTCGCCTCCGGCCAGCGTGTCCGGTCCATCTGCGGCGGCATGGTCGCGGGGTCGATCTCCAACAGGCGCAACAGTTCTGCGTGGAACTTGGCCTCGATCGCAGCGACGGAGACATAGCGGCCGTCGGCGCATTCATAAACCTCGTAGAAATAGGCACCTGAATCGGTGATGTTGGTGCCGCGCGGCCCGCTCAGGCGTCCCGCGGCCTTGCCGCCATAGATGGAGGTCATCAGCGAGGAGGCGCCGTCCACCATCGCGGCGTCTACCACTTGGCCTCGCCCGGACTGCCGTGCCTCGATGATCGCTGCGAGCACACCCACGACCAAGTACAGTGCCCCGCCGCCGAAGTCGCCGACGAGATTGAGCGGCGGCGTCGGCGGAGCGCCGGCCCGGCCGATCGCATGCAAGGCACCAGTGAGCGCGATGTAGTTGAGGTCGTGGCCAGCGGCATGCGCCAGAGGGCCGTCCTGGCCCCATCCGGTCACCCGGCCGAACACCAGTCGCGGGTTGCGCGCAAGACACACCTCAGGGCCCAGGCCGAGGCGCTCCATCACCTTCGGACGGAAACCTTCGATCAGCGCATCCGATTGCTCGACCAGGCGGAGCGTCAGCGCAATCGCCTCTCGGCGCTTGAGATCGAGACGGACGATGTGCCGGCTGCGCTTCAGCACCTCGAATTGCGCCGGCATCGGAATGCCCAGATCGCTGTCGGCGACACGGTCGATGCGCAGCATGGTCGCACCCATCTCGGCGAGCATCATTCCCGCCATCGGTGCCGGACCGATCCCCGCGAATTCGATGATTTTGATGCCTGCAAGCGGTCCCATCGCAGGAAATTACGCGGCAGTGAGGCTTCCGGCAATACGCGCCGATAGGCACGGATGCTACTCAGGCCCACTTGCCCCACCTGGACCACGTGACCACAATGTCGGCCGGGAATCGCTCTGGTTGGGGATCAAATGTCAAAGCTGTACCGAGCGCCGAGGGTCGACGGCGGCCGATCCGAAACGGCTGCCTGATACGATGCGATGAAGCTTACCGTCGTCATTCCCTGCTACAACGAGCTGAAGACGATCGACCAGATACTCGAAGCGGTTAGCCGGTCCCCCTATCCCGACAAAGAGATCATTGTCGTCGACGACTGCTCTGTCGATGGCACGCGCGAGAAGCTGAAGTCGGAGATTGAACTGTCCGGACGCGTCGACCGCATCATCTATCACGACCGGAACCAAGGCAAAGGGGCCGCACTGCGCACCGGCTTCAAATACGCGGGCGGGGATATCGTCATCGTTCAGGACGCCGATCTGGAATATGACCCGAACGAGTATCCTCGGTTGCTCGAGCCGATCGTTTCCGGCAAGGCCGATGTGGTGTTCGGCTCGCGCTTCGTCGGCAGCGAGGCACACCGCGTGCTGTATTTTTGGCACCGCGTCGGCAACAATCTTCTGACGCTGCTGTCCAACATGCTGACGGGCCTGGACCTGACCGATATGGAAACCTGCTACAAGGCTTTCCGTCGAGAGATCATTCAGTCCATTGACATCGAGGAGTCCCGTTTCGGCTTCGAGCCGGAGATCACCGCCAAGGTTGCGAAGCGCCGGAACCTGAAGGTATACGAGGTAGGCATCTCCTATTACGGACGAACCTATGAGGAGGGCAAGAAGATTGGTTGGAAGGACGGGCTTCGAGCAATCTATTGCATCGTCAAATACAACTGGTTCCGATGAAGATCGTTAAGTACTTCTTCGTCGGCGGCATCGCCGCGGTGGTTGATATCGGTCTGTTCTATCCGGGCGCCTGCGTGGCGCAATGGAACTACATGCTGGTCGGCACCGTCTCGTTCATCCTGGCGACACTGGTCAATTATGTGATCAGTGTGCGCGTGGTGTTCCAAAGCGGCACGCGCTTTTCCCGTCACCATGAACTGCTGCTGGTTTTTCTGGTGAGCTGCGTCGGTCTCGTGCTCAACCAGGCCGTTCTCTACGTGTGCATATCGCGCCTCTCGATCGGCATTCTGCCGGCCAAGCTGCTCGCCACTGCCGGCGTGTTCCTGTGGAACTACCATCTCAGAAGCCGATTCGTGTTCGCCGGTCCGCGGACCGCTGTCAGTTAGTGCATAGAGGTCTGATGCTGCGCAGGCGCAACAGGGCGCTCGGCTGGGTGAAAACCTGGGCTGTCGGGATCATTGTCGCGCCGCTTGGATTGGCGTTTGTGGTTGGGCCCTCGGTAACCGGCGGTCGCATCCCTGGCGATCTTGGCGACTCCCGGTTCATCAGCTACATCCTGGAGCATTTCTTCCGGTGGGCTACTGGCCTGGATGCGAGCTTTTGGAGTGCGCCCTTCTTCTACCCCTTCCCGCTGACGATTGCATTCGGCGACAATTTCTTGGGCGATGGTTTCGTATATGCCATATTTCGTTCAGTAGGGCTCGTCCGCGAAGACGCTTTCCGACTCTGGTACATCGCAGGTTTCGCGATCAACTTCGTCGCGGCATATTATGCGCTGGTGCGACTCGGCTATTCGCGATTTGCCGGAGCTCTCGGCGCCTTCCTTTTCACTTTCGGTCTGCCGGTCACCGCACAAGAGGGACACTCTCAGCTAATCTATCGCTTTGGCGTGCCTCTCGCCGTCCTCGCATTGGAGAATTTCAGCTCGCGAGAACAGCTAAGTCAATTATCTCTGGTTGGGTTTTGGACGGTGTGGCAGTTCTACTGTTCAATCTACATCGGCTATTTTCTGCTTCTGCTGCTAGCGGCCCTCGCCTTTGGCCATGCTGTATGTCGGGGAGGAGGTCTGGTTCCTGCTGTTCGGGCCTCGGGCGCCAAAGTAGCGCGCCTGTGGACCCGGTCGACAATGCATGCAAAGGCCGCTTTCCTGCTCGTATCACCACTTCTTGCAGCGTCCCTGGTGCTGCTTTGGAAGCCATACCTGGACGTGAACCATCTGTATGGCTTTCACCGGCAATGGTTTGAGGTCGCTTCGATGCTACCGAGGCCAGCGAGCTACTTGCTGGCCAATAATTCCCCAATTTGGCCATCCTCCGGATGGCCCTTCGGCGCCTTGCCAATGCGGCACGAGCACGCGATGTTCATTGGTATTGCACCACTTCTGACGGCTGCTGTTGCCGTCTCACTGAGGTGGGCCAACCACGCCAAATTCGACGCGCTCTTCGCGCCCACTGCCATTGCCAGTCTGCTGTTGGTGCTGATGACGCTGTGGGTTGATGGATACTCGGTATATCGGATCGTGGCGTTGCTTCCCGGTGTGAATGCGATTTGCGGAGTGACACGCATCATCACGGTGTTGCTGTTTCCGTGCGGAATAATGCTTGCTTCGTCACTGGACGCGATCGCCGGGGCGCGACTGCCTTTCTGGAACTCGCTCCGTAACCGTCGCCCTCCTCACGGTGGGCGTCGTGCTCGAGAGCTCCTACGTCGTACACTATGCGATGACCAAGCGCGACTGGCAGGAACGATTGACCGCACTGGCGGCCCAACTGCCCGGGACAGTTCCGAAAGCGCCGATCCTGCTGCTGGCACCGCGGCCAGAGGACCCCGCGCCATGGGCTCGTGAGCTGGACGCCATGCTTTTCGCACAGGATCGCGGCTGGCGCACACTGAACGGCTATTCCGGCAATACGCCGCCACGGCCTGAGCTAGCCGGAGGGTGCCAGGATGCCGCCGTGAGTTTTGTCAGTGGCCTCGAGTTCCTGGGACGAAACTCCGAGCAGACCTTCGCAGATCTGGCTCGCGACGTCGTCATGGTCGGCTATCCGCCGTGCGAAGAGGCAACGCTGCTGAGATTTCCCGAGTTCGCCGTTTTCGCTGGCGCTTTGCCGGCACAGTTGATGGCTAACGTGAGTTTGAAGATCGAGCGACTGAGCCTGCACGATAACCGCATAGTCGTTTCGGTCCTCATCGCGAACGGCGCGTCCATGGCCCTCCCAGCTTACTCGACGACTGGCACTCCGGTCCGTCTTTCACCTCGGTTCCTGAGCAGCCACTCTACAACAGTAGACCTGAACCGTTTATCGGGCTGGAACTTACGCCAACCTATCGGGTTTGACGTGCCTCCTGGTGGTTCGCGACCAATGGTGTTTTCCATCGCTCCCCCGACAATCCCCGGCACCTATCGAGTAGCGGTCTCGATGGTCCAGGATGGCGTAGCGTGGTTTCATGATCACGGAATGCAAATTCCCATCAGTCAGCAGACGATCCGTGTGGCCGCCGATCATTCTGTGCAGTTATCGGAAGGCGGCAACTAACCCCGATCCTGCAGGACACCATCACCCGCTGGGCGGCGGCTCACCGCTATCAGGTTCTTGCCACACGGCGGCGCTATCAGCGCCTCGGCGCGCCGCGCCAAAGGCACTGCGGCGCTGTCTGTACAACTTCACTAGCGCGGGGCTGAACGAAGTACTCCCAAGCAGTCTATTGATCACAAACCAGGGCAAAATTCCTGGGAAATCAAAATAGCGGCAGGTGACGACGTCCAAGCCGGCCGCACATAGCTTCTGTCTCAGCGTAGCAGATTTATATCGACGATAATGTCCAAGAAGCCTGTCGAGCTTACTCATGAGAAATGTCAAAGCAGGCACAAAGATCAAGACGTGCCCGCCGGGCCGGACGATACGCGACAACTCCGTCAGGGCGCTGGTGTCGTCTTCGACGTGCTCAAGCACGTTGACCAGGACGACGGTGTCTACTGTGCTGGTGCCGGTCCGCTGCACATGCTCTTCGAGCGTTAATGCCTCGATCACCACCGAAGCATCATCCGAGAACCGCTTCCGCAGGGCAGTGTGCAGATTAACTGACGGCTCGATCAGCGTGAGGGTTTGTGCCAGTGGGCGTAGATGCTTGGAAAATGTGCCGGTGCCTGCGCCATATTCCACCACCCGACCGCAAATATGCGCGCTGAACCAGCTCATGATCCATGAGTAATAGTTCGGCATATCCGCAAGAACTTCCAGGTCCCTGCCTTCGTAGGTCTCGTCAGCCCTTTGAGCGCGAGCCGGGTCAAGCAAACTAGACAACGCAGCACCTCGGAAAATGACCTCATCAATACCAGAGCCAGTTAGCTGCACGCCAGCGTCGGTATGGAAGGGATTGCGAGCAGAACGCGCGCCAGGTCCGATGTGCGGCAGACACGATTCGGAAGGCGAACTAGGGCATTCGCTCTGCGCAATCAATGTCGGGCCTTGCTGGTTTTCACAACCTGAGTGCCGGCGCGATCAGTCCCGACCGCCCCCACCCCCATCGTCGCCGTGCGCAGCGACAACAACGCCAAGAACGATACGCCCGTGAGGCTTCCAGACAGCAGCAGAGCGGCGCGAGGCCCTGCCTGGTCCAGCACGATCCCGAACAGCAGCGGCGCTCCGCCCTGCAGGATGCGCGCCGGCGCCGACAGAAGACCGGTGCGCAGCCCGTAGCCCGCCGGCCCGAACAGCGCCAAAGGCAGTGTGCCGCGGGCGATCGTCAGCATCCCGTTGCCGGCGCCGTGCAGCAGCACGAACGGGATCGCTGCCACCGGGCCGAAAGCCGCCAGCAGCGCTGCGCCGATCGGGTGCAGCCCGGTCGCCAGCCGGGCCGAGATCATCGGCGACATGCGGCGCAGCACGCCGAATTCCACCAGCCGCGCCGCAACCTGCGCCGGTCCCACCAGCGAGGCCGCGGCAACCGCCGTCGCCTGGCTGGTGCCCATCGCCTGCAGCAACCGGGGCAGATGTGCCGCCATCGCGGTCGAGACGCACCAGCAGGCGCCGAATACGCCGGCCAGTACGATCATCGTCCAGGGCACACCGGACGAACCAGCGTCCGCATGCACCACTTCCGGCGCATGCCGTGCCGCCTTCGGCACCAGCAATCGGTTCATCGGCACCCCGATCACCAGATGCAGCGCCGCCCATACCAGGCAGGCCCCGCGCCAGCCGAAGGCGTCGATAAGGACCGCGCTGGTCGGCCATCCCACCGTGCTGGCGAAGCCCGCGAACAGCGTAATACCGGTAATGGCATTCCGCGCGTCTCGTCCGTACAGACCGGCCACAGTCGCGAACGCCGCTTCGTACAGCCCGAAACCCATGCCAACGCCTATAATCGCCCACGCAACAACCAGCCCGGTCACGCCCGAGGCGAACGCCAGCACCACGAGACCCGCGGCAAACACCAGGTTCGTGGCCACCAGCACATCGCGCCCGCCGTGCCGGTCGATCATCCGCCCCGCAAGCGGCCCCAGAAGTCCGGACAACAGCAGCGAGGCGGAAAACACCGCGAAAAACCACACGCGCGGCAACTGAAGCCCGCGCGAAACCGGATCGGCGAACACCGCCGGCAGATAGTAGGTCGAGCCCCAGGCGAGCGTCTGGGTAATCCCGAGCGTAGCGACGACGACGCTGCGCCGCCTATGTCCCAGCACCGGTGTCACGGGTTAAGTGAAGGCGGCGTCGTATCGCCGCTACCGAGGACACGTTGCAATAGCACACTATCCAGCCAGCGGCCGTGCTTGTGGCCTATCGACCGCAGCGTCCCGATGCGGCTGAAACCGTGCCACTCGTGCAGCGCAATCGAAGCGATGCTGGCGCTGTCGCCGATCACGGCAATCATCTGCCGATAGCCTCGCTGCTCGCACGCCTCGATCAGCGCCGCTAAAAGTCCCGAGCCGATCCCGCACCCGATCCGATCAGACCGGATATAGATCGAGTCCTCTACCGTGTACTGATACGCGCTGCGTGGGCGGTAGGGACCGGCATAAGCGTAGCCAACCACCGCGCCGTCAGATTCGGTGACCAGGTATGGATAACCCTGGTCGCGCAGCACGCGATAGCGCCGCATCATCTCGGCGATGGCAGGCGGCGCGGTCTCGAACGATGCCGTGCCATGCAGCACGTGATAGCCGTAGATGGCAGCAATCGCCTCGACGTCACGCTCGGTCGCTGCCCGGACCATCGATCCCTCTCTCACTCTTGCAGCATCAGCAATTTCATCCAGTTGTGGGCGCAGGAAAAGAACAACTACCTTATGCCCCGCATAAGGATAAGTTTGCCGCCATGGACCTGCCGACCCTGCGCCAACTTCGAACCTTCGCTACCGCCATGGAAATCGGCAGCCTGACCCAGGCCGCGCGCGCCCTGCATCTGACGCAACCCGCGGTCAGCCAACAGCTTCGCGAGCTGGAGCGCGGGCTTGGCGTCCGGCTGCTCGAGCGAGCCAATGGACGGGTGGTGCCGACCGCAGCCGGCAGCGCGATCCTCGGTCCGGTCCGGCGCGCCCAGGCCGCCGTCTCCGAGATAGCGGCTGTCGCGCTGGCCTGCCGTTCGGGCGAAGCAGGGCGGGTGCGGCTCGGCACAGGCGCCACGGCCTGCATCTATCTGCTGCCACCGATCCTCGCCGCGGCCCGGCGGCACATGCCAGGGCTGGAGATCATCGTCGAGACCGGCAACACGCCGGACATCCTGCGCCGTGTCGAGCAGGGCACCCTGGATGCTGGCCTGGTCACCCTGCCCTCCGCGCTCAATCGAGCCCTGGTGCGGGTAAAGCTGCGGCGCGATGAACTGGTGGCGCTGATGCCCGCGGCGACGGCGCTCGATGGAGCCGTCACCCCGGCCCAGCTCGCCGCGCAACCGCTGATCCTTTACGAACGCGGCGGCGATACACGCGGCATCGTCGATGCCTGGTTCCGCAGCGGTGGCGTTACTCCCAGACCAATCATGGAACTCGGGAGCGTGGAGGCAATCAAGGTCCTGGTCGGCAGTGGTCTCGGCGCCTCGGTGCTGCCGTGTCTGGCATTGGAGCAGGCCGTGCCTGGTGCCCGGCAATGCCCCTTGCGGCCCACTACGGCGCGCGAGCTTGGTCTCGTCATGCGCAAGGAAAAGATCCTGGATCGCGGCATGCAGGCCATCACGCGCGCCCTCGAACTGGGACGCTGACCCGTGCAGCCCCGTTCAGGCGGCCTTCCCGTGGTGATGCGGGTGGTGGTGCCCGGTGCCAGCGTGCGAATGGTCATGCCGCAGGTAGTGCTGCCGCAGCAGGTCCTTGCCGTAGTCGTTACCGTTGGGCGTGCGCACGACGGTGTGGATATGGTCGCGTGATGGCCGGTCGTTGTCGTAGACGATTCCGGACTGGTGATCGAACTCAACCAGGATCACCGGGCTGACAATCCGGTAGTAGAAGGGGCTGGTGTCGTCGAGCGGCCCGATCCAGGCGAAGCGCGTCTCGCCCAGATATCGCTTCGCCTCGGCATAGCGCACCTCGGCATGTCCCGACCGCAGCCGGCCTGTATAGACACCCAGCAGCGCCTCAAGCCGGTCGCGGCCTTCCGGCGAGAGATCTCCGCAACTGATACCGGCCGCATCGATCCGTGCGTTGTCGCGGAACGCGGCGGTCAGCAACTCGGACGGCAGGTCCTGCCCCACAGTTGCGGACCGGCGTTCGCCCCCTGACAGCGACCGCATCAGGGCGTGTCCCTGCTCCTCTTCAGCGGCAAACACCCGGGTGCCAGCATACTTGCCGAACCGCGCCAGCACCGGTTCAGACCCCATGAAGGCCGGCGTCATCACCAGTTGATCGCCAAGCACGAAGCAGTTGATGTTGAGGTGGTGGCCATCGATCTGCCAGCCCCACGGCTTCTCCGGGGAAGGATCGCCGAAGATGCTGACCCAGTAGAACCACTCGCTGTATTCGTCCGGCTTGCCGGTGATCTCCAGCGCGTGCTCGTTGAGCCGCATGACGTCGCGTGCACTGCGATAGCCGGCCTCGCTCAGCGTCGCGCCCAGCAGGCCCAGCGCCGCCTCACGCTGGTCATGCCCGAGATCGGCGAGGCAGACACCGTGGCGCATCACCCACGGATGAATGTTGCACCACATCCGCCAGGCCTCGTCATCGATGGCGAAGCACGCCGCCTTGCGCTGCTGCTCGCTCAGAGAAGCCAGGAACCGACGCGCCGCATCCAGGACCGGCGCCAGCGAGACGCCGGTAGGCTCTACGGCAAACAGCCCGGGCGCGATCGAGCCGTTGGTGGTAATGCCCCGGAACCCCTCTGCCATGGCGGCCTTCGCTCGCTCGCGCATCGGCTGGAGCCGCGGCGGCAATTCGAACGGCCGCACTGCTGGCGTCGGTTGCCGCTGCCGCAGGCCGAAATGCGCTAACTCACCCGCCATATCGGGTCCTCCCACGCTGGAACGCTGTTATGCGCGACCTCGCTGCAAGCCCTCAATCCCCCACCGCCACCGTCACCCGCTCGTGCTTGCGCATCAGCAACAACAGCAGCAACGGCGGCACCACCGTCAGCATCATCAGTCGGAAGTCATTATTATATGCGATGATCTGCGCTTGGTGATTCACCATCTGATCGAGCAGCGCCGCCCCGTGTGGCGTCGCCGGATTGAGCATATGCTGCACGGTATCGTTGCGTTGCAGCACGCGGTCGAACGGCGTGATGCCGGCGGCGATATCGGCGTGCGTCCTCTGGATGCCTCGCGTGAGATAGAACGACGTGACCGAGATGCCGATCGCCGAGCCGATGTTGCGCGCGAGCGACTGCATCGATGTCGCCTCGCCGCGCAGCGCAGCTGGCAGCGTGGTGTAGGCCATCACCGTCATCGGATTGAACACCAGGCCGACCGTAAAACCCTGAAAGATCATGGTGACGATCATTTCGTCCGCGGTTACGTCCGGCGTCCAATTGCTCATCGTGTAGAGCACCCAGCCAAGCCCCAGCAAACCACACGCCATAATCTTGCGCTGATCCACTCGCATGCCCAGCCGTGCGGCCAGAAACATCGATGCGATGATGCCGATCCCGCGCGGTGCCATCACCCAGCCGGCGGTGTAGACCGGATAGCCCGCCAGGTTCTGCAGATATGGCGCCAGCAATGCGGAAGTGGACAGCATCAACGACGAGACGCAGAAGATCATTATGATGGCCGAGGCGAAGTTGCGGTCTCTGAACAGGGCCGGTGGCAGGAACGGCCGGTCGGCGGTGAACATGTGCACGAGAAACAGGTAGAAGCCGAGACCGGCCAGCACCGCCTCGACAATGATTTCGCGCGAGCTGAACCAATCGAGCTCCTGTCCGCGATCCAGCATCATCTGGAACGACCCGGCAGCCAGCCCCAGCATGGCGAAGCCATACCACGAGAATCGCAACTGCGATCGCGCCGGCGTTTCCGTCATGAAGAACAGGATCCCCACGAAGGCGAGGATCCCGAACGGCAGGTTGACGTAGAACACCCAGCGCCAGGAGTAGAGGTCCGTCAGATAACCACCCAGCGTCGGGCCGACCATCGGGCCCATGGTGACACCCATCGAGAAGATCGCCATCGCCTGGGCTCGACGGGAAAACGGATAAATGTCGAGCATCGTCGCCTGCGAGAGCGGCGCCAGTGCCGCGCCGAACATTCCTTGTAGCAGGCGAAAGCCGACCAACTGTTCCAGCGACTGCGCCGCGCCGCACAACATGGAAACGGCGGTGAAGCCCGCGATACAGACCAGGAATAGCTTTTTGCGGCCAAACCGGACCGCCATCCAACCCACTGGCGCCGTCATGATGGCGGCGGCAATCACATAGGACGTCAGCACCCAGGTGATCTCGTCGTAGGACGCCGACATCGTCCCCTGCATGTACGGCAGTGCCACGTTAGCGATGGTGGAGTCCAGCGTCTGCATGAACATTGCCAGCATGGCGGAGGCGGTTATCAGACCGCGATACGGGACACGCGTCGTATCGGACATTTTTCCTGGACGTGCAGCATTTGGGCCAATTGTGCACCCGGACGCCAGAAGATGCTACCTACCGGCTGGCAGCTCTGGGCGACTTCGCGCCATAATCCGACAGACTGATGCGGCGGGGTCGGCTACGGATGCACGCAACCAGGATCGGGTCGGTTCAGGCGTTGCGCGCCTTCGCAGCACTCAGCATCGCCATGCTGCATGTGCTGCACGACGCCAGCCCGCTCGACCCCACTGGCCATATCGAACGCTGGTACAATGCGCTGCCCTGGGCGTCAGGTGTCGATCTGTTCTTCGTGATCTCCGGTTTCGTAATGGTCTACGCTTCGGCCGATCTGTTCGGGCGGCGCAGCAGCGGCAGCGCGTTCATGGCCAGGCGGCTGATCCGCATCGTGCCGCTCTACTGGGCCGCGACGACGCTGTTCCTTATCGTAGCACTTGCCACGCCGGGCAGCGTCAGCCCTGACGACTTGAGCGTCGGTCACGTGCTGATGAGCTACACCTTCCTGCCCAGCCGCCGTCCGGATGGCAGCATCCAGCCGATCTACAGTCTTGGCTGGACATTGAACTACGAGATGTTCTTCTACGTGGTGTTCGCCGCCTGCATCGTGCTGCCGCGCCGCCGCGCCGTGGCGGCCGTCGCTCTGCTACTCGGTTCCGCCATGGGCTTGCACCGGCTGGTGCCACCGCAGGCCACCGCGCTGGTGTTCTGGACCGACGGCATGCTGCTCGAATTCCTGCTTGGCATGGGGGTGGCGGTCATCGCAGCCAAAGGGGTCGCCCTCCCTTCCCCGATCCGTGTCGGGCTGGCCATGACAGCTATGATCTTGCTGATCATCACGCATCGTTACGGCATTGCCAGCGGCCCGGTGACGACCGGCGTACCTATGAGTTTGCTGGTGGCAGCGGCGGTTCTTGGGCGCCCATTACGCGTACCTGGCGTGTTGCTTCTGCTCGGCGACGCGTCCTACGCGCTCTACCTCGTCCACCCGTTTGCCATGCGGCCGGTCGGGTTGATCTGGCAGCACCTTCACTTGGTCGGACCGGTGCTGGCGAGCGCATATGCCGGCACGGTTGTGCTGCTCGCCATGATCGGTGCCGTTGGCGTTCACCTCTGGTTCGAACGTCCGGTGGGCGCCTGGCTCCGTTCTCGGCTGCCGACAAAGCCGCTCCCCCGAACCCTTACGCGCGCCACGGTCTGACCCCGCAGGTTGGCGCTCCCGGTTTGCATGCAGGCCCTACCGGAACTCGGGAGGTATCGGGAGGTTATTGGCTGGATTGGTGTCTTGCATGGACATCCGGGTGATCAGCCCGCGCTCCACAAGGGGTCGTAACGCGGCTTCGAGCATTTCTGCAGTCGCTCGCACATAGACCTCGTGCCCGGCAACGCGGATCGCAAAGGTCCTCATGTGTTTGCGACGGCGCGTGGGGTCTTCGAGGACAGCCTTGGTCCACTTATAGAGCGGAAAGTGCTCCGGCCCTTGCTTCTCGGCCTCTGCCACGTAGCCGGAGAAGGCAACGAGCTGACAAACCAACGCGGCGTCGTGCTCCCGTAGGATTTCGCGTGAGCGGCTGGAGCAGTGTTGCCTCCGGATCCCGTCTTGCCGCTTCGGCCAGGTCGTCCGGCAGATCTATGCGAAGCTGATACTGCCATTGCGCGCTCATGATGGTCTCCCAGTCTCGAAACTGATCGGGCGTCGGAAACTTCGGCTGGCCACTCGATTGGCCCGCCGGACGGAAGACGGTAGATTCCGAACGCCATCCTCGGAGGGTTGATCCATGCCGGTCATCGACGTCCAGGTCCATGCCTATGAACGCAATCATCCCGGTCGGCCCTGGGTGGGCCATATCGCTGGGCCCGAGCATGTCACCGGCGATGAAATGGTGGCCGCGATGGATGCCGTCGGTGTGGATGGCGCAATCCTGGTCTCGCCGTTCTCGCTGTACCGCTTCGATCCCAGCTACGCGGTGCAGGCCGCAGCCGCGCACCCCGGTAAGTTTGGTCTGGTCAAGCCGGTCGATACAAGCGATGCCGCGGTGGCCGACGTCATTGCAGAGTGGGCTACCACGAAGGGTGCGGTCGGCATTCGGATCATGCTGAACCAGACCGGCTCAACCGACCCGGCCGACCCCGGAATCAATCGGGCCTTGGCCGCCGCGGCCCGGCATTCGCTGCCGGTCAACATGCTGATCTGGGGCCGCCTGGAGCAGACGAAGGGACTTGCCGCACGCAATCCGAAGACGGTGATGGTAATCGATCACCTCGGGCTGCAGCAGCCATTCCGTCCTCCGCCACCCAAGGAGCCGTGGGCCGATCTGCCGAAGGTGCTGGCGATGGCCGAGCACGACAATATCCGCATCAAAATTAGCGGGGCCTGCACCCTGTCGCACCGGCCGTTCCCGTATGACGACATCTGGGAACCGATCATGCGGATCATCGACGCCTTCGGGCTGGACCGCTGCATGTGGGGCACCGATTGGAACTGGGCCACCGAGCTGCTCTCCTACGAGCAGGGTGTGCGGCCGTTCCGTGAGACCGACCGCCTCTCCGATGAGGACAAGGCGAAGCTGATGGGCGGAACACTGGCGATTGTCTATCGGTGGTCGCCGTCCAAAACTGCATAGTGGCCATCGATGATCGGTCAGACGCAGCACGGTGTTCACAACAGCCAGTCAAATGCCAACACCCCGGGTGTGAGGATACCAGTGGCCCATACAACTGCGGACTTTATCGACGACCTCGGTCATTTTTCCGCTTCTTGCCGTACGGACTGAAGGTGCACGCACCGTCCTGAAGCTCGAATTTGCCGGGAGATCGATTTGCGCTCACGCTCGCTCGCCATCAGCCTCTGCCAACGCGACACTTTCGCCTCGGGCTGCACGTACACATGACCACAGAAACCCAGATAACCGCCTGGCTCGCCACGCAGCAGGACGCCATGGTGGCGCTGCTGCGCGAGATGGTCGATATCGACAGTGGCAGCTACAACAAGCCAGGGATCGACGCGGTCGGCGGCGTGGTGCAGCGGTTCATGGCTGCGCAGGCAATCCCGGTGGAAGTTGTGCGCCAACAGAAGCATGGTGACTGCCTGCGCGCCGCGGTGCCCTGGGATGGGCCGCAGGGCAATGCTGGCGGCAACATCGTGCTGATGGGACACCGCGACACCGTGTTTCCCGATGGCGAGGTGAAGCGTCGGCCGTTCACTATCCGCGATGGCATCGCCTACGGTCCGGGGGTTGCCGACATGAAGTCGGGGCTGGTGATGAACTGCTTCGTGCTGGCTGCTTTCGCCAAGTTCGGCGGTTCGCCGGCGCCGCTGCTGGGATTGTTCACCGGCGACGAAGAGATCGGCAGCCCGGAAGGTCGCGCCGTCATTGAAGCCGAGGCACGCCGGGCGCGCGTCGTGTTCAACGCGGAGCCCGGGCGCGTTTCCGGCAATGTCGTTACCGGGCGCAAGGGCGGTGTGTTCATGGGCTTCCGCGTCACCGGCAAGGCGGCGCATTCGGGCGGCAACTTCACCGAGGGCGTGAGCGCGATCGAGGAACTGGCGCGCAAGGTCCAGGCACTGCACGCAATCACCGACCTTGAACGCGGTATCACGGTGAATGTCGGGCTGGTGAGCGGCGGGCAGAGCGTGAACACAGTGGCGCCATGGGCGGAGGGGCAAATCGATTTGCGCTACATCAGTCCGCCAGATCGCGAAGACGCCATGGCACGCATCGGCACCATTATCGAGCGCAGTTTTGTGCCGGGGACCAAGGCGGAGTTGAACGTGCGCGGCGAGTTCCTGCCCCTGGTGCAAACGCAGGCAGCCAAGCGGCTCTTCGAACTGTACGTGCAATCCGCGGCAGATACCGGCTTCGCGACCGATGGCGAATTCACCGGCGGTTGCGCCGACTCAGGCTTCACCGCCGGCGTCGGGACGCCGACGATCTGCGCGGTTGGTCCGGTGGGAGGCAAGGCGCACAGCCAGGAGGAGTTCCTGCGGCTCGATACTCTGGTGCCCCGTGCGCAGGCTTGCGCACGGGCAATCCTGCGCGTGGAGCAGGCGGGGCTGTAGGCTGCGTCAGCGATACCAGTCGCGATCGCGATGCCACCAGCCGTGGTGCCAGCCATCGCCATAGGCGACCACGGCGCCCCCGTAATAAGGCCCACCGTAATATCCGCCATAACCCCCGCCGTAATATCCGCCGGCGGGATAGTAGACGCAGCCGCCGAGCAATCCGCCGAGTGCCAGTGTGCCGGCGACCAGTAGGGTGCGCAGTCGGAACATAGATTGTCACTCCGATAAGCCGTCGCATTGGATATGGGTGCCGTTCGCGGCGTTTTGGTGGCCCGCCCAAGGCAATGCGATGTCCTGATTCGTTGCACCCATTCGTTGCATCCAGGGTCGCGATTTCGCCATCTTGGCCGGCGACGCTGAAGGCGGTTGAGGCCGGCCAGGGCTGAAGGACGCCATCACATGCACACGCAAACCCGCTCGTTCCGCCTGGCGACCGCACTGGCCGCCTCCGGCCTGGTGCTGGCGCAATCGCTGCCCTCACCGGTGCTGGCACAAGGCGCACCACCGCCACCGCAAGCCAATTTGCCGGACCAGCAGAGCGTCGATCCGCCGGCGCGGGTGGGGCGGCTGGCGAGAATCAGTGGCACGGTGTCGTTCCACAACCTGGACCAGGATCAATGGAGTTCCGGCGGTCGCGAACTATCCGGTAACCGCGGGCAATGCGTTTTGGACGCAACCGGACGCTCAGGCAGTCATCGAAGTGTCGGCAAGCCGGATCGTGATGGCGCCGTCGACCGAACTGGACATCGCTGCGCTCAACGACACCGGGTTTCAGGGGACCACGGCGCAGGGCGAACTGTATTTGCATCTGTTGCCCGCAAGGCCGGCGGAGAGCTACGCGGTGCAAACGCCGCGCGGCCTAGCGACGCTAGCGGTGCCTGGCCGCTACGGCGTTGTCGCCGGGGATACGGAACATCCCACGCTGGTGACGGTGATCGAGGGATCGGCGCATGTGGAAGGACCCGGCGTCAGCCTCGATGTCGGCCCGGAGCAGACGGCGACCATTGTCGGCACTGACACGTTTCAGGGCAGCATTGGCCCGGCGCAGAGCGATCCGTTCTTGACGGCGGCGCTCGGCAGCGATCGGCGCCCGGGCGCGGCGCCATCGGCAGTAGCCGCGATCCCTGGCGGCGATGACCTGGCGCAGTACGGCACTTGGGCGGAAAGCCCGGACTACGGCCAGGTCTGGTATCCCCAGGTGGCGCCAGGTTGGGTGCCATATCGCGAGGGCAACTGGGCCTATGTCGAGCCTTGGGGCTGGACCTGGGTGGACAGCAGTCCGTGGGGCTTCGCACCGTTCCACTATGGTCGTTGGGTTGAAAGCGGCGGTCGTTGGGCCTGGGTTCCTGGTGTCACCGCCGGCGCTCCGTTACCCGTCTATGCGCCGGCGCTGGTGACGTTCCTGGGCGTTGGCGCGGGGGTGGCGCTTGGCGTGGGCATCGGCGCCGCGCTGGCCGAAGGCCGCGTCGGCTGGTGCCCACTGGGGCCGCATGAACCGTACCATCCGTGGTATCGCGCCAGCGACCGCTACGTCCGGCAGGTCAATCTCAGGAATGTCCGGAACGTCACTATTGTGAATCGCAACGTCACCATCAACAACCTTGTCAACCGGGGGGCGGCGACCGTGGTGCCTGCCGCGGTGATGACCGGCTCTCGTCCGGTGGCGCCAGCAGTGCAGCGGGTCGATCCGGCTCAATTTGAACAAATCCGGCCCGTTATCGGACAGCAGCCGTTGCGGCCAACCGCGACGACTCTCGGCGTCACCCCGGCAGTGGCGCGGCAACTGAACCTGCCGCGGACGGCACCATCTATGCAGCGTGTCGCGCCCGGGCCGTCAATCCATGGCGCGCCTTTCGCGGCAGGCCACGCGACCCCTGGAGCGGTATTCGAGGGCCACGCGCCGCCGGCATTGCACAACCCAGCTCAGGGGCCGACTGCCACGACGAGCGCGGTGCATCCCATTGTCGGTCAGCCCGCTCTCCGGACACCGCTGGCCCCAGGGCAGATCGCGCCGCCGGCGATCCAGCACAGTGGCGGTGCAATGCCGCCAATCATCACGCACCCGCCGGCACCGTCGGACAATCAAGCCAGGCCACCACCCGGGGGTCCGGGGGGCATTGCCCATACCGTGCCTCTGACCACCGCACCGCCACCTGTCGTCAATCATCCGCCGGCGCAGGAGCTCTATCGCGGAGGAACGCCAGGGCCGATGCCCCACATGACGCCCCCGGTTCCGCCAACGGTCGGGCAAGTGCAACCACCAGTGGTCGCACGCGGCCCATCGCCCGAGCTTCACACGCCACCAGCGGTGGTGCATACCCCGCCTGTCATGGTCCACCCTGCCCCGCCAGCGCCACCCCAGGTCCACACGCCTCCGCCGCCGCCTCCCCCTCGCGCCGCTGCGCCTCCGGCGCAGAACCCGCCGCACAAGCGGCCCGGCGAACCGTGATGCGCTATCTAGTTCTGCTCGCGATAGCGATGTTGGCCGGATGCGGCAGTTCACCGCGGTCTCTCGGCATTACCGGCCCAGGCGCGGCACCGGCCGAGGCTCCGGGGGCGAACGACAGCGTAGTTCCGCCTCCGGGCATTTCCAACCCGGAAGGTAGCTATCGCTACAACGTTGGTCCGTTGCAGTCCGGCGGCGATCGGTACTTCGATTACAACTAGGCCCTGTGGACAAACCGTAGTTTTGCGGTGTTCAGTGATTGACTGAACAGGCGCGGGCAACAAAAGAATTTGGGACTGTCGCGAGGCTTTGCGAAAAGAATTGAGACGGTCCCGCTCGGATTGGCCTTCTGCCGATCGTCGCGCGGCGATTCCCCGACACGGTGTGAATGTGATTTCGAGGCTGACCTCTGTGTTGGAGGTTGGCAGTGATCCGAGGCCTGATGACGGACCAGGAATGGGGAATCTTCGCGCCTTTCCTGGCGAGCCCCTCGCCGCTCGGCGGTCGCCCGCCGAAGGACCATCGCAAGGTGCTGGACGGGGTGTTTTGGATCAGCCGCACCGGCGCTCCATGGCGCGACCTGCCGGAGGTGTTGGGCAACTGGAACTCGGTGCACAAGCAGTTCCGTCGCTGGTGTCTCTCTGGCGTGTGGGACGTGCTTTTGCAGGCACTGGCGGACAGCGGCGGCGATGCCGACGTGTTGCAGATGATCGACAGCACCACGGTCCGGGCGCATCGCTGCGCTGCCGGCGAAAAGGGGGGACGCAGAACCAGGCACTTGGCCGCTCGCGCGGCGGGTTCACCACCAAGATCCACCTCCGTTGCAACGCGGAAGGCCTTGCCATCGGCGCGGTGCTGAGCGAGGGCGAGGCCCATGACGTCACGGCCTATGACGAACTGATGGAGCAACGCGACAGCGACCCCGGTATCATGCTCGCGGACAAGGGCTATGACAGCGACGCGATCCGCCAAAACCTTCACGATCGTGGTGCCGCACCCGAGATCCCGACCAAGCGGAACCGCAAGGTGCAGTATCTGGTCACCAGGCCGCTGTATGCCCTGCGCTCACGCATCGAATGCTTCATCGGTCATCTCAAGGAGCAACGGCGCATCGCCACCCGATATGACAAGACCGCAAGTAGCTTCCTGGGCTTTGTCTTGCTCGGATGCGTTCGCATCTGGATCAGGTTTGGCCACAGGGCCTAGCGTCCTGCCCCCGAAGTTCGCTGCCAGTTGCAGCGAACGGAGGGGACAAGCAGGCCACTGAAAACAAAGTGCTAGTGTCCGGTCCCCATCCCTGTGAAGTGCATAGGAACTTCGGAATTGGGACACTAGCGTGCTCTGAGGCGGGGCCGAAGGGTCGCGGGGGCGCCCGCATCGCCGCTTCGTCTCCGGTCGGCTTGGCACGTTGGCCCCGGGCGGGGGAACTGACATCCGTCACCACGGGGAGCGAGAACATGCCAACCAATCCAGCCGATAGCCAGATCCTCGGCACCCTCTATGGCAGCGACGCGATGCGCGCGGTGTTCGATGAACAAGCGTATTTCCAGCGCATGCTCGATGTGGAAGCAGCACTCGCCCAGGTGCAGGCGCGGCTCGGGATCATCCCGACTGATGCGGCCCAAGCGATCGGCCGTGCCGCCCGGGTGGAGAACCTTCGCGCGGAGGAACTGGCGGCCAGCGCGCGCAATGTCGGCTATCCGGTGGTGGGCCTGGTCGCCGGGCTCTCGCGCGCCGCTGGCGAGGCGGGGCGCTGGACTCACTGGGGTGCGACCACTCAGGACATCATGGATACCGCGACAGTCCTACAGGTCCGCGACGGCCTGGCGCTGACCCGGACCGGGCTGGTGCAAATCGCGCGGGCCCTGACAGCGCAGGCGAACAAGCATCGACACACGGTGATGGCCGGCCGGACGCATTTGCAGCAGGCGCTGCCGACAACGCTTGGCCTGAAGTGCGCGGTGTGGGCGCAGCCGCTGATCACGCATGTCCATCGGCTCGATGAGCTGCGTCCAAGGGTTGAGGTGGTCAGCTTCGCGGGCGCTGCTGGAACCCTTGCCTCACTGGGGAACGAGGGACTGGCGGTGATGGAGGGGTTGGCAGCAGAACTCGGGCTCAGCGCGCCCGCCGCACCATGGCACGTAAGCCGTGACGGTCTGGCGGAGACGGTGGCCTTCCTCGGGCTGGTTTGCGGAAGTCTGGCGAAGCTGGCGACCGACGTGATTCTGTTGGCGCAGACCGAAGTGGGCGAGCTGGCAGAACCCTACGTTGCCGGACGCGGGTCCTCGTCCACCATGCCGCAGAAGCGCAATCCGATTGCCAGCGAGTACATCCTGGCCGCGGCGCGCACCGTGCACGCGCTGATGCCGGTGATGTTCGGCGCCATGGCGGCGGATCACGAGCGCGCCACCGGACCCTGGCAGTCGGAGCTGCTGGCGTTGCCCCAGACTTTCGTACTGACCCACGGCGCGCTGTTGCATGCGGGCGCGATTGCCGAGGGCATGGTGGTGGACGCCGAAAGGATGCGCCGCAATCTCGCGCTGACGCATGGGCTGATCGTTGCCGAAGCGGTGATGATGGGCCTGGCGCCGCATCTCGGCCGTGGCGAGGCACATCACGTGGTGAAGCATGCCTGCGACGCGGCACTGGCGGAGAACATCTCGCTGGCCGACGCGCTGGCGCGCGAACAGGCTGTGACCAGCCGGCTGGACCGGGGGGCGATCGATCGGCTGACCGATCCCGCGCACTACCTGGGCAGCGCCGATGCGTTCGTCGATCGTGTGTTGAGCGCGGCGGCGGAATTGCACTGAGGATTGTCAGGAAGGATTGTCAGGCTGGGCAAGAAAGCGGATTTGCCGGCCACAAGAGTTGCCTCTAATTTGCTTGGGAACGTGTGGCGGGACCTCTGCTTGCCGGTCGGTGATGCCGTGCTGTGACGGAAGCCTGCGGACGAACTCTGCGCCTCAGCAGGAAGCCGGCGCGAACAGCGCGGTCGCACCGTGTGACCGCGAGACAGGAGGGTAGATGTTGAGTTCGAGAAATGTGTCTCGCCGCTCGGCGCTGAAGACCGCCGCAGCAGCGACGGCGCTGCCGCTGGTTCATATCCGCACCGGACGCGCCGCCGGCAAGGTTTCGGTCGGCTTTTGGGATCACTGGGTGCCAGCCGGCAATGAAGTGATGAAGCAGCAGTGTGAGGCGTTCGGCAAGGCGCACCAGGTGGAGGTGCAGGCCGACTTCATTACCTCGAACGGGCAGAAGAACCTGCTCACCATCAGTGCCGAGGCGCAGGCGCGGACCGGGCATGATATTCAGCAAATTCCTGAATGGGAGGGACACGCTCAGGCCGACCTGCTGGAGCCGGTCGACGATGTGATGAAGCGGCTGACCGACAAGTATGGTCCGACAAGCGCGGCAAGCGAATACTTGTTCAAGGTCAAGGGGCACTGGATCGCGGTTCCGACGAGTTCGGGTACGCAGAACAAGGGGCCATGCGGACGCATTTCGATCCTGAAGGAAGCGGCCGGGATCGATGTGGTGAAGATGTATCCGCCGTCCGCCGATGCGACGCCGGAGGCGGATAACTGGACCTACGACACCATGCTGAAGGCAGCCGAAGCCTGCCAGAAGGCGGGCAAAACATTCGCCATCGGGTTGGGCACCACGGCTGACTCGGTCGATACCGCCGGTTCGATGTTCGCCGCGTTCGGCGCTGACGTGGTGAATGCCAACGGCGATGTCACCGTGAAGTCCGATGCGGTGCGGCAGGTTCTCGAGTACGCGCAGAGGCTGGTGAAGTTCCTGCCGGCGGACGCAGTGAGCTTCGACGATGCCTCGAACAACCGTGCGCTGATCTCGGGACAGAGCGCGCTGATCTGGAACCCCCCGTCAGCCTGGGCGGTGGCGAAGCGCGATGCGCCGACGGTGGCTGCGGATTGCTGGACGTTTCCGGCGCCTCAAGGGCCGAAGGGGCGGTTTCTGCCGCTGGGCGCGTTTTCCTGGGGCATCTGGAATTTCTCGCCGAACAAGTCAGCGGCGAAGGAATTGATCGAGTTCCTGTGCCAGCGCGAGCAGGTCGAGGCGCGGGCAAACGTCGTTATGGGTTACGACGTGCCGCCGTTCGCCAGCATGACCGACTTCAAGATCTGGCAGGAGGTCGAACCACCGAAGGGCACGGTGTACCACTATCCGATCCGGCCTTCCCATCATCAGCAGTCCTGGGTTGCCTGCGCGCCAGCGCCGCCGGAGATCGCGGTGCAGATCTACAACCGCGGTACGCTGCCGACCATGCTGGCCAAGCTGCAAAGCGGGCAATCGATCAAGCAGGTGCAGGACTGGGCGCAGGACGAACTGGAAGGCTTCGTCCGATGAAAAACTGATCGTCGATGGGTCCGAGGCGAATTCTGGGACATCGGGCGACGGCTTTTCCGGGCTCCCCGACACGACGTGCTGGTCGAAACAGGCTGTTCACCCGGGACCTACCCAGGGGAACAGCCTGTATTGCGAGTGGAACTTTCAGGCCGCGGCTGCGGCGAAGGAGTTTGGTCATGGCTACCAGGTACCGGATCACGCGGCGGCAGGCGTTGGGCATCGGAGCGGCGACAGCAGCGCTGCCGCTGGTTCACATCCGCACGGCAGGAGCGGCTGGAAACGTCTCGATCGGCTTCTGGGACCACTGGGTGCCAGGCGGCAACGACGTGATGCAGAAGCAGGTCGACGCTTGGGCGCAGAAAAACCAGGTCGATGCGCATGTCGACTTCATCACCAGCACCGGTAACAAGCTGCAAATCACTGGCGTGGCGGAGGCGCAGGCCAAGGCCGGCCACGACGCCTTGGCCTTCTTCAACTGGGACGTGTTCAACATCGCCGATGCGCTGGAGCCGGTGGATGACGTGATGCAGCGGCTGGTCGCCAAGAACGGTGCGGTCGATGCCACCTGCGAGTATCTGGCGAAGGCGAAGGGGCATTGGGTCGCGGTGCCGACCTCCTCCGGCACGCAGACCAAGCCGCCCTGCGCGCGGATCGGCTGGTTCAAGCAGCATGGCCTCGACGTGCAGGCGATGTATCCGGTTAAAGCCGAGCACAACGCGCTGCAGGATGCCTGGACCTGGGACGAATTCGCCAAGTACGCCGAGGCGGCGGCAAAGGATGGCATGACGTTCGGGCTGGGCATGGGCGGAGGCGGCAACACCGATGCCACCGATATGCATGGCGCCCTGTTCAAGGCGTACGGCGCGACCTTGATCGACAAGGACGGCAACATCGAGCTGAAGTCCGATGCCGTGCACCAGGTGCTGGAGTACGCGCAGCGACTGGTGAAATCGTATCCCGCCGACGCGGTCAGCTTCGACGATGCGTCGAACAACCGCGCGCTGATCTCGGGCAAAAGCGCACTGATCTTCAATCCTCCATCCGCCTGGGCGGTGGCGAAGCGTGACGCTCCGCAGGTGGCGGCGGATTGCTGGACGTATCCCGCGCCGACCGGGCCGAAGGGGCGCTTCGTGCCGACGCTGAGCTACTTCTGGGGCGTCTATAAGTTCAGCCAGAACAAGTCGGCGGCGAAGGAGCTGGTCGAGTATCTGATGCAGCCGGAGCAAGTGGAGCAGCGCTGTATCGCCACTTCGGGTTACGACATCCCGCCCTACGCCGGTTTGCTGAACTTCAAAATCTGGGAAGAGGTGGAGCCGCCGGAAGGCACGGTGTACAACTATCCGATCCGGCCGTGGCACAATCAGCAGCCGAGTTTGACGGCGGCTGAAGCCGCGCCGGAGATTGCCGTGCAGATCTATAACCGCGCCATCCACAACCAGATGATGGCACGGATCAGGGAAGGCCAGACGATCCCGCAGGTGATCGCCTGGGCGCAGGACGAACTGGAGGGCTTTGCACGCTGAACTGGAGGGGACAGCAGCAAGCGACGGCTGCGCCGCATCATCAGGCGTGGGAAGGTGCAAGAAGAATTAGACTGGGTCCCGAACGCCGGACCCAGCACGGCTTGGCGCCGGTTGCGGCGCCGGGGCTCAGCAAGGGAGAGCTGTACATGTTCAAGTCTGGGAAGATCTCGCGTCGGGGCGCCCTGAAACTGGGGGCGGCCGCCGGGGCGCTGCCACTGGTGCATATCCGAACGGCCGGCGCGGCGGGCAAACTGGCGATCGCCTTCTGGGATCATTGGGTACCGGGCGGCAACGATGTGATGCAGAAGCAAGTCAACGCCTGGGCGGCCAAGAACAAGGTAGACGTGAGCGTCGACTTCATCACCGGCAACGGCAACAAGCTGATGATGACCGGTGTGGCGGAATCGCAGGCCAAGACCGGCCACGATGTGTATACGTTCTACAATTGGGACGTTTACAACATCCACGACTCGCTGGCGCCGATGGACGATGTCATCAAGTACCTGACCGGGAAGTATGGCGAGGTAGATGCGACTGCCGAGTATTTGGCGAAGCAGAAGGGGGTATGGACGGCGGTGCCGACCAGTTCCGGCACGCAGACCAAGCCGCCGTGCGCACGGATCGGCTGGTTCAAGCAGAACGGCCTGGATCTGCAGGCAATGTATCCGGTCAAACCGGAGCATGCAGCGGCGCAGGATGGCTGGACCTGGGCGACGCTGCTGAAATATGCCGAGTTGGCCAAGAAGGACAACCTCACCTTCGGCTTCGGGCTGGGCAGCAACACCAATTCTGACGCCATCGATATGCACGGCGCGCTGTTCCACGCCTACGGCGCCAACATGTTCGACGCCAAGGGCAACATCACGCTCGACACGCCGGAGATGACGCAGTGCCTGGAGTACGTGCAGAAGCTGGTCAAATTCTATCCGGACGACGCGGTCAGTTACGATGATGCGTCGAACAACCGGGCGCTGATCTCGGGCAAGAGCGCATTGATCTTCAACCCGCCGTCGGCCTGGGCGGTGGCCAAGCGTGACGCGCCAGACGTGGCGAAGGACTGCTGGACGTTCTCGGCACCGTCGGGCCCTAAGGGGCGCTTCGTACCGACGGCGACGTTCTTCTGGGGCGTGTTCCAGTTCAGCCAGAACCAGTCCGCGGGCAAGGAGCTGATCACCTACCTGATGGAACGCGAGCAGGTCGAGGAACGGGATAACGAGGTGGCCGGCTACGACCTGCCGCCGTATTCCAAGATGCTGGATTTCAAGATCTGGGAGACGGTCGAGCCACCGCCAGGCACAGTGTACAACTACCCGATCCGCCCATGGCATAACGCCAAGCCCAGCCTGACGGCGTCGGAGGCGTCGCCTGATATAGCCGTGCAGGTGTATAATCGGGCGATCCACAATCAGATGATGGCAAGGATCAAAGAAGGGCAGTCGATCAAGCAGGTGGTTGCCTGGGCGAAGGACGAGCTGGAAGGCTTCACCCGCTGAACCGTTTCGCAAGAAACCGCCTATGGCTGGCGTTGCACATTGCGGCGCCAGCCGCTAGCGTGGCCAGCAAACAAGAACATGCGCCGAACTCGGCTGCCAGCAGTCTGGACAGCGCGTTCGGGTATTTTGGATGACGCGGGTGCGTCGCCGTGCAGGTATTTTTTGGAGCTGCACAGTCTGGCCGGCGGGAACTACCGCCCCGCGGGCCGGGTAAGGGAGGTTGGGAATGGCGGACGGTACGAGCGTGCCCGTTGGGGTAATGGCGCCAGCCCTGGGGGGACGCCGCCGCGCCGGAAGTTTGCGTCGGTTCACACAGCGGCGGTCGACTATCGCGTTCCTGCTGTGCCTGCCGCTGATCCTGTTGGTCGCGTGCTTCGTCGTCTACCCGGCCTTGTATGCCATCTGGCTCAGCCTGCTGAACAAGAAGATGACCCAGTTCATCGGGCTGGGGAACTTCGCGTTCCTGCTGAAGCGCAACACCTTCCAACTGGTCATTTTCCAAAGCTGTCTGTTCGCGATCACCGCGGTGATCTTCAAGGCGCTGATCGGCATCACGCTCGCGCATCTGATGCACAACATCCCGGGCAAGAACCAGCGTATCTGGCGCGGCCTGCTGCTGGTGCCCTGGGTCATCCCGCTGGCGTTGTCCACCTTGACCTGGTGGTGGATGTTCGATCCGTCCTACTCGGCATTCAACTGGATTCTGAACGAGCTTGGGTTCGCCTCGGTTCCGTGGCTGGGCGTCGGCTGGATCGCCCGGTTCTGCACCATCACGGTGAATGTCTGGTACGGCACGCCGTTCTTCATGATCATGTATCTGGCGGCACTGAAGTCGGTGCCCGAACAACTGTATGAGGCGGCAGCGATCGACGGCGCTGGCGGGTTGCAAAAGCTGTTCTTCGTCACCCTGCCGATGATGCGCAACATCATCGCCATCACGGTGCTGTTCAGCCTGATCGTCACCTTCGCCGAATTCGACATCGTCCGCATCCTGACCGGGGGCGGGCCGCAGGACATGACACACGTGTTCGCCACCTATGCCTTCCAGGTCGGCATCCAGTCCGGCGACATTCCGTTGGGTGCCGCGGACAGCCTGTTCATGTTCCCGATCCTGGCCATCGCGGCGTTCTTCGTGCTGCGTGGGGTGACGCGTCGCAGCAGGGAGATCGCGGCATGAGCAGCACGACCGCAGTCGCAGGTGCGGTGCCGCGGGCGCGGCACCGCGCGCAATAGCCTGCATCGCCAGCGCGCCTGGGCGCTGTGGGGCAGCTACATCGCCTTGGGCTGTTTCGTCGTGATGTTCCTGGTGCCGCCGTTCTACACCTTGATGACCAGCCTGAAGTCATCGGCGGAAATCTCCGCCCAGCACGGTAGTCCGTGGATCGTGCATCACCCGACGCTGGAGAATTTCTGGTACCTGATCACCTATCCGAATTTCCAGACCTACTATCTCAATTCGGTGATGATCACGCTCTGCACTGTCGCGATCAGCATGACGATCTCGGTGCTGGCAGCGTTCAGCCTGGCGCGGATGGGATTCTGGGGCAGTCAGACGCTGAGCACGGGCATATTCCTGACCTACCTGATCCCGGCATCACTGCTGTTCCTGCCGTTGTTCCGGGTCGTCGGCTTTCTGGGGTTGATCAACAACGTCTGGTGCCTGGCGTTGCTGTACCCAACGCTGGCGGTGCCATTCTGCACCTGGATCATGATCGGCTACTTCAGCTCGATCCCGAAGGAGCTGGATGAGGCCGCGCTGATCGACGGCGCGGGCTATCTGCAGATGCTGTGGCGGATCTTCATCCCGGTGGCGATGCCCGGGATCATCGCGGCGACGATCTTCGCCTTCACCGTGAGCTGGGGACAGTTCCTGTATCCGCTGGCGTATCTTTACACGTCGAATCAGATGGTGCTGACGGTCGGTATCATTTCCGACCTGATCCGCGGCGACGTGTTCCAGTGGGGCAAGATCATGGCGGCGTGCCTGCTCGCTTCGCTGCCGCCGATCCTGATCTACGCGTTCCTGATGGACTACTATGTCGCTGGCCTGACTGCCGGCGCAACGAAGGGTTGACTTTCACCGCGAGCGAATGAGGGAACCACACGACCATGGCTGAAGTGTCCTGCCGCAAGGTTATCAAGCTGTACGACGGCGGCGTGCAAGCGGTGAAGGGTATCGATCTAGAGATCGCGGATCAGGAGTTCGTCGTCCTGGTCGGACCTTCAGGCTGCGGCAAATCCACGACGCTGCGGATGATCGCGGGTCTGGAGGAAATCACCGAAGGCGAGATCTGGATCGGCGGCGACGTGGTCAACGACGTGCCGCCGCGCGATCGGGACATTGCCATGGTGTTCCAGAATTACGCGCTGTATCCGCATATGAGCGTGTTTGACAACATGGCGTTCGGGCTGAAGCTGCGGAGGTTCCCGAAGGACGAGATCAAGCGCCGGGTGGACGAGGCGGCGCGCATTCTCGATATCGGGACGCTGCTGGATCGCAAGCCGCGCGCGCTCTCGGGCGGGCAGCGTCAGCGCGTGGCGATGGGGCGTGCGATCGTGCGCAACCCGAAGGTGTTCCTGTTCGATGAGCCGCTGTCGAACCTGGATGCCAAGCTTCGCGTGCAGATGCGCACCGAGATCAAGAAGGTGCACCAGACGGTGCGCACCACCACGGTGTACGTGACGCACGACCAGGTGGAGGCGATGACACTGGCCGACCGCGTGGTGGTGATGAACCATGGGGTGATCGAGCAGGTCGGGTCGCCGCAGGACCTGTACCACAATCCGACGACAAGGTTCGTCGCCGGGTTCATCGGCTCACCGGCGATGAATTTCCTGCCCGTGCGTGTGCAGGATGGGCCGAATGGTGGGTTGGCGATCCGCATCACCGATCAGATCGTTCTGCCGGTGCCGCCGGACCGCACCGATCGGTATGGCAAGTACAAGGGCAAGGAGATGGTCTTCGGCCTGCGCCCCGAGCATCTGTTCGAGCACCACGAGACGGGGCGACCGGGGTACACGCGGGTGGACCTGCCGGTGGACGTCGTGGAACCGATGGGCATGGAGACGATGGTCCACTTCTTTGTCGGCCACGACCCGGTCTGTGCTCGCGTTGATCCGGCGACCCATGCGGAGCCTGGCGAGATGCTGCCGCTGACCGCCGACATGAGCAAGATGCACCTGATGGAGGTGGAAACCGGGCGGGTGGTGTAAGACCAACCGGCGATCGAACGGCTTGGCGTGGCTTGGCCACGCCATCCACCCCGCAACGGTGGTGCGCAGATGGCCGGGTCAAGCCCGGCCAAGACGAGGGTGGCACGAGGGCCGCATAGGCTTGACGGCAGGCGCGACATGACAGCGCGCCTGCCGTTTGTGTCAGAGTGGATGGTCCCGACCTCACGCCACGGTGCCCCGACGGATAGAGTGAAGCAAGGACAACGCAGACGGTTGGAGGCCGGCGCGACATAAGTAAATGCAGGGGGGCTACAATATGGATTATCCGTATGATCTCGGCCGCTACGCGCGGACGGTCACCACCAGTTCGGCGGATGCGCAGCGCTGGTTCGATCGCGGCCTGAACTGGTGCTATGGCTTCCACCACGAGGAGGCGATTGCCTGCTTCGAGAAGGCGTTGGAGGCCGATCCCGACTGCGCCATGGCGCATTGGGGGATCGGCTACGCGGCGGGGCCGAACTACAACTTTCCCTGGGAGCTGATGGATCCGGCCGGCAAGGCGGCGGCGCTCGCGCGTGCGCATGATGCGACGCAGGCGGCGCTGGCGCTGGCAGGCGGCGTCAGCGCGCCGGAACGCGCGCTGATCCAGGCGCTGCCCGCACGCTATCCGCAGCGCGAGCCTATCGAGGACCAGCGTGCGTGGAATGACGGCTTTGCCGATGCGATGCGCCTCGCGCACGAGCGCGCATCCCGACGACCTGGATGTACGCGCCATCTTTGTCGAGGCGATCCTGAACCGCACGCCCTGGCGGATGTGGGACCTGACGCTCCGGCGAACCCGCGCCGGGGGCCGGCACGCTGGAGGCGCGCGAGGCGTTGGAGTCGGCGTTCCGCGAATTGCCCGGGGCGATGGATCACCCTGGCCTGCTGCATCTGCACGTGCATCTGATGGAAATGTCGCCGTATCCGGAGGTGGCGCTGGTCACCGGCGACCGGCTACGTGAGCTGTCGCCGGACATGGGCCACCTGACGCACATGCCCACCCATATCGACATCCAGTGCGGTCACTATCGCGACGCCATGCACTGGAACCAGAAGGCCATCATCGCCGACCGTAAATTCTATGATCGCGCCGGGCCGATGAATTTCTATTCCGGCTACCGCATCCACAACTATCACTTTGCCGCCTATGGCGCGATGTTCCTGGGTCAATATGCGCCCGCTATCGCCGCGGCCGACGAGCTGATCGAGACGATGCCAGAGGCGATGCTGCGGATACCCTCGCCGCCGATGGCGGATTTCTTCGAAAGCTACGTCTCGATCCGAGCAGCACGTGCTGATCCGCTTCGGCAAGTGGCACGAGATCATCGCGCAGGCGCTGCCGGCGGATCAGGCGCTGTACTGCAACACTGTGGCGATGATGCATTATGCGAAGGGTGTGGCACACGCGGCGCTTGGCGAGGTGGCAAGCGGCGGAGACCGAGCAGGCGCTGTTCCGCTCTGCGGCGCAACGGGTTCCCCCGTCGCGGCTACTGCACAACGTGCCATGCGTGCAATTGCTGGGGGTGGCCGAGGAGATGCTGGCATGGCGAGATCGACTATCGGCGCGGCGAGTACGACACGGCGTTCGCACATCTGCGCGCTGCGGTCGCGCTGGAGGACGCGCTGCCATACGACGAGCCATGGGGCTGGATGCAGCCGGTACGGCACGCGCTCGGCGCGTTGCTGCTGGAGCAGGGACGCGTGGCGGAGGCCGAAGCGGTGTATCGCGAGGATCTCGGGCTGGGCGGCGCGTCGCCGCGCGCACAGATCCATCCCGACAATCGTGTGGGCGCTGCGCGGGCTGCTCGACTGCCTCGAGCGGCGTGGTGAAACCGCGGAGGCGGCGCTGATCCGTCAACGTGTCGACGTTTGCTGCCGCGCGCGCTGATATGCCGGTTGCCGGTATCCTGCTTCTGCGCGCGCGAGGCAGCCTGAGGGCTCAGGGCGGGCCGGTGGCGCAGGCGGAAGCCAGGAGGACCGCCTGCGCGGCGGCAGGCCCGTCTTGTCCGAGGATCAGCAGCGGCCGCTTGAGGATGTCGATGACCAGGCGGCGTAGTTGCCTCGGAAAGCGTTGATGACCTGTTGAAGGTCCCGCCACAGCGGGTGGTTTGGCAGGATGCCGAGGTCGCGGCAGATATCGGCAATCACAGCACCGATCGGCTGGCGGCGCACCTTGGCGGCGATCTGCTCCGCCGTGGGGAGTAGCGCGAGGTTGGCAGCAGCCTGGTTGCTGCGTCGGATAGTCGTGGGAGGCGCGCGCGGGCTGGGGGGGCGTGGCTGCCCGGCTGGCGCACGGCTTGCGGTCCGCATCCAGGCGAGCCGCGCTTTGGACGATCCTGTCCTGAAGCGCATAGGCGCAGTGCAGGCCACACATGATGCGCGCGAGGGCGGCGGCGTCAGTTCGCTGCTGGAGTGTGGCGGCGAGTTCCTTGCCGTAGTCGATCAGCTTGCGGACCAGGGCGAGCAGGCGGCCGGGGCGGCTGGGCTGGGCGTCGGTTCGAGTAGGCGCCGCGGACATGAGCCCAAAAAGAGCATAACCCGATGCCATATGTCAGGATAAATAACTCATGCCGAGTATGGCTCACCAGTCGGGAGATCCTCGATGCGCAGGTCACAATGAGCAGGTGCGAGGATAGTTGCAGTCGGTCGCGCCGCTATCTTAGATCGCACCACCAAGCGGCAATCATAGAGCGCCGGAGGGCAGAATGAGCGACCTGTATGATGCCGACGTCGTGATCTGGTCGGAGCGCCAGGCCGCGCTGCTGCGCCGCATGGCCGCCGGAGAGCGGGTCAATGACCAGATCGATTGGGCGAACGTCGCCGGGGAGATCGAGGCCTTGGGCATCAGTGACCGGCGCGAACTCAGGAACCGGGTCAGGACCATTCTGGCGCACTTGCTCAAGTTGCAGGTCTCTCCGGCGACCGAACCGCAGGCAGGCTGGTGCGAGACGGTTCTCGAACACCGGGCCCAACTCCGGACGTTGCTGCGCGACAGCCCCAGTCTGAATGCCACCTTGTCGGCTGCCATCAGCGAGGAGCTGGTTGAGGCGCGTGCCCTGGCGCTGGCCTCGCTGGCTTACCACAAGGAACAGCCGCGCTTTGATCCGGCTGCGCTCACCTATACGGACGAGCAGGTGCTTGGCCCGTGGCTGCCAGACGGTTCCGACTGATGGCATAACATTCGGCGTGTCGCGGCTTTAGCCGGTCAACAAGGCATCGGGCATTCCAGACCTGCCTGATCGAGCCGATCCTGCGACCACTTAAACGACCTGGCTTCACACACTAAGCCGCCCTGGTTGCGACTAGCAGCGAAGATGCGGTGCGCGGATGTCCCTGCCCACGTGCCCAGCGCGACGGTGACCCGACATCAGAGAGCTTCGATCAGCTGATTGCAGCTACGCTCCGAGTTCGGCGGTCTGCACGTGCGCCGCGAGCAGCCCCGGGAAACGCACAGGATCGCCGCGTGCCATGCCGCACTCGGTGGCCACGCCGTCGACCCGAACATGACGCCGCGCGGCGGCGAGGCGAGCAGCGTTGCCGGTCATGTCATCGCGGTGAACGAGGCCGAGATAGAGTTCGGTCTCCGGGCGCAAGCTCAGCCCGTCGAATGGGGCGAAGAAGGCATCGTCGGTGCGCGGTTTGGGGACCGGCAGGTGGAAGAACTCGATCGGCCGTCGCACTCCGGCCGAGACCGCATTGACCATCTCCACCATGATTCCGGCGTCCTTCGGCTGGATCACGTGCTCGTCGGCCGGACTGCCGTAGCACAGGTGGAAGCCGAGTTCAATCGCCGGCGGGACGCCGTTACCGATCGCGACTAGTTCGGCGATCGTCTCCTGCCGGAAATCGATCGGACCTGGGTCGTAGTACCCCTCCCACGCAATGACCTCCTGGCACACGTCCCATTGCAGCGCGACGCGGTCGTTGGGCAAAGCCTGCGCGATCCTCGCGACCTCGCCCAGCATGTGTGCGGTCAGCACCGGGATCAGCGCCGGCCGGTCGGTCGGTACCATGTTGTTGTAGGTCGGCGCGATCGGGGTCGGCAGCGAGATCTGAAATTTGACGTCGGCGGGGATGACGCCTTGCTGCTGCAGACGATCGAACAGTCGCCACAACTCGATCGCCATGTCGGCATAGCCGGTGTTGACGGTCGCCGGATCGAGCCGCGCGCCTGGCTTCACGCGCAGGCGGGGAATTTCGCGCAATACAGTGCCGTCCCACTGGGTGAATTTGAACGGCGGTACATCGCTCGCCACCTCAATTCCCGGATTGTCGGCCAGCACCTGCTGCAGAAAGCGGATCCAGGTCTTGCGGATGCCGGTCTCGCCGTCGGGCAGGCGCTTCAGTCGTGGTGCGGCTGCTGCCGCCAGGGTGCGGAACACCGTTTCGGCATTCGGCAACGGGATGCTGCCGACGAAATGCACGATCGGCTTCTGCGCTGTTGCTGCGCTCATCGTGGTCCCTCCCCTCGATTGATTAAATCCGGCCTTCATTATCGTAGCGGCCGAGGCCGACAACACCAAGTCGGAGCGTCAGCTTGATGAGATCGGGCGCATTCCGGCCGAGACCCTTCGGCCGGGAACCGCTCCATCTGCCGGTGCTTGCCTGACAGGGCCAGACGCGGAACCATGGCGCGGGAGGGACATGCCATGGTCGATCTGGTGGTGCGTGGTGATACGGTGGTGACGCCGCAGGGTATCGGTGCGTACGATATTGCGATCGCCGGCGAGCAGATTGTCGCAGTGGCGGCGAAAGGCAGCCTGCCCGTTCGGCGATGGCACACGGCTGATCGATGCCGGCGGACAAGATCGTCATGCCGGGCGGCATCGATCCGCATGTGCACTGCAAGTGGTTCCTGCCCAATCCGGACGGTAGCGCCGGGCTGACCGATCCGCCCGATGTGGTGGGCCGCGCAGCGGTGCACGGGGGCACGACAACGATCATCGACTTCACCCGCGCCAGCCAGGGCGCCAACCTGCAGGACGCGATCGCGCGGCGCGAGGAGGACTGGAAGGGCCACTGCGCCTGCGACTACGCGCAGCACATCATGGTAGAGGGTGCGCTGCCGGTGGAGCTGTTCGGGCAGTTGGCCGAAGCGATCCAGGCAGGATTCCCGACGGTGAAGATCTTCACCACCGATATCACGCCATCGCGCAAGGGGCGGATGGTGGATTTCGGCGACATCTGGGAAGTGTTCCAGGTGCTGAAGGCGAATGGCGGTCTCGGCGTGATCCATTCCGAGGACAATGACATCGTTATGCACATGTACGGCAAGCTGATCCGCGAGGGACGGACGGATTTTGCCAACATGGCGGAAGTGCATAACACGCTGTCGGAGGATATTTCGTTCCGCCGAGTGATCCGGCTGGCCGAGAAGGTCGGCGCAACCCTGTATATGATGCATACGTCGGCGGCGTCCGGTGTATCGGCGATTCGCGAGGCTCGGGCTCGCGGCGTGCCGATCTACGGTGAGTCGCTACATCAGTATATGCTGTATACATCCCAGGACTATAAGCGGACGAACGGGCAAATCTACCACACCTATCCGTCGCTGAAGTCAGCCGAGGATCAGGCGGCGCTTTGGGCCGGGACGCTGGATGGCTGCATCAACTGCGTTGCGACCGACGAGATCTGCTGCACCTTGGCGAAGAAGCTGCAGGGCGTGCGGATCGACGACACAACGGGCGGCAACGCGGGCGTCGAGCCTCGGGTGGCACTGATGTACACCGAGATGGTGGGCCGCCGCGGCTATTCGCTGTCGCGCTATGTCGATCTGGTGTCCACGAATGCTGCGAAGATCATGGGACTGTATCCACGCAAGGGCGCGCTTGCAGCGGGGTCGGATGCGGATATCTGCGTGCTCGATCCGGCCGACAAGCGGGTGATCCGAGCAGAGGACCTGCACGAGGCGGACTACACGCCATGGGAAGGGCGCCGGATGGAGGCGTGGCCATGCCTGACCGTGCTGCGCGGCAAGGTGGTGGTGGAGAGCGGCGAATGGCGGGGCTCGTTGGCCGATGGGAAGTGGCAGCCGCGGAAGGTGGCGGCGGAGATGCTGGCCGGGCCAATGTTGTAGAGGGGCCCGGAGTGGTTGACGGGCCCCCTCCCCCCACCCCCTCCCGCAAGGGGAGGGGGGGTTTTATGTGAGTCAGCTGCGCGCGCTTGGTTGCTGATTGTCTGATATTGTGGGGTGTGCGTGGACACGTCGCGGTGCGGGGGGCAGGCGTCGAGATTGTGGTTGACCAGGCCAGTCTGCAGTTGGAGCCCGCTGCCGCGAAGTGCGGCCGGTGCGGTGGCTGCTGCAGACGCCGGAGCGGCGCGCGGCCAATCGCCCGCCGCGGGCCGCGCCATCGATCGGCGCGGCACTGACCGCGCTGCGCGAGGCGCTGGGGGTGGAACGCGGCAACAGGTTGTTGATTGGAGCGACCGCACCATGAAACAGGATGAACGCGGGCTGCCGCTGTCGACCGACAGCGAGGAAGCGGTGCGCCTGTTCGACCGCGCGGTCGAACACTACCTGAAGTATCATATCGACACGATGTCGCTGGTTGGCAGCGCAATCGCGGCCGATCCGCGATTTGTCATGGCACAGTGCCTGAAGGGCTACCTGCTGCTCAGCGCGGCAAATCCGGCGAACAAGCAGCAGATCGCCGCCACTCTGGAGTTGGCGAAGGTGGGTGTGGGCACCCGGCGCGAGCTGCAGCATGTCGCGGCGTTCGAGGCGTGGGCGCACGGCGAACTCGACAGGTCCTTCGCGATCTGGCGGGAGATCCTGGACGAGACGCCGACCGATCTGCTGGCCTTGCGTATCTGCGATACCACGTGGTTCCGCCACGGCCAGACGGCGAAGATCCGTGAGCAAGCTGACCGCATCGCACCGCGCTGGTCGGCCGATCTGCCGGGCTATGACCTGATGCAGTGCGTCTGGGCATTCGCGCATGAAGAGACGGGTGACTACGCGGCGGCGGAGTGCGCGGTTGACGCCGCGTGGCAGCGCGACCCGACCAACTACTTCGCGCATCACGTGAAGGCACACGTGATGGAAATGGACTGCCGCCCGCGCGCAGGCGTGGACTGGCTGGCCTCGCAGATCCCGAACTGGTCGGCGGGCAACAACCTGATCCATCACCTGTGGTGGCATCGCGCGCTGATGGAACTCGACCTTGGCGAGCGTGATACAGTGCTGGCGAGCTACGACGAGAATATCCGCAACTTCGCCGATCCGATGACCAAGGCGGTGCCCGACCATTATGTCGATCTACAGAACGCCACTGCGGTGCTGTGGCGACTGGAGCAGCTCGGCCTGGGTGTCGGGAGCCGCTGGGAGGAACTGGCGGACAAGGCGGAGGCACGGATCGGCGATGCTGGCCATCTGCTGCTGGTGCCGCACCTGATGCTGGCGCTGGCGGTAACCGGCCGCGATGCGGCTGCTGCACGGTTCCTTGAAGCGCTGCACGAACGAGCGGCTGACCCAAGGTTGTGGACCGCACCGGCCATCGCTGACGTGGTGATCCCAGTCTGCGAGGCGGCGCAGGCCCACCGTCGCGGCAACCACGCGAAGGTCGTGGACCTGCTGGCGCCACGCCAGGCGCAGATCCGCCTGCTCGGCGGCAGCAATGCGCAGCGCGATCTGTTCTTTCAGATGCTGATCAATTCGGCGATGCGGGCCGAGCGCCGCGACGTCGTATCCTCGATGATTGCGCACGAAATTGCCACGCGCGCTGTGCCCCCGACGCAACGCGCCGGCTACGCCGCGGCCGCGCGCTGGTTACATTCTTGACACCCAAAGGACCCCCCTGTAGCTAGCCCGCGCTTTCCGGCGGGGCGTCCTGCCAGGAGCGGACATGAGCGAGGAATCGGGCGAGGACGAGCCTCCTTCGTTTGAGGAGAGGCTGAAGGCCGCCCGCAGCAGGCAGGGGCTGGATGCCCCGCCGCCATTGACGGCTCGGGATACCGGCGGCATGGGCGGTATGAGCCCTTGGGGTATCGGCATGCGGGTGGGGATCGAGCTGGTCTCGGCCCTGGTCGTGGCGGTCGCCATCGGCTATGGGCTTGACCGCCTGTTTGGCACCAAGCCGATCCTGACCGCGGTGTTCGTCCTGCTGGGCGGTGCGGCTGGAGTCTTGAATGTCTGGCGCCTGTTCGCGCCACGACCAGGGGATAGGGGAAGCTAGTGGCGGCCGGAGGTACGATCGACGCACTGAGCCAGTTCAGGCTGCAGCCCGTCGCTGGGCCTCGACTTCACTCAGTCCAACGTCATGATGGTCGTGGCAGGCGTGCTGGTGTTCGCGCTGCTTTGGCTGGGGATGCGTCCGCGCGCGATGGTGCCGGGCCGGCTGCAGTCGGCTGCCGAGATGGCCTACGAAACAGTTCTCGGGATGTGTACCGAGACCATCGGGCCAGAGGGCCGATCGCTTCTTCCCGTTCGTGTTCACACTGTTCTTCTTCATTCTGTTCGGCAATTTGCTGGGCGTGTTCCCTTACTTCTTCACCTATACCAGCCACATCGCGGTGACACTGGCATTGACCGTGTTCGTGGTCGGTCTGGTGACTGTGGTCGCGATCCGGATCCATGGCGTGGCATTTTTTCAGCTACTTCGTGCCGCAAGGTGTGCCAGTCGCCCTGATGCCGTTCTGGTGCCGATCGAGGTGCTGTCCTATCTGTCGCGCCTGATCTCGCTGTCCGTGCGGTTGTTCGCCAACATGATGGCGGGTCACGTGATGCTAGAGGTGTTCGGTGCCTTCGTTGTCATGCTGGGTGCCGCGGGCATTATCTTCTGGGTGCCGGCCGGCTTATCGCTCGCGGTAAACGTGTTGCTGATCGGCTTCGAATTGCTGGTGGCGACCTTGCAAGCCTACGTGTTTGCCATTCTCACCTGCATCTATCTGCACGACGCCGTGCATCTCCACTAACGCAAAGGATACAGAACCATGGATCTCGCATCCGCAAAGGCTATTGGCGCGGGCATTGCCGTTATCGCGTTGTCGGGTGTCGGCGTTGGCATCGGCTACATTTTCGCCGCGTTGGTCAGCAGCGTGGCGCGCAACCCGGCGGCGCGTGAGCGCGTGTTCGGCCTGGCCATTCTGGGGTTCGCGCTGACGGAAGCCGTGGCGCTGTACGCGCTGGTGATCGCGTTCATCATTCTGTTCGTGTGATGCTGCTGCTGCGGGCGGCTGTCCTTCCTGGGCGCTGTTCTTGGCGGTCCTGCTCCCCGAGCGCGGCGCGGGCGCAGGGAATGCCGCAGCTCGACTTCGCCAACCCGCTGACACTGACCCAGGTCGGCTGGGGTGCGGTGATCTTCATCGTGCTGTACGTGCTGCTGTCGCGCTTCGCTTGCCGCGGGTGGGCCAGGTGATCGAGCAACGCGCGCGTCATATCGCGGCCGATCTGGAGACGGCGCAGGCGGCGAAGGCCCGATCCGACGGCGCCGCGCGCGAAGTGGCGGAGGCGACTGCGCGGGCACGGGCCGAGGCTCAGGCGGCGATCAACGCCGCGCTGGATACGGCGAAGCAGGAGGCGGCGGGGCGCATCGCCGCGCTGAACCAGCGGTTGGAGAAGCAATTGCAGGAGTCCGAGGCGCAGATCGATGCAGCACGCGCATCGGCAATGCGGGCATTGCGCGAGGTGGCGACCGAGACCGCAGTGACCGTCATCGGACGCCTGACCGGGGCGCCGCCCGACCGGCGCGGTTGGATGGCGCTATCGGGGCGGCGATCACCGCCCGCCGGATCGTCTGAAGGAACGGTGGTATGAACGAGGAAGCCAGGGTTCTTCGCCGAACCGCGCAATTGGGTGCTGATTGCGTTCATCCTGTTCTTCGTGATTTTCGGCAGGAAGTTGTGGGCGCCGCTGGCGAAGATGCTGGACGACCGAGGCGTGACGGGTTCGCACCGAACTCGAGGAGGCCGCGCGGCTGCGACCAGGAGGCAGAGGCGATGCTGCGTGAAGCCGAAGCGCGGCGTGCCGAGGCGCTGCGGGAGGCGCAGGCTCTGATCGAGGGCGCCAAAGTGGAAGCCGAACGTGTCAGCGGCGGCGGCAGCCGACGGAAGCGGAGGCTGCAGCGCGGCGACGTGAGCAGATGGCGATGGACCGGATCGCCGCGGCGGAGAGGGCCGCGGTGGATGAGGTGCGGTTGACCGCAGCCGAGGTCGCCACCGAGCGCGCGCGGCAGGTGATCGCAGAGGGGCTATCGGCAGAGGCGGATGCGCGGTTGATCGATCACGCAATCACCGAGTTGCCAACAGCGCTGGCGGGCCGGCGGATGGCCTGAACGAACGCCGCGGGGACGATGCCTCGGCCAGGCCCTCGTCGCGCTCGTGTCGTATGGCTGCCAGCACGGCATCGATCGTAGCCGGGGTCAGGTCACGGCCGAAGTCGGCTCCTCCGCCATAGAGCCGGTCGATGATCTTATCGCCGAGCGATGTCCGGAAATGCCCGGGCTCCCAATACCAGCGCATCGCATGTCCGGGCCCAGGAAGCGGTGGCGGCTCCGTTGTGAACACGTTGTAGCCGCTGAAGTCGACAATCCGGGTGTTTGGATATCGGCGCCACACGATGCTGACCAAGCACGCGTTTGAACTGCTCGAAACTGGACCAAAGGCCATGTTGGCGAAGCAGGTCGAGCACCGCGGCATGGTAAGGATAGATGATGATATCGACGCTGCTGCGATTGGCGTGTGCCGCATCGAGCAAGCTCAACTAGCGCGGCAAAGGTGGCATGCCTCTCGGGCTGGTCGAACTCGGGCGGGGTGTAGGTGGCGAAGGTTGCGCGATACTCGGCCAGCTTGTGTTCGAACAGCGCGGCCCCGCCGCGCTGGCGAATATAGGCGGCGTATTCGCCAAGCTCGGCTGAACCATCGGGCCGGGTGACATTGATGGCTGTTGATCTCTGGCTCAGCACCGTTTGAATACTGTCGGCCAATGCACCGACGGTCAGGCTGGCATCGGATCAAATCCTGCGCATCGTCCAGCCAGCGCGTCAGCGGTTGTATCGGCATGCGGACTGGCGATGCGGATGCGGCGCGCCTTCGCTATTATCGAGAGTGTCGAGGAATTCAACCGCGACGACGATGCGATTGAGGCGGCCGCCTGCCATGGCCGCCTCCATCACTCGGTGTGCCGCTTCGAGGTTCATTCCAGGCAATCCGCCATCGAAGACCGGCGTCATGGATCGTGGCCAGGCTGAGCTTGCCGGATCGAGGCCCGCCTCGATGCGGGAGTTTCCAAGCAACAGCGTGCGCGGGCGCGAGCGCGCTGCAAGGTGCGCGCGGGAGGCGATCATCTGATCGTTGGCGCGCGGATGCAGCAGGTTCAGCGCCGGCAACCGTGCTTGTGCCGAAGACGTAGTACGGATCGACCAGCACGGCGAAGCCGCCGCACAGCAGCAGGATGCCGACCAGTCCGGCGGCACACCAGAGCAAATAGCTGCAGCCGATGCCCGCATCAGAATTGCCAGTAGAGGAACTCCCGGCCTGCGGTTAACCGATAGCAGACCGATTGCTGCCACCGCGCCGATGGCGAGGCCCCAGCGCGGCGCTCGGCGCCCAGCGGAGAAGGGCGGTGCGCTGCCGGCGACCGCCTGCAGCGTCGGTTGCGCTCGCGCCATGATCTGCTGCGTATTCGGAGCGAGCCAGGCCAGTGCCAGAAGTCCGAGCACCCAGGCCCACATCGAGCTAAAGGCAAACCCGCCCTGGACGCTCCGGTAGAGTTATGCCGAGATGACGCAGGGCTGACTGCAAACGCGCCCAGCTGTCGAGCAATGCGGCCGGCACGGCGGCACCATTCAGTCCGGCCATACCGCCCAGCATGCGCCAGGCTGTGGATACATCAGGGGCACGAAAGAATACCCAGCCGATGACGACGGCAACGAAGGTCAGCGCACCGGCGATCGCTTGCGGCATGCCGTGCCGCAGCAGCGTCCGCGCAGCTTCGCCCACGCATGGTTCACCATCAGGTACAGTCCGTGCAGGCCGCCCCAGATCACGAATGTCCAGGCGGCGCCATGCCAAAGCCCGCCCAGCAGCATCGTCAGCATCAGGTTCGCGTAACGCCTGAGCGCGCCGCGGCGGTTGCCGCCAAGCGGGATGTACAGATAGTCGCGCAGAAAGCGCGACAAGGTCATGTGCCAGCGACGCCAGAACTCGATGATGCTGCCCGCCTTGTATGGCGAATTGAAATTCGCCGGAAAGCGGATGCCGAAACATCGTGCGGCGCCGATCGCCATGTCGGAGTAGCCCGAGAAGTCGAAATAGAGCTGGCAGGTATAGGCCAGCGCGGATCCCCATGCGGCGAACAGGTCGGGCGACTGGCCATGCTGCGCGCTGGTGAAACCCCGATGCGACGAATGGGGCGATGCCATCGGCGAGCCACGCCTTCTTCGCCAATCCGATAGCGAAGATCGACAGGCCGACCCCGAGATCCGGCAATATGTCGCCAGTGTCCCGAGCCGCTTAGCTGCGGCCCGATCTCGCCGTAACGCAGGATCGGCCCGGCGACGAGCCGCGGGAAGAACAGCACGAACAGCGCGTAATCCAGCGGCTCGGGGCGATAGTGCGCACCGCGCCGCAGGTCGACCAGGAAACCGATCTGCTCGAAGGTCCAGAAGGAAATGCCAAGCGGCAGCACGAGGTTGAACAATGGTCCAGTCAGTGCCGGTTACCGCGTTGATATTGGCCAGCAGGAAATGCAGGTACTTGAAGGCACCGAGCAGAAGCAGGTTCAGGCGACGCCGAGGGCAAGGATTACGTTCGCCGCGCGCTCTCTGCCTTGGCCGACGCAGCACCGGATGCCGCTTCCGAACAGGTAGTTGACCGTGATCGAGCCAATCAACAACGGCAGAAATCGCCAGTCCCAGCAGGCATAGAAGAACAGCGACACGAAAAGGATCAGGACGATGCGGCTTTGCGTGCGATGTCCGACTGCAGCCATGCCGATCAATGACAAGGGCAGGAAGCCCAGCAGAAATGGGTAGGAATTGAAGAGCATCGGGCTACACGCAGCGGCCGCGGCGACCCCTGATATGGAAGCCGCCGCGGGTGGAATGCAACCTAAAGTAGCAGAGCCCGTCGGGCTCGCCCTTGTCGCCTGGCGTGGTTTTCGGTTAAACCGCAGCCGCGCCGGCACCCCTGGAGGCCGGCGTCGCCATTTGCAGGAGCGGATCATGGCCAATGTCGTGACGATCGAGGCCGAGGCACGCGCGCGAGCCGGTAAGGGGGCGGCGCGCGCGACCCGGCGGGCAGGCAAGGTGCCTGCGGTGATTTACGGGGCGAGGCAGGAGCCGACGCTGGTCGCGCTCGATCCTCGCGCCATACTGCGCGAACTGCACCGGCCGGGCTGGCAGTCGCGCGATGTATGAAATCAAGTCGAACGGCGATGCGACGCGCGCGCTGATCCGCGACGTGCAGTTCCATCCGGTTACCGATGCGCCGCAGCATGTCGATTTCCAGCGACTGGTAACCGGCGAGAGGGTGCGTGTTTCGGTGCCGGTGCATTTCGAGAACGACGGGATCAGCCCGGGTCTGAAGCGCGGCGGCGTGCTGAACGTGGTGCGCCACACGGTCGAGGTTTATACTCAGCCGGAGCACATCCCGGACCAGTTCACCGCCGATCTGGCCGACCTGGACTTCAATGATGCGGTGCGCTGGGAAGATCTGAAAGGGACCGAGAACACTCGTCCGGTGATCGCGCGCAACTTCGTTATTGCGACCGTGGCGCCGCCCACCAAGATGACCGACGCAGTTGCCGAGGCTGCTGCGCCGGGTGCGGCACCGGCGCCAGCCGCTCCTGCCGCCTGCCGGCCAGGCGAGGCTGATCCCGCCAAAGGAAACCGCAGTTGTCATGCTGATCTGGGTCGGCCTCGGCAATCCGGAGCCGGGGATGGCCCGGAACCGGCACAATATCGGCTTCATGGCGATTGACACGATCGCTATTCGCTCACGGCTTCACGCCATGGCGGGCAGCGGTTCAAGGGCCTGGTCAGCGAGGGCAGCATCGCCGGCGAAAGGTCCTGGCGCTGAAGCCGCAGACCTACATGAACGAGTTCAGGCGCGTCGGTGCAGCAGGCGGCGGCATTCTACAAGCTGGCGCCGGAGGCGATCACCGCGTTCCACGACGAATTGGATCTGGTGCCTGGAAAGGTGCGGGTGAAGCGGGGCGGCGGTGCGGCAGGCCATAACGGGCTGCGCAGCATGGACCGCATCCTTGGTACACAGGATTATTGGCGGGTGCGTCTCGGCATCGGACACCCCGGACAGAGGGAGCGCGTGCTGGGGCACGTGCTGGGGGATTTCGTCAAAGAGGATCGCGAATGGCTGCTGCCGGTGCTGGATGCGGTGGCGGAGGCGGCGCCGTTGCTGGTGCAGGGCAGGCCCGAGGAGTTCATGACCAAGGTTGCGCTGCTGGTGCAGGACACAAAGTTACGAAACCACGGATGAACACCGATGAACACGGATACGGGGGTGAGCGAGCAGCAGACTCATCCGTGTTCATCCGTGTGCATCTGTGGTTTCGGGATTTGAATGGGTTTCAACTGCGGCATTGTCGGGCTGCCGAATGTGGGGAAGTCAACGCTGTTCAACGCGTTGACCGCGACCGCGTCGGCGCAGGCGGCGAATTATCCGTTCTGCACCATAGAGCCGAATGTTGGCCGTGTGGCGGTGCCGGATGTAGCGGCTGACAACGCTGGCGGCGATCGGCAAGTCGGCGAAGATCGTGCCCACGTCGCTGGAGTTCGTCGACATCGCCGGACTGGTGCGTGGGGCAAGCCAGGGTGAGGGTCTGGGCAACCAGTTCCTCGCCAACATCCGCGAGGTGGATGCGATCATCCACGTGCTGCGCTGTTTCGATGATCCCGACGTCGCGCATGTCGAGGGTCCGATCGATCCGATCCGCGATGCCGAGGTGGTCGAGACGGAGCTGATGCTCGCGGACCTCGATAGCCTGGAGAAGCGGCTGATCGCGGCGCAGAAGCGCGCGCGCGGCGGCGACAAGGAAGCGATCGCGAGCGTGACGCTGATGGCGCCACTGGTCGATGCGCTGCGCGAGGGCCGGCCGGTGCGGTCGATCGTCGCGCCCGAACAGGCAGAGGCGGTGAAGCGGCTGCAACTGCTGACGTCGAAGCCGGTGCTGTACGTCTGCAATGTCGACGAGGGTGCGGCGGCAAGCGGCAACGCGTTCTCCGCCCAGGTTGATGCAGCGCGCGCGCGACGAAGGGGCGCGTGTCGTTGTGGTCTCGGCCGCGATCGAGGCGGAGGTAGCGCAACTGCCGGAGGCAGATCGCGCCGAGTTCCTGGAAGGGTTGGGTCTGCATGACAGCGGCCTGGATCGGGTGATACGCGCCGGCTACGATTTGCTGGGGCTGATCACCTTCTTCACTGTCGGCCCGAAGGAGGCGCATGCTTGGACGGTCGTGCGCGGGACCAAGGCGCCGCAGGCAGCGGGCGCGATCCACGGCGATTTCGAACGCGGCTTCATCGCGTGCGAGACGATTGCCTCGGACGACTACGTTGCCTGCAAGGGCGAGGTGGGGGCCAAGGAAGCCGGCAGGATGCGCGTCGAGGGCAAGGACTACGTAGTGAAGGACGGCGACGTGCTGCTGTTCCGGTTCAACGTGTGACCGTCACCGCGCAACTCGAGTTGTCACGGGTCAACGTGAAGAGCAACCAGCCGTTCTGCCGTGCCGATTGATCCGCCGGCGGAGTGGCTGCCGTATATCGTCGAAGCGCGGCTGGAGCGAAGCTACATCGTCGACCTGAGTCCGCTCGCGGCGTTGACGGAACTGCGCCGGCTGGTGCTGACCCGGTCGCGGATCAGCGACATAACGCCGCTGGCCGCACTTGTACGGATGCAGCATTTGCATCTATCGTACACGGCGGTCAGTGATCTGACGCCGCTGCTTCACATGCCTGAGTTGGAGACCTGTTTTCTGACCGGTTCGCTGGTTGAGGACATCGGTCCGCTGGCCGGTCTGGACCGGTTGGAGCGACTGGATCTGGGCGGCACCCGGATCAGCGACATAGGGCCCCTGACGGGACTGCGCAGGCTGCGCAGTCTTGATCTGTCCGCGACCCCGGTTACGGATGCGGCTCCACTCTCGGCGCTGAAGACGCTGCAGTATCTCGACCTCAGTGGCACGCGGATCGTGGACCTGTCAGTGCTGAAGCAGCTCGAGGAGCTGCGCTGGCTCGTGCTGCGCGATGTGACGGCGACCGCCCGCCCCTGGCAAATTGTGAGGTCATCACGGCCCCGGTGCCAGCACGATCTTCCCGACCGTCCCACCCGCCTGCGAAGACCGAACACAGGGAGCAGGCGTGACCCTTACCTGTGGGCGATGGAGACCGGTTCACCGACCGGATCGGCAGTGAGAAAGCCCAGCGTCTCGCGTTCCAGCACCAGACAGGTCATTTTGCCGCCGAACACGGCGCCGGTGTCGATGCCGATGCGGTTGTGGCGCACCACCGGGTCACGCACCGGCGTGTGACCGTGCACCACCACCGCGCCGAACGACATCTCGGAATACAGAAAGGGCTGGCGCATGCGCAGCAGGTCCTCGCGCGCCTGCTGCTCCAGGGGCACGCCGGGACGCACGCCGCCGTGGACGAAGAAGTAGCCGCCGTCGCGATAGCTCAGCGTCAGTCCGCGCAGGAACTCCAGGTGTTCCGGCTGGCACCTGCCCGGGCCAGCTCTCGCGCGGCGAGTCGGGATCGATGCCGTAGCTCTGCAGCGCGGGCGCACCGCCGGCGAACAGCCAATCGGTCGACAGCCGCGCGATCGCCGGATAGTGCGTGCAGCATCGTCTCGTCGTGATTGCCGACAAGGTTGATGACCGGAACCCCCGGAACGGGTGTTTCCGTCAGCAGCCGCTGCAAGACGCCGGCGGTATCGGCGCCGCGATCGACATAGTCGCCGATATGCAGCAGCACCGGCTGTTCGATCGGCCGCTGGCCAGATCCTCCGCAATGGCTTCGTGCAGATTGCCTAGCTGGACGTCGCAGCCGTGGATATCGCCGATCGCGTAGATGCGCCGGCCTTCGGCCAGGCGCGCGGGCGCAGAGGAGAGCGTGATCAACGGCGGACGTGTCGTGGCACGCGGCGACGGCCACGCTGATAGACGATCATGCTATCGAAGAAGTGGATCGCCTGCGTTGCACGGCAGAATTCCGTGACGGCATTCGCCAGCAACTCACCCTGCTCGGTGCCGAGCACCTGGAAGTTTTCGCGCTTGCCGGTCCACTCCATCAACTGCGCGCACCTGGCGAAGGAGAATTGCAGGAAACTCTGTTGGTCCTGCCGGTCCATGAACGCGCCGCGCCACAACGACGTGTGCGTGTCCTCGACGAAATAAAGCCCACGTTCACTGAGCGCCGGATACAACTCCTCAAACGCGGTGATCTGCTGATTGGCGCTGTGTCCACCGTCGTCGATCACCACGTCGGGCGTGCCGATCTCTCGCAGGACGCCGCGCAGGAAGTTGCGATCCTGCTGATCGCCGATGAACACCCGGGTGACGATATCCTCTTGCCGCCGGGCCTCCGGGTTGATGTCGATGCCGAAGATATGTGTCGCCGGACCGAAATACTCGCGCCACATCTCGCACGAGCCGCCAAGTTGCACACCGATCTCCAATATCACGGGATTGCTGCGGCGAATGGGCGAGAGGAAACGATCATAGATGTCGAAATAATGCTCCCATTTATGCATGACACGACTGTTGCGGTGCTGCGCGTAAAAGGAATAAAGGTCGTTCATCTGTCTCCCTCGTTGACCAGTGCAAGTGCTATCGCATCAAAGCGGGAGCAGAGGCAACACCAGCCGGCTGGGTCGGTCCTTATCGACAAACACCGTGTTCAGCGCGATCCGCTTGCGCCGCGCCGGCGCCGTCGGGCTCGCCGGTGTTCGGGTTGACGTCGAATTTCGGAAAGTTGCTTGACGAGATGTCGAGACGGATGCGATGGCCCGGCAGGAACAGGTTGGCGGTCGGGAACAGCGTGACGCGGATCTTCACCACCTCACCGGGCGAGCGCAGCCGCGGGTGCGCCGGGTCCTCGGCATAGCGCAGACGCAGGATGCCGTCGGTCAGGATCATTGCGTAGCCCTTCGGATAGTCGGCCGAGGGCGGGTGCACGTCGATCAGTTTCGCGGTGAAATCGGTGTCCGGGCCGTCGGTGGCCACGAACAACTCGGCCTCGATCGGGTCCGACCACCTGCAACGGCGCATCGAGCCGAGGGCGTCTGGAACACCAGCACGTCAGGGCGCGACGCGAGCGGCAGATAAGGCGGCGAGCAACCGAAGGAACTCGGGGCTTTCCGTCTGGTCCCATGCGCCGGCGTAGGCGACCGGATCAAGGCTGCTCATCGCACCGCCGATCGTCGGCACGGGATGCGCCGGATCGAAGTCGTATGACAGCGGGGCAGCGCCGGCCGCCGGTGGTGCGCGATCCAGACGGCCGTCGCCATGCAGATGAAACGCCGCGAACTCCACGCCAGGCGGCGGCCAGTCTTCGGCGCTGATCCAACGCCCGCCATGGTCCAGTCGGCCCGCCGCATTGCGCCGCCCACTGCCGCCGCCCATGACGAAGATGCGCACCGGCGGTTCGTCGAGCGGCGCGCCTTTCACCACGTGGTCGAAGAAGCGCAGGCGGTAGGCGCGCCAGTCGCCGGCCCAGGAGTCCAGCGCCGCATCTGGCGCCGAACTCCACGTCGCCGAAGCAGGTGTCGCTGCGATCGCCGTGCGTCCACGGGCCGAGGATCAGGCGCTGCGGGCCACGGCCGGCGCGTTTCAGGCCGGCGTAGTTGCCGGTCGCGGTCAGCGGATATGGGTCCCACCAAGACGACATGTGGACACAGGCGGCACGGCTGTAGCGTTCGTGCCAGCGCTCGGTGCAGATGCCGAGCTGCTGCCAGAATTCGTCGTATGCGCCGTGGGTCCACTGGTCGAACAGATAGGCTTCGTAGTCCGGATGGTGGCGCAGTGGCGAATGGCCCGGCTTCCACGGCATGCGGGTGAACCATTCGCGGATGTCCTCGCCGTTCCAGCGCCGCGCGCATCACCGGATCGGCCTGCGCCTCGGGCGAGACGAGTGCATTCTTGAATGCCCAGGTCGCCTGCTTCAGTTCGAACGCGCCCGACTGGCGGATGCCGGACCGCCAGGAATCGACGAAGCCGCCGCAGTCCAGCACCTGTGCCACCAGGCCGGGCGGATCGAGGCAGGCAAGCGCCGCCTGGGTGTGTGCCGCGTAAGACAGCCCCATGGTGCAGATGCGTCCGTCGCACCACGGCTGGTCGCGCAACCAGGCGCAGGTGTCGTAGCCGTCTTCGCCGTCCGACAGGTATTTGACGAAGCGGCCTTCGGAACCATAGCGCCCGCGGGTGTCCTGGTAGACGACAGCATAGCCGTGCGCAGTGAAATAGGCGGCGATTTCCGCGCGCGAGGCGGGTGTGCGGTTGGCGGCGGTGATCTCGCTGCGGCTGGTCTCGGCGCGTCCGTAGGGCGTGCGCTCCATGATCACCGGAAACGGCCCGGCACCGTCCGGCAAATGCACGTCGGTGGCCAGACGGATGCCGTCGCGCATCGGAACCATGCAGGTGGCAGGCGGCATTGCACGCTCCTTCGTTGGGCTGCGCCGTGTAGGCCGCCTCTGCTAGCACGCCAGCCTGGGCATGACATCCCACCGAAAAGACTTCCGCTCGCCATAGTGCCGCCTTCATCTTCCACTATCGTAATATTGTAGCTGGGCGGCACCCTTTCACTCGCTCGACATCAAACACACATGCATTTCATCAAAGTATACGCCCGAGTGCTCGGGCTGCTGCGCGCCGAGGCCGGAGTGGCGCTGGCGCTGGCAATCGCCAACCTCGCGATCGCTGGATTTCAGTTCCTCGAACCGATGCTGTTCGGTCGGGTCATCGATCTGCTGTCCCGTTCGACGAGCCTGACGCGGGATGCGCTCTGGAGCCAGGCCGTTCGATTACTGGGCGCCTGGGCGGGCGTGGGTCTGGCGTCCATTGCTGCCGGCATCCTGGTCGCGTTGTGTGCCGACCGGCTGGCGCACCGGCGCAGGCTGGACGTCATGGGGCGCTTGCACGCCCACGTGCTGTCGCTGCCGCTGGCCTTCCATGGCGCGAGCCACACCGGCCATGTGATGCGGGTGCTGCACGGTGGATCAGAGGTGTTGTTCGGGCTCTGGCTCGACTTCTTCCGCGAGCAGTTGTCGGCCTGGCTGGCGGTTGTCGTCCTGCTGCCGTTGACGCTGATGCTGAACTGGCGGCTTGGCATCGTGCTGGTGGTTTTGGTCGTCGCGTTCTGCGCGGTGACGACGTTCGTCATCCGGCGCACCGAGGCCAAGCAGCAGCTCGCCGAACGACAGCACAACGATCTCGCCGCCACCGTGCAGGACAGCCTGACCAATGTCGCCGTGGTGCAGTCATTCGCGATGCACCAGGACGAGCGCCGGCGCTTCAGCGAGATGGCTGCGCGTTTGGTTGCGACGCAGTTCCCGGTGCTCGGCTGGTGGGCTTTCGTCACCGTCATGGGCCGTGCCGCCAGCACCTGCGCGGTGTTCGCCATCATCGTCGTGGGCACCATCCTTCACGTCGAGGGCAAGGCTGACGTCGGCGATATCGTCTCCTTCATGGGGCTGGCGACGCTGCTGATCGGCCGCCTCGAGTTCGACTATGTGGTTCGTCGCTCGACTGGTCTCCCGCGCGCCGATGCTCGACGAGTATTTCGGCATGCTCGACACCAGGAGCTCGGTTCCGCAAGCGTCGGACGCGCATCCGCTGGTGGTCAGTGACGGTGAGGTGCGGTTCGAAGACGTGTGCTTCGCCTATCCAAGCGGCGATGCCGTGCTGCGCGGAATCGATTTCACCGCCCGTCGCGGATCGTGCGTTGCCCTGGTCGGACAGACCGGCGCGGGCAAGTCCACGGCGATGAACCTGCTGCAACGCATGTGGGATCCGACCGCCGGTCACATCACGATCGACGGGCATGATCTGCGCGAGGTTACGCTGGAAAGCCTGCACCGCAGCATCGGCGTGGTGTTCCAGGACAGCATGCTGTTCAACCGCACGATCCGGGACAATCTCCTGATCGGCAAGCCCGACGCCACGCAGGCGGAGATCGAGGCTGGCCTGCCGCATGGCCGAGGCGCACGACTTCATCATGCGCCAACCGCAGGGCTACGACACGATGGTGGGTGAGCGCGGCTCGACCCTATCGGGCGGGCAGAAGCAGCGGTTGGCCATTGCGCGCGCTTTGCTGAAGAACCCGCCCATCCTGATCCTGGACGAAGCGACCAGCGCGCTCGATGCGGCCACCGAGGCTAAGGTGTCCAAGGCACTGCGCGTGCTGATGACGGGGCGGACGACTTTCGTCATCGCGCACCGGCTGTCCACCATCCGGGATGCCGACACGATTCTGGTGTTCGACAATGGCCGCATTCTGGAGCGGGGATGCTTTGAGGATCTGCTGCTGCAGAACGGTCGGTTCGCCGAGTTGGTCGCCAATCAGATCGGTCGAACCGAGCCTGTGGCGATCGTTTCCAACGCAATGTTTCTGGCAGAGGCGGCGGATTAAGTCAGAGCGTGATGACCGAAGGCGGAATCGCCGGAGGTCTGAATAACGCGAAAAAAATGGGCTGGGTCAGGGTGAGCGCACCTTTCGCGCTCACCCTGATCCAGTCAAACAGGAGTGACTTAGCCGGCGCGTCGTGCGGGCGGTTTGCGCGTTATAGCGTGCAAACGCGGTGACGCCACCGCCAGGAGGAGAACGCGCATGGCCACTCCAACCGCGCCGGTCATGATCCGGCGGAAGCAGAAAGCTGCCCTGACGATGCTGGTGGTGGCCGGCACGCTCAATTATCTGGACCGCTCCACTCTGTCGATCGCCAATGTCCTGATCCGGCAGGAACTGGGGCTGTCGATCGCCGATATGGGCCTGTTGTTGTCGGCGTTTCTATGGGCCTACGCGTTCGCGCAATTGCCAGGTGGGGCGCTGGTGGATCGGGTCGGGCCGCATCGTCTGCTGGCGTCGGGATTGGCACTCTGGTCCTTGGCTCAGGCCGCAGCCGGCTTCGTCGCCACGTTCTGGCAGTTCTCTATCGCTCGCGTCTTTCTGGGCCTCGGAGAGGCGCCGATGTTCTCCTCGGCCGTCCGGGTCGTCCGAGACTGGTACAACGTGCGCGATCGGGGACTGCCAACCGGGATCTGGAACTGCACGTCATCGCTGGGACCGGCGATCGCGCCGCCAATCCTGACCGCCCTGATGCTCGCATTTGGATGGCGCTGGATGTTCATGATCATGGGCATCGTGGGTGTTGCCGTCGCTACCGTGTGGTTCCTGGCGTATCGCGATCCTACCGAGACCCAGTTCAGCGAGAACGAACGGCATTATTTGACCGAAGGAGAAGAGCCGCGCACGCAGAGGCCGGTCAGCCTCTCCGAATGGCTCGGCCTGTTCCGGTTCAGGACCACCTGGGGATTGGTGATCGGGTTCTTCGGGGTGGTTTACATGGGTTGGCTGTATCTCGCCTGGTTACCCGGCTATCTGGAACTGCAACGTCATATGTCCATCCCGAAGACCGGGATCGTAGCCGCGATCCCGTTTGCTTTCGGTGTGCTGGGCAGCATCGCCGGCGGCTGGATCGCCGATTGGCTGATGCGGCGGGGGTTCTCACCGGTGAACAGTCGGAAGGCGCCGGTCATCATCGGCTTGTTCGGCATGGTCGTTTTCACCGTCGTAGCGGCGGTCACCCCGAGCGACGTCCTGGCCGTGGCTGCGATATCCGCGGCACTGATGTTCGGTGCTGCCGCAAGCGGCATGTCATGGGCGCTGTCGTCCGTGGCAGCGCCTGCAAACTGCACCGCATCGCTTGGCGCCATTCAGAATTTCGGCGGCTATCTCGGGGGTGCGCTCGCACCAACGGTGACGGGCTTCATCGTGCAGGCCACCGGCAATTTCGAACCAGCATTGCTGGTCAGCGCGGCAATCGGCCTTGTATCCGCGCTGGCCTACCTGGTTGTGATCCGTAGCGAGCCGATCACCACAGCCGAGCTAAGCTTCGCGCGATGAGTGGACTGGCATGGGGCCTGAGCAGTAGAGGCCTATTCTGGGAAGTCCTCCTCACGGAATTCTCCACTGGGTGACGCTCCATCGGTTCGTGCTGCCTCGGCTCGGCGCAGCTCGACGCGGCAAATCTTTCCGGCGACATTCTTCGGCAACTCGCCAAAAGCAATCCTGCGCACTCGCTTGTAGGGTGCCAAGCGTGCACGAATATGTCGAAAGATCGATAACGCGGTATCGCGATCCGGCTCATGCCCTGCGGCCAGGGTGATAAACGCCTTCGGCACAGCAAGCCTCAGGCGGTCCGGGCTGGGTACCACGGCCGCCTCGACTACCGCCGGGTGCTCGATCAGCACACTCTCCAATTCGAACGGGCTGATGCGATAATCGGAGGATTTAAAAACATCGTCGACGCGGCCAATGAAGGTGATAACGCCGTCGGGCGTGCGTCTGACCGCGTCGCCACTGCGATAGTACCTTCCCGCGATGGGCTGCAGCGATCCGTCTTCCTGCAAATAGCCCAGCATCAGGCCAGGGGGGGCGGTATCATGGGTACCGCGAGTTCACCTTCTTCCGCCTCCTGATCATTGTCGTCCAGCACTGTCACACTGCATCCTGGCAGCGCACGACCTATCGCGCCGACCGTGACCTCCTGCGCAGGTGAATTGGCAATCTGAACCGTCAGTTCGGTCTGGCCCCAACCGTCGCGCACTGTAACGCCCCACGCGCTGCGGACCTGCTCGATGACTTCCGGATTGAGCGGTTCACCGGCGGCGACCGCCACGCGCAGGACAACGGGCCAGGAGCGCAGATCTTCCTGCAATAGCATCCGCCACACCGTCGGCGGGGCAAAGAAGCTTGTCACCCTGTGTTCAACCAATGCGTCCAACAGGACGCGCGCATCGAATCGGGGCTGGTTCATCATCATGATTGTGGCGCCAGCATTCCATGGCCCGAAGAAGGCCATGAAGGTGTGGCCTGCCCAGCCCGGTGCACCGATCGCCATATGCGTATCGCCCGGTCTCGGGCCGATCCAGGTACATCGTCGCGAGATGGCCGACCGGATAGCTACGATGGCTTTGCAGGACCATCTTCGGCTTCGATGTCGTCCCGGACGTGAAATACAGCAGCATCGGATCATCGGCATGGGTCTCGCCGTCGGGCGTGAACGTGGCGGACGCATCGCGCAGGTCATCGAACGGCATCCAGCCAGGCGGCGGATCGCCGGTGCAGATGCGGCACATCGCTTGATTGGCACCGGCGAGTTTCGGTGTCTCGGTTTCCGGAACAATCAGAGGACCGATGCGGGCACGATCGATCCGTTCGGCAAGGTCCTCGGCGGTCAACAACAAGGTGGAGGGGATCACGATTGCGCCGAGCTTCATCGCCGCCAGCATCGTCTCCCATAGCGGTGCGACATTGCCCAGCATCAGCAGAATGCGATCACCACGCCGCACACCCCGCTGACGAAGCCCGTTGGCGATCTGGTTGGATCGGGACGCCATCTCGGCAAAGCTGACATCCGCCGCATGCTCGCCGAGAATGCGCAGGGCAGGATGGCCACCCGACGGGCGAGCGGCCAGTTCGGCGTCAAACCAGTCGAGCGCCCAATTGAAGCGATCGAGCTGTGGCCAGCAGAACTGAGCGGCCGCGGTAGACGGGTCACCGAGATGATCGAGGAGGAATTTCTGCGCGGCTTTGTATGCCTGAAATGACATCGACGTCCCCCTGTTTATAGCGGCGCCTCTGCCTGAATGTCGGAAAGCCCATTCTGCAAGGGGCGATCGCAACGATGATCTGAGATCGTAGGGCGGCCCGTACGGCGGTGCAACAGATTTGGATCACACGCGCTACGTCGTCTCCGGTTCCTCCAGCTCGACACTCAATTCCCGCAGCGCGGCGGTGTGCGGGTGGCGAGTGCGGCCGGCGCGCAAATCATCGGCGGACAGTAGTTCGACCAGTTCTCCGCCCTGCATGACGCCGATGCGGCCGCAAACGTGTGCCACGACGGCAAGATTGTGGCTGACCAGCACATAGGTCAGCCCACGGGCCTGCTGCAAATCAGCCAACAGGTTCAGCACTTCGGCCTGCACCGACACGTCAAGCGCGCTGGTCGGTTCGTCCAGCAGCAGCACGTGGGGCTCGGCCATCAAGGCGCGGGCGATCGCGACGCGCTGCCGCTGCCCACCCGAAAGCTGGTGCGGATACCGAAATCGCACCGTGGGCGGCAGCGCGACCTCGTTCAGACCGCGCATGATGCGCCGCTCGATATTGTCCATGCGGTGCACCAGCAGCGGCTCGGACAGCAACCGATCTACTGTCTGGCGTGGATGCAGCGAGCCGTAGGGATCCTGAAACACCATCTGCACGCGCCGATGAAACTCCTTTGACCGGCGCGGCGTCATGACCGCGCCGTCAATCTCCATGCCGCCGGTCCAGTTCGGATTGAGCCCTGACAGCGCGCGCAGGACGGTTGACTTGCCCGATCCGGACTCGCCGACGATCCCAAAGCTTTCGCCACGCGCCACGCTGAACGAGACCGACTTCACTGCTTCGATGCGGCCGAAGCGAACCGAGAGGCCGTCGACCTCGATCATGTCTCCAACCAGGACGGATCGCGCTGCATCACTGCGAGGCGGGCTTGTCGATGGCTGAGCGTCGGCAGGCATTCCAACAGGCCGCGCGTGTAGGGGTGGCGAGCACGGGTCAGCTCTGCCGCCGCCAGTTCCTCGACCACGCGGCCGGCGTACATCACCACGACGCGGTCGCAGAAATGCGAAACCAGCGGCAGGTCGTGGCTGATCAGGATCAGCCCCATGCCGCGACGCGACACCAGGTCCTCGATCAGGCGCAGGATTTCTGCCTGCACCGTGGCGTCCAGCGCGCTGGTCGGTTCGTCGGCGATCAGCAGTTCCGGATCGGGCGCCAGCATCATGGCGATCATCACGCGCTGCCCCATGCCGCCGGACAATTCGTGCGGGTAGGCGCGTGCGACACGCTGCGGATCGCGGATTTGCACCTGCGCGAGCAGGTCTATCGCCGCCCTCTCAGCAAGTTTCCGGCTACCGCCACGATGCACACGCCAGGCCTCGGCGATCTGTGCTCCTGCCGTCATCACCGGGTTTAGCGAGAATTTCGGGTCCTGCAGGATCAGACCGGCGCGCGCGCCTCGAATGCGGCGCAGCGCGTTCTCATCCGCGCGCAGCACATCGATGCCGTCGAATTCCAGCTTGTCGGCGGTAGCGATCGCGTTGGAGGGCAGCAGTCGCAGAATGGAGCGTGCGGTCAGGGATTTACCGGAACCCGATTTACCGACAATGCCGAGTTTCTCCTGGCCCAGGATGAGAGAGACGTTGCGGACGGCGTCGGACAGTCCGGTGGCGGTGGGGAACCGGATTTGCAGATTGCGGATTTCGACCAGCATCTAACGTTGCCGCGGATCGAGCACGTCACGCATGCCATCACCCAGCAGATTGAAGGCCAGCGAGGCAATGAAGATAGCGATGCCGGGAATTGTCGGCACCCACCACTGATCGAGAATGAAGGCGCGCGACGAGGCGATCATCGTGCCCCATTCCGGCATCGGCGGCTGCGCGCCCATACCGAGAAAGCCGAGAGCCGCTGCCGTCAGGATGATGCCGCTCATATCCAATGTCACGCGCACGATCACGCTGGAAAGGCACAGCGGCATGATGTGGCGCAGGATGATGCGCCCGCTGCCCGCACCGGACAGCCGCACCGCGGCGATGAAGTCGCTGCTGCGCACCGTCAGCGTATCCGCGCGGGCCAGGCGCGCGTACGGCGGCCAGGCAGTCAGCGCGATGGCAATGATGGCGCTGGTGATGCCTGGCTTCAGCGCGGCCACGAAGGCAAGTGCCAGGACGAGACGCGGAAAGGCCAGGAACACGTCGGTAACGCGCATAAGCACGCGGTCCGCGAGGCCGCCGAGATAGCCTGCGACGCTACCGACCGCGAGGCCGACTGGAGCCACCAGCAGCACGATAGCGACCACCATGCCCAGGGTGACGCGGCCGCCGTAGAGGATGCGGGCATAGATGTCGCGGCCCAGTTCGTCGGTGCCGAACCAGTGGTCGAATGACGGTGGCGCCAGGCGGCCGGCAAGGTTTTGGGCGCTTGGGTCCTGCCAAGCCAGCAAGGGCGCGGCGAGCGAAGCCAGAATCATGATCGCCACTGTCACCAGGCCAACCATCGCCAGGCCATTGGCGCGGAACTGCAGCCAGCCGCGATAACGCCGCACCCACGCCGCCTGCGCACGCGACGCGGGGGTCTCGGTCAGCAGCCATTCGCGGGAGATCACGCCGATCATGCGACGCGCGGATCGAGTAGCCGGTACAGCACATCGGCCAGCAGGTTCAGAATCAGATAGACCAGTCCGACCACAAGAGTTGCGCCCAAGACCGCGTTCATGTCGGCGTTCAGCAGCGACACCGTCAGGTAAAGCCCGAGGCCGGGCCAGGAGAACACGGTCTCGGTGATCACCGCACCTTCCAGCAGGCCGGCGTAGGCGAGTGCCAGCACGGTTACCAGCCGCACGGCGATGTTGCCGAACGCATGTCGCCAGAGGATCCGAGTGGCCGAAAGTCCTTTGGCTCGCGCAGTGATGATGTATTCGCCCGATAGCGATTCGATCATGAAGGCGCGGGTCATTCGCGTAATATAGGCCATGGAAAAATACGCCAGCACCAGCGCCGGCTGCGCCAGATGCGCCAGCGCATCCCAGAATGAATCCCAATCGCCGGCGATGATCGAATCGACCACCAGCATCCCGGTGACGCGCGGCACCATCCCTTCGTAAGCTACGTCAAGCTGGCCAGTACCGGGGGCGATCCCTAGCTTGACGTAGAAGATAAGCAGGCAGAGCAAACCAAGCACGAACACCGGGATCGATTGTCCCGCCAGGCTGACCACGCGCACCACATGATCGAAACGGGAGCCCTGTCGCGCAGCAGCCAATACGCCTAGCGGCACGCCGATCAGGATCGCGATGATAATGGCTGTCGTCGCCAGCTCTAAAGTCGCGGGAAAGTACTGGACGATGTCCTGCGTGACCGGGTGCGACGTCATCACCGAGCGGCCGAGGTCACCGTGCACCAGGTGCAAGAGATAGATCCAGAACTGCACCAGCAGCGGCTTGTCGAGCCCAAGCTGCGCACGCACCGACGCGATGACGTCGGGCGGGGCGTGATCCCCGGCAATGGCAATCACCGGGTCGATTGGCATTACCCGGCCGATCAGGAACGTGACGAGGATCAAGCCGAACAGGGTCAGCGGGATGCTGGCAAAGCTCCCCGCCAGCATCTGCAGTCGCGGATTCACGCCTTGGCGATCGTCGTATAATGGGTGTAGTCGGGCATCGGCCCAACCCTGAAGCCCGATACGCCTTTGCCCAGCACTGCCACGGCGTTGCGTTGCAGCAGCATGGCAAAGGGCGCGCGCTCCATGAACTGCTGCTGGATGGTGCGATACAGCGCCATGCGCTTCACCGGATCGAGCTCGTGCACCGCTGCCTGCGACTCGCTGGTCAGCTCCTTGTCCACGAAGTGGCTGCGCCAGGCGAGGATCTTCAGCTTGCTCTGGTCCGAATCGTCGGGGTTCTCGCACCAGGCCTGGCAGTTCGAGTTAGGATCGAAGTAGTCGGTACCCGAATACAGCAGCGCCAACTGGTGCTGCCGCGCGCGGGTCTTGGTGATCACCTGCTTCTGCTCACCAGGCTGCAGCGTCGCCTTGATGCCGACGGCGGCAAGATCCGCCTGCAGCGCCTGGGCAATCTCGGCATGCGGCGACGCAGAGATATAGTCCATCGTCACGGCGAACCCGTCCGGCAGACCGGCCTGGGCCAGCAACTGCTTTGCCTTCGCGACATCCTTCCGGAACGGATTGCTTTTCAGTGCGCCAGGCAACGCATCGGGCAGGAAGGCCTGGCAGACACTCCAGGTGCCGGGGGTAATGTTGTGCGCGATCGAATCGTAATCGATCGCCCATTTGATGGCCTGATGCACCTGCACCTTCTGCAATTCCGGCAGCGCCTGGTTTATCGCCAAATACATCGACGTGCCCTGCGGCGAAGAGGAGACAGTCAGGTTCTTGTCGCCGGCAATCGACCTGAGCTGATCGGAGCCCAGCTCGCGCGCGATATCGACATCGCCCTTCTGCAGTAGCAGAAGCTGCGTCGCCGGATCGGCGACGTGGCGCATGACGACGCGGCGGACATTGCCCTTCTCGGCGGCGTTCGGGTTGGCGTCGATAATGACGTGGTCGCTGGCGGCCCATTCGGTAAGCTTATAGGCCCCTGCCCCGGCCGTCCGGCTCTTCAGCCAGGCATTGCCCAGATCGCCGTTGGTCTGGTTAGCCATCACCGTCTTCATGTCCACCACGCTGCCGACATTGGCAGACAGACAGTACAGCACGAAGCTGGTGGCCTCCGCCTCGATCGGCAGCTTCAGTTCCAGCGTGTAGTCATCGAGGGGGCGGATGGCCTGTTCCACGTTGTCAGGATTGAAGCCGAACTGAGTGATGATGAAGCCTGGCGTCTTGTTCAGCTTCACCACGCGCTGCAGGCTGAACGCGGCGTCGTGCGCGGTGACCGGGTTGCCGGACTCGAATTTGGCGTCGCGCCGCAGTCTGAACGTATAGGTCAGGCCATCCTTGCTGACGTCCCACGTTTCGGCCAGGTCCCCCTCGATCTTGGTCGCGTCATTCAGGTTCGGCCGGATCAGCCGGCGGTAGCAGTTGGCATCGACCTCGCCATTGGTGAATTCGGTACGATTCGGCTGGGTCGAAGCTGACGATATCGTCGATCTGCTTGGCCATTACGGCCACCCCCTTGGGGGTGGCGGCCCGCGCTTCGGTCAGGATGGCGGGGGCCGCGAGGCTGGCGGTTGAACTGGCCAGCAAAGTGCGTCTCGTCAGCATGGTGCCTCTCCCAGGGACCGATTGCCGCTACTTTGCCAAGGCGACACGCAGCGCGCTAGGCTCCCGCCGCCATGCAACGCGACATTCGCCACGCGGTCTGCCCGCATGATTGCCCCTCGACCTGCGCCCTCGAGGTCGAAGTGCTGGATGGGCGACGGATCGGCGCGGTGCGAGGGGCCGAAGGCAACAGTTACACGGCCGGTGTGATCTGCGCCAAGGTCGCGCGCTATGCCGAGAGGATCCATCATCCGGATCGCGTGACGCAACCATTGCTGCGGACCGGTCCGAAGGGGTCCGGCCAGTTCCGTCAGATCTCTTGGAACGAGGCACTGGACCGCGTGGCGGAGGCTTTCATCGCCACGGCGCGACGGCATGGCACACAGGCCGTGTGGCCTTACTATTACGCAGGTACGATGGGGCTGGTGCAGCGTGACGGCATCAACCGGCTGCGCCACGTTATGCGCTATTCGGGCCAGGCGAAGACGATCTGCACGTCGATCTGCGAAGCCGGCTGGATGGCGGGTGTCGGCCGCTTCATCGGGCCTGATCCGCGCGAGATGGCGCGTTCCGACTTGATCGTGATGTGGGGCGGCAATCCGGTGGCCACGCAGGTCAATGTGATGACGCACATCGCCCGGGCGCGGAAGCAGCGCGGCGCGAAGCTGGTGGTGGTGGATCCGTACCGCACCGGCACTGCGGCGGTGGCCGACATGCATCTGGCGCTGCGGCCCGGCACCGATGCAGCGCTGGCCTGCGCGGTCATGCATGTGGCGTTCCGCGACGGTTACGCCGATCGCGAGTACATGGCGCGTTTCTCTGATTGTCCCGCCGGCCTGGAGGCGCATCTTGCGGTGCGTTCGCCGGAGTGGGCGGCGGCGATCACCGGCCTGCGCGTGGCGCAGATCGAGGATTTCGCTCGGCTCTACTGCACGACCCAGCGCGCCTATATCCGCATCGGTTATGGCTTTGCCCGTTCGCGCAACGGCGCCGCGTCGATGCATGCGGTGACCTGCCTGCCGACGGTCACCGGCAAATGGCCACACGAGGGCGCCGGGGCACTGTGGAGCTACCGCAGTATCTACAACTGGGACAAGACGCTGATCGAGGGACTGGACGCGATCGACCCGGCGACCCGCATTCTGGACATGAGCCGTGTGGCAAGCATTCTCACCGGCGATCGCGACGCCCTTGGCAATGGCCCGCAGGTGCACGCGATGCTGATCCAGAACAGCAATCCGGCAACCGTGGCTCCCGACACTCACCGCGTCCGCCGCGGCTTGATGCGCGACGATCTGTTCGTGGCGGTGCACGAGCAGTTCATGACCGAGACAGCGCAGCTTGCCGATGTCGTGCTGCCGGCGACGATGTTCATGGAGCACGACGACCTCTACCAGGCCGGCGGGCACAGCCACATCCAGGTCGGGGCCAAGCTGATCGATCCGCCCGGGGAATGCCGGTCGAACCACGTGGTGCTGCAGGAATTGGCGTTGCGGCTTGGTGCGCGGCACCGTGGATTTGAGATGAGCGCGATGGAGATCATCGACTGGACCTTGCGCGCCTCGGGCTGGCCCGACGCAGAAGCGGTGCTGAAGCAGCACTGGCTCGATGTTGCACCACCTGTCGCGGAAGCGCATTACAACAACGGGTTTCCGCAGGCGGACAAGCGATTTCATTTCGCGCCTGACTGGCGCTCGATCGGGAATGACTGGGCCCGGATGCCCGCGTTGCCGGACTACATGCCGGCAACAGACGAAGCGACGCCCGATCGGCCGTTCCGCATGGTAACAGCGCCGGCACGGCATTTCCTGAATACCTGCTTCACCGAGACACCAACGTCGCGTGCAAAGGAAGTTCGACCGAAAGTGTTGCTTCACCCAGCGGATGCGGCGCGGCTGGGCATTGCCGAGGGCGAGCACGTCCGGCTGGGGAATGCGCGCGGCGAGGTCGTGCTGCCCGCGCGCCTGTTCGGCGGATTGCAGCCAGGCGTCGTCGTGGTCGAGAGCGTTTGGCCGAATGCGGCGTTCGAGGGCGGCATCGGTATCAATGCGCTGACCAGCGACGATCCGGCGCCCCCGATGGGCGGCGCGGTGTTCCATGACACCGCGGTGTGGCTGCGCGCCGTCGCGGCCGAGATGCCGCTCGCCGCGGATTGAGCGAACCTGGCAGCAATGGGTAAGCGAATCGCCTTCGTTGGCGCCGGTGCGATCGGCGGTTATATCGGCGGCAATCTCAGCGCGCTGGGTCACGACGTGACTCTGATCGATGCTTGGCCGGCGCATGTCGAGGCGATGCGCACCTCGGGTCTGCATCTCTACGGCATGACTACGCCGGAGAACCACACCGTGCGCGTCAACGCGATGCACCTGACGGAGGTACAGGTGCTGGCGAAGCAGCCGCCAATCGATATCGCGTTCATTGCGGTGAAGTCATACGACACGTTGTGGGCGACGCGGCTGATCCGGCAGGACCTGGCGCCAAGCGGCTTCGTGGTGTCGTCGCAGAACTGCATCAATGAGGAGCGGATCGCCGGCGTGGTCGGCTGGGGTCGCACGGTCGGCTGCGTAGTCGGCGGCGGCGTGGGCGTGGAACTGTTCGAGCCGGGTCATGTGCGCCGCACCATGACGAAGAACCCGAACGTGGTGTCGTTTCATGTCGGCGAGTTGCACGGCCGCATAACACGACGTGTCCGCGAGCTGGCAGTGATGCTGAACGACATCGATACCGCGCACGCAACCGACAACCTGTGGGGCGAGCGGTGGACCAAGCTGTGCATCAACGGTATGCGCAACGGGGTATCGGCCGCTACAGGGTTGGGCGGCAACGCACGTGACAGCCACGACGCGGTCCGTCGCGTCTGCATCCAACTTGGCGGCGAGGCCGTACGGGTCGGTCAGGCACTCGGCTTCAACCTCGGCAAGGTGGGTGCGCTGGATCCGGAGAAGCTGGCGCTGGCAGCGGAAGGCGATCGTCGTGCGCTGGAGGAGATCGAGGCGTTGATGCTGGCAGGCACCAACTCTGCCGCACGCAGCGATCTGCAGCGGCCGTCGATGGCGCAGGACATGGCGAAGGGACGGCGCACCGAGATCGAGTTCATGAACGGGTTCATCGCCGATAAGGGCGCCGATGTTGGCGTTCCGGCGCCGACACACGCTATGCTGACGGAGGTAGTGAAGCGGGTCGAGCGCGGCGAGATTGCGGCCGACCCGGCGAACGTGCTGGTGAACCGGTAGCTCGCGATTCTCCGTCAGTTGGTGAACGTCACCTCTGGCGAACCCAGGCCCTCAAAGCGCAGCCCGCAAACGTCGCCAGGTTTGAGGTAGCGCAGCCCAGTATAGGAGCCGCAGGTGACGAACTGGCCGGCTCGCACGCCGTCTTGGTCGCGCATCATGTTTGCCAGCACCACTGCGACGCCGAGTGGATCGCCGGTCGGATGCCCCCCAACCTGCTCCAGCACCGTCGCGCCATTAATGGTCAAGGACACTCTCAGCTTGCCCAGGTCGAGACTGCGCCAATCGGCGAAGGGCGCCGCATGGACGAAGGCGCCGTTGCTGATGCTGTCCGCCAGCTTCTCGAGATTGGACGCGCGATCGGGATCGCGATAGCGGCTGGTAACCAGCTCGATCGCCGCACACGCATCGATACCGGCCGCCACTTCCTCGCGCGAATACGCCGTCGGCGCGCGCAGGGAAGTCTCGGCGGAACACGAAGGCGACCTCGCCCTCGACACCGCATTGCGGCACTTCGGCTGCGCGCACGCGCGCCGGCGAGGCATGAATGGTATCAGCATAGATCACCCCTCGCGTCGGCTCGCCATCTTTCGGTGCCATCGCCTTGAAGGCACCCACTGACTTGCCGAGTGCCGCGGTGACCGCGTCCTGAATGGCGTGCGCGTCCGCAACACTCGCGGCGGTTGCATCGGACGGCAAGCCGGCCAGCAGCGTGCCGCTGCGTCGTGCCTCGACCAGCAGAGTGGCGGCGCGCTCGATCCGTTGGGTGTCCATCTGCATTTCCTTCGCTGGGCTCCCAAGCGTCGCACTTCCGCAGGTTCGGGCAAAGTCTTGGCAGTCCCCTGCCTCGGTGCAACAATGGTATCGTCTGTGAAAGAGTGAATTCAGAGGGGGACGGCCGCGATGATCGGCCTGGTGCGGCTATCCTTGCGTCGGCCGTATACGTCGGCGATCGCGGCGCTACTGATCTTGTTGATGGGTGTGCTGTCGATCTCCCGCATGATAGTCGACATCTTCCCGGTGATCGATATCCCGGTGGTGCTGGTGGTTTGGAACTACAACGGCCTGACCACCGAGGACATGGAACGGCGGGTCGTCTTTATTTCGGAGCGTGCCTACTCGACCACGGTCAACGGCATCTCGCGGATCGAATCCCAGTCGATCCCCAGCATCGGACTGCTGAAGGTGTACTTCCAGCCAGGTACCGACATCGGCAGTGCAATCGCGCAGATCTCTTCCGTAAACAACACGATTCTGCGCGGTGCGCCGCCAGGCATGCAACCGCCCGGCGTGATCCAGTTCAATGCCTCGAACGTGCCGGTCGTGCAGATGACACTGTCCAGCAAAACGCTGACCGAGCAACAGATCTACGACTATAGTCTGAACTTTATTCGCATCCGGTTGTTCACCATCCCTGGCCTGTCTACCCCAGGTCCCTTCGGCGGCAAGTCGCGGCAGATCAACGTCGATCTGGACCAGTCCCGACTGGAGGCGAAGGGTTTTTCCCCGGTCGATGTGGTGAACGCCCTTCAAGCATCGAACGTGATCATTCCGGCAGGTACCGCGCGGCTGGGGGACCGTGAGTACAACGTGCAACTGAACTCGAGCCCGACCACCGTCGAGCGGTTCAATGCCTTGCCGATCGGGATCTTCAATGGGGCGCCGGTGACGATCGGCGATGTCGGCAAGGTCTCTGACAGTTTCGCGACGCAGACCAACGTGGTGCACGTGAACGGCAAGCGCGCGGTGTATCTGGCGATCCTGAAACACGCCGATGCCTCAACGCTGGCCGTGGTCGATGCGGCACGGGACGCACTGCCTGAGATTCAGGCGGCGGCGCCGGCCGGATTGGAGCTGAAGCTCGACTTCGACCAATCGGTGTTCGTGCGGGCAGCGGTGCAGAACGTCATCCGCGAAGCGATCATCTCATCGATCCTCGTTTCGATGCTGATCCTGGTTTTCCTGGGGAGCTGGCGAAACACGGTGATCGTCTCCGCCTCCATCCCGCTGTCGATCTTTGCCGGGATCGTGGGTTTGTTCCTGACCGGGAACACCATCAACCTGATGACGCTGGGTGGATTGGCGCTGGCGATCGGGTTGCTGGTCGACAACGCGACCGTGACAATCGAGAACATCCACCGCAACCAGTCGCTCGGGAAGCCGCTGACGATGGCGATCCTGGACGGCTGCGCCGAGGTGATCCAGCCTTTGACGGTTGCGACCTTGGCAATCTGCATCGTGTTCTTTCCGGTGGTGCTGCTGTTCGGCGTGGCTCGCTATCTGTTCATTCCGCTGGCCGCGACCGTCGTGTTCTGCATGCTGGCCTCGTATATCCTGTCATTCAGCGTGGTACCCTCGTTTGCGCGCTTCTTGCTGGCGGGCGAGGTAGCGCATCACGGCCCTCCGCGTGGTTTCTTTGGGTTGTTCGACCGCGGCTTCAACCACTTCAGGGACGCTTATGGCCGGCTGCTCCAAGGCACCTTACAGCGCCGCTTGTTCGTACTGATTTGCGCCGGAGGCCTCCTCGTGGTCTCAGGCGGCTTGGCGACGGTGATCGGGCTTGATTTCTTTCCGACGGCCGACGTGGGGCTGATAAAGCTGCACTTCCGTGCCCCGCCTGGCACCCGGCTGGAGCGGACTGAGGACTTGGTCCTCCAGGTGGAGGACAGCATCCGAAAGCTCATTCCTGCCAACGAGTTGGACACCATCAACGATACTATCGGGGTACCTTCGGCATTCAACCTAGCTTTTGTGCCAAGCGATAATGTCGGCTCGATGGATGCGGAGATCCTGATCTCACTGAAGCCGGGACATCATCCCTCAATCGATTACATCCGGGCAATTCGCGGCAGGCTGCCGGACCAGTTTCCTGGCAGCATCTTGTATTTCCAAACCGCGGATATCGTCAGCCAAGTGCTGAACTTCGGTCTCTCGGCGCCGATCGATGTGCAGATTCAGGATGTCAACTTCGACCGCGCCACGACGCTCGGCCGCCGCCTGCTGGAGGGCATGAAACGTATCCCTGGGGTGGCCGATGCGCATCTGGTGCAGGTGCTGAACTATCCCACTTTACAGGTCGATGTGGACCGGCTGCGTGCGGCCAAACTGAATGTGGCGCAGCGCGATGTAGCGAACAACGTTCTGACCTCACTCTCATCCAGTGTGTTGGTCTCGCCGAACTTCTTCCTCAATCCGCAGAACAACGTGAATTACTCGGTCGCCGTGCAAACCCCGATCGAGCAACTCAACTCAGTGTCCGACCTGCTGAATACACCGGTTCTACGGCCAGACCGGGGCGTGGCAGACCCCGCGGCATTGCCAGCTGCCCCAGTGACGCGGCTCGCGGATCTCGCCTCCGTATCTCCAAGGTCCACTCTCGAGTCGGTCAATCATTACACCGTGCAACGCGAGATCGACATCGCCGCCAATGTCGACGGTCGGGATCTAGGTGCCGTGGCTGGCGACATCCAGAAGGCGATCGCCGACGTCAGCAAGGGTCTGCCGATCACCACCAAGATCCTGATCCTTGGCCAGAACGAGGTCATGCAGAGCTCGTTCAAGAGCCTGGCGTTGGGCATGGTGCTGGCGATCATCCTTGTCTATGCGCTGCTTGTCGTGCTGTTCCAGTCCTGGGCCGATCCGTTCATTATCATGATGGCAGTGCCAGGCGCGCTGATGGGTATCCTGTGGATGCTGGCGCTCTCGCACACCACCATCAACGTCGAGTCACTGATGGGCGCGATCATGTCCATCGGCATTTCGGTGTCGAACTCCATCCTGGTGGTGAGCTTCGCCAATGACCTGCGTGCGCGCGAAGAGGTGGGTCCGCTGCGCGCGGTTATGGAGGCCGGCCGGATCCGGCTGCGTCCGGTGCTGATGACGGCGCTTGCGATGATCATCGGCATGGTGCCAATGGCGCTCGGTCTAGGCGAAGCAGGCGAGCAGAACGCGCCTCTCGGCCGGGCGGTGATTGGTGGCCTGATTGTGGCAACGATATCCACATTGTTCATCGTGCCGATCTTCTACACTTTGCTGCGGCGGAGGCCGCCATCTCTGCATAGCCTGGATACGCGCTTCGCGGCCGAGGCGGCGGGGACGTCCGATTCGGGGGATGCTCACCATGGCTAGAGGCCGGTTCGGTTCGTTGCTGGTGTATCTGCTTGGAATACTGCTGGTGGGCGGTGCGGCGCTGACCGCGTTCCAGTTGTGGCACGACAAAGACGCAAAGCTTGTGGCTTCCCGCGAAGCGACGGCAGCCGAACTGGCGAAGGGGCCGACGGTGCAGGTGACGACGATCGCCCAGGGACCTCGCGAGCGGCTAATCACCCTGCTGGCCGACACCCGGCCGTACCAGGTCGCCACGCTGTACGGCAAGGTCGGCGGTTACCTGAAGTCGATTGCCGTCGATCGCGGCGATCGCGTGAAGGCAGGCCAGGTCGTGGCCGAGGTGGAATTCGGCGGAAACGGACCGGCAATTCGATGCGGCCGTAAGCGATCTGCAGAACAAGCGAAAGAATGCGGAGAGGGAAAGCGACCTGGAGAAGCACGGCTGGAGTTCGGTGCAGACGGCCGACCAGGCGACCACCGCGTACCGGATGGCGCAAGCGAACATGGAACAGCTTGCGGTGATGAAGTCCTACGAGGTGCTCCGCGCACCATTCGACGGCACGGTGACCGCGCGCTTTGTCGATGTCGGTGCGCTGGTGCAGAGTTCGGTGACCAATCAGACCTCCAACCAGCCGGTGATGACCATTGCTGATATGAGTTGGTTGCGGGTCGACGTGTATGTCGAGCAGAAGGACGTGCCCTATGTCCATGTCGGAGATCTTGCGGATGTGGTCGATGGAGCCAATCCGGACCGCAAGGTGCAGGCTCGGATTTCCAGGACCGCGGAGCAACTCGATCCTCGCACCCGTACCCTGTTCGTCGAGCTCGAGGTGGACAACAGCAATGGGTTTCTGGTGCCAGGCAGCTTCGCCTACGTGACGCTGCACGTGCCGGTGCCAGTTTATCCAGAGGTCCCGGTGGCCGGCCTGGTGGTGCGTGGCACCAACACGTTCATCGCCAACGTCGGCGCGGATAGCACGGTAAAGTTGCAGCCGGTGAAGGTGGCGAACACGGACGGCATGCTCGCGAGCCTGGCGGAAGGCGGTCGCGTGGGAGAACGCGTAGCCCTCAACCTGCCCGAGGAGGTGAGCGATGGCGGCCGGGTGCGGCCGATCAAATCCCATCGCTGACGCATGAACTGGTGTTTTGCCCGCGCCAACCTTGGCGTGGTAAGGGCAGGCGATGGGCTACTGGGGAAAGATCATCGGCGGCGTGGCGGGATTTGCCATGGGCGGCCCGGTGGGTGCGGCGTTCGGCGCGGCACTTGGGCACGCCGCCGACTCCGGAGCCGGCGGCAACATCGGCGCGCAGTTCGCGCCGCGCGGAGGCTGGAACCCGGCGCGCCTTGCCGCGATGTTCGGCCGTCGCGACCAGCTCTTTTCCATCTGTGTCGTGGTGCTATCGGCCAAGCTGGCCAAATGCGACGGCCCGGTGAACCGATTCGAAATCGATGCGTTCAAGCGCCAGTTCCGCATTCCCCCCGAGTCGGTGCGCGACATCGGCCGGCTGTTCGATCAGGCGCGCGACAGCGCACAGGGCTTCGAAGCTTATGCGATGCAGTTGGGCGATGCGTTCGCCGACAACCGCGGCATGCTGGAGGACGTGCTCGCCGCACTGTTCGCCATCGCCCGAGCGGATGGTCCGGTGAACGGGCGGGAACTGAATTTCCTGTCGCGGACGTATCGGGCCTTCGATCTGGATCAGGCGGCATGGGACCGGGCGCGCGGCGGAACCTCGCGGCGGGCCGCAGCACCGGACGAACCCGATGCATACGCCGTCCTGGGCGTGTCCCGCTCAGCGGGCGGCGAGGTCATCCGCGCCACCTGGAAGCGGCTGATGCGGGAGAACCACCCAGACAGTCTGGCGGCACGTGGCGTGCCAGCCGAGTTCATCGCGCGGGCGAACGAAAAAGTGGCGCGCATCAACGCTGCGTGGGACCGGATCAAGCGCGAGCGTGGCTTGTGAGCCTGCGCATTCGGGACTTGCCGAGCCCGAACCAGGACGACCGACCGGCGGATACACCCATCGACATGCTGATCCTGCATTACACCGGCATGCGCAGCGCGCAGGAGGCGATCGACAGGCTGCGGGACCCGCAGGCGCGAGTCTCGGCGCACTACGTGGTGGACCAGGATGGGGCTGTGCTGCGTCTGGTCGGGGAGGAGCGCCGGGCTTTTCATGCGGGTGTCTCGTACTGGCGCGGGCACCGCGCCTTGAACGCGCGCTCGATCGGCATCGAGATGGTCAATCCTGGGCACGAGTGGGGGTATCGCGACTTTCCGGTTCTGCAGGTTGCGGCGGTCTGCGACCTGTGTCTGGCGATCCTTGCGCGGCACCCGATTCCGGCGCGCAACGTTGTCGCGCACAGCGATGTTGCGCCAGAGCGTAAGCAGGACCCCGGAGAGAAATTCGACTGGAAGGGCCTGGCCGAGAATGGCGTGGGGCTATGGCCGGAGAACGTGTGCGGGCGGGATGCCGGCATTTCCTCGATGCAGCAGGTGAGAACGACGCTGGCTGAAATTGGCTATGACGTGAATGACGCATCCGATGCGGCGCTTACTGCGGTGCTGCGTGCATTTCAGCGCCACTGGCGGCAGGAGGCTGTGACCGGTGAAGCGGATCCCGTTACGCTTGCGCGACTGGCCGCGGTCCGGCGCCTGGTGTTGAGGCGCTGAGCCAGCCCCTCCCCCTCACTCCGACATTCAGAACATCGGTCCGCGATTGGCAGCACCGCCATCGACGGTGACGATTGTGCCCGTGGTATAGGCGGACCAGTCTGACGCGAGGAACGCGACCATCCAGCCTATTTCTTCCGGCATGCCGGCGCGACCGAAAGGCAGAGGCCGCATCAGTTCCTCCCAGCGGCTGGCGTCGCCCAGTTGGTCCTGCGCACGTTTCTTCATCATGGTCACCAGACGATCGGTGGCGATGGCACCTGGGTTGACGCCGACGACGCGCAGGTTGTCCACCGAAGCGGCACCGCCGAGTGTCCTGGTGAACGCCATAAGTCCGGCATTGCCCGTCGAACCAGCGATATATCCAGCGTCCATGCGTTCGCCTGCCATCCCCAGGATATTGATGATCACGCCACGGCCGCGCCGCTGCATCAGCGCGTAAAATCGACGGCACATGTTGATATAGCCGTACACTTTCAGGTCCCAGGCTTCGCGCCAGCGCGCTTCAGCGATTTCCTGCAGATTGCCGCCAGGGATGGCGCCGGCGTTGTTCACCAGGATGTCGATATCGGGATGCTGGTCCGCGAGCCGATCAACGTTGCGGCTGTCAGAGATGTCGAACGCGTGCACTTCGGCGCGGACGTTCCAGCGTGCGGCGATGCTATCACGCACCGCATCCAGGTCGCTTTGCGTGCGCGAAACCAGGATGACGTTCACGCCTTCCTCGGCCAGCGCTTCGGCACACGCGCGACCAATACCTTTCGACGCGCCGGTGATCAGCGCCGTCCTGCCACGCAGCTTCAGGTCCATGCTGGTCCGCCTCCGTCTCACGTTCAATGTCGATAGAAGGAAAGGAACGAGACATTTGTCCCACTCCTCTTACACCGTCAGATATCGGCTGCGGATATTCGCTTCCTCCGCACGGAATTGCTCGGGTGACGCGGCGTAGACGACGCGGCCCTTGACCATGACGTGGATCTCGTCGGCGACTGCTTCGGCCAGACTTCATATTCTGCTCGATCAGCAGGATGGTCACGCCCTGCCCTGGCAGGCGTCGGATCACTTCCGCCAGTTCGCGCACCACCAACGGCGCCAGGCCCTGGCTCGGTTCGTCGAGCAGCATGACCTTCGGATCACTGACCAGGGCGCGGGCGATTGCCAGCATCTGCTGTTCGCCGCCCGACAGCGTTCCAGCCGTGGTTGCGAGGCGCGCTCGCGCAATGGCGGAAACAGCTCCAGCAGTCGCGGTAACGGCCACGCACGCGAGGGCCGCCTTTCGGCAACGCGGATGTTCTCCATCACCGTCAGGTCGGGAAAGATCAGCCGACCCTCCGGCACATAGGCGACACCGGCGCGCGCGACGCGGTGCGGCGGCCAGCCGGTGATGTCGTTGCCGTCCAGCGTAACGCGGCCACCACTGGGCGGGACCAGCCCCATGACGGTGCGCACTGTCGTCGTCTTGCCGACGCCATTGCGGCCAAGCACAGAGCAGATGCGACCCCGCGGCACGACGAGATCGACGCCCTGCAGCACGTGGCTGGCGCCGTAATGGGTATTGAGACCCTCGATCGCCAGCATCAGGCGAGGCCGCCTAGGTAGGCCCGTCTGCACCTCTGCATCGGCTTTCACCGCGTCGGGCGCGCCATCGGCGATGACCGCGCCGCGATGCAGGACGGTGATCATGTGCGCCAGGCGGAACACGACTTCCATGTCGTGCTCGACGAGCAGCACCGTCATCTGCTGTCGGCGAGCAGCGAGGCCAGCGTCTCGACTGCCTGCGCGGTCTCCTCGACCGAAAGGCCCTGCGTGGGTTCATCGAGCAGCAACAGGCGGGGCTGCTGCGCGAGCGCCATCGCCACCTCCAGCAGGCGCTGATCGCCATGCGACAGCAGCCCGGCAGGGCGGTCGGCTACGTGGGTCAGCCCGAGACGCTCCAGTGCCGCATCGCCGCGCCGTGCGGCGTCGCGAAATACGATACTTCCGCCACAGGGCTGCCAACGACGCGGATGGCGCGCCTGAGCCGCAAGGCGCGCATTCTCGCGCGCCGTCATTTCGGGGAACAGCGCGGTGAGCTGGAAGGTGCGCGAGATGCCGCGCTGGCAAATGCTGTACGGCGACAGGCCGGTCAGAGCTGACTCGGCGAAGCGGACGGTGCCGTCGGATGGCTCCACGACCCCAGTGATCAGATTGAACAGCGTGGACTTGCCCGCGCCGTTCGGGCCGATGACGGCGCGCACCTCGCCCGCCTCGACCCGCATGCGTGACGTGGTCGACGGCGATGACGCCGCCGAACCGGCGGGTCAGCCGGTCCAGCTCAAGGAGCACCAATGGTGGCACTCCCTCCCGGTGCGCTCAGGCGCGCCGATCGTCCACGCTTTCTCGGAGATGCGGACGTGAGCAGGCCCCAGATGCCCTCCGGCGCGAACAGCACGAAGCCGATGAAGATCAGGCCGAAGAACAACGCCCAGGAATCGGTGTAGGAACTCGAGAAGTTGTGATCACCAGCATGAAGAACGCCGCGCCGAGGATCGGGCCGACCAAGGTGCCGGCGCCGCCGACGATGACCATGATCAGCACCTGGCCGGAGAACAGCCAGAACAGCAACTCGGTATTGGCGAAGCCGGCGAACGGTGCATAGAGCGCGCCGGCCAGGCCGCCGAGAGCAAAGGCGATGGCGACGATCGCGATCTTGTAGCGGCGGGTGTTGTAGCCGAGCGACAGGGTCTTGGCCTCGTTCTCGCGAATGCCGCGCAACACTGCGCCGAACGGCGAGCGCACCAGCGAGCGGCAGAACAGAAGGCGCGCCAAGCAGGCAGGCCAGCACGAGATAGTAGAAACCTGCCTTGCCGGCGAAGACAGTGAGGCCGAACGGGCCCGGACGTGCGCGGGATGCCGGCCAGGCCGTCGGAGGCGCCGGTGACCGCGGTCCATTTGAAGGCCACGGCATAGAGCAATTGCGCGAAGGCCAGGGTCAGCATCGAGAACGACACGCCGGTGGCCTGGGTGCACACCCAGGCGACAGCCGATCGCGACGATGCCAGCGAAGATCGCGGCAAGCGGGATGGCGAACGAGCAGCGGCAGCTGGTGTGCAGCAGCAGATTCCCGCAGGCATAGGCGCCGAGCCCGTAAGCCGCGGCGTGGCCGAACGAGAACAGCCGCGTGTAGCCGACCATCAGGTCGAGGCTCATGGCGAACAGGCCAAGGATCAGCGCCTCGGTCAGCAATGTCATCGCGTAGGCGGGCAACGCAGCGGGTGCCAGCGCCAGCACGCAGGCGCTGAGCGCAAGTCCGTCGGGCAAAGGTTCATCAGGCTTCCTTGCCCAGCAGGCCGCCAGGCCGGACCACCAGCACCGTGACCATCACCAGATACATGCAGCGCGAGCGCGAGATCGGGGAAGTAGTAGGTCACCGAACACCTGGACAAATGCGACCAGCACTGCCCCGAGCAGCCGAGCCGAGAAAGCTGCCCATGCCGCCGATGATGACGATGACGAAGGTGTCGATCACCGCGTCAGGTGCCATGCCGAGCGAGGCGGTGACCAGCGGCGCGGCTAGCACGCCGCCGATGCCGGCGAGGCCGCAGCCGATGCCGAACACCGCCGAGCGCACCAGATGCACATCGGTGCCGAGCGCATGCACCATTTCGGCATTCTGCGAGGTGGCGCGGATCAGTAGGCCGAGGCGCGTGCGTTCAAGGAACTGCCAGAGTCGCGAGCGCCACGAAGATGCCGGCGCCGGCGAGGAACAGGCGGTAGATCGGGAACGGTTCGTCCAGGATGAAAACGATGCCGGAGAGCGCGGGCGGCGTCTGCAGGCCTGCAACGCGTCGACGCCCCAGATCAGCCGGATCGACCTCGCCCATGACCAGAGTGAGACCGAAGGTCACCATCAGGAAGGCGCTGTGCGTCGCGGCGATACAGGCGGCGCAAGATGCCGAGTTCGAACGCGGCACCGAAGCTGCCGACAAGCAGCGGTGCGATGACCAGGGCCACCCAGAAACTGCCCGTGAGCTGCGACTGAGGAATAGCCGACATAAGGCGCCCAGCATGAAGAATGCGCCGTGCGCGAAATTGACGATGCGCATGATGCCGAAGATCAAGCGTCAGGCCGACACCCAGCAAGAACAGCAGCGCGGCCTGCGACAGCGCGTTCAGACATTGGGTGATAAGGAAGCCGAGGAAGTCCATCAGCAGGCTGCGGATGCCGCAACGGCACCCCCCCGCCCCTTGCGGGAGGGGGTTAGGGGGAGGGGGCGGGCGCACGGGTTCCCACGGCCCCCTCCCCCTAACCCCCTCCCGCAAGGGGCGGGGGGGTTTTTTTGTGCGGTGGCTGCCGGCATGAGCGTTCAGCTCTCGAAGGTCATCTGGCGGCAGGCGGGGGTGACCTCGTCGCCGGGATAGGTGGCGATGATCTCCGGCACCGGCATCTTATGACCTGCCTGCTTCACCACCTTCACCATATAGCCACCCTGAACCGCCTGGTGATCGCAGGCGCGCATCGCAACGTGACCCTTGATCGAGTTCAACGCCACCGTCTCCAGCGCAGCGCGCAGCTTGTCGGTCTCGGTGCTCTGCGCCTTCTCGATGCCGGCCTGCAAAATCTGGCAGGCCTGCCATTGCTCGCCTTCGAAAACGTCGGGCTCTGTGCCGTATTCCTTGCGCCAGGCTTCGACGAAGGCCTGGTTCGCCGGGTTGTCGATAGTGAAGACGTAGCGCGTCGACCCGGCCAGCCCGAGCGCCGCGTCTCCCACCGCGCGGATGCTGTTCAGATCGACGATCGAGGTCAGCAACTGCACCTTGTCGGCCAGCCGGTATTCGTGCGCCTGCGAGAGGAAGGCGTTGTTGTCGGCACCTTGCATCACGATGAAGCAGGCATCGGCACCGGCCTGGCGAATCTTGGTGATATAGGTGGAGAAATCCTTGGTGCCGATCGGCGAGAAGACGGCGCCCACGAAGTTCTTCTTCGCCTTGGTCACTTCGTCCTTGAACACGTCGATGCTGTTGTGGCCCCAGGCATAGTCCATGCCGATGGCATAGAAGTTCTTCGCCTCGCCACTGCGGAGCCAGAGCGAGATCACCCGCGTCTCCATCGGTCCGGAGATGTTCGCTCGGAAGAAGTTGGGCACGAACGATGAACCGGTCAGCCGCCCGTCTCCATTATCCGAAGAGATGAAGATCGCGTTCCAGTCGGCGAGCTTCGGCACCACGGCGAGCGCCTCGGACGACAGCACCATGCCGAACAAGAGGTGGCAGTCATCGCGCTCCACCACGAGTTGCGCCTTGCGCACGCAGGTGGCGGGGTCGCCGGTGGTGTCCTCGACGTGCAGTTCGATCGGCCGTCCGAGCAAACCGCCCTTGGCGTTCACCGTCTTGGCCCAGAATTCCGCGCCGTGGCGCATCTGCTCGCCGATTTCCGCAGCTGGGCCAGTCAACGCCAGCGGCATGCCAATCTTGATCGGCGCATCCGCGCGTGCATGACGCAGCACCACCGGGGCCGCCACAGCGGCAAGGCTCGCGCGCATCGCGGCGCGACGTGTGAATGGCGTCATCTCTCCCTCCCTTGTGCGGCGTTTGGTTCTTGCGCAACAGTATCGGCACGATCCCTTGACCGGCGTCAATGCGCGCCGGATGTGGGTCGCTGTCTGCAGCCGGCCAGCCGGGGATCAGTCAGACCGGGAGAAGCACGATGCACGCAGCCGATGTGATGACCCCGGACGTGATCAGCGCCAGTCCCGATACGCCGCTGGCCGAACTGGTGCGGCTGATGCTGGACAATGACGTCAGCGGCGTGCCGATCGTCGAGGACGGCCGTGTGGTTGGCATCATCACTGAGGGCGATCTGCTGCGCCGCGCCGAACTGGGAGCGGAGCCGCGGGCCTCGCGGTGGCTGGAGCTGCTGACCTCGAGCGATCGGCTCGCCGCCGATTACGCCAAGTCGCATGGCCGCAGGGCCAGCGAGATCATGACGCGCGACGTGGTGACGGTCGACGCCGCGACACCGATTACGGATGTCGCGCATGTGCTCGAGGCGCGCCACTTCAAGCGCGTGCCGGTAACGCGCGACGGGCGACTTGTGGGCATTCTCGGTCGGCGCAATCTGCTGCAGGCACTGGCCACCCGCCTCGGCGCACAGCCGGCCCACGCCGACGATCGGTACTATTCGTGATGCGTTTTACGCGGAGCTGCAGCGGCAGAAGTGGGCGACCCCTTCGGTGATCAACGCCTTGGTGACGGATCAGGTCGTGCATCTGTGGGGGACTGCGCCGGACGACACATTGCGCCAAGCGATTGTGGTGGTGGCCGAGAATATTCCGGGCGTGCGGGCGGTAGAGGATCACATGGACCAACCGCGCCCCATCGACCCGCTGGATCGGCCGAACTGGCCCAGCCCGGCCCAGCCGTAGCGAATGACCTGACCCAGCTTGCCTGCCGGCAGCCGGGTCGGCCCCAGCTGCCGCTGTAGCTCGCTACTTCACTGCGGAAAAGGGCGTCGGCGTCAGGATGAAGTTCTTGACGTTGGCGACAATCGCCCCGTTCGCCTCGGTCTGCGCGCGCGCCTGCAGCCACTCCGGGTCGGCGCCGAAGGCGTTCCACTTCTTCTCTCTCTCGGCGAGCAATTCCCAGACCACGAAGTAATACAAGGTCTGGTTCGACTCGCCGATCACCGTGGTCCAGAACCCCGCCTGGCGTATGCCGTGCTTCTCCCACAGCTTCAGTGTGATCGTGTCGAAGCGCTTCAGCAGGTCCGGCAACCGGCCAGGCACGCACTCATAGATCCGCAGCTCATACAGCATCGTCTGTCCCTCCCAGATCCTCTAAGCATGCGTCTGCAATCCGGTCGGGGCAACACCCTGCCCCAAAGTCCCTGCCCCCGACCAAACGTCCCCTTGACACCCTTATGCTCATCACTAGTATAAGAGGCAGAAATGCTCATTCCGAGCATAAGGGGGTCAGGATGTCCTACTCTGACACAATCGCCCGCACCGCACCGCTGTATGACCGGGTAAAGTCGGTTATCCCCCCGATGGAGTGGCGGGTGTTCGCGGATGACATCGATGCCATTCTGACGCTCAAGCGCCAGCGGAATGCTGTCATCCTCGGCCACAATTACATGACTCCCGAGATATTCCACTGCGTCTCCGACATCGTCGGTGACAGCCTGGCGCTGGCGCGCGAGGCGATGAAGGTCGACGCCGATGTGATCGTGCTGGCCGGCGTACACTTCATGGCCGAGACCGCGAAGCTGTTGAACCCGACCAAGACCGTGCTGATCCCGGACCTGCGCGCCGGCTGTTCCCTGGCGGCGTCCATCACCGCAGCGCGATGTGCGCTTGCTGCGCGAGCGCTATCCCGGCGTCCCGGTCGTGACCTATGTCAACACGTCCGCCGCCGTGAAGGCGGAATCCGATATCTGCTGCACCTCGGGAAACGCCAGGAAGGTCATCGAATCACTTGGCACGGACCGGGTGATCATGCTGCCGGACGAATACCTGGCGCAGAACATCGCCACGCAGACCGGCGTGAAAATCATCACCTGGGCCGGCCATTGCGAGGTGCACGAGCGCTTCACTGCGGCGCAGATCCGCGAGCTGCGCGAAGAGAACCCCGGCGTGGTGGTCTTGGCCCATCCCGAATGCCCGCCCGAGGTTGTGGCCGAAGCAGACTTCACCGGCTCGACTGCCGATATGTCCGGCTATGTCGGCAAGCAGAAGCCCGCCAAGGTGGTGCTGATCACCGAATGCTCGATGGCCGACAACGTCTCGGTGCACCATCCGGACGTTCAGTTTGTCCGGCCCTGCAATCTCTGCCCACATATGAAGCGCATCACACTCGCTAATATCCGGTCTGCGCTGGCGGAGATGCGTCACGAGGTCACCATCGATCCAGCGGTGGCAGTGCGTGCCCGCCAGGCCGTCGAGCGCATGTTGGCGGTGCGATGATCGCTTCGCTTCCCGCCATCATGGTCGAGCCTTCGGTGCGCGCCGCACTGTTGGAAGACCTTGGCCGGGCCGGCGACCTGACGACAGATGCGATTGTTCCGGCCGGCGTGCGGACCGAATGCGCTATCGTGGCACGGCAAGGCGGTGTCGTCGCCGGACTGGATTACGCGATCATCGCGTTCCGCCTGATCGACCCGGCGATCGAGGCTGTGGTGGAACGACCGGACGGCAGCCGGGTCGCCCCAGGCGACCTGATTGCCATTATCCGCGGACCCGCGCGCGGCATTCTCACGGCAGAACGGACCGCGCTGAATTTCTTGTGCCACCTGTCCGGCATTGCCTCGGCAACCCGCGGCATTGTCGATGCGGTCGCCGGCACTAAGGCCAAGGTGGTGTGCACGCGCAAAACCATGCCAGGGCTGCGCGCGGCACAGAAATACGCAGTGCGTGTGGGCGGCGGGTCGAACCATCGGTTCGGGCTGGACGACGCAGTGCTGATCAAGGACAACCACGTGGCGATCGCGGGAGGTGTGCGCTCCGCAGTCGAACGGGCCCGCGCCGGCGTGGGCCACCTGGTTAAGATCGAACTGGAAGTCGACACGCTGGCGCAACTTCAGGAGGCGATGGCCCTCGGCGTGGACGCCGTGCTGCTCGACAACATGGGGCCCGACACGCTGCGCCAGGCAGTGGAAATCGTCGGGGGGCGGGCGATTACCGAGGCATCAGGCCGGATTCGGCCGGATACCGCGCCGGCAATTGCCGCCGCGGGCGTAGATCTGCTGTCGGTGGGATGGCTCACCCACAGTGTGAGCGTGCTGGACATCGGCCTCGATCACCGGACCTGACCAGTCTACCTGATGGCGCCCGTCATAATTGACGGGCGTTCCGGTATCAATTTTGACGATAACCCTGCATCAGGCCGCGACATGGCGCGCGTAGTCGGCAAGTCCCGGACGCTGACCGGTGCCGTGCCCCGCCGTTTCATGTCCCACTTCCGTGGCGGCCGCGCGGAAATACTGCAGCACGAACACGCGGACCGCGCTTGTGCGCCCACCGCTATGCCCGATAGCTTCGATCTGGCGCACGACGTGGTTGATGTCTTGGCGTTCGCGCGTGCAGATCTCAGCCAGTGCCTCCCACAGCTCCGGCTCCAGCCGCATACTGGTCCGCCCACGGCCAGCGACAACATTCCGGTTAACCAATCGACTGCCCGGCACGGATGCCCCCTGTGTGACCAGCCGTCAGGAAACCATACGCAAGCTAAAAAAAGGTTTTTGTTCAGATCGGCAACGGCGCAGCCTTCAGCCTTTCCATCGCGAACCGGCTGGTAACGTTGCGCAGCGGTACCGCAGCGATCAGCCGGCGGTAGAAGTCGTCGTAAGCAGCGATATCCGGCACCACGACGTGCATCAGGTAGTCGACATCGCCGCTCATTCGCCACGCATCGACGATTTCCGGCATCGAGCGCACCACATCCGCAAAGCGCTCCAGCCACACGCTGGAATGGTCCGAGGTTTCCACGGCGACAAACACGGATACCGGCAGCCCGACCTTTGCCGGATCAATGGTCGCCACACGGCCGCGGATCACACCTTCCTGCTCGAGGCGGCGGATGCGCTTCCAGCAGGGCGTGGAGGTCAGTCCGACCCGATCGGCAACTTCGGCGAGCGAGAGCGAGGCATTTGCGGCGAGAAGGCGCAGGATCTCGCGGTCGATCCGGTCCATCTCCTTCTCGGCAGCCATCGGCTTGAATCCTTGCACCCAGTTAGAGTGCAGGCTTAGCAGATTATTGCTGGAAGGCGACCCAGGCGGAGGCTAACCAGAAGATTTTTCTCGGGTTGCCCCGATTGCCGCCTCTTCCGGTGTCCGCAAGGTCAATGACAGCGCGTGCATCCCATCGGCAAACTCAGCCGCCAGAGCCGCATGGATCGCCCGAGACCGGGCAACGCGGGCCATGCCGCGAAACGCCTCGGAAACGAGTAGTACGTTGTAATGCGTCTCGCCACTTGGGCGGGCGCCGGCATGTCCGGCATGCCTCGCACTATCGTCCTCCACACGCAGCAGCACCGGGGAAAAAGCGTGGGTCAGTACGGTCTCAAGCCTTGCGGCGCGGGATTGCATTGCCGACATATCGGGCGTTCTCCCAACAGCGCCAAGACCCAGTTGCCAAGCGCCCAGCAAGCTGCCCATAAGGGCACCATGAGCCGACGTGTCCCCAGGACGAAGGCCTATGCTCCCGACCCGGCCGCGCCGGCCGGTCGGCCGTGCGATATGCCCGGCTGCGAGGAACTCGGTGCGTATCGCGCGCCGAAGTCACGGCGGAACCTGAAGGAGTACCTGGTGGTTCTGCCTGGAACACGTCCGGGCCTATAATTCGACCTGGGACTACTACAAGGGAATGTCGCCGGGCGAGATCGAGGCGCAGCTCCGTTCTGATACGGCCTGGCAGCGCCCGTCCTGGCCGCTGGGCCGCCTCGGCCGCGCTGCCGCGTGGGATGAGGAGCTGTTGCGGGATCCGCTGCATCTTCTCGCCGCCGGTCGCGTAAAACGTGGAGCGTCCAGGTCGCCGCAACAGACGCCGCCCGAACTGCGGGAACCGCTCGCAACTTTGGGGCTCAGCTGGCCTACGACCCTGGATGCGGTGAAGACCCGATATAAGGAACTGGCCAAGCGCCATCACCCTGACGCTAACGGCGGCAACCGCGACGCCGAGGAGCGACTTAAGACCATAAACCTGGCCTACGCGGCACTTCGAGCGCGCCTGATGCCAGCGCCGAGTGTGGCGGCAGCCAGTTAGCCCGGGCGCTCTTGCGCCTGCGTGTGCCGCAGTTAGACTTTTCAACGATCCAAACAGGAACCGACCAGCCGATGAACAAGGTTGCCACTCTGGCCGAAATTCGCCCGACCTCCGCGATAGACCTGCCTGACACCACGGTTTCGGCGCGCGAGGCGTTCGATGTCGACACCGACATGGTCGTACCGGCGTTTTCGGTGCGCACCGAGCATGTGCCCGATATCGATACGGCCTATAAGTTCGACCGCGAGACGACATTGGCAATTCTGGCAGGCTTCGCCTTCAACCGTCGTACCATGATCCAGGGCTACCACGGCACCGGGAAGTCCACGCACATCGAGCAGGTATCGGCCCGCCTGAACTGGCCGTGCATCCGTGTCAATCTCGACAGCCACATCAGCCGCATCGACCTGATCGGCAAGGACGCGATCGTGTTGCGCGACGGCAAACAGGTGACCGAGTTCCGCGAGGGGATTCTGCCGTGGGCTCTGCAACACGCCTGCGCGCTGGTATTCGATGAATACGATGCCGGCCGGCCGGACGTGATGTTCGTGATCCAGCGCGTGCTGGAGGTCGAGGGCAAGCTGACGCTGCTGGACCAAAATCGGGTGATCCGGCCGCATCCGTCGTTCCGGCTGTTCTCCACCGCCAACACGGTGGGGCTCGGCGATACCACCGGCCTTTATCACGGCACGCAGCAGATCAACCAGGGCCAGATGGACCGCTGGAACATCGTCGCCACGTTGAACTACCTGCCGCATGCGATGGAGACATCGATCGTGCTGGCAAAGCTTGGCGCCGATCCGAAGGATGCGACCATGAAGAAGCGGATCGAGGCGATGGTCGCTCTCGCTGATCTCACACGCGCCGGGTTCATCAATGGCGATATCTCCACCGTAATGTCGCCCCGGACGGTCATTACCTGGGCGGAGAACGCCCGCATCTTCGGCGATGTCGGGTTCGCGTTCCGGACGACATTCCTCAACAAATGCGACGAGGCCGAACGGGCCACGGTGGGCGAGTACTACCAGCGTTGCTTCAACGAGGAGATCCCGACGGGCGGCTTCACCACGCGGAAGTTCAATTGATCCAGGGTGTGATTCGGAGGAGCGTCACGACGAGGCAAGCTCGATCCGAGGCGCAACGCATTGCGAGTTCGCATCGCTCGCAATGACAGCGGTGGGTAGACGATGAGCGGCACGAACAAGGACAACACACGAGCAGAAGAATTCAAACGCGCGACCTCCGGCGTGCTACGCGCGATCGCGGAAGTGCCGGACGTGCAGGTCGCTTTCCAGCCAGGTCCCTCCGGTCTCTCGGGCAAGCGCGCGCGTCTGCCATTGCCGACACGGGCACTGCCGCCGCAGGAGATGGCTCGGCTGCGTGGTCAATCGGATGCCATTGCGCTGCGCCTACGTTATCACGACGACACGGTACACGCGCAGCGGATGCCGGCACGGCGCGAGGCCAAGGACGTGTACGATGCGCTCGAACAGGTGCGCGTCGAAGTGGTTGGCTCACGCCACATGGCCGGCGTGGCAGCCAACCTGCAATCGAAGCTTTCGGAAGAATGCGAGGCCGAAGGCTACGACCGCATGACACGCAAGGACCAGTTGCCGGTCCAGGCGGCACTGAGTTTGCTGGCCCGCGAGCAGATGTCGGGCGAGAAGTCGCCCGATGCGGCACGCCGCATTCTGGGTATGTGGCGCGATAGCCTGGGTGAGACGGCTGACGCCGCGTTGGCCGAGATGAACCGCGTGCAGGATGACCAGAACGCCTATGCGCGGGCGGCCCGCAAGCTCTTGTCGGCGCTCGACCTTGCCGAAGCGGAAAGCGACGCCGAGCCCGAGGACCAGACCGAGGAAGGCGAGGAAGGCGGCGAGCAGTCCGGCGAACAAGACGAACAGCAGGACGGTTCCGGCCAGAGCGAGTCCGAGCAGGACAGCATGCTCGGTGCCAATCCCGAGGAGATGGAGGGTGACGCCGCAGACGACGAAGGCAGTGAGTCGGACGAGGAAGCCGCGGTGGCGGAAGGCGACGATCGCCCGGGTGGCCCGCAGCCTCGGCGTGAGCGGCCGAACCCTGACAATGAGGCAGTGTATCGCGCCTTTACGCGCCTTTACGACGAAGAGATCGACGCCGAAGAGCTGTGCGATCCCGATGAGCTGACCCGACTTCGGCAGCAACTGGATCAGCAGTTGCAGCATCTGCAAGGGGTGATTTCGAAGCTGGCGAACCGGCTGCAACGCCGTCTGCTCGCGCAGCAGACGCGCGCCTGGGAATTCGACCTCGACGAAGGTCTGCTGGACGCGGGCCGGCTGTCGCGCGTGGTGGTGAACCCACTGCAGGCGCTGTCCTACAAGCGCGAGCTCGATATGGAGTTCCGCGACACGGTGGTGACGCTGCTGATCGACAACTCGGGATCCATGCGCGGGCGGCCGATCACTGTCGCGGCGATGTGCGGCGACATCCTGGCGCGCACGCTGGAACGCTGCGCGGTGAAGGTCGAGGTCCTGGGCTTCACCACGCGCGCATGGAAGGGCGGCCAGAGCCGGGAAAAATGGGTGCAAGAGGGCAAGCCTCGCAATCCCGGCCGGCTGAATGACCTGCGCCACATCATCTACAAGTCGGCAGATTCGCCGTGGCGTCGCGCGCGCAAGAACCTCGGGCTGATGCTGCGCGAGGGACTGTTGAAGGAGAACATCGATGGCGAGGCGCTGCTATGGGCCTATCGCCGTCTGCTGGTGCGATCGGAACATCGCCGCATCCTGATGGTGATCAGCGACGGCGCGCCGGTGGATGATTCGACGCTGTCGGTGAACCCAGGCAACTACCTGGAGAAGCACCTGCGCGAGGTGATCCGGGACATTGAGCACCGCGAGCAGGTGGAGTTGATCGCAATCGGCATCGGCCACGACGTCACACGCTACTACCGCCGTGCCGTCACCATCGTGGATGCCGAGGAACTCGGCGGTACGATGATGAAGAAGCTCACCGAGCTGTTCGACGAGGACATGGACGCGGCGTGGGCGCGCGCTGCGAGCGAGCGCGCGGCACTCGTGGTGTAAAGTTGGGTGACAGGGGCAATCGCCTGTCAGTGGGCGATTGCCTCCAGCTGCAGCCTCTTCGTGCGCGGCCCCAGAGCAGCGACCGAGAGAATGACGATTGCCATACACACTGCGACGAAGGCGAATACGCCGGTCGGGCCGAAGTTTCGCAAGAAGAATGCGACAAAGAATGGCGTGAGGATGCCGCTCAGACGGCTCCACGAATACACAGAATCCGATGCCACGCGCACGGATGCGGGTCGGATAGAGTTCCGACTGGTAATTGTGCAGCGCGTAAGAAAGCCACTGGGTTGACATTGCCAGACATGCACCGAGCAGGATCAGCGCACTGGGCGACGTGACGCTCGCGAACCAGATCCCGAAGATCGCTATCGCGAGGCACGATCCGCATGCGTGCCACTTCCGCTCCAGATTATCGGCGAACCTCATGATCAGAAGCGGAAACGCCACGGCGGCAATGTTGATGATCGTGCTGTACTCAAGGCTTTCAGTGATCCGAATGCCCTTGGCGATAAGAAGGGTCGGCGTCCAGGCAACGAAGCCATAGAACCCGACAGTCTGGAAGAAGTTAAATAGAATTAGCATGATCGTTCGCTTCAGGTAACGCGGTCCGAAGATTTCCCAGATGCTGCCCTTGCGCGGATCCTGATATTGAGGCGGTTCCGGGGTCGGCAGCGGGCGCCCGGATTCGGCTTCCGCACGTGCCTCGATCCTTGCCATTACGTTCTCGGCCTCGGCGATCCGGCCCTGCTGTGCCAGCCAGCGCGGGCTTTCCGGCAGACCAAGCCGGATCCACCAGATGACAATCGCGGCAACCGAGCCGATCCACGCCACCCATCGCCAACCATCGTAACCGAACGGCGCATTCGGAATGAGCTGCCAGGAAAGGAAATAGGCGATAAGAAAGGCAATAGCGCTCATCGCCTGCAGAAAGGCGAACGTCGTACCGCGGACCCGCTTGGGGACCAGTTCAGAGAGATAGGCATCGACGGTGACGAGTTCGACGCCGATGCCGAGTGCGCTGATGAACCGCCAAAGGTTCACCCCGTCCGCAGTCGTCTGGAAGCCCATGATGATGTTCGCTATGCCGAACCACAGCAGCGAATAGGCGAAGATGGCGCGGCGTCCGAAGCGATCCGCCACATAAGAGACAAAGAGCGCGGCGACCAGAAGCCCAGTGAACAGTGCGGCGACGAAACTCGCCAGGCCAGAGAGGCCGAAGAGGCTTACCGTAGTCGCGGTGAAAATTCCTGACTTCAGCAGACCCGGTCCTAGTGCGCCGATCAGCCCGATGGCATAGCCATCGAAAAGGCCGCCGAAGCTCAACAAAACCGCCATCACCCACATGCTTCTGGTCATCGGCAAACGGTCGAGTCGGGCTGTCAGCTTTTCGGCAGCGGTTGCGGCTCGAGCAGCGATGTCTCCTGGCGATGTCACCGTTGATGCGGCGGTGCTCATTGCTTGCGCTTCCTTCCGACGCGCGACAGTGTTGGTTTGCTGTCGCTTGCTGATAGCCTGTCACGCTGCGCAATCGCGAGCAATATGTATCGCGCAATCTCTGTCGTGGGCGTCACGCAACTACAGGTGCGATCACCGCATCATCGGAAGCACCGTTCCGTTCCATCAAGGCTGGTGTAGACGACGCGCTGCGTGTTTCAGTCGAGTAACCAAGCCGCGGCGGAAGCCTGTGCAATCTGCCTGACTTGATTTAGCAGCCCGGGTCCCACCGGAATACCCTCGGCCATACGCTTCGCTGCGTTGTTCCACTGTGGATCGCCGGCGACCATCACCGGCTGCGCCGGGTCAACCGGCCTGGTCGCGCGTAGATCATTGCAGAACTGCGCCACGTCGCTCTGAAACTCATCCGCCTCGCGGAACAGCGTCGGATTGATCGCCATGAAGAAGTGGCCGATGTCCATGCCCTGCGACTTCTTCGTGTGCTGCGCGTCGGTGACCAGCGTGGCACCCGACAGGCAGGACGCCAGGATGTTCACCATGGCCGCCAGCCCGTAGCCCTTGTAGCTGGAGTTCTCCGGTGATCCGCCAAGCGAGGTAAGAAAACCACCCTTCTCTCGCGCCTCCAGCGGATCGGTACTGGGCAGCCCATCCTTGTTCAGCACCCAGCCAGGCGGGCACGGCAGGCCCTCGTTCGCCTTGTTGCGAATGCGCCCCGCCGCAACAGTGGTTGTCGCCATGTCGAGCAGAAATGGGCGGTCAGCGCCGGAAGGCGCTGCGAACGACCAGGGGTCGGTGCCGAGTTTCGCCTCCTTGCCGAAGGTCGGCGCCACCTGGATGCCGGAGGCCGACGTGCAGCCCATGCCGATCAATCCCTCTCTGGCCGCCATCAGGGTGTAGTAGCCGGTCGCGCCGAAATGCGCCGAGTTGCGCACCGCGGCGATGGCCATACCCGACGCCTTCGCCTTGTCGATCGCCACCTGCATGGCGAAGTGCGCCGGCACGTGTCCCAAACCGCCGCCGCCATCGATCAAAGCGGAGATCGGCGTCTGCTTCACGATGCTCGGGCGCGCGTCCATTTTCGCCCGACCGTTGCGCCGCATCCGGTCGTAGCCCGGCAGCATCGACATGCCATGGCTGTCCACGCCGTGCAGATCGGCCCAGGAGAGGATATCAGCGGTGGTTTCAGCGTTGTCCTCCGGCATTCCCCAGGCAAGCAGGATGGCTTTGATCTGCGCGCGATGCGTTGCGTACGGTGCCGACATGGACGTCTCCTCGGTGATGCCCGCAGCCTTGCGCGGGCGCCGCATTCCGGCAAGTGTGCGAAGCGCTATTGAGAGGTGCATGATGGCCGACGAGAGGCGGGCCGATGGGGCGGCGTTGTTGCGGGCACGCTTCGGGATCGACCTGCCGGACGTGAAGGTGCCGGCCGAAGTAGCGCCGCTGCTCGACCGGCGGGTGACCCGGCGTTACACCGATCAGCCGATCCCCGATCCGCTGCTCGATGCGTTGCTTGCCGCGGCGCAGTCGGCGCCAACCAAGTCCGATCTGCAACAGTACTCGGTCGTGGTCATGCGCGACGCGGCGCGCATCAAGCAGATCGCCGATTGGATCGGCACGATGGACTGGATCGCCACCGCGCCGGTGTTCCTGATCTGGTGCGGCGATATGCGTCGAAACCAGCGGCTGTGCGAACGGCACGGCATGCCGCACGCCAACAACAATCTCGATACTTTCCTCAATACCGCGGTCGACTGTTCGCTGGCGATGGCGATGTTCATGGCCGCCGCCGAGGCGGTTGGATTGGGCACCTGCCCGATCAGTTACGTGCGCAGCCACATCGAGCGTGTCACGCCGCTGCTCGGATTGCCGCCGGGCGTGTATCCGGTCTCCGGCCTGACCGTCGGCTGGCCGGTGTTTCGGCGTCCCGTTTCGATGCGGCTGCCGCCATCGGTGGTGGTGCATCGCGAACGCTACGACGATGGCGCCATGCCGGATGAGGTGGGCAGATACGACGAACGACGCCGGGCGCGCGAGCCTGTGGCCCCGGGGAGCCTGAAGAACAACGATGTCTATCCATCGCGCGAGGGCGTCGGCTGGAGCGAGAACGTCGCACGCCAGCTCTCGGTGCCGGAGCGGTTCGGGTTCGCCGCCTACCTCAAGACGCGAGGCTTCGACCTTGCCTGAAGACCACGCCCGCCACGCGCCTCTGATCGATCAGCAGACGCCGCCCCGACCTCGGGCGGTGCGCCCGCGACACGCTGCCAGCCTGGTGGTCTATCGCTGCGAAGGCGAGGACTTTCGATGCTGATGGGCATGCGCGGCGCCAAGCACCGGTTCATGCCGAACCGGCTGGTGTTTCCCGGCGGGGCCGTGGATCGCGCCGACCTCGACGCACCATGCGCCGCGCCGTTATCAGCGCATACCGAGCATTTGCTGCGCAAGAGCGCCAACGCGCGACTCGCACACGGGCTGGGCATCGCCGCTGCACGCGAACTGCAGGAGGAGACCGGCCTCACGCTAGGTCATCCGCCACGGCTCGACGTGCTGCATCTGCTGGCACGCGCCGTCACGCCGCCGTCCAGTCCGATCCGCTTCAACGCGCGGTTCTTCGCCGTGGATGCGCAGCATGTCAGTGGCACTCTGGGAGGGGACGGCGAACTGGACGGTCTGCGCTTTTACTCGATGCACGAAGCCCTTGCGCTCGATCTCGCCATGCCGACGCGACGCGTTCTGGAACGGCTGCGGCTGTGGCTTGAAATGGATGAGGCGGAGCGCAGCTCGCAGATGCACACGCCGGTCATGCTGCACGACCGAGGCTGGCGGATGGAATAGCGGCGCCCGGTCCATAAGCAGCGACAAGCTTCTGATGATTATATACCTACAACCTGATAGACGGTCGATGCACTACAAAACCCCCTATAAGCGTGTGCTCTTTTTCCTTTTCATCCCCTTCTCCTTCACACAAACCTCCCGGCCCCCCTCTCCCCTCTCCAAACCCAAAACCACCCCCCCCCCTGCGAGTTTCAGAAGCTGCAAGCAATTCTGCCAGGCACTGTCCCAAGCGATCCGCGCCCTACGCCGCGCCCGCCACATCTCGCCGTCCCGGTGCACCTTGCCTTCCGCTTCCAACTTCAAGAGATGAGCGAGAACATTGCGCTCCGCAGCCCGGCGCAGCCGCGGGTGCACCTGCGAGTACAGAGTGTCCATCAGCACGTGGGTGCCCGCCGGGCCTTGCGCGAGCTTCCGTTGAATCGCCTGCTCCCGCATCATGCGGTGCGTCAGCATCTCACGTACCAGCTTACGCGGGTCCTGCAGCGGCGGTCCGTGCCCTGGCAGGAACACCTCATCGGTACGCTGCATCAGCAGCCGGAGACTGGCGAAGTAGTCCTGCATGTCGCCACCAGGCGGACTGACCACGCTGGTGGACCACGACATGACATGATCGGCACTGAACAGGACCTCGGTACCGTCACTGGACGGCAGCGCGAAGCATAGATGATCCAGGGCGTGGCCAGGCGTATGGATCGCCGTCATCCCGGCGATGCGGTCGCCGTCGGCCAGCTTGATATCGGCGTTAAAGCTGTCATCGCCGCTGACGCGAAAACCGACCGTGGGCGCGCCGGTCGCCTGCTTCAGTGCCGGGACCGCGCCGATATGATCGTGATGGGTATGACTGACCAGGATCAGGCTGATATTCGGGCCAGCCGCCCGCAGGATTGCCTCGACATGTTCCGGATGGCCCTCCGGCCCTGGATCCAGCACAGCCAACCCATCGGATGTTTCAATTAGATACGTGTTGGTGCCGTGATACGTCATCGGCCCGGGATTGGCGGCGACGATGCGGGAGATGCCCGGCATCACCGGCCGCAACGCGCCGCGCTCGGGTTCGGGTTCCGTCAGAAAGGGCATTGCGTCCTCGAGATGGTCTGTTGCCATACTGACAGCAGACACAAGTGGGCGCCAAGCTCTTGAATGCCGGTGGCTCCCCTGCGAAAAGCAGGCCTGCCACCGAGGTATGACCTTGAAGACATCGAAGACCCTGAGCGAAGGCCAGCGAGCCTATGAAGCCAAGCGCGCCGCCAAGGCAGGCATGAGCCTGGAGAAGTGGCTTAGCAGCAAGGAGCGTCAGCAGCAGGCCGAAGCGCAGGCGAAGCAAAAGACAGCAACGCCCAAGGCGGCGAAGAAACCGGGCCTGTTCGCCCGACTGCTGGAGCGTGCCCAAAAGCCGCTATAGCGTGATGACCGGAGGCAGAATCGCCGGAGGTCTGATGCATGGCGTGCCCTCCGATGTCGTTGCACCAGCATAGCGCCACCATCGTCGCGCATGCCGATTGGAGCGTGGATCCGCGCAAACGCTGGGTCGCGATCGCGCGGCGCGATGGCGACACATGGCGTCTCGCCGCACCGGCACCGGTCGGCGAGGTCGCGACCTTTCTTGCCCGACTGCGGCACGCGGCGGCCGGTGGCGCCGTGGCGCTCGGTGTCGATTTGCCGATCGGTCTGCCGCGCGCCTACGCGGCCACGCTGCCACAGCGGGACTTTCTGCATTTCCTGTCCACCAGCTCGACACGCCCCGATTTCTTCCAGGTCTGCGCCACTTTGACCGACGTCAGTCCGGGGCGACCGTTCTATCCGGCGCGTGGTGTGCGCGGGATGACACGGGTGGCACATGCGATAGCGCTGGGTCTCGAGGGCGCCGCCGACCTGTCGCGCGCCTGCGACCGCGCGACCGCCGAACGCCCGGCCGGTGCCCCGCTGTTCTGGACCTTGGGCGCGAACCAGTCGGGCAAGGCCGCGATCGCCGGATGGCAGCATTTGCTGTTGCCCCCGTTGCACGACATCCGGTTGTGGCCGTTTGCCGGCTCCTATCGCGAGCTGCTGGTGCCCGGCGCGATTGCGCTGGCCGAGACCTATCCCGCCGAGGCGCTACGGCATCTCGGCATCAGGCTGCAGGCAGCAAGCGCCGGCAAGCCGACCGGGCGGCCGTAGCGGAACCGCTGCTCGAGGCGATGCGCCGCCTCGCCGTGACAGCGAACCCGGAGTTGCGGCGCGTCGCGCTCGACGGCTTTGGCGCCGATGCGGCCGGCGAGGACCGGTTCGACTGTGTGCTTGGAGTGCTTTGTGTGCTGAACGTGCTGATCGGTAACCGGCCGGACACGGCACCACCAGATCCATGGATACGCCAATGGGAGGGCTGGGTGCTCGGCCAGACCGCATTGCCGCAGGAAAGGAGGTGGCCGGAAAAGAAAGGGCGCGTCCCGTTGGGCGCGCCAGAGGTTAATTTCGGTAACGCCTGCATAACTACTGCAAACCGACCCGTTTGACAAGGCGCAAGAACAGGCAAATGCCACGCGACTGGAAAGGGCTGAATGCCGCGCAAATGCCGGTGTTCCTTGGCTACGACCAGACCGAGCGGATGATTGCCGCGCTGCTGGACCGTGCCGCGCAGTGGCAGCCAGACTCCGTGGTTGGCATCGCCCGGGGCGGGTTGGTGCCGGCCACAATGGCCGCGGGCATCCTGGCACTGCCATTGGCGATGATCGGCTTCGACCGCGCCAGCGGCAGAGCGACCTGGATCGGCGCGCCACCGGCCGGCCGTGGCCGGATCCTGCTGGTGGACGACGGCTGCAGTTCTGGCCGCACCATGCAGGCGGTACGGGCGGCGCTGCTGGATGAAGCGCGCGATTGCCTAACGCTGGCGGTGGTGCACGACCCGGAGGTCACCACCTACATCCCCGACCTGTCGCACCCCATGCGCACGCTGTGGCGCTTCCCGTGGGAACGTGGGGAGGCGACGCCGGCCGGCCGCGCTTTGCGTGCAACCGGCGCCGGCCCGGATCGCGCGACCGAGTTGCCGTTCTATGGCCTCGATCTCGATGGCGTATTCCTGCCCGACGTCCCGGATGCGATCTATCAGCAGGGCATGGCGGAGGCGCTACTCCAGCGGCATGCGCTGGATCCGTTTCCCGGGCTGCCATTCTTTGCGCCGGACCGTGCCGTGGTGATCACCGGCCGGGGTGACGACGATCGCGAGCGCACACTGACCTGGCTGGCGCGCTGGGGCCACGGAGCGCTGCCCCTGGAATGCCGACCGTCTCAGATACCCCACACTCCGGATGCCGTCGCCCGCTACAAGGCAGAGGCGGCGACCCGCTGGGGCTGTACGCACTTCGTCGAGAGCGACGCCGAGCAGGCGCTGCGCATCGCCGCCCACGCTCCCCATCTGGTGGTGAGCTGGTGGTCGGCGACCGATGCCCGTGCCTGGCTGATCGGGGTCGCCGCACAGCCGGAGTAGCTCATGCTCGATACAGGCCCATTGCCTGCGCTTTCAGCCTGATCATCGCCACCATCAGATCGAGTGTCGGCGTCGGCACGTTCATCAGGCGCGCCATTTCCAGCGGCACCGTATAGAGCGCGTCGATTTCCATCGGACGCCGAGCCTCGAGGTCCTGAAGAATCGAAGGCCGGTGCGCAAGCTGCGTGTTGGTGGCCACGACGCGCTCCGCATCGATATCCAGCCGGTAGCCCATCGCCAGCGCGATCGCCTGAGCCTCGGCCAGCATGCGGCGCGAGCAGTCGATCAACGCCGACTCCTCATGCGTTGCTTTCACCGGCGATTGCCTCAGCACGCACATCGGGCCAGCGCTGAGATTGAATGTCAGCTTCTGCCAGATCAGCTCGCGGATATTGGCTGCAAGCGTTACCGGCAGATCTGCGGCACGAAACGCCGCGGCGAGCGCTTCGAGGCGCGGGGTCAGGGCGCCGTCGGGTTCGCCGAAGGCAGTGCCCCGACCGGCACCTGTCAGCAGGCGCACGACGCCCGGAGCGGGGACTGAACAGGCCGGCCAGAATACGCCGCCGATGGCTCTCTGCGGCCCGACGGCACGCCACATTCCGTCGTTCGGGTCGAGACGCGGCAGCCGGCGCCCCTCGAAACCTCCGCCATGGGCATGGAAATACCACCAAGGGATGCCGTTCATCACGAACGCGACCGGCGTTTCGGCATGCAGCAGCGGCGCGATGCTGGCGGCAACCGCAGGGAGTGCGGGCGCCTTCACCGTCACAATGACTGCATCCTGCGTGCCAAGGTCCGCGGGATTGTCGCTGGCGCGCAGGCGGACGGTGATCGTGCGCTCGGGTGTTCCGACAGTCAGACCATTGGCGCGAATGGCCGCAAGACGCGCGCCGCGCGCGATCACCGAGACCTCCGCCCCGCCATGCGCGAGGTAGCCGGCAAGATAGCCGCCCACCGAACCGGCCCCGAAGATACAGATTCGCATCGCGGCAGACAGCTGCTCAGTCGGGGGAACTGACGACGGCGACCGCCTCGATCTCGATCATGAAATTCGGGCCGGCGAGACGGGTAACGCCCACCGTCGTGCTGGTCGGCGTGGCCACCCCCAGATAGCGCATGCGGATATCCGCGCATTTCTGAAACTCATCGAAGTCGGTGACATAAGTGTTGGTCTTGACGACATCCGCCCATGTCGCGCCGGCGGCCTTGAGGCATCGGTCGAGGTTCTGGAATGTCTGTTCCATCTGCGCACGCATGTCGCCCTTGCCCACGCAATTCCCGTCGATGTCGCGCGCCAACTGACCGGCGGTGAACACGAGCTTGCCGCTACCGCTGACGGTGACGACATGTGAATAGGACGGCTGGCCGGCAGACATCCGAACGTTCATCCCCTCGGGCTGAAACCGCTCGATTTTCGACGCCATATGCAACTCCTTGCTCGGTCGTTCCACGAACGCCATTGGATTATCGTCGGCCTGTCAGCCGGTGAGCGCCAGCACTAGGCGAGCCCAGCCATCGCTACAAGCGTCACCACCTTTGTGTCTACGCAGTGCGACAGGTGCTATGCAGATGAAACCAGTCGTTGCTGCCAACGACGCGGAGCCAGGCGTCCGCTTCAGTTCTTCCCCTCAAGGCGCGGTCGCATCCAATCATTGTCAGCAGACCCCTTGCGGCGCAAATGTAGCTACCCCGTTCTCTTCCCCGGAATTCGACTGATGCCGCTACGCCCGGTCGGCCGCGTATCGAAGAGGCTGTGTTTGCTCGCCAATCAACTGACATATGGCACCCGTGATTGATCCAGTCGAAGGTCTTATTTTCGACGCCTAGTGAAACGGCTTAGCCTGATCTGCGCCGCAATGCGCGCGGTGGCTGCCAGCCGAAGCTCATGCAGCAGCAGCAGAAGGAAGCACGGCGGCGTCGGGCGAAAGGGGACACGCTCAAGGAACTGCGAAAAGCTACAATGTCGGCAGATCGACAATTTCGAGGTTGAGAGCATGACGTTGTGTATCGCACTGAAGCGGATGCGGTATATCGAAGCTAGCACTACTTTGGCAGAATGTGCATGCACGCTACGCCGAACTGAACCATTTCCGGCAGTGCGGGCATCGCCGATGCGTGATGCAGCGGATGATATGAGCAGTGATGGCGTGACGTACTGCTGGCAAGCTTGGCTGGGGCGGTGGTCCGTTGATTCTTTTTTTCCCGCCTCGCGGCAGTGAGGCGGCGATGTTGAAGGAAGCCGTAGGCGATCATTGTCATGAGGGCATGACGGTGAAGCCCATGCCAGGATCGCCCTTCGAAGTGATCGAGCCCAAGTTCTTCCTTGAGTTGCTGATGGGCCTGCTCGCAAATCCAGCGCGCCTTGATGGTGCTGGCGAGTGCCTTGATCGGCGTGTCCGTTGGCAGGTTGGAGAGATAGTATTTGCGTTCGCCACTGGCGCGACGTTCGCCGATCAACCAGGCCTCGTCGCCCGGCATGTGCTGGTTCCCCATGTCGCGAATGCGCTGGGTCGGCCCGTCAGCGACGCGCACACGCACAGCAGCGAAGCGGGCCGACAGACGGCCTTTCGTGCCGCGGCGCCAGGTGACCGTGCGCCAGTCTGCGCCTGCCAGCATCGTCCTCCGCCGCGATCGACTTGTTGTCAGGGATGGGGCGCTGTCGCGGCCGACCGCGGCCAGCAACCGGGAAAGATCAACGCTACATCGGCCGGATAGACCTTCTGATGGCGTGGGATGCCGACCGCCCAGTGCAGACCGCGTTCACTGAGCGCGTGCCGGAATGGTGCGCTCAGGCCATAGCCGGCATCAGCCAACACGCATCCGAAGCGCACGCCGGCGGCTCTGACCCGATCCACTTCCTCGATGGCGATCTCAGGCTTACTGCGGAACGTTTGCCGCTCCGTCTGGAACTTGCGCCCGCGCCATACGAGCCGGATCGATCGTCCAGCTGTCCGGCAGGAACAGCCGCAGTCCCACCATGACCGGTACTTCGCCGCGCGCGAGCGTAGTCGAGACGAGCGTCTGGCAGTTGGCGGTCTTGCCCAGCGCCGAGGCATATTGCGCGGCCACGCCAACGGATTGGCTGCCCTTCTTCGGCAGCGCCGTGTCGTCGATGTACCAACACGGCATCTGGGCCTCCGACAAGCCGGTTCGCCTGGACCAAGCAGTTCCGCTTCCAACGGTGCCGCATCCCAGACACCGGCTGCCACGAAATGGTGCAGCTGATCGTACTCGCCAGGAGCCAAGCGCGCCGCCATCGGCTGAACACTCTTCCGCTCGCCAGGTCCGATCAGGCCCGAGACGTAGAGCGGGCACATCCGTCGTCGCGCCTTGTGGCCCAGACGACGTCAGGAACGGCTCGAGCCAGCGTGCAAGCTCGTTGTGCCAGTCCGACATACCTTCCGCCATGATCGGCTCTCCAAAAGCCGATCAGCCACGAATCATCGATCCGCCGATTTGGGAATCCCCCGATGCCTCACAATTTCTGCCAAAGTAGTGCTAGGCCCTGTGGACAAACCTGATCCAGATGCGAGCGCATCCGAGCAAGACAAAGCCCAGGAAGCTACTTGCGGTTTTGTCATATCGGGTGGCGATGCGCCGTTGCTCCTTGAGATGACCGATGAAGCATTCGATGCGTGAGCGCAGGGCATACAGCGGCCTGGTGACCAGATACTGCACCTTGCGGTTCCGCTTGGTCGGGATCTCGGGTGCGGCACCACGATCGTGAAGGTTTTGGCGGATCGCGTCGCTGTCATAGCCCTTGTCCGCGAGCATGACACCGGGGTCGCTGTCGCGTTGCTCCATCAGCCCGTCATAGGCCGTGACGTCATGGGCCTCGCCCTCGCTCAGCACCGCGCCGATGGCAAGGCCTTCCGCGTTGCAACGGAGGTGGATCTTGGTGGTGAACCCGCCGCGCGAGCGGCCAAGTGCCTGGTTCTGCGTCCCCCCTTTTCGCCGGCAGCGCAGCGATGCGCCCGGACCGTGGTGCTGTCGATCATCTGCAACACGTCGGCATCGCCGCCGCTGTCCGCCAATGCCTGCAAAAGCACGTCCCAAACGCCAGAGAGACACCAGCGACGGAACTGCTTGTGCACCGAGTTCCAGTTGCCCAACATCTCCGGCAGGTCGCGCCACGGAGCGCCGGTGCGGCTGATCCAAAACACCCCGTCCAGCACCTTGCGATGGTGCTTCGGCGGGCGACCGCCGAGCGGCGAGGGGCTCGCCAGGAAAGGCGCGAAGATTCCCCATTCCTGGTCCGTCATCAGGCCTCGGATCACTGCCAACCTCCAACACAGAGGTCAGCCTCGAATCACATTCACACCGCGTCGGGGAATTGCCGCGTGACGATCGGCAGAAGGCTAATCCGAGCGGGACCGTCTCGATTCTTTTCGCAAAGCCTCGCGACAGCCCCAGATTTTTTTGTTGCCCGCGCCTGTTCAGTGAATCACTGAACACCGCAAAACTACGGTTTGTCCACAGGGCCTAGTATCAACAAGGATTAAGGGCCGGCCCATCAATCCGACGAACTCCCTTTCATGAGCGAGCCGCGCAAGCATCATTACGTCCCCGTCTTCTATCTTAAGCAGTGGGCGGGTCCGGATCGGCGCGTGTGCGAGATCAGCGGGTGCGGCCAGGCAAGATCGCTACGCGGCGCAAATTCCCTGATGGCACCGGCTATAAGCTCGATCTTTATCGCATCGACGGTGTGCCCGACCCGATAGCGCAGGCGGTAGAACGTCAATTCATGTCCATGGTGGACACGCAAGCGAATTATGCGCTCCAAAAACTGATCCGCGGCGATAGTGCGCCGTGGGATGGCAAAACGCGTAGCGCCTGGACCCGGTTTATCTTGTCCCTCCTATTTCGCAATCCGGAGTTGGTTTCGACCATCAAGAGCCAGATGGTCAGCGTGTGGGATGCGACCTTGGAAAATATGCGGGTCAACTACGACAAGGTGCGATATGTGGGCGATCCGCCAACGTTCGAGGAATTCGTGGCGCGAACGGAACTAGCAGCGCCGTATAAAGCGGCTTTGCTTCTGCTGCAGCAGATGATCGACAACCCGCGCGTCGGACCGACCATCTCAGACATGAGGTGGAGCCGCGCATCGCTGGTGGCCTCAAGGATATCCTTACTTACGTCCGACCGGCCGCTAGACATGCAGCACGGGCTTGATGCGACGAACGCGTATATCGCTTTGCCGATTGGCCCGAAGATGCTCTTCATTGCGGCCCATGATGATGCTTACGAAAAGCACGTCGCCTCAGCCGACCAAACCGAAGTGGTCAAGAATATCAATCAGGCCGTTGTTCAGCAGGCGCGCCGGTTCGTATGGGGCCTTGACGACAGTCAATGCCGTTTTGTCAGCAACCGCATGAGCAAGACGCCTGATCGGGTGATCATCACGGATGCTCAGAGGCAGCAGGCGGTCGATGCTGCTTTGAGTGTCGGCCCAACCGCTGGAAGCTGATCCAGGGAACTACGTGGCCTCCCCTTTGTGCGAAAGGTAGGGGTTCGCAAGCCTCCGGCGATTTAAGCATCTTCTGCGGTCGTCGAAAGAATTATGGAGCACGTAGGCCACACGACTTACCGTAATGGAGTTGGATTGGCGGGTCTCACCATTTTAATGGTTAACCAAGCTTGCAAGACAAAGACCGCCAGGATAGGGATGCAAACGGCAATGGGTGGCGTCAACTATGGATGGATCGCCCGCAAGAATGAGGCCCATGATCGCGATTGCACCGATGCAGGCACCGAACGCTGCGATAGTTGGGCCGCTTGCGGTCGGGGTCTCTCGCAGCCGATGTAAGTCCAAGGGCCTGTGGCCATTCCATAGGCCCAGAGTAGATACGGCACGGTCGGGTCGTCGCCACTGTAGTATACTGCCAACGACGTAAAAGCACCCAATGCACCACGCCGCCATGACAGTGGACGCCCATAAATTCCCCAAAAGCAGCCAAGGGACGGCGACGAAATACTTTCCGCGTTCCAATGCGAGAGCTCCCGGCGTGGAAAACAGCATGCCGGGAACAAGCACCAATCCCAGACCGGATGACGAGACGAACAGCGAAGCGAAGCCTATTCCGAGCAGACCCCATTTGCCGAGCACAGCAAGCCAAATTCCTCCGACGATCCCGCCGCCAAAGTTCAGAACCCTAACCGGTATCGACATCACGCTGATGATTTTAGCGATCACCAGATGGACTTTCTTCCGGGGTCACTTCGGGTGAGTTGATACAATATTCCCCAACTGAACCGCCGTTATCCCATGATCCGCCCAACCTTACCAAAATTCAGATTCCACAGCTTCTCGCCCGTATGAAGTCGCTCATGTACGACGCCGCCTCACGCACCGGCCTCGTCGGCCTTCGGTGCCGGTGCGTGAACCCCCCGCGAATCCTGGGCGCGTAGCCAGCCTCGCAAGCGCCCCTACTGCCGCATCGCCAATGCCTTCTGACCCGCCGGTCTGTCCCAGCAGCGGTGTAGCCACGCATTCACCTTTGGCCATTTACCAATATCGAAGGACAGCGCACGCACCATCGCGGCGGCGACGTTGAGATCGGCCACCGAGAAATCGCTGCCGGCCAGCCATTGCGCCTTCCCGAGTGCTATCTCGAGCACATCGAGCGCCGGCGCAATCTCATCCCACGCCGCCTTGGCGGCAGCGGCATCCCGCTGCGCCTCCGGCAGCACGAAACTGTTATTGGCGTAAGTCGTGAGCTGCCGATCGAGCCGATCGGTTTCCCAGAAGCACCACTGCCAGGCCAGCGCTTCGCTCTTCGCGTCCGCCGGATAGAGCTTGCCGTGCTTCTTTGCGAGATACAGGTTGATCGCCATCGATTCCGACAGCACGAAGCCGTCATCACTGATGGTCGGCACCCGGCCATTCGGGTTCAGCGCCAGGTACTCCGGGGTCCGCGTCGCCGGCGAGCGCGGGGCGTAATCCATATGTTCGTAGTCCAGCCCCAGTTCCGCCGCCATCCATAGCGTGCGCACGCCACGGGACCGGGCCGAACCATAGATGCGAAGCATGCGTTTCCTCCCGCCGTTGTCTGCCCCTATAGTGCTATGATCCGCCGGCAAGCGGAAGGAGGCGCCGTAATGACCGAGACCAGGCCGATCCTCGCGGTAACCATGGGCGACCCGGCCGGCATCGGCCCGGAGATCGCGGTCCGCGCACTGATGGCGCCAGAGGTGCGGGCGTGCTCGCGCAGCTTTCTTATCGGCGATGTGCGCGTGTTCCAGCGGGCGCTGACGGTCTGTGGCCTGCCAGCTTCGCTGAACTCGATCCAGGGGCCGGAGGCGATCACCGATCGTGACGCCGTGATCGACGTCATGCATCAGAGCACGGTTGATCCCGGCGCGCTGCAAATTGGCAAGGTGCAGGCACTGGGCGGCCACGCCGCTTATGCCGCGATCCGCGCCTCGATCGACCTGGCGATGGCACACCGGATCGCCGGAATTGCCACCACACCGATCAACAAGGAATCATTGAAGGCAGCCAAGATCCCGTTCATCGGCCACACCGAGATGTTCGCCGAACACACCGGCGCGCGTGAAGAAATGACGATGTTCACCATCAGCGGCCTGAAGATCTTCTTCCTCACCCGCCACATTTCATTGATGGATGCGTGTCGGTCGATCACCCGCGAGCGCACGCTCGGTGGCATCGAGAAGGCGATGAAGGCGCTGCGCCAACTCGGTATTGCGACGCCACATCTCGCCGTCGCCGCACTCAATCCGCACGGCGGGGAGGACGGGCTGTTCGGCCGCGAGGAGATCGACGCAATCAAGCCGGCGATCGAGACCGCGCGCGCCCGCGGTATGCGCGTGAGCGGACCGGTGCCGGCGGACAGCGTGTTTCACATGGCGCGGATGGGTCGCTACGACGCGGTGTTGTCGCTGTACCATGACCAGGGCCACATAGCGGCCAAGATGATGGACTTCGAGAAGACCGTCAGCGTGACCCTGGGACTGCCGATCTTGCGCACCAGCGTCGATCACGGCACGGCGTTCGACATCGCCGGCACCGGCAAGGCGAGCGCCGTCAGCATGATAGAGGCGATCAAGGTGGCAGCGGAATACGTGGTTCGCGGCGTGCGTCTGGGCGACGAGGTCGCGCAGGCCGCCGAATAGTAATCCGGCACGTTAGTGTCCGATGCTGGGGTCGGGTCGGCGCTGTGGTGGGTCTGCCTGCTGCTCGCACCACTTGGCCTGATCGCGATCGAGCTGTTCCATCCCGCCGGGTTCACCGCGCATCCTGGGATGTATCAGTATCTCTCGCAACCAGAGGCGTATCAGCCGGAACACGTGGCGCTCGGCTATTTCGGACCGTCGTGGTGGTTCACCCTGCACATGATCCAAACCCCGTGGTGGCTTGGTGGCGATCGGTCTTTGGCTGATGCTGGCCGAGGTCACCGAGCACGACAGCGGCTACGCACGTGCATCCGCTTGGTTCGCGCGCGCCGCGGTTCTGGTATTCGTGATCTATTACACGGTGTTGGACGCAATCGGCGGCATCGGCCTTGGCCGTACGATGATCACCACCGAGGCTATGGCGGCGTCAGGGCAGCTCGATGCGCATCAGTTGGATGGCGTGATCGCGCTGCTCAACACGATGTGGACCGACCCTCTGGTCGGCGGCGTTGGTTCATTTGTCAGCCGGACCGGGTCCTGGGCGATCTTCATCGCCAGTCTTGCCGCCGCCCTGGCGATGCTGCTGACCGGACGGTTTCCCTGGCCGCCACTTCTGGTGCTGGTAGCGTTCGGCTGGGAGCTGCAGACCAGCCACGCCGCGCCGCACGGGCCGATCGCCTTCGCATTGCTGGCGGTGGCGTCCGTTTGGCTGTGGTGGGTCAGGCGGAGGAGCGCACCAAGGGTGCCGGAATACTCTCGATCATGACATTGATGCAGGCGGGCTTGCCGCTCCCAAGCGAACGTTCGATCGCGCCCGGCAGTTCGTCCGCGCTCTGCACCAGTTCGCCGTGCCCGCCGAGAGCGGCCACCACAAGATCGTAGCGCGTGGGCAGCAATTCGCAGCCGAAGGTGCGGTTCGGGCCGTAATCGCGCACCTGCAAATTGTACTCGGCATTCCACCGAGCGTCGGTGCCAACCACGGCGACGAATGGCAGGTTGCAGCGCACCGCGGTTTCGAACTCCGCCATGTGGAAGCCGAAGGTCCCGTCGCCCAGCACGACAAACACCGGAGCATCGGGTTCCACCACGCGCGCGGCGCACGCCATCGGCAGTGACGAGCCGATGGAGCCGCCGACGCCGTTGATCATGCGGCGTGGCACTACCGGCAGGACGCTCTGCCCCCATTGGGCAAACTCACCGCCGTCGCAGATCAGCACCGTTTCAGGGTGCTCCGCGACATGCTGCTTGAGCTCCCGGAACACCTCGATCGGATGCAGCTTGCCGGGCGTGTTCGACGAAAGCGTTGCCCAGCTTGCGGGACGAGTGGTGAGCAGCGAGCGGACTTCATTGAACCAGCCCGTGTCGCCCTTGGCCTTTGCACGTTGGATGAGTGCCTCACCGGCCGCTCGCGTATCCGCCACGCAACTGAAGGCGATTGCATCGCGCTTCTCACACAGGGCGCGATCCACCAGCATGGCCTCGGGGTCGATGACGACCCAGCGGCACCCCGCATCGACCGCGGGCGGCGCGCCGAAACGCAGGGTGAAATCGAGCGCCTTGCCCAGCAGAACGATCAGGTCGGCGCGCCGGATGGCATCGGCAAACGCGCCCAGCGTGGCATCATTGAAACCGCGTGGACTCTCCATGATCGCGGTCGGTATCCGCAACGCGGTCTCCATCTGCTGCAATAGGTCCCGGCCAGCGCGGTTGGCCAACGCCGGACCGGCTAGCAGGAACGGTCGCCGTGCCGTCGCAATGACGCCGAGGATGGCATCAGCGGCTGGATCGCTTAATCCGACAGGTTCGACAGTGAAGTCATTGGGCGCCGGCCAGGCAACATCGCCTTCAGGAATTGTTGCATCCAGCAGGTCCGAGGGCAGGCTCAGATGCACCGGACCAGGGCGCCCGGACCGTGCAATCCGAATCGCTTTCGCTACATCGGTGCCGAGTGTCGCCACCGAGCTCGCGGTCCACGACGCCTTCGCCACATGCGACGCCATCTCGGCCTGCCGCAGTTCCTGAAATCCGCCGCGACCGAGCTGATCGGTCTCCGTATGACCCGAGAGCAGCACCAGCGGCAACTCCTGACCGAGCGCCGTCATCAGTGCGGCCGTGGCATTGGCATGGCCGGGCCCGCCGGTGACCATGGCGATGCCAGGTTCGCCGGTCAGCCGACCCCAGGCATCGGCCATGTGCACCGCCGCGGCCTCGTGCCGCGTGTGCACCAGTCTGTGCCGGGTATCGATCGCTGCATCGAACAGCGACATGATGTGATTGCCGGACAGCGTTAAAATCGTGTTGTGCCCGGCGCGTTGCAGGGTGCGCATCACAATGTCCGCGCCACGCAGTGAACTGCTGCTCATCGCGACGCGTACCTTGCTGCCGGAGTAGGGCGCGTCTCTGCGCTGGTGATCACCATCGGTTCAGCGCGCATCAGCCTTGGCTCGCCCTGCCCTTCCCATAACCAGTACCTGTTGTCTCCGGCACCGTTGACCGCGATCACCTTGTGATTGGCCTTGGTGTCGATCGCATGGATGGTCACGCGGCTGATAAGCCCGCCCTTCAGCGCGCGCATGTCATCCACCGCCTCTCGCACGGCATCGGCGACACTGGCGCCCTGCTTCATGTACAGCACGACACTCCGCGCCGTGCCGCAGCGGATGGCCATTTCGCCGGCACCGGTACATGCCGCCGCCCCATACCGCGCATCGGCATAGGACCCGGCACCGATGATCGGGCTGTCGCCCAACCGACCCGGATACTTCCAACCCCATCCCGAGGTGCTGGTGCCGGAACACACGTTATTCGCAGCATCTTGCGCGAGAAATACTGTCGTGTCCTTGCCAGCTTCCGGGTCAATCGCATGCCGACACAGCGCGGCCAGTGGCGCATCCGGCCACGAGCGCTTCTGCTCGTCGGACACCTCGCGGTCGAACCAGGCCTGCCAGACGCGACGCGAGTTCCTCGGTCAGGTTGTCCGCCGTCTCGGCGCCGATCTCGCGTGCGAAGCGCGCGGCACCAACGCCCACCAGGAATTCGTGCGGCAGATCTCGCATGATCGCACGCGCTACGCTGACCGGGTGCAGGAAGCCTTGCAGCGCACCCACCGCGCCGGTGCGCAGAGTGGTGCCGTCCATCACCGCAGCATCGAGTTCCATGCTTCCGAGCAGGTTCGGCCAGCCGCCACGGCCCACCGTTCGCACTGATGGATCGGCCTCGATCAGGCGAATGCCTGCTTCGATCGCATCCAGCGCATCCGCGCCTTCCCCCAGCAGACGCGCGGTGGTTGGCACCCCAACGGTGCCTTCGTTGTTGGTGACCAGGATCATTCAAATCACGCCCTCTTCGGCCAGGTGCTGCACATCCGCGCTGGTCATCCCCAGCAGGTTCGTCAGCAGCCATTCGTTGTCTTCGCCGTAGCAAGGCGCGCCCCGATTGATCGGACCACCGATATACGCCGGCGTTTCGCTGAACTTCATCGGCAGCTCATACACCGGCCAGGTGCCGATCTTGCTACCGGTGACCTCGGTCAGCCATTTCAGGTGCCGCAACTGTGGATCTTTGTCGCAGCGGTCCTCGGCATTCTGACAAACCCCCGCCGGCACGCCGGCACGCTGCAACTTCATCATGCAGTCATAGCGGTCCTGGGTGCGGGTCCACGCCTCTACTGCCGCATCAAGCGAATCCTGATGCAGCAGCCGCTGTTCCAGCGTGCTGAACCGCGGATCCTGCAGCCAGGCCGGCTGACCTGCCACGCGCGCCAGGGCACCCCACTCTGCATCGGTAAAGCAGGCGATGGTGATCCATCGGTCCTTGCCTTCGCACCGGTACGCGCCATGCGGTGCCGCCGGCTTATAAGGCGAGCGGTTGCCGTAGCGTCGCCACACCCGCTCGTTCGCTGACCAATCGAGGATGGTGGCGCCCGGTCAGGAACAACCCCAACTCACACTGCGAGGCGTCGATCCACTGTCCCTCGCCGGTACGCTCGCGATGATACAGCGCGCCGAGCAGCGCCAGCGCATAACCATACGCACCCATCCAGTCGAGATACGAGTAACCCCAGCCGACCGGCATCGCAGGTTCCGGCAACCCTGACATGTCGCCCTGTCCGCCGAACGCCGCCGCGACCGGCCCGACCGTGCGCATCCGGCCGTACGTGCCATGCGCGCCCATGCCGGACTGCTGGATATAGATGATGTCCGGCCGAATGCTCTTCATCACGTCATAGCCAGGCCCAGGCGTTGCAGCACGCCGGGAGAAAACCCCTCGGCCACGACATCGCAGATGCGCACCAGGTCCTTGGCGATCTGCAAGCCCTTGGGATGGCGGATATTCAGCGAAATGCCGCGCTTGCCGGCGTTCTTGTTAAGGAACTGCCCGCCCATGTCAGGGTCCTTGACGCCCTGCAGCGGGCCGGTGGCGGCATCGCGTGCCGCGCGGCCGCCCCCCGGCGCCATTGCCGCAAGCCGCGTGTCGGGATTGTCCTTCCACTCGACCTTGTAGCTTTCCGCGCCCATCGCCGCGAGGAACCGTGTGCCGCCAGCGGACGCGAGGAACCAGGCGAAGTCGAGGATCTTCACGCCCTGCAGCGGAAACGGCTTACCATGCAACGCCGAGCACACGGGGTTTGCCACGCGCCGCGGCTCCGCCGGCAGCGTAGGCTGACGCTGCGACTCGCAGCACAAGTTCGGTGTCTTCACCCAACAGAGGCGCGCGCCGGCCCACCTGCCAGCTCGTCTTGTTGCTCAGCCACTTGCTGGTCGGATACCGGAAACTGCGGCCAAGCTCCGGATGCGGCACATCGGCGAAGCTGTGGCGCTGCAACCAGTGTTCATCCAAGGCATTCTCATGCGGCTTGCGCAGCGGCGCCCACAGCAGGCCGGCTTCCTGCGCCTGCCGCCACGGCATGTCGGCATAGGTCCAGGCACGGATGAAGCGCTGCACCACGTCCAGCATGTGAGCGCGCTTCTCATCGCCCACAGCGGAACCCGGCACCTGGCGCGCCTTCAGGTCGGCATCCGGCGGGGGTGGTTCCAGATCGGCCTGCATGCCGTAGCTGCTCAACAACGGCACCAGGTTCTTCAGGTCGCGCGCGCCCATGCCGTGCGACATGAACCAGCGCCCGTCCTTGGTGTGGCAGATCGACGGCGAATGATTGGGCGTCTCGACCGCGTGCCGGTTGGTCAGCCGCCACAGCGGCACGCGCCGCATCACCCAGTGCATGATGTCGAGTTCGGGATTCTTCGACACCGCCTCGTGGATCGCGACGGAGACGTCCTGCCCCTGCCCGCTGCGATGCCGATGGATCAGCGCGGCGATGATGCCGGTCGCAAGCTGCTCTCCGGCGATGTGATAGGCATGCCAGATCTGCGGCGCGATCGGCGGCGTGTCGTATTCGAGATTCGGGTCCGGATCATAACCGCAATTCATCATCACCCCGCCCAACGCGAGATGGATCAGGTCGGAGCTCTTGAACTCCTGCCATGGCCCATCGTCGCCGAACGGCGTCATGCGCGCCGTCACCAGCTGCAGGAAAGCGCGCGTTCAGTGCCGCTCGATCCAGGCCCAACGCCTCATTCAACGCGCCGCAGCTTGCATCCAGCAGCACGTCCGCGCCTTCCAGCAAACGCAGCAGATGTTCGCGCGCCAGTGTTTCGCGCAGGTCCAGCACCACCGACTTCTTGTTGCGGTTGTAGTTCCAGAAGAACAGCGAGCGCTCCAGCCCCGGCTTATCATCCAGGAATGGGCCGATCCGCCGCGTCGCATTTCCCTCGGGCGGTTCGATCTTCACCACTTCGGCGCCGAGACCGGCCAGCAGCAATCCGGTGTACTCCGCGCGTTCGTCCGCCACCTCGATCACACGCAACCCCGCCAGCATGCCGGGACCGGCATTGCCCATCATTTCACCCGGGCCATGCGCGATCTGGCTGGCATCTGACATGTGCGTTCCTCCTTACGGGCGCGTACGCCTCAGCATCTCCAGCAACATCGCATTGAACTGCTCCGGCGCCTCGTATGCCACCCAATGCCCGGCATCCGGTATCATCCGGACATCCGCATCGGGCCGCAGCGCTCGCAATGCCTGTACACGCAGCGGTGCCCGCGGGTTGGCCGGCGCGTCACGTTCGCCCCAGATGCCGTTCACCGGTGGCAACCACCTGCCTCAGCGCATTCTGCAACGCCCCGCTGCGCGACAAGGTCGGCGTCTTCAGCCGCGAATGCCGCGTGTTCCACTCCTGGATCGCCAACGCCAGAGGATCGATCTTCGCCGGATCGGCAATCATCAGCCGGTTCAGATTGATGCGGTGCGTGTCCACCCGCTCCTGCCCCGACAGGTGCCGCACCTTCAGCAACTCCACCGCGCTGCCCGCCGGCCCCACGCCGCTGGAGCCGATGATCGTCACCGAACGCACACGCGCGGCGTGGATTGCGCCAACGCACGTCGCCATCGTGCCGCCGAACGAAAACCCGGCCACATTGTACCGCACCTCGGGGCCCAGGATGATGTCGATGCCATGGGCGACGATCCGCGCCACCGCCATCGCGTCGTCGCCAGCTGGCGGAAACGCCAATTCGCCCAGCCCCGGAAGATCCGGAACCAGCAACTCGGTACTGCTGCGACAGCACGTCGATGTTGCGAGCCCAGTGCCGCCAGGATCCCGCGCCGCCATGGAACAGCACCAGAACAGGGCCTTCGCCCCATGCTCGCCAGACCATCGTTCCGTCGCCGCATGGTGTTTCCGTTCGCCATGCGGTCCGTTCGAGCCGGTCCAAAAATGCCGCCGGCTCCAGTTCGACCCGATCGTTCATTCAGTTGCCATTTTTTGGATATTCATGAGAGGCTAGAGACGCCGCCGCGACATCGTCAAGGTCAGGCCCCATGACGGAACAGGAACATGACGATCGTCTTCATCGGCGACATCCACCAGCAGTGGGACAGTGTCGAGCGCGGACTTGCCGCACTCGATCCGCTGCCCAATACGGCCGTCCTGCTGGGCGACATCCAGTGTGACCGGCCGCTGGACGAATTGGCCAGACCACTGCTGGACCGCGGCATCGATGTCCATTGGATCTTTGGCAATCACGACAACGACGGCGGCCCGGAGATGTGGGCCAACCTGGTGGAGCCCGACCGGAACCCACGCACGACGTGCGGCGCCTTGCACGCGCGCATCGTCGAAATTGCAGGCATCCGCCTCGCCGGCCTCGGTGGCACGTTTCGGCCGCGCATCTGGGAGGCGCCCAACCCGCCACGCGTGCATCGGCGCGAGCAACTGCCGGACGATCTGGCCGACCTGCGCGGCTGGAGCGACGAGCATATCGCCGCATTGATCCATTCGCTCAGCGCGACCGCGATCTGGCCGGAAGACTACGACTATCTGGCCAGCCAACGCGCCGACATTCTGGTGACGCACGAGGCACCCCGCAGCCACCCCGCCGGCAACGCCGCGCTTGACGCATTGGCGCGCGCCATGGGCGCCAGCCTCATCGTGCACGGCCATCATCACGTGTCGTACCGCGCCGTCGCACGCGATGGATTGCGTGCGATGGGTGTTGCAGCCGCCTGGGGCGCCACGCTGGACGGCGAATTGCTATGGCCAGGCGAGGCCCCCCGTCAGCTTGGCAGCCTCGTAGGCGGATGGTCGCTTGAGGCAGAGACCGCGAGCCAGTAAGACGGGCCGGGGGAGGCACCGACACAAGTGGACCTTGAAGTCCTCATCGAAAACACCCTGAACGCTCTTGCTGCCGGCATTACCATCGGTTGCATCTACGGCCTGATGTGCATCGGCCTCGGGCTGATCTTCGGCATCATGCGCATCGTCAATTTCGCCCAGGGTGAGCTGCTGATGCTTGGCATGTATGCCAGCCTGTATCTGGTGACGGGGGCCGGTGTGTTCGCGTTTCTTGGCCCTTACATCGGCCCTTTCATCGGTGCTTTGTGCGCCGGTCCGATCGTGTTCATCGGCGGGGCAGTGCTGCACAAGTTCCTCATCGCACGCGTATCCGGCCTGCGCACCGCGGGAAGCGTGGACGATGGCCACTTCGGCCAGCTTCTCGTCACACTCGGCCTTTCGCTGATCCTGCAGAATGGCGGGCTGATCCTGTTCGGCTCCACGCCCGAGACGGTGCGCACGCCGCTCGCCTCGAGTGCCTTCGACATCACCGGCTTTTACGGCGATGCCACGATCTTCCTGAACAAGGCGCGGCTGATCGCCTGCGCCGTGGCCATCGTCATCGCGATCGCGCTGTATCTGGTGCTGGAATACTCCCGCCTCGGCAAGGCCCTGCGCGCGGCGGCCGACAATCCAACCGCTGCCACCTACATGGGCATCGATGTCGATCGAGCTTACCGGATCGCCTTTGCGCTGGGCTGCGGCATTACTGCGATCGCCGGCGGGCTGATGGCGACCTACCTGTCCTTCGGGCCGTTCATCGGTCTTGACTACGTCATCATCATGTATTCCGGCGTCGTACTGGGCGGGATGGGCAGCATCCTCGGCGCGTTCTGGGGCGGGCTGACGGTCGGCTTCGTCCAGCAATGCTCGGCTTTGGTGCTACCGCCGCAATTGCAGAACGCCGCCATCTTCGTGGTGTTCCTGTTGATCGTGATGCTGCGGCCGCAGGGCCTGTTCGGCCGTTCGGCGGAACGCGCATGAGACAGGGCGCCGGCGCACGACTCCGGCGGGACGGCATCACTCTCGCTGTGATCAGCATTCTCTATCTCATCATCTCAGCACTCGTTACCAACAGCTACTATCAGTTGATCCTGACTCTGGTGCCGATCTGGGCAGCGTTCGGCGTATCTTGGAACATCCTGTCCGGCTATGGCGGCCAGTTGTCGTTCGGGCACGCCTCGTTCTTCGGCATCGGTGCCTACACGGTCACGCTGGCGCTGGTGTATTGGAATCTAACACCATGGCTCGGTATTCCACTCGGTATGCTGATGGGAGCCATTGCCGCCATCATCATCGGCTTGCCGACGTTCCGCCTGCGTGGCCACTACTTCGCGCTGTCAATGCTCGCCTATCCGCTGGCGATCCTCTACCTGCTGCAGTACCTGGGCTTCCAGGAAATGTCGCTGCCGATGCATCGCGACCATCCGCTGGCATTCCTGGAGTTCAACGATCAGCGGCTCTACACGCTGGTCGCGACATTGCTGCTCGTGGCCGGCCTGCTGGCCTGCATGTTTGTCGAAAACTCGCGCTTTGGCCTGGCGCTTCTGGCGATCAGGCAAAATGAGCTGGCAGCCGAGGCCGCCGGTATGAACGCCCGCCAGTGGAAAATGCGCGCACTGATCACGTCCGGCGATCATCGCTGCCGCCGCTGGTGGTCTCTATGCATGCGTGCTGCTGGTGGTAACCCCGGACTCGGTGTTCGGACTGCTGGTCTCGGCGCAGCCGGTCGTCGTCACGCTGTTCGGCGGCGTGGCATCGCTCTGGGGGCCAGTGATTGGAGCCGCGATCCTGGTTCCGCTTGCCGAATCGCTGAATGCGGAGCTTGGCAATATCATTCCAGGCATTCAGGGCGTTGTGTATGGCGCAGCGATCATCGTCATCATTCTCGCTGCGCCGGACGGATTGTACTGGACGATCCGCGACCGTTGGTTCCGCCGCGCCGTGCCGTCACCGCCGCCCGTGCTGCACGCCTCGCCCGTGCCAACACGCAGCTACGCCGAGGTCGCCGATATGCCTTTGCTGCAGGTGGAGAACCTGTCACGCTCCTTCGGCGGGTTGCGCGCGGTAAGCCAGGTCAGCTTCGACGTTCGGCACGGCGAGATCCTCGGCATCATCGGCCCGAACGGCGCTGGCAAGACCACGCTATTCAACGTGCTGAACGGCCTGCTGCCGGCGGATGAGGGCAGCGCCATACTGGCAGGCGACCAGATGCTCGGCCGCAAGGTGTACCAGGTTTGCCGCATGGGTGTCGGCCGCACGTTTCAGGTGGTACGCAGTTTCCCGCGCCTGCCTTTGCTGGACAATGTCGTGGTCGGTGCCTACGGCGCCGGATTTCCGGATCGCGCCGCGGTGGCGGCTGCCGAGTACGCCTTGGATCGAGTCGGTTTGCTGCACCTCGCTACGCGCCACGCTGGGCAACTGACGAACAAGCAGTTGCGGCTGATGGAGCTGGCACGCGCACTAGCCGGCCAGCCGCGGCTACTGCTGCTCGACGAGACATTGGCCGGCCTGGGTCGCGATGAATGCGACGAGCTGCTCGATGTGCTCGCCAAGCTGCGCGACGAAGGCATGACAATCGCCATCATCGAACACACCATGCATGCCATGATCAGGTTGGCCGACCGCTTCGTCGTGTTGGACCATGGCGCCGTGCTGGCATCGGGGCTGCCGCGCGACGTAGTCGAGGATCGCGCGGTGATCGAGGCATATCTCGGCAAGAAATTCCTGGCCCGCCAGAATGCCTAACGACAACAAGGAAGTATCCCCCCTCCCCTCGCGGGAGGAGGTTAGGGGGAGGGGCATGCTTGAAGTCCGCAACCTCTCCGTTGCCTACGGTGGATTGCGTGCGCTCACCGATGTATCGCTGTCTGTGGCTGAGGGCCAGTTCGTGACGGTTCTCGGCCCGAACGGCGCCGGCAAATCGACGCTGTTCAAGACCATCTGCGGCATTGTGCCACCGCTGCAAGGGAGTATCAGCTTTCTCGCCCACGATCTCTTCGCCACGTCGGCGGCGGCGCGTGCGCATCTTGGCATCGCCCACGTCCCCGAAGGCCGTCAGGTGTTCAAGACCCTGACGGTGCGCGAGAATCTCGAGATGGGCGCTTACACCAAGGCTGGCCGCGCGCAATGGCTGCACACACTGGATCGCATCCACACGCTGTTTCCAATCCTGGCCGCACGCGCATCCCAGCTCGCCGGCACCTTGTCGGGTGGCGAGCAACAGATGCTGGCCATCGGCCGTGGCCTCGCCTCGGCACCAAAATTGCTCATGCTTGATGAACCGTCGATGGGCCTTGCGCCGGCCATCGCCGATACGATCTTCGAGCGCATTTCCCAGATCCATCGCGAGGATGGGGTGACGATCCTGCTGGTCGAACAGCGCGTGGCCGAGGCGCTGGAACTTTGCGACCACGGCTATGTGCTGGAAACCGGCCACATGGTGCTCGATGGCACGCACGAAACGCTAATGGCGGACGACCGGGTCCGTCGTTCCTATCTCGGGCTAGGAGCGTGATGAAGCCTGACTTCGAACGCATGGGAGAACGCTGGATGACGAACCTAGGCTCAATCGGACGCCGCAATGCCCTGGGGCTCGGCCTTGCCACTGGTGTGGCGGCACTCGCACCGCATCGCCTGCGTGCCCAGGAGAAGGAAGTGAAGATCGCCATGCTGGTGCCGCTCTCGGGCCCGTGGGCGCGCCAGGGAATCCTGGAGCAGATGGGCGCGCGCATGGCGATCGATGACATCAACAACGCGGGCGGCATCAAATCGCTTGGCGGCGCGAAGCTGCGGCTGATCGAATACGACACCGGCGATAGCGCCGAGAAGGCAAAAGATGCCGCGCAGCGCATGATCGCGCAGGAGCCTGACCTGGTCGGCGGCTTCGGCTGCTGGCTGTCCACGTTCACACTCGCCGCCACCGAGGTTACCGAGCGTGCCGAACTGCCCTGGCTGACGCTGTCCTATTCCGATCTGATCACCGGCCGTGGATACAAATATGTATTCCAGTCCTCGCCGACCGCTGATGCACAGGCGGAAGACGAGGTGCCGATGATAGTCGACATGGCGCAGAAGGCCACCGGCAAGCGCCCAACCAAGGTGGCGGTGATCGGCGACAACACCGCGGCCTCGGTCAGCTTCATGAAGCCGATCCGCGACCATGTGCTGAAGAACCTGAAGCTCACGCTGGTCACAGACGAGGTATATACGCCACCGCTGACTGATGCGACGACGATCGTGCAGCATGTGCGCTCGGGCCGCCCCGACTTCGTGATCTTCCAGTCCACCAATGTGCCGGACGACAAATTGCTGGTGGACAAATTTGCCGAGATGAACCTGAAGGGCGACAGGCTACCAAAGATCGGCGGTGGCGGCCACTGGGCAGTCCCGGAGCTCTTGAAGGTGGCGGGTGCGGAGAACCTGGAGGGCGTGCTGGTCGGATTGGCGAACTGGCCGGGCAAGGCAGTCGAGGATGTATCGAAGCGATTCGTCGAGCGCACCAAGGAGCCGTGGTTCGGGCATGAACTCGGTGTTCGCCTATGTGCACACGCTGATCCTGAAGGAAGCCGTGGAACGTGCCGGCATGGCCGAACGGCACAAGGTGATGCAGGCGATCCGTCAGCTCGACATGAAGAATGAAGGCCCGGCGCTGTTCTTCCCGGACGGCACCCTGAAGTACGACGAGAAGGGCCGCCGTGTCGGCGCCAAGCTGTGCATCGTGCAATGGCAGGGCGGGCGTCCAGTGCCGGTGCACCCCGATACGATCGCAGAGGCCAAGGTGGCCTGGCCGAAGGTGTCGTGATGCCGGAACCGTACGAGGTCTATGCCATCCACTACGCGCACAACCCGAATGCGCGGCGTGCCAACAACTTCATCGGCGGCGATCCGCACGACGGGCCGATGCCGCTCGACTATTTCGTCTGGGCGATCAAGGGTCCTGAACGCACCACCGGGTCAAGCGCCCGGGGGCAAGCCTTCGTGTTTGACACCGGCTTCGACGCACCTATGGGCGAGAAGCGACAGCGCCAGTTCGTGCGTTCACCATCGGTGGGACTGAAGGCGATCGGCATCGAGCCGCGCGACGTGCAGGACGTGATCCTCTCGCACATGCACTACGACCATTGCGGCAACTACGATCTGTTCCCGCAGGCGCGCTACCATCTGCAGGACATCGAGATGGCCTATTGCACCGGGCGGTGCATGCGCCATGCGGGCCTTCGCGCCCCGTTCGAGGAAGAGGACGTCCTGGCGATGGTGCGCAAAGTCTTCGCCGGGCGCGTCGTGTTCCACGATGGCGTCGACGAGCTGGCGCCTGGGCTGACCGTGCACCACGTAGGCGGGCACTCGAAAGGCTTGCAGGTGGTGCGGGTATGGACGCGGCGCGGCTGGATGGTGCTCGCCTCTGACGCCAGCCACTTCTACGCCAACATGGAGGAAGGCCGCGCGTTTCCGATCATGCATAGTCACGAGGACACGCTTACGGGATACGAGACGATGCGGAAACTGGTGAGCAGCGCCGAATGCGATCATCCCCGGCCACGATCCGCTGGTGCTGCGGCGCTATCCGGCGGTCTCACCAGAACTGAAGGGTGTCGTTGTGCGGCTGGATGCTGATCCTCATTAGGCTCGCGCGGGCGACGCAGCGTCGTCAGACCAAGGGAGGAAGCAAGCAATGACCGAGACCACAGCAATTGGCCGCAGGACCGCACTCGGCTTGGCGCTGGCTTCGGGTGTCGCGCGACGTTCACGCGCGCAAACGCCGCAGGAGGTGAAGATCGCCATGCTGGTGCCGCTATCGGGCCCCTGGGCGCGCTCCGGCATCCTGGAGAAACTCGGCGCCGAGATGGCGATCAATGATGTGAACGCGGCCGGCGGCATCAAGTCGATGGGCGGCGCCAAGCTGCGGTTGATGCAGTTCGACACGCAGGACACCGCGGAGAAATCCAAGGACGCCGCTCAGCGCATGCTGTCACAGGAACCAGACCTGGTCGGCGGCTTTGGCTGCTGGCTGTCCAGTTTCACGCTCGCAGTCACCGAAGTGACGGAACGCGCCGAGTTGCCATGGCTGACGCTGTCGTATTCCGACCTGATCACCGGCCGCGGTTACCACTACGTGTTTCAGACGGCACCAACCGCGGACAGCCAAGCGCGGCAGTTACTGCCGACGATCGTGGATTTGGCGGAGAAAGCCACGGGCAAGCGTCCGCGCAAGCTCGCGATCGTGGCCGACAACACCGCCGCCAACATCAGTTTCCTAAAAGAGGTGCGCGAGCACACGTTAAAGGACCTCGGCCTCACCGCTGTCTATGATCAGATGTATACACCGCCTATCGCTGACGCGACGACGCTGGTGCAACCGATCCGTAGCGCGCATCCGAATTTCTGCATCATGCTGTCGTCCAATGTTCCCGATGACAAGCTGCTGCTCGACAAATTCGCCGAGTTCGGCCTGGCTGGTGGCAAGCTGCCGCTGATCGGCGGCGGCGGGCATATCGGCGCGCCGGAGCTGCTGAACGTGACCAGCGCCGACATTCTGCAAGGGCTGATGGCCGGGTTGGCGAACTGGCCGGGCCACGAGCAGGAAAAGCTGGCGGAACGCTTCGTCGCGCGCACCAAGGAGCCATGGTTCGGGCACGAACTCGCTGTTTGCCTATGTGCACGTGCTGATATTCGCAGAGGCACTGGAGCGCGCCGGCGTCGCCGATCGCCGCAAAGTGGCTGCAGCAATTCGCGGCATGGACATGCGCGATGGTCCGGCGCTGTTCTTCCCGGGCCACCACCTGAAATTCGACGACAAGGGCCGCCGCGTCGATGCGGTACTGGCGATGATCCAGTGGCAGAACGGCAAACCGGTCGCGATCTATCCGCAGGAGATCGCCGTTGCTTCTGCGATCTGGCCGAAGGTGGCATAGGCCGCAGCGATTCAACTCGCCAACAGGCATGGTGTGCAATAGAGGCCTCACGTCAACGAAGGAGGAAACCATGGCCCAGGCACCCTCGACGGAATCGCGCGATCGCGTCCGCGGCACCGTTCCCAAGCTTATCGACCTTTCCGAAAAGGTGCTGTTCGGCGACGTATGGGAACGTCCGCAGCTTTCCAAGCGTGATCGCAGCCTGATCGTGTGCGCGACTCTGATCGCCACCTACCGCCCCGAACAGTTGCGCGGCCACCTACAGCGCGCCCTTGCAAACGGCGTGACCAAGGAAGAGCTGTCCGAGGTCATCACGCATTTGGCCTTCTATGCCGGCTGGCCCGCGGCGATGTCGGCTGCGAACATCGCGCGCGAGGTCTTCGAGGCCAATCCGTAGCAGGGAAGCAGGACCATGCAGGCAGGATTTATCGGCCTCGGCACCATGGGCGCCAGCATGGCCGCGAACTTGCAGAAGGGACTAAAGGCTCGCGGCGATACCTTGGTGGTGCACGACATCCGGCGCGAAGCTGCTTCGCGCCATATGCGTGATGGCGCGATCTGGGCGGAAACGCCGCAGGCACTGGCCGAACAGAGCGAGGTGATTTTCACCTCGCTCCCCGGGCCGCCCGAATTCGAATCAGTGGCCGCCGGGCTGCTTGCCGGCATCCGCAAAGGGGCCGCGTATTTCGACCTGACCACAAATTCACCCACGGTGGTGCGCAAGGCGCACGAAGCATTCGCCGCACAAGGCGCGTATCTGCTCGATGCACCGGTCAGCGGCGGCCCGCGTGGCGCCGCAAGCGGGAAGCTGGCAATCTGGTGCGGCGGTGATCAGGACGTGTTCGAGCAATGGAAGCCGGTGCTCGACATGATCGGCGACGCCGCGCAGTACATCGGCCCGATCGGCGCTGGGTCAGTGGCGAAGCTGGTGCACAACTGCTTCGGCTACATCGCCACCGCTGCGGCCGCGGAAGTGTTCAGCATGGGCGTGAAGGCCGGCATCGAGCCGCTCGCGATCTGGGAAGCGGTGCGCAAGGGCGCCATCGGCCGCCGCGGCGCATTCAACTCACTGACCGATCAGTTCCTGCCGAACCAGTACGAGCCGCCCGCCTTCGCGCTGCGTCTGGCACACAAGGACGTCTCGCTGGCCACCGCCCTGGGCCGCGAGATGAAAGTGCCGATGCGGCTCGCGAACTTGGCCTTGGCCGATCTGGAGGAAGGACTGAACCGCGGCTGGGGCGATCGCGATTCGCGCTCGATGATGCTGTGCCAGTTGGAACGCGCGGGGGTGAAGATCGAGGTCGATCCGCAGCGCCTGACCGAGGCACTGGAGAACAAGGCGAAAAACGGCTAACCGCGCGGCCGCCCCGCTTGCTTCGGTGCGACTGAATTCAGGTCACACTGCGACGCCGCTGGAATCGCTCCTGTTTCCACGGCGCGCTGCGCATGACATCGCGCAGCGTGGCAACCGCGTCCCAGATATCGACGAACCGCACATAAAGCGGTGCCAGACCGAAGCGCAGCACGTCAGGAGACCGAAAGTCGCCAATGACCCCGCGCTCGATCAGCGCTTGTATGATGGCATAGCCCTGCGGATGTGCGAACGCTACCTGGCTGCCACGCCGCGGAGGCGCCTGCGGCGTTAGCAGAGTGAATGCGCTCTCCCCAGCCATCAGCGTCATGAACAGCTCGGCGAGTGCCAACGACTTCGCGCGCACCGCGGCCATCGGGGCCTCCAGTGCGATATCGATGCCGATCTCCAGCGCCGCAAGGGACAGAACCGGCGGCGTCCCCACCACCGCGCGCCCAATGCCCGGCGCCGGCCGATAACCACTTTCGAACGCGAACGGCGCTGCGTGCCCGAGCCAGCCAGTCAACGGCAGGCGCAGCTCATCCTGCATATGCTTGGCGATATACAGGAATGCGGGCGCACCCGGTCCGCCGTTCAGGTACTTGTAGCCGCAACCAACGGCAAGATCGACGCCGTCCGCCTCCAGTTGCAACGGCACCGCGCCAACGGAATGCGACAGATCCCATAGCACAAGCGCTCCCGCAGCATGCGCCGCACGGGTCAGCGCCGCCACGTCATGCATCGCCCCGCTGCGATAGTCCACATGCGTCAGCATCAGCACGGCAACCGTATCGTCCAGTGCCGACAGCACAGTTGTTGCCTGTCGCACCTCGTGCCCACGTTGCAGATGCGCGGCAAGACCCTGGGCGATGTAAAGGTCGGTCGGGAAGTTGCCAGCCTCGGTCAGGATCACCCGCCGATCGGGACGGCGATGCAGCGCCGCAGCCAATAGCTTGTATAGGTTCACCGACGTGGAATCCGCCACCACGGTCGTGCCGGGTGCCGCGCCGATCAATCGCGCGATTTTCTCGCCGATGCGGAACTGCAGATCGATCCAGCCGTGATCCGTCCAGCTTCGGATCAGCGACTGCCCCCACTCGCGCTCCACCACCTCGCCCACGCGCGCTTTCGTAGCGACGGGCAGCGGTCCAAGCGAATTGCCGTCGAGATAGATCAGCCCCTCGGGCAGTACGAACCGATCGCGAAATCCTGCGAGTTCGTCACAGCGGTCCAGCGCCGCCGCTTCATCGCGTGTCAGGGTTAATCGTCCTTTTGCAGCACGACACCGGCCATCGTACCGCCATCCACCACCAGCGTGTGGCCGGTGACGAAACTTCCCCCGGGGGATGCCAGGAACACCGCAGCGCCAGCGATCTCGTCGGGCTCGCCGATCCGCTGCAGCGGGTTGTCGCGCGTGGTTTTGCGATAGCGCACCGGGTCCTCCCACAGCGCACGGGCAAAGTCGGTACGCACCAAGCCCGGCGCGATGCAATTGGCGCGCACGTTCTTCGGCCCCCACTCCACCGCGATGTTGCGCGCCAGTTGCATATCCGCCGCCTTCGAGATCGCATACAGCCCAAGCGAGGCCGTGCCGCGAAATCCGCCGACCGAGGAGATTATGATGAACGAACCGCCGCCGCGCTCGGCCATCCGCGGGCACACCATGTTCGCGAGCCAGAAGTTGCTGCGCACATTCGCACCCATGATGCGCTCATAAACCTCGTCCGACGCACCCGCGGCAGGACCGAGATACGGATTGACCGCGGCATTGCTCACCATGATGTCGACGCCGCCCCACAGCGACGCCGTCTGGTCAATCAGCTTCTGCAGCTCTTCCTTGCGCGCGATGTGACAGGGAATAACCGCCGCCTCACCGCCTTTGGCGCGAATGCCCGCGGCGACCTGCTCACACACATCGGCCTTGCGGCTGGAGACCACCACTTTCGCTCCGTGCTCCGCCATCCTTTCGGCAATAGCCCGGCCGATGCCCTTGCTGGAGCCGGTGACGACGGCGACCTTGCCGGTAAGATCGAACAGCGACGGCATCGTGCGTCCTTTGCTGCAAAGCTACCGATCAGTATGCTTGCCTTCGGCAAACGTCAATCGAGCTATCCATGGAAGTGAAACGAACCTCGGTCTACCAGCACGCCGACCTTACCCGCCTGCTGCATCCCGCAAGCATCGCGGTGGTTGGCGCCTCGACACGGGCGGGCTCGTTCGGCGAGCGTGTGTTGGTCAACCTGCAGCACTACGGCGGACGCGTTTATCCGGTGAACGCGCGCTACGAGCGGATCGGCGAACTGCGCTGCTACCCCGACATCGCTTCATTGCCAGAGGTGCCGGACTGCGCCGTGGTCGCCGCACCGCGGGAGGCAGTGGAGCAGATCGTGCTGGAATGCGCATCAGCGGGCGTGGGCGGCGTCATCGTCTTCGCGTCGGGCTATGCGGAAACCGGCAAGCAGGATCGGGTCGCGCAGCAGCATCGCCTCGCGGCGATCGCGCGCGACAGCAACATGCGTATCGTCGGACCCAACACCATCGGGCTGGTGAACGCGCCGCTCGATATGCGTGTGACGTTCATGGACATCACCCCGATCCCGCCACCGCGCCGGCACGCGATCGGCATGGTGAGCCAGTCGGGAGCGCTGGGCATGGCGCTGGCGCAGGCGGTGGTGCGCGGCGTGTCGTTCAGTCACGTGCTGACGTCAGGCAACTCCTGCGACGTCGACATGGCCGATTACATCTCCTATCTGGCGGACGATCCCTCGTGCGCAGCGATCGCCTGCGTATTCGAAGGGATGGCCGAGCCCGAGCGCATGCTGATCGCAGCGGAGCGCGCCTGGCAGCGCGACAAGCCGCTGATCGTGTTCAAGATGGCGGTGGGCGAACAGGGCGCCGTGGCGGCGATGTCGCACACCGGCTCGCTGGCCGGCTCGCAGGCGGCCTATCGCGCGGTGTTTCGCCGTGCCGGCGCCATTCTGGTCGATGACTACGAGGCGCTGTGCGAAACCGCCGCGTTCTTCGCCAAGGCACGCGCACCGAAGGCGCATGGTGCCGCGGTGGTTGCGGCATCGGGAGGTGCTGCGATCATGGCCGCCGATCGCGCCGAGCAGTTCGGCGTGCCGCTGCCGCAGCCATCGGAACCCGTGCGCGACGTGCTGTTGTCGCACATCCCCGAATTCGGCTCGGCACGCAATCCCTGCGACGTCACCGCGCAGATCCTGGCAAATCCGGAATCGCTGAATGCCTGCGCCGACGCGCTGCTCGGCGACCAGGCCTATGGCGCGCTGGTCGTGCCGCAGACCTACGGCTACGCGCCATCGGCACGGCGCATTCCGGTCTACGATTTGTTGGCGGCGGCACATGGCAAGATCGTCTGCCTCGCATGGCAGAGCGAATGGCTGGAAGGGCCAGGCGTTAAGGAAGCCGAAGAGGCGGAGCATGTGGCATTCTTTCGCTCGATGCCGTCGTGCTTCGCCGCCCTCGCCGCCTGGAATTGGCGCGCTACAAAGCGTGCGGCTGGTGTGCCCACGCTGCCGACGACGCCGGCGGACACAATTCAGCGAACTCGCGGGCTGCTCGCCGCGGCTGGTGGCCGCCCGTTGACCGAGCGTGAAGCAAAGCAAGTCCTGGCGCTGTACGGTGTGCCCGTGGTCGGCGAGCGCGTGGCGCACACCGTGGAGGAGGCAGTGAATGCCGCCGGCTCCATCGGCTATCCGGTGGTGCTGAAAGTCGAATTGCCCGATTTGCCGCACAAGACCGAGGCCGGTGTCGTACAGCTCAATCTCCGCAGCGCCGACGAGGTGCGAACCGCGTATCAGACGATCACGGCACGCGCCAATGCGATGACACCGCCGCCCCGGATCGCCGGCGTCCTCGTGCAGAAGATGATCCCGCAAGGCGTCGAGATGGTGGTCGGCGCGCGCGTCGATCCGCTGTTTGGTCCTCTCGTGGTCGTCGGTCTCGGCGGAATTCTGGTCGAGCTGCTCAAGGATACCGCATTGTCACCCGCCCCGCTGACGCACGACCAGGCGCTGGCGTTGCTGTCGGAATTGAAAGGTGCGCGCCTGCTGGACGGCTTCCGCGGCATGCCGCCGGTCGATCGTCACCGGCTCGCAGAGGTGATCTGCGCGGTTGCGACGTTCGCCGCGGATCACCGGGATACGGTGGCGGAGCTGGACGTGAACCCGCTGATCTGCAGTGGCGACAGCATCACAGCCGTTGATGCGCTGATCGTGCCGAAGACCCCATGACGACAGGCGCCCGCGGCTGATGCGGGTCGCCATCGTTGGCGCGGGTATCGTCGGCGTATCATGCGCCCTGCATCTGCAGCGTGATGGCCACACAGTCACGCTGATCGACCCGCGCGCCCCCGGCACGGCAACGTCGTTCGGCAATGCGGGCGGCATCGTCACCGGTGCCGTGACCCCCAACAGTACACCGGCCCTGTGGCGCGACATCCCGCGCATGCTGTTCGACCGCGACAGCGCCGTTCGGCTCCGCTGGAGCTACCTGCCGCAGATCATGCCATGGCTGCTTCGTTTCCTGCTCGCCGGGCGGCACAGCCGCGTGCAGGCGATCGCCGATGCGCTTCTGCCTCTGGTCGGCAAGGCCTACGAAGCGCATCGCGAGCTGATCGCCCTGTCGGGCGCGGACGGGCTGGTGCGTCCTGCCGGCTGGCTGAAGGTGTTCGAGACCGAGGCAGGATTCGCGCACACGCAGTACGAACGCGACATGATGGCCGCACGTGGCGTCGCATTCGATGTGCTCGGGCCGGATGACATCCGCCGGCTCGAACCCGGCCTGGCGCACCGCTATGTCAAAGGGCTGTTCCAGCCGGACAGCGCCTTCGTTGCCTCACCGCACCGCCTGGTTCAATCGTATGCGGCACAGTACCAGCGGCTGGGCGGCAACATCGCGCAGGAGCGCGTGCGCGGTGTGCAGCCGATCGATGGCGGCGTTCGCCTGGACTGCGAACTCGGCTTTCGCTCATTCGAGAAGGTGGTGATCGCCGCCGGCGCCTGGTCGAAGGAACTCGCGCGCCAAGTCGGCGATCGCGTGCCGCTGGACACCGAGCGCGGTTATCACCTCAACATCGAACCTGGCGATGCGGGCGAACTGCGGCGTGCCGTGGTGTTCCCGGAGCGCGGTTTCGTGCTGGCGCCGATGCTCGATGGCATCCGCCTGACCAGTGGAGTCGAACTCGCTGGCCTGAATGCACCGCCGGACTTCTCCCGCATCCGCCGCCTGCTGCCAGCCGCCCGCGAGGCACTGCCCGGCCTGTCCGACCGCGTCACACGCGAGTGGCTCGGATTTCGCCCCTCCACACCGGACTCGCTGCCTGTCATCGGTCAATCGCCGCACAGCAGATCGGTCTTCTACGCATTCGGCCATCAGCATCTCGGTCTGACCTTGGGCGCCATCACGGGTCGGCTGATCGCGTCTGCTGTCGGCGGCCGCGACCCCGAGATTGATCTCACGCCCTATCGCGCCGACCGCTTCTGACCGGTCCGCCGCCTCAGGTTGCCTCCGGCACCCGGCGCGGACGCCCGTTCGCGTCCACCGCGACCAGCACGAACTCCGCGGCGGTGACCCGTTCCCGATCGCCCTGACCGTGGCGCAGCACCCATGCCTCGACACCCAAGGTGATCGAGGTGTGGCCGACACGGATGATGTCGGTATAGACGCAGACGACGTCGCCCACCTTGACTGGCAGCAGAAAGCTCAGATTGGAAACGGCGGCGGTAGCGACGCGCCCCTTGGCGCGCGTCCCGGCGGAGACGCCAGCCGCCAGGTCCATCAGCGACATGATCCAGCCGCCGAAAATGTCGCCGGCTGGATTGGTGTCGGCCGGCATCGCCACGGTCCGCAGCGACAACTCACCCCGGGGCTGAGCGGCAACATTCGTCATGGTGACGACCTCCATCGGTATGAATGTCGGGACGAACGTTACCTCGATCAACGTTCGCAGCGCCGATCCTGATCAGCGAAGCCGTCCATACCAATACCGTAGGGGCGATCTACAGATCCGCGCGGGTCTGGGAGCCGCTTCGTCCCCGTCTCCCCGCCGAGGCCGGAGAACTTAACTGTCTGCCTCGGCCCGCCGCCGGGCAGCCAGCGCGGAATAGCGGTCGGCCAGGGTCACGAGCGCCTTTGCGACATCGGCCGTCCTCGCAGTCTGCGCCATACGACGCATCTCCTCGGCCTTGGCCAACAACTCATCGGAGGTGCGTTGGGACAAGGGCACATACTCGCCTTGAGCACCCTGTGATGCCGTCACCGAATGTACGTAGGACAGGGTATCTCGAATAGCTCCGAGGTCCGCCATCGCTGCGGAGAGAACAGTTCGAGAGACATCGGACATGAAGGCTCCTGGACACACCGATCAATCGGCGCCCATAAGCCCGAAACTCTATAATAAACGGTTCACGCGGCGGCAGCAGACCTCCTCGGCGCCGATGGGAGCCCGAGCGCTCTGACGCACAATGCCAACGCAATCTCATGCAGTCGTACGCGGACATCTGCATCAGCCATCGTGTTCGCGACCGGATCTGTCTCCTGAGCCAGGGCGGGCAGTTCTCGATCGGTTCGAAAGATCAGGACGCCGTGCCTGCGACGAATCGAAACAACTCGTCCTCGTCGAGCGGCTTTTCCAGCACGACGTCCGCCCCCAGCTCCTGCGCCAGCCGAACCAACTCGGGCGATGGCGAGCTGGTGATCAGGGCCACACGGAGGTTCACCCCCAGAGCGCGCAGGCGAGCAATCGTCTGAATTCCGGTCAGGTCCGGCATCTGCTGGTCCACTACCAGGCATGACAACTCGCCCAGCGGCGCTTCTTGCAGGAACTGCACGCCGGATGCGTAGGTCGCAACGCCGTAGCCGGCACTGTTTAGAAGGAACCGCAGCGAGTCGCGCACCGCGTCGTCGTCATCGACCACGGCCACGAGAAGCGCCGATGCCGTGCGCGCGAGAGTCGCTTGCGTTAACATTTGGCCATACTGCGGATGGCCAAGGAAAAAACCTTGATTTAGGTCAATCGCTCGTCGATTTTTCCGGCCCGGTCCGCTCTACCGCGATGGTCATGCGAACCAGCTCAGCCAAGCTGCGGGCGCCCATCTTCTCCATGACGCGCGCCCGATGCACCTCCACGGTGCGGGGACTAGAGCCAAGATCATAGGCAATCGTCTTGTTCGGCTGGCCGGCGACCAGCCGCTCCAGCACTTCGTGCTCCCGCGGTGTCAGTGAGGCCAGCCGGGCGGCGATGTTCGCGACCGCGGCCGCTTCATCGTGTGTTTGCTGGCTTGCCGCGATGGCGCCTTTTACAGCCGATAACAACTGCTCATCGTCGAATGGCTTCTCCAGGAAGTCCGTCGCACCCGCCTTCAGCGCCTGGACAGCAATTGGCACATCGCCGTGCCCGGTCATCACGATGACCGGCAGGCGAATGCCCAGCGCAGTCATACGTCGTTGCAACTCAAGCCCATTGAGCCCCGGCATCTGCACGTCGGTCAGTACGCAGCCAAGGTCGCGATCCGGCGCTGCCTCCAGAAAGCTCATGGCCGAATCATAGGTGCGTACCCGGAAGCCAGCCGATCCCAGCAGAAGGGCCAGCGAGTTACGCAGCGATACATCGTCATCGACCACGTGGACCAGGGGTGCTTCAGCCATTCCCACTCTCCCTGCAGGCACGCCGCAGCGTCATACGTAGCATTCCGTACGTCCATTTCCGAATTTTAACCGATCGCCAGCATCTGTACATCGGCATGACGGAAGTACAGGATTGGTTAAGGAAACCGCCATGCAGGCCATAATGGAGCGGACGGGAGACCTGGGGGACCCGCAGCCCCGGCCGCGTGATGCACTCGATCTGCTTGAGCAGTTCGGCATCACCCAGGCGCTGCAGCACGACCGGGAAATCCACGGCGAGGGTAACAGCGCGGAGTTCTGTTATCGCATCATCTCCGGTTGCGTCAGGATGGTGAAGCTGATGGAAGACGGCCGCCGCCAGATTGGCGAGTTCCTGATGGCCGGTGACCTGTTGGGTTTCAACGTGCTGGACTGCTATGATTTCTCAGCCGAGACGGTAACGGATGTAGTCCTGCGACGCTATCCGCGCAGGATGGTGGATGCCGTGGCCGGCACCAACCTGACCCTGGCGCGGCAGTTACGCGACATGATCTCGGTCAACCTGCGCACAGCACACGCTCGCCTGGTTCTGCTCGGACGCAAGACCGCGTCGGAGCGGATCGCCACCTTCCTGTTGGAAATGGCGCAGCGCTTGCCGTATTCGCGCCCGCATGTGCTGAAGCTTCCGATGGGGCGCACCGACATAGCCGACCACCTGGGGCTGACGATCGAAACTGTGTGCCGCCTGCTTGGACAATTGCGCCGCGATGGAACAATCGCGACCGACCGTGGCAGCATTACCATTCGCGATCTAGCCGCGCTCCAGCAGATGGCGTCAGCGCCGCGGCACTGATGCCATCTTCGCTAAGCTATACCCGGAATTACTGAAGTGCGGCACGCTCTCCTTACGCCGACATCTTGATCGGCGGCTCCAGATCGGCGGGCAGCGGGCAAACGTAAGGTTTGCGCCCAACCCGCCCCTGGTGATCCGCCTTCGCGCGTGCCAGCAGCACCTCGTCCTGGATAACGTCCACTGCGGTGCCGGCCATCACCTTGGCGACATGCACCAGACCCTTATGCGCCGCCGGCATCTTGCCCTGCGCGGTAAGCTGCCAGGAATGGCCCGGCGTGCCGATCGCGTACGTCGCGCCGCGCGCCTGCACCGTCGGCACCACCCAACTCACGTCGCCCACATCGGTCGATCCCATCATCGGTGCGCTTTTGGCGTCGAGCGGTACGATCTGATCGCACAGCGGCGCACCCTGCTGCACCGGCACGCCGACCCGCTTATACGCTGCCTCGATATCCTCGTCGGTCAGCGTCGCCTGAATCTTTGCGGCGAATGCGCGGTCGGCATCATCGAACGGCGGCGGCCCGATGCGCTGGAGGTTGTCGTGCATCGCCTTCTCCAGCGGTGTATTGGCCAGCAGGTTCGACACCGCGCTGACCACCTGCGACTCCATCCGGGTCTCAGTCATCAGCGCGGCGCCCTCGGCAATCTTGCGCACGCGTTCGATCAGCCGGGTCAGTTCAGGCAGCTCTCGCGCCCGGATCAGGTAGCGCACCTTGGCGCGCGCCTGCACGACGTTGGGCGCAATCCCGCCGGCATCGAGCAACGCGTAGTGGATGCGCGCGTCGGACGGCATGTGCTCGCGCATATAATTGACGCCGACATTCATCAGCTCCACCGCATCGAGCGCGCTGCGACCGAGATGCGGTGCTGCCGCCGCGTGCGAAGCACGGCCATGGAAGGTGAAGTCGATACGGGTGTTGGCGAGCGACACCGCCTCGTTCACGCCGGAGAATGCGGCGGGATGCCACGAGATCGCGACATCAACGTCGCTGAACGCGCCGGCGCGTGCCATGAACCCTTTCGCCGCGCCGCCCTCCTCCGCCGGGCAGCCATAGTACCGCACACGGCCTTTGATCCCGTGCGCTGCCAGGTAGTCCTTCACCGCCGTCGCTGCCAGCATCGACGCCGAACCAAGCAGATTGTGACCGCAGCCATGGCCATAGCCGTCGCCCGGCAGCGGCTTCGGTTCCGCGACACCCGCCTCCTGACTGAGCCCCGGCAATGCATCGTATTCGCCGAGGATGGCGATCACCGGGCCACCTTCGCCGGCTTCACCCATCACCGCGGTTGGAATACCGGCCACGTTCTTGGTTACGCGGAAGCCGTGCTGCTCCAGCATTGCGGTATGTTCGGCGCAGGAACGGAACTCGCCGTAGCAAAGCTCAGGCATCCCCCAGACGCGGTCGCTGAGTGCCTCGAAGTCATCCTTCTTGGCATCGACCAGACGCCAGATTTCTTCAGTGTTCTGCATGACCGGACCCTTTATCGTACTTGAAGCAAGTGACCAGATGGTCGTTCACCATCCCGGTCGCCTGCATGAAGGCATAGCATATGGTGGAGCCGACAAAGCGGAAGCCCCGCTTCGACAATTCCTTACTGATACGATCTGATAGCGCGGTCTTGGCCGGAACCTGGCCCATTTCGGTCCAGCGGTTCACGATCGGTTCGCCGCCGACCAATGACCACAGATACGCGTCCAGGCTGCCATGTTCCTTACTCACCGCAAGCGCCACCCGCGCGTTGTCGCGCACCGAATAGACCTTGAGCCGGTTGCGAATGATGCCCGACGACGTGAGCAGCTTCTCCAGCGTGCTGTCGCGCATGGCGGCGACGCGCGCGATATCGAAGCCGTGGTAGGCATCGCCGGTATGCGTCCGCGTCGCGCCAGGATGGTGCGCCAGGACAGGCCGGCCTGCGCGCCCTCCAGCGTCAGCAGCTCGAACAGCGCGCGGTCGTCGTGATGCGGCACACCCCACTCGTTGTCGTGGTAGGCCTGCATCGCCGCATCGGCAGATTCCGCCCAGGAACAGCGGGTCAGGGGCATGGGTGCACCAACAGCAACACCCCCCCTCCCCTTGCGGGAGGGGGATGGGGGGAGGGGGGCGCGGGCCAAGCATGACCCCCTCCCCCAATCCCCCTCCCGCAAGGGGAGGGGGAGTTATGGGTGCCTATGCCGGCGCTCATTTCTCCGGCTTCACATCGACCAGGTGCAGCGTCTCGCCGACCGTCGGCACAAAGCTGTAGCCGACGCGCGTCGCCCAGATGTTCTTCTGTATATGCAACGGAATGATCGCCACATCGTCGAACGCCATCTCCTGCGCCTTTTGCAGCAGCCGCTCGCGCGCCGCATCATCCGCGGTGCGAACCGCCTCGCCGATCAGCTTATCGAGTGCCGGATTGGAGTAGCGGCCGCGGTTGGACGCGCCCCAGCCCTTGGCCGGATCGAACGTCGCGTTCTGTGCGATCAGCGGGTCCGATGCCTCCGCCGTGCCCGAACCCCAGCCGAACAGGAACGCCGAGAACGCCTGCTTGTTCGCCTGCCCGACATAGCTCGACCACGGCAACGGATCGACTTCGGTCTGCACGCCGATGCGCGTCCACATCTGCCCGACCGCCTGGATGATCTTCGCATCGTTGACGTAGCGGTCGTTGGGACCGTGCAGCGCGATCCGCAGACCCTTGGGAAATCCGGCCTCGGCCAGCAGCTTCTTCGCCTGCTCGGGCTCATACGGCGGCGGCTTGATCTCGGGATCATAGCTGTACACGCCGGGCGGCAGGTACTGGCCGGACGGCACCGCCGCGCCCTCCATGATGCGATCGACGATCGCCTTGCGGTTGATCGCCAGCGACAGCGCCAAACGCACCCGCCGGTCCTTCAACGGGTTCTTGTCCAGCTTCTCCCCGTTCGGGCCAAACACGAAAGGGCTCGGTCCGTCGCGCGATTGATCGAGGCCGAGAAAGATCAGCCGCAGCCCCAGCCGCTCCCACAGCTTGACCTTCGGGTCCTTGCGCAGCTTCTCGAGGTCCTCGGTCGGCACGAAGTCAATGAAATCGACATCGCCGGCAAGCAGCGCGGCGGTGCGGGACCCATCGTTGGGGATGAACCGATAATCCACGTGCTGCCAGACCGGCTTGCCGCCCCAGTAGCCGTCGTTGCGGTCCAACTCGACCCGATCGCCCGGCCTGAACGAGACGAAGCGAAACGGCCCGGTGCCGATCGCCGCCTTGCCGCTGTTGAAGTCCTCGGTTGTCGCGCCCTCGGACGATCGGCGATTGATGATGAAGAACTGCGCCAGATAGGTCGGCAACAACGGGAACACACCATCGGTGTGCAGGCGGACGGTGTGCGAATCGATCACCTCGGTACTCACGACCGGCTTGGTATAGGCGGCGAAATTGCTCGGACTGTTCGGCACCTTCGGAATGCGGTCCATCGTGAACACCACATCGTCGGCGACAAACTCGTTCCCGTTGTGGAATTTCGCCTCACGCAGCTTCAGTTCCCACGTGTCCGGTGCCACCAGCTTCCAGGACACCGCCAGCCCAGGCGCCAGATGCGCGTTGGCATCGCTCGTGATCAGCGGGTCGAAGATCTGCGCCGACAGCGAGATGTTCGGCGCCAGATTGTGGTAGTGCGGATCGATACTGGTGACCGGCGAGCTGACAGCCACCCGCAGCGTCTGCCCCATCGCCGGTAGCGCGCAGATCGCCAAGCCCTGCGCCGAGCACGATCCGCACAGCAAATCGCATGGAACCTCCGCCAACTCGCCAACCCGTCAGGCCGGCGGGGTTATACTGTCGGGCGAACTCCCGCGGCTAGCCACAGAGGGGCTTTCAGGCCCAGTGGCCCGGCACCCAGCGCCAGCCGTTGTAGTGAGGAGGGACCCATACGCCGCCGGTGCGGCCGTATGCAGGCCCTGGCGCAATTACGCAGGCCGACAGCGAGATCAGGCAAAGCGCCATTAGCAAAAGCGCGCTGGTGCGTCGCAACATGGCTGTGCATTCTCCTGTTTACGAGATATTCGTGCGGCGGTTTTGCGATCGGATTGCCGTGTTGTATCGGTCTGTGACGGCCCTCGCCCAAGAGCCTGGCCGGAGCTACATCAACCGGTATGAACATCCTCTCGATCCAGTCCTGGGTGGCTTATGGCCATGTCGGCAATGCCAGCGCGGTTTTCCCGCTGCAACGCCTGGGTGCCGAGGTCTGGTCGATCAACACGGTGCAGTTCTCCAATCACACCGGGTATGGCCACTGGACCGGGCAGGTCTACACCGGCGATGCCGTCCGTGAGTTGGTGGACGGCATCGCCGCCCGCGATGTGCTTCGGCACTGCGACGCCGTGCTGTCCGGCTACATGGGGGATGCCGGCATCGGCGAAGCCATCCTGCACGCGGTCGCGCGGGTGCGCCAAGAGAACCCGCGAGCGATCTACTGCTGCGATCCGGTGATCGGCGACCTGGAGGAAGGCGTCTACGTGCGGGAGGGCATCGAGGAGTTCCTGCGCGACAACGCCCTGCCGCAGGCGGATATCGCCACCCCCAATCGGTTCGAACTGGAACGTCTGACCGGTGTCGACTGCGGCACGCTGACTGGCGCCAAGCAAGCCGCCGAGCGCCTTGCCGGCACCATGCGTCCGGACGGGCTGCGGTGCGTGCTGCTGACCAGCCTCGAAACCGAGCTGACGCCCGGCGATCACATGGATCTGCTGGTCGCGGAGCACGGTCGGTTCCACCTCCTGCGCACGCCCCGCCTGCCCGTCGCGGTGAACGGCGCCGGTGATGCGATCGCTGCCCTGTTCCTGTTCCACCGCATCGCGCTCCGGCAGCGCGGTGCAGGCGCTGGAGAAGGCGGGGTCTGCGGTTCATGGCCTGCTGCGTCGCACCGCGGAGGCGGGATCCCGCGAGATCCTGACGGTCGCGGCGCAGGACGAATTCGTCGCCCCGACCACTCGCTTCGTCGCCCATCCCTGTTGAATGCCGAAGCAAATCTCTTGTGGCGTCATCGTCACCGACGGCAACCGGGTGCTGCTCGGCCATGCAACCCGCTCGCCGCGCTGGGATATCCCGAAGGGGCTGGCGGAACCGGGGGAGACGCTCGCCGCGGCGGCCGTGCGGGAATTGGCGGAGGAAACCGGCCTGACCGTGTCCGAATGCGAACTGCGCCCACTCGGCACGTACGCCTACCTGCGCAACAAGGACCTCGCACTGTTCGCCTGGACGCCGCACGAGATGCCGTCGCCCGACACGCTGATCTGCCACTCCACCTTTGCTCTGCCGGGCGGCGCCATCGTCCCCGAATTCGACCGCTTCGGCCTGTTCCCCTGGCAAGAGGCGCTGACCAAGGTAGGCAAGAACCTGGCCCGTATTTTGGCCACCTACTACTGCCCCCCCTCCCCTCGCGGGAGGGGGTTGGGGGGAGGGGGGCCCTGATCGGGGGAAAGGGCACCATGATCGCGTGCCTGCGTCGCGAGCCGATCCACCCGCTCGTTCATCGGATCACCCGAGTGCCCGCGCACCCAGCGCCACTCGATCCGGTGCGACTTCGCCGCCGCCAGCAGCCGCTGCCATAGCTCCAAGTTCGCGACCGGATCACCGGAGGCATTGCGCCAGTTCCGCCTCACCCAGCCCTGGTGCCAGCGCGTCACGCCGTTCCTGAGGTATTCGCTGTCGGTATGCAGCACCACCTGGCACGGTCGCTTCAGCGCTTCCAGCGCCTTCGCCGCCGCGGTCAGCTCCATGCGATTGTTCGTGGTCGCCGGCTCGGCGCCCGACAACTCACGCTCCACATCGCGAAACCGCAGGATAGCCGCCCAGCCGCCCGGCCCGGGGTTCGGCTTGCAACCACCATCGGTCCAGATCTGCACCACATCGTTGGACGGCGGTCCTGGGGTGACGGTAACGTCTTCAGATGCCATAGGCATGCTCATCGCACGCTGCGAGATGGAACCGAAGTCGCCGCAGAAATTCCAACGGGTCCTTGCGCGTGACCAGCGCGCCAGGCGGGGTATGCAGCCAGTCGTACAGCCGGGTCAGCAGAAAGCGGATAGCTGCGCCCTGACACAGCACCGGCAGCGCGGCACGCTCCGCCGCCGAGAGCGCGCGTGTCGCGTCATAGGCGCGCAGCATCGCCCGCGCCTTGGTGACGTTGAAGGAGAAGTCCGGCTCGAAGCACCACGCATTCAGGCAAACGGCAACGTCGTACGCGAAAATGTCGGTCGCGGCGAAATAGAAGTCGATCAGGCCCGACAATCTACCGTCCAGAAAAAACACGTTGTCGGGAAACAGATCGGCGTGGATATGCCCGGTCGGCAACCCCTTCGGCCAGGCATCCAGGATCGCCTCCAGAGCCCGCCGCAGTTCATCAGCGAGGCCCGTCTGCACCTCGTCGGCCCGGGTGCCCGCCCGTCGGAGCAGCGGTTTCCAGCCATTCGGTCCCAGCGCATTCCGCCGCGTCGGCACGTAGTCGCGGCCGGCCAGATGCAGCGCCGCCAGTGCTGCGCCAACCGGCCCGCAATGCTCCGGCCGCACCCGGCGTGGCCAGACGCCCGGAAGAAAGGTGGTGATGGCCGCATGCCGCCCGCACAACCGGCGCAACGCCACACCGTCCCGGCCGTGCACTGGTAACGGACAGACGATGTCCCGCTTCGCGAGGTGCTCGATCAGCCCGAGGAACCAGGGCAGCTCCGCCGGGTCCACCCGCTTCTCATACAAGGTCAGGATGAAATCCCCCGACGTGGTACGCAGGGAGTAGTTGCTGTTCTCCACGCCCTCGGCGATGCCGCGGAACGCCACCAGGTTGCCGATGTCGTAGTCTGTCAGGAAGGCGGCCAGCGCCTCATCGGTGACTTCGGTATAGACCGCCATGCCGGCTCCGACTATGCCGACCACCTGGCCTCCCGGCAACGAGTTGCTGATGCCCGCACGACTGTCGAACCTTGGATGGGCGCCGCGCGCCGCTGCCCTGCTCACGATGCTGCTGCCCCTGCTGGTCGCGTGCGGCCCGACGCGCAACGAGTTCCCGCCCGCATGTCCCGGCACTGCCATCCTGGGCAATGCGGCAGACCTCAACGCTTACCGGCCCGGCAGCTCGGGACGCGATCTCACCGATCTCGTGCTGCGCGGCAGGATCGTCGGCATGCGAGGCAGTTGCAGCGAAGGCGACCGGAAAAACCAGCTAGCGGTCACGCTCAACGTGCTGGTGCAGTTGACCCGCGGTCCGGCCATGCCCGGCCGGGCGACCGATGTGCCGATCTTCGTGGCGGTGACCGATGGGGAGAAGGTCCTCGACAAATACGTGTACCGGATGCACGCGGTGTTCCCATCCAACGTCGACCGGGTGACGGTGACGCCAGGCGACACCAGTATCGTGCTGCCTGTTACCACCACGCGGTCCGGGGCCGCCTATACGATTGTCACCGGCTTCCAGCTCCCGCCGAACCAGCTCCAGGCCCCGCCCGCTCCAGCGTCGTAGGCAGCACCCACTATTCGGGCCGGCCGGCGACGGCATGCAGCAGGCGCAGTTGGTTTGGCCTACCCAGCACTGCCGGCTTGTCGCCCAGCCTACGCCTGCTTTAGCTCGATCAGGCTCCGCCTTATCTTCCGCCCTCGCTCCACCTTGTCCTCGATATACCCCGCATCCCCCCAACGCACCGCGCGCGACATCGCCTGCGCATCCTCGACGAAGCGCGCCAGCATCTCCAACAGCGCCTCGCGGTTGTTCAAGAAAATGTCGCGCCACATCACCGGGTCGCTCGCGGCAATACGGGTGAAGTCGCGAAAGCCCGACGCGGCGAACTGCAGCACCTCCTGCCGCGTCTCATCGGCCAAATCATCAGCGGTGCCGCAGATAGTGAAGGCGAGCAGGTGCGGCAGATGCGAGACGATGGCCAGCACTCGGTCGTGGTGCCCCGGCTCCATCCGCTGCACCATCGACCCGCAGCGGCGCCAGAATTTTTCCACCTTCGCCACCGCTGCCTCCTCGGTCCCAGGCGGTGGCGTGACCAACGCCCAGCGACCCTCGAACAGGGTGGTGAAGCCGGCGTCCGGGCCGGAATACTCGGTCCCCGCCACCGGATGCGCCGGCACGAAGTGCACCCCGGCCGGCACCAGCGGCCCCACATCGCGGATCACCGATTGCTTGGTGGACCCCACATCCGTCAGCACCGCACCTGGCTCCAGATGCGGCGCGATCGCCGTGGCGATATCGGCGAACGCGCCCACCGGTGCACACAGCATCACGCCGTCCGCGCCCGCCACGGCGCGCGCAGCATCCGGCTCGATCCGGTCGGCAAAGCCCAGCTCGCGCACCCGCGCCAGCGTCTTGGGGGTTCGCGCCGTCACCACCACTTCGCCGGCGAGATCGCCACGCTCCTTGGCGATGCGCGCCACCGAACTGCCGATCAGCCCGATGCCGATCAGCGCCAGCCGCCTGAAGAGCGGTTCAGGCACGCGAAGCCAGTCCCCGGACCGGGGATTCCCCCGGGGATCCCATGAACTCGGTCACGGTGGCGACGACGATCTCCACCTCCTCGGCGGTGCCCACCGTGATGCGCAGGCAGTGCGGCAGCCCGTATCCACCGACCGGACGCGCAATGACCCCGCGTGTGCGCATGAACGCGTCCGCCAACTTCGCGCGCTCTGGCGCGCCGAAATCCACCAGCACAAAATTGCCCTCGGACGGCCACACCTTGATTCCGGCCGCCTGCAACCCCTCGGTCAGCCTGGCCCGATATTCTTTGTTGTGCGCACGGCCCTTCTCGACCCACCCCGGTTCGGCCAGCGCGGCGATCGCCGCCGCCTGCGAGGCGATCGTGATGTTGAACGGCGCCCGCACCCGATTGAACACGTCGATGACCGCGGGCGGCCCATAGGTCCATCCGATCCGCATCCCGCCCAGGCCGAAGATTTTGGAGAACGTCCGCAGCATCACGGTATTGTCGGTGGCGTCCACGATGCGAATGCCGGGATCGTAGTCGGGCCGGTCGATGTACTCGGCATAGGCCGCATCGAGCACCAGCAGCACCTCTTGCGGCAGGCCGGCGCGTAACCGCGCCACCTCCTCGTACGGCAGCATACTGCCGGTCGGGTTGTTCGGGTTCGCCAGGAACACCAGGCGCGTCGATGGCGACACTGCCGCCAGCATCGCATCGACATCTGCGGTCAGGTCGCGCTCCGGCGTTTTGATCACTCGGCTACCGGCATAGGTCCCCGCAATGTGATAGATGGCGAACCCGTGCGCGCTCATGACTATGTCGCGGCCCTGCCCCCCATAGGCGAGGCAGAGTTGGTAGATCAGGTCGTCGGAGCCACAACCACAGACAACCCGCTCCCAGTCCAGCTTGAAGCGTGCGCCGATCGCCCGGCGCAGCTCGGTCGCGTCGCCATCCGGGTAGCGGTGAAGCTCCTCCGTCGCACGCCGATACGCTTCCTGCGCCCCGGGCGGCACGCCGAATGCGCCCTCATTGGACGACAGCTTCAGCACCCGATTGACGCCCGGTACCGTCGAATTCACCGCCGACATACGGCGAAATCTGCAGCACTTCGGGGCGTGGGCGAGGCGTGCTCATGCGGCGGCTCCGGTTTCCGGTATGGCATAGGCGCCCAGCACGACGGTTCGGCGCAACGCGGCATCGAGCCGGGTCAGGCGCGCGTCGTCATCGGTCAGGAAGCCAGCCACCTCGACCAGCGCGCTCGCGATGCCGTCGCGGTGCAGCGTAACCGCCTCGGGCGCCAGGGCCGCCGCAGACAGCATCGCCGTAACGCGCGCCCGGCTGACGTTGGCATCGAGCTCGAGCCCCAGGATCGAGCGATCGTGCCCTGAGGCATCGGGTTCGGTCGCGGCAATAACCAATGCCTGCACGGGCGGCGCGCCCTCGGGCCGCGGCGCCCAGAACGGCAGCCGGGCCACGACATAGAGGCGCGGCTGTTCTTGTCGCAGCATCGCGGTCCACCAGGGGTCGGACGCGGTATCAGTGGCCAACGGCATCGGCAGAACGCCTACGGCCGCATCGCCCTGGCTGACCTCAGCCAGGACCTGCAACGGCCTGGCATAGGCATGCAGCGGTGTCAGCGCACCGAAATGCTCGCGCGCGGCCTGGGTGAACCAGGGGCTGCCGTCCGGCTCGTATACCGTCACGGCGAACGGACCTTGCATGGCCGTGGTCCCCGCCAGCAGCTCGCGCCAGAGCCGCACGATGGTCTGCGCCGGCAGCGAACCACGGTGCCCATGCAGCAGGCGGCGGATGATCGACGCCTCACGTCCCGGCCGATACGCGCCGTGCTTGCCCGACTTCGCTACCTGCTCCACCACGCGGGCGCGCTGCATGAGCAATTCGTGCAGTCGATCGTCGATGCGGTCCAGTTCGGTGCGCAGCGCCCCTAGGTCGCCGCGCCAGCCATCCAGCGCAGGCGGCTCCTCCGCCGTGGCGGCCGGAGCGGGTGGGACATCGAGCGGAACTGGACTGGGCATCATACCGGCTGAAACGGAGCGGGCACTGATAGCCGAAGCGGGCTGACGTGCAAACAGCGGTCGGACCATTGCGACCAGCCGGTACCCGGCTTATGCGATTATGGGATGGACACGGCCACCGCACTCGCCGCCACCGAACACAGCCCCAGCGTCACCTTCGAGGAAGGGATGACGCTCGACTGCGGTGCGCGGCTGCGGCGGATGACCGTCGCCTATCGCACCTACGGCACACTGAACGCGGCGCGCTCCAATGCGATCCTGGTGTGCCATGCGCTGACCGGTGACCAGTACGTTGCCGAGCGTCACCCGGTCACCGGAAAGGATGGCTGGTGGGATATCGTGGTGGGTCCCGGCCTGCCGTTGGACACCGACCGCTACTTTGTCATTTGCGCCAACGTACTGGGCGGGTGCATGGGCTCCTCCGGGCCGCGCAGCCTGCGCGACGACGGGATCGGGCCGTGGGGCACGGACTTCCCACCGGTCACCATCGGCGACATGGTGCGCGCGCAGAAGATGCTCATCGACCGGCTGGGCATTGCGCGGTTGTTCGCCGTGATGGGCGGGTCGATGGGCGGCATGCAGGCGCTGCAATGGGCTGCCAGCTACCCTGATGCCGTATTCGCTGCGCTGCCGATCGCCAGTGCGGCGTACCACTCGGCGCAGAACATCGCGTTCCACGAAGTCGGGCGGCAGGCGATCTTCGCCGACCCTGACTGGGACGGCGGGCGCTACTGGGCGAGCAGGCGTGTGCCGGCGCGCGGCCTCGCGGTGGCGCGCATGTGCGCACACATCACCTACCTCTCCGAGGAGGCGTTGACGCGCAAGTTCGGCCGGCGACTGCAGAACGCGCCGAAGGACCCTTCCGAGGCCATCGGCCTGTTCGGCGAGATGTTCGAGGTACAGAGCTACCTGCGCCATCAGGGCTCCACCTTCGTCCAGCGCTTCGACGCCAATTCGTACCTGACCATCACCCGGGCAATGGACTACTTCGATCTTGCCGCGGAGTTTGGTGGCGATCTGGCGAATGCGTTCCGCGGTACCCGAACCCGCTTCCTGCTGGTATCGTTCACCTCGGACTGGCTGTTCCCCACTGCCGAGAGCCGCGCCGTCGCCCGCGCGCTGAACCGGGCGGGGGCCAACGTATCCTTCGTGGAAATCCCCTCCGACAAGGGGCACGACGCGTTCTTGCTGGATGAACCGGACTTCCATCGCACACTGGCGGGGTTCCTGGCCGGATGCGCCGTGCATGCGGGGCTGGAGGCGTAAGCGGCGCATGCAAGTCGGCTTAAGGCCGAGCAGCTAGCCGGAACTGAATGCGGAGTTTACCATGCCTTGCATCAGCTGTGCATGGTCTTCGGCATGCTCCGATCCCGCCAAGTCGGATGATGGCCACCCCGCAAGGGGCCCGCGGCCGATCACCAACAATCCGACAACGGTCAGCAGTATGCTCATAGCACGTCGGCAAAGGCCTCTCTCTACCCGAGCGCACCCGACGCGCGTAGTGACACGACCTGATCGCGCGACAGTCCAAGCACCTCGCCCAAGAGAACGTCGGTATCCGCGCCGAGCGCCGGCGGCGCGCCGAACTGTCGGCCGAAGTTGCCGCGCCATGGCAGGCCTGGCAGCACGCCGTTGCGATACGCATCCCAAAACCCTCGCACCCGCAGATGCTCGCTGGCTGCCAGGTCCGATGCGTCCGCCAGGGCAGCGGCGGGGATGCCGGCATCGTGCAGCGCACGTTCGGCCTCCCCCGCGTCGCGCTTGCGCAGCCACTCCACCAGCTGCTCCCCGCCCAGCAGCGCACGCAAACGCCGGCACTCCGTCTCGCTCTCCACCACGACGCTGATCCACGCATCCTCGTCGGCGCAGCGAAATGCATCGTGCAGCCTATGCCGGTCCGACCGGTTGCCGCGCGGGACCGGCGGGGCGCCGCATTGCGTCTGCAGCAGCGGTTCCGCCAATGTCCACAGCATCGCCTCGATCATCGAGAAGTCGATCCGCGCGACACCGCCATGCCGCCGCCGCTGCCACAGCGCGGCCGCGACGACGAACGCGAGCATCAGCCCGCACATCGGGTCCAGCCAGGCAAATCCCACGCGCGGCGGTATATCGGAATGCCGGTTCAGACCGGCGAACCCGGCGTAGCATTGCAGCAGCGTGCCGTAGGCGACGGCGCGTGCTTCCGGTCCGGTCCGCCCGAGTCCGGATGCCGACACATAGATCAGCGCCGGATTGCGCTCTCGCAGCGCGTCCGCACCGAGCCCCAACCGGTCCATCACGCCGGTCGCGAAGTTCTCCACCAGCACGTCGCATTCCCCGGCAAGCGAGCGCGCGACGTCGACCGCCTCGGGCCGTTTGAGATCGAGCACGATCCCGCGCTTCGCCTGTCCCAGCACCGTGTGCAGCTCCGACGCGCGGCCAGGATCGCCGCGACCCGGCGCCTCGACCTTGATCACATCGGCCCCCATCGCCGCCAGATACCGCGTCGTCGTCGGTCCGGCGATCACCCAACTGAAGTCGAGCACGCGGATCCCTGAAAGCGGCAACCTCCCCCTCTCCGGCGAGCCGCATGAGGGCCTGGGACGGGGCGTGACCATCAACCCGAACGGGGACCCCGGCACTTTCACCACACGGCCATCGAGTTCGATCGACCGATAGAAGCCGCGATGCACAAGCTGCGGCGATCTCAACTGCTCCGTCAGTTCGCGCAGCGGAAAGCTGGGCACCCGCGCGGCCTGCGCCGCATCGGCGATCCACTGCTTGTCGTGCTGCCGGCTCCACGCCGACATCAGCGCATGGAGCGCATCCCAGTTGGCGACGCGATCGGACTTGGTGGCGAAGCGCGGATCCCGGCCCCAGTCCGGCGAGCCCATCACCCGCAGCCACGCCTCCCATTGCCGATCCTCGCGCGGCGAGATCGCGGTGTAACCGTTGCGCGCTGGCAGGATGCAGACCGTCGCGCCGTTGCCGTCGCCGACCCGCTTGCGTGACCGGCTTCGGCCATGCAGCCCGGCACTGGTCAGTTCGCCGATCGCCATCGTCGCCAGCGCTTCTTCGATCGACACGTCGATCACGGCGCCTGCCATGTGCGGCTGTGCCGCGTGCATGCCGGCGCAAGCTGCGGCGAGGCCGCTGATGAACGCCGACTGCTCGCCCACCGGGCGGATCGGCGCCTCCACCAGATCATCGACCTGCCCGGTCAGCAATCGGGCGATGCCGCTCGAGAACATCAGCGTCAGATCGCTGGCCGGATCGTTTGCCTTCGGCCCCGTCAGGCCGAACGGCGATATGAACACCAGCGCCGCCGTTGCATTCAGACGCCGCAGTGCATCGACGTCGCACCCACGACCCCGCAGATCGGCCGGACGCCCTTCACACACGATCAGGTCTGCGTTCACCAGTGCATCGCGCGCGACGATCGGCTTGCGATCGTTCAGATGCTGCGCCAGCAGCGAAGACCGATCCGGATCGATGCAGGCGACCTGCGCACCGACATCGGCCAGCAGCCTGCCGCATACCGCGGCCGCCAGGCCTTCGCCAATCTGGACAACACCCAGGCCACTCAGCAACGACATCATTCACCCGCCGATGATTGGACGGATGAAGTCCAGCAGATTTCCCCCCGGAAAGCGAAACCCCTTGATGCCTGCCGCCGCTGCCGCCGCCATGTCCGACTCCTGATCGCCGACCACCACGCACCGGCCCGCATCGAGCTCCCAGGCGCGCATCAGGTCCAACAGCATCCCAGGCGCGGGCTTGCGCCAGTCGCTGACCCGGCGATAGGCAGCCACCACACCGTCCGGATGGAACGGGCAGTAGCGGATGTCGTCGATCGTGCCGCCGGCACGTCGCGCTTCGTCCGCCATCCAGTCATGCAGCGCGACCACCGCTGACTCGTCGTACAGTCCGCGCGCGACACCCGACTGATTGGTGATGACGAAGACATGCCAGTCGGCCTCGGTTGCGGCCCGGATCGCTTCACGCGCACCAGGCATCCATTCGAAGTGCTCGCGACTGCCGACATAGCCATGATCGACGTTGACCACCCCGTCGCGGTCGAGAAACAACGCTCGCCGGCGCAACAGGCGCGGAATCTCCTGCTCCGCATTCGCGTAATCCTGGGCGACGCCGACATCGCGAAAATAGCTCTCCGCCACGGTGCCGCGCAGCGCGCCACGCGCTGCCAGCCGCGGCAGGATTTCGGCTTCGAGCGAACAGACCGGCGACAGCTCTTTCAGCAGGGCAAGATTGAACCGGTAGATCCCAGCATTGGTCATCGCGTTGTCGCGCAACCCGGGCTCTCGGCTGAATTCACGCACCACATCGCCGTGCATACGCACCACACCGTAGCGCGACGTGTCACGGCTGTGGCGCAGCAGCATCCGGCCAGCCGCGTCCGCATCGGTGGCGGACAACAACCTGGCGAGGTTGCAATCGAACAACACCTCGCTGTCGCACAGCAGAAACCTCTCGTCGAGATGAGCGCGGGCATGGAAAATCGCTCCGCCGGTGCCGGCACCTATCGGCTCGCGCGACACCACCAGCCGTGCATGCCGCGGCAACAGCGCCGCAAGGTCCGCAACGCGAGCTTCCACCTCTGCCGACAGAGGCCCGGTGAGCAGCACGAACTCCTCCACGCCGAAGCGGACGAACTCGCGCAGCAGCCACGCGAGAAGCGGCCGATCGCCGCAGGGCAGCAGCGGCTTTGGCAGCTCCGCGGTCAGTGTGCCGGGAGGTGTGCCCGATCCGCGCACCAGCACCGCACATTGGCGGATCGTCACCATGATCGGTGCCCGACCGTGCCCTTGCTCAACCGCCCGGTGCCGGCTCGCGGCTCGCCCTCACCTTCTCAACCCGCCTTCCATCCATCTCCACCACCTCGAAACGCCAGCCGGAGAACACGATCCGATCGCCGACACGCGGCACCCGGCGCAGCAGCGCCAGCACCAGCCCGGCCAGCGTGTGATAACTACCCTCGGCCGGCAGGTCAGGCAGCGACAGACGCGCCTTCACCTCATCCACCGGCATCAGCCCATCCATCACCAGCGCGCCATCCCCGCCGCCTTCCCCGCCGGCTGCCTGCAATTCCGCATCGCTCGGGTCGCCGACGATCGCCTCGAGCACATCCGATGCGGTCACCACGCCTTCGAAGCTGCCGTACTCGTCCATCACCAGGACGATGCCCAGCGTGTCCAGCTTCAGCCGCTCCAGGGCATCGAGCGCGGTGACCGTATCGGGCACCACCATCGGCTGGCGCAAGGCGGCGCTGAGCGAGACGTCGCCGCCATCGAGTACGCGATCCAGGATGTCCTTCGCCTGCACCACGCCCACCACATTGTCCACCGACCCCTCGCAGACCACGAAACGCGAGTGCGGCGCGGATTTCAGCGCCGCGGCCACCTCCCGCGGCGGATCAGTGCGGTCGATCCAGGCAATCTCGGTGCGCGGCGTCATGATCGCGCGCACCGGCTTATCGGCCAGACGCAGCAGACGCTCGATCATGTCCCGCTCCTCGGTCTCCAGCACGCCGGCCTGGGTGCCTTCGACCAGCAGCGCCTTCAATTCCTCCTCGGTGACTGTCTGACGAGACGCGCGATGCAGGCCCAGCAGCCGCAGCACGGCGCCGGATGATCTGTCGAGCAGCCAGACAACAGGACCGCTCGCCCGCGCCATCCAGGCGATCGACGGTGCGACGGCTGCGGCGAACTGCTCCGGCCGGCGCAGCGCCAGATGCTTCGGCACCAACTCGCCTAACACCAGGGTCAGATAGGTCGTCACCACGACCACCAGCACAAATGACAGGGTCTCGGCCACCGATGCCAGCGCCGGAATGGTGGCGAACCACTTGTCGATATCGGCGGCGATGCGGGCACCGCCGAACACTCCGGTAAGCATGCTGACCAACGTGATGCCGATCTGCACCGTGGGCAGGAACCGTTGCGGATCGCCGGCCAACTCACGCGCGGTCTTCGCGCCCGGCGCGCCCTTGCGCTCCATCACCGCCAGACGTGCGCGCCGCACCGACGCCAGGGCAAGCTCGCTTAGGGCGAACACGCCGTTCAGCAGGATCAGCAACAGGACAATAATGATTTCGAGTCCGATGCTCATGCCACATCATAACGAGCGCCGGCAGTCGCCCATAGCCAGATGCGCAACCATGTGCGAGATGGGCGCATGCCCCTGCTCGCCATCCTGCTGAGCGCCTTAGGCCTAGTCCCCTTCATCGTCTGCGGCCTGGCGGCGCTGGGGACCAACCCCGATACGGCGGACCGCATGCTGGGGGTGCTGATCGGCTACGCCGCGGTTACCCTCGCGTTTGCCGGCGGTATCCACTGGGGGTTCGAGCTGCAATCCACCCAGCCTGCCACCCAGCGAGCCATTGGGACCAGCCGCGCCAGGCTGGCTCTCGGCATCCTGCCGCTGCTAATCGGCTGGATCGCCCTGGTCCTGCCTATCGTTGTGGCGCCCTGGGTCTCACTGATCCTGCTGATCGCCGCCTATATCGCCGCGGTGCTGGTCGAACAGGAGGCGGGGCGCCGGAACCTCTTGCCGCCGCGCTATCTTTGGGTGCGCTGGGGCTTCACCGTGGTCGCCGTGGCGATGCTGGTCACCGTCGTCACGCTTCGCCTGCTGGGGCAGACGATCAGCCTTTAGCTGTCACTGCATGGCCCATGCAGTCCAACCCAAGCGCAGGGCGAGGCCGCCATCGCGGCCTTCAGCCGCTCTGAAGCATCAGCCCGGTTTTTTCTTCCGTGAAGAACTTCTGCCCGGCTGCGAAATGGTTTGGGCTCATGAACACGCCGAGCAGCAGCGCCCCGCGCGGCGCCCTCGCCTCATGCGTATTGCCGGTCGGACGCCAGACGAAATTGCCCGCCGTGCACTCGCCCTCTTCGTCCTCCAGGCTGCCTTCCAGCACATAGGTCAGCTCGACCCCGGTGTGCTCGTGCAGCGGCACGACCGCGCCGGGCGCGAGCCGGAACAGCAATGTCGCCATCCCGGTGTTCGGGTCGTTGTACAGCACCTTGTGTTCGATGCCTGGGAATTTCGATGTCTCCCACGGCGCATTCACCACGTCGACGTAGCGCGAGGGCGGCGAGGGTTCGTCGGCGAGCAGGCGCTTGCGGGTCTTGGTCATACCTTCAGGCATTGCGGCTCCCTCCTCGGTCGGGGTAACGCATCGCGCCCGAAGCATGGTCCCACGTCAAGCCGGCCCGAAGGAGGAACGCGATGCCGCATGCGCTGGTCGAGACGCTCCGCGCCGCCCGCGTGGTCCCGGTGGTGCGCACGCATCAGACGCGGCACGCCGCGACGGCCGTTCGGTGGCTATGCGACGCCGGCCTGCGGGTTTTCGAGATCACCATGACCATCCCGGATGCCCCGGCGTTGATCCGCGAACTGGCCGGCGATGCCGCGCTGCTGGTCGGCGTCGGGACCGTCCCCGACCGTGCCACGGCCGAGATCTGCCTCGCCGCCGGCGCGCGCTTCATCGTGGCACCCTGGGTCGACCCCTCGCTGGCGGCATGCTGTGCGACCGCCAACGCCCTGCTGATGCTGGGCGCGCTCACGCCCGGCGAAGTCAGGGGCGCGCTCGCCGGCGGGGCGGACGTGGTGAAGGTCTTCCCGGCATCCTCGGTCGGCGGACCAGGTCATATCCGTGCGCTGGCCAGCGTGTTCCCCGGCGTGGCGTTCTGTCCGACCGGCGGCATCGAGCCGCGCGACATCGCGACCTATCTTGAGGCAGGGGCGGCGTTCGTCGGCATGGGCGGCGCGCTGGTCGACGAGAAGCGCATCGCCGCCGGTGATCGCAGCGCGATTGAGGCCGCCGCCCGCCAGGTGCTGGCCGCCGAATGACCGTCGATCTGCTGTGCATGGGCGAGCCCATGCTCGAGTTCAACCAACTCGCGGCACGGCCGGACGGCACACGCCACTATCTGGAAGGGCACGGCGGCGACACCTCGAATGCCGCCATTGCCGCAGCGCGCCAGGGCGTCCGGGTCGGTTACATCACCGCACTCGGCAACGACATGCCGGGCGACAGCTTCATGGCCCTGTGGGCGCGCGAGGGCGTCGATGCATCGACAGTGATCCGCACGGATCGCTGGCAGACCGGCGTCTATTTCGTCACCCACGACGCGAACGGCCATCACTTCCTGCACTACCGCGCTAACTCCGCCGCCGCCATGTATGCCCCGGCAGACCTGCCCGAAACGTCGATCGCCGGCGCACGCATGTTCTTCGTATCCGGCATCAGCCAGGGCATCTCCACCTCGGCCAGCGATGCGGTGTTCGCCGCCATCGACATCGCCCGCCGAAACGGGGTCCAGGTCGCCTATGACACCAACTACCGCCCGCGCCTGTGGCCACCACGCCGCGCGGCCGCCGTCATGCATGCCGCGATGGCACAGGCCGATTACGCGCTGCCTGGCGTTGACGATGTGGCGGTGCTGACCGGCCTTACCGACCCTGATGCCGTTCTAGACTTCTATCTCCGCCTCGGACCAAAGGTCGTGGTGCTGAAGATGGGCGAATCCGGCGCCTACTTGGCGACCCCCGACCGCCGGGTGCGGATTCCCAGGCACGAGGTGCAGGTCATCGACGCGACCGGCGCAGGCGACACGTTCTGCGGCAGCTTCCTGGCCCGCACTCTTTCCGGCGACGACCCGGAATCCGCCGCGCGCTATGCCAACGTGGCGGCCGCGCTAAAATGCACCGGCTATGGAGCGGTCGCGCCAATTCCGCGCGCCGCCGACGTCCTGGCCGCGATGCAAGGGAGGTAGCTGATGTGTGGACAGTGCGCCGGACTTGCGCGCCGTGCCTTGCTGGGTGGACTGACCGCCACACTCGCCGCCGCCGGGCCGCCGCCCGCCGGCACGATCAGCGGCGACACAGCCCTGCACCGGCTGATGCAGGGCAATGCACGGTACCGTGCCAACCGCATGGATATGCGAGACTTCGCCGCCGGGCGCGCGGCCCGGGTCGCAACGCACCGCCCGGTTGCTTCCGTGCTGAGCTGTTCCGATGCACGCGTCGCGCCGGAGTTCCTGTTCGACCAGGGACCTGGTGATCTGTTCGTGGTGCGCGTCGCCGGCAACGTCCTGACCGACGAAGGCCTCGCCAGCCTGGAATACGCCGCGCAGTTCCTGGGTTCGCCACTCGTGTTCGTACTCGGCCACGGCGGCTGCGGCGCGGTTGAAGCGGCCATCAAGACGGTTCAGGACAATGCGTCGCTGCCCGGCCATCTGCCCGGACTGATCGATCGACTTAAGCCGGCGGTGGCCGCTGCCGAAGCCGCGCATCCCGCCAACCTGCTGAATGCCTCCGTCGCCGAAAATGTCCGCCGAACCACGCAGGCGGTTGGCGCGGCGCAGCCTCTGCTCTCCGCGATGATCGCCGCCGGCAAGGTGAAGGTGGCCGGCGGGGTGTATGACGTCGCCACCGGCCGCGTAAGCCTGACCTGAATGCTGTTCAACAGCTATCCGTTCCTGCTGGGATTCCTTCCCGGCATCCTCGCCGTGTATGCCGCCGTCAACCGCTATCCGCGTTTGCGGATACCGTGCCTGGTGGCGTTCTCGCTGCTGTTTTATGGCTATTGGAATCCATCCTTCGTCCTGCTGATGGCAGGCTCGGTCCTGGGGAACTGGTTCGCCGCCAAGCAGTTCGCCGCAACCGGCAACCGCGCCATCATCACCGCCGCGATCGTGCTTAACCTCGCGGTACTTGGCCTGTTCAAATATGCCGACTTCTTCACCGGCAGCCTGGGCGCCCTCGCCGGCTTTTCCATCGGCCGGCTCGACTGGGTCCTGCCGCTGGGCATCAGCTTCTTCACCTTCCATCACATCATGTATCTCGCGGACCTGCGCCGCGGTCGCGCCGAGGCCACCACGCTCGACCGCTACGCGCTGTATATCTGCTTCTTTCCGCAGGCGATCGCCGGCCCGCTGGCGCGCTGGTCAGAGGTCGGGCGGCAGTTCGGCCGCGACGCGTTCGCCCCTGGCTGGGAGCCGCGCTGGGCCAACGGCATCACCTTCATCGTCATTGGCCTGATCGAGAAAGTGGGCCTGGGTGACCCGATCGGCGTGATCCTCGACCCGATCTTTCGCGCCGCCGAGTCCGCGCCATTGCGCGACGGATCCGCCTGGCTGGCTCTCAGTTTCGGCTTTCAGATCTTCTTCGACTTCGCAGGTTATTCAGATATCGCCATCGGGCTTGGCCTGCTGTTCGGCATTCAGTTGCCGTTCAACTTCAACGGCCCGTTCCGTGCCACCAGCATCCTGGTGTTCTGGCAGCGCTGGCACATGACGCTCTCGCGCTTCCTGCGCGATTACGTGTTCATGCCGCTGGCCGACATGCGCATCGCCGGAACCCGCCACACCACCGCGCAGTACGTGTTCGCCATCCTGGCCACCATGGCGCTGTGCGGGCTGTGGCACGGCGCCGGCTGGAACTTCGTGCTGTGGGGCACGATGCACGGCATCGCCATCGTGTTCGCACTCGGCTGGCGTCGCTATCTGCCCTCGCCATCGAAGATCATCGGCTGGGCGGCCACGATCGGCTTCTTCCTGGCGAGCGGCGCGGTCTTCCGCACCCAGAGCCTTGAGGCCGCGTGGCATATTTATGCCGGCCTCGGACACCTTCCCGATCAGCGCATGCTGGGCAAGGCGTGGATCCTGGGGGTCGGCGCGGTACTGGCAATTGTGGTCCCGGCCACCCAGGACCTGAGCAAGATCATCAATGCGCGCCCGCTGGCATGGGTGCCCGCCGGTACTCGGCCTGGCCGGTCTCGGCGTCCTGGTGCAACTCGGCGGCAACCAGTCGTATGATTTCATCTACTTCCGCTTCTGATCCGGCGCGCCCATGGCGGCGGTGGCTGGCCGTGTTCGGTGGCGTGTTCTTCGGCCTGGGCGCGCTACTGTTCGCGTTGTTGCTGCTGATCGACCCCTACGATACCGGGCGGTTCCCGTCTTTCGGCCTGGTCGGCGTGCGGGACCGCAGCATGCGAACCGCGGATGCAAGCCGCGGTCGCGACCCGCACTTCAATGCTGCCGTAGTGGGCAACTCGACGGCACAGATCCTGAACCCGTACCGGCTTTCGGAGTTGACCGGTCTGCGATTCATCCAGCTTTCCATCCCGCAGACAGGTCCGCGCGAGCAGCTCGAGCTGATGCACTGGACGCTGTCACATCACCCAAGCTACGGGGCGCTGGTGATCGTGGCCGACCCGTTGTGGTGTTCGCATGATCCGAACCAGCCGGTGAGAGAGCCGTTTCCGTTCTGGCTATACGGCAGCGACACGAACTACCTGGCGAACGTCCTAAGTTCCAAGGCAATCGACCGCTCGGTATGGCGTCTGCAGATCGCGCTTGGGCTCGGGAAACCGGTCGATCCGGTCGGCTACACCGATTACATCAGCGGCAAGCCTCCCCCGTTCGAGCCATTGCCGGCCGGCCCGCCCGTGGACACCAATCAGCCACCCGGACCGCACCCGTTCCCCTGGATCGATCGCCTCCACGCACTGCTCGCGGGCCAGCCGCAAAACGTCCGCGCGGCTGTCGTCGTGCCGCCGGTCTATTACGCCTATCTCTCGCCGCCCGGCAGCAAGGAGGCTGTCGCGATCGATGCCTGCAAGGCGGCGTTGAAGGACGCCGTCGCCGACCGCTCGCTGGGCGTCTTCCTGGATTTCCGCGTAGACATGCCCGAGGTGCACGACATCAGCGATTTCGTCGACTTTGTGCATTATCGCGAGAAGCTGGAGCGCGTGATCGAGGACCGGATCGTCGCGGCACTGCGCGCCGATCAGCACGGCAGCAGCGCGCAGGCGAGCAGACTGCCGTGATCGGCTCCCCCCGCCTTGGCCCGCGCGCTTGGCGCCGCTACTGTCGGCCGCCACAACAAATGGAGTCCGTATGCCTCAAGTGACCGAGCCGGAAATCTCAGCATGGTGTGCCGACTATCTGCGCAGGACACTCAAACTGCCTGACGGCCCGATCGATGTGGACGCGGAATTCGTCAGCCTCGGCCTGGACTCCGCCAAGTCGGTCTTCCTGGTGGCCGCGATCGAGGACTGGCTCGGATTGGAGCTCGCATCGGATACGGCAATCGAACACCCGACCATCGCCAAACTCACCAGGTTCGTCGCCGGCCGCCTCGGTGTGCTGCCAATCCGAGCCTGATGCACACTGACGGCCCGCCGGCGTCACTGGTGGAGGTGCTGGAGCAGCGCGCCGCAGAACACGCCACGGCCAAGGCCTTCGTGTTCGTTCCGGAAGTCGGCGGCGGACACCGGCATTCGACCTATGGCGAGTTGCGCGATCGCGTCCACGCGGTGGCGACCTTATTGGCCCGGCGGACCAGCCGCGGCGAAAGGGCCGTTCTGCTGTTTCCGCCCGGCCTCGAGTTCATCGTGGCGTTCTTCGGCTGCCTCGCCGCCGGCGTGATCGCGGTGCCGCTGATGCCGCCGCGCCGCACCGCCGACCGCGATTCCAGCGCCGCCATCATCGCCGACTGTTCGCCGGCGATCGCCATGACATCGGCGGACCTGCTGGAGCGCCGCCCGGAGCTGCAGGATCGGTTCGCGAACGCCGGCTTCGAATGGCTGACGGTCAGCACCACTGATGTCCCGCCGTCGCCGGGTCGCTACACCGCACCGCTGCTCCCGCGCGCCGATGACATTGCCTTTCTGCAATACACCTCCGGCTCGACCTCGACGCCCAAAGGCGTTGTGGTCGCGCACGACAATCTGCTGGCCAACCTGGAAATGGTCCGCCTTGCCTTGAGCAATCCATGGCGCTCCACGTTCGTCGGCTGGGTTCCGCATTACCACGACATGGGCCTGATGATGGGCGTGATGCAGCCGCTGTATCTTGGCGGCACGTCGGTGCTGATGGCGCCGCCCGCATTCATGCAGCGTCCGCTCAACTGGCTGCGCCTCATCGATCAGTTTCGCGCCGAGGTCGCCTGCGGCCCGAACTTCGCCTACGAGCTTTGCGCCAGCCGGTTCCGCGTAGAGGAGATGCGGGGCATGGATCTGTCGTGCTTGAAGCTGGCGATGAACGGCGCCGAACCGCTGAACGCCCACACGCTTGAGCACTTCAGCCGGACCTTTGCGCCTTACGGCTTCGATCTGGGCGCGCTGTATCCCGCGTACGGACTGGCCGAGGCCACATTGCTGGTGTCCGGCGGCGTGCGCGGCCACGGCTGGACCGTGTGCGATGTCAGCCGCGTTGCCCTGCAACGTGGCGAGGTCGCCGAACCTGCCGGCCCGGATGATCAGCAGAGTCTCGTCTCCTGTGGACCCAGCGTGCCCCGTGGCGATCTCGCCATTGTCGATCCCGAAACACGATGCAGGACTGCACCTTGTCGCATCGGCGAGATCTGGGTCAGCGGCCCTCACGTCACCCGTGGCTATTGGCGCAATGAGGCCGCGACAGCAGAGACGTTCCGGGCGCAGATCACCTGTTCGCCCGGTCAGAACTGGCTACGTACCGGCGACCTCGGCTTTATCGATAAAGAGGGCGCGCTGTTCATCACCGGACGCAGCAAGGACCTGATCATCATCCGCGGCATGAACCACTATCCGCAGGACATCGAGCACACTGTGCAGGCGAGCCACCCGGCGCTGCGCCGGGACTGCGGCGCGGCGTTCGCCATCACCGACGATACAGGTGGCGAGAAACTCGCCGTGGTGCAGGAAGTCGAACGCACCAGCCTCGCCACACTGGATGTCGCCAACGTCACTGCGCGCATCCGCGAAGCGGTCACGAGGCAGCACGAGATTGCCCCGGCGGTGATCGCGCTGATCAGGCCGGCGACACTGCCGAAGACCACCAGCGGCAAGATTCAGCGCAGCCTGACCCGAAGGCTGTGGCTGGACGGCGCGCTTCCGGTCTTGCGGGCCTCTAGAACACCGGCTTAGTGATGCCATGCTCCGGCCAGTGCGGCTTGCAAGGCTGAGTCCGTTGGCATTTGCGTCGCTGTCACCGGATTGAACCCAGGGTGATTGCCCGAATAGGTGGCCATGGCCGAGACCAGGTTCGACGTCGCGCTGTCGAGGCTCAGACTATCGTAGCTTCGTATCTCGGCGAGCCGCGAACTCCGAGTTCCCGAGCTGCCGCTCGGTGCAGCGCCCGATGATCCGTCCATTCCTGCGCAAGGCCCACCGCGAGCATATTGCGGGGGTCGAACCGTCACCTTGTCGTAACGGGAATCGTGATAGAAGCTTTGTCGTAAACAGGAACTTGTGTTAGAAGCCTTTGGTATCCGCCTGTCGAGATCGGTTTGTAGTAAACGTGATCGTTTCCATTAACTATGGTCCAGTCCTAGCCACGTACACTTTTGCCGAAACAACATTGCCATCTTCGTCGAAATCGACGACTATTTGCCACTCTCTAGCAATGTACTTGCCCGCCACGCCCGGCGCCGGCGATTTATAGGTGCACCAGTATAGGCTGTGATACCCCGGCAGCAGCTGGCATTTGGCACCAGCAGAGTTAATCGATTCTATCAGATCGGTTGCAGCCCCGTTGGTAGACTAAAGCCAATCCCTGATGCGCTCCTCGACATAATGCTTGGCTTGAGCATCACCATGTTTCGCAAATCATTGAATTGCAAGGCCATTGTAGCCTCGGCCGGATAAATAACTAATGCCACCAGCATAGCTGCAGATATCGCTGTCCTTACAGTGCGAAGAGGTGGCGCCGCCTTTGCACTGTAAACGTGAATAGTGCACGAGACATCGCTATCACCTCCTGTAATCCGTCGTGCCTGCCATTTCGCCGCTCCAAAAGTGCTGTACCAGCGTGCGCAGTTGATTTTACACGCTCGCGGCGGTTGCTCGAACACCCGCGAGGTCGAACCGCGCACACATTTTCCGATTTTGGGAACGGGCTGGTTTGGCGGCATAGTTGCTTTCGCTTTGCGACCGCATTATGCGTTCAGGCAATCGTCGCGCAGTCGTCCGATGAAGCTCAGGGCAAATGCGTTCTGCAGCGGCTTCCGCGGCGCGATATAGTGCCAGCCTACCTGGCGGTCTGGCATCAAGTCAGGATCGCGGTGCTGGTCAACTCGGTGCCATTCTCGCTGACACACAGCAGCGACTTGGCAGCGCGGCGGGCGATGATCGCACCAGCTCGTGCGACCCGCACGCCGGATAAAGACGTATCGGGGATCAGGCCCAGCTCTGGCATGCTGCCGTAGCCGTTGAGTTCCGGCAGCGCGGCCACATCCGCGCACAGGGCGGGCGTGGTATCGGGTTTGGTGTAGGTGGCGCTGTCGGCGAACCAGACGTCACCGATGGTTCGTTGGGTGCCGTCGGCGAGCGTGCAGGTGCTGATCAGGTTGACCGCATTCCCCGCTATCGTCTCGTTGACCGCCGTCGCGTTGAGATTGATGGAGATGATGCCCAATTGCGCCAGGGAAAACAGCTCGCCAGGGTCGGTGACGCCGTTGCCGTTGGCGTCGACCCAGACGCGCAGATCGGCGAACTGGGCGTCGTTGCTGTCGATCACGCCATCGCCATTGGTATCGAGCGCGCCAAGCGCCGCGAACCCGTCCGAGGCACCCCCGGCCGTGCCGAAGAGTTCAAGGCCCGAGTTGATCTTGCCGTCGCCGTTGGTGTCGATGCACAGCAGCCCGGTGCCGCTGCCGATCCAGCCGGTCTTGTGCGCGAACCCGCTGCCGCTCAGGTCGAAGTAGGGCGAATAGGGTGAAAGCGGAGTCAGGTTCAGGCCCGGCCTGTCAGGTCCAGGACCAGCGGGCTAACGCTGCTGTTTCCGCCGCCCATGTCGCCCGCCGCGCCGGCCGCGCCTCCGCCCCCGCCCGGCGGTGCGGCGGGGTCGGAACCAGGCACTCCCGGATCGGGCGGCCCGAAAAGATTGGCGGGGCGAATGGATTGATCGGGGCGCCCGTCTCCGGGTCCGTCAGCGGAGAGTTCGCCATATACTGGCCGATCTGGGAAAGCATGCTGCCCAGGCCTGATGCGAGCTGCCCCATCGCGTCCGAAAAGAGGTTGCCCAATGCAGCCAGTCCAGAGGCCGCATCCGATCCGATCGAGGTGAGCGCCGAACCGAGTTGCGACATCGCTGTCTGCACGCCGCTAAGGATATCGTTGGCGATGTTGGCGCCCATCTGCTCCATATTCGCAACGCCGTTGTTGAAGTCCTGAACGGTACTGCCCCGCAGTTGTTTCAACCGGATTGCCGGCCTGGGTTTGATTGAAGTAATCGTAGACGCTCTGCGCGAATTTGGCGCCGAAAATCCCACCGCCGACAGTTCCAACCGGCCCAATTGCTGGGTCCATCAGGGATCCCACAGCACCGCCAACGAGCCCCCCGGCGACGGTGACGGCGTCTCCCAAGCATCGAACGCGGACCCGCTTTGCGATGCGGCGTGCTCTCCGCTGCCTATGCCGATCCCGATGTCCAGTGCTTTAGCATTGGCGTCGATCAGTTGAGCGCCAATGGGCAAGCTGCCCTTAACAAGCCCGCTCAATGCGCTGAGCGTTCCATCAGAGAAACCGCCTAACATATCCAGTGCGGCTGCATTCCAGTCTGTGACGCCCGTCTGCACGTTACGGTCGAACAAATTCGCAATAAGTATGTCACCGAAACTATATGTGGTAGACGAAGTGGTGGTTCCCGACATCTCTGTTTACTCTGCTGTGTATTAAGGAGAAATTTTGTGCAGCGGCAGGTCACGCTGGGCGGACACTGCGTCTTCGAGAGCGCAGAAGTAGGCGATGGCTGCTGCAAGGATATAGCCGAATAGCGTGAACACCACGCAGGGGCGAAAGGCATCAAGCCCCCAGTAGACGGGCGATCCGATGTCCCCCGTTCCGGCGACCGCGAACATTGCCAGACCGCACCCTCCCAGGAGAGTCGCGCCGAGTGCAATGCGGAAGAGCTTTCGGTTGCTCAGTTCGCGGCCTCTCCGCTTCATTGCCGACCGGATTGGCCGCAATAGTCGCCACTCCACGAACTCGCGCCGGCCCGGCCCGGCGGCGACGGCCGTCGCGCTCAGCGAGAAGACCAGAACCACCGTAAGGAAGTGGCGCAGATCATCGGCATCCCGCGGGTGCCCCAGTGCCAGGATGTGCACCGGCTCCCGGGCCGCCGTCGGATACCAAGCGCCGAAAACCCGGTACACCCAGCCGATCGCCGGCACCTGGCTCATTGCCTCAGCCGGCCCGCGCACGGCGGGCTCGAAAATGAAGGCGGCAATATAAGCGACGAGCAGCGCCAACGGCCCATACCAGGCGACAAGCCGCCGGAACCGACCGGCCATGGGCGGCGTGGCCTCGCCGCGCCGAGCCGCGGCGAGCGCCAGACCTAGCCATGCCAGATACGCGTTTCGCTCAGGCGCCGCTTTGTGGCGGACGAAATCCAGCAGCAGGAACACTGGCAGCGAACAAACCCAAACCCACACAGTCTCGCCGATCGGCCGTGTCCAGGCGCTGGATAGCAGCAACAAGCTCAGCCACATCGTCATGGGAAGGACGGCGAAGGTTCGGCCGATCCATACACGCAGCAAACCAGAGCGGTGCGCTGTCATTGGCCTCATACCTGCCACACCGGTGATGGATCGGTCATCGGTCGCGATCACGCCCAGAACACCGCGCCGACTGCTCACGACACCAATCCAGCGAAAAGCGCCACGACCCAAGGTAACCGGCCTTGAGCCGGTATAATGGCACCGGCATTTCGTCCAAGTCGTCGTATTTCAATGGGGACCAACACGCGGCTGCACCTGTTATCATGTCCAGTCGTTAGACTGGAACCGCCTGCGTGTTTTTGGCTCAATCAGAACGGGGTTAAAGTTAACAGCCCCTTGATTGCTAACTCGTTAATATTCAGTCTGTGGGCGACTGGGACATGCAATAAAATCAAGCCTCAGGGCGCACTGTGGCCTCACGTCGCTGAACAAGTGATTCGTGTCACAGACCACGACGGGATCAGCGTGATCCGATCACACTCTGGGTCGATCTCGCACATCCGGCCGAACACAGCGGAAATTCAGCAGCGCTGGAACTCACCGCAAAGCTCTCGCCAGCGATGAGCGCGATGGCGATTGCCGCAACCGAGTCTGACGCCGACGATGCGACCGTCGCCAGGTAGGCAGCGGACGAAAGATGGGCATCGATCCGGAAGGCGTCGGCCACGCGCAGCGCAACCTCCCACTGACCTTCGTTGCTGGCGGTCACGTCTGCGAGCCGCGCGTACAAGCTTGAGAATGACGCCTGTAGCGAGGTCGTGGGCAGCACAAAATCGGCCGTCGCATTGTAAGTGAACTCCGGCAAGTCACAGCCCGCTTGCAGCAGAAGGCGTGCCGCCGCGCCGTCGTAGGCACTGTTCCAGGCCTGTTGCAGCGGGATCGTCGGCGCCATCGCGGATCGGCAGGCGCTCCGGCCCAGTCGTTGTTGTAGCTGGCGTTGTAAAACGGCTCCCCGGTGTACTTCTCTAGGAAGTCGAGTTCTCGGGCGTCGAACAGACCGCCACGGCTGGCGGGGTCGATCGCGGTCGAGCCCGACCATTCAAGCAGCAGCGCCTGGATGTCGGTGAGGGTCGTGGCCGGGTCTTGCCCGATGTTCTGCACCAGGCTTTGCACCAGCGCCTTGAGCGTTGGTCCTGCATCGCCGCGGATTGCAGGTCCGGCATGCTGCCATAGCCGCTGAGTTCCGGCAGCGCGGCCACATCGGGGGACAAGGCGGGCGCGGTGTCGGGTTTGGTGTAGGTGGCGCTGTCGGCGAACCAGGCGTCACCGATGGTTCGTTGGGTGCCGTCGGCGAGCGTGTAGGTGCTGATCAGGTTGACCGCATTCCCGCTATCGTCTCGTTCACCGCCGTCGCGTTGAGATTGATGGAGACGATGCCCAATTGCGCCAGGGAAAACAGCTCGCCAGGGTCAGTGACGCGTGCCGTTGCCGTTGGCGTCGACCCAGACCCGCAAATCGGCGAACTGGGCGTCGTTGCTGTAGATCACGCCATCCGCGACCCAAACGAAAAATGGTTGACCACGGACAAGCGTGTTTTCCGACGACCAACCAAACAGCGTCAACTGGATCTAATCAACCTCTGGGTCGCCGCCGCACGTCCGGCCGTACATAACGAAAATTGAGGATCGCCGGATCGGCGACCACCGGCCCCGGTGCCACGCCGACGATGATCTTCTCGGCAATCGGCCCGAAATCGGCGCGGAAGTGCACGGATGATTTCAGCACCAGGATTGGGCACTCTCGCGGTTCGACGCCGACATGCCGCAGGATCGCCTGGTCCAGCGCCTGCACCTTATGCGACACCACCATTACCCGCACGCCATCAATGTCGATCAGCGCGCAATTGCCGAGATTGCCCGGATTGCCGGCCCCCATCGGGCCGGTCAGCGTGAACCTGCCGTCGGTCAGCTTCAGCACGCGCGCGCGGCATTCGAACGGCATGCCGTCCGACTTGCCACCCAGCGACAACGACACCGAACCACCCTCGCCGGCCGCGATGCACGCCGCCACGCTCTCGGCATCGTTGATCAGGCACAGCACCGCGCCCTTCGCCTGCTGATGCACCAGTTCGGCGAACAGCCCCGTGGTATCGCCGTGTCCGCCGCCGCCCGGATTGTCCTGCGTATCGGCAATCACCACGGGCCTGGATGCACCAACCGCCATCCGCTTCGCTTCAGCAACCGCCTCGGCCGCCGGCAGCAATTCCTGCCCGAAGTCCGCCTCGCGCGCCGCGACGTGCGCCGCGAACGCATCCGCCGCCGCATCCGCCTTGGCCTGGGTATCGGCGAAGGCGGCGATCGCCGGCCCGCAATCGGGAAAATCCGCATAGGGAAAGCCAAAGCAGAACGCCAGTTCGGCAACGCCGATACGCTCGGCGAGCGATGTGCGTTCCGCCATCACTTCGTTCATCGGCGCCAGCAGCGTGCATTGACTGCCCAACGGCAGCCAGAATTCGAGCTGGCGAAACGCGCGTGCCCAGGGCGCGCCGCGCTCGATCCGTTGCAGCAGCAGCCGCATCGCCTGCGCGCCCGCGTCCTTCATGTCCACATGCGGATAGGTGCGGAACGGCACGATCGCGTCGGCCAGGGTGACCATGCGCGCGGTCAGGTTGGCGTGCGGATCCAGGCTGATCGTCACCGGCAGATCGCCAGACGATCGCGCGCACCCGGCGCAACAACTCGCCTTCCGCGTCGGGGAAGCTGTCCACCACCGCCGCGCCATGCAGATCGAGATACACGCCATCCAGCGGCGCTGCCGCAAGCGCGCGCGACAGTTGCGCACAGATCAGCGCCGCAATGCGCTCGAACGCTTCATCCTGCACCGGACCCGCCGGATTGGCGAAGCACCAGGCGAGCGGCATCACCTCCACGCCCTCACTCGCAGCCACCGCTAGCGCGCCGGCCGCCGGCACCGACGTGCCACGCACCGCATCAAGCATCGCCTCGCCTTCGGTCAACGGCGGAAACCCGGCCGGATGCAGGAAGTCGGCGAATGTGGTTGGATGCGGCGCGAACGAGTGGCTCTCATGCAGGAAACCGCCGATTGCGATACGCGTCACGCCAGCCACTCCGGTACAGGCAGGTTCTTCGATCGGAGGAACTCCGGATTGAACAGCTTCGATTGGTAGCGTGATCCGCCATCGGCCAGAATCGTCACCACGGTGTGTCCGGGCCCGAGCTGCTTCGCCACCCGTACCGCCGCGGCGATATTGATGCCGGACGAGGTGCCGACCGACAGGCCTTCATGGATCAGCACGTCGAAAATGTGCCGCAACGCCTCGGCATCCGGTATTTTCTCCGCGTCATCGATCGGCGCACCGTCGAGGTTGGCGGTGACGCGCGAATTGCCGATGCCTTCGGTGATTGAACTGCCCTCGATTGTCAGGTCGTTGCGCTTCACCCAGCCGGCCAGGCCGCTGCCCTCGGGATCGGCCAGCACGATGCGCACGTTCGGATTGTGCGCCTTCAACGCCATGCCGACACCGGCCAACGTGCCCCCGGTGCCGCAGGAGCAGGTGAACGCATCCACGCGGCCACCGGTCTGCTGCCAGATCTCCGGCCCGGTATGCGCCCGATGCCCCTCGCGGTTGGCCAGATTGTCGAACTGGTTGGCCCACACGGCGCCGGTCTCCTCCGCCATCCGGCGCGACACGTGCACGTAGTTGCCAGGATCGCGATACGGCTTGGCCGGCACCAGCCGCAGATCCGCACCGATCATGCGCAGGAAATCGATCTTCTCCTTGCTCTGGGTCTCCGGCATGACGATCACGCATCGATAGCCCCGCGCGTTGCCGACCAAGGTCAGCCCGATCCCGGTATTGCCCGCGGTTCCCTCCACGATCGTGCCACCCGGCTTCAGCGCACCGCGCTTCTCGGCATCAGTGATGATATAGAGGCCAGCGCGGTCCTTCACCGAGCCACCGGGGTTCATGAACTCGGCCTTGCCCAGGATGTTGCAGCCGGTTGCCTCGGAGGGCCCGCGCAATCGGATCAGCGGCGTCTGGCCGATCGTTGCGGCCAGGTCCTCCTGCCAGCCCGTTCCGTGGTAGAGTTCGGTCATCGCCATCCTCATGCAACCGGAGTTCTTGCCATGATCGAGAATGTGCCTCCGAAGCGGGTCTGGGAAGCCCTGCGCAACAATCCCAAGGCACAACTCGTCGATGTGCGCACCGAAGCCGAGTGGAACTTTGTCGGGCTGCCGGACCTTTCATTCGCCGGCAAGCAGGTGGTGCCGATCGAGTGGCAGGTATATCCCTCGATGGCGCCCAATACGGCGTTTGTGGAGCAACTGAAGCAGGTGGGCTTCACCCAAGAGCACCACATCTACTTTATCTGCCGCAGCGGTCAGCGCAGTTACGCCGCGGCTCTGGCCGCGCGCGACGCCGGCTTCCGGCACACCTACAACGTCGCGGAAGGCTTCGAGGGCGGCTTGGACGCAGCCGGCCACCGCGGCGTCTCCGAAGGGTGGAAGGCGGCCGGGCTGCCCTGGCGCCAGCGCTGAACGCGGCTTCCGTCGCCATCGCTCGCAGGAGTTTGCTCGATCCAATGATCCGGCTGTTTCGGAGTCAGCGTTGATTTCCTCGATGTCCGCCCCTTCAATGTGCGCCTTCAGGCCGTTTGCGCCCAGCCACCCGCGCGGGGACGGGCATTCAATTCAGTTCGGGGAAATCAATGATTGCGGCAACCGTAGTACTTGCCGCCGCGCTGTTCCATCCTGTCGGCTATACAACGTGGTGGAGCACCGAGGGCGCCAAGGTCATCGAGATCTCTGAGCAGAATCTTTGCGCCCTGTATATTGCGCAGCCAAAAACTTCCGTGGGCTTCCTGTGGGACAGGGCTGCGCTTCAGGGTATTGTCTTCCAGGATGACGACTGGAATTTCCCAGCGAGAAAGTCAGAAGCAGCTATCCGCATCGGCTCCACCTGGATCAGTGAAAACGGCGAGCCCGACTGGTTCGAAGACAGTGAAGACAAGGATGCGATCACCGTCACCCTTCGGTATTTCCCCGTCGAGAGCCTATTAAGCAAAGCCAGCTCTGTCTCGCTGCATCGCGGCGAGGGTGATCTCAATATCGCCTTGGACAAAACCAAGATGCCGAGGTTATTGCAGGCCCTCGTTACCTGCCGTCAGCATTTGAAGTGAGTATTGCAATCGAACCGCTGGCGCCAAGTCAAACGCCCGGCCTCGCGGTTTGTGCCACATCTCCGTACAGCATGCGGATCACCACGAACCAGCCATAGCGGGGATCGACAACCGTAGCGTCGGGTGCCACCAGCATGCCATCGGGCGTGGTCGGAACGTGCTTCATGGTCACCGCGTCATCCACGTTGCCGCCGATCACGGTCAGCACACCGGTATCGGCGCGGACCACCACGTCGCAGTGTGACGGGAATCGACTGGTCGGCAGATCGTCGTAGCTGGGCGGCGGCACGACACCGCGGGTAAGGCAGATCAGGTCGCCGGGCTGCGCCGCATAGGAAGCAGGAGGTTCAGCGCTAATACCCAACCGCTGGTCTGGCGCAATTTCATCTGCTTGGCGATATTGATGTAGTCGGCGTGGGTTGCCGTGTAGGGAAACCGCGCGCCGGCGCCGGCGATCCGCATGACATAGGAAATGAATGCGGCCGACCAGGCGTATATACCATCATCGCTCGCCGGAAACTCGACCCCGTTGCCATCGTGCATGCCGGTCCACCCCGAGTCGGGGTCGCCCGGATTGAGCCCCTCCCACCAATATTCGCCGACGCGTTGCCACAGTCCTTGCTGTCGCTCGGGTTTGTCCTCTGGCGTTGCCGGGTGATAGGAACCGGGCGGATTATCGTCCACTTGCGAGCCGAACAGCCGCCATTCACGCAGCGCGATCGCCACCACGGCGTCGCGCGAGAACGGCTGGTAGGGAACGCGCGCAAAGGGCGGAACGTGTTCATCCATCGCTGGTGCCCGCGCCGCAGGTGCTGCGCAGGCGCCTAGCAGTATCGGCACGATCAGCAACACAACCCGCATCAGCGGCGGCCCGCGATGGCGCGATTCTCCAGCCGGTTCAGTATGCCCACCACCGGCCACAACAGGATGAAAAACACGATTGCCGCTGCCACGATCGGTATGGATTGCAGGTGACGTTTTGCCTTGTCAAAACTGATACAACAATTCCGCTAGCGCGACAACTCGGCTTCAGCACCGCCGGCAATCCGAAGGCAGTGCAGCGGTTGCGACACCCTCTCCCGGCGCTTCGTGCCGACCTCTCCCGCTCCGCGGGCGAGGTGTACGGGTGTGCCGGTTCCGGTTCGGCTGAGCGGATCTCAGCTCGGGAGTACACCTCGCCCGCGAAGGGGAGAGGTCGGCGCGAAGCGCCGGGAGAGGGCCTGGAAGCGCGTGGTGATCGTGTGTTCACCCGAGCTCGACTTCCAGTCCAATGTCGGGCTTGCCATAAACGGCGCCCTGCTGCCGTCCAGCTTCGACTTCGCTTTCGATCTTGAGCTCAACGACCGTTGTCGGATCTGAATCCCAGGTCATGCCTTCGATCTTATAGCCGATCGCCATTCTGGAACACTCGAAAAGGGCCCGACTCGAATTCAGCGTGCGTCCGACCGGATTTTCCGCCATGACCTCCTGATCCATCAGGCTGCACCTCGCGAGTGGTGACATATTCCCGGCTCATAAACCTGCCTGGGTGATGGCGATCGAGTACCTCGATGTATGTGAGCCATTTAGCTGTCGGCAACGGCGCCGCGTGCATTTCGTGGCAAAGGGCGGCGGCTTGGCCCTGCCATCGACGTCTTGTCCTCGGATACCGGCAAAAGACAGGTTCGCCAGTTCAGACCACAGGCGCCCGTCGCTCTCTGCGAGCGTTGGTACCCATGGGCGAGGGATCGCTCTCGACGGCGCCCTACAATGCCCGCTTCGAAATACACCCTGGCGGCCGTCTACCAGCAGCGCTGAGAGCCGTCGAGCTTTCCGGCGTCCAGAGGCGTGACGTTCTTGGCGAGCGGAGATAAGTGGGTTAATAGTTCGCACGTTGTCGTGGGATGATCGAGTTGAGCGGCCGGATTACCGACCGGCCTTTAGTTTTTGGGGGCCAGGTTGACCAGGGAAGAACTGATTCGCCGCGATTTCAATCGCAATAGCAGGATTCTGGAAGTCGGCCCAAGCTATAGCCCAATCGCTCCCAAGGCTGATGGCTGGAATACCATCGTTGTAGATCACGCCTCGCAGCAAGAGCTGGTCGAGAAATATACGGCCATGGGTATTGCGGACGCTGTTCGCATCGAACCAGTCGACTTTAAATGGCAAGGAGAAGCACTTACCACCCTAATTCCCCCTGCAATGCATGGTACCTTCGACGGCCTCATCGCGTCGCATGTCGGCGAACATCTTCCCGACCTTATAGGCTTTCTTCAAGATGCTTGCGCTCTTCTTAAATCCGAAGGCTTGATAGCCCTTGCACTTCCGGACAAGCGCGTATGTTTTGACTTTTTCCAACCTCTGACGACCACCGGAGACTTGCTGGCCGCCCACACAGAGCGTCGTGCTCGGCACCAGCGCCGAACATTCTTCAATCAGGCTGCCTACTTTGTGACCCGGAAAGGCGAAGGGGGATGGGGCCATGGTGAGAATACTGCACCGTTCCGTCTGCATAATTCACTTTGGCAGGCACAACGCGCGTATGATTTAGCCGACGAAAGCCCCGCTTCGGATTACTGCGACACCCACGCGTGGACGTTCACACCGAAGAGCTTCGAGCTGCTTGTGCTGGAATTGAATTTGCTCGGGCATATCGACTGGGCTATTCGGGCTATAGAGCCTGCGCCGGGCGTGGAGTTTTACGTCTGGCTGGAGCGGAAGCAAATAACGATGCCCGAGGTTGAGGTAAACGAACTTCGGCTATCACTGTTGACGGCTGTGATCCGCGAGAACTCAGGACGCCATCGCTCAACTGGGTGGATCTTCGTTCGAGACTCCTGGCCGTCACCAGCATTCGATGATGGTCAACACGAGCACTACCCCGAGTATTGCGGTCGTCATCCCACTTTTCAATGGCTTGAAATACGTAGAAAAAGCCATCGCTAGCGTGTTCCAACAAACACTCCTTCCCACAGAGGTGGTCGTTATCAATGACGGATCGACCGATCGCAGCCTCGATATCATAGAGCGTTTGGCAAGGAACCACCCTATCAAATTGCTACACACCCCAAATAGAGGACAGTCCGCAGCACGAAATATGGGTGTACGCGAATCCAGAAGTGACCTTATCGCTTTCCTGGATCAAGACGACTTTTGGTATAAGACCCATCTTGAGGAGCTTGTGAAGCCATTCCTCACCCCATCAGACCCTCCTATTGGCTGGGTCTACTCGAATATCGATGAAATAGACCAGGATGGCCAATTGGTTTGCCGATCGTTCCTGAACACTATGCCGGCGGCTCATCCCAAGAAACAACTCTCCGATTGTATCCGTGAGAACATGTTCATTTTGCCATCGGCCTCGTTGATAAGCCGAGATGCATTCGATGCATGTGGTGGGTTTGATGAGCGACTGTGCGGCTACGAGGACGACGACCTCTTTATGCGAATTTTCAGAAGCGGCTACGATAATGTATACATAGATAGGGCATTGGGCCAGTGGCGCATCTATCCAGCATCAGCGTCATACACACCTCGATTTGCGCAAAGCCGCTACATTTACTGCCAAAAGCTCATGGACATGTTCCCTAACGATAAGCGGCTCGGACGCTTCTACATGCGTGATATGATTGTCCCTCGCTTTTTACACGAGGCGCTGGGCGACTATGAGGATGCGGCTGCCGAGGGGAACAAAGAGGAGGAGGCTTGGGCGCAGGTTGTTCGTCTTGCTCAACACTGTGGCAGTGTCCCACAAGAGGTTCTATCGCATGCGCTTAGGCGCTACAAACTGGCGCTCTTGAAGGGACATAATAGCAGGATCGCCCTGGCGTGGAACCAATTATCGCAGCTTACATCGAATTCACCTGAGACTCACGCGAGGCTGCGTCGAACCCTGAGCCTTCTACGCTACCCAACTATCTCAAAGCTTGCGTTTGCGCTCCGTCGCATTGGAAGGCCTGTGGTGCTTTGGGCGTTTGGGACCAGGCGGGCAACCATCAACTGAGAAGAGCTGTCTCTGGAGCGACGGACAGTCACAACCGCCAGCCGCGTCGCCAACGTTGGCTACGTGCGGCGACTGCCTGACCCAGCCCCATGCGACGAAGTCTCAGAATTTCGTCAGCGATACAATCCCGACCCTACCCTCAAGCGCCGCAACGCAGGGCCAGCTCCTGACACGCGGTGCGCTTGCGCCGCCCCCATCCACTGCGCCACCTTCGAAGCATGAGCAGCGTCGAAGCAGCGAGTCCCCGATCGAAGCCGTCCCGGCGTCCCCGCCGCCGCACCGACGGCCAGAGCCTGCTCGATCCGCTCGCGGCACCGGACACATTCGCGCCGCTGGCGACAGAACGGCTGCTCCTGCGCCCGCTGGTGCCCGAGGACGCCGAGGCGATGCACCGGCTGGTCAACGACTGGGAGGTGACGCGCAATCTCGCCTCCGTGCCATTCCCCTATCCGCGCGAACTCGCCGATGAATGGATCGTCTCCACCCGGCATTCGCTGGCGCAGGCGCTTGCCTACGAACTCGCCATCACCGGCCGCGAGGGCGAGCAAGAGATCCTGGTCGGCGTCGTCGGCCTCCGAATTGCCGCGCGCGTCGGCCGGCTCGGCTATTGGGTCGGACGCCAATTCTGGGGTCACGGCGTGGCCTCCGAAGCGGCCGGCCGGCTGGCGCGCTGGGCGCTCGCCAACCTGGACCTCGACCGGCTCGAAGCCGGCGTCATCACCGACAATCCCGCCTCTGCCGCGGTGTTGCGGCGCATCGGCTTCCGCCAGGTCGGGCTGGGCACCGACCAATCGCTGGCGCGCGGCGTCGACTGCGAGGTGTGGCGCTTCGAGGCGACGCGCGACGACATCTTCGGCCACGCCGGACCCGCGCCGACAGGACGGCACGCAAGCCGCTGCTGCTGGTCGCCGCCTGCGCGCTGATCGACGCCGATGGCCGCGTGCTGCTGGCGCGCCGGCCCGAGGGCAAGAAGATGGCCGGGCTATGGGAGTTCCCCGGCGGCAAGCTGCACGATGGCGAAACGCCGGAAACCGCGCTGATCCGCGAACTGAAGGAAGAGCTGGGCATCGACGTCTCCGCCGCCTGCCTCGCCCCCTTCGCGTTCGCTTCGCACGAATACGAGCGGTTCCATCTGCTGATGCCGCTCTACTTGTGCCGCCGCTGGAAGGGGTCCCCGCGACCCAAGGAGAACCAGACGCTGACCTGGGTACGGCCGCAGAAGCTCGCCGACTATCCAATGCCGCCGGCCGACAAGCCGCTGATCCCGCTGCTGCGCGACTTCCTCTGAAGGAATCGAAGCGCAAAGCACCCAAATGCACGCAAATCCCGCCTCCGGGAACCATTCTATGGCGCACAAAAACGGGGTGGTTTGCGTGTTCTGCGTACGTTTGCGGTTTCAAGCTCGATGACCGTCCCTACGCTCGAGACCGGCCGTCTGCGGCTCCGCCGTCTTCGGCCCGAGGATGCACCCGGACTGCATCTCGCTTACTGCGATGCGGATGCGATGCGGTTCTGGGACGGGCCGACGAGCCGCAGTCTCGCCGAAACGGAGGAGCGCATCCGTCGATCGATGGCCGTCGACCCGAGTTGGCATGTCGCGTGGGCGCTGTGTTCCAGGCAGGACGGGCAGTTCGTCGGAATGATCAACTACCACGCGCGCCAGGATGCGCACAGGCGGTTGGCGTTGGGCTGGATACTGGTGCCGCGGTGTGAACGACAGGGCTATATGGCCGAGGCGGTGCGTGCCTTGCTGGGATACTGCTTCGATGCCTTGCAGATGCATCGGGTTGAAGCCGAGATCGAGCCGGCCAATGTCCGGTCCATCAGGCTTGCGGAACGGCTCGGCTTTCGCAGGGAAGGGCTGCTGCGCGACCGCCTCTGGGTCAGCGGTGAGCCACGATCGATCTTCATGTATGCCTTGCTCCGGACTGAATGGAACGCGCCATGCCCGTGACCAACCCCACCGCCTGCCTGCTGGTTATCGGCAATGAGGTGCTGTCGGGCCGCACCCAGGACGCCAATATCCGCTTCCTGGCGCAGGGCCTGGGCCGGATCGGCATCCCGCTGCGGGAGGTGCGGGTGATCCCGGATGTCGCTAACACCATCATCGAGACCGTCAACGAGGTGCGCGCCAAATTCGACTACGTGTTCACCACCGGCGGCATCGGACCGACGCATGACGACATCACCAGCGAATGTGTCGCCGCCGCATTCGGCGTGCCGTGGGAACCCCACCCCGAGGCCTGGGCACGGATGGAACGCAGCTATCCGCCGGGCGAATTCAACGCAGCGCGCCAGCGCATGGCGACCATGCCACGCGGCGCGACACTGATCGACAACGCGATGTCGGTCGCGCCGGGATTTCAGATCGGCAACGTCTATGTCATGGCCGGCGTGCCGCGCGTGATGCAGTCGATGTTCGAGTGGCTGGCGCCGCGGCTGAAAGGCGGCAAGCCGATCGTGTCGCGCTCGGTGCACGTTACCGGACTGGGGGAAGGGATCATCGCCGCGCCGCTTGGCGAGGTGCAGGCGAAATATCCGGATATCGAAATCGGCAGCTACCCGTTCTATCGCCCGGCGGCAACGGCGTGGCGATCGTCGCCAAGGGCACCGATGCGGCCAGCGCCGAGGCGGCGATCCAAGAGGTCAGCGCGATCATCACCGGGTTTGGCAAGGTGCCGATAGCCGGCGAGCCGGAGATGCAAGGATAACTCAGGTCTCGACGAAGCGCGCCAGCCGAACCGCGGTATGCCCGCGGCTTGGCCGCAAACTCGGCATGATCAGCAGGCAATCGTCGTGCGGCGTGCGGATCTCCGTCTCGCCGTCGATGGCGATCAGCGTATTACGGCGAGGGATCACGTCGCCGCCGCGATACGGCTGCACGAAGGAGAAGCTGCTGGTCGTGGCGGTAACCGCCATGGTGACCTCGGCGTAAGCGCTGCTGCTGACGCTGGGGCGTGGGCAAGGCAGGGTGCGGCCGGATCAGGTCCAGATGGCGCAGCAGCCCGGCAACGCTCGCCAACATCGTGTCCACCGTCGCCTGCTGCCAGTGCTGCCCCGCCTCCAGCAGGACCGCCGCGCATGGGCTCGCCTCGTCGGCGAAGCGGGCATAGTCGATCATGCGCCGTCCGCTCGCGTGTCCCCGGTCCGCCACCACCAGCGGCGGTGTCCCTGCCCCGAGCGCCAGGCGTTTCCCCTTGCTCGACGTGCCGCACAGGATCAGCGGCTCCGATGGCCACAGCATGGAGTGCAGGTCGAACAACACGTCCAGCTTGTCGATCAGCGGCCGGATCTCGCGCGCACGTTCCAAGCTCGGTCGAACGCCGCGCGCTGTTCAGGACAACGGATCCCACAGACGGTTCAGGTCCTCATCGATGAAGCGCGACGCGGTCGGCTGGCGCGGGTCGAAGCGCTCGTATGCGGCCAGGTGGACGAAGCCGAAGGTCAGCCGCCCTCGCTTGGGCGCCAGCCCCAGCTCCAGCAGCCGTTCCAGCACGATCGCGCCGGCAATCTCGTTGCCATGTGTCAATGCGAGCAGCCCGACATGCGGCCCGCCCACACCCGAAATCGCGCGAGGTGAAGCCGCGGATCCCGGTATTGCCATCCAGCCAACGGCGGATGTCGGGCGCACGGAGCCGCACCTCGAACGAAGGCAGCGGCGGTTGTGCGATCGGCGACATGCGAGCCGCGTGTCAGACCAGCACGCGATCGACCAGACGGCGGATGAATGCATCGCACGCATCGAGCTGGTCCTGCGCAATCCACTCATCCGGCTGGTGCGCCTGCGCGATGTGGCCCGGGCCGCAGACGATCGTCGCTATGCCGACGTTCTGATAATAGCCTCCCTCCGTGCCGTAGCTGACCTTGCCTGTGCTGTTCGAACCGGTGAGCTGCTTGACGATGGACGTAAGCTCGTGGTCGGCGCCGAGTGACAGACCCGGCATGTGGGTCGTCACCTCGAAATCGAAGCCGGTGCCTGCGCTGACGGCATGCATGGCCGGTTCGATGGTGTGCGCGACGAACTGCCGCATCCGCTCCAGATGGTGCATCGGATCGTCGGCGGGAATGTTGCGCCACTCCATAGTGAACTCGCAGCGCTCGGGGATGATGTTCAGAATGGTCCCGCCCTGGATGGTGCCGACATGGATCGTGGTATGCCGTGGGTCGAAGCCGTCCTCGAACGGACCTTCCTTGGCTAGACGGCGCGCCTCGGCGGCGACGTAGGCGACCGCCTCGCTGCCGGCCTGGACCGCGTTGACGCCCTTGCCCGGCTGGCTCGAATGCCCGGTCAGGCCGCGCACGCGAACGCGCAGGTTGAGCTTGCCCTTGTGCGCCAGGATGGGCTGCATACCCGAGGGCTCGCCGACCACGCACAGTGCCGGCTTCAGGCCGGACTCCGCCAGATCCTGGATCAGCCGCTGCGCTCCATGGCAGCCGACTTCCTCATCGTAACTGATGAACAGGTGCAATGGCCGTGCAAGCGGCCGCGCCTTGATCGCAGGGATTGCCGCAAGACAGCAGGACACGAAGCCCTTCATGTCCGCGGCACCCCGCGCATACAACCTGCCACTTGCCTGACGCAGCGCGAACGGATCGGCGGTCCACGCCTGGCCATCGACCGGCACCGTATCGACATGACCCGACAGCGCGATGCCGCCCGCGGTCTGCGGTCCGATGATGGCGTGGATGTTGGCTTTCTGCCCCGTTTCGTCGGTGCTGATGCGGTACGGGACGCCGTGCGCATCCAGGTAGTCCCGCACGAAGCCGATCAGCGCGAGGTTGGAATTACGGCTCGTGGTGTCGAACGACACCAGCCTGGCCAGCATATCGGCGTTCGAGGGGGCACTCATGCGGCCGCAGCTTATACGTCCGGCCGCAGCCGGCCAACCGATGGCGCCGCCCCATGCGGGCGTGATATAGGCCGTGCCGGGCTTGGGAGACCAAATGACAACCTGGCTGATCCGGCGACTGATTCAGGCACTGTTCGTTTTGCTTGCGATGTCGGTCATCGTGTTCATCGGCGTGCACGTGATCGGCAACCCGGTGGACATCCTGATCTCGCCCGAGGCCGACCAGGCGGAACGCGCGCGGATCATCGCCTCACTCGGCCTCGATCAGCCACTGTGGAAACAGTACGCGCTGTTTGTCGACGATGCGCTGCACGGCGATCTGGGCCGCAGCTTCGTGTTCAACGAGCCGGCGCTGCGGCTGATCGCGCAACGCATGCCGGCAACGCTGGAGCTCGCGGTGACCGCGGTGCTGTTGTCCGTGCTGATCGGCATTCCTCTGGGCCTGTATGCGGGATTGTATCCAGACAATGTGGTCGCGCGGACGGTCATGGCCGGCAGCATCCTGGGGTTCTCGTTGCCGACGTTCTGGGTCGGGCTGATGCTTATCATGGTTTTCGCGGTGCAGCTCGGCTGGCTGCCCAGTACGGGGCGCGGCGCGACGGCGGAGCTGTTCGGGATACAGTGGTCGTTTCTGACGTTGGATGGGCTGCGGCATCTGGCGCTGCCCGCGCTCAACCTGTCGTTGTTCAATATTTCGCTCGTGCTGCGGCTGGTCCGCGCGGGCGTGCGCGAGACGCTGCCGATGGATTTCGTGAAGTTCGCCCGTGCCAAGGGGCTGACGGCCGCGCGGGTCATCTTCGTGCATGTGCTGAAGAACATCATGATCCCGGTGGTGACGGTGGTCGGTCTGGAGCTGGGCTCGACGATCGCCTTCGCCGTGGTGACCGAAAGCGTCTTTGCGTGGCCGGGCATGGGCAAGCTGATCATCGATTCGATCAATGTCCTGGATCGGCCGGTAATCGTTGCTTATCTGATGATGATCGTGCTGCTGTTCGTGACGATCAACCTGCTGGTTGATCTGCTTTACACGGTGCTCGACCCGCGCGTGCGTCTGGAGGTGAAGGGGTGAGCGTTAGCAGTGCCCCCTCCCCCCAACCCCCTCCCGCGAGGGGAGGGGGGGTTTTGGTGCTGCCGGGGGCGAGCGCCATACGCGAGGAAACGCCGTTCCGCCGGTTTGTTTCCGAATTCGCCGCTTCGCGTATCGCGGTTGCCGGGCTCATTGTATTCGTGCTGATCGGCTTGGCGGCGATCTTCGCATCGGTGATCGCGCCGCAGAATCCCTACGACCTGGCGCAGCTCGACATCATGGATGGGCGCCTGCCGCCGGGTTCGAGTTCAAGCGCAGGCTACACCTACCTTCTCGGCACCGACGACCAGGGCCGCGATATGCTGTCCGGCATCCTGTACGGGCTGCGCATTTCGTTGGGTGTCGGTGTCGGCTCGGCATTGATCGCCTGCATCTTCGGCACATCACTCGGCTTGCTCGCCGCCTATATCGGCGGCCGCACTGATGCCGCGATCATGCGCCTGGTGGATCTGCAGCTTTCCTTCCCGTCCATCCTTGTCGCGCTGATGATCCTCGCCGTACTCGGCAAGGGCGTGATGAACGTCGTGCTCGCATTGGTCATCGTGGAATGGGCCTACTACACGCGCACGGTCCGCGCCTCCGCGCTGGTGGAACGCCGGCGCGAATACATCGAGGCAGCCGAGTGCCTCGCCTTGCCGCGACATCGCATCATCTTCCGCCACCTGCTGCCCAACTGCCTGCCGCCGCTGATCGTCATCGTCACACAACAGGTGGCGCGCGCCATTGCGCTGGAGGCGACGCTGTCCTTCCTTGGCCTTGGCGTGCCGATCACCGAGCCATCCCTCGGCCTGCTGATCGCCAACGGCTACCAGTACATGCTGTCCGGGAAATATTGGATCAGCTTCTATCCGGGTATCGCCCTGCTGGTCACCATCGTTTCGATCAACCTGGTCGGCGACCAGTTGCGCGACGTGCTGAACCCACGATTGAAGCGGTGACGGCGACCCTCCAGGTCCGCAGTCTGCGCACACACTTCTTCACCCGAACCGGTGTGGTGAAGGCGGTGGATGACGTGTCATTCGCGGTCGCCGGCGGTCAGGTGCTGGGACTGGTGGGAGAGTCAGGCTCCGGCAAGTCGGTCACCGGCTTTTCCATCATGGGCCTGGTCGATCCGCCTGGGCGCATCGTCGACGGCGCGATCCTGTATCAAGGCCGCGACATCACCAGACTGTCCGAACGCGAGATGCGTGCGCTGCGCGGCAATCGCATCGCGATGATCTTCCAGGACCCGATGATGACACTCAATCCCGTCCTGCGCATCGACACGCAGATGATCGAGGCGGTACGGGCCCACGCCAGGGTATCGAGGAGGCAGGCTCGGGTGCGCGCACGCGACGCACTGGGGCTGGTGGGCATTCCCAGCCCAGACGAGAGGTTGGCCGCCTATCCGCACCAGTTCTCCGGTGGGATGCGCCAGCGGGTGGCGATCGCGATCGCGCTGCTGCACCACCCCGACCTGCTGATCGCCGACGAACCGACCACCGCGCTGGATGTCACCATCCAGGCGCAGATCCTGTCGGAAGTGCAGAGGCTGGCGACGACCTATGGCACGGCGCTGATCTGGATCACGCATGACCTGTCGGTGATTGCCGGCCTCGCGGACGAAATCGCGGTGATGTACGCCGGTCGCATCGTCGAGACCGGACCCGCCGCGCGCGTGCTCGATGCGCCACTGCATCCGTATACACAAGGACTGATCGGCAGCGTGCCCAGTCGCAACCGACGCGGCGAGAAGCTGCGGCAGATCCCAGGTATGACACCAAGCCTGCTCAACCTTCCGTCGGGCTGCGCCTTCCGCGCCAGGTGTGCGCGCGCGGATGCGGCGTGCGAGCAGGAGCCGGGGCCGTCACAGCCGGTGCCAGGCCAGATGGCGCGGTGCTTCCATCCGCTGGTGAGGGTGGCGGCGTGAGCGTACCGATCATCGAATTGCGCGGCGTGTCGAAGCGCTTCGGTCCAAGTTACGACGCAGCCGCGCGCTTAGGACGCTCCCTGTCACGTCGCCTGGGCGCGGCGCAGAAGAACGAGGTCGTGCAGGCGGTCGATCGTGTCGATCTCAGCGTGTCACGCGGCGAGGTCGTTGGGCTGGTCGGCGAATCAGGCTGCGGCAAGTCGACGATCGGCCGCATGGTCGCCGGCATCATGCCGCCGTCCGATGGCACGGTGCTCTACAAGGGGCAGGACATTGCCACGATGCCGCCCGACCGCGCACGCGATGCAAAGCTGAACGTGCAGATGATCTTTCAGGACCCGTATGCATCGCTCAATCCGCGGCTGCGCGTGGAAGACATCGTCGGCGAGGCGCCGCTGGTGCACAGGCTGGTGAAGCCGGCGGATTTCAGCGGCTATCTGGACGCGCAGCTCCGTCGCGCCGGCCTGGATCCCGCCTACCGCCGACGGTATCCGCACCAGTTCTCCGGCGGGCAGCGCCAGCGCATCGGCATCGCGCGCGCGCTCGCGGTGCAGCCGGAGTTCCTGGTGTGCGACGAGGCGGTCGCCGCGCTGGATGTCTCGATCCAGGCGCAGATCCTCAATCTGTTCATGGACCTGAGAGCGCGAGCTCGATCTGACCTATCTGTTCATCAGCCACGATCTGGGCGTGGTCGAGCACCTGTCGGACCGCGTGCTGATCATGTATCTCGGCCGCATCGTCGAGAGTGCGACCACCGAGGAAGTGTTCAGCCGGCCGAACCATCCCTACACTCAGGCGCTGCTGGCCGAGGTACCGCGGATCGAGATGCGCAAGCGGCGCTTCACCGCGATCAGGGGCGAAATCCCGAGTCCGCTGGCGCCGCCGTCCGGCTGCCACTTCCATCCGCGCTGCCCGCATGCGATGCCGCGCTGTAGCGCAGCAGGCGCCGGCGCTGCGCGACATCGCGCCGGGACATCGCAGCGCCTGCCATCTCAACGATCGGCTCTGAGGGTTCAGCCATGCCAGTCCGCATCACCGATATACGCGAGATCACCAAGCCGATCAGCTCGCCGATCCGCAATGCGTATATCGATTTTTCGAAAATGACCTCGAGCCTGGTCGCCGTAGTCACCAATGTCGAACGCGATGGCCGGCGCGTTGTCGGATACGGCTTCAATTCTAACGGACGCTATGGCCAGGGTGGCCTGATCCGCGAACGCTTCGCACCGCGGCTGCTGGAGGCCGATCCGCGCGCGCTGCTCGATGCGACGGAGGAGAACCTCGATCCCGATCGTGTGTGGGCTTGCATGATGACCAATGAGAAACCAGGCGGTCACGGCGATCGCTCGGTTGCGGTCGGCACTATCGATATGGCGGTGTGGGACGCGGTGGCGAAGATCGCCGGCAAGCCACTGTTCCGGTTGCTGGCCGAGAGAGAAGGGATCCCCGCCGATCCGCGCGTGTTCGTCTACGCGGCGGGCGGCTACTACTATCCGGGCAAGGACGATGCGGCGCTCTGCGCGGAGATGCGCAGCTATCTGGATCGCGGCTACACCGTGGCGAAGATGAAGATCGGCGGTGAGACGATTGCCGGAGACCGTCGGCGCATCGAGGCGGTGTTGAAGGAGATCGGCACCGAGGCGCAGTTGGCGGTGGATGCCAACGGCCGCTTCGATCTCGCGACCGCCATCGATTACGCGAAGATGCTGCGGGAGTATCCGCTGTTCTGGTACGAGGAACCGGGCGATCCGCTGGACTACCAGTTCCAGGCAGCGCTGGCGGAATTCTATCCGGCCCCGATGGCGACCGGGGAGAACCTGTTCAGCCATCAGGATGCCCGCAATCTGATCCGCTACGGCGGAATGCGCCCTGACCGCGACTGGCTGCAGTTCGACTGCGCGCTGTCCTATGGGTTGTGCGAATACCGGCGGACGCTGGCGATGCTGAAGAATGCCGGCTGGTCGTGGCGGCGGTGCATTCCACATGGCGGGCACCAAATGTCGCTGGCAATCGCCGCCGGCCTCGGGCTGGGAGGCAACGAGAGCTACCCGGACGTATTCCAGCCCTACGGTGGATTTCCCGACGGCACACGGGTGGAGAACAGCGTCGTGACGCTGCCTGAGCTGCCCGGGATCGGCTTCGAAGGGAAGAGCGATCTATACGCGATCATGCGCGAGCTGGCGGCGTAGGCGGCAGGCTTGTCGGTGCTGTCACACACCCTTACCCGGCGCTTCGCGCCGACCTCTCCCGGAGCGGGAGAGGTGTACAGTGCGCCTCGGGGCCACAATTGGCGCTGCGCGGAACGCCACTCCCAGGTACACCTCTCCCGCGGCGCGGCAGAGGTCGCCGCGAAGCGCCAGGTGAGGGCTTCACAACCGCTGCACTGCCGTCCAACCGAGCCGGAAACTGGAGCCCTGGATGACACCTGACATAGAGCGCGAGCTCTACCGACGTATCGAGCGACTGGAGACCGAGGTCCATCTGTTGGGATCGATTGCCGGAATCCTGTTGTCCATCATCGGCCAGCTTGGCTATCGCCACGTTGAAGAGGCGATACTGCACGGCCTGACGGATGCGGCGGCCTCGGTACCCGCTCGAAATGAGGCCGATTGGGATGAGTTCGTGGCCTACATTCGCAAGCAGGGCGCGGCAGTGACGGTAAGAAGGGCTGTGGCGAGGACGGATCCGGCCAGTCCAGACCGCAGCGTCAGCCGCCCGACCCGGCCATAGTTCAGCCGTGCAAAGGCGCGAGCGAGCCCAGCACCACGCCGGCCGCGGCCTGGCATGGTTCGATCACCGGCACCCCGGTGGCGTCCTCGACCGCGGCGCGATGGTGCGCCATGCCGGTGCAGCCCAGAATAATGGCGCCGGCACCGGCTGCCGCACAGGCGCGGCCGGCGTCGATCAACCGGTCCCGGGCTGCCTTCGCTTCCAGCAGCACCTCCATGCTGACATTCAGCGCGACCTCGGCCGCGAGGCGCCCCTCCAGACCGATGGCTCGCAACGCCGCAAGGTGGCGCGCCTTGGAGGCATCCACGATGGCGATGACGCCAAACCGTTCCGCCCGCGCCACCACCGCGGCCACCGCGCAGCGGAAAACCCCGAACACCGGCTGCCGGGTAGTGGCGCGCACGGCCTCGATGCCGGGATCGGAGGCGCAGGCGATGACGTAGGCATCGGCCATTTCGCGCTCGATCAGCCGGCATAACGGTTCAACCACGCCATGCCAGTCGCGCCAGTCGTAGATTGCCGGCGGCCCCTCGCGCAGTGTCATCACCTCGAACCGCGGCGCGCCCGGGGGAGCATCAGGCCAGCGAAACGGCGCAAGCGCAGCCGCGATACCATCCGAACAGGCAATCGACGAGTTGGGGTTGACCACCAGAATACGTGCCATGCAGATAATGTCCGCCCACTGGCCGAGGCGAGCAAGCGGACCGATATGGGGACTAACTCGCAAGGACCCGTCAGATGGCCCCGATCCGGTGGCAGCCCGACCGCACCACACCGAAGCCGCCCTGGGCGGTGCCATCGCTGGGGATTGCCCTGGCCCGTGGTCTAAGCGGGCGTTGTCCGTCCTGCGGCCAGGGCCGGCTGTTCCGCGGCTTCCTGCGGGTGGTACCGGAATGCGAGCATTGCCGCGCCCCGCTCGGTCTCGCGCGCGCGGATGATGCGCCGCCTTACTTCACGATCCTGATCGTCGGCCATATCGTGATCCCGGCGATACTCATCATGCAGAAGACGTCCGACCCGCCGGTTTGGCTGCTGTCTGTGCTCTTTCTGCCATTGACCCTGGCCCTGTCGCTCGGACTGCTCCGGCCGGTCAAGGGCGCAGTTGTCGGGCTGATGCTCCGATTCAACATGCTGAAACCCGACCCCGAGCCGGGATGAGCCTTGGCCCGAGCCGCCTGTCCCAGGTGGTGCTGGATGGGCAGGTCCCCTCCCGCCTGCCCCCGGCGCTGGAGGCTGATCGCGCCCAGGCGGTGGCAGATCTGGCGGCCGAGAACGAGTTCTTGCCGTTGACCGGCAATGCCGGCGCGACCGCGGGCCCGTTCGTGCTGCACCTGTCCGTGGCGGACGGCCGGCTGGTCTTCGATATCCGTCGCGGCAATGGTGCCCCGCTAGTGGTGATCGGCCTGGCACTCGGGCCATTTCGGCGGCTGGTGAAGGATTACCAATTGCTGGTGGACAGCCACATCAAGGCGGTGGAAGAAGGCCGCTCGGAGCGCATCCAGGCAATCGATATGGGACGGCGTGGCCTGCACGATGAAGGGGCGGCGCTGATGCAACAGCGGCTCGAGGGAAAGATCGCCATCGATTTTGCCACGGCGCGGCGGTTGTTCACGCTGGTCTGCGTGTTGCACCAGAGGGTTTGAGGCGCATGCGCATCGACGGTGTCCCTTATCGCACCATTTGGGTCGATCCTGAGGATGGCTGGTCGATCCGCATCATCGACCAGACGAAGCTGCCCTGGGCGCTGGAGATCGTGCGGCTGACTGATGTGGCGCAGGCGGCCCATGCGATTCGCTCCATGCAGGTTCGTGGCGCGCCGCTGATCGGCGCCGCGGCAGCGTATGGGCTGTGCCTTGCGCTGCGGCAGGATGCGTCCTCGGACGCGCTGGAGCGGGACGCGGCGCTGCTTGCGGCGACCCGGCCGACGGCGATCAATCTGCGTTGGGCGCTCGGACGGATGCTGACGCGCTTGCGCAACACGTCAGTGTCGGATCGCGTGCGCGTTGCCTACGATGAAGCGGCGGCGATTGCTGACGAGGATGTGGCGCAGAACGAGGCGATCGGACGGCATGGCTTGCCGCTGATCGAGCAGGCGGCGAAGCCTGGTCACCGCGTGAACATCCTGACGCATTGCAATGCCGGTTGGCTGGCAACCGTGGACTGGGGACCGCGCTGGCGCCGATCTATCGGGCGCACGACGCCGGGATCGATCTGCATGTCTGGGTGGACGAGACGCGGCCGCGCAATCAGGGCGCGGCGCTGACCGCGTGGGAACTGGGCCGGCACGGCGTTGCCCACACTGTGGTGGCCGACAACGCGGGCGGGCACCTGATGCAGCATCGCGACGTCGATCTGGTCATCGTCGGCACCGATCGGGTGACCCGCACCGGCGATGTCGCCAACAAGATCGGCACCTACCTGAAGGCGCTGGCGGCCCGCGACAACGATGTGCCGTTCTGGGTGGCGCTGCCATCGACCACGATCGACTGGACGGTATCCAACGGCATCGCCGAGATCCCGATCGAGGAACGCGGGGCGGCCGAGGTGACCGATGTCACCGGGCGGACCGCCGCGGGCGAGATCGCCACGGTGCGGGTGGCTCCCGCGGAAAGCGCTGCCGCCAATCCGGCCTTCGATGTGACACCGGCGCGGCTGGTCACCGGATTGATCACCGAACGTGGGCGTTGCGAGGCCAGCGCACCGGCGTTGCGGGGATTGTTTCCCGAACGGTCCTAGACCGGCACCCTCACCCGGCGCTTCGCGCCGACCTCTCCCGCAAGCCGCGAGAGGTGTACTTTGGAGCTGGCGCCTCACTGTGTCAGCGCCTACGGGCCTCGCCACAGCGATAACACCGGTTGTGCTCCCTGGTCCCCTGGACGGCGGCGCCGTGACGCGCGAGCCTCGCGGTAACCGCGAGGAGGCAACTGACATGCAGATCGGCATCCATCTGCCGCATATCGGCCGGAAGGCAGGGCCCGACGCAATCCGCCGTGCCGCGGTCCAGGCGGAAGAACTCGGCTTCGCCGACGTCTGGGTGAGCGAGCACATCATCATCCCAAAGGATGCCAACTATCCGCCGTCGCCCAACTTCTGGGACCCGGTGCTGACGCTGACCTGGGCCGCCGCCTATACGCAGCGCGTCAAACTCGGCACCAGCGTGCTGGTGCTGCCGATGCGCCATCCGCTGCCGCTCGCGAAGGAACTGGCGACGTTGCAGAACCTGTCGCAGGGGCGGCTGATCCTGGGCGCCGGCGTCGGCTGGATGGAAGCAGAGTTCGACGCACTCGGCGTGCCGTTCCGCGAGCGCGGCCGGCGCATGGACGAAGGCATCGCGATGATGCGGGCGGTGTGGAACGACGATCCGGTCACGTTCCCAGCGCGCTGGATCGCGGCAAGGATCGAGACATGCGGATGCAGCCGAAGCCCTGTGCGCCGATCCCGATCTGGATCGGCGGGTCGTCTGATGCGGCGATCGCACGGGCGTTGCGCCTGGATGGCTGGCACGGCAGCCGTGTGGCGCCGGAGCAGGTGCCGGCGATGGTGCAGCGCCTGCGCGCCGGTCGCCCGGATAGCGGCTTCACCATCTCGCTGCGCACCTCGGATGAGGGTCGGAATACCGGCGCACTGCGGGCCAGACTGGAGGCGTACAAGGCTGCCGGCATTCAGCATGTGCTGGTGGCGCCGGAGGAGCGTGGGCTCGACGAGTACCTGAGCGCGGTCGAACGCGTCGCCCGTTGCGCTGAGGGATTGTAGCACCCGACGTTTGGAGGCCTACGATGGTCAATCCCACCACTGATCGCGTGCTGATCACGGGCGCTGCCGGCGCGATCGGCACCGCGTTGCGCAACGGCCTGCGCACCGACTATCGCCATCTGCGCCTGACCGATAACCGGCCGATCGCCGAGCCCACACCGAACGAGGAGTGCATCACCGCCGATATCGGCGACCGCGTCGCGATCGAGCGCATGATGGAGGGCGTGGCGGCGGTGGTGCATCTCGCCGGTGTGGGCGGCAACTACACGCTGGAAGATCTGTGGCGGGTCAATGCGCGCGGCATGTTCGACGTGTTCGAGGCGGCACGCCTGGCTGGCGTGCAGCGCATCGTGTTCGCTTCCAGCAACCACGCGTTCGGTTGCTATCCGATCGAGGAGCGCGTCTCCCCTGCCCTGCCGCCGCGCCCCGACAGCCTGTACGGCACGTTCAAGGCGTGGGGCGAAACCATGCTGCGCTGCTACTTCGATCGCCACGGCATCCGCTCGGTATCGCTCCGCATCGGCACCTATCGGCCGCTGCCGATCGATCAGCGCTCACTCGCCACCTGGCTGTCGCCGGGCGATGTGGCGCGGCTGGTGGACGCGGCGCTGCGCCATCCCGATCCCGGCTGCCTGGTGGTGAACGGCTATTCCGCCAACACGCGCATCAAGACCCACGATCCCAACTGGGCGTTCCTGGGCTATCGCCCGCAGGACAACGCGGAAACCCATGTCGAGATGCTGCGCGGCATGGGCGTCGATGTGGACGGGCCGCGGGAGTGGCCAGAACATGGGGGCTCGCATGCCCGCGCGCCGGAGCGACCGCCGCGGCGATAGACCACAACGAGCAAGCGGCCCCTGCCTGATGACGTGAAGTTCAGCCGGTAGCTGGCAGCCACGCAGCCGCTCGGACGTTCGGTCCCCTGCGGAGCGGGTGATGGTACGCAGCAGGTCCTCCTTGCGATGAGTTCTGGCCAAGTTGCGGACTGACCTGAGCGCAAGCATCGAGGTCTATCGCGCGCCATCGGTCTTGGGCTGATATCGGGCGCTGCCGATGATGATCCTTCCGCGATCGGCACTTACGCAGCCGCCGGCGCCAAACTGGGACCGTCGTTCCTGTGGAGCGCGCCGGTAACCCTGCCGATGATGTTCGCCGTGGTCTATCTGTCGGCGAAGTTGGGTCAGGTCTCTGGTCGCGGGCTGTTCCAGGTGATCAGAGATTACTACCCGCGCTGGGTGCTGTATCCCACGCTGGTCGGCGTGCTGATCGGCAATACGATCGAGGCCGGGGCCGATCTCGGCGGCATGGCGGCTGCGCTCAACACCTTCGTTCCATTGCCGGTGCCGTGGCTTGGCCTGATCATCGCTCTGGCGGTGTTGTGTCTGCAGATTTATGGGTCGTATCAACTGATACGAAATATCTTTCGATGGCTGGCGCTGGTTCTGCTGGCCTATGTCGGTGCGGCGGTCCTGGCCAAACCCGATGCGATGGAGGTCATCCGAGGCACTTTCATTCCGACCATCCGGTTCGATCGCGAGTTTCTTACGCTGGCTGTGGCAGTCATCGGCACCACCCTCTCCGCCTATCTTTATAGCTGGCAATCGAATGCCGAGGTGGAGGAGGAAATAGCCGCGGGGCGGACCAGATTGTGGCAACGAACGGGTGCCACGAATGAGGAGCTGACCCATAGCCGGCGTGACGTTCTGATCGGGATGATTTTCTCCAACGTGGTGATGTATTTCATCATCCTCTCGACCGCGGCGACACTGCACAAATCGGATCACCAGGATATCCAGACGGCTGCGGATGCCGCTCAGGCGCTTCAGCCACTTGCAGGCCACGCAGCGGCTTTGCTGTTTCTGCTTGGTGTGATCGGGGTCGGCTTCCTGGCGGTGCCCGTGATGACGACGGGGGCCGCCTACGATCTGGCGCAGATCATGGGCTGGCGGCATAGCCTGCACGCGAAACCGAGGGAGGCGAAGGCATTCTACACCGCGATCACTGCCTTCACCCTGATTGGCGTGCTGATGAATTTCCTGGGCTTCAACCCGATGCAAGCTCTGGTCTGGGCCGGCGTGGTTCAGGGATTTTCGACACCTCCCCTGCTGCTGCTGATCGTTTTGATGACCAGCAGTCGTGCCATTATGGGCGACAAGGTGAACAGCACCGCGCTGAATGTCCTGGGTTGGGCAACCACAGTGGTGATATTCGCGGCCAGTGCCGGCCTGATTACCAGCTGGTTCATTTAGCAACGAGTTAGCCGATCGGCGGCCGCATGCTGTGCCATTGGGTGGCGCGCTCGTACGCCGCCGCGGCGCGCAGCACCGTCGCATCGTCGAAGTAGCGACCGACGATCTGCACCGATAGCGGCAGTCCATCGCGCGACAGTCCCGCCATCATCGCCAAGGCGGGGTGGCCAGTGACATTGAACGGCGTGCGCGCCTGGCGCGGATAGGTGCGCTGGGTCTCCGTGGCATCCTCGATGCGGCTCGCCGGGTCCATCGAACTGGCACAGAGCAGCACGTCGAAGTCGCGAAACGCCTCTTCGACCGCGGCGATCATCTGTAGCCGCCGCCGCTGCGCGCCGACATAGTCGCCGGCATTCATGAATGCACCGGGCAGCAACCGCTGACGCGCAAGCTGGCCGTAGTCGCCCGGCCGGGTGCGTAGCCAGGGCGCGTGGATCGACCACGCCTCGCTGCACAGGATCACCCGGTTCACGGCGGCGAACTCGTTGAGCGATGGCAGCGTGACGTTGCGCACCTCCGCGCCCTCGCGCCTGCAATACGCGCGCGACCTCTTCCACGGCCGCTGTCACCTCCGGGTGCGCGGGCTTGTCGACCTCGTGGAAGTGTCGCACGAAGCCGACGCGCAGATCGCGCACGCCGCGGTCCAGCATGCGGCCGAAGTAGCGCGCCTGGGAGGTCGCACTGCCGGGATCGGCGGGATCATGGCCGGCGATCGCATCGAGCAGCAGCGCGTTATCAGCGACAGTGCGCGTCATCGGCCCGACATGGTCGAGCGTGAACGAGAGCGGGAACACCCCGCGCCGCGACACCAGACCATAGGTCGGCTTCAACCCGACAATGCCGCAGCAGGAAGCGGGATTGCGCACCGACCCGCCGGTATCGGAGCCGAGAGCCAGCGGGAACAGCCCGGCGCAGACGCCGGCACCGGAACCGGAGGACGACCCGCCCGGATGATGGTCGGGGTTCCACGGATTGCGTGCCGGCGGGAACGGCAGGTCGAAGCTCGGGCCACCGATGGCAAACTCGTGTGTCGAGAGCTTGCCCAGGACGATCGCGCCGGCCTGGCGCAGCTCTGGCGATCACCGCTGCGTCGGCGTTGGCGATGTTATCGCGCAGGATCTTCGAATGGCAGGTGGTGGGCAGGCCGGCGACGTCGATGATGTCCTTAATGCCGATGGGGATGCCATGCAGCGGACCGCGCACGCGGCCGGCGGCGATTTCCGCTTCCGCGGCCCGTGCTGCATCCATCGCGGCTTCCGCATCAAGCCGAATGAAGGCGTGCAGCTGATGGTCCAGCCGCTCGATCCGCGCCAGCAGTGCGGTCAGCAACTCGACGGGAGAGAGGCGACGGGCGGCAAAATTCCCGCGCCGCCTCCGAGGCGGTCAGCCAGTGCAGCTCGGTCAAAGTCCAGTGCCCGCCCGCATCGGCGGCCAGGGCTCCGCGGCCGGGTCCTCGGGGTAGCTGATCGCGTCTTTGTTGCCGAGAGCCTGCTCTGCTGCGGCGGACACATCGTCGGGGAACTCGGCCCACGCCCTGTCCAGCCCGGCCGCATGCGCGAGTTTGCCGATCAGCTCCCTGTCCATACCGCTCTCCTGCCGTCGCGCCGATCATGCGATCGGCGGGCCGGAACGGAAGTGGGAAGAAAAGAAGAGGCGGTGCAGCGTGTGCCGCACCGCCCAAGTGGGCCGCGCCAATAAGGCGCGACATCGGGGAGGAAACAGGACACCGGCAGAGCCGGCTCCGTGGCGTTAATATGGCCTGCCAAATCTTAGCAATTGGTAACGGCGGCGTGTGACAGACGCAGAATATTGCCTGCCCTGATCACTATTTTTGAAGGGAGCCGAGTGCATGAAGAATTTGCCGAAGCGCAGGGGCCCGCTTGTCGGCCTGAAGGTGCTGGAGATCGGCCACTACATCGCGGCGCCCTTCTGCACGCGCATCCTCGCCGATCTGGGCGCCGAAGTTATCAAGGTGGAGCCGCCTGGCGGCGATCCGTTCCGCGGCTGGGGTGCGGCGGTGAATGGCAACTCGGTGTGGTTCAGCGTGCACGGCCGCAACAAGCTGTCCGTCGTGCTGGATCTGAAGCGGGACCGCGAGACCCTGTTGCGCCTGGCCGCGCGGGCCGACGTGCTGGTGGAGAATCTGCGCGCCGGCGGGCTGGAGCGGCTGGGTCTGGCACCGGATGCGCTGCACGCAGTCGAATCCTCGGCTGGTGATCGCCCGCATCTCGGGGTACGGGCAGGATGGTCCTTATCGCGACAAGCCGGCATTCGGCGCCATCGGCGAGGCGATGGGCGGCATCCGCCACCTGACGGCGCATCCCGCTGGTAGTTCCGACCTGCCGCCGCCGCGCTGCGGCATTTCGATCAGCGACGACCTCGCAGGGCTCTATGCAGCGATCGGGCTGCTCTCGGCGCTATGGCAGCGCGACGCGGCGGGTGGCGGACGCGGCAGGGTGGTGGACGTGAACCTGGTGGACAGCGTGTTCAGCCTGATGGAGGGCATGCTGCCGGAGTACGCGATGGATGGCCGCGTCCGACAACCGGTCGGCGCAGCGATTGCCACCGCGGCGCCGACCAACACCTATCCCTGTGCCGACGGCCGATGGCTGTGTATCGCCGGCAACTCCGACCTGATCTTCCGACGCTTGATGGAGGCCATCGGACGCCCCGACCTCGCGGGCGATCCGGCGTATGCCAAGAATGCCAACCGTTGCGCGCGGCGGGATGCGTTGGACGCAGCCATCGCCACCTGGACACGGACGCTGCCGGCGAAGGACGCGGAGGCACGGCTGGAGGCGGCTGACGTTCCGTGCTCGCGACTGTACGATATCGCCGATTGCGCCAACGACCCGCATTTCCTGGCGCGCGGCTCGGTGCAGCAGGTGATGGATCCGCTGATCGGGCGGACATTGCATCCGGGGCCGGCGATCCGGATGGATGGCGATGCGTCCGATACCGTCGTGGCGTGGCCCGGACCAGCGGCGGGCGAGCATACCGACTACGTCCTGAGCCTGATCCGGACGGAGCGGGACCTATAGCCATTGCCAACGCGATCCAACCTGCGACCGGGGTTGGTGCTTGCGAGCGGGTCCCGGCCCTAACTACAGCTACATCTCGACGAAGGCCCGGTGATATGCATTCAGCGCCGGGGCGCCACCGAGGTGGACGTAGAGCACACGCGTCCCTGGTTTGATCTCGCCGGTGCGCGCCATGGCGATCAGGCCGGCCATGCTCTTGCCCTCGTAAACCGGGTCGGTCAGCATGCCTTCCAGGCGGCCTGCCATGCGGATCGCAGCAATCGTGGGCTCGTCTGGCAGGCCGTAGCCAGGGCCGCAGAAGCGCGGGTCCACAACGACGTCTTCATCGCGAACTTCGCGGTTCAGCCCGACCAGTGCTGCGGTCGCCCGTGCGATCTTGGTCACTGCGGTTCGGGTCATTTCGGCATCCGCCGCGGTGTCGATGCCGATCAGCCGCCGAGGCCTATCCTGCGCCAGGAAGCCCACCACCAAGCCAGCCTGCGTCGAACCGGTGCAGGTCGCGGTCACAACCGTATCGAAGAAGACGCCCAGGTCTGCCTCCTGGCAGGCAAGCTCGTCGGCGAAGTGGGCGTAGCCCAGGCCTCCCAGAGGATGGTCGGACGCGCCCGCCGGTATGGCGTATGGCTTGCCGCCCTCACGCCTGACCTCGGCGAGGGCGTGCTCCCAGCTCGCTTTGACAGCGGTGGAGTACCCTTCCCCTTCCAGCACAATGTCGGCACCCATGATGCGCGAGAGCAGAATGTTTCCCACCTTGCCATAAGCGGGGTCATCCCACTTGGTCCACTCTTCCTGCACGAGGCGGCACTTGAGGCCGAGGACGGCGGCGACGGCGGCCACCTGCCGGGTGTGGTTGCTCTGGACATTGCCGATGCTGACCAGCGTATCGCAGCCCTGGGCAAGAGCATCGGCGGCGAGCCATTCCAGTTTGCGCACCTTGTTGCCGCCGAAGGCAAGGCCGGAGGATATATCATCGCGCTTGGCCCAGACGTCGATCCCGAGGGCGCGCGAAAGCCGCTCCAGCTTATGGATCGGCGAGGGGAAGAAGGCGAGCGGGACGCGACGGAACCGCTGTTCCAGGTTCAACGGCAAGGACGGCACTCCGGAGGACTACGAGAAAAATGCCGGGGACATGGCGAATGATATGCGCTGCGCTATGTAGCGCCGCGCCCAGCCCGACCCAAGTCCGCGAGGCGCGCATTGGGTCTCGCGCCACGACCCTGCCAGCTCAGTACTGCGCTGTCCTGTCTGGGGACTTCAGCGCGCGCGCATCCGCACCAGTTCCCCGGTCGGCCCCGTCAGCGACGGAGCTCCTGCGTGAGGCTGTTTTCGGCCCGGCTCAGGCCGCGACTGTCTCGTCAGTGACCGCCGCCGCGGTTGCCGGCGTGCCGGAGGGCTCGCGAATCATGTAGCCGCGACCCCACACTGTCCCGATCAGGTTGTCCGCCCCCGCCACTGCCAGCTTCTTGCGCAACTTGCAGATGAACACGTCAATGATCTTCATTTCGGGTTCATCCATTCCACCATACAAGTGGTTGAGGAATGCCTCCTTGGTCAGCACCATTCCCTTGCGCAGAACCAGCAATTCCAGGATCGCGTATTCCTTGCCCGTTAGGTGCACAGGGTTGCTGTCCACCGTCACCTCGTGACTGTCGAGGTTGAGCAGCAGCGGCCCCACGCGCAGTGTCGGCTGGCTGAAGCCCTTGCTGCGGCGAACGATCGCCTGCATGCGCGCCAGCAGTTCGGCCTTGTCGAAGGGCTTGCTGATGAAGTCGTCGGCGCCCAGACCCAGCCCTCTCACCTTCACCTGCGGACGCGACAGGCCCGACAGGATCAGCACCGGCGTGTCATTACGAGCGACCCGCATCCGGCGCACGACCTCGAAACCTTCGATATCCGGCAGCATCAGGTCGAGGACCACGATGTCGTAGTCGTAATGGCGGACGAGCTCGAGCCCCTCCTCACCGGTATCCGCATGATCGACCACCGCACCGGTGGTCTTGAGCATCAGCGAAATTCCCCGTGCCGCGACATGATCGTCTTCGATGAGCAGGATCCGCATAGCTCTGCTTCCCGTTATGTCAACGACCATATTTACCACTTTAGCGTGTGAAATGGCCACACATTTTTCACCACACGCGTGTAGTTTTCGCAAAGCACTTGCTTCCTCTGGCGACATGTACACTATTTTTTATCCTGCAATCCAAATTATCGGAAGTCGTTTGTTCCAATGAAGCACACGACTCTCCTGCATCGAAGCAAGATGTGTGGCGCGAAACTGCGCGACATTGCGCCCCTGGCCCTGCAAGGACACGTCACTGGGCTATCCGGCCTGATTGTCGATGTGGACGGGCTTGGTGCACACGTCTCTGTGGGAGATCGTCTGGTTCTCTCGGCGCGGGACGGGCACTCAATTCCTGCCGAAATTGTTGGCTTTCGGCACGGATTGGCCCAGGTGATGCCTTACGGCACGCTGAGCGGTCTCGGTCCGGGTAGTTCCGCCCGGTTCAATATCCGCGCGGCGGTCGGATCCAACGGCGGTATGCTTGCCGTATCGGATGGATGGCTAGGCCGGGTGTTGGATCCACTGGGCCGGCCGATCGACAACCGCGGTCCGTTGCCCGCAGGGACGTGCCCGAGATCGGTTCGCGCCACGCCTCCTGACGCTACAGCGCGGGCACGCCTTGGACCCCGGCTCGATCTTGGCGTACGGGCATTGAACTGCTTCGCCACGTGTCGCCAGGGTCAGCGGCTCGGGCTGTTTGCCGGCTCCGGGGTCGGCAAATCCAGCCTGCTTGCCATGCTGGCGAAACACACGGCGTGCGACGTCGCCGTGCTGGCACTGGTGGGCGAGCGAGGGCGCGAGGTGCGCGAGTTCCTGGAGGACGATCTTGGCGAGGCTGGCCTCGCCCGCTCGGTCGTGGTCGTCGCCACGTCGGACTCGTCGCCGTTGCTGCGTCGGCAGGCGGCGCATGCCGCGATGACCGTGGCGGAGCATTTCCGCGATCAGGGAAAGTCCGTGCTGTTGCTGATGGACAGCGTCACTCGCTTTTGCCTGGCCATGCGGGAGATCGGCCTTGCCGCCGGGGAACCGCCGGCGACGCGCGGCTATCCGCCCAGTGTGTTTGCTGAATTGCCGCGGTTGCTGGAGCGGGCCGGCCCCGGCCAGGACCAGGCGCAGGGACCGGTAGGACACATCACCGCCTTGTTCACCGTCCTGGTCGAAGGTGACGACCATAACGAGCCGGTGGCGGATGCGGTCCGCGGCATCCTTGACGGTCATGTCGTGCTCGACCGCCGCATCGCCGAAGGTGGCCGCTATCCGGCGATCGACGTGCTCCGCTCGTTGTCCCGCGCCGTCCCTGGGTGCAATGCACCTGACGAGAACGATCTGGCCCGTCGCGCCCGTGCCTTGCTGGCGCTGTATGCCGACATGGCCGACATGGTGCGGCTTGGTGCCTATCGCGCCGGCAGCGACCCGGCGGTGGACGAAGCCGTCGCGCTGGCACCCCAGATCGAGGCGATGCTACGTCAGGCACGGAACGAACCAACCAACATCGAGGACAGTTTTGCGGCGCTCGCCGCGGCGCTGCAAAGATCATGAAACAGAACCCCCTGGAGTCGCTGCTGCGACTGCGCCAGATGGCGGCAGACCAGGCGCGCCGCGACCTGGCGGAGTGCCTGCGAGCCGAAAGCGAGGCAGTGGCGGCGATCGCCGCGATCGAGGCGACGATCGCACGCGAAATGGAGGCGGCGAGCAGTCTCGCCGCGGGCGATGCGGACGTTGAGGCGTTTGCCGCCTGGCTGCGCACGATGCGCCCGAAGCAGCAGGCCGCGTACGGCGCCCAAACGGCCGCCGAAGTCGCAGTCCTAGAGGCACGCGCGGTGCTGGGCGCGGCGCGGGCGGCCGTGCGTGCCGCCGAAGCCGTGCTGGAAAAGCAGACCGCCGCGGCGCAGGCCGAGGAGCTTCGAAAAGCCCAGGGCCAGATCGACGAGGTCGCTGGGCGGACCAGGTTGATCAAAGAAATGTGAACTGCCGCTGTGTGATCCTTTGCATCTCACGGGGGGTTGATCTCCTAGCGTGCCATCAGGAGAACATCCCCAATGGCACGAAACCTGTTGTTCGGCACGGCGCTGCAGACCGGCTTGGCGTTCATGGCCGCGCTGGCATCGGCGCAGCCAGCGCCGAACGCCCGGCCGACCGGGGGCACCCTGGTCGCGGGCAGCGCCGCGATCAGCCAGACCGCCAGGAACACGCGGATCGATCAGTCGAGCCAGCGCGCCGCGATCGATTGGCAGAGTTTCGATGTCGGCAGCCGGCAGAGCGTCACCTTCCAGCAACCCAACGCGCAGTCGGTGGCGCTGAACCGGGTCACCGGGCCTGACCCTTCGCAGATCGCCGGCCGGATCGACGCCAACGGCCAGATCGTGCTGGTGAACCAGTCGGGGGTGAATTTCTACAAGGGCGCGCAGGTGAACGCCGCCGGCGTGATGGTCAGCGCAGCCGGCATCAGCAACCAGAACTTCATGGCCGGCCATATGGCGTTCGACCAGCCGGCGCACGCCAATGCCCGGATCGACAACGCCGGCACTATTACGGTGAAGCAGGCCGGGCTGGCCGCGCTGGTGGCACCGCAGGTGGCGAACTCCGGCACCATCACCGCACAGTTGGGCCAAGTGGTGCTGGCCGGGGCGAAGACCGCGACGCTCGATCTGTATGGCGACGGGCTGCTGTCGCTGGACGTGAGCAACCAGGTGAAGGAGGCGCCAGCAGGCGCGGACGGCAAGCCGGTCACCGCATTGGTGACCAACACCGGCGTGGTGGTGGCTGATGGCGGCACAGTGCAGCTCACCGCGGGGGCCGCCGACGGCATCGTGCAGAACCTGGTTCAGGCCGGAGGCAAGATCCGGGCAGCAACAATAGGGGATCGGACCGGCACGATCGCGCTGAACGGGGTCGGGGGCTCGATCGTGGTGTCCGGGCAGTTGTCCGCACCGGGCGGGGCGCCCGGCAGCACCGGCGGCAACATCGCCGTGGTGTCTAACCGCAACGTCACTCTCGCTTCGACGGCGCGGATCGATGCCTCCGGCCAGGCGGGTGGCGGGACAGTGGCGATCGGCACAACCTTGGCGCGCGCGAAGAGCGGCCCGGGCGTCAGAGCGACACGAACCGCGAAGTCTGTCGTCGTGCAGCAGGGCGCAACCATCGCGGCGAACGCCATCGCGAACGGCAGTGGCGGGCGCGTGGCGGTCCTGGCGGATCAGGCCAAAGGCACGACGCAGATGGACGGCGCGATCAGCGCCAAGGGAGGGCCGCAGGGTGGCAACGGCGGGTTCGTCGAGGTGTCGGGCGCCAAGCTGGGTATGACGACGGGCACAATCGACTCTTCAGCACCGCTCGGACAGTCGGGAACCGTGCTGCTGGATCCGCGCGACCTGGACATTGTTGCGCAAGGCACGTCCCAGGTCTCCTCCTCGGGCCTGCCGGTCGGCAGCCCGGATCAGAGCACGGATCTCACGGTCACTGCGTCGGCGGTGACAGGCATAACAGGCAACCTGCTCATCGAGGCGAGCCGGAACCTGACCATCGACGCGGCGCTCGCCTTCGGCAGACAGATTGCCGGCACGTCGGTGTCGCTGCTGGCCGGCGACAATCTCACCATCAATCAGCCGATCAGCACGGGGGGCGGTTCGCTCAACCTGGGTGCCGCGGTGCAGAGCGACGGGACGACCCAGTTCACTCACTTCAATCCTGCCGGTGCGCTGATCGTCAATGCGAATCTGGGCAATGATCTGACCGGAGCGATTTCGCTCAGCGGTGGTACCGGCGGCGTCACCATCGCCGGCAATATCGAAAGCGCCGGCAACGTTCAGATCGCGACAACCGGCAGCATTGCACAGGTCGGCCCGGCCACTCCTCCACCCGGGCTGAACGCTGATCTCGGCGAACTCCACATCAGCGGGCTCAACGTCGATCTGACGGCGGCTGGCGATGTTGCGCAGACCGGCTACGCCGACCTCTTCGCGCGCGGCCAGGCGACGGTGCAGGCGGGCGGCAATGTTGTTCAGTCTGGCCCGACGGATCCTGCCACGCCTCCACTCAGCACCACTGGGGCATTGCTGGGCTCCATCATGTTCGGACAGAGCGGCGTTTGGGTTGCGGGGTCGCAGAGCGTCACGCAGAGCGGCTACTCGCGGATTTCGTCGAATGTCGGCGGAACCGTCGCGGTGAAATCAGGCGGCGATGTGGTTCAGTCCGGCGCCGCCCAAATCTATGGCGACAGCACAAAGGTCAGCGCCGGTGGCAGCCTGCAGCAACGCGGCGCTTCACTGGTTGCCGTCGTCGCGGGTGCCAATACCGGTGGCGTGACCATCGGAACCGGCAAGGATATCAACGAAGCTGGAAGATCCGGCATCTTCGGGCAAACGCTCAGCCTCACCGCAGGCGGCAGCCTCAATCAGACGGATGCAAGCAGGATCCGGTTCGCCAATGCCACCGTGACAGCCAACGGCGTCGCGCTATCGGAGCACGCGCAGTTGCTGGCTCCCGCACTGCAACTGAACCTGGGCAGCGGCGGGCTGACGATGACCGGCAACAGCGTTCTGGGGGGCGCCGGCAGCTCGATCTCGATCGCATCCGGCGGTCCGGTGAGCGAAGCAACCAGCGCCACCATATCCGCCGCGACACTCGGCAGTACCTGGCGTGACCGGAAATGCCAGCCTTCTCGGCACCGATAACGCCATCTCGGCTCTGTCCGGATTCCGCGTGACCAACGGCGACCTGGTTGTGGTGGACGGCCGGGACCTAAGCCTCTCGGGCGCATTGCAAGCCAACAACGTGTTTATCGAAGTCGCCAGGGCCGGTGGTGTGCTGACATTCGGCATGGTGGATGACGGGGCAACGCCTTCGTCGGCGTTGCTGAGCGCAGGCAGCGGCGGCCGGATATCGCTGGTTGCCGACGAGTATAACATGGCCTCGCCGGGGAATTTCATTACGATGTCCGGGGGGACTGTGGAACTGGCGCCGTTCTCGGCGATCAATACCAGCCTCAGCGGCAGCAACGGACTGGTGATAGGCAGTGCGCTGCTGTCGAGCATCGACACCGGCAACGGAACTTTGCGGGTCGGCGGTTTCACCAACGTACCGGCCGGCGCGACGACGCCCACGCCCTCGGCCAGCGGCGTGACGATCGATGGCACGGTGGACCTGGCCTCTCCCGCGACCACACTGGATCTGCAAGCGATCGGCTCCATCGTTCAGTCCGCGCCGATCCTGCACGCAGGCACGCTGACTGCGACCATCAGCGGCAGCGGCAACCTGTCGCTCAATAATCCCCGCAACACTTTGTCCGCGCTGGGGCCGGTCCGCGTGGCATCGGGGGCGATCGATCTCGTCGATGCGGCGCCGCTGGAAGTCACAGGATCGCTGTCGGCCAATCGGATCGCGATCAGCGCAACCGGTATCCTCGCGCTCGAGGGAAACATCGCGACCGGGGCAACAGCGAACGGCGGCGGTGCAAGCTTTACCGTGGTCCCCGACGCCGTTGGAAACGCCATCCTTGTGGCGGTGAACCTGCCGTTGTTGCCGAGTGACGTGGCGGCGAAGCTGTCGTCGCTCGCTTTCATGCCGATCACTGTCTCGCCGCTGAATGGTCCGACCGCGACGGTCACCATCGATCTGCCGCCGCAGCGCGGCATCGCCGAGATGCTGCTCAACGGTCCGAGCACGGACCTGGTGCTTAACCTGGGCGGCGGCAACGCGGCGGGTCAGATCAACGTCGGCAGTTTCGTCGTGAACGGCTCCGGCGGTGTCGCGACATTCTCCAATTCGACGGTCGGCGGGTTAACCGACGGAGCCGCAGCGGTGGCCGCGAAGAGCAATCCGCCAGACAACGCGCAATATACGCTGAACGGCTGCGAGATCGGCGTCGGCTGTCTCACGCCGGTTGCGCCGGTCGCCCCGCCGATTGCGCCGGTTCCGCCTGTCACCCCGATCACACCGCTGATCCCGGTCAACAATCTCGCAGCGGGGATCACCGTCTCGACCGGTATCGGCAATATCGTCGGGTTGCTGGCCGAGGAGGCGGCGGCGCACGCTACGGACAGCACACGCGGACTTCCGTTCCTCTACCCGATGCGCGATCTGGCGAACGGGCCGCTGCGCGACCGACAGGATGATCCCGACCTGCTGCTGCCGAACGTATCCGAGAAGGACTACTGATATGCGCGGCGCCATCGCGGCAGCGCTTGCCTGCCTGATGCTGTCGGCCTGCAACTCGAAAATTGGGAACAAGCCGCAATCCGCGTCGGTCAACGGCGACTCCGTGGTGGTCGGATCCAACACTGTCGGCGAGCGCTGCTCCGAGCAGGTCGATTTGCAGCGCAGTGCATCGATCTATTGCGGCGACTGGGAGCAGCCGAGTGCGCGCATCAGCATGGGACCGCCGGCCAGCGCCGACATGCTTGCGACGCTGGCCACGACAAGCCCGTGGCGGACCGAGATCAACGCTCGCTTCAACTGCGCTGAACCGACGCGGACGGCACTGCTCGGGCCGCAGCCGAGTGTCATCATGCAATGCACACGGCGGGTCGGCGGCTGGCCGCAGGTGGCGATGGTGACACTGCTGAACGGCACCGCCTGGTATCTCGATGGGGTGAGCGCGTCGATGCCGGTGATGCCGCGCGCACTCGGGGTGCTGACCGGCCAGAGCTCGGGCGTGGAGAACGCGCGCAATCTCCCGGGCGCCGATGCGCTGCTGGCGACCAGGCTCGCCGCACAGGCGACGAAGTCCGGTGACATTGGCGCGTATGAGCACCTGATGGCGGCAGGGACGCGGGCCAATCTGGCCGACAGTCCAGTGGCCGCGGAACGCGCCTTCCGTGCTGCGCTCGCGTTGCAGCGGAAGGCGCTTGGCGCCAACAATCCCAATACCGCCGACCCGATGATGCTGGTCGCGCTGCAGCTATCGAACCAGGGAAAATACGCCCAGGCCGCACCGCTGTTCGACCGTGCGGCACAGCTTGCGCGTCAATCCGCCGACCCCGCCGCCATGCCACGCCTGCTGCACTATCGCGGCCTGGACGAGCTGAACCAGGATCATCCCGATCGCGCGCTGGCGTATTTCGGCCAGGCCGAGGCCGGATACCGGGCGCTGGTACCGCCCGATTTGCTGTCGCGGGGCGTCGCACCGGCGCGCCGTGGGGTGGCGACAACCAGCGTCGCGGACCTGATCCCGGACGGTGAGTTGCTGATCGATCCCGTCGTGCAGTCCTCGTTGCTGGGCATCGTCGAGGTGCGGCGTAACCGGGCGATCGCGTTCAAGGAGGCAGGGCAGCAAGACGAGGCCACGAAGTCTCTGCTGTCGGCAGCGGACCTGTCGCGGGCCAACAACCTGCTGCAGCCGATCGTCACCTCGCGGCTTTATCGGACGCAAGGCATGCTCGACGATAATCTGGGCGAGCATACCTCGGCGACGTTGCGACTGTCGCTTTCGTCCAACTCGTTCACCCGCGTGCTCCCGGGTTCCCGCTCGTACGCAATCACCGGCCTGCTGCATGCGCGCGAACTGCTGCGCACCGACGGGCCGGAGTCCGCGGTGCCGGTCTGCCGCGACGCCGTGCGTCTGCTGAACGAACTGCATGCCGGCACGGATGGCGACCTGCTGATGCCCTGCCTCGATACGTTCGCTCAGCAGGCCACGCGCCATCCCGACCAGGCGCAGGCTCTGCACGGCGAGATGTTCGAGGCGGCGCAGCTCGCGCAGAGCAGCCTGACCGCACAGCAGATCGCGCAGGCGAACGCCCGGCTGCTGGAGGGCGCGCGTGACCCGAAGGTGGCCGAGGCGATCCGGCGCCAGCAGGACGCGATCCAGAACCTGTCGGATCTGTATCGCCAGCGCTCAGAACTCTCGGAGCCGTCGCAGGATCAGCTCGGACCGCGCGCCGATCCTGCGGAACTGGGCAAGCAGATCGCCAGCGCGGAACAGGCGCAGGCGGAGGCGGATTCGGCGCTGCAGGCGGCTTCGCCCGGCTACGGACAATTGGTGCAGCAGGTCGCCACCACACGCGCCGTGCTCAATGCGCTGCGGCCGAACGAGGCGTTCGTTTCCACGGTGCTGGCCGATCAGGAAGGCTGGGCATTCGCGCTGCGGAACGGGGCGGTGCAAATCGGACGCATCGATGGCGGCACGGCGAAGGTTGCGCCGCTGGTGAAGCGGATCCGCGCGAGCGTCGAACTCACCGCCGCGGGCACGCTGCCAGATTTCGCCGTCGGCGCGGCGCAGGATCTCTATACCCTCGTGCTGGGCGGCGTGGCGCCCTCGGTTGAAGGCGCGAACGGCCTGACCGTGGCGCCTGCAGGGCCGCTGCTGTCGATACCGTTCGCGCTGCTGCTGACGGGCAAGGGGGACCCCCAGGCGCTGGCGCAGGCACCGTGGTTGATCCGCCAGGTGGCGATATCGCATGTGCCGGCGCCCGCCAATTTCGTCTCGCTGCGCAAGCTGGCCGGGACGTCACGGGCAAACTCTCCATGGTTCGGGTTTGGCGACTTTCAGCCGATCCCGCTGGCGCTGGCGGAACGTAGCTTCCCGACCGGCGCATGCCAGGAGAGCGCACGCGAGCTGGCGGGCTTGCCCCGACTGCCATTCGCGGCACGCGAACTGGAGGCCGCCCGGCAGTTGCTCGGCGGTCAGCCGTCGGACGAGCTGACCGGCCGCGCCTACACGGCGGCAGCGGTGCAGCGCGCCCGGCTGAGCAATTACCGCGTTCTGCACTTCGCCTCGCACGCGCTGCTGCCGGCGGAGCTGAAGTGCCAGAACGAGCCGGCGATCGTCACCTCGACCCCCGCCGGGGCGCAGGACGCGTCGGGGGCGCTGCTGACGGCAAGCGAGGTCTCGGCGCTGAACCTGGACGCCGACGTGGTGATCCTGTCGGCATGTAATTCCGGCGGTGCGGGCGGAGCGGCCAATGGAGCGACCGGTGGGGAAAGCCTCTCGGGGCTAGCACGCGCGTTCTTCTTCGCCGGTGCCCGCTCGATGCTGGTGACGCACTGGTCGGTGAACGACCAGGCATCGGCTTTCCTGGTCGCCGATTCTCTGCGCCGTCTCACCGCGGCACCGTCCGCGGGACTGGCCGAGGCGCTGCGGCAGTCGCAGCTCGCGCTGATGGGCAGCACGGGGACCGCATTGGCGCATCCGTTCTTCTGGGCGCCGTTCGCGCTGATCGGCGAAAGCCGCAGCAGCGCCGGTGCCACACGCGGTGGTGTGTAACCCAGGGGACGCTGGAATCCTCTCCCCCAGCGTGCTTTATCGCCGGCTCATCCGCATAAGGACTTGCATACATGCGCATTGCGATGATCGGCGGCGGCTATGTCGGCCTGGTCTCTGGCGCCTGCTTTGCCGAGTTCGGCACCGACGTCACGGTCGTGGAGGTTGATCGCGACAAGCTGGCGGCCCTGCAGGAGGGCCGTCTGCCGATCTACGAGCCTGGTCTCGAGAAGCTGGTGGGGGAAAATCTCGCCGCTGGCCGCCTGGGCTTCACGGCCGATCTGCCTGCCGCCGTCCGCGGCGCCGAGGCGGTGTTCATCGCTGTCGGCACACCGACGCGGCGCGGTGATGGTCATGCCGACCTGTCCTATGTCTTCGCCGCCGCCGAGCAGGTGGCACGAGCGCTCGCCGGCTATGCCGTCATCATCACCAAGTCCACCGTTCCGGTCGGGACCGGCCGCCGCATCGCCGAAGTCATGCGCGCGACGCGTCCCGATCTCGACTTCGACGTCGCCTCTAACCCGGAATTTCTGCGTGAGGGGAACGCAATCGGCGACTTCATGCGTCCAGATCGCGTGGTGATCGGAACCGAAAGCGACCGCGCCCGCGAAATCCTGCGACGACTCTATCGGCCGCTCTACCTGATCGAGGCACCGATCGTCTTCACCGGCATCGAAACCGCTGAGCTGACCAAGTACGCCGCCAACGCCTTCCTGGCGATGAAGGTCACCTTCATTAACGAAATGGCGGACCTGTGCGAGAAGGTCGGCGCGGATGTGCACGACGTCGCGCGCGGCATCGGCCTGGATGGCCGCATCGGACGGAAGTTCCTGCATCCCGGGCCCGGCTATGGCGGGTCGTGTTTTCCCAAGGACACGCTGGCGCTGATGCGCACTGCACAGGATCACGACGCACCCTCGCGCCTGGTGGAGGCCACGGTCGCGGTGAATGACGCGCGAAAGTCGCACATGGCGAAGCGGGTGATCGCGGCCTGTGGCGGGTCGGTGCGCGGCAAGACGATTGCGGTGCTCGGACTGACCTTCAAGCCGGAAACCGATGACATGCGCGACGCGCCATCACTATCGATCGTGGCAAGGCTGGCGGGCGACGGCGCGGCGATCCGTGCGTTCGATCCTGAAGGCATGCAGCAGGCCAGGCCGCTTCTGCCGGAAAGCGTGACCTACTGCCGCGATGCGTTCGACGCCGCCAAGGACGCCGACGCGCTGGTGCTGATCACCGAATGGAACGAATTCCGCGCGCTCAGCCCGACGCGGTTGCGCAATACCATGCGCGGGCGGGTGCTGGTCGATCTGCGCAACGTATACGATCCGGTGGCGATGCGGCAGGCGGGCTTCGACTATCACGGCGTCGGCCGGCCGGCGGGCTAGCCTAGACGGATTGCAGCGCGGCCTCCAACCGGCGGGCAGTGTGTGCGGCGAGCGCCGTCGGCGTGCCGGCGAACCCCATCACCAAGCCTGTCATGCGCGGCCTTCCTGCATAGTAGGCACCCAGCGGAACCACGGCGAGCCCGCGAGCGCGGCAGGCCTGGACGGCGGCGGCTTCATCCACCCCGTCCGCCAGCCGTCCCACCATGTGCAGCCCGCCCGGCGCGGGGATCGGGACGATCGATGGCGCATGCCGCGCAATCGCTGCCAGCAGCGCCGAACGACGCCGGGCATACTCGGTGCGCATCCGGCGGACGTGGGGCGCCAGCAGTCCCTGCCGCATGAACTCGGCCAGGATCGCTTGATTGATCGTGTCGATGCCGCGGTCCATCAGCGTGCCCAGGCGGACGAAGGCCGCCACCAGGGGGGCCGGCACCACCGCGAAGCCCAGCCGTAACGCCGGGGCCAGCGTCTTGCTGAAGGTGCCGCAATAGATCACCCGCCCGGCGCGGTCGAGCGTTGCCAGCGGGGGCAGCGGGTGTCCGCTCCAGCGGAATTCGGAATCGCAGTCGTCCTCCAGTATCCAGGCGCTCGCCCGTCCGGCCCAGTCGAGCAACGCCAACCGCCGCGCTACAGGCAGCGCGCCGCCGAGGGGTGTGGCATGCGAGGGGGCGACCAGCGAGAGGCGCGCGTCAGGCGCTCGCTCGATCCCGGCTGCAACGTCCAGTCCTTCCGCGTCACTCGGCACGGGCACCGGCACCGCACCGGCGGCGAGCAGCGCGCCGCGACCAGCGATGTAGCCCGGATCCTCGACCCACACGGCATCGCCCGGGTCCAGCAACAGCTCCGCCGCAATTCGCAGGGCCTGCTGCGTGCCGGCGGTAACCACGACATTGGCGGGGTCGGCGAGAAGGCCGCGGGTGGCGGCCAGGTGGGCCGCGATCTGCGCGCGCAGCTCCGGCAGGCCCTGTGGCGGCGGGTAGCTCGTAAGCTCACTCGGCAACGACTTCAACACCCGTGCGGCGCACCGCGCCCATGCCTCCTTCGGGAATAGGTCGGGCGCGGGAACCCCGCCGGCCAGAAGCGTGCCGATGCCGGGATCGCGCGACGCGGCGGTGGCGGGCACCGAGGCGAGTTGCTGACCGCGCCGCGACAACGAACTCGCAGCAATCGGCGCCGGCGTCGCAGGGTCGGGGGCGGCGTCCGGCAGATCCGGGGCGACGAACGTGCCGCTGCCGGTACGAGCCCGTATGTAACCTTCGGCGGCCAGACGCTCGTAGGCTATCACGACGGTCTGGCGTGCCACCCCCAGTTCGCTAGCAAGCGCACGCGTCGGCGGCAGGCGCGAACCCGCCGGCAGGGAGCCCGCCAATATTCCCTGGCGAAGCCGGTCGAACACCACTTGCTGGCGGGTTTGGTCTGGCGCGAACATGGTCGTTGCGCCGAATACCTTAGTCCAATCAGCGAGTCATGGCCAGCCACACCATTGATCGCCGTGGTGCCTGACGGCGCTAAATCGGCCGATTAGCCAGGCGGACTGGTCAGGCAGTTCCTGGGCCGGGGATTAGAAGCCCTCGCGCTCCAGCCGCTTGCGCTCCAATTTGCGGGCGCGGCGCACCGCCTCGGCGGCCTCGCGGGCGCGCCGCTCGGACGGCTTCTCGTAGTGCCGCCGGAGCTTCATTTCCCGGAACACTCCTTCCCGTTGCATCTTCTTCTTGAGCGCTTTCAGCGCCTGGTCGACGTTGTTATCGCGAACGAGCACTTGCACTTGGCCGCCTTCTCCTTCTCTGCTCTAGCCGTCCCCCGCCGATCGGGGGACGCGCCTATATCACGTATCACGCGATAGCGCTGGAGGCTACATGGCCATTCTGAAGATCGCGCGCATGGGTCACCCGGTGCTGTTGCAAAAATGTGAGCCGGTTGCGGACCCAGGCGCGCCCGAGATCCGGCGGCTGGTTGCCGATATGATCGAGACGATGGAGGACGCTCCGGGGACAGGGCTGGCCGCGCCACAGGTGCACGTGCCGCTGCGCCTCTTCGTGTTCCGCGTCTCCGAGGCGCGCGGCCAGGAGGACGCCGATGATCTCCCGGTCGGGAACACGGTGCTGATCAACCCCGAGGTAGAACTGCTGGGCCAAGGTCAGATCCTGCGCTGGGAGGGGTGTCTGTCGATCCCTGGCCTGCGCGCTGCGGTGCCGCGCGCACCGCGCATCCGCTACCGTGGGGTTGATTGCGACGGCAAGCTGATTCAACGCGAGGTCTCCGGCTTCCACGCCGGAGTGGTGCAGCACGAATTCGACCACCTGAACGGCATCCTGTATCCGATGCGGATGAAGGATTTCTCGCTGTTCGGCTTCACCGAGGAACTCGCCCGTGCGGCGTCCGCGCGGCAGCCGGCATGACGCCGCCGGAACGCAGTCCCGAACGCGATGCCGCGATCGCGGCGATGCTGCCGCATGTCCCGTTCGATGGCTGGACCTACCGTGCCGTGCGCCGGGGCCTTGCGAGTATCGGCGCGGCCCCCGAAGACGCGCCGTTGCTGTTTCCCGGCGGCTCCGGCGACATGATCGAGGCGTTCTGCGATTGGGCCGACCGGCGGATGGAGCAGGCGGCAGCATCGCTGGATCCTGCCTTGCCGCTGCACCAACGGGTGCGCGCGGTCATTGCGCTGCGGCTGGAGCAGAACCGGCCACACAAGGAGGCGATCCGTCGCGCGCTGGCGCATTTGGCGGTGCCGGGCAACACCAGGCTTGCCGCGGCTGTGACCGCTCGCACCGTCGATGCAATCTGGCATGCCGCAGGCGACCGCTCCGCCGATTTCAGTTGGTATACCAAGCGGGCAATCCTCGCCGTGATCTGGGCTGCAACACTGTTCTACTGGCTGCGCGACATTGGTGAGGATGACGCGGCCACGCTGGCGTTCCTGGATCGCCGGCTCGCAGGAGTTGGGCGGATCGGTTCGATGCGCCGTCGGGCGGAAGCGGCGATCGGCCGGTTGCGACCTGTCTGAACACGATTACAACGCCGTTGTGGTGGAACGTGAACTGTGCGTTGACCGCCATCGCGCTGTCCGCAACGCCCTAACCTGAGCCGAGACTCTCGTCACGCTGCGAAGGAGCCGCTGATGTCAGATCGCTATGCACGTTACACCCGACTGGTCTTCGATCGGCCGCATCCGCACGTGCTGCGCATCACAATGGGCGAGGGAAGAGAGCGGCCGAACCCTGTTGATGCGGTAATGCACCGCGAACTCGGCGAAATCTGGCGCGACATCGATGCCGACCCGGATGTGAACGCGGTCATCATCACTGGAGCCGGCCGGGCGTTCTCCGCAGGCGGCGACTTCGCCATGATCGAACAGATCATGGGCGACTTCGAAGCGCGTGCCCGGGTTTGGAAGGAGGCGCGCGATTTGGTTTACAACATCGTCAACTGCGCCAAGCCGGTGGTGAGCGCGATGCGCGGGCCGGCGGTCGGCGCCGGCCTGGTATGCGGGTTGCTGGCCGATGTGTCGATTGCCAGCAAGGATGCGCGGATCATCGATGGCCATACGCGGCTTGGCGTGACTGCGGGCGATCACTCGGTGATCGTGTGGCCGCTGCTTTGCGGTCTGGCGAAGGCGAAATATTATCTGCTGCTGTGCGATGCCGTGTCCGGTGCCGAGGCCGAACGGATCGGATTGATCTCGCTCGCGGTGGAGGATGCCGAGTTGGATGCGAAGGCGCTGGAGATCGCGACGCGCTTGGCCGAGGGCGCGCAGAGCGCTATCCGCTGGACGAAATACGCGCTGAATAATTGGTTGCGCTTGGCAGGGCCGTCGTTCGATGCCTCTCTGGCACTGGAGTTCATGGGGTTCACAAGCCCCGACGCCAAAGAGGGTCTCGCATCACACAAGGAAAAGCGGCGGCCGATGTTCCCGCCGGCATCGCCGATTTAACCGTTCGCCGTTGCTTCGCCCACATGGCACAGATCGAGCACGTCGTGGTTCTGATGCTGGAGAACCGCTCCTTCGACAACATGCTCGGCTGGCTTTACCCGGACCGCCCAGATTTCGACGGGCTGCGTGGCGATGAGAGCAATCCTTGGCACCGCGACGACGGCGCGGTGGAGCAGATACCGGTCTGGAACTGCGGCGCGCTAGTCGCCGCAAGCCGCGACCATCCCGGACCCCGATCCCGGCGAATTGTTCGAGGACATCTCGATGCAGATTTACGGGCTGCATCCCGACGGCACGCCGCGGATGAACGGGTTCGTGGACAACTACATGCGTCAGCCAGTCGAACGGGAAGCCGCCCGAACCCAGGGCGGTGATGCATTATTTCATCCCGGAACAGCTGCCGATGCTGAGCACGCTCGCTCGCAGTTTCGGCGTGTCCGATCGCTGGTTCGCCTCGGCGCCATGCGAGACCTGGCCGAACCGATTGTTCGCGCATACCGGCCAGAGCGGCGGACTGGTGGACAACGCGGCGATCCCGCTGCCGTTTTTCCTGACCACGGTATTCCGTCAATTGGAGTCGCGCGGGCGAAGCTGGAAGGTGTATTTCCACGACGTGCCGCAAACTGCGGCACTGGCCGATCTGTGGCTGCGCATCCCGACGCATTTCCGCTTCTTCGATCCCGAGTTCCTGGAAGACGCCGCTCCGGCAGCTTGCCGAATTACAGCTTTATCGAGCCGCGTTATTTCACCAGCCAGCCTGCTGCGCCGCGATACCGAACGATGCGCACCCGCCGCACAACGTCGCGTACGCCGAGCAACTGGTGGCGGACCTTTACAATGCGGTGCGGGCCGGACCTGGATGGGACCGCACGCTGCTGGTCATCACATTCGACGAACATGGCGGCTGTTACGATCATGCCGTGCCGCCGGCAGCCACGCCGGCGGGGCGCCCGGCGCGGAACGGGTTCGCGTTCGATCGCTTCGGCCCGCGCGTGCCGGCGGTGATCGTCTCGCCCTATGTGCCGGCGGGCAGCGTCGTCCGTCCGCCCGAGAAGGGCCGCCGTTCGACCATACCTCGCTGATTGCCACACTCGATGCTTTGTTCGAACTCGGTCCGCCGCTCAGTCCGCGGGTGGCGGCGGCACCTGATCTGCTGTCGGCACTGCGGCTCGCGCAGCCCGGCGAACATGGGGCCGCCGCTGGATCGACGTGGCAAAGTCCTGGCCTACGCGCGAGGAAATGCGCGCGATGCACCGGTGCGGCGCAACAACTTGCCAGCGTCGGCTGCGCTGGCCGGGATCACTGGTGGCATCGCTGGCAGCCAAGGCCGCGGCCCACACGCATCGCGCCAGGCGTGGGCTACGGCGGAAGGGTTAGGCTACAGGCCGTTTGCAGCAATACTGCGCCTGTCGCGCAGCATCCTTTGCTGCAGCACCGGCGGCACTCTCCGGCAGCGCGATGGCCAGCACCAGGCACGCCGCTGACAGCTATGATCGCGCAGGCCAGGAACGCAGGAGAATACCCGAGGTGATCGACGATCTCGCCGACCATCAGCCCGCTGCTGGATGCACCGATGGCCTGCAGTGTGGCGATCGCGCCTTGCGCAAGGTTGTAGCGGCCGCTGCCGCGCATGAAGTCGGCGATCACCAGCGGTGTGATCGCGCCAAAGATGCCCGCACCGACGCCGTCCAGCAGTTGCACGCCGATCAGCCACCAGGCTTTATCCGACAAGGTGTAAAGCAAGGCGCGGACCGGCAGCACGCAGAACCCGACCAGCAGGATCGGCTTGCGTCCGACCCGATCCGCCGTGCGGCCGACGACGATGGCGATCGGCAGCATGATAAGCTGGGCGGCAACGATGCACGCGGACATCATAGCGGTCGCCAGGTCCTTGTGTGACAGGGCCAGCTTCTGCCCAACCAGCGGCAGCAGCGGCGCATTGGCAAGGTGGAACAACACTGTGCAGAGCCCGTAGATCAGCAGCGGTCGGCAGCCGAGCAGCACGGTCCAACCGGAGACGTGGGTCCCGCATTCATTCCCTTCGCGCCATCATCCGCACCGCGGGCGCGTTCATGGTGGATCGCGGCCGCCGGAATCGTCAGCACCGACAAGATCGCGAAGGTTGCGAAGAACGGCACCAGGAGGAACACGGTCCGTTGCGAGAATGCCCAGCCCACAGCTCCCGCCGCCTTGGCGATCGCGACATTACCGGCGTGGTCGAACGCCGAATTGCGGCCCATGCGGCGCGCCAGTTCGTGTCTGGCGTACAGCCCCAAGGTTAGTGCGGCGATCGCCGGTCCGAATATGTCGCCGACCATGGCCATCACCGCATTGGCGATCATGATCGACCAGAAGGTGGGGACCGCATAGATCGCGATTGCCCCCAGTGAGAGGATGTTCAGTGCCAGAATGATAAGGCCACGTTTGGCTCTGGTCGCATCGATTGCCGCGCCAACTGGAGTCTCCACCGCCAGGCCGGCCAGACCGCCCAACATGGTCACCATCCCGACGGTCGATTGGCTCCAATGCTGCTGCGTCACCAGGAACACATTCAAATACGGCCCAAGCGCGCCGCGCACATCGGCAAGCAGGAAATTCAGTGCATCGAGCGAAGCGGGCTGGAAGCGCCGTGGCTGGCGTTGCGACAAAAGGGATTCCAATCTACACGCGTTCGACCGCCTCCGGCAGAGGTCCAGCCAGCCAATTGTACGCCTGCTGGGTTTCGGCACTGTCGAGGAAGTCGAGATCGGCCGCTACCACCATCGGTCTTGGCACGAGTGTCGCAACACGCTGAATGGCGTTTCGCAGTTCACGCATGTTCCCCGACAAGGAACATGCGAGGAGATGTGATCCGTCGCACTGAGCCGCATCGCCCCGATGGTGTTGCTACTGGTCGGAACCGGGTGCGGTTGGCGCAACAGAGCCAATTTGAGGGACTATAAGCATCTCTGATCGCTGCATCAGAACGTTTTGTTTGTCATCATTGGCGCAGCATCATACATCTAGCGCAGAGCTTCGGTCCATACGAGACCAGGAGACAGACCGATGAGAAACGTGTCGACCGATCTACTCCGAGCATTCGTCACAGTCGCCGAAGCTCAAAGTTTCACTCGTGCCAGCGAAGCGCTGTTCCGGACGCAAGCGGCTGTCAGTATGCAGATCAAGCGTCTGGAGGAGCAGATCGGCAAGGAGTTGTTCCAACGCGACAGTCGGGGGATTTTTCTCACGGATGAGGGCCGCTTCTTACTCTCGTATGCCAAAAGAATTCTGCAGCTGAATGATGAGCTGGTAGAAAGCTTGGAACTGGGTAGAAGGCCCCAATTGATAAGGCTCGGCGCTCCGGATGATTATGCCACGGTTCTCCTGCCAAAAGTGCTGCGCATCTTTTCAGAGGCGTTCCCGGCGGTCCAAGTCGAGAT
>CAVWWB010000010.1:0-141573 GCA_963758595.1 uncultured Alphaproteobacteria bacterium
CCAGCAACCGCCGAAGCTGCCGCCCGGCGCTCATTCCGCTCGATTCCGCCAGACATACGTCACCACAACGCCGAGGAGCAGCAGGGTGAGCAGCACGGCGAGCGCCGAACCCTGCCCATAATTGCCACCCGACCAGGCGGTAAGGAAGGCATGGAGTGGCAAGGTCTGAGTTGCCGTGCCTGGCCCGCCGCCGGTCATCACCAGGATCAGGTCGAGCGAGTTCGCCACCCAGATCATGCGCAGCAGCAGCAGCGCGGTGGCGATCACACCCGCCAGCCCTGGCAGCGTGATGTGGCGGAACCTGCCCCAGCCGCCGGCGCCGTCGATCGCCGCTGCTTCGTAGAGCTCACCCGGGATCGCCTGCAGGCCGGCCAGCAGGGTGACAGCGAAGAACGGAAAGCCCTGCCACATCACCGCCAGGATAACACCGGCCATCGCGGTGCTCGGCTGGGCCAGCCACGGCACGGAATGCGGCAGGATGCCGAGGCGTACGCCGATGTCGTTCAGAACGCCGAGATTGAAGTCGAGCATCCAGGTCCAGATCAGCCCGATGATCACCGATGGCAACGCCCAGGGCACCACCACCAGCGCCCGCGCAAGCCCGCGCCAGGCGAAGCTGCGGTTCAGCAGCAGCGCCGTCGCGAATCCCAGTGTGAATTGCAGCGACACCGCGCAGATCACCCAGAGCAGCGAGTTCCCCAGGCTCTCCCAGAACACCGGATCGCCAAGCGCGTGCGCGTAGTTGGCCAAGCCGACGAACGGGCGCGAGCGCGGCCGATACAGGATGACGTCGTGCAGCGACAACCACAGCGTATCCAGCACCGGTAGCAGCACCAGGATCGCCGCGGCGGCCAGCGCTGGTGCGAGCATGAGCCACGGCGTCGCATTCCTGGAAAGGCGCCGGCGCAACCCCGACGCCCCCTCTCCCGCCCGGCGGGAGAGGGTTGGGGTGAGGGTGTTCAACCGAAGAACAGCTTCTCGAATGTCTGCATCATCTCGTCTGGCTGGATCTGTCCGAGCAGCGCCTTCTGCGTGTTCTGTGGCCACACTACGCGGGTGAAGTCGGCCGTCTGTGGCAGGTTCGGCAGCACGCCGGCGATCGGTAGCGAATCCACCGTCGCTTCGACGAAGCGCTTCGGGTGCAGCGTCCAGTTAGCCGCCCCAGACGTGGTTACCGTCATCTGCCCCGCCGCCTTGTTGTACAGCACGTTGTTCGGGCCGGTCGAAAGCCAGGAAATCCAGGTCCACGCCGCTTCCGGGTTCTTGCTGGCGCTGAACACGGCGTTGGAACCGTCGCCAAACGTGGCGAAGCCCGTACCGTTCGGACCGCGCGGCACTGGCACCGCGGTGATCGCATCGCCGAACGTCTCCACCATCGTATTGGCGGTGCTGATGTGATGGACCGTCATCGCCACGCGGCCGGATTTCATGTTGTTGACGATCTGCAGGAACGCGTCGGTCGGCGCCGATGGCGGGCAGACCTTGTTCACTCGATACAGGTCGATGAAGTAGCGGTTCTGCGCCAGCGCCTGCGGCGAGATGAAACCGCCCTTCACCGGTTTCGCCCCGGTGCCGAACGCGAACGGCATCCACGAGTCGTGTCCGCCGGAGCCACCCCGCATGCCGAACCCCCACAGCTCGCCGCCCGTAAGCGCCTTCGCCGCGGCCAGGAACTCAGCAAAGTTTGTCGGTGGCTTCAGGTTCTGCTTTGCCAGCAGGTCGAGCCGCACGTAGAGATACAACACCACGTATTGCAGCGGCATGTAGTAGCGCTTGCTGTCAGGCGCGGTGTGCAGTCGCCACAGGTCGGCGGAGATGTCGCCTTTACCCGGCCACGCGTCGATCCATTTGTCGAGTGGCATGATCGCGTCCATCTCGATCAGCCGCGCCAGGTTGTTGAACTTCACCATCGCCGTGTCCGGCCCGTTGCCGGCGATGATCGACGTGTAAAGCCGGTTGTCGTAGTCGCCACCGCCGCCCCACGGAATGTTCTCCGGCTCGATCCTGATGTCCGGATGTTCCTTCTGGAAGGCTGCTACCAGTTCGTCCGGCGTCGCTCTCGGGTCATCGAAGTGGTACCACCAGCGTACCGTGACCGGCTTCTGCGCATGCGGACGCGCGAGCGGTGTCGCGGCAAGCGTGGCGGCTGCTCCGCTCAGCAGCGTGCGGCGTTTCATGATCTTCCCCCCTTAGCGCTTCGACAGGTCGATGATCGCTGCGAAGCCTTTTTCTGTGCCGAATGCAAGCTGACTGCCGTTGGGGCTCCAGGCCAGCGCCGATACGCGGCCCTGCCCAGGTGGGGCGATCGGCAGGATGCGTGATGAATTGATCTCGGCCAGCACCAGCAGACCGTCGGCGAACCCGCCTGCCACCATCTCCTGCTGCGGATGCGCGGCCACACAGGTACAGGTGATGCCGTCACCACCGGCGAGCTCGATCGGCGCCTTGCCCATCGGGCCACCACCGAAGAACGGCCAGAGCACCATCGAATCGGCACCGCTGGTCGCCAGCCACTTGCCGTTGCGCGTGAAAGACAGCGATTCGGTTTTCGCGGGATAGCCGCTCATGCGCATGTGCTGGTTGTCCGACAGGCGCCAGCCGTGCAGCGCGTTCTCCTGCATCGCGGTCACCACGGCGTCGCCTTCCGGATGGATCGCGATCCGCGGTGTGGCTGCCCTTCCACTCCAGCCGGCGCGGACTGTCCTCCTTGGCGTTCACGAACCACAACGAGGCGCCGTTATAGTGCGACGCCGCCACACGCTTGCCGCGCGCGTCGAACGTCAGGCCGGTAACGGTGGATGGATGCGGCAGCTCCTTCAGCTTCTCGCCAGAGGCGGAGAACAGGTGGATGGCCTTGCCGACCGCACAGGCCAGCAGCCCGCTCTTCCCCTTCTCGCCAGGGTGGCTCGCGACATGCTCCACCCATTTGCCACGAAAATCGGCAATCTCCCTGTCGATGTGGCGAAACTTGCCGTCGTCGCCGCCGGAAATGAAGCCGGTCGGCCCGGTGTCGGCGGCGAGGGACAGCACCGCACCATCGTGCGCTTCGACAGCGTCCCAGGTCTCACGTTCGGCGAGCTTGACCAGACGCAGCGTGCCGTCGCCGAGAGCGAAGGCCACCGTCGCGCCCGCACGATCGAAGCAGACTGCGACGACAAATGCATCCAGCGTGCAGTGCGTGCCACGCGATTCAAGCAGATACTGCGCGACACTCTGGCTCATAAGAAGACCCCCCCTCCCCTCGCGGGAGAGGGCTGGGGGGAGGGGGCCGAACCGATCACCCCCTCACTCAACCGCGCAGCCCTCAAACCCACGCCGCAGCCGCGGTCGGTTCAGATTGCGCCCGATGAACACGATCCGGCTGACCCGCGGCTCGCCCTCCTTCCAGGGGCCGATGAAGTCACCATCGGCGATCATGTGCACTGCCTGAAATGCAAACCGTCGGTCGTCGCCGGCGTAGGACAGAATGCCCTTGGTGCGCAGCAGGTTCGGTCCGTCCTCCTGCAGCAATGCGCCGATCCAGGCGTTGAACTTCTCCGGGTCGATCGGCTTGTCCACCTCGAAGCTGACCGACGTGACGTCGTCGTTATGCTCGTGCTCGTCATTATCCAGGAAATTGGGCGCCATCGTCAGTACGCGGTTGAGGTCGAAAGCACGACGGTCAAGCACCTGCTCGATTGGCAGCGCCGCACGTTGCGTCCGATGGATCACGGCAAAGCGGTTGATGGCGCGGATCTTCTGCTCGACCTCCTCCAGCTCCGCCGGGCTCACCAGGTCGGTCTTGTTCAGGATGATGACATCCGCGAACGCAATCTGGTCCGCCGCCTCGTGGCTGTCCTCCAGCCGCTGCGGCAGGTGCTTGGCGTCCACCACGGTCACGATCGCATCAAGCTTCGCTTTCGAGCGCACGTTCTCATCGACGAAGAAGGTCTGCGCTACCGGGGCGGGGTTCGCCAGGCCGGTGGTCTCGATAATGATCCCGTCAAACCGCTCGCGCCGCTTCATCAGCCCGCCGACGATGCGGATCAGGTCGCCACGCACCGTGCAGCAGATGCAGCCGTTGTTCATCTCGAACACTTCCTCGTCGGTGTCCACGACCAGGTCGTTGTCCACCCCGAGTTCGCCGAACTCGTTGATCACCACGGCGTATTTGCGGCCGTGCTGCTCGGTCAGAATGCGGTTCAGCAGCGTGGTCTTGCCAGCGCCGAGATAGCCGGTGAGCACCGTCACCGGCACCTGCAAATCCCCTGCCCCCTCGGTCTCGATATCCGCCATCACATCATCTCCGGTGCCTGTTTGCGCCCGAATATAGGGCGGCCCTTCCGGTTCAGCCACAGGCCGCGGATTTGCCGCCGCGGATGCATCCGTCTATGACGCCGCCCGCGGTCGCTGCCCGAGGTGCCTCAATTCGTGATCGAAATTCCGACCGCCCCGCAGTGGATCACAATCGCAGTGTTCGCGGCGCTACCCAGCGTCGGCATGATCGCCGGGCCGTCCTACGCGCTGCTGGTGTTTGGCTTGGGGATAGCGCAGGCCGGGCTCGGGGCTAGCCAGCGCAGGTGGCCACCGATCGACCTGCAACTGGCGGTGATAGCGGCGGGCTTTGCGGGGCTCTGCTGGGCCAGTGTGGCGTGGTCGATTGATCCGGCGCGCAGCGAACTGGCGGCATTGGCGGTCACGGCTGTGTTGGCCGGCGCGCTGCTCGCGCTGGCGTCGTCCAATCCCGACTCCCGCCGCTGCGGATCGGCTGTTCCGAGCCATGGTGATCGCGACGGCGGCGGGGTGTGTCATCCTCATCGTCGACACGGCGCTCGACTACACGCTGCAGCAGCACCTGCTGCACCGACCGCCCCCTCTGGTCGGCACGAAATATAACCGCGGAATGGACCACCTCGCACTGATCGTCTGGCCGATCCTGGGCTTCGTGGCCTATCGCCGCGATTGGAAGGGCGGCTTGCTCATGGGCCTGCCGCTGCTGGGAGCAGTTGCCGTCACCATGAGCCTCGCAGCCAAGGTGGCCATCATCACCGGATTGGTGGTGCTTTTCGCCGCGTTGTGGCTGCCTCGGCTGATTGCGCCAGCGCTGGGCGTCGGGACGGTTGTGATCGCCGCATGCACGCCGGTCGGCCTGCACCTGCTGGCGGAACAGCGCGGGGCCCTCGCGCCCTACCTGAAGATCTCCGGGTTGCACCGGCTGGAGATCTGGGACCATGTGACAACGCACCTGTTTCAGCGCCCGCTGCTTGGCTGGGGCATCGCGTCATCCACGGAACTGCCGATGCCGCCGCAGGAGCTCAGCCACTATGTCATCCTGAACGGCACCAACATCTACGCGCACGACCAGTGGCTGGAGCTGTGGGTGGAGACCGGCGCGCTCGGAGCGATCCTGGGGCTCGCCTTCGGGCTGCTGCTTCTGCGCCGCATCCGGACGCCTCAGCATCGCGACTCCGTCCCTTTGCCTATGCCGCGTTCGGGGCCGGCGTGCTGATCTCATGCGTGAATTTCGAGGTGATGACGGATTTCCTGGTGGGCTGCCGTCGCAGCCTGCGCCTTTCTTTTTGTGACCCTTGACCATGCTGTCGTATCTGCCGAGCGCGCATGAGCTGGCGGGCGCGGCGGGGATGGCCGCCACGCTGTTGCTATTCCTGGCTCTGGGCTGTGCCGCCACGCCACGCCGCACATTACCGGAGATCCAGCTGCTGGCCGGCTGGGGGATTGCCTGTTTCGCATTCACCGCCTGGGGGGTGCTGACGCCGTGGTCGCTGCGCTGGCCCGCCGCTGGGCTGGGGGTCACGGGGGTGGCCTGGCTGCTTCACCCAGGCTGGCGCGAACGGCTGCGTGGCTGGCACGGCCTGGGCCGAATTCTGGTGCTAACGATCCCGCTTTGGTTGCTGATGCTCTCGGTGTGGCCATCGCAGATCGACACCTGGCTCAACCTGTTGCCGAATGCGGCCTATCTGTTCGACTATGATCGGCTGCCGACCGCGGCGCTGCCGCCCAGCCACTCGTTCCTGCCGGTCGCGCCGTACAACACGCAGTTTGCCGATTATCTTGGTTCGCTCGCCGCCGGCAGTTTCGCGGAAGGCGGTATGAGCCTGTTCAACGTGGCTCTGCTGTGCGCTGCCGCGCTGCTGATCGCCCGTGCGCTCGCCGCGACCGAACGGGCGCCGCCTTGGTGGGCATGCGCTGTTGCACTGCTGCTGGTTGCGCCGCTGAACCCCGGCTTCGTGCCGCGTTTCCACCTCTCGTCGTACGGTGAAACGCCACTCGCGGTGACCGCGCTGTTCGCGGTCTGGCTCGCGGCTGAGTTGCTGGGGGAACTGGCCGATGGTGTGACCTGGCCGAAATCGCTGGTGCCGCTTGCACTGGTGCTGGTCGCGCTGGTGAACACCAAGCAGTCGGGGATCGGTATTCTGGTTCCGGTCGGGGTCAGCATAGTGGTGCTGGCTTGGGCCGACCCTGCTGTGACAGGACGGCGCGCCATTCGTTGCATTGCGCTGGCGTTCTTACCCTCGATCGCGCTGTACCTGCTTTGGCGCGTGTTCGCGCTGAGCAGCGGGTTCGCGGAAGGCGAGCTGAAACCGCTGCCGGTTGCCGAATGGAATGAACTGCTGCTGCCGCAGATCGTGCTCGCCGTCTTCGTCGCCATGTTCCGCAAGGCAACCTTCTTCCTATGCGTCGCGGCCTTGTTGGTGCTGAGCGCCGCGGGTGCTGCGCCGCAGGCCGTGGTCGAGCGAGGGCCGCCTGCTCGGTATGATCGGCGGTGTCATCGTGCTGTTCAACGGCTTTTTGCTGTTCACCTATGTCGCGCATTTTCCGGCGGAATGGGCGCTCGAAGCGCACTCGTATTTCCGTTACAACACCCAGGTCTCACTGCTGCTGATGCTGGGCTTCGTGGTCGCGCTGCGGCCCTGGGTGTCGCATTGGCTCACCGCACGACCGTCGGTTGCAAGCAAGGGTGCGCCAGCCGCGGTGGCGGCAGCGCTGATGTTGCCTGTCGCTGCGGCCCCTTTGCTGCGCTTCGATCGCGATACCCCACAGCCCGAGCTCCGCCGACTGGGTAACACCGTCGCATCCTATCTTCAGCCGACCGACAGGGTCGCGCTGTTGCTGCCGCAGGACACCGACGATTCGGTCGGCAGCTATCTGCGCGGCGTCCTGTTGTTCACCGCGCCGCGCCGGCCGGACCTCGAATTCCGCATCGACACTGAGGTGACTCCGAACACTCTGGGGACTATCGCGGCCGCTGGATACCGGTTGGCGCTGGTCACCTGCGCGCCGCCCGGATTTCCCGGCGTACCCCCAGGCGATGCAGCACTGCTGCGAGATGCGTCGGACGGATGGCAGACCGTGCGGGTCTGGACCTGGCCGCAGTATATTCGGCGGCGACCATTCGCCGGCATGCTGGCGCGCGGCCCGCTGTGCGCTGGGCCTCGCCCACGAGAGTGACAGATCTGTGAGCAGTGACAGATCTGTGAGGGCCACCAACTAACGCTCGACCCACCGAACTGGAGGCCGACCGGATGGTGATGCGCCGTGCCGTTGTGCTGCTGATTGCCTTGCTGACAGACCTCGGCCTGGCGTGGCTGCTCTGGGAGGTGCTGGGGCCAGGCGGGTGGACCGTGGCAAAGCTGGCGATGGCAACGGCGTTTGCCGGGACGGCGCCATGGACCGGGCTGTGCGCGGCCAACGGGGTCATTGGGTTTTTGCTGGGGAAGGTGCGACCCCTGCCGCTCGCGGACGGGAAGGCTCTTCCCCTCTGTTCGTGCCCGCGAACCGCGATTGTCGTGACTGTGCGCGACGAGGACATGCGGCGGGTGCTGCCGCCATTGCGTCGGCTGCTGCACGGGCTCGATCTGGCGGGTGCGGGTGACGTGTTCGGATTGTTCATCCTGTCGGATAGCCACGATGCCAGAACCGAGGAGCCGGTCGTGGCGGCATTCCGTGCAGAGGACCGTGATCCGAAGCGCATCCGCTATCGGCGTCGTTCGGTGAACTCCGGTTTCAAGGCCGGCAACGTCATGGATTTCATCGACAATCACGCCGAGGGTTTCGAGCTCATGCTGACGCTCGATGCGGATTCGGAAATCTCGGCCACCGCCGTATTGCGTCTGGTTCGCACCATGCAGGCCGATCCGGCGCTCGGACTGGTTCAGCATCTCACGGTGGGATTGCCGGCCTCGTCCGGCTTCACGCGCATGTTCCAGTTCGGCATGCGAGCCGGCATGCGGACATGGGCAACCGGCCAGGACTGGTGGCAGGGCGATCAAGGCCCGTATTGGGGCCACAACGCGGTGGTCCGCATCGCGCCGTTCGACGCGCACTGCCGGTTGCCGATGCTGCCCGGCGGGCACCATATCCTGTCGCACGACCAGGTAGAGGCCGCGCTGCTGCGCAGTGCGGGCTGGGGCGTGCGCGTCGTGCTCGACGAGGACGGGTCCTGGGAGGCGCATCCGCCGGCTCTGCCTGAATTTCTGCGGCGCGAATTGCGCTGGCTCGCGGGCAATATGCAGTATTGGCACCTCCTGCGACTTCCCGGTCTGCGGGCTATGGGACGATGGCAGCTCGTGCAAGCGATCCTGCTGTTCGCCGGCGCGCCGTTCTATCTGCTGTTCCTGCTGGCCGCTGCGGCCGCCGCCGCCACCGATAATGTGTCGGCGTTTCCGGCTCGTTGGGCGGCCATGCTCACCGCAGCCTGGCTCGGGGCGCTCTATGCGCCGAAGCTACTGGGCTACGCGCAAGTCGTTCTATCGCCCGACAGGCGCGCCCGTTACGGCGACACCGTGCAATTCGCAGCCGGTGTGGTTGCGGAGACTTGCTTCACTCTGCTGCTCGATGCGGTTTCTGCCGTCGCGAAGACCGGCGCAATGCTTCGTCTGGTTCGCGGCAGGCACGCCGATTGGAACCTTCAGAACAGGAGCGATCGCCGCGTGGGATGGCGTGAGGCCACGCGACTGCTCTGGCCGCAATCTGTGCTGGGCATTGCGGTATTCAGCGCATTCGCGCTGGCCGGTTGGACGGCAACCTTGTGGGCCTTGCCGCTTGCGGGCGGACTGCTTGCCTCGATCCCATTCTGTGTGCTCACCGCCGACCCACGGTTCGGTCGATGGCTGCGTCAGCGGCAGATTGCCGCGGTACCGGAAGAACTGAGGGCGAGCCCTCGCGGTCAGCCAGCCGCGGCGCTAGCGCTGCAGGATTTCGGATTAGAGCGCGATCGCTTGAGGCGGAATTGTCGGAAAGCGTGAATCGCGCTCTACATAAAATTGGAGCCCGATCGCTTGCGGCGGAATTGTGATCGGAGCAACTCTGATCCGATCATACTCCAGGGGAACCTCATGCTGACCCGTCGCTCGCTGCTTGCCGCCTCGGCCAGCGCACCCGCGCTATCCGCGTGGCCTACGCAAGCCGCCACGCCGAAGGACGTGCTGGTGATGGGCAAGGCGATCGACGACATGATCGCGCTCGATCCGGCGCAGGCCTACGAAGCCAGCGACAACGAGTTCGACGGAAATATCTACCGCAAGCTGGTGATACCCGATCCGAAGTCCGGCGAGACGGTGGTCGGAGACCTCGCCGAGAAGTTCGAGGTCAGCAGCGACGGCCTGACCTTCACCTTTCACCTGCGGCGTGACGCCAAATTCTCGTCCGGCAACCCGGTGACAGCATCTGACGCCGAGTTTTCGTTTCACCGCGTCGTGCAGATGAACAAGACGCCAGGGTTCATCATCACCCAGTTCGGCTTCGCCAAGGACAATGTGGAGAAGCTGATCCGCGCCACCGACGACCACACACTGGTGATGACCTTGCCGGCGCCGCAGGCCACCAGCTTCGTGCTGTTCTGCATCTCGGCGAATGTCGGCGGTATCGTCGAGAAGGCTGCAGCGCTGGCCCACCAGGACAACAACGACCTGGGCAACGCCTGGCTGAACAACAACAGCGCCGGCGCCGGGCCGTACAAGCTTGTGTCCTGGAAGGCGAGCGATACCGTGGTGCTCGACGCCAATCCGCATGCGACGATCGCCCCAGGGGTCAAGCGACTGGTGATCCGGCATATGAAGGACCCCGCGACGCAGCTTCTCGCCTTGCAGCGCGGCGATATCGATATCGCGCGCAATCTCGGCGCCGACCAGCTCAAGTCAATCGCCGGCAATCCCAACTTTCACATGGAATCGGCACCCCAGGGCACCACGATGTATTTGGCCCTGAATCAGACCGTGCCGGAGCTGGCGAAGAAGGACGTGCAGCAGGCGATCAAGTGGGCGATCGACTACGACGCGATTGCCAATAACATCACGCCCCGTGTCTGGCGGGTGTCGCAGTCGTTTCTGCCCGTCGGCCTGCCGGGCGCCTTGCCCGATGCGCCGTTCCGCAAGGACACCCCAAAGGCGAAGCAGCTTCTGGCCGCCGCCGGACTGGGGGACGGGTTCTCCGTGACCATGGACTACGCGTCGGTCTGGCCTTATCCCGATATCGCGCAGGCGATACAGGCGGACCTCGCTGCGATCGGCATCAAGCTGCAGTTGCTGCCAGGCGAGCAGAAGCAGGTGGTGACCAAGACTCGCGCACGTCAGCACCAGATGGCGCTGCTGGCCTGGTTCACCGACTACATCGATCCCAACTCCAACGCGCAGGCCTGGTGTGCCAACCCGGATGATTCCGACAATAGCAAGCTAAAGATCCTGGCGTGGCGCAGCCACTTCGTCGATAAGCGGATGACGGTGGAGGTGGAGCAGGCGACCAAGGAACTGGACAACGCGAAGCGCATGGCGATCTACGCCAATCTGCAGCAGCAGATGTGGGACCATGGTCCGTTCGTCTTCCTGTTGCAGGCCGACGAGATCGCGGTGATGCCGAAGACCGTCAGCGGTTTCCAGTTGGGGCCGACTCCGGATTACTTCCGGTACGGCGCGATCCGGAAGGTATGATAGGGAGGTTCCTTGCAATGCCCGAACTGACGATCCGCTTCGAGGAGGGTGCAGCCTACGATCGGGGTATGGGCCGCTGGAGTTCGCTGGTCGGCGACGTGTTCATCAGTTGGCTGGCGCCGCCGACCGGCTGGCGATGGGTCGATATCGGCTGCGGCAGCGGCGCCTTCACGGAGTTGCTGTATCGGCGCTGCGCGCCGGCCGAAGTCCAGGGCGTCGATCCATCGGACGCGCAACTGTCATTCGCCCGCAACCGGCCCGGGGCCAAAGACGCGGTATTCCAGTTGGGCGATGCCATGGCGCTGCCCTTCGCCGATGATCGGTTCGATGCGGCGGCAATGGCGCTGGTGATCTTCTTCGTGCCCGATCCCGCCAAGGGCGTTGCCGAAATGCTGCGTGTAACCCGTCCGGGTGGAACCGTCGCCGCATACGCATGGGATATGGAGGGCGGAGGCTTTCCTTTCGAGCAGCTCCGCGCCGCACTGCGCGATAGTGGCTTCACCCCGCCCTTACCGCCGAGTGCAACAGCCTCGCGTATGGATGCGCTGCGGGATCTATGGACCGGCGCGGGGCTCCAATCGGTCGAAACCCGCGCGTTCACTGTGCAACGCAGCTACGCGGATTTCGATGAATACTGGGCGGCGAGCACGGCATCGGGAAGCTTGCGGCCCACCATAGCAGCCATGTCGGCAGCCGAAGTCGAAGCGCTCAAGCAGCGAACGCGTGCACGGCTGCCGATCGATACGTCCGGGCGCATCACCTACAGCGCCCGTGCCAACGCGGTGAAGGGGCAGGTGCCGCGGTAACGGAGGAATCATGACTGACTTATCGGAGAGCGATGCGCGCGACGCGATCTGCCGACTGGGAGCAAGCATCTTCTCCCGCGGACTGACGTTCGGTTCCTCCGGCAATATCAGCGTGCGCGTGGCCGAGGGTGGCTGGGTCATGACGCCCACCAACGCGTCCCTCGGCGAACTCGATCCGGCACGGCTGTCGCGCATCGGCGACGACGGCAGGCTGCTCGGCGGCGATGCACCTACCAAGGAGGCTTTTCTTCACCGCGTCATGTATGAGGGGCGGTCAGATGCGCGCGCGGTCGTGCATCTGCATTCCACGCATTCGGTCGCGGTGTCCTGCCTCGCGGACGTGGACCCGAGCGATGTGCTGCCGCCGATCACGGCCTACTACGTTATGCGGGTCGGCCAGTTGCCGCTCGTGCCGTACTTTCCGCCGGGCGATGAGCGGCTGGCCGAAGCTGTCAGGCCGTTGGTCGGCAAGCACCACGCGGTGTTGCTGGCGAACCATGGACCGGTGGTGGCCGGCACCTCGTTGTCGGCAGCCTCCGGTGCGATCGAGGAATTGGAGGAGACCGCGCGCCTCTATCTGCTGTTGCAAGGCCAGCGGGTTCGCTTGCTGACGCCGGAACAGGTGCGCGAGCTTCGCTCCAGGCCCACATAGTCCATTGCGGCCTGGTTGTTACCTACGGCTGCTACTGGGCGGCCTGAGCGCTCTGCTGCTCGCCTCCTGCGTGCCATCGCCGCCCCGCGCGTCGGAGGCTGAGCTTACTGCGAAACTGGGCCCGGAGGCTCCACTGCTCCCATTTTATCGGGCACTCGCCAGCAGTCCCACGGTCGTGATCCTGCAGATCGGCGAAGGCGGCATCGCCGATGACAGCTTCAGCAGCCGAATGCGCGAGCTGTTCTGGGCCCACTTTGGGAATGCCGGTCGGGGCGTGTTACCGCCTGGCGTGCCCTATCGCGGGTACAAGCCCGCGCACGTCACAGTGACGCAAGAGGGTTGGTCGGCGGTGAGCAGCAACAGTTCTGCGACGGGTCCATTCGGCATAACCGGCCTGCGTCAGCACGCCGGTGGATCAGCAACAATGACCCTGACCGTGGACGACAGCCACGATCTCGAAAACGCCGAGATCGAGGTGCTGCGCCAGCCTGGCGGCGGCACGCTACTAGCCGAGTTGGAGCACGGCAGCCGCGCCGCGATCGCCACCACCGCGCCGACCCGGAATGCGGCCTGGCAGCCGGTCCCCCCGGCGACGGGAAGCCATACTCTCACCTTGGATGCAATTGGGGACGGGCCGGTGGACGTGCTGGCCTGGCGCATCACGCGCGGTCGGCCTGGCGTGATCTATGCCAATCTCGACGCGGTCGAGGCCGATATCGACATGCTGGACCGATGGGACCCGACGCTGGTGCGTCAGGAGTTGCGGCACCTTACTCCGTCGTTGATCGTGTTGGCGTTTGGCACCCACGCGGGCTTTCGCTACGACACCGATGTCAAAACCTATGCCGCTAATTTCGCCGCGCGATTGCGCGAACTGCATGCCGCGGCGCCGCTTGCGGCTTTGCTGGTCCTAGGCCCGCCCGACGCCTACAAACGTCGCCAGAAGTCCAGCACGGAACCGGTGGCCTGCGGCGATCCGAACTTGACGGAGCCGCCGAAGCTCGGCGCGATACGCACGGCCGAGCGCGCCGTCGCGTCGAAGGAGCACGCATACTTCTGGGATTGGCAGACGGCTATGGGGGGCCCGTGCGGCATCTTGCGATTGCCGCGGAGCAACCCGGTCCTGGCCACGCGCGACCGTACGCACCTGTCCGCCCTGGGCTACAGTGTTGCCGCTGAATTGCTGTTCCGCACCATCATAGATGGCTACGAGCGCTACCAGCGGGCATTGCGCCCTTCCGCCTGATCGGCTGCGCGCCGCAGCACACCGGTGATCATCTGTTATTGCCACCGTGTTCGCGGCAGACTTGTCGCGAGCAGCAGGGGAACGCCGATGTCCGAGAGCGTCATCACCATTCCGGCCCGCCGCGGCAAAGCGGCGTTGGTCGCCGCCGGCCAAGTCGTTCGTGTCATCAATACGCACGGTGAGCAGGTGGTCGATACCTGGGCGTTCAACCGTCAGGACCTGACCGAGTTCATGTCCATGGAGCACACCCGCGCCACGATGCACCGGCTGATTCCGCGCAGCGGCGACAAGCTGTTGACCAACCATCGGCGGCCGATCCTGACCGTACTGGAAGATACCTCGGGCGGCATTCACGACACGCTGATGGCCGCGTGTGACCGCTATCGGTACGAGGAACTCGGCTGCGCCGGATATCATGACAATTGCACCGACAATCTGGCGCAAGGATTGACCGAATTGGGATTGCAGCCGCCCGAGACACCGAGCCCGCTCAATCTGTTCATGAACATCCCGTGGACAGCGGATGGCACGCTATCCTTCGAACCCCCAGTCTCAACGCCGGGCAGCTACATCCGGCTGCACGCCGAGATGAACCTGGTCATCGCTTTCTCGGCCTGTCCACAGGACATCCTGCCGATCAACGGCAGAGCCGGACAACCGACCGAGGCGCACTTCTGCATCGAGGGATAAGAACGATCACATCCGAAGCCCGAGTACACCTCTCCCGCTCGCGGGAGAGGTCGCCGCGAAGCGGCGGGTGAGGGTCTGGAAGCGTCGGCAACATGCTCTCCGGCGCTTTGCGCCTGCATCTCCCGCACGCGGGCGAGGCTAATTGCTTGTTTGTTCCGCTGCAGCCCAACATGTCAGCGCCCAAGCCCGAGGAGCTTCAGGACGCCAAGTCTACTTGAACGCCGCCTTCCACGTGGAGGTGAAGAAAGCGAACAGCGCGTCGCCCGCGATCACGCCGGCCCCGAACACCTCCATCCCCTCGGCCTTGGCGAAACGTTCCCACAGGACCCGGCACGCGATACCGATCAGCACCGCCCAACCGGCCAGCGGAAACGGAATCAGCAGGCCGGTGGCAAGCAAGACACCGAGTTGCCGACGCGGACCGCCGAGGAACTGGATAATGGCGCCGGGAATGGCCCACATCGCCAAGCGACCACGCCACGTCAGCCGATGCGCCCGCCTTGATCGTCGCGACATAGACGCGGTCCACTGGTGCCACGAGGTTCTGCGCGAAGAAGCCGGGATAGGCAATCAGCACCACGACACCGGCGACCACGAAGGCGAACATCGCAGCGAAGAGCTGCTGGCGCCGTCCATCGCGCTCGAATTCGGGATCGCTCGCCCTGGCCGCGCAGCATGAATCCGGCCTTCAGGTCGTAACCCATGTCGGCGAAGGCCGGTCCGGTTGCGGCGGAAAAGCCGACCAGCAGTGCCAGCGCCACAGGCGGGAAACCGATCAGCATGCCGATCACCAGCGTGATCAGCGCCACCGCGAAAGCCGGAAACCAGCCGGAATGCATCGCGGCAAGGCCGACGATGAGCTCGTGCACCAGGGCGGCGAAGGCGGCGTAGATCAGGAACAATACCAGCATCCCGACCGAAAGCTGCGCCGCCAGCCCGCCAAGCAGCGCGATGAGCAGTGCGATCACCAGATACGCCGTGCTGCCCAGGCCAAGCGAGTGCCGGACCTCGGCCGGTGTACGCATCGCGCTGCCGGCCTCGGCATGCGCACCGCGGCGGCCCAGAATGATGACCGCCACCTGGATCAACGCGACGATGCCCGCGCCAACCATCATCCCGTGTGGCACATAGGCCTTGGCAATATCGCCGCCCGGAAAAATCCCGCCGAACAGCAGCGTCGAATAACCGCGCAGCAGCAGGCCAACGCCGAACATCGACAGTGCCCAGATATTGCCGATGAACGCGACACCAAATGCCGACATCACGGCCGGTGCGATCAGCCAATTGCCGACGATGCCGACCAGCACGCCAACCCCAAGCATCGCCGCCTTGCGGCCGCCTTCGTCGCCGGCGCGGATCGCCTCGGCCGCAGCGGCACCTGGCGGCCAGGCACCGGTGGCGGGGAATACCTCGGAATCGAACATGCGGTACAGCATGTAGCCGTCGATCAGCATCGCCAGGAACACACCGGCGAACAGCGCCGGCACCAGGTCGGGGCGGCCGAGCACAAATGGAATACCGATCGGCAGCATCAGCGCGTTGCCCGCGCCGAAGGTCGCTGCCGAAATCGCGCTCTGCGCCAGGTTCTGCACGTGGATCGATCGATAGCGCCTGAACGCATTGAGCGGGATGCGCGCCAGCGCCATGCCGGCGAGCGCACCGATCAGCGAGGTATTGGCGGTGATGCCGAGAGTGACGATCAGTTGCACGCCGATGATCGCCCCGACCACACAGAGCGGCGCAATCAGCAGCAGCGAGCCAAGTTCGATGAAGCGAGGATGCATGCGGGGTGACGTGCCCGCCCTTCCTTTGGTCGCCGCGATCACCGCATCCAGATCGCTCATGTCTCCCCCCGTTCGTTATTCCGCCGCCTTGCCGGCGGCGACTTGCAATCCGTAATCGCGCTCAGCGGCTTGCGGCGACACAAGGCCTGCCGCCACGTCCTGCTCCACCAGTGCGGCTGGGCGTGCACGCGGATCGCCGAAGCCAGCGCCGCCCGCGAGTTGCACTTCGACGATCTGGTCGGTGCGCGTCAACGTGACCAGTTCGCCGGTACCGCAGTCGTGCACGACGTTGCCGTCCGGATCGAGAACCACGCCGCGCACGCCACCCCCGGGCTGTCCGCCGTGCAGACCCTCTACCGTGACCCCGACGCCTTCCGGATAGACCGATGCCAGTGTCGGCAGCCCGTCATCATGCAGCTTGCGCATCCGGGTGCGCACGCCGCAGCCGCCGCGATGTTCGCCGGGCCCGCCCGAGTCGGTGACAAATGTCTTCTCCAGCACCAGCACGGGCGCGCGTGCCTCCATCAGTTCCACCGAGGTGTTCGCGGCGGATGTCGGATAGAGCAGGGCTGACTTGCCATCGCCGTGCCGCGATGCGCCCTGGCCGGCGCCCATGAAGAAATGGTCCGCATAGACATGGCCGTTGGCTTCGCGCCCATAGATGTTGATCGCCACCGGCAACCCTGTCGCAGCCTGCACCTGATCCGGTGCGGCGTCCGCAAGTGCGCGGAAAATGTTGGGCGCGATATACCACCCGACGCGGGTGCGCAGGTTGACCGATGCCGGCTTGTCGCAGTTAAGCACCGAGCCTTCCGGCGCCTTCACGCTGAACGGCCGGTAGCAGCCCGCATTGCTGCGCACCTGCGGGCTGAGGATGCACTTCATCGGATAGGTCGCATGCGCCGCAGTATAGCTGTAGGTGCAGTTGAGCCCGCCCTGCGGCAACTGCGCAGGCGCGCCGGCGAAGTCCAGTTCGATCTCCTCGCCCTTGACGGTGAGCTTCAGCGGATAGTGCAGCTTCTCACCCAGCGGGTTGTTCCAGATCTGGGAGTGATACACGCCGTCCGGCAGCGCTCGAATAGCGTCACGCATTGCGGTTTCCGCGCGCGTCTGCACCACCCGAGCGAGCGCGCGCAGGTCATGCATGCCATATTCGTTCATGAACGCCAGCAGGCGTTCGGCGCCGAGGGCATTGGCGGCAACAAAGGAGTGGATGTCGCCGAGCACCTCCTCGCTCTTGCGCACGTTTTCCGCGATCAGGGTGAACAGGTCATCGTTTGGAACGCCGCCGCGATACAGCAACATCGGCGGGATCTGGATGCCTTCCTCGTAAATCTCCCGCGCCCGCAGGCTGTCCTTGGTGCCGCCGATGTCGCCGACATGACCCACCGTGCCGGTCAGCGCCACCAGCGCGCCGTGGCGGAACACCGGCGTGACCACCGCGATATCGAACAGATGCCCAGCGCACAGCCACGGATCGTTGGTCACCAGGACGTCGCCCGGTTGCAGCGTCTCGGGTGGAAATTTTTGCAGCAGCGCCTTCACCGCGCGCGGCAGGGTCAGGTTGAATACCGGCATGGCACGTGGCGAATGCGCGAGCGAATCGCCCTGCGCATCGAGCAGATCGCAGGCAAAGTCCTGCGCCTCTGACACGATCAGCGAAAACGCCGTCCGGCAGATCGTTTGCCACATCTCCTCGACCACGGTGACCAGGCGGCTCCACATGATTTCCAGTGAAACCGGGTCGGCCTCGATCAATGCGGCGGCCTCTTCGACCGGGGTTTCGGCGGTAACGCGTGCCGCCGGCGCAGCAGCGATCCCGATACTGATCGCGAGTGTGCCACTGGCATCGACTGTCGCGCTGTCGCCGGGCGGGATGACGGTGGTGGCCTCGCGTTCCTCGATGATGGCGGGGCCGGCGATATTGGTGCCAGGCGCCACGGCGTACCGATCATAGACCGGTGTATCGACAAATCCCTGGTCGAACCAGGCGGGACGGGTGCCCTTCTTCGCTGCGCCAGAGGATCGAGCGCCGGCCTCGGTCAGCGACAGCCGGGGCAATGGCCCGCGGCAGCGGACCCGGAACGAGACCGCCATCACACCGACACCTTCATACACGGTTGTATATCGTGCCGCATAGGCAGCTGCGAAAGCCTCGCGGATCGCCGGCATGGTAGCGTCGGTGATCGGCTGGTCAGGCAGCGGCACGGTGATCTCGTGCATCTGGCCTTCCAGCCGCATGTCGGCCAGACGCTCCGTCACGATCTCCGGCTGGTCGGCCAGACGTGCGGAGGCCGCCGTCGTGAGCTCGCGCAGGATCGCATCGATCGTCGCCGCCGCGCCAGGTGCGTCGAGCCGGATCGGGTGGCTGCGCACCTGCTCGAACGACAAGGGTGCCGCCAGGAAACCAAGCGCTGATGCCGCGCCGGATGCTGGCGGGATCAGCACCTGCTTGACGCCCAGAAGGCGCGCCACTTCGGCGGCGTGCGCCGGGCCGGCACCACCGAAGCCGACCATCGCATAGGCGCGCGGGTCCTTGCCTTTCTCGACGATGTGGATGCGCGCGGCGGCGGCCATGTTCTCCACCACCATTCGGTGAATTCCCCACGCGGTATCCACCGCGCTCAGGCCCAGCTTCGCGCCCACTGTCGCCAACGCGCGTTCAGCGGCGTCGCGGTCCAGCGCCATGCGGCCGCCAAGGAAGAACGCTGGATCGTAATAGCCCAGCAGCAGGTTGGCATCGGTCACTGTCGGTTCGGTGCCGCCGCGCGCATAACAGGCCGGTCCCGGATCGGCGCCCGCGGAATGCGGGCCGACCCGCAGCAGGCCGACCTCATCGATCGCGGCGATCGAACCGCCGCCGGCGCCGATCTCGATCATGTCGATCACCGGCGCCTTGATCGGCAGGCCCGAGCCCTTCTTGAACCGGTGGACGCGCGCCGCCTCCATCATCGGCGCGATTTCGGCGCGGCCGTCTTCGATCAGGCAGGCCTTCGCCGTGGTGCCGCCCATGTCGAACGAGATCACGTCCTGCTTGCCGGCCGCCGCGCCGAAGAATGCCGTGGCCAGGCCGCCGCCGGCCGGGCCGCTCTCCAGCATGCGGATCGGAAAGTCGCGCGCGGTCTCCGGCGACAGCAATCCGCCAGCGGAGTGCATGAACCGCAGTTCGCCGCGGAAACCGCGGGCGCGCAATTCGCGCTCCAGCTTCGCGATATAGCGGCCCATCAAAGGCTGCACGTAGGCGTTCGCGCAGGTGGTGTTGCAGCGCTGGTACTCCCAGAGCTCCGCCACCACATCCGATGAGATCGACACCGCGACGTCAGGGAACGCGGCACGGATGATGGCAGCCGCTTCGCGCTCGTGCGCCGGGTTGCGGTAGGCGTGCAGGAAGCAGATCGCAATCGCCTCGATCCCATCTGCAACCAGTCGCTGTGCCACGGCACGCACCTCGGCAGGGTCAATCGGCGTCAGCACGTGACCGTCGCGATCCATCCGCTCCGTCACCTCCAGGCGGTGGCGCCGGGGAACCAGCGGGTCGGGAAACTTCAGGAACAGGTCGTAGATGTCGTAGCGCTGCTCGGTCCCCATCTCCAGGATGTCGCGGAAGCCGCGCGTGGTGATCAGTCCCAGCCGGGCACCGCTGCGCTCGATCAGGGCGTTGGTGACCAGGGTCGTGCCATGCACGACATCGCCGATCTCCCCCAGCTCGCAGACCAGCGCCTTCCAGCAACTCGGCCAGCCCCTGTAGCGCGCCAACCGACGGATCTTGTGGCGTGGTCAGGCACTTATGCAGCCGGATTTCCGACTCTTTCGTATCCAACAAAATGAAGTCGGTGAACGTGCCACCGATATCAAAGCCGATGCGGTAGCGTGCAGAGCTGTTCATTCGACAATCCCAAGGAGAGAGCCCGATTGTGCTTGCTGGGCAGCGCCGGCTCAAGTCCGGGGCGGGCTCAGCCTGCGTATCAGTCTCGTGTCAATGGCAAAGCGCTGTGCGAGTGTCGGTGCGTAGCTGACCGCAGGCTGCCAGGATATCGCGTCCGCGCGGCGTGCGGACCGGCGAGGCGAAGCCGGCATCCATAACGATCCGGGCAAAACGATGGATCGCGTTCCTGCCGCTGGTCTCGAACGGGCTCCCGGGCCAGGGATTGAACGGGATCAGGTTGACCTTGGCGGGAATACCGGCGATCAGGCGCACGAGTTCGCGTGCATCCGCCTCGCTGTCGTTGACACCCTTCAGCATGACGTATTCGAAGGTTATGCGCCGCGCATTCGATGCGCCGGGATACCGGCGGCAGGCCGCCATCAGATCGGCGATCGGGTACTTGCGATTGAGCGGCACCAGTTCATCGCGCAGCTCATCGCGCACCGCGTGCAGCGACACTGCCAGATTGACCCCGAGTTCGACGCCGGCGCGATCCATCATCGGCACCACGCCGGAGGTGGACAGCGTGATGAGCCGGCGTGACAGACCGATGCCTTCATTATCCATCGCGATCATCATCGCCTTGGCGACATTGGCGTAGTTGTACAGCGGTTCGCCCATGCCCATCAGCACGATGGTGGACAGCAGGCGCGGCGCCTCGCCAGCCGGGCTGGGCCACTCGCCATAAGCGTCCCGCGCGGCCATGAATTGGCCGATGATCTCAGCCGGACCAAGATTGCGTGTCAGTCGCTGGGTGCCGGTGTGGCAGAACCGGCACGACAGAGTGCAGCCCACCTGGGAGGAGACGCACACCGCTCCGCGGTCTTCAACCAGGTCGGGGATGTAAACCGTTTCCGCTTCCTGACCATCACGAAACCGGAACAGGAACTTGCGTGTATCGTCGGCACTGGTCTGCATGGCCGCGACGTCCGGTCGGCCGATGACGAAGCGTTCCGCCAATCTGTGCTGCAACAATCGTGCGATCGACGACATCCGAGAAAAGTCGGTGACGCCCTGATGATAGATCCAGTGCCAGAGCTGCTTGGCGCGGAACGGCGCCTCGCCGATCGTCTGCACTTCCTCGGCAAGTTCGGCGCGCGACAAGCCGACCAGGTCGCGGCGCCCATCGGCGAGCTGCACGGATGGCGGGTCGAACAGTGCGGACTTGGCGAGAATGCGTGCCCGCTCCGCCGCAGTCAGATCGCTGCCTTGGTGGTTCATTTCAGCGGGCATGCCTTATTGATCTCCGCATAGGCCCCCTTGAACCCGCGTAGGCTGAAGGTATCGACGATCACCTGTCCATCGCGCGGGCCGGGCGAACGCGCCAGCGCCTGCTGGCTCTTGAGGAATGCGGCCACCGCCGCGCGGCCGTCGCGCGCGAAGGCACTGCTCTGCGCGGTGTAGAAGTCGATCCCAGCGGTATCGACCTGCATACTGACCGTCGCGTCCTTGCGGTAGGGGAAGCCGGCACTGATGGCGACGGTGTCCCGCAGGGCCGGCCGTTCGGTCACGGTAAGGACCACCTCGCCGCGGCCGGGCAGCGCTGGCACCGAGTTCTTTGCGCGGACGAAGGCGTAGCACACGTTTTGCCCGGATTCCTTGTGGATCGCAGCGATCCAGTCCTCGAAGTCGCCCAGCTTCCTGGCAGCGCCGCTCGCTGCTTCCCCGCGCGCCGGCTCGGGCGGTTTTTTCGATTGGGCAGCGGCCGGCGCTGTCGCGGCCAGCAGCAGGAACAGGAGCAGGAAGCGCATGGCGGGACAGATATGCCGGCCGATCTCAAGGCACAAGCAGCTTCACCCGGGTTTTGCCGGCAGAAGTCCGGCGTTCCATCCACCGCCGAGAGCCTCGATCAGCGCAACACTGGCCACCAGGAGACTCTGCTGGACGGCGAGCAGGGTCTGCTGATCGGTCAGCAGGGTGGTTTGCTCTGTAATGACGCTTGTATAGGCGACCGTACCGGCGCGATACTCGTTCAAGGTCACTTCCACCGCGTGCTGAGCCGCAGCGACGGCGATCGCCTCGGCACGTGCCTGCTGTTCGCAGGATGCGCAAGGAGGACAACTCGTCTTCGACCTGCTGCAATGCGGTCAGCACGACCTGGCGGTAGTTGGCAACGCTCTGGTCGTAAGTGGCGCGGGCGGCGGCAACCGCGGCGGAGCGAGCGCCGCCTTCGAAGATCGTCTCACTCGCGGCCCCGCCCAGCGACCAGATGCGATTGCCCGCGGTGAACAACTGCGACAGCGGGCTGCCGACGAAGCCGACCAGCGCCGATAGAGTGACATCGGGGTAAAAGGCCGCGACCTGCACGCCGATAAGCGCATTCTGCTGTTGCATCTGCCTCTCGGCGGCGGCGATGTCGGGACGGCGCTGCAGCAGGGTCGATGGCACGCCAGGCGGCATGACCGGCACGTCGGCGGTGAGCAGCCCGAATGGGATCGTCAGATCGGCCGGCGGGTGGCCGGTCAGCACGGCGATCGCGTGCTCGAACGTGGCGCGCTGTACGCCGACGCCGACAAGCTGCGCGCGGGCGCCCTCTAACTGTGCCTGAGCGGTGACCACGTCGGCCGATGACACGGTGCCGGCGGCATGCTGGTTCTGCACGATCTGCAGGGCACGCTGGAAGGCGGCCACGGTCTGGCGCAGCAGATCGGCGAGCGAGTCCTCCGCACGCAGATCGAAGTAGTCGGTCGCCAGGGTGGCCTGCGCGGACAGTTGAGCGTTGGCCAGATCGGCGGCGCTGACCTGTGCGGCCGAGATCTGGCTTTCGACCTGCCGGCGGATGCGGCCCCAGACGTCGAGGTCCCAATCGACGGAGCCTTCCACGCTGTATTGCGTACGCGGCACGCCCCCGCCTCCGCCGCCGGTGCTGAGCGAGCTGCCGCTCGGCGTGGTGATCAGCGAACCGCTGGAGCTGCTGATGCTGGATGAGCTGCTACGGCTGCTGCTGCGCTGCTGCTGCTGCTGAACCCGGAACTGTGGGTCACGCCGGCATTGGCGGACACCACAGGGAACAGGTCGGCCCGCGCTTCCTGCACCAGCGCGACAGCGTTGCGGTACTGCGCCTCGAACTGCTTGACGGTCTGGTTGGAGACATCGACCTGACGCTCGAGCGCATCGAGTTCCGGATCATGGTAGACCGACCACCATGGGCCACGCTGGGCCGTGTCCTGCGGCTGAGCGATCGTCCAGCCCTGCAATTCCTTGTAGGCGATCGACACCGGCGCGTCGGGCTTTTGGTAATCCGGCCCGACCATGCATGCACCGCAGCGCCAGGGGCGCCAGCAGCAGCCAGCACCGTTTCATTCGGCGGCCTCGGGGATGCCCGAAAGCCCGGGGAAAGTCTGGCGCCAACGGCGGCGCATGGCTAGGCGGAATCGATCGAGATAAAGATAGAGGACAGGGGTGGTGTAGAGCGTCAGCACCTGGCTCAGCGTCAGGCCGCCGACGATCGCGATGCCCAGCGGACGGCTGATCTCGCCGCCGCTGCCGAAGCTGAAGGCGAGCGGCAGCTGCGCCGAGCATCGCCGCGCAGGTGGTCATCATGATCGGGCGGAAGCGCAGCAGGCAGGCCTGGAAGATCGCTTCCCGCGGCGTCAAGTCGCGCTCGCGCTCGGCCTCCAGCGCGAAGTCGATCATCATGATCGCGTTCTTCTTCACGATGCCGATCAGCAGGATCACGCCGATCAGAGCGATGATGCTGAACTCGGTGCCGAACAGCAGCAGCGCGAGCACCGCGCCGACGCCGGCCGAGGGCAGCGTGGAGAGAATGGTCAGCGGATGGATCGAAGCTCTCGTAGAGGATGCCGAGCACGATGTAGACGGCGATCAGCGCGGCAGCGATCAGAAGGGGCTCGCTTGCCAGCGAGCTGCTGGAAGCGTCTGCGGCCGTGCCGGCGAACCTGCCATGGATGCGTTGCCGGCATGCGAATCTGCCGTCGTGGCCTGATTGATCGCGCGGCTCGGCGTCGCTCAGCGATTTGCCCGGGCGCCAGATTGAACGAGATCGTGGTGGCGACGAACTGCCCTGGTGGTTCACCGCAAGCGGTGTCGTTGCCGGGGCCGTAGCTGCGTGAAAGCGGCGAGCGGCACCATCGTTTCCGTCGTGGTGCTCACTGCCGCGCCGGAGGACGCACTGCCCTTGCCGACATTCGCCGAGCGAATTGGTCGCCGCGTTGCGCGCCGAACTGCTGGCGATGGCGGCGCTGCAGTCGGCCGCTGTGCTGCGTCGTGGCGCCGCCCGACTGGACCGTGCCCACAACGGCATTCGTGCTTTCGGTGCCGCTGGCATTGCCGCCGGAGGTGCTGACGTAGATGTCCTTCAGCGTCTCGGGGCTCTGCCAGAACTGCGGCGCCACCTCCATGACCACGTGATACTGGTTCAGCGCGTTGTAGATGGTGGACACCTGGCGCTGGCCGAACGCGTCGTACAGCGTGTTGTCGATCTGGCTCGTGGTGATGCCCAGCCGGGCTGGCGGTCGACGATCGATGATCAGGTCGGTCTCCAGCCCCTTCTGCTGCTGGTCGGTATTGACGTCGCGCAGCACCGGGTTGTTCTGCAGCGCAGCGAGCAGCTTCGGCGACCAGTTGTATAGCTGCGCTGCGCTGTCGGCCTGCAGCGTGTACTGATAGGCGGCGTTGCTCTGCCGGCCGCCGACGCGGATGTCCTGCACCGGCTGCAGGAACAGGCGCGCGCCGGGAACGTGCCGACAGCTCGCGCCGCAGCCGGCGCCATCACCTGCGTCGATGTTACCGCGCTGACGAGATGGCTTCAGCGCGACGAACACCGATGCCTGTGTTCGCCTGCCCGCCGGCACCGCCGCTGCCTGCCGGTGAAGCCGACGACGTTCTGCCACCGCCGGGTCGCGCTGCACGATCGCCATCATCTGGTCGAGCTTCTGCTGCATCGCCTGGAACGAGACGTGCCTGGTCGGCCTGCATGCTGCCGATCAGCCGACCGGTGTCCTCGCGGGAAGAAGCCCTTGGGGATGATGATGAACAGCGCAGACATTCAGCGCCGATGGTCAGCCGCCAGGATCAGCATCACCAGAGCGCCGTGCTGCAGCGCCCAGGCCAGCGTGCGGCGATAGAAGCCGACCGCGCGATCGAACAGCGTCCGTCGGCGTTCGTCGCGCGGCGGCGTCGGCCGCAGGAACAACGCGCACATCATCGGCGTGGTGGTGAGCGAGATCGCCAGCGACACCAGGATCGCGAGCGACAGAGTGAGCGCGAATTCTCGGAACAGCCGGCCGACGATGCCGCCCATCAGCAGGATGGGGATGAACACCGCGATCAGCGACAGGCTGATCGACACGACGGTGAAGCCGACCTCGCGCGCGCCCGAGCAGCGCGGCCTGCACGCGCGGCATGCCGGCTTCGAGATGGCGCGCGATGTTCTCCAGCACCACGATGGCGTCATCCACCACGAAGCCGGTGGCGACGGTCAGCGCCATCAGCGACAGGTTGTCGAGGCTGAAGCCCAGCAGATACATCAGCCCGAACGTGCCGATGATGGAAACCGGCACCGCGACCGCGGGGATCAGTGTCGCTCGCGCAGTTGCGCAGGAACAGGAAGACGACGAGCGATGACCAGGATGACGGCGATGACCAGCGTGCGCTCGGTGTCCTGCAGCGAGGCGCGGATGGTGGTGGTGCGGTCGTTGGCGATGCTGACGTCGATGTCGGCCGGCATCGCCGCTTCGAGCTGCGGCAGCGCGGCCTTCACCGCATCGACCGTGTCGATGATGTTGGCACCCGGCTGGCGGAACAGGATCACCAGCACCGCGGGCTGGCCGTTGGCGAGGCCGGCGTTGCGGATGTTCTCGACCGCGTCCTGTCACGTCGGCGACATCCCCAGTCGCACCGGCGGCGCCGTTGCGGTAGGCGATGATCAGCGGCAGGTAGTCGGCCGCCTTCAGCTGCCTGATCATTGGTGTAGATCTGGTAGTGCCGCGTCGCCGTCCTCGATGGCGCCTTTCGGGCTGTTGGCGTTGGCGGAGGCAAGCGCGGCGCGAACATCCTCGAGGCCGATGCCGTATTTGAACAGCGCCTGCGGGTTGAGCTCGACGCGGACGGCGGGCAGAGCCGCGCCGCCGATGATCACCTGGCCGATGCCGTTGATCTGCGACAGCCGCTGCTCCAGCACGTTGCTGGCCGCGTCGTACATCTGGCCGCGGGTCAGGGTCTTCGACGTCAGCGCCAGGATCATGATCGGCGCATCGGCCGGGTTGACCTTGCGATAGGTCGGGTTGCTGCGCAGCGCTGTCGGCAGATCGGCGCGCGCCGCGTTGATCGCCGCCTGCACGTCGCGCGCCGCGCCGTCGATGTCGCGGTCCAGGCCGAACTGCAGCACGATGCGCGCCTGACCGACCGAACTGCTGGAGGTCATCTCCGTTACGTCGGCGATCTGGCCGAGGTGCCGTTCCAGCGGGCTGGCGACCGAGGTGGCCATCGTGTCGGGGCTGGCGCCGGGCAACTGGGCGGTGACCGAGATGGTCGGGAAGTCGACCTGCGGCAGCGGCGCAGACCGGCAGCTTGCCGAACGCGAACAGGCCGGAGAGCACGATGCCGATGGTCAGCAGCGTGGTTGCGACCGGACGGCTGATGAAGGGCGCCGAGAGGTTCACGTCGGCGCCGGGTCGTCGCCGGCCAACCGCTGTTCGGGCCGCGGCCAGTCAGACGGACAGCGAGCCGGTCGAACAGCAGATAGATCACCGGCGTGGTGAACAGCGTCAGCACCTGGCTGACGAGCAGGCCGCCGACGATGGCGACACCTAGCGGGCGGCGCAGTTCGGATCCGGTGCCGTGGCCCAGCATCAGCGGCAGTGCGCCGAGAAGGGCGGCCATGGTGGTCATGATGATCGGGCGGAAGCGCAGCAGCGCGGCCTGATGGATTGCCTCGCGCGGCGGCTTGCCTTCCTCGCGCTCGGCCTCCAGCGCGAAGTCGATCATCATGATGGCGTTCTTCTTGACGATGCCGATGAGCAGAATGATGCCGATGATCGAGATCACGTCGATGTCGTCGCCGGCGATCAGCAGCGCCACCAGGGCACCCGCGCCCGCCGAGGGCAGGGTGGAGAGAATCGTGACGGGATGGATGAAGCTCTCGTACAGGACGCCGAGCACGATGTAGACCGTGGCGATGGCCGCGAGCACCAGCAGCAACTCGTTGGACAGCGAGTTCTCCAGCGCCGCGGCGGCGCCCTGGAAGGCGGTGGTGAAGGCTTCCGGCAGGCCGATGTCCTTCTCCGCCTGACGGATGGCTGTGACCGCGGCGCCAAGGGAGGCGCCAGGCGCAGTGTCGAAGGAGATCGTCGTGGCGGGGAACTGGCCCAGATGGCTGATCGCCAGCGGCCCGGCATGCTGCTCGACATGCACGATGGCGGACAGCGGCACCTGACCGGCTGCGGCGAGCGAGGATGGCAGATAGATCGAATTCAGACTGCCGAGCGACTGCTGCAGGTCCGGCAGCGGCCTCCATGATGACGCGGTACTGGTTGGACTGCGTGTAGATCGTGGAGATGATGCGCTGGCCGAACAGGTCGTACAGCGCGTTGTCCACCGTAGCCGGCGTGATACCGAAGCGCGCCGCGGTGGCGCGGTCGATGACCAGGTTCACCGTCAGCCCCTGATGCAGCCAGATCGCTGGCGACGTTGGCGAGCGCCGGCGACTGCGCGAGCCGTGCCACCAGTTTCGGCACCCAGGTCTGGAACGCGGCGGGGTTCGGGTTCTCCAGCACGAACTGGTACTGCGTGCGGCTGATCGAGGAATCGACAGTCAGGTCCTGCACCGGCTGCAGATACAGCGTGATGCCGGCGACATCGGCGGTTTCCTGGCTGGATGCGGCGGGTGATCTCCGTCGCGTTCCGATTGCGCTCGTCCTTGGGCTTCAGGTTGATCAGGAAGCGGCCGGTGTTCAGCGTCAGGTTCTGGCCGTCCACGCCAATGAACGAGCTGAGGCTGACGACATCGGGATCCTTCAGGATGGCGTCGGCCAGTGCCTGCTGGCGCTCGGCCATCGCGGCGAATGAAGACGCTCTGCGCGGCGACGGAGATGCCTTGGATCAGCGCCGGTGTCCTGCACCGGGAAGAAGCCCTTGGGCACGATGACGTAGAGCCACACCGTCAGGCACAGTGTGGCGAAGGCGACCAGCAACGTCAGCGGCTGGTGGTCCAGCACCACATTCAGCGCGCGATCGTAGCGGCCGATCACCCAGTTGAATGCCGTGCTCGGCGCGCAAATCGAAGCGCGAGCGCTGCTCTTGCGGACGGTGCCGCAGCAGCCGGGCGCACATCATCGGCACCAGGGTCAGCGACACGATTGCCGAGATCACGATGGTGACGGACAGCGTGATGGCGAATTCGTGGAACAGCCGGCCGACGACATCGCCCATGAACAGCAGCGGGATCAGCACGGCGATCAGCGACACGGTCAGCGATATGATGGTGAAGCCGATCTGCCCGGAACCCTTCAGCGCCGCTTGCAGTGGCGCATCCCCCGTTTCGACGTAGCGCGCGATGTTCTCGATCATCACGATCGCATCGTCGACCACGAAGCCGGTGGAGATGGTCAGCGCCATCAGCGACAGATTGTCGAGGCTGAAGCCCAGCAGGTACATCACTGCCAGCGTGCCGACGAGAGACAGCGGCACCGACAGGCTGGGGATGATCGTCGCCGGCAGGTTGCGCAGGAACAGGAAAATCACCAGCACGACGAGGCCGACCGCCAGCACCAGCTCGAACTCCACATCGGCGACCGAGGCGCGGATGGTGGTGGTGCGGTCGGTCAGCACGGCGACGTCGATCGCGGACGGCAGCGTCGACTGCATCTTCGGGCAGCAGCTGTCTTGATGTTGTCCACCACCTGAATGACGTTGGCGCCCGGCTGGCGCTGGATGTTCAGGATCACCGCCGGGCGTCCGGTTCGCCCACGCCGGCGAGCCGAGTGTTCTCGGCGCCCTGCACCACGGTGGCGACATCGGTCAGCTGCACCGGAGCACCGTTGCTATAGGCGATCACCAGATTGTCGTAGTCCGTCGGCGCTGGTGATCTGGTCGTTGGCGTTGATCGTGGACGCCTGCGCGCGGTCCGTCGAAATTGCCCTTCGGGGCGTTGACGTTGGCATTGCCGAGCGTGGTGCGCAGGTCATCGATGTTGAGGCCGTAGGCGGCGAGCGCGCGCGGATTGACCTGGATGCGCACGGCCGGCCGCTGGCCGCCGCCGATGCTGACCAGCCCGACGCCGGGCTGCTGCGAAATCTTCTGCGCCATGCGCGTATCGGCGAGATCCTCGACCTGGGTCAGCGGCAGTGTCTTGGAGGTCAGCGCCAGCGTCGAGGATCGGCGCGTCGGCCGGGTTGACCTTGGCGTAGATCGGCGGTGCCGGCAGGTCGGACGGCAGCAGATTGCCCGCGGCATTGATCGCCGCCTGCACTTCCTGTTCGGCGATATCCAGGCTGAGATCCAGGCTGAACTGCAGCGTGATCACCGAAGCGCCGGCAGAACTGACCGACGACATCTGGTTCAGACCCGGGCATCTCGCCGAACTGGCGTTCCAAGGGCGCGGTGACCGAGGAGGTCATCACCTCCGGACTGGCGCCGGGATAGAAGGTCTGGACCTGGATTGTCGGGTAATCGACCTCCGGCAGCGCGGAAACCGGCAGGAAGACATAAGCGACCACGCCGACCAGCAGGATCGCCAGCATCAGCAGCCAGGTACCGACCGGGCGGAGGATGAAGAGGCGGGACGGGCTCATGCGGCGGCCAGGGCCAGCCAAGGGGCTCTGCCCCTTGGAACCTCGCTAAGGGCGGAGCCCTTAGAACCCCCCTTTTGTCTGGTGGTGAGATGGGGCCTTCTCGGACCTTGCAAACGCACCGTTGGCCCCCCTCTCACCACCAGACACGATTGGATTCCAAAGGCTGTGCCTTTGGCAGGGGGTGCAGGGGGACAGCGTCCCCCTGCTCTTCCTGGCGCCACCTTCGCAGTCGCCACATCACCTTGCCTGCTGTGCGCCCCGCCGGCGCTGCGGAACGGCGGGCGGTGCCGCCGCGGCCTGACCGGGCGGCGGCGGGATGGTCACCGGTTCGCCGTCGCGCAACCGATCCGTGCCGTCGGTGACCACGCGGTCACCGGCGGCAAGGCCCGAGGTTACCGCGGCGTATTGCCGTCCTCGGCCCAAGCTTGATCGGGCGCACGCTGGCCGTGCTGTTCTGGTTGATGACGTAGACGAAGGTGCCCGGGGCGCCTTGCTGGATAGCGGCAACCGGGGCGCGGACCACGTTGTGCAGCGTATCCACCAGCAGGCGCGCGTTGACGAACTGGTTGGGAAACAGCGCGAAGTCTTGGTTCGGAAAGATCGCGCGCATCTTCACGGTACCGGTGGTCGTGTTGATCTGATTGTCCACGCTGGCGAGCGCGCCGGTTGCGAGCAGGTGGAGTTGGAGCGGTCGTAGACCTGCACCTGAAGCTGCACACCGCCGATGAGTTGCTTCATCACCGAGGGCAGGTTGTCCTCGGTCACCGAGAAGATCACCGAGATCGGTTGTTCCTGCGTGAGGACCACCAGGCCATTGGTATCGCTGGTCTGCACATAGTTGCCTGGATCGACCTGGCGCAGGCCGACGCGGCCGGTGACGGGCGCGATGATGTGGCAGTAGGCGATGTTGAGTTTCGCGCTGTCGATCTGCGCCTGATCGGTCTGCACCGAGCCCTGGGTCTGCATGACCAGGAAGCGCTGGTCGTCGGCCTGCTGCTTCGCGATCGAATCCTGTCGCGCAAGTGTCTCGAAGCGCTTGAGGTCGGTCTGCGCCTGGCCGAGCAGCGCCTGGTCATGGGCGAGCGTGCCCTGCGCCTGTTCAAGCGTCACCTTGAAGGGGCGATCGTCGATCTGCGCCAGGAAGTCGCCTTGCGCACCAACTGGCCTTCCTGGAACCCGACCGAGGTGAGCTGGCCGTTGATCTGCGTGCGGACGGTGACGTTGGCGAGCGGCGTGACGGTGCCGAGTTCGTTCAGGATGATGCGGATGTCGCCGGTGGCGATGGTCTCGGCGCCGACCGGCTGCGGCGGCGCCTGCGCGGTACGGTTAGCGCCGGGCGGGCCGCCGGTCTGCGGCGCGCGGTGGAGGAACCAGTATGTGCCACCGATGGCGAGCAGGACCAGGACGATCGAACCGACCAATCGGCGTGTGCGGCGCACAGCGCGCGGACGAGCTACTGCCGGCGCGGGTCCGCGCGAGACCGGAGCGTCCCGAACCTGCGTGTCCGGTCTGTCCACGTGCTCATCCATGCTGGGCAGGCAAATGACGGTTGGCGCGGCTGTCGGCAATGTTTGATCGGCTCGGTGTCACGAAAATCATCACGCCGTTACCTGCTGCAATGCACAAGCCAGGTTATTCGCCGGCAAGCCAATCCGGTGTGTTGCGTCGGAAACGTGGCGGTCCGTGGCCGCTGGCAACGGGCGCAGCCGAGGCGCTGCTCCGGCTGCCCAAATGACTGCCCACTGGGCGCTCGGCAAATCGGCCGTGCTGGAGGAGTCGATCATACAGCACCAGTGCGCCAGCTATCGCCAGGTTGAGGGCGAAGCGGGTGGGGATGCGTACGACGTGGCGGCAGCATCGCAGCATCTCCGGCGACAGGCCGGACCGCTCCGGACCGAGCACGTAGGCTGCATTCAGCGGATGGCGAAACGATGGCAGGTCGGTGGCGTCGTCCAGCAACTCCACGCCGACCAGCACACAACTTTCTGGGAAGGCGGAGCGAATTGAGATCGGCGAAGCGCCAGAGCGGGACGTGTCCGGGGAATCGGCCGTATCGGCCAGGCGCCCCGCGCGCGCATCGAAGCCGGCACCGACCACGAAGCAGAACGCGGCGCCGAAGGCGTGCGCGGTGCGCAGGAGTGCGCCGACGTTGGCCGATTTCGAGACACCTTCGACGCCAATGCCGAAATAGCCGCGTGATCTGGCTTCAGCCATGCCGGCGGTCTATGCCGGCCGCATGAGCGACGCAACCGACTACGAGGCTCGCCGAGCAATACGAGACTTACCCGTACCCCCGCCGGGACCCACGCGATGAGGCAAAGCGGCTGATCATCGGTAGCCCTGGGCACCTGCGGGAGATCGACTACTGGGTATTCGGCGCGCATCGGCCGGCGTCGCGACCGCTGCAAGCGCTGATCGCCGGCGGGGGAACCGGCGACGCGACCATCATGCTGGCGCAGCAGATGGCGCGGGCGGGACGGGACGGGCAGCGTGACCTGGCTCGATCGGTCCGCTGCCTCGCTGAAGATCGCGCGCGAGCGGGCCGCGATGCGCGGGTTGTCGAATATCGTCTGGGAGCAGCGGTCGCTTGCTCGATCTGCCCGGATCCGGGCTGGGGCCGTTCGACTACATCGATTGCTGCGGTGTGCTGCACCATCTGCCCGATCCGGCCGAGGGCCTGCGTGCGCTGTTGTCGGTACTCGCGCCTGGCGGCGGCATGGGTCTGATGGTCTATGCGCCGCACGGACGCACTGGTGTCTACATGCTGCAGGATGCGCTGCGGCTGCTGGCACCGGCGCACGAACCGACCGCGCCGCGCCTGGACGTGGCCAAGCGAGTGATGCGGCACCTGCCGGAGACCGCCTGGCTGCGGCGGAACGGCTTTCTCGATGACCATATCAATGGCGGAGAAGCCGGCCTCTACGATCTGCTGCTGAATCCGCGTGACCGTGCCTTCACCGTGTCTGCACTGCATGCACTGTTGGCGCGCGAAGGGCTGGCAGTGGCCTGCTGGGTCGAGCCGGCGCGCTACGATCCGGTGCCGATGCTGCCCGACCCCCGGTTGCGTGCGCGCGTAACCGCACTCGATCCGGTTCAGCGTGCCGCGTTGGCCGAGGCGCTGGCCGGCAATGTGAGCGCGCACATCGTCTATTGCGTGCGGCAGAACGAGCAGACAGAGCGTGCGGACTTCATGGCCGATACGCGGTGCCGGTCACCCGCGAAGGGCCAGGGGAGGCGCTTGCCAGCGCGGTCCAACCGGACGGCACGATCGCTTTCATGATCGATGGCCTGCGCCTGCCGATTGCGTTGCCGCCGCTGGCGCCAGCAATTCTCCGGCTGGTGGATGGCCAGCGATCCGTCGGCACCATCGCCTCCGTGCTGGCCGAGCGCGGCACAGGTGCAGAGGCATTCCGGCGCGCGTGGCGTTCAACATTCCTGGCGCTGGAGCATATCAACCGGTTGTTGCTGGTCCCTCCTGCCGATTAAACAAGCATTGGTGCGCCAAACCGATTGTTTTAACGGCGAGGCGGTGAATGGCAGCTCATTCATGAACATGCCTCTTTCCCCTCCGGGGGAGAATGGGATGGCAAGATCATAACCGCCTAAGATGGTGATGAGGGACCTCAATCTCGGAACGTTCCCCGTTCCAATAGCCGACGTTCCGAGCGTCGCCTCTGGGTCCGGAAGCGGTCCTTAATATCGAGATGGCAACGCCCAGGTTGGATTTTGCCTGGTTGCATGTCGCAGCGGCGGAAAGGAGAAGTTTCGCCTCTTCCCTGCTCATGCTCGGACTCTTCTAATCGCGAACAGCATTCTCGCGCCAGGAACGACAGAAGATCCTTCTCCCCGAAGCTAGCCGGCAACGGGTGTATCATTCGCAAGTTCCTCCAAATCGGTGCATCGCCTCTTATGGTCGGGTAGTTGCCGTGTGCAAAATCACACCGAGAAGCTCCGCCGGTACTGTCCAGGGGACTGCCCTGTCATTTGGCGAAAGGCTCGTGTGAAATTAGCCTGACAAGAAAAGTTGAGCGCGAGCGCAATCTCGACCAGGGACTGATCCCTTCGGATCAACAGCGCCTTGGCGCGTTCGAGTCGCTTTGCGCTGACGTATCGATGAGGAGATCGACCGACGGCGGCCTTGAATGCTCGTGCAAAATGAAACCGGCTCAGGCACGCAATCGATGCTAGCTGATCGACCGAAAGATCGCCTTCGAGGTTAGCCTCTATGTATTCCAACACACGGCACAGTCGGCGTCGGTCGAGTCCTTCCTGCGTAATGCGAGGGAAAGCCTGAGCAGGTGACGAACCGAGGTGGTTTTGAACCAGTCTGGCTGCAAGGCTGGAAGCTAACGTTTCGGCAAGTAGCCTCCCCGAGGAGGTCGGGAACTGCAGTTCCGACGCTATCGCATATGCGATCTCAGCCAAGAGAGGGTCTTGGAAGCCGCTTTCGTAGCGGAGCGACGTGATCAGCGATTTATCAAGATCGATACCGAGGTTGGCCGGGGAGAAATGGTTTGACGGCAGATAGATGTGCAAAATACCAGGCAAAGGATCGGAGATATCGATGAAATCTTCATGCAAGCCACCGGGAGAAAGCCAAGCCGTCCCCCGCTCGGCGACTGTCCGGTCAAAGATGCCGCCGCCTCGCCGCGTGATGACTGATCCATTGCCGTGGATATCGATGCAAATTTCGGTATCAGGTTGCGTGTTTTTCCAGGCGATGACGCCGTGCTCGTGACTTCCATAGCTCTGCAGACAGGGCGGCCCAGCCTCGATCAGCCGAAGAAACAAGTAGTCCGTCGGGACCATATTTCTCGAAACCGTATCCGCGGGCCGCCACCGGTTTCTCCTGCGAAATTCTCACGACGCACTTTACTCCAACATGATCGCACCCAGACCGTTGAGAACATAGGGTGCCATCCGTTGACGGCAACATTTCACGCGTCAGTGAGCGCCAGTGAGAATGTGCGAGCCGGCGTTCAGCTGACCAAATCAGGCCCGGGACATCTCCGGCCTCAGCAAGAAAAGACAAAACCGTAGCAACCGGCGCAAAGCCGCGGTCGATCTATGGGTTCATCAATTCGGTCGGATACCTCCCGCTAGACACGGAACGATCATGACCTCTGAACAAAAGGTTGCCGTCATTACCGGTGCTTCGCGGGGCATCGGTGCTGCCTTGACGAAAGGCTTTCGCGAGCTTGGCTATGGCGTCGTTGCCAATTCTCGCTCGATCGGCAACAGCGATTTCGCCGGCGACACGGCCGTTCTTGTCATCGACGGTGACATTGCCAGTCCAGATACCGCCCAGCGCATCTGCGACGCAGCCATTGAGCGCTTTGGACGCATAGACACGCTGGTCAATAACGCCGGAATCTTCATCGCCAAGCCTTTCATCGACTATTCCGAAGCCGACTTTGCAACGATGGTTGCCGTCAATCTGACTGGGTTCTTCCGCATCTCTCAGAAGGTAGCATCGAGGATGCTGCAGGCGGGCTCCGGCCACATCATCAACATCACAGCGACGATCGCCGACCAGCCGATGGCAGCACTTGCGGCAGCTCTTGCCGCTCTGACGAAAGGCGGCCTCAACGCAATTACACGCGCGCTCGCCATCGAATACGCCGGCCGCGTTATCAGGGTGAACGCCGTCGCGCCGGGCGTGATCAGGACACCAATGCATGCGCCCGAAGCGCACGGGTTCCTTGCCGGCCTGCAGCCCATGGGCCGAATGGGTGACACCTGGGATATCGTCGATGCCGTGATGTATTTGGAGCAGGCGACATTCGTCACAGGTGAAATTATGCATGTCGACGGCGGTGCTTCCGCCGGCCGGTGGTAGGAGGGTGCGATGTGGCCGGACCGGCGACTGATTGACCTTTTCGAGATCGAGTGTCCCCTTGTCCAGGCGCCAATGGCGGGATTTGCGACGGTCGGCCTTGCAGCCGCGGTATGCGAGGCCGGCGGCTTGGGCTCGGTGGGTTGCGGACCAATGCAACCGCAGCTCGCTGCCACGACGATTCAGGAGTTGCGGAAGCTCACGAGCAAGCCGATCAACGCCAACTTCTTTTGTCATCCCCCGGCGAAGGCGGATGCTGGCCGCGAGCACGCCTGGCATGATCGGCTGGCGCCCTATTATCGCGAGTTTGGAATTGACCACGAACGCCCGCCCCCCCATTCGGACGTTGCGCCGTTTGGCGATGCCATGTGTGGGATCGTCGAGGACACAAGACCCGAAGTGGTGAGTTTTCATTTTGGCCTGCCAACCCCAGCGCTGCTGGCTCGGGTTAAGGCGGCTGGCTGCCGCGTCATGTCGTCGGCGACGACGGTCGGGGAAGCGCTTTGGCTGGAAGCTCGTGGCGTCGATGCGATCATCGCTCAGGGATATGAGGCCGGCGGACATCGGGGGACTTTTCTCGCTGCGGACATCAACTGTGCCGTTGCCTCCCAGCCCGGTACATTGGCGCTGGTGCCACAAATCGTTGATGCCGTCAGTGTGCCCGTCATAGCCGCCGGGGGGATTGCTGACGGGCGCGGCATTGCCGCCGCATTTGCACTTGGGGCGGCCGGAACGCAGATCGGGACTGCCTATCTTCTCTGTCCCGAAGCCGCGACACCGTCGCTGCATCGCGACGCCCTGCGGCATGCGCGCGGTGATGCAACCGTGCTGACCAATGTGTTCACCGGGAGACCCGCACGTGCCCTGGTCAATCGGCTGGCTCTCGAGGTTGGCCCGATAACAGACGCCTCGTCGGATTTCCCATTACCTATGGGTGGATTGGCGCCACTCCGGGCCAAGGCGGAGCAACGGGGAAGCGGCGACTTCACACCGTTCTGGGCGGGTCAGGCCGCGCCACTCGCGACCGAAATGTCAGCCGGGGCGCTGACGATCAAACTGGCAAAGGAAGCGCTGGAGCGATTCAACTGGCTTGACGGCTGTTAAATCTGCGAGCCGTAGGCAGCCTTGCGGAGCAGTATATTCCTATTCCAGGCTGAGCGCCAGCCAGCGCAGGCCTTCGGTTTCACGCCTGACCAGCATGGCGACGTAATGGCGTTGATGCTGCCGGGCGGTGGCGATCAGTCTGTCGACATCGCCCGGCTCAGCGACCTTTTCTTGCTGCACCTGCACGATAACGTCGCCTGCGGTCAATCCGGCCTCGGCTGCGGCACCAGTCATCGGCGAGCTGCGCCACCTGCCACACCGCCCGCACCATTGCCAGTTGCCAACCGGGCCCGCTGCCGGCGTCGGACCGGTGCGGGCGATGGGGCGTGCGGCATCTTCCTGCACCGTGCCGTAATCACCATCGGTTCGTCGTTGCGCCAGATGCGCAGCGGGACCTTGGTGCCCGGCGGCGGTTCTGCGCGATGGCGCGGGACAGCGCGCGCACGTCCTTCACCGCCAGATCGCCATAACGCAGGATGATGTCGCCCGCCATGATGCCGCATTTGCTGGCGGCACCGCCCTCGGTCGTGCCGCCGACGATCACGCCCTCGGCTTTGGACATGTTCAGCGCATCAGCGATTTCCGGCGTGACCTGCTGGATGCGGAAGTCCAACGTGCCGGTTCGCATGCCACCCGGACGCAGCAGCGCATCGGCGATGTATTTGACGTCGTTCGACGGAATGGCAAATCCGAGACCGATGGAACCGCTGGTCGCCTCTGGCGAGAACAGTGCGGTATTCATGCCGATCACCTCGCCATGTTCATCGAACAGCGGGCCACCGGAGTTGCCGTGATTGATCGCCGCGTCGGTCTGAATGTAGTCGTCATACGGCGTGTCGCGGATGTCCCGGTTCAGCGCGCTGATGATGCCCCGGGTCACCGATCCGCCGAGACCGAGCGGGTTGCCGATGGCGAACACCGGGTCGGCCACCTTCACCCGGTCGCTGTCGGCAAATCGCACCGCGGGAAGCGGCTGGTCCGGCGTGACCTTGATCAGCGCAAGGTCGATCTCGTCTGCCTGGGCAAGCAGTGTGCCGCGCAGCAGAGTGTTGTCCTGCAAGGTGACCAGAATGTCTGTCGCGCCTTCGATCACGTGCCGGTTGGTAGCGATGAGCCCGCTGGGATCGATAACGAAGCCGGAACCGAGAAACCGGCGGCCACGCGGCGCCGCTGACCGCTCCGCGGCATTGGATGCAGCAGCATAGCCACGGGGGCTGGCGAGCGCAGGATGGAGATGCTGACGACGCTGGGGAGTTCACGCGCCACCAGCGCCTGGTATGCGGGCGCATCCGCGGCGCGGCCCGGCATTCCACCCATCCACAGCGCCAGCAGCAGCAAGACGACATGTTTTCGCATCGGGACCTCCGGTACCGTCACCGGAAGACCGAACATCCGCGCGATTTATTCGCGCCGTCTGCGCAGAAACGCCTGCCGGTCCGCCTCGCGTTCGATATGCGAGCCGAGGCGCTGCCAGAATTCCTCGGGGGAACCTGCAGCCGCCAACGCGCGCTTCACCAGGACGCGGGCAATCGGGCCAAGATAGGTGGCGAGTTCGCGTTCGCCTTGCTGCGCCAGCGCCGGCGAGATCGGAGCAGCGGCCCGGCCCGATGTCACTCTGCTGCCGACCTCGTCGCGGAAACGGGTGCGGAGTTCCGGGCGATCGATGCCGCGAGAAACGATGTCGTGCAGCTCCTCCAGGGATTGGGCCTGCCGCGCCGCGGTCTGCACAAGGTGGCGGGCGATCGGGCCGACATGTTGGGCGAGCTTGCGTTCGACCGTATGCAGCGTTGCCTGGTCGAACGGCACGCCTTTCTGCTGCAAGACCAGCGGTAGGCTCGGCTTCGGCGTTTTGCAGGGGTTTTGCACGAGGCCTGCAGCGCCACAGCCATGTCGCGGGCCGATGCGAAGCGCTGTTCCGGCCGTTTGGCCAGTGCGCGCTGCACCACAGCGATCATCTGCGTCGGCAGCTCGGGTCGCAGGACGCGAAGGTCGGGCGGGGATTTGCTGATCACCTGCAGGGAGATTTCCGCCACGTTGCGGCCCGAGAACGGCCGTGTACCGGCCAGCAGCTCGAACAACACGACGCCAGTGGAGAACAGGTCGCTGCGGGCGTCCACCGGCTCGCCCCGGCACTGTTCCGGCGACATATAGCTGGGGGTGCCGAGTACCGACCCCGCCAGGGTCAGCACCGAGGTATCCAGACGCGAGATGCCGAAGTCGGTCATCTTCACGCGCCGGTCCGGCAGCAGAAGAATGTTGGCCGGCTTCACGTCGCGATGCACGACGCCGAGCCCATGCGCGCAGGCGAGCGCGTCCAGCACCTGGGCGATGACCGCGACCGCCGCGCCCACGCCGAACCGGCCGGACTGGGTCAATACCTGGCTCAGGTTGCTGCCCTCGACATACTCCATGGCCAGGTAAGGATTTCCTTCGTGCACCGCGAAATCGTAGATCGCGACGATATTGGGATGGGCACAGCGACCGGCGGCCTGCGCCTCGTGGCGGAAGCGCTCCAGGTAATCCGCGCGCTCTTCGCTGCCGAGTAGATCGGCGCGGATCAGCTTGATCGCCACTTTGCGGTCGATCACCGGATCATGCGCCTGATAGATCAGGCCCATCGCACCCCGTCCCAGCAGGCGTTCGATGCGGTAGCGGCCAATCGCGGCCGGCAATGGGGCGGGTTCGGAGATTTCAGGTCTCCAGCAGTTTCATGGCGTTGATCAGGCTGCGCCGCATGCGATTGAACGAGGCGCCAAGCGAGGCGATTTCATCGCGTCCGCGTTCAGCGAATTCCGCCGCATCCATGTTGCCCAGGCTGATCTCGCTGGCAATGGATGACATGCGCCGGATCGGCCGCACGATCACGAAGTGCAGCAGCAGGTTCAGCAGCACGATCGTGACTGCGAACACAACGACCAGCGCGATCAGGTAAACCTTGAACGCATCGGTGGCGCGGTCCAACGCGACCTGCATCGGGACCGAGACGATCTGTGCACCGATCACGTCCCCCAGCTTCCAGCCGAAGCCGTTGGCGCTGCCATAGAGGTCGATCATCGAGGCCGGCGCGGCCGATGGCGTCGAGTGGCAGGTCAGGCAGCCCTTGTCGGTGATCCGGATGGGACGCGCGATCGACAGCATCGGGCTGGTGGGCAATGTCACGCGTGCTGGTCAGGCTGGTAAGCGACGGGTCGTGGGCGAAGGCTTCGATGATCCCGCTTTCCCAGTCAGTCGCACGGTCCGCCGGGTTGGTCGGGTTCAGCGCCGCTTCCTTGTAGGTGTAGTCGGGGAACTGCGAGGCCAGTGAACGCAGGTTCGTCTGCGCCGCCCATGAAGGCACCGTGTGCGGCAGGAAGCGGACCTTGATCTGGTTCGCCAGCAACGGCCCGATCTCCTTGTCGGTGTAGTCGCGGATCGCGGATGCCATTGCCATCATCAATGCCGCCTGCTGCACGACTTCCCGCCGGGCGTTCTCGTGCGCAATGCGCCAGGACAAGCCCGCCGCCAGGCCGAGACCGACCAGGAACGCCAGCAGCATCACCAGATTGAATTTGGCCTTCAGGCCCATGAGCGTTTCCCGTGGTCGTTGTCGATCATTGGCCGGTGATGAGCCGGCTTGTCTGGGCGGCGGTAAGGCGGCCGGTCATCTCGGCCCCCAGTTCGTGTTGATACCGCCGAATGGCGGCACGACTGTCCTGCCCGAAAATGCCGTCAACCTTGCCGTCATAGTAGCCCAGACGTGCCAGCGCCGTCTGCACCTGCTTGCGGTCTGAGTTGGTCATCTGCTCGTCTGTCGGAAAATGTCGTAGCCGGTGCGGATGCGGCCGGAGCGACAGCCGGAACCGGGGTCGCGGCCGGGCGTGGCGCACCAACAAGGTAGCGTGATGCCGCCGGTGGGTGGACCACGGGCAGGGCCAGCGCCTTGTTGGAGGCCAATTGTTGCTGCAGGCCTGTCAGGAGCGAGCTGGTCTGGACTTCCGGGCCGCGCAAACCAGCCACCAGTGCGGCCGCAAGCAACGTCGGTGATTCAGGCGGCTTTGGCTGGCTGGCGACGATGATGCCGACGCCGTCCGGCAGGCCGTTCTGGATCAGCGTGTCGAAATGCAAAGCAGCCGCCGCGATCCGGCGTGGGCACCGCATCGACAGCGACGAACGACGCACCGGCGCTGCCCGCAACGACGTCGAGCAAGGATTTGACCAGGATGCCCTGGGTAAGGACGTCGGTCGGGCGAGCGATATTGGCCGAGACCGGCAGCAGAAAGGACCTGTTGTTGAACGATATCGTGTAGCCGCAGCTGTAGACGAACGCCGCGGCGGCGGGTGCGGCCGCCAGCCCCTGCGCGAATTCGCCGATCGCTGCATCGACGCCACCACTGGAAACGTCCTCGCGTTCGACGACATGGAACCCCAGCCGCCGCAACGCGGCTGCGACCGCGTGCGACGACTGCAGGCATGCGGAGAGCGGTGGCAGCGCCGAGTAGCTGCCGCTACCAATGACCAGCGCCTCGCGTGCCGGTTGGGCACTTGGCGTGGCCGGCATCAGCAGGAGTCCCGCTCCCAGCATCGCCAGGCTTGCTCCGAGGCGTCGCATGGGTTCCAGTTAGCAGGATGAAGCGGCGCGGACCATCGCCCGCAACCGAGGAGGAGCGTCATGACAGTCAGGCAGCCGGTCGCGATCGTCTTCGACACGTTTGGCACCGTGGTGGATTGGCGCAGCAGCCTGATCACGGAACTGACCGCATTCGGGCGCGAACGCGGCATCGACGCGAATTGGACGGCGCTGGTTGACGCGTGGCGCGGCGCCTATCACCCGTCGATGGACCGCGTGCGCAAGGGCGAACAGCCGTGGACCACACTGGATGGGCTGCATCGCGCCTCGCTCGACCGGCTGGTCGCCGAGTTCGGCATAGCGGCTTGAGCGAAGCCGATCTGCGGCACATCAACCGCGGCTGGCACCGGTTGCATCCGTGGCCGGACTCGGTGCCCGGCCTGACGCGGCTGAAGCGAAGATTCATCATCGGACCGCTGTCGAACGGCAATGTCGCGCTGCTGACCAATATGGCGAAGCATGCCGGCATTCCCTGGGACCTGGTCTTCGGCTCCGACCTGTTCGGGCATTTCAAACCTGATCCGGAGACGTATTTGGGCGTGGCGAAACTGCTCGACCTGGAGCCGGGCCAGGTGATGATGGCCGCGGCGCACAACAACGACCTGGCGAATGCGCGCAGGCAGGGACTGATGACCGCGTTCTTCCCGCGGCCGGCGGAGTATGGTCCGCATCAGAAGCGGGACTTCGCAGCCGAGCAGGATTGGGACGTGGTGGCGGCGGACATCGAGGACATGGCGGCAAAGCTGGGTGCTGACGAGGCTGCGTGGGGCCGCTATGGCTCTGAAAACGCAGCCGGTTACTTGCCACTGCGACAGGATCGCGCGATCCTTTCAGGCGAGGGAGAGACACGATGCCAACCGATCTGAATGATCTTGAACAGGCGCTGCAGACGTACTTCGATGGCCTTTATGAAGGCGATACGGCAAAGCTCGGCCGCGTGTTCCATGACGTGGCGCATCTGTTCTCTGTTGCCGACGGCAGGCTCGGCGACATGTCACGTGGCAGTGGTTCGAGATGGTGCGCAACCGGCCATCGGCACAGATCAGGATCTGCCGCGGCGCGATTGGGTGGTGCAGATCGACCGCTCCAGCCCGACTACGGCTTTCGCGAAGGTCAGTGCCAAATCCCGCCACGCTATTTCACCGACTATCTGGCCTTCGTGAAACTGGCCGAGGGCTGGCGGATCGTGTCGAAGACCTTCCACACCGAGACGCACTGAAACCATGGACTGGGATTACATCATCGTCGGCGGCGGCTCCGCCGGATCGGTGCTCGCCAACCGGCTGTCGGCGCGGTCGGCCAACAAGGTGCTGCTGCTCGAGGCGGGCATGGACACGCCGCACGGCAAGGTGCCGGCAGCGATCCTCGATTCTTATCCCGGTACGGCGTACCTGAACCCGGACTATACCTGGAACAAGCTGAAGGTCAGCACCGAGGTCATCCCGCACAATCAACCGAACGCTCCGCGCCCGCCGCTGCGCACCTATGAGCAGGCGCGGGTGCTGGGCGGCGGTTCGTCGATCAACGGCCAGCTCGCCAATCGCGGCGCGCCGACCGATTACGACGAGTGGCAGGCACGCGGCGCAACGGGGTGGAACTGGGACAACGTGCTGCCCTTCTTCAAGAAGGTCGAGCGCGACATGGACTTCGATGGCCCATGGCATGGCAACGAAGGCCGCATCCCGGTGCGGCGCATCTTCCCGGATCTGTGGCCGGAACACGCCAAGGCGGCGGCGGAAACCTTCAAGGCCGCGGGATACAAATTCCTGATCGACCAGAACGCCGAATTCCAGGACGGCTATTTCCCGATCACCATCTCCAACGCCTATGAGCGGCGGGTATCGGCGGCGATCGGGTATCTCGATCCCGGCACGCGCATGCGCGAGAACTTGACGATATCGACGGACACGCAGGTGACCGCGCTGCTGTTCGATGGCCTGCGCTGCATTGGCGTGAGCGCGAATGGTGGGCGGCCGTCCGACCGAGTTTCGCGGCGGCGAGGTCATCCTGTCGTCCGGCGCGATCCATTCCCCGGCGCATCTGCTGCGCGCAGGGATTGGGCCGGCGGGACAACTGCGCGACCTGGGCATCGAAGTGCGCGCCGCGCTGCCCGGTGTGGGTCAGCGGTTGCAGGACCATCCCGCAGTGGCGGTGGCGGCCTTCATCAAGCCGCACGCCCGCATCATTCACGATTACACGCGCCGACACATCTATCTGGCGCTGCGCTATTCGTCGAAGCTGGACGGTATTCCGCCAGGCGACATGTTCACCGTCGTCACCAACAAGACGTCGTGGCACGCGGTGGGCGAGCAGATCGGCTCGTTCATCATCACCGTGTACAAGACGTATTCGGAAACCGGCGAGGTGAAGCTTGCGTCTCGCGATTGGCGGGATGAGCCGATCGTGGATTTCAACCTGCTCTCCGATCAGCGCGATCTGGAACGGATGATGGATGGCGTGCGGCGGTTCGGCGCCATGCACCTGACGCCGACGATGCAGACGGTGACGACCGATCCATTCCCGGCGAGCTACAGCGATAAGGTGCGCCAGGTCGGTCTGCGTGAGCAAGAAGAACAAGTGGATCACCGACGGGCTGGCGAAGGCGCTGGACGGCCCCGCGGCACTGCGCAGTTATCTGATCAGGACCTTGATCATGGAAGGGGTCACTCTGGAGGAATTGATGCGCGACGACGAGCAGTTGGAGGCGTTCGTGCGCAAGGCGGCGGTAGGGGTCTGGCACGCCTCCTGCACCTGCCGGATGGGCAGCGCGGACGATCCGATGTCAGTAACCGACCCGTCCGGGCGGGTGCGGGCAGTGGATGGGCTGCGCGTGGTGGATGCCTCGATCTTTCCGGTGGTGCCGTGCGCCAACACGAATTTCCCGGTGCTGATGACCGCGGAGAAGTGCGCGGACGCGATTCTGGCGGGGCTAGCGCTGACTGGAGGGGAATGGGGGGTTTGCAAGGGCAGGCGGCGCTTGCTATAGCGCGCCGCCTTGGGCGGGCGCATAGCTCAGTTGGTAGAGCAGCTGACTCTTAATCAGCGGGTCCAAGGTTCGAGTCCTTGTGCGCCCACCAAATCTGCAGAGATATCAAGCGAAAGGCGTCCCCCCGTTGTGCCGCCAGCCAATCCAGCGGCCGCGCCGCAGGTCGCCATTGTGCCGCCGACGGTGTCATGAGCGCCTGGCGAGCCCCGACCTGGCGCTTGCGCTGCCATCCGGCAGGCACCGGCGCATACATCGATCGCTTTGTGGCGTGATTCAACGATGTGATGCGCCTGGCTACGGCGAGTTGCGCGGGGGATGCGCTGTCCTACGTCATCGCGCGAACTGGGCGGGGCTTCGGGCGAAACGCCGGTGCCCGGAGGCTAGTCCGCTGGAACCCTCGCGGCGAGGAGGGCGGCGGTGTTGCCGGGTCGCGGCATCCAGAACCAGCGATACAGCACCCCGGCTATCACTCCACCGAAAAGCTGCGCGATAAGGTAGATGGACAGCCCGTCATACATGTCGGTAGCGACTGCCGGACCGATCGTGCGGGCAGGATTCACGGCACCTCCGGTCAAGGCGCCGAACATCAGGATGCACACTGTCACCGTCACTCCAATCGCCAATGGTGCGAGCGGACCCGCAGCGCGCCGTACCGCGGCATGCAGGACTGTATTCACCAGGAAGAACGTGCCGATCGCCTCCAACACGAACGCACCGATGTAGGAAATCCGCTGCGTGTCAACCGTCGTAGCACCAAGATGATTGACGGGTCCGCCGAACACGCCCAGCAAACAGTATCCCGCTGCGATGGCACCGGTGAGTTGTGCAATCCAGTATGGCACCACACGACGAACTGGAAATTCCCCAGCCGCGGCGAGGCCTACGGTCACTGCCGGATTTATGTGACAGCCGCTGATGTCACCGAACGTGGCGACAAACAGCATGATGGTAAACCCGTGCGCATAGGCCACGGCATGCACATGATTGCCGCCGAGTGCTGTCGCGGTCCCTGCGCCCAAAAAGATCAGGGCGAACGTGCCGATAAATTCGGCTGCCAATGGGCGCGCAATGCCGTTCATGCCTTCCATCCTCGAGTTCTCCTGCAGGTGCCAAGGTGGCACGCGCTAATCAGTTGGACTTCAAAGTGAAGAATCAACCGCGCTCACAGGGGTGAGATGCGCATGTTAAGCGCAACTGCACATTCACAACCCGAATATCCGCGCGGGTCACTTTTCCCGTCACGCCGAGGGGCCAAGTTCAAGTTCTTTGTTCACGATGCGCTCCTGCGCCGTGCTCGTCTGCACGCCGAAGAATGCATCGGCCCTGCCGCAGCAATGGCGGGCGATGCGCTTCTATTGAGCAGGGAGCAGAATTCTGTGCTCCGCCCATCACTCGTGTAGTACGCCGCCAGGCGACGCCGAATGAGTGGCGCACCGTGCAGACCGCTCGACTAAAGAAGTGTTGCGATCACGAGCCTCGCAACGAAGGTAAGCAGCTTCTGTGTCGCGGTCTCGGCGAGTTTGTCGAGTAGCCGACAATTTTGGATTTGTGCCGCGTTCAAGGGCACGGCGACGGGGAGCAACTCGAGGACGGCCACGCGGGTGCCGAGTGCACCGTCGTACAAGACGATCAGACTGCCTGTGCGATTGCGTATCCACACATCAGTCACACCACGGACCGCGCGGACCAGCCGCAGCAGTTGGCCCGCCACGGGACACCTCGCAAACCACGATCGCGCAGGGGGCGAAGCAGGCGAAGGCGTAGCACCCGTCATTGACACGACGGCACTTGCTGGCCGACAACGCGGACAGCGCAAAACCGATGCGTATGCCGACGATTATCGCGGCCGTGGCGGCCACGATTGGATTATGGAGGCTGTAGAGGCTTCGTTTAGCATGTCGCGCGCTGTCTGGATCGCGCCTTCGCCCTGCGTGAGCCGGTTGTCCAGGGGCATGGCCTCCTCCTCCCAGTCTCGTGATGGCTGTTGGCGTACGCCAGTTCTGTGGCAATTTCGCGGTGATGGACTTGGTTGACGGGCCGCACGCTCCGGGGCCGCACGTCTCCTTGGAGAATTCGTCATGACCATGCGGGCGAAGCGACGAACAGCCGCACCTTTGACCCATCCGAAAACTACAACCGCAGCGCTACCCCTGCTCACTGGACATCAGCGCGCCCCTAAATCACGCGTCTGTGACACTAACCGTGCCGCCGGAGGAGGTGCACGCCATGGGGTCATCAGTCGCCCTTCTCGATGGGGCCAGCCTCCCCGATGACTTTTCGAATAGGCGCCGTAGGGCCGCTAATTCGGGACCCGGACCATCTATTCTGAGGAAATCTTCGACATCCGCGTCAGTCATGTTGCCGCCAGATGCCAGATTAGGCTGATGGCGGACGACCGCCCGCCCAGTAACGGTACCTCGGACCAGCGTCCAGCAATCGCCATTCGAGCTTCTGTAGATGTCTTCCGTGATGATGGCCACCATAACGCTCCCACTGTCAGTCTACACGCCGCCGCTGCTTGGCCCGTTCCGGTCAAACGCATCAATGGACCGGGAGTTTGGTGCGTCGGCGCGAGGGGCGCACCGAAAGATTGGGAAACTTAGTCATCAATCCGCTGGACATCCGTCGCCGTGATTGGGCGCCCACTTTCTCAGACGCACGCGAATGGGTGAGCAAGCTCAACCGTTATGCGTCACTCGTGCCGCTCCCGGTGCCGTGGCTGCTACTGGAACCGATCGGCCTTACCTGTTCCCATACAAGCACCTCTTGCTGCGAGGCTGCTCATCGTTGGCGGCGAGATCGTGACGCTCACGCTGTTCCAGCATCTATTCTACATAATGAAACCGAAGCTGATGAACTTCCAGTAGTTTGCGTGGAGCAATGGCCGGTGGCGAAGCCACTATTGAGTATCTGGGGTCGGTGCGAGCTTGGAGCAGATTGCGCGATTGGCATGGCTCGCTTCAAGCCTGAGCGTGGGGTCGCTGGCTTTTCCGGTGAGCCGCAGGCCGCGTTCGATGTCCCAGGGCCAAACGGCGGCGACCGATTAGCGGCGTAACCTCTGAGGTAATCGACGGCGCGTTCCCGGCAACCAAAATGTGCCTCGTAACATCAACAAGGCGCAGCGGGAGTTGACAGTGATGACGCATGCAACACAAGCCAACGGCTGGTCGATTGAAAGCTGGCGCACATTCTGGGCCAATCCGAGGGTAGAGCGTGCCCTGGCGCGGGTGCCGACGGTTGTCACCGACGACGTGGTAGGTGTTTGGCCGCACGCGACGCGGCCGGTTCGCGGCAAGCAGGAGTATACACAATGCATCGTAGCGTTGCTGTCTCTTGTCCCGGACCTGCACCTCGATTTGATGGAGCACGCGACCAACGGCGAATTCGTGTTCCTGAGGTGGAGCGGGCGCGGCACCGGACCGGACGGAGCGTTCCGGGCGATTGGTGTCGATCGGGTGCGGTTACGCGATGATCTCGTGGCGGAGAACCTGATCCTTTCGGATCACCCCATCTTTGCAGTTCTAGCGAAGGGCGGCGAGGTGGAAGCTGTTTAGCGGCGATCCACTCATCGCGCCCGGCTACGGTTGATCGCGTCCGCCCATGACAATGCTACAGGCGGACGCGATTTGCCTGTAGTCCAACCACAGTGGATGGTGGTCCGGCGTCGCCCGACTGCTAGGGAATCCAGCCGGGTAACGCGGCGGCCTGCTTCACCCACGTCGCCATCTGTACGTCATTAACCTCGTCGCCGTCGCGGATGACGATCCAGCGTGCGTCCTTGCTGCGCGCAGTGCCACCGGGCGGGACCGGTTGCAACGACGTGCCCGAAAGAACGTCACCTTGACGTAGTGGGTGAACACGTGGAACGACAGGAACCAGCCCTGGCCTTCAATTCCGTATAATGGCGAGTTCCACTTCACGGCCTTGCGCACGTTGGGCACATTCCGCGCGATAAGCGCGTCGAGGTGTTTTCCGAGGTCGCGCTTCAGGCCCGGCATGGCAGCGATGTACTGCTGCACTGGCGCGTCGCCGTCCGCCTTAGCGATTTGCGGGTTGCCGCCGGAGAGACGGGCGACCTTCTCCCCCGACTTGGTCTTAACTCGCCCCTGACTTGGCCTCAGCGCCCATTCTCGCCGATCCCTCGTCCAGAATGTTTGAATTCCGATACGGCAAGGTCACCCACTCCTTCGATGCGCACCTGTTGCCGTGGATCATAGTGCTGTCAGCCAAACGAGCCACCCCGATAGCCTCGGCAATGTGAAGGGGGTAGGACGCTCCGCTCGTGGCGCGACCCGTCGCAGTCAGCGGCAACCAACCGATCGTAGTATTCGCGAGTGATCCGGCCGTCGCCAGCCTGTTCTTTGGTGCGGGGAGTGGCCCGGGGACCACCATGACCGCAGGGTGAACCCCTGATCTTGATGACTGGGTCGCCATGGTAGGATGGCGGCAGGCTAGGCTCGGCAGCTTGGGCCGCCTCTGGCTGCTTCGACAGCAGCAGTGAGTGAGGGTGCGTCATATTCTTTGGATGCACGATTTCCGGCGTGGCTCGCGACTTCGACGACGATTATCAGCAGAACTGAAGACGAGGTGCAGCCCACAAGGTCTCGTGCAGAGATATCCTGCTACATAAGTGGATGCATCCCGCAGGGCTATGGCCGGCGGTAATGTTCCGCACTGCTACTCTCATGCGCTGGCTACTGGCCAGGAGGAGCCAACGCCTTTCCATCCCCAATTCGGCGCTTATCGGTGAGCCTGCTCTATACTTCGAGCATGGTGAGAAACTATTTGCGACGACTAAGAAGTAAGGTAACGCGGCAACGAAAGTTTTCACCGAACTGGACTCATATCGCGTTCAATTCTTAATCTTAAACGCGTTGACATCTGCTCTCGGTCGGCATTGCCTCCTCGCATAGCGAACCAGAGCAGGTATCATGAGCGAAGTCAGAACGCCCGACCTTGGCGCCTCATTCACCCAGGTGAGTTCGGAGGCGACCCGTCGGCTCTGTGAGCAGGGTCAGTCCATGATGCAGACTATGAACGAATGGAATGCCGAGATCAGCCAGTTCCTTTCTCATCGGGCGACTCGGAACCGGGAAACGCTCAAGCGGATCACGCAATGCCAAAACGTGCCGGACATATTCGGCGTCCAGGCTCAGTGGGTCCAGGACGCAACGGAGGACTATCTACGGGAGATCGGCAAGCTCACTGAGTTCAACAGAAAAATGATGGATGGCTTGGTAGGATCGATCGGAACAGCCGTCGCACCGGTTCCGTTCGAAAGCCGGACGCCACCCGCAATGGATCGTAGCGAGAGCCGCAAAGTCACGGCAAGCGGGTCTGCTACCTAGGACCTGCGGCCCCCTAACGCGACGACCGAGCCCCAAAGCTGCACATTGCCGTTCTCCGCGCCAGCGTTTGGCAATGAGAAAACAAACGAAGGGCGCCAAGTAAGCTTCGCTACCGTTGATGCTGACCGGGTTGGCGCTCGCCTCTTGGGAGATGACTGCTCACCGCACTCTGCCGATGTCGGCGGGCAAATGTTCGCTGGCCGAGTATTCCAGAATGGTTGCTGGAGAAGATGGCTGCAATAGCGGGCTCGTGCGCGTGGGTTGCCCGATCGAAAAAGCGGCTCGATTTAGCAGGTATCATGAGGCCCTAGCACGAACGCGCCAAATCCAACTCTTGCCCGATTGCGGCGGAAACGCCTCATCTAGCCGTCCTGCGTCTGGAGATGACGTTGAACTATTCATGCTCGTTGCGTGTTCCAGCCATCGACTAGAACCTCAAGCAGGATGTCGGGATGGACAGGAAGCATTCGTCGTGGACCAGAAGGCAAACCGGCGCGCGAGGGAGAGGCTGAAACGGCCGAGCGCGGGGACCTGGAGAGCGCCGAGGAGTTGAAGCAGATAGACCCAGCCGACGTGCTGCTGTTTCAGCAGAGCAGGAGGCAGCGGACGGGCCGGAGGGGCGTGGGGTCCCCAGATAAGACGGATGTTCCCGCGAGAGGCTGGACCGGCAGAGACTTTCCAACTACCGCCCAGCAAAGCAACTCTTTCGGCACCAGACCAGCCTGACGTTCGGGAACGCGGCCAGGGCAAATGAAGGCGCACATTGTTGGTGGCGGATTTGCTGGACTTGCAGCCGCTGTGTGTCTCATCGGCAACGCGGGAATAGCGGGCCAGAACATCACGATCTACGAGGCGGGCGGTGCGTTCTCTTTAGCAGGCAGTGCGGCGACGGGCTACATCCTACCGACCGGTGCCATTTTCGACACCGAGTTCCGGTGTGCATTTTACCTGCTGTCAACGATCCCCTCGGCGGGTGATCCACAGAATTCTTTGACCAGATGACGGCACTTATCCCTTGCGACCTGCCGTACGTCAACAACGCTTGGGTGCCGCGTAGGCACACCGACCGGCCGCATGTGGTTCCGCAGGCAGCGACGAACCTCGCCTTGCTCGGGCAGTATGCTGAGGTCCCTAAAGAACCGCTTTTCACCATCGAATACTCGACCCGCACGGCATGGGAGGCGATCTATCGCCTTCTAAAACACGGCCCCCCGCCACCTCCTGTTTACTAGGGCCAATATGATCCGGCGGCGCTGCTCGGCGCCCTGAAGGTACTTGCTTGACCCGCCCGGCGACTAAAGCGGTCTACATCGGCGCCGCCTCCGCTGCTTCGGTAGCTGAAGTAACGCGGGCTGGGGGCGGTTGCGGCGTCAATTGCCGCCCCACCGGTAGCGCCGCTGCGCCGCCCCGCCTTATGCTCACACTGATGCGGCATCTGGCCCTGTTTCCCCTGGTGCGCCGAAGTTGCGCACGGCAGCAGATGATAGGAGGAAGGCGAACATGCCACGTACCGACGACCTGTCAGACGCCGAGTTCATGAAGTTGTAGGCCGAGTATGGTGACAGCCTCCCGATCTGTCCGATTTGCACCTTGGAAGATGTGCGGCATTTGCTGCTGGAATTGGTGGCCGGTGATGCTGTGTCGGATGAAGTGAAGAGCGCGCTCACGCCGGTCCTATACGCTATGACAGGCGCGCTAGGCCCTGTGGCCAAACCTGATCCAGATGCGAACGCATCCGAGCAAGACAAAGCCCAGGAAGCTACTTGCGGTCTTGTCATATCGGGTGGCGATGCGCCGTTGCTCCTTGAGATGACCGATGAAGCATTCGATGCGTGAGCGCAGGGCATACAGCGGCCTGGTGACCAGATACTGCACCTTGCGGTTCCGCTTGGTCGGGATCTCGGGTGCGGCACCACGATCGTGAAGGTTTTGGCGGATCGCGTCGCTGTCATAGCCCTTGTCCGCGAGCATGATACCGGGGTCGCTGTCGCGTTGCTCCATCAGTTCGTCATAGGCCGTGACGTCATGGGCCTCGCCCTCGCTCAGCACCGCGCCGATGGCAAGGCCTTCCGCGTTGCAACGGAGGTGGATCTTGGTGGTGAACCCGCCGCGCGAGCGGCCAAGTGCCTGGTTCTGCGTCCCCCTTTTCGCCGGCAGCGCAGCGATGCGCCCGGACCGTGGTGCTGTCGATCATCTGCAACACGTCGGCATCGCCGCCGCTGTCCGCCAGTGCCTGCAAAAGCACGTCCCACACGCCAGAGAGACACCAGCGACGGAACTGCTTGTGCACCGAGTTCCAGTTGCCCAACACCTCCGGCAGGTCGCGCCATGGAGCGCCGGTGCGGCTGATCCAAAACACCCCGTCCAGCACCTTGCGATGGTCCTTCGGCGGGCAACCGCCGAGCGGCGAGGGGCTCGCCAGGAAAGGCGCGAAGATTCCCCATTCCTGGTCCGTCATCAGGCCTCGGATCACTGCCAACCTCCAACACAGAGGTCAGCCTCGAATCACATTCACACCGTGTCGGGGAATCGCCGCGCGACGATCGGCAGAAGGCCAATCCGAGCGGGACCGTCTCGATTCTTTTCGCAAAGCCTCGCGACAGTCCCAGATTCTTTTGCTGCCCGCGCCTGTTCAGTCAATCACTGAACACCGCAAAACTAGGGTTTGTCCACAGGGCCTGGTGACGGACCGCACGATGGCCGAACAAGGGGGCGGCTCTGCTCATCTCGGTGGCGATGAGGACATCGACGACGACGGGGCGCCCCTACGGACCCAGTAGGAGGAGTACATGGCTTGATCAGCCACGGCCAGATCGCCCAGAATGCACCCGGTTGGCCATGGCCTCGTGTCGGAGCTACAGCAAACGTTATGAACCGTGCCGTTCGGGCAGGATTGATCGAATCGGAGAGGCTCGGAGACAATCAGTGATCCGATCAAGCTGGAGGAGATTGCCATGCTAGCGAACAAAGCTGCCTCGGCCAGGGCCAGCGTCCCGGTCACCGTAACGCTTAGGTATCTGGCTGCCGAACTCGCCGACGATCATGAGAATTCCAAAGAAGCAGGCCGAAGCCATGCTAGGTGCCTTAGTTGCGATGACCGCACGACACCTAAAGAAGGGCGATAAGGTGCGACTTAACGGGATCGGTGTCCTCCAGGTCCGCAAGCGAACTGCCCGGATGGGGCGTAACCCAGCGACTGGCGAGGCCGTCAAGATCAAAGCCAGCAAAAAGGTCGCGTTCCGACCTGCCAAGGAACTGAAAGAGGCGGTATAGTCCGGCCCGATCCTTGGTGACGATCAGACCCCATCAACACGCTTTGCCAATCATCGGACCGAAGGCACCGAAGCCAGTGCACTCGGCGCGATCACCCGCGCCGACTGAATATCGCCCCGTCCACATCTCCAACTACGACCGGAAGGGCCGCGATTACTACGCCACTCCCGCCTGGGTCACCGAAGCGCTGCTCCAGCACGTCAGCTTCCGAGGTCCTGTTTGGGAACCATGCTGTGGCGCTGGCGCGATTTCCACCGTTCTGGCGGCACACGGCTACGACGTCATTTCGACCGACATAGCCGATTGTGGGTTCGGCACCCCAGGTGTGGATTTCCTTGCGTGCCGCAGCGTTCGAGGCGGGTGCCATAGCATCGTCACCAACCCGCCCTATGGTGAGGCGGCAAGCGAGGCAGGACAGCCGCGATCGTCAAAAGCGATGCTGGAGTTCCTGCACCATGCCTTGGCGCTGACTGCAACGGTGCAGGGCCAACTGGCATTGCTGGTCCGGCTGCAATGGATCGCCGGACAGCGCGTTGCCGAGGTGATGACCGCCGCGCCTTTCTCGGCGGTGGTGGTGCTGACGCGTCGCATTCGCTGGTTCGATATGGGCGAGCGTACCAATGCTGGGCAGCATCATCATGCCTGGATCGTGTTCGACCGTGCGCATCCCGCCCGACAACCACCCACGCAGCTGTACGCCTGAGTGGGTATGAAGTCGGCCTGAGCGATCAGGGCTCATTCCTCAATGTTCGCCCCAGGTTCAGAGCCCTGGCCACACTCGCGGCCAGACCGGATCGGCTCCTGGGAGTTCGGCATTCGCATCCAGATGTCGGGGTTCTCTGCCACCCCCGCCCTCCGAGGTGGAGATCATCTGATCCAAGGCCGATTGAGAAGTGACGATAGCCGCGTCAGTGGGGTACGGAGTTTCGGTGCATCCCGTGTGCATGAGCACATCCTCGATCGAGCAACATGACCATCTGCACCAGCCCCGGCCGGGTGCTGGGCGGCAGGCGATTTAGTTTCGGTCAAGAAGGTGTTCAAGGATGGGCGCATGTTGATCCGGCAATTCGACTGAACCTGATGCTCCCTGCGTGTTCTCGTCATGGCAGCCGCTGCTGCCCCGGCCCATGCCAGTGAGTCGCGAGTCTGTGAGCCAGTCCGCTTTCCGACTAGCGGGGTTCTATCGGAGGTCGATTGCCTGAGCCGTGGATGCGCTGGCGAGCGCACGTTCGCCAGCCAAACTGGCGACCTTTTATGGCAAGCAAACCGCAGTCGGCGAGGTTGTGCGTCGGATGCGGTGCTCCGGGGTGCGTGGTCGTCGTGTAGGCGCCACCCGGCCGGTGACCGGACCGGTGCTCGAGAAGCGCGTCAGCGCCAGGAGTGTGGCGCTGTAGGGGCCGAAGGCGCCGGGGTGAGAAAGTGGGCTCGCAGCGGGGGCGCCGAAGCACACGCAAACGGACGGCCTATCAGGGGCCTTGTTCTGTGGGTTCGAATGCGCGATTGGGATTCGAACAAAGGCATTTGCGCTCCGGAGATCAGGACGCGAGCAGCGGCCGAATGCGTGATGCAGCCGTCGCCCTCCTAACTAATCTTGACCAACGTTTTGACCAACATAGGCGCCCCAAGTGGCTGGCTTGTAAGGCTTTCAATGGCTTTTCGTTGACGTGCGGAGTGTCCCTCCCTCTCCGCCACTTAAGTGCTAAGTGCTTGCTAGTGGATAGTGTTTTTCTGACCTGCCTGCTATACTCCCTCCACTACCCCCGTCTGCTCGTAGCCTGCAACGAGAGACAACTCGCGCAAGCCTGCCGGTTCGCACGAGAGCACCGAGCTCGCAGCGTCGCTGATCCAGCGCCGGTTGCGGCGATGTTCACCGAGGTGGAGACGGAGCTAGGACCAGTGTCGATCCTGGTGAACAACGCCGGTATCTACACCCCGGCCACGCTGGAGAGCAACGACGCGACGGCGCGTGAGACCGGCGTTCCTTAACACGACAGTCGATAGAGTTGTATCTGCCCCAAACTTGTACACTGCAAAATCGGGTCATCCTCTGACCAGCTATCGCCTGCGGCGGTCGCCGACCTGAACGACATGGTCTCGGACCGCGGCCACTGCACCACTGCGAACGCATGCGTGCGGTAAACGTTGATGACATGATCCACACTGTGCGCGCGGTGATGCCCGGAATGAAGGCGCGTGGCTATGGTCGGATCGACAATATCGCGTCCAATGCCGCCATTGGCACATCGTTACCGGGAACCACGTTCTATGCGGCGACCCAGAGGGAGGTATTGATCCTGACGCGCGCCGCTGTGCCGTAGCCAGCGCCTCATCCAGCCGTCCGAGCGCGCGATAGACCTCGCAGATGTTACGGAGATAGAGCGGCGTATCGCGATGCAATGCCGGATCGAACGATCCATCAAGTCCAGTGCCATGGCGGTATCGCCCTGGCGAAAGGCGGCGATGCCGGCAAGGTGCAAGGCATCCCCCTGATTCGGTTCTGCGCCAAGGATGTGATTGAGCAGCGGTTGCGCATCGGCGAGCCGGCCAGCGCGCTCGTATTCGTTGGCGAAGCGGAGGGCCTCGGCGGTCTGCAACGCCACTGTGCCAGGCGCGAGCACGCAGCGACGGCCTCTCCATCAGTCGCACGCGTAGCCGAGGCGCTCAATGAGCGGGCGAAGGATCGGCAGCACCGGTTCAAGCTGCGTGCGATAGTGCCGGTAGCGATACACTGAGCGGTCATACAGGGGTTCGGTCACCTGCGCGTAACTGGCGGTTGAACCGCTCCGGGTTTGCCGGAGGCTCCACAGCTTGAGAAGGTGGAGCTATGACGAAGAAGACATCCAATCGATATTCACCTGAATTACGGGAACGCGGGGTGCGCATGGTGCTGGAGCATGGCAGCGACCATGCCTCGCAATGGGCAACGATTGGTTCGATTGCATCGAAGATCGGCTGCACGGGCGAGACGTTGCGGAAATGGGTGCGACAGGCCGAACGAGATAAGGGGCAACGACCTGGCCTGACAAACGACAACGACCTGGCCTGACAAGCGACGAACGCGAGCGGATGAAGGCGATGGAACGTGAGATCCGTGAGCTACGCCAGGCGAATGAGATCCTGCGCAAGGCATCGGCGTATTTTGCCCAGGCGGAGCTCGACCGCCGGTCGAAGCCATGATCGCGTTCATCGACGATCATCGTGCCGCCTATGGGGTCGAGCCGATCTGCCGAGTTCTGCCGATCGCCCCGTCAACTTACCACGCCCATGCGGCGCAACGGGCCGATCCCGGCAAGGCTTCGGCAAGAGTGCGACGGGATGCGGTGCTGCGAGCACAGATCCGACAGGTGTTCGAGGCGAATTTCGCCGTCTACGGCGTGCGTAAGGTCTGGCGGCAGCTTGGCCGTGAAGGCACATCGGTCGCCCGCTGCACCGTGGCGCGGCTGATGCGCCGGATGGGCCTGCGCGGCGTCGTCCGCGGCAAGGAAGCCAGGACCACGGTGCCCGACAAGGCGATGCCGTGCCCGGCTGACCGGGTGAACCGGCAGTTCCGGGCGGCGCGGCCGAACCTGCTGTGGGTGGCGGACTTCACCTACGTCGCCACATGGCAAGGCTTTGTCTATGTGGCGTTCATCATCGATGCCTTCGCCAGGCGCATCGTCGGTTGGCGGGTGTCGCGGACGGCACATGCGAGCTTCGTTCTCGATGCACTGGAGCAAGCACTGCATGACCGCCGCCCAGTTCAGGGCAGTGGCCTGATACATCACAGCGACAGGGGCGTGCAGTATGTGTCGATTCACTACACGGAACGCCTCGCGCAGGCAGGCATAGAACCCTCAGTCGGCAGCGTTGGCGATAGCTACGACAATGCCCTCGCCGAAACTGTCCATGGCCTGTTCAAGACTGAGCTCATCCGTCGGCGCAGCCCATGGCGTTCGCTGGAAACAGTGGAGTTCGCCACTCTCGAATGGGTCGACTGGTTCAACAGTCGTCGCCTCCTCGAGCCGATCGGCAATGTGCCGCCTGCCGAGGCCGAGGAACGCTACTATGCCCAACTGGAGGAGATTGCACTGGCGGCGTAACTCAAACCAAATCGCCTCCGGCAAACCCGGAGCGGTTCAGGTTCGTGCATAGCGCTGGTTGTGGTGGAAGGTCAGGCAGACCTTATCGAATGGTTCGCGATGAAGCCCAGCATGCTTGGACGCTCGCCTTCTGGTCGCGCGCACCGCCCAGGCGTCGTCCTAACGGCCAAGCTGCTCCAGCAACCGACCTTTCTCCAATAGCTCATTAGGGTCGAGTTTTGTCGTTGTCATCGGCCGATCCGTCGATCATCGCCAGCGCTTCGTCGTGGCGCCGCATACGGCCAAGCAATACGGCGCGAGAGAGACGCACACCTTGATCCTTGGGGAACAGTGCATCGGCCTTGTCGAGAATCGCCGTGGCACCACCGAAGTTGCGGCCAGCCTCCTCCAACCGCGCGAAACCGAGCAGCGGATTTCTGGCGCGCCCTCGAGCAATTCCTGATACGCGTTCGCGCTTCCTGCATGCGCCCCTGGTTCTTCAGGTTCCACGCAAGATTGGCGAGCAGGACAGGATCGCGTTGTTCGGTGAGTTCAAGGACGCGGCGATAGTGGTACTCGCCGGCCTGCGGCCGGTTGGTCTCGGTCAAAATCATGCCCATCAGGTTGTGCGCCTGTGGGTTCTCTGTGCGATGCGGACGGCGGTGCGCGCATGGTGTTCGGCTTCCGCCAGATTGCCCTTGCCGAGCACGATCAGCGCGACTTCGGTGGTGCCGCCAGGTTGTTGGGATCAAGCGCGACAATTCGACGGTGCCCAACGCCTCAGCCGCTCCATGCTACCCTGGGCTTTGCGGATTTGTAGAGGATCAACTGTGCCGCTGGTCGATCGGGGGCGAGTGCCAAGACATCAAGGCATAGGCGTTCCCCGGTCTCGTCCGCACCTTGGCGGTGCGCCTGGATCGCGTTCTCACCAGTGGCACTATGGCAGATCGCTTCCGGCGGCGATAGGGGATCCACGCTGCGGCGTGCGGCACTGCGCGGCGCGACAGCCTGTCGCAGGGACATAAGGCGGGAGTGTGGGCGACATTGCGCGGCGGTCCTGCACAATCAATGGTTGCGAGGCAAGGCGCACCCTACCCGCTTTTGCTTTGGGGGGACATCACACCACGCCGGAGTGCTCATTCCGCACTGTCCACCGCTTTGGTCAGCTCTCGTCCAAGGCCGACCGATCGGCCGCGCCACTGGAGGGGGCGCACAGCAGGCGAGGACGCGCGGTGCGGAGGAGCGATTTCTTGCCCCTACCGATGTCATTCATTCCCCGCGTCAGTACTGACCGGATCAGCCAGAAGAACAAGATGAGCTGCGCTGGGCCCGGCGCGATACAGATTCCTCCTGCTCGAACCACGGCGTCCGGAGGATGAGCCTGTGCTTAGGCGCGGGCGAAGTAACTTTTCTCCTCAGCACACTGAGCAGGCAAAGACCTAGGCATGCAAGAGCAATTTTCGACCGGTCGTCTTCATTTCGATGCTTTACTGCAATAAGACGTCTGGCCTGCCCCTCCCTTCAGCGAGTTAATCTTGCTCTAAAAATGCCGGTCCAGGCGACCCTGGCGGAGAATGCCGATCAAGCGGCACAGACTAAAGCATCGACACCGTTGCTCAGTGTAGCCTGCCTTACTAGCGGGTGCCATAGAGTTAGTTGCTGTTTGGCATTTGGCAGTCACTTATGCGCTCCCATGATCGCAGATTTGTCTTGACGTTTTCGCAAAAAGGCGCCCAAATATGTTTTTCGACGTCCCTAGCGTGCGGTGTTGAGAAAGTTAGTCGCTTGCTCTTCAGAAAACCTGCCGAAGGCTATCATCAAAGCCATCTATCGGAGGCGGGCGTAGCTCTCGGTTCTCGCGCACTGATCGTTATCGAAAAGAGAGCACTGCTCCGCCATTTCCTCGTATCGTGGCTTGCTACGGCGTGCCCGGAACTCGAAACGATCGCGGTGTCCTCATTGACCGATGATGAGGCCAACAGGTCCTTCACTTATGCCGCCTTGGTCCTCTTGGGTGCTAACAGCGAGATCTATCTGGAGTCTGCTCTTGAAGCGCAAATTCGTCTAATTCGAACGATGGGGGAAGACGTTCCGATCGCGCTCGTCGGAGATTCCGATATGGATGCGGAGGAGCTCGTTGGGAAACTGAACCTTGCTGGGTACATCCCCATGACAAGCACGAGCGAGGTTGCCGCGGCCGCCCTTCGTCTCATAATCGCCGGAGGCCGCTACGTGCCCCGGAAAAATGGCTTCAGTCTCCCAAATCGAGGCGCGGGAGATCTGGAGAAGTTGGCTTCGATCACAGGTGAAGCGGAGGCGCTTCTTACCCCTAGGGAAAGGGCTGTCCTAAAGTGCCTTCGGCGAGGGCTTCCGAACAAGCAGATTGCTCGCAATCTCGGAATATCCACCGGAACCGTTAAGATGCATGTTCACAACGTAATTTCCAAACTCAAAGTGCGTAACAGAACTGAGGCTGCCATCGGCCTTAGTGTCCTTTCGGAAACTTCTTGAGTTGTTTGAGTTCACGTGTGATTCGCTTGGGGTTGAGCGAATTGGGGGAGACGGCGCGTGTGGACCTCGGAGAACCGGCCTCAGTTTGATCGCAGCAAGCTGCGCTACCCGAGTGCCTTGACGGACGAGGAGTGGTCGCTGATGGTCCATTGATCCCGCCGGCGAAGAAGGGCGGTAACAAGCGGACGGTGGATGTGAGAGCGGTGGTCAACGGGGTGATGTACATCCTCAGGACCGGCTGTCAGTGGGCGGTGCTGCCGAAGGACCTGCCGCCGCAGCACAGTCAACCTTTATTCGCGCCGCTGGGATGACGACCGGACCTTGGACCGAATCCATCACGCGCTGTGTGTGCAATGCCGCGAACTGGCTGGCCGAGAGGCCAGTCCGACGACGGCTATCATCGACAGCCAGAGCGTGAGCAGAAAGAGAGGGGCGCCGGGTCGAGCGTGTGTAAGCGTCTGCCGATCGGCATGGTTGACGCACTGGACTGGCGGGCATGACGATCCCCGGTCTGCCGGGGGGATGGCAGCGATGGACATAGACAACGACAAGATCGACGAGGCCGTGCTGCCGCTGCTTCACCTGACGCTGCACGACCGGTTCAGAGCATGGAAGGGGCACGACTGGGACGAGCTGGACCGTATGTGTCGCAAGGGGATGATTTGTGATCCGGTTGGCAAGGGAAGTCCGTCGTGCTCACCGGTGAGGGTCTCGCGGAGAGCGGGCGGTTGTTCAGGGCGTTGTTCGGGAAGTCTGCGTCGTAGGCGCCGCGATCAGGCGGCCGCAGCCAACGCCGTTTGGAAAGTTCCAGGGCAGGAGTTCGTCAAGCCGGTGGTTGGAATGGCCACGCGCGAAGCGATCGAGCACCGCGGTGGAGATAGCCCTCCAGATTGAGGCCGTTCAGCTTCGCCGTCCGACGATGGTGTAGATGGCGGCGGCCCTGTCGCCACCACGGTGGAGCCCAGGAACAGAAAAAATTCTTGCGAGAGGCGGCAGTTCCGCTAAGCAGCCGCTCGGCCACATTGTTGTCGATGCTGAGACGACCGCGGCCAAGCATCACCGATTGGCGGTAGAGCGGAATGCGGTCGCAGTATTTCGAACGGCGATGTGGGCCAGCAGCCCCGGCCCTGGCCGGCCCTTCTCGATCGGCAGTTCCGGCGCCGGCGCCTGGAAGATCTTCTCGCACAGCCGGCAGGCATATTTGGGCCGGACGTGTCGGATCACCTTGAGCTTCGCCGGGATCTTCTCCAGCACTTCGGTCATGGTCTCACCGAGCTTGGCCAGGTGCGCGGGATCGCAGCTGCCGCAGCTGCATGCGATCTCCGGCTCATCAACCACCACTTCGCGCGGCAGGTGAGCCGGCAACGGCTTGCGTCCGGTGGGCTTCCGGCGCGGCTTGGGCTCGGGGTTCGCCTCCGATTCGGGCAGCTCGGGGGTCGCCGCAATCTGCTCGCCAAGGTTCTCCTCGAGATCCTCCAGCCGCATCTCGAGCTGCGCGATCTCGCGGTCCAGCTTCTCGGAGGACTGCCCGTAGCGCTCACGCCGCAATGCCGCGAGATATATGTCGATCTCGAGAGGGGGTCAGCCTGGCCTGATACGGCAGCCTCGGAGTTGCGGCGTCGCGTTCGGTGGTCAGTTCGGCGATGACGGCGCGATACTGCGCCACTTCCAGACGCAGAGAGGCAATTTGCTCCTCGGGCGACAGCGCTTCCGCCATGCCGGGAGTTTATGCGATTCGAGAAACCCGTACCAACCCGGATCGGCTCCACAAGCAGAGCCGCGATCAGACGACGACCTCTGCCCTTGCCGTCTACGCCGTGGCGCGCCAATCAATCGATTCCAGAAGTATGGATAACTGCGCCATGGTCAGCGGCACGATCCCGTTCTTGGCCTGCGGCCAGATGAAACGACCGCGATCCAGCTTCTTCGCGTACAGGCACATGCCCTGACGATCCCAGAACAGGATTTTCACCAGGTCACCTCGGCGACCACGAAAATGTAGAGCGCGCCGCTATAGCGCTATAGGGGTCGTGCTGCAGCGTCGTTTGCACCTGCGCCGCGAGAGAGTGGAAGCCGTTCCTCATATCGGTGACCCCCCAGGCCAGATAGATCCGGATCTCGCCGGGCAACATCAGCGTCCGTCCAGCGCCGCCAGCACGCCACGCAGAACTTTCAAATCAACACCATGGCCAACCCGAACCCGTGCGCCGCTTGGCATGTCGATCTCGATCACACCCTCTGGGTCAAGACGCCGGACAAGGTTGCGCCGTGGGCGCCCCCGTGGAATCCGTGCTCAACCGCACCGGCAAGAAGTTCACCCCCGCGCCTGTCATCGCCTGGCGACGCCAAGTGAACAGCAATCCCGTGCTGATCTCATGCCGATCCGCCACCCGCTTGTCCATCGCGCCCGGTGCGAATGCCTCCTGCAGGATCGCAGCTTCTCGGCTGGCGTCTAGCGCCGACGCCGTTCGCGACGAACTCGGACCTCGATCTGCTCCGGAAGATCGCTCTCAACAGGCCGCTTTAGGAGCCTCGGTACGACGCCTCGCCCATTCTTGCCATCGCCTATCATGTCGATCGGTAGTCTTGTCGTCACGTGCGAGCCGCGGAAGGTGGTGATCAGTTCACGCTTACGAGCGTGTGGCTATGACGGGGGGAAAAGGATTAAGGGCAAGAAGCGCCACCTCCTGGTAGACACCGAAGGTCTGCTGCTGTGTGCCATGGTCCATGCCGCGAACGTGCAGGACCGCGCCGGCGGCGTGCTGCTGATGAGCACGCTGTTCGGCCTGTTCCCGTTCCTGCTGAAGCTCTATACCGACGGCGGCTATCAGGGCCCGAAGTTTCAGCGGACATTGCGCCGCGTTTGCCGGAAGATCGATGTCGAAATCATCCGCCGCTCCGATGTCGGCAGGTTCGTCGTTCTGCCCAAACGCTAGATCATCGAGCGCACCATCGCCTTGGCTCTCACGGTGCCGTCGGTTGGCCAAGGATTGGGAATGCCTGAACCGCACCGGGCGTATCTTCCTGCGCTGGGCTTCCAGCCGTCTCATGCTCAAAAGCTATGTCAAACCAAAATAATGATCCCGGACCGAATCCTAAAGTCTGATTTACAAATCGGCGCCAGCGGCAAGCCGCCGGGCAATTCTGCGAGTTAGCAGCTTAACACTGGCACGGCGAAGTTTCTCGCCGGGATGGCCGGCATCGGCAACAGATGCCGCAGCCAAGGGAAGCAGTACGCATGGTCGCGAGCAGCAGCGCGCTCCATCACGCTCCTGAATGTCGGCGCGATACACAAAGTTTGGCATGCGCTGTCGGCTAGTTTTCTGGTGATCGACGAGATCCTCATAGCGATCGGTAAATAGCGCAGCGTCATCTCACGCCAATACAGTTCGACCAAGTCCGCGATCAGCAAGGGGTGCCGCGCCGTCGTCTCTCACTCGTATGAGCAGAAAAAAATTAAAGTGGTTGGCAAACAGACGAACAGCACAACAGCAGCGCAATCAGGCTAGGTCGTCTCAGCGGCATCGCGTGGTTAAGCTAGACCGCACTCAGTTCGACGACGTCGCGGGCCGAGATGCGCGGATGTGCCGAAAGCATTTGTTCCACCAGCGTCGTGCCGGAGCGTAGGAAACGAAGTTGAAAATCGACTGCGGGTCGTATCGAGTGCGTTGGCGAGCCGCAAGAGCCGCGACCGCCTGCTGGTAAAGAACCGTTTGAGCCGCTCGGCCCCACCAAAGCGCCTGCTCAGCCTTATAGGCCTCGCCGGTCAGTCCGGGCGCCTTACGTTTACCTTCGTCGAAGGCGCGGCGGCAGCGCCACGGCCGGCATGGCAGCAGCTTTCAGGCCGCAGAACACTGCCGCACGGGCGAAGGCGAACTGATCTATAGAGTCCCTAGTCGGTACCGCATTTCCCCGCACCGGCTAGCTGTATGTGAGGAGCGATCCGCTCGCTCCGTCAGAGGCGATATGGAACGAGCCGGTACCCAAGCTGGATGTCTGGAACAGCAACGATGCGCTCTGGCCCCCGCCGTTACTCAGCTGCAACAGCCCGTTCGCACTGTTGAAATTGAGCGCCGCCCCGGCTGCCCCAAAGCTCTTAAGATCAGCTTCACTTCCGCCGAAATGCTCGAGCAGCGGTCCCGCATAACTCGACGTTCCGACGCCAGTGCCGAATGAGCCGGTGTTGTCAATCAGCAGATCGCTACCGGTTGCGAAGCTGATCTGTGTCTTTGTCCCGAGCGCGGCCGCGACATCCAGGCTCGCTGAGTTGGTAAGTTGGAATAATCCGGTACTACTCGGGTCGATCGCGGTACTAACGTCCAGAGAACCCGCGACAGAGATGGTCCCATTGTTGACCACCGTGGGCGCGGTCTCGGCGCCGCTCAGCGTCCATGTCGCGCCGGTGTCGACATTGACGGTACCAAAGTTGCTGAACGAACCATTGCCGATGCCGCTGATCGCGCCGCTACCGCCGCTCGCGAGTTCAAGCGTGTTGGCGCCGGAGCCACCCACGACGGCGCCGTTGAACACGGCCCCCGGATCAACCACCAGCCGATCGGCGCCGCTGTTGCCAAACCTGATTGAATTCGACCCCTCCCGAGATGGTGCCGGCATTCGTAACGGTGCCCGTCCCGCTGCCGTAAATTGCGACGCCAAACCCCGCGCTCGAAATCGAGGCACCCGCATTATTGGTGACGGTGCCCCCTCCAGTCAGGTCGACAGCGATATTATTGGTCCCGCTGATGGCACCCGAGTTGTTGATCGCCCCGACGCCTCCGGAGACAAACACGCCGAACGTGGCACCCGAGACGGATCCTCCAGAGGCGTTAGCGACGCTGCCCCCCGCACCGAGATCGATCCCCGTGCCATTTCCCTTGATGATGCCGGCATTCGTGATGGTTCCGGGTTGGCTTTCAACATAGATACCGGTGCCCCCGCCAGAGATGGATGCGGTGGAGGCATTGGTGACGCTGCCGCCTGCACCCAGCACGATGCCAACGTAGGCGGCACCCGCGATGCTGCCATTGTTGCTAACGTTGCCAGCGCCGCCCGTAACGAAAATGCCATCCTGGCTGCCAGACATGGAAGCGCCCGAATTGTTGTTGACACTGGCGCCGCCCTCCAGGTCAGCCCCAGCGCCACCCGCCCCAATGATGCTGCCCGAGTTCACAAGCGTCGCAGGCATGCTGTTCGAGAAGACGCCGGAGGTGTGGCCGGAAATAGTTGCCGAAGCAGCGTTCGTGACGCTACCGCCAGCCTCAAGCACGATGGCGGTGTTGCTGGTCCCGTTGACCGTACTGTTGTTCGTGACCGTGCCTGGAGCGCCTGCAACAAAGATGCCGGCTCCGCCTGAGAGCAGTCCCCCTGGTTGTTCGTGATGCTGCCGCCGTCGCCGAGATCGATTGCAGCGCTGGGCCCGGTGATGGTGCCGCTATTCGTGATCGTACCGGCGGCTTTTTCGACGTAGACGCCCGAGCTGCCGCCGGAAATAGCTGCGCCGGCGGCATTTGTGACGCTGCCGCCCGATGCCAGCAGGACACCGTCGTAAGTGCCGCCAGAGATGCTGCCGGTATTGCTGACGCTGCCGACAGCGCCCCCTATAAAAGCACCATCCAGGTGGCCCGATATTGATCCGCCAACATTATTCTGGACGTTGCCACCAGCCTCGAGATCAACACCGGCAGCACCCGTCGCACTGATGCTGCCGGAGTTGGTGACGGTTCCAGCCACATTGTTGAATGCGACAGCGGCGACGTTGCCCACGATGGACGCCGATTTAGCGTTGGAGACAGTGCCGCCCGCAGCAACAAAAACCCCGGTATGCGGCCCTGTAATGCTCCCTGCGTTGCTCAGCGTCCCCGCAGCACCGGTCAGGAAAACCCCGGCCCCGTTAGTGCCGCCGCCGGAAATCGACCCGCCAGCGGAATTCGTCACGGTGCCGCCGGCGAACTCAGCCACCCCATCGTCGACCGATGCGGTAATGCGGCCGGAGTTCACGATCGTGCCCAGGCCGCCTTGGATGATCACACCATCCTCGCCGCCTAAAATCGCATTTGTGTTGGTGATGCGGCCACCGCGGCCGAGCCCCACACCGTAGGCCATCCCGTTAATGGTGCCACTGTTCGTGACGGTCCCGGAAGCGCCAGTGATATAGATACCGTCGCCGACCCCTAGGCCGCCGCCAACGGTGCCGCTGGCACTGATGGACCCGGTTGCGGTGTTCGTCACACTGCCGCCAGCATCAAGCCCGAGCCCGTCCTTGCCAGAAATGACTTTGGCGTTGGTGACAATGCCTGGCCCAGAAAGTCGGATGCCGTAGCCCGAAGAAGAGCTCACGGTCCCGGAATTGCCAATCGTCCACGTCGTGCCGGATGGCCCATCGATACCATCTGCTCCCGCGGCAGTGGACGTCACCTTCCCCGTGCTGGTGATCGTGAGAGGATTGTCAGTGGAGCGCAGAGTGACAGGGCCCGTGACGCTACTGCTGATCGTTCTGCCGCCCCCCAACAGAGGCAGAGCCAGACCTGGGATTGCAGGCAGAGGCGCGATCAGCGCTGGATGCGCCAGAGCAGGTGGACCAGCGTGTGACAGCAAAGGCGGATGGGGGTGAGTGTGAAAATCGAGAGAAGGAGGCTTTGGCGGAAGGGGCGGAGGCGGTGCAGGCCGGATGCCCGCGAAAGGGCCTGTCGTGCTAACTGCTTTTGCCCCGGTCGTTGGTGACACTGCTGTGCCACTGCTTGGAACGGCGCTGTTGCTGACATTGCTGATAGTCCCAGACATTTTCGCTCCCCCTCGCTGGGCATCGTGCCCACGACTTCCGATATAATGTACTTGAGTTGCAGTGAATGCGCCAATGCTTTTCGGACGAGTTCATGTACAAATCGCGTCTGCTATTTGCAAAAGGCGAAGCGGCGGGTGCTGCCAACAGCCATGATCTGCGCGCCTTGGCTCGGTATACTATCCAAAGTTAGCAAGCAGCCGGTCGTAAGTTGATAATTCCTGCCCAAAGGATAGCGGCGCTGGTCGAAGGAAGCTGGCGTCACCCCTTCATGGTTCATGCGGCATCGGTTCTGGGGCCACGCCCGATTGCGCTCGCGACTTTTGATAACGTTACTTGAGCTTGACAGATGTGGTGGCGCCTGTAAAAAAAGATCGAGCTAGCATGCTGCAAAGCCGAAAACTGGAAAAGCACGCATGCGTCAGCAAATCCGACTCTCGAAGTGGGTGGCCAGTGTGACTGCAGCCCTTCCGCACCGCGCTGAATTGAGTGCAACGCGCGCCGGACATGGTCTCCATAGGCCCGCTCTCCGAACCTGCTCGCAACCCTGGCTTGCTTACCGATCCGTCCGCGGTCACGGAGCCATACATGCTCAGCACTAGCAGCATTCCTTCCTTGGAGGATCCAACGGTGAGGCTGTATCGCGGCAGCCGGGTTCTGGTCACCGGCGCTGACGGATTTATTGGCTCCCACCTTGTGGAGCGTCTCGCCAGAGCGGGCGCAGAGGTAACCGCTCTCGCTCTATACAACTCGTTCGATTCCTATGGCTGGCTCGATGATTTGCCAGACGACATACTGGCGAAGGTAACACTGGTGCGCGGCGATGTTCGGGACGCGGGCTTCGTCCGCCGGCTGTTGGAGGGCCAGCAGATCGTATTCCACCTCGCGGCGCTGATCGCGATTCCGCATTCCTATGTGGCTGCCGAGAGCTATGTCGATACTAACATCCGCGGCACGTTGAATGTGCTGGAAGCGGCTCGTGCTTTCGGCACGGAACGGATCGTCCACACGTCCACCAGCGAGGTCTATGGCACCGCGATCACGGTCCCCATCTCGGAAGAGCATCCGTTGCAGGGACAATCACCTGTACTCCGCCTCGAAAATCGGCGCCGACATGATGGCGGAGGCGTACGCACGATCTTTCAGCTTGCCGGTCTGCATCCTGCGTCCGTTCAACACCTTCGGCCCGCGCCAGAGTGAGCGCGCCGTCATTCCCGCGGTGATCCGGCAGCTGTTGGACCCATCGTGTTCAACGCTCCGCGTAGGCGACCCCACGACCTCCCGGGACTTCACGTTTGTCGCGGATACCGCCGGGGCGTTCCTGGCTATGGGAGCTGCATCGAATGTCGCGTTCGGGCGGTCCTATAATGCCGGCAGCGGCGTGGGAGCTACAATCTCCGCGGTGATCGAAATGCTCGCCCGCATTACGGGTATCAGCAAGCCGGTCGAGAGTGAGCAAACGCGCATGCGTCCGCCGGATTCCGAGGTGCGCACGTTACTTGCCGACAGCAGCCGCATTGCCGAAGAGGTCGGTTGGCAGCCGCAGGTGCGGCTGGAGGACGGGCTGACCACGACCGTGGCGTGGTGGCGGAAGCGCCTCGCGCACGGAAAGGTCCGCCGTTCCATTGAATTTATGAGCTAAAGGATGATCTAAGACCAGAATAGGGGACGTGCAGCACAGCTCCTTTCAGCGCTTGCGACCCACCGCGCACAAATACGGCGGGGACTCTGAAAACTGTATTTGCTTCAATCCCGCCTGTTGCATCATAGCCGCGATTTCCTCCCGGGAAAAGTGCTGTTCGAGCGGCGTGCCGAACCATCGAAGGCATTGCTACGCATCGTGTGAACGGCTTTTGGGGCAGGTCGTCCGAAGGAAAGATGCCGAAGTATTCCTCGACTCGGCGGCGCATGCCTTGCAGATCGGGTAAGCGAGCCTGGTCATAGGGTGGACCATTCTCATCCGAACCGATCCAGATTACTGGCGCTCATTGCCTCGTTCCCTTGCGGTTGCGCGCGGCAAACAGCTGCTGCAACTCAGGGTCATCCTCCAGGGCATAATCCCCACGTTGAGATCCCCAGCTATACACCATGTCGAAGACAGGGTGCGGCACCAGAGCGTCCCAGCGGCGGATGATCTCTTCCGCCTGCGCGGGCGTCGGCATTACGTACCGGCCATTCTCACCGGCGTGCCACTGACCGCCGCCGAAGGCTTGGTAGTTCGGAACTATCTGGCTACGAGGAACCCCCCCCGCCTCTGCAGCCGCCACATAGCGCTCCACCTGATCGAAGTCGCAGCCACTCCATCCTGAACGGCAGGGATATGGACACATACCGAACAGATCGATGTGCGAAGCCTCTGGGCGATACGTCTCACCATAGAAAGGCTGCCGCGCAGTGCCCAAGTTCATCAGTATGATGAATGTCCGCGTCCCTGGCATATGGGCGTGCAACCAGTCCGATTCCGCGCGCAGCTTGTCCGCCTCGCACGGCACCGGACCCAGACCGCCATCCCGCGGCCGAGGGTCTGGATCGTCCATAAGAAAGAATCCGAACACTCGCTGATCGCCGATGAAAGGACGCACCCGCGCAAGGAATGGCGGGGTGACGCCATCACACATGCCGACCCAGACGAGTGCCTTCACCCCATCGGGTAGCGCTTTGAGGCGGGGCAGCTTATCGACATCGGCGACATTGAAACCTGCATTAGCGGGAGTATACCTCCCGCTCGCATCGAAATTATGATTCGGGCTGTAGTGCAATAGTTCGGGTGGTACCGATCCTGAAATAGCTGCGTGCCGTCCGAAAGCAAGACCGAAGCCAAGCGCGAGAATGAGGGCTTTCGAGGGCAGGCGTCTCATGTGGCTATCTCCGCAAACGCAAATCGCCGTGGATGCAGGACTCCGATCTCCGAGGTCCTTCCCATCGCTCGGGGGATGCACGGACACAGGCCATCTCGAGATTGCAATTCATTGCGTCCGTTCCAAAGCCATCATCGTCTGATTGAAACGCGCCGGCGCTTGTCGCCGCGCTACTAGGCACAGTGCCACCGCAAGCCAGAACAGCGGCAGACGAATGGCAAGACCAACCAAGGCAAACAGGTTCAACCCGCAAATCAGCGCCACCAACCCGGCCGAACGGCTCCTGAGCGCGTCCGTCAAGGCGCAAACCATCAGCCAGAGATAGGCGATCGCGGCAATCAGGCCACCTTGAACAAAGAGATCGAGCACGGTGTTATGCGCTTCGAAATTGTTGGCCGAGCCCTGCTGCGGCTGAGACAAATCAGTCGGCCGCTCGTTGATGCCATACTCCGCGCGCGCGGCAGCAAGCTCAGCAGGAATTGGCAGATGTGGACCAGGACCAAGGCCCAGCATGCCAACCTCGATGCCGCGCTCGAGCGCCTCCCTCCACAGGGTGAACCGAAGGTCCGCCTCGCTCTGGGCTTCCTTTCCTCCGTTCTTGGACAGCGCAGCAACGAACTCGCCGCCAGACACGGCTGGGACCATCAGCGGGACAGCAGAGACGACAAGCACAGGCAGCGCAAATAGCGTCAGGATGGCCAACGAAGCGCCCGGTCCCGGAGCAATCGCCCACTCGCGTAGTCTGACGCCGAGGAACACCAACGATGCGAGCGCCACCGCGTACATGTAGGCATCCGTCTGGGTGATCCTGCCAGCCCATATCGCCGGAATCATGAACAGAATTGCGACGAACCGGTCTCGTCCCTTAGACGCAGTGTCGGCCAAATACAGGCCAACAAGGGTAGCGACGAGACACAGCTCGGCCAACTGATTTGGCATTTGCGACCAGCCCCGGAAGCGGTCCCAAAACCAAGGATCAACCCCGGGAAGGCGCAGCAGCGTCCCGGAGAGTAGCAGAGCTGTAAGCGCAATGCCGCTCAGAACCAAAAATATCCAGGCCGTGCGATGCAGGCGCGAGTATGCCCCTGGCTCGATTACGCTGAAGCAGCACACGGCCGCAATCAGTGGATAGGCGAAGGTATCGTGCAGGAACCACTTCGGATCATATCTCTCACCGATCGCGAGACCGTTGACGGTACCGATGCACAAGGAGATTGCCAACGGCCCCCAAAACCAGAGCAAACGCGACAAGGCTGGACCGATAGAGGTTCTGCGATCCAGCAAGCAAGTGAATGAAATCAAGCCAAGCCAGACTACAAGGCAAATCTCGCCAATCCCCAGTGGCAGCCCTGCAAACCGCCATTGTGTGGCGGTGCTCGAGTACCAGCCCTAGCGCCAACAGGCCATCAATCACCTGCGGAACTCCGGCGGTACGTTGATGACACCTCCGCAGCAGCACTCTTCGATCCACGCGACACAGGCGACCGGCCAGGCAAGTTCACAAGGGCGATTAGGCCGAGCGCCAGACGCAACTTGTGCCAGATCAGCAGCGCCAGTCCAGCGGTCAGTGCCAATTGGATGATCGTCGCGGCCAAGGCGGCGCCTGTTAGCCCAGCCTGCCAAACAAACAGCGCGGAAAGGGCGATGTTGGCAACCGCAGCCACCGATTGCAGGAGCGCGGTCTCGCGCTCATGCCCGGTCATCGTCAACAGAAACAGCTGCGGTCCGGCGGCGGAAGCGATCAATTGCCCGACCAGCAGGATGCGCAGCGCCGACAGACCAGTCCTGAAGCTTGGGCCTAGCAGTTGCAGAACCGGATGGGCGATGACGCAAAGCGGCAGGGCCACACCGGCGGCGCCGAGCAGGGTCCACCATGCCGTGCGGACAATGAGAGCCCGCAGGGCGACCCGATCGCCGCGGGCGAACAGATCAGCAACCAGCGGCGCAAACAAGGCGTTTAGTGCCATTCGTGGCAGCAGCACCATCAGCGCAATGTTGGAGGCCAGCGAAAAGACCCCTGCGTCGCGGACCAAGCCGAACCATCCAAGCAGTACGACGCCAGTGCGGTTGATCACGGTCTCCGTCACCGCGATTGTCAGCAAAGGAAGCGTCGTCCGCCGCCAACTCCGGGCGTCATATTCAGCCGGCTTCGGCACGACCGAAGTCCGCCGCCACCAATGCATGGCAAGGCTCGTCATGCTGAAGGCGATCAGCGCGCTCAGCACGGTCGCCGCCATGGCTTGCGGCGCGTCGACCGGCCATCGTGCCAAAAGCGCCGTGCCGATCAGCAGGATCAGAAAGCCCTCGCGCACGATCCGATCTGGCGCCAACGCGGTGAGTACCCCACCGAGCGCCCGGACCACGGCGCAACGGATCCAAACCAACGCCCATAGCGGTACCAGCGGCAGGCCAATCATCAACGTGATCCGCAGGATGACCGGAATACGCTGGCCGAACCAGACGAGGCTAATGAGTCCGAGTCCAACGATGGCCAGGCCGGTCAGGCCGGCGCGGCGATCAGCATACTGGATCACCCCGCGCAGCAGGCCCCATTGTCCCTGCGCACGATATGCGGCCACGAAACGCATGACCGACACCTCGAAGCCGAGAGCCGCCAGATACGCCAGGATGGTCATCCATGCGATAGCGAAGGCGTAGTTGCCGTACCCTTCGGCGCCGATGGCGTGCGCAACGACGATCTGGGCGAGATAGGTCATACCCGCCCCGCTGGCATAGGTTCCGAAGGCAACCACGCTGGCACGAGCGAGGCGTCCGACCAGGGGATCGCCGCCTCCGACTGCGTGTCGCGTGCTATGCTTGACTGAGAGGCGCACTGTAGGCCAAGCCTGCGTCATCAGAAACCGTGGCTTGCGCGCCTTCCGCCTGTCGCCAAATCCCAGCAAGCGCTACCCTGCGTGAATCGGAATTATCGGTTTGGACAGCGATCACCGGCGCAACCTGCTGACTGAAGGTTGCGCACAAAGCATCCAGTGCCGGGTCGAACCGCAAATTGGTAAGAAGATCAAGCTCGAGCAGCTGCTCAAAGCGCCCTTGTTTTCGTTTGCGCTCGGCCAGTCTGGCCCTGAGCAGATCCTCAGAGGCTTGCACGCGGATCAGCATATCGGGCTTGGGAATCCGCTTGAACGCTTTTTCGATCGCTGTCCGCTCAGCGGTCCTGGTGAGCACCATAAGTGACGCCAGCCCCTGAACGAACGCCTGATCGAGGAGCACGATATGCTGCGCGCGCGAGGTACGTTCCCAGGAAAGCAGCAGCCGGAGGAGATACTGGCTCATGCGCAACGACCAGAACACGCTTTTTGGCGGCAGCAAGCGCAACAACTCAGTGACGAGATGGTTGTGACGCTCGCCGTTCGTCATGGCGCGGGCGGCTGCCAGCGTCTCTCGCACCGCGCGGCTCGGTCGCCGCAGACTTGCCGTCAGCGCGCCGACTTTGTCGGCGATTTCATTTGGGCGAAAACTTGAAATAAGCTCGACTTCACAATCTCGCACCCGCAACCCGGCGGCCAGTTGGCGTGCCGTGGTGGTTTTGCCGGCACCCGGCGTCCCGCACAGTTCAACGATCATTCCTCGCCCACCCCGTCACAAGACTGCCCAGACCGCGCGCTTGGCGTCCGCGATCACTGTCGGTAATGGCTGCGACGCATCCAGAACCGCGAGGCGCGATGCCGGGTAGGCGAGTTGCGTCAGGTCTTCGGTCCGTCGGCGCACGACGTCAGGCAGCATGTCGGGCTCGCGCTGAGCGATCAGCGCGGGGCTGGCCTGCAGCTTGATGACCAGGTCGGGGGGCAAGCGGTCGGCGAGGTCGTAAGCATTCGCCTCGAACTTCCGCAACCATCGGGGGACGAGGTTCAAACGGGCCAACAGTCGACCATCGTTGAACCGCGGTAGCTGGTTTTGTGGGAAACGGTCGGTAATGACCAGCATTCCTTGGTCCACTGCACGTCCGGCGGCCTTCAGCTTCTGCCGCTTCTCGACCGCGAGCACGCTGGCCCACACGGTCAACAGCACACTGTAAAGCAGTCCTGGCGGCTTGCTTGAGACGGTCCCGTGTGACGCCCCCTTCGGCTTGCTGGGAAACAGCCTTTGCGCGAGCGGCATCAGCAGCTTAAGCGGCAGCAACAGCAATCCCGGGCGGCCTTCGCCGGTTCCGAAATATAGCGGCAGAACGTCGATCTCGGTCCCGGCCCAGTCGCGCAGAGCGCCTACAAGCGTGCTCTTTCCACTGCCATCCACGCCGACAATGGCGACCACCGCGCCGCCACCGAGGATACGGCGGCTCCAGGGCCGCGGCGAATGAATGAAACGCTTGTTGAGAGAGCGGCCGAGGAACAGTAACGAGCGCACGCACAGACGCAGGCTGCCCTGTAATCGGCCCGTGCGGCGATAGGGCCCAAGCTGAGCGAGCAGTCGCCGGCGCAACTCGGTCGATGGCGGGTCGCCTCGACAAAGCGTATCGGCCACGCTCTCAGTCAACGCTGCGCCCAACAGCTCGGTGGCGCGCCTGTGGACTTCGTTCCGATCAAGCTCGTGGCACCAGAGCTGCGCGATCCGCGGCAAACTTTGCCGCCATTGCTCGCCATTGCCGGAGCGCCACCACATCGAGAGGGTTGAATTCGAGACAAAAGCGCACGAGGAGCAGGATCGCCTCCGTCGGCGCATCGAGCACCCGGACAGGAAGCGAAGGATGCCAGACGGCATTCGCCAGCACGGCATCCGTGCCAGGGCGGCCGCCACAGTTTTAGCAAACTGGATCCGAGCATCAGCCGGAAATGCAGATGCACATGCACAATGCGCCCGCTCGGTGCATCATAACCGATCAGGTCCATCAGCATCGGTTCGTCGTACGCCGGCAACGAGGATAGCAGCTTAAAGTCACGGCCGAGCAATATCTCGATCGCGCGTTCACGGTCTCTTCTGGCGACCAGCAGGTCTAGATCCGACAGGCCGCCTAGTGCCGCCTCAAGCCGCCGGCTGCTTCGCCAGTAGCAGTAATCAATGCCCGCAGCGCGAAAGGACTGGAGCATCTCCAGGACCAGATCCAGCACCGACCCCGTCGCCGCGACCGTTTCCGCGCCGCCATCCCTCATGCGTCCCGGTCCTCGCTACGCTGTCCATTTTGCGTCGTGTTTCCGCGATGGGGCGTCGCCGGAAGCGTCCGGGTCTCCTCGGTGCTATAATAACGGGCATACTCGACCAGAAACTCGCCACCGTCGCCCGAGCGATAACGCGCATGCCGCTTGAGATCGACCTGCGTGAGCGCAGATGCCAAATGCGGTGGCGGCCTGCCTTGATACGACAGCGGATCAGTGAGCAAGGCGACGGCATTGCTCGCCACCCCTCGGTGCGTTCTGCCCCACCGGATTCCGAGCAACACGGTATCCGCCAACGGCGCCAGCAACCTGGTCTCGGTAACCACCATCAGCGGCGCACTGTCGATCACAATGCAGTCGTATTGCGCACGCAACTGCTCCATCAGGCGCGGAAGCTGTTCTGTGGCAAATAGCTTGACCGGATCCACCCCGACGCCACGTCGCAGTGGCAGACAATCGAGTTTAAGGTCCGGCAAGTGGCGAACATATTCCTCGGCGGGGCGGTTGCTCAGAAGCAGGTCCGCCATACTTACGTCAGCCGTTCCGCCCAACTCACGCAACACGGCCGGACGCCGAAAGTCCATATCGATCAACAGAACCCGTCGGGGGAGCTGGGCGAGATAGACGGCGAGGCTTACCGCCAGCGTCGTCTTGCCTTCGCCTGGCAAACTCGATGTTACCAGGATCACGTTGGAGCTGTTTGTCGACGAGGTCAGTCGCAGCCCGGTTACCACCGCACGAATCGCTTCGCTATACGGTGCGAATGGCCGTTCAAGGAGGCATCGGTGGGGCCGGTCACGGCCCAGCAGTCGCGGAACCAGCCCCACACACGGCAATCCAGCATGGTCGGCCACATCGCGCGCGCTTCGCAGCGTGCTGTCGAGGCGCTCGAGCAGCAGCGCCGTGAATCCGCCAAACATGGCGAACAGCACCGCGGCCGGCGGAATAAACAGAATTGGGCTGGGTGAGCTGGGGCGTTCCGGCGGCGCCGCCATAGAGAGAAGCTGCACGGTCGGCGACAAGCCTTCGCGCTGCTCGCGCAGCTGCTCACGCCGCTGCTCGAGCGAGGCGTAGAGTTGGCGGCTCGTCACCACTTCCCGCTCCAATGCTTGCAGCTTGGTATCCGTGCTCGCCTGTTGCAGCGCCGTTACTCGCTGACGCAACGCATTTACCTGTGCGGTCATTGCCTGGACGTCGCTCGCCAGGCTGGCGATCGCGGCCTGCGCGGCGCGGGCCATCTCCTGCCGTATCGATTGCAGCTGTCCGCGAACCGGATCCAGAACCGCATTGGCGTCGCGGTAACCAACTCCCGACATGCGGGCAGATTGCTGCAGCAACTCCGCCTCTCTGCGTCGTAGCTCATTGAGCGCCGGCGTATCGAGGTATTTGACAATGTCTTCCCCGCGGGCTTGCCGCGCGCGGACCGACTCGTAGCGCGCCTCGCGTGCTCGCAGATCTGCCTCCGCGGTGATGAGCTGGCGGTTCACATCGGACAGCTGGCCCATCAGGTTGGTTTGGCTGATGTCGCCCAGCCCCGACGCTGTCTGATCCTGCTGGAGCTTGGTATCGAGCTGCTGCACTCGCGCGGCAAGCTCGGGAATGCGCCGATCGAACCAGGCGAGCGCGTTGTCGATGCCAGTCCGCTGCTGAGCAGCGTGTTGTTCCAGGTAGACCTGGGTGATCCGGTTGGCGATCGCTGCCGCTTCCTGTGGATCGCTCGACGTATAGCCGACGGCAATTACGTGCGAGCCCTGTTCCTGAAACACGTTCAGATGGCGTTCCAGTAGCGGCAGTGTCAACCAGGTCGAACCACTCAGCCATTGCACGACCGCCCGCGGCAGCCAATCGGACAGCCGCGCCCAAAGTTGCTGTCTCACTTCCTCGGCGCCCCCGCGCGCAGGCGAGACGGAGTTGCGGAAGCCGCCATTGCGGGCCAGACTGTCCAGCACGCGTTCTAGCAGATCATGAGACTTGATGGCCGTGAGCTCGGTCATCACCGCCGCCTCATCAGCGGGCTGATTGATTGCCGCCGGTTGTCCGCCGATCAGGTTCACCAGTTGAGGTTCGACGACGACTTGTGCCTTCGCGGTGTAATGTGGCGGTATCAGATACCCGACACTGCCGACCAGTGCAGTTCCAAGAATGACAATGGCAATGATCAGCCCGTACCGGCGTCGCAGAACGGCCGCCAGTTCGCCGACGCCCATCTGGGGTTCCGCCCCTACCGCGATCATGCGACGATCCCTTCCATGAACGGTACCAGCGCGCGCTTCGTACCGTGGTTGTTATCCGTATCAGTCACGGTGATACGTGAATGGACCAGCCATGCTTGCACCATCAGGATGGCCCAGAGTTCGCTGGCACGATTGCGATGGCCTCTCAGATGCTGTTCCCAGCATGTCTGAACCCGCGCCGTGTCGAGCAGACCATGGGATTGCAAGCGGGCCGGGGCCAGCAAATCCTCAGCCCAGTCACGCAGCGGGCCGCGCAACCACGTACCCACCGGCACGTTGAAGCCCTGCTTGGGACGCTCGAACAATGATTCGGGGATGTAGCGACCAAGCACCTGCCGGAGCAGCCATTTGCCCTTGCCCCGCTTGACCTTCGCTGAGGATGGCACGCGCCAGGCGAATTCGACCAGCCGATGATCGAGCAACGGGCACCGCGCCTCCAGGCTCACCGCCATACTCGCCCGATCGAGCTTGACCAGGATATCGCCGGGCAAGTATTCGCTCGTGTCCCAATAGCTCAACCGGCTGGTTCGGTCGGGCAGATTTGGGATTGGTCGCGCGGCGCGTGCGAACGGATGCAGCGAGGCAGGTTCGGCGGTGACCCGAATAAGACGCTCGTAAAGATCATCGTCACCGGTCGCTTGCAGCATAAGCAGGAGCTTGCGAAGGCTTTCGGCGGTGAGCGAGCGGCGCAGGCTGGTTGGGAGCGGTAGTCGCCGAACAATCTCCTCCACCGTCGCATCATCCAACAGACTGAGGGTGGCTGCCGCCATGCGACGCACGGGGCCTGGCATGGCAAGAATGGAGGCGAAGCGGTTCGGCATGAAATGGCGGGCGTAGCCAGCAAAGTTTTCATCACCGCCATCGCCGCTGAGGGCAACCGTCACGTATTGGCGCGCCAGACCCGAAATCAGGTAAGTCGGGATCTGGGATTCATCCGCAAACGGTTCATCCCAGATCGCGGGGATATCTGGAATGGCCGCTTGTGTTTCCGCCGGAGTCAAGCGCAGCTCGGTGTGGTCTGTGCCGAGGTAGGAGGCGATCCGGGCCGCATAGCTGGCCTCGTCGAAGATTTCGTCGGTAAAGCCGACCGTGAAGGTCCGCACCGGCCGCGTCGACTGCGCCTGCATTACGGCGACCACGACTGAGCTGTCGATGCCGCCGGAAAGAAAAGCGCCTAGCGGCACGTCGGCTACCATACGCTGGCCCACCGCTACTCGCAGGAGCTGGTCCAGATCGTTCACCAGCTCGGTATCGGTCGCTGCGTACCGGTGCCCCTGCCCCGTTGTGGCCACGTCCGTGAGCGACCACCAAGTGCGCATGCGCGCTTTCAGGGCATTGGTATTCAGCGCCTCCAGGTCCGCGGTGTTGACCGAAAGCATCGTCCCGGGCAACAGCTTGAACACGCCGTCCCAAATGCAGGCGTTGTCCGCAATCCATCCCTGGTGCAGCACCATGGCGAGTGCGTGCCGGTTGACTTGAGAATCAAAGCCTGGCACCCGCTGTAATGCCTTCAGCTCCGAGGCGAACAGAAGCACCCCGTTCAGCATCGTCACGTAGATCGGTTTTTTGCCCATGCGGTCGCGGATTAGATGAAGCACGCGACGGCGACGATCCCACACACCAATAGCGAACATGCCGGCAAATCGGCGCAAAGCGGCCTCGATGCCGAATTGTTCGAAGGCAGCGAGCATCACCTCGGTATCGCTGGAACCGCGAAACTGACAGCCGATGGCTTGAAGTTCTTCTCGAAGTTCGAGGAAATTGTATATCTCGCCGTTGTAGGTCACGACCAGATCGCCACTGTGCGAGATCATCGGCTGGCGACCGGTTTCCGACAGATCCACGATGGCCAGCCGGCGGTGCCCCAACACAACTCCTGCTCCGGCGTCCGCCCAGAACCCCTCGGCATCTGGCCCACGATGGTGCAGCGCCGCAGTCATCGGCTCGATCCAGGCGAGACGGTGGGGATCGCCCCCCGGCGGAAGCAAAATGCCCGCTATACCGCACATGCCGGCTAGCTCCGGTTGAGCATCGGGTTCGTGCTCCTGATAGTGGTCCGATAAGGGTGAGCAGGGTGATCCGCCCGGTCCGGCGCCTTGCGGAGAAGCTGGCGGTAGAGCTCGCAGTACTGATCCGCGACAAGCTCCAGGCCGAAATCCCGCCGCACCCGAGTGGCGGCATTCTGGGCAAGCTGACGCGCAGTGTTAGGGTTGCTGAGCAGCTCGAGGATGCGCCAGGCAAGAGATTGCGGATTTCGTGGCGGAACCACAAAGCCGCTCCAGGCATCCCGCACCACGTCGGTACAGCCGGGCATACAGGTGGTGACGATCGGCACTTCGGCCAGCGCCGCTTCCAGAAGCACGCGCGGCACGCCCTCGCGATACTCGGTAGGGAACGCGAAGACATCCGCCAGCCGCAGCAGCGAGGGCACGTCACGCCGCGCGCCGGTCGCTATCACGTATGGCTGGTGCCGCTCCAGCTCCTCCCGCGAGATGGCCTGACGCCCTTCAGTCTCGCGCGACCCGACGAGCAGGAAGCGGACGTCGGGACGCGCCGCGTGCACCAGGGCGGCGGCATGCAGCAGCGTCGATATCCCCTTCTGCCGACTGAGCCTTGTGACCGTGATCACCACGGGCGAATCGCCAAGCCCGAGTTCCTGTCGCAGGTCGTGGGCAGCGGAAGCGGCAACGGCCAACGCGCGATCAAACGTGTCTATGTCGACACCCGAACCGGCGATCATCCGGTTCACATTGCCTCTGCTGAGCCGATGCCGATGAAAGAGTTCAACGTCCTCTCGATTCTGAAACACGGTCGCGGTCGTCGTCCGGGCGGCCAGCCGTTGGAGTGTGCGCTGGACCGGCCGCAGCATCAGTGCGAGTGTCGTGCGTGAGGAATAGAGAGCGCCGGCACCATTTATCGTGCGAACTATGGTTACCGGCAGCCCCGCGCGACGGGCAGCGAGCGGCACCAGGACGTTAGGTTTGGTATCAAAGCTCTGGATGAGCTGCGGGCGGAGCTGGGCGATCAACGCCTCAAGCCGGCGCACGGTCGACCAGTCAGCCAACGGATTGACAAACCGCTCAAGTCGGTACCGGTGATAGGGAATCTTGCTTTGCTGGAATGGCAATGCATCACCAGTGCCTGCGGCACTGACCCGAAATCCGCGTGCCGCAACTGCACGGAGGAACGGCAGGCGCAGAGAATGGTCCTCGCCTCCGACACAGAGCAGATGCGTCGTCATATGCTTCTCCTAACGGTGCCCATTCCAGTTCAATTATGAATGTCCTCGAGCGCGCGCATGACGGCATTAGCGACACTTGGCGTCACCATGGCGTCCACCCTGAGGTGCACCGTCAAAGTTGGCATGGGGCCTCTCTTGACGACCTCCATCTCTGCGATCGGCGGTTCTGTCAGGACGATTGCTGCCGGCGGGGTCAGCAATTCCGCTTCCGGGGTTTCCGCTGCGTGGCCGTTCGCCGGGGTCGGGCCGAACGCCGCCATTGGGATCCCCAAGGTGTCGGCTAGCCGGCGTTTGGTGTCCACGCGGGGTGCCGTGCGGCCCTTCAGCCATTTATAGGGCATCGGGCTGCCACCCCAGGCTCGCACGAGGTCCTGGGCAGTCCATCCTTTGCGGTCCAACTCCGCCTGTAGTCGGTCAGCGAACTGCTGGGCCGTGGTCATTTTTCTAGAACGCGACACTACCTGTGAATCCTTGGTCTCTAGCTGCCCCATGGTTCTTCTGCCATCGCGAAGCGAGCGCGGACCACTTACTCGCCCTGAGTTTCCATTACAAAGCGATGTCGATGATTATGGCCAAGAGTTAGGGTGTATGGCTTAGCGATATAGATCACTGAGCTGGGACGCTCGCCCTGTGATCGTATCTCTTTTGGTTCGTTGACCGCGGCGGCCGGTCGATCGCAACTATGTGACACTTTCGTGCCACCGAGATCGAGGTGGTGGCGAACGTCTTCTGGCACAAAATCGTGGGGGAAATATTATGAAGGCGGTAATTCAGTGTGGCGGCAAGGGATTACGGCTACGCCCATACACAACCATTCTACCCAAGCCGCTGATGCCGGTCGGATCTAAGCCGGTACTGGAACTGCTCTTGAGATGGCTGCGACGCAATGGGATGCGCGAAGTTCATATCACTATCGGTTATCTCGGTCATCTGATCCGAAGTTTTTGCGGCGACGGTCGGCAATGGGACATGCGGATCACCTACACTGAGGAACGCGAACCGCTTGGTACTCTCGGTGGCCTGAGCTTGCTGCGTGAGCAGCTCGAGAGCAACACCTTCCTGGTTCTGAACGGCGATGTCCTGACCGATCTCAACATCAGCGGCTTCTTGGCCACCCATCGCGAGCATGGCGGACCGCTGACGATCGCTACCGCCCAGCGTTCGGTGCGCAGCGATTTCGGCGTCATCGAACAAAGCTGCGGCCGTGTGATCTGCTTCCGCGAAAAACCCAACCTGCACCATCTGGTCAGCATGGGAATCTACTGCATGGACCCGATCATTCTTGACCACATCCCGGCCGGCGTTCCGTTCGGCTTCGACGATCTAATGTTCAATATGCTGGGTATGGGCGTGCCGGCGCACACGTTCCTACACAGCGGGTTCTGGCTGGACATCGGGCGCGTTGAGGACTTCCAGAAGGCGCAGGAGCTGGGCTGGGATGAAGAAGCCCCAGCCTTCGATACCGCGCCGATGAGCTTCGAGGCGGCCTGAGTTGCACTGACCTTACTGGTCGAACAAAAATCAAGGGCGGGAAGCATATGCTGCTGGTGTCTGAACCAAGCTTGGGTGCGGACGAAAAGGCCGCGCTCGCAGAAGTAATCGACAGCAATTGGATTACGATGGGCGCCCGCGTGCATGCCTTCGAGCAAGCATTTGCCGATATGCATGGTGCCGCAGACGCGGTCGCCGTCAGCTCCTGCACCGCGGCCCTACATCTGGCACTAGATGCGTTCGACATCGGCCCTGGCGATGAAGTTTTGGTCCCCTCATTGTCGTTCGTTGCTACGGCCAACAGCGCGGTTTACTGCGGTGCCAAGCCGGTTTTTGTCGATATTCAGTCGCTCGATCACCCGTTGATCGACCCCGCCGATGCAGCCAAGAAATGCAGCTCGCGGACACGCGCGGTGGTCGTCATGCATTACGGCGGGATGCTTTGTGATCCCGCGGCCTGGCGAGACTTTGCCGGTCGCCACGGCCTTTTGCTCATCGAGGATTCGGCTCATTCCGTAGGCCCCGAACGCGGCGAAATATACGGCGACGTCGCCGCTTTTAGTTTCTACGGCAATAAGAATATTACCACTGGCGAAGGTGGAATGGTGATCTCCCACGACCCGGCGGTAACCGAGCGGATCAGGCGCAAGCGCGGCGGCGGCTTGACAACTGGCACCTACCAGCGTCTTGGGCTTCGGGCGGGGTCATATGATGTGACGACGCTCGGCTACAACTATCGCATGACTGAGCTGAACGCCGCGATCGGGCTGAGGCAGCTCGAAAAACTGCCGAACTGGAACCGCACGCGGCGCCATCTCATGGCCGAGTACAGCGGTGCGGTCGCCCGCCTTTGCCCAGAAGTAACGTTGCCGGTTTGCGATGCGACGCAGAACCCGCATATCATGGCTGCTGTGTTGCCGTCCAATGCCGATCGTCCAGCCGTAATGGGCGGCCTGCACGATGACGGGGTGCAGACCTCGATGCACTATCCGGCGATCCACACCTTGTCTTGGTATCGCGAGCGATACCCCGATATCCGCTTGCCAGTTACCGAGGCATTCGCCAAGCGCGAACTCACGCTGCCGCTGCACCCTAAGATGACCTCTGCCGACGTGGAGCATGTGCTGGCTTCACTTGCCCGACACCTTGGAAACCAAGGCGAGACGGATGACGTGGCGTCAGATTAACGAAGCGTGCCTGGCTGGTCTCATCCTTCTCCTGCTCGCGCCGCTCATTGTGCTGATCGCCGCGGCGATTGTCGTGGAGTCCGGGCCGCCGGTGTTCTTCCTGCAAACGCGAATTGGCCGTGGTGGCAGGCCGTTCCGGCTGATCAAGTTCCGGAAGTTCCGTCGCGATCTCCCAGCGCGGCAATTACCGCTGACCATGCGCGACGATCCGCGCCTCACGCGGGTTGGCCGACTGCTGGAGCGCAGTAAGCTCGACGAATTGCCGCAACTATGGAACGTCGTCCGGGTTGACATGGCGATCGTCGGCCCGCGGCCCAGAATCTCCGGAGTTTCGCGATTGCTTCGAGAACGGATTCCAGGCGGTGCTGAACCACGCTCCCGGCATTGTTGGGCCAGGGCAGGCACTGTTTCGGAACGAGAAACTGCTCTATCGGCCAGACTGGGACCCAGTGGCGTTCTACCGCGCCGTGTTGTTTCCCACAAAAGCACGTATTGACCTCGCTTACTATCCGCACCGCACGTTGCGGAGTGACCTCGCCTGGGCGTTTTACTGCGGCCTGCTCGTTATTGGCTATGTGCCACGATCACGCCGGCTCGCTATTGTCGTCAATGAGACCACAAACTTAATGGCCGCCGCTTTGGCGAGCCGTTCGGCGCCGATGTGAGCCTTGTGAGTGGCGGCGACCGGCTCTCCACTGCGCGGAGGCACTCCGCGTGGCCGTAAAGTGTGCGTCGTCTGACAAACAGGCTGGACGAGATCCTGGTCCCTGGCAATGAGTGCTGTGACGGGTAGGACGCGACCTCCTTTGCGTGCAATGGGCGAAGCAGCAAGCGCGGGCTTTCAGAAAACTAAATGATCCCACGTAGTCAGCCAAATACCACGACTCCAGGGTCCTGTCCCTTGTCGTGGTGTAGGAAGCTTGCTCCTTGGCCGGCAGGGCCGCCGTGTCAGTTGCGATGAGCGGCAGGCTGACGCTGAGATGATGGCGCGAGCGATGGTTTCCAGGCTCATGTAGCGAGCGCGCTGCACGGCCCGCGGGATTGAGCCTCGAAATGTGGAAGATCGCGAAGTGCAGAGCGTTCCCAGCCTCGAAGGCAGCATGTGCGCGATCGTTATGCGAGATGATGTCGCTTCTCCGGGGTCGAAGGCCGGATCACGCGTGGAAAGCAACCGTCAGAACATGAGAGACCCGATCGGGTCCGTCGGATTGGTCTCCAGCGGGGGATGTCAGCGAGGCGCTGCCGGAGCCGACATCCAAGCTGAGATCGGGAGTCGAACCGCATCAGGCTCTATCGGAGTTGCACACGGCGATCATCGGCTTGGGCCTGTAAGGCTGAGCGCGGTTGTCGCGCCTTTGGCAATCTCCGCATGTCGCGCGGCAAGCTTGGCGCGGTCCTGCGCGCTGATCTCTCCTGTGACTATGCGATGCATAGGCTTCTGGGCAGCGGGTGACGCCGTATTTCTCAACGTGCTCGGCAACCAGCCGGTCAAGCTCATTCACCAATGGGTACTCCGAAATAGGAGTGCCCGTGTAGCCCAGTCCGCCGGGCGGCGTCTGTCCGTATTTGCCGCAGCACGCCTTGCCGCGCATGCTAGCTATTTGCGCCGCGGATGGCGGTTCTCGGCCCAACCAACTCGTTGTCGCGGCGCCGGAAGGCCCGTGCATGGCTTAGCCCTGGCTGACAGCGCCACATGGCCCTTGACCAGGTACGCGCGCCGACAGCGCATCGCCTTAGATTTCAAGCAACGAAGGGCACCAGAGCGGCCCACGCAGCGACCAACCCGAGAGCCATTCCGGCAGCAGCAACGTAAGTGCGCATCGTCCTGCCTCCATTCGCCGGGCAGAATGACGATTGCGCCCGCACTACGCTGTGACGCAGGCAACAACTTTTGTTAATTTCGGGCCCGAAGCTGGTAACGGCAGGGCGCCGGCGCAAAAGAAACCCCGCGACGCAAGTTCCGGGGTCGAGTTGGAGGAGAAAGACTTCAGCGAGAACGAAAAAGGCCAGCAGTGGCGCCGGCCGTTTCTCGCATCGCTCTGCGCTGGATTTAGCTAGCTGTGGGCGTCTTGGTTCGGGCTCGCCTGGAATAGCCAGGTGCCGTGATTTGAGCGGCTGACATAGATACGGACGCCCTGCCCGTTCTCGGCTTGGGTCTGCACCTGCCGGTTCTGGGCATAGGCCTTAGTATTCGGCAGGTCAGCCTGAGCGACTACGCCAGGAGATTGGTGAACAGAGTGTTGGCGGCCGGGCCTTCACCGTCGCCTGCATATGCCACTGTGGACGCAACAAGGCTCAGGCCGGCGGCTGCGGCAAAAAGCATGAGCTTCATGGTCCCTCTGCTCCTTTTCCGGCCTAGCTTCTGGCGGGTCCGTTTTGCTGCATCCCATCATCTGCGATGCGCCGAATATGCGTTTGCGACCGCTACGGGTAATCTGTTGCTTTAGCATAGGATTGTTGCGCAAAGCGGAGGCAATACTGTGATCGCCCTCTTAGTCGTGCCTATGAGTGGCCTCGCGGTTGGTTCCTTCGCCGTCAGATAGGGTGCGGTTGGTAGCTGGGGATGACGATGCGGTTCATGCTGTTACCCAACCTCGAGTAGCACAGCGACCCGGCGCCTCACCTCTAGTAGCGTTGTGCTGTCGACAAACCCGATCTGGGCCCGAGACTGCGGCGCGGGACGAACCGCGGCCGTGAGCGCTGGCGCAAGCCGGTCGCTGAGAGCGGCGAGATTGTTACGCGCACCCACGGCAGCTCCAGCAACGTCACCGCTACCGTTGAATGCCGACGAAGTGATCGGCCTGGATCACCAGAGCGGGCCGGTTTACCAGCCTCGCCACGAGGCGACGGTGACGACACGCCGGACGCGGGTCAGCGGGGCCTGCTGTACGGCTGCCTCGCCGCCCTCGCCGAGACCGGCTTGCGCTTTACCATCGCGTCGCCGGCCCGCTGCGATCGGCATCAGCACCGCGCCATGGCCTAGGGCTCGGCGGCCGCGGCGCTGCCGAACTCGCCGCCAGGCGCGCCTGCTAGCGGAACGGGAGGCAGGTCTGAACTCGCGAGGAGATGACCTTCGGGATGCGCTGACCGCTGAGGCATGGGAGAACCGACCTGCCTGAGGGGCCGCGATCTACCTTGAGCGGACGAAAGCTGGCGGGACAAGGCCGCGTCATTTACCCGAGGAAGATCCCCACAGAGCGCCTGTGTGGAGATTGCGGTGGGGTATGAAAAGCTGGCCGCCCTGCTTGAACTGCGTGCGCGTGGTCCGAGGTAGTCAGTTGCTATAGCATCTCGGCGGACCTCTTTCTCAAGGAGAGCCCGTTAGTCAATCGGATGGCAGCAACTCGGCGCACCACTTCGCGCAAGGCCTCGGCGGCCTCGCCCTCTCGGTCGGTGCTCCTCCGGGATCACATCGAGCACATCGCACGTGGCCTTCCGCAAGGCGCGACGGGGTAGCGGAAGCTCAGCCCAGCTGCGTCCACCAGCCGAAGGAGTAGTCTCCCGAGCGCGCCCGTGGAGTTGGCTGCCATTGAACTTGGTCAACCCAGGTCTCAGGCAGTTGCCCAAGCGTCCCGTCTCGCGAGGCTGGTGCCGAGTGGTTGCCCTCGTCGGGGCTGATGACTGTAATAGAAGCGGGGGATGGTTCAGCGATCGGGTCCATGGCAAACCATGGCGTTAAAATGGCCACAGAAATCGTCAGCTCCCTATTCCTCTGTCGGGATAGTGCGAGACGTCACAAAGAAGCCGGCGCCGCCGCGGCCATTTTCAGCGCGGCCGCTCCCGACCTCGGCGGCACTGGTCAGGAAGCCGCTGCGCAGCCTGTGGCCGCTAAATCCGGCGGCATCGAGGTCGGCGACGGCGGTCGCTTAAGGGCGCGGATGAAACCGTTATAACCGAGCTTGCCGGTTTTTGTTGACCGCGCGGAACACCGGCCCGGTGCTGATCGTGCCCGTGGCCAGGACGCCTGAGGGTCTCGACCCGGCGCAGAAGAGTGCCGCGCGGCTCCGCCAAAGTGACCAAACGCTATGCTTTATCCGAGGTCCCTTCCCCCGGCCTCTATCAGCATGGCAACCGAGCGCTTGCTGTCGCATCAGGCGAATGGGCAACTCCGCAGAGACGGTTTCCTCTAGGGCCTGTCATCAATTCGGGGCTGGAAGGTGAGTCCAGAATGCCACAGCCGGGGCAATTCGCAGCGGCTGAGGCGTTTGGCGATTCCGGCGCGGCCAATTCTTCGATTCGTGGACGGTCAGCTTCACAGGAGCTGACCAATGCGCCGCTACGCACTGCGTGATGACCAATGGGAGCGGATCGAAGGCCTGTTGCCGGGGCGCGAGGGCTCGGTCGGCGTGACCGCCCGCGACAACCGGCTGTTTGTCGAGGCGGTTCTCTATCGTTACCGAGCGGGCATTCCCTGGCGCGACTTGCCGGAGCGGTTCGGCGATCCGATCCAGGTGCATACGCGGTGGTCGCGCTGGGCGGAAACCGGGGTTTGGAAGAAGGTGTTCGATGTCCTCGCGGCCGATGCCGACAACGAATATGCGATGATCGACAGCACTATCGTGCGCGCCCATCAGCACAGCGCGGGCGCCCAAAAAAAGCCGGCCAAGACCAAGCGATCGGCCGCTCGCGCGGCGGATGGAGCACCAAGATCCACGCTACGGTCGATACGCTTGGCAACCCGACCGGCGTCTTCCTGACTGGCGGCGAAGCGCACGATCTGGTGGGCGCCGATCATCTCTTGCCGCAGGTGCAGGCGGACACGCTGATCGCCGACAAGGCATTCGACGCCGAAGAGCGCGTCATTCAGCCCTTGCAGGCAGCCGGCAAGACCACCGTGATCCCGCCGAGACAGCGCCGCAAGTCGCCTCGCGACTACGACCGCGAACTGTTCAAGGCGCGGCATCTGATCGAAAATTTCTTCGCCAAGCTCAAGCAGTTTCGTGCCATCGCTACACGATACGATAAGACTAAGCGCAACTTCCTCGCCGCCATCCACCTCGCCGCTGCCTTCATTTGGCTTAATTGATGACAGGCCCTAGTAACGACCTGGTGGTGCCGCATGATCGGGACCGCATGCCAAAATTCCCGTCCGGTAGCCTCAACCGGTTAGCTTTGTGCCACCAAGTGAATTGAGTGCTGGCCGAGCGTGGCGTCGACCTGTGCTTCGTGAACGCGCGCAGTGTCGCAGAGCAGAACATGCTTGGCGATTACTATCTAGTCGAGCGCCTCAACCGTCACATCGTCATTCGGAACCACGTAGACCTGCAGGACTTCGGCAGGTGATCGGGGTCTCGTGTTCTCCTCTCGATAGCGGTTCCGGCTGAGCTGGCGGGCTGTTCCGTCCTGCCGGCCCATCCGCCCTGGGGACGCAGCACGCACCTGCAGCAATGCCGCTCGTCCGCGGCCAACGGGACCAACTAAAAAACACAGGTGCGAAGCGAAGGTGGGTCAGTTCCAAGTTGCCGATCCGGCGCCAAGGTGGGTCAGTTCCAAGTTGCCGTTGACACGCTCGGTCACCGCGTGCGAGGCCAAGGCCCTTCGAGCATGCGTGGCACGCGCTGGCGGGTCGCTCCGTCCTGCCGGCCCATTTTGGCGCTCTGGGGACACAGCACGCCCCTCCTGCCACCCAATGCCGCTGAATCTCACTTCTTCCGTATCGGCTGCGAAATCGAGCGGTCGCGTGAACCCTTCGATGAGGTGTTCGCGTCTAGTCAGCTCGCTCGGTAGCCGGCGGATTTGGACTGAGTAGCGCATACCGATCATCGCCCATACCACCCTACGCGTAGCAATCGCCATCGGAAGCATCGTTTTCACCTTGCTCAGCCTGGTCAGAATGACCTCGCAAGCACGAAGGCACTGTGGCCCACGAGGCCCGCCAAAGGGTGTTCTGACACTTCTGAATGACCGAGGCCATGCTGGGCGTGACATTGCGCTAGGAGAACAAGCCCTCGCTGCTCTACCACCAGCTCCTGCAACCGCCGACTTGCGGTCGCGAGCGCCCCAGTATGGCCTTCAGATCGCCGATGACCACGTCCGCCATTCGCGAGTTCACCCGCAAAAGAGCGATGAAGTCACCGTTCATCTCCCCGGCGCGTACAAACTTCATCGGCGGTATGCGCATGCCTGCCTGGCATATCGAGGTCAGCGCCGGCGACACGCTACCAGGAAGCTGCCGCCGATGTCGGAGCAGTGCATGAAGGGCCAGCCAAAGGCTACGATCTGTCCGCTGATAAAATAAGGCGCGATCAGGTGCAGATCGGGGCAGATGGGTCGAAAGGCCATTTGAGGTATAGGGATCGTTGGTGATGATGACGTCGCCTGGTGCAAGGTCAGGTACCGCGTCGATCGTCCTCTTGAACTCGGTGTCGATCAGGAAGGCAAAGGTAGCCGATGCGGATAGGCAAGTACTTCACCATTCACGTCGAGTAACGCGACAGCGAAAATCCGCTGCCTCCTTCACGTACGAAGACCGCGAGGCGTGCTGAACCGAGAGGTACATCTCATCCGTGATGACGGCGAGCTTGCGACTTAGTATCTCCAGCGTTACGGAATTCTAGCTCCATCGCACGACCGACCCCTCAGCGCTTGAGAGCACACACATGCTTATGACGCAGCGTCACCCATACGAGGCAAGTGGATCACCACAGGCGTTGGCGGGTCCAGCCCGGAAGCAGAACTCGCGCGGATGCACCCGAGGCGGGATGGCCTTTGTGCCGATCGCGATGATGGCGAGCGGCTGCGGCGGATCGAAAAGGCGCAGCGCCTGATGCACGAACAGGGCGTGCAGGCGCTGTATCTCGATGTGTCCAGCAACCTATTCTATTTCAACGGCATCCGCCTAAGCCCATCGAACGGCTGCACGGAGCCATTATCCCGGCCGACGGTGAGGTCATCTATATCAGCCCGGTGTTTGAGGAGCCGAAGACGAGTGAGCTCATGCGGTTTGGTTCCGACGTGCGCTGCTGGGAAGAGCACGAGGATTTCGACAGCGCTGGTCATCGACACACCGCGTAGCCTTGGCCATAACTTGGGCACGCTGGCGATCGATCCTATGACACCGTTTTTCACGATGGACGGGCCACCCCGCGCGGGCAATGCGTTTGCGCTGGTCAATGGCGCATCCATCACCGCAGCATGCCGCATGATCAAGGCGACGGCAGAGATTGCGCTCATTCAGCGTGCGATGGAGCTCACGCTGGAGGTGCACAAAGCTGCCGCGCACATCATGCGTGAGGGAATCACCACCACCGAGGTGCTCGGGTTCTTCCAGCTAGCGCGTGTCAAGTTGGGTGCCACACTGACCGGGAGCGGCATCGTGCTGTTCGGCGAGCCGACCGCGTATCCGCACGGAGTGCCGTATCCGCAGACCCTGCGTACGGGGGACATGGTGTTGATCGACGTCGGCGCCGAGATCGATTGCTACCGGTCGGACATCACTCGCAGCTACGTGTTGGGCGACCCGGCGCGGCGCCAGCGGCAGATTTGGTAACTGGAAAAGTCGGCGCGGGCTGGCGCACCGTGCGAGGCAGTGATGCCGCAGCGCGTGCGGTGATCGTGGCGGGAGGCTTCACCCCGGGCTACGCCACGCCGGGGTTGCCGCACCGCACTGGTCACGGCATCGGCTGCGATGTGCACGAGGACGCCTACATGATGCAAGGCAACTGCACGCCGCTCGCTCGGGGCATGTGCTTCTCGATCGAGCCGATGATCTGCATTGATGGCGAGTTCGGGGTGCGTTTAGAAGATCATGTCTACATCACGAGCGCCGGGCCAAATTGGTTCACGGAGCCGAGTTACAGCGTAGACGACCCATTTGGAAATAATTGCTTATAACACTATACTGGTTCGGCTCAGATCGATGACCCAACCTAGCAGGTTACAATGAGTGAACCCATCTCAATCTGGGCTACCGCTGCAGGCACGCGGTGGAGATCATTGCCAGTAACTTGATCGCCACGAGTTGCCCGCACCTGCGCCAACTGCCGCCTGAGCCTTACACGAACAGCATGGCGAACCAAGTGAAATAGGAGATCACGAAGCCAGCCGCCATAAGGTCCGTCATCCATTTGCAAAACCGGACGGGAATCGGGGAACCGCTGGTCAAGCCGACCTTGGCAATAAGGTCTTCCACCTTGCAGTGACACGCCACGATGTAGCGCCGGAATACGACGATGCCGGTCAGCGCGAGGATGTGCATCAAGAGGAAAACGATCTCGACCGCGTAGGCAGCTCGGCTGCCGCGAAGCTCGGGCCGGGTGATACTGACAGCAGCATAAATGACCGCGGCGACGAAGCTGAACGTCAGGAAGAAGCTGAACCAGTTTACGAATTGAGTCGTGTTCGCGCGCAGATGCGCGTTGACCTCTCGGTACTCCGTTATCAGCAGGGTGATTTCAGGCGTGCTCACGTTGCACTGTCTTGTCTGGTACTATGTGCGTGGACCAACAGAGCCCGATCGTCGCGCCCTTCATGAATGGTAAGAGCACCAGGCATAAAATGACAGTGGCCGGCAGCCAGATCGCGGTCTCCACCCAAAGCGGCGGCTCGAAGGCCCGGTCGGTCCATATAAACAGCGGCACGAGCACGTGTCCGGTGATCAAGATGGTCAGATATGGCGGAAAATCGTCTGACGGGTAGATGCTGTTGTCCGCACCGCACACTTCGCAAGGGTAGCGAACTTTGAGGTAGTTCCTAAGGAGCCGACCTGCACCGCAATTGGGGCACCGTCGTGACAGGCCGCGACGCAGCCCCGTCCAAATGGATCTCTCGTTTCCCACGGTGCTCTTGCTCTCCGTGCCTGCAGCAGATGGATGCTCGTCCTCGACCTCGGGTCGCTACTGACCCCGTAATTCGCCCTGGCCGTCTGGCTCGCCCACTTCGCCCAGAACCTTCCGAAGTGCCGCGTATTCCGGACCCGAACCACCTCACCTCAGAAACTCCTCGACCTCCGTGTCAGACACTCGCCCACCAGACGCCGGATTCGGTTGGTGACGCACAAAAATCCACCCCGATGCGGCATCGCGAATAAGCCGCCAACCGTCGCCATTCGGACTCGTGTAGAGGTCTTCCGACAATTGGGGCATCGCAAACCTCCGCTGCTCTGGCAGGACTATACAGCACGTTGCTGGCCGGCTAAGCGGCGCTGGATAGCGGCTGGGCGACATCCTCCAGCGACTTGCCTGCCGCTTCCACGCCCAGGATCGCTTCGCAAACAGCCGCGCCGACCATCAGCACCGCTGCCAGAGCGTAGCCGCCGGCAACGGTCCATTCGTTCCCGGTGCCTATGAGCTGCCCAAATAAGAAAGGAGCGCTCACGCCGCCAATCAGAGTGCCCAGAGCGTAGAAAAGCGCGATTGCCATCGCCCTCGTCTCCAATGGGAAGATCTCGCTGGCAGTGAGATAGGCGGAGCTTGCGGCTGCCGACGCAATGAAGAAGATCACCATCCAGCATCCAGTCTGGGACCAGGCATTCAGCATTCCGCTGCCGAACAGACCTGCAACGGCGAACAGCAAAAGCCCAGATAACCCATAGGTCACCGAGATCATGCGCTTGCGGCCAACGGTGTCGAAGAGCCGCCCTAGCAGCAGCGGACCGAGCAGATTGCCGGCTGCGAGCGGCAGTATATACGCCCCGGTGCGAGCTTCCGGGACATGATAGAACGTCGACAACACCAGCCCATAGGTGAAGAACACCGCATTGAACAGAAAGGACTGTGCCACCATCAATACCAGCGCGAGGACACTCCGAGCACGGTTCTGGTGCAACATCGCTCGCGGGATCAGTCCGAAGCCAAAAACCTTGCGCGGATGGACTTTCAGCGTTCCCTTGGGCGCCGGCAGATCTCCGCCTACATTGCGCTCAATGTTGTTGGTCGTTTCCACGGCTTCGTGGTCGCGGCCATGCGTGACCTGCCAACGTGGGCTTTCGGGCACGTAGCGGCGAAGGAATAGAATGATGCCGCCCAACGCCGCGCCGATGCCGAAGCCCAAGCGCCATCCCAGATCGATGCCGACAAACCGACCGGAGAGCAGCAGAAGTGATCCCGCGGCCCCAAATGCCGCGCCTGCCCAATAGCTGCCATTGACAACGAGATCGATCCGACCCCGCAGCCGAGCAGGGATTAGCTCATCGATTGCAGAGTTGATCGCTGCATATTCACCACCGATACCGAGGCCGGTGATGCAGCGGAATGCTGCAAAGCTCCAGAAATTCCAGGAGAACGCGCTGAGAAGGACGCCCAAGAGATAGATCCCCAGCGTCACGTTGAAGATTGGCCGCCGCCCGAAGCGGTCGGTCAGCCAACCGAACACAAGTGCCCCGGCGACAGCGCCTGCAACATAGCAGGTGGCGATGCTGCCAATCTCCTGATCGGAGAGCCCTAAGGTTTGCGGGTTTTTCAGAATTGGCCCAATCGAGCCGACGATGGTGACTTCGAGGCCGTCCAGGACCCAGGTGATCCCGAGCGCAACAACCACCAGCAGGTGGAACCGACTCCAGGGGAGGCGGTCTATCCTGGCCGGTATGTCTGTTGTGACCTCGCGCGGCGACAATCCAGACCTCCAACGATATGAGATGCGCAGCTTTCCCTAACGGTTCGGATACAGGTGAGTTCCCGTCAGCAACGTGTAAGGAAACGCCGGTCGAAAACGTCGATCACCGTTTGACACCGCGAGTGCCGCCCTAGTCAGATTGTCGCAGCGCCCATCCGTTTTGTCCTCGCAAGTTGGTAACTGCCGCTTTAGGGGCCGTTGCGCAAAAGGCTCAACGTTTTTTGTGGTGACAGGCGCACAACCTGATGGGAGCTCCCAGCCGTCCGTGAAACTCGATCTCCTACACAGTCAGTCGGGTGCCGGAGCCGTGACAGCAAGCGCCATCGTGAGACCGTCAACAGGACGGGCATGTGACCGCACCCGGCCACCCGGAGCGCGGGCCGCCACAAGGCTCGCCGTACGGACCGCGGCATGGGTAGGAATTGAGATTGCATCCACTAATCGCAAGAACCGGACCTGCGACGACGACCAACCCCAACACTGTCCTCACACATCGTTCCTTCCACTTGACCGCGCGACCGAGACTCACTTCAGCTGATCCGCCACTTTGGCGATGCCGGCCTGCACACAAGGTTCATCGACACCGGGTGATCCCGAGACACCGACGCCGGCGATCACGTCTTCTCCTACCTTCACCGGCAGGCCACCAGGGATGGCGATCACACTCGGTAACGTCACCTGCTGGCGCACGACTGGATCGTTGTCGGCGTAGCGCTTCGCATAATCCGAAGTCGCGATACGGAAGCTACGCGCCGTATAAGCCTTCCGGCGCGCGTTTTCCATCGTGTGTGGACCCGCGCCGTCAGCACGCATTGCCACCATCACCTCACCGGCGCGATCCACCACCACGGCAGACACCGCATAGCCCTTGGCGCCGCAGCTTTCGATCGCCGCTTCGGCAATCATACGCGCCATTGGATAGGAGAGGTCATGGTGTGTTATAAGCTGCGCCTCCGCCGGCAGCGCCAAGGCGGTGGTGACCGCAGTCGCGACAGCGATCATCTGTGGCACATTCATTCGAACATTCTCCATGACCAGATGTTCCGAGACGCTTTGTGAGCGAGAGGCATCGCTGGCAACCTGATGGTCGATGACAGGCGGTCGGTCCCAGGGAAGGCGATCTCCTAACTCCTCCCGGTGTAGGAAATGCGCCAGATCGTGCCGCCCGTGTCATCACCCACCAGCAGCGCGCCATCTTTTGCAACCGCTAGCGCAGCCGGTCGGCCCCACACCTCAGCTCGGCTCTCGCCCGACACCCAGAAGCCGGTCGCGAAGTTCTCGTAGTATCCTGCCAGCTTCCCATCCTTGAACGGCACGAGCGCCACCTTGTAGCCAGTCGGCTCCGAGCGGTTCCAAGAGCCTTTCAGCGCGACGAACAAGCTGCCTTTGTATTCTGCCGGGAACTCGTCTCCTTCGTAGAAGACCAGGTCGAGCACCGACGAATGCGCCTGGAACAACAGGTCGGGTGTGATCGAAGCCTCAACCTTGTCTGGCGCCAAATTGGCGAACCCCGGCTGGGGGTGCTTGCCGATATACGCATAGGGCCAGCCGTAGAACCCACCCTGCTGAACGCGAATGAGATAATCACTCGGTAGGTTGTCGCCGAGGCCATCACGCTCCTGCACCAGCGCCCACAATTGACCGGTCTCCGGCTGGAAGGCGAGCGCGGTCGGATTGCGTGTGCCTGATGCGTAGGTGGTCTGGTTGGAGCCATCCGCGTCGAACCGCTGCATTGTCGCCTTGGGCTCAGGCTCGACGCCCAGATTGCCCGACGAGCCGACGCCCACAAACAGTGCACCCGTGGCGGGATCGATCTTGAGATCACGGTTCTGATGACCCTGCACAATGCCGAATACGCCACGTTTCGTGATCATCTCCGCGCCGTAGGCACCAGGAACAGGCTGGCGCTCATCCGGCGGCACTTCATCGGCGCGCTGCACCGGGACCGGACGGCCCGGACGGTTCGCTCCGATCACGTGAGGTACCTTCCAGATGCCATCCTGATCCGCGATAAGCAGGTGGTCGTTCTGCCAAGCGATCCCGTAAGGCTTGTTGAGATCCTCGACGTGTCGGTCGATCCACTTCACATGGCCTTGGCCATCGTCTCGCAGCAGCGTCACGTAGCCGGCACTTTGCTCAACCACCAGCACATCGCCGTTCGGCAACACTAGTAGCCGCCGGGGATTTGCCAGTCCTGTTACGTATGGAGTGGCGACGAAGCCTTCCGGTACCTGGAGTGTCTGGCCACTGTAGGCAACGATGAGGGAGCGGTCCGTGACGATCGGTCCGCTCTTCGGCGCCGGCAGGTCGGCCGGATCGATATGGAACCGCCGGCCAATCTCGTGCTCGGCGGCGAAGTTCTGCTTGAGTTCGCTGTCGCCTCCAGAGGCAGCGTTTGGCGGCGCAGCCACTGATGAGAGGCACAAAGCAGCAGTAATGACGGACATCGCTACAACGGTGTAAGTGGGTCGAGCCATTGCCATACCCCCCGAATACCTGATGCCGGCCGCCACTAAACAATGCGGCACACGCGCAGGCAAGGCGGGGTTGAAAAGCCAAGGTATGCGAGGGCTGCCGCCAATACCCCCGATGTGGCCGGCAAGCACAGTGGAGATGTTGATTTTCTTGCGGTGCATGCAGATGCGGCCGCAGGGGCAACCAGCGCTTCGCGGCCATGCAACTGGTAATCGAGTTCGGGGCAGGCCTGCAGGGGGCTCGGTGAGGGGCATTTCCCGCGCGCGCCGGAGCCGAGGGGACTGGGAGTTTGCTGAATTATCCAAGTTGTTCGCTGCTCGGGGCTCCGAGTGGCATCACGGTGGACGGTCTTCACGGCATGTACGACCCGCCGTTGACATGCAATACCTGGCCGGTGATGGCATTGGCATCCTCGGAAGCGAGGAACACCGCAGTCCGCGCAATCTGATCGGGCGTCAGCATCTTGCCCCCGAGCGGAATTGTCCTCGCCATCTCGATCAATTCTGCTTCGGCGTTGCCGTAGCGAGGCTGGGCCGTGTCGGTCGGTACCGGGCGCGATGGCGTTGACGCGGATGTTGTGCGGCGCGAGCTCGAGCGCCATGGCGCGAGTCATCGAGACCACCCCACCCTTGCTCGCGCTATAGTGCACACCACGCACGGCACCGCGGATTGCCTGCGAGGAGATGTTGATCACCGACCCGCCGCGCTTGCCGGCCGACATAAGCGCCTTGGCGAAGGCGATCGTAACAAAACAGCCGGCTTTGAGGTTGATATCTAGCACGTAGTCCCAGTCGCTCTCGCGCATCTTCAAGCAGCTTCACCCGCGGGTAGACACCGGCGTTGTTGACCAGGATGTCGGGCGCGCCAAGCACCCGGACCGTCTCTGCAACCATCAACTCGATGTCGGCCAGTCGCGCGACATCGGACCGGATGAGGTGGACACGGCGACCGGCCTTGCCCACGCGACCTGCCACCGCTTCAGCAGCCAGCTCGTCGTCGAGCCAGGTGATTGTGACGTCCGCGCCTTCCTCGGCCAGCGCGACCGCAATGGCGGCGCCAATTCCCTGCTGCGCGCCGGTGACCAGCGCAATCCGGCCTGCCAATTTCATAAGCTTCTCCCGCAATCACCAACAGGCGGACAGACCGAATCTGACAAGAAATATGGTTCACCTCAGTCCAGACTTGGGTGCGCACACTTGTCCATCACCGAGCTGACCTCTGCAGACGACAAAGCGCCAATGTCAGCAACGAACACAAACCTCGCCCGGGGCAATCCGGGCGCAGGTGTTCCGGCCGGAGCCAGCGTTGCGCGGGCTCCGGCGAATTGGAATACAAACTGCCGACCAGGCTGCTCCACCGCCTCGAACAGCCCCTTGGCCCTGGCAAGTTTCGGCGCAAGCCTCCCGATCGCGGCTTGTAGGCGGGGTAGCGACACCAGCCGATCAGATGTCCAGCTCATGGTCTCGAACCGGTCGGATGTCGGGCGCCGGGGTTGCGAGTTGCGCGGAGCTGGCGCGTGGTCGTCGGCTTCGGGAAACAGCAGTGACGCCGGTACCTTGGCCATGCGGGGCATCGACTATCACCGCCCGCGGCCGGACCGCCTTGACAGCATCACGAGTCCGCTCGCGCCCGGCTTCGTCCACGAGGTCTGTCTTGCTCAACGCGACCACGTCGGCCGCTCGCAACTGGGAAAGAAGCAGCGCATCGTCCAACTTCGCGAGCGGTGTCGTCGAATCCATGATGCACAGCACCGTCTCTAGTGGCGCCTCTTTCCAGATCACCGGATCCATCAGGTTGCGCACGATATCCCCAGGGTCGGCTACTCCGCTGGTTTCGATCACAACATAGTCCGGCCGTGGATTGCGCCGAAGGATGCCAGCGAGCGTGCGCAGCAGATCGCCTTCCAGCGAACAGCAGATGCAGCCATTCGCCAGACTGACAACGCCGTTGCTGGCGCCCGCGATCAACTCGGCGTCAATGTTGATCGCGCCGAAATCGTTCACCACAGCGGCAATCCGCTTTCCATGGGCGTGAGCCAGTATCTGATTCACCACCGTGGTCTTGCCCGCACCGAGGAATCCCGTAACCAGCAGGATCGGTACGGGCACGCGCGTCACCCGCCGATGACAACGGGCCGACGCACCGGTTGTCCCGGCCGCGCTGCGACATCCATTACGCCGTCGGCGATCAACGGCTGCCCGCTGACCAGCAGATGCCGCACGCCGTCTGACGGGCGATTCATGGTCGTGAACTCGGCCCGATCAGTTATTGTTTCCAGATCAAACACGACGACATCCGCGTCGGCATCAGGCTGCAGCCGCCCCTTGGCGCGCATAGCCGGCGTACTCGCCGCCAGGATTTCGGCGGGAATCAGCGTGCATTTGCGCACCCCTTCCATCAGCGACACCGACCGTCGTTCGCGCACCCACTCACGGATGAAGCGCGTGAAACAACCAGCCGAGCGCGGATGCGACGTGGCATCCTCCGGCAGCGGCCAGGCGTCGCCCGTATAGACCGTGCCGTCCGACAGCGACCAAGGCATCGCATCGGACGCGATTGCACCGCCGGGATAGAGGACTGACAGGTCGAGCAGATCGCGGTGATGCGGGTTGTTCTCGAGATCCAGGATGTGCCACAGCACCAATGTCGAGGGCTCCTCGACCTGCGCGGCCAGCAACTCTTCTCGGTCCCGGAACCGGCGCCCATCGGTAACCCGCTGGACCGAATCGTATCCGGTGCCGTTGCGCGCCTCAAACTCGGGATCGCTGAAGAATGCGGCTGCCAGTACAGTGGAGCCAGTGCCGTAGGGATAGGCCTCCAGCGTAATCGGCAGGCCTTGCGCTTGCGCCCTTTCCACCAGGACAGCGCAACGCTCCACGTCCGTCTTGCTGGAACTGTTGAAATGGCAAATGTGCATATGCGCCCCGGTCGCACCGGCATAGCCGATCAAGCGGATGTAGGCCTCGGCGGCGCTCTCCGGGTCGATACGCGACATGTAGGCAATATGCGTGAAGGTCGGCACGGCATGCGCGGCCGCAAGCTGACATACCGCTGTCAGTTCCTGCACGCCTGCGCCGGGGGCGTATGCGTTGAGGATGCCGATGCCGATGCCGCCCTCGTTCAGGCCTTGCGTCAGGCGATCCAGAATCCCCGCCACCTCGGTCTCGCTGGCAACGTTCTCTACCCAGCGACGGTCCCGCATGGCACGGCCGAACGCTTCCAGCGAGGATTCTTCGTTGGAGCCAGTCATGGCACCGATGCGTGCAAAGACCCAGTTGGTAGAGGCGCCGTAATTCAGCACCCGTCCCTCGGCCGCCTGACGCCCGTACCAGGATGCGACCGGCAGCACCCCCGCTTCCAGGTCCAGCGTCGTCGTCACCCCATCGAAGGCCTGCATGCGGTCGGCCGGAATCGACTGGCCGTGCGCATGCAGGTCGATGAAGCCTGGGGCCACCACCAGACCGGCGGCGTCGATAGTGCGTTCGGCGCCGCCCAGGTCCTTCCCGATCGCGGCGATCTTGCCATCCAGCACCGCCACATCGGCAACGGCGTCTGTCCCGCTCGCAGGATCCACCCCCCGGCCGCCGCTGATCACTATGCCACCCATCTTACTACCCCGCGCGTTGACCGAGGCGCCCCAGCCGGACGATGACGGCGCATGCCATCAGATCACGTGGCTTTCCGCCAGAACCGCGAGTTCGCTACGGGAAAGTTGCAGCTCATCGCAGAAGATTTCCACGTTATGCTCGCCGATCAGCGGTGCCCGCCTGGAAAGTCGCCAGGGAGAACCGCTAAAGATCGCGGCCTCGCCCGGGTAGATGAAGCTACGACCGAGCTCCGCGTGCTCCACTTGCTTCCAGAAGCCGCGATCATGTAGGTGGGGATCGTAAAATAAATCTTCCGGGGCACGTACCGCCCCCCAGGTGAAACCGCGTTCCTGGGCCGCATGATAAGCCTCTTCCGCCGACAGGTTGGCGATGAAGTTGGCGACGAGATCATCGATGATGTGAGACGTGTTCTCCGTGATGACCGCGGCGTCCTGATACTGCGGATCTTTGAGATCGCCCGCCAGGCCATAGCTGTCCAGCATGTCCGCCAGGTTGCTGACGAACTTCGGATTAAGTCGCCCGCCCAGCAGAGCGCAGACATACTTGCCGTCTTTCGCACGGAATTGGGTACGAGGCGTAGCATTGGCGGCATGATGCCGGCCTGTCTGACGACGCAGCACCTCTCCCCGGTAAACGTAGTTGGCAATCGCCGCCTCGGTCGTCAGGGCGCAAGCTTCGTGTATGGACGTATCGATATGCTGCCCTTGCCCCGAAAGCGTCCGCTCCACCAGCGCGGCCATGATGGCCATGCACGCGTAGTGACATCCCATGTGCCATGCGTTGCCGCCGCCCGGCGCCACAGGCGGCCCGTTCGGCATATCCGCCTCGTCATAGCCGCAGGACGCCATCTCGCCGCCTGCTGCCATGTGCAACAGATCGCTCGAGAGGTAATCGCGCCAGGGACCGGTCTGACCGAACGGGGTCAGCGAGCACAGGATCAGCCGAGGATTTTGCCGGCCGAGAAATTCATAATCGAGACCCAGCGATGCCATGAACCCCGGCTGGAAGGTTTCCAGAATAACATCCGCTGTCGCTGTCAAACGCAGAAACAGCAGGCGCCCATCTGCGGTTTCAAGGTTCAGGGTGATGCCGCGCTTGGATGTGTTGTAATACCAGAACGATAAGCTGCGCTCCGGGTCGGGGATGTTGTCCAGGAATGGACCGACATGGCGACAGGGCTCGCCGCCGGGCGGTTCGATCTTCACCACATCGGCCCCAAGATCGCCAAGAAGTTTGCCGCAGAACTGGCCCTGCTCGTCCGCCAGTTCCAGCACCCTGATGCCCGCCAGTGGCCCACGGCTGTCCGGTTCGGGTGTCAGTTCCATTGGAGCGCCAATTGAGCTGGATTGAGCGGGGGATCGGCTGGTGGCTGGAGCAGGCGGTCGATGCGCCTGCGGTGCATCAGGTTGGTGCGGACCAGCCGGGCAAAGGCGAGCGGGCTTTGCGTGATCTTGTGGGTGGCGTGGGCGAGACGCAACAGGAAGGCGATCAGGGCGACGGCAATCTGGATGCGTACCGCATTCTCCGAGGTGCCGAAAAAGCGGGTGATCTTCAGCGTCTGCTTGATCCAGCGAAAGAACAGCTCAATGGCCCAACGGCGGCGGTAGAGATCGGCGATCTCCTGGGCGGTCGCATCGAGGTCATTGGAGAGCAGGCGCAAGATCTTGCCGGTCGGGGTAACGACGCGTACCTCACGCACCGCATCGGCCATTGGATTGTGCCGGTTGTTCGCCTGGCGGGCTGGCAGAAAGCCGACCCGATCCGAAAGAATGTTGCTGTCCGTCGGCACCGGCAGTTCTTCGACCACGCTCAGTGGCGTGTTGGATTTGAAGCGGGTGACGATCCGGCATTGGGCGGCGTCAAGCTCCGCCCACCAAGCGTAATCATAGTAGCCGAGGTCAAAGACATAGGTTGCGCCCGGTTCGATCGGCATCTGCTGCGCCACGCTGATGTCGTTGACCCTGGCCGGCGTGATCGCGGCATAGATCGGACGATCGGCATCAGGGTCATAAATCACATGCACTTTGGCGCCGCACACGCCGGCCGAGAACCGCGCCCATCCAGCACTGTGGGCATTCAGATGCACGCCCGTCGCATCAATCAGATACACCGTCTCGGCCAGCGAGCGACGCAACCGGCCGTGCGCCTGCTTCATCAGCAAGGCCAGCAGTTCGGCGAACAGCGCCGCCGGCCGCAACGCGTTCGCATCCGACAACGTCGATCGCCGGACCGGCGCCGCGCCCAGATGGTAGAGCCGCACCGAATGGCTCTCCAGGCCGGTGACGATCTCACGCAGGCTCGCTGCTCCCGACAGTTGGCCATACAGCAAGGCAATGAACTGGCTTTTGCTGGTCAACCGGCGGACCCGCCCATCCGCACCATGCACCGCAACCAGCCGCTCAAACTGATGCCAAGGAATATGCTTCAGAACCGAGTGAAAGACGCTATTCTGATGCCGCATGGCGCTGACCCTCATCGCCTGTCCTGGAACGCTTGCACACGTCCAGAACTGACATAAATCAACGCCATGCGCTTCGTCTACCAAAATCAAACCGGACAGCCGTGCCAGTGGCCCAGGCGTTAGCTGGGCATCGGTCAACGCAACATCTCCTCCATGTAGGGAAAGCGCGTGCGATTGGTCGGCCAGAACGTACCATCGCCGAAGCCCGTACGGAGCTCTTCGTGGCTATAGCCCAGCAGGCCTTCGACGATCTCTTGCGTGTGCTGGCCGATCAGCGGACTTGGGCAGTGATTTTCAGCCGGGGTTCGAGACAGTTTGAAGGGCGCATTCTGAACCAGGTGTGGTCCAAGAACCGGATGCTGCATCAGCAGGTACATATCCCGATGACGCAGTTGCGGGTCATGCTCGACGCGGTCTTCTGCACTTTGCACGGGAAGGGCGCGAACGCCGGCAGCTTGGCAGCGCTCGGTCAACTGGTACTTTTCCAGCGTGATGCTCCACGCCTCAATGAGTTGGTCCAGCTCCTCCTGATGTTGCAGCCGTCCAGCGAGCGTGGCGAACTTTTCCGAGGCAGCCCAAAGCGGTGAGCCCATGACCTCCACAAGTCGCTGCCATTCCTTGTCGCCGTGGCAAACGATAACGCACCAGTCATTGTATCCACCAGGATGTGTGCGATAGGCATTATGCGGCGCTACTGTCGGCCCGCGGTAGTTGTTGACCGGTGGCGTGCCAGGCCAATGTGCACGATTACCCGGAGGAAAACCCGGGCGCCGCGACCCGCGCCCGTTAGCCGTGAAATCCAGCAGTGCCGGCCCATTCAGAGGAATGCTCGCCACCATCTGGGAGAAGTCGATGTGCTGGCCGCGTCCGGTGACGTTGCGATGGTAGAGGCCGGTCAGTGCGCAGATCGCGCCGTACATGCCGCCGGTATCATCCATGTACGACCAACCCCAGCCAGCCGGCGGCTTGTCGGGCAAACCCGGACAGAAAGGTCAGCCCCGAAACCGCCTGCGCGACCGGACCGAACGTCGTGTAATGGTGGCTCCGACCAGTATGGCCGTAGCCTGACATGGATACATAGACGATATCGGGCTTGATTCTGCACAACTCGTCATAACCCAGTCCCCAATTCCGCAGAACCCGGGAGCTGAAATTCTCGATGACGATGTCAGAAATGGCGATCAGCCGTTTCACGACCTCCAGGCCTCTGTCGCTTCGCACGTTCAGGCTGAGGCTCTTCTTGTTGACGTTCGTATCATTGAAGTTCCCCGAGGTGTTGAGATTCACCTCGAGGTGCTGCGGTGTCGTGGTACTGGGTAACCGGCCACGCTCATTCTCAGGCCACTCTATTTTTATGACCTCGGCGCCAAAAGCGCCCAGCCAGCGCGTGGCCCATGGGCCGGCTCGCACCCAACTGAAATCCACCACGCGAATATTTTCGAGCGCGCGCCCCGAGGATCTGCACCACTCACGTCGCGACGCCGAAATCAACAAGCTGGCGCAGCACATGGCCTTCCTTCAGCTTGGCATAGCCGTCGTTGATCTCGTCGAGTTTGATATGGCTGGTGATCAGGTGATCTAGTTTCAGATGGCCCTTCTTCCAGGCATTCAACAAACGTGGCATGTCAACGCGAAAGCGGTTGCTGCCCATTGAGGATCCCTGGATTTTCCTTTCACGCAGAAAATCGTACGCGTGCAACTCAATCTTCATGCCGAATGGCACCATTCCTATGATGGTCGCCGTGCCGCCCGGGCGCAAACACTCGAACGTCTGTTCGGCCGTCTTCTTCAGTCCTACGGCCTCGAACGCGTATTCCACACCGCCGCCTGTCAGCTCCTTGATGGCTTCGACCGGATCGGCGTTGCTCGCGTTGATAATATCCGTTGCACCCATTTCCTTGGCCGTCTCGAGCTTTGACGAGATCGTGTCGACTGCAATGATCCGGTCAGCACCGGCTATCGCTGCACCGTTGACGGCGGATAGGCCGATACCGCCGCAGCCGAACACCGCGACCGTACTGCCGGCGGTTACTTTGGCCGTATTGATGACGGCACCTGCACCGGTAATGACGCCGCATCCAACGAGCGCTGCACGATCCAGCGGAATTTCCGGGCCGATCTTCACGACCGCGTTCTCGTGGACGAGCATCTGCTCGGCGAAGGTGGAAAGATTGAAACATTGGACGATTGGCTTGCCGTTGAGGAACAATCTCTCTGCCTTGCCGGGTGGCATCTTGACTGCCGTGTTGTCGCAGAGGTTGGGCCGGCCGGTCGTGCAGTAGTAGCAGGTGCCGCAGAACACCGAGGTGCAGGTGATAACCTTGTCGCCGGGAGAGACATAACTGACTTCGCTGCCGACCGCCTCGACCACCGCCGATGCCTCATGGCCGAGCACGCAAGGCGTGGGCATCGGGTACAGGCCTTCAATGAAGTGCAAATCGCTGTGGCACAGACCGGTGAATGCCGTCCGGAGCAGGACCTCATGCGGTCCTGGTTTGGCGATTTCGAGGTTCTCGATTGCCAACGGCTGACGTGCTTCGTGCATAACAGCGGCTCGCATGTGGGTTCCTCCTTTGTGACCTGGTTGTCCCGCTATAGGATAGAGCAGACCATTGATCCGGCGGTGCTGCAACCGGGTGCGCAGGAGCAAAACAGCTTTCCTGGAGGACATGATGCCGACACTGGATTCCCAGGTTCACGCTTACGAACGCAACCACCCTGGCCGCCCCTGGGTCGGCACCCTGACCGGGCCGGCTGAGGTCACCGGCGACCAAATGGTAGCCGCGATGGACGCTGTCGGCGTGGATGGCGCAATCCTGGTCTCGCCCTACAGCATGTATCGTTACGACGCGAGCTATGCGCTCGAGGCCTATGCGGCCCATCCTACTCGCTTTAGGTTGGTTAAGCCGGTCGATCCGACCGACCCCGCCGTGGGGGAGACAATCGCTGCCTGGGCTGGTACCACGGGCACGGTCGGGATCCGAATTTTTCTAAGAGATAGCGCTTCGACCGATCCGGCCGACCCCGCCATCAATCGGGTCCTCGCTATTGCCGCGCAGCGTTCGATGCCGGTCAATGTGGCATGTACCGGGCGGCTGGAGCAGGTGGGACAACTGGCGGCGCGCAATCCCGATACTCGAATGGTGATTGACCACCTTGGCCTGCCGCAACCGCACGAACCGCCCGCGCCCGCGGAGCCGTTCGGCGATCTCGCAAAGCTACTTGCCCTGGCACAATACGATAATGTCGCGGTGAAAATCAGTGGTGCCTGCACGTTGTCGCATGAGCCGTTCCCTTATGCGGACATCTGGGACCCGCTCTGCCGCGTCTTCAATTCATTCGGCTTTGATCGCTGCATGTGGGGCACCGATTGGACCCGTGCAGTTCGCGTATTGACGTATGAGCAGGCAGTTGAGTCTTTCCGCATCACGGACCGTCTGTCTGACAGCGAGCGGGACGCGCTCATGGGCGGCACGCTCCAGCAGATCTATAACTGGCACTGGCCGCAATCTTGACAGTGTGCCTGATGGGAACTCCTGATCTCTTCACCAATGTGAAGGCTGGTGAACCGATATGAACCGTCTGGATGGCAAGGTTGCTTTGATTTCTGGCGCCGCGCGCGGCATCGGCGGGGAGACGGCGCAATTGATGGCCAAAGCTGGCGCCAGGCTGGTCGTCGGCGACGTGCTCGATGATCGCGGACGAGAAACTGTGGCCGCCATCACCGCGGCCGGCGCGCAGGCTGAATACGTGCATCTGGACGTGACAAGGGAGCAGGACTGGAGCGCCGCCGTCGACCTCGCCGTCGGTCGGTTCGGCAAACTCGACATCCTGGTCAACAACGCGGGCGTGTTCATCGGCAAGGGGATCGAGGAGATCAGTCTGAACGAATGGAACAGGCTGGTCGCCGTGAACATGACCGGCGTGTTCCTCGGCACCAGGCTGGCCGCTCCGGCATTGCGCGAAGCGGCAAAATCCAGCGAGCATGGCAGCGCCATAGTCAACCTCGCTTCGATCGCTGGCCTCGTCGGCTCGCAGCTCGATCCGCTGTACTCGATGACCAAGGGCGGCGTTACGCTGTTCACCAAATCGGCGGCACTGGAGTTCGCGCGCAAGGGCTACCGGATCCGCGTCAACTCAATCCACCCCGGCGTGATCCAAACGGATATGGGGGAGCAGACCTTCGTCGCACGCGCACAGCGCTCCGGCACCAACGACACCGCGAAGGTGCGGCAAACCGCAACCGATACGGTTCCCTGGGGCCGTTTGGGCGTGCCGATGGACATCGCCAAGGGCATCGTATTTCTGGCCTCCGACGACGCCGGCTACATGAACGGCGCCGGACTCGTCGTCGATGGCGGTGTGACCGCGATCTGAGGCGCGCGTCTGCCTGAGGCCCCGCGAGAATTCTCGACCGCTATGAGCCAGCAGCCTCCCAGCGGATCCAGTCACATACGGCTTTGCCCATCACCAGTTCCAGGTCGGCACCCTTCAGCCACGGCAATTCCTCAGTGAACAGCGTTACGCATTGATGCCACGTGCAATGCATGCGGGTGATGTCCGTGCCCCAGAACATGCGCCGGGGTCCGAATGCGTCAAACACTCGATGTAGCGCGTCATGTATGCTGCGGAATGGATACGGGTCCAAGGCATAGCCAGCTTGGCCGGTCGCCTTCACCGCCACGTTCGGATGTCTCGCCAATCCCAGCAACTGGGGCAGATTGCGATAGGCTTGTTCCGCCCCCTGTGTCGCGCGCGGCACCCCCATGTGATCGATACCGATCCTCAGCCCAGGGTATCGTTCAGCGATCTCGCCAACTCGAGGCAGGAAGGCGGATGCCTGGAGAAAAACTGGAATGTCCAGGCGCTCCGCCACCGGCCACAGCCAGTCCAAAGTGCCATCGTCCGGCCAGGACTGCGATCTCGGATCGGAGAAGTAAAACCGCAGTCCTTTCATCCCTGGCCGGCTCTTCCACGTGTCAATTGCAGCCCGCTGATCGGCTTGATCCAGGTAGAACCAGCCCATGATGGCAAAACGGTCGGGATGCGCACGCGCCGCTTCGATGGCCAACTCGTTGGAATCTGGATCCCACATCACCGGGTGGATCAACGCTCGGTCGATGCCGGCGGCATCCATATCTCTCAGAGCTTCCTCTTTGAGATAAGGCGTCTGACGATGATGAGCGGAGGGTTTGCCTTTCGCCCAGAGGTGGATTTGCGCGTCAACGATCATCATGATGGCTGGCTCCCTTATGCCGTGGAGATGGCTGCGCCCACCAGAACGTCATATGCCCCTGAAACGACCCTTTCGCTTCTCGACGAAAGCGCGCCTCGCCTCTTTCGCGTCTTCTGAATTTTGCAGAATCCCACCCGCGTTGGAGGTAAGCACCATGGTGGTCTCCAGCGTGCTGTCTAGCGCAGCGCGCATGACACGCTTGCTGACCCACTGGACCAGCGGCGGCCGCGCGATGATCCTTTCGCATAGCTCACGGGTGGTCTCTTCCAACTTCTCGGACTGCACCAGGTGGTTGAGAATGCCCCATTCGTAGGCGCGCTCGGCGTTCAACTCGCCGGTGTAGGCGAATTCCAGCGCCCTCCCGAGCCCGACCAGTTTGGGAAGATAATACGAGCCGCCGTTCTCAATGATCTGACCGGCATTGTGATAGGCGATAAACCGCGTCTTTTCGCAACCCACGCGGATGTCGCAATGGAGCGCCATGTCCATTCCGGAACCGACCGCCGGACCATTGAGCATCGCTATAGTAGGCTTGCGGATCAGTGATATGTCGCGGTGCAGCTTGGTGAAGCCATGGAAGAAATGCTGACGAGCGCCGTCCGGCCCCTCGTGTGGCGCACGATTGCCGATGAAGTTCTCGCCGGTAACGTCTGGTGTCGCCTTGGATGCGAGATTGGCGCCGGCACAGAATGCCCGGCCGACACCAGTGAGCACGATAACGCGGATGTTGGGGTCGTCATCTCCAGCCCGCATGTATTCGCCGACCTTGGCGACCGTGCTGTTCTCTTCCGCGGTTCCGACCAATGCATTGAGCCGTTCCGGACGGTTGAACCTGATCCAGAGGATACCGCTATCCTCTGGTTCATAGAGCAAGTGGTCGACGAGTGTTGGTGCCATGTTCTCCTCCCGACTTATGCGAATGACTCACGCGCTTACCGCGCCGGTGCACCATGGTGAGCGCGCCCGTCAAATGGCCACTGTCGACATAGCGGCGCTTCATTACGACTTTCATACACCTCAGTCGCGACGCTTCGCCCGCACCCCTGCGCCGAGCCAGCGCGCGCTCCTTACTTCCCTTGGCCTCCATCATCGCGCGCCCAGCCCTATTCTGCCAACTCGGCCACCGGTTGCGACGGAGGAGGCGCGGGATTAGCCTATCAACCAATGTGATCACGCCTAAGAGGAAATGTTCATGCACCTGATGTATTTCACAGAGCAGCCCATGTCGGCCTATTCGGCGAAGGCAGGCCTCGACTTTGGGGCCACTGCTTTGATGTTTTCGAACAGCCACTTCGATCCTGTGGAAGGCAGCCGAATCTACAACGAGTATCTTGAGCACTATATCATGTGTGACGAGCTTGGCTTCGACGGCATCATGCTCAATGAGCATCACAATGCGCCGTTCTGCATGCAGGCAAGGACGAATATTTTTGCTGCGATCCTCGCCGCCGTCACCAAGAACGTGAAGATCGTCATCCTAGGTAATCCCCTGCCGCTCTCCGACAACCCAGTGCAGCTCTCCGAAGAGCTGGCAATGGTCGACATGATCTCGAAGGGACGGCTGGTCTCGGGCTTCGTGCGGGGCGGCGGCCAGGAGCAACTCGCCAATGGTGTCAACCCGGCTTTCAACCGCGAGCGGTTCGAAGAGGCCCACAACCTAATCATCAAGACCTGGACTACCCCCGGACCGTTCCGCTGGGAAGGCACTCATTACCAGCATCGGGTGGTCAATCCATGGGCGCTGCCGGTGCAAAAGCCGCATCCGCGTATCTGGATTCCCGGCGTCATCAGCAAGGAGACCATTATCTGGGCGGCGCAGCACGGCTATCCGTATATCGCGCTAAATACGCCGGTCGAACGTACAAAACAGATCTGGAAGCTCTACGACGACGAAGCAGCGAAAGCTGGCTTCAGCGGCGGTCCGGAGTACCACGGCCTTCTGAAGCAGATCCATGTCGCCGAAACCGAAGAGAAGGCCCTCGAAAACGCGCGTCAGTTCCTTTGGATGCAGGGCGAGTTCACCGGACTGGCCCATCCGGTCTGGAGCACGCCGGCGGGTTACTACAGTCCCGAGAACCGCCGCGGCTTTGTTGAGTTCGCGGTGGGCCGCTCGACCAGCCCCCGTGCACGTCCGGATCTTGCTGGGCAGCTTAAGGAAATGATGGTCATCGCCGGCACGCCCAAGCAGGTGATCGCCAAGCTTCGCGTTCTGTTGGAGGAGACGCGCCCCGGCATCCTCGCCTTCTGGGGTAACGATGGCACCGTGACACACCCGGATGCCAAGTCCTGTATCCGCTTGCTCGGAACGGAGGTGTTCCCTGCGGTCCGTGAGATGGCGAAGGAACTTGATCTTAAGAGCCCCTTCGAGACCAAACAGCCTGTCAGCGTCGACTATATGAGTGGCCGAGAGCAGCACCAGCGGACAGCAGCAGAGTAGCGGTTGGCTTTGCCCAAGTGTCCGGGGCTGGCGGGCGGCTGAAGGAAACCGAAGCGCTACAGAAATATTAAGTCGCGTGAAAATCTGCGCGCTGATGGAGGGTAAAATGGACGGTATGGCACGTGCGGATCTGCAAGGTGTTGTTGCTGCGTTGAACTTCATGGCGCCCATGACAGAGAAGCCCTACTCCTACAACTATGATCCACCGCCCGGCGTACCGGCTCGGAACGGCGAGTTGATTGCGCACGAGGTCACCATCCAAAACGCGCGGTCCGTCCACGTTGAACTATCGCTGGATCGCGAAGGCTTCGTCCTGGTGCGTCGCCAGACTGCGGCAACTGATCTCTACGACGAGAAAATAATCACCTCAGTCTACTACCCCGAGTGCGAACGGCTGATGAAGGAAGTGACCGGAGCCAAGCGGGTCGTCGCTTTCGACTACATTGTGCGCAATTCCGCCAAAGCTGGCACTAAGGGCAGCGGCGTGAAGATGCCAGCCGGACGGGTCCACAACGACTACACCGACTGGTCAGCGCCGCAACGAGTGCGCGACCTGATGGGTGACGAAGCCGAGGATCTGCTCAAGCACCGCTTCGCCATCAACAATATCTGGCGACCTATAGCCGGCCCGCTGCTACGTTCACCGCTGGCTTTGTGCGACGCCGAGACGCTCGAGACCGAAAACCTCGTTGCTTCGGAGCTGCGTTATCCTAATCGCACCGGCGAGACTTACGCCATCACCTACAACCCAAACCAACGCTGGTATTATTTTCCGAAGATGCAGCCGGATGAGGCGTTGTTGATCCGCTGCTTCGAATTCGGCACGCTCCGGGCCTGCACGGTTCTCAGCGCACGGCGCGTTCGACGACCCGCAAACTCCCGCCAACGCTCCACCGCGTGAGAGTATCGAGGTTCGAACCCTGGTGTTCTTTTAGCGCATCTGCGTAGGTTTGACCTGCCGGACCTGAGCGCCGGGGGCGCGATCACGAGGGAGGAAAGCCAATGAAAGACTTCTCCGGCAAGATCGCCGTTGTGACTGGCGGCGGATCTGGGATGGGCCGCGAGCTCGTGCGTCAACTGGTGGCCGAAGGCTGCGCCATCGCCATGTGCGATGTCTCCGTGCGCGGCATGGCGGAAAGCCAGCGCTTGTGCGAGGCGGCCGGTCTGCCACAGGGTCTGCGCGTCACGTCGCACGTCGCCGACGTCTCCGATGAAGCCGACGTGCTGCGATTCCGTGAGGAGGTTTCGGTCCAGCACGCGACCGATCGCATTCATCTGCTGTTCAACAACGCCGGTATCAGTGGCGGTGGAAGCTTGATCGTCAACGAGCGCGCGGAATGGGAACGCACGTTCAGCATCTGCTGGGCTGGCGTTTATCTGAACACGCGCGCCTTCCTGCCAACGCTGCGCGCCGCGGATGAGGCGCACATCGTCAATACGAGCAGCATGAACGGTTTCTGGGCCTCGGTTGGACCCGACACGCCGCATACTGCCTATTCGGCGGCTAAGTTCGCAGTGAAGGGCTTCACGTGAGGCGCTAATCGCAGATTTTCGGATGAATGCGCCACACATCAGGGTGTCTGTCGTTATGCCGGGACATATCGGCACGGGTATTCGCGACAACTCTCTCAAGGTGCAAACTCACACCGACGCGGATGGGCTGAACGCAGCGCAGATCGCGCAGATCCGTGCCCGGCTCACCTCGATGGGCCGGAATGCATCCAAATATTCCGATTCCGACATCGAACGCATGCACGGCGAGCGCGCCCGTCGCTTCGTCACCGACGCGCCGACCAGCGCGGCCGAGGCGGCGAAGATTATCCTGGACGGGGTCAGGGCCGACCGGCTCCGGATCCTGGTCGGGCCTGACGCGCATGTCATCGACCGAATGGTGCGCGAAGACCCCGACCACGCCTATGAACCGGAGTTTTACGAACGTTTTGCCACAGAGGCGGGCTGGTATTCAGGCCGTTGACGGCGGACCCACGGATCGGAATGCATGCCCGCCGATGCACGCACTCTGCCGCAGTCTGGCAATAACGCAGCGCTCGCTGGCACGATGCTAGAGCGCGCGTCGTCGTGGCCATCGCTCTAAATAGTGCCGGCCGTCTGGCTGCAGATGTGCTGCAGCTCCACAGCACAATTCGCATCGGCATCACAGGCTTGGCAAGAGCTGGCAAGACCGCATTGATCACTTCCCTCGCGGCCAATCTACTCGCCTTGTCATCCGGCAGACCCGCGTTGCCTGCGGTGGCTGATCGGCTCCGAGGTCGAAGATTGTCGGTGTCCATATCGCCCGCCGAGGCGTCAGAAATTCCGCGATTTGAGGTCAAACCTCACACCGACGCGCTTGCTGCTGACCCACCGCGCTGGCCTGCACGGACAACGGCGGTATCGTTGCTGGCGCTTGATGTCGCCGTTCCGCGCGAGGGATTGCTCGCCGGACTCGGTCCGCAGCGCCGCCGCCTCGAGGTCTTGGATTACCCCGGTGAGTGGCTTCTCGATCTGCCGTTGATCAGTCAGGATTTCGCAACCTGGTCCGAGGCAACTCTGCGCAGACTGGAAGCACTGAAGAGGGCTGAGATACCACGCGCATTTCTGAGCTTCGTTCGTGGTCTGCCGGCTGGAGCCGGGGCGGACGAGGCCCTGTCCGCGAGTGGCCACCGACTTTACGCGGAGACCCTGCGTCGCATGCGGGATGAGATAGGACTGACTTTCCTGCAGCCGGGACGCTTCCTGATGCCTCCACCGGGCGCACAACCGCCCTGGATGCAGTTCTTTCCGTTGCCGGGCCGTAGCCCACTCGCGAGGGCAATGCAGGCCCGCTTTAACGCGTATGTGGATGCGGTCCGACGGGACTTGATGTCCCCAATGTTCGGTGAGCTCGACTCCCTCGTGGTGCTGGCCGACTTGCTTTCGGCATTGCATCAGGGACAGCCCGCCTTCGCCGACACGCAATTGGCGCTCGCCGCTGCAGCCGCCGCTTTGCGTTGGGAGCGCTCATGGACCGACTATCTAGCGGCTCTGACCCAATTGAAGCTGCCACCGAGCCCGATTAGACGCGTGGCGTATGTCGCGACCAAAGCTGATCACGTAGCGGCACGTCAGCGCGGCAATCTCACGTCCCTGATGCGACATATCACGCGTTTGCCCCAAGGCGGCGTCACATCCGCAGCGTTCTCGATTGCCTCGGTGCGCTGTACCGAGGACGTGGTGGAAACACTGGGTGGCCGGCCGGTTTCTGCCGTGCGTGGTCGCATCATCGGGGAGTCCCGTCCTGCACGCTTCTATCCCGGTGAAGTTCCAGACAGCGTGCCGGATGACATGTTTTGGCAACATCGGTTCCTGGCCTTGCCGGACTTCGAGCCGATGCGGCTGCCCGAGGGCGGACGCGGTGGCGTACCGCAAATCGGACTAGACGCGCTCACCGCATTTCTGCTGATGGATATGCTCTGATGGACAGTACACCCGAACCGTTCTTGATGCTCGAGGCGAACGAAGCACCGCGTTTAGAGCCGACGCCTTTGCCAGAAATGCCGCCTATACGTCGGCGAGGCTCACCAGCATTAGCCGGGATGTTCGTGCTGGGAGTCAGCTTGGTGGTGCTATGGGGAGCCTCGATTGTCAGTACGTTATTCGATCACTGGATCGTACTGGGCTGGGTAGGCCTTGCGAGTTCGTTGATTGGGTGCACCCTGATTGGCCTCGGCATCAGCCGGGAATTGCGCGGTCTCTGGGCATTGCACCGGGTTGATCGCCTCCGCGCTGAGCTTGCCACCGGTGAAATAAAACGTGTTCAGAAGGCAGCGCGCCACTGGTTGGAAGTGCTACAGCAGCACACTGGGATCCTGCCGGCTCTCGCTGGCACGGATACGCCGGAGGCAATACTTGCTCTCCTGCGTTCCGGGCCAGGCAAAGAACTGCAGGACGCGACGGATGTGTTGGGGCGGCGTGCAGCTCTCCAGAGCGTAGCGATAGTTGCGGCGACGCCTTCGCCGGCAATGGATGTGCTGACCGTTGGCTGGTGCGGTGTGCGCCTGGTACGACAGGTCGCAGCTTTGCATGGCATGCGCCCAGGCATTTTGGGAACACTGGCCTTGCTGCAGAAAACGGCTCTCGCTGCGGCCACTGTGGCCGCCACGGAAATCGCGGTAAATGCCGCAACTCATGCTGTAGTTTCGCACCCGATATTGCGGCATTTGGCAGGCGATGCTGCCGGTGCCGGAGTGGCAGCCCGACGGATGATCGTGTTGGCACGTGCCGCCGCCACCGCTTGTTCGCCGTTGCCTCGCTGATGGGCCGAATTGTCTGATACCACGTTCCAGTTTACTGCGACGCGCGGCTTGGGCCGACAAGCGTGGCTCCTCCATCGACGACCAGGACGTGGCCGGTGATGTAGCGGGCCTGGTCAGAAAGCAGGAACCGAACGGCGTTGCCAATGTCCCAGCCAGTTCCTTCTCGGTTGAGCACAGAAGCGCGGCGCCTCGTCTCGCGCGCGTGCTCCGTCATCCCCCGAGAATAGACCATCGGCGTATAGACTGGGCCAGGAGCGACGCAGTTTGCGCGAATCCCGTCCGCGCCGTGATCGACGGCAACGGCTCGGGTCAGCGCAATCACCGCGCCTTTGGAGACCGTGTAAGCAGTGAGACCACGAGGGCGTAGAGCCGAAATAGAAGAGACATTGACTATCGCCCCGCCTCCTGCGGTGCGAATCATCGCCGGGATTGCGTGCTTGCACACAAGGAACATGGCGTCGACGTTTACATTCATCACACGAGCCCAGTTTTGCTCGGTCTCCTCGACAACAGTTCCTTTGCTGCCGATACCGACGTTATTATCCACGCAGTCCAGCCGCCCCCACCGGGACACGGCATCGTCAACCATGGCCGCGCATTGCATAGAGCTGGTCACGTCGTAGGAGGTTGCGACAGATTCTCCGCCTTCAGCAGCGATCATGGAGACTGTGCGCTCGGCGCGGGTTAGTTCCCGATCGACAACCAGGACCTTGGTGCCGGCGCGCGCCAGCACGATAGCCGCCGCTCGACCATTGCCAATGCCGTCATCCATCGCCCCGCCACCGGTGACGATTGCTACCTTTCCCTTCAGGCCCCATTCTTCACTGGGTGTCATTCGCGTGTCCTCGCTAGCAGCTTTAGATCCCGGCAGTACACCGTCGTACGCAGGTAGCGAACCTGTTTTCTCGGGAGGAGCGCCGGTCATTGCGGATCAACGATAACGTCGAAACCTGGCGCTTGAAGTCGTGCGGAATTTCGCGCCCAACTCGATCGCCTTTTATTCGCGGCCCCGATACGAAGCGTCGGCTGTTGCCGAGCCCTATCACCACTTGTCGCGATAGGCGCAAAAAGAGCAGCCTTCGGTCTGGAAGCATCGGGGTTGCTGCGTCGCCGCGCCCAGCCTCTGCGAATTAGCCAGGATGCATTCGCGGCCCACTATTTTCGAGCAGCGCACCTTCAATCCAGCCTGCTACCGCGAACAGGTCCGCATCGCCCTGCGGGAAACCCAGCACCTGCAGCCCGAGTGGCAGGCCGCCATCGTCCAGCACCGGCAGGCTGACCCCCGGGGCACCGAGCATGGAACCGGGCACGACGAAGATCGGGTTGCCGGTGGTGTCCAGCCCGACCGGCGCCGCACCTGGTGCGGTGACGCTGATGACTGCATCCACTTCTCTGGCCAGTACGGCGTAGATTGTGCGCGCCGCGTCGCGCCTGGCCAGCAGCGCCGTATATTCAGCTTGAGTCATCGCGTTTGATCGCGCGTTCCGCTCCAGCGAAGCGGGGCTCAGAACCGATACATCGCGCGTCACGAAGCTGCCCAGCGGCCAGCGCCACTCCCAGGCGTTGATCCCCGTCGTGATCTGCAGCGCCTCAGCGGTAGCGGCTTCCACCGCGGCAAGCGTGGGGCATTCCTCCGGCATCAAGACGGTCACTCCGGCAGCGCGCAGCCGGTCCACTGCCGCGTCCAGCGAGGCGTGCGCGGGTGCGGCCAGGATCGGCCATCCGACGGTGCGCAGCAGCGCAAGCCGCGCCGGCCGCCGGGATGGCGGCAGGGTCAGCGGTCCCGTCAAGCCGGGATAGCCCGGGTCGCCGCCCACGCGCTCGGCAATCGCGCGGGCCATCGCCCAGGCGTCCGCCAGACTCGCGGCTATCGTCCCGCTGACGCTCTGGCTCAGGTAGTCCAGGCTGCCGCCGCGGTTGATCCCGCCCAGCGAGGGCTTGAACCCATACGCCCCGCAAAAGCCGGCGGGCCGCAGGATGGAGCCGACGACCTGCGTACCGAGGCCACCACACAGCATCCCGCAGCCGACAGCCGCGGCCGATCCGCTGCTGCTGCCGCCCGGGGTGCGTGTCGGGTCCCAGGGGTTGCGGGTCCCTCTCGGGTGGGAGGAGGCGAATTCGGTGGTGACGGTCTTGCCAACGATGACCGCGCCTGACTTCGCGCAGTCCCTGCACGCTGGCAGCATCGAATTGGGGGCGGTAGCCATCGAACAGCGGAGAACCCATGCCCGTGACCATGTCGGCGGTATCGATCATGTCCTTCACGCCGACCGACATGCCATCGATCGCCGAAAGTGGCGTGCCCGCCCGCCAGCGTGCCGCCGATGCGACCGCCGCGGCGTGGGCGGCGGTGGCGTCGATTACGGTGAAAGCGCCGACCTCAGCTTCACGCCGCTCGATCTCGGCCAGGCATTCCTCCAGCACCTGAACCGGCGAGGCGGCGCCAGCGGCGAAGGATGCGGAGCGCCTGACGTAAGGCCGGCGTTGAGGTGTCTGGTTCATGCGATAGGCCCCTGCACCGAGGCTGGACTATTTGCCCAGGCGCGTTGGTATACCCGGCATGCGCTCGCTGATACACTGGCCAACTTCAAGGACCGTCGTATCGCGCTGCTGCGCACGCTGCACGACGTAGATACAGCCGAGGACCTGCATCATCCCGTCGGCGGTGCGAGTTCGTCGAGCGGCACGCCTCGCGGCTCCGGACCGAGCAGCTTCACAGTGAACGCCGCCACGACCAGCGCTGCCGCGATGAAGACGAAGACGGCGCCGGTCCCGTAACCGGTCTGGATCCACAGGATCGCCGGGATGATGAAGGCGGCACCGAGGCGGCCAGCGGCCTGAGCCAAGCCGAAGCCGGACGCGCGCGCGTTGGTTGGGAACACCTCCGAGGCGAAAATCTGCATCGAATTGCCGGCGAGCTGGATGAAGAAGATCATGCAGAATCCGACCGCCAGCAGCATCGCGTCGCTGCTCGCATTGACGAAACCGACCGCAAATGCACCGGCGAGGATGAAGGACACGATCGACGTCGGCTTCCGTCCGAACCGCTCAAGCGTGTACATCATGCACAGGCTGGCGCAGGGGAACGCCAAGGTCATGCCAAAGGTGTAGGTGAGCGACTTGGTGATCGTCATGCCGCGGTCGGCCATCATGTTCGGCAGCCATGTGCCGAGGCCGAGTGCTACTCCGAAGAACGCGACGAAGCAGATCATGCCGGCGATGACGCGCCCGCGGTACAGCCGGAAGACCACGCCGATCGGATCGCTGTGGGTGTCGCTGGCGGCATCCTTGGTAAGTGCCTCGCGCGGGCCGCTGATCCCCATGCGGCGCAGCAGGTCGAGGGCACGCTCGCCTTGGCCGTGCGTCGCCAGCCAGCGTGGCGATTCCGGCAGAGAGAAGCGAAACAGGAACACGACCAGCGCGCAGGCGCCGATGACGATCCAGATGCCGCGCCAGCCGAGAGTGCCGCGCAAGGCGAGCGCGAACAGGGTGGACAGCGGCCACGACCACGCACCGCCGATCATCTGCACGCCGGCGATGAAACGGCCGCGGATGTTCTTTGGGGCATACTCGCCAGCGTAGGCAAAGCACAGCGGCTGCTCGGCGCCCAGGCCGATCCCGGCGATGAAGCGCAGCGCGGCGAGCCAGAGATAGTTCGGCGAGAACGCCGCAGCGATGGTGGCGACACCGTACAGCAGCAGATTGAACTGGTATACCGTCTTGCGGCCGAAGCGGTCAGTGAACTCGCCTTGTGCCAGGGCGCCGACGAACAGACCGAGCAATGTGGCGCTGCCGACAGTGGCGATCTGTGCCGGGGTCGCAAAGCCACTGCGCACCATGTCGGGGATCAGCGCGCCGAGAATGACGTAGTCGCAGACGTCGAAGAAATAGCCGGCGGAAATCAGCGCGAACACGCGCCAATGGATCGGGCCCATGCGGGCATTGTCGAGCGACGTGCCGACGAAGCCCTCGATTGTCTGGGCCATTACGTTTCCTCCTGGGGCGGGCCGGTCTGCGCGGCTTGACGAGAGCGTTGCAGAGCGGGTCGCGCCGGGTCAAATCGGTGCGTCAGCGAGCGATCGTGACATCGCTGTTACCCAGCTCACAGTGCCATGTTGCCAACCTGGCTGATCATCGTGCCGTGCCGGTGTTTCTTTCATTTCTGATCTGTGCGCTGTCGGGTGGTGCCTGCCAAGTCACCATCCCGCTGGAGCGGGCGTTCGCGGGTGTATCAGCGTGTCAGCTCTAGGGTATGATGATCACGCCGCCGTGCAGGAGCAGAATCCCGGCTGGCCGTGAGACGGATCCGCTGCTCGATCGGCAATCGCCCACAGGATGAGGAAGCGGCCTGAGGCCGAGGGGGGCCTTTCAGTCGCAAGTTCGGTGGGGACGCTCAGATTGTCAGCAGCAGCGGATCCCTATCTTCTAAGCAGCTACCACTGCTGCACCTCGAGGCATGTCTCCGGCAGCCCATTCACCTCCCAGGCTTCCCGACCGCCCCGGTACCAGTAGACCTGGGTGTAGCCCAAAGCGGCGAGACGCAGGGCAAGGTTGCGGCCATCGAAGCGTTCCGCGTTCCAACCCATAGCGACAATTGGCCTATCGAGACCACCCTCGGTCAGTTCGCACATCTTGCTGCGCAGCCGATCCTGTGCCTCATCCGCGAGATTGCCACCCAGACCGGCGTATTTTAGACCGACCGCTCCTGGAAGCGACTGACCCCATGTGTAGGTCATGGTGTCGATCACGATCGGCCGGACGCGTGCAAGTAGTTCGACAAGCTCCGATGTGTGGATTGTCGTCACTCCCGGCACTTCCATCGGTGTGAGACCGGCCAGTTCGCTACGCAGTGTGGCCTCCGCGGGTACGCCGAAATCCGCGTCCTCGTCGGCGTGGTCGCGCAGACCTGCTAGGCACAGGGCGTGCTGGAACCGCCTGTACTGCTCCACATAAACTGGGCTCACCAGCAGTTCGGGAGCACGACCGCGAACCGTGTCGTACGGCCAAAGCCGGTTTGCCCTGCCAAGGTATTGCTGCGCCTGTTCGAGGTTGCCGGTTCGGCCGTAGGCCGCGGCAAGCCTACGATAATGCCAATGCAGGGTGCCATCGTCCTCCGGATTTATCGCTAACGAATGCTCGAGGTTTTCTATTGCGTCCAGGTCCCTGCCCAGCAACAGCGAATACCACCCGATTTGGCGATAGCGGTTGAACCGCCATGGGTGGCGCCGGTTGAGCCGATCCACTTGCTTTTCTAGCTCCAGGCCCGTCTCTACACACCCCATCCAGGTTTTACACCGGCCAAGCACATGGTAAATATTCATCATGTCGCGTATCCGGTTCGGATACATCTGAATGGCCCGCTCGCAGATCTCGATCGCTTCCGCGCAACGGCGGCCCTTGTTCAGCCATGAGACGTACGTATTGAGAACCACCGGCGAATCAGGTGCGATCTGACGCGCGCGCGTCACCAGACGCTCTGTCCGCTGCATGCAATCGAAATTCTGCCAGCCGACATCGAGCGCGGCGTGGTACGATAGGTGAAAAGCGATGAAGGTCAAAGCATAGACTGAAGACGGGTCAAGCACGAGGGCCCGCTCCAGCAGCGCCACCACTTCGTTGTTCCGCTGCAGACTGGGAGGCAGGTTCTGAATGGAGCGTGCGCGCAGAACGAAATCAAATGCGTCCGGGTTGGTCGGCCGCTCGCGGAGACTTCGCGCATTCTCTATGTCGATCAGCCTGGCGCCGAGTTCGTCTCTGATCTGCCTTACAATCTCTTCCTGCCCTGCCTGTTCCTTGCTCTCCTCACTAAACCGATCGGACCAAAGGAGCGCGCCGGTTTCGGCGGAAATCAGTTGAACATTGACGCGAAGCGCCGCTGATCCGATGCGTCGAACAGAACCCTTGAGTGCATAGCGAACGCGCAATTCCTGGCCTATCGCCCGCAGATCCAGGGGCTGGCCGCGATACCCGCAGGCGGCCTCGCGCGCGGTGACCAACATATCGGGAACAAGCGTGAGGTCGCTGGCCAGATCATCCGTGATCGCCTCTGCAAGGCAATCATCACCTGCGTCGCCGCTCAGGTTTTCAAACGACAGCACGACGATCGAGAGGCGAGGCGCCGCAAGCGCCGGGTCCGCGCGTTGCTGGGGCAATGGCGTTACCGAAGGAGCGAAGCGGTAACCTCTCCCAGGGTACCGTCTGAATGCAGCTTTCTTTCGCGCTCCCTGCGTCCAGTACGCGTCGCAGCGCCGCCATCTGGACCGTGAGATTGCTCTCCTCGACCGCCGCGTTCGGCCAGACCGCTGCCATGATCTCCCGTCTGGAGACGAACTCTCCACGTCGATCGATTAAAATGCAAAGCATCTCGAAAGCGCGGGAGCCGACAGGAACCGCTGTGCGTTCGCCGCTGTTGTTCAGACGGTGGAGTGCTCGGGCTTGCCGATCCAACAGGAAGTCGTTGAACCTGCATGTCGGCGGCTTGGCAAACGCGTCCATGCTACCCCCCACAAAGTTCATCCCAAGTGAGGATCAGCCCGGAGGAACGCCGTTAATCGGCTGATTTCTCTTCAGAGTATCGGCGCGATTGCCTTCCGGCAAGAGCAGCTCCGATGCGCAGCGATACAATCTTTAGGGTGATTTCCGGTAAGTTTATCAGATTTCGCATCGGATTTCTGGTGACTGACAGGCTTGGCATCGATCTTCCATCGACGCGTCCGAGATGGGGGAAACCAATGCACTCGCTGTTCACGACGGTCGATACACTCGACACCTCGTCTTACCTACACTCAGTCATCTCTCCCAACAATTCGTTCGCCCTCCAATGGCTGATGCCGGTGACGGATTTGCAGGACAACGGCCAGCCAGTCACGCCGCCGGGCCTCGACAATAACTACGGCCTCTATCTGACGATCGATGCGTCCGGCATCCTCGGCCAGACCACACCGACGCCCATAGCTACGCAATTCACCAGCATCGATGTCACGCTGTGGGCTGACCCAAAAAACGATGCAGGAACAGCAAGCTCCACCGTCGCGAATGGCGCTTCCTTTTCCGGTCCCACGTCCAACGACATCGTCCTGGCGACCGGCACTATGGTGTCGGGCATGATGTCGGTCGACCCGAACACCGGAATCCGCACCGCCACTGACGTTGAGACACTGACCCCGACCTTGGATGGGACAATCTTGCTGGACGGATCGATCAAGCCGGGAGAGCAGGTAACCGAAAACTTCACCACCCAGCCCGGTGAATTCACGACGCCAGTTGGCCCGAGCGTCGATCTGGTGAACGGTGGGGCAGCGACAGTGACTTTTTCAAATGCCGATGGTTCACCCGCAACGATCTCCATCGCGACTGATTCGCTGCTGCAGCCTGCGCTGCAATTTCTCCATCACCCAAGCAGGTCCCATCACAGCGCGTAGGTATCTCAGCGCCACAGACCAGGACCCTGAGCCACTATGCGCCCTTGATCTTCGGGATGTTCACATCGCATCTTTGGCGGTCGCGTCAGTTGGCGCGAAATCTCAATGGACAGGTCATAATTAACTACTCGCGAGGGGAGGAAACTATGCATTCGCTGTTCACGGCGGTCGATACACTCGACACGACAACCTACCTGCATGCCGTCAACCATCCCAACAGCTCGTTCGACTTACAATGGCTGATGCCGGTCACGGGACTGTCGGACAATGGTCAGCCGGTCATGCCACCGGGGTTCGACCAGAACTATGGGCTCTATCTGACGATCACGGCGTCCGGAGTGAACAATCCCTCGCCGGGGGTCGCGGAAACATTCAATACCATGAATGTCACGCTGTGGGCTGACCCGAAGAACGACGCCGGGACCGCAAGCTCGACCGTCCAGAATGGCGTGGCGTTCTCCGGCAACACGGCAAACGACGTCGTCCTGGCGACCGGCACCCTCGTATCGGGAGCAATGTCAGTGGATCAGAGCACCGGGGTCCGCATGGCCACCTACGTCGAGCAACTCACGCCGACACTGGACGGCACCATTCTGCTGCGCGGTTCGATCCAGCAGGGCGACCAGCTAACCGAGAACTTCGTCACGCAGGCGGCGGTGCCGGGTGAGTTCATGATAACGCCGCCACAGGCAGACGGCACGACGGTCGTTACGGTGAACGGAGGGTCAGCGGCGGTGACCTTGTCCAATCCCGATGGTTCACCCGCAACGATCTCCATCCCGACTGATTCGCTGCTGCAGCCTGGGCTGCAATTTCTCCATCACCCAAGCAGGTCGCATCTCAGCGCGGAGCTATCCCAGCGCCACGGACCAGGATCCTGAGCGGCTATCCGCCCTCGATCTTCGGAACGAAGAACACCTCCGCCCCGGGTTTGATGGGGCGGAGGAAGTCGATCTCGTACAGCTCGCCGTCGATCGCGACCGTGGTTTCCTCCTCCAGCGTCTCCGCCAGGCCGGGAAACTTCTTGTCCATCTCGCGGATGACGCCGCGCAAAGTCTTGGCCGCCACCGCGAACTCCGTCACGCCGCCGGTGTAGCGGCGTGAGAAGCCGGTGGTGAACACGACCCGCGCGAGCGTCTCACTCATGATCAAGCGCCTTTGGCGTCGAGCGCCTCCAGCACCTTGGGCGGCGACATCGGCAGCTCGGTCATCCGCACGCCGGTCGCATCAGCAATCGCGTTGGCGATCGCCGCCATGGGCGGACAGATATTCACCTCGCCCACGCCCTTCGCGCCGTACGGATGCGCCGGATTCGGTACCTCGACCATGATCGCCTCGATCATCGGCAGGTCAGAGGCAACCGGGCAGCGGTAGTCGAGGAAGCCCGGGTTATCGAGCTGGCCCTTGGCGTTGTAGATGTACTCCTCGTTCAGCGCCCAGCCGATGCCCTGCACCACGCCGCCCTGAATCTGGCCCTCGACGTAGCTGGGATGGATCGCCTTGCCCACATCCTGCGCAGCGACGAAGCGCAGGATGGTGACCTTGCCGGTCTCCGGGTCCACTTCCACATCGCAGAACTGGGTCGAGAAGCCGGGCGCCTGGCCGCCGGCATTCACGCTCGCCGCCGCGGTGATGGGCCCCCCGGTCGCGGCTGACTTCGCTGCCAGCGCCTTTAGCGACAACGGCTCGAACTCGCCGACGTTGGAGCCCGCCGGTTTGGCGAACCCGTCCTCCCAGATCACCCCATCCGGGTCCACGTCCCAGATGATCGCGGCGCGCTTGCACAGGTCCTTGACCACCGATTTGGTGGCATTCACCACCGCCATGCCGGAGGCGAAGGTCACGCGCGAGCCGCCGGTCACGTGGGTGTAACCGATGGAGCCGGTGTCCGCCACGATGGCACGCACCTGGCTGTAGTCCACGCCCAGCGTCTCTGCCGCCATCAGTGCCATCGATGCGCGCGAGCCACCGATATCCGGGCTACCGGTCGCCACCAGCACAGTGCCGTCGACGTTCACCTGCACGGTTGCGCTCGAATCACCGCCGCCGTTGAACCAATAGCCTGAGGCGACGCCGCGCCCCTGGTTCGGCCCGAGCTTCACCTTGTAGGCCGGGTGGTTCATCAGCGCTTCCAGCGTCTGCACGTACCCTTCATGCGCGTGCTTCGGCCCGGAAATCGTCGGTGTGCCAATGCGGCAGGCGTTCTTATGCCGCAGCTCCAGCGGGTCCATGCCGATCTCGCTGCGCGCACATGTCCAGCACGCTTTCCACCGCGAAGGCCGAAATCGGCGAGCCAGGTGCGCGATAGGCGGCCGCCTTCGGACGGTTGCTCACCACGTCGTAGCCCACCGACCGCTGATTGGGGATGTCGTAGGGCGCGAATGCGCACAGGCAGCCGTTCATCACTGGCGAGCCAGGGAAGGCGCCCGACTGGAATTTGAAGATGCCGTCGGCTGCGACGATCTTGCCGTCCTTGGTGACGCCGATCTTCACCCACATCGACGAACCCGAAGTGGGGCCGGTGGCGCGGAACACGTCCTCGCGGCTCATCATCAGCCGCACCGGGCTGCCTGACTTCATCGACAGCATCGTGGCGATCGGCTCCAGATAGGTCACCGTCTTACCGCCGAAGCCGCCGCCGATCTCTGCCGGATAGACGCGGATGTCGCCCACCGGCTTCTTCAGGATCGCCGCGGTCAGTGCGCGCATCTGGAAGTGGCCCTGCGAGGACGACCAGATTTCGGTCTGGCCATCGGCGTCGCAACGGGCGACGCAGGCGTGCGGCTCGATATAGGCCTGGTGCACCGCGGCGGTCTTGAATTCCTTCTCGATCACCACGTCGGCCTGCTTGAACCCTGCATCGACATCGCCGAGCTTGAATTCCAGCCGCTTCGAGATGTTGGACGGCTTGGTCGGCGCCGGTTCGATGCCGCGGGTGATCATGTCCTCGAACAGCAGCGGCGCGTCTTCTTGCATCGCATCGTCGACGTCGATGACATGCGGCAGCACTTCGTAATCCACCTTGATCAGCGATGCCGCCTCTTCGGCGATAGAGGTGCTGATCGCGGCGACGGCAGCAATCGCGTGCCCCTCATACAGCGCCTTCTCGCGCGCCATGATGTTGCGGGTGATATGCCAGAAGTTCTGCGCGACGCGCTCGGGGCCGATATAGTCGAACTTCTGGTCCGGCAGGTCCTTCGCGGTGATCACGGCCTTGACGCCAGGCAGCTTTTCGGCAGCCGAGGTGTCGATCGACTTTATGCGGGCATGCGCGTGCGGCGACCGCAGGATCTTGCCGTACAGCATACCGGGCACTTTGTAGTCCGCCGCCGTACAGCGCCTTGCCGGTCACCTTGGGAACGCCATCCGGACGGATCGGCCGGGTTCCAACCCACTTGAAGCGCTTTACCGAATCGGTCACGACTGTGTCGTTCACAGCATCCCTCGCTCTGATTGATCTGGACTGGCTCTCAAGGCGTCAAGCGTCGCGCAGCGGGGGCAGGAAGGCAAGTCCTGCCGATTGCAGCACGCCTTGAAGCGGTCCAGCGTTTCCTAATCCTCGGTTCGATGCCGTTTCGCCTGCTTGCCAATCCGCGCTTTGGCGAGGCTTGGGTGGGGACCCTTCGAACCAGGGCTTTCTGCACGCCAGGAAAGAGATCACTACTTGGCGCGACTATGCTCCGACGCCGTTACGGGAGTTGTCCGCCCTGGCGGAAGGCTCTCGGGTGGCGTGCATCCGGATGAAGGATGAAGCCGGGCGGTTCGGGCTGGGCAGCTTCAAGCCGCTGGGCGGCGCCTATGCGGTGGCCGAAGTGCTGTCGGCAGAACTGGCGCGGAGGGGCGTCGCGGCGGCGGCGCGGTCAACCGAGCTGGCAAGCGGCGAGTACCATGCTGCCATCGAATCGACGGTCGTCGCCTGCGCGACGGACGGAAACCATGGCAGGGCCGTTGCCTGGGGCGCACAGCGCTTTCACTGCGGCTGCGTGATCTTCGTGCATGGAGCGCGTGAGTCAGCAACGGGTCGATGCGATCGCGGCCTACGGGGCGTATGTGCACCGCGTCGCGGGCAGTTACGATGACGCGGTGCGGGAGGCAGCGCGTCGGGCGCAGGACAACGGATGGTTCCTGGTCTCCGACACCTCCTGGAGTGGCTATACCGAGGTGCCGCGGCACATCATGCAAGGCTATCGCGTCATGGCGGACGAGGCGGCGGATCAGTGACAGGGCGAACCACCGACGCATGTTTTCATCCAGGGCGGCGTTGGTGGTGTGGCCGCAGCCGTCTCGGTGCAGATGCGCGAGCGTTTCCATCCGGCGCCTGTGCTGGTCGTCGTGGAACCCGATCAGGCCGCCTGCCTGCTGGCGAGCGCCGAATTGGGTCAGCCAGCGGCAGTCCCAGGCAAGCTCGACACGGTCATGGCGGGTCTTGCCTGTGGCGAGCCGAGCATCGTCGCCTGGCAGGAATTAGATCGCGCGGCCCGCGCCTTCATGGCAATCCCCGATGAAGCTGCGATCGCCTGTATGCGACTGCTCGCCGAGTACGGAATTGTGGGTGGGGAGTCCGGCGTCGCCGGCCTCGCCGGGTGTTTGTTGGCGGCGGGCGATCTCGCGGCGCGGGAGACCCTTGGCCTAGACGGTTCCAGCCGGATTCTCGTTTTCAATACCGAGGGCGCTACCGATCCCGTGTTGTACGAACGGCTCGTCGGGATTCCACCCGGCACGGTAGGTGGCCGCTGACCCCGTTGACCCGCGGGCAAGCAGCCTTCGCATAAACTACGGGGATCGATACCGCTCCACCCACGTCCAATCGATGTCCATGCCGAAACCCGGAGCCTCGCTCAGGTGCGCCATGCCGTTCTTCACCACGGCGCCGCCGCGATGGACGTGGTGATGGATCGGGATGGCGGGCGGGGTCGCCGATCGACTCGGCCCCGAATGCCGCGTCGCCGAACGCCGATGCCAGATGCGCATGGATATGCAGTGCCGAATGGGGTGCGATCACCACACCCTTCTGCTCAGCGTAATGGGCAATGCGCAGCGACTCGGTGAAGCCGGCCGCGCGCGTCGAATCGAACTGCACATAGCGGATGGCGCCACTGTCGATGAAGTCGCGCACGGTGTAGCGGTGCCATTCGCGCTCGCCGTGCGCCAGCGAGATCGGCGACGCCGCCGCGAGCCGCACATAATCGGCCGGCTGCAAATACCAGTGCAGCGGCTCTTCCAGCCACAGGATGTCGTACGGCGCCATCGCCTCGGCGAAGCGGATGCAGCCGGCGACATCGTACGGCGCGTTCATGTCGAGCATCAGCCCCACGTCTGGCCCGATCGCCTCGCGCACCGCTTTTACGCGCTTTAGTTCGTCGGCCAGCGACAGCGCGCCGGTCTTCAGCTTCACCGCCCGGTAGCCATCAGCGACAAAGCGCGCATACTGCTCGGCACAGGCCTCCGGCTGCTCGCCTTCCAGGTAGTAGCCGCCCGTGGCATAGGTGAACACCTCGGTGCGCGTGCCGCCGAGCAGCCGGAATACCGGCAGCCCTACCGCCTTCCCCTTCAGGTCCCATAACGCGATGTCGATGCCGCCGATAGCCGCCATGATCTGCGGCCGCTGGTTGCGCGGCAACGGTGCCGGCATGCCGTCCCATCCGCCAATTCCGCCCGGGCGCGGCGAGGTCAGCGAGAACAGCTTCTGCCAGATCTCGGTGTGACCGAGCGGGTCCATCCCGGCGATCACGTGGCCGAAGGTGGCGATCAGCTCGCAGATCAGCTTCTGCGGCCCGCCGGCGATCTCGCCGAAGCCGACCACGTCCTGGTCGGTGCGCACTTCGACCAGCACGACTTGATCGCGCTCCATCCGTTCGTGCGCGGTCCAGCGCGGCTGCGCATAGGGCACGGACATTGGATGGGCGCGGATTTCTGTGATTTTCATGCTCGGATTCGGCCGGTGGGGTTCGCGGGTCGGCTTTTTAACACGGAGAACTCGGAGAACACAGAGTTACCCGGAGAAGGGCTTTGGCGCTTCGCGGTGTCCACACAACAGTTCGCGCGAAGGGCCATGATTGCTTTCTCCGTGTCCTCTGTGATCTCCGTGGTGAAACAACATGGCTGCGAGTGGCACCGAACCTCTCCAGTGAGCCTCAATCGTGCATATGGCAAGCGACGCGGCGGCCATCGGCAACTGTACGCAGTCGCCGGCGTCTCGACCTCACACCGGTTGAACGCGTGCGGACAGCGCGCCCGGAACGCGCAGCCTGCGTCTGCTGTCCGGCGATTTCGCTCAGGCTGCCACGAATGGGCAGCGGACCGCGATCCTGCTGCGTGCGCGGTACCGGCACCGCGGCCACCAGCGCCCGTGTATACGGATGCAGCGGCGCGGCAATCAGCTCGGCGGTCGGGCCTTCCTCCACCACGCGCCCGAGATACATCACCAGCGTGCGCTCGCAGACATAGCGGATCAGCGCCAGGTCGTGGCTGATGTAGATCGCGGCCAGTCCCAGCTCGTCGCGCGCGGCACGCAGCAGGTTCAGAATTCCGGCGCGCACCGAGACGTCCAGCATCGATACCGGTTCGTCGGCCACGATCAGTCGTCGGCTGCGGCAGCAGCGCGCGCGCAAGCACCACGCGCTGCAACTGTCCGCCCGAGAGTTCATGCGGGTGGCGATCCAGCCAGGCATGCGCCGGCAACAGGCGAACGCGACGCATGACAGCGTCGATGCGATCGGCGTGCTCGCCGCGCGGGACACCGAAGTTGCGCAGCGGCTCGGTAAGCGCGCGACGGATGGTGAAGCGCGGGTTCAGCGCGTCGAACGGGTTCTGGAACACAAGCTGCGCGCGGGCACGGAACGCAACAGAGCGTGGCCGCGCCGGGCGGTGATGTCTTCCCTAGGAACCGCACCACGCCGCCAGTGGGCTCCTCCAGGCGCAGCAGCAGTCGCGCGGTCGTGGTCTTGCCGCAGCCCGATTCGCCGACGATGCCAAGCGCCTCGCCGGCGCGCACGATCAGGCTTACGCCCCGCACCGCACGTACGGCGTGCCGGCGCAGATGGAACGTCTTGCTCGAGCCCTTCCGCCTCGATAACGGCGGTCATGACAGCCAGGTCGCCGGTTGCGAAGCCGCCAGACGCAGCGCGGCGGCCTCTTCGCTGCGCCAGCAGGCGGTCAGATGATCGTCCGCGACCGCGACAAGCGGCGGCGGTTCGCTGCGGCAGCGTGCTATCGCAAACGGACAGCGATCGGCAAAGCGACAGCCGGCGGGCGGGTCGAGCAGGGAGGGTGGCGTGCCCTCGATCGGCACGAACGCGGCCTGGCTCGCCGTGCATGTCGGGAAAGGCATGCGTGAGGCCCATCGTGTAGGGGTGATACGGCGCCTCGAGCACCGCCGCGACCGGTCCGGACTCCACGAGCTTGCCGGCATACATCACCGCCGCGCGGTCGCAGGCATAGGCGACCACGGCCATGTCATGCGTCACCAGGATCATCGCGAGGTTCAGCCGATCGTTGCAGCGCGCGAAGCTGGTCCAGCACCTGGCGCTGCACGATCACGTCGAGCGCGGTCACCGGCTCATCAGCGATCACCAGCGCTGGTTCCAGTGCCAGCGCCAGCGCGATCGAGGCCCGCTGGCGCATGCCGCCACTGAACTGGTGCGGGTAGTCAGCCAGGCGTCGCGGTTCAAGGCCGACCAGCCGCATCAGCTCTTCGGAACGCGTACCGTGCTGCAGCGCGCGACAGGCCGCCGCGCTCGCACAGCACTTCGCGCATCTGCGCGCCGAGACGCTGCACCGGGTCGAGCGCATTCATCGCGGTCTGGGGCACGAACGACATGCGTCGCCATCGCAGCGCGCGCCGTTCGGGTTCGGAAGCGCGGTCAGTTCGCGCCCTTCGAACACGATGCTGCCGCCGACGATACGGCCGGTGCCGGGCAGCACACCCATCAGCGCGCGGGCAAGCGTGGACTTGCCGCACCCGCTCTCGCCGACCAGGCCGACAATGCTGCCGGCAGGCACGTCGAGATCGACCCCATCCACCGCGCGGACGATGCCGCCGCTGGTCGATGTAGTGCACCTGCGAGGTCGCGGACCGACAGCAGCGCATGTCACTGGTCCGCCAATTTCGGAAACAGCAGCTTCTCCGAGCCGCGCGAGATCAGGAAAGCCGGCCAGCACCATCAGCACGATCGCCGCGCCTGGCGGCGTAAACCAGTTCCACGCACCACGACCCAACGCCTGGTTGGCGTAGGCGTCCTGCAGCATGACCCCCCAACTGATCCCGTTCGGATCGCCGAAACCCAGGAAGCTCGCCGCCGCCTCGGCCAGGATCGCCCAGCCGATGGCCACTGACCCGTACAGCGCGGCAAGCGGCAGCACCTGCGGCAGCACATGCACGAACATGATCCGCGCCGTGGAACAGCCGGTGACGCGCGCCGCCTCTACCCAGGCGCGCTCGCGCAGCGACAGCACCTGCGCACGGATCACGCGCGCGGTGTTGGGCCACAGCAGCAGCGCCACCGTCGCGATCACCACGCGCTTGCCCGGTGTGGTCAGCGCGGCGAGCACCAGCATGAATGGCAGGAATGGCAATCCCAGAGCGATGTCCGCGACGCGTGTCACCAGCTTGTCCACCCAGCCGCCCAGGTAGCCCGCCAGCAGCCCGAGCAACGTGCCGATCGCCACCACCGCCAAGGCGGCGGTCAGCCCGACTTCCAGGGCCGCGCGCGAACCGTAGATAAGCTGGCTCAGCACATCGTGGCCGCCCGCCGTCGTCCCCAGCCAATGCGCGCTGGAGATCGGCAAGTAACGGGCAATGCGGCGACCCTCGCGCAGCATGGCGCGCGGGTCATACGGCGCGAGTTCCGCGGCGAACAACGCGGCGAACAGGATCACCGCATAGATTGCGGCCCCCACGGCCGCGAACGGCTCATTGCGCAGATGGCGGATGACAATGCTAGCGGCGCGCACCGACCGAGACCCTCGGATCGAGCAGTGCATAGGTCAGATCGGCCACCGTGTTCATCAGCACCAGCACAAAGGCGATCAGGATGAACGCGCCTTGCGCCAGAGGATAGTCGGCGCCCTGCACCGCCTGCACCAGCACGCGGCCGATGCCGGGCCATGCGAACACCGTCTCGATGACCACGTTGCTGCCGATGCTGGCGCCGAGACCGAGTGCGAAGGCAGTAACCACCGGCAGCAACGCATTGCGCGCGGCGTGGCGCATCACGATCGACCAGCGCGACAGTCCCTTCATGCGCGCCATGACGACGAACTCGTCGTTCATCACCTCCAGCATGGTGGCGCGCATCAGCAGCAGCGGCAGACCTTGCAGGAACAATGTCAGGGTCAGCGCAGGCAGACAGAGGTGCCACCAGAAGTCCCCGGACAGCAGGCGTTCCCCCAGCGATCCCATGCTGGCGCCGGGACTGACCGCACCGCCGGTCGGGAACCAGCCGAGTTGGAAGGCAAACAGCGCCAGCACCAGCATGCCAAGCCAGAAATCGGGTGCGGCGCGGGTCGCGAGCGCGGTGGGGATCGCGGCTGCCTCGACGAGACTACCGCGGCGAAAGGCGAGGAACGCGCCGGCGACGATGCCGAAGGCGTAGGCGAGACAGAGCGAGACCAGCGTCAGGATAACGGTATTGGGCAGCGCGGCCCACAGGATCCGCGCCACCGGCTCGTTCTGCAGGAAGGACCTGCCGAAATCGCCATGCAGAAGCTGGCCGAGATAGATCAGATATTGCAGCCACAGCGGCTTATCCAGCCCGAAGCTTTGCAGCAGCGCGGCGCGGGTTTCGTCGGTGAAGGTGGGCGAGAGGAAGTTGAGTGTCGGATCGCCCGGCATCAGGCGGAACAGCAGAAAGGTCAGCGTTGTGACGATCCACAGCACCAGGATCAGATGGCCAATACGCTCCGCGATCAGCCGCGTCACGGTTTTGGAAGGCGCAGAACCACAGACCTCCCCTCCCCTTGCGGGAGGGGGTTGGGGGGAGGGCGCGCTACGCTGCGGAATGGGGCGAATCGGCCCCCTCCCCCTAACCCCCTCCCGCGAGGGGAGGGGGGATGACTTCTGCCCGTTCCCTCACACCCCTCATTGATACGCCGCCGTGGTTTCCTTCTCTCCCTTCGGATAGTGCAGCGCGCCGCCCACCACCACGAAGCCGGCGTCCTTCAGGATCTTCTGCGCCGCCGCAAGGTTGCCGCCTGGCACGCGATCGACGATCCCCTTGTCATGCCAAACCGCGAGCGCCGGCGATATCCACGAATTGGATGGTTCCGCCGCGCCGCCCCATGCGTCCTCGGCCAGCAGCTTGCGGTCGATCACCGCCGACAGCGCCTGTCGAAACGCCACGATTGTCGAATGGCGGCCGCCGCTCATTGTAGGCGATGAACTTGAAGCCGAGATCGAGCGCTTCCGATACCTCGATATCGGGCGACGACTTCGCGAGATCCTTCAGCAGTTCCGGATCGCCGGTGTAGTCGGACAGGAAGTTGATCTCGCCGCTCTTCAGCGCACCCACCGAAGCCTCGACATTTGGCATGATGCGCATGATCCAGCGATGAACCTTCGGGATGCGACCAATGATCTGGGTTGGCCTCCAGCACGATCTCCTGGTTCAGACTGGCGCGCACGATACGGAACGGGCCGGAACTGACCGGATGCTGCTCCATGATGCTTTCGGCGGTCTGCGGCTTGTTCATCAGGTCGTCGAAGATCGGCTTCCAGACATGCTTCTGTGCCAGGTTGAGCTTCGACAGCGAGCTGACCAGGAACGCCGCATCGGGCTGCTTCAGCTTGATGGTCAGGGTATCCGGGCCGGTGACCTCGACGCTGGCGATGTTCTGCACAAACGGCTTGTACATCGGCGACTTGTCGGCGATATTCGGCGCCACCAGGCTGAATTCCGCATCCTGAATGGTGACCGGCTGGCCGTCGCTCCACTTCATGCCCTTGCGCAGCGTCACGTTCACCGTGGTGTTGTCGGGGCGATCAACCTTTTCGGCCGCCCATGGTTCGGGCAGCCCGTCGGGGTTGACGCGCATCAGCCGGTCCCAAACGATTTCGGCCGCCCATGAACCCTGCTGACCGGAGATGTTGAACGGGTTCAGGTTGGTAGGTGGCGCCACCGAGTTCAGGATCACGTCGTGCTGCGCACCGAGCGGCTTGATGTTGATCCATGTCCAGGTATTGCGGATGCCGATACCCGCCTGGGTGACCATGCTTTTCGGATCCCACACCGTCTTGTTGTAGGCGACGACATTGTAGGGATGCACCTCGAACCCGTAGGGCTGGTCGTGATTGATCAGCTCCTGCGCCTCTATGATCAGCGCCTTGCGCTTATCCAGATCGAGCTCGGTGCGTTGCGCCTGCGCCAGCCGGTCATACTCTGGGTTGTGGTAGCCGACGAAGTCATAGCCGTTGGCGGCGTTGGCGGAGACAAACAGATTGTAGGTCAGTTCGTCGGGATCGCTGCGTTCAGGGCGGCCGACCATCTGCCAGGTGGTGGTGTCCCAGCGCTGGCGTTCGTACCAGATCACCTGATTGAACTGCTGGCCCGGCAACGGGCGAACATTCACCGTCAGCCCGAGTTTGCGCCACGCATCGGCGACGATCTGCGCCGCCTGGTACTCCTGCGGCGCGGCGGCTTCGGGTTGGGTCAGCAACGTGATCGGCCGAATGGCATCACCGGCTTCCTGCGCCAGGACGGCGCAGGGCAACGCCGCCAGGGCGACGGACAGGACCAGCCGCTTCATCTCCAACCCCTTGTGGATTTATGGTGCGACCGCATTCAAACCGTGTCCGCGACTGGCTTCAAGGGGAGGCGCGTAGGCTGGTTAAGTCGGCGTAGCGCTGTCGTCTAGAACTCCTGAATGTCAGCTTCAGCCTCAGGTAGCCCCGCCACCTCCCACGCCTCGCGACCACTGCGATACCAGTAGACCTGCGTGTAGCCGGCGTGGCTTATGCGCGGCGCCAGATTGTAGCCGTCAAAGCGTGCGACATTGAAGCCCATGGCAACGACGGGTTTCGCCATGTCTCCGCCAGTCAGGGCACGCAGCTTCAACTCAAGACGCTGCTGCACCGCGTCAGTAAATGTGCCATGTGTGTTGCCATGGAAGTCAAGGCCAATCGCGCCAGGCACCGACGGACCTACTGAGCCATCCATCGTATCGATCACCAGCGGCTTCTCATTCCCTAGCATCGCTAAGAGCCGCTCCGTGCCCACTGTCCTCACCCCGGGCGCGGTCGTCGGCGTCTTGCCTCCCAAGTCTTCGTGCAAAAAATTCTCGGGTGACACACCGAAGTCCAAGTCCGGGTCCAGATGGTCGCGAACTCCCGCCGACTTCAAGGCGTCCTGGATGCTTCGGAATATCTCTCGAACCGTCTCGGAAACCGGGTAGATGAGGCGCAGCAAATAGAAACCTCGCAAGGTCTCGAACGGGTATCGATCATTCAGCTCCATAGCCAGCCGCTCGGCTGCCTTGATGTTGCCCAACCGGAAGTTAGCCGCAGCCCGCGGATGCTGAGCAGCATTTCCTCGCGGTGAGACGGCAGAGTGCCGGCTGCACCGATGGTCCTCTCTGCCCACTCAAGTCCTTCCTGATCATGGCCGGCAACTATGCGACAGAGGGTCATGTACCAATAAAGATTTCTGATGCCAGGGTTGCGCGGATTTATTTGGATCGATCTTGCGAAGTAATTCGCCGCCTCGTCATATTTTTGTTGCGTCCTCCGAAGGTCCCCGAGCCGGAAATATCCAATGGAATTGTTGGGGTAAAGGTCGATCAGTCGCTGCGACACTGCTTCCAGCTCTGCTGACGCATGTCGAAAGTCTAACAACTCGGTTTGAAAATCCAACACCCAGGACTGGGCAACAAGAACATCCTCTGAGTTAGGATCGAGCACCTGGGCGCGCGCGAGATATCCCAGCGCCAAATCCATCGCGAAATCATAAGACCTACCGTTCCGGAAATATTCGCCAAAAGCTGCAATTATGGCTCCACTCAGCGCCAAAACAGAGTTTGAATCCCGAGCGAGCGCCTGTTGGAACAGCGCGAGCGCCTGGGCCGTGGTGTCCTTTGTTTCTGGCAACAGCATGATTGCGCGCGCCCGCAAGATTAAGTCGAACGCATCGGGGTTTGTTGGGTGTTCCTTCAGGCCGCGTGCTGCTTCGATGTCGGTCAGGCGGATGTTGAGCGCCGAACCTATGCGAGTGACGATCTGCTCCTGGCCCAACGCAAGGTCGGCGACCGTCTGGTCGAAGCTGTCCGACCAGAGCTGCGCACCGGTCTCTGTCGAACTCAGCTCGGCGTTCATGTGCAGCGTCGGCCCGGCTCGCCGCACGCTGCCTCGGGACAACATATCGCACACCGAGGTGCCGCCCAATGCTTCGATACAGTCCTCTGCCTTGCCACGATACGAATACGCGGTCGCGCGGGAGATGACGAAAGTGCCCGAGATGTGCGACAGCGCCGTGGTCAAGATCTTCGGTCACCCCCGCGACAAGATAATCGTCGGACGGATCGCCGCCGAGATTATCGAATGGCAGCACAACGAGGGAGAGGCGCGGTGCGCTCGACAACCCGACATCGAGCGGCGCTGCGGCTTCGCTACCAGCGGCGGGTTGAGGTGCTTGGGCGGTCGCGGCTGTCGCCGCTCTTAGCGATTCCCTCTCAACGCGCGTCAGCCACCAGCCTGTCGCGCCGGCCATACAGAGGATCAGCACGACAACGATCGCCGACAATGCAGGTCGTTGCCACGTGCGGGTGCCTTGCGATCGACCCTGGCCAGCGTTGGGACCGCTGGGTCGGATCACTGTGTCAACCGCTAAATCCAGTCGCAGGACGAACGCCTCCACCGGGCGCCCAATGTTCTTCAGCGTCAGCTCGCCGATCGGTTCGAAGGCCAGGTCGAGCCGGCCATGCACGTGATCACGGACACTGCGCGACACACAGATGCCGCCCGGCGGGCACTCGGCCTGCAGCCGCGCCGCGACATTCACTCCGTCGCCGTGCAGGTCCGAGCCATCCGGGATCACGTCACCGATGTTGATCCCGACACGGAAGCGGATACGGCGGTCCGGAGGCTGATCGCCGTCGTACACCGGTACCTGCTGCTGCACCTTCACCGCGCAGCGTACCGCACCGTCGATGCTGTCGAACGCGATCAGCAGCAAATCGCCGCCGGTCTGGACCACTCTGCCGCCGAAGTCGCGGATCGCCGGGTCGATCAGCGCGCGCCGTAGTGTGCGCAGCCTGCGGAGCGTGCCGGCATCATCTCGGCCTATCAAACGGCTGTAGCCGACCATGTCGGCATAGACGATGGCAATCAGCCTGCGGCCACCCGCGGCCTTGCCGGCGAGGTCGAGCCCGCTGCCAGTCTCGCTCACGCCCGGCACTATAGCACAGCATCCGGATCGGATTACCAGTCCTGCACGTTCACCTGGGTTTCCGGCGTCCCAGCGACGCACAAAGGCCAAGCCCCAACGGTCGACCGAGAGGCGGGCCAATATGAACTCAACGGAGCGCATGCAGGTGCAGAATTGGTTGCGCCGTGTCCGTCGAGATCATGTCGGCGACCAGACGCCGGTGACAGTGCATCGGGTCCTGTTCGAAACAGAGCAGGCACGCCCGCTTCTGCCGCGCCAGTTCCTTGGCCTGCGCCAACTCGGCCTGCGCATGATCGGAACGCATATGCTCGCGAAAAATAACCTCCATGCGCTCCGGGTGGCCCGCACGCACGGCAACACGCCCAGCCTTCGGCGTGCCCAGCCCCTGCAAATGCACGTAGGCGATACCCTGTTCGTCCAGACCCGCGGCGAGCTGCCGCTTGGAGAAACCAGGCTTGCGCGACTGCGGCACCGCACGCACATCGATCAGCAGCGTCGCCCCGGCCGCCTTCAGTTCAGCCAGCACGTCGCCGATCGTGCAACCTTCGTAGCCGATGGTCAGCAAAGGATTGGGCATTGCTCGGTATTCAGTACACGGGGGGGCGGACCGGCTCGACGCCGCCCGGCGGAAGAATGCCTTTCGCCTGCAGGCATTTGATTGTCGCCTGGCGCTTGGCCCACATCAGGTTCGAACGCGCCGGGCCAAGCTGGGTGTAGTCGCCCTGGTCGCCGCGATAGATCGACCGCACGGTCGGATCCTGATCCGCCTGCCGCTCACACTCTGCCTGTGGGCTGTTGCCAGCGGCACAGGCGGCCAGTGCCAGCGGCAAGACCAGTATCAGCGGCAAAGTCAGCGCTGACCATTGCTTCACTCCGTGGCCACCCAGTCCTCGATCAGGCGGCGCGCAATGCTGTCGACACGCGGCAACTGAAAGCCGTTCGCCTCGGGGTCGCGGATCTGCTCGCGCGAGAACCAGCGCACATCGAGCATCTCCTCGGGATCGATGGTGATCGCCTCGCTCAGCCCTTCACCGTAAAATCCCAGCATGATGTTCCCGGGAAATGGCCAGGGTTGGCTCGAGTGGTACTGCACCTCGCCGACCTGGATGCCGGACTCTTCCAACACCTCACGTCGCACAGCCTCTTCCAAGGTCTCGCCCGGCTCCACGAAGCCAGCCAGCGTCGAGTACATGCTGGAACGCGGAAAGCGTTGCGAGTGGCCCAGCAGTGCGTAGTCGCCGCGTGTCACCAGCATGATCACGGCTGGATCGGTACGCGGGAAATGTTGTGCCTCGCAGGCGGTGCACAGCATCATGTGCCCGGCGCTGCGCACATCGCAGGCCGCGCCGCACACGCCACAGAACCGGTGCCGCGCGCGCCAGTGCATCAGCCCGCGGGCATGCGCCAGGATCGACGCCTCTGGCCGCGCCACGCCCCACCCGACTGAACGCAGGTCGACGAACGTGCCCATTTCCTCGGGCAGCAGCGGCACCGGATCTTCCGCTGTGCTGATATCGACCGCGAACATCGCCAGGCCGTCATGCAGCCCCAGAAACGCCCATGGGCCGCCTTGCATGCGCAGCGACTGCGCCATTTCGCCGGAGATGAACACCGCCTCCGGGGCAGCTTCATCCATGCCCCGCACCAGGTTCCGATTGCGCCAGACCGGCACGAACAGTGTGTCTGGGTCATGCAGTTTCCGTTCAATCCATTCGGCGTCCTCGCGGCGGGTCCCGGCGCGGTCGAGCGGACTGGATGAATAAACATTCGGGCGGCTGGCCAGGATAAGGGTCACGGGGGCGCTCGCAGCTTCTGTTCGGCGGCCGGACCGTGCCATGCGGCGGGCTGGCCCTACAAGCCTCACATACCCAATCGTGGGGTGCGTGGGTTCGAGGGCCACGTGTTAACCATGCAAGTGACTGGAACTTCGTGACGATTTTCTTCTGCCTATGCAAGGGGAGCTGCCCGTCATCGGTTCCGAATGCGGACGTTATGCGGACAAGTGGCGCAGAAACCCCGTTCAATGCCTAGTCGCGCCGTCCTGCTCGTCCTCGGTAGAGACCAGCCAGCGCGATCAGCTCGGCCTCGGTGAGGTCCTCCAAGCTGCGGATCACCCGCACGTTCTGCGTCTGCGCCGGGCGACCACGCGCATAGGCTAAGACCAGTTCCGCGGCACGCACGGCCATAGGTTTGGGCACCCGTCTTTTACACACCTCATCGCGCGGCACAGCACCTCGATCGCCTCCGGCTCATGCTTGCGGATTTCAACGATAAAGGCATAGCCTGATTTCGGTCGGCCACCTGGGTTTCCAGACTGTCAACTCGCAACGGTCCCGCCGCGCGAGGCATGATCAGGGGTAATTTTGGAGACCAGGAAACACCTCGTCGCGACGTCCGGCGATCGCCTCTCCGACCAGCTCCTCGGCGGCTCCAGCGCCGTACATCTCCGCGATGTCAATATCGGTCATGCCGAGATCGAGACCCAGACGCAGCGGGGCGATCGCAGCCGCGCGAGCCAAACCGCCGTCGTTCCATGTGTCTTCTCCGCGTGATGTGTCGCTTGTGAGCCGGTGAGCGAAAGCCTTGCCTGCGGCCCTCGATTAGTACGTAGAACGTGATCTCACGCGGTGCGCCGCGGCGCGCCGGTGCCTCCGGCGACCGCGCCGGCGAATAGGCCAATCATCTCGCGGTTGAAGGCAGGGATGTTGTCCGGCTTGCGGCTCGTTACCAGGTTGCCGTCGACCACCGCCTCTTGGTCCATTCATGTCGCGCCGGCGTTCCGAACATCGGTCTTGAGGGAAGGCCAGGATGCCATTCGCTGGCCGCGGGCCGCGCCGGCCTCAATGATCGTCCACGGCCCGTGGCAGATCGATGCAACCGGCTTTCCGGTATCGAAGAAGGCTTTCACAAACGCGACCGCCTTCGGCTGCGTCCGTAGAGCGTCCGGGTTGATGACGCCGCCCGGCAGCAGGAGCGCGTCGAATTCCTGCGGCTGCGTGTGGTCGAGCGCGTCGTCGACGGGGAATTCGTCGCCCCAATCAGTAAATTTCCAGGCGCGGACGTGGGCCTGTTTCGGCGATACTCGTACCCCTGCACAGGGATTTTGACCGATTGAGTGTGGCTGGGAAGTAGCGGCGGCAGGGTGCTGGGGTTTATCAGCGACTGTATGCTGCGTGCGACGCTGGGTTGGCGCCGGATCAGCCCTGTGCGCTCGAGCGTAATCAGCATCTGGTGGACGGACGGCGGCGTGACACGAAAATGCCGCCGCAGGTCGGCTTCGGCCGGCGGCCGACCGAGCACCAGCGTATAGGCGTGGATGAATGCCAGATACTGGCCTTGCTTCTGCGTGAAGCGCAGTCGCGGCGAGGCGTGACCCGGCTCGGAGCGGGGATTCATCTGTCGTGCCCTCAATCCTCGGGGGGCGACGATGAATGTACGGTATCGGGTCGCGTTGAGCCAAGCGGAGCGCGAGCAGCTCAGCGAGATGCTGCGTGGCGGCCACCATGCGGCGCGCAAGCTGAAACGAGCCCAGATCCTGCTGGCAGCCGACAGCGGGGCCACTGACACAGCGATCGCCACCAGCGTCGCCGTCGGCGAGTTTACCGTCTACCGCACCAAGCGGCGCTTCGTCCTGAACAACCTCGAGCAGGCGCTGAGTGAAGAACCGCGCCCAGCGCCCCGGCGTAAGTTGTCGGGCAAGGAGGAGGCACTTCTGATCGCCACCGCGTGCGCCAACCCACCGCAGGGGCTCGCACGCTGGACGCTCGAGTTGCTGGCCGACGAGATGGTCAGGCTCACCGATCACAGTGAACTGTCCCGCGAGACCGCGCAGCCGGCACAGCCGATTGCGCGATCTCATGGCAATCCGTCTCGGCGCTACGCCGCCATCTTGAGGCTGCCGTGAGGGTCGATGACAAATTTCTTGGGCGACCCCTCATGGAACATCCTGTAGGCCTCGGGCGCCTGTTCGAGCGAGATGATCTCGGTGTTCAGAAGCGGCGTCAGATAAGGCATCCGGTTCCACAAAATCGCCATCATCAGGTCGCGGTTGTAGCGCATGACAGGACACTGGCCGGCAGTCAGTGACGGCGACTTGACCCATGCTTTGGGGAAGCCCCAAGCGATCTCGCCCCGCTTGCTGAGCTGGGTCGGCGCGCCGGGATCCTGATCGGTGTAGACGCCGGGGATGCCGATGGCGCCAGCCGGCTTGACCACTTCCATCAGCGTGTTGATTACGGCTTCCTCCTCGTTCTTGGCGACGCCTTGTGGTCCATAGCCGTGACCTTCGAGGCCGACGCAATCGACGGCGGCATCGACCCAGCGCTGACCGGTACCGAGAATCTTTTCGACCTGATCCGGCACGGGCGTGCTGCTCGCTATGTCGACCACCTCGTACCCAGCCTGCTTCACCAGATCGAGTCGGCCCCGATTGGCGTCGCCGACGATAATGCAGGACGCGCCCAGAAGATGGGCGCTTGCGGCGGCACAGCGCCCCACTGGCCCGGCGCCTGCAATGTAAACGGTCGAGCCCGTACCGACCCGCGCTTCCTTGCAACCGTGATAGCCGGTCGGAAGAATGTCCGAGAGCAGCGTGAGGTCCCGGATCTTCTCCATCGCCTGATCTTTGTCAGGGAATTTCAGCAGCTGGAAGTCCGCCCACGGCACCATCATGTATTCGGCCTGGCCGCCTTGCCATCCGCCGAGGTTGAAGCCGTAAGCGCCGCAATATCCCAGTTCTTCGTTGGCGTTCAGGCAGACGTCTGTGTGACGTTCTTTGCAGTTGCGGCAGGTGCCGCATGCGACGTTGAACGGCACCGAGCAGATATCGCCGACCTTGATGCGTTCGACGTGCGAGCCCACCTCGACCACCTCGCCGGTGTTCTCGTGGCCCATCTGCATCCCCGGCGGAGCCGCGAAGCGGCCGTGATAGATATGCAGGTCGCTGCCGCAGATATTGGTTGCCAGGATTTTGAGTATGACAGCGTGCTCGATTTGCCTGCCTTTCGGGTCGGCGAGTTTTGGATATCCCTTGTCCTGGACCTCCATCTTCATCGGTCCCATGAACGTGACTGAGAGATTGCTGGCCATGTCCGGATCACCTCGTTCGGTGTTGGAGCCTAATTTGCTGCGCCAATGCCTATGGCATCACGTCAGAATGCCATGAGTGCCCCGGACGCCGGTCTTGCGATCCAGGGTTGAACATTTCGGATATATCGGTGTGGCGGCCGGGTCATTGATTGCCGTCAATTTCGGTCAATTCTACAATCCCGCATCCTGCGCGGCCACGCGGGCCAGAGCCAACCAATCGAAATCGTCCTCCCCCGTGCAATACCGCTGGTGAAATGATCGCGCAGGATGCTGGCAACGGGCATCGGTACGCTCTTAGCCTCGGCGGCGGCCAAGAGCGATCGAATGTCCTTGAGCCGAGCAGCATTTTGAAGCCCGCCGGGCGATATCTCTCTTCGATGATAACTTCGCCATAGGTCTCGTAGACGGAAGCGGCAAAGAGGCTGCCGGTCAGGATTTCGAGGAGGCGCTGCGGATCGACCCCGGATTGCGAATCAGCGCAGTAGCTTGGCCCCCAGCAGCATTGTCAATGGCAGCCCCGCCCTCCTTCAAGTTTACAGCGACTTCCAAAGATTACAATCCAGACGCTAATTCCCATCCCAGGGCTGCGAGATGCCGAAATTGTCTATCCAAATAGCTGAGACCCAGCAGGTGGTCACGACGCAAAGCCGTCACTAACTTCCCGACCATCTCCGACTTCGTAAGTCATTTAAATCGGCTACCCGCTGGCCACACGGACCGCTTGAACCGGCTTGATGCGCTGCGTGCGCGCGAATCCCACGGCGTTGCGCCCCCGGGATCACCCCGCCAAACATCGATCCAAGCGCCTCCTCTATCCAGAGCTCCCCGACCCGGCGGTTCCGCCAATTCGCCCTGAGCGACACGTCAGCAATTCAATCGCATCAGTTCGCGTGATCATCGCCAGTGCACTTGTCCGCTCGATGCAACGGTACCCTTGCTGCTGCCAGATTTCATTTATGACACAGTGGCACTAATCTAAAGGCGACACACACAACATTGCGGTGACGTCGCATAACATGGCCACGCCGGAACTGGAAGGGATGCAGCACGGATGACCGGAAGCTGGATGATGAAGAAGAGAACAGCCATGGCTTACAGAATGTATCCACCAATCATTCCTGAAACTGGCGCAGCAAAGTCGCGAGCTTGCGCCCACCGCAATTGCCACGGCACACGTGGGGCCGTGCCGCAATGAGCGAGCCGCCCTTCCAAGTGCCTGGATCC
>CAVWWB010000011.1:0-389284 GCA_963758595.1 uncultured Alphaproteobacteria bacterium
GAAAAGGCAATCGGCGTGCTGCACGAACTCGTGCCCGACGCAGGCTCCTACGTGTCCGAGGCCAGCTACGCCGACCCCGATTGGCGTCGCCGCAATTTTGGCCCGAACTATCCGCGCCTGCTTGCCGTCAAGCGACGCTACGACCCCGACGGTCTGTTCACCACCCACCACGGCGTCGGCAGCGAGGAATGGAGCACCGACGGCTTCGTACGGCTCTGAGCTTGGAATGTAGCACACTCGGTGCTACATGCGCTCCATGACCAAGACAGTCACCTTGCGCGAAGCCAACCAGTCTTTCGCCCGCTGCATCCGCGCGGTCGAGGCGGGCGAGGAGCTCGTCATCACCCGCAATGGCAAGCCGGTCGCCCGGTTGTCGCCTGTCTCTGGCCGCCGGGTGTTGACGCCGGAGCAGGAGGCTGCCTGGGAGCGGCTCAAAGCCCAGATGGAAAAAGGCTGGAACATCGGGGCCGGTCCTTTGGACCGCGACGCGTTGCACGAGCGTTAGAATTTTCACGCTCGATACCAACGTCCTGATCTACAGCGTCGATTTGGTGGCGGGGGCGCGACACCAGCTCGCTAAGCGGATCGTCACACAGGCGCGCCTGTGTGCTTGTTGTCTCACTCTTCAATCCGTTTCGGAATTCTATGCCGCGGTCACACGCAAGGGCACGATGCAGCCACGGGAGGCGGTTTCAGTCGCCGAAGCCATGTTGGACCTGTTCCAGATGGTGACCGCTTCGGCAAGCGCCGTCCGAACAGCGTTGCGGGTCGCTTCAGCAGGCCGGGCTTCCTACTGGGATGCGCTTCTGCTGGCGACTGCCGCCGAGGCAGGCTGCACCGCCATTCTGACCGAGGACCTCGCCGACGGAACCGCACTCGCTGGCATCCGCATCATCAACCCGTTTGGCGGTGATGCACTCGCGCCGGCTGCTGAAGCGGTGCTGCGATCCGAGTGATACCACCACCATCAGGCTTGCCTCATGCTAAGCGGTATCCCGCTAAAGACTAGCCGGTCATGATCGCGTCCCATTTGTGACCGGGCTGCCCTGCCGCTAGAATGGTTGACGCCGAGAGCGGGAGGGTCCCAGAAGCCCTCGCGCCAAGACCAGGCCCGAAGGCCGGGGAGAGGAGTTCAGTTTGCAGCCGACTGACATTCGGAATCCCGACTACTTTCACAAGGTGGTCGATTGCCAGTGGGCATGCCCTGCCCACACACCCGTGCCCGAGTATATCCGATTGATCGCCGCCCGGCGCTACGCCGACGCGTTCATGATCAACTGGAATTCGAACGTCTTCCCCGGGATCCTCGGCCGCACCTGTGACCGCCCCTGCGAGCCGGCCTGCCGCCGCGGCCGGGTCGAGGAAGAGCCGGTCGCCATCTGCCGCCTCAAGCGCGTCGCGGCCGACTACAAGGGCGACATCAGTCATCGTCTGCCCGCCCCCGCGGAGCGTTCCAACGGCAAGCGAATCGCGCTGGTCGGTGCCGGCCCCGCCTCGCTGACCGTCGCGCGCGACCTGGCTCCACTTGGCTACCAGATGGTCATCTTCGACTCGGACGGCCGTTCGGGTGGCATGATCCGCAGCCAGATCCCCAAATTCCGCCTGCCTGAGGAGGTCATCGACGAAGAGGTCGGCTACATCACGGGCCTGGGCGGCATGGAGCTGCGTCTCGGCCAGGGTGTCGACAGCCTCAAGGCATTGCTCAACGATGACTACGACGCGATTTTCGTCGGCTGCGGCGCGCCGCGTGGCCGCGACCTGCCGTTACCCGGCCGGCAGGAGGCAGCCGCCAACATCCATATCGGCATCGACTGGCTGTCCTCGGTTTCCTTCGGCCACATCAGCCGTATCGGCAAGCGAGTGATTGTGCTTGGCGGCGGTAATACAGCCATGGATTGCTGCCGCTCCTCCCGCCGTCTCGGCGGCGAGGATGTCAAAGTCATCGTCCGCTCCGGCTTCGAGGAAATGAAGGCGTCGCCCTGGGAGAAGGAAGACGCCATGCACGAGGACATTCCGATCCTCAACATGCTGGTGCCGAAGGAGTTCACCCACCAGGACGGCAAACTGACTGGCGTGCTGTTCGAGAAGGTGAAGTCGGAGTACGACGCGCGTGGCCGGCGCAAGCTGGTGCCGACAGGAGAGCCGGATCAGCATATCGAATGCGACGACGTGCTGGTCGCGGTTGGACAGGAGAATGCCTTCCCCTGGATCGAACGGGATATCGGCCTCGAATTCGACCAATGGGATATGCCGGTGGTCGACGAAGTCACGATGCAGTCCTCGCATCCCAAGGTGTTCTTTGGCGGCGATGCGGCGTTCGGGCCGAAAAACATCATCTGGGCGGTAGCGCACGGCCATCAGGCGGCGATCTCGATCCACCAGTTCTGCCATGGCGAGGATGTGCGCGACCGGCCGCCGCCGCTGGTCAATCTGATGTCGCAGAAGATGGGCATCCACGAGTGGAGCTACGACAACGACATTTCGCTCGACCTGCGCTACAAGGTGCCGCACCGCGACAAGCAGATCGCACTGCGCGACATCAAGGCGGAAGTTGAACTCGGCTTCGATGAAGAGCTGGCGTTTGTGGAAGCACAGCGCTGCCTGAATTGCGACGTGCAGACCGTGTTCACAGACAACCTGTGCATCGAATGCGATGCGTGTGTGGACATCTGCCCGGTGGATTGCATCAGCTTCACCCCGAACGGCGAGGAAGCCGAGTTGCGGCTCCGGCTAAATGCGCCGGCGCACAACACCAGCCAGGATTTGTATGTGTCGGATGCGCTGAAGACCGGGCGCGTGATGGCGAAGGACGAGGACGTTTGCCTGCACTGCGGCTTGTGTGCCGAACGGTGCCCCACTGGCGCGTGGGATATGCAGCGCTTCCTGATCGATATGGCACAGGCGGAGCACGCATGTTGCAGCTTGCAGAACGCGTAACTGGTCTCCAGCGCGTCAACGATTTCGTCGTCAAATTCGCCAACGTCAACGGATCGGGTTCGGCCAGCGCCAACGCGCTGTTCGCCAAAACCATCCTGCGCATGGGCATTCCGGTCACACCGCGCAATATCTTCCCCAGCAACATCCAGGGTCTGCCGACCTGGTACGAGGTCCGCGTATCCGAAGCCGGCCATCTCGGTGCGCGCGGCGGTGGCGTCGACCTGATGGTGGCGATGAATCCGCAAACCTGGGACAAGGACGTCGCCGAGATCGTGCCCGGCGGCTACCTGTTCTACGACAACACCAAGCCGATGCCGCCTTCGAAGTTCCGCAAGGACATCGTCGTCATCGGCGTGCCGCTGACCGAGATCGTCAACAAGGCCTACAACGCCACGCGCGAGCGCCAGTTGTTCAAGAACATCGTCTACCTCGGCGCATTGTCGGCGCTGCTGCAGATGGATGTGGCCGAGATCGAGAAGCTGCTGGCCGAGCAGTTCCGCGGCCGCGACAAGCTGATCGCCGCCAATGTGCAGGCGCTGCACATGGGCCGCGACTGGGCGCTGGCCAACCTGGAGTGCCCGATCGGCCTGACCTTGCGGCACGCCAGCGCGGTGGGCGATCGCATCTTCGTCGAAGGCAACGCCGCGGCGGCGCTCGGCGCTGTCTATGGCGGCGCCACGGTGTGCGCCTGGTATCCGATCACGCCCTCGTCGTCGCTGGCCGAGGCGTTCACCCGCTGGTGCGCCCGCTATCGCGTCGATCCGGAAACCAAGAAGAACAAATTCGCCATCGTGCAGGCGGAAGACGAGTTGGCCTCGATCGGCATGGTGATCGGCGCCGCGTGGAACGGCGCGCGCGCCTTCACCGCCACGTCGGGTCCCGGCATCTCGCTGATGCAGGAATTCGTCGGCCTCGCCTATTTCGCCGAGATCCCTGCGGTGATCTTCGACGTGCAGCGCGCCGGTCCCTCAACCGGGATGCCCACCCGCACGCAGCAGACCGACATACTGAGTTGCGCCTACGCCTCGCACGGCGACACCAAGCATGTGCTGCTGTTCCCCGAAGATCCGCACGAGTGCTTCGAGTTCGGCGCGCTCGCCTTCGATCTCGCCGACCGTCTGCAGACGCCAATCTTCATGATGATGGACCTGGAGATCGGCATGAACGAACGGCTGTCCCGGCCGTTCACCTGGGACGACAACCGCAAGCTGGACCGCGGCAAGGTTATGACCGCGGAAGAGCTGGAAGCCGGCAAGGACTTCGGCCGCTATCTCGACGTGGACGGCGACGGCATTCCATATCGCACCTATCCCGGCACGCACCCGACCCGCGGCGCCTTCTTCACGCGCGGCACCTCGAAGGACCGCCGCGCGCGATATAGCGAGGAAGGCTCTGACTACGAAGAGAACATGCTGCGCCTGTTGAAGAAGTTCGACACCGCGAAGCAGCTTGTGCCGCGTCCGATCGCACGCCTGGCCAGGCAGGCGAGCAGAGTCGGCGCCATCTATTTCGGCTCAACCAGCCCGGCGATGGATGAAGCCGATGAGATTCTCGCCGAGCGCGGCGTACATGTCGACCTGCTGCGGGTACGCGGCTTCCCGTTCCACAATGACGTGAAGAGCTTCATTGCCGAACACGATCAGGTCTTTGTGGTCGAACAGAATCGCGATGGTCAGTTGCGCACGCTGCTGGTCAACGAACTGGAAATCGATCCAGCGAAGCTCACCCGCGTGCTGCACTTCGACGGCACGCCGATCACCGCGCGCTTCATCGCCGATGCGATCGCCGACAAGGTGGTCGCGAACAAGATCATCCCGTTCCGCAAGGCTGTGCCATGATGGCCGGGTCTGACTGGCTATGACCAGAGAGGGCCGGGCTCACGCCCGGACACACACATGACCTTTATCCCGAAGCCAAAGCTGCACCACCCGGAACTGCCGAAGAATGCGCTGGGCTACACGCGGCGCGACTACGAAGGCGCGGTGTCTACGCTATGCGCGGGCTGCGGGCACGATTCGATCAGCGGCGCGATCGTCCGCGCCTGCTTCAACCTCGACCTGCCGCCGCATCGCATCGCCAAACTGTCCGGCATCGGCTGCTCGTCAAAGACGCCGACCTATTTCCTCGGCGCCTCGCACGGCTTTAACTCGGTGCACGGCCGCATGCCATCGGTGCTGACCGGCGCAAACCTGGCGAACCGCGACCTGATCTATCTCGGCGTCTCCGGTGACGGCGACAGCGCCTCGATCGGGATCGGCCAGTTCGCCCACATCATGCGCCGTGGCGTCAACATGACCTACATCGTCGAGAACAACGGCGTGTATGGCCTGACAAAAGGCCAGTTCTCGGCCACCTCCGATCGCGGCGCCAAGAGCCGCCGCGGCGTCGAGAACAAGGACGAGGCCATCGACCTGATCGATATGGCCCTGCAACTCGGCGCCACGTTCGTCGCGCGAAGCTTCTCCGGCGACAAGGACCAGCTCGTTCCGCTGATCGAGGCGGCGATCCGGCACGAAGGCGCGGCATTCATCGATTGCATCTCGCCCTGCGTCGCATTCAACAACCATGAAGGCTCGCACAAGAGCTTCGATTATGTGCGCGAGCATAACCTGGCGGTGAACTACCTGGACGTGATCGCGGGACGCGAGCCGATCACCGTGGAATATGCCCCAGGCACCGTCGAGATGGTCAAGCAGCACGACGGTTCGGTTCTGCGCTTGCGTAAGCTGGCGAACGATTACGACGTGCACGACCGCATCGCCGCCATGACCTATCTCCAGCAACGCCACGCCGCCGGCGAGATTGTCACCGGACTGCTGTTCGTCGATCCTAATCCGGAAGACCTGCACCGGCACATGAACACGATCGACACGCCGTTCAACGAACTGGACGAGGCGGCATTGTCCCCCGGTTCAGCGGTGCTGGAGAAGCTCAATGCAACTCTGCGATAGCGCTTCTCCGTCATGGCCGCGCGTGACCCGGCCATGAACGCGATACTGCGCTAAGGCAGGAAGCTGATGCCCAACATCACGCGTCGCGCCGCCGTCGGCGCGTTGGCCGCGACACCCCTGGCGCTGCCCGCCATCGTGCGCGCCCAATCCACATCGAAGCCGGTGCGCATCGGCGTGCTCAGCGACATGGGAGGTCCCTATCGCGACGTCGGTGGACCGGGCGACCGGGTGGGAGTGGAACTCGCGGTCGAGGACGCTGGCGGGTCGGTGCTGGGTCGGCCGATCGAGGTGATCCAGGGCGATGACCAGAACAAGCCCGATGTCGCTGCGTCGTTGGCGCGCGAATGGGTCGACAACGGCGGCGTCGATGTGCTGATGGACGGTGCCGCCTCTTCCTCCGGTCTCGCCATCCAGCAGATCGCGCGCGAGAAGAAGCATATCTACCTGATCACCGGCCCGGCCACCTCCGACATGACCGGCAAGCAGTGCTCGCCGTATGGCATCCACTTCATCTATGACACCTACGCGCTGTCGCACGGTACTGGCACCGCGCTGACCAAGGCCGGCGGCGACACCTGGTTCTTCATCACTGCCGATTACGCATTCGGCTATGCGCTGGAACGCGACACCATGGCCGCGGTGCAAGCGGCCGGCGGCAAGGTGCTGGGCACTATTCGCGCGCCTCTCGGCACGGCGGATTTTTCCAGCTACCTGGTGCAGGCCAAGGCGTCTGGCGCCAAGGTGTTCGGGTTCGCCAACGCCGGCACCGATTTGCAGAACTGCATCAAGCAGGCCGCCGAATTCGGCCTGTCGCAGGGCGGCACGCGCATGGCAACGCTGCTCATGGCGATCAACGACGTGCACTCACTGGGTCTGAAGGCGTGCGCGGGCCTCGTCTATACCGACTCGTTCTACTGGGACATGACCGACAAGACGCGCGCCTGGTCGAAGCGCTGGAGTGCCAAGATGGGCGGCATGGTTCCTGGCCTGCTGCACGCCGGCAACTACTGCGCTGCCAACCATTGGCTGAAATGCGTGAAGGCAGCCGGCAGCACAGACGCGGACACGGTGGTGGCAAAGATGAAGGCCACACCGGTCAACGACTTCTACAACACCGACGTGAAGATCCGCGAGGATGGCCGTGTGATGCACGTGATGCATCTGTGGCAGGTCAAGTCGCCGCCCGAGTCAAAATACCCCTACGACTACTGCAAGGAACTGGTGACAATCCCGCCTGAGGAGGCCTGGCGTCCGCTCAACGAAGGTGGCTGCCCGCTGGTCAAGGCATGACATAGGTCGGCAGTCCACAAGCCCCAGCACCCTCAGCGAGGACGGCCGCCGCGAATAATTCCGGCGTCAGAGCGCGTTGACGTTCTAGCGTAGTCCCGGATTCACCTCAGGATCTCACTCGACACCTCGTCAAGAGAGATTATGCTTCGGCCAACAAGAAGCTCCGGGTTGGAAATATGACCAAGCAAGCGATTGCCATCGGCTTGTGGCTGGTGCTCTCGGGTGCTGCCCCCGCCATCGCGCAGCATGAAGCCAGCCCGTCCACAACACCGCATTCAGCCATGGAGAGTGGATCAGGCTCTGTCACGGGCGCTGCCGCCAATTTTGCCCCGAACGATCCACCTGGCGAGTGGCACAGCCAGGCGCGCGATTATGCCAATACACGTTACAGTCCGCTCGATCAGATCAACACGGGCAATGTCAGCCAACTGCGAATGGCATGGTCATTCTCGGACGGCATCAACGCGGGCCATGAAGGTGCTCCGCTCGTGGTCGGCGATACCATGTATATCGTCACGCCGTTTCCGAATAACGCTTATGCGCTCGATCTCACCAAACCGGGCGCGCCGATCAAGTGGACCTACACCCCTGAGCCCTCACCGATGGCGATCGGAAAGGCATGCTGCGACATCGTCAACCGCGGCGCCGCCTATGCCGACGGCAAGGTGATCTACAACCTGCTCGACGACCACACCGTTGCTGTCGATGCCAAGACCGGCAAGGAGCTGTGGCGTATCAAGATGGGCAATGTCGAAGACGGCCAGACGATGACGATGGCGCCGTTCGTCGTTGGCGACAAGGTGCTGGTCGGCAACAGCGGCGGCGAAATGGGCAAGATCGGCTGGATCGCGGCACTGGACGTCGACACCGGCAAGGAGTTGTGGCGCGCGTACAGCACCGGTGCGGACTCGATCGTGAAGATCGGGGCCGACTTCAAGCCATTCTATGACTGGATGAAGGGCAAGGATCTCGGCGTCAGCAGCTGGCCGCACGACATGTGGCAACACGGCGCAGGCGCAGTCTGGGGCTGGATCTCCTATGATCCTGAACTCAACCTCATCTATTACGGCACCAGCAATCCTGGCCCACGCGTACCCGCGCAGCGGCCCGGCGACAACCTTTGGACCGCCGCCGTATTTGCGCGTGATCTCAACAGTGGTGCCGCGAAATGGGCCTATCAGTTCACGCCGCACGACCAATGGGATTACGACGGCGTCAACGAGAACGTGCTGATCGACTTGCCGATCAATGGTCAAACCCGCAAGGTGCTGGTCCATTTCGACCGCAACGCCTATGCCTACACAATCGATCGCACCACTGGCGAGGTTCTCGTCGCGGCGCCCTTCGCCTACCAGAACTGGTCTACGGGGATCGACCTTTCGACCGGCAGGCCGATTGTCAATCCGGCCATGCAGCCCAAACCAGGGGTCAAGCTGCCGAACGTGTGTCCGCCGGATATTGGCGGCAAGGACTGGCAGCCCTCGGCTTTCTCGCCGCGCACCGGTCTGATCTATGCGGGGATCTTCAACATATGCATGGATCTCACTGACCATCCGGTGGCGTTCATTGCCGGCACCCCGTACGACGGCATGGAGATGACGCGTCATCCCGCACCCGGCGGCAACTGGGGCGAGTTCATCGCGTGGAACCCCGCCACGGGCAAGAAGACCTGGTCGATCCGCGAACAGTTCATGACGATGAGCGGCGCGATGACGACCGCCGGCGATCTGGTATTTTATGGTACCTCAGATGGCTGGTTCCGTGCAGTGAATGCGCGCAGCGGTCAGGTGCTGTGGTCGCAACGGCTCAGCTCCGGGGTCACATCTCAGCCTATGACCTATCTTGGCCCGGACGGCCGCCAGTATGTTGCCGTCTACGCCGGGGTCGGGGGAGCCGCGATGGTCAGTTCCGCCATGCCGGGTTTCCCGGCGCGGGGAAGCACACTCTATGTGTTCTCGATCAATGGAGAGTTTCCTCCAACAGCCCTGGCACGATCGGGGATGCGGGCACCGCCCAGCCGACGACCAATCCGCCTACGGCACCAAAGTGACAGACGGTGGGGGCCGCTAATGAAACCTCGAATCCTGATGATCTGCACGGTTCCAGCCGTGATCATGCTGGGCGTCCTCGCGGATGGCGGGGCTTTGCGCGCCGCCGACCAGCGCGCCGCCCCATCACCGGCGCTCGCGCTGCCGCCTGGTGGCGAGCTGGCGCGTGTGCCTCTAGGGGTGTTTGCAGAAGAAAACTACGAGAAGAGCATCGCTAGTGACATTACCAACCCGGTAGCCGGGCGGCCACAGGCGGTGGAACAAGGCAGGCTGCTGTTCATCCAGATGAACTGCGCCGGCTGCCATGGCTTCGAGGCCACTGGCGGCTCGGCACCTGCCCTGACCACAAAATACTGGCGTTATGGGGGCGCTCCGGCGGCGATCTACAAATCCATATACGAGGGACGACCGCAGGGCATGCCGGCCTGGGGCAGGGTGCTGCCGCAGGACGCAATCTGGGTCCTTGTCGCCTACATCCAATCGCTTGGCGGCAGTTTTCCGGCGGAGGCATACAACGCCTCGCTTCAGGGGGACCGGCCCGGAGAGCTGGTCGCGCCGGAACTGTCGTTCGAACAGTCGCTGAATGGCCAGTCGCCCTCCGCGCCACAAGCCCAGGGGAGCAGCAGCCCAAGTCCGCATTCGAGAAACCGGCAGTAAACCATCGATCCCTATCTCAGCAGCGCCGCCGCGATCCTCTCCCGCGTGAACGGCATGTCGCGAATGCGCGCGCCCAGCGCATGCGCCACCGCGTTGCCGATGGCAGCCGCCGTCGGTCCGAATGTGCACTCGCCCATGCCCAACGTCGGCAGATCAGGGGCGTGCGATGATCTCGGTATCGATCTCCGGCACTTCCGAGAATCGCAGGATCGGATAGCTGTCCCAGTCGACCGAGGTGATCCCGTCGCCCTCCATCCGTACCTGTTCCTTCAGCACCATGCTGGCCGCCTGCACGATGCCGCCTTCAAGCTGATTGCGCGCTCCGTCCGGGTTGATCACCAGCCCCGCATCGGCCGCGCACCATACGCGCCTGAGCCGCACCTCCTGGTCCACCTCCACTTCCGCCGCCACGGCAGCATAAGCTGCCTGTTCTTGTAGCGCGCCCAGCCCAGCCCCAGGCCACGCCCGCTGCCGGCAGCCCCGCGTGACGCCCAGTCGCAGCGCCGCGCGACGTTCTCGATCAGCCGGCGCGCTCGCGGATCCGACAGCATCGACAGCCGGTATTCCACCGGATCGACCCCGGCGCGCTCCGCCAATTCATCCATGAAGCATTCGATCGCGAACACATTGGGCAGCGCGCCAAGTCCACGCAGCGCCGACGTGCGCACCGGTGCGCGCAAGACCAGATGGTGCAGCACCCGCTGCACCGGAAAGTCGTACAGCACGAACGCGTTGCGCGTGCCGCCGCCGCCGTTCGCCTCCGGCGGATCGGTCGGCCGCGGGTCAGGCGGCGGTGTCGGCAACGCTTCGTGCGTCAGCATGTTGCCGCCGCTGGAGGGCCGCTGCACATGCGTGGCCGACCAGATCTCCGTCGTCCAGTCCTGCGGCCGGCCCGCATCGTCCAGCGCCGCACGCACGCGTCACATGCATCGCGGAACCAACCGGCTCGAAGCCGAACTCCTCCTCGCGCCGCCATTGCACCCGGATGCAGTGATCGGGGATTTGCAGCGCGATTACCGCCGCGTCCACCGCCACATCGTCGGCACCATTGTGGCCATAGCAGCCCGCGCCATGCGCATGCCGCACGGTGATTGCGTCCTGCCGCAGCCCCAGCACGTTCGCCAGTGCCGCACGCAGCGGATACACGCCCTGGGTATGCGACCACACCGACAGATGCCCGTTGCGATACTCCGCCAACGCGCAGGATGGAGCGATCGAGGCATGGGCAATATAGGGTCGCGAATAGCTGGCGCTCACCACATTGGTCTCGACCGGCGGCGCATCGGTCCCCAGCACGCGGTCATGCGATGGCTGACCCACCAGCCAGCTCGCCTCCTGCTGCTCCGGCGTGATCCGCGCCGCATTCTCCCACGCTGCGTGCAACGGTGCGGCGGCGGCCGCCCGCTGCACCACGGTTTCATCGATGCCAACGAACGCGACGAAATCGCCGACCCGCACGATGCGGAATTCGCCGCGATCTGTCCGCCGCAACGCCGCCTCGTCCAGTGACGCGAAGCGCGCGCCGCGACACGGCTGCCGCAGGATGCGCGCATGCAGCATGTCCGGCCGCATCAGATCGTGGATGAACGCCGGCCCCGAGACCTTGGCCGGCAGATCGCGCCGCGGCATCGGCTTGCCGACGATAGCGATACGCGCTGTGCGGCTTCGGCGTCGCGTTGCCTTCGATATCGGCGGCGAAATCCTCGGCTGCAGCGAAGTTCCAGTAGTCATGCCCGGTCGGCACATCGCCACGCCGGAACGCGCCGTCAGCGACACTCAGTTCATCCGGACTGCAATTCAGCCGCCGTGCCAGCCGATCCAGCACACGTGCACGCAATTCCGCCGATGACCAGACGCACCGATCGCCCGGACACCTCGATCGACTGGCTCGACGTTGTCTGCCCTTCATCAGGCGCGTCCTCGGTATCGCCCGACAGCACCGAGATGCGCGCCAGGTCCACATCCAGTTCGTCGGCGGCGATCTGCGCCAGCGCGGTGACATTGCCCTGGCCCAGTTCCACCTTGCCCACCGCCAGGCGCACCGTGCGATCCGGCTCGAACCGGATCCACTTCTCCATGCGGCGGTTGTTCTGGATCGACAGCGGCAAAGTGTCGCTCATGCGCTGCTGCCTTCCCGCAGCATTGCTGCCGCCTTCTCAACCGCGCGCAGGATGCGCGGATGCGTGCCGCAGCGGCACAGGTTCTTGTCCAGCGCACGCGCGATCTCGCCGCGCGTCGGCGACGGATTATGGTCGAGCAGCGCCTTCGACCGCATGATAATGCCCGACAGACAGTAGCCGCACTGCCCCGCTTGCTCATCGAGAAACGCCTGCTGCAACGGATGCGGCTGGTCCGCGGTGCCCAGCCCTTCGATCGTCGTGACACGCCGCACCGGAAACCGTGCCGACCTCGCGCGAACAGGCGTAGATCGGCTCGCCATCCAGCAGCACCATGCAACTGCCGCACTGCTCCAGCCCGCAGCCGTAGCGCGTGCCTTTCAGATCGAGCTGGTTGCGCAGAACGTCCAAGAGTGGCGTCGCGTCTGCCGCATTCACTGTCACAGCGCGCCCGTTGACCTCGAACGCGATCATACCGCGGTGCCTGTTTGCGTCATCGCGTGATCCAGACCTCCGGCGTTCCGCCTCCGGTCATCACGCTGTGGCCGACCGCCGCTGCACGTTGGCGCTACGCACCGGAATGCCGGTCTCTTGATAGCACACCTCCGCCAGTGCCGCGACGCCCTCGCGGATCACCTCCTTCGACGGCAGCGCGAAACAGAGCCGCATATACGACTTCGCCGGCTCCGGATTGCACACCCACTCCGGACCTGGATTGAACTGGATGCCGGCTTCGGCGGCTGGCTTCACCAGCTTGCGGACATCGACGCTGTCCGGCAGCTTCAGCCATAGGAAGATGCCGCCTTCGGGCCGCCACATCTCGGCGCTGGTGCCGAACTCGCGTTCCACCGCCTCTATCATGCAGTCCAGCTTGTCCTTCAGTACCCCCGTCAGCGCCGGCACATGCTTGTCGAAATGCTTGCCGAAGAACTCGGCGACGATCATCTGATCCAGCGCCCCGGTGCCGCTGTCGGTCTTGCATGCGAGCATGCGGGACAGCGCCGGCCATTCCGACACCGCGTACCCGACGCGCAGCGCCGGCGCGAGTGTTTTGGAGAACGAGCCGATATGCACAACCTGCTTCGGGTCCATCGAATACAGCGACGGCGGCGCGCTGCCGGCCCATACCAGGTCGGCGTAGCATTCGTCCTCGAATATCGGCACGCCGTACTGCCGCGCCAGCGCCAGCATCTGTTGTCGTCGCTCCATCGGCAGGATGCTGCCGGTCGGATTCTGGATCGTCGGAATCGTGTAGATGTATTTGGGCGTGACGCCCTTGCGCTTCAGCTCCTCCAGCGTCGAACCCAGAACGTCCATCCGCATTCCCTGCTCATCGAGCGGTATGCCGACGATGTTCGCACCGACGCGTCTGAAGCGGTTGATGGCACCGGCGTAGCAGAACTCCTCCAGGATCACGGTATCGCCCGGATCGACGAACATCCGGCTGATGATGTCTATACCCTGCCCCGATCCGGTGGTGATCAGCACCTCATCGCGCGTGATCCGCATGCCGCGGTGACGGTTCAGCTTGTCCGCGACCATTTCGCGCAGTCCGACATAGCCCTGCGGGCCCTGTGCCAGGTTATACATGGCCAGCTTCGAACCCTCGCGCCGCAGCACCGACGCCGTCGCCTCGATCAGCCCTTCGATCGGTATCCGCTCCGGATCATTGTGGCCGCCGACGAAGTTGTAACGGGGAAATCCGCCGAAGCGCGGCGATGGATCAGGTAGCCCCTTGGCAAAGCAGGCCGTCAGATCGAATGCTGCGCTCATGATCGTTCCCTTCCACTCGGCGTTCCGCAACCCTGTCATTGCGGGGGAAGCGAGGCAATCCCCAACGGCGCCCGTCGAAAGTTTGGCAAGCGGCGGCGCAGCCACCATCTGTTCCCCAGCTCTTTAAGAGAGCGGCCCTATGAGAGGAGCCAGACCATGGCCAAGCCAAAACTCGTCGGCATGAACCACATCGCCCTCGAAGTCGGTGACATCGAGCAGGCGCTCGCCTTCTACGGCCGCATCTTCGATTTCAAGCTGCGCGGCAAGGGGCCGCGCCAGGCGTTCATCGATATGGGCGATCAGTTCATCAATCTCGCTCAGACCGACAAGCCGCATCGCGACAGTCCGCGCCATGTCGGCATTGTGGTGGACGACCGCAGCGAGGTGCGCAGGCGCGTCGAGGAAGCCGGCGGCGAGCTGCTCGAGGGCCCGTTCCTCGACTTTCTCGATCCCTGGGGCAATCGCATCGAAGTGGTGGACTACGACAACATCCAGTTCACCAAGGCGCCGCACGTGCTGCGCGGCATGGGACTTTCACTGGACAAGAACGAGAGCGCCCGTCGCGAGCTGGCCGACAAGGGGATGACGCCTGACGTCGATTGACTTTGGCTGCCCTCACGATATTTCCTGCGATGCTCCCCATTGGTGCCACAATTGGCTTCCAGCAGGACGCGTCATGCCGCAATGGAGAAGCCCGCGATGACGATGACCTTCACCCGGCGCGCAGCCCCGCTGCTGATCGCAATCGCCCTGGTCCAGGGCTCCGCCTGGGCGCAGACCGCCGGCAGCCAGAGCGAGCCGACGCCGACCGCCCCCACGAGCACCCCGGGGACTACCCCCTCCGGGACCAGCGGCAAGGCCGTGCCTCATACCCGCCACTCGGCAGCCGACCGCGCAACGGGCGAGTCCGTGCAGGCGATGGTGGATCAACGGATCACCGATTTGCACGCCCGGTTGCACATCACGCCGACGCAGAGCCAGCAATGGGACCAGTTCGCCCAGGTGATGCGCGACAACGCCAAGGCAATGGATGACCTGTACCGGCAACGGGCCGCACAACTCGCCTCGATGTCGGCGGTGCAGAACATGCAGTCCTACGAGCAGATCGAGGAAGCCCGGGCGCAGCAGATGCAAAAGCTGGTGCCGGCGTTCCAGGCACTCTACGCTTCGTTCTCCGATCAGCAGAAGGCCGACGCCGACCGCATCTTTCAGGTACCGCGCGGCTCGAGCGGAGGCGCATCACCATCAGACCGCCGGGCATTAGCTCGCGGACCCTCGCCACCGCGCGCGAAGCCCCTGGCCTTAGCCGGCAGGCGGAGCTATATGCCGGCGCTTGCCAGCAGGAGTACGTCATGAAGCCGGGCATTCATCCCGCCTATCACGAGATCAACGTCGTCATGACCGATGGCACCCAATTCAAGACGCGGTCCTGCTACGGCAATCAGGGTGACACGCTGCGCCTCGACATCGATCCGAAGTCACACCCGGCGTGGACCGGCCAGCACCGGATCATCGACAGCGGCGGCCAGGTGGCGAAGTTCAACAAGAAGTTCGCCGGACTGGGGCTCAAGAAGTAGCCGATCCACACTGCGCTTTCCGTGGCGGCTAGGTGGCGCTGGGCCACTTGAACCGGGGGCGCGGCTTGCTATTTCAATTGTGTTCGGAAACGCCCGACCGGGGTTCCGGAAGCCTGAGACGGGCCGGCTCTGATGGGCGGCCTAGCACCATGACCTTGCTGAAGCAGGAGGTTCTGCCATGACGACTTTCGACTTTGCTCCGTTGTTCCGTACGGCCATTGGTTTCGACCGGATGGCCCGCCTGATGGATACGGCGACGTCCAACGGGGACGCATCAAGCTACCCCCCCTACAACATCGAGAAGACCGGCGAGGACACTTACCGCCTGACCATGGCGGTGGCTGGGTTCCGGCCGGAGGACCTGGACCTTGTCGTGAAGGAGAACACCCTGGTGGTGTCCGGCAAGGTGAACAGCGAAGAACAGAAGAGCGAGATGCTGTACCGCGGCATCGCCGGCCGCGCGTTCGAGCGTCGCTTCGTGCTCGCCGACCACATCATGGTCGATGGTGCGGAGCTACAGAACGGGCTGCTGCATGTGGGTCTGAAGCGCGTCGTGCCCGAGGCACTGAAGCCGCGCCGGATCGAGATCGGTTCCGGCTCCTCACAGGCCGTTGCCAATGACAGCCAGCAAGCCGTGCAGGCTGCCTGACGCCTGATAAGCGTACTGCAGATGAAGGGCCGGCTCTTGCCGGCCCTTTCTTTGTTCAGCCCTCCCCGAACTCCGCAATCGCTGCGCGCAACTCGGGGATCCCTTCCCCGGTTTCGCTGCTGGTGTGCAGCACGTCCGGATGCGCCGCCGGATGGGCCCGCGCCAGCGCCAGCACCTCGGCTCGCTTGCGGGCCAGCCCTTCCGGTCTGACCCCATCCACCTTTGTCAGCACGAGCTGAAACGTAACCGCCGCACGGTCCAGCAGCGCCATCACCGTCTGGTCCGCCTCCTTGACGTCGATCCGCGCATCGAACAGCAGCAGCACCCGGCGCAGCGAGGCGCGTCCGCGCAGGTAATCGAACATCAACCCCTGCCAGTCCAGCTTCACGTCCCTCCCGGCGCGCGCATAGCCGTAGCCGGGCATATCCACCAAGGTCAGCCGCCCGCCGAGATCGAAGAAGTTGAGTTGCCGCGTGCGCCCGGGCTCTGCCGAGACCCGCGCCAGCGCCCGCCGCCCGGTCAGTGCGTTCAGCAGCGACGACTTGCCCACGTTTGACCGCCCCGCGAATGCCACCTCTGGCCCGTCCGGTGGCGGCAACTGCTCCAACCGCTGCGCCGCATGCACAAACCGGCACTCGGCCGCAAACAGCTTCCGCCCGACCTCGAGCAAATCCCCTCTCCCTTCGGCAGAGGGGGCAGGGGGAGAGGGTGTCAGGTCCGCGCTAGTCCGGGTCTGGCCAGGTGCGTCCGCCGCATGATCAGCCATTGCTGCGCGATCGATAGCAGGTTGTTCCAGGTCCAGTAGATCACTAGCCCGGCCGGAAAGTTCGCCAGCATGAAGGTGAAGATCACAGGCATGAACTGGAACATGCGCGCCTGCACCGGGTCGGGCGGCGGCGGGTTCAGCTTCTGCTGCAGGAACATCGTCAATCCCATGATCAGCGGCCAGGCACCCAGATGCAGCAACGGCAAGAACTGGGTCGGATCGAACGGAAGCAGCCCGAACAAATTGAAGACGTTCGTGGGGTCCACCGCGGAAAGGTCGTGGATCCAGCCGAAGAACGGCGCCTGCCGCATTTCGATGGTCGTGTAGATCACCACATACAGCGACATGAATACCGGGATCTGCACCACCATCGGCAAACACCCGGAGGCCGGGTTCACCTTCTCGGTGCGGTAAAGCTGCATCATCTCCTGCTGCATACGCTGCGGCTCGTCCTTGAACCGCTCGCGCATGGCCTGCATCTTCGGCGCCAGCAGCTTCATCTTGCTCATGGAGCGATACGAGTAGTTCGCGAGCGGGAAGAACAGCGCTTTGACAAAGACCGTGAACACCATGATGGCGAGGCCGAAGTTGCCCAGCAGGCCGTTGAGCCAGTCGAGACAGTAAAAGATCGGTTGCGCGAGCAGATAGAGCCAGCCGAAATCAACCGCCTTATTAAAGCTCGGAACGTGGTATTCCGCTCCGTAGCTGTCCAGCAGACTTATGATCTTCGGCCCGGTAAAGACGTGTGAGATCAGCGTGGTGTCGCCGTTGGGCTCGACGTGTCTGCGGCACTTGGCCAAGGTAGTCGACTTGATAGCGGTCTCCACCTTCGTTGAAATACTGAAATTCCAGCTTCGCCGGAGCCTCCTGATTCGGCACAATAGCGGCCAGCCAGTACTTGTCGCTGATGCCAGCCCATCCGCGGTCGGATGTCGCCTCGTAGGCGACGCTGGCGTTCTTCTCGCCTTTGGATTTGACCCCGGAATAGGTCATTCCGTGCAGCGTGCCGCCGGTGACGCCCAGCAGTCCTTCCGTCGTGCTGCCATAGAGTGAGTTGAAGCCCGTGGTTTGCGGTGTGTAGTCGCGCCGCACCCGCGACCAGGGGAAAAGTTTCACCGGTGCGCCAGTGGTGTTCCGCACCGATTGCTGCACGGTAAACATGTATTCGTCGTCGATGGCGAAGCTTATCTGGAAGATCAGACCGGCACCGTTGTCCCAGGACAGCCTGACCGGATGTCCGGTATCCAGCGTATCGTTCGATGCCGCCCATACCGTGTCGTTGTCCGGCAGTTTAATCTGCTCGCCGGGTGCGGCGCTCCAGCCGGTACTGGACGTAATAGGGGTGCGGCTCCGACCGCGGCTCCAGCAGCCGAACATTCGGCGAGTTCGGCGCCAGTGTCTCGCGGTAGTCGATCAGCACCAGGTCATCGAGCCTTGCCCCGAGCAGGCTGATCGACCCGCTGACCCGATGCGCCGCAATTTTCACCCTCGGCACCTGCTTCGGAACCTGTGTCGCCGTGGTCGCAGCTGCACCGGGTGGGCCCTGCGCCGGCGTCGCCTCCGGCCTCTGCGTCGCAGCCTGCTGTTGCTGTTGCTGCTGCTGTTGGGCCGTGTGCGGCGGCTGCGGCACATGCGGCACGATCAAAACCTGAAAGATCAGCAGGATGGCAACCGATATCGCGATCGCCAGAAAGAGGCGCTTCTGGTCCATCATTGGCCGGTCTGGCACCGTTCGGTCTGGCACCTTCCAATTTGGCAGCCGCAGCCCGGCACCGGGTCGTAGCCGCCCTCGTGCCACGGGTTGCAGCGCAGAACTCGCCGTACCGCCAGGCCGCTGCCGTGCAGTGCCCCGTGCCCCCGGATCGCCTCGATGGCGTAGTCGCTGCAACTTGGGAAGAACCGGCAGTTGGCGCCGATTACCGGCCGAATCGTCCACTGATAGACACGCACCGCACCGATCACGACATGCGCGGCGGGGGTCATCTCGCACCTGCCTTGGCCAGCGCGCGCCGCACATCTTCCTGCAGGTCGGCGAAGCGGCGCCGGCGCGTCGCCTCGCGACCGATCAGCACCAGGTCGAAGCCCGTCACCTCGGATCCGTCCAGCACGAGCCTAGCGGCTTCCTTTAGGCGGCGACGGGTTCGGTTGCGGGTCACGGCGTTGCCGATCTTTCTCGTCACAGTGAAACCAAGCCGCGCTGGACCCTGATCCTCGCGCAGCAAAGCCTGCAGCACCAGGCCGGGCATCACTGCCTTGCGACCCTTGGCCGCAGCGCACAGAAAATCGGCGCGGCGCTTCAGGCGGCCGGGCGCAGCCAACTGCAACCCAGGCTCAGGCCGAAAGGCGCTTACGCCCCTTGGCACGTCGGTTGGCCAGTACCTTCCGGCCCCCGACCGTCGCCGTGCGGGCTCGGAACCCGTGCCGCCGTTTGCGGACCAGCTTCGAGGGTTGATAGGTACGCTTCACGGCCGGTTCTCCGATGGTGCGTGGCTGCCCGCGCACATGCCGGGCAGGGACGCCAAACCCGGCGTCCGGCGCAGGCGGCGGCTTATAGGAGCACGGCGATACGCCGTCAATCGCGGTCTGGCTTACCGCAGCGCCCCAACTGGCCCGGTCAGCGGTCGCAGGAAGACGACCGACCGGCGCGCCCGCCGGCTTTGTGGATCATCACACTTTCCAATTTTCACGGGACAGGGAGCGGAAACTCTCTACATGATTTCCCTATGCAGATGCTGCGTCAATTCTGGCTGATCATCCTACTGGTCGCCGTGTTCGCCGCTGCCTGGGTCGCCGGCGCGTCGGACCACATCACCTGGGCGACACTCGCCCGTCATCAGGCTGCGCTCGCGACCTGGGTGGACACCCACCCGGTCCTCGCCCCGGTAGCCTACCTGCTGCTCTACGCCGTCGCCGTCCTACTGTCGTTGCCGGAGTCCGCGATCCTCACGATCGCCGGCGGGCTGCTGTTCGGCACCTTGTCCTGGCGGTCTGCTGGCCATCATCGGCTCCTCGGCCGGCGCGGTCGCACTGTTCCTGGCGGTACGCTACCACCTCGCCGACGCTATTGCAGCCCGCCGCGGCCGCTTCCTGGAGGTGGTCCGCCAGAGCCTGCATCGGGACGGCTTCAGCTATCTGCTCGCCATCCGCCTGGTTCCGGCCTTCCCGTTCTGGCTGGTGAACCTCGCGGCGGCACTGAGCGGCATGCGTCTGCTGTCCTATGGCGCCGCGACGGTGATCGGCATCATCCCGGCCACCTTCGTGTTCGCCTCGATCGGCGACGGCCTCAGCGGGGTGCTGGCGGCCGGAGGAAAACCCGACCTGACGATGATCTTCTCGCCGCGCATCCTCGGCCCGCTGATCGCGATGGCGGCGCTGTCGCTGCTGCCGGTGGCCTGGCGGCGGTGGAAGCGCTCCGGTGCCTGACTTGTGCCTGACTTCGACCTGGCGGTGATCGGTGCCGGCGCCGCTGGCCTATCCGTTACTGCTGTCGCCGCCCAGCTTGGCCTGCGGGTGGCGCTAATCGAACGCGACCGGATGGGCGGCGATTGCCTCAACTTCGGCTGTGTCCCGAGCAAGGCGCTGCTCGCCGCTTCCCACGCCGCCCAGGCGGCCCGTGCAGCCGCCCATCTGGGCATTCACCTACCGGAGCCAGCAATCGACTGGCCCGCCGTCCAGGCGCATGTCCACGGCGCCATTGCCACCATCGCGCCCACCAACTCCGAGGCACGGTTCCGCGCCCTGGGCACCCATGTCCTGCGCGGTCAGGCGCGTTTCGCCGCGCCTGACGCGCTGTCGGTGGACGGCCGCCGGATCACCTCTCGGCGCATTGTCATCGCGGCAGGCAGCAGTCCGGCCGTGCCGCCGATCCCCGGCCTCGATCGGCAGCCCTACTTGACCAACACGTCGGTGTTCGACCTGACCGCGCGCCCCGACCATCTGCTGATCCTGGGCGGCGGCCCGATCGGCCTGGAAATGGCTGATGCCTTCGCCGGCCTGGGCAGCCGGGTCACGGTGATCGAGGCGGCGACCATCGCCGGCAAGGAAGACCCCGAGCTGGTGGAAGGCCTGCGGGGCTGTCTCCGCGCGCGTGGCGTCACGTTGCTGGAACAGGCCAAGGTCGCCTGCGTCGAGCCTGGCCCCACGCTCGTGCTCGACGACGCAAGCCGCATCGCGGGCAGCCACCTGCTGGTCGCCGTCGGCCGACGCCCGAATCTCGCGGACCTCGATCTCGCCGCCGGCAATGTGCGTGCCAGCCAGGCGGGGATCGCGACCGACCGCGGGTTGCGCAGCCTGACCAACCCCCGTGTTTACGCCGTCGGGGATATCGCCGATCCGCGCGGCATCGGGCCGCGCGCCTTCACCCATGTCGGATCCTACCACGCCGGCATCGTCATCCGCCGCGCGCTATTCCGCTTGCCGGCCCGGATCGACTATGCCGCCCTGCCGCGTGTCACCTACACGCGGCCGGAGCTGGCGCAGGTCGGCATGACCGAGGCTGAAGCGCGCGCCGATGGCCACCGGATCGACATCCTACGCTGGCCGCTGTCCGACAACGACCGCGCCGTGGCCGAGGGCGATCGGACCGGACTGGTCAAGCTGATCGTCAGCCGCGGCCGCGTCCTGGGCGCCGGCATCCTGGCGCCCAATGCCGGCGAGATCATCAGCCTGTGGGGCCTGGCGATCGCGCAGCGCATACGGCTCAGCGCACTCGCCTCGCAGATCATCCCTTATCCAACCCGCACCGAGGCGGGGAAGCGCGCCGCCGGCACGTGGTTCCTGCCGCGTCTGTTCGCGCCACACAGCAAACAGCTCGTTCGGTTGCTGTCCCGGTTGCCCTGAGCGCCCACCTCGCCCAGATTTGCAACCATGACGGAAACGCACGCTGGACCACCGCGTGTGAAACCACGTCGGAGCCTGTCGGCCCGGCTCTGGCTGCTGACGACGCTCGCGGTGCTGCTGAGCGAGGTCGTGGTGTTCCTGCCCTACATCGCGCATGAACGGCGCACCTGGCTGATGGAACGGGTCGATGATGCCGCCATCACCGCGTTGGCGGCACGCAGCTTCCCGCCGCCTATGCGCGATGAATTGCTGTTTTTCGCCGGCTCCGCTGCCATCCGGTTGACCGGCCGCGACGGCAGTGTTCTCACACTGGGCAAGGTCGATGTTCCAGCCGATGCGGGCATCGATCTCCGGCGGGAAGATCTGTCCGTTGGTTTCCGCCGTGCGCTGCGGGCAATTCTGCTGCCACGCAACCGCATTCTGCACGTGATCGGCCGCAGCCCGTTCCCCCAGGATACGATGGTCGAGCTGTGGCTCCACGAGCCCGCGCTGAACCGCAGCTTGCAGCAGTTCGCCGCGGACTTTGTCGGCCTGGCACTGCTGATCGCCGGGATTACCGGGGGCCTTGTGTATCTGGCCGTGCTGCTGCTGCTGGTTCGGCCGATGCGCCGGATCACCGGCAGCATCGCTGCCTTCCGCGCCGATCCGGAGCACGCACCGCCGCTGAACCCGAACGACGTCACGATGCTGCCCGACGATGAGATGGCGGTGGCGGGGCGTGAACTGGCCGCAATGCAACATGACCTGCGCACCGCGCTCTGGCGCAATGCCAGACTTCGCGGCCCTCGGCACCGTCGTCGCCAAGGTGAGCCACGACCTTCGCGGCATTCTGACGCCAGCACTGCTGTCGGCGGAACGACTGCAAAATCATGCCGATCCACGCGTTCAGCGGGCCGGAGGGGTACTGGCGCAGGCGGTGGATCGTGCCACCGACCTGGTTCGACGCACGCTCGATTACGCACGGGAAGGACCGCCGCCGCTGCAGCTCGCCCCTGTCGCGCTCGCACCATTGGTGAACGAGGCCGCGGAGACCGCTCGGCCATTGCGCAACGCCCTGCAGGTTGACAATGCTATCGACCCGGCGATCCAGGTGCGGGCCGACCGTATCGAGTTGTTCCGTGTGCTGGCCAACCTGCTGCGCAATGCCGCCGAGGCCGGAGCGCGCACGATCTGCGTCTCGGCCAAGCATGCCGGGGCCGCGCTTACGATCGAGATCGCCGATGACGGCCCGGGGCTGCCGGAACCGGTGCGCGCCGAGTTGTTCCATCCGTTCGCCGGAAGCACGCGCCGCGACGGAACGGGATTGGGCCTGGCGATCGCGCGCGACCTGATGGTCGCGCATGCCGGCAGCATCGAACTGATCGAGACCGGCACGTCCGGCACCACGTTCGGTCTTACACTCCGCCTCGCCGAGACGCCGGAGCCGGCGGAAGCCGGACAGAACGGCGCGCGCGTTGCCCCAGCGGCCGCGGACGTATAGGACGTCGGAGCGCGATGACTGAAGGCGGCTTTGCCGGAGGTATGAATCGCGGGACAAGATGATGGGCTGGCGCTCACGCCGGTCCAGCCCAACACAACCCGAGGTGAGACGTGTCCAACGGCGAATGGCTGCGGCTTGTGCTGGCTTGCGGGGCGGCCGTTGGCGGATTGCTGCTGGCCGCCTCCAATCCCCAGGGAAGCACCTATTGGCTGGGCCTCGCAGTGTTTGTCGCCGCCATTGTCTGCGGTGCGCTGGTCATCAAGCGTTATTTCGATCGCGTCGAGCGGGAGAGGCGGTGAATGCCGCGCCCAGGGACGCGCTTTGGGGCGCGCTCGGCGGCCACCTGGGATCCCACGCAGTACCTGCGCTTCGGCACCGAGCGGCTGCGCCCAGCGCTCGACTTGTTGGCGCGGATTCCACTCGACGCACCGGGGCGCGTGGCGGATCTGGGCTGCGGCGCGGGCAACGTCACCACGATCCTGCGGCAGCGATTCCCCGAGGCTGAGATTGTCGGCGTGGACGGCTCGGATGCGATGCTGGCAAAGGCACGCACGACAGCGCCGGATTGCCGTTTCGAGCTGGCCGATTTCTTCCAGTGGCAGCCGCGCGACCGGCTTGACCTGATCTATTCCAATGCGGCGCTGCAGTGGGTGGACCGGCATCCGACGCTGTTCCCTCGCCTGCTCTCATTGCTTGCCCCGGGCGGCGTGCTGGCGGCGCAGATGCCGGCGATGCACGCAACGCCGCTGCATCAACTGTCCCGCCAGCTCGCGGCGTCCGAGGAGTGGTCGCAGGACCTTCGCGACGTGATCCCGGCGCCGGGAATCCTGGCGGCAACGGACTACTGGGACATGCTGCGCCCGCGCGTCGTGTCGCTGGAGATGTGGCAGACGACGTATATGCATGCGCTCCAGGGCGAGAACGCGGTGCTGGAATGGGCCTCGGGCAGCAGCCTGCGACCCTATCTGGACCGGCTATCGGACGCGAGAAAGGCGGCGTTCCGCCAGGCCTACGCCGAAGCCGCGCGGCCACACTATCCGGCCCGTCCCGACGGAACCACCATACTGCCCTTCCAGCGGCTTTTTCTGGTGGCAACGATGCCGGCGTGAAGTGGGCAGCGAGAACGGGACGATGGCCGGGGTTTGCGCGCCCGGGGTGGATCGGCGTTGTCTCGTTGGCGCGATTGGTGAGACGCTGTCGCATGTGATGGGTCAGGCGGCCCGGGCTTGGCGGAAGGTGTGGACCTGGGGGCTGTCGCTGGCGAGGAGTTCGGCGATCACCTCGGGGTCGGGCGGCGGAAAGTCGAGGCGCGCGGGCAGGCCGCCGGCGGCAAGGATCCGGGTGGCGCGGTCGGGGTAGAGGGTGACGTAGCGCTCGGCTGGGGTCATGACGCCGTAGTCGAACATGGGCTTGCTGAGGGGTGACGCCGCCTGCGGGGTCGAGCCCGGGGGTTCGGCGGGGGGTGTTGCGGCTGGTCCCCGGGTCAAGCCCGGGGAAGCCTCGTGGTCCAGTTCGGGATCGGGGGGCGAGGCGGAGCGGAACCAATAGCCGGCGCGCTGCATGGCGGCGGGGCGGGCGGCGTCTTCAGCCTTCTGGCGTTCGGCCTGCATGCGGAGCAGCGTGCGGATGCCGCTGTCGGCCTGGCGCATCATGGAGGCGGCCTGGGCACGGTGCTGGCGGGCCTTGTCAGGATCCAGGCCGGGCTGGGAAGCGTCGCGAAACGCGTCGCGGGCCTGGAATCTGGGCGACGACGATCAAGACGGCGACTTCGGCCTCGGCGCTATTTTCCGGCAGCAGGTGGGCGACGGCGGTCATGGCGCGTTCGTCGCGGATGGCGAGGGCTTCGGCGGTGTCATCGGGTGGTGGCGGAAGCCAGCGGCAGAGGTCGGCGTAGATGTGGCGGGAGAGGGCGGCTGGGATGTTGGGTATGGATGTCATGATGTGGTGGCCGTCCTTTGGCGGTAGCGGAAATGGGGATTCTTGCGAGTTTGTATTTCTTGCGTCAATAGGTAGTTATACTGACTAAACTAATCCCGGACAGGACGCCAAGACCCTTTGATTTCAGCTTGCCACCGAATGCTTCGAGTTTGGGACGGTTTCTGATATGTCGGTTACGATTCCGCAGGTGATCGGCGATTGGCAATTCGGGAGCTTCGGTGCTTGGCAGCAACCAAGTTGAAATCCTCGTTTCGACAAGCTCCGCCGTTGGATGGCCGCTGCACCGGCCAGGACGCTCTGTGTTCGACCTGAAAGGCCAAAGAATGATAGCGCAACAGCACCAGGAACTGTCGGACAAGATTTGGGCGGTGGCCAATAAGCTGCGCGGTCCATACCGGCCGCCGCAGTATCGCCGGGTGATGTTGCCGCTGATCGTCCTGCGTCGGCTCGACTGTGTGTTGGAGCCGACGAAGACCGAAGTCCTCAAGCAGTACGCGGCGCTGAGAAAGAAGGGGCTGTCGGACACGGCAGTGCAGAAGGCGCTCGCGAGGATCGCCAGCAAGGACCGTCAGCAGCCACTTTACAATATCAGCTCCTACACGTTCACCAAGCTGCTGGGCGACCCCAATGGCCTGGCTAAGAACCTGACCGCGTTCATCAAGGGCTTCTCGCCCAAGGTGCGCGAGGTGTTCGAGAAGTTCGAGTTCGAAAAAGAGATCGAGAAGCTCGAGGAGACCAATCGGCTGTTCGAGGTTATCAAGGAGTTTGCCGCGATCGACCTGCATCCCGAGCGCGTTCCCAACCTTGCCATGGGCTACGTGTTCGAGAACCTGATCAGGCGTTTCAACGAGCAGGCCAATGAGGAGGCAGGCGATCACTTCACGCCGCGGGAGGTGATCCGCCTGATGGCGCATCTGATCTACACCGGCGATGAGGAGATCGATAAGCCCGGCATTTCGCGCACGATCTATGACCCGGCGTGCGGGACCGGCGGCATGCTGTCCGTCTCGGAGGAATACATCCGCGAGCATAATCCACAAGCGCACCTGACGCTGTTCGGGCAGGACTACAACGCAGAAGCCTTCGCCATGTGCTGCTCGGACATGCTGATCAAGGACGAGCCGCTCGACAACATCGTGCATGGCGACACGCTGGGTGACGGCAAGACCTCGGACGGTCACGCCGGCAAGACGTTCCATTATATGATGGCTAACCCGCCGTTCGGCGTGGAGTGGAAGCCGCAGCAGAAATACGATCGAGAAGGAACACGAGACGTTCGGCTTTCAAGGCCGCTTCGGGCCCGGCCTGCCGCGCATCAACGATGGCGCGCTGTTTGTTCCTGTCTGCACATGATCTCGAAGCGGAAGCCGTCGCCGGATGATTGGGCGGCGAAGGCTCGAAGATCGCCATCGTCTTCAACGGGTCGCCGCTGTTCACCGGCGATGCCGGATCGGGCGAGAGCAATATCCGGCGTTGGATCATCGAGAACGACTGGCTTGACGCTATCGTCGCGCTGCCCGATCAGCTTTTCTACAACACCGGCATCTATACCTATGTGTGGCTGGTGACGAACCGCAAGCCGCGCCAAGCGGCGCGGCAAGGTGCAGCTTATCGATGCCACGCGGCACTTCCAGAAGATGAAGAAGAGCCTCGGCAACAAGCGGAACGAGCTGTCCGAGGCGCATATCAAGGAGATCACCCGGCTGTACGCGGAGTTCCGGAACGATGCCTGTTCGCGCTTTCGAGCAACGGCGAGGAGCAGGAGCGGGTCTGCTCGCAAGATCTTCGATAATCGCGACGTTCGGCTATCTGAAGCTGACGATCGAGCGGCCGTTGCGGCTCAATTTCCAGGCAAGCTCCGAGCGCATCGCGCGACTGGACGGGGAGACGGCATTTGCCAATTTAGCGGAAAGCGCCAAACGCAGAGACAAGTCGGCGGTTGCGAAGGAGGTGGAGGCCGGGCGCCGCCTGCAGGCGGAGATCAAGCACGCGCTCGGGCGGCTCGATGCGGGGAAGCTGTACAGGAACCGCGACGCGTTCGAGGCTGACCTCGACAAGGCGTTGGGGGCCGGGGGCATTCGCATCGGCACATCCGGTGCGCAAGGCGATCCTTGCGGCGTTGTCCGAGCGCGACCCGAGCGCCGATATCTGCACCGACAAGAGGGGCAACCCGGAGCCCGATCCCGAACTGCGCGACACCGAAAGCGTGCCGCTGCCTCCGGACATCGCGCTGCCGTTGCCCATCGGCTACGAGGACAAGGCCGACAACACGCGAACTGGTCGACGCTGGTGCGCGACCACTGCATCGCTTACTTTGAGCAGGGAGGTGAAGCCGCACTGGCCTGACGCTTGGATCGACTTCGCCAAGACCAAGATCGGCTACGAGATCCCGATCAACCGCCACTTCTATGTCTATGAGGCGCCGCGCCCGCTCGCCGAGATCGAAGCTGACATCAAGAAGCTCGAAGGCGAGATACTGGAGATGCTGCGGGAGGTGGCGTGATCGCCAGCCCTACCCCGCATATACGTGAGTATCGACACACAGGATTATCGCCACGACAACCCGCACACTGGATGCGAAAGGTTGCCTGAAGTATCTTGACGACGATCATGGTCAGCGGCGCCACGCCGGCAATTCAAGCAAGGACGACTGATTCGAGCGGCAGACATGCCGTGGGTGTCTCCGCAGAACATGCGAGACTACGATAACCGAGACTGCAGGAGCACATCGCCGGATCGGCATTGTCGGCCTCGGGGCTTGAATAGTCTCGACCGGGACGCAATCGCTGATGTTTGGCGCCGCTATCGGCCGATTGGTGTCACTCGGGTCCCAGTCGACCCTCAGTCGGCCTGCTGCTGTCGTTGATCACTCCACGATCCTCAACAATCGGTTTCTTTTACCAGTTGGCATCGTCGCGTCATCATCGCCGAGATTGCATCAGACTTCTTCAGGCGGCGGCCAAGGCGCCAACTGTAGAGCATCAAGACTGATACTTAGCCGATGATGGCGTTCCGATGCCGCCATCGAGAGCAAATCCAATCGTCGATTTCCTTGACCGTGAGACGGCGCGGATCGATGCGCTGATCGAGAAGAAGCGCCGCCTGTTGGAGCTGTTGGAGGAGAAGCGCCTTGCGGTCATTACCCACGCCGTCACCAAGGGCCTCGATCCCAACGTGCCCATGAAGGACAGCGGCATCCCGTGGCTCGGCCAAATCCCGGCGCATTGGGAGGGGACCATTAAATCGTATATGCCTAATCGATCGGCGGTCAGGTCGACTCCTCAGGCTACGAGCCATACTGCGACATGACTTCGATTGCGCCAGACCACGTTCGAGTCCTGGGACCGGCTCGCTACTGACTGCTTCAGATCGGCCTCCGCTGCTGACCAAGGAGCGATTAGCGCGAACGTATCTAAAGGCTTCGCAAAGTGCGATGATATCCTGTATCACGCAGGGAAATACGCTTGGAATTGCGCAAAATGTGCTTGCAGAGCTCGACGGCCTTTGCAGTGCGGACAATGTATGCATATTCCGCCAGTGCGAGCGCGTCGAGACGATTTATCTCTTGTGCTTGACAGTTGAGCAAATACCACCACCAATACGCCCTTCTATACCATGCGTGTCGCGATGCCAAGATCAATATCCGTGAAATCTATTCAGCTTTCGCTATTTATTCCGCCGACGATGAGCAGCATAAAGTAAGCCGCTATCATCTCCGACAATTTGGGCAAGATCGAGCGCACTCGAACGCGCCAACAGGCGGCCATTGACCTCCTTCAACAGTACCGCTCCGCCCTCATCACCGCTGCCGTAACCGGCAAAATCGACGTGCGCGCCGCGGCCGCAACAGAAGGAGGCCGCCGAATGAGCGTCGCCTTCAAGCACACCGAAACCCGCTTCGAGGACGCCATCGAGGCGGCGCACCTTGCGCGCGGCTACGCCAAGCGCGACGCCCGTGACTTATAGCGCGGCGCTTGGCCTCTTCCCGGCCGACGTCATCGCCTACATCAATACGTCACAAGCCAAGAAGTGGCAGTCGCTCGTCGATCTGCAGGGCGAAGCGGCCGCTTCCGTTCTGCTCGACGCCCTCGTCAAGGAACTAGCCGCGAAAGGCTCCCTGCACGTCCTGCGCCATGGCTTCAAGTGTTTCGGCAAGACCTATCAGATGGCCGCGTTCAAGCCCGCGAGCGGCATGAACCCGGACACATCGCCGCCTATGAGCAGAACATCCTGACGATCACCCGGCAGGTGCCATTCAACCCGGCGACGACTGAGACCGTCGATGTCGTGCTCGCGCGTCAATGGCATTCCTGTTGCGACCGCCGAACTTAAGAACCCCATGAGCGGTCAGACGGTCGAGAATGCGAAACACCAATACGCCAACGACCGTGATCCGCGAACCGCACTTTTACGCTTCAAGGAACGCGCGCTCGTGCATTTCGCGGTTGACCCCGATCTCGTCTTCATGACAACGCGCATCGAAGGCAAATCCACGCAATGGCTGCCCTTCAACCGCGGCCACCGCAACGGCGCCGGCAATCCGCCGGGAGAGGATGGCAACTACCGCACCGCCTATCTCTGGGAGGAGGCTCTCGCCCGCGACAGTCTTCTCGACATCCTCGCCCGCTACATCCACTTGCAGGTGGACGAGCGCCAGATCGCACGCCCACAGGCCTGCGTACCGTGCGCAAGGAAGCGATGATCTTCCCGCGCTACCACCAGCTCACGGCCGTGCGCAAGCTCGCTGGCCCATGCGCGAGCGCACGGGTCCGGGCACAACTACCTCATCCAGCACTCAGCGGGATCTGGCAAATCCAACTCCATCGCCTGGCTTGCGCATCACCTGGCCGGCCTGCATGACGACGAGCGACCAGAAGGTGTTTGATACGGTCGTCGTCATCACCGATCGCCGGGTGCTCGACCGGCAGCTTCAGGACACGATCTATCAGTTCGAGCACAAGAAGGGCGTTGTCGAGAAGATAGACGAAGATACCCAGCAACTCGCAAAGGCGCTCGCCAGCCGCGTGCCAATCGTCATCTCGACCATTCAGAAGTTCCCATTCATTGCGGCGCCATCGACACGCTGGCCAAGAAGGGCGAGACCTCGCCATCGATACAGCCGGAAAGCGGTTCGCGGTGATTGTCGATGAGGCGCATTCCTCTGCGGCTGGCGAGGCTGCGCAGGCGCTGCGCGGCATCCTCAACAGGCAGGGCATCGAGGCCGCTGTGGCGGCGCAAATCCTCGATGAGGAGGATGACAGCGGCCTTTCGGCGGAAGCGCGCGAGACGATGCTGCGCGAGATGACCAAGCGCCCGCGGCAGCCAAACTTGAGCTACTTCGCCTTCACCGCAACGCCGAAGTTCAAGACCAAGGCGGTATTCGACGAGCCCGGCGATGATGGGAAGTCACCCTTTCACCTGTACAGCATGCGCCAGGCGATCCAGGAAGGGTTCATCTTGGACGTGCTGGCCAACTACACGACCTACAAGGCCTATTTCGGCCTCGTCAAATCGATCGCTGATGATCCGAATGTGCCGCAGCGCGAAGCTGCAAAAGCGCTGGCTCGGTTCCTCTCGCTCCACCCCCACAACCTGCGCCAGAAGGTCGAGGTGATTGTCGAGCACTTCCGCACCTTCACCAAGCACAAGATCGGTGGCCGTGCCAAGGCCATGGTCGTCACCGCCTCTCGCCTGCACGCCGTGCGCCATAAGCTGGAAATCGACAAATATATCCGCGAGAAAGGTTATACCGACATCAAGGCGCTTGTCGCTTTCTCCGGCGAGGTCGTCGATCCCGACATTCCGGAGAAGAAGTTCACCGAAGCCGGGCATGAATGGCGGCATTCGCGAAGCGAACTCCCGGAGAAGTTCGCGACCGAGGAGTATCAGGTGCTGATCGTCGCCGAGAAGTATCAGACGGTTTCGACCAGCCGCTGCTGCACACCATGTACGTTGATAAGCGGCTCGATGGCGTGCAGGCGGTGCAGACCCTGTCCCGCCTCAATCGGCGCGCTGCCGGCAAGGACGACACGTTCGTGCTCGACTTCGTCAATGAGCGCGACGACATCCTGGAGGCGTTCAAGCCGTACTACGGCGGGACCGAGATCGGCGAGATGCCGGATGCGCACCAGCTCTATCGCATTCAGCACGAGCTTGAGGCAGCGCCGGTCATCGACGAGAGCGAAATCACCGCTTTTTGCGAGGTGTGGTTCCGCAACCGGCGCGAGCCGACGGCCGGGGAGCACAAGCAGCTCAATGGCATCATCGACAAGGCTGTTGAGCGGTACAGGGCGCTCGATGAGGGCGAGCAGGAGGACTTCAAAGGGAAGCTTGTGAGTTTCCGAAACCTCTACGGCTTTCTTGCGCAGATCATTCCCTACAAGGATCTCCGACCTTGAAAAGCTTTATACGTACGCGCGCTTCCTGCTGCTGAGGCTGCAGCGCCATGCGAGTGGACCTGGATATGAACTCGAGGACGAGGTTGCCCTGCAATTTTATCGGCTACAGAAGGTCAGCGAGGGAAGCATCGGCCTAGAGCAGGGAGAGGCGGAGCCGCTGAAGGGTCCGACCGAGGTCGGTACTCGGCGCGCGGATGAGAAGGAAGTCCCGCTCTCGACGCTTGTCGAGAAGCTCAACGACCGATTTGGAACGGATTTCAAACAGGCCGACCAGCTTTTCTTCGATCAGGTGGCGGAAGCAGCAGCGGAGAGCGCGACCCTGAAGACCGCCGCTCAGGTCAATACAATGGACAACTTCAAGCACGTGTTCGACAAGATGCTGGAGGGTTTTTTCATTGACTGCATGGAAGGCAACGAGGAGATACTGGACCGGGTCATGAACGATCGGGCGTTCCGCGACATTGCGTCGGACCACTTGATGCGCAACGTCTACCGGCGGCTGCGCCAATCTGATCCGGAAAGCGTGACTGCGCACGGCGAAGTGAATGCGGCCGGCGCCAGATCGCTTCGCGCAATTTCGCGGCTTACCTGTCCATGATGGCAGATGGAGCCAACGCCCGGCCCACACGCGATGTGGTAGGTGCTGATATAGCCCACTACAGCAGCACGAGGCGCGCCGGCCCGCCCCGTCGCAGTATCACCACCGCGCTCTGCCGGAACTGTCGCGCGAGCGCGATGCGCGCGCCACAGGCCCACCCACCAGCAGCATCGCTTCCCGCCAGCCATGCAGCGATCCTTTCGCCTCCAACACGACACACCGCCGCAGCCGGAGCCTGAGCCGCCGCTGCATCCGTTCGTTCCAGCCATCCGGCATGCGCCGCGAGAAGGGTTCCAGGCCGTCAACAGCGTCCCATTCCGGCTCCTGATTGCGGCGAACAGCGCATCCGGCGCCTGCCGCCCGATGCGGATCTCGCAGCCACCGGCCCGGTAGCGTGTCAGCCGGTACGCCCGCAGCAGCTGCGGCGAGATCGCTTCACTCGACGTTGCCGACCTCGCCGAACGCGACATCGCGATGCACGTGTGCCGACATGAGCAGGCCGAACCCCACCATAACCGTGATCATCGCCGAGCCGCCATGCGACAGCAATGGCAGCGGCACGCCAACCACGGGACGCACGCCCATCACCATGGCACGTTGACCGCACGCAGAAGAAGTTGGTCGCAATGCCGAACGCCCACCAGCCGCCCGAAGTGGCTGCGGGCAGCGCAGCGCAATCAGCATCCCGCCCATCACGATCAGGCAGTAGAGCGCCAGTAGCGCCACGCTGCCGACGAAGCCGAACTCCTCGGCGAGCGAGGTGAAGATGAAGTCGGTCTGCTTCTCCGGCAGGAAGTCGAGATGGCCCTGGGTGCCCAGCCCGAAGCCCTTGCCCCAAGCCCGCCCGATCCCAACGCGATCTTCGACTGGATGATGTGATAGCCCGCCCCCAGACGGATCGCTTTCGGGATCGAAGAACGTGTCGATCCTGCGCGCGCTGGTACTCGTGCAGATGGCTATACGCGACCTTTTGCGGCGAACGGGACCGGCAATGGCGATCAGAGCGACGAACTCCAACCACTCGCACCCCGGTCGGCGAACAACATCGCCGCACCGAGTCAGCGCGGGTTATCACCGCCGTTCCGAGGTTGGGCTCCTTCAGGATCAGCCCCCACGGGCACAAGGATCGGCGATCACCGGCGGTATCAGGAACAGCGGGTTGCCGATCCGCTCCCACGAGGCGCGATGGAACCATGACGCCAGTGCCAGTACCAGCGCGATCTTCATCAGCTCCGACGGCTGAAGCTGCAGCCCGCCCAGCTCCAGCCAGCGCTGCGCTCCATTGCCCGCATGGCCGAACCGCATCACCGCGACCAACAGCACCAGGGCCAGCAGGTAACTCGGCCAGGCCAGCCGCGCGATGAATTGAATGTCCACCATCGCAATGCCGATCATCAGCACCAGCCCGGCCGCGAAACGTATCGCGTGGCGGGACGCATACGGCTCCGGTGCGCCGCCTGCCGCGCTGTACAACGCGGCATAACCGACGCCGGCCAGCGCGCACAGCAGCAGCACGTAAAGCCAGCTCACCTGCCAGACCCTGGCGCCGAGATCGAACGACGCCTCGCGCCACAGCCGCCCTTCCCTCATACATGGTCGCGGGCGCAAGCCCGCTCCTCACCCGTCATGGCCGGGCCCCACCCGGCCATCCACCCCTGCTGATGCTGCCCGGATTGCCGCTGATGCTACGCGGATGACCCGCGATCACGGGCCGGCCTCGCCCTGCGCCACCCGTTGAGCAGCCGGTTCGTCGCGGCCTGCCGGATCGTGTTGCAGCGTGTCGTTCATGATGTCGCGTGCAATGGGCGCCGCTGCCAGGGCGCCGGCATTGCCGTGTCGACCACCACCGACACCGCGTAACGCGGCGCATCATACGGCGCGTAAGCGACGAACAGTGCATGCGGCCGCAGCTCCCACGCCAGCTTGGCGCTATCGAAATTGCCCTGCTCGCGCTGCTCGCGCGACACGCGATGCACCTGCGATGAGCCAGTCTTCCCCGCCAACTGCCAACGCGCATCGGGCAGCCTGGCCGCGGGCGCGGTTCCGCCTGGCTCATTGACCACCGCCCACATCCCGTCGCGCACCAGATGCAGCGCGCGGTCCGACAGGCCGAGACCCTGGCCAGTCGGCCGGTTGCGCGCCAGGCTGCAGCACGCCGCCCAGTTTGCGCGTCAGGTGCGGCTCCAGCTCGCGGCCGGTCGCGACCCGCGCGGCATAGACGGCAAGCTGCAACGGCGTTACCTGCACATAGCCCTGCCCGATGCCGGCAACCACCGTGTCGCCCGGCGCCCACGCATGGCCATGTCCCATGCGCCATTCGCGGGTCGGAATGAAGCCGGCACGCGCGCCCGGCAGGTCGATCTGCAGCTCGGTGCCCAGCCCGAGCCGGTGCGCCATCGCTGCGATCCGGTCGATGCCGACGCGCCTGGCGGTTTCATAGAAATACACGTCGCAACTGTGTTTCAGAGCGTTGCGCATATCGGCGGCCGCGGCCGCCCTTGCGCCAGCAGTGGAATTGCGCATTGCCGAGATCGAAAAATCCCGGACAGCTCACTGTGTCGCCCGGCTGGACATCACGCGACCTTCCAGCGCTGCCAGCGCCACCGCCATCTTGAACGTCGAGCCCGGCGCGTAAACACCGGCCGTTCGCGCGGTTCAGCAGCGGCGTGTGCCTGTCCTCTGCCCACGCCGCCCATTGCGCCTGGGACACGCCGGAATTGAACAGCGATGGATCGAACGACGGGTTGGTCCCCATCGCCAGCACCTCGCCGTTGCGGCAATCCAGCACCACCGCGCTGGCGCTTTCATCGCCAAGCCGGGCCAGTACCGACTGCTGCAGCCGCGCATCGAGGGTAAGCCCGACCTCCTCGCCGGCCACACCCTCCTGGTGATCGAGTTCGCGGATCACGCGGCCCAGCGCGTTCACCTCAAGCTGCACCGCGCCGGCGGTGCCGCGCAGGTCGAGGTCGTGCTGCTTCTCCAGCCCGGCGCGCCCCACCTAATCCCCGGCAGCGCGAGATCGGGATCGTCCAGCACATCGTCCTCGCTGGGCGGCGCGACATAACCGATGATGTGCGCAAGCTGCTCGCCGAACGGATACACTCGCGTGGTCCCGACATCGACCAGGATGCCGGGCAGATCGGGTGCGTTGACCTCGATTGCCGCCATCTCGTCCCAGCTCAGGAACTCGCGCACCATGATCGGGATGAAGCGGCGATGTCGCCGCACCTCGCGTTCAATGCGCGCGCGCTCGTAGTCGGCCAGCGCCACGATGCGGGAAAGGTGCCGAGCGTTCCTGGTCATGTCTCGAGGTCTGCTCGGCGACCAGCAGCGCGCGCCAGTTCAGCCTGTTGCCGGCGAGCACGGTGCCGAACCGGTCCATGAATGCGCCCGCGCGGTGGCGCAATCAGCCGTGCGCTGATCCGGTTCTCCTCTGACAGGGTCGCGTAACGCGCTCGCATTGACGACCTGCACCTGATAGAGCCGCGTGGCCAGGCCGCCCAGCAGCGCCACCTGTCCGCCCATCATCAGCAGCGCACGGCGTGTGAACACACTCTTCGGGCGGGGGTCGCGTCTCATGCCTGCTCGGGATCGGCAACCGTGCGATGTGCCCGGACGAACAGCCCCACGAGTGCCGGATACAGGGCGGCGGTCAGCAGCGCCTGGAACAGCATCGGCCCCGAGGGGGAGCAGCTGGAACGAGAGTAGCGCCGTCAGTACCCAGGACAGCGCGGCCCCACCCGTGCCAAAGCCGGCGAACACCAGCCAAACTACCGGGAAACTCTGCCGCGTCAGTACCGGTCTCCAGCGCACCGTCAGCCCGTGCGTCACCAACAGCGTCAGCACGCCGACGCCCGGCGGCAGGTAACTCAGCAGGTCCAGCAGCAACCCGATCACGAACACCACGGGAGGAGGCATGGCGGCCGGCCGGAACAGCGACCAGAAGTAAACACAGGCAATCGTGACCGCGGGCAGCAGCATCGCCTGGTCGGCGATACCGAACGGGGTGTCGATCACCAGCATCAGCACCATGGTGCAACCCGCCGGGAAGGCGTGGCGGGCCGACACGTCGAGCTGTCGTCCCAATGTCCGCCGCGGGCGTATCCCAGGCGTCTGTTCCGCCCGCGCCATCAGCGCCCGCGTCGCTCCGGCAGCCGACCCGGATTTTCCGGCGCCACCAACTCGCTCAGCCCGTAATCGAAGACGCGCAGGATCTCGAGCCGGTCCAGCAGCGCCGCCGGTATCACCTCGGGCACGTTCGACGCGGTGAAGTGCACCGTGCCGACGGGCAGATCGGCGGGAAACGCGCCAGCTTCGCTGCTGGTGACCACCTGCTCGCCTTCCTGCGGCGCGCTGCCTTCGGCCCAGTAGATCAGGCGCGGACGCGGGCCATTGGTGCCTGTCAGGATGGCGTGCGCATGCGAGTTCTCCAGGGTCACCGGGATCCGGCTGTTCAGGTCAGTCAACAGCAGCACCCGCGCGGTGCGCGCACCCACCTCCGTAACCCGCCCGACCAGGCCGCGTTCATCCAGTGCGATCTCGCCGCGGCGCACCGCGTGCTTCGGCCCGACCGACAGCAGCGCAGCGCGGGCGTAGACCCCACCCGCATCAGCCACCACGCGCGCGGTGACGAACGATGGCGGATTGTCAGGTATCCAGTGCAGGTCCGCCTTCAGCCGTTGGTTCTCGGCGTCCAGCGCCAGCGCGATCGACTGCCAACGCCGGAGCTGTTCATTCTCCGCGCGAAGCCGGGCGTTCTCGCCGCTGCTATCCCAAAGCTCCGTAGCGTTCAGCAATCCGTTGCGCACCGCCCCCATCGGCTGCGCCAGCGCCGCATAGATCGGCACCAGTGCATCGGCCAGCGCCATACGCGCATGCTCCGCCAACAGCGTATCGGCCTTGCCCAGCAGCATCAGCCCGAACGAGGCCGCGATCAGCACAGGCAGGGTCAGTTTCGCCAGCGCCTGCCGCGCCTGAATGGAAAGACGGATCATGCTGCGCGCACTTGCGATGCGAAGCCGGATACTTACGCCATCACTGGCCCCAAGCGAAGCGAGAAAGTTGCGCGTTTACAAGCTGTTAACCTGCTACCACGTAACCGAGGCAAAAGTGGGGGCGGAGCCACTTAGGCGTGTTTCGCCGCTGCTGATAAGGTCCGGCTGATAGGGCGCGGCGCGCAGCTGCGGTGTTTTGAACCGATCACCGAGATAATCCCAACACGAGATGCCGAGGTGCTGCAGCCCTGCATCAAACCCAGGAAGCATGCGCATGTGTCCCTGCGCGACGCCGCCATCGTCAGCCATATGCCGCCAGTTTGCCGTTCGGTCTGCATGCGTTGTGCTGGGTCCATGCCGAGCGGCGGGTTCACCGGCTCCACACCGAAGTGGGCACGCATCGTGCTGCGTCGCCATGCGGTCGGGGCCAAGTGATAGGCCTTCAGATCGCGTAGAACCGACAGATGAGCTCGCGGATGAGGTGCTGCCCGGCGGTGCAGATCGGTGAAGGCTCCGGCGCTCAACTCGAAATCGGGCCGCGCAAGCGGATACTCGTGCGAGCCATTGAGGCCGGCGGCTTCATCACACCAAGCACGACGCGCCGGCCGGTCATTCGGCTCTGCGGTCTCAAAGGGAGGATGCTAACCTCCCTTGTCGCGACGACTCTGCAGCTCTCTCGGATGCCGTTCACCAGACCCAGTACCTGGAGCAGCATCGGCGGGATCGGCACGGCGCGATAGACGCCGGAGCGCTTCTTCACAGCGCAAATTTTTAAGCCCAACTTCTTCCTGCACGGAAGTTCGGATAACCGGCTTCACAGCCGGCAGGCGAAATGGAGGCTGCAATGGGTTGGAGAAATTGTTCTGGATGCGGCAGAAGCTATAACACCGCCAAGGGCTGCCTCACTCGTGGGTGCAAGAATCCAGCCCAACCGATCGAAGTCTCGATTGGCAGCAACACAGTGCAATACGGTGCAGGACCGGCAGTCCTGCTAGCCGAAACAATTACAGCTCCGAGGACCAAGCCGGTTGTTGCGCCACAGATCAGTAGGTCGATCGCCCAACCATTTAGCCAGTTTTCGCCAGCTCTCAAACAGGACGTTGACGTTCTGCCTTGGGTCGTGTCTCCGGTCGTCACGCCGCTGATGCCCGCGCCGGTCGGCATCCCCGTCGCTGCCGAACGGTTCACCCTCACCGTGTTCCGAGCCGAAAAGAGCGAGTGGTGGCCGCCTCCGGAGAAGCGTCTTGCAACAGGAATGGTCATTCGTCAGCCCTGGGATCACACGAGCATGACCGAGTTGTGGGAACAACTACAGAAGGACATGCGAGCCAACGCAAAGGGAACGCCGGCTGGCTATGCCTCTTACCTTCGGGCCGAGGGCAAACCCTTCGCCCTGGCCACGGCCAGGACGCGTGGGGGCGCCTTTCTAGGCTACTTGTATGAGATTCAGATCCCTAATGTTCGGACCTTCCAATGGGGCCCAGACTTCACCCTGGGGCCGCCTGCAAATTTCCTGCAGGTTGGAAAAATCATCAAAGAGACAAAGGTCGGAAACAAAACTACGATTGATATTCAAGACAAGGTCAGCGACGACTACATCGTGCTCAACGCTGATAGCATACAGGACTTTACCATCCTGGGATTCGGGCACAAGACCGGCACCTACGAGGTGACGTTCTTTCATCACATGCCGCTCGCTTCTGTTGTGAAGTGCAATGAGAGGCTTCTTTCTGACTACAAGATCCTGACTAAGGAGCAGGTTCAGAAGCTCCCAGATGCTCCGATCGAGAACAAATGGGCGAAGGACTTGTTAAATCACGCCAGTATCGGCCTACACGGAACTAAATAACGGCGCCCAGCCAGGTCCGGCCAGATCGCGAGGGGATAGTGCGATGTTCGTCCGCTCCGCCCGGACGCGGATCGGCAACGCGTTCGGGCGAATAGCGGGTCGCTCCGGTCCTTGGCGACGCCCGCTTCGGCGCATTACGTGCCACGGCTTGCCCACTTCAGCACGAAAATTTTCGTCGAGAGCCGCACGCTGGGCAATTTATTCGCCTTCGTCCTCCACGAAGGTCCGCAGACGCTCTAACCGCGCGTCCCACTGGGCGGAGATCCGCTCGAGATACACGCGGGTCTTGGCCAATTGCCGTGCTTCGATCTGCCATGAGCGGTCTCGTCCGACGCGCTTGCTGCGCACCAGTCCGACGTCCTCGAGAATGCGCAGATGCTTGGTGATTGCCTGGCGGGAAAGGTCTGTTCCCCGCTTCAATTGGACGGTTGGCAGCGGCCCGCCATCGCACAGCCGTGCGACGATCGCCAGGCGGATGGAATTGCCCAGCGCAGCGAAGATCGTGGCCGTGTTCTGTCCTCGCATCGAGCGTGTTAGGATTGCGCCTCGCGTGCAAGGTATTTCTCGATGAGTTGGGTCTGATGTGCCCATCCCTCGTCGTTTGCCTCAAAGGCCTGAACTCGACGGGCGATTGGAATTTGATCGAAGCCGCTCTCGGTGATCGTGAGCAGGATCCCATCGCCCGTCTCACGCAGTTCAAAGGTGACAAGTGTGGTCGACTTTTTTGAGTAGTCGTGCTCAGGGTCGATGGCAAAGGGATGCCAACGGAAGGAAAATCGTTGCATGGGTTCGATCCGTTCGACCAAGGCAGACCACTTCATCCCGATGCAGGGCTCCTGAAGTTTCGCCACGTCGGGGTCCACCTTCGTCGGCACAATCCGGCCGCTTACCCATTGGCCCTCAATGAATGGGCCATCGAATTCGACACCAAACCACGCCCCGAAACGTGCTGAATCGCTGATTGCCTGCCAGACGCGTTCGCGCGTCGCCCGCAGGACGATCTTCTTTTCGATCCGGGTGGAATTCATTAGCAACCTCCTGGTTGCTCCTAGCATTATCTCATCTTGAGGCGAGGCGCAACCTAGTAGTTGCTCACCCCGCTTACGCAGTTTTCAGATCCAGGCGATCGGTGGGTTCGATGCGATGGGTCTCGAGAATTCGATCAAGCCGCTTTGCCATCGTGTCTCGTGAACAACTATAAGCGGCTTGCTCTGTCGGGTTGTGAGGAGGAGCGGATGCCGAAATACGTGACGATCGGATACGGCGATCAGGCGGGCTACGACCGCACCCCGCCGGAGGTTCGCGCCGCTGCTCACGCCCACGACGATGAGCTTAAGCGACAGGGGGCTCTGATCGGAATCGCGGGCGGGCCCGTCCAGGTTCGCAATCCAGACGCTGTAGGCGTGCGAACCGAGAATTCGGCCTTTATGTCGTCACCTCTTCCCATCGCGGGGTTCGCTGTGATCGAAGCCGCTGACCTGAACGAAGCTATAAAGCTGGTCTCGCAATCTCCCTGCGCTGTCGCGCATGGCGTCGTGGAGGTCTGGCCCCTGGAAGGATTATAGGGCGGCTTCGTCAGAACCGCTGCGTCACGCCAGCCAGCACCGTCCGGCGCAATCCGAATTGCGGTGCGCCGACACCAACCCCGCTGCCGTTGCGTATCTGATAGACATTGTCCGCGACATTCAACACATCCAGCCGCAGCTCGGTCGCGGTCGGCAGTTTCTGCACCGCGGACAGGTTCACCACTGCGTAGTTCGGCAGCGCAATGCCGTTCGGCGCCCCACCGTCCGCGGTGGCCCGCAAACCGCTCTGCACGAGAGCGTCGACCGAGAATAGCGTGGGATGATTGCTGCCCTTATTCAATGTATAGGCAATCCCGGCGGAACCGGACCAGGTCTGGTCGTGATCCAGATGGATAAAGTCGTTGGCAATGAACGCGAGTTCATCAGGTGCGAAGTTGAATTGCGCCGACACGATGTCCTTCCCCAGCGCCTTCGACCAGGCAAGATTGCCATAGATCGACCAGGGCCCACGATCGTAGCTTCCGGTCAGTTGGGCGCCGTTTTGCTGTCCATGCGCGTAGTTGAACGCCGTCAGGATGATCGGCGCGCCGAACTGGCCCTCGTCGATCAGGTCATTGGAAATCTTGTGGTAGACATCGACCCCGAGTGTCAGGCCAGGCACCACCACCTGGCTGATGCCAAGATCAAAATAGTTGGACCGCTCGGGCAGCACCGCATCATTCTGCGTAACCGCCGGCGCGGCAGTCGTGCCGAGGAACTTCGATAACGACGCTGGCGATACCAGTTCGAACGGCGGCGGTACGAAATAGCGCGCGTAGCCGCCATAGACCGTTGTCGTGGCGGTGGGTTTCCAAACCAGGTTGATCCGTGGACTGACCTGATGGCCGGTGGTGAACTCGGCCACACCGTCGAAGCGCAAGCCGGTGTTGAGCGTCAGCTTCGGCAGGATGCGCCACTCGTCCTGGATATACAGGCCGTACAGCCCGCCGGTCTTGTTGAAGGCATCGGCGATGGCGGTCGGCATATCGGTGGTCGGTGTTCCGGTGCTGTCGACCGGCAGCACTTGCGACAGCGTGTTGCCGGTCGCCATTTCTTGCTGCACCAGGAATCCGGCACGCAACGTATGCTGGTCGTTGATCCGCCAGCTTCCGTCGGCCTGAACGCCATAGGCGGCATTCGAACGCGTCGCCTGCTGCGAGATGCCGTTGAACGCCAGGTCGCCCAATAGCGGATCTGGGGAGAACTGCAGCCAGCTATAGCGCGTGTAGGCAGAAATCTGCGCGTCAACGTCGCCAACATGCTTCTGCAGCGACAGAATGGCGAAGTCGGTCTGTTCGCGCTGGTTCTCATTGAGGCTTGCACTGTTGAACTGCATGGTCCCGTTCACCGCGAAACCCAGCGTTGGCTGGCCAGGGTTGTTGGGTATCTGGAACTGCCCGTCGAAGCCGCCGAGGATCATGCTGATCCTGGTGTCCGGATCGAGGATCGCCGAGGCATAAGCCAGGCCGTGGAACTGATTGGTGGTGTCGTGGATCGGGTTGAAGCTGGATGTCGGGTTTTCGATGCCGATGTCGTTGTGCAGATAATCGCCGGTGACGAACCAGTCCACCGGCCCGCTCCGACCACCATACTCGAAACTCGGCTGCACCCATTGCTGCTGACCGCCATACAACGACAAGGCGAGCCCTGGATTGGTGATGCCGGTCTTGGTCTGGATATCGACCACACCGGCAGTCTGAAACCCATATTGCGCGGGCAGCGCACCGGTAATCAGTGAGATGCTGTTGGCAAACCGCGAGGTCAACGCCTGCCCGAACACCGAGAGTCCTTCCGGTAGTTCGACGCCGTTGATCCGATATTGCACATTGGCGTGCTCGCCGCGCAGGTGGATTTGCCCAAAACTGTCCTGCGCCACACCCGGTGCTTGCAGCAACACCTGGTTCAGTGGTGCGTTTTCGCCTTGGGGCACATCCTGGAGAGCTTGGGGCGAGAAATTATAATTGGTGGCCCCGAGGCTTGGCTGGATCTGCTGGCGCGCCACGTCGAGCCGGCGCGACACCACGTCGATATCAACGGAGACGTCGGATGTGTCCTGCCCCGGATCGGCACCGAGTGCCGGATGCGTCAATGCCCCGAACACCACCCAGGCAAGCAGACGAGCACGACGGCGCCGCATCGACATCCCCCTTCCCAATTGCCGCTTAAGCAGCGACACTTCGAAATATGGTACACTATAACGTACCATTCTGGGGCGCACAGCAAGCGGGACCGGTGGCCACCGCCGCTGCTGTGACGCTGGCAGACCGGCTGCTTCACCCGGTCAGCCATCGCCGCAGCCCGCGTGGTTTGGCGCTTGCGGCGTCTGTGATGCTGCACGCGGTCATCGCATGCGGAACATTGGTCTGGCTGAGGAAGCTGCCCCTCTCGCCACAGCCGGCGGAGACAGCCGTGGCAATAGTGTTCCAAGCCCCCGGCACGGCGGGTCAGCCGCCAGCCGCGCCGCCGATCGAAGCCGCGCCCATATCGCCAACCCCGCCGGCACAAATTCCGCCCCCACCCGAACCGCCGGCCGAAGCCTCTCCGCCTACGCCGCCGGTCGAAGCCCCCCCAACATCGCCAGCCCCGTCGCCGGACGTGCCACTCCCGCCCGAAGCGCCGGCCGAAGCCTCTCCGCCCGCGCCGCCGCCAGTCCAGCAGGCCCTCACCGCACCGCCACCGCCACTGCCTGCACCGCCAATTTTGGAGGCTCCACGGGCACCAACGCCGAAGCAACCGCCAGCATCGGCGCGGCCCAAGTTCCAGCCTGCCGTCCGAGGACCCTCGCCCAAATCAGCCCCTTTCTCCTCGTCCACATCCGCCTCACCGTCGGCCTCTTCGGCACCCTCGTTGTCGAGCCCTGCACCTGCTCTGGTCAGCACCGATTGGCGCCAGGCACTCGCGGCCTGGCTGGCCGCCCACAAAAAATACCCGGAGGCAGCCCGACAGCGCGGCGAGGAAGGTGTGGTGCAACTGCGGTTTACGGTGGAGCGGTCAGGCCATGTAATCGAAGTTGCCGTCGCGCGAGGATCAGGCTCCACCATCCTCGATGCGGCCGCCACGGCAATGCTGCACGATGCGACACTGCCGACATTCCCCGGCAGCATGTCGCAGGACAGGGTCAGTGTTACCGTTCAGGTGCGCTTCACCCTGACAGATTAGCAAACCGTCTGGGGGCGGCTTAGTCGGCCGGCCGCAGCTCCAGGATGGCCGCATCCGACCCCTGGCCGAAGAACCCCGCGCGCGCCGCGACGAACAGCCGGTCCAGTGTGGGCACGAACAGTGAGGTGCGCGCGCCCGATGCCGTCTTGACCGAACCAACCGGCTGGAACGCCGCGCCCGCCTGCTGCCACACGTCGACGCTGCCGTCCCCGCAACTCGCGTAGATACGATGCCGCCTGGCGTCGAAGAATACATCATCGGCATCACCGCAACTCGGCAGCTTGCTGATCACTGTGCCGCTGCGCGCGTCCAGCACCACGAGCCGCGGCGGGCTGCGGAACACGACAGCGATCTCCCCACCAGTGCCATCGAGCGCCAAGGGAAAGTTCTGTGTCAGGCCGGGAATCTGCCAGGTCGACGACTGCTGGCCGGAATGCGGGTCGACCACCGCGATCTGTCGCGCGTCCGGCACATTGACGAAGGCGCGGCGGCCATCGTGATCGATCTGGAAGCTCTCGGGATGCGCCGCCAAGCGGATGCGACTGACAACCGTGCCGTTCACCGGATCAATGACGGCCAGTGCGCCGCTCCCGTAACCCACCACAAATTTGCCGCTGGCTGGATCGAGCCGGATGTTGTCGGCATCCTCTCCGAGCGTCACCACACCGGCCGGTGTCAACGCGGCGCCATGAAACAGGCGCACCGATCCGTCACCGGCGCTCGCGATCGCCAGGGTATCGGCATCGGGCGCATAGCCCACGCCCTGCCGCTCCTTCAACCCGCTGATCCGGCGAATGACCTGCCCGGTCTCCACGTCGATCACGTCGAGCGTTCCGTTGCCAAGTTCGGCAACGAACAGGCGCTTGCGCACCAGGTCCGTCGCCATGTGGTCGATGCGCCCCGACAACCCCTTCAGCGCGATTGTCCGCTGAGGCACAAGTGGCTGGGCCATCGCATCGGCGGCCAGCCCGCACAGCAGCAGTGTCAGGATCCCTGTCAGCGCCCGCATTGCTGTCATTGGCTGGGCCCCGTTTGTGGGTGCAATCCAAACGCGGCATAGGCCCGGGCGCTGGGTGGCCAGGCGGCAACGATCTGGCTCCGCCATGCGAACGCCACCGCGAAGAGCAAAATCAGCAGGACAATGCTGCCGGCCCAGGCCAGCCATAAGCGGGTCGACGATCGCGGCATTGCAGGGTGCGCGGCCAACCTGGCCATCGCCGATGGCCTTACCGTCGCCACCGATTGCCGGGCATCGGCCCCCGTCAGTGGGGGCGCGGCTCCCGTCAGCGCGGGTGGCGCACGCGGATCCGCCTTGAGCGGCGCTTCCGGCTCGGGTGCCCTTTGCGGCTCGGGTGGCGCTTCGGGCTCGGGCGACGCAGCCGGTGTCGCCGGCAGCGGAACCCAATCGGTGCCACAGCGCGCGCAGCGCACCTGTCGCCCGGCCGTCATCAGCAAATCGGGGACGTCGTACGCCGCAGAGCAGGAGGGACAGACGATGCGCATCGCGCGCAATGGTGGGGGCGGGTCCACCCTGAAGCAATGGCGACGCGGCGCGCGCAATGGCAAGAATGACCTCGATGGTTCAATTCGAGGCGGTTGGGCTGCGCTACAGCCGTGCCGGCCAGGGCGGTGATGCCGAGGCAGGACCCGAGGTGCTGCACGACCTGAGTTTTGCGCTGCAGGACGGGGCTTTCCGCTGGCTGCTCGGTCCCTCGGGGGCCGGCAAGACCAGCCTGCTCCGCCTCATGTATCTGGCGATCCGGCCTAGCTGCGGCCGGCTGGCGATCCTGGGCACGGATATCCAGACCGCCGAACGGCGGTTGCTGCCGCGGCTGCGCCGCCGGATCGGAGTGGTGTTCCAGGACTTCCGGCTGATGCCGCACCTTTCGGCCTTCGACAACGTCGCACTGCCGTTGCGAATCGCCGGACGGCCGGAGGGCCAGATCCGTGCAGACGTGGGGGAGATGCTGCGCTGGGTGGGCCTGGCGAGGCAGACGGATGCGCGGCCGGCGGAACTCTCCGGGGGCGAACAACAGCGCGTAGCGATCGCCCGCGCGGTGATCGGCCGCCCCAGCCTGCTGCTTGCGGACGAGCCGACCGGTAATCTCGACGAAGTTCAGGCCGAGAGGTTGATGCGGCTGCTGCAAGGAGATGAACCGGCTGGGCACGACGGTGGTGGTGGCGACGCACAACGACGGTCTGGTGGGACGGCACCCGGCGCCGGCACTGCGGCTGTCGCGCGGCCGACTGGTCGGGGGGCACGCATGACGTCACTCCTCGCGCGTCGTTCGTTGCGGCCGGCCGGATTTGACGAGCTGGGGCTGCGCCGGGCCATCTCGGACCGCATGCTGCCATTCCTGGTGGCGGCGATGGCGGTCCTGGCGGCACTCGCGATCGCCGGCTGGGTGGGCGCGGCGTCACTGGCGCGCCATTGGCAGCAGGGGGCCGCGTCCGCCCTGACCGTACAGGTGCCCCGGTCGGCGGACGCCGTGGCGGACGGAGGCGGTGCGCGTCTCAGCCGCGTGCTCACGACTCTGCTCGCCACGCCCGGTGTCGCATCCGCCCGGGCGCTCAGCGACGATGAGTTGGGCGACCTGTTGCGTCCGTGGCTCGGCAGCGGCGCCGAACGGCTTGCAATACCGTTTCCGGCAGTGATCGCGGTGCGGCTGAGCGGCGGCGGCAGCGGCGTGGAAACCGGTCCCCTGGCGCGCCGGCTCGACGCCATCGCTCCCGGCACGCTGGTGGAGAGCCATGGTGTCTGGATCAGGCGGCTTGCGGTACTGGCCCGCAGTCTCCAGGCCTGCGCGGGTCTGGCACTGCTGCTGGTGGCGGCCGTTGCCGCCGCGGTAATCGCAGTGGCGACGCGGGCCGGGCTTGCGGCGCGCCGCGAAGCCATCGAGATCGTGCACGGGCTGGGTGCGACCGACGGCTATATCGCGGCGCGCTTTGCCGGCCGCGCCACGCTGTTGGCGGCGACCGGAGGGACCATTGGCGCCTTTATCGCGCTTCCGGTGCTGCTGGCTCTGGCCAATTTGGCCGCGCCATTCGCGGGTGCGGCACCCGACCCGAGCTCCCCGGCAGATTTCGTCGCCGCGCTGCCTGCGGTCCTGTGGCTGATCCTGCCCGGATTGCCCGCGGCGGCGGCGGCGATCGGCTTCCTGACCGCCCAGGCCACCGTGCGGCGCTGGCTGCGACGGCTGCCATGATAATCACCCGCCGTCGCGTGTTGGCCGGAGCAGGCGCCTGCGTTGCGGTCGGTCTGCTGGCCTGCGCGGCTGGCTTTGCCTGGTTCGTGAACCTGGCGGGCCGCGGCCCGCAGGCGCCGGCGCACACCGATGGTATCGTCGCCCTTACAGGTGGCCCCGAGCGGGTGGAAACGGCACTTCGCCTGCTGGCCGAGGGCCGCGCTGATCGCCTGCTGCTATCAGGAATCGGCGGGGGCGCCGAGTTGTCCGAGCTGGCGCGTCGGGCCGGGATCGATCCGCTTCCGCTGGCCCCTCGGGTCACGATCGACCGCACGGCTGCCACCACGAGGGGCAACGCTCTGGCGACCGCCGGCTGGGCCCGCGCCAACAACATCCACTCCCTACTGGTGGTGACGGCGGCCTATCACATCCCTCGTGCGCTGACGGAGCTGGCACGCACCCTACCCGACGTCACGCTGTATCCGCTGCCGGTCGTGCAGCCGGAGCGGTCAAGCGATGCGCCGCTGCGGCTGATGGCCGAGGAATACATCAAGTTCCTGGCCACCACGACCGGCTTGACGTCGATGTTGCCGGAGCGCGAACCGACCCTGGCTCGGCCCGGTCGTGCCGGATGACACTGCTGCGCTCCACCCTATTCAATCTCTATTTCTTCCTGCTGACGTTCGTGCTGACCGTGGTCCTGGCGACACCCGCCCGGTTCTTCGCACCGCATCGAGTGCTGGACGTTGCCCGACTGTGGGCACGCCTGCAGTTGCACGGCCTGCGGCTGATCTGCGGCATCCGCCTCTCGGTCGAGGGCCTGGAGCGGCTTGGCACCGGCCCGGCCCTGATCGCCTCCACTCACCAGTCGGCCTTCGACACATTCGTCTGGCTCACGCTGGCGCCGCGCTGCTGTTACGTGCTGAAACAGGAGTTGGTGCGCATCCCGTTGTTCGGGCCGCTGCTGCCGCTTGCCGGTATGATCGCCGTGGACCGCAGCGGCGGCGCCCGCGCGATGCGCCATCTTCTGCGTGAAGGCGATCGGGCAATCCGCGAGGGGCGCCAGATCGTGATTTTCCCGGAGGGTACCCGCGCCGGCCCGGGCGAATGCCTGCCATTACAACCGGGCGTGGCCGCGTTGGCTGTTCGCAGCCGCCTTCCGGTGCTTCCGGCGGTCACCGATTCGGGACGTTGCTGGGGACGCCGCGCGTTCCAGAAGCGGCCCGGGACGATCCGCATCCGGTTGCTGAAGTCGCTGTCCCCGGAAGCCGGGCGAGACCGGTTCATGCATTGCCTTGAACAGGCATTGCGAACCAAGGCTGTGGAAAACTCTGTGGGATGAGCAGCGTTCCAGCTCGCATACCGCCGCAGGCAGCCTATGCAAGCCATTGGCAGCGCGTCTATTCTGCTGAATTCCATCGCATGAGACGGCGTCGCTGAAGGATGGGGATGGATGTTGACCGCCGGGCAGCGGACCGCTGATCATGGCTGCCTCGTTGCCTCGCGTCGGTGTTCCCCTATAAGCGGCGCCACGGTTGAATAGAGGCGGCATGCGGCGCAAGCGGAAGTTCTGGATCATTCTGCTTGTCGTGCCGCTCATCCTGCTGGCAGCCGATACCGTTTACTGGCGGATCGCGGCCGGCCGTCTGGAACAGGGCTTTGCCGGTTGGGTCGCCCTTCGACAGGCGAACGGCTGGACCGAGCATAACGACGCGACCACTCTCGGCGGATGGCCGCTCGCGGCGACGCTGACCGTACCGGCTATCTCGCTGTCGGGCGGCAGTCCCGGGCTGCCGGGCGGTATCGACTGGAGTGCGAAAAGGCTGGTGCTGCGCATCGCGCTGACCCGGCCCGATCTGCTCGAGATAGCGCCTGAAGGCAGGCAGCAGATTCGCGTCTCCGGTATCCCGAGCGTGCCTTGCACCGCCGACCGGCTTCGCCTGGTGGTGCCGCTGCGGGCCGCACGATGGCCCAGCTTCATCCAGGCAGACGCCGACAACCTGCGTGCCGATACCCCGGCCGGAACCGCTACGCTGCGGAGCCTGCACCTGCATCTGGATCTCAATCCCGGTGCTCGCGCCGGTGAACCGGGTCTGGCTGCCTCGCTGCATGTCACCGATGCCGATCCTCCACCCGGTATCGTCCACCCACTGGGGCCCAGCATCGCCAGTCTGGAGGCCGATGCCGTTCTGAGTGGCCCATTGCCGCTCGGGGAAAGGCCCGCGGAAGCAGCGGCCGGCTGGCGCGACGGCGGCGGCTCGCTGGAGATCCACCGTCTGGCATTGTCCTGGGGGCCTCTCGACCTGACGGCCAGCGCGACACTGGCGCTGGACGATCAACTGCAGCCGATGGGCGCCGGTAACGCCCACATCGTCGGCTATGCCGAAACGCTGGACGCGCTGGCGGCGCATTCCATGATCAGCCGCTCCGCCGCCACCGCGGCCAAGGCTGTGTTGTCGCTGCTCGCGGATGCGCAGGACGACGGCGCCCGGCCCGAGGTCGATGTGCCATTGACGCTCCAGTATCGCACGCTGTCGATGCGGCAGGTCCCCTTGCTGCGCCTACCGGAGCTGGACTGGCCCTGACGAAATTTCCGGCTGCGATCGCGCCCGCAATTGCCACTTGGCGATCGCCGCGCGGACGCTTAGCTTGTCGCGATGACCTTCCGCGCGAACTGCACGCGAATTAGCGGCCCGGCTGCCTGAGCAGCCGGGGATCACCCGCCCTTTCTCCTCGCGTCTTTCGTCCGGAGTTCCGTTCCATGTCCGCCCATCACTGTGTCGCTGTCCGCTTCATGCTGGACGCGGATGCCTCGCCTGGCCTGCTCAGCCGGCTGCTTCAGCCATTCGGCAGGCGCGACCTGATCCCCGACCGCATGTGGTCGCACCGCGCCGGCGATACGGTGCACGTCGAGATCGCCATGCAGGCAATGCCGGCCGAAGTCGTGCATCTGGTCGAGGGCAATCTGCGCCAGGTCATCGGCGTGCGCGGCCTGACCCAGGTGCGGCCGGACGCGGTTCGCCAGGCGGCTTGAAGCCACCGCTGCGGGCTGCGCATACTCGCGGAAGAGGCAATCGCACGAGGTTGGCATGCCAGGCGCCAATGCTGTCCTGCTGGCCCGCTCGCAGTTCGCTTTCACCATCGGTTTTCATATCGTGCTGCCAGCGTTCAGCATCGGGCTGGCGAGCTATCTCGCCGTCCTGGAACTGCTCTGGCTCGCCACCGGCCGTCCGGTCTATCGCGACGTCTATCGGTACCTGGCTGAAAGCGTTCGCCGTCACCTTCGGCATGGGCGTCGTGTCGGGCCTCGTCATGTCCTACGAGTTCGGCACCAACTGGGCGCGCTTCGCTGACAAGGCTGGACCCATTGTCGGGCCACTGATGAGTTACGAGGTGCTGACCGCGTTTTTCCTGGAGGCAGGATTTCTCGGCATCATGCTGTTCGGCCGCGAGCGTGTTTCCCGGGCCACCTACTGCTTCGCCACGTTGATGGTCGCGATCGGCACGCTGTTCAGCGCATTCTGGATCCTGGCTGCCAACTCGTGGATGCAGACGCCGCAAGGCTACACGGTGCAGCCGAACGGGACGTTCGCCCCGGCCGACTGGTGGCAGATCATCTTCAATCCGTCGTTTCCGTACCGCCTGGTCCACATGGTGATTGCGTCGTATCTGTCCGTGGCCTTCGTCGTGGGCGCGGTCGGCGCCTGGCACCTGCGGCGCGATCGGCAGAACCAGGCGGCGCGGCTGATGTTCTCCATGGCGATGTGGATGGCGGTCGTGGTGGCGCCGCTCCAGCTTTTGGCGGGCGACCAGCACGGGCTGAACACGCTGGAGCATCAACCGGCCAAGGTCGCAGCACTAGAGGGCGACTGGGAATCGCAACCCGGCCAACCGCTGATCCTGTTCGGCATGCCGGACATGGACGCGGAACGTACCAACTGGGAGATTGCGATACCGCATCTCGGCGCTCTGGTTCTGACGCACACCTGGAACGGTGCAATCAAGGGACTGAAGCAGTTCCCGCCGCAGGACCGGCCTTTCGCGCCCGTGGTCTTCTGGGCCTTCCGCATCATGGTGGGACTCGGCTTGCTGATGGCCGCCGTCGGCCTTTGGGGCGCGTGGCTGCGCGTGCGCGGCCGCCTCTACAACTCGATTTGGCTGCTTCGGGCCATGATCGTGCTGGCGCCCGCCGGCTTCATCGCCTTGCTCGCCGGCTGGACGGTCACCGAGGTAGGCCGTCAACCCTATACCGTTTATGGGCTGCTGCGCACGGCTGACAGTGCCTCGCCGATCGATACGCCAGGGGTCGCCGCATCGCTCGCCGCCTTCATTGTTGTATATGCAATCGTATTTGGTGCGGGATTCTTCTTTCTGTTTCGCCTGGTGCGCCGGCCACCGACGGCTGGTGAGCTTGGCCCAGAGACCGGAGTGCCGGTCCGCACCGCCGGCATCACCCCGGCACCGGGACTGCGGCGGCCGACATGACCACGTTGCCGGTGATCTGGGCTGGCCTGATCGCCTTCGCCGTCCTGGCCTATGTCCTGCTGGACGGGTTCGATCTCGGCGTCGGCATCCTGTTCGCCGCCGAGACGCGCGATCAGGACCGCGACGTGATGGTGAACTCGGTGGCACCGGTGTGGGATGGCAACGAGACCTGGCTGGTGTTCGGCGGCGGCGGGCTGTTCGCGATGTTCCCGCTCGCTTACGCGGTGATCGCGCCGGCGCTGTATCCGGCGATCATCGCCATGCTGCTGTCGCTCGTGTTCCGCGGGGTCGGCTTCGAGTTCCGCTTCCGCGCCACGACCATGCGCGGCCGGATCTGGTGGGATCGTGCGATCTGCGCAGGCTCCACCGTGGCGGGTTTCTGCCAGGGTCTGGTGCTTGGCGGCCTGCTGCAAGGTATTCGCGTGCAGGACCGCGTCTATGCCGGCGGCTGGTGGGACTGGCTCACGCCATTCAGCGTGCTGTGTGGCGTCGCACTCGTGGTCGGTTACGCACTGCAAGGTGCCTGCTGGCTGATCTGGCGCTGCGAGGGAGGATTGCAGCAGCGGGCGAGGCGACAGGCGCGCGCGCTGGCAATCGCGACCCTTGCGTTCATCGTCGTCGTCAGCATTTGGACGCCGCTGCTGCACCCGACGTTCAGCCAGCGCTGGTTCACCTGGCCCAACATCGTATTGACGAGCCCGGTGCCTATCCTGGTGGCGCTGGTCGGCTGGCTGCTCTGGCGCGGTCTGGCCCGAGGGCACCAGGCGACGCCGTTGCTGTGCGCCGATGCCTGGTTCGTGCTGTGCTACGCCGGCCTGGGGATCAGTCTGTGGCCGGCTATCGTGCCGCCCGATATCACCATCTGGGATGCTGCCGCACCGGCTGCCAGCCAACGTTTCCTGCTGATCGGCGCGTTGATTTTGGTTCCGATCATCCTGGTCTACACCGGCTTCGCCTACTGGGTGTTCCGCGGCAAGGTGCGGCCGGGAATGCACACATACTGAGTTGTGGTTTGATCCGGCACCCTCTCCCGGCGCTGCGCGCCGACCTCTCCCGCGAGCGGGAGAGGTGTACTTTGGAACTGGCGTTTCGCTCAACCGAACGGGGATCGCCGCCGGTACATCTCGCCCGCGGAGCGGGAGAGGTCGGCGCGAAACGCCGGGAGAGGGTGTGTGTTACAAATGCTGGACTGCCTTCCGAATCTCGTCCAGCACGTCGTCCGTCCTGCGCAGAATGTCATGGTTCCAGAACCGCACCACACGCCAACCCTCGGTCTCAAGCCAGCGCGTGCGCCGCGTGTCAGTTGCGGACTCGGCGTGCTGTCCGCCGTCAGCTTCGATGACCAGCTTATGCTCGACGCAAGCAAAGTCGGCGACAAATGGACCGATCGGATGCTGGCGGCGGAACTTGCAACCGGCGAAGCGCCTGGCACGAAGGAAGTACCAGAGCAGGCGTTCGGCATCGGTCATGTTGTGCCGCAGGTCGCGTGCCATGGATTTCGCCATGCGGCGATGATCGATGAAAAAGGTGGAGGAGGACTTGATCCGGCGCCCTCTCCCGGCGCTTTGCGCCGACCTCTCCCGCGAGCGGGAGAGGTGTATCTTTACCGCGTCCTTATGCTGTCTCGGCCAGCACCAGCCGCCGCCGCGGCACCGCCTCCACCGGCATCGCTGCATAGAGGTCCTTCACCGCTTCGGTGATGGTCACTCCCGCCAGCGCTGGCAGCCATCGCCGGCCGGTTCGCTCGAATAGCCGGGCACCGCCCAGCACCAGCCGCGATCGAGCCGGCGGCAGGTAGAGCGCGCTGTCGCGCTGCTCCACACGATACAGTGATGCGGCCAGCAGCCGGCCGATCTGACTGAACGAATACGGCTGGCCGTGGCCGAATGGGGTGCTCTCCAGGTACGCCCACATCCCGCTCCGGTTCGGTGCCACCACCAGCAGCCGGCCGTCATCCTTCAGCACGCGCCAGGTCTCGCGCAGTAGCCGCCGCGCGCTCTCCGCCGCCTCCAGACCGTGCACCAGCAACACCCGATCGAACAGCAGATCAGGAAACGGCAGCGCGTCCTCCTCCGCCGTGCACGACAGGTTGGGTTCGCCGAGTGGCCATCGCGTAGCACCCATCTGCGCCGGGGTCAGCGCAATGCAACGGGCCGCCTGCCCGCGCCACAACCGCAAATACGGCTCGGCGAAGCCGATCCCCAGCACCGCCTGCCCCGCAGGTCGGGCCATAGCAGCGCCAGAAGATCGGACAGCAGGCGTTCGGCCACTGCCCCACGCGGCGTGGCATAGAAATCGGCGGCGGCATGAGCATCGGCTGCCATGTGATGGCTATAGCACGAGCGTCGGTTTCCGGTCGCTCCCGGCGGTGCTAGACTCGGCGCATGACAGTCACAGCACAACCCGTCCCAATCCTGTCCGACAACTATGCCTGGATGCTGCGCGAGAGCGGGTCCGGAGCGGTTGCCATTGTCGATCCGGCCGATGCCGGACCGATCATCGCCGCGCTGGAGAAGGCCGGCGGCCGGCTCGACGTGATCCTGCTGACGCACCACCACGCCGATCACATTGCCGGGGTCGACGAGGTTCGCGCGCATTTCTCCGACGCCAAGGTGGTCGGCGCGGCGAAAGATGCGCACCGGCTGCCCAGGCTGGACCAGCAGGTCAACGAGGGCGACACCGTCAGGTTCGGTAACGCCAGCGCAAGCGTCATCGACACGCCCGGCCACACCCGCGGCCAGATCAACTACTTCTTCCCCGATGGCGAGGTGCTGTTGTCCGGCGACACGTTGTTCAGCCTGGGCTGCGGCCGGCTGATCGAGGGCACCGCCGACGAGATGTTCGCCTCCCTGCGCAAGCTGGCCACGCTGCCGGGTGGCGCGCGCGTCTGCTGCGGTCACGAATACACCGAAAGCAACGCCCGCTTTGCGCTCAGCGTCGATCCGGAGAACGCCGCGCTGAAGGCGCGCACCGAGGAGGTGCACCGCCAGCGCGCGGCAGGACAGCCCAGCGTGCCCTCGACGATGGCCAGCGAGCTTGCCGCCAACCCGTTCCTGCGTGCGCCCGACGTGAAGACCTTCGCCGATCTGCGGGCGAAAAAGGACAGCTTCAGGTGAAGGAAGGCGGTTGATCGACCTGCGCGATTCCTCGGCGCCAGCCGAGGCCGTGATCGAGGCACTCGCATTGCAGCCGCATCCCGAGGGCGGGCATTTCCGCGAGACCTGGCGCGACGTACCGACTGATGACCAGCGCGGCGCCGGCACCGCGATCTTGTTCCTGCTGAGTGAAGGCCAGCGCAGCCATTGGCATCGCGTGGATGCGGCGGAGCTGTGGGTCTGGCAGGCGGGCGCGCCGCTGCTGCTGCGGATCGGCGCCGATGTGGAGCACCGCCTCGGCCCCATGCTGGGCAGGGGCGAGACGTTGCAGCAGCTTGTGCCTCGCGATTGCTGGCAATCGGCACGCAGCCTCGGACAGTGGACGCTGTGCAGTTGCGTCGTCGCGCCCGCATTCTCCTTCGACGGCTTCGAACTCGCTCCGCCGGATTGGCACCCTGGGCAGTCCAGCGAATTCCAGTCGCCGTGACACCACATTAGCCTGGACTATGCTGCGTTTCCTGCTGCGCCGCGCGGTGCTCGCCTTGCTGGTCTGCCTGACCGTGCTGGTCATCAGCTTCGCGCTGACGCGGCTGTCCGGCGACCTCGCCGTCTCCATCGCCGGCCCCAACGCCACCGAACAGGACATCATCACGATCCGCAAGAACTACGGTCTGGATCGACCGCTGCCGGTGCAGTTCATCGATTGGGCGGTGCACGCCGCCGGGGGCGATCTGGGCCGCTCCTACCTGTACCACGCGCCGGTTGCCGGCCTGATCAAGGAGCGCATGCCGATCACGCTGACTCTCGGCATGACCGGCCTGCTGATCGCGTTGTTCGTCGCCATCCCACTCGGCGTCCTCGCCGCAATGCGGGAGGGCTCGCTGTTGGACAAGGCAATCGGCGTGGTCGCGTTGTTCGGCCAGGCGATGCCAAGTTTCTGGCTGTCGCTGGTGCTCATCATCTGGCTTGGCCTGCACCTGCAACTCTTGCCGATTTCCGGCCTCGATAGCTGGCAGGGCTATATCATGCCCGGCGTCGTGCTGGCGTTCTCCGCCATCCCGGCGCTGATGCGGCTCACCCGCGCCGGCATGATCGATGCGCTGTCCTCCGACTATATCCGCACCGCGCGCGCCAAGGGGCTGAGCACCGCGACGATCGTGCTGAAGCATGCGCTGCGCAATGCGGCGATGCCGGTGGTGTCGGTCGCGGCGGTGCAGCTTGGCTTCATGCTGGGCGGTTCGATCGTCATCGAGGCCGTCTTCGCGCTGCACGGCGTTGGCTACCTGGCCTGGGAATCGATCAGCAAGAATGACTTCCCGGTAGTGCAGGCGGTCGTGCTGATCCTCGCCATCATCTATATCGGGCTGACGCTGCTCGCCGATGTCATGAACGCCGTGCTCGATCCGCGGCTGCGCACGGTATGAAGCACGCCGCGACTGGTCTCGGCGCGTTCATCGTGCTTGCGGTGCTGCTGGTAGCGATCATCGCGCCGTTCGTCGCGCCGCACGATCCGTTCGCCCAGGACCTCAATTTCCGCCTCACGCCGCCGGAATGGATGGACGGCGGCTCGGCCACGCATCCGTTCGGCACCGACCAGCTTGGCCGCGACTACCTCTCGCGCCTGCTGTACGGCGCGCGCATCTCCATGGCGATCGGCATTTTCACCGTCATAACCTCGGGGCTGATCGGCGTCACGCTGGGGGTGTGGGGCGGCTATTTTGGCGGCAAGGTCGACGATGTGGTGATGTTCATCATCACCTGCCGTCTTTCCATTCCGCTGATCTTGGTGGCGCTCACCGTGGTGGCGCTGGTCGGCAGCTCGCTCTCGGTGGTGATCCTGACACTCGGCTTGCTGCTGTGGGAACGCTTCGCGGTGGTATCGCGCACCACCACCATGCAGGTGCGTAACCTCGACTACATCGCGGCGGCACAGGCGGCCGGCGCGTCGCGCCGCCATATCGTGTTGCGCGAGGTGCTGCCCAACATCCTTACACCACTCGTTGTGATTGCGACGTTGGAAATGGCACTGGCGATCCTGCTGGAGGCCGCGTTGTCATTCCTGGGCCTGGGCGTGCCGCCGCCGTTGCCGTCCTGGGGCCTGATGATCGCCGAAGGGAAGGACTACATGTTCTTTTCGCCGTGGGTGATCATGATCCCAGGCATCGCGCTGTTCGTCCTTGTGCTTGGCATTAACCTGCTGGGCGACGGCTTGCGTGATCTGCTGGGCACCGGGAGACCGGCATGACCGCCGTCCTGGAAACCACCAACCTGCGCGTCACGATCGGGACCGCGATCGCCGCCGTGCGCGGCGTCTCGCTGAGCGTGCAGCGCGGCGAAACGCATTGCCTGGTCGGCGAATCGGGTTGCGGCAAGTCGGTGACCGCGCTCGCCATCATGGGCCTGCTGCCGCGCACCGCGCACCGTAGCGCCGATACCCTACGCTTCCACGATCATGACCTGACCCGGCTTACCGAACGCGGCATGTCGAAACTGCGCGGCGACCGCATGGCGATGATCTTCCAGGAGCCGATGACCAGCCTGAACCCGGCCTATACTATCGGCTCGCAGATGGCCGAAGTGTTCGAGCGCCACCGCCGCGTCTCGCGCGCAGCGGCACTCGATCGCGCTGCCGAACTGCTTGGCCGGGTCGGCATCACCGCGCCGGGGATGCGACTGAAGCAGTATCCGCACCAGCTTTCCGGCGGGCTGCGCCAACGCGTGATGATCTCGATGGCGCTGATGTGCGAGCCGGAACTGCTGGTCGCCGACGAACCCACCACGGCGCTGGACGTGACGGTGCAGGCGCAAATTCTCCGCCTGCTGCAAAGGCTGCAGCGCGAGCTGGGCCTGGCGCTGCTGCTGATCACCCACGACCTTGGCATCGTCGCGCGCATGGCCGACCGCGTCTCCGTCATGTACGCCGGTCAGGTGGTGGAACACGCACCGGCCGCCGCGCTGTTCGCCGCGCCCACACACCCGTATACACGAGGGCTGCTGCGTTGCATTCCGGTGCCAGGCAGCGTGCGACGCGACGCTCCCCTGGGCAGCATTCCCGGCGTGGTGCCGCGCATTTCGCCCGACTTTGTTGGCTGCGCGTTTCGCGACCGCTGCGCGCATGCCATGCCCGAGTGCAGCCGCGACGTGCCACGCCAGAGTGCCGCCAGCGCGCACGACTACCTGTGCCGTCTGCCACCGGACTGGACCCGAGCCGAAGCCGCATGACGCATGCCGTCGAGGTCCGCAACGTGCGCCGCGTCTTCCGCACGCGTGCCGGCATGATGGCGCCGGAGCGCATGGTGCGCGCGGTCGATGGCGTATCGTTCACGCTCGCCCCGGGCAACGTTCTCGGCATCGTCGGCAAGTCCGGCTGCGGCAAATCGACCCTGGCCCGCATGATCCTGGGGTTGTTGCCGCCCAGCGAAGGCGAGGTCTTGGTCGATGGCCGCAGCCTCGCGTCGATGGGACGGCGCGAGCGTGCCCGACTGATCCAGCCGGTGTTTCAGGACCCGTTCTCCTCGCTTAATCCGCGCCGCCGCGTGCGCGACATCGTTGGCCTGCCGCTCGCCGCGCAGGGCAACATCTCCCACGCGCAGCAGCGCGATCGCGTGATGGAGATGCTGGCGCGGGTCGGCATCTCCGCGGAGATGGCGGACCGGCTGCCGGCACAGCTCTCGGGCGGACAGCGGCAGCGCGTGGCCATCGCCCGCGCCCTGGTGCTGCACCCTCGCATCGTAGTGTGCGACGAGCCGACCAGCGCACTCGACGTCTCGGTCCAGGCGCAGATCCTCAACCTGCTGGCGGAACTGCGACGCGATCTGCGGCTGACCTACCTGTTCATCAGCCACAACCTTGCGGTGGTCGAGCACATCGCAACCGAAGTGGCGGTGATGTATCTCGGCCGCTTCGTCGAACAGGCGCCAGTGGACGCACTATTCCGCGACCCCCGCCATCCCTACACGCGCGCGCTGCTGGCGTCGGTGCTGACCCCGGAGCCCGGGAAGGGCATACCGGATGTCGGCCTGGGCGAGAGCTATCCGGACCCCGCCGACATTCCGCCCGGCTGTCGCTTTCATCCCCGCTGCCCGCTCGCGATCGACTGCTGTCGCGTCGAGGAGCCGCGGGCGATTGCCGGTGACGGACGCTTGACCGAGTGCTTGCTTGCCGAACCGGTCACAGGAACATAAATAGAACTTCCTTGGCACTGGCGACGGCAAAGTGGGGCTAGCTTGGACGAAAAACTCGCCCGTAAGCTGCGCATCCTGGCGGACGCGGCAAAATACGATGCGTCCTGCGCCTCCTCTGGTGCGCCGAAGCGTGCGGCTGGCGCGGATGGGCTCGGCTCGACCAGCAACGGCATCTGCCATGCCTACACGCCGGATGGCCGCTGCGTGTCGCTGCTGAAGATCCTGCTGACCAATTACTGCCAGTTCGACTGCGCCTACTGCATCAACCGCGTGTCGTCGAACGTCGCCGCGCGCGCGCTTCCGGATCGAGGAAGTGGTGACGACTGACCCTCGAATTCTACAAGCGGAACTACATCGAAGGGTTGTTCCTGTCGTCTGGCATCATCCGCTCGCCGGACTACACGATGGAGCAGATGATGCTGGTGGCGAAGACCTTGCGCCAGCAACATCGGCTTCGCCGGCTACATCCATCTGAAGACCATTCCGGAAGCAAGCCCCTGGCTGATCGAACAGGCGGGGCTTTGGGCCGATCGCCTGTCGATCAATATCGAACTGCCGACCGAGCACAGCCTGCGCAGCTTCGCCCCGGACAAAAGCGGCTGCGTCCATCCGCGCCAGCATGGGCCAGATGCAGCAGACGCATCGAACGAGGCGAAGGCCGAGCGGCGACGCTATTCGCCGGCTGGTCAGAGCACGCAGGTGATCGTCGGCGCCGATGCGACAACCGACGCACACGATGCTCAAGACCAGCGACGCGCTCTATCGCCAGTACGCACTGCAGCCGCGTCTATTACTCGGCGTTCAGTCCCATCCCGGATTCCAGCAGCACTCTGCCGTCGCAGCCGCCGCCGCTGCAGCGCGAGAATCGGTTGTATCAGGCCGACTGGCTGCTGCGTCACTACGGCTTCAGCGTGCCGAGAAATCGTCGGCGGCCACTGATAACGGCATGCTCGATCTCGAGATAGATCCGAAGCTCGCCTGGGCGCTGCGCAATCGCAACTGTTCCCCGTCGGACGTGAACACGGCCGATCGCGAGCTGCTGCTGCGCGTGCCGGGCCTCGGTAAGCGTGCGGTCGACCGGATTCTCCTGGCACGGCGGCACACCACGCCTGCGGCTTGCCGACATTGCGCGCCTGACCACGGCATTGAAGCGCGCGCGGCCGTTCCTGGTCACGCCGGATCACCGGCCGGTGCGCCTGACCGACTGCGCCGATCTTCGGGCGCGACTGGTGCGCGCGGAACGCCAGCCCGACCTGTTCGCATGGCACGCCACAGCGTCGCCGTAGCGCCTGGAGACGATCTGCCGGGCTTTCGCGATGCCGCGCGCAGATTGATCGCGTGCGAGGCCCCACCGCATGAGGTAATCTGGAGCTGCGACAATGCAGCCGATCGCTGCTCGGCAGCGAAGCTGTTGGGAACGCACCGCCGCTGATGCTGCCACGTGCCGCGGCCGGCCTGATCGACAGCGTGATCTGTCACCGCGACCCGGAGCGATACGCGCTGCTTTACACGCTGATCTGGCGAGTGCTGCACGGCGAGCGAGCGCTGCTGGAGGTGCCGAGTGACCCGCTGCTGTACAGGCTGGAGACCATGAGCAAACAGGTGCGGCGCGACATCCATAAGATGCAGGCCTTCCTGCGGTTTCGCCGTGCGCCGATCCAGGAGGAGCACTTCGTTGCCTGGTTCGAGCCGGAACACCACATCCTCGCGGCGGTCGCACCGTTTTTCATCGAGCGTTTCCGTGGCCTGGTCTGGTCGATCATCACGCCACTCGGCTCGCTGCAGTGGAATCGTGAGCGATTGATCTGCGGTGCGCCCGGTCGCCGCAGCGACGCACCGCGCGACGATGCGTTTGAGCCAGTCTGGCGCGCCTACTATGAGAGCGTGTTCAACCCGGCCCGCGCCAATCCGGATGCCATGCGCCTGCACATGCCGAAGAAATACTGGCGGAATATGCCCGAAACTGTCGCCATCCCCGATCTGTTGCGATCCGCTGCCAGCCGCGTCGACAGCATGATCCGCGACAGCATTAAGGAATGACCTTGCGTCAGCTTGTGGTGGTGCTTGGCGACCAGCTCGACGCCGAGTCGGCGGCGTGCGATGGCTTCGACCCACAGCACGACGCAATCCTGCAAATGGAGGTGCGCGAGGAAGCCAGCTACATCCCGCAACATCGCCGCCGGCTGGCGTTCTTTTTCGCCACCATGCGACACTTTCGCGACGAGCAGCGGAACGCCGGCCGGCGCGTCGAATACGTCGCGCTCGACGACAAGGCCAATCGCGGCAGCCTGCCTACCGAGTTGCAGCGGCAGTGCGAGCGGCTGCGCCCCCAGCGCGTCATCCTGCTGGAGCCGGGTGACTGGCGCGTGCGCGATCAGCTTTGCCGGCTGGACCTGCCCATCGAGATCCGGGATGACGGTCACTTTCTCTGCTCACGCCAGGATTTCCTGCGCTTTGCCCAGTCGCACCCGCGCATGGTGCTGGAGAGCTTCTATCGCTTTATGCGGCGCCACCAGGGCATCATGCTGCAGGATGATGGCGAGCCGCTCGGTGGCAGGTGGAACCTGGACACCGACAATCGCGCAAGCTTCGGCCGAAACGGACCACCAACGATCCCGCCGCTCCCACGCTTTCCGCCCGATGCGACAACGCGTGAAGCCGTCGCTCTGGTCCAGCGGGAGTTCCCTGACAATCCCGGACGCCTGGATGAATTCGATCTGCCGGTCACTCGCACCCATGCGCTGACCTCGCTCAGCGATTTTGTGGCGCATCGCCTCGGCGCTTTCGGCCGTTATCAGGACGCCATGCATAGCGGCCAGGCCTTTCTGTTCCACTCCCATCTGTCCGGCGTGCTGAACCTGCATCTGCTGCGGCCGCGGGAGGTGGTCGAAGCCGCGCTCGGGCGGCGGGGGACACCACTGAATTCACTCGAGGGATTCGTTCGGCAATTAATCGGCTGGCGCGAATTCGTCCACGGCATCTACTGGCGCCTGATGCCGCACTATGCCGAGCAGAATGCGCTTGATGCCCAATTACCAGTGCCGCGCTTCTACTGGACGGGCGAGACTGACATGCGCTGCCTGGCCGAGGCGATCAGGCACACTATCGATCACGCCTATGCGCATCACATCGAACGGCTGATGGTACTCGGTCAGTTCTGCCTGCTACTCGGCGTCCGCCCATACGATGTTCATCGCTGGCACATTTCGATGTTCTGGGATGCGATCGACTGGGTGTCGCTGCCCAACGCACTGGGGATGAGCCAGCACGCCGACGGCGGTATTGTCGGCACCAAGCCCTATGCGGCATCAGGCAACTATATCAACCGCATGAGCGATCATTGCCGCCACTGCCGCTACGATCCTCGCAAGTCGACCGGCGATGATGCCTGCCCCTTCACCACACTCTACTGGGATTTTCTCGCGCGTCACAAGCCGCGCTTTGCGAACAACGGCCGCATGGCGTACGCTTACCGCAACCTTGAACGCAAGGACCGAGAGGAAGTGACCGCCGTTCGCCGCCGCGCGGACAGACTGAAGTCACAGTTGACGGCACAGACCTTCCTGTAAGCGGGCGCTCGCACCATTCAGGCGGCGCCTGGCTCACCCAGGGCGACGTCTGGTCCGCGGACCTTGAACGCCGACCTGCTCGCGTTCATCAGAGACTAACGCCGAACCAAGAGGAAACCGCTCATGCCAGCAGACAAGCAGACTGCAATCGTCACCGGGGCGGCCAGCGGCATCGGTCGCGCCATGACCCTGGGCCTGCTCGGCGCCGGAGTTGACGTCGCCGCGGTCGACCGCGACGACACCGGTCTCGCCGCACTAGCCGCCACCGTGCACGACAAGCCCGGAACGATGCAGACCATCCCGGCCGACCTCGCCCGGCCAGACTCTTTCGATACCATCGTCGCTGCGGTGCTCAGCCGCTTCGGCAAGATCGATGTGCTGGTGAATAACGCCGGCATCGGTCAGGCCTCGGTCAAGCCCGATCGCCGCCGCAATCCGCTCCGGTTCTGGGAAATCGAGCCCGAGCACTGGCAACGCTTCCTCGCGGTGAACGCGACGGCGCCGATCATGATGGTGCGCACCGTGGTGCCGCACATGCTTCAGGCTGGCCGCGGCCGCGTGATTACAGTCACCACCAGTCTCGGCACCATGGTGCGCGAAGGTTATCTGCTGTACGGCGCGAGCAAGGCTGCCGCTGAGGCCGCCATGGCGGTGCTCGCCGCCGACCTGAAAGGCACGCCAATCACCTCGAACGTGCTGGTCCCGGGCGGCGTCACCAACACGGCGATTGTCGGCGAGGAAGCGGGCGACCGATCGCGCATGCTGCAGCCGGAAATCATGGTGCCGCCGCTGTTGTGGTTGATTTCCGACGCCGCCGCCAACGTGTCTGCGCGCCGCTTCGTCGCGATGGATTGGGACGCATCCTTGCCAGGAGAGCAGGCGGCCGAGAAGGCCGGCGTGCCGATCGCGTGGCTCGGCATAGCCCGCATGCCGGTCGAGCCGAGCTGACCCGCAAACGGAGGCAATCCAGTCGTCGCGCCGCTGGCACTGGGTTACTTCCCCTCGCAAGCGAGGGTCCTAATGACGGGTGGTGCTCCAGGTGTCAGCGTGCGGCGTACAGGCTGGCCGCGTCGTCGCGGAACGCCGCCCGCGAGCTATCCGCCATGTAGAACATGTGACCGCCAGGATACGTCGTCAGCCGCATGCGGCTGCCGATCGCGCGCGCCGGCATCTGATCCAGCAGCAACTGCGTTGCCAGATACGGGGTAAGCAGATCGAACAGCCCATGCGCGATCAGCAGGCCCATGCGCTCATCCATCGCCAGTTCCGATCGCAGCGCGGTCATCGCCTGCGGTGGATTCCAGATGCGGCTACCCCAGTCCCAGGCGCGGTTCACCTCTGAATTTCCGAGCTGGTACACACTGTCCGGGCGCCAATTCAGGCGGTTTTGATACATCGCGACCATCGCGCTGCTCACTGGTGCTTTCAGGTTTTCCAGCACCGGGTCCGGATAATCGCTGAACGGCTCGAGCGGAAACGGATCGAGGCCGGTCACGCTCGCATCGTAGATGCTGCCGACGCGTCCTCGCGCGCGTTCCAGCTCGTGCAGGAACACGTCGTTGCTGATCAGTCCGTGGCAACGCCGCACCAGCGATGGATCCAGCCCGGTGAATGCGGCAACCTGTGCGCTGCGCCGCGCGACGGCTTCCGGATCGGTCTCGCCGCGCATCACATCCACCAGGTACATCGCCCCTGGCATAACTCTCCACGTCCGCAAGCTGCGCCCGCGTCACGGAGCCCTGCTCGGCCCGCGCCGCCGCCGCCATCGAGGGCAGCCGCGTCACATAGGACAGCGGATTGAACGCGGCGCTGATATCGCCGAAATCGAGCTTCGGCGATATCAGCACCAGGCCCGACACCCCGGTTCCCTCACTGGCCGCGAGTTCGCGCGCGATGCGCGGCACCCGGAACCCGCCATAGCTCTCACCCAGCAGATACTTCGGCGACACGCTGCGATCGAAGCGATCGACCCAACGCCGGATCGCTTCGGCCAGGTAAGCGATGTCGCCCTCGACCGAGAACAGCCTGCGCCGAACACGTTCGCTGCTGTCCAACACGCGCGAATAGCCGGTACCCGCAGGATCGATAAACACCAGATCGGTGAAGTCGAGCCACGTCTCCGCATTCGGTATCGTATCGGGCGAGGCGGACGCAGCGATGGTATCGGCTGTAACCGAGATCCTCCACGGACCCACCGCCCCAACATTCAGCCAGCCGGAGGCGAACCCGGGGCCGCCATTGAACGCGAAGGTGACAGGCCGATGCGCCGCATTCGCATCCTCCAGTTGGAATGCCACGAAGGCCAACTCGGCGCGCGGTGCGTTGTTCTCTCCGCTCAGCGGCAGGGCACCGGCGGTCGCGGCGAAGCGCAGCGTCCGCCCGGGAAGGTCGATCGTGTGGTGGGTGGTGACCTCCGCCGGCAAGCGCCGCACCTCGCCTGGGGTCTGATCCGACCGGCCGCCGGGCGGCAGTGCGGCAGCAGGTTGCGCCTGCGCCTCGTCAACTAACGCGCCAGCCGCGTATGCGAGCCCGCCGAACAGCACCACCCGGCGACGGTCGATACCATTCGGCGGCACAGCTACTGGTACCGGCTGCGAGTCACCGCATGCCAAACGCCCAGTACCGATCACCGCGCCGACGATGGACGCGATCAATCCCGCTCCCTGATCCGGGCCGTACCAGTGGACTGCGCGACCAATGAAAGTCGCGACGAGGCTGCCGATGATGCCCAGCACCGTGGTCAGGACGAATCCCTGCGGGTTGTTCGGCGAAGGCGATATCCAGCGCGCCACGAACCCGGCGATCGCACCAATGATGATTGCCCAAACGATCTGCATGTCCCACCTGTCCAGCGACGGTCAGCCGGGTACGATAGCGCAAGTCGCCAGATGTGTCCCGCTGCGAGCCGGCGATCGCCAAGCGCTGCTCACGGGCGCTGCTGCGCGAGCGGCGCGACGAACTGGGGTTCGGTGTCCCAGGGAAACAGGATCCAGGTGTCCTGCGACACCTCGGTGATGTAGTCATCGACCGCGTCGCGCCCGGCCGGTTTGGCATACACCGATGCGAAGTGCGCGCGCGGCAACAGCCCGCGCACCACGCGCGCCGTGGTGCCGGTATCTACAAGATCATCGACAATCAGGAAGCCGGATCCGTCCCCGGCGGCGGCCGGCGGCTTGATCACCACTGGCGTGCCGCCCTGCTCCTCCTCGATCAGTGTTCCGCTGCTGCCGGCGGCGTAGGTGACGATGGACACGCTTTCCACCAGCCGCACATCCAGTTCGCGCGCGATGATCGCCGCCGGGATCAATCCGCCGCGAGTGATCGCGACAATGCCCGTGAACGGTCCTTTGTCCATCATCCGCCACGCCAGCGCGCGGGCGTCGCGGTGCAACTGGTCCCACGATACCGCATAGTAGTGCGTCGCCATCAGAACAGCTTGCCGCCGTTCGGGACCTTGAAGTCCGGTTTGATCAGCACCACGCCGTCATCGCCATCGGGCATTCCCAGGGTCAGCACCTCGCTCAGGAACGGGCCGATTTGGCGCGGCGGAAAATTCACCACCGCACAGACCTGCCGACCGATGAGCTGGTCCGGCCGGTAATGCACGGTGAGCTGCGCCGAGGACCGCTTCACCCCGATCTCGGGGCCGAAATCGATCACCAGCCTGTACGCGGCTTTGCGCGCCTCGGGGAATGGCTGCGCGTCGGTGATGGTGCCGACGCGGATATCGATTCGCTCGAAGTCGCTGAATTCGATCGTCTCGGCCATCGATCGTTGCTCCCACGCCCGGTTGGTCCATACTGGCGGACTTGCCAGCCGCCGGGTCAAGCCCGGGGGCAAGCCCCTCGGTCAAGCCCGAGGGCAAGCACCGGAGCGAATCGAAGAAATGCGCGATCACCACTTGGCCGGCCGCAGTCCCGTCTACGCAACGCGTGGCATGGCAGCAACCTCGATGCCGGCCGCGACACTCACTGCCCTTGATGTGCTGCGGGCGGGCGGCAACGCGCTTGATGCCGCGGTGGCGGCGTGTGCCGTGCTGTGCGTGATCGAGCCGCAGTCCACCGGCATCGGCGGTGACTGCTTCTGCCTCTATGCGCCCGCGGGCGCCGGCAAGGTGATCGCGCTCAACGGTTCGGGCCGTGCCCCGGCCGCCGCCACGATCGACTGGTACGAGCAGCAGAGCATCACCGGTCTCGACAACACCTCGGCCCACGCGGTGACCGTGCCGGGAGCCATCAATGCCTGGGAGACGTTGTTGCAGGCGCATGGCCGCAAGGGCCTCGACGAGCTGCTGCAACCGGCCATTCGCTACGCCGCCGATGGCTGGCCGGTGCATCCTGTCGTGGCGTGGTCGTGGCAGCGGCTGGAGACCAAGCTGCGCAAGAACGGCACGCACGGTTTCCTGCCCAATGGCCACGCGCCGGCGGCCGGCGACATTTTCCGCCAGCCGGCGCTCGCCGAAACGCTGCGCGGCATCGCCCGCGGCGGTGCGAAGGCCTTCTACGAAGGCGCGGTGGCGGCCGACATCGTCGCAACCTTGCGCGCGCGCGGTGGCCTGCACACCGAGGAGGATTTCGCCGCCGGCCTGCACAACGCCGAGTTCGTGGAGCCGATTACACGGAACTGGCGCGGTTACGACGTCTACCAATGCCCGCCCAACGGTCAGGGCATCGTCGCGCTGATGATCCTGGGCATGCTGGGCGACATTCCGTCCGCGTCCGACGGGCCGCTGGGCGCGCTGCGCTTCCATCGCCATATCGAGGCCGCCCGGCTCGCCTATCGCGATCGCGATGCCTTCGTCGCCGATCCCTCGCAGGCCGATGTGCCGGTGAACAAGCTACTCGGCCAGGACTACCTGTCCGGTCTTCGTGCCCTGATCAAGGACGACCAGGCGCTGCGTGCGCTGCCCGCGGCCGGCGAGGCGATGCTGCCGCCGCATCGTGACACGATCTATCTCTGTGTCGTCGACCAGGACGGCAACGCGTGCAGCTTCATCAACTCGCTGTTCGAGGGCTTCGGCTCGGCGATCCTGGCCGAGCGCTCCGGCGTCATGCTGCAGAACCGCGGCTTCGGCTTCCGCCTCGAACGCGGCCACCCGAACTGCATTGCGCCCCGCAAGCGGCCGATGCACACGATCATCCCCGGCATGGTGATGCAGAACAATCAGGCGGTGATGCCCTACGGCGTCATGGGCGGGCACTTCCAGCCGATGGGCCACTCGCTGTTCCTCACCAACATGCTGGAATACGGCCTCGACATCCAGCAGGCGATCGATCTGCCGCGCCTGTTCCCGCTGAAGGGCAAGGTGCAGGTCGAGCACGGTATCCCGCGCGACATCTGCGACGCGCTGATCCGACGCGGGCACCAACTGGAGGCGACGGACCGGCCGCATGGCGGTGGCCAGGCGATCTGGATCGACCGCGCGCGCGGCTGTCTCGTCGGCGGTTCGGATCCACGCAAGGACGGCCTGGCGCTGGGATACTGAGATGGCCGAACCCTGCGACCTGACCGCGATCGAGGCGCGTCGCCTGATCGGCCAGAAGAAGCTGGCGCCCACCGAGCTGCTGTCGAGCTGCATCGCGCGCATCGAGACGGTGGACCACGCCGTCAACGCCATGGTCGCACGCGACTTCGACCGGGCCCGCGCTGCCGCCAAGGCAGCCGATGCGGCGGTCGCACAGGGCGATCATCTAGGGCCACTGCACGGCCTGCCGATCGGCATCAAGGACCTGCAGGAAACGCAGGGCCTGCGCACGACCCACGGCAGCACGCTGTTCCGCGACCACGTTCCTGCCGCCGACGAACGCCTGGTTGCGGCGGTGCGGCAGGCCGGCGCCATCGTCGTCGGCAAGACGAACACGCCGGAATTCGGCGCTGGCGCCAACACGCGCAATGCCGTGTATGGCGCGACCGGCAATCCGTTCGACCCGACGCGTTCCTGCGCCGGATCGTCCGGCGGTTCGGCGGTGGCGCTTGCCACCAGCATGGTGCCGATCTGCTCGGGTTCCGACACTGGCGGATCGTTGCGCAATCCTGCCGCCTTCTGTGGCATCGTCGGCTTTCGCCCCACGCCTGGGCTGGTCGCCAACGAACGGCGCGGCCTGGGTTGGAACAACCTGTCGGTGGCCGGACCGATGGCGCGCACCGTGCCCGATCTGTGCCTGCTGCTCTCCGCCATGGTCAGCGACGATGCACGCGATCCGCTGGCGACTACGATCCATGGCCGCACGGTCCGCCGCGCGGAGGATTTCGCTGTGCCATCCCGCGTGGACCTCTCGCGTCTGCGCGTCGCCATCACACCGGACTTCGGCTTTGCGCCGACCGAGCGGCATATCGCGGACGTGTTCGCCGAGAAGACCGGGCTGTTCCGCCATGTCTTCGGCCGGACCGAGGACACTACGCCGGATTGCGCCGGCGCCGACGAAGCGTTCGAGGTACTGCGCGCCATCAGCTTTCTCGCCAGCCATCTGGAGAAGGTCCGCACACGTCCCGACGATGTCGGACCGAACGTGCGCGCCAATGTCGAGGAAGGGCTGCGCTACTCAGCGAGCGATGTCGCGCGGGCGCAGTCGCTGCAGACGACGCTCTACCGGCGCTGGCAGAGCTTCTTCCAGGCCTGGGACGTGATCCTGACGCCCTCGATCACCATCAGTCCGCGGCCATGGCGTGAACTGTATCCCGCGGAGATCGACGGCAAGAAGACACGCACCTACTTCCACTGGCTGGCGCTCGCCTATGCGGTGACGTTGCCCGGTCATCCCGCGGTATCGCTACCGGTCGGCCTGGATCGCAACGGCATGCCATTCGGATTGCAGATCGTCGGACCGCGCGGCGGCGATGCGTTCGTGCTGTCGGTTGCCGCAGAACTCGAGGCACTGCTGGCCAGCGATCCGCGCACCGCGCGTCCGGTGCCCGACCTGGCACAACTGAAGGCCGCGCGTCCAATTCGCGAGATGCCGGGGTTCCTTTGAGCAGAAACCGTCTCCGCCCACACGTCAGGGCATATGGACCTGCCTGCACATCAGAGCCATGGAGCCCTGCCGACACGCCATCCCGGGTGGGTGTCCGCTTCCATCCATCTCACGTCAGCCGTCACGGTGGGATACCGCCGGCAAGGTCCGTTCAGGTAGCGGCCTGCACACTCGGCTGATGGGCTTCGACCATAATCGGATCGTTGCTGATCATAAGCAGATAGCATAGAGCCGATACCGACGCGATCGCGCCTCCGAGAAGCAGAGCCGAGGTGAAGCTACCGGTCGCCTGGACGATAAAGCCCGTGACCATTGGGACGATCGCGCCACCAAGATAGCCTCCGAAATTCGCCAAACTCCCGGCCGATGCAGTGCAGTTGGCCGGTGCAATAACGCTGGCAAGTGCCCAAAAAAGCCCTGCGCACAAACTCCCCGACATCATCGCGAGGCTAACGAACAGGACGGCCATAAAGTTGGTGCTGGCTTCGGCTGCGCAGATGGTAAATAAGGCTGCCCCGGCCAGTCCGGTCACAAGGGGAATCTTGCGGCTGTTGACCGCCGAAACTCCGGCGGCCATCAGCCGGTCGGCCCACCAGCCGCCTCCTACCGCACTAACCATTGAGAGTGCGAAGGGAATCATCGCGATGTAGCCGGTCGAGCGGATGCTCATGTGGCGTTCGATCTCCAGATAACCAGGTAACCAGGCACCGTACAGCCAGCTTACGTAGCCAAGCCCGAAACATCCGAGCATCAGGCCCCACATCGATCGATAGGCGAACAACTGCCGCCACTGCGCGAAATCGACCGGCTGTGACGGCGTGGGTGGTTCACCTTCGGTGAGATGGTCTCGCTCCTCTTGGCTCAGATTGGCCTCGCGCGGCTCGCGAAAGAAGATGTACCAGAGAGCTGCGACGACGAGGCCGGCCACCCCCATGATGATGAACATCCAGCGCCACCCCAAACTCAGCATGAGCGCGGTCAGCAACGGTGGGGCAAGCGTCTGACCGATAAAGGGTGATGTTGCGACAAACCCGATCGGCAGGGCTCGTTCGTGACGATTGTACCAATCACGTACCACGCGGACAGTGCTGGTATATTGTGGCGATTCACCGATGCCGAGGGCGACACGCGCAATGGCAAAGGCAGCAACGTTTGTCACGAGGCCCGCGAACGCCTGGGCCAGAGACCAGAGCGTGAGGCCGTAAGTAAGCAAGCGGTGCGGTCCCAGCCGATCGACGAGGGCGCCTGCGGGCAGCTGCGAAAAAGCATATGACCAGAGGAACGCGGACAGCATCAGTCCCATACCCGCGATGCTCAGACCCAGATCCTCGCGGACAAGCGGGTTGGCAACCGCAAGTGTTGCGCGGTCAAGGTAGTTCACAGTGCCACTGAGGATCAAAATCAATATCGCGTTGCGGCGCAAACGGATTGTGCGCGCGGAAGCCGAAGTAGAAGACATGCCGTTTCACTCCAACAATTCTCCAGCTAAGGCTAGCAGAACCTTTGCCGAGCAAAAGCCTGTCACTACACGGCGGACACGCGGACACTCCGCGTCGGCGAGTTCTTTACGACCAAGCGAAATACGCGCAAGTCCCGCCTGTTCACGAGCTGGCCAGCAAGCATCAAGCCTTGCCATGCAATGTCGGCGACGCTTCCAGCAGCCAGCTACGTGGAAAAGAAGGTGCTCTAGCAGTTTGCTGAAAACCCCTTGGTGCGACGCGATACGCACTGATTCGATGGATGGCATCACACCAAGCGAGGTGGCGATGGGTGGCAGGTTCGAGGACCAGGGCGGGCTGTTCTCCTACGTCTCGCCGGAGTAGTCGTGTCCCACAAGACCATCCGCTGCGGCCGGTGCGTCATTTGGTTCGCGGCGTGCTGAAGGAGCTGAGCCGCAGCCTGGGTCATCTCTATGCTAGCGAAGGGCGTCCCTCGATCCCGCCCGAGCAACTGCTGAGCACACTGCTGCTGCAGGTGTTCAATGGTATCCGCTCGGCGCGTCAGTTAATCGAGCAGCTCAACTACAATCTGCTGTTCCGCTGGTTTGTCGGTCTGTCGCCGGATGACGCGGTATGGGATGCCACAAGCTTCGCCAAGAACCGCGAGCGGCTGCAGAGCGGCGACATCTTTGAGAAATTCATGGCCCGGCTGCTCAACCATCCGCAGGTGCAGCCGCTGCTGTCGAACGAGCATTTCTCGGTGGACGGCACGCTGATCGAGGCCTGGGCGTCACAGAAGAGCTTCCGCCCGAGGAATGGCAGCGATGCTGACGGCACAAACTTCCACGGCCAGAGCCGCAAGAACGACACCCACGCCAGCACCACCGATCCAGAAAGCCGGCTATACCGCAAGGCCGCCGGACGTGAGGCAAAGCTATCCTACATGGGGCATGTCACCATGGAGAACCGGCATGGTCTGGCGGTGGCGGGAAAGGTGGCGCAGGCCGACGGCACGGCCGAGCGGAGGGCCGCAGAAGCAATGCTGAAGGCCAAGTGGAAAGCTGCCGGGCGGCGGATCACCGCAGGTGAGGACAAAGCCTACGACACCGCGGATCGTGGCGTCGCTGCGCCAGCAGGGAGTGACGCCGCATGTGGCGCAGAACGATGCGGAAACAAAAACCGGCAAGCGGCGGCGCAGTGCGATCGATGGTCGCAAAGGGAAGTGAAGTGACAGGTTGCTACATGCGTTGATCAGATGCGATCAGCCGATCGAAAACCTAGCGAAAATTTGCTCGGCCTGGCGAAAGGCTTTCTCCCATTCCCGACCACTCCGGCGCGGTCACGGCTGACGATCTCAAAAACCCGGAGGGTCAGGCGTTGCTTAGGCTCATTCAGTAAGCCGTCGCTCCAACCATCGTAAGCAATAGGTCGCCGATCAGCCCAGGTCGGCATCAGCAAGCTCGCCGCGTTGATGGATGATGTCGAAGCACGTTTCGGGCCCGCATGAGCTTCGCGGCATAGCACCGCACCATCACCAATCCGCTCGAGCGGCTCAATGGCGAAGCCAACCGGCGCAGCGAGGTCTCAGCGTCAGCCTGCAACTCATCCAGTTGGACACAGCGGTCCAACCCGCCAAGGAGTTCCGCAAACCGCTCCCACCACCAGCCGGATGAACCCGTCGACCGAAGCCGGATCCATCCAGCGCATCACCGCCACCAGGTCGTGTTCCGGGTCAACCCAGGTGATATTGCCGCCCGCGCCGCTGGCGAAGAAGCTGGCCGCGCTCGCGTTCGGATAACGCGTCCGACCGGTGTTCAGCCACCATAACAATCCGTAGTTCGGATTGAGCGGGCACGGCCGCACCGACTCCTCGATCCAGCTTTCCGGCAGCAGGCGCCGTCCGTCCCACACACCCCGACGCAACATCAGCAGTCCGATGCGCGCCTGGTCCTCGGCATGCATCGCCACGCCACCGCCCCAGTGACTGCCGCCCGATACGGATTCGATCCGCCGACCGCCGATCTCCACCATGGAGGTGCGGTAACCGTGCCAACTCCAGGTATCGACGCGCCGATCGGCCGCATGATCCTCTCGGCGAACACCTCGGGCAGCGGCCGGCGGAACCGGCGCAGCAGCGCTAATGCCAGCCGGTTCACCCGGACATCGTTGTATTCCCAGAACGTGCCCGGCGGGCGCAGCGGCCGCGCCTCACCCTTGCGTCCCTTGCCCTCCACCGCGAGATTCCGATTGCGGTCGATAATGTCGGGCTTGCCGAACAGCGTGCCTTCCCATTCCGACGTCTGTTGCAGCAGGTGCCGCCAGGTGATTGCGCCGTTGTGCGGACCCTCGAACCCGCCGTCGCTCGGCAGTGCACGCCACTCGCTCGTCCAGGTCGCCGATCAGCCCGTCGGCAACCGCAATACCGGCCAGCAGGCTCAGGTAGCTCTTGGCCACCGAGAAGGTGAAGTCGATCTGCTGCGTGTCGCCCCAGCGCGCCAGCACCGAACCTGCGCGCACGACCAGTCCGTTCGGTCCGCCGCGCGGACGAATGGGCCCGAGAATTTCGTTTTGCGGCGGAGGTTCGAAAAACCCAGCCTCGAGGTGCGCCCGCAGATCGCGTGGCCAGGGTGTTTCGTGTTCCATGGCGTAACGAACTGCCTTCTCCAGCGCCGACATCGCGCCTCCTTCAAGTCGCCCCGGGCAACCACCGCGGGCACGTCGCTACAACCGGGATACCACGTTCGTAACAGAACGCGCATACTGGCCCCGGGATCGTCTTGGTGGGTTCAACCGCCGGGCGAGGGAAAGGGACCGGGAGACGCACGTGATCAGGCTTGAGCGCGATGCCAGACGCGAGGCCCTGCTGGGCAGCCAGTTGTTTGCCGCCATGCAGCCGGCGGAGCTGGATGAGATCCTGAAATTCGCCTCCGAGCGACGGGTTCGTCGCGGACAGACCATCTTCCAGCGTGGCGACAATGCCTCCTCGATGATGGCTGTGCTGCGCGGTCGCGTCCGGGTCAGCACCGTGTCGTCCGAAGGCAAGGAACTGACGGTGAATGTGATCAACCCTGGCGAGATCTTCGGCGAGCTCGCCTTGCTGGACGGCAAGCCGCGCAGCAACGACTGCACCGCGGCCGAGGATACGGTCCTGCTGGTGGTGGAACGGCGGCACTTCATCCCGTTCCTGACGCAGAACCACGACCTCGCCCTGCGCCTGCTTGCCGTGCTGTGCGACAAGCTGCGCCGCACCAGCATGGCACTGGAGCAGATCGCCCTGTTCGATCTGCCCGAACGCTTGGCTCGCGTGTTGCTGAAGCTGGCCGAGGACTACGGCCGGGCCACTTCGGCGGGAATCCGCATCGACCTGCGATTGTCGCAGCGCGATCTCAGCAATCTCGTGGCGTCATCCCGCGAGAGCGTCAACAAGCAACTGCGGATCTGGCGCGAGGACGGCACGATCGATCTGGAGCAGGGTTTTTACGTGCTGCGCCGGCCGACCGACCTGCGGGACCTCACCGAGGCCAGGTGATCGCACAGGCCCGGCGATCAGAGGCCAGGGTGATCAGAGAGAGGCGTTGACACGACGCGGTGCAACTCTGTGTTGTCGCCCGATGCGTATCGCCGCTGCCATTGTTACGGTTCTGGTGCTCGTGGGCGCCCATCCGGCGGCTGCACAGGAGGCGGTCCAAAGCCGATATTTCCTGACCAGCGACGGGGTACGGCTACACTACCTGGAGGCCGGGCCCTCCACCGGCCATACCATCGTCTTTGTCCCGGGCTGGACCATGCCCGCGTGGATCTGGCAGCCGCAGATCCGGGCCTTCGCGCCGCGTTATCACGTGGTGGCATTCGACCCGCGCGGGCAGGGCGATTCCGACGCGCCGGGCTGGGGGTTACGAACCGACGCGGCGCAGCCAGGACATTGCCGAACTCGTTTCCAGCCTCGCGCCGGTGCCGGTTCTGCTGGTCGGGTGGTCGCTAGGGGTGCTGGACACCCTAGCCTATGTGCGCGTGCACGGCGACCTGATGGTGGCCGGCCTCGTGCTGGTGGACAATTCGGTGGGCGAAGAACCGGCGGCGAAACCTCGTCCGTACCACCCTCGCGCGGTCGTGCCGCACGCGATCGCCATGCACCGTTTCGTCGCCGGTATGTTCCTGCACCGGCAGAGCGAGTTGTATCTGGACCGCCTGACCGAGGCGACATTGCACACCCCCGAGGCGGCCAGCCGTGCCCTGCTCGCTTATCCGGTGCCACGCAGCTATTGGCGCGATGCGGTGTATTCCACGCAGGTGCCGGTGCTGTATGTCGTCCGCCCCGGCTGGTTGGCGGAGCAGGCCGTCAATCTGGCGCGGTAACCGCCCCGGCACACAGATCGCGGTATTTCAGGACGCCGGTCACGCATTGTTCGTCGATGACGCCGCGCGGTTCAATGCCTTGCTCGCAGGGTTCATCACGCGGACCATATGGCCGTGACGCGACGAGGCGCTACATTGATCCCGCTGTTCCTGGTGTCGTTGGCGGCGGTGGGCTTCGAGACCGCCCTCACCCGATACTTCGCCGTCGCCAAGTGGTCGGAATACGGCTACTGGGTGATCTCCATCGTCATGGTCGGCTTCGCCTTCTCGGGCGTGTTGCTGGCGCTATGCCGCGACCGCGCGGCGCGCCATGGCCGAGGTTCTGCTCGCCGCTTTGCCTGCACTCCTGGTGGCCACCGCGGCGATCGGCTTTCACTTCACCACCATCAACCCCTTCAACCCCCTGCAGTTGCAGAACCCGACCACCTGGGTGCCGCAGCTTTGGAACATCGCCGGCTACTATGCCTGCCTGCTGCCCTTCTTCTTCCTGACCGGGCTGTTCATCAGCCTGACCTTCGTGCTGCACGCCGACCGCATCGGTCGGGTCTATGGCTATGACCTGACCGGCGCGGGCGCCGGGGCGGCACTGGTGCTGGCGGCGATGTTCGTCGTGCACGCCTTCTTTCTGGTGCCGCTCCTGCTGGTGCCACTGGCGGCGAGCGCCTGTTTTGCCACCGGACGCTGGAGGTGGGCCAGCATCGGCGCGGCGGGCGTCGCGCTGATCGGTGCCGAAGCGCTGCTGGTGCTCGACAACCAGGCGGGGTTCAACGATTTCAAGGCGATCTATGCGCCGCTCCACACGCCCGGCTCGCGCGTGGCCGCAACCGTGCTGTCGCCCCGCGGTGACTACACGCTGCTCGACGATTTCACCGAGCGCGTCGATACCGACATCTCCAACAACGCCGGCATACTCGGCACGCCAGGTCCGCCACGGACGTTCGGTCTGTACCGCGACGGCAACCGTGTGGCGGCACTGCCGAAGCCGAGTGGTATCGATGTGGGCTACGCGCCCGCGTCGTTGGATGCACTGCCCTACCTGCTGCTCCCACATGCCGACGTGCTGCTGGCCGGTGTATCGGGGGGATTTCGCTTGGCCGAAGTGCTCGCGCTGGGCGCGCGCGAGGTGCACGCGCTGGAGCCGGAACCGGCTCTGCTGCGCTCGCTGCAGCACGGGCTCGGCCCTGCTCCCGCATGGAAACCGGACGAGCGCGCGCACCTGTCCGGTGGCGGCCCAGTCGCGGCAGCCTTGAGCGGCGACCGGTACGACATCGTCGACATCTCGGCCGATTTCCTCGACGCGGCGGAGGCCAACGCCACCGCATTCACAGTGCAGGCGCTCGCGCAGGATCTGCGCGCGCTGACGCCAGGGGGCATCGTCTCCATTCCGGTGTCGATCCGCGACTTTCCGGTTTACGCGCTGCGTGTTCTGGGCACCGCACGCGCCGCGCTGGTCGCGGACGGCATCACCGATCCCGCGGCGCACACCATTGTTTATCGCTCGGCCTGGAGCGCCAGGATCCTGCTATCGAACCGCCCGTGGGATGCGGCGCGCATCGCCGCGGTGCGAAAATTCTGCGACGACCGCTCCTTCGACGTGTCGTGGTATCCCGGGATGGACCCGGCCACGGCGCGCGCCGGCATCTACAACGATCTGCCGGCCGTCTCCTTCTCCAGAGGCGAGGTTACCTCCGACGGTCCGGACGATGCGATCGCCGACGAGGCGCGCGCGGTTCTGACGCATGCGGCGACACCATCAGGCGCGGCGTTCAACCTGTCGCCCATCACCATGGACCGGCCATTCTTCTACGCCGTGCTGCGGCTGGATCAGCTTGGCACGATCCTGAAGCGGCTGGAGATCCTGCCGCAGGCCGAGATCGGCGCATTGGTCAATCTTGCCGTGCTGGCCCAGGCGGTGGTGATCGCCATTCTCGTGCTGCTGGTCCCGCTCGCCGCGCCGCGACGATTGCGCCTGTCCGGCACCGGCTTGCTGCGGCCTATCTTGTATTTCCCGGCACTCGGCCTCGGGTTCCTGTTCATCGAGATATTCCTGATCGAGAAAGCAAGCCTGTGGCTGAACGACCGCACCACCGGGTTCGCCCTGGTGCTCACCGGCATGCTGGTGTTTTCAGGCGTGGGCAGCATGTTGACGGACCGCATCCGCTCGCACCGCGCCTTGGGCGTCGCATGCATCGTTATCGTCGGCTGGTGCGCGGTGGCGCTGGCCGCGCTGCAACCCGCCATCCTGGCCACGCTCGACCTACCCTGGGTCGTCCGCGCCGGCCTGGTGCTCGCGGTCCTGGCGCCGGTATCCGTGGCGCTGGGGCTGCCCTTTCCCTTGGGTCTGGCGCGCACCGGCTCGGGCGGGCTGCTGCCCTGGGCGTGGGGACTGAACGGCGCATTCTCTGTGGTCGCGACGCCACTGGCCAACCTGATTGCGCGCGAGGCTGGGTTCAGCCGGGTTCTGCTCGCCGCCGCGCTGCTGTATGTGCTCGCGCTGATGACGTTCCCCGCAGCAAGGAAGAGCCCGGTTTGGCAGCAAATATCAGTAGGATCACGCGCCGCGGAATAATCGGCGGCGCCGCCGCGCTGTGCCTCGCTCGCCCCAGCCGCGCGGCAGCCTGGACGCTCGCCGCATACGAGAGAACAATGCAGGAATCGGGTCGCCCGGTCAGCCTGACGGACGCGCAGTTCGACGCCATCCAAAAGCGCAAGCCCGCGGCTCTGCACCGCATCGATGCCTACCTGAGGGAGCACCTTGGCGCCGCCGACCCAGCGGTGATGACAGCCTTCGAGGCGGTGCCTCGCGAGTATTTCCACTACATCTACTCCGAGCACCGCGCGACACCAGGCGATGCCTACGAACAGGACCCCAAGCCCTGGGGGTTGGGTTATGGCTCTGCGTTGTCCGACTATCTCGGCCAGGCCTACATGACGCAGGTGTGCAAGCCGAGGCCAGAGGACGTGACACTGGAGATCGGTACCGGCAGCGGCTTTCAGAGCGCGCTGCTGTCACGCATCGTCAAACAGGCCTACTCGATCGAGATCATCGAGCCACTCGGCAAGGCGGTCAGCCGGATCTTCGCCCCACTCGGCTACAACAATGTCCATACCCGTGTCGGCGATGGCTATTACGGCTGGCCGGAAATTCAGGGGGGGTTCGATATCATCATCGTGACCTGTGCGGCGCAGTATGCCCCGCCGGACCTGTTCAAGCAGATGAAGCCTGGTGGGCGCATGGTTATACCGATCGGACAGCCGTTCAAGCGCGGCCAGGTGCTTTACACCTACACCAAGGACGCAGAGGGGAAGGTCCATTCGAAGCGGGACATGGGCGTGTTCTTCATTCCCATGACCGGCGCAATCACGCGCAATCCCGCCCCGCACACGGCGGCTGCGACCCAGCCGCTACCGGCGAGCGAGCCGGAGAAGCCGTCGAGCGACTGACCTCTGTTCGCGTGATTCAGACCTCCGGCGGTTCCGCCTTCGGTCATCACGCTCGATTCCGTTCGCGTGATTCAGACCTCCGGCGGTTCCGCCTTCGGTCATCACGCTCGATTCCGTTCGCGCAATTCAGACCTCCGGCGGTTCCGCCTCCGGTCATTACGCTCACCCTCCATTGTCTTTGCGAGCACAGCGAAGCAATCTCACGCGGTTGCTTCGTCGGCGCATCGGAATGGAGGAGAGCATGAGCTACGAACACATCCTGACCCAGGTGGAGGATGGCGTCGGCACTATAACGCTGAACCGCCCGGACAAGCTGAACGCGATGAACCGCAAGCTGTCAGCCGAGTTGCACGACGCGGTGAAGGCGATGGACGCCGATGATGCGGTGGGCTGCATCGTGATTACCGGCTCCGGCAAGGCGTTCTCGGCCGGCGGCGACATCCACGAGCAGCGTGAGGACGATCTCAAATACAGCTTCGAACAGCTCGAAGCGATGCGGGAGGGCCGAAGGGCGTATGACATTGCAGGCTCCGCCAAGCCGACGATCGGCATGATGAACGGACTGGCGTATGGCGGAGCGGCGGTGCTGTCATCTTCGCTGGACATGCGCGTGGGCTGCGAGGACACCAAATTCCGCTTCCTCGCGGCAGCCTATGGCCGGATCAACAGCACCTGGTCACTCGGGGCGCAGGTCGGTTGGCCGATCGCCAAGGAACTGCTGTTCACCGCGCGGGTGGTCGAAGCCGACGAAGCCTACCGCATCGGACTGCTGAACCATCTGGTGCCGCGCCAGAAGCTGCTCGACAAGACGATGGAGATCGCCCGCATGATCGCCAACAATCATCGCGGTGCGGTGATGGGCGTGAAGCGGTTGCTGCTGGAGCAGAAAGGCGAAAGCCTGGAGCGCGCCTATGAAATCGAGCACCACTACACCACGCATGTGATGCGCGGCGCCACGGCCGAGGAAGCCTTTCCCGAATTCATCGCGCGCAAGGGAAGGGCACTGACCTGATGGCGCTGATATACGAAAAGCGCGACGGCGTCGCCTACATCACGCTGAACAACCCGGCCAAGGCGAATATCTTCGACAAGGAGACGTCGGACGAGATCTCCGACGCGTGGATCGACATGTGGGAGGATCGCGACATTCGCTGCGCGATCCTGACCGGCGCCGGCGACCGATATTTCTGTGGCGGACACAATTTGGCGCCACGCAAGAACATCACCGAGGAAGAGCGCGAGTACCTGCGCACCAACCGCGTCTTCTGGCCGCTTGCGGGCACCGTGCATGGACAGAAGACCGGTGTGGACGGCCGCTTCGGCGATCACTATCCGCGCGTCTGGAAGCCGGTGATCGCCGCCGTAAACGGCTGGGCGGCGGGCGCGGGACTGTATGTGCTGCTGTCGTCCACCGATATCCGCATCGCCAGCGCCGAGAATGCGCGGTTCAAGTTCTCGCTGCTGTCGCAGGGCTGGATCGGACACGGGCCGGGGGCGACGCTGCTGGTCAGGCAGTTGCGTTATGCGGACGCGATGAAGATCCTGCTGACCGACGAACCATTCGATGCGCAGGAGGCGTTGCGCATCGGCCTGGTGAACGACGTGGTGCCACACGCGCAACTCATGGAACGCGCGGAGAGATATGCGCGGCACATCGTCAAGCTGCCGCCGGTGGCGGTGCGCATGATGAAGGAGTTTGTCGTCCGCTTCGGCGACCTGCCGACGGATCAGGCCTGGCATGTCCAGACACTGATCAACAACCTGCTGATCCAGGTGACGACCGACGGCGAGGAAGGCCGCCAGGCGTTCAACGCGAAGCGACCACCGAATTTCACCGGCGCTTTACGGCGGCGAGGCGAGGCGTGGGAAGAGCCGTCGGAAGAGGACCGCGAGCGCCTTGACGAGGCCTACCGCAGCGGCGAGTTCTGATATTGGCGCGCACGGCTGTACGCCGGGCGACTGAACCGTCAGCGCCCGGCGTCACAGATCCTCGGTCCCGGCTCAAGCAAGCATTAAACGCAGATGCAACGCAGATCAGAAGGATAAACGCGAATGGTCCTGCGCAGTCGATCGCCTGCCCACCCGCGTCGAAAGGGGTATTGCCTTGGTGACCGCTCGGAGAATTTGCGTTCATCACTTCTGATCTGCGTTCATCTGCGTTGAATCTCTCTTGTTGTTGCTCCGGGCCAGCATGGCTGCCCCGCGCTGCACCGACTACCGCGCGGCCGCGAGACATGGCGCTGTGTGCATGCCTCCGTTCAGGTATGGTCCGAGGATCCGCTCGATCTGGCACGCCGAGTAAGGATGTCGCGACCGATTGGCCGGTTGCCGATGCACGTTTATCAACGCCACCCGGCCCCCGGACAGCGGCAGTCGCAAAGTGCCCGCACGCATCGCGCGCACGTAGAGCGGCACTCCCTTAAGTGTCCCGTGCAACAGGTCGGAGCCCATCAGCGCAACACGGTCGCGGTATTCCGCCGCAAGCAGCGCGGAATGGGAGTGGTAGAGGCCGACCGCGACATCCCAATTCGCCGCAGCCTCGCCGTAATAGAGGTCGTTCAGCAGTCGCGCGGCATAGTTCGCGTTGGCCACGGGGTCGAAGGCTTCATCCAGTGACCGAAACGCGTTCGGATGGTAGCGCAGGTCAACCTGCATACAGCCAACGTCCAGGAAGTTGTGGCGGGCGGACAGAGCTCTCATCCACGCGATACCTGCTGCCTTGCTGTCCACGAAAATCCCGGCGCCATCCGCATCGATGGTCCAGGGCCAAGGGCGGATATCGGTCGAGGATGTAATCGGCCGACCGCTCTCCGCCTTTGCGACAGACAGCAGCAAAGCGGGCGGCAAGTGGAAATGCTCCTCTGCCTGTCGCACGGCAGCGGTACACAGCTCGCTCTGTTGCACGACCCACGCCGATGTAGCGACGGACCCGGTCCCCGCGCTTGGTGGCATACCGCCATAAGCGGTTCTGTCGCAAGCAATCAACAGCGACAGCAGGACGGAGGTAACCAGCAGGGACGCGCGAATCCACCTGAGCGCTGACAGTGATGGAGGCAATATCGCAGGCACGGCCGCATGATGCACCGCAGACTGCGGCAGTTGACAAGTGGCGGCAGGTCTCTTACTTATCCTCCAGGTTAATTAACCGTCAAGTTCAGCAATGCAACCGGATCGCCTCAGCCGCACCTTCTCCGCCCTCGCTGACCCGACTCGTCGCGCCATCCTGGCACGGCTTGCCTCCGGCGAGGCCTCGGTGACCGAGCTCGCTGAACCGTTCGACATGAGCCTGCCCGCCATCTCCAAGCATCTGAAGGTGCTGGAGCGCGCTGGCCTGATCACAAGGGGCCGCGAAGCCCAGTGGCGTCCATGTCGGTTGCAGCCACGCCCGCTGAAGAACGCGGCCGACTGGCTGGATCATTACCGCGTGTTCTGGGAACACAGCCTGGACCGCCTGGAAGGATATCTCAGAGAATTGCAAGGCAAGGACAAGGAGAAGCTGCGTGGCCGCAAGCAGTGATCAGCGCGAACTCGTCATCACGCGTGTGATCGATGCGCCGCGTCCACTTGTGTTCAAGGCGTGGACGCAGCCCGAGCATATCGCGCGCTGGTGGGGACCGCGGGGCTTCACCACGATCCACTGCGAGATGGATATCCGAGTCGCCGGCGCCTACCGGTTCGGCATGCGCTCGCCCGAGGGCACCGAGCACTGGAAGCGCGGCATCTACCGCGAGATCGTCGAACCCGAACGCATCGTGTTCACCTTCGCATGGGAGAACCCGGGCGATGACCAGCCGCAAAACGAACTGCTGACCACGGTGACCTTCGTCGAAGTCGGCACCAGGACCAGGCTGACATTGCGCCAGCGCCCGTTCCCCACAACCGAGCACCGCGACAGCCATCACACCGGCTGGAGCAGCACGCTCGAACGCTTCACCGAATACCTCGCGTCACAACTCGCCCCATAGGGAGACCACAGCAATGCAGCATGGGATCGTGTCTCGCGATGAATGGCTTGCCGCACGCAAGGAGTTGCTGCGGAAGGAGAAGGAATTCACCCGGCTGCGCGACCGGTTGAGCGCCGAACGTCGCGCGCTGCCTTGGGTCAAGGTGGAAAAGAGCTATGTGTTCGAAGGCCCCGACGGGCCGGAAACGCTGGCCGACCTGTTCGACGGACAGAGCCAGCTCGTGGTCAAGCACTTTATGTTCGGCCCGGAATGGTCCGAGGGCTGCATCGGCTGCTCGTTCGAGCTGGACCACACCATCGGCGCGCTAATGCATATCCGCCATCACGGCGTGGCCTATGCTGTCGTGTCCCGTGCGCCGCTGGCCAAGACCGAGCCGTTCCGGCAACGCATGGGCTGGGACGTCAAGTGGGTGTCGTCCTACGCCAACGACTTCAACTACGATTTCAACGTGTCGTTCACGGACGAACAGATCGCCAGCGGCCAAGTCTACTACAACTACGACATGCGGCCGCCTGTCAGCGACGAATTGTCCGGCCGCAGCGTCTTTCACAAGGATCAGGCCGGACAGATCTTCCACACCTACTCGTCCTACGGGCGCGGCGGCGAACAGTTCCTCAGCAGCTATGCGTTCCTTGACATCGTCCCCCAGGGACGCGACGAGATGATCAATGGCAACCTGAGCGACTGGGTACGCCATCACGACCGCTATTAGGAACGGCCATGAAGCTCTTTTACGGTTGGGTCATCGTCGGCGTCGGCATCATCGTCACCTGCATCAGCATGGGATCGATGATGTCGCTTGGCGTCTATCTGCAGCCGATCTCGCAGGATATGGGCTGGACGCGCACTGGCATTTCGTTCACCGCCGTGCTCGCATTTCTGGCCATGGGGCTAGGTTCCTTCCTGTGGGGTGCGCTTTCCGATCGCTTCGGCACCCGCGTGGTCGTGCTGGCAGGCGGCATAATCCTGGGAATCGGCCTGATCTCGGCGAGCCAGGCGGCGACCCTCTGGCAGTTCCAGGTGCTGTTCGGCGTGCTGGTCGGCCTCGCCGCGGGCAGCTTCTACGCGCCGCTGACTGCCAGCGTGACACGCTGGTTCACCGCCAACCGCAGCCTCGCGGTCGCGCTGGTTTCGTCGGGCATGGGGCTCGGCTCGTTGCTGGTAGCGCCGCTGTCGCGCTGGATGATCACCCACTATGACTGGCGCAGCGCGATGCTGACGCTCGGCGTGCTGGCGTTCGCAGTGATTATTCCTGCCGCGCTGTTCGTGCGGCGTCCACCTGCCGCGACCTTTGCCGGCGCTGCCGCGGAGCGCGGCGACGGTGGCCGCGATTTCACCCTGGCTCAGGTGATCCGTACGCCGCAATTCCTGGCAATCTCGCTCACCTTCTTCTGCTGCTGCGCGGCGCACTCCGGACCCATCTTCCACATGGTGAGCTACGCGATCGACTGCGGTATTCCCTCGATGACCGCGGCGACCGTGTTCGGCACTACCGGTCTCGCATCACTCAGTGGGCGTATCGTGTGCGGGCTGATCGCCGATCGGGTTGGCGCAAAGCAGACCCTGGTGACCGGGCTTGCCGTGCAGGCGCTCGCGGTCAGCCTTTACATCGTCACCAAGGGCACGCTCGGTTTCTATGCGCTGGCGGCGTTGTTCGGCCTCGCGTTCGGAGGGGTGATGCCGCTCTACGCGATCCTGGTGCGCGAGTATTTCGGTGCGAGGGTCATGGGCGCGGCGTTCGGCGCCGCGGCAATGATCTCGACGCTCGGGATGGCGCTGGGACCATGGGCCGGCGGCTGGCTGTTCGACACGTTCGGCAGTTATTTCTGGATGTATATCGGATCGTTCGGCATCGGCACTGGCGCTGTCGCCATCGCCTTCACCTGCCGCCCTCCGGAGCGTCGGCCGATTGCGCTGGCGGTGGCGTAACTGCTTGCCCGATCCATGCGCGGCGGCCTCGCGGAATTGGGCTGCCCGAGCACGGCGGGCAGGACCAAGTAAGGTGGGACAAGCCGTTACCGGACGCCTCCGCCGATCCGCCATCAACTCAGTTCCGAGGCGGATGATGGTGCTCTCTAAGACTGCGGCGCTTCTCACCGTTCAGCTTGCCCCAGCAAGTTGCGACCGATGCGATATCGCCACCTCACCCCACCAATGCGCTGCACCAGCGTATAGAAGGCGGGTGTAAAGATCAGCCCGAAGCCAGTCACCCCGAGCATGCCGCCGAATACCGCCGTTCCCAGAGACTGCCGCATCTCGGCTCCGGCGCCGGTCGCGAAGACCAGCGGAGCGACGCCCAGAATGAAAGCGAAGGAGGTCATCAGGATCGGCCGCAGCCGGGTCCGTGCGGCATGCACCGCAGCTTGTCGCGCACTGCTGCCGGCATCCTGCGCCTGGCGCGCGAATTCGACGATCAGGATCGCGTTCTTGGCCGCCAACCCGACCAGCACCACGAAGCCGATCTGTGCCAGGATATCGATCGACATGCCGCGGAACAGCAGTCCGGTGACCGAGGCAAGCAGGCACATCGGTACGATCAGCACCACCGACAAAGGCAGCTTCCAACTCTCGTACTTGGCGGCCAGCACCAGGAAGACGAACAGGGCGGCGGCACCAAACACCAGCATGGTCGGCGTGCCTTTTTGCTCTTGCTGATAGGCGATCTCGGTCCATTCGTAGCCGATGCCGGGTGGCAGCACCTGTTGGGCGAGCTGCTCCATCCGCTGGAGTGCCGTGCCTGTCGCCACACCCGGCGCCGCCACGCCCTGGATCTCGGCCGCCGGAAACAGATTGTAGCGCGGCACGCGATACGGAATTGTCTCGCGCATCAGTTTGGCAACGCTGCCGATCGGTACCATGTCGCCGCCGGCATTGCGCGCTTTAAGCCCCGCGATGTCCTGCTCGCTGCGCCGGAACCGGCCATCCGCCTGAACGACGACCTGATACGTCCTGCCCAGATAGTTGAAGTCGTTGACGTATTGCGAGCCTAGATAGACTTGCAACGCGGCAAAGACGTCGCTGGGGGTCAGGCTGACCTTTTCGGCCTTCAGTCGGTCGATATCGGCATAGACCGATGGCGACCCTGTATTGAACAGCGTGAACACGCCGGCGAAATCGGCATCCCTGTTGGCCGCGGCCACAAGTGCCTGCGCCGAGTCCTCAAGCGCCTTCGATCCAAGCCCCGCGCGATCCTCCAGCATCAGCTTGAAGCCGCCGGAGCTGCCAAGCCCCTGCACTGGTGGCGGCGGGATGGTCAGCACATAGGCTTCCTTGATGACCGACAGCCGCCGGCGCAGGTCCGCGAGCACCGAAGTGGCGGTAACTCCCCGCAGGGAATGGTTGTAGAGCGAGGGCAGGCCGGAAAAAATGGTCCCCGAGTTGGACGACACGGTGAAGGTCGTCGCGTCCAGGCCGGCGAACGGCGCCACATGCTCGATGCCTCGGGTTCCCAGAATGATGTCCGTCGCTTGTTTCACAACCTGCTCGGTGCGCGCCAGCGTGGCGCCGGGCGGCAGTTGCAGCACGGTGATCAGATAGCCCTGGTCCTGTTCCGGTATGAAGCCGGTCGGCGTGCGCGCGAACTGGATGCCGGCGACGCCGATCAGCGCGACGTAGATTGCCAGCACCACTGCCAGACCGCGCATCATGCGCCGGACGAGCTGCCCATAGGCGGCAGACAGGCTGTCGAAGCCGCGATTGAAGCGGGCGAACCCTGCGGCCAACAACCGGCCGGGCAAGGGGGCGCGTTCGGCGGATTGTGCATGGTGCGCCCGGAACAGCACCGCGCACAGCGCCGGACTCAGGGTCAACGAGACAAAACACGAAATCACCGTCGATGCGGCTATGGTTACGGCAAACTGGCGGAAGAACAGTCCGGAAATGCCGGACAGGAACGCCGATGGCACGAACACGGCGCACAGCGTCAGGGCGATCGAAACCAGCGCGCCGCCGACTTCGTCCATGGTTCGATGCGCCGCCTCGGTCGGCGACATGCCGGCGCGCATGTTGCGTTCGACATTCTCAACCACGACGATCGCGTCATCGACAACAATGCCCACTGCCAGCACCAAGCCGAATAGCGACAGATTGTTCAGCGATATTCCCAGCGGATAGAGGACCGCGAAGGTGCCGACGAGTGAGACCGGGATGGCGATCACCGGGATGATCGAGGCACGCCATGTCTGCAGGAACAGGAAGACGACGCCGACCACCAGAAGGATCGCGACCAGGATCGTCGTGACCACTTCATGCACCGATTTCGCCACGAAGATCGTCGGGTCGTAAATGACGATGTCGTCCACGCCGGGCGGGAAGTCCTTCTTCAGGCTCTGCATGGTCGAAAGGACTTCATGCTCCACAGCCAGCGAGTTGGCACCAGGCTGGGCGAAGATCAGCAGCGGCAGACCGTTGCTGCGATCCATGTAGGCCGTGGACCCGTAATCGGCCGCACCGATTTCAACGTGCCCGATGTCTCGAATGCGCGTCACCCGGCCCTGTTGATCGGTCTTAACGATGATGTCGCCGAACTGCGCGGGCGTGGACAGACGGCCAAGTGTCTGGACGTTGAGCTGATAGGCAGCATTGCCGGGAGCGGGAGGCTGGTTCAGGATGCCGGCCGATACCTGCATGTTCTGCGCCCGAAGCGCCGCGAGCACTTCGCTGGCATCAAGCCTGTAGGCTGCAACCTTATCCGGGTCGAGCCAGATCCGCATCGCGTAATCCCGCGCGCCGAAGAGCTGCACGTCGCCCACGCCGGGAAGGCGCGCCAGTGCGTCCTTCACATGCAGCGTCGCATAATTCGACAGATAGAGGACTTCGCGTGATGCGTCGGGCGAGAACAGGTGCACCGCCAGCAAGATGTTCGGCGTCGCCTTCCGTACCTGCACACCCAGGCGCTGGACATCCTCGGGCAAGCGCGGCAACGCGTCCTGAACCCGGTTCTGCGTCAGCATCTGCGCGACGTTGAGGTCCGTGCCGATCCGGAAGGTCACCGTGATGGCAAGCTTGCCGTCACCGGTCGATTGACTGCTCATGTAGAGCATGTCCTCGACGCCGTTGATCTCCTGCTCGAGCGGTGTTGCCACCGTCTTGCTGACGACGTCGGCGGATGCGCCGGGATAGCTGGTGGTGATTTGCACCGTCGGCGGCACGATCTCCGGATACTGGGCGACTGGCAGCAGTACCAATGCGCCGAGCCCGATCAGGGTGACGAACACGCTGACCACAGTGGCCAGGATAGGGTGGTCGATGAACGTGTGCGTGAAGCGCATCGCTGTGTTCCTAGCTGTCCCGCCATCGGCCATCACGGTGGCCTTGTGTTCCCGCGTGGTTCAGACCTCCGGCAATTCCGCCTTCGGTCATCACGGTGGCTTTGTGTCGCCGCGTGATTCAGACCTCCGGCGATGCCGCCTTCGGTCATCACGCTAGCTGTTGCCGGCACCAGGATCAGCGGCGATGGTGCCTGCGACCGGCGAGACCTTGGCACCGGGACGGGCTCGCATCAGACCGTCGATGATCACACGGTCGGTTGGCTGCAGGCCGCTGCGGATGACCCGCAGCCCTTGGAAGAGTCCCCCGGTTTGAATCCGCTTCGGCACGACCGTTCCGTCCGCCGCGACCGTCATGACAACTTCCTCGGACTGGTCCGGGGCAATCGCGGCCGCGGGCACCAGCAGGCAAGGTGCGGGTTGGCCGGTCGTAAGACGCAGCCGCGCGAACTGGCCCGGCGTGATGGACAGGTCCGAATTGGGGACGATGGCGCGGGCGTGAATGGTGCCGCTGCTTCGGTTCAATGTGTTGTCGATGAACTCGAGCTGACCGTGCCGGTCGTACCGCCCGTCTCCATCCAGGTTGATCGCAACATCACCATCAGGCAGCTGCGAGCCTTGGGGGCGAACGCGCTGCCGGGCCAGGTAGTCCGCCTCGCTCATGTCGAAGTCGAGGTGGATCGGGTCAAGCGAAACGATGGTTGCGAGCAGCGTTGTGGGACCGGTACCGGCTCGGCTGCCGCTGACCAGGCTTCCCACAGAAACCAGATGCGCCCCGATACGGCCCGTGAAGGGCGCCGTGATCCGGGAGTATTCCAGATCGAGCTGCGCATCGGTGATGGCAGCTTTGGCGGTTTCAATCGCTGCTTCCGCGCTGCGCTGCTCGGCGGCGCGTTGATCGACGCTTTCCGCTGTGCCGAAATCGGTCCGCTTCAGTTGTTGCGCCCGCCACAATTCGGCCTGGCTCAGAATCTGTTTCGCCTGAGCGGTCTGAAACTGGGCAACCGCCTGGTCGAGCCTGACCTGGTAAGGCCGCGGGTCAATGGTAAACAGCAGGTCACCTTTGTGGACGATCTGCCCGTCGCGAAACTGGATGGCGGTCAGCGTGCCGCCCACCTGGGCGCGCAACTCGACGGCATCCACCGCGGAAAACTGACCGAGAAAGTCGACCGAATCGGCAACCGTCTTCGACAGAGGCGCGCTGACCGTGACCTGTGGCGGTGGTGGCGGCGGCGTTGTGGAAGGTTTTGTATCGTCCCGCCAGATCAACCCGGCCGCAGTCACCAGCAGCCCGAGTCCCAGGCCGGCCACAATCATATTGCGCCATTTTCGGCTGCGTCGGAGCAACCGAGTTTCCCCGGTTACCCCAGTGCGCTCGGAGATCTCGGGTTCTGCAAGATCGAAATGGGTCATGTGTCATCCTCAGGCGGACTACCTTCGACACAGGCAGAGCGGTCGGCGCAATTACTTCGGATTTCGGGTGTTCGATTGGAGTGGGCGCCAGGGCAGCGTGAGTGCGGAAGGGTGTGCTCGCCCCCTAGCGATTGTCTTTTGGTGTGCTTCAGACCTCCGGCGTTTCCGCCTTCGGTCCGTCAGGCTCCTAGATGCCGAAGTCGCGGGTAGCCGCGGCGCCATTGGCTGCGAAACGCTGCGCGCGTCCCGCGCCGATGGCCTTGGGACGCCGACAGGGGTCTTGGAAGCTTGCGGTCCGGATCGCGCACACCATCTCACCCTCTAAACATAGCGCTGTCTACCATTGGCGCCATATGTAGAAGCTTCTATGAATGCGTCAAGTGGATGGCCACTGCATTCTGTGATGGTCAGACCGTTCGCGGTCGTCACGCTCTGGGAGTGCGTTGTGAAGGTCACGAGAAAAAGGGTGGCGGAAAATCGTCAGGCGCTGGTCGCGACCGCGCGCAAGCTGCTGAAGGAACGGGGGTTTGGTGGGGCGGGTGTCGTGGACATCAGCCGCGAAGCCGGCCTGACGCAAGGCGCGCTGTACGGCAAATTCAAGTCGAAGGACGGACTGACGGCAGAGGCGCTGAGCGAATTGCTCAATGAAGGTGCCGCCTTCCTGCAGCAACTGCGCGAGCGCACCGACGACGTAATCGGTGCTTATCTCGACTTCTATGTTTCGCAGGCTCACGTCAAGGACGTGGGATCGGGCTGCATAATCGCGGCCTGCATATCGGATATCTGCCGGCAGAACGACGCGGTCGGCAAGGTCTTCGCTGATGGGCTGCGCCGCTTTCTCGAGACGATCCAGGGCCTTTTTCCAGAGGAAATACCTCCAGAGGTGGCGCACGATCGCGCTATCGCACTGCTCTCGGCGATGATTGGGAGTGTGGCGATCGCGCGCGCGGTGCAAGCCGCCGATCCCGGCCTTTCCCGGCAAATCATTGCCGCTGCCCGGAAAGAGTTGGAAGAAGCCGCGCTGCGAAGCTTCGAGGCTGTCGAATGAGACAAGGCGTCTGTGGCGCCCGCAGCTGCCTACAGACTTAGTTTCCTGGTTTCCCGGCCCGCCCGTATAAATTTTGCCCTGCCAGTAGGCGGCTGCAAAAAGCCGCCCGCGCGCCGCGCATGCGCGCTGATCCCGCCGAGCAGGTCGCGACCGCGCAGCTGAAGGCTCGCTGACTGGTTAGCCCCGCCGCAGCCGCGCTCGTGCGGAAGCTCAGTGGCACGACTTGCCGGGGGCCCGACATTCTGTTCGCCGTTCGCGCCGATGCGATCCGGGCGCGCTGCTTGCTTGAGCATGCGATTCAGGCCTCCGGACGCGTCGCCGGTCGTACGCGGCAAGTCAGGCTGCCAAGAGATCACGCTTGCGGGTTTGATGACTGCCGCGTCGAGCGGCATATACCTTGGTGAACTCCGCTCCGAGCAGGAAGATTTGGGCCGAGTAATATATCCAGAGCAGCACGATTATCAGCGAACCTGCGGCGCCATAGCTCGATGCCATGGAGCTGCTACCGATATAAAGCCCAATGAGCAACTTGCCGATGCTGAAGAGAAACGCAGTCACTACCGCGCCGATCATTACATCATGCCATTCAATCCGTTTGTCAGGCAGGATCTTGTAGATGGCGCCAAACAGCAGACTAATGAAGCCGAATGATATCAGGAATGTCAGCACCCGAAGAATTAGATGACCAAACGGTATGTAAGCGTTGACATAATCGCTGAAGGCCGTGAGCACGGCGCTGACGACGAGTGAGACCAACAGAAGGAAACCGAGTGCCGCCACCAGGCCAAGACTTGCGGCGCGAGCGCGTATCAAGCGTGACACTGTGGTGCCTGTGGGCTCGGCACGCCAAATGACATTAAGTGTCTGCTGCATTTCGGTAAAAACGCCGGAGGCGGTAATCACCAGGGCGATGATCCCTATGGCTGCCGGGATAAAGCCCGATGAACTCCGTGCAGCGCTCTTGATGGCTGTCTCAAGCAAGTCAGCACTTTGCTGACCCATCAACCCGCTAAGTTCGCTGGAGATTGCACCTCGGGCAGCGTCCTCACCGAATGCAATGCCCGCGATCGCTATCACGATGAAGAGAACAGGACCGATGGACGTCACGGTATAGAAAGCGATTGCCGCGCCCCGGGTCAGCGCCTCGTCAGCAATGAAAGCGACGACACTTTCCTTTATATGGCTCAGCATAGTGGTTTCCCCTTGGCTGCAGCCGAACGAATGTTCGCCAGACCGCCCTTCCATCATAAACGATCGGAACAGCGATGGTTTTGCCAAAGCGACGACCCCTCCGCTCAGCGTTCAACCCGCAGCTTTTGGCGCACGTCGCGACCGCCAAATTGCTTGGGTCTGGGATGCATCGACTAAAGCCGAGACAGCCGGGGCAGGACGTTCTCACCGAACAGGCGCATCGAGGCCTGCGCATCGGCGAGGCTGATATCGTTGAAGTTGACCTGCAGCGAGGCGATTTCGAATTCGCCGATCTGCCGGCGATAGCTGTGCACGGTATCCAGGATACGCTGCGGCGTGCCGATCCAGGCGGCGCATTTTTCCACCTGGGACTCGAAGGTCTCGCGTGACAGTGCGGCGATGATCTTGCCGTAGCCGGGATAATCGGCCGAGGTCTGGCCTTCCATCCAATCGGATGCGGCCGTCACCAGCGAGCGCAGATAGCGGTTCAACGGTTCTCGCGCGATGTATTCGGCTTCCGCCTGATCGGCGTGACAGAACATGTGAAATGCCAGCATGACGACGCCCCGGCCCGGATGGCCGGCGCGTTGCCAGGCGTCGCGATACAGCCCGATCAATTCCGCCATCGCGCCGGCCGCCATCGGGATCGCCATGATGGCGTGCCCCTGGGTGCCGGCGCGTTCGAACGATTCCCTGGTGGCCAACGCGGCGACATAGAACGGCGGACGCGGCTTCTGCGTCGGACGCGGCAGCGAGGTGACGTTGCGGAAGCTATAGAAGCGCCCCTCGCAGGTGACGTTGTCCTGCTCCAGCAGCAAACGCACCTGTTCCACGCCTTCGTCGAACCGGGCGCGGCTCTCGTCCAGCCTGACGCCGAAGCGGGCGAACTCGTGCGGCAGGAAGGCACGCGCAAAGCCGATGTCGAGCCGGCCATCGCACAGCGCGTCCAGCATCGCCAGTTCACCGGCCAACTTCAGCGGGTTGTTGAACGCCGGCAAGACCGCCCCGGTGACCAGGCGCGCGCGCTTCGTCACCTGTGCCGCGGCGGCGAGGAACACGACCGGGTTCGGACTGTAGCCGCCATAGGGGTGGAAGTAGTGCTCCACGGTGCGGACATGGCTGTAGCCGTATCGGTCACACAATCCGACCAGCGCCAGTGCCTGCTGCCAGTAATCGCGCGCCGAGAGCACGTCGGGGCCGATATCGGGAAAGAACTGGATGCCGATCTGCATCACTTGCCCCCGTGACTGCCGCCAATCCGGTCCATCACCGCCATCATGACCCCAGTGGCGCCGATCGCGAGCAGGATGACAAGCTGCAGGATCGCATTATCCCTTCTGATTTCGTCGATGTGCACGAAGGTTTCCAGGATAAGGATTGCCGCAATGGTAGCGATGGAAGCAATCAGCTTCAGCTTTACCGCACTGAAGTCCAACCCGCCCAGCCAGGCAGGACGCTCGGATGCCGCGCCCTCCAGCAGACGGCCAACGAAATTCTCCCAGCCGGCAAAGATCACGATCACCACCAGGTTGGCGACCAGCGACAAGTCAACCAGCGTGAGCACGGCGTAAATCGTTTCATTCGACGTCTGGCTCGGTAGCTGCGGCACTGTCTGCACCAGCACCTGGATGAACTTGGCGACCAGCAGCAGCAGACCGGCCAGCAAGCCGAGATAGAGCGGCGCCATGATCCAGCGCGCGATGAACATGACACGGCCGAGATTGCGGCGGGCGCGGTCCTCGAACGCCCTGAGCCATGCTGCCGTGTCGTCCATTTCCGCCCCCGTGCCCTGGCCCGCAATCTGCCGCGCATCATGCTGAAAGGCAGGCTATCTCAGCCGGGCGAGCGGTCCAACGCTCCGGCAATGATTTCGAACTGGCGCGCAATGCGTGCCACCGGCTCGACCGACGGGCTTGGCCACGCCGGCAGTCGCGGATTGCCTGCGGCGAGGGTCGCGCTTGATCGAGCGATCCAGTCGCGCCACACAAGCCACGCGGATTGGGGCAACGTCGAGGGCGTGGCGGGATCGAACGCCATTGCGGTCAGCCGACCGGTGCAGCGCCGCAATGCAGCCTCGATCAGTGTCGCCGATTGCAGCGGCGACTGCTTGCCGGTGCGCGGCCCCAGCAGGGCGCGGCTGATTGCAGCTTCCAGGCTGTTGAGGGCGATCCCCGCTTCGCGGCGCGCAGGATCGACCCGGTTAGCCGGCGCTTCGCCCACAAGAGACGACAGTACCGATACCGCATAGCGCCCGACTGCCGCGATCACGTCACGGGTCTGTTTCGTGAGGTCCTGCGGCGCGAAGTCCGGCCACAGCAGGAAGCAACCCGCCACAATGACGACGACACCCGCAACGGTGAACAGGAGACGGGTGCCGGCAACCAGCCATTCACTGCTGCCGGGCTGGTTGACGTCAATGAGCAGCACGACAAGGGGCGTGAGCCAGGTGACGAACAGACCATAGCTGAGTGCGCGTCCGGCCAGCGTGATCGTGGCCAGCGGGAACATCGCCACGGCCAGAACGGCTGGCGTGGTGCAGACCAGGCCGACCAGCGCGGCCACCAGTCCACCGGCGATCGTGCCACCGATACGCTCCAGCACCCTGGCATAGGTCAGCCCGAAATAGGGCTGCGTCGTCATGACGATGGTTATCATCAGCCAGTGATCATACGGCGTGAACCACAGCATGGTGGAAGCGAGTGCCGGTGCCGCGAGCGTCACCACCCGCAGCGCGTGACGCAATGCCGGCGACCGCCAATCGAGGTTCACCGTCAGCGGTACCAGCAGACGCTGGCGAAGACTGGGCGGCGTTCCGTTGAGGCCGGCGCCAGGCAGATAATTGGCGGGGACCGAGAGCGTCTGCGCGACCCGAAGTCTCTCGGCAATGTTTATGCCGATCAGCCGAACCGGATCGGGCTCTGGTAAGGCCTCGATTGCCGAGACAATCGCCTTGATTGATTCGGTTAGCGGCAGGATTGCCGCGGTGCCTTCGTTGTTGATCGCGTCGGCGAGTGAGGCCAGCGCCGGCTGCAGTCGCTGCAACAGGCTCTGGGCAACCGCACGTTGACGCTCATTCGCGTGCTCCAGGTTGTCGGTTAATGCGATCAGGGTGCCAAGCAATTGCTCGGCGGCCTCCAGGCGGATCGCGCCACGCCTGAGCCAATTGCCCGACCCGCCGCGGGCGCGCTGCAGTTCGAGCATGGCATCGCGTGCTGACTCGATCGCGGCGCGGACCGCGGCAATGCGGGTCCGGGCGAATTGCGTCCAGGCGGCTTCGTCGGAGGCGCTGTCATCCAACAATGAACGGAGGCCTTCCGCCATAGCCGCCAATGAGCGGTAGGCCTTGGATGCAGCGTGCTGTGCCGGTCGATCCGAGTAGATGCGCCAGATCACCAGGGTGAGGACAATCGCCCAGACGCCGCCGCCGATGAACGCGGCCGCGACGATGGCGGCCTGCAGTAGATCGGGCAGCGGCCGATCGAGGGCGAGGACCAGCATGACGCCGAGAATGGTACCCAGCAGTTGTGCAGTCTGGCCGTAGATCCGAGCGAACGAGGCGCAGAAGAGGCCGAATAGACCGAGCGGCAGCGCGACGGCGATGCCGCCGCCGCGTGCCAGCCCGGCCCCCGCCATGACCAGCCCGCCTGCCAGGGTGAAGGCGAGCAGCGCCGGAAAGCGGCGGCGGATTGGCCCGCCCGGGTCGCACATGCAGGTGTTGAGCGCCGCCAGTGCCGCGATGAACAGCGGTGGCCAATCGAAATACACGTTCGCGGCGATAATGGCCGCGACTGACAGCGCCGCCCGCGCACCCTCTTTCAGGCTGAGGACCTGCAGGTCCACGCGCTGCCATGCCTGCTGGAAGAGCGCCCTCAGCGTTCCCGGCGTGGCTTGCAAGGCCACGGACGGGAACGCCGGCATGATCAGGCGGCTTTCGCCATCCCGCGAAGCACGTAGTGCAGGATGCCGCCGTGGCGATAGTAGGCGACCTCATCGACGGTATCGATCCGGCAGGTCACCGGCACGGTATCAACCTTGCCGTTCGGCCGATGGATCGCAACCGATAGCTCCATACCAGGCGTGATGTCGGACAGGCCGGTAATGTCGATCAGCTCCTCGCCCGTCAGACCAAGCGATTTGCGGTCCATGCCTGGCTTGAACATCAGCGGCAGAACGCCCATGCCGACCAGGTTCGAGCGGTGGATGCGCTCGAAGCTCTCCACGATCACCGCCTTGATGCCGAGTAGCAGCGTGCCCTTGGCCGCCCAGTCGCGCGAGCTGCCAGTGCCGTATTCCTTGCCGCCGAACACAACCAGCGGCACGCCTTCGGCCTTGTAGCGCATCGCCGCGTCGTAGATCGGCATCTGATCGCCCGACGGCAAATGCCTGGTGTAACCGCCTTCGACACCGGGCACCAACTCGTTGCGGATGCGGATATTGCCGAAGGTACCTCGCATCATGATCTCGTGGTTCCCGCGGCGGGCGCCGTAGCTGTTGAAGTCCTTCTCCAGCACCTGCCGTTCCAGCAGGTATTCGCCGGCGGGCGAGTTGCGGCGAATCGAGCCCGCCGGGCTGATATGGTCGGTGGTGATCGAGTCACCGAGTTCCGCCAGGATGCGAGCGCCCTTGATGTCGCCGACCGGCGACGGCTCCATGCTGATGTTCTCGAAGTAGGGCGGGTTCTTGACGTAGGTGGAGCCCTCGTTCCAGCGATACGTCTCGCTGCTGGTGTCCACCTCGATCGTCTGCCACTGCTTCGGGCCTTTGGTTACTTCCCCGTAGCGCTTAAGGAACTGCTCGCGCGACAGGTTGGCGGCGATGATCTCGGCGATCTCCTTGTTGGAGGGCCACACGTCGCGCAGGTACACCGGTCTGCCGTCGTTGCCGGTACCGAGAGGTGCCGTGGTGATGTCCTCGGTCATTTTGCCGAGGAGCGAATAGGCGACGACCAATGGTGGCGAGGCGAGATAGTTGGCACGCACGTTGGCATGCACACGGCCTTCGAAGTTGCGGTTGCCGGACAGCACGGCGACACCCACCAGGTGGTGGTCCTCGATCGCATCGACGATCGCATCGTCCAGCGGGCCGGCGTTGCCGATACAGGTGGTGCAGCCATAGCCGACAAGGTTGAAACCAAGTGCATCGAGGTCGGTCTGCAATCCGGATTTCTCCAGATACTCGGTCACCACCTGCGAACCGGGCGCCAGCGACGTCTTCACCCATGGCTTCGGCTTCAGTCCCCTGGCGTTCGCCTTGCGCGCGACCAGGCCGGCGGCAACCAGCACCGATGGGTTCGAGGTATTGGTGCAAGAAGTGATCGCGGCGATCACCACGTCACCGTGGGTGATGTCGTAATTCTTGCCCTCGACCTTCACCACAGTGTTCACGTCGTTGGCGGGGACACCGAGACCCTTGGTCAGCTCCGCCTTGAAGGCCGACGCGGCATCCTTCAGGGCCACGCGATCCTGTGGCCGTTTCGGTCCGGCCAAACTCGGCATTACGGTAGAGAGATCGAGTTCGAGCGTGTCGGTGAACACCGGCTCGGGCGTGCCCGGCTCGCGGAACATGCCCTGCGCCTTCAGATACGCTTCGACCAGCGCGATGCGATGCTCGTCACGGCCGGTCATGTGCAGGTAGTCGAGCGCCACCTTGTCTACCGGGAAGAAGCCGCAGGTCGCGCCGTATTCCGGCGCCATGTTGCCGATGGTGGCGCGGTCGGCGAGGCCGAGTTCGTCCAGGCCGGGTCCGAAGAATTCGACGAACTTGCCGACCACGCCCTTGCGGCGGAGCATCTGCGTCACGGTCAGCACGAGGTCGGTCGCGGTGGCGCCTTCCGGCAGCTTGCCGGTCAGGCGGAAGCCGATCACATCGGGGATCAGCATGGCGATGGGCTGGCCCAGCATCGCCGCCTCCGCCTCGATGCCGCCGACACCCCAGCCCAGGATGCCGAGACCGTTGACCATCGTCGTGTGGCTATCGGCGCCATACAGCGTGTCGGGGTAGGCGATGGTCTTGCCATCCGCCTCGCCGGTCCAAACGCACTGGCCGAGATACTCCAGGTTTACCTGGTGGCAGATGCCGGTGCCCGGCGGCACGACGCGGAAGTTGGAAAACGCGCTCTGGCCCCAGCGCAGGAACTTGTAGCGCTCGCCATTGCGCTCGAACTCGATATCCACGTTCCTGGTCAGCGCGTCTGGCCGCCCGAAGACATCGACGATTACCGAGTGGTCGATCACCAGGTCCACCGGGACCAGCGGGTTGACCTTCTGCGGATCGCTGCCCAGACGGCGGATGCCGTCGCGCATCGCCGCGAGGTCGACCACCGCCGGCACGCCGGTAAAGTCCTGCAGCAGGATCCGGGCGGGACGGAACGGCACTTCCTTGTCGGAATGCGCCGCAGCCAGCCAGCCGGCGATCGCCTTGGCGTCATCGACCGAATAGCTGGTGCCGTCCTCGAACCGCAGCACGTTCTCGAGCAGGACTTTCAGCGTAACCGGCAGGCGCGAGATATCACCCAGCGACTTTGCTGCCTCGGAGAGCGAGAAGTAATCGTAGCTCTTGCCCTGCACGGTGAGTGTGCGGCGGGTTTTCAGGGTGTCCTGGCCGATCGCTTTCATGGCGGCGCCTTCCGTTGAACCGCAACGTTGAGACGGTATGCCGCAGGTGCAATGGTGAGGCTATGGCCCAACACACGGCCCCTTGGGGCGGCGGGCTTAGAACACACCAGTCGGTCAGCGTCCACAAGGCGGGGCAGGGGTTTGTTGCAGGCGGAGGGTCTGGCGGCATTTCGCGGCGAACGGCTGGTGTTCCGCGATGTGGGTTTTTCGTTGCGGGCCGGAGGTGCCCTTCTGCTGACTGGGCCGAACGGGTCGGGCAAGTCGACGCTGCTCAGGTTGCTGGCCGGGTTATTGAGGCCGGCGGCCGGCACGCTGCGCTGGGACGGCGAGGACGCGCTGGCGGACCTGCAAGCCCATGCGCGCATGGTCGGATATATCGGCCATCTGGACGCGGTCAAGCCGACATTGACGGCCGCGGAGAACCTGGTGTTCGCGGCACGGCTGGGCGGTGGCTCGGTGGACGAATTGCTGGCAGAGGTTGGCCTGAAGGAGCTGGCGGACCTCCCGGCGCGCATGCTGTCAGCGGGGCAGCGGCGGCGGTTGGCCCTGGCGCGGCTGACGCTGGCTCGGGCGGTCCTGTGGTTGCTTGACGAGCCGACGGTGGGGCTGGACAGCCGGTCGGTCGCGCGATTTGGGCAGACACTGGAGGCGCATCGGGCGGCTGGGGGCCTGGTGGTCGCGGCCACCCACACGCCGCTGCCGCTGGGCGAAGCCGCGGAGTTCATGCTGGGATGAGGAGGATGCCTGCTGACCCCCCCTCCCCTTGCGGGAGGGGGTTGGGGGGAGGGGGCGACGGGGACGCGCTCCGCCGATCCCCCTCCCCCCGACCCCCTCCCGCAAGGGGAGGGGGGGTTTAGTGCGTTTTGCGCCATCGTGGTTCGCGAACTGCGCCTGTCATCGCGGCATGGTGCCGACACATTGGCGGCAGTGCTGTTCTTTCTGGTGACCGTGGCACTGTTTCCGCTCGCCATTGGGCCGGCACCCGAGACGCTGGGCCGGATCGCGCCTGGGATCGTCTGGGTCTGCGCGCTGCTCGCTGCTCTGTTGCCCTTGGACCGACTGTTCGGGGCGGATTTCGAGGATGGTTCGCTCGACCTGCTGCTGCTGTCCGGTGTCCCTGCCGCCGCCGTCGCCTTGGCCAAAGCCGTGGCTCACTGGCTGGTTACCGGCATCCCATTGCTAATCGGAGCCGTACCATTGGCCATCATGCTGCGCCTGCCCGCCCCGGCGCTGCCCTCGCTGCTGGCAGCGCTGCTGCCCGGGACCATGCTGCTGTCTCTGCTGGGGTCCGCCTGCGCTGCCATCGTCGTGGGCGCGCGCCGCGGCGGGGTACTGCTGCCTCTGCTGGTTTTGCCGCTGGTCACGCCGGTGCTGATCTTCGGCGCCGCTGCCGCCGACGCTGCCTCGGCGGGGCTCTCTCCACGGCCGCATCTGCTGATGATGGCGGGCTTGCTGGCGGCTGCCTTGCCGCTCTGCCCCCTGGCCGCGGGTGCGGGGCTACGCGATGCGGGCGAGTAACCTCTCCTTTTTCATATGGTTCTACCAACGGTTGTGTCGCGCGCCACACGAATATCAGCTAAGTGCCATCGCGTTTCCTTGATTTCCGAGTTGCATGCGAGCGGGATGGTTCGATAACAGACATGATTGAAAGTGAGCATTTTGATGTCGAATTGCGAACGGTTGCGTCCAAGATGCACGACAAGGGACACTGCGCAAGTCGGACCGTCACTGGCGAGCAATGGAGGACGGTGAGTCATGGATCTACCTGAGCCTCTGATAGGCAATTGGACGAACCGAATGACGGAACAGACGTGAGCGAGGCCGAGTCCCTCCGCCGCCTGGTGGTCGAGAAGCTTACCTACGCGACCGGGCGGGACCCTCTCATCGCCGGCGATCGGGACTGGTTCGTCGCGGCAGCGCTGGCTCTGCGCGATCGGATTGTCGATCGCTGGCTGACGGCTGCGCGCCAGGACGCGGCGGCGCAGAGCAAGCGAGTTTACTACCTCTCGCTGGAGTTCCTGCCGGGACGGCTGCTGCTGGACTCGCTGAACAACGCCGGCCTGACCGAACCGATGCGACAGGCACTCGGCTCGCTCGGGGTGGACCTGGATCATCTGCGGCAGCTGGAGGCCGACCCGGCGCTGGGTAACGGAGGCCTGGGACGGCTCGCGGCCTGTTTCATGGAGAGCATGGCGAGCCTCGGCATACCGGCGTACGGGTTCGGTATTCGCTATAACCATGGGCTGTTCCAGCAGGTCATCCGAGACGGCTGGCAACACGAGTACCCAGAGAACTGGTTGTCGTTCGGCAATCCGTGGGAGTTCGAGCGGCCCGACATCAACCACCGCGTGGGTTTCGGCGGATGGGTAGAACCGCTGGGGGCCGGCGACGGCACTTTGCCATCTGTCTGGCATCCCGACGAGACGGTGATCGCGATCGCCTACGACACGCCTGTGGTCGGTTGGCGGGCGCGGCACGCCAACACGCTGCGTCTGTGGTCGGCACGCGCCCCCGACCCACTGGCGCTGGAGACGTTCAACCGCGGCGACCATGTCGGCGCATTGGCGGCGCGCGCCCGGGCCAACTCGATCTCGCAGATCCTCTACCCGAGTGACGAAACCCCGGCCGGGCAGGAACTGCGGCTACGGCAGGAATATTTCTTTTCGTCGGCCTCGCTGCAGGACCTGCTGCAGCGCCACATCCGCCAGTACGGCGATTTGCGCACGCTGCCGGACAAGTGCGCGATCCAGCTCAATGACACGCATCCCGCCATTGTCGTCGTGGAACTGATGCGGCTGCTGGTGGATCAGCATGGCGTGCCCTGGGAGACAGCCTGGCAGATCACCACCGAAACCATCTCCTACACCAATCACACGCTGCTGCCCGAAGCGCTGGAGAGCTGGCCGGTCCCGCTGATGGAGCGGCTGCTGCCGCGCCACATGCGGATCATTTACGAGATCAACAAGCAGCACCTCGACAGCGTGGCACACCGGTCCGATGCGCCGCCGCTATCGACGATTTCGCTGATTGACGAGAATGGCGAGCGCCGCGTGCGGATGGGCACGCTGGCGTTCCTGGGTTCGCACAAAGTGAATGGCGTGTCGGCGCTGCACACCGAACTGATGCAGCAGACAGTCTTCGGTTCATTGAACAAGCTGCATCCCGGGCGGATCGTCAACAAGACCAACGGCATCACCTTCCGGCGTTGGCTGCTGACCGCCAATCCGGGGCTGACCGCCGTGCTGTGCGATGCGGTCGGCGCAGAGGTGCTGGACGATCCGATGGCGCTGGAGAGGCTGGCGCCGCTGGCGAACGACGCGGCGCTGCACGAGCGGCTGGCCGAGACGCGACGCATCAACAAGGAGGCGCTGGCGAAGCTGGTCGCCGAGAGGCTGCAGATCGACATCGATCCCGACGCGCTGGTCGATGTGCACATCAAGCGCATCCACGAATACAAGCGGCAACTGCTGAATATCCTGGAGACTGTCGCGCTGTACAATGCGATGCGCGCGCAGCCGAACCAGGACTGGGTGCCGCGGGTCAAGCTGTTCGCCGGCCGCGCCGCGGCGAGTTACCGGCGCGCCAAGCTGATTATCAAGCTGATCCACGACGTCGCACGCGTGATCAATCGCGATCCCCTGCTGCGCGATCGGCTGAAGGTGGTGTTCCTGCCGGATTACAACGTCAGCCTGGCGGAGGTGATCATCCCGGCCGCCGATCTGTCCGAACAGATCTCGACGGCGGGGATGGAAGCGTCGGGCACTGGGAATATGAAGCTGGCGCTGAATGGCGCACTGACGATCGGCACACTGGATGGCGCGAATCTGGAGATCCTGGACCGTGTCGGTGCGGAGAACATGTTCACCTTCGGCTTGACCGCGGATCAGGTCGAGTGGCGGCGGCAGCAGCGCGGAGGCGTTGCGGTATCACCCGTGTTGAAGCAGGTGCTGGATGCGATCGGTTCGGGTGCGTTCTCGCGCGACGAACCCGAGCGCTATCGCGAGCTGGTGTCTGACCTGACGACCAGCGACTGGTTCATGGTGGCGGCGGATTTCGACGCCTACGCCGATGCGCAGTGCGATGTGGCGATGCGCTGGTGCGACCGGCACGCCTGGTGGCGATCGAGCGTGCTGAATACCGCACGGATGGGATGGTTCTCCTCGGATCGCACAATCCGCGAATATGCCGAGGAGATCTGGCGGGTGCCGGTGAGGTCCGCCAAGGATTAGACACCATCAGGCTGCCTGGAAGCCGTCATTGCGCATGAGGTGCAAGCCCCCGCGTAAATGGGGTGGTCGGAGCCACGACCAGCATTATGACCGCGGTTCGATGAGCAGCTCGTAGAAATGCCGCTTCGCTGGAACCGGCCGTTGCTCGGCTCGTTGTCCTGGTGGGAGGGACACTCTGCATGTCTGTGGCGCACTATCGTATATACGAGCTTGATTCCGCCGACCATGTCGTGGATGGCTACTCCGTCATTTGCCGATCGGATTCGGCTGCGCTGGCGATGGCCAGCAAGGGTGCGGAAGATCGTGTGGCGGCGGTCGAGGTGTGGGAGAGCAGCCGGCGCGTCGCTCGCCTTCACCCGGTGACGCCGTGGGACCGGCTCCGGGGCCAGTGGATCGGGCGGCCGGTTGCATCTCCGCTCGACCGCAAAGCGACGCCATAAGACGAAACGACGCCGTAGCCAGATTGTGTTTGCCTGAGGCTGAGGCGGGGCAATGACCTTGGCCTCACCTCTAGCGCGTCGCGTCAGGCAGGTCGCAGTGGTAGCCGTTGGCGATCGCGTGGCACCCCTGAACGTAGCCATAGTCCGGCATTGTGATTGTGTCGGTTCCCGCCAGACGCGGGTTGGCGTCCGCATTGATCACGATGACCTGCGGTTGCGGCGGTGGCGTCTCTGACAGTTGTGCGGGTTGGTAGTCGTTGCCAGACCACCAGTCACCTGGATAACCCAGCCAGATGCCGCCCCACCATACAGGGAGGGTCATCTGGAACGCGCGGGCGAACCTCGCTTGGCGCAGGGGACGGTGCGCGAGGGCGATAGCCCGCCGGCTGTGGGCGAATCCCGGCCCCCGGGCGAACCCGCCGCGCAGGCCCAGGGCTGCTGGACCTTGGTGTAATGCGAAGGCACCGACACCCCCGCCCCCTGCCCCGCCTGCAGCTCCATGTGCATTCACATGGGCGACTGGCAGACAGCCCAGAATGGCCATCACGATCGAGAGTTGGGCCACACACCGCATGACAGCAGTCCTTCGCAACCTGCCCAAGGCTAGCGAGGAGGCGACCAAAGCTCAGCTACTCCATTGGGATAATGGGCATCCAGACGATCTCGGTTCCTCATAGTGCTCGCACTCGCGGTGTCTGGCGCGTGACAGGCTTACGCGCTGCCGCTTATGGGCGACAGATTGGCGGCCCGGAAGCCCAGAGAGGTAACGTGCTTCGGTTCGCAATGCTGATGACGATGGCCCTGCTCGCGGGATGTGCGGATCGGTCCAGGGGGAGCGCCCTGAACGCGTGCCGTACCAGATACTATCTCGATGATCCGGCTGCCCAGGCGCAACTGATCCCGGGCTGCATGAAGGCCGCATCCTTCGACATGGTCGCTGCTTGCAGTCCCTCGCCTGACGAACAGCAGTGGGACTGGCAGGTGCAGTCATTTCTTTTTGACGACCCCAAGTGTTATCGGCCGCTCGGCTCGGTCCCGCGGATGGCCACGGTATTTTCGCCGATGTGAGTTCGGTCAATCAGAGTATCAGGAGGACATTGTGTTGATCGAGTTCATCATCGCGGTGGGCGCGAACGAAGGGCGCGAGAATCGCAAGCGCGGGCTGGCCGCATTGCTTGGCCAACCGCGGTGCCTGCCGGCCTTCGCTTCAACGCAACCGAAGTGACTGCGCGCTTCCGCGTAACCTATCGCATTCGCTCGGACGCCGCCTCGGTCGAGGCGCGGGCGGTGTCGATCGCGGTCGAGCAGAGCGTCGAGATGCCGCTGTCCGCTATCGCCGAACCTGAAATCCTGCGCGACATCGTGGGCGAGGTCGAGGCGATCGAGGAACGCGGCGAAGGCCTGTATGACGTAAGGATCGGGCTGGCCGTTGCCACGACTGGGCTGGAAGCCGGTCAGTTCCTCAACATGGTGTATGGCAACACGTCGCTGCATGAGGATGTACTCCTCTCAGACGTTGCGGTGCCGCCGGAGATCGCCGCAGCACTCAGCGGGCCTCGCCACGGGGTAGAAGGGCTGCGGCGCCTTGCCGGTGCGTATGGCGCGCGCGCTCACCTGCTCGGCGTTGAAGCCGCAGGGCGTGCAGCCGGCACGGCTCGCCGAGTTGGCCGAGAGCTTCGCGCGCGGCGGCGTCGATTTCGTCAAGGACGACCACGGGCTGGCAGACCAGGCCTATTCGCCGTTCGCCGAACGGGTGGCGGCGATCGCCGGGGCGGTCGGGCGGACGCGCTACGTCCCAAGCCTGTCGGGCGACCTGGATGCGATGCGGCGGCAGCTCGACACCGCGCGCGCGCACGGCATCGAGGCGGTGCTGATCGCGCCCATGATTGCCGGTTGGGCGACGATGCAGGCCCTGGTCCGGCAGCATCCGGATGTGGCTTTCATCGCCCATCCGACCATGGGCGGCGCGGCGCGCATCGCGCCGGACCTGCTGATCGGCACGCTATTCCGTGTTCTTGGCGCCGATGCGGTCATCTTTCCCAATCACGGCGGACGGTTCGGCTACACCCCGGCGATGTGCCGGCGCCTGGGCGAGAGGGCGCGCGAACCGTGGGATGGCGTGCGTCCAAGCCTGCCGGCACCGGCCGGCGGAATGACGCTGGAACGCGTGCCCGAGATGCTTGACTTCTACGGACCGGACGCGATGTTGCTGATCGGCGGCAGCCTGCTAGCCGCGCGCGAACGACTGGCGGAGGAGACCGCACGCTTCACCGAGGCGGTCGCACAGCACAGCTACCGGTAAGGAAGATGGACATCGAGCAGCAGAACCTGTTTCGCAGGTTCCACGACTACCGTTGGGACGATGTAGCGTGCCAGCCGTACAAGGAAGACGGCGCAGCGCCGTTCAAGGCGATCTCGCGCCAGGTGCTATTCGCGGAAGCGCAGCTTGGCTGCGAGCTGCGCTATTTCGAGATGGCGGCCGGCGGCTATTCCACATTGGAACGGCACGAACACGTCCACGCGGTGATGATCCTGCGGGGACACGGCACGTGCCTGGTCGGCGAGGAGGTGCGGACGGTGCAAGCCGTTCGACCTGGTCAGTATTCCGTCCGGGACCTGGCACCAGTTCCGCGCCAGCAAGGACGAGCCGCTTGGGTTCCTGTGCATGGTGAACGCGCTGCGCGATCGCCCCCAACTGCCGACCGAACAGGAGATGGCCGCGCTGAAGTCGGTGCCGGCGGTGGCGGCGTTTTTGGCGGGCTGACAAGGCTGTTTGCCGGCGCGCCGCACGGCTTGCCGCCGACGCGGCAAGGCGTAATGCTGCGACGGTCAGAACAGGAGGACCGTCCATGGCAGGCAAGACCAAAGGCAGGATCCGCCACATCGCGATCAGCGTACCCGATCCTTGGGCGGCGGCGGAATTCTACAAGACCACCTTCGGGCTGGAGGAACTCGGTGAAACCGATGGCAAGCTGGCGGAAGGCGTGTTCCTGACCGATGGCGTGGTGAACCTCGCTTTGCTGAAGTTCAAGGACGAGGAGGCCGCGCAGGGGACAGGAAAGGACTATGTCGGGCTGCATCATCTTGGATTGTGGGTGGATGACGCGGTTGCGGCGGGTAAGCAGGCGACTGGCGCCGGCGCCGAGTGGATCATGGGTGATCCGAACAACAAGGGCGGCTACGAGGTGAAGTACTCCGACCCAAACGGAGTGATCTTCGATATCAGCGAGGATGGCTGGGCCGGTGCGCAGAAGAACCCCGGTGCAGCCGACAACGTCACGCACCCGAACACACGTGCCCGGGTTGGGCGGTTCGATGAACGCCGCGAACGGGCGCGCAAGGAGATGGAGGCACGGCAAGCGAAGGTGCCGGCCTGATCGGCGGCACGCGGCCGGCCGGACGGGCACGCGTCCTTGCGCCAAGAGGAAGCCTCGCCCGCTTGCAAGCGGGCGAGGCGGGCGCGAAGCGCCGGAGAGGGTCGTCGCTAACCGTCCAGACCCTCTCCCGGCTCGCTTAGGCTCGCCGACCTCTCCCACTTCGTGGGCGAGGTGTACTGGGGTCGCTCTCTGGTTGGTCTGAGTGATGCAATTCGCTTCGCGGCGGCTCTCGACCTGCGCCTTGATCAGCCAGATCCCGGCTTGGCGTGCCGAGCACAGGGCGGCCCAGCGGTCGTCGTCCATGCCGGCGGTGCACAGACCGCAGACCGGAATACAAATGCGCTGCCCATTTCCATGCGGTGAGGCGAGCGTAGGGGAGGTGGATCGATGATCGAGCAGACCCTGGATATACCAACCAAAGCCGGTGCGATGGAGACCTTCATCTGCCATCCCGATCACGGCCGCCATCCGGCGGTGTTCCTGCTGATGGATGCGCCTGGGGTTCGCGACGAGCTGCGCGACATGGCGCGCCGCCTCGGCACGGTCGGCTATTACGTGCTGCTGCCGAACCTGTATTACCGCGCCGGACGGGACACGATCTACGGACCGGATGTGCTGGAGCACGGCAGCGCCGAGCATCATCGGATGCGCGTGGTGCGCACCAAGATGACGATACCGCCGGTGATGGACGACATTGCCTATTTGCTGGCGTTCGTCGATGGTCAGGATGCGGTGACAAAGGGGCCGGTGGGTGCGCATGGCTACTGCATGAGCGGTCCCTATGCGCTTGCGGCGGCTGCGCGATATCCCGATCGCGTCGCCGCCGCCGCATCGTTCTATGGCACATGGCTGGTGAGCGATGCGGAGGAGAGCCCGCACATCAATCTCGGCAAGATTAAGGGCGAGCTCTACATTTCCTGCGCCGAATACGACGAGTTGGCGCCGCTGCCGATGGTCGAGGAGCTGCGTGGGCTGTTCGCGCGCGCCGGCTGCACGGGCGAGATCGAATTGCAGCCTGGCGTGCATCATGGTTTCGCGTTTCCGCAGCGCTGGTGTTACGACAAGCCGGCAGCAGAACGACATTGGGAGCGACTGATCGCGCTGTACCGGCGGCGTCTGGGGTAGACATCGTCTTCTCGTCGTTCAGACCTCCGGCGGTCAGCCTTCGGTCATCACGCCGTGGCCTCGCTTTACGCGGGCTTGCTTTGGGGATTAGGCTACTCACCAGTAGCGCCGCCGGACAAGTGCGAACGTTCATGTTGCGAAGCGCTGAGGCGATGCACAGGAAAGTCCGGCGAACGCGACGGCTACGCCCGCTAGATGCAAGGAGTGGATGAAACACTACAGGAGACGTCCCATGACCCGCGCATACAACGTAATCGACGCTGACGGACACATACTGGAGCCGCTGACGCTCTGGAATGACTACATGGACCCGAAATATCGGGATCAGGCGCCCAAGATCATTCGTGACGAGGACGGCAAGCAGCGCCTGCAGGTCGGCGAAAAGCTGTTGGGCAGCAAGAAGGGCATTGGCGCCATCGGCGGGGTCGGTGCGCGCGACGGCACGGTGGTGGACGATGCACTGGAGTACGAGCAAGGCCGCAAAGGCGGTTTCGATCCGCACGCGCGTATTCCCGATATGGACCTCGACGGTATCGATGCGGCGTTCCTGTATCCCAGCATCGGGCTGTTCGCCGGCGCGGTGGAGGATCCCGTGGTCGCGGCCGCGATGTCACGCGCCTACAACCGCTGGCTTGCCGACTATTGCAAGCCGTACCCTGACCGGCTGTTCGGGGTGGCGATGATCCCGATGCAGTCGGTGGATGCAGCGATTGAGGAGATGAAGTTCGCCCGCGAAAAGCTGGGGTTCCGCGGCGTCTTCCTGCGGCCCAATCCGTACAACAACAAGATGATCCATCATCCGGATTACGAGAAGTTCTGGACGATGGCGGAAGAACTCGACATTTCGGTCGGCTTCCACGAGGGTGGCAACAGCGGGATGATGCAAGTCGGCATGGACCGCTTCGAGGAGCGCGGTGCCCGCCACATCATCACCCACACTATGGAGATGATGCTGGCCTGCATGGCGGTGATCTGGGGCGGCGTGTGCGAACGGCATCCGAAGATACGCATCGCCTTCCTCGAGTCCGGCGGCGGATGGATCGCCGGTTGGCTCGATCGCATGGACCGGCATTTCGACGATCAGGGGTTCAATGACTCCGGGCTAAAGACGCGGCCCTCCGAACTGTTCCAGCGCAACTGCTGGATCGCCTTCGAGCCGGTCGAGCATTGCCTGCACGCGCTGGTGGACTATGTCGGGCCGCACAAGATTCTGTGGTCTACGGATTACCCGCATCCCGACGGGTTCTTCCCCGGCGCACCGCGGATGGTGCGCGATCTGATCAAGGACAAGCCAGCGGAGACCGTCAGCCAGGTAATGGCCGGGGGCGCCAAAGGGTTCTACGCCCTGCACTAATCGCGCTAATCAGTCCCCCCTCCCCTTGCGGGAGGGGGCTAGGGGAGGGGGCCAGCTACCGCGCCTGCGCGCTCGCCTCGCTGCGCGTGGCGCCGGCGCGGGCGGCCAGCGCCGCAGCCATGAACCCATCCAGATCGCCGTCCAGCACGGCCTCCGGATTGCCTTTCTCCACCCCGGTGCGCAGATCCTTGACCAACTGGTACGGCGCCAGCACGTAGTTGCGGATCTGATGGCCCCAACCGATGTCGGTCTTGGCATTCTCCTGCGCCGCCGCAGCCGCCTCGCGCTTCTGCAATTCGGCTTCGTAGAGCCGTGCCTTCAGCATGGCCATCGCGGTTGCGCGGTTGCGATGCTGGCTGCGGTCGGTCTGGCACGCCACGATGATCCCGCTTGGGATATGCGTGATGCGGATCGCACTTTCCGTCTTGTTGACGTGCTGGCCACCGGCGCCTGATGCGCGATAGGTATCGACCTTCAGGTCGCTCTCGTTGATCGCGATATCGATGTCGTCATCGACCACCGGATAGACCCAGACGCTGGCGAAGCTGGTGTGGCGCCGCGCGTTGGCATCGAACGGACTGATCCGCACCAGCCGGTGTACGCCGGCTTCCGTCTTCAGCCATCCATAGGCATTCGGACCGCTGACCTGCAGAGTTGCCGATTTGATGCCCGCCTGTTCGCCTTCGCTTGCTTCCAGCAACTGGACCTTGTAGCCGTGCTGCTCCGCCCAGCGCATATACATACGCATCAACATCTCGGCCCAGTCCTGCGCCTCGGTGCCGCCGGTGCCGGCGTTGATCTCGATATAGGCGTCGTTGGCGTCTGCCTCGCCGGCGAGCAGGCTCTCGATTTCCCGATGCTTCGCCTCCTCCGCCAGGGCACGCAGCGCCGTCACGCCCTCTTCGGCCATGGCCGCGTCGCCTTCTGCTTCGGCCAGCGCGATCAGTTCCAGCGTGTCGGCGACCTCGCGCTCCAGCCTGCGCACGCCCTCCATCTGGCTGGCGAGCTGGTTGCGCTCCCGCATCACCTTCTGGGCGGCGGCGGCATCGTTCCAGAGATCGGGGTCTTCGGCGCGCGCGTTCAGTTCGGCGAGCCGGCCTTCGGCGACATCCCAGTCAAAGATGCCTCCTCAGCAGTGCGATCGACTGCTTGATCTGGTCATTCAGGGCATCTGATTCGGCCGACATCACTCACCTACTGGTCCACAAGGGCACACTAAAGGCCGCGCCTAATATATGCCGCCCAGGCCGCTGTCGACACCACCGGGAGCGTTCCTCGAGTCGGCAGGGCCGGCACTGTCCGCAGCCGGTCCTGCGGCCACTGCCCCGCCTAGCGGCCTTGAGGCGCCCGGCACCTGATCAGGTTTGAACGCGTCGGTCACCGTGCCGCTGCCGCTATCCCAGGCCGCCATGGTCACGCCCGGCGGAGCCTGGAACTGCAGCACCGGCCGGTTCTTCAGGGCGACGGCCATGAAGTCGTGCCAGATCGGGCCGGCGACGTGCGCGCCGGTCTGGTTGTCGCCCAGACTGGCCGGGTTGTCGAAACCGACCCACACGGTGGTCACCAGATCGGGGGTAAATCCGGAGAACCAGGCGTCCGAGAAGTCTTGCGTCGTGCCGGTCTTGCCGGCGATCGGATGCCCGAGACCGGCGGCGACCGGTGCACCGGTGCCACGCGTCGTGACACCCTGCATCATGGTCACCAGCTGGAACACAGACTGCGGATCGGCGATCTCCTTGCGCTGATCGGTCAGCGATGGCGTGATGCCCTGATCGGAGCAGTTATCGCAGGAGATCGCGGTCGGCCGCCACACGACGTGACCGTCCGGATCCTGCACGCTGTCGATCAGCGTCGGGACCACCTCGCGCCCGCCGGCTGCCAAGGAGGCATATGCCCCCGCCTCGCGCAAAACCGTGGTTTCCACGGCACCGAGCGCCGCGGGGAGCACGCGGGGCATATTCTCCACCTCGTGGAAGGCAATCGCGTTTTCGGCGATCGGCTCCATCCCGATGGTCTGGGCGACGCGCAGCGTTACCAGGTTCAGCGACTTTTCCAGTGCAATTCTGAGCGGCGTCGGGCCGCCGAACTCCATCTCGAAGTTATTGGGGCGCCAGCGCCCAGCGGCGGTATCCATCACGACCGGCGCGTCCAGGAAACGCTGGCTGGGCGAGACGCCCTTTTCCAGCGCGGTCAGATAGACGAACGGCTTAAAGCTGGAGCCAGGCTGGCGCTGCGCCTGGGTGGCGCGATTGAACTGGCTGCCCTCGAAGCTCCATCCGCCGACCATGGCGAGCACCCGGCCGGTGGTCGGGTCGAGCGACACCAGGGCGCCCTGCACCGCCGGGATCTGCCGGAGCGCCAGCCGCAGCGGCGCCGCCAGCGGAGACTTGGCATATTTCGCCTGTGCAACAGGGGCCTGTCCAACAGGGGCCTGTGCAACCGGCGTCGGGAGCGTGGTGTTGGGTTCCACCATCACCACGTCGCCCTGCTGCACGACGTCGGTGATGCGCCGCGGCGCCGGGCCTGGCTTGCCGTCCCTGACCGGCCGGGCCCAGGCAATGTCCGACAACGTCAGAGTGCCGGTGCGCGGCTGGCCATCGATCCAGCCCACGCGTGCCGCAGTGTCGGTGGTATCGAGCACCACGGCCAACCTCCAGTCCGGCAGCATGCCGGCCGGGCGCGCCACCTGTCCCAGCGGCCCGACCCAGTCCTTGGCCAGAACCGCGCCGCCTTCCAGATGTGTGACCGGGCCGCGCCAGCCGCCGAGCTTGCGGTCGTACGCCATCAGGCCCTCGCGGATCGCTCTTTCCGCCGCGATCTGCAGTGTCGGGTCGAGGCTGGTGCGAACCATCAGGCCGCCCTGGGTGGTAACGTCCGGACCGAACTGCGTCACCAACTGGCGGCGCACCTCTTCGGCGAACCAGTCCGCACCGGGGATCGGCTGTGGCCGGTGGAACTCGGCGGGAACGATCGGTTCGGCCTTCGCCGCCCCGGCCTGGGCGGCGGTGATCGCGTGATCCTCCGTCATCCGGTCCAGCACCCAGTCGCGCCGCACCTTGGCGGCTTCGGCGAACTTGGATGGGTTGTAGTTGTTGGGCGCCTTGGGCAAGGCGGCCAGAAACGCCGCCTCGGACAAGGTCAGCCTGTCCAGCGGCTTGTTGAAATACGCCTGCGCCGCAGCCGCAACGCCATACGAGCCCATGCCGAGATAGATCTCGTTGAGGTACAGCTCGAGGATGCGCTGCTTTGACAGCGTCTGCTCGATTCGCATGGCCAGGAGCGCTTCGCGCGCCTTGCGGGCAAGCGATACCTGGTTGTCCAGCAGCATGTTCTTGGCGACCTGCTGGGTGATCGTCGAGGCACCGAGCGGTCGGCGCCCCTGGCTCATGTGCGTCAGGTCGAAGACCGCGGCGCGCGCGATGGCCAGCGGATCGACGCCCGGGTGGGTCCAGAAGTTCTGGTCCTCGGCGGAGACGAAGGCTCGCTTCACCAGGTCCGGGATGGCCGAATACGGCACGAAAATGCGTCTCTCGGCGGCGAGCTCGGCCATCAGCCGGCCATCGCCGGCATAGACCCGGCTCATGACCGGAGGCTGGTAGCTGCGCAACCCATCGACGTCCGGCAGATCGGCCCCGAAGCGCTCGAAGGCCACATAACCGCCGATGCCGCCGGCTGCTGCGACCAGCAGCCCGATGGCGAGTACGCCGCCCATGACGCCGCGTGCGAAGCGGCGGAACGGGCCGCGGCGCGGCTTGCGCGGCGATGCCGGTTCCCGCCTGCCATTGTCGGCGGAACGGGTGTCGGTGGAAGGCGGGGCCAGCTTTTCACCGGCTCTGATCGGCTTGGTCATAGGATTAATGATATGCCGCCTTTCAGCGGCGCGGGCCAGCGATCAGATGCTAGCCAGCCATCCATTCCGCGCGATCAACTTGCGCCGTATGAGCGACCGCCGCGAAGTAGGCATCGACCGCGCGCTTCATTGCCTCGGCGACGCGGGCGCGATGCTGCGGGCGGCGCAGCTCCGCTTCATCCGCGGGGTTCGACATGAAGCCCATCTCGACCAGTACGCTGGGAATATCCGCCGCCTTGAGCACCATGAAGCCGGCGTGGCGCCCCGGGTTCGGCAGCATCGGCAGGTTCTGATCGAGGCTGCCCACCATATCGCGGGCCAGCCGGCTGGATCCGATCCGAGTCTCCCGCCGCACCAGGCTTGCCAGGATGCGGGCGATTTCGGGTGAAGCATCGAAGCCGGGGCCGGCGAAGCGATCCGCGCTGTTCTCGCGCCGCGCGAGTGCGGCGGTCTGCGCATCCGAGGCGGTGTCCGCAAGCGTGTAGACGCTGGCGCCCCGCACCGAATGATCCGACAGCGCGTCGGCGTGCATCGACACGAACAACATGGCGCCCTGCGCCTGAGCCTTGGCGACCCGATCATCCAACGGAATGAAGGCGTCACGCGTGCGGGTTAGGGCCACCCGATAACGGCCCTCGGCCTCGAGTTGCCGTTTCAGTTCGAACGCGGCGGCGAGCGAGACCTGCTTTTCGTAGGTCCCGGAAAACCCGATCGCGCCCGGATCCTTGCCGCCGTGGCCAGGGTCCAGCATCACCAGAGGCAATGGCGGGCGGGGACTCTGACGGGACGCGGACGGCTGCGGCGTACGGCTTGAGGCGACCGCCGTCGCAGCCAGCGCTCGGCCCATCCAGTCCGGCAGAAGGAATGTCCCGACCACTCCCGTTCCCGAAGCGAGGCGGCCGAGCAGCAGGCGACGGGTAAACGGGGAACAATCGCCCATGAGACGTTCTTAACACCAAGAATGCGGCTTTGCACGTTCGGCCTTGATTACGACTGTTTCATGGCCAAGACTTGTGATGGTAACGACGACTTGCGGCGGGCGCCGGTTTGCTTCATGGTCCTAGTGCTCCGGTGACGTGCCCTGGGAGTCCTCTGGGTAGGCGGGAACCAGCCGCTGCCCAACGACCAGCAACCCGGTGAGGGGCGATGGCCCGCGATCTGCTGGACGATGAACTCCGGCGGAACAAGGTCCGGGGAGGCGCCCTCTGCCGCCTGCCATGTCACCGCCCGCGCCGCGCTCGCAGCGCGCCGGGGTCGGCTGTCGCGATCGGGCCGCAGGCAGTTCTTCCAACCCCGGGTCGCTCCGGGTCGCCAGGGACGGACTATCGTCGCAAACATGATCCTTCTCGACCGAACACTAACGATTTCTGCGGTCGTCCCCATGTTGGGAGGCGAAATGACGTGCTGCCGCAGTGCTCGGCCGGACGATGTTCCGATCCTTGAGCGGTCGGAGCAGCCCTATTCCACACACCTATTCCGCCGCCCGCCGGTGCGCGTCCCGCAGGGATGTGCGCCGCGCCGCCGCGCGGCCGATTGGAGCTTCGGAGTCAATGACCAAACGTATGTTGATCGATGCATCGCACGCGGAGGAAACCCGCGTGGTGGTGCTGGATGGTAGCCGGCTGGAGGATTTCGATGTCGAGACATCCACCAAGCGCCATCTGAAAGGAAATATCTACCTCGCCAAAGTCGTTCGCGTAGAACCGAGCCTGCAGGCCGCATTTGTCGAATATGGCGGCAACCGGCACGGGTTCCTGGCGTTCAGCGAAATCCATCCGGACTATTACCAGATCCCGGTGGCCGACCGGCAGAGGCTGATCGAGGCGCAAGCCGAAGAGGCGCGGCGCGAGGAAGAGGAAGAGGATCGCGCGGCCGAGGTGGCGGCGGCTCAGGACCCGACAGCGCACACCGAGTTGCCCGAGGTGACCGCGGACGAGCCCGCGGAAGCCGAAGCGGCGGAGGCGGAGTCGACCGAGTCGTTGGACTCCGTCGGGGATTCCACCGTGTCCTCGGTGCCGGCCGAAATCGTTGCCGAGGTGGTGCGCGGATCGCTGGAAGATGCGGCTCCACCCCCGGCTGAGGAGGAGCCTCATTCGGCTGAGGACGAAGCGCCGCCGGTGGTGCTCGACGAATCGGGGCATGTCGAGCCTGAAGCGGAAGCAGTGGCGGCGGTGGAGGCGGAGCCCGACGCGGTCCGCGGCGAAGTCCTGCGCGAGGTTCCTGCGGATGCAACTGTCGCGGATCAGCGAGACGCTCTGGTTGAGGCGGCCGAGGAGGCCACATCGGAAGCCGGCGGCATCGTCGAGACCGGCGACAACAGCGCAGCGATGTCCGATGTCGTCCCGGAGCAGCCACCACCGGAGACGGTGGGCGGTGACGGCGACACCACCGAGGAAACCCGCGAGCGCCGCGTCTCCTCTCGTTTCTTGCGCAACTACAAGATCCAGGAGGTGATCAAGCGCCGGCAGATCCTGCTGGTGCAGGTGGTGAAGGAGGAGCGCGGCACGAAGGGCGCGGCGCTGACCACCTACCTGTCACTTGCCGGCCGGTTCTGCGTGCTGATGCCAAACTCGCCACGCGGCGGCGGGATTTCGCGCAAGATTACCTCGGCCACCGATCGCCGTCGTCTGCGCGAGATCATGGCGGAGCTGGAGATACCGCAAGGCATGGGCCTGATCGTCCGCACTGCCGGCGCGAACCGGCCGAAAGCGGAGATCAAGCGGGACTGCGAATATCTGTTGCGGCTGTGGGACGACATCCGCGACCATACGCTGAAGTCGGTCGCGCCGGCGCTGATCTATGAGGAAGCCAGCCTGATCAAGCGCGCAATCCGCGACGTGTACTCGCGCGACATCGACGAGATCATAGTGGACGGCGAGCAGGGCTGGCGAGCAGCGCACGAATTTATGCGCATGCTGATGCCGTCGCACGCGAAGAAGGTGCAGCTATGGAAGAACGGCGGCATGCCGCTGTTCGCCAAATACCAGGTGGACGCGCAGCTTGACGGCATGTTGCTGCCGATCGTGCAGCTTCGCTCGGGCGGCTATTTGGTAATCAACCAGACCGAGGCGCTGGTCGCGATCGACGTCAACTCCGGCCGTTCGACACGCGAGCGCGGCATCGAGGAGACGGCGCTACGCACCAACCTGGAAGCTGCGGACGAGGTCGCGCGGCAGCTGCGGCTGCGCGACCTGGCCGGGCTGATCGTCATCGACTTCATCGACATGGAGACCCGCAAGCACAACGCGATGGTCGAGAAGCGCCTGAAGGAGGCGCTGAAGAACGACCGCGCGCGCATCCAGGTGGGTCACATCAGTCATTTCGGCCTGATGGAAATGAGCCGTCAGCGGCTGCGCCCGTCACTTGCCGAAACCAGCTTCGTGACCTGTTCGCATTGCGGCGGCACCGGCCATGTGCGTTCGACCGAGAGCGCGGCCATCCACGTGCTGCGCGGGATCGAGGAGGAAGGTGCCAGGCGGCGCGCCGCCGAGATCGTGGTGTATGCGGCGCCACAGGTTGCGCTCTACATTCTCAATCACAAGCGCGAACGGCTGACGGACATCGAGCAGCGTTACGGGATGCACGTACTGTGTGTCGGGGACGATGTGCCGATGATCTCGCAGTTTCGCATCGAGCGGCTGCGGGCGCAGGTGGCGTCCGAGACACCGGTGGCGATCACCCAGGATGCGGCATTGCGTCCGACCGAAATCGAGGCTGACGAAACGGCCGAGCCCGGGGAGGAAGACGAGGAGGAGACCGAGAGCCAGGCTGACGATAGTGTGCCGGGCGAGACCGCGGAGGAGGCCGAGCACCGTCGGCGTCGGCGCCGCCGGCGCCGCAGCAGAGGTGGTGCCCGCCGTGAAGAGCCAGTGGCCGCAGCCGCTGGCGAGGAAGTGTCTGAAGGCGAAGGCCCCGCCGCTGTCGAGGCGCACGTGGAGGACGCTGTGGAGGCGCACGTGGAGGGCGTGCCGGAGCACGCCGAAGCCGGCGAGGACGGGCCCCGTGGTCGCCGTCGCGGCCGCCGCGGTGGTCGGCGGCGTCGGCATGACGAAAATGGCGAGATGCCGCCGCATGCCGAACCCGGTGCGGACCAGCCGGATTTGCCGCCGGTCTATTCAGGGCCGACCCCGGCCAATCCGTTCGGCGGCAACACGTTCGATATCTTCGATGTGCTGGAGCAGGCAGAGCAGGCACCTCCGGCAGCGGCAGGGCCTGCAGCGGTTGCCGAACCAGAGCCTGCCCCCTCACCATCTGTGATACTGGATGAGCCGGAGCCGGCGCAGGCGCTGTCGTCCGGGGCGGAGCCAGCACCGGAGATAAAAGAATTACCGCCAGCACCGCAGGCGGAGGAACCGGTGTCGGCGGGTACCGGGTGGAGCGAGCCGGAAGCGCCGCCGCAGCCGGCCCAGACACCAGAGCCGGAGCCGGCCGCGGCCAATGACGCGGCGGCCGAGCCGGCAGTGAAGCCGATCATCATCGGCAGCGCGCAGGACGTGGTGGTGGAAAGAAAGCGGGGCTGGTGGCGGCGCTGAGGTTGTGTTTGCAACTGCCATTTTTTGCTCGGCACTTAAATTATTCTCAGCCGACACGGCTAGGCGAGCGATCGTCGCCAGCCGAGACCCAGGCTATTTCAAGCCAGCACGACGGCGGAAGGCTATCCAGATAGTGCTCCGTTTCGCCGCTCTGCATGATCGGCTCTCGTGCGCGATCCAGCCAAGTGTGACCGTTGGGCTGCGCGCGATGTAGATCCTGGAGCGTTGCCGCCGCGAGTTCGGTCTGACGGCCATGCGGGCGGCGGCCCGGTCGCGTGCTTCGGTTCGGCGTCTGTTTCCGGTGCGCACTACTCCGCCCCTGAACCGAGCTTTGTCTAGAGGGAACACACAACCATAGGGTAGTTGACACCAGCAGCGAGGTCCCAAAGCTGACTGTTTGTTTTTTGAGGCCGCTGCAATGAATAGGCCCTTCCGTATTGAACGCACAGTATTGCCGGTATCGGGCCAAGACAATGATTATACCACTCAAGAACTCCCTAGCTATTGCTGCACCTCCAAATTCTCCGGACCCATTAGAGGGACCTAGATGGCCGTCGCCCACGGCGATTACCTGGAGTTTCGCAACGTCGAACGTATCAGGCCAACTGATCAATTTCTCCAGCTTCATAACCGATAGCGCTTATCAAACGCTGGTTGAAAAAGCTGTTGCCTTGTGGTCAGCGGTTTCGGACACAGTGATGACACTCGTGCCTGACAGCGCTGCGACGGACATCCGAGTCGGCTTCCAAGCACTTAACACTGCTACCACAGGAAACATTGGAGAGACCAACTACTCGTCTACCCCACAAACATTCTTGCCCGATGTCACGGTTGGCCTCGAAGACCCTGCACAACTCGCCTTGTCGGCTTTGCCCGATGGCGACTATTCATATTCCGGATTCACGGCGCATCTCTTCCAAGTTGTCGTGCATGAACTCGGTCATGCCTTAGGACTGGCACACAATACGACCGACGCAGGGGCGGAGATGAATCCGACCTCAACAGCAAGCAACCGCAGCATTGATCCCAATGATGCGGCGGCCATCGAACAGCTTTATGGCGGCTCCGCCGCTGCGCTATCAGCGGTCGCAATCACCGACAACGGGCCGGACAATTACACAGTTGGCGACGGTGGCGCGGTCACTCCGTTCGCCGGCTTGAGCGTCACGGATGGCGCCAGTCTGCACGAAGTCGTCACTGTGACGGTGACTGGTGGCGGGACTTTAACTGATCCGACTGCTGGTACGGACGCGAATTCTACAGGGGGAGTGTTCACCGAATCGGGCGACAACCTGAACGCAACTGACTACGCACAATCCATACTGCGCCGTTTAGTATATACAGCTGCCAGTCCTGCCACAAGCGCAAGCTTCAATGTGGAGGTTGATAACTCGCTCCAAGGTTCAGCGTCGAACAGCAATATTACGGTGGGGCCTGGCATCACGTCTCCTGCCCCGGATCTCAGTGTCCTCGACACAACTACGGGCCAGTCGGCGCCGGCAGTCGCCCAAACCTACACAGGCCCGGTGAGCGGCCTGCAAGAGCAATACATCAATATCATTCCAGACAACCTCGATATTACCGTCACTACACCCAACTGGTTCATCCATAGCGGCAGTGGTGAAGATGCGATCGCGGCGAGCAGCGGCACCAATGTGCTGGACGGCGGCACCGGCTCAAACTTCCTTACCGGCGGCAGTGGGACGGACACCTTCTTTCTCGATGATCGCGCCGCAACAGCGGATATCTGGAGCACCGTCAATAATTTTCATTCAGGCGACGCCGCAACGATATGGGGCGTTACGCCGAGCGACTTCAGTCTATCATGGGTGGATGGTCAGGGAGCAAGCGGCTACACAGGTCTTACGCTGCACGCTATTGCCGCCGGCGGGCAAGCCGCATCGCTGACCTTGGCGGGTCTCACGACCGCGGATCTGAGCGATGGCCATCTCTCCGTAACCTCCGGCACCGACCCTGCCAGTGGCAGCGCCTATATGTACGTTCGTGCGAACAGCTAACTAGACTACCAGACCCGAGGTCACCGTCGAGGGCACTGCGGCGGCGGAGGGATGGCGCAGTGCGCTGCGCGTCGGACCGGGTACCGATCAGCCGGATTTGCCGCCGACCTATTCCGACCCGTTCCGGCCGTTCGGCTCGGTGCCTGCTTGCTTCATGGTCAGCCTGCGTCACGCAGTGGGATTGTACCTCGTAATCTTCGATCCCTGGAGCGCCAATCCGGCCATAAGCCCGTTTTGGCCAAACGGCATCGCGATGACCTGCTGCGATAGTGTCGTGCTGTTTACGTTCGCACCAGTACCTTTGTCGATCACCACCACATTCGGATCCGAGCCGACCGCCCACCCGTCGCTCTTGTCGAGATACCTGAGCGCCTGCTCATTCATAAAGAATAGGGCATAGCCAAACCATTGCACACCCGCCTGCAGTCCGAATGATGCAGCGCCGATCGTGTAATAGCCCCGCACACGGCCGTGCACAGTCAAAACACCCTTGCCGCCCTCGGCTCCAAAGATGAAACCACCCTTCACAATCCTTGGAAAAACCAGGATCCCAACGGCTTTCTGCCCTAGGGCGGCAGCGCGGCGATCCACGGCATAAAGATGTTGGAGAGCCTGGGCGGAATCCCGTTGGATTTCGGCGGCTTCGGATTCTGCGAATACCTCCTTCGCTCCGAACAGAATGATCGGTGTAGCGGCGGCACCAGCCCACATGACATTACGGCGGCTGAATTTCATAGCTATTCTCCCAAGTGGCACGTGGTCTCGGATGGGCAAAAGCGGATGCATCGCGTCTCCACCGACCGCCTCGCACCAGCGCCATCGGACCGGACTGGAGGAATTCGAATGCTGCTTTGGCAAGCAGGGCGGAGTCTCCGCAGAGGATCCGCGAGGCCGAATACAGATCGCGCGCCTTCTCGTCGATGGCGTCCCCCACGGATACACAGGCACGACGAAATTGCCTTAAAGTCGTGCTCATTGGTCAACTATACTATCGTCACCGTTGCATACAAGCTTCGCGAGAGTGCTGAGCTGTGACCGCGGCGGTGCGGGCCTGGCGAGAGTTCCACCGCATCAACGCCACGCCTTCAGTCGGGTCGCCGCTTCCCGCATGTCGGCTTCAGCACCACAATAGGAGAACCGCAGGAACCGGTTGCCTCGGGCGTGGTCGAAATCGACACCGGGCGTCACCGCGATCCCTACCTCGGCCAGCATACGCGAGCAGAATGCGCTGCTGTCATTCGATCGCTGAGTGATGTCGGCGAACAGGTAGAACGCACCTTCCGCCGTTGACAGACGGTCGAAGCCGGCCTCGGGCAATATGCGCAGCAGATGATCGCGCGAGCGGCGATACCGCGCGACGTTCTCGGCCAACTCGGCGTGGCAATCGAACGCCGCCTCGGCGGCGATCTGTGAGATGTGCGGCGCGCTGATAAAGAGATTTTGCGCCAGGCGTTCGACCGGGCGCACCAGGTCGTCCGGCAATATCAGCCAGCCGATGCGCCAGCCTGTCATGGAGAAGTATTTCGAGAAGCTGTTGACTACCACCGCGCTGCTGCTGAAGGAGGCGGCGGTGGCGATCGGACTGTCGTAATTCAGCCCGTGATATATCTCATCACTGATCAGCCGCACGCCGGCTCCATCGCACCAGCCGGCGATCGCTGCGAGTTCGTCAGGATGTAGCATGGTGCCGGCGGGATTGCACGGACTGGCGACGATCAATCCGTCAGGCGGGGGGTCGAGCTTTTGCAGCATAGCGATGGAAGGCTGGAACCGGGTCTCGGATCCGGCTTCCAGGATAACCGGCTGCATGCCCACGGCTGTGAGGATGTTCACGTAGGGTGGATAGAACGGCGACGTGAGGGCGATCCGATCGCCCGGATCGAAGGCCGCCAGAAACGCCAGCGGGAAGCCGCCTGACGCACCGACGGTGACCGCAACACGCTGCAGCGGGACGTTCAGGCTGTACCAGTCCCGGTAATGCGCCACGATGCGCTCGCGCAGCGAGCGGCGGCCGAAGGCCTCAGTATAGCCGAGGGCGTCTGATGAACGCAGCGCCGCGATGGCAGCGGCGACCGCGCCGGCCGGTGCGCCGGTGCCGGGTTGGCCCACCTCCATCCGGATCACGTTCGGATCGCCGGGGGCAAGCGCGCTCTGGCGGGCATTGGCCGCGGCAATCACGTCCATGACGATGAACGGTGGCGCGTTCGCGCCACGGCCGACCTTCAGCACGTCAATTGTAGAACTTGATGCTGGCTGCCTTCACCACGTTCCTGGCCTCCACGCCACTGACGGTCGCCACGCACGGTGTCCCTTTCGCCGTGCACTGCTTCAGCCGGTCCTTGTCCGGGGCCGGCAGCGCCGCGGAGTCGATTTTATATTTTAGGCTCGCCGGCGCGCCGATGCCGAGTTCGCAAAAACCCGCAGTGCTGCAAATGATCCGACCAGGGCCGTAACTCGTCGCGGCGGTCTGCGCCTGGGCCGGGGCGGCAACGCCGGACGCCGCCGCAATACCAATCATCACGCCGAACAATGCTGCTGCCCGGAAGGCGTTCATTCGCTCTATTCCCTCGAAGATCAACCGCCGCCGGCCGCGAGCCCGGCATCACGCGGATCGGTCGCCCACGCACAGGAGCCGTTCTCGCCTGGCAGGTAATTGACGCAGGAGATGGCATTGGCGCGGCCAGGGTCGGGGACCGGCGATGCCATCGGCCGACTGGTACGCAACGCGTTCAGCATGCCGACCGCGACCGCTGTGGGCGCACCTTCCTGACCGGAGCCGCTGACCGCCGCACGGAACGCGTGGATGTTGTCGTTCCAGGCGATCGCAGCGGCGTACAACGGTGGCGGCACGGCAGCCGGAGACGCGGCGAGCAGGATGCCGAGACCGGGCAGCACGCGTCCGGTGCCGAACAGATTGTCCATGCTGAGCGCACAGGCGACTGCGTTGCCGTCCTTGTCGAGCGTGACGAAGCTGGTGGATGCCGGCAACGGCGGCAGGGCTGCTCCTGACGGGATTGCCGCGGTCAGCAGGCTCTGCGCATCAGCGCCGCCTTGGCGCCAGCGGGCCGCCACCGCCAAGGCGCGTGCCTGCGCGGCCCCAAGCGCCGATGGATCGCGTGTCAGCACCGAGAACGCGGAGGCGGCGGCGAGGCCACCATCCGCGGGCGGCGGCAGGAACGCCACCTTGTCTCGCCGGTATGGCAGCACGAGCGCCGATGCGAGTCGGGGCAGCGCTCCGTTCAGGTCGGCCAGCGAGATCGGACCGCCGGCTAGTGGCGAGGCTTGCACGATCCTTCGTGCCAGCGCGCCGGTGTAGAGATCGCCGACCCCCGCGACGCGGATCTGCGTCAGCGTCGCGGCGAGATCGGGTTGCAGCAGTGTCTGGCCTTCCGCTAGTGGCGTACCATTCTGAGAGAATATCGCACGCGCGTTCGGGTCCGCGAGCAATGGTCCGGCCACCAATGCGATGTCGTTGGCCAGCGCGCGAGGCACTGGCGTGCCGAACCGCGCCAACTGCTCCGCCGGCACGATCAGGCTCTCGAACGGGAGCGAGCCGTAGCGCGCGTGCAGCAGGTAGAGCCCGCGCGCGAGCATCGGCACAGCAGCCGGCCGGTCGGCATTCGGGCCAAGGCTGGCAGGGGCGACGGGAGTGAACAGCACCGCCTCTGGAACGCCCTGGTTGGGCGACTTCTTGTCGGCGGCGTAAGCGAGGCAGGCACCGCCGCCGCCCAGGCCGGCGCGCGAGGGCAGTGTGACGCTCAGCACGAAGCCAGCCGCAACGGCGGCATCGGCGGCCGTGCCGCCGGCCGACAGCACCTCGCGGGCCGCTACCGTCGCGCGCGGTTCGTCGGTCGCCACGCCGCCAAGGAAACCCTGGACGAAGCCGGGCTGGCCCTGCTGAGGCGCACTGCCGGGACCGAACACGCTGTTCTTCACATCGCTGACGGCGCCGCACCCCGAGCAGATCAATGTCAACACCAGGAGGAACGCACCGCGGAGCCGTCCTACCCCGCTCATTGTGTTACCGCGCACCTGTCGCAAATGCCTGCCTGGCCCGATTGATCTGGTAAGCAGCCGTGCCATAGACGCGTTCGCCGGCAGCGGCAACATATCGCCCGCCAGGTCGGGTCCCATGAGGAGACGCGGTATATGAAACTCGACAGGCGGGCCGGCATCGGGCAAGAGGCGCGATATGCCGTCGATCCGCCGCATCATCCTGGCCTGCGTGGCTCTCTGCTTCTCGGTTGGTGCTGGTAGCGCCGACGAGTTCACCGCGGCCCAACGGGCTGAAATCGTCAAGATCATGCGCGATGCGCTGAAGCAGGACCCGTCGATCCTGCGCGACGCGGTGGTCGCCTTGCAGGCGGATGAAGTCCGGCAAGCAGCGGGAGATGCTGGCCACGGCGAAAAATTCGCTGACCGATCCGGCTGATCCGATCGGCGGCAATCCGCAAGGCGACGTGACCATCGTCGAGTTCTTCGACACGCGCTGCCCGTACTGCCGCAAGCTGGAGCCGACGATGGCGGAGCTGCTCGCGCGCGATCACGGCGTGCGCGTGGTGTTCAAGGACTTGCCGATTCTGGGGCCGGCCAGCGTGCTGGGCTCGAAGGCACTGCTGGCGGCACAGCAGCAGGGCGGTTACGAGAAGCTGCGCGAGGCGATCATGTCGGCGCCGCCGCAGACCACCGAGGCGATGATTCAGAGTTCAGCCCAGCAACTCGGGCTCGACTGGCCGCGACTGCAGCATGATATGGCCGATCCAGCCATTCAGCAGCGCATCGACGCCAACTTGAAGCTCGCGCGTTCGATCGGCATCGAGGGAACGCCGGCGCTGATCATCGGCGGCGAACTGATCCCGGGCGCGGTGGACGCGGACGAACTGCGATCGGCGATCGTCAAGGCGCGGGCGACAAAGTAGGCTGGAGCGGGCCGACTGCGGGAGGCCAAGTTTCGCAGCAACTTAGCCTGGCGGCTCAGGCAAGTTCCAGGACCAGGTTTCCGCGACTGCCAGGCCCCGCACGGCGATCCCGTTGGCAAGTCTGGCTGAATAGGACTTCGTGATGGTGGCCGTGCACGACCAGTCTGGCCGCTGCCAATTCGGCCAGTCGGTCGATCACGGCGAAGCCGTGGCGATGGCAGGACGGCGCCTCGTGGCACACCAGGACGTCGAAGCGATGCTGGCCGAGGACGGCAAAGTCCTCGGGAAAGATTGAGTTGCGATGCCAGAGCGGCAGTCCATCGCGCCAGTGCTCGCGCGGCTTCAGACTGCGCAGGAAGTCGTGGCGGGTGGCGAAACTCGGCGGCTCGACCCTGCCGCCCGGCTCGTCGGCGCGAGGGTGCCAAATGCGCGGCTTGAACACGCCGCCCAGACCGGCGATGCGCAGGCCAGCGACCTCGATCACCTTGCCGCTGATATCGCCATCCGGGAAATCGGTGGCGAGGTTATCGAAGGCTGCGGCGGTCTCCGCGTCCTTGTTGCCGATGATCCAGCGGACGTCCCAGCCTTGGGCGAACAACGGGGCGAGTACGCGGCGCAGTGGCGCGCGCAACTCGCAGTCGCCGAGTAGGATCAGGGTGCCGGGATCGCTGGCCGTGCAGGCGCGCAGGATCGGCGGGAAGTTGCCATGCGGGTCGCCGGCCACGATGATTGGTGCGGACATGACACTGCCCCGAACAGTGGGTTCAGGGCAGTGTACACGCAATTACCGCGGCACGACCTTGCGGTAGAGGTGCCAGGTTGCGTGTCCGAGCACCGGCAGCACTACGACCAGCCCGACGAACAACGGGATCGAGCCCAGCACCAAGCCGCACGCGACGATAAAGCCCCACAGCGCCATGACGGCGGGATTGGCGGCTACGGCGCGCATCGAGGTCGATACTGCGGTGCCGATCCCGACATTGCGGTCGAGCAGCAGCGGGAACGAGACGACGCTGATCGCCAGCACCAGCAAAGCGAATAGGAAGCCGACCGCGATTCCCACCACGATCATCGCCCAGCCGGGGCCGGTGGTGAACACCTCGGTGAAGAAGGCGGCGGCCGAGGGTGGCGGGTCTGGGCCGAGTGTCACGACGTAGATCACCTGCGCCAGCACCAGCCACAGCAAGAACAGGCCGATCAGGAGGACGCCGAGAAGCGCGATGGAACCGATGGAAGGCGCGTGCAGCACGCCGAAGGCATCGATCCAACGTACCTCTTCGCCTCGCTCACGCCGGCGGCTCATCTCGTTCAAGCCGACGGCTGCCAGTGGCCCGACCAGGGCAAAGCCGGAGGCCAGCGGGAACAGCAGTGGCAGTAGACCGCCGGATACGGTGCGGGCGAGGATCAGACCGATGATGGGATAGATGACACAGAGGAAAATGACATCGGTGCGGTTCGCCTGGAAGTCGGCCCAGCCGCGCGCCAGCGCATCCCTCAGGTCGGCAACGCCGATGCGCCTGACCCTTGGCACGCTGTCGTCTTGGGCGCCGTCACGCCAGTATTCCTCGGGCTTGGCGGAGCCGATCTGATTTGCCGCTAGGCGGATCTGATCCCAGCCCCAGCCGGGGGGCGTCTTGATGACCATGCTCGTTCCCTCCGAACGCAATGGTCAGGGAGCGGCGGCCGTCAGAGAGCCACGGCTCCCCGCGCTGGGAACGATACGACCCAGCCAGGCGATGCGCGCATCACGAAGTTGGGATCGACCCGATGCCGATCAACTTCGTCCTGTGGCGGCCAGGCGTGGATCGGCAGCCGGAATAGATATGGCGCCCCCACGATCAGAGGCGAACGTGCTGGTCACCTGCGCGCTCAGTTCGCTGCCGCGGCGGCCAAACGCCTCGACGACGGGAATGTCCTTCGGGTCGATCGGCGGCATGCGCGGCTTGCGCGCCAGCGCCTGTGCGATGAACGGCGCCAGTTCGGCCTGCTTTTGCTGCTCGCGCACCGCGTCACGCGCCTTGAATTCGGGCAGCAGCGAGGCGGCGAACAGCTCGAGCGACTCGCAAATGTGCTGGTGTTGGTTCCGGCCGGACTGCTGCACGAAGATCACCTGATCGACACCGGCATGTTCGTATGCCTGCAGGTGCGCGCGTAGCTGGTCCGGCGTGCCGATACCCCCGCGGCCGGCGTTGTCCGGCAGCCGGTCCTTCACCTCCTGGAACCGCTCCCACATGTTGGTGACGCCAGGACGATGATCGCCGAAGATGCCGACGAAACCCAATGAATAACCGAAGAAGCGAAAGCCATCGAGGCCGCGGCGGATCGCCTCCTGTTCGTCGGTGTGACACGACATGCCGGTGACCAGCGCGATATTCGGATTGACGCTGTGCCCGAGCGGCACGCATTCCGGCGAACGGATGATGTCGTAGTATTCCTGCACCCACTTCGCTGCGAGCTCTGGTTCCAGGAAGGCGAAGGTCAGCGCGCCGAGACCGGCGCGCGCGGCGCGATGGATGGTCTCTCGCCTGGAGCACGCGACCCAGATCGGCGGATGTGGCTTCTGCACCGATTTCGGCACCAGGTTGCGGCAGGGCATGTCGAAGTATTTGCCCTGGTAGCCAGGGTACGGGCGCATCGCGAGCATATTGGCGGCCTGCTCGGTCGCCTCGCGCCACATCGCGCTCTTTTCGTCGGGCGGGATTTTGAAGCCTTCCATCTCTAGCGCGGTCGCCGATTCACCGGTGCCCCAATCGGCGCGGCCATTCGACACGAGGTCAAGCGTGGCGATGCGTTCGGCAACACGGGCGGGATGATTGTAGCCGGGTGGCATCAGCACGATGCCGTGGCCCAGGCGGATACGCTGCGTGCGCTGCGAACAGGCGGCGAGAAAGATCTCTGGCGCGGAGGAGTGGGAGTATTCCTCCAGGAAGTGATGTTCCACTTCCCATACGTAGTCGATGCCGAGTTTGTCGCCGAGTTCGACCTGCTCGAGCGCCTCATGGATCACGCGACATTCGGAGCCTTCGTCCCAGGGCCGTGGGCACTGGTGTTCGTAGAACATGCCGAATTTCATCGTTCCTTCCTTTCGTCATGGCGGGGTGTTTGCCCCGACAATGGCCCTGTTCACGCGATCCTCGTTGCTGCGTGCGCAGGCAAAGACGTGGATAGCGGGGCCAAGCCCCTCCATGACGCGGGCGGTGAGTGCTCACCCTCGTCCTGGCGCGATGAACTCCCATGGCGCGTATTCCTGGGTGATATCGGTCATCACCTCGATCAGGGCGGGAGAGTTGGCGGCCAGCGCCTCGCGCAGCGCGCCGCGCAGGCCATCGGCGTCGCTGGCGCGCCATGACGGCACGCCGAAGCTCTTGGCGTACATCTGGAAGTCCGGATTGCGCAGCACGGAACCGGCATCGCGGCCCTGGAACAGACGGCGCTGATCGCGCAGCACGTTGCCGTAAGAGCCGTTGTTGAACAGGATGGTGACGAGATTGATGCCGAACTGCACCGCGGTGGCGAGTTCGGCACCGCCGAACAGGAAGCCGCCGTCGCCGGTGACCGCGACCACAGGGCGATCCGGCATTGCCACTTTCACCCCCAATGCGGTGGGGAAACCGGCGCCGAGCGTGCCGGAGAAGCCCGAGGTGATCAGCGTGCGCGGCGCATGAATCGGGAAGCCGAACCAGGAGACGTAGCCGACCTGGGTCATCTCGTCGCACAGAATGCCATTTTCCGGCAGCACGTCGCGGATCGCCTGTAGATACGCCATCTGCGGCTGCACTTTCTGGATCGTCTGCTCAGTCTCGGCCTTGGCCCGCGCGATCGTGTCGGCGCGCTCGGGGTCGCTGCGGGGCGCAACCATCGCGACGATCGCCCGTGCCGCATCGGCGGCATCCGCAACAATCGGAATGTCGGCTTTCAGCCGGCGCATTTCGGCCGGATCGATATCAATGCGCGCCAGTTTCAGACCGGGCGGGGCGGTGCCCCAGCGTGACATCGGCACTTCCAGTCTGGTGCCGAACGCGACCAGCACGTCGGTCTGCGGCCACAGCTTGTAGGCGGACGCAATCGTCAGGCCGAGAGGATGGCGATCATCAACGATACCTCGCCCATTGCGGAACGACACCACCGGGGCATTGATCCGTTCCGCGAGGGCGCGGATCTCGGCCGCTGCGTGCAGGGCGCCGCCGCCGACCCATAGCATCGGCGCTTTGGCTTCGTTGAGCAGTTTGGCCACCGCAGCGATACGGTCCGGATCGGGCAGCGGCTTCGGATGCAGGGGCAACGGGTCTTGCGGCGTGACCTCGGCCGAGGCACCGAACTGATCCCAGGGCATCTCCAGCGCCACCGGTCCGGGACGACCCGATTGCATCTCCTGAAAGGCGCGCGCGGTCAGGTACGACGCCTGGCTGGGATGCTCGATGCGCTCGGCCCATTTGAGCAGGCTGCGCAAGGTCGCGAGCTGATCGGGCAATTCGTGCAACTGGCCGCGACCGCGGCCGATCATCATGCTGGGTACCTGGCCGGTCAGGCACAGCACCGGCGCGTTCACCCCCCACGCGGTGGCCAGCGCGGCGGTCGTGTTGAGCACGCCGGGACCCGGCACCACGGCGTAGGCCGCAGGCCGGCCGGTGGCGCAGGCGTAACCCAGGGCCATGTAGGCGGTGGTCTGCTCATGCCGTGCGTTGATCAGCCGCAGACTGTTGGATGCACGGGAAAAGGCGTCGAACAGCCCATAGGTCTGGACGCCCGGTAAGCCGAACACGGTGTCGATGCCGTGGCGCAGCAGGCTGTCGACGATGGCTTCTCCGCCGGTCATCCGTGGCATGCGATGATCCTTGTCGTTGGTCCGGTGCGCACGTTGGCATGGCGTCATTGGGTGGGGAAGCCGGCACAGGGCCCCGTTGGCGACCGACCTTGCCACTCGGTCATTACGCGCTAGTGCTCTGGCCCTGCAACCGCGCGGACGCTAGGTTGCCGCGAAGGTAACACGGGAAATTATCGAGAATGTCTGTTGCAACCGCTGCGCGGGACGTCGAAGCGGCCACCATGCGCCGTGTGTCCTGGCGTCTTATGCCCTTTCTGCTGCTCGCCTACCTGATCTGCTACATCGACCGGGTGAACGTCGGCTTCGCCGCTCTGCAGATGAACAAGGCGGTGGGCATCGATGCCAAGACCTATGGTTTCGGAGCCGGTATTTTCTTCGTTGGCTATTTCTTCCTGGAGGTGCCAAGCAACCTCGCATTGGAGCGGTTCGGCGCCCGCACCTGGATCGCACGAATCATGATCACCTGGGGCCTGGTATCGGCGGCGTTTGCCCTGATCGGCGGCCCGATTTCGTTCCTGGTGCTGCGGTTCCTGCTTGGCGCGGCCGAGGCCGGTTTCTTTCCGGGCGTGATCCTTTACATCACCTACTGGTATCCCGCGCACTACCGCGCGATCATCGTCGGCATATTCATGGTGGCGATCCCGGTTGCGGGGCTGATCGGATCGCCGATCTCCGGCAGCATCTTGTACATGGATGGCGTACTCGGTTTGGGCGGCTGGCAATGGATCTTCCTGCTGGAGGCTGTCCCCGCCGTGTTGCTGGGCATCGCCTCCTTTGTCTGGCTGACCGACCGACCGGAACACGCGACATGGCTAACCCGCGATCAGCAGCAATGGTTGATCGCGAAGCTCGACATGGAGCGCCGTCGGACGCCGCGGGTGGCGCATCAGTCCGTCTGGCGGGTGATGACGAACAAATACGTGCTGATCATGGCGCTGGTCTATTCCGGTGCGTCGGGTGCCTCGACCTCGCTGGCGCTGTGGATGCCGCAACTGGTGAAGTCGTTCGGTCTGACCAATTGGGAAACGGGGCTGTTGAACGCGGTGCCGTACGGGATCGCCGCAGTGTGGATGATCTTGTGGGGGCGCCATTCAGACCGCACCGGCGAGCGGGTCTGGCACAATGCGGTGCCGCTGGCCTGGATGGTTCTGGCAATGGTGGCGACGTTCTGGGCGATCGGCAGTCTGTGGGCGATGATCCCGCTGCTGACTCTGATCGCCGCAGGCACCTACGCAAGCAAGGGGCCGTTCTGGGCATTGTCCTCGGAGTGGTTGGCCGCCGGATCGGCAGCGGCCGGCTTGGCGCAGATCAACGCGCTGGGAAACCTGTCCGCCTTCGCCTTCAACTATCTGATCGGCTATATCCAAGCGGAGACCGGCAGCTTCCCACTGGCACTGATGCCGATCGCCGCGGTGGCGGCTCTGGGCACGATATCGGTGCTGATGATTGGCCGGCGGCAGCCGCGCACCGTGGCAGCCACCACCTATACCCTGTCTCGGCAGGAGCGCGAGCGCGGCCAAAGAGGCATCATGCGACGAAGGACGTTCTTGGTCGGCACGTCGGCCGCTCTGGGTTTTGGGGGCCGTGCCGCCGTCGGTAATGGTGCGGCCGCCCAGCCGGCTTCCATCGCCGCTGCGGATAGCGGCCCTTCAGTGGCGATTATCGAATACCAGGGGAGCAGCTTCCGCTTCGAGGAGACAAGGGGCAAGGACCTGGGCGACTATCTAGATCCCGCCAACCGGTTTCGCCAACGGTGCCTGCGTGTCGAACATGACCGGTTGCCGCTGAGTGTGTATTTCCGGCCCGATCGCGACTCGAACAGAACAGAAGTGGTGTTCGAACTTGGGCAGATACGGCCGGCGGCGCCTCCGGCCAATCTCGACGCCTACCGTGTCACCATAGAGCGCGGCGGACATATCGTATATACAGCCGACATCCCGTGCCATTTCTGGTTTGCGCGATGGCGCTGGCAATCGGCACCACGTCCCGTGCGGGAGAACGTCGGCAGCCTGATCGCTGCGCGACTGCTGCCGCAGTACGATGCATCGGATCTGGGCGACTACAGCAGGGATAATAAACCGCATTCCTATAGCCCGATGTCGCTGGCGGGCATCGATCCTGCGATGGGCTCGACCGGCGAGAGACCCGATATAGGTCCGGTGACCGGATGGCAGGCCGACTATCTGTGTTGCGGTACAAATATGGCTACGATGATGGCGCAAGCCGAGGCCTCGGGGACGATGCCTTGGCATTTCCGAGACCTGCAGACCGGCAGCCCGCTTGATGTGATCGCCTATCCGCGGGCAAGCACATACGACGCGAGCGTGGGCTCGCCTTTCATTCCGACCACGAAGTGCGCCATCGACGGGATGCCAATCAGCGCGGATACCGGGCATCAGCCGGCGTTGAACTACTTGCCGTTTCTTCTGACCGGGGATCCCTATTATTTGGAGGAACTGCAATTCCAGGTTACCGCGAATATCGTCAACTTGCCGCCGGCCTACCGGTTCATGCAATACGGGCGCTATCTGGCATGGACCCTGCGCACGGCTGGCCAGGCTGCCAGAATTACGCCTGCGTCCGTACCGGCCTGGCTGAAGCCCCGCAGGTATTTTCAGCAGGTCCTGGAAGCCTACCGAGCGTGGGTGATGTCGTGCGCCACTGACACGGCCGACCCGGTTCGTGCCGTGCTGCGCTCGATCTCCTCGGGGGGATCGCAGTCAGGTCCGGGAAGTCCGGCGGGCTCTTACTTCTCTCCCTGGCAAGACTCGTTCCTGTCGTTTGTGATCGGCTGGCTGGTTTGGATGGGTCAGACCGAGTGGCGCGATGCACTGATCTGGGCAATCGGCAGCGACATCCAGCGCACAAACGGCAGCAGCGGATGGCCGCGATCGCACCCGACGCCTTACGTAGTCAATTTCGAGCCCGGATGCCAGTTGGCTGCGGAGATCGCCGCGGACGACATCACTGTCGAGGTTGACGTGCCGGCCGGATTTCCCACGGCCAGTTTCGTCATGGCGATCGATGCCGAGCAGATGCTGGTCGTTGGCGGTCAGGGGACGAGAACCTGGACTGTCCAGCGCGGCCACCACGGAACGAGGAGAGCGGCGCATCAAAAGGGCCGTGCGGTTTACGGCCCAAAGTTTTCTACTTGGGCGGAATGCGCCGCGTCGAATTTGGCTGCCCATCCCGCAGAGTTTCCCCGCATGCCAGGCGACAGCACCGGGATGCAGCGACTCTATACGGCAAGCACCGGCTCGACCTATGCCTCTTACACCAGAGGCGCATTGGCCATGGCGACGCGGTTGAATGTTCCTGGCGCCGCAGCCTCCTTTGGTTGGATCGATCGACAGATGCGATCGGCACTGGGCCCGCACTACCAGATAGATCGTAAGTGGATGGTGGTGTAACGGCTCTTCCTGTCGAGTTGGTGGCAGCCGCGACTGCGGTCAAACGAACAAGGCGGCGCTCACCTGGGATGGGCGAATTCCGAGAAGGGTCGCATCGTGCCCTGGGGCCAGATGCAGCACGGCGTTGCCGCTCACGTCTTGGGTGGCGTTGGCTATCAGTTGATGGAGGGCGGCCGAGCCGGGAGAGGCCCCGCTGACGTGCAACCGATCGGTTCGGGGCTTCAAACCTGCAATCAGGTCGGCTCCGATGTCGCGCGGCGAAAGATCGAACGTGTCCGGGCCGGCTCCGGCCTGGAGGAAATCGGCACCGTTGCCGCTTTGAAGCGTCGTCGGGCCGGAGCCGGCGAACAGATAGTCGTTGTTGTTACCGGCAATGAGGGTGGTGATTTCGGAGCCTCCGAACAGAATGTCGATGCCGGCGCCGCCAACGATGGTGACCGGTTCCGAACCTTTCTCGTAAACGAGCTGATCCGCGTTCGTGAGATTGATCGTCCTCGGCGCGGCGCCTGTTCCATTGAGAATGAACACCATGGTCGAGGTCAGCAACTGTCCGTCCGATAGCCGCGGCACGATATCGTCGCTGGTGTAAGGTCCGGTTGTCGCGTTCGCAAGCAGCCATCCGTACGCCTGCAAGGCCTGTGTTGAGCCCGTCCAGGTGAAGGACTCCGCCAACGCTGCTTTTGCCAGAGATTGATATTCGCCATCGTTCAAGAGCGTCCCGGGTGCATTGGTGAAGTATCCGGCCGCCCTGCTGCTGGCTTCCACCTGCGCCCAGGTCGTATAGTCGATCTCCGTCTTCGGGTCGGCCACCGCTGTTACGTATTCTTCGCCATCGGTCGGCGGAAGTCCTGCAGCCGCATTGGTAAAGCGTCCGGCGATGAAGTTTGTCTGCCACTTCAACACCTGCACCGCACCCGGGACACCCAGGCTGGCCGCCAGCCCCATCGTGGTGGCCATCATGTCCTGTTGCCACGGAGCGGTTGCTCCCGGAGACTGGCTGACCGTCTGGCCGAACCAGCCATAGATCTGTCCCTCTTGCGCGGTCAGTGCAGGCAACTGGCTCAGCAAATACTGTATGTTGTTGGTGGCGATCTGCGTGAAGTACGCCTTCATCGCCGATCCATCAGGGTTGGCGGCGGCAGCCTCCAGGATTTCGCGCAGGCTCCACGCCTCGGCACGGACCGGATCTTTCAAATTTGCAACCAATCCTGTTGCCTGCTGCCTGGCGGTCGGGCTGGCCGCGAGAATGTCATAGGACGCCTGAGCGTTGAGCTGATCGAGATAGTAGCGGTCGCCGGTCGTCAGATAGGCGATGTAATCCAGATCCGGCTGATGCGATGGATCGGGAACCCAGCCGGTCTGCGCTTTCGACGCTGCGGGCTGCGACATGCCACTGACGCCGTACCACAGTCGCGGGTACCTGTGTGGTCCTCAGGTAAGTGCCCGCATTGGCATCGTACAGGTGCCAAGGAATGCTGCCGCCTGCGTCGGCCTGCGCCAGTATGTAGGCTCGTGCAGTACTGCTCTGGGTCATCAGCCAATCGACGACCCATTCAGGTTGCGTGCCGATATCGGGTCGGCCCCCGGTCCAGGTCATAACCTGGGTGATCGCTCCAGGCCCCAGAATGCTGAAGCTGGATCCGCCGAGACTGGTGCCTTCCTGGGTGATCGACTGGGTGGCGATGCCTTGGGTCAGATCATAGTTCAGAATCGCCCCCGAACGTTCCAGCGCGGCGATGTCCTGCTGGACATTCACCTGGGGTGCGCCGTTGCTCCAGATCTCCTGATGCCAGGTTTGGTACTGCCATTGGGTTATGCCCTGCTGCCGCAGTACGGAGCTGCCGTTTTGCGTGATCGAGACGTCGTATTTGAGCGAGGTGACCTGATTGCCCAGGGATGCGTCTGTGGCAACATCGTCGTTGAACTCGATATCGGTATGCGTAGAACCGTCGGCGTAACGCGCGATATCGAAGGTCAGGCGCAGTGCGGTGCCGGGTACGCGGGCCTGTATCTCCGCCTCTGTCACTTGCGGACCCTGCAACCAGTACGTCAACTGTCCGGTTCGCAGTGCCTGCGCCAAAAGGCTGCCGACGTTCACCTGCTGATCGGGGATGGCGGTGGTTGAGGAACCAAGCATCTCCTTCACGTTGGTAAGGCTAACGATAAGGTTATAGCCGCCACTGATGAGTGCGCGGAGATCGATGTTGGGGCCGCCGGAAGCAGCGGTGGAGCGAAGCATGAGTTTGAGTGATGCGCCTGCCGCGATCGCCGGCTGCTGCATGGTCAGGATCGCCATTGCGACGGAGCCGTCCGGATGGGTGGTCTTCACGTCCACCTGCACCGGGATATTCACGCCGTTGATGACCGCGACGAGCCCCTGGCCTGGACGCAGTTCTCCTGGGGTGAACTGCTGGCCGAAGGTGATTTCACGCGCCGTGATTGCGGCGGTCTTAGGGTTCTGCAGCACGAGGCCGACGATGTCGCCCGGCATGAGGCGCTGGGGGATAGTTGGCGACGCGACGATCGAGCCTGGAGCCGGCGGGGCACTTACGGTGAAGCCAAACGTGCTGGATGCGGCGTTCCCGGCTACGTCCGTCGCTGTGGCCTCGAGCGCATGGCTGCCATTCGCCAAGCCGGACTTCGGTTGGAACGTCCATACTCCAGCGGTGTTGGCGTGAACCGAGCCGAGCACATTGCCGTCGATCTGAATGCTGACGGTGTCCCCCGCTTCGGCGGTACCAGTGAAACTCGGGGTGCTGGTGTTGGCGGTGCTATTATCGAGACCACCGCTGCTTGTTTTGCCGAGTGCAACGGTCGGAGCCGGTGTCCAAGTATCGATGGTCAGCGGCATAGTGGCGGTGGCGGAGATGTTGCCGCTCAGGTCGATGTCGGACACGCTGACCGTGTGTGTGCCATTCGCCAGAGCAGTCGGTGACACGAAGCTCCATGCGCCGGTGCTGCTGGCTTTGATGCTGGCGACAAGCGATCCGTCGATCAGAATGTTGACTGTCGCGCCTGCTTCCGCTGTTCCGTTGAGGGTCGGTTTCGCGATATTGGTGATGTGGTCTCCGACCACGCCGCTATCGCTGCCGGCCGCGAGCGTGAAGGCCGGCGTTGCCGCGAGTGTGTCGATCGTCAACGCCATGCTACTGGCGGTCGAGTTGTTGCCGGCTAGATCGAGCTGTGTTGCAGTGATCGTGTGCCTGCCATCCGCCAATGCCGCTGATGGCGTAAAGCTCCATGCTCCTGTGTTCGTGGCTTTGGTGGTACCAACCAATGTGCCGTCGATTTGAATGCTGACGGTTGCTCCCGCTTCCGCGTTGCCGGTGAGTGTAGGCCGTCGGTCATTGGTGACGCCGTCTCCGGCAACGCCACTGCCGCTGTTGGCTGCGAGCATCAGCGTGGGAGGCAATGCGATCAGATCAATGATCAGTGGCAGTGTCGCGACGGCTATGGTCGAGCCATCTATGTCGAGTTCGCTGGCGCTGATCGTGTGTGCACCGACCGCCAGATTGACAGATGGAACAAGGTTCCAGATGCCGCGGCTGCTCGCCTTTGTAGTACCGATTACGACACCGTCAGCCCGGACGGTGATCGTGGCCCCAGGTGTGGCCAGACCGGTCAAGGTGGGCCTGGTTATCCTGGTGATGTTGTCGCCGACCACGCCACTGTCGCTGCTGGCGGGGAGCATGAGGGTCAGCAAGGCGGAGCCGGGCATGGTCTTTACTCACGCGACACCATGCTTGGCTGGCCCCGACCATGCACGGCCCGCACACCCGATGTGTCCAGGCCCGATCGACGCCGCCGCCGTTTTGGTTGCTGGTGGATTTGGGGTATTGGGCGTACTGCCCGTTCGCCAATCGGTTTGCTCTGCCTATGCCGGCTTGCGCGACCGTTGCGGCCGCTTATCTACGCAGAGTTGGTTTCGATATCGTTACTGGAGGTGCCTGGCGGCGAAAACGCGATGTCTTCGGATTGGAAACTGGATGGCTTACCAGGGGGACGAGGTTGCCCGGATACATCGTCCGCGGGCCGTGAACGAAGAGTAGCCCGAAAAGTGGAGCACGAGTTGGCCGTGAAAGGGGCGCATGATGCGCACCGAGAAGGAGAAGATGCTGGCCGGGGAGCTCTATGACGCGAGCGACCCGGAGATACAGGCGGAGTTGGCAGCAACTCATCGCTGGCTCGCGCGCTACAACGCCGCACTGGGCATGGCCGCCTCCCACTGGCACGCATTGCTGCTGGAGCGGCTTGCAGCCGTCGGGGACGGCGCACTGATCCGGCCGCCGTTCCACTGCGACTACGTTATCAACATCCGCCTCGGTGCTGGGGTGTTCCTGAACTTCAACTGCGTGATCCTGGACGTCGTGGAGGTCACTATCGGCGACCACACACAGATCGGGCCAGGGGTGCAGATCCTTGCGGCCGACCATCCACGCGACCCGGCCCTGCGAGCGTCAGGACTGGAGTTTGGACGTCCGGTCCGCATCGGGCGCAACGTGTGGATTGGAGCGGGCGCGATTATCCTGCCGGGCGTCTCCATCGGCGATAGCGCACTCATCGGCGCGGGCAGCGTGGTGACCCGTGACGTCCCTGCCGGAGTGACTGCCTTTGGCAATCCGGCGCGTGTCGCAGGGTCGCAGCATCCGGCGAGCTGACCGGGTTGAAGATTCCTGCGAGCGACCCCGAAGATTTCTGGGTGCCCGCCTGTCTGCTGGTGCGCGCGAGGCGGCAAACATTGGCTCAAGCGCCCTCGCCGTCCGCTGTCTTCGCAGGAACTTGCCTCTCCGGCTTTGTGGGACAGATATTTTCCGCCACCGGTCCGCCTGCCAAGATTGCGAAACGACCCCACCAAAGCGCGCCGATCCGAAGCATCCATGCCATATGCTGCCCGGCGGCACGGTCGCTCCAGGGCAGCGGGGCGGCAAGAATAGCCGCGATATCCGTCATTCCGGGATGATGGGAGGCGCCCCATTGCAGCACCGCCTCCGGACCGATTTCCGCGCGCAGCCGCGGCTCGATGTCCGCACGGGCGCGATCGGCCAGCATGAAGAACGCCTCGCCGGCAAGCCCGGTGCAGCGGAGGAACACGCCCACCTGCGGAAACGGGAATTTTGCCCGGTACAAGGTGATCCACGCCGCATTGCGGATAATCCCGAACCGGCGGTTTCGGTAACCACCAGCACTATGCGCCGGCAGGCCGTGCGATCTGGTGCGCCGCTGCAGAAAGTCGCGCCAGAAGGCCCGGTCCTGCGCCAGGTCGTGGCGGAAGATCTCTGTCCGGGCGGTTTTGCATTTCATCGCCGGCAATCCAGCTGTGTTCGCTCAAATCAGCTCCGCATTCCGGCGCTCCGGGATCAATAGCAGGAGGGCAGCGAGGTCCAGGAGGTACAGGAGAGCGAGCAGCGCAATGGCAGTGTCGAAGCCATGCGTCAGCGCGAGGGAGCCCACCACCACCGGTCCTAGCCCGCCAACAGCGCGGCCGATATTGAACAGCACGTTCTGCGCTGTCGCACGAGCTGCAGTCGGGAACAGCTCGCTGATCAGGGCGCCGTAGCCGCCGAGCATGCCGTTGACGAAGAAGCCCATGACGGCGCCCGCAACGAGCAGCGCGACAGACCCGGTGAGCCTTGAGTACACGACCACCATGACGGCGGCGCCCAGCATGTAGAAGACGAAGACCGGGCGTCGACCGACCCGATCGGCAAGCTCGCCGAAGACGAAGATGCCGATCGCCATGCCGGCGATGGTCACGGACGTCCAAACCGCGGACTTCGTCAGGCCATAGCCGAACCGCTGCGAAAGATAACTCGGCAACCAGATCATCACGCCGTAATAGCCGAAGTTCTGCACCGAGCAGAGAATCGCAATTCCGATACTCAGCTTGGCGGTCTCTCGATCCATCACGAGCCGGCGCAGCGACGACGTGGGCTCCGGGCGCGAGGCGCTCCTGACGAACAGCTCGGGCTCACTCAGCACCCGGCGGAGCAAACATGCGGCGATCGCCGGGAAAATACCGATCGCGAACATGCCGCGCCAGCCGATGACCGGAAGCAGGGCGGGTGTCACCAGCGCAGCCCCGAGTACGCCGGCTTGCCAGCCAAGCCCGACATAGGAAGACGCGCGGGCACGCTTCGACGCTGGCCAAGCCTCCGCCACGAGCGCCATACCGATGCCAAACTCGCCACCGAGCCCGATGCCTGCGACCGTGCGATAGATCAGCAGGTCCCAGTAGCCTCGGGCGACAGCACAGAGACCGGTGAAGATCGCGAACAGGACGATGGACCAGGTCAGAACCCGTACCCGCCCGAGGCGGTCGGAGAGCGTGCCGAAGATGATGCCGCCGGTGACCGCGCCGATCAGGGTGGCGGCGACCAGTGCCGCGGATTGCGCCGGGTTGAGGCCAAGCTCGACCGAGATGGCGCTCAGTATGAAGCTAAGGATCAGCAGGTCGAAGCCGTCCATTGCGTAGCCAAGCGCGCTTCCGGCCAGCGCTTTCCACGCTTCCGGCGTGACCGCGTCCGTGCCCGTGGCAAGAGGGCAGTCCCTGCTGACGGTTTGCTCTTCGGTGTTGTTCGGGACTGAGAACACGCGGCTTCCTTACCGCGCAACCTTGATCAGAGTTTCGGAAATCGTTTTGGAAACCGGAAACTGCGGAGCGGACGCTAGAATGATAAGTCCTTGATTCTTCGTGGAGATTCGGTGCCGACGCTCGGACTTGAACCGAGGACCTACTGATTACGAATCAGTTGCTCTACCGCTGAGCTACGTCGGCGTTGTTGGTCCTATAGCCTCCCGTCTCCGGCCGAGGCAACTGCGGCGCAGAGCCTCGCCCACTCGCGCCGATTGAGTGGCAAGCACCGGTTCCAGAGCGGATGCAGGCCTTGAAGTCAAGTGGCAGCCGAAAGCCAGGAAGGGGCAACTGTGTTGCCGATGTCCGCGCCACTCCTATAAGGTGGCGCATCAACGGAGAGGTGCCGGAGCGGTCGATCGGGGCGGTCTCGAAAACCGTTGTACCCCTTGCGGGTACCGAGGGTTCGAATCCCTCCCTCTCCGCCAGAACTCATTTAGTCTGCCAATCCAAGGGATTAAGCCTCGCGAAAGCGGCTGGATTGTCCAACGAATTGACCAACACCTGGACCAACGCCTAGCCTGCCCGCGTACGCAGGGAAACGGCATGGTCCGGTCGCACTACCCGTACTTGATCCCACAACGGCATCGGTGGTTCGTGCGCATAGTAGTGCCACCCGAACTGCGCGGCATTGTGGGGCAAGCGATCCTCAAGGCGGCGACGGGCGAGACGGACGAGCATCGCGCTGCTGGTGTAGCTGCACCGATCATCGCCGCCTTCCGCGAACGTATCCAGGCAGCCCGTGACGCGGGCAAGCGGCTGGAACAGATCACGGCGGAGCAGCTTGCCGAGCGGTACAAGGCTGAACGTGCGTCCGACCCCGAGCAGGCCGAGATCACGCGGATCACCGATGTCATCGCCTTCGTATTGAAAAGGCACGGGCACCGCTGGATCGACTATGCTCGGCAGGTACCCGAGGCTGGGTATGATGCTCACGCCGCGCTCCGGCTGCTGCCGAACGGGAGCGCAGCAGTTGCTATCACCGACCGGATCACAGGTCATGCAACGCCCTTCCTGAAGCACCTGGACAAGTGGAAGCCGGATTCGGGTCTGAAACCTCGGCCGCTCGATCAGGCCGTCTCGACCTTGCGGCAGTTCGATAAAGCTGGGGGGAAGCCGATCGAGCAGATCGAGGCCAAAGACGTGCAGGCGTGGATCGATGACCTGATTAATCCTGCTGGCGACACCGGACTGAGCGCGAAAACCGTGAACCGCAAGCTCGGGGAACTCAGGAACTACTGGCGCTGGCTGCAATCCCGTCAACACGTTCCGGAGGATCGTAACCCGTTCGCCGGCCGCCGAGTACGGGACCCGGCCCGCCGCCGGAAAACGAAAGAGGAGATACGGCAGCGGTTCCGACCAGAAGATGTCGTGCTGCTGTGGACCGTCGCCGAGCAGAATGGTGATGCGCCTCTGGTTGCGTCGATCATGATTGGGGCTTTCAGCGGCGCCCGAATTGAAGGCGTAGCGCAGCTACGGACGACGGATATTCGAGTCGATCCAGAAACTAGGATTCGAATTCATGCGAATGTTCGATAAAACAGCCGCAGGCGACCGGTATGTGCTGGTGCATCCCAAGATCGCTGGGTTGCTGGACCGGTTGATAGCGAACGCCGATGCAGACGGGTATCTCATCCGCAGCAACGCGCGAAACAAATACGGCGAACGTAGCCAGCCCATCAGCAAGCGTTTTGGTCGCCTAAAGTCCGACCTGGTCTTCGATGACCGGTACGTCTTTCATTCGCTACGGAAGACCGTCGCGCATCTGTTCGAAACCGCTGAGTGTCCGCCCGGCGTTGCCAAGGACATCATCGGCCATGCCAAGACTGACATGACCTTTGGCATCTACAGCGGTGAGACGCGCATGGACCATCGCGCGCGGTGGCTTGCGAAGGCAATCCGCTATCCCGCCGTCACAGATGCCCGTCATCCAGCACGGGCCTGAACGGTGACTCTTCCTCGGGCGGCAGCCGCACAAGCTGGATCGCCTCCATAAGCTTACATTGCTGACGCTCGCTGTAGCGCAGATTCACGTAAGTCCCCGGAAGCAACTCGCGTGACGGAATGGGGCGGGCGGCAGCGTCGTACAGCTTTGGTCGATGCCGACTAATAAAGACCTCGCCGTCGGTGAAGGCGAGGACGTGAAGACCCGTGTCCTCACCACGGTACAGGAGAGTTCGGTGCAAGGCTGCAAATGCCAACGTCATGATAAGATTACCACGCTGCCAGTGACCCACCATGTCCATCATCCTGGGGCCGCGACAAGTTGTCGTTCTAAAAATATCTTCCTTGACCCTTTTGGGTTGTTTGCCGTCAGGACGATATCGTAATGCGCGGACCGCTAGTCGTAGCTTTCATTCCTGACGATGGGGCATTGCTTCTGCCCTGAAAATGATCGTTCTCTGAAGCCTTGCAGGTACGTCGGCAGATATGTTGGCTTGGTACCCATGCACAAACAGCAGTGTCGCACAGCACCAACTTGCCATTCCTGTCGATAGACGTTCCCTTCTCGGCTCCACGGCGACGAAGTCGGATATCAGGGCTGGGGAGGCAGAATCGCCGAACCCCAAAACTGGGTTACTGCACGGCGATGCGGGCTTCCGCTCCGGCTGGAGCCGCAGCGCACTCTGGGCGACTGAGCCCAACCCGCAACAACAGTCTACAGCAAACGCTTCGAGCCAATTGGAGGCAATCATGATCAGTGACGTTCTGACTGATGCTATGAACAAAAGCAAAGAATATCTCGATGACCCGGCGTTCGCAGGCGCCTATTCAGGAAAGCTGCGCGACGACATCCAGCGTGTGCTGGAGCAAATGGAAAAGTTGCGCGCCGAACTTGATCTGCCACCCGCCGGCGACGGAACGGACGCGCTGCAACGGGTTGACGCTAACCGGCCCGGTTCCCTACGTGAGCGCAGGGACGGCAAACGAGCAGGGAAATAACGCATGGATGACCAAACTTGGACGCCGCCAGCCGGCGGACGTTCCGGTATGAGGACCACTCTGCGTGATGCAGATGTTCCCGGGCTGAATCGTATCGGCGCGCTGCTCGACGACATTCGTAAGCAGATTCAGACGCACGGCGAGGAAGCGCTGCGGGCGTGGGTAGAGGCCGCCAAGCTGTTGGTGATCGCGGCGGACGTCACGGTTTGGAAGGCCCAAATTATGTGCAGTTTGCCAACAGCCATATGCCATTCGATGGCGCGTCGGCGAAGTCGCGGGAAGGCCGGCCTACGATTTGTACATCCTGGGCTATGCCGAGCCCGGCCAGCCCGCGAACGGTGACATCATCATCATGGAATGTGAAGCGGCGGCTGAAGCGATTGCATAAGGCGGCCCAGGAGCGGGACCAGGGGGATGGCGTCCCTGCGTGGGCGAGGATGGTGGCGGTGATCTGAACCGTCATCGCCCTGCTACACCCGACGCAGATCGCGCACTTCGATGAGTGCTGCATAATGGCAGTCTACTTCCGGGAACTAAGTCATTTACCGGCTGTGGTCCGATCTGTACTGCGTGGATTGGCAGTTCGATGATCACGAGGACGGGTGACAACGACGGGCTTCGCTGGCGGACCGGGGTAACCCTGTACTATGTGCTGGGAAGCCGGTTTTTGGGACAAATCCATGCCGGGGCGGAGACCTGACGTAGCTATGTCGGGTTGCGCTCCAGTATCCCAGGTGATGGCATCACGTGCCAGCGACCATGCAGCCGCTGTAGCAACTCTTGCCAACTGAACAAAGTAAAACGCACGTGGTCGGGAGCAGGATGCTTGCCGACCACACCGGAACAGCAGTGGTGCACAACTGGTCCGGTAGCACGTGGCCGCAATACCAGGAGCCGCTTCAGAGAACTTCGCCTCGATCTGTTGAGTGGAAGCGTTCCGCACCAGGATGATAGTCCTGCCACACGTCAATCGCCCCATTGCAGGTGCTATGGCAGAATCATATCTTTGGCTGGACAACAAGACCTTCGGCAGCGAAGCGCCGAACTCAGCCAGCCAATCAGGCTAGCGAGGGTGCGGTGGCGGTTTCCAGCACGGAGCCGTCCACCCTCATGATGGCGGACCACCTTCCAATGGAATGTGGCTCAAGTGACCTCCACATCCTGGTCCGAAATCGACGCTCGTTGATGCGTTCCAACGCCCTCGTCAGCCTGCGCGAGCATCTTGCTGGTGGCGCGGAGGCCGGCAGCGGGAACGCTGCCCTAAAGGTGTGCGGATAAACCGTCGCTGTTGTCAGGAGTATGAGGACGGTCATAACCTCGACATCGAGTGGCAGCTACGGGACGCGCGTCAACATCGTGAGCGTGAAGACCAACCGATGCGGACGGTCATGCAGAGTCTGAATTCAAAGTGGCCCGAAGTGGGGCATGAACCGCTGCGAAGTCGAATTTGGGCTATCCGGAACGATTTGCCTCTGCCAATAGAAGCCAACCTGACGAAACTTCCCAAAACGATCTCCGATTCGCCAGTTTCGTCAGGGTTCCGCCTTGCCGCATTGTCGGGTCTGCGCCACACGTTACCAGCCGCCAAAACCAACAGGGCGACCACGTCGCTATTGCTCAGCATTATCGCCAAGCCCGCTACGAAGGCGGTGGTATGCGCGCTATCATTCACGGCGATTGCCTTCCGTTCCTGCCCGCACTGCACGGAATCGATCCAATTCTGCGTCATCTCGCCGCCGTTCTTCAATCTGCGCGACTACGGCATCGGATGGGGCGTTGGTGATGCCGCTTGCGATCATCGCAAGAACCAATCCGTCTGCATCGATCGTCATCAAGACTTATGAAGAGAGGCGCGCGGATTTTCGTTAAGGGATCGAGCGGCTGGCCACGGCGTGATGGGGTGATGCGTCACCGAACCAATTCTGCCCCGGTCCGAGCCGGATCAGAAACCATTCAGACTTGAACGCACCATCAGGTCGAAAGGGATCGGTTTCCGCCTCCACCTCCGCTGACCAATTGCGCCACACCACTCTTGCGACATTGATTCCGAAGTTTGTGAGCGGGCGCTCCGGACCAGTCGGCCGTGAACGTTGGCGTCCATATCGCAGGGGCAAACGATGAGAAGGCAATCAGCAAACATGGAAGACCGCTGGCAGGCGCCACAAGGCGAGCTTCATGAAAACGCGCCAGAGCGAAGCGTAATTGGCGCACATGCTCCGCCGCCTGTCCGAGGTCGGTCACCCGCTAATTCACTGACGGCACCGCCAAGGCTGTCCTCGCGTCGTCTGCCTGAGGTCCCACCCAGCCGTTGCGAAGCTGCGCAGGTCTGTGGCACTTGGCCCAGCCGCGAGCGAAAGCAGAGAATGGCGCAGAGTGCCACGCGTGTTTGACTCCGGATGCATCGGCAACGCCCTGCCTAGGCTTACCAAGCATCGTGGACAACGCACCGGTTCTGTGCTGCGCCATGGTTATAGCCGCATGGTGTCTGGTCTATTTTACAAAATGCTTCTCTCGTGATTCCATCGTATCGGGACGGTGTGGCCAGATTGAAACCGACCGGGCAAGTGCCAATTAGATACCATGGAAGACCTCTTCGACTTTGACGGTTGCCGTCGTTGGACGATGGCCCCGAACGCGACATGACGCAGGTGGACTGCAACGATTTCGTGGGAGCACTGGCGGCGGCAGATGTTATAGTCTGTGTGTCTCCCGACAATTCATTTGTGGTCTTGCCGCCGGGTGAGGATGTTATGCGGAAAGCCACAGAGCGTGCAGCACTTCACTACTTTGTAGTTAGGGTCGCCAACGACGCTCAGGCAGATATGTTGGCGGGCGGTCGGATGGCTATCACCGAAGGCAGTATGACTTCGGCGCGCGCCAAGGTAATCTGGGACTTGCTCGCAAGTGTCGCCGATGTGCCGGTTGCGGTGCATTGATGGCTTTCAGTGTGTCTTACACATGCTGACTATCGCGTGCAACAGTGGTATATGAACGCGACTCAGTCGATGTCAGCCATCGACCGGGAGGGGCGACAATCGCCCACCACCAATCAGACGTTGGATATTCCCGCAACATCAGATCGGGCGGGATCGGTTTTGCGCTTCCACCTATGTTCAGTGACTAACAAGTTACCCGTATCGCGTCCTACACACCTACTGGGCCTGCTTCACACGGGTCTGCTCAGCGTGACGGCCGGCCGCCGTCCTACTGCTTCGGTCGCTTGGTCACGGGCTTCCCAGCAGAACAATTCGGCGTCTGCAAGCGGAATCCATTGAAGCTGTGCGGAACAAGTCATATGCTTGGTACAAGAAGATACAGGGTAGTCGTCATGGCAGAGCAGTAGCATCCGAAAATTCGAGTATCGCAGTGCGGCCAAATCGAAGTTCGATCGAGCCTGGACTGTTCCCCTTCAGACTTTCACGAACAGTGGCAACTGGGGGGGGGTCGAGGCAGGTGTCCGCGATCTCAAGAGACCTGGGACTGCTTGAGGAGGCTACGTCCTGATCGAGGTGGACGATCCCGAAGCGTTCGCCCGCTATCAGGTACACCATGGGATGAACTACGGTCATATGGTGCAGCGAACTGACGAGTCGATCTACGACCTTGACGCCGCTCTTGCAGATCGCACGCAGGCATTGAAGAGGTAGGTACAGCGCTCCGGCGCAGAACAATCGGAGGGAAGCCGGGCTAGCCGTTAGCCCTGGTGCCGATGCAGAAATCGGCGGATTGGGTCGGCCGCCGTATCACATCCAATGCGTTATCGCGACGTGATTTCTCCCTGGACATTAGGTCGGCCAGCTTCACCGGCCGATAATCACATACGTCTGCGCCTACCTGGTACTGGCGACGGAGCGGCCCCAATCTGCCATGGCTGTGCCCATCAAGATTTATTGTCGCTTTTCCCCATATCGCGTCAAGTGCGGAATGGGTAATGGACAGCACGAGCCGCATGCCATCGATGTCATTCTGGATATGCCTGCACGCTGTGCGATTCATCGCATTCGAGTGACCGCATCATACATCAATGTTGCCGACAATGAGGTGCTGGTGTCCATTCAGCGCGCCGAGCAAGGGCTCTACGCGTTCAACTCATTGGCGAACTGCAAAGTCGCCGAGATGCCAGACCTCATCCTCTCGCTGGACGGCGCCATTGCAGCGCTCGATCATGGCTTCGTCCATTTCCTCCATTGATGGAAACGGCCGCCGGTAGAAGGTGCGGGCTCGCGGTCGCCAAAGTTATGCCGCTGGTAAAAGGGTAACAGCCAATGCAGCGGAACGCTACGCCGCTGTCCGAGGGGCGCACCAACGGTTGGCATACACGACCTCGAAAGGGGTGAACGACGCAGAGGGCCAAATTGAAAAGCGGATACCCGATAGGGAGGATGGCATACGAGTGGTGGGTACCGGGTATACCCATCGCCGCCTCCGCCTCCTTCTCGTGGATGAGATAGAGGGTCGTCAGCGTGGTGCCCAGCCCTAAGGCTCGCGTCGCCAGTATCATGTCTGCACTGCTGGAAAGATCGACGACCCGGAGCCGGGCTGACGCGGAACTGCAAGGCAGGGCACGATCCACACAGCGCCTCGTGAATATGATCGGCGAGGTATTCGGCCGCAGCCAGCATCCGGCCGAACCGCTCTGCCGTCATGCCGGGCCCGGTTCGCTCGATCGGAAGCGCGGCGCCACCACTTCATGCCACGCCTTGCGATACCACGCCCCTGCGGCTTCTTTGACCTTTTGATCGCGGACCACCAGGAATTGCCATGACTGCATATTGCCGCCATTTGCTGCGTAGGTTCCAATTCAAGTATCTTGCTGACGCAAGTTATCCGGTACTGGATCGGTCTGAGACGACGCATCGAGCGCGTGGTGCGCATGATCTCGAAGAGGCCGAACTCCGTGGCGGCCATTGTCGACAATCTCCATCCCGCTGTGCGACTGCCCATAGGACATCGAACGCGAGGTTGGCGCAATCGGCCGATCGACTGCTCCCCTCGTGGACGTCAGTGAGCTACTGCGAGCGAATGCCACACAGTCAAATCCGCCGTATGCTGGGTCGCCGCGGGCCACATAATAACGACCAGAGCGCAGCAGTGTTCACCACTTGTCCTTCACGCCGGTTTTCCCTATCCTCCTCTGATGCTGTTCCACCAGCCCTATGAGGAGCTTCGAGACGACGAAATAGCGAATGTCCTGCGTAAGTCGATCGTCAGCGCCGGCCCATTACCTCGGGATGCGGACCTGCTCCTCGCCAGCATCTGCGCCGAGCATCTCGTGGACAGCCTGCGTGCAGCAGGATTGCAGTGTTCGCCCTGTGCAGTGGCGACTGCATCGGTGACGAGACCTCTGACGAGCGACGATGAAACTGCCGCTTACAGTTTCCACCACAACGCTCTGCCTGCTCTGCGGTCAGTCAGTCACGACCATTGCTGAGAGTCCGTCCGAAGACCTTATGAGGGATTACAGAGCCTTCTGAGCATGAGGCGGATTGAAGCGAGGCGGAGGAAGGCGAGTGCATTGTGATTGCGATTTTCCCAATCTTTGGCAAGGCGGCGACATCGATTGAGCCATGCGATGGAGCGTTCGACGATCCAGCGTTTGGGTTCGACGACGAAGCCCTTGGCACGATCGCTTCGCTTGATGATTTCGACGGCCAGGCTGCGCATCGCCTTGGCAGCGCCATCCCGGAAGACCGATCCTGTATAGGCGCTGTCGGCGAACAGCTTGCGCAAGAACGGGAACTGCCCAAACAGAGTGGACAACAACAGGGCACCCGCGTCGCGGTCCTGAACGTCGGCGGAGATCACCAGCGCGTGCAGCACCAGGCCCAACGTATCGACGAGAACGTGGCGCTTCTTTCCCTTGATCAGCTTGCCGGCATCGAAGCCATGCGGGTCGATGCCAGAGCCCCTTTTTCTGCGCTTTTCACACTCTGGCTATCGATGACGCAGGCCGTGGGACTAGCCTCACGTCCAGCTTGTTCGCGGCATTTGACGTAGAGCGCGTGATGGATCTTCTCCAACGTGCCGTCCCAACCCCACAGGCAGAAATAGCCGTTCACCGTGCTACGCGGTGGCAGGTTCTTTGGGATGTAGCGCCACTGGCAGCCGGTGCTCAGCACATACATCATGCCATTGATCACCTCGCGCATGTTTGTCGTGCGCTTGCCACCCCCCCGCTTGGCGGCCGGGATCAATGGCTTGATCAAGTGCCACTCCGCATCGGTAAGATCGCTCGGGTAACGCAGCTTGTCGCGGTCATAGCGATGGCGGTTCTCAGTCGTCCACACCGGGGCACCTCGCGATTGGGTGCCACACAGCGAATCAGACCCGATCGAGCCGGATCAAGCGCTCAATCTGCCAGCCGCTAACCGATTCAAATGAATTGCGAAGTCGCCGGACGGACACTAAGGCACGAAGGAAGCAGCCCGCTGGGCCTAGCGGGCCGCTCTGAAGTTTAAGCGGTCAGGTAAGAGCCGTTGGTCTCCTGCCCGATTTCGGCAAACGTACTCTGCGAGGTTTCCAGTGGGTCCGACTGGAAGGTGAATTCACCTGCCGCAGCCTCCCACTCCATCTGCGCGGGGGCTTGCGCGAAGATACCGGAGAAGATGCCCTTCGTCGGATCAGTGCTATTGATGGGCATGCTCGCCGCTCCGCCCCTCCAGACCACTTCGAAAGACACCCAGCCGGGAACCGGTGGCGGGTTGCTGCCTATGGCCGTCGCGTTTTGGAAGGTGGCGTAGTCAAAGATCGGCGCCTTCGATGCACGCATTGATGCGTTACCATTGTCGAGATCGATCTAGACGCCACCAACCGGAATCGGAACCGTCCAGAACAAGCCAACCGGCGGGAACTGGCTTGGGTTCAGATCGTGGATTTGCGCGCCGCCCGAACCGGGCAGGTACACGTCCACTCAGACAAACGCAAACGTGCCGGGATGCTCTTGCCCGTCCGTCCCCTTAAACATTCCCGTCATAAACCGCATGTTGGCATTGATGAACGGGAAGTAGTCCTGTTGACGGTCTTGATGTTGGTCCGGGTCACGTTGCCATTGATCAGCGCACTCCCTATGGAACCCTTGAAGTTGCTGATTGTGGAGTTGTCGGCCCGGGGCCGCCAAAGACATGAAGGAAGCTGCCGGGTCCGGCGGCCACAGGAACCGGCGCAAACGTCCACGGTAGCTGCCGCCTGTTTGGTCCGTCGTCAGCGACAGCGGTCCCGGAGCCGACCAAGGTTGCTCCGAGCGCGCCAAATCCGAGTTTTCGTCGTGACACAATCGTGCGCATGTTGCCTCCATTGGATTCCGCAACTAGGCACGTCTGGGAACGATCAGCATTCCAGCCGGTGGCGTTTCCCACCCGACAAACTACCCATAGTTTTCGAGGGCGGCCTCTTCAACAGAACGTGAGCGCAGAGCGGCACAAGGAATACGGCTTCACGTCTCCCGAGACGTGATTTCGTAATGGAAGCGCGCTGGGTCCAAGGCATTTGGTTGGCCCGCCGTGGTGAAAGCGCAAGGATACATCAGGAAAGAAAAGTTTGGACGCTGCGAACCGGCACCGGGTAACTCAATGTCGGTGGCACTATTGTATCCGACCCAGTTCATCTCCCAGCGGCCAAATAAGCGCTCCCGTAATTCACGAGCTTCAGGGCTGTCCACCGTTAGTCTCTGCTCCAAAATGACCTTACGTACGTCGGCAGGATCGAGAGGGAACCAGCCGGCACCTTCCAAATAAGCCTCCGCGCGGCAGTGCTGCGCGTTGCTAATGTCACCGCTCTTTCCGAGCGAGGGATACAAACGGGAGTCGGCTACGCGGATGCCGTAGATGTCCCGTGCGGGGATGCCCGCCGCCCGTGTTAATCCGACCATTAGGCCATTAATATCGACACACTTTCCGCCAAAGCTGCCCGCCTCCAGCATTGCTCTAATATCACCCACGCCGCAGCCAGGAGTGTCAGGGTTGCGCCAAGTCGTGTCCACAACCCAATCATAGATTGCGCGCAACCGATCACGCGGGTCGGTGCGACCAGACACAATACGTTCGACAGCATTGCGCACGATACCGTCCGTCGGGGTGCTTTCTGTTGGGGCCATCCAAAATTGTCGCTCGGCTTGGCTGATTGGCACCATCGGCAGCGCAACTCGGTCGCAGGTGGCGACATTCTGCCTGACCTCGATGTGCTGCGAGGTCGCGCTATCGTCCCAGGTAATGCGCAAAATCTGCGCACCATACTTCGGATCGCGTACCAGTTCGGTTCGGCCGTTGCCCTGCCAGTCCAGATCGAGCGCAGTTTGGTAGCCGGCTACGGTCTGCGCCAGAGGCAACCAAAGTTGTGCTTGGCCCGACGAATTCTGCAATCTGATCTTAGTCGTGATTTCGAATCGCCGCCATACAAAGGCGGGGTTCGGTTCCGCAGCCTGCGCAGAATTGGTCTTCGAACCCAACCGTCCGATTACCGGAACGACAGCGGCGGCCGCTATAAATGCGCGACGGTGCATTGCGATCCCCCTTCGCCTCTAACATCCGCTTTGGCTATTCAAGGCTGCGCCGTGGCCCAACGTCAATGATAGAGTTTTGTATGACGCCTCAACATTCATAGGCGTTCCACTCGGCACCGCTGACCTAAGCTTCGGCCTAACTCGCAGCAATTTGCCATCCATGGCCGAGCCGGGGTCGCGAATCGCTGCTGGAACCTGCTAGTGCCTATCAGTTTCCTTCGTTCTGCACCTTGAGCCGGGCTGTTTGCCTGGCCCCTTCTCGAAGTCGGAGCGGTCGAACATGGCTGCACCAATCGCCGATGGCACCGATGCATGGGTGGTCGTCCCAGCCTCGCCGCCACTGCGCCTGACGATCCGCGCCTGCCTTGATGATCACTGCCGCGAATGTGGCCTGCCAGTCTATCGCTGCGAGTCAGAGGCAGGACAGATGCTTTCGCTCTGCGCAGGCCATCTCCGATTGCGGAACTGAGCCGGCGGCTTCCGGCCTGGATCAGAACATCGATTAGAGCCTACTGGACCGAGGTTCCCCTCGGTTCAGGGACCGAGACGGTCCAAGTCAGGCTCCCCTGTCCGCTATCGGAACCGGTTGGTAGTATCCAGCATTCGTCCGCTGATTCGGCACCTTTCTGGCGGGAGGATTGGGCCATGCAGTTTGGGCCGCGTCCATTCATTACGGGCCGACGTTTGCCTGCGCTTACAGCATCGCCGGCCAACATCGCCAGGGTCGGTCCTCGGGCTGGGTAAAGACGGCGCAGCACGTTCTCCATCTCCCGCTGTCCTGGTGCGACACTAGCACCAATGCCGCGTGGCACCGCCTGCCATGCCGGCGAAGCTGACCTCACGCCATCACTTCTGCGACGCGCCGACCAGTCCCGAACATCTCGCAAAGCCATGCCGCAGCCGGCGTACAGAGTCGGGCATCGCTCGCCCATCACCGGATCGCGAAATCATCGCTGCACTCGAACTCGGAGAACCGCCAACATGCCGAACAAGGCGCGACATTGATGAACCACCGTCATCACGGTCGTGAAGACCGCACCAATTGTCCCGTACCAGGAGGTGCATAACTATAAATTTTGGGGTCACCTGATGACCAGAGTTGTCGTAGCGGCAGTCTCCGCAGCCCTCTTGATAGGCGCTGTGGTATCTCCGGCCAATGCCACCGGCCACGGCGGCGGCTTCCATGGCGGTGCTGGGGCCTTTCACGGTGGTGGCGGCTTTCACGGTGGCGAACACTTTCACGAGGCATTTCGCGGCGGTGGATTTCACGAGGGCTTTCATGGCGGGCGCTTTCATGATCACGGCCGCTTTCACGACCACTTTCGTGGACCTGTCATCGGCGGCGGCCTTGCGCTCGGCCTTGGGTTAGGTGCTGTCGGTGGAGCCTTGCTACCAGCGTCAGCCGCACCTTCGCCGGTCTGCTATCCACCGCCTCCGGCCTCCCCACCGCCGCCGGCTGGATACTGTTACGGCCCAGACGGGCTGCTGTATGCGTTGTAGAAGCGACCGGACGCATTGCTCCACGGCTATGGACAAACGCGCGCACGGGATCGGCTGATGTAGCAAACTCAACTTTCAACACGACCACCTCGACCACCCTGGCCACGGCACTCGGTCAGGATGGTCAGCACTGGACAAGCGACCCATTTCCGCCGGCACCTCTATATCCGCATCAGCCAGCGCTCACCGATCCGCAGGGTGTGCCGCTCAGCCGGCGCTGCCCTCCCAGGTTGCCGGCCGTACCCGAAAACAGATGGTTATGGATGCGGTCGGCCGCATCATAGCAATGACCGTGGCATGCAGGTTCTCGGCGCCAGTCGGCGGGAGCGACTTATGAACAACGTCGAACCAATCTCGGCGGAGAGGTCGGCGACCTATAGGTAAGCACCGTCGTCGCGCACACGGGGTACACACTCTAGAGCATCTCCTCCACGTCTATTTGGCACCGACTATCCCCGTCTGCACGGGGTCCATGCCAAAATTGGCGTCAGGTGTTTTGTCGATCCACGGTCCATCCCAACAGACGCGGGGCACACGTCCCTCCCCACGCACGCGGCCCCTGAGTTCACGAACCTGACGCGCGAAGAGCGGGACGAAGTCTATGTCGATGCATGCAGCCTATCCGTCACAAGAAGTCATACGACGTCGTACGCATAACCAAGTCCCGCAAGCTTCTGGCCTGCATCCGCTCCGCAAGAACGCGACGCGTTGTGGAGGCCAATGGCTGCCGTCACTGGGGCCAATGCCATGGAACTTGCAGCCCTCGAACGGGCGGCTGGCAATCCCGATAGTGCGCTGAAGGGCGTCTTGTCGGGGCGCACAAGAGCTAGGCGGCGAATTTCGGGTGACCGCAACGCCATTCTCATTGCATGGGGACCCGCAGATTGGGAGCGCGGCGCTCTTAGCCAACGAACTTTCGACTCACTCCAACTCGTTCTCAAACTGGCTTAGCGAAAGCCACAGCACAACTCGCCGCGCGCAGACGGCGGCGCAGATAGCTGCCTGATACGGCACCGCATCAAGCTTGTTCTCGTTGTTCCTCGGACATGGTCGCGCCATGCCCGACGATCTTCGCCCCGATGGCTTCGATGATGTGCGCCAAGCGCTTGCCTTCCTGTCGAACTTCGATGGCAGGAAGCGCTTCAGGCAGGCCGACGAGTTAGTGGCGCGGGTCACGGCGGATCATCTGCTACGCCTGGCTTCGTGCTGATGCGGCGTGCTGGCCTGGGTGACATCGCCCATGTGGCCAAGGAAACTGCGCGCGAACCGTGGTAGGCCCCCCTAATACCACTTGCGGGGGCACAGGTATGACAGCAGTAGCGGCGGCATGGGTCGGGATGATCGTCGGCCTCGTAAACCTCTTCCTCAATCTGTCGAGAGGACGGCCAGCGATCTACCTGGACTATGAGGCTGGGACCGCGATAGACTGAGATGCCGTGGCCGTGACCTTCGTCGCTGACAAGACGCCTGTGTTCCTGAAAAGCTTGAGAGTCCGACCCTCCCCGCCACCAAGCTTCCGCTTGCAGGTGATGATGCGAACCGGAGATGCGACCATGTTCCGGGATCATTTGCGATGGCTGAACTCCGCGCAGTTCAGATCGTACATACCGGCAGGCGAGACACGAACAATCGTCATCTCATTTCAGAAGCTTGATCGACCATTGCTATTGATTTTTCGATGGTCAGATTTCCGGCTTCAAATCTTCCCTTCAAGGTCTTCTGGCTCAGCCGCAGCTTTGTCCAGCAACTGCGTGACGCGCAACCGTTGCCTGATTAACCGACCCACTCAACCTCATTCGTCAGGTCACATCTTCATAATAGGCTAGGACAGTCGCGACCTGATCTTCTAGCACCTCAGACATATGGCGATGTCGCGGATAGACGCGCCGTCCAGGTGATTGACGGCCAATGCCTCGGCCGGCACGCTCGCGGAGGTACGTTCGGCCGATTCTGGCGGGGGAAGACAATGGCTAAGGTGATCTCACTTTTCAATCACAAGGGAGGCGTAAGCAAAACAACCACGACCTTTCATCTGGGCTGGAAGCTGGCTCGGCTAGGAAGAAAAGTGCTGATCGTGGATGCCGATCCACAGTGCAATCTAACCGGCCTGACGCTTGGCCTTGAAGATTACAATTCACTTTTCGCTTTCTATCGATAGCAAGCAGAACACGGACATTTTTAGCAGTTTGGCCCCTGTGTTCGCAATGCCCGGAGCTTCGCTTCATGTAGGTAAGACGCCGATCGCCAGGACGCAAAATCCGAATCTGTTCATCCTTGCAGGGAATATCTGATTTTCTGAAATCGACACGCAGATTGCGACCGCGCTCACAAGCAGTAGCACGATACCAGTGCTGCGGCAGTTCGTAAGCTCGTTCAATAAATTGGTTCGTAAAGTCGCGCAAGATAATGGGATAGACATTGTCCTAGTCGATATAAGTCCAAGCGTTTCAGCGACGAATCACTGCATACTCATGAGTTCCGATTTTTTCATCATACCGATTTCCCCAGATTTTTACTGCTATCAAGCCATCGATTCTCTGAGCAATGTTTTCCCTCGTTGGGTCAGAGAAATAGAAACGTTCAAGGATGGTGCCTTTGACTCATTGCCGGCTGGCAATCCAAAGATGCTTGGGTTCATTTCCCAGAACTACAGAATTTATACCGTAGAAGATCGGCAAGATGACACCGATCAGAAAAGTATGTCCAAAGCATATACGGAATGGCTCAACAAGATTAAGGGCATTGTTTCCAGCAAACTCGTGCCGACACCGCAAGGAATCCACATGATTGTGGATGAGAGCAAATTTAAAGAGTTGGTATCGTATGACGCACCATATCATCTTGCTGGAGTTCAAAACTTCAGCGGACTGATCCCGGTTTCCCAAAAGTTCTCCAAGCCAATCTTCGAATTGGCTGAAACGGACGGTGGATGGTTTGGGGCGCGTTGGGAAGCGCATGCAGAACGGGAAAGAATACGGTATCAAAGGTCAACATTGAAGAGGCCAATATGGTCTATGAGAGGATGGCAGAAGCGATCTTGCAAATGATATAGTATTTTTGCGCCGTCGCTTGGTCCCTTCACCGGCGCAATGCGAGAAGGGAACCCCGACCAGCGTCCTGGAGATGGCGACCCACTGACCCACCTACACCACGTGATCAGTGGCGATACGGGCCGACTGGCTTTGCCGGGGCAGGACATTGGCAGGCTGGGTTTCGGCTGAACAAGCGAACCGCTGGTGACTCGTTTGAAGCGACCCGTGATGCCGTGGCTGCATCGGTGTCCTCATCTGCGCCGCCACAGACCTTCGTATTGCTGGTTGATGATCAACCGATCGGAACCGCGAGTTTGGTCGCGCACGATTTGGTCGAGCGGTCCAATCTGACCCCTTGGATAGCCGGTGTGTTCGTCATCCCAGAAGCGCGTGTTCGAGGTCAGGTCATCTATCTAATCCAAGCTGTCGAGGCGGCGTGTCGATCTGCCGGTATCGACACCGTGTGGCCTCCACACCGCAAAATGCAGAGCGCGTGTACAGCACGGGCTGGATGGCACGGCGTTGAAGCCATCCAGCGTCAAGGCAACCGTCCGGTCACACTGATGCGTCGTGACCTGACTACAGTGCTCAGGTCGGGCTGACCACCTGCCGGATGTGGGTGGACGGTCAGGATGGTCGCGTCGCTTCGAATGACGCGTTCACTCGCCCTTTGCCCTGCTGGGATTTCCATCGCTCTTCCCGCGTGGTGGTGGTTGATTACGAAACAGCGCTAGCCACGCCCGCCGCCCACGCTGGGCGCAGCGCTAGCGAAACGGTACGCGGGCGCGAACGACCGACAAATCAAACCTTACTTTGCAGGAACGATAGAGTGCGCTGCTTCCCTCCGAAGCCGTCGGAAGACCAGCCTCGCGGAGCCAGCTAAGGCGGCGTAGGCCCAATCAAGCGACGGATGCAAGCCGAAGTTTCTCAAGTTTCCGTGTGAGCATTCACGCCAATTGCATATCAAGTATGTAGACGGCGAGGCTTCATACAACGAGAAGGACAAGGCGATGTCGGCAACCGCATCAACGATCGTCCCCTGGTGGAAAGAGCCTACCAAAGAACAATGGCACGCCTGGATCGCCGCATGGCTGGGCTGGACGTTGGATGCGTTCGACTTCTCGATCTTCCTGCTGATCATGCTGCCGATCGCCAAAGAATTTAACGTGCCGCTAACCGCTGTCACGGCGGTGTTCACCATCACGCTCTGGTTGCGCTTGGCTGGCGCGACGGCGTCTGGCTGGCTGTCCGACCGCATCGGTCGCAAGAAGCCACTGATGATCTCGATCCTCTGGTACTCGATCTGCAACCTGCTGGCCGGTTTCTCGCCGACCTTCGGTTTGCTGTTCCTGTTCCGCGCCTTACTCGGGATCGGCATGGGGGCCGAATGGCCATGTGGCGCGGCCCTGGCGATGGAGACATGGCCTCAGCGGTCGCGCGGCCTTATGGCGGGCATCCTACAAGCGTCATGGGGCATTGGCGGCCTGCTCTCCAGTGTCGCGTATGCCCTGTTGTACAATTCCATTGGCTGGCGTGGTCTGTTGATCATCGGCGTGCTGCCAGCACTGGCCGTCGTCTATATTCGTCAGTACGTCAAAGAGCCGGAACTGTGGACGCAGAACCGCGCGATCCAACGCGAACGACGGAGCGAAGTGCGGGCACCTTTGTTCGCCATCTTCAAACGCGACGTGCTCGCGAACACGCTGAACGCCTGCTGGTGGATGGCGAGCGGCTTCATCGTCGCCTATTCGATCGGGTCCCTGTTCCCAACCCATCTGCAAAAGGACCTCGGTTATAGTCCGAGCATGGTGGCGTTGCCGGTGATGGTGCAAAGCGTTTTGTTCTTCCTCTCCGGTTTCGTGTGGGGCTGGGTCGCCGATAAACTTGGACGGCGTTGGGCACTGATCTTGCCGGCGATCGGCTGCCTGATCGTGACGCCGCTCTATCTGTTCACCACCGACTACGGGATGATCGTGGTGTTCTTCGGTCTGCAAGGCATGTTTGGTGGCGGCGGCATGTATGCGCTCAACCCGAGCTACCTGTCCGAACGCTTCCCAACGGAGGTGCGCGCCACGGCCGCCGGGTTCTGCTATCACCAAGGCGCAATTTTTGGCGGCCTAACGGCACCGATCATCGCCTACTTCGCCGCCAACTGGGGCCTCGGCTTTGCCATCCCGATGGCCATTGGCACCTTTGCCGGGACGATCAGCTTTATCATCGCGATGTCGCTTGGCCCGGAAACCCGTGGCAAGCACCTCACCCCCGAACTGGGGGTCGCCGTAACCTGACGATGTGGCATGCGGAGCAACGACGCTCCGCATCGCATCGTAAGACCGCAGGCTCGCATCGGCACGCACCGGCTGCGCTGCGTTCGTGCTCGACTGTCGTGGACGGCCAGCGGGACGATATGACGCCCGGTGATGTCATGCTGACGATGCTGCCCGCCGGTCTAGCGCTGCGAGCCAGAAGGCGGGCAAATGCTGTCCCTCCGCGCGGGCCATCTCAAGCTGCGGAGCTGACCACAATCTGAAGCGTCCATCGCACTTCCAACTGGAGACGCCCAGCGCGTCGCGGTTGGAGCGAGTGGAAACAGCAACCGGCGATAATGGTGAAACACAGTCCCGTCACCTGTGGCGATAGTGGCTATACGGGCCGACTGGCTTGCCGGGGCAGGACATTGGTAGGCTGGGATTCGGCTGCAAGCGAACCGAGAAGGACAGGATTGGCCCGTGAAGGAGACTGTCCGGGTAGCTGACAGACCCGACCTTGTGCCGATGGTTGCCCAGTGGCTTTGGGATGAGTGGCACCTGGACGCTGGTAACTCGTTCGAAGCAACCCGTGATGCCGTGGCTGCATCGGTGTGCTCATCTGGGCCGCCACAGACCTTCGTATTGCTGGTTGATGATCAACCGGTGGGAACCGCCAGTCTGGTCGCTCATGATCTGGACGAGCGGCCCAATCTGACCCCTTGGCTAGCCGGTGTGTTCGTCATCCCAGAAGCGCGTGGCCGAGGTCACGTCATCCACCTAATCCAAGCTGTCGAGGTGGCGTGTCGATCTGCTGGTGCCGGCACCGTGTGGCTCCACACCGCAAATGCAGAGCGCGTGTATGCGCGAGCCGGATGGAACACTGTGGAAGCCATCCAGCGTCGAGGCAGGGGTCCGGTCACACTGATGCGTCGTGATCTGACCACGCTGCTCACGCCTGACCGGCTGGCGATCAGGTAGACATCAGGATCGGATCGGCCCAATCCTGCCAACGCGGATGCGATGGGCGCGGGCAGGCGACAGTGACAACGGCGGGCAATGGATGAGCTCACTGCGTTCGGGCTGTTTGCCGTGACAGCGATGCTGGTGTGTTACGCCCTTGAAGATCGCAGCCACTGGTTCATTCTCGCCTTCGCTGGGTCGTGTGCGCTGGGATCGCTCTATGGTTTTGTCCAAGGCGCGTGGCCTTTTGGCATAGTGGAAGCCATTTGGTGCGCAGTTGCCGCCCGGAGATGGGTGGTCAAACAGAGAGGATGAGGCCGTGGCAGCAGAGCAGCAACCGATAGCCTGCACTTTGACGGCCGGTGATCATCGCGACCGTTTGGCCTGGATCGCGACGCTCAATCGCGATGCGCTGCGGGGCTACGACCGCGCCGACCTCACACTACGGCTTCGATACGCCCGGCAGGCCGTGCAGCAGGTGGCGGAACTGATGCGCCAGGAACAGGCGTGCTGTGCTTTTCTGACGTTCGAGATGCACGAGCAGACCGACGCGGTGACACTGACGATCAAGGCGCCGGAAGAGGGGCGGAGCACGGTCGATGCACTTTTCGAGGCGTTCCTGCCACCGAAGGCCGGTTAGCTGGTCACGGCCGGTTTGCCGTAGAGGGTTTAGCCGTGCGCCAAAGATCAGTGTGGTCAATAGATAGGGTGGTGGGGGCCGATGGCCGGAAGCACACCGATCATCAGCCCCTTGATACCTCAGCCATCCACACGACCGGGTCCTGGTCAACAATGCGCTTCAGCATCCAACTCGGGTCCACGCGGTTCGTGTGCAGCGCGTCCGAGATGACCCTGGCCGTGACGAGATCGTCAGTCAGTCCTATTTAAATTCCAGAAGTGGGTACAGAGGTGGCTGCGGCGGCTGCTGAGCAAACGTCGCACAGGCCGGTAACGTGCCGACCGGGGCGTGCATATGGTAGGCCGAGGGTGCATCATCGCTGCTAATAACTTAGGCAAGCGAGACGCCGCCTTGGAGACAATGCGATGATCCGTCGCCGGCCGCTCAGGCCACCCGCCGACTACTATCCGACCGACGAATGGAACAGTGTCAACGGCAGTTTGGAACTGACCCACCTTGGCGCCGGATCGGCAACTTGGAACTGACCCACGCTTCGATTCTCACCTATGCTTGTTTCAGTTGGTTGCCCTCGGCCCGGACGTTGGCTGTGGTCGAGCCATAATTCCGGCACGACGCTTGTCCTTGAGACGGTAGCTTTCGCCGGCGATCTGCACCACGGCGGCATGATGGAGGATGCGATCCAGCATCGCCGCGGTGAGCACCGCGTCTCCGGCAAACGCTTCATCCCAACTGCCGAATGCTAGGTTCGAGGTCAGGATCATGGAGCCCTTTTCGTATCGTCGCGCCACGACCTGGAAGAACAGGTTCGCCTGCTCCCGACCGAACGGCAGGTAGCCGATTTCGTCGACGATCAGCAGTTTCGGCATCGCCACTGTGCGATGCATCACTTCCTTCATGCGCCCCTGCCGCTGCGCCGCTGGTGCCGCGCACCGGCTTTCGAGTTATGCCGCACCACCAACGCATCGTGTCCAGGGGACACATTGTAGCTCATCTGTCGAGGGCTATCACGAGGTCGGCCGCGGAGATGAAGCGCACCTTCCAGGCTCGGTGCGTGGCGAGCAGTCCGAACGCGATCGCCAGGTGCGTCTTGCCTACGCCGCTCGGGCCCAGCAGGACGACGTTCTCACTGCGCTCGACGAAGCCTAGCGCGGCGAGTTCCTGGATCTGCTGGCGCGGTGCGCCGCTGGCGAAGGCGAAGTCGTAGGCCTCGAGCGTCTTAAGCGCCGGGAAGCCAGCGATCCGCGTCAGCATCTCGCGCGCCCGCACCCGCCTGGCGTCACGTTCGCCCTTCAGAACCTCTTCGAGGAAGTCGGCATAGCTTGCGTCTTTGCGCTTGGCTGCGCCCTGGGCCACCGCGCCGTAGAGATTGGGCAAAGCGTGCAATCGCAGCTCCTGCGCCAGCGCGGTGATCCGCTCGTGCTGCAGCGTGCTCATGATGACCGCGACCGCTCGCCCAGGCTCGGTCTGACAAGCAGTGTTCCTTGGTTCGGCAACAGCCGCCGTTCCTTCGTCCCGGCCACAGCTTTGCTCCGCACCGGTCTGAGCCCGGGGTCAAGGATCGCCGAAGGCGACCGGCGCAGCCGGCGCGCGTCCTTGAGGCCGGGTTCAGGACGGCGCGATGTTCGGTCGGCACGGGACGGTGTTCCAGGCCACCTCATGCGACGGCTTGCATCAGCAGCGTGTCGTAGACCGCGAGTGGATGCTGGTAGCCGAGCACGGCCTTGCGCACCCCCCTGGTGTCGCGGTTGCGTGCCGATCGCCCGCCATAGGCAGAAGGAGGCATCTGCAACTTGGCACGCTCGGTGAGCAGGCGCACAGCCGGGACCTCGCCGGTGGTCGCGTGAACTCGCGCATTCGCCACCTCGCGCAACCAACGCGAGACCGCGGCATTGGCCGCATGCTTGTCGGGTGCTAGCCCAAGCTGTCGCATCGACGCGACGAACGGCACCCAAAAGCTGCCCTTGAGATAGCCGATGAAGCGCTCGACTTTTCCCTTGGTGCACGCCCGATACGGTTGGCACAGCCGCGGCAGGAAGCCCGCGTGCTTGGCGTAGTCGAGGAACCCGGCATGGAACCGGTGAACACCACGGCCATAGGTGTTCCGTTCCAGCACAACAGTCTTCATGTTGTCGAACAGCACCTCCCGCGTCACGCCGCCGAACGCCACAAACGCGTTCTCGTGACAACGGATCAGCGTCTCGACGCGCTCGTCATCGCAGAACTCAATATAGGCCATGCAACTCCAGCCGAGTGTCGCAATGAACACCGACAGACGCTCCGCCCCGCGGCCGACCGTGGCCCAGTCTGCCTGCATCTGCTCACCCGGCTCCGTCTCGAACCGGATGATCGGTTCAGGGACAGGCGCCGGCACGAGCGTGCGCACGAACTGCTTCACGCGCGTCTCGCCGCCCTGATATCCCCGCTCCTTGATCTCACGGAACAGCACCGCTGCGGGAATCCGTTGCGGTGACGCCGCACGCATGCGCGCAACGATGTAGCCCTTGAAACTGTCGAGCTTCTCAGTTCGCTTCGCGGTCGGCTTGCGCCGCTCCGCTGTGTCACCGCCCCGCAAGTAGCGCCGCACCGTATTACGCGAATGACCTGTCACCCGCGCCAGCTCCCGGATGCTCGCTCCATGCTTGCGCAATACCGCCAACTCCATCCAACCCTCCACCTTCAGCATCGGTCCCCCCGCCATGGAGGAACCACTCTGTCGGCTGGGTCAGTTTCATGTTGCCGCCCCGGGTCAGTTTCTCATTGCCCGTGACAACGTCATCGAGAAAGGCTTCCATCCCGAGTTCCTTGCACAACTGGAGACGATTCTCGCACTCGGCAACGGCTACCTCGGCATGCGCGGCTGTCCCGAGGAAGGCGGTCCTAACGCGGAGAACAGCACCCTCATCAACGGTTTCTATGAGACGTGGCCGATCGTCTATGGCGAGGACGCGTACGGTTTTGCCAAGAGCGGACAGACCATCTGCAATGTGACCAACTCGAAAATCATCCGTCTGTTCGTAGACGACGAACCCTTCTGGCTACCCGAGGCGAACTTGTTGAGCTTCGAGCGGCGACTGAACATGAAGTCAGGAACGCTCGATCGCGAGGTGGTCTGGGAGACGCCGGCTGGCAAGAAGGTCTCCATCAAGTCTCGACGCTTGATCTCGTTTACTCAGAAACGCGTTGCAGCGATCTCCTATTGCGTGACGCTCCTGAATGCAGACGCCTTCGTAGTGCTCTCCTCGGAGATGATGGCACACGGGTCGAATGTCGGCAGCAAGCCCCGTAATGACCCGCGCCTCGCGAAAGTCTTCGCCGATCGAATACTCCATCCCAGGAAAGCCTATAGCAACGACCGTCGTGTCGTCCTGTGTCATGCCACAGAACGGAGTGGCTTGACCTTGGCCTGCGCCACCGATCATGCCATCGAGACGGCATGCTCATATACCGTTCATGTAACTAACAGCGATGACTTCGGTCAGGTGGCTTTCCGGATCGATGGACGGGCCGGCCAACCGATCCACCTCACAAAGTTTATGGTCTACCACACCACGCATACGGCCTCGCCCGACGAGCTTTGTGGTCGCGCCGAGTGGACGATGGATCGTGTCACGGCGCAGGGCTTCGCTCACCTGCTTCGTGAGCAGGAGCAGTATATGACGGATTTCTGGCATCGCAGCGACGTCCATGTGCGGGACGTCTGGGAAGAGCGTGCCAAGCGTACGACCGTCGAGATTCAGCAAGCAATTCGCTTCAACCTGTTCCAAATCTTGCAAGCGTCGGCTCGCGCGGAGACCGCCGGAGTGCCGGCAAAAGGGCTGACGGGCAGCGCGTACGAGGGCCACTACTTTTGGGACACGGAAATCTACCTGATGCCGTTTCTCACCTACACCTCGCCGCTGATTGCCCGGAATCTGCTGCTCGTCAGGTACCGAATGTTGCCGAAGGCGCGAGAACGTGCCCAACTGCTGGGCCAACGCGGTGCCATGTTTCCCTGGCGTACGATCAATGGGGAGGAGGCATCAGCGTATTATGCGGCGGGAACCGCGCAGTACCATATCAATGCCGATATCATGTATGCGCTGCGGAAGTACGTGCAAGCAACCGGCGACGAACAATTCCTTCGTGACTATGGCGCTGAGATGCTGGTGGAAACCGCACGTTTATGGGTCAGCCTGGGGTTCTACTCGGAGACCAAGGGAGGCATGTTCTGCATCAACGCGGTCACCGGACCCGATGAGTACAAGGCGGTCGTGACAACAACGCCTACACCAACCTGATGGCGCGCGAAAACCTCAGCTATGCAGCCCAGACCATCGAATGGCTAAAGACCACCGATCCCGACGCGTTCAGCGTTCTGGTGCACAGGACAGCACTCGAACCCCACGAGGAACGTACCTGGAAGACCGCCGCCGAGCGTATGTTCGTGCCGTATGACCATGAACGGCGGATCATTCCGCAGGATGACAGCTTTTTAGAGCGCGAGCCTTGGGATTTTGAGAACACCCCGGCCGACCACTATCCGCTTTTGCTGTTCTATCATCCGCCAACATCTACCGAAAACAGATCATCAAACAGGCGGACGTCGTGTTGGCTATGTTGCTGTTGGGCAGCACGTTTGCGCGCGATGAGAAGCAGCGCAACTTCGAGTTCTATGACCCGCTGACCACCGGAGACTCATCGCTATCATCATGTATTGAGGCGATCGTTGCGGCGCAGACCGGCGATGTGGAGAAGGCTATTCAGTATGGGTTAGCGGCTCTGCTGATGGACTTGGACGATGTCAGCGGCAACGTGAAGGATGGCTGTCATGTCGCCGCAATGGGCGGCACTTGGATGATGCTCGCCTAGGGCTTGGTGGAATGCAGGACTACGGGGGGATGTTGTCGTTTTCGCCACGCCGCGCTCCCGAAGATCGCGCTATCCTGCGGTTCCCGGTTACGTACCCGTGGGCAGATGCTGGACGTGGAAATTGCTCTGGGCGAGGTGGAATATACCCTCCGCGAGGGCGAAAGCCTGTTGATCCGCCATGAGATGGAAGAGATACAGTTGACCCGCGAGCAGCCCCAGGCCGTCCGACCGGTGTCGGGGTGGTGAAGTCGGCAGTGCAACAGCGCCCGAACGGGCAACCTGCGATGTAGCCGCACCGGCACCATGTTGGTGATGCTGAAGGGTGACACTATCGCCTCTTCCTGCACCTGCCGTGATCCGGCGCGAGTAGCAGCGGGTCGGCTCGCATCCTCGATCTGGCCGGCGGTTTCGATCCTCTCACCTTTCTACCCGTCGCCCGCACTTCATTGTCTCGGTCCGACCGCGGCCGGATCGTGCGCCACATCGTCCCATTGTTCGGTCGGAAGTCGGTGGCATCCGAAGGTCCACCCGGTCCAGGCTGACGGTCCTGACCATGTGTGTGGCGAGGTTGGCCAGTTCGGGCGTACTGTCGGATCAACGATTGAGCCGCCGTGGAGGCAGACATGGGCGAGGCCGTCCCTCAGCATGCTCTCGATACTGGCACGCAAGCGGTGCTGAATGTCCCGATGTTTTACGCACGTCGATCATTCGGATCAGTTCTGACTGATGTTCGGAGAGGATGGTGATGCATAAGCTGCGTGTCGGATACATCGGCGTTTGCCTAATGGGTCATGGGGCGGCGAAGAACATCGTGGAGAAGGGTACCCGCTTGCGATCCTAGGTCACCGTAATCGGGCGCCTGTAAACGACCTCGTCAGTCGTGGCGCCGTCGAGGTCGGATCGAACTCTCGACCTTGTGGCGCAATCCGAGGTGATCTTTTTATGTCTCCCTTCGATCACTGAGGTCGAGGCAGTCATGCTCGGCCCAGATGAACTCATCCAGCACGCACGGCCAGGGCTGATTGTGGTGGACAGCACGACCGCCGATCCCAACAGCACCAGACGGCTCGGCGCGATGCTGACAGGCAAGGGATGTGGCATGGTCGATGCACCGTTGGCCGCAGCCCCAAGGAAGCGGAGCATAGTAAGTTGTCCACCTACCTCGGTGGCACGGAAGCAGACATCAACCGAGTCCATCCGATCATCGAGTGCTACGCCGAGGTGATCATCGTGGCGGGCCATCTTGGTGCCGCCTACGCAATGAAGCTGATTAACAACTTCATAGTGATTGGCACTTGGAGCGTTGTAGCTGAAGCTATAGCTGCTGCGCAGAAGCTTGGGGTTGATCTGAGTAAGTTGTTCGAGGTGGTATCAGCCGGGAACGCCAACAGCAACATGTTCCAGGTGACCATGCCGTGGGTGCTGCACGGAGACGATAGCCGGATGCAAGCCCGGATCAGCATCCCCGCAAAAGACATGCGCCTCTATTGCCGGACAATTGCGGAGGCACGGATTCCAGGGCCACTGGCGCTCCCGGTCAGCCAGTTTCTCGAACAAGTTTGCGCCGAAGGGAACGCCTACCGTTTAATGCCGCTATTACCGGGGATCGTAGCTGCTAAAATCGGCGCACCAATTTGAGACTTGTAGAATGCGACGCCACATGCCCGAGGGTTGGCTCGCCGGAGATGACTCCCACACAGGCTCAATCATCGATGTCAGCCGCTATGGATTCGTTGGCTCCGAACCCGACTTGTTGGCGCGCTGTCCTCGTGTTGCAGCCGCCGATTCCTGCTTGCAAACGACCTGACGAAACTGCCAAAACGGTACCCGGTACGATAGTTTCGTCAGGTCAGCCACGTGCCAAAGTGTCGGGTCTGCAACAGACCGCCGCCGCCTGCGAAACGCAGATCGTCGAGGGCCTTGCCAGCCTTGGTGACGACGTGCGCTCTCACCGGCTGATCACCGACTGCTTCGGTATCGATGCAGAAGAGGTGAACCTCGCGGGCAACCGCTATGCGCGCGCGGTGCCACCGGCATCGATTACTTGTCCACCTCGAACGGAGGGTAACAGTGAGGTTGGTACGATGACACCGGCTCAGTGTGGCGGTTTTCTGTCGCGCCTAAAAGGGAAACGGGACCGCGACAGATCGAAACATCCGACCGTCAAGCTGAACTCATGATGGAATGGCTCTGTAAGCTGCGTGTCCACCGGGGAGCCCGATACTCGATCCATTCGGGGGATCGCGCGCGACGGGCCCTCGCGGCCTGGAAACTGGGTTATAATTGCGGTGCTGGTCGAGGAAGAGGTGGAATGCATCGGCGACATAACGCCGACTTCAGACTTTCGGCCTGAGCCCCCAATCCTTATCTATCGGGAGCTAGCGATGCGAGTAGTTCCAACTCGGCCACCGCGTCCTCAATCTGATCGTGTCTATAGCCGGGGCATAGGTTCCCCCGCGAGTCCCGCACCACGCAATCATACCCTTGCAGCCAGGTACCGTCGCATTTTGGCATGTTCCAACTCAGTGTATTGCATCGGAAATCCCTCTCGATTGCGCGAACCAATTAACTCCGCTAAGAAGGTAAAGAGGCAGTATCACCACGTCCATGTGCTACTACGTAAGGGATTGTCCTGATCTCTATTACCAAAATGCGGTGCGTTCCCTACGCAAGGGATAGTCCCGATGCGTCGCTTAGCTTGAGGTTTCTCCCACCGGTCTTCGAGTTGCACATCTAGCTTCCATGCGAAGCTCGCGATGGCACCCTACAGAAAAAATCTGGAGGGGTCCGGGGCGACACGCACGAGATGCGATATTTAGGGCGTATTCTGACTGGTGAGCGGCAGCTTCAGCCCGTTAGCTGATCATCGTGGTCTTGTTGGCCGACCACGCGGTACACGCTTGCGCGGCCGATCCCCAGCTTGCGCGCAATCTCAGAGGGCCTGACGCCCTCTGATTTCAGCCGAATGATCTCAGCAGCCTGCCGCTGGGCCGTCGGCACACGGCCCTTGTAGCGCCCCTGTGCCTTGGCGTTGGCTATCCCTTCTCGCTGGCGCTCTAGCATCATCTCCCGCTCGAACTGTCCCACAGCGCCAATCACCGCCAGCATGAGCTTCCCCACCGCCGTGCTGGTATCGAGCGCCTGCGTACCCGACATTGACAGCACTCGAAGAGCGACCTTCTTGGCCTCCAGTAGGGCTACGATGCTCAACAGATCGGCGACACATCGGGCCGATCGATCGAGCCTTGTCACCACCAGTGTGTCATCTTCCCGCACATAGTCGAGTGCCGCCTCAAGCTGCCGCCGAGCACCCACGGACGACACCTGCTCGACGAACAGCTTACCGTAACCCACGTCCATCAGGTCTCTTTCCTGCGCCTGGATGCCTGCTGCCTGATCCGTGGTCGAAGTTCGTGCATAGCCGCTCAGCATGGAGCATCTGTCTCACTCAGAACTAAGGCGCAGTGATACGCCCGGTCTCAAATCTGTCGAGGTATCCATTTGAGACGGGTACTGCACCGTGGTCGGCTGACCCGTACGGGCCTGCTCTATTTGGACGACAGAAGATTTGAGACAGTGAGATCAACTACGGTGGCGACGCCAGAGGCTGAAGCGGAAGTCCGCGTCAAGCCGGACTCGCACCCACATCAGCCCCTTAAATCCCGCGAACCGCTGGCTCAGCAGGTGAGTGCGCCAGCAGCGTGTCCACTGTCGGGAGTGGTGGAGATTGCGCTACGAACCGAGCATTCCGGCCGCGAGCGCCGCATCGTCCTTATCAGATGGCGGACAGGCAGCAAGGTCGCCTAAGTCAGATGGACTGGAGTGGTGGATAACCCACCCCAATCTCAAGATCAGCGTGTAATGCGGCGAGCCATTTCCGCCACTGGCATGACGTGCGCTGTGGAATCGGCCAAAATCACCAGCATTGCGTGATGCACCTGCTCGTTGGGCATCGATCCAAACCCGCGATCAGGATAATCGTACGTGGCCGTGGCGTCCGATAGGAACACGACTCGATAGTTGCGGAACATGGCGTCGCGGGCGGTTGCGTGGCAGCAGTTCTCGGTGGTTGTGCCTGAGATGATGACCGTATCGACGCCCCATCCCCGCAGAATGATGTCGAGATCGGTGCCAAAGAAGCCGCTGTAGCGATGCTTCTTGATGACGTGCTCGCCGGCAGCGGAGGCGACCTCCGGGTATATCTCGACGCCCCAAGTGCCATCGACCGTTGCACTTCGTTTGGCAATCGGTGGATGCTGTCAAACAGGCCCATGTCCGAGCCATCGCGACGATGCGCGTGGGTGGTGTAGATCACCTTGATGCCGGCACTGCGACAGATGCGCAACGCCTCTGCGAGAAGCGGCACCATGGCGCGAGCGGCTGGGGTTTCTAATCCACCGCCCGGCGCAACGAAGTCGTTCTGCATGTCCACGACAATCATCGCGGTCTTGGTCGGTTCTATTCTGTCGATTTCCATCGTCGTCCCTCCCTGCAGCAAAACCAGATGGTGACCGTAACAGGAGCGTTTGGCACATGAAATGGGCGGACGGAGGTTGGGGTTCCTCTGATCGACTGGAGGAACCAGGGACTACGCCCCAGATCAGCAAGAAGTTCGTTAGCCGCAGCCTTCAGGTCTCGGTCGAGTACCCAGCGCCCCAAGGCGTCTTGCTCACGCGGCTTCCGAACCACCAGCGCAGGTCCGGCTGGCGAGCTTTCGTACTCGATCTGCACGTTACCGGCTTCGTCACCCATTGCTACTGTAGGCGAGCGGTCATCACGAAGGTTGGTAAGGAACGTCCGAGCGTTTGACGCTGACATCCGCAGAAAGCCGAGTGTCTGTGATGAAGATGATCCTGTCCCCCCGGCGACCATGTGGACGGTCAGGCTTGCTCGCGCGATGGCTGGCTGTTCAGGGATAACCCTGAATGTAAAGGTGACACCGCCAGCCTCGATTTCGATCGGTGTGTGCCTTTGTCGAACAGGAGGCTGTTCTTCAGAGGCTGTGGAGGTAGTCCGTCGCGCTGGCTGCACCATCAGGCTTTCGACGGGGAAGTCGGGATTGGGTGCGCCGGGTGGAGCACCACGGATCGGTGCAAGGGTCATCGGCGTTTCCTACTAGCTATGTAAGTAGCAGAGATGATCTATTGTTCCGAGCTTCGTGCCGGCTCGTGCCGGTCACGGCCGCCATCGGCATGAGAGCGACATGGCGAATTGTGCATTCGCGCCAGCCTTGGGCATGGTGTTTTCATCGGTTCGGAAAGATCACACCCCTGAACTGGCCCGGCCCGTTGAGAATCCCGTACTCCGCCTCGAATGGCATTTCGCCGGTTTCCCCCGGTCTGTAGATGAGACGTACAAAACGCAAAGACGCCCGCATTGGTCGCGAGGTAGGTTTCGATGTCGCGCCACAGGTTGCCGGCAGCAGACCGCCGCTGGTTCACGGTGCGCTTCTGCTTGAAATAGTTTGGGCCGCCCTCCAGTCCACCCTGTGCATGCGATATCGCGTGACCCTTCTCATAACCGTCACCGGCCCTAGAGTATCCTTGGTGGTATGGAGTCTCGCGGCTGTTGGCTGGCGTAGTCTTCGACCGACCATACATCAGGACCGTTCGCTTATTGGTCGCGTCAAACAGGCAGTCATTCGCGCCGTCGCTGAACATCAGCAGTTCAGTATCTGGCCCCGACGATTGCCAATGGAGCCGAGCGGCCAGATCAACCACGGCCTGCTCTAGTTGGCGGTCGGCTGCCGCCCGGTCCCGTTTAGCCAGACCCTCGTATTGATCAAGTATCGTGGCATAGGCGGACATGCCGCTGCGGACGATCGTTGACGACGAAAGCTCCCGATCGATCCGGTCAATCGGTGCATCGTGCCCCGCTTTCGGCACACAGCCGAGGATGCTGGTCCCAAGGCATTCGCGAACTTCGAGGCTGGATAGCGCAATCTCAGCCCGGCTGGTAGGACGGGTGTAACGGCCGTCGGGGCACGTGGATGGCCGCTCCCGCGTCGGCGAAACTCGCTGTCCCGCCGCCTGCGTGGCTTACCTACAGCGTTTGGATATCGCCAAGATGCAGATTGAGGAGATATGATGCAGTTCACGTACGGTGACGCTGATCGGATAGGCGAAATTCTGTCCGGTGCCGCCCAGGTCGAGATCATGCCGAGGTTTGGTGCCCTGACCGCCGGGCAAGTGCGCGAGAAGTTGTGGCGGTTCGATATCGTGACGGACGCGGACGAGGCAGCCGAGCAGGCCATCTCCATCGCTCTCGAAACCGCGTATCCCGGAGCGGTGGTCGTCGGCGAGGGAGCCACAGCGAAGAACGGCAGCTTGCTTGATGCGATTGGCACGGCCGATCTGGCGTTCGTGCTCGATCCACTCGACGGCACCAAGAACTTCGCATCCGGGCTGCCTCTCTTCGGGATTATGGCGGCAGCGACGGTGCGGGGAGAGGTTGTTCTCGCCGCCATCCATGATCCCGTGTGCCGCAACACTGCCTTTGCTCTCCGGGGCGAGGGCGCGTGGATACAAGGCCAGGATGGCTCTCGCGCCGACCTGAAGGTCGCTGCGGCGGCGCCGGTCGAGGAAATGGATGCAATCATCGGAACGAACTTCCTGCCGGAGCCGCGTCGAACCATCGTCAACGGCAATCTCTCGCGGCTCGCGATGAGTTCGTGGCTTCGGTGCGCCGCCCATGAGTACAGAATGGCGGCGGCAGGGCACTGCCACCTGCTATTCTACAACAAGCTGATGCCGTGGGATCATGCGGCGGGCTGGCTTCTCCATCGGGAGGCCGGCGGCTACAGCGCACATTTCGACGGGACCGAGTATCGCCCGACAGATTTTAGGGGCGGCCTCATCTGCGCGCCGGACAAAGCCAGTTGGCAACTCGCCAACGACGCTCTGCTGGAGCCGGCCAAGGGGCACTCCGAGGCTGTGGAATCACGGGGTCCGCTATGATCGGACCTTGTCGTCCGGTCGCGGCTCCTGCGAAACTGACAGCATCAACTCCACCGCTGCCGCATGCGTTTGGACGCCAGGGAGCGTCTGACGCTCGCAGAATGCGCGGCCCCCTGCCCACGCTCACCGACGTGATTTGCCTTACGCACGTCCACTGTTCGCTGCTTTGCGCGAGGGACTTTAGCGGGTAAAGGACAGAACACACATTTTCCAGACGGAACCAACCTACAATGCCACTCGATATCAAGACCCAAATCGAAGAACCTGCACGATCCAAGCTCACAATCGAACTCTGCCAAGGTGATAAGTGCGTTGGACGCTCCGAAATGGATGCAGATGGACTGGACCGCTTGATTAGCCACCTAGCAAAAGAACGCGAGAAGCTTGCCAAAAAGGTTCCTATGACGCTGGAAGACGGTGAAAGGATCAGAGGACAAAGGGAACCAGAGTGGATGTGCGTCTTCGCGAGGGAGACGGATGATCAGGGTACTGGCTTTACGCCGCTCGGGTTTTGCATGGCTCGGGTTTCAACTTTCTGCAAATACAGCGCGAGCAATGGCAACAGCGTTGTTGAACGGTTCATCGCGCCAAGTCAGTGAGACCATCGAACGACGCGGCCTGCACTGAAGAGGGTTCCGCAGTAAGTCTGATCGAGCCTGTTGGCACAGCGACAAGCTGTGGCCCCATGTAGGCATGGTGGAGGGTGATGTCACAGACGACAGTAGACGCTTGCTCGTTCATGGGACAACCATCCGCTTGATGCCTGCAAGAAACTGCATCTCTCACATCGTGGTCGATGGATATGCGTGCAGTTGGGAAATCTTAGCAGCAGTGACCATCCGCCCCTCTGTGGTTCCGACCGATTGGCCGACGCGTCCTCCTACTGGGTATCATTGCCGGAGGACCGCTGGCATCCAGTTCGCCACTCGCCGTGACAATCTGTTTTCGACCGTCTCGCCCTGAAACTCGTGCATCGTGGCGACTGACGTGAAGCGCTCGCGATCCTCCAGTCAGTTCACGTACACAACAGCGCGCCTGCCCTCGCTCATCTCCGCAACAGCGGCAACAAAGACGCCGCAGCGACGGCAGATGAGGAAATCGCAGGTGCCGGTCCCAAACCGGTACCGTTCAATCAATGAGCAATCAATCCTCACTGGGCGTCCAATCGACCAATCGCTGCCGCATTCGCTATCGTCCCTAGGCGGTGCAAAGATTTGGCAGAGGCCGGGCATCGCAGTCCATTTCATGCAGTGAGGGGATGACATGGACGAGAACATCCATCTGTCCGGTCCGATCGACCTCGACGCGCTGGACGACTACCTGATGTCCGATCATGCCCCGGACGATAGCATGGGATTGTCCGACCTTGATGGCTTCTTGACCGGCATCGTCGTCAGCCCCGAGTTGATCCTGCCGAGCGAATGGCTGCCAATGATTTGGGGCGGCGACGAACCCGAGTTCGAGACCGAGGCTGAGATGCGGGCCGTCCTCGGAACCATTATGGGTCGCTACAACGAGATTGTCGCCTGCCTCGAACTCCGAACCGGGGAATTTCGAGCCGATCTTTATGGAGGGACCAGAGGGCGAGATAATCGCCTCCGATTTGCGGCGGGTTTCCTCGATGCGGTTGCACTGCGTACGAATGCATGGAAGCCGCTGATCGAGCATGATCGCGCTGGCATCATGATACTCCCGATCCTGCTTCTCAATGGTGACGCAGAATTCGATGCGGGGGCTGACAGCGCCATTGATGAGGGCGAGTTCTTGGCAGAGGTCCCTGATATCATCCCAGCCTACGTCGCAGGTATCCGCGAGTTCTGGAAGAACCTTCTGGTGATCACTTCTCAAGTCGGGCGAAACGAAGCGCAGACGTCCGGCACCCTCGTGGGCCAGCAGCAGCATCGGCATTAGCCCGGTAGCAAACGGGCCCTATATGCTGCTCAATCGTTGCCGAGTTATGAACAACCATGTTGCCCTTCGATGAAGCGCGCCCTACAGAAAACGCGCTTTTGCCCGGGAAGACGCCGCGTTCAGCCGCCATGCCAGGTTGAAAGAGCCGACGACATACTTGGCGCCGACATATAGGCCGATTCGCTGACCCCGCTCTGGGGCACCAGGCCCAGCACGCCGCTGATGATCGTTCCGCCGATCGTGAACCCGCAACAAGGGAGAGCCCTGCGCCGAGACATGACGCTTAGGCAAGGGTAGTAAAACCTTCACGCTCGCGGAACGCGCGGTCGCCTACACCCAAAGCAGCCGGGAATCGCGCGTGCATGCTGCAGCAGCTTGGGACACAAACCTACCGTGCCGTGTTCATTTCCGATGTCCACCTCGGCTTGCGCGAAAGCCGCGCCGACCTTCTGGTGGATTTCCTGCAGCAAATCTGGTGCGAGCAGCTCTACCTTGTGGGCGACATCGTCGATGGGTGGCGGCTGCGGCGGTCCTGGTACTGGAATGCGGCGCACGACTTGTTCGTGCGGGCGGTGCTGAAGATGGCCCAAGCGGGGGTCGATATTATCTACATCCCCGGCAATCACGACGAGGCACTGCGCGACTGGCTAGGTGTGGAGATCGCCGGTATTCGCGTAGCTCGGCGGGCGGAGCACCGCAGCGCAGGCGGATTGCGTATTCTGGTGACGCATGGTGACGAATTCGATAGCGCGGTGCGCTGCGCCCCCTCCGTCGCGATGCTCGGCGATTGCGCCTATGACATCGTGGTACGGCTCAATTACTGGCTGAACGCCGTTCGTCGACGTTTCGGGTTCGCGCACTGGTCGCTTGCGCAGTGGACGAAGCAGCAGCTCACGGCGGTGATGACCGTGGTGCGCCGCTACGAGGACGCGCTGGCCACCGAAGCGGGAAAGCTTGGGTTCGATGGCGTCGTGTGCGGGCACATCCATTGTCCCGGCATCCGCCGCATCGGCCGGACACTGTATATGAACGACGGCGATTGGGTGGAATCCTGTACCGCATTGGTCGAACATTTCGATGGCCGGTTCGAGCTTCTGGTGTGGCCGCACCAGAGGCCGCAGCTGTCGAGAGCAGTCCCGCCCGCGCTGCTACCCATCGCCGCCGGGATCCGACACGCGCAGCAAAGCCTGCCCCATGCGGATGCGGCTGCCCTCCTGCACAGAATCGCAGACGCGGAAGCCGCGCGCGGCGAATAGAATGATCGTTGAGCCGTGCTCGAACCACCCCATCTCCTCGCCCTTGCGGAGCGCCGCAGCGCAGCGGATTGTGCGCGACCCGGTCCCGCGCAGCTGCAGGGTGGGATCCAGGAAGCACAGGCGGATGCCGGCGACCAGGATAGCGGCGACCGCGATCAGCGCGAGCGATTGGTTCGATCCGGCAAGCCGCATCGTAATGACGGCCCGCTCGTTGCGACAGAACAGGCGTTGGACGCGCCGCAGGGCGGTCGGATTCACGTTCCAGGCGTCGCCCGCGATGTGGCGAACGCTCTCCACCTCCACGTCATGAGGGGCATGAAAATGGTGATACATCGCCGATGTGAGCCGCAGCGTGACGAAAACCCCGCCGTCGCAGGCACAGCCAGCGTCGGCATGACCGAACAGATCGGCCATCGCGTACGGCGCGCCCTTGATCTGGTACGCACGCCCGCGTTCAACTGTGCCGAAAGCTCCCACAATGGCGTCGCATGGGCTGACAACAATGTTGGGGTCCGCGTCGATCGTCCGCGCGCCATCCTTCAACCGCCGCACGAAGCAATCGTGCAGGCTGCGAAATTCCGTCTCTCGCGAGTCACTGAGGTCGAGTTGATCGAACAACTGCCAGGTTCGGATCGAGATATCGCGCACCAGCGGGTTCTCGATCCGGCTGAACCAGCCCATGAAGCGGGTGGCGAGGCGGCGCGGTATCCTGTTGGTCAACAGGAAGTTCAAATCCTCCTGCGAGCCCAGCCGCGCCAGCATGTTACGCACGCCGCTCACGGTTCGACCACCGGCGCGGATCGGCGACAATGGTGAGCGGCGTGGCGGGGTTGGCCGTGCTGGCCGGCGGCGCCCTGGCGTGGAGAGTGCCGCGGCGGTTGGCTTTGTCGCGCGCCAAGCACCGCTCGCTCGCCGGACATGCTCGCATCGCCCGCGCGATGGCTTCGCTGGTGCCCTATTACGAATTTGTCGAGGCGGATTTCGTCAACGCCGACGATGCGCCGGAAGAGGTTGCCAAGCTGCGCCGTGCAGGGTTCGAACGGCTGGCGGCGCTCTATGCAGAACGCTTCCCCAAGACACAGGCGTTGACGCGCGAAGTGCAATCGGGTCTTTCTGATCTGCAGTTCACGGCGGCCTACCGCGTGCCGTTCCAGTTCAGCCGCCATGTGCGCACACATCTTGGAGTTGGCGCATTCCTGCAAGCATCGGGCGGCGTGACGGTCACCGATCTGGATGGCAATAGCTTCTATGATCTGGCCGGTTCCTATGGCGTGAACCTGCTGGGCTACGATTTCTACAAGAAATGCGTAGCAGAGGGGATGCAGTCGGTGCAGGCGCTTGGGCCCGTGCTCGGCGCGTACCATCCAGAGGTCGCCTACAACGTCGCGCGGCTGCGCGCGATTTCCGGACTGGACGAGGTCTCGTTCCACATGTCCGGCACCGAAGCGGTGATGCAGGCGGTGCGGCTGGCCAGGTTTCACACCCGGCGCACGCATGTCGTGCAGTTCGCCGGGGCCTATCACGGCTGGTGGGGCGATGTGCAGCCGGGTATCGGCAACCCGGTCCCCGCACGCGAGACCTACATCCTGGCGGATATGTCCGACCGCGCGCTGCATGTGCTGCGCAAGCGGCGCGACATTGCCTGCGTCCTGGTCAACCCTTTGCAGGCGCTGCATCCGAATCAGTCGGCACCATCTGATTCGGCGCTGGTGGACGGGCAGCGGTCGGCGACCTTCGACCGGGTCGCTTACAGCCGGTGGCTGCATCAACTGCGCGAGGTCTGCACCGAGCGCGGCATTCCCCTGATCTTCGATGAGGTGTTCGTCGGCTTCCGGCTTGCTCCCGGCGGAGCAGCGGAATTTTTCGGCGTGCAACCTGACCTTGTCACGTACGGCAAGACTCTCGGCGGCGGGCTGCCGGTCGGCGTTGTCTGCGGTCGGCGTGATCTGATGCGGCGCTACCGAGACAACCAGCCAGGCGACATTTGCCTGGCACGCGGCACCTTCAACGCCAATCCCTATGTCATGGGCACCATGGCCGCCTTCCTGCGCCGCCTGGAAGCGCCGAAGGTGCAGGCGCTCTACGACGGATTGACAGAGACATGGGACGGCCGCGCGGCGCAGCTCAATGCGGCTCTGGCCCACGGAAAGCTGCCGCTTGAGGTCGCCAATCTCTCCACGATCTGGACGGTGTGTTTCAAAGCGCCGTCCCGCTACAACTGGATGCTGCAATACTATCTTCGAGCTGAGGGACTGCTGCTGAGCTGGGTGGGCTCTGGACGCATCATCTTCAGCCTCAATTACACCGAGCAGGATTTTGCGGCGGTGGCTGAACGGTTCCTGGCGGCGGCCCGCGCCATGGCGCGCGACGGCTGGTGGTGGAATGACGGGGCGATCACCGGCAAATCGATCCGCCGGCGCGTTCTGCGGGAGATACTGCGGCACTATCGGCCGCCCCGAGCGAGGCTGCCGCAGCCGGTGTAGGCCGCGGCGAACCTAAGCTTTCAGCCAAGCTCTTCTACGGGCTGGAAGTCGAACAGCTCACCATGCAGCAGATGGGCTGGCGCGCGATAGTAGAGCTTGATGTCATGGAAAGGGTCGGTCAGGATTTTCGTCGCCCAGACGACACCGGTCTGCGCGCTATTGATGAAGAACAGCTGCACCGTGCGGAACAGAAGCGCACTTGCCCCGATGAACAGCCACAGATAACCGAGGTGGCGCAGGAACAGCATCGGGCCGTTGGGCCGGCTCACCAGCCCAAACATGGTCGGCTCCAGCCAAAGGGACAACGGCGATAGCGCCCAGATCGTCAACAACACGATCTTTCGCCGCAAATTGTAGCCGACTTTGATCGCTTCCTTGTATTGGTGAGTCGCCTGATTAACCACGTCGTAGCCTTTCGGCTCGAAGAACAGATGCCCGATCTGCCGGCTGGTCATGGCAAGCAGCCACCCGATCAGCGAGGCGCTGGCGGGGTCACGGAATGCAGTAACGTAGGCACAGACGAAACTCAGCGCACTGACCAGATGCAGGCTCTGGTTGATGCGGCTGTGATGGTAATAGCGGTGATCGTCCCACCGCTGCTCCTTCAGGTGTTCCAGGAAGTCCGCCATTACTGCTCCTTCACGTTTATTGTCGTCAGCTCGCCTTGGCTGCCGCATCCGCCCGCTTGCCATAGCGGATGAGTGAGAAATGCCCGAGCGGCGGCAACTCTCGGTGCTCCAGCAACGTGATGTCCGGCCTGCTCGCCGCCCAATCCGCGAAGCGCCGCCACGGAAACTCCGTCCGCCACCCAAGACGACTTGTCACTGGCATGAGCCAGTGTTCGATCGTGCCCCGCACGCCGTTTTCGGCGCCGATCCGGGTGGTGATAATGATTTCGCCGCCGGGCCGCACGACACGCGCAAGCTCGGATAATGCGCGTTCGGGATTCGGGACCGCGCTGATCACGTATTGCGCAACCACGGCATCGAATGACGACTCAGAGAAGGCAAGTTGCTCGGCGTTCATCAGCTCGAGCCGCATCACATGCGACAGTTTGCCGTCGGCAACCCGCCGCCGCGCTTTCTCCAGCATTGCCGCAGAGATGTCGATGCCGGTGACCCTGCAATTCTGGCCGTATTGAACAAGGGACAATCCGGTGCCGACGCCAACTTCCAGGATCGCGCCGCCGATCCGGTTCGCCGCCTTGACGGCGGCGCTCCGGCCTTGGCGAAAAATCGCCCCAAAGAAAAAATCATAGGCGGGTGCCAGTCGGTCATAGGCCGAAGCGACGCCCTGGGTGTGCATCACCTCTGAGTTCACCGATCTCTCGACCTTCTCAGTTGCCGCCTCCAATCCCGCCCGATTTGCCTGCGATGGATCGCCTCGCCTCCAGAAGCATGATCGGCCGCGCGCCGACAATCCATTGTCGCGTATAGGCAACAATATTCACGCTCTTGCAACACGAAGTAAATGAGTTCTGCCCCTCTTTTATGCCTGCGCCGATCAAGGCAGCCGACGCGAATCCTCGGATGCAGGGCGCACCGCGGGAAGATCCATGCGCACTGCGGCCGTTTCTGCGCAGGGCAACGACGTGGCAGACGAATTTGTGTCATCATCCCACTACAACAGGGATTGCCGCCGGCGCATCGGTGATGCTGATCGGCGTCCAACCGGCGGGATCGCCGTCAGCCTGGGCAGGCAGGACAACATTGCCCATAAGCTCAATCTGCCGCGCACGCACTTGTCGCACGCCCGGCATGCGGCACAGCAGGCCGAACGGCAGCGCAGCGCCGTACAGCAGTGGGGCGCCGATGCCGGATTTATCGAACAGCACAACCGAGAAGCCAGGTTCCGCTGGACAGGCAGACGGCGCCAGCAGGAAGCTGCCGCCATAGAGGCGTCCCTTGGAGACGACCACGCTGAACGCCTGCGTCTCCTTGCCGTCCAGATAGATGTGTATCGGGCTGTAGCAATAGCAGGCCAGTTCCCGCAGCGCCTGTACTGCGTAGGCGCCGCGACCCAATCCGCGCTTGAGCCGCGCCGGCAAGCGGTGCACCACCTGCGCGTCGAACCCGACGCCCAGCATTTGCACGAATAGACGGGCCCCATTGGTGCCACGTGCCAATCCCGGCCATAGCAGCCGCGTGCGGCCGAAGGCGAGCGCCGCCGCGACCGCACGTGGCTCGAACGGCAGCGCCAGTTCGTGCGCCATCACGTTGGCAGTACCCAGTGGGATCACACCCAGCCGAGCTGATGATCCGAGCAGGCCATTGGCGACCTCTGCGATCGTGCCGTCGCCGCCGGCGGCGACCACGATCGGGGCACCAAGCAAGGCTGCCTCACGCGCCAGCGCCTCGGCGTGACCTGGTCGGTGCGTCTCCGCCAGTTCGATATGGATGCCATTGGCCATCAATACGTCGAGTACTCGCCACAAGCGGTTGACGCGACGCACACCAGCCGCGGGATTGAACACGACGATCAAGGCGCGGAACGCATAGGGCAAATCGGCACCGGCAAGTCGCAACAAGTGCCACGCCAGGTATTACACAATGATGGCAATTCAATTGCTGACGAATGACTTCAGAATCTATTGATAAGATCTTAACAAGTCATGCAGTCTTAATATCAGTGACCGGAATTTTATGGTAAAGCCGTCGAGCACATGAACGCAACCTTGGTTCCCGGTGTGCGGCAGCTCTATCGCAGCGTGTTCATCTCGGATACGCATCTTGGCACGCGCGGCGCGCGCTGCGATTTCCTCGCTGACTTCCTTCGCCGCACGAGCTGCCAGCATCTGTTCCTTGTCGGCGACATCTTCGATGGCTGGCGATTGCGGAAGTCGTGGTACTGGGACGAGCAGCACGATGAGGTCCTGCGGCAGCTCCTGCGCCATGCACGGGGCGGCACCGCGGTGACCTACATACCGGGCAACCACGACGAGATGTTCCGTGCGTGGTTGCCGATGGGGCTGGAGGTCGCCGGCATCCGGCTACTGGCAGAAGCCGAGCACGTCACCGTCGATGGCAAACGTTTACTGATCATGCATGGCGACGAGTTCGACAGCGTAGTGCGCTACGCGAAGTTGCTGGCGTTGCTTGGCGACTGGGCCTACGCGGCGGCGCTCGATTTCAATCGCTGGTTTAACGCCGTGCGGCGTCGGTTTGGGTACCCCTATTGGTCGCTGTCAGCCTGGCTCAAGCGGCAGGTGAAAGAGGCGGTGAAGGCAATCGACCGCTTCGAGAACGCGCTCGCGAACGAGGCGCGTCGGCGCGGGTTCGACGGCGTGGTATGCGGCCACATCCATCATGCCGAGATGCGGGATGTGGAGGGCGTGCTGTACCTCAACGACGGCGACTGGGTCGAGAGCTGCACCGCGCTGGTCGAACATCATGACGGACGACTGGAGCTGATCGACTGGGCGGAGGCGAATCGCCTATCGTTTTTCGCACCCAGCCGCACAGCGCGCGAACCTGCCTGAAGCGCCGCCTGCATACCCCCGGCTGATTACGACCCGATGCTGCGTCCTGCGCCGTCACACCGGATTCTGATAGTTACGGATGCATGGTCGCCGCAGGTGAACGGCGTGGCGCGCACGCTGACCACGGTGGTAAACGAGCTGCGAGCGATGGGGCACATCGTGGAGGTGATTTCACCCGATCGGTTTCGCACCATTCCATGTCCGACCTACAGCGACATTCCTTTGGCGCTTCTGCCGCGCCGGCGTCTGGTGCGGATGATCGAGGATTTCGAGCCCCAGGCGCTGCACATCGCGACGGAGGGACCGTTGGGGATGGCAGCACGGAGCTGGGCGAAGCGCGAAGGGTTCAGCTTCACCACCTCATTCCACACGCGGTTCGCCGAATACATCAAAGCACGGACCGGTCTGCCGGTGCAGCCCATCTATGCGTGGATGCGCCGGTTCCACGGTGCGGCACAGGGCACCCTGGTAGCGACGCAATCGCTGCGCAACGAGCTGGCGCACCGTGGCTTCCGTAACATCCGCTCCTGGTCGCGTGGCGTGGACCTGCAGTTGTTCAAACCGGAGCCACGGGAGGATTGGGGTCTGCCGCGGCCGGTGTTCCTGTATGTCGGGCGCGTGGCTGTCGAGAAGAACATCGAGGCGTTCCTGTGCCTCGAACTGCCAGGGTCGAAGGTGGTGGTGGGTGGCGGACCGATCCTGTCGCGACTGCAACGCGAGCATCCCAACGTGCGGTTCACCGGACCGCGCCATGGCGAGGCGCTGACCCACGCCTATGCGGGGGCGGACGTGTTCGTGTTTCCCAGCCTAACCGATACGTTTGGCCTGGTACTGCTGGAATTGCTTGCCTGCGGCACGCCGATCGCGGCGTATCCAGTGACTGGCCCGATCGACATAATGGCCGATGCGAAGGCCAAGATCGGGGCGCTCGATGCGGACCTGCGGACCGCCGCGCTGCAGGCGCTGACCGCCGATCGCGCAGCGTGCCGCGCCCATGCGGAACGCTATTCCTGGCGCGCCTGTGCGGAACTGTTCCTGTCATACCTCGTGCCGATGGCAATTGAGTTGTGATTGTACGTCGTCCGACTGCATCAACCACCGGCGCGCCGGGATCCTAGCCGGTCGTAGTCGGCGTGCCTGAGACGCCGTAGCCCGGCATCGACGGAATCACGAGGCGGAACCCCCAACTACGCCAGTGCCATCGTTGCCATAGAGGACGTTGTTGCCTCGATCTCTTTCTCTAGCCACCCGTGGTGGTTAGGATTCCGGAAAAATAGGAGGTCGCCTTGACCCAGGCTGCTCGTCGGCGGGATATGTTGTTGACCGCGCTCGCCTCGTCGATTCCGATCGGTTTTGCGGAAACCGCGGCGGCTAGCCCACTGAAACCCAATCAGACCATCATCCGTCAGCCCAACAATTTGCAATGGAAGTCGAATTCGCGCCTTCCCGGAGCCCAGTGTCGATAGTTGCCCGTTGACAGGGGACACCAACCGGCCTGGCCTCTATTACACCCTGGTCCGCTGGTGGCCGGGCTTCATGAGTGCACCGCATAGCTACACGACTGATCGTTTTTGCGTCGTGGTGTCGGGCACATGGTGGTGCAACAGTGGAGCAGATTTCGATCCCGCCGCTTGTGTTCCGGTCCCAGCCGGCAGCTTCGTCCACCGGGTTGCCGGAACGCCGCATTACGATGGGGTCGTTCGTAACCATCCCGAGCCTGCCATCATCGCCATCTGCGGCGTAGGACCGGTGAACTTTGCGCTCAGCGATCCCTCGCAGCCAGGCGTGACGGCGAGTTTAACATCGACTTCTGTGAACCCGCCGCGGCGAAAAGCACGCGCCGGTTCCGATGTCGGGTCACGATATGCGGCGGCTCCAGGCCGAACGCATCAGCGACTTGAACGACAACTCACCCATCGCCCTTGGCGACATTAGCTCGTTGCGCGTTCTGAGAGGCACAAGGATCCACCCAAAGCGGTCACTGGAGGGGTGGTATGAATTGCCGGCCCTCACATCCCCAGCGCGCGCCGATACACGTCGAGAAGCGTCTCCTGCTCCTCGACGTCCCCGGGTTCCTGCCGTCGCACGCGGATGAGCTGGCGTAGCACCTTGACGTCGAACCCGGCCGACTTCGCCTCGGCGTAGATGTCGCGAATGTCGCCGCTAAGTGCCTTGCGCTCCTCTTCCAACCGTTCGATGCGGTCGACGATGCTGCCCAGCCGGTCGGCGGCGATGCCGCCCGACTTGGTGCCCGCCTTGGTATCGGTCTTTTCCACGACTTGCAGCGCCATCTTCCCCCTCCGCCCCAGCAAGGCGGGCGGGGATAGCGGGCGCTTCAGAGGCGGTCAATGACCAGGATTGGATTTGGCGAACGCGGCTTTCTGGTCCGCGCTCGCCTCCTTCTGGTACTTCGTCTGCCACTCCTTGTACGGCATGCCGTAGATGATCTCCCGCGCGTCGGGATCGGCCAGTCCCAGCCCCTGCGCTTCCGCTGCCTCGCGATACCAGCGGCTCAGACAGTTGCGGCAGAATCCGGCGAGGTTCATCAAGTCGATGTTCTGCACGTCGGTGCGCTCGCGCAGGTGATCCACCAGGCGGCGGAACGCGGCGGCCTCCAGCTCGGTGCGGGCGTTTTCGTCAAGTTGCGGTGCAGTCATGGCGGACCTCCGTCTGCTTCCAGCCCGAAAGATGGCGTGTCCCGGGGCGGTTCGCCATACTCGGGGTATGGTGTGGACCGATGAACGCGCCCGCGCGGCACTCAGGACACTGTTCGACGCTGCGGTCGCTGCGGCCGATCCCCGCAAAGTGCTGGCTGCCCATCTGCCGCCCAAGCCCAAGGGACGGTGCATCGTGGTGGGCTGTGGCAAATCGGCCGCCGTTATGGCCGCCGCCCTTGAAGACGCCTGGCCCGACGTGCCGATGCAAGGCACCGTGGTCACTCGCTACGGCCACCATGTGCCGACCCGGGGCATCGAGGTGATCGAAGCATCACATCCGGTACCCGACCATAACAGCGAGGATGGCGCACGCCGGCTGCTTGAGCGCGTGCAGGGCCTGAGAGAAGAAGACATGGTGCTCGCACTGATTTCCGGCGGCGGCTCCGCACTGTGCGCCGCACCCGCGCCGGGACTGACGCTGGCGGACAAGCAGGCCATCAACCGCGCGCTGCTCGCCAGCGGCGCCAACATTTCGGAAATGAACTGCGTGCGCAAGCACCTGTCCGCCATCAAGGGTGGCCGGCTTGCCGCGGCCGCCCGACCGGCGCACGTGGTCACATTGGCGATCAGCGACGTGCCAGGCGACGATCCGGCGGTGATCGCCTCCGGCCCGACGGTGCCGGATCCCACCACTTTCGCCGATGCGCGCGCAATCATCTCGCGTTACGGTATCGATCCGTCACCCACCGTGGCCCAGCACTTGATCCAGGCTGCTGACGAGACGCCGTCCGAACTCGACAATGCCGAGTTCCATCTGATCGCTACGCCGATGATGGCGCTCACGCAGATTGCCGAGACCGCGCGCGGCATGGGATTGGCGCCGCTGGTACTCGGCGATGCGCTGGAAGGCGAATTGCGCGAGGTCGGCACGCTGATGGCCGGCATCGCCCGCAGCATCGCCGCCCATGGCCAGCCGCTGCAAGCGCCGGCAGTGGTGCTCTCGGGCGGCGAAACAACGGTCACGCTCACCCGCCAGCTCGCCGGCCATGGCGGCCGCAACACCGAATTCCTGCTCGCGCTCGCCGTAGCGCTGAACGGGGCGCCTGGCGTCTGGGCAATCGCCGGCGACACCGATGGCCTCGACGGCATGGACGACATCGCCGGCGCCATCGTCACCCCCGATACGCTGGACCGTGCCCGCGCCGCGGGCCTGGATCCGCGCGCCATGCTGGCCGGCCACGACAGCCACACGCTGTTCGATCGCATCGGCGACACGATCCGCACCGGCCCGACATTGACCAACGTCAATGACGTCCGCGCTATCCTGATCGCGTGAGGGAACCCAGTGGCCACCCGACCCAGACTGCGCCGGCGGCGACGGACGAAAATCATTGCCACGCTCGGGCCGGCAAGTTCGTCACCCGAAGTGCTGGCACGGCTGTTCCAGACCGGTGCCGACGTGTTCCGGCTCAATTTCAGCCACGGCACGCACGACGACCACGCGAAGCGTTTCGCGATGATCCGCGAGCTGGAGGAACGGTTCAATCGTCCGATCGGCATCCTCGCCGACGTGCAAGGCCCGAAGCTGCGCGTTGGACGGTTCGGTGGAGGCCGTGTGTTCCTGCAGAGCGGGCAGCAACTGCTGCTCGATCTCAATCCGACGCCGGGCAGCGCGTCGCGGGTCAATCTGCCGCACCCGGAGATCATCGAGGCGGCGCAGATCGGCTGCTCACTGCTGCTGGATGACGGCAAGCTGCGCCTGCGCGTGGTCCGCAAGCGACCGGATGGACTGGAGACGGAGGTCGTCGTAGGCGGCCCACTCTCCGACCACAAGGGCGTCAATGTGCCCGATGTCGTGCTGCCGATCCCGGCGCTGACCGACAAGGACCGCGACGACCTCGCCTTCGCGCTGGAGCACGGCGCCAACTACATCGGCCTGTCATTCGTGCAACGTGCAGAGGACGTGGCAGAGGCGAAGCAGCTTATCGGCGGTCGTGCCTGGGTGATGGTGAAGCTGGAGAAGCCGCAGGCGCTGGAGAACCTCGAGGCCATCATGCAACTGACCGACGCGGTGATGGTGGCGCGCGGCGATCTCGGGGTGGAGCTGCCGCCCGAGGAAGTGCCCCTGGCGCAGAAGCGCATCGTACGTGCGGCGCGACAGTTGGGCAAACCTGTCGTGGTGGCGACGCAGATGCTGGAAAGCATGATAAGCGCCCCAGCGCCAACCCGGGCGGAGGCCTCCGATGTCGCAACGGCGGTGTTCGACGGCGCAGACGCCGTCATGCTGTCGGCGGAGACGGCGGCGGGACAGTATCCGTTCGAGGCGGTGAACATGATGGACCGCATCGTCGCGCGCGTGGAACAGGACCCGGGCTGGCGCGCAATGATCGAGGCGAGCCGCGGCGAGCCCGAACATGTCACCGCGGATGCGATCGCCGCGGCGGCCCGCCAGGTGTGCCACACCATCGGCGCCAAGGCGGTGGTGGCCTACACCGATTTCGGGCGCGACGGCATTGCGCGTTGCCCGCGAAAGGCCGGAAGCGCCGATCATCTGCCTCACGCCGCATCTTGCGACAGCACGGCGCATGGCGGTCGTCTGGGGTCTGCATGCTGTGATAGCGGCGGATGCACACTCGATGAGCGAGGCGGTCACGCGCGCCTCGCGGGTCGCGCAGATCGAGGGCTTTGCTACGCATGGCGACGAAATCGTCGTGGCCGCCGGCGTGCCGTTCGGTCATTCGGGCACCACCAACTCGCTGCGTGTGACGACCGTGAGATAAGTGCTGGCCATCAAGCCGCGGGCGGTATCCCGCCTGGGCCAGGGCCGCAGCCTGCCGCGCGGCCAGCGCGTTTTCGTCGAAGTCGGCGATCAGATCCGTGGAACAAGCGGCTCCAGTTCAACTCGGCCTTCAACCGGACGAACACACCGCCCAGGCCGATTGCCGAGCGGTCCATCAGCACGAATTCGCGCGGCGGCTTAACCCCGCCGGTGCGCTTCAGCCCGGCATGCACGCGTTCGGCCACCTCCCGGCCGAACTGCGGATCGTCCGTCTCCTGGATCCGACGCACGCGGTCCTCGCAGAGCGGTTCATACAGGAAACGCGCCCACAGATTGAGCGCCGCCATCTTCTCTTTCGATAGATCGGTGAAGCCCCACGTCGCGTAGGCATGATGCGCCTTGGCATCGTCATTGTCGCGCACCGCTTCGAACAGATCGATGACACCCCGCACGAACTTCGCGCCGAAGACACGGATCGCGCCGAAGTCCAGCAGATTGACCGACGCATCCGGCCGCACCTGGTAGTTGCCGAGATGCGGATCACCATGAATGACGCCATAACGATAGAATGGCACATACCACGCATGGAACAGCGCCTCGGCAATTCGATTCCGCTCCTCCTGCGGCGGGTCCTCCGACAATCGTTGCAACAGCGAGCGGCCATCCAGCCAGGTCATGGTCAGCAGCCGTTTGGTGCAATAGCCCGCGATCGGGACCGGCACATGCACGGTCGGATCGTTGGCCAGCATCAGTCCATACAAACGCATCTGCGCAGCTTCTCGCTCATAGTCGAGTTCCTCGCGCAGGCGTTCGGTCAGTTCCTTGTACACCTCCTCATGTTGGATGGCATTGTCCATCCGATGATAGATCGACATCGCCAGCCGCAATTGCCGAAGATCGGCTTCGACCGGTACTCGGCATGTCCGGATACTGCAGCTTGCAGGCTACTTCCGTACCGTCGTGCAGCCGCGCGCGATGCACCTGCCCCAGGCTGGCCGCAGCAGCGGCGTCATGCCCGAATGTAGCGAACCGGCTTTGCCAATCGCTGCCCAGTTCGCTGGCCATTCGCCGGCGCACGAAGTTCCAGCCCATCGGCGGCGCATTCGCCTGCAGATGCGCGAGTTCCGCGGCATACTCCGCCGGCAGCGCGTCCGGCACGGTGGACAGGAACTGCGCCACCTTCATCAGCGGCCCTTTCAGCCCGCCCAGAACGGTGCGCAGATCCTCCGCGTGGGCCGCGCGATCGGTCTTGATGCCCAACATCCGCTCGCCAGCCACGCGCGCCGCGATGCCGCCCACCGCGCCGGATGTCCGCGCCATCCGGCGCAGCTCCCCGAACAGATTGCCGCGGTCAGACATGCAGGTAGATCGCGGCGGTGGAGGAGGAAGAAGGAGAAGCAGAAGAAGAAGAAGAAGACCCCCCCTCCCCTTGCGGGAGGGGGTTGGGGGGAGGGGGCCTCGCCGCAATCTCACCGATAGCGATCAGCATGCCCTCCAGATTCGCAAGCACATCGCGGTTGGCAACGCGCACCACGTGAATACCCTGCCGCGCCATCCATTGATCGCGGATTACGTCGCTGCCCGAGTCCATATGCGAAATGCCGTCAACCTCGACGACCAACTTCGCCGAAGCACAGTAGAAATCCGCGACATACGGCCCCAGCGGCACCTGGCGGCGGAACTTCAACCCACCGACCGCACGATTCCGCAGTCCTTGCCACAGCAAGCGCTCCGCCGGCGTGGCATCGCGGCGCAAGGCCCGAGCGTGGGACAGCGGGGTGCCGGCCCCCTCCCCCCGCCCCCCTCCCGCAAGGGGAGGGGGGGTCGTCGTTTGTGATACCATCACCCCGTCACCTCAAGCTCGTCGATGAAGCCGGAGATCACATCGAGGCCTTTCTTCCAGAACGCGGGATCGGACGCGTCCAGCCCGAACGGCGCCAGCAGCTCCTTGTGCCGCTTGGTGCCGCCCGCCCGCAACATCTGCAGATACTTCGCCTGGAACCCGGGGTGTCCCGACTGGAACACCGAATACAGCGCGTTCACCAGGCAATCACCGAACGCATAGGCATAGACATAGAACGGCGAATGAATGAAATGCGGCACATAGGCCCAGTAGACCTTGTATTCCGGCGTGAACTCGAAGGCCGGTCCCAGGCTCTCCATCTGCACCTGCAACCATAGCTCGCCGATCCGATCCGGCAGCAGTTCGCCGGAACGCCGCTCATCATGCAGCAGCGTCTCGAAATGATAGAACGCGATCTGCCGCACCACAGTGTTCAGCATGTCCTCGACCTTCGCCGCCAGCATGATGCGGCGGCGCTTGGGATCCGCGGCATCGAGCAGCGCGCGAAACGTGAGCATCTCGCCGAACACGCTCGCCGTCTCCGCCAACGTCAGCGGCGTCCCCGCCATGAGATACCCCTGCTCGGCCGCCAACACCTGGTGCACCCCGTGGCCGAGTTCGTGCGCCAGCGTCATCACGTCGCGGGTGCGCCCGTGGTAATTCAACAGCAGATAGGGATGCGCCGAGGGCACCGTCGGATGGGCAAAAGCGCCGCTCGCCTTGCCAGGCTTCAGTGTCGCATCGATCCACGGCCGGTCGAAGAACCGCTTGCCGATCGCCGCAAGATCGGGGCTGAACGCGCCATACGCCGTCAGCACCTGTTCGCGCGCGTCCTTCCACTCGATGGAGCGATCATCGTCGTCGGGGAGCGGCGCATTGCGATCCCAGTGCATCAGCCTGGGCAACCCAAGCCACTTCGCCTTCATCAGGTAATAGCGATGCGCGAGCCGCGGGAAATCCGCCCGCACCGCCGATACCAGTGCGTCGACCACCTCGTCTTCCACCATATTGGAGCGGTTGCGATAGCTGCCAGGACGCGGATAGTGCCGCCACGTATCGATGATCTCCTTGTCCTTCGTCAGCGTGTTTGTGATCAGCGAGAACAGCCGGATGTTGTCGCCGAATGCGGTGCCGATCGCACGGCCCGCCGCCTCCCGCACCGAGCGGTCCTGATCCGAAAGCTTGTTCAGCGCCGCGCTGACCGTCAGCGTCTCGCCGCTCACCGGCACACGCATCGCCGGCCACCGTCTCGTCGAACAGTCGGCTCCAGGCGTTGCGGCCGGTCACCTCCTTTTCGTGCAGCAGTTTTTCCAACTCGTCCGAGAGCTGATGCGGCCGAAACACCCGCAGATCGCGCAGCCATGGCCGCCACCTGGCCAGCGCCGGATCGGCAAGCTTCTGCTCCAGCGTCGCATCGTCCAGCCGGTTCATCTCGAGCGCGAAGAACAGCAGGTGGCTGCTGATCGCCGTGACCCGCTCGCTGACCGTCTGGTAGAAGCGCCCGATCTCGGGGTTGGTCGAGTTGCCCGAGAACAGCAACTGGGCATACGACATGAGCCTGCCCAGCAACTCCTCGATACGCTCATACTCCCCGATGGCGGCCGCCAGGGCAGTGCCCGAGAGGCCGGCAAGCTTGCCCTGGAACGCTGCAGCAAATGCCTGCGCCGCCTCGTCCGCCTTGACCAGATCCGCCTCCACCGCCGGGCTGTCCGGTGCCGGGTAGAGATCGCCCAGGTCCCAGGTCGGTAGCTCCTGCGCGATCGGCTGGCTGGTAGCGGCGTCGGCCGCGGCGGTCTGGCGCATCATGGCGTCCTCTAAAGCTGCCTATGCATTCATGTAATGTAGTAGCACCGATGGTCAAAGGGTTGCGCAAAACGCAAATCGGGCAACGGGGAGTGGACGTGGAGCAGTATCCGACTTGGCCAAACCTGCCGGCAATGATGTTTGCGCTGGCCCGCACCTGGCCGGACAAGCCGATGCTGCGGGCGTTTCGGGACGGAGCCTGGCACGGCATCACCTGGGGCGAGTTCGGCCGGCTGGCCGCGTCCTGCGCCCGGCACCTGCGCGGCGCGGGCATCGTGGCCGGCGATCGGGTGGTGATCGTGTCGGAGAACCGACCCGAATACCCGCTTGCCGAGACCGCCCTGATGGCGATCCGCGCCGTTCCCGTCCCGACCTACCCCACCAATACCGTCGCCGACCACGCGCACATCCTGCGCAATTCGGGTGCACGCGCGGCGATCGTCTCGTCCCCTGCCCTCGCCGGCACGATCCGCGAGGCCGGGCGGCTGGCCGATGGCCTCGAAGTGCTGGTGGTGATGGACGGGGCGCCGGAGGACGCCGGCGGATCACCCCGGCTGATCCACTGGAGCACCCTCGTTGCCGATCCCGAACCGCCGGACGACATCGCCCTGCAGGCGGCGGCAATTGACGCGGGCACCCTCGCCTGCCTGATCTATACCTCTGGCACCGGCGGTGCGCCCAGGGGCGTGATGCTGCCGCACCGCACGATCCTGTCGAACTGTCGCGGCGCTTTCGAATTGCTGCGGCCATTGCGATTGCGCGACGAGACCTACCTGTCCTACCTGCCGACGTCGCATAGCTACGAACACACCGTCGGCCTGTTCTTCCTGCCCAGCATCGGCACCGAAATCGTGTACTGCCGGGGTGTGGAGCACCTGGCGGCCGACATGCTGACAGTCCGCCCGACGATCCTGACCACCGTGCCGCGAGTGCTGGAGGTGATCCGGAACCGCGTGCTGACCCAGGTGGCACGCCAGCCACCCTGGCAGCAGAAGCTGTTCCAGCGTGCTCTCGATCTCGGATTGAAGTCACTGGATGACCAACGGTTGGGCATCGGCGAATGGCTGCTCGATCTGGTGCTCGATCGCCTGGTGCGCGCCAAGGTGCGCGCACGCTTCGGTGGGCGGCTGAAGGCAGCCATGTCCGGTGGCGCGCGGCTGGAACCGGACGTCGGGCGGTTCTTTCTCGCTCTCGGGCTCATGGTGATGCAGGGCTACGGCCAGACCGAGGCCGGCCCAGTCATCAGCGCCAATCCACCGGACGCCATCCGGATCGACACCGTGGGCCGTCCGCTGCAAGGGGTCGATGTGCGCATCGCTGCCGATGGCGAGATCCTGGTCAGGGGGGACCTGGTCATGGACGGTTACTGCGGCCGGCCGGAGGCAACAGCACAGGCGATCCGCGATGGATGGCTCCATACCGGTGACATCGGCGCGCTCGATGAGGCCGGCTACCTGCGCATCACCGATCGCAAGAAGGACATGATCGTGCTGTCCGGTGGCGAGAACGTCTCGCCGGCGAAGATCGAGGGCATGTTGATGGCGGAACCGGAGATCAGTCAGGCCGTGGTTGCCGGCGATGGCCGCTCCTCGCTCACCGCGCTGGTGGTGGCGGCAGACGGCTGCGAGGATGTGGCCGTCGCACTGGCGGTCAACCGGGTGAACCTTCGCCTTTCCATTACCGAACGGATCCGTCGGCACGCCATCGTTCCGCCGTTCACCGTGGACAACGGCCTGCTGACGCCCACGCACAAGATCCGCCGCATGCTGGTGATCCGCGCCAACAGCAACGTGCTGGCGAAGCTGCACGCCTGATACCGCCGCGGAGCATGAGGCGTAACTCATGCGCAGCGGTACGAGCCGGTGATCGTCCGAGGCGAAAGCGAACGCATTTGGCACGGAAAAACCTGGGCAGTTTCCGACAAAACCGGCAAGGCATGTCTCCTGTATCGATGGACCGTCCTGCGGGCCTAGCGTGAAGGCATAGCAAAACAGCCAATCGGTGGAGACGAAAGTGACCTCCTCAGCCGCAAGAAAAATCGCAACAACCTGCACCGTTCTTGGTCTCGCGACCGTCGGGGTCGCCATCGAATCCAAACCAGCCAACGCCTGGTGGAGCGGCTACGGCTGGGGCTGGAGCGGCGCTTACGTACCGCCGGTCGTTGTGACGCCACCGCCCACTTATTATCCGCCGCCTGCGTACTACTATACGGCACCGGCCCGGGTCTGGGTCCCGGCGCACTGGCAGGGCAATTACTGGGTGCCCGGCCACTGGTCGTGAGGCTGTGACGCGCTTCATACGCGCCGCCGGCTCTCAGCGCCAAAAATAGCGACCCCCCGCGAAGCAACTGCGTACGCAGCAGCCAGTAGTCAGGATAGACCGCCATGCGCAAGTTCATCGTTGCAACCGCAATGGCAATCGGCTTGATCGCGCTCTGGGCCGCGATCCTGCCGCTGACGGCCCAGCCGGCTCAAAAGCAGACCGCTGTCACTCCCACGACCGTGTCGAAGGCGCTATTCCTTTGCCGTGGCCCGAAAGGCATCGATCAAGCCTGCGCCGCGGCTTTGGCGAAGGAGCTGGTGCTGGAAGTCTCGGATAACCGGCCGAACAATACGAACGACCGTATGTGCCACGCCATCCGCAGGTGCTCGCGGACCTCGACCGTCGCGGCTGATCCAACAGCAACGCGGGAGACGGCCCATGCTTTCTGCAAGGCAGCGGGTAGCGGTAACGGCGGCTGGACACAGGTCTGTTCTTGCCGTAGCGCTCCCCTGCCGGTCAGTCTCCAGTGTGATAAAGGACGTTATGCAATCCAAAGGGGAAGGCTCATGCCGGCGTTGACAATCGCCGGCAGTTTCGATCATCTTTGGCGCCAGGGGTTGACCGCGATCGCCCCGTGAGGCTTCGGCCGAAGAATCGCGTCTCCGAACCTCCACAGAGAGGAAGGGACGCTTTTGGCCATGCCAGATACCATCAACGTTGCCCAACTTGCCAAGCTCATCGGAACGCACGACGCGCCAGTGATCGTCGATGTGCGCATCGACAATGACCACGCCTCCGACCCACGCATGCTGCCGGCGAGTATCCGGCGCGATCATCGCATCGTCTCGTCCTGGGCCGATGAATATGCCGGCCGTTCCGTCGTCGTGGTCTGCCAGCGCGGACAGAAACTAAGCCAGGGCGTTGCCGCATGGCTGCGTCATGCCGGCGCACGAGCCGAAACCCTCGAAGGCGGCTTCGAGGCCTGGGTGCAAAGCAAGGGCATGCTGGTGCGCCCCGATCATGTGCCGGAACGGGATAAGGAGGGCCGCACGATCTGGGTCACGCGCGCACGGCCGAAGATCGACCGCATCGCTTGCCCGTGGCTTATCCGCCGCTTCGTCGATCCGTCGGCCGTCTTTCTTTTCGTCGCGCCGGCCGAAGTTGCCGATGTCGGCGGACCGGTTTCGCGCAACGCCGTTCGACATCGAGGGCATCTTTTGGAGTCACAGAGGCGAGCTCTGCACCTTCGATGTGATGATCGAAGAATTCGGTTTGCATTCCGAGGCGCTCGATCGTCTCGCCCTCATCGTGCGCGGCGCGGATACCGCGCGTCTGGATATTGCGCCGCAGGCCGCCGGCCTGCTTGCTGCCTCCCTCGGCCTGTCGCGCATGCACAAGGACGATCTTGTGCAGCTTGAGGCAAGTTTTTCGCTTTACGATGCCTTCTATCGGTGGTCGCGGGATGCTGTCAGCGAAAGCCACAACTGGCCCACGCCGGGCGGCGGTCGTGCATGAGCGCGACCGTCAAGCAAGCAGCAGCGATTTCTGCCGATCGAGTAGTGCCGGCACATGGCGTCAGCTTCGCCGAAGCGTTTAAGGTTTGGCTGCGCGTTGCGTTGCTAAGCTTCGGCGGACCGGCCGGACAGATCGCCGTCATGCATCGCATTGTCGTCGAAGAACGCCGCTGGATCTCCGAGGCGCGATTTCTGCACGCGCTGAACTACTGCCACCTTCTGCCAGGTCCCGAGGCGCAGCAGCTAGCGATCTACATCGGTTGGCTTATGCACAAGACGCGCGGTGGCCTTGTCGCCGGCGTGCTGTTCGTCGTGCCCGGGGTCATCGCCCTTATGGCGCTCAGTTGGGTTTACGTCATCTGGGGAAATGTCAGCTTTGTCGCCGGCCTGTTGTTCGGCCTCAAGGCTGCCGTGCTCGCCGTGGTCATCGAGGCGGTGCTGCGCGTCGGTCGCCGCGCCTTGAAGTCGCAACTCGCGGTCGCGATCGCAGCCGCGGCTTTCGTGGCGTTATTCTTTTTCGCGGTTCCCTTCCCGCTCGTCGTCGCAGTGGCGGCACTCATCGGCTTCGCGGCGAATCGCGCGGGGTATGCCATGGGCGGGCACACCGCCGCCGATGCCAAGCGCGATGATGATCTTCTGGGCGAGCAGATTCCCGATCACACGCACCCTTCTCTTGCGCGTGCGATCAAGGTCGTCGCTATCTGGCTGCCGCTGTGGCTCGGGCCGGTCGTGCTGCTGCTCATGTTTCTCGGCAGCGACAATATCTTCACACGGCTCTCGGTGTTCTTCAGCCAAGTCGCGGTCGTGAGCTTCGGCGGCGCCTATGCGGTGCTGGCCTATGTCGCGCAGCAGGCAGTCGAGACCTATCAATGGCTGCGTCCCGGCGAGATGCTGACCGGCCTTGGGATGGCCGAGACCACGCCCGGTCCGCTCATCATGGTCGTTCAATATGTCGGGTTTCTCGCCGGACATCGGACGCCGGGCCAACTATCTCCCCTCCTGACGGCAACGCTGGCGGGACTGCTCGTCACCTGGGTCACCTTCACACCCTGCTTCCTCTGGGTTTTCCTTGGTGCGCCTTACGTGGAAGCGCTGCGCGGTGTGCGCGCACTCGAGTGCCGCCTTGTCGGCTGTCACGGCGGCCGTCGTCGGCGTGATCCTCAATCTCGCGGTATGGTTCGGCGTTCATGTGATCTTTCGTGAGACCGTCGCGTGGCACGGGTTCGGCCTTAACCTGAGCATTCCAGTTCTGCCGAGCCTCGATATCTACGCCACCGTCCTGGCCGTTGCCGCCGCGCTCGCGATTTTCCGCTTCAAGGTCGGCATCATTCAGACGCTGCTCGCCTGCTCGCTCGCCGGCGTCGTGCTGCGTTTTTTCTTCGGGGTGGCGTCATGACAGTCGAGGCACTCGGCAAGATCGCGCTGCTATGGCGTGGCGATCGCGAAACCCGGCGCCAGGCGACGCCAGACAATAACCGATGGCGCCACATCTTCGCGGCCTTGGCCGCGCTCAACATCCGTGCGGAGCCTGCCGTCTATTGCGAGGAAGCGGCCGATGAGGTGCGCGAGCAGCTTCTCACGCTCGATGGCGTGCTCGTATGGGTGGACCCGCTCTCCGACGGCCGCACGCGATTCCAGCTCGACGCGATGCTGCGCGAGGTCGCCTCGCGCAGTGTATGGGTCAGCACACATCCGGACGTCACCCAAAAAATGGGTGTGAAGGAAGTGCTCTACGCGACGCGGCATCTCGGCTGGGGCACCGATACGCATCTCTATCGCAGTTTCGCGGCCTTTCAAGAAGAGTTCCCGCACCGTCTGGAATCGGACGGTCCACGCGTGATCAAGCAGAACCGCGGCAATGGCGGCCAGGGCGTCTGGAAGGTCGAAATTGCACCCGGCGCGAGGGGCGATATCGTAACCGTCTTGGAAGCACGGCGCGGCAGCGAGCCGGAAGCCCTTCCGCTCAATAGCTTCATGGCAAAGTGTGCCGCGTATTTTTCCGATAGGGGTTGCATCATCGACCAGCCATTCCAGGAGCGGCTGCCGGACGGCATGATCCGCTGCTACATGGGCACCGATAAAGTCGTGGGCTTCGGCCACCAGCTCATCAAGGCGCTCATACCGCCGCCGCCGGAAGGCCCGGCATCGCCCGAAGCGCAACCTGGTCCTCGCATCATGCACGGCGCCACGGCACCGCAATTTCAAACGCTGCGACGGCAGATGGAGGACGAGTGGGTGCCGCAGATGATGCAGCTTTTCGGCCTCACACGGGAAACGCTGCCGATCATATGGGATGCCGACTTTCTCTACGGTCCGCGCAACGCAGCCGGCGATGACACTTACGTGCTGTGCGAAATCAACGTGAGCTCCGTGATGCCCATTCCCGATCAAGCGCCGGCGGCGATCGCAGGCCTTGTACGGGAACGGCTTTTGCGGTCCCCAAGGGAGCACGTCCATGAACTACGCGATGAACCTCTGATGCCTGCTCCCGAGCAGGCGGCAGCGATCGCTTGGCCCGCCAAAGAACGCGGGAAGCAGTCGAGGGCGAAATGACGACGGAATAGCTGCGCGCAACAAGCGTAAGTTGCTTTTAGACACCTAGAGGAGAGACAAATGAAATACATCGATGTGGATCAGATTTCCCCGAGGTCCTTCATGCGTAGCGTCCTCGCTCGCACCGCCGCGGTCACGAGCGTGATTTGCCTCGCTGCCCTCCCCTCCTCGGCCGCCGAAATCGACGGAGGGAAGATCGCCGCTGCGCTCGGCAAGTCCGGCACGGAAATGCCAGGCGGTGTGTATCGCGTCGGCCTGCCGCGCACCGATCTGCATGTCACACTTGATGGCGTCGAACTGAAGCCGGGCTTCGCACTCGGCTCCTGGCTTGCCTTCCGGGCCGATGGCAACGGCACGATGGTGATGGGCGACCTCGTGCTTACTGAGACTGAAATCGCACCGGTGATGACGAAGCTCGCGGCGGATGGCATCGAGATCACCGCGCTCCACAATCATCTGCTGCGCGCGCAGCCGGCAACCTTCTATATGCACGTCCTCGGACACGGCGATGCAGTGACGCTGGCGACAGCACTGCATGACGGTCTGGCTCTCAGCAAGACGCCGCTGAGTGATGTGGGGGGCGGCTCCTGTGGGCGCGGCACCGTCATCGATCGATCTCGATACCGCCATGATCGACAAAACGCTCGGCGCTAAGGGCCGTGTGGCGGGCGGCGTCTATCAGTTTGGCATAGCCCGTGGCGAGACGATCAAGGATGACGGCATGGACGTGCCGGTCGCCATGGGCTCGGCGGAAGCGATCAACTTTCAGCCTACAGGCAGCGGCAAGGCCGCCATCACTGGCGACTTCGTTCTCACGGCAGCCGAGGTCAATCCGGTTTTGCGCGCGCTCCGCCAGAACGGCATCGAGGTGACGGCGCTGCATAACCACATGCTTGACGATCAGCCGCGTCTCTTCTTCATGCACTTCTGGGCAAACGACGATGCGCAAAAGCTCGCAACTGGCCTGCGTGCCGCGCTCGACAAGATCAATATTGCCCGCAGCTAACGGGGCCGGTGCCGCAAGCATGAAGACGCCTCCAATCATTGCCTTGCTCGTCACATTCCTGTGCATATCGGGTCATGACGGTCGTGCGGCGGAACCAACACCTCTCGTCCTTGAGCGCACGATCCCGCTCAAGGGCGTGACCGGGCGCATTGACCACCTCGCGGTCGATCTCCCGCGCAAACGCCTGTTCGTTGCCGAGCTTGGTAACGGAACAGTAGACGTGATCGATCTTGCGACGGGCACGGCCATTCATCGCATTGCGGGCCTGAAGGATCCGCAGGGCGTCGGCTATGCTCCGGCTGCCGATGTGCTCGCGGTGGCGAGTGCCGGCGACGGATCGGTGCGACTGTTCCGTGGCGCGGACGTGGCGCCGGCGGGCACGGTTGATCTTGCCGACGATGCGGACAACGTCCGCCTTGATACGCGCACCGGAAATCTTGTGGTGGGCTATGGGAGCGGCGGCTTGGCCACGATCGATCCCGCCAAGGCCTCGCTCATAAGCCGTATAGCGTTGCCGGCTCATCCCGAGGGCTTTCAGCTGGACGCCGCAAACCGGCGCGCCTTCGTCAACGTGCCGGATGCGCGGCAGATCGCGGTCGTCGATCTCGACGCCGGCCGGCAGACGGCGAGCTGGCGGATGCCGGATTTGCGCGCCAACTTCCCGATGGCGCTCGACGTCGTGCATGCCACGATCGCCGTGGTTTTCCGCAATCCGGCACGCCTCGTCATCGTCGATGTGAAAACCGGACGGCCGACCAGCACCCTCATGACCTGCGGCGATGCCGACGACGTTTTCTTCGACGCAAAGCGCCGCCGTGTTTATGTGAGCTGTGGCGACGGACATCTGGACGTCTGGCAGCAAGAGGGAGACCGGTTCCACCGCTTGAATCTGCTTAAGACAGCTTCCGGCGCGCGCACCTCGCTGTTCGTACCCGATCTCGACCGGCTGTTCGTTGCAGCCCGCGCGGGCTTCTTCGGGGTCGGATCGGACGCGGCCGTTCTCGTGTTGCGGCCGGCCGACTGAGCGCCCCGCTGCTTATCCGCCGCAGGCGCTCGCCATACAGATCGTGTAATATAGGCTAGCCGCCATGCAGCTTGGGATTCTACTCGCTCTCACCTCCGCCGCGTTGTTCGGTGCCAGCACGCCTTTCGCCAAGCTGCTGCTGGGCTCGGTCGATCCGTGGTTGATGGCCGGGCTGCTTTACCTCGGCGCCGGCGTCGGCCTAGCGGCCGTACATATATCCCGCGGTATTCTCCGGCTGCCGGTAGTCGAGGCGCCGTTGCGGCGGTCGGATGTGCCGTGGCTTGCCGCCGTGATCTTGTTCGGCGGGGTGCTGGGGCCCCTGCTCCTGATGCTCGGTCTGGCACGCACGGAAGCTGCCTCAGCGTCGCTTCTGCTAAATCTCGAAGGCCTGGCGACCATGGGCATCGCCTGGGTCGTGTTCCGGGAGAATGTCGATCGCCGCCTTCTGCTAGGGGCGTTCGCCATTCTGGCCGGCGCTGCCCTCCTCTCATGGCGAGGCGAGGCAACGTTCCAATCAAGCGGGTTGCTGATTGCCGGTGCCTGCATCTGCTGGGGCATCGACAACAATCTCACGCGCAAGCTGTCCTCAGCCGATCCTGTGCAGATCGCGATGCTCAAAGGACTGGTTGCTGGTGCCGTCAACCTCACGCTCGCGCTCTGGCAAGGTGCAGCGGCCCCGTCGCCCGGCACTCTAGCGGCAGGCGGCGTTGTAGGATTTCTCGGGTATGGCGTGAGCCTGGTCTTGTTCGTCCTCGGCCTGCGCTATCTCGGCACGGCGCGGACAGGGGCGTATTTTTCGCTGGCGCCTTTCGTCGGTGCTATGCTGGCTATCGTCATGCTGGGAGAGCCGCTTATCCCTGCAGCTACTCGTCGCCGGCGGACTGATGGGCTTTGGACTTTGGCTCCACCTCGCCGAACGCCACGAGCACGAACACCTTCACGAGCCGATGGAGCACGAGCACCGGCACCATCACGACGAGCATCACCAGCATGAGCACGGCCCGGCCGATCCGCCGGGTGAGCCGCATACGCCATTGGCACCGGCACGCCCGCTTAGCACACCGACACCCTCACTATCCCGATCTTCATCATCGGCATGGGCATGCCTCCTGACCGGGGGAATCAATCACAGCAACAGCACTTGCGCCGCAACTTAGCGCGGTGCGGCCGGGAGCGATCGCTTTCGCGCGACGGCAATAACGCCATTGCGGAGAGCGGGGTGAACCGCGTGGCCCTGGTCATGGTGCAATAGCCGTCAGCGCATCGTCCAGGGCAGCATCCGGCGCAAGGTCGCATCACGCATGACGTAATGATGGACCAGCGCCGCCGCGGCATGCAGCCCCGCAACGATCAGCACCGTGTTCGCCGCCAGCGCGTGCCAGCCGCCAACCTGGTGGATCAGTGGCTTGTTGCCGGGGTCATAAGTCGGGATCTGGAACAGGTTGAAGAATGCGTCGCCTCGTACCCAGGCATAGCTGAGGCCGAGTGCGACGGTGACGATCAGCAGCCCGTACAGAAGCCAATGAGTAGCGCGCGCGATAAGCAACAGCAGCCCGCTGTCGATCGGCGGCAGTTCCTGGTACCGCGTCAGGCGCCAGCCGAGCCGGGCAAGCACGACAAACCCAAGTACAACACCCAGAACAATATGCACCGAGCGATAGTCGATGCGCAGCGGTCCGTCGGGAAACACATCAACCGTCTGCCCGATCGTCCACAGCATGACAACCAGCAGCGCGCTGATCCAGTGCAACGCGATCGTGGTGGGGTCATGACGTAACCCCTGAGTCTCGGCAGGCTGTGCCGCGATCGAGTGCTGCATTTAACCTTTAGCTGCTGCCGATCAGGATCCCCGCGGCGAACACCAAAGCGCCGCCGAATGCCACCTGGAACGCGGCGGAAATTGGCGGCGTGTCCATATACTTCCAGCGCACCCAACTGATCGTGGCCAGCTCCAGCACCACGACGCAGCACGCCAGCGTCGTCGCGGTCCAGAAGTTCGGGATCAGGTACGGCAGCGTGTGGCCAATTCCGCCCAGGGTGGTCATCGCCCCGGTGATCACACCGCGCAGCACCGGCGCGCCGCGGCCGGTCAGGCTGCCATTGTCCGAGAGCGCCTCGGCGAACGCCATCGAGATCCCGGCACCGATCGACGCCGCCAGCCCCACCACGAACGGCATTCCAAGACTGCCCGGTGGCGAATGCCGCGGCGAACAGCGGGGCCAGTGTCGAAACGGACCCGTCCATCAGCCCGGCCAGCCCGGGCTGGATCACCCGCAGCACGAAGTTGCGCCGCGCGTGGGCATCCTCGCCGGCCCGCACGTTGGCGGGCAGGTTTTCCTCGACCAATTCATCCGCGCGCTGCTCGTGCACCGCCTCGGCTTCCGCCAGATCACCCAGCAGGCTGCGGATCGACGCATCGGTGGTACGGGCCGCCGCGCGGCGGTAGAACCGCTTGGTCTCGGTTTCCATGCTCTCGGCCAGGTCGCGCACCGCATCAAGCCTGAGCGGTTGGATCTGCCACACCGGCCGGTGCTGGATGAAGCCGCGAATGTCCTGGCGGCGGATCAGCGGGATATGCTCGCCGAACTTTTCCCGATACAGCTCGATCAGACGGCGCCGATGATCGCCCTCCTCACCTGCCATTTCGGAGAACACCTTGGCGCTGGCCGGGTACTCCTGCCGCAGCCCCTCGGCGATATCGGCATAGATACGGCCGTCCTCTTCCTCGTTGGCGATTGCCAACGCGAGAACCTCCCGCTCGCTCAGGTCCGAAAAATTCCGCATGCGGCGCCAATGTGGCTGTTACAGGCCGGTGGTCAAGCCCAGTCGATAACCCTCCGCGCGTTGCCCAACCAAGTGTAATCGCGCCGCACAATTTCGGCCGCCGCGGCCTTGCCCAGCCGTTCCCGGAGCGCCGCGTCGCCCGCCAGCCGCGCAACGGCCTGCCACATCGCGCCGGGCTGCGCCGGATCGAACAGCAGGGCGGTCTGACCATGCGTCAGTATTTCGCGGATGTTCGCCTGGTCGGGCGCCACGATGGCTCGGCCCGCGGCCATGTACTCGAAGACCTTCAGCGGTGACGCGTACTCCACCGCCCGGGGCTGCAGGGCGATATCGAACCCGGCTATCAGCTCCGGTACCTGCTCGCGCGGGCGCAACCCGGTAAAGCGCACCCGGTCGGCAAGCCCAAGCGCTGCGGACTGGGCTTCCAGGTCGGCGCGGGCCGGTCCGTCACCGACCACCACCAGTTCCATTGGCGTACTGCTCCGGGCTTCGGCCATCGCGGCAATGACGCTGTCCAGACCATGCCAGTCACGCACGAAGCCGACGAACCCGAGCACGGTCCGTTCGTGCCGCGCCGAACACCGCGAGGCATCGGCGAACTCGGTTGGATCGATACCATTCGGCACCACCTCGATACGGGGTGCCGGTACACCCGCCTGCATGATGATCCGCTTGAGCACACCGGTGACCGCCAGCACCTTATCGGCCGAGCGCCAGACGAATTCTTCCAGCCGGCGCGCAAGCCCAGGCAGCCCCAGGCGCCCGAAGCGCGCCCGTTCCTGCGCCAGCGGTGCATTGACCTCCAGGAACAGCTTCACGCCGCTGCGCCGGGCAAGCCAGGCGCCGCCCAGGTAGAACAGGTTATACCGCTCGTAGATCAGGTCTGGCTGGAAGCGCCGGGCCGCCCGGTGCAGTCGCCAGAATGCCGGAAGGTTATACGCCAGTTCGGCAAGGGTCCCGATCCGTGGCGGCAAGCGCGCCCGGACTACGCCCAGCATCCGGCTTTCATGACCAAAATTCGCTCGCTGATAACGCCACGGACCGACCACCACCACCTCGTGGCCGAGTGCGCGAAACGCCGCGACCATCGCCTCGATATGGAGGCTCTGGCCGTCGCGCGACTGAATGCGATGACTGTAGAGGATGCGCAACGTCAGATGGCGACCGCCGCGTCCACCGCCGCACCCAGCCGATCGACAATGGTGTCGATCTCGGCGGCGGTCACGATGTAGGGCGGCGCGACGATCACGTGGTCACCGCGAATTCCGTCGATCGTGCCGCCCATCGGATAGATCGCCAGCCCCCGCGCAACGGCCTCGCGCTTCACCCGCTCGTTCAGCTTCAGGGCCGGATCGAACACCGCCTTGCTCGCGCGGTCGGTGACAAATTCCAACGCCCAGAACAGACCACGGCCGCGCACGTCGCCGACATGCCGGTGGTTGCCGAAGCGCTCGATCAGCGCCGCCTCCAACCGCTGGCCCATGTTTCGGACGTTCACCAGCAGATTTCATCGTGGATGATCCGCTGCACCTCCAACGCCGCGGCACAGGCGACCGGATGCGCCTGATAGGTGTGACCGTGCATGAAGCCGCCTGAGCCGCTGTTGATCGCATCCACGATCCTGCCGCCGATCAGCACCCCGCCGATCGGCTGATAGCCACCGCCCAATCCCTTCGCCACAACCTGCATGTCCGGCGCAATTCCTTCCTGTTCCCAGGCATGCATGGTCCCAGTGCGCCCCATGCCGCACATCACCTCATCCAGGATCAACAGCGCGCCGTGCCGGTCGCAGATCTCTCGGACGCGACGGAAATAGCCCGGCAAGGCGGCCACACAGCCGGTCGTGGCACCAACCACCGGCTCAGCAAGGAACGCGATGACCGTGTCGGGTCCGAGACGCTGGAACTCTTTCTCCAGTTCGTCAGCGAGGCGGTCGACGTACTGCTGGTCGCTCTCGTCCTCACGCTGAAAGCGATAGGCGAAGCAGGGCGAGACCAGGCTGAATGCCGGCGCCAGGATCGGCTCGTACAGCTTGCGCCGCATCATGTTGCCACCGGCGGCGAGCGCGCCCAGCGTGTTGCCATGATAGCCCTGGCGACGCGCGATGAAGTGCATGCGCTGCGGTTGACCGATCTCGACGAAGTACTGGCGCGCGAGCTTCAACGCGGCCTCGGTGCCTTCCGAGCCGGATGAGCAGAAATACGCATGCGTCAGCCCGCCGGGTTCGCCATCCAGCACGATGTGCGCGAGTTCCTCGGCGGGCTCGCTGCTGAACGTACCGGTGTGGGCGTATGCCATGCTGGCTGCCTGCCGGCCCACCGCATCGGCGATGCGGCGGTTGCCGTGGCCGAGACAGGCAACCGCGGCACCGCCGGACCCGTCGATGATCTTCCTGCCGTCGGCAAGATGCAGGTAGATGCCCTCACCGTCGATCGCGGTCGGCGGGATGGCACCGGAGCGGTGCAGAACGCGGCTGCGCTTGTTATCTGTTCCTTGCATCCCGCAGCCTTACCAGGGACCGCCGATCCAGGACAGGGATGCTGCGCTTTGGGCATGATGGCTGTGGCTAAGGCGGGCCGGTGGCCGCCGCCACTGCCGGAGCGATGATTGCTGACGGAGGGAATGGAAGCACCGGTTGCTCGCCGATAAAGAACCCCAGCACCTGCCGCATGAGTTCCCGCCGCTGATGTGAGACGTACCAGCCCTGGGCTGGACTCTGTCCTGTTCGCGGTGGAACGCCTGTTCGCGACGGTGCTTTTCACGCATCACGCTGGCTGTGCTGCCGCCGTACCAGTGCATTGCATCGAACAGCGCATTCCAGAATGGGCCAGTGCAGAAACCGGGCACAACGGCCAGATCAAGGCAGATATCGACGATGGTGCGGCCTACCGGACGGCTGCGCACCTGGCGTTCGAGTTCCTGATGTGTGGGCGTATGAAAATCGGCGTCAGCATTGTGCGGGACGCGCCGAAGCGGGCGCGGTTCGGGCTTGCGCGCGGCGGGGTTCGCAGCGTCCTGGTCCGCGTCTGCCGGGGCGGGCTTTCGGCCCTGCGCGCGGATACGGGAGCGGGTGAACGCTACGTCGCGGCCGCGGGCGGCGCGGGCGAGCAGCACACGCTCGAGTGCCGCGGCACGCAGGATGCCACGATGCAGATGGCCGAGGATGACCGAAAGATCGATGGTGCCGAAACACGCCGCGATGGTGGTGAAGCTGGGCGCGGCGGCGCGGTGATTGATGGTGTCGGCGAGATGGCGGCCGTAGCCGAGCAGGATGCGAACGACGGAGAGGAGCGCGGCGATGCGCTCGGGCGGGGAGGCGGGACTGCGGGTGGCGAGTTCCTCACGTTTCACGCTAGTGTTACTAACAGAGCGTGGGGGTGTGGGGCAAGGTTTTTTTTCCGGGTATCGTCGGGCCTGCTCGCGAGCTTGGTGTGGGTCGCGCGAACGTTTTCAACACGGAGATCGGGGAGAGCCACGGAGGGCCACGGAGATGGAGCGGCTTCCATGACGGAGCACCGATGGCCGTCCTTCGGGCGGAGGACATTGCAGTTGATGAGCAGGTCACTCGTTGTGCGATCGCGCGCGCGACCGTTGGCATAACGTCGACGGTGGCGCAATAAGAGCCGGCAGCGATAGACACTTCGAAGCCGAACGAGTGTCGGCCGTTGGCGACTTCCTCGGCACCTTGGAGTTCCTGACTATCGGGCAGTGAGGCGGTCGCCAATGTGCTTGAGGGGAGGCGGGTCGGAGAAGCTCCCAACCCGGAGTTTCTGGGAGGGGACAAATGAAGGCGCATATTGTCGGCGGCGGATTTGGGGGCTTGGCAGCGGCGGCGTTACTCATCCGGAACGCTGACATGTCCGGTCCGGACATTACGATTTACGAGGCAGACGAGAAGCTTGGCGGCGGGTTCTTTTTGGCTGGCGATGCGACAAGCGGCTACAACCTGCCTGGCTCGATCTTCGATAGGGAGTTCCGCTGCGCTTTGGATCTGCTCGGAAAGATCCCCACTCAAGCTTACTCCAATATCAATGTTGCAGAGCAATTCCTCACTTTCAATAAAGAACACCCGTTTGTCGACCAAACCCATATTGTCGATCGGGACCTCCGCCGCATGCATGGCCAGCGGTATGGGCTGAACCTTAGCGACGGCCTCCGTCTCGCGAAGCTTTCGCTCACCCGCGAAGCATCGTTGGACAGTGAGCTCATTAAAGACTGGTTTTCCCCAAGGTTCTTCGAAACGGAATTTTGGTTGCTCTGGTCGACGCTGATGGGTTCCCTGCCACAGCACACCATCATCGAGTTCCGGCGATACCTGAATCGCTTCGTCTATTTGTTTCCCGACCTGTCGACCATGGCAAATGTTCTGCGCTCGCAATTCAACCAGCATGAAGCCTTCGTCGAACCGCTGGTCACTTGGCTTGAAAGGAAGCAGGTGAACTTCTTGAAGGGCGCCTTTGTCAGCGACATCGAGTTCACCGAATCACCTGGCCGCATGACCGTCAATCGACTTGAATACGAACGCGGTGGCGCGTCGATGTCGGTCGACATCGCCTCGAACGACATCGTGTTCGTGACCACCGGCTCGCAAGCCGCCGATCTCTCGGCTGGAACGATGGACACGCCACCGGGGCCGCCGCCTAACCCCGGGCGGTCATGGGCGCTGTGGAAGAAGTTGGCCGGGAAGCACAAAGGCTTCGGCAATCCGGATGCATTCTTTGGCGACGACCGGATCGCCAATTCGCGCTGGGTGACGTTCACCGTGACCACGACCGGCAAGGAATTCCTCGATGAGATTACTAACTTGACCCACAGCGGCCCGGGAAGCGGCGGGCTCCTGACTTTGAAAGATTCGAACTGGGTGATCTCGCTGTCGATCTTCGAGCAGCCTGAAGTCCTCAGCCAGCCGCCAGGTACATTTGTCTGGTGGGGCTATGGGCTCCTTCCGGAGAATGAAGGCAACCTCTATCCAAAGCCCATGTATCAATGCACAGGCGAGGAGATATTGAGGGAATTGCTGCAACATCTCGGTCTGAACAAAGGGGAGTCGAAAACGGAAGAGATCGTACGCACATCGATCTGCATTCCCTGCAACCTGCCCTACGTCAACAACATCTGGCTGCCCCGCAAGCGTGGCGACAGGCCGCCTGTGGTTCCGGAGGGCGTGACCAATCTGGGCCTCCTGGGTCAGGTACGTTGAGCTTGAACGGGACATCGCGTTCACGTTTGAATACTCCACGCGCGCGGCTTGGGAGGCGATTTTTCGTCTGCTCAAGCGCGGTCCCGCCCCTCCGGATGTCTACCAGGGCCAATACGATCTGAAGGGTGTGTGGGCGGCTACGAAAGTGTTTCTGGGTCTGACGAAGACCTAGGAGGAGAGGCTCGTGTGCGGCCGGGTGCTGGTGGACACTGGCGGCGCCCTGGTCCTAGATGAATGTGTCCTCGGCGGACCCTGCCAGGACCTCCGCCGCGTGGGCACGGACCACGGGATCGTTCTCTCCTACTAATCGACCTAAACCGGCTTGCCCTCGCTGCTCCGCCACACCTCATCCAGCAGCGCGTTGCTCGGCAGGCTTGGATCAAGCACTTTTCGCGCCGTCTCTGCCCCGGCCACCGGCAGATCCTTCGAATCCAGCAGACCGATCTGCACCAACACCGACGCCTGGTCCCAATAGATGTGCTCGTGCGCCACCTTGCCGTCGCGGAACTGCACGATTGCGACGAGAGGTATTTCCACGACCCGCCCAGTCGGGGCGATGCCCGGCAGCATCCAGTCGATCGCCGTCGTGTGCGTGAAGCGGACCACCATCTCATCGATCACGCGATCGGCGCCGACTGTCCGACTGGCCGGTGTCATCGTCATGTCGGGCGGGTTCGCGCCGATGAAATGATACTTGTAGAAGCGCTTGAGCTGATCGTGCCCGACGCCCCCCGCCATGGTCGGGACATGATTGACATAGGGCGTCGGCACCATCGTCGCCATGGTCGCATCGACATCACGCGTCTCGAATTCGTGGCGGAGATGCTCCTCCCACAGGGCTTCGAGATTGTGTTCCGCCATCACGCGGCCCCACGCCCGTTCGGCGTCAGATGCGCGACGCGCGGTCCCACCTCCTCGGCGAGCAGCCGCAGCGAGGTATGCCAGGCCTCCGGCTGATCGGCATAATCGAAGCCGAACACCAGAAGACCGCCGAACCCGCCCGCCTCGTCGTAGATGCGCTCCAGCTTCTCCGCGACCGTCGCCGGCGAACCGATCAGCCAGTTGTGCTCCGCGCAGTATTCCGGTGTCACGTCGGAATCCGCCACGCTCGGATCATGCTTCAGGTATTCCAGAAAGCCGAAGTTGCCGAGCAGCGGCAGGAAATACTCGCGCATCATGCGCCCCATCATGCCGCCCGCCGATAGCCGCCACGCCTCGGCATCCGTTTCCGCCACGAACACCTCGCGCACCAGGCGCCAGTCGGCCCGGTTCGGCGTCCGCCCGGTGCGCTCGGCACCCATCTCCACCGCTTCCCAATGGCTCGCGACGTAGCTTGGATTTAGGTTCAGACTTAGCGGCAGAAACCCCCGCTCGCCCGCAAGTTTCAACGTGTCCGATTGCTTTGAGAACCCCGCAACGCCAATCGGCGGATGCGGCTTTTGCAGCGGATAGATATGCGGCTTGAGAAAGCCGAACATCGGCTCGGGCTTCGCCGCCTTCCAGAACTTGCCCTCGTATCGGAACGACTTCTCGTCGCTCCACAGCCGCAGGATGATGTCGAGCGCCTCGCGCGTCATATCGCGGTTGACGCCGGAGGTGCCGTCCACTTCGAACATCGCCCAGTCACTCGGCAGTCCCGACGCGGCTACGCCGAAATTCAGCCGTCCTTCGGACAGGTGATCCAGCATCGCCACGCGCGCGGCGAGTTCGGCAGGATGGTGATACGGCAGCAGGAACCCACCTGGCCCGATGCGCAGCCGCTTGGTCTGCATCAGTGCCTGGGCGATCAGCAGGTCGGGTGACGGATGCGGCTCCCACGGCGCCGTATAGTGCTCGCCGATCCATGCCTCGGCGTAGCCCAGCTCGTCGAGCCAGCGCAGTGTCTGGAGGTCCCAATCGTGGCCTGCCTTCAGGCCCCTCTCCGGCGGATGCGATGGCATGGCAAAATAGCCGAATTCCATGGCGTGCCCTCCTGACTGGTGCCCGAAGGTTACACCCACCAGCATCATGCTTGGCAACGGGGCACAAACGAACGCGCCGCGGTTCAGACAACACCGCGCTCGCGCAGTTGATCGATCGTGCCCGCCGATAGCCCGAGCTCAGTCAGCACCTCGGCCGTGTCGGCGCCCAACTCAGGCGCGGGCAGGCGCACCGGCAACTGCGCATTATCGACGTGCAGTGCCGAACCCAGTATCGACACCTCGCCACGCCCCGGATGCTGCACCGCCACCACAGCGTGCTGATCCACCACCTGCGGATCGGCGAACACTTCATCCAGATGCATCACGCGCGAGCAAGGTACACCCGCCTCGTTCAGCAGGCGGATCCAGTGCGCGCTGGTCTCGCGCATCGTGCGCGCCTCAATCTCCGCGTTGATTGCCGCGCGGTTTTCGGCACGCAGCGCATTGGTGGCAAACTCCGGCCACTGGCCCAGCTCCTGGGCATCGAGCGCACGCAGCAGGCGCTGGTACATCGGCTCGCCGGCCGGCGCGATGGCGATCTCCCCGTCCGCCGGTACGGAACAGCCCATACGGCGAGCCAATCGGATGGTCGTTGCCCGTGCGCTGCGGCAGCCGGCCGGTGGCGAGATAGTCGGTCGCCATGAAGCTGAGGAAACTGATCAGGCCGCCGATCAGACTGACCGAAGTAGACCCACCATGGCCGGTCCGCTGCTTTCGCAACAGGCCGGCAACGATGCCGAGTGCCGCGTAAAGCCCGGCGATCAGATCGCTGACGGGCGGACCGGAGCGCATGGACGGCTGATCAGCGGCACCGTTGAGGCTCATGAATCCACTCATCGCCTGGGCGATGAAGTCGAAACTGGGCCGGTCGTGATACGGGCCGGTCGCACCGAAGCCGGTGATGCTGCCGCGCACCAGGTGCGGGTTCATTTCGTGCAGGCGCGCTTCGGTGAAGCCCATCGCGTCGAGCACACCCGGCCGATAATTGTCGACCAGCACATCGCTGCGGGCGATGAGCCGCGCCAGGATGTCTCGCCCTTCATCGCTGCGCAGGTTCAGTGTGATGGAGCGCTTGTTGCGATTGTAATTCGCAAAGTACCAGGACAGGCCATTCCTGCCGGCGCCTTGATGGCGCACCGTGTCACCGTCGCCCGGCGTCTCCACCTTGACGACGTCGGCGCCCAGGTCGCCAAGCAGCATCGAACAGAACGGGCCGGACAGCACACGCGTGAGATCAACGACGCGGATGCCGGCCAGCGGGAGGGGTGGGTTCATGGCATTGATCTCACATCTTCTCCAGGGCGGCACGGCCAGGGTAGCCACAGCACACACCGCCGCCACCCTTTTGGACGTAAGTCAAACCGGTCATTGCCCGCCAGCCCGGTTTCCGTCATCCTGCCTGGGTCCCGGCCACCCGGCGCGGGAGAGAGTGGAGTTGCCCTTCGGCCACCGCCACCGGGCTTGACCCGGTGGTTGACCCGAGGCGAGCTCCGCCGCCGAAGGCGCAACCGGCCCCCGGAAACGCTCAGGCAAAAGGACCGCGGCGGGATCAGGGATCTCTGGAAAGCCGGCCGGCGTGCCACACGCCTGCCGCACCGAAGAGGTAAGGGACGCATCGCAGCGTTCTGAATTTTTCAGGTACCGCGACAGAGGGGGGTCATTGGCATCGGCACGCATCGCCGGTGCATGACCTCTTGCGGAGCCGACCATTGATCGAGAACGCGCTGCCGGACGATCCCAACCCCAAGCCACTGAAGACCGTGCCGCTCGATGCCTGGCACCGCGCGTTCGGGGCTCGCATGGTCGAGTTCGCCGGCTATTCGATGCCGCTCCAGTATCAAGGCGTTCTGGCCGAGCATCTGCACTGCCGCGCACATGCCGCGCTGTTCGATGTCTCGCACATGGGCCAGGCAAGCTTGTCGGGTGCCACCGCCGCCGCAGCGCTGGAGCGGCTGGTGCCGGGCGACATACTGCGGCTGAAACCGGGTCGGCAGCGCTATACGCTGCTCACCAACGAGGCGGGCGGCATCCTCGATGACCTGATGGTGACGAATATCGCTGGCGACAGGCTGTTCCTGGTGGTCAACGCCAGCCGGAAGGAGATCGACTTCACCCATATCGCCGCCAATCTGCCAACCGGCGTGCAGCTTGAACCGCACGACGACCGCGCACTGCTGGCGCTGCAAGGACCGGCGGCCGCCGAGGTGATCGGTCGTATCATGCCCGAGGCGGCAGCAACTTCCGTTCATGGGCGCTGCCGCGATCGCGCTGGCCGGCATCCCGTGCTCTGGTATCCCGGTCGGGCTACACCGGAGAGGACGGGTTTGAGATTTCGGTGCCCGCAGAGGCGGCGCGGGAACTGGCCCAGCGCATCATCGATGAGCCCGAAGTGGCGCCCGCCGGCCTCGGCGCCCGCGATTCGCTGCGGCTTGAGGCGGGGCTTTGCCTATACGGCAATGACATCGACGAGCTGACGACGCCGATCGAAGCGGATTTGGCCTGGGTGATCGGCCGCCGCCGCCGAACCAACTGGGACTTCCCCGGTGCCGCGGCGATCCGCGACCAGATCGAGCACGGCGTTGTGCGTCATCGCGTCGGCATCCGCCCCGACGGCCGCGCCCCAGCCCGCGCGCTTACCGAGATTGTCGCCGCCGATGGCACCGCGGCCGGCACTGTCACCTCCGGCGGCTATTCCCCGACGCTCAGCGCACCGATCGCCATGGGCTATGTCCGCAAGGACCTCGCCGCCGTTGGCTCCGCGCTGCATCTGATGGTGCGCGACAAGCCGTTGCCAGCGCACGTCGTGCCGCTGCCGTTCGTCCCCCACCGCTATGCAAGCTGACCAACGCCCGCTGACACAGGCCCGCTGAAACAGGAGCGTCCGATGGCGAAACCCCCAGCCGACATTCGCTTCACCAAGGAACATGAATGGGTGCGGCTCGATGGCGACATCGCCACCGTCGGCATCACCGACCACGCGCAGGAGCAGCTTGGGGACGTGGTGTTCGTGGAGCTGCCGGAGAGCGGCCGCGACGTCGCCGCCGACGAGGCGTGCGCGGTTGTGGAAAGCGTCAAGGCCGCGTCGGACATCTACGCACCGCTCACCGGCAAGATCGTCGAAATTAATCAGAGCATCATCGACGACCCGTCGCTGGTGAACAGCGATGCCGAGGGCGAGGGTTGGTTCTTCCGGCTGGAAATCGAAGGCACTGATGCCTTCGAGGCGCTGATGGATCAGGCCGCCTACGACGAATACCTGGAGACTCTGGACTGATGGACGCACTCGCCGAACTCGCCGTGCTGGAAGCGGCGGACAGTTTTGTTTCGCGACATATCGGTCCATCGGAATCGGATATCGCCGCGATGCTGCACGAGGTCGGCGCGGCGACGCTGGATGAGCTGGCGGCGAAGACTGTGCCGCCGGCGATCCGCACCACCCAGCCGCTCGACTCTGCCGCCATCGATCGACGAGGCGGCAGTCATCGCCGAGTTGCGTGGGCTGGCAGCGAAGAACACGATCAAGAAGTCGCTGATCGGCATGGGCTATCATGGCACGCACACGCCTCCGGTCATCCAGCGCAACGTGCTGGAGAACCCCGGCTGGTACACCGCCTATACGCCCTATCAGGCAGAGATCGCTCAGGGTCGGCTGGAAGCCCTGCTGAACTTCCAGACGATGATCTGCGAGCTGACGGCGATGGAGATCGCCAACGCGTCGCTGCTGGATGAAGGCACCGCAGCGGCCGAAGCAATGGTAATGGCGCACGCCATCAGCAAGACAAAATCCGACGTGCTGGCGGTGGCCACCGACCTGCATCCGCAGACCCGCGCCGTTCTGGCGACGCGTGCCCGACCGATCGATATAACCCTGGTCGATGTCGCACCTGGCGACGTTGCCGCGATCGAGGCGGCGCAACCGTTCGCAGTGGTGCTGCAATATCCCGGCACGACGGGCGCCGTCCGCGAGCTGTCGCCGGAAATCGCCGCCGCGCACGAGTCGGACGCACTGGTCATCGTCTGTGCCGATCCCCTCGCACTGGCGCTGCTGACGCCGCCCGGCGAAATGGGTGCCGATGTTGTGGTCGGCTCATCGCAGCGTTTTGGCGTGCCCATGGGCTTCGGCGGTCCGCACGCCGGCTATCTGGCGACGCGCGATGCCTACAAGCGCCACATGCCCGGCCGACTGGTCGGCGTGTCGCTCGATGCCGGCGGCCAGCCGGCGATGCGCCTCGCGCTGCAGACGCGCGAGCAGCACATCCGGCGAGAGAAGGCCACCTCCAACATCTGTACTTCGCAGGTGCTGCTGGCGGTGATCGCCGGCTGTTATGCCGTGTGGCACGGGCCGGAAGGGCTGAAACGGATCGCGCGCCGCGTCAACCTGCAGGCGCGCCTGCTTGCTGCCGCGGCGGTCCAAGGCGGCCACCGCCTGGTGCACGACTCCTTCTTCGACACGATCGCGATCGAGACCGCCAGTGCCGACGCACTGATACAGGCGGCGGTGGCGCACGGCTTCAACCTGCGCCGGATCAGCGACACCCGCGTTGGCATCGCGCTCGACGAAACCGTGACCCGCGGGGAACTGACACGCCTCGCGACACTGCTCCTGATGCACCTCTCCCGCCCGCGGGAGAGGTTGACGCGCAAAGCGCGTCGGGTGAGGGCCTGCCCGCCACCGCCCTACCCTCCATCCCCGCGGAACTCGCCCGCAACACACCCTTTCTGCACCAAGCGGTCTTCAACCAGCATCACGCCGAGCACGAGATGCTGCGTTACCTGAAGCGGCTGGAGGAAAAGGACATTGCGCTCACTCGCAGCATGATCCCACTCGGCTCCTGCACCATGAAGCTGAATGCATCAGCCGAGATGCTGCCAATCACCCTGCCCGGCTTCGCCGACATCCATCCGTTCGCCCCGGCCGACCAGACGCAGGGCTACGCCGAACTGATCGATCGCCTGACCGCCTGGCTCAAAACAATCACTGGCTTTGCCGCAGTCACATTGCAACCGAATGCCGGATCGCAGGGTGAATACGCTGGATTGCTGGCAATCCGCGCCTACCACGTCGCCCGCGGCGAAGGGCATCGCAACATTTGCCTGATCCCTGCCAGCGCGCATGGCACCAACCCGGCAAGCGCAGCGTTGGCCGGGCTTCAGGTGGTCGTGGTCGGCTGCGACCGAGACGGCAACATCGATTTGACCGACCTTCACGCCAAGGCGGACAGGCACGCGGCCAATCTCGCGGCCCTCATGGTCACCTATCCCAGCACGCACGGCGTGTTCGAGGCGCCGATCCGCGAGATCTGCGACGCCGTGCATGCGCGCGGCGGCCAGGTCTACATGGATGGCGCCAATCTGAACGCCCAGGTGGGCCTGACCAGCCCGGCCGCGATCGGCGCCGATGTCTGCCATCTCAACCTGCACAAGACGTTCTGCATTCCGCACGGGGGTGGCGGTCCGGGCGTCGGACCGATCGGTGTCGCGGCACATCTCGCGCCGCACCTGCCGAACCATCCGTTGCGCGGCGACGCCGGCCCCCCGACCAGCTTCGGCCCGGTTGCGGCGGCGCCGTTCGGCAGCGCGATGATCCTGCCGATCTCCTATGCGTATATCCGGATGATGGGTGCGGCCGGGTTGAAGCGTGCCTCCCAGGTGGCGATCCTCAGCGCCAACTATATTGCAAAGCGCCTGCGCGGGCATTATCCGGTGCTGTACACCGGCCCGGACGGCATGGCGGCGCACGAGTGCATCGTCGATTGTCGCGGCTTCCAGAGCGAGGCCGGCGTGATGGTCGAAGACATCGCCAAGCGGCTGATGGACTTTGGTTTCCACGCGCCGACCATGTCCTGGCCGGTGGCCGGCACGCTGATGATCGAGCCGACGGAAAGCGAGAGCAAGGCCGAACTCGACCGGTTCTGCGAGGCGATGATCGCGATCCGCGCGGAGATCGCCGCAATTGCCGCGGGCCGGCTCGACCGCGCGGACAATCCGCTGAAGCACGCACCGCACACCGCGGCGCATGTCATGGCAAGTGTATGGACGCACGGCTATTCGCGCGAACAGGCAGCGTTCCCGGCACCCTGGGTCGCCGCGGCGAAATATTGGCCGCCGGTCAGGCGGGTGGACAACGTCTATGGCGATCGCAACCTGGTCTGCACCTGTGCACCGCTGGAAACCTACGCCCAGGCGGCGGAGTAAATCAGAGGCCAGCGCAGCAACCGCTCTGGACCCATGCCGGACCTCCGGCTGACCGCCCCACGGGTCCAGTCCTCACACGATCAACGAAACGCTGGGATGACCTTCGAGGCGAATAGCTCAAGATGTGGTTGCGCCCACCGTGGCGGCAATCCAGGCGGCAGCGTCCAGGAATAGAAGTGGGTGATCGGGACGGCGTCGACGAAGCTGCGGATCATGCCTATTGCGGTGTCGGGGTCGACTACCTGCAGCAGTCCGCTTTGTTTGAGTGCCTCCGGATTATCGAGGTGCGGTGCGAGCGGTTGAAGGCCGCCCGCCTGCAGCCATTCGGAGTAATTGTTGACCTGGTAGATGACGTGATCGGCCGCCTCGGCGAACGTCTTCTCGGGATCGTCCGATACGATCAGAAACCAAAAGCCGCTCGCGAGGCGAACGCCATCCGTGGGGCGGTGCTGCTTCTTGAGCTCGGCGATATACCGATCGTAGAGCTCCCGGTTCGCTCCTGGGACGGTGAAGCCATCGCCGAAGCGGACCGCGCGACGCAGCGCCGCTGGAGTAAAGCCGCCCAGCCAGATCGGCGGATAGGGCTTCTGGATCGGTTCCGGTGTCACCCGAACATTGTGGAAGTCAAAAAACTCGCTCTTGAAAGTGACTGTCTCGCCCGCAAGAGCACGGCGAAGGATTTCGAGCGATTGATCGGTACGCGCGCCGCGCTCCTTTGAAGACACACCGAAGCCGGTGAACTCCTCGCGTTTGAAGCCGATTCCGACACCGAGCTCGAATCGGCCGCCTGAGATCACGTCGACAGTCGCGATGTCCTCGGCGAGGCGTATCGGATTGTGAAAGGGCGCCAGCAGAACACCGGATGCAATGCGAACTCGCTCGGTCCGCGCGGCGATCGCTGCGGCGACCGGCAATATAGATGGAAGATAACCATCGTCGATGAAATGATGCTCTGACAACCAGACATCATCGAAGCCATTCTTCTCGCCCCACGCGATCTGGTCGAGGATTTCCCGGTAAAGCCGGTCGGTTGGCTGACGCCACGGCGCTGGGTTGCGAAAGTCATACCACAAGCCAAAGCGGATCTTTTGATTTGTCATGTCTTGCTTCTCCCGACCAGGGGTTTTGTCTCCATTTGCGTCGCTCGGGCCGTCTTCCTCAGACCTGAGCCACGCCGCCGTCAACGCAGAGCTCGATACCACTGACATAGGCGCTGTCATCGGAAGCGAGGAAGAGCGCTGCCTTGCCCAGATCGTCGGGCGTTCCAATCCGGCCGAGCGGGACGGCTGCAACGGCGGCGGCTCTTTCGTCGTCTGTCATGAACTGAGAAAGGCCGGGTGTTGCCGTGTGCCCGGGGCTTAAAACGTTGACTCTGATGCCACGGTCCTTGAGATCAGCAGTCCAGGTGCGGGCAAAGGACCGCACGGCAGCCTTTGACGCACTGTACACGGAGGTCGAGGCGAAACCCTTGGTCGACGCCATTGAACCAGTAAGGATCACGGAGGAACCTTGGGATAAGAGCGGTAGCGCCTTCTGGACGGTAAACAGCAGACCTCGGACGTTTGTGTTGAACGTCTTGTCAAAATGCTCCTCGGTAATTTCACCCAGAGTGCCGAACTCATAGATACCGGCATTGGCTACCAGGATATCGATGCGCCCGACCTGAGTACGCATATGCATAAAGATCCGGTCGAGATCAGTTGGCTCTGACACATCGCCCTGAAGCGCTGCGATGTTGCAGCCGATCGAGGTGGCAGCTTTGTTCAGTTCCGCCGGACGGCGGCCGGTGATGAACACGTGGGCACCCTGTTCGGAGAAGTGCTTGGCGATGCCGAGACCAATACCGGCGCTACCGCCGGTCACCAGCGCGACCTTGTCTGCTAGCTTTCCGGTCATTCCGCAATCTCCTGTTGTCTGGTTCGGGCTGCACTTTCGACGGCAACTTACGGATGTGTCGTTTGCGATGTAGATAGCGTGCAGGACTAGCGCATATTCCTTGGTGGAATAAAGCGGACCACGCGTTCGGCAAACCGCCGCATGGCTCTTAAGGAATGAAAATCAAAGCCTGCCCGTGCAGTCTGGGAAAGCGCACAACAGCACCGAGGCATTCGCCATTTGCAAAATCGAACGCGACCACCTCATCCTGAGCAGCGCAGTAGAGATTGCCGTCAGGTCCGAAGCGCAGCCCGCGTGGTTTCCGAAACGCCGCCAGGCCGTCCGCAGTGAACACGCGGATAAGCTGCCCGCTGTCCGGGTCGTATTCCCGGACTGTGGTGATGGCGTCGGGAATGCCGAAAGGGCGCTCGCTTGACACGATGATATTGCCGTTGGGCGCGCTACGGTCAGATCGAGCGGGCTCAGGTCCGGATCGTGCGCGAGAAGGCGGGTTGCGCGCGCCCGATCGGCGGCTGCAAAGGCGACGATGGTATCATCCCCTCTCCATTCGGACCGATGCCCGACGCGAGGAATAATCTACCCTCAGCATTGAACCCAAGGCCTCGCGGAAAGTCCACGATCCCTGGCGGCAATGCTTGTTCGCCGGCGTCATTCAGATCCGCTGGCAGCGCCAAGATCGTGCGCGCGCTTCGCAGGCCGATATAATACCGGTTATCCGGGCCAAAGGCCCCGCCACCGGGATTTAACCCCTCGATCACGCCAGTATCTCGCACAACCGCACCCGCGGGATCGAGCGCCAGCACTCGATCGGTGCTGTTGAGAAAGAGTAGCTGTTGCTTTGGCTCCACCGCCAGACCGCGCGGATCGACGATACGTCTGTCCTTGCTGAAGACGCCAAGCGGCTTGCCATTCCGATCGAAGGCGAGAAGAGAGCCGTGACCACTTCCGTTGGCGCCGGATGCACTGGTAACAAGGAGAGGCACTGCGAGTTTGCTCCAACTAGCCGTTGGTTAGAAGTTTTTCGAAGGTAATCGGCAGGTCCCGAATTCGTCTGCCAGTCGCGTGGAAGACGGCGTTGGCGATGGCAGGCGCCACTGACACCGCCGTGAGCTCGCCGAGGCCCTTGGCACCAAGCGGACTCGCTTCCCCGTCAGGCTGACCGACGAACAGCACATCCAGATCCGGGATGTCCGCATTCGTGGGCACCAGGTATCCGGAGTAATTCCGGTAGAGAAAACGCCCCATATTCGGATCGGTCTCGGATCGCTCCATCAGCGCCTGACCGGTTCCCCAGATGATGCCGCCGATCGCCTGACTGCGCGCTAATTTTGGGTTGATGATCCGCCCGGCGTCGTAGACCCCGACGAAGCGGTTCAGGCGAACCTGCCCAAGCTCCTCATCGACGCGCACCTCGGCAAAGACCGCAGCAAAGCTGAAGACCGCGTTGGGACCATTCGCCTCCTCGACTGGGTCATAGTCGGCTTCGGCCACGACAACCTCGTTTGTGTTCGGCGCCTTCTCGCGTGCGGCTCTCGCGGCCAGCAGCACGGCAGCACCGGCGTTGGCCATCGTCGCCGAACCAATAGCCGCATGCGATGCAGGCAGGCGCGTATCGCCAAGACGGACCGTCACTTTTTCCATCGGCAACCCAAGCGCATCGGCCGCCACCTGCCTCATCACGGTATACGTGCCAGTTCCAAGATCGTGCATGCCGGCTTCGACCAGTGCAGTCCCATCGCTGTTCAGCGTAACGCGCGCCTTCGCCGGCCAGCGCCAATGCGTGTAGATGGCGCCCGCGACGCCCTGCCCGATGAGATAGTGGCCGTCGCGCATGGAGCGCGGCTCCAGCGCACGATTGCGCCATCCGAACCGTTCGGCACCCTCGATCAGGCATTGGCGCATGCCACGCGTGGAGAACGGCCGTCCGCTGAAGGGATCAGTTTTGGTGTCGTTCAATAACCGCAGTTGGACGGGATCGGTGCCGCTCGCATAGGCCAGCTCATCCATCGCGCATTCGAGCGCGAAATGGCCGAGCGCTTCGTGCGGCGAGCGCATTGCCGTCGGCGTATTGCGATTGACGTGGACGATCTTATGCCGCGTCGAGATGCCCTCGCTGGCACCCCAAAGGGATCGTGTCACGTTGGCTGCATACTCAATGTAGTTGTCGAAGACCGAGGTCGGCGAGATGCTCTCATGGCGGATGCCGGTAAGCTTGCCGCTTCTGTCTGCGCCGAGAGCGATCGTCTGGATCGTAGCCGGCTGATGTCCGGCCATCGAGTACATCTGCGCACGCGTAAGCTGAAGGCGAACGGGGCGAGCGAGCACCTTCGCGGCGACCGCGGCCAACAAGGTGTGTGGCCAGACATATGCCTTCCCACCGAAGCCGCCGCCCAGGAACTCTGAAACCACATTGATCTTCTCCGGCGGAATGCCGAGTACGATCGCAACAAGCTCTCTCGTGCCGTAGATATGCTGCGTCGTGTCTAACAACGTTAGCGTTCCCTCTGCGTCCCAACTCGCCAGCGTCGCGTGCGGCTCCATCTGGTTATGATGCCGATCAGCGGTCGCATAGACCTGCTCGATTCTGATATCAGCGTCCGCCAATCCCTTGGCTGGGTCACCCACGGATGAATCCACCGGCCACAGGAATTGCGGTGGATCGATGGCCTCGCGTGCAGTGTCGGCGTTGAACACCACGGGGGTTGACGCTTCATATTCCGTCTCGACCCGTGCTCCGGCATAAGCTGCTTGATCCAACGTGCGCGCCACCACCAGCGCGATCGGCTGGCCGGCATAGTGGATATTGTCGTCCTGCAGCGGCAGATAGCCCTGGCCGTGTGGGCGAAGGTGGCTCCATTGTTTGGGCGTTGGATTGAGACGCGGCATGCTGTGCGCGGTCAATACGGTCATCACTCCGGGCGCCTTCTCCGCACGCGCCGTATCGAGGGCGATCACGCGTCCATTGGCAATCGTGCTGTGAACGATGGACGCATGCAACGCACCATCCAGCCGAACATCGGCCGTGTATCGCGCTCTCCCCGTCACCTTAAGGCGCCCGTCGGCGCGTGAGAGTGGTTGTCCGATGGCGTTCACGCGCGCCCTCCCGCCGTCCGCAGGGCACGCAGAACAGCCCGCTGTGCGAGTTCGACCTTGAAAGCGTTATGCGCGAGCGGCCTTGCATCGACGAATGACGCGGCAATTGCCGACTTCAGCCGATCGCTATCATCCAGTGGCACGCCCACCACGCCCCGCTCGGCGGCAGAGAGACGCCACGGCTTATGGGCGACGCCTCCCAGCGCAAGTCGAACCGATGCAATCCGGTTTCCGTCGAGCGCCACAGCGGCCGCGACGGAAACGACGGCGAACTCATAAGACTGGCGGTCGCGAACCTTCAGGTAGTGCGACGCCCGGCTCTCGGAACTGGCCGAGACATCGATCGCGACGACCAGCTGCCCGCGGCCAAGCGTTGTGTCCTGTTCCGGCGTATCGCCTGGCAGGCAGTGGACGTCGGTGAACGGAATGGCATATTCACCATGGCGTCCACGCACGCGCACCGTCGCGTCGAGCGCAGCGAGTGCGACGGCGAGGTCGGACGGGTTCACCGCAACACAGGCATCCGACGAACCGAAGATCGCATGATGGCGATTGAGCCCGTGCAGCGCAGAACAGCCGGACCCCGGCTGGCGCTTGTTGCACGGCAGCCCGTCGTCGTCACGAAAATACGCGCAGCGGGTGCGCTGCAAGATGTTGCCGGCAATGGACGCCATGTTGCGCAACTGGCCGGAGGCTGACAGTAGCAGGGCCTCGGCAATGACCGGAAAGCCTTGCCGCACGCGCGGATCGGCGGCCACGTCGCTCATCCGCGCCAGGGCGCCGATGCGCAGTCCACCTCCCGACAGCGTCTCGATGTCGGCCATGCCGGGCAGCGAATTGATGTCCAGCAGCCGTGCAGGCATAACCGCGCGATCTTTCATCAAGCCGATCAAGTCCGTTCCGCCGGCGATGAAGGCCACCGACGGATCACTCGAATGCATAGCAACGGCACTGTCGGGATCGGTGGGGGTCATAATCGTGAGGGGCTGCATGGATCAGGCCTTCCGTGCCACGTCGTGCAGGGCCGCGACGATGTTAGGGTAACAGGCGCAGCGACAGAGATTGCCGCTCATCCGCTCGCGAATTTCATTGGCGGTCAGGTCCGCCAGGCTAAAGTTCTGCCGCACATCCTGCGTGGCGGCACTCGGCCAACCGGCTTTCGCCTCCGCAATCACGCCGATAGCCGACATGATCTGCCCCGACGTGCAGAACCCACATTGAAACCCGTCGCGCTCGATGAATGCGGCCTGCAACGGATGCAGGTCACCACTCTGTTCAAGCCCCTCGATGGTGGTGATCTGCCGGTCGGCATTCATCGCCGCCAGCGTCATGCATGAAAGGATACGACGGCCTTCGACCAAGACAGGTACAGGCACCACACTCGCCCCGATCACATCCCTTCTTGGTGCCGGTCAGCGCCAACTCTTCGCGCAGTGCGTCGAGCAGCGTCATCCGCGATTCTATCGTCATGTGCCGATGTTGGCCGTTGATGATCATTCTCACGTCCATGCTTTCGGCTGCGTTGGGTCCCACGGACGCCTCACTCATTGTGCCCTCTCCCGCGCAACATCGGCGGCGCTGATGCCCTCGAGCGCGAGCCCGTATCCAACGCCTTCATCGATGATGCGGCGGAGCTTCTGGGTCATGGCGATTCGGGTGTAGCTCGTGGCCAGGGGCGGCAGGCCGGCGAGCTCGTCCGCGATCTCGCGGGCGCGAGGCAGGAGCCTGTCGGCCGGCACGACTTCGTTCACCGCGCCCCATTGTTTCGCGGTCTCGGCATCGAGCTCCTGCCGCGTAAGGATGAAATAACGACCGCGTATGGTGCCGATCGCTTCCTGCCAGAGCAGATGGACACCGTCGCCGGATACGATACCGAACTCGAAATGCGGCTTGTCCTGAAAGACCACCGACGGCGTGGCGAGAACGACGTCGGCGAGCAGGATGTATTCCGAGTGCAGCCGCACTGGGCCGTTCACTGCGGCGATCAGCGGCACCTGAATGTCGAGAATGTTCATGAGGACTTTCTTGCCCTCACGATAGATCTTGTCGTAGCCCCGGGGAGTGAAGAAATCGAACCCGTCTGGGGTGATCCTCTCCATAAACGCATCGCCGCTGCCAGTGAGGATCACTACGCGATTTTCGGAATCGGACGCGACGGCGTGGAATAGGTCGACGAACTGCTCGTGCGTGTATCCGTTGAAGACCAGGGTACCGCCGTCGGTGTGTAGCGCCACTTCCAGCACGCCGGCATTCGATCGGGCCAGTCGGGCATTCGGGAAACTGTTGCGATAATCGTCAAAGCGAATCATGGACCTTCTCCTTGGCGCAGGGGAGCGCCCTATCTCAGCGGTGTGTTCGCAAACAACGGGCCGAGTCCCTCGGCCATCGTCAGATGCGCGATGACGGCGTCTCGCAGGTGTGGGTAGGGCAGCTTCGCTAGCATGGCGGTCTGCACTGCCGCCATGACCTCGCCGGCTTCGGAGCCGATCATCGTGAACCCCAGGATGCGGTCGTCAGCACCCACAAGGGCCTTCATAAATCCCTGCTTTTCGTCGGTCGCCTCGGTACGCAGCACAGCGCTCATCGGCAGCCGCGCGACACGGACGGCTATCCCTCGCGCCCGCGCCTCACTCTCGCTCAGTCCGACACGCGCCAGCGGCGGGTCAGTGAACATGCAATACGGCACCAGTCGATCGTGCGTGCTGCGACTGCCACCCGCGAGGTTGTCGCGGATGATGCGAAAATCATCCACCGACGCATGTGTGAACTGCGGACTGCCGGCGCACTCGCCGATCGCCCAGACAGCGGGCGCACTCGTCTCCAGCCGCTCGTTGACGCGAATGTAGCCGCGATCGGTCAGATCAACGCCGGCTACATCGAGGCCGATCCCATCGGTGTTCGGAATGCGTCCCGTGCCGACCAGGATGTCGCTACCTTCAATTGTCCGCTCGCCGGAAGCCGTTCGCACAGAAACTGCGACCTCTTCGCCGGAGCGGCCGCGCACCTGAAGGATCTCGGCCGCAACGATAAACTGAATGCCTTCAGAGCCGAGGATGCGTTGCAGTTCATCGGCAACGTCAGGGTCCTCTCGGGTCATGATCCGGGGGGCGGGCTCGATAACGGTCACCCGGCTACCGAAACGGCGATAGGCTTGTGCCATTTCGAGGCCGACATAGCCGGCGCCGAATAGGATCATATGCGTGGGCAGATAATCGAGTTCGAGCGCCTCGATATGCGTCAGCGGCCGCGCCGCCTTGAGACCGGGAATGTCCGGAACTGCCGCATGCGTGCCCAGGTTCAGAAAAACCTGCTCGCCGGCAAGGACCCGCGTGTCCCCATCGTTCAGGTGCACTTCGAGGGTTTTGGGCGCGACGAACCGTCCGCTCCCCATGATCAATTGGGCGCCACTCGCTTGGAAGTTCTGCAGATGCAGATCGATCTCGCGGTTGACCATGTCGCGCTTGCGCTGACGTACCGCGGCCATGTCGGTTTCCACAGGTCCTGCTATTGTGCCGAACTGACCCGCGTGGTGCGCCAGATGCGCGACCTTCGCACTCCAGATCTCATTCTTACTCGGCATGCAGGCGATGTTGGGGCACGACCCGCCGATCCAGCGGCGCTCGACGACGGCCGTACTCCGCCCCGATTGCGCCATGTGCCAGGCCAACAGCTTGCCGCCCTGGCCGCTGCCAAGAATCAAAACTTCGACTTTCTCTGGAGACATTGGTTCCCCTATCTCACTGCGGTTGCGTTTCGGGCAAAACCTTGCCGGTTGCGGCAATGCTGAGTAGGGGCCAAACTGGACTAACGGTTATTCCTGCCCGGAAAGGGGGCTCACGAACCCGGAGGAATTGGGAGTGGACCGCCTGGCTGCGATGGAGACCTTCGTCCGCGTCATCGACGCCGGCTCGTTCTCCGGGGCGGCCAAGCAGCTTCGGATTGGGCAGTCCGCAGTGTCGAAAACGATCGCGCAACTTGAGGATCGGCTCGGCGTGCGGTTGTTGCTGCGATCGACACATGGCCTCACGCTGACGGAAGCGGGCCGAAACTTCTACGAGCGCGCCAAACGGACGATTGAGGAAGCCGAGCAGGCGGAAGCCGCCGCGCGCGGCGATGCTGCGACGTTGCAAGGGCGCCTGCGCGTCTCTGCGCCTGTGACCTTCGCACGCCTGCATGTAGTACCCAGTCTCCCTCTCTTTTTGAGAGAACATCCCGCGCTCGATATCGACGTCATTCTCGATGACGGCGACATCGATCCGGTTGAATCGGGCGTCGATGTAGCGCTGCGCCTGGGAAACCTTGCCGACTCAGCTTTCACCGCGCGCAAAGTCGGACAAAGCCGGGCGCTCGTGGTTGGCGCACACTCCTATTTCGCAGCGCATGGCGTGCCACAGACCCCCGGTGAGCTCGCCGCGCATCAGGCCGTCATCTATGAACATCATCGCGCCGGCGGCGTTACGTGGGCCTTCCGCCAAGGAACAAGCGAAGTCACTGTTACTGTGAGCGGCCGTCTTCGGGTCAGCGCTGCGGAGGGTGTTCGGGAGGGAGTTCTCGCCGGCCTTGGTGTGTCGGTCGGCGGCTCCGAGTGTTGTTCTCGCCGGAATTGAAATCTGGGACAGCTATATCTGTGCTTCAGGATTGGTCGCTGCCATCGGTGGGGCTGTGGGCAGTGTTTCCGACCGGACGACAGGCGAGCGCCAAGGCGCGCGCCTTTGCCAGGTTCGTTGAGCAGCAGATTTCCACTGTGGAAGCTCGTTAGACAGGCACCCGCAGGGCGCAGGGTTTACACAAGTGCGAGGCTGACTCACGCCCGAACAATGACCGTATAGTGTTGATCCATACGCGCCGAGATTACGCCTGAGCGCCGATCTTCCTCGACCGGACAAAGTGCTTCAATGTTGCCACTTTCAACATCTCCTCGTTGCGACAAGCAGCATCATCGGCTGCATTGCTCCTCGTCGGGCGGCTGACACCAGGGAGATGCGCCTGTTCTGGCGCGCTTCTATCGGCTATCAGTCGACGAACGCAATTACCCCGGACCTGCTGCATGAGCCGCCAACCGCCCGGCCGACGGACCGACTATCGCTGGTTCCACGCCATCACCACCCGGTGGATGGACAATGACGTGTTCCAGCACGTGAATAACGTCAATTACTTCTCATTCTTCGACACCGCCGTTACGTACTACGAAATGAGCAACGGTGTGGTGGACCTGCTGGAAGGGCCGGTTCACTGCGTCGTGGCCGAGGTGATGTGCCGCTATCACAGCTCGGTGGCGTTTCCCGATCGTATCGCGGTAGGCATTCGGATGGCGCGCATCGGCAGCAGCTCGGTGCGCTACGAGGTCGGCGTGTTCCGCAACGACGACGACATCGCGGCAGCAGAAGGCTATTTCGTGCACGTCTTCGTCGATCGTGCCACGCAACGGCCGGTGCCTGTGCCGGAAGCGTCGCGGGCGGTGCTGCAGGGCATTGCCATTTGAACATCATCGCGAACGCGAAGCCGCGGCTGAGGGATTGCTTCGCCAAGCGCGGAATGACAGCGTGTTCGGACCGGACAGGAGGAAGCCATGGATCTCGGACTGAAGGGCAAGAAGGCAATCGTCTGCGCGGCGAGCAAGGGGTTGGGACGCGCCTGCGCGACGTCGTTGGCGCGCGAAGGCGTCGATGTGGTGATTACCGCACGCACCGCCGCCGATCTGGAACGCACCGCCGCAGAGATCCGCAATGAGACCGGCGCCAAGGTGACGCCGGTACCGGGCGACATCACCACGGATGCCGGCCGTGCCGAGGCACTCGCTGCGTGTCCCGCACCCGACATCCTGGTCAACAACGCCGGTGGCCCGCCGCGCGGTGACTTCCGTGAATGGACCCGTGACGACTGGATCAAGGCGGTCGACGCCAACATGCTGACGCCGATCTTCCTGATCAAGGCGGTGGTGGACGGCATGATCGAGCGCAGGTTTGGTCGCATCGTCAATATCACCTCCGGCTCGGTGAAGTCGCCGATTCCGGAACTCGGCATGAGCAACGGCGCACGCGCCGGTCTCACCGGCTTCGTCGCCGGCCTCGCGCGGCAGATCGCCCGGCACAACGTGATCATCAACAACATCCTGCCGGGTCCGTTCCTGACCGACCGGCTGCGCAGCGGCTTCAACGAGGCGGCGCGCGCGTCCAATCGGCCGGTAGACGAGTTGGTGCAGGAGAGGATGAAGGGCAATCCGGCCGGACGCGCCGGCGACCCGGCCGAGTTCGGCGACGCCTGCGCCTTCCTGTGTTCCGCCAGGATCAGCTTCATCGTCGGGCAGAATCTGCTGCTCGATGGTGGCGCATTCAATTCGTCCAGCACATGACCGATCCAACCTTTCTCCCCGCGTGGCGCCTCGCTGAACTGATCCGCGATAGCGCCATCTCCTGCCTCGAGCTGCTCGACCACTACATCGCCCGGATCGAGCGGCTGGACGGCAAGACGAATGCCGTGGTGGTGCGCGATTTCGATCGCGCCCGCGAACGCGCACGCCTGCTCGATGGGCAAGGCAAGCGCAGTCATACGACGCCGCTGTTCGGCGTGCCGATGACGGTAAAGGAGAGTTTCAACCTTGAAGGCCACCCCACCACGTGGGGCTACGAGGAGCATCGCAACAGCGCCGCACAAGAGGATGCGCTGGCGGTGCAACGCGTGACCGCCGCAGGGGGCCGTGGTGTTCGGTAAGACCAACGTGCCGGTCGGGCTGGCGGATTGGCAGAGTTTCAATCCGGTACATGGCACGACGTCCAATCCATGGAACCTGGCGCATACCCCGGGTGGCTCGTCCGGTGGCAGCGCGGCGGCGATAGCGGCAGGGTTTTCCGCGCTCGAGATCGGCAGCGATATCGGCGGCTCGGTCCGGGTGCCTGCGCATTATTGCGGAGTGTTCGGCCACAAGCCGAGTTGGGGTCTGTGTTCCAGCCGCGGGCAGTCGCTCGTGCCGGTCGCCGGAATGACCGATATCGCCGTGATCGGTCCGTTGGCGCGGTCGGCGCGCGACCTGTCGCTGGCACTCGACGCGATCGCCGGTGCCGACCCGCTGCAGGATGTCGGCAGCGTTACGCTGCCGGCCCCTCGCGCGCAGCGCCTCTCGGATCTGCGCATAGCGGTGTGGTCGAGCCAGCCAGGGCAGGAAACCGATGCCGAAACCACGGCGCTGATCGACACGCTCGCGGACTTCCTTGAACGCGAAGGCGCGACGGTCAGTCGCACCGCCGGCCTGGAATTCGATGTGACGGAGGCGTTTCATCTCTACGTGCGCCTGCTTGCGGCGGCGCTGAGCGGCAGGGCGACCGAGGAGATGCTGGCGCGCATGCGCGAGGCGAAGGCAAGGCGGCGCGCAGACGACATGAGCGCCGCTGCCTTGTACGAGCGCACGGTGGATATGACGCATCGCGAATGGCTGCACCTGAACGAGCAGCGCTTCCAGTTTCGCCGCATCTGGGGTCAGTTCTTCCGCGAATGGGACGTGCTGCTCTGCCCGGTGATCACCACCCCCGCACTGCCGCACATGCAGCAAGGCGAGACCTGGGAACGCGAGGCCACGGTGAACGGCCGCGCCATTCCTTACAACGAGATGCTGTTCTGGCCCGGCATCACCTGCGCCTTCCATTTGCCGGCGAGCGTGGCCCCCATCGGCATGAGCGCTGCCGGTTTGCCGATCGGGGTGCAGATCGTCGGGCCGTTCCATGGCGATCGTACCACGATCCATGTCGCCGACCTGCTGGAGCAGCACTGGCGCAGCTTCGTGCCGCCGTCCCGGCTGGGACTGACATCGCGCAGCCGTTTCGGCCGGCGCCGAACTTGTCTAGGCTTCCGACCGGCGACGAAGGAGGCAGAATGCGCAAAGCGTTAACCTGTGCGGTTCTGGCGGCGTTTGCGGCGGGTACGGCGCCTGCCCTGGCACAGAAATCAGCCGACACTCTGCGCATAACCTGGCGCGATGCGGTCCCCGACATCACGCCCTACTACAACCAGTTGCGCACCGGCGTCGTGATCGGGCATCAGATCTGGGATTCGCTGGTTTACCGCGATCCGGAGACGTTCCAGATCAAGCCGCTGCTGGCCGAATCCTACAAATGGGTGGATGAGACGACGCTGGAATTCACCCTGCGCAACAACGTGACCTTCCAGAATGGCGACAAGCTGACCGCCGATGATGTCGTCTATACGATCAACTCGATCGTTGCCGACAAGCAGGTCTCCACGCCCAGCAACTACGCCTATCTCGACCACGCGACGAAGGTGGACGACACGCATGTGCGCATCGAGCTGAAGCGCGTGTTTCCTGCCGCGCTCGATTACATGGCGATGACGCTCTACATCATGCCGAAGGCTTATCGCGAGAAGGTCGGGCCGCAGGAATACTCGCAGCACCCGGTTGCGGCGGGTCCCTACAAGGTTACCAAGGTGAATGGCGTCACCGAAGTCGATCTGGAACGCTACGACGGCTATTACCCGACAGCCCAAAAGGCAAGCCGGCGATCGGCAAGATCGTCATCCACGAAGTGCCCGATGCGGCCACCGAGATGGCTGAACTTGCTCGGCGACCGCGCCGACTGGATATGGAAATTCAGCCCCGACCAGTTTGTTGCGGTGAACGCGCATGCCGAATATTCAGGCCACGCGCGCAGAATCAATGCGCGTCGAGTATCTCAGCATGGATGCGGCCGGACGCACCGGCGCCGACAATCCGTTGACCAAGGAGAAGGTGCGCCAGGCGATCGCCACCGCGATCGATCGGTCAACCATGGCAAAGCAGCTCATGCAGGGAGGATCGCGCGCGATCGACACGCCTTGTTATCCGACGCAGTTTGGCTGCGACGCGGGTGCGGCGGTGCACTATCCGTACGATCCGGCCAAGGCGAAGCAGATGCTGGCCGACGCCGGCTATCCCAACGGCTTCGACACCGAACTCGTCACCTATGACCTGCCGCAATGGGCCGGTGCCGTGCAGGGCTACCTGAAGGCGATCGGCATCAACGCGAAGATCACCCAGTTGCAGGTCGCCGCCGTGGTGCAGCGCTCGATCGCCGGCCAGAACCCGCTGGAACTGGGCTCCTGGGGCAGCTACTCGGTCAACGATGTGTCCGCCATTCTGCCGAACTTTTTCACCTTCACCGGCAACGACTACACGCGCGATCCGGAGATCAAGAAGCTGGTGGAGGAGGGCAGCGCGACGGTTGATCCGGACCAGCGGCGCAAGGCTTACAGCGCGGCCATCAAGTTGATCACCCAGAAGGCCTCGTGGCTGCCGATCTTCACGCAGACCGTGACTTATGGCTATTCCAAGCAGCTCAATTTCAAGCCGTATCCGGACGAGCTGCCGCGCTTTTTCCTGAGCAGCTGGAAATAGAGCGCGATCGCTGGAGCCAAATTCGTCGGAGCGTGCATCGCGCTCTGGTCAAGAAGTTGCGACCGCACGATCGGCATAACCCAACCCGATCAGTGGTAGCGGCATTGTGTCTGGCGGGCGCATGATCCCGCCATAGGATGCGATCCCGCGAAAAGCGGGAGGAAACACATGGACAGCAGCATCGGCGCGACCCGGCGCGCCTTCATCGGCGGGGTTGCCGCCGCTTCAGCCACTTCGGTCGCGGCGTTGGCGCAGCAGCCGAATGCCGCGACCGGCACGCCACCTTCGGTCATCAGCAATCCACCGCGCCGATGGGGGCGACACGCCCAGCCGGACATCTATCCCGATCCCGACATCATCGTCATCGATCCCTCGTTCAAACATTACCTGCTCGGCATCACCGCGATCCACCGGGTCGCCACCGGCTTCCTGTGGGCGGAAGGACCAGCCTGGTCGAGCGAGGGCCAATACTTGGTGTTCAGCGACGTGCAGGGTAACACGCAGTATCGCCTGCTGTGGGACAACCGCCGCGTCACCGCGTTTCGCAAGCCGTCGAACAACAGCAATGGCAATTCGTTCGACTTCCAGGGACGTCAGCTTTCGACGGAAGACTTCTTCCGTCGCGTCATTCGCTGGGAACAGGACGGCACGATGACGGTGATCGCCGATCAGTTCGACGGCAAGCCGCTGAATTCGCCGAACGATCTGGTGCCGCATCCGGACGGCAGCATCTGGTTCACTGACCCACCGTATGGCGACAGTCTCTCCGAAGGCCACCCGGACGAGGCCGGCGGCCCGACCAACCCACAGGGTCTGCTCAATCCACGCACAGGGGCCGAGAACGCCGGTGCGATCGGCGGCACGAAGCGGCAACTGCCGACTGCGGTCTACCGTTGGGACCCGAGCGGCCGGCTGGATCAGGTCATCACCGAGGACCAGCTCAAGGATCCGAATGGCATCTGCTTCTCGCCGGACTACAAAACCCTGTACGTGATCAGCACCGGCCAGGGACCAGGCGATACCTCAGGTGGTACGGGCACGATCTTCGCGTTCGATGTGCAGGGCAGCAAGTGGCAAATCAGCGTCAGTTCATCGACACGACAGTGGACGGCGTGCATTGCGGACCGGACGGCATGCGCGCCGACGTGTTCGGCAATCTGTGGTGCGGTTCCAACGCGCCACTCGGCTACGCCGGCGTCCTGGTCTACAACGCGCAGGGCAAGTTGCTCGGCCGCATCCGTCTGCCGGAGGTGTGTGCCAACGTCTGCTTCGGCGGGCCCAAACGCGATCACCTGCTCATGGCTGCCAGCCAGTCGATCTACATGTTGCAGGTGCAGACGCAGGGTGCCGCGCCCGGGTGATGGCCGGGTCAACCACCGGGTCAAGCGAGCCCCGGTGGCGATGGCCCATCCGGCCCACGAGGCGCGAGGATTACGGCAGGCGCAGCGCCATCTCGCCCTTGAACGCGTGGATGAGCTGGCGACGCTGAAATCGCCAGCCATCCGGCTGCTTTACCAGCACGTCGTCATACACCCCGCAAACCGACGGAAACGGTCCGTTCGCGCCTTCCACCATCACCAGGTAGTTCGAGCGCGCGGTGGCGCGCGTTCCGGCGCAGTCGATGATGGAGTTCATCACGTAGTGCACGCGGCGCGGCGACGGCGGCACCGACTGCTGCAGCCATGCGGCAATGTCGTCGGGCCCTTTCGCGGTGCGATACGGTGCGATCCATTCGCCGTCTTCGCTGAACAGCGCGGCCAGTTCGCTGAACCGTCCTTCGTCCATATAGAAGCAGTAGCGATGCAGCAGCTCGCGAATTGCTGTCCTTGTCCTCAAGCACCGACACGGCGCCTCCCCAGTTCGGCGGCGAGTTGGATCGCAGCGATCAGGCTGGCGGGATTGGCCACGCCCTTGCCCGGCAATGTCGTATGCCGTGCCATGATCAGGCGACGTGCGCACGATCGGCAGCCCCAGCGTGACATTGACGCCACGGTCCATGTCGAGCGTCTTGAGCGGGATCAGCGCCTGGTCGTGGTACATGCAGATCGCCGCGTCGTAGCGGCGTCGCGCCATCACGGTAAACATCGTATCCGGCGGCCACGGCCCCGATACATCGATGCCGGCCCGCCGCAGTGCCGCAATCGCTGGCCCGATGATCGTGCTCTCTTCTTCGCCCAGCGCGCCCTGCTCGCCGGCATGCGGGTTCAGTCCCGCGATCGCAAGCCGCGGCCGCGCGATGCCGAACTCGCGTTGCAGCGCCTGTGCCGTGGTTTGTGCCGCGGCGACGATCGACTCCGTGCTCAGCATCGCCACCGAATCGCGCAACGAGGCGTGCACCGTGACCGGCACTACGCGCAGCTCCGGGCTCGCCAGCATCATGATCTGTCGCCCGGTCGCGCCGGTCAGCGCGGCGAGGAATTCGGTATGGCCCGGATAGGCAAACCCCGCGTCGTACAGCGCGGCCTTGTTGATCGGGTTGGTGACCATGCCACTCGGCTTCACCGCTCAGGCAAAGTGCGGCGGCGCGTTCGATCGAGCCGATCACCGCCCTGGCATTGGCTTTGTCGGGATGGCCAGCCCTGGGTGCTGAGACCAACTTGATCGGAAGGACAGGCAAGGCCGTGGCGAACACGCCCGGTGCTGCATCCGCCGAGGCAACCTCCACGGTCGGGACGTTGAACCGTTCGGGATCGTCCAGTGCGACAAAGCACGGGCCGGTCTCATGCAGCGCGAGCCAGGCGCGTTCGGTCAGTTCGCCGCCAATGCCGGCGGGGTCACCCATGGTAAGGGCGAGCGGTTTCATGGCTCAGATATGCAGCGCCCGCCCGTCCACCGCCAGAGCCGCCTCCTTCACTGCCTCCTCCAGCGTCGGATGCGGGTGGCATGTGCGTGCCACGTCCTCGGCGGATGCACCGAATTCGATCGCCATCGTCAACTCGGCGATCAGCGTGCCGGCATCCGGCCCGATGATATGCGCGCCAAGCAGCCGATCCGTCGCCTTGTCGGCGAGCAGCTTGACGAACCCATCGGTGGCACCCATCGCGCGTGCGCGTGCGTTGGCGGTGAACGGGAACTTGCCGATGTTGTATGCGATGCCGGCGGTCTTCAGCTCTTCCTCGGTCTGGCCGACCGCCGCCACCTCCGGCCATGTATATACGACGCCAGGGATCGCGGCGTAGTTCACGTGGCCGGCCTGACCGGCGATGATTTCAGCCACCGCCACGCCCTCTTCTTCCGCCTTGTGCGCCAGCATCGGCCCGGCGATCGCATCGCCGATCGCATAGATGCCGGGCACATTCGTCGCGTAATGCGCGTCCGTCCTGATCCGGCCGCGATCATCCAGTTCGACGCCGGCGCCGATGCCGTTCGTGTACGGCCGTCGCCCGATCGACAGCAGCACGATGTCGGCTTTCAGCTCTTCCGCCGTGCCACCTTTCGCTGGCTCGATGCTCAGCGTCACGCCGTCATTGCCCTTGCGCGCGCCGGTCACCTTGGTTCCGAGCCGGAATTTGATGCCCTGGCGCACCAGGATGCGTTCAAGCGCCTTGGAGATCTCGCCATCCATGGTCGGCACGATGCGGTCGAGGAACTCCACCACCGTCACGTCCGCGCCCAGCCGGCGCCATACGCTGCCGAGTTCCAACCCGATATAGCCGCCGCCGATCACCACCAGGTGCGCCGGCACACGGTCCAGTTCCAGGCCGCCGGTCGAGGTGACGATCTGCTTTTCATCCACCTCCACGCCCGGCAGTGGCACGCTCTCCGAGCCGGTGGCGAGCACGATGTGCTTTGCCTCATAGGACGTGCCATCGACGTCCACTTTGCCGGGTTCAGTGATGCGGCCGGTGCCCTTGAGCCAGGTCACTTTGTTCTTGCGGAACAGGAACTCGACACCCTTCACGTTGGCGCTGACCACCTCGGCTTTGCGCGCCTGCATGCGCGCCAGGTCGAAAGTCACGCCGTCCACCAGCACGCCATGATCCTTCAGCGCATGCGTCGCATGGTGGAATTCCTCGGATGACTGCAGCAGAGCCTTCGACGGAATGCACCCGATGTTCAGGCACGTGCCGCCAAGCGTCGCGCGCTTTTCCACGCAGGCGACCTTCATGCCGAGTTGCGCCGCACGGATCGCACAGACGTAGCCGCCCGGTCCGGAGCCGATGACTATGACGTCGAATGCGTCGGACATGCAGCAACCACCTTGATCTGTCCGTCATGGTCGGCCCTGAGCCGGCCATCCACCCCCAGACGGGTGGTGCGCAGATCCCGGGTCAAGCCCGGCCATGACGGTTAGTGCATCATAATCCCAGCAACAGTCGCCGCGGATCCTCCACGCCCTCTTTCACCCGCACGAGGAACGACACCGCCTCGCGGCCATCGACGATCCGGTGATCGTAGCTCAGCGCCAGGTACATCATCGGCCGCACCTCGATCTTGCCGCCAACCACCATCGGCCTGTCCTGGATCTTGTGCATGCCCAGAATGCCGGACTGCGGTGGGTTCAAGATCGGCGTCGACATCAGCGACCCATACACACCACCGTTGGTGATGCTGAACGTGCCGCCGGTCAGCTCCTCCAGCTTCAGCGCGCCGTCGCGCGCACGTCGGCCGAAATCGGCGATCGCCCGTTCGATCTCGGCGAAGCTCATCGCATCGATGTCGCGGATCACCGGCACCACGAGGCCCGCCGGCCCGCCCACCGCGATGCCCATATGCACGAAGTTCTTGTAGACGATGTCTTCGCCGTCGATCTCGGCGTTGACCGCGGGGAACTCCTTCAGCGCCGCCACGCACGCCTTGACGAAGAACGACATGAAGTCCCAGGCGCACGCCGCCGTGCTTCTTCTCGAAGGCGTCGCGGTATTCGCTGCGGAGCGCCATCACCGCGGTCATGTCCACCTCGTTGAAGGTGGTCAGCATCGCCGCGGTGTTCTGTGCCTCCTTCAGCCGTGCGGCGATGGTGCGGCGCAGGCGCGTCATGCGCACGCGTTCCTCGCGCGGTTCCGCTTCGCGTGGCGGCTTCGCGACCGGCGCCGGCGGGGCCGGTGCAGGCCGGTTCAGGAAGGCCAGCACATCACCCTTGGTGATGCGCCCGTCCTTGCCGGTTCCGGTGCCGACGGCGTCCGCCGCAAGGTGGTGTTCCTCGATCAGTCGGGCGGCCGCCGGCAGTGGCTGCGGCTGGGGTGGCGGACTCGCAGGGCGCGTCACCGGCCCGAGCGGACGCGGTGGCGGATGCACCCCCGCGGGCGGGTTGGCCGCGGCCCGCTGAGGTGGCGGCGGCGCTTCGGCGGTCGGCGCCGGCTCAGGTCTCGCGGGCTCAGGCTTCGCGGCCGGAGCCGCCGCCACTCCGCCGGCGCCAGGCTCCATTACGGCGAGCAGTGCGCCGACCGGCACTTCGGCGCCCTCCGGCGCGGCAATCGAGGTCAGCACGCCGGCCGATGGCGCACCCACTTCAACCGTGACTTTGTCAGTCTCGAGTTCCACCAACGGCTCATCGGCGGCCACCGCATCGCCCTCGTGCTTCATCCAGCGTGCGATGGTGGCCGAGGTGACGCTTTCGCCCAAGGTCGGGACCTTGATCTCGGTTGCCATCAGCCGATCCCGAGTGCCGCCGCGACCAGGGTCGCCTGCTCGCGGGCATGCACCCGAGCCTGACCGGTCGCCGGACTCGCCGCGGCTTCGCGGCCGGCATACTGCGGTCGCCGCACCCGCCCTTCCAGCCGGCCGAGCACCTTCTCGATCCGCCGGTCCACGAAGTACCAGGCTCCCATGTTCTCCGGCTCCTCCTGGCACCACACCACATCGGCGTTGACGTAAGGCCGCAGCACCCGCTCCAGAGTCATCTCGGGAAACGGATAGATCTGCTCCAGACGAATGATCGCGACATCGTCCTCCTGGTGCTCTCGGCGTTCGGTCAGCAGGTCATAGTAAACCTTGCCGCTGCAGATCACGACGCGACGCACCTTCTCCGGCGGAGCGATCTCGTCGATATCCGGGATGACGAAGCGGAACCGGCCCTGGCTCATGTCGGTGTACGACGAGACCGCCAGCTTGTGGCGCAGCAGCGACTTCGGCGTGAAGATGATCGCCGGCTTGCGGAAGTTGCGACGGAGCTGCCGGCGCAGCGCGTGGAAATAGTTGGCCGGCGTGGTCGGATTGCACACCCACATGTTGCGTTCGGCGCAAAGCTCCAGATAGCGCTCGATACGCGCGGACGAGTGTTCCGGTCCCTGCCCCTCGTAACCGTGCGGCAGCAGCAGCACCACACCCGACATGCGCAGCCACTTGGTTTCACCCGAAGCGATGAACTGATCGATGATCACCTGTGCGCCATTGGCGAAATCGCCGAACTGCGCCTCCCACAGCACCAGCGTGCGCGGGTCGGCCAGCGAGTAGCCGTACTCGAAGCCCAGTACACCGGCTTCGGACAGCAGCGAGTTGTAGATCTCGATCTTCGACTGCTCCGGCGCGATGTTGTTCAGGGGAATGTATTCGTGCTGGTTGGTCTGATCGATCAGCACCGCGTGGCGCTGGCTGAATGTGCCGCGCTGACTGTCCTCGCCCGACAGCCGGACCCGATTGCCCTCCAGCAGCAAGGAGCCGAAGGCGAGCGCCTCGCCGGTGGCCCAGTCGATGCCCTCACCCGCCTCCAGCATCGCCTGCTTGGCCTCGAGCTGGCGGGCAATGCGCGAATGCACATCGAACCCTGCGGGCACGCGCGACAGCGCCATGCCGATCTGACGCAGCGTCGCTTCGGGCACCGCGGTGGTCTCCTCGAAGCGCTCGAACTCGGCTTCATCCGGGTGGAAGCCAGCCCATCGGCCTTCCAGCCAATCCGCCTTGTTCGGCTTGTAGCCCTGCGCCGCTTGATTGGCTGCCTCCATCGAGGCCTGGAACTCATCCCACATCGCCTGTGCTTCCGCCGCCGGCACCACGCCTTCGGCCGCCAGCCTCTCGGCATACAGCTCCCGCGTGGTCTTTCGGCTGGTGATCGCGCGATACATGACCGGCTGGGTGAACGCCGGTTCATCGGTTTCGTTATGCCCGTGCCGGCGATAGCAGACGATATCCAGCACGATGTCCGCAGCAAAACGCATGCGGAATTCCGCCGCCATCTGCGCACAGAACATCACGGCTTCCGGCTCATCGCCATTGACATGCAGGATAGGCGCCTGGATCGACTTCGCGACATCGGTGCAATACAGACCGGAATAGGCGTGCGCCGGTACTGTGGTGAAGCCGATCTGGTTGTTCACCACGAGATGCACGGTGCCGCCCGTGCGATAGCCGATGAGTTGGCTCATCGCCAGCGTTTCATAGACCAACCCCTGTCCGGCGAAGGCGGCGTCGCCGTGCATCAGGATCGCCATCACCGAGCTGCGCCGCTGCGTGTCACCCGCGGTGTCCTGCCGCGCCCGTACCTTGCCGACAACAACCGGGTTGACTGCCTCCAGGTGCGACGGATTCGGCTGCAGCGACAGGTGCACGTTATGTCCGGCCACTTCGACATCGGTGGAGGTACCCAGGTGGTACTTCACGTCACCGGAACCCTGTACGCTGTCCGGCTTGAAGCTCTCGCCGCCGAATTCAGAGAACACCGCGGTGAACGGCTTCTTCACAATGTTGACCAGCGTGTTGAGCCGGCCGCGATGCGGCATACCGATGGCGACCTCGGCGACGCCCTGCGCGGCGACCGTCTCGATAATGGCGTGCAGCGCCGGGATGGTGACCTCACCGCCCTCCAGACCGAAGCGCTTGGTGGTCACGTAGCGCTTCTGGCAGAACGCCTCGAACCCTTCCGCTTCGGTGAGCTGCCTCAGGATCGTGCGCTTGGCGTTCGCATCGAACATGGTGCGCCAGGGTGCACCTTCCACCTTGCGCTGGATCCACGATTTCTGATCGGGATCCTGGATGTGCATGAACTCGACGCCGATCGGACCGCAATACGTATCGCGCAGGATGGCGACGATCTCGCGCAGCGTTGCGGTCTCGCGGCCCAGCACGTTGTCGATGAAAATCGGCTTGTCCAGGTCGGCGTCGGTGAACCCGTAGGTCTTCGGATCGAGCTCGGCGTGCGGTGGCGGGATCTGCAGTCCCAGCGGATCGAGCCGCGCCTCCAGATGGCCACGCACGCGATACGACCGGATCAGCATAAGCGCGCGCAACGATGCAATGGTGGCGGCGCGGATCTGCTCGGTGGACTGCAACAGTGTGGGCGGCCGGGCCGGCGGACTCGCCGGCCGCGTCGCCATTTGCCGAAAGGCGCCGCGGCGCCCAGGAAGCACCGGTCGCTTCTTCCAGAACCGACCGGGCGTCCTCGTTCAGCGCGCCGAACAACTCGGCGAAAGTAGGATCAACGGAGGCCGGACTGGCGGCCCACCTGGCGTACTGTTCCGCAAGAAATGCCGCATTCGCCCCGCTGAAGGCGGAAGCGAGGATGTCCACGCCTGCCATCCGTTGCAGTCCCTTACCTGTGTCGACGGGCATAGACGCGAAGGCCGGCGGGCGGAACCCTTTGGGGGAAGGTCCCGTTCCGGTGCGCGCCGATCACACCCTGGTGTGATGGGGAAATGCGATAGGCGCCCGGCGTTTTCGCGAACATGGGCTTACTAGACCGACGTCCTGAGGGACGGCGATATGGCTTGGACATTGCCGAGACGCGTGTTGCACCGACCGCCGTCTGGCCGGCGCGGACCCGCTGACCTGCCATTGTCACTCAGGGCAGCCCGGCGTTCGACTGGCCCCGAAGCCGGGCAGTGGAATCAGGCTGGAACTAGCCAGGGAACTCAGCCCCGGTTGGAATTCAGCCTTGAGGCTGGGAAGGCGGCGGTTCGCTCGGTGCCGGCGGCCGGTTGCGCCGCTCGTTCATGAACTGGTCGAACTCGGACTTGTCCTTGGCAAAGCGCAGTCGCTCGAGGAAAGCCGCGAACTCCTTCTGTTCCTCCTCCAACCGGCGCAGCGTCTCGGCGCGGTATTCATCGAACGCACGGTTGCCGCTGGTTGGGGCGAGGCCTGCCGCTGAGGGCCCACCGCACCAGAAGTTCCTCCAGCCGGCCCAGGGGGCGGCCCGCCCTGCTGGGCCAGCAGTTCGGTTGCTGCCATCCACCCCAGCGACGCCACATCCCCAGATAACCCATGCGCTTGCTCCATATCCCGAACAACAGAAGTGCGAGGCCGACCGGCCACCAGAAGATGAACCCAAGCACCATGGCGGCGATCCACACCGGCTTGTTGGCGTGCCAGATGCGCCAATAGTCCCAGCCGGGCGGGTTCCAGCCGGGCTGGTTCCAGCCCGAACCCGGGCCCCACGGCGATGCCGCCGCCCCGGAGTTGCCATAGGGCGAAGGTGCCGTTATTCGCCGAGCCTGACATGGCGGGCCTCATGTGAATGTAAGATACATTTACATCATGGGGATGCCCCACTCCGGCGTCAAGTTAAATTGGTCAGGATCTGGGACACCGCCGCCCACTATGCCGAGGCTTTGCAGGTAGATCAGCACGCCGGCCTCCAGCAGGTCTTCGGCCGACATTGGCAGTTTCCGTCGCGACGGATCGGCACGCACAAATAAGCGAGGCAATGCCGTGCGACATCGCCCAGACGTGCAGTGCCACCATCAAGGCTGGTGGTCGCTGTCCCGGCGGCAGTCTAGAGGTCAGCCGCTCGGCCGCCTCGCGCAGCACGGCAAAGGCGCGATCTCCCGCGGCAAGCAGTCCGGGGTGATCGTCGAACGCGATCCGGGTCTCGAACATTGCGGCATAAAACGCCGGTTCGTCGCGCGCGAAGCCGAGATAGGCCCGGCCAACGGCTTCGAAGGCACGCATCGGATCGGGGCGCCCGCCGTTCCACGCGCCAGCCAGCAACACGGCGAACCGCTCGAAGCCGCGCAGCGCCACTTCCGCCAGCAGCGCCTCGGCATCGCGGAAGTGTCGATACGGCGCGCCGGGACTGACGCCGGCCAGACGGGCCGCCTCCGCGATGGTGAAGCCGGCGGGGCCCTTCTCGGCGATCAGCATCAGCGCCGCCTCGACCAAGGCCTCGCGCAGATTGCCATGATGATAGCCGCGGCGTTCGAAGCCACCGTGCCCTGACCAACTCATGTGAAGCACTCTTACATCCGACAGCCGCGTCGGTGTGAATCGCTTCATACCTTGTTCATGGCTCGCCGGCGTAAGGACGCGGGCACCAAAAGGAGCGAGTTCCATGTTCCACGTCGATCCCGGATGGTACGAGGCATACTGGTTCAACGAGCCGCGGCGCTCACGCCTGCCGAAGCCGACGGCTGCTGTGGCTCGGCTGGCAGTCGTGGTGATGGTCCTGGGCGGCGGGGCTGCCCTGCTCAACCACTTCCACGGCATGGACCCATGGCAGGCTTATCAGCAATGGGAGCGTGAGTAACACCGGTTCTCCCCGACAGCCGCGCGTCTTTGGCAATCCCGGTGCCTGGACGTGCTTGGCACCGGGGTTCGCGTCCTACGGAAGCATGATGCGGGAGACAGGTTTGGGGCGAATACCGGATTCATGGCCGATCGGAAGCGGCTCGTTTCAGCCTGCCGGCTTGAGTTCAGCTGCCAGCGACGGGAGAAATTCAGCCACTGTGGGATGGATATGCATCGCGCGCTGCAGCACGGTGTATGGCGCCCTCGCATACATCAGATCGAGCACGCAGTGGATGGCCTCGTCACCGCCCGTCCCCAGGATGGCCGCACCGAGAATTTGCCGGCTCTCGCCATCGACCACCAGTTTCATCAGCCCGGCGGTTTCCCCTTTCTCGATCGCCCGCGCCACATCCGCCATTGGCATTTTTCCGACAAGGACGCGCTGGCCCGATGCGCGCGCCTCTGCCTCGGTCATTCCCGCGCGTCCGAGCGGCGGGTCAATGTACATTGCGTAAGCGGCAATTCGATCACGCACCGTCCGCGGTTCCCCATCCAGCAGATTGGCAGCGACGATTTCGAAATCGTTGTACGCGGTATGGGTGAATGCGCCGCGGCCATTGCATTCGCCAAGTGCCCAGATGTCCGGCACATTGGTCCGCAACTGGTCGTCGACCACGATGAAACCCCGCGCGTCCATGGTAACGCCCGCCCGATCAAGCCCCAGGTCATCGGTGTTCGGCCGACGGCCGACCGCAAGCAGCAGATGGGATCCTTCGACCGAGCCCTGCGTGTCGCGTTCCGTGAATTTCAGCACGGCACCTCGCTGTCGCCGGCGCTGCCATGACATCGCGTATCCCGCAGAGGATGCGAATGCCCTCGTCTTCGAGAATGCCGCGAATTGCATCCGAGATATCCGGATCTTCGCGTGGCACCAGTCGTGGTGCGCTTTCCAGCACCGTCACGCAGCACCGAACCGGCGGAACATTTGTGCGAATTCCAGTCCGACATAGCTGCCGCCGAGGACGACCAGGTGATCCGGCACGGCATCGAGTTCGAGCACCGTCGTGTTGGTGAGATACGGCACGGTGCCAATGCCCGGGATCGGCGGCACCACCGCCCGGCCGCCGACATCGATAAAGATCTCGTTCGCACCCAGCCGTTCGTCGCCAACCTCCACTTCGCTCGCTGACACGAAGCGCGCGTGGCCGCGATAGACTGTGCAGTTCTCCGTGGCGCGCAGCGCAGCTTCGGTGGACTGCGCTCCACGACGACACGATGTCGTCCTTCCGCTGCCTGACCCGACGCATATCCACGCTGACGTTGCCGACAGTGACGCCGAAATCCGCGCTGCGTCGCGCCATGTGCGCTGCATACGCGCTGGCAACCAAGGTCTTGGTCGGTGTGCATCCGGCGTTGATGCATGTGCCGCCGAACTTGCTCCGCTCGACGATCGCCACCCGACGTCCTGTCGTAGCAAGGCGCTTGGCAAGCGACGGACCGGCTTGGCCGGTGCCGATAACGAGCGAGTCGTAATTGGGCATGGTTGTGTCTCCTGCGGTGGTAGGTCAAACTGCATCGTCTGGTCCGGCCCGTGCCAACGCACCGGTCGCACCCAACTCGTTTGTGCGTCGCGCATCATCGCGCTGATGGCGCTACATTGTGCCGATCAGGAGGTGGTGATGCGCCGATTTGCGGGCCTGATCGGTATTGCCTGCCTATGCCGCTCCGCTTGCGCGGCGCCGCCGCCCGACGCCGACCCCACGCTGACGCCCTGGTTCAACAGCCTGCGACAGCCCTGGACCAATGCGCTGTGTTGCTCGGTCGCCGATTGCCGGCCGGTGCAGTCGCGGCTTAACGACGGTCATTACGAGGCCTTGATCGAAGGCGAATGGCGCCAGGTCCCGATCGTCTTATCTTGAATCGTATCGACAATCCGACCGGGCGTGCCGTTGCCTGCTGGACACCCCGCGTCGGCATTTTATGCTTCATCCGCGCCCCTGAGAGTTGATATGACGGCGCTCGGAGATTTCACCCAGAGGGCCGCCATTCATTGGCGCGGATGAAGGTGAGCAGTGGCTAGCGACACGAAGGATTGGCCGCAAGCCGCTGCTATTCCCGGAATTGCCGGCCGGCGCCTTCTGCAACCATATGCGTGCGGCATTGCAGTCCGCGGCATACCGGGGCCGCCAGACAAAATGCAGCAATCCAATGCTGTAAACGCCCATTTCAGATAGCCGCGATCTGCCGCCCTGTTGTACCACGACTTTGCCTCCGGATAGTGCTCCGGCCGACGCCCTGTCCCTCTGCGTACATCTGGCCGAGGTAGTTCATGCAGCGTGCGTCGCCCAGGTCGGCCCCCGTCCGGAAAAGAGCTCTATGGCTTCGGCAAAATTTGCCTGCCTGTAAGGCGTAGTAGCCCTGCAGAGAAGAACTCGGATCCGGAATGCGATACGGATTCGCCACCGCGTGGCCCTCGGGCTTTGCAGAAGCCGCCGGCGAGCGGGACGCCCGGGGATTTCTTCGGTTGGCCCAGACAGGCGGTTTGGATGGCAGCGGCTGCGGGCGTGGCGGAAGTGGCGCCATGGCCGGCTTGGAGGCAGGCTTGGTCGCTTTGAAGGCGGTCATGGGGAGCAGCCGGTGTCGAAGGCTCTGGTTCGGGCGCGACCGACGGCGCAAGCGGGGGCGATGGGGTGAAGGAACTCAGTCGTTGTTCGGGCGGAGGTGGTGGCGGAGCACAAGAGCCGGCGGCAATACCTGCACCTGCCGGAACCAGTCTCCGAGTAGCGGCAGGCTTGTCACCTCGCTGTCGGTCAGGTCGAGCCGCGCAATTCGGTGAGCCGTCCAGTGGTGGCAGCGTCGCGACATTGGTGTGCGACAGGTCGAGTTCCTGCAGCGCAGGTCAATGCATCAAGCGGCGGCAACACCGCGATCGGTGCGTAACTCAGATCCAGTTTGCGCAGCGCAGTCAGATCGTGCAACGGCGGCAATGTGGTGACCTTGGTGTGCGACAGGTTCAGCTCGCGCAGCAAGAAAGCCCATCGAGCAACTCGAGGGTCTCGACATTCGATCCGCTCAGATCGAGCGTTTGCAGCCCGAACAACTGTTGCAGCGGAGGGAGCGTCGCAATCTGGGAGTTGCTGAGATCCAGAGCGGTGATACGCAATTTGGCAAGCTGCGGCAACGCTTTGAGAAAAGCCGCCCGATCCGTCGTCTCCGGGAATTTGGCGGCAAGTGCCGCTCTGATTGCTGGTCAGCGCCACGTGGAGGGCAGCAAGCTGATCGTGACCGCGATCATGCCGGTAAAGGTACCAGGAACCAAAGCCGACAATGACCAGTGCCAGCACCGCCGCCGCAAGATCAGGATGCGCGCGCGACGGCCCGTCGCCGTCGGAAGGCCCGTGGAACCAGGACGCATAGGCGTGCCAGCCCGCCTGATCGGAACGGCGAACAGCCGTGCGGGAGGCCCGGCGCACGGGTTCGGCCGACATCCGCATCCGCCGAGTGGGAATGTCCTCTTGCGCCGCGCGACCTTTCCATCAGTTCCAGCATTTCGGCGATGCTTTGCGGCCGATCTGTTGCCCGCAGCGCCAAGGCCCGGTCGATGGCAGTGAGCAAGGACAGGGGATACCTGCCGCGCCCGATCTGAACTGCCGATACCAGCGGATCCGGAGCGTGGCTCAGCACCGCCTGCTGGCGGGCACGCGCGTCGATCAGGTTGCCGCCGATCGCGCGATAGGCGACGCAGCCGACCGAGAAAATATCCGAAAACGGACCCTGCGCGGCGCCCTGGATCATCTGTTCGATCGGCGCGTAATGGCCCGAGTAGACTTGCGTGTATGTCGTGGCCGCGCTTGGACCGATGTCGCGCGCCGAGCCGAAATCGATCAGGACCGGATTGCCGTCGGGTCGGATCAGAATATTGGCGGGCTTGATGTCGCGATGCAGGAAACCCGCAGCATGCACGCGCGCCAATGGCGTCAGAATGCCGCGACAGCAGAGACGACAGGGGCGCGGGCGGCATCGGCGGCCGACCGTTCTTCAGCAGGTCGTCCAGCGTCTCGCCGACCAGCAGTTCCATCACCGAGTAGGCGGTGTTGTTGGACTCGAAGAAGGTCGCGACCCGCACAATCCCAGGCGTGCCGCCGTCGCGCCCGAGAGCCGCGAGCAGCCGCGCCTCGGTCAGGAATCGCTTGCGGCAGTCGACGAAGATCTCGGCGTCGGAATCAGATGTGACAAGGACGTCCTGCCCCATCCGCATGGCGAACTGGCGCGGAAAGAACTCCTTGATCGCGAACGCCTGGTCGAGCAGGTCGCTGGCGCGATAGGTGATGCCAAACCCACCACGCCCCAGCACGCCGACGATCTGGTAGCCGTTCAGCATCGTTCCGGCCGGCAATGCATCGCGGTGCAAGTTGGGCGAGTGACACGCTCACCGATGACTCTCATCTCGATGCGACATCAACCGCCACCACGTGAAGCCATCTTCCCTGATCTTGTCCGAACAGAGCCCGGTCCAGACCAAGTGTAAACCCGACTCTTTCACGGGGACCCGTCGGTCAACAAGTCACCGGGCCGTGACCGCACGGTGATCGTCATACAGCGGTCGGTTAGACCATCTGCATGACGTCTTATGCGCGGACTTTAGGCTCGAGGGTGTGCCTTGCGCCACACCTCCACAAGCCGCGCCTGATCGACCGCCGTGTAGCGCTGCGTCGTCGAAAGGCTTGCATGGCCAAGCAGCTCCTGGATCGAGCGCAGATCGGCCCCACCCGCCAGCAGATGCGTGGCGAAGGAATGCCGCAGCGCATGCGGCGTCGCATGCTCGGGTAGGCCATGAAGCCGGCGGAAGGCCCGCAACGTGCGCTGGGCGACACGCGGCATCAGCCGTCCGGCCCCGCGCGCCCACGAACAGCGGGCTGTCCGGACGCCGGTCGGGGTGCAGCGCGAGCCAGCCGGCAAGTGCCTCGCGCACCACCGGCAGCACCGGCACGATCCGCTCCTTGCTGCCCTTGCCCACCACCCGCAGCGTGGCCAGCTGCCCGGCCGGCGCGTCGCGCACATCGAGTGCCAGCGCCTCGCCGATGCGCAGCCCGCAACCATACAGCAGGGTGAACAAGCGCCGTGTCACGCGCCTGCGTCGCGGCGGTATCGGACAGTTCGGCGATCCCTTCGGTCACATCGCAGCGCCTGCGCGGATGCTAGGGCGCGCGGTACGGGGCGCCTGGCGCGTGGCGTCGCGATCAGCTTCAGCGCGGTACTGTCGACCCCGTGCCGCCGTGCCGAGGAACCGGAAAAAGCTGCGAACGGCCGCCAGATGCCGCGCGCGCGTCGCATTGCTGGCGCCTTCGATGGCCTCCGCCGCCAGCCAGGCTCGCAGATCGGCCTGCCGCAGCGACGCAAGAGCCGCAAGGTCGGGTTCATCCGCCCAGATGTTGCGTCAGGAACCCAAGAAATGCCGTGAGATCGGCGCCATATGCCCGAGCCGTGAGTGGCGCCGCGCGGCGCTCCCGCTCCAGCCATTCCAGGAAGGCAACGCGCGCTTCCTCTGCGGTCATGGATGGTTCCGAGCGTAAGCTCGGGCTCCGTTCGTCACGGCCGGGGTTGTTCCGGCCACCATCAACGGCCCAGCGCCGCCGCCACGGCGCGACCAAGGAACCCGAGCGGCCCCGTGCCCTGCGCCGGGTCCAGCATATGCCGGTCACGCGCCAAAGCGCGAGCAGCGCCGGTGGACCCTCACCGGGCACAAGAACCAGCGCGTCGTGCCGCGCCAGACCCGCCGCTTCGGCGTGCAGCAGCCTCGCATCGGCGGGTGCGGCGCGGAACACCACCTGCCGGCCGTCCAGCAGGCGCCCGACCGTGCCCGCCGGCAGACGCCGCGCACCGGGATAGTCGGCCTCCATGCAAAGCTGAGCCGCATCGATCGCCAGGATTCCAGGCATCTCATCCTAACGCAGTCGGCGGGATCGGCGAGAGCGGAGCAGGGCCAGCACCGCATCCTGCACCCGGCTCGCCAGGCTCGCGGTTACCCGGCCCACCGCGAGCAGTCCATCCGCGCGTTCCCGCTGCACCCGCAGCATCGCCGCCATATGGTCGGCAATGACCTCGCCGTGCAGCCGCACCGGCGGGTTCCAGCACGCCATAAAGCTCCGGGTGCTGCGCCAGCCACGCCGGATTGGCGCGCAGGAAAGCCTCGACGAATTCCCCCTCCGGCAGGCTCATGCGTGCTCAGGCGATATGCTGGCCGGTCTTGTTCCAGTCGGCGAGGAACGCCGCCAGGCCCTTGTCGGTCAGCGGATGGTTGAACAGTTGCCGTGATCACCGCCGGCGGCATGGTACACATATGCGCACCCAGCTTGGCGGCATCCACCACATGCATCGGGTTGCGCACCGAGGCGACCAGCACCTCGGTTTTGAAGTAGTCGTAGTTACGGAAGATCGTGACGATATCGGCAATCAGCCCCATACCGTGCTCGCCCACATCATCCAGCCGGCCGATGAACGGGCTGACAAAGGTGGCACCGGCTTTCGCCGCCAGAATTGCCTGCGCGGGCGAGAAGCACAGGGTCACATTGACCATGGCGCCTTCCTCGGTCAGACGGCGGCAGGCGCGCAGCCCGTCCGGCGTCAGCGGCACCTTCACCGTGATGTTCTTGGCAATGCCGCGCAGCACGCGCGCCTCTGCCATCATCCCGTCGAAGTCGGTGGACGCCACTTCAGCGCTGACCGGGCCGGGGACGGTGGCGCAGATGTCGGCCAGCACGTCCTGGAATTTCTTCCCCGTCTTGGCCATCAGTGACGGATTGGTGGTGACGCCATCCAGCAGGCCGCTGGCAGCGAGCGACTTGATCTCCGCTGTATCGGCGGTATCGACAAAGAACTTCATGTCATCGCTCCCATCTTGCGATTGCTGATCATATAGGATGCTGCGGCTGAGCCCGAAAGGAACGACAATCACCCCGCCTCCCCTCGCGGCAGTGGGGTGCGGAGACGGGGCGGTGCCCTGATCCCACCGCTGACACCGCCTCGCTGCGACGCGTTCCCGTGATGCTGCCCTACCCGTTTCCTGGCCCGTTCGACTACCGCGTTCCACCCGGCCTGCATCTCGAACCAGGTGATGTCGTCCTGGTTCCGCTGAACCGGCGGGAGGAAATCGGCGTCGTCTGGGACCATTCGGCGGACGAAGGCGTGCCGGACCGCAAGCTGAAGCCAGTCGCCGGTTGATCGACAGCCCGCCGATGCGGCCGGCTCTTCGACGGTTCATCGACTGGGTCGCCAGCTACACGCTTTCGCCTCCGGGCGAGGTTATGGCGATGGCCCTTGCGGGTGCTGCCACACGCCCCCGCGACCGCGGCCGATCGGCTGGCAGCGGGCCGACCCTGCACCCGAGACCCGCCTCACCGAGGCGCGCCGCAAAGTGCTGGACGCGCTCGCCGCCGAGGAGCCGCGCTCCACCGGCGAACTGGCCCATGCGGCCGGCGTGGGCCCCAGCGTGGTCCGTGGCATGGCGCAAGCGGGTCTTATTCTGCCTGCCGCGCTGCCCTCTTGCACCGCCGTTCGTGCGCCCCGACCCCGAGCATCCCGGCACCATCCTGGCCCCCGACCAGGCTGACGCCGCGGCCGTCGCTTCGCCAGGCCGTGCGCCGCACGCTCGTTCAGCGTTACCCTGCTGGACGGCGTGACCGGGTCCGGCAAGACCGAGACGTACCTGGAAGCGGTGGCGGAATGCCTGCGCCAGGGTCGCCAGGCCCTGGTGCTGTTGCCGGAGATCGCGCTGTCGTCGCAGTGGCTGGAGCGGTTCGAGCGCCGCTTCGGCGTGGCTCCCGCGGTCTGGCACTCCGACCTGACGCAGAGAGTGCGCCGGATCACCTGGCGCGCCGTTGTCGAAGGAATGGCGCCGGTGGTGGTCGGTGCGCGCTCGGCACTGTTCCTGCCGTTCGCTGATCTCGGGCTGGTGGTGATCGATGAGGAGCACGAGACCGCGTTCAAGCAGGAGGAAGGTGTCGTCTATCACGCCCGCGACATGGCGGTGGTGCGCGCCCGCTTCTGCTCGGCCCCCGCCGTGCTGGTCTCTGCCACCCCCAGCCTGGAAACGCTGGCCAACGTCGAAGCTGGCCGATATGCGCCGCCTGACCCTGCCCAGGCGGCATGGCGGCGCGGAACTGCCCGCGGTCGGGGCGATCGATATGCGGGCGACGCCGCCGGAACGCGGCCGCTTCCTCGCCGCGCCGCTGATCGAGGCGGTTCGCGCGAACGCTGGGACGCGGCGAACAGGTCATGCTGTTCCTCAATCGCCGCGGCTACGCGCCGCTGACATTGTGCCGCCACTGTGGCCACCGCATGCAGTGCCCCAACTGCACCGCCTGGCTGGTGGAGCACCGTGTTCGCCGCCTGTTGCAGTGCCATCATTGCGGCCATGCCGTGCCGACGCCCGACGCATGCTCCGGCCTGCGGCGCTGCCAACAGCTTGGTGCCGGTAGGACCAGGCGTCGAGCGCATCACCGAGGAGGCCGCCGCCTGTTCCCGAGGCGCGGCGGCTGGTGATGGCCTCCGATACCATGACCGGCCCGACATGCCGCCGCCGCCGCGGCGCACGCGATCGAGTCGCGCGCGGTGGAGTTGATCATCGGCACCCAGATCGTCGCGAAGGGCTGGCATTTTCCGCACCTCACCCTGGTCGGGCGTGGTGGACGCCGATCTGGGCCTTGCCGGTGGCGACCTGCGCGCGGCGGAACGAACCGTGCAGTTACTGCATCAGGTAGCCGGACGGGCCGGCCGGGCGGAGGCTCCGGGGCGGGTTCTGCTGCAGACGTTCTCGCCCGGAACATCCGGTGATGCAGGCGCTGGTCGAGGGCGATCTCGGCACGTTCATGGTGCGCGAGGCGGCACAGCGCCAACCCGGCCATTGGCCGCCTTATGGACGATTGGCGGCGCTTATCGTCTCCGCGGACGGCGCCACGGAAGCCGATGCGTTGGCGCGTGATCTGGGTCGCGCCGCACCTTGGGGCGAGGGCGTGGAAGTGCTGGGTCCGGCGCCAGCACCCTTGGCGGTTCTGCGTGGGCGCCATCGTCGGCGGCTGTTGTTGAAGACACGCCGCGACATCGCAGTGCAGCCGATCCTGCGCGAATGGTTGGCGAAGGTACCGGTGCCGCGAGGGGCGCGCGTCGATGTCGATGTCGATCCGGTGTCGTTTCTTTAGATGAGCCAATCGCCGCGCTCGGAAGGGACAAACCTGCGCATCCATCACGCAACAGAACCGGGCTGAGCAGAACACATCGCTTCGCTCATATACCGGTGATCAGGATGGAACGCGGCATCGCACCTGCTACGCTAACGAGCGAGCCTGTTTCGAAATGAGCTCAAGAGGGGGAGACATGAACCGGCTGCTTTGCCAGCTCTCAATGCTACTGTTTACTGTGTGCGCCGGAACTCTCGGCCTGATTGTTCCAACAGGTCTGATTTTTCCAAAAGCCTACGCCGCAGCTCCGGTCTTGCCAGCATGCGCCTGGCCGTTGGTGAGCGACAGCGATAATTTTTTGAACGTCGCGACGCCAGACACAAATCGTACCTATTGGGTGATCCCTATTGACTTGCAGAGGTGGCAGTCAGTGATCTTCCGGGGCATTTATCCTCATGCTCGTGCTTTCAACTTGACCTCATACACCGCAACCGGTGGCTTGATCGGCACAATCGCTGACGCTCAAATTCGTCCGGATGCTGGCAGTGTCAATCCGTTCGCAGCACCTTCACCCAGCACCCCCCAAACCTACACGGTTACAGTAAACGGGATCGGCGGAGGGGGTAATTCCCTTAATGTCGGCGGGGGCGGGCTGGTATTCGTTGTGTATCGCGTGATCGCACCCAATCAAGGCTTGAACAGAGCAGGCGGCGTCAGTCTGCCGTCCGTAACCGTCAGGGGGGCTGGCGGAACGCAGCAGCTGCAACCCTGTCCGTTCACGCAAGCAGAGCTTAGTTTGGGGGCAATGATCCCGATACTCGCCGCAAGCGGCTACACCGAAGCAGCCAAATTTCTGAACACCATCCTGACGGCCGCGAACCAGAGAAACACGCTTGCCGCGCCGTGCACTCCCGGCCAGCCGGCTGGGTCGAACGTCGTCCCATTCGGACCGGCTCCTGGGGCTAACTTCTTTCCAGACCCCGCCACGACTTATCTGCAAACGTCGAACTATTGCCTGCAGCCACAGCGCGTGATGGTGATCAGAGGGCGGGCTCTCGTATACCCGAACACTTATTTTGGAGGGTCGGTCTTCGATCCCGCTTTCGACGGCAGCGTTCAGGTGCGTTATTGGTCGATGTGCAATAATGACGCGGTAGTTCCGTACCCGGGACTTGCCTGTCAAGCCGATTTCCAGACAGCGCTCGATCAAGGTCAGTTCTACACTTACGTGATCTCTGAAGACCCGACGCCACCTTCATGGCTTCCTCGGAACGCAACCTGGTTGCCCTGGGGGCCGCCCAATGTTCCTATCACCGTCATCTTCAGGGTCATTCCTCAGGCGAACACGCCGGTTCCGGCAGGCTATCAGCCGCAAGGTGTCATGTGCGACCAGTCTCTGTTCGAGACCAGCGGGTGGCAGGGATGCTTCACGGCCGCTGGATTGTCGACAGCCGAGTAGATGCATCGCTGATTTTGAACCGTGTGTGCGGTGTATTACTAGACCCGTATCACCCGGGCCGGCAGCCGACCGACTGGGAACGGTCCGCAACGCGCGGCCACAGCATCGTGCAGGCGTTCTGATGAGGCGTTGGCGAGCAGCCGCGAAGCGGCATGGTCCGGTTGCCGCCTGATCGGCAGCGCTCGTCCGGAGCTTGCTGCCCACGCCTTGCCGGTGATGCACCTATGCGCTAGCAACCAAGGAGCCTACCGGGCCGCCGGGCACCCGGCGCATTGCAACCGCGTTGACCCCGCGACCCACAGCCCGCTGCAAGGACAACCAGATGGCCCGCAACAAGATCGCCCTGATCGGCGCCGGCAATATCGGCGGCACACTCGCCCACTTGATCGGCCTGAAGGAACTCGGCGACGTCGTGCTGTTCGACGTCTTCGGCGGCGTCGCCGCCGGCAAGGCGCTCGACATCATGCAGTCCGGCCCGGTGGAAGGGTTCGACGCGGTGATGGCCGGCGGCTCCGACTATGCCGCCATCAACGGTGCCGACGTGGTGATCGTCACGGCGGGTTTCCCGCGCACCCCGGGCATGTCGCGCGACGACCTGATCGGCAAGAACGCCGGCGTGATCGCCGAGGTCGCGGCGGGCATCCGGACCCATTGCCCCGATGCGTTCGTGATCACCATCACCAACCCGCTCGATGCCATGGTCTGGGTGATGAAGCAGAAGTCCGGCCTGCCAGCCAATCGCGTGGTCGGCATGGCGGGCGTGCTCGACAGCTCGCGCTTCCGCCTGTTTCTCGCTCAGGAATTCGGGGTCTCGGTGGAAGATGTTACCGCCTTCGTCCTCGGTGGCCATGGCGACACGATGGTGCCGCTGACCCGCTATTCCACGGTGGCCGGCATCCCCGTTCCCGACCTGGTGAAGATGGGCTGGGCGACACAGGCGAAGATCGACGCCGTCGTCCAGCGTACCCGCGACGGCGGTGGCGAGATCGTCAAGCTGCTGGAGCGTGGCAGCGCGTTCTATGCACCGGCTGCGTCCGCGGTGGCAATGGCCGAGAGCTATCTTAAGGACAAGAAGCGTGTGCTGCCCTGTGCCGCGCTACTGAGCGGCGAATACGGTATGCGGGGCCTCTATGTCGGGGTGCCGGTGGTGATCGGTGCCGGCGGCATCGAGCGAATCATTCAGGTGGAACTGAACCCCGAGGAAAAGGCAGCATTCGATAAGTCGTGCGCCGCCGTCCGCGAACTGGTCGAGGCGGCGGAGAAGCTGATCGGATGAGCGGCACCGCCCCCTCCCCCTGACCCCCTCCCGCGAGGGGCGGGGAGGTCTTAAGCAATGAACATCCACGAATACCAGGCGAAAGAATTGTTGAAGCGCTACGGCGTGCCGGTGCCGGATGGGTTCGTGGCCTGGACCCCGGACGAAGCCGCCGCCGCGGCGGCAAAGCTGCCCGGCCCGGTTTACGTCGTGAAGGCACAGATCCACGCCGGCGGCCGAGGCGCCGGCCGCTTCGCCGACGAACCCAATGGCAAGGGCGGCGTCCGCCTGGCACACTCGGCTGAGGAGGTGCGCGCCGCCGCCGAGGCGATGCTCAGCCACACGCTGGTGACGAAGCAGACCGGCCCGGCCGGTCGCACGGTTCATCGCGTCTATGTCGAAGCCGGCAGCGATATCGCGCGCGAGCTGTATCTTTCGCTGCTGGTGGATCGCGTCACCGGACGGGTCACCGTGATCGCCTCGACGGAAGGCGGCATGGAAATCGAAGAGGTCGCCGCCCAGCATCCAGATAAGATCGTGCGCGCCGCCGTCGATCCTGCCGGCGGCATGTCGGCCTATCTGCCGCGCCGCCTGGCCTATGGCCTTGGATCTTACCGGAAGCCAGATCGCCGCCTTCGGCCGCTTCCTGCCGGCGCTGTATCGGACTGTTTACCGAGCTGGACTGCTCGGTTGCCGAGGTCAATCCGCTTGGTGGTGACCACGCCGGCGACGTGGTCGCGCTCGACGCCAAGATCAGCTTCGACGACAACGCACTGTTCCGTCACCCGGAACTGGAGAAGCTACACGACGAAAGCGAGGAAGACCCAAAGGAACTGGAAGCCGCCAAATACAACCTCAATTACGTCGCGCTCGATGGCAATATCGGTTGCCTGGTGAATGGGGCCGGGCTTGCCATGGCGACCATGGACATCATCAAGCTGTACGGCGCGGCGCCGGCAAACTTTCTGGATGTCGGGCGGAGGCGCCACCAAAGAGCGCGTAACGGCCGCGTTCAAGATCATCCTGTCGGATCCGAACGTCGAAGGCATTCTGGTCAACATCTTCGGCGGCATCATGCGATGTGACGTGATTGCCGAAGGCGTCATTGCGGCGGCGCGCGAGGTCAGCCTGTCGGTGCCGTTGGTGGTACGCCTGGAAGGCACGAACGTCGATCTCGGCAAGCAGATCCTTGCCAAATCCAATCTGCCGATCATCGCCGCGGAGAACCTTGCCGATGCCGCTGAGAAAATCGTCAACGCGGTGAAGGCGGCGGCTTAGAGCGAGATGGCCGTAGGCTTAGCCGCCTGCAACACACGAAGGATGGACGGGTCGCTGTTCGCGCCTTTGCGAACGACAATTAGGTCGTGCTCGAAGCTGATCCGGCTGATCTGCCAGGCGGCGTTCGGCTCGCTCGGGCGCAGGAATTCGGCGTAGTTGAGGTGCTTGGCCAGCTCCAGGAAATATCCCATGCAGGTCTGCCTGAATTCTGACGAGCCGACATCCGCGCCGTCCCAACGCACGCCGCCAACCTCCGTCGTGTCCGGCCAGTATGACGTATAGACGTCCTCGATGACGTAGATCCCGCCGTCCTTCAACGCTTCGAATAGATGCTGGAACGAGAACAGTTGGTGCCGGTTCAGGTGAGATCCGTCGTCGATGACGATGTCGAATGGTCCTTCCTCCGCGCATAACGTTGCGAGATCATCGGAAGATCCCTGGTCCGCGCGGCGAAACCGGGTATGCCACGTGGCGACTTCGTCGTGCGGCAGATAGTCCATGCCGATGATGGTGGCGAACGGAAAGAACGCCTGCCAAGCCAGCAGGGACCGGCCACCAACGTCGTTCTCGTCGCCGCCAATGCCGATCTCCAACAGCTTCACGCGGCGATACTTCTGTCGCCGGAACAGCTCCTGATAGGTCCAGCCGTAGAGGTGCACGTCCGGCCGATGCTTGTCGGAACCGAACACCCGCAGGAGCAGCCAGACCGGCAGCGGGAGCAGGCAGATCGCGGTCGCGAACAGGTTGCGCATGCGATACAGCGCCGCCGACTTCTGGCGCGGCGCCCGCCTATCCCAACGCAGCACCCGCTTGATGCCTGACCTGATCACCGGCGCTTCTTGCCGGAAACGCGTCAGATCGGCTAGCAACACCCAGCCTATCAGCCCTTCAGACGGAGCAGTGCGACATGGCGATCCTGGTGGATGCCAATACCCGCGTCATCACCCAGGGCTTCACCGGTGCCCAGGGGACCTTCCATTCCGAACAGGCGATCGCCTACGGCACCAGGATGGTCGGCGGCGTCACGCCGGGCAAAGGCGGCACGCGGCATCTCGAGCCTGCCAGTGTTCAACACGGTGTGGGAGGCAAGGGAGGCGACCGGCGCCACGGCAACCGCGATTTACGTGCCGCCACCATTCGCCGCCGATGCGATCCTGGAGGCGATCGATGCGGAGATTCCGCTGATCGTCTGCATCACGGAGGGGATCCCGGTGCTGGACATGGTACGGGTGAAGCGCGCGCTCACCGGTTCGAAGTCGCGGCTGATCGGCCCGAACTGTCCGGGCGTCATCACGCCGGAAGCCTGCAAGATCGGCATCATGCCGGGCCACATTCACCGTCGCGGTAGTGTCGGCATCGTGTCGCGCTCCGGCACCCTGACCTACGAGGCTGTCGCGCAGACCACCGCCGTCGAGACTGGGGCAGAGCACCTGCGTGGGCATCGGTGGCGATCCGGTGAAGGGCACCGACTTTGTCGAGATCCTGGAGATGTTCCTCGCCGACCAGGAGACGAAGCAGATCGTCATCATCGGCGAGATCGGCGGACAGAGCGAGATCGACGCCGCGGAGTTCCTGGCGCGCCATCCGGTGAAAAAGCCGACGGTCGGCTTCATTGCCGGTGCGACCGCACCGCCCGGCCGCCGCATGGGTCACGCCGGCGCGGTGATCTCCGGTGGTCGCGACACTGCCGGCGCCAAGATGGACGCGATGCGAGCGGCGGGAATTCACGTGGCCGAAAGCCCCGCCGCGCTGGGCAGCACGATGGTCGAGGTGCTGAAGGGCTGATATAATTCGGCGCATGGGACAGCGGCTCAGCCGTCAGGAGTTTCGTCGCTGGGCCGCGGGGCAGAAGCGGCGATACGAGCGGCTTGCCGGCGAGCCGGTGGCGATGTCGCCCGAGCGTATCGGGCACGCACGGATCAAGAGCCGCGTCTGGGCGGCGCTCGACCAAGCCATCAGGGCGGCGGATCTAACGTGCGAAGCACTTGGTGACGGCATAACAATCGAAGTTGATGACGATACCGACTACGAACCGGATGCCCTGGTGAATTGTGGGCCGCGCCTTTCCGACAATGCGATAGCTGCGACCAACCCCGTCGTCGTCGTGGAAGTCCTGTCCCCGTCAACCGAGCACATCGACTTCGCGGACAAGCTCGCCGATTATTTCCGGGTACCGAGCATTCAGCACTACCTGATCGTGCGCGCCTTGCGCCGCGAGGTGATCCACCACCGCCGTGCGGGTGCGGAGATCATCAGCCGCGTGATCAATATCGGCAATATCGTGCTGGACCCTCCCGGCATCACGATCGAGCTGGCGGACATCTATCCGACCCAAGCTTGACACCCCGCCCCACGTCCGGCGGGATACTCGCCAGTAGGTCAGCTCAGCTCCAAGGAAAAGCCATGAAATTCGGCATCTTCTACGAACTGCAATTGCCGCGCCCGTGGGGGCCGGATGACGAACGCAAGCTCTATCAGAACGCGCTTGATCAGGTGGAGCTCGCCGACAAGCTTGGCTACGACTACGCCTGGGAGGTCGAGCACCACTTCCTGGAGGAGTATTCCCACTCCCCCGCGCCCGAGGTCTTTCTCGGCGCCGCATCGCAGCGCACGAAGAACATCCGCCTGGGCCACGGCATCGTGCAGCTCACCACCAACCCGCCGCAGCGCGTCGCCGAACGCATCGCCTGCCTCGACCTGGTCTCCAATGGCCGGGTCGAAATGGGCACCGGCGAATCGGCGTCGATCACCGAACTCGGCGGCTTCGATCGCGACATGGAGACCAAGCGCGAGGTCTGGGAAGACGCGCTCCGCTGCATCATCCCGATGTTCAAGGACCAGGGTGTCGAGCTCGACACCAAGTGGCACAAGATGCCGCTGCGCAACGTGCTGCCGAAGCCGGTGCAGAAGCCACACCCGCCGCTCTGGGTCGCCTGCTCGCAGCTCGAGACGATCGAGATGGCGGGTCGGCGCGGCCTGGGCGCTCTCGGCTTTCAGTTCCTCTCCGCCGATGCCGCGCACGCCTGGGTGCACGCATACTACAATACGTTCACCAGGCATCAGGAGAAGCTGGCCGATTACCAGACCAACCCGAACATCGCGCTGGTCAGCTACTTCATGTGCGCCGAGACGGACGAGGAGGCACGCCGCCGTGCCGACGGAGCCACCTTCTTCCAGTTCGCGCTGCGGTATTACGGTTCCAGTTCGGGGCGGAAGCGACCCGATCCCTACACGGTCAACATGTGGGACGAATACAACCGGTGGAAGCGCGAGAATCCCGAGGCGGCAGCACGCGCGATCTCGGGCGGCCTGATCGGCTCGCCGGAGACGCTGCGGCGCCGGCTGCGGCGGTTCGAGACATCGAACATCGACCAGGTGATCCTGCTCAATCAGGCCGGTAAGAACTCGCACGCGCATATCTGCGAGAGCCTGGAACTGTTCGCGAAAGAGGTGATGCCGGAGTTCCATGCCAAAGAGCCGGCGCACCAGGAGTGGAAGCGCAAGGTCCTGGCACGTGAGGTCGAGCTGGAGGAACTCGATACCACGCCGTACCGTGAACGGTTCGGCCCGAACACAGTGCCGGTTCCGGTGCAGCCCGCCGCTGAGTAGCTCGCCGCGCGCGAAGCGAAGGGTAATACCGGTCAGCCGAGAGGTTGGCCGGTTCGACTGATTGCCATCCCAAAGATCGGCCCACTCTGGCGGGCACCACCCGATCAGCTTCGGATGCGACCAGTCTTTTGACGTGAAATGCATACCGACGGCGGAGGGCTGTCGAGAACCGCGGTCGCCAACACCAGCAGGCGCCTGGCGGTGCCGCCAAATCCCGCGAGATCAGCGTCCTGAGCAAGTGACAGCAATTGGTCACAAAGAACCAACGGGCTTGTGACATGGCGCCGAGTGGGAAGAGGTGAAAGAGCTTCGGCCAAAGCGGGTCTCCAGCTTCGGGGAGCGCACTGCAGACGGCCAGTGCAGGCACAAGTTATCCTAAAACTCCAAGTTTTCCTTGACCTGGATCAATCCAGCCCCCCTGCTGGGCTTCGCCCGCCCAGAAATGTTGCGCCGCCTTTCACGACCGCTTGGCTCGATACGTAATTTCCCCAAGTTTCATTTCGGTCGAGACTGCCATATCACCTAGGCTCACGAAGGCTTGAGGCGTGATGATGCTGGAGTTCCGGGTGTATTTTCTTCAAGGGGACGCGATCATTGCCGCGGATGTTATTCAGGCAGCCAGCGATACGGAGGCAGCTGACCGCGCAACTCAGGCGATCGACGGCTATCCATGGGCAAGATCATTGATCCCCGACCGATTGGAGGTCTGGCAAGGCAAGGACCTTCGGCAGACCCGGCCCTGTATCATGGAAACCCTCGCCTCGCGCGCTCGAGCAGGGTAGGCCCGGACGCATGCGCTTCCTGTGCTTTAGCCCATTGTCTGGTCGGGTAATCCAGATCTCCGGCAACTTCGCCGGTCGTCACGACTAACCTAAGGCGGCAAGGCTGAACACGTTATTGTAACGTCGTCAGCATCCCTGTGCTCCCGTGGATCCTCTGCAGATCCATTTGCGCCTGAGGCACTGATGGCGGCGGCGTCCCGCAGGAGATAGGACCCGCCCGCACCGGGTGATCCGGGCGTTGATCCAGATCAAAGGGACATCTTAGCTGTCCCATAAGCATTTCACCGGATTGCGCAGAACAGAATTGTTTGGCGTTGCGCCGCATCGCGCCACGACCACATCCCTGCGAAGCAGTCGGCTGCCAGCGGCCGACCGCATCACCTCCGGCGGAGCCGTCTGGGATCGGCGCGCCTTCATCCGACATGGGGTCGATGCGATGAAGGGCATTTTAGATGGCGGACGCAACAACAACAGACAAGCTGCGCGAATCGGGCTCACGGCAGCGCGACATTGCCCGCGGTGGCTTCATTCGGCGCGAGCGACGGCGCCTGGCGCTTCGCTATGGGCTTATCGGCTTCGGCGCCATCCTGCTGATCGTCGGCGGCCTGATCTATTGGCTGTCCGGCGGACGCTACGTCACTACCGAGGACGCCTATGTCCAGGGCAACGTCCTGAACGTCACCACGGACGTCTCCGGCCTGGTCGATCAGATCATGGTGCGGGAGGGTGAGACGGTGCAGCAGGGCCAGGTGCTGTTCCGCCTCGATCCGACCGAGTTCCAGCTCGCCATCGATCAGGCGCAGGCGAATCTTGGGCAGACCGAGCTGCAGCTCAGGTCGCTGCAGGCCGACTACGTGACTGCCGAGAAACAAGCTGCGGCGCAGCAGGCCAAGGTCGATGCGGATCGGGCAACCTTCGATCGCTATGCCGAATTGGTGAAGCAGAATGCCGATCACCCGCCAGCAATACGACGATGCGAAATACCAGCTTGCGGCGGATCAGGCGGCGTTCGGCGCCAGCCAGGCTGCGCGCCCGTTCCGCGCTGGCGCGACTCGGCTCCAAGGCGGACGCGCCGATCGAGACCATGCCCGCCTACAAGCTCGCCGCCGCCAAGCTCGCCGACGCGCAACGCGCCTTCCGCCACAGCGTGGTGCAGCGCGGCTTTCGCCGGCCAGGTGACGCAGGTGAACAAACTGCAGCCCGGTCAGTATCTGGCGGCGGGCACGCCCGGCCTTCGGCCTGGTCGATACCCAGCACATGTGGATCGCGGCGGAGCCGAAGGAAACTGTCGCTCACCTATGCACGTGCCGGCCAGCCGGCGACGATCACCATCGATACCTATCCCAACCATGTCTGGCACGGCGTGCTGCAAAGCCGAGCGCCCGCGACCGACCAGGAGTTCGCCGTGCTGCCGGCGCAGAACTCCTCGGGCAACTGGGTCAAGGTGGTGCAGCGTGTGCCGCTCCGGGTGGACTATCCAGAGCGGCGCCGGCGATCCGCCGCTGTCAGCCGGCATGAGCGCCGAGGTGTCGATCGATACCCATCACAAACGCACCTCGGCGACCTGTTCTGAACCATGAGCGACACCACCCAGAGGGACGCCGCCTAGAGCGACACCACCCAGAGCGACGCTGCCCAGGGCAGGTCGCCAATCGCGGCATCATCACGGTATGCGCGATGGTGGCGACGCTGATGCAGGCGCTCGATTCGACGATCGCCAACGTGGCGCTGCCCTATATGCAGGGCAGCCTGTCCGCCAGCTACGACCAGATCACCTGGGTATTGACATCCTACGTCGTGGCTGCGGCGATCATGACCGCGCCGGTCGGGTGGCTGGCGGCGCGGTTCGGCCAGAAGAACCTGTACTTGGTGTCGATCGTCGGCTTCACCATCGCGTCGATGGCGTGTGGCATTGCGACCTCGCTGTACGAGATGGTGTTGGATCGGCTGATCCAGGGAATGTTCGGCGCTGCCCTGGTGCCGCTCTCGCAAGGCACCATGCTGAACATCTATCCGCCCGAGAGCCGCGGCTCCGCCATGGCGATCTGGGGCATGGGCGTAATGGTGGGACCTATCCTCGGCCCCACTCTCGGCGGCTATCTCACCGATTTCTACAACTGGCGCTATGTGTTCTTCGTCAACCTGCCGTTCGGCATCGCGGCCACACTCGGCCTGTGGTTCTTTCTTCCCGCGGAGAAGCCGCGCAGCGGCCTGCGCTTCGATTGGTTCGGCTTCGCTTCGCTCGCGCTCGGGGTGTCCGGTCTCCAGCTCATGTTGGACCGCGGCGAGATCAAGGACTGGTTCGGCTCCACCGAGATCATCATCGAGGCGTTAATCGCCGGCGTCGGCTTCTATCTGTTCCTCGTGCAGATGGTGACCGGCAAGCGCCCGTTCATAACGCCGGCGATCTTCCGCGATCGCAACTTCGTCTTCGGCCTCGTCATCATGTTCGCAATCGGCATGGTGTTGCTGGCGTCCTCGGCGCTGCTGGCGCCCTGGCTGCAGGAACTGGGAAATTACCCGGTCAATACCGCCGGCCTGCTGCTGGCGCCACGCGGGATCGGCACCATGCTGGCGATGATGATCGTGGGCCGCATCACCAACCGGGTCGACCCACGACTGCTGATGGGCGTGGGCGTGGTGCTGCTGTGGTGGAGCATGACCAGGTTGTCGGACTGGACCCCGGCGGTCAGCGACTGGAGCCTTGGCGATCAACACGATCGTGCAGGGTGCCGGCATCGGCCTGATCTTCGTCCCGCTCAACGTGGTGGCGTTCGCGACGCTGCCGGCGCAGTTGCGCTACGAGGGCACCGCGCTGATCAGCCTGCTCCGCAACATCGGCAGCGCGATCGGCATCTCGATCTTCGAGGCACTGCTGACCAACAGCACCCAGGTGGAGCATTCGGTGCTCGCGCCATTCGCTTCGCCGCTGAACCGGGCGCTGCAGGCCGTGCCCGCGCTGTCGCCGCGACGCCCCATGGCGCGGCGGTGATGGACCAGATGATCAACTACCAGGCGCAGGTGATCGCCTATAACAACGACTACTGGCTGATGGGCCTGCTGGCGCTGCCGCTGCTGTTGCTGTTGCCATTCATGGCGCGTCCGCAGGGCGATCGCGGCGGTGCCGGCGGTCATGCCGCTGCGGCGGACTGACACCGCGCAGCATGAGGCTTGCGGGGTGCGCCTTCGACGGGACGCGCGCAGGATTGATGTGGCAGCTGCACGCCAGGCGCCGAGCTGGCTTTCTTTTGCCGCGAATCGGGCGCAATGCTTGGCGGCAGCAACCTCAAGGCGCTAATGGACTCCCCATGTTAGATGCGTGGGTCTCCCCCAATGGCTTTCAGAGTTTGGCCCTTCATCGCGTTCGCCGGTATCGCTGTTCTGCTCGCCGCCTGCGGCAATTCGAAGACCAGTCCGACCGACCCGGGTTATATCGGCCAACAGGGGCCGAACAGCAGTGGCTCCATGCCCGGCGGCAGTCTGCTGGGCGACAGCAGTCTGGTGTTCGGTACTGCAAAGGACAGGCCGGGCAGCCCACGCGCAGGCAGCGATGCCGGCGGCGGCGCGTTGGGGGTGAACGCCTATCTCTGGCGCGGTGCGCTGGACACGCTCAGCTTCATGCCGCTCGCCTCCGCCGATCCGTTCGGCGGGGTCATCATCACCGACTGGTACACGCCGCCGGCCGCGAATGGCGAACGCTTCAAGGCAACGGCGTACATCCTCGGCCGCGAGCTGCGCAGCGACGGCGTTCGTGTCAGCATTTTCCGCCAGGTGCTGGAGAACGGCCAGTGGACGGATGCGCCGATCAGCCCGGTCACCGTCGGCGACATCGAGAACAAGGTCCTGTCGCGCGCTCGCGAACTGCGCGAGCAGTCCCAGGCCAGCAGCTGAGAGTTCGAGCGCTGGAGCTGCTCGGATCTGGCTGATCCGAGCATGCTCCAGGAACTCATTGGCCTGGAGCGCGATCCACGCTTTCTGACGATCCGCCTCAAGCGATCGCGCTTCACATTAATGAACAGCGCAATTCACGCTTTCTGCGATCGCCGAAGCGTCGCGCTCTTCACTCGGGCTCGATGCGGATCAGTGTCGGGGTCTCCACCACCGCGTCCAGGTCGGCGATGCGGGACAGTGCGTCGCGCATCGCGGCCTCCCGCGTCTCGTGCGTCACCAGCACCACCGGCACTGCCTCGCCCGGTGCGCGCCCGCGCTGCAGCATGGATTCAAGCGAGATGCCAAGGTCACGCAGCACCGCGGTGACATCGGCGATCACGCCCGGCCGGTCCACCACCATCAGGCGCAGATAGTAGGCACCGACGTGATCACTCATCGGCACCGACGGCGCATTGGATAGCTCCGCCGATCCGGCACCCCACACCGGGGTGAAGCGGCCCCGCGCGATATCGATCAGGTCGGCGACAACCGCCGATGCGGTCGGCCCGGCGCCCGCCCCACGCCCTTCCAGCATCACCCGGCCGACGAAGTCGCCTTCTGCCACCACGGCGTTGAAGACGCCATCCACCGCCGCGATCGGCGCCGAGGCCGGCACCATGCAGGGATGCACCCGCGCCGATATGCCCGCCCATCCGGCCCGGGCCATCCGACCGTCGCGCGATCCCCAGCAGCTTGATGCGGTAGCCAAGCTCGGTGGCGAACGCGATGTCGAGCGCCGAGACCTTGCGAATGCCCTCGACATGCACCGCGTCGAAGGCAACCGGGCGCCCGAACGCCAGCGCGGCGAGGATCGCCAACTTGTGCGCCGCATCGACGCCGTCGATATCGAAGGACGGATCGGCCTCGGCGTATCCGAGCTTCTGCGCGTCCGCCAGCACCTCGGCGAACTCGCGCCCGCGCTCGCGCATCTGCGTCAGGATGAAGTTGCAGGTGCCGTTCAGGATGCCGGCGATGCGCAGGATGCGATTGGCCGCCAGCCCCTCGCGCAGCGCCTTGATCACCGGTATGCCGCCCGCTACCGCTGCTTCGAACGCCAGCGGTACCCGCCGCTCCTCTGCCTGCCGCGCCAGCGCCGCGCCGTGCACCGCCAGCATCGCCTTGTTCGCCGTGACCACCGGTTTCCCGGCCGCCAGCGCCGCCTGCACCAGCTCGCGCGCGGGCCCGTCGGACCCGCCGATCAGTTCGACCACCACGTCCACCGCCGGATCGGCGGCCAGCGCCACCGAATCCTCGAACCAGCGCAGCCCCGACAGTGACACGCCGCGGTCGCGTGTCCGGTCGCGCGCCGAAACCGCGGTAACGGCGATCGGCCGCCCAGCCGCGCGCCGCGACCATATCGGCGTTGTCGCGCAGCAGCTTCAGCACACCGCCGCCGACGGTGCCCAGGCCGGCGATGGCGACGGAGAGAGGGTGGGTCATGGTGGGCATTTACCGCCCGCCTCGAGAACGAAAGTCAAGCGCTGGCAAGCTTGGTGCCAGTTTGATTGCCCCGCCCGACTGTGAGCCGCTAGTCTGCGGCCATGCCAGACGACCTATACGACCGCGATATCCTCGCCTGGTCCGAATATCAGGCCAGCCTACTCCGCCGCGTCGCGCGCGGCGAGCGGGTGAACGACGTGGACTGGGAGCATGTGGTCGAGGAGATCGAGGACGTGGGGCTGTCGGAGCTGCATGCGGTCGAGAGCTACCTCGAACTGGTCCTGGTGCACCTATTGAAAATCGGCACCTGGCCGGACAGCGAGCCAGTCAATCACTGGCGCGCAGAACTGGCCTCGTTTCAAGGCAATGCATTGCGGCGATTTGCGCCGTCTATGCAGCAACGTATAGATATTGCTGTCGCCTATCGAAATGCGCTGAAGCAGGTCACATTCCTGAATGGCGCAGATCGACCGGCCTGGTGGCCTGCCACCTGTCCATTCACAGTTGATCAGCTGATGACCGAAGAATGCTCAGCACTGGAACAGCAGCTTGCTGCTGCTTCATCCGCCTCAGCGGATTAACTGCTAGCCGGAGCCTGGAGCAGGGTGAGCGCGGAAGGATGCGCTCACCCCGCAGCGCGTTGTCCTTCGTGTGGTTCATCCGCCGCTGTCGTCTGATTGCTCCCCGCCTGCAGAAACGCCCGCACGTTCCGCACCGCCTGACGCAGCCGGTGCGTGTTCTCCACCAGCGCGATCCGCACATACCCCTCGCCGTGCTCGCCGAAGCCCAGTCCCGGCGATACCGCGACCTTGGCGCGCGCCAGCAGCAGCTTGGAAAACTCCACGCTGCCCAGACCGGCGAAGCGCGGCGGGATCGGCGCCCAGGCGAACATCGACGCCTCCGGCGACGGCACCTCCCAGCCGGCAGACGCCAGCCCGCGGATCAGCACGTCGCGCCGCTCGCGATACAGCGCGCGAAGCTGGGCCACGCACTCCTGTGGTCCGTTCAGCGCCGCCACGGCCGCCACCTGGATCGGCGTGAAGGCGCCATAGTCCAGATATGACTTCATCCGGGTCAGCGCATTGATCAGCCGCGGGTTGCCGGCGGCGAACCCCATCCGCCAGCCGGGCATGGAATAGGTCTTCGACAGACTGGTGAACTCCACCGCGATCTCCTTCGCCCCCGGCACCTGCAGCAGCGATGGCGGCGCCTGCTCGCCGAAATAGATCTCGGCATAGGCCAGGTCCGACAGGATCCAGATCTCATGCCGCCGCGCGAACGCAACGACCTCGCGATAGAAATCCAGGTCCGCCAGATATGCCGTGGGATTGGAGGGGAAGTTGACGATCAGCGCCGTCGGCTTCGGCACCGAATGCCGCACCGCGCGATCCAGCGCCCGCAGCATCTCCTCGTCCGGCCTCGCCGGCACCGACCGCACTGCCGCCCCGGCGATGATGAACCCGAATTGGTGGATCGGATATGACGGGTTCGGCACCAGGATCGTATCGCCCGGCGAGGTGATCGCCGATGCCAGGTTCGCTAGTCCCTCCTTCGACCCGAGCGTGGCGATCACCTCGGTCTCCGGGTCCAGCGCCACATCGAACCGGCGCTGGTAATAGGCCGCCAGCGCCCGGCGCAGCCCGGGAATGCCCTTGCTCACGGAATAGCGGTGGGTGCGCGGATCCTGTACCGCCTCGACCAGCTTGGCGACGATATGCGGCGGCGTCGGGCCGTCCGGATTGCCCATGCCAAGGTCGATGATGTCCTCCCCGGAGCTGCGTGCTCGCGCCTTCGCCGTGTTGACCTCGGCGAACACGTAGGGCGGCAGGCGGCGGATGCGGTGGAACTCGCCGGATGTTTCGGAGCTCATGCAGGACCCCGGCTGCAGCGCTATTGTACCAGTCGGGCGGTTGCGCCGCGACCGATTGCTTCGGCGTCCACCTGCACCGCGGAGGGCGGTACGCCCGCCTTGGTCAGCGCGCCCGCCAGGGCCTGTGCCCGCGACAGACCCAACGCCAGCGCGGCCGACTGCGCATCCGGACTGTCGAAATCGGCATCTCCATAGCCGGTGACCGCAATGATGCCGTTGCCACGCCGCGCCGCGAGCTGCTTCAGCGTATCGCTGGCGTTGGGCGGCAACTCCGCGGACCCGTTGACGAACGTAATACTGACGGTGTTCGCCGGATTGCCCGGCGGTGCCGGCCCCGGCGTTGCAGCCGCGACCTGCGATGTCGCCGGTTGGCCTGGCGCAGGCGAAGTCGGTGCCGCAGGTGAGACAGGCGGCGGTGAAGCGGCGGTGGCTGATGGCGCGCTCGGGGCGCCCGGCAGGTTGGGCGGTGGTGGCGGTGCCGTCGGCATCGCGGGCGGCGCGGCCGCCGCGACGGCGGGCGGCTGGGCGGTGGCTCCCGGTGGCGCCAGAGGCGCGGTCTGGACATTGCCGACCGGCGCCTTGGCGGGCGGCGAGGCTGTCCCACCACTGCTCGCCGGCTGGCTCGCGGGCGTCGCTGGGGTGGGCGGCGCTTCCACCGCCGGCATCGTCGCGCTCGCCTGCTGACTGCCCGGCGGCGGCGCCGGCGACGGCGGCGGGACGGTCCCCTTGCCGAACAGCTCAGGCGATGCGCTGGGCGAGGACGGGTCGGCAATCGGCGCCGCCGCGGCTACGTGCTGTGCGTTGGTCCGGTCGGCAACCAGCGCGCTGGCGATGTTGGCCAGCGCCGCTCGGTCCGGTGTGGCCGGCTTGGGTGGCACCGAGGCCAGATTGGGATAGGGCTGATCCGCACCGGGCGGCGGTGGCCGCTCTTCGGCGATCTTGCCGCCCTGCAGGTCGTGCCACCAGCTCACCGGGTTCATCGACCCCGGCAGGGAGGAGCATCCCGACAGCAGCCAGCGCCGATATCGCGGCGAGGCCGTAACCAACTTGAACAAGCCCTTTCACCCCCTTAGGTTGCCTCCCATTTCTGCCGCATAGCATCGCCGAATTCCGCTCCAGACCGGGGCATGGTGTAGCTGGTGGCGATGGTGACGGAAAGGACGCGCATGGCCAACACGACCAAGACCGAACCGCCCGGGTTCAAACTGCCCGACCCGGCGGAAGTCGGTCGCTCCATGGCCGACATCGCTGAGCGGTCGCAACGGATCGTGAGCGAGTGGCTGAACCGCCAGGCGAACGAGGAGCACGCACCGGACCCGCTGAACATCGCCAGCGCGTTCATGGAAATGACCACGCGGCTGATCGCGAATCCGGCCCGGCTGGTCGCCGCCGGGCTGGGTTTCTGGCAGGACTACATGACGCTGTGGCAGAACACCGCACGCCGAATGATGGGCGAGCAGACCGAACCGGTCATCGACTCGCCCTCGACCGACCGCCGGTTCAAGGACGACGCCTGGCGGGAGAACGAGATCTTCGACTTCATCCGCCAGTCCTACCTGCTGTCCGCGCGCTACGTGCAGGACGTGGTACGACAGGTCGATGGGCTGGATCCGAAGACCGCGCAGAAGGTTGATTTCTACGCCCGGCAGTTCGTCGATGCGATGAGCCCGTCGAACTTCCTGCTGACCAATCCGGAGGTGCTGCGCAAGACTGCCGAGACCGGCGGCGAGAACCTGCTGAAGGGCCTGAACAACCTGCTTGCCGACCTGGAACAGGGCAAGGGCAGGTTGCACATCAGGATGACCGATATGGACGCCTTCAAGGTGGGCGAGAATATCGGCGTCTCTCCCGGCAAGGTGATCTATCAGAACGAGCTGATGCAGCTTATTCAGTATGCACCGGCGACCGAGACGGTGTTGAAGCGGCCGCTGCTGATCGCCCCGCCCTGGATCAACAAGTTCTACATCCTCGACTTGCGGCCGCGGAACAGCTTCGTCAGATGGGCGGTGTCGCAGGGCCACACCGTATTCATGATCTCCTGGGTGAACCCCGACGAACGCCTCGCCGAGAAAGGCTTCGAGGATTACATGACCGAAGGCTATCTCGCCGCGCTCGACGCGATCGAGCAGGCGACGGGCGAGCGCGAGGTGAACGCGATCGGCTACTGCCTGGGCGGCACGCTGCTCGCCAGCACGCTGGCGTATATGGCGGCGAAGAAGGACGACCGGATCAAGTCGGCAACATTCTTCGTCACCATGATGGACTTCGAGGAAGCTGGCGAACTCGGCGTATTCATCGACGAGGAGCAGTTGCGTTCGCTCGAGGACAAGATGAGCAAGCGCGGCTATCTCGAAGGTTCCGAGATGGCCAACACCTTCAATATGCTGCGCGCCAATGACCTGATCTGGTCGTTCGTGGTCAACAACTATCTGCTGGGCAACGATCCGTTCCCGTTCGACCTGCTGTACTGGAATGCCGACTCGACGCGCATGCCGGCGCGCATGCACAGCTTCTATCTGCGCAAGATGTATCAGCAGAACCTGCTGAAGGAGCCGAACGGCATCAGCACTTGCCGGCGTGCCGATCGATCTGCGCAAGATCGACACGCCGGCCTACTTCCTGTCGACGCGCGAGGATCACATCGCGCCGTGGAAATCCACCTATCGCGGCACCCAGTTCTCGCGCGGTCCGAAGCGCTTCGTGCTGGCCGCCTCGGGCCACATCGCCGGCGTGGTCAATCCACCCGAGGGCGGCAAGTACAGCCACTGGATCAACCCGGGACTGCCGCCCGATCCGGAAGCGTGGTTCAAGGGCGCCACCGAGATCGCCGGCTCCTGGTGGCCCGACTGGCACCGCTGGGTCAGTGCGCTTGGCAAGGAGCAGGTGCCGGCGCGTGTGCCGGGAGAGGCCAAGCTGAAGCCGATCGAGGACGCGCCGGGGAGTTATGTCAAAGTGCGGCTGAGCTGATCCCCTGCGCCAGCGCCTCCGAGTCATCACGCGTGGCCGGGAATGCCATGCTAGGCTGCCGCGAGATGCATGGATCGCAGCCTCGCCTGCTTGGAGCAAGTGCATGCATCGCAGGCAAGCAGTCGCCGATAAAGGCGATCGCCGGCAGGCGCGCATCGGTCGGTCGTGGCCCGGTCCCAGCCGCATGTTGTTCGGCCGACGCACTACGCACATCGCACGGCAAGCAACTTCCAGATGCGGTTGAAGATCGCATCGCCCGTTGTGTGCAGGCCCTTCGGGGGCCTCGACCCGGCGCACATCGGTGTCAGCACCACGTCGGGCAAATCACCGAACATGCCGTCGAATACCGTGCCGACACTGATCGGCCGCTGCATAAGCGGCAAGCAAGACCTCGCGCATGATTTCGCTCTCCACCTTCGCGCGCAGGTCGGGTGCCAGCAGTGCGAAGGCATTGACGTGTCGGGCAGGAATCGGAACCGCGCCCTCTGCCGCCATGATGGTGTTCTGCGCCTCGGGCAACTGGTCGAAGGGCGCCCGGCAGCGCTACCAGCTCCTCCACGATCGCCGCGGCATCCGCAAGGCGCCGCGCCGCAGTCTCCAGCGCAGTCACGCCGGCCGGTTCAATCGCTGCCAGACCGGGCTCGGCACATCCGATACGCGCAGCCCCTGCCGCGAATCGGCACACTGTCCGCGCGCCAGGCGGAGGACAGCGAGTTGCAGAATTCGGCCTTGAAAAGTATCTGCACGAATTTCGTCCGGCGACAACTGGGACGCAGCAGAGCGGTGTCCAACGTGATCGGGAGACATGCGCAAGCCTTCGCGAAAGCGTTAGCAGGTTCCAACTCGGCTTGATGCCGTCGATCCCGTTGAACGACGCCGGCCTGAATCTGCGACCCGCCGGTCTGCGCTGCCAAACGCGACAACCGGAGACACATGAAAATCGGCCACCGCCGCACCGGACCCTGATCGAAGAACCGCCAGGCGTGAGCGCAAAGTTGTATGGGTTCCGCGTCAACGCCTATGCGCCCGCCCGAGGCGAACTCCACCGTAACGGTCTTGCCCATGATCAGTGCGCCCAGCGCCGCGCACCACTGGCCACGCACGCCGCATCGCGCACCGACGCTACCCATCATAGATCGGCGAATTCTGCGTGGTCGGATACTAGCGGCGTGATGTACAAGTAATGTCCTTCACGCCGAACGGCGACTCCGTGCAGCGGTCCCTTCGACTGCGGCTTATCGAGTTCGCGCGCACGCCGGATGGCGTGCTCCGGATCGAGCCAGAGCGACGCCTTCACATCGGCATCGCGCGCCGCGATGCGCGTCAGGCATGACCGCGCCAGTTCCTCGCAGGATAGTTGCTTCGACCGGATCAGCGCCGCCGCTTCGGCCGCTGGCAGTTGGCATGGTTCCATCTCAATACCCCGCGCTTCGATCCACCACCTCCTTCAGCGGCGCGCCATCGAGGAAGCGTGGTCAGGTTCTCCACGAACAGCTTCGCCACCGCCTTGTCGCGCTGCGGATGACCGCCGCCGATATGCGGCAGCACGCACAATGCCAGGCGTGGTCCAGAACGGATGCTCGACCGGCAGCGGCTCCTGCCGGAACACGTCCAGAATGGCCCCGCCGATCCGCTTTGCCTTCGTCGCAGCGATCAGGTCGTCGTCCTTGATCAGGTGACCGCGCCCGAAGTTCAGCAGCCAGGCACTCGGCTTCATCTGCGCGAGCCGCCGCGCGTCCATGAAATTCTCGGTCTCCGCTGTCGCCGGCAACAGCAGCAGCACAAAGTCCGATTGCGCCAGTACCTGATCGGTTTGCTCCGGCGGCAGCACCGCATCCAGTGCCGGCAATGCGCTCGGTGCGACGCTTGGTGCCGACGACGCGCATGCCGATCGCCTTGGCGATGCCGGCCACCTGCTGCCCGATCGCTCCGAGACCGAGGATGCCCAACGTCTGCCCGGCCAACGGCGTCGCGACCCGGCGCACCCACTTGCTGGACTTCTGGTCCTGCACGATCGCTGCATACGGCTTGGTCAGGTAAAATAATGCGCCGAGGATATTCTCCGCCATCGACTCGCGATGCGTGCCCCGCGCACAGGTCAGCGTCAGCCCGGACGGTATGATCAGGCAGCGCCAGCCAGCCCTCGACGCCCGCGGTCAGCGCCTGAACCCAGCGCAGCTTCGGCATCTGCGGCAGCAGTCCAGGCGGCGCGCCCCACGCCAGCATCGCGTCGGTCTCGGCGCGCTGCGCCTGATTGGGGGTCTCCTTGCGCGCCAGCGCCTCCACCTTCACCCGGCTTGAAAGATCCGCCGCGGCGATCGCATCGAGATACGCACCGGGCGTGTCGGTCCACAGCAGAACGCGCGTGCTCATCAGAACAGCAGCCCCTTCTTCAGCATGCCGTGGATACCCTTTTCTCCGTTCACCGTCTGGGTCACATGGAAGTCCACCGCCAGCGAGCAGAACTGGTACGCCTGCTCGCGCGACAGATTGCTGCGCGAACAGATGAAACTGATCATCTCGCGCAATGCCTGCTTCATCGCCTGGTCCAGGTCTTCGTTCAGCCCCATGCTGATGAAGTGCGTCGGCGTCTCCGCCTTCGGCATCTTCAACAGCGGGCGCGATGGGCCGCCTCCCTTGTGCAGCACAAAAGTGAAAGTGCCGGTCAGGCACATCTCCAGCGCGGTGACGCACACCTCGCCGTCGCCCTGCACGCCGTGCCCATCGCCCACCGAGAAGTTGCCCCCGGTACCCACACGGGTAGATACAGCGTGGACCCCGCGACCAGCTCCTTGTTGTCCAGGTTGCCGCCATGGATGCGCGGCTCCTTCGAGGCGATGGTGCCGAACGCCAGCGGCGGCGCCACGCCCATCACGCCGAAGAACGGCGCCAGCTCAAGTTCTGTTCCCCACGGCAGCAGACAGACCCCGCGGGCCCGATCCACCGGGATGTGGCTGATCACCGTTTCGTGGAAATCCTCCGGCAGCGTGCCGGCGAGCGGGCGGATCACGTTATAGCCCCAGTCGGCGCCTGGCTCGATCTTCTCGATGCGGATCTCCAGCATGTCGCCGGGCTCAGCCCCGGCGATGGCGATTGGTCCGGTGACGATGTGCCCGGCGCGCATCGCCGGATTGGCGGCAAGGATCGCGCTGAGCTCCGGTGGCACCGTCAGCCTGGCACTCGCCGGCGGCATCACCTCCGGCCGACCGGACACGCACTGCACCACCACCCTGTCGCCGGAGTCGATGGTTGAGCACCGGCGGAAAGGTCTGCATCGAAAACGCCGATCCGCACCGTGTCCGGTGAAGCGCGAAGACTATGCTGGGCCATGGTGTGTTCCTTCGGTGGCGGGCGTCACCCGATCGTCACCCCCCGTCGTGCCGGGCTCGACCCCGGCCATCTGGCACCGCGTTGGAAGGGTGGATGGCCGGCGTCAAGCCCGGCCAAGACGGCGGTGACGATGGGACAGCGGGGCTGTGCGTGCTATCCTATGCCGCAACAAGCGGCCGTGTAACGGTGGGCCGCCGCGCCCGGAACGGCGGTCGCCTTTTCGAACGCATCGGCGATGCGCAGCACCGTCGCCTCCTGGAACGGCTTGCCCACAAGCTGGATCGCCACCGGCAGACCGCCCTCGCCAAACCCCGAGCACACCGAAATCGCCGGATACCCCGCGACGTTGAACGGCATGGTGAAGCTGGGCTTGTGCCCGACGTCCCACTCCGGCACTTCGTCGATCTTCGGCGCCTCGTTCGGCTGCGTTGCGGTCAGCACCACGTCGAGCTCCGCCATCGCCGCCTGCAATTCCGCCCGCAGCTCGCGCCGCCGCCGCACCGCCTGCACATAATCGACGCCGGAGACCATGGCGCCCAGCAGCAGCCGCTGCTGCACGCGCGCGGAGAAATCGCCGAGACGCGTGCGCGCCCATTCCTCATAGGCGGCGGCGCGCTCGGTCAGCGAGATCAGCGTGCCGCATGCATGCCATTCCGCCAGCGGCGACAACGTCACCTCGCTGACCACCGCGCCCAGACCACGCAAAGTGGCGATTGCCGCATCGATGCCGCGCTGCGTCCCCTCGCTCACCTTGTGGTCCACTTCGTGGAAGTGGTGGATCACGCCGATCCGCATGCCCTTGATGCCGGCACCAAGCTGCGCCGCGTAGTCGGGAATTGGCCGCGACGCGCTGGCCGGATCGCGCGGATCGTGTCCCGCCAGCGCCTGCAGCATCAGCGCGCAGTCCTCTGCCGTCCACGCCATCGGCCCGATGTGATCCAGCGTGAACGCCGCCGGTGCCACACCGGCGCGGCTGACCAACCCATAGGTCGGCTTGATCCCCGCTATACCGCACAGCGCCGCCGGACCACGGATCGAGCCGCCGGTATCGGTGCCGATCCCGCCCAGGATCAGTCCCGCCGCCACACCCGCGCCCGTGCCGCTGCTGGACCCGGCGGTGAAATGCGCGGTGTTCCACGGATTGCGCGCCGGCGGCCACGGCAGGTCGAACGATGGGCCGCCATCGGCGAACTCATGCGTCGCCGTCTTGCCCATCAGCACCGTTCCGGCATCCCTGAGCTTCACCGCGCAGGTTGCATCGGTGTCGGGCACGTTGTCGCGCAGGATCTTCGAATGACAGGTGGTGGCGATGCCCTTGGTGTCGACGATGTCCTTCAGCCCGATCGGAATACCGCATAGCGGGCCCACCGGCTTGCCCGCCATGATCGCCGTCTCGGCAACCTGCGCATCGGCCAGCGCACGCTCCTCCGTCAACAGCACGAACGCATGCAGCTCGCCATCCAGGTCGCGCACGCGATCGAGACAGGCGCGCGTCAGCTCCAACGGCGACAGTTTCTTTGCTGCGATCAGCTTCGCCGCCTCGGCGATGGTGAGGATCTCGCTCACGTCAGATCCTCCTCGGCGAAGCTGTAGGTCAACACCGGTTCCGCCATCCGCCCGCGCGGCTTGCGCACGCGTTCCGCCATGCCGGCGAGATGCGCGTACGCGGACTTTGAGCCCTGCCCGCTGCGTATCGGTGGCCGTCAGCCCTGCACGTGCCAACAAACAATCCAGGGCCGTATCGTCGATCTCCGGCATGACCTCCCCCTCATTTCCAACTGACAAATAGAAGCGCGGCAACTCGCACGCGAGCCGACGCACTGTGCCGGTCTTTCTTACGAGTGCAGCAGCGAGCGATCCTGCACCGTGGTGTCCTGGCCGACGACTGGATCGGCGATCGCCGCCTCCAGGCTGCTGGCGCCCTTCCACTGGTCGGCAGGCCGCACGTAGCCGTCGCTGCCGATCTGATCGATCCCCCAGTAGATCTCCAGATTGTGCCCGTCCGGGTCGGTGAACTCGATAGCGAGCTGAACGCCGGCGCGGCGGCGCCCCTCGAAGTGGATCGGCACGTCATGCCTGCGCAGGTGCTCGCGCGCCCGCAGCACTTCATCCAGCGTCGAGACCTCGAACGCCATGTGGTGCAGCCCGCCTTTGGGTGGTTGGCCCTCGGGCAATTGGAACAGCGCCACTCCGTGATGGTCGGCGGCGCAGCGCAGGAACACCGCCCCGCCTGGCATCATGTCGCCCCCATACACGTCCGAGATCTGGAACCCCATCACCTCCGTATAGAACCGAGCCGAGCGCTCGATGTCCTTCACATAGAGCGCGACGTGGCCGATCTTGTTGCAGTGGAACGGCATGCCCTGCGGGCGACGCATGCTTGCTGACTGTCTGGACGTCCATGCTTGCACCTGTCTGTTGAGTGCCGGGTTGAACCAGTCACGCTACACTTCCCGCAAATGCCGCGGAAGCCGGACATCGATGGGATGTAACATGGGGAAGGCCGCGTCCGCGCCCTGCGGCCTGCCACCACTGCAGCCCAATCGCATCTATGCAAGTGTAAATACAGTCTGCTATGGTGTGGCGCCGGTTTGCGGGACAAAGACCGGAAGTGGGCGCAATAGTTCCGTCACACAAACGTGTTTATCTCGGCGCCGGCGCTCTTTCGTAGGCTTCTTCCCGAAGAAGGAGGGTAACGTCCAATGCGTCTCGTGCTGCTAGCTGCTGCGTGTGCCTGGTGGGTTGCACCGTCCACACCTACGAACCGGCACCTGCGCCCCAGCCAACAACCGTCGTTGTTCCTTCCCCGGGCTCTGTGGGCACTGTCGTGACCACGCCACCGGCTTCGGGAACACCCGGGTCCACGACCTATATTCGTTCGCCTTATGAGGACTTCCCTTACCCTGCGCCGACAGCTTGTCGGCTCGGTGAGCCTACCACCCGTGCCAGTCCCAGATGGTCGCGCAGCGTGCTGCCGGTGTACTCTCGCCGGAACAGCTCCGCGGCGCTGCAGCTCCGGCACCACCCGATCGACGAACTCGTCGAACGCGCCAGGGAACCAGGCCGGCAGAATGTTGTAGCCGTCCGCCGCGCCCTCGGTGAACCACTCCTCCAGCGTGTCGGCGATCCGCTGCGGCGTCCCGCAAAGCACCCAATGCCCGCGCGCCGCCGCGGTTAGGTTGTACAGGTCGCGCAGCGTCATCCGTTCGCGCTTCGCCATCTCGTAAAGCACGCTGGGAAACGTCTGGCTGTTCAGCGCCGGTGGCGGCGGCGGAACCGGTCCGTCCAAAGGATGGCCCGACACGTCGTAGCCGATCCGGCTGGCGACCAGGGTCGCGGCGTTGGTCGGCGTGATCCAGCTCTGTAGCTTCGCCAGCGTCTCGCGCGCCTCCGCATCGCTGTCGCCGATGATCGGCATCACGCCCGGCAGGACCGCCAGCGTATCGGGGTTGCGCCCGTACTTGGCCATGCGTCCCTTCAGGTTGGCATAGGCTGCCTGTGCCGGCGCCAGTTCCTGTACGACCGAGAACACCACGTCCGCGGTGCGCGCCGCGAACTCCAGCCCCGACGGGGAGCCGCCGGCCTGAATGATCACCGGATGGCCTTGCGGACACCGCGCCATATTGAGCGGCCCGCGCACCTTGAAGAAGCGCCCGTGGTGATGCAGCGGGCGCACCTTCTCGGCATCGATGAACCGGCCGGTCGTCTTGTCGGCAACGATCGCGCCGTCTTCCCAGCAATCCCACAGCCCACGCACCACATCGACGAACTCGTTGGCGCGCGCGTAGCGCTGCTCGTGCTCGATGTGCTCGTCCAGATTGAAGTTGAGCGCGGCCTTCGGGTTGGAGCTGGTGACCACGTTCCACGCCGCGCGCCCGCCGCTGATATGGTCGATCGAGCCGAACATGCGCGCGACGTTGAACGGCTCGGAAAAGCTGGTCGATACGGTGGCGCCCAGGCCTACATGCGTCGTGCAGGCGGCGAGCGCGGTGATCAGCGTGGTCGGCTCGAAGCGGCACATGAACGACGGATGATCGGTCGGGTCCATCGCCATCGAGTCGGAGATGAACACCAGATCGAATTTCCCCCTCTCGGCGATGCGCGCGATCTCCTGCATCGCCGGCAGTTCCATGTGCGTCGTGAAGGCGCCCGGCATGCGCCAGCCGGCCATGTGGTTGCCGGTGCCAAGGACGAACACGCCAAGGTGCATCTGCCGCTTCGCTGTGTGCATCGATGTTCGCCCCGCTGTTGCTGCCGCGAATTATAGGCCCAACGCGCCGGTCCGCCCATCGCCCTCGATCTCGGCCCTCACTGACAGATGATCTGGCCGCCGGCGCGGGCCCGCGTTGCCGCGGTGAAGCCACAGCGCAGCCACAGGAGGGTACGCATGAAGGCAGTCGTTTGGCACGGCGTAGGCGATCTGCGCCTGGACGATGTTCCCGAACCAAGCCTCGAGCAGCCGACGGATGCGATCGTGCGCCTGACGTCGTCCGCCATCTGCGGCACCGACCTGCATTTTGTCCGCGGCACCATGACAGGCATGCGGCCCGGCACCATTCTCGGCCACGAAGGCGTCGGCATTGTCGAGCAACTCGGCGAGGATGTGCGCGATTTCGACATCGGCGATCGCGTCGTTATCTGCTCGACAATTGCCTGCGGTACTTCGTACTGCCGTGCGGGCTACTTCGCGCAATGCGACAACGCCAATCCGAACGGCCGAGAGGCTGGCACCTGCTTCTTCGGTGGCCCGGAGATGACCGGACCGATCAACGGCCTGCAGGCGGAGAAGGCGCGCATCCCGTTCGCCAGCACGACAATGGTGGAAACTGCCCGACGAAGTCGACGACGACCAGGCTATCCTGCTGTCGGATATTTTCCCCACCGGTTGGTTCGGCGCAACGCTCGCCGAAGTGCGTACCGGCGACACCGTCGCGGTGTTCGGCTGCGGTCCTGTCGGCCAGTTCGCCATCACCAGCGCAAAGCTGAAAGGCGCAGGGCGGATACTCGCGGTCGACAAATACGAGGATCGCCTGGCCATGGCGCGACACCAGGGCGCCTTGGTGGTGAACTTCGAAAAGGAAGATCCGATTGCGACGATCAAGCGGCTGACCGGCGGTATCGGCGTCGATCGCGCCATCGATGCGGTCGGGGTCGATGCCATGCATGCGCATCATGGACCTGCGGCCGAGCAGGCTAAGGAGCAGCAGAGCCAGTTCGCAGCCGAGCAGAAGCAGGTCGCGCCCGAACAGCATCCGCATGACGGCAACTGGGTGCCGGGCGATGCTCCCGGCCAGGTGCTGGAATGGGCCGTTCAGGCGGTGGCGAAAGCCGGCACGATCGGCATCATCGGCGTGTACCCGCCGGCGGCGCACACAGTTTCCCGATCGGCCAGGCAATGAACCGCAACCTGACGATCAAGGCAGGCAACTGCAATCACCGCGCGCATGTGCCGCATCTGATCGAGCTGGTGCGCAGCGGCGTGGTCGATCCGACAGATCTCACCAAACTCGAGCCGCTGACCAACGTGATCGCAGCCTACCAGGCGTTCGACAAGCGCGAACCTGGCTGGCTGAAAACCGAACTCCTGCCGGCCGCCGCGGAGTAAGGCATCGCGGCTGCCGCCCTGGTCCTGCTGGGTTAAATCGGGTCAAGGCCTTGTGGTAGCCGTGCGCGCTTGGGCTCCAGCGGCCAGAAGGGGTATATGATCGACAAGTCCGCAACTTGTTGGTTATCAAGGTCCTGCTGTAGCACCCGCTGAGCACAACACGAGCTACGACCTGCGACCGCTGGCGATTGCCGGATGTCTGGCCGCCTTGGCCGGCTATGTCGATGCACTGGGGTTCCTGTTCATGCGTGGGCTCTACGTCTCGTTCATGAGCGGCAATTCCACTCGCTTGGCCGCCGAACTCGGCCAGGCACACTGGCAGGCGGCAGCAGCAACCGCGGGCTTGATCGGCGCCTTTGTATTCGGTGTCATTCTCGCCCAGCTTGTCGCAGCCCGCCATTTGGCGCTCGATCTCGCCGCTGTCGGCGTTCTGCTCGCCGCAGCCGGCGGTCTGCACTGGCTGGGCTACACCTCGCCGGTCATCGCGCTGATGACCATCGCGATGGGTATGGAAAACTGCGCGCTTGATCGCGATGGCGACGTAACACTCAGCCTAACCTACGTCACCGGCACCATCGTGAAGTTTGGGCGAGGTGTTGCCGCGGCCTTGCTCGGACATGATCGGTATGGCTGGCTGCCCTATCTGCTGCTCTGGGCGGGCTTCAGCCTTGGCGCGATTGTCGGCGCCATCGTGTTTGGCCTTCGGGTTGGATGGGGTGTGGGTCGCCTCTGGCGCTGCATTCCTGCTGATGCCCACGGCGTCCTGGCTGCGTGGCACACGCGGCGGCAGGTGACGCAAAACTGCGGTTGCCAAACCTCGTGATGCAACGGCGGATCGCTTTGTGCGTCCTTGCTTCCTAGTGTCCCGATTCCGAAGTTCCTATGCACTTCACAGGGACGGGGACGGGACACTAGCACTTTGTTTTCAGTGGCCTGCTTGTCCCCTCCGTTCGCTGCAACTGGCAGCGAACGGAGGGGGCAGGACACTAGGAGGGCGAACCGTATGGCACAACAGGATGCAAAGCAGAGGCTTGTGCACTTCCTCGAAGAGAAGGCGTTCCGCCCGGTGTTGCGCGCCGATCCGCATAAGTACCCGGAGAGCCGCCGCGATCTGTTGAAAGACGTGCAGCGTCGCACCGAAACAGAACTCGAGCGCTTCCACAGCTACAACTCCGTGGACGAGGTAATTACCAACTTCCGCCGGGACCTGAACTCCAGCGCGGCGAAGAAGGTGCATCACGAACTGGAGCAGCTTGGCCTGCCCACCCTGCATGACGTGCGCGATGATTTCGAGAAGCTCGCGCAGCAACTCGGGCACGGCTGATGGCGCGAGATTCAGCGATGACAGGCACCATCCGATCCGCCAGCATTGGGTTCGCCGCAGGTCTGGCGGCGGCCGCCGGTTTGGTACTTGGCCGCAAGGCAGCCGTCACGGCCAAAGTCGGCCACGGTCACTCGCTCAAGCACCGTATGCTCGACATGGCAGCGGGCGCTATGCAGCGGAAATACCCTCTGGAGGCGATGAGCACGTATCTGAACGGCTTCCATTTCTATTCCGATGATATGGGGCGTCAGGTCGAAGCCACACATTTCTGCATCCATCTGCGCCACGACCTGCACCAGTGCGTGATCTTTGATCGCAACAGCGCTGATGCGCGTCTGATCGGCATCGAGTACATCATCAGCGAGGAGCGCTTCCGCGCCTTGCCCGACGAAGAAAAGCGCCTGTGGCACAGCCACCATTATGAAGTGAAGTCAGGTACGCTCGCCGCACCCGGCATTCCCGAGCTGGCGGAACACGCCTACTTCAAGGACCTTATTACCACCTACGGCAAGACATTCCACACCTGGCAGTACGACCGGGACGATTTCCCCTATGGCATCCCACAGTTGATGATGGGCTTCACCGCGGACGGCCAGGTTCATGACCGGCTGCTCGCAGCCCGCGACCGAAGGCTCGGTATCGAGACTGCGCGGAAGCGGCAGAACCGCGCCGACATCCCGATGCCAACGCCGGCCCCGGGTGCAAACGCATGGGAGAGCGGACTTACCGTGCGCACGGGTACTAGAAGCAGTAGATCTCAAGCGCTAGCCCGCAGTGACCGGGGTGGAATCGCCGCAGGTCTGATTATGAAACACGCGAAAGACGATGGGCTGGAGCAGGGTAGGCGGATGCTTCCGCGCTCATCAAGCGGCGCTCAGTGATCGAAATCCAGGCGCAGGACGATCTGATCGTCACGTTCGATCGCGCGCATCCGGTCGGCATAGCGTCTGATCAGGAAGCCGGCAAGCCGCCGGGGCCCGTTTTCCTGTTCAATGATCTCCTCATGCGTCGGCGGCTGCTTCGGGAACTCGAGAGGCGCGCCGGCATATGTAATCGCGACATCGATAACGAACTCGTCGAAGCCGATCTCCAGGCGGACCGCGCCATGCGGTTCGCAGAAGCCCATGATTGCATCGACGGTCTGCTGGACAGCGAACTCGATCCGATTGATCACGTCCCGCCGCGCGCCCCACATACCCGCACTGCGCTCGATGAAGTTGGTGACCTCCTGCAGATCGGGGCTGGCCGGATCAATTGGGAGCTCCACCTTCCTGCGGATGCCGATCCGGAACACCGAATTGAGCAACAGTGCGACGATCGTGGCGAGGACCAGAGGCGAACTTACAAGCGAGTGCGCCCAACCCGGCGAGCCACTGAACACCGCCGGATAGACCGTCACGAAGTAGAAGGACACGATCCCCATGCCGACCACAAGCGTGCGGCGGCCGTCCAGGATCCTGCTCGAGATGATCTGCACGCCGCTGATCATGATGAACACAGCCGTGAAGATCATGGCGGCTGACATCACTGGGCGTGGCATGAGCGCAAGCACGCCGATCAGCGCGGGCTGCAGCGCCGCGACGCCAAGCAGCAGCGCGACAGCGAAACTGATGACCCGGCTTGCGACGCCGGTCGCCGCCACCAGGCCGACATTGGCGCTTGAGACCGTGACCCCATAGGTGCCGAGAAGTCCAGCCACGATGGTGGCGATCCCGTCACCCAGGACACCGCGACCGATCGAGTTCATGTCGGGTCGCACCCAGTCGGCGTCGGTCAACCGCTGATACGTCGTCACCACGGCCGTCGAATTCATCGCTGCGGCCAGCCCGGTGACGGCGAACGGCACCACCAGCGACCAGTCGAATGCCCAGGACACACCGCCCAGATTGGGAATGGCGAACAGCCCTCGACCCAGCAGTGCGTGGAAATCATCCCAGCTCAGCAGGCCGACCAGGCCAGAGACAAGGTACCCGACGATCATCCCGATCAGGATGCAGAACAGCCGGAGCCGTCCCTTGTTCCAGATGTTCAGCGCGATCATGACCGCGAGCGCGCAACCGCCAACGATGCCATCTGACGCGGCAAGCGTGCCGGACGGTCTGCCCTCCAGCAGGATGCGCAGCGCGGCAAGCGCGATGATGTTGCCGACCAGAAATATCACCAGCCCAGCCGATTCCGGGGGAATAAACGGACGCAGGCGCGACCACGCGCGTGACAGGATCGTCTCGACGACGCCCCCGAAGACGGTCATGCCCCAGACCAGCGGTAAGCCGCCGAGCTTCAGCGCCTGCAAAGACGGCGCGAGGTAGACGCCGGTGAAGATTGCCGGGGCGAGCAATCGGCTGCCGACCGGCCCCCGAGGCAGCGCTTGCAGCAGTACCCCGGCTGCCAGCACCAGCAGCCCCAGTTGCAGCAGATTGGTGGTCTGGCCGGCTGGCAGGCGGGCTTGCCGGGCGATGATCAGCGGATACACCATGAAAATCGAGCAGACACCCATGTGCTGGGCGGCGCTGATCCAGGTGACCATCGCAGGGGGCTGCTCCTCCAGCCCGTAACTCAGAGACGCCGGCTTTTTGACGCTGGTCCGGCCGGCCGCAGGCAGCAGCAAGGCGCCAAGTTTTGCGCGCACGCCGTCGATGTGGCCGATCGGAGCCAGCTTGCTGGGCATCTCGGGATTTCCCGCGGTTGGTGCTGTTTGACTCGGATATTCGCGTGCAGTGTTAAGCGCCGGCAAGTCTGATCATAGCGCCCAGCGTCTCAGCCAACCGCTGTCGGGCTCGTAGCCACCACACCGAACCTGCGCGGAATCAGAGGGTCAGCCTGCGGGTGAACGCCTCGTCCTGACGAACACCGCCGCGAACCGCCGCAGCCCTGCCCATTGCTGGGCGAGATAGGATCCGCTCGCCAGTGCCTCCTCGCCGCTCGGATCGCCGGTCGCCACATAGTCACGGCGGAAATCAGCGGTGCCGAACAGCATGTCCCACCAGGGCAGCACGGCGCCGTAGTTGCAGCTCCGCTGCCCCGCGGCCAGCAGCCCGTGATGCGCGCGATGGAACCGGGGCGAGATCAGCAACCGCTCGCCAAGCCGAGCCGAACGATACCCGCGCATTGGCATGCGACAGGCTCTCCAGGAACCGCAGCACCAGCACCAGCAGCGGGAACTGCAGCGGCGGTACCCCGACCGCCAGCGCGATCACGCCGAACCACAGCGCGGCGATCAGGTCATCCAGCACGTGGTTACGGTCATCCGACCAGAACGTCATCTGCCGTTGCGCATGGTGCAGCGCGTGCAGCGCCCACCACCAGCGTAAGCGGTGTGACAGACGGTGCCGCCAGTAGTCGGCGCAGTCCAGGATCACCGCGTAGATGACGAAGGTCAGCACCGGCCGGCCCAACAGATAGGGCACCAGCCGCTCCAAGGTCGGCGGCACAAGGCCGTGGTCAGCGAGAAAGCCGTTCAAAGCCACCTGTGCCTGGTAGAACAGCACGAAGGTGAACAGCGGCAGCACGCCGACCCGCGAGATCAGCGTGTACAGCACATCCACCGTCACAGCGCGCGCGTCCGGCCAGCGCTCGACCGGACGCCAGCGCTCCAGCGGCATGCAGACCGCGAAGGTGACCGCCACCTGCAGGGCGCCATAGACCGCGAACAGCGCCCAGCCGTACGACACGTCCTCCCACTGCATCAGGCCGACGGCGTACAGCAGCGGCAGCAGCAGGTGCTCCTGCAACCAGCCGGCGGCGAGGTCGAACGGGTCACCCATCAGCGCGCCGCGACGCTCGCCGCCGCGTTGCCGTTCGGGCTGAGGAACAGGCCATGCGGCGAGCGGCCAACATCGATGGTCGCGTATTCGCCGGTGCTGGGATCGAGCACTGCCACTTTCTCGGCAAAGCGCCGGGTGATCCACAGCCTGCCATCGGGAGCGAACGCGATGTCGTCGGGCCCGCCCGGAATTGCGTAGCTGCGGATAGGCCTAAGCGTTGCCGCGTCCAGCGACGGTGGTGCTGCCGCCGACGCGGTTGTTCACCCAAATGATCTTGCGGTCCGGCGACAGGAACAGGTTGTGCGCGCCCCTGCCGGTATGGATGCGACCGGTGACCCGCCCATCGGCCGGATCCACCTCGGCCACATAGTCGGTACCCATGTCCGCAACCAGCACCTTGCCGTCATGCCACAGCACGCCGGCCGGCGTCTTGCCGATCTTCGCCGTCCACAGCATTGCGAGTCTGTTCAGGTCGATCGCCACCATGCTGTCGGTGCCTTGCAAGCTGACGAACACGCGCGAGGAATCCGGCGCATAATCCAGGTGGCTCGGCATCGAGGCGATTGGGAACCGCTTCAACAACTGCATCGTCCCGGCGTCATAGACATCGACCTGATTGCGTGCGAGCCCGTTCACCACCAGGAACCGGCCGTTCGGGCTGAAGCCCAACTGATAGGGATCAGCCATCGGAAGCCGCTTCTGCAACGCCGCCGTCGTGGGATCGAAGAACAGCATCTCGTTGCCCACGGTGTCGCCGACCAGCAGGCTCTTGCCATCCGGGCTGAGCGCGAGATGGTGCGGCTCACGCAGCACCGGGATGCGCCGCACCTCCTTCAGTGACACATATCGACCAGGCTGATCGAGGCACCGCCGGAGTTGACGATGAAGGCCAATCCCGAAGCGGCGCCGGCAGCACAGTCCAAACGTCAACAGCGGCAGCATCAGAACAACGGCACGACCAAGTTGCATGCGGCACGGCTCCGGCGAACGTTGCCCGCGTGTGCCTACGCCACCTCGACCCGTGTCCAGCAAGCGCGGCGGCGCACTCGCGAACACCCCGATTGCGAAGGTGAAGAACACGCAGGCCGTGGTGGCAATCAGCACGTTGTCGGTATAGGCGTGCGCCGCGAATGCAATGAAGGCCAGGCGCATGATCGCCTTGTCGGTCCGGCATAGCCGGCGGGTGTGGTGGACAACCCACAACACGAAAAACCCGATCAGCAGGAAACAGCCGAGTTGCCCGCCTTCCACGGACATCCGCAGGTACTCGTTGTGCGCGGCATGGGCTCTGGATCAGCATCGCCAGCTTGCTGTCCGGGCCGATGATGGCATTCCCCGCGCCAATGCCCCAGCCGAACCAGGGGGAGCGTACCGCCGCGTCCTGAAACGGCGGCCACAGCAAATCCCGGCCGCTCCAATTGGTCGGCTCGCTGCTCAGCACCTGGAACAGCCGCAGTCCCGGCATGTTCATGCGCCAGCACCAATGCCAGCGGCAGCAGGCCAGCCGGCCAGCAGAACCGGCAAAGGCGCAGGCGCATGGCGAACACATTGGAACGCACGAAGCCTAACGTCAGCACGGTCACTGCCGCCCCGTAGGCCAGCGGGGCACGCGCGCCGGTCAGCAGCAGGATCAGGAAATTGGGCCGACAAAAGCAGCATCCAACGGCTCCGGCCTTCACGATAGAGCTCGATCAGGCAGGCGTAGATGGCGGCAAGGCAGAAGCCGGCGAGGAAGGCGGGATGGCCGAGACCGGCGAGCGCTCATGCCGCCAATGTCCTGGAATAACGAACGCAATCCCGCCATATCCAACGCAGCGCCGGCCACGACGGACAGCAGCGGGATCAGGGTGGTGGCGCGCACGATCGCCCTGCCCCAGTTGCGGAGAGAGCCGGCTGAAGGCGAAGGCGAATGGCGCGATCGACCCCAGCAGCGAGCGCAGGCTCGCCGCCGGCGTGAGATCCGGGTGCAGCCCGTGCGCCAGGCCGGTGACGAACATGGCCCCGAAGGCAAGCGCGGGGTTGCAGAGATCCAGTGCAGGCCCGTAGCGCAGCACGCACACCAGCGCCAGCAGCAATTCGGCAAACTTCACTGCGGCAATGGCGGCCTGGAACCCGGCTGGGCCAACGAGATCACCCAGGGCCATTTCCAGGGTTGCCCCGGCGATCAGCAGCCAGATCACGCAGCAGGCGGCCAGGTGCCGGAATACCAGGACCGCCGCCGCAGCGATCGCAAGCAGCGCCAGTGGGAACCAGAACCACAGTGGGGCGCCAGCACGGCGCAGACGGCGGACAGCGCAAAGCCGCCGCAGACCGACACCAGGATCGGCAGAGCTGCGATCAGTTTCGATGAGGCAACCGAAGGGTCAGCGGGCTCGCCACACCGGCATCGCAGCACGAAAACGCTACCAAAGCCCTGATGCCGCGCAGGGTTGATGGCGGCTGCGGGCAAAATCGCGCAGGGTTGGCGTGGCGGCTGCGCACAAAAATAAACCTCAATACCGGACGGCCGATAGGCTGGCCGGTATGGCCGATTGCGGCGGGCAAACCGAGGCAGCAATGTGCCGCGGCAGGGCATGCGGGGAACACAGCGATGAGCGAACAGCGGGTGTGGCAACCGGGCTGTGCTTCCCGGAAGGCCCGGTAGCGGTCAGCGATGGGTCGGTCGTGCTGGTCGAAATCGAGCGGCAGACCCTCAGCCGGGTGCTGCCGGACGGCACCGTTCAGGTGATCGCCCGCACCGGCGGAGGGCCGAATGGCGCCGCCGTTGGTCCGGATGGTGCGTTCTACGTCTGCAACAATGGCGGTTTCGCCTGGCGGCTGGAAGAGAACCTGTTCCGCCCGGCCATGGTTTCGTCCGATTACGTCAGCGGCAGTATCCAGCGTGTCGATCCGCGCAGCGGCGCTGTCACAGTGCTGTACGACCGCTGCGGCGCCAACCGGCTGAACGGTCCGAACGACCTGGTGTTCGACGCCCATGGCGGTTTCTACTTCACCGACTTGGGCAAGACCCGGGCACACGATCGCGACAACGGCGTGATCTATTACGCCCGGGCCGATGGCTCCATGCATCATCGAAGTCGCCGCCCCGATGCTGACGCCGAACGGCATCGGCCTGTCCCCCGATGGCCGCGTGCTCTACGTCGCCGAGACCGAGCCGGCGCGGCTCTGGGCGTTCGACATCAGCGAACCGGGCGTGGTCACGAAACAGGGCTGGCCATCGCCGCATGGCGGCCGCCTGGTGGCCGGGCTGCCCGGCTTTCAGCGTTTCGACAGCCTGGCGGTGGACGCGTCCGGCAACATCTGCGTCGCCACCTTGATCACCGGCTGCATCAGCGTGATCGCCCCGGACGGACGGCTGCTGCGTCAGGTGCCGACGGGCGATCCGGTCACCACCAATATCTGCTTCGGCGGTCCTGACCTGCGCACCGCCTATGTCACCCTGTCAGGCACCGGGCAACTCGTTGCCATGGATTGGCCCGAACCTGGTCTGGCCTTGGCCCAGCCGGCGTGAGGTGACGGCTCGGCGTCCGATCCAGTCTGGCGAACCGATACGTCGGTGCTACTCTGACTCGTGGCCGATTTCATCACCCGTCGCTTGCTGCAACTGGTGCTCGTACTGATCGGCATCAGCATGGTGGTGTTTTTTACCATGCACGTGCTGCCGGGCGATGTGGCGCAACTTTTGCTGGGCGAGCGCGGCACAGCCGAGCAAATCGCCCGGTTACGCGCGCAGCTCGGGCTCGATAAGCCGGTCTGGTTTCAATACCTGCGTTTCGCCGCCGATGCCCTGCAGCGGCGATCTCGGCACCTCCATCCGCAGCAACCATCCGGCGCTCACTGACGTTTGGGACGCGTTTCCGGTGACGCTGCAGCTTACGCTTGCGGCGCTCGTGATATCCACCTCGCTTGGCATCCCACTCGGCGCGATCGCTGCCATGCGCCCCAATCAGACGATCGATAATGCGGTGATGACTCTCACCCTGTTTGGCGTCTCGATGCCGATCTTCTGGCTCGGGTTGATGCTGCTGCTCTTGTTTGGCGCGGTGCTTGGCTGGTTACCGATTGGCGGACTGATGCCGGTTGGAATGGAGCCGCCGCGAATCACCGGCATGACGGTGATCGACAGTATCCTCTCCGGTCGCTGGCCGATGATCGCAGCCAGCCTGCGTCATCTGCTGTTGCCGGCGGTGACCCTTGCCTCGATACCGCTTGCACTTGTTACCCGCATTACGCGCTCCGAGATGCTGGCAACTGCCATGCTTGATCACGTGCGAACGGCGCGCGCCAAGGGCGTTGCCGAACGCCGTGTTGTCATCCGCCACGTGCTGCGCAACGCCTTGATCCCCATCGTGACAGTGGTCGGCTTACAGCTCGGGCTTCTGCTTTCCGGTGCGGTGTTGACCGAGACCATCTATGCCCTGCCCGGTCTGGGGCGCTTGATGGTCAATTCCATTTTGAACCGCGATTACCCGGTGGTGCAGGCGGCGGCAATATTCATTGCGGTTGTCTTCGTGCTGGTCAACCTGGTGGTCGATATCGCTTACGCACTGCTTGACCCCAGGATCCGCCGAGTATGAGCGAAGCCGCGGTTCATTCCGGCGCTCCGCGGCTGCATGCCGTACTGAGCCGAACGCCGGCCCGGATCGGGCTCGGGATCACGCTTGCGTTGCTGGCGCTCGCGGCGCTGGCGCCGCTGTTGGTACCTTACGACCCATACGATCAGGACCTGATGAGTACGCTCACGCCGCCAGCCTGGGCGCATCCGTTCGGCACCGACCAATATGGCCGCGACATGCTGAGCCGGGTAATGTATGGCACGCGCAGTGCGTTGTTTGCGGTCCTCGTCGCCGATGGGCTGGCGTTGGTGCTGGGCTGTGCGCTGGGGCTGCTCTCCGGTTTCTTTGGCGGGCGGACCGATGCCGTGGTCATGCGCATCGTCGATGTGCTGCTGGCGTTTCCCTATTTGCTTCTCGCGCTGATCATTGTCGCGGCACTGGGGCCGGGCCTGACCAACGCCATGATCGCGATTGGCATTGTCTATACACCGCAATATGCGCGACTGATCCGCGGACAGGTGCTGGCAGTGCGCCAGACAGAATATATCGAGGCAGCGCGCGCCGTCGGCCTCCGGCCGGTCAGGATCATGCTGCGCCACGTATTGCCGAACAGCTTCTCGCCGATCCTGGTCATGGCGATCTTGCAGGCCGGCTCCGTCATAGTGGAGACCGCCGGCCTGTCATTCCTGGGACTGGGGGCGCAACCGCCATCGCCGGACTGGGGTGCCCTGCTCGCCGAGGGTCAGAGTTATTTCCTTTCCGCCTGGTGGATCGCCACCTTCCCCGGTTTGGCGATCTTCACCGTGGTGGTTGGTTTCAACCTGCTGGGCGACGCCTTCCGCGATCATTTCGACCCGCGACGACGCGGGCTTTTGTCGCGGTAGTGGTGAGGACGGGGCCAGTCGCTCTGGCCTGAAATCGCGCCTCGCCACAAAGGGACAAACACACCCGTCCCTACTTCGATCTCAAGCCCCTGCTTCGGGCGGGGGGCCGGGGTCAAGGTTCGCGCAGCGACCGCCCGCAGGCGGCTTGACCTTGAGGCCGGCTACCCGCTCGCAAGCACAATCGCGGATCGGAGGTGGGACAACGTCCGGAGCAGCGACGCGCCCAATTCTGTCACCTTCATCCGCCCAGCGATACCTGCTCCATGTCGAAGAACATCTGCGTCGGGTTGAGCTGGAATCCCTTCACGTCCTTGCGGGCAGCCCGCACCTGAAGCACCGAGTTGATGAACGCCCACGGTGCGTCATCCAGAATGATCTTCTGTGCCTGCTTGTACAACTCGACGCGCCTGGCGTGATCGGGTGTCGCGACCGCCTCGGTCAGAATCTTGTCCAGTTCAGGGTTGCGGTAGTGCGCCCAGTTGTTCACAGGGATGCCGCTTGACCCCCACAACACACCCAGGAAGTTGTCCGGGTCGCCGTTGTCGCCGGTGAACCCCTGCAGCATGAGCCCCTTGTAGTTCCCGGAACGGACCATCGCCAGATAGCCACCGATCTCGAACTGGCGCAGATTGGCCTCGATCCCGATCTTCTTAAGGTATCCCTGGATCGCCACGGCAAGATTTGGGCCGGCGGGATTGTATCCGCGCGGCGAATTGTAGGCCGCGAACTCCACTTGCAGCGGAAGCTTCACGCCCGCTTCCCGCAGCAACGCCTCGGCCTTGGCGGGATCATACGGATATCCCTTCAGTGCCGGGTCGAAGCCCCATTGCGCTTCCGGCAGCGGCGAGGTCATCGGCACCGCGAGGCCCTGGAACAACGCCTTGTCGATTGCGTCCTTGTCGATGGCATAGTTGATCGCCTGGCGCACGCGCTTGTCGTTGAACGGGGGCACATCCGTTGGCAGTCCAACTCCACTGACCGCAAGCCCCGGCTGGGTCAGCAGCACCAGGTTGGGATCACTCTTGATCGCCGGCACATTCTGTGTGCTGACGTCGCCGAGGATCTGGATCTCGCCGCGCTTCAGCGCCAGCAGTGCGGCTTGCGCTTCTGGATACTCCTTGAAGATCAGGTGATCGACTTTCGGCTTGCCGTTCCAGTATGCGGTGTTGGCATCAAGGATGACCTGGTCGCGTTGGCGCCATTCCTTGAAGATGAACGGGCCGGTTCCCACCGGATGGTTACGGAAGTCCTTGCCGTACTGGGCGGCCGAGGCCGGGCTGACCAGCCCGTTCCAGACCATGGCGACACTGTTCAGGAATGGCGCCGAAGGCTTTTTGAACTTGAACTCGACTGATGTCACTGCCGACAGCGCGGTACAGACGAAACCTCGCCATAGGTGAAGTCGGCATAATTCTCGGCAGGGCCAGTATTGTAGATGTACTGCGGGTTGTTCTTATTGAACAGCCGATCGATGTTCCACACCACGGCATTTGCGTCGAGCAGCGTGCCATCGTGGAACTTGATGCCGGAGCGAAGATGGAACGTGTAGGTGAGACCGTCGGCCGAGACATTCCACTTGTCGGCGACACCCGGTGCTACCTCGGTCGTACCGGGCTTGTACTTCACCAGCGAGTCATAGATCGTCGCCATGACAAAACCCGACGTGTTATTCAGCACCGCCTCAGGATCGAGCCCGGTCGGATCGGCGGCGATGCCGATCACCAGCGTGGTGTCAGCTCGCGCCGCGCCGGCCCAGAGCAAACAGGCAACCGCCAGACAACAGGCGTAACGCTTCAGCATGTTAGCCCCCCTGCTTGGGCCGAGACTGCGCGCGCTTTCAGCTAAGGGTCAATACATTCGCCACGTGCGGAACCGCGGATTGGATCGGCTTTTCCCGTCGGCTAGCCCATCTGCCTGGCAAGCTGCGCCGAAAGTCGGCCATAGACCCGACGTGCGTTGCCGTCGTAAACCTTGGCCTTGTCACCGGCCGATAACGGCAATTGCTCGATATAGCGCTTGGTATCGTCGTAGTGATGCCCGGTTTCGGGATCGATCCCGCGCACCGCGCCGATCATCTCGGACGCAAACAGGATATTGTCCAGTGGGATGACCTTGGTCAGCAACTCCTGCCCGGGCAGATGGTAGACGCAGGTATCGAAGAACACGTTGTTCAGCAGCAGTTCCGATAACAGCGGCAGTTTCATATCCTGCGCCAGACCGCGGAATCTGCCCCAGTGATAAGGCACCGCTCCGCCGCCGTGCGGGATGATGAACTTCAGCGTCGGGAAGGTCTTGAACAGGTCCGAGGTCAGGCACTGCATGAACGCCGCCGTGTCGCCGTTCAGATAATGCGACCCCGTGGTATGGAACGCCGGGTTGCACGCCGCGCTGACATGGATCATCGCCGGCACATCAAGCTCCACCATCTTTTCGTACAGCGGATACCAGTAGCGGTCACCCAGCGGCGGGTCTTTCCAGTATCCGCCAGAGGGATCGGGATTCAGGTTGCAGCCGACGAAGCCGTACTGCAGCACGCAGCGCTCCAACTCCGCGATGCAGTTGCGGGGCGAAACGCCGGCCGATTGCGGCAGCATGCAGACGCCGAGGAAATTGCGCGGGAACAAGCTGCAGACCCGGTGGATCAGCTCGTTGCACGCCGTCGCCCACGCTTCGGACGTGGTAGCGTCCCCAAGATGATGGCCCATGCCGGCAGCGCGCGGCGAGAAGATCGTCAGGTCGGTGCCGCGCTCCCGCTGCAGCTTCAGCTGGCCGTTCTCGATACTGGCGCGGATCTCATCGTCGGTGATGCGGGACGCGGCGGCGCCGCCCTGCCCTCGCCATGCGCGGCGATCTGTTCGCTGCGCCATGCCTCGTGCTGGCGCGGTGACGTGGTGTAATGGCCATGACAGTCGATGATCATGGATCCTCCCCGGGCTGCGGCCGGATGTTAGACCGCCGCCGCCGGGTGCTAGACCCATCTCCCCCGCTCCGTGGCGACAGGCGCACGGGGCGGCCGGACTTGACGCGTGCACAACGCCATGTCGGCTCAAGTCGCCACTCGAACGTCCTATGGGCAACACCAGGAGGCCACGCATGCAGTACGCCATCCTCTGTTACAACGATGAAGACGTCGTGTGGTCCTGGAGCAAGGAGGAGGACGCCGCGGTCATGGCGCGCCTCGGCGTCGTGCAGGACCGGCTGGCCAAGGCCGGCAAGCTCGGGCGTGTCGCTGCGCCTGTTACCCACGACAGCCGCAACGACCTTGCGCAAATCGCCGGGAGAGCCGCTGGTCACTGACGGACCCTTTGCCGAGACGAAGGAACAGTTACTCGGCTTCTTCGTCGTCGACGTGGCAAGTCTCGATGAGGCGCTCGACATCGCTCGTGATCTCGCCGCGGCGAAGACCGGCAGCACCTACGAGGTCCGCCCGATTGCGCTCTATCTCCCCGACCAGCGGAAACTCGCCGCGGAATGACCGACGTCCGCTGGATCGAGACCGCGCTGACCGCCGCGCGCCCCCGGGCAGTTGGTGCGCTGCTGCGCTATTTTCGCGATCTGGACACCGCGGAGGAAGCCTTCCAGGAAGCCTGCCTGCGCGCGCTTCAGGAACTGGCCGCTGAACGGCCCGCCGCGCGACCCGACCGCCTGGCTGATCCTGGTCGGCCGCAACGCGGGACTGGACGCCGCGCGTCGTCGCGGGCGACACGATCCCTTGCCGCCCGATGAAACGATCTCCGATCTGGAGGATGTCGAGACGCCGCTGGCGGAACGGCTCGACGAATCGCATTACCGCGACGACATCCTGCGTCTGCTGTTCATCTGCTGTCATCCCAACTTGCCCGCGACCCAGCAGATCGCGCTGGCATTGCGCATCGTCTCCGGACTTTCCGTCGCGCAGATTGCCCGCGCCTTCCTGGTCAGCGAAGCTGCGATGGAGCAGCGGATCACCCGCGCCAAGGCGCGGATCGCCAAGACCGAGGTCCCGTTCGAGGCTCCGGGCGCCGATCGAACGTGCCGAACGCCTGGCCGCGGTCGCCGCAATGATCTACCTGGTGTTCAACGAAGGCTATTCCGCCGGCGAATGGCCCGGCGCGGGCGCATCTCTGCGACGAGGCGATCCGGCTTGCCCGCCTGCTGCTGCGTCTGTTTCCGGCGGAACCCGAGATCATGGGTTTGGCGGCGCTGATGCTGCTGCAGCACGCGCGCAGCGCCGCGCGGTTCGACACCGCCGGCGAGATCGTGCTGCTGGAAGACCAGGATCGCACGCTCTGGAACAGCCGGATGATCGCCGAAGGCCTGGCACTGGTCGACAAGGCGGTGCGGCACCGGCAACCCGGTTCCTATCAGATCCAGGCCGCCATAGCGGCATCGCACGCGCGCGCGAAAAGAGCCGCAGGACACCGACTGGGCGCAGATCGCGGCACTCTATGCCGCGCTGGAGCGAATACAGCCCTCACCCGTGATCACGCTCAACCGCGCCGTTGCCGTCAGCAAGGTGCACGGCCCCGCGGCGGCGTTGGAGCTGATCGAGCCGCTGTCGGACCGGCTTGCCGGCTACTTCTATTACTTCGGCGTCAAGGGAGCCTTGCTGATGCAGCTTGGCCGCGATGACGCTGCGCGGATCGCGTTCGATCAGGCGATTGCACTCGCCGAAACGCCCGCTCAGGCCGCCCATATACGCCAGCACCTGGACCAGCTGATGGGTCAGGCGCCTGCAGCGATAAAAACTTGCTCACCCGCTGTCGGCAGGTCGACGTGCAGCAGCGTCCTCGGGGCGTGACGAAAGGAGAGCATTCGTGGACACACCAGAAGTAAAGGGCGGCGTGGTCGCCTACCTGAACGTGGACGGCGCGATGAAGGCGGCCGACTTCTACCAGCGTGCCCTCGGCGCGGAGATCGCTGTCGCGCACCCGACCGGACGACAAGGGCCGCACCATGCACGTGCACCTCTACATCAACAACAGTTCGGTGATGCTGTGCGACTTCTATCCGGAGCACGGCCATCCGCCGCAGCAACCGCAGGCATTCACCATGACGCTCATGGTCGATGACATCGACGCCTGGTGGCAGCGCGCGATCGATGCGGGCGCCGAAGTCGTGATGCCGGTCGCCGACATGTTCTGGGGCGCCCGCTACGGCCAGTTCCGCGATCCATTCGGGGTGATCTGGGCCGTCAACGAACAGAAGCGCGCATAGGGGATCGCATGCAGAAGATCACGCCTTTCCTCTGGTTCGACAGCAATGCCCTGGAGGCCGCCGAGTTGCGCCGAGGGATGGAGGCAATGCTGCAGATGATCAAGCTCGACACCGCCAAACTGCAACAGGCATATGACGGAGAAGCTGCATGACCACCGAAAGCAACGACCGCGACCTTGTGCTCACGCGTCTGATCGATGTGCCTCGTGAGAAGCTGTACCGCGCGTGGACGGAGCCCGAGCTGCTGAAGCAGTGGTTCGCCCCGACGCCGTACACGACGCCGCACGCCGAGTTGGACGTTCGCGTGGGTGGGGCGAATACGGTGGTGATGCGCGGTCCTGAGGGCAACGAAATACCCTGCGGCGGCGTCTATCTGGAAGTGCTGCCGAACCGGCGGCTAGTATTTACCGATGCCTATACACGCGCTTGGGAACCGTCGCAGAAGCCGTTCATGACGGTGATCATCTCCTTCGAGGACGAGGGCGGCAAGACCCGCTACACCGCCCGCGTGCGGCACTGGACCGCCGAAGATCGCGAGGCCCACGAAAAGATGGGCTTTCACCAAGGCTGGGGCCAGTGCGCCGACCAGCTCGCCGCCCTGGCAGCAAAGACTATAGCCAGCAAAATGACAAAATCCCCCCTCCCCTCGCGGGAGGGGGTCAGGGGGAGGGGCGACGGTCCCGCCATCTCCGCCACGATCGCGAACGACCGCTTCCGCTTCTGATGGTCGAAGATATTCGCCGTCACCATCAGTTCGTCGGCCCCGGTCCGAGCAACGAACGCCTCCATCCCCTCTCGCACGGTTCGCGGATCGCCGACGATGGCGCAGGCCAGTGCATCGTCCAGCATCGCCCGCGCAAACGGATCGAGCTGCGCGTCGAAATCCGCCACCGGCGGCGGCAGCCGCCCTGGCCGCCCACTCCGGATATTGAGGAACGACTGCTGCAGCGAAGAGAACAGATACCGTGCCTCGGCATCGGTTTCCGCCGCCACGATGTTCAGCCCAAGCATCACATAGGGTGTCTGCCAATTGCGCCGATGGGCGGAACCGCTGCCGATAAATCGCCATCGCCTCGGTCATCATGGCCGGGGCAAAATGTGACGCGAACGCGAACGGCAATCCCAGATACGCCGCGACCTGCGCGCCGAATGTGCTTGACCCCAGGATCCAGATCGGCACCTCGAGCCCCGCCCCGGGCACCGCCTCCACGCGCTGCCCGGATTCCGCGGGCTTGAAGGTACTCCATCAGCTCGATGACGTCCTGCGGGAATTCGTCCCCGGTGCTGTGCAGCGTCCGCCGTATCGCGCGCGCCGTGATCTGGTCGGACCCGGGCGCGCGTCCCAGGCCCAAATCCACTCGCCCGGGATGCAGCGCGGCCAGGGTACCGAACTGCTCGGCGATCAGCAGCGGTGCATGGTTCGGCAGCATGATGCCGCCCGCACCGATGCGAATGCTGCGCGTCCCTGCCGCCACGTGCGCCAGCGCTACCGCGGTCGCGGCGCTGGCGATGCCGGGCAGATTGTGGTGCTCGGCCATCCAGTAGCGCCGATAGCCCAACGCCTCGACATGCCGTGCCAGATCGAGCGAGTTGCGCAGCGCCTGCCCGGCATCACTGCCTTCCGTAATGGGAGAAAGATCGAGGACGGAAAGAGGAACCATCCGCCGAATATGGCCCCGCGCGCGGCGGGGTGAAACCCATGCTGCTTCCATAACTGACGATTGCGTTGCTGCAGGGTCAGCGTCGGCCAGACGGTGCGTTCTTCTGTCCAGCCAAACGCATTGTCTCGATAACCACGGGAGCGAGAGCTTCCATATAGGGCTCCTGAACGGTGTAGCCGGAAATACCCCAACGCTGACGGCGCGCCAAAAGGTCTGCGCTGATCTGCTCCAAAGTTCCGATCAGCACATACGGAGCTTGCAGGATCTCGTCGGCAGTGAGCTGCGGCCATCGGGCTGACAATTCCTCGGCCGCGCGGCGACGATCGTTGGTGACGATGACCTGCTGCACGAGGACATTGATTTCAAGTTGCACGTACCGATCCTCGCCGGCCACTTCCCGGATAAGCTTGATCCTCTCATCGACGCTCGAGACACGCCAGGCCGAAAGGTCGGGCGGTGCCGCACCACCATTTCGAAAGGTAATGCCCGAGAGACCTACAATGTCAGCTTCGTGGGCAGCCAGCGACAAAAGTTGCCGGCCGTTACCGCCTATCAAGATGGGCGGATGAGGCTTCTGAACGGGCAACGGCCCAACCGAGTGATTCGCGACGCAGTAATGCTTGCCGGCGAATGTCACCTTCTCGCCGCCGAGCAGCCGCTTGATGATCGCCACCGCTTCCGCCAATCGCTCAACCCTTACGGCTCCGCGGTCGAAATTCAGGCCAGCCTCTTCATATTCGGCCCGGATGCTCCCCGCACCGAGACCAAGTTGGAGCCGACCATCGGTCAAACGATCGACCGTCGCTGCCTCCCGTGCCAACAGCACAGGGTGGCGAAAATCGTTGTTCAGGACGTGTGTGCCGACCCGGAGGCGTGCGCCCGCCGCGGCTGCACTCACGAGCGCGGGGAAAGGTGCCATCAAATCGGTCAAATGATCCGGCACGTTGAAAACCTGGTAGCCAAGCTCTTCGACCCTGCCGGCCTTCTCCGCCCACTCGGACCCTGATCGCGCGCTTTGAACATTCACACCGAAACGAAACGGCTTGGCGCTTGTTTCCATCATCTCGACCATAGCGCGTCCTTCCACGCGCCTCTGCTCCAGGCTCTACTGCATGTCTGGATCGAGCGGAAAGATCGGCCGGCGCACCTTGCGGAACGTGAGCTGTCCGTAGTCGGAGGTGCACACGCCCACGCCGGCGCATTCGACGATCTCGCGGGCGATCTTGCCGAGATCGGCGCGCCAATGCACGCGGCTCTTGATGGCGACGTACTGCTTGCGGGCCGGATCGATCCCCAGCACCTGCAGCATCTCCTGGGCTGTCGGCTCGATGTGACGGCTCAGCAGCACGATCTGCACCTTGCCGGTATCCAGCACCACGGTGCGTCCCATGTAGACCTGCAAGCCCGGCGTCAGTCCGCCCTTCAGGCGGAACGCACCGGAGGAAATCGTCTGCACCACGCCGGTTACCGTCAGCGGCGAACTCGCCACCGGCAATTGCGGCATCGGCAGCTTGGCACCGATCGACAGCGTCACCCTTGCACCGACGCCTGCCTCGACCGCCTGGCCCACCGCGTCCGGATCGTAGATGCCGAAGAACACCACATCGTCGAGGTCCTGGCGGATGATCTCGCGCAAGGTGTCGGTCGTGTCCATCGTTCCGCCGCTGGCGCAGTTGTCGTAATGGTCCAGCAGCACCACCGGTAACTGACCCGGCGCGCCCAGGGCCTTTGCCCGGCGCACCGATGCCTCCAGCGGTTCGATGTGGAACATGAACTCCCGCCGAGCCTTCCAGGCCGCGCTGATCAGCTCGTCCGCCATCGCCTGTGCGTCCGCCCGATCGTTGTCGGTCACCACCACCGCCGACAGGCCTGCCATCTCGACATCGGCATGCGGGAAGCCGACGAACAGGCTGGCGGCGAGCGCGCGTCCGCTCGCTTCCCATGCCGCGCACATTGCCTGCAGGTCCTTGTTCGGCGCACGATGCGTGCCCTGCGCCATCACATGCGGCAACATCGGCGCTGAACGCCAGGCGGAGGTCGGACGCACCTCGCCCCGCATCACCCGCAGCAATGCGCGCGCCGCGCGTTCCGCTGTCTGCCTCTGGTCGATATGCGGATAGGTCTGATAACCGGTGACGATCTGCGCGTTGCTGACCATCGCGTCGTAAACGTTGGCGTGCATGTCGTACGCGACACAGAGCGGCGTCGTCCTGTCGATGGCGCGGATGCGGCGCAACAGCTCGCCTTCGCCATCGTCGAACCGGTCGGTGACCATGGCGCCGTGCAGATCAAGCCACAGCGCATCGAATCCGCCCTTCGCCACCTCATCGGTGATCATGCGGCAGATCGTCTCGTACGCTTCACCGTCCACCGGGCCGCTGGGTGGCGCGCTGGCGCACACCGGGACCACCACCTCGGCGCCGATTTCGTCCGCCACCGAGAGGTAGCCACCCATGCAGGTCCCGGTGCCACGGTAGAAGTCGATGGCCGTCTGACCGCTCAGCAGCGAGGTGCCGTCACGGCAGAAGCGCTCCAGTTTGGTTGGCACAGGCGAGAAGGTGTTGGTCTCGTGCGACATCGTCGCCAGCAGCAGCCGCATTTGATCCCCCAAGACTCTGCGTTGAGTTCCGCGCCAATTCCGTGGTCTGGCTCAGGCTCCGGTCGCTCGGTAGCGATCGATCCCGTCGGCGCCGGTCTCCACCACCAGTTCCTGCAGCACCAGCATGTGGTTCACATGCGCCAATACCTCGCCAAACGCAAAGCCGGTCTGGTGCTCATCGAGCTCCCGATGGAAGACGTGCGGCACCAGCTCCGCCACCGACAGCGGTTGCACCCGGCAGGCAACGGCAATTGCTCCGCAGCGCAGGCGATGGTGCTCGAGCAGTTCCGCAATGCGTTCGTGCAGCCCATAGAAGGGCAGTCCGTGACCGGGCAGGACCAGCACGTCTTCGGCAACCGTGTCGCGCAGGCTCGCCAGGGAGCGCAGATAAATGCCCAGAGCGTCAAGATCGGGTTCCATCGCATGGACGCTGACGTTGGGCGAAATGCGCGCGATCACCTGATCTGCCGCAAAGAACAGCTTCTCTTCCGCTCGGTACAGCATGGCCTGCTCTAGCGCATGCCCACCGCCGGTCATCACGCGGAATGCCCGGTCAGCGATCCGCAGCACGTCACCGTGCTGGATGCGATGATAGGTGGTCGGCACGCCGGTGGTCTGCCGCAGGTACTCATGCCCGCGCCCGAGCACCGCCTCGGTTACCTCGGGTGACAATCCGTGACGTCGATAAAACGGCCGGTGCATGTCGGCGCCGAGATCGCCTGGCGCATACTGCAGCGCCAGGCTGTAGAGATACTCAGGCCGGGGCATCGACAGCGGCAGACCGAACCGGTCGGTCAGCCAACCCGCGAGCCCGACATGGTCGGGGTGGAAGTGCGTCACCACCATCGAGGTAAGACGCTGCCCCGCAAGCGATCCGCCAAGGACCCTGTCCCACGCGCGCCGGCAGGCGTCGGTGCCGAGACCGGTGTCGAGCACGGTCCAACCGTCGTCATTTCGGATCAGGTAGACGTTGACGTGATCAAGGCGGTACGGCAACGGCAGCCGCAACCAGCGAACGCCGTCCGCAAGCTCGATCAGGTCACCGGGACCGGGTGGCTGTGCGTGAGGAAAGGTCAGGGTCGGCACGGTTGCGCTTTGCTGCATTGCGGAAGCTTACCCGGCGCGGCCTCGCGTGGCGAGACAATATGGGAACGCATATGGGTATCCGGCTGGGCGGGTGTGGCACTCGTGGTAACCTCGCAGGACCCATCGGACAGGGAGAGGGGAAATGCGGTCCTGGATCAGGCTGGCGGTCGGCATTGCAGCGGTCGCATGGGTCGGTAGCGCGTCTGCTCAGCAAGTGACGCTGCGAATGTGGATGCACGAACATCCGCCGCGCGTGCCGATCGACAAGCAGATCGTCGTCGAGTTCGAGAAGGCCAACCCCGATATCAAGGTCGATCACGAGATCCTTCCCGTGGCCGAGTACCCGACCAAGCTGCTGACTGCCTTTGCCGCCGGCTCGGGACCCGACATCTTCAATGCGGCCTCGATGCTGGTCGCGCAGTATTACAATGCACGCATCCTGGCGCCGATCGACTACGCCGCGATGGGCCTGGCTGACGAAACGGCATTCACATCGCAGTTCAGCAGCGGACTCGACGGCATCCGGTTTCAGGGCAAGCTCTATGGCGTGCCCACCGAAGTCAGCAACTGGGCCTGTTTCACGAACAACGCGATCTGGCGCGAAGCCGGCCTTGATCCCGACAAGGACTTTCCAAAAACCTGGGAGGCCTTCCCCGCGGTTGCGGAGAAGCTCACCCAGCGCGACGTGAACGGCGTCCCTCGCCGCCGCGGCTTCGATTTCAACTGGCCGAACCGCGCCACCATGTGGTTCATGCCGAACAGCATGCTGCACCAAATCGGGTCGGCCATGATCGATGAAGAAAAATACCGGGCTACGATTGACACACCGCAGGCGCGCCAGGTGTTTCACTACTTCCAGGACTGGGTGAACAAGTATCGCCTGGGCGGCCCGCAGTACACCGACACCCGTACCGATTTCCTCGGCGGCCAGCTCGCGACCGACTGCAGCTTCGGCATCTGGGGCATTCCGCAGATGGTTGCGGCGAAGATCGACTGGTCGGTGCATCCGCTGCCCCGATGGGAGCATGCGACGTCCGACAACGGCGTTGACGCTTATGCCTACTACATGATGGTGAACGCGCGATCCTCGCCGGCGGCACAGAAGGCGGCATGGAAGCTGGTGCGCTTTTACACCGACCACGCGGCCGAACTGTTCGCCGGCGCAGGCCTGTTCGTTCCCCGCAAGGAGGTGACCGACAGCGATGCCTATAAGTCCAATCCGGCCGCGCCGTTCTTCCTGGCCGAGCTGAAGAAGGCGCGCTTCTCGCCGCGGGTAGTTGGCTACGACCAGGTGGTGGACGCGCTGCTGCGCGGCCGTGACCGGATCATGCAAGGCGACCCGGTCGATGCGGTGCTGCCCGACATGGATAGCGACGTGAACACGATTCTCAGCCGTGAACGCGCCCGTGCCGCCGCCATGGCGAAGCAATGACAACTCTTATTGCGAGAAGCGCAGCGACGAAGCAGGCCGCATCGGCGTTGCTTGTCGCTGCGCCCCGCTTCCACTTCAAATGGTGGGGCCTGATCTTCGCCCTGCCGGCGATCGGCTTCTTCGCCGCCTTCAATGTCTTTCCGATGCTGTTCGGCCTGTATCTCAGCTTCACCGACTACGACCTGCTGAACCCGCCGCTCTGGGTCGGTCTCGACAACTTCGCCAATCTCCTGTCCGACCGCCTGTTCCTTGTCGCGCTGCGCAACACGCTGCTGTTCGTCGCTGGCGCGACGCTGCCTGTGTGGGTGTTGTCGCTGTTGGCCGCGCTGCTGTTCGACCAGGCATTCCGCGGCCGCGACATCCTGAAGGCGACGTTCTTCCTGCCGGTGCTGCCGCCGATTGTCGTGGTGGCGGTGATCTGGCGCGTGCTGCTGCATCCGAACGGCGTGATGACCTGGCTGATCGGCGGTGCCTGGGGAGTAACCGAGATTCGCTGGCTCGCCGACGCGGTACTGGCGCCGTTGTCGATCATTGGCGTGCACGACTGGGCGGCGATCCCTTTCTTCATGATGATCTGGCTCGCGGGCCTGGCCGGCGTCCCTCGGGAACTGCGCGAGGCCGCGGCGATCGACGGTGCCGGGCCGGCACGCACGTTCTGGCATATCGAGCTGCCGCATCTGCGCGCGACCGCCGTGCTGGTGGCGGCGCTGTCGTCGATCAACGCCTTCCAGACTTTCGCGCTACAATACGTGTTGCCGACCGATCCGGGCGGCCCATCGAATTCCACGCTGGTGCTCGGTTTGCTGGTGCTGAAATACGGTTTCCAATATTTCCGCATGGGCGACGCAGCGGCGGTTTCCGTGGCGATGTTTGCGATGATCCTGGTGGTGACGATCGTGCAGTTGCGGTTCAATCGTCGTGCCTAGTATCCGGCCGCAGAGCAGCGTCGTTCGCATGCCGGGTGCGGTCCGCCGCGTACATCGGATACTCAACCAAAGAGCGACGTGGCGACTGTCAGGAGAAGTCGCCAGCAGACGGCCCGTCCGTCTGCTGATCGCCGCCGCAGCAGCGGCTATCTTCGCCTTTCCGATCTGGTTCATGGTCACCTCGGCCTTCAAGGCTGAGCCGGAAGTGCACGCAATTCCCATCCACTTCCTGCCGCACGACTTCCAGGGCTTCGCGCAGTTTCGACAGGCGGCGGAGATCGCGCCCTTGTGGCGTTACTTTCTCAATTCGTGGATCTATTCCGCCTCGCATGTTGGCGTGACCGTGTTCTTTGGCGCACTCGCCGGCTTCGGCTTCGCGAAATACCGCTTCCCCGGCCGCACCCTGCTGTTCCTGGCGGTGCTGTCCACCATCATGGTGCCGTTCCAGGTATTGGTGGTGCCGCTGTTCGTCGAGGTGAAGTGGCTCGGTTTGGAGAACAGTTACGCCGGCCTGATCATCCCTGGCATGATGAATGCGTTCGGCGTGTTCATGATGCGGCAATATGCCGCGGACCTGCCGGACGAGCTGATCGAGGCAGCGCGTGTCGATGGCGCCGGCGAGTTCCACATATTTCTGCGCATCGCGCTGCCGCTGCTGCTGCCGGCGCTCGCCAGCCTGGCGATCATCGTGTTCATCTGGTCGTGGGGAAGTTTCCTGTGGCCGCTGGTGATCGTACAGGACAAGGACCTGAACGTTCTGTCCGTCGGCATGACTAGCTACAGCCAGCCGTACCAGCGCGAACCGATGTGGGCGGCCGCAATGGCCGCCTCGACTGTCGCCACGCTGCCGATTGCAGCGCTGTTCATATTCTTCCAGCGCTATTTTGTAAAAGGGCTGACGGCGGCAGCGGTGAAGGGGTGATGAAGCGCGGAATGTCGCGTGCTTGACGAACTTGCTGCCTTCCCCCCACGCTTCTGGGAATGTTAGGGAGGGTAGCGCCAATGCAGCGATCGAAGCTGTCACGCCGTCACATCATGCGAGGAGCCGCCAGCATCGGCGTGGCGAGCATTCTGCACTGGCCGGCGCATGCCGCGGAGTTCAGCTACAAGCTAGGCTCTTCCTCGCCGATGGAACATCCGGCAATGGCCGCCCAGCAGAAGGCCGCCGACAAGATCAAGCAGGAATCCAACGGGCGGATGGAGATCACCATCTACCCGAACAGCGTACTCGGCGGCGACACGGCAATGATCGCTCAGGTGATCTCCGGTGCCATGGAGATGTACAATTTGCCGATCGATCTCTTGGCACCGCGCAATCCGGTCTGCGGTTTGCCAGGCGTCGGGTTCGCCTTCCCCGATTATGCGCATGTCTGGGCGGCGATGGACGGCGACTTTGGCGACATGCTGCGGGCCGCTGCCGAGCAGATCGGCCTTCACTGCATGGACAAGGGCTACGACCACGGTTTCCGCCAGGTCACCACACGCACCAAGCCAATCAACAGCCCGGACGACCTGAAGGGTTTCAAGATCCGCCTGCCGGTCGCGCCCTATTTGATCTCGCTGTTCCGCCATCTCGGCGCTTCGCCGACCGCGATCAACTTCAACGAGGTCTACAGCGCGTTGCAGACCGGCATCGTCGATGGTCAGGAGAACCCGCTGGTGCTGATCGACACCGCCAAGCTGTACGAGGTGCAGAAATATTGCAGCCTGACCAACCACGTCTGGGCCGGGTTTCATACCTCATTCAACGTGGCTGCCTGGAAAAAGCTGCCGCCTGATCTCCAGGAAATTTGCCATCGCAACTTCAGTGCCGCCGCACTGGCGCAGCGTGACGACTTTGTCGTCATGACAAAGACAGAACAACAGAACCTCACGGCGAAGGGACTGACGCTCAACGCACCCGACCAGAAACCCTTCCGCGAGGTGCTGACCAGGAGCAGCTACTACCCCGACATGAAGAAAACCGCCGGCGACAAGCCCTGGGCGCTGCTCGAGAAATACGTCGGTCCGCTCACCGCATGAGTGGCGACACCGTCGCGGCGTCGGCACCACCCGCCTGGGGTGCGTTGCGCCGCAGCGCATTGCTGCTTGACCAGGCTATCGGGGTCACCTGCGAGGCAATCGGCGCGCTGCTGGTTGCCGCCGAAGTGGTGATTTTGTTTGCTGGCGTGGTGTCGCGCTATCTGCTCGACAGTCCGCTGTTCTGGACGGATGAGCTGGCGAATTTCCTGTTCCTGTGGCTATCGATGCTGGGCATGGTGGTCGCCCTGCGGCGCGATGGCCACATGCGGCTGACCACGGTTGCGCGCTGGGTGCCGTCGCATATCGCGAGCTGGTTCGCCGCTGTCGCATCGCTGGTGGTGATCGTGTTCGTGCTGGAGGTACTGCTGCCGGCGGCGCAGTACCTGGATCAGCAGCGCTACGTCGAGTTGATCTCGCTGCAAATCTCCGACGGCTATCGGGTTGTCGCCATTTTGGTCGGGATCGCACTGGCGGCAACGATCGCGCTGCTGCGTCTCCTGGAGACCACCACGCTGCGCAGCTTCGGTCTCGCACTGCTCACTGTCGGCGGCATTGCGGTGCTGCTGTGGATCGGCCGGCCGCTGCTGATCGTCATGGGGTTCGGCAGTCTGATCGTGTTCTTCGTCATCATCGTCGCCGCCTGTGTGGCGATCGGAGTGCCGATCGCCTTCGCGTTCGGCATCGCCACGATGTCGTATCTCAGCCTGACCAGCGCCATGCCGCTGTCCGTGGTGGTCAATCGCATGGACGAGGGCATGTCGAATTCTGCTGCTGCTCTCGGTGCCGATGTTCGTGTTCCTTGGGCTGCTGATGGAAATGACCGGCATCGCGCGGGTCATGGTAGCGTTCCTTGCCGCGCTGGTCGGCCACGTGCGCGGCGGCCTGTCGTACGTGTTGCTTGGCGCGATGTATCTGGTGTCCGGCATCTCCGGTTCGAAGGCCGCCGACATGGCGGCGGTCGCACCGGTGCTGTTTCCCGAGATGCGCCGGCGCGGGTCGCACCCTGGCGAGCTGGCCGCGCTGCTCGCGAGTTCCAGTGCGATGTCGGAAACCATCCCGCCCAGTCTGGTGCTGATCACCATCGGCTCGGTGACCAACGTATCTATCACCGCGCTGTTCACCGGCGGCCTGTTGCCCGCCGCGGTGGCCGCGATCGCGTTGGTGGTGGTGAGCTGGTACCGGTCGCGCCACCTGGACGTCAGCGGCGGCGAGCGCGCCTCGGCCAAGCAGATCGCACGCACCTTCGCCATCGCTGTGCCGGGATTGACACTGCCGTTCGTGATCCGTGCGGCGGTGATCGACGGCGTGGCGACCGCGACCGAGGTCTCGACCGTCGGCGTGGTCTATACCGCGCTGCTCGGGCTGCTGGTGTACCGCGAATTCCACTGGCGCCGCATCTATCCGATCCTGGTCGAGACGCTGTCGCTGACCGGTGCGGTCATGCTGATCATCGGCGCGGCAACGGCGATGGCCTGGGCGCTGACGCAGTCAGGCTTTTCCCAGTGGCTGGTGGCCACAATGGCGTCCGTGCCGGGCGGCAAGGGTGGTTTCCTGGCGATCACCGCGGTGGCATTCGTGATCCTGGGGAGCGTGCTGGAAGGGATTCCGGCAATCGTGCTGTTCGGGCCGCTGCTGTTCCCGGTCGCCAAGGCGATGGGCGTGCACGAGGTGCACTACGCGATGCTGATCATCCTGGCGATGGGCATCGGCCTGTTCGCCCCGCCGTTCGGCGTGGGGTTCTATGGAGCGTGCGCAATCGGCCGGGTGTCGCCGGACGATGCGCTGTGGCGGATGTGGCCCTACTTGGCGGCGCTCGCCGTGGCGCTGGCGATCGTTGTGGCGGTGCCTTGGTTGTCGGTCGGGTTCTTATGAGTGTGTCGTATCAGAGCGTGATGACCGAAGGCGGAATCGCCGGAAATCTGCATAACGCGAAAAGCCAATGGGCTAGCCCACTGTGTCATCCGGTCGCGGCTGCTCGCCACCCTTCCGGCGCATCAGTCGATCGAACGCCTTCAAGTCGGCCCGTGCACGTCGCTCGGCAAAGAACTCGGCGGTACTCATCGCCGCGAGTTTTTCCGCGACCGCTGTCGCCACGAACTGGTTCACGCTTATCCCGTCCATCTTGGCCCGCCGCTCGACTTCAGCCTTGACCGAGCGCGGGAGGCGGAGCGGGTACGTGCTCTTTACCTGGCTCATTGTCGCATCCTCTGCACCGCCTCGGCAGGTGTCAGTAGTGCCACCGCAAACTTGGCGGGTGCCTCGCCAAAGTCCCGCTTATTGAACGTCACGATTGCCTCTGCCTGGCCATTGACCGCCGCTTCGAGGACCAGTTCGTCCGACGGATCGCGTAGTTGCGGGCGCCACTGGTAATGGCTTTCCACAGGCTCGACCATGGCAATAACGGCATCAACGAACACCATGGCCTGCTCCATCGTGAGGCCGGCTGCGAGCCGGTGCTCGGCCAACTGGCAGGTGGCTTCGTATTCGAGCGCGAGCGCGACATTGGCCAGCAGCCTCACCTCTCGTTGCCGTGCTGCGCGCAACAGCGCAGCAGAGGCGCCGGTTGGGCTCCGCATCGCGGCGATAATCACGTTCGTGTCCAGGACGCGCCTCACCTTCAAGATATCACATCACGTATGATATCACTATCTGCGGAGGACGCGGAGGATTTCAAGTTGGCAATTGCGGCGCGGTTCCGAATTGGCGCGGTTCCTTGAGGCAGGAGCCCGTCCCGCGCAATCCAGATCTCTTGCACCCTACCCGCTTCTCCGCCATATCCCGCTCGCCGGCTGGCGGGAATCCCCGGGGCCGGTAATTCACACGCGGGGCGCCTTTCCCGGCCAGATTCAATCCTGGGCGGGTCCGGTGTCTTAGGATACGCAGCCCCGCGGAGGCACAACCGGACGACGCGAAAGGACCCGCCCCTATGGCGATGCCAGAATTTACTCTGCGCCAGCTTCTGGAAGCCGGCGTGCATTTCGGCCACCACACCCGCCGCTGGAACCCAGCGATGGGGCCCTACCTGTATGGCGTGCGCAACCAAGTGCACATTATCGACCTGCAGCAGACGGTACCGCTGCTCGATCGTGCGCTGCGCGCCGTCCGCGACGTGACCGCGGCCGGTGGACGCGTGTTGCTCGTCGGCACCAAGCGGGCCGCCGCGGAATACGTGGCAGAGGCCGCCAGGCGCTGTGGCCAGTACTATGTGAACCACCGCTGGCTGGGCGGCACGCTGACCAACTGGAAGACCATCACCGGCTCGATCAAGCGACTGCGCCAGATCGAGGACCAACTCTCCGGCAACACTGAGGGCCTGACCAAGAAAGAGGTGCTCGAGATCACGCGCGACCGCGATAAGCTGGAGCGCGCGCTTGGCGGCATCAAGGACATGGGCGGCCTGCCGGACATCCTGTTCATTATCGACACCAACAAGGAAAAGCTCGCGGTCGAGGAGGCCAACAAGCTGCGCATCCCCGTGGTCGCGGTTCTCGACAGCAATTCCGATCCTCAGGGCGTGACCTATCCGGTACCCGGCAACGACGACGCGATCCGCGCCATCACTCTGTATTGCGACCTGATCTCGGGCGCTGTGCTGGACGGCATCAGCGCCGAAATGGCGGCGTCAGGCCAGGATCTCGGCGCTGTCGAGGACCTGCGACCAGAGGCGATACCCGAGGTCGAAGTGCCGAGCGAAGCCGCCAATACGGCCGCCAACGCGTAACCCCGGGACGAGCCCGGGGGCAAGGGAGATATGACGATGCCCGAAATCACCGCGGCCATGGTGAAGGACCTGCGCGAAAAGACCGGCGCAGGCATGATGGACTGCAAGCGCGCGCTCACCGAGACCGGCGGCAACCTGGAGGAGGCGTTCGACTGGCTGCGCAAGAAAGGCCTATCCGCTGCGGCCAAGAAGTCCGGCCGCGTGGCGGCCGAGGGGCTGGTGGGTGTTGCCTCGGCGCCGCGGCGCGCGGCAATGGTCGAAGTCAACGCCGAGACCGATTTCGTCGCGCGGAACGATCAGTTCCAGGCGTTCGTCGAGGCGGTGGCGAAGGTCGCGCTCGAGGTCGGCGAGGACCTCGAAGCGATCAAGGCAGCGCAGTATCCCGATAGCGCGCAGACGGTGGATCAGCACCTGACCGAGCTGATCGCCAAGATCGGCGAGAACATGACCTTGCGCCGCGCGCGCGTGCTGTCCGGCAGCGTGGTCGCGACATACGTACACTCGGCGCTGCGGCCGGGCCTGGGCAAGATCGGCGTGCTGGTGGCGCTGGAGGGAACCGGCGAGTTGTCGGCGCTGGAACTGCTGGGCCGGCAGGTCGGCATGCACATCGCGGCGAGCCGGCCAGAGGCGCTGGACATCGCAGGCGTCGATCCCGCCGCATTGACGCGCGAGAAGGCGGTGCTGATCGAGCAGGCGAAGACGTCTGGGCGGCCCGACCACATCATCGAGAAGATGGTCGAAGGGCGCATACGCAAGTTCTATGAAGAGATCGTGCTGCTGGAACAGGTCTGGGTACACGACGGTGAGAGTCGGGTGAACGCGGTGCTGGCGAAGGCCGGCGTCAAGCTCGCCGGCTTTGCCCGTTTTCAATTGGGCGAGGGGGTCGAGAAGCCGCAGGGTCCGGATTTCGCCTCTGAAGTTGCGGCGACCGCAGGCGTGTAAGCCCCCGCCCGGGTGAGCGCGAAAGGGCGCGCTCACCTTGCCAGCCCAGTGTCCTTCGCATGATTGGCAATCAATCGCGCATTGGCAGCACGGTCCGCATAGTCGATGTGTAGTTGCGGGACGAATGGCGGATCGGCAATGGTCGCCGCAAAGCGTGTGCGACTTATACCAAACGTCGAGAAGAATGACTCTCCATTGCGACCTCACCGTCATGGCCGGCGAATAGTCGGGTCAAGCCCGACCACGTGGGCCGGCCATCCACGACTTCTTTGCTGCGGCACTAAGCCGTGGATGGCCGTGACAAGCACGGCCATGACGAATGAGGGTCAATCTTTCGGTGGGTTGGTATTACTCACGCAGACTGCTGCTTTGCTCTCTGTTCGGCTATGACGCGGTCACAGCGGCTGGTTGATTTGCCCTTCAGCCCACGTCTCATGGCACCAGCAGGATCTTGCCGATGTGTTCGCTCGACTCCATCAGCGCATGCGCGGCAGCCGCCTCGCGCAATGGGAACTGGCGGAAGGTGAACGGACGCAGCTTGCCTTGCTCCCACATCGGCCAGACCTTCTCGCGCAATGCGGCGATGATCGCCGCCTTCTGCGCCACGCTGCGCGATCGCAGCGTCGATCCGGTCACCGTCAGGTGCTTGCGCTGAATGGCACCGAAATCCGCTTCGACCTTGGTGCCACGCATGAGCGCGACAAAGCAGAGACGGCCCTCATGCGCCAGCAGCTCGATCTGGCGGGGGATATAGTCGCCGCCGACCATGTCGAGGATCGCATCGACGCCGCGGCCCGCGGTGAACTCCTTGCCAACCGCCACGAAGTCCTGCGTGCGATAGTTGATTGCGACATCCGCGCCGAACTCGCGACAGGCGGCGCATTTCGCGTCGGATCCGGCGGTGGCCAGCACTTTGCAGCCCCAAGCCTTGGCGAGCTGAATTGCGGTCACCCCGATGCCGCTGGAACCGCCCTGGACCAGGAAAGTCTCGCCCGGCTGCAGGCGCATGCGCTCGAACACGTTGGTCCATACCGTGCAGAACGTTTCCGGCAGGCCCCCGGCGTCGATCAGGCTGACGCCACGCGGCACCGGCAGGCACTGCACCGCGGGCACCGCGGCATACTCGCCGTAGCCGTCGCCGACCATCAGCGCGCAGACCTGGTCGCCGTCCTTCCATTGCGTAACACTCTCGCCGCATTTCACCACCGTGCCCGAGCATTCCAGCCCAGGGATATCGGGCGCGCCAGGCGGCATCGGATAGCGGCCCATGCGTTGCAGGCAGTCCGCGCGGTTGACCCCTGCGGCGGCAATGCGGATCAGCACTTCGCCCGACTTCGGCTCCGGCACCGGACGCGTCGCCGGCACCAGCACCTCGGGGCCGCCGGGCTTGCTGATCTCGATCACGGTCTGAGTGGCCGGAATATTGGCGAGCATAGCCGAGCCTCCTGGGTCTCTGCCCCGGTATGGCGCATCGCACGCCCTCGCGCCAGGACGGTGCCGATGATACGATTCCGCCATGGCGGCCATCATCCCCATGATTGACCTGCAAGCGGTGCCGTCGCTTCCAACCGAAGGTTATCGCCTGCTGTATCCGGGGTCGCTCGCGCTGTGTGGCCTTATCGGCTTCAGCATTCTGAAGATCCCAGGCGGCTGGTCCAACCCGCTGTACATTGCACCGCTGTTCGTCTCCGTGGTGCTGAGCTACGGGATGTTCTTCTTCGTCTGGGGCTGGTTCGGCGCGCTGATCGCCTTCGCGTGCCTGGCGGGACCTTATGTGCTTGCCGAGATAACCGGCTCCATGCTGCCGATTCGGATCCGAACGACCATGGTGTTTGTCGCGTTTGCCGGCAGCATCGTCTGCGCCGACATGGCCGTGCACATGGGTGAACTAGGCTGACGTCGCAGGCGTCCAAATTCTCCGACGAGGTTCGACGTCCCGCCGGCCGCGTGCCAGTCTCACGCCAATGACGGATGCCTCTCGACAGGCGGCCTCGCCCGGACCGCAACAGGAGACCGCGCCCGACCGCCAGTGGCAGGTCACCTTATGGGCCATGGTCGGCATCCAGTTCATCATGACCATGTCGTTCAGCTTTCTCAGTCCGATCATGCCGCTGTTCCTGCCAAAGCTCGGGGTGACCACCGAGGCTGGCATCGATCTGTGGTCCGGTATCCTCAACGGCTCGACATCCTTTGTCGCCGCCTTTGCCTCGCCGCTCTGGGGACGCCTCGCCGACAATTACGGCCGCAAGCCGATGCTGATCCGCTCGAGCTGCGCCATTGCGTTCTTCACTGCGCTGATGGGCATGTCGCTGAACGTCTGGCAGTTCTTCGGCGCCCGCGCGCTGATGGGGGTGTTCGCCGGCTTCTCCTCCACCGCGATGGCGCTGGTCGCGAGCCAGGTCCCCGAGCAGCGCCTGGGCTACGCACTCGGCTTGCTCAGCACCGGGCAATTGGTCGGGTCACTCATCGGCCCGGTGATCGGCGGCATACTCGCCGATATCACCGGCAGCTACCGCATCCCGTTCTATTGCACCTCTGCCATCACCTTTGCTTCCGTGTTCCTGGTGTGGCGCGGCGTGCACGAACACTTCGCGCGCCCCGACAGCGGTCGCCGCAAGCGCGGCGGGATCCGCGGCCTCGCGCTGCTGATCGGCGCGACCGGCGTGGCCCCGCTGTTCTTCGTGCTGCTGATGGCGCAGTTCAGCACCCGCGCCGTGCAGCCGGTGGTGACGCTATTCGTGCAGGAACTGACCGGACCGCGACCGGACCTCGCCACCCTGGGCGGCATCGCGTTCTCGGTCACCGGTCTCGCCGGCATGATCGCGGTGCCCCTGTTGGGCAAGCACAGCGACGAGATCGGCTATCGCCGCGTGCTGCTGATCTGCCTGCTCGGCGCAACGCTGACCAGCCTGCCGCAGGCCTTCGCCCAGAGCTACTGGTCCTTCGCGCTGGAGCGCTTCGGTATCGGCCTGTTCATTGGCGGCATTCTGCCGACCGCGAATGCGCTGATTGGCCGCATGGTGCCGCGTTCCGATCGCGGCACGGTTTATGGCATGACCGCCTCGGCCACCTTCCTTGGCAACTCGCTGGGCCCGCTGACCGGCGGCGCCATCGCCGCCTCGTTCGGTTTGCGCTGGGTGTTTCTGATCACGGCCGCGCTGCTGCTGATCAATCTCGTTTGGGTTTATTTGAGAGTAGCGGAATACGCGGCTGACCGCTGATCGCAGGGTTTGGGGAATTCCGGCCGTCAGGGGCTTAGGGAAGGATCCAGTCAGGTCACATCAACACCGCTCATTTACTAGGCATTCACTGCCGCAAAATGCTTCTTGAATGACCAAAACTCCCAAAAGAACGATTTTTTGACTAGACAGAAGGCAAGAGTCATGCTGCGCTGCAACAAGCGCTGCGTTGCGGGAGTCAAGCATGAACCTGGCCGCCGTTCGATCTGCCTTAGCGTGTGTTTGCGCAGCAGTGGCGATCACCCCGTTGCCTACTCAGGCGGAACCAGTCGTCACCGTCGCCATGACCGCCGGCGACATTCCCGCGACGACCGGCAACCCTGACCAGGGGTTCGAGGGGTTTCGCTTCATCGGCTACAATCTTTATGACGGTTTGGCGCTATGGGACCTCTCGCGCAGCGACAAGCCGTCCGACATAAAGCCCGGCCTCGCCACGTCGTGGGACGTCGATCCGAACGATCACCTGCGCTGGATCTATCATCTGCGCCAGGGGGTAAAGTGGCACGACGGCTGCCCGTTCACGGCGGACGACGTGGTGTGGAACCTCGCCCGGATCACCGATGAAAAGGCGCCGCAGTTCTACACCCTGCAGATGGCGTTGACGCGCTCCTACACCACCAATTTCGCGTCGGTGACGAAGCTCGACGACAATACGGTCGCAATCAACACCAAGGTCGTGGAATCGCTGTTCCCCTACCAGATGAGCTACCTGCTGATGATCAGCCGTTGCCGGGCTGAGGCGCTGCACTACGACTGGAATGCCTACGCCGAACACCCATCGGGAACCGGACCGTTCCGCGCCGACCGCTTTATCGCGCATGAACGCTTCGAACTGGTGCCGAACAAGGATTACTGGGATCCCAAGCGCATCGCGAAGTACGATCGGCTGGTTCTACTGCCGATGCCGGAAGCAGCCACACGCACTGCGGCTTTGCTGACCAACCAGGTGAACTTCGTCGAGGCGCCGTCGCCGGACGCCATCCCGCGCCTCAAGAGCGCGGGTATGCAGATCATAACCAACACCTACCCACACAACTGGCCATACATCCTGAACTTCGTGCGCGGGCCGATGACAGACATCCGCGTACACCGCGCCGCCAACTACGCACTGAACCGGGCCGAGTTCGTCGAACTGCTCGGCGGCACCGCGATCGAGGACTACGCCACCATGCCGCCCAGCTCGCCGTGGTACGGCCACCCGATCAAGTACGAATTCAATCAGACAAAGGCGAAGGAGCTGTTGAAGGAAGCCGGCTGCCTGCCGTGCAAGATCACGCTGGCGATCTCGACCTCCGGCTCCGGTCAGATGCAGCCATTGCCGATGAACGAGTTGGTCAAGTCGCAACTCGAGGAAGTCGGCTTCCAGGTCGAGTTCAAGGTGATGGACTGGAATTCGCTGATCGAGATCGGCCGCTCCGGTGTGGCGAAATATCCCGATATCGACGGCTACAACGGTTCGCGTGCCCTGCTCGATCCGGTGAGCGCCCTGATCAAGCCGGTGGCGAAAATGCATTGGTCGCCCACCGGCGCCAACTGGGGACATTTCTATGACCCGGAGATCGAGACCCTTGTCGGTCAGATCCTGAACGAGTTCGATGCCGACAAACGGCTGGCGATGCTGACCAGGCTGCATGAGCTGGAGAGCGATCGCGCGGTGATGATCTGGGTGGTGCACGATCTCAATCCACGCGCTTTGTCGCCCAAGCTGCATGGCTTCGTGCAGGCGCAGAACTGGTTCCAGGATCTGACGCCTATCACGGTGGACCCTTGATCCGATAACAGTGGCCCGCTGATCATGCTCGCCTATATCGCGCGACGTATCCTGTTGGCCATTCCGATCGCATTCGGCGTCAGTGTCGTGTGCTTCTCACTGGTCTATCTCGCGCCCGGCGATCCGCTGCAGACCATTCTGCCGTCGGACGCGACCGCTGATATGGTGGCACAGATCAAGCACGCCTACGGCTTCGATCGCCCGCTGCCGGTGCAATACCTGCGGTGGCTCGCCCATGTGCTCACCGGGGACTTCGGCGTATCGATCTCGACCCGGCGGCCGGTGATCCTGGAAGTGACCGGTGCCCTGTCCAACACGTTCATCCTGACCAGCTTCGCCGTGCCGCTCGCGTTCATCATCGGGTACACGATGGGCGCGATAGCCGGCTGCTTCCCCGGCCGCCCGGTCGATCGCATCGTCACAGGCGTCGCCGTGATCGGTGTCAGCCTACCCAACTACTGGCTTGGGATTGTCCTGGTCATCATCTTCGCGGTCGAGCTTATGGTGTTGCCCGCCACAGGCATGGGTCCGCAGGGCTCCGCGCAGTTTGACATCCTGCATTGGTCAAGTGCGCAATATCTCGTTCTGCCGGTCATTACGTTGTCGATGATCCCGGTGGGCATCATCGCGCGCAGCACGCGCGCCGCCGTGGCGGAGGTGCTGAACCAGGACTTCGTCACCACGTTGCGTGCCAAGGGACTGAGCGAGATCGCGGTGATCCGCCACGTCCTGAAGAATGCTGCGCCGCAGGTGCTGGCGGTGATGGGCTTGCAGTTCGGCTACCTGATGGGCGGCTCGATCCTGATCGAGACTGTGTTCACTTGGCCGGGCAGCGGCTTCATGCTGTCGAAGGCGATCATCAACCGCGACATTCCCGTCCTGCAGGGAACGATCCTGTTCCTGTCCATGATCTTCGTCGCCACCAATCTGGTCATCGATCTGCTGCAATCGATGATTGACCCTCGCATCCGCCGGAGCTGAGCAATGTCGCGGGCCATTACGCTGCCGATCGCCACCCTCGACGATAATGCACTCCCCACATTGCGCCTGCGCGGCTACTGGGGCTCGGTGGGTTATCGCCTGCGCCACGACCCCGTCACGCTGTTCATCGGTGCGATCGTGCTGTCGATCGGTACTGATGGCAATCTTCGCGCCTTTGCTCGCGCCATTCGATCCCTACAAGGAGAGCGTCATCCTGCGACTGAAGCCGTTCGGCTATCGCGGCCATCCATTAGGCACCGACGAACTGGGGCGCGACCTGCTCAGCCGGCTGATCTATGGCGGACGATCGTCGCTGCTGATGGGTCTGATCCCGGTCTGCATCGCCACCATCCTGGGCGGCGCACTCGGCGTGATCGGCGGTTTCGCCGGGCGGTATGTGAACGTGGCGATCATGCGCACAATGGACGTGTTCTACGCGTTTCCCTCCGTGCTGCTCGCGGTGGCAATCTCCGGCGCGATGGGCGGCGGCATCGCGAACGGCATGGCCGCACTGGCGCTGGTTTTCATCCCCGCAATGTGCCGTGTCGCGGAAACCGCGACCGCGCAGGTGCGGAACCTGGACTTTATCGAGGCCGCCCGGGCAACGGGTGCGAGCACACTTACCATCGTGCGCTACCATGTACTCGGCAATGTGCTCGGGCCCGTCTTCATTTACGCCTCAAGTCTGGTGTCGGTCAGCATCCTGCTGGCGTCCGGCCTGTCGTTCCTGGGCCTTGGCGTAAAGCCGCCGACACCCGACTGGGGCCTGATGCTGAGCACGCTGCGCCAGTCGATCTATATCGCTCCGCTGTCCTGCGCGCTGCCGGGCGCGGCGATCTTTATCACCTCGGTCTGCTTCAACCTGCTCAGCGATGGCGTTCGCTCGGCAATGGATGCGCGGCTGTGAACCAAATTGCCGCCGATCCCCGTGACATCGGCGGGCCGGCGCAGCCGCTGCTGGTAGCGCGCGGCCTTGTCAAGCACTTCCGTGTCCGTGGCGCCGGCAAATCCGTCCGCGTGCGCGCTGTCGACGGTGTCTCGTTCACTATGTTCAAGGCAGAGACCCTCGGTATCGTCGGTAAGTCAGGCTGCGGCAAATCCACGCTCGCCCGCATCCTGCTCGATCTGGTCGCGCGCGATGCCGGTGAGTTGATCTTCGACGGCGAACCGGTCGGCGCGCCGCACGGCATCACTGTCGCCGCCTTGCGCCGCAACGTGCAGATGGTGTTTCAGGACAGCTACTCGTCCCTGAACCCGCGGATGCCGGTACGAGATTCGGTGGCGTTCGGCCCCTTCATTCATGGCCGTAAGAAGCCTGACGCGCGCCGGATCGCGGCGGCCACGTTGGTCAAGGTCGGCCTCAATCCCGACCTGTTCGGTCAACGCTATCCGCACGAACTCTCCGGTGGTCAGAAGCAGCGCGTGAACCTTGCCCGCGCGCTGGCAGTCGAGCCGCGCATGGTCATCCTGGATGAGGCGGTATCAGCGCTTGACAAGTCGGTGGAGGCGCAGGTGCTGAACCTGCTGCGCGCGCTGAAGCAGCAGTTCAACCTGACCTATCTGTTCATCAGTCACGACCTGAACACGATGCGCTATATCAGTGACCGGGTGCTGGTGATGTATCTCGGCCGCGTGGTCGAACTGGGGCCCTCCGAGGACATTTTTACCCGGCCACTGCATCCCTACACGCGCGCCCTGCTTGGTTCGCGCCCTTCGATGGATCCCGCACGACGCATCGAGGAGCCGCCGATCACCGGTGACCCACCAAGCCCGATCGATCCGCCGGGTGGTTGCCGCTTCCATACGCGCTGTCCCTTTGCCGAGGCGGTCTGTATGGCACGCTCCCCGGAATTGGGCGACTGGCACGAACGGACATCACATGTCGCCGCCTGCCATATGCTGGAACCGGACTCGGGCCATTCGAGGGCGGTGCAATGACCGTACTCGTCGAGGTCGGCGACCTCGCAGTCCGCTTCGTCACTCGCGAGACGACGGTGCACGCAGTGAACGGCGTCAGCTTCAGCGTCTGCCCAGGCGAGGTGCTATGCATCCTGGGCAAATCCGGCTCGGGCAAGAGCGTCACGCTGCGCGCCATGATGCGTCTGCTGCCGGCACGGTCGGCACGTATCGAGGGGGCGATCCGCATCGACGGCCGGGATGTGCTGGCGCTGGACAAGCGCGGTCTCCGCGAGCTTCGCGGCGGCCTTGTATCGATGATCTTCCAGGAGCCGATGACCGCGCTTGATCCCGTCTACACAATCGGCGCCCAGATCGCCGAGACGGTGACACGCCACACGGGCGGCAGCCGCTCCGCCGGCCGCGCTCGCGCGCTGGAGCTACTGGAATTGGTGAAGATCCCCGAAGCCGAACGGCGGCTCGACAACTATCCGCACGAGTTGTCCGGCGGACTGCGCCAGCGCGCGATGATCGCCATGGCGCTGTCGTGCGGCCCGCGCCTGCTGCTGGCGGACGAACCAACCACCGCGCTGGATGCGACGGTGCAGATCCAGGTGCTGATCCTGTTGCGGAGGCTGCAGCGAGAACTGGGCATGGGGACCATCTTCGTCACGCATGATCTTGGCGTCGCATCGGAGATCGCCGACCAAATCGCGGTGATGTATGCGGGCCGGATCGTGGAGGAAGGCCCGGTCGCCGATGTGCTGCATGCGCCGATGCATCCCTACACGCAGGGCCTGTTGGCCTCCACCGTGCACGGGCAGAGCCGTGACGCGGACATCGAGGCTATCGCAGGCAGCCCGCCCGATCTGCGCCGTCTGCCGCCCGGCTGCGCGTTCGCGCCCCGTTGCACCAAGGTGCAACCCGAGTGTCGTGCCGCTGTACCCAAACCGCGGTGGCCGTCGCCCGAGCGAATGGCGCGCTGCGTGCACATCGGGGATGCAACGCTGGTCGCAGCGCAGTGAGCGTCGTGGACACGACAGGGAGGGATGCAGTCATGCTGCCGGGGCTCATCAGGGCGGCCATTGCGTCGTGGTTATCCATCCAGACGCCGGCGCGCCGCCGTGTGGCTGATCAGCGAGGCGCGCGGCCTCGACGCCGCGCAGCGCGGGAAGAAGTAAATCGAGGTCGCGCAGGTCGGCGATGTACTCCGCCGGTGGGCCGGTATCGAGCAGACGCGCCGTGTGCGTCGCTAGCTCTTTCACCACGCAGCCGCCGAGCTGCTGAGCCACGGTGACAGCAACCTGCATCGATCTACTGCTTCAGGTGTTACGCGAAGGTCTTATCGGCTTAGTCGCGACGAAGCGAACCGCGCGCAAGCTGTGGCGGAGGACTTGCTGGCGAGGGGCCAGGCATTCCCGTGCAGGAGGCGCAGACGAATGGCAAGCAAACCGATGCATCTGGGCTGGTTCATGAACATTACGCCTGGATAAGCCAGACGCCATGGCCTGCGCAGATGCGTGCGATGCGTGCCTTGCTTGCTTCGATATGTCCGTCATGCCACGACCTCAACCATGCTGATCACATCGCGTTCTTGCCACTGCTGTTCATCCGACCGTACCTTCCGTGCATGGGGAGGGTGAGCATGGGAACGCGTGACGGTGCGATCGCAAGGGCGACCGGCTTTTTCGATAATGGCGGTTTCCGCGATCGGCTGGCCGAATTGGTGGCAATCCCCAGCACGTCGCAGGACCCGGGCCATGAGGCTGATGTGCATCGCTATCTCGAGACCGCAATTCGGCCCTGGCTTGAGCGGATGGACTTCCGCGCGACGATCCATCCCAACCCGGTGGCGGGGTTCGGCCCGATCCTCACCGCCGAACGCAGCGAGGACGCATCCCGCCCAACCGTCCTGACCTATGGCCACGGCGACACCGTGCGTGGCCTGGAGGACCAGTGGCGTGCCGGTCTCGATCCCTGGCGCCTCACCACGGAAGGTGACCGCTGGTATGGCCGCGGCAGTGCCGACAACAAGGGCCAGCACGCGCTGAACCTCTCGGCCCTGGAGGCAGTGCTGGCGGAGCGCGATGGGCGGCTCGGCTTCAACCTGAAGCTGGTGCTGGAGACCTGCGAGGAGCGCGGCTCGATCGGCCTGCGCGAGTTCGTCGCCGCACATCGGCGCGAACTGGCGGCCGATGTGCTGATCGGCAGCGACGGCCCGCGCGTAATGCCGGAGGTGCCGACCATCGCCACTGGGACGCGCGGCACATTCCACTTTGATCTGTTGGTCGATCTGCGGCCCGGCGGCGTACACTCCGGGCATTGGGGTGGTCTGACCACCGACCCCGCCGTGGTGCTGACCCATGCCCTTGCCGCCATCATCGACCGCAAGGGCCGGATCCTGGTGCGCGAGTGGTTACCCGGGCCCCCCGGGTCAAGCCCGGGGGCAAGCGGCCTGCCCGCCAGCGTCCGATCGGTGCTGGCAGGCTGCGAGGTCGGCGGCGGTGGCGAGGCAGCTTCGATCGATCCCGACTGGGGTGAGCCAGGGCTGAGCGCGGCCGAGAAGATCTACGGCTGGAATAGTTTCATCGTGCTGGCGATGGTGTCCGGGCGGCCGGAGAACCCGGTGAATGCGGTCGCGCCGAACGCCCGTGCTCATTGCCAGATCCGCTATACCGTAGATACGGATCCGGCGACGTTCGAGCCCGCGCTGCGCCGACACCTTGACGCGGCTGGGTTTAAGTCGGTGCGGATCGAGAACGCCGGCATCCGAATGCCGGCAAGCCGCACCGACCCCTCGCACCCCTGGGTGCACTGGACGGTTGCCTCGGTGGAGGCAACGCTGGGACGACGCGTGCAGGTGATCCCCAATTCGTCGGGCGGACTGCCGGGCGATGTGTTCGTGGACCACCTGGGCACGGCGCTGATCTGGGTGCCGCACAGCTATAATGGGTGCAAACAGCATGGCCCGGACGAGCACCTGCTGATCGCGCCGGCACGAGAGGGGATCGCGGCCTTCGCCGGCATCTGGTGGGACCTGGGAGAGCCGGGCGTTCCCGAGGCTTAACCACTGGTGGCAGAAGTCGACGCCGGATCGGTCAATGAGGTTACCTTCAGGGCGTCGGCCTGCCATCCACGTTGCGGCCGCGGCTTGATGAACCCCATGCCCGAGCCAAGCGCATCTCACCTCATGATGCCGACAGAATAGGGGAACCATATCGCGCCGTTGCTTGTCTGGACGAGCACGGCGACATAGGGGCGGCGCTGTTCGTAAGCCGTCTTGAAGATGGTCGTCACTTGATCAGGCGTGACGACTTGCGTGTCCTCAACTGCCAAAACCACATTGCCCGGCTGAACGCCGAGAGCTTCCGCTTCGCAACCAGGCTCAACCTTGGTTATCACAACGCCGATCTGATCGCGGCCCAACCCGTACTGCTTGCGATTGGCATCAGTGAGTGCCGCGAGCGTTATGCCAGGATGTGGTTCGGCCGCTATCGTCGCATCAGCGGCCTGTCCTGTCGGTGCACCACCGCCCTCTTTCACGTTCGGCCACGGAGCAACGGTCACAGTCGACCTCCTGCTCCTTACGGGCCCGCCAGATCGTCAGATGAATTGTCTTCCCGATCGGGGTTTCTGCGATTTTTCGCATGAACGCGCGCGCGTCATTCAACTGATGGCCGTCGAGTCGGCGTAGCAAGTCGCCGGGCCGAAGCAATGCCTGTGCAGCCGGCCCCGACTGGTCCACGGCGGAGATAATGGCTCCTTCCGGCTCGGACGCACCCACGGCTATTGCCAATGCGCCAGACATGTCCTGAAGGTGGAAGCCGACCCAACCGGGGGGCGGTTGCTTCGGGTCGAGCAGTAGCTTAGCGACGTATTGCGCAGTGTTGGCCGGGATCGCAAATCCTATCCCGAGAAACCCGCCAGTCGAAGATGGGTTATACAGCGCCGTATCAACGCCAACGACATTACCATCTCGATCGAGCAGGGGACCGCCGGAGTTGCCGTGATTGATCGTTGCATCCGTCTGTATATAACTGTCGAATGGCGTGTCCTGAATGTTACGGTTGAGCGCGCTGACTATTCCACCTGATATCGCGATGCCCAAACCCAACCCGTTTCCAACCGTCAGCACTGGATCACCGAGACGGAGGGCATTGCTGTCAGCCCACGCCAGGGTCGGGAGGGGGTGATCGGCATCCGCCTTCAGTACCGCCAGATCGACCAGGGACGAGGACGCGATCAGCTTCGTCGATAGCACCGTGCCGTCGTTGAGCGTTGACTTGATATCGATTGCGCCATCGATGACATGCTTGTTCGTGACGATGATCCCAGAGGGATCTGTGATGAAACCGGAGCCGAAGAACCTCACGAGCCTCGATGATTCACCTGGCTGATCGGGCGGAAGGATCTTCCAAACGGAAATACTCACCACCGCCGGCATCGCGCGCTGTATCGCGGCCACATCGCCACTTTCGATTGTGCGTGCCAACACCGGCATCCCTGGCCACAATGAGGCGACGGATATGAACGCAGCCAAAATTAGTCTGTGCATCTGCTCCCCGCGATCATTGGCCAATCGGCACCGGCCAAGCTGATGACGCACTGGTTTATACCGGATGCTATTCCAGTTCGATGATAAACGCACAGTCATCGCCGTGACGGCCATATAGCCACCGCCGAGCGTCCATCTGCCAAGCTCGGGCTATGGCGCGATCGATCGTGACGGCAGGCCGTCCCGGGGAGCGTCGCCCCCAAGCCCAACAATATGTCCTGCCCGCCAAATCAGGCACTACCGATTGACGACAGAGCCATCGCACGCTGACTGGCGGCCAAGCGGCCACTGCACGAAGACGGAGTTGGGGCTCTCCTATCCAGCCGCAGTAAGATGGGGCCGCTAGAACTTGCGTGTTCGCGCGACAAGGCGCTATGCGGCGCAGGTGACTAGCTGCGTGGCTGTCTGCGGGGGCGCAGTTGCCCTCATTTGCCCCTTGCTCACCGCCGCCGCAGCACCGCCTCGCGGATCAGCGGCATGCGATCGTTGCCGAAATACATGTCGTCGCGGCCGACGAACATGGTGGGTGAACCGAACCCGCCGCGATCGATCAGCTCCTGGGTGATGGCGCGCAGCTTGTCCTTGATCTCCTGCCGTTCGATCCCGGCCAGCAGCCAGTCGGCATCGACGCCCGCCTTGCCGCAGATCTCGCGCAGCACCGGGAGTTGCGAAATGTCCTTGTCGTCGCCCCAGTAGGCCTCGAAGGTCGCCTGCGCGAACGGCACCAGCTTGCCCTCCGGCTCCAGCAGAACGCAGCCCCGCATCGCGCGCACGCTGTTCACCGGGAACACCGTCGGCCGATAATGCATCGGGATGCCCAGATGGCGCGCCCAGGCTTCCTGGTCCTTCTTGTTGTAGGCGACCTTCGCTGCGACCGGCTTTTCCCGCGAGTTGTGCACGCTGGGATTGACCGCATTGAACACGCCGCCAACCAGGATCGGCCGCCAGGCGATATCGATCCCCAGCTCCTTCTGCATCAGCAGCAGATTATGGAAGGCAAAATAGGTCCAAGGGCTCGAGCAATCGAAGAAGCACTCAACGTCTGCCATGGCATTCTCCGAAACCCCCTCTCCGCCCCGGGGCGGAGAGGGTTGGGGTGAGGTGGGGGAGGCGGACCTTAAGCCGGGACCGGCCGCGCCCGCTGGTTATACAAAATCTTCGCCCGCCGCTCGCGCTCTTCCGGCGGCAGCTTGGACGCATCTTCCGAGAGGTCCGCACCCACCGCCATACCGCGCTGCACGCCAGGCCGCGCCCCCAGCTCTTCGAACCAGCGCTTGAAGTACTTGAACTCCTCGATGTCCTGGCCCTGGGCCTTCCAGTTCACCGTCCACGGATATGAAATCATGTCGGCGATCGTGTACTCGTCCCCCGCCAGGTACCGGCTCTCGTATAGCCGGTTGTTCAGCACGCCATACAGCCGGTTAACCTCGTCGGTGAACCGGGCCACCGCGTAGGACTGGTCCCCCTTGCCGTCGCCCAGCCGGCGGAAGTGGCCGCACTCGCCGCTCTTCGGTCCTTGGTTGGCCATCTGCCAGATCAGCCATTGCGTGACCTGGTACTTCGGCCGCGTCGCCTGCGGGAAGAACTTTCCCTCCTTCTCGGCAATATACATCATGATGGCGCCGGATTCGAAAACAACCAGCGGCTCCCCCTCGTCCTTGGGAGAATGATCCACAAGCACCGGCATCCGGTGGTTGGGATTCATCTTCAGGAATTCTGGCGTAAACTGGTCTCCACGGCCGATATTACATGGCACGATCTTGTATTGGGCGCCGAGTTCCTCCAACAAGATTGTCACCTTCTTGCCGTTTGGTGTCGGCCAGTAGTGCACGTCGTACATGGTTCTGCCTTTCTGCCTTGCCTCAGTTGCAGTGAAGACGGATGGCAAAACCACCATGCCACAGTCGGCGGCATTGGAAACTCCCCCGGGAATTCGGCCCCGCATGCAAGAAATGCTTGTCCTTTGGGACAAACCGTGATTCCGTCATCTTGCACTTGAACCTGCAACAGCGAGTCGCTTCACCATGGCAGCAAGAAAGGCCCCCGCGGGAGCCAAGTCCGCGGCAAAAACCCCGAAGGCGGCGGCGCCGGCGAAAGGCGGCGCACAGCCCACCGTCACCCTCAGGCACCTCGCCGCGTCACTGTCCGAGAGCCACGATGTCCCGAAGAAGCAATGTGATGCCATGCTCTCCGACATGGTCGGGCTGGTCACGCGCCACCTGAAGAAGGGTGACAAGATCCGCATCAACGGTCTCGGCGTCCTTCAGGTCCGCAAGCGGGCGGCACGGATGGGCCGCAACCCGGCAACCGGCGAGGCGATCAAGATCAAGGCCAGCAAAAAGGTCGCGTTCCGGGTCGCCAAGGAACTGAAAGAGACAGTCTAGAGATTGTGGCGGACGCGGCTGGTGGGTGCGACAGGGTTTGAACCTGTGACCCCCGCCGTGTGAAGACGGTGCTCTCCCGCTGAGCTACGCACCCATGGATGGTTGAATAGGCGGCGGCGCTGACGAGTGTCAAGCTACGGGCTCCCTTGCTCAGGCCGCTACCGCGGCGCAACATGCCGCACATGCACCTGCTTGCCGCAGCTTCTCTAACGTCACTGTTGATGGCGTATCCGGGATTGGCCAATCCGGCAGTTTCGGCAGAGCCGTCTCAGTTCCGGCTGAGCTACGATACCTACGCTGCCGGCCTCGAGGTCATGCAGATGGCAGCGTTGTTCGGGCTCGGCCCATGGAACTACCAGATCGATATCGACTACCACACCACCGGGCTGGTCGGGTTCCTCTACCGCGGGCACCAGGCCAACACAGTTCGCGGCACCTGGCAGGATAGTCGCGCGGCGCCGGTCGAATTCTCCGGCGAGGGCGTGTGGCGCGGACAACAGCGCCGCACCCTGATCGATTACGACCATGGCCAGCCGCAGGTGCGCGACCTGGTGCCGCCACAGCAAAGCGAACGCGAACCTGTGCCCCCGGACCTACAGCTCCATACCATGGACACACTCAGCGCGTTGGCCCAACTCATGCGACATGTCGAGCGTGACCGGAGCTGCGACATCCGCCTCCGCACCTATGATGGCCGCCGCCTGCTCGAAATCTCGGCGCGCACCGGCGGCAACGAGACCCTGGAATCCACCAGCCGTTCGATGTTCAGCGGGCCGGCCCTGCGCTGCGATTTCGAAGGGCGTGAGGTGGCCGGGTTCCTGTTGGGTGACACCGACCCCGAGCACCGACGTCCCCTGCATGGCTCTGCCTGGTTGGCGCCCTTGAAACCCGAGGGACCTGTGCTTCCGGTGCGCATCGCCTTTCAGACTCGGTGGTTCGGGCCGGCGACGATGTTCCTGACTGCTGCCACACCGGCCGAAACGCCAGGGGCGGTACGGAACTAGGGCGTGATGATCGAAGGCTGAGTCGCCCGAAGCCTGGGGGTCGTGCAAAAAATCGGCTGGAGCAGAGTGAGCCTTTCTGCCGCGTTCACCCTAACCCCGCGATTGCTCCGTTCCACGCAAAAGTTATATCGCCCGGGCCAGGATTAATGCCACCTGCACATTGCTCTATCTAGGCCCTCCAAACGGTAGCAATGCTGCCACGAGGAGGAGAGAGCCATGAGTGGGGTAATCGAGCGCGCGCCCGGCATTGACGCCGGACAGGGCCTGATTGGGCGCCGCCATCTGACCCTCAGGCAGGCACTGCTCGGCATCGCGGGCGCGGTCGGCTTGGCTGCGGCCGCAGCATACGGTGCGCATTACTGGCAGGTCGGGCGGTTCCTAGTCGAGACCGACGATGCCTACGTGCAGGCGGACTCGATCGTTATCGCACCGCGCGTGGCCGGCTACATCGGCGAGGTCCTGGTCAACGACAACCAGCCGGTCAAGGCGGGTCAGGTCCTGGCACGGATCGACGATCGCGACCTCAGGACGGCGCTCGACCAGGCGGCGGCGGATCGCCAGGCGGCTGAGCACAAGGTCGCCAACCTGGACGCACAGCTCCGCTTGCAGCAGTCGCTGATCTCGGAGGCCGAGGCTCAGCTTGCTTCAGCCGACGCGGCCGCGAGCTTCGCGGCGCAGGATCAGAGGCGCTACGCCGACCTCGCGCATACCGGCGCCGGCAGTGTGCAGCAGGCGCAGCAGACCCAATCGTTGCTGCAGCAGCGGGCCGCCGACCTGCAACGGGCGCGCGCCACGCTGAACAGCACCCGCCAGCAGGTGGACGTCCTGCAAAGCGCGGAAGCCGAGGCACAGGCAGCGCTGCAGCATGCCCAGGCGGTCGAGCAGCAGGCCCGGCTTAACTTGAGCTACGCGACGATCACGGCGCCCGAGGATGGCAGTGTCGGTGCCCGCAGCTTGCGCGTCGGCCAGTATGTCCAGGCCGGCACGCAATTGATGGCGGTCGTGCCGCTGCACGCAGTCTACGTCGTCGCCAACTATAAGGAGACGCAGCTTACCGATGTGCGGCCGGGCCAGCCGGCGGACATCGAGGTGGATACCTTCCCCGGCCAGACGGTACACGGCGTCGTTGACAGCCTCGCGCCTGCGAGCGGCCAGGAGTTCGCGCTGCTGCCCCCCGACAACGCCACCGGCAACTTCACCAAGGTGGTGCAGCGTATCCCGGTGAAGATCGTGCTGCATGACAACGGCGCGCTCGCCGGCATGCTTCGTCCCGGCATGTCGGTCGAGCCGACCATCGACACGCGGCGAGGCTGACCGCCATGTCCACGAGCATCGACGCGGCATCCGAGCCGCAAGCTGACGCCAAGGTGTGGCTCGCCGTTATCGGCTCCATCATCGGCGCGTTCATCGCCGTGCTGAACATCCAGATCACCAACGCCTCGCTGCCGGACATCCAGGGTGCGATCGGCGCCGGCATCGACGATGGCGGGTGGATTTCCACGTCCTACCTGGTGGCGGAAATCGTCGTGATCCCGCTGACCGGCTTTCTCGCGCCTGTGTTCTCGCTGCGCCGCTATCTGCTGGCGAACACCGTGCTGTTCCTGGTGATGTCGGTCGCCTGCGCGTTCGCCGGGAACCTGCAGCAGATGATCGCGCTGCGTGCGCTCCAGGGTTTCTTCGGCGGCGTGCTGATCCCGCTCGCCTTCACCATCACCCTGACCATGCTGCCGCGCTCGAAGCAGCCGGTCGGCCTGGCGATGTTCGCGCTTTCGGCCACGTTCGCACCAGCGATCGGCCCGACCATTGGCGGCTATCTCACCGATACCTACGGCTGGCAGTACATCTTCTACGTCAATCTGGTGCCCGGCGCAGTCATGCTCGCGCTGCTGTTGCCGTCGCTGCCGCGCGCTCCCATACAGCTTGGCCTGTTGCGCCGTGGTGACTGGACTGGCATCGCCACCCTGGCCATCGGGCTCGCCTCCCTGCAGACCGTGCTGGAAGAGGGCAACAAGGACGACTGGTTCGGCTCGCCCTTCATCGTGCGCCTGTCGCTGGTCGCCACCGTGGCGCTGTCGCTGTTCATCTGGATCGAACTGACCGCGGACAACCCGCTGCTCAACCTACGCCTGCTGTTGCGGCGCAATTTTGGCCTGGGCAGCATCGCCAACGTGATCCTGGGTATGGCGCTGTACGGTTCGGTGTTCCTGCTGCCCAGCTATCTCTCGCAGATGCAGGGCTACAATGCACAGCAGGTCGGCGAGGTGCTGGCCTGGACCGGCCTGCCGCAATTGGTACTGATCCCGTTCGTCCCCAGCCTGATGCGCCGGTTTGACGCGCGGCTCCTGGTCGCCATCGGCTTGGGCCTGTTTGCAGCGAGCTGTTTTCTCAACATCGACATCAACCAAGACTACAGCGGCCCGCAGCTTCTGGTGCCGAACCTGGTCCGCGCCGCCGGCCAGGCACTGGTGCTGACGCCGCTGTCGGTGCTGGCGACCGGCGGCATCGAGCGCGAGAACGCCAGCTCCGCCTCGGCCATGTTCAACATGATGCGCAATCTCGGCGGCTCGATCGGGATCGCGGCGTTGCAGACGCTGCTGACCCGGCGCGAACAGTTCCACTCAGCGGTGATCACTCCGAGCGTTTCGCTGTTCAACGAGGCGACGCGTCAGCGGCTCGCCGGGTTGCAGCGCTACTTCATGTCGTCCGGAACCGCCGATCCCGAGACTGCCTGGCATGACGCTGTGGTCGCTGTCGGCCGCAGCGTGCGCGACCAGGCGTACTTCCTGGCGTATGGCGACACGTTCTTTCTGATGGGTGCTACGCTGCTGCTGGCGATTGTCGCGGCAGTGCTGATGCGGCGGGCCTCCGGGAGCGGTGCCGGGGCGCATTGAGCAAGGCCGTTCGAAGCGCGCGTGGAGCTCGCTGCAGCGCGCCTCGGCTTTTAAGTCCGCGTCAGATCGGCGTCTGGATCAGCTCGAGGAGGCTGCGGCGTATCTGGTGAGGCTCCATCCGAAGATCGATGGTAGAAAAACGTACCGTGTCCTTGCATCGTGGCTGCCGCATCGATCTGATGGTCAAATACTGGATAAAGTAGGATACCTTCCGCGCGGTTGGCCAAGCCATCGCCTTCGTCGCATTGCGACCGGAGATAGGCGTACAGCTGACAAATGTGTGCGCTCTCAAACACCTCCTTGCCATGCTGGCCAGGGGCCAGGATGTCGGTGAACTTTGTCTCTATGACGATCCGGCGCCGCAACGCAGCGTTCTCTAGCAGAACATCGGCTTTCATGCGGGGCAGACGCCCTGCGAGCTGCTCGGTCGGATCCGCCGCGGGCCAGTCGAGCTGCTTCTGGCGCCTGACGGACCAACCGTCGCGACCGCCCAGCTCATGGCGATAAAAGCCCGCCACAGCGCTTTCGAAGATCTTGGGAAGCAGCCCCTCGCTGACCAAGTCAGTTGCCCGGTTCAACCCGTCCCGCTCGCTAGGCAGCGTGCGCCGTAGCGCGGACCGCGCTGCGGAGATCATTAGGCGATCATCCGAGTCGTGGCGGGAAATCTGCACGCGCCGCATTGTGGGCTCGCTGGGACACTCGTCGGAGATGCCGAGACGCAGAAGCGTCCGCGCCAAACTTCGGCAGCGATGAGCCAGCTCGGGATCCCGAACGTCTCGTGCCAAGTGTTCCAGCGCCGCCCGAGCGTAGCGGTTCCGCGGATTGTCGTGCGTGAGTTCCTCGAAGCGGCAGGCAAACCGGGCCTGGTGACGGTACTTGCACTCGGTTTGCAGCACGTCGATGCGCCCTCGCACGCGTGCCAGTGCCGCAGATCGGGGCTGATAGGCGCGCGACAAACTCCGGCGCAATCGCCGCTCCGTAGCGAACACGAGAAGCCTGGCGAGGACATCCAGCAGCTCCGCGGGGCCGTCTATACTCCGATCCAGAGGGCCGCCAAAGCTGGCACACTCCGGCGCATACATCAGCAGGAACCACAAGTTCCGGATCGAGCCCACGCGGCGATCGGCCGATCGCACCATAAGCTCGCTGAGGGGCTTGCCTGTCACTTTGGCCTACTGCAGCAGGTCCTTCACATAATTGTCCGCGGCTGCGGGATCTTCATACCAGTACTCGTGCAGCAGCGGACTGATCTCGAAATTGACCACCTCACCGAACCACTCATCCCAATTGACTGGGGGCCTGGTCGTCTTGGGCGTCACGAAGCTGTGGCCGATAAGAAACTGGCGGCCCAACGAGTGATCGCCCTGAATGGCTTGGTTCAGCTTTCCGAGCCGTTGCGCAATCCGGTCGGCGAAGTCTCGAGGCATACCCTTGAAGGTGCACCAGTCCTTCCACTGGCGATCGAAGCACGGCTCAAGACTCACGAAGGCAAACCGTCGCCGCAGCGCGAAATCCATCAGCGCCAGAGACCGATCGGCAAGGTTCATCGTTCCAACGATGTATAGGTTTTCCGGGACGAAGAAGGGTGCTTCACCTGGGCGCGGATATGCGAGCCGAAGCGTCTCCTTTGGGCCGCGCTTGTCGTGTTCGATAAGGGTCAGCAGTTCACCGAATATCTGTGCCGGGTTGCCGCGGTTGATCTCCTCGATCACCAGAACGAATTTCTGCTCAGGCTGCCGTCTGGCCCGGTCGGTGATCTGGCAGAACACTCCGTCCACCAGCTCAAGGCGACCGCTCTCGGAGTAGCGGATGCCGCGAACAAAATCCTCGTAGGACATCGAAGGGTGAAACTGTATGCACAGCACTCGATCGTGGTTCTTCTCGCCAAGCAGCGCATAGCCGAGGCGCTTAGCGAGCCACGTCTTGCCGGTTCCCGGCGGCCCTTGCAGCACGATGTTGTGCTTTTCGCTCAGCTGCTTAAGCGCTGACTCGATCTGCGCCCGGGGCGCAAAGCAGCCATCCGAAAGAATATTGTCGATGCCGTAGGAATATGGACCCTGGGCCGGGCGATCCGGTTCAGGGATAGTTGTTGGGCTCGTTGGGATATTAGGTTTGTTGCGACTGCGATTAGCATATTTTGCCGCAAACGCTGGACTGTACTCGCAAAGCCATTCGTGCGTGATGCTCGCGGGCGGAGAGGTCTCAACCGATCTACCGGCCTGGGTAACGGCATAAACGGTCTTTCCGTTCTGTTTGCGGGCTTTCTCGACCAGCCCAGCATCTCCCAACCACGCGCCGACCGACCAGAGGATCCTGTTCAAGAAGGTCGGAACCAGCAAATCGGCAGCCTTCCTTCGGTTGCGCTCTTCGTCTGTCAGGCCGAAGCGGGACGCCATGAGGCTCTCTAGTTCGGCAGTCGTTCTTTCCGCCCTCGCAAGTTCCTGTAAGACTGGCAAATTCAACTCTACAACGGTCGGGATCGGCATCATTGGGCCTCGAGGGTCATCGCGCTCGCCGATTTGTGCAGCGGGCGCCCTGGATTTGAATGGAAGGGTGATCCGGCTCTGGAATAAAGCAGGAACCTTGAAAAACCATTGTCAATCCGGTGCGCGGCAGTTCACCGGACTCAACGGCTATCGGGTGAATCAGGCGGGGAAGCGGGTTTTAGTCCACCAGCCGTCGCGCCATCGCTACCAGTTCGTCAAAATCCTGCGCGACCGCGGTGGCGCCTTCGCCCATCGCCCGTGCGCCATAGCCCCAGGCAGCGAAAATGCACGGGATACCCGGCCCCGGCGCCGCTGCGACATCATTAGCGTGGTCGCCCGCCATGACCGCCCGCCCAGGACAGCCCCCGGTGCCGCCAGCGTGGCTAGCAGGTGCCGCGGATCGGGCTTCGCGACCGGAAAGCTGTCGCCCCCGCCAATAGCGGCGAAGCAACCGGCCAGCCCAACGCCGCCAGCAGCGAACGAGCCGCCGCCTCTGGCTTATTGGTGCATACCGCCGATCCGCCAGCCCTCCTGCGCCAACTCGCGCAGCCCGACTGCGACACCCGGATAGGGCCGGCTCTCTACCGCCGCATTGGCGCCATAGTCGGCTGAGAAATCGGCGACCGCGTCCGGGTCGGGGCGCAGGCCGCGGGCGGCGAAGGCTCGCTCCACCAGCTTGGCCACACCGTCGCCCACCATGCGCGCCGTCTCCGGCTGCGTGAACCCGGCCAGCCCGCGCGCCCGCATCAGCCAATTCAGCGCCGATGTGAGGTCCGGCGCGGTGTGCACCAGCGTACCGTCGAGGTCGATTAGCAGGGTGCGGGTCACTGTTGCATTGCGAAACGGGAATTGAAACGATATGATAGCGACAGGCTTTGACTCGGAGTAGCCTCCGCCGCCAAAACCATAGCGAGCAAATTAGGGAACAGCGATGGCACGTACTGCCGTGATCCTCGCCGCCGGTCTTGGCACGCGCATGAAGTCGGAGCTGCCGAAGACGCTGCACAAGGTCGCCGGGCGCTCCTTGCTGCGCCATCTTCTGGCAAGCTGCGAGCAGGTGTTCGATCGCATCGTGGTGGTTGTAGGACCGGACATGGAGTCGGTCCAGCGCGAGGCGGCGCCGCATACTTGCGTAGTCCAGCAGGAGCGCCGCGGCACCGCACATGCGGCGCTGGTGGCCGCGCCGCAGTTCGGGGACGGCGAGGTTGCCATCCTGTATGCCGACGCCCCGCTGATCCAACCGTTAACATTGTCACGGCTGTTGGAGCGTAGCAGTGCGGGGGATGCAGCGCTTGTACTGTTGGCGTTCCGCCCGACGGATGCCGGCCGTTACGGCCGGGTCATCACGCGCAACGGCCACGTCGAGCGTATCGTGGAGTGGACCGACGCGTCGGAAGCCGACCGAAATGAGACATTGTGCAACGCCGGCGTGTTGTGCGCTGAGGCGGCCGACATGCTGAGCTGGCTCTCTGACGTGCGCGCCGACAACGCCAAGGGTGAATACTACCTGACAGACGTTGTCGCCCTGGCTCGCGACGGCGGTGGACGCGTTGCCGCGGTGGAAGCCCCGGCCGACGAACTCGCCGGCATTAACTCGCGCGCCGAACTGGCGGCGGCCGAGGCGGTGGTGCAGTCCCGGCTCCGCGCCGCGGCGATGGAGGCCGGCGTTACCATGATCGATCCCGGCTCGGTATTTCTGAGCGCGGACACCGAACTGGCACCGGATGTGCTGATCGAGCCCAACGTGGTGTTCGGCCCCGGGGTCAAGGTCGGACGCGGCGCGCAGATCCATGCGTTCACCCATTTGGTGGGCTGCATCATCGGCCCGAACTGCAGCATCGGGCCACATGCCAGGCTGCGACCCGGAGCGGAACTCGGCGAGGCTGTGCATATCGGCAACTTCGTCGAGGTGAAGGCAGCAAAACTTGGGGCGGGCGCCAAGGCCAACCACCTGAGCTATCTCGGCGATGCCGAAATCGGTGAAGCAACCAACATCGGCGCCGGCACCATCACCTGCAATTACGACGGCTACAACAAGCACCGGACGCGCATTGGCTCGCGCGTCTTCATCGGATCGGACACTGCGTTGGTGGCGCCGGTGCGCGTCGGCGACGGCGCCATCACCGGCGCGGGCAGCGTGATCACCGAGGACATTCCGCCCGAACTCGTTGGCACTCGCGCGTGGCAAGCAGGTGAACAAGCCAGGGCGAGCATCGCAGATACGAGAAAAGTTGCAAAGGAAACCAGATTAGATGTGCGGCATTGTTGGAGTGATCGGCGTCCGCGCGGCGGCGCCGCTGATCCTGGATTCGTTGCGGCGACTGGAATACCGTGGCTATGACAGCGCAGGGATCGCCACGCTGGTCAACGGCCACATCGAACGGCGCCGCGCCGAGGGCAAGCTGGGCAATCTCGCCACGGCGCTGCAGGGTGCGCCGCTTCCCGGCACGACCGGTATCGGCCATACACGCTGGGCGACGCATGGCGGCGCCCACCGAAAGCAACGCGCACCCGCACGGCACCGCACGCGTATCGGTCGTGCACAATGGCATCATCGAGAACCACGCCGAGTTGCGCGCCGAGTTGGAAGCCGCCGGTCAGGAATTCAGCACCGAGACCGATACCGAGACGGTGGCGCAGCTGGTGGACCTGAACCTGCAACGCGGCATGTCGCCGATAGAGGCGGCGGGCGCCGCGTTCCGACGGCTGCAGGGCGCCTATGCGCTGGCCATGATCTTCGCTGGTCATCCGGAACTGATCGTCGGTGCGCAGCACGGTGCGCCACTCGCGGTCGGGTTCGGCGATAACGAGATGTTCGTCGGGTCGGACGGGTTGGCGCTCGCGCCGCTGACGCAGCGGATCGCCTATCTCAATGACGGCGACTGGGCGATCGTCGATCGCAACAGCGCGCAGTTCTTCGATCTGGATGGCGGCGCGGTGCAGCGCGAGGTGAAGCTGACACGCCTGACCGGCTCGGCCATCGGGAAGGGCAATTTCCGCCACTTCATGGAAAAGGAGCTGCATGAGCATCCCGCCGTAATCGGCGATACGCTGCATCGCATGGTCAATCCAACGACACGCGCGGTCGCGCTGCCGGCGTTGCCGTTCGACTTTGCCTCTTTGTCGCGCATCACCGTCAGTGCGTGCGGCAGTGCATACTACGCCGGCCTGGTGGGTCGCTGGTGGTTCGAAGCGATTGCCCGCATCCAGGCCGACGCCGATGTTGCCAGCGAGTTCCGCTATCGCGAGCCGCCGCTGGTGAAGGGCGGCCTGGGCATTCTGGTCAGCCAGTCGGGCGAGACGGCGGACACCATGGCTGCACTGAAATACATGCGCGAGCACGGGCAGCACGTTCTGTCCATCGTCAATGTGCCGGAAAGCAGCATGGCGCGTGCCTCCGACGCGGTGCTCGAGACGGTGGCTGGCCCCGAGGTCAGTGTGGCCAGTACCAAGGCCTTCACTGTGCAGCTCGCGGTGCTCGCCTGTCTGGCGATTGCGGCGGCGCGGGCGCGCGGTGCGATCTCTGCCAGCCAGGAAACGGCGATGACGGCGGCACTGCTGGAAGTGCCGAGCCGCGCGGCTGACGTGCTGGACAAGCATGAGGAGATCAAGGCGCTGGCACAGCGCGTCGCGCAGGCCCGCGACGTGCTGTATCTCGGCCGGGGGAATTGCTACCCGATCGCGTTGGAAGGTGCGCTGAAGCTGAAGGAGATCAGCTATATCCACGCCGAAGGCTACGCCGCCGGCGAGATGAAGCACGGCCCGATCGCGTTGATCGACAAGAACGTGCCGGTCATTGCCATCGTGCCCTCTGGACCGCTGTTCGAGAAGACGGCGTCGAATTTGCAGGAGGCTGCGGCGCGTGGCGGCCAGGTGGTGGTTCTTAGCGACCAGGCGGGGGCGGCGAAGCTGCGTGGCATCGCGACAGAGACAATCGTGCTGCCCGACGTCGATCCGTTCGTCGCGCCGATCCTGTACGCGATTCCGGTGCAACTGCTGGCGTATCACGTGGCGGTGCTGAAGGGCACCGATGTGGATCAGCCGCGCAACCTGGCGAAGTCGGTGACTGTGGAGTAACGCGCCCGGTCTTTTGACTGGGCTGAAACAACCACTGTTTCCGAGATTGCCTTATCGCGAGCACCTCGCACGATAGATGGCAAGCTTCGCCGCGAAAAGGGCTGGAAGCGCTGGCAAGACCCTCTCTGGCGCTTCGCGCCTGCCTCGCCCGCTTGCGAGCGGGCGAGGCTGATTTTTTGGCAGCGCTTTCGCCGGGCTGATCCTTGCACCGCTGACGGTGCCGGCCCGCTACCTGGGCGTCAGCACCATCACCATCTGGCGGTTCTCCATGCGCGGCATCTGCTCGACCTTGGACATCGGATCCATCTCATTCTTGATCCGCTCCAGCACCCGCACACCGATTTCCTGGTGCGCCATTTCGCGGCCGCGGAAGCGCAGCGTCACCTTGACCTTGTCGCCTTCCTCGATGAACGACTTCATGGCGCGCAGTTTCACCTGATAGTCGTTCTCGTCGATGTTGGGGCGGACCTTGATCTCCTTGATCTCGATGACCTTCTGCTTCTTCTTGGCCTCGTTTTTCTTCTTCTGTTGTTCGTATTTGAATTTGCCGAAGTCGAGGATCTTAACTACCGGCGGTGACGCATTCGGGCTGATCTCCAGCAGGTCCAGACCCGCCTGCTGTGCCCTGAACAAAGCGTCCCGGGCGCTCATGACGCCCTGCATTTCGCCGTCGTGGTCGATCAGCCGCACCTGCGGCGCTCGGATCTCCTCGTTCACGCGTGGCCCGTCGCGGGTGGGCGGAGCGGTCAATGGTCCTCTTGGTATGGTCTTCTCCTGTCCTGGTTGACGTTCAGCAGCCTCGATCTTGGCCGATACACCAGTATCTGATCAAGCTGGGCCTTCGGCGGCGCGGTGCTTTAATGGCCGGCCCGTCAAGGCCTCAAATCGGGTGGCGTTGCCTCCTGCGCAAGAAGGCGCACCGCCGCCTCGAGCGGCAGGACCTCCTGGGTGGAGCCGCCCAGCCGACGCAGCGCGACCGTCCGGGTCTCGGCTTCCTTCCGCCCCACCACCGCCAGCACCGGCACATGCGCCAGGCTATGCTCGCGCACCTTGGCGTTGATCTTCTGGTTGGACAGATCCAGCCCCACCTCGAGCCCGGCCGTCCGCAGCGTCCGCGGCAACTTCCTCCGCATAGGCATCCGCGTCGGAGACGATCGTCGCCACCACCGCCTGGACCGGAGCGAGCCAGAGCGGGAAACGCCCGGCGTAGTGCTCGATCAGCACGCCCAGGAAGCGCTCGAAGCTGCCCAGGATGGCGCGGTGCAGCATCACCGGCGTCCTGCGGCTGCCGTCGGCGGCGACGTATTCGGCGTCCAACCGAGCGGGAAGCTGCATGTCGACCTGGAACGTGCCGCATTGCCACTCCCGCCCGATCGCGTCGCGCAGCACGAAATCGAGCTTGGGGCCGTAGAAGGCGCCATCGCCGGGGTTCAGCAGCGGCTCCACGCCGGCGCTCTCACAGGCCTGTCGCAACGCGGCCTCCGCCCGGTCCCACTCGGCATCCGAGCCGATCCGCACCGGCGGCCGATCGGAGAACTTCACGACGAACTCCGGGAAGCCGAAGTCGCGATAGATCGACGACAGCAGCCGGACGAACCGCGCGCCCTCGCCGGCGATCTGCTCCTCGGTGCAGAAGATGTGCGCATCGTCCTGGGTGAACGCGCGGACGCGCATCAGGCCATGCAGCGCCCCGGACGGCTCGTAGCGGTGGCAGGAGCCGAACTCGGCCAGCCGCAGCGGCAGCTCGCGATAGGAACGCACACCCTGGCGGAAGATCTGGACGTGGCAGGGGCAGTTCATCGGCTTCACCGCGAGCGTCTTGTTCTCGTCCTCGATACGGGCGACGAACATGTGCTCTCGGTAGTTCTCCCAGTGGCCCGATTGCTCCCAGAACGAGCGGTCGAGCAGTTGTGGCGTCTTCACCTCCAGATAGCCGTCGCGGTCGAGCCGCCGGCGCATATACGCCTCGGCATTGCGATAGAGCCGCCAGCCCTTTGGATGCCAGAACACGCTGCCGGCCGCCTCCTCCTGGAAATGGAACAGACCCATTTCCTTGCCGATGCGGCGGTGGTCGCGGCGCTCGGCCTCCTCCAGCATATGAAGGTAGGCGTCCAGCTCCTTCTGGTCGCGCCAGGCGGTGCCGTAGATGCGGCTCAGCATGGCGTTGCGGTGATCGCCGCGCCAGTACGCACCCGCCACCTTCATCAGCTTGAAAGCCTGACCGACGTCAGCGGTGCAGCGCATGTGCGGCCCACGACAGAGATCGACCCAGTCCCCCTGGCGGTACAGCGTGATCGTCTCGTCGCGTGGCAGGTCCTGGATGATCTCAGCCTTGTACTTCTCCCCCTTGTCCTGGAAGAAGCGGATCGCCTGTTCGCGGTCCATCACCTGGCGCACGAAGTTCTCGCCGCGCGCCACGATTTCCCGCATCTTCGCCTCGATCGGGGGGAAGTCGTCCGGGGTGAACGGCTGATCGCGGGCGAAGTCGTAATAGAACCCGTCAGCAATCGCCGGCCCGATGGTGACCTGGGTGCCCGGATACAGTTCCTGCACCGCCTCGGCCAGCACATGGGCGGCGTCGTGGCGAATGAGCTCCAGCGCCTCGGGGTCGCGGCGGGTGACGAACACCACATCGGCATCGTGGTCGATCTCGGTCGCCAGATCGACCAGCCTGCCATCCAGTTTCATCGCCAGCGCGGCACGGGCCAGGCCAGGACCGATCGCCTCGGCCACCGTCGTGCCCGTCACCGGCGCGTCGAAACGGCGCACGGATTTATCGGGCAGGGTGATGGCGGGCATCGGCCGGTACTCCTCCTTCGATCGGAGCGGCTGTCTATGGCGATGCGGTCCTTGCTACGCAAGACCCATGACTTCGCGGTAAACATCGAGCGTTGCCGCCTGCATCGCGCCGACCGTGTAGCCCGCGAGCACCGCTGCCCGCGCCCGTTCCCCTACCGCAGCGCGCTGTTCCGGCGACAGCGCCAGGACCTGCTCGATTGCAGCCGCGAGAGCCGGCGCATCGCCTGGCGGCACGCGCCAGCCGGTGACGCCAGGCTGGACGGTTTCCACCGGCGCGCCTAGGTCGGACGCGATCACCGGCCGGCCCATCGCCTGGGCCTCGATCACCACCCGTCCGAACGCCTCCGGCTCGACCGATGCATGCACCACCACATCGGCCAGCATCAGCGCCGCCGGCATGTCGTCGCACTGCCCGGCCAGGCGCAGCCGATCCGCCACCCCGAGTTCCTGCGCGCGCCGGATCAGTTCGGTCGAATAGCGATGCCGGCCCTGGTCCGAACCCACGAGCACGCAACAGACGTCGCGCCGGTTCAGGTGCGCCAGCGCTTCGACCAGCACGCTCTGGCCCTTCCAACGGGTCAGCCGTCCCGGCATCAGCACGACCGATCGCACCTTCCGACAGCCGCCACGCCTGCACCAGCCGCATCATGCGATCGCCACCGACGCGTTTGGGATCGAACGCGATCAGGATCAACGCCGCGGCCGATGACCCGTATCCGCGCCCGGTCCGCGTGGTGCCGCCGCGCGATCAGCTCAGCGATGAACCGGCTGGCGGCGATCACCCGCTCGCCCTTCGCCATGACGGCGTTGTAGCGCCGCTTGAAGGGCAGGTCCTCCTTGTACGTGCCATGATAGGTGGTGACGAAATGCGCCCCGGTGCGCCGGCAGGCCAGCCAGGCGGACCACGCCGGTGCCCGCGAACGCGCATGCACAATGTCCACGCCTTCGGCCCGGATCACCGCCGCCAGTCGCGCGGCATTGCGCCAGATCGTCAGCGGGTTGCGGCACGCGAGCGGCAGCGTGACATGGCGGCCGCCGGCACTTTCCACGGCGGGCACCAGCCGCCCGCCGGAACTGGCCACCAGGGCCGTCCATCCTGTCCACCCTAGCGCCTGGGCGATCTCGACCGTCCCACGTTCCACGCCGCCGGTGATCAACGAAGGCAGCACCTGGAGAACTGTGATGTTGCCCGCCTCGCCGGCCATCCTACCGTGCACGGGTCCCCGACCCCGGGGAGGACTGTCCATACGCGCGCCTCTATACGGCGTGAATGGCCGCCGCAAGATGTCGATGCCACGCTGATCTCTTTGCCGATGCTGAAGGACAGCGCAAATTCCGATCGTCGAGTACGGTGCCGAAGGTTATGCGGTGGCGTTGCCGTTGATCATGATCGGGCCGACATAAGCAGCGCTGGACTGCTGTTCTTCGGGATCTGATATGGCGACCACTGGACGGCTCGACCGCGGCGACGGTGTGGAACTGGCCTGGGCCCGCGAGGAGGGCCGCAGCCCGACCGTGGTCTTTCTTCCAGGGTTCCGCAGCGATATGACCGGAGACAAGGCGACGGGGCTCGCCGCGTATTGCGCCGCGCGCGGCCAAGCGATGCTGCGGTTCGACTATTCCGGCCATGGCGCGAGCGGTGGCCGGTTCGAAGATGGCACGGTCGGTCACTGGGCCGGGGACGCGCTGGCCATCATCGACCAGGTGAGCGAGGGCCCGTTGATCCTGGTCGGCTCGTCGATGGGTGGCTGGATCGCCCTGCTGACCGCCCGCGCACGGCCCGAGCGCATCGCAGCACTGATTGGCATCGCGGCGGCACCGGACTTTACCGAGGCGCTGATGTGGCAGGCGATGAACTTCGAGCAGCGCGCCACGCTGATGAGCGATGGCGTGCTACAGGTGCCCAGCCAGTATGGCGATCCCTACCCGATCACACGCGCGCTGATCGAGGACGGTCGGAACCATCTGTTGCTGCATGGGCCGATCGCGATCGATTGCCCGGTTCGATTGCTGCACGGTCAGCGTGATCCCGACGTGCCCTGGGAATTCGCGCTGCGAATCGCCGATCAGCTCACCAGCCGCGACGTAAGGATAACGCTGGTAAAGGACGGCGATCATCGTTTGTCGCGACCGCAGGACCTGGCGCTGCTAGGTCAATCGCTGGCGGCACTCCTGGGCGAGGACGGTACGTAGCCCCTCACGATAGCTCGGATAAGACCAACCGACCGAAAGGTTGACCCTCATTCGTCATGGCCGGCCTCGTGCCCACGGCTGTCCGGTTCGGGTGTCAGTTCCATTGGAGCGCCAATTGAGCTGGATTGAGCGGGGGATCGGCTGGTGGCTGGAGCAGGCGGTCGATGCGCCTGCGGTGCATCAGGTTGGTGCGGACCAGCCGGGCAAAGGCGAGCGGGCTTTGCGTGATCTTGTGGGTGGCGTGGGCGAGACGCAACAGCAGGAAGGCGATCAGGGCGACGGCAATCTGGATGCGTACCGCATTCTCCGAGGTGCCGAAAAAGCGGGTGATCTTCAGCGTCTGCTTGATCCAGCGAAAGAACAGCTCAATGGCCCAACGGCGGCGGTAGAGATCGGCGATCTCCTGGGCGGTCGCATCGAGGTCATTGGAGAGCAGGCGCAAGATCTTGCCGGTCGGGGTAACGACGCGTACCTCACGCACCGCATCGGCCATTGGATTGTGCCGGTTGTTCGCCTGGCGGGCTGGCAGAAAGCCGATCCGATCCGAAAGAATGTTGCTGTCCGTCGGCACCGGCAGTTCTTCGACCACGCTCAGTGGCGTGTTGCATTTGAAGCGGGTGACGATCCGGCATTGGGCGGCGTCAAGCTCCGCCCACCAAGCGTAATCATAGTAGCCGAGGTCAAAGACATAGGTTGCGCCCGGTTCGATCGGCATCTGCTGCGCCACGCTGATGTCGTTGACCCTGGCCGGCGTGATCGCGGCATAGATCGGACGATCGGCATCAGGGTCATAAATCACATGCACTTTGGCGCCGCACACGCCGGCCGAGAACCGCGCCCATCCAGCACTGTGGGCATTCAGATGCACGCCCGTCGCATCAATCAGATACACCGTCTCGGCCAGCGAGCGACGCAACCGGCCGTGCGCCTGCTTCATCAGCAAGGCCAGCAGTTCGGCGAACAGCGCCGCCGGCCGCAACGCGTTCGCATCCGACAACGTCGATCGCCGGACCGGCGCCGCGCCCAGATGGTAGAGCCGCACCGAATGGCTCTCCAGGCCGGTGACGATCTCACGCAGGCTCGCTGCTCCCGACAGTTGGCCATACAGCAAGGCAATGAACTGGCTTTTGCTGGTCAACCGGCGGACCCGCCCATCCGCACCATGCACCGCAACCAGCCGCTCAAACTGATGCCAAGGAATATGCTTCAGAACCGAGTGAAAGACGCTATTCTGATGCCGCATGGCGCTGACCCTCATCGCCTGTCCTGGAACGCTTGCACACGTCCAGAACTGACATGAATCAACGCCATGCGCTTCGTCTACCAAAATCAAACCGGACAGCCGTGTGCTTGTCACGGCCATCCACGACTTTCTTTGCTGCGGCACCAAGCCGTGGATGGCCGGCCCTCGCAGCCTTCGCCGGCCATGATGGTGAGGTCCCAAGAAGAGTCATTCTTTTCGGCGTTTGGTATAAGTCCGGCGCAGCGTGCTGATCTCGCGGCTTCGTGGGCATCCGCACGATCGCCGGAATTGCGTGAGTACGCGGGCGGGCAATTCGTTCGATATGTGTATATCAGAACGCCGTTACGTCGACGCCGACGAAGCCGGATGAGTTCAGATTGAACTTACCGTCCGATCCGTCACCAAGCATGAAGGAGCCGCCGACGACAACGGAGATCCGTTTGGTAAAGCCGTCCTTGCCGACTGGAACTTTCACTTGCGGTTGCAGTCCTCCCTGAGGCGACGCACCAGAGGTGAACAGATTCTGCGCTACGCCCAGAACGCTCAGTTCCACCGGCCGGCCCAAAAGTTTGCTGTCCCAGTGGAGTTTAAACAGATTGATCGCCTCCTGGTCGTTTGCCGCTGGGCCAGACGAGTTGAACACGACCGCGATGCTTGGCTCGCCGAGCCAACTGAGCTTGACTGCGCCTTTGCCGTCCTTGCCTGGCTCGATCAGCATTCCGTTCAAAGTCAGGGTCAATGACAACTGCCGCGCTGGAGGCACCGGACCCTTTTTCGACCGATACGCATTCCATTGCGCCAGCGCATCGGCTCCGAATATTTTGGTGAACTGGTCCTCATCGCATGGCAACGCGGGGACGGGTTTCGCCGTGGTGGAAACTTTCTGCGGTTGTGGCTGGGGCTGCTGAGGCGGGGATTGAGGCTGCCCAGCCGGTGGCTGTTGCGCCGGCGGCTGTGGTTGCGATTGGGGGCCGGCAGGGACCGGAGGACCAAACTCCGCGCACCGGTTAGGCACGGCAAGATTGTCTGCGCTGGCACGCACGCCGTGGCCCGTCGCGGTGATCAGGCCCGGTTTGATCCCTTTGTCCGACAGATACGTCTTGACGGCCGCTGCCCGCTGATCAGAGAGCTTCTGGTTGTAGCCGGAGTCACCGTCGACACTGGCATAGGCATCAACGACGATCTGGGTTGGATTAGCGGCCTTGATGTACCGGTCCGCATAGTCAGCCAGCGACTGCTGGTCCTTTGGCGTCAGCGCCGCCGAGTTGCGGCTGAAGTAAACCACTTTGTCGGTCGCATCGAGCGCTGGGCCGTCAATATCGGGGGCGGCGGCTGAGGCGCGTTCGAGGCGAGTACTGCCGAATTGGCGCCATCGGCATCGCCAGACTGCGCCGGCGCGTCCCCGTTCGAACTTCCGTCAGGGCCAGACGCAACCGCGGGCGCCGCAGCATCCGGATCATCGGTAGCCTGAGATGACGCCCCTCCAGCAAGGCTGCCACGCTCATCTAAGTCATCCGGGCCGGCCAGCTCCGGCATATTGCAAAACTGCGCGACCCACTTGTAGTGCTCTTGGGTCAGTTGGTCGGACATAATGACACCATTGAATTCTGGTCTCGGGTCGAAGCGGGCGTTCCGCACGGATTACAACGCCAACCACTCACCCGGCGCTGTGAAGCGCGTCATACCTCGGGTCACTCCGACGAGTGCCCGTCCCCATAGCGCCGAAACTCTTCCGCTCGAACCATCACAAGCTTAAACCCCTCGCGGCGCGAGGGGCGCCGCCTTCAGAAATCGAGATCGGCGTAATGCGCCGGCGCGGTCATCCCGGGAACGCGGTCGGCCAGAACGCCGCGGAAGCTCGGCCGCGATTTCATGCGCGCGTACCAGTCCTTTGCCGGTTGCGAAACGCTCCAGTCCACATCGCCGATGAAGTCGAGGCACGACAGATGCGCCGCCGCGGTAAAGTCGGCCACAGTGATCATACTGCCGGCAAGCCACTTCCGCGTTTCCGCCAGCCAACCGAGGTATTCAAGATGGTAGCGCAACCCGAGATAGCCGGCACGAATCGCCGAAGCATCCGGATTGCCACGTCCGGCCATGCGCTTCAGCACCTTTTGATACAGCAGATTGTGCGTCGCTTCGGCCGCGAACTTGCCGTCGAACCAGGCAACCAGGCGTCGCGCCTCGACGCGTTCGGCCAGGGTACGCCCGAGCAGCGGTGTGTCGGGATAGGCTTCCTCGAGATACTCGCAGATCACGCCGGAATCGGGAATTATCAGGCCGTTGTCCTCAACCAGGGTCGGCACGGTGCCGGCGGGATTGAGTTCCAGGTACTCCGGCCGCCGCTCCCACACCTTCTCCGCGCGCAGATCGTAGGGCAGCCGCTTCTCGGTAAGCACGAGCCGCACCTTGCGTGAGAACGGCGACAGAGGCAGGTGATACAGTGTCCGCATCGGCCCTGCTTATCGCACCTGCGCCGTTGCTGTCAGTCTTTGGTCTGCATGGATAGGTCAGTTACCTCACCGATCTGTTCGTCCGGCAGCACGCGGCGTCTGCCACCGCCCGGTTGAAAGCGCCGCAGATAGCTGGGCACGACCAGTTCGACCGGCGTGGGAATAATGTCCAGCTCCTTCAGTCCTGGCATCTCGGGATCGACGACGTTATCCCGTTGCAGCATCAACAACTGGTCCCGTGTCATCGGCTTGCCTGGAAGCAGTTCCATGACGGCGGCCTGCAGTCGCGCCAACCCTAACGGCACGTCCACCATCGGCCGGTGGCGCCCGGTTTCGCGCAGAATGTAGGCAAGGATTTCCCGGAACAGCCAGATCCGCGGCCCGCCCAATTCGTAGATCGCTCCCATCGCGTCCGCCCGGGCAAGGGCCGCCATCACTGCATCGGCAACGTCGCCGACATAGACGGGCTGAAACCGAGTGTCGCCGCAGATCACAGGCATGAACGGCAGTATGCGCGCCATTGCCGCGAACCGGTTGAACAGTTGGTCCTCTGTCCCAAACGCCAGTGAAGGCCGCAAAATGGTGGCGGCGGGAAATTCCTCGCGGACGGCGGCTTCCCCGGCTGCTTTGGTCGCCGCATAGCGGCTGGCGGCGTGCGCATCGGCGCCGATCGCCGATATGTGGACCAGCCGCGCCACCCCCGCTTGCGCGGCGAGACGCGCTACCAGCCCCGCGCCATCCGCGTGGATGCGCTGGAAGTCCCCCTTGCGGCTCTCCGACAGAATGCCAACCGTGTTGACCACCAGATCCGCACCCTCAATCGCTCTGTGCACCGTAGGCTGGTTGGTCAACGAGGCGTACAGAGGCACGATCTGACCCACCGCGCCCATCGGCTTCAGGAACAGCGCTCCTTCGGGATCGCGCACTGCCACCCGCACGACGAAACCCTTCTTCGCCAGACGCTTTACGATGTAGCGCCCAATAAAGCCGGAACCGCCGAACACCGTCGCCACGCTGCGCGTCGCCATCAGCCAGTCTCCTGTTGCCGACGCTTGATAGGCGGCAGCGCAACGAGGCTCAAGCTGGTGCGACGGGCGGCGGCTCTTCCGGCGCGGTAAACCCGGCGGGGGTTTCGGGCGGCGGGCGCCGGCGCAATCCGAGCCAGCCGGCCATTCTCTCGGCGCGCTGCAAGGCCGCGTCCAGAGCTGCCATGGTAGTTGAGAGGTCGGTGCTTTCGTCGGTCCGCCAGGCGCGGATCGTCCAGAGCCACACCGCCAGCAGTCCCTTAACCCGGAGATCGCCGCTGATGCCCACGGTGGGAACGTCGGCAGTGCCCAACATCCAGCGCATGCTGCGTCGGTTGGCCATCGCCAGAAGCAGGGCGGTTGCCGGTTGCGTCGGCAGGTCGCGCAACAGCGCCAGCACCCCGGTCCGGTGCGCCTGCAACAGGTCGATCCGACGCATCAGCAGGTAGAACAGCTTGTCGCGCACGGTACCGTCGCTGGGCGCCTCGGCCAGCGCTGCCTGATCCGCCAACCGGCCGAAGCGCAGCAGGATGGCGGCCCGGTTGGGGAAGCGCTCGCGTGCGCGCGCCAGCGACAGTCCGGCCGCGTGCGCAGCCGCAGCAACCGACAGCCGGGCCCATCCCCGCTCCGCCACCATCTGGAATGCCGCGGCAATCAGCGCGTTGTCGAAAGCTACATCGTCCATCCCGCAAACATGGCGAAGCGAGGCCGGCTTGTCAGCCCACGCCGTCGAGCGTCGGCAGTTTGCCCCAGCAGCATCGCCAGCATACAACCTTGGAGGTTGGACCGTTATCGAGCCCGTGATCGACATCCGCTGACGTTTTCGCCTCGGACGATCATGGACTCAGGGTGAATTCGCACGAGGAAACGCTATGCCAGGGGAAACAGCCAATCGCGCGCATATGATCACAGGCGGATTTCCGCCTGGATCAGCCGCCGGCCATGACCACGACCATGCGCGCCTGAAACTGCTGACGCTGCTGGCGCAAGCCGCCATCCCCGCTTCGGTGAGCAATGACTTCGCCGATGTCGAGAAGTGGCTGCCCGTCAGCCGGTTGCTGATCACCTACGTCGCTGGCCCGTACCCCGACGCGACACAGTGCCGCGTGATCCAGGACTGGCTGGAAGCCGGGGGCCATTGGCTGGCGCTGCATGGCACCAGCGGCGGCCGCGCCGAACGGGTGGAAGGCGTGCGCCCGCGCCGCACCGTGAAATCGGAGCACCATGCATTGCTGGGCAGCTACTTCCTGACGCATCCGCCGATCCGCAAATTTCGTGTGGACGTGCGCGACATCGATCATCCGCTGACCCGTGGCATCGGCACTTCCTTCGAGGTGGAAGATGAGCCGTATTTTGTCGAACTTCAGGATCCCGCCGCGACGCGTATCCTGCTGACGGCCGATTATGGCCCCGATGCCACGTCGCCAAGCATCGGCAGCATTTATCCGCGCGACACGTCGCTGCTGGCCGATGGCAAGACGCGGGTGCTCGGTTACACGCGCGAGGTCGGCAAAGGTGACGTGACGTACTTCGCGCTAGGGCACTGCCACAACCCCGCAATCCGTGCGGGGCGGGGTACCGATCCGGCGGACGGGACGCCGGCAGTGTTCCACGGGGCGTGGGATAGCGAGCACTTTGTCGCCCTGCTGCACAACGCGCTGCAAATGAGGCACTGAATATTCTCGGGATTTTGCAGTCGGCGCTGTCCAGTTGGGCACGCTATCGTACCCGCAGTTAACGGTTCCGTGTTTCACGTCATGGTGACTGGTGACAACTTCGGTTGTGCCGGGATGATGGATCTGCGACTAAAAAGCTCCAACTGGCGTGCGCTCTTCCCCGGGCGCGCGCTATTTTTTCTATCAAACGCGTCATAAGCGAAGGACGGCGGGCTGTCAGCGACTGCGCTTATCCCGCCAGTTCACGCGATCGCACGGTTGCCGCGGCGATCGCCTGACGTATTGCCGCAGGCCAAGCCTCGGCGGCCATCAGCACCGCGAGCGCACGCTCGGTGGTGCCGCCTGGACTAGTGACCGCCACCCGTAATTCGGCGGCATCCTCCTTGCTCGCCGACAGCAACGCGCCGGAGCCGGCGACCGTCCGCCGCGCCAGCAATCGAGCCAGATCAGCGGATAGGCCCTGCTCCCGCGCTGCCTGTTCCATCAGTTCTGCCAACAGGAACACGTAGGCAGGGCCGCTACCGGACACCGCCGTGACCGGATCGAGCAAAGCCTCGTCCTCGACCAAGGCCACCATTCCGATCGCCTGAAGCAGGCGCTCGCACAACACGCGCTGCGGCGTGCTTACGCCCGCGCCGGGGCAGGCAACAGTGATGCCCTGCCGCACCGCGGCGGGCGTGTTCGGCATGGCGCGTACTATGCTGGCCGCTTCTCCGAGCAAGGCCTGCATGCCGCCGATCGTCCGGCCAGCCATGATCGACAGGAAGACGGCGTTGCCGGCAAACCGCCGATAGAATGGCAATGTCTCGGCCGCATTCTGAGGCTTCACCGCAAACACAACCGCGGCCGGCGCGAACTCCGCCGGCACGGCGTGGGGCTCCGCCACGACGGTCAGATCGGTGCCTGACCAGCCGGCGGCTGCCCGGGCGGGATCCACCGCGACCGAGGCCGACAATCCCTGCTCTCGCCAGCCGGCCAGCATGGCACTGCCCATGCGCCCGCAGCCGACCAGCAGAATCGGGGGAATGTTCATGCCTGGTGCCGCGCGAAGGACCGCTCTCGACTGCCCGGCACCTGCCATTTCCCGGTGGTCAGGTTCGTCATCATGCCTCGCCGACACACTCCAACATGGCCGCCGCCAGCGCGTCCTGCGGCGTCTTGCCCCCCCACAGCACGAACTGGAAGGCGGGGAAGAATCGCTCGCACTCGGTTATGGCGATATCGACCATGTCCTCGAGGCTCTCAGCCGAGGCGCCCGGGGCGCCGCGCAGCAACACGGCGTGACGGAACACCGGCGTCCCGTCGTCGGGCTCCATGCCGAAATGGCCGATCCAGAGCCGCTCGTTGGCGAGTGCCAGCAACTCGTAGAGGGCGGTGCGCCGCTTATCCGGCACCTTGAGGTCAAAGGCACAGGTGAAGTGCATGGCGCTGATCTCGTGCGACCAGCAGAAATACAATCCATAATCGCACCAACGCCCCGGCGCCTCGGCCGCCATCTCCGAGTCGCTACGCCGATCGAACGCCCAGTCGTTGGCGCTGATGATCTGCTCCATGATGTCGAGGGGATTGGCGGCATCGTGGCTGATCGCCATCAAGGACATGATTGGTCTCCCATTCTTGCAGGGAAGGCCGGACGGGTTCGGTCGCCGGATCTTGGGCTTACGGCCCCGAGTTAACCACAACTCCTAGCCTACCCAGCCGAGGCACCGCGCCGCAAGCCTCACGCGCTGGCTTTCTGTGTCTCCAGCGCCGCGACCCGCACCTCGAGTGCGGCCAGCCGCTGCAGCAGGTCCTGGAGCTTTGCCTCTGCCGCCTCCTGTCCGGCGCGCGCGTTGGCGGCGAGTTCCGCCATGGCGTCGAACTCTTCGCGCCTGACCAGTTCCAGGCGGCGGATTGCCTCGTCGATGCGCGCCCGTGCCAGTGCCTCGATCTCCTCGCGCAGGCCCGCCAATGCCGACATGGCGCCGCCCGCCACGCCCGCGAGGTCGTCAAAGAAGCGCGGTCGATCACTCATTACTGCAGTCCCTTCGCCGCTTTTGCGGAATCGTCCCGGCCACCTATAACGCGCGGCATGATCCTGGTCACGGGCGGCGCCGGCTTTATCGGCTCGAACCTGCACGCCGCGCTGATCGCCCGCGGCGCAGAGACGGCGATTGCCGACCGTCTTGGCAGCCGAAGCAAATGGCGCAACCTGGCGAAGCACCCGCCGGCACGGCTGATCCCACCGGACGACATCGACGCGTTCCTGGACAGCCGTGAGCCGCTGGAGATGGTTTATCATCTCGGTGCCGTCAGCGACACCACGGCAACGGATGGCGATGCTGTCTGGGCCGCCAATGTCGAGCTGTCGCGCCGGATCTGGCGCTGGTGCGCAAATCACGGAGTCCGGCTGGTCTATGCCTCGTCCGCGGCTACGTATGGTGACGGGTCCGCCGGTTTCGACGATGACGTATCGGTAGCCGCGCTGGAGAGACTGCGTCCGCTTAACCTGTATGGCTGGACCAAGCACGCGTTCGATCTGCGCGTCGCGCGCGCGATCGCCGAACGCCAGCCGCATCCGCCGCAATGGGCCGGTCTCAAGTTCTTCAACGTCTATGGCCCGAATGAGTATCACAAGGGCCGGATGAACTCCGTGGTCAAGGTCAAGTACGACGAAGTGGCCGCTGGCGAGCCGGCGCGCCTGTTCCGCTCGACCGAGCCCGCCGTTGCGGATGGTGCACAGCGGCGCGATTTCATCTGGGTTGGCGACGTGGTGGATGTCCTGCTCTGGCTGCTGGACTCCCCGAATGTGAGCGGGCTGTTCAACGTCGGCACCGGCCAGGCGCGCAGCTACGCGGACCTCGCCAACGCGGTATGCGATGCCGCCGGCGTGCCGCGGCGGATCGAATACGTCGACATGCCAGGGGCGCTGCGCGGGCAGTATCAGTCGTTCACCGAGGCACCGATCGCGCGACTGCGCGCGGCCGGATTCGCCGGCCAGTTCACCCCGCTGGAGGAGGGCGTGAGCCGATATGTGCAGGACCATCTGAAGCAATCCGACCCGTTCGTATGATCCCGGTCCTGCTGTTCCCGCAATTCGATCCCGTCATCGTGCAGATCGGGCCCTTTGGGATTCGCTGGTACGCGTTGGCCTATATCGCGGGCCTGGTGCTTGGCTGGCGGCTGATGCGTCATTTGGTGCAGTTGAAGCCCGCGGTGGCTACGCCGGTGCAGACCGATGATTTTCTCACCTGGGCGACGCTGGGTGTCGTGCTCGGCGGGCGCCTCGGCTACGTCCTGTTCTATCAACCGCTCCTGTATCTGTCGCATCCCGCGATGATCTTCGCGGTCTGGGAAGGCGGCATGAGCTTCCACGGCGGCGCGCTGGGGGTCATCATCGCCATCCTGTGGTTCTGCAAGCGGAACCACATTCCGCTGCTGGGTTTCGCCGATCGCGTCGTGGTCTGCGTGCCGATCGGGCTGTGTTTCGGGCGGATCGCCAACTTCATCAATGGGGAGCTATGGGGGCGCGCGGCGCCGGACTGGCTGCCCTGGGCGATGATCTTCCCGAATGGCGGCCCGATCCCGCGGCATCCCAGCGAAATATACGAGGCACTTCTGGAAGGCGTGGTGCTGTTCGTGGTGATGCTGCTGCTGTCTCGACGTGAGAGTATTCGTGCCCGGTTCGGCGTGCTGAGCGGCAGCTTCCTGGTGGGCTATGCCATCGCCCGCAGCACCTGCGAGTTCTTCCGTGAGCCGGATGTCTTCCTGGGCTACCTGATAGGCGGCATCACCATGGGCCAGCTGTTGTGCATCCCGATGCTGATTGCCGGAGGCTGGCTGATCCTGCGGCGGCGTTGATGGAGCGGCTGGACCATTTCATGGCCCGGGCCAATGCGGCTTACTACGCGACCCATGACCCGTTCCGCGACTTCACCACGTCGCCGGAAATCAGCCAGGTCTTCGGCGAGATCCTGGGTCTATGGGCGGCGGTGACCTGGGAGCTGATCGGTCGTCCTGACCCCGTTGTGCTAGCGGAACTGGGTCCTGGCCGCGGTACGCTGATGGCGGACGCGCTCCGTGCCGTCGGCGCGGTGGCTCCGGGGTTTCGGGCAGCGCTGCGGTTCCATTTGGTGGAGACCTCGCCGCGGCTGCGGACGATCCAGGCGGCGCGGTTGCCGAGAGCGACCTGGCACGAAGGGCTGGACACGGTGCCCGATCAGCCGCTGCTGCTGTTGGCCAACGAGTTCCTGGACGCGCTGCCAATCCGGCAGTTCGTGCATCGAGGGGGGCAGTGGATGGAGCGGTATGTGGCGGAGGGGAGGTTTGTGGAAGTGCCAGCAGCGGCCCCTCCCCCCAACCCCCTCCCGCAAGGGGAGGGGGGGCATGTTGATGTTGTGGTAGAGCTCAATCACGCGGCGATTGGCTTGGCATCCGCTCTGGGTCAGCGCTTCGTCGTGCGTCCCGGTGCCGCGTTGTTTCTCGACTATGGCCCGGAGCAGAGCGCGCACGGGGACAGTCTGCAGGCGTTGCGTAATGGCGAGCCCGCCGACCCGCTGGCGGCACCTGGATCGGCGGACCTGACGGCCCATGTCGATTTTGCCTCCTTTGCGGCGGCCGCGCGGGGCGCTGGCGCGGCAGTCTGGGGGCCGGTGCCTCAAGGTATGTTTTTGGCGCGCCTCGGCCTGTCCCAACGCGTCGATCGGCTGGCGCGTGGCCAACCGCCGGCCCGGGCCGCGGCACTGATCGAGGCGGCCCGCCGGCTGGCCGAACCACATCGCATGGGCCGCCTGTTCAAAGCGCTGGCCGTAGCCAGCCCCGGCACCCCGACCCCGCCCGGCTTCGAAAGCTGAAGCCGGTCACGCGGCCAGGGGCCAGCCCCTGGACAACCCAAGGCGGTGCGGCGAAAAGCCCTGCCATGCCGCTGACCGCCGACTCACTTCGGGTGCCGCATGGCTTTTTCACGCGCCAGGGCGGTTTGTCCGCCGGGCCTTACACCAGCCTGAACTGCAGCCTCTCCGGTGGGGATGACCGTGACGTCGTGCTGCAGAACCGTGCCCGCGCTGCTCGCGCCATTGGCGCCAGAGCGGAACATCTGGTCGGACTGATGCAGGTGCACGGCACGGAGGTCGTCGAAGTCACCACGGCCTGGTCGCCAGGACAGGGGCCTCGCGCGGATGCCATGGTGACGGCCAGACCCGGCATCGCTCTTGGCGTCATTACGGCGGATTGCGCGCCGATCCTGCTGGCGGATACCAGCGCCGGTGTGGTTGGCGCCGCCCACGCTGGGTGGCGCGGCGCGGTGGCCGGCGTGATCGAGGCGACCGTGTGCGCGATGACCGGACTAGGCGCAACCGCAGCCACGATCGCGGCGGCGATCGGACCGTGCATCGGCCAAGCGTCCTACGAAGTAGGCGCCGATCTGCGCGACGCTGTCCTGACACGTGACCCGGCATACGAACGCTTCTTCCTACCGGGCCGGCAGCCGATGCGCTGGCAATTCGACCTTTCCGGCTATTGCGCCGCACGGCTGGCCACGGTCGGGGTGCGCTCGGTGGCCGCCATGGGTTTCGACACAGCGGCTGATGAGGAACGGTTCTTCAGCTATCGGCGGCAGACGCTGGCCGGCGGCGGACCGACCGGGCACCAGATCTCCATTATTGCGCTCGACCCCCGTTAGCCGTGGCTTTGCGGTTCAGCCTCATGGTGCTGCCTTTGCTGCTGGCCGCGTGCGGCGACCTGCCGGAGCCGTTCATCGGCAATCCCGGCGTTGTCGGGCGACAGCTTGCACAGCCGCCGACGCCCAGGCTGGCGGTTCCACCCCCCACCACAGCATTGCTGTCGGATGAGGCGAGCAAGCATTTCGCCGCGGCGATCGCCGAGGGTCTGCAGGGGCAGGAGGTGCCCGCGGTGGCCGACCAGGCCCGTCGCAATGACTGGCAACTGGTTGCCACTGCCGAACAGCGCGGCGAAACCGTGGTGCCGGTGTTCCGAGTGCTTTCTCCCAAAGGTGAGGATAAAGGCACCGCCGAAGGCAATCCGGTGCCGACCGGGTCCTGGGCCGCTGCAGCGCCGGAGATGCTGAACCAGGAAGCCAGCGAGGCAGCGCCGAAGATCACCGCGTTGCTCAATGGCATCCAAGCGGCGACGATCCGCGCCGATCCGAACAGTCTGTACAATCGCGTCGCCAAGGTGGAGATCCCATCGGTCACGGGTGCCCCGGGAGATGGGAACGCGTCGCTGACCAAGCAGATAAGGCAGCATCTCGCCGCACTTGGGCCGGTGCTGCAGGATAGCGCGGTCGGTGCCGATTTCATCGTGCAGGGCAACTGTCCGCATGGTGCCGATCGGCGATGGCCAGCAGCGGGTGGAAATCGTGTGGACTGTCAGGCTGCCGAGTGGCGATGAACGCGGCAAGGTTGTGCAGCTCAATAACGTTCCGATCGGTTCGCTTGACCATTACTGGGCGGACGTAGCGATCGTGGTGGCGACTGAGGCGGCAGGGGGGATCAACGACGTGATCGCGCGCCAATCCGGCCGCCAGCCGGGCGAGCCTGTTCATGGACAGCCGGAGAAGCCATTGGTAGAAGGCCGCCAGTCCGGCGGAACGGAACCGGTCCAATGACGTTACCTCGCGGCCAGGTAGGATGAAAATCGTTGCGGGCAACAGCAACCGACCTCTCGCCGAGGCGATCGCCGCAACGCTGAAGCTGCCGCTGACCCGCGCCTCGATCCGCCGCTTCGCGGATATGGAGGTGTTTGTCGAGATTCACGAGAACGTCCGCGGCGAAGATGTGTTCGTGGTGCAGCCAACCTCCTACCCGGCGAACGACACCCTGATGGAGTTGCTGGTCACGTTGGACGCGTTGCGGCGCAGTTCGGCGCGCCGGATCACCGCGGTGATCCCGTATTTCGGCTACGCCCGGCAGGATCGCAAGACCGCTTCACGATCGCCGATCAGCGCCAAGCTGGTTGCCAATCTGATCACCGTGGCCGGTGCCAACCGCGTGCTGACGATGGACCTGCACGCGGCGCAGATCCAAGGCTTTTTCGACATTCCGGTCGACAACCTCTATGCCGCCCCGCTGTTCAGCCGTGAAATTCAGGAGCGCTTCGGCCGCCGCGATCTGATGATCGTCTCGCCCGACGTGGGTGGCGTGTTGCGCGCCCGCCTGCTGGCGACGCGGCTGAACCGCGATCTCGCTATCATCGACAAGCGGCGTGAGCGGGCGGGGCAGTCCGAGGTGATGAACGTCATCGGCGATGTTTCGGGCCGCGACTGCATCCTGGTGGACGATATGGTCGACTCGGGCGGGACGCACTGCAATGCAGCGGACGCGCTGATCAAGGCGGGTGCCCGCTCGGTCAGTGCCTATGTCACGCACGGTGTGCTGTCAGGCGGCGCCGTGGCACGCATCGCTTCCTCGCCGATCGAAACCATGGTGATCACCGACTCGATTCTTGCGACCGAAGCGGTGCGGCTGGCATCGAACATCCTCCAGGTCACCATCGCGCCGCTGATGGCGGAAGCTATGCGGCAAATCAGCGATGAGAGTTCGGTGAGCTCGCTGTTCGATTGAGCCTGGTCAAGCCGGACCGTCAGGAAGCTCGCCACGACATATTGTTGGAGTTGTAGTATGCGCCAGATGACTCTCGTGGCATTTCTGCAAGCGCAGAACTGCACGAACTTCGTCGGTTCATGGCGGCACCCGGAAGCCTCGCCCGGCTTTATGACGGCCGACTACTATCGTCATATCGCGCGAGTGCTGGAAGCCGGTAAGTTTCATGTTGGTTTCTTTGACGATCGCCTGGCGATGCCTGACCGTTATGGCGGTGACCATGCACACACCATCGCCAATGGCATCCGCTGCGTGAAGATGGACCCGATCACCATCCTTACGGTGATGGGTATGGCGACCGAACGGCTTGGACTTGGGTCGACCTGCTCCACAACGTATTTCGAACCGTTCCACGTCGCGCGCGTGTTCCAGACCTTGGATCTGATGACCAATGGCCGCGCTGCGTGGAACATCGTCACGTCGATGAACGACGGCGAGGCGCTGAACATGGGCCATGCGGCGCATGGCGACCATGATCAGCGCTACGACCGTGCCGACGAGTTCCTGGAAGTCGCCATGGGGCACTGGGACTCGTGGGATGACGACGCGATCGTGCTGGACAAGAGGACCGGTCTGTTCGCGCATCCCGAAAAGGTGCGGCGACTGGACCACGAGGGTCAGTATTTCCGCTCGCGAGGGCCATTCACCGTGCCGCGTTCGCCGCAAGGCCATCCGGTACTGATCCAGGCAGGACAGAGCGGCCGCGGCCGGCGCTTTGCGGCGCGCTGGGCGGAGCTGGTGTTCGTCAACTATCACAATCTGGAACATGCCCGGGCGGACTATGCCGCGTACAAGCGGCAAGTGGCGGAGACAGGCCGCGATCCCGACAAGGTCTTCGTTGCCGCTGGCGTCTATACAGTTGTCGCTCCTACCCGAGCCGAGGCAGAGGACAAAGTGGCGATGATCGACCGGCTGCCAAAGGAGATCGATCAGCTTTCGCTGCTGTGTGAGGTGCTGAACGTCGATCTGGCGAAGAAGCCGCTGGACGAACCATGGAGCGAGGAGGAGATCCAGACCTGGACCGGCGCGCAAGGGCTGCGCGAGCGGGTGTACCGCGTGCTGGGCAAGCGCAATCCGACCACGCGCGACTTCATGGAGGTGACAAATCGGGGCACGTTCCGCGATCACCCCCGGTTTGTCGGCAGTCCTCAGGATGTCGCCGACGGCATGGAGGAGTGGTTCGCCACCGGTGCCTGTGACGGCTATGTCGTCGCGGCCTCGCACGTGCCGGGCGGCTACGAGGAGTTTGTCCGGTACGTCGTCCCCGAGCTGCAGCGCCGTGGGCTCCTTCACAATGACTATCGCGGGACCACATTGCGCGAGAACCTTGGGCTCGAACGTCCGCGGGTGGGCGCATGGCGCGAGGTTCGGTCGGACTGACGGTTTTATCGCGTGATAAACGAGGGAGAAACCAAATGAAGCTGATGTATTCGCCAGGCGCCTGCTCGATCGGCATCCATGTGCTCCTGGAAGAGATCGGCAAACCGTACGAGGCGCAGCTGGTGAACCTGCGCGAAGGGGCGCAGTTCAAGCCGGACTACACCGCGGTCAATCCGAAGTCGAAGGTCCCCACGCTGGTGCGGGACGACGGCTCGGTGCTGACCGAGTATCCTGCGATTGCCTATTGGCTGGCACGCACCAATGCCGACAAGAAGCTGCTGCCGGACGATGTGGAAGCGCAGTCGCGCGTGCTGGAGGCGCTGGACTACTGCGTAAGCACGGTGCACATGCAAGGTTTCTCGCGTCTGTTCCGCGCTTCGAACTACACCCCGAACCCGGCGGACGAGGAGAAGGTGAAGGAACGCGGCAAGGAGATGGCCGAGAAAGGCTTTGCGGTGCTCGATAAGGCGTTTCAGGGCAAGGACTACCTGGCCGGCGCGTTCTCCATCGCCGACACTGCGCTGTTCTATGTCGAATGGTGGGGCGCCAAGCGCTTGAACATGAAGCTGCCCCCCAACTGCGAGGCGCATCTGAACCGGATGCTGGCAAGGCCCGCGGTGCAACGAGCGTTGCAACAGGAAGGCCTGGCCTGAGGTGTACGTCTGAGGTGAATTGGGCGTTTCAGGAGGTCCCGCTTCAGCCGATCCCATTCTGGTTTCTCCGGCATGGCGAGACGGACTGGAACGCCCAGGGCATTTCTCAGGGCAATGTCGATATTCCATTGAATGCCATCGGCATTGCCCAGGCGCGCGCGGCGGCCGAGAGGCTGCGCAATCGCGGCATCGCCACCATCGTCAGTTCACCCTTGTCGCGCGCCCGCGTGACGGCCGAGTTCGTCGCCGAAGCACTCGGCCCGCCGATCGCGATTGATCCCGACCTGCGCGAAGTGGCGTTTGGCGTGCAGGAAGGCCAGAAGATGAGCGGTTGGTTCGCTGACTGGGTCAGCGGCACGTTCACGCCGGAAGGCGCCGAGAGCTTCGCCGCGTTACGGCATCGTGCCGTGGCCGCCGCCAATCGCGCCACGGCCCAACCCCCGGCGGTGCTGCTGGTCGCGCATGGCGCGCTGTTCCGTTCCTTGCGCTCGGCGATGGGCATCGAACCGAATCTGCGCACGCAGAATGCCGTGCCGATTTTCTGTGCCCCGCCCTCACCTGGCGCACCGCACTGGTCGCTGCGGCCGGTGGTCTAGCACCGTGTAGCCTCGACGGGGCAACTCGACACGCCTCCTGCTGCCTTGGCATGCTGCCGCAACTCAAAATAGCCGGCGCGATGCTCCGAGGGGCGGGCCGGCCGTGGGAGGAAGACCATGAGCGCTCTCACCGAACACGAACCGCATGGGGTGCGTCAAACGCGGAAGGCAGCCGCCAGCGGCTGGATTGGCTCCGCGCTCGAATACTATGACTTCTTTATCTATGCCTCGGCGGCGGCACTGGTGTTTCCGCAAATCTTTTTCCCGTCAGGAAATCCTACGGTCGCCATTGTCGCTTCTTTGGCGACCTATGGCGTTGGCTATATCGCACGACCGATCGGCGCGTTCTTCCTGGGGCACTGGGGCGACACGCACGGCCGGAAGACGGTGCTGCTGGTGTGCATGTTCCTGATGGGCTTCTCGACCATGGCGGTCGGCGTGCTGCCAACCTATCAGCAGGCCGGGATTTGGGCACCAATACTCCTTGTCGCTCTCCGCCTGATCCAGGGCTTCGCCGTCGCAGGCGAGATCTCCGGCGCCAGTTCGATGATCCTGGAACACGCACCCTTTGGTCGGCGGGGATACTACGCAAGCTTCTCGCTTCAGGGTGTGCAGGCCGGGCAGATCCTGGCCGCCGCGGTGTTTCTGCCGCTTGCCTACTATCTGCCGCCTGCCGCGTTTATGTCGTGGGGGTGGCGCATCCCATTCCTGCTCAGCGTGGTTGTGATCGTTGCAGGATACATCATTCGCCGCGAGGTCGCCGAAACCCCTGCATTCGCCGAAGAGGGGGACCACCACGCGCTGCCGAAAACCCCAATTCTGGAGGCCTTCAGAAACCATTGGCCCGATATGCTTCGGGTCATCTGCATGGCGCTGATGAATGTCATCCCGGTAGTCGCGACGATCTTCGGTGGCGCCTATGCGGTGCAGCCGGCCTATGGCATCCGCTTCCCAAGCGCGGTCTATCTGTGGATTCCGGTACTCGGCAACATCCTGGCCGTGATTGTCATTCCTCTGGTCGGCAACCTGTCGGACGCGATCGGCCGCCGGCCACCGATCATCATCGGCGCGCTCGGATCGGGATTGCTGTCGTTTGCCTATCTCTACGCGATCAGCATCGCCAACATACCGCTGGCGATCATCGTCTCGTTGCTTATGTGGGGGACGATCTATCAGGGTTACAACGCCGTCTTCCCGAGTTTCTATCCCGAACTGTTCCCGACCAGTACCCGCGTGACGGCGATGGCAATTGCGCAGAACATCGGGACGACAATCACTGCGCTGCTTCCGGCGCTGTTCGCTGCGGTGGCACCCCCCGGTTCGGGCAACATCCCGCTGAAGGTCGGTGCGATCGCCTTCGGCATCACCGTGATTGCGGCGTTTGCAGCCATGAGCGCCCGCGAGACTTACCGCGTTCACCTGAACGACCTGGGGAACACCGGCGCGGTCCCGGTTGACAAGGAGGAGTATGACAGGATGCGCGCCGGCGTCGTCGGAGCGGGCACATCGGCGGGCGCGCCGGCATGAGTGACGCCGGACCGCTCAGGAAATGCATCGCGACTGTGGCACTCAGCGGTACTTTGCGTGACAAGCTGGAAGCCTGTGCCGCGGTCGGCTTCGATGGTGTCGAGATCATGGAAGCCGATCTGTTGACGTTCGACGGCGCACCCGCCGACGTCCGCAAGATCTGCGATGACCTTGGCCTCACCATCGAGATTTATCAGCCGTTCCGCGACTTCGAGGCGATGCCTGACCCACAGCGCGCCCACAACCTTGATAGGGCAGAGCGGAAGTTCGATGTCATGCAGGCACTGGGCACCGACCTGGTGCTGGTTTGCAGCAACACGCAGGCTGCCAGTGTCGATGACAATTCGCGCGCGGCGGCCGATCTGAGGGAAATGGCCGAACGCGCCGCGCGACGTGGATTGCGGATCGGCTATGAGGCGTTGAGTTGGGCACGGCACGTCAATCGCTGGGACCATGCATGGCGCATTGTGCAACAGGCTGCCCACCCGGCGCTGGGACTCGTTGTCAATTCCTTCCATGTGCTCAGCCTGGGCGACGATCCGTCCGGGATCGCCCAGGTTACAGCCGAAAAGCTGTTCTTTGTGCAAATGGCGGACGCGCCCTGGCTGTCGATGGACGTGCTGAGCTGGAGCCGGCATTTCCGCAATTTCCCCGGACAAGGCGATCTGGACGTCGCGGGATTTCTTCGCGCTGTGCTCGCCACCGGATATGCCGGGCCGCTGTCGCTCGAGGTTTTCAACGACGATTTCCGAGCTGCACCCGCGCGGTTCGTCGCCCGCGACGGGCTCCGCTCGCTGATCCTGGCCGAGGCCGAGGCGTTGGGCGGTTCAATGCTACCCGCGATCCCTACGCTGGATGGTGTGGAATTCCTGGAATTTGCGGTCGACGAGAGCACGGGACAGGAACTGGCAAATTTCCTGCGGACACTTGGGTTTCACCACGCCGGGCGACATCGTTCGAAAGCTGTGGACCTGTTCCGCAACGGCCGGGTGAACTTCGTGCTGAATGCGGAGCAGGACAGCGCTGCGTCCGAGCACTTCCACTTGCATGGCCCCTCGGTTTGCGCGATGGCGGTACGGGTGGACGATGCGGCACGAACGCAAGCCCGTGCCCGCGTGCTGCTGTGCCCGGACTGGCAGGAGCCTCTCGGCGCCGGCGAGCGGCGCATCCCTGCGGTCCGCGCACCTGACGGCACGTTGATCTACCTCGTGCAGCCGGAGTCCGGGGAACACAGCTTCTGGGACGATGATTTCGAGATGTTGCCCGTGTCGGCGGAAACCACACCATTGCTAGGGATCGATCATGTGGTGCTGGCTTTGCCAGTCGGGCGCATGGCCTCGCATGTGCTGTTCTGGCGCGGGCTTTTCGGACTGATGCCACAGCCGCAACTCGATACGGCGGACCCGTACGGACTGGTGCACAGCCGCGCGCTGGTCAGCCCGAACGTGAAGGTCCGCATCGTGCTGAATGCGTCGGAAGGCCGCGGCACACTGACCGGACGATTTGTCTCGTTGTACGCCGGTGCGGGCGTGCACCACGTGGCGCTGGCGACCCCGGACATCACGCGAACGGCACGGGAATTCGCAACTCGGCACGCGCCGCTGCTGGCAATGCCGAGCAACTACTATGACGATCTAGCTGCCCGGTGGGCATTGGATGGAGACGCTCTGCGCCAACTGCAGGATCATAGCCTGCTGTACGATCGGGACGACAGCGGCGAATTTCGTCACCTGTATACTGACGCCTTTCATGACCGGTTCTTCTTTGAAGCGGTCGAGCGCTGGTCCGGGTATTCAGGCTTCGGTGCCGTGAACGCCTCTGTGCGGACCGCGGCGCAGGCGCGGCACAGCCCGGGCGCCACGTATATGCTGTAAGCGCGTCCACCGCGCGCGCACGCCCTGGAGTGAAACCATGATCACCGGCAAGACGCGGCTGATTGTTCACCTCGGCTATCCGACCGAATCATTCAAGGCGCCGATGATCTACAATCCCTGGTTCGAGACCAAGCGGATCGATGTCGTCGTTGTGCCGGTGGGCGTTAAATCCTCGCATTACCCCGCAGTACTCAAAGCGCTGTTCAACACAACCAACGTGCACGGCGCGCTTGTCACGATGCCGCATAAGGTCACGACCACACGGCTGGTGGATGAGACGACCGTCACGGCGAAGATTGCTGGTGCGTGCAACGCCATTCTGCGTCGCCCGGACGGGTCACTGTTGGGCGACATGTTCGATGGGGCCGGCTTTGTGCGCGGAGTCGAGCGCAAAGGCCGACGGATCGCCGGTGCAAGCGCTCTGGTCATTGGCTGTGGTGGAGTCGGGTCGGCGATTGCGGCGTCGTTGGCCGCGGCCGGCATTGCAAGTCTCGGTCTGTACGATGCCGTCAGCAGCTCCGCCGAGAGCTTGGCGGCGCGCTTGTGCCAGCATTATCCATCGCTGCATGTCTCTACTGGATCCAACGATCCGGACGGCTACGACCTTGTCGTGAATGCGACGCCGATGGGTATGCGGCAGGGCGATCCGCCGCCCATGGATGTCTCCAGGATCGCCCCAACCAGCTTCGTCGGGGAAGTCGTGATGAAGGAAGAGCACACGCCGCTGCTGCGGGCCGCGCTGGCAAAGGGGTGCGCTATCCAGGTTGGCACCGACATGCTGTTCGAGATGATCCCTGCCTACCTGGAGTTTTTCGGCTTCGGCACGAGCACACCGGAAGAATTGCGGAAGGTTGCGACGATTGGGTACTGAATGTGGCCTTGGTGCGCCAACCGCACGCCCGCACCCCGGCTCAGTATTTGTCGTACTCGTCGTGTCGGCGCCACCAGACCCCGCCGGTCTCGTTACGCCCCTTCGGCGCGCGGTCGAGCCACTGGTACATGCCCCAGATTCCGTCCAGTCCACGTGCGTAGGTAGAGTAGGTGTGATAGACGACACCATCTTCCAGCACGAACGCACTCATTCCCGGTCTTTCGCGGGTGAACGTGGGCGCATCGGTGCCGCATGCGGCCGCAAAGCGGGTCACGGGCTCCGGCGCTGATGCGGCATCCGTCGCTTGGCCGCTGCGCCGGTAGTTGTATTCAACCAGCCCCGCGCGCTGCTGCTCCTCGGTGACCGAGACGTTGAAGTCGAAGTTGAAGTCGTTACCGAAAGAGGCCGCCCAGGGAAATGTCCATCCCAACCGTCGCTTGTACGCCTGCAGTTTCGCAAGTGGCGCACGCGACACCGCCCAAAGCATCACGTCGTGGTTGGCCAGATGCTCGACAAAACCATTGAAGCCGTCCGCAATCGCCGAACAGGACGGACAGCCTGCCGCGAAGTCGAGCCCGAACATGAAGTGATAGACGAGGAGTTGCGAGCGTCCTGCGAACAGGTCTGCCAGCGAGGCGCTCCCTTCATCGGTTTCGAACCGGTACGACTTGTCGATCCGGACCCACGGCAGCTCCTGCCGTCGCCGCGCCAGCTCGTCGCTGCGCCGGGTCAGTTCTTTCTCCGCGTCCAGCAGATCGAGCCGCGCTGCCAGCCACTGTTCGCGTGTCCCAATCGAATGCGTCGCCATGATTGCCCCATTCTCGCTCAACGTTCTGGATGGTGGTTGCGCGATGGAGTTAGCACCGGGGTGTGCAGCGTGGGAGTGACAAGTGTGGCGTGATTCGGATGGTAGCGGATTGGGCCGAAGGGGTCCGCGCAACCTGCCACCCTTGCGACCGACCCGTTTTGTCCCATACGTTGGCACAATTCACGCTAACAGGAGCGTCCCAATATGCCACAATCGCAAGGAACCAGATTTGCCGCCGATCCCCTGGCCTTCGTGGTCAGACAGCAACTGTGGGATGCCAACGTCGAGGATCATACCGATCAGGGCGCATCCATCGACGTGCTCGCCGAGGTTGGCGGCAAGGAGATCTCGCTGCTTCGCTTCAACTGCTTCGATCTCGAGCGAAGTTACGTCTACGGCCCGGAGAATCCCGCACTCACGACCCCCGGCCGCGTGGGCGGCGGCATGGGCGTGCATTGCCGAATGGACCCGATCACCGACGGCAATCCGATCGGTTGGACCATCCGCGTGCTGCACCGCAAACTGCCACAAATGCTGGAGCGGGCCGGATACAAGGAGATCGCGGCGGAAACCAATGTTGCCGCGGTACGCCGGATCCTGCCCGATGTGGAAGCCTGTGCCAGGGACACGTTCCTCAGCAAGCGGAATACCGTGAAGCACAACCGCGGCACGGAAATTTTCGAAGCCGGCAACATCCGCTTCGGCCTGGAGATGCGGCGGCTGAAGAATGGCGATGGCGGCCTTGCGGTTCACGTGCTTGGCGATATCGGCGGTGCCAAAGGCAAGTCATACGTGGAGGAAACCGAGCTTCTGGCGTTCGACTGTTTCTGGAACGGCGCGCATTACCACTATGGTCCGCGCAACAAGAACCACCGGATCAACTGGGACTTGACCGTCATCGACGATCCGCTGGAGTGGACCTTCGAGCAGCTCGAGAACCGCAAACTCGGCGCGATGATCGAGCGGGCCGGTTACCCGGGCGTCGCCGCCGATCTGGACCAGGACAAGATCGCCGAGGTCCTTCCGGCGTTGAAGAAGCGGGCTTTCGAGATGTACCAGGAAGGCGAGAGATTGACCGGCCACAAGGGATTGGCGCCGGAGTTCACCCCGAACCTGGCCGCCGAATAGAAGCAGCGAGCATGGTGGAGGCAGCAGAGAGCCTCCACCACCTTGCGCCCGCTACGATAGAATACGACGGCCGGCTTCAAGCAGCATGTCGCTGACCCACGCCCCTTGCATGACGTCCGCCTGCATCGTGCGTCCTGCCTGGTGGATGCGATGTGTGAGGTCCTGCATCGTCTTGACGACTTCCGGATGGTCTGGCTGGCCGGGATAGCCAAGGCTTTGGGCAAAGTCGTTTGGGCCGATGCTGTACAGGTCGATGCCGGGCACCGAGAGAATGGCGTCGAGGTTGTTCAGCACGGCGACATCTTCCAGTAGAGCGCACACCAGCATCTGTTCGTTTGCCTCCCGATAGTACGCCGCCTTGTCGGGGATACCAGCATTGTAATCGGTGCCTCGGTTCGCCCCAAACGACCGCTCGCCAAGCGGGCCGAAGTAACAGGCGCGCGCGAGCTGGCGAGCGTCCGCCTCGGTGGCGATGTGCGGGCCCAGTATCCCCATGATGCCACGATCGAGATAGCGCAGGATCGTCGATGAGCCGATGTCCGGCACACGGGCCATGGTGGTGAGGTTGTGGCGTTCGGCAGTCCGGCAGAGGTCCTCAAGCTGGTCCAGACCGAATGGCCCATGCTCGCCATCGATGAAGACGAAATCGAAGTCGAGCTTCCCCAGGATGTCGATCACCCAAGGGGATGGGAAGGAAAGGTTATAGCCGTGCGCCTTGCGGCCGGCGCGCATGGCGGATTTGATCCGGTTGGGTTGCTTCATTGATGTCCCCTGTGTGCTTCGATTGCGATCCAATCGAGCGCCGAATGGCGGACGCTTGTATGCGCCCGTAGCTGGCACCAGGTCGAGTGCCGCCGCACGTACGCAGCGCGCGCGTTCAGTGGAACATGTTAGCGCTGGAGCGGGATGAGCGCGCAGGGTGCGCTAGCTTTCCGGCGTTCGCGTGTCCAATGGTTTAAATCTATGGGAATGCTCGAATCATCAGTGAAGCTGAACCTGAGACGGCGCCGGGATCGATGGATCCGCTGATTACCGCCGCAGCGCGGGCGCTCGCGGCGGGTGATCCGATTGGCGCATTGAACCGGGTCGCGCTGCGGGATGACCCGTCCGCGCTCGCGCTTCGCGGCATCGCCATGGCGCAGCTCGGCGATCTCGCGCGCGCGAAGGCGCTTCTGCGCGCTGCGGGGCGGGCCTTCGGTCCGGAGGAGGGCGTGGCGCGTGCGAGGTGTGCCGTTGCCGAGGCAGAGATCGCTCTCGTCACGCGCGACCTCGGCTGGCCCGCCAAGGGGCTCCAGGCCGCGCGGACAACGCTGGAAGCGCATGGTGAGCTGGCGAACGCCGCGCACGCGCGGCATCTCGAGATACGATATCTGCTGCTGACCGGGCGCCTCGATGAAGCCGAGAGCAGGCTGGTCCTGCTTGACCCCGCGCCTTTTCCGCCGGCGTTGCAGGCCGCGCATGAACTGGTTGTCGCGGGGATCGCAATGCGACGGCTGCGCGCGAAGCTGGCACGCGCTGCGCTCGCGCGCGCCGAAGCCGCCGCCCGCCATGCAGCTATCCCGGCGCTGACGGCGGAGGTCGAATGCGCATCCCTTGCCCTGAACACGCCGGTCGCGCGCCTGATCGCGCACGGCGCGGAGCGGGTCTTGCTGCTCGACGCAGTTGAAGCGCTGCTGGCGTCGAAGGTCCTGGTCGTGGACGCGTGCCGCTATGTCGTGCGTGATGCGCGCAAGGTGGTCTCGCTCGCGAGGCGGCCGGTGTTGTTCGCGCTGGCGCGCGCGCTGGGCGAAGCATGGCCCGATGACGTGCCGCGGGAGACACTCATCGCACGGGCTTTCCATGCAAAGTTCGCCGATGAATCGCATCGCGCGCGGTTGCGCGTCGAGGTGGGGCGGCTTCGGGCAGTGCTGCGGACGCTGGCCGACGTGAGCGCGACGCGGCGAGGGTTCGCGCTGTCGCCGTGCCGCGCGCACCAGGTCGCCGTGCTGGCGCGACCGGTTGAAGAGCAGCACGCGGCGGTGCTTGCCTTGTTGGCCGACGGCAAGTCGTGGTCGAGCTCGGCCATGGCGCTCGCACTTGGCGCCAGCCAGCGCAGCGTGCAGCGTGCACTCGAGGGCCTTGCGGCAGCCGGCAAGGTGCAGTCGTTCGGCTGTGGGCGCGCGCGGCGCTGGATGACCCCGCCGGTGCCGGGATTCGCGACGATGTTGTTACTCCCTGCGCCCCTGTTGGTGTGACTATCCGATCGGTGTGACTATCCGATGACCGAAGCCTATCCTGCTGACGGCACAGGGAGGACACGGACGTGAGCACAGCAAAGGGTTTTGTGGTTCCCACCGGCGGCGGGAAGCATTTCGACTCACCGACACCCGGGCGCTTCTTCGCGCTGAAGCTGCTGGGGCGGGAAACCGGTGAGAGCATCATGATGTTCGAGGAGACGTTGCCCGCCGGCACCGCGAGCCTGAACCATTTGCACCATGACAGCGATGAGGTCGCCTGGGTGCTCGCCGGCGAATTCACCTTCAAGATCGGCGACGAGATCTCGGTCGGCGGGCCCGGCACCTGCGCGTTCATGCCCCGCGATATCCCACACGCCTGGAAGAACACGGGCAATGAAACTGGGCGCGTGCTGTTTCTGTATACTCCGGCCGGTGCAGGCGGCGTCATCGAGGCGCTCGCGGAGCGCCGCCCGATCGATGACGACGAACGCACCAGACTCTACGAGCGCCACAGGTGGGAAGTCGTAGGCCCCAATCCACTCTGAGGGCCACTGTCGACGGCAACTTGGCGCCAGGACGCGTGGGATGTCACAACCGGGAACCAAACATGCATCGATCAGCGGCCGAAATTCTTGGAGAGTACGGACCGTTTCCGAATGTCGATCGGGTGCATGGCGTGACGTTCGACGGTCAGCACGTCTGGTTTGCTTCGGATCACAGGCTGAACGCCTTCGATCCGGCGAGCGGGAAGGCGGTGCGTTCGATCGATGTCGCCGCGGATGCGGGAACTGCCTTCGATGGCCAATACCTGTTTCAGCTCGCGACGGATCGCATCCAGAAGGTCGATCCACAGACCGGCCGTGTGCTCGCCACGATTCCCGCACCTGAAGGCGGCCATTGCTCGGGACTGGCGTGGGCCGAAGGGACACTGTGGGTGGGGCAGGACCGGAAGGTGCATGAGATTGATCCCCAGACCGGGGCGATTCTTCGCACCATCGAGTCCAAGCGCTTCGTCACCGGGGTGACCTGGGTCGATGGCGAGCTTTGGCACGGCACTTGGGAAGGTGACGAGAGCGATGTGCGGCGCATCGATCCTGAAACGGGTGAGGTGCTACAGAGGCTCGAGATGCCGCCCGGAATGGGCGTGTCGGGGCTTGAGTTTGACGGCGGCGACCGGTTCTTCTGCGGCGGAGGAGGTACCGGGAAAGTGCGAGTGGTTCGCCGTCCCCGGGGAGGCCGAGATCGCTGCCGACAATACAGGCAAGTAATCAAGCGGGCTCAAGTTCAGAGAAACTAGGCACCAAATTCGCGGGAGCCCGCGACCTGTGGCGTGATCTCGCGTGGTCCGTCATCATGCGATGAAACTGGAAAATGAAGGGGCGGTGAGTGCCATCTGTTGTTCCGCAGCCGGTCGTTGCACAGCTTACGCGCGCCGCAATTTTTCTGGTCGTGACCGTCAACCCGGCGCCGAATGATCGCGCCGCCGTGCGGGCGCTTTGTGGAGACCTGGGCGCGCTTCTTCGCGCGGTGGGCTTTCGTGACCTCGAGGGTCGCCTGTCATGTGTCATGGCGTTTGGCTCGGATGCCTGGGACCGGCTCTTCGGGCCGCCGCGCCCGAAGGAATTGCATCCGTTCCGCGAGATCCGCGGGCGACATCACGCTGTCTCCACGCCGGGCGACGTCCTCTTTCATATCCGTGCCACGCGTATGGATCTGTGCTTCGAACTGGCGACCCAGATCATATCCCAACTCGGCGGCGCAGTTTCCAGGGTGGACGAGGTGCATGGGTTCACCTACTTCGATGACCGCGATCTGATCGGTTTCGTTGATGGGACGGAGAATCCCACAGAACAGGCAGCCATCGATGCGACCATCATCGGCGAAGAGGATGCGGTGTTTGCCGGCGGAAGCTACGTGATCGTGCAGAAGTATCTGCATGATCTGGAAGCGTGGAATGCGCTGCCGGTCGAGACGCAAGAGAGAATCATCGGTCGAACCAAGCTGTCCGACATTGAACTGGACGATGCGGTGAAACCGACCTGGGCTCATAACGCCTTGACCACCATCGCGGAGGACGGACAGCAAGTGGAGATTTTGCGGGACAACATGCCGTTCGGCGACGTGGGAAAGGGGGAGTTCGGCACCTATTTCATCGGCTATGCGCGTTCCCCGCAGAGGATCGAACAGATGCTGGTGAACATGTTCGTAGGCCGACCGCCAGGTAACTACGACCGATTGTTGGACTACAGCCGCGCCGTCACCGGCACGCTGTTTTTCGTGCCATCGGCGACGTTCCTTGAGAATGTCGCCGCCGGAGAAGTGGCGTCATCGCCCGCCAGCGGCTCGGCGGACGAAGGCGGAACTGAGGTGGGCGCAACCGAGGCGGTGGAATCATCACAGCCGTGTTCGGATGGTTCGCTTGGCGTCGGCTCACTCAAGCAGGGGTCGGCGCACGAAGAACCTTGATCGGGAGCTGGCCAGCACGGATCAAGACCGGCCGGCATCAGCTCGTCGGCAAGAGAGTAGCGTCAGCCAAGGCGCCAAATGAAAGGTGCTCATCAGCAAATACATCGGGCCTCGCGCAACTGCTTGTACGACCGCTGGGCTGGGATGTTATCGCTCCGGCATGCCAGCGCGGCGCAGTCCTTCCAGAATACGCTCCTGACCAAGCAGATAGGAGGGACTCACAGCCTCCACCGGAACCGAACTTCGATCCTCGGCAAAGCGCTGGATTGTCATGCCGGGATCAACCTCGTCGTACTTCGCCAAGTGTCGCCTGGCGTCATCGATGTTGCCGAGCAATGCCTCCGCAGCCGCAAGGAAGGCCCGATCCCGCGACAAATGCGGATTACTGTGTACCGCGAGCCGCAAGGCCTCAGCGGCCTCGCTGTCCCGGCCCAAGTGCATCAGGGCCCGGCCCAGTCCCTGAAGCCATGTCCAACGGGCGCGATCGCGCGGTGCGATCGTGTCCGCGCGGCGGAACCAGTCCACGGCGTCCCGCGGCCGCCCTAGATACAGGTTGTTCAGCCCCAATTCACGATATGCAGTCGGCTCGCCAGGATTGAGCGCAATCACCGACATATCAGCGATGATCGCGTCTGCAAATCGTCCGCGGGCGCGCAGCAACACGGCACGCGCCTTCATGACGCCAATATGGTCCGTTGCCAGGCCCATCGCCCGCGAGATCAGCGACGTGGCTTCCTCCAGCAAGGTTTCGCGCCCGACGGTCTGGAACTGATTCAGGATCTGGAAGATGCGGGTAGAGGCAATGCCGACGATGGCATCCACATTGCTGGGCTCGAGCTCCAACGCGCGCGTGAACAGGGCCACTGCCTCAACTGCGCTCTCCTTCCGGCTCAGGTCGGTCGCCACGGCGTTCCCGCGCATCACCATATCCAGCGCGTCATCGCACCCACCAGTCCGTGACTGACTGCGTCGACCTTCGTTCCGCATCATCTCGACGCCGACCGTGCGCGCAAGTCGCGCGACGATTTCATCCTGCACCTGCAAGATGTCCCGACGCTCTTTGTCGAAGCGCTCGGCCCACAGGTGTTCGTCCGACTCCGCATCGACCAGCTGCGCATTGACCCGCACCCGACCCGCATCGGCCAGCACGCTGCCTTCCAAGACGTAACGCACCCGGAGTTCCTCGCCGATTTGTCGCGTTGGGACCTGACGGCCCTTATAGGTGAAGGCTGTCGAGCGCGAGACAACGAAGCTGCCCGGCAAGGAGCGGGACAGGTCTGTAAGCAAGCTGTCCACGATGCCGTCCACCAAGTACTCGAGGCTCGAGTCCTGGGACAGGTTCAGGAATGGGAGCACGACCACAGACAGCCGCGGCCGCGCGGCTGCATCAGCGGAAGCGAGCGGTACATCTGAACCGCCCGATCCCTCATCGCTGTGCGGCGGTTCCTGTTCCTGCCGCCAAAGCCATTCGGAGAGTCTTTCGACCCCCGTTGTCAAATGACGACGATAGGTACTGAAGGAAAGCCCCAGCCGCTCGGCCACGGCCTGTTGTTTCGGCGCGAACGGAAATATGTCAGCTCCAGCACACGGAGCAGCTTCTGATCGCGTTCGTTGACAAATATTGCTTCAGCGGCGTCAGACAATGCCCTTTGCAGATGCACGACGTCCGCGGTTTTCGATCCGTGTCCCGATATAGTCCGTAGCCCCATCAGAGGACTGCGCAGCAGCAGGTCAGCGCGTGCATACTGGCGCAGCGCGTCCCTTACAGCGAGGTCAAAATCTGCCCGCGTCAGCATGGCAAAGTTCCGAGGGCAGCCATCGTGGTCTACACTGCCTCATATTAATACGCGGCGGCCGATATTGTACGCAGCCCCATTCAAGGCTCCAACCACGCGGAGGCGCCCCGCAAGCCCGACAGCCGCTGCGGGCTACACGCTTCACGTTATCGTGCAGGGCCGATATTCGGACGTCCTGATGCCGCCAATTGAGCTGAACAAATCATGAGCAGTTTTCGGCCTGGATGGTGAGCACCCAACTGCCCCATGTGTTGCGCTGAGTGATAGTGCTCGTGTCTTTCGCCGGAGTACCCGCATGCAGCGGGTCCGACATTACTGTCCCGCGGATGGACAACACAAAAGCCATCGGCCCGCAGTAACGGCGCGGCCCGACGTCCATGGGAGGACGGACCATCATGTGGAGATCCCGCCGATGCTCGCCAACCCCGCGTACTCCGTCGATCCCGCCCTGCTGGACGGTTATTCAGGCACCCCCGGTCTCCCGGGGCGACCAGCCTCCGTCCTGGTGGTCGACGACGACCCGTCAATGCAACAGATGCTGGTGAACTACCTGGAGCAACACAACATGTGCGTCCAGCGCGGCACAGGCCGGCAGGAGGTGGCACGCCAGATCGCGCGCGGCGAGCCTAGCCTGGTAATTCTAGACCTCCGCCTGGGGCAGGACGATGGACTAGACCTGCTGCGCGAGCTTCGCGCCCGATCTGATGTGCCGGTCATTATCACAACCGGCCATCGTCGCGACGAGATCGACCGGGTCGTGGGGCTGGAGCTGGGCGCTGACGATTACGTGATCAAACCCTTCGGGCTGCGCGAATTGCTCGCGCGCATCCGGGCGGTGCTGCGGCGAAACGAACTAGGGCGCGCTGCCTCACACCGAGACGTAGAGCAAGGCCGCTATCGCTTTGCAGGTTGGTTGCTGGATCGCCGCACGCGCCAGTTAACCGATCCGAGCGGCACCCCGGTCGCGCTGACCAAGGGCGAATACAGCTTGCTCACCGCCTTTCTCGATGCACCGCAACGCCCCCTCAGTCGGGAGCACCTGCTGCAGGCAACCCGTATCCACGAGGATGTGTTCGATCGTAGCATCGACGTGCAGATCCTGCGCCTGCGACGCAAGCTGGAGCCAGACCCCAGTACACCACGGCTGATTTGCACCGAGCGCGGCGTTGGCTACGTGTTTATGCCCCAAGTGGAACGTGTTCAGCACGGCATTCGCGACCCGTTACAGTCGTAGCCAACTTCATGCGTACTGGAATGTCACGGCAATCTCGCGATCGCACGCTCTCTGCGCTGATCAAGCGATGGAGAGGCCAATGCCGCGCAACCCATGGCGCGAAGATACCGATTTGCAGGAGCCACGCGATCCGATCACCGAAATATTCGGCCTACCAACAGGGCAGTGGCGTGCCCCGCAGAACTCCCCGCTCCCTGCGCCTGCGCGATCGAGTCGATTGCAAGCCGTCCTATCGTGGCTGTGGCAGACCATGCTCGATGGGTTCGCGGCCTACGCCTTTGCCATATATCCATTCTTCGACGACGCGAGCGATCGGTCCGAGCCCGCGGAGCAAGCGATCGTGGCGCCAGCAGAGCAATCGCCTTGGCAATTCGAAACTCTGGTTCGCCAGCGTCCGTGCGCCGAGGAGGGCGGCCAGGCCAGCCCATGAACCTGCGCACTGCCTGGATTGTTCGCATCAGTGACGCGGCGGAATTACAGGTCGACCTAGTCCGTCGCTGTTCGGCCGGCCACGCGTTCTGGCTTTGCCTACTGCTATGCCTGGCGATGCGCGGCGCGACGGCGCAGGCTCCGTTCGCGCCGCTGCTGCCCGCGTCCGCGACCGCCGCCGCGGTGCAGCCGATCACCCCGATCCCGCAGCCGCCCGCCGCCGATCCGCGCAAGCTCGCGCTCGGCGAGAGTTTGTTCCGCGACCAGCGTCTTTCGCATGGCGGGTCGTCGTCCTGTGCCTCTTGCCACGACGTGCACACCAATGGTGCCGACGACAAACGGCGCATCACGGGGCAAAACGGTACGAAGCTGCCGTTCACCGTGCTGTCGGTGTTCAACGCAGGGTTGAGCTTCCGGCTGAACTGGGAAGGGAATTTTCACACATTGCAGGCGCAGGCGGAAGCTTCACTGGAAAATCCCGCCCACACGACAACCAGCATTAATGAGGCGTTGACGAAGCTGCGGGCCGACCCTCAATCGGTGCAGCGGTTCCGTGCGGCATACGGGCGCGGACCGGACCGGGAAAGCTTGCTCGACGCGCTGGCGACATACGAGCGCTCGCTGGTTACGCCCGACAGCCGCTTCGACCAATTCCTGAAGGGCGACACCGCGGCACTCACCTCGGAAGAACATCGCGGCTACCAACTGTTCCAGTCTCTGGGCTGTATCTCCTGCCATCAGGGCGTGAACATTGGCGGCAATTTGTTTGAGCGGCACGGCATTTTTCACCCGCTGGCCGCACCACAGCCGGAAATCCTGCGCGTACCCAGCCTGCGCAATGTCGCGACGCTGGCACCCTATTTCCAGGACGGCAGTTCCCCGACGCTGGACGATGCCGTACGCAAAATGGCGAGCGCGCAGCTCGATCAATCGCTGTCCGCCGACGAGGTCGAATCCATCGTCGCATTCCTGCGCACGCTGACCGGCAAGTTCCGCGGCGTTACGGTGAAGGCGCCGCCATGAAGCTGATCGCCGGCCTGCTGACCGCGCCGGTGCTGGTCGCGTTCGTTACCTGGTTGTCGCTGGACGACATGAATTCGGGCGCCGCCCGTTTCAATCGCGCGCTGGACGAACTCGACGGCATTGCCCAGACCGACGCTGCGCTGCATCGCGATGTGCTGAGCGCGCGCGCCGGCCTGCTGCGCAATTACGACCCCGTGGTGCGGGAGACGGATACGCTGGATGCGTTGGTTGGCGCACTGCGCGTCAGCATGGCGGGGGATGAAGCGGCAGACGCCGCCATCGATCGCCTGGTTGGATCGCTTACTCGGCAGGAAGACCAAGTCGAGCAATTCAAGAGCACCAATGCATTGCTGCGAAATTCGTTGGCTTACTTCACGATGTTCAGCAGCAGCCTGACCATGCCAGGCCAGGATAGTGCGCTGGCCAGGACGGTTAGCATGCTCGCCACGGCCATGCAGCGTCTGACACTCGACACGTCCCCCGACGCTGCGGCGGCGGTGCAGACGTGGCTGGACCGGCTGGCGCTGTTCGTGCCCCCCACTGATGCCTCGACCCCCGTCGCGGCACTGCTGGCCCATGGGCGGCTGCTGCACGATCTGCTCCCCGGGGCCGACGGCATCATCCGATTGGTATGCGCGGCGCCGAGCAAGGCGGACCAGATCGCCGTGCGCGCCATCATCCTGGCGCGGCAGCACGCGTTGCGCATCGCCGCACAACGCTCTCGGATCGTGCTTTATCTTACGTCGCTGTGCCTGGTCGGAATGCTGTTTGCCGCCGGCTGGCAGCTTCGGCAGCGTAGCCGCGCCATGCGGCGACGCGCGGCGTTCGAGCATGTGCTCGCCGCGGTCTCAATGCGGTTCGTAACCGCCCGCGGCAGGGAACTCGACGCCACGATCGATATGGCCCTGGAGGAAATGGCCCGCTGCGTCAGTGCCGAGAGGGCGTATTTCATTGCGGGCGATCCGCCAACAGAGGTGCGCCAATGGAGTGCGCCGGGGATTGGATTTACCGCCGGCTGGCCGGAGGGTGCGTTGGCGCTTGTACGGCATGACTATCCGCAGTTCGGCGGAATCGTGCGTGCCGCGCGGGTCTGGCCCCTGCGGTCCGGCGCCGCCCGCAATGCACTCGCCACCGCGGGCTTGCAGGCCTGGGCCTGCGTCGCGGCCAGGGGTGCCGATGGCACCACCGTATTGCTCGGCTTTGATGCTGTGACGCGCGCCAGCTGGATTATGCGTGAGGGCGAGCTGGGCTTGATGCGCATGGCGCTCGATATCGTAGCCAACGCACACGGCAGGCGGGCTCTGGAGAGAGAGCGGTCGCGGCTGGAGGCGCGTTTGCAACAGGCACGCCGGTTGGAGACGGTGGGTGCGCTGGCCAGTGGCATCGCCCACAACTTCAACAATATCATTGGCGCCATTCTCGGCTACACCGAGATGGCAGACGAACATTCAGCGTCGTCATGCACCATGGAGGAGATTCGCCGCGCCGGTGAACGGGCGCGCGAATTGGTCGACGAGATTTTGACGTTTGCCGGCCGCCGCAATGCGCGGCCGCGGCCGGTGGACTTGCATGCGGTGATCGCCGAGGCAACCTCCCTGCTGCGAGCGTCGCTGCCCGCAGCGGTCGAGCTTGCCGTGGTCGAGCCAGCGGCTGCAATGGTCATATCCGGAGTGCACGCGCAACTGCTGCAAGTGGTCCTGAACCTTTGCAACAACGCCGCCCAGGCGATGGATCATAGCGGCCGGATCGAATTGCGGATCGCGCCGGAGGAACTCGTGGCGCCACGTTCGCTGAGCCACGGCTCCCTGCCGCCCGGCCGGTTCGTGCGCATCGTTGTCGGCGACAGCGGCAGCGGCATCGACGATGCCGTGCTCGATCACATCTTCGACGAATTCTTCACCACGCGTGCCAATGGTAATGGCCTCGGCCTGGCAACCACGCGGGAGATTGTGCGCGACCATGCCGGCGCCATCCACGTGGAAAGTGCGCCGAACGACGGCAGCCGATTCGAAATCTGGCTGCCCGTTATCAACGCCACCGCAACGTGCTCCGGCGCCGCAGCCGCTAATTTCTGCTTGGGGCATGGCGAGACTGTGCTGGTGCTGGAGACCGACGCCGACCGCCTGCTGCGAGACGAAGAGCTGCTTGCGGCGCTGGGCTACGAACCCGTCGGGTTCACGCGTATCGCGGATGCGCGCGCCGCGTACCTGGCATCGCCAGAACGGTTCGACGTCGCGGTGGTGGGACATGCCTGGCCGCCGGATTCCGTCCTGGAGCTGACCACGGCGCTCCGCAACGCGTCCCCCGATCTGATGATCCTGCTGGCATCTTCGTCGAACGACGCATTTAGCGCCATGACGCTGGCTCGCGCCGGCATTTCCGAAGTGGTTTCGTGGCCGATCAAGGCGGCGGAGATTGCCATAGCCTTGCAGGATCGCTTGCAACCGGTCGGTAGACGGCGGACCGCTGCATAAGTCGCGAAGGCACGTTGGCGCGGCACATTATAGTTGCAACACGAAATCAGCTGCGACGCTCAGGGGTGCGAACGCGGCTTACCAAGTCATCCACTCGTTCTGCGCGCAGCGCCACGAGCCGTTCGATCCATCAACTTGTTGGGCGTCTGACGTAAGCCCTCGATGAAGATATCAACCAAATGCAGCACCTTGGCCTGCCAACCGGGTCGGTCCTGGGCGTAGCACATACCCACTAGAGCGCGCAGCAGATCCTCGGGATCGATGTCGGCACAAAGCTCTCCCGCTGCGACGGCCCGCTGCAGCAATTCCCCCAGAGCCTTGGTCAACCGGTCGAGCGAGTAGGCAAGGAGATCCGAAGAACTGCTCGCAGCCAGAGCGAGCGCAGTCGCCATTCCCTTCTTCGTCGCCATGAATTCCACGCCAGCCTGCATCCACCGGCGTAACGCCTCGACCGGAGTCGCCTGCGTCTCGAGTTGCCTGGCGAGCTCAACGAGCTGGTCCACTTCGCGCCGATAGACTGCCTCGTATAGCGCCTCTCTGGTCGGGAAATGCCGGTACAGCGTGCCGATCCCGACACCGGCGTATCTTGCCACGGCCTCCAGGCTTGCCTCCGGTCCGCCCCGGCTGAACACCACCTTGGCCGATTCCAACACACGTTCGCGATTGCGAACGGCGTCAGCCCGTGGCTTTCGATTTGTGGTCACTGGCTCCTTGTAAACGGAGGCACCCTCCATATTCTCTTCCCGGTGCGCCAGGGATAGGCAGTCGAACTCCTCCCGTCACACGTCTCGGAACCGCACACATCGGAGCACCGCATGAGTTTGTCAATCTCCCTGACCGTCAACGGAGTGCAACGCAACGTCGTGTTGGAGGATCCCCGGGTCACGCTTCTGGATCTGCTGCGCGAACGCCTGGACCTGACTGGTACCAAGAAAGGTTGCGATCGAGGCCAGTGCGGTGCGTGTACGGTCTTGCTTGACGGACGTCGGATCAATTCCTGTTTGGTATTGGCCGTTAGCCACGATGGCGCCCAGGTATTGACAATCGAAGGGCTAGCGCAGGGCGGCGTTCCGCATCCTGTGCAGGCGGCTTTCATCAACCACGATGCCTTGCAATGCGGCTTCTGCACTCCGGGCCAAATCATGAGTGCGGTGGGCCTGATCCAGGAAGGTGGCGCCGGTGACGACGCGGAGCGCGTGCGCGAAGGCATGAGCGGCAATCTGTGCCGCTGCGGCGCCTATCAAGGCATCACCGAAGCAGTGTTGGAAGCCCAGCAGAACCTGGCTCAGGGCACGCGAAAGGAAGCAGCATGAACCGCTTCGACTACGTCCGGCCGGCAACCGTGGCAGAGGCCGTCGCGGCGGCCGCGGTGCCCGGGAGCGCCTATCTGGCCGCTGGGACGAACCTGCTTGACCTGATGAAGGGTGGCGTTATCAGCCCGAAGCGGCTGATCGACATCCGCCGCCTTTCAGGACTTCGACCAAATTCAACGTCTGCCGGATGGCGGAGTGCGTATTGGCGCGGGCGTGCGCAACGCGGACCTCGCCAACGACACTAGCATCAGAAAGTGCTTTCCGGCGGTCGCCGAAGCGCTGCTCTCCGGCGCATCCGCTCAGTTGCGCAATGCCGCGACTGTTGGCGGCAACCTGTTGCAACGCACGCGCTGCGCTCATTTCTACGACACAGCGAGCGCCTGCAACAAACGGCACGCTGGCGCCGGCTGCGATGCTCGCGGCGGCGAAAACCGGCTGCATGCCGTGCTGGGCTGGAGCGATTTCTGCATCGCTACACATCCGTCTGATTTCTGCGTACCGCTCGCGGCGCTGGATGCCGTGGTCGAAATAGAGGGGCAGGCGGGTCGGCGCGAGATCGTGCTGGACGAATTTCACTTGCTGCCCGGTGAGACGCCGCGAGCGTGAAAGCGTACTGGAGCCAGGTGAACTTGTCGTGGCCGTTCGTCTGTCGGGAGCGGCGAGACAGTTCGCCGCACATGCCCGCTACCTCAAGCTTCGCGAGCGCACCTCGTATGCCTTTGCCGTGGTCTCCGCGGCAGCGTGCTTGCGCATAGTGGATGGGAGAATTGCCGAGGCGCGGATGGCGCTGGGCGGCGTTGCAGCAAAGCCCTGGCGCGCCAGTGCCGCCGAGGCGGCGCTGGCCGGCGCCAGCCCTGATGCTGGGAATTTCCGTCGCGCCGCAGAGGCTGCGTTGGCGGAGGCCCGTCCGTCCGGCGACAACGAATTCAAGATCGAGTTGGCTCGGAGAATCATCATCCGCGCGCTCGCGCTTGCAGCGGCTGGAACACCCGATCGCATGCCCGCACTTCCCGCCTCTCCCTTCGCTCCCATTCCCGGAGGCGCCCTCCATGGCTGAGACCCAACAGATCGGCATCACTGCGCCCCGCCGCCACGGCGCGAGCGTCGGCCAGCCTCTTACGCGTCGCGATGGGCTTCTGAAGGTTGCTGGCGAAGCACGCTATGCGGCGGATAACCATCCGCCCGGTACGCTGTTCGCCGTCCTTGCGGTGAGCAGCATCGCGCGCGGCCGCGTGACCTTTCTCGATGTTTCCGCTGCAAAAGCGCTTCCTGGCGTTATCGAGGTCATGACACCGGCGAACCGCCCGCCGCTGGCCTTGGATCCAGACGCGAAGCTGAACCCCTTCATGTTTCGTCTGGACCTGCTGCAGAACGACAGGGTGCGCTATGCTGGTCAGCCGATCGCCGTGGTGATCGCCGAGACGCTGGAAGTGGCGACCGAAGGAGCAACACTTTTGTCACCGCGCTACGACGCGGAACCGGCGAACGTCGAGCTGGACGGTGGCCCCACGTTTGTCCCGCCTGTCATCGGGCCTGGATATCCTTCAGAGGCGCATCACGGCGATGTCGAAGCAGGGTTGGCGGCAGCAAGGCACCGGATCGAGGCGGTGTACGAGACCCCCGCCCAGTACCATAATGCCATGGAACCCCACGCCATCGTGGCCGAATGGGACGGCAACCGACTGACAGTGGATACGCCGAGCCAAGGTCTGGCCTGGGCGCAGGAGCGGATCTCTGGTCTGCTCGGAATCCCGCCGGAAAACATCCATATCCGGAGCCCGTTTCTGGGTGGTGGGTTTGGCTCCAAAGGCCTGATGTCTGGACCGCAGGTTCTCGGCATCCTGGCTGCCCGCCTAGTCGGACGGCCGGTGAAGCTGGTGTTGCGCCGGGACCAGATGTACGGCCCGGTCGGCCATCGGGCGCCAACGCTCCAAACAATCCGTCTGGGCGTCGATGACGAAGGTAGGCTGACGGCGATCCACCATCATATGCGTACGGCCACAAGTACCTTCGACGACTTCTTCGAGCCTGCTGTCCAGGTGAGCCATGCGCTGTACGCCAGTCCAGCCATCGCAACGACAGCCGAAGCCGTGCGGCTGGACACGGGCACGCCTCTCTTTATGCGAGCACCCGGCGAGGCGTCCGGCAGCATCGCACTGGAAAGCGCGATGGATGAGATGGCGCTGGCGGCAGGCATGGACCCGCTGGACTTCCGCCTGAGAAACTACGCCGAGGTGGAGCCGATCTCTGCCAAACCGTTCTCCTCCAAGGCATTGCGCGAGTGCTACGCGCAAGGCGCCGCACGCTTTGGTTGGGCCGAGCGTCCGCTGGCTCCCCGACAAATGCGAGATGAGAACGGGCTGTTGGTCGGCTGGGGTCTGGGTACCGCGCTCTTCCCTGCCGTCATGTTCCAAGGTCAGGCCAGGGCGGTTCTGCGGCGTGACGGTACCGGCCTGGTCGAGCTTGGTGCTCACGACATGGGGCAAGGTGCGTGGACCGCGCTCGCACAAATCGCCGCCGACAGCCTGGGTCTGGAACTGGAGCAATTGGAGTTCCGGGCCGGCAGTTCCGACCTACCGGACGCCGGAATTGCTGGCGGCTCCGGTCACACCGCAACTGCCGGCATGGCCATTCACAACGCCGGCGGCGACGCGATCAGCAAGCTGGCCGACCTGGCCATGGACGATGAACGCTCGCCGCTGTTCGGTGCAGGCAATACAGGCGTAGTGGCGCGCGGTGGCCGGCTGCTCCGGCGTGACGACGAGAGCCGAAGCGAGAGCTATGCCGATATTCTCTCCCGCGCTGGCCTGGCCGAAATCGAAGGACGCGGCAGCGGAGGTGCAGACCCGGCCGCGCAGAATACCTGGTCCATGCACGCGCATGGAGCGGTGTTCGCCGAGGTGAAGGTAGACCCTGAGCTGGGGCAGATCCGGGTGACGCGCCTCGTTGGCGCTTTTGCGGCCGGCACCATTATCAATCCGCGGCTGGTGCGGAGCCAATATTACGGCGGGATGATCTGGGGGGTCTCGTTCGCGCTACATGAACAGGCCGTGCTGGATCAGCGATCAGGGCGAGTCATGAATGCGAACTTGGCGGAGTACCACGTGCCGGTTAACGCCGACGTGCCGTCGCTCGAGGCGATCCTGGTTGAGGAGCACGACTCTCATGTGAATGCGCTTGGCATCAAAGGCGTTGGTGAGATCGGCATCACGGGTACCGCGGGTGCGATCGCCAATGCCGTGTGGCACGCAACCGGGGTTCGCGTTCGTCGCTTTCCGATCACGGTCGAACAACTGCTCCAGGTCTGAACGGCCGAGGAGGGTGATAACTCCCTCCCGTTGTTCACCCTTCTCTGTGTCGATGATGGGGACCGGGAAAGGTCGCGGCGATCACCGGAGCCAGCAGCGGGATTGGTCGGCGACCGTGCGGTTGCTTCACCCGCCATGAAGGTGCCTTCGAGCGGACCGAACGGAACGCAATTACCGTTCATCAGTTCGGCCAGACCTCGGCAACGTGCCGCGGCTCACGCGACGGGATCGATGCGTGATGATCATCTGATCGTCTCTCGAGGCTACATGTTTCGATAGATGCTCTCACGACAGGCGCGCGAGCATGGCTGCTCCCGCCACCACGTAGTGGCGCGGATGGACTGCCGCGTGTTGGCCGCACCTGATCCAATGTGGCCTCGTCGTGCTCCTGGGCGTTGCTGGCCCGTCGACCGTTGCTTGTCGAGAAGCGTTGTCATGCTAGCGCTCGTGAGGCCGAACGCCTGCCTGGTGTCCGTGTCCCGGATCTCCGGGTGACGGGTTTATCGAGCAATTCCCGATCGGTTCGGCGCGCAAGTTCGATCTGCACGAGGCGCACGACGTTCACCAGCAACAGAATACTGTGAAAAATCAGCACCGGCCGAATGGCGGTGGTAGCGGCATAGAATATGAAAGCGACGTTGCCTGCGATGGCGATCACGCGCACCCGAGCATCGTGCCCATGCACTTGGCGAGCAACAAAGCGGATGCCATGTAGCCCGATGCATGTTCGATCCAATCGCTCGGTAACAACGTCGTCATCAGGCCGTCCTCTGGGGAGCGAGAAAACGGCAGTCTGGAGCTTGCGAAATACGGCTCGATTGCAGCTCGCGGGGAATGCGTTGCAAACGTAACCGGACGCTTTACCCCTCCGGCAGCGGGATGGCGGACGCGAAGACCCCATCAGGATCCAAGCGGCGCCTATCCGCGCGGCACGCTCTGCCCGAGCAACCCTCGTTCTCTATCGCACGAAGGCGCGGCCACCGGCTTCACACCGAGAACATGAGGTCTAGGCGTCTAGAGCTGGGGGCGTGCTCGTGGCGATGGAGCGCAGCAATGCCTCGAACGCCACCGGGTCCACGTGATCCGCTCGCATCAGCTCGCGCACCATAGGCTCGGCCATTATCTCTTCAACCGTCAGATCGCCGCATCCTTCGTGCGGGCGTGTGCCCGGCATATATGATTTTTCTCGCATCGGAAGCAGAGCGATGACGTCGATGAACCGCGGATCACGACCGTACCTTTCCTCAATGTAGCGCGGGGGTAGGTCCGCCAAGCTTCACTTTGCGCAGCGCCAGCGCCAGCGGCACGGCTACAAGCGAGATCAGCATCAGCACCCAAAACGCATCCACGTAGCCGAAGAACGATGCCTGCGCCTGGACCTGCTGCCCGATCCAGTCAATCGCCTGCTGATGTGCCTGGATCAGCGAGCTCCCCTGCCCGACAAAGTAGTTCGTCACCTGCTGCAGCGTGTCCTGATATTGCACGCTCGAAGGGATCGCATGCTCGACCAGCCGGCTCTGATGAAACTGCTCGCGATGCGCCAGCACGTTGGACACGATCGAGATGCCGATAGAGCCGCCCGTGTTCCGCGCCGCATTCATCAGTGCCGAGGCCTGGTCGGTCTTCTCCGACGGAACGCCGTCATACGACGCAGCCATGATCGGCAGGAAGATCAGCGGCAGCCCGACCCCAAGCACCATGCGCGTGCGCGCAAAGAACCAGAAGCCTAGATCAGCATACGTATTGGTCAGCTCATACATCGATAGCGCGATGAAGATCGCACCGGCGACGATAAGGTATTTCGGCTGCACCTTGGTTGACAGACGTCCCACCACAAACATCATCATCATCATGATGATGCCGCCTGGCGACAGCACCATGCCTGCCCAGGTGGCCGTGTAGCCAAAATCCTCCTGCACCAGTTGCGGTAGGAACTGCGTGGTTCCCATCAGGATGGCGCCCGTCGCCAGCATAACTAGGAAGCTCGCGCTGAACTGCCGCGTGGCCAGCATTCGAACGTCTACCGCCGGTTGAGGGTGCCTGATCTCCCACGGGATCATCAGCACGAAGGCCAGCACAGAGACGAGTGCGACCGCGATGATGAACGACGAGCCGAACCAGTCATCTTCCAGCCCGCGGTCGAGTGCGACCTCAAGCGCGCCGAGGAACGTCGCCACCAGCACGAAGCCGACCAGATCGAAACCACCCGATCGCCGCTGCCACTCGCTGCGCTCTGCAGCGGCTTCCGGCGGCTCCTGCAGGATCGCCGCGATTGCCGCCGTCGCGAGCACGCCGACAGGCACGTTGATCAGGAAGCACCAGCGCCAGGAGACATTGTCCGCGAGCCAGCCGCCGAGTGTCGGCCCGACCACGGGCGCCACCACCACCGCGATACCGAACAGCGCCATGGCTTGGCCGCGCTTCGCCGGCGGGAACGAATCGGCCAGGATCGATTGCGCAACAGGTACCATGCCGCCACCTGCGAAGCCCTGTAGAAGGCGGAACAGCAGCATTGATTGTAGGCTCCACGCCATGCCGCACATCAACGAGCTGACGCTGAACAGCATGAGACAGATGAGGAAGAACGTCTTTCGACCGAGCCGTTTGGCGAGATGGGAGCTGGCCGTCAGGATGACGGCGTTGGCGACCAGATACGTCGTCACCACCCAGGACGCCTCATCCTCGCTGACGCCCATTCCGCCGGCAATATAAGGCAACACGACATTCGCGATCGTGGTGTCAAGCACCTCCATGAATGACGCGCCAGCGACCAGAACCGCGATCAGCCATGGGTTGGCGCCCGTGCGCGACGCGGCCGAAACTGGCGCAGCGGCGGGGCTCACAGCACCCTCCCCAGACGCTCGGCAAGCGACAGGCTCGGATCAACGCGCACGCTCGGCAGCACGGACATGCCCGGGCCAAGCGTCACGTCCGCCGGCGGATTGTCGAGCACGATCTTCACCGGCACGCGCTGGACGATCTTGACGTAATTGCCCGTCGCGTTCTCCGCCGGCAGCAGCGAGAAGGCGGTGCCGGATCCCGGCTGCACGCTCGCGACGTGCCCCTCGATCGCACGGTCCGGGTAGGCGTCGATGTCCAGAGCCACCTTGTCTCCGGGCCGCATGTGATCGAGCTGCGTCTCCTTGAAATTCGCCGTCACCCAGATGTCGTCCGGCACGAACATCGCGACCGCGGTGCCCGGCTGCACGTATTGCCCGACGGCGCCGGAAAGCTGCACGACACGCCCCGGCTGAGCGGCCGTTACGATAGTATAGGACAGATTGAGCTTCGCCTGGTCGCGCTGGGCATTCGTCTGCGCGAGATTCGCTTCGGCACTGGCACGCTGTGCCTTCAGCACCGCCAACTGCCGCGCCGCCGCGACAACCGCGCTGTGCGCCGATTGCACCGCGGCCTCATCCTGGCGCTGCTGCGATGTGTACTGCTGGGCATCCTGCATGGTGCCCCAGCCGTCCTTCGCGAGGTTCGAGTAACGCAACGCCTGCTGCTGCGCGAATGTCAGACTGGCCTGCTGTTGCTGCACCTGAGACAGGCTCTCGGCCACCTGCGCCTGCTGCACGGCGATCTGCGCGTCGATGTTCGCAATGCTCGCCTGCCCCGCCTCGACCTGTGCTTCCGCCTGTGCGAGCGCTGTGCGGTAGTCGCTATCGTCGATCCGCGCGATGACCTGCCCGGCCTGGACATGCTGATTGTCGGTGACCGGAACCGCCGCGATATAGCCCGAGACTTTCGGCGCAATTGCGAACTGGCGCGCGGCGATGAACGCGTCGTCGGTGCTCTCGAAATGACTGCTGTCGTCCCAGTAGACATAGCCGCCACCTGCGACCGACGCGAGCAGCAGCGCAGCGAACGACAGCATTAGCGGACGCCGGCACCTGTTCTTGCCTGGCGCCTCTCGCTTCTCCGCCGCGACATATTCAACCTGTGCCCGCGGCACGGGTCGTTCTTTCGTCTCCTGCGGAATGTCCCGTGAGAACGGACCATCGGCGTTGCGCGCCGGCGCATCACTCAATGCAACAGACCCGGCAGCGCGGACATCTTCGGTTTGCAACATAGCTCCCCCAGCGGTCTGTAAGGTGCCATACAGTTTAAGTTAGGTGCCTAACAAAGTCCAGCCCCCTCACGGGTTCGTAACCGCCCATCCCTGGAAAATCCGCAGGGCTGACAGGCGTTGACTGCATATATGGTTAGGCGCCATACTAATCCCTTAACTGGAGACACCGATGTCGCCGCGCGCACCCGACCGGCTTCCTTCGGAACCGCCGCCCCCTGTCATGGAGGCGCTTCGCAAACGCTTCCCGAGGCGGAGCCTTCCGGCGCTCGAAGTGGTATTCGCGCTGCGCATGACGGCGCAGCAGATGGACAACGCCATCACCGGGTGGATGGCGGACTCGGCAGGGACGCCGGCGCGCTTTCAGATCCTGGTGCTGTTATGGGCGTCCGAGGCCAGCGGCGTTCCGCACAGGGAGATCGTGAAGGCGCTGGAAGTCACCCGCGCGACCGTGTCCGGACTGATGGTAAGTCTTGAGCGCGACGGCCTGGTGAAATCCTCCGTGGATACCGACGATCGCAGGAACCTGGTTGCGACCTTGACGTCGAAGGGGCGGGCAATCGTCGAGAAAGCGATCGGCTCCAACGCCACGTCCTTGCGTGCCGCGTTCGCGCCGCTGTCAGCGGATGAATTGGAGACGCTTACGTCGCTGTTGCGGCGCCTCCGGCAGGGCCTCATCGCCGTCAGGGAAGATCCGAGCGGTCAGCGATAGGGCGGAATGCCGCTCCACTGTGCAGGCTGATTGGTTCGGCCGGTCCAAATCATCCAAGCTTGGACCACTTCCGATGCAGATGTGTCGATACACGGCGCCGGATTTGTCAGTTCCAGCGGTGAGGTGGATGTCCGCCGAAGCTACGACGCAGCGAAGTGCGCGACTACTTGTCCCTGCCACCCTACCTGGTGCGTCCGCGCGTGCCGGGGCGGGGGACAGCAGTTCTTCGCAATGCTCGAGCATGTCTTGGGGCCTGATTAGATGACTTGGGTCGCAGTTGCTACCGCCTACTGATCGACTTGGCCAGCTTGCTTTGGGCCAAGTCGTGTTGGTCTCCGCGGCGTGAAGCAGCGTGGGCCTGGCGACGTTGCAGATAGCACGAATAGTCGGCGCCACGCCTGTCGCATTGACCCGCACTTCCGTTAAGACCTCGACTTTGCTCGCGCGAGGCGCCGCGCACGTCATCGCGACGCAGGAGCAGGTTATCTCGAAGGAGGTGAAGCGGATAACCGGCGGCAAGAGTGCCGCGGTCGCGTTCGATTCCGTAGCAGGCCCGGGCTTCGCCCAACTGGTTGAGGCAACCGCGAGTGGCGGCAGCCTGAGTGGCTATGGCGCGCTTGCTGGCGCAAAAGCGACACTTCCGATCCTGCCGCTGCTGGGATGCAACTTGAGTATTCGCGGCTTTGGTCTGACAGCTGCGACGAGGATGACAGCAAGCTCAACGCGCTCAAGACTTTTGTCGGCGAGGGTGTCGCCTCTGGCGATCTCAAACCGACGATCACCAAGATGTTTCCATTCGACAAGATCGTTGACACCCATCGCTCTCCCGAAACAAGCGAGCAGATCGGCAAGATCGTGGTGACGATCTGATGTGCGACTGCTGCCACTGAGACCATCGGGACGCAATCAAGAAAGTCGCTGAGCTCGCTTATTGAGTTGGCCGAGTCGCGAAAGGAAGGTTTTGAGGATCGGCGAAGTATTGGCTCTGTGGTAGCCGACCACGAGGTCGACCGTCGGTACTTCGCCGCCAAGCGGTCGGCTCGTCACAGCCCATGGCAGGAAGTTCTTCGCGTAGGCCGGCAACAGCGCCACACCTCTCGTGGAAGCGACCAGGGACATCGCCATCGTCAAGTTGTCGATTCTGTGCGCCGGCTTCAGATCAATACCCATTCGCTCCAGGTATTCCTCGACGACCGTTCTGAGCAAAGGGGCGGTGCTCGACATGCCGATGAATGTCTCGCCTGCAATGTCCTGAGGCGCGATCACCTGGTGCGCTGCCAGGCGATCATCGCTCGGCACCACAACGATCAACGGCTCCTTGACGATGACGTCATACTCGAGATCGGGCGTGTCTGCTGACGGGCGCATGAAGGCGAGGTCGAGCTTTCCTCTCAGCAGATCCTGGGCGAGATCCCGAGAATGCTGGCTGGAGACCGAGACCTCGATGTTGGGCAGCTCGTCGCGCAGGAGACGCATGGCGTCGGCAAGCCAGTCCATCTCTAGCCCTGTCAGAAACCCAAGAGCCAGTATCGGCTTGGTTGGCCCAACAGCCCGCCGCGCAGCTTCGATAGCGGCCTCGACTTGCACCAGCGCCAGCCGGACATGATCGAGAAACACACGGCCGGACTGGGTCAGTTCGACGCCGCGCGCGCTGCGCACAAGCAGTTGTGCGCCGACCTCGTATTCCAAATCTCGGATCTGGCGGCTGAGCGAGCGCTGGGCCGTATGAAGCCTTCGCTCCGCCGCCACCGTCAGGCTGCCTTCCTCGGCCACCACCACGAAATACCGAAGATGGCGTAGCTCCATGAAAGCCATGCCTGAAAAGTATGCCCTCAAGCTTATTAAGTCTTTTTCCGTCCTGCAATGAGCGCTCAAGTTCCCTGCTCACGAGAGCGACTAGCAATCAGCTGGGTAGACCCGCGAGCCAGTGTCGCCGCAATGCGTCGGCGCTCTAAACGAAGCATGCTGAGGAAAGACCATGAGCGCGCCTGTCGCATTGGATCACCGGAGGATTAACCGGCTCGGCCGCGCTGCGGCGCTTGCATTCGCGAAGGCAGGCAACCGGGTCGTGGTTTCGTGCCGCACGCAAAATGCCGGAGAGGCGTTGGTCGGCGAGCTTCGCGCTCGGCCGGATTGGTCAGCCCGACGAGATCGCCCGCGCGCGATCTTGTTCTTTGCCGCCGATACCGCGTCCTTCGTGATCGGCCAGATGTGGCGGTCGACGGCGGCAAGACTGCAGGCTGATCGGGAGCCAACGCACAGCGCGCCGCAATGACGGCCAATCCAGAGGGCACCGCCATGACAACCCACACGCACCAGACTGCGCCAACCCAGTTCGTCGAGGCCAACGGCATCGGTTTCGCCTATCGCCGCTTCGGTAAGACCGGGGGCGTGCCGCTGATCTTCAATCAGCATTTTCGCGGGACGATGGATTATTGGGATCCGGCCGTCACCGACGGCCTGGCCAAGAACCGAGAAGTTATCTTGTTTGACAACGCCGGCGTTGCGAGCAGCTCAGGCCAAGTGCCGACGAGCTTTCCGGAGATGGGCGCCAACGCCATCGCCTTCATCAGGGCCCTAGGACTGACCAAGGTGGATGTACTGGGCTTTTCCATCGGCGGCATGGTCGCGCAGGAAATCGCCGTGCAGGCTGCCGATCTCGTCCGCCGGCTCGTTCTTGTCGGCACCGGGCCGCGCGGTGCCGACATGTCCACCAGCAAATCCGCAGAGATCTTTGCCGGCACCTACGATCCGGCGGAGCATCTCTGGCTCGCGGTTCACTTCTCGCCGTCCGCTGCCGGTCAGGCCGCTGGGCTCGCATTCCTGGAACGCAAGCTTCGTCGCACGGACCGTGATCCCGAGGTCAGCGAAGAGGCCGCTGCCCGACAGCGCGAAGCGATCGGCAACTACATCGCTGGCGGCGAGAGCGTCCAGGACCACCTGAAGGATATACGCGTTCCCACGCTGATCGTGCAGGGCAGCAACGACATCATCATCCCGACGATGAACTCCTACGTCCTGCAGCAGAAGCTGCCGAACGCGCAACTCATCCTCTACCCTGACGCCAATCACGGCTCCTTCTACCAATATCCCGATCTGTTCGTGAAACACGCGACCCTATTCCTGGAAGCGTGACCTCGGCCGGGCCAAAGGCCCGCCAACCCCAAGCCCCGAAACTATGGAGCAGCATGGATCTCAATCCGGCTAACCGCAACTGCGCCTGCCAGTCAGTCCAGCACGAAAGGAACGCAACCATGACCACGCTTTCAGGAAAGACTGCTCTCGTCACCGGCGCCTCGCGCGGCATCGGCGCCGCGATCGCCAAGCGGCTGGCGGCCGACGGCGCCAGCGTGGCGATCACCTACGCCAAGGGCGCGGACGCGGCGGCCCAGGTGGTGAAGGAGATCGAAACGCGCCGGCGGAAAGGCGATCGCGATCCAGGCGGACGCCGCCGATGCCAAGGCCGTCACGGCCGCGGTCGAAAAGACCGTCGCGACGTTCGGCCGGCTGGATGTGCTGGTGAACAATGCCGGCACCGCCATCCCCAAGCCGTTCGAGGAGACCACGCTGGAGGAGATGGATCGGGTGATCGACATCAATCTGCGCGGCGTGTTCATCGCCACCCAGGCGGCGCTCAAGCACATGCAGGACGGCGGCCGCATCATCACGATCGGCTCCTGCGTCGGCGAGCGGATGATGACGCCGGGCCTGGTCGCTTATGCGGCGACCAAGGGCGCGGTGAAGATGTTCACGCAGGGCCTGTCGCGCGAGGTCGGCGCCCGCGGCATCACGGTCAACAACGTCCAGCCCGGGCCGATCGACACCGATCTCAACCCCGCCGCCGGCGACTGGGCGACGCCGCAGATCGCGAACACCGCGCTGAAGCGCTACGGCCACGTCGACGATATCGCCGCGATGGTGGCCTTCGTCGCCGGCCCGGAGGCCGGCTACATCACCGGCGCCAGCCTGACCGTCGATGGCGGCACCAACGCGTGAGGAGCAGTGCCATGACCGACATGCATCGGAAAGACGGCCCTCGTCACCGGCGCTTCGCGCGGCATCGGCCGCGCGGCGCGCCCTGGCGCTCGCCAAGGCCGGCGCGCAGGTGCTCGTCCATTACGGCAAGCGGGGCCGCCGAGGCCGAAGCCGTCGTCGCGGAAATCCGCGCAGACCGGCGGGCGCGCCGAGGCGATCGGCGCCGATCTGGCCGCGCCGGAGGGCCCGCACAAGCTCGCCAGCCAGGTCCGCGCCATCGTCGGCGACCGGCTGGACATCCTGGTCGCCAATGCCGGCGTCTCCAAGGCCGCCGCGATCGAGGAGACCACGGTCGAGGATTTCGACGCCTTTTGCCGTCAATGTGCGCGCGCCCTTCTTCCTGGTGCAGCAGCTTCTGCCGATCCTGCGCGAAGGCAGCAGCATCGTCCTGCTTCGTCGCTGGCGGCGCACGCCGCCGTCGGCAAGCTTCGGCCTATGCCGCGACCAAGGGCGCCATCGACACGCTGGTGAAGCATTTCGCGGCTGTCCTCGGGGCCCGAGGGCATCCGCGTAAACGCCGTCGCGCCCGGCGTCGTCCAGTGAACCGCTCCGGGTTTGCCGGGGGCGATTTGGTTTGAGTTACGCCGCCAGTGCAATCTCCTCCAGTTGGGCATAGTAGCGTTCCTCGGCCTCGGCAGGCGGCACATTGCCGATCGGCTCGAGGAGGCGACGACTGTTGAACCAGTCGACCCATTCGAGAGTGGCGAACTCCACTGTTTCCAGCGAACGCCATGGGCTGCGCCGACGGATGAGCTCAGTCTTGAACAGGCCATGGACAGTTTCGGCGAGGGCATTGTCGTAGCTATCGCCAACGCTGCCGACTGAGGGTTCTATGCCTGCCTGCGCGAGGCGTTCCGTGTAGTGAATTGACACATACTGCACGCCCCTGTCGCTGTGATGTATCAGGCCACTGCCCTGAACTGGGCGGCGGTCATGCAGTGCTTGCTCCAGTGCATCGAGAACGAAGCTCGCATGTGCCGTCCGCGACACCCGCCAACCGACGATGCGCCTGGCGAAGGCATCGATGATGAACGCCACATAGACAAAGCCTTGCCATGTGGCGACGTAGGTGAAGTCCGCCACCCACAGCAGGTTCGGCCGCGCCGCCCGGAACTGCCGGTTCACCCGGTCAGCCGGGCACGGCATCGCCTTGTCGGGCACCGTGGTCCTGGCTTCCTTGCCGCGGACGACGCCGCGCAGGCCCATCCGGCGCATCAGCCGCGCCACGGTGCAGCGGGCGACCGATGTGCCTTCACGGCCAAGCTGCCGCCAGACCTTACGCACGCCGTAGACGGCGAAATTCGCCTCGAACACCTGTCGGATCTGTGCTCGCAGCACCGCATCCCGTCGCACTCTTGCCGAAGCCTTGCCGGGATCGGCCCGTTGCGCCGCATGGGCGTGGTAGGTTGACGGGGCGATCGGCAGAACTCGGCAGATCGGCTCGACCCCATAGGCGGCACGATGATCGTCGATGAACGCGATCATGGCTTCGACCGGCGGTCGAGCTCCGCCTGGGCAAAATACGCCGATGCCTTGCGCAGGATCTCATTCGCCTGGCGTAGCTCACGGATCTCACGTTCCATCGCCTTCATCCGCTCGCGTTCGTCGCTTGTCAGGCCAGGTCGTTGCCCCTTATCGCGTTCGGCCTGTCGCACCCATTTCCGCAACGTCTCGCCCGTGCAGCCGATCTTCGATGCAATCGAACCAATCGTTGCCCATTGCGAGGCATGGTCGCTGCCATGCTCCAGCACCATGCGCACCGCGCGTTCCCGTAATTCAGGTGAATATCGATTGGATGTCTTCTTCGTCATAGCTCCACCTTCTCAAGCTGTGGAGCCTCCGGCAAACCCGGAGCGGTTCAGCCGCTGCTTCGCCGCCGACCAGGAGGGCCTGACATGACCGTTGATATGACCAAACTCTTCGGCCTCCCCGTGACGCGCGTTGATGGTGTCGCCAAGGTCACGGGGGCAGCGCGTTACGCGTCCGACGAGCCGCTGGCGAACCCTGCCTATGCCTACCTCGTCACCAGCACCATTTCCCGAGGCAGGCTCACCGGGCTCATGCTCGACCGCGCGAAGGCGGTTCGAGGCGTGCTCGACATCCTCACTCACGAGAATGTCGGAAGTCAGGTCAAACCGCAGCTTGGGCCGACGGGCGGGCCGACCACCACGACGCTGGAGAGCGACCGCATCTGGCACGATGGCCAAATTATCGCTGTCGTCGTGGCGGAAACCTTCGAGGCGGCACAGGAAGCTGCGAACAAAGTCGAGGCTCGCTATGACAGCGAGCCAGCAAGCGCAAGCGTGCAATCCGCAGGCGTCCAGATCGAGGCGCATAAGGGCGCGGAACCAGATCTCAGCAAAGGCGATGCCGAGGCCGCCTTCGATACCGCCGCTATCAAAATCGACGCCCGTTATTCAACGCCGACCCAGCACCACAATCCGATGGAGCTCTACACGACCACCTGCGTTTGGGAAGGGCCCAGGCTGACCGTGCACGAACCGTCCCAAAGCATGTGGGGGCTGAAGGCTGCAGTTGCGGCGCGGCTTGGGATGGACATCGCCAACGTCCGCACCGTCTCGCGCTTTGTCGGCGGGGCGTTCGGCGGCAAGGGCGCGGCGACGGCGCGCACGGCCTGGATTGCTATCGCCGCAAAGCGGATCGGTCGGCCGGTCAAGCTGGTGCCGACCCGCGCCCAAGGCTTCAGCATCGTCACCTTCTGAGCGGAAACGCAGCAACGCGTGAAGCTCGGCGCGGGAGAGGACGGACGGCTCACCTCATGCTCGCACGAAGTCTGGGAAGTCACGTCCCGCCCATCAGCCTTCGTCGTTGCCGGCGTCGACCTGTCGGCTCGGATCTATGCGTCTCCCAACATCGCCACGACCGTGCACGTGGTGCACGCCGATCGCGCCACGCCCGGCTTCATGCGGGCACCCGAGTCAACGTACATGTTTGGTCTGGAGAGCGCGATCGACGAACTGGCCCAGGCGTTGCGCATGGATCCGGTCGAGTTGCGCCGCATCAACGACGCACAGGTAGACCCGGTGACTGGGTTGTCGTTCTCATCCCGCTCGCTGATGCTGTGCTTCGACCAGGCGGCGGCGCGGTTCGGCTGGAGCAATCGCAATGCCGAGCCGGGGATGAAACGGGACGGCGACTGGCTGGTCGGCTATGGCTGCGCCGCCGCCGGCTACCCGGCCAACGTCGCCCCCGCGGCGGCGCGCCTGTCGCTCACGCCTGACGGCAAGGCAACCATTGGTCTGGCGGGACACGAACTCGGCACGGGAGCATACACCACGGTAGCCATCGCGGTCGCCCGCTCGCTCGGCATCGACGTCAAGGATGTGACGGTGCGATTGGGCGATAGCGATCTTCCGCCCGTGACGATCGCGGGCGGCTCTAACAATGCCGCAAGCACGACGCTGGTGGCCGTAAAGGCGTGCGCAGCGCTCCAGCGCCGCGTTGCCGACGCGGCCGTTCTGGCCGGAGACAGCCCGTTCCACGGCGCCGACCTGGCGTCCTTGACCTTTGCGGACGGCAGGCTCACGGCGGCGGACGGACGTAGCGAACCGTTGCGTACAGCGGTCGACCGCACGGGTGGGTTGCTCGAAGTCTACGCCGAGAACGTGCCGGCGGGCCTCCCTTTCGCGGCCGCGGCGGGATCTGTACCAAGGCAGGGTAGCGTTTTCGCACGGCGCAGGGCGCAAGGACGTCGCCGCCCTCTCCTTCGGCGCACATTTCGTCGAGGTACGCATCCACGCCATGACCCGCGAGGTGCGCGTGCCGCGCGTGGTCTCGGCCTTTACCGCCGGGACGATCATCAATCCGGTGACCGCCCACAGCCAGTACATGGCCGGGGTGATTTGGGGCCTGTCGTCCGCCCTGCACGAAGGCACCGAGATTGATCCAGTTTCGGCTCGCATCATTAATAACAATCTCGCCGACTACATGGTACCGGTGAATGCCGACTTACCATCTATCGAAATCATCATGGTGCCCGAGAACGATGAGCGGGTGAATCCGTTGGGGGTCAAGGGCATCGGCGAGATCGGCATCGTCGGCGTGAACGCCGCCGTGGCCAATGCCGTCTTCAATGCCACAGGCAAGAGAGTGCGCGACCTTCCAATCCGAGCGGAAGCCCTTCTCTAGGTTGCGGCTCTTCAACGATACTGGAAGCGTTGGCTGCTAACCTTCGAACTCTCCGCCCCGCCAGAGGCAGGCATTCAGCTCTCTGAGGTTTGCTCATGCCGCGCTCGCGCGGTGAAGTTACGGACGAAGACTGCGCGCATTACCTAGCGTCGCTTGGTGCCCAATCGCTCACCCACATCCGCGAAATGGAGACATCTCATGTACGCAATAACGGGTATCACGGGCAAGGTCGGGGGCGCGCTCGCCGATGCGCTGTTGGAAGCAGGACTTGGGGTTCGCGCTGTCGTTCGTGATGTAGCCAAGGGCGAGGGCTGGAGGGCGCGTGGTTGCGAGGTCGCCATCGCCGAGATGGAGGATGCCGAAGCGCTCGCAAGGGCCTTTACCGGCGCCGAAGCAGCGTTCATCCTGCCGCCCTCCGACTTCGATCCGGAGCCCGGCTATCCCGAGGCCCGGCGGGTGATCGGCGCGGTGCGCGCCGCGCTGGAGTTCGGGCCATCCCCACCGCGTGGTCTGCCTGTCGACCATCGGAGCCGACGTGAAAGAAGACAATCTGCTCACCCAGCGCACGCTGATGGAACAGGCGCTCGGCACACTGCCCATGCCCATCACCTTCCTGCGGCCCGGCTGGTACATCGACAACGCTGCATGGGACGTGGCCTCGGCGCACGACGAAGGGGTGATCCGCAGCTTCCTGGTGCCGCTCGACAGGCGCTTCGCGATGGTGGCGGCGAAGGATGTCGGCATAGCTGCGGCCGCCCTGATCCGTGAGCGCTGGACCGGCGTGCGCGTCGTCGAGCTGGAAGGGCCGGCGCGTGTCTCTGCCAATGATCTCGCCGAGGCTTTCGCCGCGACGCTCGGTCGCCCGGTGCGCGCCGAGGTGATACCGCGTGAGGAATGGGAAGCACTGTTCCTCGCCCAGGGCATGCGCAATCCTGTCCCACGCATCCGCATGCTCGACGGTTTTAATGAAGGCTGGATCGATTTTTCGATGAATGACGACAACAGGCTGAAGGGCGCCACGAGCGCGGCGGAGGTGATTGCCGCGCTCGTGCCAGTCGGCCTGTCGCACAAACCGGGTTGAACCTAGCGCTATGCTGCCTGCGCGGGGCTCGCACAGGTCACCCCCGTCACTCCCACTCGAATATTCTAAAGCCACTCTCCGCTTAGCGATGGAAAATACCGTCAGCACGAGCTGTAGAAGACCATTGTGCGACTGACAGGCAGTCAAATCGGAAGAGATCAATTTCAGCCACGGCGCCGCGTGAGAGGCGCTCATCAGCAGATACGTCATCGTCATTCCACTCATCGGCGATGTGCCTTGCATCGCCATGCAGAGCATGTTCGGGTGGCCGCCGAAAAAGCCGGTCCACAGCGCCATAATGGCGAACGTCGGCGCGGCGGCGAGACCGAGCCACTGAGGCGCGCCGGGAGCGTCTGCCGATCCGGGCCTCACTCATCAAGTGAGCGTTGCTCATGACCGGCCACCTCACGCAGGCGCTTTGCAGCACGAAGCGTCGGCCGACACAGCCGTCGCGACCGGTTCTGGTTCGTAGCGGTCGTGGTGGCGTACCCACTCCATCTTGTAGAAGGTGTCCCGTTCGTCGCGGCCTTTGGGCGTCAGGTCGAGCATCCTGTAAGCCCCCATCATCACCTCCACGCCGCGCCCGTAGGTCGAGTAGGTGTGGAAAACATCGCCTGCGTCGTCCTTCCAGAACACGCTAATGCCAGGCCACTCCTCGAACGCATAAGGCCAGATCCCGTAATTGTACGGCAGTTCGCCTGTAGCCACTTCTTCCGGCGTGAAGCTGACGCGAAAGTCGTAGTTGAAGCTATTGCCGTTCGAGGACAGCCACTTGAACTGCCAGCCCATGCGCCTGCGGAACTGCTCGATCTCGGCGAGCGGCGCGCGTGAGATGGCGACGAAAGTGACGTCTCGATGCGCGAGGTGCACTGTCATACCGTCGGTGTGGTCGGCCATAAAGGAGCAGCTCGCGCAGACGTGCTCCGCGCCCGGCGTGAACATGAAGTGCTGCACCATGAGCTGCCGGCGGCCATCGAACAAATCGGCAAGCCTCTGCCTGCCGGCAGGCCCATCGAAGGCATAATCTATCTCGACCCGTACCCAGGGCAGTTGCCGGCGCAGACGCGCCACCTCATCGCTGCGCCGCGTCAGGTCCTTCTCGGCGGCAAGTAGATCCAGCCGCGCCTCAAGCCACTTGTCGCGTGAGACCGTCAAATGTGTTGTCATTGTGCTTCTCCTTTCATGGCCGGGCGCTTGCCGGGCTTTGATCGTGAATGGATTTACTTCTGACCATCGGATGGCCGGGAGTGACAAGTGTGTCGGGATTTGGTCAGACTCACTGCTTACAGCCGCCGCGGGCGCGGCTCGCGAGGGGTGATGCGCTCGGCGCGCTGAATTACATCGCCGTGCGCGACGATCCGCTGGCGCTTCGCGGCATCGCGATGGCGCAGCTCCGAGAACTCACCCGCAAAGACATTGCTTTCGAGGCGCGCGGCGCGGCTTGAGGTCGCTGC
>CAVWWB010000012.1:0-118570 GCA_963758595.1 uncultured Alphaproteobacteria bacterium
CACGGCCCTCTCACTCTCATCACATCCGGATACGCAAAGCCGTATCGGCGTGGAGACGGAAAGCCGCCTCCACGCTTGTCCGGATCAGCGGACGCTGACCAGCAGCTTCGACGCCTTGCCCTCCAGCTCCAGCCGCGCATCCTGGTGCGGCTTGGACCGGGCTAACGCGGTGATGCCCTGCACAAAGTCGAAGATGGACTCTGGCGGGCGGCCTTCCTCCTCCAGTACCGTGGCGATGATCTTGGCCGTCTCGGGCTTGGAGAACCCCTGCTTGCGCAGGAAGCTCTCGCGATCGTCGTCCTTGCGCGCCACGATCCACTCCCGCGACGCCTTGATCCCGGCCATGAACGGCGCGGGCGACGAGTTGGCAAAGTTCTCAAGCGCCGGCGCCGCCTCGTGCGCGAACCGGTTGGCAGCGAACTTGCTGTGCCGGATGCTGATCTCCTCGAAGCCTTCGGCGCCCCAAATGTTCCGGTTCATGCAGACGGCGCGCAGGAAGAATGACGCCATGCCCAGCGTCTTCGAGCCGACCTCGCTGTTCCAGCAATAGAAGCCGCGGAAGTAGAGATCCGAATCGCCGTTCGGCAGGCGCCCGGCCTCGATCGGGTGGGTGTCGTCGACCAGGAACAGGAAGACATCGCGATCGCTGGCGTAGAGGGTGGTCGTGTCCTTCGTCACCTCGACGAACGGGTTGTGCCACATCGTCGACCAATCGAGCAGACCCGGCACCTTCCAGCGTGTGTCGCCGACGCCGTCGCCGGCGATCTTCATTACCGCCGAGACCAGTTCGTGATCCCAGATGCGCCCATAGTCCGGCCCGGTGACGGCGCGCAACTCGACCCGGCCGTCGTCGGCTTCGAGCGTCTTGATGAGCTCGGCGCGGTGCGACAGCAGGCCGTGCTGCATGTTGATGCCGGCTAGAGGCGCCGGAAGCTCGCGCAAGTAGCCGGCGGGAGCGCCGACCAGACTGCACATCTGGCCGAACGACCAGTGGGTCGGTGCGACCGGCTCATCTCGGCCGGGCACGATCAGCGCCATGCGTTCCGCGTTGTCGCGGCTTGCCTCCACCCGGATATCGCGGGTTTCAACCGTGCGAGCGGTGGCTCGATCGGCGCGGGCGCGGACGGCGGTGTGAAGGGCGCTGAGAGACAGATACCGCTCGTCGTCGGGACGGGAGAACCACTCGGACGAGACGCGGCCGATCCGCTCGCCGCGGGAGATATCGACCTTATAGCCGGCCGACACCGGCGCCGCGGACGAAGCCGCCGGATATCCCGTGGGCTGGCCAGAACGGACGTTCATTGAGTTCATGGTGAAGACCTCCGCGACGGGCGGGTCGGGAGCCTCTCTCTCGACCACCAAGTCCGTCACGGCGATAGCCGCCGCGCTCTCGCTCTCAGGTGCGCGGCGTTCCCGAAGCAGCCGGTCCGGGCTCTCTGGCGGATCCGCGCAGTAACCTTAGGCAGACGCGAGATCCGCTCAGAGGAGGGTTTCCCAGTCGGACTTGAATTCTTATCCCGAAAATGGGATATAGCTGCATGGCGCGCACGCTCTCGGCAGGAGAAAAGCCGCTCGACTGGGTGGGCTCGTCCAAGAAAGACTTCCTCGGTTTCCCGGGGCCGGTGAAGGACGAAATGGGCAATGCGCTTGGCGTTGCGCAGTTTGGTGGCAAACACCCGTCCGCCAAGCCGTGGAAGGGCCAAGGGTCAGGCGTTTTCGAGGTAGTCGAGGATCACGACGGCGACACCTACCGGGCGGTCTACACGGTGCGCTTCAAGGAGGTCGTCTACGTGCTGCACGCCTTCCAGAAGAAGTCGACGAAGGGGATCAGGACGGCGCAGGTCGATACCGATTTGGTCGAGAGGCGACTCAAGGTGGCGCAACAGGATCATGAGGGCAGCTATGGCAAGCCGAAGCGTTGAGACGGTGGGCGACGAGACGATCACGCGCGGCACGGGAAACGTGTTCGCCGATCTCGGTTACGCCGATGCCGAGGAGCGTCAGACAAAGCTGCGCCTGGCACACGCGATCAATAGTGTCATCGCGCGCAGGCGCCTGACGCAGGCGACCGCGGCCGAAAAGCTCCGCGTCAACCAGCCGAAGGTGTCGGCGCTGGCCAACTTCAAGCTGGACGGGTTCTCGGTCGAACGGCTGATGACGTTCCTCACGGCACTCGACCAGGACGTGGAAATCGTCATCAAAAACAAGCCGCGATCGCGGCCGGCCGGCCGCATCTCGGTTGTTGCCGCCTGACTACGACAACCTGCGGACACGGGAATGGTCAATCCGATGGCATACGGGCTGACTCAGAAGCCTCACGCTCCACGTATGCTGCGATATAGCCGAACTGAGCCGCGCAGCCGCTCGTTGACGGGCGGCGAACTCAGGAGAGCATCGACAAAGGCCGCGCTGTCGCTCGCCGAGAGTTCAAGCGGCGGCACCCATCGATGGTCCTGCTGGCCGCAGCCTGCGCACTCTCTCGCACGAACTCGGCGACGGTCTGACCTTGGTGAGAAGCCGCCTCATGGATCGCTGCTTTCCATTCCGCAGTGAGGCTGATCTGGAGCCTCGATTTCGCCTCGTGTTTTCGGCTCGGTTCCGTTGTCTCTTAACTCATTCTCTCGATCCTTTATCCCGCTACAACTCCGCGATGGCAGCTTCCAAGCCATGCTCCAATTGGCCGGCGCGAGAGGCGCGCGCCCGTGGAGCCGGCGCACGTCCGTCGAGCAGCCTCGCTGTCTCGCCCGCAACCCGGTCAGCCGCTACCCGCAGGGCCTCGTCGATATGCACATAGCGTTGCGTGACGCCGCGCGCAGCGTGGCCGAGCAGGGCGGCGATGGTCAGCTCGGAGAAGCCGAGGTCGCCGGCGACGCTCGCGAAGGTGTGCCGCAGAACGTGCGGCGTGACGCCGTCGAGCGCGGCGTGCGCGCACACCCGGTCGAGCACGCGGACGACGCCAATGAAATGCCCGTCGCCCCAATCCGCCGGGAACACGTAGGGCGAACCTTTGCGCGCGGCCTGGCTGTCGATCAGGTCGCAGGCGGCCTGGCCGATCACGCGAATTTGGGCGCCGCTCTTGGTATCCGGGAATCGGATGCACCGTGCTTCGCCGTCATACCAGCCGTGTTGCAGAGCCAACCCCTCCAGACGGCGAAAGCCGGTCAACAGCAGCAGGCGAATCGCGGCCAAGCCGGTCGCGTGTTCGCTTTCGGCGGCCAACTCCCGCATGGCCCTGCCGAGGGCGGAGATTTCGCTCGTGCTGAGGCGGCGCTCGCGCGGCGTGCTGGCGAGCCTGCGAACACCCCTGGCCGGGTTGTCCGCAATCAGGCCGTGCCGGACCGCGTGCTCAAAAATCGCGTGCAGGGTGGAAATGGTGCGGGCCGCGACGCCCTCGCCGCCGGTCGTGGCACCACCACGACTGCCGGCCCTGGCCTTGGCGGTCTTTCCGCGGGCGATGTCCGCCTGCATGCCCTCGATGTCCCTGAGCGTCAGCGCCTTCACGCGCCGGCTGCCGAGGAGCAGCCGGATGTGGCTGTCGACCCGACTGTGGTCCATGGCCAGGGTGGACGCCTTGATGGGCCGGCGGCGGCGGCCGAGAATTCGGCCGTCCTTGGCCTCGTCGAGATACCAGTCGCAGATTTCCGCGACGGTCTGCGAGCCGGTCTCCTTGGCCTGCTCGGCCGCCGGGTCTACCCCCTTCGAGACCGCCACCAGCTTCTCGTGGGCGATCAGCCGAGCCTGTTCGACGGTCATCAGCCCGTAGCGGCCGATCACGGTCCGTCGGTGGCGGCCTTCGGCGTTGCGGTACTGGATGACGAAACTCTTCAGACCCGAGGGCATGACCTGGACTCCGAAGCCGCGCAGCTCGCGATCCCAGGTGAGAGTTTCCCGAACCTTGACCCCAACCTTGGAAGGTTCGGGACGCTTGAGCCCGTCGACGACACGCTTGGTGAGCTTTTCCTGAGGCATGGCAGTCACTTACCCGAAATCTGCTTAGAATGGGATCACCATACCCCTGTTCGCACCGGTTTCCAACCATTTGGTGGCAGGTCGCGGGATAGCTGTGGACAGGATCGGCGGGTCGGATACGGAGAGTGTCATGCATTATGAGTAGGTTAGCGTAGTGCAGCGGGTTGCCGGATACCCGCGCGTAGACCCCTCGGGCACGTTGCCAAGGTTGGGGTCGAGGGTTCGAATCCCTTCGCCCGCTCCAGTCGGTTCCCCTCCAAACTTTCTCCGCCAATTCTGGGACCGCGAAAGAGCCCAACTGCCGCAGGTATTCGCACAACGGGCTTGGGGTTTGGAGAGCGGAACGTTTCGGCAGATTGCTCTCCAATGCCGATTTCTCTCCCGAGCTTGAGAGTCGGCCATTTTACTGTACAAGCTTTTTCGCTAACAGGTTCAATGGCTTAGTCTCGTTATGCAACCGGAAAGTCGGTATCCCTTTCGCCTGTCGCTTTCCACAATCGCCGCATCGAACCGACTGATTTGACCTCAAGCCCGCGCCACCCTACCGCCGCCGGCGCGTCTCGCGTCGAGTGCGTCACTGCGATGTTGATCTTGAGCACGGCATCAAGATGGGCAACTTGACTGCCCCATCAGGGGTTCGCTCCAGCGGTGCGACCGATACCACCGCTTCGGACGGCAAAAGGCCATAGATGTGCGGAAAAAGTTGTCCGCCGCGTGACGCTTCCCAGCGTACGGTGTCGCCAAGCCGAGATAGGTCCACAGCGGCCAGCGCCAGGGCATCGACCCCGCTGAAATGTTTGTCCAACGTCGCTGCGACCTGAGAGGCACACGACAGGTGGATGTAGCCATCCGCAGTATCGGCAGGCGATCCGTGGAACACGCCGTCACGCTGCATCTGCTGCAGCTCCGAGGCCAACAAGACTTTGTAGGCGATCTGACCCGACATGACTTACTGACTCTCCATCGTAGGCGCTTGGCTCACCCGCCATGCCCGAACTCATTCGATACCGCTTGTCAAGCACGTGCCGGAAAGGAAATCGCAAAAATCAATCCAGATCGCATCCGCTCAGGCGAAGTGAACGGCCGCCTCCGAACAAATCGGACAGCCGGACGGGTAAGCCACGATATGCGCATCTTCTTGACCACGAGGTTGAACCGAAGGTGCCTATGGTGCACGGCGAGGGCGCCGTAACGCTTCTCGGTCAGCGGCGACGCCATGATAGAAGATGTGCTCCCATTCCGTTTCCTGCCTCCACGACGCACTGCGATCCGGCCTGAATTGGCGCTCGCGCTTTGAAGTGTTCTATTGCGGTCAGCGGACGTTCGCTATTCGGAGGATGCCGACGCCGTTTGCGACTTTAGCGGAAGATGAATTCCTTGTAGCCGCCTCTGGCGACTTCGTCGGTCGTCCGCCGGAAATGCACGCCGTTACCGTTATAGCCCAGGACCCGGCGCACGGTTCGGCCCTCGACGTTGCGGTTCACGCCGGTCTGCCAGGAATCGACCTTCGAGGAGAGCAATGGTCTCGGCCGCCTTGATGACGGTCTGGGTCCACTCGTCCACCTGCTCCGGCCTGGTTTCCACATGCGTGTAGTTGTGCTCCTGCATGAACCGCAGCATGCCGGTCTGAAATTGCACGCTGTGTTCAATGGCCTGCGGAATATTGCCGCGCGCGGTGTGCGGGCCCAGCACCATCAGCATATTCGGAAAACCTTCCGCGAGCATCCCGAGATAGGTGCGCGGGCTTTCGGCCCAGGCGTCCTTCAGCCGCACGCCATTCTTCCCGCGGATGTCGATGCGATCGAAGGCGCCGGTCACCCCGTCAAAGCCGGTGGCGTAGATCAGGACGTCGAACTCGTATTCCTGCTTCATGGTCCTGATGCCCTTCGGGGTGATGCACTCGATGGGTTCGTCTTTGAGCGTATCGACCAACGTCACATTATCGCGGTTGTAGGCCTCGAAATACCCGCTTTCCAGCGGCACGCGGCGCGTGCCGAAGCCGTGGTCCTTCGGGATCAGCTTCTCCGCGACCTTCGGATCCTTCACGCGCTGGCGGATCTTCTGGGCGATGAAATCGCTGATGGCGGCGTTGGCTTTCTCGTCAATCCCGATATCGCGAAAATTGCCCAACCAGATGCCGAAGCCGGGTTCGCCGTACACCTTCTCCCAGAACGCCTCGCGCTCCTCCGGCAGCACCTCCATGGTCTTGCGGGAGTCCGCCTGGTGGATGAACCACATCGCCGTCGTGGCGCAGTGGGCATAGATCTCGTCATAGCGGGACTTGATCTCTCCGTCTCTTTGCTGATCTTGGCGTTGTGCAGCGGTGCGGCCCAGTTCGGGCGCCGCTGGAAGACGGTGAGCTGCTTCGCCTGCCTGGCGATCTCGGGGATGGCCTGAATGGCGGTCGCCCCGGTGCCGATAATGCCGACGCGTTTGCCAGTGAAGTCCACCGGCGTGTGCGGCCAGCGCGCCGGGTGATACGCGGGGCCGAGGAAGCTGATCCCGGCCGGGAATGGCGGGGAGGGTGTAGGCGGACAGGATGCCGATGGCGGTGCACAGGAAGCGCGACTTCGCCTGCTGGCCGCTTTCCAGGGTCACAGTCCATTGGTCTGCGGCGTCATTCCAGTGCGCGGCAGTGACTGTGCTGCCGAATTGCATGTCCCGACGGAGGTCGAACTTGTCGGCGACATGGTTTAGGTATTCCAGCGTGTCGGGCTGGGGGGAGAAATGCTCCTTCCAGTCCCATTCCTGCATCAGCTCCTTCGAAAACGAATAGCCGTAGGTCCAGCTTTCGGAATCGAAGCGGGCGCCGGGATAGCGGTTCCAGTACCAGGTGCCGCCGAGGTTGGTGCCGGCTTCGAAGACGCGCGCAGTCATGCCGAGTTCGCGCAGGCGGTAGAGCATGAACATGCCGGAAATGCCGGCGCCGATGGCGATCGCATCGTATCTCACGACCTGATCCTGACCTGGCCGTTCCGCCAGGACGTGGGTGTCCGGCATAGTGCGTCTCTCCCTTTAGCACGCGCGATCAAGATCCGCGGCGTTTCCTGTCAATCAGGCGGTATTTGTCGCCGACCGGTCCGTCGTTATCACGCTATCGCTCCGATCCGCCAGGACCGGACGACCAAGCGAGGGAATTGCTCACATGGGACCTTGCTGGATTGCTGCCCTCGTTCGCTTGTCGATGGACCGGATGCCCAGGAACGACCTCCGCTCCGGAGCGCCGCGCGCCCAAAGAACGCACAGGCAAGGGGCTTGTTCGCACACTGTCTGCTTCGGCTGCCCCAGAGCTAAGCGGCCGCCTTGGGTGGAAAGCGGTCGTTGCCTGTCGGTCCTGGGAGTGACGGCGTGCGCCCATTGCGGCCGTCTTACAAAGCCGTTCGATACCCGAAGTTGACAGAAACGTAGTAACAATTCTCCTGTAGAGAGGGGTGCGAAGCGCCATCGCTCAGTCGGGCTGAACGACGCCTTGCCAAGGCACATTGTCAGATGGCGGCAAGAGGGTGATCCAACATGTACCGTGATCTGGCGCAGTGGTCGGGCATTCGGCATCCGGTCCTGAAGCAGGGTACTTCGATTCGCGAGGTGGTCCGTGAGACAGGCATCAGTCGCAAGACAATGCGCAAGATGTTGCGGCACCCACTCCCGCAGCCTACGGGCCGAGAGAGTCGAGGTATCCTAAGCTCGGACCGCATACGGCCGCAGTGCGGCGCATGCTCCACAGAAACTAGACACCCGCCATCCGCCCGGCTCTCCATCAAAGCAATCTACGAACATATCCGTGACGAGGACGGGTTCCGCGGCGGCTACAGCACCGTGAAGGCCTATGTGCGGCGATCGCGCCCGACGTGGGCTGCATCCGGGAATACGCCTACGACCTGCTGGCTTCCCTGGAAAGGAACGCGCGATCGACTTCCTGTTTCTGTTGCCGCGCGAGGATCCGCCCGTTATCTCGCCCGATTCGCACCCAGCGGCTCTTCCCCGAAACCGGTCGGGTAGTCAGTATCACTCCAAAGCTCGACCGCCGCGCGCAGGCCCGACAGATAGCGTTCGACTGGATGCGCGTCTTACTCCAGAAAGAGATCAGCCTGGATACACTCCGCCAGGAAATCGGCGACGTCCCCGACCTCGAGGGCTTGCTCGAGCGCCTCTACAATGGACGTCTATCTGACCGCAATCGGGTTCATGGCGTCCTTGGGAGCCGCGTGGGTTGAGCTACCGCATGGTATGTCGCTTCCTCGGAATCGACAGGAAAACCTATCGCAAGTACCGGCGGACCTTCAAAAAGGGCGGGCACGAGGCACTGTTTGCGCGTAAGATGAAGGTGACCCGGAAGTTTGACAATGAGGAAGTTAAGCAGGCGGTCTTCGGCCTTCTGCACGAACCCCCATCCAACAACTATGGCATCAATCGCTCTACCTGGATCATGCGCGATCTCGCGCGGGTCCTGCGGAGACCGGGCGGCCGGTCTGTCCGGAAGTGATCCGCAAGATCACCAAGGCCGCGGGTTACCGCTGGCGCAAGGCGCGAATCGTACTCACCTCGGCCGACCCGCACTACAGCGAGAAGCTTGCGCGCATTCATTCGATCCTCTCGGGGCTCGACGCCGACGAGGCGTTTTTCTCCATCGACGAGTTCGGGCCCTTCGCTGTCAGATGAAGCCGGGCCGAGCCCTCAGCGCCCCCGGGGAGCAGCGCATCGTTCCGCAGTGGCAGAGGTCGCGAGGATGCCTGATCATGACGGCAGCTCTTGAGTTGTCGGGTAACCAGGTCACCCACTTCTACAGCCCAGGAAGAATACGGCGAGATGATCCGCATGATGGAGTTGCTGGTGGAGAGGTACCGCTGAGCGGCGGAAGCTCTATCTTTCCTGGGATGCAGCCTCCTGGCATATTTCGAAGCGCCTGGATCAGCGCGTTGACGAGCACAACGCGGCGGTTACTGCGGGCGCGGCGGTCCTATGGTCGAAACCGTGCCACTGCCCACGGGGGCCCAGTTCCTCAACGTGATCGAGTCGGTGTTCAGTGGCATGGCCCGTGCGATCATTCACAACAGCAACTATCAAACGGTAGATGAGGCGAAGGCAGCGATCGACAGGCACTTTGATGACCGAAATGCGCACTTCATGCGGCATCCGCGGAGGGCAGGCAGGAAGATCTGGGGTAAAGAGCGTGAGGTGGCCACCTTCTCTGAGGCCAACAACTGCAAGGATCCTCGTTACCGCTGAATGTGGATCAAGCTCGGCGCCTGCTATGGCGCTCATAGAATTGCCGCGCGGGGTCGGCAACTACCGACACCCCTGCCCGATCGCAGCCTCTTCTTTGACGCCTGGCATGCCGAGGCGCAGACAATTCTCGGCCAAACTAGACCTTCCGATAGACTGGCTTGGATGTCTGTTACGGGTCGAAGCCTGCCTTTCGTCGGCAGCTCGCCGACCGGCGGGTTGGGTGGGAAGGCGACAGTCTGCTGTCAGGCACCCACGCGACAACTCCGAACGCTAGCCTCGCGGGCGGTGTTAGGCCGAGGCGGACGGTCTGCTCCTTAGTGTCCGTCCGGCGACTTCGCGATTTATTTGAATCGGTTAGCGGCTGGCAGATTGAGCGCTTGATCCGGCTCGATCGGGTCTGATTCGCTGTGTGGCACCCAATCGCGAGGTGCCCCGGTGTGGACGACTGAGAACCGCCATCGCTATGACCGCGACAAGCTGCGTTACCCGAGCGATCTTACCGATGCGGAGTGGCACTTGATCAAGCCATGATCCCGGCCGCCAAGCGGGGGGGTGGCAAGCGCACGACAAACATGCGCGAGGTGATCAATGGCATGATGTATGTGCTGAGCACCGGCTGCCAGTGGCGCTACATCCCAAAGGACCTGCCACCGCGTAGCACGGTGAACGGCTATTTCTGCCTGTGGGGTTGGGACGGCACGTTGGAGAAGATCCATCACGCGCTCTACGTCAAATGCCGCGAACAAGCTGGACGTGAGGCTAGTCCCACGGCCTGCGTCATCGATAGCCAGAGTGTGAAAAGCGCAGAAAAAGGGGCTCTGGCATCGACCCGCATGGCTTCGATGCCGGCAAGCTGATCAAGGGAAAGAAGCGCCACGTTCTCGTCGATACGTTGGGCCTGGTGCTGCACGCGCTGGTGATCTCCGCCGACGTTCAGGACCGCGACGCGGGTGCCCTGTTGTTGTCCACTCTGTTTGGGCAGTTCCCGTTCTTGCGCAAGCTGTTCGCCGACAGCGCCTATACAGGATCGGTCTTCCGGGATGGCGCTGCCAAGGCGATGCGCAGCCTGGCCGTCGAAATCATCAAGCGAAGCGATCGTGCCAAGGGCTTCGTCGTCGAACCCAAGCGCTGGATCGTCGAACGCTCCATCGCATGGCTCAATCGATGTCGCCGCCTCGCCAAAGATTGGGAAAATCGCAATCACAATGCACTCGCCTTCCTCCGCCTCGCTTCAATCCGCCTCATGCTCAGAAGGCTCTGTAATCCCTCATAAGGTCTTCGGACGGACTCTTAGTAATTCTTCGAGGACACGGGCATGAGCGCTGCGTGAGATTGAGGCCTAGCGGCGGCCCGTTCGACCAACCCAACCCCTATAAATCGTGGCACGGCTGCCAGAAATAGGATAATAGGAGGGGACGTTCAGTGGAGCAGTCCCTCGCATGCCGAGCACCATTAAGATCGTTCCTACCAACCCGCGCCTGTATAGCCTACTGACGGACGTGACGCGGGGGAACATCAAAATCCCTGTAGTTCAGCGCGAGTACAGTCTAGGCCCTGTGGACAAACCGTAGTTTTGCGGTGTTCAGTGATTGACTGAACAGGCGCGGGCAACAAAAAATCTGGGACTGTCGCGAGGCTTTGCGAAAAGAATCGAGACGGTCCCGCTCGGATTGGTCTTCTGCCGATCGTCGCGCGGCAATTCCCCGACGCGGTGTGAATGTAATTCGAGGCTGACCTCTGTGTTGGAGGTTGGCAGTGATCCGAGGCCTGATGACGGACCAGGAATGGGGAATCCTCGCGCCTTTCCTGGCGAGCCCCTCGCCGCTCGGCGGTCGCCCGCCGAAGGACCATCACAAGGTGCTGGACGGGGTGTTTTGGATCAGCCGCACCGGCGCTCCCTGGCGCGACCTGCCGGAGGTGTTGGGCAACTGGAACTCGGTGCACAAGCAGTTCCGTCGCTGGTGTCTCTCTGGCGTTTGGGACGTGCTTTTGCAGGCACTGGCGGACAGCGGCGGCGATGCCGACGTGTTGCAGATGATCGACAGCACCACGGTCCGGGCGCATCGCTGCGCCGCCGGCGAAAAGGGGGGACGCAGAACCAGGCACTTGGCCGCTCGCGCGGCGGGTTCACCACCAAGATCCACCGCCGTTGCAACGCCGAAGGCCTTGCCATCGGCGCGGTGCTGAGCGAGGGCGAGGCCCATGACGTCACGGCCTATAACGAACTGATGGAGCAACGCGACAGCGACCCCGGTATCATGCTCACGGACAAGGGCTATGACAGCGACGCGATCCGCCAAAACCTTCACGATCGTGGTGCCGCACCCGAGATCCCGACCAAGCGGAACCGCAAGGTGCAGTATCTGGTCACCAGGCCGCTGTATGCCCTGCGCTCACGCATCGAATGCTTCATCGGTCATCTCAAGGAGCAACGCCGCATCGCCACCCGATATGACAAGACCGCAAGTAGCTTCCTGGGCTTTGTCTTGCTCGGATGCGTTCGCATCTGGATCAGGTTTGTCCACAGGGCCTAGACCGATGACCAGATCATGAGCCTGCTTAATTCAATCTATCAGGGCTATCCGGTCGGCTCGCTTCTCCTCTGGTCGACGAAAGAAAAGCTTGACCATGAGCGTAACGTTGGCGGTTTCGCCCTCCCCGATACACCAGAGGATTACCCTGTCAATTACGTTCTGGATGGTCAGCAACGGCTGACAACTTTGTTCGGCGTCTTCAATTCCGACATGAAAACAGACGACGCTGAGTTAGCTGATCGCTTCAACGTCTGTTTCGTGCCGGAAAGTGAGGAATTTGTTCATCACAAGTCGGTAGACGCAGCGAATTCCATTAATTTGCGATTGCTACTTGATACTCATCAGGCACGAGCCTTAGCACGCTTGAGCTCCTAGCCGCTTGGACGTGGTCTGATCAGTTTTACCCACGGAATGAGATCGAGTCAGTCCTCGAACGGCTCGCCGATAAAGGCTATGAGCAGCTCGACGAGACCTTGCTGATGCGGTGTCTCGCTGCCGTTGCGTTGAACCGAAGCGAGGCTGACGAGTTGGTTGACGTCGCCCCCGATAAGCTTATTCAAGGAATGCAGACGCTCAAGCAGGCGATCTATGTAGCCGTCGACTTTCTAGAGAAAGAGCTGCGTATCCGCAACATCATCTTTGTGCCGTTCCCGATAATGATTGTGCCGTTGGTCAAGTTCTTCTCGATCAACCTCAAGCCTAACGCCGCGCAAATGACCAGCCTCAAACGCTGGTTCTGGTTCGTCGCATTCACTCAGCGCTATAAGGCCGGTACAAATGTTGCGGTCATGGAAGACGTAGCGTCATGGCTGCACTTGCGATAGGCGGTACACCTTCAACGGCCTCAAAGGCAACATCGATGCGGGATCTTCTAAGAGGGCATGGCAAATCAACTCGACTATTGCCAAAGCGGCTATCTGTATGCTTGCACAAAATTCCCCGCGTAGCTTTCTGTCGAATAGCCTGGTCGATCTGAGCACGGCAATGTCGGCCTATAATTCGCGTGAATTTCATCACGTCTATCCAAAAGCATGGCTTGCAACACAAGGAATCGGATTCCACGAGTCGAACATCATCGCGAATGTGTGTTTTCTGAGCCAAGCCGACAACCGGACCATCAGCGATCGTGCTCCTGCCGTGTACATGACTGAGATCGATCCGGCGTTCAAAGCATCCATCGCCGCGGCTGCTCTGTTGTCCCCTGCGATGCTCGATGGCGGTCAGCCGTATAATGATTTCATTGCCGAACGGAGCAAACTGCTAGCGGAAGCCGCGAACAAGTTGATTGAGAAGGGTGTTGTGTAAGATACGCTTGAAGACAACTCTTCGTTTTCCAGGTGATGGGGCTCGAGTGCCTGATGACTGAACGTTGGCTGAACGATTAGCCTTGCCAAAATGCGAGATCTGCTTGCTCCTGTGGCGCCTTCAGTCACCTCACTAGCGTCGATGCCTGCATGACCCGCTGGCGTGTCCGCCGTTAAAGCTTTTGGATGGTCGGCTTGTAAGCTCACAGCCGACGCCGAGCGATGCTGAATGTCTGGCTTACGGATCGCCTAGCAAGCTGACCTATGGCGGGGTTGGGTCGAAACCGGTCATCGGACAGGCCCGTTGGTATAGTCGAGACTTGCCTCCAGTCCGCCGCCTCCAGCAGCGTGAGCGCCACCGTTATCTTTGCTTCTGCTCCGCTCTTCCACTAGGGCCAGTCGCATCGTTTGCGGCCACCGCCGCATCGCGGCTTCGCCAAGGCTGTTCAGCCGATACATGCCGCGCTCGGTACGCTCGAACCAACCGTACACATTCCGGATGAGAATGCGGGCCGCCTCAGGTGCTACAACTCGAAGATCGCGAGGCCGAGCGGGCCCGGCCTGCAGCATGGCGGCGCACACAAGAGCCTGCTGCCTGTAGGCGGTCATAATAGGGCTGGCGAGATGAACCCCCGGAGACGGGTCGCCGCTGCGCCTGGCGTGCTCACTCAGCAGCCGTGTTCGTCGTCGCTGGTCAGGCCTTGGCCGGTACGGCACTGGCTCCGCCAATACTTCAATTCGTTTGCTCGACGTATGAACCGCCATCAGCCCGAAGCCGATCAACCGACATAAGCGTCGAATCCGAGGATCCCGATCACGACCGCGGTGTGTCGCTGGGACGGCCAGCCAGACCTCATCGGCAGTGCGCATTCGGTCAACTGCCTGCAGCAGCAGATCGAGGTTAAATCCAAGTTTCATCTCAACGATGGCCAGCCGCTGCGGATCACCGTCTTTGACAGCGACCGCATCGCAGCCATTCACCTCCCCCTTCACGTAATAGCCCGCTGTCTCCAGGAACTGCTTCACCGCAGGATAAAGGGAGGTCTCGAGCATGTCGCAGAGGTTGCAAGATGCCGCCGCGTCGCTGCAAGGACCAGCACCAATTCGGCCGATGGGTCGGGAGGCGGGCGACGGACGTCTCCGCTAGCCGCCCAATCACGCTCGCTTCAGATCGCTGCATCAACGGCGCGCACATCCTCGCGCCGTCAACGAAGATAGTCAGGTGATCAATTCGGCGGGCGCAAATCCGGGTTCTCGAGAGATAGGCGCTCAGTCCACCTTGCCGCGTGGGCGAATTCATCGAAGAAGGCGATGTCATAGGCGCGGTCCGGCGACTGGCGAACCATTTCGTCGATCTTGTGAGCGTCCACCCCCACGAGAATGCGCCAGCGATTGGCCCTGACGCCCTCGAGGATGATCGTAGCTGCCTGTGCCGCGCTCGTCAGCGCCTCGTCACGAAAACGCCGCTCCAGCTCGGAGATGAGATTGCCCAACTGATCGTCCGATTGCTGTGAAACGTCGTGACCCAGCAAAGCAAAGCGCTCCAGCGCCTGCGCCAGACCGGCGGCATCGATCGCATCCGATTCGCGATCGCCACTGTGGATCTTGCGCGTGTTGGCGCGGATCGAGGTCCCGATCTGGCCAGGCATTACGACGGAGCATTTGATATGCGGCGCGTTGATCCGCAGGTCTGCGATGAGCGCCTCGGTAAAGCCCTTGACCGCGAATTTCGCGGCTGAATAGGCGGTGTGCGGGATGCGTGGCCCGACGGAGGCCCAAAAACCGTTGATGCTGCTGGTATTGACGATGTGGCCCTCCTCGGCGTTTTGCAGCATTGGCAGAAACGCCCGGGTGCAGTTATAGACACCGCCCCAGCAGATGTTGAATGTGCGCTCCCAGTCGTCGCGACTATTGGTAACCATGCTGCCGCCGCCGCCGATACCGGCGTTGTTGAACAACAAGTGGATTTTGTCGATCTGGTGACGATCGGCAACCTCGTCGCGAAACCGCTCGACCTGTGTCCGGTCTGCAACATCGACGATGTGCGTCGTGACGCGAAGCCCTTGCGGCAATCCCGCCGCCTGACAGAGCCGTTGCGTTTCCGCTAAGCCGGTTGGCGAGACGTCGCACATCGCGACATTGCAGGCCTCCACCACTAGCTGTCGGACCAGCTCGCGGCCCATTCCGCTGCCGCCACCTGTCACTACCGCAGTTCTCCCAGCGAATTCGGTCATGTGTGCTCCTCCCTGAAGTTATCGGGCATGCGCTGTTCAGACGCGGCCTGCGCAAAGAGATCAGGCTAGCCGCCGAGCGCTCCTTGATGGTCTACGCCGTGCCACGAACTGGTGGCGACGCTCGCCCAGCAACAGACGACGGTCAAGCCGCTCGGCGGCAAGAGCGCAGGCCGGCGGTTTATCGCGTGCAGCCGCACCGCCATCAGCCCCAAAAGGGGCCGACAATCAGGTCGAGGACGGTATTTCGAGCCAACTGCGGCCATCGCCCGCGTATGTTGCGATGGCGACATGCCACGGCCCTCGAGGCTTGCGAATTGAACGGCGAGATCAACGACCGCGTCGCTCAGTCAAGGATCAGCTCGGCCGTCGCGGGCGCGCTGAGAATACCCAGACACTATGGTGGCCTATTGCCACATACTCACCGGGCGACGACAACCATCGGCAATCCCGACCGCAGCGAAGGATTCAGCGAACGGCGAGAACCAGCTTCCCGCGTAGGTGACGAGCTTCGCTGACACGGTGGGCTTCGGCAGCGTCAACGAGGCCTGTAGTCCGCGGCATTGACGCTTGCCGCATGAACATCGACGACGATCTCATCGAGTGCTGGTATTGGATCTGGTGCATCGCCATACCGCAGCATCTCCGGCCCGCCATGGCCGGTCAGCAGTATCGCCTTTGGATTCCTTCTCCGTGTTTTCCGATCTCGAGCCCATGCCCTTTGTCGTGCTGGGCAGCGCGCGGCAGCCTGGTGCACTTGGCTGTAGGCAAGGCCAGGTGCTTCAATGATGTAGTTGTCCAGACGGCGGCTGAGCAAGGTAACGTCGGCGCGCTCACCCATGATGTTCTTCGTCCTCATCCCATATATCAGCAGCGATACCATCGCCCTTGGACAGGGTCTTTTTGCTCGGGAAAGCCTGACCCTTAAACATCGCCGAGATCCGCGACGGCGAAAGACCGACTTTTCGCGCCACTTCCGCTCTTGCCTCGCCCTGACGCAACAGTGCCAATGCCTTGTTACGCCGCTCCGCCCGCATGTGTGCCCGCAGCTTCGCCGTTATGCGTTGCGCAGTCGTACGGTTGATGCCGGTCCGCTGCACCACCTCCCTCACCACATCCTGTGGACGCGTCGCCGTGATGACGCTCGGATCCAGCACCTTCTTGCGCAGCTTCAACGGCTTTGCTAGACCGCCATCGACCAGAGGTGGCGGGAGCCCCCACGGCCACCACAATTCGATCGCCTCGCGTTCGGATGTCGCCGGATAGAGCCGGTAAACCGGCATCGAATGCATGATCGCGGCGTATAGCGTCGTCAGCTTCTCGCCGATGAACCCCAGCATGTCGGCAGTGTGAAGCGCCTCGGCATATTCCGCTGCGGTCGGCATCTTGTCGCGGAAGGCGAGACGATGGGACACATCCTGCGCCTGGGCTTGCCCGTTCTGCCATTGCGCCCGCATGAAGTCCAGCGACGCCGAGATCTGATCCGAGCCAGCCTCGATGATCCTCACCCATTCGCTGGCTGAGATCGGCATGTTCGCCCACAAGACGGCATTGCCCCGCCACATGTGCTCCTTGTGCAAACGTTCGGTGATCGGCCGTGCGATCGTGCCAGCCGCGGCATCAGTCGTGCGCAGGACCGAGCTAAGTCGACGCCCAATGCAGAGCAGAACCGCGTCGGAAAGCTCTTTCCGCAGCTTGACCGCGTGATCGCCTTTCCGGCCAACGAAGCCTTCGAAGACCCATGCGGTCAGCACAAACTCAGCCACATCAACATAGCACTGCGAGCCAGCCCACCGTCTGTCCGCGTCGGATAGTAACCGCTTGAGTGCGACGCGTGCCTCCTCCCAGACCATCTGCGGTATCGTGCGGAACTTGGTCGCTTCCTGATAGCGGGAGCTATCGACAGACCCCGAGCAGGCGAACAGCTTATCCAACAACACGGCTGGCGGGCCGGTCTCGAGCGGCTAGGGAAATTCTGTCGCTTCCTGGACGCGGCTCGGTTCCCGCGCGGTCTCATCGTCGACCCCGTACCACGGTTGGCGGTAGGCATAGGGAGTTCATGATCGCGGCCGAGCCGCAGTTCCGGCGGTGCCGGAGCGATCGTGACACTAGGCGGCAGCTCGACGTTCATTCGTCTTGCTTCGGATCTTCCGGTGCCACCAGCGCCTGTGGCCTGGCGCTCTGATCCGGCAGCAACGGTGAACCAGCGCCGTCATAGCCCGCGACGCCCCATTCTTCGGGATGCGGCAACAGCTTGCGAAGGATACCGATCGCGGGTCCCGGCGGTTCCAGTGTTGGCGTCGCACGGTTCGGTACCGCGAGCCGATCCAGCATCTCGTGGACCTCAGAATCGTCAGTGGTCCGCTTGGTGGCTTCGCTCATGGTTTCGGTTACGAACGTGGATGAGTTTGCCAGCATGAACGCCTTGTGGGCAGCGATATGCAGCGCAGCGTCGCGCCGCACCTTGTCTCGCATCCTTGGATCAATCCCGCCGGGGGCGATGGTGATGCCTAGCGTTGCCTTGGCGAACTCTGCCGGGTAGTGCTCGGCGAATAGCCGGTCGAACTCGACGATGTAGGGCGCCATCGCCTTGGATGCCGCCTCGACCAACGCGCGTATTTCTGGAATGTCCATGCCGTCGTAGGTGCGGTTGACCACGGCCTCGAGTTCGGCCTCGCGGTTCTTCTGCCATGCGTCAGCGCGCAGCTTGTCCTCCGCCTGACGCTGCTTCGAGGCTCCTTTGACGAGATTGAGTTCAGCAACGCGCCAGGTCTTACGGGTGGATGCCTTCATCTGTTGCCCCTAGTGCTGTGTTGCACGCGTCAGATCGTCAGAAGTGCACGTTGCTGTTGTTCGTGCACTTACGCAGTCGGTCTGCGCAGAAGTGCATGGCGAGTTGCACCCAGTTGCATCGCGGACGCCGAACCATGTCGTTCGCTGCCTTTCCCATTCCAAAGGGAACGGTTTCAGGAGCGCCGGCAATCCCAGCCCACCAGGCAGCCGACCGTCTAGAATGGCCTGGATGATATCGGGCGCCACCAATGTCAGTCTGAGGATACTGCCGACGTATCCGCGGTCGATCTTCTCGGCGGCCGCGATTTCGCTGATCGAGGCATAGCGGCCGCTGTCCAGCAGACGTTTCCATCTGAACGCGCGGCTCTCAATGCTTTGACCATGGCGGGGTCAGCGTGCGCCGCGATTGGGGCAGACGGACTGCCCCCAGCAGGCGTGACAATGGTCTTCCGTCCTGGACGCGGCCGTATCGCCAGCGGAACGTGCACTGTGATGCTGCTGGTCATGCTCATGCGGCTGCTGTCACCGGGTCGTCGCCTGCGCCGCCGAGATCGCGAACGAGGCTTGTCAAACCGGCTATGCGGAGACGGATGTCAGCCCCGGCAGGCCCGATCTCTACCCGTTCGACCAACAGGCGAATGATGCGCGCCTGCTCGGCTGGGAACAGCGCGTGCCACAGCGGCTCAAGGCGTTCCAGCGCTTCACGTATTTCCTCTTCGGTCAAGTCAGGCAGTTCAGTACGGGCCGCTAACCATGTCCCGACGACGATCTCAGGTTGACGCAATAGCGCCCGTACTTGAGCGACTACCGCCGTCTCGATCTCGGCGGCTGATGCGCGGCGGACAACATTCTCAGCGATGTCGCCTTTCAGTGCCGACTGGCTGACGTAGTAGCGGTACAGCTTGCCGCACCGGCGTGTATGCGTGGGGGACATTGCGCGTCCGTCCGCACCGAAGATCAGACCACGAAGCAATGCGGGACTCTGCGGGCGGTTCTTGTTAGCCCGCGCACGTGGGCTATCCTGCAGGAGATCCCACAAATTGCGAGACACGATGGCCTGCTGCTCTCCGCGATAGATCTTTCCCTTGTGCTGAACCTCACCCATGTACGTCCGATTGCTCAGCATCTTATAGATGTCGCCCTTGTTGATCAGGCGCCCCGACTTTGTGGTCACACCTTCGGCGCGCAGGACCTGCGTGAGCTCTGTACCCGGAACCCAGCTCGGCGAAGCCCATGAAGATGCGTCGGACCGTCGCCGCCTGAGCCTCATTCACCACCAGTCTGCGCTCTCGGACGTCGTAGCCGAGGGGCACCCTGCCGCCCATCCACATGCCACGAGCACGAGATGCAGCGAACTTATCGCGGATGCGCTCCGCGATCACCTCGCGCTCGAACTGCGCGAAACTGAGCAATATGTTCAGCGTGAGCCGGCCCATGCTGGTCGTGGTATTGAAGGACTGTGTGACGGAGACGAACGTCAGGATCGTGTCGATCGAAAGTTTCGACCAGTTTGGCAAAGTTCATCAGCGAGCGGCTCAGGCGGTCGATCTTGTAGACCACCGGGGACGTCAATTCGCTCAGCCTCGACATCGGCAAGGAGTTGCCGCAGCGCCGGGCGATCGAGTGTTGACGCCGGAGAAGCCGCCATCGTCGTAATGGTCCTCAAGCAGCAACCAGCCCTCCGCGCGCTGGCTGGCGATGTACGCCCCACACCCATCGCGCTGGGCATCCAGGCTGTTGAACCCTTCTTCAGCCCCTCCTCATTGCTCTTGCGCGTGTACACCGCGCAGCGGCGCTTCTGGATGATGGTGGCCTGGATGGCCGCTTCGGGCAGCTTGCGCCGGCTCACGCGCCACCCCGCGTATGGAGGCCGAAAAACGTCCAACCGTTCCAGCGCGTGCCGGTGATTGCGCGAGCGATGGCGGAGAGCGACCGATAAGGCCGGCCCTCGGAACTCGAAACCATCAGCCAGGACACTGACGACATGCTCAATGCCCCGGTAATCGCGCACGAGCCGCGTGCCCGCAATCGGACGGTCATCGACGCGGATCCGCCGGAGCGTAATGTTGCCTCCGTCAAGCTTCTCACCCAGTGCCTCCAGCCGGGCGACCGTCTCCGGCCTCACGCCGCCGTAAGCCAGCTCCTGGATCCGGTAAGCCAATCTGCTCGCCAGATACGTACGGCTGAAAGCCGGCGGCTCCTTGCCGAACAGCTCGCGCCACTGCTGCTTTAGGTCAGCCGTATGCGCCCGCTCCACCGCAGCCAAGCGCCTGAGGATGTCGGATTGCGGGATCGGGGGAATTGGCGGCGGTGAGGCCCTGTCGGGCGCGTGTGTCATGCGGTTCTCCGTTGGTTTGGAGCTGCATCACCGCTCTGTTCAGACCGGAAGTGTAGCGAATTCTCTCGCTCATCCCCAAGCCGATCGGGGTTGCCCCATAGCCGCAGAAGACCTGTGGCCAGGATAATGCTGACCTCGCGCAGATGTGGCGGAAGGTTGGTCAGTGAGGGTCGGGACTGCGGCGGCGTTGACATGGACCGGAACGGCTAGCAGTGGTCCTATCCAATTACTCAGCCCCAAGCCGAAGTGTCTCATCGGGGCGGCTGAGGCGTCGTCATCCGTCTCGTTGAAAGGCTCTCTCCCTGCAGGGTCCACCACCAGGTGCTCTCTCGATCTTTGAGGCGATATGCAAGTGGGGCGACCAGGAGCTGGTCACAGAAATGCTCCAACTGCGAAGCAAGGGAGCTCACGCGCCGATCTTCATCATCGGCTCTGGAATTGGAGCTGACTGATAACAACTTCCGTTATCACCGACTCCACGCGTGCACTTGAACGGTCGTTGATGGACAAACTCCTCAGCGGAGAACTGAAATCATGGGGCTATGACACGAGTGTACCCTTGGGTCAGCCCATCCTGAATATCCCAGCCGATCTTTGGCGGATACTGAAACCGAATACCGAGGACTTATCCGCTGAGTTGGACGGCAGGAAGATCGTTGGGATCGTGGTAGCTGGACGCGATGAGGCGCTGCCAACCACCGAAAATACAAAACAGCTCGAGGCGGCTGGACCCGTCATTACGAAGGTGAGGCTCTTAATCAACGTCCCGAGTAGGGCCGCGTCACTGGACGGAGCTCCGTTGCAACTCACAAGACGCACCTTCTCAGTTCTGCTCGTGTTAGCCGAAGCGGCGGGTTCGGGCTTAGGTCCAGTGCCAGCAGCCAAGATCAAGCAAAAGCTAATGTCTGGTCAAACCTCTGATCGCGCAGTGAGCGATGCAATGAGAGACCTGCGCGAACAGTTAGCTCCAGCACTAAGGTCGCAACAAGCCCCAACGGAATTCATTCAGACCAGGACCGGGCTTGGTTACATTCTGGCTTTGCAGTCGGAGGAAGTGGTGATCGAGCTGTAGGGACGTCTCCTCGATTTTGCGAGTTGCCACGGAATAGTAGCGGGCGAACAATTACCCACGCTTTCACGCCTTACCCACACCTTACCCACACCTGTGGGTGGTCGTTTGCAGCATTCTCGGTCGCATGCCGACCAAAGACAAACTTGCGGCCGCGGTGGAAATCGACCCGCGCCATCTCTGCCGTGAAGCAGACCGGGTCGCGGCCCGTTTGGCACGTCGCTTCCGGCTCGTCGACGCCGATCGCGAAGATCTCCGCCAGGACCTTATCGTTGATCTGCTGGCAAGGCTCAGGCACTTCGATCCGGGTCGCGGCACACCGGATGCTTTCATAGCAGTTCTGTACTCAGGCATCGTGCGGCTCGTCTCGCCGCTCGCCTTACTCAAGACCGGCGACTGATTGCCGACGTGTCTTTGGACGATTGCATTCACGGCCCTGAAGGCGTGACACTGGGCGAAGCTATCAGCGAGGATTGTGGTTACCTCGCGATGATGGGTGCTATCAGCCCGATCACTGCAGTGGAAGATCGCCTCGCTTTCGCTCAAGCCGTGGACGCCCTGCCGGTCCGCCACGGCCTTATGCGCGAAGAATTGCTCAGTAGCGCGCGATCACAGCAGCCGAAGGAATCCAGCTCTTCTCGCGCTACGCGTTATCGTCGACTGACTAGGCTCCGCCTGGATCTCCTGGTCGCTGGTGTGGGTCGTGCGGCATGAGGCCCGTCGACAATCGTCTCCGGGCAACCGAGCGCTCTCTATGCTCATGGTTTGGCAAGGCTGGCGCGGACGAATTTTCGGTCTATCACCGTGGATCGCTACCGCATGACCGCTCAAAAGCGGCCAGCCGCCTGTCCCCTCCAGATCGGATGGAACTCTCCCGAGTGGCACGCCGGGCATTGGAACTGGCGGAAGCGGGTTTAGCCGAACTCACACAACGGCGCTACGGCCCCGATAACTATGAATACCGGATCATTGTGAAGCCACGGCGGAAGCAGCGACCACACTCACCCGCGCGCAGTTGCACCTGAGCTTAGATTGAGGAGGCACTGATGCTCGACACCATTACAACGCATGACGAGCGCTTCCACCCGGTCGCCAACATCTTCCCATTGCTGGAAGGGGAAGCGTTCGACTGCCTCGTGCAAGATATCCAGACCAACGGCCTGCGCGACCCCATCGTCGAGTATGAAGGACTGATTCTCTACGGCCGCAACCGGTTCCGGGGATGTCTGAAGGCCGGAGTTGAGCCTCGCCTTGTGCCATTTGCTGGCAAAGATCCGATCTCATTCGTGTTGTCCAAGAACCTGCATCGCCGACACCTCAATGAGAGTCAGCGTGCGATGATTGCCGTGCGATTGGTGACATTGGGACGCGGTCGGCCAGGAAATGCTTCAATTGAAGCAATTTCGCAGCCTGCCGCAGCAAAGCTCCTGAGCGTTGGCCGTTCAACCGTGCAGCGCGCGGTAATCGTGCGCAATCGCGCCGCGTCAGAGTTAGTTACACGAGTTGACCGCGGTGAGATTTCTGTCTCGCTGGCAGCGAACCTTGCGGCAAATTTGTCCCAAGACCAACAGCTCGAGGTCGCTGAAAAACCTGAGGCCTTCCTACGCGGCGCCGTCAAGCAGGCTGTCCGAGCTCAACGCGAGAGGTCGCTGGCAAAAGCTACCATGGCGGCATCTATGAAACTCGGCAAATCGCTCTATAGCGTCATCATGGCCGATCCGCCGTGGCGCTTCGAGCCCCATTCACGGGTGACGGGGATGGCGAAAGCTGCGGACAACCATTACCCGACAATGACTCTGGACGAAATCGTGGCGCTCGATGTGCCTGCGGCCGAGACGTGTGTCCTGTTCATGTGGCGCACTGCACCGATGCTCAAAGGAGCCATGGACGTTATGGCCGCCTGGGGGTTCGAAAGTCGCTTGGAGATAGTTTGGGAAAAGGACAAGATTGGCACGGGCTACTGGTCCCGGAACCAGCACGAAGTCCTGATGATCGGCACGCGTGGCGATCCGCCCGGGCCGGCACCGGGCACTCAACCTCCTTCTGTTATCCGGGCACCTGTTGGTCGGCATAGCGAGAAACCGGCGGTTTTTGCCGAGGTGATCGAGCGGATGTTCCCTACCGTGCCCAAGATCGAGATGTTCGCCCGCCAGCGGCGTCCCGGTTGGGATGCCTGGGGCAACGAGGTACAGGCGATTTCAGCCAGGTGAAGACACCCTAGAAGCCGAGTGACGGACCGGCCGATGGCCTTGCCAAGTGATATTGCCCGGCTCGCCGCGCTCGGCTGGCGACTTTACCCGAGCTCGCGCGATCGCAAGGCGATGTTTAAGGGATTTATCCAGGCAACCTCGGATCTATTTGCCCTGGAGTGCTGGTCGGAGCGCTACCGCGGCTGCAACTGGTCAGTGATCCCCCAAGGCTCCGGTATTTGGGCGCTCGATGTGGATACGCCGTCACCCGACCACGCCGCGGATGGTGTCGCGGCACTTCGAGAAGTTTGTGATCGGCACGGGAAGCTGCCTTCCCATCCGCACGGTCGATCGGGCGGCGGTGGTCATTTGGTCGTCTTCCGTGATGCGGGCCATCCGATCAGTGCGAGGACGGGCACGCCAGCGCCCGGAATTGATCCACGTGCCGGTCGCACGCCCTTTACGGTTTCTCCATCGGTCCACCATCGCGGTGGGCGCTATAGATGGGTTGTGGCGCCGTGGGAATGCGTTCCACCGGTCGCGCCGGACTGGTTGCTTCGACTTCTTGCGCCGCCGTGTCCACCTCCCGTCCCTGTTTCCCATCAGCGGGTGACTGGGGACCGAGCAAGAGGGGCTCTCTTGCGAGCAGTGAACCGGCTGACGGAGGCTCAGCCGGGGCAGCGGAATACCACGCTCAATCGTCAGGCCTTCATCATGGGCCGCTTGGTGGCGGCCGGACTGATCGGTGAGCGCCAGGCAGTCACGACGCTGTATCATGCCGCCAGGTATTCTGGGCTGAACGATCCGGAGTGCCGGGCCACAATTCGATCCGGCTTCGAAGCTGGCCTGAAGCATCCAATGGATGCACGAAGCAGTGGATGACGAGCACGACCAGCTGAAGGCGACCTTAGATGCTGCCGCACGTGAGCACGAAACAGCCCGCTTGCTTGGCGAGACAAAGCTTCCCGAGTACACCGAGAACGAAGTCGCGCGGCGATTTGCCCGGCAAGCGTCTGACAGCTTCATATACAACCATTCATCGCGCAATTGGTATTTATGGGACCGCTCAGCCTGGTTGGTCGATAGAAAGAGTGCGGCAATCGAGTGGGTCAGGCGATTTATCGAGACACAAAGAGAAGCTGCTATAGATCCGCGCGAACGCGCAGCGATGGGCCGAGTTCGGTTCGTCAATGCAGTTGAGGAGATCAGCCGCAGTGATCCGCTATTGGCGGTGGATCAAGGATCCCTCGACACAGATCCCTGGCTCCTGGGGACGCCCGAGGGTGTCGTCGACCTGCACACCGGATTCCTGCAATCAGGCCGGCAGACCGATCTCATCACGCGTCGGACCGCGGTAACGCCGGCGCATCCAGGGACCCCGTCTATGATGTGGGAAGCGTTTCTCAAGGAAGCGACGCGGGAAGATTGCTAACTTCAGAGCTTCCTCCAGCGATGGGCCGGATACTGTCTGACCGGCGATATCTCGGAAGAGGTTCTGACTTTCATCTACGGGGATGGCGGGAATGGGAAGGGCGTTTTCCTGGGCACCATCAGCGCCATCATGGGCGATTATGCCGTGTCCCAGCCAATGGAGGCTTTCACCGCCGGAGCGCGGCTGCCGGCCGAGTATTATCGGGCCCAGATGGCCGGCGCTCGGCTGGTTACCGCGTCTGAGACTGAAAGTGGCCGCAGCTGGGCCGAAAGCCAAATCAGAGAGCTCACCGGGAATGAGACACCAGTCTCTGCCCGGCACCCGCACGGTCGCCCGTTTTCTTACCGACCGCAATTCAAGCTGCAAATCGTTGGCAATCACGCTCCAAGCCTGAAGGGGCGCAGCCCCGCTATGGAACGACGATTGCGGATCAATCCCTTCACCAACAAGCCAGCCAATCCCGACCACGGCCTCAAGGAGCGCCTGAAACAGGAGTATGCCGCCATCTTGCGATGGATGATCGACGGATGTCTTGCATGGCAGCGCGGTGGGCTGGGTACAGCCGCTGTCATACAGGAGGCATCTGGAAGCTATTTCATGCAGCAGGACAACTTTGGCCGATGGCTCGAGGAGCGGTGCACTCGGGATGCGATGGCAACAACGCGCCCCGGGACTCTCTATGCGGATTAACGAGCCTGGTGCTTCACGAATGGTGAAGCCGCTCTCAGCAGTCAAGAATTTGCCGAGTTGCGAGACCGGACCCCAGGCCTTCTTACCAAGACACGGGGTGGTGTCCGATGGATCGCCGGTATCGCCCTACGCATCCCACCTGCCTACGAGGACTGAGGTGCGGCAGGTGCAGGCAGGTGCAGGCACTCTGCAAAATCTCCTTCGCGCACACGCGCGCGCGTGAAAGAAATTTGTAAAATGCCTGGACCCTCCTGCACCTCCTGCACCTTGGGCCTTCCGAGACCGCCGCATTCACTAGCTCCAGCGGGCAGGACGGCCGCCACGGTTTTGTGACGGTGAGACTGTTTGTGCGTCGTGCGAGTAGATATCTGCCGAAGATCATTCCATCGAGCCAGCTCGCTACATGCCTTGGCAACCACCAGTTCACGGCCTGCCGGATGGCGCGACAAGCAGGGGCGCGATCGCGACTACGCTGCTATCGCGATAAGGCGTCCTTGACCTTGTTCTCGAGCACGGCATGGCGACGCGCGCGCCTATCCTTCCTGATGATAAATCCGCTTTGCATCGAGTGCGGTCACGCGGCGAAGGTGGTGGATCATCGCGACCCACATCGCGGGGATCCCGAGTTGTTCTGGGACCGCAGCCGGTGGCAATCGATGTGCACCTCCTGTCAGGGCAGAAAACTGCCGCACGAGACGCCGGATTTGGGAACTGCCCGAACAGGATGGGCCCGGGTCACATGGGTAAGGAATGAGGGATATGGGGTGTGAAACTATTTGCGAATTCAATTCAGCAACCGCGCCTGGGTTGCGCGCACGTGTAGCCAAAATGGAATTGGGGAGGGGTGACCCCTCCAAACTCGGTCAGTGATTTCCTGGGAGAGCGTGCATGCTGGTCGTTGAGCATTGGCCGCCAGCGCGCCTAAAGCCATACGAGCGGAACCCGAGGCGGAATGATGATGCAGTGGACCGCATGTGCTCGGCGATCCAGGCCTTCGGGTTTCGCGTCCCCGTCGTGGCGCGTTCCGACGGGACTGTCGTAGATGGTCACCTGCGCTTGAAAGCCGCGGAGCGCTTAGGTCTGAGCGAGGTGCCGGTGGCGTTGGCTGATGAGCTGAGCGATGCGGAGATCAAGGCCTTCCGCCTCCTAGCAAATCGGTCGGCTTCTTGGGCCTTGTGGGACGACGACCTGCTGAAACTGGAACTCTCAGACCTTCAAAGCGTCGGCTTCGATCTCGGCCTCACTGGCTTCGAGTCCCTCGGAACTGCAAAGCCTTATGGAGGACAGCCCGGCTGTCGGGATGACAGACGAGAACTCTGTTCCCACCCTGCCCGCCGATCCTAACACACGCCCCGGCGATTTGTTCATGTTGGGTGAACATAGGTTGCTCTGCGGCAACAGCACCAATGCGGCTGACGTGCAGCGGCTCCTCGATGGGGCGCACCCACCCCTGATGGTGACTGACCCGCCGTACGGCGTCGACTACGATCCGGCCTGGCGTAACCGAAGGGGCGTTTCGGCAACAACGCGTGTCGGGCGCGTTGCTAATGATGACCGTGCTGATTGGCACGATGCTTGGGCTCTGTTCCCGGGAGACGTTGCCTACGTTTGGTGCGCGTCGCTCCACGTCCACGAGGTTGCCGACAGTCTGGTTGCGGTGGGATTCGAGCTACGGGCGTCGATCATCTGGGCCAAAAGCCGGCTCGTGCTGAGCCAGGGGCACTATCACTGGCAGCACGAACCCTGCTGGTATGCTGTCCGTAAGGGTGCGTCTGCGCATTGGCAAGGCACGCGCGATCAGTCGACGCTCTGGTCTATTCCGTCGTCTGCATTGGAAGATGCTGCAACGAGGCATGGCACCCAGAAGCCTGTGGAGGCGATGCGCCGCCCCATGATGAACAACAGCATTCGTGGCGATACGGTCTATGACCCGTTTGCCGGATCTGGTAACCACATTGGTTGCAGCAGAGACGATCGGCCGGACCTGCCTTACGATGGAGCTGGACGCAGCTTATTGCGATGTGATTATCAGGCGGTGGGAGGCGTTTACCGGAAAACAGGCAGTTCGAATGGTAGGACAAACAGCGTAATATGCTGCTGCGCAGCGCAGAGATGTTGTAGATCATATTTCCGCGTCATACATGTGGCCAGCCAGCCCAGGCAGATCATATATGCCCGTGATGTGAGCTAATGCCGGAGTGGCCCTTTCATGGCGGGACGTAAGCCGCTGCCGACGCACCTCAAGTTGGTAAAAGGAACTGCACGGCCTCACCGCATAAATCACGAGGAGCCGCGGCCACCTGTTGAGGTCCCACCCGCACCAGCGCATCTCGATGCTCGCGCCCGGGCTCGGTTCACCGAGATGGCTGAACTGCTGGTACGGCATGGCGTCATGACCGAACTCGATGCCTCGGCACTCGCACGTTATGCCGTTATTTGGTGCCGCTGGATCGACATGGAGGCCGAGGTCAAGCGGCGGGGGCCGATCGTCAAGACTGAAGGCGGAAACGTCATTCAGAACCCTTACCTTAGCGTTGCTAATCGATGTCTCCTCCAATTGGGACAGCTCGAGAGTGAGTTCGGCTTGAGTCTCGTCCTCGCGCTCTCGCATTCGTGCAGCTGTTCCCACAGACGGTGACGATCCGTTCGAGGCGTTCCTAAATCATGGCCGGTCCGCGTAACCGACGCCCCGCACTTCCGTGTCCCGTCGAAGCCTATGCGCGTGATGCGGTTGAGGGTCGGGTCGTCGTAGGTCAGCTGGTCAAACTCGCCTGCCAGCGTCATCTCGCCGATCTGGCGCGCGGCGGTGAACGCGGGCTGAGGTGGGACGCAGCAGCAGCTCAGTACGCCATCTCGTTCTTCAGCCATCTCCGGCACTCGACGGGCGAATGGGCCAACCAGCCATTCGCCTTGCAGCCATGGCAGGCGTTCGTCGTGGGGTCTCTGTTCGGCTGGAAGCGCTCGGACGGAACTCGTCGGTTCCGAACGGCTTATGTGGACGTGGCGAGGAAGAACGGGAAGTCGGCAATACTCGCGGGCACGGCGCTCTACGCATTGGTGGCCGACGGAGAGGCTGGAGCACAGGTCTACGCCGCGGCGACGACGCGCGACCAGGCGCGGATCGTCTACGGCGAGGCTGAGCGTATGGTCGCCGCCAGTCCGGCCCTGCGGGCGCGGAGCACGCGGACGGTAAACAACCTTGCTGTTCTGTCCACGTCGTCGTGGTTCCGGCCGCTCTCGGCTGATGCATCCAAGATGGACGGCCTCAACGTGCACTTCGCTGCCGTTGATGAAGTACACGAGCATCCGAGTGCCGATATAATTAAAAAGCTGAACACGGCGACTGGCGCGCGACGCCAGCCGATGATCTTTGAGATCACGACCGCAGGTCACGATCGACACTCGGTCTGCTATCAGCACCACGAGTTCTCGGCCAAGGCGCTCGAGAGCATCATCCCACCTGAAGCCACAGATAGCTGGTTCGCTTACATCGCCACCCTTGATGCAGGCGACGACTGGACGGACCCGACGGTGTGGATCAAGGCGAACCCCAGTCTCGGAGTGACGGTTAAGTTCGACGATCTCCGCCGGCAGGTTGAAGAAGCACAGGAGATGCCGGGGCAGCAGAATGCAATTCGTCGCCTGCGGCTGAATGAATGGACAGAACAGGTCACTCGCTGGCTCGATATGGCGGCCTGGGACAACGGCGGTCCCTGCGGGAGACGAGTTGGCGAGAGGTAAAAGCGGATCTCGATGAACTCGAGGAACGCCTCGCCCGCCACAAGTGCTTTGGTGGGTTGGACTTGGCGCGAGTCAACGATCTCTCCGCGTTCGTACTCTTGTTTCCGCCAGTGGATGACGCGAACCTCGGCGATCTTGGACAGCGCTGGATCGTCCTGGCGCGCTTCTGGGTGCCTGACGAAGACATCCTGCGGCGCTCGCGTCGTGATCGGGTGCCGTATGACATCTGGCGAGACCAAGGCTTCATTACAGCTACCCCCGGCAATGCGACAGACTTTGCCTTCATCCAACGGGAGATCCTCGAATTGAGTCGGCGGTTCGATATCCAGAAGGTCGGGTATGATCGCACATTTGCCGGTGAGATCGTAGCGAATTTGCAAGATCATAATGTCCAGCTTGTGCAATTCGGCCATGGTTTTCTTAGCCTTGCTGCGCCGACCGCCGAATTGGAACGTTTGGTTATCTCCCGATCGCTCTGGCACGGAGGTCACCCAGTGCTACGCTGGAATGCCTCGAATGTAGCGGTGCGGCAGGATCCTGCGGGCAACATCAAGCCCGATAAGGAGAGGTCGCGAGATCGGATCGATGGAATTTCTTCCCTGGCGAATGCACTTGGCCGCGCGTTGCTGAAAGATCACAGCAGCTACATCTACACAGATCGAACATTGCTCATCGTCTGAAGCGTTCCGGCGCGAGCGGTCGCGGGGTATTTCGACGACGTCCAGCTCTCGTGCCCTGCTAGCAAGTATGCAGAGAGTTGGCTGAACCGGAGGACCTGTGCAGCGGGTCGCGCTCATGATGCACGTGGGGCGTGCTATGGTGGAGGACGAACAACCGAAGCGTCTGGATGGATTCCTCTCTAATCCGATCGGGTAGCAGAACGCATCCCATCGCTAGCCGGTTCAAATATCTCCGGCAGATTCTTCGCTTGTGCTCCACCGCAAAGCCGAGCGCGAAAGCTCTCTAGTAGTCGAACCGGTACGGCCGGAGGTCGACTCCTTCATCCAGAACTGCCACACATAACCAGCAGGGAAATCATCAGCGCCAAAGGCAAAGCGCAGATACAGCAGCCCATCCGACAACGCCCGCGCCAGTCGGAAAGAAGGCGAGGCCAGCGCGCCGCTGGGTCGGCCGGCAAAATGAATTTTGGCAGACCGGTGTTGCCCTCTCAACGGACTGCCGCCGCTTAGTACCCGACTGCTGCTGCCCTGACCTGAGGGCGCGGAATCGGTGGGCGTAGCGGTGCCAGACAAGCTCGCAGCCGGTGAGGCAGGCTTCGCCACCGGCAATATCATGCGTCACGTGGTCGTCATGGCCGGGACTGGGGCAATCGGCCTCGTCGCGGTGTTCGCGGTCGATCTGCTGAACCTGTTCTACATCTCCCTGCTTGGCCAGCGGCCGATCGCCGCAGCGATTGGCTTCGCCGGCGTAGTTGGCTTCTTTCAGACCTCGGCGCTGATCGGTTTAGCCATCGGCGTGGGCGCCGTGGTCGCGCACAGCATCGGCGCCGGCTCTGCGCGGGCCGCGAGGCACATTGCCGGCAGCGGCCTTGTGCTGGTGGTGCTAACCGGCCTGATCGTCGGCCTTGGGACCGTAGCCTTGCTCACGCCGATCCTGGACATTCTCGGCGCCAGTGGCGAGACGCGGAGCCTCGCCGAGAGTTTCTTGACGATCTCCTCACCATTCCTGCCGCTGCTCGCGGCCGGAATATGCTGCTCCGCGCTGCTGCGCTGTATTGGCGATGCCAGACGGGCAATGAATGTCACACTGTTCGCCGCCCTGGCCACCGCCGTGATAGATCCGATCCTGATCTTCGGGTTGCATCTCGGCCTGGCAGGAGCGGCGATCAGTACGGTGCTGTCCCGCTGCGTGCTGGCGACCATGGGTTGGCTTGGAGCAGCGCATCGGCACGATTTGATGGCGCGTCCGTCGCTGCAGGCCCTGCTCGGCGACATGGCCGCTATCCTTCACGTCGCACTCCCTGCTGTGCTCACCAACCTGGCAACGCCGGTTGGCGCCGCCTACGTGACGCGCAAAATGGCGGTCTTCGGTCCCGACGCGGTGGCCGGCCAAGCGACCATTGACCGCATCTCGCCGGTCGCGTTTGGTCTGATCTACGCGCTGAGCGGCGCGGTCGGGCCGATCCTCGCGCAAAATGCCGGTGCCAGACGGCTGGACCGCGTGCGCGAGACCTTACGTGACAGCTTCACCTTCGTGCTGGTAACGGTGCTTGCCGCGTGGGCGATACTTGCATCGGTGCAGGGGCTGGTGGTGCGTGCCTTCTTCGCCAGTGGCATGACCGCGGAGTTGGTCCATCTTTTCTGCTCCTGGCTCGCCGCCGGATTTCTCTTCACCGGCGCGCTGTTCGTCGCCAATGCCGCCTTCAACAACCTCGGCTATCCGGTGCTTTCGACTCTGTTTAGCTGGGGCCGTGCCACTCTTGGCACGATCCCATTCGTGACCTACGGCGCGCAGTTTGGACCAGCTGGTTTGCTGGTGGGCCAAGCCGCGGGATCGGTGATCTTTGGCACGCTGGCAGTGATAACGGCGTTTCATATCGTTGGCCGATTGGGCGGTGGCCTCGGTGGGCCTGGCATTGGAATGGCGATTCCAGCAGGGACCGGCAACACCGCACTCGCGACCCTCGCCATCCGTCCCTGGCGCAACTGGCACCTAAAGTTGCGCCGACATCCGCACCATGCTTGTTAAGCCCTGTGCCGACTCGACAATAGTGGTTGTGTAACAGCCAGGCAACCATAGAGGGGTCGGCTCGCAATAGTGCTCATGATGGCGATCGGCCGCGCCCTCGGCGACGAAACGCCTGACCGTCGCCTCGCCGATCCCTGATGCCCCGCCCGTCACCGCTGCGACCTTGCTGTCGAGCCTTGCCATGCTCCCCACCTTTCCCATTGCGAACCGCGCATCCACGATACGTCGTATCCATCCGGCCGGCACCGCCTTGTTGGCCCGCGCGGCAATCTCCATGACCGGACCAGAAGATCGACGCAGCCGCCGTGCCATGGTTCCACGGGGCTCTATTTGCGGCCAGCCAGCACTTGACCTTCTGCGCCGCACCGGCCGAGATCAGTGCATGCCAACTCAGCCGCGAACCATCGTCACTCATCGATCACCAGTTCACCTGAGCGCAACCGCCATTGGCGAAGGCCAGCCATTGGTCCTATTGCCTGGCCTCGGCCGTGCACCGACTGACCTCGCACCCTTGGCCGACATTCCTGTAGACGAAAGCTACGCCGTGCTGCTGCCGCAACCGCGCGGCATTGGCGCCAGCACTGGTCCGCTCGAGAGAATTACGCTGCATGACCTCGCTGCCGATGTCGCGGCACTGATCGAGCAATGGATCAACGCGCCGGTAACCGTCGTCGGTCATGCCTTCGGCAACCGCATCGCGCGCACGCTCGCGGCCGATCGGCCGGACCTCGTGTCCGCGGTGGTGCTGCTGTCATCCAGCGGCAAGGTGCAACCGACACCGGAGATCGCCGAGGCGATACGTCTGGCCCAGGCGCTCGACACGCCACCCGATGTCCGCCGCACCGCCGTGCAGCAGGCCTGGTTCGCTCCAGGCCACGACGGCACGAAGTGGCTGCATGGTTGGTCGCAGCCGGTGATGGCAGCCTATCTCGCCGCCGCCGCGGCAACGCCAGTCGAGGAATGGTGGACGGCGGGCGCCAAGGACGTGTTGATTGTGCAGGGCTGCAACGATGTCGCGGCACCTGTCGAAAACGGACGATTGCTGAAACAGGAACTGGGCGGGCGCGGCACGCTGGTCGAACTGCCGGATATTGGCCACGCAATGCCAGTAGAGGATCCACACGCCTGCGCCACCGCGATTTTGGAGTTCCTGCGGAGCAAGTGATGACCAAAAACATACGACGACGCCGGTTTCTGGCCGCTTCCATCGCGACACTTGCCGCGCCGCGTCTCGCCGCATCCGCTGAGCAGCGCGTGCTCAAATTCGTGCCGCAGGCGGACCTCGCCGCCGTCGATCCTGTGTTCACTTCGGCTTATGTGACCCGCAACCACGGCTATCTCGTCTTCGATACGCTGTATGGCATGGACGAACACTATCGCCCGCAGCCACAGATGGTCTCTGGGCACACAGTTGATGACGACGGCAAGACCTGGACGTTCATGCTGCGCGATGGACTGGAGTTCCACGACGGCACGCCGGTGCTGGGGCGGGATGCCGCGGCGAGCATCAAGCGCTGGGGTAAGCGGGACACGTTCGGCCAGGCATTGATGGCGGCCAGTGACGAAATCGATGCACCAAGCGACAAGGCGCTTCGCTTCCGGCTGAAGAAGCCCTTCCCATTGCTGCCGAACGCGCTTGCAAAAGCGCCGTCCTACATGCCGTGTATCATGCCAGAACGCTTGGCGAAGACCGACGGCGCCACACAGGTCACCGAGGTGATCGGCAGTGGACCGTACCGCTTCCTTGCGTCCGATCGCGTGCAAGGCGCGCACTTCGCCTATGAACGTTTTGCAGATTATGTGCCGCGTCCCGAGGGTACGCCGAGTTTTACCGCCGGTCCGAAACAGGCGATGTTCGACCGTGTTGAATGGCACGTCATCCCCGATCCCGCGACCGCCGCTTCGGCGTTGCAGGCGGACGAGGTCGATTGGTGGGAGCAGCCGACCATCGATCTGCAACCGATGCTGCGCAAGAACAGCAACATCGTGGTGGAGGTGACTGATCCGACCGGCGTCATTGGCACGCTGCGGATGAACTGCTTGCAGCCACCGTTCAATAACCCGGCGATCCGGCGCGCGCTGTTGACTGCGGTCAACCAGGACGACTTCATGATGGCCATCGTCGGCAGTGACAAGGCGCTGTGGCGCAGCGGTGTTGGCGTGTATTGCCCGGCAAGCCCGATGGCCAACGATGCCGGAATCGAGGTGCTGTCAAAGCGCGATCCCACCATGGCAAAACGCGAGCTTGCCGCCGCCGGCTACAACGGTGAACAGGTGGTGCTGCTGGCGCCGACAGACTTTCCGGCAATTGGCACGCTCGCCGATATCACCGCCGACATGCTGAAGAAGTGCGGCATGAACGTCGATTACCGCGCGATGGACTGGGGCACGCTGACGCAGCGTCGCACCAGCATGGCGCCCACCAGCCAGGGCGGCTGGAGCTGCTTCAATCCGGCGGCGGCAGGGTTGGAGCTGTTCGATCCGACCACACACAATCAAATGCGTGGCAACGGCAAGGACGCGTGGTTCGGCTGGCCGACCAGTGCGAAACTGGAGGAGTTGCGCGATGCCTGGTTCGATGCGCCTGACCTGACGCATCAACAGCAACTGTGTCGGGAGCTGCAATTGCAGAACTGGGTGGATGTGCCGTTCATTCCACTCGGTCAATTCTTTCAGCCGACGGCATATCGACGATCGATTACTGGTGTGCTGAAGGGCGGATTCGCTGTGTTCTACAACGTCCGGCGCGCCAGCTGATTCCGAGCTGCCCCCGTCCGCGATGCTCGCGCAAGCAGGGCCGATGCTGGTTCTGCTCGCACGGGAGCAACCAAAGAACGAGGCAGCACACCAAGCTTGGCCTTATAAGTCCCACTGGTGTCGCCGCATTTGACTCCGGATGCCGGGGATCGGCACCCTACTGAGCCTTTCGGGGGCACATGATGCAAAAACATCTTCTGAGCCAGATGACCTTTCGTGAGTTTGCCGAGCGAATTGCAGACGGCCCAGTCATACTCATCGCGCTGGGCTCCCAGGAGGAACAGGGGCCGACCGCCCGATGGGCGACTACGTGCTGACCGACGCACTCGCTGCCCGCGTCGCGGAACGCGCCGGAGCGATCGCGGCGCCCACATTGCCGTTCGGCTATGCTGATTATTTCCGCCCTGTCCCAGGCGGTATCCAGCTCACCGCGCAGACCTTTTGCCTCGTGCTGCGCGACGTGCTCGACAACTTCCTCAATCACGGCCTGAAGCGGCTGGTGATTTTCAACGGCCATAGCGGGAATGCGCCACTGATCGACCAGGTAACGCGACGGGTCCGCCGCGACACGCAGGTCACTGTTCCCTCGATCAATGTTTGGCGCCTTCACACGCCGCAGGTCTGAGGAAGGCTACGGCGTCCCGGCAAACAAGGGCTTTGGACACGGCGCCGAGCCGATGGGATCGGTGTACGCGTATCTCTATCCCGAGCTGGTGCGCTCCGACCTACTGGAGACGCCTCCCAACGGCAAGCGCTTCATGGGCTTCGAGACCGCCGGCTTTGCTGGGGTGAAGTTCCGCGGCATCGACATAGCATGCCGCTCGACGTCACCGAACCTGACCGAGAACGGCATTGTCAATGGCGATCCTACCATGGCGTCAGCGGAGGCCGGGCGCCGCCTCACCGATCACATCGTCGAAACCGCAGCGGCATTCATCGCAGAATTTCGCAAGGCACCACAGCCGCAAAACATCAACTCATAGCCGGGGAACGAGGGAAATGTCACAAGCAACCACGACACTCGGCCGTAGCAGTCCCATTGTCGCCGAAGCGCTTCGCCGGCGCGCGATCCTGTCCTGCATGATCGGCAACTTCCTCGAGATCTACGACTTCACCGTCTACGGCTTCTTCGCGTCCTTATCGGCCAAACATTCTTTCCATCCAGCGATCCGCTGATATCGCTATTGACCAGCTTCGCAACCTTCGGCGTTGGTTTTGTCATGCGCCCGGTCGGCGGGCGCTGACAAGTTTGGACGCCGGAGCGCGCTCATCGTCACCATGGCGATGATGGCGATCGGCACCGCGCTGCCTGGCCTGACGCCGGGATACGCCACGATCGGCGCATGGGCGCCCCTCATCTTGGTCATCTGCCGGCTTACGCAGGGATTCTCCACCGGTGGCGAATGGGGCGGCGCCACGATTTTCATGGCGGAATATGCCACCCCGGGCCACCGCGGCTTCTACACGAGTTGGATGCAGTTCGGCGTGGCGCTGGGTTTCCTCGCCGGTTCCCTTTCGGCGTGGGTTCTCACCTCGTTGCTCGATGCGGCCAGCCTCGGTTCCTGGGGATGGCGCATCCCGTTCCTGATCGGTTTTCTTTTGCTGCCGATCGGCTACTACCTGCGCCGGCGCGTGGCCGAGACGCCGATTTTCGAGCGCCTGGCGATGGAGCGCGGTGTGGCCAAGGCGCCGGTGCGCGATGCCTTCACCAGGCAGAAATACGCCATGTGGACTGTCTGCGGCACCGCCATCATCTGGAATGCCGGCGGCTATGTGCTGTTGAGCTATCTGCCGGTGTTCGCCGCCCAGGTGCTGAAGATCGACCTCAGCATTGGGTTGGCAGCGACTTCGATCGGAACCCTGGTGCGCGCCGGTCTGACGCCCCTGGTCGGCTCGCTGTCCGACCGGATCGGACGCAAGCCGATCGTGCATGACGGTGAATATCGCGTTCTTCGTGCTGGCGTATCCGATGTTCTACTGGCTCAAGACGGATCCCGGCTTCGTCTCGATGCTGGCTGTTTCTTCCGTCGCGGGCGTGATGATGGCGATGGTCGGCGGCGCAGGGCCGGTGATGCTGTGCGAGCTATTTCCGACCAGCGTGCGTTCGACCTCAATCGGCATCGGCTATAATGTTTCCGCAGCCATCTTCGGTGGATTTGCACCGTTCATCTGCACCTACCTGATACGTCAGCTTGGTGATCCGATCGCGCCGACCTACTTCCTGCTGGCTTGCGCGGCAATCAGCATCGCGGTGGTCGCGAAGATCAAGGATCGCACCAATGTGCCGTGGGAAGAAGCATGATGAGCGGCACGCCAGAAGAACCAGATGAGTTCCTACTTGCGCTCATCCGGGCGGTGGGGCTGGAGGGGACGTATTTCCAGTTTCCAGACGATGTGATGGCTGCTGTGCGCAGTGCGAGACAGGAGCGCGAGAAGCTGGAGACTGATCGGACCGAAGCGCCGTGATGAAACCGCACTGGCTGACCGCCAACGAGATTGCTGTCGCTTATGCGAACGCGGCAACTGTCGCCCGTTGAACTGCTGCGATCGCTGTTGGATCGCATCGCGTGGCTCGACCCTAAGCTGCACGCATTCACCCGGCTCGATGCCGATTTCGCCATGCATGCCGCGCAAGTGCGGAGCAGGAGATTTTTGCTGGACGGTCCCGTGGCAAACTGCATGGCGTGCCGATCGGCATCAAGGACATCATCGATGTCGCGGGTTTGCCGACGACCTGCAACTCGCGGCTCCAGTTGGACTATGTCGCGGCACGCGATGCGCATGTGGTTGCCAGGTTACGCGCCGCGGGCGCGATCATTCTCGGCAAGCTCGGCACCCATGAGTTTGCCATTGGCGGGCCGTCATTCGATCTGCCGTTCCCGCCGCCGCGCAATCCCTGGAACCTCGATCATCATCCGGGCGGCTCATCCTCTGGATCCGGTGCGGGCGTCTCGGCCGGGCTGTTCCCCCTTGCGCTGGGTTCTGACACGGGCGGTTCCGTGCGCCACCCCGCGAGTGCCTGCGGCATTACTGGGCTGAAGCCGAGCTTCGGTCTGGTGTCGCGCGCCGGGGTCGCGCCGTTGTCCGCGACATTGGATCATGTCGGGCCGCTGGCGCGCACTGCAGCCGATGCCGCGCTGCTGCTGGACTGCATCGCCGGCCATGATCCGGACGATCCAGGCGGTATTGCTTCGGCCAGGCTTGTGTTTGAGAACGAATTCGACCTGAGCGGCCTGCGAGTCGGTTTCGTGCGGCACTTCCATGAACAGGACGCGGCGGCTGATCCGGAGGTCGTGGTCGCGCTCGAGCAGGTTGCTGCCGTGTTTGCCGCGGCCGGCGCCCAGGTCGGCACGGTAACGCTGCCGAAGCTGGACAAATTTGCCGGTGTCTGCCGCGTGATTCTGGGCTGCGAGGTCTGGCCGATTCACGCCGAGCGTCTCCGCGGCCGTGCCGCCGAGTACGGCCAGCTCAGCCGGCAGCGTTTGATGAGTGGCGCATTCTTTTCCGCGAGTGACTACCTGCTGGCGCAAAGTCTTCGCGCTGAGATGATCACGCTGGTTGACCAGTCGTTCGACAGCGTCGATGTGCTGCTGACGGGAAGTGCGCTGGTGCCGCCGTGCCGGATCGAAGATCCCGAACTGCTGGCTCGAACGCATCAGCTTCAGGCCTGGACGCCGTTCAACGTCACCGGCCATCCTGCTGTTTCCATCATGGCGGGAATGTCGAAATCCGGACTGCCGCTCTCGGCTCAACTGGTCGCCCCTCTGTTCAGCGATGGGTTGTTGCTGAGCGTCGCCGCGGCATTTGAGCGCCACACCGACTGGCACGCAATTCATCCGCCGGTTTCATGAAATTGCTATGGGCGGTTCGGCAAGGCGGACAGGCGTAGCAACCTGTATCCGAACAAGTCCCGGCCAATCAGCAGATCGGCTCGGCTGTGCACTCATGATGGCGATAGGTCGTGCTATGGAAGACGAGCAGGCCAAAGGGCTGGACGGATTGCTCTCTGATCCGGTCTTCGGGTAGTGGAACTCATCCAGCGGCCAGCTTGTTCAAGTTCTCCGGAAGGCTCCACGCTACTTCCTCCACCGCGAAGCCGATCGCGAAAGCTCTCACGTAGTCGCCGCCACTACGGCTGGCCTTGCGATACTGCGGCTAACTCGGCCCGCGGCCGATTTCACGACGGTACCGCCCCGTTACGCCGCCTCATAGCCGAACGGGTCATCGACACTGTGGCATGGCTCGGTGAACCAGCGCGGCCCTGCTGCGGAAATGTATGCGTGGTCCTCGAGCCGGACGCCGAACTCGCCGTAGATGCAGATCATCGGCTCGATCGAAAAGCACATGCCGGGAGCAAGCGTCGTGCGGTTGCCCTGCACCATATAAGCCTCTTCGTGCACGTCGAGCCCGATGCCATGGCCGGTGCGATGCGGCAGCCCAGGCGTGGCGTAGCCGGGGCCGAACCCGGCGTCGGCGATCACGTCGCGCGCTGCAGCGTCCACAGCCTCGCACGGCGCACCAGGCTGGGCAGCGGCGAAGGCGGCCAGCTGGGCGGACTTTTCCAGCTCCCAAATCTGCCGTTGGCGCATGGTCGGCTCGCCGAACACGTAGCTGCGCGTGAGGTCAGAGCGGTAACCTTCGATCTCGGCGCCGACATCGATCAGCACCATGTCGCCAGGTACGCAACGTCTGCGGATACGGCACGCCGTGCGGATACGCGGTCGGCTCGCCGAACAGCACGATGCCGCTGCCGGTGAGCGTCGCGCCCAGCTTCACATGCGCCTGCTGCAGGAAGGCGAGCACCTCGGTGGTGGTGATCCCCTCGTGCAGGATGCGCGCCGCCGCCTTGTGCACTTCCAGGGTAATGTCCATGGCGCGTTGGATCAGCGCGATTTCAGCATCGGTCTTCACCATCCGGCAGGATGCGGTGATCGCCGCGCCGTTCACCAGCGCGAAAGCGTTGCCGGCGCGGCGCAGGCCATCCACGGTGAAGAACGGCGTCATCGGGTCGATCGCCAGCGTGCCCGAGTTGTGTCCGAGGCTGCGCAGCGTTTCGATCACCAGCGCGGTCGGATCCTCGTGTTCCTCCCAGCAGCGCACGTCGGAGCCGAAGCGGATCAGCTCGCGCGTCTTCGGCTCTTCGAAGGCGGGGCTGAGATAGATGATGTCACCCTGGGAGGGAATGATCGCACCGTGCAACCGTTCGCTGGGGCGCAGGCGGATGCCGGTGAAGTAGAACAGGTTGGTGGACACATCGAGGTAGAGCGCCTGCACGCCCTGTTCGCGCATCAGCCGCTGCGCCTTTTCGATGCGGCGTAGGCGCTCCGTATCGTCGATTGGCACGATTCCATCGCGCATCGGTTGCATGCGTGCCAGTTCCGCTGCCGCGCTGGATCCGCCAATGCCAATGGTCATCCGCCTTGCCTCCGCAGAAGGATGCTGCATCATACCGTGTCTGACGGGGGTCGCGCGATGGAGCTGGATTCGGTAACGTTGGAGATCTTGAGTCGCAAGCTCGCCGCGATCACCGATGAGATGTACTACTTCGGTGCAACGAGCATCGCGCTCCTCCTACGTGAAGGAAGCGGCGGATTTCGCGGTGGCGCTGCTCGACCTGAACGGCGAGGTGTTCGCCTATCCGCCGTCCGCCACCTTCGCCTTTCTGATCGACACCGAGTTCAAGAGCACGATCGATGCAGTGCCCGATCTCGCGCCGGGTGACGTCATCATCACCAACGATCCTTATACCTCCAACGGCCTCTCCACCCACCTGCCGGACCTGCACTTGATCGCACCGTATTTCGTTGACGGGCGAGATCGTCGCCTATGGCTGGTCGTTCGTACACTGCTCCGATATCGGCGGCAGCATTCCGGGCAGCGTCTCGCCGGCGTTGACCTCGATCTACCAAGAAGGCCTGCGCATACCGCCGATGAAGCTCGTGCGCCGTGGCGAGTTGAACGCCGATTTCATCGGCATTGCTGCGCGTCAACTCGCGCATGGCGGAGGTGGTGATCGGCGATCTGAAGGCGATGCTGGGTGCGCTGGAGACCGCCAACCGTCGCTTGGTGGAGCTGATTGCGAAACAGGGCGTACCAGCGTCTGCTTGCCGCGCAACGCGACGTGATCGAGTACAGCGCACTGAAGGCGCGCGAGGTACTGCGACGCATTCCGGACGGCGATTACGAGTTCTGGGACGTACTCGACGACGACATGGTCAGCGGCATTCCAATCCGTGTGCGCCTGACGATGCGGGTGCGCGACGGCACGGTGGAGCTGGACCTTACCGGCACCGATCCGCAGGTGCGCACCGCCTATAACGTGCCCAGCATGGGCAAGCGGATGTACTGGCTGACCTTCCGCCTGACCACGATCCTCACCACGCTCGATCCGTCGATGCCGCACAACGCCGGCATGTATCGTTGGATAAGCGTGGTGAACCCACGCGGCTCGGTGCTGAACGCCGAGTATCCTGACGCGGTATCGGTGCGCAACAGCGTGCCATACCGGCTGTTCGACAGCATCACGGGCGCGGTGATGCAGGCCACGCCGAACCTGCTGCCGGCACCCTCGGGCGGCGCCATCGTCACCGTGTCGCTGTCCGAGATCGGCGCCAACGGCTACTCGCGCGAGGTGCAGGTGATTCAACCGCTGCGCTGCGGTACCGGCGCGCTCTCCGGCCGCGACGGCACCGACGTGCGTGACAATAACCTCAACAACATGAAGAACCAGCCGATCGAGCTGGTCGAGGCGCAGAGCAGCGCCCGCATCATCGAGTACGACATTCGGCCAGGACTCCGGCGGCCCCGGCAAGTGGCGCGGTGGCGTCGGCCAGATCGTTGACCGTGGAGGTGCTGTGCGATGGCGGCATCCTTCTCGCACGCGGCATGGATCGCATGCGGTTCCCGAGTTGGGGGGTTGCCGGCGGTCGGCCCGGGGCGCCGATGCGCGCTATCCTCAATCTCGGCCGATCGGACGAACGCTTGCTCGGCAAGCTCCACGAGCTGCATGTCCGCCGCGGCGATACGCTGACCTTGATGATGCCGGGTGGCGCAGGCTTCGGCGACCCGTTCGAGCGCGATCCCGATGCCGTGCTGTCGGACGTGCGGCGCGGCTTCGTCAGCGTCGCGGCGGCGGCAGCGACTACGGCGTTGCCATCGTCGACGGCGCGGTCGATGCCGCGCTGACCGCGACGCTGCGCGCCAGGCGCGCCAACACGACGGCGACATTCAACTTCGGGCCGGAACGCGAGCTTTGGGAAGCGGTGTTCACCGACGCGCGGATGCAGGCGTTGAACCGCCGTCTGTACGCGCTGCCGAAGGCACTGCGCCAGGAGGTGCGAGCTCAGGTGTTTGAGCGCGCCGTGCCTGGAATTTGTTCGCCTGACCGACCGCCGCTGACCGAGTTGGTGCGTGACCCCGCCGCGGCTGCGGCACGGCTCGAAGCCGCACTGGCAGAGCTGGCGCCGGCATGAACGCTGCGTGTGGTTGCCGCATTGGCATCGATGTCGGCGGTACCTTCACGGACTTCGTGCTGGCCGACAGCGCGTCGCGACTGGTGCGCTTCAAGGAACCGAGCGTGCCGGACGATCCGTCGCTGTCAGTGGCCCGTGGGCTGCCGCGGCTGATCGAGCGTGCGCGGTATCCGCCCGGTAGATGTCGAGCTGGTCGTGCACGGAACCACGCTGGCACTGAACGCGATCATCCAGCGGCGTGGCGCGCGCATGGGCCTGGTGGTGTCGCGCGGCAATCGCGGCGTTCTGGAGATCGCGCGCGCGCAGCTCCCCAGCGCCTTCAGCTTCCTCGCCGCCAAGGAGCCGCCGCTTGGTGCCGCGCGACCTGGTGCTGGAGGTATCGGCCAGGCTCGACGTTCACGGCGAGGTGGTGGCCGAGGCGACCGCCGATGAACTGAGTGAGATTGCCGCGAAATATCGTGCCGCCGGCATCGATGCGGTGACGGTGATGCTGCTGCACGCCTATGCCAACCCGAAGTTTGAGCAGAACGTGGCGGATCGCCTGCGCGAGAGGCTGCCCGGTGTGGCGATCAGCACCTCGGCCGCCGTATGGCCAGAACGGCGAGAATATGAACGCTGCCTGATGGCGCTGATGAACGCCTATATCCAACCGTTGATGAGCGGCTATCTGGATCGGTTGAGCCGCCGGATTCGGGGGCTGGGTATCACCGCTCCGATCTACATCACCAGCAACAACGGCGGCACGCTCAGCATCGACACCGCGCGACAACGGCCGATCGATACCATTCTTTCCGGCCCGGCCTCGGGCGTTGTCGCGGCTTCCGCCGTGGCGGAGGCGACGCCGTTTGCCGACCTGATCACCCTGGACATGGGCGGCACCAGCGCTGACATGTCGGTGATCCAGCAGCGCGAGCCGGCGCAGAGCATGCGCACCGAGGTGGGCGGCCTGCCGCTGATCGTTCCCGTGGTGGCCGTCAGCGCCGTCGGCGCCGGCGGCGGCTCGATCGTCTGGGTGGATCCGCAGGGCGCGCTGAAGGTTGGCCCGACGAGTGCCGGCGCCGATCCCGGGCCGGCGTGCTATGGCGCGGGCGGCACGGACGCGACGCTGACCGACTGCTATCTGCTCGCGGGCTATCTCGATCCGGCGCATTTTCTCGGGGGTCGATTGCGGCTGGATGTCGGCGCCGCGCATGCCGCGCTGAATCGTGTCGCCGCTGCATTGGGGATGTCCGGTGAGCAGCGTGCCGCGCGCGCTGCCGAGGCCGCAATCCGCATCACCACCGCCGTAATGTCCAGCGAGATCGCCCGCAACCTGGCGCAGAAGGGCGAGGAAGCGCGCAACTATGCGCTGGTGGCATTCGGCGGCGCTGGCCCCACGCATGCGAACCACATCGCCGAGGACGCGGGGATTGCCAGCGTGCTCGTGCCGCCGACCCCCAGTACCTTTTGTGCCCTGGGCGCGATCCTTGCCAACGTGAAGCGCGACTTCGTCAGCTCTCGGTTCGTTCATCTGGCCGACGGCGCATCATCGCTGCAGGCACTCACCGCGGAGTTCGACCGGCTGGAACGCATCGCCAGCGCCTGGATCGCCACGGAGGGCGACATTCTGGGCAGCATTCGTTACGAGGCCAGCGCCGATATGCGTTATGCCGGCCAGGCATTCGAATTGCCGGTGCAGTTGTCGGCCACCGTGCGTCGCGAACCGGACGCGGCTGAGCTGACGGAGCTGTTCCACCAAGCGCACGAGAAGGTCTACAGCTTCCACGACCGGTCGAGCAGTGTGGAGATCACTGCCGAAAGGCTGCGCGTGGTCGGCGAAATTCCGCCGGTCACCCTGCCGCGGCTCGCAGCGCACGGGCGGGCAGCATCCACCACCAAGCGTGGCCTTTTCCTGAATGGCGGCAGCGTCGCGACGGCGGTGTATCAGCGTGATGACCTGCAGTTCGGCCAGGCGCTGCGCGGTCCGGCAATCATCGAGCAGGAGGATACCACGACGATTGTGCTGCCAGGCTGGTCGGCAAGGGTGGACACGATCGGGAACCTGCTGATCGCGCGGGATGCAGACGGGGGGTGACAATGAGGTTCCACATAGCAGCGATCGCTGGCATCTTCGTTATGGTGCTCGGATCCGCGCAGGCACAGGACAGCATCCATCTCGGTGCTGATGTGGACGCCGCGCTGCTCGATCCCCGCATCATGCGGGACACCACCGCGTTCCGCGTGTGCGACCTGCTGTTCGACGGCCTGATCGAGCTGGATGCGAAGTCACAACCGCAGCCGGGCCTGGCGCAAAGCTGGGAACATCCGGACGCCACGACTTGGATCTTTCATCTGCGCGACGCCAGGTTCGCCGATGGCTCGCCGGTAACGGCGGACGATGTCGCGTACACGTTCCAGACCACACTGGACCCAAGGACGGCCTCGCGCTTCCGCGGCTGGCTTACCCCCATCAAGGCGATCACCGCCACTGACGCGCATAGCGTGCGTATGGAACTGTCGCAGCCGTACGCGCCGCTGCTCGATTACATGGAACTCGGCATCGTGCCGAAGGCGGTGGCAGCGGCGCCGAATGCCGATCTCTCCGCGCATCCGGTCGGCAGCGGGCCGATGCGCCTGGCTGGCTGGAAGCGCGGCAACTCGATCGTGCTGGAGGTAAATCCCGCTTACTGGGGTGGCGCGCCCAAACTGAAGCGTTTGGAGATCGTGGTGGTCGGTGACAACACCGCGCGTGCGCAGGCGCTGGAGGCCGGCGATCTGGACTTCATCCAATCGCCGCTGTCGCCGCAGGACGTGCACCGACTGATGGGCGAGCAGAAGTTCACCCATGTGAACACGAATGGCCAGGCGCTGACTTTTCTGCTGTTCAACACGTCTGATCCGACGCTGGCTGATCCGGAGATACGGCGCACGCTTGCGCACCTGGTCGACCAGAAGACGATCCTTTCGCAGATCTATGGTGGCATCGACCAGCCGGCGAACGAGATGTTGCTGCCCACTTCGCTTGGCTACGATGCTTCGCTCCGCCAGCCCGCATTCGATCCCGCTGAGGCCGGCAGGGAACTCGACGCGCTGGGCTGGAAGCGCGGCGCGGATGGCAAACGTGTGAAGAACGGCAAGCGATTGGCGATCACCCTGTCCACGCACAGCGAGGATCCGAACCGAGTACAGACGATGGAGTTCCTGCTGGCGGTGTTCACCGATGCCGGCATCGATGCCAAGGTGAGCCTGGCCGACTTTCCGTCGTTCTTTGCTGCCGTGCGCGACGGTCGCACGCAGATCGCGCTGCTCGGCATGGCGCTGAACGTGCCGGACCCCGATCGCGTGCTTTACGACCAGATGCACACCGGGGGTGGCAACAACTGGGCGCACTACAGCAATTCCGAAGTCGACGCCGCGCTGGAACAGGGACGTCGCGGCGAGGATCGTCTCACCGCCTACCGGAAGGCGGAGACCATTCTGGTGCGCGACCTGCCGCTATACGTGCTGTCGTATCAGGGTTATCAGGCGTTTTACCGGCCGGGGCTACACTTCGAACCCAACCCTCGCGGCTATCTGCGCAGCCTGCTTTGGTAGCGTATGCTGTTCGGCGACTGGTACTGCTGCTGCCCACGCTGCTGGGCATGGCGGTTGCCACCTTCTTCCTGCTCCTGCTGATCCCCGGCGATCCGGCGCGCGTCCTGCTCGGGCCGGATGCGCCGGCCGATGCGGTCGCCGCGATGCGCGTCAAGCTCGGTCTGGATCTGCCGTGGTATATACGGCTCGGTCGCTATCTGCTCGGATTGCTGCATGGCGACCTCGGCCGATCGGCCTTCGAGAGCCAGACGGTGGCGCGGCTGATCCTGGATCGTCTCGGCGCCACGCTGGAGCTCGCCGTTGCCGCCACGCTTGGTGGCACTCGCTCTTGGCATTGGCCTCGGAGTGATCGCCGCGGTGAAGCGTGGTCGCGCGGCCGACCTGGTCGCGATACTCGTGGCGCAACTCGGCATTTCCATGCCGGTCTATTGGCTTGGGATCATGCTGGTTCTTGCGTTCGCGGTGCGGCTCAACTGGTTGCCGGCAATCGGCCGTGGCCCAGCGATGACTGACGCCTTCGCCGCGTTTTTCACCGGCGACGTTGTGCCGCTGGTCCAGGCGCTGCAGCATCTCGTGTTGCCGGCGTTCGCGCTTGGCATCGGCGCCGCCGCGATCATCAGCCGTGTTGTGCGTGCTTCGCTGCTGGAGACGCTGTCCGCCGACTTTGTGCGCACCGGCTATGCCAAGGGCCTGGGCACCCCACGCGTGGTGCTGCGCCATGCATTGCCCAATGCGATGCTGCCGATCCTGAGCGTTATCGGGCTACGCTTTGGCGCACTCCTGGGCGGTGCCGTATTGACCGAAACGGTCTTCAACTGGCCGGGCATGGGCCAGCTTATCGTTGCCGCGATCATGCAGCGCGATATCCCGCTGGTGCAGGGCGTGGTGCTGGTGTTCGCCCTGCTTTACGCGCTGACCAACCTGCTGGTGGACCTGCTCAACTCGGTCATCGATCCGCGGGTGCGGTTGGGCTGAATGCGGAGCTGGCGCGGCAATCCCTCGCTTTTGTTCGGTGCCGCGATCAGCGCGACGGTACTCGCTGTCGCAATATTTTCGCCGTGGATCACCTGGTGGCCGGTCGATCAGATGGACATGGCACATCGCTTCGAAGGCCCCTCGGCGCAGCACCTGCTTGGCACCGACAATTTCGGCCGCGACCTGTGGACGCGCATCGCACTGGGCGCACGCATCTCGCTGACGATATCGCTCTGTTCCGTGGCACTGGCCGTGGTGTTCGGCGGCACACTCGGCATCATTGCCGGGTATTTCGGCGGCTGGGCCGACCTGCTGTTGATGCGCCTGGTCGACATCTTCCTTGGGTTCCCGGCGCTGCTGCTGGCACTTGGCCTGGTCGCCGTGCTTGGGCCGGGCTGGCGCAACACCACGATCGCGCTGGTCGCTGCATTCTGGGCCGAGTATGCACGAGTGGCGCGCGCGTCGGTGCTGGCGCTGCGCGATGCCGAGTTCGTGGTGGCGGCCCGCGCCATCGGCGGCACGCATGTGCACGTGCTGCGCCGCGCGGTGCTGCCGAATGCGCTGGGGCCGGTCATCGTGCTGGCCACGCTAGGGCTGGGGACCGCCGTGGTCGCCGAGTCGGGTCTCAGCTTCCTTGGCTTCGGGGTGCCGCCGCCGGCGCCGACCTGGGGATGGACGCTGGCCTATGGTACCCGTTACCTGCGTGCCGCGCCGTGGATGGCAAGCGTGGTGGGGCTTGCCATCATGATCACGGTTCTGGGCTTCAACCTGCTGGGTGACGGCTTACGCGACTGGCTCGACCCCCGCGGAAGGTCGCGGCCGATGTAGTTGCACCGTGATCCCGAAGCGTTATGGCCTCAGCTTTCATGCAGGTCCAAGCTCGCCCGATGATTCGGCCACTACAACTCTGCGGTGGCGCGAGTGCTGGCCCGGCGAGCGGTCGGGCCAGCCTTCCACAACCTGGGGCGTACTATTCGGCCTTGAAGCAGTAGGCGGCCAGTTTGTTGCCATCGAGGTCGCGGACGTAACCAGCGTACGCGTTGGGAGCCCACCCGCGTGGGCCGACGGCTCCCTCATCTGTCCCGCCAGCGGCAAGAGCTGCCTTGTGGAATGCGGCAACTGCCGCTCGGTTCGGAGCCACGAAGCTGATCGTGCCTCCGTTGGCGTGGGTCGCAGGCTTGCCGTTAGCCGGCCTCAATACAAAAAATTCGGGAGCTGACTCGCCCCAGATCGAGCCGTTGTCACCGAGATCGGTCAGGCGTTTGTAACCGAGCGCACCCAGCACTGCGTCATAAAACGAGCGCGCCTTCCCAAGATCGTTGGTCCCGACGGTAACATGGGTGAATATTGCCATGAGTTCCTCCTTCAGCGTTAGGCAGTCCAAAATCTTGCGCGTCGGCCGACTATGGGTTGGCGTCGGGCTGCTCCCAAGCGGGCGACAGTGACAGGGTCGGCCATCGCGACCGGGACCATGGGCAGCAAGGAGGCATCGACCACGCGCAATTCAGCGACCTCTTCAAGAGGCAAGAGCACGTCGGCCGATCGTCCCACGGCCAGCCGCGATTTCCAAGCTTGGCCCAGTGGCTGCCGCTACAGCGCGGGCACTTGGGAATGCGCATGACTTCGATCCATACTGATATGCCGCCCGCGTGGAGAACCGCTGGGTGAGGATGAGGTCAGAGACACCAAGCGGTTTTATGGCTGGCCCGCGGATGCGCAGTTCCTGGTACCGGACGGCGTGTACCAGCATTGCGCCGACGGCATCGGACAGCGCGGGGCTGCGAAGCACGCCGAATGGCGCACCCTGTTCGCCCGCTACCGAGACAGCTATCCCGGAACTAGCGACACAATTCGACGCGATGCAGGCACGTGAGCTTCCCGTGGGCTGGGACAAAGCAATTCCCAAATTCCCGGCAGACCCGAAAGGCATCGCCAGCCGCAATTCCTCGGGGCAGGTCGAGAATGCGATCGCACAGCACCTCCTCTGGTTGATGGGCGGTGCCGCCGACCTGGCACCTTCCACCAAGACGCGGCTGACCTTCGCTGAAGCCGGCGACTTCCAGCCAGACAATCACCGCGGCCGCAATCTGCATTTCGGCGTCCGCGAGCATGCGATGGGCGCGGCGATGAATGGATGGCATCGAGTTGCGCCCGTTCGGTTCCGGCTTCCTGATCTTCTCCGACTATATGCGCAATCCGATCCGGCTATCCGCCATCATGCAATTGCCGGTGCTGTACATCTTCACGCACGACTCGATCGGTGTCGGCGAGGATGGACCAACCCATCAGCCCGTTGAACAGCTTGCCGGATTGCGCGCTGTGCCGGGGCTGATCACGCTGCGGCCCAGCGACGCCAATGAAGTAGCGGAGAGCTGGCGTACCGTCCTGCAATTGAAACACCAGCCCGCCTGCCTGATCCTGAGCCGGCAGGCGTTGCCGACCCTGGACCGCGGCCGCTTTGCGTCCGCTGCGGGCGTGGCGCGTGGTGCCTATGTGCTTGGCGATCTTGGTGGTGCGCCGAAGGTGATCCTGATCGGCACCGGCGGCGAGGCTCACTCTGCGTATCTGCCGCCGAACAGCTTGCGGGGGAGGGCATCCCGACGCGTGTCGTCAGCATGCCTTCCTGGGAACTGTCTGAACAGCAGGACGAGGCGTATCAGAAGCAAGTGCTGCCGGAGGCGATTGCTGCGCGCCTTGCCGTGGAGCAGGCGGCAACGCTCGGCTGGGCCCTCTACGTGGGGCGGCGAGGTTCACCAAGTTTGGCTTCACGCCGGATCATGTCGTGACGATAGCCAAGGACCAAATCGCCAAGCACGGCGGCTGACGGAGAGGCAGCGATGACCGGTCGCGCGCGCGCAACATGGTGGACGGGTTGCGAGGTTTGATATGAGTCAGGTGCGGCCGCGCTGCCGAGGATCGAGCACCAAGCTTAGCCTGTCACCCACCAGATTGACGGCCATGACAGTAAGGAACAACGCCAGTCCGGGAAAGATCATCGTCCAGGGCGCGTAGCGGACGTATTCTCGTCCGGCATTGAGCATCGCACCCCACTCGGGTGTCGGTGGCTGTGCGCCCAGACCCAAAAATGACAGCGTCGCCGTGAACAGCACCGCGCTGCCAAGATCGAGTGTCGTGATCACGATCAATATCGGCGCGAGATTGGGTAGCAGGTGGCGCAGCACAATGCGCGTTCGTCCAGCGCCCACCGCGCGTGCAGCCTCGACGAAGTCGCGGGCGGTCAAGGTCAGCGTTGCGGCCCGCGTGATACGGGCAAAGCGTGGAATGCCAGAGATGCCGACCGCCAATGCCGCATTGATAAGGCCGACGCCGAGTACGGCCACGATCAGGATGGCCAGGATGATCGGCGGAAAGCTCAGCATGGCGTCGATAAGCCGTGCACCGATGGCGTCGAGACGGCCGCCCGCATAGGCAATGGCGACGCCAAGCAGGCCGCCGAAAACAAGGCTGATGGCGACAGTCGAAATCCCCATGGCGAGCGAGAATCGTGCGCCGTACAAGACGCGGCTGAGGATGTCGCGACCGAACAGGTCGCAGCCGAACCAGTGGTCGGCGGAGATTGGGGCCAGGCGGCGGCATTGGCTGGTCGCATCCCAGTCATAGGGCGCGAGCAACGGCGCCATCGCTGCCAGTGCGAGTGTGGCGAAGAGCACAATGCTGCCGGCCAAGGCGCCAGGCGCACCGAACAGCCGCGCAACGCGGGTCATGCCTGCACCCGGGGATCGATGATGCCGTACGCGATGTCGATCACCAGGTTGATCAGCACGTAGGCGGCGGTGGTCAGAACAACGATGCCCTGCACCAGCGGAAAATCCTTTTCCAGCACCGCGAGGACGAGCAAGCGACCGATGCCCGGACGCGCGAAGACTGTCTCGGTGACCACCGCGCCGCCGATCAGCAGCGCGAAGTGGATGCCCAGCAGCGTCAGCGGCGGAATGATCGCGTTGCGCATTGCGTGCTTGGCGATGACACGTGCGGCAGTGAGGCCCTTGGCGTAGGCGGTGCGGATGTAGTCCTGTGCCATCACCTCGATGATGCTGTTGCGCACCAGCCGTGCCAGGCCGCCGGCAATGAACAGGCCGAGTGTGATACTCGGCAGGATCAGCGCCTCGAGCCCGGTGCCAAGCACTGGAACCCAGCCAAGCTGGGTGGCGAAGACCTGAATCAGGATCATCCCGATCCAGAAGCTGGGCAGCGAAAGCCCGGCAAGTGCCAGCGTCATACAGGTCGTGTCGATCCAGCCGTTGGGCGAGATGCCGGCGATGATCCCGAGTGCGCCGCCTAGCAACACGCCGGTCAGAAGGCCGCCGACGGCGAGTTGCAACGTGAAAGGGAACTCCGCTGCGATAAGGCTGGTCACCGGCTGGCGGCTGCGAAAGCTGTCGCCGAAGTCGCCGCGCACCGCATTGACCAGGAACCTGATGTACTGCACCGCCAATGGCCGATCAAGGCCGAGTTTGGCGCGCGCTGCGTCCATGGCCTGCTCACTTATCGGCGTTCCCTGCAGCATCAGCAGCACCGGGTCGCCAGGCGCAAGCCGCATGGCACCGAAGATGACGGTCCAGGTGATCAGCAATGTCACGATGCCACTGAGCAGGCGGCCAGGAATGCGTTGCATCGGCAGAGAATAGAGGCGGAGGATGCGCGCACAAACTACGGACAGCGATTGCGCCTTAGGTTCGGGCAACGCACAGTTACCGGCTGGATTGAGGCACACGGAGGCGGCGATGGGCGGACGAGGAGCATCGGGCGTGACACGTCGCACGCTTGTCGGCGGCATGCTCGCCGCTCCCATGATCGTCCGCGGTGCCTCTGCGCAATCCGACGGACTGAGCGTAACCTGGGGCGAGGACGACGCGACGCCACGCACCTACGATCCCCGCGTCACCAGCTCGCGCCACGAATATCAGGTGATCGCACAGGTATTCGACACGTTGATCGCCAGCGACGGATCGAACCGGCTGTTTCCCGGTCTCGCGACCGCGTGGGATGTCGCGCCAGACGGTAAGAGCGTGACGCTGAAGCTGCGCAGCGATGTCAGCTTCCACGATGGCACGCCGTTCGATGCGGAGGCGGTCAAGTTCACCTTCGACACCATCGCCGATCCGAAGACGGCGAGCGAGGCCGCGGTGACGCAGCTTGGCCCTTATGCCGGCACCGAGGTGATCGATCCCCATACGGTTCGTGTCAGCTATTCGCAGCCGTTCGGTGCTGCGCTCGCGAGCTATGCCGAGGGCACGCTGTCCCCGGTGTCGCCCACCGCGGTGAAGCGCATGGGCAACCAGGCGTTTTCCCGTGCGCCAGTCGGCACCGGACCGTTCAAGTTCGTCTCTTGGGAGGAAGGGCGGCAGGTCGTGCTGGAGCGGTTCGACAAGTACAACTGGGCGCCTGGGTACAAAACACACATAGCGGCCCGTCGAGCGTGCAGCGCGTGATCAGCCGGTTCATACCCGATGCCTCGACCCGCGTGGCCGCATTGGAAGCGGGCGAGATCGACATCTCAGATATTACGCCCATCCTGGACATGAAACGGCTTGGCGGCACGCGCGGCTACGGGACCATGATCGGCAATGCTGCCGGAATCCCGTTCGGGCTTGAGCTGAACGGCAGCCGCGGCATCTTCGCAGACATCAGGGTGCGTCGTGCGCTGGCGATGTCGGCGGACCGCAGGGCGCTCTGCGACGACCTGTTCTTCGGCCTGATCGATCCCGCCTACGGTCCGCTGTCGAAGGGCACGCCCGGCTATTGGGCGGGCGTCGAAGATATCTACAAGCCGGACCCCAAGGCCGCGATGGCGCTGCTGGAGGAAGCCGGCTGGAAGACCGGACCGGATGGTGTGCGCGTCAAGAACGGCCAGCGGCTCAGCGGATTTTACGGCGCGCCGCCCCCGCTGGAGCCGGACACAGCAGTGGAGATCCAGGCAGTGGCGCGGCGCGTTGGCTTCGATCTCAAGGTGGAGACGATCACCTTCGCGCGCAACAAGTCCCTCGTGTTCGACAATGCGTTCGACATGCTGCCGGTGCGCTGGATCCAGGCCGATCCGACCTGCCTGGAGAACCTGTTTTCCAGCTCGAACATCCCTTCCCCTGGGCGCTACCGCTACAATTGGATGCAGCTCAAGGATGCCCAACTCGACGCGTTGCTGGCGCAAGGGCGTGCCGAGACCGACCCTGACAAGCGCATGGCCATCTACGCCGATGCGCAGAAGCTTATTATGGACAGTGCGCTCTGGTTCCCGGTGCACAATCAGGTCCAGACCCTTGCCTACCGATCCGAGAAGAGGGGCTATCACTTCGCGCGCGCCAGTTGGATCGCCCTGTTCTACGACGTGACGAAGGCCTGACCGCGCATGCACAAGCTGACCGGCTATGCTGACCGGTGGAGCGTCAGGCAAGGCGAGACGGTCCGCTTCATGATCTCCAGCGTGGGCGGGAAGGACTTTGCCTTGCGCTTCGTCCGCCATCTCTGTTCCGACCCCAATCCGGCTGGTCCGGGCTATGCAGAAATGCCAATACCCAGCGCGGCCGACGGTCTATTTGCCGGCAAGGAGCAGCCTGCCTATCTCGGAAGCTTCGGTCATGTTGTGTCGCTGCCGGTTGACCTGCGCGACGGTGTGCGCCTGTCGGCGACGATCTGGCCGAACACGCCGCGGAAAGGTCGCCAGGGATTGGTCGCGCTCCGTAGCGGCCGTTGGATGTTCGCACTGTGTATTGGTCCGAACGGCGGCGCGATGGCGGAGGTCGCCAATGCGGATGGCAGTTGCGTGCGCGCGGAAGTGCCGCGACGTCTGTTGGAGCGACGCTGGTACGATGTGTCGGCCGTGCTGGACCTTGATGGCACTCTCACGGTGACGCAGGTCCCGCATTCCCCGCTTGGCGACGCTGGTGACGCCGGCGCCGCCGCGAGCCCTCCGGCGGCCGGCATGCCGGAGGTTTTCCTGGCCGCATTGCCACTGGAGGCTGACGGCCGGGCAGGCTGTCACTACAACGGCAAGCTGGAACGGCCTGCTGTCCATCGCCCGTCGCCTGCCAACGCCACATTGGCGGCGTGGGACTTTGCAATCGGTATCTCCACCCAGATCTGCCACCGACACGGGCCCGCACGCCGCCCACGCGCAGCTTATCAACCTGCCGAACCGCGCCATGACGGGTTCGAACTGGACCGGGACGGTGCACGACTGGAAGGCGGCTCCAGACCAATATGGCGCAATCCACTTCCATGATGATGATCAAGGGCCGCTCGGTTGGGACGAGAGCGCCCGTCTCGATGTTCCGGCGGACTGGCCAACCGGGTTCTATGCCGCGCATATCAGCAACGCGGCAGGCGAAGACTACATCCCTTTCATCGTGCGCCCACGCCAACCACGGGCCGAGGTGGTGCTGGTCGTGCCCACGTTCAGCTATCAGGTCTATGGCTGCTTCGTCCGCCCCGGTCGCCGCGCCGAAATAGCGGAACGCGCACTGGCCTGGGGAGCGTTGCGCGAGACGCCGGACATGAACCCGCAGTTCGGGCTCTCCTGTTACAACAACCACAGCGACGGCTCAGGCGTATCACTGGTGACGCAGTTCCGGCCGATGCTGGATACGCGGCCGCGACAGTTCGCGCTGATGGACCCGGCGGAGGGCGGCTCGGGAACTGCGCGCTGGGTTGCCGATAATTATATCGATCAGTTCCTCTCGACCATCGGCATCGCGCATGACTTGATCACCGATCATGACCTGCATGCCGACGGCGTTGCCGCTCTGGCGCCGTATCGCGTTGTCATCGCCGCACAACATCCCGAATACCACTCGGAACGCATGATGCAGGCGTTCGAGGCATTTCTCGGCCAGGGTGGCCGGCTGATGTATCTCGGCGGCAACGGGTTCTACTGGCGTGCTGAACCGTCCGAGGAGCAACCGGACACGCTCGAGGTCCGACGCGCCGAGGGCGGGATACGCACCTGGGCGACGCTGCCAGGCGAAAGCTACCACGCGTTCGGCGGCGGTTATGGCGGGCTGTGGCGACGGATCGGTCGGCCTGGCCACAAGCTGGTGGGCATCAGCTTTTCCAGCCAGGGCCGCCATCTGGGCTTTCCTTATCGCTTCGTTGCCGGGATCGAGGATCCGCGTGCTGCGTTCATGAAAGCGGGGCTGGATGTGCACGACGGCACTATGTTCGGCGATGCCGGCTACATGGGCGGCGGCGCGGCTGGGTTCGAGCTCGACAGCGTGAATGCCGGGTATGGAACGCCACCGCACGCGCTGGTGGTCGCCAAGGGCGTCGTGATCCATCCTGACTACGGCTGGGTGAACGAGGACATGCTGACGCATATCCATCCGCTGGAGCAGCAGGACTGGTCCTGCGCCGACATGACATTCTTCGAGACTGCGTCTGGTGGGGCCGTGTTCTCGGTGGGCTCGATGACCTATGCGGGCAGCCTGATGATCGACAACGGAACCAGCCTGCTTGGGCGGCTAACCGCGAATGTCGTCCGACGCTTTGTTGACCCGACGCCTTTCATCCTGCCGGAGCCGCCGGCGGGGTGAGGCATTCCGTTACGCACTCAGGTCGTGCGCACCGTCAGGACCTAGGGTTCGGCTTTACGAGCTTCTTCATCGACCGGGTACACGCCCACATCACCCCAGGAAAACCCTTCAACGGCGCCAGCGGTTCGCCGCGGTATTCCCACTCCGCGGCTTCGGCCAGCCCGACGTGATAACGCGGCTCGCGTCCCGTCCGCTCTGAAAAGAGCGCGCGTGGCATGTTGATCCACCTGGGCGCGTGAGAGCGCTCGTAAAAGAGCGGTGTGCCGCAGCGCTTACAAAAGCTTCTTGAGCTGCCGGTTTCCGCATTTTCAAAACGGGCGAGCTTCGCTTCGCCTTTCAGCACGCGCACTCGGCTTTTCCACGCTCCGACATAGGTCGCGTACGCGGCGCCGTGGGCATGGCGGGTCGCAGACGAGTGATCGTGCCAGACCCAGAAGGCCGGAAAATCGAACGCGATCACGACGTCGCCGCAAACGCATCGACCTTCCACGTCCAAGCGTTTGGCGGGTCTCCTCGCTTCCCTTGTCTCCCGCTTCGGATCGCTGCCGCGCAGGATCATCATCGACGCTCCAGGCTATGAACTCGCGGTGCCGTTCCTTACATCCGGGTTGCCACCGGGGCGAGGGGGAACCTTCGGGCTTCACGAAACCCGCTTGGTCATGCTTCCTGGTCGCTTGCATCATGTGGAGCGGTGCCGTGTCCCTCGAACTTGAGCAAAAATTCCCGCGTCGCCAACTCGCGTTCTGGCCCTCGCCAGTCCACCCCTAGCGCGGCTGTCTCGGGAGCTTGGGATCGAGATCTGGGCCAAGCGTGACGACATTGCCTCGGGCCTCGCGTTCGGCGGGAACAAGATAAGGAAGCTCGAATGGCTCGCAGCGGATGCGGTGGCGCAAGGCTGTGATACGTTGGTTTCGATCGGCAACATCCAATCGAATCACACGCGACAGGTCGCCGCGGTTGCCGCGGTACCTGGGATGCGCTGCCGCCTGGTGCAGGAGGAATGGACCCACTGGAACGACCCGGTTTACGACAAGGTCGGCAACATTCTGTTGTCTCGCCTTATGGGTGCCGAAACGGTGATGAAGGGCCAGGGCTACTCCACGGCCGTGAAGGAAACCTGGGAGGAGGCCCTGTCCCAGGTTAGGCGGGAGGGAGGCAAGCCGTATACCATTCCTGCGGGCGCATCGGATCATCCGCTAGGTGGTCTGGGCTATGCGCACTTCGCGGACGAGGTTGCCGCGCAAGAGAACGCGCATTCGGTCTTCTTCGATACGGTGGTGACAGCGACGTGCACCGGTTCGACCCAGGCGGGCATGGTGGTCGGGTTCGGCGCGCAGGAACAGAGGCGGCGAGTGATTGGTATCGACACGGCGGCGAATGAAGCGATGACGCGCGCAGCGGTGACGAAGATCATCCGTGCAACAGCGGCTCTGGCTGGGTTGCATCGCGATATTCGCGATGAGGAGATCGAGATCGATCCACGTTTCGCCGGACCCGATTATGGACTGCCCGACCCACCGACGATCGCTGCGATACGCATGGCGGCCAGGCTGGAAGCAATGCTGACCGACCCGGTGTTACGAGGGAAAATCGATGGCAGGGCTGATTGCCATGGCGCGCAGTGGCGAGATTCCGCGTGTGATTCAAGGTGCTCTACGTTCATCTCGGAGGTGCGCCGGCGCTGAATGCCTATCACCAAGCCTTTCTGTAAGCCGAAATTGCTGATCAATGGCGCGTGGTCTCCATCGCCACGTTATGGAGCGTCGAATTGCTCTGCCCGATGGCCGGTACAGGTGGCCGGCCATGACGGATCATGGCGACCCTCATCATGCTCGAGCGCGAGCCCATCGTTGCATCCCAGATGGGCTCCGGTCAGTCTGAACCAGTGGGAGGGAGAACGCTGATGCCACTGACGCTTGACGAAGCAAATCGCATTGCTGCTGGTGCGATCGCCAGAGCACGCGAGCTCAACATCCGGATCAGCGTTGCTATATGCGATGCTGGCGGGCGGTTGGTGGCATTCCAGCGCATGGACAACGCGATCTGGGCTGGCGTGTATGGCAGCCAAGGTAAGGCTGTTGCATCGGCTGCGTTCGGTCGCGCCAGCGGCGAATTGACCGAGAGGGCCGAACATCCAACTCCGCGAGGGATTGCCGCCGCCGAGGGCGGACACATGATTATGGGCCAAGGTGCCGTGCCGATCCTTCGCGACGGCGTGGTCGAGGGTGCGTGCGGTGTCGGCGGCGGCACAGCACAGCAGGACGAAGACTGTGCCCGCACCGGGGTGGGAAAACTTTGAGGCCAGCGCACGCTTGACCTGACCAAAACTCGGTACTCCGCTGGCTGATCCAAACGAGCACGAGGCTGGAGCAGGAGACCCACACGATGACAGGAGAACTGCCCGACGCAAACGAAGGCATGCGACACTATTGGAACAACGTCGCCGGACCCAGGTGGGTGGCAGGCCAGGGGTTCAGGGAGCGGCGGAATCAGGAAAGCCTCACGTTGTTGCTGGCCTGTCTGCGGCTGACCGGCGGCGAAAGCGTGCTTGAGATCGGCTGCGGCACCGGTGCGGTGACGCTGCCCTTGGCTCAGGCCGTCGGCGAACATGGCCGGGTTGTCGCCGTTGACATCGCCGAGCCGATGCTAGGTGTCGCCAGGCAGCGATTGGCCGAAAGCGGAATGCGCAACGTCACCCTGCTGCTCGGTGATGCCCAGGTAATGCCGCTGGAGAGGTCGGCATTTGATGTCGTGACCTCGCGCATGGGCGTGATGTTCTTCGCTGACCCAGTGGCCGCGTTCCGCAACATGGCTGGCGCATTGAAGCCGGGTGGGCGTCTCGTCTTCGCCTGCTGGGCGCCGCTGGAGGAGAACCAGCATTGGCGGATCTCCTATGACATCGCGCTGCGGCACCTGGGCGCAGTGACGTCAGACGATGCCAAGCCCGGCCCACTGGCCTTCGCTGATCCCGACTACGTCCGACGCATTCTCGCTGAGGCCGGGTTTGTTGAGATTGCCATCGCGCGGGCTCACCCGACCATCATCGGCGGCACGGCGGAAGAAGAGGCGCGCCAGGCGCTGATGATGGGACCAACGGCACGATTGATCGAAGCGAAGCAGCCACCCGAGGGGACCCGACGAGTGATTGCGGATGAGATTGCCGCCGCGTTTGCTGCCGAAGCCAGCGCTGGCCCGATCCGATTGTCGGCCACCATATTTCTGGTTACTGCGCGCCGACCGTAACGCCACAAAATCCCAAGCGGAAGGGTGGGAGACATCTCGAGCGGCGCGGGCGGGAACGGCTGCGGCAAATTGCGGCGACGTGCGTTTCCATCCCGCCTTGTGCAGGCGTAAGGTCGGGCAGGAGAAACCTGCGGCGAGGCCACCTCGTGCTGACAGATCCATACGGGCTTGCGTTGTCTACGAGGTCCGCGGCCGCACGGGACGCGTTCGTGCTTGGATGTGATCGAGCCTTGACGCTGTATCCGGGCGCGACCGCAGCCTTTGACCTTGCTATTGCGACCGATCCTGGTTTCGCCCTCGCCAAAGCTGGTAAGGCCCAGGTTTTGCTGCGCCAGGGGAACGTCGTTGAGGCACGGCAGGCTCTCGCGGACGCCAGGGCTGTGGCGGGTGGCGTGACCGCGCGCGAGGCCAGTCATATCGCGTTCTTCGAGCTCGTGTTCGCCGGCAGAACGGACGCCGCGATCTCCGCCTTGCACGCGCATCTGTCGGAGTGGCCGCGCGACGCGCTCGTGGTAGCCAGCGCCGGGAATCCCAACGGCCTGATCGGCGCCTCCGGCCGCATCGGGCAGAAGCACGAGATCGCCGTGATGATGGACGGCCTGGCGCCACATTACGGCGACGATTCTTGGTTCCTGGCCTATCACGCCATGGCGCTATCCGAGGATGGGCAACTCGCCGCGGGCCGCCCAAAGATCGAGCGATCGGTGGCGTTAAATCCGAACAACGCCCATGGTGCGCACGGGTTCGCGCATGTCTGCTACGAGAGCGAGGACGCGGAGACCGCCCGCAGCTTCCTGTCGTCCTGGCTTACCACCTACCCGCGTGAAGGCTTCTTCCATGGCCATCTGAGCTGGCATCTATCGTTGTGCGAACTGCTGGCGGGCAATTTTGATCGGGCCGCGCTGCTGTATCAGGACGCCATTGCGCTGGGCCGACACAGTGGCGGGCCGCAACAGAAAGTCTCCGATGGTGCGGCGTATCTGTGGCGATCGGAACTCGCCGGCCAGCCGCGTGACACGGACGCCTGGCGCGCCTTGCACGAGTATGCAAACGGCGCTCTGCCGCGCCCTGGAAGGGACTCGCCGATCTGCATGTCCTCCTGGCACAGGCGGTCATGCGAGACGACACAGGCCCGGAGGCCCGCGCCAGGCAAATCGAAGCTCTGGCGCGCGAGCGGCATTACCCGTCCGGCTCCTATCTGCCAGCGCTGGCGCGTGGCTTCGCCGCGTTCGAGCGCGCCGACTTTGCCGAGGCGATCGTGGCGCTGACGCCGCTCGCCAAACAAAGCGAGCGGATCGGTGGCAGCCGCGCGCAACACGATCTGATCGAGTTCACATTGCTGAAGGCCTGCCTCATCGCTGGCCGGCTGGAGGAGGCACGGCAGGTCCTGAGCGCCCGAAGGCCTGGTGCTTGCGGCGTTCCCGTCAAGGGAATCGAATGCGGTGCATTGAAGTGACCGCCAAACGCGGCGAGATCACTCCGTTGCCCCAGAACCCATCACTGATCCCCTCTGGTCGATGACGAAGGCTATAAACCCGACCATGATGGGCGCAATCCGAACCACGGGAAGGGGACACCTTGCATGGACCGCATGAAGGACAAAGTTGTCGTTGTTACCGGCGCGGCCCACGGCATAGGCGCCGCCATCGCACGCCGCTTCGCGGAAGAGGGCGCGGCGCTGGCGTTGCTCGATCTCGATGCGAACCGAATGGCGCAGACCGCGAGCGAATTGGCCGGCACGTCGCCGCTCACGATCTTCGCTGACGTGACCGACGAAGCAGCGGTGGACGACGCTTTTGCGCAGATTGCCGCTACACATAACCGGATCGACGTTCTGGTCAACAACGTCGGCGGCTCGCGCAATCAAAAGCTTTGGGACATGACCGCCGACAACTGGGACTTCACCATTCGGCTGAATCTTCGCTCGACATTTCTGTGCACACGTGCCGGGGTTCGGCTGATGATGCGTCAAGGCTCCGGGGCGATCGTCTGCATGTCGTCTGGTGCGCGCGAAGGCACACCGTGGACGGCGCACCACACTGGTGGCGCGGCCTATTCTGCCGCGAAGGCCGGAATCCACGGGTTCATTCGTGACGCGGCGATGGAACTCGCCGCGTCTGGCATTCGGATCAACGCGGTCGCGCCGGGCCCGATTGAAACCGAGCGGACAGCGAAAATGTTCGAGGAGCTGCACAAGACGAGCGATTACAGCCCGCATAAGTTGGTCCCGATGCGTCGGATCGGTCAGCCGCACGAGATCGCCGATGCTGTTCTGTATCTTGCCTCCCACGAGGCGAGCTATGTCACCGGCACGACGTTAAGCGTTGCCGGCGGACGCTAACGCCGGCAGACGACTCGATATGGCCACATTTGTCAGGGCGCATTCCGGGCCTGGCCCAGCAGCGCCACCACCTCGGCGGTGGACCGCACGTCGGAGAACCGCGCAATCACGCTCACCAGCGTGGCGTTGTGCTCTTCATCGCTGAGCGCGGCATTGGCGTCCGAGACCATGACGCATTTGTAGTTCATCATCATCGCATCACGCGTCGTTGACTCGCAGCAGACATTGGTGACGGTTCCGGTGACGATGATGGTATCGATGCCACGCCTGCGCAGGATGGCGCCCAGATTGGACGATCCCTGCACGAAGGCGCTGAACCGGTATTTCTGGATCGCGGCATCCTCCGGTCTGACATCAAGCCCGGACCACAGTTGGTGGCCGTAATGGCCGGAGGTGAACGCCTCCTCCATGCGCTGACCCCACTCACCGGTGGCGAAATGATCGCGCCATACCGACCAGGCGATTGCCGTCTCGGCGTCGAATGTGTGCTTGGTGAAGACAACCAGACCGCCTCCTGCGCGGACCGCCGCGGCAACCGTGTTCACGTTGTCTACGATGTCCCGCGCTACCGGCACTTCCGCGGGTTGACCGGGGGCCATGAAGCCGTTCTGCAGATCGACCACGATCAGAGCCGTGCGCTTCGGGTCGAGCTGGTCGAAGGCGTACGGCTGGCCCCGTCGCACCATGACGCGCTGGAGGGCCCAATCCGGCACGACGACTTTATGCATCTGTTGATTCCCCACATGGACCCAGCCGTCCAGTGGAGCGACTGTCGCCGAGTTCCTGGCCCGCGCCAAGCCCGGCCAGCCTCAGCATGATGAGGTCAGACCATGAAACCCATCATGGTCAGGAGCATACCTGGTCCGTCTCAAAGACGGGGCGGAATGTGGCGTGCGAGCGAGGCGGACGCAAGCATCATGAGGCCCCCGGCTACGAACACGGATGACAGAGGGAAGATCGTCAGCAACAAAGAACACATCACCGGCGGACCGACCTGAGCGACATCGCGGAAGCTCACGAATACCGTTGTCATCTCCGCACGCTCATGGGCGTGCACGGCACGGAGGAACAGCAGATTGCCAGCACCGTCGATGGTTTCTGTCCCGAGAGCTGCCAGCGCCAACAACGCCGCCCCGAGCGATGGAGTACCCGAACGCCAAGGTGACCGTGATGCTCAGGATACCCGCCACCGCGTAGCCTGCTTGCAGGAGGCGGCGAAGTCCGTAGCGGCGGCCGACCCAACCCCAAAGCGGTACCAGCCAGATCCACCCCGTGCCGATCGACACCACAAGACCGCCGATTTCAGCTCCGAGACCTGTCGTGACCGCAAAGATCGGCGTATAGACATAAAACAGGCTCCACCAAGACGAGCGGGCCGCGGCGAGCGTCCATGCCAGGCGGAGCCGTGGCTGAGCGAAAAACCGATGCAGATAGCGAATGGGATTCGACGGCGACCGGCGCGTCGCTGTGAATAAGGTCTTCTCGCCCAGGCGAAGTGCCCAGAACAGGACCAGCAAAGCGCCCGCAGCGAAAGCTGCGATGACGAACGGGGCGGCAAATGTCAGGTTCCGCTGCAGGTAAACGCCGAGCCAAGGACCCAGCGTCCACGGTCCCGCGCTGGCGAAAATGCGGATGGGTTCAAAGTGCTTGAGGGCCCGACGTGAGATGTGGTCAAGCAGATAGAGTTGGCTGGTGATTTCGATGCACGCGAAAGCGAATGTGCTGAGCACCAACCCTGCCGCAAGCGTTTGCAACTGGTCGCAAGCCAACAAAAAGCTGCTGGCTGCGAGCGACAGCGTTCCGAGGCTGAAGACAAAACGCCTCTGGATGAGATGCACCATAAACGGGATGCTGAATCGCCCGACCACGGTAACCAGACCCGTCCCGACATAGAGCAATGTCACGGCCCGTGCAGTTCCAAGGAGGTGTAATGCCTCCAGCGGCACCACGGTGAGGAGAATCGCTTGCGCCAGGCCGGCGAAGAAGAACAAGCCGAGGAACGCCAGTGTCGTGCGGCGTGGCAGAGCGGCAAATCTAGAAGGGATTGTGACCTGGCCTGTCTTCATAATGTGGCTGACGGCAGCAATCCGGCACGCTGAACTCAGCGCGCTGGGCAGCTCGCATTTCGTTCCTTCGCGTCAGATCGAGAGCGGCGTGCCAGTAACACGAACCTTGGTGTGCTCGCATCCCTTGTCGATTGCAACGGCGACATGTGTAAGGCGTACACCAAAAACCTCGCCGCCAGTTGCCGCTGCCTAGGCTGGCAACGGAGGCGTGCATCTGCGCTCCTGCCCGTGTATGTCCGACGAGACACATTGCTGCCGGACGCGCAGAAAGAGAGGAGAAGACGGAGCAGGAGGCACCCGTCCCGATACTGAAACCCTGCCCGTTCTGTGGGGACCGGCCCAGATTGTGCAGACCGGCACATTCGCGGTTCAATGTGCCGATTGCGGCGCGATGGGGCCTTCGGCTCCCAACATGGAGCGTGCGGCGGTGAGGTGGAACAAGAGGAAGGGGGACGATTCCGACTGGTAATCGTCTGTTCCGGACAAGATCAGCCGCGTGGGAAATCACATGGTGACATCGACGATGGAGACAGAGAGCACGCTGGATCGGGCGACTCTCGATGCGTTACGTGAAAGCGTCGCCAGCGTTCTGGCGGAGCAATGCGGCAGCACCGAGCTGCACGCTTTCATCGACGGCAAGAACGCGCTCGACAAGACGCTGTGGGCCCAGGCTGGGCAGCTTGGGTGGCTGGGATTGGGGATCCCGGAGCAATTCGGGGGTCTCGGCATGGGCGCCCAAGGTCTCGCCATCCTGCATGGCGAACTGGGGCGGCAGGCGGCACCGGGCCCCTATATCGCCACCTTGTCGGCGGCGCAGACCATCCTCGAAGCCGGCGACGAAACGATGCGACAGACATGGCTGCCGCGGCTGGCATCCGGCGAGGTCCATGCCGCGGTGCCAGCAACACTCGATGCGCGCAGTCTGTCCCACTCTGGCGCCGGTGTTTCTGGTTCATTGCGCTGCCTGGGCGCTGCCGATGCGGCTTTCCTTCTCGCCCCCACCAACGACGCCTGGGTGATCGTCGATCTGGCCGGGGCCGAGGTGACCCTGGCGCCGATGTGGGACCGGACACGGGACGTCATCGACGTGCGCCTGAAGAACGCCCCTGCCGCCGGCATTCTGCCGGATGCGGCGGCGACACGTGCGGCGCTGATACGGGCCATGGCGCTCGCCGTCGCTGCCGACAGTGCCGGGGGTGCCCGTTCCATCACCGAACGCACCATCGCCTACATGAAAACGCGCGAGCAATTCGGCCAGCCGATTGCAGGGTTCCAGGCATTGAAACACCGCGCCGCCGACCTGGCGACGAAGCTGGCCGTGGCGGACGAGATGGTCCGGCACGCCGTGCAGCGCACGGTGGCGGACGAACCTGACGCTGAACTCTGGGCGACGCTGGCGAAGTCGGAAGTCACGGAAGCCTGTGTGTTCGTCACCACGGATTGTGTGCAGTTGCACGGTGGCGTCGGGTTCACCTGGGATTTCGATCCGCACATCTTTCTCAAGCGGGCGCGCCTGAATGAAGTGCTGATCATGGCGAACACGGTGTTGCGCGATCAGGCCGCCGCGGCACTGGCCGCCATTACGGCGTCTGGGCGCTCGGCGCTGGAGCTTGGAATATGAGCATTCTCGAAGCGCAGCATGAGCTGACCGCCTTCCGCCAGGCAATCCGCGACTGGCTGGCGCAGGTCGTCCCGCCCGACTGGAAGGCGCGTATGGCCCGGGCCTCGAACGAGGAATACATAGCGTTCCAGCGCTGGTGGATGGCGGAGCGAAGCAAGGTCGGCCTTGCCATCCCGCACTGGCCGAAGGAGTATGGCGGCGCTGGCCTTTCGCAACGGCACCTGATTGCCGTCGCCGATGAGATGGCGCGCGCGGATGCGCCGCAGTCGCGCCTGTTCACCATTTCGCTGATCCACATGCCCGGCACGTTGCTACCGCACGGGACCGAGGCGCAGAAACGCCGCTATCTGGCAGGTGTGGCAAACGGCGAAGTTTGGTGCCAGGGCTTCTCGGAGCCGAACTCAGGATCGGACCTGGCATCCTTACGGTGCCGGGCGGTGCGGAATGGCGACCAGTACGTGATCAACGGACAGAAGATCTGGTCGTCGAACTCGATGTACGCCGATTACTGCCTGCTGCTGACGCGGACCGATCCGAATGCGCAGAAGCACCGCGGCATCACCTACTTCATCATGGACATGCGGTCCCCGGGCGTGGAAGTGCGGCCGATCCGACAGGCCAACGGTCGCGCGGAATTCGGCGAGCTATTCCTGACCGATGTCCGCATTCCGGCCGAAAACATGATCGGCGCCGAGAACAATGGCTGGCGCGTGGCGCAGGCGACGCTCGCGTCGGAGCGCGGCGTGATTTCGTTCGAAGGCGGCGAGCGGCAACGCTACGAAATCGAGGCATTTTACCGCAGGTCGCTGGAGGCCGGGGCGGCCTGGTTGCGGGATGCGCAACTCCATCGTGAGTTCGTCAGTTTCCTTGCGGAAATGCAGGCGGGGCGGCGCTTGTTGCGGCGCGTGCTGGAAGAGAGCGAGAGACAAGGGGCATCGGCCAGCGTCTTGCCGTCAATTGTCAAGCTGTCGTCCACGCTGTTGCGCCAGCGGATCTGCTCTTTCATGGTTCGGATCGCCGGCGTGGACGGCCAAGCGTTCGCGCTGTTGGCAGAGGAACCGTTCGGCAGCCCGATGTTCGACTTCATGAGCGCGTTTTCCGGCACGATCGCTGGGGGAACGAACGAAATCCAGCGGAACATCGTCGCGGAGCGTGGCCTGGGCATGCCGCGGGTATGAGGAACCACAGCTCGTTCCACGTGTCATTGCGGGGAGCGAAGCAACGAAGCATCTCATTCCGCTCGCAATGACAAACCGATCTGTGCCAGGGGATCGCGCTTCACTGACAGAAGGTTCTAGAACTGGCCAGGAACAACATGCCCTTTACCAGGCTTCTGATCGCCAATCGCGGCGAGATCGCCATTCGCATTGCCCGGGCGGCGGCCGATCTGGGCCTGCGCTCCGTCGCCGTTCATCCGCGCGATGACGCGTGCTCGCTGCATGTGCGCGCCGCCGCTGAGGTGACAGAACTGCCGGGCCAGGGCGCGGCAGCGTATTTGAACGCCGACGCCATCATTGCGGCGGCCAAGACCTGCCGATGCGATGCAGTTCATCCGGGCTACGGCTTCCTTTCCGAAAGGGCTGACTTCGCGCGCCGTTGCGCGAAAGCAGGCCTGATCTTCGTTGGCCCCACGCCGGCGCATCTGGAGTTGTTCGGCGACAAGGCGCGGGCGCGGATGGGGGCGATTGCGGCTGATGTGCCGGTGATCCGAGGAGTGGATCGGGCCGCGTCGCTGAAGGAGGCGCAATCGTTGTTCTCGTCCCTGTGCGGCGGGGCCATGATCATCAAGGCGGTCGCCGGCGGCGGCGGGCGCGGCACGAGCGTGGTGTCGCGCGCGGCGGAGATCGAGTCCGCCTATCGGCGATGCCGTTCCGAGGCCCAGGCTGCGTTCGGCTGCGGCGATGTTTACGTGGAACAGTACATCCCCCTGGCCCGCCATATCGAAGTGCAGATATTGGGCGACCTGCACGGGACCGTGACGCGGCTCCGGCACCCGCCCTGGATGACGAGTTGCGCGACGCGATCATCGAAGCAGCCGTGCGTTTCGCGAAAGGCGCTGGGCTACACCAATTTGGGCACATTCGAATTTTTGGTCGACACAACGGGTCAAGCGGGGCGCAGCCCTTCGTGTTCATCGAGACGAATGCGCGGCTGCAGGTGGAGCACACCGTCACCGAGGAAGTCACGGGCGTCGATCTGCTGCAGGCACAAATTCTGCTCGCGCAACGCAGTACACTGAAAGAACTCGGCCTCGATCGGGAGCCGACATTGCGCGGCTTCGCCATCCAGGCACGCGTCAATATGGAGACAGTGGCTGCCGATGGCAGCATCCGTCCCGGCGCCGGCACACTCGCGGCGTACGAGCCACCGAGTGGCCCCGGCGTCCGGACCGACGGATTCGGTTACGCTGGCTACCGTACCTCAGGCGCATTCGATTCACTTCTGGCAAAGGTGATTGCCCATTCGTCCCAACCAGATTTCGGGGCCGCGGTGACGCGCGCCGCCCGAGCGCTGAGCGAATTCCGGATCAACGGTGTCGATACCAACATCGCCTTTCTGCGGAACATCCTGGCCCACCCGGATTTCCTTTCCGGCAAGGTTCACACGCGCTGGGTGGATGATCACATCGCCGAGTTGGCGCATGCCGCCGAGCTCAAGCACCGGTATGTCGAGCCGTCCCAGGCGGGCGCGGAGGCGGGGTTTGCGGGGGCGCGGGTGAAGAGCCGCGATCCGCTGGCCTTGTTCGCGCACGACGCGGCGGTGAAAGCCGAGAGGCAAACAGTGGACTTGCGAAAACAGGGCTTTGAGTTCGGCCTGGCTACTGTTGCCGAACGCCGCCATGATTATCCTGATGCTCCCGCGGGCACCGGCGAAGGACGCCCGACCGCGACGTATAAGTCGGGTTGGAAGGCGGCGCCCACCCAATCCAGCAGCAGCAGTGACGAAGGCCCCAATACTTCGGACAAGTATATCGAGACGCCGTGGGCATCTGAGACCGCATGCGTCAGCGGACGCGCGATGTCCAGTAAGCCGCTGCGCCGCAAAACGCCGTAGGCCAGTTCGAGAATGCGCAAACGTTTAGCAGGCCTGCGGCCACACGGAGGAGTTGAGTTGCGGGAAGTCAGCGCGGACATGCACAGTCGCCTTCGGGAGGGGGTGCCTACTTGCCGCTCGGCCAATTTGTGCAATCATTCGCGTGGCGCAGCAACATTTCCGGCGTGCTGAGGTCAAACGTGCTGGCATTCTGGAAAATCAGTAAAAGCAAAGGAGAAGACACAGGGTGCGGGTCCGCTAGCGCGGGACCAGAGGGCAAGCCTAATTCATTGGCCCGAACGCCTCCTCCCCCGGCAGCGCCGTTACCAGCTTGAAGTAGTCCCATTCACCTTTCGACTCCTCCGGCGACTTCACCTGGTACAGGTAGATCGGGTGGATCACGCTGCCGTCCTCGCGGACTCTCCCCTTGCCGAACAGCCTGTCGTCGGTCGGCATCGCCTTCATCTTTGCGACAATGGCGCGGCCGTCGCTCTTCTCACCGAGCGCCGCGACCGCCCTCAGGTAGTGCAGCACTGACGCGTAGACGCCGGCAGTGAATTCGTTGACGTAGATGTGCATTGGGTGGCCTGCACGAAGCGTACGGCAAACGCTCGCGTGTCGGCGTCGCGATCCCAATAGAATGGGTTCGCCGTGTACAGCCCCTGTGTCAGCTTCAGCCCCACGGCGCGCACATTGTTGATGTCCAACACGAAGGCCGCGATCCGCTTGCCGCTCTGCATCAAGCCAAACTCGTTTGCCTGCTTGAGAAAGTTTGTCAGGTCGGCACTGTAGTTTGCCAGTCCCACAACATCGGCACCCGAAGATCCGGCTTGCACAACGAAGGATGAGAAGTCGGTGAGGCCAGCGGAATGCGCCACCGTGCCGACGACCTTGCCGCCCATCCTGGTCACCGCCTCGGTAGCATTGCGTATCAGGTCACGGCCGTAAGCGTTGTCGATATGTACGAAGAACCAGTTCTTACCGGCCCCGCCCCTCATCAGGGCGGACGGCAGGCTATGCGATGTGGCCCATGTGTCGATCGTCCAGCGCACCGTATTCGGCGAGCATTGCGCGCCTGTGAGTTCCAGCGATTGCGAACTCGACGGTAACAGCACTTTGTTGTTGTCGCGCGCGATCTGGTTGATCGCTAGGGCCACCGAGGAGTTCGGCACATCGGCCACGGCATCCACGCCTTCCTGGTCAAACCATCGTCGGACTATTGTGGCGCCGACATCGGACTTCTGCAGGTGATCGGCGAACACGATGTCGATTTTCATGCCAGCAACCGAGCCGCCCACATCTTCGGCTGCCATCTGCGCAGCCAACACTGACCCCGGTCCCATGTCGTCCACAGCGACGCCCGACATGTCGGTAAGAACTCCGATCTTCACAGTCGTGTCGGCTGCGCTGGCACTGCCGGTTAGCAGGACGACAAGCGACAGCAGATTGATGGCCGATTTCATCGTTTCCCCCAACATTTTGGATAGCACAGATCGTAGGTCGGTCAGTCCCGGAAATGCCGCTGCATCCTGTTTATCATATTTCGGCCGTAGCTCAGGCAGCACCTTGTCCAGACAGTCCAGTGCCGTTGCGCCGTTTCCCAGACTCGTCCACTGGATTGCGAGCGTTAACAGAACGGCCCAGCATCCCCACGATATCGGGAGGCTCCTGACCATGGAATTTGGCGCATCGATCTTTTTCACGCACTATTCGATCTCGCCCGCTGAACTGGCCGTTGCGCTGGAGGATCGTGGCTTTGACTCGCTGTGGGCAGCTGAGCACTCGCATATCCCGGTGCCTCGGCGCGCGCCTCCCCCGGGTGGCGGCGAGCTGGCGAAGCGCTACTACGATGTTATGGATCCGTTTGTCACGTTGGCCGTTTCTGCGGCCGCTACCAAGCGGCTGAAGGTGGCCACCGGCATCTGCCTGGTCATCCAGCGCGACACCATACAAACAGCAAAGCTTGTCGCCTCAATTGATCAGGTGAGCGGCGGACGGTTTTTGTTCGGTATCGGCGGCGGTTGGAACGCGGAAGAGATCGAATCCCACGGCACCGTCTTCGCGACGCGGATGCAAAAGATGCGCGAGCAGATCGAAGCGATGAAAGAGATCTGGACCAAAGATACCGCCGCATACAGCGGAGAGATCGTCAAGGTCCCTTCGATGCAGACCTGGCCGAAGCCGATCCAGAAGCCATATCCGCCTATTTTGTTGGGCGGCGCGTTTCCCTATGCGGCACGGCGTGCAATCCGTTACGGAGACGGCTGGTATCCGAACGCGAGCAGCGGTAACCCGGACGAATACATGCCACTGTTCCGGCAAATGGCGGCCGAGGCTGGGCGTGATCCAAAGTCGCTGCCGGTGACGATCGGCGGCGCGCCGGAGGATCTCGCGCAACTGCAGCACTTCCGCGGTCTTGGCGCAGCACGGGTGAACGTGAGTCTACCGGCAGAAGGTCGCGATCAGATCCTCCCGATCCTCGATCGTTGGGCTGGGTTTGTCCGAAAGCTGCGCGATTAGGGCTCGTCGGAGGCGACCGTCAGCGCCGGCCGCGCTTCGGTCCCAGAGAATGTTGGATCCCGGTTGCTATCGCTGCTCCAGTCGGCTCCACTCGAAACTTTCTCTGCCATTTTCGGGACCGCGAAAGAGCCCAACTGCCGCAAGCATTCGCATGAAAGGCTTGGGGGTTCGATGTCGGAACGTTGCGGCAAATTGCTCTCTGAATGCCGATTTGTCTCCGAAGCTTGAGAGTCGCCCAATTTACTCTACAAGCTTTTTCACGAGTGGTTTCAGCGGCTTATCTTCGTTCGCCAGCCGGATAGTCGGCATTCCTTTCGCCTGTCGCTTCCCGCGATCACCGCATCGAGCCGGCTGCTTTGATCTCAAGCCGGCACGAACCCGAAGCGTGGCCCTGGCAGTTATGCCATTTTCGCGCTGAGTCCTGGCTGGAGAATCAGTCGGTGGACTTCGGGGGCGAGCCCTCATTCAGAATTCCACGCGATACAAGCGGACCCACAGATCTGGCTCCTGCCGTCCTACTTTCTTGACGTTGAAGCGATCACTGCCGTCCGGAGCCGTCACCTATGTTGTGCGCCAGAGCGAGGGTGAATCGCCCCGGGTTTGCCGGAGGCTGTCTGGTTTGAGTCACGCTGCCAGCGCAATCTCCTGCAATTGGGCGTAGGAGTGCTCTGCAGCCTCGGCGGGCGGCATGTTGCCGATAGGCTTGAGGAGGCGGCGATGATTGAACCAATCGACCCATTCGAGCGTGGCGAATTCGACAGCTTCCAGCGAGCGCCAGGGTCCTCGCCGGCGGATGACCTCAGTCTTGAACAGGCCATTGACGGTTTCGGCCAGCGCATTGTCGTAACTATCGCCAACGTTGCCGACTGAAGGGTCTATGCCGGCTTCAGCAAGGCGTTCCGTATAGCGAATGGAGACATATTGCACGCCCCTGTCGCTGTGATGCACCAGGCCGCTGCCTTGAACGGGTCGGCGGTCATGCAGTGCCTGCTCCAGGGCATCGAGGACGAAGCCCGCATGTGCCGTCTTGGAGACGCGCCAACCGACGATGCGCCTAGCAAAGGCGTCGATGACGAACGCCACGTAAACGAAGCCCTGCCAGGTGGCCACATAGGTGAAGTCTGCCAGCTACAGCAGATTTGGCCGGGCCGCGCGGAACTGCCGATTCACCCGATCGGCGGGGCACGGCGCCTTGCCAGCGATCGTGGTCCTGGCTTCTTTGCCACGAACGACGCCACGCAAGCCCATCTGGCGCATCAGACGCGCCACGGTGCAGCGGGCCACAGAAGCACCCTCGCGGCCGAGCTGCCGCCACACCTTGCATACACCATAGACCCCGAAGTTCGCCTCGAAAACGCGTCGGATCTCGTCACGCAGCCGAACGTCGCGCTTGGCTCTCTTCGACGCTTTGCTCGGATCTTTCCGTTGCGCCACCTGCGCGTGATAGGTCGACGGGGCAATCGGCAGAACCCTGCAGATCGGCTCGACCCCGTATGCGGCGCGGTTATCGTCGATAAACGCAATCATGGCTTCGACCGGCGGTCGAGCTCCGCCTGAGCAAAATACGCCGATGCCTTGCGCAGGATCTCATTTGCCTGGCGTAGCTCCCGGATCTCGCGCTCCAGCCCCTTCATCCGCTCTCGTTCATCGCTCGTTAGGCCAGGCCGTTTTCCCTGGTCGCGCGCGGCCTGTCGCACCCACTTGCGCAACGTCTCGCCCGTGCAGCCGATCTTCGATGCAATCGAACTCATTGCTGCCCATTGCGATGCGTGATCGCCTCCATGCTCCAATACCATGCGCACCGCGCGTTCCCGGACTTCTGGAGAAAATCGATTGGATGTCTTCCTCGTCATAGCTCCACCTTCTCAAGCTGTGGAGCCTCCGGCAAACCCGGGGCGGTTCAGTTAGGAGGGTGCCGCCGAAGGCGACGGGCACATCCGTGGTCCTGGTCTGTAAGGACATCATGAAGTCAGGCATAGGGGGCCAGCACCCAAGATGAACCCCGGTGCGGCGTCAGGATGGGTGCGAACGTCGCGGTTCTGGCAGGCCCGAGCGCCTCCTGATGGATGATCTCGACAAAATATCACTGGCCCGCTCATGAGGCCGGAGCCGGGTGGTGAATTGAAGAGTCGCGGCGCTGGTAGAAGAACCTCGGTCTCATGGACAATGACCTTTCGGCTCACAGGTTGGCCCAAAGGGAATTCCATCATCAAGACTGGCAGTCACTGCGCTCGGCTTAGTCTTCGTTGTGATGGCAACCCGGGGAGACTGGTGTCTCGGCGAGGCAGGCTGAGAGGCGGCAACCTGTATCCCACCAAGAGCCGGCCTGATCAAAAGATCGACGTCGCAGTAGCACTTACGACGGCGATCGGCCGCGCCATGGTGGAGGACGAGCAGGCCAAGGGCTGGATGGTTTCCTCTCTAATCCGATCTTCGAATACACTGCCGGTGAAAATTCTGGGAAGCACTTAGGTCGCTTCGCGTCCATTGCGGACGCCATACCGCCTAAGGTGACCGTCTCACTCTATTCTTCTTCATCCTTCGTAGTCTGAGGCTCGAAGATGAACTTGGATCTACCACGGCGCCGCCTTTGCGACGGTCCGGTTCCGGTGGCGACAGGCCGCGATCCCGACTGGCGCTCGCGGAGCAGCAAGCTGGGCGATATGGACTGTGAGCATCGGCTGAACATTCCTCATAGTGCCGTCATGCCGCCGTCCACGAACAGCAGGGCGCCGGTGATGTAGGACGCATCCTCGGAGGCCAAAAACAGGATCGCGGCGGCAACCTCCTCGGCCCTCCCCGGCCGCTTCAGCATGGTGCCTTGCGCGGCCTTGGCATTATACTGCTCGATGGTCTCGCCGGCCGCTGCGATGCGGCGCTGATGGAACGGCGTGAAGATCGGGCCAGGCCCGACGGCGTTCACACGAATCCCCTCCGGTGAGTGGTCGGCGGCGAGTGCCCGCGTCAAGCCCGCGACCGCTGCCTTGGTGGTGTCGTACTGCAGGTTGCCGCCGCCTGCGACGACGGAACGTACGGAGGCGACGTTGACGATGGCGCCGCCCTTGATGCGGCGCATGAGCGGAACCGCCGCCTTCGCACAGAAGGCGTAGCTCATCAGGTTGACGTTGAGGATCTCGTTCCAGCTCGCCGCGCTCGCCTCGTCGACCTTCTCGTATTTGCGGATGCCGGCATTGTTGATGAGGATGTCAAGGCGCCCGAACTTCTGCGCGGCACCATTGACGAAGGCGAGGCATGCGGCCTCGGTACCAACGTCAGCCTGCGTGAAGGCGACCTTGGCGCCGGCGGTCTCGAGCTCGGCGGCCACGCGCTGGCCGCGCTCGCCGTCTCGGTCGCAGAACGCCACGCTCGCGCCCTCGGCGACGAAACGCCTGACCGTCGCCTCGCCGATCCCTGATGCCCCTCCCGTCACCGCGGCGACCTTGCCGTCGAGCCTTGCCATGCTCTTCACCTTTCAGCCCATTGCGAACCGCGAATCCACGATACGTCGTATCGATCTGGCGGGCACCACCTTATTGGCCCGGCCTGGGTGTCCGATCTTACTCAGAACTGCAGCCCGGCCGTCATCGAACTCGAGGCACCCATGCGCGCCGGCCGCCTACGTCATGATGGGAACCCTGTCCTCGCGTGGTGCATCGGCAACGTGGTCGGTAAGGCGGACAGACGCGGCAGTCGGCCACGCCATGGTGGATGATCAGGAGCAAGCTGGCTCAGTGGGTTGTCTCAAAGCCGATCGCATCCTAAAGCCATCGGAACTGTTGCGGCTCACACTTGGTTGCGTCGCCTTCCGGTCGGATCAAAGTCGCGGGTGCCATTCTTGAGCCCCGTTGACAGCTACAAGATCTTTGGAATCTCGGTTCGGAGGGACAAATGTCTGACACAACTGGGCGGTCCCCAAGGTGGACGCCGTCGACCGGCGATCATTCTGATCGCTAGCTGCATGCGATGGAGTTCATAGCCAGTAGCCTCGATCGCATCGACGGTCATCTGGAAAGGATCGCGGCAACACTGGCCGGAGCTGGTCCGCACAAACCATTCGGCGAAGCACTGGGCGAGCAGTTGCGTGCGCTGGGTGAAGCCATAGCTCGATTGGGACGGCGCACCTAAGCCAGCGTTTGCTGCCCTTGCCGGGAAGTCGATCGCATGGGCACCTGTCCACCCACTACTTGGACGTGGCGAAGGTTTCAAGGCGGTCCTTGTGCGACTGGCGAAGCAAAGAAGAATTCTCCCGACGAAGTTACAACCTTCGCTCACCAAGCGGAGAAGCCGTTTCGTGGCAGATATGAGCCGGACAATGCACTATGCAACCTTCCGGGCCGCGGTCCTTGTTTCTGGTGCACAGCGCCGCGATAAGGCTAGGTGGGAAAGTCCTCCTCCGGCCGGCCTCTGACCAAGAGACGAGCGCACGATCGAGTGAAGAGAGAGGGGACACCTGAAGGCTTTTCTTTTGTCACGAATGTATGAACCCCAAGATGCGGCTCCAATTTCACGGCCGGGGTCGATGGACGTAGCGCGCCAGCTCAGGATTCCATGCCCTTCATCACCGACGTTCCGATCTCGCCCGCTGCTGGGGTTTTATGAACACGAAACCCCCCTGGGTCAGAGCCGTTTTGTGGCGGATCTGCAACTGCAGGAGACTGCTGTGTGTGCACAGGCCAGCGACGTAACAGCGGCAATCCTCATCTGGCTGCCGGACGGAGTCCGACCGAGGAGTGGCGACTTCCGTCGCAATCCGTCAGCTGAGATCGCCTCCTCATTCGCAGAAGCCGTTGAGCGCGCGATGGCGTCCGCTCATCGTCATCGCGGACAGCTTCCCTGGATTAAGGTTGGATCTAGGGTATGCGATCCGGAGCAGGTCAGGGCTGCCCGCCGGACTCTGGACGACATCGCAGGGCGCAGCCCGTACACTGCCTGATGCCGTTCCCAGATGCGGCTTGGTGGCAAAACGGCGTCCTCTACGAGATCTATCCCCGCTCGTTCCAAGATTCCAATGGGGACGGTATTGGCGACATTGAAGGCATTCGCCGTCGCCTGGACTACCTCGTCTGGTTGGGCATAAACGCTCTTTGGATCACTCCAATCTATCGGTCGCCCATGGCGGACGGCGGCTACGATATTAGTGATTACCGCGGCATCGACCCGATCTTCGGGACCGAAATAGGTTTCGAGGGCCTGCTGATGGAGGCTCACGCACGAGGGCTGAAGGTGATCCTAGACTTCGTGCCGAACCACACTTCCGATCAGCATCCTTGGTTCGTCGAGAGCCGTTCGTCACGCGACAATCCGAGGCGTGACTGGTATCTCTGGCGCGACCCCGCGCCAGATGGTGGTCCGCCCAACAACTGGCGATCTAATTTCGGCGGCAGCGGTTGGGAATACGACGACCGGCCAGGTACTACTATCATGCATTCCTGAGGGAACAGCCTGATCTCAACTGGCGAAATCCAGACGTTCGCAAAGCCATGTATGAGGTGCTGCGTTTCTGGCTGGACTGCGGCGTCGATGGCTTTCGGGTTGACGTCCTATGGCTGCTGATAAAGGACGATCAGTTCCGTGATAATCCGCCAAATCCGACCTGGCAGCCGAACCAGCCCGATGTAGACAGGTTGCTGCAGCGCTACTCCGCTGACCGGCCTGAGGTGCATGATGTTGTCGCGGAAATCCGCAGCGTTCTTGATGCATATGCTGACCGCGTCTTTATTGGCGAGGTTCATCTGCCGATCGAACGTCTGGTTTCGTATTACGGTATCGACATGATGGGCGCACATTTGCCATTCAACTTTCAGCTCATCTTCACCACATGGACCGCCGCGGATATCAAACGGATCGTTGAGGAATACGAGGCGGCGCTACCGAATGGCGCCACGCCCAGTTGGGTTCTCGGCAATCATGATCAGAAGCGTGTCGCCACGCGTGTCGGCGATTCAGGAGCACGGGTCAGCGCAATGCTTCTTCTAACGCTGCGAGGCACGCCGACAATCTACTATGGCGATGAACTTGGGCTGGCAGATGTCTCGATTCCGCCAAATTTTGTGCAGGACCGTTGGGAGAAGAACGAGCCAGGCTTTGGCCGGGCACGAGATCCTGCCCGAACACCGATGCCGTGGGACGACTCACTGAACGCCGGATTCACCACAGGCACTCCGTGGCTGCCACTGAACCATGACTATCGAACGCGCAATGTGGCAGCTTTGCTAGTCGACCAGCGGTCGATCCTTAATCTATATCGCCGGCTGATAGGATTGCGAAAGGAGCACCCCGCATTGTGCGTTGGCAGCTTTGTCACGGTCTATGCAGATTCAGACATTCTCGCATTTGAGCGAAGCCATGGCGATACTCGCTTGCTGATAGTTCTTAGCTTCGTTCAGGAGCAACGTCAATTGCATTTGCCTGCGGGTGCCGAGCTCGCATTGGTACTGCTCTCAACTTACTTGGACCGCGACAATGAATGCGTGCAGGCTACACTGACTTTGCGCACCTCAGAGGGAGTCATCCTCAAGCTGTTGCCAAGTGAGCGGATAATCCAGTGATCAACGATTTATGGTACAAGAATGCCATTATCTATTGCCTTTCAGTCAGCACTTACATGGATGCAAATGGAGATGGCATCGGCGATTTTGCGGGGCTCATGCGGCGACTGGATTACCTGCACGGATCTGGGTGTGACAGCTATATGGCTGATGCCGTTCCAGCCGTCGCCAATGCGAGACGGCGGCTACGACATCGTGGATTACTACAACGTCGATTCGCGCTATGGTACTCTGGGCGATTTCGTTGAATTTGCCCAGGGCTGCAAACAGCGTGGCATAAGAGTTCTGATCGATTTGGTAGTCAACCATACCTCCGATCAGCACCCCTGGTTCCAGGAGGCCAGGCGTGACCCGGCGTCGCCCCGTCGCGACTGGTATATCTGGGCGAAGCGCAAGCCACCCCGCGCAAATAAAGGGATGGTGTTCCCCGGCGTTCAGAAGTCCACGTGGAGCCACGATGAGGTTGCGGAGGCTTGGTACTTTCATCGGTTCTATGACTTCCAGCCGGACTTGAACACCGCGAATCCTCAAGTGCAAGCCGAGATCCTGAAGATCATGGGGTTCTGGCTGCAGCTGGGCGTGTCGGGCTTCCGGATGGATGCCGTGCCGTTCGTAATTGCCAAGAAGGGAGTCGAGCAGAAGCGCACCAAGGAACAGTATGAAATGCTGCGCACATTCCGGGAATTTTTGCAGTGGCGGGAGGGTGACGCGATAATCTTGGCCGAAGCCAACGTGCTGCCGCAGACTGATCTGCAGTACTTCGGGAACGATGGCGACCGGATGCATATGATGTTCAACTTTCAGGTAAATCAAAACCTATTCTACGCTTTGGCAACTGCCGATTGCCGTCCACTAATTAAGGCGCTGCAGGACACGCGTGATTTGCCCTCAACCGCGCAGTGGGGGTTATTTCTCCGCAACCACGATGAACTGGATCTCGGTCGCCTCTCACCTAGACAGCGGCAGGCTGTGTTCAAGGCTTTCGGACCTTCGCCGGACATGCAGCTCTATCAGCCGCGGCATTCGGAGGCGCCTTGCGCCGATGCTGAAAGGGGACCGTCGGCGGCTAGAGGTGGCCTATAGCTTGATGATGACCCTGCCGGGCACCCCGGTTATCCGCTACGGTGACGAGATCGGTATGGGCGATGACCTTGCTCAGCCGGAGCGGGATTGCGCGCGGACGCCCATGCAATGGTCCACCGAACCTCACGGCGGCTTTACAAACAGCAGTAACCCCGTGCTGCCGGTCATCACTGGGGGGCCATACGGTTTCGAACAGGTTAACGTGGCGCAGCAGAGGCGAGACCCGAACTCACAGCTCAACTGGACCGAGCGCATCGTTCGCATGCGGAAGGAGGTACCGGAAATCGGCTGGGGTAGCTTTAAAGTGCTGCCTTCCGGTACTTCAGAGGTGCTGGTGCTGCGCTATGACTGGCGCAGCAACGCCGTCCTGGTGATACACAACTTAGCTCCGGTGCCGCTAGAAGTACGTCTCGACCTGAAGTCTGACTCCAAACGCGAGTGTAATTTGATCAATTTGCTCTCGGAAAACCACAGCTATGCAGACGACGATGGCAAACATCACATTGTGCTTGAGCCGTATGGATACCGCTGGTACCGCGTAGGCGGCCTCGACTACCTGTTGAAACGCGCTGATTTCTGAGTTACCCGCGAGCGGCCATTCTATTGGTGCGGCGTTTCCCCATACGGCGCGCTGAGCGATGGCGGTCGGCAACACCGGCTCGATTAGTCATCGCCATGGCCAGATACCTTGGGGGACTTTGCCCGTCCGTGCTGATCGGACAAGGGAAGCGTGTCGATAACCGGCCTGCCCAGTAGTGGCTCATGTGACCCTGGACAGCTCTGTCCCAAGACCATCGCCTCGGAGGGCGTAGCGGTGCCAGACAAACTCGCAGCCGGTGAGGCACGCTTCTCCTCCGGCAATATCATGCGTCACGTGGTCGTCATGGCCGGGACTGGGGCAATCGGCCTCGTCGCGGTGTTCGCGGTCGATCTGCTGAACCTGTTCTACATCTCCCTGCTTGGCCAGCGGCCGATCGCCGCGGCGATTGGCTTCGCCGGCGTAGTTGGCTTCTTTCAGACCTCGGCGCTGATCGGTTTAGCCATCGGCGTGGGCGCCGTGGTCGCGCACAGCATCGGCGCCGGCTCTGCGCGGGCCGCGAGGCACATTGCCGGCAGCGGCCTTGTGCTGATGGTGCTAACCGGCCTGATCGTCGGCCTTGGGACCGTAGCCTTGCTCACGCCGATCCTGGACATTCTCGGCGCCAGTGGCGAGACGCGGAGCCTCGCCGAGAGTTTCTTGACGATCTCCTCACCATTCCTGCCGCTGCTCGCGGCCGGAATGTGCTGCTCCGCGCTGCTGCGCTGTATTGGCGATGCCAGACGGGCAATGAATGTCACACTGTTCGCCGCCCTGGCCACCGCCGTGATAGATCCGATCCTGATCTTCGGGTTGCATCTCGGCCTGGCAGGAGCGGCGATCAGTACGGTGCTGTCCCGCTGCGTGCTGGCGACCATGGGTTGGCTTGGAGCAGCGCATCGGCACAATCTGGTGGCGCGTCCGTCGCTCCAGGCCCTGGTCGGCGACATGGCAGCTATCCTTCAGGTTGCACTCCCCGCCGTGCTCACCAATCTGGCAACGCCGGTTGGCGCCGCCTACGTGACGCGCAAAATGGCGGCCTTCGGTCCCGACGCGGTGGCCGGCCAAGCGACCATTGACCGCATCTCGCCGGTCGCGTTTGGTCTGATCTACGCGCTGAGCGGCGCGGTCGGGCCGATCCTCGCGCAAAATGCCGGTGCCAGACGGCTGGAGCGCGTGCGCGAGACCTTACGTGACAGCTTCACGTTCGTGCTGGTAACGGTGCTTGCCGCCTGGGCGATACTTGCATCGGTGCAGGGGCTGGTGGTGCGTGCCTTCTTCGCCAGTGGCATGACCGCGGAGTTGGTCCATCTGTTCTGCTCCTGGCTCGCCGCCGGATTTCTCTTCACCGGCGCGCTGTTCGTCGCCAATGCCGCCTTCAACAACCTCGGCTATCCGGTGCTTTCAACTCTGTTTAGCTGGGGCCGTGCCACTCTTGGCACGATCCCATTCGTGACCTACGGCGCGCAGTTTGGACCAGCTGGTTTGCTGGTGGGCCAAGCCGCGGGATCGGTGATCTTTGGCACGCTGGCAGTGATAACGGCGTTTTATATCGTTGGCCGATTGGGCGGTGGCCTCGGTGGGCCTGGCATTGGAATGGCGATTCCAGCAGGGACCGGCAACACCGCACTCGCGACCCTCGCCATCCGTCCCTGGCGCAACTGGCGCCTAATGCTGCGCCGACATTCGCACCATGCTTGTTAAGCCCCCTGCCGACAACGACAGCAGTGGTTGTCTAACAGCCAGGCAACCATAGAGGGGTCGACTCGCAATAGTGCTCATGATGGCGATCGGCCGCTCCATGGTGGACGACGAGCAGGCCAAAAGGCTGGATGGATTTTCCGCAATCTGATCTTTGAGTAGCAGTGCCAGTGGAAATACTGGGAAGCACTTAGGTCCGCTTCGCGCCCGTATCGCTCATACCGCCGCTTCGCCGGCTGACCCCGAACCAGTAATTCGTGCGACACCTGATGTCCTCCAACCGTCAGGCGGATACGTCGCGATGCGACATCCATGACTGCTGCCTTCACCCCTTCACACCGCCCATGGCGAGTCCGGCGACCATGAAACGGCGCAGCGCAAAGTAGATCGCGATCGGCGGCAGCGAGTAGACGATGGCTATTGCCATCATATAGTTCCACGGCGCCTCGTCGCTGTTGAAGAATTGGTTGATCACGACGGCGACTGTCGCGCTGTCCATAGATAATACCAGCATGTACTGGTACAGGTATTCGTTCCATGCTAGCAATAGAGCATAGACGCCGACAGCGACCAGGGCGGGAGCCATTAGCGGCACGTAAATGCGCCGGTAGATCTGCCAGGGGGTCGCACCATCGACCTTCGCGGATTCGTCGAGCTCGAGCGGGATCAACTTGCCGTACTGGTGCAGGATCAGGATCGCATAGGGTGTGGCGAAGGCAACCTGGGAGGCGATGACGGACCACAGGCTGTCGGTCAATCCGTACTTGTGCATGATGTGCACGAAAGGTATGGCGAGAAACGCTGTCGGCAGGACGTAAGTGACAAGCGCGAGGTCGCCGATGACCCTGCTCCCGCGCAGACGCATGCGTCCCAGGACGAAGCTCGCCAGAGAACCGATGAGCACCGTCAGCACCATCGTCGCCAGCCCCATTTTGATGCTGTTGCCGAACCGATGCCAGAAATTCTCCAGCAGGAACGTGTCTTCGTTCCAAAGGGCTGCGAAGCCGTCGAGATTGGGATCGCCCGGCCAGATGGCGCCGGTGAACTCGTCGCCTTCCTAGTCGAGGGCGACTAGCAGCATGTTATAGACCGGCAGCAGCGTCCAGATGAGCAGCACAATGCCGAACGCGGCCGAGGCGATCCTGCTGACCCTGCCGCGGCGGGACCGCGGCAGATGGGCAACCATTGCAATCAGAGCCATGCTCATAGCTGCACGCCCGCGGCTCGCACGCGGCGCATGAGCAACAGCACGACCGGGATCAGAATGGGCAGCGCCGACATCATCGCCGCTACGCCGAGATACGGGCGAGCGAAGTCGAAGGCTTCGTGGACGCCGTACGTCGCCAGCACATCCGTGGTACGTGCCGGCGCGCCGGAGCTGACGAAGTACACCGTTGGGAAATCTCCCAGAGTCCACACAGTGTCGAGCAGGGTACATATCAGATAGACACTCGCGAGTAGAGGAAAGGTGACGTGAATCAACCGCTTAAAGCCAGTAGCGCCATCGATGTCAGCCGCCTCATAGATGTCCTGCGGAACCGCCATGCGGCCAGCGATAAAGATCAAGGTCCAGAACGGCAGCCACTTCCAAATGTAGGCGACAATGTTCGAGGCCATGGCGATGGGCGTGGAAACCATGAACAGTGGTCCGTCCTCGCCAGTGACCGCGCGGATCAGGCTATCCAATAGGCCCCACTGGGTAACCAGCATGAAGTGGATTGAGGTGAAGACGACGAAGCCGGGCAATGCCCATGGGATCAGAAACACGACCAGCAGTGACCGGCGCCACCAACTCCGCTGCATGAAGAAGCCCGACAGCAGGAGGGCACCAAACATTGTCACGTTCACACCGATTGCCACGAACATCAGCGTGTTGATAGCAGTATCCACAAAGCGAGGATCGGACATCAACAAGCCGTAGAGCGCCGGATCGTGGCCCATCCACAACCCGAACACGACGGGATAGGCGACGAACGCGATGAAGACCCCCACGTAGGGAGCCAGGAACGCAATTGCCCAGGTAGTATCAGATCCTTGCAGGAGAATGCGCCAAGACGGCCGACGCCACTCATCAAGCGGCAGAGACCTGCCGAGTCCGAGAGCGTGCTGCGTGCTGCTCATGGGCGCCTCCCAGCACCACTTGGCGAAAGTTGTACAGCAATGTTGCCTAAAACCAAACGTTGCCACGACCGACGGATGCTCCGACGACCATCCATGCCGATGCGCCCTTCCACGTATGGGCCGGAGTACCGCAACCACAAGTGCTATGGTGGCATTTCAGGAGGCTTCTGGATGGCGTACCTGCGTACCGCATTGCTGGTAAGTGGACCGCCATGTCGGCAGGACATCGGAAAAAATGGCGGGTGGATCGCCGGCCCCCCGGCGACTGATCGTGGCCGTCTCGCGGGGCCATTTTGGTATGGGCTGGAGCGCCGTGGAGGCATTGCAATGCGACATGACAGGCAGGGTCCGGTGAACCTGGACCGACCGGTATGCGGTCATGTTCGATAGCCGCATTGCCCCTAGCGAGGCAACCCATGGGATCAAGTTGACCTCCCGCTTGCAGCACCGATGCTCATCGCCTCTGATGCAGGCTTGAGAGGCCCGCCTCAGGATGAGGCTGCCCTCCGGGGGAAATCAATGACTGCCGCCGCAAATTCCGTCCGATTCTCGGCGAGAGCCGCTCTGCTTCTGCTCCTGCTCGGCAGCACATCCTCTACCGAGGCTGCGGACAGTTACCCGCTGCGCCCTCCCGACACCTCAAGCCCGCGTGCCACACTCCAAGGCTTTATCACGACCACAGACGAGATCTACCGACGCGTCAACGGTGTGATGGAGGAATATGCCGCGTCCGATCGTCTCTATCCGACTGCCGAGGAACGACGAGAACAGCTGGGAGCTCTGGCGGAGGCGCCAAAAGCCTTCCGATACCTCGATCTGTCCGGTGTTCCGCCGGTGCTCAGGGATACTGTGTCGGCCGAACGCGCTCTGCAGCTGAAGGAGATTCTAGATCGGATCGAGCTTCCGCCGCTTGTTGACATACCGGACCAGGATGCATTGACACGGCAGTCCGTGAGGCGGTGGCGAGTACCGGACACTGAGATCGACATCGTCCGAATGGAAGACGGGCCCCGTGCCGGCGAGTATCTTTTCAGCGCGGACACGATCCGGCGCCTCCCCGAGTTCTATGGGCAAGTCAAGGAGCTTCCGTACCGGCCAGGCCCTGGTGAACAACTCGACAATACCTTTCGGAAGCTGAGCCGCAGCGGGACGGCCACGGTCTATGAAGCGTTCCTGAGCTCACCGGTGGGGCTAAGTTTTATTGTCCCACTGCGCTGGATCCTGAATCTCCCGGATTGGGCCAAAGTGCGCATTGCCGGTGCAACTGCGTGGCAATGGCTAGGGCTAGCCGTTGGATCCGTGACCAGTGGATTGATTATTTCCTTAGCTCACCGCGCGGCATACCACCGCACAGATCACAATGAAGATGCTCTGGAGACCCACTGGCGCAGGCTATTGGCTCCCGTGGCAATCTTGTTTGTTGCCGGTTTCCTAGTCCCTGTCCTAGATACGCTACTCCGCATCGGCGGCAGCGTCCGCATGGCAATTGAATACACTAGGTCCGGCGCAGTGTTTCTGAGCGTGGCCTGGTTAGTGGTCGTCGCCTTCGCTGTCCTCGGTGAGATGATCGTCGGCTCGGAACGCATCTCGATCCGAAGCCTCGATAACCAGCTTATCAGGCTAGGTATGCGACTGGTCGGCGTTACAATGGCGGCGGCAATCGTCATTTACGGCGGCAATGAGCTAGGGTTTCCCGCCTACTCGGTGCTAGCCGGCTTGGGGGTTGGCGGCCTCGCTGTGGCACTCGCGGCGCAAAGTACAATCGCCAACTTGATCGGCTCATTGTTGATCGCGCTGGAGAAGCCGTTCCGCATCGGTCAGCAGGTCAGAATCGGCCCAACTGAAGGCATGGTCGAAGACGTCGGTTTCCGAAGTACCCGCATTCGGACACTCGACAATACACTGGTTTTGATTCCGAGCAGCGCTGTGGTGAACACGACCGTGGAGAACCTTAGCTTTCGCACCAAGCGGCGTCAGCGCTTCGTTGTGCAAATCACGTATGATACGCGGACCGATAAGCTCGAGAGATGGGTCGCCGGCATCAAACAGATTTTGTTCGATGATCCAGTTGTCGAAAATGGCACTTACGAGGTCCGCTTCAACAACTTTGCCGAGAGCAGCCTGGACATCCTGGTGATTTTTCATCTTCTGGTCGGAGATTATGCATCCGAGCTAGCGGCTCGTGAGGCCGTGCTGTTACAAATCAAGGACATCGTCACCAAAGCCGGAGTTAACTTCGCATTCCCGACACGAACTCTCTACGTGGATAATTCAGCCCAAGGCGTGGTCTGGTCGCAAGCCGAGAAGTCGGCACTTGGCCGGGTGGACCAACCTGACGTACCACCTGGGGGATAATGCGGTACTGCATGAAGGGGTGCTGCTGCTCGCGTACGCAGCATCGTGCGGACGTCAATGGCAGGATCCCGCATGCTGCCTGTCCAAAGCTGCCGGTCCTTTTTCGGCCAGCCCCAGTCGGCTGAGCGCCCCTCTCGGACGCCTAACTCCCAACAAGCAGACTAACCTCAGGTGTGCCTGCGCCAGCGGGCATTGTTGTAGCGGACCCATGATGAGCATTCTCGGGGCAGTGGCGCTCAAGCGCTTTGCCGACGCTGGGGATGTTCGAGGAAGAAGCGCAGCATCTCCCGTGAGGCGTCGGGGCCCCTCGGGTCCGTGTAGGAGCCGTTCGGGCTGCCCCCGGACCAACTATGGCCGCCGCCGTGAATGACCCATTGCTCGAGCACCGGCCGGTCAGCTTCATCGGAGTACAAAGTGCGCGTGTATGCACGGGCTCCCGGCACACGTCCGCGTTCGACCCGCGATCGTAATGCGCTTCCGACAGAAGCCGCCGCTTGCGCCGTCACCTGGTCAGCATTGGCTGGATGCACTGTGGCGTCCTGGTCCGCGTGGAACACGATCGTCGGGACGGGAAGTCCCGTGGATAGCGGTGGCGCTGCGATCCCGCCCTGGCGCATGGCCGCGAAAGCTGAAGGAACATCATGCGCGGCGCCGCAGGCCAGACCGGAATGCACGCCGACCGCGGCATAGAGGTCGGGATACGTTGCCCCCATGATCGCCGCGGCTGCGCCCCCCGCCGATAGCCCGGCAACATAGACTCGGCCCGGATCAACCGCGTAGTCCCGCATCACCTGTCGGGTGATGCCCGCAATCAGAGCCGGCTCTCCATGGCCCCGCACCTGGTGGCCCGGGTTGAACCAGTTCCAGCACTTCTGGGAATTGGCGGAACCTGGCTGCTCTGGATAGGCAACAAGCAAGACCTGCTCTTCGGCGAGCTCATTCATCCGCGTGCCGGCGGCGAAATCATCGGGCGACTGCGTGCAGCCATGCAGCATCACGACGAGCGGCACCGGCTCGCCATGGTACCGGCTTGGGATGAAGAGCTTGTATGAGCGACTTCCGGCATCGCTGCTGAATGTCGCTGCCAGGAACTGCGCGCCCGCGGGCACTGGGACCCCGACATTTGCCGGAAACCCTTTGCCCAGACCGCCTTGCTTGCCGAGCAGCCCCTGCAACGCTTCAGGCAGCGACGCGTGGAGCATCTCACCCGGAGAGGCCTTTAACCAGGCGCTAGTGCCTGGCCTGCGTGCCGCGCGCAACTGGGCAGCAGGATCGGATGCGACGCTGGCCTCTGACCCCAGATCAGGCGCCATTGAGGGAGGGAAAGATGCGGCCTGCGTTTTATACGACGGACCGGAGTTGCCAGCCCCTGCTGCCTTGCCATGGACCATACGCCGCAGCATTGCGGCTGCCTCGGCGAGCTGGCCCTCACGGGTCAGACGCAACGCGTCCACTATCTCGGGTACAGTCAAGTTGATCGGCATGTGTCGGACCTTTCACCGATTGGGCCAACCGGCCCAGTTCCAGTTCGTGTTGGTTTGCGGAATGGGTGAGCTGATGAAGGTCAGCGCATCCGGTCAGCCAATGCGGCCTTCACTGCAGGGCTGGCCTGAAGCCCGCCGAGCACGGACACCGAGGCGATCGCGGCGCGCGCCAATTCAGGCGTGACGTCAGATGCGATGCTGGCAAGACCCAGCACGCGAATCGCGAGTGGCTGGCCTGCTGCCCGTGCGGCCTCCAACTCCTCGCGGCTGTAGCGTCGCAGGCCAAGTTCGAGGTTCCGGCGCGACATGGACTGCCGGGCCGCTTCGGCATGCCGCTCGATCTGATTGCGGATGGCCGTTCGGATGAAATCCGTCCGGGTCGAATAGAATCCGTCCTGAACCAGCAGATCGATATGACCAAGATCTACGTACCCAAGGTTGATGGTGATCTTCTCTGTGTCGCTGGCGCCCTTCGGTCGCAGCTCGTGTCCATCGCTTGCCATAACCATCCCTGAACCATCCGCTTGGATGGTAGATGGCCCGAGAGCGCCCACTTACAAGCACCCTTACGTCCCAGATGACCGGAGCTTGGTTTGTGATCCGTCCTGAAACTGTCCTCCGTGCACGCGTTCGCGGAAGCTAGGGGTCATGATATGTGCAGGAGAATGACGGCCATTTACATCGATGCCGACGCCTGCCCGGTCAGGGAGGAGGTCTTTCAGGTCGCCGACCGCCGCGGCCTGAGAGTGCTCGTGGTCGCCAACGGCAGCAGGCCATTACCGCGCCCACGGTCGCCCAATGCGGAACTTGTCCTGGTCGCGGAGGGAGCCGAAAAAGCCGATGACTGGATCGCCGAGCACATCGGGGAGGGCGACGTGTGCGTGACAGGGGACATCCCGCTGCTTGGCAGCAGCGGCGAAGGCGGTGTCGCCGCGAGGGCACCGTTGGAATGAGGATAATATCGGGGCGGCGCTGGCAGGCAGGGACCTGGCTCGACACCTCCGGGAGATCGGCCAGGAGACCCGCCATGCCCCGATGGGAAAGGCCGATCGATCCAAGTTCCTGGTCGCGCTGGACGCGTTGTTGAGCGAGCGGCCGCGCTCGACGGCAGCGCGCAGCCCAGGAGGGAGCGTCATGCCGGGCTGGGATGGCTAAGGATGGCACCAATGCCCCGACACGTTGATGGCCACCCGATACTGGTCAACGGCCCTATCGTCATGACGCTCTCGCGTACAACTGTGCAGGCCTTCTCAGTCTCATAGAAATTTCGAGCCAGGACATTAGCGCTTAGCGCTCCATCCCGCGGCTCCCGATGCCAAATTGTGGTGGGGAGGCACCAAGCAAGAACCCAGGCGTGAGCCGAAACCGGAGCTGCCCTGGGCCGCGGTACGGGCGGGCATTATTACCTGTACCGTTTACGCCTGCGTATTGTTCGGATCATCAGAAGTAAGATGCCAAGAATTGCTCTGAAGATGAGGATGGCCAGGGTCAGTTGGACCCAAATTCCAAAGTTCCCAATCGTTGATTCGAGCCGATCTCCCCAAGGATATGGAAGCTGGGAGGAGCCACCTTCGATTAGCCGATCGATGGTTCTTTTCCACCACGTTAGGTACTCAGGTCTGTAAAGCCAAAGGTAGCCAGAGGCACCCAGAACAGCGACCGCGGTCCAAAAACGAAAGAACTGAACCCGTAGCCACGCCCAACTCGCTGATAGAGCCTGCCTCATCAAAAGCCGCTCGGTGCCATTACGTAGTGATGCAGAGGTTCACACCATGTCAAACACGGATGTGGTGATCATGTCCGTCACAGAAGACGACTGACACCCTCCGGGGCTGCACGCAAGAGGCCAAGTGGAATAGCAACCGGATCAAACCGTCGGGGAATTCGGACCTGATACTGTGCTTCTGGTGAAGGCGTGCGTCTTGTTGGGCCTGTCGCGCTGGAAGTCGCGTCTGCTCGCGACCAGAACCGGCCGGTCGATCCGCCAGTCCTGCGCCCATTCACCATGGCCGCTGGAACGGCCCTCTCCATTATGACTGCTTCAGTGGCTTCGCTCCGGCGGAAAGTGTTGCGGTACAGGGTGGGGTGCTCTGAGCCAATGTTGTTAAGTTCCGCAAGAGTGGCAAGCGAGGCAAAATTCGACCATACGTAAGTCCCCTTGTGGAGCAGATCGCTATGGCAAACCAAGACTATCATAAGGATCGAATCGCCAATCGCCGGCTGCACCCAGAAACGCTGATGATGGGCTATGGATATGCACCAGGTCTCTCAGAAGGATCGCTCAAGCCGCCGATATTTCTCACATCGACTTTCGTCTTCGACAATGCACAACAAGGCAAGGACTTCTTCGATCTGACTTCGGGGCGTCGCCAACTGCGCTCAGGCGAGAAGGCCGGCCTCGTGTATTCTCGCTTCAACAATCCAAATCTTGAGATCCTAGAGGACCGTCTGGCGATCTGGGACCAGGCGGAGCAGTCCGCTGTCTTTGCCAGTGGTATGGCGGCGATTTCCACCACGCTGTTTGCGTTCCTCCGGCCGGGTGACACGGTTTTGCATAGCCGCCCGCTCTACGGCGGCACGGAAACGTTGCTGACGAAACAGATGGTTTCCTTCCACATCACCGCCTTCGGCTTCACCGATGGCACGGACACGGTTGGGATGCGCGCCACCGCAGAAGCTGCGCGCGCGAAGGGTCGGGTAGGGCTGATTCTCGTCGAGACCCCGGCCAACCCGACCAACGGCCTGGTCGACCTTGAGGCTTGCGCCGCGATCGCCGACGAACTGGAAAAGCGGCAGGGGCTTCGTCCGCCGGTTGTGGTAGACAATACGATGCTTGGCCCTGTTTTCCAGGTGCCGCTGAAGCATGGGGCAGACCTCTCCTTGTGCTCATTGACGAAATACGTCGGTGGCCATAGCGATCTCGTCGGCGGCAGCATCAGCGGCAACACCGAACTCGTTAAGCAGGTGATGGGCTGGCGGAGCTCCATCGACACGCAGCTCGACCCGAATTCTTGCTGGATGCTAATGCGCTCGCTCGAAACGCTCGAGATACGCATGAGTCGCTCTAACGAGAATGCGATCTTGGTGGCAGAATTCTTGGCTAATCACCCGAAGGTAGCCAAAGTCCACTATCTCGGCTTCCTGACGGATGGCCGTGAGAAGGTGGTGTTCGACCGGCAATGTACTGCCCCGGGGTCTACGTTTGCGTTTGACGTGAAGGGTGGGGAGAAGGAGGCCTTTGCGCTGCTCGACCACCTTCAGATCATGAAGCTCGCGGTGAGCCTCGGCGGTACTGAAACGCTGATTTCGCACCCTGCCTCTATGACGCATTCGGGCGTCGCGCGTGAGTTACGTGAAGAGATCTGCCTTACCGATGCGCTAGTCCGCATCTCGGTAGGCATCGAGAACGTCGACGACTTGATATCCGACTTAGCTCAGGCGCTTGAATACGTCTGAGTTCGTCAGCCTAGCAAGTGCCTCGAAGGATACGACCCCGTGCGTGCTCATATCGTGCAGAAACGGGTTTGGTCAGAGGCCATTGCTCGGCAACGAACTTCGCTGGGCGGCAGATCTTGCGGGACCTGCCGCATGACGTCCGCTGCGCGCCCATTGCGGCCGCCCCAGGTCGCCTCGTCGCCGCTCGAAATCGGACGTTCGCACAAATTCGGCAGCATCAGCTCGAAATTCTCGTGTGGTTGGGGCATGGTGGCTTGGTGGTTCGCGGATTCCTGAGGCTCCGATTTATGGGCTGCCGGCATAAAAGCGACTAGCGGCAGTGATCTCAGCTGGTGTCATGCCTCGCGCGACGTTGCGCATCTGCTCGCCAATATCGTTTCGCCTCGCGCCGTTCGCGAAGGCATCGAGCTGTGCGTGCAGGTACGTGACAGGCTGGCCCTCAAGCCAAGGAGCGCCAGTCTTGTTGCCCACCTCGCCGTGGCACGCACCGCAGGGTGCGATGCTGCGCATCGGTGCACCGTCCGCGACGATCTGTGGCGCAACCTCGTCGGTGGCGCGATCCCTGGATACGCGCGGCAGATAGGCATAGTACGCGGCGAGATCGCGCATATCGTCGTCGCTCAGATTGGTGACGAGTGGTGCCATGATCGCGCTGGCACGCGCATCGCTCTTGAAGTCCACCAACTCCTTGTAAATCCCGCTGGGGTATTGCCCGGCGAGGTTGGGCGCATCTGCCTGGCTCATGCCGCGGGCGCCGTGGCACATGGTGCAACGCAGCGCCAGCGTCGCACCGCGACCGATCGACTCCGCGCCGGCGTCGCGCAGCATACCCGGGATGATTTCCACCTGTGTGATCGGATAACTGGCCTGCACGACAGGTTGACCAGCCGGAACGGTGTGAAACAGGCCGGCCGCAGAGCAGATCGCATCCCAGAGACCCAGGAACCGCTCGCCAGGTTGTGCGTACGGCAGCCACGCAAAGCCCGCGACGATAGCGACGATGGCTATACCCGTAGTCGCACCAACGCTGGTGGCGACCCAACGATCGCGCAGTGCCGCACGCCAGTTCCAGTTCACCGGGCTGCTCCAACCAGGATCGCCGGGACTCGCGTGCCGGGTGTCGCAAGCAGATGCGCGATCGGGAAGCCGTAATTGAGGATGGTCAGGCCGATCATCAGACCGAGCCACAGTCCAAAGCCATTCAGCGCGGCGGGTAGCGTGCGGGGCGGATGCGTCGCGACGCTGAAGCGGTAGTTGCCGGGTTCCACTCGCGCCGACATGTGGCCGCGGACCAGCACCGTAAGGAACAGCAGGCCTGAGATGACCAGGATGGCACCACCGATCACCGACATCACGACAGATGTCGCCTGCTCCGCGATGACCGGATCGGTGTAGTCGTAAAATGCCATTCGGCGCGGCATGCCGAGAATGCCGACGTGATGCCACGGGAAGGTCAGCACGATCATACCGATGAACCACAGCCAAAGCTGCGTCCGCATCAGACCGAGGCTGTCCATCGCACGGCCCGTCAAATGCGGCCACGTATCATAGGCGATGATGAAATACATGATGACGATGGCGCCGCCGAAGATCAGGTGGAAATGCCCGGTGATCCACTGCGTGTTATGGATCGTGCTGTCGAGCTGGTAGCTCATGTTGATGATGCCGCCGGCGCCGCCGAACCCAAGCATAATGAAGGAGAATGCAACGCCGAGCATGACCGGATTGCGCCATGGCAATACCGTCAGCCATCCCAGCACTCCCTTGCCGCCGCGCAGCCGTCCAGCGATTTCGACCGATGCGCAGATCGTGAACACGGTCAGCAGCGTCGGTATCGTGACCAATGCCGTGAACACCGAGTGCAGGAACTTGAATCCGGAGCCGACTTCCGGGTCCTCGAACAGGTGATGGACGCCGATGGGCATGGCGACGACGAGGAACAGGATGAAGGAGATCCTTCCCATCTGGTCGCTGAACAACCTGCCTCCGATCGAGCGCGGAACGATCGTGTAATAGGCGATGTATGCCGGCATCAGCCAGAAATAGACGATCGCGTGCAACGTCCATGAGAAGAAGACGCGCGCGAGGCCAGCGTCGATCGTGCTGGTCAGGCCGATGGCGACAGGGATGATCTGGAAGAGCAGTTCGAGTGCAGCACCGACCGCCGTCCAGCTCCAGAGATAGGACCCCGCGACGGTCGCGAACATCGCGAATGGTACCGGCGCACCAGGGTTTTGTCGCTTCCAGGTGTACAGGTTCACTGACATCAGCGCGACCCAGACCCAGGAACCCACGACAACGACCACAACGCCAATGTAATAAAAGGCACTGCCGATCATTGGCGGATAGAAGGTGTAGAGCACTGACGCTCGACCCAACGCGACAGGGATCACGGCAGTGATCGTCCCGATGGCGACGAGAGCAAAACCGGCCCATGCCCAGCGCAATCCGATCAGCGGGCGGTTCAAGGAAGCCTCGGTTACGAAATAGCCGAACCCCATCGCGACGAGTGTCGGCAGCACGTAGGCCATCGTGGTGCCGTGCGCCGTGACAGAGCGGTAGTAGAGTTCGGGATCGCTCATCCAGGCGTGCAGTGGGCTGCGGATGTACATCTGCCATTCGCCCAGCAGCAACGCACCGCCAAAGCCAGCGAAGGCGAGCCAGAAATGCGCCAAGATCATCCGTCTACTGGGCAACACAGCTCAGCCTCCTGTGATCCGCGGCCAGCCGGGCAAACTCTGCCTTGTCGATGATCTTGACCCGGCCCCACATGCCCTCATGCCCCAGGCCGCAGAACTCGTGGCATGGCATATGGCGGTCGCCTGGCGTGGAGAAGCGGGCCGGGATGCTCGAGATGTAGCCTGGCACCAGCATGAGATTGATGGTGGTTCCGATGATCAGGAACCCATGAACGACATCGGCGCTGGTGACGCGGAAGGTGATCGGCGTGTCCGTCGGGACCAGGATGCATTGCGGGGTGAAGGAGTATTGCTGGCCAATCGCGCGCACGATGACCGTGCCGTCCGGTTGCAGGGCACTGCCAAGATTGCTCTCGATGAACTCGCCGCCGAGATGCAGCGCGCTTGGATCAACGGCCTCGATGCGGCTTTGCGGGAGCACCGCCTGGTGAACGCCGGCGAACACCGCCATCGCGACGAGCAGGACGATGATCGAGGTAGCAACGATTGCCCAACGCTGCTCGATGCGTTCGCTGGGGTCTTCGTCATGGCTCGGCAGGGCGTCGTCGCTCATGGCGCGCCCCCGCGCGGCACGAACACCAGCAGATAAAACGCGAACCAGATCGCCATCACGATCAGCGCCGCGGTACCAGCCAGAACGATCGCTCCGGTGGCTCCCGAGCGCAGGATGCGTCGCACGCCTTCGTCCTGCGTGCTGGCGGACTCTGGTTCGGTTGGTTCGGAGTTCAGCATGACTGCATCAGTCCAGAGGTGCGGTGCGCAATTGGTTGGCATCACGCGCGGATACCGGCGTGCCACGGTTACCCCACGCGGCGCGTATATACGTGACCACCGCCGCAACCTCGTCGTCGGACAGACTTTGGGCGAAGGGCGGCATGCCGTAAGGTTTCGGGTTGCCTTGCGTGCCCGGTGGGAAGCCACCGTTCAGCACCATACGGATCGGGTTCACCGCGGATGCCATCTGAATGGAAGGATTGCTGGCCAGCGGCGGGTATTCAGGTGGCATGCCGCGACCGTCTTTCGCGTGGCAGATCGCGCAACGGGCCTCGTAGACGGTTTCCCCCGAAATGCAGCAGCAGGCTGCTCTCCGGTGCCGGCATCGTGGCGGCCGCAACGGCCGGCGGGTACCCTCACCGAGGCTCTTCAGATAGATCGCCATGGCACGTATATCGGCATCATTCAGATATTGCGTGCTGTGGAACACGACTTCCGCCATCGGCCCGTAAACCGCGCCGCGATTCGATATGCCGGTCCGCAGCAGATTAACTGTCTCCTCGATGCTCCATTCGCCGAGGCCGGCTTCCTTGTTGGAGGTCAGCGATGGCGCGTACCAGTTCTGCATCGGAATCAGTCCGCCCTCGAACGCCTGCGATTCAGAGTTGCCCCCAAGTGCGTTGATCGGCGTGTGGCACATGCCGCAATGGCCAAGGCCCCCAACGAGATAGGCACCGCGGTTCCAGTCCACGGATTTACTCGGGTCCGGCTGGTACTCGCCTTCCTCGAAGAACAGCGTGCGCCATCCCAGGATCAGCGATCGGTTGCTGTAGGGGAAACGCAGGTCCTGTGGCCGGTTCGGCTGATGCACTGGCGGCACCGAGCGAAGATACGCGTAGATGGCGTCGGAATCCGCGCGTGTGATCTTGGTGTAGGAACCGAACGGCATCGCCGGATACATCAGCCCGCCGTCCGGGAAGCGGCCGGTATGCAAACCGGCGTAGAACTCATCGGCGGTCCAGGCTCCGATGCCGGTGTCCCGATCAGGCGTTATGTTCGACGAGTAGAGTGTTCCAAATGGCGTTGGCATCGGGAAACCACCGGCAAACAGGCTCTCGCCGGGGTTGGTATGGCAGGCAATGCAGTCGCCGGCCCGGGCCAGGTATTCGCCCTTGGCGATCAGCGCCGCATCCTGGCTGTGCGCCGAACCAGGCGTGCCGAGATGCAGCAATCCGGCGAGAAGGAGGGTGAGCAGCAGGGTGAGCAGCAGGGTGTGACGAATGCGCACGGCGCCCCCTCTCAGTTCGGTTCGCTGCCGCAGGTCATCGGCATCGCCAATGAACCATGCGCGACGGGCGACGGATCGGCGGGAACGGGGCGAGAAGCGAGCCAGGCAGCGACCGCGGTCACGTCGCCCTCGGTCAGGCTGGCAGCAACCAGTTGCATGCAGTCTGGTGCCGGAGCAGTGCGCATACCGTAGCGGAATGCCCCCAATTGCGCGCTGATGTAGCTCGCATGCAAACCAACCAGACCCGGGATGGCTGGTTCCATGCCGGTGAGCGCCGGACCGTGGCAACCGGAGCATGCGGGCACGCCGTGTGCCGGGTCGCCTTGTGCAACGATTGCCTGTCCCCGTGCCAGGATAGCGGCACTGACATCGGGGACCGTTGGCGGAGGTGGCGGCGGGCGCAAGGCCGAGAAATAGTCCGCCATCTGCTGTAGATACGCGTCGGGGATGTATTCCAGCAGGTAGTTCATCGGCGGATAACGGCGGCGATCATCGCGGAACGCGACAAGCTGGTTCAACAGGTAGCCGGACGGCTTGCCGGCCAAACGCGGGAAATAATCGTTGTCAGTACCTTGGCCCTGCTGGCCATGACATGCCGCGCAGGCGCGCAAGCGCGCCTCCATCGTATCAGGCGGATGATCTGTGGGCTGCGCGGACGCGAGGGGCATCAGAAAGTTCGTCAGGCCAATTACCAGGCCCAACCGTAGCATTCATGCGGCAAATGTGTGACGTAGATCCTTTCTGCCGAACGGCCTGAGAAAAACCTCCCAATCCGGCGAGCGTTGCAACACGCGGCAATCTCCCCGTCGCTTCGGCGGTTGTTCACTGTGGAGAAAAGAAGCGCTCTGTCAAGAAAGATTCAGATTTGGACGAACCTGCTGATTTGGCTCGGGCCCAGTCGTTTTGTTCAATCGACGCAGGCCGAGCGCTTGGCAGAGCTACATACTGTATCCAGGTGGGGTGATGCCCGGTGCAGCGCAGGCGGCAATGCGTGCGTGCTTTGCCTGGTTCGCGCCCATTGCGGTCATTCGTGAGCCTATACTGGCTGCCTGGAAGCAGACATTGCGACCCAGGTCCTTGTTGACCGAGATGGATGGATGGCTGCCCTTCGGGCTTGCGGGAGTGGTCACTCACCACAGGCGCCTGAGGCAAACCAGGCGCCTGTGCCGTCCATCAATATTGGCACTAGGCGCGCGGGTCGCCGCGACCGAGACTCGTGATAATATTGAACACAGACCAGCAGTCGCTCGGCCGTGCCCCGCCGCAATCCCCGTCAACCATCGAAGCGCTTCACCGCGACGACCGCATTGGTCCCGCCGAATGCGAAGGCATTGCTAAGAGCGGTCCTGATCGGACGGGCCCGGGCAGAACCGGGTGTCACATCGAGATCGCATTCGGGATCGAGTTCCTCGATGTTGATCGTGGGTGGAACAATACGGCGGCGGATCGCCTCGATGACGGCGATCAACTCGAGCGAACCACTCGCGCCGAGCGCGTGGCCGTGCATTGATTTTGTCGATGAAATCGACAGACGCTTGGCCTTGTCGCCGAATACCCTCTTGATGGCTTTGATCTCGGTAATGTCGTTGGAGACCGTGCCGGTGCCGTGGGCGTTGATATAGTCAATGGCGTCGACGGAGAGGTTGGCGTCGGCGAGACACGTCCGGATCGCGCTGGCTGCGCCTTCGAGCGTCGGCGCGACCAGGTCCGCCGCGTCTGCACTCATCCCTACGCCGGCGATCTGCGCCAGGATCTCGGCCCCGCGCGCCTTGGCGCGATCCGCCCGTTCGAGCACCACCATGCCCGCCCCCTCGGCAAGCACTAGGCCTTTGCGATGCCGATCAAATGGTCGGCATGTGTCCGGCGCCATGACGCGCAGCGCCTCCCATGCCTTCAGAATTCCGTATGTCAGCGGCGCCTCCGTTCCGCCCACGATCGCTGCATCGATGACAGAGTTGCGCAGCAGCCACACAGCCGTTGCGATCGCGTGGTTGGACGACGCGCACGCCGAAGAGACGGTGAACACAGGGCCGCGGATGCCGTATGCCATGCTGATCTGACTTGCCGGCGCACTGGGCATGACCCGCGGCACGGTGAACACGTTCCCACGCTTCGCGCCTTCGAGGTAAATCTTGCGATACAGTTCCTCGATCGCCTCTCCCCCTGCGGTGCCGACGCCCACCACGCAGCCGGTTCTGTGTCCGTCGTTCTCGAGCGACAGACCCGATTGTGCCAGTGCCTGCTCGGCTGCAACAATCGCCAGTACACTGAAACGGTCCAGCATCGGTAATCGGCGGGCGTCGAGCATGTGGCGAGGATCAGGAGCGGGGATGGCACCGACGATGGAGACCTTCAAATCGGAGGGCGCCAACTCGTCGAGCTTGCCCAGACCGCAACGTCCGTCCTGCAGAGCCGACCAGAATGCCTCCACCGAGTGGCCAAGCGCCGAGACACACCCAGCGCCGGTAACCACGATAGGCTCATGCTCCACTGCGGTGTCCTTCAAGGCCGAGCGAGTGGGCCAGCTCAACAAGGTTGGCGACAGTCTTGTAGCTGTTCCAGGCTTCGACTGCATCCACCGGTATGGTGACGTCGTACTTGTCTTCGATTGTCATAATGATCTCCACCAGGTCGAGTGACGTCACGCCTAGTTCGGACAAGACAGCCTCAGGCGTGATCACCGAGCGGTCCAAGTGGACCTGTTTGGCAATCATTCCCCTCAGCACGTCTTCTATTGTCTCCCTCATGGTCTCCTACCGTCGTTGTCTCTGTTCGACTCCAGGCGATAAATACCTCCCGATCCTGCCTCGGTCAGTCGAGCCAGGAGCCGCCGTACGCGTCGCATCAGCTTCAAATTCTCCATCGCCTCGGCGCGCGGCACTGCTGGATATCCGGCATACACGGCGCCAGCCGGGACATTGGTTCCGACGCAGGCTGCGGCACCCACAACTGCCCGAGCCCCGATCTTGAGGTGGTCGGCGACGCCGACACGCCCTCCCAGCACCGCCCCGTCACCAACGATCACACCGCCCGCGAGGCCCACCTGTCCGCACAGCAGGCAGTCCATACCGATCTCCACGTTATGGCCAATCATGACGAGATCATCGATCTTAGTTCCTGAACCGATACGTGTCGGTTTCAGCGTGCCGCGGTCGATGGCGGTCAGCGCCCCGACCTCGACATCATCGCCGATCTCAACGATCGACAGGGTGTGGATCTTTTGCAGTTCGTTGCGCTCAGGATTGGCCGGAGCCGCGCCGCCGGCGCCTTGGGCTGCTTCGACTGCACCGGGGCGCGTCGGCACAAAGCTGAACCCGTCCGCACCGATCGACGCGTTATGGTGAAGGATGGCGCGGTCGCCCACGCGGCATCCCCAGCCAATGCGAACGCCGGGATAGACGAGGCAATCTGCGCCGAGTGTGGCACCGGCCGCGAGCGTCGCTTGCGACAGGATTATCGAGCGGGGCCCGACGGATGCGTTTGGGCCGATCACTACCAAAGGCCCAATCGTCGCGCCTTCTCCAATTACTGCGTCCGGCGCAACCACGGCAGTCGAATGTAGGCCCGGTTGAATCTCGGGACGATGCCGGAAAACGCGCGTGATCTCAGGCAGACTGGACCGAGACCCGCGCACAAGGATCACAGTCTGAAATCGCTGATGTGGGAACTGCGCACCCTCTAAAACGAGTGCGATCTTCGCTCGGCTCTCGCCCAGGAGCCGGATTGTATCTGGTGACACCGCGATCGCGACATCCCCGTCGCGGGAGGCTTCCGCCGGGTGCACCGCACGGGAAATCTCATGGTCGGCAGCGCCGATTACGCGGCCATCCAATGCTGCAGCCAGCACACGCGCCTTCATCGTCGGCGTCCTGGTTCGTGGCTTGAAGCAATCAGCACGGGAAGCCGGTACTCGGGACCTCCAACACGTCAGCGCCCTCCTTCAGAATACGAGCGTCGCAACTGTGTGCAGACCAGCGGCCCACACAGCAACGCCCAGCCGGCCCGATGTGCCAGTTTATCGGACACATCCAGCGCGGACAACAAAACCTGGTGCATCTGCACCTGTAGCTTGAAAGCATGTACAGCCATGCGCCCGGACGTGCCCTTCGGAGCCGCTGCAGTGCGTTCGCCGACCAGGCTTTCTCGCTCCCGGCTTCGTCGACGGTGCGCCCTCCTCCTCACGCGTTCGATCGCCGCACATTTGCAATGAAGAGGTTTGCCGACCATCCCAGACAAGACGCGGATGAGCATCGACCTGTGGCAGGGGCCCAGGGTCACCTGGTTGCCACTTCCTTATGCATTTTCCGTCGCTGTCTGCGCGTTCGAGCGGATCGCCTCGGCGAAGGTGACCATTTGCTCGCGCCGCTCGTCCCACAGCGCGTGGCGCGATGCGCGCAGCCCATCGGCCATGGTCAGCACCGAGGCCACGGTGAAGCCCGGATGCGCACCGTGGCAGGCTTCGAGCCGGTAGTTGGGAACCCGTGGCGAGGCATGGTGGACGTGGTGGAACCCGATATTCCCTGTTACCCACTGCAACAGGCGGGGCAGCCGGAGAAATGAGCTGCCACGCAGCGCCGCCTCAATCGGGTCCCACTGCACGTGTCGCGCCCAGTAGGTCCCGTCGAAGTGGTGTTGCAATGAAAACAGCCAGACACCGACGATGCTCGCCGGCACTATGACGGTGAGCAGCACCGCCGCCACTGGGCCGACACCCAGCATCACAGCGAGAGCGCCGTGGAGTGCAACGAGCGAGAGGTTGGTAAGGTGCACGCTGCGCCGTTCCGCGCGCCAGGAGCGCGGCGCGGCGAACGGGAAGCGATACAGTACCAAAAAAATTAGCGGCGGTAGCACCAGCAGGCTGATTGCGGGGTGCTTGGCGGTGCGGTGGAGTCGCCGACGCCAGGTGCCGAGGGCATTGTACTCGGCGACCGTGAGGCAGGACGAGTATATGTCGCGTCCTTGGGCGTTGCGCCGGTCGAGGTCGTTCCAGGCGCCGTGGTGTTTCGCGTGGTGGCGTCGCCATTGGGCGTAAGGCGTCAGCGTCAGCAGCGAGCAGAACCGCCCGAGAAGGTCGTTGGCGCGGCGCGAGCGGCAGAAGGACCCATGGCCGCAATCGTGCTGAATGATAAAGGTCCGCACCGTCAGCGCAGCCGCCGGAACACCTAGCGCGAGCAGCGGCCACCAGCCGAAGGCCAGCCCTGCATGCATCGCCACCAGCAGAGCTATCAGCGGCAGGATTGTGGTGACGATCTGCCGCGCGGCGACGTGCGGCAACGGGTCCTGGAAGCGCACCAGGACTTCGCGCAGGCTAGCAGCATCAGATATCACTGTCCGATCGTTGCCCGATTGGGCCATGGTCTACGGGTCCATTCGCGCGACGAGACTCACTCCCAAAGTGCAGAAGAGCCCCATTGGCGTGCCGATCCAAGCCAATGTGGGCTTCAGCTAGCGAAGATTAGCAGTTGGGGGCCGCTTCCGGTCAAGCGGCCAACAGGTTGGCCAGCCGCGGTCCGATTACCGCTTCCGGGCGATCCAAGCATGCCCGACTGCGATCGGCCAAGAGCCGCCCAGGCATTCAGATGCTGACGGCACATTGTTCGCTGGAAAGGGTGGACGGCGGTCGTACAACTTCGTCCAGCTAATTGACGAGGCGCAATTTGCCGGTGTCGCGCCTTCGCAAAAAGCCCTACAGTTATGTCGTGGCCTGATAAAGTTCCGCTTCCCACCCAGCCGCCGTCAAAGGCAACGTCTTCAGCGTGTTGCGCACCGCGAATTGATAGATCGGCTGGAACAGAATCAGCAGGCTGGCCTGATCGATCAGTGCCTTCTCGTATTCCACATATAGCGCGGTGCGCTTCATGACGTCCTGCTCCGCTGCTGCCTGCAAAACCGTTTGCTTCAGTCCAGGGTCGGGCGTCCAGTGGATACGCTTGGCCACGCGGAGCACGCTTGCCGAAGCCCACTGGTCGGTTTCCACGCCGGATGGATTCCAAAAGGTCAGCACCCCTCCAGTCGATTTGCCGGTGGTGTACTGCGTCCGCAAATTCACCTGGTCGATCGGATCTAGCGCCACCTTGATGCCGACCCGCGCCAGATCGGACTGCAGCTTCTGCGCGAGCACGGCATAGGACAGGCCAGACACCGCAGCATCGCCGTAGGTTAGCTTGAACTCAAACCCGTCCGTGAAGCCTGTCTTCTGCAGCAGTTGCTTGGATCGATCGAGATCCTGGTGCCAGCCATACTCCTTTGTCGTCTCCTCGGTGGACCCATATAGGCCGATCGGAATGAAGCTCGCGCAACGCAGCGCATTCCCACCGAGCAGGCTGTTGATGATCCCATCATAGTCGATCGCGCAGGCGATCGCCTGGCGCGCTTCCTTGACCGCCAACGCCTTGTTGAACGCCGGCTCGTTGGTCAAGGCCATGTAGACATAGTCGAGGCTTCGCAGCCCCTCGATGCGCACCTGCTTGTCGTCCCTAAGGGTGGCAATCTGTTCCGGGATCAGGTTGAACGCCACGCTGATGTCGCCGCGCTTGATCGCCAGAAGCTGTGTGGCGCTATCGCCCATGTGGCGCACGATCACATGCTCGAATTGAACCGGGCCACGAAAATAGTGCTCGTTGCGCGTCAGCAAAATCTGTGCGCCACGCGTCCAGCCGACCAGGGTGAACGGTCCGGCACCTGCCGAGTGCTGGTTAAGCCATTGCGTCGCTTTGTCAGCGCTGCTGGCGTCGGTGGCCGCCGTGCCACCCTGCGCCTCGACCGCCTTCGCCTCCATGACCCCAAAATTCGGACCGGACAAGATGGCAAGGATCGGCTGCGTCGGATCGGCCAGCATTATATCAACCGTGTTCTGGTCGATTACGTTCACGGAAGAGACATTGGTGACGTATTGCGATGGCTGGTCCTTCAGGTTGATCAGCCGATCGAATGTCCATTTCACATCCGCCGCTGTCACCGGGTTGCCGCTGTTGAATTTCGCGTCGCCCAGGTGGAACCGCCAGCCTTTACCGTCTGCAGTTTTCGCCCAAGCCTTGGCCAGTGCCGGTTTCACTTCCAGATAGTCGCCGGGCGACATTGTAACCAGTGAACTCGTATGCCGCGCGCAGGCTGAGCGGCGCAGTGTATTGTGCCTCGCGTGCCGGGTCGAAGGTGATGGAATCACTGATGTCGATGCCCAGCACCAGCGTGCCGCTGCTGCTGGCTGCGTGCACCCTGTCCGGCAGTCCCGCTGCCAGCGCCGCGGCCCCGATCCCGAGCAGGCGAACCACATCGCGCCGGCCGATCCAGCCAATCTCCCGCACGTTTGTCTCCCTTGGTTTGTCGTCGCGCCCGTAATCATAGTCATCCGGCTGGGCCATACAACTTGCCAACCTATGCTTGGCGTCAAGCTGACCATGGGGTATGCGGCACGCGGGAGGACCTCGACGGGTGCTGCGCTACACCGCTTCGCGTCTTGTGATTGCTGCGGCGATGGTGCTGCTGGCTACGCTGATCATCTTCCTGATCGCCAACACAGTGCCGGGCGACCCAGTGTTGACCCAGCTTGGTGATATCGCCGCCAACAACCCGGCAATCGTCGCGGCATATCGCCACAAGTGGGGCCTCGACTTGCCGATGTGGGATCGCTACTGGATCTTCCTGCGCGGCCTCACGCATGGCGATCTCGGCATCTCCATCTCATCCCAGCGCCCGGTGATCGAGGACATCGCGCAATACGCTCCCGCCACGGTTGAGCTATCCACCGCCGCCTTTCTGCTCTCGCTGCTGTCCGGACTTCCGTTGGGCGTGCTGGCCGCAATGAAGCGCGATTCCTGGATCGACCACCTTGCTCGCGCGGTGTCGCTGACCGGCGTATCGGCGCCAACCTTCTGGCTCGCCTTTATCATGCTCGCAGTGTTCTACGGCTGGCTGGGCTGGGCACCGGGACCCGGGCAGATTGGCGCGGATCAATTCCCGCCGCCGGATATCACTGGCTTCATGCTAATCGATGCCCCGCTCGCAGGCCAATGGGACACGTTTTGGGATGCACTGGGCCATCTGGTGCTGCCGGCTATCGTACTGGCCGCGTCAACTATGGGCCTGATCACTCGCACGACCCGTGCAGCGATGCTTGAGGCATTGTCGCAGGACTATATCCGGGTCGCACGCGCCAAGGGCCTGCTGCGGCGAGCAATCATGCTGGGCCACGCCCTGCCAAACGCTATGTTACCTGTGGTCACGCTGGGCGGCCTGGCTTATGCGCAATTGCTGACCGGCACGGTGTTGACTGAAACCATATTCTCCTGGCCTGGTCTGGGCCGATACACGTTCCAGAGCGCAGTTATTCTCGATTTCCCGGCCATCATGGGCATCACACTCATGGTCGCAATTGTCTATGTCATTGTGAACCTGATCGTCGATGTGTCGTACGCGCTGCTCGACCCAAGGGTAATGCGCCGATGATGCCGTTCGTTGCCGAGGCTGCTATGACCGAGACGGCGGCGAGTGCGCTCGCCGAACACGCGAGCGGCTTAGGTTCGGGCCGCCGCAAGCGCTGGCTGCGGCGCTACCTGCTACCGACGCTGGGGGGCATTGTGATCTTGGTGTGGGCTCTTGCCGCCGGGCTGGCACCATGGATCACGCCCTATGCACCCGATACGGTGAACGTCGCCGGCCGCCTTGCCGCACCCTCACTGGCGCATTGGCTTGGCACCGATGAGCTCGGCCGCGACGTGCTGACACGCGTCATTTACGGCGCGCGCACGTCGCTCGCGGTCGGCTTTGCGGTGGTGCTGATCGGCGGTGGCGCCGGCACGCTTGTCGGCGCCATCGCCGCCTACGCACGGGGTTGGGCCGAGGAAATCCTGATGCGTGCTACCGATCTGATGTTCTGCTTCCCGCCAATTATCCTAGCGATGGCAATCGCCGCAGCGCTGGGCATCGGCACGCGCAATACCGTGATCGCTATGCTGGTGGTGTGGTGGCCGAAATTCGCGCGCCTCGCACGCAGCCTGGTACTTGGCCAACGCTCGCTGGAATATGTCGCGGCCGCCCGGACTATTGGCTTTTCCCCAACACACATCCTGTTCCGCCAGATCCTGCCCAACGCCATGGGACCCCTGGTTGTGCTGATCACGCTCGATCTCGGTAACGCCATACTCGTGTTTGCCGGCCTGTCGTTCCTCGGCCTAGGCGTGGTGCCGCCGACGCCTGAATGGGGCTCCATGGTCTCCGAGGGCCGCGAACTTGTCTCGCAATGGTGGGTGGCGACCTTCCCAGGCTTGGCGATCCTGACCGTAGTGATCGGCTTCAACTTCGTGGGCGACGGCCTGCGCGACTGGCTCGACCCGCATGCAAGACGACGCTGAGCCACTGCTGCGCGTCGCTGATTTGCGCACTTGGTTTTTCACCGACGCCGGCGTGGTGCGCGCGGTGGATGGTGTCAGCTTCACGTTGAATCGCGGCGAGACGCTGGGCATCGTCGGTGAATCAGGCTCCGGCAAAAGCGTAGCCGCTAAATCGATCATGAACCTTCTGGAGGAACCTGCCCGCATCGTCGCGGGATCAATTCGCTTCCGTGGCAAGGAGATCACCGCGCTTTCCGAGGCGGAGCTGCGCGAAATCCGCGGCGCGGAGATCGCGATGGTATTTCAGGACCCGATGACCTCGCTAAACCCGGTCTTGCGCATTTCACGCCAATTGGTTGAGACAATGACTGCGCATGGTCGTTTCACGGCGGACGCAGCACGCAGGCGTGCCGCCTCGCTACTCGGCCGCATGGGGATTGCAAGCCCGGAACGGGTGCTCGATTCATGGCCACATCAGTTCTCCGGTGGCATGCGCCAACGGGTGATGCTCGCAATGGGCTTCGCCAATGAACCATCGCTGATCCTGGCGGACGAACCAACCACGGCGCTAGATGTGACGATCCAGGCGCAAATCCTCGATCTGCTGCGTGCGCTGAACGCCGATCTTGGCACCGCGGTGATTTTGATCAGCCACGATTTGGGTGTGATCGCCACGACCTGCTCGCGTGTCCTGGTCATGTATGCCGGCGAGGTGGTCGAGGAGGGTCGCCCGCAGGACCTCCTGACCGATCCGCGCCATCCTTACACCTGGGCCCTGTTGCATGCCGCGCCGCGCCTGGATGGTGACGCAGGCGATCGGCGCTTGGCGACAATCGAGGGTCAGCCACCCGACGCAACGGCGTGGCCTGAAGGCTGCCGTTTCCGTGCCCGTTGCCCGTTCGCTGTAGATGCTTGCTCGCAACATCCTGAGTTGCTGCCGATCGGTTTTGGTCGCAGCGCAAGATGCTGGGTCACGCAAGGCGGTGCGCCGCTGGACTCGCCATCGCCTCGCGCATCGACGGCAATCCGGCAGGACATCACACCGACGCCGCTGCTGCACGTCGAAGGCCTTGCCAAGCATTTTCCGCTACCCCGTGAAAACTTTCTCGAACAGCAGCGCGTGCTGCGCGCGGTAGACGGCGTGGACCTGCAAGTGTTTCCCGGCGAGACTGTCGGGCTGGTGGGCGAATCCGGCTGTGGCAAATCGACGCTAGCTCGGCTGATTATGCGTCTCGAGGAACCTACGGCCGGCCGCATCGTGTTCGATGGCCAGGACATCTCACACGCTTCGCAGTCGGCCATCCGGCCGTTGCGCCGACGAATGCAGATGATTTTCCAGGACCCTTACGCATCGCTCAATCCGCGTATGACAGTGGGCGAGATCCTCGCTGGCCCGCTGCGCTTGCACCGCCTGGCACGCAGCCCCGCCGAAGCCCGCGAACGCGTCCGCGCGCTGCTGAACCTCGTCGGCCTCCCGTCAGAGGCCGCGGCGCGGTTTCCGCACGAATTCTCCGGCGGTCAGCGGCAACGCGTTTCGATTGCCCGTGCGCTCGCGGTTGAGCCCGTATTTGTGGTCGGGGACGAGCCGATCTCGGCCCTCGACGTGAACATCCAGGCACAAATCATCAACCTGATGATCGGCTTGCAGGAGCGGCTGGGCCTGACTTACCTATTCATTGCGCACGATCTTGCGGTGGTCCGCCACATCTCCGACCGCATTGTGGTGCTATATCTCGGCCGTGTAGTGGAAACCGCACCGGCAGCCGAGCTCTTTCGCATGCCGCTGCACCCCTACACCGCCAGCCTGATCTCGGCGGTGCCGACACTGGACACCATGGCCTCGACGCAGCGGATCATTCTGAGCGGTGAGGTGCCGAACGCAATCGACCCGCCTTCAGGTTGCTATTTCCGCACGCGCTGTCCGGCGGCGGCGCCCTGCTGCGCAATTGAGACGCCAGCGTTGGCCCAGGTCGCCGATGGACATCGCGTAGCATGCCATTTCCCCGGGAAAGTGGGGAGTGCCTGACGGTCGCGAACCGCTAGATCAGCATGCGCTTGTTGGCAACCTCGGCGTTGATGTCGAGGACGCGCTCGACGTCGCCGAAGGCACAGAGGTCTAGGAGCTGGGCCGGCCTCTTCGCTCCCAAGACGGGAAGCCGGCCGATCCGCCAGTCCGGCGCCCATGTCGGATGCTCAGCCGAGCCTTTGCGTTTCTCGAAAGCGGACATAAACGCTGACAGTTTCTCAGGCAGTCACGGATGGTTCTCGAACGGTGTACCGGGCCCAATGCAGATCAGCCGTAGGAGCCGCCATTCCGGTCCTGACCGCGGACCGAGGTGCCTCATGTTTTTGCAACAACCCGTGCTGCAAGGGACGGAGCCAGACGCATCAGCATCGGCAGTAGACGAACCTTGCCGGGCAGTATCTCGTCCTTGCCATGGGCGATGTCGCGAATGACTTGGTCGACCAGCGCGGCCGGTGACATCTTCGCTTTGGTGACCGTGCGCGTTGCCGGAGTATCGACCAGTGGGGGCAATACTTCAACAACGCGGATTCCAATGCCACGCAACTGGCGCCGCAGAGCCATCGTGAAGGCGCGGAGCCCGGCCTTGGTTGCGGAGTAGGTCGGAGCGCGCGTGGAGGGGAGCAACGCGTATCCCGACGTGACCATAACGATCATCGGGTTTCGACCAGAACGCAGGAGTGGCAGAAGGCGTCGTGTCAATAGGATCGGTCCTGTCAGGTTCACTGCCACCTCATAAGCGATGCGTTCGTCGCTTACAGACTCCTCCAAAAGATCAACCCGTTCCATGATGCCGGCATTGTTCACCAGCACATCGAGCTTGCCGTAGCGGTCGCAAATAGCCTCCACGAGCGCCAGCACGTTTGGCCGCGCCGTTATGTCACATCGAAGCACGTCGAGCGTAGGGTGTTCTGTCTGCAGTTTACCAAGTGCCACGCTATTCCGCCCGCAGGCGAGGACCTTGGCGCCCTCAGCAGCGAACCGGATCGCGAACTGCCGACCGATCCCTGACGTGGCACCAGTCACCACAACGATGCGGCCGTGCCACGGACCGTCTGCCGATCGCGCGTCAGTCACAGTTCGTCCAGCGCATCATAGAGCGTGCCGTGGCCTCCTGTTCTGGCTCTGAAGGCACGCTCGAAATCACGACCACACGGCTGATACACCAATCCAGAACCGACAAGCATCCCTGACAGGGCCACTTCTTCCAAACGCCACGAGCACGCGATCTTGTTATCGTCTACCGGTTCACGACTATAGCGGCGGAATCGAGCCGCAACGGAGGATGATTACCAGTCCTGGACGCCCGATGATTAGTGCGGCGATGCCACGAAGCTGGCAAGGGTGCTGCTATCGGGCGTCGGTGCGTCCGATGTCGTGAAGATGCCTGCCTCAAAGGCCACCACGCATGCAACACACACCACGACAACTGCAATTCTGAAGAAGCCGCCAGTCCTTGCACTGTGTCCCGGCGCCGACCAACCCTGTGCGGACGGGCCTGGTTGCGCCGGCAGCAGCACGACCAGGCCCGCTGCGATCGCCATTGCAGCCTGTTGTGACCAGATGCTGGCCGGCATGCCCGCGATGCTCCGCGCCAGGCTTTCGGTCGCTTCCGATTTCGGCAACCCGGCAAGCCTGCCCGCCTCTACCCACGGATCATTCCCCATCCGCGCAAGAACCGAGATCACACTGAGGGTCATGCCATTCGCCTCTGGGCCGATCTCGGCAAACAGAAATCCATTTAGTCCGGAGCGTCGCAAGGCGAAAGCATCGGAGCTGGGCATGCTGAATTCCTGCTATGGAATGGGTCGTTATTAGCGATATTGCGCGCGCGGGTCAGTCGATGCAACGACCTCGGCCCGTATGTGCCGCTAGAACGATGCTTGATGCCGCGAGCGAAGCGCGTGAGATTACTAACACACATTCTGGATGCGCCTGCTGCCGGTCCGGCATCTCACAGCCTACCACCAGGCGAAAGCGGTGCGATTTGGCGAACTTCGCAGGATGTTCCGCTGTGGCCAAGTCGGGCTGGATAGCACACGATGGTCACCCAGTGGCAAGGGCGATCAGCCTATAAATCACGTACGAACGGTGCTGACGGCTGAAGGGCCTTCTGGGACAACATGCGGTCGCGTGGGTTGAGCAAGGGCCGGCGAGCGGCACGTGGCCGCGCAGGTCGAAAGCCAAAGCGAACCGTCGCAGCCGCCGCCGCATGCAAAGGCGCCGATATTGGCGATTAACCTTGGCAGGGCGGCGCGTGACCCAGAGCAGTACCGATAGGCTAGACTAAGCCTGCGGAACACTTGGCGCGGCGCCTCTATGCCAGCGGCTACAATGAGGGCGGCCGGGGGCTGAAGTGCCCGTAGATCAGCTTGTCCGCCGATCAGGGGACAGCCGCGATGCTCGCCCCCGGGACGACCTGCTATCCAAGATCCTGGTCTGCCCAGCAGATAACACAGGTTCCGTAGCCACGATCGAGACTTCCATGCCACCCTTCACAGAAGCCGCGATGACACTTTGCGCATGTGCGCTTTGTTTGCATACGACGTCGGAATACGTCTTCACATAACCAGCAGTTTACCCATTCGCCTTGTTCAACAAGGCTTTCTCCACGTTGAGAACGTTGGGAGGCGTGAGTCGTGTTTGACTGCTCTTCCGGTCTGCTGCTCATTTGTCCCTCTTAGTTGAGATTCGCCCGTCAAGCTCTGCCAGGTGTGCTATATTCTACACACGAGAGCAGGTCTCGTGAGCTGGGGCCGCCGACTAAGAAGACGGACGGAGCGCACGCGCGACATCGGTACAGCGTCCAAAGTGGGGTACCCTGGCAGGTGGCACCTGCCCCTAAGGCTTGGCGAGCTGGAGGACGGACAGCCGATGAATTTGAGATTGGTGGTCACAGACATTGACCGGGCGATCGCTATTCGAGACCACATCCTGCCACTCTTACGGCGGGACGGAACAATGGAGGTCCAGCGTGATGTGGTGCGGCTGACCGAGCTGCGGATAAGGGGCTGGGTATTTCGCCTCTGGACACCATTCAATGAACTTGGTCGAGAGGAGGCGTCGTCGCCCGGCTATCGGCATGCCATCGAAAGACAGCGTTCCAGGAAGGCGTTGCCATATGGGCTTGACATCTGGGAGGGAACGGCGCGGGTCTTGCGGATCCTGTGGTCGGACGATGGAACCGTCGATGTGGCGAGCTTTATCCGAGGACAGTGGGAGGACGAGGTCCTTCGGTTGTAGCGAAAGGATGAATGTACCCGTTGTGCAAGGTGCCAAGGTCAGCAGTGGCCCAGGAGGTATTGGGCCTGCCGGAAGCGACGGCGGCCGCCTACGACAACCTAATGTTCGGCTCAGATAACCATAAGCCTGGACGAGGTGGTGTGCAACCGACCCTGATGTTGTCTCGGTAGCCTGGTTCAGGCTGATCGCTCTCGTCCAGCCGGGACTATCGTGCCGGCGAGTGTCATAACTCCGGTACGTCGTCGGGTTAATACGAAATTCTGCCCACTCTCCGGTATCGACACCGTCAGGACTCGGTGTGTCCACAAGCGCGTCCTGTTTCGGATGCCGCTGGAGCCACATCTGCCAGATGAGACCGGCGAGCCGATCAACCCGCGCCATTGCGGCATCTATCATTTCTTCGACCTCGTAGTTGCCGCTGAATGGGCTCCATACCTGGAAGGTAAAGCTGCGAACTCGCCCCTGATCTGGGTTTCGGGTGATCTTTAGCGACGGTCGATGCAACTGGCCTCTAATCATTTGCCGTTCGTAGAGTTTCAATCGCGCGTCCTGGCGATATCGGCATCGATCTCGATGTTATCATCAGCTTCGTCGTCGGCTTCGGACGCGTTATCCTCCACGTCGATTTCAGCCGCGCTGACAGGCTCCACGTCATCATCGATTGTAACGGCCACAGGCGGTTGCCGCTGCTGCGATCCGGCGCCAAAAGTGCCGCGAGGTCGTCGGAGCATGCGCGACTTTTCGGGTGGCTGCTGAAGGCCGCATCTCGGGCAAATCGCAGGTGACCTGTTAAGATCGTAGAAGCGCTCGTGGCACCCGGTGCAGGTGCACTTGGTGCCAAGCTCTGGCTTGTCCATCATTCACTCCTAAATGAACGAGAGCCCACACGCACCTGCCGAAAGGCATTCTCGTCCAAAACACCGGTTTCCCTGTGATTTGCCCTCAGCCGGATTTCACGCCGCTAGGCTCTTCTTGGTCCAATTGGTACGAACGGATTGTAATCCGGCGCGGGGTTGTCACGCTTTCACATGCCCGCTCCAACCTTGCGGCCAGGCGGGCGGACTTGAAGATGACAGTCGGTTCCTCCGTCGTACTGTCCAACTCATCGTCGCCCGGCGTGGCGGAAACGAACACCTATCCTTGGTGGTCTCTAGAGAAGTATACGGTCTCACGTGCCAGAAGAGATCACACCTGCTCCGGCAGCTTGCCGATAGACAACGCATGAGCGTGGTCGGCTTTCCGGGCCGCAGTCGCCTTCCGATAAGCGGCCTCTTCGGTGACCTCAGCCGAAACCCGTGCTAGGGCCTGCTCCAGACCTGGCCCGGTCATCGTGCTCAGCTCCTTGGCCACGCGACGCAAGGCTTCCCGCCGCAACAGACGAGAGGTCATCGTGTCGAACTGCGGATCTGGCGCATCCTGGTCGACCATCGGATCCCTGCGACAAAAGTGGTTCCCTCAATAGCTCGCGTCGCCCGATGAACCGTCGCCTCCCGGAGACTTCTCCTGCCGCTCGGCCACCATCGCCTCCGTGGTGATCATCAGTGCACCGATAGACGCGGCGTGTTGCAGTGCAGACCGCACCACCTTGGTCGGATCGATGATGCCGGCCTTGACCAAGTCCTTGAACTCGGCGGTCTGTGCATCGAAGCCCCAGTTGTACTCGTCCTTATCGAGAATCTTGCCCGAGACCACGGCGCCGTCCTCTCCGGCATTCTCGGCGATCTGACGCAGCGGCATCTGCACCGCCTTGCGCACGATCTCAATGCCGACGCGCTGGTCGTCATTCTCGGCGTTCAGCTTGGCGAGTATCTTGGAGGCCCGCGCCAGGGCGACGCCGCCACCTGGCACGATGCCCTCCTCGACGGCGGCCCGTGTCGCGTGCAGACCATCGTCAACGCGGTCCTTGCGCTCCTTCACCTCGACCTCTGTGGAACCACCGACCCGGATGATCGCAACGCCACCTGCCAGCTTCGCCAAGCGTTCCTGCAGCTTCTCGCGATCGTAGTCCGAGGTGGTCTCCTCGATCTGCGCCCGGATCTGTGTGCAGCGCCCGGCAATATCGGCTTTCCTGCCGGCGCCTTCGACAATAGTGGTGTTCTCCTTGTCGATCAGCACCTTCTTGGCTTGGCCCAGCATGTCCAGAGTGACATTCTCCAGCTTGATGCCAAGTTCCTCGCTGATCACCTGACCCTTGGTGAGCACCGCGATATCGTCAAGCATCGCCTTGCGACGATCGCCAAAACCAGGCGCCTTCACCGCGGCCACCTTCAGCCCTCCACGCAGCTTGTTCACCACCAGCGTCGCGAGCGCCTCGCCCTCGACATCCTCGGCAACTATGAGCAGGGGACGGCCCGATTGCGCCACCGCCTCGAGCAAGGGGAGGATGGTCTGCAATCCGGACAGCTTTTTCTCGTGGATCAGGATGTACGGTTGATCCAGCTCGACAGTCATCTTCTCGGCGTTGGTGACGAAGTAAGGCGACATGTAGCCCCGGTCGAACTGCATGCCCTCGACCACGTCAAGTTCCGTCAGCATCCCCTTGGCTTCCTCGACCGTGATCACACCCTCATTGCCCACCCTCTGCATCGCCTTGGCGATCATTTCGCCGATCTCCGTTTCGCCGTTGGCCGAGATCGTGCCGACCTGCGCCGTCTCAGCCTGTGTGGTGATCTTTTTGCTGCGCTTCTTCAGTTCTTCGACCAGCGCGGCAACGGCCCTATCGACGCCACGCTTCAGATCCATTGGATTCAAGCCGGCGGACACCGCCTTGCCACCCTCACGCACGATGGCCTGCGCCAATACGATAGCGGTGGTCGTTCCATCACCTGCGATATCATTGGTCTTTGATGCGACCTCGCGTACCATCTGCGCGCCCATGTTCTCGAATTTGTCAGAGAATTCGATCTCCCGCGCGACAGTTACGCCGTCCTTGGTGATGCGCGGCGCGCCGTAGCTCTTATCCAGGATCACATTGCGACCCTTGGGACCGAGGGTGATCTTCACCGCCTGGGCAAGTGTATCCACACCGCGCATCATACGCTGGCGCGCGTCGTCGCCAAACCGAACGTCTTTGGCTGCCATTTGCTTAATCCTTTCCGAGTTCGATGATGCCGAATCACGCAGGCTTCTTTTTGACGGCTGCGCTACCCTTGATGATGCCCATGATGTCCGGCTCCTTTAGGAGCAGGAGTTCCTCACCGTCGAGCTTCACCTCTGTGCCCGACCACTTGCCGAACAGGATGCGATCGCCGGTCTTCACCTCGAGGGCGACAACCTGGCCTTGCTCGTTCCGTGCGCCGGGACCTGCCGCGACGACCTCCCCCTCCGTCGGCCGTTCCTGGGCGGTGTCGGGGATGATGATCCCGCCCGCCGACTTCTCCTCTGCGTCGAGGCGACGGATCACCACGCGATCATGCAATGGCCGAAATTTCATTGGATCTTGACGCAACCTTGTGCCAGCGGTCGAAGGCTGGTGGGCTTGCCAGGTACCGTGCCGGCGCACTTCAGGTGCACGCCCCTGGCACTCTGGTTGTGAGAGTGCTAATGATGTGGGAGGTTGCCACGTCGTATTCAAGTTGCGACGTCTACGGCTGGCGCGTAAATTCAGCGAAGAACGAATCGGCACCTGCGAGGTGGCGGCATGTCCGAGGAGGTGACTGTCCGGCAGGCGACGCCTGATACCCCGGCGAAGGCGCAAGGGGGATTCTGGGTCGAGCGCATTGCCCGGGCGTTTGCCGCGATGGACGTGCCTTTCGAAATGCAATTCCCTGATGGCGCGGTCAAACGCTTCGGTCGCGGTGTACCGAGCTTCCGTGTCACCCTGAAGAACAAGAATGGCGTGCGCGCCCTCACCAGCCTCGACCAGGTTAAATTTGCTGACCCCTATCTGGCAGGGCACATAGACATCGATGGCGATATGCTGCGGCTGTTCGAGCTTCGACAAACGCTGGGTGACATGCATCCGCTAATGACAGCGTGGCGCTTCTTGCAACCATTGTTGTTTGGGCAGGTGCGCACTAACCGGGCGGCGATAACCTCGCACTACGATATCGACCCGGAATTCTTCCTTAGCTTTCTGGATCCCAAGACCCCCAGCTACACACAGGGCGTCTATGCTAGCTAGCATGCAGAAGCACTCGACGTCGCGACCATGAGGAAATTCGATTACTGCTACGAGAAGCTGGACCTAAGACCGGGCGACCATATACTAGAAGTCGGACCGGGATGGGGCGCATGGTTCGAGTATGCATCACGCCGCGGCGTAACGTGCACCGGGGGTCCGGCCGGAGCAGATGCCGCACGTGCCGGCCTGCGGGCGATGCAGGTAAAAAAGGAAGACGCCGCCGATTTCCATGCGACTTTCAAGGCCGCCTGAACGAGGGCGAATGGCGGCAGGGTCAAAACCTATTGGGACAACATTGGATTGGCCTGGGTTGAGCACGGGGCTCGCGCCCGAGCCGAGGCGCTGGAATGAATGTGGTCGCGAATGGGCTATCCAGCGAGCCGATTGCTTGAAGCAGACCGACTGCTTCCGGCCAACTTCGGTCATGTATCTTGTGCCCGGGCAATTGGCTCCCATCACCGAAAACCGGCCGCTTGCCCAGAGAATGTTGGATCCCGGTCCCTTTCCCTGCTCCAGAATATCCTAGCAAGGGCAAGGACTTACGGCGAGCCGAGCTTCCCTCGGTCAGGGTCCTCGTGCCCACTGGGGGCCTCGTGGGGTTCCACTTAGGATCTGCTGACGGTCTCGCCGTCGCCGACTGTGACCCCCCTCCGATCAAGCCTAACGACTCGGCAGCCAGTGCACGGCTGCATACCGCGCGACATCCGACCTATCTCGGTTCGAAGTGTGCTGCTCCAGGCTCAACCATAGCCTTGATTAGCAGGCCGCAATCGCGGAGCAAGTTCCGCTGCCCAGACCGGACATAGGTCACGCCGGTAAAACATGGGCACTAAACGCAACCTGAGCGCGATCCGATACGCCGACAGACCTTCCACTCGTGTGCCGGAAAGTCCATCATGGCCCTGTGAGCACAACGGCTGTGGCGTAGTAGTGCTCTGCAGCCTCGGCGGGCGGCATGTTGCCGATAGGCTTGAGGAGGCGGCGATGATTGAACCAATCGACCCATTCGAGCGTGGCGAATTCGACAGCTTCCAGCGAGCGCCAGGGTCCTCGCCGGCGGATGACCTCAGTCTTGAACAGGCCATTGACGGTTTCGGCCAGCGCATTGTCGTAACTATCGCCAACGTTGCCGACTGAAGGGTCTATGCCGGCTTCAGCAAGGCGTTCCGTATAGCGAATGGAGACATATTGCACGCCCCTGTCGCTGTGATGCACCAGGCCGCTGCCTTGAACGGGTCGGCGGTCATGCAGTGCCTGCTCCAGGGCATCGAGGACGAAGCCCGCATGTGCCGTCTTGGAGACGCGCCAACCGACGATGCGCCTGGCAAAGGCGTCGATGACGAACGCCACGTAAACGAAGCCCTGCCAGGTGGCCACATAGGTGAAGTCTGCCAGCTACAGCAGATTTGGCCGGGCCGCGCGGAACTGCCGATTTACCCGATCGGCGGGGCACGGCGCCTTGCCAGCGATCGTGGTCCTGGCTTCTTTGCCACGAACGACGCCACGCAAGCCCCCATCTGGCGCATCAGACGCGCCACGGTGCAGCGGGCCACAGAAGCACCCTCGCGGCCGAACTGCCGCCACACCTTGCATACACCATAGACCCCGAAGTTCGCCTCGAAAACGCGTCGGATCTCGTCACGCAGCCGAACGTCGCGCTTGGCTCTCTTCGACGCTTTGCTCGGATCTTTCCGTTGCGCCACCTGCGCGTGATAGGTCGACGGGGCAATCGGCAGAACCCTGCAGATCGGCTCGACCCCGTATGCGGCGCGGTTATCGTCGATAAACGCAATCATGGCTTCGACCGGCGGTCGAGCTCCGCCTGAGCAAAATACGCCGATGCCTTGCGCAGGATCTCATTTGCCTGGCGCAGCTCCCGGATCTCGCGCTCCAGCCCCTTCATCCGCTCTCGTTCATCGCTCGTTAGGCCAGGCCGTTTTCCCTGGTCGCGCGCGGCCTGTCGCACCCACTTGCGCAACGTCTCGCCCGTGCAGCCGATCTTCGATGCAATCGAACTCATTGCTGCCCATTGCGATGCGTGATCGCCTCCATGCTCCAACACCATGCGCACCGCGCGTTCCCGGACTTCTGGAGAAAATCGATTGGATGTCTTCCTCGTCATAGCTCCACCTTCTCAAGCTGTGGAGCCTCCGGCAAACCGGGGCGGTTCATGGCGCGGCGGGTGCCGAAATTCGTCTTCTTGACGATGAAGGTAGGGATGTACCACGAGGCGAGGTCGGTGAGTTCCTTGTTCGTGGTGCCTACGTGACCGTCGGCTATTGGGTCGGGCCGGATCGCATCGACGATGCGACATGCGATGGCTGGTGCCACAGCGGCGACCTGATGCGGCAGGGCGAGGGCGACGAGCTGTGGTTTGTGGGCCGCAAGAAGGACATCATCATCCGCGGCGGGTCCAACATCTCCCCGGTCGAGGTCGAGCGGGTGCTGCTGAGCCATCCTCTGGTGAACGAGGCCGCGGTTTCGGCGTGCCGGATCCGGTGCTGGGCCAGCTTGTGGGGGCCGTTGTGCAACTGTCAAACGGCGTGAGTGTTGCCGCGCTTGACGCCATCCTGAGTGACACCAAGCAGCAACTCGCCGATTACAAGGTGCCGGAGCGGCTGTTGGCCGTCGATGCCGTGCCACGCAACTCGCTTGGCAAGGTAGATCGCCAGGCGGCGGCAACGGCGATGCTCGGCCGGGCCGCCTGATCCGGCTAGCATGGCTTGCCGCCATCCGTGAGAACGTGAAGCGGCAACCGGCTGTTCGCACATCCGCGTGCACACAACGGTGGCTGACGACTAAGGCGAGTTGGGCGACGATGACATTGGCACCCAGTCCGCCGAACGCGAACGCCGCCAACCTTGGGGTTCCGCTATGTGATGCGTCGTCTCGCGCGGGGACGAAGAGCTGTCGGGCTGCTTGCGTGAAGAGTTTCGGGCGCCGCGAGGCGTACCGAAAGTCTCCGAGGAACGAACCCGCGGGTCGCAGACGATGGTCTATGGGTATTTCTGTTTTCGGCTGAGCGTGGCGAAGTCACGACCGGCAGTGGGAGTCGCGGGACGTGATGCGATCTGTGCGAATTGTCGCTGGGTTTGATGGCGTATGGCGGTGGGGATTACCGGCAAGAGGGAGCTTCGGGGCGTCGCTGACGACGGATGGCGCGAACTCGAGCGTCGGCCGCAATGGGGGTGCTGCGGCGGGAACTGTGGCAGGCCGTGCCGGGTCACGGCGAATTTCTCCCGGTTGGTGGAGTGCAGTGCGGTGGTGCGCGGGGCTGACGCCAGCGCTCGAACGTCTCGATGATGATCATGTGTCCGCCGCAGCATGGACACGGCGGACGGCATCGAGCGGCTCTTCGGCACGTCGTCATCGGGTGGTGGCGCGACGGCGAGTAGTTCGCGGCGCGCGTGAGGCTGGCCTTGCGCGCCGAACGGCGAGCAGGCCGTAGTGGCGAATGCGGTGGAACCCGCGCGGCAGGACGTGAAGCAGGAAGCGGCGGATGAACTCGTCGACGCCAGCGTCATGACCTGCTGGCGGTCCGCGCCGTTGCGGCGATAATCCTTGTAGCGGAATGTGACGCCGGTCTCGTCGAAGGCGAGCAGCCGCCGGTTCGAGATGGCGACGCGATGAGTGTAGCGCGAGAGATAGGCGAGCACGGCTTCGGGACCGGCGAAGGGCGGCTTGGCGTAGACCACCCAGCGTTTATTGCGGACCGGCGAGAGGTGGCGCAGGAAGGCCCGCCGGTCGGCGAGTGGTGCGAGGTTGCCGAAGAAGGCAAGCCTGCCGGCGTCGTGGAGTGCGATCAGTCTGGTGAGGAACAGGCGGCGGAACAGCTTGCCGAGGACGCGCACCGGCAGGAGGAACGCTGGTCGCGAGGATATCCAGCGCTGTCCATCGAGTGCGATACCGCCGCCCGGCACAATCATGTGCACATGGGGGTGGTGCGTCAGTGCCGATCCCCAGGTGTGGAGCACGGCGGTGATGCCGATCCGTGCGCCCAGGTGACGGGGATCGGCGGCGATCGTCAGCATCGTCTCGGACGCCGCGTGGAACAGCAGGTCATAGACCACGGCCTTGTTGTGGAGCGCGATGTCGGCGACCTCGGCCGGCAGAGTGAAGACAACGTGGAAGTATCCGACCGGCAGCAGGTCTGCCTCGCGCTCGGCCAGCCAGGTGCGTGCGGCGGCGCCCTGGCACTTGGGGCAGTGCCGGTTGCGGCAGCTGTTGTAGGCGATCCGCCGGTGGCCGCAGTCCTCGCAAGCCTCGACATGACCGCCCAGGGCCGCAGTGCGGCAATGCTCGATCGCCGACATGACCTTGAGCTGATGAAGGCTCAGGTGTCCGGCATGGTTGGCCCGATAAGCGGGGCCGGCAGTGCGGAAGATATCGGCGACCTCGAGTGAGGCGCGCACCGCCTCAGCCGGCGGGTGCGATCTCTCCGGTCTTGAACATGCCGAGCTTGTCGAGCGGGCTGGTCACGGTGCGTACCGTTCGGGTCGCAACCTTGGTGTAGAAGGCGGTGTTCTCCAACTTGGCGTGGCCGAGCAGAACCTGGATGACGCGGATGTCGACGCCGTCTTCCAGCAGATGGGTGGCAAAGCTGTGGCGCAGCGTGTGCGGTCCGACCCGCTTGGTGATCTCCGCGGCCTGTGCCGCATCGACGACGATGCGATGGAGTTGCCGGGTGCTGATCGGCTTCATGGCGTGCTGTCCCGGAAACAGCCAACCGTCACGATGCATCACGCCCTGTTGGTGCCCGACCTTCCACCACTCGCGCAACAGGGTGAGCAGATCCGCCGGGAGCATGGCATTGCGATACCGGCTACCTTTGCCGCGCTCGACCCGGAGCAACATGCGCTCGCTGTCGATGTCGGCGACCTTGAGCGCCGCGACTTCGGCCACGCGCAGGCCAGCGCCATAGGCGACCGAGAGGGCCGCCTGATGCTTCAGGCAGGTAGTTGCGTTGAGCAGTCGCGCGACCTCGTCTCGGCTCAGCACCATGGGCAGGTTGCGTGGATGCGCCACACGGATCAGCTTGCGCGCCAGGTCGGGCCGGTCGATGGTGTGCGTGAAGAAGAACCGCAACGCCGACACAATGCTGTTCATGGTCGGCGTCGGCATGCCGGCGTCGCGCTGTTCGATCTGAAATCGGCGCACGTCATCCGCCGTCGCTGTATCGGGTGATCGCCCGAGGAATGTCGCAAAGCGGCCCACGTCCCGAATGTAGTTGCGCTGCGTCTCTCGCGAGAACCGGCGCATGTTCATATCGTCGATCAGACGCTGGCGCAGTGGGCTGATTGCAGCGGTGCGAATGGCCTCGTCCATCGGTCGGCTCCTCTTGGTTGAAGGAAGCCGAAATGCTCAGCCCGCACTGCGCCATGCTCAAATCAAGGCATGACAACTGGGCCTCTACTCGTTCATCAACACCACCACACCCTTCCCGCGTAGCGGGTT
>CAVWWB010000013.1:0-234308 GCA_963758595.1 uncultured Alphaproteobacteria bacterium
GCTAATATTACTCGCTGTTGCGAACCGTTCAGGGTGGGCCCGTGGCCAGCGCCGCGGCCGGTGCAGCCGCTGGCGACGGACTGAATGGAAGTGTCGGTTCGTCGCCGATAAAGAACCCCAGCACGTGGCGGACCATCTGCCGCTGCAGATGCGACCAGTCCCGGCTCTGGGTCGGAGTTCTGTCCAGCTCCTCGTGCAACGCCTGTTCGCGACGGAACCTCTCGCGCATCATGTTGGTTACGCTGCCACCGTAGCACTGCATGGCGTCGAACAATTCGTTCCAGAATGCGCCGGTGCAGAATCCGGGCACGACGGCCAGATCGAGGCAGATATCGGCGATGGTGCGGCCGAGAGGACGGCGGCGCACCTGGAGCTCGAGTTCTTCCAATGTGGGCGTGTGGAAATCGGTGGGATGATTTTGTGGGGCGCTTCGAGCCGGCCGCAGTGGGCGGTTGTGCGCGAGGGACTTCGCGGCCGCGTCCGCCGGTACGGGCCCTCGATCAGCCGCGCTGATGCGGGAGCCGGCGAGCTCTATGTCGCGACCGCTTGCGGCGCGGGCGAGCAATACGCGCTCGAGGGCGGCGGCGCGCAAAAGGCCGCGATGCAGGTGTGCGAGGATTAAGCCGAGACTGGTGGTGCCGAAGCATGCCGCGATGGCGCTGAAACCGGGCACTGTGGCGCGATCCTTGACGGTGTCGGCGAGATGGCGGCCGTAGCCCAACAGGGTGCGAACGACATGGAGAAGTGTGGCGATGCGCCCGGGCATGGTGCTGTGGAGGTGATCCTGTTCAGGACCGAGTGGGAGGGCTGGACCGGGATCGGTGAGTGATTCACGTTTCACGGTAGCTTTGCTAACACAGCATGCTGCTGGATGGCAATGGATTTTTTAGGTGCGGGGCGCCTGGCGCGTGCTGGGCCGGCAGCTTGGGCTGCTACACCGCGACTGTGAGAAGAAAGATGTTTAACACGGAGGGGCACGGGAGAACCACGGAGTGCACGGAGCAGCTCCGCGCAGGACAAGAGGAACAAGTGCGCGAAGCGCTGTCGCTCCTTCTCCGTATACTCCGCGTGCTTAGAAGCGGCTTGCGTACGGTGGTGCGCAATAAGGGGGGCGCCCGGAGGTGGACTTCATGGCCTCATCTTTGCGCGCGCCTCAGGAGGCAGGCATTCCAACTCGAAATGGTGCCACCCGTTCTGCAAGCTCTCTTGCGTGGCCCGAATGCCCGGGACGACGAGAAGTAGGACCATTACAATGAAAGAGACAAATGATGCGCCTACAAAGGTCCAGCGCACGCTGTCGAACTTTGCCGGTAAGCAAGCGGCGATGAGCGCAAATGCGCCAGAGGCCAGACACCACAGCGCGTATCATTTGCCGCATTGATCGCGTCAGCAACGAACTGCATCGACGGGCAGTCATCCTTAGCCGACAAGATCAGCGGGAAAGCCTGAATGTAGAAGGTGAACGCCACGACCAGACTGGTGCCGTGTAACACAAGGAGCCATTTCGCGGCGGTCGTCGCACACGCGTAGGGTCCGAGGTTCGCGTCCTGCTTCGTCGCCGTTGGCTTCACCAGCTCTGTGACATCCGCCCGTTGAGCACTCCGTTCAACGGCTGCGATCCGGGCTGCAATGCCTGCCTGCCTTTGCTCGATGATCCGCAATGCCTGGGCCGCAGCCTCATCGCTGAATTTCATCTCGTCCGGTGATCCAATAGCCGCGTGCCAGGTCTCGAGCAGTTTGATCAGATGCGCATCTGCGGGGTTGTCGCCGACCAACAAGAGGATTTTGCCAATTGCAGTGAAGTCACGGAGCTCGTAACCGAATTGCTCGAGGTCTTCCCTTTTAGCCAGCGTCTCTTTGACCCTACGGCTTAACTCGTGCCAGCTCCCATACAGTTCAACAAAAGCCCCCCTGAAATCCTCAATCCACTTCTGATCCACGGCGCCAAGGAGATTTGCCGCCGCGGTCCGCTCCTGCAGCGCCAATTGCTCCTTTGTAAGTTCGAATTGCTTGCGCGCGATCTTGAGCTGGGTGCCAGGGCCGGTCACAACCGCTCGGTAGCTCACGAACGCAGCCACCACGGTGCCGGCGACCGCGATCACGGGGGACAGCAGGGCAGCGATCGCGAGCACCGCGGTTTGGTTGGTTTTGAACCACTCAAGCATCAGACATAGCTCCGCCTTCGAGTGTCGAAATTCATTGCAAGTTGTGGGTGGGTTGGGGTGCGGCGGCGAGCCATCGGGCGGCCCTCGCGCATGCAGATCGCCCGGATCGTCGTGGTCCAACGGCGGAACCCAGGTTGGCGGGCGTCATCGTCATATCGCTCTATTACAGGCTCCTTGGGTTCATCTTTACAGGGCGCCTGTTAACGAAGCGATCGAGACCTCTGCGTCCTCCGTGTTGTTATTCTTTTCCCGCCGGGGGGCTTTCACAGAAGGGAGATCGTCCGCGATCTCTTTGACCCGGTTGCGCAGACGATTGCAAATCAGTGATATCCAAAACAGCATCCTTTTTATCTAGCCGCCTGGCTGTGTGTTCGCCGCTTCTTGTCGTGAGAGGACGAGGTCTGCAGCAACTACGCCTAGCCGCAAAGCGGCAGCAGCGCTTCGCGCAGCGCATGCGAAGCGCGGTACAGCGGCACGTGTCCCCGCAGCAGAATTTGTGTGCTGCGCCGGTAGGCCGCCTTCCTGACTTCCAGCCCGGCGCGCAGCAAACGCGCCTCGATCGTCGCCTCGAGAACGCCGGCCGGATTCTCGATGCCCACGTCCACTTCGGCAAAATTGCCAGGCACCGGCGGCAATCCCTGCGCGAATTCGTGCGCGACCGAACCCGGGATCAGCGCCGCTGCCGCCAGACAGCAGCCACCGGATACTGCCAACGAACGGTGCGCAGTCTGCGGCGTGAAGTAGCGCACCGCGATATGGCCCGATCCTGATGGCGGTCCGACGATGCACACTTTGGGAATCGTCTCGCTCTGGGCCAGTTCCTCCGCCGTCATCGGCCGGCCACCGCGCGCCTTCAGCCCCATCCGCAACCCGGCCTCGACCCACACCGAGCGAAGCGCTGCCATGAAGTCGCGATCGCCTTCCAGGTCCTCGACCGCCTCGTGTGCCGACTTGCCGAAATCGGCGGCACGCGCGATCACCATTGGCACTGCGACATCGACGCAGGACACCTGATAGCCGGCGATGTCGTCCGTCACCCGTCCGGTCGGCAGCAGGCGCCCGGTCTTCGCCCCAACAGGGTTGGCGAGGAACAGATCCACTGCGGGAAATGCGCCATCGACACCGGGTATTTCGGTCGGAACGAAGCTGCCATCGGGCGCAATTCGCATGCGCGCCCCCGCCGTCACACCGGTGTTGGTATTGAAAATGTCGATCTCGAACGTGTCGCCGCCGGCTTCGGCCTGACCGCTGTCAAGTGCCCAGAGCGGGAGCGCCGCGGTCATGTTGCCGCAGTTCACGCTCCAATCGATCGCGGCCTTGTCGGCGGCGAGCTGTGCAAACGTGCTGACGATCCGCCGGCGGTTTCCTTCTGTTTCCAGCCGGGCGAAGAATACCTTGTTTCCCGTCGGCACGATTCGTCCCAGCCCGGTGATCTGCTTGTTGCCGCGCCGTGTGCCTTCCAGCGGCAGACCCATCAAGTGGCGCAGCAGCTCCTCGCGCATCGACTGCTCGCGCGGCGCCCAGTGCTCGGTGATGACCAGTCCGGTCGATGTCCCGCCGCGCACATGATGGACCGGGAATTCCACACAGCCGGCACGCAGCCGTGGCGGAGGATCCTGCAATGGTGTCTGCATAATCGCCAGCTACCATGCTCGCGAACGGTTGTCAGCGTCGGCCGGTGGTGGTCGGATGACGCGCCATGCAAGCCACCGATCCAATCACCGCCGAGTTGTTCCGCAACGCCATCGCCGCACTCGGCGACGAAATGGTGCTGACGATCTACCGCACCGCCTATTCCGGCGTGCTGAAGAACATCATGGACTACAGTGCGGCGCTGTGCGACGCCGAAGGCAGGTTGGCGGCGCAGGGGTTGGCGCTGCCGGGTCATCTCTGTTCGATCCCGATCGCGCTGCAGGCCGTGCTGCGTCACTTCGGCGACGACATCGCCGAGGGCGACATCCTGATCAACAACGATCCGTACGATGGCGGCATGCACCTGCCGGACATCTTCATTTTTCGTCCGCTGTTCGGCGGGGGAAAACGGCCGATCGCCTATGCGGCGACGATCTGCCACCACACTGATGTCGGCGGGCGCGTGCCTGGCTCCAATGCCTCGGACAGCACCGAGATCTATGCCGAGGGCCTGCGCATTCCGCCGTTGAAGCTGTACGAGCGCGGTCAGCCGAACAGCACACTGTTCCGCATGATCGACCGCAACGTGCGGCTGCCAGGGCGCGTGCTGGGTGACATCCGCAGCCAGCTCGCGGCATGCGAGATCGCCGCCCGCGGCATGGCCGATCTTGTCGGCCGCTATGGCGCCGATGGTGTTGTGGCGCTGATGAACGAGACGATGGACTACTCCGAGCGGCTCACCCGTCACTGCCTATCGGAACTGCCGGATGGCGAGGCGAGCTTCACCGACTGGATCGACGATGACCAGATCGATATCGGCAAGCCGATCCCGCTGGTCTGCACGGTGCGCAAGCATGGCGATGCGATGGAGGTGGACTGGACGGGCAGCGCGCCGCAGGTGAAGGGGGCGATCAACAACACCTGGAGCTACAGCGCCGCGATGAGCTTCACCGCGGTAAAGTCGGTGCTGTCGATCAACATGCCCAACAACGACGGCGTGTTCCGCCCCATCAAGGTGATCGCACCCGCGGGCACGATTACCAACGGCAAGCTGCCGGCGGCCTGTGCGGCACGTGGGCTGACCGGGTTCCGTGGCGTGGACTGTTGCTTCGGCGCGCTCGCGAAGCTCTATCCGGACCGGGTCATGGCTGCGGGGGAAGGTGGCAACAGCGGTATAACCATCGGCGGTTACGACAAGCAGTTACGGCCATTCATTTATGTGGACTTCCTCTCCGGTTGTTGGGGCGCGCGGCCATGGGCCGATGGGCTGGATGGCAACACCTCGATGTTCGCCAACATGGCGAGCTTCTCGGTCGAGGTGATCGAGGCGGAAAACCCGCTGGAAGTGCTCGACTACGAGTTCGTGCCGGACAGCGGCGGCGCGGGGAGGTTCCGTGGCGGAATGGCGCAGCGCAAGACTTGGCGGATGCTGGCGGATGAGGGAATTCTGCAGGTGCGCGCCGACCGGCAGACACATCGGCCGTACGGGCTGCAAGGTGGCGGTTCGGGTGCGCCGGGTCGCAACGTGCTCGATCCGGGACTGCCGACCGAGGAGAAGTTGCACGCCAAACTGACGATGACGCTGCGCAAGGGACAGGTGTTCCGGCACGAGCTGCCCGGCGCCGGCGGCTACAGCGACCCGTTGACCCGCGATCTGGAGCTGGTCGCACAGGACCTTCGGGACGGACTAGTAACGACAGAAAGTGCAGCACGCGAGTACGGCGTGGTGGCGCATGGCGATCCGCCGCGGATCGACCTGGCCGCGACCACGGCCCTGCGCAGCAGACTGGCAACGACCCGGGATGGCAGTGCCGCGACAGAGTGAATCAATTCATCGCGGACGGGACCTTGCCCGGACCTCCTCGCGGCGCCCGGCGTGGGATCCGGGGGCGAGGCTAGGCCTGGTACCGCGGCCCTATTGGGATTCGTACGCCGCCGCCAAGGTTCGCTCGATCTCCTCGATCAGCAAGCGCTCATTAATCGGCTTGCGCAAAACCGGGCCGAGCGCCTCTTCTTCCATCCCTGGGATGTTGTACCCCGTCATGTATATGACCTTCAGGTCGCGTCGCCGCAGTCGGGCCATTCGTGCCAGTGCAAGGCCGTTGACGCCATCCGGCATCACGATGTCGGCCAGCAGCAGGTGCAGCGGCTGTTCTGCCTCGAGCACCTCAAGCGCAGAGCGGAAATCGGCGGCGAAGACTGCCTCGTAACCCGCGTGAGCCAGAACCTGACACAGAGCCTGTCCGAACGTGGGGTCATCCTCGACGACCAGGATGCGGCACTTGCTGATAGCCGGTGGTCGAGGGGCCATTACGTTCATGGAGCCAAACTTGCCATCAGATTATCGCCGATTAAGATTTAAGCTGGTCCGGTCACGAAAACAAGACGTGATTTACTTTCCCGGCGGCAGGCCACACAATTCGCTAAGCACAACGACGGATATCAGTCGAAAGGTGGTCAATGAGCGACCGAGAACATGTCCTCCTGGCGCTGATCGATCGCCATTTCCAGCCGCTGTTGGACGAATGGCTGGCATGCCAAGGCGGCGGTGCCAGCTACGGGGACGGCGCCAGAGGGCCCGAAAATGCCGAGTTGGCGCGCCGGTTCCTGGAGCAGCTTCGGCGCGGTGCCCTGATCGGACGGCTCGACGGTATCGATGCACCGGAATGGCAAGAGGCGCGCGAACTGCTCGAGGATCTGTCACGCGACCGGGCGGTGCAGGGGTTCAGTCCCACGGAAACCGCGATCTTTATCTTCTCGCTGAAGGAGCCGCTTTTCGCCTTGCTCCGGCAGGAACTGCGCGACGACCCCGACCAACTCGCACGCGAGACCTGGGCAGCCAGCCGCTTGATCGATCGTCTGGCCCTCTATTGCATCGAATGCTACGCCAGGACACGCGAGGAGGTCATCAAGCGCCAGCAACAGGAGTTGTTGGAGCTGTCCACGCCGGTGGTCCAGCTCTGGGAGGGAATTCTCGCCTTGCCGCTGATTGGCACGCTCGATAGCGCGCGCACGCAGATCGTGATGGAGAACCTGCTCCACCAGATCGTCGCTTCCGGGGCCGAAATCGCCATTATCGACATCACCGGCGTGCCAACCGTTGATACCCTGGTCGCGCAGCACCTGATCAAGACCATCTCGGCGGCGCGCCTTATGGGCGCGGATTGCATCCTCAGCGGCATTCGCCCGCAGATTGCGCAAACCATCGTTCATCTCGGCTTGGAGCTCAACGTCATCTCGAAAGCGACGATGGCGGATGCGCTGGCACTGGCGCTCCGCCGCTCCGGCAGGGTGATCAGCGAGCGAAAGCAGCCGCCCGCACCCGAGATCTAGGCACCCGAGACCCAGGCAATGCCCGAAATCCCCATCCTGCGCATCGGCGACTGTTTGTTGGTGTCGATCCAGGTGGATATGCATGACCGGCTCGCTCTGGCGCTGCAGGATGACCTTACGCAGCGCATCGTGGCGGACCGCGCCCGAGGGGTAATGATCGACATCTCGGCCCTGGAGATCGTCAATTCCTTCATCGGGCGCATGCTGAACAACATCGCTTCGATGTCGCGCGTTTTGGATGCGGTGACCGTCGTCGTCGGTATGCGGCCGGCCGTTGCAATTACCCTGGTCGAGCTCGGGTTGGCGCTCACCGGTGTGCGTACGGCCCTGAATGTGGACAAGGGGCTCGCCCTGATCCGGCGCATCATCGATGATCCAGGACGCGACGATGCAGACCGAGAGCGTTGAGACCATGCCGCTGCGCACTTCCGACGATGTGGTAAGGGTGCGCCAGGCAGTTCGGGCCCGCGCCGTCGCCGCCGGTTTCAGCCTGATCGACCAGACCAAGATCGTCACCGCCGCGAGCGAGATCGCCCGCAATACCGTCGATTATGGCGGCGGTGGCGAGATGCGGCTCGAAGTCTTGCGGAACCGCGAGCGCCGGGGGGTCAGGCTGACCTTTATCGATCAGGGACCCGGTATCGCCGACATCAGCCTGGCGATGAAGGATGGCTACACGACCGCGAACGGGCTGGGGCTGGGGCTCAGCGGCGCCAAGCAACTCTGCAATGAATTCGAAATCAAATCCACGCCAGGAAGGGGAACCGCCGTAACGATCGCACGATGGATCTAGTATGTTCATGGAGGTCAGCGAGGCAAGCCAGGTTGGCGAGGCACGTCGCCGGGTGAGCGACTTTGCCGCGCGGGCGGGGCTGCCCCAGGGGCGCATCGACCAGGTGGCGATCGTGGTAACGGAGCTCGCGACCAACCTGCTGAAGCACGCCGGCCGAGGGCACCTCCATGTCGTGCAATGCAGTCACGTGGGTGCACCAGGGCTCGAACTGCTCGCACTCGATCGCGGCCGCGGCATGACCAATCCTGCTCGATGCATGCAGGATGGCTACTCCACCGCCGGCGGCCCCGGCAATGGGCTCGGGGCGATAGCCAGGCTCACGGACACCATGCAGATCTACACGCGGCCCGACCAGGGCTGCGCCATCATGTGCCACTTCATCGTGCCGGGGCTGCGACGCACGCATTGCAGCCTGGGTGCCGTGCTCGCACCCTATCCGGGCGAAGAGGTGAACGGAGACAATTGGTCATGGAGCGATGGTGAGCACGGTCGTACCATCATGCTGGCGGACGGTTCCGGCCATGGTTTCGAGGCAGCGCGCGCTGCCGAAACGGCAATCCGCAGCTTCGCGCAAAATGCCCAGGCCGGCTGCGCGACCCTGATCGAAAGCATCCATCGCGCCCTCGCGCCAACACGTGGTGCGGCGGTCGCCGTGGCACGGATCGACAACGTGGCGCGCGTCATCCGCTTTGTTGGCGTGGGGAACATCAGCGCGGTGCTGATCAGCGCCGGCAAGCCACGTCACATGGTCTCGCTCAACGGCACCGCCGGACATCGCGCACCTCGCATTCGTGAGTTCACCTACGAGTTCACCGGGGAACCGCTGGTGATCATGCACTCCGATGGACTGACCAGCCGATGGGATCTCGCCGACTATCCCGGCCTGGCGGCGCAGCACCCGTCTCTGATCGCGGGAGTGCTGCTGCGCGATCATCGGCGCGGACGCGACGACGCATCGGTGGTCGTCATGCGCGGCGCCACTTAGTCGCATGGACATCTGCCTGCTCCAGATGGTGATCGCGCTCGAGACGGACATCGTGCAGGTCCGCAGCCGAACGCGGCGCATTGCGGAACTGATCGGCTTCGACACGCAGGACCAGACGCGCATCACCACAGCGGTTTCGGAGATTGCACGCAACGCCTTCGATTATGCGCGCGGCGGCAACGTCAGCTTCCGACTGACCGGTGAAGCGGATCGACCGAGCTTCACGGTCGTGGTGCGTGACCGTGGTCCTGGTATTCGTGACCTCGATGCGGTGCTGTCTGGCGTCCACAGGTCGCCGACCGGTATGGGCATCGGTCTGCTTGGCTCCCGCCGCCTGATGGACGGATTCGAAATCGTCTCCGCGCCAAACAAAGGCACGACCGTGCGGCTGCAAAAGTACCTGCCGGTCCGCGCGCCGCCGATGACGCCGGCCGTCATCGGGCGCATCACCGAACAACTGGCCACCGATGGTCCCGCGGATGCTGTCGCGGAAATTACCAGACAAAATCAGCAGATTCTGCTGCAGCTCGAAGAGTTGCGTGCTCGACAGGAGGACCTGCAGCGGCTCAATCAGGAGCTGCAGGATACCAACCGCGGCGTCGTGGCCCTCTACGCGGAGCTGGACGAGAGAGCCGACCATCTGCGCCGCGCCGATGAGCTGAAATCGAGATTCCTGTCGCACATGAGTCACGAATTCCGCACCCCGCTGAACTCGATCATGGCGCTGTCACGGCTGCTGCTCTCGCACACCGATGGCGAATTGACCGTGGAACAGCAAACTCAGGTGGGCTTCATCCGCAAGGCAGCCGAGAACCTGACGCAGTTGGTCGACGACCTGCTCGATCTGGCCAAGGTGGAAGCCGGAAAGACGACTGTGGTCGCTGCGCAATTCTCCGTCGCATCGCTGTTCGGCGCATTGCGCGGCATGCTGCGGCCGCTGCTGATCAGCGACAGTGTGGCCCTGGTATTCGATGACCCCGACCATGTGCCGCCGCTCGACAGCGATGAGGGCAAGCTTTCGCAGATCCTGCGGAACTTCATATCCAATGCGATCAAGTTCACCGAGAAGGGTGAAGTTCGTGTTTGGGCCACCGCTGATCCTGTCGCCGACACGGTAAGCCTGCATGTGCGCGATACCGGGATCGGGATCGCTGCCAGCGATATCGGCATCATTTTCGAGGAGTTCGGCCAGGTCGCCCATCAACTCCAGGGGCGCGTCAAGGGCACCGGCCTCGGATTGCCCCTGGCAAGGAAACTCGCCGAACTACTCGGCGGAACCATTACCGTCGAGAGCGCGCCCGGCCAGGGATCGACCTTCACTGTGACCGTGCCGCGCGTCTACGAAGGGGGTGAACCGCCAGAACCCGACGCAGCGTGGTCAATCCAACCGGGACAGATGCCGGTGCTTGTCGTGGAGGATGATCCGGCCGACGCACTTGCCATCGAACGCCTGCTCGCAGGCTCGATCTATCAACCGACGATCACCCGATCGGTGCGCGGCGCCAGACGCCTGATGCAGTCGGTGCGGCCTGCGGCGATCCTCCTCGATATCGTGCTGGTGGGCGATGAAAGCTGGCGATTGCTGCTGGAACTGCGCAACCAGGAAGCAACCGGCGAAATCCCGATCATCGTCACCTCCGCAACCGGTGAGGTGCGCAAGGCGCTGCATCTCGGCGCTGACGACTACATCGCCAAACCGGTGGACCGCGAGCGGTTGATCGAGGTGCTGGACCTTGCCACAGGTCGGCACTCGCTTACCCGCGTACTGCTTGTGGATGACGAAGAGGTGACTCACTACCTTGTGCGTCAATTACTGCCGCGCAGCCGTTATCGTATGTGGATTGCGCGGAACGCCAAAGAGGCACTGGATCGGTTGCCGGAATATCGACCGGACGTGATCCTCTTGGATTTGAGCGTGCCGGGAATGGATGGTTTTGAATTCATCAAACGCCTTCGGCAGGATGCCTCGTTCGCTGAATTGCCGGTCATCGTGCTGACTTCAGCCGTGCTGGATCCGGAAGAGCGGGCTTTGCTCGCCCCTACCTCGACGATACTGTCGAAGGCAGAATTGTCGCCTGACGCGCTGATCAATGCCCTCGGCGGCGTTCTGCGAGCAGAAGCCGCGCATTGGTGCTGAATGAACCACGCGGGCGCCAAGATCCTCGTCGTCGATGATGATGATGCTGGGCGATACCTGAAGGCGCATGTCCTGCGCAGGCACGGCTACCACGTCATCGAGGCCGCAAGGGGCGCAGAGGCGATCGAGCGGTGCTGCTCGGATGCCCCGGACCTGGTCCTGCTCGACGTCATGCTTCCCGACATCGACGGCGTCGAGGTGAGTCAGCGGATCAAGGCAAAGGATCCCGGCATCGTCGTCCTGCAGACATCGGCGGCGTTGACCAGCCCGCGCGATCGCGCGGTAGCGCTGCACAGCGGCGCCGACAGCTTTCTGGTCGAACCGATCGAGCCCGGCGAACTCATAGCGACCGCCCAGGCACTGCTGCGCATGCGGGGCGCGGAACAGGAACTGCGTCGGTTGAATGATGTGCTGGAACATCAGGTCGCGGAACGCACCCGTGAATTGACCGAGGCGAATCGTCGGCTCGAACTCGAAGTCGCCGAACGGCGCAAGACCGAGGAGCTGCTGTGGCACACGCAGAAGCTCGAAGTGATCGGTCAGTTGACAGGCGGCATCGCGCACGACTTCAACAATCTGCTTGCGGTCATCGTCGGCAGCCTGGAAATGATCCGCGCGGCGTTTGCCGCTGGCGGCGAACTGCCTCGCGCGAAGATCACCCGGCTGCTGAAGGCGTCTGATTCCGCGGCAGGGCGGGCGACCAAACTCACCCAGCAGCTTCTGGCCTTCGCCCGCCGCAGCACCTTCACCCTGGACATCGTGACGCTGGATGAAGTGCTGGTTGCCTCCGAGCCCTTCCTGCGGCGCGCCTTGGGTGAGGAGAATACGCTCAACCTGGAATTCGCACCGGATCTGTGGCCCAGCCGGATCGACGCCTCGCAATTCGAGGCGGCAATTCTCAACCTTGTCGTTAATGCCCGGGACGCCATGCCGCGTGGCGGACGCCTGGATATCACCACCGCGAATGCCACCATCAAGCTTGAGCAGGCCCGGCGCTCGCCCGACCTCCCGCCCGGCGACTATGTACCTGGTCACGGTGACCGATACCGGGATCGGCATGCGTCCCGACATCGTCGCGCATGCCTTCGAGCCGTTCTTCACTACCAAGGAGGTGGGCAAGGGCACCGAACTCGGGCTCAGCCAGGTCTACGGCTTCGTCAAGCAATCGGGCGGTCATATCGAGATCGACAGCACACCCGGTGTCGGCACGACATTCCGGCTCTTTCTGCCACGCTGCGAGGACATCCCCGAGACGAAGGACGGCGGCAACGAGCCCCACCCCGCGCCCACCGGTCACGAGACGGTGCTCGTGGTCGAGGACAATCCCGAGGTGCTGGAACTCGCGGTCGCCATCATCAGCGAGCTGGGCTACAGGGTCTTGACCGCCACCGACGGACGATCGGCACTCGAGATCGTGCGCGGAAGCGACGTCATTGATCTGCTGTTCAGCGACGTGGTCATGCCTGGCGGCATGAATGGTTTCGAGCTGGTCAGCACGGCACGCACGATCCGTGGTGATCTGAAGGTGCTGATGACATCGGGCTACGCCAACGTGCATCGCCCCGGCAGCAATCGTCCCGAGGTGCCGTTGCTGCTGAAGCCTTACAGGCAAGGCGACCTCGCGCGGTCCATCCGGATGGCGCTGGACCGGAACTGAAAGCCGTAGTCAAGTATCCAGTCAAACGGCTGATCCGGTCGGGGGATGACGCAGCGCATCGGTATTGATATCGGCGGCACATTCACCGACCTGGTGGCAATCGCCGATGATGGCCGCGTCCTGACGCACAAGATTGCCTCCACACCAGGCGACTTCGGCGATGCCATTATCCAGGGTCTGCGCGAACTGCTGGACCCGCACGCGAGCGTTTCCGACGTGCTGCACGGGACAACGATCGGCTCGAACATTATCCTCGAAGGCAAGGGCGCGCGCACGGCACTGATCACCACCAGGGGCTTTCGCGACATCCTGGAAATCCGTGACCTGCGCATGCCGGTGCTGTACGACCTGCACTGGACCAAGCCGCGGGCCTTGGTGGAGCGGCGGCTGCGGCTGGAGGTGACCGAGAAGCTTCGCCCCGACGGCTCGGTCGCCACACCACTCGACCCGGACAGCGTTGCCGCCGCAATCGAGATGCTGCGGCGCGAGGAGGTCCGCAGCGTGGCCATCTGCCTGCTGCACTCCTATGCCAATCCCGCGCATGAACGCGCCGTGGCCGATGCCGTGCGTGCCGCACTGCGCGAGATGGCGATCTCGGTCAGCCATGAGATCCTGCCGGAGATCAAGGAGTATCCGCGCACCAGCACGACAGTCATCAACGCCTATGTGCAGCCGGTGGTGCGTGCCTACATCACATCGCTTGCCGCGCGCCTGCGCGCACTCGGCGTGCAGGCCCCACTGCGCCTCATGCAGTCGAACGGTGGACTGGCATCGGCCGAGTTCGCCGCCACCGCCCCGGCGCACATCATCGAAAGCGGTCCGGCGGCCGGCGTGGTCGGCGGCGCGGCGCTGGCCAGAAGACTGGATGAACCCCGCCTGATCACCTTCGACATGGGCGGCACCACGGCAAAGGCCGGGCTGGTCGAGAATGGCGAGGTGCTGCGCAGCGAGGCGCTCGAAGTGGGTGCCGGCGTCATGGCTGGCTCACGCCTGCTGGTCGGCGCGGGTTACCTGCTGAAGCTCCCCGCGATCGACCTGGCCGAGGTGGGGGCGGGTGGCGGTTCGATTTGCCGTCTCGATGCCGCCGGAGCGCCGAAAGTCGGTCCCGACAGCGCCGGCGCCGATCCCGGACCGGTCTGTTATGGCCGCGGCGGGAGCGAACCGACCATCACCGATTGCAACCTCGTCCTGGGCTATCTCGACCCGGCGGGGTTGGTCGGGGGCGCGCTGCGGCTGGACGTAGCGGCGGCACGCAATGCCGTCGCGCGGAGCCTGGCCGCGCCCCTGCACCGCTCGGTCGAGGAAGCCGCTTATGGCATGGTACGCTTGGCGTCGGCCTCCATGATGCGGGCGATCCGCGCTGTATCGGTGGAGCGCGGACGCGATCCGCGCCAGTTCGCGCTGCTTGCGTTCGGCGGCAATGGCCCGTTGTTCGCTGCCGGCATCGCCGCCGAACTCGGCATCAAGCGGGTGATCGTCCCGCCGATGCCGGGCGTGTTCAGCGCGCTCGGGCTGCTGGTCGCCGACACCGAGCATCATGCGACCCAGAGCCTTCGCATGCGCCTGGACCAGGCCGACGGCGCGCGGATTGCCGCGGCACTGGACGCGCTCATCGCCGCTGGTGAGCAGAGATTGGCGCGCGACGGCTTCCCCGCGAACCGCCGCGAATTCCGCCGCGCCGCACTGGCGCGCTACGTCGGACAGTCGAGCGAGATCGAGGTGCGTCTGCCGGATGGCGATTTCCTGGCGTCATTCACCGACCGGTTCGGTGACGAGCACGAGCGCAACTATGGCTTCCGCGCGCCGCCCGAGGAGCCGGTGGAGCTGGTCGGGCTGTCGGTCATCGCCCGAGGCATCCCGGATCGGCCGCGCCTGCCCAGCACATCCCGCCTTCGGCGATCGAGGTCCCGGAGAGCCGCGGGGCCTGGTTTCCCGATCATGGCTGGGTCGAGGTTCCCGTGGTCGGCCGTGCCAACCTGGCGGTCGAAGCGCGCCACGGGCCGCTGATCGTTCAGGAATATGACGCGACCTGCCTGGTGCCGCATGGTGTGCAGGCCTCCCTGGACGATTTCGGCAATATCCGATTGAATGGCGTGGGATAGAGCACGCCGCTGCCTGCTACGACGTGTCCAGGACTTGAATTGCAACGTGTCCTAGGATTGCCGTCTGTCAGGAGTGTTTTTTCCTATTCCATTCTGCCCAGAATCCTAGGACAGTATGCACCCTACCGATTCGCACTTCGGGCCCCGCCACATGAAGCATGACGACATCTGGCGCGCGCTCGATACGCTGGCTGCCGAGAACGGCCTGTCCGCCTCCGGCCTGGCCAAGCGGTCCGGTCTGGATCCGACCACTTTCAACCCGTCGAAGCGGCGGATGCCGGACGGACGCGCCCGCTGGCCGAGCACCGAAAGCGTGGCGAAGGTGCTGGATGCCACCGGCGCCAGCCTGGAGAGCCTTCACCGCGCTGGTCTCCGGCGCGCGCGCCCTCGACCAGCGGCGCGAGCCGCGCGCAACGTCGCCCGGCGCGTTCCGCTGATCGGCTTGGCGCAGGCCGGCGGCGAAGGGTATTTCGACGACGGCGGCTATCCTGTCGGCGGCGGCTGGGACGAGGTGAGCCTGCCGGAGATCGGCGATCCGAACGCCTACGCACTGGAGATCAGCGGTGATTCGATGGAGCCGGTGTTCCGCGACGGCGACATGGTGATCGTCTCGCCCGTCCGCGCCGATCCGGCGCGGCGACCGCGTGGTGGTGCGCACCGTCGGGTGGCGAGGTGATGGCCAAGCAACTGGCCCGCCGCTCCGCCCGGCGGATCGAGTTGCAAGAGCCTAAACCCGGCAGCATCCGGACTACAGTTTCGACTTGACGGACGTGAGCCTGGATGCATCGCATCGTCTGGGCAAGCCAGTAGGCTTGGGCGAAGCCGTGTTGGGATTCCTGACCTGCCGATCGGCGGGTTGCCTTTGACGAGTGGACGCGACACGGCGTCTGATCGATTCGGAGGGATGCTTGCCATGCGCCGCATTGTCTGGCTGCCCGTCGCTTGCACTGCTGCTGCTCCGCCTGCCGCGCAGCGCCGCCCGAGCCGATAGATGTGGATGTGGCGCTGGTGCTGGTAACCGATGTGTCGCGCAGCATCGACGACAGCGAATTCAAGCTGGAGAAGGACGGCTACGCCAGCGCTTTCACCAGCCAGCAGGTGCTCGACGCGATCCAGGGCGGGCCGATCGGCGCCATCGCGGTCGCCTATGTCGAGTTCGCCAGCAGCTTCGAGGTGCGCACGGTGCTCGACTGGACGGCTGATCCGCGACCAGGCCTCGGCGCAGGCATTCGCTGAAAGCTGGCCGCGGCGCAGCGGTCGTTCTGGGGCCGCACCTCGATCAGCTGCCGGCATCGATCGCGGCGGTGCAGCTGCTGGCCGAGAGCGGCTTCGAGGCGCACGCGGCGCGTGATAGACGTATGCGGCGACGGCACCAACAATGCCGGCCGCGAGGTCGTCCGAGGCGCGCGACGACGCGGTGAGAGCCGGCATCACAATCAACGGACTGGCCATCATCAACGATCATCCGGTATCCTGGACATATGCCCATGTGCAGCCGCCGGGCGGACTGCCCAATTATTACCGGGAGAACGTCACAGGCGGTCCTGGCAGCTTCGTGCTGGAGGTCCACGACTTCCACACTTTCGGCGAAGCGATGACGCGCAAGCTGGTCACCGAGATCGCCGAACATGCAGCGCCAGGAGCGCTAACGGCGACACAGTGAATTGCGCCCGCCGTCGGCACGGAGTAGCATACGGATCGGGGAACAGGGGGATCGCGATGGGCGTGCTGGTCGACGGTGTCTGGCAGGAGCAGGAACCCGAGGTTGCCAAGGCCGATGCCCGCGCGGTTCGGCCGGTTCGAACGGGACAGACCGCCTTTCGCAACTGGGTCACACCGGATGGCCGGCCCGGCCCGACCGGGCAGCGATGGCTTCCGGCCGCCGCCGGACGCTATCACCTGTATGTCTCGCTCGCCTGCCCCTGGGCGCACCGCACGCTGATCATGCGCGCCCTGAAGGGGCTGCAAGCAGATGATCCCGGTCTCGGTGACGCACTGGCTGATGGCGGAACAGGGCTGGACCTTCGCAGCCCGGCGAGGGCGTCATTCCGGATCCCTGTTACAACAGCCGCTACCTGCACGAGATCTATACGCCGCGCCGACGCGCACTATACCGGCCGGGCCAACGGTGCCGGTGCTGTGGGACCAGCACACCCAGACCATCGTCAACAACGAATCAGCCGAAATCATCCGCATGTTCGGCAGCGGCATTCGAGCGCGTGGGCGCGCAGGCCGGGCGACTACTATCCGAAGCCGACTGCGGGCGAAGAGATCGACGCACTCAACGCGCGCATCTACGACACGCTCAACAACGGCGTCTACAAGGCCGGCTTCGCCACCACCCAGGCGGCCTACGAGGAAGCGGTCGCGCCGCTGTTCGACACCCTGGACTGGCTGGAGGAACGCCTGTCGCGGTCGCGCTTTCTGTGCGGCGACACGCTGACCGAAGCCGATATCCGCCTGTTCACCACGCTGGTGCGGTTCGACGCGGTCTATCATGGCCATTTCAAATGCAACATCCGGCGCATCGTCGATTACCGGAATCTGTGGGCCTATACGCGTGACATCTTACCAGATCCCCGGCGTCGCCGCGACGGTCGAATTTCGGCCACATCAAGCGGCACTACTACCATGAGCCACACGACGGATCAATCCAACCGGCATCGTGCCGGTCGGACCGGTGCTGGATTTTGACGCGCCGGCGGAACGCGGACGGACGTCGGCAAGCTGATCGTCTTCTGATGGTCTGACGTCGGCGACCTGGCTGACAGCCGCAGCGACAGGAATCACATGGAAATCCGCAATCTCGGCCATCTGGTCTGCGCGTGTCCGCGATCGGTCTGGGCTGCAACAACTTCGGCGGCCGCATCGACTGGAGGCGACCACGCAAGCCGTGATCCACAAGGCGCTCGACCTCGGCATCACGCTGTTCGACACCGCCGACATCTATGGCGAGCGCGGCGGCTCCGAAGACCTGCATGGGCCAGATCCTCGGCGACGACCGCAAGCGCATCGTGCTGGCGACCAAATTCGGCATGCCGATGGATGACAACGGCGATCAAGGTCGGCGGGTCGCGCCGCTACATCATGACCGCGGTCGAGGACAGCCTGCGCCGGCTGCGCACCGACTGGATCGATCTCTACCAGATGCATCAGCCCGATCCCACGCACGCCGATCGAGGAGACGCTGCGCGCGCTCGACGACCTGATCCGCCAGGGCAAGGTGCGCTATATCGGCTGCTCGAACTTCCCGGCCTGGCAGGTGGTGGAGGCGCACTGGACGGCGAAACGCTCCGGGCTGAATGCGTTCGTCTCCTGCCAGGACGAATATTCGCTGGTGCTCCGCAAGCCGGAAGCCGAGCTGATGCCGGCGATGCGCAAGCTGGGGCTTGGGACTGCTGCCGTATTTCCCGCTGGCCAGCGGGCTGCTGACCGGCAAGTACCGGCGCAACGTCGCCGCTGCCGGCCGGCACGCGCCTGGCAAACACGCAGCGACTGGCCGATCGTTATCTGACCGAGCGGAACTGGGAGATTGCCGAGCGGCTGGGCGACTTCGCCGAGGGCCGCGGACACTCCATGCTGGAGCTGGCGTTCAGTTGGCTGCTGGCGCAGCAGCCGGTGGCCAGCGTCATCGCCGGCGCGACCAGGCCCGAGCAACTGGAGCAGAACGTCAAGGCGGGAACTTGGCGGCTCGCCGATTCCGACCTGGCTGAGATCGATCGAATTACCGGCAATTAGATCCGCTCTAGCCGTCGGCCCACACAGAACTCCCTGCTGGCATCTCCGGACCGAGTTCCCGTACACCTCTCCCGCTGCGCGGGAGAGGTCGGCGCGAAGCGCCGGGAGAGGGTGTTTTCCCACGTTCCCACCCACCGTCACCGCATCGCGAATCACAAGCTGCGTGACCTGCGGCACAACATGAGCGACGCCCGGCGATTGCTCTGATAGTAGCTCGGGCCGGGCGCGACGCGGCTGCAATTCGCCACCACTCGCGATCATTCCGTTTATCGCCGACGTTTCTTGTGCCGAGCATAGGGCGGATGTCGGAACGGACACGCACACCCTCTCCCGGCGCATCGCGCCGACCTCTCCCGCTCCGCCGGTGAGGTGTACATGGCTGCGCGGGGAAGGTGTAAGTGGCTGCGTGGCCCGATCAGGAATTGAACTTGTTGCACCCCCACAGACCCGCGGCCTAAACACAACTCCCGGTTCCAGCAGCGGGAGGACGAGGCGTGACAGGCTGGCCTATTACCCGCGTCCGTTGCTGTCCGGCCCCACGCGCATGAGTGTAACCACAGTCCCAGCCGCCGCGGCGGAACCCACAGAGCAGGCACTCGCCCGCGCCCAGTCCGCGGCGCAGGCGAAACGCTTCGGCGAGGCCGCCGGCATCTGCAACGACGTCCTCGCGGCATCACCCGACCATCCTGCTGCGCTCGCCTTATTCGGCATGATTTCCGCGCATACCGGCGACCCGGAGCGCGGTATCGCGCTTCTAGAGCGCGCGCTGCACCTACGCGCCGGCGTGGCGAGCTGGTACGCCAATCTCGGCGCGCTACACCGCACGGTCTACCGCATGCAGGACGCGCTGCGTGCTGGCCAGGAAGCAATCCGGCTGGATCCCCAGAATGCCGACCATCTGGTCAGCCTGTCGCTGGTGTTCACCGATCTCGATGACAGAGAGCATGCCATGGCTTGCCTGCTCCGCGCGCTCGGTCTGCGCCCCGACCATGCGGATGGCCACCTGGCGCTCGGCCAAAATTTGCTGGCAATCGGTGAATTCGCACCCGGCTGGATCGAGTATGAGTGGCGCAATCAGACCGAGGCCGCCAAGGGCACACTGCCCGCCATGACCTCCGCCGCGTGGAACGGTATGCGCATCCCGAAGGGCCGCCTGCTGATGGTGGGCGACCAGGGTTATGGCGATACCATCCAGTTTGCCCGCTACATTCCGCTGATCGCCGACCGCTGTCAGGAATTGATCCTGGGCTGCAGCGCCGAGATGGCTCCGCTGCTGGAGAAAATTCCTGGCGTCACCCAATACTGCCACCGCTGGACCGACGTGCCTGCTCATGCAGCGCATTGCCGGCTATCCAGCGTGCCGCGCCTGGTCCACACCACGCTCGACACGATCCCTGCCAATGTTCCCTACCTGTTTGCCGAGCAGGGGCGCATAGCGGCCTGGGGCCGGCGGCTCGATGCAATGCTGCCGCAAGGTACCCGCCGCATCGGCCTCGCCTGGACCGGACGACCGACACACCCGAATGACCGCCGGCGCTCCATGCCTTTGTCCGGCCTTGCGCCACTCGCTGCAGCCGGGCACCCCAGTTTCGTCTCTCTGCAGAAACCCATCCCCGCGACGGATCAGCAGGCATTCGCGCACTTTCCCGGCCTGGCCGACATCACCACCGACCTCACCGATTTCGGCGAGACCGCCGCCGTCATCGCCAACCTGGACCTTGTCATCACCGTAGATACCGCCGTAGCCCACCTGGCCGGCGCCATGGGAAGACCGGTGTGGATCATGTTGCCCAAGGCAAGCGACTGGCGATGGCTACTGGAGCGCGACGATAGCCCCTGGTATCCGACCGCCAGGCTGTTCCGTCAGCCTACGCCCGGTGCCTGGGACCCGGTCATCACCGCCGTCTCGACAGCACTGACGCAGGAGCTGCGGCGGCAATCCGCGGACATGGCCGCGAACTGAGCGCACCGTGAACGAGACTGTATGCGATCAGGCCACGCTCGATCAGCTCGATCTTTCTGGCTTGTTCGACGCTGCGTGGTACGTGATCGAGAACCCGGATGTGCGGTCCGCCGGACTGGACCCGCTGTCACACTTCTGCGGCGAGGGCTGGCGCGAAGGCCGCAAACCCAATGCTTATTTCGATCCCACCTGGTATCTCGATCAGCACCCGGATGTCCGCGCCGCGGCTATGAATCCGCTACTGCATTACCTGCGGCACGGCGATCGGGAAGGACGGCGACCGATCCCGCATTTCGATTCCGCCTGGTATCGCAGCGCCTATGGCGTCCCCACCAATGCCGTGACCTTGGCGCATTTTCTGGTCCAGCGAACGTCCGGCCAATACGCACCCAGCCCGGATCTCTGGTCGGTGCTGCATCTCCCGCCCTACAAAGACGATGCGACCACGAGCGATGACCCGTTCCTGCACTTCTGCGATGACATGCAGCGCCAAGGACGCGAGCACTCTCCAGATCTCGACGTTGTCGCCGCCTCGGGCCTGCTGGACACCAACTACTACCTGATCAACGGCAGCGATGTGCACGCGGCGCAGCATGATCCGATCGAGCATTTCTGCCGCTATGGATGGCGTGAACGGCGAAAGCCGAACCTCTATTTCGACTGCGACTGGTATCTGTTGACCAATGCGTCGGTTGCGCGCCTGAAGATCAACCCCCTCGTCCACTACATTCTCGTGGGCGAGGCCGCAGGCCGGCGGCCCGTGGTATATTTCGATCCACCCTGGTACCGACGGAACTATGAGGTGCCGGCCGGCCAGTTGGCACTGGCGCACTTCCTCGCCCAGCGGCGAAGCCAGGCGGTCAGCCCGACCCCGCTGTTCGACGTGGCTTGGTATGTCGGACAGCACGCCGACGAACTGGGCCCCCGCCGTGATCCGTTCGCGCACTATCTGCAGGCCGGGACACAGCGCGACATCGATCCCTCGCCACAGTTTAGCGCGGCGGCGTATCGTCGCCGCCATCTCGGCCGACCCACCCGTCATTTCCGACAACTGATGCAACCAGAGCGTGACAACCCACTGGTCCACCACCTTCTGGCCGAATATCGCTGATGTGACGGCAACAACCGGAAGGGCAATTCCGCTGCGGATCACCAAATCTGCGGGATGACGCAACATCTGCCAGAGATCGATTGGACGCACGCGGCAGCCGATCTGGTCGCCAACGGCTATTTCACCGCGCCCTTGTTCGACCCGGCAACATGTCGCGCGCTCGCCGCCCTTTATGATGACGAGAGACGGTTTCGCAGCCGCATCGTGATGCAGCGCCACAACTTCGGCCGCGGTGAATACAAGTATCTGGACTATCCGCTGCCTGACCGCATCGCCGATCTGCGCACGGCGGTGTATCCGCCGCTCGCCGCGATCGCCAACGACTGGCGAACCGCGTTGCACGAGCCAGATCGCTTCCCTGCGACACTCGAGGCGTTCCTGGCCGAATGCCATGCGGCAGGCCAGACCCGGCCGACGCCGCTGCTGCTGCGCTACGTCGCGGATGATTACAACTGCCTGCATCAGGACCTGTACGGTCCGCTGGTGTTCCCGCTGCAGCTGACCGTATTGCTCAGCCGGCCAGGGCAGGACTTCACCGGCGGCGAGTTCGTCCTGGTCGAACAGCGGCCGCGCGCGCAGTCCCGGGCCTCCGTCGTGCCCCTCTCACAGGGCGAGGCGGTGGTGTTCCCGGTGCACCATCGTCCGATGCAGGGCACGCGCGGCGTGTACCGCGTCACCATGCGCCATGGCGTCAGCCGGGTGACCAGCGGCGTCCGGCAGACCCTCGGCATCATCTTCCACGACGCGGCGTGAAGGTTCATTCTGGCGATCCTTAGTATCCGATCGCGGAGGGGCGTGAGTTGCGTGCGACGCATGATCCCGCTGCGTGAATCGGATACTCGAACCAAAGAGCGATGTGTCGACTTTCATAGAACGTCGACAGAAGGAGGTACCAGTGGACATCACCCCAAGCGGCCAGACCCTCGGCGCGCGTGTCACCGGGATCGATCTGGCACAACCGCTGTCGGATGGCGAATTCCGCGACATCCTGCGCGCACTCGGCGAGCACGGCGTGCTCTGTTTCCCGCGCCAGACGCTGGACCCTGATCAGCTCGCCGCCTTCGGCCGCCGCTTCGGTGATCTCGAGATCAACGTCGCGAACGTCTACCACGAGCCGAACCATCCCGAGATGATGATCCTGTCCAACATGCGCAAGAACGGGAAGCAGATTGGCGCCAACGACGCCGGCCAGGGTTGGCATACCGACATGTCGTACAGCCGCGAGATCGCGCTGGCCAACATCCTGCACGCGCAGCACGTGCCGATGCGCAATGGCAAGCCACTCGGCGAAACGCAGTTCCGCAACATGCACGCTGCCTACGAGGCCCTGCCCGACGTGCTGAAGCACAAGCTTGAAGGCCGCACCGCGACGCACGACTTCGCCAAGTTCTGGGACATGATGGTGGCGAAGCCCGGCTCGACCCGGAAGCCGCTAACCCCGGAACAGCGCGCCAAGAAGCCGCCGGTGTCGCAGCCGATCTTTCGCCGCCATCCGATCACCGGCCGCATGGTGCTCTACGCCAATGTCGGCTACGCGATGTTCGTCGACGGCATGGACCCGCAGGAAAGCGGCGAGATCCTCGATTTCCTGTTCCGTCATCAGGAACGCGCCGAATACCTGCACGCGCACCACTGGAGTGTCGGCGATGTGCTGATGTGGGACAATATCGGGACTCTTCACAGCGCGGTCGGGGATTACCTGTCCAGCGAACCACGGTATATGCGGCGGATTCAGGTCATGGCGACGCTGGATTATGCTCGGCTGCTGGCTGAGGAATGATGGCTAACCAGCGCCCCCGTGCCTCCGGCCGCCACAGCGCCACACGGCGCGGATGCGAGCATTAAGCACTGGACTTTGACCAGCGCAGCAGTGACACGGCGACCAGCCGCCAGAGCACCGAGACCGGCTCTCAGCATCGGGATCACGTCGGTCTGTCCGCCCCTGGTGGACGTGCTCGACGACCTCCGGTGCCGACTTGATCGGGAGCGATAGCGTCCTGCAGACATCCGCGGTCGAGCCTGCCGCATCGCGGCACACCATCGGCGATAACGCCCACGACGATGTTCGCCATTCCCCCGTTCCATAAAGCCGCAGCGCCGGCATCCTAAATGAAATCGCTTTGACTGATGTTGGCAGACCGGCACCCGCACATACGACGCACCGAGCAAACCAGCGCGTGCTGCCGAACGGATCGAGATCACATTGTCGAACGGCGGCTCTCTGCGTATCGAGCACATTTTGATGCGCGGGCGTTGCGGCGCATTGTGGACGTGCTGCGCGGGTGATCGCGCTTCCATCCGGCACGCGAGGTGTGGCTTGCGGCGGGAACGAGCGATATGCGGCGCGGGTTCGATGGTTCGATGGGTTGTCGCGGGAGGTGCAGAGGTGCTGGGTCATGATTTGTTCAGTGGGCACCTGTTCCTGTTCAAAATTAATCAAGCCGCTGGAGCGTGGCCGCTTCGTGGCGATCATGATGCTCTGGCACTGGACATCTCGACCCTGCTGGAAGAGGCGCGCATGTCAATCGCGGCGCAGGCCGCGACGATCGCGCGCCAGCGGACGGAGTTGAGCGAACGGCAGGAGCAGATTGCCCGGCTGCGGGCGCAGCCTGCCAAGCTGCGACGCATGCACTTTGGCCGGTCTTCTGAGCGGCTGCACGCCGAGATCACGCAGCTTGAGCTGGTACTGGAGGAGCTGGAACAGGACGCGGCCAGGCCGGAAGAACTCGTGACGCCGTCGACGACGGCCGGCGCTGATGTTCTGAGGCCGGCACGACTACCGCGCCGGATCATCTGCCCCGCGATGTCGTCACCCACGCCACCGCCTGTGCCTGCAAGCACTGCGGCGGCCAGTTGCGCCGCCTGGGGCGAGCCCGATCCAGTCGGCGAGTGTCGGCGAACTGATATCCTCCGCAACAACCTCGATCGCGCCTATCGCCCACAGCCCGTGCCGGACGCACCGTCCGTTCAGCACTGGCGACACGCCTAGTGCGAGGGAGTAGGCACAAATGTATTCAGCAGTTCGCCGGCTCGCCGGAGATCGACGAGTTCAAGCCCTTCGCCGAACCAGCCATATGCCGTCGCAAGCAGTTCACGAGCCCGGTCCTGCTCTCCTTGCGTGTGGTGCAGTTCGGCCAAATCGGTAGCACAGCGCAGCAGCCATAGCTGACAGTTCTGCTCGCGTGCCAGCTCGAGCGCCCGCGCGAGAAGGTCGCCCTTTCTTGCTGGATTTCCGGCAAGAAGGGCGGCTTCCAGTCGCATGATCTCGCATTGACCCCAAAGTTCACCGGTCAATCCCACGAGTTCACGGGCACGCGCCAGCAATTCCCGTGCGGCAGCGCGCTCGCCGTGAGCGATGCTCAATTCGGCGGCTGAGGCCGTTAGGAACGGCAGGAGCGCCCAGGTTCGCGTTTCGTAGAGACGATCGAGTGAATGATGCAATTGCCGATGCAAGGCGTGATCGTCGTGCTCGTGCAGCAGCGCCCAGGCGTGAAAAAACTGAACTTCCAGTGGACCCAGGAACGTTTCGTTGTCAGTTGAGATTTCCAGCAGACGCGCGGACAACGCCTTCACCCGCTCGACATCGCGTCGAAGCATCGCCTCGACACAGCAGCGCCGCAGGGCGAAAACTAGGCTGATCGCGTGGCGCTGGGTCTCCGCGTGCGCAAGACCGCGGCGGCTGGTGGCGTCGCCCTGGGCCGGATAACCCATCAGTGTCAGGCAAATTGCAAGAAACGAGCAACCGGCAACGAACGGATCGCGCGCGGTAGCTGAAGCCAGATCCCTGTCCTGGTCCACGTCATACAGCGCCAGGAGGTGCTCGTACGCGGCGCGCGCCTCAGCCAGCCGGCCGAGGAGCAGATACGCGCTACCCGCGACCCGCTCTCCAATAAGGGTCGGCGCGCGTTGCCCGGTTCGATGGCCAAGATCCAGAATCTCTTGCGCGTAGCGGAGCACGACTGCCGGTTCAGCATGGCTGAAATGGTACACCTGAAGTCCGTAAAGCACCGACAATAGCAGGTCGGTTTCGCCGAGCTCCAGGCACAGCTCGCGCGCGCGGGCGAACGCCGCGTGACCCTGGTCGCTGGCCGAACCGACCCGGTCAATCAAGCCACGCCCCAGCGCCACCTGGAGTACCAGCTCCCGCCTCCATCTCTCCCGCGAGTCAGGCATGCTGTTCAGGAGGCCGATGCCACGACGCAGATGGCTCACCATTTCCGCCAGCGCGCAGCGCGCCATGGCGCGTTCCGCTGCTTTGAGGTGATAATCGATCGCGCGGTCAGTAACGCCTGCTTCGGCAAAGTGATAGGCGAGCAGCTCCGGTTCAACGGTGGCCAAACCGGTTGGATCACGCTCGAGCGCAGTCGCGACCTGGCAGTGCAAGGCACGGCGGCGGTCCCGCAACAGCGAGCCGTAGGCTGCATCCTGCACCAGCGCATGGCGGAAACTGTACACCACCTTCGGCGGTCGTCCCTGTTCCACGATGAGATCCGCCGCCACCAGCGCCTGCAGATTGCTGTGCAGCCTCTGCTCGGCTATCTGGAACACCGATGTCAGTTGCTGGAACGAGAACTCGCGACCAATCACCGCGCTCATCTGAGCCACTTCCTTGGCGTCCGCGAGTCGATCGAGCCGCGCCATCAGCGAGGCGTGGAGGGAGCGAGGCACCACGACCGGCGAGTGTGGTCCGAGGGAAGGAGTATTGCCATCAGGTTGGATCTCGCCGCTCTCCAGAACGGTTTTCGTCAGCTCCTCGACGAAAAGCGGCACACCATCCGCGTGGGCGATGATCTGATAGCGCACGCTCTCGGGCAGCTCCAAACCAGCGGCTACGGCATCGATCAGCCCGTTCGCCTGGCGTTGATCGAACCGGTGGAGCGGTTGCACGGATATCGCGGGATGATCGATCCAGGAGACCTGCATGTCAGGTCGCGCGGTGATCACTAGCAGCAGGCGCAGACGATCGATCTGCTCCACCACCCGGCCAAGCAGTTCCAGGGTCGTCGCATCCGCCCAGTGCAGATCCTCGCAGATCACCAGCACCGGCGCCTCATCAGTCAATCTTTCGAGCTGGTGTAGAATAGCGGAAAAGGTTCGCTCTTTGCGAGCTTGCGGGGTTAGTTCCGGAAGCTTCGACTCCTCAGGGACCCGCAGCAATAACAGGTCCGCAATTAGCGCGAACTCCTCTCCTGACGACCCGGTTGGCAGCAGTGAGGTGAGCTTTCGCCGCTTGGTTGCAGCATCGTCCTCGCGCTCGAACCCGGCGGAGCGAGCGAGCTGGCCAATCACCGGATGCAGCGACGTGTCCTGATGATGTGGCGAACACAAGTATCGGCGTCTGATGTGCGGTTCGGTATGGAGACGATCTTCCAGTGCTGCAGCGAGGCGCGACTTGCCGATGCCCGCCTCTCCACTGAGCAGGACTACATGGCCCTTGCCGCGCTGCACCTCACGCCACCGGTGCAATAGCAGCGCAAGCTCTTCGTCCCGGCCGAACAGCGGCAACGCGCCGCCGGCGCGCAACGCCTCGAACCGGCTGTCGATCGCACTCTCTCGCAGGACCCGCCAGATGCGAACCGGGTGATCATAGCCCTTGAGCGCGCGTGCGCCGACATCCCAACAATCGAAAAGTCCACCGATGAGCCACCGCGTATTGTCGTCGATGATCACCGCCCCCGGTTGGGCGAGAGATTGCAGACGCGATGCGAGATTAGGGGCATCGCCGACTACCGTCTTCTGCAACAATTCGCCGGCGTGAATTACGTGCCCGGAGATCACGACACCGGTCGCGATGCCAACGCGGGCCGATAACGCGCCTCGCGGTCCGGCGGGAGTGTTCAGGCCCGCGACCGCCTCTACGGAGCCGATACCCGCACGGACCGCGCGTTCGGCATCATTCTCGTTCGCTGCAGGATAACCGAAATAGGCAAGCACACCATCTCCCGTGTAGCGAGCGGTGAACCCACCCGCCCGGGTAATCTGCTCAGTGACGCTGCGATGGTAGGCATCAACCACCTCTCGGAAGTCCTCAGGATCGAGGCGCGTGCCGATCGCGGTCGAACCAACCATGTCGCAGAACAGGACCGTGAGTTGCCGGCGTTCCGCGACGGACGCAGCAGAGGGATCGCTCGGGGAATCCAGCGGGGTACCGCATTCGCCGCAGAACCTTTGGCGCTCCAGCGTGCTCGTCCCGCACCACGGGCAGTTCATTCCATGTCCCCGAATTATGCTGTGGTGCACAGCAAATACGGATTGGCCATGCCCGTACCCGGTGCTAGGGTCAAGTAGAGGAGCCCTAGCGGTTCCGACCTAATAGTTTCGTAATCGCGACAAAGGAATTGTCGAATGAACCAATCACTTCAAAGGGTGCCGCCGAACTTCAAGGTGGTGAAATGGGGAGTTTCGGCGGACAAGATGGACCAGCTTGCCGAGTTGCTTGGTCTCGACGACGCGCAAAAGGCGGCGCTGAAGTCCGGCGGTGACGTTGTCGTGGCACACGATCCGCAAAAGTAGTGGCCTGAACTCCGCATGAAGCGAGGCTCGGCGCTTCGTCGCGTGCCCGCCTCGCAGCCGATGCGGCTGGTCGAGAGTAAGGGAGGCGAAGGCGATATCTGCGTCTTCGAGCTTCTTCCCGAGGCGGCGGCAATCACCATAGAGGACAGCACTGGTCGGGCGCTGCTGATTGCACCGGGCGACCGCTTTCTCGGGACAGCGGGATATCGGGAATCGACGCGCTGGGTGGTGGGCGATATGCCATCGGGTGGCCTGGTCCCTGGCAGTGACTATTGGGTGCTTGCCGACTGCGGCGTCGTGGGAACGCTGGTCGGCGATTCTTTACGGGAAAAAGGGCATCTCGGGCAGGTGCGGTTTCTCGGCACGATGCAAGATACGAGCGGCGTCGGCCTCAACATCCGGCAGTTTGCGCTGCACCTCGAGCCGACCAGTGATCACGGCGCACCGGCATTCCTGGTACTTGGCACCTCGTCCGAGGTTGGTAAGACAACCGCTGCCATCGGTATTCTGCGCGCGCTGCGCCGGAGTGGCATGACTCGCGTGCTGGCATTGAAAGCCACCGGGACATCATCGGTGACCGAATTGCACAGCTACCAGGATTTCGGCGCCCATCCCTGTCTCGACTGTGTCGATTTCGGCTTGCCCACCACATATCCATCGGGGCGGGAAGACATCGATGGCCTTTTCGAGGCCATGCTGGACACCTGCCTCGCGATTTCCACCGAAGCAGTGCTGATCGAGTGCGGCGGCGATATTTTTGGGGCCAACGTTCCGCTGTTCCTGGCTGGTCTCGTCGCACGCAGACCCACTGCGCGGGTCATCCTCGCCGCCTCGGATACGCTGGCGGCACTCGGCGCCAAGTCGGTGCTTGCCGAGATGGGGCTGAGCCTGACCCTGCTGACCGGGCCTTGCACCGACACACCGACGATCGAGCGGCGGACCCGCGAACTCTGCGGAATTCCGACGATGAACCTGGCGAAAAGCGAGCCGGCGCTGTCGCTCTGATTAAGCAGCCACCGGCCGAAACGTTGCCGATAACGTCCAAAAGTGGGTCAGTTGCAGGATCTCGACGTTCTCGCAAGCTTCTTCCATGCTGCGTTCGAGTTCGGCTGACTCGGGAAAGTTCTTGACGATCTCAAATCTATCTCCATTGTCGAGCCAGCGCTTCTGGTAAGAATTGCCGTCTGCGTCGCGCCGACTGACCGGCAAGCCGAAGTCCTCAACGTAGTTCTGATCGATCATCAGCAACGTGCCGCGGGGCTGCAGCCGTGCAGCGAAGTGCGACAAAAATCGGCTGCGATCCTGCTTGCGCACATGCGACCACCAGAGATGCGCCATGCCTACCTCGAACGGCCTGGGAAATTGCGGCAGCTGCCAGCAGTCCGCGCGAACCAGTGCGACATTCTCGCCGAGATGCTTTGCCGAGGCGATCGCCAGCATCTCAGCGTTGATGTCGGTTGCGATGATCGCCTTCGCCACCGACGCGGCGATCGCGGTCCAATAGCCAGTGCCGGCTGCCACTTCCAGGATCGTCCGACCGCGCGCCCGAGCGACAAGCCAGTTATGCAGCACCCGTAGCTCCGAGTGCCAGAGAGCGGTCGTGTAGATGCCGTCGTATTCGGTGGCGCGCCTTCGGTAGTACTCCGCCAGCATGCGGCTACTAAAATGCCGTCGAAAGCACCCACTCTATCCTTGGGCGTTGCCGACGCTCCCGACGCGATGAGACCCGTCCCGGAGCAGATGCGCGCGGGTGCTTGCCATTATGAGCAGTGGCCGCTGTCACTTGCTGCCAGCCTTTCATGCCAGCTACATCGAACGTGCTGATGTAACCGGCTGGCAGAAGGGCTGGCAGCGGCGCCGCAAGTTTGTTCTGGTGGTCAAACTGCGTGCTGCCAAAGGTCTGAAAGTAGGCAGGGTAGACGAAGTCGCACACCTTAATCTGGCCGATACTGTAGGCGTCCTCATCGTCCTCGCAGGGATCGCAGACCTCGTACGCGTAGAGCTTACTGCCACCCGTCTGCGTGTGCGCGAGGATGGTCAGGTTGAGGTCGGGATTGACCAACATTTCCAGCAGCTCGTGGCTCGCTGTCACGGTCCATTCATAACCGTAACGTATGTCGGTGCCGGCGAAGGACTTGCCCATTGGCAATCCATCCGGTGTAAGGTCGTGATGTCCGAGCACGCCGGCACGGTCGGTATTGTCGAGGATGCTCAGCCACCACGTGCCAGCCGCCGGTTTGCCCCCTTTGGGCACAAAGGTCAGTTTGGCTTCGATGCGCCAGACCGGAGCGAAATCACGAGATACCTGTGTCTGCAGCGCCTCAGTGAGCGAGCGGCATTGGTCATTACTGACCGCATCACTCGCGTTAATGATAGAGACCTCAATGGCTGCCATCGGTCCACTCCACTCGGCTGTAACCCAGGGAAGACACGAAGAAGTCTAGCACGGGCTGGCCGCCTTGTGGGACGCGCACGTGCCAGCACGCCGCCAATTCGTGGCCAGGCAGGAGGCGAGCAGGATGCCGCCCCTCCTCGCTGGCGCGATGGCCGCACAAGCGTGGATTGAAGACGGACTGAGCAACCGGGCGTTGCCGGCCCACGCCCTGGCTCGTGGCCTTCGGCCGGCTGGTCCGGCAGCCGCCGGTGCGCGCCTTGTTCGCTCTGGAGCCGGCTTCGGCGACCGCAAACGCCCTGCCGACGCTGCGCGGCGAGGCGGCCGATCGGCTCGCCGGCTGGGGGCGCCTGGTCAGTCGCCGCCCTGCACGTGATCGCCGAAAGCGCGCGCATCGCGGTGCGCGACCTCGACCGGCTGGAAGCCGCCGCGGAAAAGGGCAGCGGGGCGCTCGCCGGCACCGACCGCTGCGCGCGTCTGCCTGACACTTGGACGCGCTGCTGCGCGCCTCGCTGCTGACCCCGAAGGCACTCGCCGCCCAGCTCCGGATCGCGCCGCAGACCCCACCGCATTATTGCGCGCCCTGCAAGCCAAGGGCGTGGTCAAGGAGGTGACGGGACTGGGACGGTTTCGGGCCTACGCGCTGTGAACGGCGCCGCGCATGGCGGCCGCGGCGAGAATAGCTGCGGCAAGCCGACCCTATGAAGCATTTCATCTCGCTTCAGTCGCAGAATTCTCCATCTTGCCGGTCGCCCGAACGGGGCTGAATGGGGAGTAGATCAATGACTGCGCTGCTGCTTGGTCTGGGTGCATTGTTGCTGGCGGTAGTCGCCAGCGCTCTGCTTGATCCTCGGTCATCCAACACGGCCCGAGCCAACGACCAAGTGCCGTCGATGGACGAGATCGCGCTTGCAGCCTGACCTTAGCTGCGGTTCGCCATCGGCGGTCGCCGGACGGCTGACAGCTGCGCGTCCGCCGCTGTCCCGGACGCCGCATGTGAACGGATAGGGGTGGCTGTTTCCCGGCAGGCGCCCGTAGAAACGGCGCACCGGTGTGAAATCCTACCGAAGCACTTCCGCGCCCTCAGCCGGTCGGCTCGGCATTGTCCCTCGCGTCAGCAGTTGCTGACGCGAACGGGGAGCCGGCCAGGATGAAGACCCTGATCACCACCACCGCCCCCTGGCACTGGGTCTCGGCTTTTTCAACACCTCGACATTACCCAGCAACTACACCGTCAATGGCCGCGCCGCCTCTCCCGCTGAGGCCCAGGTCCTGGCCGCCAGTGGTGTCCAGCAGGGCGCGTGGGTAGCCAACGGCTATGGCATCGCGGCGGCCGAACGCGCCTCTTTCCTGCGATCTGCGCCGAGGCCGTTGGTGAAGAAGAACAGAGCATCGCCGCGCGCATGTGGTGACGGCGTCAGTCATAACTAAGCAGCAACACAATCGCCCTATTACGTTTGAGCGGATTACATCGGAAAAAAATCTCCGGTGAGCCCACCTCGGTCTGATCGTTAAGAATGATTGTCGAGACGCTTCCCCTGGCTCCCCATGTCGGCGATCGTAATCCCGTTCGAGCCACGGGCTGATGAGGCGACGGCAGTGGCTGTGCCTGCGAATAGCACTGCACCGATCATCGAGTTTCCCGCTCGACCGCATAGCCAGACGGCCGGCGACATTGCTGCGCTACAAGCGCTGGCGCCGACGCCTGACGGTGTCTGGGGGTGCGAGATCCTGGTCAAGGATGACGGCGACAGGTGGGCTGTCTTCGAGGGTCATCACGCCTCGCCCTTGATGTTCTACGTCGGTCGAAGCGGCTGTCGGCTGAGATTGCTCAATATGGACGAGGAGATCGTCCTCGCCTGCGCCGAGGTGAATGCCGTGCCGACAATATGCTGGGCAATGCCATTGGGCGGCGACTTGTCGCGCCAGTATGAACCCGCCGCTCATGCTCATACATCTCTCGCGATTGCTCCGCCACGGCGTGGCCCCAAACCCGGTTTTTGCAATCGAGCGCCGCTACACTGCGATATGGTCCCTGAAAACCATTCAGCAAGGCAAGACTGTTACCAAGACAATTCCGGCTAGTCGGTAGAATCTGGGTCTCGTGGAACGGGCAAGGCTGCCCTCACATGGAGGAACATCGAATGGATAACAACACGCTTCTAGTGACCCGCCATTGGCGAGGGCACCGGGTCTCCATTATAGCCGAGCCGGTAGAGAGCACTGGGAACTGGCATATAAGCTGCCGCGTGGATGGCCGCTTGGTAGATACGCAGCCGAGTCGTGATGCGTGGCAAAGCGCCGCGTAACATGATGGACGCTGCGCTGGTTGAGCTGCTCTGTAAAAAACGGGAAATGAACTACGAACAGCCGTTCGCGCCCTTATCGGGCGACCGGACAACACCTCCAATCGACATGAAGAACTGACCCCTCTTGAGGGGACCCGCAATTCGCCGCCCAGCGTAACTACTCGTCAGACTGACGTCGGCATTTCCTGGAGAACAGCGCACCAACTTAAGCAAAGCTGTGGCTCATTATGGCGGCAACCGCTCGCCATCGCACAAGTGGCTATGTGCCCCTGTTATGCCGACGACGAGGAAGAGATGTGGCGAACTCCAGACCGTAGCCACCCAACATCCCGTCGCTCTAGCGACGACGGCCTGAGCGAGAAATATCATCATCTGCAACTAACTTACTCGCCATATCTTTCAGCGCTCAGGATGTTGCCGTTCGTTTGCCGGCCCCCGCCTCTCGGTCACACGCAAGCCAACCGCCCATCCGGGACGGCATCGGTGCCCGTCGTGTTCTTGCCGCCTTGGCAGCGCAGCAATGGCAAGGATTCCATCTCTTGCGGCCCGGGAACTCGGTGCATGGGATGTCCGATGTGGAGCAGCAGCGTCACCCGCCTGAAAGGCAGTCATGGGCGCGATCAAGACACCCAACGGATTGCCAGGAACTTCGGCAAACCACCCTATGCAGCCCCTGATGCCAAGCGTTCACTCGGCTGGCGCAAACGATACTCTGCACTGCCGAAGGCAAGGGCTGATAAACCTCACGAAACCCATCACGCCAACTGTCAACGGCCAGCTGGGACGAAATCAGGGTCACCGCGAGATCGACTGCATGTCAACCGGCTGCTCATTTCATCTCTCCTGACGGACGCGGATTGAGAGAGCAACGATGGCGGTCCTGGACGGGGCTCCGGTATCCGGCAGCGCGGTGCGCGCCACGTCAACTAAGGTCGTCGGGCAATGACCGCGCCGCACCCCACGGCGGTGCGCCTGAACAACTGAACTTGCAGGTCGGTCGACGATCTGCACCTTGATGTTGCCGCTCGCGCCATTTCTCGTTTCACCGTGCCGATGGTATTCGTCGGGTGCGTTGAACAATGGAGTGCTGCTATCAATGTCCGCGACACTCTCAACGACCGGCAACGGGCGGCCGACGCAGCTGATCGATCTGGCGCTGCAGGGTGGTGGGTCACATGGCGCCTTCACCTGGGGCGTGCTGGACCGGCTGCTCGAGGAACCTTGGCTCCAGATCGAGGCCATTTCCGGCACTTCGGCCGGTGCCATGAATGCCGCTGTGATGGCCGGTGGCCACGCCGAGGGCGACAACCGGGGCGCACGTGAGGCGCTGGAAGCCTTCTGGCGCAGCGTTTCCAAGGCTGCCTTGTTCAGCCCGTTGCAACGCAGCCCAATGGACATACTGCTGGGCCGCTGGACGCTTGATCACTCGCCTGCATACGTTGCTCTGGATCTCTTGGGGCGCATCTTCTCGCCCTATGATTTCAGCTTTGGCCAACCGAACCCTCTGACCCAGATGTTGCACGATGCGGTCGATTTCGCGCGCCTCGCCTCCGCCCCTATCAAACTCTTCATTACGGCGACAAACGTCCGAACGGGACGGCCGCGTGTGTTCCGAAACGCAGAGGTGACGCCACAGGTACTGCTCGCTTCAGCCTGCTTGCCAACCATGTTCCAGGCGGTGGAGATCGATGGTGACGCCTACTGGGACGGCGGTTACTCCGGCAATCCGACAATGACGCCTTTGGTGCAGGAATGCCTGTCCGACGACACGATCCTCGTAGCCATCAATCCCGTCGAGCGCCCTGGGATTCCCCGTTCGGCCCGTGACATCCTCAACCGCCTGAACGAGGTATCGTTCAACGCCGTACTGCTGAAGGAACTGCGGATGATCGCCCTGCTGCGGCAGGTCGCGGATGCCGGCAATACCGAGGGCGCGCAATGGGCGGGCATGCGCATCCACATGATCCGGAGCGAGATGATGACCGATCTCGGCTCCTCGTCCAAGCTCAACGCCGAATGGGCGTTCCTCTGCATGTTGCGCGACGAAGGGAGGCGCGCGGCCGACGCCTTCCTCTCGGAGCACTGCGAGGATCTCGGGCGGCGCTCCACGCTCGACATCGATCGCCTTCTGCAGGGCGTCTGACGCGATGGGCCTCTCCGGCGTCTTACTCGGGCTGGCGCTGCTGGTCTGGCTGGCCTTCCGTGGTTGGAGCGTTCTGCTGCTCGCCCCGCTGGCAGCGCTGCTGGCTGCGGGGTTCGCCGGCGAGCCGCTGCTCGCGCATTGGACGCAGACGTTCATGGTTAGCGCTGCGCACTTTCTGGCACAGTTCTTTCCACTGTTCCTGCTGGGAGCACTGTTCGGCAAGCTAATGGAGGACAGTGGTTCGGTCACGGCAATAGCGGATTGGATGACGGAGCGTCTCGGCGCAAACCGCGCTCTGCTCGCCGTGGTTCTGGCCGGCGCCCTCGTTACCTATGGCGGCGTCAGCCTGTTCGTGGCGTTCTTCGTCCTAGCTCCGATGGCTGAGGCACTGTTCCGTGTCGCCGCCATCCCGCGCCGACTGATGCCGGCAGCGATTGCTCTCGGTACCTCCACCTTCACCATGTCGGCGCTGCCGGGCACGCCAGCGATCCAGAATGCGATCCCGATGCCGTTCTTTGGCACGACTGCCTTCGCCGCGCCGGGGCTCGGCGTGATTGCCGCCGCCATCATGCTCGGCGTTGGGCTGTGGTGGCTAGGGCGAGCAGCGGCGGCCGCGCGGCGTCGGGGCGAGGGCTTCGGCAGTGATTCGTCTGTGCCTGTGGACGCCGCCGCGGATGATCCGATGGTGCGGGAGCGGACGACGACGGCGCACTCATTCGATCCAGTAGAGATCCATCGCGCGGCACGCGCCGACGTGCCACCGACCATCCTGCTGGCAGTGCTGCCCCTGGCTGTGGTCGTCGCCGTGAACCTACTGATGTCCTTAGTCATCCTGCCACGCACCGACACCGCTTTCCTGGCAGAGCCGCGCTGGGGCATGACATCACTATCGGCAGTCGGCGGAGTCTGGTCGGTGGCGGTTGCACTTGCCACCGCCATTATTACGCTGCTGCTTGCCACTGGACGGCGCCTGCCCGCCCTACGTGAGAGTATCGACGCCGGCGCCAATGCCGCCGTGCTACCGGCCTTCAGTGTGGCAAGCCTGGTGGGCTTCGGCGCCGTCGTCGCAGCGCTGCCGGCCTTCGCCCTAGTGCGCGACTGGGTGCTCAGCATCGGTGGCGGCCCATTGGTGTCGCTCGCCGTCGCCACGAATGTCCTCTCCGCGCTGACGGGCTCGGCCTCAGGCGGGCTGACCATCGCGCTGGATGCTCTAGGCCCAACCTATATGCGTCTCGCCGGGGAGCAGGGTATCGATCCTGCGCTGCTGCATCGCGTCGCGGTCATCGGCGCGGGTACGTTGGACAGCTTGCCTCACAACGGCGCCGTGGTAACCCTGCTCGCGGTCTGCGGTTCGACGCATACCAAGAGCTATATGGACATCGTCATGGTCGCGATCGTCGGAGCGCTTGTCGCGCTCGTAGTCGTCATCGCGCTTGGTGGCTTGATCGGATCGTTCTGAGCCGACGTAGGGGCGCGGAACGCCGCCGGCGCGGCTGACAAGCGGTAGCTGACCAAGAATTCTCGTTGATACCATGTGCGGCATCCCAGGCAACCGCTATGTCGAGCATGGGGGCTCCGCGGCGGAACCGTCAAGGTGACGTGCCACTGGCGGGCACGTTCGTCGCGAACCGTCTCGGCCAGCCACTCGGCGCCGTGGATGGTCAGCCTGCTGCGCCACATGTTCCCAAGTGAGACCTCAAGTGACGCATCGCTTGGAACCCCGCCTGGTCGAGCGTGCCCGCGCCGATGGCGTCAGTATGGCAGATCGCGAACACGCCGGCCGCCTGGACGCTGATGCACTGGCGATGGCTTGCTGGCCTGCGCTTTGAGCACGCGGTGCATCACATTGTGCTCGAAGACTGCATTGCAGCTGTCGAGGCGGCGACGGCACGGGATATACGTGTGCCTGCAGCTTGAAATGGCGAACATGAGAGTGGATCGAGTCTAACGCTTGGTACCAGCCGGCGACTATTTTCCGACTTGCGGAAGGTCGCAGGAGGGTGAGAGCGAGCATAGCAGGCCGGCTACATCCGCGTGGGCTAAGTGCCATATCGAGACAATCGGCCCAGGCTTATCCAATGGCCGGAAAGGTCAACCCTTCGAGTTCATCAACATCGTACTCGCGCCCTCTATGGGCCTTGCCGAACGACGCGGCGCAATCGCAAGCCCGCGAGGGTCGGCAGCGGTTACGCATGAAGGGGATCGATTTACAATCGACGTGTATACTGCTGTCCGAGACGTCGTTTTCACACGGTTAGGAACCTCAATCATGCCAAGCAACCCAGAAGAACGTCTCGATCGCCGCGTTTCATGATCGCATCAATTGCAACGATCGGCGCATCGGCTGCTCTCGTGGTCAATGCTGGTTCTGCGAACGCCCAGAACTCTGTCAGCCCGGCGCCAGGTGCGCCATCAGCAACGGTCTATACCGGCGACACAATCCAGGGAAAAAAGGTCGTCAGCGCGCTCGACGTCAACGACCTAGAGCCCGGGCAGAAGCACCTTTTGTATTTTCAGGGCGTTCAGATGCCCACCGGACAGTACTGGTATGTGTCCGTGACGGTCGCCAAGGGGGCCAACTCGGGCAAGCGCGTCGTTCTGGTCAGCGGTGTGCACGGCGACGAGATGAGTTCCGTGCATACGGTCCAGACCGTGATGAACCAGCTCGATCCCACGGTGATGTCGGGCACGGTGATGGCGGTCGCGGACGTGTCCCGCCCGGCCATGGAAGGCATGCAACGCAGATGGCCTAATTCGGGCAGAGGCGTTGATTTGATCGACATGAATCGGGAATGGCCCGGGAACGAGAACGGCGCCAGCGCGCCCAGCCGACACGCCGGGCTCCTGTTCAACAGGTTGCTGCGGCCGAACGCCGCCGCCCCGACACGTTGCGCACAGCAATAGCGACCGCCTTCCTTTGTCCAACCAGCACGACCAGTTGCTTCCCACGTGTCACTCCGGTGTAGAGCAGGTTGCGTTGCAACATCACGTAGTGCTGGGTGAGGACGGGGATGACGACAGCGGGATATTCGGAACCTTGGCTTGTGGATTGTCGCGGCGTACGCTGGCACAAGTGTGTCGAGTTCGCCAAAGCCGTACGTAACGGGGCGCTCGTCGAAACTGACGGTCAGTTCGCCCAAGTCGGGCTGACATCGTCAATGTAGCCGATATCGCCATTATAGAACTCCTTCTCGTAGTCATCTCTATCTGCATGACCTTGTCGCCGGGCGCGAAAGTCCAGCCAAAACGCTCCACCTTTCGCTCGCCAGCCGGATTCAGAGCAGCTTGGAGCCCGATGTTCAGCGAGCGGGCGCCGACGCCGCCGCGGTTCATCGGGCAGAGCACCTGGATATCGCGGATCGGATTGAGACCGAAGCGCTGTGGAATGCGCGTCTTCACCAGCTCGACGATCCTCGGCACCGCGTTCTCCGGATCGTCGGCTTGCACGAAGTAGAAATCGCTGTCCCCCTGGGGTTTGGAAAGTCGGGAATGGCTCCCCGATTGATCTGGTGCGCGCTGGTGATAATCCGGCTTAGCGCAGCCTGGCGGAAGACCTCGGTCAACCGCACCACCTGCACGGCGAAGGAGTCGATGATGTCGGCAAGCCCCTGTCCTGGGCCAACGGAGGGAAGCTGGTCGATATCGCCAACGATCAGCAGCGCGGCTGGTCAGGAGTCGCCTTCATCAGTGCCTGCATGAGCAGCATGTCGACCATCGACGTCTCGTCGACGACCAACAGGTCGCATTCGAGCGGGTGATCGCTGCCGCGTTTGAAGCCGCCGGTCTTCGGGTCGACCTCAAGCAGCCGGTGAATGGTTTTGGCTTCTGAGCCAGTGGCTTCCGTCATCCGCTTGGCGGCTCGGCCGGTCGGCGCGCAGAGCAGGAGTTGGACTCCTTTGGCCGCCAGGATTTGCAGAATGGCGTTGACGATGGTGGTTTTGCCGACGCCCGGTCCGCCGGTGATGACCAGGACCTTCGATCGCAGGGCCAATCGAAAGCCGCAGTCTGGCTTTCGGCGAGCGCCAAGCCGGTCCTCCGCTCGATCCAGGGCAGCGCCTTCTCCGTGTCGATGTAGGGCCAGGGCAAAGGTCCATCCATCAGACGAAGGAGTCGCTCGGCCACAACCTGTTCCGCCTGGTATAGGCTGCCCAGGAAGATGCAGGCAGTTCCCTCAACCTTGTCCGCGACCACCGTTCCGTCGGCGAGTTCGAGGTCGAGCGCCGTCAAGACCAGTTCATCCGGGATCTCCAGCAACTCGGGGCAAGCGGCACCAATTCCTCGGTGGGCAAGCCGCAGTGGCCTTCGTCCATCGCCTCGGTGAGCGCATACGAGATCCCCGCGCGGACCCGGATCATCGCTGTCTTCTCGATGCCGAGCCTGATGGCGATCGCGTCGGCGGTCTTGAAGCCGATCCCGCGGATGTCGCGGGCCAGCCGATACGGGTTCTCGGTCATGACCTGAATGGCATCGGCGCCGTAGGTCTTGTAGATCCGAACGGCGCGTGCCGTGCCGACGCCATGGCTGTGCAGGAAGACCATGATCTCGCGCACGATCTTCTGCTCCGCCCAGGCAGCGATGATGCGCCGCGCCCGGACAGGGCCGATGCCATCGACCTCACGCAACCGATCCGGCTCGGCCTCAATGATGTCGAACACCTTCTCTCCGAAGGCCTTGATCATCTTCCTGGCATAGACCGGACCAATGCCGCGGATCATGCCGGACGCCAGATACGTCTCGATCCCCTCGACCGAACTCGGAACTGACGTGCGCATGAAGCGCGCCTTGAACTGCTGGCCATGGGTGCGATCGTTGACCCAGTCACCAGACGCCGTGATCCATTCGCCGGCCGAGATCGTGGCCGCATGGCCAACGATGGTCGCGAGGTCGCGATGCCCGCGGGCCTTGACCCGCAGCACGCAGAAGCCGGTCTCGGCATTGTGGAAGGTCACCCGCTCGACGATAGCCGGCGAGCACTTCCCGGTCTTGTTGGGCGGATGTCGACGGCATGGCCACGGATTTGGATTAAATGGTGGGCGAAGGACGGCGCGAGGCCAGTGAACATGTGGGCAAGCTCGGGCCCAAAGCGGAGTTCCCGGAGGCCCCGTCGAGGACTACCCTGGCGTTCGTCGATCCGCTAGCTAGGTTTTCGCCGCCCCGGTCATCCTGGCGAAGGCCATTTGGTCCTTGTTCTCCCGCATGAGCATCGTGAAGCTTGGAATGGTCTCGAGGCCGAGGCCCAGGGGTAGCCCTGTGTCGGGGTCGGGCCGGATTTTTTCATAGCTTTGGCCGGAGACCTTCTCCCATTTCCCGGCGGGCTTCTTGACTTCGAGGTTCGCAACAGTCGCCTTGAGCACCATCCGTACTATCGCCTCCTTCGGCGAGGATGGCTTTGTCAGGCTCGGACAGCTCGCGATCATCCGCCAGCCGTTCTCGAGCGCCCAGTTCGTCAGCTCATCCTTGTTCATCGGCCGTCCTCCCGGTGATGAGACCTGTTTTAGGATCAGGCGTTGTGAGCATGCCAACAAGAGTGACTGAGCGCCCGCGGGGCTGCTCGACGCTTAGGTCGTCGGCTGCTCTGCCGACCGCAGCTCGAGATTATCACGCCGGCCGGGCGCATGATGATGCAGATGGTCGGCGCCTTGGCGGAGTTCGAGCGCGCCATGATCCGGGAACGGACCTCGGCCAGTCTCGCCGCAGCTCGTGCCGAAGGGCGTGTCGGCGGCGGAAGAAACTAGATGCTGCCAAAAACGCCGCGAGATCGCTGAAAGCGTCTTCTCAGGCCGCAAGACGGCAGCCGAGATGGCACGGCTCTACAATGTCAGCGCACCGACTGTGTCACGAATCGGTTTCGGCTCATCGGGCCGGATTGGTTGATACTAGCCATCCGGGCCGATGACCGCACTCGCCCCACAGCCGACCTTCGGAAAGTGTGGTTTTGCTGTGAGCGAGGCTGCGGCCTAGGTTGAGGCGCGCCTTTCCCCCGACTTCGAGTCTCCAACGCGCGCCAGTCCCCTCGGGGCCTTGGCCACCCGGGCGTCTAGGTGTTCCGCCTGATTGACCCAGTCCTCCTCTCTGGTACAGGTTGGGGCGAGCGGGACGGCGTTTCCCGAGCTACGCATTGAGCCAATGATACTCGGGAAGTCGGCAAGGGTCATTCTCCGGCAGTGAGATCGCAGTTGTTTACTTGCGTTGCGGATGGCGTGGCCGACGCGGGCGCGGCGGGCTGCCTTTGCTGCCAACCGACGGTTCGATCCGCGGGTCGACGGATCACGCGGGAGCTTTCTCGCCGCGGTATGCTCGCAGGCGCGGCCGGCGCGCTTGCCGGCCTCGGTTTCGCGCCCAGGGCGAGCGCGCAGGCGACGCGGGCCGCACCGCCGACCGTCATCACTAACTTCCAGCTGTTCGACGGCAAATCCCTCGGTTTGCGCGGCGGCCAGAGCCTGCGGATCGAGGACGGACGGATCAAACAGGTCGCGGGGTCCGGCCAGGGCGCGCCTGAGGGCGCGCGGTTGATCGATTGCGGCGGGCGCGTGCTGATGCCTGGCCTGATCGACGCGCACTGGCACGTGATGTTCGCCAGCCTGAACCCGGCGCAGCTGCTGACGGCCGACATCGGCTTCGTCTTCCTTTCCGCCAGCGCCCAGGCCGAGCGGACCCTGATGCGGGGCTTCACGACCGTACGGGATCTGGGCGGACCCTCCTTCCCGCTGAAGAAGGCGATCGATTCCGGGCTGGCCGTCGGTCCTCGCATCTATCCGTGCGGGGCGGTGATCACCACAACCGGCGGCCACGGCGACATGCGCATGAATTCGGATGTTCCAAGAAGCCCCGGCGGCCCTCAGAGCCAACTCGAAAGCACCGGCGCCGCTGCCATCGCGGACAGCGTCGACGAGGTGCGCCTGCGTGTGCGCGAGCAGCTGTTCCTCGGAGCCTCGCAGATAAAGATGATTGGCGGCGGCGGGGTCGCCTCGCCGCGTACGACCCTGGACATGGTGACATTCACCGTCCCGGAGCTGCACGCCGGCGTCGAAGCGGCCGCCGATCGCAACACCTATGTCGCGGTGCACGCCTATCCGCCGGCCGCCATCCAAAGGGCGATCGACGCCGGAGTCCAGTGCATCGAGCACGGTCACCTGATGGACGAGGCGACCGCGAAGCTGATGGCGGACAAGGGCGTGTGGCTCAGCACCCAGCCGTTCATCGACGAGACCGACAACGCGCCGATGACCGGCCAAAGCCGCATCAACTTGCTGCAGGTGCTGGCCGGGACTCCCACCATGTACGGATACGCCAAGAAGCACGGGATCAAGACGGCGTGGGGAAGCGACCTGCTCTTCTCATCTGAAGTCGCCGAGCGGCAAGGGGTGCTGCTGACCCATATGTCGCGCTGGTACAGCAACGCCGAGGCTCTCAGGATGACGACGGCCGGCAACGCCGAGCTGCTGGCGCTGTCGGGTCCGCGCAATCCTTACCCGGGAAAGCTCGGGGTCATCGAGGCCGGTGCCTACGCAGACCTGCTCGTGGTGGCCGGCGATCCGCTCCAGGACCTCAATCTGCTCGCCGAACCGGATAAGAACCTCGTGGTCATCATGAAGGACGGCAAGATCCACAAGGACGCTCGCGCTGGCGCGGCGCCGACGATGGGAAGTGTCATCGAATAAAAACAATGCACCATAGTCTGTTAGCGCTTCAAGTGCGTTGCTAGCCGCCGCGAGGCACGCTGATCCGCCGCCAGTAGAGCGTCATCTTCGGTCTCGGGAAAGAACGCCATGAGGTGCGACGGGACGCAGAAGATCATCTCGACTGAGTTCAGGGCCACGAAGAGCCGGCTCCGCCGCCTCTGGTTTCCGGGCCGTGCAAACGGCTGCAAAATCGTGTCTTGGAACTCGCTCCAATCAGGGCGTCGCAAAACGCCCGCCTGAAACTCGTCTGGCCTGAAATCGGCACCTCGCGACACCGCGACAACCACCCTTAGAGCAGCAATTTCAGGATGACTAGAAATATCCGGCATGACGGAGGCTTGCAGACGGGGCGGGCCATACGTTTTGAGCGACAGGCCAAGCAGCTTCAACGTGTGCCAGATCAGCCCGACACTCGCCGAACCCTGGTGCGTCGCCAACAACCACGCCCGCAGTGTTGCGATCGTTGTATCACCCCGTTCGGCAACATACGCGCGGATAGCCGTGTAGAATGGCGCCAGCTTCGGCGGCTTGTGGCCGCGCCCCGGGCGCACCGTGGTCTCCCCCGCCGTCCGGCGCCGCGTCAGCGCCTTTGGCACGTTTCGGAAGCCCCTAACGATTCCAGCAGGCGTAAAAATGCTATAGATGACTCGGAAAGTCTGCGGACGGACACTAAGGGAACCGCGAACGTGCGGGCAGTGGTCAACGGGTTCATGTACATCCTCAGCACCGGCTGTCAGTGGGCGGCGTTGCCGAAAGGCCTGCCACCGCGCAGCACGGTGAATGACTATCTGCGTCGCTGGGATGATGACCGGACATTCATCATGCACTCTATGTGCGATGCCGCGAATTGGCTGGCTGGGAGGCCAGTCCCACAGCGGCGATCATCGACAGCCAGAGCGTAAAGAGTGCGGAAAAAGGGCGCGCTCGATCGACCCGTGCTGTCATGACGCGGGCAAGAGGACCAAAGGCAAGCACCGCCACCTCCTGGTAGATACGCAAGGTCTGCTCCTGTGTGCCATCGTGCATGCCGCGGACATACAGGATCGCGATGGTGCTGTGCGGCTGAGGGCACGCTGTTACGTTTCAGCGGGAACTGCGCCGTGTCTGTCGGCAGATCAACATCGAGATCGTCAAGCGCTCCGATGCGGGCAAGTTGGCCCAAACGCTGGCTCGTCGAACGCACCATCGCCTGGCTCTCACGGTGCCGTCGGTTGGCTAGGGACTGGGATGCCTGGACCGCACCAGGCGCATTCTTCCTGCGCTGGGCTTCCATCCGCCTCATACTCAGAAAACTGAGTCCGCAAACCCAATGTCCCGGATGAACTCTAAGGAAAGGTCTGGCAGTTCATGCGACACAACTGGTTGTCGAACCGGGTCTTGCAGTGCCGGTCATTGCTGCAAGGCTGAAACGCCCGTCGTTGAGCGAACCTGTAAGATTATATCACTCGCTAGACGCCTGGGCACTGTCGGTTAGACCTCTGAGGATTGGTGTAAGCGATTACTGCGACTTCCCAGGCAGTTTGGACTCATGTAACGAGGGCGCCATGCGTGCACAAATCGGAACGCTGGTAATTGCCACCAGCGCCATCCAGCTGGCCAACGGCTTCTTCGGCACCTTCATTTCCTTGCGGGTTGCGAGCGAGGACTTTGGTGCATCCTTGGCTGGTGTGGTGCTCAGCAGTTACTTCGCCGGCTTCACGCTGGGCGCGGTGAGCTGCGGAGGGATTATCGAGCGGATCGGGCACATCCGCGCCTACGCCGCCTTTGGAGGCCTTGTGGTCGCCGCGACCGCAGCCATGCCCCTCTGGGTCGGGGCACTGCCGTGGCTGGTGCTGCGCGGGGTCATCGGGTTCGGCTGCTCCGGGATCTTTGTCACCACCGAGAGTTGGCTCAATGCCAAGGCCCAGTCATCAGAGCGCGGACGGGTGTTCTCGATGTATATGGTCGGCACGTTCCTGGCCCTTGCCCTGGGACAGCTCCTGATTGGCCGTTCCGAGATCGAGACGGCCGCACCATTCAACGTGATCGTCGTGCTATTTGCAGTCGCGTTGGCGATGGTGAGCACAACCAGGGCCGAGCAGCCCCGAACGACCGCTGCGCCACCACTTCCCTATGGGCAGCTCTCGCGTGCGGCGCCCGTAGCGGTTACCGGCTGCGTGATCAGTGGACTCGTCAGCAGCGCGTTCTACGCGCTCGTCCCGGCTTGGATGCAGGGCGAGGGCATCGAGGTGTCGACGATCGCGCTGTTCATGCTCGTGGCTGTGCTAGGCGGCCTTGCATTTCAGGTACCGGTCGGGCGCCTTTCCGATCGCTATGACCGGCGCATAGTTTTGGCCCTACTGTCCCTCGGCATTGCCAGCACCGCTCTCGCGCTGGCGCTTCTGCCGCACTTCCTGCCCATCATCCTGACCGCGGCAGCCCTGTTGGGCGGCTTCATGTCGACGCTTTACCCCGTCTGCGTTGCCCAGGCCCATGATCGCATGCCGGCAGATAAAGTGGTGGTGGTCAGCGGTCGGCTCATCCTGGTGAGCGGCGTCGGCTCAGTTATCGGCCCGCTTATCGGCACAGGCCTCATGGCGCGTTTCGATATTGACGGCGTCCTCTACTTCATGGCCGCGGCAGCCATCGTGTTGGCCCTCGTGGCGGCGGCCCGGAGCTTGACGACAGCGCCGCCGGCGCATCTGGAACGGCCCTTCGAGATCCTGGCCCCACAGGCGGCGCCCCTCGCGCACGATCCGCTTGGATCGGTATGACGGGCCATTTTCGGCGGGCCCTGCTGGCGTTGCAGCAGCGGTGCGCTGATGCGTGACTTGCATTGAGCAGCGATTGACAAATTGTCATACGGAACCTCGCGGTGCCGGTCGAGGTGTGGGGCCGGGCGCCTTGGGTAGCTCCCCACAAGCTGTGCGTTATTACGGAAACCCGGAAACCTGCGGCGAGACGCGCTTATTAGATAGCTGCGCTTTCGCCGAGAATCAGACACTCCAATACTCCCAACCAGCGATTAGCCGAGGCTCGGGTCCAATTCGCGACCGCTGACGAAGCATTCAAGGGACGACCTGCTGCACCCGACATTGGCGCCGAGGAGCAATCAAGGATGACCCCTGAGACGTTTACTACCCGCTCGTTACCACCGCAGGAGCAACTCGAAGCCTGGCGCTTCTGGTTCGACACCGTCTTCAGTGTGCAACCTCTGCAACCGATCGTTGCGGGGTTCCCGGCAGAGAGCCAGAACTGGAATTTGGATGGCCTTGCGATCAGTCGGGTCACTGCTCCCGCGATCCGCGTTACTCGAACGAAGCCGCTTATACGACGCAATCCAATCGATCATTGGGTTATCACGATTGGCGGGCGTGCCACGACTGTTCAGACAGACAAGCTGTCGCTGGAAGCACCCGCCGGCGTGCCATTCGTCTTGTCGCTGGGAAATGAACTGGTCAGCGAACGACGGCAGGACCAGCGGCTTCAGTTCTACCTCGCGCGCGACAGTAGCTGCCCTCTCTTGGCTGTGTGCGAAGATTGTTCGCTGACAGGTCACGGTGTTTCTCCAGCGCCTCGAGAAACGTGGCGACAGCAATCTTCGCAAGCGGATCTACATATCCGCTGCACGCCAGACCTGTATTGCCCGCTGTATCAGGACAAGGTAGCCACATTCTTCGACGTGTTGCTCGACCGAAAATTCGCCGGTCGGCCGCTTATGCGGCACTATCTCGATTACTACCGGGACATCTACTGGGACTTGCACCTGGGGGCTAAAGTCCGTCCGAAGACCTTATGAGGGATTACAGAGCCTTCTGAGCATGAGGCGGATTGAAGCAAGGCGGAGGAAGGCGAGTGCATTGTGATTGCGATTTTCCCAATCTTTGGCGAGGCGGCGACATCGATTGAGCCATGCGATGGAGCGTTCGACGATCCAGCGCTTGGGTTCGACGACGAAGCCCTTGGCACGATCGCTTCGCTTGATGATTTCGACGGCCAGGCTGCGCATCGCCTTGGCAGCGCCATCCCGGAAGACCGATCCTGTATAGGCGCTGTCGGCGAATAGCTTGCGCAAGAACGGGAACTGCCCAAACAGAGTGGACAACAACAGGGCACCCGCGTCGCGGTCCTGAACGTCGGCGGAGGTCACCAGCGTGTGCAGCACCAGGCCCAACGTATCGACGAGAACGTGGCGCTTCTTTCCCTTGATCAGCTTGCCGGCATCGAAGCCATGCGGGTCGATGCCAGAGCCCCTTTTTCTGCGCTTTTCACACTCTGGCTATCGATGACGCAGGCCGTGGGACTAGCCTCACGTCCAGCTTGTTCGCGGCATGACGTAGAGCGCGTGATGGATCTTCTCCAACGTGCCGTCCCAACCCCACAGGCAGAAATAGCCGTTCACCGTGCTACGCGGTGGCAGGTCCTTTGGGATGTAGCGCCACTGGCAGCCGGTGCTCAGCACATACATCATGCCATTGATCACCTCGCCGCATGTTTGTCGTGCGCTTGCCACCCCCGCGCTTGGCGGGCGGGATCAATGGCTTGATCAAGTGCCACTCCGCATCGGTAAGATCGCTCAGATAACGCAGCTTGTCGCGGTCATAGCGATGGCGGATCTCAGTCGTCCACACCGGGGCACCTCGCGATTGGGTGCCACACAGCGAATCAGACCCGATCGAGCCGGATCAAGCGCTCAATCTGCCAGCCGCTAACCGATCCAAATGAATCGCGAAGTCGCCGGACGGACACTAAGGGGGACGCGATCCCGCCGCAGGTCCGCACGATTGGCGAGAGCTTCAGTCCGAGCGCAGCAATAGGTCACCCGGATCCGCACCGTGCCCTGATCGATCCTTCGCCTTCCTCAGAGCATTACATCCATGCTTGCGCTGTGACCTGCTGCCCGCGCACACTGATCCGCTCAGGCGTCAGCAGCCGAGCCGCCCATCCGTCCAATGGCAAGAGTATGCACGTAGAAATAGGTTTCCAGGTAATCGGTTGCCGCCATGACCGGCGACGGCGCGGATACAATCTGGAGGCCTCCGCACTCTCCGATCCAATCGACATGCCGATGACCATGCATGATCACCGCGTGATGGGCGAGATGCTGTAGCCGGCGCACGAACCAAGTGCCGTTGATGAGCGCCGTCCCGATACGCTCCGACAATGCCTTTGCGGGTTGAGGGTATTCGATGACGTGGTGATGCAGAGCCACGATCCAGCAGGCGCGCGGGTATTGAACAGTGGCAGTCCGGAAGGCCGCGAGCCTGTTCGGCCGATACCAGGCCCAGCGCATTGGTAAACGAAAAATGTGTCTCGGCATTGGAGTTCAGCACGATGACCCCAAGCCATCGTCCGTATCGCGGTGGCATGACCATGGGGAAGATCGTGTCCCACAGCCCGGCCAACGATCTCGACAGGGCACCGATCCGTTGTCCGCGAAGGCGGCCAAGTCGGCGGCCGCGCCGTCAGCGCATCCGCCAAGGTGCCGCCGAGCTTAACCGACCACTCCTGTCCACAATATGGAGCCGCGCGCCTTGCAGCATTCCAGTGCGGACATCGTCCGGATCTGGCGCAGCCGCTTCATAGGGCTCGTCGGCAGGTCCATTCGAGCAGGGCTCGCGCGGTCCACCACGTTGACATCGTGATTGCCCGGCAGGGCGATAAAGTTCCGCAAGCCGCGGGTACGCAGCCAAAGCAGCGAAAAACTCGGCCCATTCGGCGGATCGGCCGGCATCGGTCAGGTCTCCCGTTATCAGGACCACGTCAAGCGGGTGCGCTCCATGGATCTCCTCCAATCGCGCCAAGATCTCCAGCCGTTCGTTGCCGCGCGCGCCCGATCGTCCGCTCTCGATACGAAATCCATAGCGCTCGCCGACGGTGTGGATGTCCGACAAGTGAGCAACGCGCCAGGTTCTGCCGCTGGCCGTGCCGCGGCAAAGCGCAAATCCCGCGGCTGGTCCATCGTCGCATCGGCAATGCCCCAGATGAGCGCCGCCGTCGCAAAATATCCACAGATAACTACTACACTGTTGGCCAGTATAACGGCACGAGCGAATGCAGTGACGTGAGATCCGACACGCTGCCCATCCACCGGGTCAGCGGGCCATACGAAGACGACGATGCCGAACCCCAGCCCAAACATCAGCAGGCCCGACGCCGCCGCGGCGCCGGCGCAAGGAGCCGCGTCGGGCATCGCTCATCCGCGACGCCCGCAGCGCCTCGGCAAGATGCCGAATGTCCTTCTCGAAACACGATATAGGCGGGCTGAACGGCCAGCGCATTCAATGACCAGAAGCTGCTTTCGGCGAGCCGCAGCAATGGCCGGCCGGCGAACCAGCCAATCACCACTGAGCAGCGGCAGCAGCAGTGCCGGCAGAATTTCGGTGAAGATGTTCGCTGCATTAGCGACAATCGCGGCGATCCAGAGCGACACGAGGAGCGGCGCCGCTCCGAGCAGCAGGCCTGGAAAGCCAATCAACATCATCCAGGCGATCACGAGCTTTGGCAGGCTGATCTCCGCGAGCAGGGTGCCCGTCAAGGAGAACAACGATCGCCGCTTGGTACTGGCAGCATCATCCTCGATATCGCCGTTTCGCGGATCGAGGATCGGGGTCAACGGTGTCTCCTGGCAGGCGCCCATTAGTCCCGCGCGGACGGCGGGCGATCCGAAGAGTTCGGCCACCCAGCGGCTCGACGCATGCTGTTCGCAGATGGTCAGGATCGCAATCACGATGGGGACGCCGATGAACGCGCCGGCGATGCCCCATAGAAAGGTCCAGAAAGACACCGCGAACAGTACCATGAACGGCGACATCGAAAGGATGCTGCCCGCGATTCGCGGTTCAAGGCAGCTGCCGACAAAGAACTGGATGAGGTTGAGAGCACCCGAAGACCAGCATTGCGTTCTGCCAGGCTTCGAACTGCGCGATGGCGAAGAACGTTGGCAGAACAGTTGCGAATAAGCGGGCCGATGAACGGGATGTAATTGAGCGCGAAGGCGATCACGCCCCATTCCTGCGCAAGCGGAAGTCCGCAGAGCGAGATGAAACCCCACACCAGAAAACCCGTCACGACGCTCATCAGAGAGCGGACCAGAAGGTATCGCCGAAATTTCGCAGCGGTCACGGGAGCCGCCGGCAACAGGACGCGCGTCCGGCCTCCTTATTCTTCATGCCACGGAGCCTGCGCGCCGCATCGTCGACTTCCATCAGGCCCAAAATGAAGTAGATCAGTACGATGAACGAAAAGCTCAGCGTGCCGTTTATCCTTGCTGTGATCTCCTGGAAGGCCCGCAGCACCCATCCCACATTGAAATGCTCGGCCCAAAGGCTCTCGACCACGATGCCATGCCCTTCGAGCCAATCGGTTATCTGGTTATAGAGTAGCTGGAATCGGGCAGCGTCGGCGACGATATAGCGACCCACCCTGTTGAAGTGCCCAGGTGATTGTCCAGGCGAATGCGCCGATCACCACGATGGTCGCGAGCATACTGATCGCGAGGGCGACAAGCTTTGGCAGCCGCTCCTGCAGCGGCTGCAAAGGCCACACGATAGCGATGATGAACAGCGCGAAAGTCAGTGGCGCGAAAACCGGCTCCGCGGCGTCCAGAGCGACGACGACGAGGATCGCGGTGCCAATGCCGACCATCGCGCGGAGTGCGCCATCACTTGTCACTCCTCGCACCTGTTTAGCCATCACCGAGGAACAGTCGGCGCATCAGCCACGTAAGGCCACTGCCGGTTTCCTCGAAGTGGGCCTCCGATGCGTGCACGAACGCGTCTGCATCGTCGGCGCCGATGGAATTTCGGGAGGTGGCGGGGCGTGTGAAGGACCAGCCAAGGGCTTCGAGATAACAGTCTTGCAAATGCTCCCGCAAGAAGTAAGGCAGCTTGTCGATGATCAGCGTGGCCGCGCCACCGGCGGGCGAACGAGGAACGCCGTGGTCCAGGATGCGGCCCCAGCGTAACGTCTGGCCATCGTTGATGCCGAGTATCTCCTCCAGTTTTGCAGGGTTATCGGGTCATCCGGATCGTTGCGCGGGGGCAGCGAAGTCCTTAAATTGACTGCCGTGCGGGCAATGAAGCGCGGGGCCGACGTGGCGAAAGGCGAACTGCGCCGTCCGAGCGGCGGGGAGCAATGGGACGAGGTCGCTGCCGTATTCCAGGCGTGCCGTCTTCTGCCACAAGCCGCGCGACCTGTAAGCCGTTGCGAACAGTTCATTGCTAACTCGCGGCATGCCGAAGGTGAGGACACCAGCGATGCGCCCGACATCGGTTCTGCCGCGCGAAACCCAGCTCTCCGGTGCTTGATCGTCGCCAGTGAGGTGCCAGCCTGCCACGACCGCCAGAGCGCCCCCGAGACTGTGGCCAACCAGGAATATGCGTTTGGTGGTCCCTTCCAGCGCTGCGGACCAGAGCGGGCCGGACGCCCTCGACGCCCTCAGCGAAGCCACGGTGCATACCGTCGGAAGTGGTGCGAAGATTGAAAGCCGTGATCCAACTGGCAGCCACCGCAGGATCGGTGCCCGCGAATGCAACAACGACGGTCGCGTTGCTCTCGGCAAAGAGTGCCCTCGTTCCGCCCTGACTGAGCCTCGCACGATACGCGAAACCCCATCGATCCAGAATACGCTGCAGTTTTTGTTCGCCGCAGACCTGGGAGTTTTGGGCCGTGGTTTCGTAGGCGGCCTGCGACATCCACATAAGCGCTTGAGCCAACTCTATGTCGAATGTGTCTGTCTCGATCGTCTCGGCCAGGCGACTTGTCGGATAAACGGATTCGGGAAAGGTGGTCAGAAAGTTCATGCAATCACTCAGCGTTCAACTGCGACCCAGTGTCGTGGAGTTGACTGGATCTTATCATCAGGTTCTCCGGCATGTCTGCCCTGATCTCCGCCGATGGCCACCCGCAATGGATTGCAGGCGGACAGGATCGGGATGCATGGCCTAACCCTGGGATTTTGGGCTCATCGCCAGCACCGCGCTGACTGCTAATTTCACGACCATGTGCACGGTTATTGGCTATTGCTGCTGCATTGCAAGAGGCTCAGTCCTTCGCTTCGCGTCGCGTATAGCAGGGAATCGGCAATGACTGTCTGAAGGACAGATGCCCGCGCAGATATTGAGTTCGATTTGCTGGCGGAGTCTGGGACGTGTGGAAAGACGATCCGAATGCGACCGTATCCGAGCAAGGCAAAACGAGGAAATCGCTTGCGGCCTTGGCGATCCCTGTTGCTCGTTGAGATCATCAATAAAGCATTCCATGCATCACCGTAGAGCGTTGCCGACATGGTTTGCTGGCCAAATACTGCACCCAGCGGTTCCGCTTGGTCGGGAGCTCGCCCCCGCGCACCACTTCGTGGGGTTCCTGCGCGTCATCGACGCGGCGCCCGACCCCGCCTCGATCACCACCAGAATCCGCACCTTCGACAGCGCCGACCTCGAACAGCGGGTTAGCGAGGTGGGATGATCATGGGCATCCATCGCAGGCCGTCGCCACGGCCCCGTTAGTGGATCAAGGTCGGCGACAGCGCGCCCGTGCCGTGGACGCCCGACCCAACCCGCACCGCTGTCGGGCATCCGTGCACTCGCTTGCGCCCACGTGATTGCCAGTTCCACTGTCGCGCGCAACCTCGCGGGACACGGCGCCGAGGTCTCGCCATCGTGGATACCTCAAACCTCCATCATTCCGCGTCCACGAACAGCGGGGCAACATCAGTTTGATCTTGAGATCGCGACCAAATCTGCACCAGGTTAGCATTTAGGGGCTCATTGAGTACGGGCAAGGCCCCCTTCGCCAGAAGATCGTTGCAAGCAGAGGGCTGGACCTGCCCCGGTTTCATGGAGAGGTGAGAGCTTGGGATCACGCTATGTGATCTGACGGCATGCTGTCCTCCTGTTTGGTGGCATTCTTTGGTTCGGCCCCCCGCGGAGCCATTCTTTCGTCCCGACCCGCGCAATGTCGCGGTTGTCGGGCGCAGCGGCGGTCAAGGACGGCCGCTTCTTGCGGCCGCCCGCAGGGCTTGTCCTTGACGGCCGCGAGCACGGCGGCAGGCTGATGCGCGTCGGGAACGACAGCGGCTGCATGATGGCGGCGTTCGTAGTCGATCGGTGAGAGATAGCCGATCGATGAGTGACGGCGTCGCGGATTGTAGAACCCTTCGATGAACGCGAAGACCGCGCTGTCTCGCCTCGGCCTGCGTCTTGAACCGCCAGCGATCGAGCAGCTCGCATTCGAGGGTGGCGAAGAAGCTCTCGCACATGGCGTTGTCATACGCATCGCCGACCGAGCCCATCGAGGGACGCACGCCAGCCTCGCGGCAGCGCTGGCCGAACTCGATCGAGGTGTATTGGGCGGATTCAATTGATCGTCGCAACACGATCTTTGTTGGCCTATCGGGCGACACTGCAAACGGACCCCGCATTGCCTCAGCGGCGGCACCGTTTTCGACGATGCTGGTGGCCCAACCTGGACAAGCATAGCGCCGTGCTCGGTCTCGTCCAGGACGAGCCGGCGCTGCGCGCCGGTGCCGCAAGCGGCATCCTGGACAAGACCTGCGCGCGGCGCTCTGCCGGAGGCAGGTCGGCTCCAAGGAATGGTCCTCTTGATCTCACCAAGGAATGCGATCTGGATCTGGGTCCGGACAGGCGACATCCGAAGCCACGATAACATCCTCCTGAGGCAACACGGGGGTCAGTTCCGGACGTCGCTTGACATGGCCGATATAAGCAATTGGTCAAGCGCCTCTGCCGGCGTTTTCCAGGCAAGCGTCTTTCGAGGCCGGGAGTTGAGCGTGGCCGCTACGGCCGCAATCTCGTCGGCGCTATGCATGCTGAGATCGGTGCCTTTTGGAAAATACTGGCGCAGCAGTCCGTTGGTGTTCTCGTTGGTGCCGCGCTGCCATGGGCTGTGAGGATCGCAGAAATAGACCTGGATGCCAGCGTCGATCTTCAGGCGTGCGTGCTGAGCCATCTCAGCTCCTTGATCCCAAGTCAGCGACCGACGCAGTTGCTCAGGCAAGGTGATGATCGTTCGTGTAATGGCGTCGCACACCGCCTCGGCACCATGTCCGGCGAGTGCGGGTCCGTTCTTCACGCGAGCGTCGTGGCCATGGTCCGTCATGCGCGGCAGGTGCAGCAGCAGAGTGAAGCGCGTCATGCGCTCCACCAAGGTGCCGATTGCGGAACTGCCAAGGCCCAGGATGAGGTCCCCTTCCCAGTGGCCCGGCACGGCGCGATCAACTGCCTCCGCCGGACGTTGGCTGATCATGATCTCGGGAGAGATGAAGGTCTTGCCCCGCCCGCGCGTCCGCGCTCTCGGCATCCGCAACACCCGCCCGGTACGCAAGCAGGCCGTCAGCTCGCGGCGCAATGCGCCACGACTTTGAACGAACAGCGCTTGATAGATGGCTTCATGGCTGATGCGCATGGTCTCATCGTCCGGGAAGTCGACCGGCAGGCGGCGAGCAATCTGCTCCGGGCTCCAGGCGTTTGCCCACCGCCGATGCTTCCGCGGTCCATGCCGGCGGCCGTTCCAGCGCACAGCCGGGCCGGGAACAGGAGCCCCACTCGGAGCGACGACGATCCCTGCCAATCGTTCCTCCACATAGGTTCGCAATGCCGCGTTGAGCGCAAGCTTCGCCTGCTTTGGGCGACGAGCAGATCGCTCGGCATGCCACTGCGCTGTCGTCGCGCGATACTCCAGGCCGCCGCTTCGGGTCGCAGCGTTGCGCCGCAGCTCTCGCGAGATCGTTGAAGCTGTTCGTCCGAGCCGGCGCGCAACCTCCCGCATGGAGCAGCCTTGCACTCGAAGAAGTGCGATCTCCTCCCGCTCCGCAAATGAGAGATACCGGCCGGACAGCGGCTTCGCTGATGGCCGAAACATCGCTGGTGGCATGCCGCCTGCCTTTCGGAACAATCTTGTTCCTACAGCCTGCGACATACCAGCTTGGACCGCAGCATCCTCACTCGCCATCCCTGACCGCGATCGCCGCCCAGAACCGCCGCTGCTCATCTCGTCCTGCCACCACCGGGCGACCTGGTGAGAACAATGGGGCCCGACCAGACCGATCCGAACGCCGCCTGCGCCTCGTCATCGCAACTCCTCCTTCAAGGTGTTGCGACGACCATTTGAGTCCAGCTTGCGAACCTTGGTCGGAGTGATGGATCACCTGCTTGGGTCGCCGTGTCACCAGCGCCATGTTCAGCGCATCGAGCACCAGTTGCGTGGCGAGCGTGGTGGCCATCGACCAGCCGACGATGCGGCGGCTGAAGGCATCGAGCACGACCGCGAGATAGAGAAAGCCCGCCCATGTCGGGATGTAGGTGATATCCGCCACCCACAGCCGATCCGGCGCTTCTGCGGTGAAGTTGCGCTCGACCAGGTCCGGCGCCTGACGGCCACGTCGCCCTTGACCGTGGTGACGACGAACTTGCGTCGGCACACACCGGCAAGGCCGGCGCCCGACATCAGCCGCGCGACGCGCTTGCGGCCAACACGAATGCCCTTGGCCGCCAGCTCGGCGTGAATGCGCGGCGCGCCGTAGATGCCGCGCGAGGCCCCATGCGCCGCATGGATCTCCGCGAGCAGCGCCGCATCCGTCTCTGCCCGCCGCGACGGCCGCCGCTGCCGCCACGCATAGTAGCCACTGGAGGAGACACCCAGCAGCCGACACATGCTGGCGATCGGATAGTCCGCCTGGTGATCGCTCACGAACCGGAACCCTTCGGTGGGATCGTGTTCGTCTCCCGAGCGAACCAGGCGGCCGCCTTTGAGAGGATCTCCCGCTCAAGCTTGAGCTGGCGGTTCTCGCGTCGCAGGCGATTGAGTTCTTCGCGTTCCGCCGTCGTCAGCCCGCCATCGCCGCCTCCGGCGTCGCGGGCAGATTGCGCGACCCAGTTCCGGATCGACTGCGCCGTCGGCTCGAACTCGCACGCCAGTTCCTCCGGCGAGCGGCCCGCCCGAACCAGCTCGACCATCTGACGACGGAACTCAGCAGGGTAGGCAGCTCTCGTCTTGCCCATCGTGAACTCCTCGAACCCAAATAGTCCGGTGTCCACGAAACCGGGGCAACTTCAGGCGCCGGTCTTTCATTGCACTGAACCCTGGAGTGTCTACTTCTCTCAGCCAAACCCAGCTCACAGGCCAAGCAGATACACGATAGCCTGGAACGGAAGGGCATCCAATAAATCAGCTAAAACTGCTTGCGGGCATTATTTGTATTGGACTTCTTGTTTTACACCCCTCCAATGCTCAAAACTCTGCAGCGCCGAATGCTGGTGAGACTGCCGCGACAGCCGCTAGCGTCCCGGCAGGTTCACTCCAGCGAGTACAAGAATGACTGGCGCGCCTCGGCCCTGATGGGAGCCACTGTCTCTAATGAGCGAGGTCAAAGGGTCGCTACGATCAGGGATCTGCTCATAACGGCCGAGGGGAGGATAGACAAAGTCGTGCTCACGGTGACGCGACGAAGGAAAGTGATCGCTGTTGCGTTTGCCCAGCTTCAAATCTTGCCAAGCCAACAATTCTATACACCGGTGCGGGCAGTCCGAGGCAGAACGTCCCGAATGGTTTCCCACGCCGAACGCAGGCCTTACGGACTTATGGCTTCCGGGCGTGACACGCAAGTCACTTGCACAAATGGAAGGTTTCGATCTTATGCCCTAGCTGCACCTCTTGCAGTAGCGACACCTCTGACAATTTTCCGGTATCCCGAACTGGCGAAAGGATCGGCAGAGACCGAGCAGACAAAATTGCAAACGGGCGGGGCCCAGGCCACATCGGCAGCGTCGGAAGCACCACAAAGAGTTATTCGGAATAGCGGGGGGCGCACATTTGTGCAAGGGTCTCGAAAAAACCGCCACCCCCGGTTGATGCCCCCCGTCTTGTCATATCAACTCTTATGGCGTCTACCGACGGTGGAGACGTTATGCGCGATGATGGCCGTAACTAAGCCATTTGCGGATTAGTTGCAACTGAGACCAATACGTCGCGCGGGAGGGTAGCCCTTGGCGCATCAGTCATTGAAGCAGCTACGGCGTGACCACCCGACACGTGAGCTTATGCCTGATGTCCTGGAAGAGATAGGTCACGGCTCGGATCGTGCTGTTGCCCTTGTCCTGGTAGCTTATCTAGATCATGCGCTGAAGGACGGGATCGCAAATCGCCTAGCGCGATACAAGGGCAACGACAACAATGTTGAGGCTGCCCAGGCGAAATTGTTCGAAGACCGTGGGGCGCTCTATACATTCGACGCAAAAATCAGTGTTGCGCACGCCCTCTGGCTCTTTGGTGATGTCACAAGACGCAATCTCGATGTTATCCGGAGTGTGCGAAACACGTTTGCGCATTCGGCGATGCCAGTCAGCTTCAAAACCCCTGCAATCTTGGCGCTTTGCAAACAGCTACAGCGCGTTCCACGGCGTTATCGGCTTCAGAAGTCTCTTAAGTTCCGTACCGGGAGGGATCGCTACGTCACAACCGCCCTGGAGATAAGCGCAATGGTTCCGTTCGTCGGGGCAATTGACCATCCAAGCCTCCGCAAGTGGCCTGAAGAAGTGGACGCTTACAAACCGCTGCCTTGAAGCGCGGTCTTCATCAGGATGTTCTGCGTTGTCATCGACCTCGGTCGCGCGCAAATAGATCACCGCCGCTGCCGCGACGCAACGCCATACGCTGGAACTGATGGCCGATCCGATCGCGCAAGCTCTCATGCACCAGCTTGGGCTGCACGCCCAGCGCTTTGGCCAGCAAGCGCAGCGAGACGAACTGGTGCTCATCGGCATACAGACCCCAGGCCCACGTCAGCTCTTCATCGCTGAGCCTGGGAGCGCGCGAATACTGCAGGCCGATCCAGCGTGCCTCTCGGCACGTTGGACAGCGGCAGGTGCGGCTGTGGCCGCTCAATGGAATGGCTCGGATGGCGGCGTGATCTTCGAGCGCTTCATGTCGCGCCAGTAGCGCGGCAGCACCTTGACGATGGGGCGCACCAGAACATCAGCACGGCCCATGTCATTCTCGGAGTTCGCCATGATGATGGTGAACATCAGGCCGGTCAGAACGGCACGCTGGCCCTAGGAAGTCCAGCGCCTCGATCGCCTTGAACACGCCCACCATGATCTCCCGCATCTGCGGTTCAGTGCGGTCAATTCCCTCGTCGTCAAGCATCAATGCACCACCTTTGGATCGAGAAATATGCGCGCGTAGGCGTTGTTGTCCGGGATGGCGAGGAATATCTCGTCATCGGCGATGTTGTCGGCCACGCCAATCTCGATCGAAGCACCGAAGCGTTCGGTGATTTCCTGAGCCGTGACGGTGAGTTCGCCGTCCGTGTAAGTGGTGTGCTCGGATGTCACGCAGAACAGCATGCCAGGCTCACGCTGGCAGTCCCGGAACATCTGCAGCGCGCCATGCGGTGCATCCACGGGCCGACAATGCCGGGCACTCCATGGGGCGGGTTCAGCCAGACACGGCCATGCCACATGGCGCGCAAGCCGTCGTCCGGTGGTGCGATGTGCTGAGCTGCAATCATAGATGTCCCCACTGTCTCCGCTGTCTCCACCGAAGGTGGAGATCGCGCACGAAGCGTACGTGCGCGTCATCGACACACCGTCAACAAAAAGGCGGATTTGGCTGAAGCAGCGCGTAGCCGATCCCCGCCCAGCAGCGTCACCCATCGCGATCGCCAGTGAAAGCAAGAGGGAGGGCCGCCCTTGGGGGCGGTCCCCAATTTGAAGCACTCCGCCTGTGGTATCTGCTATCCCCTCTAGGTGCCCGTGCCGCCCATGCGCGCAGCTATCTCGCGCTGGCGATCGCGGTCGCTCGCTGGAACGTCCTTGGGCAGATTTCCTTGGTCGACCATCTGGGATTTCCCGCTGCTGCTCGAGGCCCCGGTATGTTGGCCGCCTTGGCGGGCGATTCCGCCCAATGCTCGGCCGGCCAGAGGTGACTGACGTCCTTTTGCCACGTCGCCGAGAGAGACAACGCCGACCAACCGCTTCTGCCGGTTCATCACCGGCATCCGACGCACTTGCTGTTCGGCCATGTTCTCCGCCACATGCTCCAGGTCTTCATCCTCGAACACGTAGCGGACGTCCGCTGTCATCACGTCCCGGACCTTGGTCTGGGACGGGTCACGACCCTCGGCCACCAGACGCACAGCGACATCGCGGTCAGTCAGCATTCCGATCAGCCGATCACCCTCAGCCACTGGCAGCAGGCCGGTATCTGCTTCGCGCATCATCTGCGCCCCATGCCGCACGTTGTCGTCCGGGCTGACCAGCTTCACCTGTCGAACCATCACGTCGGCGACACGCTCGGCAGTTCCGTGCTCGCCGCCATTATGGCGCTGCTGTTGCTCTCGCTCGGACATGCGTTGCTCAAGTGGCTCGAGCGTCTGTTCTGCGGACTGACGCACGGCACGGACAACGGCCGTGCTGCCCTCCAGCAGCGCATGAACGTATTGTTGCGCGAATCGATGCTGGACCTCGAGCATCGCCACCGGGCCGGACATTCTGAACCATTGCTCCGCGGCGCTGAGGTTGACGTCCATAACCCGCTCGAGTGCGCTGCTCATTGTGACTGCCAAGTCCTGCAGTTTACCGCCGCCGACACCCGGCAACTGCACGAGTGCTCGCCAATCCGGGGCCATCTCCTGGAGAACCTTGGCGATCCTGCTGACACTCTGATCGAAATCGCGCGCCGCGTTCTGGGTGAACTTCTGCTGCACCCCCGCCACCCGGTGCGAGCCCGCACGTGCTGTTTCGCTTGCGGTATCTCCGAGGTGCCGCACCGTCTCAGCGGTCGTGGTTGCCGTCTGCCGCGCGATATCGCTGCTCGTATGGCCTGCGTCCGCCATGCGCCCGACCCCTTCTTGGATGGCGCCGGTAGTCCGTTGCGCAGCATTCGTAGCGCGACCGCGCTCGGACTTCGTTTCATTTTTCGTTTGCCATGTATGCTCCAATTGCTGCTGATGAGACGTGAATTGGACGTCGCCGATGACCTAGAACGCGCCCGTGAGAAGGCGCGTCGCTTCGGTCACTGCCTAAGGGGATGCCAGACGGATTTCGGGCGAACTCCGGATGCTCTTGCGATCTGGCTCCGCGCAAGCACCTCCGTGATGGAGTTTCGCCGCCGCGCTGGTTTTCGCTTGGACCGAACCAGCGCGGACCAGGCAAACCTATCCCCCGGCTCATCGCGTTGCAACGGCAGCGCGTAAGATCCGCGGGGCGTTCGCCTTTTCGTTGTATTATCGGCTTGAAAGTGCCAGGCTTCGCCGCCGCCTCTCGGTCTGGCCCGCGAGGACCCGCAATCCCCTGGCGCCGTGCCGAAGGCTGGGCCGAGTCCCAGGCCGCCAATGAGCCACGACCAAGGGACGGCACCTGCCCGACGCCCGCTTTGGCTTGCGCCAAGCTTGTTTCGAGGAGCAGAGCATCGCCGGGAGCTTCGAGGCCATCTGAATCCGCGTGGAGCCGGAGGCGAGGAAGCCCCGCGTTGTTGGCCAACAAGGCACATCTGGCCATGAACGCCAAGCAATCTCATCGCAGGTCGTGCAATTCCGTCACAGCCTTCGCGTTTGCTTATCGTGCCGTTCGGCATGCCCCGGGACACGTATTCGTCGTCTCTGGCGCCCTGCCACATTGTCGCTCGGAGATGTGCAACGAATATTGCTCGGGTGTTTTCCCTATTGGCGGCGCGCAGGATCGCCTCACATCCAGGTCGCAAGACTTCAATGCGCTGAACACCTAGCAAAGCTTCCTCGCAGAAGGTGCAAGTGATTGACTTCGTCGTTGTTCCGCGCCGGCGTAACTACTGGATAGAAGAAATTCGGGATGGCGATGAGCGCCGAGTAATCGCATGTTGTGCCAGCGAAGACGATGCCCTCGACCGACTGCGCCAGCTTCGAGAAAGACAACGGGCCCGAGAGCAACCGCTAATGGCGCTGGAAGGGTCCAGGCTTCATGCGTCAGCACAGGGTTAGCGCCGCTGATGATTTCCGGGCTGGCAGCGTTGCGCCCAACGGTATGAGCGGTTGGCCGCGCTCGCCGAAGCGCGGAAGAAGTCGGGCCACAACGACGATAACAGCGGGCCTCTTATCGAAGCGCCGTAAACTGGCGGAGGGACAACAGCAACAGGGGCCAGAGTGATAGCCGATACGGTCAAACAGCTTCCGCGAGAGGTCGAGAACATGCTTCATGCCATTCTCGCAGGAGCCGCAGACCACCAGCTGCGACCGGCATATATGGCGAGAAATGAAGCTAGGCGCGGGAGCCGTTGCGTGCGACCGTGCCCGACGCACTGCGGAGTGTCGCTGAAGGCGATTCACCGAACAACTCCCGGTAAGCCACGGCGAAGCGTCCCAGTTCCGCGAAGCCATGCTCGAGGGCAATTGCGGTTACGGTTGTCGCTTGTGGGTCAGCCAAAGCGAGGGACCTGTGCGCCAAATTCATCCGCCGCAACCGGAGATATTCTTGCGGACCCATCCCGAGACTGTCTTCACAGTGAAGGCGGAGTGTCCGCTCCGAAACCCCGATCGCTGCGCATGCTTCGGTCAGATAAATCGAAGCGTCCAAGTTTTCCTGTAGAAACTGCTCAAACCGCCGCGTCACAGGCTGACGATGACCCCGAGAACTTCTCGGCTTTTCTGCTAGACATCGGATCATAGCGTGCGCTAATGCCTGCTCGATCACCCGAGAGACCTCCGGATGTGCCAGAATGTCCGGGACAGTCGCGGCCAGCCGACCTGCGGCCTCGTGCAGATTCAGAAAATCGCAGCAATAGATGAGGTGACGGTCGGATCAGCCGCGTCACAGCAGGAGCAGTGAGTTCGTAATCAACAACGGCTCGCCCAGCTGCGGCTAGGTTATCGGGGGTCAAGGACACCGCTCCCCAACGGCAGGCTGCCGTGGTGCGGTGGTAAAGCTCGGCGCCGAGAGAATGGAATGATATATGGTCCGGCCGCACCTCCGTGCCATCAAGCATTGTAGGCGCCTGCTCGGCATCTGTATGAAAGCTGATATTGCACAGCTCCTTATGGTGGGCGGAATAGGCGATACGCGGCAACGATATCCAACCGCGTTTTAGGTCAAGTTGATGCAACTCTATTCTGGTTATGCCTGATTGATACCTGCCTGCCGCATTGAGAAACGTCTGCACATCCGCGTCCGGAAAGGACGCCTGATATTCCCACGGATCGTTAAAAGTCCGGACGGCGCTGCTTGGCATACCAAAAGCTCCTCGCCAGCCGCGTAGTGAACGGTCACAGGGACCTGCTGGCCCCCCAGTAACAATGCCGCGCAGTCATCGACCGATCGTTCGCGGGTTAGGACCGTATCGCACACAGGAGGACTTCTGTGAAGGCGCGCCGCAACTCGTTGCGAAATTCAAGGATACCGTTGAAAAACCCCGTTGCCAGCTGAAGCTAGCAACATCCGAAATCAACGAGCAGCTCGCCATGTTTGTTCGTTACACAAGCACGCAGCGACACGAATCAATCTGTCGTCCTCGCGGCGTCCACAGAGTTTTTCAACAGTATCCAAGATTTCCGCACCAACCAAAGATAAAGATATATCCTAGAAGGATTAAAAATGATAGGAATAGAGACCGAATCCGCTTCGGCATACCGGGCTGAAGGCCCGCCAAACGTCGCCGGTTTCATTGTCGCACTCTGTCGGACCGCCGGGCCGCCGACCGGCAGACATAACTTCAGAATGTTGATTTCGAGGGCCGGACGAAGATGTTCGACTCGCTATTCCAGATACGGCCTCAGCACACCTTCGATCCATTTCATGAATGCGCGGACCCGGCGCGACAGATTGCTCCGATGTGCTACGACAAGGGACACGGCGAGGGGCCGGCGACGAAAATCGGGTATGATCTCCACCAGCGTTCCACTCTCCAAGTATCGGCCAATCCCCAAGAGTGGCGCCTGAATCAGACCAAGGCCAGCTAGGGCAGCGGATTCGTAGGTCTGCGCGCTGTTGACGTGTAGCGCACCTGGCAACTGAATCGTCGCGTAGCTGTCGCCGTCCGGATATTCCCATCCAATGGGTCTTGCGCCCAGCACCGTCGAAAATTGAATCGCCCGATGTTCCTGGCGCCGGAGATCTTCCAGCGATCGAGGGACGCCATAGCGCGCCAGATAGGCGGGACTGGCAGCGTTGACCATGCGCAACAGGCCCAGTGGGCGGGCAATCAGTGTCTCGTCCCCTATGGGTCCAAGCCGCAATACGCAGTCGAACCCCTCTTCAACCAGATCGACTTGCCGATCCGTGCTCGACACCTCCAGTTCCAACTCGGGGTAAGTCGCCATGAAATCCGGCAACGCCGGCACGATCGTCATGCGCGCCACCTCGGTCGGAAAATCGACCCGTAAACGCCCGCGAAGTGCCACGCGATCGCCCGCGAACATCGAGTGCAGGTCATCGACGTCAGCAAGCAGATCGCGGGCGCGGACATGAAATGCGCGTCCGTCCTCCGTCAACTGCACGCTGCGCGTCGTCCGGTGCAGGAGCCTGACACCGACATCTTCTTCCAGCTTCCGGACCGCCGTTGAGGCCCTCCCCTTTTGGATGCCCAGGCTATCGGCCGCGCGGGTGAAGCTTCCCATGTCCGCTACCGTAACGAAAATGAGGATGGGTTCGAGATTTTGCATTTTCGCGCCTCGGTATTGTTCACCAGAAAGAGAACAGTGAGTTCATTTCCTCGGTGTTTATCATGTCTAATAGACACAGTAAGCTCCGAAACCACCATTGGAGAATGACAAATGTCCGAAACTATGAACCTGCATCAGATGCCTGAAGCTATGACCTTGCACCGCAGCCTGTGGGCCGGCCGGATAACGAGCGCGGTTGTCGTTATCGCTCTGGTGGCAGACGGGACTATTCAGCTTTTCGCGCCGGCACAGATCGCGAGCATGTTGCAGGAAACCGGGTTCGCGATGGACCTGACCCGTGTCGTGGGTCCGATCATACTCGCCTGCGCCATCCTTTACGCCATCCCGGCCACCGCCGTCCTCGGCGCAATCCTAGTGACGGGCTTTTTGGGAGGTGCCATCTGCGCCCATGTCCGCATAGGTGAGTTGGGGTCGCCGCCGGAAGTCATTTCCCTGCTTCTGGGCGCGATGACATGGGGCGGCCTCTACGCGCGCGATCCCCATATCCGGGCCATTCTGCCGCTCATCCGTTGAACCAACTGGGCAGTGCTCTGTTCCTCAAGATCAGGAGAAAGCACATGTTTTTAGTAATGGGCATCACAGGAAAAGTGGGTGGCGCAACGGCAGAACATCTGTTGGCGCACGGCAAGGAAGTGCGCGCGCTGGTCCGCAATCGCGAAAAGGCGTCAAGCTGGGCGAATCAGGGCGTGGAACTGGTTGACGGCGATTGGAATGATTCCGCAGCCATCGAGCGGGCGCTCAAAGGCGTCGACGGCACGTTTGTCATGTTGCCGGCTGTCTGGGCTCCCTCGCCCGATTACAAAGAAGCCAAGGGCGTGATTGCGAACTATGTCGAGGCGCTCACCAAGGCAGCGCCGCCGCGAGTGGTTGCGCTTTCGTCGATGGGTGCGAACAGAACCAAGGGGCTCGGGATGATCACGGCCTTGTCGCTTCTGGAGCAAGGTTTTCGCGACCTGATATCGCCAATCGCATTTGTGCGCGCAGGTGGATTCTTCGAAAACTTCCTCTACGGCTTGCAGGTCGCCCAGGGCGGAACGCTACCGGTCTACTACAATCCGACAAACCGGAAATCGACCATGGTCGCCACGAACGACATCGGCGCGGAGGTCGCAATCCTTTTGACCGGGCCAGCGTTGTCAGGGCAGCGCGTCGTCGAGCTTGGTTCGATGGTCAGCGCGGATGAAGTCGCGGAGCAATTGGGTGAAGTCCTGAACCTCGACGTGAAAGCCTTTGCAGTCCCGCGTACAGGGTGGGCGGAAGCGTTCGAGCAATTCGGCATCCCGAACGGCCACACCGGACCTGCCGAAGAAATGTTTGAGGCCGTGAATGCAGGATGGATGGACCTCGGAGCCGAGGGTACGGAGCACGTAGCGGGTACGACGTCCGTACGCGATGTATTCGAGGCTGCACAGGACGCCGCCAAGGCGTAAGTCCGGGACAGATCGGGCATGAGACGGAGACTGCCCGCTTCTGCGTCGGACGCGTCGCGGGAAGCGCTCAACAGTTCAAAAGCAACGCGAAGCGCCTCCACTCCCGCCTGACCTTCTGAATCTCCGGGAGAATTTAGTAGTTTCTGTTTCATGGTGCATGCATGCATCATGCATCCGGTGGTGCGTATCTCAAGAATTCTGCAGCTTACGTGCCTTCTCGCTGCAGGCGACGTGCTTTTCTGTGCCGCTCATACTGACCGATCAGTCTTCCAGATGCAGGGTTGCTTCGACGCGCTGGATCAGCCGCTCCCGCTGGGCAGGCGTGGCTAGCCGCCGTTGGATGAGGACGAAGGCGCGAAGGATGGGCAGATATGGCTGCACTGCCTCCGTCAGTGCCGCGGGGGACATGCCAGCCCACTGCACGGCGGCGTTGATTGCGCGCGGCGGCTCCGGATCAGCGTCTCTTGGGACAAGCTCGGAAAGGCTGACGTGTACGCGCGTAATGTCGAAAACAGCGGATGCGCGGAGCGCGCAGGCCCAATCGATGATTCCTCGCACCGGCCGCTGTCATGATCACGTTGCCCGGGTGAAGATCGGCATGACACAGCCCATCCTCGGGCGGCAGACGATCAATTAGGGTAAGGACACCGGTAGCGATGGGCTCCGGAAGTATGTCGCGAGAGCTCTGCGATACGGCGTCGAACCAGTCGCGGAGAGAGGGAACATACGGCCGCAGCGGCGTCTTGTGAACGGATGTGTAGAGAGTCGCGAGTATCGCGCCCGCCTGCTCGGCTGTCACGACGCGAGTCTGCAAGAGCTGCAGCAGGGTCGGTCCGTCAAGACGCTGCAGTACAATGTCAAAGCGGCCCTCCAGTGTCATTTCGTCGAACACCTCCGGAGCCCCCGCGGCGAACGCAGCGCGGGTCATTCGCGCCTGGTACCGCGCCCACTGTCGCGAGATGTCGGCCCTGAACAGCTTCACGACCTGACCGAGCGACCAGGCGTAGATGTCCGCCGTGGCGCCTTTGCCGATCTTCTCCCCCAGCGATCCACGCATCGCCCGTCCTCCGCCTAGCTAGGAGCAAATACCGGCGGCGGGCGAAGTAACCCTCATGGTCGTTTGCACAAGTCGCAGTCGCCTAGGTCCGCTTTCCGCCTAAAGCCAGGTAGTCGGCTGCGACTTGAGGGCGGATCGCCATTACTTGCTCCCGCGAAAGATTCTCGGCTGGTTCGCCAGGACGGTTAGAAATTGCGCGGAAAAATTCCTCCTGCCCGGTCGGCGTGGTTGCCCACATGATGAATAATCCCATGTCGGGGTTTTCAATCCCATGCCAGACCCCCTTCGGGATGAAGATCGTAGCGCCCTTCTGGATTGGCACTCGTTCATCGTTCAGCGTGACAGTGCCACTGCCGTCCAGCACATAAATCGTCTCGTCCCAGTAGGCATGCACATGACGTGGGATCCCAACCCCTGGCGGCACCAGTTGGGTGCCAAGGGATAGGTCGCTCGAACCTCGGGTCGGATCGACTTTGATGACGACCTCACCGCTAGAATTAGACATCCGTTCCCCATCGGTCGCCTCAAGAACGTAGCCGTGCATCGTTTCCCTCCCGTTTTTGGGGCCGGCTAGACTGGGTTCCACCGGCTCTTACGATCTGTCAAGCGAACGCTTGCGCGGCTTATCCAGCCAAGCGTTTGTCCCGCGTGAATGAACGAAGCCGCAGGTAAAGGCGCAACCTGTGGCGTCGCTACGAAAGTCAAGGATACTGTTGAAAAACTCCGATGGCGGCCCGGCGGCGACCGATTGATTCTCCGAGCTACGCTCTTGTGTAACGGACAATCGTAGCGAGACGGTCGCTGATTCGAATGTTGCAGCCTCCGTCAGCGGCTCGAATTTTTCAACAGTATCCAAGAATTTCGCACCATGCCTTATTCGTCTGATCGCGCCTTCGCGTCACGCTGATAGACGGCAAGGAAGGCTTTTCCCATCAACGAGGTTTCGCGCTCCATGCACTGTTCCAGCACCCTTGCTCGCGTGGCCTGAATTGCCTTGTCGGCTGGTGCGGCTTGCGCTGCGAACTCCGCCAGGTGCGCAGCGAGCCGTGTCCGGCCACCATCACCTAGCGCTGCCGCTCGTTCCGCTCGGGCTGCGCCGCCTGCCAGCCCCGCAATCTCGCCAGCAAGCTCGCTTGCCAATGCGGGCTTAAGATGTGCCGGGTCGCCATCGAACCATCCACCGTAAAGGTGCCAAATGGCACGCACCACGAACTCAGGATCATCGTATCGAGGCCGCAGATAGGGCTTGTTTAGCAATTCGACTGGCGCTGATACGGCGTTTAGTATCTGATTCAGAGTGCAGCCACGGTTCATCATGTCGAGCGTCTGCTCGACCAAGCTCTCCAGCAGTGCGGCACCGTCGCCCAGCATCTGCCCGACCCGTGCTTCTCCGAATACGACCGGCCCATGGCCGGGGATGAGAATTTCGGGCGCAAGTTGCTGCATGCGCCGCAGCGTCGCCGCCCATTCCGAGGCGTAGCGCTGCACCTTGCGCGGATTGCCCGCGTTCGGAAACATCCAGATGACGAAATCCCCGCTTGCCAGCACGCGCTGCGCAGGAAACCAGACAAAGGTCGCGTCATCCGTCTCGCCGCGCCCATGGAATAGTTCCAGCCGCTCGCCTCCGATGGCCAGGGATAAGGTGTCATCATATATTTCATCCGGTTGGCGTTGACCGACCGGATACGTGTAATTCGGATAGTTGAATTGCTGACCCTGCACCACGCTGTTGAAGCCTTGCGTCAGCACGTAGCGATCTAGCCGCCTCCGCACGGCACGGTGGGCGATGATGCGTGGCCGGGGGACGCCCCGCGCGCCCGCTTCATCGTCGATGAGTTTCATGCCGCCGGTATGATCGATATGGCCGTGCGTGTAGATCACGGTGTGCACCGGCCTGTCGTCCCAACGTCGCACGGCTGCAAAAGTCTGGCTCGCCAAGGCGGCATTAGCCGTGTCAATCAGCACCAATCCGGCTTCGGTGCGGATGGCGGTCACGCTGCCACAAAAATACGTCGAATGAACGGTCACAATGCTGTCGGTGACGACCGTGCCGACCCCGGCCGAGACGGCTTGCGTCCACTCCTCCATGGGAGCGGCACCGCTCCAAAGCCTCTCGAACAACTCGTCTTGTCCCACGAAACCTTCGCCCGCCCGGCTGCTATTCGCCCTCTCGCGCTGCTGGAAGCTTACAGGCGCACCTCCACGTTAGCGAGGAGGTGGCGATGTGTGCAGAAGTCAAGATTTTCGGTTCAAAACCGGAGCGTTGAAAAGATTGCGCTTTCTTGCTGCGAAAGTCTGGTGCAAATGTCGCGGGGCATTTTTGCCTGCGCTACGGCAGCTTAGGGTGGATGCTTCCTGCTTTCCGATGGACGAACCGGACTGCGTCCCGGATGACATAGTAGAGATTTCGCAAGTCCATCGCCTCGCCCAACTCATCGAACCCGAGCGCAAGCGCGATAGGCAGGCCTGGGCGACTCGCCGGAATCTTCTCGTCCGAACTCTGCACGTGCTTGAAGTGATGCGCGAGGACATCAACCAGCTTGAACTCGATCAATTTCACGGCACCAGGCCTGACGGACAGTTGCGGAGTGTTTTCTGTTTTCCTCTGCGGCGCGATCGACAGCATGGAAGATTGCAACGCAGGCGAGATAAGCATGGCGAACCGACGCGCGGTTCGCGTGGAATTCGTCGAAGGTGGGATCGACGATGATCTCGAGATGGCGGGCGAGTGTTTTCATGCTCATGCCAATGCTTGGCCGCAATCCGTGCGAACGCCGCAGCGCTGACACTTGCGCGCCTGCGAATGGCTTCGCGCCACGTCAGAGGCAGATTCATATCGCTGCATCTCCGCGAGCAGACCGAGCAACCATGCCCGCTCGTTGTCGCCAAAAGGCACCCGCATTTCGCGGTCGGCGTATTGAAGAGTTCCCTCACGCACGGGCCGGCCCCATTCTTCAATAAGCAGGCAATACGCGAAGAGCTGCGCTTTCTCGCCGTCGCGCGGGCCGTGCCCCGAAAGGGCGCGATTTCACCTCGACGGGCACAGGCCCGCGCTTCGTCTGCACCACATAATCAGGCCGTCCCGTCAGCTTGTAACGATGCGACACCAGCGGTTCATCGACGCGCACCTTGCCGGCCGCCTCGTAAACGATCTCGCCCTGCGGAAGCGTGCGCTCGCGGCGGGGCAGACTGAACCATAAAGCAGCGCCGCGACGGCTAATACAAGAACAATGACCCCGATCATCGCAGCGCCACCAGCAACCAGGCGAGGAAGAGCAGCAGCGCCGCGAGAGCAACCCATCCCGCGACCGGCACCGCCCGCGAAGGCGCATGAACGGCTATGCCGCTCGTGGAACATTGTCCCTCGCGCGAGTTCCGCAGTCAGCGCGGAGCGCGCGCCGCGCCGCTGCTTCAGATGCCACGCCCGCTTGCAATAGACGAAGTCGGCAATGTCGGAGGCTCGAGTGAAATTCTCGAATGGCATTGAGGCAAGACCATAGGCCGAATCAGGGCACGGCGGCGACGAAATATGCCATGAGGCTTTATTCTTGATAAACAGATTTTGCCGAGATTGCTGCCGCAAGGCGTTGCCGTCCCTTGTGTTGCCCTGGCGCGATAGGCAGCGAACGGCTCTACGATGGTCCGCCTTCAGGCTAGGGCGCGCGGAATCCGGAGAATTCGATCTACATCGTGGGTTGGGCGAGCGGGATTGGCAGCGTTGGCCAGAGACAGTTGGGAGCCGCCGTCCAGTGAAATCGAGCAGCGAGAACGTCACTGCGCGCCACGTCTTACAGATCCCGAAGTCACTTCGACCACGTAATCGGCGAAGGCACGGGCCGAACGCTTAACCGCCTTGCCGCCCGGGAAGATAGCATTCAGCTCCAACGGTCCGAGATCCCAGTCTTCCATGACGCGAACGAGTTGTCCGTTTTCCATTTCACGGCGAACCGATCCACTCGACGTCATAACGATGCCCATGCCCGCGGCTGCCGCGGCGATCGCGCCCTCGTTGCCGGCGATCCGTAAGCGCCCTTCAACCCTCACTGATGTCGCAGTGCCGCCGTTGCCTCGAAAGTACCAGTTTGTCGTCACGCTCACGGGTCCGACGATGATGTCGTGCGCCGACAAATCCGCGGGGATTTGGGGAACACCGGCCTTGGCAAGATAGGCCGGAGAGGCTGCCAGCACCCGCGGCCATCCCCGGATATGACGGGCGATGCTCGACGAGTCCGAAAGCGGACCGAACCGCAACGCGACATCGATTCCCTCTGTGACCAAGTCCTGCCGTCGGTCGTCAAGGAGAAGGTCGACACGCAGAGCGGGATGGCGCTCCATGAATGGCGGAAGCTTCCAGATCACCTCGCGTACCGCCAGGCTAGAGCCCAGTCCAACGCGCAACACGCCGCGAAGTTCTTCCGTTCCGCGCGCTGCTTGCTCCGCGTCGTCGAGCTCGGCGAGGATCGGTTCCAGACGCGCCAGAAAATCCGCGCCGACGTCCGTCGGCGTGACAGCGCGTGTGTTCCGCACGAGAAGCGAGGCGCCGATCTCGCGCTCGAGCGCGGCAATGGTTCGCGAAGCGGTTGACTGCGGAATTCCAAGCTCGCGGCCGGCCGCGGAGAAACTGCCCTTCCGGGCGACGCGCACGAACAGCCGCAGGGCGAACAGATGATCGCTCATAGCAAAACTGGATAACTCAAAGCTAATCTGCCCGTCTACTCTCTCGTAGTGGAAGGATCGATCTTCGAGGAACGGTTCGCCCTGAACCGCACCAACAGAAGGGCGTCCACAATGTCCCTTGAACAAACCCTCTCCGCCATCGGGGTTTCCGGCCTGCCTCTTCAGGGAAAGCTCGATGCGCTCAGGACGGAGTTCGAGACCAAGTTTGCCCCTCCAGTGGTCGTCGAGGCGCTGCATCGATCGATTGACGAACTGATTGCGAGCGGCGCTGGCGAACGGGCTTTGAAGGCCGGCGACCTCGCACCGCCGTTCGTCTTACCGAATGCGGACGGGGAGCCCGTGTCCTCCAAGGACCTGCTTGTTCGCGGACCATTGGTCGTGACCTTCTATCGTGGGATCTGGTGTCCTTACTGCAACTTCGACCTTCAGGCTCTCGAGGGTGTGCGGCCCGCGATTGAGGCGCGCGGCGCACGCATGGTCGCCTTTCGCAGCAGACGGCGCCGAACAGCCGCAGGACTCAACGCGAGAACAATCTCGGCTTCCCGATCCTGAGCGACAGGGGTGGAACAGTCGGGGCTCAGTTCGGCGTACGCTGGACCATGCCCCGCTATCTGCGCGAGATCCATAAGCAAGTGGGCGCTGACCTCACCCAGTTTAACGGCGAGGCGAGCTGGACGCTTCCGATGCCTGCCCGCTACGTGATCGGTCAGAACGGCGTCATCGTGTACGCGGAGGTCAATCCGGACTATACTCGCCGGCCCGAACCCAGCGACCTGTTACCGGTTCTCGATCGGCTCAAGCTCGCAGCCGTCACCTAGGCCGCGAAGATATACTTCGATCTCGACCGAAGCGACCCGCAGAGAAACAACGGCCGCCGATCTTAAGTGAGGGTCATGCCGCCGAAAAACGCAAAAATACTCACTGATTCGGCAACCAAAGGAAGGAGGGTACGATGAAGCGAGAGATCATTCGTGTCGAACCTTTGGCGACGTTCCTCGACAAATATAAGGCACCCACCTCAACGGTGACGAAACATGGGGACACCATTTATGTCACGGGTGCGCCGCCCTTCGAGCCGGAAACTGGGGAGATTTTCAAGGGCGCCATCGAGCGCCAGACGGAACTCGTGTTGGAGCAAATGAAGCTCTGCGTCGAGACGGCCGGCTCGTCTCTCGACAACATCCTCAAGGTGAATGTGTACGTCACCTCGGTCGACATGTTCCCTGCGGTGAACGAGGTCTACAGACGCTTCTTCCCGAAGGATCCGCCGGCGCGAATCTTCATCAACGTCCCGGCCTGGAATGGCGGCTTCGATATCGAAGTGGATTGCGTCGCCGCCGTTTAACCTATCCGGCGTCCGCCGAGCCAAGAAGGACCAACGTCATGTTTTCAGTCATCTTCGAGGTGCATCCAAAGCCCGAGCAATGGGATGCCTATCTTGGCAACGCCAAGATGTTGCGACCCGAACTGGAACAGAAGGACCAGCGTCATGTTTTCAGTCATCTTCGAAGTGCATCCAAAGCCCGAGCAATGGGATGCCTATCTCGGCAACGCCAAGATGCTGCGACCCGAACTGGAGCAGGTCGACGGGTTCGTCGACAACATCCGCTACAAGAGCCTGACACGCGAAGGATGGATTCTGTCGCTGTCCGGCTGGCGGGACGAGAAGTCCGTGGTTCGCTGGCGCACCAAGATGCGCCATCACCAGGTGCAGGAAAAGGGCCGGTCCGAAATCCTGCTCGATTACCATCTGCGTGTCGGCCAGATCACCCAGGATACGCGCGTCCCGGAAGGTCAGGTGCTCGTGGAACAGCGCCTCGATGAAACCGAGGTTGGCGAAGGCACCACGATCACCCTGATCGATGCGAAGCGGCCCGCACAATGGACGGAGACGTCGAACGCGGCCGATTGCTCCGAATATCTCGGCCTAAATCCCGATGCCGCCGGGATGATCGGCTGGGACGTGTTTGATGCCGTGCTCACGCCCGGCGATCTCATCCTGCTCATATCCTGGCGCACCAAGGAAGATGCGGAGGCTTTCGAAAGCACGCTCAACCTGCCCGAAGGCGGGCGGCTGCGGCGGGTGCGGGTCGTGCGCGATTACGGCATGTTCGACCGTCGAGAGGCGCCGCAGTACTATCCGGACGTCACACGCCCCGAGAGGCGAGCGCGTGACCGTCCGCGCCGAGACCACAGTGCCGACCGCCGACGCAAAGGCCGCCGTGCTGCTGACGGCCTCGCTCGTCTCCTCGCTGATCATGCTGGATTCGAACATCGTCGCCGTATCGCTGCCGGCGATCGGCCGCTCGCTCGACGGCAAGCTTCACCGACATCCAATGGGTGATCAGCGCCTATGTGCTGACCTATGCCGCGCTCTTGCTCGCAACGGGCAACTACGCCGATTTGCACGGGCGCCGCAGAGCGATGCTGATCGGTCTGATCGTCTTCGCCTGGCATCGGCCGTCTGCGGCGTCGCGACGTCGGCATTGATGTTGAACCTGGCGCGCGGTGTTCAGGGCATCGGCGGCGCGTTTTTGCTGACGGCGTCACTGGCGATCATCTCGCATGAGTTCATAGGCCAAGCGCGCGCTCGCGCCTTCGCCTTCTGGGGTGCCAGTCTCGGCATCGCTCTCGCCGTCGGACCGATCGTCGGTGGCGCCATTACCAACTTTTTTCGGTTGGCGCTGGGTCTTCCTCGTCAATCTTCCCCTCTGTGGTCTGCTCGTTGTTGCAACGTTGAGAGTTGTCGCCGAGTCGCGCGATCCCGACGCCAAGGCGCTCGATTTTAAGGGCATCGTCACCTTCAGCTTCGGGCTCGGTCTACTGATATGGGCGCTCATTGACGGCAATGATGACGGCTGGACCTCCGCGAGCATTCTGGTCCGGTTTGCAGCAGCTATCTTGTTCTTCGTCGCGTTTGTCGTCGTCGAGCTGCGTCAGGCGCGGCCGATGGTCGATTTTGCTCTGTTCCATCGACGCACCTTCGTGGGCGCCGTGTTGGCGATGATCGGCTACGGTGCGAGCGCGCAGGTCATGGTGTTCTTTCTGCCGCTCTTCCTCCAAAACGCTTATGGCTACGCACCTTTCGCCGCCGGCGTGGCGATGCTGCCCTTCGCCTTGCCGATGGTGCTGGCGCCACGTCTGACTACCATCCTTGCCAACCGCTTCTCGGGCCGGGCGCTGCTTACCGCGGGGCTCGCCATCACGGTGGCCGGCAATCTGCTGTTCTGGGCGGTGGCCCGCGCGCAGCTCTCCTACGGCGTCTTCGTCGCTGGCATGCTCGTTGCCGGCGCTGGTGCCGGCCTCCTCAATGGCCAGACCGTCAAGGTTCTGGGCGGCGCGGTGCCGGCTGACCGCGCTGGCATGGCGTCCGGGCTTGCAAGCACGACCCGATTCATCGGCATCCTGGTAAGCGTTGCCGGTATGGGCGCGATACTGTCGAATGTCGTGCTTCGCGCCTTCGGAACGGCGGCAATGGCGGCAGGTTTGGACGAAGCTGCCGCAACTGACGCGTTACATCGGGCGATCTCGCCGGCATGCTCCTGACCGTCCCGACGGGAAGCCGCGGGGCACTTCACGCAGCGGGGCTCGCTGTCTTCGCGGACGGCTTCGGGGCGGCAAGCCTGTTGGCCGCGATCATCGCCCTCGTTGCTTGCCTCCTTACCTTCGGGCTCGTTAGCTCCGGGGAGACCGCGCCTTCGGCCGTGACGACCGAACGCCCCTGCAAGTTCGTCGACTGTCGAGATCCGCTATGATCACGACCGGCACAGCGACATCCAAGTTGGATTTACGAAGGAGAGCTCACGCGGCGGATCCTGCGCGGGGCGTGATCGCGCAGTTGTCGAGGATTGGAAGAGCGATCACGCCGTCACGCGCGGCGCTGTTCGAAGCATTGGTGCGCGCTGTCGTCTATCAGAGCGTTTCCGGAAAGGCCGCTGCCGTAATTTTCGCGCGCCTGAAGCAAGCAGCGGGCGGGACCTTCAGTTCGGCCCAAATTCTCGACATGTCCGAGGGCTCGATTGCGTCTGTGGGCCTCTCCAAATCGAAATCGCGTGCCGTCCTGAACCTGGCCGAATGGTTCGCCGCGAACCGAAAGATGGTGAAGGCTCTTCCGGAGTTGCCGGACGAAGTGGTGGTCGCGGTGCTGACCGAAATTGCGGGGATCGGCGCATGGACCGCCAACGTCTTCCTGATTTTTGGCCTGGGCCGGCTCGATGTGACGCCGGCCGCCGATCTCGGCATCCGGCGCGGCGTGCAATTGGTCGACCGGCTCGGGGACCTAGCGACGCCAAAGCAGGTGCATGAGAAGGCGCTGCTCTGGCGGCCCTACCGCAGCATCGCGTCAATTTACCTGTGGAACGCGATGAAGCTGAAGATAGCGCCAAACGGTCTCACATAAGGAGAGGACCATGATTGTTGTCCACCATCTCGACAATTCGCGCTCGCAGCGCATTCTCTGGCTGCTTGAGGAGTTGGGGGAGCCATATGAGATTACGCATCACAAGCGCGATCCCCAGACCCGCCTTGCGCCAGCCGCACTGAAACAGGTGCATACGCTCGGCAAGTCGCCGGTTATAGAAGACGAGGGGCGCATGGTCGCAGAATCCGGCGCGATCATCGACTACATCCTGCGTCGGTACGGGAACAGACGACTGCAGCCGGCAGCGTCCGATCCCAACTACAACGACTATGTCCACCGGATGCATTATGCCGAAGGTTCGGCGATGCCGGCGCTCATCATCAGGATCAATGTTGCACGAGTTGGTGACGCCGCCTCAGCCATGCTGCCGCGTCTCGACGCGGAGATCGCCCTTCACCTCACTTACATTAATGACGCGCTCGAAGACCGTCAGTTACATCCTCGGAGACGAATTGACGGCTGCCGACATTCAGCTCAGCTTCGTTGGCGAACTTGCGGCCGCCCGATTTGGCATCGCCGCGTATACCAACATCGATGCTTGGGTGAAGCGGTTTCAGGCGCGTCCTGCCTATCAGGCGGCGCTGGCCCGCGGAGGCGCTTACAGCTTTGCTTCGTAGCACCAGCGTGTCCGAGCGCATAAGTTATGGCCTCGGTGAGAATCTTGTCGGGCTGCTACGTCAGGCCTGCATCCTTCGAACCTTCGCGAGTGCAATGGCGGATCCGTAAGCGTGAAGGCATGCCGGACTCGCTGCGGGCGCGGATCAACAGACCTCACGCCTTTCAAACCTTTGAAACACAGATGACCATCCTCGGGGACATCACTTTGCCCACCGCGCCCGTGCTGAATTCGACCTAACCCTATCGCGAGATCGGCGGTCCAGGGGGCGCGGTTAGCGTCCCCGGAGATGGTGGAGATTCGGAGCGACGCCTGGTGTGGCGTGGCGGTGTAGGTGGAGGCGGCCATCGGCCCGGTCGGCCAGGGTGGAGTTTGCGAGACTGCAACCAGAGCCGAGAGAGGATCCGATGGCCGACGAGAGACTGCCGTTATCCGAGTTGCTGGAGAAGTCTGGTGAGGGAGATTTCCTGCGCGCTGTGGCGGAAGCGGTACTGCAGTTGCTGATGGAAGCGGACGTTGAAGGTCTGATTGGTGCAGGGCGCTACGAGCGCAGTGGCGAGCGCATGACCTGGCGCAACGGCTACCGCGATCGCGCGCTCGATACGCGGCTGGGGTCACTTCAGTTGCGGATCCCGAAGCTGCGGCAGGGCAGCTACTTCCCGCCATTCCTTGAAGCCCGGAAGGTTTCGGAGAAGGCCCTGGTAGCGGTGATCCAGGAGGCGTGGATCGGCGGGGTTTCGACCCGGCGAGTGGACGATCTGGTGCAGGCGATGGGGCTGAGCGGGATCAGCAAGTCGCAGGTCTCCAAGCTGTGCAAGGACATCGATGAGCGTGTGCGCGCGTTCCTTGACCGTCCCCTGGCGGGCGAATGGCCCTATCTGTGGCTGGACGCGACCTATCTGAGGCAGCGGGAGGGCGGCCGGATCGTCTCGGTCGCTGCGATAATCGCTGTCGCGGCAAACACGGATGGCAAGCGAGAGATCGTTGGGCTGCACATCGGTTCTTCCGAAGCCGAGACCTTCTGGTCGGTCTTCCTCAAGAGCCTGGCCCGCCGTGGTCTGCGCGGTGTGAAGCTGGTGATTTCCGATGCGCATGAGGGGTTGAAGGCTGCTATCCGCCGGGTATTCAGCGCGACATGGCAACGCTGCCGCGTTCACTGGATGCGGAACGCGCTATCTTACGTCGTGAAAACCCAGCAGAGCATGGTGGCAGCCGCGCTGCGCCAGGCGTTCATCCAGCCGGATCGCGCGCAGGCCAGCCAGACGCTGCGTCACGTGGCTGATCAGCTACGGCAGAAATGGCCAAAGCTGGCGGCGTTCATCGACGAGAGCGAGATAGATGTCTTGTCGCACCTGGACTTCCCCGAGCAGCACCGCGCGAAGATCCACAGCACGAACCCACTTGAGCGGTTGAACAAGGAGGTCAAGCGGCGGGCTGATGTGGTCGGGATATTTCCCAATGAGGCGTCAATCATCCGGCTGATCGGCGCGGTGCTGCTGGAACAAAACGACGAATGGCAGTTGCAGCACCGCTACATGCAGGTCGAGGCGATGGCAGAGCTGTTCAGCCCAGCCAATGAACAAAGGCAAATCCCATCAGCCGCATGACGGCGACACGCGAGAGGCAGGCTGTGCCGTTGACGGCACCTATGCCCTACGCTCGACCGTGGCGTCGCCGTCAAGGTCCCGCAGCCGCGCAGCGGTGCGCCAAAGGCGCAGGACTTGACGGCGGCGATCGCGGTCGCAGCACCATATCTGTGCCGCCCATCGCACCCAGTGATATGCTGAGCGCCAATTTCGCCGGCGCCGATGCGCCAATGAGTCGCTTCCATTACACCGCAAATCTACACCTGCTTGACGGACGTGACCGGGGCGCGCCGGTCGCGATCTTCCTGCACGGCAATCCAACCTCATCCTACATTTCGCGCAACATCATGCCGCTGGTGGCGCCGGTCGCGCGCTGTGTGGCGCCCGATCTGATCGGCTTCGGACAGTCCGGGAAACCCGACATCGACTACAGCTTCTTCGACCAGGCGCGCTATCTCGACACCTTCCTCGACGCGACCAGCATCACCTCAGCTTATCTCGTGTTTCAGGATTGGGGCACGGGCCTTGGCTTGAAACTGGCGGCGCGCAGACCCGACTTTGTGAAAGGCATCGCGCCGGCCGACCCAGGAGTTCGCGCGACACCTGATGTCCTGCGTGGTGCCGCTCATCGTCACTTCTCCAACCGTCAGGCGGATACGTCGCGATGCGACATCCATGACTGCTGCCTTCACCCCTTCACACCGCCCATGGCGAATTCCGGCGACCATGAAACGGCGCAGCGCAAAGTAGATCGCGATCGGCGGCAGCGAGTAGACGATGGCTATTGCCATCATGTAGTTCCAGGGCGCCTCGTCGCTGTTGAAGAATTGGTTGATCACGACGGCGACTGTCGCGCTGTCCATAGATAATACCAGCATGTATTGGTACAGGTATTCGTTCCATGCTAGCAATAGAGCATAGACGCCGACAGCGACCAGGGCGGGAGCCATTAGCGGCACGTAAATGCGCCGGTAGATCTGCCAGGGGGTCGCACCATCGACCTTCGCGGATTCGTCGAGCTCGAGCGGGATCAACTTGCCGTACTGGTGCAGGATCAGGATCGCATAGGGTGTGGCGAAGGCAACCTGGGAGGCGATGACGGACCACAGGCTGTCGGTCAATCCGTACTTGTGCATGATGTGCACGAAAGGTATGGCGAGAAACGCTGTCGGCAGGACGTAAGTGACAAGCGCGAGGTCGCCGATGACCCTGCTCCCGCGCAGACGCATGCGTCCCAGGACGAAGCTCGCCAGAGAACCGATGAGCACCGTCAGCAACATCGTCGCCAGCATCATTTTGATGCTGTTGCCGAACCGATGCCAGAAATGCTCCAGCAGGAACGTGTCTTCGTTCCAAAGGGCTGCGAAGCCGTCGAGATTGGGATCGCCCGGCCAGATGGCGCCGGTGAACTCGTCGCCTCCCTCGTCGAGGGCGACTAGCAGCATGTTATAGACCGGCAGCAGCGTCCAGATGAGCAGCACAATGCCGAACGCGGCCGAGGCGATCCTGCTGACCCTGCCGCGGCGGGACCGCGGCAGATGGGCAACCATTGCAATCAGAGCCATGCTCATAGCTGCACGCCCGCGGCTCGCACGCGGCGCATGAGCAACAGCACGACCGGGATCAGAATGGGCAGCGCCGACATCATCGCCACTACGCCGAGATACGGGCGAGCGAAGTCGAAGGCTTCGTGGACGCCGTACATCGCCAGCACATCCGTGGTACGTGCCGGCGCGCCGGAGCTGACGAAGTACACCGTTGGGAAATCTCCCAGAGTCCACACAGTGTCGAGCAGGGTACATATCAGATAGACACTCGCGAGTAGAGGAAAGGTGACGTAAATCAACCGCTTAAAGCCAGTAGCGCCATCGATGTCAGCCGCCTCATAGATGTCCTGCGGAACCGCCATGCGGCCAGCGATAAAGATCAAGGTCCAGAACGGCAGCCACTTCCAAATGTAGGCGACAATGTTCGAGGCCATGGCGATGGGCGTGGAAACCATGAACAGTGGTCCGTCCTCGCCAGTGACCGCGCGGATCAGGCTATCCAATAGGCCCCACTGGGTAACCAGCATGAAGTGGATTGAGGTGAAGACGACGAAGCCGGGCAATGCCCATGGGATCAGAAACACGACCAGCAGTGACCGGCGCCACCAACTCCGCTGCATGAAGAAGCCCGACAGCAGGAGGGCACCAAACATTGTCACGTTCACACCGATTGCCACGAACATCAGCGTGTTGATAGCAGTATCCACAAAGCGAGGATCGGACATCAACAAGCCGTAGAGCGCCGGATCGTGGCCCATCCACAACCCGAACACGACGGGATAGGCGACGAACGCGATGAAGACCCCCACGTAGGGAGCCAGGAACGCAATTGCCCAGGTAGTATCAGATCCTTGCAGGCGAATGCGCCAAGACGGCCGACGCCACTCATCAAGCGGCAGAGACCTGCCGAGTCCGAGAGCGTGCTGCGTGCTGCTCATGGGCGCCTCCCAGCACCACTTGGCGAAAGTTGTACAGCAATGTTGCCTAAAACCAAACGTTGCCACGACCGACGGATGCTCCGACGACCATCCATGCCGATGCGCCCTTCCACGTATGGGCCGGAGTACCGCAACCGCAAGTGCTATGGTGGCATTTCAGGAGGCTTCTGGATGGCGTACCTGCGTACCGCATTGCTGGTAAGTGGACCGCCATGTCGGCAGGACATCGGAAAAAATGGCGGGTGGATCGCCGGCCCCCCGGCGACTGATCGTGGCCGTCTCGCGGGGCCATTTTGGTATGGGCTGGAGCGCCGTGGAGGCATTGCAATGCGACATGACAGGCAGGGTTCGGTGAACCTGGACCGACCCGTATGCGGTCATGTTCGATAGCCGCATTGCCCCTAGCGACGCAACCAATGGGATCAAGTTGACCTCCCGCTTGCAGCACCGATGCTCATCGCCTCTGATGCAGGCTTGAGAGGCCCGCCTCAGGATGAGGCTGCCCTCCGGGGGAAATCGATGACTGCCGCCGCCAATTCCGTCCGATTCTCGGCGAGAGCCGCTCTGCTTCTGCTCCTGCTCGGCAGCACATCCTCTACCGAGGCTGCGGACAGTTACCCGCTGCGCCCTCCCGACACCTCAAGCCCGCGTGCCACACTCGAGGGCTTTATCACGACCACAGACGAGATCTACCGACGCGTCAACGGTGTGATGGAGGAATATGCCGCGTCCGATCGTCTCTATCCGACTGCCGAGGAACGACGAGAACAGCTGGGAGCTCTGGCGGAGGCGCCAAAAGCCTTCCGATACCTCGATCTGTCCGGTGTTCCGCCGGTGCTCAGGGATACTGTGTCGGCCGAACGCGCTCTGCAGCTGAAGGAGATTCTAGATCGGATCGAGCTTCCGCCGCTTGTTGACATACCGGACCAGGATGCATTGACACGGCAGTCCGTGAGGCGGTGGCGACTACCGGACACTGAGATCGACATCGTCCGAATGGAAGACGGGCCCCGTGCCGGCGAGTATCTTTTCAGCGCGGACACGATCCGGCGCCTCCCCGAGTTCTATGGGCAAGTCAAGGAGCTTCCGTACCGGCCAGGCCCTGGTGAACAACTCGACAATACCTTTCGGAAGCTGAGCCGCAGCGGGACGGCCACGGTCTATGAAGCGTTCCTGAGCTCACCGGTGGGGCTAAGTTTTATTGTCCCACTGCGCTGGATCCTGAATCTCCCGGATTGGGCCAAAGTGCGCATTGCCGGTGCAACTGCGTGGCAATGGCTAGGGCTAGCCGTTGGATCCGTGACCAGTGGATTGATTATGTCCTTAGCTCACCGCGCGGCATACCACCGCACAGATCACAATGAAGATGCTCTGGAGACCCACTGGCGCAGGCTATTGGCTCCCGTGGCAATCTTGTTTGTTGCCGGTTTCCTAGTCCCTGTCCTAGATACGCTACTCCGCATCGGCGGCAGCGTCCGCATGGCAATTGAATACACTAGGTCCGGCGCAGTGTTTCTGAGCGTGGCCTGGTTAGTGGTCGTCGCCTTCGCTGTCCTCGGTGAGATGATCGTCGGCTCGGAACGCATCTCGATCCGAAGCCTCGATAACCAGCTTATCAGGCTAGGTATGCGACTGGTCGGCGTTACAATGGCGGCGGCAATCGTCATTTACGGCGGCAATGAGCTAGGGTTTCCCGCCTACTCGGTGCTAGCCGGCTTGGGGGTTGGCGGCCTCGCTGTGGCACTCGCGGCGCAAAGTACAATCGCCAACTTGATCGGCTCATTGTTGATCGCGCTGGAGAAGCCGTTCCGCATCGGTCAGCAGGTCAGAATTGGCCCAACTGAAGGCATGGTCGAAGACGTCGGTTTCCGAAGTACCCGCATTCGGACACTCGACAATACACTGGTTTCGATTCCGAGCAGCGCTGTGGTGAACACGACCGTGGAGAACCTTAGCTTTCGCACCAAGCGGCGTCAGCGCTTCGTTGTGCAAACCACGTATGACACGCCGACCGATAAGCTCGAGAGATTGGTCGCCGGCATCAAACAGATTTTGTTCGATGATCCAGTTGTCGAAAATGGCACTTACGAGGTCCGCTTCAACAACTTTGCCGAGAGCAGCCTGGACATCCTGGTGATTTTTCATCTTCTGGTCGGAGATTATGCATCCGAGCTAGCGGCTCGTGAGGCCGTGCTGTTACAAATCAAGGACCTCGTCACCAAAGCCGGAGTTAACTTCGCATTCCCGACACGAACTCTCTACGTGGATAATTCAGCCCAAGGCGTGGTCTGGTCGCGAGCCGACGAGTTGGCTTGGCAGAGTGGGCCAAACTGACAGTGGCTTCGCTCCGGCGGAAAGTGTTGCGGTACAGGCTGGGGAAATTTAAGCCAATGTTGTTAGGTTCCGCAAAGGTGGCAAGCGAGGCAAAATTCGAGCATACCTAAGCCCCTTGTGGAGCAGATCGCTATGGCAACCCAAAACTATCATAAGGACCGAATCGCCAATCGCCGGCTGCATCCCGAAACGCTGATGATGGGCTATGGCTATGCGCCGGGTCTCTCGGAAGGATCGCTCAAGCCGCCGATATTTCTGACCTCGACTTTCGTCTTCGAGAATGCCCAACAGGGCAAGGATTTCTTCGATCTGACTTCCGGTCGCCGCCAACTGCGCCCAGGCGAGAAGTCCGGCCTGGTCTATTCTCGCTTCAACAATCCCAATCTCGAAATCCTTGAGGATCGGCTGGCGATCTGGGATCAGGCGGAGCGCTCCGCGGTCTTCGCCAGCGGTATGGCGGCGATTTCGACGACGCTGTTTGCGTTTCTCCGGCCGGGCGACACCGTTCTGCATAGCCGCCCTCTCTATGGCGGCACCGAAACGTTGCTCAAGAACCAGATGGGCGCCTTCGGCGTTACCGCTTTCGGCTTTGCCGACGGCATCGATATCGCCGGGATGCGCGAGGCCGCGGAAGCAGCGCGCGCGAAGGGTCGGGTAGGGTTGATCTTCGTCGAGACGCCCGCCAATCCAACCAACGGCCTTGTCGATCTCGCCGCGTGCGCGGCGATCGCTGACGAGCTGGAAAAGATGCAGGGATATCGACCGCCGGTGGTGGTCGACAATACGATGCTCGGCCCGATATTCCAGACGCCGCTAAAATGCGGCGCCGATATCTCGCTGTGTTCGTTGACCAAATACGTCGGCGGCCATAGCGATCTCGTCGGCGGCAGCATCAGCGGCAGGGCCAGCCTCGTAAAGCAGGTGATGAGCTGGCGCAGCTCCATCGGCACCCAGCTCGATCCGAATTCCTGCTGGATGCTGATGCGCTCGCTCGAAACGCTCGAAATCCGTATGACGCGCTCGAACGACAAGCGCCCGTGTCGTCGCGGAATATCTGGCAGGCCACCCAAGATCGCCAAGGTGCACTATCTCGGCTTCCTGAAAGAGGGCGGTCCGCGACAAGGCGGTGTTCGAGCGGCAATGCACGGCGCCGGGCTCGACCTTCGCTTTCGACGTCAAGGGGGGGGAGAAGGAAGCCTTTGCGCTGCTCGACAATCTTCAGATCATGAAGCTGGCGGTTAGCCTGGGCGGCACCGAAACGCTGATCTCGCATCCGGCCTCCATGACGCATTCGGGCGTCGCGCGCGAATTGCGCGAGGAGATCGGGCTGACCGACGCGCTGATCCGCATATCGATCGGCATCGAGAACGTGGACGACTTGATTTCCGACTTAGCTCAGGCGCTTGATAACGTCTGAGTTCGTCAGCCCAGCGAGTGCCTCGAAGGATACGACCCCTTGCTCATATCGTGCAGAAACGCTTTTGGTGAGGCCATTGCTCGGGCAACGAACTGCTGGGCAGCAGCTCTTGCGGGACCTGCCGCATCACGACCGCTCAGCGCCAATGTTAGAAAACCTGGCATACAAAAGCAACCGGGGTAAAATACCTGTGGATTGCGTGTTGAGCCGCACGTCTGGACAAGTAATCAGGGTGCGAAAACGAACAGTTCTGTCAGGGATAGGGTTACGAGCGCGTGTGCGCAAGTTCTTTCAGCAGGCGATTGCAGCCTCAAGATGGAACGTCGCACCTTGCCACACCTCGAGCCGATCCGGATGCAATGTGCGCCAGGGGACCGCGCCACTGGCGCCAGTGGCCAAGTGTGCTGCGTCTGCACAGCCACGCGCCTCGACCACCTCTGCAGCTACGACCGACTTCCCGCACATGAAGTTACACACTGGTACGTCTGCATGTTCTGGCTCCCGCAACGCTACAGGAATATGACAGAGGTGGGACGGCCCAGCTATTAGGATTATCATGTACCTGTGAAGCTCTGCATCCGCCTGCCCCGCCCCTCGTTTCATTCGCGGAAACTACTGCGAACGCAATATGTGACCCGCACAACGCGTCTGTATCGGGTAGTCGGCCTATGCTCAACCCGGATGGCTGGTCAGAATGATGAACGAGCGCCCCCTTTCTCGTCAGAGCCCAGCGGCGATGCGCCGGCGTGCGGAGCAATTCCGCAGTATGGCCGAGACCGCCCGTACCGAAGGTGACGTAAGATCGTTGCGGGTCTTGGCAGACCGCTTCGACCGCTTTGCGGAAGAACTGGAGACCGCTGGCCGTGAGAGATTCCGGCTGGGCGATGATGGGAACTTTGTTCTGGCGCCGCACGCCGAGCATTAACGCTCGATCAGCAAGGTCTGCGTTTCCACCCGCTGTTCTCGTTCGGGGACATGGCGAAGCGCTTGTGTAAGTGGGTTTTCGGACATGGCTTCGTGCCCAGAGGGGCCTCGGTAGGCGCAAAGCTTGCTGGTGATGGCGTTGGCATGTGCGCGATAGCTACGCCAGATCCACTCCATCTGCGAGCGTGACATTATCGAGCAGGCCGACAACCCAGGACACGAAGTAGCACCGCCTGCCTTCGTCGGCCAGGCATCGGCGCACGTCGGCCAAGTCTGCGCAGCCGTATTCCATTGTGAGCGTATCGCCGCTGACCGAAGCAGAGAGTGGGCCGCGCTTGAATGGCTGGTCGTCGTGGTTCCTCCGGCGGTGATCCGTAGAACTCACGTTGCGGGAACTCATGACAACCCTCCGCCAACTTGCCGCTTAGCCGATATCGAACTGCCGAATTAGGACATAGTCGAACTTAAAGACGTGGCGCACTCTTTTGTCAGACAGGAGATTACCTTCAAGATCGCGCACGATCTGATGAACATCGACTTCGGTCCGGTCATCCTCCCCTGTCGAGAAGATCCGTTCGCCGTCGGGCTTTTGCCGCGGATCTCCGCTCGTTCGCCACCTGCGACGTCTTTTGCGCCGAGCGTCTCGTCCCATTGATGATAAATCTGCTCCGCTTCCGGCACGGCTTTTGGGCCTGTGAGATCCTTGTGGCGCATAGACTGTAGCCTGCAATGCTCCGAAGTGTAACGTCGAAAGACATTCTGCGGTTCGATAGTTTTGATCTATTTCCATACAAACTGTACTGCTACGCCATGAGCACAGTCTCGCGATCTCGCTGGGTTCAAGATCGTCGCCGGCAAATTTTCTTTATTCGTGTTCAACTAGGACTAGGAGTTTTGCGCGGACAAGCGCATGGCTGCGACGAGCAATTCAACAACGATCACGAGACCGCTTTCCGCTACACGCACCTGGATCGCCCTGCCGGGCACCCTTCCGGATCGAAGGCACGGTTAGCCGCCGGCTGTGTCGGCGGCCCTGAGTTCTCGCTACCTCACCAGCGGCCAGCGCGTCCGCAATCATTGACCTGTGAGTTCGTGCGGCTGAATGTCCGCAAGAAGTCGCGAACAGCCGCTCGGCAGCTGAATTCTCGACATCCGCCCCGGGTGGAAAGCACACTGCGCGCGATTGCCGCCGCCCGCGTTCTGCCGAGTTTGGTGAGCTTGGGCGGTTGATCGCCGTTCACGCCCCAAAAGAAAAGGCCACGCTCATTGGGGGAAGCGTGGCCGGAAAAGTCCATCAGGAGTAAACGATCTCGACTTGCACCCAGGTGCGCCACAACGCAACTGCACGGATTCGACAGCGGCAGGGACGCAAGAGGGCCGCCCCTCGTCTCAGCGAGGCGCTTAGGGCATCAGGAACGCCACCAAAGGCTAATCCACCAAGGCGGCCGGCGGGTTGCTGCGCGCGCTTCTTCCCTCTCTCTGTCTTGATCAATCCAGCTGTGGGCCATGCTTTGCGTCGCAAAGTCTCCGGTCTTGCTGGACGACTCTCCGGGTTTAGTTCGCTCCACGCAGTATCGGCCTGCGCCAGTCAGCACCAGACGATAATCGGCAGCTACCATGCCTCCCAATATGAACACGAAGGACGCCAATTGCAGCGGTCTGACCGGGCACATCCAAAAGAAAGAGGTCACGCGTTTGGGGGAGCGTGGCCGCCCGGGGAGATTACAGGCCGAGCTTCCCTGGAGCGCTTGATGCTCCTGTCGTCCGCGGTAACCGGAGCCTTGTCGAGCGCCTTCTGCCCGTCCCCTCTGGCTCAGGCTCGGTCACGTCATCAAGAGCCGGCTCAGGTTCGGCGGCTTGCATTTGCTCTTGCGGTTGAAGTTTCTCGGCCTGCTCCGCCCGCGCATCATAATCAACCGCCAGCGCGAGCAACCGCTGCCTTGAGGCTTCCCGGTCGGTGACGCTTTCGGCCATCTCGCGGAAACGCGCCGCCTCGGACCGCAGGAACTGAGGTGTCATAGGCAATCCTTTTCGGGTCGGGACGCCCCAATGGCACCGCCAGTGGCACGGTCGAAACGTGGGGAATTCTGAACGGCAATGGGTTAGTTAGTGGGATATGAGCTTGCGGCTCGCGCGGCGCAAGATACGTTATCCCGGCATTGCCAAGTTAATCACGGCTGGCGGAAGGACCAGCGCTAGGCGAGGCTGACCGCATGACACCACAGCCCGCCACCTTTCCCCGTCATCGCTTTCCGGCGCAGATCATCAGCCAGGCAGTTTGGTTGTATCACGTGTTCAGCCTCAGCCTGCGCGACGTCGAGCTGATTCTCGCCGAACGCGGCGTCATCGTGAGCCACGAGAGCATTCGGCTCTGGTGCACGAAATTCGGCAGCGACTTCGCCGGACGGCTGCACCGGCGCCGGCTGCGCCCTGGAGATACGTGGCACTTGGACGAGGTGTTCGTCCGGATCCGCGTTGTTCTGCATTATCTGTGGCGCGCGGTCGACCAGCATGGCGTTGTGTTCGACATTCTGGTGCAGAAGCGGCGAAATGGCGCGGCTGCCAAGCGTTTCTTCAAGCGGCTGGTGTAAGGGTTGAGGTATAAACCGACACGTCTCGTCACCGATGGTCTCCGCAGCTATGGTGTTGCTCATCGCGCGGTGCTTCCGGGCGTTCGTCATCGGACCAGCAGATACCTAAACAATCGAGCCGAAAATTCGCATCGGCCTACCCGGCGACGAGAGCGGCAGATGCAACGGTTCAAGTCGTCCGAACAGGCACAGCGGTTCCTATCGGCACACGCGATGATCTATGGCCACTTTCGACCACGACGCCATCTCATGGCTGCAGCAGATTATCGCCGTGCTCAAGCCAAGGCATTCCGAGTTTGGCGACAGGAGATCTGTGTCCACCAAGCAACATGAGACCCTTCGTTCGCCGTCGCTTGGCTCACCTATGTTCCGGCGCCAGTTAATTTGCCAATGCCATTGCCGAAGCTCGAACGGCCGCAGCATGTCGCCATCGATGTCGATGTCTCCTGCCAGATAGGCGTCAGCGAACTTGACCTGATCGAGGCTGGTGATCGCGCGCACGGCGTTCTTGTTGTTCAGCCTTACGCGAAAGCTCGGGTACTCCATGTCCGAAGCGTCGGGCTGCTCCATCAGGGAAGACCATTTCGAACGGCACGCTTGCCCCGGCAAATGCCCGCGCTAAGCGATTGAGCCAAAATCCCCCCTTTGCCCGCGCGGGTGTATCAGAAGCGCCGGCCTCCGGTCGGACAGTCAGTTCCTCCGACATCGTGCCACCTCGTAGGTGCCGACTTTCCTTTACACTGACAGGCTGGCCGAAGCGGTCGCTGGCCAAAGAGTTGGTTCGCCTGGTTGAATACAGCCTAGCAGCTTCCCACGTGCTTAGCACTCCCAGGACCAGAGTGCCAGAAAGCGTGCACCTGAAGTGTGCCGGCAGGTACCGGGCAAGCCGACCAGCTTTCAACCGCTGGCACCAGGTTAGTCACCATACAATGAAATTTCGTCCTCTGCATGATCGCGTGGTGATCCGTCGCGTCACCGCCGAGGAGAAGACTGTAGGTGGTATCATCATCCCCGACACGGCGAAGGAAAAGCCAATGGAGGGCGAAATCGTCGCCGCCGGCCCCGGCTCCCGCGACGAAGCCGGCAAGCTCGTGGCGCTCGATGTGAAGGCTGGCGATCGCATCCTGTTCGGAAAGTGGTCCGGGACCGAGGTGAAGCTCGACGGCGAAGAGCTCTTGATCATGAAGGAGTCCGACATCATGGGCATCATCGAAGGCCAGCCCGCCGCGAAGCGAAAGGCTGCCTAAGCCGGCGCCTCGGGAGTGCGGACAAAACCAAGATTGGAAATAAGAGGGAGACCGATCCATGGCTGCGAAGGACGTACGGTTCGGCGGTGACGCGCGCCAGCGAATGCTGCGCGGTGTAGATATCCTGGCCGACGCGGTGAAGGTCACGCTGGGTCCCAAGGGCCGCAATGTGGTGCTCGACAAGAGCTTCGGCGCGCCGCGCATCACCAAGGATGGCGTGACCGTGGCCAAGGAAATCGAGCTTGCCGACAAGTTCGAGAACATGGGCGCGCAGATGGTACGCGAAGTCGCGTCCAAGACCAGCGACATTGCCGGTGACGGCACCACCACCGCGACCGTTCTCGCCCAGGCGATCGTGCGCGAGGGGGCCAAGGCGGTGGCCGCGGGCATGAACCCGATGGACCTCAAGCGGGGCATCGATCGCGCGGTGATCGCCGTCGTCGACGAGTTAAAGAAGAGATCGAAGAAGATCACCACGCCGGCCGAGACGGCCCAGGTCGGTGCAATCGCCGCCAATGGCGAGACCGAGATCGGCAAGATGATCTCCGAGGCAATGCAGAAGGTCGGCAACGAGGGCGTCATCACGGTCGAGGAAGCCAAGGGCATCCAGACCGAGCTCGAAGTCGTTGAGGGCATGCAGTTCGACCGTGGCTATGTCTCGCCCTACTTCATCACCAATGCTGAGAAGATGGTTGCGGAGCTGGCCGATCCCTACATCCTGATCCACGAGAAGAAGCTGTCGAGCCTACAGCCGATGCTGCCTCTTCTTGAGAGCATTGTGCAGTCCGGCAAGCCGTTACTGATTGTTGCCGAGGATGTCGAGGGCGAGGCGCTTGCCACGCTGGTGGTGAACAAGCTGCGCGGTGGGCTAAAGGTCGCGGCGGTGAAGGCGCCTGGCTTCGGCGATCGCCGCAAGGCAATGCTCGAAGACATCGGGATCCTCACCGGCGGCCAGGTCATCAGCGAGGATCTTGGCATCAAGCTTGAGAACGTCACGCTGAACATGCTCGGCAGGGCAAAGAGGGTGCTCATCGAGAAAGAGAACACCACGATCGTCGAGGGTGCCGGCAAGAAGCAGGACATCGTTGGCCGCTGCAATCAGATCCGTGCGCAGATCGAGGAGACCACCTCGGACTACGACCGCGAGAAGCTCCAGGAGCGCCTAGCGAAGCTGGCCGGCGGCGTCGCCGTGATCCGCGTCGGCGGCGCCTCGGAAGTCGAGGTGAAGGAGCGCAAAGACCGCGTCGACGACGCGCTGCATGCGACACGGGCGGCTGTAGAGGAAGGCGTGGTGGCGGGCGGCGGTGTACCGCTGGCGCGTGCATCGATCATCCTGGCGAAGCTGAAGGCGGACAACGACGATCAGCGGTTTGGCATCGAGATCGTGCGCAAGGCGGTGCAGACACCGCTGCGGCAGATCGCCGAAAACGCCGGCGAAGATGGTGCGGTGATCACCGGCAAGATCCTGGACCACGACGAGTACAATTGGGGTTTTGACGCGCAGACCGGCGAGTTCAAGGACCTTGTGAAGGCCGGCATCGTCGACCCGACAAAGGTCGTGCGGACCGCGCTGCAGGATGCGGCTTCGGTCGCGGGCCTGCTGGTGACCACCGAGGCGATGGTGGCAGAGCGGCAGGACAAGCCCGCTGGCGGCAACGAATCATCCCATGCCATGGGTGATGCGGGTTATTGAGAAAAGCGGGCAACGGTGCGACTAGGAACTGCGTTGCCCGCACTCTATCCAGAGGGTCCGATGGTGGATCAGGATGCTCCCGATCCGCAGTTCGACGCGAAGACCGCCCGTCTTTTGCGTCGCGAGGCATTGCGCCGTGCGGCGGAGCAATTGAACACCACATCTGCGGCCGGGCTTGAAGATGCCCTGGCTCGGATTTCGGCCGAAGTCACGGATGAGGCCGCCGCGTCTAGAAGATCCGGCAATGCCGGGCCCCACGCTCCTCCTCTCCCAAAGTTGCCGGAGTAAGAACGAACTCGCATGGCGCGTGAGACCATCTATGTCGTTCAGGCGTTCAACGCCGCCAAGGGTGCGCGCCTGAGTCCCGATACACCGATACGATGCAAGTCCGCCGAAATTGCGCGGAGGACTGCCGAGAAACTCGCGCCGACCGAGGGAGGTGTCGTTGCGTTCTCCACCTCAGGCGATAATGAGTTGGGCGATTACGACGACGAACCCACGATCATCTTCAAGGTTGGCCGCCTACCAGCACCTTTCGAGGGGGCATGAAGGCGGGTTGGGGTTGTGAGTCGAGCCTATCGACTCGATATCGGCGCGACCGGTAGCACCAAGCATCCCATTGATTTCCCTTATTCGCCATGCTCTCGGCCGCACATCGTCGCCTTCGCCCTGGGATAGTGGCAAACCTGTTCGCGAAGAGCTGTTTAGTGTTGAACGCCTCGAACAGCACGCCCGAAGCCTCGCAGGCGCCCAACCGGTTGCGCCGAAGCGAACCAAGGGGCAGCCATTATCTGGCCGGCTCGCCAACAATGGCGCCGTGCTGCTTCACGCTTATCGTGTGACCGCCAGATCAATCGATGAAGGCCACGCCATAACGCCGGCGGCTGAGTGGCTGGTCGACAATTACTACCTCGTCGAGCGGCAAATTCGTGCAATCCGTTCCACTCTGCCGCCTGGCTATTACCGGCAACTGCCAAAGCTGGCTGACGGCCCGTTCAAAGGATACCCGCGGGTGTTCGGTGTAGCCTGGGCATTCGTGGCACACACGGACAGCCACTTCGACAGCGAGATGCTGTGTCATTTCGTGCGTGCCTATCAGGAGGTACAGCCGCTGACGATTGGCGAGCTTTGGGCGGTTGCAATCACACTGCGGATCGTGCTGGTCGAAAACCTCAGACGTCTCGCCGAACTGATCATGCACAGCAGCGCGGCGCGACAGGAGGCGAACGGCCTCGCGGACCGCTTGCTTGGTACTGGCGGAGGATCTGCCGAATTGGTGGGGGTCGTGCTCGCAAAGCGGGAGGGCACGACCTTGCCCGAGGCATTCGCCGTCCAGCTCGTGCACCGGCTGCGCGATCAGGATCCAGGGATCACCCCGGCGCTGACTTGGCTGGACCAGCATCTCGCCGCGCAAGGATCGACGGCAGACAGTGTCGTCTACGACGAACACCAGAGGCAGGGTGCCGCGGTCGTAACCGTCCGCAATATCATCACCAGTATGCGCCTGATTTCGGACGTTGATTGGCCTGAGCTGTTCGAGCGCATGAGCCTGGTGGACGAAGCGCTCTCCGTCGGCACCCAATTTGGCGACATGGATTTTCCGACGCGCAATCTTTATCGCAGCGCCATCGAGGATCTGGCAAGAGGGGCCAATCGTACGGAACTCGAAATCGCCCGCACGGCCGTGGAGACAGCGAAGCAAACAACATGTGCGCCTTTGAGCGTCGAGGAGGAGCGGCGCGGCGATCCCGGCTATCATCTCCTCGCCGGTGGGCGCCGTGCGTTCGAGGCCGCCATCGGGTTCCGATCACCACCGAGTGCCTGGCCCGGACGCTTGAGCCGGAAGCTCGGCATCGGCGGTTACGTTGGCGCCGGTTTAACGGTCGCTGCGGTACTCCTGGCCATACCTCTCGTGGCGCTGCCGCACACCCAAGGCCTCAGTCCGGTGTGGTTGAGCTTGCTCGGTATCATGGGGATGGTGCCCGCCATCGACGCCGCGGTGGCGCTGGTAAACCGCTGCATGACGCGCGGCTTTGGCGCAACTCTGTTGCCCGCGTTGGAATTGCGCGGTGGCGTGCCCGCACATCTGCGTACCATCGTCGCGGTGCCGACGATGCTGACGACGACCGAGGCGATCGCCGAGCAGATCGAGCGTCTGGAAGTCCACCACCTCGCCAGCCCGGAAGGCGAGCTGCATTTCGCTCTTCTTTCCGACTGGATCGATGCAGCCACGCCATGCGCCGATGGCGATGAGCTGCTGCTGCAAGCGGCGGTGGCCGGTATTGCCCGGCTCAATCAACGCTATGGCCCGGCACCCGGCGGCGACCGCTTTCTGCTGCTTCATCGCAAGCGCGTCTGGAACGCCAGCGAAGCGCAGTGGATCGGCTGGGAACGCAAGCGTGGCAAGTTGCACGAACTGAATCGGCTGCTGCGCGGCGCGAGCGACACCAGTTTCCTGCACATCGCCGGACAATCGCCAAAGGTTCCCGCCGACGTCCGCTATGTCATCACACTCGACGCCGACACCAGGCTGCCGCGCGACACGGTCCACCGGCTGATCGGCAAGATGGCACACAGGCTCAACCGGCCGCGGTTTGATGCCACCGCCGGCCGGGTCGTCGATGGCTATGCCGTGCTGCAACCACGGGTCACGCCAGCATTGCCAGGTGGCCACGAGGGGTCCCTGTTCCAGCGCATCTTTTCCAGCATGAACGGTATCGACCCTTATGCCGCCGCCGTATCCGACGTTTACCAGGATGTATTTGGCGAAGGCTCCTATGCCGGCAAGGGCATCTACGACATCGACGCCTTCGAGGCCGCGCTCGCCGACCGCGTGCCAGAGTCGAGCTTGCTCAGTCACGACCTGTTCGAGGGGATCTTTGCCCGCGCCGGGCTCGTATCCGATATCGAGGTCGTCGAAGACTTTCCGTCCCGCTACGACGTTGCCTCGCGGCGCCATCACCGTTGGGCGCGCGGCGACTGGCAGTTATTGCCGTGGATTCTCGGGCGCGGACCGGTTGCCAGCGCTAATCGATCACGTGACGCCATCCCGACGATCGGTCGCTGGAAGATGCTCGACAACCTGCGCCGGACGTTGTCGGCACCGGCCTGCATGCTGTCGCTGCTCGCGGGCTTGGCATTGCCGCTCGCGGCCGCGTCGATCTGGATCAGCTTCGTCCTGCTGACGATCCTGCTACCTACTCTCTTGCCTCTTCTCAGCGCTGTCTTGCCGCGTCGTGGAGGGGTCACGTCACGCAGCCATATCGATGCCCTCGGTGCCGATGTACGCATCGCCCTTGCTCAATCGATACTCATCGTCATCTTCCTGGCACATCAGGCATGGCTGATGGGCGATGCGATCGCTCGAACGCTGGTGCGGTCGTTCGTCACTCACCGGCATCTCCTGGAATGGGTTCCGGCGGCCCAGGCGACAATCGGTCCGCGGCTCGACATTCTCGGCTTCTATCGCGTCATGGCCGGCGGTGTCGGCCTTGGCGCTTTGGCTGTGGCACTCTCCGTGCTGTCCGGGCAGGGAACTTGGCCCATTGCGATCCCGCTCGCGGCTCTTTGGATCGCATCGCCGGCGATCGCGCGGTGGACCAGCCGTTCCCAAGGGATCGCGGGCCAGATGTCCATATCGGCGGTTGACGCACAGACCCTCCGGCTCATCGCACGACGCACGTGGCGGTTCTTTGAGACCTTTGTGACCGCAGCCGACAACATGCTGCCGCCGGATAATTTCCAGGAGGATCCGACCCCTGTACTGGCTCACCGGACCTCGCCAACCAATCTCGGCCTGTATCTGCTCTCGACCGCATCTGCGCGCGATTTCGCGTGGCTTGGCACCGCTGGTGCGACTGACCGGCTGGAAGCGACGCTGGGCACGATGCGAGGCCTGGCCCGATTTCGTGGCCATTTCTACAACTGGTATGGCACGCGCGACCTGCGCCCGCTCGATCCGCCCTATGTCTCAACCGTCGACAGCGGCAATCTGGCTGGTCACCTGATTGCGCTCGCCAATGCCTGCCACGAGTGGACGATTCTGGCGCCCACAGGCGCGCGGCGCCGGGCCGGAATCGCCGATGCGCTCGACCTCGCGCGCGAAGCAACGGACCAGTTACGGGACGGACGGCGCACTCAGACCGTGACGTGGCACCAACTCGACGACGCGCTCGTCGCACTTTCGGCCAGCGTGCGCCAAGCTGATCTGAATGATGAATGCATTGCAGCGCATCTGACCGACCTCGCGGCACAGGTCGAGACCGTGGCCGATATTGCATCCGCATTCGCCAGTGAACGAGGCGACGACACTGGCGCGGACATGTTGTTCTGGATTGCGGCGGTGCACCGCTCGATCGAGAGCCATCAACGGGATGTCAGTCTGTCGTCGGAGGCCGCCACCGCCCTGATGGCGCGCCTCACATCGCTTGCAGCGGAAGCGCGGACGATGGCGCTCGAAATGGGCTACGGCTTTCTGCTCGATCACGAGCGCAAACTCCTCTCGATCGGCTATCGGGTAGCCGACGGCGCACTCGACCCGAGTTGTTACGATCTTCTGGCCTCCGAGGCGCGGCTCGCGAGCTTTATCGCGATCGCGAAGAGCGACGTCCCGGCCCGTCATTGGTTCCATCTCGGGCGTGCGGTCACACCGATCGCGCATCGCGCCGCGCTGATCTCGTGGTCGGGATCGATGTTCGAATACCTGATGCCTTCGCTGGTCATGCGTCAGCCGGCAGGAAGTCTCCTGGAGCAAACCGATCGGTTGATCGTGCGACGGCAGATCGCCTACGGCGCTTCCTTGGGTCTGCCTTGGGGAGTCTCCGAATCGGCCTACAACATCCGCGATCTCGAGCTGACCTACCAATACTCGAATTTCGGCGTTCCCGGCCTCGGCCTGAAGCGTGGCCTAGGTGAGAGCGCCGTGGTCGCGCCCTACGCAACGGCGCTCGCCGCCATGGTCGATCCGCCGGCGGCGGCTCTCAACTTTGTGCGGCTCGCCGGCGCCGGCGCACGCGGGCGGTACGGTTTCTATGAGGCGCTGGACTATACGCCGAGCAGGCTGCCGGAGAATGCCAGCGTCGCGATCATCCGAGCCTTCATGGCACACCATCAGGGCATGACGATCGTGGCCATCGCCAATGCATTGCTGGATGGCGCAATGCGGGAGCGGTTTCATGCCGAACCGATGGTCCAGGCGACCGAGCTACTGCTGCAGGAGGGCACACCGCGCGACGTCGCCGTGGTTCGTCCCTGGGCAGTAGACACGGCGTCGGACGCTCGGGCGTTGCAGAGTGGGAGCGGACAGGCAGGTGGTCGGCGGCTGACCACCGCACACACCGCGGCTGTCGCCACGCACCTGCTGTCGAACGGCCGCTACGCGGTGATGCTGACCGCATGCCGGTTCCGGTTACAGCCGCTGGCAGGGTCTGGCTATCACGCGGTGGCGGGAAGATGCCACCTGCGACGACTGGGGCTCCTACATCTTTCTCAGGGACGTCACCAGTGGCGACGTGTGGTCCGCTGGCTTCCAGCCAATCGGCACTGAACCCGACTCCTACGACGTAGCCTTCAACGAGGATCGCGCCGAACTGACGCGACACGACGGGACTTTGACCACGACACTCGAGGTGGTCGTTTCGGCCGAGGATGACGCCGAGGTCCGCCGCGTTTCAATCGCGAATTCAGGCAACCGGGTGCGCGAGATCGACGTGACGTCCTACGCCGAACTCGTGCTGGCGCCGCAGGCTGACGATGTTGCCCATCCGGCCTTCATGAAGCTGTTCGTCGCCACCGAGTATCTTCCCGGGCAAGCAACCCTTCTGGCAACGCGGCGGCAGCGCGCGCCGACCGACCGGGAAGTCTGGGCGGCGCATGTGGCCGATCGTGGATGGCGAGGCGGTGGGAAAGCCGGAAGTGGAAACCGACCGGGCTCGATTTCTTGGCCGCGGCCACGGAGTGCGCCGTGCCAATCGCGATGATGGATGGCCGGCCCTTGTCCAACACCGTCGGCACGGTGCTCGACCCGGTCTTCGCTCTGCGCCGGCGCGTGCGTGTCGCACCCGGCGCCACTCGTGCGCATTGCGTTCTGGACGGTGGTTGCCGCATCGCGGGAGGCCGTGCTGGATATCGTTGACAAGCATCGCGATACTGCCGCGTTCGAGCGAGCAGCCACGCTGGCGTGGACGCAGGCGCAGGTGCAACTCCATCATCTCGGCATTAGCCCTGGCGAGGCCGGTATGTTCCAGCGCGTCGCCGGTCATTTGCTGCATGCCGGACCAACATTGCGTCCGTCCTCCACTACCATCCTGCGCGGTTCCGGCGGACAGTCGGGACTGTGGCCGATGGGCATTTCCGGCGACCTGCCGATTGTGCTTGCTGCGCATTGCCGACATCGAAAACCTCGACATCGCCCGCCAACTGCTACAGGCGCACGAATACTGGCGGATGAAACAATTCGCGGCGGATCTCGTGATCCTGAACGAGCGCGCGTCCTCCTACGTCCAGGACCTGCAGATCGCTCTTGAGACCCAGGTTCGGACGAGCAATCGATGCCATCAATTGGCGCGCAGCAGGGCCGCGTTTTCGTTCTGCGAGCCGACCTGATCCCGCCCGAGGCCCGCACTTTACTCGCGTCGGTTGCACGCGTTGTCCTGGTCGCACAGCGCGGGCCTCTCTCCGATCAGCTCGATCGTGTGCCGGAACCCGATGAGGCCGTTCGTACGATACGAGAACCGACGGCGTCTCGTGTAGAGCAACGGACCGCGCCGCCAAGGCCGACACTGGAGTTCTTCAATGGGCTCGGTGGCTTCGCCGAGGATGGCCGGGAGTACGTGACGATCCTTGGACCTGGCCAGGCCACTCCGGCCCCCTGGATCAACGTCATCGCCAATCCTGCTTTCGGGTTTCAGGTCGCGGCGGAGGGTTGCGGCTTCACCTGGTCGATCAACAGCCGCGAGAATCAGCTCACGCCATGGTCGAACGATCCGGTCAGCGATCGCTCGGGCGAGGTTTTCTATCTGCGCGACAACGACACGGGTGATCTGTGGTCTCCGACGGCGCTGCCGATACGAGAGGACGCCGCCACCTATGTGGCACGGCACGGCTGGGGCCACAGCCAATTTGAGCATGAAGCGTATGGCATCGCCGCGGAACTGCTACAGTACGTTCCGCTTGGCGATCCGATCAAGATTTCACGCCTGACATTGCGCAACACAACGAATCGCATGCGCTATCTCTCCGTGACTGCCTATGTCGAATGGGTGCTAGGGCCATCGCGGACCGCCTCGACTCCTTTCGTGGCGACCGAGATTGATCCGGACACCAGCGCGATGTTCGCGCGCAATCCTTGGAATGCTGTCTTCGGATCGCGTGTTGCATTCGCCGATCTTGCTGGGCGTCAGACCGACTGGACAGGCGACCGGCGCGAGTTCATCGGTCGCAACGGGACGTTGGACAGTCCGGCAGCACTCGCCGACGCGGCACCCTTTTCCAATACGGTGGGTGCCGGTCTCGATCCCTGTGGCGCGCTGCGGAGAATGGTCGTACTGCCGCCGAACGGCGCCATCGAGATTGTGTTTTTCCTCGGCGAGGCCGCGAGCGCGCGGGAGGCAGGCGCGCTGATTGCGCAGTACCGCAAGGAAGATCTCAATGCCGTGCTGTCGGAAGTCCGCCGCCACTGGGATGCTGTCCTAGGTTCGGTGCAGGTGAAGACTCCCGACCGTGCGATGGACATCATGCTGAACGGCTGGCTGCTGTATCAGACCCTGACCTGTCGCGTCTGGGCCCGCTCAGCGTTCTATCAGGCGAGCGGTGCTTATGGCTTTCGTGACCAGTTGCAGGACGGCATGGCGCTGGCTGCCCCCCTGCCGGCGATGACGCGCGAACATCTGCTGCGCGCGGCCGCGCGGCAGTTCGTGGAAGGTGACGTGCAGCACTGGTGGCTGCCGAAATCGGGGCAGGGTGTGCGCACGCGCATCTCCGACGACAAGGCGTGGCTGGCCTATACCGTCGCGCATTATGTCCGTGCGACCGAAGATGCCGCGGTGTTGGACGAGTTGGTTCCGTTCCTCGAGGGTCAGCTTCTGCAGGCCGACGAACACGACAGTTTCTTCCTTCCAACGGTGTCAGACGAAGTCGGCACGCTGTTCGAACACTGCGCCCGCGCGCTGGATGCCAGCCTGATGGTCGGCCCTCACGGACTGCCGCTTATTGGGACTGGCGACTGGAACGACGGCATGAACCGCGTCGGCGCACTCGGCCAAGGCGAGAGTGTTTGGCTCGGTTGGCTGCTCCATGCGGCGCTCAGCGCGTTCGCGCCCCTGGCCGATGCTCGCGGAGACACGGCGCGCGCCGCGATGTGGCGTACGCACGCCAAGGCCCTTCAGGTCGCGCAGGAGCGCGAGGCCTGGGACGGCGAATGGTACCGGCGGGCCTGGTTCGACGACGGCACCCCGCTTGGTTCCGCAACAGAATTGGAGTGTCGGATCAACTCGATCTCTCAGTCGTGGGCTGCATTGTCAGACGCGGCCGACCGCGGACGTGCGGAGCGCGCCATGGCGGCGGTCCAACGCGAGCTGATCCGGCCATCGGACCAGGTGGCGTTGCTGTTCACGCCTCCATTCGACAAGACGCCAGTGGATCCCGGCTACATCAAGGGCTACCCGCCAGGCATCCGCGAAAATGGCGGCCAGTATACGCATGCGGCGTTGTGGTCGGTCATGGCTTTCGCCGCTATCGGTGAGGGTGACAAGGCAGCCGCGCTGTTCTCCATGCTCAATCCCATCAATCACACGCTCACGCGTTCCGATGTGCACCGTTACAAGGTAGAACCGTATGTCGCCGCCGCCGATGTTTATGCCACACCACCCCATGTCGGGCGCGGCGGCTGGACGTGGTACACAGGGTCAGGTGGATGGATGCAGCGGGCCGGTATCGAGAGTATCCTCGGACTGCGCCTGGAAGGTAGCAACCTGCATCTGAACCCTTGCATTCCGAAGAGCTGGCCGCGCTTCGAAGTGATTGTAAGGTTCCACTCGGCGCAATACGAGATCGTGGTCGACAATCCCGGCAGGGTCGGACGCGGCATCTTAGCTGCTACGGTCGATGGGACAGCAGTCAAAGAGGGCCCACTGAGTTTGAAGACGCTGGATGACGGCGCTACGCATCATGTCGTGGTGCTACTCGGTTGACGCCCGGCCCGCTGGTTGATGGAACCGGCGGCGGTCCCACGCAAGGGGAGATACATCAATGATGGTCGAGCTGATGCGACGGTCGTTGCTGGAGCTGCCGTTGTTTGTCGTGACTGCCGTTGGAGCGCATCTGGTCATGTCGGGCAGCCAAACCCTGTTTCACTACAGCCTTGGTCACCATCCGCTGGGCGGCGTGTTCTTCCGCAACCACATCAGATTCCATCATGCCATCTATGCCAGGGGTCATCTCGTGTCGGCCAGCTATCACGGCGACAAAGGAAACAACACGCCATACTTTCTTATCCCAACCATCCTCGTTGCCGGAGCGATGTATCTTCTTCTCCCACTAGATTTCTTTCTCGTGGTGGCCGCTGCGAGCGCAATTTCGTTCTATGCACACGTCTATTTTGACAAGGAATACCATGTTCAGGAATCGAAATTGGCTCGGTTCGCCTGGTTCCGTCGCAAGCAGCAGCTTCATTTTGTCCATCACCTGCATGCGGAGAGTAATTTCGCGGTCATCGACTTTTTTTGGGACAGACTGCTCGGCACCTACCGGAGGCCTGAGGGCGATCTGTATTGACCCGGTGCGGAGGAACGCACCTCCATGGGATATTCTGTCCCTCGTTCCTTATATCGGGGACCGCACGGACCCATGCCAGGCATGAGCTGATGTTCGATGGGTGCCCTGATGATGTCAGCCAATTTCAATGCAGCCAGATTCAGTTCACGTCTGAGCGAAGCGCTACTCGCCCGACAGCAGAGTGACGGTGCCTAGAGATGGACGTCGGTACTTGGCTGACAATCTTTCTTCGGGGAAGACTTGTCGGGAACGACGCAGTGGGGACCGCTACTATCTGGAGAAATCGCGGCGTCGTGGCAGCCTCGAGCGCGCCGCTGGGTTGCGTATTCCGGCGAAAGGGAGGCTTCGGCAGTGCCTGCCGAATGGCACGCCTGGCTGCACTACACAACAGACTCTCCCTTGCCCGAAGCTGGCAGACATCCTTGGCAGAAACCGCATCTTCCGAATGCCACAGGTACGCCGACGAGCCGTCGCCCGCCCTGCCACGACTATCGTGGCGGTCATCGAGCCGCGGCGGATGGCGATTATGAGTTGTGGACGCCGGATGGCTAAGGGTGCGATGCGACGAAGCTTGTCATGTCGCTGGCGCGAGGCGTAGGCGCATCCATTGTCGCGAAGACGCCTGCTTCGTAAGCCATCACGAAACCGATGCAGGCGAGCACGACGCCAATACCGACGAAGCGCGTTGCCCTCGTGGCGTAGGCTGACACTGTCGATCCGAGACCGGGTTTAGCCGATTGCACCGGCAGAAGCGCAATCAAGCAGGTCGCGATCTCCATCGCAGCGGGCAGCGGCCAGATGCTGGTCGGCATACCAGCGATGGTCCGCGCCAGACTCTCGGCTGCGTCCAATTTCGGCAACCCAGCCAGCCTGCCCGCCTCTTTCCAGGGATCGCGTCGCAGCCGCGCAAACACGGAAAGCACACTCAGTCGCATGCGGCGCGTCACGATCTATGGCTAGGGCGGAGACGGTGCGATTGGGCTGATATCGCAATGATGTGCCGCCTGCGGTGGAGCCATGATCTGCGCCTGATCCGGAGCTAGCTCATGTGCGCGCCCAACCACTTAAGGCTGGTACGTGCCGGTGCGAGGAAATCGGTTCTTCTTCCACAACGAAAAGAACATCCAATGAAAATTCCTGTTTGGGTTAAGCCCGGCCTCTGGGGAGCCGCTGCCGGCGCGCTTGCGATGGCCGTTATCGGCTTCTCACAGCTCGGGTGGACCACGTCGGCGACAGCTGAGCAGCTTGCCCAGGAGCGTGCCGACACGGCAGTCGTTGCCGCACTCGTCCCCTTCTGCGTGACGAAGGCTCAGCAAGACCCCGATAAGACGGTGTTCGCGAAATTCCAAGCTGAGACGTCATCGTACTCGCGCAGCGACATGGTAATGAAGGCGGGTTGGGCGACCGTGGGAAATGAGAAATCTCCCGACGATGCCCTGGCGCGCGCCTGTTCAGACAAGCTCAACGGCGCGAAGTCCGGCTGACGAGAAAATCGATGCTCGCCTGGTAGCGACGGCAATCAGCCATCGATCACTGTGCGAGTGTTCGCTGACAACAAGCAAGCCACGCAGATCGACCCGTATGAACGGCGGTTCGTGTCCCGCCGTTGCAGACCGGATGAGCTAGACACCGTGATCACGGATTGGGTCGGCCCTGATCCCGCGCGAGGCGACCTACCGGATAGTGACCGCCAGTATGTGTGGGCAAATCACTATCTGTGGGTGCCGCGTACACCTGAGCCGAACGCGCCGAGCTTCTGGTTTGATGGCTACGACCGCCATCCCAAGCCGATCGAGTTCAAAGGCCGCGCGATCCTGATGGCCCAGCGACCGGACGGCAAGGTCTTCCCGGTCCCCGGCACCCGCATGACGCTCAACAGCTTGAGCAATTGCTTCAAGTTCGACGAGCCGGACATGCACACGCCGAACCTGGAGCTAGCGCGCATGTTCAAGCCTGCGCGCGAGGCGATGGGCAAACTAGTGGAGGCGATAGAGAAGCAGCCGCCGCGCCCCGACATGCTCGACATCAAGTGGGAGTTCGCGCACGGCGATCCGCGTGCTGGAAATCTTGTCGCAGCATTTTATGGAAGCCGACCTGACCGACGATGACTACGACATCATCTACGACGTGACGCGGCTACACGACCCAACTGATGGCGCTGCACTGACCGATGGAGTGGGGCTTTTCCAAAGTCCGCCAGAAGAAACGGTGGGGGTCAGCCGGTATCCGGCATATCTGGCGAGGGGATGAACTCCGCAGACTGCCAACTTGTCCTACCCTCCCATGGCTTTTCATCAAATCCACCCCGGCCCAACTCACCCTCAACCCACACCGCGACGCCTTGCTAGGGCTTCGACACTCACTGCGGCGGAGAGAACCCTACCCGACGATTGCGAATTGGGGCAGCCTTGTCGTAGGCTCCGCGCCATCTGGAGTTCGACGCGTTCTGATGTTCACCGCTACACAGGGCAAGATCAACCAAATCGTCGAGGAGCATATCCCGATGCCCAAGCGCAGCTTTGCTGCCCAATCGGGGTATCCTCCTTGGACTGGTTCAATCTCCTCTACCGCATAGCCTCACATAGCTGGCCTGCGCTTCGGCGGTCACGGCACGCTCGAGGCAGCGTGCCGCAGGACTCGGGAAGAGCTTTCGCTCCGAATAGGAGTTTCCCTAGGCGTTACCGTTGGTAATGTCCCGGACGCGGATGGTGAGCGCCGCGCCAAACCCAAACTGCTGCCCTGCAGATCGGCTGGCGGCGTGGCCCGCCTGTCGGATAAGCGCATCCGCAAGCGCCCGCCGCCCCCAAAGTAAGTGAGTATGGGCAGATTGTGATCTGGCTCTGGCCACTTGCGGATGGGAACCAGCAACCCGTCACAACGTTGCAATAGCCTAGGCTTTGGGTGACGCAAGGGCGCCGGAATGGAAGCATATGAGTTGGAGCACATTGTCGCTGCCATTCTGACGACCGCTGTGTTCATCAAGTCCCCGCAACTGGGGACGGTCGAGGCAGCCGTAAAGCAATTCAGAGAAGTGCTCATTGAGTTGCAGCGGGATGGATTGGCGCCAAAGCAGACACTCCCCCATGACTGAGTGCAGATTCATCTCAAGTTCAACGACATGGAACAACAGGAAGGGCGAGATTTCGCGCAAGCTCGACGCGAACTCTATGTTAGTTCCTACTTCCTGATCGGCTCGTTCCTCGCAACAGTCGCGCTGGTCGTGGTCAAGCCAATCTTCGTTCAACACAACGTCGGGGTCGCATTCATCAACGGGCTGGCGTTGTGGATACTGCTGTTCAACGTCCTAGTGCTTACGGATCTCACTGCTGGGATATTCGCAATCCGACCTCGTGGCCGGAATTAACAACCCGTGACGGTGCCCCCGAGTCAGAAACGGATCGGCCACTTCGTCCGGCGTGGCCAGGTTGACCTTCAGTCACGTTCGAACCAGGACAGATATTCGGCTTCGCCTTCGACTGTGTCGCGCTCGGTATGGATCACCTCCATGCACAGTTCCACGCATTCATCGCAGATGTACTGGGTCGGGCCGGCGACCATCAGCCGCACCTGCTTCTCGGTCCTGCCGCAAAACGCACAGGCCACTCCCTTCGTCGGAGAACTGCGGGCTTCGATGGTCTTCCGTGCCGTGCGCAGTTGCTCAGCGAGGCAGGGCGCGGCGTCTTCCTCCCAGTGACACGGCGTTTGGGTCCCTAGCTCGCACCAGCGGCATCGTGCCATGCCGGCCATCGGCGGTTTTGGCGGTTCGCTCATGGCGGGTATTCAAGCTCTCTGGATTCGCTTTGGCATCTATCCTAGATTGCCGCCGCTGTGCTCACGGACAAGCCCAACATCGTGATCTGTGACTACCGCCCGAAGCGTTCCCGCAAGCGGCGGCGGAAGATCGAGTTCAAGTTCGGTCGGATCGTCACGCCAGCGCCGATGCGCAAGCGCCGCTACTGGCAAGATGACGACACGCCGTCAGACCCAATCATGCGTGCCCGGCTGTTGGAGATGCTGCGAGGGCAGGGGCCGCTAAGCGATTAGACGGACTGGCCCCGAACGGCGGTGTGGCATATGTATTGGGGGTGTCAACCGAAGACCTAGCCGGTCAGCCTGCCGCACGACCTGTCGATCTCTGTCAAACGAAAAGGCCATGGCGTTACTCGTTGACATCGCCGCGCGCCTGCCGTGCGCGCATCGCTAGTAGCACCGGTTTGCCATGGTCGTAGGCGGCCTCCATGGTATCAAACGGTCTCGGGCTCTCCTTGATCGTGCTGCGCTCGTTAGCCGTGTCCTGAACAATCTCCCAGACGAACTTCTTCGGAAGCTCCTTGCGCGCTTTGACGACCAGACGCTGCCTTCGCGGCGGCCCAGTCTGGAGGGGCGAGTTCTTTCAGCTGGCGGAAGATATTGGACGGCGCGTCAGGACGAGGGCGACTGTGGTCCCTCTCGCCGGGTGGCACTTTCTCCTTCGCCCGCAGGACAGCGCAAAAACCGCCTCGGTTCGACATATTACCTAACGCCGCCGCGACCAGGCCCCAAGCTTCGCGTGGTCTAACCGGCTTCGAGGTGAGTTCCTCTTCCCCCGACCGGGGGCGCCAATTTAGCAGCGCAGTAGCTGTCTCTTTGAACCGGGCGCAGTCGGCTCGAAGTGCACACACTATCTTCATAGCGTCGGGTAGCTCGCGCGTGACGTTCTCCACGGCGCCATTGTTTGCGCTGGCGACCACGATGGTGAATCCGCGGAACCGAGCGTCCAATTCGAAAGCTTCATCGTTAGCCCTGGATCTTGGGATATCGCGAAACGCGTCGGTGGGCCTGCGAAACTTCGTCATTAGCTCCGCGCGGTCGACCACAACCGCAGCGACTATATCCGCCAGCAAAGTCGTCTTGCCGGTCCCCGGCGGCCCATTGATGGAAAACATGCCATCACCACCCGAAATGCGGTGTAGGCCCCTCGTTGACTGCGACCTGCTGCATCAAGGTCAACGGGAACTCGCTCGGCCAGCGACCGTTCGGCAGATGCGAGAGGTCGAGCGCACGACGGACCTCTTCGGGCTGGAGGCAGTCGCAGCGGTGATTATCGCCACCATCCCGGAGGTAATTTGCTACCAAGCCGCTCGACATGCCGCGAGCGGTGGTCTCGATCGCCGTCGTTAAGTCGTCGTAGTTAAAACCATTCACCGGCGGCAGCTCGACGTTCCGTTTACGCCCGTTGCTGTCTTTTAGGGTCCGGCTGACCACCACGGCCTCAGTAACGCCACCCACTGGTGGGGGTGAGCCGAGGAGCTCTATAGCGTGCTCGGCCATTGCCCGGACAAAATCCATTTTGACCGGGATGTCCTCATTCCCCCTTAGCTGTCTCGACTCCTCCAGTAGGTGCTTTTGCTTATCGAAAAACTCTGCCATCTCATCGTAATATCCAGAGACGTCGGCCCCGGAGAGTTCCGCGAAGTGAACTGCGAACGCTGCAAGGTGTGTATCTGTCTGAACTCTACTGATTTGAGATCGGGGCCAATTTCGAGAACACCCAGGAAGGTAAGCGGCCCCGTTTTGGCTCGGCGTCCGTCGTCGCGATCTTCAGTTTCGGGGGCACCAAGCAGTTCGCGCAAAGCGGCGTCGTAGTCCCGTCGTGGTACGATACCGAAGCGCACAAAGTGAACCGCGCAGATGCGCTTCCACGGCCCTGGTTCCCAGGGAAGGATGCCGTTCCGCCGTACGTAGCGCACAGTATCTTCGGTCCCATCGGCCTCGTCTTCGACAGAAGGGGCGGCTAAGGCTTCAACGTCGCGCCAATAGCGCAGGGTTCTCAGATCATTGTCCCGAGTCATGCTTTCCCCCCTCGCTCGCGGGCTGTAAGCACTGTAGCCCACGTTGCTCAACCCGCAGCCTCACTCCCCACATGCGGCGCAGCGATGCTCTGTTTCTCCGCGCCGACAGCGTTGGCATAAATGGCCGTAGTCGTGAGCTGCGTGGCCCGAACCAGGTTCAGCAAATGCCGACAGAGACCACGGCGAGTCAAAGAAGGACGACAAACGCACACGCGCTTTATGGAAACTTGAAGCGTCAGTTCTGTTCTTTCGGTCAGTTGGTTTGTAGGACATCCTTCGCGACGATGGTAAGCCAAATGCCTCGCTGCCTCGGACTGAGATGCTCCCACACAGGACCCACGGTCATGATCCGATTCCGGCCGTCTCGCAGCGTTATGGGAAAGTCCCGGTCGCCTTAGCGTCGACGATCTGCTTGACGATGGCGAACTGGTCGAAGGGTGCTGCCGGCGAGCCGGTCAATCCGCGTCACCGTCACCACGTCGCCGGGTTGGATATGGTCGAGCATCTTCGATAGCTCGCGCCGGTCGGGGCGCGCGCCAATCACCTTCTCCCGGTAAATCGACGCGCATCCCGCCGCGCGTAGCTGCTCAAGGTGCGCAGCGAGGGTGTGGCCCCACGGTGCTGACGCGGGCATAGCCAAAGGGCGGTTTTTCGGTTCTTTTCGGGGCAGCCCCGTCCCCAAATTCTGGAGACCGTCACGAGCGTAAGCATCTAGGCGTTTGCGCATTGGGATCGCGGGGGAGCCCTCGAATAAACTGTTCCTTCCCCATTGTATCGCTGGCTCAAAAGGCTGCTACAGGGGCGAGCATCAAGAGGATGTAGCTTTTCGCTCGGCCAGCCATTGCTCCGCTGCATCCAGGTCAAAACCGTTTTCGCTACCGGGCCCGGTCATGTGCAGATTGCGCACAGAGTCCACGATGAAGTACCGGCGGTACGATGGGTGATCCTGTCTGAGCGCCGTAGACTTCACGACGCGGAAGCCGATCCGAGCCAGCTCCAGTCGAAGACGGTTCTCCCTCGTCCTCTCGGTAACCAAGTTCTGCTCTCCTGTTCCGACGCAAAAGCCGCCGGGTATGAAGCGGCGGCTTCTGTGGCACATGGTTCGGTTTAATCATGTGCGCGCCGGGTGCGTCCGCGGCGGGACCATGGTCAGGTCGCAGTCAGTATACCACTGATGCGAAAGGGAGCGGGTTAAGGCTCCCCGCGCGTCTCCAACACGGCGCAAGCCTAAGCGCGGGCGAGGGTGTAGCGGTCTCCGGCGAAATGGGGGTGGGCATATCTTATGAGACCTTTTAACCGGTTGATCTTGTTGGGCCAGCGGAAATGCCCGAAAGCCTTAACTTCTGCAACGACGGCGATGGGTGCCATCATCTCTTACGTCGGGTTCTCGCAACTCGGCTGGAAGACGGCGGCAAGCGCCGATGCATTCGCTCAGGAAAGTGCTGAATCTGCCGTCGTTACCGCACTGGTCCCGTTTTGCGTTGCCAAGGCCCAGGTGGGCACCGAGCAGGCGACGCTTACGAAGTTCCGGGCTGTGGAGACCTCCTTCTCGCGAACCGAGTTCGTGCAACACGCCGGCTGGGCAATGGTCGGAGATGAAAAGTCGCCCAACAACACCGCTCTCGCGCGTGCTTGTTCTGTGCAGCTCTACGGAACGAAGTCCGGCTGATGGCCGGGGCACCCCGTTCAGGACTTCGACAACACGAGATTGAACGTTCCTTCGAGGCACATGAACCAGGCACCCATCGAGCCAAACGTCTTTGAAGATCACGCGGCAAATCGATCGCCGGCAGGGCAGCCATTTCATCGTTGAGGTATGGAATCCATTCGTCAGCGCCTACCAGGTGGCCAACACGGTCGAGGATGGACTGCGGCGCGCCAGCGAACTGGCCGATCTGATCTGTCAGATGTGGTTGCACAGACACCCGAAGCGGAGTGTTCTTGTCGATGTTCCCGATGCGACTGCAACCGAGGAAATGAGGTGGGCAGAATTCCGGATCAATGCAACGACGATGAGAAGCTACGACACGCGATATGATGCGCGCCCCACGTGGGCGGCGGCGGCAAACGTAACGCAGGCCGCCGCCACAACCTGCACCAAGGTGGGCTACACACGCTCCGTCTCCCTCGTGTGTGGTGACCCCCCGATGATCGGATCGTGATTGCACGAGCCAGTTTGTGGCGCGGCGTTCACACCCAACCAGCTGCAGAAGGCGCGCGAGGGAGAGAACTATCAGCAACGCACTTCACCGACAAACAAATGGCCTTCCTCGCCGATCTGAGGAAGAGGCTCCCGCCGTACTCCAACGTCCCCGTGGTTCAACACCCGGCCTTGCTCCGTCGCGCTGAATGCCCAGAATCCCAGCGGCGCTTATACAAATCGCCTTTTAGATCATCCAACGCCCGTTTGCGTCGGCAAGGCAGCGCTCGCCGGGCGGATGCATCAATAATAGCGGCGTTTCAGTCCTGCCAGAGCATCAGGTTTTGGCATCATTGCCGGGGAAATGGATGACCATCCGATAGCAATCGAGGCTCCGACTGAGGAATTCGTATGCTGCCCCCCACAGATACAGGCGAAAGCGGCGATAGTTGAACTCACCGAACCGCTCGATGACGAAGTCGCGGTTGTTGTCGAAGTTGCGGGCCCACTGCTGGAAGGTGAGAAAATAGCTGTAGCGGTCGTTGAAGATCTCGAGAATGCGAAGGGGCGTAGTGGCAAGTTTTCGGAGAAAATCATGCAAAACGAGAAAAGAGTGGTTGCCAGGGTAAATGTACTTCACCATGAACGACGATAGCTCGTACTTTTTGGTGCAAGCACTGCCGTCAAGAAAGATATTCCCACCCGGCTTCAGCAGCGACGCAAACTTGGCCAACACGCGATCATATTGGGGCAGGTGCTCTATGACCCCCATGATGACAATTGCATCATATTTCTGATCCGTCTGGTAGGCCAACAGATCAGCATGTATGAGTTCCCAGTCGTGGCCGAGTTCTTTCGCTCGACGGCACAAATAATCGGTTGAGCTCTTGGATATAGTGATCCCGGTGCACCTGATGCCACGGCGCGACGCGTATTCGAACCATGCACCCCATCCGGGTCCGACTTCGAGAATATGATCTCCAGGGTTCAGTCGCAACTTGTCGTAACAGTAATCGAATTTCCTGAGGGTCGCGACATCGAGTGCTTCCGCGGCACTTACATAGACGCCCTGCGTGTAGCAAGGGGTCGCGGGGTCCAGGAAACTGAGGAAGAATTCCGGATCGATGTCGTAGTGCGAGGTTATCGCCGCCTGGTTGGTACACACCTGCCCGAACAGCAGCGGCTGCAAAAAGCGCCATGCTGTCATGAGCGGGTGCAGATCACCTATCGATTGCCGAAGCTCGAATGGGCGCAGCATATCGCCGTCGATGTCGATATCGCCAGCCAGATAGGCGTCAGCGAATTTGAGCTGGTCAAGGCTGGTGATGGCCCGTACGGCGTTCTTGTTCTTCAACCTGACACGAAAGCTTGGGGTACCCTGGCCGAAGCGCCGAGCTTCACCCGCGGGGAAATGCATTTCGAACGGCACGTTCGTACTGGCAAATGCCCGCGCAATGCGATCGAGCCAAAATCCCGTCGGCGCCTTCGCCAGCTCGGTAGGGCTTCCCTCCTGCCGGACTGTCACTTCCTCAGACACGCGATCACCCCGCCGATGCTTAGCTGCGGCATTATCACTCCAGCCGTAGCGGTGCCGGCATTAGAATTGCGCCGGCAGCTTGAATACGACCTCGCAACCTCCCACATGGTTAGCACTCCCAGGACCAGAGTGCCAGAAGGCGTGCACCTGAAGTGTGCCGGCGATACCGGGCAAGCCCACCAGCCTTCATCCGCTGGCACCAGGTTAGTCATAATCCCATGAAATTTCGACCACTGCATGATCGCGTGGTGATTCGTCGCCTCAACGCCGAGGAGAAATCGGCGGGCGGCATCATCATCCCCGACACCGCCCAGGAAAAGCCGATGGAGGGCGAGGTCGTCGCTGTCGGCCCAGGCGCCCGCAACGAACAAGGACAGATCGTCGCCCTCGAGGTGAAGGCCGGCGATCGGATCCTGTTCGGCAAGTGGTCCGGTACGGAGGTGAAGCTCGACGGCGAGGAACTCCTGATTTTGAAGGAGCCGGACATCATGGGCGTGATCGAAGGCAGCCCTGCCATCAAGAAGAAGGCCGCGTGATTCGGCCGCATCATTCAATTCGGGAAGGATTAAGCCAATGGCTGCCATAGACGTTCGCTTCGGCGACGATGCCCGTCGGCGCATGTTGCGCGGTGTCGATATACTGGCCGGTGCGGTGAAGGTCACGCTCGGCCCGAAGGGCCGCAATGTGATCCTGGACAAGAGTTATGGTGCGCCGCGCATCACGAAGGACGGCGTAACCGTCGCCAGGGAGATCGAGCTCTCCGATAAGTTCGAGAACATGGGCGCGCAGATGGTGCGTGAGGTCGCATCCAAAACCAACGATATCGCGGGCGATGGCACTACCACCGCCATCGTTCTGGCACGGGCGATCGTAAGCGAAGGTGGCAAGGCGGTGTCCGCCGGCATGAACCCGATGGACCTGAAGCGCGGAGTCGACAAGGCGGTCGTGGCACTGGTCGATGAGCTGAAGAAGCGCAGTAGGAAGATCACAACCCAGGCCGAGACGGCGCAGGTCGGCACAATCTCGGCCAATGGCGAGACCGAGATCGGCGAGATGATCGCCGCGGCGATGCGGAAGGTCGGCAACGAAGGTGTCATCACGGTTGAAGAAGCCAAGGGCATGCTGACGGAACTCGACGTCGTCGAGGGCATGCAGTTCGACCGCGGCTACATGTCGCCCTACTTCATCACGAATGCCGAGAAGATGAACGTTGAGCTGGATCAGCCCTACATTCTCATCCACGAGAAGAAGCTCTCCGGGCTGCAGGTCCTGTTGCCATTGCTGGAGGCGGTGGCACAATCGGGCCGTCCGCTGCTCATCGTTGCCGAGGATGTCGAGGGCGAAGCGCTCGCGACGCTGGTGGTGAACAAGCTGCGTGGGGGACTGAAGGTTGCCGCGGTCAAGGCACCTGGCTTTGGCGATCGCCGCAAGGCGATGCTTGACGATATCGCGGCATTAACCGGTGGCCAGGTGATCAGCGAGGAGCTTGGCATCAAGCTGGAGAATGTCACGCTGGACATGCTGGGCAAGGCTAAGAAGGTGCTGATCGACAAGGAGGATACCACCATTGTCGAAGGCGCCGGCAAGAAGGCCGACATCGCCGGTCGCTGCGCGCAGATCCGGGCACAGATCGAGGAGACCACCTCGGACTACGATCGCGAGAAACTGCAGGAGCGGTTGGCGAAACTGGCCGGCGGCGTGGCGATCATTCGTGTCGGCGGTTCCACCGAGGTCGAGGTGAAGGAGCGCAAGGACCGGGTAGACGATGGCCTGCACGCGACGCGGGCGGCTGTCGAGGAAGGCATTGTGCCGGGCGGCGGTGTCGCCCTGGCCCGCGCGTCACTGATCCTGGCCAAGCTGAATGCCGAGAATGACGACCAGCGCGTCGGCATCGAGATCGTGCGCAAGGCGGTGCAGATGCCACTGCGCCAGATCGCCGAGAATGCCGGCGAGGACGGTGCGGTCATCTCGGGGAAGGTGCTGGACAAGGATCGAGTACAACTGGGGCTTCGATGCGCAAACCGGCGAGTTCAAGGACCTGGTGAAGGCCGGTATCATCGATCCCACTAAAGTCGTGCGGTCCGCGCTGCAGCACGCCGCATCAGTCGGTTCGCTGATGATTACCACCGAGGCGATGGTGGCCGAACGACCGGAAAAGCGGGCGGCTTATGGTGGACCGCCGGGTGGCGGCACGGGTGATATGGACTTCTAAGATGGTCGAGCAGGACCGACCCGATCCGGCGTTCGACGCCATGACTTCCCGGCTGTTGCGGCGCGAAGCATTGCGCCGCGCGGCTGAGGAGCTGAACACAACGTCGGGACCTGGCCTCGAAGATGTGCTGGCGCGGATATCGGCCGAAGTCACCGCAGAGGCCAGCGCCCGCGTTGCAGGCACAACGCCCCCCGTGGTTTCGTCTGCAAGGACCTTGAGATCGAAGGTGTGACAGCAAGGAGCACGTCTGGCAAATGAAACTAACCGCACCGCAATTGGCGTTTCTAGCCGATCTGCGGCGAGGTGCCCGCCGCGCCGCCGCGCATCTGGACGCCAGCATGGTAGGACCGCTGATACGCGCCAATCTGGTGCAGTGGGACGACGAACCGGGGGATGCCGCCAGACACCGTCGACCACCAAGTACGATATTCCCATTGACCGTGCTGGGTGCGTGTCTACTCGCTGAGCACGAAGCCGGGTGTTGCCAGATCGCACACCCTGTCTGAGAACCCGCATGTTGCGTGTCCATATCGGGTGTCAGCTCAATTTCGTGCTGCCGCAGACCACGCCGATGATCGTGATGCTGAACGTGCACTTCTCGCGCTTCTCCGCTCTGGATGGTCCCGATCATCTGGTGACGATGCCTGCGGTCCCAGGGGAAGGCTATCGCGACAGTTTCGGAAACTGGTGCAGCCGCCTCGTCGCACCCGCGGGACAATTCGGCCTCGGCACTGACGCGATCGTTCGTGACTCGGGTGCGTCAGATCCGATTGATCTGGACGCTCTCCAGCACCAGGTCCAAGATTTACCGGCCGAGACCCTGCTCTTCCTGCTCGGCAGCCGGTACTGCGAAACCGACCGCCTATCCGACGATGCGTGGCGCCTCTTCGGACATACACCGCTCGGCTGGCCGAGAGTGCAAGCCATCTGCGACTTCGTGCACAACCATTTGGCCTTCGGCTACGAGCGCTCACGGGCCACCAGAACCGCGATCGAAGCATATACGGAGCGCCGCGGGGTATGCCGCGACTTCGCGCATCTGGCGACTGCCTTCTGTCGCTGTCTGAACATCCCGGCGCGCTACTGCACCGGTTACATCACGGATATTGGTCTTCCCCGCCGTATGCGCCGATGGATTTTGCCGCCTGGATCGAGGTCTATCTCGGCGGCCGGTGGCATGCGTTCGATCCTCGGAACAATGCGTCTCGGATCGGACGCGTTCTGATTGCGCATGGCCGTGAAGCTGCCGATGTGCCTCTGACACACGCCTTCGGGCGCAGCACATTGTCGGGCTTTCGCGTATGGGCAGAAGCGGCGTCAGCTGAATAAGCGCCGATAATATGCGCCCACAGCTTTGTCTGAAGTCCATCACAGCGATGTACGGCCCATGATGCCGGTGGTGACATGCTTGCCCGTTTGCCCAAAGCGTCAACGAACTTTGGTGACAATCACATGAACCTGAGGCTCGTGGTGTCCAACGACGACCGCGCGCTTGCACTACGAGACCGCCTTCTTCTGCTGGTTCGTCAAAATGGCGAGCTCGAAGTCCAGCGCGGCCTCGTGCGAATGGTGACCTGGGAGCATGCTCCCTGGGTCATCCATCACTGGACGCCCTTCAATGAACTGCACCCCGGAGAGGCATCCTCGCCGGGCTACCGGCACGCCGTGGAACGGCAGCATTCAACGCCGGCTTTGCCCTACGGCCTGGAGGTATGGCACGGCGTGAAGGTGCTTAGAGTGCTGTGGGCGGACGATGGACGCTTCGAGGTCGCAAGTTTCGTTCGTGGTCCGTGGGAGGACCTGGCACTGATGCTCTGACTGGCAGGGGGACGATCAAAAACCGCTATGGGTCGAAAGCGGCCTTGGCGTTGCATAATTCTTGCAGACCGTGTGGAAACTAACCTGCAACGGATTCCGGCGCGGCACGCGAAGTGATAGCACTGCGAGATGCCACACATCATCGGCCATGACCGCTCGCAGACTCTGCTATTACCTGAAGCACTCGACGATTATGTCGGACCGAACAACCCGGTGCGTTTCATCGACGTATTCGTCGATGGGCTTGATCTCATCAAGGCAGGCTTCGCCAATGTCGAGCCGAAGTCGACGGGCCGTCCTGGTTATGCGCCTGGGGATCTGTTGAAGCTCTACGTCTACGGCTATCTCAACCGGGTGCGCTCCAGTCGCCGATTGGAGGCAGAGACGCATCGCAATGTCGAGGTGATCTGGCTGCTGCGGCATCTAAAGCCGGACTTCAAGACGATCGCTGATTTCCGTAGCGACAACTGTCACGCCTTCCGCCAGGTGTTTCGCCAGTTCGTGTTGTTGTGCCGGGACCTCGACCTGTTCGGCCGGGAGCTGCTGGCGATCGACGGCACGCGGATCAAGGCGGTGAACAACAAGGACCGCAACTTCACGCATGCCTCGCTGGCCAAGTTTATCAAGGCGGCCGATGCCGCGTTCGAAGACTACCTTCAGCGTCTCGATCAGAGCGATGCGGCTGAGAGCGGCACAGCCGGCTCTCGGATCGAGAACCTGGGCGAGAAGATCGCCGCGTTGCGAAAGCGGCGCGATCGATACGTGAAGATGCAGGTGGAACTGGAGCGGAGCGGTGACGACCAGATCTCGCTCACCGATCCTGACAGCCGGGCGATGGCGGCGCATACGCGCATTGCGGTCGGCTACAACGTGCAGATCGCCGTGGATGCCAAGCATAAGCTGATCGTGGAGCAGCAGGTGACCAACCAGGTTCTCGACATGGGCCTGCTAACGGAGACTGCCGCGGTGGCGAAGCAGGTTCTCGGCGTGGAACGGATCGCTGCCACTGCCGACAAGGGCTATTTCAAGATCGAGGACATCGAGGCTTGCGAGGCGGCCGGGATCGACGCTTACGTGCCGCGTCCGCAGCGCGGCCCATCGGTGAGGGCAGGTTTGTTCCGCAAGGACGAATTCCGCTACGACCCTGACAGCGACACTCTCTTGTGTCCGGCGGGACAGCGGCTGCGGCCCTATTCGTCATCGCTGCTGCGCGGACTGAAGAAGATCAACTACGTCAACAAGGAGGCCTGTAGTGACTGTCCGCTCCAGGCGCGTTGCACACGCAACAGCTTTCGCACCGTGTCGCGGCTGGAGAACGAGGCGGTGCTGGATCGCATGGCTGCCCGCATGGTGCGGAACCCCGATATGGTTCGCAGGCGTCGTGAGTTGGTCGAGCATCCGTTCGGCTCGATCAAGCAGTGGATGAACCAGGGGGCATTCCTGATGCGGCGATTACGCAAGGTGCGCGCCGAATTCAGCCTGACCACGCTGGCCTATAATCTCAGGAGGGTGCTGAACATCGTGGAGTTTCCGACGCTCATGGCCGCCGTGTTGGGCTAACCAGCACAAGCGGGCGCCTTGTGCCGACCTGCGGGTAAAAGGCAGCCGTTCCCGTCGGCTTTGCGCTTGGCGTTTCCACACGGTCTGCTTGATTTCTGAATGGCAGACGCCGCGCGGCCCTGCGTGCCTGTTGCGCCGGGGAATGGTCGGGCCGATCTCGTCTTGACCGGTGACAACGATTTGCTGGTGCTCAACTCCTTCCGGGAATCCCGATTGTCGCGCCAACTACCTTCGTGCAGGGGCGCCATATGGAATCCACGGCCCCCCGATGTGGTTTTTTGCCCCCCAGTGCAAGGCCATCAGCAAGGCGGAATCGGTGCCCCTTTTACCATCACCTCTGCGAAATCCGCCACATCTTTGAGTAGCATCAGTCGGGCCTCAATCATCAGCTCTAGTCCCGCGGTGATGCGGTTGGCGAATCCCTAATCCAGTCCGTGGCAGCGTCTGCTGCCAAACCCCGATTGGCCTGAGCCCGGCCACGAAGCTGCTCGAGCGTCAGCTTTGAGAGGAGCGGGCGACGGAGAGGATCCATCTCGTCCTGATTTCTCGCTACGGCCAGACGCTGAAGTCCCGTTGCAATCCGACAGTGTTCCTCCCGGATCCAACCAGGCGCAGCATCTGCTGCCATGGCCCAATACTCCACGGCCTTGGCGAGAAGCTGCTCGGTCGTCAGTTCTTGGAACTGAGGACGATGACCCCTCATTGCCACGGTCGCGCTCCATGGTCTTGGTGCGCGCGCGCTGCGTCAAAACGACCGGCCGATTTCAGAAGAGCGACCTGCACATTTGCCATCGAGGCGGTCTGCGCCATGGTCCGCAGTTCATGGGCCAGGGACCGGAACTCGCTGACGAAATGGTCCGATAGCGGGACAGGCGCATTGTTCATGACAGGAACTCCCCGGCGTGACGCGCAGTTTTTTCCCCGCGAGCGGGGCCAGTGGCCATGATTGTGTCAGCGTTCAAGCCCATGAATGTTGCGCCCACCGCCGTTGCCAAGCTCACGCGCGCGACGCTCCATCTCATCGATAAGTGCCTGAATTTCCTCCCGCATCTCACTATCCGTGATAGTGGCAAGGGCTTTGCGCAGGAGTTCCGCTTCAGCGTGGAGCTTCCCTGCAAGTGGCATCTCACTCTCTTTGCGCAGGGAGAGAGTGCAGTGCGGCTTCGGCTGCCTCGCTGTTATCTGCCAGAACCTGCCAGCGCTTGGCCGCATACAACATGGTCTCACGGGTAGTTCCGGTGACATTGGCTGCCAAGCTCTCGCATGCGGCGGCGCGTGCGCGACAGGCCTGGGGTGTTTTCGAAGGTGCGATCACGACAGCTGTCCCCTCACGAGCGGGAGCGCGGTCGCGTCTCTCAGCCGCAAGCGCCCGATAGGATCGTGCTGGCGGTAGTGGGGATTAGGAGCCTCTGTAGGAGAGATGCAAGTGAACTACGCCGAATAATTTGGCATACGCATGCATTCAGCATTCGACGAATAGGCTTGCTGGAGACCTACGTTTGTGTATGACCCCGCAGATAACAATAATGTCGATCATGGCAAGGTGGTTGGTGTTTCGTAATCCTTGAATTTTGCAGCAGCTAACCGCAGCCGGGTAACGAAAGAGGTCGCACGGGTCATTGCTTCCACTTCTGCATTTTGCGCCCGCACGGCTGCCGTCGCCGCCTCTGCAGTCTCGCGGGCGGCTTTTGCCTCCGCTCTGACTGCCTGTGATCTTTGCAACAGAACGCGCGTGACCATGCGCAAATAGCGCGATTCCGCTCTCAGCTCCCGCGCTATCTCGATTGGACCGTCGCCGTGGGCGACGCTACATTGCGTTTCGGCCGCCGCGGCCCATTCCCGACCATAATTCGACCTTACCTGTTGGTATGGGTCGGTTGTCACGGAACGCCGCAAATCACACACAGGGGGCGACATTAATTCCACGGCATTGGACATTCGGAGATGCAGCGCGATTGGGCGGCGACGCTTTCGGCCGCGCCAGGTCAGTTGCGCTGCCTTGTTCCTTGTCGCTGTCATCTGCCTGGCAGTTTGCTTCAACACTGCCTGGCGACCGCTCCCGAAGGCGTCTGGATGTTGGATGGGCGGGTCGCACTGCAACTTTTCAATTGCAGCGACCGGATTTGCGGCCGAATCGTGTGGCTGGTGACGCCGCGAAATGCAACTGGGCACCTGGATCTCGACAAAAACAACCCCGACCCCGCCTTGCGCAAGCGCTCGCTGTGCGGCCTGACCATCCTATGGAACCTTGAGCCGAGCAGCGGTGGTGTGTGGAAAGACGGCTGGCTCTACAACCCGGACGATGGGAAAACCTACAGGGTGACGGCCGAATTCCGCTCCGCCGACGTGATTGACGCCCGGATATACGTGGGTGTTCCGCTGTTTGGCAGGACTAAGACCTTACTCCGGGTGCCCCGGCTGACCTCAGAGGGCTGGTGCTGAGCGGAGCCGCAGGAACTGCCCCGCACAGGTGAAGCGCGGCCGGTATCCTTGCGTACGGTCACCATCCCCAGCCCAAACTAGCGAGCGCCAGCTCCAATGTTCAGCTAGACTTTCGGCGGATTGCCGTGGAGTGCGTGCATCACCGTCGGGGATCTTCGGGCGAAACGACCCCTCCGCTTGAAACACGGGAATATCGTGGGGGGCGCGGAGTGACTAAGCTCATCCGCCCCTTCAGCAGCGCGCATTCCGCGCAAGACGCTGTTCGCCATCGCCGGCCGCGACGGAACGGCCAGCGAAGCCGCCGCCCGAGAAGCGGCAAGATGTAAAAGCCTGTCGTATATACCACGAGCTGTGCCGCCCCTGACGCCGCCAGCCCGGAATCATCAGCGGCGCTAACCCTGTGCTGACGCATGAAGCCTGGACGCTTCCAGCACCATTTGCTGCTGCGCTCGAGACTGTTGTCTTGCTCGAAGATAACGCAGCCGCTCCAGGGCATCATCTTCGCTGGGACAACGCGCGATTACTCGTCGGTCGCCGCCATCCAGGATTTCTTCCACCCAGTAGCTACGCCGGCGCGGAACAACGACGAAGTCAATCACTTGCACTCCCTTCGGAAGCTTTGCCAGATCTTCAGCGCATTGAAGTCTTGCGCCCTGGATGTGAGGCGATGCTGCGCGCCGCAATAGGGAAAACACCCGAGCAATATTCGTTGCACATCTCCGAGCGACATGTGGGAAGGCGCCAGAGACCACGAATACGTTGTCCCGGGGCATGCCGAACGGCACGATAAAGCAAACGCCAAGGCTGTGACGGGAATTGCACGACCTGCGAACGGGGGCGTCGGGCAGTGCCGTCCCTCGGTCTTGGCTCATGGCGGCCCGGGAATGCGCCAGGGGATCGCGGTCCTCGCGGCCAGACCGAGAGGCGGCGGCGAAGTCTGGCACTTTCAAGCCGACAATACAACGAAAGGAGGAACACCCCGCGGATCTTACGCGCTGCCGTTGCAACGCAATGAGCCGGGTGATAGGTTTGCCTGATCCGCGGTGGTTCGGTCCAAGCGAAACCAGCGCGGCGGCGAACTCCGTCACGGAGGTGCTTGGCGAGCCAGATCGCAAGAGCATCCGGAGTTCGCCCGAAATCCGTCTGGCATCCCCTTAAGCAGTGACCGAAGCGACGCGCCCTTCTCACGGGCGGTTCGAGGCCATGGGCGACGTCCAATTCACGTCTCATCAGCAGCAATTGGAGCATACATGGCAGACGACACCGAAACGAAGTCGGAGCGCGGTCGCGCAGCAATCACGAATGCTGCGCAGCGGACGACCGGCGCCATCCAGGAAGGGGCCGGGCGCATGGCGGACGCAGGACATACGAGCAGCGATATCGCGCGGCAGATGGCAACCACGACCGCCGAGACAGTGCGGCACCTTGGAGATACCGCAAGTGAAACAGCACGTGCGGGCTCACGTCAGGTGGCCGGGGTGCAGCAGAAGTTCACCGAGAACGCGGCGCGCGATTTCGATCAGAGTGTCAGCAGGATCGCCGAGGTTCTCCAGGAGATGGCCCCGGATTGGCGAGCACTCGTGCAGTTGCCGGGTGTCGGCGGCGGTAAACTGCAGGACTTGGCAGTCACAATGAGCAGCGCACTCGAGCGGGTTATGGACGTCAACCTCAGCGCCGCGGAGCAATGGTTCAGAATGTCCGGCCCGGTGGCGATGCTCGAGGTCCAGCATCGCTTCTCGCAACAATACGTTCAGGCGCTGCTGGAGGGCAGCACGGCCGTTGTCCGTGCCGTGCGTCAGTCCGCAGAACAGACGCTCGAGCCACTTGAGCAACGCATGTCCGAGCGAGAGCAACAGCAGCGCCATAATGGCGGCGAGCACGGAACTGCCGAGCGTGTCGCCGACGTGATGGTTCGACAGGTGAAGCTGGTCAGCCCGGACGACAACGTGCGGCATGGGGCGCAGATGATGCGCGAAGCAGATACCGGCCTGCTGCCAGTGGCTGAGGGTGATCGGCTGATCGGAATGCTGACGGACCGCGACGTCGCTGTGCGTCTGGTGGCCGAGGGTCGTGACCCGTCCCAGACCAAGGTCCGGGACGTGATGACAGCGGACGTCCGCTACGTGTTCGAGGATGAAGAACCTGGAGCATGTGGCGGAGAACATGGCCGAACAGCAAGTCCGTCGGATGCCGGTGATGAACCGGCAGAAGCGGTTGGTCGGCGTTGTCTCTCTCGGCGACGTGGCAAAAGGACGTCAGTCACCTCTGGCCGGCCGAGCATTGGGCGGAATCGCCCGCCAAGGCGGCCAACATACCGGCGCCTCGAGCAGCAGCGGGAGATCCAGATGGTCGACCAAGGAAATCTGCCCAAGGACGTTCCAGCCAGTGACCGCGATCGCCAGCGCGAGATCGCTGCGCGCATGGGCGGCACGGGCACCTAGAGGGGATAGCAGATACCACAAGCGGAGTTCTTCATGTTTCGGCCGCCCGCCAGGGCGGCCCTCCTTCTTGCTTTCACTGCGATCGCGATGGGTGGCGCTGGTCGGCTACGCGGCTCCGGCGGGCGCTGACGACGGGTCTGACCGGAGAGATCGCGCGAAGTCTGCGCGGGCGTCTGCGGCGAACCGCAGCGCCACGACGGTGGCGAGCACCAAGCTTCCGGCGTGTCGCGGACTGATGGTTCGAGGGGTGAAGCTAGCTAGCGCTTGCCGCGCATCGCCGCATAGCACCAGGTCACTGTGCGACCAGTCTCTGTTCGAGACCAGCGGTTGGCAGGGCTGCTTTACGGCCGCTGGGTTGTCCACCGTCGATTAGGCGAAGTTGTGCGAGTGCAGGGCACGCATTGAAGTCCTGCCGCCTGTGTGAGCGTCGCCGGACAAAATTCCGGCTGCATCGGTGTGGAGTCTCCCGCGCAGACTTGGCCATCACCTGCTGTATGGCTGAGAAGACGGCGTGTGCGACCCTTCGTGGCTGACGGGGTGGGTGCGTCATCTGCCGCCGCGGAGCGTGACAAACCCAAACCCGCTCACTGTCCCGGTTTATTGGGGCAAGTCCAACGACGACATCGCGTATGATACATAGTGGGAGGAAACGCCTATGGTCTTCGCTAAGGACGCTGTCCGGTCCATCGATGTGGCATCTGGCGATGCCGTTATCGAGGCCAAGGTCGCTGGTGATGGGCCGGCTGTCGTGATGCTGGCCGGTCATTCGCGTGGAGTGTCCGACCTTGCTGAGCTGATGGAAGCTTTGGCGGCTGCCGGACATCACGCGGTCGGCATCAACATACGTGGTGCCGAAGGAAGCTCCGGTCCGTTCGACAAGCTCACCACAGAGATGATGGTCTGGGATATCGAGGCGGTCGCGCAGGCGCTCGGGCTTGGGCGCTCCACGTCCTCGGACACGCGCTTGGCGGGCGACTGGCACGCTACTTCGCATCCAGCCACCCCGAGGCGGTCAGGACGGTAATTCTGCTTGCCGCCGGCGGTCGCCAGGTTGTTCCCGTCGATCACACGCGACTTGCAGAGGCCATTGCACGCACATTAGCCGGCACGATCTCGGCAGGTGAAATGGACCGGCTGATGCACGAGTGCAGGATCGTAGCCCCGGGCAACAGTCCGCGTCGGGTGCGCACCGGATGGTGGCCGAACGCGGCGGCGCTCCATGACGCGTAGAAGCACAGGACGCTCGATGACTATATCGCAGCAGGGGGAAAACCCACGCTCGTCCTCTACGGATCAGAAGACGAGGTCACTCCGGTGCCCAATGTTCATGCGCTGAAGGAGGAATTCGGCGATCAGGTGCGGCTGGTCGAAATCGCCGGCGCCGGTCACTGCATGCAGATGGAGCGACCGCGTGAAGTCGAGACGGCGATCCTCGGTTGGCTATCCGATCATCGAAATGCCTGACTGGCGGCAATCGCCAGCAGGAGGAAATTTCCTCGCTAAACGCAGCGCCTTTCACGCCGCGTATGCCCAAAAACCTCCCCCTGCCCGCCACCTCCCGCGCCACCCCCCCGCCCTGCAGCTCGCGCAGCAGCGCGGTCGCGGTCTGCGGCGCGATCTTGAGCCGGGACGCCAGCGCCTTCGGCGTAACGACGGTCGCGCGCAGCAGCGCCTCCATTGTGTCGGGCAGCCGCAAGCGACGACCAGCGCCGGCGAGCACCGCCCTGCCCTTCGCCGGGGGGGGCCTGCAGCTTCGGCCGCGCCTACGCCGTGTTGGCCTATGTCGTGCAACGGGCAGTCGAGGCTGCGCCGCGGTTTGCTCTTGGTGCACGGTTGACAGCTGCACCGCGGCCTCGAGGCGCCGCCTTAACCCTGGCCTCCACGGCAGTTTTCAATTCCTGCCAGGAGCGGCCCGCCTCTCGGAGCTGAAATACCAAAGGGTTAAGCTTGGGGTTGTTGCGCACCAGCTCCATGAGCTCGTGCTTCGCCTGTGTCTCCGCGGCAGCCTCACGGCCTGCAGGCAAGAACCGATTTGATTTCATGTGATCGCCCCCCAGAGCCGACATTTTCGGGCTGGGATGGACTGTGATCAAGCTTTTGTGAAACGGCCCCAGGGGCGCCGACGCTCTGGCTTGGCGTCGGGGAATTCGTCGGCGGAGCCACCTTCCGGCACCAGGACCGCAGCGATAATTTCCGTGTATAGCAGCCGCTGGTCACGCCTGACCTGACGCATGATCTTATGGACGGCCAGCTGTTCTCGCGCGGCGCGCTCGGCGTGAGCCGCCCACACTGGATGGTGGATTTTTAGCTCCGCCTGCCAGGCTGCCAATTTCTCTTTCGCAATCCACTCGCAGGCGAAGGCTGTGCGGAGCGCACGCCAATTCCGTGTGAGGCACCAGTGGCGAAGCCACTGACTCCACACCCCGACAGCGCGGCCATAGGCTTCCGCGCTCGGACTGACTGCGCTCCGCTGTGCATCAAAATTGGTTCGTCCGAGATATCTATGCGAACGCAATCGATGTTCTCTTGAACCGGACCACCGCAATTCTGGTGCTGCGACCAACCGATCAGACCTCAGCTGACGGGCAGCACCAGCAGCGGAACCAAGGTGCCCTGCGCATTGCCCAATGCGGCGCCGGTGCTAGCGCCAGACGCCGAAACCTCCCCCGTCCCGTCACCTCCCGCACCACGCCCTTGCCCTGCAGCTTGCGCAGCAGCGCGGTCGCGGTCTGCGGCGCGATCCTGAGCCGGGCGCCAGCGCCTTCGGCATCAGCACCGGCGCCCGCAGCAGCGCATCGAGCGCGACGGGCAGCCGCGAGCGGCGATCGTGCCGGCGAGAAGCGTCCCTGCCCCGCGCCGCGGCGGCCTGCGGCCCGTCGAGTCGCGCAGGCGAGGCGCGCGCTCTCGGCGATCAGGGCCAGAGCGGCAGCCGGCCAGGTGACGGATCCACCGGGGCGCCGAGCCGGTCGGCCACCTCGGAGCGCAGCTCGGCGACGCGTCGCGGTCGCCGAAGCCGACCGCGGTATAGGCGCTCCAGAGCGGCACGAAGACGGCGCGCAGCGGCGGCTGGCGGACCAGCCGGCCGAAGCCGGCGAGCAGGGCATGGGCCGCGCCGGGGCGGTGAGGTCGGCCGCACGCAGGGCGAGGTCGAGCGGGTGCACCCAGGCATGGGCATGGGCGAGCCAGCCGGCGGCCTCGGTCAAAGCGAGGCGCGCCAGCAGGCCCATCGCCCAGTGCCTCGTCCGCAGCCCCTACGCGGGCATCCACCGGCCCAGCGCGTCGGCGGCATCGGCCAGCGTGGCGAGCAGCACCGGGTCCGTGTCGGCGAGCTTGTGGCGGGCGGCCGGCGGCGCGGCCGGCGATCCGCGTCGGTTTCGTCAGGAGTGTCCATCCAGGGTGCGCGGAGCAGGTCGTCGGATCCGTCTGAGTCGTCAGTGAACCGGGTCACGAGAGATCCGCGCCCCGGGGCAGCCCGTTCAGGAATAGGTCCACTGCCTGCTCGGACCACACCGCCTGTGTCGCGGCGTCGAGCGGCAATCCGAGCACCAGCCCGCGTCGCTCGGGAACGGACAGCACCAACGCCATGGACTGCTCGGCGGCCCAAATCGGGTCGGCAATGCCAGCCGCCGCCATCACGCCGGCCAGACGATCCGTGCCGGCGGCCGTGCCGGCCTCGTGCATGACCTCAGCGAGTTCTGGGAAGCGGCCGATTTCGGCGATGATCAGCCGATACAGCTCAAGCGCCTGCGGCGTGAGGGCGGTGGCCAGCATGACCGTGGCGGCACCAAGCAGCGTGTCGCGCAGCCCACCTCCCTGCCCGATCTCGGCATCGAACGCCGGCAACCACTGAGTGACCAGCCGTGCCACCACCGCCTGCAGCAGCGCCGCTTTGCCGGTGAAACGCGCATACAGGGTGCGCTTGGAGACGCCCGCGGCAGTGGCAACCGCCTCCAGGCTGGTCGCCCCGTAGCCATCACGCAGGAACCGCTCCGTCGCCGCACCCAGCACCCGCTCCGTCAGGAGCGGTGCTTCGTCTCGGCTTGGCCTACCGCCCTTGGGGCGCGACGTTCTAGCGGTAGTAAGAATATCTTGGCCCGTATGGATGCCACCACGGAGCCGGCACTACCACGCAGCCCGCGAGGGTGACAGTGGTGATAATCAGGCAGGTGCAGCGGCGAATGACGGACCAACGATGCAAGGTGGTCATGGCAGGCGCTCCTGGCTGGACTTCCTCTTATAGCCCACCGAGAAAGTAAACAGAACCGTTGCGTTGCGTTTTGGAGCCACGTTAGCCAGGGGCTAAGACATGCACCAATGCCGGAGCGCCGGAGCAGGTCGTCCGCTTGGCCTCGTCGAGTCGGCGGCGCGGCTGACAGCATGGTGGCCCCACCCCGCCCCGGGCCGCCCCTCCCCTCCGGGTGGCCGTGCGGCCGGCCGGCAAAAAACCCACCCGATGACGGCACCTGCCCATGGCTGACGAAACGATCGCTAATCCACCCGCGCTGGCGCCGCTCTCGCCGACGAGCAGTCTGGCGCTCCTCACCGACACGCTGGCCCCGGCCGAGGTGGTCAGCGCCATCCGCTTCGCCGAGGCCGCCAAGGCCGAGAACACAAGGCGGGCCTACGCCAGCGACTGGGCCGATTCGCCCATTGGGCGGCGTCGCGGGGCGCAAGTCCCTGCCCTGCCCGCCTGGCCTGCGTGTGAGCTACCTCGCTGCGCTGGCCGAGGCCGGCCGCCGGGCGTCCACCATCACCCGCCGCGCCGCGCGATCGCGCATCAGCACCGTGCCGCCGGATTCGACCCGCCGACCGCCAGCCCCGCGGTGCGCGAGGTGCTGCGCGGCATCCGCCACACGCTCGGCACCGCACCGCAAAGCAAGACCCCGGCCACCGCCGACCTGATCGCCCGCCTGCTCGCCGCCTGCCCCAGCACCCTGATCGGCCAGCGCGACCGCGCGCTCATCGCCCTGGGCTTCGCCGGCGCCTTCGCCGCTCCGAGCTGCTGGCATTGGAGGTCGCGGATCTGAGCGAGGTCCCCGACGGGCTGCGCATCACCATCCGCCGCTCCAAGACCGACCCGGCCGGCGCGGGCCAGGAGATCGCCATCCCGCGTGGCACCCATCTGCGACCGGTCGAAACGCTGCAGGCGTGGCTGGCCGCGGCGGCGATCAGCGCCGGGCCGGTGTTCCGTCCGGTCAGCAAAGGCGGCCGCGTCGGCCCCAACCCGCTCGGCGACGACGGCTTCGTCCGCGCGCTGAAACGCCGCGCCGCCGCCGCCGGCCTCGATGCCGCCGCGTTCAGCGGCCACTCGCTCCGCGGCGGGGTTCCTGACCTGCCGCCGCCGAGGCCGGCGCCGACGTGCTCGAAGATGGCCGAGGTCTCGCGCGATCAGGGTCGATGGACACGCTGCGGCGCTACGTCCGGCGCGGCAACCTGTTCAAGGGCCATGCGGGCGCCGGGTTCTTGTGAGAGGACCACCGCGTGCGAGGGACCACCGCGCCGCCCCGTTCGCCGGTTGACTGCGGCTCGCTGCCGCTACCCCGGGAGCAAACCGTTCGGGCTTACCGTTACCCAAGGCTTTCGCCATCGCCGCGGCGCTGGTTTCGGCCCGAAGGTCTTCCTGGAGCTGCGCCGCGGGGTGCGCTCGTCCGCCTCATGAAGTGTTGCCGCAATGCCAAGTCTCCCTAGAAACATGCGCTTTCCTCGCCCCAATCCGAGATCCAGGTTGTGCGGCCGCTGTGCTCTCGATATGCCGTCAGGCCCTGATATCAGGGATGCCGTCATGGATACCGCCACGGATGACATCAGGTGGATGACTTACGCTGAACTCGGCCGGGCACGCGGCATCAGCACGGCATCTGCCACACGGCTTGCGTTCCGGCGTAAATGGCGCCGGCAAGCCGGTAACGATGGAATCGCTAGGGTGGCTGTCCCGGTAACAGAAACCCAACCTCGCCCGGACAAGGACCGTGATGTCAGGGGTGATGTCATGGAGCCCGATTGTCAAGGTCTTTAGAAGCCGCGGTTAATTCGCTCGGACAACGCGCCGAAGCGGCCGAAAAGAGGGCGGATCAGGCAGAAATTCGCGCCCAGGAGGCGGAAAATCGCGCTAATCGGGCTGAGCAGGCCCTTACAGTTGAGCGGGACCGGGCCGATCGGGCCGAAGCGAGCCGTGAAGGCGAGCTAGTTCGCGCTGATGCGCTTCGGGACAGGCTCGATACTGTCCAGGCGGAGCTACAGGAGGCTCGAAGTGCCGTTGATGAGGTCCAGCATCAGGCGAGGAACCAGACGGGCAGAAGAAGCCGCAAAGATCGCTAAGGCCGAGGCGCAGCAAGCCAACGCGGCGGCGGATCAGGCCCGGCAGCATGCCCAGGAGGCTGAGGACGCCATTGCCGCGCTCCGCCAAGCCCCGGAGGATGAGCGGAAGGCGAGGGGCCGCTGGGCCCGGCTCAGGGCGGCGTGGCGGGGGGAGTGACGACGACGACCCACGTGCGCGCCAGCATCGGCTCGGTGCGGCCAGCTCGGCGGCTTGCTGACCGTGCACTGCCCGCGCAAGCATGCGCAGGGCAGGGGGCGAATGGGGGACCCAGCGCGCGGCAATGGCTGGTCGACCGCCGGCGGATCGGGCCGGTGATCCGCGCGTGTTCCAGACGTAGCGGCAATTGACGTGCCTCCCAGCATCGGCCCGGTCGTGTTCGGCACTCTCGGCGTGGGCTGGGTGATGGTGCGGTGTCCGCGCCAATACGATGACCTGATGCGCAGGGCAGGGGGTGTCTGGGAGCCGGGCGCGCGGCAATGGCTGGTCGAGCGACGGCGGATCGGGCCTGTGATCCGCGAGCTGGAGCGCGTGGTCGATCCGCTGTTCCGGCAGGCGGGCATCAGGCTGGAGCCATGACCAGGCTTGCGCTCTGGGTCACGGCGGCGTGCGTCCGCATTGAACTTCATGCTGGCGCTTGTATCTCAAGTGAGATACAGTGTCCGCCTTCTTCCTCCCGACGAGGCGTAAAGCCATGTCCACCATGACGATGCTCCACGTGCGCGTGGACGACGAGACCAAGGAGCAGGCTCCGTCTGCCCTGGAGGCGATGGGCCTCTCGCTGTCCGAAGCCGTGCGCGTTTTCCTTCGCCGCGTCGCGGTGGAGCAGGCGATCCCCTTCGCCGTGAAGGTGCCGAACGCGGCAACCCGCGCTGCCATGAACGAGGTGCGTAGCATGGGCCGTGCCCGCTATGCGACGCCGGCAGCGCTGTTCGATGCGCTCGCCAGCGAAGCCGAGTAGCACCAAGAGGGCCAATCTTCCGCGGCTCTCGGACCATTCCAAGGAGTTCAAGAAGGACTGGCACCGGCTGACCCGCTCCGGCCGATACAACATGCAGCAGCTCAAGGAAGTGATGCTGCTGCTGATCGCCAACGAGGGGCCGCTCCCGCTCAGTGGCGGGACCACGAGCTTTTCCACGACTGGGCCGGCCATCGGGAATGCCACGTCGGCGGCGACTTCCTGCTGATCTATCAGCTACGCGGAGAGGACGAGGTCATCTTCGTCCGCGCCGGAACGCATGCAGAGCTGTTCACCGAGTGATGGGGTCATCAGCAGCAGGCATGCCGGCCATAACGATCATCATCAGCACGCCACAGCAAGCATGACCATCGTACCGCCCCTACCGATCGAAGCGCGCGCCGCAGAAGAAGCGTAAGCAGCCGCCGATCGCCAACCGATCGTCACGCCGCCCAAGCTGAAACCGATCAGAGAGCCGGTGATCCGCCTCGGCGAGCAGGCCAGAGAGCCACAGCCGGCGCGATCGGGGATCGTCGGGCCGCGGCACCGCTCCGCAAGCTACCCGCCCAGTTTCTGGCCCGCCAAACAGATATAGCCAGGACGATGAGAGGGACGACAAATAGCCATACGGCACTGTCTATGGTCACTGACAACTCTCGGCTGTCTGCTCGGCGCGCATTCAATGCGCCTGAGGATTTGCGGGATCACGCTCCCAGAACGGATTGTCGGCGTTCTCCAATTGGGTGTCCCGCGCGATCCAATCTTGTGCAGAGCCCTTGGAGGCGAAGCCCCTGGCGGTCCGGACCATAGCACCCATCTGACTAAGCACAACGCCAAAACTCCCGTCGCGCTCAACGAACACTTGGTATGTTGTTTTGGCCATTGGTCGAATATGGTGCCGCATCACGTTAGACCCATCCTGGCAAACAATGCTGCTGCGTCATTAGGTTCGTTACGCCGGGGTGCTCGGCTACCGATCCACGCAGAAAAGGAAGCGCGGTTTTGCTCACAGCGCGGGGTCACGTTCGCGGGCTCGAACGCCAGGAAGGCGGGTAGATGTGGACCGGCGTTTCCTTCGGGGCTAACGGGGTCTCAGCTATCTGGGACGACATTAGCTGTTGTTGCCCTGGGTGCCGCCCTCGGTATCGAAGCTGTAGTAGGTGGCGTTGGCTGGCGTGATCAGCGTTGCGGTTCCAAGCACGATGCCTAGAAGGCGAAAGCGGCAAATATCTTTTTCATGCTGTTCCCCCTTGGGTGTTCGGGCGGGAGCGCATGTCTCTCTTAGCCACCTGTGCCTTAGGCTGGCATCAGCTGCGTGGTGAGTGACACGTGGCTATATTGTCCTCATCGTTCAACTGCATGCGAAAATTAAATTTGCCCCAGTATAAGACCAACTTGCAATGATCTCCCGTGCCTCCGCGCCACGGCTTGGTCTTAGGTGCAAGCCTTGATCAGGCTGGCGGCCACCTCGTTATCAGACGTAGTTACCCAGCCTACCTTTCTTTTGCCGTGCGTCACCTCGGCTCCCAGATGGTGCTCAAGAACGCCTGCGGCCGAACGCAGGGCTTGATCGTCATCAACGCAAACGACGTTTAGGGGTCCGCGGTTCAGATGGCCGCCACCGATGAATTCGATCCGATAATTTGGCAATTTGCTGTCCCTCATCGCCCGTCGGACAGGAGGAGCGTGTTTTGTCTCCTAGTCGTCAGCGTCCTGGCTCAGGCCGTGGCTGGCGATCTCACGAGCTTGGGCTTCGGTGGGTGGCGACGCAAGAAGTGTCGCCAGAAACGTGTAAGTGGGGGCGGCTCTCCGGGCCGGAACCGTGTCCGGTTGGAGGCGCGTGCGTTTGCCTGCCGGGACGCGCTCGCTGTGGCCAGTTCAGCCTAATCAACTTCGATGAACAATTCCCGAGCCGTCATTGGGCCGTTCGCATTAGCCTAGGGCTGCACGAACGCCAGCACTGCTCCGCTGACTTCATTGTGGCGATCGGCACGCAACCTCTGCGTCATTCCGACTCGGTCTGGCCGAGATTCAGCGATTACGCATCACCTGCCACGGCACCGCGTATAAGCTGCGTGTGTGCAAGCAACCTTAGGAGGGTAATTGTGTCGGATGACGGGCGGCTGATCCGCTGGCACGCTGTTGTGCACTATCGCACCGAGAATGGGACGCCCGAGGTCGAGCACGACCTGGAGGAGCTCGGGGAACTGCACGACCTAATCGAATTTGGTCCGCACTGGGATACGATCGCGCGGATCGAGGTGTTGCGCTCCCACCCTCATGTCCCGAACCCTGTTATGCTACCGCCGAGCAAAGCAGGAGACAGCTATGCCGGTAGAAAGCAGAGAGCTGTATAGCAGTCCAAATGGAGATCGGTGGCACCTAGTTCGTGAGCCTCGTTCAGGGAGGGTGTTTATCAAAAATGAGCCCAATGCAGCATCGGGTGGCGATATGTCACTTATCGAAGTGGGTGAGTTCCTGGTGCAGAATCACGGCCCCCAGCATGGCGAGTTACTGCGTCTGATCGGCACGCTAATTGCGTAGGAGTCTGCCGATGCCTAATAAACCGGCCACGACTTGTCTCTGCTTTAGTTGCGGCATCAGCGGACCTGGCGGGTGACGGGTCGGGGAAGACGCTTGGTTGCAGTCAGCGCGACACACCATCCGTAGGATGGTTGCGGGCGCTGTCGTCTCTCGCCTGCTGCTGTTCGGCAAATCTCTCAGCGGCTAGTCTGTTGGAGAAGGTCGCAACTACCCGCCCGCTCGCGTCACCGAGTCTCACCTCAAATACGGGGCCATCTTGGGTAACCAAGTATGTACTCATGGCTCTCAATATGACATGGATGCAGAGACGTCCCAAGCGGGCAGGAAGAGACAGTCCAAGCCTGCGCCGCGAGGTGCCTCCGATCATTTGCGGCAGAACTCCCGACCGCCCGGCGGCTGGCGCTGTTGTCCTTGGCCGAGCACGGCGAGACACCCGGCGTCTCTGTGGCGACGTTGCACTTCCGGGAAGCCGACCGCGGAGAAATCTGCCCGGTCCGCGCCCGATTTACCATGACGTCCCGAGTGCGGCTGCCTGCCGGCATTTGATCGACGTCAATGCAGGGGCTTGGGGGCGGTGGTAAAACGGATCCGAGGACCTCGGGATGAGATACTTCTTCCACGCCGCCAACGGTGAGGAGGTCTACGCAGACGAAACCGGACAGGAATGTGCCGGCGCCGAGAGCGCCATGGCGCAGGCGGCAATCGTCGCCGGAGAGCTTGCCGACGACGACATGGACGGTTTCTGGATATCCGTGACCGATGAGGACGGGAAGGATATTGGCAAGGTGCCCGTAGTTTCCCGGATAGTCTGCCGGCGGCTTTAGCGGTTCACATGCCTGCCAAAACCCCAAGGCGAATTGCTTCCGCAAGCGATTGCACGCCCAACTTGTCCAGCATCCGCGCGCAGTGAATTTCCACTGTGCGCCTGGTGAGCTTCAGATCGCCTGCGATTGCTTGGGTTGTTTGGCCCGCCACAAGGCGCCTGAGCACTTCGCGCTCTCTTGGGCTCAGGGTGGCGATTGCTTCCGGGTTGGCGGACTTTCCCCGATTGTCGGTGTCGGTACTGCATCGGCTATTCATTTGCGCCTAGACTTTCAATAAGCCGCAGCTTTGAACGATGCCTTTGGGCTTAGGTTCGATGGAGCGGCCACCCCGGCAAACTCTCGCCTGCGACGGACAGGGCGGCTTCGGTCTGACGCCGCTCGGCATCGACCCGGCACTGCTGCGCTGCTGGGCCGCGGCGCGTAGCCGCGCCTGGCGTTCGCACGCGAGCATGGACTGCTTGCGTCCCGGAGAAGCGTGCAGGGGGCATTTCCCCGCTGGTGTGAGCGGGAGCGCGGTCGTGTCTCTCAGCCGCCGATGCCCGGGGATCGTTGCCGGCGATACGTGGCAGGTGGGGTGGCGACGGGGAGTTACACCCCCGTGCCGGTGGCGCAGCTCTTGAGAAGCTTGGAAACGGCGCGCGGGTCAAAATAAGCGCGCATTCCGCTACCGTGGTGTGGCTCAGGGCACGGAAGCGAAGGGGATCCTGAAAATATCCTGGCCGCCCCGCATGACGATCATTTTGGCATTGCTGCCTCGGAAGCTGGGGTCTGCTTTGAGTTCAGCGATGATTTGCAGGGCGTGCTGCCGCGCCGCGTTGTCATCGGCGAGGTCGGTTCCAGTCTCGTCATCCAACACGCCGGCACCCTCGGCGATGAGAAAGTAGTAACGCAAGGTCGTCCACTCTCCTGACAATGCCTGTTTTTGGGGTAATCATCGGCATTGTGGCTTTCAAGAGGGCGGGCCAGGTCGCAGGTCACCCGCGAGGAGTTCGACACTGACGCCCCCGACTGGCCGGAGGAGACCACGCCCCTATGCCTGAGGACGCCCCCGATCGGGTGGCTGCGCTGATCCGCCGCAACCGGCGTCTGGTGGCTGAGGCCGTGGCGCTGTGCGCGGATCTCCGGCAGCGGCAGAGCGAGCTTCGCGCCCTGCAGGGCGCGTGTCAGGCACGCCTAAAGCACGCGCGCGACGCGGCCTCAGCGGCAGCCGAGCAGCGCATGATCAGCCAGCATCTGCGGGCCGCGGTTGCAGCCCCGCTCAACCTACGCGGGACGCCATAATCCTCATTACGTTGCGACCGTTCCGAGCAAGCTGTGCGGTGGCGGTGATCACTTAATCCGAAAGCGGTTACGGATGCCCAGGCCGAAGAGGAAAAGCAGCACCGTGCCCAGGAGGGACCGTACCCATGACCTCGAGCCATGCCGGCAACTCCCGGAACACCTGTGGATTGATGAAGTCCCTGCGGATACCCACCACGCTGAAGGTGTTGGCGAAGCTGAGACCAAACGCGAGACCCGGCACCGGAGCCCAGAAGCCGACGTGTAATGCCAGGAGAAATGCACCTACGAGCAGGACGGTCGCGAGAAGCACGAGCGGACGGACGTAGCTTCGACCATAATCGCTCAGGCCGCCATAGATCGCGATCGGCAGGCCTTTCCAGAAGCCATCAATCACGCTGCGACACTGCTGTTCTAGAGCGAAGAACTTGAGCTCGTCTTCGTGTTTTTTCAGCTTGTCCATCTCGAGCTTCAGGCGCTCATAGGCATCGATAAACCGCCTTGCTCGCTCGACACGCCTTTCTGGGTCGTCATCCCTTGGCGTCTCCGGCCAGCGCACGCCGTGCCACGTGGTCCCCTCGTGCAGCTTGGCGTTGAAGCACCTCGGAGGCTCGGAGAACCCTACATCATCGAATGTGGTTGGACCTTTCATCTCAACGTTCACGAAATCGGCGTCCCCACTGAAGGTGGCGCCGCCGAACTGGGCGCCACCGAAGGTCGCGTCGCGGAAAACGGCGTAGCTGCTGAAGGTCGTGCCGTTGAACCGGGCGCCCCGCTGAAGATCGTGCCGTTGAACCGGGCGCCCCCGCTGAAGATCGTGCCGCTGAATTGGGCGTAGTTGGCAAAGGTCGTGCCGTCGAACCGGGCGGGCCCGCTGAAGGTCGCCTCCAAGAACGAGGCGATATTGCTGAAGGCCAAGTAGGAGAAGTCGGCGGAGTTGCTGAAGGACGCGCCACCGAACTGGACTAGGCCGCTGAAGGTCGCTTCGCTGAAGCAGCAGCTACGGCTGAATGTCACGCCGCCGAAGTCAACGTCCGGGAATACGAAGCCGCGAGCGCAGAAGTACGCCGCAAACCTGGTGTTGGAGAAATCAACCTGGTCAGCCTCCAGGGGTGATCCAACCTGCGCCTGGATCGCCTGCTGCTCGGCTTCCGAGAACGGTGTGAGTTCCTTGTCAGACACGCGCGCAGAGCGGTTTTGCGCTCATCCGACAGTCTGGGCGCCATCCACCGGTTCCAGGTTTCGCGGTTTTTGAAGGCGCACTCCCCAACGGCATTCGCTGGTTCACCATGCAGCGTCGCCAGCCGGTACCACGGATTGTCCTTTGCGGCCTTCTTGAGCTTCGTCGCTTCGTCCACTTGGTGCCTCCTCCGGTGCACCAGAAGATCATCACACAGGGCCGCGGGACGACCAGACAGGGGCTTGGACGGGGCGTGATCCACGCCCGCATCCCCTGCGCCACGGGGCATCCGGTTGCACCCGCGCTCAACCGGCGGATGTAGGCGCAAAGCTAGAATGTCACCCCTGAGCAAAGCAGAAATGTCAGCCTTCCCGGTCGGACCGGTCGATCAGGAGGCGGGACTTGGGCTGGGTGACGATGAGCGAGCGCGATGTGCAGCGCATAGGCGTTTTATCTGAGGTGATCGCTGAGCGGCGGACTGTGGCGTCTGCCGCCGGGGTCCTGGCGGTCAGCGTGCGGCACGTTCATCGGCTACTGCGGCGGCTGGAGGTCGGCGGCGGTTTGGCCTTGATGCACAAGGCGCGTGGACGGCCATCCAACAACCGGATCGCCGCGGGCGTCCGAGAGTACGCACTGGCACTGATCCGGGAACAGTATGCGGACTTCGGCCCGACGCTGGCTGCAGAGATGCTGGCGCAGCATCACGCGCTGATGGTCTCACGCGAGACGCTGCGCAAATGGATGATCGAGACCGGCATCTGGTTGTCACGCAAGCAGCGCCGGTCCTTTCACCAGCCGCGTCTGCGGCGCGAGGCATTTGGCGAGCTGATCCAGATCGACGGCAGCGAGCACCGATGGTTCGAGGACAGGGGCGAGGCCTGCACGCTTCTGGTTTTCATCGATAATGCGACGGGCCGACTGATGCAGCTGCAGTTTGTCAGCAACGAGAGCACCGCCTCCTACTTCGAGGCGCTGCGGGGCTACCTAGAGACGCACGGATGCCCGGTCGCCTTCTACTCGGACAAGCACACGGTGTTTCGCATCGCCAAGCCCGACGCCAAGGGTGGTCAGGGCATGACGCAATTCGGCCGTGCGCTGGCTGAACTGAATATCGAGATCATCTGCGCCAACTCCAGCCAGGCCAAAGGCCGGGTGGAGCGGGTTAACCGCACCCTTCAGGATCGCCTGGTCAAAGAACTCCGCCTCGCCGGTGTGACCAACATGGCGGACGGCAATGTATTCCTGGCCGGGTTCATCGAGCGGTTCAACGCTCGCTTCGCCGTGGCTCCTGCCCGCCCGAACAATCTGCACCGACCCCTGAATGTCCCGCCCTGCCGGCTGCACGATATCCTGTGCCATCGGGAACAGCGTTACGTGAGCAACCAGTTGACGCTCTCCTATGAACGCAAGCGAATCATGCTGGCGCGCAATGAGGTCAGCGAGGGCGCCGTCGGGCAGCATGTCGACATCTACGATTTCGCCGACCATCGGATGGAGGTTCGCTGGAAGGGCGTATCCCTGCCCTATGTCGTGTTCGACAAGGATCAGCGCGTGAGCCATACCGCGATCGTCGAGAACAAGCGGCTCGGCGCGGCCCTGGCGTTCATCAAGGCCCAGCGCGATCTCGCGGTTCCATCACCTCGGGTCAAGACCAACAGCGAGGCCGGGGGCTACCGGAGGGCTGGTAAAAGCACCGGTCGTCAGAACCACCTTCTGCCGCACAAGAGTTTGACCACCGATCCGATGATGGCTCGCTTGGCAGCAGAATGAATGATGTTTGGGATCGCAGGTTGGCGGACGGCTTATCTCAGGATCCCTCGGTCTCCCACCGCCCTCAAGTCCGGCGCATCTGGCGCCCCGCTACGCGGCTGAGGGACTTGACCGCGGCGGGAGACCGAGAGGATTGGCAATGATGCCGTCGACGCTCACCTCTGTCCTCACTGTGGGATCAGCGCTATCTGACACTCCTACTTTGCAGCGAGACGGATATTTCAACTTGGTTGCAACAGGTTGCAACAGGCGGACGACGCCATAATGGTGCTTATGGTAAGGCTGCGAAAGAATTCGTATAGTCATCGGACAGTCACTGTGGCGGCCTGAGCGCCGGCGGCGGGTTTGACTACGCCGATCGCAGTGATGGGGACCGCCGTGGCGCTGATCGTTGCTGTGCTGCCGCTGCGCAAGGGCGGAACGAACAGCGGGTTCGGCGCGGCTGTCTCGCGGATTTGGACGCAAAAAGCCGGCGGCCCCGGGGAAAGGAAGAGCCGCCGGCGGTTGAGGTGGATCAGTCTGCACACCCGTGGCGGTGTGCGTGGCTACCGATAAGGCAACTCGCTGCGAAAGCGCAACTTGTCCGATCGGGTGATCACGCGACAGACCGGCGCAACGCGTCAGGCATCAGCGGATGCCCGCGCTGCGGCAGCGTCTCGAAACCGAATTCGGGCACGGGCTCGCCCATCGCCTCTGCCAGCCATTCGGCCGCCAGTGCCCGATGACACCACGTGCCGGATCCCGGCGTCTCAAAGCAGCACATGACCGGCACACGCCCGCCGGCGAGCGCGAGCAGCTCGGCGGCAACGCGCTGCGGATCGAGCGCTGCCAGGATCTCTGCACTGTAAAGGCGTTGGTATTCCTGCGGCATAGCGCAGGAGTTGAACCACGCGCCGGGCGCCAGCTTGCGATACTTGCGAAAGCCCGGGCCGATACCGCGCGGCGTGCCGCGGCTGATAGCGATCCTCAGGTGATCGGCTGGCAGCACGGTGAACCAACTGGCCGTCTTGATCATGGGCAGATCCTACGTCAGGAACATCCTGAGGTGGCGTGTAGATACGGCCCGGGGGCATGCACGCGATCCCGAACGCCATGGGTCAGTCGATCGCGAGCTGCGGAGACGGCAGGGTGTCGCTATGCCCCTGCGTCACCTGGGCGCATTGGTAGATGAACTGCATCACCAGCTTGGCGAACTGTGTGAACTGCGGCGCCAGCCGCCGTGCGGTTGGTAGTTCTGCTGCGACGATCGATGTAGTTGCCCCTGAAAAACCGGACAGGGTGTGGTTGTTAGGGGTGGTCCACGGCCGTGCTCGCGTCAATCGGGATAGGGGGACGTCTCGCGAGGCTACCCCTCCCACACCACCGGGCATACGGGTCCGTACCACGGCGGTTCGGCGGATTAGGTCTGACCAGCGTCTGCCATGGAGACCAACCCAAGGCTACGGAAGCGGGCTTTGGAGAACGCCAGATGCAGCGCCTCGTTCGTGCTGACGCGTCACGGTCCTCGCGGGTTCATAACGGCCGCGAAGGCCGTGCGCCGGGAGAGACCGAGGCGGCGCAGTTCGTCGAGGCGCCGTGGTCTGGCCTTCCATTGGATCCAGGCGGCGCAGCGAAGGCGTCGCCGAACTCATCCGTCGAGTGAGGCCGAAAATCCGGCCCAACCCCGCAGCAGCGAGTTCAGGTTAGTGATCATCCGCTCCAGGCTCACCCACGGTGCGTCCCGTCAGGTGTCGCACCCGGTCCTTGAACGGGCAACGGCCTTGTCGGCGATGCGACGGCGTGGCGCGCTCTCCTCCGTCAGCGTGAACCCGAGGAAGGAGCGTTGCCAGGAGTGAGCCACGGCGCTCTTCTCCGCATTGACCTGAAGCTTGAGACGCCGTTCGACGAAGCGTGTAATGCTCACCATCACGCGCCGGCCGGAACGCGGCAGCGTTGCCATGTCGCGCTGAATACCCGGCAGATAGCAGCCTTCAATCCCTCATGCGCATCGGAAATCACCAGCTTCACACCGCGCAGACCACGGCGGGCCAGGTTCTTGAGGAAGACCGACCAGAAGGTCTCGGCTTCGGAAGAACTAATGTGCAGCCCAACGATCTCTCGCTTGCCATCCGTGTTTGCCGCGACAGCGATTATCGCAGCGATTTGCCAAATTGCTAGCTGTTATTAGGCCTCGTACCCGAAAGAAGCTTGCTGATGGCGAATGCATTGCCTCCAACGCCACCATTTTGCAGGACCTCCGCGAGCCAGGCCTCCTGCAGGCGCAAGGCGGCTACGAATAACTGCGAGCGTAGCAGGCTCAGTTTGCTGTGTCGCCACAGCCCATCTACCTGCCAGCAGTCTTGGTCCATTTCTCCGGTCGCGGGAACGCGCACTTCAGGGAAAGATTTCGAAGCCTTCCAGATCCGAAGACGATGGGCCCAAGGCTTTCTTCGTATCACCGAGACTCGTCTGGGCAGACGCCAATCTCGTCGCAACCCTCTGCTGGCCGTCCTGGGTGTGGTACAGGCGGGACAGCTGGCCCTTCTTCTCCCAACGAATTGCTTCCAGTTCAGTCCTGCAGCGGCGTTCCTGCTCGGACCTGAACCAGCGCGTCCACCGCGCTGGGCGGCTCGACTCAATTACGCGTTCGTGCTCTCGCAGCAGATGTATCCACCGAGCCGCACTTCGGATATCTGCCCACAGTCCGATTTAGACGCACCGGACCCATCCGCCGCTCCTGTTCATTAGCGGCTTTCTTCCTTGATCCCGGAAGGAGCGTGGATCAGCTTATGGTGGTGCCCTGCTTGGCAGCAAGCACTGCGCCGAGTTGGACGAGCGCACGTTGGAGTGGGCTGTCCAGGTTGCGTTCCGGTGCCTGTGCAGGATCGAAATATTCTTGATCCTGTGTTCCGGCCGGATTTTCGGACTTGCAAGAAAACGGGCGGAAGTCAGCCAGCTTTGGGTCGCGCAAGGTGTAGCGTTCGAGGTGCGGATTACCCGCAACCTCTGTGCAGAGTACTTGGTCACAGGAAGCCACCGATGCCGGGCGAAGCCCGCTACTTCGCCGGCCCTGACGGCGCTGTGACCGTGTCGATCGAGAAAGGCGTACCGCGGCCCGTGCGGCCCGACAGCCCGTTCGATCATGTGGAGCTGGGCGACAGCTGCGCCGTGCCGAACACGCCGGAGCTGCTGCAATGGGTGAAGTCCGGCGCCACCGCAACCGCGTCCAGCGGCTCGGTGCGAAGTATATCTCTCGGCAGGAACGCGATGCCGGCATGATCCGGGTGCGGCGGGTGTCCTAGCGCGCGTTCCGCTCATCCAGCTTTACCGACCACCCCCACGGCGTACCACGCGCGGTACGCCATACGCCTTCAACCCGAAGACTCTTCGGATGGAAGATGACCCGCTTGATCAGAGACGGCAGGGCTTCGGCTATCTTACCTCTCGCGGCCACGTCGCCGGCCAACGCCTTGTCCAGCACACGATGAACCTTGGCCTGCTGTGTGCTTGCCGGTTTGGCGATGTGGAGGGTAGCGACCTCGCGCTCCAGCTTACCTTTGGTCGTCAATGTATCGGCGTGTTCGCGCTCCAACTTGGCGGCGGTGCGCTCCGCTAACTCGCCGGAACGCAACATGGCGCGTTCATATGCATGGGCGAGTTTATCGGCGTCGGCCTGAAGCTTGGTGATCTGCTTGGTCAGGGCCTCGATCGGGTCGTTCTTTGGCCGCCTGTCGTCCACCACCTCATCAGCAAGACGCGGTAAGAGCTTGGCCTCGATCTCATTGATCCTGTAGTACCGCGAGCTGTGGCAGCCGCCGTGCACACCAGCGGCGGAGCAACCAAGGTAACGAATCTCCCGATCCCTCGATCCCCTGCCGCGTACCGCCATGACGCCACCGCATTGGCCGCACACGGCGAGCGGTCCGAATAGGTTCGGATAATTGGCAATATTGGGACTTTTCACAGCGCCGTTGGGGACTACCTCGACGATGAACCACGCTATATGCGGCGCTTACAGGTGATGGCGACACTGGATTATCGGGCGATCGTGGGTTGACGGGCTGACCGGTCCAGGCCTCGGCTATGCGGTCGCGCCGCAGCGCCCTCTGACGTATCATTCGGCATGTCTGATGACGCATCGCTCTCGGACTGATCCGCGAGATGAACCCCGTTAGCGTAGATCAGGGCAGGTCATGTTCAGGGTGTGGCGGGACCTTGGCGAGATACGGGTCGCCGATCACTCCTACGAGCACATACTCGTCAGAGAGTAGGCGCCGTACTGGCAGCCGGGGGGGACCCTGATGTCTGCCGGGCCGCTACCCCTCGGAAACGTCCCAGGCCGATTTTCAGGCTTTCGGGAGCCTCGGACCATTGGCGAAATACGGTCATCTACCCAAGCCCCCCATGCGACCCGCCGTTGAACTGCCGATGAACTGCCCCGCATCGCCTCGGGATCTCGATGCGATCAGTCACAGAGGCGCGGGATGAGAACCACCGGGATCAAGTCGGCCCCCCCGTAGGTGGTCACCATGCCGGGCAAGAAGCATCCGCAGCCCAAGTGTCTGACGCCGGATCAGGCGGCGGCGCTGCGGGAGGCGGTGGTGAACACGAAGCCCACCGAGTGGTTCACCGAGGACAGCTGTCGCCTATTGTCGCCCATACGATGACCGCGAACCTGCCGGCGGTCGAGATCGATGCGTGGAGGCCAGCAAGTCCAGCCTGACCAGCGTACGACGCAGCAAGCTGCTGACGCAGCGCTAGAAACACCTAGGGCGAGTCCTCAATTAAGCCAGATGACGCTGGCGGCCAGGTGAGTTGCCGATCCGGCGCCAAGGGTGGGTCAGAATCAAGCTGCCGTTGACATGAATGGCGGCGAGGAAATTGCGTTTGGTCCTGTCATAGCCGGTGGCGATGGCGCGGAACGCACGATGGTGCTATCGATCATCGCGTGTTCGTTGTCGGCAACGGCCGAGAGAATGTCGAACACCTTCTTCCAGACCCCAGTTTCCGCCCAGCGCGACCACCGCGTGTGCACCTTGATCGGGTCGCCAAACCTCTCCGGCAGGTCGCGCCATGGAATACCCGCCCGGTAACGGTAGAGAACCGCGTCGACAAACAACCGGTTGTCACCTGCGGTCACGCCGACCGAACCGTCGCGGCCCGGCAGCAGGTCCTTAATCCGTTCCCATTGGTCGTCACGCAGTGCGTAGCGGCGCATCGGTCAGCTCCCATTAAGCTGACCGGTAGGAACCGAAGAACTGCTCGCGCCGGAATCGGCAAATGCCTTACCCTCGGCGATTTCCCAAGCTGTGGCATTCCAAACTCGCCGCAGGTCGCACCAATTGAGGACACGCCCTAGTCTCGAGCGGCGAGCGCAACTCCCGCTGGATCAGGCGATGTGCTACGTGCCGGAAGGTGCCCTCGTCGGCAGCCCGGTAAAGCTGCGGCGTCTACGATAGCCGACCGGCGTTGATCAGCTTCGGGCGTAAGAACCGCAAGGCAGCCTTGTCCGCGATGCTCACCGTCTCTCATCTGGTCGGCCCCGAGGCGAAGGCCAACAGCCAGGTCCTATAGGCCGCCCAATCCAAGGAGCAGGCCGGCGCGCTGTTCAATTGTGACCGCCAAGATGATCCGCAGTCGCCGGCGCGCAGCACCTCCTCGCCGGCGTCGGTCACCAGCATGACTTCGCCGGAGAGCACAAAGATGAATTCATCCTCCTTGGCTTGCTAGTGTCGCTGGCTTGACCAAGCACCCGGCGTTAAGCGCAGCAGGTTGACGCCATTTCATAGTGCGGGTCACCGACGGCTACCGCAAGCTGGCTGGTCACGCAGGAACACGTTTCCGTGCCGGTCGATCTCTCCACCGGCAAGCCTGATCTTGCCAGGCGGTGCCTCGCGGCCTCCATTCAAGGCAGGCAGCTTACAGAAAGCCGTCGAAATCGGGGGCGGTCACCAGGGACGTATCGCACCAGGGCGACCGACCACCTATCGGGGGAGGCTTACTTTGCATGGTGACATTGCGTCGTGCCCAGGGCGGGTGTCCGCTTCCGGCAAATTGCTCCTTGCACGCGGACGTCGCAGATTGGCCGCGATCCGGTCGTCGGCGAATTGGTCGCCTCAGGCGTCGATGAGATTACCATGAAGCGTAACGACCCCGCTGTTGGCGAGGTCTCTGTGCATTTTCCGCGTGCCGGCTTTGCCGTCACGCCGGCTTAGTTCGGGTACGGTCTGCGGGCGAAAACCCGCAGACCGCCTAGTCGTGAAAATCAGACGGATGAGTCTGGTGGAATTGCAGGAGTGCGAGGCGCTCCGGCTCCAGGAAGGGTTCCTTCCGTAAGATTCTCACCACTAGCATTATACGTCTGTGTGCTCAGCGAGAGTGAGCGCGTCTTCGACGTCCACCCCGAGGTAGCGTACCGTGCTCTCGATTTTGGTGTGACCCAATAGGAGCTGCACCGCACGCAGGTTGCCGGTTGCCTTGTATATGATCGATGCCTTCGTTCGCCGGAGCGAGTGCGTGCCAAAGTCCTCGCGCCGCAAACCGATGGCTGTAACCCACTCGTCGACCAGTCTGGCATACTGCCGGGTGCCGATCTGGTTCGCGTGATTGGTGCGGCTCGGGAAGGCGTAGTCTTCGGACGACCCACCCCGGCGTTCCAACCAAACCTGTAGGCTTTGAGCGAGCCGCCTCGAGCAACTCGAACTGGACAGGTCGGCCCGTCTTCTGCTGCGTGACCGTGGCTGTCGTTCTCACGCGGCCGCCGCTGACAAGCTCACCGGTCCGGATTTTCACAACGTCGCAGCCGCAGCTTGCTGTCGATCGCAGGGTCGAACAGCGCCCGGTCGCGCAGACGCCGTTCTCGGTCAAGCCAGAACCGAATGGCCCAGACCTGCTGCGGCTTGAGAGCGCGTTTCGCGCCGAGCATGCGTCCGGCGTTCCACGGCCGCCTCTCCCGGATTGCCGGGTCGAATTCCGAGTGTCCCATCTTGGCCTCCTCCTAACCGCATTGGCCATGGAGAGGATCCGCTTCTCGCCTCCCGAGAAGGGAGGTGCCAGGCGCTGCTGCGCGGAGAGCGGACTGGCGGCTTCGGATGTGCAGTGCTGAATGGCTGACACTGACCCATCGTCGAGGCGACCCTGACCGGGACAACTCGTACGCTGCGCCGCTTCGCCAATGTGGGAAAATGCCGCGCCGATGTCATATGTGCCTATTCTTAACGGCTCGCTGCTCGCTGCAGGCGCGCTTAGGGCTCTGCCCAGATGCGTCCAGGAGCATGGGATCGAGCCTCACATACTCCAGCCGCCGACCATCACCGCAGGCCTGGCCGCTCGAAGTTGAAATCGTTACCCACTACGCTCCAGTATCGTGTGCGTTCTCAAAAACAAAGTGGGAGACATCCATCGTGAGCACTGTAGATGCGAACCGCGTGATCTTCACTGGAGAAAATTCTGCCATTCGGCTCAGCAACAACGACGGTGATAGCTTCACGACGAATGCTACCTTTTGGCGAGCCGTGTCATCCGGAGCAGGGTCAGGCCATGTTCTATACATGAAAAGCGAACTGACAGAAGCTCGCTGGCGAATATACTCGGACAACATTGCAATGGCGCGTTTGCTGCAGTCCACCGTGCTGGGTGCAATCTATGCCGAGCTGCTCGACCCGACCATTGCGGTGATTGACGCGCAATTCAGCAAGTCCGGTGACGTGCGTGATTTTTGGACAGACCGCCTCGTTACCCGCGATGAAGAGGTTATACTTACCTGGTATAAGATGAGTGAGCCGTTCCTGGTTCATACCCAACCCGATGCGGTTCCAGGGCGCCCCTATGGGTTGTGCACGGTGCTTGTGCCGGCGCTCGGCGCGCGGCTCACCCACAACGGGATTGAGGCCCAAGGTCGGCCATGGCCGAGGCAACGCGAAGGTCGACCCTCCAGTACCTGCGTTCTGGGCTTATGCGAGAGCTGGACGGAGGCTCGATAGCCGCCGAAGAGCTTGACGGTCGTCAAGTTGCTGGGGCGAGCGGAACGCAAAGACTCTGCGAGGCGGCGGATTGTCGTGGGCTGCACGTCACGACCGACATCGCTGATCGCGACAAAATTACGGATCGTCACCAGATCGACAAAATCCACTTCTCGTTCAACAACGCGGGTATCAGCGGCGGCAGCATGGTTACCAATCCGGCAACAAATGGGAGCGCACGTTCAACATCTGCTGGGGCGCGCTATAAACTGCACCCGCGAAGTTTCTGCCAATGCTTGATTGGTGGCCGAGACGGGTGGAGAGCGGACATAGCGGCTTCAACCTTTAGCTTCCGCTCTGCGCCCTTCGCTTCGTGCTGGATCTATGGTGCTTCCTATCCATTGCACCCGTTTGGCATGGCGGTTGCGCTTGAAGCCATTGCGATGGTCTACATTGCATTGGCGAACCGAAGCATTGTCCAGGAGGCGGGATCCAGGGTCGCATAGATGCGCTCTCCTTCGATCCGCACGCCGTGCAATGGTGCGGGCTTCACGTTATTGGGGTCATTCTTTGTGTTGACTGCTTTGAGATTGGTGTGATGGAGCCTCAGTGCTTCGTCCAGAAGTAGCGTGCCGAACCCGCCGACCATAATTTCGATCGGCATTGGTTCGTCGAGGCTTCAATTCACGGCGAATAACGTTAGAGCTTTGCGGTTTTCCTGTTGGACTGCCCCAAGCTTGAGGTAGGGCGTATTCGCAGGAAACCAGAGGTCCTCCGAACCACGCGGATCGTAGTAGTTTGCCTCGTAGGTTGGGGAATCGACTACGGCCCTCAATACGTGGCCGCGACCAAAATTGCTCCATTGAGAAAATGGCCAGAAGATCGTCTGCCGCCACGCCGGGCCACCAGTCTCGGTCATGATCGGCGCTATCACATTGACGAGCTGCGCCAGGCACGCAGACTTCACCCGATCGGCGTGGTTGAGCAGCGATATGCACGCGCCGCCGAATGCCAGTGCGTCCTCCATCGTGTAGACTTCCTCGAGAATGTTGGGGGCGACCGGCCAGCCCGGCTTTACCCGCTCCTCCCGATGGCGCCGTGTGCGATACCAGACATTCCACTCGTCGAAGCTCAGCATGATGCGCTTCGCCGACCGACGTCGTGCCGCGACTGCATCAGCGATCGCCACCACCTCATCGATGAAGCTGTCCATCAGATCGGGGCTGGCGAGAAACGCCGGCGTGTCGCCGGCATAGTTGTTCAAATACGTATGAAGTGAGATGAACTCGACGTGTTCGAAGGTGTGCTCCAGCACGGTGTCTTCCCAGGCCCCGTAGGTCGGCATCGAGCGACCGGAGGAACCGCACGCGGCAAGCTCGATCGATCCGTCGATCCACTTCATCATCTTCGCGGCCTCGGTGGCTATGCGGCCGTATTCCTGAGCGGTCTTCGCCTCCATCTGCCATGGTCCGTCCATCTCGTTGCCGAGGCACCAGAATTTTATCCCGTGCGGCTGCTCCCAGCCGTGCGCGCGGCGGAGATCGGACAGCGCAGTCCCACCGGGATGGTTGCAGTATTCCACCAGCGAACGCGCCGCACCGCCGGCGCGCGTGCCGAGGTTCACGGCAAGCATCGGTTCGATACCGGCGACACGGCACCAGTTGATAAATTCGTTGGTGCCGAACCGATTCGTCTCGGTGCTCATCCAGGCTAGGTCAAGCCGGCGCGGCCGCTGTTCCACAGGGCCGACACCATCCTCCCAGTTGTAGCCGCTGACGAAATTGCCGCCGGGATAGCGCATGATGGTGGGCGCAAGCTCGCGCACCAATTCTAGCACATCGCTGCGGAAGCCGCGCTCATCGGCGGTAGGATGGCCGGGCTCGAAGATGCCGCCATAAACGCAGCGACCGAGGTGCTCCATGAACGCGCCGAACAAACGATGGTCCGTGGTGCCGATCACATTGTCGGCGCGAAGCTGGACGGTGACTGTGCGCAACGGCTTCTCCTCAGACGATGGCGTCGGCGGACAGCACCGCGCCCTTCAGCAGTATCGAATACGGATGCTGCGGATTGTCGAGTACCGCACGTGCCGCGCCTGACTCCACCACGCGGCCGTCGCTCATGATGATGATGCGATCGCTGATCGTGTAAGCGGTAGCGAGATCGTGCGTGATGTAGATGATCGACACGCCCAGCCGGTCGCGCAGCAGGCCGAACAGGTTGACGATCGACATGCGCAGTGACGCATCCACCATCGACACGGGCTCGTCGGCGACGATCAGCGCGGGCGCCGAGATCAGCGCACGCGCGATGGCGATGCGCTGCAACTGTCCCCCGGACAGTTCGTGCGGGAAGCGACGGTGCACTTCGGCCAGTGACAGGCCGACCTGGCGCAGCGCCTCGCCCGCACGCTGCTCTGGATCGCCAGAAGCGAAGCGGCGTGCGGTCATGAACAGATAGCGATCCACGCGCTTCAGTGGGTTGAACGCCTCAAACGGATTCTGCAGGATCGGCTGCACCTGGCGCATGAAATCCAGCCGCGCGCGCCGGCGCCACCCATGGTGCAGCGACGTGCCACGGAAGCGAATGCTCCCAGAGCTCGGCGGCACGATGTTTAAGATCATCCGTGCGAGTGTCGTCTTGCCGCTGCCTGACTCGCCAATGACGGCAAAGATCTCCGGTCTGTCCACGGCAACCGAAAAACTCACGCCACCCACTGCGCGGACTTGCCTTCGGCCGAGCAGCCCGCCGGTGGTGTAGACCCGGCTCACATCGTCCAGTTCGAGCAGCGGCGCCATCATTGCGCGGCAAAACAGGCGACGCGATGCGCAGTGTTCGTCTGCATGGTCGGCACCTCGCGCCGGCAGATGTCCATCGCCAGCGGGCATCGCGGATGAAAGCGGCAGCCGGGCGGCGGGTCGGCCAGATTGGGCGGGGCGCCGGAGAGGCTGGCCCTCGGCGTCGTGTTGCCGATCCGCGGCAGGCTGGCGACGAGATGCGCGGTGTAGGGGTGGCGCGGCGAGCGCAGCAGGTCCGCGGTGGGACCCTCCTCGACCAGCCGGCCGGCGTACATCACACCGAGCCGGTCGCAGAGATTGGCGTGCACCGCGAGATCGTGCGTGACGAACAGCAGCGACGAGCCGATCTCCTGCTGGATGTCGCGGATCATCGCCAGCACATCCTTCTGCACCACGACGTCGAGCGCGGTGGTCGGTTCGTCGGCGATGATGAAGTCGGGTCGGCACACCGTGGCAAGCGCGATACAGACGCGCTGGCGCATCCCGCCGGACAGTTCGTGCGAATAGGCCTCCAGCACCTCGAGCGCCAGATGCAGACGCTGCAAATGTGCGCGCACGATGTCGAGGAACTCGGGCATCGGGCGGGCGATGTGGCGGTGGGCGAAATCGATGAAGGCGTGACGCACGCGGCGCACCGGGTTCAGCACGCTCATCGAGCCCTGCATGATGTAGGAGAGGTGGCGCCAGCGAATTGCCGCGATGTCGGACGCCGTCGCTGCGTGCATGTCGATCCGATGGCCGGCGAAGTCGAATGTCACGCTGCCGCTCATCAAGCGCAGTGGCGGCCGTGTGGCCGCGGCGATCGTCTTGATGAGGGTCGATTTGCCACAGCTCGATTCACCTGCGAGGCCGTAGATCTCGTTGCGTGCGACCGACAGGCTGACGTCGTCCACAGCGCGCACCTCGCGCTCGATGCCGAAGGCGCGCGTAATGTCAGTACGCGCGGAGATCGGATACTGTGAGGATGCTCATGGGCCGAACCGGCTGAGCCGGCTGCGCGGGTCGATGTATTCGTTCATCGACACTGCGAGCAGGAACAGTCCGATGAACGTCATCACCACGAGCGCCACGGGAAACGCGATCCACCACCAGATGCCGGCCACCAGCGCGGTATGCTGGTTGGCCCAGTAGATCATCACCCCGATGCTCGGCGTATTGATGTCCGTAAAGCCAAGCACCGACAGCGTCACCTCCAGGCCGATCGACCAGTTGATGTTGTTCATTGTGGTGGAGAACACGATCGGCAGCACGTGGGGCAGATGTTCCTGCAGCAGGATCTGACGCGCGGTCATGCCGGAGAAGATCGCCGTCTCGGTGAACTCCCGCGTGCGCAGGCCGAGGGCGACCGAACGGATCAGCCGCGCATCGTAGGCCCATCCGAGACCCGCCATCACCAGCGCCAGCAGCACCCAGGACATGCGGTCGCGCATCACGAAATAGAACAGCACCAGGATAGGGAACAGCGGGATGACGATAAACGTGTCGTTGATTGCCATCAGCGCACGGTCCACCATGCCGCCGGTGTAGCCAGCGGTCAGTCCGATCAGCAGCGACAGGCAGCGGCTCAGCAGCGCCACCAGCACGCCGAACGCCAGCGAGTTGCGGATCGCGAATGTCAGCAGCCAGAACACGTCCTGGCCGCGCGACGTGGTGCCGAGCGGATAGGCCCACGAGGGCGGGACGTCCGGCGGCACGACGTAGGTGTCGTTCGGCGGATAGGGCGATAACGCCGAGGCCGCCGCCATCCCCACGACAATCGCCAGCAGCGCGATGCCGATACCGAACTCGCGGTTGGAGCGCAGCAGGTCGCGCAGCACGCGCGGCATCAGCGTGCCTTCACCCGCGGATCGAGCAGCGGATAGGCGAGGTCGATCAGCAGCACCGAGACGGCGACTGCGATGATCGACACCGTGGCGACACCCAGCACCAGGCTGTAGTCGCCGGCGTGCACGGCATCGACCAGCAGCGTGCCGATGCCGGGATAGCCGAACACTTGCTCGGTGATGATGGCGCCGTTGAAGATGCCGCCGAGCGAGATCGCCAGCCCCGTCACCTGCGGCACTAGTGCGTTGCGCATCACGTAGGAGCGCAGGATGCGCGGCCGCGCGACACCGCCTAGTTCGGCATAGGTGACGTAGTCCTCGGTGACGATGTTGGACACCAGCGAGCGCATACCCATAAACCAGCCGCCGATGCCGACCAGTACCAGCGATAGCGCGGGCAGGGTTGCGTGCAGCAGCACGCTAACGATGAAGTGCAGATCAAAGCCACGTGGCAGGTTCATCTGTGCTCCGCCGCTGATCGGCAATACCGGCCAGAGATGGCCGAACACGATCAGCAGCACGAAGGCTACGATGTAGTAAGGGATCGGGTGAAACCCCATCGCCACGATACCGGCCAGTCGCAGCAGGCGGCTGTCGCGATAGTAGCCGGCAAGCCCGCCCAGCAGATTGCCGAGACACCAGGCGAGCATGGTGGCGAAGCACAGCAGCCCCGCGGTCCACGGCAGCGCACGCCAGATCAGCACGGAGACCGGCGTGGGGAATGCCGACAGCGACGGACCGAAATCGCCGAGCGCCATTCGCTTCCAGAACACCAGGTATTGCTGCACCAGGCCACCCTGCAGCCCGTATAGCTCGCGTAGCGACTGGCGCATCAGCGCGATCGCCTCCGGGCTGGTGCTGCCGAACGACGTACTGGCGGAGATCGTCTGCTCGACCGGATCGATTGGCGTCGCGTGCGTGATGAAGAACGTGATGTTGACCCCGATGAACACCACCAGCACGAACTGGCCGAGCCGGCGCAGCAGGTAGGCCGGATAGGAAACCACCCTACTGGCGCGGCTTCAGCTTCACCATCATGTAACGCGTGTTGGCCCAGTTCGGCACGGGATCGGTATAGGGCGCGGCCTCGGCGTTGGGATAGCCGGTCCAGTAGGTCTCATCCATCACGGTGAACACGTTGTAGGACATTAGCGGGATCGTGGGCATCTCGCGCACCGCGAGCTTCAGGTAGTCGAGGCCGAGTTCGATCCCCTTGGGGTCGTCGAAGCCGATCGTGCGGATCTGCTCGATGATCCGGTCTAGTTCCGGATTCGACCAGCGCTGCCAGTTGCGCGGCGGCTGTGGCTGGCCTGGCTGGGCCACGAACTGCGAGTGCCAGCTGTCGAGGAAGAACGACAGGTCGGGATGCCCGCCCCAGGTCTCCACACTCCACGAGATCATCGCCTCGAAGTCTCCGGCAGACCGGCGGTCGGTCATGGTACCCTGGGCGACGACAGTGCTGGCGTCGATACCGAATTGCCGCCACTCCTGTGCGATCATGCTGCCGGCGCGCGTCATCACCGGGCGCGCCTCGCCTTCCACCGTGATGTGGATGGTGAACGGTTTGCCATCCGGCATGTACCATTTGTCGCCGCGCTTGCTGTAGCCGGCCTTCTCCAGAAGTTCGGCTGCCGCCTGTGGGTTCGGCTTCCACCAGCCGCGACCGAATGCTTCAGCAATCAGTGGCGGGTCGGTGGCAATCTGCTCGCCCATCGACGGCCGCAGCATCGCGGCGATCTGGTTACCGGTGTCGGGATTGTACGGCTTGATCTTCCGCTTGCCGGTGTCGAGCTCGAAGTCACGCAACCAGGATTCGAGTCTGTTGTGGTAGGTCTCGGGATAGACGCCGGTGGGTGGCACGCCGATCGCCGAGATCGTGGCGGCACCACGGTAGGACGCCATCGACACCGCCTTGATGTCGATCAGCAGTGCTAGCGCCCAGCGCACGTCACGGTTTTTGAAAGTCACGAGCTGGTCGTTGAAGATAATCGCCGGCAGCGTCGGGTCGGGATGCGCGTAGGGGAATCCCTTGAACCAGCCGTGCGAATCTTTTGCCTGTTTAGCCAGCGTGAACATGCCCTCGGGCGAGGTATCGTGTATGATGTCGAGCTGATGGTTGAGCTGCGCGATCACGCGCTTGTCGGGCGGACCTGGATCGATATAGGCGACATAGTGCGGCCCTGGCTTGCCCCAGCGGCCGAGAGTGGTGCGCTGCCAGTCGTCGCGGCGCTCCCAGATAAACCATTTGCCGTTGGTGTCGTAGCTGTGCAGCTTGTAGGCACCCAGCGTCACCGGCGGATCGAAGGCGAACTTGCCTGGGTCGGGCTGCTGCTCGAACACGTGCTTCGGCATCATCCACATCGCATTCCAGCGCACGGTGAATAGCGCATGGAAGCGCGAGTTGGGCTTCTTCAGTTTGAACACCACGGTGTCGCGGTCGGGCGCGGAGACATCGGCAACATTGACCTGGATGGGCGCGCTCCAGCGCAGGCCGTTGGTCTTCATATGGGTCTGGATGGTGTAAAGCACATCGTCGGCGGTGAACTCGACGCCGTCGCTCCAGAAGATGCCGCGGCGCAGCTTCACGGTCATCTCGGTGAAGTCGGTGTTGTAGATTGGCTTCTCGGCGGCGAGCGAGTTCTCCCAGACGCCGTCGATGCCTTTGTCAGGATCGATGTACCAGAACGTGTCCATGCCGAGCTGGTGGAGGCCGGTGGACTGGCCACCAGCGTTGATCGCCCAGATGTTGAACCACCCGGCATTCTTGATGGTGCCTTCGGGGTTCTCGGCGATCAGGGTCTCGTTGCGCGGTAGGTCGTTGATTGTGCCCTGCGCACGGATGTGACCGCTGACCAAACAGGCGGCGGTAGCTAGCATGAGCCATCGCAGGACCCGCATTCGTTTTCTCCCCTCGCCCGCAAATCTCTTTTCGACCGAGGCTAAAGACGCGCCACGGCGCCAGTCAAGCATCGGCCTCACATCTTTGTTCCGGAGGTCTCGAACAGTGCCTATCGAGCCGCCTTCGCCGTTGAACACAGCGCTGGGCGCCTAGCGTGCAATCATGATTGGCCGTAAGGAGACAGTCCGCTTTGGGCAATCACATGATGAAGCGGACGTTCGCGCACATAATCAAGCAGCAGCTTTCGACCCGAAGGTCGGGAGTTCGCTTCCGTCGCAATGGGACGCCCCCTTACAAGAGTTGGACGAGGCGCGAGCCGAGGCAGCGTATGCCGAGGCGGACGTTGTCGTGGCCAAGGCGCGCTTCGCCGAGGCATAGCTTGGCCCGACGGCGGAGGAGCGTGCGCTCGCGGATGCCAAAGTGCGCGCCAGCGAAGCCGCTCGTGATGTGGATGAGGCGAGGGCCGCGAAGATGTTGCTGCGGGCGCCGGTGACCGGGAGCGTCGCCACGCTGGTGCCGGAGATCGGCGAGGCCATCGTGCCGGGCGAGCCGGTGCCGACATTCACGCCCGACAAATCCCATTGGTTCGCATTCAATCTGCGCGAGGACGCGTTGGGCGATATATCGATCGGCGCGCGTGTCAGCATCACGCCATCCGGCAGTGATGGTGCGATGGAAGGTAGGGTCACCGAGCTGCGCAACTGGGGTGAGTTTGCCGTTTGGCGCAGCGCACGGGCGACCGACGATCACGATTTGAACGTGTTTCTCCTTCGCGTTGATCCGATACGGTCTGACACGATTCTCAACGATGGCCAGGAAGTCTGGCTATCGCGTGGTTCTTAGAGTGCGTTTGAGAAAGGCTTGGTGCGAAGCGAAGCGTCGTGATTCACACTTTGGATGTGGACCCGGGAGAGCCGAGGCCGGATGGCCGAGATCGCGCGCTTCGTGAAGGCAGTCAAAGTCGGCGAGCAGATCACCGGGCGCGTCGATATCACGGGCGGGCGTAGCGACAAACCGATCTGCACGCTGGCAACGAGCGTGCGGAACGCCCGGGGGACACGTGCCTCGCCGGCACGGCGGTGACCTATACGGCACCGTTACGACGGACGGCCTAAGATACCGGCGGCGGCGCTGCGGATATCGGACCGGCTTGGGGCCGCATTACCTGATCCGCCAGCACACTGTTGAGCTCTGCCGCGATCGCCGCGCCATCGCCGATCGCCGCTCCGACACGCTTGACCGAGCCGGAGCGGACATCGCCGATGGAAAACACGCGGGGAACGCTCGTTTCGTGCGGCAGAGCCCGGATCCCGTTGCTATCCGGGCCAGTCTTGACGAAGTGCTTGTCATCGAGCGCGACCCCCGAATCGCGCAGCCAGTCCGTGGCCGGATCGGCACCGATCATGAGAAACACGTTTCGGATCGCCTTTTCGGTCTCCGTTCCGCTCGGCTTGTGGCGCCAACGCACCCGCTCGAGTTGCCCCTCGCGCGATCCGCTCACTGCGACGATTTCTGTTTGACTCAACACCTCGATATTCTCGATCGTATTGATGCGGTCGATCAGGTAGCGCGACATGCTCTCCTCAAGGCTGGGACCTCGCACCAGCATCCAGATCTTGGCCGCGAAGTCCTTCAGATAGACCGCCGCCTGACCCGCGGAATTGCCGCCGCCCACCAGCACGATCTCCTCTAGGCGGCACAGCCGCGCCTCGACCGTTGAGGCCCAGTACCAGACGCCGCGCCCTTCGAACTTCTCGATGTCAGGCACCGAAAGCTTTCGATAGCACGCACCACTCGCAATCACCGCAGCTCGCGCGCTCACACGTCTTCCGTCAGATAGAGTGAGGCCGAGTGGAGCCTGGTTCGCCTCCAGGCGAACTACTCGGGCGGGGATCACCATCTCGGCGCCGAACTTCTCGGCCTGAACGTAGGCGCGGCCGGTCAGCGTCTGGCCAGAGATGCCAGCAGGAAAGCCAAAATAGTTCTCGATGCGAGCGCTTGCACCGGCCTGGCCACCGAACGCCAGTTCATCGAATACGATGAAGGAATATCCCTCGGACGCGGCATAAACAGCCGTAGATAGGCCGGCAGGACCGGCGCCAACGACAGCCACATCGAAGGTGCGGTCGGGGTGATCGATCTGCGTCATCCCGAGACTGCGCGCCAGATCGTACTCGGTGGGGTTCTTCAGGATAGTGCCCTTGGGACAAATCGCGAGCGGCAGCTCGTCCGATCGCACGCCGTATTGCTGGATCAGCGACGCCGCGTCGCGATCCTCCGCGGGATCGAGCACCTGGCAGGGGTAGGCATTGCGGGCAAGGAAGGCCTGGAGCCGCACGACTTCACCACTATAAGTCGGGCCGATGAGGACCGGCCCGGCAGCCCCTGTTTCGATGAGCGCCACGCGACGCAGGATCAACGCGCGCATGATCTTGTCGCCGAGTTCTGTTTCAGCGATCAACAGAGAACGCAGATTTTGCGGGCTGATCAGCAAAGCTTCGACATCGTCGACGGCGCAGGCATCGACCATTGCCGGGCTGCCGGACAACTGGCCGATTTCGCCAACGAACTCGCCTGGCCGCTGCACCACAACGGGCGCCAAATGACCCAGCGGGTCACGACGCTTCACCTCAGCCGAACCCGAGACGAGAACGAACATGCCGGGTGCAACGTCGCCGGTGACAAACAGCGGTTCGCCCTGGGCGATGTGCCGCTCTTCACCGAAGCGTCGCAGCCGATCTATTTCGCTCAGCGCGAGCCTTGGAAACATCTGCTCGCGCCGGCTCTCCATCGTGGCCGAGTTCACCCCCTCGGCTGCCGCCGCGAATGCTGTGTTCTGTGCCATGTCACGCCGCCCAGGCGCCTTTCACGTCGTTCGCATTGAATGGCAAATTCCGCGGTCGGCGCTGCACAGTAAGCCACTCAACAGTGGTGAAGGCATCGACTGCCCAGGTGCCATTGAAACGGCCGATGCCGGAATTCTTCTCGCCGCCAAACGGGCTGTTGGGCAAATCGATCACCGGCTGATCATTAACGTGCACCATGCCGATTTCGAGCTTCTCAGCGAAGCGTTCGCCGCGCTCAAGGTCGCGAGTGAACACCGCACCCGACAGACCGTGCTGCGTCCCGTTCGCGATGCGCAGCGCCTCTTCGTCACCACGCGCACGGATGATTGGTGCCACAGGTCCAAAAATCTCGTTCTGCGCCAGTGGCATGTCGTTCGTCACATCCGCGAACACATGCGGCGGCAGCACCAACCCCTGAGGATCGCCGCCCAGCAATTCGCGCGCACCCGACGCGCGTGCCTCTTCGATGCGCTTGAGCAGGCCCTGCAACTGCGTCTGGTTGATGATTGGCCCGATCATGGTGTCGGGCGCTGCCGGATCACCCACCTTCAGCGCCTTTGTCCGTTCGACAAAGCGATGCACGAACTCATCGTATATTCGCTCGTCCACGATGAACCGGTTAACGGCGATGCAGATCTGGCCCTGATGCAGGAACTTGCCGAATACCGCGGCTTCACCGGCCTGCGCCAGGTCCGCATCATCCAACACGACGAACGGGCCGTTCCCGCCAAGTTCCAGCTCGACACGTTTCATTATCGGCGACTTAGCCGCCAACTCGGCAATGCGTCGGCCGATCGGCGTTGAGCCGGTGAAGGAGATCGACCTTGGCGTCGGATGCTTCACGAACGCGTCGCCGATCTCGCTGCCTGGCCCGATGACCACATTGAGCACACCTTCGGGCAGGCCTGCTTCCTCGAAAATCTTCGCTAACAGCAAACCGCCAGTGACGGGCGTGTCGCTGGCCGGCTTTGTGACCACAGCGTTGCCGACCGCGAGCGCAGGCGCGATGGAACGGTTGGCGAGATGCAGCGGCCAGTTCCACGGACTGATCACACCGACAACACCCACTGGCTTGCGGACCACGCGGCCTTCCTTGGACGTGACATCAGTCGGCAGTTCGCGACCTTCCGCCAGATAGGCCGCCGATGCTGCCCAGAGCATGATCGCGTGGGTCAATTCGAACTCGAGCGTGGCCTTCAGCCGCGTGCTGCCAGATTCACGAATCAGCCACGAGATCACTTCATCGCGCCAGCTTTGCATGACTTCGGCCGCCCGGCGCATCACGTTCGCGCGCGAAATTGGCAGTGCGGCCGCCCAATTGGTCTGCGCCCGGGCTGCCGATGCATAGGCATCGTCGAGATCACCGCTGCCACCCTGCGGGATTTCGACAATGACATCGTCCGTGTAAGGGTTGCGATCCTGCAGGACTTTGCCGCTGCCGCTGCGCCATTGGCCGCCAATGAACAACCGGTCGAAGCCAGTGTAAGCCTGTCGCGAATTGTCCATGGAAAGCTCCTCAACGTACGTCGTAATGGTCGTGTAGGCGGAGCGCTTTCGCCTTGACCGCTGTCAATTCCTGGGATTTGTCTGGTATTGGGACGTCGGCCAAGAACGCAGTACGGCCGCGATGGGCGCAGAGCGGACTTCATGCCCGGTCCATGCACCGTCTCCAGGCCTGATCTGCACTGAATTGATGATCCGTTTGCTGCAAATCGGTACGCGTCAGCTACCGGCTGGCGATAAGCGGATCACCACGACATGGAAATAGCGCGCTCATCGCTTGACCGAGCCCATGGTAAGGCCGCGGACGAGGTAGCGCTGCATGGCGATGGCGAACACAACGACCGGGGTGGAGATCATCACCGCGGCGGCTCCGATCGCCAGCCAGTCACGCCGTATTCGTTGCGAAAGCCGACCACCGACAGCGGCGCGGTGGCGGCGTTCGATTGAGTGAGGGTAAGTGCGAACAGGAATTCGTTCCATGCCGCAATGAAGACGAACACCGCCGGTCGCCACCAACCCGCCGGTCAGCAGCGGCAGCATCATGCGGCGGAACACCTGAAACTCCGTGCAGCCGTCGATGATCGCGGCCTCGCGGACCTCGGCGGGAACCTCGCGGAAGAAGCCGCGCAGCAGCCAGATGGCAAACGGCAGGTTGAAGGCGGTGTACACGCACCATCAGCACGGTCCGTAGTATCAAGCAGGCCCATGCGCGATGCGGCGACATAGATCGGCACTACGATGGCGATGCCCGGCACCATGCGCGCAACCAGGATCGGCGGCGAGGAAGAAGCGTCCACGCAGACGCAACTGAGTCATCGCATAGGCCGCAGGCGAGGCTACGGCGACGCAGGCAAGCGTTGCCGGCACGGCGATGAGCGATGCTGTTAAGAAGATAGGCCTGGAAGCCCGCTGCGCCGAACATGCGATCGGAAGCCATCAAGAGTTGGGGCAAAGATGAAGCGCGGAGTCTCCAGCGTGTCCACCGGCTGGCGGATGCAGGTGAGCACCATCCAGGTGTAGGGGAACAGATAGACGAAGGCGAGCACGCACCACATCGCGGTCAGCGCCAACTTCACCTTGGTGCGGCTAGGCCGGCGCTGCATCAGCGGTCCGCCGCGGCGGTTTGAACAGGTGGCGAGCAGTGGCGCGCTGACGACCAGCACCACGGCGACGAAAATCCAGGCGATCGCCGCGGTGCGGCCGATGTCGAACGCCGAGAAGCCGGTCTGTAGGTGAACAGCGTAATGGTGGTGGTGCGGTCGCCGGGGCCCCCGGCGGTGAGCAGCCAGATCTTGTCGAAGTCGCCCATGGCGCCGATCAGCGGAAGGCGGCGGCGATCAGCATGTAGGGCAGCAGGTGCGGCAGCAGCACATAGCGGAACATCTGCCATCGCGAGCGTCCGTCGACACGCGCGGCATCGACCACGCTCTCGTCGATTGCTTGCAGGCCCGCGAGGATGACCAGCATGAAGAATGGCGTCGTCTGCCAGACATCCATGATGATGATGGCGGGCAGCGCAGTGTGACAGACTGAGCCACGCGACGCCTGGCAGCCCGATCGCGTTCAGCAGGTGGTTGAACACACCGGTCTGCTGTTCGTACAGCAGCTTCCAGAAGATGCCGATCACCGCCGGGGTGATGACCATCGGGATCATCATGACCGAGCGGAAGAAGGTACGCGCAGAAGAACTCCAGGTTCAGCAGCAGTGCGAAGCAGGTGCCGAGCGCGAGGCCGCATGCGATGGAACTGGCGGCATAGATGACCGTGATGCGCACTGCTGTCCAGAACTCGCGGCTTTGCAGCACGTCGACGTAGTTCGCAGATGCCGGCCGGATCGTTCTCGCTGCCGGGTTCGGTCAGCACCCAACGGGTGAGGCTGGTCTGCAGCGAATAAAGCATCGGGCCGAGATCACGCCGATCAGCACAATATCGCTGGCAGGAGGAACCAGAGGGCCGGATTGCGCGGCGAGCAATCCGATGCGCGGACGGCGCGGCGAACGACGGCCACCCGGCTCAGCCGGGCAGGTAGCCGCGGCGCTTCATGAGGGTCGAGATCTTCTCCTGAAGATCGCGTCGACCGCGTCCTCGGCCGACTTGGTGCCGGCGCAGGCCGCGTTGACCTCGTCGTAGATGAAGATGGCACCTGCTCGGATTTTCTTTGATCGGCATGTACATCGCCACCTTGCCCCGCATCGCCTCAAGCATCGCCGGGAAGCGGCGGATATTTCTTCTCCGCTCCGGCGTCGTTGAACGCGGAAATGCGCGCGGGCTGGCCGTGCAAGCGCGCGAGGCGGATAGAGTTCTCCTTGCGGTGAGCCAGGCGACAAAGAGCTTGGCAGCGTCGAGGTTCTTTGACTTCGCGTGACCGAGAGCCGCCCAACCGCCGAGCAGCGCCGCCTCGGGCGTGGGCGACCAGCCAAGATCGGAGGCGACGACCGACTTGCCGGGATCGAGCAGCGTCAGAAGCCGCCGCCCCACATGAAACCCTGCGCGGATGCGCCAACGGCGCAGGCATTGACCATCTCGGGAAGTCCCAGGTCAGGTTGCCGGGCGGGCTGATCTTCTGCAATTGCTCGACGATGAATTTGCGTGGCGCGCAGCCCGGCGGCACTGTTGAAGCGTGGGCATGCCCTTGGCGTCGGTGTAGGTGCCGCCGAAGCCGTGGAAGACGGTGATCCAGATGCAGGCGGCCTGGATGTTCTTGCCAGCCGGCATGTTGTACCCGTACTGCTTGCCGGCCGCCAGCTTGCTGCCGTGGTCGTAGACCTCCTGCCAGGATTTTGGCGCGTACATCAGGGTCTAGCCCGGCATCACGGAACGCTTTCTTGTTCCACACGAGGAAGGTGACGCTGCCGTTGACCGGGATCGCCATCAGCTTGTTGCCGAAGCGGCTGTAGACCTCGAGAGCGGCCTTGGGAAAATCGTCGAGGTCGAGCGGCGGGCGCCCTTGACCTGCTTGTCCATGTCGGTGAGGTCGGCGAGGTAGGGACCGATCTCCTGCTTCCACTGATAGGCGTTGAGATACACATCGAAGGATTGGTCTTGGTGGCCGTGTCGAGGATCGTCTTCTGCTGGAGGTCGTCGGAGTGCAGTGTGGTCCAAATTGCAGGTTGATGCCGGTGGCCTCACTGAACTCGCGGCTGAAGTCTGCCATCGTCACGTTCACCTGTCCGGTGCCCCAGGCGAGATTGAGCGGGTGCCGGCATAGGTCTTCGGCAGGTTGCGGGTGACCTCGGCGATCTGCGCCAAGGCGCCGCGGCTGGTGGCGAGGGCGGCGGATGCCATGCCGGTGGCGAGCCCGCGGCGGGTGATCCCTGGCATCCGTCATCTCCCCTCTGGCACGCAACGATCGCGGCGATTGCTGTCGTCGATAGTGAACCAAACCGCCATGCGGTCCGCAACTGCCACGCGGCGCTTCAGACGAAGCCGGCGATATAGCCCAACGATGATGCGGAGCTGGTGCCACGCTGGGATTGGCCTTGATCCATAGCGTCGCTTCGGTCCAGTCATCGCCTGGGTCGAGGTTGGCAGTGTAAGCGGACCAGCCATCTGCCGCCTCAGTCGGGACAATGCCATTCATGCCTCGGCCGAGAACACTTTGTGCTGGCGGCAAATGGAGTGTCGATCACGACCAGCGGTCATAATCTCAAATGTTATCGGCCGGCGCCGAGGCCAACTCCGATATTCCGCCGGAACGCCGTAGGCTCCTCCCAAGCCCGCGGCGTGTGCAGGCGCCAGACATTGATGGAGCGAGCGTGCCCTGCGCGCCGCGATGGCCGTTGAAGATCACCAGCCGCCTTGGGCCGTGATCGAGAAAGTCGTAACTTACGTCCCGGACCAGGAAAAAGGTCCGGCAATTCGCTCATGCGAACTCGCGAAAGGTCTTTTCGTTGAGTGAGGTGGCATCGTCGCCCTGACCCGGGACTACCGACCTTCCGCGCGTTCAATCTGGGCTTCGCCATTGATACTGTGGGCGCCACCCCAGTGCATCGCGTGCACGACCCGAGCGCACCAGCGGCGACCACTCGTCCGCCAACTCTGGGCCGCGCCAGGGCACATCCGGCAGCAGCCTTCGCGCCAACTCGCGCGGCGGGATCGGCGAGGTAACGTCATCGGCAACGATGAGCGCGGTCAGATGTGTCAGTTCGGAATGGTGCAGCGCTGCATGCACGGCGCCTGCCACGTCGCGCACATCGATCCACGCCCCATACTCCCAGTATGGCGTCCACTCCGCCGCGGGATCGGCCGCCCGCGCCGCTGCCAGCCTGGCACGACGGGCCGGGCCGCAGACAGCCGGCGGGCGAAAGCATACCGTCGTGATTCCCGTGGTGACCGTGTAGCAGCGGCACAACTCCTCGACGAGCCGCTTCGCCATTCCGTAGGCGGTGGGCGGACGGATCGGATGGTCATCGTCGATCGGCAGGTAATCCGGCGCAGCCTCGCCACGGAAGACACCGATCGCATTGACGCTGCTGAACGTGACGACGCGCCTGATGTCCGCCCGACGCGCGGCTTCGAGCATGTTCCAATTGCCCGTCACATTGTGCGTAATGAAGCGCTGGCCGGAATCGGAAGCGTCCGGCCGCTGACCGCCCGCCGCGTGGACAATCGCATCGCAACCCCGCGCTGCTGCCGCGTAATCCTTGGCATCGAGAACGTCGTGCCCCTCGGCAACATCGAACCGAACAACGTGATCGCCTTGCGTCGACAGGTGTCTCACCAAGGCGCTACCGATCAGGCCGCTGCTTCCGCTCACCAGTACTCGCATCCGCGTCCTTCCAGCGCCCCGCGAGTGCGCAACGAACTCCCGCATGTCGTCCTGATGCAACAGCCCTTTTGAAGGTGCGCGATCATGCAGGCGGCAGTCCTGCCAGTATAGACCGGGTCAAGAACGACACCCTTTCGCGGGTGAACACAATCTGGTTGCCGCGAGCTGGCCCGTCAGGCAGTCGGGCCAGCTCTCAAGCCTCAGGACGTTCTATTCGGCTTTAAAGCAGTAGGCAGCAAGCTTGTTGCCATCGAGATCACGAACGTAACCCGCGTACGCGTTGGGAGCCCACCCCCGCGGTCCGACGGCTCCCTCGTCTGTTCCACCGGCGGCAAGAGCTGCCTTGTGGAATTCGGCAACCGCCGCCCGGTTGGGAGCCACGAAGCTGATCGTGCCTCCATTGGCGTAGCTCGCGGGCTTACCGTTGGCCGGCCGCAACACAAAAAATTCTGGAGCCAACTCACCCCAAATCGAGCCGTTATCACCAAGATCGGACAGGCGCTTGTAGCCGAGCGCACCTAGCGCTGCGTCATAAAACGAGCGCGCCTTCTCGAGGTCGTTCGTCCCGACTGTGACATGGGTGAATATCGCCATAGCGTCCTCCTTTGGCAGTCCTGGGCTTCTACCATCCTAGGGGGATTAGACGATCCGTGGAACCTCCGGAGACCCAGCCGGGCTGGTTTCACGTGCGCCATGCTGGGAAACTGGACAATGGACTGAGAAGCACTCGGCAGCTACCGCACCCAGCGCAGCCGAGCGGGTCGGACACCAGAGTTGGCTCTCTCGAGGATCGTCGCCATTCAATCGAACGGCAGTTGTGGGCGCGCTTTGGCCGTTCGAGCCACTCAAGCCCGAACTTCGGCAATTCACCACTCATCGAATACTGTGGACCGATTTGCCTCATGATTCTGCAACCAGGTGAGCTGCGAGCGACGGAGCCAGGCGCATGAGCATCGGCAGTAGGCGAACCTTGCCTGGCATTATCTCGTCCTTGCCGTGCGAAATATCGTGCATTACCTGGTCGACCAGCGCTGCCGGCGACATTTTCGCTTTGCTGACCGTGCGCGTTGCAGGAGTATCGACCACCGGTGGCAGTACTTCTACAACACGGATGCCAACCCCACGCAACTGCCGCCGCAGAGCCAGCGTAAAGGAGCGGAGACCGGCCTTGGTAGCGGAGTAGGTCGGAGCGCGCGTCAGGGGAAGCAACGCGTATCCCGATGTGACCATTACGATCATTGGGCTTCGACCAGAACGCAGAAGTGGCAGCAGCCGTCGCGTCAAGAGGACCGGTCCGGTCAGGTTGACGGCGATCTCATGAGCAATGCGTTCGTCGCTGACAAACTCCTCCAACAGATCAACCCGTTCCATGATGCCGGCATTGTTGACCAGTACATCCAGCATGCCGTAGCGGTCGCGAATGGTCTCCACGAGCGCCAGCACATTCGACCGAACTGTGACGTCACATTGAACCGCCTCGATCGTCGGGTGTTCTATCTGCAGGTTGTGAAGTGCCATCTCATTCCGCCCGCAAGCGATGACCTTCGCACCCTCGGCCGCAAAATGGATTGCGAACTGCCGACCGATCCCCGACGTGCTACCCGTCACCACAATGGTGTGGTCGCGCCAGGGATCGCGTCCCGAACGCGCATCAATCACAGTTCGACCGGCGCATCAGTGGACGGGCCCAATAGTATCAAAATCACAGCTTATGGCTGCCACAGCGAGTGTTCGGCCGGCGCTCCGGAACGCAACGCGGCAGTCCCCTTCGACTGAACCATCGATTTGAAACCTATCCCGGATTTCAGCATGCATCGCATACAGCAATTATGTAGCGTAGTGCACGCTCCAGAGAACCGGCACGGCCTCGAACGGCTCGTTCTCACCAATCATCTTACGCACCCCGGTTTTTGGGCCCTGGCGTTCGGCAGCAACCCAGTGCTCGAGGCGGATCTTCTCGCCGCTGTGCCGATCCGGCCAGCGGGCCGGGACGATAAGGTCCGAAATCCGCAAGGCTGAACCCAGCGCGTCCCGGGGCTGCGCCGGCGTCTATGAGAAACATACCCGAAAGGCGCCGAAACCGCGGACGTTGGGCGAGCCGCAGTTTGCACACGATAACGCCGGCCGCCGGTGACAGTCCTCTCAGCTAAACGCCGGCAGTACCTCTTCCGTCACGCGCTTGAACTGGCGTTTCTGGTCGAATCCGGTGACCCGGAGCAGGATCGTGGTCGCTCCGGCGTCAACATATCTTTGTAGACTTTGAATGCATTGCGTGGGCGAACCGGCCGCTACCCAGAGCCGGAGCATGTCCTGGCGGTAATCGACCGAGTAATAGCTGTCGAGAAACCGCTTGGACTCGGCGAATGCCCCATCGCGGTCTTCATTGACGTTGATATTATGGTAGATGGCGACCTCGAAGTCGGGCTTCAGTTCGTGGCCCATTTCGCGTGAGTAGCCGCGGATCATCGCCAGCGATCTCTGCACGTCTTCAGCCGACTTAAAGGTGGTCATCCAGCCGTCGCCGAGCCGCGCCACCCGCCGATAACTCTGCTCGACGTTCCGTCTCTTATTCAGGTCGGGGTTAGCGGTAACCCAGATCGGAATAGGCTGCTGAATAGGACGCGGCAGCACGGTGAGGTTGCGGAAGCGCCAATATTGTCCATCGTAATCGACGTCCTCGCGGGACGAGGTGAGCCGCAGTATCTCGATCGCCTCCTCCATACGGCGCATCCTGCTGGAGGGCTCGATCCCGAAATGGGCAAACTCCTGCTCGAACGCACCTCCGCCCGGCTCGGGTTTGCCCTGACACGCTACGAAAACGGTGCGCCCGCCGGAGAGGAAATCGAGGCTAGCCCACTGGTAGGCAAGCACCAGCGCATTGCGCAACGGCGTGCTGGCGAAGCACGCCGGTCCGATGCGCACGCGAGTGGTACGGGCAGCGATCGCTCCCATCAGTACCATCGCGTCAAGCCGGGGTTTGGCAAAAATCGAGTCGCCAACCCACACCGAATCCCAGCCAGACAACTCGGCATCCGCCGCCAGCTGCAGCATCTCCGCGACCGTGGTCGCGCCGATGAGGACGCCGCGATTGGGAAGAGTGAGCCCGAATTTCGCCCCGCCTCCAGCCATCTCTTTTCTCCCTCGCCGTGCTAGCGCTTCCGATTGAGATACTATGGCTCAGCTCCGCGCTGGAGCAACGGCAAGGGCGGGAAGGCTCAGAATCGGCGCAACCCCCGCTACCTCGATGTGTCGCGGCGAAGGACCACTTTCCACCCGGTGCAGCCGAGCGGCTCGGGCAGTGGGATGTCCGCTCGCGTGCCTTCGGGAGGTTGAGTGCATCCTCGACATCAACGCCAAGATAACGGACTGTGCTTTCGATCTTCGTGTGCACGAGCAGGATCTGAACGGCGCGCAGGTTGCCGGTCGCCTTGGATATGATCGAGGCTTTGGTCCGTCGGAGCGAGTGCGTGCCGTAGTCTTTGCGGTGAAGCCCGACCCACTCATCCAGTAGTCGAGCATACCGCCTCGTGCTGAGGTGCTCGGAGTGATCGGTCCGGCTCGGAAAGGCGTAGTCATCGATGGTACCTCCAGTCCTATTGTCTGCAACGCACTGCGGCGCCCTGCTGGATGGCCTGCGTTGACTTCTGTTTTTCGAATGGCCAAGCTTTAGCTCAGCCGAACGACTGGTGATCGATGTCCCGTGCACTGGCATCGACGACCCTTTCGAACGCTTTTTCGGAAATCGGCGGAGGAGAATCCAAGATGCCTGGCAAGACCGTTCATATCGCGTTGAAGGTGAAGGACCTGGAATCCTCTACAAGGTTCTATGAGGACGTGTTCGGATTCCGCAAGGTAACGACGCACGACGGCGGCAATGGTCATGTCTCGCGCCATTTGACGGACGGGACCATCGACCTCGCTCTGGTGGTCTACGAGAGCGAGAACGCGAAGGAGGCGACTCTGTCCGGCCCGGGTCCCTGCATCCACCACTCGGGCGCGGAAGTGGACGACATCAAGGTGGCAGCCGAGAAGATCAAGAAGCTTGGTGGCGAGATATTCTCGCCGCTTAACGCCGGGGTGGTGAAGTTCCGCGCTCCGGATGGCACGATAGCCGAGCTGGTTCAGAAGGACCGGTACCGAGAACCTCAGGAAATACCATGGAGTGGCCTGAACATCTCGGTGGACAGAGCCGTGCCGTGCCGCTCGTGCAAGTGCGACGTTGATCTCCCGCTCTGGCATCGTCCGCTGAAAGGAGCGGCATGGCTTCTGTTCGGCTGTGTGGAATACGCAAGAGTTACGGTACGCACGTCATCGTCGACAGTATTGAACTAACCGTTGCGGATGGCGAACTAGTCTGCCTGCTCGGCCCCTCAGGCTGCGGCAAAACCACGACGCTGCGCCTAATTGCGGGCTTCATGACACCGGATGCCGGTACAGATACAGGTCGGCGATCGCACTCTGTCCAGCCGGTCGGCGATCGTCCCGCCGGAACGGCGCAATATGTCAATGATCTTCCAAAGCTACGCGCTCTGGCCGCACATGAGCGTTGCCGAGAACATTGCCTACGGCCTGAAGCTACGCCGCCTGCCCGCCGCGGAGATCCGCCGCAAGGTTGATGCCGCGCTTTCCCTCACCAGGCTCGCCGATCTGGCAGCACGCTCGCCTGCGGAGCTATCCGGTGGACAGCAGCAGCGCGTCGCCCTGGCACGCGCCCTGGCGATCGAACCGGAAACACTCCTGCTCGACGAGCCGCTGTCAAACCTCGATGCCAACCTCCGCGAGGAAATGCGCTTCGAGATCCGCCGCCTGCACGACGAGTTGGGGTACACCACAATCTACGTCACGCACGATCAGGCGGAAGCGATGACAACGGCGGACCGGATCGTCGTGATGAACAAGGGCCGCATCGAGCAGGTCGGTTCTCCGGAGGAGGTCTATGAGCAGCCCCTATCGGAATTTGTGGCGCGATTCATCGGCGGCACGAACATTCTACGCGGCGAGACGGCAGGCGATATGGTCCAATGCGGATCGATTGCGCTGCGCTGCGGCAATAGGCTTCCTGATAGCCTGATCGTCCCGGTTGCGATCCGGCCTCATCAGATCGAGCTGCACAGGGTCGATGCGCCGCCAGCCGGACCCAATGTTTTCCCGGCGACAGTTCGACGCCACACCTATCTCGGCACGCAACGCGACTACCTGGTCGTGCTGGATGGCGGGGCCGAGCTGCGGATCGCCGCGCCGATCGATGCCATTGCGGCGCGCGGCGACACGGTGATGATCCGTCTACCGCCGGAGCATTGCCGCGCATTGTCAGCCTGATGACGCTGCATGCGCAAATGAGGAGGATACGCCGTGAAGAAACGTGATGCCGTGATCACCCGCCGCGGTATTCTAGCAGGTGCCGCCACTGGCTTGGCGACCAGACGAGCCTTCGCTCAGGGGATGGCCAGCGTCGCTCCGGAAGTGGTGGATGCGGCTAACAAAGAAGGCAAGGCGATCTGGTACACGTCCATCGAGCTCGGTGTGGCCGAAAGCATCGCCAGGTCCTTCATGAAGACATACCCGAAGATCACTGTGCAGACCGAGCGCAACGGAGCCGAGCGGGTTTTGCAGCGCCTTACCCAGGAATATGCAAGCGGCATACACACGGCCGACGTGGTGGAGAGCTCCGACATCACGATATTCGAATTGTTCAAGAGCAAGGGCTGGCTTGCGGAATTCCTGCCGGAGGAGGTGAAGAAGCTCTGGCCAGCCGAGGAACGTGATCCCGATGGCCACTATGCCACAGTGCGCGCGACGCTCAACACGATCGGGTACAACACCGAGCAGGTAAAGGCAGCAGATGTGCCGAAAGCCTATGCCGATCTGCTGGGGTCGGAATGGTCCGGCAAGCTGGTGAAGGCTAGTCCCAACTACAGCGGGGTAGTCGCAGTCTCCACCTATGTGCTCGTAAAGGCGATCGGCTGGCAATTCTTCGAAAGGCTAGCGAAACAGCACGTGATGCAGGTGCAGTCAGCCGCAGAGCCGCCCAAGGTGATCTCGCAGGGCGAGCGCCCGGTTGCTGTCGATGGCGGCGAATACGTGTTCCTCAACTACAAGCACAAGGATAACCCGATCGATGTGGTCTATCCCCGGGAGGGTTCGCCGCTGATCTCCGGCCCTGCCGCGGCGATGCAGGACGCGCCGCATCCCAATGCCGCGCGGCTCTATACCAGCTATCTGTTTTCGCTCCCGGCGCAGCAGATGATGGTGGACCAAGTGAATCTGCGCTCGTTCCACCCCGGCATCAAGGAGCCGGCAGGTCGGATGAAGTTATCCCATATCAAGCTGCTGCGCGCCTCGGCGCATGAGCTGGCGGCAGGCGTCGAGGAGACGAAGAAGAAATACACGTCGATCTTTTCGGTCTGACGAGTGCAGTTATCCGCCCTACCGGTGCCACGTGAGCCTGCCCCCAACGTACGGCGGCCCCGACGCATCGATGTCTCCGCAGGTGCCTTCGCGCTGCTGGTGCTTTGTCTCGCGCTGCTGGTGGTGATGCCGACCGGCTGGCTGCTTTGGTACAGTGCCACTAACGATCAAGGGCAGGTCGCATTCGGCAATTACGCGGCTTTGGCCACTGATCGTTCCATGCGTAACGCCATGGGCATCACGCTGGTGATCGCCGCCAGTGTCGCGGTACTGTGCGCGGTAGTCGCTCTGCCGCTCGCCTTTCTGACGGCGCGCACCGATGTGCCGTTCCGACGCACGATACGCGCCGCGGTCACCGCCTCGTTCGTCACGCCGCCGTTTCTCGGCGCCGTCGCCTGGGAAGTGTTGGCGGCACCCAACTCCGGCTTGCTGAATGTATGGGCGCGGCAGATGTTCGGCTTAGGACGCTATCAGCATGTGTTCAACATCTACACGGTGTCAGGCGTCATTTTCGCCACTGCCTGCTACACCTTTCCTTACGTCTATACGCTGCTCTCCAACGCACTGGAGCGTATCCCAACAGAACTTGAGGATGCGGCCGCCATCATCGGCGCCAACCGGTGGCGCTCCGCGCGAGATGTCACCGTTCCTCTGGTATTGCCGGCGATCCTAGCCGGCACACTGGTCGCGCTCCTGCAGGCACTCACCCTGTTCGGCACGCCGGCGATCCTGGCTTTGCCGGCGGGCTTCAACACGCTGACCACTAAACTCTGGAGCCTGTTCCAGTATCCGCCGCAGATACATCTCGCGGCTGCCGCTTCGATGCCGCTGCTGCTCGTCACCGCGCTCGTTCTGTGGGGGCAGCGACGCCTGCTCGGCAACCGCTCGTTCGTCGTGATCGGCGGACGCGGCGGTGCGGCGCGACCCATCCGGCTTGGCATCTGGCGCACGCCGGCCTTGCTGTTCTCAGTGTTCATCATGCTGTTTCCGGTGATCCTGCCGTATTTCGCGCTGTTCAAGGTCGGGTTCGTGCACAACATCTCTGAGCCGCTGGCTTGGCGGAATCTGTCGCTCGAGCATGTGCGTTTTGCACTGTGGGGCATTTCGGACACACAAGTAGCGCTGAAGAACACGATGCTGCTCGGGGTACTCAGCGCCTCGATAGTTACCGTCGTCGTGCTTGTGGCGGGCTACGCAACGAGCCGTCGTTTGGTGCCGGGTCACCGCGCACTGGCCGTGTTGGCGATGGCACCACTTGCCGTGCCTGGCATCGTCATGGGCGTCGGTCTGTTTCTCGTATATACGCGCCCGCCGCTGATGCTGTACGGGACCATTTGGATCGTACTGGTCGCGTTCGTGACGCTGGAGATGCCGGGCGGCTATCAGCAGGTGCAGGCAGGCATGAGCGGACTGAGCCCGGAACTGGAGGAAGCCTCGCGCATCTTCGGCGCCACGCGCCTGCGGGCGCTGGCCGACATTACGGCCCCATTGCTGCGCAGCACGATCGTCAGCACGTGGTGCATCGTCTTCATCGGCGCGCTGCGCGAACTGTCGGCAGCGATCCTGCTCGCCAACGCCAATACCCAGACCATCTCAGTCGTGATTTACAATCTCAACGAGAGCGGCGACATGGGTCCGATCTGCGTGCTGGGAATCCTGCTGATGCTGATCACCTTTGCTGTCGTCATCCTGGTCACCCGGCTGTCCGTTCTGGGCGGAAGCCGCAGCGGGACGGCATAAGCGTGCCGGCGCTGGCAGAGCAAGTCGGTGCGTTGCGCCAGATTTGTGGGTTGATGCGCATGTCGGGTTTTGGCCATTACCATCTGAGATCAGACGAGCTGGAATCCACCAACTCCTGCCAAATCCCGCATTTGTGGTGCGTCCGCTTTGGAAGCCTGACCGAGACCACTGGAATGACCAGGATGGGCGCAGAGCGGACTTTATGCCCGCTCCACCGATCTCCAGGCCGGATCTGCACTGAAATGATGATCCGTTTGCTGCAAGTCGGTACGCGTCAGCTACCAGACTGGCGATGCATTGATATCACAAATCCTTTTCGGCCAGTTCGCGAAACTCATCAGGTACCGAACGGGCCAGTTCCAGCGTGCCGGATCCGTATCCAATCGCGTACCATCCGAAGCGCTCGCGAATACTGTCGACTGCGCGGTCAGCCATCCAACGTGCCATGCCCAGCTTAGAGCCAGGTCGGCGTCGCTCATCTGCAAGGCCCAGCGGGAGTTCGAGTTGCAGGTCTGCATGCTCCTCGAGATGCGACACGGATATGGCCAACAGCGAGATCGTCTTCTCGTAGGGTGATCCGCCAACGCTGCGCGCACCAACTGCTCGGCGACATCAGCAAGGATCGGCGTCGCGGAAATCGGCGCCTCAAGCGTTACAGAACGAGTGACCGAATGCAGGTCGCCGAAGCGAACGCGCACCATCACAGTTCGACCCGGCCGGGATTTGGCACGAAGGCGGCTAGCAATTCTGTCCGCAAGGTGGCGCAACGTGGGTCGGAAGACTTTCTCTTCAGCGGGCTGTTTTCCAAGCGCCGACTGGGCGCCGGCCGACCGGACCCGATGGTGCGTCTTGATCTCGCGTGGATCGCGAATCCATGCCAGGGCGGTCAGCTTTTCTCCTGCCGCGCGACCTAGCAACCGCTCGAGCGATTGTCGTGGCAGTTTTGCCAGTTGTCCGATAGTGTGCACACCGATCTGCGCGAGGCGCGCCCTCGTGGCGGCGCCTATGCCCCACATCAGTTCAACAGGCAGGCTATGAAGGAAGTCGAGCTCGGTAGAAGGCTCGACAACTACGAGCCCATCGGGCTTGGCCACCTGTGAAGCTATTTTAGCCAGGTGTTTAGTGCGCGCCACGCCGATCGAGATTGGCAAGCCAAGCTCTTCTCGCACGCGCTGGCGGATTGCTTTGGCGATCTCGGAGGGTGGACCGAAAAGGTGCGTACAACCAGCCACGTCAGCAAAGGCTTCGTCGATCGAGATTCGCTCGACGAGAGGCGTGAAGTCGTTGAGTACCGCTATGGCTGCTTCGCCCAGCCGCTGGTAATCCTTGAAATGTCCCGCGACGAAAGTCAGTTGCGGACAAAGCTGGCGTGCCCGCCTGCCTGGCATGCCGCTATGGACGCCGAAGGCTTTCGCTTCATAAGACGTGGCAAGCACGACGCCGTCGCCGACGGCGATCGGCTTACCGCGCAACGACGGATCAAGCAGTTGCTCGACTGAGGCGTAGAAGGCATCAAGGTCGGCATGCAGGATCGTGGCGGCCGTTTCCATACGAACCGCTCAGGTGTGGGAGCTCGAGAGGCCAATACAAACGGCGGGAACATAGCAAGAACATATTTAAATCGTCAAGCTGCAATCCTGCTGCTTGCCGTTCGGGATCGGGCCTAGTGTCCGCCACTGTCCGCCGAAGGGCGCCGATCTATTGGACGTTATATGGAGGACGGCCCCATCCCAGGTATCGAGGTGCGCCAGCAGGTCTGCGAGCCATTGGACTCCGCGAATTTCGCTGCCAGCAGCAAATGCTGTCGTAGAGGCTGCCAGCAGCAAATGCTGTCGTAGAGAGTGAGAGAAGAATAGAAGGTGCTGGAGTTGCTCGAGCACAGGGGGTGGAAACATGTCGACGACCACTCGGCCTGAGGCCCGAGAGGGCTACTTTCCACATTGAAAGCTGAAGACGACGGGTGTGATTATGCCCGAGGACCGCCTGCCATGGGGGCAGACGATTGTATCGGGTCTTCAGCATGGAGTTGCGATGGCAGGTGGAACGATTATCGCGCCGCTCCTCATGGGTTTTGATCCTAATCTGGCACTGCTCTTTTCTGGTATCGGTACCCTGGTCTTCTTTGCCGTTGTTGCAGGACGTGTACCGAGCTATTTGGGCTCGAGCTTCTCGTTTATTACTGTCGTCGTTGCTGCAAGCGCCTACTCTGGCCATGGGGCAGCTACCGACCCATATCGGTCGTACGAGCGCGGGGAGGAGCATCTCGAAAGCGGTCGTTACCGGCCGATGTGACCGTCGTGTAGATCAAGGTGGTGACGTGATCTGCTTCTGGCGGTCGGCCCGTATATGCGCGCGCCACTCGCGTCATTCCCAGCCAAGCACCATGATCCCAATGGCGCGGGTGATGAATGACAATTTCAGTGCGATTTATCATCGTTCGAAGGGTCTGTTCCCGCGCGTTTTTGTGCAGAAAGATGAGCGATAGGCAAATGCCAGCCATGTCTGATTGCCATGAAGCGGAGGCCAAAGCACAGGATACCGCCGACCAGAGCTGAGGCTCCATAGGGAAGACCAAGCATATCGCCGATCACGACGATGGACGCGCCGACCAGGGCTGCAACGGCGTACAGATCGGACCGCAGCACTTGCGGGATCTCGGTGAGGAGGATGTCGCGGGTCATGCCACCGCCGATGCCGGTCAACATGCCCAGAAGAGCGGCCATAACTGGACCTAACCCGAACGTCATCGCTTTTTGCGCACCGGCGATTGCGAAGAACGCAAGCCCTACTGCGTCGAACAGAAGCACAGGACTGCGCAGCCGGTCGACGCCGGCATACGAGAAGAAGGTGACGAGTCCGGCCAGGACGGAAACCAGCAAGTATCGTCCATCGGACAGGGCGGCCGGCGGCACCGCGCCGATCAATACATCGCGGCTGATCCCGCCAAAATTTCCGGCTACGAAAGACAGAACGAGGATGCCAAAAATGTCGAGCCGGCGATTGACCGCGGCAAGCGCGCCGCTGATCGCGAAGACGAAGGTGCCTCCCAAGTCAAGAATATCCACGAAAGTCTCAATTGTGATCATCGAGACCCAATGCGCGAAAACTTAGCGATCGAGCCGAAAGCACGAAGGAGCATCGGAAGAATCTGAGCATGCGCCGCGACGGAGCCACGTGTTTCCAGGGCCTGCGATGCCGCCGATAACCCTCGGCACCAAAAGACATCAGCTCGCGCCAAGCCAGGCCATCGCGCCGACGACCAATGCCTCGACGCCAGTCTCGAGGGTAGGATGCAGGATCGGAGCGAATTGCGGGCTGTGATTGACCGGCAGTTCGTTTAACTTACCCGCCGCCTTGGCCTTGGCATAAATTTCGGGATCGTTGCCACCCACGAACCAGAACACCGAAGGCACTTGCCATGCGGTGCCGAAGCAGCCGAAATCCTCGCTCGCCGGCGCGGGACCGGTGTGCTTCACCCGGTCGGGCGGAAAGTAGCCGCGAAACGCCTCGGCGATGCGATTGCTGGCGGTTTCGTCATTCATGTTGAGCGGATACCGGTCGAGCGGCGTGATCTCCGGCTTGCGCGGAGCCCCCGACGCTTCGGCCTCGGCATTGATAATCCGTTTGATCGCCCCAAGCACGTGCTCCCGCACGCCCGCATCGAAAGTCCGCACATTAAGTTTGATGATCGCTTCGTCGGGTATAACGTTCTCCTTCGTGCCAGCCTGCAACACACCGACTGTGATCACCGCCGCGTCGTTTGCGGCAACCTCGCGGGACACGATGGTCTGGAGTCGCAGGACGACGGATGCCGCCATTACGACAGGATCGATGCTGGCCTGCGGCATCGAGCCATGCGCGCCACGCCCGAACAGCCGGATTTGCAGGCTGTCCGCCGCCGAGGTGATCGGTCCGGCGCTTCCGGCGACGGTGCCCGCGGGGCCGACCATGACATGCTGGCCAAGCACGACATCGGGCGTGGGGAAGCGTTTAAGCAGGCCGTCGTCGATCATGGCCTGGGCGCCTTGTGCGGTTTCCTCGCCCGGCTGGAAGACGGCCATCAACGTACCCTTCCAGCCATCGCGCGTCTGCGACATCAAAGTCGCCGCGCCGACGAGCCATGTGACATGCATGTCGTGGCCGCACATATGTCCCACCGGCACAGAGTTTCCTTCGGCATCGGTCGCTGTGACCTTGCTGGCATAGGCAAGTCCGGTGTTCTCGGCGATGGGGAGCGCATCCATGTCCGCGCGCAGCATCACTGTCGGCCCTTCGCTGTTGCGGAGCAGTCCAACCACGCCCGTCTTGCCCACGCCGGTGGTCACCTCGTAACCGGCTTTTCTGAGCTTGTCGGCGGCGATGCCCGCCGTTCGCGTCTCGTGCATCGACAATTCGGGATGGGCGTGAATGTCCTCATAGAGCGGTTCCAGTTCAGGGAGCAGCTTGCCGAGGTTCGTCAGCACAACGGATGCACTGTTGGGGGAGGTATGCTCGGCCATGATGATCTCCTTCTGTGACTGCCAGCGGCTAGTAGCCGCCTGTGAAGCGCTCTCGCCGATGTGCATGCGGTTCGACCTCATCCGCGATCGCGAAACCTTCCATCGAGATGTGGCTCTTGCCATGAGCGCCGCGGAGCACTGATCGCTCCCGAGCAGAAATATCCCGTTCGCTCACCGGGGGCGAATCTGCAGTCACCACCCGAAACGGACGGTCCATTTGCCATCCGACGAAGCCATCCGCCTGAGAATTGCGAACGGCAAGGTCCGACTCACCTCGGTCCCTTGCCCTCGGTTCCACGGGTCTCCAAAAAAAACGGACAGCAACACCGACGCGCTGTGTCGCCACGGCGAAGCACCCGCGACACGGCACGTCTGCGGCGTTGCGCGACATACTGCTTCAGAGATCGGTCGCAGGCCCTAGCGTGGCAAGGATCAATCGGTGGCGCCTGCGAGCGGCCCATCAAGAGAGTGCCGCCTACCAACCCGGCTGATGATCAGTGCCATAGGGATGCAAAGCAGCAGCATGAATACGCCCAGGACAAGGAAACTTTCGCTGACGCCAGAGCTGTCGGCGATAGCGCCCATGAGCGGCGGAACCACGATCGAGGTAAACCGCTGGCCGGTTTGGCGCAAACCGACGACAGCGCCCTGCTGATGACGGCCCGCGGCGCGCGCTTGCACCGACAAGACTAAAGGCTGAATCACGCCTTCAAGCCATCCCCGAACCACCTGAAACAGCAGCAGCAATACCAAGATGCCGCCGAGTAGCGGCGTCAACGCGATCAGCAGGATTGAGATCGCGGTTCCACTCAGCATCGTGCGCTGCGCGTTGCCGAGGCCCATGGCGCACCCGGCAAACAGCGCTCCAAACCCGCTGGCTATTTCAGCCGCCGAGAACAGCACGCCGATTGTTGTGCCGACCAGCCCTACCTGCTTGAGATAGACAACATAGACCGACGTCTGGATGCTGTAGGTGCTATTGCGCATCGCCATAATCGCTATCGACAGGGCAATCGCCGGAATGGCGAGCAGCATCAGCGAGGCCCAGTAATCGGAAAGCCGGGGCCAGACATCGCGGAACCGGGCGCGCACCGCGCCCTCGTGGCGTGGCGAGGCGAAGATCTCCGCCTCGGGGGCACACAGCAAGGCGACGATCAGCATGCCGCCCCATACGACACCGATCATATAGGACAGCCAGGTGCCGCCGAAATCCCACACCGCGCCGCCGAGCATTGGCGCAGTTGTCGAACCGAGTCGGGCAAAGAACGTAAACCGCCCGAGATAGCGCGCCTCGCCTATAGCCAACTGCGCGATCAGTGTTTGAGCCCCGGACCAGGCGAACGACACCGCGGCGCCGTTGACCAGTTGCAAGGCCAACAAGCTCCAGAACCATGGCACGAGGGGGAACAACGGCGCCAGAACCATGCTGGTCCAGACAAAGAACAGCGTGACCTTGCGTGTGCCGAATCGGTCCATCAGCACGCCGATGTGGATCGAGAGAAACATCGCCACTATCGAGCGGGCGCCGACCAGGATGCCCACTTCGGCGGCGTCGAATCCGAGTGACAGCGCGTAAAGCGGCATTAGAAAGGTATAAAAATCGACATAGCCCATGCTGAACGGCGCGGCGACATACAGCGCAGTCAGCGATCGAGTGCCGGCACGATTTATCCAGGCGGCCACTCCGACGATGGCGCGGGCTTTTTCTCCTGCGCGTCCCGGCATTGCTTACCACCGCCGGTCACGGCGTCGCCGTGGAAATCCAAAAGTCGCCAATCACTGGCACCGGCATCGGAGATGGCGTTCGGACGCAGAGAAACGGGTGCGGTTCGGTTCCATAGCGTAATGCCATGTCATTGCGATCCCCGCGGCGAGGCCGGCGACAAAGTGCGCGATGAGACGGCAACCGATGCTGCTCGAACGCTCGGTTCGCAGCGAACTTTGGCTCGCCACTGCACCTAATTGGGTGGGCAATCCCGCCGTACGACGTGTCACCGCGTCAGGCGGCGGCAGTCGTTCGCACACGGCCCGCCGCTGTCGTCGGGCCTTGGCCCGGGACGATGCAGCACGGACTTCGTGAGTGTGATCTCCGCCATCGTCACACCCGTAGCTCGGCGCTCGCCCGCGGCTGAGCCATTGACGATCAAGGCGTAGCCGCCTTCGTGAGTGTGATCTCCGCCATCGTCACACCCGTAGCTCGGCGCTCGCCCGCGGCTGAGCCATTGACGATCAAGGCGTAGCCGCCGGGCTCCGCAGGCGGCCAGAACAATGATACGTTGGGCTCGCGCGCGATGTTCCTGGCGGCGGACGCACCCACGGCGCAGCCGATGCTACTGCCTTGAAGCTCAATGGTACATAACTGGTCTGCGGACCATCTTGCGCCACCGTGAGCAGGTAGGCGTCGTGACCGTAGTGGGAGATCGCCTCGGGGAGCGTGCGAATCGGCATAATAGGTTTTTCCTTGGTTCCGGCCTGCAGTGATGCACTCATCCATGATCGTCCGGGAAGGGGTACAGATTACGCGCCGTGAGATAAACGTCCACATCTTGGCTGATCAAACACGAAGCGGAAACTCAGCTCTCCACCCATCGACGAACTCGGCTGCGCGTGCGGCATGTCCGCTTCGGAGACGCCGTCCGGTTTGGCTGAATGACCGGCACGGGCGCAAGCCGGCAGGCTGCTTCTGGCCGAAACCGGAACGGCGGCTTCGGGCAGTCAGGATGCCGGAGCCGACGTTATCGGACACTCCGACCACGGCAGTTATCGACCCGAGCCGGTCGTCGGCCAGCCCCTCATGGGCCCCGGAAAGCCAGACTTCTCGGCATGGCCGGAAGTTGGCAGCGTCGCGCGCCCGCGGGCAGACCCACTTCGTGGGGGCGCTCAGTGGCCACACGGTTTATTCCGTGTCATGGCCAGAGAGAGCCCGATCTCTTGGGAGAGACCGGGCAAAGTCGATGAATAGCACGCGAAGCGACTAGGACGCCTTCCGGACGTCGCTTCTCAAGCGGCATCGAAACTGCCCATCAGAAGACCGTAGCTCTGATAGTGTTCGTGAAAGACCCGGCCCAAGGCTTGCCCGGTCGGCAAGGTCCAGTTTTGCTGCAACTCGGCTGCAACCGCAGTCCAGCAAAGGGGTGTGATCCCACGATCTCTCTTTCGAGCAATGGCGAGCGCGCGGGTTGTTGTATCAAGTGCGCCGGAGGCATCGACGACGCCGTATACATAGTACCCGGCATCGACCGCTTGCATAGCGGCGAACGCGAGGCATACATCAACTGTAACCCCTGCAATGATCAGGTTCTTGCGGCCGGTTTTCTCGATCGAGGCCACGAACTTAGGATCATCCCACGCGCTGATGATTCCGGGTCTATCGATCACCGTCACATCAGGGAACAGGTTCAACACCTCTGGGATAAACGGGCCATTTGGACCTCGACCAAGGCTCGTGGTCAGGACGGTAGGCAACTCGACGACTATCCCGAGCTTCGCTAGTACCATTACATTGATGCGAAACTCAGCCCGTGAATAGTAGTCATGAACTAACTGCATGGCCGTGCCCAGCTCCGGATGACACGGTTCGCCAAACGGTCGCGTTCGTCGTGAAGCTATCACTGTCGTTATCGCTGAGCCGAATGGCAGAATTTTCCCCAGTGAAGATCACGCGGTTCGCATCTACAGTGCTCATGATGAAGGATATCTCTCCCTTGGCTTTTTTGAGAGCTCACAATGGTAATGGAGCGTAGTGGCGGACGTTTTCAACTTCGAGCGGCCAAGGCCCGCGGTGATGGTCAGCGGCTGCGAGTATGATCGGCTTTTCATAGCGCCGAGACTAACGGGGTCACAGAACCGCACCGCCGCCGACGGTGCAATGTTCTTTCAGTTTGCGTTGCGCTACTATGCGACGCCGACGCGCGCGGGCACGACCTCGACGTTGATGTTCTAATGGCGCATCCCGCGTCGGCATGGCGGAACGACTGATCAGCGGCGCACGCTGGACGATCTGACCGTTCGCGGACCGTCCGCGTCGATCGTTGTTAGCGCTTGATCCCGGCCAAGCCGTTCTGGATCCCGGCCTTCGCCCAGGGGCCCCACGGCATGGTGAAGAACTTGAATCCCTTCTGGACGAAGAAGTTCGGGTCCATCTCGGGCGGGACGAGATACATCCCAGCGGCGATGCCGCGCTTCGCGGCGGTTGCCGCGATTTTATCGAGCGCTCGCTGATAGGTGTCGCACCGGTAGTCGAGCGGCACTCCCAGCGCGATCGAAAGGTCGGACGGGCCGATCAGCAGGACGTCGACGCCCGGGACCGAGGCGATAGCATCGAGATTTGCCTGCGAGTGGTTGTCTCGATCCCACCATGCGGATCCTGCTGGAGACCCCGGAAGACAAGCTGCAATGCCTGGCCTACTTGGTGTCCGCCGCGGTCCGCGACGATGCCGAGCCGAACGTGGTGCTCGATTTCCGTGGCGAGATAGATCGGCACAGGGCGGCGTGGCGGGCGCACCGCCGGCTAGAGCGGATTCACGGTGACTGGAAATAGCCGGCTTTTCGGAAGTAGTTGGCGCATTCAGTTGGGGTGAATTGTTGGATGAGCCTGTCGGCAGCGTGCCACAGCGCATCGCGGGTTCGTGCGGTGCGGCTTCGCAGCAGGGCCTTGAGCTTGGCGAACACCTGTTCGATCGGCTTGAGGTCAGGGCTGTAGGCTGGCAACAGCCGCAAACTGGCATCGACGGCTTCGATCGCCTCGCGAACTTTCATGCGTGACCTCGCTGATATCTACTATCCAGGGGCCGACGTGATCGTGTGGTTATGGACAATCCTTCAGTCCAGGAGCGCTGTATGCGAACAGCCGCATACCGCCGTCTGCGAGGCCGTGCAGTTCGGCACCTGTCCGGCCTCCGCACCGATCCTATCCTTTACGTGCAGTGGCACTGATCGATTGGAAGCGCAAGGTGCTCCAGGTCCCGCTACTGCATATCAAGGGCAAGATCGAGAACAAGGTGATCGTGCCAGGCCAATGCTGTCATGAGGGCGCAACCATCAGCCGTGGCGAACGCGCCGCAGCAGGGCCGAAGTCGAACCATGTGGTACAGCAGCATATCGCCGAGTGGCTTGCTGACCGCTCGCTTCGCGCGCGCCGTGGGCAACCACCGCCCATTGTACGCTGGCGCGGCTTGGTGCCGACGGCGGGATGTCCAAGCGAGGCATCATTGCTGCGCTCCAACGGCTCGCGGCCGCCGGGTTGGTGATGACCGAGCGCCGAAGGCCGGTCGAGACGATATCGTCTGAACCTGCGCCCACCTGCGCACCGCAGATACTGAGCCGACCCAACAGGTGCGCCACATGCACCTGACCCTGAACCACAGGTGGGCCGTGCGCCCCGTTCAAAGCCGACAGGTGCACCGCGCGCACCAGTAGCCCGCCGGCCAATTTTGGTCGTGGTCGGGGAAAGACAAGTAAAGCATCACACAGCCCCCACGAACTTGCACAGCGTTTCTAAGCGAGCTAGCGAACTACAGCGAACTCTTTCCTTCTAATTACTTGCTAATAGCTCGTGACAACGCGCCGATGATCGTCTATGTTCACTGCCCTCGCCGCCTTGAACGGCGCATGATCCAAGGAAAGGAGCAGCGAGATGACAGACCCGTGGATCGCGGAATGTTGGCCTAAGGGTATGGTGGAAGAAGGCAACGTGTGTTACGGCCCCACCCGAGGGAGCGTAGGCGATGGAGGTGCTGAACCGGCTTGGCTGCGCCAGCACCCACTTGCTGAGTTCACCAGAGCAGGCGCCGACCCAGGATTACCGTCGCCGCGCACTCAATATCTGTTCCACCAGACTGTGATCTGCGGGACTATGAGCAGATGATGGCAATGCGGCAGCGTGTCGAGCTTCTCGGACAGTGGGGCAAGCACGACTTCAGCGACGACACGCATCCTGCCAACTAGCGTATCGACCACGCGTTGGCCGCCCTGGACAATGCGGCGGAAGCGAACGATGACTGATGAGCCGACGCCCGCTGAACGCACGGTCGAGCAGCGCATTTTGGTAGCGGCGGCCCAATGCCCTCGAGCGAATGACGAGATCACTCATGCTTGGTCCCGGCCCCTATGACCGGATGGTCAACGCTCTGTCAGAGGTCCATCAGATGAAACTGTACCAGGGGCGGCCGGAGCCGCCGTCGATCGCCGATCGCACCCCAGCGGAACGCCACCGCATCTTTATGCAGTTGAACAAGCTTTTTTTGCAGCTTACTTCAACAAGGATGGCACGTTACGCCATCCCGACGTCGCACGCGAGGAACACGATCGCCTGCGCGAGTTCGTAGGGAATAACGTGCGATTGCGGGAGAAGCACGTGGTGATCAAAAATAAGAAGATCCATCTGGAGATCAGCGCCGAACTACGCTCGATCATCAAGGTGGACCGCGCCGGGCGGGCTTTCCTGGAATGTCACTCAGATGGCCAGAGCCGCATTGTGCGGCTTTGCCGCGGTTGCAAACAGCGCTAACCACGACAACAGCCTGATGTCTGCAGGTTGTAAGCCACATAGGCTACGACAACGCGGTCGCGGCGGTATTGGCTGAACTACAGATGCGCCGGGCGCACCGGTCAAGGGAAACGAATGCACAAGAGGCAGCTGAACCACAGGCGTCACAGGTGCACGCCACGCACCGGACAAGCCCATCACATGCACGCCGCTCACCCGTAGCTCGCCGCCCGAACCTGCGCGTCGTCGACGGCCTGTATCAGACCAGCCGTAGTAAACCTATGAGTTCGTACGATATCCCCAGAGGGCTAGCGAACTCCATCGAACTCCTTTCCTGCGGAACTATCTGACACGAGCCGTGACGTCGCGTGGCTGATTACCTATGTCCATTGGCGCCGTTGCGGTGGAAGCAGCGGATGATCCAGGAAAGGAGTGTAAGATAACTACCGATCAACAGCCGACCGCGCCCTGGGTCGCGCAGATTTGGGCCATCGTGCCCGGAGGCAAGCCGATCGCAGGCCAAAAATGGGATTGGGACAGCATGTTCGGCCCCTTCAACGGCGAGGCCGAGGCGATGGCGTTCCTCGATAACAGTGGCTGCGAGGGATCGACTTATCCCTTGAATGCGCCTGCGAGTTTCGTCCCACCTTCCGAGGACGATGGGCTAGGGTCGGCCATCAACGACCCTGCGAATGTGCGCAAGAAGAATGGCTGACGAGCAGGCCGAGACGCAACCTGGTTGCCAGCCGTCAGCACTTCGATCGAATAGATCGTCCTGCTGCTTTCCACCGCCTGCTGAGAGGTTCTAAAGGACCGGGCGCCAATGGCAATACAGGGGAGGAACTAAAGAACCGGGTCAATACTGATTAATGGAGCCCGATACTTGGTCTATATGGGTTCGCCCTGCATTTTTTCCTTGCCGCCATCCCGAGCGGAGACATACATTGGTAACCAGACGCCGCCGAGCGCGGCGCCATCAGCAAGGCACTTCCAGTGTGTCAGGCTAGGGGGTTGGGCGGCGGTTCAATCCACCGGACGCGTGGCGACGGCCCCCACGGACTAGCTGCCGGTATCGCCCCCGAATGGTGGTACACGGGACCGGCAATGATGCTTGTTGTCTGTTGCAGACTAGGAACAGTCCTTGCGGCAAGCCTAGTATTATAGGAGCTGATACAACCATGCGACTAGAACACCCAAGTTAGCGTCCCCGGAGATGGTGGAGATTCGGAGCGACGCCTGGTGTGGCGTGGCGGTGTAGGTGGAGGCGGCCATCGGCCCGGTCGGCCAGGGTGGAGTTTGCGAGACTGCAACCAGAGCCGAGAGAGGATCCGATGGCCGACGAGAGACTGCCGTTATCCGAGTTGCTGGAGAAGTCTGGTGAGGGAGATTTCCTGCGCGCTGTGGCGGAAGCGGTACTGCAGTTGCTGATGGAAGCGGACGTTGAAGGTCTGATTGGTGCAGGGCGCTACGAGCGCAGTGGCGAGCGCATGACCTGGCGCAACGGCTACCGCGATCGCGCGCTCGATACGCGGCTGGGGTCACTTCAGTTGCGGATCCCGAAGCTGCGGCAGGGCAGCTACTTCCCGCCATTCCTTGAAGCCCGGAAGGTTTCGGAGAAGGCCCTGGTAGCGGTGATCCAGGAGGCGTGGATCGGCGGGGTTTCGACCCGGCGAGTGGACGATCTGGTGCAGGCGATGGGGCTGAGCGGGATCAGCAAGTCGCAGGTCTCCAAGCTGTGCAAGGACATCGATGAGCGTGTGCGCGCGTTCCTTGACCGTCCCCTGGCGGGCGAATGGCCCTATCTGTGGCTGGACGCGACCTATCTGAGGCAGCGGGAGGGCGGCCGGATCGTCTCGGTCGCTGCGATAATCGCTGTCGCGGCAAACACGGATGGCAAGCGAGAGATCGTTGGGCTGCACATCGGTTCTTCCGAAGCCGAGACCTTCTGGTCGGTCTTCCTCAAGAGCCTGGCCCGCCGTGGTCTGCGCGGTGTGAAGCTGGTGATTTCCGATGCGCATGAGGGGTTGAAGGCTGCTATCCGCCGGGTATTCAGCGCGACATGGCAACGCTGCCGCGTTCACTGGATGCGGAACGCGCTATCTTACGTCGTGAAGACCCAGCAGAGCATGGTGGCAGCCGCGCTGCGCCAGGCGTTCATCCAGCCGGATCGCGCGCAGGCCAGCCAGACGCTGCGTCACGTGGCTGATCAGCTACGGCAGAAATGGCCAAAGCTGGCGGCGTTCATCGACGAGAGCGAGATAGATGTCTTGTCGCACCTGGACTTCCCCGAGCAGCACCGCGCGAAGATCCACAGCACGAACCCACTTGAGCGGTTGAACAAGGAGGTCAAGCGGCGGGCTGATGTGGTCGGGATATTTCCCAATGAGGCGTCAATCATCCGGCTGATCGGCGCGGTGCTGCTGGAACAAAACGACGAATGGCAGTTGCAGCACCGCTACATGCAGGTCGAGGCGATGGCAGAGCTGTTCAGCCCAGCCAATGAACAAAGGCAAATCCCATCAGCCGCATGACGGCGACACGCGAGAGGCAGGCTGTGCCGTTGACGGCACCTATGCCCTACGCTCGACCGTGGCGTCGCCGTCAAGGTCCCGCAGCCGCGCAGCGGTGCGCCAAAGGCGCAGGACTTGACGGCGGCGATCGCGGTCGCAGCACCATATCTGTGCCGCCCATCGCACCCAGTGATATGCTGAGCGCCAATTTCGCCGGCGCCGATGCGCCAATGAGTTGCTTCCATTACACCGCGAATCTACACCTGCTTGACGGACGTGACCACACCCAATGCAAGCACCCTTTTGCAACCATCAGCAGCAGAACAACTACGACTACGAATGGCTGAAACGCTGGCGGCTGGATAACGATGAGCAGTTTAACGCCACGTTCTGGATGAGGGGTGACAATAACCGCATCGCCATGCTCGCCGCACCTTGGGACCCCGACAGCAAAAATACGGTGCTGCTGATCGTCAGGCTGACCGCCGTGGCGGAGCGTTACACCAACATCAGTGTGTTGAGCGAGGCCTGGAAGTTGCCTGACGGGCAGCAGCAGGCCAAAGGCGTGCCGATCCGTGACCATGAAACCAGGGAGGAGGTTATCTTGGCGGACTATTACTACGCGCACGAGGGCCAGCTCTACCAACTCAGTCAGGGCGGGCTGCTGATCCGAAATGATAGCGGTCGCGTCATTCGGATCGAAGAGATCAAGTACGACGGCAAGGATCGCGCGGCGCAGGTCTGTGCAGAAGGGAGCGGCCGCATCCCGGATGGGCTGCGCGGCGCGTTGATCTACGACTGGTCCGACGAGGTGCGCCAACAAGTCAAGGCGAAGCTGGAAGAGATGCACGAAGCCTGCGGCGAGTCGATCACTGTCCACTGATCTGCGGCTCCGTCTCTTCGGGGGCGGAGCACTTTTCCATCGCGAGGTACAATGAGGATGTTCGAGATCCGTCTGACGTTGCGCGAGCGTCTGCTACTGGGCACCGCGCTGAGCACCACGCTCACCTGGGTGATGATCATCATCCACGCGCTGAAGATCTGACCATGAGCGATTTCGATCATGAGGTGGGCAATGTGCCCTTGCTGCAGGAGCGGATTTACCACGAGCACGACGGAGACTTTTGCTACCGCCGGTAATTGCCCGCCATGATCTCGGCCTCTGCCGCGCGGGCCTGGTCCAACGCCTGCTCTGCCGTCATCAGCAGATAGGCGTTGAGCTGCGTGTCGATCGCGGCGATGCGGTCGAGGAACGCGCGGCTCAGCGTCACCGGCGAGAGCTGACGCCGTTGGATCAGGCTGGCTGCTTCGGCGATGGTCAGGAAGTGCAGATCGGTCGTGCGCTGTGCAACGTCCTTGGACATCGGCGAGACCCTTTCAAACTGCTGGCCGTGCGCAAATCTCGTCCGCCACCCTGCGCGGCAAGAACTCGTCTTTCGGATCGCCAAAGAATTGCCCGCCTCCCACCATCACCCTTGCCACGCAGCACGGTCACGCTCGGCCAGACGGTAACGACGTGGCCTTCCCACGGCGAGTAGTCAGTTTCATGCAGGTCGAGGGCGCGGATCGTCTTCTGCAGACCGGTGTCCAGCACCACAATATCAGCGTCCGAGCCGACCGCCAACGCGCCCTTACGCGGATACATGCCCATGATCTTTGCCGCATTGCTCGAAACCATACCGGCGAAGTGCTCCAGCGAGTAGCCACCCTGGGTCACCATCTGGGTGTACATGAGCGACACTCGTGGTTCGACGCCCGAATTGCCGCCGGTCATGTCATCGATGCGGGATCCTTGCAACTTCACCCGCAGCGGACAGCACAACTCGTCCCTCGCGATTACCTGGATCGTAACGTGGTTGGTCGCCTGCCACAGCGCCTTCTGGTCCTCGGGACTTGAGCGACGGACAGGTGTGATTTATTTGGGCGCCCGGCTTTTTTAGCCTTCGGCTGAGTACATCAGGTATAGGTGGAGTGTTTCGCCGTACATCGGGAACCCTCGGGCACGCGGCGCGGCCAGTGCCGTCACGCCCGTAGCAGCCGAGACGTGCACCATGTAGAGTGCTCCCTCGACGCGTTCGGCCAGCGGATCACCCGGTTGAACGACAGCTCCTGCCATAACGTCTTATGGATATGTCCGTGCGTCCCATTCTTTCCGATGCAGCCCCAGTCCGTAGGGCGCATCAGTGACTACCGAATGATAGATGCTTTCTTCATCTTCGATTAGGTCGAGACACTTGCCGATACAGACCTCAAGCTGCGATTGTCGCTCGGGCCGAATTGTCGGCAACGTGCGCCGCGGCCATCCTTTGGACCTGCATATCACTCGGGACCGACCTGCCTCAGGCCGTGGGTTGAAATCCAACGCGCGCACGTCTTGTGCCAGGTCGATTTTCACCTGCAGGCGCGTTCTGGCTTCCCGCTCCGGCAGCCGTGGCCCGCACGCCATCGAGATCGGTAACCGCCGGGCCGTAGAATTTTGGATGGTTGATCCGTCAGGTGCGGCAGTGCGACCAGTAGATTTTGATCCTGTCGCGCATCTTGCCGCCGAGAAGCTGGTAGCAGGGGACGCCCAGCGCCTTGGCCTTGGCATCAAGCAAACTTGCGTTGGGTTGGCTTGGGCTGTGCACGGATGGGTCAGTCAGACGGACCGTTTCTCATGAACCGGTCTGCCTGGCGCACCAAATGCGGTGCTCGCTCGAACGCCAGCGCCGATGGGTACTCGATGAGCCCAGCGTCTTGCAGACGCCTGAGGCCGGCGATCAGCCCTCCTCTATAGATCCCGGTGTCTGCTCGCAGACAGGACAGCCTAACCAAATTTCTAGCTGGATGCGGCTCGCGCCGTCAGCACAACAGCATCAACCGATCCGCGGTCTTCAAATCGAGTTCGCGTGACATACGCCTCACCCAGCCGATCATCCAGCATCGAACGCAAAAGGGCGGCGTGGCGGTCTGGTGTCACGCCTCCCTGCTCAGCCGCTCGTGGATCACTGCGCACATGTTTGCGTCTTGTTCAATCAGCACACAATCGAATCCTCGCCGTTTAGCGGCAAGCCCCGTCGTCCCGGTGCCGCCAAAGGCATCGAGGATGCGTCCGCCCCGTGGGCAGATTATTGCGCAGATGTCCTCCATTAGGGTGACTGGCTTCACCGAGGGATGTTCAGTTTGATGTTCGGCCTTGTTAGTTTTGCGGTGAGTTAGCATGGTACTGGGCCAGAACCCATACCGATCCTTCAACGCGCCGGTGCCCCATTGCCGAACGTTGTCAATCATGCGCTTGGTGGCAATGGGCTTCTGCACCAACAAAATAGGTTCGATGCACGGCTTCAATGCATTCACGCCATAGTAATAGCCACGCCAATCCTGCGCCTCGTCCGAAACGTAGCGTGCACGGGCAGCAAACATCGTGTGCATGCGATTTTGTGCGCCCTGATCCACGTTCGCTTGCGTGAGTCCTGAACCGCGACGCAAACCAACCACCTCGCGGTCGGTGACGTTGTCACGATCAAACATTTCAGATAGATTAATCGGCTTGGGCAGTCCTTCGCGAAACCGCCACGTCAGGAACGGCAGCACGATGAGGCCGGCGGCCTCAGCCGCTTGGGCAGCGCGATGGTACAGGCGCGACGCAGTGAAGAACGCGACATAGCCGCCGGGCTTTAGGACATGGTAGAAACGGTTCCACAGCGCGGGCGAAAAGCTGATGTCATTGCTATCCCAGGCTTTGCCATGCAAGCCGATCGAATACGGCGCATCCGTAACAATCGCATCGTAAATGTTAGGTTCGGTCTCGATCCGGTCAAGGCAATGGCCGGTGCGAATCTCTATTTCGGTCGGTCGTTCCGGTCGTGGGACCGGAAGCGGACGGCGGCGGCGCAGCCAGCCGGTGAACCTGCCCACAATGCCTTTGGTCTGCTCATCCGCATGGACGGAGGCAAGTTCCCGCAGCTCATCGCGTGTGAGGTCCAACTCGACCAGCAGGCGCGCTTTGTCCGCGCGTTCGAGCCAATTCTTCTGCTGTAGCTCCTCGACCATGGCTGTCAGCGCGGCCACATCGGCGGGGAGCGGCCCGGATCCTAGTGGAGGTGGTGGCGGGTCGTGGGGTGGTGCCGGCGTTCGCGTGATGCGGGCCATTTGCAAACAGCGCCTTAGTCCGGGAGTGATGTATGGGACGCCGCGCCGCTGGCAGGAACTCCTCGCTATCGCGCAACATCCTCTCGATCCGTTCCCAGGTACACCCACAATTTAATGTGCCGCCGGGCTTCGGAGTACTCCAGATTGGCGATGCGTTGAAAGAGATCAACCTGCGCCGTGTACGATGTAATCTTCTTGCAGATTGCGTGCAGCAGGCCACCGAGTTCGCGACGTGCGATCAAAACAGCCTTAGTGCCACGCTTCAGCAAGCCCAGCGGGGTGCCTCGGACGGCCGCGATGATTTGGTCGAGTGTCAGATCCGCGTAGCGATTGCAATCGTAAGGTACAATGGAGTCGGGCCAATCTGACTCGACGGAAACCGGACTGGGCAAATGCCCAACCTGAGTCTCCGCGACAACATCTACATCCACTGCCGACATGCTAAAACCTTCGGTCGGGTCGCTGGCACGATATCGGGAGGGTTCTGGGTGCGTTCAATATCCACGTGGCCAGCGTATGGTTCGGGTAGCACCATCGGAGAGGATCCGATCACCCCAAGCATTTCTTGGTCACTGCACCAGCTCGTCGAGCGTTATATCCTACCTTATCGCGCTCAACCTTTACTCGGGGCACACGCAGTTGCAGCTATAAGCGCGCCGAGCGATAGACGGCCTGGCTAAGGGGCTGCATCGGCGGAATGTGGTGTATCCCCCATTGTCCCGCGTGCGGCCAACCGTCATGCTGAACCGGCCGATGCCGACGCGGTGCCCAGCCAGTCGGTCTGCCGGATCAGCACGCTGACATGTGTCGGCCGGCCACATGTCCGGGCCTTCAGTTCCCTTGTGATGCCCATCGCAAAGGGTCCTGTAGTCCAGCTCAGGGATGCCGCGAGAGCCGCGCGACGCGATGTGTCGGTGTTTAGGCATCGGCACGGATCACGTACTCAGGCTCTCCCGTAGGCCTGCGCCGAGCGCGACGCGCCTCGCAATTTCGAAGTTCGCGACCCAGTTTACTGTTGACCGTGCGATCGTCATCGCTAAAACCGCGCGTCTCACGAAAGGGAGGTGCCTTCGACGAACCGGCGCTTGGTGCGGTAGACGGTGGACTCGCCGATACCGGCACTGGCAGCAATCGCGGCATCAGTGGCTCTACCATCGGCAGCCAGCAGGATTCGGGCACGTTTCAACTTGCGCGCGGCGTGATGACCGCCATGCAGCATCACGGTGAGCTGATCACGTTCCGCTTGGCTCAGCTCGACGCGATACCGTACATTCATCGTCGTCCCCCAACCTTTGAGGGCAGGTCACTTGAATTGCGGTCCGGAGCCGGGTCACGCCTCGTCGAAACCGCGCTTCACACCGAAGCAGGGACAGTATCTGGCATTCATTCACGCCTATACCCTGGTGCTCGGTCGACCGCCGCCGAAGCCGATCTGCGGCGCCACTTTCGCGTCACACCGCCATCCGTGCACCAGATGCTTATCACTCTCGAGCGCCAGGGACTGATCCGGCGCCAGCCAGGCATCGCACGCAGCATACAATTGCTGATCGGTCCCAGCACACTGCCGCAACTACTCCCCAGCCAACATCAATCCGTCAAAACCCCTGTGCACGGGTACTAGGGCGTGTCGTCAATTGAGCCAAATGACGGCGCCTGCGAGCTGAACGGCGGCGAGAAAGTTGCGCTTGGTCTTGTCATATCGTGTGGCGATGGCGCGAAACTGCTTGAGCTTGGCGAAGAAGTTCTCGATCAGATGGCGTGCCTTGAAGAGGTGGCGATCGTAGTGGCGCCTAGGCTGGCGCCCCGCTCGCGGTGGGATGCCGGCAAGGGCGAGGGGCACCAGGACGCGTTCGTCGGCATCGAAGGCTTTGTCGGCGATCAGCGTCTCGGCCTGCATGTTCGGCAGGAGGTGATCAAGGACCGGCTACACCGGTGCGATCTCGCGACCGATGGCCCAGAGGGATTGCGGCCATTTCGCGAGCCATGGCAGCGATCACCACGGGCAGCTTCTTGCCGGCAGCGCCGAGCCGACTATATCGTGCACACAGCCGGAGCTGGGCCTTCCAGGCGATATCGCACACTGGCTTCGGCAGGCCTTCGATGCGGGCTCGCAGTGTTTTGCTAACCGCAAAGCCCCGCATCGCGACCGGATCGATGCGGGGCTCCCAACAACAGCAGAAGAGCAACGAGGTATTCAGCCCAAATACAGATGTTATAATATAACACCGGCAGCAATACTATATAAGGCATACTGCGCCGAGGCACCAAGACTGGTGACGGCCTCACACCACACCGCCTTGCGGGGATGCGGACCGCAGCGAGTTGGGCGCACAACGCACGGGCTGTCGATCACCCGATCGGAGGCACCCGGCTGGGGATCCAGCGAATTTGCGCCCGTGGTGTGCTGCACCACGCCAAAGATGACGGAAGGTCTGTGTCATTGACCACCGTCTGCTTCACCGCGGTCAACGTTTCCGGCCCCGGCGAAGTGCTGATCTCACGATCTAACCGATACGGCTTCATCGCCGAGAGAACGTGCCAATACTGGTTCCGGGTATCCGCCAGTTGCTCACCGCTAGGCACGAGTGTCAACGGCAGTTTGGAACTGACCCACCTTGGCGCCGGATCGGCAACTTGGAACTGACCCACGCTTCGATTCTCACCTATGCTTGTTTCAGTTGGTTGCCCTCGGCCCGGACGTTGGCTGTGGTCGAGCCATAATTCCGGCACGACGCTTGTCCTTGAGACGGTAGCTTTCGCCGGCGATCTGCACCACGGCGGCATGATGGAGGATGCGATCCAGCATCGCCGCGGTGAGCACCGCGTCTCCGGCAAACGCTTCATCCCAACTGCCGAATGCTAGGTTCGAGGTCAGGATCATGGAGCCCTTTTCGTATCGTCGCGCCACGACCTGGAAGAACAGGTTCGCCTGCTCCCGACCGAACGGCAGGTAGCCGATTTCGTCGACGATCAGCAGTTTCGGCATCGCCACTGTGCGATGCATCACTTCCTTCATGCGCCCCTGCCGCTGCGCCGCTGGTGCCGCGCACCGGCTTTCGAGTTATGCCGCACCACCAACGCATCGTGTCCAGGGGACACATTGTAGCTCATCTGTCGAGGGCTATCACGAGGTCGGCCGCGGAGATGAAGCGCACCTTCCAGGCTCGGTGCGTGGCGAGCAGTCCGAACGCGATCGCCAGGTGCGTCTTGCCTACGCCGCTCGGGCCCAGCAGGACGACGTTCTCACTGCGCTCGACGAAGCCTAGCGCGGCGAGTTCCTGGATCTGCTGGCGCGGTGCGCCGCTGGCGAAGGCGAAGTCGTAGGCCTCGAGCGTCTTAAGCGCCGGGAAGCCAGCGATCCGCGTCAGCATCTCGCGCGCCCGCACCCGCCTGGCGTCACGTTCGCCCTTCAGAACCTCTTCGAGGAAGTCGGCATAGCTTGCGTCTTTGCGCTTGGCTGCGCCCTGGGCCACCGCGCCGTAGAGATTGGGCAAAGCGTGCAATCGCAGCTCCTGCGCCAGCGCGGTGATCCGCTCGTGCTGCAGCGTGCTCATGATGACCGCGACCGCTCGCCCAGGCTCGGTCTGACAAGCAGTGTTCCTTGGTTCGGCAACAGCCGCCGTTCCTTCGTCCCGGCCACAGCTTTGCTCCGCACCGGTCTGAGCCCGGGGTCAAGGATCGCCGAAGGCGACCGGCGCAGCCGGCGCGCGTCCTTGAGGCCGGGTTCAGGACGGCGCGATGTTCGGTCGGCACGGGACGGTGTTCCAGGCCACCTCATGCGACGGCTTGCATCAGCAGCGTGTCGTAGACCGCGAGTGGATGCTGGTAGCCGAGCACGGCCTTGCGCACCCCCCTGGTGTCGCGGTTGCGTGCCGATCGCCCGCCATAGGCAGAAGGAGGCATCTGCAACTTGGCACGCTCGGTGAGCAGGCGCACAGCCGGGACCTCGCCGGTGGTCGCGTGAACTCGCGCATTCGCCACCTCGCGCAACCAACGCGAGACCGCGGCATTGGCCGCATGCTTGTCGGGTGCTAGCCCAAGCTGTCGCATCGACGCGACGAACGGCACCCAAAAGCTGCCCTTGAGATAGCCGATGAAGCGCTCGACTTTTCCCTTGGTGCACGCCCGATACGGTTGGCACAGCCGCGGCAGGAAGCCCGCGTGCTTGGCGTAGTCGAGGAACCCGGCATGGAACCGGTGAACACCACGGCCATAGGTGTTCCGTTCCAGCACAACAGTCTTCATGTTGTCGAACAGCACCTCCCGCGTCACGCCGCCGAACGCCACAAACGCGTTCTCGTGACAACGGATCAGCGTCTCGACGCGCTCGTCATCGCAGAACTCAATATAGGCCATGCGACTCCAGCCGAGTGTCGCAATGAACACCGACAGACGCTCCGCCCCGCGGCCGACCGTGGCCCAGTCTGCCTGCATCTGCTCACCCGGCTCCGTCTCGAACCGGATGATCGGTTCAGGGACAGGCGCCGGCACGAGCGTGCGCACGAACTGCTTCACGCGCGTCTCGCCGCCCTGATATCCCCGCTCCTTGATCTCACGGAACAGCACCGCTGCGGGAATCCGTTGCGGTGACGCCGCACGCATGCGCGCAACGATGTAGCCCTTGAAACTGTCGAGCTTCTCAGTTCGCTTCGCGGTCGGCTTGCGCCGCTCCGCTGTGTCACCGCCCCGCAAGTAGCGCCGCACCGTATTACGCGAATGACCTGTCACCCGCGCCAGCTCCCGGATGCTCGCTCCATGCTTGCGCAATACCGCCAACTCCATCCAACCCTCCACCTTCAGCATCGGTCCCCCCGCCATGGAGGAACCACTCTGTCGGCTGGGTCAGTTTCATGTTGCCGCCCCGGGTCAGTTTCTCATTGCCCGTGACACGAGGAAACGACTGTCGTCTCAACCAAAACAGACAGTTCCATTCTCTCCCTCCCTGGTCTGATGCTCTCGATAGCCGGATCACCCAAGAAGTACCGTGAACTCACCAAAACAGTATGAGGGCGCTGGTGCGTTGAACAATGGCTGGACAATAAAGATTCGGGGGATTCCTGCCGTCTAGGTCGAAACGCCGACAAGTGCGAGCGCAGCGTCCGGCGCAGCCGGCGCACTTGTCAAGTTCGACCGCAGACGGCGAGGCCCGCCGAAGGCGGTGCCTCTTCATCTGTAGTCTATCAATTACCACTGCCGACAGACAAATCCACATTTGCGTCCACCGTACCGGAATCCCCTGCATGCATGACGACGAAGAAGCGATCCGGTTTAACATCCCCAATGACTGGATGCGTCTCACCGCACCACGCAGCATCTATCGCTGGCTTGAGCACCGGGTGATCTCTGTCTCTGAGTCCGAGTTCCTGGAAAACATTGGGGAGAACTTCCCGCAATCCGTCTCGCAGAAGCAGGCCAAATGGCTTCGGGATATCCATGCGCGCGTTTATGTCTTCGAGTTGCAGCACAGCTTGGATGTACCCGACCGTGATGACTTCGATCGCTGGGTCAATGAGGCAACCAAAGCTCTCAATCCGCACCCGGGTACCAAGCCAAGCCTCGGCACGAACTTAGGCGAGTGGCGCAAGCAGCGGGGCAAGTAAACATCGCATTTTGTACCAGAGTTCTTGCTGCGGTAAATATTTGCGAGTTCAACAGTTCGCAGGATTGACGTCGTGCCAGACGTTTCCGATCTCCCGACCTCTCACAACACCAGGATTGCGAATGACCCTACAGAATTGCAACACACTACAGCACTGCATTGCGCCGCAGTGATGCGGCTGGCATTGCCGACTAGGGAAGACAAAATGATGGTCGTGGCCATCCTGACGTCCGAGGCGGTCTCGGACGACGAGGAAAACTGGGACACCTTCGGCGCGCGCGTCGAAGAGGTGGAACAACAGGTCATTTTGGATGTTTCGGGCAATATCGATCCGCCGGGCGCCGCGCGGCGCCAACGGCAAGAGGAGAATCGCCGATGACGGAAGAGGAATGGGAAGAGAAGTTTGGGTGGCTGCCTGATGCGCATGGCGACCACTCGGTCATGACTCGCGACGACGGGCCGGTGATCGCCAAGCTGCTCGACATCGCGGATCCGCACTACATCTGGACGCAGCAAGACAACGACGAAAGGGGCTATCAGATCGTACCAGGCCGACGCATCATCGGCCATGCTTTCTACGTCTGCGCGGTCCCCTGGACTGAAGCGGATGTCGGTACTGTCGTGCTTGCCGACGACTGGGAGGAAGGCTGATGACCGACGCGACAGAAACCGTAGCGCGCGTTCGGATGATCTGTGGCTATTGCGGCAGTGAAGATGTGCTGCAAGACGCCTGGGCAAGTTGGGACTTCGAAAGCCAGGAGTGGGTGTTGCATGACGTGATGGCGGGAGATTTCTGCCAACACTGCGACGGCAGGACCCACATAGAAGAGGTTCCCGACGGCGAGGTCTTCGTTCCTGAGGAGCCGGAAGAAGACGAAGATGATCCGGACGAAGACGAAGAGGATTGCTGAATTGCGTTCAAGGTTACATGTAACCTTGAACGCAAGGTAAAACCGGGCTGCGGGGGCATGAGGCCGGCGGATGGCGCCGGACGACCTGGTTCTCGGGTTACTGCAACACCCCGCACGCGAACAGGCGCAAGAGATATGAAGTCAATCGTCGAGCAGCCCATCAAATCATCGAACTGCTGGCCGGCTATTCACTCAATGAACAAGTCGGCTGTCTGGCCAGCCTGATGTTCAGTCATATCATCAGTGCCTGCGGCGATGATCTCGATCGCGCCGAACCGGTCTCCAGGAGATCATCGGCAATCTGCCGGTGCAGTGGAAAATGACGCGCGGTCTGCATGAGCTAGATCGCAAGCTCCCACCACCAGTGATGAACTGAACTTCCAGGGTGTTCGCGGGCCGCCAGCCCGAAACCCTGCTGTGCGTGCAAACTCCGAACAAGAGAGAGTGCTGATGCCGAGCTATGACTTTCAATACTGGATCTCGATCGAAGATGTGCCCGCCGCGGACCACGATGATTCGATGCGGCGCGACGTCCAGATCACGGTCACCGTCGATGGCCAGCCTTGGCCGGCCGTAAGACGCGAGTGGGATCAGGACTGGGAATATCGAGACGGCAAGCGCTATCGCGACGCCGTCGATGTGCACGGTGAAGAAGACGAAGACTACGAGGAGGACAGCTGAATGCCGATATACAGACTTCCAGAACAGCAATGGTGGGGCGTTTTCGTGCCGAAGACGGTGACCGGACAGCAGCCGTTGGTCATCGCGCCGTTTATGAGCCGCGCCGAGGCCCATGCTTACCTAGAGGCCAAGTATGGAGAGGCCGCGGAGGCGGAAGGCCGCACGATCATCGAGGTGGCTTACCGATTTCCGCCCGACGACGACCCTCCAACGTTTGACGGAGAGCTGCCCGCGTACGCCGTCGAATTCGGCGCAGCGGTTTCGCTCGGCGATGGGCCGCTCGACATGGATAGTGACGCAGGGGTCGGGTATTACGAGACGGTCGAGGAGGCGCGCGAGAAGGCCGAGTCTTTCGAAAACCGGCGGGTCCAGCAGGAAGGCCACCCCGTCGTACCCAAAGCGTACATCTACCTCATCGGCTGGGACAACAAGACCCAGCAAACTCGCTTCACCCGGCTCTACTTCTGACGCGCTGAGCCGCTACGCGGCAGCAGCGCGTTGACCATACAAGAAAGGGCGCCACAGGCGCCCTTTCAGGCGGTGCTGACCGTCTGGCGTTGGTTTGCCGTTGGTCTGCACGCGTTTGGCGATGGCAAACGACGTAGGTACAGGTGTTGGCTTACCCCAGGAGATCTGTGCCGTGTCTGTAGGCAGTGCCGACGGACTGAGGCGGCCGCAAGGTCACCTGACCACGGCGCAGAAGTCAGCAGAGGGCGTAGTAGGCCGCCTCGGTGGCGGGGGTGAAGGAGAGGGCAAGTAGCTCGGGCATCTCATGACCACACCGCGGCCGCCAATCCAACTGATGCTGGACTTGCCGATGCCGGACGGGGGTGAAGCCCCGCGTCCGGACGTGCAAGAGGTCGAAGTGGCCACGGCGAGGCCCGAACCTGAAAGCCCGGCGCGAACGATCGATCTGATGGAGGCAATCTGTGATCCAGAGAACATAGAAGCGGCGTTGCGTGCGGTGGTGCGCAACAAGGGAGCGCCCGGAGTGGACGGCGTCACCGTCCGCCAACTCCCGAGTGTTCTCAAAGCGCGCTGGCCGGAGATGGAAGATCAACTGCTGCGAGGGTGCTATCAGCCGCAACCGGTGCGTCGGGTACAAATCCCGAAGCCGGACGGCGGGATGCGCAATCTCGGCATTCCAACCGTGATCGACCGCGTGATCCAGCAAGCGGTGCTGCAGCGGCTGCAACCGCTGTGGGACCCGACATTCAGCGAGCATAGCTACGGCTTCCGGCCGGGGCGCTCCGCCCACCAGGCGGTGGCACAGGCGCAAGCCTATGTCACCGAAGGCTACCGGTTCGTCGTTGATATCGACCTGGCGAAGTTCTTCGACCGGGTCAATCACGACAGACTGATGGCCCGCATGGCGGCGCGCGTCTCCGACCGGCGGGTGCTCCGATTGGTGCGAAGCTACCTGACCGCCGGCGTGCTGGCGGACGGGCTGTTCGAAGCCAGTCAGGAGGGGACGCCGCAAGGCGGCCCACTCTCGCCGCTGCTGTCGAACCTCGTGCTGGATGAACTGGATCGCGAGCTTGAGCATCGTGGGCACCGGTTTGTGCGCTATGCGGACGACTGCAACGTCTATGTCCGCAGCGAGCAGGCCGGATTGCGCGTGATGGCGAGCCTTACTCGCTTCATCGAGCGACGCCTCAAGCTTCAGGTCAACGCGCAGAAGAGTGCCGTCGCTCGGCCGTGGCAACGCTCGTTCCTTGGCTTCACGGTCACGGACGAGGTGCAGCCGCGGCGCCGCATCGCCGACAAGGCGTTGGCCCGGTTCAAGGACAAGGTCCGCGCTCTGACACGGCGACATCGCGGGGTGAGCCTTGGGCGGATGATCGCCGACCTGAACCCACTGCTGCGGGGATGGGCCGGATATTTCGGCTTCAGCCAACTGCACGAGTTGGATTCGCTACGGCTGGACACGACGGCGTCTGCGTTGCGCCGTCTGGGTCCAGTGGAAGACGCGTGGTAGACGCTATAAGGAACTCAAGCGCCTGAAGGCCTCCGAGAAGGTGGCCAATGCGGCCATCTTCAGTCCCAAGGGACCGTGGCGATTGAGTTCATCGAGCGCGCTGCACCGAGCCTTCTCCAACAAGCGCTTCAAGGGTCATGGGCTTGTCGTGATGGAAACGCTCGCAAGCGCTTAATCCGCCGAACCGCCGTGGTACGGACCCGTATGCCCGGTGGTGTGGGAGGGGTGATATCGCGAGATGTCCCCCTATCCCGATTGACGGCGGCGAGCACGCTGCCAGGCTCGATCGCACCGGGGCATCACGCGGCATTCGGCACCGGCGCATCAAGCATTGCCCCGTGGGCGTCATAGCGCGCCAGACAGCGCGGGCCATCGAAGACTGATGGCCGCGCATGAAAGCCCACGCACGACTAAGCTCTACGATCGCACAGGCGATGAAATTACCCTTGATGAGATTGAGAAAATCTCGATTTGAAGATGATCCATGAAACACGGAGGGGGGGAAGGTGGCAACATCCCGTCGAGGGTGCCATCTCGCAAGACCTAATAGTGAGACAACACCATAAATGCATGTCCTGCCGCCACAACAATCAGCACAGTCGCCACCCAAAAATGCAGGGGCAATAGCATCTGGGCGACGGCACGGTTGATCGGGAACGGTGAAGGGTCATGACCGGCACCCTCACACCATACCACGTTGCACGCTATCGAGATCAGCCCGGCAGATTTTACTGAATGCAAGAAGCGGATCGGGATCCAGGTTCTTTGCCAGTGCCTCTTTCGCGAGTTGTCGGAGCTCGACACTCGGCTTCAGCGCGATCTCGAGAATGGCTTTGAGCACCGCTTCCGCCCCACTGACGACATCAGCCGGAGCGAAGAGCCGCATTCGATTGACGAGCCCGATTAACCGCTGCTGATCGCTGTCAATGGAGATCTCATCGTGCGTCGAGGCGTACACCAGCCAATTGGTCGCACTCATCACGAAATCAGCGTAGACAGCTTCTCGCTTCGTGACCTCCCCAGCCACGCGCTGAAGACGATCTTGCACACGTTGCGAATAGATCGCGGCGACAAGTGAGGTGGCGCCTCCAATGAGCGCCCCTAACAGTGCGGATGCCGGGCTCAGAAGAGTTGGGTCGAATTGCAAGATCGCCTCCAGGATGTGCCGGAATGCGGGTCAGCGCCCGAGGATAGCGGTGTGTGCGAGATCACGCTTTGGCTCGCAGCCGCGTCAGTTCGCTTGATTCGGAACCAGGCCACATAGAGCGCCGGCAGGAACACGAGCGTCAGCAGCGTCGCGACTGCGAGACCTCCCATGATGGCGAATGCCATCGGGCCCCAGAAGATCGTGGGCGCAATCGGGATCATGCCAAGGATGGCGGCTGCGGCGGTGAGCAGGATCGGACGGAACCGGTGTGATGTCGCTTCGACGACAGCGTCCCAGGGATGGCGTCCGTGTGCCTTCTCGGTCTCGATCTGGTCTATGAGAATGACAGAGTTGCGGGCGATCATCCCGGTTAACGCCAGCACCCCGAGCAGTGCCACGAAACCCAGCGGCTTGTCCGCAAGCAGGAGAGCTCTAACGACCCCAATAAGACCCAGGGGCGCCACGCTCAGCACCAGGAACAATTGGCTGAAGCTCTGGAGCTGGATCATCAGAACCGTGAGCATCAGGATGAGCATTAGCGGCGCGACAGCGATGACGGAGGTCTCGCCCTTGTTGCTCTCCTCGACTGTACCGCCGACGTTTAGATGGTACTCACTCGGCAATGTGGCGCGCAGCGCCGTCATCTTCGGCGCCAGGTCCTGCACGATCGTAGCAGCTTGAGTGCCCGGCACGACGTCGGCCTGCACCGTCACCGTGGGCAGCCGGTCGCGGCGCCAGACGATGGGATATTCCTGACCGTATTCAACCGTCGCGATCTGGCTGAGGGGAACGGTCTGTCCATTTGGCAGCGGTACCTGAAGCGCACGAATAGTCGACAGCGACATGCGCTGCTCGGCGGAGGCCCGGACCAGGACATCGACGAGATAGATACCGCTGCGCATCTGGGTGGCCGTAACCCCTGATACGACCGCGTTCAGGGCCAGGGCGAGTTGCTGCGAGCTCAGACCCAGGAGGCGAGCCTGATCCTGGTCCACCCGGATCTTGACCGTGCGCGCCGGCTCCATCCAGTTGTAGTTGACGTTTCCAGCGCCAGGATCTGAGCCGATGATTTCCGCGACCTTGAACGCTATCGCGCGCACCTGATCTGGCTCTGGTCCACTCACCCGGTATTGGAGCGGCCAGCCGACCGGAGGGCCGAGTTCGAGTGGATAGACGCGGCTAACGAGGATCGGAAATTGGTTTGCCAGCGCCTGTTCCAGCCGCGCTTTTACCCGCTCGCGCTGTTGCACGCCCTTGGTGACAACCACGGCCTGCGCGAAGAAGTCATTCGGAAGTTGTACGTTGAGGGGCAGATAAAACCGCACGGCACCCTGCCCGAGATACGTACTCCAGTGGTCCACCTCCTGGTCGGCCTTCAGGAGACTGTCCAACCGTGCCGCGGCGTCTCACAGCGTCGTCGAATTGATGGTTGATGCGGCTGTCCCGACACGCCCAAGGCCAGTCACGCCCATTTCCTCCATCGTATCGGCGACCGCCTGCATGGCCTCCGAGATGTCTGCCTCGGTCACGTCGCCCATGCAGCCGATGCGGAACGTGTTTGCCAACGCGAGGCGGCCGGGGAAGATGATGAAGCCGCGCTGCTTCATGCCTTCGAAGAGCGCCTGAAAGCTGAAGGCCGGATGGTCGGGGTTGTGGAACGTGGCCACGATCGGCGAGGCGAACTCGTCCGGCACAACGGTCGGAAGCCCATCTGCCGCATGCCGTCGACCAGACGTCGCCAGTTGCGCTGATAGCGCGCAAGCCGAGCCGCCGTGCCGCCCTCCTGCGGCATGCTCGCGGCAGGCCTGGGCGAACGCGGCCACGACCTGCGTCGGCGGCGTGAAGCGGAAGGCGTCGGTGCGGTCCATGTGCTGATTCTGGTCCCAGAGATCGAGCGCGAGCGAAGCACCCTGACCACGAGCGTTCTCGAGCGCCGTTTTCTCCACGACGGCCCAGCCGAGGCCCGGAACGCCTTGCATGCATTTGTTCGAGGAGACTGTCACCGCCTGAAAGCCAAGCTTGCGGGAATTGACGTCTATCGCACCGAAGGACGCGACGGCGTCAATGAATAGACCCTTGGTGTGGCGTCGGCAGACCGCAGCAGCGCTATCCAGCGGGTTCAGCACGCCGGTGCTCGTCTCGCAGTGAACAATCATCACATGCGTGATCGCCGGGTCAGCGACAATCGCCTGCTCAAACTCTTCGGATGTAGGAGGCGTGAAGGGAGCCGTGCGGATCACCGCGTGTGGTGTACCGAGATGAGATGCGATCTCGATCAGCCGGTCGCCATAGACGCCGTTGGTGTGTATCAGTAGCTTGCCGCCAGGCGGAACCAGCTGCGCGATCACGGACTCATTGGCGTAGGTCGCGCTGCCCGGCAGCGGTATCGCTGAGTATGCGCCTCCGCCGTGCACCAGTTTGACCATATAGGCGCGCGCCTCCGTCAAGTCGGCGTGGAACTCATTGCCACCAGAGGCGCGATCGCGCATCATTGCGGATTTGACCGAGTGCGACGTGCTGACAGGGCCAGGAGTGAGCAACAGAGGCTCGGCGGGATCTCGGGGCATTGCGGAGTTTTTCCCCTCACTCAGGCGCACTTCCAGTGGAGCATGAGGCAAGGCGCCCTGCCAGGCAACGGTGGAAGAACGTGGCATCGCATGGTGCCCGGCCGGCGGACCGGCTAAAATTGGCCCGCTCTGACTGCGGAGGAGGCCATCATGCAACGCCGCACCTTCCTGACGGTCACGCTGGTTTCGGCAATGGGCGTACCTGCGCGGGCGGCCACTCGCGGCGGCACGCTGGTCTTTGGTCGGCAGACCGATTGCATCTATCTCGATCCGGTGCACACCGCGCAGAACGCCGACATCTGGATGTCGCTGAATCTCTACGACACGCTGACCCAGCCGACCGACGACGGAAGAAGCGTTATTCCGGGCCTCGCATCATCCTGGGACGGTCAGTCGAAGACGGCAAGGCGATCACCTTCAAGCTGCGGCCAAATCTGAAGTTCGCCGACGGCTCGCCGCTCACCGTGGAGGACGTGAAATGGTCGCTGGAGCGCGCCGCCAACAAGGCGACCGGCGGCGAGTTCCAGTTTCTGCTGGCCTCGATCGCCGGCGTGGACTGCAGGGCGACGACACCGTGATCCTGCGCCTCAGCCACCCCGACCCGACCATCCTGCCAGGCCTGGCGACCTTCAACGCGGGCATCATGTCGTAGAAGCTGATGATGGCGGAGCCGGGCGCCACCCTGGAGGACAAGTCTAAGTCTTTCGCCGAGCATCCGATCGGCTCGGGGCCGTTCACTCTGAAGAGCTGGACCCGCAACAGCGAGATGGTGCTCGACGCGCAACCCGTACTACTGGAAGCAGGGCGTCGGACGGCCAGCCGTTGCCGTATCTCGACAACATCAGCTTCGTCATCATCCCAGACGACGCGACGCGCATACTGAAGCTGAAGGCCGGCGAGATCGATGTCGCGGAGTTCATCCCTTATTCGCGCGTCGCCGAGCTGAAGGCCGACCCGCAGCTGAACATGGTTCTGTTCCCGGCCGCGCAGGTGAACTATTTCACGCCTCAACAACCGCCCCACGCTGAAGGACGGCACGAAGAACCCGCTGAACGACGTGCGCGTGCGGCAGGCGCTGAACTACGCCACCGACAAGCAGGCGCTGATCCAGGTGGTGACGTATGGAACCGGCACGCCGGAGCAGAGCTTCATGCCGATGTCCACGCCGCTCTCCTACGGCACGGGACCGCTCTATCCCTATGATCTGAACAAGGCCAAAGCACTGCTCGCCCAGTCCGGCGGGGCGCGCGGGTTCGAAATCACCTTATACACGCATCGCCGGCAACGCCGACGACGTGGCCAAGGCCACCGCGCTGCAACAGATGTGGGCGCCGCTCGGGGTCCGGCTGAAGGTCGAGCAGATCGAAGTCGGCGACGCGGCTTGCGCACTACAATGCCGCCGATTTCCAGATGCTGACCTCGCTCTGGACCAACGACATCAACGATCCGAACGAGATCACCTCCTTGTTCGCCTATTACCCGACGATCCAGAACCGCCGCTCCGGCTGGGAGGACCAGCGGATCGACGAGCTGTTCGAGCAGAGTCAGCAGGAGCTCGATCCGGCCAAGCGCGCCGCGGAATACAAGGAGATCCAGCAGCGCTACGTGGCCGCCGCGCCGATCATCTTCGGCTACGAGGTGCCGTACCCCGTCGCGATGGCCAAGAAGGTGCAAGGATTTCGTGCAGATCCCGCTCGGCAACAACATATTCGTCGGCACCTATTTGTCGAACTAACGCCCCAGACGGCGCCGTGCACCTGCTCCGCATCCTCGTTCGCCGCGTGGTCGCAGATCTCGGTCACGGTGCTGCTGCGTGGCGATGCTGATGTTCGCGCTGATGCACATGCTGCCCGGCGATCCGGCTGCAGGTGATGCTGGGCGACCGCGGCGTCCGATGCGGCGATCGCTCAAATGCATCACGAGCTGGGGCTCGACCGGTCGATCCCGGTGCAGTTCTGGGAGTTCCTTCGGCGCATACGCGACCCTGCGACCTCGGCGAGTTCCGTCACGATGCGCGTGCCGGTCGCCGTGCTGATTGCGGAGCGGCTGCCGATCACGCTTGCTGCTGACTGCGATGGCGGCGGTGCTGGCGTTGCTGATCGCGGTGCCGCTCGCCTTCATCGCCGCGCTGCGGCAGGGCGGCGCGGCCGATGCCGTCATCCGTGGTGTCTCGCAGATCAGCCTGTCGATGCCGGTGTTTTACATCGGCTTGATGCTGCTGATCGTGCTTGGCCGCCGGACTGCGCTGGTTTCCGGTCGGCGGCATCGGCAGCGGGTTCTTCCAGGACCTCTATTACCTGTTCCTGCCGGCGCTGACCTTGCGCTTTGTCGCTGAGCGCGATCCTGCTGCGCAATCTGCGCGGTCAGCTTGATCGAGGTGCTGCACGCGGAGTACGTCGGCTTCGCCACCGCCAAGGGGCTGCGCCGCCGCGTGGTGCTCGGGCGCCACGTGCTGCGCAACGCGTCGATCTCGACCGTGACGCTGCTCGGGTCTGAACATCGGCTCGCTGGTCGGCGGCGCTGTGATCACCGAGACGGTGTTCGGCATCCCTGGCGTCGGCCGCCTGATGGTCGACAGCATCTTCTCTCGCGATTACGCCGTCGTGCAGGGGCTGACGATGGTGCTGTGCTGTGGTGGTCTCCGTCGTGTTCCTCGCCGTCGATGCCCTGCAGGCGCTGCTCGATCCCACGGGTGATCGGAGTGAGCGGAGGCGGTCGCGCACGCAGTGCGCCAGCCGGCCCGAGACCGGGCCGCGGCTGTCGCGAAGCGCAACGCCAGCGGGCTGGCTGGCGGCTGATGCCGGCGGCGCCATTCTGCTCGTGTTGTTCGCTTGCGCGGTGTTGCCGGAACGCATCGCGCCCTATCCGCCTAATGCGTTCGACTACCACGCGCTGCTCAAGCCGCCGAGCCTCGGCGCATCCGTTCGGCACCGACAATTTCGGCCGCGACATCCTGTCGCGCACGATCTGGGCGGCGCGCATCGACCTGCAGATCGCGATCTTCGGCACGCTGTTCCCGGCGGTGTTCGGCACCTTCGTCGGGTGCGCTGATCGGCTACGCCGGCGGCCTCGTTGACACGCTGTTCCGCCGACTCGTGGATTTGCTGATAACGATCCCGTTCCTGGTGCTGGTCATCGCGATCGTTGCGGTGCTGGGGCCCGGGCTGCTCAACATGTACATCGCCGTCTCGCGCGGTGAACTGGATGTTCTATGCGCGGCTGATGCGTGCCGAGATCATCGCGCAGAAGCACCGCGACTATGCCGATGCTGGCCGGGTGATGGGCTATACCCGCGCGCGCATCATCTTCCGCCACCTGCTGCCGAACGCCATCACGCCGTCGATCATCTATCTGGATGACGGACATGGCGCTGGTGATCCTGCTCGGATCGAGCCTCGGCTATCTCGGCCTCGGCGCGCAGCCGCCGACATCGGAATGGGGCGTGCTGATCGCCGATGGCAAGAACTTCATGACCACGGCCTGGTGGATGTCGATTTTCCCCGGCATCGCGATCGTGTTTGCCGGCATCGGCTTCAGCCTGTTGGGCGACGGCATCGCGGTCTGGCTCCAGCGGCGGACATGACTGCGCCACTGCTCTCGGTTTGCAATCTCACTGTGCGCATCGGCAACATCACGCCCGTGCAGGACGTCAGCCTCGATATCAGTGCCGGCGAGATGCTCGGGGTCGTCGGCGAATCCGGTTCGGGCAAGAGCCTGACGTTGCGCGCCATCCTTCGCCTGCTGCCGCACGTCGCGCAACGTCAGCGAACTGGTGCTATGGCGAGGGCGCGATCTCGACAACGCGCTCGGAACCCGAGATGCGCGACGCTGCGTGGCGAGCGAGATCGCCATCGTGTTCCAGGAGCCGATGACGTGCATTGAACCCGGTACTGACCGGTCGGACGCCAGATCACCGAAAGCCTTGCGGAACACCTCGGTTTACGCGGCCGCGCCGCGCGAGCTCGCGCCGCCGAACTGATGGATCTTGTCGGGATTCCCGACGCAAGACGGCGCCTTTCGAGTTATCCGCACGAATTTTCTGGCGGAATGCGGCAGCGCGCGATGATCGCGTATTGCGCTCGCCGCCGGTCCGAAACTGCTTCTGGCCGACGAGCCGACGACTGCGCTCGACGTCACCATCCAGGACCAGATTCTGCAAGCTGCTCCTTCGCCTGCGTCGGCGAGCTGTCGATGAGCGTGGTCCTGGTTACCCACGATCTTGGCATCGTCGCTGAAACGTGCGACCGCGTGGCGGTTCTGTACAGCGGCCGCATAATGGAGACCGGGCCGGTCGGAGACAATCTTCGTCACGTCCGGCGCACGCCTACACCCTCGGGCTGATCAATTCGGTTCCGCACGCGCGAGGCACGCGCGGCAGCATTTGACCGCCATTCCCGGTACGCCGCCCGACCCGCTCCATCTTCCGCCTGGTTGCCGCTTCGCGCCGCGCTGCGGCTTCGGCAAGCCCTGATTGCTCGCGCGAACAGCCCGGCTTGCGCGCACTTGTTGCGGATCACGTGACCGCCTGCATCTATCCCGATGCCGTGGGTCGGAGCGAGCTCAGCTTCGACGCATGATGGCCGAAGCGTTGCTCTGCGCCGATAATCTCGTGCACAGCTTTCCGGTTCGGGGAATCGCGTGGCAGCGGCAAGCGCCCGGTGGTCCGCGCACTCAATGGCGTTACGCTATCGGTCGCCCAGGGGGAGACGCTGGCCGTCGTTGGCGAGTTCGGGCTGTGGCAAGAGCACGCTGGCCCGGGCACTCGTGCGATTGATCGAGCTCGATTCCGGGCAAATCCGTTTTGCCGGTGAAGATGTGCGCGCGCTTCAAGGTGACGCATTGCGGCGGTACAATCGCCACGTGCAGATGATATTTCAGGATCCCTACGGTTCGCTCAACCCGCGCATGACGGTTGGAGAGACTGCTGGAGGAAGCTCTACGGGTGCACCGGATCGTCCCGCCATCCGGCCGGGCAGCTCGGATCGCAGAGCTCCTCTCACTGGTGCGGCTGCCAGCGGACGCCACGCAACGGCTGCCGAACGAGTTTTCGGGCGGGCAGCGCCAGCGCATCGCGATCGCGCGTGCCCTCTCAGTGCGGCCCGAATATGCTGATAGCGGACGAAATCGTCTCGTCATTGGATGTTTCGGTCCAGGCTCAGATACTCAATCTGCTGTTGGATCTTCAGCGCGACCTTGGGCTCGCGATCCTGTTCGTGTCCCATGACCTGCGGGTTGTGCGACATCTCGCCCACAGGATCGCGGTAATGTATCTCGGACGTGTGGTCGAGGTGGGTGAGGCGGATGCAGTCTTCGGATCGCCTCGCCATCCTTACACGCAGGCCCTGCTGCGAGCCGCGCCGCAGATGCGGTTGGGCGGACGCAATGAAAAGGTGGCGCTGTCAGGGGAATTGCCGTCGCCGCTGGCCACACCGAAAGGGTGCCCGTTTCACCCGCGATGCCCGCTCGCTTTCGATCGCTGCCGCGTTGAAGCTCCAGCTCTACATGCTGGGCCGGACGGCCACCGAGCTGAGTGTCACCTGGCGTATCGCTTGGCACCGGGGGCCGGTTAGGCCGAGTAGAGGAGCCGCCCTATGAACAAGCCCGTGCCGGGCAAAGTGATCGAAGGCGCTAGAGTGTAGCTACGGTTTAACTACCCGCGCCGTTTCTGCAATCATCAGGTACGGCTCATAATGACATCGAAAGGGAACATTGTGTCCGATACAAGCGCGGCATTTGCTGGCCTCGACGAACGACCGCTGTCGCCGCGACAACGCTATGCCGCAATACTAGTCGCATGCGGCGAATTCATCGACGGTTACGACCTCATTGTCATGGGTGCAGCCTTGATCCTGTTGCGGCCCCAGTTCAACTTGTCTCCGCAGGAGACCGGCGCGCTCGGTGCCTCAACGTTCCTCGGCGCCATGCTGGGCCTGCTAGTGTTCGGTGACATGTCCGACCGCGTCGGCCGCCGCGCGATCTTCGTGGCGAACCTGCTGTTCTTCGTCGTGTTCTCCATCGCGTCCGCATTCGTGCAATCGGTGCCGGAGCTTTTTATCGCACGCTTTCTCGTGGGCATCGGCGTCGGCATGGATATCCCGACCAGCGCGGCCTACTTGGCGGAGATCGCGCCACGCCGGAGACGCGGAATCATCGCCGGTTCGTTGCTCAACATCACCTGGATACTCGGCGCGACGATCTCGAACCTGGTCGCGCTGCCGTTGCTCCACTGGGCTGGGGACGATGCGTGGCGCTGGATGTTCGGTCTGGCCGCGGTGCCGGCGTCTCTGGTGCTGCTGGGGCGTCAGGCGCTGCCCGAAATCGCCGCGCTGGCTGGCCATGCACGGCCGCACCGAGGATGCTCGCCAGGCATTGCATAGCTTCGGCATCGAGGCCGACGCGGCAACGTTGTCGCGTCTTTCCACGCAGCGCGGCTCCTATGCCGAGCTGTTCCGTCCACCGTATCGCGCGCGAGCGCTCGTTGTGGCGCTCATCTTCTTCCTAAACTGCATTTCCGGTCCGCTCTCCACCATCGCCGCGCCGTTCGTGCTGCGCACTGTCGGCACACTCTCGAACGAGACCACACTGCTGTTCAGCTCGCTGGTCTGGGGAACCAGCCTCGCGGGCGTGCTCGTCGGCCTGGTGCTGATCGACCGCCTTGGCCGCCGCCGCCTGCTCTACATCGCGGTGTTGCCGGAGGCGTGCGCGGCACTGTTCATGGCGATCGCCGGACCCGGCAATCCACCGTTGCTGGTCGGCGGCTTCTTCGCCTTCAGTTTCTTCAGTTGGCTCGGGCCGGCTGTGCTGACCTGGGTCTGGTCCAGCGAGCTGTTCCCCACCCGCCTGCGCGGCCGCTCGCAAGGCTTTTGCAACGGCGCCTGCCGGCTGGCGATATCAATCAACATCTTCCTGATCCCCGTCGGCGTCGCCGTCGTGGGCTTCACCGCGTCCATCATCATCTTGTCGGTGCCGCTGTTTGCGTTGGCCGGACTGGTGAGCAGGCTGCCATTCCTGGACAGTGGCGACCGTAGCCTGGAAGCGGTTGCGGGCGCTTGAACGTCACGGTCCAGGCACCCCATCGGGCAATCCTAGGAAACAGACACAGGTCCGTCCGTCGAGTTTCTCATTCCGTTCGGCGTCGGATATGCTTCGACTTATGTCGCCGCGCAAGATCATCCACGTAGACATGGATGCGTTCTATGCGTCCGTCGAACAGCGCGACAATCCCGCCCTGCGTGGCCGCCCCGTTGCGGTGGGCCACGGCGCCAAGCGCGGGGTGGTAGCCGCGGCGAGTTATGAGGCCCGCGGATTCGGCGTTCGCTCGGCGATGCCGTCCACCACGGCGATGCGGCTCTGTGCCGAACTGGTGTTCGTGCCACCGCGGTTTGACGTATACCGCACAGTGTCGCGGGAGATCCACGCCATCTTCGCCGATTATACCACGCTGGTTGAACCGCTCTCGCTCGATGAAGCGTATCTTGATGTGACCGAAGACTTGCGTGGCCTCTCCTCAGCGTTTGCCACTGCAAAGGAAATTCGCACACGCATTTTCAACCAGACCAGCCTCACAGCTTCGGCCGGCATCTCCTACAACAAGTTTCTTGCCAAGTTGGCGTCAACTCAGCGCAAGCCGAATGGCCAGTTCGTCATTACGCCGGAGATGGGGCCGGACTTCATCGCGTCATTGCCGGTGAGGAGGTTTCACGGAGTCGGGCCAGTCACCGCGGCGAAGATGCAGCGGCTCGGCATTCAGACGGGCGCTGACTTGCGAACCAAGTCGGCTGGGTTTCTGCAACAGCATTTCGGCAAATCGGCGGCGTGGTATCTTGCCATCGCAAACGGTGAGGACGATCGGCCGGTGGTTGCCAATCGGCGGCGCAAGTCCTCCGGTTCCGAGACGACCTTCGCTCGCGACTTGACCGCAGCAGAAGAAATAGAGGCAGGCGTTGTTGCCATGGCCGACGAGGTTTGGGCGTGGTGCGAAAATGTGAATGCGTTTGGGCGGACGGTAACAGTGAAGGTGAAGTTCGCCGACTTTCAGATCATCACACGTAGCCGCAGTTTTCCAGGTGCGATAGCGCGATACGAGGCATTGCGAGAGGCAAGCATCGCGCTAGTACGTATGGTGTTGCCGACGACCAAAGGGATAAGGCTGCTCGGGGTCACGGTTTCGAATTTCGATCGGGATGCGGACACTGAGGCACTACCCTTGTTTGGTGCTTGCCCAGATTGAGTGAAAGCTTCTTACCTTTAATTGGATCGCCGCGAAATAGGGTGTCTTGCTCAATGCCAGTGAGGTGACTGCTGTCGTCCCAAGTGAGACGCCCAAACGCCTGACCTCCAATCCTGACAGGCCATTCGGCAGTGACCACCACCCACCGATTCCGGCCACCGCAATCCGTTGACGCTCGTCCACTATATCCTAAACGATACATCAAGTGTCGCGGCTGAAGCCGCCACACTGCAGGAGAGAGACAATCCATCAGACCGTATTGTCGCCCACACGGCGCAGACTTCTCGCAGCATCGGCCGCCGCCGGTGCAATCGGTTTCGTTCCCGCGACCTCTCGGGCAGCAGCCCTGACTTCCGTGTTCAGCGCCCAGCAATGGCTGAATACGCCGCTGCTGCAGCCCGAAGACCTGAAAGGCAGGGTCGTGCTCGTGAACGTCTGGACCTTCTCGTGCATCTACTGCATCAGGACACTGCCGCATCTGCGGGCCTGGGCAGCGAAATACAAGGATCAGGGTCTCGTTGTCATCGGCGTGCAAACGCCGGAGTTTGCCTTCGAGAAAGACATCGACAACGTGCGCGCGGCACTGGCCTTCCTGGGCGTCGACTACCCAGTGGCGATCGACAACGAATACAGAATTTGGGGTGCCTTCGACAATGACGCGTGGCCAACGTTCTACTTCATCGATACCCAGGGCCGTATTCGTTACCGGCTTGCCGATCTCGAGGAGAGTTTGGTCGTTCCGCCGGTTGATGCTGTGGTGGCGTGAATCCGAGCCAAGCCTCCAGATTCTTCCCCTCGCGAACGCGGAGCCGTCGCCGACCGCGGCCAGGAGTGCGGTCGCGGTGGCAGTCTTGGACGGCCCTTCGGCCATCCCGCTTTAGCAGGCAGCGCAATCACCAACCTCTTAACTCCGCCAAAAGTTGATTTGCGCGTTCCTCTTGTCCGGGACGTCGGTTTTTGTCGCGCAGCACGAATAGCGCGCTCGCGCCGGGATGTGGATGTGGTTCACCGGTATCTACATCCAGATAACCAATGCGTCCCAATGGGACGACCTCAGCACCAGCGGCGAGCAAGATGTTGATGCTATTCGTCACTGGGAGCCACAAGGCACAGGGCGTTTTTTACTGCGTCCATTGCTCGACGGCCTTGGATGCCCAGACACTCAAGCCCCGCCTATGCAGTTCATCATGCCGTGAGAATGGCGCATTGACGTAATTAGCCGGCCCAGGCCACCGATCCAATGCCAGAGCATCGAAACCCACCGGCAGAGGGAACGGACATAGATCATTGCAGGCGCCAATCAAGCATTCCACGATCCTGAACAACAACTCCGGTGACCCCCAAAATCGTTTAAGCGTCCCATCTAACTCCTCAAGTCGGGATTGGCGCTCTTTCGACGCCACGATCTTCTGCTCCATCCGCATTTGCTCCAGCGCTGCCCGAACCCGCAAATGCGCGGCATGTCGCGCATTTGGGTTGCGCCCCAGCGCCATATGGTCCTGTGCCGTGCGCAGGCTGATGCCAAGCTTGCGTAGCCACGGTAGCCACTCGCCGTGGTCCAGCATTGCCTTGGCGTCGATGAGCTTCTGGCCCGCTTCGATCGCCGCAGCAGCGGAGGTGTGCAGGCGGTCCAGAATCTCCACGCCGAGCGCCGCCAGCCGCGCTTCCTTGTCGGCATTGGCCGCGCTCCCCCGGCGGCCGCGGAACGGATCGAGCCCCATGCCTGTCTCCCATGACATCGTGCGACCAGTCCTTATTGGGGCTGGCCCGCTCCAGTTAGCGGTCGCCGATCAAACGCGCAATAACCATTATTGCTTATCGGAGAGTATAGTAAGCAGCTCGATAGACATTAGCAATTTACTACAAAGCAGGTTTTTGTCAACCGAAGCACAGTCCGAAGCCCGTTGCACCATTACTTTCCAACTCATCAATCGTTGCGACTGGGTCCACGTACCGGATATGCCGAACGCTCTGGGCTGCCCTTTTGGGAGCTCTCGTCTTGAGATCGGGAATTTCGAACCTCTGTGATTGTCTGCCCCGCTCGAACCGAAAAAATCGATTGCATCGCCGGCTGGTTGGCTCTCAATCTCGATACCGGCAACAACTCGCTCACGGGGCTTAACTTCATTGCGTGGTTCAGTCGGAACACTCCGCCGCCGAACATATCTGCATCTGGCGCTCGTACCGCAATCACTCAGGCTCGACCACGCGACCAAAGACGCCATCCGATTGCAGGTTCCGCTCGTATTCCGTCATCGTGATCCCATCAACTCCCGCGCTCGCCGCCCGCTTCTGACGCCAGAACGCGCGCTCGAACGCGGCCAGGTCGATGTGGTGCAGCAACGCAGTGAACCGGGTCTGGACGGCTTTGCGGGCCGCCGCGTTCACCCGAGCAAGGTTGGCTGGCCACGCGACCCGGCTCTGTGTCCGGACCCGACGCTCCTCGCGAGCGCTCCCGGTCGTGCCCCGAGAGGTGGTGTAGGAGCTGTGGATAAGTAGCCCGCCGCAGCGACCGCCAAGAATCACGGCGGAGGCGGGCTACTTATCCACAGCGGCGGTCACCGCGGTGCGCCTGGGTAGAATTGGTTGCGAATCGCAACTCTGACCCAGGGACACATCGCGATGACCGATGACAGGATCGCCCTTCAAGCACTTCTGGAGAAGTCCTCCGACGCAAGCCTGCTGCGCGAGATGATCGGCTTCGCCGCACAGCGACTGATGGCGCTGCAGACCGATGCACTGTGCGGTGCGGCCCATGGCGAACGCACCACCGAGCGTATCAATCACCGCAACGGCTTCCGTGACCGCGACTGGGAGACCCGCGCGGGTACCGTTGAGCTGCGCATTCCGAAGCTTCGCAAAGGCAGCTACTTCCCGGGTTTTCTTAAACCGCGGCGCATGGCCGAGAAGGCGCTGACTGCGGTCATTCAGGAAGCCTACGTGCATGGCATATCAACCCGCAGCGTCGATGACCTGGTGCAGGCTATGGGCGGCTCAGGCGTCTCCAAGAGCCAGGTGTCGCGGCTATGCGCCGAGATCGACGAGCGTGTGCGGGCCTTCTTGCATCGGCCGATCGAGGGCGACTGGCCGTATGTCTGGCTGGATGCCACCTACGTGAAGGTGCGCCGGGACGGCCGTATCATATCGGTGGCGGTCATCATCGCCGTCGGCGTGAACACCGACGGCCGCCGCGAAGTGCTCGGCATGGCAGTCGGTGCCAGCGAGGCCGAGACCTTCTGGACCGACTTCCTGCGCAGCCTGGCGCGACGTGGGCTGCGTGGCGTCAAGCTGGTGATCTCGGATGCGCATGAGGGGCTGAAGGCGGCGGCCGATCGCGTGCTGAATGCCTCCTGGCAACGCTGCCGCGTGCACTTCATGCGCAATGCCATGGCACATGCCGGCAAGACACAGCGACGCATCGTCTCGGCCTGGATCGGCACGGCATTCGCCCAGGACGACGCCGATGCCGCCCGCACGCAGTGGCGCATCGTCGCCGATCAGTTGCGCCCGCGAGTGCCCAGGCTCGCCAGGCTGATGGATGACGCCGAGGCGGACGTGCTTGCCTTCACGACATTCCCCAAGGAGCACCGCACCAAGATCCACAGCACCAACCCGTTGGAGCGACTGAATGGCGAGATCAAGCGGCGCACTGATGTGGTCGGCATCTTCCCCAACGAGGCCGCAATGGACGTTCCCACAATGTTGCCAATTTAAGGTCCCGGCGCTGGGTGGCTCTGATCCGACCGGTCCGCTGCCCTCTGGCGAGGGGCCTGGCACGCGGAACACGACATCGATCTTGTCATGATCGATTTCGATTCGCCTGACCAAAGCGCGGATGACGTCACGGCGACCATTCCAGTCGAGCCCACCAAGTCCAGCCTGCATTCGCGCGGTGAACTCCTCCAGCCGCCCGATGACCAGCACGAGGTCTCGTTCCAGGTCCAGCGTTTCGATGAGCGCGGCGCGTTCTCCCTCCAATCGCCTGAGGCGCTGCTTCAGGCCGCTCACGCGTGGCTCGAACTCAGCACGGTCAATCATCCCTTCAGCATATCCATCGATCAGGCGACCGATCCCCCGGCGAAGTCGGGTCATCTGTCCGTCCAGAATGTCGATATTCTGCCGCAGTCCGCCGCCAGCTGTGGTGTCGGCCAATCGACGCCGATATTCTTGCGCCAGCCGCCCAGGGTCGACCAGTACAGCCTGGACCTCGTCCCAGACCGCCTGCTCGAGCTTGTCACTTCGCACCGAGCGGTTGTCGCAGGTGGCCTGCCCACCAAAGCGGTGACCATCAGTACCGGTGCAGCGATAATATCCGTAGTCGGCTGGTCGGTGGCCGCCGGTGAGCCCACGCGCCATCTTTCCGTAGAACGCATAACCACAGCGTTGGCAGACGATCAGACCCTGCAGTAGCCAGCCCGGCCTGCGCCGACCTTCTCGTCTACGCTTGCGATTTTCATCGAGCTGCACCTGCGCCGCCTCGAATAACGCCGCGTCAACCAGTGCAGGGACCGAGATCTCGATCCACTCCTCACGCGGCGTTGCGATCCGCGAGCCAGACGCTCGCTTCGGTGGATGTAGGCGTCGTCCGATTGGGCGCAAACGCGGCTTGGCCGGAATGGATCGCGTACGGCCGAACATGGCCGCCCCTACGATAGACCGGGTTACGCAGCATCCCGCATACTGTGGTTGGGTCCCAACGAATGCGGCCAGTCTTCGTGGCGCACCCCATAGTCTGCAATCGGCGGCAGGTCTCACGCAAGGCTGATCCGGCCGACACCAACCCGGCTGAAGATCGAACGGACAATTCGGGCTTCGTCCTCGAGGGGTTCGAAACGTGCGACTCCACCGCCCTGATGCCGACCGATGTAGCGGTATCCATAGGGCGCACCACTGAGCGCACTCACCGCACCGACACGTGCCGCGTGGCGACGGCCGCGCCGTCCACGCTCGAGGATCTTGGCACGCTCGTATTCGGCGATCACGCCCTGCACCTGCAGCAGCAGGTCATCCTCCGCTGAACTCCCGATCGTCCGATTCAAAAACACCACCTCCGCGCCGGCCCTACGGAATTCCTCGACGAGCAGCACTTGATAAGCATAGCGGCGTGACAACCGGTCCGGAGCCAGGACGTAGATCCGATCAATGCCACCCCCAGCGACCACATCGCGTAAGCTTTCGAGTGCCGGTCGCACCAGCGTCGAGCCGCTATATCCCTCGTCAACGAAGACATGGTCCGGGTCCAGCAGAAGAGCCTCCGTCTTCGCCTGTTCCCGCAACGCGGCGACCTGACTGGCTACAGTATTGCCGCGCGCCTGCTGGTCGCTCGACACTCGGGCATAGAGCGCAGCTACCAACTCAACCATGCTCATTTCCCCCGCGCACCCGCTGACCCTTGGCGCCGACTTCGCCGCGACACGTGTCGGCGCGGGCGCTTGGCCGAGTGGGGCGGCGCTGGACGGGAAGCGCACGTTCGTAAGCCTGAACCAGGCATTGCGGCGCAATCCGTGCCGGCTCGAATGATGTCCTCACCCCTAACGCGGCCTGCTTCGTGCGCCGCGCCATCGGCGCCTCCCTCGGCACAGATGATCCGGGTAGTCCCTTGGCGGTCCGAGTGTCCCGCCAGGAATCCCTCTCCGTAGTGTGCCTTTAGGCGATCGCGTCGCAGCAAGACCCTCCACTCAAAATTGGAAAGATTGTGGGAACGTCCATCGTCCGTCTCGTCGGTGCTATCCTGCTCGAACAGAACGACGAATGGACCGTGCAGCGCCGCTACATGAGCCTGGAAACCCTCGGCTCCGTCAGCGATACTGCAATCGTCAGCCTGCCAGCTGTAGCAGCCTGACCACGCAGCCAACGCTGCTCAGGAGCACCGCTCCTACACCACGTCACGGGGACACGATCGCGCTCCCCCCGGTCTGGTCCCTTCCCTCCGCGCCTCTCGTTTCCTTCGACGGAGACCAATCCGGCGGACCCGGTCGGGCCTCTTCGGCATGATGCGGTCCACGACCCAGGCGGAGCGTCACCGTCTCGCATGGGACGGGGCACATGCTGCCTTCGTTTAACGGAAAGAACTCGGCCTCCGCGAACTTCCTCATTTCGGGGCTTACCGCCGCACCCTGCATGGCTCGTGTCTACGCTTCGGACCCCGCGTTGCCGCGACGCCCGCAAGACTCCGTCCCGACCTGCCCGCTACGGCTTTGGCCGGATGAGACTTTCACTCACAAGTCATGGTCAGCTTATCCGAACGCACTCCGTCGAGCTGGTGTAATTTGGCAGCGGTGCAATGGGGTGCGCCTTTTGCGAGGGACGGCACCTTTGATGGTGCTGCGACCGCGATCGCCGCCGTCAAGTCCTGCCGCCTTCGGCGCCCCGCTGCGCGGCTTCGGGACTTGACCGCGACGCCACGGTCGAGCGTCGGGCATAGGTGCCGTGGACGCGGCAGTCTGGCTTGACTTCAATCCTGCGAACTGTCGAACTCGCAAATATTAACTCTGGTACGAAGTGCGATGTTTACTTGCCGCGCTGCTTGCGCCACTCGCCTAAGTTCGTGCCGAGGCTTGGCTTGATATCCGGGTTCGGATTGAGAGCTTTGGTTGCCTCATTAACCCAGCGATCGAAGTCATCGCGGTCTGGTACATGCAAGCTGTGCTGCAACTCGAAGACATGAACGCGCGCCTGGATATCCCGGAGCCATTTGGCCTGCTTCTGCGAGACGAACTGCTGGAAGTTCTGCCCGATGTTTTCCAGGAACTCGGATTTAGCGATAGAGATCACCTGGTGCTCAAGCCAGCGATAGATGTCGTGCGGTCGAGTAAGACCTATCCAGTCATTTGGGATGTTGAGCTCGATCGCTTCTTCGTGGTCATGCATGCAGGGAATTCCGGTAGGCTGGACGCAAATGTGGATTCGTCTGTCGCAGTTTGCAATTGGTAGACTACAGATGAAGAGGCACCGCCTTCGGCGGGCCTCGCCGTCTGCGGTCGAACTTGACAAGTGCGCCGGCTGCGCCGGACGCTGCGCTCGCACTTGTCGGCGTTTCGACCTTGACGGCAGGATTCCCCCAAATCTTTATTGTCCAGTCATTGTTCAACGCACCAGCGGCCTCAATACTGTTTTGGTGAGTTCACAGGTACCTTCTCTCCCTCCCCTTGGGTGATCCGGTGTTCATGACACATCAGACCAGGGAGGAAGAGAATGGACTGTCTGTTTTGGTTGAGACGACAGTCGTTTCCTCGTGCCTAGCGGTGAGCTACTGGCGGATACCCGTAACCAGTATTGGCACGTTCTCTCGGCGATGAAGCCGTATCGGTTAGATCGTGAGATCAGCACTTCGCCGGGGCCGGAAACGTTGACCGCGGTGAAGCAGACGGTGGTCAATGACACAGACCTTCCGTCATCTTTGGCGTGGTGCAGCACACCACGGGCGCAATTCGCTGGATCCCCAGCCGGGTGCCTCCGATCGGGTGATCGACAGCCCGTGCGTTGTGCGCCCAACTCGCTGCGGTCCGCATCCCCGCAAGGCGGCGTGGTGTGAGGCCGTCACCAGTTTTGTTGCCTCGGCGCAGTATGCCTTATATAGTATCGACACCTGTGTTATGCTATAACATCGTATTGGTTAATACCTCGTTGCTCTCTTGTTGTTGTCGTGACCCCGCATCGTCCCCGGCCATGATGCTGGGTTTCATTTTACTCACATGCAAATACCGCGCAGTTCGCGGATCCATGCGTTGCTGTTTCACTTGCGGTATCTCCGAGGTGCCGCACCGTCTCGGCGGTCGTCGTTGCCGTCTGCCGCGCGATATCGCTGCTCGTATGTCCTGCGTCGGCCATACGTCCTGAGCCTTCCTGGATGGCGCCTGTGGTCCGTTGCGCAGCAGTAATTGCTGCGCGACCGCGCTGGGACTTCGTTTCACTTTCGTCTGCCATGTATGCTCCAATTGCTGCTGATGTGGATTGGACGTCGCCCATGACCTGGAGCGCGCCCGTGAAAAGGGCGCGTCGCTTCGATCACTGCTTAAGGGGAATGCCAGACGGATTTCGGGCGAACTCCGGGTGCCCTTGCGATCTGGCTCAGCGCCAAGCACCTCCGTGACGGAGTTCGCCGCCGCGCTGGTTGCCTTGCATGACGTTTCCGGGAAAATTGAGCGCACTTTGTTCGGACATGCGCAATGGTTGCTGAGCTGTGATGTCTAACAAACCGTCGGCGATAAATACGCGAGGAATTCGCCCGGTTGTTGTATTCTCGGCTTGAAAGTGCCCGACTTTGCCGCCGCCTCACGGTCTGTCCCACGAAGAGCGCAATCCTGGCGCCGTCCCGAAGCTGGGGCTGATTCCCGGGCTGCCGCGGTTCGGCGTTCGCCGCGAGGAATGCCAGCTGTCCTGCCGCCGCTGCTCGCCGCTGCCATGACCGCCCAGGCGTGGATGGCGGGCGGCCTCACCGACCCGCCTGACCCGGCCCACGCCCTGCTCGCCGGCTCCGGCCGGCTGGTCCGCCAGCCGCCGGTGCGCGCTGTGTTCGTGCCGCTCTGGAGCGCCTACCCGGCGGTCGGCTTCGGCGCGTAGCCTCATTCCAAACGAGCGCGCAGGAAGGAAGCGGCTACGCGTCTGCAGGCGCCACCAACGCCAACGCCGCCCCATCACCCGACGCTCTGCGCTATTCGAGGCCGCTCCTGCGGACCTTAGTCAGCACGGCAACCCATGCGCTTGCTCGCATCAGGCAAAGGGGTAACTCTGCAGAGACGGTTTCATATGGTAACGATCTGCATTGCCGCATGATTGGGACCATAATGCCAAAATTTCCGGCTGGCGGCCTCAACCGCTTAGCTTTGCGCCACCAGGTGAACCGGGTGCTGGCCGAGCGTGGCGTCGATGTCCGCATTGCGGACGCGCGCAGCGCCGCAGAGCGGAACATGCTGGGCGATTACTATCTGGTCGAGCGCCTCAAGCGTCACGTTATCCTTCGAGACCACGTCGACTTGCACCAGTTCGCGCAGGAGATCGGGGTCTCGTGTTCTCGTCCTGATAGGGGCTGATGCTGAGCTGGCCGGCCGTTCCGTCATGCCAGTCTAGTTGGCGCTCTCGGGAGCACCTGCCATGTCCCAACGCGGCTGAATTGGACTTCCTGCCGCATAGCAGCTGCTAAACCGAGAGGTCGCGCGAGTCGTAAGTGTGATGAGAACCTTTACCGCTGAAGTTTTGGCCCAGCCCAAACTTGCCAAACTGACAGTCTGGAAGGGGAAACGCTGCGCCGTTGCAGTAGCAGATCCTCTGCGGCAAAGCTCGTTGGAGGCCTGTTAAAGACTATTGTCGATCTATGAACGACGGTGCAGCGCGAAGCTGCCAGGGAACCCTGAAGCGCTCGGTAAGCTTATCCGGCCACAGGGAGGCATGTCAGTGCATCAGACATTCAAAATCCTGGCCTGGACGTTCGGTGCTTTGTTGGCGCTCATCGGACTGGTGGGCGTAGGTGTCTATGCATTCGTCACCTCGGACTATGTGCGCGCGCAACTCGAGAGCCACGCCAAAGCAATCTCCGGCCATAAGACCAAGATCGCCAAGATCGCGATCGACTGGGGCTGGACCCCGGACGTGCACCTTGAAGGGGTCGAGCTGTCGAATGCCGATTGGGGCAAAGCGGATCATATGTTCAAGGCCCAGCAGATCGAGTTTGACATTCGCCTTTGGCCGCTGCTGCACGGCGACATCGTCCTGCCTCACCTCATGCTGCGCAACCCCGAGCTGTACTTGGAGCGCAATGCCGCCGATCAGTCGAACTGGAGCCCGGAAGAAAGCCCGGTCGCGCACACCGCAGTGAAGCAGGTCGCACCACAACAGCGGCACGAGGCACCGCTCATCGGCCGCCTGGAGATCATGGACGGGCATCTGGGCTCCATCGACCAGAAGCGAAAGCTGGACCTGAGCGGCACTGTGTCGACCGCAACTGGCCAGGCCAGCGCCGAGCCGGAGACACGGCTGTCATTGAACGGGAAGCTCGAAGGCCAGAAGTTGATCCTAACTTTTGTCGGCGGTTCCGCGCTGATGCTGCGGCAGACGGACAAGCCGTATCCGGTCGATCTCGACGTGGTCTATGGCGAGACCAGGGTGACGCTTAAAGGCACCATCCAGGATCCGTTCCAATACAAGGGCGCCGATCTCCAGCTTGCCCTGTCAGGTCCCGATTTGTCCGAGATCTTCCCGCTGTTCGGCATTCCGGGGCCGCCCAACCCTTCTCTGCCTGGGGCCCGGCCTCAAACAGCGCGTCATATTGTCTGGGCCGATGATCGGAGCGTCAATGCGCTCGGTGAGCAGTGGAGCGGAACATGGGAATTCGCACGCGTTTAACGGAGGCGCTGGACATCACGATGCCTATCCTATCGGCGCCAATGGGGTTCGTGGCGGGTGGGAAACTCGCCGCGGCAGTAACGGCGGCTGGCGCCCTTGGGATTATTGGTGGCGGCTATGGCGATGCTGATTGGCTTGTTCGAGAATTTGCCGCAGCTGGGAATGAACGCGTCGGCTGCGGCTTCATCACCTGGTCGCTAGCCAAACAGCCAGAACTGCTTGCCCGCGTTCTCTCGCATGCGCCTGCGGCGGTGATGCTGTCCTTCGGTGACCCTGCACCGTTTGCCCCAATGATCCGGGCGTCTGGCACCCGGCTAATCTGCCAGGTGCAGACAATTGCCCATACGCAGACTGCACTGGATTGCGGAGCGGACATAATTGTCGCCCAAGGCAGCGAGGCTGGCGGACACGGAGCCCTGCGGGCGACGTTGACCCTCGTGCCGGAAGTGGCCGACCTGTTGGCACGCGCATCCCCCGCTACGCTGCTGGTGGCTGCCGGCGGAATTGCAGATGGGCGCGGCTTGGCAGCTTGCCTAATGCTGGGTGCAGACGGGGTAATGCTGGGTTCGCGATTGTGGGCAAGTCCGGAAGCCTTGGTGCATCCTAATCATCAACGGGCGGCACTGGCGGTCACTGGCGACGGTACGATCCGCCAGAAATCTGCCGACATTGCCCGCGGCTATGATTGGCCGGACGAGTTTACGGGGCGAGTGTTGCGCACGGCGTTCGTTGAGCGCTGGCACGGCCGCGAGGTGGAGCATCGTGCGGTGGCGGAGGCTGCACGCCCAGCTTATCTGGCGGCAGTATCTGAAGGACGCACAGACGAAAGCGGCGTTTTCGTGGGCGAGGCAGTCGGGCTGATGCACGACGTGTCGCCCGTGGCCGAAATTCTTTCGCGTGTGACCAGAGAAGCCGAGACGCTGCTGCGCCACCGTGCGACCGCACTTGTTACGTGATGCCGATCGGCGCCACGTCGGCGACCGTCGAGGCGGGCGGGTGGAGGTCTTCGCTTGCGCGGACGAAGCTGCCGCGCGCCACCACCCGCGCGAACACCAGCATGGCGTCGATCCGATCCATTGTTCCCCTTTTTTGGATAGTGATCGCACAGACTGCCAGATTATCTTGAAAACGGAAAAGGTCATTTACCGCGTATCCAAAGTGGTGAACATCGAACAGGAGACGTATGATGGCAACGAACAGCACGAAAATCGCCCTCGTGACCGGCGTCAGCCGGGGCCTCGGGCGCAACATGGCGATCGCGCTCGCGCGCAGGTGCGTGGACGTGATCGGCACCTATCACAGCAACAAGGCCGAGGCCGATGCGACTGTCGCGGCCATCGAGGCGCTCGGGCACAAGGCAGTGATGTTCCAGCTCGACACCGGCACGCGGTCGATCTGAGGCAGGCGCTCGCGACCACGTGGAACCGCGCGACCTTCGACTACCTCGTCAACAATGCCGGCATCGGCATCAATGCGCCGTTCGCGGATACGACGGAAGCCGACTTCGACTGGCTGATGAACATCCAGCTGAAGGGCGTGTTCTTCCTGACCCAAACACTGCTTCCGCTGATCGCCGATGGCGGCCGTATCGTAAACCTGTCGAGTGGCCTCACCCGCTTCAGCTTGCCCGGATATGCCGCCTATGGGGCGATGAAAGGCGCGGTCGAGGTGCTGACACGTTATCTCGCCAAGGAGTTGGGGCCGCGCGGTATCGCCGTGAACACAGTCGCCCTCGGCGCGATCGAGACCGACTTCGCGGGCGGCGCGGTGCGCGACAACAAGCAGGTCAACGCCTTCATCGCGAGCGTGACGGCGCTCGGCCGCCCTGGCCTGCCCGATGACATCGGCACCGCTGTCGCTGCGCTGCTGAGCGAGGACAACCGCTGGATCAACGCCCAGCGGATCGAAGTCTCTGGCGGTATGTTCGTCTGAGCCGGACAGGGAGACACGGCATGACACAGATCATCGTCATCACCGGCGCGTCCAGCGGCTTCGGGGCGCTCGCGGTCTGAACCCTCGGTCGAGGCTGCCATTGCGGCGGATTTCCGCCCGGAATTGCAGTGCGTGTTCGCCTGACGCGCAATCGGACACCCGCAACGCTGCAGTGCTCGGGTTCAGGGGCCAACGTGGAATTCTGAAGCGATGCGCTCCAAGGCAGCTAGCGGAAACTGAACCGTCCCGAATGAGAACAATCCGGTAGTGACTTTGATAAGGCAGGCTCTTTCAGCGAGTTGGGCATGGCTACGCGTCCAGTTCTTTCGTTTGTGGACCGCGGTTATCGTTCTGGGCGCTGCTGCCTACCTCTGGCTCTACAAACCAGAGTACCTAACGTTGTGGAAGCGAAGTATCGATCGGTTAATCGATGCTGGCTCCTCGCACATTCCGTACCCTTGGGGAGATCGCCTTGAATTGACCATAGAAAATTTCGGGATCTGGGTCCAATTGACTATCGCCATCCTCATCTTCAGAGGGACTATCGGCATCCTACCCTTGGCGATACGAATGATCATACGCAGTCACCGCCGGTATCGATAGTGAGCCGTTTGTATTCGATCGAAGGTAGCGCGGCTATCGGCCCCGCGTACGTGCTTGCCTGCTACTTCGAAGCACCCGCGGCCGCGCGCACCAACTGCAGGCACCAGCAGGCGCAACTGTAATACTCGGGCACTTGCGGCGCGGCAGCGCAACCGGGAGCTTCATGGCTCGGCACCCCTCGTTTGCGACCCGGAGAATCGACGACGCTTGCGCGCGGATTCCAGGACGAGCGCGAGCGGATGGGCCGGGGCGCCGGCCAGACATTCTGAACGGTGATAGCACTCCTGCCGTGGTCAGCGCCAGGCAAGACCCGCGCCACCTCGCGCTCGCCGTGGCGTCCCCCACCGGTCCGCGATACGGTAGAGCCCTGAGCTAGCCCCTGTCGCACGTCCCAGCACAAAAGGCGAGAGCATTGGCCATGCAACGCACCACCATCAAACTACGCGCGCTGCTGTCGAGCGACCGGTTCATCTACACGCCATCGACCTATGACGCGATTGGCGGACGTCTGGTCGTGAGCCTCGGATTTCCCGCAGTGTATACTGGCGGCTTCGTAACCGGTGGCTCGCGCTGCACGTCGGAGTCGCTGTTGACCATGGATGAACAGGTCCGTGTTGCCGGCGACGTTGCAGCGGCGGTGACGGTACCCTTGGTTGCCGACGGTGGTGCCGGCTTCGGCGAACCGTTGCACACCATGCGCACGGTGCGCGAGTTTGTCCGTGCGGGCATTGCCGGAATACACATTGAGGACCAGCTCTACCCGAAGCGCGCGCACTACCACAAATACGTAGCGCATGTAACGCCGCGTGACGAGTTCGTCGCCAAGATCGACTACGCGTGTCGCCAGCGTGCCGAATTGGACCCTGACTTCGTCATCATCGCCCGGTCTGACGCATGCCGTTTTGAGGGTCTTCAAGAGGCGATCGACCGGATCAACGCCGCAGCCGATGTTGGCGCCGACATGGGCCTGGTGTTCCCGAGGGACGACGAGGAGCTGCGGCAAGCCCCGAAGTTGGCCAAGGTTCCACTGGTGTACGTGATGAGTCGCGGCAATCGGGACCAGCGCCCTCTGCCAACAACCTCGGAGCTGGAAGCGATGGGCTACAAAGCCTGCATCGACGCGGTGACCAGTCTCGTAGTTGCCTTCACGGCGATGAAGCGCGCCTTCACCGAAGTTCGCGACAGCGGCACGTTCACCGGTCTCAGCGCACAGGAGTGCATCGATGCGCGCCAGCAGATCGAGGATCTCGTAGGGCTGGAGCAGTTCTATGTGATCGAAGAAGAGACAGTGGAAAGAAAGCGTTGGGGAAAACGATGACAGGGCGCTACGCGTCGGCCAATGCGGGGCACAGAACCGGTTAGGCTTCCAATCGAGGAGCTGCAACCGACCACCATGCAGTTGCCGTGATACCCTCGCACTCCGCGGCCAGTGACGCCGACACACGTGCGCTTTGGCCACCCGAAAGGGACGCTCGACCACTTCCGCGTGATTATTTGCGGTGGCGCAATGCGGCGCCAGCGTGGCCGCGCTCGCATGATTGCTTTCTGCATGAATGATCGAACTGGTAGTCGACTGGGGTCCGCGGTCACAGGTGTCGCGAATTGGCGGGACTTCCCCTTGGTGTAAGCCCTCGCTTTGAGATGACTACCCTGCGCCTGCTTGCGGATGATTTGACCGGCGCGCTCGATACTGCGGCGGAATTCGTGGGCATGGCAGGGCCCATCGACGCGTTCTGGCACGGTGGCATCCCGACCGTATTGCCCATGAATGCTGCACTGGATAGCGGCACGCGGGAGCACGATCCGGATGCAGCAGCGACGAGTCATAGCCAAGCTCGCGCCGATGTTGAGCGGCGTTACGATCTCGTTCAAGAAGGTGGACAGCCTGATGCGAGGCCCTGCGTTCGCGGAGATCGCCGCCTGCATCCGCGTCGGCGGCTGGCGGTACGCGGTGATGGCGCCGGCGTTTCCTTACCAGGGGAGAGCAACCCGGAGACGCATCCAGTATGCGCGCGACATGCAGGGGCATTGGGCCGCCGTGAGCGACGACTTGGTATTGCGGCTCCAGAACATGGGCCTGCAGGCCCATGTCGGGCGGCTGAACGCGCCCTTGCCGCCTGGCATCAGCGTCTTCGACGCGGAGACCGACGCCGACCTGGACCGTATTGTAGCAGCGTGCAGGTCGGCGGATCCCATGTTGTGGATCGGCACCGGCGGCATCGCGCAGGCACTCGCCCGTCCCACTCCGCCGCCGGCCGACACCTATCTTCCGTTGCCGCTGCTGGGATTGTTCGGCTCCGACCACGCGGTGACTGCGCGACAGCTCGCCGCTTGCGGCACTGATTGGATGATGCTGAGAGACGGCAGTCCAGCCGAGGTTCGATCGGTCGCCGCGAGGCTCCGCACTACCGGGCGGGTGGTGGCAAGCCTCGAGTTGCCGCTTGGCTTAGACCGCAACGTCGCAGCAGGCCGTATTGCGGCGGCTCTGCATCGTCTGGTGCGTGATCTACCACCGCCTGGTACGCTCCTCGTAGCTGGCGGGGAAACGCTTCGTGGCCTTTGTCTCTCCCTCGAGGCGCGCAGCCTGGCGGTCGAAGGCCGCCTCGTGCCGGGCGTCGCTCGCTCCGTGATCCGCGGCGGCCTATGGCATGGCGTTACCGTCGTCTCCAAGTCCGGCGCCTTCGGTCCGCCCAACTTGCTCCGCGACCTGCTGCGCCGCACCCACCCTGCCACGGAAAGGAAGCCCTGATGACGCCGCGACACCTCGCAATCACCATGGGAGATCCGGCTGGCATCGGCCCGGAAATCATCGTCAAGGCTATTGCCCGGCTGCATACCCGCATCGAGACCGGACAGCTTGCACTGTTGATCATCGGCAGCAACGTCGCGCTGGAGCAAGCTCGGGCGCGTTTCACTCCTGATCTTGCGATCCCGGCAATCGCCTCGACGGACGCCAACTGGCCGGCAATCGGTGCATTGCAGGCGGCGTCCGAACGCGAGCCGATCCAGCCAGGTCAACTGTCCGCCAACGGCGGGCGCTTCGCCTACAAGGCGGTGGAGCATGGGGTGCGCCTCGCCCTGTCGGGGAAGGTTGGCGGCATCGTGACCGCGCCGCTGAATAAGGAGGCGCTGAACAAGGCAGGCTACCACTATCCCGGCCATACCGAGATGCTGGCGGATCTGACCGGCGTCAAAGGCTCCTGCATGATGCTGGCACACGGCAACATGCGCGTCAGCCACCTCACCACGCATATCGCGCTGGAGGATGTGCCTCGGCGTTTGACGCCGGAACGCCTCCGCAGGGTGATCGAGCTGACCCACGACGCACTGCTCCGCCTACGCACCGGCAGGGCTCGAATTGCAGTTGCCGCACTCAATCCCCACGCAGGCGAGGGCGGGCTGTTCGGCCGACACGATATTGACGTGGCGGCGCCAGTTATCGCCGAGGCGGTAGCGGCTGGTCGCGACGTGGTTGGGCCAGTGCCCGGCGACACCGTGTTCGTAAAGCTACGCGCCGGCCAGTACGATGCGGTGATCGCCAACTACCACGACCAGGGCCATATCCCGGTCAAACTGCTTGGCTTCGAGGTCGATCCCGCCACCGGCAAATGGAACGACCTGTCGGGCGTGAATATCACCCTCGGGCTGCCGATCATCCGCACCTCGGTGGACCACGGCACTGCCTTCGACATTGCAGGCAAGGGCATTGCTAAGGAGCAGAGCCTGGTCGAGGCGATTGAATATGCCGAACGTCTCGCGGCCCCAGTCCCTCATCTGACACGAGGATGAAGTTTGCGCCGGAACGGTAAGGGGGCTGGTTCGGGTGGGTCAGTCGACCAAAAGCTGAAAGTTGCTGCTCCAGCGATGGTTCGACGCACATCATCTCGCTTCCCAGCAGCTTTGTGTGCGCAAATCCAGCAACGTGCATTCGAGGTCGGCCACCCTTCTGATGACTGAAGGCAGGCAGGTGGCGGTGATCATCTCGGGTCAACGTTGCCGGCCGAGTTCGTCGTCAGGTCGATCAGGAATGCTCCTACGGGTCAGATGGGCTGCTGCGAAGCTGAGTTCGTGCCCGTCCGGATCGAAAATGTGGAAATACCGCTCGCCCCATGATCCGTCCCGCGGCGAGAATTCGGGCCTCAGCCCGGTGGATACAGCCTGCGCATAATATGCATCCACGCCCTCAACATAGAAGATTACACGGCCCCACTGGCCCCACACATGTTCCCCCGGCATGGACATGAGGTTGAGATAACTGCTTCCGACCCGAAAGCTGGTAAAACGCGATGCTGGGCCGCCGAATTTCAGCACGAACCCCAGTGCCTGGTAGAAGGCAACGGCGCGAGCCATGTCGTGCGTCGCCAACGTGATCGCGCTAATGCCAGTCAGCATCTCAGTTGCTCGTATACCGGCATACACGCACCCTCACCACAGTGTTGGCGGGGGCGCCAATCATTCGGATAGCCGGCAGCCATTGAGTCGATGTCGGCCAACCGCGTGATATCGGCGCACCGCTTCAAGCGCAAGCAGCTCCACGCTATCTGACCGATGCGTCAATCTGGGTCATCAGCTCCTCTGGTCAACCTGCCCGCCGCTTCGGCGGCGACGCACGCGGCTAGCTCTTGGCGGTTCTTCACGCCCAGTACCACTGTGTCCACGTCCAGTGACAGGGCGTAGCGATGGGCAAGGATGGCAGGGTCTTCGCCCAGCTGCGCGCAAAGCCGGCGAAATCCAGAGGCGCGGGCATAGTCGCGAACCTCCGGGTGGTCGTCGGGCAGCGGCCGGTCGATGGCAGCCGTGAGTGCTCCGGCCTGCACAGCCCGGATTCCCATTACGCCCACGCCGCAGCTGTGCGCCGCCGCCATAATCTCGCGCGCCTTGGCCGGTCCGTCGAAGAATTTCAGACCGCCCGGCGAATCCAGCAGGTTGGCGATGCACTGCACGGCCGCCGGCGCGGGGGTCTCATGCAAGAGCCGGAGGATGATGTCGGGGTGGCCGATGCCGGTCAGACCCCAGGCGCCAATGATGCCTTCCTCCACCAGCCGCACGAACAGCGGCCGTACATGGTCGACGAATACGGCATAGGGCGTCATCCGACTGCCGGCATCGGGCCAGCCAGCGAAGTAGGCCGCATCAGGCACCACATTTGAGTGCAGGAAGAAGAGGTCGAGCCGCGTCAATCGCAGGCGGCGTAGACTGCACTCGATCGAGCGGCGGAGAATGCCTTCAATCTCAACGGGTGGCGGGTTTCCCAAGTTGCATTTGCTGGTCACGCGAACTTGGCTCGGGAGCCGGCCGGAAAATGCCTCGCCGACCACCTCCTCGGCCTTGCCATCGCCATACCGTGGCGCAAGGTCAAGTAGCGTGATACCCGCCTCGACGGCGGCGTGAACCGTGGCCACACACTCCTCGAACGTGGTTGCGCCCCACAGCATCCCAAGACCGCCGCCGCCCAGCGTCAGCGACGAGACCGGCGAGAGGCCTTCCAAATGCGCGTGTGTGCATGGTCGGTCCTCCGGCGAGTGCCTCGGGCCTCCGTCCGCGCAGCGCCCACACGGGGTGCGGGCCCGGCCAAAGAGGCTGAAGGGTCAACTACGCTACAGCAACCCCTCTAGCAGAACGGTCCGTCGCCGCACTCAGTGCGCGCACTATCCATGCAGGAAGCGCCGCAGCGCTTCGCGATTGTCGCGCTCGGCCTGCTTGGTCACGCGGGCATTCGTTGCTCGATAGAAGCCGTGATACGCCCGCGGGTACATGTGAAACTCGACTGGAACTCCAGCACGACTCAGGCGATCCGCATAGGGTTAGCGTCGCCGGAGATGGTGGAGATTCGGAGCGACGCCTGGTGTGGCGTGGCGGTGTAGGTGGAGGCGGCCATCGGCCCGGTCGGCCAGGGTGGAGTTTGCGAGACTGCAACCAGAGCCGAGAGAGGATCCGATGGCCGACGAGAGACTGCCGTTATCCGAGTTGCTGGAGAAGTCTGGTGAGGGAGATTTCCTGCGCGCTGTGGCGGAAGCGGTATGCAGTTGCTGATGGAAGCGGACGTTGAAGGTCTGATTGGTGCAGGGCGCTACGAGCGCAGTGGCGAGCGCATGACCTGGCGCAACGGCTACCGCGATCGCGCGCTCGATACGCGGCTGGGGTCACTTCAGTTGCGGATCCCGAAGCTGCGGCAGGGCAGCTACTTCCCGCCATTCCTTGAAGCCCGGAAGGTTTCGGAGAAGGCCCTGGTAGCGGTGATCCAGGAGGCGTGGATCGGCGGGGTTTCGACCCGGCGAGTGGACGATCTGGTGCAGGCGATGGGGCTGAGCGGGATCAGCAAGTCGCAGGTCTCCAAGCTGTGCAAGGACATCGATGAGCGTGTGCGCGCGTTCCTTGACCGTCCCCTGGCGGGCGAATGGCCCTATCTGTGGCTGGACGCGACCTATCTGAGGCAGCGGGAGGGCGGCCGGATCGTCTCGGTCGCTGCGATAATCGCTGTCGCGGCAAACACGGATGGCAAGCGAGAGATCGTTGGGCTGCACATCGGTTCTTCCGAAGCCGAGACCTTCTGGTCGGTTTCTCAAGAGCCTGGCCCGCCGTGGTCTGCGCGGTGTGAAGCTGGTGATTTCCGATGCGCATGAGGGGTTGAAGGCTGCTATCCGCCGGGTATTCAGCGCGACATGGCAACGCTGCCGCGTTCACTGGATGCGGAACGCGCTATCTTACGTCGTGAAGACCCAGCAGAGCATGGTGGCAGCCGCGCTGCGCCAGGCGTTCATCCAGCCGGATCGCGCGCAGGCCAGCCAGACGCTGCGTCACGTGGCTGATCAGCTACGGCAGAAATGGCCAAAGCTGGCGGCGTTCATCGACGAGAGCGAGATAGATGTCTTGTCGCACCTGGACTTCCCCGAGCAGCACCGCGCGAAGATCCACAGCACGAACCCACTTGAGCGGTTGAACAAGGAGGTCAAGCGGCGGGCTGATGTGGTCGGGATATTTCCCAATGAGGCGTCAATCATCCGGCTGATCGGCGCGGTGCTGCTGGAACAAAACGACGAATGGCAGTTGCAGCACCGCTACATGCAGGTCGAGGCGATGGCAGAGCTGTTCAGCCCAGCCAATGAACAAAGGCAAATCCCATCAGCCGCATGACGGCGACACGCGAGAGGCAGGCTGTGCCGTTGACGGCACCTATGCCCTACGCTTGACCGTGGCGTCGCCGTCAAGGTCCCGCAGCCGCGCAGCGGTGCGCCAAAGGCGCAGGACTTGACGGCGGCGATCGCGGTCGCAGCACCATATCTGTGCCGCCCATCGCACCCAGTGATATGCTGAGCGCCAATTTCGCCGGCGCCGATGCGCCAATGAGTTGCTTCCATTACACCGCGAATTTACACCTGCTTGACGGACGTGACCCGCATAGGTCATGTTTTCTTCGAGGAAGAGATCAAGACCGCCGACCGAAATGTAGGTTGGAGGCAAGCCGGACACATCCTCTGCTCGTGCGGCCGCCGCGTAAGGCGAGACACCGGCTGAGCCCGGCTCGCTACCGAGTAGCGAACGCCACCCGAAATAGTTGTGCTGTTGCGTCCAGACGAATTCGCCGACGTGAGGATGGAGGTCCGTGCGCGCGGCTGAGTGGAGGGTGAGCAGCGACAGCGGTCGAATGAGATCGTGTAAGGACAAGCTTTACGGGGCACCGAGCACAGGCTGACAGAACGGTCCCTCGCGTTGCTGATGTAGGCGTGCCATTACTTTTGTCGGACATAATGAAACCCGGCGTAATGTTCGTTGATGGACCAATCAAATACCCAGTGTTCCTGGAAAGCGGACAGGAAGGCGGAGCCCGGGGGCGGCACGCATCCCAGCGGGATCTCGCGCGGACCGGGATGCAGCTTCATTCGGGCAGCATGAGCGTGCGATATGAGTCGGATCACGCCAACGGGCATCGCCGGGTGAACGGCCAATTCCTGGCACTTGTACCGCCATTGGGATGCGGGTCGATGTCGGCCGCGAGGTGCCCATCTCAGTGTCGGGGTGCGTCTGCACGCTCGAGCCCAACATCGAATAACAGGAAGCGGTCGAATAGGGGTGTTTTTCGGTAGGAATATCGCCTCTCAAAGCGGCCCACCTCGGTTGATCTTCCCTGTGTTCCAGGAGCCCGAACCACAGAAGTGGTCGAAGGATTTGTGCCTCCATCGCATAGGAAGCCGTATCCCGTGTTTGATCCAGCACGCCATTGATCGGGATCGTGCACAGACGGGTTAGCCGCTCGCGCAATTCCCACTCATTCAGTCAAACTCCGGCCATGTGAACATCTCGCACATCTCTGCGACGACACTACGAGACAGATTGCCGGTGGCCGTCATCTTCAAATCCGGGCCTGCCGCGGCAGCACGCAGCAAAATCAGCGCGTTCCGTGCGACGGCCGATCGCTGAAGCTCTTCTTGCGTGAAGTCAACCGCAAGCCGCATTGGACCGGTCATCGGTGACGGGGGCTCATGCAGCCCATTGAAGCTGGGTTGATCCAGCAGAGTCCAGGCGGGCTCGATCCCGCCAAGCCAGCGCCTGACGGATGGGTTCTGCAGCATGCCCGGCGCTACCACTGGGTACGCCTCACGTGGTGCGCATGGGAGCTGCTATCGACGCAGCGCCCAGCCATTCCTTCAATTTTGACCAACGCCGCCGCCCCGACACGTTGCGCACAGCAATAGCGACCGCCTTCCTTTGTCCAACCAGCACGACCAGTTGCTTCCCGCGTGTCACTCCGGTGTAGAGCAGGTTGCGTTGCAACATCACGTAGTGCTGGGTGAGGACGGGGATGACGACAGCGGGATATTCGGAACCTTGGCTTTTGTGGATTGTCGCGGCGTACGCTGGCACAAGTGTGTCGAGTTCGCCAAAGCCGTACCTAACGGGGCGCTCGTCGAAACTGACGGTCAGTTCGCCCAAGTCGGGGTTGACATCGTCAATGTAGCCGATATCGCCATTATAGACCTCCTTCTCGTAGTCATTCTCTATCTGCATGACCTTGTCGCCGGGCGCGAAAGTCCAGCCAAAACGCTCTACCTTTCGCTCGCCAGCCGGATTCAGAGCAGCTTGGAGTTCGATGTTCAGCGAGCGGGCGCCGACGCCGCCGCGGTTCATCGGGCATAGCACCTGGATATCGCGGATCGGATTGAGACCGAAGCGCTGGGGAATGCGCGTCTTCACCAGCTCGACGATCCTCGGCACCGCGGTCTCCGGATCGTCGGCTTGCACGAAGTAGAAATCGCTGTCCCCCTGGGGTTTGGACGAGTCGGGAATGGCTCCCCGATTGATCTGGTGCGCGCTGGTGATAATCCGGCTTAGCGCAGCCTGGCGGAAGACCTCGGTCAACCGCACCACCTGCACGGCGAAGGAGCCGATGATGTCGGCCAGCACCTGTCCTGGGCCAACGGAGGGGAGCTGGTCGATATCGCCAACGATCAGCAGCGCGGCTGTGTCAGGAGTCGCCTTCATCAGTGCCTGCATGAGCAGCATGTCGACCATCGACGTTTCGTCGACGACCAACAGGTCGCATTCGAGCGGGTGGTCGCTGCCGCGTCTGAACCCGCCGGTCTTCGGGTCGACCTCAAGCAGCCGGTGAATGGTTTTGGCTTCGAAGCCAGTAGCTTCCGTCATCCGCTTGGCGGCTCGACCGGTCGGCGCGCAGAGCAGGAGTTGTACTCCCTTGGCCGCCAGGATTCGCAGAATGGCGTTGACGATGGTGGTTTTGCCGACCCCTGGTCCGCCGGTGATGACCAGGACCTTCGATCGCAGGGCCAATCGAACAGCCGCAGTCTGGCTTTCGGCGAGCGCCAAGCCGGTCCTCCGCTCGATCCAGGGCAGAGCCTTCGCTGTATCGATGTAGGACCAGGGCAAAGGTCCATCCATCAGACGACGGAGGCGCTCCGCCACAACCTGCTCCGCCCGGTATAGGCTGCCCAGGAAGATGCAGGCGGTTCCCTCAACCTTGTCCGCGACTACCGTTCCATCGGCGAGTTCGAGATCGAGTGCCGTCAAGACCAGTTCATTCGGGATCTCAAGCAAAGCGGAGGCAAGCGGCACCAATCCCTCGGTAGGCAAACCGCAATGGCCTTCGGCCATCGCCTCGGTGAGCGCGTACGAGATCCCCGCGCGGATCCGGATCACTGCTGTCTTCTCGATGCCGAGCCTGATCGCGATCGCGTCGGCGGTCTTGAAGCCGATCCCGCGGATGTCGCGGGCCAGCCGATATGGGTTCTGGGTCATGACCTGGATGGCATCGGCGCCATAGGTCTTGTAGATTCGAACAGCGCGTGCGGTGCCAACGCCGTGGCTGTGCAGGAACACCATGATCTCGCGAACGATCTTCTGCTCTGCCCAGGCTGCGGTGATTCGCTGAGCGCGGAGCGGGCCGATGCCATCGACCTCGCGCAATCGATCCGGCTCCAGCTCGATGATGTCGAATACCTTCTCCCCGAATACCTTGACCATCTTCCTGGCATAGACCGGGCCAATGCCGCGGATCATGCCGGATGCCAGATACGTCTCGATCCCCTCGACAGAACTCGGAGCCGAGGTGCGCATGAAGCGCGCCTTGAATTGCTGGCCATGCGTGCGGTCGTTGACCCAGTCGCCAGACGCAGTAATCCACTCGCCGGCCGAGATTGCAGCCGCATGGCCGACGATGGTCGCGAGGTCTCGATGGCCGCGCGCCTTGACCCGCAGCACACAGAAGCCGGTCTCGGCGTTGTGGAAGGTGACCCGCTCCACGATGCCAGCGAGCACCTCACGGTCGGGCTGATTGGAAGCCGGCGATGCGGACATGGCCTGGAAACGGTCTCGGGAGTGCGATCAAAGGCGGCAAGGTGTGGCGGCGAGCTTGGGACCGAAGCGAGAGTCCCTTCAACCCCTCAACGCGCCAGGGACCGACGATCTGCCCAAGGCCCGCCCAGGCAGGATTCTTAGTGGGGAGGCGTTAGCGGTCCGGCTCCTCGGCTTGAGTTCCAGTTGGCCTATGCGCGTGCAGACCCAAACGCCCGTTAGCAGTGCTAGCCGATGTTACGAGACCCTACTCCAGAAGGCCGTTTTCCTGGGATGATCTCGGCGCAGCCAGTTGACGTAGGCGTCGTGGCTTTCGGAGCAGACGTAATCCTGGATCGCCGAAGCGAGGCTCGCGCAATCGCGGAGATGGCGGGCAGCATGTCCATAGCGGCTCGCCCGGCTTTGCGTGAGCGAGAAATCGATCATCGCCCTCAGCAACAGTGTTTGCGCGGCGAACGAGTACTTTGCCGCGACCGCATCTGCTGGTCTCCGTCCAACTCCTTGGCGCGGATCCGATAATCAAACTGGCGGTACCCGTTGCGAGTTGACGCGTCAAACGCTCTGTCTGCGAGTTCCTCGGGGGGCGGTTTGGCTGAGCCGGCGATGACACCGAAATCGGCAACGGCCGAATGGAAGACATCGATCACCGCTCCACTTCGCCACGCGCTCACCGATAAGCGGCGCGGTTGGGGCCGTGTTGCCATCAGCCGGGACGTCCGTTACGAAAAGCCCATGCATGCAGGACGTTGGCTTTAGGCATCATCCATCGCGGCGAGGCCCGCTGATGCACCTCGGTATCAGCACATAATCGGCTAGATTATACCGGACAGTCACAGTCCGCCTAGGATCGAGGCTCCTAGAGTTTTAAATTGCTCAGCTCGGTGATGCATCAGAAGGAATTAGCTTCATCGCGAAACACGCCTGAAATTTTCGCGGAAGCTATATGCAACCACACGGCTCGTGGTAGGTTGGCGCAGCGACGCCGTTCAGGAAACCCACGGCTGGTGTCGCCGACGAACCCGTATTTGAAGGTGGTTGCTGCGGAGCCAGAACGCACGAGCACCCGGAGTTCAGTCGAAATCTGTCTGGCACCTTCAGAAATGGCTGAGTGGCACCCCTGCGGGGTGATGTGGTCATTTCGCGTCCAAGTCAGGTGTCATCAGCAACGATTGGAGTAGATAATGGCAGAGATTACCGACAGCAATGCGAAATCCGCACAGGAGCGAGGTCGTGCAGCTATCGCGAGTGCTGCGCAACGGACTACCGGCGCCATCGAGGAGGGCGCACGGCGGGGGGCGGACGCGGGGCATTCGGCCACCGATATTGCGGAGCGGACGGCAGCAGCGAGGGCCGAGACAATACGGCACCTGGGAGATGCTGCAGGTGAAACAGCACGTCGAGGCTCACAGCAGGTCGCCGGCATGCAGCAGAAATTCGCCCACGATGTGGCGAACGACTTCGATCAAGGCGTCAGCAGAATGGCCCAGGTTCTGCAGGAAACGGTGCAAGACTGGCGAACGCTCATGCAGTTGCCGGGACTGGGCGGCGGAAGGCTGCAGGATGTCGCGCTCAGTGTGAGCAACGCAGTCGAGCGGGTCATGGAGGTCAACCTGCGGGCAACCGAACAGTTGTTTAAGATGTCCGGGCCTGTTGCCCTGCTGGAGCTACAGCATCGGTTCGCGCAGCAATATCTTCATGCGCTGCTGGACGGAAGCACGACGCTCGTGCGCGCTGTTCGTCAAACGGCGGAACAGACTTTGCAGCCGCTTGAGCAACGCATGTCGGAGCGAGAGCAGCAGCGCCAGAACGGTGAAGAGCGATCGGAGTGCGTCGCCGACGTTATGAGCCGGGAGGTGAAGCTGATCGGTCCAGATGACAATGTGCGGCAGGTGGCGCAGATAATGCGCGAAGCCGACACCGGCATCCTGCCCGTCGCCGAGGGCGATCGGTTGATTGGCATGCTGACCGATCGTGATGTCACGGTGCGTCTGGTCGCTGAAGGTCGCGACCCTGGGCAAACCAAGGTACGTGATGTGATGACGGCTGATGTCCGCTACGTCTTCGAGGATGAAGACCTGGAGCATGTGGCGGAAAATATGGCCGAGCAGCGAGTGCGTCGGCTGCCAGTCATGAACCGGCAAAAGCGGTTGGTGGGTGTGGTCTCTCTTGGTGACATGGCAAAAGGACGTCAGTCACCTCTGGCCGGCCGTGCGTTGAGCGGCATTGCCCGGCAAGGCGGCCAACATACCGGAGCCTTGAGCAGCAGCGGGAGAACCCGGGTCGACCAAGGCAATCTGCCCAAGGACGTTCCAGCGAGCGACCGCGATCGCCAGCGCGAGATAGCTGCACGCGTCGGCGGCACCGGCACCCAGAGGTGACAACAGAGACAGTTCTTCATGCTTCGGCCGCCCGTAAGGGCGGCCCTCCCTCTTGATGGACTAAAGAAAGCCAGGCTCCCAGCGGGCGGGCGGGGCTGCAGCCGGCCAAGCACCATGCAAGGAACCAGAACATGGCCTGCGATATCAAAGCACGCGATGCGCGTGAGGTGTTGCCCTCAGGGAATGGGATACGTCAACTCGCCGATGCGATGGGTAGTCACCCCCTCGCGCGAATAGCGGAGGGCGCCTTCAACTCGAACCCTCTGCATCAGGTCATCCCTATAGACTGGGGCGAAATTTCTCGCGCCCTACAGACGCTCTGGCTATACCAAGTCAGTAAGCCAGAGAGTGCAGCCGCCAAGCTGGTGGATATCAATCTCCGAGCTTGGAAATCCGCGTTCGAGATATGGAACGACGCCGCTCTGCGCTGTCTTGGACTGCAGCCTGCGCCACCGCGGGAAGCGGCGGCGGAGGATAAGCGCTTTGCGGCACCGGAATGGCAACACAATCCCGGCTATCGCACGCTCAAGGAGCTGTACCTGCTGGCGTCTGAATGGCTGCTTGGGCTGGCGGCCGAAGCCGAGCCTCTAACCGATGGCGAACGGCAATGGCTTACTTTTCACGTGCGGCAGTTTGTAGATGCGACAAGTCCAGCTCTCAGTTTTGCATCCAACCCAGTCGCCTTGCGGAGGGCGCTCGAGACAGGCGGCGCCAGCCTGTCCGACGGTTGGCGCAACCTGCTTGGCGATGTGCAGCAGGGCAAGCTTACTATGGTTGATGCCACGGCATTCCAGCCAGGTCACAACCTCGCTGTGTCGACTGGCAAGGTCGTCTACCAGAACAAGCTGATTGAACTCATCCAGTACGAACCACGAAGTAAGTCCGTTCACGAGATTCCGCTGCTCATCATCCCGCCTTGGATCAACAAGTTCTACATCCTTGATCTGCAACCTCAGAACAGCATGGTCAAATTCCTGACCGAACAGGGCTTTACCGTCTTCATGGTGTCCTGGCGCAACCCCGACGCTTTGATGGAGAACACGACTATCGAGGAGTATCTGGATCTCGGGCTGCTCGCTCCGCGTGATGTGGTCCAGGAGATCACCAAGAGTCCGACGCTGAACGCCATGGGATACTGCATCGGTGGCACCCTACTCGCGATGGCGCTTGCGTGGTTGGCTGCCAGAGACGATGAACAGTTTGGTGCCGCGACTTTCATCGTGTCGCTTCAGGACTTCTCGAGAGTGGGTGACACGGCGGTGTTCCTCGGTGAATCCCATGTGGACTTCATCGAACAGCAGATGCTTGAGCGCGGATATCTCGACAGCCGCGAGATGTCCAACATGTTCAACCTGCTCCGCAGCAACGACCTGATTTGGTCCAACGTTGTGAACAACTACCTACTGGGCCTGAAGCCGCCCGCGTTCGATTTGCTCTACTGGAATAGCGACGGTACCCGCATGGCGCGTGCAGCCCATAGCTGGTATCTCCGCAACACCTATGTGGAGAACAACCTGATCAACCCGGGTAAGGTTCAGCTCAAAGGTGTCCCACTCGACCTGGGACAGATACGGCTGGATATCTATGCCGTCGGCGCGGAGAAGGATCACATCGTGCCCTGGGACGCGGCATGGCGCATTCAGCAACTCTTGGCTGGAAAAACGCGCTACGTGCTCGCCTCGAGTGGTCACATTGCGGGCATCATCAATCCGCCAGGCGGGAAGGGCAGCTACTGGACCAACGACGATGCAGCGGACACGCCGGCCCGATGGCGTAAGTCTGCGCAACGACACGAAGGCAGCTGGTGGACGGACTGGGCTGCCTGGCTCGCCGCCCGCTCTGGTGCCAAGAGGAGGCCCCCCTCCTTGGGGAGTAGACTGCATCCGCCACTGCAGGACGCACCAGGCAGCTACGTCCTAGAGAGCTAGTCAACGCCTAGCCAGCCCTCTCGGCGCTCAAACCAGAGCGCAGCCATCCGCCTTGTGGCAACAGCAAATGCTGATGGCCAGCACGACGTTGGGGCCGAAGCAGTCGGTTGCGCAGTCCGCTTCGATGGCAGTCAGGAGGCGAAAGGGATACCGACCTTTCCGGCCTACAACGATCCTAGCCTACTGAAAACGCTCAGAAAAAAGCTTGTAGAGTAAAATGGCCAACTCTCAAGCATCGGAGACAAATCGGCGCTCAGAGATCGATTTACCGTAACGTTCCGGCACAGAAACCACAAGCCTGATCTGCGAATGCCTGCGGCAGTGGGGCTTTTTCGCGGTCCCGAAAAGGCGGAGAAAGTTTGGAGGGGAGCCGAATGGAGCAGGGAAAGGAACCGGGATCCAACATTCTCTGGGCGGTCGGCCTGAATTCGCCGGGTAGATGGCCGGAGTT
>CAVWWB010000014.1:0-322948 GCA_963758595.1 uncultured Alphaproteobacteria bacterium
AGGTCAACGTGGGCGCCACTGAGCGGCGACGGCATTCACGGGGGGATCCAAATGACAAGCAGCACGAACCGAGGTGACCTATGAGATTCGATCCTGCACGCGCGCTGATAGGTGCGGGCCTCACGGGCGTGGAACTAGCCGCCTCGATGCACAATTGGCCTTTCTACACTGCGCAAGCGGTACGAACCGATCGGCCCGGCGAGGAGCCCGATCATTCTGGCCGAGGGTGGTAACACACGACCGCAAGAACACCGTCAATGTGCCATTGAACGTCAGTGCCGCAGGCTCCCTACGGTCCGCATCAAAGCCTGCACTGAAGACAGGAGGTCGTCATGCCCGCTTCGTCTCGGCCACGCCTCGTCATTACGGTTACTGGGATCGTCTATGCCTTGATCGGGCTTTCGCTAGCCGGCAGCGGTGCATGGCTCGCCGCACTCGGCGGGTCCCTTTACTACCTCATCGCCGAACTCGGCATCCTGATCACCGGTATATTGCTCATCGTCCGGCATCGCGCGGCATTGTGGGTCTACGCCGCCGTGCTGATCGGTACTCTGGCATGGGCCGTGAGCGAGATCGGCTTCGACTGGTGGCCGCTCGCCGCGCGTGGCGACGTGGTATTCCCTCTCGGCCTGTGGTTGCTCTCTCCCTGGATCGTGCGCGATCTCGGCAGCGACGTCACTGTGACGCGGCCGTACCAGTGGGCCGCGACCCTGCCGCTCTGGGCGGGGGTTGCCGCGAGTGTGGTTGTGCTGGCGATCGGCCTCACCACCACCTACCACGACATCGACGGCACGATGGCCACTGCCGCCGCCGTATCCGGTCCTGCGCAGCAGAGCAGTGATGCGGCGCAGCCCAATGAGGATTGGCGCGCCTATGGACGTACTCAGTTCGGCCAGCGCTACTCGCCACTCGGTCAGATCACACCGGATAATGTGAAGACTATGAAGGTCGCCTGGACGTTCCGAACCGGCGACCTGCCGGGGTCGAACGACCCGATCGAAACGACCTTTGAGGTCACACCGATCAAGGTCGGCGACACGCTTTATCTTTGCTCGCAACATCAGCGTCTCTTCGCGCTTGACGCCAAAACCGGCAAACTGCGCTGGTCATTCGACCCGAACATCCACGACGACCCGACCTTTCAGCATTTGACCTGCCGCGGCGTCTCCTATCACGAGACACCGCCCGGTGCACTCGATACGACCGGCGCGCCAGCGCCCAGCAACTGTCGGCGGACAATATTTTTGCCGGTCAACGATGGTCGAATGATCGCTGTCAACGCTGATACGGGCACGCCATGCGATAGTTTTGCCGATCACGGCACGCTCGATCTACAGCAGGGCATGGGAATCAAGAGTCCTGGCTTCTTCGAGCCGACTTCGCCGCCAGTGGTGAGTGATCACATCCTCGTCGTCGCCGCCGCGGTCACCGACAATTATTCGACCGAGGAGCCATCTGGTGTGATTCGCGGCTTTGACGTTTACACAGGAAAACTGGTCTGGGCATGGGATTCCGGTAACGTTGATGAGAACGAGCTTCCCTCGGCAACGCACCACTACACCAACAATTCGGCGAACTCCTGGATCACAGCGTCATACGATCCCGCGTTGGGGCTCGTCTACATGCCGATGGGCGTTCAGACGCCCGATATCTGGGGCGGCAATCGCGACGCAGCAGCGGAGCGGTATTCGAGCGCGATCGTTGCGCTTGATATCAATACAGGTAAGCGCGCGTGGTCGTACCAGACGGTCCACCACGATCTTTGGGACATGGACCTGTCATCCCAGCCGACACTGGTGAGCCTTCCGACGCGCGACGGCATTGTTCCCGGCCTTATCCAGCCCACCAAGACCGGCAATCTCTTCGTGCTGGACCGTCGCAACGGGCGGCTCATCGTGCCAGCGCCCGAGCGCCCGGTGCCGCAGCGCGCGGCGCCGGGCGACCATGTCGCACCCACCCAGCCGTTCTCCGAGCTGACGTTCCGCCCAGAGAATAACCTGACCGGCGCTGATATGTGGGGTGCGACGATCTTCGATCAGCTCGCCTGCCGCATCATGTTTCACCAGATGCGCTATGAAGGCACGTTTACGCCGCCCTCGCTGCAGGGAACGCTGGTCTTTCCGGGCAATCTTGGGATGTTCGAGTGGGGCGGCATCGCGGTGGATCCAGTGCGGCAGATAGCGATCGCCAACCCAATCGCCATTCCCTTCGTGTCGAAGCTCCTGCCGCGGGGTCCAGACAACCCGTCGGCCCCGAACGCCAAGCACCCCCCCGGCAGCGAGGTGGGCGTCCAACCGATGTACGGAACCCCGTACGGCGTGGTGCTGCATCCGTTCCTGTCTCCCATCGGCCTGCCTTGCAAGCGTCCGCCCTGGGGCTTCATGGCAGGGCTCGATCTGACGACAATGAAGATCGTGTGGATGCATCGAAACGGCACGATCCAGGACGTGGCGCCGCTGCCGGTTCCGATCAGGATGGGCGTCCCCAGCCTAGGTGGGCCGCTGGTCACGGCCGGCGGGCTGACGTTCCTGACCTCGACGGAGGACTACTACATTCGTGCCTACGACGTCCGCAATGGCGACCAGCTCTGGGAGGATCGGCTGCCGGCCGGCGGACAGTCGACGCCCATGAGCTACGCCATCGACGGCAAGCAATATGTCGTCACTGCCGCAGGTGGACATGGCTCCTTTGGTACGAAGGTCGGCGACTACGTGATCGCGTACAGCCTCCCGCAGTGACGGTCCGAGAGAGCGCACCTGAGCACCCGAAGGCGTGTGACATGGACGACATCGATCCGATCGCCGCGCATCGGCATTGAGGCAGCACTCGATTGAGGCCGCACGCCGCTAAGGGCAGCAAAGCCGAGAACGTTATGAGGTGCACTTTCGCCGCGATGCTGCTGACCTGTTCGGCTGTGGCATTGCCCACTGCCGCCCAGACCAACAGCAACCCCGGTTCCCAATTGGTCATATATCCCTTTGATGCGAATACACCGGCCTACTCGCCGCCGGACGTTGAACACCTGCTAGGAGATCCCTGGGATGTTCGCTCGTATCTCGAAAACCACGGTATCTACCTGCGGCTGAATGCCACCGCTGAATTTGCGGGCAATGTCAGCGGCGGGCACGAAACAGGGAGCTACCTCCGCGAACCAGATCGCCTTTCAGGCTGACGTCGATTGGCAGAAGCTGGCGGGCGCAACGGGCCTCTCCACGCATGTCATCTTCGTTAATCGCTCCGGCGCCAGTGACAGTGAGTTGTTCGGCGACAATGTTTCACCCGTGCAGGAGATCTTCGGCGCCGGCGGGAATGTGGCAGTTCACCTTGTCTCTGCCTATGCAGAGGAAAAGCTATACGGCGGTATGCTCGACCTCGCGGGTGGCTGGATGAACGTCGAGAACGACTTCGCCAGCTCACCGCTCTACTGCAATTACATGAACAACGCGCTGTGCGGCGATCCAAAAGCGTTGCCTGCTGCTGATTTCGGACACAGTGCTTTCCCCGACGCGACATGGGGCGGCCGGATCCGCATCAGGCCTGTTCCCGATATCTATGTCGTGGCGGGCGCCTATGAGGTGAATGAGGGTCTCTACGGCGACAAAGATCGCACCGGGTTCGAGTTTGACGTGCCACAGTCAGGCGGCGTCTACGTGCCGATCCAACTTGGCTACGAGCCCAAGCTGGGCGCCGATCAAATACCTGGCCATTACGTCCTGGGCTTTGGCTACAATTCCTCGCGCTTCAAAAGCTTTTCCAGCGCGCTGCCTGGGATGCCTACCACATACAACCGGGGTAATACACAGTTCTGGGCACTCGCGGATCAGATGCTGGTGCGCAATGGCAAAGGCGACCAGGGCGGCATCATAGTGCTCGCTGGGTTTGTCAACAACAATGCCGATAGGGTCGTCTACGGGCAGCAATACATCTTTGGTCTGTTGGACCAAGGCTTCTGGCAAGCCCGTCCGGAAGACGCCATGGGATTGCTGTTCACCTACTTCTCGATGAGCGGCGCCCTAGGCAAGGTGCAGGCCCAGCAGGCGGAGTTGGGTCTGCCCGTCAGCAATTCGGCAACCGGCATCCAGGGACACGAAATGATTCTGGAGGCCAACTACAATATCCACGTATATCGCGGCGTGGATTTTCGGCCGGAGTTCCAATACGTCTTCCGGCCGAACGCTCAATCTAATATCCGCAACGCCGCCGTATTCGGGTTCAAAGCCAACGTGGAATTTTGACAGTGGACTCATCTGTGTCGGAACTCCGGCGCGCACGACGGAGTTCATCTTTACGGGTTGTGCCGGCATGGATAAGCAAGGCCGCCAAGCCAATCGATACACCATCCGCCATTGGCGGACGCCTCTTCCGCCCTCTTCGCGAGCAGCTTCATGACGGCCGGCATATTCGGTAACACGGCCCATGCAAGGTGGCTCGAGTACGCCCCTGCTTGGCGCTGGTAACCCGGTAGGAGCCGAAGCGGCCACCGCCATCCGCTGACCACCCGCGGCGACTTCAGACGGTATTGCGACCAATGCTGCTGGTAGTCAGGCGGCGCGGAGATCAGGGCCGGTCACATACTGGTCACTGGCCTTGGCGACGGTCGGGCCGCCGACTGGAACGCCAAGCCCGATGCTAGAGCTAAGGCGTGCGCCGTGACACAAACCGGAAAACCCGCCGATCAGGTGTGCGCGAGTGGTAATCTCGTGACGCAGTGCGCCAGAATGACGAGCCCATGCGCGTAATCGGAGTCCCTGTTATGATGCTGTGGCATTTATGCCGGGCAGAAAGGTCGCGCGCATGGCTAGGAACGGGCAAGTGGCAGTCGTGACTGGTGGCTCTCGCGGGATCGGGGCGGCGATTGCTCGCCGGCTCGCCGCGCGTGGTGTTGCAGTGGGCATCAACTACATGGCGCGCGCGGCCGAGGCTGAAGCTTTGCGCGCGGAGATCATCGCCGCTGGCGGCCGGGCCGCCACGCTACAGGCCGATGTCGCTGATCCAGCGGCGGTCGCGGCAATGTTCGCTGAGGTGGAGACGGAGCTAGGACCAGTGTCGATCCTGGTGAACAACGCCGGTATCTCGACCCCGGCCACGCTGGAGAGCTACGACGCGACGGCACTGGAACGCATGCGTGCGGTGAACGTCAACGGCCTGATCCACACTGTGCGCGCGGTGATGCCTGGAATGAAAGGGCGTGGCTATGGTCGGATCGTCAATATCGCGTCCAATGCCGCCATTGGCACAGCGCTACCGGGCACCACGTTCTATGCGGCGACCAAGGCCGAGGTGTTGATTTTGACGCGCCGCTTCGCGATGGAACTCGGACGGTCCGGTATCACCGTGAATGCTGTTTGCCCGGGATGGATAGTCACCGACATGGCGTGGCGTGGCGCGACTGAGGAGGCATTCAAGCAACGCGTCGCGTCGATGAGCGAGCGCACCATGGTTGGCCGGGTTGGCGCGCCGGAGGACATCGCGGCTGCTGTGGGATTCCTGGTCGAGCAGGATGCGGGCTTCATCACCGCACAGGTGCTGACAGTGGATGGCGGTCGGATGGATTATATCGGTCATGGCTGAGAGAACCGTACCTGAGGACCGACTTCCTTGACCAGTGTGAGCTGGCTGAGCTGTCAGATGGGCATCCTACCAGCGTGCCGTGGAGCAATGACTACCGCCGCATACCAAGGGTACGGGTCGGCGCGGTTCCTGGTGGAAACGTGGGTATGATCGGGGTAGAGCCAGAGTCGGCGTTTGCGTCCAACGCGGTGTCCGGGCCGGTTCGCCGAGGCTCGGATGAGACATTCGGCCAGGTTTGGCGGTAGCTGCTCGATGTCTGCTGCGGAGGTTCGAGGTTATCCAACCATCGTGTCGTCTGACGAATTCGACGAGCAGTGGGGACCAGCTGTCATTCCATTACCGGCGCGTGTTCCTTTCCGCCACTATCGGGCGTCCGCTGGAAGACGATCAGCAGCGGAAGCACCAGCAGCGTCGCAATCATCAACAGCTTGTAATCGTCGATGTAGGCAATGATCTGCGCCTGTTGCGTGATCATGGCGTCGAGTGCGGCGCGTCCGGCCGCCGTAAACGGATTCCAGAACCGCGCGGTACCCGGGTCGGCGAAGATCCGATTGACGGCGGTGACGTGCTGCACGATGTCGGCGTGGTTGACCTGCGTGTTCTGTGTCAACAGGCTGTTCACCACAGAGATACCGATGCTGGAGCCGATGTTGCGCGACAGGCTGTAGAGGCCGGCGCCTTCCGCCCGTTGCTCGTTCGACAGCGTCGACAGAGTGACCGTGCTGAGTGGCACGAAGATGAAGCCGAGACCAATGCCTTGGATCACCCCCACCAGAATGATGGTGGTCTGCGAAACATCCGGTGTCCAGCCGGTCATCGCATAGAACGACCACGCCGTAAGCCCCAGGCCGGTGCCGAGTAGAATCCGCGTATCGACAAGCCCGACCAATCGCCCGACGACCATCATGGCGGCCATCGTGCCAACGCCCCGAGGTCCTAACACGAGGCCCGCCGTGACGATCGGGTAATTCATGAGATTCTGAAGATAGGGAGGCTGCAGCGCCAAGGAGGCGTAGTAGGTGAGGCCGACGACCGCAACGAAGAGGATGCCGGCGGTGAAGTTTCGATCTCTGAACAGAGCCGGCCGTACGAAGGGCTCGCGCGCAGTGAAGGTATTCACGAGGAACAGGTAGAGTGCAGAGACAGCGATGACGGCTTCAATGATGATCTCGCCGGAGCCGAACCAGTCTTTCTCTTCGCCGCGGTCCAACGCGACCTGCATGGCGCCGATCGCCAGGCTTAGGGTGCCAAACCCGAACCAATCCAGGTTCGTCGTAGCGTTCCGTGGTGTCTCCTTCAGGAAAGTCGTCATGCCCAGAAATGCGAGGGCACCGATCGGCAGATTGATGTAAAAAACATAGCGCCAACTATAGGCCTCGGTCAGCCAGCCGCCGAGCACCGGCCCAAGAACCGGGCCGGCCATCACTGCAACGCCCCACAGCGCCATCGCCGATCCCTGCCGCTCCTTCGAATTGATGTTGAACAGCACAGTCTGCGAGAGCGGGACGAGCGCGGCGCCGAACAAGCCCTGCAGGATCCGAAACAACACGATCTCCACCAGGGATTGCGCCATGCCGCACAGCATCGACGCGATGGTGAAACCGGCGACGGAGACAAGGAACAGGCGCTTGATGCCAAACCGCCCGGCAAGGAAGCCCGTGGGCGGTGTCATGATCGCGGCAGCGACGATATATGAGGTCAGCACCCAGTCGATCTGATCCTGGCTCGCTGAGACGCTGCCCTGCATATAGGGTAGCGCGACATTGGCGATGGTCGTGTCGAGCGCCTGCATGAGGGTGGCAAGGATCACGCATACGGTGATCGCCGTTCGGTTGGTGCCATCTGGCGCGCGCCCCTCAGGCATCACGCGACCTTCGGACCGAGGCCCAACAATGCGGTCAGGAAGTGCGGCAAGCCGCGCGCGTGACCGGTATCGACATCGACTTCGACGCTCATGCCGGCGCGCAGCAAAGACAGGCTCTTCTCGTTCGTGTCGACGCGCACTCTCATCGGGATCCGCTGCACGACTTTTACCCAGTTACCGCTGGTGTTCTGCGCGGGCAGGAGTGCGAACTGCTGCGCTGCCGCTGGGCTGACGCTTTCAACGACACCGTGCCATACCGCGTCCGGATAAGTGTCGACCGTCACCGCGACGGATTGGCCAGACCGCACATAGGTCAACTCGGTCTCTTTCGGGGTCGCGTCGACCCAGACGTGATCCGTGGCGACAAGATAGAAGGCGGTTGTCGAGGCGGCGAGATACTTGCCGGGCGCTATTGCGGACACCTGCGTCACAATGCCGGCGAAAGGCGCCTTGACGACGGCGTCATCAACTTGGCGTTGCGCCTCGTCAACCAACGCCTTGGCTTGCAAGAACTGCGGGTGCTGCGCCACGGGAATGTCCGGATTGCCGGCAAGCTTTGCAAGCTGCACCGCGGCCTGCTGGCGCAGTGACTCGAGTTTGCCCTTATCGGCTTCGAGCGTGTAACGCGACTGGTCGTAGGTGGCTCTGGACACGGCGCCGGTACCCACCAGCGACGCGTTGCGATCATAGCTCGCCTGATCGAGCGCAACCTGCGCCTGTTGCGCAGTGACATCGCTCAGCATGCGCCCATAATCCTGCTTCATTGATGCGATCATCAGCGCCGTCTGTGCGAGGTTGGCCCTGGCGTTGTCGACGGCGATCCGAAACTGACGGGTATCCAGGCGGTACAGAACCTGGCCACTATCGACGTGCTGGTTCTCCTTGACGTTGACCTGCTGGACGATGCCCGAGACGTCGGTCGAGATGCCAACCGTCTCGGCATTGACATAGGCATCATCCGTCGACATCACCTGGCCGCCTGTGACGTACCGGTAGGCTCCGCCGATCAGTGCGAGCGGCAGCAGTGCAAACATTGCCCAACGCATGAACCGCCGGCGTGACGGCCGTCGCGCCTTCTCGGGCACGACAGCGGGGATCTCGGCTGACCGCTCCGGCTGCTGCCGGTGTGGTAAGTCGCGGCACACACCCGGCAATTCGGCGGTTTCCGCGGGCAAATCCAATGTCGTGTCGGCGGGCATACAACATCCTTCAGCGTCCGAATTCGTATGGCGCCAATTTGGTGAGGAATGGCCCCGATAAAAATCGATATCTATTGCATGGGATGTTGAGCGAGCCTCAGTAATCGATCGCGCGACTTAGGAGACCGGCAACCGCTTGCGCAAGAAATCGATGAACACCCTCAATGGCAGCGGAATTTGGCGGCGGCTTGGGTAGTAAATATGAAAACCGGAGAACCCTCCCCCACCTTGCTCCCTTCACCACAGCCTCCAGCTTGTCGCCATTCTTTTCAAATAGCCAGGGGTAGATGGCGCCGGTGCTCAGGCGGTACCGGATGCAATTATGCTGGTGCAGATCCAGCGGCAGTTCCGGGTGGGAACAGCGGGATAGATAGTCCGGCGAAGCGATCGCGATCAACCGCGATGCAGGCGAAACACGGGTGGTGATCATATCGCGCTCGATGCGTTGCTCTCCCGTGACTTCCGCATCGAAATGGCCGGCCACGATATCAGGCGTCGTATCATTAACGGTGATATCGAGTGTGACGTCTGGATATTTCGCATGGAACGCCGCCAGGCTAGGACTGATCACCATTCCGACGGCAAGACTGTGGGCGTGGATTCGTAGCGTACCTGCCGGCCGGTCGCGAAAGATGTTGATGGCCTCGATCGCCGTCTCAAGCTGTTCGAGCGCGGGGCGGATCTGACCGAGCAGGCGCTCGCCCGCCTCGGTTAGGGCGACGCTGCGTGTCGTCCGATTGAGTAATCTGACCCCCAGCCGCTCCTCAAGCGACCGCAGTGTATGGCTCAGAGTTGAGACTGAAACGCCAAGTGCTGCGGCAGTCTTTACAAAACTCTCGCGCTCGGCGATCGCGGCGAAGCTGGCCAGCTCAGTGAACTTTGTTTCTCGCATTCTTTGGCTCAGCCGAACACTCCTTTCAGATTAGTCGATCTAATCAAGTGCCGACCGCAGCAACATTTCTCGCTGGCAGAGCTGGATCGCGATGAAGGTGTAGCTCCTGCAAACCGCAATAGCGATGTTTCATAGGAGAACGTCCATGACTACCATACCTCGCGCCATTATGGGTACGATGCTTGTGGCGATGACTGCGTTGGCCATGAGGACGGGCGCTGCCCTCGCTGAGGGCAGCGCCGGCGCTGAGGGCAACACCGGCACAGCTTTCGTTATTTGGCAGCAAGAAGGCTGCATGGGTTCGCCGCCAACGCCGATGAATGAACTCATCCGGCAGGCCAAAACTGACGCGGGACACAACCGGTTTGTTGGCATGGCGCCGCCTCGGGCGGTCGCGGGCAACCTGTCTAGAGCCACCAACTAGGTCACAACTGAATCCATGGTCGAGGAAACGGGCAAGGGAGCTGCCAGGCGGACACCGATCTAGGCAGCTTGAGGTGCTGAAGTCGTGGGGCTGGCTTGGGCCGGCCTCGCACTATGTATGGACCTGGAACTTAAATGACGCGCTCCCTCGGCCGCCGTGTTACCAAAAGCGAGATCCCAGCAAAAATCGAGCAAGTTCACCGACTGGCTTCGGAGTGTATCGGATAGAGTGCTTTGCGCCTGATTCATGGCATTCCTCCGCGATCGTCGAGACGGACGATCCATATCCAGGTCTACCCTTAGGGCCGAACCGGATTTATCCGCTCTTCGATGTCAGATGCCGCGCACCGTCTAGCGCGGCCCGTGCTCTGCTGAGCACTTTCTGCGTTGCCTCGGGCGTTAGTGGAAATTCAACGCACCGCCGTCAGCCGCAATAGCGTTGTTGCTTCGACGCTCACAGCCGTCGCTCCTTCCATTATGCGGCCGATTTCATGCGCGCCCAAACAGATGTCGTGTCGGTGGCATCGCGTCCCGTTCAGCGCACGAACTCGGAAGCATCAAGGTGTCGGTGAAAAGCACCACTGAAAATCCCATATTTGCTACATAGGGTGTTGAGGAGACTTCACGAATGGATCGCGGCGACCTGGCCAATCTGACCTCATTCGTCGCTGTTGCGGATCAACGGAGCTTTCGAGGCGCGGCATCGCGTCTTGGTGTCACGCCATCGGCGCTCAGCCACTCGATGCGTCAACTGGAGGAGCGTCTCGGGGTGCGTTTGCTGCACCGTCACGACGCGCAGCGTATCAGTCACCGATGCTGGCCAACGCCTGCTCCAGCAGCTTCGGCCGGCGATCGATCAAATCGCCGGTGCCCTGGAGAATCTGAACCAGGAACGGCTGCGTCCATCGGGGCGTCTGAGAATCTATGCAACGCACCATCTGGCCGCGGCGGCGGCGGTCGTACCGATATGGGATCGCTTCTTGTCGACTTACCCGGAGGTCCATCTCGAACTTCACGTGGGCGATGCGCCTATCGACATTGTGGCGGCGGGATACGACGCTGGGGTTGGCCCGCAAGACCGCGCTGCGGCGGATATGATAGCCGTCCGGGTCACCGGACCGATGAGGATTGCCCTTGTTGGCGCGCCGGCCTACTTCGCGCGTCAGCGAACGCCGCGTATCCCCGACGATCTCACCCGCCAAAGCTGCATTCAATACCGTCTGGCCGGAGGTGGCACATTGGTGTGGCAGTTGGTGCGGAGTGGCAAGATGCGGCGGGTTCCGGTGAATGGGCGCGTCATGGTCAACGACGCTGATCTGGCCACTCGCGCGGCGGTTGACGGATTAGGCATCGCATACACACCCGAAGCTCTGGCCGAGCCGTTCCTGCGTTCGGGGCAACTGGTCCGAGTGCTCGAGGAGTGGTCGCCATCGTTCGAGGGATTCTTCATCTATTATCCTGGGCATCGTCAGGTGCCGGCCAGTCTGCGCGCCTTCATTGACATGCTCCGCGCCGCCCGCGGCTCAGCGTCGCCCAGGAGCTCACGCAAGAACCCTTTTGCCAAGGATCGGACGGTCGGGTGCTGACCGCTGTTCTCAATCGCGCAAATCATTGCGACAGGCTTCGCTGAATGCCCGAAGTATGTTCAGGTCAGCCTCCGGTGGAGCCTCTTGCTTGGTAAAATCCCGGTTCGGTAGGTGGTAAACCACACCAATGTCCCGCATGACCTTCTCCGCATTCAACACAACCTCGGCGGACGCAAACAGCCGGAGTTTCCCGATAGTCGCATAAATTTGCACGAACTTCGATGGATCGATCTGTTCGTGGGTCAAAGCATCAATGAACAACGTCGATGCTTCGTCGATAAAATCTCCATACAGCCTCTCTCTCCGACCTACCGATTGCGCATGACGCTGGGAACGATCCTGCGAATGTTGGGTCAGCCAGGTCGTCGCAATCGAAGCCACTCCACCAATCGCCGAACCAGCGAGAGCAGAAATGGCGGACATATAAGCGACGTTCACGAGTAATCCCCTCGGTGCTATTGCGCCCTGAGCTGATGTGTCCTCCCGTTCTGACCGGTGCTTCGGCCGTTGGCGGTGCGGTGAATGCTCGACCCGATGCACTCGATCGGTGCACTGGGACAGGGGAAACGCTGCAGCAACTGGTCAGGATCAATGATGTCTGGCCGTCACAAGGCGCTCTGCCATTCCTTCGGCTGCTTCCTTTGCTGTTCCAACGTCCTCCAGTGTCCCCGACCCAATGAGCCGGCCTGAACGATGATTGGGGCCACGATGATCGATCACTGCAAATCGCACGTATCCTTTTGCCGAAGGCGGATGAATGACGAGTTCGAAGACCATCTTTCTCCATCCAGTGGATACCATTCTCCTGGTTCCAGCACTGTCCGTCGCTCATGGACGAGCTCCTGGTCTTTTCGGGAATGTTCTCGGGCTGGTGTGGCAGCTTCGGTCGGCCGTGGTCGTCGCGTCACGTTGCGACTGCTCGATGACCAGCGCGTTCGCTAACGCCGCCGCGCAGTTCTGATCAATGCTTTGTTGCGCGTGGCAAAGGAACAAAGCCGTCGACATCGCCGGTGGTGTCCGGGTAGATACCTGCGGTGTGGCCAGCGCAATGATCGCCGCCTGAAGCGCGACCAGCGTCAGTGCAGCGGTTATGATGACGCGGCGCATCATCCACTATCCTTCAATACGTCGCGGACGAGGGCGCTGAGTTAACAGTTGCGGCTGATGCGCTCATCGCCTGCTGACCTATGCTGGGCCCTTCTCTCGCGAGACTGTGGCTGCGCGATCAGTTTCCGCGGGTGTCGTGGTCCGGCTGGAACAACCAGGTACCACTGTGGCTTCTGGACGAATAGGTGTGCGCCACGGCACCATTTTGCATGGTAACCGTTCGCTGCGCCGGTGCGGCAGCTCGCGGATAGAGCTGCTCGCCAGGGATGCAGGCGAACCCTGTAGCCTTGGATTGTGCGTCACCAGCATAGGCTGAACTGGTGACGGAGCTGAACACAATTATGGCGGTACGAAGCGTAGTTTTCATGGTCATTTCCCTTGGGCCTCCCCCGACGACTGGCTGAGATTGGCATCATCGGTTCACGGAAATTTATTGACTAAGAGCCCAAGTGAAAACCGCGTAATTATTGCATTCTCTATTGAGCGCGACTCAGCAATCGGGCGTCTGCTTCTCACCCAACCCTACCATTCGCCATCATCGTGAAGGCTCAGGTTAGGAAGGAGCGGTTATCAGGCACTCTTCGAGCTTCCGCTTCGGGTCCCAAAGCGGCCATCCTATCTACTCAACCTTATGTCGCATGAGTGAGAGCGCGCTGTTTCATCGGCAGGGCGCATAGCGCAGCATGGGTAAGATGCGGGACGACGAGCCCACTTGAGTGGTGCCGACGATCTCAAAGCCATGCCTCTTGAAAAGAACAGAATCAGATCTCTTCCGGCGCAAGGCGGAAAGCGATACTGGCTCGCCCAACCGGGGTGTCGTGCGGCGACGCCGCGTCAGGGCGGCGCCGCCGGCTGGCTGTGGCCCTGCACCGGCGCACTCGGGGCCAGTTGGGTCATGGCCGGCTGCGTCTGTTGCAGGTTGGCGATGCAGGTGCGCATGATCGGCGCGCAATAAGCGTCGGGCGCGAATGTCGCGTTCTTCTCCCCCGAATACAAGATCTGCGTGACGCGGCCATTCTTGACCAAGAATGTGGCGTGCCCACCGCTCATTCCGCGTCGCTCCAGGGTGGCGGTCCAAGGTTCAAGTCACTTGGTTTCGTCGAGGTCCCAGTGAGGGCGCCAGCCCCTCCGCCAATTACAGCACCGATAGCGACCCCTACAGGGCCACCTATCAAGCCAATCGTCGCTCCTGTTGCAGCTCCCCCGGCTGCGCCACCTTGGGTTCGATCAGGTTCTGTACTGCCACATGCTGCGAGCATAACAGCCGCCCCGAACGCGAATGTTCGTCCGATCACAGGAAATCCTCCGATTCGCGCAAGGGAGAATAGCATATTCGTGCGCGATGGGAGCTACTATGTGAGCGTCGGTGTTTGCCGCGGGCCGGGCGAATTTTCTTTGGGGAGGCCCATCACCAAGGACGTTCCAGAAAGTTCTGCGGCTCTCATTAGTCGAAGCAATTCAGATAGCACATCGAGGACGGTCGTCGACCGACCGTCATGCAGCAGCAGGATATCTCCGGCACACAGATTTCGTGAAAGCCGACCCAAGACACGCGCTCTGTCGCGGCTGACTGCATCATACCCGCGCCGGGTCCAGGAAACATGACGCAAGCCAAGGTCCGCCAATACGGGGTCAAGAAATGGGCTTCGGAACCCCATTGGTGGTCGGAAGAAGCACGGCGCTACTCCCACAATATCAGCGAGCCTGGTTTGCGCAGTGCTAATTTCCCGAATGAGGCTAGACGGTGACAGGCAGGCAAAATTCTTAAGGTGGTTCTCCGAATGGTTTTGGACGTCGTGGCCACGCCTGTGTATCTCGCGTACTACTGGTGCGTACGCGGCGGCCCTGGCACCAATACAGAAGAAGCTGGCGCGCATGTCCCCACCGGTCGAGCAGGTCTAGGACCTGTGGAGTAATTATTGGGTGTGGTCCGTCATCGAACGTCAGTGCTACCTGCCGGCTCCGAACTGCTGTCGCCGGCAGCCGTATGATGTTGCGTCCCAGCAAAGTGCTACGTGGCAATAAGCCGAATGCAGTAAGTGCCGCATGGTTCGCAACCACCGCGCCCGCAAACCAGGGCCAGCCGCCTGGCCATGCGCCGAGCCCCAGCAATGCCAGCAGGTGCAAGCTGATGGAGGAGCGGATTAGCGGTGACGGCGACCAGCGAGTGAATGCGTGCGTGACCACGAACCGAGGTTAGCATGGTCCGCAATGACGTCGGAACTGGTGGGTGCCGGGAGACCTCAATACCCTAGTGCCGCGCCTGTAACTACGCTATTGCTTGCGGTATGGGGACCCATGACCCGGTGCCCCCGTCGAGGAGCATGGATTGGTGCAATCGCCCCTAGAGCAGGAAGTCGCCGGACTGATCGTCACTACGTTGGAGCTCGATGTCGATGCCGACGCTATAGATCCGGAGGCACCCCTGTTCAGGGATGGACTGGGGCTCGAACTCAATCGATGCACTTGAGCTCGCGCTGGCGATCTCCCGACGCTATGGGGTACAGCTGCGGGCCGATGACGAAAATAATCGGCAGATTTTCCGGTCTCTCCGCGCGCTCTCCGCCTACATCGAAGAGAACCGGGAATGAGCAAGAGCACCGCAACGACCGTGCCGCTGGTTGAGCGGGCGGACGATGCCTTGCTGTTTCGTAATGCAAAGGAAGATTTCACCACCAAGCGACTGCTCCGCGACGTCAGCTCTTTGGCGGCCGACCTCCCGGATGCCGGCTATATCTGCAATCTCTGTCATGATCGATACTGCTTCACCGTCACGCTACTGGCATCAGTGCTGCGCGGCGCGATCAATCTGCTCAGCAGTGACCGATCGCCTGGAGCCTTGGCCAGTCTGGCACGCCGTTTCGATCGCGTCATTTCGGTATCCGAAGCCGTGATGCGGGACAGTCCGTTGCAACAGTACGTCATCTCGCTACCCGACACTCCCGACCACGGCGCGGCTCCCAACGTGGAGGTTCCGATCGACCGACCGGCCGCCATCGTCTTCACATCGGGGAGCACTGGCGAGCCGGTCGGGTTCCACAAGAGCTGGGGTGCTCTTGCGATGCGAAGCCGGGTGGCCGGGGCGCGCTTTGGCATGACGGCTGCCCGGCCAGCCGGTGTCATCGGCACGGTACCGCCCCAGCACATGTATGGGTTCGAGACGACTGTCCTGCTGCCTTTGCACACGCAGGCCGCCAGTTGGTGTGGGCCGGCGTTCTATCCCCGTGATGTGGCGGACGCGCTTCAATCCATGGCAGCGCCGCGACTACTGATAACCACGCCGCTGCAAATTCGCAGCCTATTGGAGGCCGAGATTGTGTGGCCCCCACTGGGTTGCGTGATTTCCGCGACAGCGCCGCTTCCAGCCGATGTCGCGGCCGCGGCCGAGCGGCGCTGGCGGACCAGGGTGCTGGAGATCTACGGCGCGACCGAAGTGGGTTCGATCGCGAGCCGCCGCACAGTGGAGGGCCCCTTATGGACCACGTTACGACCGGATTTCTCTAGTTCCCGAACCGGGAACGGAACGCGTGCTGGTCGAGGCGCCTCACGCGGAGGTTCATCCGTTGGCCGACCTGGTAGAGCTCCGGTCGTCAACTGAATTCGCCCTACTGGGCCGCGGCAGCGACATCGTGAAGCTCGGAGGCCGGCGTGCATCGCTTGCTGGTCTGAACGCAATCCTGACGAGCCTGCCTGGCGTGCAGGATGGGGTGTTCGTCATACCGGACGATCTCGATCGGCGGACCAACGCGCGGCTGATCGCATTCGTGGTCGCCCCGACAAGTACGCCAGAGGTTCTGCTGGCCGAGTTACGCCGCCGGATCGAGCCGGTCTTCCTGCCACGCCGGATGATCTGCGTCGAATCGTTACCGCGCAATGAAGCGGGGAAGTTGCCTCGCGCGGCAGTCTCCGCCCTGATTGACCGCAGCGAAGCAATGGGGGAACCGGGTCGGTGACGCTGATCGGCACGTTCTTCGTTGCACCAAATGATGCGTGCCTGGATGGGCATTTCCCTGAAACGCCTGTGGTGCCCGGCGTGGTGTTGCTGGACGAGGTCGCGGCGCTGCTGTGCAGCCGATTCTCATGTGCATCGGTCGCCGGCATTCATTCAGCCAAATTCACGTCAGCCGTTTCCCCCGGACAGCTTGTGGAGGTCTATAGCGCTGAAGACGTCGGCGAGCGCATCGAATTCACCTGCCTGGTCGCTGGCACGACGATCGCCCGTGGAGCCGTCCGCCTGCTTCCTGGCGACCCATGAACGCGCTGCTGCCACAACCGAGATCGAAAGGAACTCGGACGAATCTCTGGTCGACAAAGCGCGAGCGCGGCAGCGTCACTCTGCTGCGCATCATGTTTCGTATCTTGTGGTCGCTCGGGTGGTGGAGCGGCCACTTACTGCTCTACCCCATTACCTTGTACCTGCTTTCTCACCTCTCCATCCGCCCGGGTCGCCTCGCGCGATTATCTTCGCCGGGTTCTCGGGCGCGCTGTGACCAACGGCGACGTGCTGCGTCATATCTTCGTCTTTGCATCAGTCATTCTGGACCGCGCGTTCCTGCTCTCGGGCCGGCGCGCCGGATACCACATTGAGGTGCAGGGACTGGACGTCATGAGCCGCATCGTCGAGCGCGGCCAGGGATGTGTCCTGCTCGGCGCACATATCGGCAGCTTCGATGTCTTGCGCGATGTCGGCCGCAGCGCGCCGGTACGGGTGCGGCCGCTGATGTACCGTGCCCGTGGTGCGATCATGACGCGCATGCTGGAGGCGCTCGATCCGGTGCTGGCGGCGGACATCATCGAGATCGGCCGCCCCGATACGATGCTGCGTGTGCAGGAGAGTGTGGCTAGCGGGGAGATTGTCGGAATTCTGGCTGACCGTGCGCCGGGTGAGAATGACATCGTCACGGTGCCATTCCTGGGCGGCACGGCGAGCTTGCCGATCGGCCCCTTCCTGCTCGCGAGCTTGCTCAAGGTTCCCGTGGTGCTTTTCTCCGGCATCCTTACGGGGCCTCGCCGCTATTTGGTAGCGTTCGAGCCGTTCGCCGATCCTTTGGTCTTGCGCCGCGGCATGCGCCAAGAAGATCTCGCAAATGCCGCCGAACATTTCGCCGCGTGGATGGCAGCTACATGCCGCGATTATCCGTACAACTGGTTCAACTTCTATCGCTTTTGGGAATCATCACGGGATGCCACGCGGCAGACCAGGAATGGGCGCGGCGCGTTGAAATGGCTGTTCACGGCCCTGATGACCACACTGCTGGCTGCGGGACCGGCAGTCTCACAGACACCCCAGTCTGAGGGCTGGTTCGCGGACCTCATGCGGCGCCTCGCCGCGATCCCAGAGCGACAGTGCTCCTTTCACGAGGAGAAGCGTCTTGCCGCACTCGACCGACCATTGGTCAGCGAGGGCAGGCTGGTCTACCTGCGACCGTCGCATCTGGAGAAGATCACCACCGCGCCCGAGCCGGAATCAGTCATTGTGGACGGCGACCGTCTGCAGCTGAGCGCGGAAGGGGAGCCGGCCCAGAGATTTTCGCTCAGTGCTCGACCGGAACTCGCGGCGCTGGTCGATGCCGTTCGAGGAACGCTGTCGGGTGATGCGGCGATGCTCGAGCGTCACTATCGCCTGCAAGCCACGGGTAGCCTGAGCGGCTGGAGTGTCCAGCTACGGCCGATAGACGCCGCCGTAGCGACTATGGTGCATGCGATCACAGTCGACGGCGTGTTCACACACGTCGCGACCGTCCGGACCGAATTTCCGAATGGCGATGTGACGATCATGAGCATCGAAGACACGCGCTGAGCTGTGCCACCCGCCTTAATCAGGGAAACGATGCGCCGCGCCCGGCCGGTGCTGCTGACGTTGCTGGCTGCGGGGATCCTGGCCGCGGCGGTGTTCCGTTCGGTGGAATTGCGCAGCGACATCGTCGACTTCCTGCCGACGGGCCGCTCGGGGGCCGCGCGGCTCATGGTGCAGGAACTGCGATCAGGCGCCGCGGCAAACCTGATCTTGGTTGGCCTCGAAGGCGCGCCGGTCGCGGAGCTTGCGCGCTTGAGCCGTGCCATGGCCAAGCAACTGACCAGCTCCGGTCTGTTCAGCTTCGTCGCCGGTAGCGATGGGGAGCCTGATCCTGCTGCGGAGCGGTTCCTGTTCAGCCATCGGTACCTTCTATCGCCGATTGTCACCCGAGACAGCTTCACAGTGGATTCGCTGCGGCGGGATTTTCGCCGCTTGCTTCGCCAGCTTCAGTCCTCGATGGAGCCATTGGCGCAGCGCTACGGATTTGCCGACCCCGTCGGTGCCTTCATCGCACTGGCGCGCATCTGGATAGGCAACAGCGGGGTACGCACCATCGACGGCGCATGGTTCGCGCCGGATCGCGACCGCGCGCTATTGCTTGTGCGGACTCGTGCCGGAGCACTTGATCTGGAGTTCCGAGAATCGGGCCGACGCTGCCATTCATGCGGCGTTCGCCGCGGCCAATCCCGGCGAGGCCCACCTAATTGTGGCCGGTCCCGCCATCATCGCCCGGGACGCGGAGAACGCCATCCGTAGCGACGTGCGACTCCTCTCGACCGTCGCCATGCTGCTCGTCGGGTCCCTGCTGCTTTGGCGCTTCCGGTCACCTTTGGTGATGGCGGCGATTGCTGTCCCGGTTGTACTCGGCCTGGCTATCGCGGCCCTGGTGGTGCAACTGGTGTTCGGCTTCGTGCATGGCATCGCCCTGGGCTTCGGCATCACCATGCTCGGCGTCACCGTCGACTACCCTGTGCTGCTGATCGGCCACCGCAAGCTGGGCGAACCGGCAAGCGGTACGCTGCGTCGGATTGGCAGAAGCTTCAACCTCGCCGTGGTCAGCGCGTCACTGGGACTGACCGGCATGATCTTCGCGGGACTGCCCGGCCTCGTTCAGGTGGGGGTGTTCTCAGCGGTGGGCCTGCTGACCGCCGCCGCCGCCACGCGCTGGATTTTACAACCCCTGATCGTCGCCGCCGATCTGGCGCCCGTCTCGGCCGGGGATCCGGCCCTGCTGCGACGTCTGGAGCGACTGCGCGCGTGGCGTCTTTGGGCTCTCCTGCCGGTGGGCGCGGCGATTTTGCTGCTCGTGTTGCGCCCGCCGCGCCTTGAGCGGGACCTGGCCAATCTCTCCCCCGTGCCCGCCGCATCACAGGCCCTCGACAGCGAGCTGCGGGCCGAACTCGGTGCGCCAGACGTCGGCCAGGTCATCATGGTGCGGGGGGCCACAGCCGAAGATGTGTTGCAGCGAGAAGAAACTCTGTTGCCCCGCCTCGATGGCCTTCGCCAGGACGGGGTGATCGCTGGCATTGAGCTTGCCGCTCGCTATCTACCCAGTGCCGCGACGCAGCTCGAACGGCGCGCGTCCCTCCCCTCGAAGGACGACCTGGCGGCGCGAGTGCGGACCGCGCAGGCCGATCTGCCGTTTCGTCCAGGCGCATTTGATGCGTTCGAGCGGGATGCGGCGGCGGCGCGCACGGCCCCTCCGGTCCTGTTGGCGGACCTCACGGTTCCTCTTATGGCCGCCCGACTGCAACCGCTGCTGTTTACAGATGGCAATGGCTGGTACGGCGTCGTGGTGCCGCAAGGACTGACGAACCCCGGGCGCCTCGCAAGTATCGTGGCTGGGCAGACCGACGCGACCTACCTCGACATCCGCGCGGAGGCGAATGGAATCCTTACAAACAGTACGGCCAGAGCATGGCGCTGGTTGTCATTGGGCGGGCTTGCGATCCTGGCCGCCCTTGTCGTGGGGTTGCGCGATCCTGGACGGGTCGCGCGCGTGTTGGCAGCCCTGGCAGCCTCTGGTGTGGTCACCGTCGCCGCACTTTCCCTCGCCGGCCAAGCGCTGACGCTGGTTCACATCGTGGCCTTGCAGTTCGTGGCCGGGGTCGGGCTCGACTACGCGGTGTTCTTTGCGCGCCGGCAGCTCGATGAGGAGGAGCGGGCGCGCACGTTCCGGACACTGGTCACCTGTAACGCCATGACATTGCTGACCTTCGGCCTCCTGGCATTCTGCCGCACACCGATGCTTCGGACTATTGGAATTTCGGTCGTGATCGGGACATTTTCCGCGCTGGTATTTGCGTTTCTCTTCGCTGGTCCCGCCATAACAGAGGCCGAACGTTGACATGGTGTTTCGGTTCGACTGGCATGGATCGCGATTAGTGACCTGTGACATGATAACGGCGCATGCGACCTCTGAGCATTACGGCATTCTCTCTGGTCAGCGCACTGGGCTGCGGCGCGGCAGCGACGCTGGATGCCTTGCGCAGCCGCCGTAGCGGGCTGCAAGCATGCGACCTGCCGGACGCGGGTCTGGCGCCTGGAACCGGCGGTCATGTCGGCCGCGTTGCCGATATCGAGGCGTATGTTCTGCCGCCGACGCTCGCCCGATTCGATTGCCGCAACAATCGGCTCGCCGATCTCGCCCTGCGCACCGACGGCTTCGCCGATCGCGTCGCCGCCGCACGTGAGCGCCATGGTCCCGGCCGTATCGGCGTTGTCCTCGGCACCAGCACGTCCGGCATTCTGGCGACCGAGCAGGCATATCGTCATCGCAATGCGGCCACCGGCGCGCTGCCGGCATCGTTCGAATATGCTCATACGCAGGATATGTTCTCCCTCGCGAGATACGTGCGAGCGGCGCTCTGCCTGCGGGGACCGGCGATGACGATTTCCACCGCCTGCGCCTCCAGTGCCAAGAGCTTCATGCAGGCAGCCCACCTGATCGAGAGCGGGCTATGCGATGCGGCTGTCGTGGGCGGCGCCGACAGTCTCTGCGGCATGACGCTGCTGGGTTTCACGGCGCTGGAGTTGGTCTCGCCCACACCCTGCCGCCCTTGCGATGCGGCGCGTTCGGGTCTCTCGCTCGGAGAGGCTGCCGGCTTCGCTCTGCTGGAACGACCCGAGGCTGCGAGCGGGACACAAGCGGGTGCGCTCCTTGGCTGTGGCGGCAGCAGCGACGCCTATCACATGTCAGCACCCGACCCGCGTGGCGCGGGCGCCATCGGTGCCATGCAACAGGCGTTGGCTGCTGCCGGACTTGCCCCGCGCGCGGTCGACTACATCAACCTGCACGGCACTGGCACCCGGAGCAACGATGCCATGGAGGATATCGCGGTGTCCGAGGTGTTCGGCGGAACGACCCCATGCAGTTCCACGAAGGCATGGACCGGTCACACCCTGGGTGCAGCGGGTATCGTCGAAGCGGTCGTTTCCATGCTGTGCCTGCGTCACGGCTTGATACCTGGGTGTCTCGGCGTCACCAGGGTCGACCCTACGTTCCGCAGCCGCGTACTCGTCGACAATGTCGAGGCACCGATGCGCCGGATCATGAGCAACTCGTTCGGATTCGGCGGGATCAACTGCAGCCTGCTGTTCGGCGACGCCGCATGATCGAGCTGTTCGTCCTTGGTGTCGGCGTGCGCGGGGACGGGCTCGATGGCTGGCGCGCCGCGCGGCCGATACTGGCGGGCGAGGCGCCCTATTGTCACGCGGCCTGCAAAGCTGCCGCCGCCTGCCATGCTGGCTGCCAACGAGCGCCGTCGCGCCGGCGTCGTCACGCGGCTGGCCCTGGCGGTGGCAGAGGAGGCAGCGGATTCCTCTGGTGTGCCCGTTGCCTCGCTGCGCAGCACGTTTGGCAGCGCCAATGGCGACGGCACGACGGTGCATGCGCATCCTTGAGGGATTGGCAGGCGCGGACCGCTTCGTCTCGCCGACCCAGTTCCACAATTCAGTGCACAATGCGCCTGCGGGCTATTGGTCAATCGGTACGGGTTCGATGCAGCCGGCTACCTGCCTGGGATGCCACAATGCCACCGCCGCAGGCTCGCTCATGGCCGCCGCCGCGGAAGCGACGGTCGAACGAACGCCTGTGCTGATGTGCGTTTATGACGTCCCCTTCCCTCCACCGCTGAATGCCGCGCGGCCGAGTGCCGGGATCTTCGGTGCCGGCCTGGTTCTGGCATCGGAGGGGCCGCGGGGACTGGCCAAGCTTCGGCTGGACTGGCGCCCGGATTCCGCTCCAATCCGCAGCGAGGCCCCGCGCAACGATCTTAACGGGCTGGCGTGGTCGAACACTGCAGCCCGGATCCTCAGACTGCTGGAGGCCATCGCAACACAGCAGCCGGACCACCTCGCGATGAGCTTGTTGGACGGACATGTCGCAATAGACGTGGAGCCATGCTAGATCGCGACGCGAATTCTCGGACTGATCCGTCATCAAGGGGCGATGTGCCTGCTGGACCGGGTCATCGACTGTTCGGCGCAGCGGATCGTCTGTAGCTCGCAGTCGCACCTGAACCCGGCAAATCCGCTCTGCCGCCGGGGGCGCCTGAGCACAGTCTGTGGTCTGGAATACGGTCTGCAGGCGGCGGCGATCCATGGCGCCCTACTTGGGCGAGTCAAGCAGCAGGGCAGGTTGGTCGCGCTACGACAAGTTGTCATTCACCACCCGCGGCTCGACGATCCGACCATCGCTCAACTTCGCGCAGAGGCCGTACTGGAACACGGCGACGCGGTGGGCGTCATCTATTGGTTCCAACTGCGCGCGGAGGATGGGCGACGGCTCGCAGAAGGTCGCGCAACGATTGCGTTTCAGCGTCCATGAGGCACGCCTTGGTCACCGGTGGGACGAGCCCGATCGGCGCGGCGATCTGCCGCCGGCTCGCCGCGGATGGCTTGCACGTCACCATCCATGCCCACACCCACCTGGAGGAAGCCGAGACGCTGGCCTCGACGATACGGGCAAGCGGCGGATCGGCTGGGACGGTTGCCTGTGACCTGACCGAGATTGCCGCGACGGCCACTGCACTTGCGCCTCTGCTGCAGGGCGGTGTGCCACAGGTGGTTGTGCACAACGCGGGCTCCCATGACGATGTGCCGATGGCCGGCATGTCCGATCTGCAGTGGCGACGCGTAATCGACGTGTCGCTGACCGGCTTCTTCGCCGTGACGCGTCCTCTGCTGCTGCCGATGATGGCCACGCGATGGGGCCGCATCATTGCCATGTCCTCGGTTTCGGCAATCATGGGCAATCGGGGACAGGCGAACTACGCGGCTGCCAAGGCGGGGCTGATCGGCGCAGCCAAATCGCTCGCCCGCGAGGTGGCCAGCCGCGGCATCACAGTCAATGCGGTGGCTCCCGGTCTGATCAAATCGCCGGCAGTCGACGCGGTGCTCGATGCACGCCGGATAGCGGAAATCGTGCCGATGAAGCGCGCCGGACGCCCGGAGGAGGTCGCAGACCTCGTCGGTTTTCTGGCATCCGACCAGGCGAGCTATATCAGCGGGCAGACAATCTCGATCAATGGCGCCATGGCCTGAGGCATGCAAACGGAGCGCAATCCGGAGCCCTGCGACGTTCTGATTATCGGGGGTGGCCCGGCGGGATCGACCGCGGCCATGCTGTTAGCGGAGCAAGGGTGCGACGTCGTGCTGCTGGAGAAGAACGCGCATCCTCGCTTCCACATCGGCGAATCGCTGTTGCCGAGAAATCTGCAGATCCTTGACCGCCTCGGCCTGCACAATAATGTGGCTGCGATCGGCGTACTGAAACCGGGTGCCGAGTTCGTCTCCGACGAGACCGGTCACAGCATTGCCTTCCCATTCGCCCGGTCACTGAACCAAGCCTATACGCATGCCTATCAGGTGCGGCGCTCCGAGTTCGACGAACTGCTGTTCAGACATGCGGCTCGCTGCGGCGCCCGTGTAGCCGAGAGGATCCGGGTGACCGAAATCAGCTTCGCCGGCAAGCCAGGCGACCGCGCGCTTGTGGTCGCCCAGGCCAGTGACGGTGGCACGCGCATGCTGGCACCGCGCTTCGTGCTGGACGCCTCCGGCCGCGATACGTTCATCGCCAACCGGATGCGCAGCAAGGAAGCCAATAAGCGCAACAACACCGCGGCCGTGTTCGCGCACTACCGCGGCCTGGCGGCGCGCACGGGCAGCATCGCCGGTTATATCAGCATCCATCTGACGGAGGATGGCTGGTTCTGGATGATCCCACTGACCGGCGAGGTCATGAGCGTCGGATTCGTCGGCAGCCCGGCGGCCTTCAAACACCGCGAGAACAGGATCGAGGATTTCTTCGAGCGGCGACTGCGCACAAGCCCAAGTGTCAGCGCCCGAATGGTCGGCGCAGAGCGCATTTCCGAGGTTTACGCCACCGGAAACTATTCGTATCGCGCGCGGAGAGCCTGGGGTGAGGGCTGGCTGATGATCGGCGACGCCTTCGCCTTCATCGATCCGGTGTTCTCGAGTGGCGTGCTGCTGGCCATGACAGCTGGCGAACTTGGGGCAGACGCCGCCCGAGCGTGGCTGCAGGATCCGGCCGCCGGTCGCGCGGCGGCGCGCCGTACCGAACGCCACCTGCGGACCGCCATGGACAACCTGTCCTGGCTGATCTACCGCATCAACTCGCCTGTGTTGCGCGATATGTTCATGTCGCCGAGCGACCGCTTCCGCATGCGGGATGGCATTATCACGATGCTGGCAGGCAACCTTGCCGGGGAGTGGCGCACGAGTTTGCCGGTACTCGCGGTTAAGGCCTCCTACTATGCATTCTGTCTCGGCCGAAGGCTCGGCTGGAAGCCCCCGGGACCCTCCAGGCTGGCGTGCGCAGGATCCGGATAAGCCCGCGACAGGCCGCCTTGGCGCGCACAGCGCAGCGTTATCGCGAAGGCAGCCGGTTCGATCGAAGCTACATCAAGGGTAAGCTGCGCTACGATCCCGTCTATGCCGATCTGCTGAGATTGTCCGGTAGCGGTTACGGCGAGGTGCTGGATGTCGGCTGCGGACGCGGCCAGCTTGGTGTCGCTCTGCTCGAGGCCGGCGCAGCCACTGCCGTGCTGGGTCTCGATTGGGATCCGGCTCAGCTGGAGCAGGCGCAGGATGCCGCACGAGGTTTGCCGTTTCGTGTCGCTCTGCGCGACCTGGCAACGGACCAGAGCCTGCCGGCGGCCGACACCGTGTGTCTGATCGACGTGCTATATCAACTTGGCACGCCTGTGCAGTTGGCCCTGTTGACGAGTGCTGTGCGTTCCGCGCGAGAACGCGTCGTGATTCGGACTGCAGATCCGGGACGTGGACTTCGCAGCGCAGCGACCCGCTTGCTGGAGGTGATCGGCCGGCGCGTCTGGCCCCATGCGGGCACCTACGTGAACGCTCGGCCAATCGAAGACTTTGTGCCGACTCTGCAGACAGGGGGGTTCGAGGTGTCCGTGGCGCCCTGCTGGCGCGGCACACCGTTTGCCAATGTGCTGTTGATGGCGAGGCGGCGCGCCACTCGTCCGGACCAGTGATCCGCGTCAGTTGGCAGCGATCTGTTGGCGCAAGGCCCGCAACAGGGAGCCGATATCATTGTTGTTCCTGGTCAGGAAGGCGACATAGTCACTGCGCTGAGTCAGGCGTAGGCTCACACCCTCAGCGACAACGTCAATGATTCGCAGTGCCCCTGTGTTGGTGCCGAGCACCCATGTGACTCGCGCCTGCGTGTCGTGGGTGGGGCGGGTTACCACCGTGGGAACCTCGATCGTGTCGCCTTTGCGAACCGCCTCACCAATGATGACTTGCGATTGGCCCTGTGGATAATCACCGACCCGGGCGGCGACGCTGTCAGTCAACACGTCATGGAAAAGCCGCAGATAGTCCCGCTGTTGTGCTGGCGTAGCAGCTTCCCAGAATCGCCCCAGGCAGAATCGGGCGACGCCATCCACGTCTGCGACTTCATCGAGGAACGACCGCAGCCTCCGATGCTTCTCAGCTGCCGACGATGCGTCTTGGACCAGCGCGGTCAGACGGTTGCCCGCCGATCGGATGAATGGGGCCGCCTTCGCGAGAGCGTCATCACCGACGCTTGCCTGCTGCGCCCAGGCGAATGGCGCCGTACAAAGCGTCGCTCCGGCAATGGTAATCAGCCTACGAGTCGGCACATGATTTCCTGCACTTTGTCTGGGACTTTATGCCATTGCGGTCCGGACTGTGTAGCGCCATTGTGAAGCTTGATTCGTCCCAGGAGCCCATGCATGAAGCGAGGTCTCGGTTGGTACATCCTTATTGGACTGGCCGTGCTTGGTGCGTGCGCCCCGTCACCGACGAAGCTCGCTCCGGTTGAGCAAGGCGGGTGGTTGACTTATTCCGAATCAAGGATCCGTACACCGATTGCCTGTGGCCCCACCCCGATCCAGCTGACTGGTGATCGCCTGGATACAAAACTCACCGGGGAATGCCATTACGTCCGGATCACTGGAGCGCACAACGACATTGAAATCGACATTGCCCCCGGCGGCACGATCGAGATGCTAGGAACAAACAATGACGTGTTCTGGAACCAGGTTCGTCCGGGCCCGTCGCCTCGTCTCATAAACAACGGCTCCAGCAACACGTTCCATCAGAAGCAGAGCTGACGAGTTAGCTCCCGCACCGCTCAACCGGCCGGTGGGCGCAGTAAGTGACCAGTACACCCATGCTGCTCTCACACTCTATCCGGGTGAAACCAGCATCGGCCAATGAGCTTAGAATGACACCCGGCGCCACGCACTGATCAACGGTGTCCCAGCAGTATGTCAGCATTTCCCGGGCATCTGCCAGTCCGCAAATTCGGCACAACGCCGGAATGAGGTGGCGGAAATAGAACGCGGCGGCGAAATTTCCGATCGGGCGGGCCGGTCGACGAAACTCCAGGAGCAATAGAGTACCGGCGGGACGGAGGACCCTCAAAAACTCGCGGAACAGACCGCCGAGATCGGGCACATGACGCAAGGCATACCCCATGCTAATGAAGTCCATGCTACTGCTGCGGATCGGCAACGCCTCGGCGCGTGCTTGTACACACTCTACGCCGAGCTCATGACCTGCTTGCCGCAGCATATTCTCACTCAAATCGAGACCAATCACCTCGCCGGCAGCGCCCATGAGCGCTAGCTCCTCACGCGCCATCAGTCCCGTCCCAGTCGCAACGTCAAGCACGCGCATGCCGGCGCAAATCCCAGCGTGCTGTAGGGCCATACGGCGATGCCATCGCCCCAAACCCAGCGAAAGGACGCTGTTGACGGGCTCGTATTCAAGTGCGACCCTATTAAACAAACTTCGAATGAAGGCGGATCGTCCTTGCTCCGAGTCAGAGTACTGCCGTAGCAGGGGGAGAGGGCGGACGCGCATTTCTCGGAAGTCCAATATATATCTTGATCTCAGGACATATGGTAGGGCGGTCTGAAGCCAATTCGAAGCTTATCGGCCTGTCACAATGGAAGCAATGGAATTGGAAATTCGCTGCCGGTGAGGCTTGTTCGCGCCGCGAACGCGCTTTTGGAGTATTTCCTGTTCTGGTTTGGGCTTGGCATGTTCGGCCTTGCTTGCCTGATCTGGAGCCTGATCGCTGGCGTGTTGTATCGGGTGCTGTCGCGGCGGTTCGGCATAATACTTGGCCAAAGAGCCATAATGCTTGGATTTCGTGGCTATGTCGCGCTCATGGAGATGCTGGGAATATTTCGCTGCGATCTAAGCGCGCTCGATGCCCTCCGCGAAGAGGGGGCGATGGTGATAACCCCAAACCACCCTTCGCTGCTGGATGCTGTCCTGGTCATCTCGCGGCTGCCGCGCGTCCTTTGCATTACCAAGGCCCGGCTGTGGGATAATGTATTTCTTGGCGGCAGCATGCGGCTGGCTGGTTACATCCGCAACGACACACCCTTCGATCTAGTGAGGCAAGGCATCCATGGGCTTTGCGGCAACCAGCAGTTACTTGTATTTCCGGAGGGGACCCGGACCGTTCAGCCACCGATCAATGCCTTCAAGGCGGGCTTCCTTTTGATGGCGCGACGCAGCGGTGCGCCGGTGCAAACTGTCTTCCTTGAGTATAATTCCGGGTTTCTCGGCAAGGGTTGGCCATTATTCCGCAAGCCGCCATTGCCGGTGGTGGTAACGGCTCGGCTTGGCGAGCGTTTTCAAGTGGCGGCTGATTTGCGCAGTTCTCTCGTCGACCTCGAACGTTACTTCCGGACCGAACTGTTGCACTGAGTTCGAAAGCGATGCCGCCGTCATGCCCCACTCCATCGGCCAGCCACCTCGTTCTGATCCCCAGCTACAATACTGGGCCGCTGGTGGTGCAGACCGTACGCGATGCACGGCTCCACTGGCACCCTGTGTGGATTGTCGTTGATGGCAGCACAGACGGCACGCTGGCAATGCTGCAACGGTGTGCCGTGGATGATCCCGGTTTGCTCGTGTTGGCTCTGGCGCGCAACCTTGGGAAGGGAGCGGCGGTATTGCAAGGCTTGAGGGCAGCAAAGCAAGCAGGCTTCTCCCACGCGTTGATAATGGATGCAGATGGCCAACATCCGGCCGAGCGCATACGTGACTTTATGGCCGCGTCCATGGCACGGCCCTCGGCAATGATAATGGGCGTTCCTGTCTTTGACCGGAGCGCTCCACGGCTGCGTGTGCATGGTCGGAGGATCTCCAACTGGTTTGCACGTGTTGAGACTTTCGGCAAAAAGGTCGAGGATGCTTTGTTCGGATTCCGCATTTATCCGATAGAGCCATTACTGCAAGTGATGCAATCCACGCGCTGGATGCGGCGCTTCGATTTTGAGCCAGAAGCGGCTGTGCGGTTGTGCTGGCGGGGTGTTCCAGCAATCAACCTACCAGCGGCGGTGCGCTACCTAACGCCCACGGGAGGACACGTATCGCACTTTCGCTATATCAGGGATAATCTATTGCTAGCGTGGTTGCATGTGCGTCTGATTTGGGAACTGCTGGTTTACGCACGCACCTCAGGTTGATTGCTGCTCTGCTGCTCAAGCATCCCCGTTGCGGCCTGTATGAACTGCCGTACCGAGTCGCACCCCGCACTGCGGGCGCTGGCTACCCGGTAGGGGCCGGAGCAGCCACCGCCATCCGCTGATTGCCCGCGGCGACTTCCAGACGGTACTGCGACCAATGCTGCTGGTAGTCGGGCGGTGCGGGGATCAGGGCCGAGGTCACATACTGATCACTGGCCTCGGCCACGCTAGGGCCACCGACTGGGACGCCAAACCCGATACCAGAACCGATGGAGCTGCAGCAGCCTGTGAGCCCGAAGCCCCCGATCCCAAAACCGATCGAAGGCGGCGGGTTGTAGAGCACATGTGGTCCGCTGATCACCGATGCGCCGACGGCGGGATACCGACCGCCATCCGGACCAATCAAGGCAACATCGGATGCAGGCTGAAGTCCGCTCGCCAGGACGTGCACGGCACGGTCGCGGGCGTCATACTCAGCGATCGCGCTGTTGGGCGGCGGCAGTCGCGGCTCAGCGCACGCCGAGAGGGCAGCAACGACGGCCAATAGAGGGAACGCTCGGGTCATCGCGACAAGTAACGTTCCCGGCGGGGAACCGGTCACCTCAACAAACGCTGATCGCGGTCTGGGCTGACGTGCGGACAGGCACCGAAGGTCGGACACTCGCTCGAATGCGCTAGCCCCGCACGCTAACTCAGCGCTACTTGGACCATGGCTTCGACCCGACGCCGCCCCACCCGGTCCAGCGACCGCTCTAGCCACTTCCCAACCTGGGTAGCGCCGCAGCTCACGCAATCAGTGGAGAAGGTGCCGGCGGACGATGAATGGGCGCACGAGATCAAGCTGGACGGCTACCGCCTGCACGCGCGCATCGACCACGGGCGCGCGCAACTGCTGACACGGACCGGCCTGGACTGGACGGCGAAATACCCGGCCACGGCGGCGGCACTCCGGGGTCTGCCAATCCAGCAGGCATACATCGATGGGGAACTATGCGCCGTCTCCGAGACTGGCGTCACGTCGTTCAGCCTGATGCAGGCAGCAACCGACAACCGCCGAACCGCGGCGCTGATCTACTACGCATTCGATCTGCTGTACCTCGATGGCGAGAACCTGATGCACGCGCCGTTGCTGCAGCGGAAGCGCCGCTTGCAGCGGCTCCTGGAGGGACAGGAGGGCTCGATCCGCTACTGCGACCACCAGATCGGGTTCGGGCCGCAATTCTACCAGCACGCCTGCAAGCTCACGCTGGAGGGTGTGGTGTCGAAGCGCCTCGATGCGCCCTACATTCCTGGCAATCGCGGACTCTGGCTGAAGACGAAGTGCGTAAACCGCGAGGAGTTCATCGTCGTCGGCTGGACGGACCCGGAGGGCAGCCGCCCGCGGATCGGCGCCCTGCTGCTGGCCTATTATACCCCTGAGGGCCGGCTCACCTACGCCGGCCGCGCCGCCTCCGGGCTGGGCGCCGATGAACTGGAGCGCGTGTGGCGCCGGCTTCAGCCGCTGCACGCCGACAAGATGCCGCTCGATGTCCCGCCGCCCAGGGCGAGCCGGTTCGGTTCGCCGCTCGTCCTCTCGCGCGTGCACTGGGTGCGCCCCGAACTGGTTGTCGAGGTCACCTATCTGACCTGGACGCTGGAGAACCTGCTGCGCCAGGTAGTCTATGTCGGGTTGCGCGAAGACAAGCCGGCACGGGATGTGCGGCGGCCTGTCCCTCATCCTGGAGCAGAATGAGGCATCCTGCCGCGCTCACCCTGCTCCAGCGCTTGGATGCCAACAAAAGCGGTGGTCAATGTGTGCAGCAATGCGGGTCGGACAGCCGGAAAGCGGTTGCGCTCGCCACACGCTCCATCCCGCGATGCGATCTATGCGGCGCGGCCGATGTCGCCCCTGGACAGGGGCGCAAATCGAAATTACAAACACGCCGGTATGGGCGATGGACGGCTGTGGTTCCGGCACGCGGGCGCGCATCGAAACTCGACCGATCCGATTCACCTCGGCGGTCGGCATCCTCGGCGAACCGCACGCACGGCGGCTGGCTGCTCCGTCATGCCGGTATCAACCTGGATCACGGCAATGAGCAGAGACAGCGATTTATACGGCGAGGATATTCATCTTTGGTCCGAACGGCAGGCGGCCTTACTTCGCAGGCTAGCCGCCGGAGAAGCCGTCACCGATCAGGTCGATTGGCCCCATGTCGTCGAGGAGATCGAGGACCTGGGCCACGGCCTTGGTCAGTGCCCTTACGATCAGGATGAAATCGCCCGATTAACGGCGCTCCTGGAGGCCGCCGAGGCAAGGGTTAGAGAGCTGCGCGCCCAGCTGGATGATCTGACTGGCAGGCTCTCCGGTACCCAGGCTGAACTGGCCTCCGCGCAGGGTCAGGCGGAGGCGGCCACAGCACGTGCAGTGGCCGCGGTAGAAGGCCGAGCAGGCAATCGAAACGGAGCGGCTGGCGAAAGGCTTATGGGCACGGCTCAAGGCAGCGTGGCGAGGAGAGTAGCGGTCGAGGTCGGCAATTCGGCCGGACGAGCGTCGGCGGCTGAGAGACACGACCGTACTCCCGCGAGAGTGTGATAACCGAGGGCGGAATGGCCTGAGGTCTGAATCACGCGAAAGACAGCGGCCTACAGCACGGTGACCGCTTCATCGCCATTCGCGCGACAGCGCGCGACGGCGGGAAGCCAGTCTCTCCGATAGCATGGCCGATGACTGGATCCCCGCGCCCGTGCGTTGTCTATCGCCGTCCAGTACGCGCTTCCAACCCAGGGGAAGTGCCAAGGGCAGGATGTATCGGCGTTCTCAGTTCGCCAGCATGTTTGAGCAGGAGAGCGGTTCGCTCGCGCAAAACCGTATTGATGTTCGGTTGGTTAAGCAGGACAGCTATCTTTACGAAACCGTCCAGGGTGCCGATCCGGAGCTTCTCCGCCTGTTTACCCCCGACGGAAGGGGCCGTTTCCACCCCGAAGATTGCCCCGCCGGCACCTCGCACCACCGGCCCAAATTTGCTTTCTGCTTCGGTCAGACTAGTCATGGCTCGTACCTCCCGAAACTTGCGCCAAACGCCAAACGCCCGCCGCATTCTGCGGCAGGCATCCATTCCCACGACGATCTTCGCCGTCCGTGCGGGCAAAGCTTACATCCTCCGCTGCCCCTTTTCAAATCATTACGGCCCGAGCGTGACGGGCGTGGTGCAGCGCCGCCGGGCTGGCTGGTCGAGCGTGCGCGGGCGCGGGAAACGCCAGCGCGGCACGCGGTAACGGCACCAGACTTAAGTTTGCTAACAGTCATTTTTGCGGCCGATCAAAGTAATTGGCCAGCATGTACGCGAACGTATGGCTACTTACTTCTCGACCTGTAAACACCCTAAAGCCAACGCGATTTGAGTAGGACTGTAGGCTGGCGCCGTTCTTTGTGCGTGGTCACCAGCACCCGAATCCCGTTACCTGCACCGGTAACACAATATGTGCGCGATAGCGCGACAGTGTGGCGTCCAACGCCGTAGCGGAGACAATGCATGCGTTTGCGGAGCGGGAGTTTGGCTTTGGTCGCCGCGCTCTCTCTGACGCTCGCCGCCTTGTGCGGTCCGACAGCGTTCGCGGCGAAATGTCCAGCTGATTACGAGACTCTGCTGAAGGCACTGCAGTCCAGCGTCAAACCGACGGGCGGCCCGAGCAATGGCGGGCTGGACAACAACGAATGGTCCGCGATTGTCGCACGTGATGGTACGGTCTGCGCCGTCGTCTACAGCGGCCATGCGGTCGGCGACCAGTGGCCTGCGAGCCGCGCCATTGCCGCCGAGAAGGCGTTCACGGCAAATGGCATGAGCCTGGACAACACGGCAATATCCACCGCAAACTCTTATACACAGGCGCAACCAGGTTGCTCTATTCCGGCGATCCCGCAAGCTTCGGCACGAAAACCGACCCGCTGGTCGGCAAGGTACTCGGCGGGGTCATCGTGTTCGGCGGCGGACTCGCCCTGTACGACGACACAGGTATTGTGGGCGGGATTGGCGTAAGCGGTGACACTCCTTGTGCGGACCACAACCTGGCGCATTCGACATGCGCTTGGTCTCGACAAGGTGCGCGCCGGACCAGAGAAGCAGAAGAACGACGCAATCATCTATGACATCGGTCAGAACGGCAAAAGCACTTCTGGCTTCGGGCACCCGATCTGCGGAGGAACAGAGCCGGATATCGCGCAGCAGATTGGCGCCGGCAGTGGCCATGGCCGCTAAGATCGGGGTCACACCTGGGAAGCGTTGCCATGTCGTGGATTGGCAACTCGCGGGCGCGCACTGTCCTGACGGTGCTGGCAACTCTCTTGTGTGCCTGGCATCCGCTATATGCCGCAGACGACCTGAACGCGATATCGCACGATGACAAGCAGTGGGCGATGGCGCCGAAGGACTACGCCAACACTCGCTACAGTGGCCTGGATCAGATCAAGACCGACAAGGTAGGAACACTGCAGCTGGCGTGGTCCTTTTCGGTAGGCGCCGACCGTGGGCAGGAGGCCGCGCCCCTGGTCGTCAACAACACGATGTTCGTGGTTGGGCCCTATGCGGGCGTGCATCCAAACTAGGTGTTTGCTCTGGATGCGACGACAGGCGATCTGAAGTGGTCCTATGCGCCAAAGCCCAACTTGTCGGCGCAGGGTGTCGCCTGTTGCGATGTCGTCACCCGCGGTCTCGCCTACGACAATGTCAAGGTCTTTCTCGCGACACTGGACGACTTCTTGGTCGCAATCGATGCCAACGATGGACACGAGCTCTGGCACACCCAACTCGGCGACATCAATACCGGCGAGACCGTGACGATGGCGCCGCTGGTGGTGAAGGGCAAGATTTTGGTCGGAAACAGCGGCGGTGAGCTGGGTGTACGCGGTTGGGTCACAGCGGTGGACGAGAACTCCGGTAAGATTACCTGGCGAGCCTACGCCACCGGCCCCGATATGGACGTGCTGATCGGCAGCGACTTCAAGCCGTTTTACCAGAGCCAGCAGGGTAAGACCTCGGTATAACAAGCTGGCCACCCGACAAGTGGCGTATCGGCGGCGGGACGATGTGGGGGCTGGGATTCAATACGGCCCTGACGCGAACCTGATCTACTACGGGACCGGCAATCCATCACCCTGGAATGAGGATCAGCGCCCGGGCGACAACTTCTGGACCACCTCGGAGTTTGCCCGCAATCCGGATACCGGTTTGGCCAAGTGGGCGTACCAGTACACGCCGTACGACGACTTCGACTATGACGAGATCAACGAGAGCATTTTGTTGACGCTGCCGATCAATGGCCAGGACGCAAGTTGCTGGTCCATATGGATCGCAACCGCTACATCTACGTTATCGACCGCATGCGTAACACGCCACCAAACCTGGTGCGCTGGCTGCGTGACCCACAAACGGTGGTACCCGGAAATGCAATGCCGAACATGCATATCGATGAGCTCGATGCCCGCGATGTCGCGGCCTATCTCTATACGTTGCGGTGGACCGTAACGACCGAAGACGGAAACCCCGGAGATCAAGTCAGGGGCGTGGCGGCCTGACCACCGACAAACGCCGACTGATCCAGTCGCAGCAGATCGCCGATGCGTTGAAGCTGTATATCGCCATGTGCATACTGCGCGAGGGTCTGCGGGTCCCACGCATAGTGGCCCTGCTGCGGGAACACCGTGGTGACCCGGTCGCCCCATGTGCGCTTCAACGCATCCAGAATGCGCAACTTGTCGTCGATCATCACGTAGTGCCGCGCTGGGAATAGCCGCTCCACGTCATCCAGCGACTCTTCCTTGTGGATGAAGATCAACACATTGTCGTCGAACGCACGCCACAGACCGGAACGCTCCACCTTCATTGGCTGAAAGGCCGCGTCGCCGTCGGACAGGATGACGGTGGTGCCGAACTGCTGCACATGCCGCACCGCCGCAAGCGCGTCCTGGTACAACCGCTCGGCAAAGGGATAGTCGGCCAGCCACGGCGCGATGCGGAGCACGCGCGGGTCGTGCAGCGACTCGCGGCGATAGCGCTGCAGCGCGCCGAGATAGTCGACATAGCCCAACTCGGCTCGCAGTTCTTCGAAGATCTCCCAGTAGCGGTCCCGCGCTGCCGGCCCGTAGGCGATGGCGAGATGGTGGCGCAGGTCGGCCTGCACGTGATCGTTGTCGATCAGCGTGTTGTCCACGTCGAACAGGAACACGAGGTCATCCATAGCGTGCCACCAATGCATCAAGTGCGGCCGGATTATCCCAGGCAAGCGATACGCCGACAACGCCGATTTGATCCCGATACACGGCCGGAAGGCGCACCGCGTCCTTCGGCGTGGTCAGCGGGGTGGCGTCCAGACGCGCCGCTTCGGCCAGCAGACGGTCCAAGTGCCGGCATCTGAAGGGATGATGATCGGGAAACGGCTTCGCACCAGCCACGATCACGCCGGCCTCGGCCAGCATGCTGAAGAATTTCTGCGGCCTGGCGATGCCGGCGAAGGCCAGGGCACGTCGGCCGATCCAGGGCTCGATTTCGGCACATGGGCTCAGCCTGGCCGAAAGAACCGGAAGCCGCAGACTGCCCGCGATGCCGGTTTCATCCGGGCCGATCAGGATGGCCGCCTGGCAGCGTTGCGCGGCAACGGCGACCGGCTCACGCAGCGGTCCAGCCGGTAGAACGCGGCGGTTGCCGAAGCCAAAGACCCCATCCACGACCAGCAGCGACAGATCCTTTTGCAGATCGGGGTTTTGCAACCCGTCGTCCATGACCAGAAGCTGGGCGCCGGCAGCAATCGCGGCGCGGGCGCTGGCAGCACGATCGGCGCCGACCCAGGTCGGTGCGATCGCGGCGAGCAACAGCGCCTCGTCACCGACCTGGGCGGCGGTGTCGGCCGGTTCGACCCGGTGCGGGCCGCGAATGGCGCCGCCATAGCCACGGAGCAGAAAGTGTACCGCTCGGCCGTTGGCGATCAGCCGTGCTGCCAAGGCTCAGGGCCAGGGTGGTTTTGCCGGCGCCGCCCACGGTGACATTGCCGCAGCAAAAGACCGGGACCGGGCGCGCGCCAGCCGGGGCGCGCGACGCGCGTTGCGGTCACCGCCGCCGTGACCGCCGACAGCGGGGACAGCACCCGGGCCAGGCTTCCGTCAGAGCGCCAGAAGGCTGGTTGGCGCGGCATGGCCGATCAGACGGAAGGCATCAGGCTTTGACCCGCCCCCTCGATCCAGTCCGTCTCCCGCGGAGCAAGACGACGCGTCGGAACCAAGCAGCCCGAGCAGTGCCGCCGCGGTGCGCCGGGGCAGGTCACTGTGGCGCTGGACGGCAGAAGCTCGCAGCAAGCCCCATCGCCCGGCACCGCGCAGGCTCGCGCAGCAGATCGTCCACCCATCCCGCCAGCTCGGCGGGTCCCTGCACCACCGTCAACGCGCCGGCGTCGCGCAGCATCGTAACGTGGTCGGTGAAATTGGCGGTGTAGGGCCCCACCGCGATCGCGCAGCCCAGGCGGGCAGGCTCAAGCGGGTTCTGTCCGCCACCCGGAGGCCAACAGGCTACGACCGACAAAGGCGATCCTGGTCAGCCGGTAAAAAAGCCCGAGTTCACCGAGCGTGTCGGCGACCCATACCCCCTCGCCGGGCGGTCCATCCCCGCGCGAACGATACCCATCGGCTTGGATGCTGGCGCGCACGTTCAGGATGGCGGGGGACGATGATGGTAAGCAGGCCTGGATGATGCGGCACGAGCAGCCGGTGCGCTTCGATGACCAGCCGCTCTTCGCCCGGATGCGTGCTGGCTGCCAGCCAGGCGGGGCGGCCGTCGACCAGGGACCGCAGCCGCTGCAGCTCCGTCTCATCGGCGGGCAAAGCCGGCGCGGCGAGCTTCAGGTCACCAGCCTCGGCAATCCGGCAGCAGCAGCAGCCGAGTGTGCGCAGATGGGCGGCGTCGGTTTCGCTGCGTGGCTGCACCAGCATGAACCCGCCCAGGACCTGGCGCGCCAGGCTGGGAACACGGCGCCAGCGCGCCAGGCTGCGCTCGGAGAAACGGGCGTTTATCAGCATCGTCGGGATGGCGCGCTTCCGGCAGGCGGCCAGCAGGTTCGGCCATAGCTCGCTCTCGACAAATCCCGCGACATCCGGTCGCCAGTGATCGAGAAACCGGGAAACCCATCGCGGCACATCAAGCGGCACGAAACGGTGCAACACCCGGTCAGCCAAGCCAGGGGTCAGGCGCTGGTCCAGCAGCCTGGCCGACGTCACGGTTCCCGTGGTCAGCAGAATGGTGGGCACCACATCCGCAAGCAGTGGCAAAACCGGTAAGATCGAGACCGTCTCGCCGACACTCGCCGCGTGCAGCCAGATCAGCCGGCCCGGTGGGCGAGGTGTCCGGTCGATTCCGCGCCTCTCGGCAAGTCGCCCCGGCATCTCCTTCCCGCGCGCCTGCCGCACCCGCAGCAGGACCCGCAACGCCGGCGGAGCGGCCGCAGTTGCCGCGAGCGGCCCAGGCCGGCAGCAGATTCAGGCGAGGCACAGACGATCCGCCCTCTCGGCTGCCATGGTCAGCGCCGCGCCAATCTCTGGCAGCGCCTGCTGCCAGTCCTCGCGACCTACGGCGATCGGCGGCAGGCACACCACCACGCCGCGGCCGAATGGCCTGGGCACCACCATCCGATCCCAGGTGCGCAACACCCTATGCCGCGTCGTTTGCGCCGCGCAGGGCAGGATCGGCGACGCCGGACAGGGCGGCAAGTTGGGCCACGCCAGCCGCGGCGACGCGGCGCGGACCCGCGGGCCATCCGGCGTGATGGCGATATGATCGCCACCCGCCAACAGGTTCAGCAACAAGCGCAGACTTTTGGCGCCGCCCCGGGTCGAGGACCCCATCACCACGTTCAGCGCGAATCGGCTGACCACCGCCCCGATAAACCGGCCGTCGCGATGCTGGCTGACCAGCACATGCACGCGGTTGCGCGCCTGGCGCCCCTCGGGCGAACGGCGCGCCTTCAGCCACAGCATCGGCATCATAGGCAGCCGTTCATGCCAGAACGCCACGATCACCGGCGCACCCGCGGCATGCGGCGCCATATGCTCGCGGCCATCCAGCGACCATCGCGTCGTGCGCAGCGCGAACGCGAGATACAGCCCGAGCAGTTTGGCGCACACCGCCTGGACGATCGGATGCTGCAACAGCCGCTTCATCGCGGGCGGCGGTAGCACGCGGCTTCGGAACGAGGAAGGGTCGCGTCATCAGCGTCCGGTGCGCCCCGCGATGCCCGAACGGAACAACAGGGTCAGCGGCACCAGACAGAATGCGGTCAGCGCGATATAGGCGTAGAGGTCCATGTAGGACAGGATCGCCGCCTGCTTGTTCAGCACCTGATTGAGCAGCCCCATGGCCGCATCGTGCGCCTGCGCCGCCGGCTGGCCCATCGACTGGAGTGTCTGGGTGTGCCGGTTGAGCAGCTCCTGATAGGACGGGTCATAGGGCGACAGGTGTTGCGCCAGGTAGGCGCGATGCGCCTGCTGCCTCTCGGCGCCCAATGCGGTGATGACCGCAATGCCGACCGACCCGGATATGTTGCGGAACATGGAGTAGAGTGCCGTGGCATCAGCGTTCAGCGACCGCGGCAGCGACGAATAGGACAACGTGCTGTTTGGCACGAACAGAAATGCCAGGCCCACGGTCTGGAACGCCCGGAACGTCGCCATGGTCCAGAAGTCCAGTTGCGGGGTCAGCCGGTAGGCATAGGCGGCAGAGCAGCCCAGGACGAAGAACCCGAACGCAATGACAAATCGCGTCTGCACGTTCGGCAGCACCACGCGCGCGACGAACGGGATGAACAGGATCATCACCGCCGCACCAGGCGACAGCAGCAAGCCCGCCAGCAGTGCCGTGTAGCCGAACCATTGCTGCGCCATCACCGGGATGATCACGTTCGTCGAGTAAAGAATCGCGCCAATGCCCGAGACCATCAGCACGCCGACACCGAAGTTGCGGTCCTTCAGGCAGCGCAGATCAACGACAGGCTTTTCGACCAACAGCAGCCAGCAGGTGCCGCCGACGATGCCGATCGCGGCAAGCAGGGCATAGAGCCTGATCTGCGGCGAGCTGAACCAGTCGGCATCCTCGCCGCGGTCCAGCATGATCTGCAGCGAGCCGAGGCCAAGCGCGATCAGCGCCAGCCCGCCATAATCGATGTCGCGCAGATGCGCGCGGTCCCGCTCCACCCAAGGCGGGTCGTCCACCAGTTGCAGCACGGACATGAAAGCGAAAATGCCGACCGGAACGTTGATCAGGAAAACCCAGCGCCAGGAATAATTGTCGGTGATCCAGCCTCCCAGGATTGGCCCGACGATCGGCGCGAAGATCACCGCGATGGCCACCAGGGAGAACCCCTTGCCGCGCTCCGAGGGCTCGAAAGTATCCAGGATCACGGACTGCTGCGAAGGCTGCAATCCGCCGCCGAACAGCCCTGCAACAGGCGGAACACCACCAGCTCCGGCAGGCTGGTTGCGATGCCACACAGGAACGAGCACACGGTGAACATCGCGATGCAGGTCAGAAAGTATCGCTTGCGCCCGATCAGCCGTCCCAGCCATCCGGCGACCGGCACCACAATGCCGTTTGCCACCAGATACGATGTCAGGGTCCAGGTCGCGTCGTCATTGCTCGCCGACAACGCCCCGGCGATGTTCGGCAGGCTGACATTGACGATCGTGGTGTCCAGGATCTCCATGAACGGCGCCAGGGTCGCCGCGCCGGCAACGATCCAGACGCTGCCTCTCGGCCGCCATGCCGCATCCTGCCACTCGCTCGTCAGGAGCTCCTCACGCTAGTGGGACGCCGCATCGGCGAGATGCACGGTGGGTTCGACGGACAGGCCAAGCGGCAGCGGGAACGCGGGATCCAGGCCGCTGTCGATCAGGATCTTTACCGGAACGCGCTGGACGATCTTGACGAAGTTGCCGGTGGCGTTTTCCGGCGGGAAAGCAGTGAAGCGCGAGCCGGAGCCGAGTTGGATGCTGTCCACATGGCCGGTGAGCTTCAGGGTCGGATAGGCGTCCACCACGATGTCCACCTTCTGGCCCGGACGCATTCGGCCGAGCTGCGACTCCTTGAAGTTCGCCGGTGATCCAGATGTCGGGGGTGACGATCGACAGCACCGCCTGGCCCGCCTGCACGTAGTTCCCCTGCTCAACGTTGCGCTTGGTGATCCAGCCGTCCTGAGGGGCCACGACCTTGGTCCAGGACAGGTTCAACTCGGTCTGCTGAAGCTGGGCGCGTGCCAGCGCCACCTGGGCTTCCAGTTGACGCACCTGGGCCTCGGCCTGGCCGACATACTCCGGCACAAGTTCGGCCCGCTGCACGGCCGCCTGGGCTTCGGCGATCTGCGCCTCTGAGGTGTGCAATGCGGCATCGGCGGTGTCGACGTCCTGCTGCGACGTGGCCTGCTTCGGCAGGCCACGCTGGCGGCGCTGGTCCGCCTCCGCCTTGAAGTGTGTCGCCTCGGCCGCGGCCAGCGATGCCTTGGCCGCAGCTAGCCGCGCCGGGTAGTCCTGCTTGGTCCAGTCCAGGGTGATGCGGGCATTGGCAAGCTGCGCCTCGGCTACGTCCAGACTGCCCATCGCCTGGTCGCGCGCCGCGACATAGGAACGCGGATCGATCTCGATCAGGACATCGCCGGCTTTCACCCGCTGATTGTCGGTTACCCGCAACGCCACCACCGTCCCGGACACCTGCGGTGCTACCACGATCGCATGGCCATCGGTATATGCATCGTCGGTGGTGGCCTCATTCCTGGTCAGGTACCAGTAAGTTACGGCGCCCGCCGCAGCGACAAGCACTATCAGCAGCAGCACCAGCTTGGCGTGCGACGCCCGTCGGTCGCGCGTTCGCGGCAACGCATCCGGGCGCGGCCGCGGGCGGACGGTCGATCCTGGCGGCGGCAGCTCGCTGGTGGGGGTATGATCGTTCATCCCGGTCGCCCATCAGGCCACATTTTGGATACCGCACAACCCGATAAAACGAAAATGTTATCAGTGGGTAGGGCGTGATGACCGAAGGCGGTATCGCCGACGTCTATTGCATCGGTCCCGGCTAAGCCAGGGCCTGACCACGAACGAGCCGGGCAAAGAGACCGTCCCGGTCCAGCAAAGTCGGTGTGACTGCCCCGCTCCAATGCCCTGCCCTCATGCATCACCACCACCAGGTCCGCATCCCGCACCGTGGACAGCCGATGTGCGATCACGATCGTGGTCCGGTGCTGGCGCAATCGCGCGAGTGCCGCCTGAATCGCGGCCTCGCTCTCTGTGTCGAGTGCGCTGGTCGCTTCGTCCAGCAGCAGAATGCGCGGATCCCGGAGCAGCGCCCGCGCGAGGGCCACGCGTTGTCGCTGCCCTCCCGACAAGCGTTGCCCGCCCGGTCCGACCCGCGTGGCGAAGCCGTCCGGCATGCCGGCGATAAAGCCGGATGCGGCGGCGGCTTCCGCCGCGGCGGCGACGTCCGCGCCAGAGGCTGCAGGGCGGCCCATCCGGATGTTTGCTTCCACCGTATCGTCGAACAGCAGCGCATCCTGCGCCACGTAGGCGATCGCATCGCGCAGACTGGCCAGGGTGACATCACGCACATCGGCACCATCGATTCGCACCGCGCCGGTCGTAGCGTCGTGCAGACGCGGGATGAGCGCCAGCGCGGTGGACTTCCCGGCGCCGGATGGACCAACCAGCGCAACCATGGTGCCTGGCTCCGCGGTGAAGCTGAGGCCCGCGAGACCGGTGCGGCCGTCCGGATAGACGAATTGCACGTCGTCGAACACCACCCGCCCCCGACCCGCCGGCAGCGCCGCGGCATCCGGCGCATCGACGATGTGCGGCCTCTCGTCCACAACCGAGAATACCCGCGTCAATCCGGCAAGCCCTTCCTGCAGCGCCGCGTTCAGCGAACCCAGCGCGCGCAGCGGCCGTGAGGCGATCAGCAGGGCGGCAACGAAGCCGGTGAAATTGCCTATCGTCTGCGAGGTGATGGCCGCCCGCCACCCAGCGAAACCGATGACCGCGGCGACCGCGGCCCCGCCGAGTACCTCCAGCACCGGATCGACCCGCGCTCGCCCCCTCGCAATCCGCATCAGCGCTCGATAGAGCTGCGCAAAGGCCGTCTCCGCCCGCTCCGTTTCACTGCCTTCCAGGCGGTACGCGCGCACCACGCGAGCCTGCGCGAAGCTCTCGTTCAGCATCGCTGCCGCCTCCCCCATGCGCTCCTGCATGCCGCCGGAGGCCCGCCGGATGCGCTGCCCGATCTTCTGGATCGGCATCGCCGCAAGCGGGTACATCGCTGCGGCGATAAGGCTGAGCAGCCAGTCGAGGTAGACCATCGAGGCAATCAGACCGACCACGGTTACGCCATCGGCGATGCCGTTCACCGCCCGGGTCAGCGCATCGCGGATGATCGTCGCATCGGTGGTAAAGCGAGCTGCGAGCTGTGCCGGCGCTTCGCGCTCCAGCCGGGCCAGATCGGCATGCGCCAGGTGTGAGAACATGCGGCCTTGCAGATCCCGGATCACCAGCAGCACCACCTGCTGCACCTGCACGTTCTGGAAGTACTGCGCGGCGGCCTTGATTGAGGTAACGGCAACGACCAGGGCGGGAACCTGGTACAGGATGCGCCGGTCACGGTCGGTGAACATCTGGAAGGCGTGGTCGATCACCACCGGGTACAGCGAGGTGGCACCCGCCATGATGCCGGTCAGCACCAGGATCAGCAGCAGCCGTCCCTTGTGGTGGCGGATGTGCTCGCGCCATAGCCGGACCAGCAGGGCACGCGTGGATTCGCGCCCAGCCGCAAGCTCCAGGTCGGCTCTGGCAGCGTCCATGGCCTGCGTTTATCAGCCGTGAGGAAGGCTTGCCAGCCGGCCGGACGCTCAGAAGAACGGACCTCGCGGCTCGATGCCCAGCAGGATCTGACCGACCGATTCGAAGTGCGCCGCGCGCGACTGCATCTGCTGCGAGAGCGTATGCATGTCACGGAACCGCCGCTCGAAGGGGGTGCCCAGGAAGACCGCGTCGGTGCCGGCCGCCTTGTAGGTGTAGTCGGCCACGGTCTCGGCCGACTGGATCGCGAAGCAGCACGCCAGCCGCACACGCGCGCGGGACGGCACGTCGATCACCCAACTGTCGTCGGCCGACCAGATGCTGGTCAGCGTATCGGTCAGATAGGCGCGTGCCGCGCCGAGTTGCGCCTCCTTCTGGGCCACGTTGGTCTGCACCACGGCGTTGTCGGCCAGCCGGCCCTGGTTGCGGGGGGTTTTGCGAGCGGCCAACGCCACGAATTCGTCCAGCATGGCAGACGCGATGCCCAGCGCCACGCTCGCGACGCCAACGGCGTAGATGCCCTGCATCGGGAACGCATAGAGCCGGCCAGGCTCGCGGCGCAGCGTCGGGTCCTCGCGCGTGCTGCTGAATGCCTCCGGGACGAACACGTCGTCCAGCCGGTAGGCGCCCGACATCGTGCCGCGCATGCCGATCACCTCCCACGAACCGTCGATCAGGGTGGCCTGCTCGACCGGGAACAGCAGCGTGCGCACCAGCGGTCGGCCAGCGGCATTCAGCCGCAGCGACCCATCCGGCTCCTGCACCTGACAGTGGGCTCCCATCCAGGTTGCCTGGCGGCAGCCGGAGGCGAACTGCCACTGGCCGGTGACCCGATAGCCGCCCGGCACCGCGTGTGCCTTCGATGCGTTCGGCGGACCCCAGGCGACGACAGCGCGCGGATCGGCGAAAATGGTACGGGCCGATTCGGGCGACAGGAATGGCGCGATCAGCGCCGAGCTGTTGGCGACGAATACGTTCCAGCCGACCGATCCGTCGTGCCGGCTGATCTCTTCCAGCGCGCGCGAATAGACCCAGGGTTCGATTTCGTCGCCGTCAACCGAGCGCGGCAGCAGCATGCGGCAGACCCGCGCCTCGTGCATCTGCGACAACAGCGGCTCCGGGATGCGTTGCGTGCGTTCGATCTCGTCGGCGGCGGCAGCGATGGCGGGGCCGAGTGAGCGGGCGCGGGCGACCGGGTCGGTGGAGGTTGGGGTCAGGTAGTTCATGCGTTATTAGCGGGGTCGGTGACGACCGGTGTCAATGTCGGGCAGGAGGCAACCGCATGCAGTTCAGCTTCACCAGTGAGCAGGAAGAGTTCCGCTCGGTGCTGCGGCGGTTCCTGGAGGAGAAGTCGCCGCCTTCCATGGTGCGCCGGCTGATGGAGACCGAGGCCGGGTGGGAGCGCGAGAGCTGGCGCGATCTGAACCAGCAGCTTGGGCTGACCGCGGTGCATATCCCCGAGGCGTATGGCGGGCAGGGCTTTGGGCCGGTCGAACTCGGCATCGTGCTGGAGGAGATGGGTCGCGCGCTGCTCTGTGCGCCCTACTTCGCCTCCACCGTGCTGGCGGCGACCGCCATCATGCAGGCGGGAACCGAGGCCCAGAAGCGCGCGCTGCTGCCGGACATCGCCGCCGGCGAGACGATCGCCACGCTGGCCTTCACCGAGCCGAACGGTCGCTGGGATGCAGAGGGCATCGAGGTGACGGCGAGCCGGAGCGGCGGGGGGTTTCGGCTGGAGGGGATGAAGAGCTTCGTGTTGGACGGACACACGGCGGATCTTATCGTGGTCGTCGCGAGAAGTGGCGCGGGACTGTCGTTCTTCACGGTTCCAGGCGATGCGCCGGGACTGACACGGCGCGCGCTCAAGGTGCTGGACCCGACGCGCAAGCAGGCGAGGCTGGAGTTCCGCGGGGTGGAGGCGGAGCTACTCGGCAACGACGGCGACGGTGAGGCGCCATTCGCACGGACAATGGTGCTGGCGGCGGTGGGGCTGGCGAACGAGATGGTGGGCGGGGCGGAGAGGCTGCGGGAGTCGGCGCTGGATTACGCCAATCTGCGGGTGCAGTTCGGCAGGACCATCGCCTCGTTCCAGTCGATGAAGCACAAGCAGGCGGATATGCTGGTGGATGTCGAGCTGGCGAAGTCGGCGGCCTACTGCGCGGCGCAGGCGGCGGCGGAGGACGATGCGGAGCTGCCGGCCATCGCCTCGCTGGCCAAGGCGTGCGCGGCGGAGACGTATATGCAAACGGCAATACACACGATCCAGATCCATGGCGGCATCGGCTTCACCTGGGACAACGACACGCATCTGTGGTTCAAGCGGGCGAAGAGCTCCGAGGTGTTTTTGGGTGATCCGAGTCTATCATCGCGAGCTGATGATGCGGGCTTGGGGAGTGTGAGCCCCCTCCCCCTGACCCCCTCCCGCGAGGGGAGGGGGGATCCTTGTCACTCCTTTTCGCTCCTTTCGCTTTCTTGTCTCCGGAGGGGATGATGGTCGAACCTACTGAAGCTTCCGTCCGCGCCGAGGTGCGTGCCTGGCTGGAGGCGAACTGGAGCCCCGATTACGGCCTGGTGGAATGGCGCAACAAGCTGATCGACAGCGGCTGGGGCGTGCCGTCCTGGCCCAAGGAGTGGTTCGGCCGCGCGTTGCCGATGGCGCTGGAAATGGTGGTCGAGGAGGAGATGCAGCGGATTGGCGCGGTGGCCGTGGCCAAGACCGGCATCCGGCGGCTCGCGGCCGCGACGCTGCTCGCGCATGGCACCGACGATCAGAAGCGGCGGTTCCTGCGCCGCAGCCTGACGGGTGAGGACACCTGGTGTCAGTTGTTCAGCGAACCTGGCTCGGGGTCCGACCTGGCCGGGGCGACGACGCGGGCCGAGTTCAAGGGCAATCGCTGGGTCATCAACGGCCAGAAAGTGTGGACCACCAGCGCGCACCACGCCGACTGGGGGCTGCTGCTGGCGCGCACCGACTGGGACAAGCCCAAGCATCAGGGGCTGTCGTATTTCGTGCTGGATATCCGTCAGCCGGGCGTCGAGGTGCGGCCGCTGCGGCAGATGAACGGGTATGCCTCGTTCAACCAGGTGTTCTTCACCGACGCCGAGGTGCCGCCGGAAAACCTGGTGGGCGAGGTCAACCGCGGCTGGGCGGTGGCGACCACGACGCTGATGCATGAGCGGCGGGGAGCCGACGGCATCCGGACGTGGGGTCAGGCGTCCGACCGTCCTGGGCGGGTGTACGAGGAGGAACGGGCGGAAATCGCCACCGTGATGGAGCCGTACAAGTGGTATCCGCAGCGCGCCGGGCGCGTGGACCTTGTCGTGCAGCGGGCAAAGGCCACGGGGAAGGCGAACGACCCGGTGGTGCGGCAGGAGATCGCCAGGCTGCTGACGCTGTCGAAGACGGCGGAATGGACGGCACGGCGGGCGCGGGCGGCGCAGATGCAGGGCAGGCCGCCCGGACCGGAGGGATCGCTGGGCAAGCTGGTGGGCAGCCACGTGGCGCGGGCGGCGGCGCGGGTGCACACGCTGATCTCGGGGGCCGACGCTATGCTGGCGGGTGAGGACGCGCCGATGGAGCGGGCTGATCGCCGAGATCCTGGTCAGCGTGCCGGCCGGCTCGATCGCCGGCGGCACCGACGAGATTCAGCGCAACATCATCTCGGAGCGGGTCCTGGGGATGCCGAAGGAGCCACGCACCGACACCGACCGGCCGTTCCGGGACGTGCCGAAAAACCTGGTGGTGTAGGATCAGCATCGTCTCATAGACGCAATTTGCGAGACGCTGTCGCATTGCATGGGTCAGGCGCTACCGGTCCGTGGGCCCGACGAAAGGCCCGGATACCGGGCAACGCTGGTCAGGGGCGTGCTGCTCCCGCGGGCGCCGCGCCTCTGGCGTGTTGTCGGGGGTGCAGCGAGCGAGCGGCAGAGTTCGGCGTAGCTCGCCGGCGAGGGTGTCGGGCACGTTGGGACTGGGAGGCATGATGTGGCGGCCGTCCCCTTCGGCAGCGAACGGGACGGAACGTATCAGGTAGATTACATGACGTCAAGCGTCTGCAAGGTTAACAGACGCCAGAGGGCTTAGCCAGCCCTTCAGGAGCGTGCAATCAGCGCGCATCATCTGAACGGGTGGGGCAAAGGCTCGGGGTTATCGGAGAGACCTGCACCGAGCGGCACTTACCTTCCTTCACGGGATAAGTCGTTTCCTCAAGAAATAGCGCGCTTGGCCAGCGGGAGAATTATCCAGCATGCCGAATAGTTCGTATCCTACTGCTTCGTAGAACCCGCGCGCCTGAAGGTATTTAGCCACGCTGAGTGGCAACCCCTCGCGAGCGCGTGGCTTTCGGCACGCATCATCAACTCGGTCCCAATACCCCGGTGTCGCAAATCGTCATCAACCCAAAGGCCATCAACATGGAGCCAATCACAATAGATCATTCCGGAGACTCCGCCCTTGAGACAAGCGGCGTTGTCCTGCAACAACAGGGCGAATCGTTCGAATTTGGACGGGAATGTGCGGTGATGAAAGGCATCAATCTTCTGGATGAGGTTGTTGCGAGTTTCGACAGATGGACTGTCGTCCCAAATGACATGAAGACCCGGTTCGATATCGGCCAACTGCATGGCTGCGGTCTCCTGGTTGGGGCATCCATGATGGGAACCGGCTTTATCCGTCGGGGCAAGACCTTCTTCGAGGCTCGATCCCATGGCGAAAAAATCTTGATTATGGTGGGACACCTGGACTTAGCGGGGTGCTGAAAAGCAGCTTTCTTGGCCGGTTGTAGCAAGACCGCGCAGCGCCGCCGAGGTCAGCTTACCGGTGTCGCAGCGGCGACGGAAAGCTGCACTCCTTGGCTCGCGCACTGCTGTGGATCGCCGGGGAGAAAGCAGTTGATTTCGACGAACACGATCAGGCTGGCGTGCCGGCGCATCTTCTCGGCCGCGCGGTGTAGGTCGCGTTGCTCGGCCTTCTCATCGGGCATCGTGACCGGCTGGCCCGGCATCCCGAGCGAGTGCCGAGCTTTCCACCACATCGACCATCCAGATGTTGCCGTCAGGGTGGATCACCAGGTGGAGTAACCCTGGTGTCTGTATTGTAAAACCATTTAAATGTCATCGCAGGCAAGACTTCTGTTGTGCAAGGTAAGATCGATTGAGTTTCCTGCCAAATTGCCATTATATCTGACGCCAAATCTATTGGACGTAATGGTACCTACGGCGCCACGTAGATGGTTATCGCCGTCAGCCCATGCGGTGTACTGAATAAAATACTCCTTTTGGGGGTCGTTGTTCCAATGCTCTACATGACCGGTCCACTGTAGCATCTTGCCTACTTGTGTCACCGGAGCGATGATGGGGCCACCATCGGTTCCCCCCACTGAATTAAACTTGACCCACGGAGTGCCATCGGGCTTGCGAAAGAAGATTGCTCGGTCTGAATGACGCACTCCGTATATGGGGTGATTGGGCACTCCCCCTCTTACTTCCGTCCCGGTGCAGGTCCTTTGCAGCATCGTCTCAAGGATCGGCGACTTAACCGGATCGTTCGTTATGGTGAAGGGGCTCTTGGACAACACGGGCGTGTAACCGGCAGCCACCGGCTCATCGTGCCGGTGCGCCAGGACGTAGTGCAGCGAAAGGTCCATTTCGACGTTCGGCTCGCCCTCCGGAAACGGCCGCACGAACCCTCCCTGGAACACCGCGGAGCCCGCCGAGTCGAGCGAGCGCGATCCCGAGCTTTCCACCACATCGATCGTCCAGATCTTGCCGCCAGGGTGGATCACCAGGTGGATTTTGACAGTGCCACCCTCATCGTTGTTCGACGCGTGCCTGGGGTAGTAGGCGTGCGCGTCCCACCATGCCTGCAATTGCCGCATCACGTCGCGGCGCCACGCATCCGCCGGCTCCTGGTTGGTTATGCTGAAATCCTGGCACAACGCGGGTGCATAGCCGGCGGCCACAGGCGTCAGAACAAAAGCTGCAGCAAGGGCAGATGACGCGACCGACAACCGCATCGGGTATCCTCCCTTTTTTAGATCGACACCGTCCTTCCGCTGAAGCGAGGCGACCGGCAGGAGCATTGGCCCGTGCCGGACGCATGTCCAGGCCCAGGATTTCCGCATGATCGACATCATTCTGCCTGCGCGAAATACCTGGCGCGATCACCCGCTGCTGTCCGCCGGGCGGTAGTGCAGCGTCACCCGACATCGGCCGGCAGCGTGGCGTGCCCGGCGTGGCGAGGCGCTGCCGGCGCATCTTCTTGGCCGCGCGGTGCAGGTCGCGACCGCCTCGGCCTTCTCATCGGGCATCGTGACCGGCTGGCCCGGTATCCCGAGCGCGTGCGACCCCGAGCTTTTCGACCCACATCGACCATTAGGATGTTGCCGTCAGGGTGGATCACTTGGTGCAAGATCAACAGGTGCATGAACCCTGCTCTGTGCAAACCAATCATTCCACGTAACCGTAGGCAAGGCTTCTGCTGCGCAGGTCAGATCGATTGAGTTTCCTGCCAGATTGGCATTATACGTGCCAAACTGATTATACTTACGGGTACCTATGATGCCATTGAGATGGTTATCGCCGTCTGCCCATGCGGTGTACTGAAACCATACAGTCCATGGGGCACCACTGCCTCCCCCAATATGCAATTGTCCGCCGGTCCACGTCACCATCTTGCCCACTTGTGTCACCGGAGAGAGGACGGGATAGCCCCGCTCATAAAACTTGACCCACGGCGTGCCGTCAGGCTTGCGAAAGAAGATTGCTTGGGCCGGATAACGCACTCCGTAGATAGGGTGATTTGGTATCCCGCCAAGCAAGAGCGTTCCGGTGCAGACCCTTTGCAGCATTGTATCAAGGACGGGCGACTTGACCGGATCGTTCGTGATGGTGAAGGGGCTTTTGGACGACACGGGCGTGTAACCGGCAGCCTCCGGCTGATCGTGCCGGTGCGCCAGGACGTAGTGCAGCGAAAGGTCGATATCGGCCTTCGGCTCGCCCTCCGGAAACGCTCGCACGGAGCCTCCCTGAAACACCGAGCCGCCCGCCGTGTCGAGCGAGCGCGATCCCGAACTTCCCACCACGTTGGGCCAGATTTTGCCGTTAGGGAAAATCAACAGGTGGACTTTGACAGTGCCGCCCTCGTCGTTGTTGGAGGCGTGTCTGGGATAGTAGGCGTGCGCGTCCCACCACGCCTGCAATTGCCGCATCAAATCGCGGCGCGCCGGGGTTGCCGGCTCCTGGTTCGTTATGCTGAAGTCCTGGCACACCGCGGGTGCGTAGCCGGCGGCCACAGGCGTCAGAATAAAAGCTGCAGCAAGGGCAGATGAAGCGACCGATAACCGCATCGGTATCCTCCCTTAGATCAACACCAGCCTTCCGCTGAAGCGAGGCGACAGGCAGAGCATTGGCCGGTGCCGGACGCATGTCCAGGCCCAGGATTTTCCGCACGATCGACATATTCTACCTGCGTGAAATACCTGGGCGCGATCACCCGCCGCTGTCCGCCGGGCGGTAGTGCAGCGTCACCACGACATCGGCCGGCGGCGCGGGCGTGCCGGCATGGCGAGGCGCTGCCGGCGCATCTTCTTGGCCGCGCGCGGTGCAGGTCGCGACCGCCTCGGCCTTCTCATCGGGCATCGTGACCGGCTGGCCCGGTATCCCGAGCGAGTGCCGAGCTTTCCGCCACATCGACCATCCAGATGTTGCCATCAGGGTGGATCACTAGGTGCAAGATCAACGGGTGCAGTAACCCTGCTCTGTGCAAACCAATCATTCCATGTAACCGTGGGCAGGGCGTCTGTTGCGCAGGTAAGATCGACCGAATTTCCTGCCACATTGGCATTATACGCGACGCCAAATAGATTAGACTTGCGGGTACCTATGGCGCCACTGAGATGGTTATCGCCGTCGGCCCATACGGTGTACTGAAGCCAGTAATCCCCAGCAGCTTCTTTGCCCGTCGACCAACGCCGTTGTGCACCGGTCCACGTTACCATCTTGCCTACTTCTGTCACCGGAGAGAGGACCTGATAGCCCATCTCATCGAACTTGACCCATGGCTTGCCATCAGGCTTGCGAAAGAAAATCGCTTGGCCCAAGAACGCACCCCGTAAATAGGGTGATTTGGTACTCCTCCCAGCACGAGGGTTCCGGTGCAGACCCTTTGCAGCATTGTATCAAGGATCGGCGACTTGACCGGATCGTTGGTTATGGTGAAGGGGCTCTTGGACGACACGGGCGTGTAACCGGCAGCCACCGGCTGGTCGTGTCGGTGCGCCAGGACGTAGTGCAGCGAAATGTCTATATCGGCGTTCGACTCGCCCTCCGGAAACGGCCGCACAGACTCTCCGTGGAACACCGAGTCGCCCGCCGAGTCGAGCGAGCGCGATCCCGAGCTTTCCACCACATCGATCGTCCAGATCTTGCCGTCAGGGTGGATCACCAGGTGGACTTTGACAGTGCCGCCCTCATCGTTGTTCGACGCGTGTCTGGGATAGTAGGCGTGCGCGTCCCACCAGGCCTGCAATTGCCGCATCAAGTCGCGGCGAGCCGGGTTCGCCGGCTCCTGGTTCGTTATGCTGAAGTCCTGGCACGACGCGGGTGCGTAGCCGGCGGCCACAGGCGTCAGAACAAAAACTGCAGCAAGGGCAGATGACGCGACCGACAACCGCATCGGGTATCCTCCCTTTTGCAAATCGATACCAGCCTTCCGCTGAAGCGAGGCGACCGGCAGGAGCATTGGCTCGTGCCGGACGCATGTCCAGGCCCAGGATTTTCCGCACGATCGCCATCTTTCTGCTTGCGCCAAATACCTGGCGTGAATATCGGTATCTCGTGGCGGGAGCGGTGTTGTTTTCACCAGGCCCTGGGGTGCATCGGCTCACCCGCCGCTGTCCGCCGGGCGGTAGTGCAGCGTCACCACGACATCAGCCGGCGTATCTTCTTGGCAGCGCGCGGTGCAGGTCGCGACAGCTTCGGCCTTCTCAGCGGCCTCGTGACCGGCTAGCCGGCATCCCGAGACAGTGCGATCCCGAGCTTTCCACCACCATCGATCGTCCAGATCCTGCCGTCAGGGTGGATCACCAGGTGGATTAACCCAGGTAATCCTGGTGTTCTCAAGCCAATCACTCGATTTAATCGCGGGCAAGATTTCTGTTGCGCAGGTAAGATCGACTGTTCCCGCATTTTGATTATACGGAAGGCCAAAACTATCAGTATGTAGGCTACCTATGGCGCCACTGAGGTGGTTATCGCCGTCAGCCCACACGGTGTACTGAGGAAAGAAGTTCGGAGTACCCTTTACAGTATACTCCAAATGTCCGGTAAACTGCAGCGTCTTGCCTACTTCGGTCACCGGAGAAAGGCTGGGGGCTCCCCCCGCATCCGAACCCCCCACCGACATAAATTTGACCCATGGTGTGCCATCAGGCTTGCGAAAGAAGATTGCCTGGGCCGCATAACGTATTCCGTACAAAGGCTGATTTTTTATCCCTCCGCGCACGACCGTTCCGGTGCAGATCCTTTGCAGCATTGTGTCAAGGATGGGCGACTTAACCGGATCGTTCGTTATGGTGAAGCGGCTCTTGGACACCACGGGCGTGTAACCGGCAGCCACCGGCTGATCGTGGCGGTGCGCCAGAACGTAGTGCAGCGAAATGTCTATATCGGCCTTCGGCTCGCCCTGCGGAAACGGCCGCACAAACACATCGCGGAACACCGCGGAGCCCGCCGCATCGAGCGAGCGCGATCCCGAGCTCTCTACCATACTGACCGTCCAGAGCCTGCCGTCAGGGAGGATCACCAGGTGGACTTTGACCGTGCCACCCTCATCGTTGTTCGACGCGTGTCTGGGATAGTAGGCGTGCGCGTCCCACCACGCCTGCAATTGCCTCATCATGTCGCGGCGCCCCGCGTTCGCCGGCTCCTGGTTCGTTATGCTGAAGTCCTGGCACCACGCGGGTGCGTAGCCGGCGGCCACAGGCGTCAGAATAAAAGCTGCAGCAAGGGCAGATGAAGCGACCGACAACCGCATCGGTATCCTCCCTTAGATCAACACCAGCCTTCCGCTGAAGCGAGGCGACAGGCAGGCGAGCATTGGCCCGTGCCGGACGCATGTCCAGGCCCAGGATTTTCCGCACGATCGACATATTCTACCTGCGCGAAATACCTGGGCGCGATCACCCGCCACTGTCCGCCGGGCGGTAGTGCAGCGTCACCACGACATCGGCCGGCGGCGCGGGCGTGCCCGGCGGGAACGGCGGCAGATGGGCGTTGCGAAACACCGCTACCGCCGCCGCGTCGAGCACACTCAATCCCGAGCCTTGCACCACTTCGATCGACGTGACCTGGCCGTCAGGGGCGATAAGGATGTGGACTTTTACGTTGCCACCCTCATTGGTCTGCGACGCCTCCTTAGGATAGAAGGAGTGCTGGTCCCACCACTGCTTCAGCTTCCCCATCCAGGCGGCGCCGTTGTTCGCACCGCTCGCACCGCTCGCGGCATTCTGCCCGGCCGCCGCGTGCGCAGGCGCCCCCGGCGGGCTGACCGAAGCGCGGGCGGCGGCACGCTGTGGCGGCGCCCGTGGCGGGTGCACCTGCGCCACCGGCGCGGGCGGCGGCGGAACAGGCATTGGCGCGGGTGCCGGCGTTGGTGGCGGTATCTCAGCTTGCTGAACCGGTGGGGGCGGCGGCACGTCCGGTGCGGGTATCGGCGTTGGTGGCGGTATCTCGGCTTGCTGAACCGGCGGGGGTGGCGGCACGTCCGGTGCGGGGGCCGGCGGGGGTGGCGGTATCTCAGCTTGCTGAGCTGGCGCGGCCGGAGCAATCGGCGCGGCGGTTGCCTCGGTCGGGGCGGGCGGCTCGGACGTCGCCTCTGCCGGCCCTTCCCCCATAATAACATCCACCGTGAGCGGCTCCGATCCACTTGTTGGTGGCTGCGTCGGTGGAATCATCAGCAAGGACAGCAATAACGTCAGGTGCAGCGCCAGTGAAAGCAAGACCGGCCAGCCCAGCGTTTCGCGGCGGTGCACGCGCACCGCCATTGGTTGGCTGCTCCTTAGCATCGATCGAACCGGACTGAGCGGTGTTTCACCTCAGGATGCACCACTTCGAAATCGACGATCTGAGCGGAGAGACGGAGCCGGCCACACCTCCGTGACGCTCTGGGTGTCGGCGTTCTCGGTGTTAATAAAGCACGATATGACCCGCCCATCTGTTCATCACCGGCGCGCGCCGGGGGCTTACCCCGCGGGCAGCAAGTGCGCCGGGTAAGGTCCGTGTGGCAGGGTCTCGATCTTCAGCGGCACAGGCGTGCCCAGCCATAGAGCCTGACTGGTGTGGTCCTCGTACTCGTCGTCGCTGAGGGGATGCACCAGGATATCGAGCCCCTCGCGGTTGAACATCAGCCACGGCACGACGCTTGCGAACGCATCGGTCTTGAAGATGACCTGCATCTGCGGCACGGGATGTGGGCCGGCAATACCTTGGTTCTTGCCGACGCGAACCGGGAAGTTCGCCGCGAGCGAGTCGCGCAATTTCGCCGCGGTCGGCATGGTGGCTTCGTTGTAGTAGATATGCACGTGGTAGCCGTGAAGTTCGGGCAATCCGGGCATGACGAATACCTTCCCTATACTGTTGGTTGGCAAGCCGGGACATTTACCGGCCGGCAAAGGACGGTAGCGGCGAAGCTGATCAAGGAAAAGAGGCCAGCCGCAGCGGCGCGATGATGCGGCCGTCGGTGTCGGCGCATCAGTTGCGCTCCACCACCTGGGCGGCCGCGTCGAGTGCAGCGGCGATGGTCCGCGCCGCATCGGCTTCGATCGGTCCTCGCCTCAGTCGCAGGCGTAGCGCCAGTTTCAGGTTCTCCATGCCGCGCACCACGGGAGCCGGTACGGCATCGGAGCCATCCGTGCCGTGCCGGCCGAGGCGGGCGAGCAAGTCATCGGTCGCGTGGCGGTTGGCGGTGAGGAAAGCCTCGCCCTCGAGGGTGATGCGGTAGCGCTTGCGCCCGCCATCCTCGGTTTCCACGGCGGCGTAGCCCATGTCCTCGAGCCAGGAGAGCGTCGGATAGATTACGCCTGGGCTGGGGCTGTAGCTGCCGCCCATACGCTCCTCGATCGCCTTCATGAGCTCGTAGCCGTGGCGCGGTTGCTCGGCGATCATCGCGAGCGCGAGCAGGCGAAGCTCCCCGTAGTCGAACGGACGGCCACCGCGCCGGCCGCCGCGGAGCCGAGTGATGGTGGTGATGATGATGCCCCCCGTGACGGCGGTCCGCCAGGTCATCGGGTTGGGCGAAACGACGGTCGGAGCCGTCTGGATGCCTATGTCTCACAAAATCCGATATAAGTCGCGATATAACGGAATTCAAGATGTATCTGGAATCGCTCCTCCGGGAGGCGGCGGCGGCCCAGCTCCCCGCGAGCGACGCTTTCGCGGGGATGACCGAATGCGACCCGACGACTACGATCTGCCTGGCGTCTCGTAGATCAGCACCTGATCCCAGAACCCGCATTTGTGCTCCGCCGCAAACTGCGCCGCAGTGATCGGTGTCAGGCCGGTGACGTTCTGCGACAGATAGACTTGAGAAGCCTTCCCGTAGCGCGGCCACGGCCGATCGCCCTTCAGGTTCGGATTGCCGGTGTACATGAAGCTGGTCCAGGCAGCGACCAACTCACGCGACAGCACATGTTCCTGCGCGTTCAGGGCGTGCTGAATGCCCAAAGGACCACCATGCCAGTCCGGGAACAGGAACTGAATGTCGATGGTATGCGCCGCACCGTGGTCGAAGTGCAGGGCGGGGAAATACCAGGGCGCCTTCTTGTAGGTGAATTCGTAGGCGTAGAGCGGCACGAACTCTGCGGCGTGATCGTTCAGATAGGGATGGCGGCAGACGTTCGCGTCGGTGCCGATCGCGGACCAGGCCGCGCCCGGCGTGGGGAAGGCGCTGAGCGGATATTGCTGCCATGACCTTGGCCGGCGTTCCCTCGGGATAGTTGGGTGGTCCGCCGCCAGGGCCGGCCGGACCGCCATAGGTGGTGTTCACCAACTTGGTGAAACGCTCGGCTGTCATCGGCCCGAAGAACAGTTCGTCGATACTGGCGGTGAACGCGCCCTCGTCCGCGACCGGGCCGTTCATGATCGGCATGCGGTTGAACTTGCCGGTGCGCCACGCCTCGTCGCCGGAGATCGGCAGGATCGTGCCGTCCACCATCAGGCCATTGACATAGGGGCCATTGGCAGCGGCCGTACCCTGCAGGGACAGTATCTTGTCCACCGACAACGCACGGAGGCAGGCAGCGGCGGGTGCTGACGCGTCGGTACCGCAGCCGGCAGCCTTGGCGAAGTCGGCGCCGCGCTGTTCGGCCAGCGCCAGCGGCGCCACGGTGAGCAGCGGACCGCTCTGGAAAATCGCCCGGTGGAACAGACCGGCGCTTGCAGGCGATATCAGATTGGCGGCGGTGCTGGTTGACCCGGCCGATTGACCGCCGACCGTCACATTGCCGGGGTCGCCGCCGAACGCGGCGATATTCCGCTGCACCCAGCGCAGCGCTTCCTGCTGGTCCATCAGCCCGTAGTTGCCGAAGTTGTGGCCCTCGGCGTCGAGCGCAGGATGGCCGAGATAGCCAAGCAGGCCCAGTCGATAGTTGATCGTGACAACGACGGTCGGCCCGCCGGGACCGCCCTTGACGAGAGCGCTCGCGTCATAGTCGTTGCTCTCGCCGTCGAACAGCCCGCCGCCGTGTATCCACAGCAGGACCGGCAGCTTCTTGCCGTTAGCCGTCCCGCCGGTATGCGGCGTAAAGACATTGAGATACAAGCAGTCCTCGGTCACGCTGACCGGGCCGGCAAATACACCGAGTTCGGTGATCTGCGGGCAGGTATTCCCGAACTTCGTAGCCTCAAGTGTTTTCGTCCATGCGGCATGACGCTGCGGCGGCCGCCAGCGCAAATCCCCGACGGGGGCTGCCGCGTAAGGAATGCCGAGGAATTCACTCATGCCATTCCGGACGAAGCCCTGAACCGGCCCCTCCGTCGTGCGCACAACCGGCCCGCCCGCCTCCGCAGCCCTTGCGGCCGGCGCTGATCCTCCTGCGGCACAGAACAGACTGAACAACGCAGCCGTTGTCCGTAGGAGCCTGCTTATCCTCCTGCCCATCGTTTCCATCCCCGTGCAGAAATGCGTGCTATTGCGGGGGAGGGTGCGCGCATTGGCGGCGCGTGACAAGGGCACTATCACTCTAGGGTTGCAAAATGGCCTGAGTGGGCGCAGACAAAAAAGCCATATTGCTCCGCGCGGTGGAGCCGGCGCGGCGTTTCCCGCACTCCGGCGAACTGCGCCCTTATATGGTTTGACAGTGTCACCTACCGATAAGTAGCTTGGGTGCGTCCCTTTCAGCAGAGCCCGAAGGCGCCCGGACAATGGGACAAATCCAGCGCCAGATATGACCAAGGAGCAGCCGCGAAGCACCGGAACAAACAACAGGAGGAACGATCATGCCAATCGCCACTCAGGATGACCTGTTCAGCCCGGACGTGATCGCAAACCCATACGCCTACTATGGCCGACTGCGCGACGAAGACCCGGTGCACTGGAATCCGGGCTACGAGTTATGGCTCATCACCCGGCACGATGATCTGGTGTGGCTGACCCGGCACCACGAGCTATTCTCCTCCGCGGTATTCAGGAACGACCCCCGCCCCGCTTATCCGCCGATCGCCGAGTCCGACCTTGGGCTCTACGATTATGTGCGTGGCTACCAGGGCGATCAGTTCATACAGCACGACCGTCCGGAGCATCTGGAGATGCGCCGGATCATGCACAGCTACTTCACTCCCAAGTCGATGGAGGCCTGGCGGCCATTCGTCCGCGAGGCGGTCAAGGCATTGCTCGACGAAGCGGAGGCGAAGGGCAGCATGGATGTCATGCGTGATCTCGCGACGCCGCTGCCGGTGCTGGTTATAGCCGAGATGATGGGCGTGCCGAAGGCTGATCGGCCGTTTATTCGGCAGCTTGCCGAGAAGCTGCTGTACATCGGGCGCGGCGAGTATGACCGGATGAAACCGCTTACCGAGGGCATGCGCGGGATGATCGAATACGTCTCGCCGCTGGTCGACAAGCGCAAAGTCGATCCGGGCGACGATTTCATTTCCGTGCTGGCGCGCGGCGAGACGCAGGGCGTATTCACGCGCCACCAGGTTCTGGTGAACACCTCGCTTCTGCTGCTGGCGGGGCACGAGACGACAATCAACCTGCTGTGCAACGGCACGCTGGCGTTCACGCGCCATCCCGACCAATGGGAGCTGCTGAAAGAGGATCCGGCGGGTCGTGCCAAACAGGCGACCGAGGAATGCCTGCGCTACGATCCGCCCGTCATCTCGATCCAGCGGATCGCGACAGAGGATGTCGAGATGCGCGGCAAGGTGCTGCGCAAGGATGACCGCGTCCGTTGGTTTATCTCCGCGGCCAATCGCGATCCCGAAGCCTTCCCGGATCCGGAAACGTTCGACATCTTCCGTCATCCGAACCAGCACGTTGCGTTCGGCTCCGGTACGCACCATTGCCTGGGTGCGACGCTGGCGCGCGTCGAAGGCCAGGAGGTGTTCAAGGCGCTGGCCGAGCGCTTCCCCGACCTGCGGGCGGAGACCGATGATCTGGAGTATCAACCCAGCATCACCTTCCGCTCACTCAAGGCATTGCCTGTCACCTGGCATTAGGAGACTGGAAGTGGCGCGCAAGCTGAAAGTCTGGGTGGATCACCCCGCCTGCGTCGGCAACGCGATGTGCGAGTCGATCGCGCCGAAGACCTTCCGGCTCAACGACGATCGCCAGTCCGAGGTGGTGGACCCGACGGCAAATACCGAGGCGGAGATTCTCGAAGCAGCAGAGAACTGCCCGGTCAGCGCAATCTTCGTCGAGGACGCGGACACCGGCGAGCGGCTGTTTCCGTAGCCAGGCGAGTTTGCCCGCGCACGCGGTCCGCGAAACGCCCGGGGGAGAAGAAGTTCTACCTGCTTTCAGCTCGTGACGGGGCTGCCCTTCGAACCGGAGGAAGCCGGCGTGACGAAGTCTGTTTAATCCGCCCGCTGCAAGACTCCATGACGGCGGGCGCTTTGCCGATGTCGCAGTTGAGCGGCTTACGGTAGCGTGTCGTTACCCCCGAACCGGTGAAGGGTAGCATGATGGTTTTGCATCTCGTACCAGACGCTCCGGACGACCTGGTTCATGATATTCGGCTGCTGCCATCTGCTCTCGACCGGCTCGACCAGCTCTGCGTGAATGGACCAGTGACCCGAAGGACCAAACGATTACCCATCTAGCAACCGGATGTATGTTTCAGGCAATCCGACTGGATCTACCTCGAACTGAAGGCATGGTTGTCCCGTTCGCCCCTACCTATGAAGTCGCGGTTCGCTTCATCGGAATGTCGGGTAACGCTGAGAGATTGCCTTCGGGAACGATTATCGATCTCGGTCGCCAAGGCATCGAGTGGATATTGACCCACACGTTTGAAGCACGGAACCGAACGGTCTAGTTGGCTCACCAACTGGCGTTGAGAATGCTCATGCCGGAGACGGATAAGGTCGCGATCTTCGCTGGTCACAACGACGCGGTTCAACACATCTTCGAGTATCGGGAAGGCGGGCGAGATTTTCTTGCCCACTCCGATACCGGCCACCTGGATCTGCCGCGTGCGAAGGAAGGCGGCCTGTTCGCCATGTTCGCGAAGCCGAAGCGTCCGCCAGAAGGGGATCTCACCAAGACCGCCGACGGATATGAGGTTAGCCTGGCTGACCCGCTCGATCCTGCATATGCGAGGAACAGGATTGACACGCAGTTTGATGCTCTAAGTCGTGTCGTTGCGCGGGCCGCCGGAGAGATTAGCTGGGGGACGAGCGCGGACGGCATTAGCGCGGCAAGGCGAGACGGAGTGTTTTCGATTGTGCTGCACATGGAAGGCGCTGAAGCGATCGGCCCTGACCTCAATGAATTGGAGCATTTTTATTCCATCGGTTTACGTGGTCGATGTTTCGCACATAAATGAAAGCGGCTTCTGGGACATTGCATTGACCAGCACCGCTCCAGTCGTTGCTACTGATGCTTGCGCCCACGCTGTTCGCGAGCATGGCTTCAATGAGGACACGCTTAAGAATTGGCTTCGAGAACTGGTGAGGGTGTTCCGCGCCTCTTGGCACTGATGTGGCTGCGAATCTGTTGCCGCCAGAGAGCAAGCTAGGCCGGAGCTGATCAAGCGGGGCAGCGATGGGGCCGACCGGCGATGCAGCGCGCAGTGCGGCAGGGTGAATACAACGCCGCGCGCGACACCCAACGGCTTGGGTTCAGTACCCTAACGGCTCCGCCACCACCGGGGTCCACCGCGTCTTCTTCACCACCGACAGGAACGACTGGGTAGAGGCGTGGTGGTCGGTGGGCGTGATCGTCAGCGGTGGTCCGCCGAACATGTCGTGCCAATCCTTGATGCTCTCCATCGACTTCTGGAACGTGTCCAGGTTCAGATCCCGGCCGGCACGCTGCAGCACCTCGATCAGGCAAATCGCTGCCGCATAGCCGGCCTCGCCCAGGTAATTGATATCGATGCCATAGCGCTGCTTGTAGCGCGCGGTAACTTCGCGGACTGCCGGTCGCGGATCGTCGGGGTAGGCGTAGATCCCGGGCGACATCGAATAGAACCCTTCGGCCGGCGCTCCGGGCGCCTCTGCGACGGCGGTCGAGTAGCTGGCGAACTGGCCACAGAACTCAACGTCCCAGCCCATTTTGCGCGCCGTCTGCAGGATGATGATCGTGTCGCGCACGATGGTGCCCATGCAGACGAGATCGCAGCCGGCATCCTTCAGCCGGCTTACATGCGCGTTGAAGTCGGTGGCGGTCGGACTGAATGTCGCAACGGCTCCCAATCGCAGCTTCATCGCGTTGACCTGATCAACGGCCCCGGCATGGATGTCTTTGCCGAAGTCGGTGTCCTCGTACATTGAACCGATAACCTTCTTGCCCTTGGTCTCGGCGAAGTATTTCACGCCGGCGCGCATCTGGTCATAGTACGCAGGCGAACTGGCCGTACTTGAACGGGCTGAGCGGCAGATACATCGACCGAGCACAGGTGAGCGGAAACACGCTGGGCACCTGCTTCTCAATCATCATCGGTAGCACAGCGTCCATCTGCGGCGTGCCGCCACTGCTGATCGACAGAAAGATGTTATCGCGGTTGACCAGCTTGTTCATCGCCTGCACTGCCTTCGGGACGAGGTATTCCATGTCCTCGACGATGAAGCGGACCTTGCGCCCATTGATGCCGCCTTTCGCGTTGGTTTCGTCGAAGGCCATGCGGATCGAATTGGCGGCGTTGGTTCCCTGCACGGCGGTCACCCCGGACAAGTCCGTCATCATGCCGATGACGACCTCGGTATCCGACACGCCGCGGGTCGCGGCCGCAGCACGGCCGATGATCGCAGGACAGGCCAGCAGACCGGCGACACCGGCCAGCACGGAACGGCGCGTGTTTGTGCGCATCACGTGTTCTCCCCAGCGCGGCCGGAACAGCCCGGCCGTCGTTTCGCCTCGGTCGTGTCGACCCCGACGGCCCCGTCGGGGAGAACGACGGCAGGCGCCGGCGAAGATAGCACGAGTGTTGACCGAAGGCGGAATAACCCGCAGGTCTGAAGCAGGCGTTTGATTAAAGCAGCAAACCTCAGGCCGTGGATTGCTGCATCCTTTGATCTGCCCGCCGCTTCAGCTCGTCCGGCGGCACATCCTCGATGTGAGTGGCGATCCACCACAGGTTGCCGCACGGATCTTTCACCCCGCCGCTCCGGTCGCCATAGAACTGGTCCGCGACCGGCTGCACCTGCGTCGCACCAGCCGCCAGTGCGCGCTGATAGGTGGCATCCACGTCGTCAACATAGACATACAGCATCGCCTGCATCGGCATGTGCGGGCCATGCGCGTCACCCAGCATCACAACCAAATCGCCGATCCGCACCTCGGCATGGCCGATCAGATTGCCGGGCGCCGAAAGCCGCTCCTTCTGCTCCGCATCGAACACCTCTTCTAGGAATTCGATCAGCCGGCTGGCGCCCTCCACCACGAGATAGGGCGTCAGCGAATGATAACCCTCGGGCTTGGCACTGACCGCCATGGCTTCGCTCCTCTCTTCTGGCTGACACAGCGAAGCTGGGAGTAGCGAGGTGCGTTGCAAAGGACCTGACCGTGAACGCAATCGTGACTGATATCGGCCAGCCCATCATCGCCAAAGGCTGACCGATATCGAGTTTTGTCTTGCGTGCAGCTGCCGCACCAATTCTGCGGTATTGCTTGCCCGGTCCCCATGCTGGGGCTAACCCATTGTCGCGCCCCATTGTCGCGCGATCGGAGGGCTTGAACCGTGACGCAGGCGATCCGGCCGGTGATGCTGGTCATTCTCGACGGTTTCGGCTGGCGCGAGGACGCCGCCGACAACGCCGTGCGCCAGGCCCGCAAGCCGAACTTCGATCGGCTGTGGCTAACCTGTCCGCACGCCTTCCTGCACACGTCGGGTGGCGATGTCGGCCTGCCGGACGGCCAGATGGGCAATTCCGAAGTCGGACACCTGAACATCGGTGCCGGCCGGGTGGTCACGCAGGAACTGGTACGGATCGGGAAGGCAGCCGGGGATGGCAGCCTGGCGCGGGCGCCGGCGCTCACCGAGCTGATCGGCAAGCTCAAATCGTCCGGCGGCACGTGTCATCTGATCGGCCTGATGTCGCCCGGCGGCGTGCATTCACATCAGGACCACGCCATCGCCCTGGCCAAGGTCCTGCACCAGGCTGGGGTGAAGACCATCGTGCATGCGCTGACCGATGGCCGGGACACCCCGCCAAAGTCGGCGGCGGATGACATCGCTTGGCTGCAACGGACGCTGCCGGCCGGGATGGCAATAGGGACGGTGATCGGCCGCTACTATGCCATGGACCGCGACAAGCGTTGGGACCGCGTGGCCAAGGCATACGCCGCGCTCGCCGAGGGCGAAGGCGCCCATTTCGACGATCCGGTGGAGGCGGTGCAGGACGCCTACGATCACGACGTCTCCGACGAGTTTATCGTGCCGGCGGTGATCGGCGGCTATCACGGCATGCGGGACGGTGATGGCATCCTTTGCTTCAACTTCCGCGCCGACCGGGTGCGCGAGATCCTCGGTGCCTTGCTGGAGCCGAACTTCGACGGCTTTCCCCGCAAACGTCACCGTCCGCCTCGCCGCCGCCATCGGCATGACCCGCTACTCCGATGAACTCGCGCCGTATCTTGGCGTGTTGTTCCCCCCCGAGACGCTGGATCACATCCTGGGACAGGTCGTGGCGGAAGCCGGCCGCACCCAGCTTCGGACCGCTGAGACCGAGAAGTACCCGCACGTCACCTATTTCCTGAACGGCGGCCAGGAGACGAGATTCCCAGGCGAGGATCGCATCCTGGTGCCGTCGCCGAAGGTCGCGACCTATGACCTGCAGCCGGAGATGTCCGCCCCGGAGCTTACCGACAAAGTCGTGACAGCGATCGAATTCGAAGCACTACGACCTGATCGTGCTGAACTACGCCAATCCCGACATGGTCGGTCATACCGGCAGTCTGTCCGCCGCCATCAAGGCGGTGGAGACGGTCGATGCCGGTCTTGGCCGCATCGCCGATGCGGTAGCCAGGCAAGGCGGCGCGCTGCTGGTCACCGCGGACCATGGCAATTGCGAACTGATGCGCGATCCCGCCACAGGCGGACCGCACACGGCGCACACCACCAACCCGGTCCCGGTGCTGCTAATGGGTGGCGGGGCGAAGGCCTTGGGTGATGGGCGGCTCGCCGATGTGGCGCCGACCTTGCTCCAGCTCATGGCGTTGCCCCAGCCGCGCGAAATGACCGGCCACTCGTTGCTCCGTGCCGATGCGGCGCGCGCGGCCAGGTAGCCTCGTTCCCCTGCTTGCGCTGATTGCGGTCGCCGCCCACCCGGCCCGACCGGCCAGGGAGGACGCCGCCCGCCGGGAAATGGAAAGGGCTGAGCAGGCTCGGGCCGCCGAACAAGCGGCGCAGCAGCAGGCCGCAGCGCGCGCCGCGGCAGCCGCGGCCGAGGCACGACGCCTGGCCGAGGGCAGGATCGCCGCCGTCGCCCATCTTCGTCAGGCGGAGGCGGCAACCGCCGAGGTGGCGGCGCGCATCGACGAACTGACGGCGGAGCAGCGGAAGGCGCAGGCCGCGCTCGCGGCCCGGGCCGAGACCATGCAGCCCTTATTGCCGGTAATCGAGCGCCTGTCGTTGTTCCCTGCCGAAACGCTGCTGGCAGTGCCGGCGCCCGCCGAACAGACACTGCGAGGCGTGCTGGTGCTGCATGGCCTGGCGGAACAAGTCGGTCAGGAGGCGCTGGCCCTACGGCGCGATCAGGACAGGCTGGCGGTGGCCACACGGGCGCTTCAGGCGGAGACACCGCGGCTTGCCGCGGCGCAGGCACGGCAAAAGGCGGAATCGGATGCGCTCGACCAGCAGATCGCCTCGGCTCAGGCCGGGCAACGCCAGGCGGAAGGGCAGGCCGCCGCGGCAGCCGAGAGAGAAGCTGCCCAGGCGGCGCGAGCCGAGACCTTGCGCGGAATGCTGGCGGACCTGGAGGCCCAGCATTTGGCGGAGCGTGGGCGCGCGGAGGAAAAGGCTAGTCGCTCCGAACGCGGCGGAAGTCGGGAGGATTCCGCCCGGCGACAGCCGCCGGTGGCTTCGGAACAACCCGCCTTCGGCAGCATGGCCAGCGCGGCACAGCCCAGGGCACAACTGACCGCGCCGGTTGAGGGATCCATCGTCCGTGGCTGGGGCGACCCGACCGATGCCGGGCCGGCAATCGGCGTGTCCTATCGCGCCCCGCCCGCGGCGCGCGTCGTGTCGCCCTGCGCCGGCCGTGTTGCGTTCGCGGCGCCATTCCGCAGCTACGGGTTGCTGCTGATCGTCAACTGCGGCGGGGGTTATCACGCCGTCCTTGCCGGGTTCGAACGGCTCGACGCCAGGGTCGGGCAGTCGGTCGCCACGGGTGAACCCGTCGGCTTGATGCCAGGCTGGCAGCCAGGGCAGACCGCCAGCCGGCCAACCCTGTATGTGGAACTCCGACACGACGGCCAGCCGGTCAATCCGGCGCCCTGGCTGAAGGCCAGCAGTTAAACTCTCATACACATCTGATTTGAATACTGGACGCCGGTGGCACGCCCGCGCGAAAAGACGCGCTTCACGCAGCGCGCGGTCCCGTGATCGCGCACAAAGGATGAAACGAATGGACTATCGCTCATCGCGCCTGCGCACCGGTCTTTTGCTCGGCACCGCCTTCGTCGCCGGTGTCGCCATCGGCCCAGCCTCGGGACTGATCGGCCGGCATCTCGGCTTCAGCGCCGAGGCGGCGCAGGACAGCAGCCGCGCTGATACCTACCGGTTGCTGACCCTGTACGGCGACGTGTTCGAGCGGGTGCGTGCCGAGTACGTCGATCCGGTGGACGACAAGGACCTGATCGAGAATAGCATCAATGGCATGCTGACCGGGCTCGACCCGCATTCCAGCTACATGAACGCCAAGGCGTTCCGTGACATGCAGGTGCAGACCAAGGGCGAGTTCGGCGGCCTTGGCATCGAGGTCACCCAGGATAACGGTTTCATCAAGGTGATCAGCCCGATCGACGATACGCCCGCCGCCAAGGCAGGCGTGAAGGCGGGCGACATCATCACCGCGCTGGACGGCAAGACCGTGCAGGGGCTGTCGCTGCAGGACGCGGTGGACAAGATGCGCGGGCCGCCCAACTCGAAAATCAGCCTGACCATCAAGCGTGAAGGCGTCGATAAGCCGATCGACGTCTCGATGCTGCGCGAGATCATCCACATCCAGGTGGTCAAGTCGCGCATGGAGCCGGACAATGTCGGCTACGTGCGGCTGACGCAGTTTACCGAGCAGGCGGATGCGAGCCTGAAGCAGGCGGTGCGGTCGCTGAAACAGCAATCGGGGGGCAAGCTCAGGGCGCTGGTCCTCGATCTGCGCAACAATCCAGGCGGACTGCTCGACCAGGCAGTGGCGGTCTCCGGCGACTTCATCAACCAGGGCGAGATCGTCTCTACCCGCGCGCGGCATACCGAGGATGCGCAGCGCTGGGACGCCAAGGGCAGTGACATCCTAGACGGTGCCCCGCTGGTCGTCCTGATCAACGGCGGGTCGGCATCGTCCAGCGAAATCGTCGCCGGCGCCTTGCAGGATCACCACCGCGCCGTGCTGCTGGGGACCCGCAGCTTCGGCAAGGGCTCGGTGCAAACGGTCATCCCGCTGCCCGGCAATGGCGCCATGCGGTTGACGACGGCGCGCTATTACACGCCGTCCGGCCGCTCGATCCAGGGCCTGGGGATCAGTCCCGACGTGCCGATCACGGAGAGCCGCGACGAGCAGCCGCATTTCGGTGCCGAGAGGGAATCCGATCTCAACCACGTACTGAAGAATGAAGGCGGCACACCGGACGTCGCCCCCGCGCCGCGGACCGATCTGCCGCCGATCGCCAAGGAACTTCCCACCAAGCCGCCGCAAGGCTTCCCGAAATTCGACGCGTCGAAGCCGGACGACACCGATTTCCAGTTGCAGGAAGCGGTGGTAATGGCCAAGGCGATGGCGGCGCAAAATCAAGTCACGGCCAACTGACCTTCTGGGGCTTGGCGGAGTCACGGCAGTTCTTCGCCGGGTGGCGTGGTCTCGGCCGGTTCTGGCTGGCGGTCGCGGTGTTGCTGGCGGCCGGCGGGATCGCATTGCACCTGGCCGGGCCTCTCGGCCCGCCCTCTACACCGCGGGGGGACGCGCGCGGACGTCCGCCGGAGCCGACGAACCTAGCACCCCCGCGCGCCCGTCCGCAGCAGCAAACGCCGGCAGCGAGGTTACGGCCCGGCCGGGACGCACCTGGACCGATCGCCGATCCCGATCCGGCGCTGCTCGAACCGGCGCCAGGCCTGGCGCCCAACCTGCTGCCCCGGATTGCGCTCGACGGCCGGATGCCCATGCAAGTCTACGCCGCCGGGTTCGACACCAGCTCGCGACGACCGCGCGTCGGGCTTGTGCTGGCGGGGCTGGGACTCAATCAAGCCGACAGCGAGGCAGCGGTTGGCAAGCTGCCACGCGGGATCACTCTGGCGATTTCGCCCTATGCACAGAACCCGGGCCGGTTGCTGTCGGAAGCGCGCACCACCGAGCACGAGTACCTGGTCTCCATCCCCATGGAACCGCAGGCGTTCCCGCTCAACGATCCTGGCAAGCAGGCGCTAATGACCAGCCTGTCCCTGGAGCAGAATCGGGCCCGGCTGGTCTGGGCGCTGTCCCGGATTCAGGGCTATGTCGGTGCCATCGGGGCGGAAGGCGAGATGCGCGGCGAGCGGTTTGCGTCCCTGCCGGAAGAAATGGGCCTGGTGCTGGGTGAACTCGGCAAACGCGGCCTGTTGTATATCGATCCCCGCCCCGGCTCGCCGCCGGCGCCGCGCGTGTGGAGCAGGTCGGTGGATGTCGTGGTGGACGAACCGCCGACCGCGGCGGATATCGACAGCAAGCTGGCGCACCTGCAGCGCATCGCCCGTGACAAGGGCAGCGCATTGGGATTTGCCGGAACCCTGCGTCCGGTTCTGCTCGAACGCCTGAGTGCCTGGGCGGCGAACCTCGAGGCGGATGGGCTGGCACTGGCGCCGGTGAGCGCGCTGTGCGGGGCGCCCCCGGATCAATGAGCGATCTGCCCTACCGCCCCAACGTCGGCGCGGTGTTGTTCAACCGCGATGGCAAGGTGTTCGTCGCGCGCCGCGCCGACCTGCCGAACGCAGAAGGGATGCCGGGCGGCTGGCAATTGCCACAGGGCGGTATTGACGCTGACGAGGACCCCAGGGTCGCGGTGTTGCGCGAACTGGCGGAAGAGATCGGCACCTCACGCGCGGAAATCATCGGCGAGTACCCGGACTGGTTGACCTATGACCTGCCGCCCGAGCTGGTCGGCGTGGCGCTGGGCGGGCGCTATCGCGGCCAACGGCAGCGTTGGTTCGCGCTGCGCTTCCTGGGCGAGGACAGCGATATCCGGCTGGACCTTGATCCGCACCCGGAATTCGATGCCTGGCGCTGGGTGGAGCTGGCTTGCCTGCCCGCGCTGGCGGTGGGTTTCAAGCGACCCATCTACGAAGCGTTGGCAGCGTGGTTCGCACCCCTTGCGCGCCCAGCAGGTTGACGAAGCCGCACACCGCGCCATCCTGCGTCAGATCACGCACCCATCAGCGGGAGGGGAACTGGACTCATGGGCAGTACCATCAACCTGAAGGCCTCTGACGGATTCACGCTCTCTGCCTATACGGCGGGGCCCACAGGCGGGAACAAGGGTCTCGTCGTCATCCAGGAAATATTCGGCGTCAATCATCACATTCGCGACATCTGCGAGCGCTTCGCCGCCCAGGGCTACGCGGTCTGCGCGCCGGCGCTGTTCGATCGCGTCGAGAAGGGCGTCGAACTCGGCTACGAGCAGAGCGATATCGACGCGGGCCGCGGCTATCGCATGAAGCTGGATGACAGGCAGGTGATGCTGGATGTCGAGGCGGCCGCCGCGCATCTGGCGGGCAGGACACTCGGCATCGTCGGCTATTGTTTCGGCGGCACGGTCGCCTGGTGGGGAGCGACGCGGACCAATAAGTTCGCCGCCGCGTCGTGCTGGTATGGCGGCGGGATCGCCGGCACCAAGGACGAGAGGCCGAACTGCCCGGTGCAGATGCACTTCGGCGAGAAGGACGCATCGATCCCGATGAACGACGTCGAGGCGATCCGCGCCGCCCAGCCGAAGGCGGAGATCTACGTTTACCGGGGCGCCGGTCACGGCTTCGGCTGTGACGAACGTGGCAGCTTCAGCAAGCCCGACTACGAGCTGGCGCAGCAACGCACCCTGCAATTCTTCGCCAAGCACCTCGGCTGAGCCGCACGCCGGGCGCTGCGCCCGTTAGGCTCGGTCGTCTGGCGTACACAACTGCGGCGGAAACGAAACCGAACCGGCGCCCCTGCGTCAACCGGCACATGAAACCGCATCGTCTGATCGGCGCGATTGGCTTGGTTCTGCTCTGGGCACCCGTGGCGGTTGCCGTGCCGCCACCAGGTTCGCCGGCTGCCAGACGAGAGGCGGAGAAACTCGCTCAGCTTCCGCCGGTGAAGCCACACGCGCACATCGATAATTCCGGGCGGAAGCAGGCGGGCCATGCCTCCTATTACGCACAGCACTTCACCAACCGGAAAATGGCGGACGGCCGCAGGTTCAACCCGAACTCGGACAGCGCCGCCAGCAAGTCACTTCCGCTGGGCACCACTGCCAAGGTGACCAATCTGCAGAACGGCAGGTCAACAATGGTGCAGGTCGAGGATCGCGGCCGCTTCGTGAATGATCGGGTGATTGATCTGGCACCCAAGGCGGCCGATCAGCTGGACATCAAGAAGCAGGGCGTGGCTCCGGTGATCGTCGCACCCGTCGCGGTGCCTTTGCCGAATGGCGAGGTGAAACTGGGTGCCGGTGCGGCGGAAGCCAGTCAGGTGGAAGTGCAGAAAGCCACCGAAAAGACGGCGCAGGCGGCGCGCTGACAGACGCGTCAAGTCTAATTTATCCGTCATTCCCGCGCGGCGGCGGAGCGCTGCTCAGCGACGCTCAGCCGAAATACTCCGAGCGGTTACGAGGCCAACATCCCTTTTTGGACGCTTGTGCGCAGACAGGCGACCACGCAGGACCATTCACGCTTATCTCGCTGATCTGCGTGCATCTGCGCTGAACTCTTGCTTGGTTGAGCCGCGCGACCGGAGCGAGCAAGCGGTTCAGTCGCCCCTACAGCACTGCTGTTGATTAGCTGCTCTGGAACCGCGATCCGCCACCAGGCCCTGTTGCGGCGAGTCATGCGGCCCGCCAGGCGCCCTTTGCGCGAGGCGATCCGCGCTGCGCAACCAAAGGTGGAGGAATACGTCTCCATGCGCGCCGGTCACGGCCTTTGGCTGTAACGATGTTACGAACGAAGCAGCTTCAGAAAGCGGCGCAGCAGCGCACGCCAGAACAAGCTGAGGCGATGAACAGCGCGCCGTTCACAACGCGGCGCGCAGCGTACACGAAATGCAGGCGACGTTGCGTTGCCACGATGTCGCCGCATGTATTTGCGGTTTGAGCAAACGACTCTTTACGACCACATCACACACAGAGAGTTTTCAATGACAGGCTTGCAATGCGCTACCCTGGCGGGGTTGGCGGCGCTGCTCTGCGCATCGAGCGGCTGCGCTTCAAGACCGGGTCCAACGGCAACTACTCAGGATGCGGTTAAGGGGACCGAGATCGCCCACCAGCCGGACCCGCGGGTGCAGGAGGCGGAAGAGTTGGCCCAGCTTCCGCCAGTGAAGCCCGGGAGCCGCATTGATCAATCGGGGCGCAAACAGGAAGGCAAGGCATCGGTCCTACGCAAAGCACTTCACCAACCGGAAAATGGCGGATGGCCGCAAGTTCGACCCAAACTCGGACAGCGCCGCCAGCAAGTCACTGCCGCTGGGCACCACTGCCAAGGTGACTAATCTGCAGAACGGAAAATCAACAACGGTGAAGGTCGAGGATCGTGGCCCGTTCGTGGATGGCCGGGTGGTTGATCTGGCCCCCAAGGCGGCCGATCAACTTGACATCAAGAAGCAGGGCGTTGCTCCGGTGGTGGTGGCGCCGGTTGCGGTGCCTTTGCCGGATGGCCGGGTGAAGCTGGGCGCCGGTGCCGCGGGAGCCAGTCCGGAAGAGGTGCAGAAGGCCACCGAAGACACGGCGCAGGGCGCCGCGCGCTAGAAGGTGGTGACTGAAGGCGAAGCGCCGGAGGTCCAGAATCGCGCGATAATAACGCGGGCTTATGCCAAACGCGGAAAGAATGAATTCTTCGTTGGGCCGCCACCGGTCATGGGTCGTGTCCCTGATGATGGGCTGAAGGCAGCCATCGCTAACATACTCTGCGCCACCTGGCAGCGCTGCCGTGTGCACTTCATGCGCAACGCCATCGCGCACGCTGGCAAGACCCAGCGACGCATCGTCTCCGCCTGGGTGGGCACTGCATTCGCCCAGGGCGATGCCGCCACAGCGCGCCAGCGCACCCGATACATGAGCCTGGAAACCATCGCTCAATTGAGCGACGATCCTTCCATCAGTCTGCCGCGTCTGGCAGCCTGATCAAGGGGCCCATCCCTGCACCCGTGCCGTTGCTCCTACACCAACGTTAGGGACAGTCCACCCCGTGCAGACCAGATTTATCCAGGGCAGGGTCTGCTCAGACGTGAAACGCCCAAACTCGAACAAGGAGTAAGTATCATGTCTGTTAGCGCGCAATACGTCAGCGAGATTTTCAAGGGACTGGAAGAAGGAGACGGCGCTTCCTTCTTCAGCCATGTCGACGACAAGGTTGATTGGATTGTCGAAGGTACACATCCTTTGGCCGGACACTATCATTCCAAAGCGGCTTTCATCGAAGGAACCTTTGCGAAGCTGGGCAAAGTCCTGCCGAAAGGGGCTCAACTTCACGTCGAGAATGTTTTGGTCAGCGGGGACGACGCCGTGGTGGAACTTCAATCCCTGGCGACGGCAAAGAACGGCCTTCGGTTCGACAACCGTTACTGCTGGGTGCTTCATTTCAAAGGCAATACGATAGACACAGTGCGTGCGTACCTGGACTCAGCCATGGTCACCCGCCTCTTTGAGGAGAATCCGATCTAGCGGCCCCGACCCCATGGATGAGGTTTCGGCCATGCTCCGGTCGACGATATCGCTTGTATATCGGTCGATCCGAGCTTGATGGGGCTGGACAATTCGGCCCCGGGTTTCCGTCGGTTGTGTGCCCGCGGCTTCGCCGCGATTGGAGCACGCGAGCCGTCGTCGACAACCATCGGGCCTAGGCTCTTCGTCCGCTTGACGCCTCAAGGGGGTCTTATAATTACAGCAGGCGTCCGGCAACTGCGTCGAGCTTGGCTGCAAGCTGCGGATCGCGCATGGGGGTCGCGGTGATGATGGCATTGTCGAGTGCACGATCGCAGCCGGCGGGGCAGGCATCGCGTGGTTTGCCGATCTCCGGCACCACCCGCTGCACCAGCGCGCGCGCCTTGTCGGCATTGTCCAGCAGCACGCGCACCACCGCCTCGACCGTGACATGGTCATGGTCCGGATGCCAGCAGTCGAAGTCGGTGACCATCGCGACGGTGGCGTAGTTCAGCTCGGCTTCGCGCGCGAGCTTCGCCTCGGGCATGTTGGTCATGCCGATCACGCTGCAGCCCCAGGAGCGATACAGTTCGCTCTCCGCCTTGGTGGAGAATTGCGGTCCTTCCATCACCAGGTACGTCCCGCCGCGCGTCACCGGCAGGTGCAACGCACGCGCCGCCGCTTCCAGCGCATCGCCAAGGCGCGGACAGACCGGGTGGGCCATCGAGACGTGCGCGACGATGCCGTCACCGAAAAAGCTTTTCTCGCGAGCAAAGCTGCGATCGATGAACTGATCGACGATCACGAAGTGGCCGGGCGGCAGGTCAGGTCTGAGGCTGCCGACCGCGGAGAGCGAGATGACGTCGGTCACACCAGAGCGCTTCAGCGCATCGATGTTGGCACGGTAGTTGAGATGGGTGGGCGATAGCGGATGCCCGCGCCCATGACGTGGCAGAAACACGCACCGGATACCAGCCAGCCGACCGAACAGCAGCGCATCCGATGGGCTGCCCCAGGGCGTGGCGATTTGGCGCCACTCCTTCTGTTCAAGCCCCTCGATGTCGTAGATGCCGGACCCGCCAATGACGCCAATGACGGGCTGCAATAGAGCGTGATGACCGGAGGCGGGATCGTCGGAGGTCTGAAATCACGCGAACAAACCACGGACTACAGCGTGATGACCAGAGGCGGAATCGCTGGAGGTCTGAAATCACGCGAACAAACCACGGACTACAGCGTGATGACCGGAGGCGGAATCGCTGGAGGTCTGAAATCAGGCGCTCCCCTCTCTAGTGCACGTCCGCCCAGACCTTGCGCTTCACGGCATAGGTCAGGCCGGTCATTACCAGGAAGAACAGCACCCATCGCCAGCCCATCTGCTTCCGCTGCACCATGTCGGGATTGGCGGCCCAATACAGGAACGTGACCACGTCGTGCGCCATCTGGTCGATGCTCGCTTGGGTACCGTCAGCATAGGTCACTTGTCCGTCGTGCAGCGGTTGCGGCATCGCGATCTGATGGCCGGGGAAATACTTGTTGTAGTTCATCCCTTCCATCATCTGGAACCCGGGCGGCGGATCGGCGAAGCCGGTGAGCACGCCGTAGACGTAGTTGGGACCGTCCTCGCGCGCGTTGACGATCAAAGACAGGTCCGGCGGCAGCGCGCCGTTGTGCGCGGCGCGGTCCGCCTTTTCGTTGGTCTGGGTGACGCCGACCTGCAGCGGGTTGGGCAGCGGGTACGGTGACTTGAACTGATCGGCCGGTGTAGCCGGCCCCTCCTTCGGATCGCCGTTGTCGTCGAGCCCCTGCGGCACCGTCACCGACGCGGCAATCGCCTTGATCTGATCGGCCGTCAGCCCGATCCCCCGCAGGTCGCGGTAGTGCAGATATTGCATCGAGTGGCAGACCGAGCAGACCTCGGAATATACCTGAAAGCCGCGCTGCGCAGCGGCAAGGTCGAGGCTGCCGAACGGGCCTTGAAAGCTCCACTGCTGCGCCGGAGGCGTGGGTGCCTCGGCTTGCGCAAACGCCGGCGCGGTCATGCACACCAGCGCTGCAAGCGCCAGCAGGGAGCGCACGATCCGCATCATGCCTTCTCCATCGGTCTGGCCGTGGCGCCCGAGGGCACCGGCCCTCCACCAATGATCACCGGGCGGCTGATGCTGTCCGGCAATGGCAGCGGGCGCTCCAACCGGCCGAGGATCGGCAGAATCACCAGGAAGTGCAGATAGTGGTCCAGCGTGCCGATGCGGGCGAGCACCACCCAGATGCCCTCAGGCTTATGGGCACCGCAAACCCCGAGTACCGATGACCGCGGCAACCCACACCCAGATCAGTTGCCGGTAGATCGGTCGGAACCGCGCGCTGCGCACCTTCGACGTATCAAGCCAGGGCAACACGAACAGGATCAGAATGGAGCCGAACATCATGCACACGCCAAGCAGCTTGTTCGGCACCGACCGCAGGATGGCGTAGTACGGCAGGAAGTACCATTCCGGCACGATGTCGGCAGGTGTCTGCAGCGGGTTCGCCGGAATGAAGTTGTTGACGTCGCCCAAGAAGTTCGGCGCGAAAAACACGATGATCGAGAAGACCAGCAAGAACACGCACAGTCCGATGCTGTCCTTCGCCGTGTAGTACAGGATGGAACGGCAGTGTGTCCTGCGGTGTCTTCACGTCGATCCCGAGCGGGTTGTTCGAGCCCACGACATGCAGTGCCGCGACGTGCAAGAACACCACGCCCACCAGCACGAACGGCAGCAGGTAATGCAGCGAAAAGAATCTATTCAGCGTGGGATTGGCGACGCTGAACCCGCCCCACAGGAAGGTCACGATCGGCTTGCCGACGACCGGGAAGGCGGAGAACAGGTTGGTGATCACGGTGGCGCCCCAGTACGAGCATCTGTCCCCAGGGCAGCACGTATCCCATGAACGCGGTCGCCATCATAAGCAGCAGGATCACCACGCCGATCATCCACAACAACTCCCGCGGCGACTTGTAGGAGCCGTGGTACATGCCGCGGAAAATGTGGATGTAGGTGACGATGAAGAACATCGACGCGCCGTTCTGGTGGATGTAGCGGAGCAGCCATCCATAGTTGACGTCGCGCATGATGTGCTGGACGGAGTCGAACGCCAGCTCCGAGTTCGGCTGATAGTTCATCGCGAGGAAAATGCCGGTGGCGATCATGATCAGCATGGTCACCATCGCCAGCGCGCCGAAGTTCCAGAAGTAGTTGAAGTTCTTCGGCGTGGGGAAGGTGCCGTACTCCTTCTGCATCATCGTGAAGATGGGCAGACGGGTATCAATCCAGTTGACCAGCGGATTGCTGTATTCGCTCTTATGGACTTCGGCCATCAGACAGTTCCTTGGCTCAGAGCGTGATGACTGAAGGCGGAACCGCCGGAGGTCTCAATCACGCGAAAACCCAATCGGCTAAAGACAATGAGGCTGGACCAGGGTGGGCGCATCTTTCCGCGCTCACCCCGCGTTAGCCGAGTTTGACCTTGGTGTCGGATTCGAATGCGTAGGGTGGGAGGTAGAGATTGAGTGGCGCCGGCCCATGCCGGACCCGTCCCGACGTATCGGTACTGGCTGCCGTGGCAGGGGCAGAACCAGCCACCCCAGTCACCGCGCGGATCGGTCGGCTTGTTGCCGAGAGGCACGCAGCCAAGGTGCGTGCAGATGCCGATCAGCACGATCCACTGCGAATGTCCGGGCTTGACCCGCTGGGAATCCGGCTGCGGCTCGATCAGGTCCGACAGCCGCACGTCCTCGGCTTCCTTGATCTCCTTTTCGGTGCGGTGACGCAAGAAGATCGGCTTGCCCTGCCAAAGCACGGTGATACCCGATCCCACTGCGATCGGCGTCAGATCCACCTCGACCGATGACAGCGCGAGCACGTCCTGTGACGGGTTCATGTAATCGATGAAGGCCCACGCCACCGCGGCAGTGCCGATGGCGGCGGAGGCGCCGGTGACCAGTTTCAGGAAATCTCGCTTGGTTACGTCGGGATGGCCTGTGTGGTGAACTACGGCGGTGGACGAATCAGCCATCTTCCCCTCAATGCACACTTCCGGCTTGACGCCAACGCGCGCCAAACCACGGATGGACCCCAGGGTCTGCCCGGAATTCGCTGTCGCACAGCCGCTTCCTGGCCGTGGGCGGCGCGCATACTAGGGGCGCACCCCTACCCCTGCAACACACCCTGGCAAGGGGCTAACCTACTGCGCAGCCACGGACAAGCCCGATGCCGCATACCAACGCTCCGCCGCCACATCATGCGCTGAGGTCAGCCGCGCAGGAATGGTTCGAGGATTTGCGCGACCGGCTGTGCGCCGCGTTCGAGGCGATCGAGGACACGTATTCGGCTCACCAGACCGGCGGGTCGCTTTGTTCGCACGCCATGGCCGCGCGAAGGCGGGGGCGGCGGGGTCATCAGCATGATGCGCGGCCGCGTGTTCGAGAAGGTGGGAGTGAATGTCTCCACCGTGTGGGGCGAATTCAGCCCGGAGTTCCGCGGCCAGATCCCGGGGGCGGAAATAGATCCGCGCTTCTGGGCGAGCGGCATCAGCGTGGTCGCGCATATGTGCAGCCCTCTGGTGCCGGCCGCGCATTTCAACACGCGCATGCTGGTCACCACCAAGGGCTGGTTCGGCGGCGGCGGAGATCTGACCCCGATGCGGCTCGACACGCCGCAGGCGAGGGAAGACGCGGCCGATTTCCATGCGACGCTCAAGGCCGCCTGCGACCGGCACGATCCGGGATACTATCCCGAGTTCAAGGCCTGGTGTGACCGCTACTTCTTCCTGCCGCATCGCAACGAGCCGCGCGGCGCCGGAGGCATCTTCTACGACCACCACTTCAGCGGTGATGCCGAGGCCGATTTCGCGTTCACGCGCGATGTCGGGCTGGCATTCCTCGATGCCTTCCCGCGCATCGTGCGCCGGCGCATGCATCGAAAGCTGGACGCCGGACGAGCGTGAGCAGCAACTGGTGCGCCGCGGCCGCTATGTTGAGTTCAACCTGATCCACGACCGGGGAACATTGTTCGGCCTGAAGACCGGCGGCAACGTCGAGGCCATCCTGATGAGCCTGCCGCCCGAGGTGAAATGGCCTTAGCGCGTGGCGACGGAGCGACCTATCGACCCTCTCCCGCGTCGCGTTGCTCCGCGACCTCTCCCGCTTGGCGGGCGAGGTGTACACGGGGGGGTGCGGCGCCTTGGCCCTTACTCCTCTTCGTCCTCGTCCGAACTCGTCCTCCTCCGCCTCAAGCACGGTCAGCGCCTCATCGCTCTGCAGCAGCGCGGCCTGCTGGCGTTCGGTCATCAGGCTCCAGGCCACGCGCAGCAGGTCCTGCAAGGCCTCGATCTCCTGCTCCGGGTCGTCGGTGCCATAGTTTCTCGCGGCTTCGATCAGGCTTTCAACGTCGTTCTCGCTGGTGCCGCTCATACAGTGTCTCCGTAGCAATTACTCCGCTGCCGTGGCCGCTGGGCTGGCCGTCAGGTCGCGCAGACGTGGCGCGACCTCGCGGCCGAACAAGCTGATATTCTCGGTAGTGTCCTCGTGATTGAGGTACCCGCCCTGCCCGAAGAACAGCAGATGCCCGACGCCACCCATGCGGTTGGAAAAATCCCTGATCTGCTGGAAGACGTCGTCCGGCGTGCCGGCAAACACCGTGTCGGTGTCCATGAACTGCTGCACGGTCGCGCGGCGATGGTCAACCGGATTGCCCTGGCGGTCCTTCACAATTCGATGCGCGCGCGGCCCCGCCTTCATGATCGCCACGTTGGCAGCGATCGAGTTGTAGCCGGGCGGGTTGGTGAAGGGCTCGGCCACCACTGGCGCGGTCCGCACATAGTCGGCGATCTGGTCGGCGCGCCGCAGACCTTCCTCGCGCGTGGCGCCGACGCCGACCACGGCGGCATAGGCCAGCCGGTCCGGACCGGCCTCCCAGCCCAGTTCGCGCGCCCGCTGCCGGTAGGCGTCATACATTGGCTTCGCTGTGCCGCCCGAGAGCAGGGTGCCCACGACGTGGCCGCGCTCCGCCGCCAACCTGCCGGTATCCACGCTCATGCCGGTCATCCAGACCGGTGGTGCCGGCTTCTGGATGGGCTTCGGCCAGACGTTGACGCTCCGATAATGGAAGAACTCGCCCTCCCAGTTGAACGGTCCGTCATGCGTGGACAGGGCCTTAAGGATGAGGTCGTGCGCCTCCCAGTACCGGCGCATCAGCGTGGCCGGATTGGAATTCGCTGGCTGGATTTCGTAGGGCGCGCCCTTCACCAGCCCCATTTCAAGGCGGCCGCCCGATAGCACGTCCAGCCATGCCATTTCCTCGGCCACGCGCACCGGATCGGGCCGGTTGGCGATCGGTGTCCCTAGCGACAGCAGCCGCGCGCGTTTGGTTTCGCGAGCAATGATCGCCAGCGCCATCGGCACGGATACCGTCATGCAGGTTGCCGTGCTGTGGTGCTCGTTCACCATGATGTCGAGCCCCACCTCATCGCACAGCGCGAACTCGTCGAGGTAGCGGTTCAACAGGCCGTGCGCGGTCGGCGGGTCGAAGTTGCCGGACGGCAACACGACACGCAACGAGCCGCGCGCCAGGCCCGCTTCCCACGCCGGGTGATACGCCATTTCCGAGAAGTCCCAGCAGCGCATCCGTGCGCTCCTCAGTTGGTTTCGACAAAATGCGCGACGCGATCGGCGAACTCCTGCGGCTGTTCCCAGTGCGGGAAGTGGCCGGCCCCGGCGATGATCTCCATCCGCGCCGCAGGAATTTCGTTCTGCCACGCCCGGCCATATTCCACCGAGACGATGCCGTCCCGCTCGCCCCACAGCAGCAGGGTCGGCAGATCGATGCGGTGCAGCCAGCGCTTCAGATAAGGATTATGCATATACGGCTTCCAGCCGAACCGGGCGAACGCCTCCCGGCCGTGCGCGATGCCCGCCAGTTCCGTATCGGGCAACTGCATCAGGTCACGCTCGCCCTTTGCCGGGTCAGCCCAGGCCAGCCGCATATACTCCTCGTGCGGAATTGCGTGCATGTCGGCGATGTCGCGCTCGGTAATCCCGCCGACCTTGATGCCGAGTGGATCGACCAGCACCAGTTGGGCGAACCGCCTGGTGTCGCGCACCGCCATTTCGGCGGCGATCCAGCCGCCGAAGCACGCGCCGACCAGAATCGCGTCCTCCAGCCCCTCCGACGCTGCGAGATCGAGGTAGAGGTAGGCAAGTTCGTCCACCGTCATCAGCCAGTCCGGCAGCGCCGAGTTGCCCCACCCCGGATGGTGCGGCGCAATCACCCGAAAACGCCGCGCCAGCAGATCGAGCCATGGAAGTTGCGGTTGCAGCCCCTGACCGGGATGCAGGAATAGCAGCGGTCGGCCACTGCCATGTTCCTCCAGCTCCAGCGAGACCCCGGCGATGCTGATCGATCGTGCCATGCCCTTCTGGCCTTACTCTACCTCGGCCGCCAGCTTCGCTAGGTAATGCGCGGTGTCGCCGAACAGGCGTTCGATGACCATGCAGCGGCGGAAGTAGTGCCCGACCGCCAGTTCTTCGGTCATGCCAATGCCGCCGTGCAGTTGCACGGCATTTTGCGACACGAAGCGCCCGGCCTGGCCGACGCCTACTTTCGCCATAGCGATGTTGTGCGCCCGCTCGTTCGCGTCCGACTCGTCCACCATCATCGCGGCCAGCATCGCCATGGAGCGACCCTGCTCCAGCGACATCAGCATGTCCGCCAGACGATGCTGCACCACCTGATTCGAGCCGATGGGGCGACCGAATTGTTCGCGTGTGCGGCTGTACTCAAGCGTCATGCTGTGCAGCGCGTCCATGCAGCCGACACACTCCGCCGCGGTCGCCGCGATACCGGCTTCGATGATGCGCTCGATCAGTGGCAGGCCATTGCCGACCTCGCCCAGGACCGAGTCGCCGTCCACCCGCACGCCCGAAAGCGATAACTCCGCTGCGCGCTGCTCGTCGCGCATCGTATAGCCGCGGCGGGCTACGCCTTCGGCATTGGCATCCACCAAAAACAGCGTGATTCCGTTGGCATCGTCGCGCCCACCCGAGCTACGCGCGCTAACCACCAGCGCGTCGGCACAGTCGCCATGCGTGACCACGCTCTTGGCGCCATCGAGCACCCAGCCGGACCCGTCCTTGCGTGCCGTCGTCATCACGTCGGTAAGGTCGTAGCGCGCCTGCCGCTCGCCATGCGCAAAGGCCAGCTTCATGCTGCCATCGGCGACCGCCGGCAGAACGCGCGACTTCTGTTGTTCGCTGCCACCAAGACGTATCGCCGTCCCGCCCAGGACCACACTGGCGAGATACGGTTCCAGGATCAGTGCGCGGCCGAACGACTCCATCACCAGCATGATCTCGATCGCGCCGCCGCCGAAGCCGCCATACTGTTCGGCGAATGGCAGACCAAGCAGACCCAGTTCAGCGTACTGCGACCACAGCGCGGCGCTCCAGCCATTCGGCTCCTGGAGAAAGGTCTTGCGCCGGTCGAAGGCATAGCGGTCGGCCATCAGCCGATCCACGCTGTCCTTCAGCAGGCGTTGTTCATCGGTGAGGGTGAAGTCCATGAGGCGTCCTCGTCACGAAAGACGTGGATGGCCGGGTCAAGCCCGGCCATGACGGTGGGCAGCGCCCGGTATCGGTGGGTCGCGCCCGGTATCGGCTAAAGCCGCAGCACGGCCTTGGTCAGGATGTTCTTTTGGATCTCGTTGGTGCCGCCGTAAATCGAGGCGGCACGCAGGAACAGATAGCTGCCCGTCGCCTGCGTCGCCCACTCCGGACCGACATCGGGATCGTTCGACAGGGCCGCGAGTTCCTCGGCCCAGATCGGCATCGACATCGGACCGCCGACATCCATCGCCAGCTCCGTCGTGGACTGGAGCAGTTCGGTGCCCTTCACCTTCAGCACCGAGGACAGCGGATCAGGTCGCCCATCACGCTGCCGGTCGTAAGCCGAGACCACGCGGTACTGCGTAATCTCCAGCGCCTTCATATCCACCTCGAGCTGCGCCACCCGCTGGCGGAAGGCGGCGTCGTCGATCAGCGGCTTACCGTTCTCTCTGACCCGCCGCGCCATCTCCTTGGCCGAGCGCACCCGTTCTTTCGACTTGCCCAGCCGGGCAATGCCGGTGCGCTCGTTGCCCAGCAGGAACTTCGCCACGTCCCAGCCCTTGTTCTCCTGGTACACCCGGTTCTCCACCGGCACGCGCACGTCGTCGAAGAACACCTCGTTCAGATGGTGGCTGCCGTCAATCGAGATGATCGGCCGCACCGTGATCCCGGGCGTCTTCATATCGACCAGCAGGAACGAAATACCCTCCTGCCGCTTCGCCGCGTTCGGATTGGTGCGCACCAGCAGAAAACACCAGTCGGCGTGATGCGCGGTGGAGGTCCAGATCTTCTGGCCGTTCACCACGTAGTGGTCGCCGTCACGCCTGGCCGCGGTCTTCAGCGACGCGAGGTCCGAACCGGCGCCAGGCTCGGAAAAGCCCTGGCACCACCAATCGTCCAGGTTGGCGGCGCGCGACAGAAAGCGCTGCTTCTGCTCCTCGGTGCCGAACTGGATCAGCACCGGGCCCAGCATGGTGATATTGAACGAGGACACCTCCGGCGCCGGAGCGACCTGGTTCTCCTCCAGGAAGATCATCTTCTGGATCGCGGTCCACCCTGGCCCGCCATATTCCTGCGGCCAGGAGATCGCCGCCCAGCCACGCTTGTTCAGGATCTGCTGCCAGCGGACGGTGTCTTCCTTGCGCGGCCCATACCCCAGGCGCATCCGCTCGCGAATATCGGCGGGCAGATTTTCATGAATGAAGGCGCGCACCTCGTCCCGGAACGCCGTCTCCTCCGCAGTGAACCGCAGGTCCATCGGATGTCCTCCCTACTCGCTGGTAGCGAGTTTGGCAGCAAGGCGCCCAGGGCAGCAAGCGGACCGCAAGCTCGCTGATTGCTCAGAACTGCTTCAGCAGGCGGTCGATATAGTCGAGCTCCATCTGCGGCCGCTCACGGCTGGCGCCGCGGTGACGCAGCTCTTCCTGGATCGCCTGGGTGCGCTGGCGTTCCCGCTCCTCCGGCACCGTGACATCGGCGCTTTCATCGGCGCCCGAGCTGCCCTGGCCGTAGCGCCGGCCAAGTGGATCGCGACCAGCCTGCGACCGGCCGGGCGGCGGGCCCTGCCGGTAGCCGTTGTCCTGGTCATCGCCCTGGCCGTCATGCAGGCTCAGCCCCATCGGCCCGTCACCGTCGCCTTCCTGCTCGCTGCCGTCCTGACCGTTCTGCTGACCGAGCTGCTTGGCCATCGCCTGGCCCATGTCGCGGCCGCCCTTCTGCAGCGCCTCGATCGCCTTCTGCTCCGATTGACCTGCACCGGCATCATTGCCGTCGCCCAACTGGCGCCCGGCTTCCCGCATAGCGGTGTCCGCCTCGCCGAGACTGGGCGGCACCTGGCCGGTAAGGTCGCCGAACTGCTGCATCAGTTCGCCCAGGGAGCGGCGCAGCGCCTGCTGCACCTGGCGGTCGGCCTCACGCTGCGCGGCTTCGTCCCCGGGCTGGGGCGTCGGCCGGTTGCCGCGAAACCGCGTCGCCTCATCGGCCCGGCTCTGTGAATGGTCGAGCAGCCCGCCCTGCCGCCCGATCATGTCCTGCACCGCCCCCATCTGCTGACGGCCGCGTCGGCGCTGTGCGTCGGCGCGCTCGCCCTCACGCCCATGCTCGGCACGAGCGTTGCGCAGCTTGTCCAGCATCCGTTCCAGCTCCGCCATGCGCTGCTGCGCGTCCTGCATGCGACCCTCGCGCGCCGCTTCGCGCGCCTGATCGGCCAGCTTATCGAGGTCGCGGTTGGTCAGGTGCTGGGCATTGGGGTCGTATGGCATCTCCTCGTTGTTGCGCCGCGCCTCTTCGGCCAGCGCCTGGAGGTGGCGCTCGATCGCCTGTTGCAGCTCCTTCAGCCGCTGCTCGAGCGCTTCGCGGTTGGCATCGGTCGGCTCGTGGATCGCCTTGTCCAGGGCATCACGGGCGGCCTGCCGCGCATCCTCCAGCGCCTGGGCGGTCCGCTCGGTCTGACCCTCCTCCAGGTGCAGCGCGAGCTGCCACATCTGCTGCTGCGCCTCGCCGATCGCCTCGGACGCTTTGTCGTGCTCCAGCAGACCATAGATCGCGCCGAGGTTCAGATATGCGCTGTAGTCGCCCGCTAGCGCTTCGGGCTTCATCAGCAGCGCGTCCAGTCCTTCCACCGCAGCCGTCCCGGTCGTCCGGACGCAGGCTCAGGCCGCGGCGGATCGCCATCAACGCCCGTGCCACCGGGTTCTGGAACGGCCGCTCGGGCAGGACGAACTCGGCATCGGCACTCCGCCAGCCTGGTTGACCGCGTCGCGTGCCACCAGCCTTCCGATGACCGGCAGCCCCGCCCAGGGATGCGCGGTCAGGTCCTGCTGGCTGACGCCATGGGCCGATTTGGGCGTGCCCCCGGGAAGCGGAATGCTGACCACCAGCGGCGGGGCATCTGGCCGGTCGCGCAGCCGCAGCTCCGCCTGGAGCGAAACCACCCCGTAGTCATCAGAGGCGCGCCAGGGCAGCCGGGTCTGCTGACTGCCGGCCATCCGCCCGGGATTTTCGCTCCATTCCGCGGTGGGTGGCTGGTCGGCGACGACCGCCAGATCCCACGCAGCCAACTGGCGGCCATCGCGTCGAACCGTGAGGCGGCCGCCCTGGGTCAGGTCGCGGTCCGCCTGGATAGCTTGCCTGGTCCAAGGCCCGAAACGGGTCCGACCGACCGTCCAGCGCCAGCATCGGGCGTGCTGGTCCCGCCGGTGACGCTGATGGTCAGCCGCGCGCCGGCCGGCACCGACACGGTGCCGCTGTCCGGCTTCAGGAAAATCGGTGCGAGCCGTGTATAGGCTGGCGGGGTGATCCAGGCCTGCAGTTCGGTCGCCGGGGGCGGGGTCTCGGGCGGCAGCATCGGCTGAAACGCCATCGCCAGACGCGATGAGCGCATCATCGCCGGCGATGGCGACGGCTGCGATCAAGGCCAACAGCAGTGCCGCGCGCAGGGCGCGGGGATCTCGCCGTGCCAGCCCTGGTCGGGGCAGTCCGACCCGCAGCCGCCGTCACTGAACGCACGGCTCGCGCAACGTGTGCCTGCCATAGGGCGAGGGCTGCGCTGTCCGGGCGCGCGCCTCCACTGCCGAGGCTGATCGGTCAGCACCAGGAGTGGCCGATGCGATAGCCCGGATGCCAGCTCCAGTCGCCGGTCGGCGGCCCGACTGGTCGGGCACGACAATGCTCCACACGCCGCGCACCAGCAGGCCCAGGATCAGCACCGCCGTGATCACCAGCAACGCGACGTGCCACCACGGCGGCAGGAAGCCGCGGCAGATCCAGCAGGGCGGCGCAGACGAAGAGGCCGGCTACCCCCAGGGGCGGCCACAGTGCGGGCCAGAGCGCTCGAACAACAGGGCGGTGCGCGCCAGGGCACGCCAGCCGGCCGAGCCGGCGCAACAGGCGTTGCGGCTCTGCGCCCGCTGGCCCAAGGGCGCGTTCATTCCAGCCAATGTGGCACTCGCTCGCCACGCCACAAGTCGGCCAGGGACACGCGGTCCCGGATCACCGAACCAGTTGCTGCCGTCCACCATCACCTCGGCTGCCGGTGCACGCGCATTGTAGGCAGAACTCATCACGGAACCATAGGCACCGCAGTCCAGGATTGCCACGCGCGCGCCTGCCGCAAGCGGCGGCAGCAGGCGGTCACGCGCGAATGTATCGCTGGACTCGCACACCGGCCCCACGACATCGGCCGGCATCGACAGGCACGACGGCATCGACCGGCGAGACGGGAACGATGCCGTGCCAGGCGTCGTACATCGCGGGACGCACCAGATCGTTCATCGCCGCGTCGAGCACCACGAAGCGGCTGCCCTGCGTGAGCTTGGTCAGAATGACGCTCGACAGCAGAATGCCTGCGGGGCCGACCAGCCAGCGGCCAGGCTCGATCAGGATATCCACCTCAAATCGTGCAGCGCGCCCGGTAACGCGCCGGCCAGCGCAGCGGGCGAAGGCGCAGGTTCGCCACGGTAGGGGATGCCGAGCCCGCCACCGCAATCGATGACACGCACGCTCTGCCCTTCGGCGCGCAAGGCACGGGTGAGATCGGCCAGAAGCTGGAACGCGGCGCGGTACGGCGCAAGCGACAGGATCTGGCTGCCGATATGCGACCGCGAGCCCGATCGGCTCGATCCCGGGCAGCTCCGCCGCACGGCGGTACAGCGCCGCCGCCTCCGCGTGGGGGATGCCGAACTTGTCCTGCGCGCGCCCGGTGGTGATCTTTTCGTGCGTGCCGGCGTTCGACGTCGGGATTGACCCGCAACGCGACTCTGGCGGGGTGATCCATGGCGGCGGCGATCGCCGAGAGCATCTGCAGCTCTTCGACACTTTCCACATTGATCTGGGCGATGCCCTCGGTCAGTGCGACCCGAAGCTCGTGCTCGGTCTTGCCCACGCCGGAGAAGACGATGCGCCCGGCTGGGATGCCGGCCAGGCGCGCACGGCGCAGTTCGCCCTCACTCACAACGTCGGCGCCCGCGCCCTCCGACGCCAGTAGCCGCAGCACCGCGAGACGGTCGTTCGCCTTGACCGCATAATGAACGTGTGCGCCGATCGCCGGCTTCCGACAGTGCGGTCGTCAGCTGGCGATAGCGGCGGCGCACGGCAGCCGCGGAATAGACCCAGACCGGGGTGCCGACCTGATCGGCGACGGCATGGAGCGGGACCTCCTCCATCATCAGCCCGTCCATCGCGTGCATGGCGAGGTGCGGCCGCCCGGCAATAAGTTCGCGCGGGGTGGGGTCCGGGAGCGATGTTGGTCGGTGTGTTGCCCATGCCACTCGCCACTATACATCGCTGCCTTACCAGGCGGCGAGGGCGCTGTGATCGTTCCAACGGCAGCCCATCTGGGAGTAGGCTGTCTACACGCGATGGTTGCATTCAATGAGTGCCGCTTCGCTTTGAACGTCTGGCCGCGATGTCAGGGCCGATCTAATTGCGACAACTGTGCATGGCGACAAGGAGCCGCCTTCCACTGGCGCAGCCTCAAACGCACGAAAAGAAGTGAGACAGGTCATGGACATGCTGCAGGCGCTGGAACCGACCGCGGATGCGGAGTGGCTGCTGACTGAGCAGGGCTACGATCCGCCGCGCGAGGTCAGCATCGAAGCATGCTTCGCCGTCAGCAACGGACTTCTTGGGGTTCGCGGGGCTCGCGCGATCAGCCGAGGGCCGACCTGGGTGTCGTGGCTGCCGCACCTCAAATGGGCGTCCTGGCCGCGCACCTACGTCGCCGGGCTGTTCGACACGCCCAATATCGATCCCCCTGTTCCCGCCCTGGTGCCGGTGCCTGACTGGCTCCGCGTCCGTGTGCTGCTGGATGGCACCCCTGTTCTGCAGCATCGCGGCGAAAACCTGCAGCATGAGCGCATTCTGGACCTGCGGCGTGGCGCACTGCTGACGCAATGGCGGCATCGCCACGAGAGCGGCGTCCTGATCAAGGTTGCGACATATCGTGCCGTGTCGCTGGCGGATCGGTGTCTGGGCCTGCAGCTTGTCCGGCTGGAGGTCGAGGACGAAGCGCCGCACGAGCTCAGGCTGGAGGCGCGGTTCGGCCAGATGGGCGGTGGGCTTGATGCCGACCGGCTTGAACAGGATCTCGGCGTCTGGCGAACCGAACAGTCCGGCAAAAGCCTGGCCATCGCCTGCACGGCTTCGCTGCAGCTCAACGGGGATGAAATTGCGGGCCGTGCACCCAGTCCGTTCCACTGGTCCTGGCGTTGGACGTCTGAGCCCGGGTCTGGCCGCATCCTTTCAGCGCGTGATCGCCGTCGCGCGCAAGGACAGTCCCGAAGGAGATGCATCGGAGGAAGCGCTGAACGCGCTCGATCGCGCCAAGCGGATCGGCTGGCGAAACGTGCTCGCCGAACACGAGGCGGCGTGGACGGAACGCTGGCGCCTCAGCGACCTGGAGCTCGCGGGAGACGATGCCGCAAGACAGGCTTTGCGCTTCGCCATCTACCATCTGAACAGCGCCGCCAATCCGGACGACGAGAGGGTCTCGATCGGGGCCCGCGCGCTGACCGGCGACGCCTATCTGGGCCATGTGTTCTGGGACACCGAAACCTACGTGCTGCCGTTCTACACGGCGACCTGGCCCGAAGCCGCCCGCGCGCTGCTGATGTATCGGTATCACCTGCTGCCGGCGGCGCGCGCCAAGGCCGCCCGGGCGGGGTGGCGCGGGGCGATGTTCGCCTGGGAGTCGGCCGATACCGGCGAGGAGACCACGCCCGAACAAATACTTGATGCACGTGGACAGCCGATCCAGGTGCTGTGCGGTACACAGGAGCAGCACATCACCGCCGATGTGGCCTATGCGGTCTGGCAATACTGGGAGGCAACCGGCGACGACCGGTTCATGCTTGATGCCGGCGCCGAGATCCTGCTGGAAACCGCCCGCTTCTGGGCCAGCCGCGCGACACTCGAAGCCGATGGCAGAAGCCACATCCGCGGTGTCATCGGACCCGACGAGTACCACGAGACCATCGACGACAGCGCCTATACCAACGTCATGGCGCGGTGGAACATCCGGCGCGGCATCGACATTGCGGCGATGTTGCGCGAGCGCTGGCCGGATCGCTGGGCGGAGCTTTCGCGCCAACTCGGCTGTGACGATGCGGAGCTAGAGAGCTGGGCTGCGGCAGCCGATACGCTGTTCATCAACTTCGATGCCAAAAGCGGGCTGTTCGAACAGTTCACCGGCTTCTTCGACCTGGAAGAAATCGACCTTGCGCATTACGCCGGACGGAAATTCCCGCTGGACATCATGCTTGGACGCGAACGGGTGCAGCGTTCCCAGGTGATAAAGCAGGCCGATGTTGTCGCCTTGCTCGGGTTGCTGCCGGACGAATGCGATGCCAAGGCCAGGCTGGCGAACTTCCGGTTTTACGAGAAGCGCTGCGGCCACGGCAGCTCGCTCAGCACGGGGATGCATGCGCTGGTGGCCGCAAGGCTTGGCGAGATGGACACGGCACTGCGCTACTTTCGTGCGACAGCCGCAATCGATCTGCACGGTGTTGGTGAAAGCAGCGCCGGTGGCGTACACATCGCCGCACTCGGCGGCCTATGGCAGTCTGCGGTGTTCGGGTTTGCCGGACTGTCGCTGCGGAAGGCGGCGCTCGGGCTCGATCCGCACTTGCCGCCAGGCTGGCAGTCGCTGGGCTTCCGGGTGCACTGGCGCGGCCGCCTGGTACAGCGTCGATATCGACCAGGTGGCGCAGGAGCTGCGCGTAGAACTTCTCAGCGGTGACGCAGTGCCGCTGGACGTGCGTGGAAGAAGACACCTGCTGAGCGCGGGTGCAGTACACCGGGAGACCTATCGGCCCCGGAGTGCATGATGAGTGCATGATCGCAGGAGGGGAGCTGCATGCGAGGCCTTGCCATTACCGCAACGATTGCCGGCGCGGTCGCCGGCACCGCCCATGCCGCGGCCACACTCGATCGGGCGCCGTACGGCACCGACACAGGCCGGCCAGGCGGTGGAGGTCTTCACCATGACCAACACAAGCGGACTGCGCGTGCGTTTCCTCAGCTACGGTGGCGTCATCACCGAAATCGAGGTGCCCGACCGGGCAGGGCAATTGGCCAACATCGTCCTCGGGTTGAGCAATCTGCATGATTACGAGACGCTCAGTTCGCATTACGGCGCGATTACCGGGCGCTATGCCAACCGCATCGCCAATGCGCGGTTCAGCCCTGAACGGGCAAACATACCACCTGATCGCCAACAACGGCGCCAACACGCTGCATGGTGGACCGAATGCGCTCGACAAGCAGGTCTGGACGGTCGAGCCCGATCCAGGTGGTGAATGGCGTCGCTGCCACGCTGAGCTACATCAGCAAGGATGGTGAGCAGAACTTTCCCGGCACGCTGACCACACACGTGACCTACACGCTGACCAACGATAACGAATTTCGCATCGACTATCAGGCCAGCACCGACAAGGACACGGTGATCAACTTCACCAACCATTCGTACTTCAATCTGGCCGGCAACGGTTCGGGCTCCGTCGAGAACCAGATGGTGCTGATCAATGCCGACCGCTACACACCAGCCGGTCCCGATCAGATCCCGACCGGCGAACTGGCGCAGGTTCAGGGCACACCATTCGACTTCCGGCAGATGATGCCACTCGGCTCCCGGTTGCGCAGTGCCGACCAGCAGATGGTCTATGCACGCGGCTACGACCACAATTTCGTGCTGAACAAGCCTGCCGGCCAAACTATATCGTTTGCCGCCCGCGGCTACGATCCGCGGTCCGGACGGGTAATCGACTGTTTCACCACCGAGCCGGGTTTGCAGCTTTACACCAGCAACTACCTGAACGGATCGGTGGTGGGCTCATCGGGTACCGTCTATCGCCAGACCGAAGCGTTCACGCTGGAGACCCAGCATTTCCCCGACAGCCCCAACCAGCCGAACTTTCCCAGCACTGAGCTGAAACCTGGGCAGGAGTTTCACTCGACGACTGTATTCCGCTTCGCCACCGATACACCGTTGCCACCGATGCCCCGTTGAGGCGGGGAGCCGATTGTACCGAGCGAGAGGGAGATGCGAATTGACCAACCAGGCGACGTTCGATGCCGAGCAACTGGAGATGCTGCGCAGTCGCGAGGAAGTCGGTATTCGCACCGGCCCTGCTTCGCAGCGTCCCGTCACCATCTGGATCGTTGTGGTGAATGACGTCGTGTTCGTGCGCTCGGTCCGGGGTCCGCGCGGAAAGTGGTACTTCGCGGCACGAGCGGCAGGCGAGGCGACCTTGGTCGTCGGCCGGCAGGAGTTTCCAGTGCGTGCGACGGCGGTAACGGACCCGGCTACCCTGGACGCCGTCAGCCAGGCATTCCTGAGCAAGTACGCAACCAGCCCTTATGCAGCGTCGATTGTCTCGGCCGACGCGGTGCCGACAACGCTGCGCCTCGATCCTCGCCAATAAGTCATGCCGTTAACTGGTTCCGGCCGGTGCCGGTGGCGTGACTGTGATCGACTGGCGGGTGGGATCACTGGCGTGCACCGCGAGGAAATTCAGGCCCAGCGGGAACAGGTCATAGCCACGGGATGACAGCGCCGCCGCGATCTGGTCTGTCGGCACCTTGACCCGTTCGACCAGGAGGATCGGCCGCAGACGCTGAAGTGTGGCGCTCGCTCCCTGCAGCACTTCCAGTTCCATTCCCTCTACATCGATCTTGAGCAGATCGAGCCGTGCGAGATTGAGCAAGTCGATCGCGATCATCCGCACCTGGGTCAGCTTGTCTCCGGCGTAGTCGATTTTCTGCCCGATGAACTCGTTCGACGGGGATGGCCGCAGTTCCAGACTGCCGAACGTCGCCGGTTGGGTATAATCCGGCACCGGGATGCCAAGTGTGCCATCGGCGGCGCCCCCCGCTGCGTGGATCGCCTGCGCATTGAAGCAGTTATTGATGATGATGTTGCCGGCGAGGGCATAATAGATCCGCTCCTGTGCCTCGATTGCGAGGACGCGTCCCCAGCCCGCCATGCCCCTTGCCCACTCGACGGTGCGAACGCCGATGTTGGCAGCACAATCGATCGCAACGACACCGTCGCCGAAATGCTGCCGGCGCAGTGCAAGAAGCCGCATGACGATACCGCCTTCCTGTGCGTCGTAGCTGGAGGTCTCGAGCAGTGTGAAGCCGACGCCATAGCCGGCATTTGCATTCACCATGCGGTAGTCGAGCCTGTTGACAATCAGCGTCCCGTGGTCGGTCGCAGCGAGCACGAAGGCGATCTTGCGCGGCGGTGGGGCATGGGTGTCCTGCCGTCCCGGCATTGACTTTGATGCGAGCGACATCTGCAAAGCGCCGCAAGGGGCTGCCACAGCTAGAACGTGACCTCGTATTCCAGCCGCCAGCGGATCGCGCTGCGTCCGGATGCGGGGGTCAGGCCGAACAGGTAACCGAACTCGTAGCGCACCTTACCGTAGGGCGCCAGGTTGACCGCGCCGGCCAGCACCGGGCCGAGCAGGTGCTGTTGCTGCGCCACAGGCCCCGCATTCGCGATGTCATTGATGGTGCCGTAGAACTCGATGCCCGGCGAGATCAGCGGATGGGTCAGGATCAGTGATTGCCAAGCATAGGAGAATGCGGTGGCTTTCGTCGCATCGCGGCCTATATCGCGCGATAGGAACAGGTTGACCGTGTGCAGCGTGTCCAAGCCAAAAACGCCGTTAAGCTCCTTCTGAATGATCGGGCCGAAGGTCATCCCACTCGGCTCGCCGCGCAGGGTCGATTGGGAGTACTCGAAGAAGAATCCGAGGTTGAAGAAATACTCGCCGGGTTGCGTAAGCTGAAAGGTATTCTCTAGCGTGACCGCATCCCACATAAGATGCTGGCCGCCGCCCGACGACATTTCTCCCTCCAGCTCGATCTCCCACCACGGAAGCACGCCGTAACCGATCGAATTGGTGTAGCTCTGCGCATGGTTCAGCGGCGAGCCTTTGGCATCGAAGCTAACCAGGCCGTTGTGCTCGAATTCCAGCTCGCGGTAATCCACCTCCGGCATCCGGACCTGCAGGTCCGCCAACGCTGGTCGCACGGGAAGCAGACTCAGCGCGGCGGCGACACCGACCCTAATACCGGATGGCGGTCACTTCGCGACGATGTGGCCGCGGGCTTTCGGATTGAGGTCATCAAAGAATTCGTAGCGGCCGGCGCGCAGCGGTCCGATATAGACCACCACCTCTTGCCCGGCGGGAACCACCTTCTCCCGATGCAACTCGGCGCTCTCGAACTCGGAAGCCGCGGCGTCCTGATTGCGCACGCGCAGTTCGATCTTCTGACCCGCCGGCACGGTCAGCTCACTGGGCTCGAAGGCACGATTGCGGATGACGATGCTCATCGGCGGCGGATCGGCCGCGGCAGAGCCAGCGATGAGCAGAAAGGGCAGCAGCAGGGTGCGTAATTGCATTGAGGGCTATCGGGCCAGTTGCGAGTGACTTGCAATCGCATATCCTGCCCCGGAGTGCAAGACGGAAAACGGATGGCGCGTGCGCCTTCGCCGGCTGTTATACCTCGCGCCTGAACTGGACCGCGGGGCGAGGCCCGATGCCGCTGCAGATCGCCATTATCGTCGTTATCGTCCTCGTGCTGCTGGTCGTGGCCCGCTCGTTGCGCGTCGCAGCCGAGTGGCAGCGCGCCGTGATCCTGCGGCTGGGTCGCTTTCACAAGGTGAAGGGTCCCGGCATCTACCTGGTGTTTCCGGTCGTCGACCGCGTCGCCCAGGTGGTGGATTTGCGTATCCAGACGACGACCATCACCGCCGAGCAGGCGCTGACGCGTGACACGGTGGCGGTCGGCGTCGATGCCATCGTGTTCTGGCAGGTCGATGATGCGCAGGCTGCCGCGGTCAACATTGCCAATTACCGGGAAGCGATCGAGCGTGTGGCCCAGACCAGCCTGCGCGAGATGATCGGTGCAACCGACCTCGTCGCGCCTGCTCTCGGATCGCAAGGCAGCCGACGAGGAGCTTCGGCGCACCATCAGCGAAAAGACGCACGACTGGGGCGTGGTCGCACGCAGCGTCGAGATCAAGGACGTGGCAATCCCGCGTGAGCTGCAGGATGCGATGAGCCGTCAGGCGCAGGCCGAGCGCGAGAAGGATGCGCGGGTTACGCTGGCCTCGGCGGAGAGGGAGATCGCGCGCCAGGTGGTGGAGGCGGCGGCGCTCTACGGGCACGATCCCAATGCGCTCAGGCTGCGGCAGATGAACCTGCTGTACGAGATGAACAAGGAGCGCGGTACAACGGTGCTGATTCCCACCGAGATGGCGAGCAGTCTCGGTGCGGTGGTGGGCTTGACGCAGGCGATCGCGCAGCAATCGCGGGCGGATGACTAGGCCCTGTGGCCAAACCTGATCCAGATGCGAACGCATCCGAGCAAGACAAAGCCCAGGAAGCTACTTGCGGTCTTGTCATATCGGGTGGCGATGCGCCGTTGCTCCTTGAGATGACCGATGAAGCATTCGATGCGTGAGCGCAGGGCATACAGCGGCCTGGTGACCAGATACTGCACCTTGCGGTTCCGCTTGGTCGGGATCTCGGGTGCGGCACCACGATCGTGAAGGTTTTGGCGGATCGCGTCGCTGTCATAGCCCTTGTCCGCGAGCATGATACCGGGGTCGCTGTCGCGTTGCTCCATCAGTTCGTCATAGGCCGTGACGTCATGGGCCTCGCCCTCGCTCAGCACCGCGCCGATGGCAAGGCCTTCCGCGTTGCAACGGAGGTGGATCTTGGTGGTGAACCCGCCGCGCGAGCGGCCAAGTGCCTGGTTCTGCGTGCCCCTTTTCGCCGGCAGCGCAGCGATGCGCCCGGACCGTGGTGCTGTCGATCATCTGCAACACGTCGGCATCGCCGCCGCTGTCCGCCAGTGCCTGCAAAAGCACGTCCCACACGCCAGAGAGACACCAGCGACGGAACTGCTTGTGCACCGAGTTCCAGTTGCCCAACACCTCCGGCAGGTCGCGCCATGGAGCGCCGGTGCGGCTGATCCAAAACACCCCGTCCAGCACCTTGCGATGGTCCTTCGGCGGGCAACCGCCGAGCGGCGAGGGGCTCGCCAGGAAAGGCGCGAAGATTCCCCATTCCTGGTCCGTCATCAGGCCTCGGATCACTGCCAACCTCCAACACAGAGGTCAGCCTCGAAATCACATTCACACCGTGTCGGGGAATCGCCGCGCGACGATCGGCAGAAGGCCAATCCGAGCGGGACCGTCTCGAATTCTTTTCGCAAAGCCTCGCGACAGTCCCAGATTCTTTTGTTGCCCGCGCCTGTTCAGTCAATCACTGAACACCGCAAAACTACGGTTTGTCCACAGGGCCTAGACCCAGAGCGATTCTGGATACTGGTACCTGCTATCAGTGAAGTGCGAGTCAGCCCCACGTGTCATTGCGACCCCGGCGGAAGGCCGGGGGAAGCGATCCCGCGCCAGGTGCGCTACTGGCCCGAGATTGCTTCGTCCTGCCACGCTTTGCTCGCGGTCCTCGCAATGACACGATAGCGTGCCGCTTCAGTGATTCCGGCTATAGAGCAGACCGCGTCCATCAGGCCGCGGATATATCCGTAGCAGAATGCGAACGCGGTGCCGGACGGATCGCGCCCGGCGATCTCCGGCACATGGTCCGGCATGAGCATGTACTGATAACCGACCTCGTGGTACACCCGCAGCGACCGCGCCATGTCCATGTCGCCCTCATCGGGAAACACCTCCATGAAGTCGAGCCTGCGTCCGCGAATGTTGCGGAAGTGCACGTTGAAGAGTTTGCCGCGCGTGCCGAACCAGCGGATCACTTCGTCGATCTCGCGGCCCGGGTCATCGAGCATCTCCGCCACCGTGCCCTGGCAGAAGTTCAGGCCGTGGTACGGGCTTTCGTGCATCGTCACGAAGCGCTTCAGGCCTTCGACAGTGCCTAGCACGCGGGTCACGCCCTTGTAGCCGGGCGGCGTATAGGGATCGTGCGGGTGGCAGGCCAGCCGCACCCTGGCGGCCTTCGCGACCGGAACGACGGCCGCGAGAAACGCGTCGATGCGTTCCCAGTTCTCGTCCTCGCTCACGACACCGGCCACGCCGGGCGCCGCTGATTGATCGGCGTTCTTCCAGCGGAATGCCGCGTTGCGCGATCCGCCGCGTCCTGGTTCATGCGCGGTGCGTGGAATGCCGATAATGTTGAAGTTGTATTTCGCGGCTGGGATTCCTGCCGCGCCGATGCGCTCGATCAACCGGCAGATCGAATCCAGCTCGCGCTGGCGCTCCGGGTCTTGGCCAAGCAGGATGTGCGGGCTCTGCGCCTCCTCGATTGGACGCGATGCCAGTGGCAACTGCACCATGTCGAGCGTCAGGCCGAATTTTTCCACGTGCTCGCGCACACGGTTCAGGTCATCCAGGCTCCACTGATGCGGATTGCCCGGCGGATCGACACAGACATGCTTCACGCCGAGTTGCGCCCAGACACGATAGTCATCGTCATCGCGCGGTCTGATCTGGGTTCCGAGATACATTGCGGCCTTCGTTAGTTGTTTAGCCCGTGATGTCCGAGTCACGCCCGGGGACATGGCTCGTTCACGTGTTCAGTCCTCCGGGCGACCCCCGCCTCGGACGATCACGGGCTAGTCCGCCGCGCCGCGCGCAGGTTGTGCCGGCGACGATCGGCGCCCGGTCAGCTCGTCTCCGGCATTGCGCGGCATCCACAACGCGATCGGTGCGGCGGACAGCGTGAACAGCGCCACTACGAGAAAAGCGTGGCTGAAGTCGATCGGCGCCGGTATCGCGCGTCCTGCGGCCGTCATGGAAATCTCGAGCGCCACCGCCCCGGCTGAAATGCCAAGCACCGCCGCGAGCTGCTGGCAGGTGACGTAGAGACTGGTCGCCGAACTCATGCGCGAGCGCGGCACGTCGCCGTAAGCCAGCGTATTGTAGGCGGTGAACTGCAGCGAGCGGAAAAACCCGCCGATCAACAGCGCGGCGTAGATCGCCGCCGCCGGCCAGGTGGGGCGGAATGCTGCGCAGATCGCAATCATCCCCGCCGAGATCACGCCGTTCCACACCAGCGTGTCGCGAAAGCCGAACAACCGCAGGGCCCGCTGCGTCGCGGGCTTCATCACCAGCGCGCCGGCGGAGCTGGCGAACGTGATCATGCCGCTCTGCACCGCGCTATCGCCGAAGCCCACCTGCAACATCATCGGCAGCAGGAACGGAATGGCGCCAATGCCGATGCGGAACGGCATCATCGCCGAGAGCGCGACGCCAAAGCACGGCAGGCGCATCAGCGACAGATCGAGCAGCGGCGCCGGATGATGCCAGGCGTGCACCAAGTAGCCGAGAATGGCGGCCAGCCCGACGCCGATCATCGCCTCGGTCAAATCCCGCGGCACGACACCGCGTCCCGCGGTCTCCAGCCCGAACATCAGGGCGGCCAGCGCAACGCCGGACAGCAACAGGCCGACAGCGTCGAAGCGACCACGCGGCGGTTCGCGCACCTCTTCGACGAAGATGCTGACCAGGATGATGCCGAAGATGCCGATCGGCACGTTGATGTCGAAGATCCACCGCCAGGAGAAGTAGGTGACGATAAAGCCACCGACAGGCGGCCCCAGCACCGGACCCAGCAGCGCCGGGACGGTCAGCCATGCCATTGCCGCCACCAGTTCCTGCTTGGCGGCGGTGCGCAGCAGCACGAGACGGCCCACCGGCACCATCATCGCACCACCGATGCCCTGCAGTACACGCGCGCCAACCAGGAAGGCCAGGCTATCGGCGCGGCCGCACAACACGGAGCCAACGGTGAACACGGCGATCGCGGCGCGAAATACGGTGCGCGCGCCGTATCGGTCGGCGATCCAGCCGCTGGCAGGGATGAACACCGCGAGCGACAGCAGATAGGAGGTCAGCGCGACATTCATGTGCACCGGATCGGCACCGAACGCCTTCGCCATGGTGGGCAACGCGGTGGCGATGATCGTTGAGTTCGAGATTCTGCATGAACATGGCGCAAGCCACGATCACGGCGGTCGTTCGGGTGCGGCTGCTGGTGCGAATCCGTGGCAGGCGGGGCGCGTCGCTCATTGCCCGCTGGTCAGTAGCACCGGTCCTCGCACGGGGAAACCAGAGCGTGATGACCGGAAGGCGGAACGCCGGTGGTCTGAATCACACGAAAAGACGATGGCCGGAGCAGGGTGAGCGCACCTTCCACGCTCACCCGTTCTGAGTCTAGGGCAGCAGTGGTTGGAGCGCAGTGCTTCCGGTGGTTTTGCGGGACTCCAGCGCAATATGCGCCGCCGCAGCGTCCTTCAGCGGAAACGTCTGGTTCACCTGGATTTTGACGATCCCCTTGGCCACCACGTCGAACAGTTCGCCCGCCACCGTCTCCAGGTCCGCGCGCTTCGCCGTGTAGGTCACGAGGCCCGGCCGGGTTACATACAGGCTGCCCTTGGCCGACAGGATGCTGATATCGAACGGCGGCACCGGGCCGGACGCGTTGCCGTAACTCACCATCAATCCGAGCGGTGCCAGGCAGTCCAGGCTGGCGTTCCAGGTGTCCTTGCCCACGCTGTCATACACGACCGGCACCATCTTCCCGCCGGTGATCCGCTTGACCTCCGCCGCCAGATTGGCATGCCCGACCACCGCATGTGCCACGCCATGGGCCCGCGCGAGCTCCGCCTTCTGCTCGGTGGAAACCACGCCGATCACGGTGGCGCCGAGATGCGCTGGCCCACTGGCACAGGATCAGCCCGACCCCGCCAGCCGCCGCGTGCACCACGATCGTGTCTCCTTCCTTCACCCGGTAGGTGCGGCGGATCAGGTATTGTGCCGTCATGCCTTGCAGCATCATCGCCGCGGCGGTCTTGAAGTCGATCACGTCGGGCAGCTTCAGCAGCCGATCCGCCGCGATGACGCGCTCGGTCGCATAGCCGCCAAGCGAGCCGGCGTAGGCGACGCGGTCGCCGGGCTTCAGCGTGGTCACGCCGGCGCCAACAGCAACGACGGTGCCGGCCCCTTCCTGACCAATGATCAGCGGCATCGAAGGCGCCTTGTACAGCACCGGAGCGGAAATACACGTCGATGTAGTTCACGCCGATGGCTTCCTGCTTGATCAGTGCCTCGCCGGGCCCCGGTTCAGGACGCGGCACATCTTCCCACTTCATCACCTCGGGGCCGCCGGTCGTGTGAATGCGGATAGCCTTGATCATGGTTGTCTCCGTGCTCAGTGGGCCGGATTAGCGCGTGATGACCGTAGGCGGAGTCTGCCCGGAGGTCTGAATCACGCGCTCCAACAAAGGAGCTAAAGCATGATGAGGTCGACCTGATCTCATCATGCTTCAATCGGCCGCGGATGGAACAGGCCGCAGCAGCGGCAGCCCGCGCGCCTCAACCGCCAGCAGCCAGCGTTTGGTGTCGAGACCATCGCCGCCGGAGTAGCCACCCAGATGCGTTGTCGCCCCCCGGGTCATGCGCCCGGGGGCAAGGACGACGCGGTGGCAAGGGATGATGATCGGGATAGGGTTGTTGCCGCTTGCCTGGCCGACCGAGCGAGGACTGCCGCCGGCAACCCGGGCAATATCGACATACGTCCTGGTCGCCCCGTACGGGATTGCACGCAGAGCCTGCCACACGCGCTGCTGATAAGCGCTTCCCACGGGCGCCAGAGGCAACTCGAAAGCTGTCAGCTCGCCGTCGAAATACCTGTGCAGTTGATCGCTCGCCTGCCGTAGCAGTCGGGTCTCGCTCTGGTGGCTGCCCCAGCCCCAATCGAGCGAGACGATGGCGCCGTCCTCTTCCGAAACCGAGATGTCGCCGATCGGGGTGTGGAGCGAGACCTGAGGCACGGGGGCGAATGCCAGCGCCGCCCCGCGGCGTGTGTCAAGTGCGCGGGCTCTTTTCGCGTTGATGCGATTCCGCCTCCGGTCATCACGTCCTTTTCGCGTGATTCAGACCTCCGGCGATTCCGCCTCCGGTCATCACGCTCGGGTCTTTTTCGCGTGATTCAGACCTCCGGCGATTCCGCCTTCAGTCATCACGCTCTAGGCTTGCACGATGACCATAGATGACATCCGAGTCGCACTGGAAACCGCCGTCGGCGTTCGCCGCGAGGCGATGGTGGCGGCGATGCAGCAGTCCGGCGCTTTTGCGCCGGCCGTGATCGAGTTGGCGCAGCAGCATGGCTGCGGGCCGGCTTCCACTTCCGCACCAGGAGAAGCTGTTGCGCTTCGGCCTGCATGCATTGGCGGCAGCACGCGAAACAAGCGCGTGTCGCGCATTTCTGGCCTTACTGCGGCGGCCAGGCATCGAACTGGACTGGCTGTTCGGCGAGGACCGCGAGCCGTTGATCGCACAGCTTCTGCTCGGACTGTTCGATGGGAACGAAGCAGCCGCGCTGGAGATGGTGGCGGATCCTTCCGTCGACGAGGACGTCCGTAGCGGGTTGATGCGGGCACTGGCACGACTCGCGTGGGAGGGGCGCGCTTCGCGCGAACAGTTGTTGGCGCTGCTCGATCGGTTCGACGATGAGGCTTTGGCGCCGGCCGACAGTATCGCCTGGTTTGGTTGGCAGGAAGCTATCCTGCTACTCGGTGCGACCGACCGTATCGAGCGCGTGCAGCGCGGCTGGCAGGCAGGGCGCCTGAGTTACTCGTTCCGCGAAGTCGATCGGCAGGACTGGCTGGAACAGGTTCGTGCTGCGGCGGAGCAGCCTGAAGATCCGCAACGCTTCCTGAAGCAGCAACTTGTTGCCCTGGATGACCCGGTGGAAGGCATAGACTGGTCGACCGAGCCTCCGGGCGGGCCGGACGACGCACTCGGCGACGATGAGTTGGCGTGGCTCGAGGTTGCGCTGTTGCGCACGACTCCTGAGAACCGGTCCCTCGAGGAAGCCGATGGCCTGCTGACCGCGCTCGCCGCAGGTCCGGTGCGTGCGGGGCCAGGCGAGTATTTGCCAGAGATCTTGCGTGCACCTGGGGAGAACGCGGGCTTCGACTCGGCCGAACACAAGGCGCTCGTCACCGAGCTGCTCAAAGGTCACCACGCCTCGCTCGAACGCAATCTCGCTGACGACACAGCCGGTCCTCCATGGGTGTACGATGGTGCCGCCGATTTACGGGGGGCGCTGTGGGCTGGCGGCTATATGGACGCAATGAGCTTGCACGAGCAGGCCTGGGAACCGCTGGTTCGCGATCGGCGGTTGGTGCAGACGCTGCTGGTGCCTTTGCTGGCCTTGATGCCGGATCCGGAGGCGAGTGCCGGCAGCGAAGTGTCATACGATCGACGGTCGGAATTGCTCCGCGCGGTGCCTGAGATTGCCAGGGCAACCAAGGCTTACTGGACCGGAGCCTGGCATCCGCTGCTGGCTGCTCCGACGCCCCCGGCGCCGAAGATCGGCCGCAATGATCCGTGTCCCTGTGGATCGGGTAAGAAGTTCAAGCGGTGCTGCGGCGCTGCCGCTTGACACTCTGGGTGTTTCACCCGCGCTGCCGCAACGCCGACGCACAGCGCGGTGCTGTCGGTGATGGGCAGTCCGCACACATTGCGCCGACACACGAAGGCCGCGGCTCCCGCCGGGCCTGCCGATTTGCCGAATGCGGGGTGACCTGCGGGCAGCGCATCGGGCTCCGGCGCGCGCAACAGGACGACAGCGGGATCAGGTGACGCGCGAGCAGCACCGATCAGTGCCTGTGCCGGCGGATTGCGCCGGATCGCCGGCGACAACGACCGCCGCCCCCTCTTCCAACAGGTCCGCCGCGGCAAGCAGGGTCGGCATCGCGGCCAACTGGTCGGGATTGCCGGTAAACGCCCGCAGCAACGCTTCGCAGCGTGTTCGCCAGTTGGCATCACCCGTCAGATGCCAGAGCCGTGCGAACACCTCCGCCAACAGGCCATTTCCCGCCGGCGTTGCGTTGTCCGCCGCGGTGCGAGGTCGGGCCAGGGGCACGTCGGTCGCATCGGCCGCCGTGGTGAAGAACCCGCCCTGCCCGTCCGAAAACGCCGCCTGCGCCGCCTCTGCCAGCCGCACGGCCTGCGCGAGGCGCCGTTCGTCGCCGGTCGCCTCGAACAGCGCCAGTGCGGCCCGCGCCATCGACGCCTGATCGTCAAGCAGGCCAGCGGCGGTGACCCGTCCGAGCCGCCAGGCATGCTGGACGCGCCCATCCGGTCCCGACATTTCCGACTAGGATGAAGTCCTGCGCCTCCTCGGCACGCGCCAGCCAATCGGGTCGTCCGAACACCGCCGCTGCGCGCGCCAGTGCGGCGATCGCCAGACCGTTCCAGTCCGCCAGCACCTTGTCGTCGCGGCCCGGCCGGATGCGCTTGGTGCGAGCCTCGAACAGCACGGCGCGTGCCTGGGCCAACGTCCGCTCTTCCTGCTCGGTCCCCGGCGGCGTGACGCGCCGCAGGATGGTATGGCCCTCCCAGTTGCCGCCCGGCGTCACGTCGTAGGCGCGCTTGAATGCGGGGGAGGCCTCGCCCAGCAGCGCGTCCACTTCGGCCTCGGTCCAGACGTAGAATCTGCCCTCCTCGCCCTCGCTGTCGGCATCCTCCGACGCGGCAAAGGCGGCCCGGCCGTCCACATGTTCGGCGGTCATGTCGCGCATCATCCAACCGACTGTCTCTTCGGCGCGCGCCGCGTACAGCGGGTCGGGCCGGTGCGCGTGGGCCAGCGCCAGCAGTTCCAGCAACTGCGCGTTGTCGTACAGCATCTTCTCGAAATGCGGCACCAGCCAGATCGCGTCGGTGGAATAGCGCGCATAACCGCCACCCAGGTGATCGTAGATGCCGCCCTGCGACATGCGGTTCAGCATCAGGTGCAGCGCCTCCTGCCCCTCGGGCGCGCCGGTGCGGAACGCGTTCTGCCAAACGAAGCGGAAGATCGGCGGGTTGGGGAACTTCGGCGCGCCGCGCAGCCCGCCATGCTCGGGATCGTTCAATCGAAGCAGGGCGGCGGCGACCGCATCGAGATGCACCGGTGTCGGCAGATCGCCGGTATTGGCGTCGGACATGCCAGCAAGCACGCGTCGCAGAGCGACGGTGTTGTGCTTCACCATCTCATGCCCGCTGTGCCAGGCTTCGGATACGCCTTGCAGCACCTGGCGGAACGACGGCTTTCCCCAGCGCGGCTCGGGCGGGAAGTAGGTGCCACCCCAGAACGGCGCGCCATCCGGGCGCGACGAACATGGTCAGCGGCCAGCCGCCCTGCTCGCCCATGGCATGCAGGGCCGACATGTAGAGGTGATCGATATCCGGCCGCTCCTCGCGGTCAATCTTGATGTTGACGAAGCGATCGTTCATCAGCGCCGCCGTCTCCGGGTCCTCGAACGACTCGTGCGCCATGACGTGGCACCAGTGGCAGGCGGCGTAGCCGATCGACAGCAGGATCGGCCGGTTCCCTTCACGTGCCTCCTCGAGCGCAGCGGGGCCCCAGGGGCGCCAGTGCACCGGGTTGTCGGCGTGCTGCAGCAGGTAGGGCGAAGTCTCGTGGCACAGCAGGTTTCCCGGTGCGGCCATGGTTGCGCTCCTTGGGCGTTGCGCCCCTTGCGTGTCCGTCTGAGATAGTCAGACATGGACGCGGACACCATCTTCGCGGTTGCCTCGGGCGCCGGCCAGGCGGCGATCGCGGTGATGCGCGTGAGCGGGCCCGAGCAGCCGGCGGGTGCTCGCGGCGCTGTGCGGGCGCGTGCCACCGCCGCGGCGCGCCTCGTTCCGGCGGCTACGGGACGCGGAAGGGAGCGAACTGGACCAGGCCGTGGTGGTCTGGCTGCCCGCCCCCGGCAGCTACACCGGCGAGGACTCGGCGGAACTCTACCTGCATGGTGGGCGTGCGGTGCTGGCCGGCGTGGCCGATGCGCTGATCGCGCTGGGTGCCAGGCCGGCCGAAGCCGGCGAGTTCACCCGGCGCGCCTTCCTGAACGGGAGGATGGATCTCACCGAGGCCGAGGCGGTGCACGACCTGGTTGCGGCGGAAACAGCAGCCCAGCGGCGCCAGGCGTTGCGCCAGCTCGATGGCGCGCTGGGTGCGCTGTACGGCGGGTGGGCGGAGCGGCTGCGGCTGCTATTGGCGCAGCAGGAAGCGCTGATCGATTTTCCGGACGAAGACCTGCCGCCCGAAGTCGAGGCGCAGGTCGCCGCCGAACTCGATGCACTGGGCCAGGAGATTGCGGCGCATCTGGACGACAACAGACGCGGCGAACGGCTGCGCGAGGGGCTGGTGTTTGCCATCGCCGGGCCGCCGAACGTCGGCAAGTCCTCGCTGATCAACGCGCTGGCCGAAAGCGACGTGGCGATCGTGTCGGCGATCCCGGGTACCACGCGCGATGCGCTGGAGACGCGCGCGGTGCTGGGCGGCGTGCCGGTCACGCTGGTGGACACCGCCGGGCTGCGCGAGACGACCGACGAGATCGAAGCGGAAGGCGTGCGCCGGGCGCGTGCCCGGGCGGCGCGCGGCTGATCTGGTGATCATGGTGGAGGAAGCCCCCAGCACCCCCCTCCTCTTGCGGGAGGGCGACGGGGGGAGGGGGCTTCGGACCAATCTCTACCCCCTCCCCCCAACCCCCTCCCGCAAGGGGAGGGGGGGTGTGTTCGTTATTCTGGTGGCCAACAAGATCGATCTCGGCGGCGCGGTTCCGACCGGGGCGGTGGGCGTCAGCGCGCTGACCGGGGAGGGGCTACCGGCATTGCGTGCGCGGCTCGACGCGGCGGCGCGATCGCTTACCGAAAGCGCCGGACCGCCGCCGCTGACCCAGGCGCGGCATCGCGCTGCCCTGCAGGAGGCGGCGGCGCGACTGGCCGGCGCTCGCACCGCTGAACTGCCCGAACTGCGCGCCGAGGACCTGCGATTGGCCATGCGTGCGCTGGGGCGGATCACCGGCATGGTCGGTGTCGAGGACATTCTCGATACACTGTTCGCCCGGTTCTGCATCGGCAAGTAATGCCAACAGATCGCTAATCAGGGAGCGATCAACGTCTCCTTGCGGCTGATCACGAACGCCTCGTGCCGCTCCAAGAAGTCCGCGGTCACGTCGGCGAATGCCTGGGGCCGGTCGGTACTGATCTCATGACCTGCGTCGTACACGAACACCAGGTGACAGTTCGGCAGCAGCGTCTTGTAGTGCCGCCCCATCTCCGGCGGGATCAGCCGTTCCGACGTGCCGAACAGCACCAGCGTCGGGGTGGTGAGCTCGCGCAGCCGTGCCTCGAGATCGGGATCGCGATCTGGCCCGCGCAGCCGCCCAGTCAGCGTACGCTGCTTCGCCTGCACCTCAGGGTCCACCGGTCCCGCCGATCCGGCGCGCTCGGGATGGGCGTAGAGCTGGTGCGCAATCTGTTCGGGGGTGCCTGACGGTGGCTGGTGGCCCCGCGGACGAATCGCGGCCGGCGCCTCCAGGACCAGCGCCTGCACGCGCTCCGGCTGTTGCAGCGCCAACCACAACGCGACACGGGCACCGAACGAGGTGGCCAGCACATTGCAGCGATCGATGCCCAGCGCCGCCACCGCGGCGCCCATCGTCGCAGCGAGTTCCCGAAGTGTCTGCGTGCGGTCGTTCACTGGCGAAAGACCAAAGCCCGGCATCTCGAACACAATGACACGGTATTGCCGGCTCAGCAGCGCATGTGCGCGCGTCAGTCGCATCCCGCCGGCGCCATGCAGATGAATCAGCGGCATTCCCTGCCCCGCTTCCATGAAGCGGATGCGGAACCCGTCCGCTTCGACGAATGCTTCGCTGAACGCCACGGTCAGATCTCCCGAATGCGCGGCAGGACTTTGCGCCCGAACAGGTCCAGTGCACGCAGCATGGCGTCCGTTTCGCCGGTCCCGGGGTCTTGCAGCGACACATCGACCACGCCGGCGCCGATCTCCTCGCGACAGCGGCGAAGCTGTTCGATGACGCGGTCGGGACCGCCGCAGAAACTGATCGGCAGCACACCACCTACATTTGCGGGCCGCCGCTCGCCGGCGACATTGCGCTTGTCGGCCGCCAGCAATGCCTCGCGCAGCGCGGGCCGTACCGGGAACGCCGCCTGACGGTCGCGCCGCCGCAACGTCGCTTCGGCTTCCTCGTCGGTTTCGCCCAGGATCATGTTGGCGCGATAGATGATGTGGTCCGGCCCGGGCTGCCAGCCATACTCGGCACAGCGCTCGCGGTAATGGCGCGTCGCCTGCGCCATCAGCTCGAACGTGCCGTAGGAAACGCCGAGACCGATGCGATGGCGCGCGGCGAACGCGCCGGCCTCGGCGCTGGTGCCAAGTGCATAGGTCGGTGGCGGCGGGTCCTGCAGGCGAGGCCAGATCGACACGGTGCGATACTGGAAGTGCCGACCCTGCCAGCCGAATGGCTGTGGCTCGGTCCATGCCTTCAGGATCAGCTCCATGCCCTCGTCTGTGCGCTCGCGCGCTTCCTGCGGGTTCAGATCGTAGCTGAGGTATTCGTTGGTGGTGCCACGCAACAGACCGATCACGATCCGTCCGGGCGCCAGTGCGTCCAGCATCGCCATCTCTTCGGCAATGCGGATCGGGATTGCTGACCGGCACGATCGGTCCGAGCATGGCAATCTTGATCCGCTCGGTGCGGGCGGCAAGCCAGGTGGCCGCGACAACTGGCGACGGGGTCAGGATACGTGGCGAGTAGTGGTGCTCCGACACGCTGATCCAGTCGAAGCCGAGTTGCTCGACGAACTTCACCCGCTCCACCATGCTGCGCAGCGCTTCCGTGCCGATCGCCGGATCGTAATTGCCGGACGGCACCGGCCATTCGCGCGGCATCTCCGGCGGCGGCACGTAGCGGCCGGTTTCGAAGTAGGAGACTTTCATGCGCCACCCTCCTGGGGGATATCTTCCGCTCGGATCAGGCTCCAAAGCAATGCTGACGAAATCGGGCGCTGATCGAGTTGGGATCGGCGGCGTATGGTAAGTCGGGGAGGGGGTGTTATCCGCCTCAGCGCCGTCCCCACGTGCAGGTTATCGCCGGCAACGATTACCGGGCGTCGGCGGCCGAGAGACGCGCCCGCGCTCCCGCTCACACCAGCGGCAACGCACGTCATGCCGGCACTCGGCTTTTCCGGGACCATCCAAATCCTTATCCGCTGCGGCGCGGAAACGCGAAAGCTGGCCGCGCTCGCGCAAGAGAGACACGCCAAGCTACCCGCGAACGCACAACAATGCTGGGTCAATGCCGAGCGGCGTCAGACCGAAAGCCGCTCCGGCCATCGCGCGCCAGCGTTTGCCGAGGTGGCCGGGCCAATCACCATAGAGCGGTCGGCGCGCTCTCGCCGGCATCGCAGCGTCGGGCGGGCGGTTGGTAGGTCAGCCTGCAGCGTCGGCAGGATCATCATCGGATCTCTTCTCGACCTCCTTGGCGAGGGCTTCATACCTTTCGGCGAGGTCGAGCAGCCCCTGGCGGGTCTGTCCGTCGGATATGCGGGCTGCCAGCGCTCGGTAATGGCAAGCACGTTCTAAGAGTTCGGCGCGATCCATGGCATCTCAAACGAGAGCCGGGCCCCAAGGTATCATTGCAACAGAGATGTTTGTTGATCAATTCCTGGCAGGGATGATTGTTGATCAATTTCTAGACGGTAGGGAGGCCAACGAATGCCCGAAAACTCTGACCCTGCGGTCTATTGGGATCGTGCGAAGCGATGGCGGGAGAGAGCCGCTGCAATGCCGGAGGACGATCCGGAGCGGGCCGTGTGTTTGGAACTTGCCGAGGGCTACGAGAGGCTTGCCGGCCTGCTTGAGAACCGAAGCGGCCTTGCTCCAGCCAGTCCTGATCGGTAGCAGCGGCCAGTGTCGAGCGTGCCGGCCGATTTGCCTGCTCGCCAGGCGGATCACCGGCCCGCTGATCCGCTTCTTCATCGGTGCCGGGGTGACGATGACCAACACGGCTGGAACCCCCGTCGCCCGGCAGGATTGGCCGGCCCTCTTCTCCGCGGCAGGTCCAACACGCTTCAACAACGCCTCTCAGCGAGTGACGGTCTGGTGAAGTCGAACTGACTATATTGGAGCAACCAGCACTTGATCGAACAAACGTAGCGCCAAGGTTCCGTCGACCACCAGGCCAGGGTGGAGCGGCGGAATTGCTGTCACTGCCGGGCAACCGAGGAGGACAACATGGCCAGAAGCGATAGGTCGCAGGATAACCGAAATCTACAGAGTGCAGATGTGCCCGACCATACCGTCTCGCAGGTCGGTAAGGCGGTCTCTGAGCTTTTGAAGCTTCGCCAATCTCTGGAAGAGAACATGGCGACCACGCGAACCGATGAGGAGCGTCAGAACTTGGAAGAGCAAGCGAAAGATGTCGCAATTCGCGTTATCAGCGATCAAGGGCTGACCGTCGCCGAGTATGATGAGGTCATAGCTGCAGCACAGTCTGATCCCGATCTCGAAGCACGATTACTGACCGCCTGTCGGTCTGCCTGATTAAACATTTGCGGGGGAGATAAGCATGGTCGTGATTCGCATCGTTGCCATAGCAGCAGTGCTGGCGTGTATCGTAACTGTGCCGGCGCTTGCTCAACAGAGCGGAGGCAACCTGCCTAGCCAGACGCCTGGAGGCACCCCACAGGGTGGGGAGGTGTCGGATGCAATGGTGCACAAAGTCGGCACTGCTATGCGACACGTTGGCGCAATTCGCCAGTCGGTACGAGCAGCGAGCCAAATCGGCAAATACGCAGCAGCAGATGAAGGACCTGCAGGATCAGGCGCAAAAGGAGATGGTATCGGCGATCAGCCATGAAGGGCTCTCTGTGCAGCAGTATCAGAATACCATCCAGATGGCACAGGCCGATTTCGACGTTGAGGCAGCGCTTGATTTCTGCAGCTCAGCAATCAGGGGAGTAACGCCAGGGCAGTATGGAACGTGACTGAGGCGCGGCGGGGGGCGGAGCAGCGGTGCGTGCGGCATGGTTCGAGCGATGCTGGAACTGCCACCGAGGCGTAGTTGTCCATCGCTGCGCACTCGGTCCGCCCGATCGCATCGGCCGTTGCTTCAGTCCCCCGTCCAGCCTGATCCCCCCGCCGGCTGGCGGTCGTGCGCGGGAGCTCCCGGATCACCGGCCCGATGCGCCAGCGCTCAATCCATAACTTCCACCGAATAATTGGACCGGCGAGGTTCCAGCGATCCGCCGACCGCCAGCCGCTCGCTCGCCGGTGCGTCTATGATCCCCGCTACCCGCCGCCTGCGCGAACGCAGCGGCGTCGATCCCATCCAAGATGGCCGATGGCGGCATTAGACCTTGGGGGTTATGGTAGCGAGGCGTCTGCCGATCTGACGCTAATGGACGGGCGTGGATAGTGGCGGACACCTAGTTGGCGGAGGGAGTGGGGACTCTCTTCCCGACCTGCCTAAGTCCATGAAACCATTGTCTCCCAGGCACTTCCAAGCCAAACTAGTGGGGGCGAACGTGTGGGGGCAGCGGTGGGTGCGACAGGCAACGCAACGGGACCGAGCAGGCCTAATCAGGCACGCAAGCGGCGCCCCCTCGGCGATACCCAGTGGCTCGAACTGCGGGGCCGCAGTTGGTATTGCGTACAGGATGTTCCGCGCCCACTGCGCGCCGTCATGGGCCGCAAGCGCATGGTCAGATCGCTCGAGACGCATGACCAGCACGTGGCTGTTGTTCGCCGTCACGCCGTCCTGGCCGAGTGGCAGCGCGAGTTCGCGAAGGTCCGGTCCAAGTCTTACGCCGACCCGCTGATAACGGCGGCGATGGGCTGGCGTGACATCGTGGCGCAAGTTGAGCGTGAGGTGGAATACGCCGACGACGGGTCGCCCATGGATGGCGGAGCATATGACGCCACTGTCTCAGCCCTGGCCGCGGAGGCAGAGCGCATTGAGGCAGAGCAAGGCTACGCGACGCGCAAGCGTTCTATAAGATGGCAAGCGGAGATGCCACACCACTCCTGCATTACGTGGATGCGTGGCTTGCTGAAGGTGGTGGCAAAGGTCCGTTGAGGCCACGAACGCAGCGGCAGTATCGCTCTGACGTGGAGCAGCTTGCGGCGTGGCTCACATCCGTCCGCCTGCCACCGACAGTCGAAGCAGTCACCAAAGTTGTTGCTGGCCGCTACGTCACCGAGGGGTTGATGGGCACCAGCACAGACCGCAAGACGGCAAACCGGAAGATCAGCGCCGCGTCGGCCTATTGGCGGTGGCTCGTGAAGCGGACCGCGGTGCAGGTCAATCCGTGGTCAGGGCAGTCGTTGTCCAAGGCTGCGACAGGGGCCGGTGGCAAAAGAAAGCGTCCCTTTACGGATACCGAGGTGGTCGCGCTGCTCAATGGCAAGCCCGACGCGGAACTGCTCGACGCGATGATTCTGTCCGCTATGTCAGGGATGCGAATTCGAGGAGTGCTATCGGCTGACGGTTGCTGACTCGGCCGATGCATGGTTCCGCATCCGCGACGCAAAGACGCGAGCAGGCATCCGCCGCGTCCCGATCCACTCGATACTGCTCCCCCTGGTGACACGCCGTATGGCCGGCAAGGCAGGGGGCGAGTTTCTGTTCCACGAGGCCGGCCCGTCCCGCGTTGGTTACGAGCGATCCATGCCCGCCTCGAAGCGCTTCGGCCACTACCGCAAGCGCGTTGGCGTTGACGAACGGGAGCCGGGGCGCCGGCAATCCAACATTGACTTCCACAGCCTGCGCCGATGGTTCGTGACGAAGGCGCGCAACGCAGGCATTGATCGCGCGGTGGTCGCCGCGGTGGTCGGCCATGAGGCCGGCAACATCACCGACGACGTCTATAGCGGTGGTCCGTCCGAGGCCCTGCTACGGGCTTGTGTGGCGGCCGTGAAGCTGCCTGATGGAGTGCATCTAACTCCGCAATCTGTAACACCCCGCCTCCGCGCGCCTGGACGCGTTCAGGAAGGCGTGTCGAGCACTTCAGGACAGCGATAGAGTGGACCCGGAGGAGCCTCGCGAGGCCGCCGTCAATGCCGCCGTTAGGTGCCTGTGCGGGGCCGCGGAGGTCGCTTACGAGCAGGGCCTGCTTGTCCTGCACTTCCTGCACGGTGGCGTTGACGTATGACCTGCTGTTCAGGAACGAGACGAAAACCGCCGCCGAGGCTCGGATCAGGCGACGCCAGCGGTAGCGCGATAAAGCGGATAAGAGGCTCGCTCCGGGCACCGGCCAACACGCCCCCTGCTTGGCTCTGGAATCTCCTACACGCCGTCTAGGACGTGGCAGCTATGGGGGGGATGTAGCGACGGACCTGCAGGTGCCTGTAGCGCGCTCCTACGACTCGCACGGCGGTATTGTCCCAGGTGACCGCGTCGTGACCATCGAGGGCAACCCTTGGTTCGTCGTGGCGGATGTCTTCGTCCTGGAGCACAAGCTGTCGGACAGCAAGGAGGTGCTGGAGGACGCTTGATAATGATCGGCGCCGAACGGGAGCCCAAGGCTCCCGCTTATCCCGCCGTTCATCTGAGAAGTCGCCCCCACCACAGAAGCAGGGACGCCCACATCAAGAGGAGTGGAAGGTGGTCGATTTGAATGGTCATGTATTGTGTATCCCTGGGGCATTGGTTGCTGGGGCATTCGTTGGTTCGATCTGTTCGAGATGCCTGTCCCGAGCGGTGCCCGCGAGCACGAACCAGAACAGACTGACGGTTGTGCCTACGGTGCGCGTAGGCCGCACCGACCCGTCACTTCATACCCCTGCCCAATCGCTGGGATGCACGCAATCACGCTGCACGAAGCCCCCCCAATTCGGCCACAGCTTTTCATAACGGGCCATCGGCAATGCCCATACCGTTTATGCTTCGAGTGCCCCCTGGAGAACTGCAACGACCTCCGCAAGCGGATCGAAAGTGGCATTGTGGAGCAAAGCATCAGCGGCGGAGTCACCGGGCAGCCTCAACGGGCGCCCTATCCGCAGGGGTTTCCGCTGCGACGGCATAACCTGCCGCGCGCGAGTCCCAGGACGAACCTACAGGGCGCCCAGCAGCTGGCGGGTAGGGCAGTAGTCGGGAACCTGCAGAGCCCCTGTGGGGGCCTCGACGGAGTCAGAAAGCGTAGATACAGCACGTGGCCCTGAACGGGCAGCGCGAGACGTTGAGACTGCCGCGTCATCCTCCGGACCCGCAATCGTTCACCTGATGTGATCCCAATCGTCGGCTCGAGAGCGGGCGCTCTGAACCCCCGCCAATGTAGCGCGCAGCCCGAGAGGGGTGCAGGGGATCGTCCATTGGGCAGCGCAGGCATAGAGGGAGCGCCGCGGCGATTGTCGCTGGTCGGCCGTGGGTTCCCTCAACCCGGCCAGCCCGCCTTGCGTAAGCCATCGAGCATGTGCTCGTAGTCCTCTGGGCGGATGTGTGGCTGTCGCTGCCCCACGAAGAAATCAAAGCTCACTTGCGAGATCGCCATCGCCTGACGCAGGGCTTCGCGTGCCTCATCGGTGTGGTTGAGTTGGCCCAGCGAGGCAGCAAGCCACCGATGTGGTACCGGGTACCCTGGATAGTCTCGAATAGCGCGTTGCTCCAGCTTGGCAAACTCGGCGTAGTCGCCCCTGAAGTAGCGAGCAATTGCCAGTGTGTTTAGCGCTGATGATCTCTGCGGATCGCGCGGACTGAGCCTCAAGGCAGTTAGCAACGGCTCCTCTGCTTCAGCCGGCCGGCCTGCAAATGCAAGAGCGCGCGCCCTGGCCAGATAGGCACCAAAGTCATTCGGATTGACCGAGATTGCGTGATCCGCGTGTTCCAACGCAGCCTCGTAATGGGCATGATAGAAGAGGGATATAGCCGATAATGTGGCGCATGCATTGGAGTCGTCAGGATCGAGCGCGATCGCTTTGTGTGCCTCCGCTTCAGCCATTTCCTGGTTCGCGAACCCACCGAGACCTATCATCTGTGAATAGCAGGCGGCGAGCAGGGCATGTGGGCTTGCAAGCAACGCGTCCAACTCGCTGGCACGCGTGAAGAAGTGTTGCGCTTGGCCGGTATCCGAAAGGGTGTGCTTCGCCATATGCCATAAGCCCCGCTGGCATGCTTCCCAGGCGTCAAGGTTTTCCGGTGCCTTACGGATAGCCCGTTGTCGCTCGGCGTGCGATATTGCGGGCTCAATGGCGTGTGCAACAGCGTTGCTAATCGCGTCCTGCACTGCGAAGACATCTACAAGATCGCGATCATAGCGTTCCGCCCAGATGTGGTTGCCCGTCTCAGCATCGATAAGCTGCGCAGTGACTCGAACGCGACCACCACTGCGTCGCACGCTGCCCTCCAGCACGTAGCGCACGCCCAATTCTCGAGCCACGTGCCTGATGTCTACCGAGCGGCCCTTGTAGGTGAAGCTTGAATTGCGCGCGATAACAAACAGCGAGCGGTTGCGCGACAGCTCAGTGATGATTTCATCGGCTATACCGTCAGCGAAGTACTCCTGATCCGGGTCATCGCTCATGTTGGCGAAGGCCAGTACAGCAATCGACGGTTTGCCAGGCGACGGCAACGCTTCGCCCGTGCCGTGCACGAGTGCTCGCTCCACAGATTTAGGCATCGCCGACCTCACCAGGAACGCCTCAACGGGACGCGAGACGTTCTTCAGAATAAGCGGTCCCAACGCCTCGAAACCGAGATCCAGCCGATCGTGCACGTGATCGCGCACCGCTCGTGACACGCAGATACCGCCCGGCGGACACTCTGCCTGCAGCCGTGCTGAAACGATTACACCGTCTCCGTGCAGGTCGGTGCCATCCGCGATCGCGTCGCCAATGTCGATCCCCATGCGGAACCGGATGAGCCGGTCAGAGGCGTTCTCCTTGTCGAAGTTGGGAACCTGCTGCTGCACCGTCACGGCGCAACGCACGGCTCCTTCGATGCTGTCAAACACGATCAGCATAGAATCGCCACCAGTTTGCACGATCCGGCCGCCGTGCTCCGCGATGGCGGGGTCGATCACCTCCGCTCTCAAAGCGCGCAGCCTTCCGAGCGTGCCGACGTCGTCCAGTCCGATTAAATGGCTGTAGGCGACCATGTCGGCGTGGACCACGGCGACCAGCTTGCGTTCGTTAGGCAGTCCTCCAAGGCCGACTGCCAGATTGCCTGTAGGCACCTCAGCCTCTCCATCCCGCTTTGCGCAGGCCGTCTAGCATGTGTTCGTGGTCTACCGGCGGCATCCATGGAGCCCGGTGGCGGGCGTTCGCGTCGAAGTCAGCGGAACCCAGGGCGGCAGCCTCGGCAAGCACCTGACTGGCTTCATCAATGCGGCCGAGTTGGCCGAGGGCCGCTGCAAGCCAGCGGTGGCGGCTGTAGCCCGGAAATAACCGCATGTGTCGGCGTGCCGCGGCAACCGAGGCCTCGTACTCACCACAAAAATAATGAGCGATTCCGATCTGATTGCGGCGCGCCGACGAAGCTGGGCCAAACGGGTCCCGGCGCAGGTTTTCCTCCAGCCCGACAAGCCCTCTTTCTGGCTCCCCGTCATAGAGGAACGAGCAGCCGAGTGCTCCGTACGCGTCCGGCTCGTTTGGGTTTAGTTCCAACGCCTGCTCGGCCTCCTCCCGTGCACCCCGACAGTCGCCGCGCATGACAAGCGCCGAGGCCAGGCAAACATGCGCATACGCATCATTGCCATCCAGTGAGATGGCCCGCCGCGCGTACCTCTTCGGCCAGCCGCTGTGCTTCCGCCAGTTCCCGCTTATGCCAAACGATGGCTGCCCGGTCCAAGGCGTCCGAAAGGCCGGCAAATCCTCCGGCAAAGGTCGGATCAAGCTCGATCGCCTGGCGGAAGAACTGCTGGGCGAGCTGATTGTCATCGGCCGTGACCTGGCAGAGATGCCACAATCCCCGCTGATAAGCCTCCCACGCGCTCAGGTTCCCCGGGGGTTTGCGTCGAGCGCGCTGCCGTTCTGCGCTGGCGACCGCAGGTGAGATCGCGACAGTTACCGCCTCGGCAATTTCAGCCTGCACTGCGAATAAGTCTGCAAGATCCTGGTCATAGCGCTCCGCCCAGATGTGTCCACCAGTTGCAGCCTCGATCAACTGAGCAGTGATGCGCGCACGGCTGCCCGCCTTGCGCACTCCGCCTTCCAACAGGTAGCGGACACCGAGTTCGCGACCGACCCGTTTAATATCGATTGGACGACCCTTGTAGGTGAACGAGGAGTTGCGCGCGATGACGAACAGCCAGCCCACGCGCGACACCGCCGTGGTGATGTCCTCCACCACGCCGTCGGCAAAGTATTCCTGGTCGGGATCGCCACTTAGGTTCTGAAATGGCAACACGGCGATCGATGGCTTGTCGGGCAACGGCAACGCTTCAGCCGTGCCATGCACAAGTGTGCGCTGGACGGAACTCCATAGCCGGAGCCACGCTGGGCTGCAACACGAACGCTTCCACGGGTTCGGCGATGTTCTTCAGGCTGAGCGGGCCGAGAGCGTCGAAGGCCAAGTTCAGCTGACCGCGGATCTGGTCGCGCACCGCACGCGAAACGCACACTGCACCCGGTGGGCACTCGGCTTGCAGTCTCACCGCTACATTAACGGCGTCCCCGTGCAGGTCAGTCCCATCGGGGATGGCATCGCCGCTGTTGATTCCGATGCGAAAGCGGATGGCGCGATCGGGCGGCTGGTCGCCATCGTGAGTCGAAATCTGCTCTTGGACCTTCACGGCGCAGCGGACTGCCCCATCAACGCTGTCGAAGACCACGAGCAGGGAGTCGCCGCCAGTCTGTAGATCTGGCCGCGGTGCTCCTGGATCGCCGGATCGATCACGGCTCTGCGCAGAGCCCTCAGCCGTTGCAGGGTTCCTGCGTCATCCAATCCGATCAGCCGGCTGTAGCCGACCATATCAGCATAGAGAACCGCGACGAGCTTCCGCCCGCCTGACGCGCCGCTCGGTTCGGATGTCTCTGACGAAGGCATGAATAGGTTTCGCCCCCCGACCCGTTGGGTCCGCCGACTGAAACCATCGAGCCGCTACCGATCGACGGCATCCTAGTCTCAGCGCAACACCGCGTCACGATCGAAGTGCGGTGCGGCGCGAGGAGAAGGGCAGCGATGTACATCACTCTCCGAACCAGAGGCTAACGGTGGCTGAGTTGGCGCGAGTGAGCCGTGATGGCCAACCCGGCGCCTGTCTGCTTCACCCGAGACAACCCACTCTGCGCCCGCGGAACGGCTACAACGGACAGCGGGTATGCATCGTGGGCGGTTGGGCGGGGGCTTTTACGGCAGCCGGCAAGGCTGAGATCGAACGATGGAGGGCAAGCGCCGCAAGCGGCAGCCTGAAGCTCACCGCCGCGCGCGCCTATTATTGTGCCCTCCCATCGTGCTATGGGTCCGGTCCCGTGAGCGCGACAGGAAGTCAATCCTGACCTCGCCGGCAAGGTCGTGGGAGGCCGCAGGCTGGTCGCGGTCGTTTACGCTGACATGGTCGGTTACAGCCGTTTGATTGGCCTGGACGATGCCGGCACGCTGCGCCGACTTCAAACGCTGCGGCGCGCAGTGATCGAGCCCGCGATACGCGAGTTCGGTGGTCAGGTGGTGCAGACCGGTGGGGAATCAATTCAGTGGCAGCAGCGCGCATTGGCGACGGATGCCATGGCCCCTGCGCTGGAGCGGGGCAATTCGTACCTGTGGGTGGCCGCGGCCCATGCCTTGATCGGTCAAAAGATTACGCACACCGCGCGGTGACTGAGGGCAGTCACCTCCGTCCATTCGTCACCGTCCGGACGTTTCTGGATTGATCAGCCAGCGTGGGCTGCTTGATCGCGCTCACGTGTGACAAATGGGCCGCGTGCAGGACGCTTTGCGGGTCGCCGGACTGCGCGACCACGCGGATGAAAATGCTGATTTCGGCGTGAAGCGCGATGCTGCACTGTATCAAGGGCCATTCGCGTTGACCCCAACCACCGTCCCTGGCGCGACGACCCCTTGCACACTGGTGAGCTTGTTGATCTCCTAGCGCACGACAGACCGATATTACTTGACGTTGCTCTGCATAGTTGCGGACAATCGCTACGGGGGGCGATCGGATTGCAGGGGACGGTCATGGAGCCAGCTTCTCCGACAACGTCCGGAGCCGTTTCAGTCGCAACATATAGGACCTGACATTGGCGATCTGTCTGTGCCAATCGTCGCCTTCCGCGCGAACTCCGAGCGGTTCACTGGCGACAATCTGGCGCTGCGGCTTGTGGCGCTCGGGCACTCGCAGGTCTTCTGGTATCGCGGCGGCTGGGAAGCGTGGCAGGTGCAAGGGCCTCCGGAGAGCGATCTGGTGCTCCAGGACTGGTACCTTAAACGCGCATCCCGGTGCGATCTTTTGAGCGGGTGATCTAATAGGCCGCTGGTAACGTCATGCCCCACGCTGGGGTGCCTCAGAAGCCGCAGACGGCCGCAGTGCCGTGGTCGTTTCCTTCGTACTTCCGACGCCGCAGGCCGCCGTAGCAACTCTTGGATGCCTGCACACGCGCCTTCTGCTCAACCTTTTGCCGGCGCGGCCTCATCGCATGGTGCGCGATTATCGGGGGCAAGCGGGTATCACTTGGCTTCCGCGCTGCTGGGTGAGACGGTGCGCCATCATCGAAGACTTGATACTGTCGTGCGGCAAACCCTCGAAAGAAGAACAACTAATGTGGGAGGCTCGGCAATGCGCAGACGGAGATTCCTCGCAGCCTCGGCAGCGACCCTGGGGCTGCCCGAGGTGGTGCGCGCGGAGAATCAACGGGTATAAAGTTCATCCCACAGGCGGACCTGGTGGTCGTTGACCCGGTCTGGACGACCGCATACGTGACGCACAATCACGGCTACATGGTGTTCGATACACTTTATGGACAGAGCGGCCAGAAGGACGGCTTCAAGGCCACGCCGCAGATGCTTGCCGGCCACACGATCGAGGATGACGGCAGGACCTGGAAGCTCACATTGCGCGACGGGCTGATATTCCACGACGGCGAGAAGGTGCTGGCACGCGACTGCGCTCGCCTCGATCAAGCGCTGGGGCGCGCGCGACGTCTTCGGCCAGGCGCTGATGCAGCGCAGCGACGAGATCTCCGCGCCTGACGACAAAACCATCGTGCTCCGTTTGAAGCGGCCATTTGCGCTGCTGCCGGACGCGCTGGGCCACGGCGGCCCTAACATGTGCGCCATCATGCCACAGCGCATCGCCGAGACCGATCCGTTCAAGCAGATCACCGAAGTCGTCGGCAGCGGCCCGTTCCGCTTCAAATTGGACGAACGGGTGCAAGGCTCGTTATTCGTCTACGAGCGTTTCGACAAATACCAGCCGCACGAGGGCGGTGAGGCCAGCTCAACCGCCGGTCCTAAAATCGTGCATTTCGAACGCGTCGAGTGGCACGTGCTAATGGATCCCGCTACCGCGTCCGCGGCGATGCAGACGGGCGAGATGGACTGGTGGGCGCAGCCCGCCCCCGATCTGCTGCCACTGCTGCGACGGAGCAACATCACGACACCTCCCATCGATCCCACGGGATGGTTGGCCCTCTTGCGACCAAACCATCTGTATCCGCCATTCGACAAGCCGGCGGTCCGCCGCGCACTGATGGGTGCTATCGACCAAAGGGAGTTCATGATCGCGATGATGGGCGAGGACACCTCGCTCTGGTCGGTTCCGTGCGGCTTCTTTCCGCCGATCTCGCCGATGGCGAGCAACTCCGGCATGTCCGTGCTGACCGGCAAGCGCGACTACGCGGCGGTGCGGAAGGCGTTGGAAGTTGCCGGCTATCAAGGAGAGAAGCTGGTTCTGATGGCAGTTACCGACAACCCACTCTACAAGGCGTTGCCCGACGTTGCGGCCGACGTGCTGAAGCGGATCGGGATGGACGTGGACTATCAAGCAATGAACACGGGCACGCTTCTGCAGCGCCGAGCGTTTCCGAAGCCGCCGGCAGATGGCGGCTGGAACCTGTTCTGCACGGCGTTCGCTGGCCTCGACTTGCTCACCCCAGCGAGCAATCTGGCGCTGCGCGCGAATGGCAAGGGTGCCTTCTTCGGCTGGCCTGACGATCCGAAGATCGAAGCGTTGCGCGAGGCGTGGTTCAACGCCGAGGACCTGGCGGAGCAGAAGAAGGTTGGCGAGGAGATCCAGCTCCAGGCGTTCCAGAGCGTGCCCTACTGGCCGCTCGGGATCGCGCGGATCCCGATGGCGTTCCGCCAGGACATTACCGGCGTGCTGGAGGGTTTCCCAAAGTTCTGGAACGTGCGCCGCAGCTGATTGCCGGGGTGGTCGCATCCGCGGCGTCGAGCGCGATGGCGAGATTTCTTGCCGCCTTCCTCAGGTGGCCCCTGGTGAGGCCCTCGGGACTGGCCCTGGTGGAGGCAGCGGCAGGAGATCGTTGCGGCACCAAGTTAAGTGGTACCCGCCCATAGTTCTATATAGGCCAGTACTCCCTATTCGTCTTCGTCGGGCTGCGCCTCGAAGATGGGCCTGATACCGGAGTGACGGCCACGCTTCTCCATCTCGAGCAGGTTCTCGTCCAGGCCGCGGATCCATGTCCGGTGCTTCAGCACCAGCTTCCGGAAGTTGGCCTTGTCGGGGACCTCGATGGCCGCCTGCACGTCCCTGATCGGCACCCATTCGGCTCCCTCACCGATCCGGCTCTGGACGTACTCGAGGGCGATCTCAACCTTGGTCTGCTGGTGTCCCATCGGGGTCCAGTCCAAGATCGTAGCCCCGGGAAGCACTGACGCAGGATTTCCTCCATGCCGCTGCCCGGCGTTGCGATTACATAGGCGTCCATCGGCAGACAAGCTCCACCGTCGGAGCGACGAACCCTGCCGCGGCAGATCGCCTGGAACACTCCGTCGGCCGTCTCTCCGCGTTCTGTCAGTCGGATATCCTCTAGTGAGGCAAGGCCCTCCTCGACTGCCTTGTGCTGGCACAGGCTGGTCAATGCAGCGTTGTGGGCAGGGGTCATGAACAGCGTCCCGCAGAGGACCACGTTGGAAACCTCAGCGTATTCGCTGGTGGCCATGTGGTTGCCCCAGGTGATGCAGTGGACCCTGCCGGTCATCTCGGGGAGTTCTTGTTGTATCATCTCAGCTAGGTCAGGGGCGTTCTTGGTCGGCTTGTGTGTCACCACCAGCCAGTCCTGGTCCCGCTTCTCCCCGATCGCCTTCACGATCGCCCGGGCGATGTCAGGGCCTCCGGTCCTCATGCTCGCCTTGCCACCGCCGCGCTTCCACCAGTGGATGGACAATGGGGTGTAGTCCTTCACGGCCCGCGGCAGCTCGATCATGCCGCGGTGCTTGACCATGTCGCGGTAGGTTTGGCGCACCCGACCACTGGCATCGAGGACCAGCAGGGGTGTCATGTCATCCGGCACGGTGTCCCTGAACTGGATCGCAGTGCGGCCCATGTTCGATTTGTGAACTCGGGCCGGCTTACCGGAGAGAAAGAACAAGGACCGGATGGCGGTTTGGAGGTCAGCGCGGACGCTATCGTCGCGACCCTTCCAGGCGCCCTTTCGTGCGTCCTCCTCGGCGAGCCGCCGGAGCAGCGAATAGGCCGACACGCCGGAGTAGGTGGACCAGTCAGGAATGGACAGCAGGGCGTCGTGAGGGGCGTCCTCGATGGCACGCACTAGGTCGCTCAACGCTTGCCTGAAGTCGCGGCTGAGAGCCCGTGCAGCACCCATGATGGCGTGAAGCGCATCTTCCTTCAGAGTGATGGCCACACCAGGGAGGAACGCCTCATCGTGGACCCGAACTTGCCTAGGCTCGCCACGATAGTGGAACGCGTCCAGGTCAGCGAACCGCCGCCTGCCTGACCACGCTGACAGGTCCTTTTCAAGGGCCTGATCGATCCGCTGCTGGGTGGTGATGAGTGTCTGAGCGAGATTGACCTGGCGCTGCGTCACGAGCTGCTTCGTGTCCTCGGTCAGGACGACCACGTTGTCTGCGCCCGCGGCAGCGAGTTCTGCCGCCATGCCCTCGGCTTCTCGCTTCCGCGATACGCAGATCAACATCCCCACATCGAGGTGACGCGGATCGGGCGAGTTAGCCAAGGAGTGGGCGAACGCAATCGTCGCACTGCTCTTTCCGGCGCCGCAATCAATGGAAGAGAGATACACGGCGTCTCGTGCCGTACCCTCAGCCATACCCTCCAGCGTCCGGCAGACACACTCTAACGCGAACCAATGCTCCTCGCTGGGAGCCGTGCCACGTTGCGCGAAGGTGGACCGGAGAGCGGCCATAGAGGCGCGTGTGAGATCGCCTGCACGGGCGATGGCAGTTCCTTCGAACGGCATGGGCTGGGTCGGGGTAGCTGCTGACTAGATGGACCGGCTGGTGTGGTGCGCCCTGCAACCCGGACACTACAGCCTCGTAGCACGGGGTATTGCGCCGGGCGAGAAGATCGAAGCGCATAGCGCCCCTGCTCAAATAGCAGCGGGCCCACACGAGATTCCTGTATGCCCACTCAGGTCTCGCTCTAGCGGTATCCGCAACGAGACCACGGGGGCCGCCGACGAGTGGCCCGGTAGCAGGCCGACTGGCCGCGGGTAGGCGCGCCACCCTGAGCTTTATCCGTGCTCACACCGGCGGCCCGAACATGCGAAGCCAGCCTAACGCAAGCTGTTATAACGCTATTGGGGTTACTGGCAACGCAGTCGGCACCGGCCCGAGCACCCGGTAAGCACCGCTGCGCGCCACCTTCAGCTTCCTCGCCACGTGTGCCAGCTTTTCCGGCAGCCATCCTCGCCCTGACGCGGCCGGCTTGGCCACCGTGCTGACGACGACGCCGAACGGTTCCTCGCTTTCAGTTGCTCGTGCAGTTCACCGTGTAGCCGAGGCGATTGCATGTGGTGTTCACAATCGGTGGCTGCTGATTGCCTTGCAGCAGTCGGGCCGCAGCGCCAAGCATCTGTGCGGACGCAGCCGACTGCTGGGCTGATGCCGCGATAGCCGCGTTGTGGCGATCCAGTTCCACTTGCCGGGTCTGCGCACGAAGTTCTGCAAGCTGAAGGGCGGCCTGTTCCTGGCTGAGTTGCCCGTTGTCCACCTGGACAGCCAGATCAAACCGCTTGGCCTGGATTAGTCCCAGGATGTCCGGATCGTTGATGTAGGGCAGTTCGTGGGTGTTCTCCGCGTCCCTGAAGCAATTCGCCCGCCGCACGGCGCTGTTCGGGTATCCGCCTTGCAAGCCGCCGCCGCTGCCGCGAGTTGCTTCTTCGCGTCTGCAATCTCAGCTTGCCGGGCGAGCCCACATCCACTGAGCGCCAACAGCGCGAGCAGCACGACAGGGCCACGGGCGTGGGTTTTGGCATCCATGATGTTCTCCAGAGGGAAATCTGAAATGGCACCCGAAGGTGACCTGTTTGTCCGACGCGTACAAGTCCAGGCTAGGACAACCTCGACGGTGCTGTCGGCGACCTCGTCTGGTTGTCTGTCGAGCCGAGCCCGACGCTTTCAGTGGCTGTCGTCGAGTGGGCTGCGACACCGGCCCACGTCGGTCCCTGTGCATCCAACACGCGATAGACCGAGCTACGAGCCACCCTCAGCTTGCGCGCGATCTGGGTGGGTCTCTCCCCGGCCGCCACCATTGCCCTGATCTGCTCGGCCTGCTTGGCCACCGTCGGCGCCCGCCCCTTGTATTTCCCCTCCGCCTTCGCCTTCGCAATTCCTTCACGCTGCCTCTCCAGCATCACCTCGCGCTCCCAGGTCGCAACACCCCCAAGCACAGTCAGCATCAGCTTGCTGGTGGGGTTCCGAGTGTCGAGTTTCTGGCCGCCCATCGACAACACCAGGAGGCCGAATTCCGCGCCTTGTCAGGTCCGGCTCGGTGGCAAGGAGTTCCGCTGTGCTGCGGGCTAAGCGATCTGGCTTGGTCACCATGACCGTGTCGCCTTCGCGGGCGAACCCGAGGAGGGCCTGAAGCTGGTCCCGATGAGTGACGCTGCTGACCTGCTCGCTCCATACCCGCTCCGCGCCCGCAGCTCGTAGGTCGCGCTCCTGGGCTTCGAGCCCAGCGTGTTGGTCGGCGGTGGAGGTTCGCGCGTAACCGAGAAGCACGTCTCACTCCGTATGTCCGACTGAAAGCAAGGACACAGTGAGACCGCTGTCCCGAAAGTACCAGACCGACTTGTACAGGACAGCTATGTACTCATTGCATGGCGAACGACCGCTACATTCGCTGGACCCTGCCGCAGTCGGACAGTGCTCCGGTACCAACGGGTGCAGCCAGCGGGTGCCTACCGTACCGGTCAAACAGCAGCTCGTCTGCGCTACCATTTCCGTTGCATCGGCGCGCCCAATGCCCGAACGTGCCCGCAATGGAGTCCTCGCCTCGGATCTTCATCTCCTACTCGCGGGCGGACGGACGTGCGTTCGCCGAGGCGTTCGAACGCCGCCTGGAGGACGAGGCCGGTATCCGTTCCTGGCGTGACCTCAAAAGCATGGGGAGCGGCGACATCCGCCCGCAGGTGCTGCGTGCGATACAAGAGACAAAACACCTGGTGCTAATCTTGTCGCCCAGGGCGCTGGCCTCCGACTGGGTGAAGCGGGAATGGACCCATGCGCGGGAGTGGGGCCGCTTGGTGAGCCCGGTCCTCGCCGACCCGACGCTGAAACGCGCCGACCTGCCCAACTGGATGCGTCTGTCGCAGATATACGAGACCGCTGATCCCGAGCAATGGCTGCTGCTGAAGCGGGTGCTCCAGGGTCCCGGGGAAATCCACCGGGTTCCCTACATGGCGGGTGATCTGGCGGAGGACGTCGTGCTGCGGCCAGCTGAATACGCACGGCTGAAAGAAGCGGTGCTTGCGGCGGGCAGTGACAAAGCGGTGGCGCTGACAACCGCACTGCGGGGTGCCGGCGGCTATGGGAAGACGACACTGGCGATTACCTGTGCCGCGACCCCGACATAAGGTTCGAGTTCACCGGCGGCATCCTGCGTGTCGAGATCGGCAAGGAGCGCAACGATGTTACCGGGCTAATCATCGACCTCATCGAGACGCTGGAGCCCCGGGGCAAGCGGCCCGGTTTTCAGGACGTACAGACCGCCGCCGAGCATCTCGCCACGCTGATTGGCGAGGGGCGGCTACTGCTGGTGATCGATGATGTCTGGCGCGAGGCGCAGCTCCGGCCGTTCCTGCGCGGCGGCCCCAACTGCGCCCGGTTGGTGACAACTCGGCTGCCCCAGGTCCTCCCGGCTGGCCACACACCGATCGTGATCGACGCGATGCAGGACGCGGAGGCGCTCCAACTGATCGCCGCCAGCCTGCCGGACACAGACAGGCCCGCAACGCAGCTTCACCTGGCAGCGCTGGCCGATCGGCTCGGCAACTGGGCGCAGATGCTCGGCATCGCCAATGGCTGGATGCGCGAGCGCGTTGCGCAGGGGGAACCGATCGGGGACGCCATCGCTCGCTTCGAGCGGCGCCTTTTGGCGCGTGGCCAGACCGGCTTCGATCCTAAAAACGAACGGCAGCGCAACCGAGCCATCCGTGCCTGCATCGAGGCAAGCTTGGAGGATCTGGCGCAGGATGAGCTTGCCAAATTCGGCGAGCTCACGGCCCTGCCGGAGGACGAGAGCGTCCCGCTCGGCGTTGTCGAGGCGCTATGGCGCGAAACCGGCGGTCTCGATGCGGACGAGACGGATGATTTGCTGCAACTACTGTATGGCCGGTCGCTGTTGCAAACTCTCAACCTGGGTAGTGGCACACTGCGGCTACACGACAACGTGCTCTGGTATCTGCGCGACCAAATCGGTCCGGATCGGTGTCGCGCCGCACACGCAGCGATGGTAAGGGCGATACAGCGGCGCTGCGACGCAAAGTGGGAGACGCTTCCGCCACAGCAGGCATGGCTGGCGTTTCCTGATCCGGCACTTGCGGGGCGCCGGTCAGGATGCCGAAGCCGACCGGCTGCTGACCGACTATCCCTGGATTCGGGCAAGGCTCCGCGTGACTGGAGCGTACGGTCTGCACGAAGCCTATTTGCCTGAGAGTGCAGATGAGGGGGCGCGGTTGGTAGGCAAGGCGATTGCACTGTCTGTGCCGGCGCTCGCCATTGATCCTCGGGAGTTGCCGCGGCAGATTTACGGGCAACTCGGCCGCGCCACCCCACCTGCTGCTGCTGCGTTGGTGGCAACAGCGCTGCTCGACAGTGACTTCTGCCCAGCCCCGCGCTGGCCTGGCCTAACGCCACCGGGCGCTGAGCGGCTTCGTTTGGTCGGCCATGAAACCGGGTGAACAGTGCGTGCTTCTCGCCTGACGGCGCCCAAATCCTCACCGCGTCCGACGACGGCACGGCACGGTTATGGGACACCCGCACCGGACAGCCCCTCGCCATGTTCCACGGACACAAAAGGGGGCTGTCGAGCGCCTGCTTCTCACCCGACGCAAGCCGTATCATTACCACGTCGTGGGACTGCACGGCACGGCTGTGGGACGTTGCCACGGGCCAACAACTGGCCGTCCTCCGCGGACACGGAGACCCGGTGGCCGGCGGGTGTCTCGCCCCGCGGCGACTGCGTCGTTACCGCTTCGTGGGACCACACGGCGCGGCTGTGGGATGTTGGCACCGGCCAACAACTCACCGTCCTCCGCGGACACGAAGGCGATGTGCGGAGCGCGCGCTACTCTCCCAACGGCGACTGCGTAGTCACTGCGTCTGGAGACCGAACGGTGAGATTGTGGGACGTCTCCACTGCCCAACAACGGGCGGTGCTGCGGTTCCTGCCACCTTGGGTGGACAGTGCGTCGTTTGCTCCTGATGGCGCCCGTATCATTGCTGCCAACAGCACAACACTACATTTGTTGGATGTCGCAAGTGGGATGAAGCTTGGAACGTTGTGCAGGCACAGGTACAACGTCCATGACGCAAACTACTCACCCGATGGAGCCAGCGTCGTAACTGCCTCCGCTGACGGCACGGCACGGATATGGGACGCTGTCACGGGACATGAGCACTGTGTCCTGGCGGGTCATGACGATGCGGTTAACACCGCCTGCTTCGCTCCCGATGGTGTCTTTGTCCTTACATCCTCTGATGACGGAACTGCACGGCTCTGGGACGCCACGGCGCGGGACACGTACGCTATGCCGGGCGGCTTCGAAGACAGCCTGAGCAGTGCCAGCTTCTCCCCAGATGGCATGTGCATCATTACTACGAGCCACAATGATGACATCGCACGGTTCTGGGACGCCGCGACGGGACAGGCGCTTGCCCAGTTGCGCAGCCAGCCGCCTCCAGGAGAATCTTCGCGATTACCGGAGGACTGTCCGGGCCTCAGCGGCGCCAGTTTTTCTCCCGACGGTACCAAATCGTAACTGCTGGGTCCGATCGAACGGCACGCTTATGGAATATCACCGCGCCGAAGCAGCTCACGACACTCTGCGGCCACGAGCGCGAATTAATATCGGTGTGCTTCTCCCCCGACGGCACCCGTATTCTAACCGCGTCCATGGATGGTACGGCACGGCTGTGGATTGCTACCTCCGGGCAGCAGTTGCTCGCAATTCGGGGCCACCGTGTCTCCTTTAACAGCGCGGCCTTCTCGCCCGACGGTCGCCGCATTGTCACTACGGGCGAAGACACGATTATTTGGGATGCGACCACAGGACAGGAACTGCTCGTTCTTCACGGGGACGAAGGGCCACTTAACGGCGCGTCCTTCTGCCCCAATGGCGTGCGGATCGTCACTGTAGAAGGCCGGATTGCGCGCATATGGGACGCCACCAGCGGAGCGGCTCTGACCGTCTTTGACGGGCACCAGGATGTCCTGTCGAGCGCCCAATTCTCTGAGGACGGAGCTCGTATCATCACCGCCTCCTACGATCGCACGGCGCGGATCTGGGACGCGGCAACCGGCGCTGAGCTAACGCTAATCGCGGTGGATGCCAAGGTCATTGGCCTCGATGTGCACAGGGGCAAGATCGTTCTCGGCGACGGACTCGGCCGCATCCACGTATTCGACGCTGGTGAGTTCGTGCGTGGCTGACGAGAAGGACCCGAAGCTTGCGCTGTTCGAGCTCTACCTGGCAACCGCCGAGAAGGTCAGCGACCGTCGGGCACAGGCCAATTCCTGGATGCTGAGTGTGAACAGCGCCATCGTCGCGCTGTACGGCTATCTGCAAGCCGACAAGCTTGCCGTCAGTGCCGACCACAAGGCGATCTGGCTGTGGGCCATTCCGGCCGCGGGCACACTGGTCTCCATCGCGTGGATGGCGCTGCTGGTGTCCTACCGCAAGCTGAACAGCGCGAAGTTTGCCGTCCTCCGGGAGATGGAGGCGGATTTTCCAATCGCTCCGTTCACGCGCGAGCGCGAGACCTACCGCCGCAACCGGCGTCGCTCGCTGTCGTCTGTGGAGCGACTGATCCCCGGTTGCTTCGTCTTGCTGTACTCGGCCATGCTCACTGCGGCGATCCTCTCCTTGCGCGCCGGGTAGTCGCTGCTACGCGGCCCAATGCGGACTGGCGAACGCAGCAACACTGAGGCTTGTGCGTTGCAGGATCGGCACCTGTGTTCGGTTGGGTGAATTGCGCTCGTAAACACGCCGGTAGTGCTTCGTCCCTGCGCAGTATGCCTTGCTGTGTGCCTGCTGTGCCGCGTTGGTGCGCGTTTCGGCGCACGCGCGAGCGAACGTCCTAGCGCCAACAGACCCCCACCACCCTTCCGGAATTGTCTTCAAAAAGACGGTTAAAGGTTGTTGTTATTAAAACCCACCCAGGCTTGCGTTGTGTCGCGGCGCCCCGTGTAGCCACCGCCAGATGGCGCCGTAGATTTTCGACCGCTCCAACTCGAGCCCCTCCCCCCTTCGCGGCGGAACAGCAGAACCGCCGGTGTGGGTCTTGCTTCGGGTCCCCGCAGGGAACCCAGTGGGCGCCCTGCGCGCCAACTCAGGAGCAGGCTGCGACTGTCCCAGGGACTCCCTACACGGCGCCTGATCGTCCGCCGCAGTGGGGCAGTAGCAGGGAGAGTCCGGAGGGCGCCTACGGGCATCCTGGAGGCGTGTGGATGTCTGCCGTGAGGAAGGACCTGAGGGAGTGACGTGGGGGCAGCTTGGTGGGGGCGCTAGTGGGGGCAGTCTGCTCATGCAATGGAAATGAGCCACTCATATCAAGAAGTTAGGGATGGTCCGGACCTCTGGCGGAGGGAGTGGGATTCGAACCCACGGTACGCTTCCACGCACACACGCTTTCCAAGCGTGCGCCTTAAGCCACTCGGCCATCCCTCCGCAACGGGCGCGGAACCTAGCAGCGCCACCGAAGCTGGAAAACCCCATCCGGTCTGCTTCCGGCGCATGCAGCGCTGACGATACCATGCGGCGAAATAAGGAGCACCGCGATGAAGCGTCGTCAGTTCCTCGGCAACGCCGGAGCCACCGTTCTGGCCGCTCCAGCGGTCAAGGCCGCCGGTGACCCGAAGCTGCTGAAATTCATCCCGCAGGCGGACATCGCGCTGCTCGATCCGACTTTCGCTCCGGCCCTGGTCACGCGCAATCACGCCTACATGGTCTACGACACGCTGTATGGCGTGGATGATGCCTTGCGCCCCCGGCCGCAAATGGCCGCGGGGCACGTGATCGAGGACGACGGCAAGGTCTGGAAGATCACGCTGCGCGACGGGCTGCGCTTCCACGACCGCGAAAAGGTGCTGGCCCGCGACGCGGTCGCCTCGCTGAAGCGTTGGGCCAGGCGCGATGTCTATGCCATCTCGGCGTTCGCCCAGGTAGATGAACTCGAAGCGGTATCGGACAACGTGCTGCAATTCCGGCTCAAGCGCCCGTTCCGGCTGCTTGCCGATCTGCTAGGCAAGCCCAACCCGTTCGCCCCGGTGGTCATGCCCGAACGGCTCGCGCTGACCGAGCCGGGCCAGCAGGTCAAGGAAATCATCGGCAGCGGCCCCTACAGGTTCGTCATGCGCGAACGCGTTCCCGGATCACTTGCCGTGTATCAGCGCAATGCCGACTACGTTCCGCGCACCGATGAGCCACCGGTCGGTACCGCCGGTCCCAAGATTGCCAGGTTCGAGCGCGTCGAATGGCACACCATTCCCGATTCCGGCACCGCCGCCGCAGCATTGCAGTCCGGCGAGATGGACTGGTGGGAACAGGCAACCTCCGACCTGCTGCCGCTGCTGCGCAAGAATCCGGAGCTGACGGTCGATGTGATCGACAGCCTTGGCTACTACGCGGTGTTGCGGTTCAACCATCTGCATCCGCCCTTCGACAATGCGGGCATCCGTCGGGCACTGCTCGGCGCGTTCAGCGAGATCGACATGATGACGGCGGTGGCCGGCGATGGCCGGTCGATGTGGACAGCCGGTGTCGGCACGTTCACCCCGCGCTCGCCGCTCGCCAATGATGCAGGCATGGACGTGCTGAACGGGCCGCGGGATCTGGCCAAGGTGAAGCGTGACATCGCCGCGGCGGGATACAACGGCGAACGGTTCGTATTTCTGGTGCCGACCGACCTGCCGGCGATCAACGCCATGAGCGAGGTCGCCGCTGATGTGGTTCGCAAGCTCGGCATGAACATGGACTATCAGGCACTCGATTGGGCGACCGTCGCGCAGCGGCTGAATTCGCAGGAACCGCTGGACAAAGGCGGCTGGAGCCTGAACGCCAACTATGCACCCGGCTATTCGGCGTCCAGCCCCGCGGCGCATGGCTTCCTGCGCGGCCTCGGCCGGAAGGGGCTGTTCGGCTGGCCCGACATGCCGCGCATCGAAGAACTGCGCAGCGCCTGGATCGACGCGACCGACGCGGAAGAGCAGAAGCGGATTTGCCGCGAAATCCAGGTTCAAGCGTTTCGCGACGTGCCGTATATACCGCTGGGGGCGTTCTTCTTCGCGTCCGCCTATCGCAAGGACCTCACCGGCATGCTCAAGGGCAGCGTGCCGATGTTCACCAATGTACGGCGCGCCTGAGCCTCACGCATCCATCTTCAGCGCCGCCAGGAAGGCGGATTGCGGGATCTCCACCTTGCCGAACTGGCGCATGCGCTTCTTGCCTTCCTTCTGCTTCTCCAGAAGCTTGCGCTTGCGCGTCACGTCGCCGCCGTAGCACTTCGCGGTCACATCCTTCGACAGCGCACTCAGCGTCTCGCGCGCGATGATGCGTCCGCCGATGGCGGCCTGGATCGCGATCTTGAACAACTGGCGGGGAATCAGGTCCTTAAGCTTGGCGCAGATTGCGCGCCCGCGCGCCTCGGCCACATTGCGGTGCGCGATGAAGCTCAGCGCGTCCACGGGATCGCCATTCACCAGAATGGAAATCCGCACCAGGTCGCCTGGTGCGTAGCCGTCCATCTGATAATCGAAGCTGGCATAGCCACGCGAGACCGACTTCAGCCGGTCGTAGAAGTCGAACACCACCTCGTTCAGAGGCAGCCGGTACACCGCCATCGCGCGGTTGCCGACATAAGTCAGATCCACCTGCTCGCCGCGCCGCTCGCTGCATAGCTGCAGCACCGCCCCAAGATAGTCATCCGGCACCATGATGGTGGCACGGATCCATGGCTCCTCGATATGGTCGATCACGCTGCCGTCCGGCATATCGACCGGGTTGTGCAGTTCCTGCACCTCGCCATTGGTTCGATGGATGCGGTACACCACAGAAGGCGCGGTCGCGATCAGATCCAGGTCGAACTCGCGCGTCAGGCGTTCCTGAATGATCTCCAGGTGCAGCAATCCCAAGAAGCCGCAGCGAAAGCCGAAACCTAGCGCGGCGGAGGTCTCCGGCTCGTAGTGGAAGCTGGCATCGTTCAGCCGTAGCCGAGAGAGCGATTCGCGCAGCTTCTCGAAGTCGTCGGCGTCCACCGGATATAGGCCGCACCATACCACCGGCACGGATGGCTTGAACCCGGGAAGAGGGTCCGCAGTCGGGCGCCGATCGTCGGTGATCGTGTCACCCACCGAGCAGTCGGCCACGGTCTTGATCGCCGCGGTGATGTAGCCGATCTCGCCGGTGCCCAGGTCATCGACGGGGATCATTTTCGGGCTGAACACGCCGACCTGCTCCACCTGGTGCACCGCGCCGGTGGACATCATGCGGATCTTCTGGCCGCGCTTGATCCGGCCGTCCTTGACGCGGATCAGGATCACCACGCCGAGATATTGGTCGTACCAGCTATCGACCAGCAGCGCCTTCAGCGGCGCATCCGCGTCGCCTTTCGGCGGCGGCAGGCGGTTGACCAGCGCCTCCAGCACCCCCTCGATATTCAGGCCGGTCTTGGCGCTGATCTCCACCGCATCAGAAGCGTCCAGGCCGATCACATCTTCAATCTGCTGCTTCACCCGCTCCGGCTCCGCGGCGGGCAGGTCGATCTTGTTCAGCACCGGGACGATCTCGTGGTTCGCCTCGATCGCCTGGTACACATTGGCCAGCGTCTGCGCCTCGACGCCCTGGGACGCGTCCACCACCAGCAGCGAGCCCTCGCAGGCGGCCAGGCTGCGGGACACCTCGTAGGAGAAATCCACGTGCCCCGGGGTGTCCATGAGGTTCAGCTCGTACACTTGGCCGTCCTTCGCCTTGTAGGTCAGCCGGACGGTCTGCGCCTTGATGGTGATGCCACGCTCCCGCTCCAGCTCCATATTGTCCAGGACCTGCGGGGTCATCTCCCGATCGCTGAGCGCGCCGGTGGTCTGGATCAGGCGATCGGCCAGGGTGGACTTCCCATGGTCGATATGCGCGATGATCGCGAAGTTGCGGATGTGGTCGAGCGGGGCCATGCCGACGTTCAGATAGAGACTCCGGGAGCCGGTGTCATCTGGCGTCGTGTTCCAGCGTTACGGACCGGATACCCCCCAATGGCGGAATTTGGCCGCCACATCCGGGTCGATTTGTTCCGCCACGGAGACGTCCTGCTTGCCCTTTTCCGCGTCCGACTGCTTCAGATAGGCTATGCCCCGCCCGTACAGGGAAGTCGGTGACCGGGGTCGCTGCTGCAGGGCCGCGTCATAATCAGCGATCGCCTGCTCGGTGCGACCCAGCTTGAGGTTAACAAAGCCACGGCTATCGAGCGTCGTCACCGCGTTGGGACGCAGCCGAAGCGATTGATCGCAGTCCGCCAAGGCGTCGTTCAGGTCGCCCAGGATGGCGCGCGACCAGCAACGATTGTTGAAGGCGGCGGCATAGGTCGGCTCCAGCTCGATGGCCCGGCTGAAGTCAGCGACGGCACGCTCGTGCTGGTCCTGGCGCGACCAGGCGTAGCCCCGATTATTGAAGGCCAGCGCGCTGCGCGGGTCCAGCTTTATTGACCGATCGAGGTCGGCCATCGCCCGATCGTACTGCCCGTCGCGCGTGTAGGCGTAGCCGCGGTTGTTGAAGGCCAGCGCAAGCTTCTCGCGTGACTCCCGGTTCGCATCGATCACCGCGGTGCAGGCTTCGATGACGTGGTCCAGATTATTGGGATCGTTGCAGGCTTCCCATTGCTGAGTGCTGTTCGGCGGACCGCTGTTCTGCGCGATGGCGTGGTTCGCCAGCGCGGCCATGAACACAACAACGAGTGCTCCGCGCAACGCCTCCTCCCTTTGCTCTGCTATTGCAGGTTGGCAGGCACGATCTTTCGCCAGATGCGGCTCGGTGTGGCCGGTTGATCCGGCCGATTGTAAGCGCCGCAGGACACCACGCACGCCACATCAAGCTCCGGCATGGCATACAACCGTTGGCCGCCATTGCCAAAGCCGGCAAATCTACCGGCCGCCCCCCCTCGACGACCAGCAAGCCGCAGCCCGAGACCACGTATCCCGGCTGAACTGCGGCGCCCTTACGATCGTCAATACACCTCCGCATAGCGGTCGCAGAGTTCGTTCACCGCCCATTCGGCAACGTGCTGCACTTCAGAGCGCTTATGGCGCAGATAGGCCTCCAGGAACACCGGCCCGAACCAGCCGGCGACTGTCTTGCTGGCCGCCATCCCATCGAGCGCCTGGCCCAGCGAGTGCGGCAGCTCATCCGCGCGGCGCGACGACGGCGGCAGACCGAGCTTGCGCTGCAGGCCATCGGCTCCGGCGAAAATGACGGCGGCGAGTGCCAGATACGGACTGGCCGCAGCGTCGCAAACGCGAAACTCAATATTGAACTGCCGTACCACCTCGGCTGGATCAGCGGCAGCAAAGATAGGGCAGACGCGTAGCGCCGCACCGCGATCCTGTTGCACGATGTCGATCAGCGTGGGCGCCCAGCGGTTTGGCGTCAGGCGCAGATACGACACCGGCGACGGCGCGGTGATGGCGCAGATCGCCGGCAGATGGTGCAGCACACCCGCACAGAAATGCTGCGCCACCATGCTAAGGCCCATACGTGCGGCTGCGTCGTACGTCACCGGCGCGCCCGATGCATCCTGCAGGCTCATGTGGATATGCACGCCGTTGCCCACGCCGGACGCTTCAGGCTTCGGCGAGAAGCAGGCCCGGAAACCGTGCCGATACGCGGCCGCGCGTGCCATCTCGCGCGTGATCACCGCCTGGTCCGCCGCGACCAGTGCTTCGGAAGGTGCCACCGTTACCTCGAATTGCCGGTTGCCGTACTCCGCGAGAAACGAATCCGGCATGACACCTGCGGCGCGCAGAGCGGCGACAAAGCTTTCACCGAAAGTTCCCTGACGGCGGAATGCACCCAGGCTGTAGGCGTCGCCGTCCCGGTGCTGGTTTCCGGTGTAGACGAACTCCTGCTCGAATGCAGCGATCAGGCGTAGCCCACCGGCTGCTTCCAGCGCGTCGATGGCGCGGCGCAGGAATTCGCGCGGGCAGCACTCCCACGGCGTGCCATCGGTGTTGCGGATGTCGCCCAGGAAGAAGTGTTCAGGCGCCGAGCCATCGCCGAAGTCCACGCGGACCTCGGCTGCGGAATCCGGCACAATCATCAGGTCGCCACCGGTGCCGAAGGGGGTATCCAGGATCGGTCCGAACGCCGTCTGCATCAGGTTGGAATGCGTCCAGCCGATGCCCCTGCGCCGGCGCGATTCTATATCCCGCGCCGGAAATCCCTTCCCCCGCACGTGGCCGGCGATATCGCATGTGCCGACAAAGACCAGCTCCTCGCGCAGCATGCTCGACTCCTGCAACACTCGCGCCGAGCGTAGCGCAGACTCCGCACAGGTGAGAACTGTTACGATGCGCTTGCGTCCGCCTGCGCTCCGTTGCAGGTTGCGCGCGAATCCGCGCTCCCAGGATTCGGCGCCCTCGCTTCGTCCCTCAAAGGATCTCCCGATGAACGTTCGTACGCTTGCATTCGCTGTCTGTTGTCTAGCGGTGACCGGCCTTGCCGGCTGCGCCAACCAGCCTCCGCCAGCGCCGCCGCCAGCGCCCGTTGCTGCCGCCCCGGAACCCGCACCGCCTCCCCAACCGGCGATGCCGGCCGATCTGACCCCGGCCCAGCAGCGCGTGGCAAAGGTGCAGACTGCGTTGAACAGCAATGGCGCGCAGATCGACGTGGACGGCAAGATGGGCCCGAAGACCGTGGCCGCACTGAAGTCGTATCAGAGCTCGCATAATTTGAAGGCCAGCGGCAGAGTGGACGCTGCTACCGCGAAGGCACTCGGTATCTGATCCAGGCTTGGCGTCACGCTGCGGCGGTCTACCGCAGTGTGGCGCCCGTCGCTTTGGTCACTGCTGCAACTACCTTTTGTGACGCCGCTTCGATCTCGGCATCGGTCAGCGAGTGCTCGCGCGGCTGAAACACCACTTCGATCGCCAGTGACTTCTTGCCCTCGGGCAGCCGATCGCCCTGGTAGACATCGAACAGCGACACATCGGCAATCAGGGCGCGGTCGGCGCCGCGTGCCGCCCGCACAACGGCGTCGGCAGCAACATCGCTGTCGGCCAGGAATGCAAAGTCACGGCGGATCGGCTGGAACGGCGGCAGAACCGGGGCTGACTTGCGGCGTCGCTTCGATTCAGCAATCGCGTCCAGGTTCAGTTGGAACGCGCTGACCGGTCCGGTCAGGTCGAGCGTCCTCAGGACGCGTGGATGCAATTCGCCGAAGCTACCGAGCACTGTCCTTGGCCCCTTTCGCACCGTGGCGGAGCGGCCGGGGTGATAGAAGGCCGGCGCGTCCTGAGTCAGCACCAGTGCCTCCACCGGGACGCCGACCGCGGTCATCGCCGCCCATAGGTCGGCCTTGGCATCCATGGCATCGACAGGCCGCGACGGGCTGAGCCAATTGCGCGGGGTGGCCCCGGCGCGCAGGCCGGCGGCGATCCAGCGCTGGTGCTCGCCGGCATCCAGGACGAATTCCGGCCCGATTTCGAACAGCGCCACGTCCGGGTAGCCGCGTGCCGCGTTGCGCTGCGCCGCCAACGCGAGCGTCGCGACCGGGGTCGGACGAAGCTGGTCGAGATCGGCGGCAATCGGGTTACTAAGATGCAAAGCCTCAGGTGCGTCGCCGAACAGCGCCGCGACCTCGTGCGTCATGAAGCTGAAGGTGACGCACTCGACCAGCCCCTGGGCGGCGAGCGTACGACGCACCAGTTCGGTGCGCGCCTGCTTCGGGGTCAGCGTGGCGAGCGGTACCGGCGAGGCACGGGGCAGCGACACCGGCGGAACCGCGTCGAGACCGCGCAGCCGCAACACCTCCTCCACTAGGTCGGCCTCCGGCTCGACCTCGGCGCAGCCTTCGGCGGCCTGACGGGCGATCGCCGGGTCCAGCGCTTCCGCCTGGGAGAGCTCGACCTTCGCCGCGATGTCATTGCGCCATGAAGGAACGGCGACCGTGACACGTGTGGCGTCGCGATGCTGCACGTCGAATCCAAGCCGTTCCAGCGAACCGACCGCTTCATCGGCGGAAATGTCGGACCCGCCGAGACCCGCAATGCGCGCGAAGTGCAGCGTAGCGGATCGCTGCCAGGCAGGAGGCGCGCCGGCTTCGACGACTTCGGCCGGCTCGCCACCGCAAAGCTCCAGCACCATTGCGGTGGCCGCCTCCAGCGCATCGGGCATCAGCGCCGGATCGATACCGCGCTCGAAGCGCTGGCGCGCATCGGAGACGATCGCGTGCCGGCGGCCGGTCAGCGCGACTCGAACCGGATCGAACAGTGCGCACTCGATGAACACGTTGGTGGTGCGATCGTCGCAGCCTGTTGCCTCGCCGCCGATCACGCCCGCCATGGACTGTGCTCCGGCGATATCCGCAATCGCGCAGTCCTCGGTCGTCACGGTGTAGTCGCGGCCGTTCAGTGCGCGGAAGGTTTCGTTGCGCCCGCGTCGCAGCGTCAGCACGTCACCCGATAGTTTCGTCACATCGAACACGTGCAGCGGACGACCGAGGTCGACGGTGAAGAAGTTGGTGATATCGACCAGCGTGTTGATCGGGCGCAGACCGACGGACAGCAGCCGATCCTGCAGCCATTGCGGGCTAGGGCCGTTGCGGAGATTGCGGACCGTCCGGCCCAGGATCCAGGGGCAGTATTCGGCGTATTCAATGTTCCAGCGCGGGCCGCCCTGGAAGCTTGCCGCGATCTTCGTTGGCTGCCATGGCTTCAGCCTGCCGATGCCGGCCGCGGCGAGATCCCGCGCGATGCCACGCACCGAGAAGCAGTCGCCCCGATTGGGCGTGATGCTGACGTCGACCACCGGATCGTTCAGCCCCAGCCAATCGGCATACGGCGCGCCGACCGGTGCATCGTCTGGCAGATCGACAATACCGGCGTGTTCATTGCTGATGCCGAGTTCGCGCTCGGACAGCAGCATGCCCGCGCTGCGCACGCCACGGATTTCGCCGACCTTCAATGTGGTGCCCGTGCCCGGAATGAAGCTGCCGGGAGGTGCAAACACCCCCTTCATGCCGGTCCGCGCATTTGGCGCCCCGCAGACCACGGTCGTGGTGCCCTCGCCGGTGTCCAGCGTGCAGACGCGTAGACGGTCGGCGTTGGGGTGCTGCACCGCCTCGAGCACGCGGGCGATGCGGAACGGCGCAAGGACGGCGCCACGATCCTCCACGTCTTCCACTTCCAGCCCGATGCGCGTCAGCGTTTCGGTGATCTGCTGCAGGGTGGCGTCGGTGTCGAGGTGCGTTTTCAGCCAGGAGAGCGTGAACTTCATCGCAGCACCAACAACGTTCCCTCCCCCCAACCCCCTCCCGCAAGGGGAGGGGGGGTCTTGTTGGGCTGACCCGGCATCCTCATACGCCTTCGTGCAGCACGGTGGGCATGAGTGGCGAAAAGCCGTAATGGCGCAGCCAGCGGATATCGGACTCGAAGAACGGGCGAAGGTCGGTCATCCCATGCTTCAGCATGGCGATTCGCTCCACCCCCATGCCCCAGGCAAAGCCCTGCCACTCGCGCGGGTCGATGCCGCAGTTGGCGAGCACGCGGGGATGGACCATGCCGGAGCCCAGGATCTCCAGCCAGTCGCCACCCTTGCCGAGTTCGCCGGTGCGGCGGTTCCAGCCGATGTCCACTTCCATGGATGGTTCGGTGAACGGGAAGTAGCTGGAGCGGAAGCGCACCGGCAGGTCGGCGATGCCGAAGAAGCTGCGCAGGAAATCGATCAGCGTGCCTTTCAGGTGGCCGAGGTGCAGGTCGCGGTCCAGAACAAGGCCCTCGCACTGATGGAACATCGGCGAATGCGTGGCGTCGTGATCGGCGCGGTAGGTGCGGCCGATGACTATGACCCGCAGCGGCGGCGGGCGGGCCAGCATGGCGCGGATCTGCACCGGTGATGTCTGCGTGCGCAGCACAGGCGGCGGCGCATTGCCTTGCGGCGGCAGATAGAACGTGTCCTGGTCCGCCCGCGCCGCGTGGTGCTCGGGGATATTGAGTGCCGAGAAATTCATCCAGTCGGACTCGATATCGGGACCTTCCGCGATCTCGCAGCCCATGGCGCCGAAGATGGCGGCAATCTCCTCCATGGTGCGGCTGATCGGGTGAATGGCGCCCATTTCGCGCGGACGCGGCGGCAGAGTGGGATCGAGGTGTTCGGCCGCAATCCGAGTGTCGAGTTCCGCGTTCTCCAGTTCGACCCGGCGTGCCTCGATCCGCGCAGTCACAATATCCTTGAGCCGATTCAGTGCGGCGCCGCGTTCCCGGCGCTGGTCGGGCGCGGTCTTGCCCAGGTCGCGCAGCAGGGCGGTGAGCCGGCCATTGCGACCAAGCGTGGCGACACGCACGGCATCCCACGCGCGCAGATCGGTCGCGGCCGCGAGCGCGGCCTCGGTTTCCTGCTCCAGGGCGGCGAGGTCGTCGGTCACTACCCGAGCGCGCTCTGCACCTTCCTGACGATCTCATCGAAGGCCGCGGCGTCGTCATACGCAATAGCGGCCAGCACCTTGCGGTCGATCTCGATTCCGGCCTTCTTCAGCCCGTCGATGAAGCGACTGTAAGTCAGGCCGTGTTGGCGCACCGCGGCGTTGATACGCTGGATCCATAGGCCGCGGAAGTCGCGCTTGCGGTTGCGCCGGTCCCGATATGCGTACTGCAGCGACTTCTCCAGCCGCTCCTTCGCCGCGCGATAGGTAGTCGAGGTGCGGCCGCGAAAGCCCTTCGACTGCTTCAAAACCTTCTTGTGCCGCGCGTGAGTGGTGGTGCCGCGCTTGACGCGTGCCATGTGTCGGCTCCTCTCAGTCCAGCCCGTAGGGCGCCCAACTCTTGACGGTACGCGCGTCCATCGGGGTCAGTACCTGCATGCGGCGGTTGCTGCGCTTGGCCTTCTGCGTACGGGCAGAGAGGTTATGACGCTTCATGCCGGGGCCGGCCTTCACCTTGCCGGTCGCGGTCAGTTTGAATCGCTTCTTGACCGACGACTTGGTCTTCATCTTGATCTTGGGCATTTGGGGTCTCCTTTCGCGTGGAGCCTGTCGGGTCCCTGGGACAAGCCTCGGGCTCGCAGGCGGTCGCGGCCGGGCATGCCCATTCCAGGCCCGGGCGCGCGACAAGGGGCGGGTGTGTAGCGGAGCGAATGGAATTGGGCAAGGCCGTTCGCCGGCCAGCCCTTGCTGGTGGGAGCGCTACCTGATCGCTTCAATGACCAGAGCACAGAGTTCGGTGTCGAATGCGTTCTGACCAAACCGCTCGGCGATCGCGCTGGTTGCGGCGGCGGTGGCTACTTCCAGCCCAGTCGGATCCAGCGCTTCGAGCTCTGCGCGCATTGGGCTGCCCTGGCAGAAGCCAATAGCCAGAGCAGAAGCAGACTCTGCCCGGCCCTTCAGCCTCACCGTCTCGATCCGGCAGTCGGCGAAGCCGCCGCGGGCAAGGTCCGTGCGTATGATATCCGGATCCCGATAGCCGCAAGGCGTCCGCTCAAGGAACCAGGACTCGTGGTCCGGATAGCGCCGGGACAGCCCGGCCACGGTGGCGTCGACGATCGGGTTCTCGGCTGCGCTCTCCCAAACGTTGAACAGGAAGCGGCCTCCAGGTTTGAGCACCCGGTGCGCCTCACGGAACGCGGCAGGACGATCGGGGAAGAACATGACGCCGAACTGGCAGACGACAGCATCGAACGACTGATCATCGAACGGCAGTTGCAATGCATCGGCTTGGCGGAACTGAACACGTGACAACGCCGGCTTGGTGGCCGCGTAATCGAGCATGGGCTGATTCAGATCAGTGGACACGATCGTGACGTCCCGCAGCATCCTCGCCAATGCATCCGTCACGATGCCAGTGCCGGCCGCCGTTTCTAGCAGCATGCCGGTGTGCATCCCAGACAGACGGGCGACTAGATCGTCGGCATAGGGAGCCATCATTGCGGGACCGATATATTGGTCGTAGAGCAGTGGGATCGACCCGCTGAAGACGGCATCGTTCTGCGCCATTCTTTCCTCCCGGCGGGCCCCGCGCGCCCGCGTTCGTGGCCTGTGTGCCCACGCGCTTCGGACGCGCGGTCCGTCGATCCGGTCAGCGCGCAGGCGTGTAGGATTTAGCCACCGTCGCGGCCTTCTGCATGGCGGCCACGCATTCGGCGCCGCTCATCAGCACGGTCGTGATTGCAGACTTGATCGCGCCACCGGCACCGACCGCGAGCGCCACAGCTGCCATGCTCTCGGCATTTGGCAATTCGGCTATGAGCACCAGATCATACTCGCCGAAGCAGTACCAGGCACCGAGGCACTTTCCGCCAGCCGCCTCGCAGAGCGCATGCCCAACCGTTTCTGCACGGTTTTGCGGGTTCCTGAGCTGCGTGGCCCAGGATTCCGGCGTGTAGGCAGCTTGATACATATAGAGCGGCATGGTTTCCCTCTCCTGTTTTTGGACGGAACGGTATTTTCGTCACGGGTTGATTATGCGGGGGTAGTGCAGGACCGGTTTCCCCGCCGGTCGAGCATGCGCGGGCGTCGACGTTACGGTCAAACGGAAAGCTGATTTCGGTGAGAATTCGGTGCCAAGGGGCCCGGCCGCCTTGCAAACCGACGCCCATTCCTCTATCTATCTTTCACAATCAATCTTCCGCAGAGTAACGGAGGGTGGCCTTAACCGGCCGCCTTTTTTTGTTTGGACCAACTGGAGACCCGTCTCGCCAGCATTGTCACGCCCACGCTCGAAGCCATGGGGTACGAACTCGTGCGCGTCATCGTGCTCGGCCGGGACCGGCCGACCGTTCAGGTCATGGCAGACAAGGCCGACGGCAGCCAGCTCACTGTTGCCGACTGCGAGGCGATCAGCCATGCACTCGGCGCCGTGCTGGACGTGGAGGACCCGATCCCCAGCACCTGGTCGTTGGAAGTCAGCTCCGCCGGCATCGACCGGCCGCTGACCCGGCCGAAGGACTGGAACCGCTTCGCCGGCCACTTGGCGCGTGCCGAGACGACCGCGCCGATCAACGGCCGGAAGCGCTTTTCCGGCATTGTGCTGGGTGCCGACGAGAACGCGGCGCGAATGCGGCTGGACGACGGCAGCGAAATCGAGCTGCCGCTGGCCGGCGTGCGGCGCGCCAAACTGGTACTGACCGACGCCTTGATCCAAGCTACCCCGACCCCACCCCGAACCAACTAGAAGCCAAGAGGCAAGAATGGACACCGCTATTGCCCGCCCCGAACTACTCCTGGTCGCCGACGCAGTCGCGCGCGAGAAGAGCATCGACCGCGAAGAGGTGCTGGAAGCGATGGAGCAGGCCATCCAGAAGGCTGGCCGCGCCAAGTACGGGCACGAGAAGGACATCCGCGCCACCATTGACCGCAGGACCGGCGACGTGCGCCTGTCCCGCTGGACGGAAATCGTCGATACCGTTGAGAACGAGGAAACACAGATCCCGGTCACCATCGCCAAGAAGTTCAAGCCCGACGCGGCGGTCGGTCAGTACATCGTCGATCCGCTGCCGCCGATCGATTTCGGACGCATTGCCGCGCAGACCGCCAAGCAGGTGATCGTGCAGCGCGTGCGCGAATATGAGCGCAAGCGACAGTATGAGGAGTTCAAGGACCGCGTCGGCGAGATCATCAACGGCGTGGTGAAGCGCACTGAGTACGGCAACCTGATGGTGGAGCTTGGCCGGGCAGAGGCGTTGCTGCGGCGGGACGAATTGATCCCGCGCGAAAGTTTCCGCAATGGCGACCGGGTGCGCGCGTACATCTACGATGTGCGCGAAGAGCCGCGCGGGCCGCAAATCTTCCTCTCCCGCACGCATCCGGGCTTCCTGGCCAAGCTGTTCGCGCAGGAAGTGCCGGAGATCTATGACGGCATAATCGAGATCAAGGCCGTGGCGCGCGACCCGGGCAGCCGTGCCAAGATGGCGGTGATCAGCCGCGATTCCTCGATCGATCCGGTGGGCGCCTGCGTCGGCATGCGCGGCTCGCGCGTTCAGGCGGTGGTGCAGGAGCTGCAGGGAGAAAAGATCGACATCATTCCGTGGTCGCCGCAGGCGGCTACCTTCGTGGTGAATGCGCTGGCACCTGCCGAAGTCACCAAGGTGGTGATGGACGAAGAAGCCGGGCGCGTCGAGGTCGTGGTGCCGGACGAGCAGTTGTCGTTGGCGATCGGCCGGCGCGGTCAGAACGTGCGGCTCGCCTCCCAGCTCACGCGATGGGACATCGACATCCTGACCGAGGCGGAAGAGAGCGAGCGGCGGCAGGAAGAGTTCCGCCGGCGCAGTGGCCTGTTTGTCGAGGCATTGGATGTCGACGATGTGATCGCCGGGCTGCTGGTCACCGAGGGCTTCACCTCGGTGGAGGAACTGGCATTCACGCCGCTTGAGGAAGTGGCGGCGATCGAGGGCTTCGACGAATTGATTGCAGAGGAGTTGATCCGTCGCGCCGAGTCATTCATCGCCCGGCGCGACAACGAACTGAACGAAAAGCGCGTCGAACTTGGCGTGACGGACGACGTCGCGGCGATCGAGGTGCTGACACCGGCCATGCTGGTCGCCCTCGGCGAGAAGGGCGTGAAGACGCTGGACGATCTCGCGGACCTTGCGTCGGACGAGCTGATCGAGATCGTCGGCGCGGACAACATGGACGAAGAGACGGCCAACAACGTGATCATGGCGGCGCGCGCCCATTGGTTCGAGGGCGAGCCTGCGCCGCAGGAGACGGAACACGGCTGAACTACAGCGTGATGACCGGAGGCGGAATCGCCAGAGGTCTGAATCGCGCGAAAACACAACGGGCTGCAGCGCCGAAGCGGCAGACGATGAACCGGAGACCGGCCCGGTTCGCCGGTGCGTCGTCACCCGCGAGAGGCAGCCCAAGGAGCGGATGATCCGCTTTGTAATCGGGCCGGACAGGGCGATTGTGCCTGATCTGGCGGCAACGCTGCCGGGTCGGGGAATCTGGTTGAGCGCGTGTGGGGATGTGATAGAACGCGCGCGCGCCCAGGGAGGCCCCGGGGGAGGATTGGGGCGAGCCTTCGCCAGGGCCGCACGCGGTCCTGTCATCGTACCCCCCGATCTCCCTGCCGTGCTTGAAGCGGCTTTGGTTCGGCGGATCGGCGAGCTGTTGGGGCTCGCCCGGCGCGCCGGCCAGGCGATCGCGGGGTTCGAGAAGGCGCGTGAGTGGCTGCGGACTGGTCGGAGCAGACTGATCCTGCAGGCCTCGGACGGCAGCGCGGACGAACGTGCGCGATTCCTATCCGGCGCCAGGGAGGCGGTCAGCGTTTTTGCTCCACTTTCCGCGGCGGCGCTTGGCCGGGTGTTCGGTCGTGACCATGTGGTGCATGTTGCGATCACACCGGGGCGATTGAGTGAGCGGCTCGCCATCGAGGCGGGGCGGCTTGATGGGTTGCGGCGGAAGCCGCCGGCGGCAAGACCGGAAACTTGCGGACAGATGCGGACGGGACCAACGGATAGGTAATGAGCGAAACCAATAATGATCAGGAAACCGGCAAAGGTCGGCTCTCGCTGCGGCCGGCTGGCCGGCTGGAGTTGGGCCGTACCGTGGACGCTGGTTCCGTACGGCAGAGCTTCAGCCACGGCCGCTCCAAGGTGGTGCAGGTCGAGGTGCGCAAGAAGCGCGCTCCGGTTGGCGCGCCAGGGGCGGCGGGAAGTGGCGCGGCCACCCCGGCCACTGCCTCGCCCAGCGCGCGAGCGGACACCGCGGCACCGTCCGACCGTCAGGCGCAGCCCGGTGGCGTTCCGCGTGCGCTGACAGCGACCGAGCAGGCGGCGCGACAACGTGCCCTGGTCGAACAGCAGCGCGAATCCGCCCGACGCGACGCAGAGCGGCGCGAGCAGGAGAAGATATCGATCCTGTCGGCAGCCGAAGAGGCTCGCCGGCGCGAGGAAGAGGAGCGCAAGGCCGCGGAAGAGGAGGCCCGCCGCGCCGCCGAGGACGCCGCGCAGCAAGAGGCTGAGGAAGCCGCCCGCAAGGCGGCAGAGGCTGCGACAGCGCGGGCAGCCACGCCAACCGTGGCGCGCGGCGCGGATGAGGAGCGGCGGCCTGCGACGGCGGCTCCGGCCGCCCCGGCGACCCCGACCGAGACTTTGCGTCTTCGCCCTGGAACACGCGCCGACGACGAGGAGGCGCGTCCAGTGCGTCGCCCCGGCGTCGTCATGCCGCGCAAGCCACAGGCTGTGGTCGCCAAGAAGGGCACCGACGCCCATCGCCGACCCGGGCGTATCGACGTGCAGGCCGCGATCGAGGGTGAGGACGAGAGGGTTCGCTCGCTCGCCTCCGTGCGGCGTCAGCGCGAGCGCGAACGCCGCCAGGCGGAGCTGGAGCGGCTGCGGTCCGACCAGGTAAAGGTGGTACGCGATGTCGTGCTGCCCGACAGCATCACGGTGCAGGAGCTTGCCAACCGCATGGCGGCACGCGGGGGCGAGGTGATCAAGACGCTGATGAAATTCGGCGTCATGGCGACAATCACCCAGACCCTGGACGCCGATACCGCCGAGTTGGTCATCCAGGAGTTCGGTCACCGGGCACGGCGGGTCTCTGAGTCCGACGTCGAAAGCGGGCTGGAGGGTGCCGCCGATGTCGAGTCGGATCTGAAGCCGCGGCCGCCGGTGGTGACCGTGATGGGCCACGTTGACCACGGCAAGACCTCGCTGCTCGACGCGCTGCGCTCGACCGACGTGGCGGCAGGCGAGGCGGGGGGTATCACCCAGCATATCGGCGCCTATCAGGTCGAAATGCCGGGTGGCGAGAAGATCACCTTCATCGACACGCCGGGACACGAGGCGTTCACCGCAATGCGGGCGCGCGGCGCGTCGGTCACCGATATCGTCGTGCTGGTGGTGGCGGCGGATGACGGTGTCATGCCGCAGACCATCGAGGCGATCCGTCACGCCAAGGCCGCCGGGGCGCCGCTGATCGTGGCGATCAACAAGATGGACAGGCCGGACGCCAATCCCGGCCGCGTCCGCCAAGAGCTGCTCAGCTACGAGGTCGTGGTCGAGGAGATGGGCGGCGAGACGCAGGACGTGGAAGTGTCCGCGACGCAAAAGACCGGGCTCGACCGGCTGACCGAGGCGATCTCGCTGCAGGCGGAAATTCTCGATCTGAAGGCGAACCCGGACCGCCCAGCCGAAGGCACGGTGATCGAGAGCAGGCTGGACCGGGGCCGGGGTCCGGTGGCGACGATGCTGGTGCAAAAAGGCACTCTGCGGCAGGGCGACACTGTGGTGGCCGGGGCCGAATGGGGCCGCGTGCGCGCCATGCTGGACGACAAGGCTCGCGCCCTGTCGACGGCAGGGCCCTCGATGCCGGTCGAGATCCTTGGCCTGGCGGGTGTGCCCGCCGCCGGCGAGCCGTTCGTCGTGGTGGAGAACGAGGGCCGGGCCCGCGAAATCACCGAATTCCGTGCCCGCCGGGTGCGCGAAAAGGCGGCGGCCGCCAGCGGTGGCGCACGCGGCACGCTGGACCAGATGCTCGCCCGCATCCAGGCCGGCGAGCAGAAGGAAGTCGCCGTGCTGATCAAGGCCGACGTGCAGGGCAGCGCGGAGGCGTTGCAGGCGACCGTCCTGAAGCTGGCGCACGAGGAGGTCAAGGTCCGCGTACTGCACGCCGCGGTGGGTCAGATCACCGAGAGCGACATCCAGCTCGCCAAGGCGTCGACGCGGTGGTGCTGGCGTTCAACGTTCGCGCCACCGCGCAGGCGCGCGACCTCGCGCAGCGCGAGGGAGTCGATATCCGCTATTACTCGATCATCTACGAGGTGGCGGACGACATCGAGAAGCTGGTGCAAGGGCAAGGTCGCGCCGAAGGCGCGCGAACGGTTCCTGGGCTACGCCGAGGTGCGCAAGGTGTTCAACATCACCAAGATCGGCAAGGTCGCCGGCTGCATGGTGACGGACGGCGTGGTGAAGCGCGGCGCCGGCGTGCGTGTGCTGCGCGACAACGTGGTGATCCACACCGGCGAGCTGTCGCAGTTCAAGCGCTTCAAGGACGACGTGCGCGAGGTGGCGCGCGGCTACGAATGCGGCCTGTCGTTCGCCAACTTCCACGACCTGCAGGAAGGCGACGTGGTGGAGTGCTTCGAGACGGAGATGGTGCCGGCTTGATGAAGCCGTCGGCGGCACCGTCGCAACGCCAGTTGCGCGTGGCGGAAGAGATCCGTCACGTGCTCGCTGGGTTGTTCGAGCGACGGGACTTCCGCGATCCGGAGCTGGCCGCGGCGCAGGTCACCGTCACCGAGGTGCGGATCAGTGCGGATCTCAAGCACGCCGATCGTCTATGTCGCGCGGCTCGGCCGCTCGGACATCGACAGGCTATTGCCGGCGCTGGGGCGGGCCGCACCGTTTCTGCGCGGCCAGGTGGCGCATGCGCTGCGGCTGAAGTTCGCGCCGGACCTGACATTCCAGCCGGATCACGCCCTTGACTATGCGAGCGCACATCGACCGGCTGCTGCACACCCCCGAGGTGGCGCGGGATCTGGAGCCGGACAACTAAAACTAGCACTTCAGCAGCAGCGCAAGTCGAGATGTTGAGCGCTTGGTGCTGGCGCCGAACTGATTGACAACAGCTGTTCCCGTGTACCGTACTTCTATCATGCGCCGCTATCGGGGGGTCGGGAGGCGTCGATGGTAGGCGTTTCATCACGAAATCGAAAGGCACGCCGTATCCCGGACACCGACGCCAATACGGGTTGCGTCAGCCCGCTTGAGGTTCTGCCCGAGCGCACCGGACCGCTCGTCGTTCGAATGAAATGTTGATTGCCGTAGCAATATCAGACAGCTGGCTTCGTGCCGTCACTCCACCCCTGCGCTACGGGGTCCGACTATGGGTTGCCGTCTGTCTCGCGCTCTTCTTGGCGTTCTGCCTGGAGCTCGACAACCCGTCCTGGGCGGGTACCTCGGCAGCTCTTGTCTGCCAGCCAGTGCTCGGTGCATCCCTGCGCAAAGGCTGGTTCCGCCTGATTGGCACCGTCGTTGGTGCAATTGCAGCGGTTGTGCTCAGCGCCTGCTTCCCGCAGAGCCGTGCTGGATTTCTGTTCGGGCTCGCGCTCTGGGGAGCAGTTTGCGCGCTGGCGGCAACGCTGCTGCGCAACTTCGCTTCCTACGCAGCCAGCTTAGCCGGTTTACCACGGCAATTATCGTTGGCGACGAGCTTGGTGCGGTTGGCGGCCCCAGCGGCGATGCCTTCCAGCTTGCTGTTGCTCGCAGCGTCGAGATCTGCATTGGGATTGTGTGCGCCGGCGTTGTGCTGGCAACGACCGACCTTGGCAATACCCGGCGGCGGCTCGCGACTTTGCTTGCCGAACTATCTGCTCAGATTGCCGGTGGCCTCGTGCGTGCAGTGCGATTGCCGCCGTTGCAAGCAGCGTCGCAAACCGAGCGTCGGCGCCTCGCCCTTCGCATTGCTGGCTTAGGCACGGTGATCGATCAGGCAGCTGGCGAAATCTCGAACCTGCCGTTGCGCCCTCGTGCACTACAGGTTGCTGCGGACAGTCTTTTTGATGCGATCGCCGCCTGGCGGTTGGTTGCGACCCATCTCGAATTGGTACCACCGCAGCCTCACGGGCGGCTCAGATCAGGGAATTTCTGCCGATCGACTTGATGGATCCCGAAATGATCGGGGATCCGATGCGTTGGCAGGTCGGTGCCGCGGCGCTGCGCTCGGCCTTGCACTCAGCAGTAAGGCGACTTTTGCTGCTACCCGCGGAATCGCCGTCGCTGCGGCTCGTCTACGACAGCATGGCGGAGGGTTTCCTTGCGCTCCGCCGCGCCGCCACTGGTGTGCTGATCATCGATTATCCGTGGTTGGTACGCAGGCCACGGCACGCACGCCTGCGGGTGCCCGATTTTCTGCCTCCGCTGATCAACGCCGCGCGTGCGTTTCTCACCATCGGTGCAGCGGCATTGATATGGATTTGGACCGCGTGGCCGAACGGTGCAAGTTCATAACGTTTGCAGTGATCGGCATCACACTCTTCACTCCCATGGAGGATGCTGCGTATGCGATGGCACGGGCCTTCACCACAGGCTTGGTCTTAACCGCCATTCTCGCTGCTGTTGTCGACTTCGCGCTGCTGCCGCAACTGACGACTTTCCGGGATTTTGTGCTGCACTCGGCTTGGTGCTGGTGCCAGCTGGGGCATTGGCGGCGCAACCTTGGCAGCAAGCTGTTTTTGTAGCGCTGGCAGTGAATTTTATGCCACTGCTCAGCCCATCCAACCTGGCCGTCTATGATCCACCGCGGTACTACAATTCGGCTATGGCAATAGTCGGCGGGGTTGCCTTCGCTATGCTTGCAATGAGACTGTTACCGCCGCCGCCGCCAGCGTGGCGCACTCGCCGGCTGTTGGCACTGACTTTGCGCGATCTGCGTCGTCTCACGCACGGCAAAGTGCCATCGTCCTCCCAAAAATGGGAGAGCAAGGTGTACTCTCGGCTTTCTGCGGTTCCGGGATCGGTTGATCTGTTACAGGCGGCCCGACTGGCGGCGGCGCTCTCGGTTGGTAAGGGGATCATCCGCTTGCGCCGCATCGCTCGGCGGTTCGCGCTCGACGCAGAGGTGAAGGGCGCCATGGACGCAATCGCCGCTGGCAACAGCGCCGAAGGGATCCGCGCGCTCGACCGCTTCGACCGTGCACTCGCGGCTCTGTCCCCGACGCTGCCTGGTGCCGGGCCGCGGCTGCGCACGCGGGCCACAATCCTATCCATCGCCGACGCGCTGGCCCAGCATGCCAGCTATTTTGATGCTAAGGTCTTCGCATGAGATATGCGGAGATCAACCTGTTTGGCGTCTACGTCGCCCCCATCGCGCCAATGATCGTTCTGACCTGGTTGCTGGTGCTTCCGGTTCGCCGCGTTGCGGAGCGTTTCGGGCTACTTCGTTTCGTGTGGCACCCCGCTCTGTTCGTGTTCGCCGTCTACGCGATTATGCTCTCGACGATCGTGCTCTTGGCCGGCAGGATCGTCGGCTGATGCCGGACGCTGACGCGCCTGTAGCGACGCAAGCGCGCATGTCCCCCCGGACTCCGCCACCTAGTGCGGAGATCGCTCCGGTTAGACGTCTGCATGCCGTACCGGTGCTGGTCACGCTGATAGCACTGGCGCTAGCTGGGGCCGCCACTTGGGCAGTGTGGCAGGCCTACATGACTGCGCCTTGGACTCGGGACGGGACAGTCCGAGCTTACGTAATCAACATCGCGCCGGAGGTCTCCGGCCGGGTCGTGCAACTGCCGGTCACCGACAATCAATTCGTCCATAAGGGCGACATGCTGATAAGCATTGATCCGACCGATTATGCGATTGCCGTCGACCTCGCGCAGGCAGCGGCCGACCAGGCAAGCGCCAATGCGGACAATGCGCAGCGCGAAGCGGAGAGGCGTTCGAAGCTGAGCTCCTTGGAGGCCTCAGAGGAGGAGAAACAGACCTTCCGGATCTACCGCGCTTGCGACGACGGCGGCGTCGCGCCAAGCGGTCGCCAATCTGGCACAGGCGCGGGTGAATCTGCAACGCGCGACAATCCGGTCGCCAGTCAACGGCTACGTAACGAATCTATTGGCCCAGGTTGGCGATTACGCAACTGCCCGGCAGAGTATCATTTCTCTCGTTGACGCCGATTCGTATTGGGTGGATGGCTACTTTCAAGAGACGGCGCTCGACGAGATCAATGTCGGAGATCAGGCAACTGTCAAACTCATGGGCTACTCCGATCTGTTGAAGGGACATGTTGCCAGCATTGCTCGCGGTATCACGGTCGCCAACGCGACACGGGGCCAGTCGGGGCTGGCGGATGTGAATCCAATCTTCACTTGGGTGCGGCTGGCCCAGCGGGTGCCGGTGCGGATCCAGGTTGACCATGTCCCAGAAGGCCTGCCCCTGGTGGCGGGCCAGACGGCTACGGTGCAAATCGAGAAAGGTGCAGGCGGCCGCTAACTCGGTTCGTAACTGCGCGTCGGAAGCTCCACCACCCCCGAACCAACCACAGACAATTCGTCATCCTGATTGCGCGCCTCCTGCGTCGATCTCGACCAGATGACGGCCGTCTTCGACATACGTCGCGTTACCCTGCCGCCGATGAACAGCGTATCGCCCTCCGGATTGTGGCGGCGGATCTTGCACTCGCGCGGCGCAGGAAGCCATCGTCGCCCATCCAGTTGGTGAGCTGGTGCGTCAGCCACGAGCAGCGCTCCGGTCCGTAGTCGTAGGCGCCGGGCGCACCGACCATCCGGGCGAACTCCGGTTCCCAGTGCACGCGTTCGGGGCAGTCGGGAATGCCGAAGCGGTTCGCGATGCCGAGGCCCGGATGCGTCTGCGACCTGACTTCCAGGCGAGCTTGTTGGCGCGGATGTAGAGTCCGCCCCAGCCTTGCGCGTAGCCGATGAAGCCGGTGACCGTCATCGGCCCCTTGACCATCGCGCGGCAGCGCATCGCCACCTGCGACGTCTTCCCAGTAGCGCGGCGTCGCGCCGCGGACCTCTTCCTCGGCGTAGAGCTGTAGATACTCGGCCAGCTGTCGTCGGTGAACGGCTGCGCGCGGCCGCGCTGCTTCGGTGTATTTGGTGCCCCGCTCGCGCGCCTCGTCGCGATCGGTGCGGAAGCACCAGCTATCGGCACTCGGCGACCTTGTCGCCGTGCTGGTTGAAGAAATCGACGTGATAGATCTGCTGGAAGGCGCGCCCGGCGAACTTCGTCTCATGCTCGATCAGGTCCTTCAGCCGGGCCTCGGTCGTGATCGCGTCGTTGCGCAGCACCGGCTTGTGCCAGGTCCAGTCGGCGCCCGCCCACATCGCGTGGACGCCCGACAGGCCACCAACAGTAGCCCGAGACGATCCGGCTGGTCGCGAACAGGAAACTGGGCAGCGCGACGATGCTGCCGCAGCGCGTGTCTCGCGGCATAATCCGGGTCGCACCACAGCGGATTGTCGTCGCCGATGCCGTGCGCGTAGTGGCGGATAGCGTCGCGCGTGGCCTCGTGGCTCCACGGCTCCAGCGTGTCGTCGATCGGCACGTCGATGCGCTGGCGCAGTTCGTCCAGGCCTTCGTCGGTGATCTTGGGAAATAGCGCGTGGTTCGGCGTCATGCCTGCTCCTGATCAGTTGCCGGCGGCGGCCTCGCGGTCGCGCAGCACCTTGCGGTTGACCTTGCCCGCCGGCGTCTTTGGCAGTTCGGCCACGAACGCGATGATGGCGCGGAAATTCGTGCTGGCTGAGCCGCTCGCACGTGAAGTCTGGATATCCTCGACCAACTCGTCGCCGTGCGGCGCGGTCGCGTGACGATGAACGCCTTCACCACCTGGCCGCGCTGCGCGTCGGGCACGCCGATCACCGCCGCTTCGCGAACCGCCGGGTGTCGCAGCAAGCGTGTTCTCGATCTCGACCGCGCTCATGGTCCAGCCGGCGGAGATGATCACGTCATCGGCACGGCCGGCATGGTAGAAATAGCCGTCGTCGTCGATCCGGCCGCGGTCCTTGGTGGGGAACCATGCACCATGCCGCCACACCATGATCTCGCCGACTTCGCCCGGTTCGCATCGGCGCGCCGTCGGGCCGCTGCACCTCCAGCCTGCACGCCCGGCACCGGCTTTCCGAGCGAGCCCGGCTTCACGGCGAAGTCGTCGGCCCCGGGATAGTCGACCAGCACCACGCCGATCTCGGTGGTGCCGTACATGCTGCACAGCCGGCGTGCCGAAGGTCTGGTCGATGAAGTCCAGCGTCGCTGTCGATCGGCTCGCCGGTGAACGACAGCTTGTCGCAGCGAGTAGCGGTAACGTCGGCGCCGCGCCGCGCAGTTCTTCATCATCCGGTAATGCGTCGCGGCGGCCGACAGGTTGGTGATGCCGATAGTCCTGCAACGCCTTCATCAGCCGTTCCGGATCGAAGCGGCCGGCGAAGGTGCCGGTCGTGACGCCCAGCGCCAGCGGCGCCAGGGTGCCGTGCCACAGGCCGTGCCCCCAGGCCGGCGATGACGGGCAGAAGAACTCGTCGCCCGGCCGGATGCCGGTGCCGTAGAGCGCCGCGAACATCACGGCGACGATCGCGCGATGCGAGTGTGCTGCACCGCCTCCGGCAGCTCGCGCGTCGTGCCCGAGGTGTACTGGAATATCGCCAGGTCGTCGCGCGGCGTCGCCGGCGTCGAAGCAGGCGGGATAGCGCGAGATCGCCGCGGCAATGCGTCGTCGGTGACGACAACCGCGCAGGCCCTCGAAGTTCGCCGAGCGATTCGGCCTTGTCGGCGTTCGTGATCAGCAGGCGCGGCTTGCAGTCCTCGACCCGCAGCCGCACGCCATCGGGCCCGAACAGCGTGAACAGCGGCACCGCGATCGCGCCCAGCTTCATCGCGCCGAACAGCGCGGCATAGAACGGCAGTGACGGCTCGAGCATGATCGCGACGCGGTCGCCCGGCTCGATGCCCTGCTCCGCCAGCCAATGGGCAAGCGCGCCGACCACGTCGGCAATGCGTCGAAGCTGAGGGCCTCGTCGCGCCCATCGGCATGCGCGATGCGGACGGCGACGCGAGCCGGAGCCGTCGGCGTGACGATCGATGCACTCGTGCGCGATATTCAGTCGCTCGCGGTCGCCGTCGAACAGGTCCCACAGCCGCGCCGGTGCGAATTGGCGCTGCGCATCGGCGTAGCTGGTGTAGTCGGTCAGCAGCGCCATTGCCGACTATGTCGGCTTGCGCTGCCAGCCGAGCCAGTCGCAGACCCCCTGTCCCATCACCAGTTCCAGATCGTTGCCTTGCAGCCAGGGCAGCTCCTCGGTGAACAGCGTCAGGCACTGACGATAGCTGCACGGCATGCGCGTGATGTCGGTGCCCCAGAAGAAGCGCCTCGGCCCATAAGCGTCGAAGATGCGATGCAGGCCGTCATGGATGTCCCGGAACGGATAAGCCTCCGCCGAGTAGCCCGGTGCGCCCGTGGCCTTCACCGCGACATTCGGGCAGCTCGCCAGCGCACACAGCGTTGTCCAGATCGGCAAATGCCGCAGCACCCTTGGCAGAACGCACCAGGCCGAGATGGTCGATAATCAGCTTCAGGTCGGGATACCTCTCCGCGATCTGCCGGAACAGCGGAAGGAAGCGCCAGGCCATAGTAGCGACTGGCGTCCCCGCGCTGTCTCCGCGGCCGGCCACAGCCAGTCCATAGTGCCGTCCTGGTGCCACGTCTGCTGCTCGGGCCGTGTCAGGGCCCAGCGCAGGCCCAGCATGCCGGGCCGCTGCTTCCAGGTCTCGATGCGCCTGCGCTCGTCAGGCTTGTCCAGCGGGAACCAGCCAAGGATGCAGAACCTGTCGGGGTAATTCCTTGCCGCCTCGACCGCCATCTCGTTGGAGCCGGGATCCCAGCTTGGCGGATGCAGCACCGCGCCATTCACCCCTGCCTGATCCATCTCCTCGATCAGTTCCTCGGCCGTGAAGCTGGAGGTCTGCCGATGATGCGCACTCGGCGTGCCGCTGCCCCAGATATGCACCTGCGCGTCGATGATCTGCATGAGTCCGTCTCCTTCCCCAATCCATGCTGGACGCCGCGGGCCGGACACGTCAAACAGGGACGCGAACGATAATGCGGAGCAGGCGGGTGCTGGATAGGATCTTGCTGACCAACGACGACGGGATCGACGCGCCGGGGCTGACGATCCTGGAAGAGATCGCAGCGGAACTCGCGCGCGAGGTGTGGGTGGTGGCCCCAGAGCACGACCAAAGCGGCGTATCGCATGCGATCAGCCTGCACCATGCGCTGCGGGTCAGCCCGCAGGGCGAGCGACGCTTCGGCATCACCGGCACGCCAGGCGACTGCGCGGTGATGGGCATCTGCCATCTGATGCCGGAACCGCCGCAACTGCTGCTGTCCGGGGTGAATCGCGGGCTGAACCTGGGGATGGAGACGGTGTTCTCCGGCACCGTCGGCGGGGCGATGACCGGCGATGATGCTGGGTGTCCCATCTATCGCCTTGAGCCAGGCGTACAAGGATCGCAACAACCCGCTGTGGGATGCGTCGCGCACTCTCGGTGCGCAGGTGGTGCGCGATCTGCTGGCGATCGGCTGGAGCAAGGATGCCTGCCTGAACGTCAACTTCCCAACGTGCACGGCGGCCGAAGCGGGGCCGATGACCTTGGCGCGGCAGGGCGTGGGGATGATTTCCGGCATGCATGTGGATACGCGCGTCGATCCGCGCGGGATGACCTATCACTGGCTGAACTTCCGCCGCGGCGATCGCGAGCAAGGACCGGAGAGCGACTACGACGCGCTGCGTGCCGGCAAGATCGTGGTGACGCCGTTGCGCTATGATCGCACGGACGAGGACGCGTACATGGCGCTGGCGGAGAAACTGCCGCGATTCAAGTAGGGCTTCACCACAAAGACACAAAGACACGAAGATCAAAGGACCAGGCGGTGCAGACCATCCTTCAGCACCACTGAGTTGAAATTCATGATCAATCCGACCCGATGGCCGCTAAGCCGCAGGTAGGTCAATAAGCTGCGCTTTGTGAATTGGCAGGACTTTTTCAATCGCCTTGAGTTCAAGAACGATCTTCTGATCGACCACGATATCCATTCGGTAGCCGCAATCAAGCTGTATGCCCTTGTAAACCACCGGCAGAGGGACCTGACGTCCGAATGGAAGGCCCGCGGCGCCAAATTCGAAACAGAGACACTCTTCATAGGCCGACTCGAGCAGACCAGGCCCAAGATGCCTGTGCACCTCTATTGCCATGCCAATGATCAGCTCACTCAATCGCACCCCGCCAAGTGGACGGCCAATGCCTTAAGATATTGTCTTCGTGCCTCCGTGTCTTTGTGGTGAATTCTACAGCCCGCCGGTCACGTCGATGGTAAGCCCGGTAACAAAGTCCGCATCCGACGAAGCAAGGAAGCAGATGACCTTCGCCTGGTCGGCCGCCTCCGCCACACGCCGCAGCGGCGTACGCTCGATCTCCGCCGCCTGATCCTCCGGCGAACGCTGGTTCCAGCGAGGGCGGATGCGCTCGGTCAACGTCAGGCTCGGCGCAATCGCGTTGACGTTGATGCCGAAGGGTCCAAGCTCGAACGCCAGCTTGCGGGTGAACGCGATGATGCCGCCTTTGGCCGCGCAATACGCGCTGCTGCTGGATGCGCTCAGGCCACGACCGGCGATCGAGGCGAGATTGACGATCTTGCCGCGCTTGTGCCGCTTCATCACCGGCGTGACGGCGTGACAGAACAGGAACGTGCCGTTCAGGTTGAACTGAATCAGCTTCTGCCAGTCGTCGAAGGTCAGCTCATCCACGGTAGCGTGCGGCTTATCGATGATCGTACTGCCGCCGACTGCGTTCACCAGAATATCGATGTTGCCATACTGCTTTGCCGCCCAGGCAACGACCTCTTCGATCTCCCCTTGATCGAGCGCATTGGCGGGACGGCCGAACGCACGGCCGCCCGACATGTTCATTGCCTCCATCGCCACTGCCAGACGGCGTTCATCATTATCGACGCCGATGATCACGGCTCCCTCATTCGCCATGATCTCGGCGGTGGCCCGGCCAATCCCACTGCCCACCGCGGTGATCAGCGCGACCTTGTCCTTGAAGCGCATGACTGCTCCTCCTTCAGTTGAGCCGTGCGGCCTGCGCCATCACCTCGATTGCCTCCGGCTGGCGCGAGCGTACGGTAAGGCTTGTTGCGCCGGAATCCTCCCAGGCGCGAAAGCGTTGTCTGATCCGCTCGGGCGGGCCGACGAGAGATTTCATGTCCACCCATTCGTCCGGCACCGCCGCGATCGCTTCCTCCTTGCGATGCGCGAGATACAGCTCCTGGATTCTATCGGCGGCGTCCTTGAAGCCGCGGCGGATCATCAGGTCCTTGTGGAAATTCTTGTCGCGATGGCCCATGCCGCCGACGTAGAGCGCCACCTCCGGCTTCAGCTTGGCCAGCGCCGCCTTCACATCGTTGTCCACTTCGACATGCACGGACGCCTGGATGGCAAAGTCGCGCAGGCTCTTGCCGTTGCCGGCGCGGCGGAATCCTTCCTCCAGCCACGGCAGGTATTCTCGGCAGCGAGCCGGGCACGAAACCCAGAGGCAGCCAGCCATCTGCAATTTCCGCCGTCAGCTTGACAGTCGATTCGTTGCCGGTGCCCAGATAGATCGGAATGTCGGGGTTCATGTGCAGGATGGACTTCAGCGGCTTGCCGACACCCATCGCACCTTCGCCGGTATAAGGCAGCGAGATCTCGCGACCATCATGCGCTACCGGGGCCTCGCGCCTGAAGATCTTGCGCATGATGGCGACGTAGTCCTTGTAGCGGTAGTACGGCCGGCCCCAAGGCTGGCCGTACCAGCCTTCGACGATTTGCGGCCCTGATACGCCAAGGCCGGCGATGAAGCGCCCACCTCCCGCCAGCGCATCGATGGTTGCCGCGCACATCGCGGCGTTGGCCGGCGTGCGCGCCGCAAGCTGCATAATGCCGGTACCCAGCTTGATCCGCTTGGTCACTGCAGCGAGGTAGGCCAGCGGTGTGACCGCATCGGTGCCATACGCTTCCGCCGTCCAGACGCTGTCGTATCGGAGCTCTTCCGCGCGTTGCACCAGCTTCACCGGCATATCGAGATGCGCGCGCGAATAGCCGATGGAAAGGCCTAGATTCATGACACCGACTCCCCGCTCCCCTTGCGGGAGGGGGTCAGGGGGAGGGGTGTGCGAAACCGCACCACCCCCTCACCCCATCCCTCTCCCGCGAGGGGAGAGGGGGTCGTTTTGTTGCTCATTGTGTATTCCTCCTTTCCGCGTACGGGATGGGCAGGCCGAGATTCTCGCGCAGTGTGACGCCTGCGTAGTCCTTATGATACAGCCCGCGCCGCTGCAGCTCCGGCACGACATACTTGACGAAGTCCATATAGGTGCCAGGAACGTGCGTCGCCGCCAGCACGAAGCCGTCGGCGACCGGCTCGGTGAACCACTGCTCCAGCCCGTCCGCAACCTCCTTCGGACCACCGACGAACGGCTTGTTCGGCCGCGCGCGATGACTGAACCTGATGAAGTCGCGCGGTGTCGGGTTGGCGATGCCGCTCGCGCGCAGCACGCGGTCGCGCATAGACTGTGTACCGGAGATGTTGGCAAGTTCCTCGTCGGTGAACGGCTCGTCCAGACCTTTGGACGCGAAGTCGAAATTCATCGCCTCTGACAGCAATGACAGCGCGTCCTCATCCGTTGCCAGCGTCTCGATCAGCGCCATCTTGTCCTCGGCTTCCGCTTTCGTCTCAGCGCAGACCACATAAGCCGACGGCGTGATGAAGAACTGGTCCGGATCGCGCCCCTGCCGCGCAACGTCGTTCTTCATTTCACTATAGAGGTTCTTACCGTGCTCCAGGCTGGTGTGGGTGGAGACGAACACCACCTCGCCCCAACGCGCCGAAAAACTCTTTCCGCGGCCGCTCTGCCCGGCCTGGATCACCACTGGATGACCCTGCGGCGAACGCGGCACGGTGAACGGGCCGCGCGAGCGGAACCATCTTCCCTGATGATCGAGCCGCTGCACCTTGTCGGGATGCGCGAACAGGCCGGACTGCTTGTCGAGCACAATGGCGTCGTCGTCCCACGAATTCCAATGACCGAGCACGACCTGCATGAATTCGTCCGCACGATCATAACGCGCGTCGTGCTCCAGGTGCACGTCATGCCCCATGTTGAGCGCCTCGCCGTCATTCATTGAGGTGACGACATTCCACGCCGCGCGGCCGTTCGTCATCAGATCGAGCGTCGCGAACACACGCGCGACGTGGAACGGCTCGAAGTACGTAGTGGAGCAGGTGGCGCCGAGACCCAGGCGCTCTGTCGCCATGCCCATCACTGTCAGCACGGTGATCGGGTCCATCTTAACGCAGCGAATGCCGTGCTCCACCGTATGCCGGTGATCATTGCCGTAGCGGTCCGGCATCGCCAGGCGATCGTCGAAGAAGCCAAGGTGGAACTTGCCTTCTTCAAGGACGCGTCCGATGGTGCGGTAGTAATCGGCGGACATCGAATCATCCCGTGATTCCGGATGACGCCAGGAGCTGACCAGGTTGGTGCAGTTCTGCGCCTGCAGGAAACCGACCATGACCATCTGGCGCATTTGCGACGCTCCGTCCCGATCCGATACTCGCCGGTATCATCGCGCGGAAGTGCAGTGGAGGGCAATGTGATGCTGGCTCTGGTCACCACTCTCGACGACAAGGCGCCGGTGGCGCTACGCGAAGTCCCCGAGCCCCAGCCGCAGCGCAACGAGGCGCTGGTTGCGGTGCATGCGTTTTCGCTGAACCGGGGTGAGCTGCGTTCGATCCGCAACAATGGCGAAGGCTGGATACCTGGCCAGGATGTCTCCGGCACCGTGCTGGCACAGGCCGCGGATGGCAGCGGCCCTCCGGCGGGCGCACGTGTGGTCGCGCTGACGGACGAGTTCGCCTGGGCTCAGCGCGTCGCGGTGCCGAGCCATCGCATGACCGTGCTGCCCGACAATGTCAGCTTCGCACAGGCGGCAACGTTGCCGGTTGCAGGCTTGACCGCACTGCGCACCTTGCGCCACGGCGCACCATTGCTTGGCAAGCGTGTACTGATCACTGGTGCGGCGGGTGGTGTCGGCACTTTGGCGGTGCAGCTCGCCGCACGCTCCGGCGCGCGCGTGACCGCGGTGGTGGGACGCGCCGAACGCGCGGCCGGATTGCACGAGTTGGGCGCGCGCGACGTTATACAGGGGATCGACAAGGCGGAAGGTCGCTTCGCCCTGATCCTGGAGTTCGGCGGGCGGTGCGTCGCTGGCGCAGGCAATCAGACTGCTCGAAGCGAAGGGGACGGTGGTCGTCTATGGCAATTCGTCGGGCGAGCCGACAACGCTGTCGTTTGCCGATTTCCGTGGCGCGCCCAACTCGCGGTTACAGAGCTTCAGCTACTTCTATTCCGAGGCCGAGGACCGCTTCGCGCCGGACCTCGCGCTGTTGGCGTCGCTGATTGCCGATGGTTCGCTGAAGCCGCAGATCGGCATCGAGCGAAGCTGGCGCGACTTCGCCGAAGTTGCCGAGCAGTTGCGCGACCGCCGGGTGGCCGGCAAGGCTGTGTTTCACGTTGATTAGGAGGAAACGGTCATGGAATTTGCCGGCAAGGTTGCGTTGATCACAGGTGGAGGTGGCGGCATCGGCCGGGCTGCTGCGATCGGATTTGCCGGACGCGGCGCGCGCGTTGTGGTGGTGGACCTGAATGCCGCGGACGGGGAAGCGAGCGCCGAACTCGTGCGCCAGCGCGGCGGCGAAGCGCGCTTCATCCGTGCCGACGTCACCCAGTCCATCGACGTGCGGGGGTACGTGCAGGCGACACTGGACGCCTACGGCGCTATCGACTGCTTCTTCAACAATGCCGGCATCGAGGGGAAAACTGCCGCCATTCAGGACTACGACGAGGCGATGTTTGATCAGGTCATCGCCGTCAACCTGAAGGGCGTGTTCCTTGGCATGCGCCACGTCATTCCGGTGATGCTGAAACAGGGAAGCGGTGCCATCGTCAACACCGCATCGACCGCAGCCTTGTTCGGCGGCCCTGGTATGGTGCCCTACGTCGCGTCGAAGCACGCTGTGCTTGGCATGACCAAGGTTGCGTCAGCCGAGGTGGCGCGCAGCGGCATCCGCGTCAATGCGGTGTGCCCGGGGCCGGTGGAAACGCGCATGATGCGATCTCTGGAGGCACAGCGGAATCCCGACAACCCGCAATCCGTGCATGACACGAACTCCGCCAACACGCCGACAGGCCGCTACGCGATGCCGGAGGAAGTCGCCAACGTGGTGATGTATCTCTGCTCGGACTTCGCCGGCGATGTCACGGGCACACACATCGTCATTGACGGCGGTCGCTCGGGGACTGGCGGAGCTCCGCCAACCGCTTCTCGGCGCGGTTGAGGTTATAGCGCGCTATGGCGCGCTGTTGCAGGCGCGCCGGTCCTTCGAGCACCACGATGGCCTCGCCATAAATCGCGACTGCCTCTTCCAGCGACGCGACGTCGTCCAGCGCGGTCAGCGCATTGCCGAGATTGGTGCTCGCCATTGCCCATTCCAGCGGTGTGGCCTCGCGCGTATATACCGCCAGCGCCGCTCGGCAGGCGGCAACGGCTTCGGCCAGCAGTCCGCGGTCGCGGTCACGCTCGCCGAGTACGCGCAGGGCCTGGCCGAGATTGCTCTGGGTGATCGCTACATCGATCGGCAATTCCTGCTCGGAATACTCTTCCAGCGCCGCGCGGTAGTGATCTATCGCCTCGCGCAGCGATGCGCTGTCACCGGTGCGCTCGCCTTGCAGCGACAGCACGGCACCGCTGTTGCGCTGCATTCGCGCCCAGTCGGCGGGCGCGGCTTCGCGCGTATAGACGATGGGTCGCCAGCCGATAGCTGTTCAGTGCCGCGTTCAGCCAGGCGGGGTCGCTGTCACGCTCCCCCAGCACGACCTGCGCAGCACCCAACAGCGCGACCGTGCGAGCCCAGTCCTCCGGCATCGTATCAGGACGATAGATTTCCAGCGCATGGTCGCAGGCGGTCATCGCCGAATGCAGCATCACCGGGTCGTCGATGCGTGCACCAAGCGCGCGCAACGCGGCGGAAAGCCGGCTTTGCGTCTTCGCCCAGTCGAGCGGCGCATCCGCACGCGGCACCAGCTTCAGCGCCGCATTGAAAGCCGAGACCGCGTCGGCGATGCCGGAGATATCCTCGTTGGCCTCGCCTTCCGACAGCAGGATCTCGGCCTTGGCGATCCCCTGGCGCCAGGCCTCGCTCACTGCCCCTCGCGCATTTTCGCAAACGTGTCCTTGGCGACCAGCAGCGATTCGCGGATCAGCGGCACGCCGACGTAGCCGCTGAGATGCAGCAACGCTTCTACCAGTTCATCCTCGGTCCAACCCTGATTCCGCGCCATGCGCAAATGCAGCTCCAGTTCCGGATCCCGGCCTGTGGCGGCGTCCGAGATCACGCAGATCAGAGCGCGGGTCTTCAGATCAAGGCCGGGCCGCGACCAAAGCGCGCCAAATATCGATTCCTGTGTAACCTCGGCGAACTTCGACATGATCGGGTCATCGTAGATGGCCTTGTCCATACGATCGACGGTCGCGTCGCCCAGCAGCTTGCGCCGCAACGCCCGGCCCTTCTGTCGCAGTTCACTATCTGGCATCTACGTTCTCCTTCATGTTGACCACTGCGCGTTTTGCAGTGACTGCAGTGCGCGCGTTTCCATTGCGGGCTTGGCCTGCAGCAAAGCGTGCACGTCGTCGGGTTGATCGATATCGAGTGCAATCCCCGGCAGCTTTAGCACCGTCGGCTCGATGCCCGCAGAGCGCACTACGGCGAGATGCGGGAAGAAGCTGTCGTCGCCGAAGCGCAATGGTATCACCAGCGGCGGCGAGCAGAGCACCGCGTTCGAACCACGTTCATCACGCGCCGGCACAATGGTGACCGACGGTGCCGGCCGGTGTGCCTCGATCACGGCCGCGACCTCTGCCGCGGTAACCCGTGGGATATCGCCGGGCACGGTCAACATGTCGTGGCCTTCGGCGGCCAGAATGCGCGCCATTGCCGTGACCGCGCTTGTGTGCCCCTCGCGCGCAGCATCGGTGACGACACGCGCGCCATAGCGTCGCGCCAGCTCCGTCGCCAGCGGATCGACGGTGTTCACCATGAGCCCCGCGACCGGCGCCTGGGCCAATACTGCCAGCACGTCTTCCAGCATCGCCGCCGCCAGCGCCCGACGCTGTTCGGTGGTCAGCAAGGGGGTCAGACGCTGTTTGGCGCCGGCGAACTCCTTGACCGGCACCACCGCCCATATCGTCATGTCTGCATCATGTTTGCTACCGCCGCAGCATACGTGCCGCACTCAGCACGACGCGCGCCAATGCCTCGCGGTCTGCCAACGTGGACATCAACGTCTGCGCGAGTGTGACCTTCGCATTGACGGCGGCGGCCTGGTCCATGTCGGCAAAATCGCAGACATAGCCATCGATTAATTCGTCGTAGCGACGCGCCACACCGCCGGCACTGGGTGTCATTCCGAGTTCGGCCATCATCTTCGCCGTCGGCCCCTTGATCGCGCGGCCGCCGATGATCGGCGACACCGCGATGACCGGCGCAGTGCACTCGGCCAGTGCCGCACGGACGCCCGGCAGAGCCAGAATCGGCTCGATGCTGATGAACGGATTGGATGGACAGATCACCACGGCCTTGGTGGCGGGATCGGCCAGTGCCGCCAGGAAGTCCGGCTGTGCACGCCCCGTGCCCGCACCATGGAAGGCCAGCTCGTGAACCACCGGTTCGCAGCGTTGGCGCACGAAGTAGTCCTGGAAGTCGATCCAGCCTTCGTCGGTGCGCACGCGCGTCCGCACCGGTTCGTCGCTCATCGGCAGCACGCGGCAGGCCACGCCTAGACGCGCACACAGGTCCGCGGTAATCGCGGACAGCGTTTCCCCGCTGCGCAAGCGGCGCGTGCGTTCGACATGCACGGCCAGGTCACGATCGCCAAGCCGGAACCAGGTCTCGCCGCCAAGAGTGCCGAGAGTCTCCATGAACGACCACGTCTCGTCGGCACGCCCCCAGCCGAATTCGGCATTGGCCACGCCGGCCAGCGTATACATGACTGTATCGATATCGGGAGATATGTGCAGGCCCAGGTGCTCGAAATCATCGCCCGTGTTGCACACCACGAGCAACTCGTCAGGCGGCAGCACGCGGCTCAACCCGAGTACCAGCTTGGCGCCTCCGACACCGCCGGACAGTGCGATCACGGTCACCGGAACAGGTCCTCCTCGGGCGATCGCACCAGAACGGCGGCCGGAACGGCGGGTGCCGCCCAGGTCAGCCCGCGCACCAGCACGGTAGGCTGCGCCTCGGCTGCCTGACCCTGCAACAGTGAGGCAGCGGCGGCAATCTCGTCCGCGAAGCCGATGATGCTGACCTCCAGGGTGCGACCGAACAGGTCGGGCTGACCGCGCAGATCGATCAGGCTGGGCAGTCCCGCCGCACCGATGGCGATCCCGCAGGTGCCACGACGCCATGCCCGTCCGAAGCTGTCGCTGATGACGACGCCCAAAGCGACGCCATAATGCTGTTGCAGCTTTTGCCGCAACGCCTCCGCCGAGGCATCGGGGTCGCGCGGCAGCAGCAGCACGCGATGCACGCCGTCTGTTGGCGCCACATTCGACTGGTCCACCCCGGCATTGGCCATCACGAACCCCAGCCGGTGCTGCACGATAATCAGGTTGGGTCGCCGGCGAACGACACGAACCGACTCGGACAGGATCACTTCGACCAGCCGCGGGTCCTTGCCGACCTCCGTCGCCAGCCTGATCGCTTCCGCCGATGGAGTCACGGTTGCCAGATCGATGCTGCGTCCCTCGGCCTTCGAGACGATCTTCTGCGCCACGACGATGACATCGCCGCTGCGCAGTTCTTTGGAACCAAGAGCGCGAACCAGCAGCGCGGCAATGTCGTCGCCCTCACGCACCATCGGGATGCCGGGCAGCGCCGTCAGTTCAAGCGCGGACGTCATGGCGCCACCCCTGTCATTGCCAGCGCAGCGGAGCAATCCCCGTCATAGACCACACCGGTTCGGGGATTGCTTCGTCGCTGCGATCAGTCGAAACGCCGCCGCAGCCGGGGCAGGACCTGCTCGCCGTAGAGCCGCAAGAAGCGCTCCTGATCCGGCCCCGGTGCGTGGAACACCAGATGGCGGAACCCCATCTCGACATATGGCCGGATCTTCTCGATGTGCTCGTCGGGGTCGGTGGAGACGATCCAGCGGCTGGCCGCGCGCTCGACCGGCAAGGCATCGGCCAACTTCTCCATCTCTATCGGGTCCTCGACCGACACCTTCTCCTCGGGGGTCAGCGCGAGCGCGGCCCACTCCTTGGTGTCCTGCATAGCCCGCTCGCGATCAGTGTCGAACGACACCTTCATCTCGATCATCCGGTCGTAGTCTGCCGGCGGGTTGGACGCTAGCTTCAGCCCTTCCTCGACATTCGGCAGCAAGGTCTCGGTGTAAAGCTTCCACGCCTTTCCCGAGGTGCAGATGAAGCCCTGTGCGGAACGGCCGGCATACTTCGCGACCTGCGGCCCGGCCGCCGCGACATAGATCGGCACCGGCCTGTCCGGCTTATCGTAGATCGTTGCGTTGTTGGTGCGGTAGTACTGGCCCTCGAACGACACCCGCTCCTCGCTCCACAGCTTGCGGATCAACTGGCATGCCTCACGCAGGCGGGCAAACCGCTCTTTGGTCTCCGGCCAGGCCATGCCGGTTGAAGGCACCTCGTTCAGCCCCTCGCCGGTGCCGACGCCGAGGACAACGCGCCCGGGGAACATCGCACCCAGCGTGCCGAACGCCTGTGCCACGATTGATGGGTGATAGCGGAAGGTCGGCGTCAGCACCGACGTGCCCATCACCACCCGCTGCGTCGAGGCGCCCAGCGCGCCCAGCCAGGCCAGCGCATTCGGCGCATGCCCGTCCGTGTGCTGCCACGGCTGGAAGTGATCGCTGATGAACACAGAGTTCGAACCCCACCTGCTCGGCCAGCACCGAAAAACCCAGCAACTTCGAGGGCGCGAACTGCTCCGCGGACGCCTTGTATCCCAGCTTCAGCACGGTGTGTCTCCTCTTCGTCTTGCCAACGCTAGCCAGCCGTGGCCGCCCGCGCCAGTCTCGCCAATTCACCGCGGACCGCATCGGCATCCGCGGCCGGCGCCGACCAATGGATGCGGACAACGTGATCCCCCTGCGCCAGGTCGCAGCCATCGGTGTCGACCGTGACCAACCGCCAGGGGCCAGGCCGACCGGCGATGCGCGCCAACGCGTCGGCATACTCGGCATTGCAATGCTCGATGATAGACGGCTCAGCCGCGGCAACGGCTGCAACGGCAGCGGCGTCGGGAACCAGGTCGGCGGCCCGCAGCCGGCGTGCGCGCGCGAATCCGCCGACGAACAGGCCGCCCACGGGGCGGCGGATGCGCCACAGGGCGAAGTCGCCAAAGCCGGCATACATCGCCGCGTACGGATGCACGGCCAGGTAGCGGGACTTGAGCGCTGGATCCTCCAAATGCTCCGCCACCCCGGTCACCGTAATCCGCGGCGCGGTCTGAGGATTGGCCGACTCCGGTTTTCCGACCACCAAGACCGAGCAGCGCGGTTCGGCGTGCAGGTGGCGCGTGTGCTCCGATAGCTCGGACAGCAGCAGCAGAAGCGACAGATCCGGCGCACAGGCGGGTGTGACCAATGAGGCAAACGGCTGCGCCTGGGCCGAGCTTGCCAGCGTGGCAACGCGCGCTGCGCGAAGCAGCTTGCGCGCTTCCCAGACCTCTTCCTCAACCCCCCCTCCCCTAGCGGGAGGGGGTTGGGGGGAGGGGGTCGGACTCACTCTGATTGTGGCCGGCGGCCGACCAGCGCACTGGTCGATACGACTTCGGTCAGTGCGGACCGGGGCGCCAACAGTGCCTCGATCTCCGCCACCAACTTCTCTGCGCGCTCGCCCAGACGATCCGGGGCGGTGCTGGAGCGGGAGAAGGCGCGATCGATCAACTGAGTCGGGCTCACCTGGCGCCGCTCGATCACCGCGATCTGGTCCAGCACGTAGAACGCCGAGTCCAGTAGGAATGCCTCATGCCGAACCCATCCGCCGCCGGCCCGACGGACATGCGCCGCGTCGTCCGCAGCGTAGCGGCGCACCACCGCCCGGTATTCCTCGTACCACTCGTTCTCCGGGATATCGCAATGGGTGCTGTCGAACAGCGCCACTGCGCCGTCCGGTTCGATCATTCCGTCAAGCCGACGCAGCGTCTCTGCGCGATCCATCCAATGGAACGACCGCCCCATCGTCACCAGCCGGAACCGCCCAAGCGCGGGTGAAAGATCCAGCGATCCGCCCCGAACGAAGCTTATGCGGCCCATGCCGGCGAACTCCGCCTCGGCAATCCGCAGCATCTCCGGCTCGGGGTCCATCGCCAGCACCTCGCCAACCAGCGGAGCAAACGGCGCCGGCCAGGACGCCGGGGCCACAGCCCAGGTCGAGCACCCGGTGTGCGCGGGTCAGGCCGGTCATCCCGGCAACATGGCCGATCAGTCGGGCAGAATAGGCCGGACGCCCCGCAAGATAGTGTCGCGCTGCGGAGCGGAAGCGGCGCCCTTGCGATAAACCGGGATCGGCCATGATCCGTTCACCTCTCGTCCGCAATGCGCCACAATCTGCTGTCAAGCCTTCCCCCTATTGGCAGGACGGAGGGAGACCATGACCGTACCCCCGAAGGACAGTTCAATGAAGCAGACCATCGCCCTGGTCGATGACGACAGGAACATCCTCACCAGCGTGCAGATGACGCTTGAGCAGGAGGGTTTCCAGGTCCGCACCTATACCGACGGCGAGAGTGCACTCCAGGGCCTGAACGCCCGCCCGGTGGACCTCGCGGTGCTCGACATAAAGATGCCGCGCATGGATGGGATGGAACTGCTGCAAAAGCTGCGCCAGCGCAGCTCGATGCCGGTGATCTTCCTCACCTCCAAGGACGAGGAGGTAGACGAGTTGATGGGCCTGCGTCTCGGCGCCGATGACTACATCACCAAGCCGTTCTCACAGCGCCTGCTGATCGAGCGCATCCGCGCCCTGCTGCGCCGCAACGAAGCGAGCCGTGCGGAAGGCTCGGGCGCGGTGCCGGGCGGCGTCATGGTGCGCGGCGAGCTGACGCTGGACGAGACCAAGCACCAGTGCACCTGGCACGGCCAGGATATCCAGCTCACGGTGACGGAATTTTTGCTGGTCAAGGCGCTCGCGGCTCGGCCCGGCATGGTAAAGAGCCGCGACCAGCTCATCGACGCCGCGTACGGCGAGAACATCTACGTCGATGACCGGACGATCGACAGCCACGTCAAACGCATCCGCAAGAAGTTCCGCACGGTGGACGATACGTTCAATCATATCGAGACGCTCTACGGCATCGGCTACCGCTACAAGGAGCACTAGCGCGTGATGACCGGAGGCGGAATTGTTCGGAGGTCTGAATCACGTGCTCAAACAAAGAAGCCAAGGCAGGATGAGGTCAGACCTGACCCCATCCTGCCTTAGGCGGGCTTCATGCCGGACGGCAGCAACACCCTGACAGCGCTGGCGCCACCTGCTGCTCCACAACAGCAGGGGTTCCGCACTCGGCATTGGGTATCGCCGTTGCTACGCCGCATCCTGCTGGTGAACGCGCTGCCTCTGGCGCTGCTGGTCGCGGCGCTGCTGTATCTCGATCAGTACCAGAACGGGCTGCTGGAGGCCGAGGTCGGGGCATTGCGCGAGCAGGCGAGGATCTACGCCGGCGCACTTGGAGAAAGCGCGGTGCGGATCACCGAGCCGGACACGCCGAAACTGGTGGCGGACATCGCGCGACCCTTGTTGCATCGTCTAACCGAACCGAGCCCGGGCGCGGAGGCAAGGCTGTACGCTCCGGATGGCACGCTGATCGCCGATACCCGCGTGCGCGAGGGACCCAGCGGCGCCGTCAGCACCGAGCCGCTGCCGCCGGCCGAGCAGGAGGGGGCGGTCGTCGGGGCAATCAGTTGGCTTTACGACAAGTTGCTGACCTTGCTCCCAAATGAGCGGCCGATACCGCTGGTCGTCGATATGACGCCGGGTGCCGGTGGGCTGGAGTGGCAGCCCGACGTGAAGGAGGAGCTGCGGCTGAACAGCTCCGGCCAGAGCCGCGAAATGCCGCCCTATATCCGCCGCACCAAGGATAACCGCTTGCTGGTGACGGTGGCCGAGCCGGTGGAACGCGACCACAAAACCGTCGGCATCATCCTGCTGACGCGCGACGCCCACGAGGTGGATACCAGCCTGTTTGCCGTGCGCCTTTCGATCCTGGCGCTGTTCGGCTTGGCGCTGGCGCTGACCGTGCTGCTGTCCTGGTATCTCTCGCTGACCATCGCACGGCCGATCCTGCGCCTGGCGGTCGCGGCGGCCGACATGCGCGAAGGCCACGGACGGGCCGGCAGCGTGCCGGCCCCCCTGCTGAAACGGCGCGATGAGGTGGGGGCACTCGCCACCGCGCTGTATGATTCGGCGCAGGCGCTGTTCGCCCGGATGGACGCAATCGAGAACTTCGCCGCCGACGTGGCGCACGAAATCAAGAACCCGCTGTCTTCGATCCGCAGCGCGATAGAAACGCTCCGCCGCATCCAGGACCCGGAGCGACAGAGGCAGTTGCTCACCATCATCGCGCAGGATGTCACGCGCTTGGACCGGCTGATCAGCGATGTCAGCGACGCATCGCGGCTCGATGCCGAGTTGTCGCGCATCACGGCCGAGAGAGTGGACGTGGTGCCGATCATGCATGCGCTGCGCGAACTCGACGAGGCGACGCGGGATTCCGAGAACGACCCGCGGCTGGTGGTCGATGCGCCGGCAAGCCTGATGGTCTGGGGCGTCGAGGATCGGCTGGTGCAGGTGTTGCGCAACCTGGTCGCCAATGCGCAGTCATTCAGCCCGCCGCGAGGGCGGATCGCGCTGACCGCGCGCGAGGCCGGCGGCATGGCGGAAATCAGCGTCGAGGACGACGGTCCGGGAATTCCAGAAGGCAACCTGGAGCACGTGTTCGATCGGTTCTATTCGGAGCGGCCCAAGGAGGAAAAATTCGGCCAGCACTCCGGCCTGGGGCTGTCGATCAGCCGCCAAATCGTCGAGGCCTTGCATGGCCAGATCATTGCGGAGAACCGCATGGGCATCGGCAACAGAGTGCTGGGGCTCGGTTCATCGTCCGCCTGCCGCGGGTGTAGTTCGCGACAGTCCTCCTGTCGCGAACGACAGCGGGCCGGAGCAGGGGTGAGCGCATCCTTCCGCGCTCATCTGCTCTACCGCGCCATCGACACGCCCTGGAGTCGGATCAGCCCGTCCGGGACCTGCTGGAAGCCGATGACCGACTTCCTCATCCCCACGATGTTCTTGCCGGTCCAAAGATAGACAAGCGGCAGGTCTTTGCGCTCCTGCTCCCAGACCTTCGCATAAGACCCGCGCCGCTGATCGACCTTATCAACCGTTCGTGCATCGTCCAGCGCCTTGTCGACCACGGCGTTGCTGTAGTGGCCATAATTGAAGGTGCCGCCGGTATGCAGCATCTGCCACATGTTGCCGTCGGGGTCGGCGCGGCCGGACCAGCCGATCAGATAGGCCTGGAAGTCACCGGCATAGGCTGCCTGCAACGATGAGGCGAACTCCATCGCCTTGATCCTGACATCGAACCCCGCCTCGCTAGCCATCGATTGGATCACCTCGCCGGCCTGCTGGATATCGGAGCCGTTGGTGATCGTCAGCGTCACCGGCACCGGTGTCGGCACACCGGCCTGCTTCAGCAAGGCCTTGGCTCTTGCCACATCGCGCACCGGTACCTTGAGGTCCTGGAAGAAATACGGCGAGCTCGGCGGGTTGGCCTGCACCGTCGGCGTATACATGCTGGCATAGACGACCTGGTTCAGCGCCTCGCGATCGAGCGCGAGCTCGAACGCTTGGCGGACCAGCGCGTTCTTGCCCAGAGTGGTGTCGTGCGCCGGACCATTGTCGGTGTTGATGGTGATGCCGGTGTAGGCGAGCGAATCGTCGATCGCCGTTTTCAGCTTCGGATCCTTTTGCACCGCCGGCGACGTCGGTCGGCAGGATGTATTCGACAATGTCGAGCGCGCCGGCTTGAAGATTCGCCAACCGCACCGACGAGTTCGGGTTCGGCAGATAGACCACCTGATCGAAATGGATCGACTTGGCGTCCCAATACCCGGGGAAGCGCTTCAGCACGATGCGGTCCTGCGCGACGCGCTGATCGAAGCTGAATGGGCCGGCGCACACCGGATGCAGCCCGAACTTGTCGCCCTCCGATTCCGCTGCCTTGGGCGAGATCATGATCCCGGCGCGATCCGTCAACTGCGACAGCAGTTGCGCCGCCGGCGCCTTCAGGTTGAGCTGCACCGTCGATGGATCGACGACATCGATGCTGTCGATCGAATTGACCTCGCCGCGCCGCATGCTGCCCTTGGCGTTCAGATCGCGCAGCAACTTGTACTTCACCGCCTCGACATTGAGCTTTTCGCCATCCTGAAACTGCACGCCATCGCGGATGTGGATCACCAAGTGCGTCGGGTCCTTCCATTGGTAACCGGTGGCCAGCGACGGGGACAATATTCAGCCTGGCATCGATGTCGAACAGCTTGTCGCACAACCCGGCGAACACGATGCGTCCGACATAGGAGGAACCCAGCGTGGGGTCGAGCAAATCGGGATCTTCACGCAGCCCGACATGGAGGATCCGCTCCTGTGTTGCAGCCTGAGTGCTCAGTGACGCAGCACAGATCAGGCCGAAGGCAAACCGGCGCATGCGCGCCTCCCAGGTTGCTGAAGCCGGTACTATGTGGGCGCGGTCCGCTCGCGGGCAATGCCGGCATCGATGACCGAGCGAATAGACAATGTGCTACAGCAGGTCCGCCACCGCGGCGCGATATCGAGTGATGGCTTTCAGGTGCTCCGCCGCTGTCCGTCCGTTGATCCGTTTGTGGTGGTCGCTGGTATAGGTCGTATGCGCGGTCAGGTGCGTGACACCCGCCTGCTTCCAAAACGTAAGCTCCCGCCGCCATTCATCTTCGTTGCCGGCCAGCGACACCCATATCTCTATGCCCATCTGCGCCGAATCGCGGCCTGCCTCACGCGTCAACCGGCGCAGCTTGTCGAATGCCGCCAATGCCGCATCACCCGGCGGGTAAGCCAGGGGCATGAACCCGTCACCATACTTCGCCGCCCGCCGGAATGTCGCTTCCGCATGGCCGCCGTACCAAATCGGAACGCGGCCGCTGACCGGCCTCGGATTGATGCCGGAGTCCTCGATGCGGTGGAACGCACCGGAGAAACTCACATGCTCGTTCGCCCACAGCGCCTGCATGACCTGCACCTGTTCCTCCGACCGCCTGCCGCGGTTGTGGAAGTTCTCGTTCAGCCCGATGAATTCCACCTCGTTCCAGCCGACACCGATGCCGAGGCGAAAGCGTCCACCGCACAGCACGTCAAGGCTCGCGGCCTGCTTCGCGACCAGCACCGCCTGACGCTGCGCCAGGATCAGCACACCGACGGCGAAGCCGATGCGTTGCGTGCAGCCAGCCAGGAATCCGAACAGCACGAAGGGATCGTGGTACGGGTTCGCCGTGGTGCCGACGCGGCGACCCGCGTTGTCCGCATTGGGATTGGCCCCAAGCACGTGATCGGGCGCTACCAGATACGCATAGCCGAGTGCTTCCGCGGCCTGCGCGTAGTCGCGCACGGCGGCGGGTTCGGCGCCGATATCCACCACCGGCAGTGACGCGCCAAGCTGCATAACCGTCCTCCCCGTTCAGGCTGCAGCGACACTACATTGCGAGAGGCTTCCGATCGAATCGCCCTTTTGTTGTCCGTGCGTTGACGAGACCTCCTATCCCGGCCAGCCTTTCAGGCCAGCACGAAGGAGGGAACCCACATGCCGCTTCCGGCAGAGACCGATGCCACCACCCCGAAATACCTGCGCGATAAGTACGCCATCGTCGGCGTTGGCGAGACAACCTACACGCGGGGCTCCGGCCGCACGACGCGCGCCATGGGCACCTGGGCGGTACGAATGCCATGCAGGATGCCGGCCTGAAACCGGCGGACATCGACGGCATGCTTTCCTACTCCGGCAACGATTCCACGCCCTCGACGTTCCTGGCCGGCGATCTCGGCATCCGGCTCAACTTCTTCATGGATGTGAACGGCGGCGGGTCGTCGACCGAAGCCCTTGTCGGCATCGCGATCGGCATCATGGAAGCCGGCATGTGCAAATGCGTGGCGATCTTCCGTTCGATGAACGGCTACTCGCAGGTGCGCATTGGCGGCACCGGCGCCCGCTCGGCCGCGCCGATCAATGGCGACGCGTTGCACGGCCGCGTCTATGGTTGGCAGAGCGCGGGTCAGAATTTCGCACCGACTTTCATGCGCCACATGTACGAGTACGGCACCAAGCCGGAGCAGGTCGCGATGGTGAAGGTGGTGCACTCCGAACACGCCTCGAACAACCCGAAGGCGTTCTACAAGCGGCGCTACACTGTCGATGACGTGCTCAACAGCCGGATTATCTGCAAGCCGCTGCATCTGCTGGACTGCTGTGTCGAGACCGACAACGCCACCTGTATCATCGTCACCCGTGCGGATCGGGCGCGCGACCTGCGCCACACGCCGGCGCTGATCCGCGGCGTCGTCGGGCGGTGCAGCAAGCCGCGCACCGATATGCACTTCCAGCACGGGCCGATTTCGCGCGTCGCCGGCTACTACGCGAAGGACATTCTGTGGCCGAACTCCGGCGTCGGGCCCGAGGACATCGACGCCACCGGCGCCTATGACGCGTTCACCTTCACCTCGATGCTGCAGCTCGAGGACTATGGCTTCTGCAAGAAGGGCGAGGGGGGCGAGTATGTCTCCAGCGGCATCACGCGTCTCGGCGGCCAAGCGTCCGAACAACACCTCGGGCGGTCATCTGTGCGAGGGCTACACACACGGCATGAACATGGTGATCGAGAATGTCCGGCAACTGCGTCACGACGCCGACGACTCCTGCCCGATCGGGCCGGACGGCAAGCGCCAGCACACCTTCGACTATCGCGAGGGCGGCTGCCGCCAGGTGCGGAATGTCGAGGTCACCGCCAATCTGGGCTGGGCCAATCCGATGACCGCATCGGCCATGGTCATGCGGCGCGGCTGAGGGGGGATTTAACCATGTCAATTCGCGCCACTTACCTCGACATGCCGCTGTCGATCGACGATCTGGACGGCGAGAACCTGGAATATTTCCGCCACTGCGCAGAGCATGACTTCCACCTGCAGCAATGCGACGACTGCAAGTTGCTGCGCTATCCGCCGACCACGGCATGCCCTTGGTGCACCTGCCTGACCTCCACGTGGACGCATGTCGAGGGCAAGGGCGCGGTGTACTCGTACGAGGAAGTGCATCACGGCATTCAGCCGGCGTTCCAGGCGCGTGTGCCCTACATGGTGCTGCTGGTGGAACTCGACACCCAGAAGGGCCAGCCGACCGAGCACGAAGCGCTGCGCGTCATTGCGAACCTGACGACCCCGGATGGGACGCTGGCGCCGCCTGACACGGTCAAGCGCGTCGGCATCGGGTCGCGCATGAGGATGGTGTTCACCGATGTCGCGCCCGGTCTGTCCCTGCCGCAGTGGACACTCGACGAAACGGCACCGCAGCCGGAACAGCCCTGGCGGTATCCGCAGGAATAAAAACCTAGAGACTATTCTGCCGGTTGCCCGCGCAGCGGCTGCCGAAGCAGCCGCTGCTCGTGGCGCCGCGCGTAAAGCCAGGTGCCCAACAGCCCGACCAGGACCACTGCACCGATCGCTATCGCGGCGGGGCCGGCGAGATGCTTGGCCTCATGTCCAAGGTAGTAGGCGCCGACACCGTAGATCGCTGACCAGGCGACGCTGCCGGCCACGTTGGCGATCATGAACGAGCTCCACCGCATTCGGTTTGCACCCGCCAACAATGCCGCCACGGTCCGCAGCACCACCACGAAACGGGAGATCACGATCACCTTCTCGCCATGGCGCCGAAACAGCGCCCGGCCATACGCGAGACGGCCGACGCGTCAGGCCGATATGGCGGCCATAGCGACGCAACAGCCGATACCCGAAAGCCCAGCCGATTGCATAGCCTAACATCTGGCCGAGGATCGCTCCGACCGCTGCCGATAGGACGACGAAGAAGATGTTCAGGTGGTGCGTCGTCCCTGCATAGACGGCGGCCGCAATCAACAGCATTTCGCCGGGCAATGGCAGCCCGATGCACTCCAGCCCTACGACGACCGCCACCACCACATTGCCATAGGCGTGCAGAAGCTGGATGAGATGGTGGGCCGAGAAGAACTCCATCTGCGCTAATAAGGGGACTGGGCCCTGTGTAACAAGGTGTATCACTGATGACCGGCCGATTTGATGTGGTGGTGGTTGGAGGCGGGCATGCTGGCTGCGAGGCCGCTGCCTCGGCGGCACGCATGGGAGCGCGGACGCTGCTGCTAACGCACCGGCTCGACACCATCGGCGAGATGTCCTGCAACCCCTCCATCGGCGGCATCGGTAAAGGCCATCTGGTGCGCGAGATCGATGCGCTCGACGGGCTCATGGGGCGCGCAGCGGACGCGGCGGGCATCCACTTCAAATTGCTGAACCGCAGCAAGGGGCCGGCGGTCCGCGGACCTCGCGCCCAGGCCGACCGTGCCTTGTATCGCCAGGCGATGCAGCGCCTGCTGGCGGAGACGCCGGGGCTGACGGTGCAAGCCGGTTCGGCCGAGGACCTCGAGATTGCCTCCGATGGACGGCTTGCCGGCGTCAGGTGTGCGGATGGCAGCCTGATCCCATGTGGCGCCGGCGTGTTGACCACCGGGACGTTTTTGCGCGGCGTGATCCATATTGGCGAACAATCCAGACCGGCCGGGCGGGTAGGGGAGGCGCCTGCGATCGGGCTCGCGCGCACGCTCTCTCGGCTCAACCTGCCGCTCGGGCGGTTGAAGACCGGGACGCCACCACGTCTGGATCGCCGCTCGATTGATTGGCACGGCCTGGACCCGGACCCGGGCGATCAGGTGCCGGAGCCGTTCAGCACGCTCACACGAGCAAATCACCAACCCGCAGGTCGAATGCCGGATCACGCGAACCACGCCCGAGACACATGCGATCATTCGCGCCAACCTGTATCGCTCGGCAGTCTATGGTGGACGCATCGCCGGATCCGGTCCGCGCTACTGTCCGTCGATCGAGGACAAGATCGTGCGATTCACGAGCGCAGCAGCCACAACATATTCCTTGAGCCGGAAGGACTGGACGATGACACCGTATATCCCAACGGCATCTCGACCAGCCTGCCCGCCGAAATCCAGCTTCAGCTCCTCGCCTCCATCCCCGGCCTGGAGCGGGCGAGGATGCTTCGCCCGGGCTACGCGGTCGAATACGATTACGTTGACCCCCGGGCATTGACGCCGTGCCTGGAAGTGCGGGCATTGCCAGGGCTGTTCCTGGCTGGCCAGGTGAACGGCACGACAGGCTACGAAGAGGCGGCGGCGCAAGGGCTGCTTGCCGGTATCAATGCGGCCCGCAAGGCGAGCGGCGCGCCGAGAGTCGACTCTGGATCGGTGCCGAAGCCTATATCGGGGTGCTGATCGATGACCTGACCACGCAGGGGGTCAGCGAGCCGTACCGGATGTTCACCTCGCGGGCCGAATATCGCCTTACACTGCGCGCCGACAACGCAGACCTGCGGTTGAGCAGGAAGGGGATGGTGTGGGGTTGCATCGGGCACGAGCGCGCCGCAGCGTTTGATGCGCACGAGGCGTCGGTGGCCGCGGCAATTCGGCGCGCCAAAGCGGACGGTGCATGTCCACCCACATTGGCCGAAGATGGCATCGCAGTTCGCGCTGACGGCCGCTGGCGCTCCGTGTTCGAGCTGGCCGGACTCCCGGATATCGCCTTGGCGGACCTCACGCGCGCATTCTCTTGGCTCCGGGAAATTCCCCCTCGGGCGCTCAGCCAATTGCAGACCGAGGCACGGTATGCAGGGTACCTGCCACGCCAGCAGGCCGACATCCGGACATTCCGCCGAGAGGAGACTCTCCGGCTGGACGGGCTCACTTTCACAGAGGTCGGGGGACTTTCGGCGGAGCTTGTAGGCGAAGCTGAAGCAGACCCGGCCGGCCTCCCTCGGTGCGGCATCCCGCATTCAAGGCATGACACCCGCCGCGCTGGTCGCGATCGCAGCCCATGCCCGGAAACAGCAAAGCGCAGCCTGAGTGCCGGTCGAGGTTTCACGTGAAACACGGCGGGCGCTCGACCGGTTCGCTGCTTTGCTCCTGCGTTGGAACCGCACCGTCAATCTGATCTCGCGTGCCGACGAAGCTGCAACTCTGGGAGCGTCATATCGACGACTCACTCCAACTCCTGCCTTTTGTTAGCCCAACACTCGAGCGGGGAATCGATCTTGGGTCAGGTGGCGGCTTTCCCGGTCTGATCCTCGCACTGGCCAGTGGGGTGCATTTCGACCTGATCGAGGCCGACCACCGCAAGTCAGCCTTTCTTCGGGAAGCCGCTCGCGTCACAGGAGCGCCTGTCGACGTCCACACTATCCGAGTAGAGGCCGCCGCGCTAAAGCCGACACGGATGGTTACAGCCAGGGCACTGGCCCCGCTCTCGGATTTGCTGGACATGGCCTCGCCGCTGCTGAGTGACGGCGGCGAATGTCTGTTCCCGAAGGGGGAAAATGCCGCCGCGGAATTGACGCACGCGGGAACGAAATGGCAGATGCAGGTCGATCGGATTCCCAGTCAGACCAGCCCGAACGCCTGCATTCTACGGATCAGCAATCTAGCCCGTGTCCGCCATTCCTCCTGATGCAGCCGACGCGTCGCCCGCGGTGGCTCGAATCCTTGCCATCGCCAACCAGAAAGGCGGCGTTGGCAAAACAACAACCGCCATCAATCTGGCAACCGCCCTGGCCGCAATCGACGAACGTGTGCTGCTGATCGATCTGGACCCGCAGGGCAACGCCTCGACCGGTCTCGGCATTCCTCGGGCTGACCGGACCACTGGAAGTTACCGGCTGCTCACGGAGGCCGTCGAGTTGAGCACGGTGGCGCGCGACACCTCCATCGCCAACCTGGCTCTTGTCACGGCAGAGGCTGGACTGGCCGGCGCGGAAATCGAACTTGTCGGGCTGAACCGGCGCGAGTTTCGCCTCCATGACGCCCTGGCGCCGCTGCGGAGCGGGCCCTCGGCCTATCGGTTCGTTTTGATTGACTGTCCGCCGAGTTTGGGTTTGCTGACACTCAACGGGCTGGTCGCGGCCGACGCCGTGCTGGTCCCACTGCAATGCGAGTTCTACGCGCTCGAGGGGATCAGCGGCCTGGTTCGCACCATCGATATGGTCAAACGTGGCCTCAACCCGAATCTGCGGCTGCAAGGGATCGTGCTGACAATGTTCGACAAGAGAAACAACCTGTCCGACCTAGTCGCCGCGGATGCCAGGGGTTTCTTCGGAGAGACCGTCTACGAGACCGTCATCCCCCGCAACATCCGCATTTCCGAGGCGCCCAGCCACGGAAAGCCCGTCTTGTTGTACGACTTTCGTTCTCCAGGCGCCCAGGCTTATGTGCGGCTTGCGGGAGAACTAATCCGCCGCGAACGGGCGCAAACGTGAACGCGCGCCGAGATGCGGAGCCGCGGCTTGGCCGCGGATTGGCCGCTCTGCTAGGCGAGGCCGCGGTTCAGGCCATGCCAGCCGCTGTCTCGCTGCGCCAAGTGCCAGTGGATCTGCTGGAGCCAAACCCGTTCCAGCCACGCAGCAGCATGGACCCCGTCGCGCTAGACGAATTGGCTGAGTCGATCCGCCGCCGAGGCGTTTTGCAACCACTGGTTGTTCGTCCGCACCCGGACAAGCAGGATCGGTTCCAAATCGTCGCGGGAGAACGCCGCTGGCGGGCCGCCGGTGTTGCCGGCCTGAACGAAGTGCCCGTTGTGGTCAATCAGATGACCGACGCCGAAGCCTCCGCTGTGGCGTTGGTGGAGAACCTGCAACGCCAGGACCTGAACCCGATCGACGAAGCAGAGGGGTACCACCGGCTGCTGACGCAGTTCCAGTTCACCCACGACGCACTTGGTCAGTCCGTGGGCAAGTCGCGCAGCCACATCTCCAACGCGCTCCGTCTGCTGAACCTGCCGGAAGCGGTCAAACACGCCGTGCGCGGCGGCAACATCTCCGCCGGCCATGCCCGCGCCTTGCTGGCACATCCGGCGCCCGAGGCGGGGTTGCGGGAGGTGCTGAACCGGCAATTGTCCGTCCGGCAGACCGAGGCGCTCGCGTCCCGCCAATCGCCTACCGAGCGTACGGCCCCCGATGAGCCCCGGTCACCCCACGACGCAGACGCCGTGCGATTGGAACATGTCCTCTCTGAGCAGCTTGGCCTTACCGTGAAGGTCGCCTTCAACGGCAAGCGCGGCGTGATCCAGTTCCACTACACTGACCTGGATCAACTTGACCATTTACTTGGCCGTCTGGGCGTCTCGCAGTAGTCGAAAGTAATCCCTCAGTATTCGCTTCAGGATCGACGGGCTGCCACGGCGGCACGTCGTCCCAGCGTCAGCACGGCATTGCGCGCCAGCACCTCATCCGGGGCGCCGGTACGCTTGCAGCCCCGCTCCGCCTCCGCCAGGCCGCTCATCGCAGAAATCAGCGTGGCAGACGGCCACAATTCGACGGCGCGGCTGAACGCCGTCACCCGTCGGAAGAAGACGGGCGGCCTCGCGTTCTTCACCGCCTCGGCCACGCTCAACCCGTCATCCACAGCAAGACGGACGCGATGCACCCGCTGCAAGTGCATCAACCCTGCACGCAGCACCCCCACCGGCGTGGCGCCCTCGGCGAGCGCCAGTTCCAGCGCCCGGTCAGTGCGCGCCACATCGCCCGCCGTGGCGGCAAATAGGGCGTCATCGAGCGACAGACCGGCGAGATCGCCGGCGCATTCCATCGCCGCGTCGAGATCCACGCGGCCGCTCGGTCCGGCATACAGGGCAAGTTTCTCCGCCTCCGCCCTGGTGGAGACCCGGTCCGCACCGAGATGGTCCGACAGCCAGGCCAGCGCGTTCGCGTCGATGGCGACGCCGGCGTCCCCTAGTACCGCCCGGATCGTGTCACCTAGCGCACGGCCCTCTTCCGGATAGCAGCCGATCGCCACACCGTCCGGCGCCGCCTCGACCACCGACCGCAGGCGGGAGCGGGTCGCGAGCCCTGGCGCCTCCAGGACCACCAGTGCCGGCGCGCCTCCCTTGAGTATGTCGGCGACCCGATCGGCCAAGCCATCCCCAGCCTCGCGTAGTCGGACGACGCGCCGCCCGCCCGTCAGAGGCAACGAATTGGCTTCATCGACCAAGTGGCCGGCGTCCTCCCGCCCCAGTTCGGCGACCAGGAACGGGTCGTCCGTCGATCCCGTGACGGCGCGGACCAGTGCCGCGGCACGGTCGCGGATCATCCCGTGGTCCTCGCCATAGAGCAGCACGACCCGGCACGCGCCCGGGTCGCGCAGGAAAGCCGGAATGCGCTGCGGGGGTAGCTTCAACCGCTGCTTGCCGCGTGGTGGCGGAAGTAGACCGAAAGCTGCATCGTGATCTGATCGGCCAGCGCTTCCGCCAAGCGTTGCTGTACCACCGCATTCTCCAGGTCGGACGCGAAGTACTGCGCGTCGATCAGATTGTAGGCATCAACCGCCTTGGCGGTGCCGCTGGTCACCGCGGTGCGCGCGGGATCCTGTGCGACCAGTGTCCAGGATGCGCTTCCAGTCTCGCGAATGCGGGTCGGATTGAAGTCGGGGCGGATGGCAATGGCGTTACCCGCGATCCCGAAACCCACCCTCAGTTCGTAACGCTGGGCGACGCCGTTGCCCGATCCTTCGAACCTGGCCTGGAGTGCCTGGCGCAGCAACTGGCCTGGCCGATCGGGAATAATCGCCACGTGGATGGCGGCGAGCTCCCGCTGTGCAATGCCAGCGTTACCCGAGGCGGTCGGCATATAGACCGGCTGGAAGCCGCACCCAGCCAGCAACAGGCTGGCGAGGAGCCCGGGCGCCCGCCGTCGCATCATTCCGCCACGACGAAGTTGACGATGCGGTTCGGCACGTAGATCTCCTTGACGATGCGCTTGCCTTGCAGGGCGCGGGCCACGTTGGCCTCGCCCCTCGCGGCAGCGAGAGTAACGTCGCGGGGCGCATCGGGCGGAATAGAGATCGTGCCCCGCAGCTTCCCCATCACCTGCACCGCGACCGTCACGGTCTCGGCAACCAGCAGATCCACCTCAGGCTCGGGCCAGGGCAGTTCGGCCACCAGGGTCGCGGAGCCTGGGTGCAGACGACTGTACATCTCTTCCGCAAGATGCGGCATCATCGGCGCCATCAGCCGGGCGAGCATCTCGACTGCCTCCCGTCGTGCTGCCGCCAGCCCACCGGCGTCCCCACCGGCATCAGCGGTTCTCTCTGCATCGCCGATGGCGTTGGCCAACTCGTACAAGCGTGCGACCGCCACGTTGAAGGCGAAGCTCTCCAGAGCCTCGGTGACCGCCGCAATGGTGCGGTGGGTGACCCGGCGCAGCGCCTGCGCCGCCGCCGACGCGCTGTCAGCGCCCCGATCCGGCACGTTGTCCAGCAGTCGGAACACCCGCTGCGTGAAGCGGGAGGCGCCGGCGACGCCGGCCTCGGTCCATTCCATGTCGCGATCGGGCGGATTGTCCGACATGATAAACCAGCGCGCGGTATCCGCCCCGTAGCGGGCGATGATCGGCTCCGGGGCAACGGTGTTGCGCCTCGACTTGCTCATCGCCTCGACCCGGCCGACCACGACCGGCTCACCGGTCGTGCGGAGCACCGCGCCGCCGTCCGGCTGCTTCAGCACCTCGTCCGGATACAGCCAGGTGCCATTCGGCCCGGGTGCAGAGCGATAGCTCTCGTGCGTCACCATCCCTTGGGTAAACAGCCCGGCGAACGGCTCCTCGACGGCGAGGTGCCCGGTGCGCTTCATCGCCCGGACGAAAAAGCGCGAATAGAGCAGGTGCAGGATCGCATGCTCGATGCCGCCGATATACTGATCGACCGGCAACCAGTGATCGACCGCCTTGCGCTCCACCGGCGCAGCGGCATGCGGGCTGCAAAAGCGGGCGAAATACCAGGAGCTGTCGACAAACGTGTCGAAGGTGTCGGTCTCGCGCCGTGCTGCCGCGCCGCAGCGCGGACAGGCGACGTGCTTCCAGGTTGGATGGTGGTCAAGCGGGTTCCCCGGCCGATCAAATGACACGTCATCCGGCAGTTTCACCGGCAACTGTTCGTCCGGCACCGGCACGACGCCGCACGCGTTGCAATGGATCATTGGGATTGGGCAGCCCCAGTAGCGCTGCCGGCTTACCCCCCAATCGCGCAGCCGCCAGTTCACCTCGCCGCGGCCCACGCCAAGCCGCTCCAGCGCGGCAATCACCGCCTTCTTTGCCGCCTCGACGTCCAGGCCGTTGAGGAACTCCGAGTTGATCAGAACGCCCGGCCCCACATAGGCCTCGTCACCGACAGTGAAACTCGCCGGATCTGCGCCGGGCGGCAGTACCACCGGCACCACACGCAGTCCGTACTTGCGGGCGAACTCGATATCGCGCTGGTCGTGCGCCGGGCAGCCGAAGATCGCACCCGTGCCGTATTCCATCAGCACGAAATTGGCGATCCAGACCGGGAAGCTGGTGTCCTTCAGGAACGGATGACGGACCCGCAGCCCAGTATCGTAGCCCTGCTTCTCCGCGGTTTCGATCACCGCCTCGGAGGTACCCATCCGGCGGCACTCGGCAACGAACGCCGCGGCCTTGGGGTCGCGCGCGGCCACCGCCAGCGCCAGGGGGTGCTCCGGCGCCAGTGCCAGGAACGACATGCCGAACAGCGTGTCAGGCCGCGTGGTATAGACCTCGACCTGAGCGATATCGTCCACCGGCTGCGTCAGGCTGAAATTCACCCGGGCGCCTTCACTGCGGCCGATCCACTTCGCCTGCATCACCCGGACCCGCTCGGGCCAGCGATCCAGCGTGTCCAGCGCGTCCAGCAGTTCCTGCGCGTAGGCGGTGATCTTCAGGAACCACTGGCTGAGCTGCTTTTTCTCCACCAGCGCGCCGGAGCGCCAGCCGCGGCCTTCAATCACCTGCTCGTTGGCCAGCACGGTGCCATCAACCGGATCCCAGTTGACCCAGCTCTCCTTGCGCTCGGCCAGTCCGGCGCGCCAGAAGTCCAGGAACAGTTTCTGCTGCTGACCGTAATAGGCCGGGTCGCAGGTGGCGAACTCGCGCTCCCACTCCAGCGACAGACCGATGCGCTGCAGCTCGGTGCGCATTGCGGCAATGTTGTCCCAGGTCCACTTCGCCGGATGAATGCCGCGCTCGCGCGCAGCGTTCTCGGCCGGCAGGCCAAACGCGTCCCAGCCCATCGGATGCATCACCGCGAAACCGCGCGCCCGCTTGTAGCGCGCCACCACGTCGCCCATGACGTAGTTGCGCATGTGACCGATGTGAATGTTCCCGCTGGGATACGGAAACATTTCCAGCACGTAGTATTTCGGCTTGTTGTCGCCGGGCACGTCAGCGACACGGAAGCAGCCGCGTTCTGCCCAGGCGCGCTGCCAGCGTGGCTCCGCCTGCTGAAAGTCGTACCGCGGCGCCTCGGCCGCGACAGTCGCACCTTCGTTCATGGCCGATGTATCCTGCGCGACCGACGGGCTGGCAAGTGGCACAGTGGGGTTGAAACAGCCGCCCCCAAGGCGCGCACGGCGCGGGTGCTAAGCCGCCAGCTCCAAAATTTCCCGCACCTGTGCCGGCGTGGTGATGCGGCGCGGATTGCGCGGCACCCACGGCGTGCCCATCGCCTGCTCGGCCATGCGGCCGAACGACTCGCGGCCGACATTCACCGCCGCCAGGCTGCGCGGCATGCCCAAGCCCGCGATGAACGCGTCGAGCACATCCGCCGCGTCCTCGCCCGGATGGTCCATCGCCGCCGCCACCAGCTCCTGCCGTGCGGCATTCACCGGTTCGTTCCAGCGCATGACCGACGGCAACATGATGCAGGACGTATGTCCGTGCGGGATGTCGAACAGCGCACCCAGTACGTAGCCAATGCCGTGACTGGCGCCCATCGGCACGCCACTAGAGAGCGGACCCATCGATAGCCACGCGCCCATCTGGCACTCGAGCCGCGCGTCGAGGTCGGCCGGATCCGCCTTCACCCGCGGCAGTCCGTGGGCCAGCAGCGCAAGTCCACGCAAGGCCTGCGCATCGGCGTAAGGGTTCGCCTCGTTGGAGCAGATGCCTTCGACGCAGTGGTCCACCGCGCGAATGCCGGTGGACAGGAACAGCCACTCGGGCGTGTGCACGGTGACGGCCGGGTCCAGCACCACGGCGCGCGGTATGATGCGCGGATGCCGGAACAGCTCCTTCACCTTGCGCCGCTCGTCGGTGACGCCGGCGATGGCGGAGAACTCGCCCGCGGATAGCGTAGTGGGCACGGCGATCTGCCGCACCACGGGTGTGCGGCATGGCGGCGGATTGGCGTCCACCGGTCGCAGCGCATCAAGGGCCTCCGGTGTGCGCACGTCGTTGGCGAGGCAGAGCTGCACCGCCTTGGCCCCATCCGTGATCGACCCCCCACCGATAGATACGATCAGGTCGGCGGCCACAGCGCGCGCCTGCTCGGTGGCCGCGATAACGGCCTGACGCGGCGTGTGCGGCGGCATGCGATCGAACGTGCCGGCGCAGCGATTGCCCAAAGCCCGGCGCACGTTCTCGATCACGTCCGTCTGGCGGTTCAGCGTGCCGCTGACCATAAGAAGCACGCGTTGGGCGTCGTGCGCCAGTTCCGCGACCGCCTGTGCGGCGGGCATCCCGAACACCACCTGTTCCATCTGGCTGAACACGACGCGACCGGAGTGCGACATGCGGTTTCCTCCCGGCTGACATGGGCCCGGCTGACGTGGCAGAGTACAGCGAACCCGGGAAGAACGCGATGCAACACCATCGGTCCCGGCACCTTGCTCGAGGCACTCCGCGGCTACGCAAATCGCGCCAGCACGTCAGGATGGTTGTACTTCCCACCGCTCGATCGTCCGCTTCTCGATCGTGCCGACGACTATCTTCTCGGTGGCATAGCCGACGACAGCGACCAGGACCATCGCGGTCATCAGGTCGACGGCACGGAACTGGAAGCGCGATTCCATCAGCAGGTAACCAATGCCGTCCTGGGACGCCAGCATCTCGCCGGCGACGATCATGCGCCACGCACCGCCCAACGCGATGCGCAGGCCGGTGATGATGAATGGCACGGTCGCAGGCAGCACGATGCGGAAGAAGAATGTCACCCCACGCGCCCCGAAGCAGCGGCCGGCATCCAGGATGGTGGGGCTGATCAGCCGCGCGCCGGCTTCGGCATTGAACAGCAGCGGGAAGAAGGTCGTGGCGAAGACCACAAACACGACCGCCGCGTCGCCGAGACCGAACCATAAAATCGCCAGTGGGATCCAGGCGATCCCGGGAATCGGATAAAGCCCTGGATACTCGGCATGATGAACTCACGCAGCGCGGTGATGCGCCCGAGTGCAAGGCCGAGAGGGATCGCCACGACCGCGGCGGTGACGAAGCCGGCCATGGCGCGCAGGAAGCTGTGCGAAAGATGGACATAGATGTTCGGTCCGTACAGCCAGTGCGGATCGGAGACGGTCAGCGTGCCGATGACATTGCGCAGCACGACCAACGGCTGCGGCAACAGCAGCTCCAGATCCAGCCACTGCGATGCGAATTGCCACACCAGCAGAATCACCAGCAGGCCGGCACCGCCGCGCAGCAGCCGGCGCAGACGCTGACGGCGATTGCGCTGCTTCAGGTAGCCAAGGAAGTCACCACGCGGATAGTCGCGACGCGCGGCGACAAGGCTGACGGTCCGCCCGATCGTGTTCATGTGCGCGGCTGCACGAAGTTCAGGTCGAACACGTCGGTCAGCTTCAGCTTCGGCGAGATTTCGCCACGCGCGAGCATAGCTGCGCCCAGGATGTCCCACCACACCTGCGCCGCGGCCGAGGTCATGCCGACGCGCGGGTCGAAGCGGTCGTACATGTCATCGATCACCGCAGGATCCTGGCGCGACCATTCGGCCATGATGGCCACCATCTCCGCCTTCGGCGCGGAAGCATAGCTGGCGCTTGCGTCGCGCAGCGCCTGGGTGAAGCGCCTGGTCGTGTCGGGGTGTGCCGCAATGAAGGCGCGGTTGCCGCAGACGCCGGTGCCGGGCAGTTGTTTGGCCTGCGGCCCGAAGTCGCCGCGATCGCTGCTCATGAAGACGAAACCGGTTTTCGCGCGCAGCGCCAGCGTGGTGGTGAGTGCATCGTGCATGAAGCCGTCGAGCTGGTGACTGACCATGGCTGGCAGCATCTCCGGACCACCGATGGTGAGGAACTGCCATTGGAAATCGTCCGTACTCAGTCCTTTGGTGCGGAGGAAGGCCCGAAACAGGATCAGATGATAGGAGGACGGATTGGACAGTGCGATGCGCAGCTTCATGCCCCGCAGCTCATCCAGCGACTTGCCTTGCAGGTCGCTGCGCAGGACGAAAAAGGAGCCGCCAGAAACGCCACCCTCGATCAGCGCTACTGGCGGCGGCTTACCGGCTTCGACGTAGCGTGAATTGACATGCGCCACTTCGCCGCTGGCGCCGAGATAGAAATCGATTCCGCCGCGCAAGAGCTGCTCGATGCCGGCGGAAGTCTGGCCGGAGGGGAACGGGTTTTCCGCGATTTGAAGGCCGTTCTTGCCGAAAGCGCCCGTCTTGACGGCGATCCAATAGATCACCGTGACGATGTTCGGCTTCAGCATGCCGACCTTGATGCGGTCCGCCGCGAAGGCGCGCGGGCTGCCCAGGCCGGACAGCCCGATCGCCGGGATCGCGAGCACGCTGCGCCGGTGCATCAGGCGGACCTTACCTCACAGTCCGCACCGAGCGTAGAAGCGGACCGGGTTTTCCCAGAACATCTTGCGTTTGCGCTGTTCCGACATGTGCTGCCAGCCCAGCACGATATTGACCGATTCCGGGAACGCGCTTTCGCCATGCGGATAGTCCGAGGCGTACATCAGCACATGCTCGCCGACGATGTCGGCCACCATGTTGGTCACCTTCTCGCCTTCCGACATCTCGATGCTCTGATAAGTAGCGGCCGCTCATGACGTACTCGCTCGGGATGGTGCTTCAGGTCGGGCGGCAGCGCGGAGCGGATCGTTTCCATGTGCTCGTCGAGGCGCGCCATCCAGAACGGCAGCCAGCCGTGTCCGGCTTCCAGGCAGCCCAGACGCAGTCGCGGGAAGCGATCCAGCAGGCCGCTGCCGATCAGCGCCGCCATGTTGCGCATGCCGCACCACGGATGCGCCGCCGAACGTTGCAGCCACAGATTGTCCCAGGTGTCCAAACCGCCTGGCGCATAGGGCGGCATCACCGTGAAGGTGTGCAGCACCGCGGACAGATCGAGCTCCTGCGCCTCAGCCCAGATCGGATCGAGCGACGGCAGATCGATCGGTGTGCCATAGGGCGCATAGACCAGCACGCCCCAGGCCCAGCGCTCGCGCCCGGCGCGGCGCATCTCCTCGACGCTGCCTTCCACATCGCGCGAACTCGACCAGCACGACGCCGCCCAGCCGCTCCGGGTAGGCGCCGCAGTAGTCCGCCATCCAGCGATGGAATGCGCGATACATGCCCATCTCCAGCGCGACATCATCGCCGGTGGTGAAGGTGCCGAACCAGCCGGAGGGCAGCATGAAGTTCACATCGGCGCCTTCGAAGTCCATGTCCGCGATGCGCGCGGCGGATGAACGGTCGACATCAGGCGAAATCGCGCGCTGGCGTTTCACGCCGGTGAAGCCGGCCATGTAGCCGGCGGGGGTCTCGTCAACTTTCTCGGTGTACAGCCGACGCTGATACTTGCGCTGCCCCTTGTTATAGGAGACGTGGCCGCCGCGGCTCGTCGCCCTGTATTGCTCCCAGCCCGCCAGCCGCGCCTTGTCGTCCTTGCTCAGATATGGCTCCAGCACATCGACATAGGGACCGACGTGAGCGTCGGTATCGAAAAATTTGTAGCCGCCGCGTGCCATGCATTGTCCTCCGATCAGGTAAGCTTGCCGCCGGTCGTGCGGCGGTATTTTTCCAGAGCCGTGGATGACAGGTAGCGCTCTTCCAGCGCGCGCTGCTTGTCGAGCCCTTCGCCATCGGGCGGCAGCTCCGGAATGATGTACGGGCGGTCCTTGCGGCTGGCGACGAAGTCCTCCCACGCGGCGACGCCGCGCGGAGGAAAAATCCGCCATGAAATCGGACAACGCCGCCCAGATCACGTGGTGCGAGAAACTCGGGAGCCAGGCGATGGTGACGCCGAGCGCCAGATGCTCGTCAAGCGACAGATAGCGCGGCAGCTTGCCCTTCATGAACGACAACGGACAGGTCACCGCCTGCGCGCGCGCGCTTGATCTCCTCGGTCGAATGCGGCGATTCGAGCTGCACCCAGTCGACGCCGGCCTCGTGCTGATAGGCGGCCAGCCGTGCAACGTGTCGTCCAGGCCGCCATTCGCCGCATCGCGCGCGTAGCACTGCGCCATGATGACGAAGTCCGGGTCGAGCTCGTTCTTCATGTCCACCGCGGCGCGGTAGCGCACGATCGCCTGCTCCAGCGGCACGACTTCCAGGCCGGCGCTCTGGGTGCGCCGCTTGCCCTCGATCGGCTGATCATCAATGCGGATGCCGGCGATGCCGGCATGGATGCTCTCGCGCACCAGGCGGCGCACCGCCATGATGCCGCCATGCCCGGTATCGCCATCGATGATCACCGGCGTCGACACGCTGCTGCGCGATCCAGCCGGCGATCTGCACGCATTCGGTCATCGTCGCGGTGCCGACATCGGCCATCCCGGTATAGCCGCCGACCACGGCGCTGGTGCCGACGAACATCGCCTCGCAGCCCGCGCGCTCCATGATGCGCGCCAAGCGCCGCGGTCGGCGGATGCATCACCGACAACACCTTGCCCCGGCGATGGATCAGCTGCTTCAGCCGCGTCGTCGCGCGCGGGCGATCACTCTGTGGTAACGCCATGGCGCCGCATCTCCTCCATGATCCGTGACTTCATCGCGAGGAACTCCGCCGAATGGCGGTCGCGCGGGCGCGGCAGATCATTGCGCATATCGCTCGCCAGCCGTCCCGGCGACGGTCTCAGGATGACGATGCGATCGGCGAGATAGACCGCTTCCTCGATATCGTGCGTGACGTAGAGCACGGTGCGCTGCTCGGTCAGCCAGGTCTGCACCAGATGGTCCTGCAGCGTCATGCGGTTGATCGCGTCGATCGCCGAGAACGGTTCGTCCATCAGCAGCAACGCCGCATCGGTCAGCGCCCAGGCGCGCGCCACCGCGACGCGATGCTTCATCCCGCCGGAGAGCTGGAACGGATACAGCGACGCCTGCTTCGCAAGGCCGACGATCTCCAGCACATGCATGGCACGATCACGCGCCGCATGCCGCTTCCAGCCGCCCATCAGCAGGCCGAACTCGACGTTGCGCAGCACCGTCAGCCAGGCGAACAGCGCCGGGTCCTGGAAGACCACGCCACGATCAAGACCCGGGCCTTTGATCGGCTTGTCGTTGAGCAGGATCGAGCCGGTGCTGGGCTGGATCAGACCGGCGACGATCTTCAGGAACGTGCTCTTGCCACAGCCGCTGGGACCAAGGATGCAAAGGAACTCGTTGTGCCGGATGCTCAGCGACAGATGATCGAGCGCGTGGTTCCACCCGAGCTGGCCCTCGTAGAAGTGGTTGACATCGATCGCCTCGATCACCGGCGCATCGATCACGGCGTCCTGGACTTCCTCACGGGTTTCATATAGTGAAACCACGTTTTGTAATTGCGAGGGGATGCTAATTGGCGTGGTGCCGTGTCAAGCGGCCGATCGGCGCTGCCATTGAGTGCGGCTGAAGACGATCGCTACAGCGTGTCGACCGTAGAGCGCGCGCTCGATGTGTTGCGGGCCGTTCACGCATCAGCGACCAGAACTGTCGCTCACTGAAATAGCGGTGGCTACAGGTTTGCACAAAGCGACAGCATTTCGTTTGCTGGCAACGCTGTCGCGACGCGGCATAACGATGAAGGACCCGCGCACCGGCGCCTATCGGCTTGGCTTTGGGGTGATCGCACTCGCCGAAGTGGCCAAGTCCTCGACAGGGTTCGTCACTCAGGCGCGTCCGTTCATGCGGCGCATTCGCGACGAGTTGAACGAGACCGTGTACATCGCGGTTCGTGTCGGCGATGGCCGGATCAATCTCGATCAGCTGGAAGGGATCCGCGACTTCCGCCGCGTGGTGGCGATCGGTAAGTTGAATCCGCTGTATGTGGGAAGCACGAGTCACGTATTGCTAGCGGCAATGACGGACCAGGAGATCGCCGACTACTTTGCACGCACTGAGTTCGTGCCGCCGTTTCCTGGCGCGAAGGTGGATGCGCCGACATTGTGGCGCGCCATCGCGCATGTGCGGCGGCATGGCTATGCCGAGACACACAACAGGCGCATCGATGAGGGAGCGTCGATTTCGGCGGCCGTGCGGGGGCCGGCCGGCGCAGTGGCGGGGGCACTGACCGTGTCGATCCCGATCCGCCGCTATACGCAAGAGGTTCGGGCGCAGGCCATCGACGCCATCATTGCGGCGGCCCGCGATTTGTCGCAACAACTGGGCGCGAATGACCCCGCACGACCCCGTCCGCTTCGTCGCCAAGAACATGCGGGTCGATCTGCGGCTGATCGCCGAGATGATCGCGTCGGGCTCGCGCGTGCTGGACATCGGCTGCGGCGACGGCACGCTGATCGACCACTTGTCGCGCACCAAAGGCTGCGATGCGCGCGGTATCGAGATCGACATGGCCGAGGTAATCCGTGCGGTGGCGCACGGGATGCCGGTGATGCATGGCGATGCCGACACCGACCTCGCGCACTATCCGGACGGCGCGTTCGACTACGTGGTGCTGTCGCGCACGCTGCAGGCGGTGGAGCGGCCTCGGGCCGTGCTGCAACAGATGCTACGCATCGGCACAAGGGCGGTGGTGAGTTTCCCGAATTTCGGCCACTGGCTGGTGCGCTGGCAATTGTTCAGCACGGGGCGGATGCCGATGACGCCGACCTGGGACCGCCCGTGGTACGAGACGCCCAACATTCACCCCTGCACGATCCGCGACTTTATTGCGCTGTGCGAGCACGACGGTTACGTGGTGGAGAACTGGCTGGCCGCTGATGATGCCGGCGGGCGCACGCCATGGCGCCGGTTTCCGCGGCTGGCCAACATGTTCGGCGAGCAAGGGCTGTTTCTGCTGCGGCGTGCGTAGCGATGCATGACGGCTGCGCCGGATCATGGCCGAACTGCCGGCGTCTCAATTGCCAGTCCATTCGCCTGCGCGCCAAGGTAAAACTCCAGCTCCGCCAGCCTCCAGCGAATCATCCTCCAATGGCTCGGCGCGGACCCCGACCACGCAGTTGCGGATGCGGCGCTCCAGTGACCCCATGCCTTGCCACTCCAGCCGATATTCCGGATACCCATTCGGATGTCCTTGCGGGATGACGCTGCCGCCAAGCCGCTGTCCGGCTCTGTCGTCATGGCACTGCGCGCATGACAGGTTGAGCTGGCCCTGCCGCGTGGTGAACAGCGTCTTGCCGGCTTCATAGAACGGCCGCGCCGCACCATCCGTTGCGACCTGCATCGGCATCCCGCGCGATTGCAGTCCGACATAGGCGGACAATGCCAGCATCTGATCGCTGTCCGACGGCAGCGGCGATAGGCCCTGCCGTTCCACACGGCATTGTTCGATGCGCGCAGCGAGCGTGACCGGCCGACCAGACCTCGCGTCATAGACCGGGTAGCGCGCGGCTACACCATGCATCGAAACCGATGCATCCCCGTGGCAATCGGCGCAACTCCGCGCCGCACTTCCCATGGGCCGCGACCACAGGCTCTCGCCTTGCTGCACCCACAGGAACCCGGGGTTGCTCGCATCGTCATCCTGCATCGCGCGCGTTTCCGGGCTGGCGTCCTGATAACCTGAACGCTTCTCGGTAGGTCCGGCAGCCAAAACGAGTATTAGCCCAGCGCCGGCCAACAAGGCGGCGCCTGGGCGCCGCCCCTCAATTCGCCATCGCGGGCACGGCAACCTTGGCACCCTTGAACGCCGGCATGACGTCACGCGCGAACCACTCCAATTGCTCCAGCGCCTCGGACAGCGGCACCCCGACCGAGAGACTGACCGTCACGCGATCCAGGCCCGGATAGCGCTCCTCGAGTTTCTTCAATGCTTCGATCACGTCGGCCGGCTTGCCGGTCAGGAAACCACCCGCCTTCACCGCATCCTCGATGCGCGGCAGCTTCGCCGTCGGCGCACGCTTCGGATCGCGCATGATCTCGATCTGCTCGTCCGTCAGCGCGCGCACCAGGCGCAGTTCGCCGAACATCTTCATGTTCTCTTCGTAATACTTGGCGGCGACCCGCTGGCCCTGTTCCACGCTGTCGGCGAGATAGAACTGGAAGCCCAGCGCCATGCGCTCACCAAGTTCGATGTGCTTGCCGGCGCGCGCATAGGCCGCCTGGAAGTCCACCATGGATTTATGCACCGCCCCGCCTTCGGCCGAACCGCCGCCGATTACGCCACGGATGCCGTGCTTTGCCATGAAATCGAGTGCGCGTTGCGTACCGCCCTGGATCGGCTGCCAGCACTCCACCGGCAGGCGCAGCGGCCGCGGCACCAATGTCAGCTCCTTCAGCGTGTAGCCACGGTACGGCACCTCGGGCGGCAACGTGTAGTGCTTGCCCTGGTGGCTGAACGACTCCTCGTTGAACGCCTTGAAGATGATATCGACCTGTTCCTCGAACAGCTCGCGGTTCGCTGCCTGATCCAGCAACGGCGCACCGAAGGTTTCCACCTCGCGCGTGTGATAGCCGCGGCCGACCCCGAAGATCACCCGGCCGCCGGACAGGATGTCCGCCATCGCGTAGTCTTCCGCCAACCGCAGCGGATGCCACATCGGCGTGATGTTGAAGCCGCAGCCGATCTTCAGGTTCCGAGTCACGTGCGCCAGATGCAGCGCCATCATCAGCACGTTGGGGATGCACTCGGTGCCCTCGGGCTGGAAGTGGTGCTCCGCCATCCAGAACGTGCCATAGCCAAGCCGGTCCATCAGCTTCGCCATCGCCTCGGCCTTGGCGAGCGCGGAGGCGAGCTTCTCATTCGGATAGCGGCGGTCGTTCACCGGCGTGCCGCCATAGCCGACATTTTCCAGGTCGATATGGCCGGCATACGAGCTGTCGAACTGCTTGAGCATGGCGATGTCCTCCGGATCGCCAGCATCGTAGCGGCGCGGCAGCTTGGCAACCCGGCCCGATCCCGCCTAGCGTCGTGCACACGGAGGGCCGAGCGGCAAGAAAGCAAGGAGCAAAGAAATGGCCGAGATCATCGGACTGGGCTGCACGCATTTTCCTGGCCTGTTGCAGCCGGACGAAAAACTGCCTGGCGGATTCCACCATCTGCTCACCGCGCCCAACGTTCCCGCGCAGTACAAGGACCGTGCCGCCTGGCCGCCGGAGTTGCTGGCTGAACTCGGCAATGATGCCGGCGTTTCGGCGGGCCGCCATTACGGCGCGCGCATGGCGGACGACTTCCGCACCATCCGCAAGGCGCTGGACGACTTCGATCCGGACCTGGTGCTGATCTGGGGCGATGATCAGTACGAGAACTTCCGCGAGGACATCATCCCGGCGTTCTGCGTGTTCGGCCTGGACGACGAGTTCGCCCTGAAGCCCTGGCACAATGGCAATGGCGGCAAGCCCAACCGCTGGGGAGAGTCGGGCGACTGGACCATGAAACTGCGCGGCGCCCGCGACGCGGCCAAGCATCTGGCCAGCGCACTGATCGAGCGCGGCATCGACATGGCGTACGCCTACAAGCCGCTGCACGTCGACGGACTGGCGCATGCGTTCACCAACACCCTGCTATATCTCGACTGGGACCGCCGCGGCTTGCCCTGGCCGGTGCTGCCGTTCGCGATCAACTGCTATGGTCGCAATCTGATCCACGCAAAGGGCGGCATGGCGGCGCTGTTCGTCCCGCCGCGCGATGAGCGCGAGCGCGGAGGACCCGCCGGCGCCGCAGCCCTGGCGCTGCATGGATGTCGGGCGCGCCGTCGCCGAGGTGCTGGCCGCATCGCCGTGGCGTGTCGCACTGATCGCGTCGTCGAGCTGGTCGCACTGCTTCCTGTCGCCGACCAACGGCTATCTGTGGCCGGACCACAAGGCCGACCGGCTGATGTTCGATGCGCTATCCGCGGGTGACTACGAGTATTGGCGCAAGCGTCCATTGCCGGAGATGGAGCGGGCCGGCCAGCACGAGATGCTGAACTGGATGGCACTGGTCGGCGCGATGGAGCGGCTCGATCGCAAGCGGCCGGTGGTGCACGATTACGTTGAGACGCACATCTTCATGTCGGAGAAGTGCTTCGTGTCTTATCCGGTCTAATACCAACCGACCGAAACATTGCCCCTCATTCGTCATGGCCGTGCTTGTCACGGCCAACCACGTCTTTGCCGATACATCAAGACGAAGTCGTGGATGATGCGAAGCAGGCGCGCGTCACACCCTGGATGAAAGCGCCTCGGTGTCCGAGACGGCCTGCTCGACCATGCGGATCAGCGATGCCGCCCTAAAGGGCTTCTGCAGCACCCGTGGTTCGGAGCGAATCGCTGCCGGCTCGGCGTAGCCGGTTACGAAGATGATGGGAACGGTATGGCGCAACCGTCGCGCCTCGGCGGCAAAGTCGTCGCCGCGCAGTTCGGGCATTGCGAAGTCCACCACCATCGCGTCGACCAGGCTTTCACGCCTGAGTTCCTCGAGCGCTTGGCGTGGACTGCCGAAGGACGCGACCGTGTAGCCGGCGGCGTCCAACATCGCGGTCAAGGTTTGGCGCACGTCGTCGTCATCATCGACCAGCATGATACGACGGCCTTCGCGCGGCTCCGACAGGTGGAGCAGGCATTGAACGATGCGACGACGGAGCCAGGGCAGTCTCGCTGCGTCCCTCCGGAAGATAGATGCTCACGGTGGTGCCTTTTCCTGGCTCGGAATCGATCATTGTGGCACCGCCGGATTGCTGGACCAACCCGTAGACCTGGCTGAGACCGAGGCCAGACCCCTCCCCCACATCCTTGGTGGTGAAAAACGGATCAAACGCCCGAAGGCGCACGTGCTCCGGCATACCGATGCCGGTGTCAGATACAGCGATCAGGCCGAAGCGGCCGACGAGTTGCTCCGTGCCGGCCTCGTCCCCCGATAAATCCATCTCGCGGGTCGTAATGGTCACCACGCCGCCGGCCGGCATCGCATCGCGCGCGTTGATCACCAGGTTCAGAATCGCCTGCTCCAGTTGGTTCGCGTCGACAAACGCCGTGACCGGCTCCGCTCAAGCCGCAAGTCCAGGCGGCCATAACCGGCGAGCGTCGCCGCCAGCAGTTCCTTGAGACCGGAGACCACGCCATTGATGTCCACGGACCGCGGCGTCAACGCCTGCTGGCGACCGAACGCGAGCAGGCGGCGGGTCAACGTCGTTCCTCGTTCGACCGATTGCATGATCGTGGTGAGATGCGGAGCGTATGCAGCTTCCATCCCCGCCCGCATTGCGATCAGACCGGCCGAACCGCTGACCGCCATGAGAAGGTTATTGAAGTCGTGCGCAATGCCGGCGGTCAACCGGCCGATTGCCTCCAGCTTCTGCGCCTGCTGGAACTTTGCTTCAGTGGACCGGTGGCTGGACATTTCGGCGGTCAGCAGGCCGTTGGTCTCATCGAGTTCCTTCGTCCGGGCCGCGAGGCTGAGCTGCGCGTCGGTGGTATCGCGAAACCACTGGCCGAACCTTGCGCTCGCCACGCACAAGGAGATGCCGAAGATGACCGTCATCAGGCCCGAAACAGTTTGCAGGCGGCCGCCCAAGGCGAAGAACGTACCAGCCAGCGGCACGATGCCGGGGATGATGAACGCGACAACGGACGGGAAGTGCGCGGCGTGCACGGTTGCGGCGCCAGCGCACATCCCGGCAATAACCAGCGCCAGAAAAAGCAGGTGCACTTCGTCAAGCGGGGCAAACAGCACGGGCGTGCAGCCCCACAACACTCCGGCGAGCAGCGTGCCAAAGGTCGCCAGAGTGCCCCAGCCTAATCGGGAGCGGCCGACCGGCATCGTGCCGCCGATGTGCGAACCAAAGGCCGATGCGGAGCGCGGACAAAGCCCCCATCAGACCGACCCAGGATACCATGATCGCCGGCGAGACCACGGGCACCAGGACAAACCCGAGCAGAAGGCTGTTCAGGATTGACACGGACAGGGTCAGCGGCAGGTGCTGAAACGACGAGCGGATCTGAGCGGCGTGCACCGCTGTCGGGTCTTCGATCAGCAGGCAGCGCCGTTGTCACCAGGCCCAGAGCCTTGGACGGTTGTGGCAATGACACTCGATGATTGAAAGCGGACGGTCAACAACAACCATCCGTTTAGCCGGGCGCATTCACGGGCGGATGGGTCAAGGCGGCTCTCAGTCTTGTTCAAGAACCATCAAAAGCGGCCACCAAGTTCAGGGGCGTGACGTTCCGGGGACAAGCCCCGGATGCGCCGGGCGCGTGAGTTATCAAACGGCGCATCACCGGACCTCTGGTTGACGGCAGCAACTCTGTCCGTGGCCGGTCATCCATGCTCCAGCTCTCGAAGCACAGCGTTCTCGGTAAGGATTTGCGGCAGCACATACGGCGCGCCGTGCGGCGGGTAGTAATATACAGCGGCACACCGTCACGGCCGTTCTCACGCAGATATTGACTGATCTGCGGGTCTTGCCGCGTCCAGTCACCCTTCAGGTAGGTGACATGACGTTCGGCGAAGGCGCGCCGCACCGCATCAGTGCCGATCGCCACGCGTTCGTTCAACAGGCAGGTGACGCACCACGCCGCGGTCATGTTGACGAAAACCGGCCGGCCTTCGGCGCGCAGGCTGGCGAGCCGAGTGGCACTGAATGGCTCCGCGCCCGCTTCCGCGGCGGTAGGACCAGACGCATCCGATGCCGGCGCGATGCCGCTCAGGATCGTGACGGCCGCAAGCAATGCCACGGCCGTTGCGGTCTGGCCGACGCGGCGGGAACGGCTGCTGCCTGCCTGCGTGATCCCCAGGACCCAGGCCGCGAACCCGAGCAGCACCAGCCCGGCAACCGCTGCGAGAACGCCGGACGGGCCCGCTTCCTCGCTCAACACCCACACCAGCCAGGCGCTCGCGGCATACATCGGGAAAGCGAGTGACTGGCGAAGCACTTCCATCCAGCGCCCCGGCCGCGGGGCCATCCGCCATATCGCCGGCGCCATGGCCAGCAAGGCATATGGCGCCGCCAGGCCCAGCCCCATGACCAGGAAGACGGCCATGGTCACCGCGGCCGGCGCAGCAAGCCCCGCGGCAATCGCCACACCCATGAATGGCGCGGTGCAGGGCGTCGCGACGATTACGGCAAGCAGGCCGGTGAAGAAGCTGCCGAGCGGGGCGGGGCGGGTGGTCAGGCCGTGGCCGGCCCGCACCAGGCCGGTGCCAATCTGATAGACGCCGGACAGGTTCAGGCCGATACCGAACAAGAGCCAGGCCATGGCCGCCACGAACACCGGTGATTGGAATTGGAAGCCCCAGCCGGCGGCGGTTCCCGCCGCACGCGCTGCGAGCAGGGCGGCGCCCAGCGCGGCAAAGGCGACCAGCACGCCGATGGTATAGGCAGCCGCCTGCGAGCGTGCCTTGCCGCGCGCCATCCCAGTAAGGCCCACGGCCTTCAGCGCCAGGATCGGGAACACACAGGGCATCAGGTTCAAAATCAGCCCGCCAAGGAATGCCAGCCCCAGAATGCGGCGCAGCGGCATCGTCATCGGTGCGGGCACCGACCCCGGTGCGGCATTAAGCTCGAAATTGCTCTCCATGCCCGCTGCGGTCGCGGACCGAAAGGATACCGGAGAGGTCCTTCTCCGCGATCGAACGCCTTGCCCGGACGCAGCCCGAGCGTGAACCCGCCGTCCCAGACCGTCAGCGGCTGCGCCGCACTGTCGCGGATCGAGCCGGGCGCATCCGGGATGAACCAGGCGTCTGCCACGGTGTTCGGGTTCAGCTCCGGCCCCCGAACCGACAGCATGCCCTCGCGGCTGACAACGGCGTTCCAGGGCGAGGCTCGGGGCATCAACCGCTCGCTTGCGGCGAACAGCGAGGCCTGAGTGGACGGCTCGGCGGAGCCAACCGGCAGATCGAGCCGGAAATCGCCCTCCTCCGGCACGCAGATCTCGCGACAGACCAGCCAGTCCGCGTGCGCCTTCACGACGACCCCGCCGGAGCGCGGGGGCGTGACGCTGACCGGCAGCAGCAGGTCACCGGTATAGGCGTATGTCGTCAACGGCCCCTCGGCCACGCGCGCAGGCGCCGGCCAGGTGATCGGCCCCGCGCTGGTGCCTTGCGGCAAGTCCAGCGTGAGCTCCGGTGGCACCCCCGCATCGCCTGGATTGCGCCAATACGTGTGCCAGCCCGGGGCCAGGCGCAGACGCAGGCCAAGTGGAAAGGCTTGCCGGCAGCGACCGTGTCGACATCGGAAACCAGCGACGCCGTTGCGCGCGGGCTGGCAACGGATGCGCTTTCCAACGCCGCCCCCGGCAAGCTCCAACAGCCGAGAAGCATGAACAGCAGAAGCGCCCTGAAACCGAGCGGCATGGAGTCCCCGTGGTTTCCCGGCCATATGGCGCAGAATCCACCAGATCGCCAGCATGCTGCCAGAACTCCCCATCACCGCCTCACTCCCATCGCTGCTGGCAGCACTTGCGGCCGGCGGCAACGTGGTGCTGACCGCCCCGCCGGGGGCGGGCAAGACGACGCTGGTGCCGCTTGCGCTGTTGGACGCGGCGTGGCGAGGCGACGGCACCATCCTGATGCTGGAGCCGCGCCGGCTGGCGGCACGCGCCGCCGCAAGCCGAATGGCATCGCTGCTTGGGCAGCCGGTCGGCGACACTGTCGGCTTTCGGACGCGGCTGGACATGGCGATTTCGTCGGCGACCCGCATCGAAGTCGTGACCGAGGGTCTGCTGATCCGGCGGCTGCAATCCGACCCGGTGCTGGACGGCGTCGCCGCGGTCATTCTGGACGAGGTGCATGAACGCTCGGTGGAATCGGACCTGGCCCTGGCGCTGTGCCGCGATCTGCAACGGGTGCTGCGGCCGGAACTGCGGTTGATCGCGATGTCGGCCACCGCCGATGGCGCTCGGGTCGCCGGGCTGCTGGATGCGGAGGTGGTCGCGAGCGCCGGCCGGATGTTTCCGGTCAAGACGGAGCATGCGGCGCGCGACATCCCAAGCGCGCGGGAACTGCCGCCCGTGATGGCGCAGGCCGTCCGGGCCGCGCTGGCGGAACACGAAGGCGACATCCTGGCCTTCCTCCCGGGTATGGCAGAGATCCGCCGCACCAATGGCATTGCTGGAGAATTGCGGTGCGCTTGGTCCTGCCGCTGCATGGTGACCTGCCGATGGCCGAGCAGGATCGTGCGCTACGGCCTGCCGAGTGCCGACGCGTGGTGCTGGCGACCTCGATCGCCGAGACCTCGCTGACCGTTCCGGGCGTGCGGATCGTGGTTGACGGCGGCTTCCGGCGGGCGCCGCGGCTTGATCCGGCGACAGGCCTGACCCGCTTGACGACGCGTGCGCATCTCCCGCGGTGCGGCCGAGCAGCGCGCCGGCCGAGCCGGACGGGAGGCGCCAGGTATCGCTCTCCGCCTCTGGTCGCAGGCACTGCATCGAGGTCTGCCAGCGCACGACCGGCCGGAGATCCTGGAAGCCGAGCTGTCCGGGCTGGTGCTGGACTGTGCGGCCTGGGGGACCGCGCCCGCGGATCTGCCGTTCCTCGACCCGCCGCCGCCGGGGCGATCGCGGCGGCGGCCGCGCTTCTGGCGGAACTCGGTGCGCTCGACGCGGACGGGCGCATCACCGCGGCTGGCCGGCGCATGGCGCAACTCGGTGCTCATCCCCGGCTCGCGGCGATGATGCTGGCGGCCCGGACCCCAGGCGAGGCGGCGCTGGCGGCGGAGCTGTCCGCGCTGCTTGAGGAGCGCGATCCGCTGCGCAGTCCCGACGCCCCGGCGGATATCCGTCTGCGTCTCACGGCGATCGGGGAAGATGACCCGATCGCCGATCGCGCCGCCCGGTCGCGGATCCGGACTGTGGCCGGCGCAGTATCGGCGGCGGCTCCGCGTTTCCGCGGGCGCGCGGGCCGAAGGCGATCCCGGGCGGCTGATCGCCGCCGGTTTTCCCGACCGCATCGCGCAACGGCGTGGCGAGCCGGGCAGCTTCCGTCTGGCGGGCGGCGGTGGCGCACGTCTGCCGCGCGCCGATCCGCTGTCCAGCGCGCCGTTGCTGGCGGTCGCCGCGCTGGAGCTGAAGGCGGCGGCGCGGATCCGGCTGGCGGCACCGCTCGATCCCGACTCGCTGCCGGCCGACCGGATCACCGAGCAGGTGGAGACCAGCTTCGATACCGCCTCCGGCGCGGTACTGTCGCGCCGACGGCGCCGGCTGGGCGCACTGGTACTCACCGACCGCACCGAGCCAGCGAACCCGGAGGAGGTCGCCAAAGCGCTGGCACGCGCAGTTGCCGCGGCGGGCCTGCGGCCACTGCCCTGGACCGACACCGCGCGGCAATTCCAGGCGCGCGTCGAGCTGATGCGGCGGCTGGAGCCGGACACGGGGTGGCCCGACCTATCGGAGCAGGCGTTGGCGGAGAGCGTCGGCCGACTGGCTGGCACCCCGGCTGGGCGGGATCTCCCGCCTGAGCGAGCTGGCCCGACTGGATCTGACGGCGATCCTGCGTGGGTTGCTGCGATGGGACTTGCTGCGCCGGCTCGATGCCGAACTGCCCGGCGATTGCGATTGCCCGCAGCCCGCGCGCCGATCGACTACACCCAGCCGGTGCCGGTGGCGGCCGCCCGCGCCCAGGCCTTCTATGGTGTCACGCAGACACCACCGCTGGCGGGTGGACGGGTGCCATTGCGGCTCGCGCTGCTGTCGCCGGCCGGGCGGCCGGTCGCAGTGATCGGCGACCTCGCCGGTTTCTGGCGCGGCGCCTGGGCCGATGTGCGTCGCGACATGCTGGGCCGCTATCCCAAACACGCCTGGCCAGAAGACCCGAGCCGCGTGGCACTGACCAAACTCTGAGCGCGGGCAATTCTTGTTGCTGCCGTGACAGCGTGCCATGTCCTGTGAAGCAAATGTGCTTGTGAAGCAATCCGGTCGGGGGAGACCTAAATTCCGATGATGTCGCGGCGGCAATCCTCCAGGAGACCCCGGCTAGCGGTGCTGTTCCTCGCCCTGCTTGTCAGTGCCTGTTCGGGTGCACCAGGCAGCGCCGTGGCGCGTTCGACACCGGATAGTTTCGCCCCATTGGTCAAGCGCGTGCTGCCTGCGGTCGTAAACATCGCGGTGACCGAGACCGTCAGCGGCGGAGACGTGCTGAGCGAGCTGCCGCCGGAACTGCGTGACACGCCACTCGGTCGGGAGTTTCGCCGTCGGTTCGGTAATCGGCGCGAGCAGGCGATCGGCGCCGGCTCGGGCTTCATTATCGATCCGTCCGGGCTGATCGTCACCAACAACCACGTCGTTGGCCATGCGGACAAGATCCAGGTCTCGCTGACCGACGGGACACGCCTGCCGGCGCGGGTGATCGGCACCGACGAGCTGACCGACGTCGCGCTGATCAAGGTGCAGGCGCCAGGCGCGCTGCCCGCGGTTCCGTTCGGTGACTCGCGTCAGGTGGAGGTCGGCGACTGGGTGTTGGCGGGTGGCAATCCGTTCGGTCTGGGCGGTTCGGTCACTGCGGGCATCGTATCGGCGCGCGGGCGGGATCTGGGCGCCGGACCGTTCGACAATTTCCTGCAGCTCGATGCACCGATCAATCCGGGCAATTCCGGCGGGCCGATTTTCAACATGGACGGCCAGGTGATTGCGATCAGCACAGCGATCGTGTCGCCATCCGGCGGCTCGGTCGGTATCGGTTTCGCCACGCCAAGCGAGCTGGTGATGCCGATCATCAACCAGTTGCGCGCCAATGGCCGGATCGAACGTGGCTGGCTCGGCGTCTCGGTTGACGATTCCCAGAACGCGGTGATGATCGCCAGCGTCGAGCGTACCAGCCCCGCCGCGCGCGCCGGTTTGCGCGCCGGCGACATGATCCTGACCTGAATGGAGAGCGGATCGAGAGCGCGCGCAGCCTGATCCGCTCGGTGGCGGCGGTGTCGCCGGGGAGCAGCGTCACCCTTTCGGTGCGCCGGCAGGGCCGCCAAGTCGATGTTCCGGTCACCGTTGGCCTCCGGCCCCCCGAAGGGGCCGGCTGTAAGGAGCAAGCTCATGCGCATCCTGGTGGTGGAAGACGACAAGGACGTTGGTGCCTTCGTGGTCCGAGGGCTGAAGGAGGCTGGCCACGTCGTGGAGCTGGCAGACAACGGGCGTGACGGCCTGTTCATGGCGGCGAGCGAGGCGTTCGATGCGGTGATCCTGGACCGCATGCTGCCTGGTGGGATCGACGGGATTCGCCTGCTGGAGACCCTGCGCGCCCAGAAGAACACCGTGCCGGTGCTGATCCTCTCGGCACTGGCCGATGTCGATGAGCGGGTACGTGGGCTGAAGGCGGGCGGCGATGACTACCTGACCAAGCCGTTCGCCTTCGCCGAGTTGCTGGCGCGTGTCGAGGCGCTGGCCCGCCGCGGTAAGGGCGAGGGGCCGGTGACCAAGCTGGTGGTGGAGGACCTGGAGCTCGATCTGCTGTCGCGACAGGTGAAGCGCGCCGGCCAGAAGATCGACCTGCAACCGCGGGAATTCCGGTTGCTCGAATATCTGATGCGCCACGCCGGCCAGGTGGTGACCCGCACCATGCTGCTGGAAGGGGTGTGGGACTACCACTTCGACCCGCAGACCAACGTGATCGACGTGCACGTCTCGCGGCTGCGTCAGAAGGTGGACAAGCCGTTCCCGACACCGCTGATCCACACTGTGCGCAACGCCGGCTACATGCTGCGCGCCGAGAGCGCGTGATGACCGCAGGCGAAGTCGCCCGTAGGTCTGAATCATGCGCTCAAACAGAAGAGCGCGTGATGACCGCAGGCGAAGTCGCCCGTAGGTCTGAATCATGCGCTCAAACAGAAGAGCGCGTGATGACCGCAGGCGAAATCGCCCGTAGGTCTGAACACGCGGCCGGGCTTGACCCGGCCATCATGCGCTCAAACAGAGAAGCAGCATGGATGAGGTCAATCTGACCTCGTCCATGGTTTGTGCGTGACGCAGCTCTCGATTCTCGCGCGTCCGCTCGGTCCCGCTGCGGGCGCCGCGACGTGGAGGCTTCTGCGTTCGGCAGGCGTCCGGTTCGCGGTGATCTATGCCTTGCTGCTTTCGGCCAGTGCCGCAGCCCTGGCGCTGTTCCTGTGGTGGTCCACGGCGGGGCTGCTGGATCGGCAGACCGCGGCGGCCATCCAGGCTGACGCCCAGAGCCTGGCGGATCGCTTCGAGCGCGGACAGCTCCCGGCTCTGATGCTTACGATCGACGAGAGGCTGGCGCAGAATGTCGAAGATGACGCGATCTATCTGCTGGTGAGCCCGTCGGGACAGCGGCTTGCCGGCAACCTGCAACGCTGGCCGCAAGGCGCGGTGGAGAGCGGTGCCTGGTACGAGCTGCCGATCGAGCGCGCCGGCATTCGCTCGCTCGCGCTGGTGCAAGCCTTCACCCTACCCGGCGATTTTCGCCTGCTGGTCGGGCGCGACGTGCAGGTCCGCGCCCAATTGCGTCGGCTGCTGACCGACGCCCTGCTGTGGGCGTTGCTCGTCGTGTTGGCCATGGCGACCGTCGGGGCGCTGGTGGTGCGCAGCCTGTTCCGCCGTGCGCTGGCCAATGTCTCGGATACCGCGATGGCGATCGCGGGCGGCGACCTTACCCAGCGGGTCAAGCTGACCGGCCGTGGCGATGAGTTCGATCAGCTTGCCGAAACCATCAACGACATGCTGGACCGGATGGCCCGGCTGATGGAGGGCGTGCGCGAAGTGTCGAACGCGATCGCCCATGACCTGCGCACGCCGATCACCCGAGCACGGACCCGACTCGAGGACGCGGCGGTGCACGCCGGATCAGCGGCGGAACTGCGGGCGGCGATCGAGCGCGCCATTGCCGATCTGGACGGCATCGTCGCGGTGTTCCAGGCGCTGCTCAGGATCGCGGAAATCGAGGCTGGCTCTCGCCGTGCCGCATTCGCCAGCCTGGATGTCGCACCACTGCTTGCCGATGTGGCCGAACTGTATGGGGCGGTGGCGGAGGACAAGGGGATCGCTCTGTCGGTGCAGGCACCGGACCGGCTGCCGGCCTATGGCGATCGCGAATTGATCCAGCAGGCCGTCGCGAACCTGGTGGACAACGCGGTGAAGTTCTCGCCGCCCGGGGCCGCCGTGACCTTGTCGGCGCAAGCCACCCGGGCGGGAGTTGAGATCGCCGTTGCCGACCAGGGCCCCGGCATTCCCGAAGCGGAGCGGGAGCGAGCGGGCGAGCGGTTCTTTCGTGGCGAGCGGGCACGCAACACGCCAGGCTCCGGGCTCGGCCTGGCGCTAGTTCAGGCGGTCGCGCAATTGCACGGCGGCAGTCTGCGTCTTCTCGACGCTGCCCCGGGCGTGGTGGCGGTCCTGACACTCGCGGGACACGATGAACACGTGCCGCACGGCTGACGCTCACGGGCTAACGCCATTGTCATGCAGTCAACACCGGAGAGAGAGGGGAGCTGAGCGATAGTGGCGGGCATGCGTCCGCTCATGCTGACAGTCGGGATTGGTGCGGCCGTGGTGTGGCTCGGTGCCTTGCCCGTGGCGGGTCAGTCGCCGCAGCCGCAGCAGGTTACCAGCGACACCCCGCAATACTGCCTGCAACTGCTAGATCGCGTGAGCGAAATGGTCCGGCTGGCTGGCACACCGCCACCACAGGAGGTGGCCTATCTGTCGAGCGAGGGACAGCGCATGTGCGACCAAGGCCAGACCCGTGGCGGGATCCTGCGCCTACGCCAGGCCCTGATGCTGATGCTGCACCGAAGTGGCGGGCCTTGACAGGACTCTGACCGGTCCTTGGCGGAGGCGCCCCCGAAGCCTTGATATCTGGGCAAAGGTGCACAGCTATTTGGCTAATCACCTAGCCAGATCGGCCCGATGAAGCACGAAGTCAGCATCTATGACGCGAGGAACCAGCTCTCCAAGCTGATCGCCTTCGCCGAACAGGGTGAGACAGTAATTATCACCAAGAACAACCTACCCGTCATCAAGTTGCTCTATATCGGCCCAAGAAAGCGACCGGTGTACGGCCTCAACGCCGGTAGTTTTCCGCCTGTCGGGCCAGAGGCTTTTGCACCTCTAAGCGACGAGGAGACCAGAGAGTTCTATGGCGAATGATGCGCCTGCTCCTGGATACCTGCGCGTTCTACTGGTGGGATCTAGGCAGTAACATTACCGACGCCGCACGGCGCGCCATCGAAAATGCCGACAACACGTTCGTCAGCGCCGCCAGCGCCTGGGAGGTCATGACCAAATGGCGATCCGGCAAGCAGCCGGAGTTTGCCGGGCTGGCCAGCACCTTTGTGAAGGTCATCGACGCGCATGGGTTCGATCAGCTGCCGATCGGCATTGACCACGCTCTGCACGCTGCAGGTCTGCCGCTGCATCATCGCGACCCGTTCGATCGGATGCTGATCGCCCAAGGCTTGACGGAAAACCTGCTGATGGTCACGCCGGATGCCGTGTTCGATCTATACGGGGTGCAGCGGATCTGGTGATCGCCATGCAACAACTGCGGACCGCAAGCAACCCAGTTGCTCCCACCGATCACCCGCCAACCTGGCTCTCCTCTCGCCGAAAGGTCACCACCAGCACGTCGCGGAAGCCGGGCTCGGTCGGGTCTATCGGCTCAACCGGCGTTACGCCGTGCAGCACCCGGTGGTCGTCGACCCACGCAGCGTCGCACGGCTCCGTCAGGGTGAAATTGCCCAGGTCGCGGCCATCGGTGCCGCGGATCGAGGTGACGCCGCTTTTGATGTTGCGGCGGCCGATCAGCAGCACCAGCACGTAGTCCACACCGTCGCGGTGCATGCCCTCGGGCGTAGGGCGGCCCTGTTCGCCGCTGCGCGCCTCGATGCGGAATTGGTGGACCTCGATGTGCCAGTCGCGGGTCGGCGCGAGGCTCTCGAACACGCCGCGGCAGGTCGCCAGGATCGTGGTCATGCTGCGGCCCGAGGCGATCTCCGGCAGTACCGGGGCAAACCAGCGCTCGACCCCGCCGTTCAGCGTGTTGTAGTCGCGGCTCTGGTAATGCGGCTGGTGTGGCTTGCGATAGATCGGCTCGCCGGCGCGGGCGCCGAACGTGGCATGGCGGCGTTTGCGGTAGCGCCCGCCATCCTCCATGTAGGTGTCGAGCCCGAGATCGTTCCAGCTCGCGGCAAACGCCGCCCAGTCCGGCATGGGGCCCAGCAGCGCCCGAGTATCCGCCCCGCGCATGAAGGCAAAGCCTTCCGAGGCCAGCATCCGCGCCAACTGCTTCATTCCGCCATCTTGTCGCTGATCTGCTGCATGTTGATCACGTACTGCATCGGGTTGTAGAGCCGGATGCCCAGCTCCTGGAACCGCTGCTTCATCCGCCGATTGAACTCACGCTGCACGTTCCATCGGCCGGAATCCGTGCAGACCACTTGGCCTGCGATGGTCACCGACGCGCCGTCCAGCTTGTCCACGCCCCACAGCTGCAAGTCGCTCAACATGCGGGGGGCGAACTCGTTATCGGCACGCAGGCCGGCGACGATCTCCTTCAGCACGTCAGCCACTCGGTCGGTATCCTCACTCGCGGCAACGCAGACATTCACCGAAGCGTTGCCCAGGCCGCGGTTCACGTTGGTGACCGTGGTCACCGAACTGAACGGAATGATGTGGACCGAGCCGTCGGCGGCACGCAGCCGGATGGTGCGAACCGACAGGTTCTCCACTGTACCGGCAAGGCCCGAGACGGTGACCGAGTCACCGACCTGCATGGCGTTCTCCAAGAGCAGAAAGACGCCGGTGATCAGGTCTTGCACCAGTTTCTGCGAACCGAAGCCGACCGCGACCCCAACGATGCCGGCACCGGCCAGCAGCGGGCCTATGTTCACGCCGACCTCGGACAGCACCATCATGCCGCCGACGATCAGAATGGTGATCATCAGCGTGGTGCGCAGCAGCGGCAGCAGGGTGCGCAGCCGCGCTGACCGCGCCGACTGTGCATCGCGCGTCAGGCGCGCGAGGTGGCGCTCGATGGCGCTGTTCACCGCTTCCCACACGGCGATGGCGATCAGCGTGGTGATGACAAGAGTGACCAAGGTGGAGACCAGGTGCTGGCCCAGCATGCTGGCAAACAGCCAGTTGAAGGCACCCAGGCCCCATAGTTGCAGCAGCGCCATGGCAGCCAGGATCAGCACCAAAACCCGCACCGTGCTGACCAATACGGGATGATAAAGTGCGATCCGCGTCTGCAGACCGGGATAACGCGCCATGGTTTCGGGGTTTAGCACCAGTGCCCGATCGAGCGCGCCCAGTAGAAGTATCAGCAGGAAGCGCGTGGCGATGGCAACCGCCACAATGCTGAAGAAGTAGCGCAGCATCTCGGCATAGCCATTCGGCGCTTCGAGCACCCAGCCTAGCCACAGCCCCGCAAGCAGCATCAGCGCCAGCCAGTGCCAGACGCCTGCCAGCCAGTTGCGCAGCACGGCAAGAAGGCCGGTGGTGCCCTGCGGGGCGCGCAACCAGGCGCCGACGGGGCGGCGCTTCTGCACCACGACGATGCCCAGCAGGACGTGGTTCACCAGGGCGACCGCCTTCAGCAGGCCATCGTGTGCCGTGTCCGACATGCCGAGGAGCAGCCCGACCTCGGCCGCCGCGTACCCGAACACGCCGACCACGATGATCCTGCGTGACCAGCGCATAGCATAACCGGCGGTATCGTCCCGGATGGCGAGCAGCCGCAGTCGCCTCGCAGCCGGCGAGAACATCATGCGCGCGACACACAGCAACGCCGAGCAGAGCGCATAGGCATCGATGACCGCCAGAAGCACAAGGCGCGTCACATCGGTTCCGCCCAGCGACGTGGCCGCAAGCAGGTGGGTGACCGCAAGGAACCCGAATACCGGCACGAGTTCGAGGAACAGCCTAGTCAGCACCAGAGGGATGCGGCGCAGCAGCGTGAGTGCCGCCAACCGGCGCCGGTGGGGCGGTTCGGTTTCACCCCTCTCGGCGCGTGCCTCGACGTCTTCCTCCTCCACGGCGTGATTGCCGTTCGGAGCGTGGCGGATCAGCGCCAGGATCGGCCGATTGACGGCGCGGCTCAGTCCCCACTGCACAACCAGACCGAGCAGCAGGACCAAGACGAGCCGCCACCCGCTATCCAACAGCACGCCATGCGCCCACAAATCGGTCGCTATCCCCTTGAGCCAGATCCAGAGCAGCGGAATGCTTCGGATCGCTCCGAAGGTCGCGATTGCCTGGGCGGACAGCCGGCTGAGAAAGCCCGATGCGTTGACCAGCACTTCGGCGCCCAGGCTGTTGGGCGCGACAGTGGCGGAGCTCGCCGGCTGCGGCTCTGCCTGTGCGATCGTCTTGAGCGTCGTGATCAGCTGGTCGCGCTTGGCCGGGTCCTGCAGCACGTCGAGCGTGTGCTGGGCCTCATCGCGCGTGACCTGGGCGCCGGCAGGTGCGAGGCACAGGCATGCCAGAAGACAGGCGAGGATCGGAAGGCGTAAGTGTCGCATGGGCCGCCCTGTACACGAGCATGCGAGATCGGGCGAGAAAGGGGCGGAGGCTTGGGCCGAGGGTCGAGGTGCCCTACATCTGGTCGATGAAGACGTTTCTCGCGCTCTGTGTGGCACTGCTGATGTTTGCCACGCTGGGCGTGCTGTTCGCCGGGCTGGTCGGCCTGGCCCGCGGCGGCGGCGATCCGGCGCGCTCCAACCAGCTCATGCGGTGGCGGGTCATCCTGCAGGGCGCAGCATTGCTGCTATTCCTGCTGCTGATGACGCTGCTGCGCTCTTGAGCCGGCGTTTGCCAACCGCCTGTTTGACAGCGTTCCGGCCGCTGCATATCGTCCGCGCCCTCTATTGCAGGTGCGAACGGTCGAACGTGCGGCCGCGCGGACGCGCAACATTCCTGGATATGGCCTCATGAAGATACTGGTCCCGGTGAAGCGGGTGGTCGACTACAACGTAAAGGTCCGCGTGAAGGCGGACGGATCCGGTGTCGAGACCGCGGGCGTAAAGATGTCGATGAACCCGTTCGACGAGATCGGCGTCGAGGAAGCGGTGCGGCTGAAGGAAAAGGGCACTGCCACGGAAATCATCGCGGTCTCGCTGGGCGTTCCGCAATGCGCCGAGACCATCCGCACCGCGCTGGCGATGGGCGCCGATCGGGGCATTCTGGTAGAGACCGATGCTGAGTTGCAGCCGCTCGCAGTCGCCAAGCTGTTGAAGGCGATCGCCGAGAAGGAGCAGCCAAAGCTGATCATCCTGGGCAAGCAGGCAATCGACGATGACATGAGCGCGACCGGCCAGATGCTCGCCGCGCTGCTTGGCTGGCCGCAGGGCACGTTCGCTTCGAAGATCACAATCGAAGGCGACAGCATCACGGTTACGCGCGAAGTGGATGGCGGGCTGGAAACCGTCGCGTTGACCTTGCCGGCCATCGTCACCACGGACCTGCGGCTGAACGAGCCTCGGTATGCGTCGCTGCCCAATATCATGAAGGCTCGCAAGAAGCCGATCGACCATCTGAAGCCAGCCGATCTGGGTGTGGATCCCGCGCCTCGGCTGACGACGCTGAAGGTCTCGGAGCCGCCAAAACGGAAGGCTGGGGTGAAGGTAGGCTCGGTGGCCGAGCTGGTGTCGAAGCTGAAGACCGAAGCGAAGGTGATCTGAGCGATGACGGCACTGGTTCTGCTGGAGTTCGACGCCACGGGGATCAAGCAGCCGTCGCGCAGCGCCGTCGCCGCCGCGCAGAAACTGGGCGAGGTCCATGCATTGATCGCCGGGGGCGGGGTCGAGGCCGGGGCACAGGCCGCGACGAAGCTGCCAGGAGTGGCCAAGGTGCTGACCGCGGACGCCCCGGCGCTCGATCACCTGCTCGCCGAACCGACCGCGGCACTTCTGGTCGCGCTGGCGCCGAATTACGACCACCTGCTGGCGGCGACCACCGCGGTGGGCAAGAACATCATGCCGCGTGTCGCCGCGCTGCTGGATGTGCAGCCGATCAGTGACATTGCCGAGGTGGTGGACGCCGACACGTTCGTGCGGCCGATCTACGCCGGCAACGGTATGGCGACGGTGAAGTCATCGGACTCCAAGAAGGTGATCACGGTCCGGGCGGCGAGCTTCGATCCGGTCCCGGCCGAAGGCGGCAACGCGCCGGTCGAGGCGGTGAACCTCCCCGACCTGCCGGCAATGTCACGCTTTGTCTCAGCCGAGTTGTCGAAGAGCGAACGGCCTGAACTGACCGCGGCCCGCGTGGTGATCTCCGGCGGGCGCGGCATGCAGTCCGGCGAGAATTTTAACCTTATAGAACCAATTGCTGATAAGTTAGGCGCTGCGGTCGGGGCCTCCCGGGCCGCGGTGGATGCCGGTTTTGTCCCGAACGACTATCAGGTGGGACAGACCGGGAAGATCGTCGCCCCGGAACTTTACATTGCTGTCGGGATCTCCGGTGCCATCCAGCACCTGGCGGGGATGAAGGACAGCAAGGTGATCGTGGCGATCAACAAAGACGAGGAAGCGCCCATCTTCCAGGTCGCCGACTACGGCCTGGTGGCTGATCTGTTCAAGGCTCTGCCCGAGCTGAAAGAGGAACTGGAGCGCTCCTAATGAATGTCGAAGTCAAGCCTGCCCCGGTTGCCGGCGCCCTGCTGGCGGAGCCGCAAGAGATTGCGCGCGTGGGGGTGATCGGCGCGGGGCAAATGGGCAACGGTATCGCGCATGTCTGCGCGCTGGCGGGCCTGGACGTGACCATGCTGGACGTGAAGTCGAGCGCGCTCGATGCCGCGATGAAGACCATCACCCGCAACATGGACCGGCAGGTGAACCGCAAGCTGATCGCCGAGGAAGACAAACTCGAGGCATTGGCGCGCATCCGCACCAGCCTGGACTACGCCGAACTGGGGGATGCCGATTTCGTCGTCGAGGCGGCGACAGAGAAGGAAGCGACCAAGCTCGCGATCTATGGACTGCTGACCCCACACCTCAAGCCGGCCTGTATGCTGGCATCGAATACATCGTCGATCTCGATTACCCGATTGGGGGCGGCGACCGATCGGCCGGAAAAATTCATCGGCATGCACTTCATGAACCCGGTGCCGGTGATGAAGCTGGTAGAGATCATCCGTGGCATCGCCACCGACGAGCCGACCTTCCAGGCGGTCCGCGCGTTGGCCGACAAGCTCGGGAAGACCGCGGCGGTGGCGGAGGATTTCCCTGCGTTCATCGTCAACCGCATTCTGGTGCCGATGATCAACGAGGCGGTCTACGCGCTGTATGAAGGGGTGGGATCGGTGTCGGGCATCGATACCTCGATGCGGCTCGGGGCGAACCATCCGATGGGGCCTTTGGAACTGGCCGACTTCATCGGACTGGATACCTGCCTGTCGATCATGCAGGTGCTATACGAAGGGCTCTCCAATTCCAAGTACCGGCCGTGCCCGCTGTTGGTAAAGTACGTGGAGGCCGGCTGGCTGGGACGGAAAGCAAAGCGCGGGTTCTATGATTATACCGTGAGCCCGCCGCGGCCGACGCGGTAGCGCTGGCATCACGAAGGAGGGCGGAGGCGCGCATTCTTCCGCCCTCACCCTGCTCCTGACCGGGTTCTGCCAGCCTGGTGGCTGACCGGCCGCGCGCCCTGCGCGTTGTCCTCTCCGAGCAGCGGTTACCCACCGAACGCCGGATACTCCGCACGATCCTGCAGCGCCTCGCCCCCTTCGGTCGGCAGCGCCACATAGTGGTTCAGCGCGGCGTTGATGTCGGCCTCCCAGGTCTCGCGCGGCAGCTCGTAGAGCAGTTCGACGCTGTAACCGTTCGGGTCGCGGATGTAGACACTGTGTGTCATGCCGTGCTCGACGCGGCGCTCGAACGCCACACCGTGGCTTTGCAGGAAAGCGAGCTGCCGCAACCAGGCCTCCCGGTCCGGGAGGGCGATCGCAATGTGGCCGATCGGATTGGGTCCGGTGGGCAATGTCATGTCCGGCGTGTCGACCAGCGCGATGTCGTGGTGGTGCACCTTGCCGTCGCGGACACCGCTATAAAACCGCATGGCGCCGCGCCGCACTCCGCCAAGCCCCGGCGGCACCTCGCCGACCTGTCGGAAGCCAAGCATCTGGGTCCAGAACCGGTGTGAGGCCTCGATGTCGCGCACATTCAGCACAAGGTGGTTCAGCCCGATGGGGGTGACTGCCACCGAAGCCGGATTGTCATTCATGCAATGCAGTCCTGCCGTTGGCGATCGGCGCACTATGTCAGATGCCGGGTCGCGAAGCTAATCGTGCAATTCCCCGAGCTTTGGCCAATGGAACACGGCTGCGGCCCGGCGGATGATGGCCGAGGCCAGGACGGTGCCGTTATCCGAGTTGGCCATGACCACAATGCCCTGCCCCGTCGCGGGGAAAATCAGCATGTAGCCCTGATAGCCGACATTCTGGCCGCGCTTCATCAGCACGAGCGACCGCCCAGTTCCGCTGACTGCGGCGCCCAGCCCATAAGGGCCGTGGTTCTGCCGCCGTAGCATCTCTTGCGCCATCGCCTGGCTAAGTAGCGTATCGTCCGCGCCCTTGTAGGACCTGGAGATCGCGATCAGCAGCCGGGCAAGGTCCGTCGGCGTGGACCACATGCCTCCCGCCGCCGCCTCCGGCATGACGCGCCAGCCACCCGGCACCTCGGTCCCGCTCGACAGGTGTCCCGTGGCCATCTGCTCGCCCGGCGCAGTCGGACGTTGCCCGAAGAAACTGTCGTCCATGCCGGCGGGCTGCAGGACAAGGTCGCGCACCACATCGGCGAACGGCTGTCGGGTCGCGTCCTGGACCAGGGCCTGGACAATTTCGAACCCGCCGCCTGAGTAGTCGTAGCCCCTACCCGGCACCCGGGTCACATGCACGGGCGGGGAGTTGGCCGGGGGGACACCGCGGAGGATCTGCACCAGGCTCGGAAGAGGTGCATCGCGCGCATAACCCACATAGCCCGGAACGTTGATCCCGGCTGCCATGCTCAGAAGCCATCGCAGGGTGACCGGGTGGTGGCGGGTCAGCGGAGTGCGTGGGATGTGCCAGGACGTCAACTCGGTGTTGACGTCGCGATCAAGGGCAAGCCGCCCTTCCTGCACCAGCCGGAGCGCCGCAACGGCGGCCACGGTCTTGGACATGGAGCCGGCCTGGTAGGCGGTTTGCGGGGACGCGCCGCCATAGGCCGCGGCCCAATCGACCCGATCCTCGCTGATCAAAGCCACACTGACGGATGGCACCTTGAGTCTGCGCAGCGCCTCCGCCAGCGTCAGGCGCCGGGGCGGCTCGCCCGGCGGCTGAACGTCGAGTGCGGTTTCAAGCGGCTTCGCCTCGGGTATCGTACGCGACTGCGCGGCGCAGTCGCCATGGACCAGAGTCCAGACGAGTATTGCGGCGAGAGCGACAAGCACCCTGCTAGAGGGTGACCGCCGAAGGCGGAATCGCCGGAGGTCTGAACTAAGCGAAAAAGACAACGGGCTGGAGCAGCGTGAGCGCATCCTTGGGCGCTCACGCTGCTCCGTGTGCGAAAAAACAAGCGCAAACTTTTGCCTCGTTACTCGTGCCATTGGCAAAAGAACCGGATGCAGGCCATGAAAACGCGATGGGACAGTTTGCCCATACCAGAGGCGAACGGTAACGTAGCAAAGACAACATGGAAGGGAGGAGCAACGACGATGACGCGGTTCCATGCAGCAGCCTGTATCGTCGTGGTCCGCAACGTTCGCACTACCCGCGTCGGCCCAAGGGATAAGCGATGCGCCGGTACAGGCAATGATCGACAAGTACTTTGCGGCATTCAATAGTGGCGATCTCCCGACGGCCATAGAGCTATGGCGTGCGGATGCGATCGAGATCAGCGTTCGCGGCCTCACGACAGACAAGGCACGACGAGACGAGCACTTCGCCGATGATTTAAAGCTCGGTGTAAAATTCGAGCACAAGATCGACCATATTCAAATCGATAATCAGATGGCCTGGGTGGCGGGGCCATATACGGTGACGATCCCGTCCAAAGACGGCGGGAGCACACAGAGCAATGGAAACTACCTGCACGTTCTGAGGCAGGAAGGCAGAGCCTGGAGATTTCAGGCGGCAAGCTTCACACGAACTAGTACCTCAGCACAGAAGTTTTGACCGGTTGCATGAGGGCGTCCGCGGTCGGGGTAATCAGGCGTGGGGTGGCCAGCGCGCTACAGCCGCTTCCGGACCCACTGCCGTCATTAAGGGAGTGGCCCGACGAGGGCATCCGACAGCCAACTTAATGACTTTGTGGACCTCCTTCGATGACCCGAAGAGCGGGTTGGTTCGCCGCGAGTGGCACGTTGTAGGCCACGGTGGGCTGGGTAAGGCCCTTGAGGGCGAGCGGGCCAACCTGTTCGGTTACAACTTTTCCCCTTAGCGCGACATTGACGCGCTGACTGAGCAGGATTTGGCCGTCCTTGGCCTCAGCACAAAGGCGGGCAGCGACATTGCACACCGTACCGATCGCCGTATAGCCGGAACGCTCGGAGAACCCGATCTGCCCCAGCGTCGCATAGCCTTGCGCGATACCGGCGCCAAAGCCTAAATCGCGACCACGCTCTCGCCAGTCGGCGATCAGCGTGCCAGCCGCCTCGCGCATTGCCACGGCCATGCTGATCGCGCGCACAGCCGGGTCCGGGATCGGCACGGGGTCGTTAAAGAACACCATGATCCCGTCGCCTGAGAATTGGTCGAGCGTGCCCTCAAACTGGCTGACGAGCGGCCCCAGCGCACCGTGGTATTCCCGCAGCAAATCGAGGACTTCCTCAGGCTCGGCGGTCTCGGTGAAGGCGGTGTAGCCGCGCAAATCGCAGAACACGACGACGATCTCGCGGCGATGGCTTTCGAGGATCTTCTCGTTGCGTTGCGAGACGATCAGTTCTGCGAGCTGCGGCGCGAGGAACCGCTTCAGTCGTCCGACCCGCCTTAACTCTTCGACCTGTTCGGCGACCTGCAATTCGAGGCCTCGGTTCAGCTCCGCTACTTGTTCAGTGCGCTCTCGCAGCTCGCTGATCAGCCGCGCATTCTCCATCGCGATCACCGCCTGCGCCGCGAAATTCTGCAGCAGCGCGATCTGCTTATCCGAAAACGGCCGCACTTCATGGCGACATATTGAAAAAACACCGAGTACATGATCTTCTTTGATCAGCGGCACATGAATCAGTGTTCGGACGCCACCCAGTTCGACGGCGGCGACGGCCGTTGGAACTCCAACGAGGTAAGACTCCTCTGCCGCAGCGTCTGCGACATGTGTTGTACGCCGCTGGTGAATTGCTCTACCGAATAATCCCGCGGGATGGAACCGGCGCAGCTCGGCCCAGTGGTACTCGGCGAAGGGCTGTGGCAGGTTATGTACTGCGACAGTGTGTGCGGCTTCGCCATCAAAAGTGTGCAATGCACCAAACCCCGCATTGCACAAGTGGACTGCCCTTTCCAGCATCGTGTCGAAAACCGGCGCCAGATCACCCGGAGAGGAATTGATCACCCCGAGCACCTCCGCAGTCGCGGTCTGCTGCTCCAGGGCCTCGCGCGTCTCGGTAAACAACCGCGCGTTCTCCATCGCCACTACAGCTTGGGCGGCGAAGCTCTGTAGCAGGGCTACTTGCCGGTCCGTGAATGCCTCGACTTCCCGCCGATAGAGTGCGATGTGACCGATCGCGTTCTCGTCCTTAACCAGCGGCGCGGCCAGGAGCGTACGTGCTCCGCCCAGTTCGGCAATCACAAACTGGCGGGTCCTCTGGTGTTCATGAACCCTCGGGGCGGCTACATCCAAGACCTGAACTGGTCGTTTGGTATCATATGCTCGCTCAAGATCTCCCCCTGTGAGCGGTTTCAACCCATGTTCTCGTCGGAGTTCGGCAAAGATTGAGGGCACGCCCTTGTGCGCGGCAAGTTGCAAATGGTCAGCGTCACGCGTGTAAAGCAAGCCAAATACGGCGCGACAAAGGCGCATTGCCCTATCGAGTATCGCATCGAAAACCGGTGTGAGGTCGCCTGGCGAAGCATTGATAGCTCCCAATACCTCGGCGATCGCGGTCTGCTGCTCGAGCGCCTCGTCCCGTTCGGCTTTGCACTCGGCAAGTTGATGTTGCAGATCGGCTATTATGCGTTCGGGATCGGCTACCGTGTTGTCGGACGTCGTGCTCATTTCGCTGACCTCGTTGGGACCGACCTTCCGCGTCGATTATACCGCGATCAATACGGGCCACCATAGGTTGTCCATTGGGACGATTAGCTGAGCGTCTGCGAATAAATGAAAGTCCGCTTTCCACCCAAATCGGCAGCTCCAAGATTCCGCGTGAAATCGCTTCGGGTCGTGTGCGATGCCCGTGCTCAACCAGTCAAAACCGCTGTGCAGCGGTACTAGGCCGTGAACTCATAAAAGGCGGGTGGTCGCGGTTTTCGAGTGGCAATGGTCCCTTTGCTGGAGACCAGATTTCGGCTCAAACTGAACTGGTGCGCAGCCGACCCTCGTAATCACGTTTACCGAGCGGCACGCCTCGCGAGCGCAGGATGTTGTATGCGGTGACGGCGTGGAAATGGAAGTTTGGCAGAGAGAAAGAGAGGATGAAGGTCTCCGACGTGAAAGCAAGCCGTCGCGGGCCGATCTGGAGGTCTAGGTGCTTGCCCGCGCAGTCGTTGATATCTTCGGGGACGAACGCCTCCAGCGCCGTTTCTGCATTGCCGATGATCGCCTGTAGGTCAGTGAAGGGAACAGGTCCGACCAAGGCGGGAGGGGTGAACGCGCCGGTCTTGAGAGCCTCGACCCCCCATACGGAATGATGCCATGCCGCTTCGATCTGAAAATAAAATGGTGCCATGTCGTCGAAGAGGCGGGTGTTCACGAAATTATCGGGATCGACACCGGTGTTTGAAAAGTGGGTGGCCGCACGGTCGAGAAAGCCTCCGATGGATCTTACGGTTTGCAGGAAGGTCGGCACGCTGAGGTCGTAGAGTGATGTCCGCATTGCCTTCCTCTCTGGAGCGATTTGAATCATAGTGAGCATTGTGGCGTGATAGCGCGGTGATAAGCTGGCGATCTTGCCATCGGGTGGAACCCTGAATTCAGCATCGGCATGAGCCGATACGATCTGACCGACTTCGAGTGGTACGTTATTGAGCCGCTGCTGCCCAACAAGCCGCGAGGCGTGCCACGCGTCGATGACCGCCGCGTGCTGAACGGCATCTTCTGGGTATGCGGTCGGGTGCACCGTGGCGCGACCTGCCGGAGCGCTATGGCCCACGCACCACCTGTTACAACCGCTTCGTGCGATGGCGGAGAGCCGGCGTGTGGGACCGGCTGATGGACGCCATCACCGTCGCGCACGACGGCGACATCCAGATGATCGACAGCACCTCCGTTCGGGTCCATCAGCAGGCCGCGACGGCAAAAAGGGGGGTGCAGATCACTGTCTCGGTCGCTCCCGGGGCGGGCTCACGACCAAGATCCACGTCGTCGTCGACGCGCAGGGGCTCCCGATCCGGCTCGGCCTGACGGCAGGGCAGGCGCATGACGGGCAGATCGCGGACACGTTGCTCAACCATCTCGGTCCTCACACCATCGTACTGGCCGACAAGGCCTACGACGCCGATCGCATCCGCGAGCTGATCCAAGACCAGGCGCGCCACGCCTAAACATCCCGCCCAAGAGCAACCGGCGCTGGAAACCCTGCTTTAGCAAGCGCCTCTACCGCGAGCGCAACCTGATCGAGCGCTTCTTCTCGAAGCTGAAGCACTTCCGCCGTGTCGCTACCTGCTACGACAAGCTCGCCGCCAACTTCCTCGCCATGATCCAACTCGCCTCGATGCGGCTGTGGCTCCGAGCTTATGAGTTTACCGCCTAATCAACCGAGGAAGGAGTGAATGTCTCCTGCTCTAGCGCATCGCCGGCCAGGCGCGGGCGGCGGGCATCACCGAGCAGGCGTGCCGAGTATTTTCGCCAACATTTCCAGGTGCCGAGAGTGGTCGCCGGCGAAGCGCAAGATCAGGTCCGTAGCACCGGCGCTCGCGTAGCCATCCAGCCAACTCTCGGCACCATGGAGAGGCCCGGAATACACGGCCTGCCGTCGACGCAGAACCTCGGCCGGCGCGCCGTAGTAGCCTTCCAGGAATGCATCCATCCGGGCATTCGCATGCGCGGCGTCATCATCGATCGAGAGCGTCAGGTACATCGCGGCCGAAAGTTGCGCGGGATCACGACCCGCCGATCGGGCTGTCGCCTGAATTTCAGCCAACTGGCTGGCGAATGCCGCTGGTTCCGGCGCGTTGGGGAACCAGCCGTCAAACCACTTGCCGACCCGCTGCAAACTCGCAGGCGAGTTGCCGCCGATCCAGATGGGTGGGCCGCCCGGCCGATGCGGCACCGGCGCCAGTACGCCGCCCCGCACCGGCCAGCGCCCGTCCCAGTCCACCGGCTCCCCGCGCCAGAACGCGCGGCACAGGCGCAGCCCCTCCATCATGCGCCCGACGCGCTTTTCGAACGGCACGCCACAGGCGGCGAACTCGGCTCGGATGTTCGGCACGTCCCGGGCAATGCCAACGCCCAAAACGAAACGTCCCTCCGAGATCTGATCCAGCGTGGCCACCTGATGGGCGAGCAGCACCGGATTGCGCAGCGCCGGGAGCAGCACCGCGGTCCCCAGCGTCGCGCGTGGGACCCGGGCGGCGACGGCGGCAAGCAGGGTCAGAGGATCATGCCGTGGTCGCGCCAGTACAGAATCGCCAACCCAGATCGAGTCGTAACCCAACGTCGCCGCACGGTCTGCCAGCGCCAACAGCGAGGCAGCGTCGTGCCGACCCTCCATGATCTGCTCGCGGGTAGGCAGCAGGTATCCGATCTTCGGCGACATGCGCGTGGCCCAGGGTGTCGTGGCAGCGTAGCGCCGGGACGCGCCTTGGGGAATGCGGCCCGCCACCCGCCAGCGGCGCCAATGTCACGGGCTGGAGCAACTCCGTAAGATAGGGCGCGATTTAGGTTTTCTGACGATTCCGCTCAAGTGATCGCGCCCTAGGTGTCGTTACCAAGGACGTTGTCCCACCTTCGATCGGCTATTGTGCTTGCGACCGGGTGACCGGCCTCAAGCCCAAGCCGCCTGCGGCGGTCGCTTCGCGAGGCTTGACCCCGACCACCCGGTCGAAGCAAGGGCTTGAGATCGAATGATGGGAGGGAGTGTCTGCCGCCTTCCTGTGGTCAGCGGGACAACCTCTATGGCAATTACATCAACCGCCTGCGACGCAGCAGACCCAGTCCGAGCAAGCCCGACCCGAGCAGCAGCAGCGTGGCCGGCTCGGGAACCGCTGTGGTGGTGGTCAGACTGACGGCATCGATCTCGTTGCCGACCGCGGGGGCGCCGCCAATGCTGCTTGTATTGACAGCAGCAAAGCTCAGTAGCTCGCTGGCGGCGGTCGCCGTCACGGTGACCGTGTTGGGCGTCCACGCACCGGATCCGGAACCAATATCGGTCTTGACCAGATTACCGCCGAACCGAACGTCGAGCTGCTGCGGACCCGAGCCGGGGCGATCCCCGTACCCCCATGACAGCGTGTACGGTTGGCCGATCGTTAGTCCGCTCACGGTCTGCGAAATCGTGTCGAAGGTGTTGCCGTCGACCTCCATGCTCTGGCAGCAGCCATCGAAGTTGGTCGGCATGACCACGATCGAGAAGTCGATCTCCGTCTCGTTGTTGTTGCTGGTCCAGCCGGGGACGGCGCCATTCGGGAAGATGCCATAGCCGGTTCCCACGTTGGGCGTCTCGAACGAGCCATTGAGGATGAGGTTTGCGGTGTTGGCGGCGTCGGCGCTGCGGACGCTGACGGCGAGCAGAGCGGCCGCGGCAATACAGACGATCTTGGCAGTGGCGATCTTCTCATTGGTCATTTGGACAGCCCTCAAGGATCCCCAGCTGTCCACGCTTACGCAAACCTTGTGCCGCGGATATTAGCCATGCCAATTCAGACACTTAGCAGCTCACGCCCGAGCGGCTCTGGGCGGAGTGTCAAATTTTCCGACGCACCCCGGCCAGGAAAAGCTCCATTCCGGCCAACTCGGCCTCGAGACTGCGACGAAACGCCGGATCGCTTGGCCGCTGCTTCACGAAGCCCAGTTTCACGTCCAGCCGATCACCGGCCATGCTGACATTGGCCCAGCCAATGACCTCGTATCCCCACAGCAGCGGCATGGCGTAATAGCCGAAGCGCCGCTGCTCGGGCCTGGTGTAGGCCTCGAAGCGGTAGTCCCAGCCCCATAGATGCTCGAAACGGCGCCGCTCCCAGACGATCGGGTCGAACGGGCGCGAGCAACCGCACGGTTTGTGGATCGCCGCGCCGGCTCGGGCCGCGCGCCGGCCAATAGTAGCGCTGGCCGATCGACCTCGCCGCTCTCCAATTCCGCCCGAGGCGAGCAGCGCCGCGAGAGCCTCTCGCCATTCGCCGAGACCGGGTGCGCCACGACCGAGCAGGCCGAATGTGCTGGCCAATCCGAGGTCGGCCACCGGGGCGAGGATGTCGACGACCAGACGCACGATCCGGCGCATCCGGTCATCGGGTGGCAGCGGTTCGGGATGCGGCGCGGCGGCCTCGTAAACCCGGATGCCGTCGCGCCGGCCGGACACCCGCAGCAGGCCGTGATAGTGCAGGCTTTGCAATGCCCGCGTCGTCGCCTGCGAAAAGCCGCCCCAGCCGTTCACCGCCCGCTCGCGGCCAAACTGCTGGGCAAGGTCGGCGGGGTGGGTCGGTCCATGCTCGCGCACGAAGGCCAACACGCGGGCGGCCATCTCGTCCGGCACCCGCCAGGTGTCGGTTACGGCGCGCGGGTGCAGGAGCCGATAAGTTTCGCGCGGCATGAAGCCATAGGCGTAGAGGAAGTCCTCCTCCAGACCGAGACTGCCGAAGCGCCGCTCCAGATCACCCGCTCGGTAGCCGGCAACACGATGCCGCAGGATCAGGTCCTGCGCCCTGGCCGGCGCGCGGATCGGATCGGCCTGCACGAAGCCGGCAGCCGGCAATCGCCCGAGCCAGCGTCGTCGCTGGCAGCAATGAATTCACCACCGCCTGGCGGCGGAGCACCGATAGCGTCAGCCTGGATGGCATTGGTGGTTCGGTTTGCCGGTGGGAGGTCGTGGCAGAGCGCCCCGCGGATGTCGCGCGTGCCATCGATCGCCTCCTGGTCCGCGGAGAATAGGGCGGCCCCGCCTCTTCACGAAATCCGAATCGTTCCCATGGTCTGCCTGGCAGCAATCAAGGGGGAGAGACCAATGCCTTTACGTCTGATCGGACTTGTACTGGCGGCCGGCCTCTGCGCTGCGGTGCCGCGCTGGCGCAGAACGCGCCGCCCACGCGCATTCGTGGCAGCATCGCCGCGCTGAACGGCCAGATCCTCAGCGTCGATACCCGCGAGGGGTCCAAGGTCGATGTCCTGCTGAACGATCCGGTGACGGTGGCGACCCTGAAGCGGGTCGATCTCGCCGCCATCAAGCCGGACATCTATGTCGGCATCGCCACCAGGACCGCCGCAAACGGCGAGCAGGATGCCATCGAGGTGGTGGTGTTTCCCGAGGCGATGCGTGGCGCCGGCGAGGGTCACTATCCGTGGGACCTCGAGCCAGGCAGCATGATGACGAACGGCAACGTGACCGGCACCGTTGACGCGAAGTCGGGCCGCGAGCTTAGCGTCTCGTTCAAGAACGGCAGCGAGAAGATCGTCGTGCCCCCAGGCGTGCCGATCGTGACCTTCGCGCCCGCGGCGAAGGTCGGACCTGAAACCGGGGGCCAAGGTGATGTTCGGCGCGACGAAGAATGCCGAGGGCAAGCTGGCAGCAAGCCGCGTCACCGTCGAGACGAATGGTGTGGCGCCGCCGATGTAGGGTTGGCGCGGTGGAGCGGGTGAAGGGAATCGAACCCTCGTATGCAGCTTGGGAAGCTGCCGTTCTACCATTGAACTACACCCGCGATCATACGGAGTAGAGCTACGCCGTGAGCTGTGTTTACCGCAGTAGGCAAAGCCGACGCAATTGGCGGCAGGGTGGCGGAACTACCGTCGGTTGAGTTAAGAGCGGGGCTATTCGAGTGACCGCTCAAGAGGACGCCGATGCCTGGTTCCTTCCGGCCCGATGTAACGCTGCCGGCGCTTTGGACGGACCACCCCGATTGGGCGGTCCGTCTGCGCGCGCTGGCGGCCACCGGCTACATCGACCCGACCGAGGTCGAGCAACTGGCGCATTTCGCCGACCACGGATGGCTGGTGATGCGGCAGGCGATCGAGCCGGACCTGGTCGATGCTCTCGTCGCCGATATCCGCAATCTGCACCAGCACCCCGGGTATTTTGCTACTACCGACTTCGGCGGCGGACGCCACCAGAAGCTGAACGGCAACCGGCCGGATGCGGTGGAGAGCATCTACGACCTCTACGTCAATCTGCAGACATCGCGCCGGGTCTGCATGCATCCCAGCATCACGCGGTTCCTCACCTTGGTGTTCCAGGCCAGAGTGCTGGCGTTCCAGCAACTGCTGTTCCAGGTGACAAACGGGCACCAGTGGCACCAGGATCCCGCCTATGTGGTTGTCGATACGCCGACCTTCATGGTGGCAACCTGGATCGCGCTGCAGGACATTCCGGAAGGCAGCGGCGAACTCGCCTACTACGATCGCAGCCATCGCCTGCCGCATTACATCTTCAGCAACGGCACCAAGCACACCGACGGTGACACGCCGAACTATTCCCACGAGATAGAAGAGGCCTGCCAACTGCGTCAGCTCGCGCATCACCGCCTGCTGGCAAAGAAGGGCGATGTATTCTTTTGGGCGGCGGACCTGGTTCACCGCAGCCATCCGATGTCGTTGCCTCAAGGCACGCCACGGCTGTCGTGCGTGACGCACGTACTGTCCCGGCGACCTCCATGCCGCATTGGTTCTCCGAAGCGGACAAGCAGGGGATTGAGCCGGGACTGGGGCGTGCGGCGGCGTTTGCGAGTCTCCTTCTATAGGCTGCCCAACCTCAGCGCGATGGTGTGCCCGGTACCACGCTGGGAATTCTATCACTGATCGGGCTGGTTCACCGATCGTGTTCCGCTTTCGCGTGCGCAGGCGGGAGTGACGGATGAATCCCGACCGGACATGTCGGTTACGCCCGTTCAGCATTCTGAGTAGTAGTGCCACGAACCGAAGCGCCAGACTGAAGCCGGTGAAGCGCTCCGATTGCTGCAGAACGTCACAATGGGTGTCTCACCTCGCGTAGGCTCCTCGATCTCTGCTTTCGAACCGACGCGGAACGTCGCGGAGGGTTCCGAGCGCCAAGTCGATCAGGATTGGCGTCATGGTCTCATCAAGCGGCCAGCCGAAAGATGCGTTGGTTTCCATCGAAACCAGCGTCGAGAGTGGCTCCATCCAAGACGCTTAACCTCATTTTATGGTTGCCGAGCCCGAATCTATGTCGGGCAGGTCGCGAGTTGATCCGACAACAGCCCAGTATCGCGCACCTGTCGTTGGTTCATGGGGAGTGCAATGCACGCACGGCGCGCGAAAGCAGTCGCAACACTTGCCACCGCGGCCTTGCTCCAGCTTGGCGTGGCGGCGAACGCTATGCCCCCGCAAGGCCAGCCGGTCGATCTGGAGATGCACAGTTGGTATGAGAGTTTGAAGCAGCCGGACACGGGTGCCGGTTGCTGCTCGATCGCCGATTGCAGACCGTACGACTCGCGTGTTGTCGGTGACCATTACGAAATACTGGACCATGGCCGGTGGTTGTCGGTTCCCAACACAGCCGTCGTGCACCGCGAGAATAAGGCCGGTACCGCTGTCGCCTGCCTGCAAACGCGGTGGAACTATGGGTTCGGCCCCCCACCGGCGAACTTCTCGCCCGGGATCCTGTGCTTCATCCCCGGGCCGGACACCTGATTTGCTGTCGTCAACCGCAATCCGGCAGCCGCGATATCCTGCGCACCAGGACTGCCAGCCTCAGAAATCGGGCCAGCGCCGGGTGCGATTGGCATTCTGTTGCGGCGTCAGGACGCTGGGGCCATCGGCGACCTCGGGCGGACGGTCAGGCAGACTGGCCGGATCGCGCCAGCAATCCACCACCCCGAGACTGCGGGTGCAGTAGGGCGGCGCTTCCGGCGGCGGCTCGACCGGGCGGCAATAGCTCTTGCCCTGCTCCATCCGCACGATCGAGCAGTCCTTGCCGGTGACCGCAGAATACACCGCGTCCAGCGGACTGCGCTGGATCACCGCGATGCTGCCCACCGCCACCCCCGACCACGGCGCCACCTGTTCGGGGCTGCCGCAGCCCGCCAGAAGAACAACAAGAAGCAGCAGGATTTCGCATCGGTGCCATTCTGCGCCCGTCAGGTAAATCGCTGGTGTGCAAGGCGTTTGCCGCTGCGCGGGCGCGCCGCTATGGTCCGCCGCGCCGCGCGGTTCGCAGCGGCAGCGGCAGACGGGAGCCGACGTGGTCGACATTTTCGACGAGGTCGAGGAGGACCTCCGCGCTGAACGCGCGCAGCGACTGCTGAAGCGCTATGGCGGAGTGATCGCTCGCGGCCGTGATCCGATGGTCGGGGCGGCCGCGGGTTGGCAGGGCTGGCGCTGGTACCAGGCGCGGCAGGACGCAAGGCCGCCGCCGAATACCCGACCGCGATGACGTTGGCGGCCGCATCACCGACCGGCGGCAACGAGGCCCGCCGCACCGCGGCCATCGGCGCGTTCGCCAACGTCGCCGCGAACAGCCGAAGGTTACGCGACCCTGGCCCGGCTGCGGGAGGCGGCACTCAGGGCGGATGCGGGTGACCTGCGGGGCGCCGCCACGCTGTGGGACCAGGTGGCAGGCGACTCGTCGGCCGATCCGCTGCTGCGCGACCTTGCGAGCCTGCTGTGGGCGCAGCACGAGCTCGACCACGGTGACCCGCGCTGCTCGAGGCGCGGCTGAAGCCGCTGGCGGACCCGGCCAATCCCTGGCAGCCTGGCCGAGGAGCAGCTGGCGCTGCTGGATTTGCGGCAGGGGAAGAGATCAGGCGAAGACGACGTTGCAGCGCTGGCCGAGGACGCGACCGCCCCGCGGCGTTCGGGCCGGGCAGTGGCGTTGCTGACCCGGCTGGGCGGATAGACCGCGCATGCCCGCAGGAAGCCGGCGTCACCCGCCGGACGGCGTTGCTCGCGCCGCTCGCCCTGGGCGGATGCTGGCTGTTCGACGACTGGTTCGGCCGACAAGACGCCTCTGCCGGGCAAGCGGGAGCCGGTTCGGGCGGCGGGCGCGGACCTGGAGGTCGACGAAGCCGCGGCGAAGGTGGTGCTGCCAACCGCGGTGACGCAACGCTGCATGGCCGCAGGCCGGGGGCAATCCGGCGCATCTCATGGGCCATCTGGCGGCGGGCGAACATCTGGCCGAGGCGTGGAAAGTCAGCATCGGCGAGGGCGGCGGATATCGCCGCAAGATCATGGCGCAGCCGGTGGTGCAGAACGACATGGTCTTCGCCATGGACTCCGATGCCGTGGCCTCGGCGTTCAGCCTGACCGACGGCAACCGGCTGTGGCGGATCGACACCAAGCGAAGGAGATGGACGACAGCACCAATGTCGGCGCCGGCATCGGGGTGGAAGGGCACGCTCTACGCCGTCAACGGGCTGGTCTAGCTGGTGGCGATGGATGCCGCCAAGGGCAGCGATGCTGGCGGGCGGATTCGGCGCGCCGGCTCGGTCGGCGCCGACGGTCGCCGATGGCCGGGTGTTCGTGACCACGATCGAGAACAAGCTGATGGCCATGGCCGCCGAGGATGGCCGGCAGCTCTGGTGCCACCAGGCCGCCAATCCGATGACCAGCATCCTGGGGCGGCCGGCGCCGGCGTATTGCGCGGGCTGGTGGTCGGCGGATTCGGCTCGGGCGAACTGGCGTGCCTGCGGGCAGACAGCGGCACCGTGGTGTGGACGGAACGTCTGGCCGCCGCGATCGCGAGCGGCAGCATCGCCGACTTCCTGCGATCCGTGGGCTGCCGGTCATCGTCGACGGGCAGGTCTACGCCATCGAGCATGGGCGGCCTGCTGGTGGCGGCGACCTGCCCACCGGGCGGCGGGTGTGGGAGCGGAAGATTCCGGCGAGGACAGCCCCTTGTATCGCCGGGACATGGCTGTTCGTTGTCTCGCCCGAGCAGCAGATCGCGGCGGTGAACATCAATGACGGGCGGATTTCCTGGGTCACGCAATTGCCGCGCTGGGAGAACCCGAAGAAGCAAGAGGACGCCATCACCTGGTATGGGCCGCTGCTGGTCAGCGACCGGCTGGTGGTGGCCGGGACCAATCGCGGGCGCTGTCGGTCAGCCCTTATACCGGCGAGATTCTGGGCCAGCAGGAGCTGTCGGGGGCAGCCGCGCTGGGGCCAGTCGTGGTGGATGGCACCGTCCTGGTTGTCACCGACGACGGCAGGCTGCTGGCGTTGCGCTGAGCGAACGCGATGTTGCCGTTGGTGGTGATCGCCGGCCGGCCGAATGTCGGCAAGAGCACATTGTTCAACCGGCTGGCCGGGCGGCGGATCGCGCTGGTGGCGGACACGCCGGGCGTGACCCGAGACCGCAAGGAAGCCGAGGCACTGCTGCGCGGGCGGCGGGTGCGGCTGGTCGACACCGCGGGGCTGGAGGAGGCGGCGCCGGAGTCGCTGGCGGGGCGGATGGCCAGGGTCAGGCGCCGCCGCGGCAGCGGCGGATCTCGTGCTGTTCGTGATGGATGCCCGCGCAGGGGGTGACAGCCGGCGGATCGGCACTTCGCGCGTGGCTGCGCCGGCAGGGCCGGCCGGTGCTGCTGGTGGCGAACAAGGCGGAAGGCCGGTCGACGCACGCGTCCGTGCTGGATGCGTTCGAACTCGGCTTGGGCGAACCGGTGGCGGTGTCCGCCGAACATGGCGAAGGTATCTGCCGACGCTGATGACGGAAATCGCCGACCGGCTGCCCGAAGAGACACGCTGGAGCAGGAGCAGGTAACGGCCGCTGAGGCTGGCGATCGTCGGACGCCCGAATGCCGGCAAATCCACTCTGCTGAACCGGCTGCTGGGCGAGGACCGCATGCTGACCGGCCCGGAACCGGGGCTGACGCGGGATGCCATTTCGGCGGTGCTGCGAGATGCGGGGGGCGCGGTCGAAATGGTGGACACGGCCGGGCTGCGGCGCAGGGCTCGCATCGAGGCGCCGTTGGAGAAACTGGCCGTCGGCGCAGCGATCGGCGCGCTGAAGCTCGCCGAAGTGGTGGCGCTGGTCGTGGACGCGACCGAGGGCCTGCACGATCAGGATCTGCAGATCGCCCAGTTGATCGAGCGCGAGGGGCGGGCCTGTGTCGTGGCGCTGAACAAATGGGATGCGGTGGCGGATCGGGCCGCGGCACGCCGAGGGATCGTCGAGCGGCTGGAAGCCAGCCTGGCGCAATGCGGGGCGTGCCGGTGGTGCCGCTGTCGGCGCTGACCGGTGTGGGTGTGGACCGGCTGCTTCCGGCAGTGCGGCGTGCGCATGACGGTGTGGAACACCAGGGTGCCGACCGGTGAACTGAACCGGTGGTTCGAACAGGCGCTGGCGCGCCACCCGCCGCCGCTCGTCAGCGGGCCGGCGGCTGAAGCTGCGCTACATCACCCAGGCGAAGGCACGCCCGCCGACCTTCGTCGCATTCGGCACCAGGGCGGAACGGCTGCCGGAAAGCTATCAGCGATATCTGGTCAACAGCCTGCGCGAGACCTTCGACCTGCCAGGGACGCCAATCCGCCTGCAATTGCGCGGGACGCAGAACCCTTACGCGGACCGCTGAGGGGGCGGCTGCAGCGCACATGCCGGCGGCAGTGGCGCAGAATGATCGATGGCGAAGCCGTCCCTCAGCCGGTCTCCTGTCCTCCACGGTCCACGTGGCCGTGCCATGGAATGATGCGGTGCCCGAGACCCGGACGCGCCAGGCGCGATGCGGACCCAGCGTCTCCTCGTCGAGCAGTTCGCTATGGAACGGCACGCCCGAGGCGCCGGCGAAGGCGCGTCGGGCTCCGGGAGCAATCAGCCCACGCGCCGCATCGACGGCCATTCTTGCGGTAACGCCGCTCCCGGTCGCGCTGCGGTCGATCTGCCCCTCGGCGAATACGCATAAGTGCCGATGGGGGCCGGCGGACGCGGCCGGCGTGTCGTCGGTCAGGATGGCGCTGTAGAGAAACGAGAGCTCGGGCTCGGTCGGGTGGCGAACGGCGCCGCGCGCGCGGATTGCCCGCATGACCGCCAGGGCCGCGAGACGCAGTTCGCCGACCGGCGAGCGCCCGATATCAAGCCCAAGCCGCGAGGCAGGCAGAGTGGCATAAAACGCGCCGCCGTAACCGATGTCGCAGACCACCCGCCCGAGGCCGGGAACTTCGATGGCAGCATCCAGTTCAGCGGCGAATGCCGGCACACTGTCGAACGCGACACGTGCGCCGCCATCGAAAACGCGCACAGCGACCGGCCCGCAAGGGCATTCCAACAGGAACTCGGCGCGCCCGTCGTGCATCGCCACGCGGCCCGACGCGACGGCCCAGCGGCCGAGGGCGATGGTGGCGTGGCCGCACATGGTGCTGAAGCCGGAGTGGTGCATGAACAGCACGGCGAACGCCGCGGGCGGTGCCGCGGGCACGATCAGCGCGCCGTACATTTCGGGGTGCCCGCGCGGCTCCAGCATGAGCCGGCGCCGATGCAGGTCGAGCCTCGCGGCGGCGTCATGGCGTTTTTCCAGCACGGTGGCGCCGCGTGGTTCGGGGAATCCTTCCAGGATGATGCGCACCGGCTCGCCGCCGGTGTGCATCTCCACGGTTCGGTATTGCAGGTTTGGTTCGATCATGCCGCTTGTTGGCGGCTGCCGGCTTCGTTGACAATGCCCCCGGTTTCGACCTAGAGCCGCTGTCCCGCCGGAGGGGTGCCCGAGCGGCTAAAGGGGACGGACTGTAAATCCGTTGGCGCACGCCTACGTTGGTTCGAATCCAACCCCCTCCATAAGCGCAACGCCATAGCGTATTCACCTGACCGAGCACGCACCAGGCGTCACGGCCAAAGGCGGCGGCCGTAGCGGCCGCTTGGGCGGGTGCCAGGCTACGGGCGATCCCAGTACCGGCTCGGCTCCGTAGTAGTCATAGACGCGCTGGCCCCACGCCGGGTCTTCCCAACCGGCCATCTCGGTGTCGGAATACGAAGGCGCCCCTTCCAGGGTTTGCCGGTCGAGGTCAACAACGAAGCCGCCAAGGTTGGTGTCGTATTTCAGCTTTTCCCAGGGCAACGGATAATGCCGATTGCCGATCCCCAGGAAGCCACCGAAGCCGGCAATGGCATACGCTATCTTGCCGGTGAGCTTGTCGATCATGATGTCCTCGACCTTGCCGAGGCTTTCTCCGGCGGGGTTGTATATACTGGTTCCCTGAACCTGATCGGCGGCGATCAGGCGTCCCGCGGTATCATTCGGATCCTTAACGCTGGCCATGAGCGATGTCTCCGCGTTGAGGGTGCCCACAACGCGGAAGGTCGGACAGGGTTGCTGGGGAACGGCACGACAGGTCCGGGCGTTATTCCATGGCGTGAACTCGAAAGGAGCCGCTCATGGATCGCGAACACGTCAAGGGCGCGGCCGACAAGGTCAAGGGTGCCGTCAAGGACACGGCCGGCAAGGTGACGGGTGACGAGAAGATGCAGGCCGAAGGCAAGATGGACAAGGCGAAGGGCGCGGCGCACAACGCGGCCGGCGACGTCAAGGACGCCGCGCGGGATGCAACTCGCTAGAGCGTGATGAAGTGACCGACGGCGGAAACGCCGGAGGTCGGAACACGCAAGACGACGACAGGCTGCACGAGGTCGCCCTTCGGGGCGGCCTCGTCGACGTTTCGACGTGTCAGCGCGGGTTGTGGCCGTACCTCGCCGAATAGGGTGGCCATGCGGGGCGTTCCACCTCGATGTTTCCTGCGCGACACGGCGTCGCTCTCTCGATTCTTTGCCGTTCCTGCAGTTCATGCAACCGCCGCACGGCGGCTTCCTCGGTGGGGAAGCAGCCGACCGACCGGCGTTCGCCGTCATCCTCGACGGCCTCGATCCAGTAGCTGCGGCGGCGCGGAACGATCGCATAGACAACCATGCGCAGCACCACGCACAGAGCATGCCACCGTCCCACTTGTGTTCCCGCTGCGAGGTGGCCACCCAACGTCGTGTCCTGAAAGCGATTCGTGCCTCGCCGCAATTGCGTCGCGCCGCCGATGGCACGTTCCAGTCACGTTAAACATTTGCCGGACGACGGCGAAAAGCAGGCCGCTCGTTTGAGCGGCCTTGCTGCATCATCGCGGAATTGAGCTGCCGGGGGTCCCGGGACCGCCCGACCCAGCTTTGTCGGAGGGTGTGATCTCGACCTCTTCACGGCGGACGGTGTCACGGACCGTCTCGGTCCGCTCCGTGCTCTCGCGCCGAACCGCCACCTCCTCTGCCACATGGGCGCGTTTCTCGACCACGGGCACCTCCTCGGTTTCGTGCACCTCGACGATGCGCTCCTGGAATTCACCAGCGCCTGGGCCGGCTTGCACGGGGCGGCGCCGCTCGATGGTGACCCGTTCCCCCTGCAGGGTCACCTCGCGTTCCACCGGCTGTTCGACAACATAGCGGCGAACGCGCGTTGTCCCGCGATCCACCGTTCGTTTGCCGACCTGGATCTCCTCCTGGGCGAGCGAGATGACCTCTTCCTCGCTCCGTGCAGGCTGCACTGGTTGCTGGACCGTTGCATCCGCGCCAGTTGCTGGTGCGGCACCGATGCTCGAGGACCGCGCGATGGTAGGCTCATCCATCTCGTCAACGCCCTCGGTGGATTTGTCCATCTCGATCGGGTGATGGGCTTCCAGCAGCGAAATCGCTTCATGGATCCGGCTGTCGTCCTCGACGGTGACGCCAAGTACCGTTCGGCCACTGGCCGCGCTGCGCTCGAATACCGCAGCGTCTTCAGGCCGGTACGTGGTTCCCGTGGTTCCTTCCTCCCCTAGCAGCCAGGCCCAAAAGCCGGACGGCTGCGCGGATCGCTCCTCGGTCGTACTTGCCGTCCCGCCGGGATAGCGTCTGACCGCCGTAGCGGAGATCCCAGCGTTTCTCAGTTCACGTTCTGCAGCGTTCGCCGAGTTCTGCGTCGGCGAACACCGCAACGATGTGCTCACTCATCAACAATTCCCTTGCATCCAGGTTCAAAGCCCCGGTGCAATCGCCGACGGGGAGGTGCAGTTGCATCAACTTCCCAGAGGCAGAATGCGCGATTCCGACCGTTTCTGTCTGTCTTCGGAATTGCCGCGGTGCGCCGTGAGAGCAGGATGAGCGCGGAAGTGCCGCGCCCACGCTACTTTTCGGTCATTACGCCCATTATCCATTCCACGTGATGCAGACCTACGGCGATCCCGCCTTCGGTCATCACGTCTTTGTCTTCTCGCGCAATGGCCGCGGCGAGCCCGGCCACGTGTTCAGACCTCCGGCATTCCGCCTTCGGTCATCACGCTCGGGCTATCCCCGCTGGATCAGCTCGATCGAGACATCCTGAGGCGCGGTCAGGAATGCGATCCGCACCCCGGGCCGGATGGTCTTCGGCTCCATGGTGAACGGCACGCCCTTCGTCTTCAGTTCCGCCACCGCCGCATCGATATTGTCGACCGTCAGCCCGAAGTGATCCAGGCCCATATAGGGGGTCTGCGGCGACGGACTGGTCGCACTCGGATCTGCCTTCGCGATGAAGATCTTCTGCCCGGTAAGATCGAGGTCGTAGCGGGTGGAACCGTCCGGCTGTGGCGTCCGGATCACGTCGGCGCCCAGTTTGTCCTGATACCACGCGGCGGTTTCCGCCGGCTCGGGCGAACGCAGATGGATGTGTTCCCAGGTGAACTTGGTCATGGTTTCCTCCCGCTCGGGTGCCTGCATTAATCAACCAGTCCGCTGACGCTGCAAGTCCGGCCTTGCGAACCCGGTTTCCAGGCCCAGAATACCGAGATGTCCCGGCGCACTGTCGAGATCACGACTGACCTCATGCTGCGGGCCTACCGGCACGGGCTTTTCCCGATGGCGGAGACCCGCCGCGGCGACCGCCTTTACTGGCTGGATCCGGAGAAGCGCGGCGTCCTGCCGCTGGACCACTTCCATTTGCCGCGCCGGCTCGCCCGTACGGTGCTGTCGAATGCGTTCACCGTGACGGTCGACGAGGACTTTGCCGGCACCATCGCCGGCTGCGCCCAGCCGGTACCCGGCCGCGACGATACCTGGATCAACCCACAGATCGAGCGGCTGTTCGCCGAACTGCACCGGCTCGGTCATGCTCACTCGGTGGAGAGCCGGCAGAATGACCAATTGGTCGGCGGCCTGTACGGCGTCGCGATCGGCGGGGTGTTCTTCGGCGAGAGCATGTTCAGTTTCGCCCGCGACGCTTCCAAGGTGGCGCTGGTGCATCTGGTCGCCCGCCTGCGGCTTGGCGGGTTCCGCCTGCTGGACACGCAGTTCGTCACCGCTCATCTGGCGCAGTTCGGGGCGCAGGAGTTGACGCGGGACGAGTACAAATCGCGGCTTGCCCATGCACTGACCGTGCTGGCCAGCTTTCCGGCTGAGCTGGCTGTGGCCGACCTGGAGGCCGAGATCCACCGCCTGATTGCAGCGCGCTGATCCGATGCGCGCGCGCATGCTTTGGGGCGCTGCGCTGGTGCTGGCGACGGCGACGGCGTCAGTGGCCCAGCAGCAGCCACGGTTGCGTCCCAGCCGCGATGTCGCGGTGGTTTATCGAGCACCGGGCCCGCACGGCACGCAGATCGAACAGCGTGTGCGCTGGCTGGCCGCCGCACAGACCATGCGGATCGACCCGCCGAACCACAATCTGCATGTAATTGTCGACTACTTGGCGAGACGAATGAGTGTGGTCGACGACGCAGCGAGGTCGGTGATGCAGATGGCGGCCCCGGACAGTGCAGGCGCGATAGCCGGGGCAACGGCCGCAGAGTCCTACACGCGCCTTGGTCAGGATGCGGTTGCCGGCAGCACTTGCACCGAATGGCGGGCCGTGGATCGCCAGGGTCACGCAGCGCTGGTCTGCATCACCCAGGACGGCGTGTTGTTGCGCGCCGGCACGCTCGACACGGTGCGGGTGAGCGCGACTTCCGTGCAGTATGCACCGCAGGATGCCGCGGCGTTCCGCATCCCGGCCGATTATGTCCGGATCGCTCCGGAAGCGTCGCAGTGATCCTTCCCTGGCGCGACCGGCACGGGCGGTTCCTGCCCCTGAAAGCGGCGGTCCTGGCCGCAGGCTTCATCCCGGGTCTGGTGCTCGCCTCCTGGTGGGCGCGCGGTATGCTGGGCGGGCGCCCGGTGACCGAGGTGCTGCATGGCCTCGGTGACTGGACGATCCGCTTCCTGATCATCTCACTCGCCATCACGCCGGCGGCCCGAGTGCTGAACTGGCCGCGCCTGCTGACCGTGCGCCGGATCGTCGGGCTGACAGCCCTGGCCTACGCCGTGGCGCATCTGTCGCTCTACGTCGTGCAGCAGAATTTTCATCTGCTCTTCGTTGCCTCGGAGATTGCACGCCGCTTCTACCTGACTATCGGGTTCGTCACTCTGCTGGGATTCGGGCGTACTTGGCTGGACTTCTACGGACGCCTGGATGCGCGATCTCGGCCGGCGCTGGAAGCTTCTGCATCGCAGTATCTACGTGCTCTGTGCGATCGCCCTGCTGCACTACTTCATCCAGTCCAAATCGAAGGTATCGGAGCCGGTGTTTTTCTCCGGCCTGTTCGTGTGGCTGATGCTATGGCGCGCGTTGCCGATGACCTGGCAGCGCAGCGTGCTGGTGCTGCCGCCGCTGGCGTTGGTTGCGGGACTGGCTGCGGCCGGCATTGAGTTCGCCTGGTACGGGGTAGCGACCGGGATCAATCCGTGGCGGGTGCTGGCGGTGAGCGAGACCCTGCGCTTCGGCCTGCGCCCGGCGCATTATGTCGTGCTGCTGGGTTTGGGCGTGGCACTGCTCGCTATGCTCCGCCGGGCCGCCGGACTACGACGGCCCAGGCCGCGGATGGCGTAAGCGTGGTTACACCACGCCTTGCGCACGCAGCCGCTCCACCTCCTCGGCACTGATGTCGCACAGCGAGGCCAGCAATTCTGCCGTGTGCTCGCCCAGCAATGGCGGCCGGGTCACCTCGGCCGGTGAGTCCGACAATTTCATCGGGCAACCGACGGTCTGGTACGTGCCGTGCGCCGGATGATCCACGTCCACGATCATGTCGCGGGCACGCAGATGCGGGTCGGTGAGCACCTCACCCGTGTCCAGCGTGGCGCCGCAGGGAACACCGGCCTCACCCATCAGCCGCAACACCTCGTGCTTGCCGCGCTGACGCGTCCACGCGCTGACGATGCCATTGAGTGCTTCGCGATTTTCCCAGGGCGCCTCCGCCGAGGCAAAGCGCGGATCATCGGCCAGTTCCGGCTGGCCGATCGCCTTGACGAACCCCCGCCACATCTGCGGCTGTGCGAAGATGTACACGTAGTCGTTCGGTCCGCCGGGCGCGCACGGATAGGTCGTGCCAGGCACGGTGCGGCCAAGCTGGTTGCCCTGGCGCGGCATCGGCCGGCCGAAGCGCTGGTGATCGCGCAGGCTGACGCGAAGCAGGTTCACCACCGCGTCCTGCATCGACACCTCGACGTGCTGGCCACGGCCGGTCTGATGCCGCTGGTTCAGCGCCGCCAGAATGCCGATCGCCATATGCATGCAGGTGTTTAGCGGTCGCGGCAGATCAGTCGCATTATGCTTTGTGATTATAGCATTGAACGTTGTTGTAGCGATATGTCACCCGCCGACAGCGCAACAATGGACCGATCGCCGCGCCTGCTGATCGCGCTGGCGGAGCGCTAACTCCCCCATTTGGGCTCCCCCGACATCTGGGGGCCCGGACACGCGGGTGCATGATCGCAGATCAGGGGGCCGGCACCCGGATCGAATCTCTACAATCTATACAAGCGGAAGTGCGGTTCCGGGCACCTGGTGAGGTCCGGATACTTCCGGGCGTCGATTGTCCGACGGACCGTGATCAGGGTCGATTTTAGCCACTTACCCTTTTGGCCAACAGCCCTCGACCGAAAGGCTGTCTCACCAGGAGGGAAATTTAGTGGATTTGTCTCCAAATACAACCGATACACTTACGAGTAGTTAACGAGGGCGTGCGGCGGCCGGTCTGCCACTGAGAGCGCAATCAGACAGTACACCATTCCAACCGGCCGCGCCCTGCGGCCTCGATCGAGGAACTCAGAACCGTGGCTACCAAACCGATTATCACCATCGACGGGAATTTCTCCGACTGGGTTGCCTCGGAAGAGATCGACTACGGCGATCAACCTGGCTACAGCCTCTACTCCGAGACGCAGAACGACGGCTACCTTTACTTCGACCTGAATGCCCCGGCCGGCGTGGCGATCGGGGCCAACACCACGATCTGGCTCAACACCGACCTCAATAACGCGACTGGCTACAACATTTTCGGCTTCGGCGCCGAGTACGACGTCGAAATAAATGCCGACGGCACCGCCTCGCTTTACCAGGACAGTGCAGGCCAGACCGCCCCGACGCTCATTCTCAGCAGCATCCCGGTCGCCTATTCGGCCACCCAAAATCAGGTCGAGCTTGCCATCCCGCTAGCCTCGATAGGCAATCCTAGCAATCCGATCGACGTCGCGTACAATGTCAACAACACCACCTTCGGTCCCGTTGCTTACACCAACCAGCCTTACGTGGCACCCAACGCCGATGTGACACGCACGCCGACCCACAAGGTCGCCATCGTCTATTCAGATACTACGGCAGCACTCTACTTCAGAAGCCTCGGCGATGCCGCGGGCGCGCCTTCGACCGCCTATGACGATCTGTTCATGGCGGCACAGAACCAGGCGCGGATGGCCGGCGTATCGTATGACATCATCGACAAATCGCAGCTGACCAACGTCAACAATCTAATCGGCTACGACGCGATCATCTTCCCGGCGATGACGGATGTGAACACGGCGCAGTTGCCGGCCATCATGTCCGCGCTGACCACTGCGGTCTACGACTACCACATCCCCATCATTACCTCAGGCGATTTCCTGACCAACGATCAGAACGGCAATCCGCTACCCGGCAACCCATACGTCAACATGGAGACACTGCTGGGTGTCGACCGCGTCTCCGGCGGCAACAGCGGTAATGTGACGGTCACCGCCAACGACCTCACCAACCCAGCCATGAAGAGCTACACCGCTGGCCAGGTCATCACGACCTATACCGGTACCGGCTATACCGACTACGCGCCCGTGGGCAACACGCCCGCGGATGTTCTGGTCAACCAGAACGTCACTGATCCGAGCCTTGCGGGCGGCGCTGAGACGATTCCCGGTGTCACCGAGACCACGGTTGGTGGCGCTACCAGTGTGGAGTTCGCCAGCCAGGATCTGCTGGGCGACAGCAATCTGCTGTCGAACGTCATCCAGAGCGTAGTGCTTGGAACTCAGCCAGGCGTCACGCTCAACATTTCTCGCGACGCCGGTGTGGTCGCTGTGCGCATGGACATGGACCAGTCGCAGTTCCCCGACGACGTGACGCCGACTGTCAACGGAGTCCAACAGCCTGCCAGCGACGGGATCTATGGCACACTGATCCCGATCCTGCAGCAGTGGAACCAGCAATACAACTTCGTTGGATCTTTCTATATCAACATCGGCGACGATCCAACTGGCACCGGCACCGGTGCGAACGGTTCAGAGGTCAGCAATACTAACTGGGCCGCGAGCCTGCCCTATTACCAGGATATTCTCGCGATGGGCAGCGAGATAGGCAACCACTCCTATACCCACCTTATCAACCCGCCGACCGAGACGTTTACAGCCACGACAGTCGGCGACACGCCGACGGGCTCAACTCAGATCACCCTGACAACGGCGCCGCCATCGTTTGGTGGCAACACGGTGGGCATGTTCCTGACCGATGGCAGCAACCCCAGCGCCATCGGCTTCAACACGACAATTAATACCGGCCTCACCGACGAGGGTGGAACCGGCGACGCCGTAGCGAACACCCTGGTCACGGCAGTGAATGGTGACACCATCTCGATCAGCTATACCCCCGCAGGATATGGTGGCGCCAATGTAGGGACTCTCGCAGACATACCGGCCGGCACCACTCTGACCTTCGCCATCCCGCCGGAGAACACCAACTTCCTGCAGACTACCGGCACCGTGCTGAGTGCCGACGGCAATCCATTCACCTACGCCTATGAGTTCGGTACGGCGAAGACGATTGAAGAGCAGGAGCTCGGCACCACGGTCTATGGCGCTGCAGTTCCAGGCGCCGCCGAGACGGCGACGACGTCTCAGAACATTCAGGCGTACTACCAGTCGGTCGCGCCGACGGCGACCACGCCCGGCTACGTCGGCTATCTCACCGGCGGATGGACCGGCATTAGTTCCGGCGACCCGAGTGCGATCGGCTACATGGATCCGACGGACGAGGGGTCACTCTATATTGCGCCGAACATGACCTTCGACTTCACGGAGGTTCAGTATGAAGGCAAGACACCCGCGCAGGCCGAGGCCGATTGGGACTCTGAATTCGCGTCGTTGACAGCGAATGCCGCCGGCACACCCATCGTCGTCTTGCCGATCCACGATTACGGCGTCGCCGCCTGGAACACCGATACTGATACCGGGACGGGCTCGCCTTACTCGACGGCGATGTATACGGACTTCATCCAGCAGGCCTACAACGACAACTACGAGTTTTTGACCCTGGAGGAGCTGGCTTCACGCATAGAGGCAGAGCAGAAGGCGAGTATAAATTACACGACCGTCGGCAACACGATCACGGCGACGGTCACGCCCGACCCCACAGCGCCCGACCTTGGCGCGATGGCGCTCGATGTCGTCAACGACGGCACCCAGGTCATTCAGAACGCTGGCAGCTGGTACGCCTATGACAGCAAGAGCGTGTTCGTGCCCTATGGTGGCGGCACCTTCTCGGTCACTCTCGGCACGACGCAGGACGACGTCACGCACATCGACGCCCTGCCCATGCGCGCCGACCTGCAGTCGGTGACCGGCGACGGTTCCAACCTGACGTTCTCATTCACCGGCGACGGCACGGTTGACGTTCACATCAAGACGCCTGGCGCCAATCTCGTCTCGGTGTTGGCGTCGGCCGTGGGGACCGGCGCGGGTCCAGTGTCCGCGACCCTGCTCGGAGACGACCTGAAGCTAGTTTTTGATGACGGCCCGCTGGCGATCTCTTCGACCTCGCAGGGCGTACCGGTTCAGCATACGGTCACGATCACGGAAAGCCCCACCGCGGTCAGTGGCGCGATCGTTTTCGGGCCAACGAACGACATCCTCTTCCAGAACAACAACGGCCAGGCAGCGACGTGGCAGGTGAACGGAGCTACCATCGGTTCGTCGAGCATTGTGGGACCAAATCCTGGCCCTTCCTGGTCGCTTGAAGGCACCGGCACGTTCTTTGCCGGCGATACCGCAGACTATCTCTGGCGAGGACAGGATGGGTCCGTTGCCATCTGGCAGATGAGCGGAAGCACAGTCGGAAGCCAATCAGCGGTGATCGCAGCCAATCCCGGAACCTCCTGGCTGATTGCGGGCACTGGCGACTTTTACGGCGACGGCCACACCGATATTTTGTGGCAGAACGACAACGGCGCGGTTGCCCTGTGGGAGATGAACGGCACGACGATCGCCCAATCTGGTGTCGTCGCGGCTAATCCCGGACCGACCTGGCACATCAAGGGCACCGGGGACTTCTATGGTGACGGCCATACCGACATTCTGTGGCAGAACGACAACGGCGCGGTTGCCCTATGGGAGATGAACGGCACCACGATCACCCAATCTGGTGTCGTCGCGGCTAATCCCGGACCTACCTGGCACATCGAGGGTACCGGGGACTTTTATGGCGACGGCCACACCGACATTCTGTGGCAGAACGACAACGGCTCGGTTGCCCTCTGGGAGATGAACGGCACCACGATTACCCGATCTGGCGTCGTCGCAGCAAACCCGGGACCTACCTGGCACATTGCTGGCACCGGTGACTTTAACGGAGATGGCAAATCGGATATTGCCTGGCGTAATGACGATGGCTCTGTCGCCGTCTGGGACATGAACGGCACGACAATCCAAGCATCCGCAGTGCTCGCAAATCCGGGTACGTCCTGGAACGTAAGCGGTTTCGACAGCATGAAGTTCATTTATCCGACCCCAACGAATGCGCCGCTGGCGGGCACGCCGGCGGTCGCAGACGAATTCGTGCTGACCAGCCTCTCGTCTGTGTCGCAGACCATCACGGGCTTTGACCCGATGCAGGACATAGTGGAGCTGAGCAAAGCGCAGTTCACCTCGTTCACGCAGGTGCAGGCAGCGACCTCGGCGATCTCCGGGGGCGCGATGATCAACCTGGGCAATGGCGGCTCATTGGTGCTGCCAGGGGTCAATCCTGCATCTCTACATGCCGCGAACTTCGCGTATGCGTAGTAAGGCCTATGCGCGAACGGGCGTAGGAGATCGAAACTAAGTGTCATGTTCCGGTGTGAAGCCTGAGGCCCGCGGCTTCGTTCGCTAGAGAGCGAGGTTGCTCGGGCGGACCGAGCCGAGCCTCGTCAACGTGAGCAGGCAAGTGTAACGGAGGGGCCCACCCCGCAATGGGGTGGCGATTATCCTCTCAATTTGTCCCTGCATGCCGATGCGCTCTGCGCTTGTCCGGGGGTAGAATGTGAGCTGCCGATCCTCTGCGCGCGGAGGAGACGTTGTGTCGGCCTCGATCTGTCCAGGAGCTTCCATAAGGCGCTCGCGGCGTAGTCCGTCTCGTTGGCATTGATTCCTTGCTGTCGGATGTTCCCGCGCTCGTGAATATCGTCTCTTAGTTTCTGGCATGTCCAGCCCGAGACAAGGCTCAAGGATCCGCGGCCGCGCGAACGTCAGACGTGGAAACTCTCGCCGCAGCCGCAACGGCCTTTTTCGTTCGGATTGGTGAAAGTGAAGCCTGAAGCGAGCGACTTCACCTCGTAATCCATGACAGTGCCGATCAGAAACAGGCTGGCCTTGCGATCGACCAGCACGGTCAGGCCTTTGTCGCTCACCACCTCGTCACCGGGGCCGGGTTCCTCGGTCCAGCTCATGTCATAAGACAGGCCCGAGCAGCCTTTCGTCTTCACGCCGATGCGCAGCAGTTTGCCTTGCTCGCCCTTCGCATACAGCGACCGCAGACGGTCTGCGGCGGCGTCCGTCAGCGTCATCAGCGGCGGCAAGGCGCGGGTCTTGCGAGGAACTGTGGTCGTTGTGCTCATGGTCAACTCGATATCGTTGTCTTCAGAACATGTTCAACTGCAGTCGCGCTTCTTCCGACATGCGGCTGGGATCCCACGGCGGCTCCCACACCGTCTCCACATCACATGACTTGACGCCAGGAACGGCCATAACGGCGTTATGCACCTGTTCGGGCAGTTCCTGCGCCGAAGGGCAGGCCGGCGCGGTCAGCGTCATCTCGACCTTGACTGCGCCGTCATCGGCAATCTCGATCGCGTAGATCAGCCCGAGTTCATAGATGTTCACAGGTATCTCCGGATCGTAGACCTCGGCGATCGCTGCGATGATCGTGTCCTCGGACGGTCTCAGCGTGGTTTCGCCATCCGGGGTCCACGCAGTGTGCGGTTGGGTCACCTCATTCACTGCTCGCCTCCTTGGCACCGTCCATTGCGGCGATCAGCGCGTGCCACGCCAACGTCGCGCACTTCACGCGCGACGGATATTCGTGCACCCCCGCCAACGGCTCCAGCCGTTCCAGCGGATCGGCCAGCGCGCTGTCGCAATTCGGACACTTGCCGGTACGCGCCATCTCGCGAAACGCCTCGAACAATGCGTGAGTATCGGCCTTGCTGCGCCCGACCACCGTCTCGGCCATCAAATCGGCCGAGGCGACGCTGATCGCGCAGCCGCGCGCCTGGAAGCCGGTGTCGGCGATCGTGCCGTCATCCCCGAATTTCACCCAAACCTCAATCCGGTCGCCGCACATCGGATTGTCGCCCTTCGCGGTCGCATCGAAGCTCTCCGGCCGCCGCGCATGGCGTGGCCGCCGGCCGTGATCAAGGATCACTTCCTGGTACAAATCGCGCAGATCGTCGAATGAATCACTCATGTGAAGAGCTCCCGCACGCGCGCAAGCAAGTCGGCCAGGAAATCGATCTCGTCATGCGTGGTGTAGATCGCGAAACTGGCCCGCGTGGTGCTGTCCACACCGAAGCGTCGCATCAGCGGTTCGGCGCAGTGATTGCCGGCGCGCACTGCGATCCCCTGGCGGTCGAGAAGTGTCGCCACGTCATGAGCATGCGCGCGATCCAGTGCGAACGACACCACGCCGCCCCGGTCCTGCGCACGCCCTAAGATATGCACACCTTCGATCGCGCCGACCCGCGCCAGGGCATGGTCCACCAGCGCGCTCTCATGCGCCGCGATCGCGTCGTAGCCGATCCGCTGCACGTAGTCGATCGCCGCCTTCAGCCCAATGCCTTCCAGGATCGGCGGCGTCCCCGCTTCGAACTTGTGCGGCACCTCTGCCCAGGTCGAACGTTCGAATGAAACCGACGAGATCATCTCACCGCCGCCCAGGAATGGCGGCATCGCATCGAGCAGCTCCCGACGCCCCCACAACACGCCAATCCCCGTTGGGCCATATAGCTTGTGGCCGGTGAACGCGTAGAAGTCGCAGTCGAGCGCCTGCACGTCGACCCGGCGATGCACGACCGCCTGTGCGCCATCGAACAGCACCTTCGCGCCGTGCCCATGCGCCATCCGCACAATGCGTTCGGCCGGGGTGTAGGTGCCCAGCACGTTGGACATATGCGTCAGCGACACCAGCCCGACCTTACCGTCGGCGAGCAGCGACTCGAACGCATCCATGTCGAGTTCGCCAGCATCGGTTACCGGTACCACGCGCAGCTCGATGCCGCGTTCATCGCGCAGCAACTGCCACGGCACGATATTGGAGTGGTGCTCCATGCCCGAGACCACCACCGCCTGGCCAGGCTTCAGTATGCCGCGGCCGTAGCTGTGCGCCATCAGGTTCAGCGACTCGGTGACATTGCGCGTGAACACCACCTCGTGCGTGTCGCGCGCGTTGATAAGCGCCGCCACCGCCTCGCGCGCCGCCTCATACGCATCGGTGGTGCGTTCGCTCATCCAGTGCAGGCCGCGATGCACGTTGGCGTATTGCGACTCCATCGCGTCGCGCATCGCCTCGATCACCACGCGCGGCTTCTGCGCAGACGCGGCGCTGTCGAGGAACACCAGCGGCTTGCCGCGGATCTTCTGGCGCAGGATCGGAAAATCCTCACGGATGCGGGCGACATCCAGCAGCGCGGGGCGAGTGGTGACGTTCATACGGGCTGCTTCTCCCACCAGCCCTCGACCGCGCGGTCCAGCACGCTCCGCACCGTCTCGTTGCTGACCACATCCAATGCCTCGGCCAGGAAGGCGCGCACCAGGATCGCGCGTGCCTCGGCCTCCGGAATGCCCCGGCTTCTCAAGTAGAACAACTGATCCGTATCGAGCGCCCCGACCGTCGCGCCATGGCTGCACTTCACGTCGTCGGCGAAGATCTCCAGCTCCGGTTTGGTATCGATCTCGGCGTCCGGTGACAGCAGCAGCGCCTGATTCATTTGATACCCGTCGGTCTTCTGGGCATGGCGCGCCACCTCGATGCGCCCCTGGAATATGCCGTGCGAGCGACCGCTCAGCACATTCTTCACCGTCTGGCGCGACGCACAGCAAGGCGCATCGTGCCGTATCACGGTGGTGAAGTCGGCGTGCTGCGTGCTACCCAGCAACTGCGCCCCATTCAGGTGCGCCACCGCCCTTTCGCCGCCGAGACGGGCGTGTGCCTCGGTGCGCGCTATACGCGACCCCAGGTTCAGCACAAAGCTGTCGTAGGTCCCGCGTTCGTCCACATCGGCGTAAAGCGTGGACAGATGGAACGCCGTCGGCAACTCGCTCTGCAGGCGCACATGGGTCAGCACGGCATCCGCGGCCGACATGCACCTCGAACAACGGATTGTGCAGATAGGTGCCGTCACCAATCGATACGTCGAGCAAGGTCAGCCGCGCCCCGGGTGCCAGTCGGATGACATGGCGTGGATGAAACGCAGCACGGTCCGATGCGACGCTGGCGAGTACCAGCAGGCCCACATCCGATCCTGCGGCCACGTCGAGCACTGCGCCATCCTGGGCCAACATTGTGTTCAACGACGCCAATGGATCGCCGTCGGGACGCGCGAGCGATCCGAACTCCGCCTGCTCGGCAAAGCGTCTGAATGGCAGCGATGGTGCTGGCGCCGACAGTTCCGGACTGAATTCGCCGTCCACGAAGACGATGCGCGGCGCGTGGATCGCGGGCAGACGCGACGAGATGCGGCTATCAGCCCCGATGCGCGAAACCGAATCCTGAAATGATGCATCCGCCAGCGGACGCAGGCCGGTATATTTCCAGGCCTCCTCGCGCCGCCCCGCCGCCGCACCCGGCAGGCCGGCGCGACGAAACGCCTCGGCCGCGGCAGCACGCTGACCAGGATCACCCGGCAGCCGATCGCGCAATGCCTCGTAGCGCGTGAGGAAGCCGGACACACCAGTATAGACCGGCACGGTCATGACAGCATCCCGGTCCACCTCTCCCGCCTCGCGGGAGAGGTCGGCGCCCAGCGCCGGGTGAGGGTAACAGTCGTCATTCGGCTGCCTCCGCGATCATGCCGGCGTAGCCCTTGGCTTCCAACTCGTGCGCCAGCTCCGGGCCGCCGGAACGGACGATTCGTCCACCGGCAAGCACGTGCACACGGTCCGGCACGATGTAGTCCAGCAGACGCTGATAGTGGGTGATGATCAGCGCCGAGAAATCCGGCCCGCGCAGCGCGTTCACGCCGTCGGCGACGATCTTCAGCGCGTCGATGTCGAGCCCGCTGTCGGTCTCATCCAGGATCGCCAGACGCGGCCGCAGAATCGCCATCTGCAGGACTTCGTTGCGCTTCTTCTCACCACCGGAAAAGCCGACATTGACCGCCCTGCGCAGCATGTCCTCGGGCATCGCCAGCCGCTTCGTCTCGGCACGCGCCAGCTTCAGGAACTGCACGGCATCCAGTTCACTGTCACCACGCGCGCGCCGCTGCGCATTCAACGCGGTGCGCATGAAGTTGGCGTTGCCGACGCCAGGAAGTTCCACCGGATACTGGAACGCGAGGAACAACCCCGCCGCGGCACGCCCCTCAGGGTCCATCGCCAGCAGATCGTGTCCGTCGAACATCACCGAGCCGGCGGTTACCGCATAGTCCTCGCGCCCCGACAGCACATAGGCGAGGGTCGGACTTGCCGGAGCCGTTCGGCCCCATAATCGCGTGCACCTCACCCTGCGGCACCGTCAGATCGATGCCCTGCAGGATCGGCTTGTCCTCGATGGCGGCGGAAAGGCCGCGAATTTCCAGCATGAATGCGTTCCTCTAACCCACAGAGCCTTCCAGGCTCACTGCGAGCAGCTTCTGCGCCTCGACAGCGAACTCCATCGGCAGCTCTTTGAGCACCTCCTTGCAGAACCCGTTGACGATCAGGTTCACCGCATCCTCTTCGGAGAGGCCGCGTTGGCGGCAGTAGAACAACTGATCATCGGCGATTTTCGATGTGGTGGCCTCGTGCTCCACTTTCGCCGTCGGATTGCGGCTTTCGATATAGGGAACGGTGTGCGCGCCGCACGCATCGCCGATCAACAAAGAAGTCGCACTGTGTGTGGTTGCGCGCGCCCGACGCGCGCGGCAATACGCGCACCAAGCCCCGATAGGTGTTGTTCGAGCGGCCGGCGCTGATGCCCTTGGAGACGATGGTGCTTTTCGTCCGCTTGCCGATATGGATCATCTTGGTGCCGGTATCGGCCTGCTGGCGATTGTTGGTCACCGCAACCGAGTAGAACTCGCCCACACTGTCGTCGCCTTCCAGCACGCAGGACGGATACTTCCAGGTGATCGCCGAGCCGGTCTCGACCTGCGTCCAGGAGATCTTCGATCGCGCGCCCCGGCACGCCCCGCGCTTGGTGACGAAGTTGTAGATACCCCCGCGCCCCTCGGCGTCGCCGGGGTACCAGTTCTGCACGGTCGAGTACTTGATCTGCGCATCCTCGTGCGCGATCAGCTCCACCACCGCGGCATGCAACTGGTTCTCGTCGCGCATCGGCGCGGTGCAGCCTTCGAGATAGGAAACATAGGAACCGGCATCGGCGATGATCAGCGTGCGCTCGAACTGACCGGTGCTGCGCGCATTGATGCGGAAGTAGGTGGACAGCTCCATCGGGCAGCGCACGCCTTTCGGCACGTAGCAGAAGCTGCCGTCGGTGAATACCGCCGAGTTCAGCGCCGCAAAGAAGTTGTCCGACGTTGGCACAACCGAGCCAAGGTATTGCTGCACCAGCTCGGGATAGTCGCGCACGGCCTCGGAAATCGGGCAGAAGATAACACCCGCCTTCTTCAGCGTCTCGCGAAACGTGGTCGCAACCGAGACGCTGTCGAACACGGCATCCACCGCGACCTGCGTGCCCTGGATCGCCCCTTCGGCCGCTTCTGGATCGACGCCCGCCAGAATGGCCCGCTCCTTCAGCGGAATCCCCAGCTTCTCGTAGGTCTTCAGCAGCTCGGGATCGACCTCTTCCAGGCTCTTCGGCCCAGGCTTCTTCTTCGGCGCCGCATAGTAGTGCAGGTCCTGGTAGTCGATCGCCGCATGCTCGACACGGGCCCAGTGCGGCTCGGTCATCTGCTGCCAGGCGGCGAACGCCTTCAGCCGCCACTCCAGCAGCCAGGCCGGCTCTTCCTTGCGCGACGAGATCAGCCGGATGATGTCCTCGTTCAGCCCCTTAGGCGCGAGGTCCATCTCGATTTCGGTCTCCCAGCCCCACTTGTAACCGGACTGGGTGAGGGACTGGACAGTGTCGAGCGTTTGCGTCGATGTGGACATCAAATCATCCTATTCGGCGGCGGGCACTTCATGGCCAGGCCTGTATGGATGCCGGTATGCGGAACGCGCGTGGTATGGAGGCCTCGTGCATGTCGGCCAGGGTGATCGTGCTCAACGCCTGCTGGATCGCTTCGTTCACCGGATCCCATCGCCCGCGCATCGGGCACAGGCACTGGGTCTCGCATTCCACCGTCGAACTTTCCACACAGGCGGTCAGCGCGATCGGCCCATCCACTGCGGCGATCACATCGGCGACCGGGATGGCGGCCAGCGGCCGCAACAGCCGGTATCCCCCATGCGCGCCGCGCTGCGAGGCCACCAGCCCACCCGCGGCCAACGTCTTCAGTACCTTGGCCACCGTCGGCTCGGGGATGCCGGTGCTCGCGGCAATAACCGGCGAGGTCTGCACCCCGGCCTCGCGCGACAGGCGCACCAGCACCACGACCGCATAGTCGGTCAGCTTCGATAGCCTGAGCATGGCCTGCGAAACCCCTCGAAACCTGGTATTGAGCTAATCGGACCAATTGGGTCCTGATTCGGGGAAATGGAGTATCAGCGTCCGGTCCGTCAAGGGGTTCGGCCGAGTCCGAATGATGAAGCCCGCACTGATGTCTTGACATCACACTGACGCGCATCATGATGCATTCATGCGGACGACCCTTACGCTTGACGACGATCTCGCCGGACTGTTGAAGCGGCGCGCTCGGGAACTGGGCATTCCCTTCAAGGAGGCTGTCAACCGCACGATCCGTGCTGGACTTGGCGAGGCTGCGGCAGACCGGCCTCGCGCCGCGCCGAAGGTGATTTCGCATTCCTTCGGCTTCAGGCCCGGCATAGACCTCGACAAGTTGGGGCAGCTATTGGACGAGCTGGAGGTGGAGGCGTTCGTGGACAAGCTCCATGATTCTGCCCGACGTAAACGTCCTCATTCACGCCTATAACGCGGACTCTGCGGTCCACCGGCCGCGAAATCGTGGTGGACCGAATGCCTGTCGGGAACCGAGGGCATCGGATTGGCCTGGGTGACGATGCTTGGCTTCTCCCGCATCACCACCAACCGCCGAGCCGTCGCACGGCCGTTGCCGGTCCACGACGTCATGGCTCAGATCCAAACGTGGCTCGACCTGCCGCATGTCCACATTGCGCAGCCATCCGATACACACTTCGCCAGGCTTCGGGCCGAACTCGAGCGCATCGGGACCGCCGGCAACCTCACCACGGACGCCCACTTGGCAGTGCTCGCCATGGAACGAGGTTACGTCCTGTATTCCACCGACACCGATTTCGCTCGCTTCAGCGGGCTTCGCTGGGTCAACCCGTGCAAGTGAGCCTAGAGGGCAGCCGCGGGGGTCTGTCGCGCGAGCTACGTCACGCAGTGAGTCGAAGCCTTGGCGTCACCGGAGGGCACAATGGTAGGCATGATGGACGGCAAGGTCGTGGTAGTGACCGGCTCGGGCGGTGGGATCGGCCGGGAGATCGCGCTGGCCATGGCCGCCGCTGGTGCCAAGGTGATCATCAACGACGTCGGCGCTTCTCTGGCCGGCGAGGGCCAGTCCGCCACGCCGGCGCAGCAGACCAAGCAGTTGATCGAGCAGCGCGGCGGGGCGGCCGAGATCAGCACCGATTCCGTGGCCGAATGGTCATCGGCGCAGAAGATCATCCAGGCCGCGCTGGACCACTACGGCCGCATCGACGGCGTGGTGAACAATGCCGGCATCCTGCGCGACGTCATCTTCCACAAGATGACCCCGGAAGACTGGCTAGCCGTGATCGCAGTGCACCTGAACGGCAGCTTCTTCGTCTCGCGTGCCGCGGCGGAGCACTTCCGCCGCCAGGAAAGCGGCACCTTCGTGCACATCTCCTCCACCTCCGGCCTGATCGGCAACTTCGGCCAGGCGAACTACTCGGCGGCCAAGCTGGGGATCACCGCGCTCTCGAAGTCGATCGCGCTCGACATGCAGCGCTACAACGTGCGCTCCAATTGCATCGCGCCGTTCGCGTGGAGCCGCATGACCCAGTCGATCCCAGCGGCAACGGCGGAGCAGCAGGCAAGGCTGGCCAAGATCCAGGCCATGACGCCGGACAAGAATGCACCGATGGCGGTGTTCCTGTCATCCGATGCGGCGAAGGATGTGACCGGACAGGTGTTCGGCACGCGGATGAACGAGATCATCCTGTTCAGTTCGCCGCGGCCGATCCGCATCGTCCACCGCGCGGACGGCTGGACGCCGGAGGCCATCGCCGAACACGCTGCCCCCGCTCTGAAGGCGGCCTACATGCCACTGGACCGGTCGGGAGAGGTATTCAACTGGGATCCACTGTAGGCGGCGCTCTTCGCACGCGGCCGACGGGCGACGCGATGCGCGGCGACTGAAGCGGCGCGGTCAGCGCATGATGGACTACGGTGACGTCGTGGCGTGCGCTCCGGTGACGGTGCCGTACGTGCGCCGGTCGGAGAAGGGTGCAGCCTGGTGGCTGGGTAGCGCACTGCGCAAGCTGCTGGACGTCAGCGGCCTGGCCAAGCGACAGGTCGACGGGCTGTGCCTGTCCAGCTTCACGCTGGCACCCGATGGTCCGGCGCCTTTCGTGCAATATGTCGGGCTGTCGCCGCGGTTCCTGGAATTTCTGCCGACCGGGGGAGCCTGCGGGGTCATGGCACTGCGGCGGGCGGCGCGGGCCGTGCAGTGCGGCGATGCCGAGGTGGTGGCCTGTGTTGCAGGGGATACCAACGGGACAGCCACTTTCCACGATCTGCTTGCGCAGTTCAGCAGCTTTTCGCGCGACTGTGTCTGGCCGTACGGCGCGGGCGGTCCCAACCAGAGCTTTGCCCTGCTCACCGAGCATGCGATGCGCCGCACCGGCGCCACACGCGAGGATTTCGGCAAGCTGTGCGTCGCCCAGCGCCAGTGGGCGCGGCGCAATCCGCTGGCACTGCTGCGCGCCGAGCTGACGTTGGCCGACTACCTCGCGGCGCGACCCATTGCCGCACCGTTGCATCTCTACGACTGTGTGATGCCCTGCGCTGGAGCCGACGGGTTTCTTGTCATGCACCGCTCGCGCGCGATTGCGCTCGGGCTGCCGTGCGCACGCATCCTGGCGACGATCGAGCGGCACAACGCGTTTCCCGAGGACCCGATCCAGTGGCGCGGCGGCTGGGCGATGGACGCCGATGCGCTTTGGCGGCAAGCCGCGCTCGGCCCGGCCGATATGGATGTGGTGCAGACCTACGACGACTATCCGGTGATCTCGCATGCTGCAGTTCGAGGACCTGGGGTTCTGCGCCAAGGACGACGGCGCCGGCGTTCATTCGGCGCCACGATTTCGCGCCTGGCGGCAACCTGCCGCACAACACCGGCGGCGGCCAGCTCTCCTGCGGGCAGGGCGGAGCGGCGGGCGGTTTTCTGGGTCTGGTAGAGGCGTTGCGGCAACTTGCCGGCGAGCGCTCGCCATGCGCTGGTCAGCGGCTTCGGCATGATCAACTACGATCGCGGACTGTGCACCGCCGCCGCGGTTCTGGCGCGATGACGCCGATGCAGGAAATGGCTGAGCACGCCAAGGCGGGCAGGGTCGCACTGCAACGCTGCATGGCCTGCGAAGCGGTTCAGTATCCACCGCGCGAGCTTTGCGGCTCGTGTCTTGCGGATGCCCTGGAATGGCGCGTCAGTGACAGCGAACCCGGTGAAGTGCTGGCAACCACCTGCCTGCATCACAGCCAGGATGCGCGGTTCCGCGCGCGACTGCCGCTGCGGGTCGGGCTGGTCCGCTTCGACGCGGGCCCTACTGCTGTCTGCTTCCTCGACGAAGGCTGCGCGGCTGGAACCCGGGTCGTGGTCAGCGCGCGGACCGACGATGCGGGCCGAGTTGTCTTGGCGGCGACGCCTGATGTTTGAGCGCGTGATTCACGTCCTCTGACGTGTCCGGCTTTGCCGATTATAGGCGACGCTTGAGGGCCCGGCGCGCGTATTCGGGCCGGTCCAGCGTCGAGATAGGCCTGCATCAGAGTGAACCTTACCAGATCGAGCTGCGCGTGACTGCCGCCAATGCGCTCGAGTTCGCCGGCGATTGGTTCAAGCAACTCGATCGCGGCAGCAAAGTCGCGCTGTTCGAAGGCCGCGAAGCCGCGCGACACCGCCTGCACGAATGGGCCGGATGGAAATCGGCCCTCGCTCGCCAGTGCGTCGATCTGCTGGGCGCGTGCGGCCAGCGCCGCGTGGTCGCCGGCCACGACCAGCGCAAGTGCCACGTGCAGGTCCGAGAAGGCGGCGCCGGCGTGGGGAAACGCGGCCTTGGCGAAGGCGTGCATCGCGCGCCATGCAGCGGTGTCACGCGGATGGCCGGCGAGTTCCCGGCGCCAGAGAAACGACACCGCGTCGTTCAGCTTGCCGCGCGGTGGTCCACTGTGCACGTCGGGCGCAAAGGCGTCGCGGTGAAGCCGGGCCGCCTTGGCCGCATCTCCGGCTGCCAGATGGGCGAGGGCGAGATGCCAGTTGAGATGACTGTAGAGCGTGCCATCGCGCGGATAGGTGGTTAGCCACGTGGCCAGGAACGCGCTGGCTGGGGCCGGATCGCCCTCCTCGTACCCAAGATGCGCGTGGGCGTGCGCCGCCCACGGGTTGGCCGGGTTCTGCGCCAGCGCGCGGTCGATCTTCGGGCGGGCGGCAGCGTGCTGGCCGTTCTCCGACAGCGCCATGCCGTGGTGGGCGGCGAACCACCAATCGTCTTCCCCATAGCTCGGGGCGAGCCAGTCCAGCAGGTCCAGCAGCGTGCGCTTCTGTCCGGCGCGGCCGGAACTGCCGATCAGCCCATTGGTGAACGCAGTGGTGCCGAGTACCAGTGCGTCGCGTGGCCAGGCGTTCAAGTGGGCGGGCAATGCGGCAAGCGCGGCCGGCGCGTCACCGGCTACGAGGCGCGCGAAGAACGCGATGTGGCTGGCTTCCCGCGCCGGCAGGTCGGCTGCGAGGGCATTGGCCGCGGTCATCGCCTCACGCGCCCCCGCCGTGTCGCCGCGTTCCAGCAGCGCGTGCGCCTTGGCGGCATGGGCGAGAGCGAATACCGGATCGGCTTCGATGGCGCGGTCGAACGCCTCGATCGCGCCGGGGTGAGCGGTGAGCTTTGCTTCACAGCCTCGGATGTAAGCGTCGCGCGCGGCCGTCGATTTAGTGGAAAGCGGGAGGTCGTAGCGGTCCGTCAGCATCCTGGAAACTCCACCGCAATGTGGATCAGCGCGAATCCTTGCAGCAACCTGGAACCGCGTCACGGCAGCAACTCCGGCATAGCGGACGGCGAGAGTTGCGAGCTCAACCCATATGCCTCAACGAGGCAGTCGTTGTGGTCGCCCGTGCCGGGGTGTTGCCCGTCACGAGTTTCTCTGAAGCCCGCGCGGCACGGTCGACCTTCGCATTTCAGGACATCTATCAGGCGGGTAGCTCTCCCTCCTCGACCAATTGCTCAGGTCTCGACCAATTGCTCAGGCGCCTCCTGCGGCCGCGCAGACCCTGGCGCTCTTGAGTTCGTCCATCATCTCGATGGTCTCCCTCGGCAAGGCCGCGACGAGTTGGCGCCGTCCTTTTCCGCCAGGTAACGGCGATAGAGCGTCCGTGTGATCGGGAGTGTGGATATCTGAGCCGAGATTCGGGGACGCACGAGCTTGTGACTGGGGGGCACCCGCGACCAGCAGTCTAGGTCCACGCTTCACTTCTTCGCCGCCCGGCGCCGGCCTTTGCGCTGGGGCGTTTCGACAGCAACAAAGGAGTTCGGGAGCATGTCGGATAGCACGGGAGGTTCGGGACCAGCCCTGGCCGCACACAGCAAAGATGCATCTGCGCCAGGGCAAAACCCCGCGTCCGAGGCGACAGGTGAGGCCAGACCCTCCAAGCAGGGAGGAGATGAGGCGCTTTCGCATCTGTTAAAGCAAGCGACAGAGTTTGTTCGCCGACAGCCACTCGTTTCTATGGCGGCTTTCATTGTGGCGGGGATGATCGCGAGGCAATTGTTGAGCGGCAGGTGAGTCGCCCATTAATCGCGGAAGCCGCGAGCAGGCCAGGCGGCTCGCGGAACTCTTGGCCGGCTATGACACCAGCCTCAAATCCACGATGAGCTTGGCAGAGAAGCCCTGCGCTACGTGCTGCTGATTGGCCGCCGTGGCGTAAATCGTATCCTATGCAACGTCCGCATGATCTCAGCCCATTCCAGCCTTTGGGTGCGAACACTGTCCGCTTCGCGTTCCTGCTCTTCGCGCAAAGAGCCGTGGAACAGGGCCGGTCGGTGGTCCAGCCGTTAGCGCCGTTTCAGCGATACTTCAGCCTGACCAGCCACCTGGCCTGAAAGTATGATTGCGGCTGTGCAATAAATGGTCAACTCACCGGACGTTGCCGGATAGCATTGGAACTCGGACCAACTCGGCGCGCCGTCCCCGGCGCGCCTTCTTTTTGCGTTGCGTAACGGACCGGTCGGACCATTCATCAGCCCAGATCGGCGAGCATGGCGGGTGACGCGGAACGCAGTAGCGATTTGCGCGCCTGCCATTGGGTGGCAGGATCAAGCGTCGTCAGGAAGCGCACCTCGCCAGCCGCCAATGCCGCAACCGGCAGCCCGTCGCGGTAGAGCACCCGGTTGGCGGTTACGGCTGCGAGCCTTGCTCCGGGTGTCAGAACACCCACCAGATTCAACGGATCCGCCCCCGAGAGCGACACGAAAGCGTCGGAGTGTGGCCGGCGCCGGACCTCGCGCAGCATGCCGACGGCATCGGGCAGAGCATACTGCTCGCCGGAGAAGCCGGCGACAAAGCGGCCGCCGCGGACTTCGCCACGTGCTTCCAGACGGCGATACACGCGCAGCAGATCGCGCCATGGCGGCAGCCATTCGGCTTCGCGTCCCAGGAGCCGCCAGAACACCACGCCGTATCTTCGCAGCAGCGCACGTGCCACATACTCGATCGCGGTCGCCCCGACCTTAGGTTCGGTTGCCGGGCGACGCACGAGTGCCCAACGGCCCGCGTCCTCCATGTCGAAGCTCATGGCGCGGCGGCGCCGCGTCCTGCCAGCCGATGGTTTGCGACGATCGGAGGGCACCAGCAGCGCGCGCAGTCCGCCGAAGCTGTCCGAGGTCACCAGCCCCATGGAGACCAGCTCGCCGAGTGCTTCCTCCACTTGCGGGCGCAACATGGCTGCTCGCTTCCGCCAGCTCCTCGAAGAACAATGCGCCCTGGGTCCGCAAGCAATCGAGCACCAGCTGAGCGCGTGCGCTGGGCTGCGTGTCACTCGCCGGAGCAGCAAGCGAGGTCCAGCACGCGGCATTGCGCCGCGTCAGCAGCGCGATCGGTGTGGTGCGCACCGGCGAACCTGTTCTGGCGCCGGCCGGCAAGCGTGCCCAAGCGATGCGGCCGGCCAGGCACATGTCGTCGAGCCAGGCTGGCTCGTAGCCGATGATGCGTGCTGGCAGGATCTCGGTTTCCCATGCGCCGGCGGGCGCCTCGAACCCCTCGAGCAAAGCGACCGCGGCAGGAACCGCTTCGGGACCTTCCAGTCGCGTCTCCGGGGTCACCCGGTGCCAGTCGAACAGGAAGCGCAGGAAGTCGCGCGCGGCCACCGGTTCGATTTCGGCCCGGAGCCGGCGGACCGTATAGTGATGGATGCGCGCGAGCAGCCGCCGGTCACACCACTCTTCGGCGTTGCTGCTGGATGTGAAGCGGCCGCGCAGGGCAAAGCCTTCGACTTCCAGGCCGATCAGCGCGGCACTGACCTCGCCGGGTTCCAGGCCCAGCGGCGCGGCCAGCGCGGCTTCGGTGACCGGGCCTACCCCTTCCAGGCGGCCGCGCAGGATCTCGGCGAGTGCCTCAGTATCTCCGGGCAGATTTTGGAACTGCGATGCGCGTTCGGCGGCAACCCAGAGCGTTGTCCGTGGCGTGGCGTAACCGGGTGACGCGATTGTCCTGCGACAGGGCGGTCAGCCAGCCGCGCCATTCCGGCACGGCGCTGCACCTCGTCCTCGCTCAGGCAGCCAAGCCACAGCAGCGCATCGTGCAGTTCCTCGGCATTGACCGGGTCAGGCCACGCCTCCATGCGCACGCGCGCGATTGCCTCGGGGTCGAGGCGACCAAGATCCGCGGCATTCTCCGGCGCCGTCCAGCGCCGGGCCATGACCGCCTGCGTGCGCCGTTCCTCCAGCGGTGCGTCGTCCAGGTAGGCGTAGGGGCGGGCCGACAGCACCTCCAGTCGCCAACGGCGAAGGCTGCGTCAGGTCGCGGGCAATCACACTTATGGCGCCTCTCTCGATCCCGGCAAGCAGCCGCTCCAGCCCCTCGATATCCATCGCGTCGTGCAGGCAGTCCGCAATCGCCTGGTCGGTCAGCGGGTGATCCGGGATTTCGCGATCACCGGCGACGTTCTCCGCGCAGGCCATCTGGTCCGGAAATACACTGGCGATCAGGTCCTCCGCCTCCATGCGCGCAAGCTGAGGTGCCAACTTCCTGCCACCGCGGAACCGCGGCAGTGCCAGGGCAACGCCCGCCACCCAGCGCCAGCGTGTGGTGAACATCGGGGCATCGAGCAGCGCCTGCACCAGCAGCGGCCGCACGGAATCGGAGCGCAGATACTGCGCCACTTCCGCCAGCTCGAAGCTGTGTGCGGTGGTCAGCGACAGCACAATGTTGTCCTCGGTCGCTGCCGCCTGCAGTTCGAAGTTGAACCTGCGGCAGAAGCGCTTGCGCAGCGCCAGTCCCCAGGCGCGGTTGATCCGACTGCCGAACGGCGAATGGATCACAAGCTGCATGCCGCCCGCTTCATCGAAGAAGCGTTCCAGCACGATGATGTCGTGGGTCGGCAGGCATTCGAGCGCCGCGAACGATGCCTTGAGATAATCGATCAACTGCTGTGCGGCCGCACCCTCGATGCCGATCTCCTCGATCAGCCAGCGTTGTGCCGCCTCACCCGATTTGTCACGCTGGAGCTGCGCGACCATCCCGGCACGCAGGCGGGAGACGGAGGCGGACAGTTCGTCGCTGCGGCCGGGCGCTTCGCCAAGCCAGAACGGGATGGTGGGCGGCTGGCCATGGGCGTCTTCCACGCGGACAACCCCGCGCTCGACGCGCAGGATGCGGTACGAGGCGTTGCCGAGTTGGAACACGTCGCCGGCCAGGCTTTCGACGGCGAAATCCTCGTTGACGCTGCCGATCGTCTGGTTCTCCGGCTCCAGCAGCACTTGGTAATCGGCGTTGTCCGGGATGGTTCCGCCGGAAGTGATTGCTGTCAGCCGTGCGCCGCGCCGGCCGCGCAGCATGTGATTGATCGCATCGTGGTGGATCAGCGTGCCGCGTCGGCCACGGCTGGTGGCGAAGCCTTCCGCCAGCATGTTCACCACATCGCTGAAGTCATCGCGCGGCAGATCGCGATACGGCCAGGCGCGGCGCAAACGGTCATACAGCGCGTCCTCCTGCCAGTCCTGCGCGCTGACCTCGGCCACGATCTGTTGCGCCAGCACGTCCAGCGGCGCATGCGGAATGCTCAGCCGATCGAGTTCGCCGCGACGCACGCAGTCGAGCAACGCCGTGCACTCGACGAGATCATCCCGCGATAACGGAAACAGCCGTCCTTTGGGCGTGCCGCCCACGGCATGTCCCGACCGTCCGACCCGCTGCAGGAAGCTGGCGATCGAGCGTGGCGAGCCGAGCTGACACACCAGATCGACCTCGCCGATATCGATGCCGAGTTCCAGCGATGCGGTTGCCACGAGCGCCTTCAGTTCGCCGCGCTTCAGCCGCTGCTCCGCCGACAGCCGGTGCTCCTTTGCCATGCTGCCGTGATGCGCGGTGACCGCATGCTCGCCGAGGCGTTCGGACAACTGCCGCGCCACACGTTCGGCCATGCGCCGCGTATTGACGAACACCAGCGTGGTGCGGTGCGCCTCGATCAGTCGCCTCAGCTGGTCGTAAACCTGTTGCCAGACCTCAGCCGACATGACCGCTTCCAGCGGTGATTCGGGTACCTCGATCACCAGTTCGCGTGGGCGTTGGTGTCCGGTGTCGATGATCGCAACATCGGTCGCTGTGGTGCCGCCCAGCAGATGCGCGACGTCCTCGATAGGGTTCTGAGTTGCGGAGAGACCAATGCGAACCAGATTGTCGCCGCTGAGCGCGACCAGGCGTTCCAACGACAACGCCAGGTGAGCGCCGCGCTTATTCGACGCCATGGCATGAATTTCGTCGATGATCACCGTGCGCGTCGTCGCCAGCATGGCGCGCCCGGACACCGAGCCCAGCAGCACGTAAAGCGATTCCGGCGTGGTGACGAGAATGTGCGGCGGCGTGCGTCGCATGGTCTCGCGCTGGTTGGAGGGGGTATCCCCGGTGCGCACCGAGGTGCGGATTTCGATATCGGATAGGCCGAGGCGGCACAGTTCCGAACGAATGCCGGCTAGCGGCGCCTCCAGGTTGCGCTGGATGTCGTTGGACAGAGCCTTGAGCGGTGAAACGTAGACCACTTGCGTGGTTTGGGGCAGGTGCGCTTGCAGCCCTTGACGGACCAGCCCGTCGATCGCCGCGAGAAAAGCGGCAAGTGTCTTGCCGGAGCCGGTCGGCGCGGCGATCAGGGTGTGGCGGTTTGCCTGTATAGGCCGGCCACGCCTGCACCTGCGCCGCGGTGGGTGCTGCGAAAGTGCGGTCAAACCACGTCGCGACGGCAGGACAGAAGACCGATGACAGGCGCATAAGACCGCAGGATAAGGGTGCAGACGCCGAAAAAATCAATTGCGCGGCTCGGGGGACGGGCGTGTGACCGGGTCACCGGAGCTTTGTGACGCGCGAATCACGGCTCGACACGCAGATCATCACTCGCGGAATCGCCACCGCGGCGTTGACATGACCGCGGCTTTCCCATGCGTCCGAGTAAGGAAACAGCGGGTTAACTCGACAGGCGGATGAAGCCTAACCGTTAACACAACCGCGCCGGGCATACCATCGGCGATTTGTCCTTGTTCAAAAACTTGCTTGCGACGCGCGGTATTGGTCGCGAGGCGGCGTTGGTTCGAGAGAGGAACGATGGGAGGAGATGGCTTCCCACGGCGGATATTGTTCGGAGCATGTCTCGCCACATCGCTTTGCCCGCGACCGCCTGTAGCGCGTGCCGACGAGGGCTCGGCGCAATCCGAGCTGCCACAGCCTGGCGATCAACTGGTCCTGGTAGGACACGAAGCGGAACCGGTGCCGCTGAAGCCGGGCGACATTGACCGGGAGGACCTCGTTCTGGCCTGGGCGTTCGATCTGCGGGAGAAGATTGTGCGCAGTGCATCGCGGCTGAACATGGTGCTGCTGATGCGCTTCGATCCCGGCACTCTCGACCAGGCCGAGCAGCAGATGGGGCCTGATGGCATTTTGGCCTATTCTGCCGTGTGTACGCATCAACAGTGCTGGGTGACCGATTGGTTGAAGTCAACCAAGGTTCTGCAGTGCCCGTGTCATCAGTCCCAGTACCGACTTGCGTCATGGCGCGAAGGTTGTCGGGGGACCAGCGCCGCGACCATTGCCTGCTCTGCCGCTGAAACTCAGTAATAACCTGCTTGCTGTTGCTGGACCCTTCACGGGCCACGTGGGAGGTGAACAACAGCAGGGAGCCTAGGTGTTTGTTAGTTTGGGGAGGTGAGCCAATGCAACAACCATTCAAGACTGTGCTTCTGGCCTGCGCGGCCGGGATGCTCGGCTGCCTGGCCGCGCCAAGGGTGGATGCGCAACAGTCGCCCAGCTACGCCCCGGTAACGCAGCAGCGCCTGGAGAACCCCGAGCCCGGCAACTGGCTGCTCTATCGGCGGACCTATGACGGGCATGGCTTCAGTCCGCTGCACCAGATCAATACCGACAATGTCAAGGATCTGGTGCCGGTCTGGACATTCGCGACCGGAGTTGTCGAGGGCCACGAATCGCCGCCGATGGTGAACAACGGCATGATGTTCGTCACCACGCCCGGCATGCAGGTCCTGGCGCTTGATGCCGCGACTGGTGATCTGATCTGGCGTTACAAGGAGAAGCTTCCATCTGATCTGTTCCAGTTACATCCGACCAATCGCGGTGTCGCCATGTGGGGTGACAAGCTCTATCTGGCGACGGTCGATGCACATTTGATCGCGCTCGATGCGAAAACCGGCAAGGAGGTGTGGAACACCAAGGTCGGTGACTATCAGCATGGCGAGTATATGACGCTCGAACCGCTGGTGGTGCATGGCAAGGTCATGGTGGGTTCTTCCGGCGGCGAGTTCGGGGTTCGCTCCTTTATCGCTGCCTATGATGCCGATAGCGGAAAGCAGCTCTGGCGCACCTACACCGTGCCGAGCCCGGACGAGCCCGGCGGCGATACCTGGAAGAGCGATGCGTGGAAAACTGGTGGCGGCCCGGTCTGGATCACCGGCAATTATGACCCGAAGCGGAATCTCGCCTATTGGGGCGTTGGCAACGCCGCACCATGGCCTGGCGACCAGCATCCTGGTGATGATCTCTACACCAGCTCAACGCTCGCAATGGATCCGGACACCGGGGAGATCAAGGGGTATCACCAGTACCATTGGAACAACTCGTGGGATTGGGACGAAATCCGGCCGCCCACGCTGATCAACCTGCAGCACAACGGGCAGACCATAGACGCTCTGGTACATCCCGGGCGTGACGGATATCTATGGACGCTGCAGCAGACCGATAGCGGCATCAAGTTCATCTCAGGCCAGCCGTTCGTTTATCAGAATGCGTTCAAGAGCCTCGATCCGCAGACCGGCCGGCCGACCTACGATGCCGACCACAAGCCGGTGACCGGAAAGGATGTCAGTTTCTGTCCCTCTCTGTGGGGCGGCGACGACTGGCCCTCCGAGTCCTACAGCGACCAGACGCACCTGATGTACATTCCTGCGAACGAGAACATGTGCGGCAAGATGGAGGGCGAGAAGAAGCAGCTTGTGGTGGGCCAGCTCTGGCTCGGGGTTGATCCGGACAGCAACCAGCTGGCGCCGCGTGGCGATCATATCGGTGAATTGCAGGCGTGGGACCTGGAGACCGGCAAACGGGCCTGGACCTATCCGTTTCCCAATCAGCTATTTGCCTCCGTGCTGAGCACAGCGGGCGGGCTGGTGTTCGTCGGCGGCACCAACGACCGCATGTTCCGCGCGTTCGATGCGAAGACCGGCGAACTGCTGTGGCAGCAGAAGACCAATTCCGGAATTATCGGCATGCCGGTGGCCTATCAGGTGGGCGACACGGAGTATGTCGCTATTCAGTCAGGTTGGGGGGTTGATGCCCAGCGTATCCAGGATTCGCTGGCTAAGACCTCGATGAAGCTCGACCCGAACGCCGTGCCGCAGGGTGGCGTCGTCTGGGTGTTCGCGCTCAGGCGGCACCCGTAGGGAAGGTTTCGTCTTAAACTGTGGGGTGAAGCAGCGGGATCAATCTCCGCTGCCGCGCCTTTGAGGAGGTGAGCGATGGTCACATTGAAGGTCAACGGGCAGGACCACGCCTACGACGGCGACACCACGGTGCCGCTGCTCTGGGTGATCCGCGACGAGCTGGGGCTGACCGGCACGAAGTTCGGTTGCGGCGGGGGGTTCTGCGGGTCCTGCACCGTGCACTTGGCAGGCGTCGCCGTGCGCTCCTGCCAGGTTCCGGTCGCGGATGTGGGCGACCAGGCGATCGTCACCATCGAAGGCCTCGATCCGGAGGGAAATCATCCCGTGCAGCGGGCTTGGCGTGAGACCAGTGCACCGCAGTGCGGCTACTGCCATGCCGGACAGATCATGCAGGCCGCCGCCCTGCTTGCGGCGACGCCGAAGCCGAGTGATGCCGACATCCTGAGCGCGATGTCGGGCAACATCTGCCGTTGCGGTTGCTATCAGCGCATTGCGGAAGCGGTGCGTCTGGCCTCGACCGGAGTGTAAGCCATGACACACATGTTCGAGACATCGGCAATTCCGCCGGGCGGTGTGGCGAATGTCAGCCGCCGGTTTATCATGAAGGGTCTCGTCGGCTCCGGCGCGCTGGTGCTGGGAGCCAGCATCTTGCCACGGCCGGCGATGTCGGCCTGGGCCACTGGCGCCGGCAAGATGCCGGGCGGCACGGTCAACGATCCGCATGTCTACGTCGCCATCGATCCGTCCGGCATAGTAACCATCATCACCAATCGCTCGGAGATGGGCACCGGCGTGCGCACGAGTTTGCCGATGATCGTGGCGGACGAGATGGAGGCCGACTGGTCGCGCGTGCGCGTAGCGCAGGCACCGGGCGACGAGAAGAAGTACGGCAACCAGGATACGGACGGATCCCGAAGCGTGCGGCACTGGGTGGAGCCGATGCGGCAATGCGGCGCGGCGATGCGTATGATGCTGGAGCAGGCCGCCGCCACTCGTTGGGGTGTCGCGGTTGCCGAGCTGCGCGCGGAAAACCACAGGGTCGTGCACTTGGCCTCGGGCAACATGCTCGACTACGGCGACCTGGCGAAGGCGGCGAGTGCGTTGCCGACGCCGCCGGTGGACAGCCTGAAGCTGAAGGATGCTCGTGACTTCCGCTACATCGGCACAGGCTCGATCCCGATCGTCGATCTGCACGATATCACGACCGGCAAGGCAACCTATGGCATCGATGCGAATATTCCGGGCATGAAGTTTGCCGTGATCGCGCGACCGCCGGTGGTCGGCGGCAAGCTGGTGTCGTTCGACGCCACCGAGGCCCTTAAAGTGCCTGGTGTGGAGCGGGTCGTGGAAGTCCAGGGCTGGCCCTGGCCGTCGAAGTTCATGCCGGTGGGTGGGGTGGCAGTCATCGCACGCAACACCGGCTGCGCCATCAAGGGCCGCGACAAGCTGAAGGTGGTCTGGGACAACGGGCCCAACGCCAGCTACGATTCGACAGCGTTTCGCGCGCAGATGGAGCAGACCGCGAACAACCCGTGCAAAGTCGTCCGCAACGATGGCGATGCCGAGGCCGCATTGAAATCTGCTGCCAGGGTGGTCACGGCGCAGTACTACATTCCGCACCTGGCGCACGCCAGCATGGAGCCGCCGACCGCGGTGGTGAACGTCTTTCAAGGCAAGGCCGGGCCCGAATGCGTGGCCTATGCGCCAACGCAGAGTCCTGGCGGTTGTCGCGACGATCTGGCCAAGCTGCTCAACATCCCGGCCGAGAACGTCACGGTCAACGTGACGCTTCTGGGCGGCGGGTTTGGGCGGAAGTCCAAGTGGGACTACGTGCTGGAGGCCGCGCTGCTGTCGAAAGCGACAGGCTCGCCGATCAAGGTCGTGTGGACACGCGAGGACGACATCCAGCACGATTTCTATCACACCGTATCGGTGGAGCGTCTCGATGCCGGCATCGATACCAATGGCAAGGTGATCGCCTGGCGGCATCGCAGCGTGGCGCCGACAATCAAGTCCACCTTCCAGGCAGGCGCGGACTACGAAGCGCCATTCGAACTCGGCATGGGGGTGGTGGACAATCCGTTCAATATTCCCAACCTCCGTTGTGAGAACGGCCGCTGCGAGGCGCACACGCGGATTGGCTGGTTCCGCTCGGTATCCAATATTCCGCATGCGTTTGCGGTGCAGTCGATGGTGGGCGAAATCGCCGCCGCCTTGGGACGCGACCAGAAGGACGTGCTGCTGGAACTGCTGGGTCCCGATCGGATCGTCGATCCACGCAAATCGCCTGGCGTTGCCGATTACTGGAACTACGGCGACCCATTCGAGACCTACCCGATCGATACCGGGCGGTTGCGCCGTGTGGTGGAGATCGCTGCGGCGCAGGCAGGCTGGGGCAGTTCGCTGCCGCACGGAGAAGGCCGCGGCATCGCCGTGCATCGCAGCTTTCTGACCTATGTCGCGACGGTTGCGCACGTCGGCGTGGACGACAAGGGAAGGCTGCACATCCCGCGCGTGGACACTGCGATAGACTGCGGCTTCCACGTCAATCCGGAGCGCATCCGTTCGCAGATCGAGGGTGCGGCCGTGATGGGGCTGTCCTTGGCGAAGCACGGGCAGATCACGTTCAAGGATGGCCGCGCGGAGCAGAGCAACTTCGACAGTTTCGGCGTCGCGCGGATCGACGACGCGCCGTTGGACGTGCGTGTGCATATCGTCCCGGCGGACTGGGATGTGCCGTCTAGCGGCGTGGGTGAACCGGGCCTGCCGCCGTTTGCACCGGCGCTGTGCAACGCGATTTTCGCCGCGACCGGCAAGCGCATACGCAGCCTGCCGATCGGCAACCAGTTGACGTAGCGAACCGCTATCATGGCCGTGGCTCGCGCCGGCCATAACAGCGCAGGCGCGTCTTCGCGACGATGGCATTCCGGTTGCCGGCAACCCGGCTGGGGGTCCGGCGTTCAACCGGTGTATCATGAACGACGACAGCACCGGCATCGGGGCCGGCCGGATCGCCGCGCGCATCGACCGGTTGCCCCTTACATGGGCGCAATGGCGCCTGGCCCTGATCAGTCAGGTGTTCTGGGGCGTGATCATCGCCGCTGACGGCATTCCGGCAAAGCTTTATCCCTTCACCTGGGGACCGAAACACGCGTTCGGCCTTGGAGCCTTCTCGCTGCTCCTGGCAGTGCAGTTCGGGGTCGGCATCCTGGTTGGTGAGTATCTGATCGGGATCGTCGCCGACCGGTGGGGCCGCCGCAATGCCCTTCTGGTCTCTTCCCTCGCCATTGCCCTGCTGCTCTGGCCGACCGCCTTGACCGATGATTTCGGTCTGCTGCTGTTGTTCTTTGGTCTGTCGTCGATCGGCATGGGCGGCGTTTTGTCGACCAATGTCGTGTACATGGGCGAGATCGTTCCTCCGCGCGAGCGCGGCAAAGTGATGCTTGCATCGCAGGTGCTCGCGATCGTGGTGTTCGGGGTATTGGGCAACATCCCGGCGATCTACTGGGTGCCGCGCCACTACGACTGGTTCATCTACCTGTATAGTGTCGTCACATTGTTGGTGTTGGTACCGTTGGCGCTTCTGGCCTTGCCAGAATCGCCGCGCTGGCTAGAGGCGCACGGCCGCCACGCGGAGGCCGAAGCCGTGATATCCGCGCTGGAGCAGGAGTGCCTCCGCCGTACCGGCATGGCGGAACTGCCTCCACCTGATTACGCGCGCTACGCCGTGCCCATCGATCGGCACGTGCCGATCCGTGAACTGCTGCGCGGCGAATACGGACAGGCGGACCATCCTGCTGCTGATCGCCTGGACACTCGGCTATAGCGGCATGGTGTATGGGTTTGCCGGCTACGAGCCGGAGATCCTCAAGGCCTTCGGTCTGAGCGCCGGCCAGACCTTCGCTGTCATTCTGATCTCGACAGTGATCGGGGGCGGTGGGGCCCTAGCCATCTGCGCGATGCTGGGCGAAGCGGTTGAACGCCGGACCATTATACTGGTCTCGGCACTGATCAACTGCGCCGCGCTGATTGCGCTGTATTTCGTCCACACGGTAGTGGCCAACTTCGTGTTGATCTCGTTCTCCTGGGGGGCGGAGACCGCGTGGCTGTTCAGCATGTATAATTACACGGCGGCCAGCTATCCGACACGATTGCGCGCTACAGGCACCGGATTGACCGACGGTGTCGGTCACCTCGGCGCGGTATTCGGACCGATCGTGGCCGGCGCACTATTTGCGGCGACCGCCGCGTCCGGGTTCTACGGGTGGTTTTTCTATATCATCATCCCTGGCGCACTGATTCCCGCTCTGCTCGTGGCTTGGTTCGGCATTGACCAGCGCCGCGCGATTCTGGAGGAGATTTCCGCCTGAACGGATGCGCCCGGCGACGCGGAGCCGGGGTGGATTTGTCTTTCTCACCTGGTTTCTGATGCGCTAAATGCCAGGATAACTCGTATCCCTGGTCGGCGTGCAATGACTGATCGCCACATCGAGGCATTCCTGGAAATGCTGGCTGCGGAACGCGGTTCGGCACGCAACACGCTGCTCGCCTATCAGGCCGATCTCGAGGACTTTGCCGCGTTCGCCCGCGCGCGCGGCCTGTCGCCATCTGATTGCGATGCGGTTGCATTGCAGGCTTATATGGCTGGATTGCAGCGCGTAGGGCTGGCCGCCCGCACCGCCTCGCGGCGGCTATCTGCACTTCGACAGTTCCATCGGTTCCTGCTCCGCGACGGCGTACGCAACGACGATCCCGCCGCGCTGCTGGATGCGCCGAAGTTGCCCAGATCCTTGCCGAAGTATCTCAGCGAGCAAGAGGTGGAGGCGCTGCTGGACGCCGCGCGCGAGATACAAGGGCTACGCGGTGCCGTCGCATGCGCGGCGCTGGAGACGCTTTATGCGACCGGACTGCGCGTCTCGGAACTGCTGGCATTGCCGCGCCGCGCGCTGGCCGGCGATGGCGCCGTGCTGCTGATCCGCGGCAAGGGGGGAAAGGAGCGCATTGTTCCGTTGTCGGAGGCGGCGAAGCAAGCCGCCCGTACACTGGCGGCCGAGCAGGACCCTCGCGCCCGGTATCTGTTTCACGGTCGCGATCCCCGCCGGCCCCTGACGCGACAGGCGTTTTTCCTGCTGCTCAAGGATGTGGCGCTGAAGGCTGGTCTTGATCCTGCACGCGTATCGCCGCACGTGCTGCGTCATTCGTTTGCGTCGCATCTACTGGCGCACGGCGCCGACCTGCGCAGCCTGCAGCTATTGTTGGGCCATTCGGACATCGCGACGACGCAGATCTACACACACGTTCTGGCGGAGCGGCTGCAGCGGTTAGTCGAGGCTCATCACCCGCTTGCGCAAAGGCGGCCGCGCCAGAGCACCGACACGGAAGCGTGATCGGTCCAGCCTGTTGTCGACGATCCCGTTCGCGTTACGGTTGCCGCAACGGTCGGGACTCGCTGGCCCAAGCAGGGGGGATATCGTCCATGCGCGGAAAGGAAGGCGTGGTACTCGGTATGGTGCTGGCACTCAGCACAGCGATTGGCGCGCTGCCAGGTTACGCACAACCTGTCGACACGGCCCGCATCGCCGCCGACAGTCCGAACGATTGGCTTACCTAATCACGGTGGCTATAACGGCTGGAACTACAGCGGCCTCGATCAGATCAATCCCGGCACGGTGAAGGATCTCGCCGTCGCATGGATACACGTCCCTGGCCGATCGACGCGAGGCCTTCAATCCGTGCCATTGGTGGCTGACGGCGTGCTCTATTACACCGGTTCCTACAGCCGCGTCTTCGCGCTCAACGGCGCGACCGGTCAGGTGATCTGGTCGTATTTTCCGGAACTCGACGATGCGCTGGTGGCGCGTCAGACTCACTCGCCCTATAACCGCGGCGTCGCACTCGGTCGCGGTAAGGTGTTTGTCGGGTACTGTGGATGGGCGGCTGATCGCGCTCGACATGAAGACCGGCAAAGTGGTCTGGGACACCAAGCTGCAGGATTCGCAGAAGCTCACGGTGGGTTTCACCGGTGCACCGCTCTACGCCAAAGGTACTGTGGTCATCGGCAGCCAGGGCGGCGAGTGGCCTGGCCGGGGGCCAATCTATGGGGTCGATGCCGAAACCGGCAAGGTGAAGTGGACCTTCATCACCGTGGCGCCGACCGATGACGAGAAGAAGACCTGGGGCAACGACTCGTGGCGCACCGGCGGCGGTGGCGGCTGGATGCCGGGCACCTACGATAGTGCAAGCAATACGCTATACTGGGGCACGGCCAATCCAGCTCCGCTGTATGACTGGTCGGGCGCCGACTGGAAGACGTCAGGGGCACGCCCCGGCGACAATCTTTATACCACGTCGGTGCTCGGGCTCGACCTCGATACAGGCAAGCTCAAGTTCTATCACCAGGAGTTGCCGCACGACACGTGGGACTTCGACAGCGCCGTCGGCGAGTTCGTCACGATCGACCGGGACGGTCAGAAATACATCGTGCATCCGAACAAGAGCGGCTTCATCTTCGTTTACGACACCAATCTCAAGGTGAAGAACGTCTATCCCATCATCGATGCAATCAACTTCGTCAAGTCGATCAACCCGCAAACCGGGGAGCTGGTTGGGCGGCGCGACTTCAGTGCCGGCAAGCAGGCCGAGCCGCTGTGCCCAGCAATCGATGGCGGCGTCAGCTGGAACAGTGGCAGCTACGACCCGAAGACCGGGATGTACTACAAGATCGGCAACGAGTGGTGCGTCGCGCTCGACGTGGTCAAGACCACGCCGGTGACGGAACCGGTGGCGCAGCTCAATATCGGCGCGAACATCAAGCTGGTGCCGCCGCCCGAGGGCCAAATCTACGGTCATCTCGATGCGCGTGACCCGATCACCGGGGCGAAGAAATGGGAGGTCCGTTTCCCCGAGCCGCCCATGGCCAGCGTACTCGCGACGGCCGGCAACCTGGTGTTCGTTCCTGACAGCCGCGGTACGCTTCACGCGTATAACGCCGAAACCGGAGGCGAGCTCTGGAGCCACAGCGACGGCCTCGGTCACCAGGGCGGTATCGTAAGCTATGCTGTCAACGGCAAGCAGTATGTTGCCGTGGTCGCAGGGTTCGGTGGCATGGTGAGCGACGACTTCGCGCCGACATTTGGCGAGCCGTACAAGAGCATGCCGCGTGATGATGGCGTGTTGGTGGTCTATTCGCTGAAGTAGGCCCGCCTGGCGAGGTTTCCGCTTGCCGGTGTCACATCTGCGCCAGGGTGCCTCGGCGAGGGTTGCGGCAATGCCCGGAACCGGCACCATTCGTCGAATGGGTCGGTTCGCGTTTGCACTGCTACTGTTCGTCGCTGGCGGGGTCGAGCGCGTGCATGCGCAGCAGCCGGCGACAACGAATGCCAAGTCCTCGCTCGATGTCTCCCAATTGTTCGCGACGACATGCGGTTGGTGCCACAGCGACGGCGGTCGCGCTCCGGGCAAGGGGCCGCAATTGATGAACACCCAGCGAAGCGACGACTTCATCCGCACCCGCATCAAACTCGGCAAGGAGGGGGCTATGCCGGCGTTCGGCTCGACCTTTAGCGATGCCGATATCGATGCGATCGTCCGCTACATACGCGCGCTGAAGCCGGAGCAGGGATGAACAGCAGGACCTGGTATCTCGCGGGGCTGGCCGCGTTGTGTCTTGCTAATGCGGCGCCGGCGCGCACGCTGAGCGCGATACGGGAAAGCGGTTCGATCAGTCTTTGTGCGCACCCGAACTCGCTGCCCTTTGCGAGCCGAACCGCGCAACCGCCTGGGTTCCAGGTGGAGCTTGGCCAGGCACTGGCCCAACAACTGGGCGTGTCACTGACCTTGGAGTGGGTGCTGATCAGCTACCAGATTCCCCGCACCACCTGCGACATCGTTCTGGACACCATTGCCGCAGATGACGCGCCGACCGATTACGGCATCAAGCTGTCGAAGCCATATTATCGCAGCGGAGTGGTTCTCGCGGTGCCGCAAGGCAGCCCCATCCGCTCCTTCGATGATCTCAATAGCCACAGCAAGGTCGCGGTGCAGACCGGGTCGCTTGCTGCAAGGAGTATCGACCAGCGCCACGTGCCGATTTCGGTGTTTGGCTTCGAAGACGATATGCTGGACGCGTTGTCAGAGCACGAGGTCGATGCGGCGGCGGTCACGCCGCTGACAGCCGGTTACTATAATCTCCAGCATGCTGATCATCCGGTGACCCTGGTACCGCTGGACAAGGCGGACCACGAACTGGTCTGGAATGTCGCGATCGGCATGCGGCGGCCCGACGATGCACTGCGCGCGGCGATGGATCAGGCCATCGAGCAGCTCACATCCGACGGTGTGATCGCGCGTATTTATCAGCGCTACGGCATAACGCTGCAGCCCCCGCGATAGCGTTGGCAGGAGGAGCGCGGAAGGATGCGCTTACCCTGCTCTCTCATTGTCTTCTCGCGTGATGGCCGGGTCGAGCCCGGTCACGTGTTCAGACCTCCGGCGATGCCGCCTTCGGTCATCACGCCCTATCTGGCAACTGCCAGCGCCGGCCGTCTTGCTATACGCAACACGAGAAGCGAGGCAATCAGACAGGCCGCGCCACTGGCAACGAACGCGCTCAGGTAGTTGCCGGTCTCGCTGCGCACCACACCGGCCGCGAGCGCGGCCACGGCGCCGCCGATCTGGTGACCGCAAAATATCCACGACACGATCACCGGTGCATCGCGCTTGCCGAACACCTCCGTGGTCAGCGCGACCGTCGGCGGCACCGTGGCAACCCAGTCCAGACCATAGAACGCGGCGAACAGCGACAGGCTGACCACGTCGAAATTGCTGAACGGCAACACCATCAGCGACAGTCCGCGCAGTCCATAGTACCAGAACAACAGCACACGCGCGTTGCAACGGTCGGTAAGCCAACCCGACGCGGTGGTGCCGATCAGGTCGAACACGCCCATGGCGGCCAGCACGCTGGCGCCGCTAACTTCCGGAATGCCGTGGTCGATGCAGTAGGAAATAAGGTGCGTCGCCACCAGGCCATTGGTCGAGAAGCCGCAGATCGCAAAACTCAGGAACAGCAGCCAGAAGTCGGGCGAACGCACGCCACGCCCAAGCCCTGAAAGGGCAACAACGACCGGGTTTGCCGTGTTGGTGGTTGTCGGCGGTTCGGCGGCGGCGCCGAAGGGGCCAAGCCCGATGCTGCCCGGACTTTCCGCCAACACCAGAGCGACCAATGGGATCAGCGCCAGGATCACCAGCGCCATCACCCACGGCACGCTTTGCCACCCAAGGTGCTGTGCAAGACTTGCCAAGAGCGGCAGGAAGATGAGCTGGCCGCTCGCATTGCTTGCCGTCAGCAGGCCGACGATCAGGCCGCGGCGGGCGACGAACCAGCGGTTGGCCACGGCGGTCGCCATGCCGATCATGCCGGCGCCCGAGCCGATGCCGACGAGGACCCCCCAGGTGGCGTAGAGCTGCCATGGTCTGCTGGCGAAGGCTGCTCCCGCCGCACCGGCGGCCAGCAGTGAGAGCGAGCACAGCACTGTGCCCCGCATGCCGATCCGCTGGATCAGCGCCGCGCCGAATGGGCCGACCAGGCCGCCCAAGAGGATGTTCAGCGAGATGGCGCCGGAGATAGTCGTGGCGTTCCAGCCGAACGCCTGCTCCAAGGGCACGATCAGCACCCCTGGTGCCGCGCGTACGCCGACGCTGGCAAGGATGACGGTGAACATCAGGCCCACCACGATCCAGGCGTAGTGGACCCGCCCGGATAACGCCTGCGCAAGGCGCCGAGGCCCCATGTTGCTCTTCCTTCCTGCTTGTTCACAGCATGACGATCGTCATACAATAGTCAAGGAAGATATGACGATCGTCATGCAACACAGGAATGCGACGCATGCGGATGACCCGGGATAGGAAGGCGGAAACGCGCGAGCGGATCTTCACAGCGGCCGGCCGGCTGTTCCGTCGGCAGGGCATCGACAGTGCCGGAGTAGATGCGATCATGCACGCCGCCGGGCTGACACATGGCGGGTTCTATTCTCACTTCGCACTCGAAGGAAGCGCTGGTTGCGGAGGTTTCGGCCGCCTCGTTGGCTCGGTCCGCGACCCGATGGGAACGGATCAGCGAGGAGGAGGAGCCGGCCGAGGCTCTTGCGCTGATCGTGCGGAGCTATCTCGATCCGGCGCATGTTGCCGCGATCGAGAGTGGTTGCGTGCTGGCGACGCTGGGTCCGGAAGTGGCGCGCCGGCATGACGCGCGACCTGCCATAACCGTCTCCATCCGCCGCATGCTGAACGCATTGGCACGCTGCCTGCCCAGGCGGCGGCAGGCTGTCGAGGCGTTGTCCGCCATGGTCGGCGCGGTAATCTTGGCGCGGCTGTGCGACGACGCGGCGCTCGCCGATGAGTTTCTTGCCGCGGGTCGACGGGTAGCCGGCCTACGCTAGCCCCGGCCTACGCTAGCGCCATTGTCTTTCGGGTGATTTTCAGGCCTTCGGCGGTTCGGCCTTGATCACCGCGGCAGCACCGACTGACGCCGGCAGCGAAAGGCACTCTGCGCAGTAGCTTTCAGCACGTGATCCTCGCGCAGGCAGGACCGGGCTGGGGCCGTGATCACGCGCAAATGCCTGGCATCCCCCGCTTTCCTCCGCTAATAGCCGGTGGGGGAGCTGTTAACGCATGCTTGACACTGAAAATAACGTCTGAGCGGAACGGCATGGCAACACCGGTTGATCTCCATATCGGACGTCGTATCCGGGGCAAGCGACGTGCACTGGGGCTGAGCGAAGAGAACCTTGCTGCGGCGCTGGGGGTCGAGGCCAGCCGCATCGCCGATTATGAGCGCGCCACCGAGCGTGTGCCATCCGACCATCTGGTGCGGCTGAGCGAAATCCTTGGTGTTCCGATCAGCTACTTCTTCCCGGCCACACCCTGCCCCAGTTCGTAGCCTCGCCGCACTCGGCCAGCATCAGGTCGAACGCTAGATAAGCCAGCGTGACCATCGCCTCGGCCTCTTCCCTGCTGCCGTAGAGCAATGCCAGGTCTGCCATTCGGACGTAATGGCAGGGATCCGGCGAAATTGTTCCCGCGCGCACTGCTTTCGGATTTTCGGACAGGACTGCATTGCTCGATCCCCCGACTGCACACACCGCAGAATATCTCCTGTGCTGCCGGGTGCGCAAAGTTCGAGCCGCACCCTGGCCTTTGCGGGCCAGGGATTTGTGCTAAAGCCCGCGGCCCATGCGCCACTATCTCGACTTCGAGAAGCCGATCGCCGAGTTGGAGGGCAAGATTGAGGAACTCCGGCGCATGTCGGAGCCCAACGGCATCAACATCGCCGAGGAGGTGTCGCGGCTGACCGCGGTGGCGGATCGGCAATTGCGGACGACCTATGCGAAGCTGACGCCATGGCAGAAGACACTGGTCGCGCGTCATCCGGACCGGCCGAAGGCGAAGGATTATATTGGCGGGTTGATCACCGAGTTCACGCCCCTGGCGGGTGACCGGGCGTTCGCCGATGACGCTGCCGATATTGGCCGGGCTGGGGCGCTTTCGCGGCCGGTCGGTCATGGTGCTGGGGACCGAGAAGGGCGCGGACACCGAGAGCCGGGTGCAGCACAATTTCGGCATGGCGCGTCCGGAAGGGTATCGCAAGGCGCGGCGACTGATCGGGCTCGCCGGCCGTTTCGGCCTGCCGGTGCTGAGCTTCGTCGATACCTCCGGGGCATTCCCGGGCGTGGATGCGGAAGCGCACGGCCAGGCTGAGGCGATCGCCCGCTCGATCGAGGCCTGTCTTGAGGCGCCGGTCCCGCTGGTGGCCACCATCATCGGCGAGGGAGGCTCGGGTGGCGCGATGGCACTCGCCGCGGGCGATCGCGTCCTGATGCTGGAGCACGCGATTTATTCCGTGATTTCGCCGGAAGGTTGCGCATCCATCCTATGGCGCGACGCGGCACAGGCGACGGCGGCGGCGGAAGCGCTGCGGCTGACCGCGGACGACCTGAAGCGGCTGGCGCTGGTGGATGAGGTGATCCCCGAACCGCTTGGCGGTGCGCAGCGCGACGCCGCCGCAACGATCGCTGCGGTCGGCGAGGCGGTGAGCGCGGCGCTGCAGCCACTGGTCAGCCTGGACGGCAGCTACGCTGAAAGGCCGTCGCCGGGAAAAATTTCTCGAAGCGGGCCGCGAAGCGCTGATTTGACGTGCGCGCGCACTAACCGGGTGGCGCTATATGTCGTGGCTGCGGGCGATCCCAGCAGGCATTTCGTGTCTCGGACGTTTACTGATGCGGTCGCAGCGTCGGGCTAGCGTCTGGGCGGATGCCCGATGAACAGCGGTTCCTGACCTTCGATCCGGCGGCATTGCTGGATGCGGAAGCCGAGGTGGTTGCGCGCACTGCCCGCGGCGAAATCGCGACATTTCCCGAACCGGGAGTCGGGGGTCCTGCGTGCCGCATTCCTGCGCCATCTGCTGCTGGGTCTGCCGGTTGCGCCGGAGCCATGGCCAATCCGTCTGCCGGGCGTGCGCATCCGTGGCGCAAGCATCGAGGGGCGGCTCGATCTGGCGGATTGCGCCGGCCCGGGCGGGGTCGGCCTGCCCGCACTGATACTCGAGGACTGCCGGTTCGCCGCCTGTATCGACCTCAGCAATGCCCGTTTGGCGCGTCTGTCGCTGCGCGGCAGCCGCATCAACCAGGTGATTGCGCGCGGTCTGCGCGTCGATGGCCTGCTGGACATCTCGCAATGTGTCCCACTCGCCGAGACCGCCTGGATCGATGCACATGGCGCGGCGATCGATGGCGACGTGCTCTGCCGCGGCGCCCAACTTCGCATTCCTGCTCCGCGTGCCGGCATCGCACATCGCGATGCGCGGTACGCACTAAGGCTGTCGGGAGCAGAGATCAGCGGCAGCCTGGACCTGATGGGGGGATTCACCGCGATCGGCGGCGTCGCACTGGACACCGCGCACGTGCACGGCGACCTGATTGCGCGCGGGGCCCGGATCGGCGCCGGGGAAGGCGACGCGATCGGTGCTCAGGCCGCGCGCTTCGACGGCGTGGTCTATCCTGGGCGATGGCTTCGTCGCTGCCGGGGTCATCTGGCTGATGGGTGCGCGCATCGCCGGCACGCTCGACATGAACGGCGCGCGGTTGGTCAATCGAAGCGATGATGGCCAGGCGGTCGTACTGGCGGCTGACACGGCTGAAATCGGCGGCTCGGTCCTGCTGCGCAACGGCTTTGTCGCCGAGGGCGCCATCAGCCTGCGCGGCGCACGGATCGGCCGCAGCCTGGAATGCGACGGTGCGAGCCTGATGAATGCCACCACTGGACGGCAGCGGGGTCGCACTGGCCGCCGACCACGCCTCGATCGGCGGCGCGGTGCTGTTGCGCAACGGATTTGCTGCGCAAGGCGTGATCAGCCTGATCGGCACCAGGATCGGCGGCAACCTGGAGTGCGATGCCGGCACACTGACCAACGCTGTTGCCGATGGCAGCGGCGACGCACTCACCGCAGAGAACGCCGAGATCGGCGGCGCGGTCCTGTTGCGCCACGGATTTGTCGCCCGCGGCGGTATCAGCCTGCTTGGCGCCAAGATCGGCAGCAACGTCGAGTGTTGCGGCGCATCCTTGGAGAACTGGCCGGAGCATGGGTCGCGGGAAACATTGCGGCTCACGAACGTCGAGATTGCCGGCGACGTGCTGCTGAATGCGGGGTTCATCAGCCTGGGGTACGTCAGCCTGTGGGGCACCAAAATCGGCCGCGACCTCGACTGCTCTTCAGCGACTTTCATCGGCCCATCGGTGGTGGCGTCCGGTCGCTCGATGGCGGGGGCGATGGTGGCGACCAATCTGGACGTGGCCGGCGACGTCAAACTGCTGCGCACCACAATTTTGGGCCGCATCGACTGCGAGAACCTGAATGCCGGCGGAAGCCTGATCTGGGACGGGTTGCGATTCCCGGCGGAGATCACGCGCCACGGGCAACACCATGCCTATCGTGCCGCGATCGATGCGATGCCGCAACTGTTCTTGTCGCATGCCCGGATCGGTGCGGCACTGATGGCGCGCGACCTGACAGCGGAGGTGACGTTGGCGATCGATCTTGGCGGGGCGCGTGCCCGCACATTGGACGACAGTCGGCTTCCCCGCGGGCTGGGGGGTCGGGCGCGGCAGGGAAGGCAGGTTCTGCGATCTGAACCTCGACGGCTTCGTTTATGACCGGTTCGGTCATCTGCCGCGCGACGAGGCGAGCGGGATCGCCGTTGCCCTGTCGGCCTTCGGCCGCTGGGCGGGGCGCGTGGGGTATGGGCTATCGGCATCGTGGAGCCGTCCGCCTGGCGCACCGGATGTTACGCGTCCAGCGGGCACCGCTTCGGCAACGATTGGCCTGGGTGCAGCAACAACGGAACAAAGACAGTCAGTTTCATCCCCAGCCCTATCGGCAACTTGCCAAGGTGCTGCGCGCGCAAGGGCACTATCAGGCGGCCCGCGAGGTGGCCATCGTCGAACAGTGGGCGATGCCGTCGTCAAACCGCGTTACGCGACTGCTGCGCTCGGTATGGGGGGTATGCTTCGGCTTCGGGCTGTCGCCGGTGCGTGCCACTGCCACATTGGCGGTGCTGCTGGCGATCGGAACAGCCGGGGTCTGGTGGGCGTGGAAGCAGGCGGATGTCCTGGTCATCAACTATTCCTATGCGATGACCGAGGTGGCTGAGTCCCCGGTGTTTCTGCACCCTGAGAAGGGTCAGCCGACCGCCGCCGCCCCGCGCTGCGGCGCGGCGGACATCCAACCGTTGTTCTATGCTATGGACATGATGGTGCCGGTGATCGCACTGCATCAGACTGATAAGTGCTGGGTGGACGCGCGACAGGATACCGCTGCGTGGCAGGTGCTCTGGGCGATGTACTCCTTCGTCGGCAAGCTGGTAACCTCACTTGCCTTGCTGACCTATTCTGGTGTGCTGAAGCCGAAGGAAGAAGTCTGACGTTTAAGCCCGCGATCACGTCCTTAGCGGTTCCGCCTCGGGTGATCATGCAATCTGCCCTGATTACGGAACATCGAGTGCGGGCCGGTGGCGGCCAGGGCCGGGGCCGCGGCGTCCTCGCGTCTTGCACCCCGAGGAAGCCGTCGCCGTCCGACGTGTGGCGTCGGGCGAGCGGGTGCCGGCATCCCCCCACTGCTCCCAATGCGCGGGAGAGCTTTGCCGCCGCGTCCAGCACCATCGGCAACAGCGCGCGCGGCCGTGGCGGGCGCATCCGCATGGTCGGCGCGCTGACCGACAGCACCGCCACGACCTGGCCCGAGGCATCGCGCACCGGTGCGGCCACTGTTGCAGCGCCTGCAACGACCTCATCGGTGGTGAGCAGGTAACCACGGGTGCGGATGCGCTGGAGATCGGCGGCAATCCAGGCCGCGTCGGTGCGCGTTGCCGGTGTGAAGCGTGGCAGGCGCTGCGCCAGAACCTGGGTTTGCACCGCTTCCGGCGCGTGCGCCAGCAATAGTCTGCAGGAACCGGCATGCAGCGGCTGGCGCTTGCCGACCTCGCTATAAAGGCGGAGACCAGGGTCGGCCTGGTAGATGGCGACGGTCTCACTTTCCAGCCCGTCGCGCACCCGGAGATACACGTTCTCGCCGCCGGTCTTGCCGAGTGCGGCCAGGAACGGCATGGCGGTCGCTTCGAGCGCGCCTTGCTCGAACCGCCGCGCGCCCCAGCACGCCCCAGCGGGCGCCCAGTCGCCACATCCCGCGCGCCTCATCCTGGATCGCGAACCCACGCGCCTCCAAGGTGCGCAGCAGACGGAAGCCGGCGGTGCGCGTGCATCGGGCCTGGCTGGCCAGGGCGGCCAACGGCGCCGGGCCAATGCGGGACAGCGCCTCCAACAAATCAAGCGCCCGTCCGACCGCGGCGATGCTATAGTCTCGCGCAGGCGATGCTGTCTCGTGCGCGCCGTTGCCTGAACGCGCCCGAGGTTTGGTCTTGCCCTTACTACGGCTAGCCTGCGCCATGCATACACCCGCGAAATGATACCGGTTGAAACCAAGCTACCACAACGGCGGAATTGATTTGGCATGGCGCGAGTGGCGGCGAGCAGGTTCAAATGATGCGCAATTTTCTGAGCGGATGAGATCACGGACCGGGATTTTGGCACCGATGCGACATGCGGTCAAAGGCCCCACGGGGCTTTCTTGTCGGCTGGGCTCGGCTGCGCTAAACGCCCGCCGTTGCCCGGGATCGTATCTGGGCGGGCGTGGTGGAACTGGCAGACACGCCAGATTTAGGTTCTGGTGGCGCAAGCCGTGGGGGTTCAAGTCCCTCCGCCCGCACCATGCTGTGGGCGGACAACGACGACAGGATTGGTCCAATGCAGGTAACCGAGACCCTCTCCGAAGGGCTGAAGCGCGCCTATACCGTGGTAGTGCCCGGCTGCCGATATCGAGACCAGGCGCGCCGCCCGGTTGGCCAATCTCGGCAAAACGCTCAACCTTCCAGGCTTCCGGCCCGGAAAAATTCCCACCTCGGTGGTGAAGCAGCGGTACGGCACAGCGGTGAATGCCGAGGTGCTGGAGCAGTCGGTTACCGAGGCGACCCAACAGGTCCTGACCGACCGGGGCCTGCGCCCGGCGCTGCAGCCAAAAGTGGACCTCGTCAACCCCGACGCCTTGGGTAACACGGACCTGGAGTTCAAGGTCGAGCTGGAGGTGCTGCCCGAAATCACATTGCCCGCCTTCGATACTATCACCTTGACCCGGCTGAAAGCGGAGGTGGCCCCGGAAACGATGGACAAGACCCTGGCTGATATCGCGCAGCGAAATCGGACTCTCGAGGCGATCCCGCCGGAGGAACTGGGCGATCGCGGGGCAGCCAAGGGTGAGGTCCTGACTGTCGACTATGTCGGCCGGATCGAAGATGCCGAGTTCCCGGGCGGCACCGGGAACGATATCGAGGTTGAGATCGGCGGCGCGGGCTTCATCCCGGGCTTCAGCGAACAACTTGAAGGGATGAAGCCGGGCGAGACCCGAAACATCGAGGTCAATTTTCCTGCCGATTACGGCGTCCCAACGCTCGCCGGGAAGCTGGCGACGTTTCAGGTGACCGCCAAGGCGCTGAACCGGCCGGTGGTCCCACCGGTCGACGACGAATTGGCGAAGAAGTTGGCGTTCGGGGATCTTGCCGAGATGCGCGAGACGGTCAGCCGCCGGATCCAGGCGGAATACGACCAGTTGTCCCGGCTGCGTCTGAAGCGGCAGTTGCTCGACGCGTTGGCGGATACGGTGACGTTCGCTTCTCGCCGAGGGCATGGTGGAGCAGGAGTTCAGCCAGATCTGGCAGCGGCTCGAGGCGGACCGCAAGACGGGCCAACTGGATGACGACGACAAGAATAAGGATGAGGAGACGCTCAAGGCCGAATACCGTGCCATTGCCGAGAGGCGGGTGCGGCTGGGGCTGCTGCTGGCCGAGATCGGCCGGGCCAACAGCATCACGGTCAGCCAGGACGAGATGGCCAGGGCCATGCGAACCGAGGCGATGCGCTATCGCGGCCAGGAACAGCAGGTGTTCGAGTTCTTCCGCCAGAACCCACGGGCCAGCGGACACCCTGCGGGGCCCGCTGTTCGAGGAGAAGGTGATCGACTTCATCCTGGAGCTGGCCAAGGTCGAAGAGACAGAGTGCGACGCCGGAGGAACTGGCGGCGGAACCACCCTCCAGCCAGTCCGGAAGCGGCTCCGGCCGCCGCCGAGCAATCAGAATGCCTAGTGTCCTGCCGCCGAAGGTGCCGCATTCGCGGCGCGCGGCGGGACAGGCAGGTCACTGAGAACAAAGAGCCGTCTCCCAACCGGCCGTCTGACCAGTTGGAGTCCGGTTCGGTTCCGCTTATCTATGTGCTCATCTCCGACTGACAGGTGCCGCATGCCGGATCGTGATCCCGTTGAGATCTTCGCCAACAACCTGGTGCCGATGGTGGTGGAGCAGACCGCCCGCGGCGAGCGTGCCTACGACATCTATTCGCGCCTGCTGAAGGAGCGGATCATTTTTCTGACCGGGGCCGTCTTTGACCAGGTGAGCGCGCTGATCTGCGCCCAGCTGCTGTTCCTGGAGTCGGAGAACCCAAACAAGGACATTGCATTCTACATCAACAGTCCGGGCGGCGTGGTGTCCGCCGGGCTTGGCGATCTACGACACGATGCAATACATCCGCAGCCCGGTATCCACGGTCTGCATCGGCCAGGCCGCCTCCATGGGGAGCCTGCTGCTGACCGCCGGAGCCAAGGGCAAGCGCTTCGCGCTGCCGAACGCCCGGATCATGGTGCATCAACCATCGGGCGGCGCCCAGGGCCAGGCGACCGATATCGAGATCCAGGCGCGCGAGATCCTGACGCTGCGCAAGCGGCTGAACGAGATTTATGTTCGCCACACCGGTCAGCCAATCGAGGCAATCGAACGTAAACTGGAACGCGATACTTATATGTCGGCGGAGGAGAGCCGGGACTTCGGCCTGGTCGATGAGGTGGTCGAGAGCCGGCCTACCCCGGAGGACACCAGCACCCGGGGGTAATCGGGCTTCTCTGCCGCTGGGGAGGGTGGCACGGGCGGGCACCGTTCAGTCTGGCGCGTGACCGTTCGTGGTTCTTGTCCCTCTGGCCCCCGCGGGGTAAAGTCATCCCGTGGCTCCCCGCGAGTCCGGGGCAGGAGTACGCATGAGCAAATCCGGCGATTCGAAGAACACCCTTTATTGCTCATTCTGCGGCAAGTCCCAGCATGAGGTCCGCAAGCTTATCGCCGGCCCCACCGTGTTCATCTGTGATGAATGCGTCGAGCTCTGCATGGATATCATCCGCGAAGAGCACAAGACGCATCTCGTCAAGTCACGCGATGGCGTTCCGACTCCGCGCGAAATCTGCAAAGTGCTGGACGACTACGTAATCGGCCAGGATCACGCGAAACGCGTGCTGTCGGTGGCGGTCCACAACCATTACAAGCGTCTGGCGCACGGACAAAAGAACAACGACATCGAGATCGCCAAGTCGAACATCCTGCTGGTCGGGCCTACCGGATCCGGCAAGACGCTGCTCGCCCAGACCCTGGCGCGCATCCTGGACGTGCCGTTCACGATGGCGGACGCAACGACCCTGACCGAGGCCGGCTATGTCGGCGAGGATGTCGAGAACATCATTCTGAAGCTGCTGCAATCCGCCGACTACAACGTGGAGCGGGCGCAGCGCGGCATCGTCTATATCGACGAGGTCGACAAGATCTCGCGCAAGTCCGACAACCCGTCCATCACAAGGGACGTGAGCGGCGAAGGCGTCCAGCAAGCGCTGCTCGAAGATCATGGAGGGTACGGTCGCGTCGGTGCCCCCGCAGGGTGGACGCAAGCATCCGCAGCAGGAGTTCCTGCAGGTGGATACAACCAACATCCTGTTCATCTGCGGCGGGGCATTCTCCGGCCTGGAGAGGATCATTGCCGCCCGCGGCAAGGGGTCGGGCATCGGCTACGGGGCTGAGGTGCGATCCGCCGACGAGCGCCGGACCGGAGCGATCCTGCGGGAAGTGGAGCCGGAAGACCTGCTGAAGTTCGGCCTGATCCCCGAGTTCATTGGGCGGTTGCCTGTGGTCGCGACGCTCGAGGACCTGGACGAGGGGGCACTGATGGAGATCTTGACCAAGCCGAAGAACGCCTTGGTCAAGCAATACGGCAGGCTGTTCGAGATGGAGGGCGTGAAGCTGTCCTTCACCGACGATGCCCTGCGATCGGTGGCGACGCGGGCGATTGCGCGGCGGACCGGCGCACGCGGCTTGCGCTCGATCATGGAATCGATTCTGCTGGGAACCATGTTCGAGCTTCCCGGTCTTGATGGAGTGGAGGAGGTGGTCATCAACCGCGAAGTCGCGGAATCGCGAGCCAACCCGCTCTACCTCTATGGCAACGAGCGGGCGGGAAGCTCCGCCTGACGCAGCATCCGGGGGGCTCGCGAACCCTCGACCGAGAATTTCAAGGCCTTGCGCCGCATCGTCCGGCAGACGATATGCGATCCTGGCCGGCGGGTTCCCTGCCGGGGCGTCTTCCGTGCCGCAGGATCGCACAAGTCGGGCGGATTGGGCGTAGACTGTCCATAAGGAGGTCAACTAATGGATGAAACCGATCGGCCTGTGCCGCAACAGCAGCCGGAACGCCCAGAGGACAAACAATCCGACAAGGAAACGGTCCAGGCGCGTGGCGATGTGCTGGCGGTTCTGCCGCTGCGGGACATCGTGGTTTTTCCGCATATGATTGTACCGCTGTTCGTCGGCCGCGAGAAGTCCGTCCGCGCTCTGGAAGCAGTGATGCGGGACGACAAGCAAATTTTGCTGGTGGCGCAGAAGAATGCCGCCCAGGACGACCCTTCCACCGATGACATCTACCGGGTCGGCACAGTCTCCACCATCCTGCAATTGCTGAAGCTGCCGGACGGCACCGTCAAGGTGCTGGTCGAGGGTGGCAGGCGGGCCAAGATTGTCGGCTTCCGCGACACCGAGAGTTACTTCGAGGCATTCGTTGAAGCGATGCCGGACGAAGCGGCCGAGGCCAAGGAACTGGAAGCACTCGGCCGTACGGTGGTTTCGCAGTTCGAGCAATACATCAAGCTGAACAAGAAGATCGCGCCCGAGGTGCTGGTTTCGCTGAACCAGATTGAGGAGCCATCGAAGCTCGCCGACACGGTCGCGAGCCACCTGAACCTGAAGATCGCCGAGAAGCAGGAGCTGCTGGAGATCGCCAAGATCGGCGAACGGCTGGAGCGCGTGTTCGGACACATGGAGTCCGAGATCGGCGTGCTGCAGGTGGAGAAGCGCATCCGCAACCGCGTCAAGCGGCAGATGGAGAAGACGCAGCGCGAGTATTACCTGAACGAGCAGCTCAAGGCGATCCAGAAGGAACTGGGCGAGGGCGAGGACGGCAAGGACGAGAACGCCGAGCTCGAGGCGCGCATCAAGAAGACGCGGCTGTCCAAGGAAGCGCGCGAGAAGGCCATGCAGGAGCTGAAAAAGCTCAAGACCATGAGCCCGATGAGCGCCGAGGCGACGGTGGTGCGCAACTACCTCGACTGGATGCTGTCGATCCCCTGGAAGAAGCGCAGCAAGATCCGCAACGACGTAGTCGCCGCCGAGAAGGTGCTGGAGGCGGATCACTACGGGCTGGAGAAGGTGAAGGAACGCATCATCGAGTACCTGGCGGTGCAGGCGCGCAGCCCGAAGGTGCGCGGGCCGATCCTTTGTCTGGTCGGACCGCCCGGCGTCGGCAAGACCAGCCTGGGCAAGTCGGTCGCCAAGGCCACCGGCCGCAACTTCGTGCGCATGTCGCTGGGCGGCGTGCGGGACGAGGCGGAGATCCGTGGACACCGACGCACCTATATCGGGTCGATGCCCGGCAAGGTGATCCAGGGCATGAAGAAGGCGAAGACCTCGAACCCGCTGTTTCTGCTGGACGAGGTCGACAAACTGGGCGCCGACTGGCGCGGCGACCCTTCATCGGCGCTGCTGGAGGTGCTGGATCCCGAGCAGAACTCCACCTTCCAGGATCACTACCTGGAAGTGGACTACGATCTGTCCGATGTGATGTTCGTGACCACGGCCAACAGCCTGCGCATGCCGCAGCCACTGATGGACCGGATGGAGATCATCCGCATCCCCGGCTACACCGAGGATGAAAAGGTGGAAATCGCGAAACGCCATTTGATTGCCAAGCAATCGGAGGCGCACGGTCTGAAGTCGGACGAGTGGCACATCTCGGATGACGCGCTGCGCGACCTGATCCGCTACTACACCCGCGAAGCGGGGGTGCGGAACATGGAACGCGAGATCGCCAACCTGGCTCGGAAGTCGGTGAAGGAGATCGTCACCAAGAAGACCAAGAAGGTGGTGATCACCCGGAAGAACCTTGAGAAGTACTCGGGGGTGCGCAAGTTCCGCTTCGGCGAAACCGAGGCCGAGGACATGGTCGGCGTCGTCACCGGTTTGGCCTGGACCGAGGTCGGTGGCGAGATCCTGACGATCGAGAGCGTGATGCTGCCCGGCAAGGGCAACGTGAAGCAGACCGGCAAGCTGGGCGATGTGATGCAGGAAAGTGTGTCCGCGGCGCTCAGCTACGTGCGTTCCCGAGCGCCGAAGTTCGGCATCAAGCCGACGCTGTTCGAGAAGCGTGACATCCATGTGCACGTGCCGGAGGGGGCGACGCCGAAAGACGGCCCATCGGCGGGTGTGGCGATGGCCACCTCGATCGTCTCGGTGCTGACCGGAATTCCGGTACGGCGCGACGCGGCGATGACCGGCGAGATCACGCTGCGTGGCCGGATACTGCCGATCGGCGGGTTGAAGGAGAAGCTGTTGGCCGCGCTGCGGGCCGGGATCACCACCGTGTTCATCCCGAAGGAGAACGAGAAGGACCTGGCGGAGATCCCGGATAACGTGAAGAAGCACCTTCGGCTTGTGCCGGTGGCCGACGTCGACGAGGTCATCGCGCAAGCGCTGGCAAGCCGGCCTGTGGCGATCGACTGGGAGGAGCCGCCGGAGCCGGTCGCACCACCCAAGTCGGAGCAGCCGACAGCGTCATTGACGCACTGATCATTGATTTGCCGGGGCCAAGGGCTACCAGCCCTTGGCCCTGCTGCATTGACGGCGCCGAAATCCCGCCTTTAGTTTCGCGCCCCCGTCGGCATTCGCCGGCGTAGCCGATTCGGCCTGCATCACCGCATTAAGGGGAATGAATCAGTGAACAAAATGGATCTCGTCGCTGCTGTCGCCGATCAGACCGACTTGCCGCGTACCAAAGCGACGGAAGTTGTGGATGCGGTGTTCGGCGCGATCGAGGGCGCGCTGAAGAACAAGGAGGAAGTGCGGCTGGTCGGCTTTGGCACATTCCAGACGGCCGAACGGAAGGCGGGTACCGGGCGGAACCCCCGTACCGGCGAGGAGATGTCGATTCCGGCTTCGACCACCGTCCGCTTCAAGGCCGGTAAGGGACTGAAGGACGCGGTACAATAAAGCATGGCGAGGTCAGATTGACCTCACCTGCTGGCGCGTGATGACCGGAGGCGGAACCGCCCGGAGGTCTGAATCATGCGCTCAAATAGAGGAGCTAAAGCATGATGAGGTCAAACCTGAACTCATCATGCTTTAGGCCTGGGCTTGGGCGGTTAGCTCAGCGGTAGAGCGTCTCGTTTACACCGAGAGGGTCGGCGGTTCGAATCCGTCACCGCCCACCAGCACAGCCTTGACCGAGAGGTTGGGGCGCCGTAAGTGCAGCCGCTCTGCGCGGGCGTAGCTCAGTTGGTTAGAGCGCCGGCCTGTCACGCCGGAGGTCGCGGGTTCAAGTCCCGTCGCTCGCGCCAGCCTCTGCCGGGTGAAGGTTCGAGGATGTGGCGAATACGGTAGAAATCTAACCGAGTAGGGGAGCACTGCCACTCCGATACCTTTTCTCTGGTTCCCCGGTCGGCTTAGTTCCCTCCAGTTTCATTACGGAATGACCGGGCGCCATGCGGAGCGCGACCTGCCCCTATGGCGGTTCCGTACGGTTGGGGATAATGTCCGGCCCGCTTTGCGTCACGCTGACCTGGAGCCCGCGCGGGCTGCAGCTGCTGGCGTGTGCCTCAATCGAGCGGACCTTGGATGCAACCAGGTACTCTACGGTTACCTGCCCATTCTTGTATTTATGATCATCGCTGGGGCGATTGCTCTGGCGATGGTGGGCGGCTCGCTCTTAGCGGCTCGCCAGAAACCTTACCCCGAGAAGGTATCAGCCTACGAATGCGGCTTCGAGCCGTTCGACGATGCCCGCCGCCGCTTCGATGTGCGCTATTATCTGGTGGCAATTCTTTTCATCATCTTCGATTTGGAGGTCGCCTTCCTATTTCCTTGGGCAGTGTCGCTGAAGGACATCGGCTGGTTCGGGTTCTGTTCGATGATCGGCTTCCTTGCCGTGCTGACGGTCGGTTTTGTCTACGAATGGTGCAAGGGGGCGCTGGATTGGGAATGACGCGACGCGGTGTACAGAGACCGCCATTCCCGCAATGGCGGGAACCCAGTGCAGCGATAGCGGCGCTGCGGCCCTCGGTCGCCTGCTGCAAATGAACGCGTTGGGAGTAGCACGATGAGTGGAAGCGCTGCGATCGCCTGGAACCGGGAGGCCTTGCGCCCTGGCCCGGAGCAGGACGCGGTGGTGAAAGGCATAACCGGCGAGATCGCCGACAAGGGCTTTATCGTCGCCAATATCGACAAGGTGGTGAACTGGGCGCGCACCGGTTCGCTTTGGCCGATGACGTTCGGCCTGGCCTGCTGCGCGGTGGAGATGATCCACGCCTATATGCCGCGCTATGATCTCGATCGTTTCGGCACCATTCCACGCGCATCGCCCAGGCAGAGCGATGTGATGATCGTGGCCGGCACGCTCACCAACAAAATGGCACCGGCGTTGCGTAAGGTCTACGATCAGATGCCGGAACCGCGCTGGGTGATCAGCATGGGAAGCTGCGCCAATGGCGGCGGCTACTATCATTACTCGTACTCGGTCGTGCGCGGCTGCGATCGTATTGTCCCGGTGGACATTTATGTGCCTGGCTGCCCTCCCACAGCCGAGGCGCTGGTCTACGGCATCCTGCAATTGCAGAAGAAGATCCGCCGGACGGGGACGATATCTGCGTGACTGATCTGCCTGAACTGCTCGGATCGCTGCCCGGTGTGCGCAATTCCCGGGTGGAAAAGGGGGAGGTCGTTGCGGATGCCGATCGCGATGCGCTTTTGCCGCTGATGCTGGCATTGCGCGATGATCCGCGTTTCGCGTTCGAGCAGGTGATGGATATCTGCGGCGTCGACTGGCCGGAGCGTCTGAGCGATTCGACGTCGTTTACAATCTGCTATCGGTATCGCTGAATCAGCGGCTTCGGGTCATCGTCACGACGGATGAGAATACACCGGTGCCGTCGGTGCACACGGTGTGGCCGGTGGCGACGTGGTGGGAGCGGGAGGCCTGGGATCTGTTCGGCATCGTGTTCTCTGGCCAGCCGGACCTTCGTCGCATCCTGACCGATTATGGGTTCGAAGGCCATCCGATGCGCAAGGACTTCCCGATGACCGGCTATGTGGAGGTCCGCTACGACGAGGACCGGAAGGCGGTGGTGTACGAGCCAGTGCGGATGACGCAGGACTGGCGGCATTTCGATTTCTTCTCGCCCTGGGAGGGGATCACCACGCTGCCCGGTGACGAGAAGGTGCATGCGGCGCGGCTTGAGGAGGTGTCGCCGCAGTCGGAACCCCGCGCGGGATCCAAGACATGAGCGACGTCGAAGCTCACGCGACCGCGACCCCAGAGGGACGTCCAGACGGACATAAGGTCGTCGAGATCGACAGCCATGCGATCAATTTCGGCCCGCAGCATCCGGCGGCGCATGGCGTGCTGCGGCTGATCCTGGAGATGGATGGCGAGGTGGTGGAGCGTGCCGATCCGCATATCGGCCTGCTGCACCGGGGCACCGAGAAGCTGATCGAATACCGCACCTACATGCAGGTGGTGCCGTATTTCGACCGGCTCGATTACGTCTCGCCGATGTGCGAGGAGCATGCTTTCGCGCTAGCGGTCGAGAAGCTGCTGGATATCGAGGCGCCGGAGCGCGCGCAGTGGATCCGCGTGCTGTTTGCCGAGATCACCCGCGTGCTGAACCATCTGCTGAACGTGACGACGTATGCGTTGGATGTCGGCGCGATCACGCCCAGTCTTTGGGGATTCGAGGAACGCGAAAAGCTGATGGAGTTCCACGAGGCCGCATCGGGTGCGCGGCTGCACGCCAATTATTTCCGCCCCGGTGGCGTGGCACGGGATTTGCCGGCGGGACTGGAGGAACGCATCGGCGAATGGGCCGTGCTGTTCCCCAAGTTCGTCGATGAGCTGGAAGAGTTGCTGACCACCAACCGCATCTGGAAGCAGCGGACCGTCGATATCGGGGTGATGAGTGCCGAGAGTGCGCTCGCCTGGGGGTTTGCCGGACCGTGTCTGCGGGCGAGCGGAGTACCGTGGGACCTGCGCCGGTCGCAGCCGTACGACAAGTACGCCGAGGTCGAGTTTCAGGTGCCGGTCGGGCGTAACGGCGATTGCTACGATCGCTATCTCGTGCGGCTGGCCGAGATGCGCGAAAGCGTCAAGATCATCCGACAATGTCTGGAAAAGATGCGTCCGGGTCCGGTGAAGGTGCAGGACCGCAAGTTCACGCCACCGCGGCGATCGGAGATGAAGCGATCGATGGAGGCGCTGATCCATCATTTCAAGCTGTTCACCGAAGGCTATCACGTGCCTCCTGGCGCTACTTATACGGTCGTGGAAAGTCCAAAAGGCGAGTTCGGCGTCTACCTGGTCGCGGACGGAACCAATCGCCCGTACCGCTGCAAGATACGACCGACCGGCTTCGCGTTTCTGCAAGCGATTGACGTCATGGCGAGGCGGCACATGCTGGCCGACACGGTGGCGATCATCGGGTCGCTCGACATCGTATTCGGAGAGATCGACAGATAGACGATGGGCGAAAGCACCGAAACCAACCCAGCGCCGCCGCCGGAGAGCTTCCAGCCGCCGACGTTCGCCTTCGATGCGGAAAGCGAGGCGGCGATCCCGGGCATTCTCGCGAAGTATCCGCCCGGCAAGCAGGCAAGCGCGGTGATCCCGATGCTGTACCTGGTGCAGAACCAGATGCGTCGGCAGACCGGCAGCGCCTGGGTGCCGATCGCCGGCATGGACGAGGTGGCGCGTCGACTGGATATGGCGCCGATCCGGGTTTATGAGGTCGCCACGTTCTATTTCATGTTCAATTTAAAGCCGATCGGCACATACCATCTGCAGGTGTGCACTACGACGCCATGTTGGCTACGCGGTTCCGACGACGTGGTACGCGCGTGTCGCGAGGTGACAGGCATTCAGGAATGGGGTGAAACCAGTGCCGATGGCCTGTTCACGATGACCGAAGTCGAATGCCTGGGAGGCTGCGTGAACGCACCGATCGTGCAGGTGAATGACGATTTTTACGAAGACCTGGATGGCGATTGCACGAAACAGTTGCTGGAAGCGCTGCGTCGTGGCGAACCACCTGCACCGGGCTCCATGAAGGGCCGGCAGACGTCGGCGCCGGAAGGCGGGCCTGCGACGCTGACAACGCTGCAGTTCGAGAGCTGATCGATGTTGCAGGACAAGGACCGCATCTTCACCAATCTCTACGGGCTGCACGATCCCTTGCTGAAGGGTGCACGCGAGCGCGGCGACTGGGACAACACCAAAGCGATCCTGGATAAGGGTCGCGACGCAATCGTCGAGGAAGTAAAGGCGTCGGGATTGCGTGGCCGTGGCGGCGCGGGTTTTCCAACCGGCCTCAAGTGGTCGTTCATGCCGAAGCAGTCGGACCGGCCCTGCTATCTGATTGTGAACGCCGATGAATCGGAGCCTGGCACCTGCAAGGACCGCGACATCATGCGTCACGATCCGCACAAGCTGATCGAAGGTTGCCTGGTCGCTGGCTTCGCCATGGGCGCGTGCGCCGCCTACATCTACATCCGCGGCGAATTCGCCAACGAGGCGAAGGTGCTGCAGGCGGCAATCGACGAGGCATATGCCGCAGGGCTGATCGGCAAGAACGCGTGCGGGTCGGGCTACAGCTTCGATGTGTTTCTGCATCGCGGTGCCGGCGCGTATATCTGCGGCGAAGAGACCGGGACTGCTGGAAAGCCTGGAAGGCAAGAAAGGTTTGCCGCGGCTGAAGCCACCCTTCCCCGCCGCTGTCGGTCTTTACGGCTGTCCGTCCACGGTCAACAACGTCGAAAGCATCGCGGTCGCACCGACGATCATGCGGCGCGGCGCGGCGTGGTTCAATTCGCTCGGACGGCCGAAGAACTCCGGGCCGAAGGTGTTTTGCATTTCCGGGCACGTGAACAAGCCCTGCAACGTCGAGGAAGAACTCGGCATCCCGCTGCGCGAGCTCATCGACCGCTACGCCGGCGGCGTGCGGGGCGGCTGGGACAATCTGCTGGCGGTAATCCCAGGTGGCGCGTCAGTTCCGGTCATCCCAAAGAGCATCTGCGACGACGTGCTGATGGATTTCGATTCGCTGCGTGACGTGAAGAGCGGTCTTGGCACCGCGGCGGTGATCGTGATGGACAAATCCACCGACATCATCAAGGCGATCGCGCGACTGTCGAAATTCTACATGCATGAAAGCTGCGGCCAGTGCACGCCATGCCGCGAAGGTACTGGCTGGATGTGGCGCGTGATGACGCGCATGGTGGAGGGCAGGGCTGAGAGTTGCCGAGATCGACACGCTCGATCAGGTCACGCGGCAGATCGAGGGGCACACGATCTGTGCACTGGGTGATGCCGCAGCGTGGCCGATCCAGGGATTGATCCGCCATTTCCGTCCGGTGATGGAAGAGCGCATTGCCGCCTACAAGGCGCGCGTGCCGATGCGCATGGCGGCGGAGTGAGATGTCACCACAAAGACACCGAGACAGGGAGGTCCGTGCCTTCGTGCCTTTGTGGTGAACTTTCTCTCGAAAGAGTTTCTGATGGCCAAAGTCACCGTCGACGGTATCCAGGTCGAGGTCCCCAACGGCTCGTCTGTGCTTCAGGCCTGCGAGGCAGCCGGCAAAGAGATCCCACGCTTCTGCTATCACGAGCGCCTTTCAATTGCCGGCAACTGCCGCATGTGCCTGGTGGAGATCGAGAAGGCGCCGCCGAAGCCGATCTCCTCCTGCACGTATCCGGTCGCTGACGGCATGGTGGTGCACACCAATTCGCCGATGGTGCGCAACGGCCGCCGCGGGGTGATGGAATTCCTGCTGATCAATCATCCGCTCGATTGCCCGATCTGCGATCAGGGCGGCGAATGCGACCTGCAGGACCAGGCGATCGGCTACGGCATGGATCACTCGCGCTACGCCGAGAACAAGCGCGCGGTGAAGGACAAGAACCTGGGCCCGTTGGTGAAGACGGTGATGACACGCTGCATCCACTGCACGCGCTGTATTCGCTTCATCACCGAAGTCGCCGGGGTTCCCGAACTTGGCGCCACCTCACGCGGCGAGCACATGGAGGTCGGCACCTATGTGGAGAAGGCGTTAGGCTCCGAACTGTCCGGCAATATCATCGATCTCTGTCCGGTCGGCGCGTTGACCTCCAAGCCGTACGCGTTCGTTGCCCGGTCGTGGGAATTGACGAAGATCGACAGCGTCGATGTGCTGGATGCGGTCGGCACCAATATCCGTGTCGACGCGCGCGGTCCCGAAGTGTTGCGTATCCTGCCGCGGACCAATGAGGATGTGAACGAGGAATGGCTCGCGGACAAGTCGCGCTTCGCCATCGATGGTCTGCGCCGCCGCCGGCTGGATCGCCCCTGGGTACGACGGGATGGCAAACTGATCGAGGCCACCTGGTCCGAAGCATTCGCGGCGATCGCCGAGAAGCTGCACGACATGCCCGGTGACCGGATCGGTGCTATCGCAGGCGATTTGTGCGATGCCGAGAGCATGCTGGCGCTCAAGGAACTGCTCGCGTCGCTCGGTTCGGCCAATCTCGACTGCCGGCAGGACGGCGCGCGCCTCAACGCATCGCGTCGCGAGTTCTACATCTTCAACTCCACGATTGCCGGAATTGAAGAGGCCGATGCGATCCTGCTGATCGGCACCAATCCACGCCGCGAGGCGCCGGTGCTGAACGCGCGCATCCGTAAGCGCTGGCTCACTGGCAACATCCCGATCGGGCTGATCGGTACCGAGACCGACCTGACCTATCGTGTCCACCAGCTCGGTCACGGGCCGATCGTGCTGAACAAGCTCGACGAGGATTACGCCAGCAGGCTGCGTGATGTGAAGAAGCCGATGATCATCGTCGGTCAGGCGGCGCTGACGCGTCCGGATGGCGCAGCCGTTCTCGCCGCCGCGTGGAGGTTGGCTGCATCGGCCGGCGCTCTGACAGCCGATTGGCACGGGTTCAACGTGTTGCACACCGCTGCCGGACGGGTTGGTGCGCTGGACCTGGGCTTCGTGACTGGTCCGAACGGAAAGTCGATGGCCCAGATGCTCGGCGGCGGTGTCGACGTGCTGTGGTTGTTGGGCGCCGACGAGTTCGACACCTCGCGCATCGGCGCCAACACTTTCGTGATCTACCAGGGCCATCATGGCGATAGCGGGGCCGCGCGAGCCGACGTGATTCTGCCGGGGGCCGCCTACACCGAAAAACCCGGTACCTACGTCAACACCGAGGGCCGGGTGCAGCGCGGCTTTCTTGCTGTTTATCCGCCCGGCGATGCGCGTGAGGATTGGAAAATCCTGCGCGCGTTCAGCGAGCTGATCGGCCACACCCTGCCTTACAATACGATAGACGCGCTGCGCGAACGACTGGAGCTTGTGAACCCGGTGTTTGGGCGCATCGGTTTCGTGCCACGCTTCGGCGCCACGGATCAGACCGGTCCCGCGGGCGACCCCGCCGCATTGTCCGATGCGCCGTTCGAGCCGGCGATCGCCAACTACTATCAGACCGATCCGATCAGCCGCGCCAGCCCGACCATGGCCGCCTGCACCGCGACGTTCGCGCCCACGCCGCTGGTCGAGGCAGCGGAATAGCGCCATGCCGTCGTTCTTCTACGATACCAATATCGGCCTGCTGATTCTGACATTCGCGCGAGGCGTTGGCGCTGCTGGTGCCGCTGCTGATCGGCGTCGCCTACCTGACCTATGCGGAGCGCAAGGTGCTGGCGGCAATGCAGCTCCGCAAGGGCCCGAATGTGGTTGGCCCGTTCGGCCTGCTGCAGCCGTTCGCCGACGCGCTGAAGATGGTGATGAAGGAGACGATCATCCCGGCAGGCTCTAACCGCATGCTGTTCCTGATGGCGCCGATGCTGACGTTCGGCTTGGCGATGATCGCCTGGGCGGTGATCCCGGTGAACGCCGGCTGGGCGATCGCCGACATCAACGTGGGCGTGCTGTATCTGTTCGCGATCAGCTCTCTCGGCGTTTACGGCATCATCATCGCCGGTTGGGCCTCGAACTCGAAATACGCGTTTCTGGGTGCGCTGCGTAGTGCGGCGCAGATGGTGAGCTATGAAGTCTCGATGGGCTTCGTCATCGTCTCGGTGCTGCTCTGTGTCGGCAGCCTGAACCTGACCGATATTGTGCTGGCACAGCGGCATGTCTGGTTCTGCCTGCCGCTCTTCCCGATGTTCGTCGTGTTCTTCATCTCGGCGCTGGCGGAGACCAACCGATCACCCTTTGATCTGCCTGAAGGCGAAAGCGAGATCGTCGCCGGCTTCTTCGTCGAATACAGCGCCATGGCCTTCGCGCTGTTCTTCCTGGGCGAATACGCCAACATGATCCTGATGAGCGGGATGACAACCATCCTGTTTCTCGGCGGCTGGCTGGGACCGTTCGGCATTCTGCCACAGCTTGGTCCTATCTGGTTTATTCTGAAGGTCTGCTTCTGCCTGTTCGTGTTCATATGGGTGCGCGCGACCTTCCCACGTTATCGCTATGACCAGCTTATGCGGCTGGGCTGGAAGGTGTTCCTGCCGCTATCGCTGCTCTGGCTGACCCTGACCGCGGCCGTTCTGATGCTGACGGGATGGCTGCCCAATGCATGAAGGACCTTGCTGAATGGCCTTCCTAGACCGCGCCGCACGCAGCATGCTGCTGGGCGAGCTCGTCGCCGGGCTAGGGTTGACCTTGCGCTACTTCTTCAGGCCCAAGGCGACGATCAATTACCCGTATGAGAAGGGGCCGATCAGTCCGCGCTTCAAAGGCGAGCATGCGCTGCGTCGCTACCCGAATGGCGAGGAGCGCTGCATCGCCTGTAAGCTGTGCGAGGCGATCTGTCCGGCGCAGGCCATCACGATCGAAGCCGAGCCTCGCGAAGACGGCTCTCGCCGAACCACGCGCTACGATATCGACATGACGAAGTGCATCTACTGCGGGCTTTGCGAAGAGGCCTGCCCGGTGGATGCCATTGTCGAAGGCCCTAATTTCGAATTCGCGACCGAGACGCGCGAAGAGCTGCTTTACGACAAGGACAAGTTGCTGGCGAACGGCGACCGCTGGGAGTCGGAAATTGCCCGGCGCCTGGAAATGGATGCCCCTTACCGATGATTGCCAATATTGCCTTCTACGTCTGTTCGATCATCCTACTTGCCTCCGCCGCGATGGTGGTGAGCGCGCGCAATCCCGTGCATTCTGTCCTGTTCCTGATCCTGTCGTTCTTCAACGCCGCGGTGCTGTTCCTGATCGCCGGCGCTGAGTTCCTCGCGTTGATCCTTGTCATCGTCTACGTCGGCGCGGTCGCGGTGCTGTTCCTGTTCGTCGTCATGATGCTGGATATCGACTTCGCCGAATTGCGCAGCGGCTTCCAGCGTTATCTGCCAGTCGGGGCAACGGTCGGAGCGGTGCTGTTCATCGAGTTGGTGCTGGTGTTGGGCGGCTGGCAATTCGCGCCGGAAGCGCCGACCCTGCGGCTGTCGCCGGCGCCATCGCACGTTTCTAATACCGCTGCATTGGGCCGGCTGCTGTACACGGACTATATCTTCCTGTTCCAGGCGGCCGGGCTGCTGCTGCTGGTCGCAATGATCGGTGCAATCGTGCTGACGTTGCGTGATCGCAAGACCTCGCGCCATCAAAGCATTCGCGCGCAGACCGAGCGCACCGTGGCGGAGACGCTGGAAATTGTCACCGTAGCCATGGGCGCCGGGGTGAAGGAGGTGGGCATCTTCCGGCCGAAGGTGGCCGAACCCGAACTGGCCGAGGAACGGCAGCATGGCCACTGAAGTCGGGCTTGGCCACTACTTGGTAGTGTCCGCGATCCTGCTGGTGCTGGGCATTTTCGGCATCTTCCTCAATCGCAAGAATGTCATCATTATCCTGATGTCGATCGAACTGATCCTGCTCGCGGTCAATCTGAACCTGGTGGCGTTCTCCGCTGCACTCGGTGACCTGGTCGGCCAGGTGTTCGCGATGTTCGTGCTGACCGTTGCCGCTGCCGAAGCGGCGATCGGGTTGGCGATCGTGGTCGTCTACTTCCGAAACCGCGGCTCGATCCAGGTCGAGGACGTCAACCTGATGAAGGGCTGAACGAGTGGACACAGGATCGGGCGGCGTCATGGCCGGGCTTGTTTCGGCCGGCCGCGGCCAAACCAGGGCAGTTGCGCGATGATCTATGCCGTCGCGATCTTCGCGCCGTTGTTCGGATCGCTGGTTGCCGGCCTGCTCGGTCGTTCGATCGGTGATCGTGCAGCCATCGCGGTTTCCATCCTGTGCATGCTGGTCGCCGCCGCGCTCGGGCCGCTGGCCTGTTTTCAGCTAGTCTCCGGCGATGCCGATCCAGGCCAGGTCTATCTCGGCACGTGGATCGAGGCAGGGCATTTCCACGTCGCCTGGGAGCTGCGTTACGATACGCTGTCTGCCGTCATGGTCGCGATGGTGACGTTCGTCGCCATGCTGATCCATGTCTACTCGATCGGCTACATGGCGCACGACGCCTATCCCCGCTACCGCTTCTTTGCCTATCTGTCGCTGTTCACCTTTTCGATGCTGATGCTGGTGTCGTCGGACAACCTGCTGCAGTTGTTCTTCGGCTGGGAGGGCGTCAGGCCTCTGCTCGTATCTGCTGATCGGCTATTGGTACGACCGCCCGTCCGCCAATGCCGCCGCCATCAAGGCGTTCATCGTCAACCGTATCGGCGACCTGTTTTTCGCAGTTGGCGTCGCGCTGGTGTTCTTCAAGTTCGATTCGATCGAATTCTCCACCATCTTTCCGGCCATCGCTCAGCATCAGGCCGATACCTATTCGGTCCTTGGCGGCACCTTCCCGGCGTTCGAGGTGATCGGCGTGCTGCTGTTCATCGGTGCCATGGGCAAGTCGGCGCAGATGCCGCTGCATGTCTGGCTTCCGGACGCAATGGAGGGTCCCACGCCGGTCTCGGCGCTGATCCACGCAGCGACAATGGTCACCGCCGGCGTATTCCTGGTTGCGCGGATGTCGCCGCTCTACGAGTTTGCCCCCGTCGCACTTGGGCTGGTCACCTTCATCGGCGCCAGCACGGCGCTGTTCGCCGCGACCGTGGGCTGCGCGCAGACCGATATCAAACGCGTGATCGCCTACTCTACCTGCTCGCAACTCGGCTACATGTTCGTCGCGGCCGGTGTCGGCGTGTATCAGGCGTCGGTCTTTCACTTGATCACGCACGCGTTTTTCAAGGCGCTGCTGTTCCTGGGCGCCGGATCGGTGATCCACGCAATGTCGGACGAGCAGGATATGCGGAAGATGGGCGGCATCTGGCGGCTGATCCCGGCGACATATGTGGTGATGTGGGTCGGTAGTCTGGCGCTCGCCGGCGTGTTCCCGTTCGCCGGCTACTACTCCAAGGACGCGATTATCAACGCGGCTTATGCCGCGCATACTGGCATCGGCACGTACGGCTTTATCTGCACCGCCGTGGCCGCCTTCCTGACCGCGTTCTATTCCTGGCGCCTGCTGATCATGACCTTTCACGGCAAACCTCGAGCCGAACATCACGTGATGGCGCACGTGCACGAAAGCCCGTGGGTCATGCTGGTGCCGCTGTTCGTTCTGGCCGCCGGCGCGTTTGCTGCGGGGTTCGCGCTGCACTCTCTTTTCATTGGCGAGGCCTGGCGGGAATTCTGGAACGGCAGCATCTTCAATGCGCCGAGTAACCAAACAATCGCGCGGCTGGAAGACGTACCGCTTCTGGGTCGATATGACGCCAACCGTGGTCGGGTTGCTGGGTATCGCGACCGCCTACGTGATGTACATGTTTTATCCGCTGCTGCCGATGCGGTTGGCAACGATGTTCCGCGGCCTCTACTTGTTCCTGCTGAATAAGTGGTATTTTGACGAACTGTATGACGCGATCCTTGTGCAGCCGGCGATCAGGCTGGCGCGCACATTGTGGCAGACCGGAGATGCCACGATTATCGATGGCGTGCCGAATGGGCTGGCGGAACTCACCGTGGACGGTTCGCGCCAAGCGGTGAGAATTCAGACCGGCTCGCTTGCCGTATATGCTTTCGTGATGCTGATCGGTGTGGTGATTCTGGTCGGCATCTTCCTGGTATCATCCCGATGAACGGTGTTGGTTTCCCGGTGCTGTCGCTGATCACCTGGCTGCCGCTGGTCGGCTGCGTTATCATCATGTCGGTGCGGGGCGATGAGGAGACCGTAGCATCCAACGCCAGATGGACCGCACTGTGGACCAGCCTGATCGTGCTGGTGCTCTCGATTGTCGTATGGGTAAGGTTCGATCCGGGCGAATCAGGGTTTCAGTTCGTCGAGGAAGCTCCTTGGCTGCCGGATTACGGGGTTGGCTACAAGATGGGCGTGGACGGCATCTCGGTGCTGTTCGTGCTGCTCTCCACCCTGCTTACACCGATCTGCATCCTGGCAAGCTGGGTTTCGATCACCCGTCTGGTGCGCGAATACATGCTCACCTTCCTGATCATGGAAACAATGATGGTCGGGATGTTCTGCGCATTGGACTTCGTGGTGTTCTACTTGTTCTTCGAGGGCGTACTGATACCGATGTTCCTGATCATCGGTGTTTGGGGCGGGCCGCGCCGCGTCTATTCGGCGTTCAAGTTCTTCCTCTTCACACTCACCGGCTCGGTGCTGATGCTGCTGGCGCTGTTGGCCATGTGGTTCCAGGCCGGCACGACGGATATTTCTGTGCTGCTGCACACGCAGTTCCCCGCGCGCATGCAGTTCTGGCTATTCCTCGCCTTCCTCGCTTCATTCGCGGTGAAGGTGCCGATGTGGCCGGTGCATACCTGGCTGCCCGATGCTCATGTGGAGGCACCCACCGCCGGCTCTGTGATCCTGGCCGGCGTACTGCTGAAGATGGGAGCGTATGGCTTTCTTCGCTTCTCGGTCCCGATGCTGCCGCAGGCCTCGGTGTATTTCGCACCTTTGATGTACACGCTTTCGGTGGTCGCGGTCATCTACACCTCCCTGGTGGCGCTGGCGCAGGAGGACATGAAGAAGCTGGTTGCCTACTCGTCGGTGGCGCACATGGGTGTGGTGACGATCGGCATCTTTACTTTCAACGTGCAGGGCATTCAGGGGGCGCTGTTCCAGATGCTGTCGCATGGCATAGTGTCGGCCGCGCTCTTCCTGGTGGTGGGCGTCGTGTATGACCGCATCCATACCAGGGATATCGCGCGCTATGGCGGCCTCGCTGACCGCATGCCGCTTTATGCGCTGACCTTCATGGTCTTCACCATGGCGTCCGTCGGCCTGCCCGGGACGTCCGGCTTCGTCGGGGAGTTCCTGGTGATCGTCGGCGCACTGCGGGTGAACTTCTGGCTCGCGCTGCTTGGTGGGATGGGCATGATCCTGGGTGTGGTCTACATGCTGTATCTCTACCGGCGCGTGATCTTCGGCCGCCTTACCAAGGAGGATCTGCGTTCCATTCTCGACTTGTCGCCGCGCGAGATCTCGGTGTTTGCTCCGCTGATTGCCATCACACTGTGGATGGGCATCTTTCCGACCAGTTTCAGCAGCTTCTGGGACGCTTCGGTCGCGGCAATGGTACAGCAGCACACGGCGGCAGTGGCGGCGACGAACAATTTGGCAGATGCCCGGCAGCATGGAGTGGCTGGCGGGGCTAGCCGTCGCGATGACGCGGGCGGGGCGAAAGACGCCTCGCTATGAACTGGATCATCGCACTGCCGGAAATTGCCCTGGCCGGCATCGCCATGGCGATCCTGATGTTCGGGGTTCTACGGCGGGGCGAAAGCTTTTTTCTCTCCAGCATGTTCGCGCTTGGCGGCTTTCTGATCGCCGCGTTGCTGGTCCTTACCACACCACGCGGCATGGGCTACAATGGCCAGTTCGTCGCGGATGCGTTCGCTGGTTTTGTAAAGATTCTCGTGCTTTTGGGCGCGGCGCTCACGCTGATTCTGTCCCTTGATTACAACCGCAAGAACCACATAGCGCGGTTTGAATTTCCGGTCCTGATGCTGTTGTCGGTCACCGGCATGATGGTGATGGCATCAGCGACGAATCTGATGACGCTGTATCTTGGGCTAGAGTTGCAGTCACTCGCGCTCTATGTACTGGCGGCATTCGCGCGCGACGATCTGCGGTCATCGGAAGCGGGGTTGAAGTACTTCGTTCTTGGCGCGCTGGCCTCCGGGCTGCTGCTCTATGGCATATCCCTGGTCTATGGCTTCTCTGGCACCATGGACTTCGGATTGCTCGCGAAGGCACTGATGCGCCCGGCGAGCGCTTCGCCCGGCGTCGTTGTTGGCATCGTCTTTGTGCTGGTTGGCCTGGCGTTCAAGATCTCCGCGGTCCCATTTCACATGTGGACACCAGACGTATACGAAGGTGCGCCCACTCCGGTGACTGTGTTCTTCTCCACGGCGCCAAAGGTCGCCGCATTCGCGCTGTTGCTGCGCACCATGGTTACCCCCTTCGGCCACCAGTTGATCGCGTGGCAGAACCTCATCGTGATCGTGTCGATCGCATCCATGCTCCTCGGTGCGCTCGCGGCGATCGGTCAGAGCAACATCAAGCGGCTGATGGCGTATTCGTCCATCGGTCACATGGGCTATGCCCTGATCGGGCTCGCGGTCGCCACACCGGAGGGAATCCGTGGCGTGCTGATCTACCTGATCGTGTACGTGTTCATGAGCGCCGGCACATTCGCCTGCATTATCGCCATGCAGCGCCGCGGCCGGGCGCTGGAGCAGATCACCGATCTGAACGGCCTGGGAAGCACCGACCCCACGCTGGCGCTTCTGATGGCGGTCTTCATGTTCTCGATGGCCGGCATCCCGCCGCTGTCCGGCTTCTTCGGCAAGCTGTACATCTTCCTTCCCGCTGTGCAGGCCGGCATGTGGACGCTCGCGGTCATCGGCGTGCTGACCTCGGTGGTGGGCTCTTATTATTACTTGCGCATCGTCAAGGTCATGTACTTCGACGCGCCTGAAGCGCCATTCGATCCACGCCCGGCCTCGGTATCCTTTGTCGCCGCCGCAACCGGTCTGTTCACCACGTTCTTCTTTGTGTTCCCGGCACCGTTCGTCGGCGCGGCCCAAGCGGCGGCGAGGGTGCTCTTCAAATGAAGGCCGTGTGCCCATGCTTCTGGTCATAGACTGCGGCAACACCAACGTCGTGTTTGCGGTGCGCGACGGCGCTTCGTGGCGTGGTACCTGGCGTATCCACACTGAGGCTCAGCGCACCTCCGACGAATACGGCGTCTGGTTGATGAGCCTGATCGAGCACGCCGGACTCAACCGTGGCGATATCTCGGCGGCAGTCGATCGGCACCGTCGTGCCGGCCGCGCTTTACCACCTGCGGCGCATGTGCCGCGACTGGTTCAGTATCGAGCCGCTGGTCGCGCGATCAACGCTCGACTGGGGCTTCGAGATCCGCGTCGTGAACCCGGCAGAGGTCGGCGCGGACCGGTTGCTTAACACTCTCGCAGCGCACCAGCGGTTCGGCGGACCACTGATCATCGTGGACTTCGGCACCGCCACCACGTTCGATGTGGTTGATAGCGATGGCGCGTATCTCGGCGGCGTGATCTGTCCTGGTATCAACCTCTCGTTGGAGGCGCTGCATCAAGCCGCTGCGCAACTGCCGCGCATCGGCATTGCGCGGCCGCAGGCGGTAATCGGGCGCCAGACCGTGCCGGCGATGCAATCCGGCGTCTATTGGGGCTATGTCGCCATGGTCGAAGGCCTGGTCGCCCGCATCAAGGCGGAATATGGCGGCCCTATGAAGGTCGTCGCCACGGGCGGGCTTGCGTCGCTTCTCGCCGAAGGCACGATGGTGATCGAGCAGATCGACCCCGATCTGACCCTGGATGGCCTGCGCATGCTGGCGGAGCGCAATTCCAGTACCCACATTGCGCCCTGACAGGCGATTGATCGAACAGGACTGACGAAAAAGAATGCATGCTGAGAGCGCCGATCTGGCGTTCCTGCCCTTGGGCGGGACGGGCGAGATCGGCATGAACCTGAACCTTTACCGCTGCGACGACAGATGGCTGGCGGTGGACTGCGGCATCGGTTTCGGCGGTGCGGCGCATCCCGAGGTCGATGTGATGATGCCGGACCCCGGCTATATCGCGTCGCGGCGCGACCGGCTGGTCGGACTGGTGCTGACGCACGCCCACGAGGACCATCTGGGTGCAGTGGCATGGCTATGGCCGCAACTGCGCTGCCCGGTTTATGCGACGCCATTCGCTGCCGCAGTGTTAAAGCGCAAGCTTGCCGAAGCGCAGTTGCTGAACCAGGTGAAGCTGCACGTCGTTGCGCTTGGTGGCACGCTCGACCTTGCGCCTTTTCGATTGCAGTTCCTGCGGGTCACTCACTCGATCCCGGAAGCCCAGGCATTGGTGATCGATACACCGCGCGGCCTGCTGCTGCATACGGGCGACTGGAAACTCGACCCCGATCCGTTGGTCGGGCCGCGCACCGATGAGGCGGCTTTCGCCGCGCTCGGTGAACGCGGCGTGCTTGCCATGATTTGCGATTCCACCAACGCCATGGTCGAGGGCCACTCCGGCAGCGAAGCCGAGGTGCGGCAGAGCCTGACGGCGCTGCTGCGCGGTGTGCGCGGCCGAATTGCGGTGACCTGCTTCGCCTCCAACGTGGTGCGGCTGGAATCCGTGGCGGTCCGCTGCGCATGCGGCTGGGCGCAGCGTGGCGCTGGTGGGCCGCTCGCTGCGTAACATCGACGCTGCTGCGCGTGAGTGCGGCTATTTGCGCGACCTGCCGCCGTTCCTGACGGAAGACGATGTGGACGACGTGCCGGATGACAACATCCTGATGTTGGTCACCGGTAGCCAGGGCGAGCCGCGCAGCGCGCTGGCGCGTATCGCCATGGACACGCATCCGCGGGTGGCATTGGGACAGGGCGATACCGTGGTGTTCTCCTCGCGGATGATCCCCGGCAATGAGCGCGCGATCGGTACTGTCCAGGACAACCTGGTGCGGCGTGGCGTCAATGTAATGACCGACGTCGATCACCTGGTGCACGTCTCGGGTCATCCGGCGCGCGACGAGCTTCGACGGCTCTATCGTTTGGTGAAACCGCAATATGCTGTGCCGACGCATGGCGAATGGCGGCATCTCTCAGCGCATGCCGAATTGGCGCAGGAGGCCGGAGCCAGACCGATCCTGCTGGAGGATGGCGATATCCTGAGCCTCACGCCCGCGAACGCGCAGGTGGTCGATAGCGCGCCAGTGGACAAACTCGTGCTGGATGGCACGCGACTGACGTCGCTTGGGGGCGGCGTCATGTCGGCACGCCGGCGAATGCTGTTCAATGGCGTGGTGTTGGCGAGCCTGGCGATGGATGGTCAGGGACGGCTGCGCGGCAAGCCACGCATCTCCGCGCCCGGTTTGTTCGATCAGGACGACCCCGAACTGGAACGCGTTGGCGAGGAGTTCAACAATGCAATGGACGAACTGCCGCTCTGTGTTGAAGCGTGATGAGACGGCCATGATCGATGCTGCGCGATCGGCGTTGCGCCGCGCACTTGGGCGACGGCTACAGAAGCGACCTTTGGTAGATGTGCATCTGCTGCGGGTATGAACTGGTTTACCGGCGTCGTTCTCTACGTGCTGATCTGGTGGACGGTGCTGTTCGCGGTATTGCCGATCGGCACCCATCCAGTCCACGACCCTGACCCGCAGACCGGCTGGCGTGGCGCGCCCGAACAACCTCGTCTGTTGATGAAGGTCATCTTGACGACGCTGATTGCCTGCGTTGTCTGGCTGGGTGCCTGGCTGCTGATCACCAGTCCCTATGTCAGCTTTCGCCATGGCTGGTTCGCTGCGCCGCCAGACTGAAGCGGTCAAGCTCCTGATGGCCGGGAAAGTCCCCGGGTCATGGCCTGCCAGGTTTTCAAATCGTTGGGCAATTCTGTGGGCATCATCACGCGCTGATGCCAGCACGGTCAGGGGAGACGCGACGTCGCCTCCAACCTGCCGTGTGGCCGCGTTTCCTCCCCAAACCTGCCCCGCGGCCGCCTTGGTGCCCTGGGCCACTCTTGTTAACGCTTCATGGACAAAAAGTCACTATTTTTGTGCGCCGACCGCCTGCGAGACTATGCTTTGTATTCCCAACCGGCGGTGCCGACGCACAATTATTTTGTCGTTCGGCAATAGTGCTATGGCACTGGCGGCAGCCTCGCGCCCCGGTTAGGGTCGCGCCCCGCGCTCCAGAAAGGGATTGCCGATCGATGCGCCTGTCTCGCAGCTTCATCCCGACCATGAAGGAGACGCCCGCCGAGGCGCAGATCGCTTCGCATCGACTGATGCTTCGCGCTGGCCTGGTGCGTCAGACCTCTGCCGGTATCTATGCCTGGCTGCCGCTTGGCTACCGCGCGTTGCGCAACATCGAGCGCATCGTGCGCGAGGAGCAGGATGCGGCCGGCGCACAGGAGGTGCTGATGCCGACGATCCAGTCGGCGGAGCTGTGGCGTGAAAGCGGTCGTTACGATGACTACGGCAAGGAGATGCTGCGCATTCGCGATCGCCACGACCGCGACATGCTGTACGGGCCGACCAATGAGGAGGTGATCACCGATCTGTTCCGCCAATCGGTGCACTCATACCGCGAACTGCCGCAGATACTTTATCATATACAGTGGAAGTTCCGCGACGAAGTTCGACCGCGCTTCGGCGTGATGCGTGGGCGCGAGTTCCTGATGAAGGACGCTTACTCATTCGACCTGGACTATGCCGGTGCGGTGGTCAGCTATCGCACCATGATGCTGGCCTATATGCGGACATTTCAGCGCATGGGTCTGAAGGCTATCCCGATGGTGGCGGAGAGCGGCCCGATCGGCGGCGATCTCAGTCACGAGTTCATCATCCTCGCTCCGACCGGTGAAAGTCAGGTGTATTACGACGCAGGGTTCGAGGACATCGACTGGGTCAACACCAAGTTCGGCTACAATGCGCAGGATCTGCAGGCATTCTTCGATCTGATGACATCGATGTATGCCGCGACGGATGAGAAGCACGATCCGACGGAGTGGGACAAAGTCGATCCGACGCGGCGCCGCGAAGGACGTGGCATCGAGGTCGGCCACATCTTCCATTTCGGTACCAATTACACGCGGCAGATGAACACCACCGTCACCGCGGCCGATGGCAAGCACGTGCACCCAGAGATGGGCAGCTACGGCGTAGGCATATCACGTCTGGTCGGGGCAGTGATTGAGGCGAGCCACGACGATGCCGGCATCATCTGGCCCGACAACATCGCGCCATTCAGGGCGGCCATTCTTAACCTGCGGCGTGGCGATGCGGGATGCGACGCGATGTGCGAGGCACTGTACGCGGAGCTCGGTTCGGCGGCGCTCTATGATGACCGGGAGGAACGCGCCGGAGCGAAGTTCGCCGATGCGGACCTGATGGGCCATCCCTGGCAGATCATCGTCGGGCCTCGCGGCGCGGCGGCGGGCAAGGTGGAACTGAAGAGACGTGCAACCGGCGAGCGCAGCGAAGTATTGCCGGACGACGCTCTCGCCCGCATCGGCATGCCGACAAGGGTTCCGACACTCGCGGAATAGCGCATGTTCGGGCCCTTCGAACGCGCGGTCGCCGGCCGCTATCTGCGCGCTCGTCGCGGCGAGCGATTCGTATCTGTCATTGCGATCTTCTCGCTGGTCGGCATTGCCCTTGGCGTCGCGACCTTGATCATTGTCATGAGCGTCATGGGTGGGTTCAAGGTGGACCTGCTGTCGCGCATTCTTGGCTTTAACGGCGATTTGGGTGTCTATGGCCCGGCCGGGGGAGTGGCTGCATTACGACGAAATCGCCGCGACGCATTCGCAAGATCCCGGACGTCGTTTCGGCGATACCGGTCGTCGATGGCCAGGTGCTGCTGAGCGGCGGGCAGGGCACAGTCGTCCGGCGGCATCGTGCGTGGCATCCGGCAGAGACGACCTTAGGTCGCTGCACTCGATCAGCGGCCACATCCTCGCCGGCAAGCCTCGACAACTTCCAAGGAGACAATGCGATCGCTGTCGGCATCGGTCTGGCACGCCGGTTCGCACTGCAAATCGGCTCGCAGCTCACATCTGATCTCGCCGCAAGGCGCAGCAACGGCGTTTGGAACCGTGCCGCGCATTCGCGCCTACAACGTCGTGGCGATTTTCCAGGTCGGCGAGAACGAATACGACAGCGCCTACGTGTTCCTGCCGCTGGAGGCGGCGCAGACCTTTTTCCAGAAGCCGAACTTGGCCACGCAGATCGAGGTGAGTGTTCGGCGACCACAACGACGTGTTTGCCGTGCATCGTGCGATGTTCGACGCGCTGCGCGGCGATAACGTGCAGATCATTGACTGGACACAGAGCAACAACAGCTTCTTCGCCGCGGTGCAGATCGAACAGAACGTCATGTTCCTGATCCTGCACCCTGATCATTGTGGTGGCCGCGTTCAATGTGATCAGCTCGCTCATCATGATGGTGAAGGACAAGACGCGCGACATCGCGGTGCTGCGCACCCTGGGTGCTCGCCGTGGCGCAGTGATGCGGATATTCCTGATGTGCGGCGCCTCGGTCGGCTTCACCGGCACGTTGATCGGCTTCATCATCGGCGTGGTGTTCTGCTGGAATATCGACACCATTCAGCACTGGGTGGAAAGCATCACCGGCACCTCGGTATTCAATCCCGAGGTCTATTATCTGACCCATTTGCCGGCGCGGCTCGACTGGCACGAGGTGGCGCAGGTAGTGGTGATAGCGCTCGTGCTCTCGCTGCTGGCGACATTGTATCCGAGCTGGCGCGCAGCCCGCACCGACCCGGTCGAGGCTCTGCGGCATGAGTAGTCCGCTTGTCCTGCGCGACGTGCGCAGGACATATCGCACCGAGGCCGGAGAGCTTACCGTGTTGCGCGGGGCCGACCTGACGCTGCGCGGCGGCGAAATCGTCGCGCTGGTGGCGCCGTCGGGTGCCGGCAAGTCGACGCTGCTGCATCTCGCGGGCCTGCTGGAAAGGCCGGATGGTGGCTCGGTGCTGGTCGACGGCATCGATGCCGGTGCGTTGCCGGATGCGGCGCGCACGGCGATCCGCCGTGACACGATCGGTTTCGTCTACCAGTTTCACCATTTGCTGGGAGAGTTCACCGCGCTGGAGAATGTCGTGTTGCCGCAGATGATCGCCGGCAAGCCGCGCAAGGCAGCGGCAGAACGCGCGATGGCACTATTGTCGTCGTTCGGTCTGGCGCCACGTGCCGACCATCTGCCCGGCAAGCTATCGGGCGGCGAACAACAGCGCGTGGCGATCGCGCGCGCCCTGGCCAACGCGCCCGAGGTGCTGCTGGCTGACGAACCGACCGGGAACCTCGACGTGAACACCGCCGGTGTCGTGTTCGAAGAGCTTCTGGCCATGGTGCGGCGGGAGAACCTTGCCGCGCTGATCGCGACGCACAACCCCGACCTCGCCGCGCGCATGGATCGCACCGTAACGCTGCGTGACGGCAGGGTGGTCGAGGTCGCACGCCAATAATTTTGAAACGCAGATGCGGCGCAGATCCACGCTGAACACGCAGATCGCTAGCCGCGTGGATCCGCGGGCATCTTCTTACATCTGCGTTTGGACTCCTTTTTTGGCGATGCTGCCGACGGCCACATTGGCGGGAATCGGGCGGCACTCTAGATTGAGTTTATGGCCCACGCTGACTTCATCCACCTTCGTGTTCATTCCGCCTACTCGCTCAGCGAAGGCGCGATCAAGGCGGACAAGATTCCTGCCCTGGCACGCGCGGCAAACATGCCCGCCGTGGCGATCACGGACACCGCCAATCTGTTCGGCGCGCTTGAATTCAGTCAGGCCTGTGCGGCCAAGGGCATCCAGCCGATCGTCGGCTGTCAGGTCGCGCTTACCCGCGCCAACAATCCCCGCCAGTCTCCCGATTCTCTCGTCCTGCTCGCGCAGACATGCTGCTGGTCTGGATAACCTCAAGCGCCTGTCATCACGCGGCTTTCTCGATACCGATCCGGGGCTTCGGCCACAGCTTTCCTTTGGCGACACTCGCCGCCCATGCCGAAGGGCTGATCCTGCTGACCGGCGGCTGCAAGGGGCCGCTCGACGCGACTGCTGGCGGAGGGCCAGAAGTCCGAGGCGCAGCGCCTGCTTGTAGAGCTGTGCGACGCCTTTCCGGACCGCGTCGCGGTGGAATTGCATCGGCATAATCTGGACAGCCAGCGCATGCTGGAACCGGGTCTGGTCTCGCTTGCGGATGCTGCCGGCGTGCCGTTGGTCGCAACCAACGACTGCTACTTCGCCTCGCCCGATATGTATCAGGCACACGACGCGCTTCTGGCGATCGCCGAGGGGCGGCTGCTGTCGGACCCCGAGCGCCGCCGCGTCACACCGGAGCATTGGTTCAAGCCGGCGGCGGATATGCGCATGCTGTTCGCGGATCTTCCCGAAGCCTGCGACAACACCCTATCCATCGCGCGCCGCTGCGCGGTGATGATGGAGACGCGCAAGCCGATGCTGCCGGTCTCGCCCAAGGTCCGCGCCGGCAGCACTGAAGAGGAAACCGTGCGTGCAATGGCGATCGAAGGTCTCGAACGCCGCATGGACACGATGGCCGCCGATGCGGCTATCCGTGCGCGCTATCGCGAACGCCTCGACTACGAGCTTGGCGTCATCATCAACATGGGTTTCGCCGGTTATTTCCTGATCGTTGCCGACTTCATCCAGTGGGCGAAGGCGCAGGGCATTCCCGGTCGGGCCCGGCCGCGGCTCCGGCGCGGGCTCGGTGGCGGCCTGGGCACTCACCATCACCGATCTCGATCCGATCCGCTTCAACCTGCTGTTCGAGCGCTTTCTCAACCCCGAGCGCGTGTCGATGCCGGATTTCGACATCGACTTCTGCCAGGAAGGGCGTGACCGCGTCATCGACTATGTGCGCCGCGAATACGGCGCCGATCGCGTCGCGCAGATCATCACCTTCGGCAAGCTCCAGGCGCGTGCCGCCGTGCGCGACGTCGGCCGCGTGCTCGGCCTTCCATTCGGACAGGTGAACAAGATCGCGGAACTGATCCCGAACAATCCAGCGCACCCGGTGACCCTGCAGCAGGCGATCGCCGGCGAACCGCGCCTGCAGATGATGCGCGATGACGACGAAGGCATTGCGCGGTCTGCTGGAGATCGCGTTGCAGATCGAAGGTCTCTATCGCCATGCCAGCACGCATGCCGCCGGCGTGGTGATTGGCGACCGGCCACTGATCGATCTGGTGCCGCTGTACCGCGATCCTCGCTCGGACTATCTGGTCACGCAGTACTCGATGAAGCATGTGGAGCAGGCGGGACTGGTGAAGTTCGATTTCCTCGGCCTAACTACGCTGACCATCCTGCAGCGCGCCAAGCGGCATGCTGCATGGACTTGGTGAACCGGTTGATCTGGCAAATCTACCGCTGGACGACAGCAAGACATTCGAGATGCTGGCGCGCGGCGATGCCGGCGGGGTGTTCCAGATGGAAGGTCAGGGCATGCGCGACACGCTGCGCCTGATGCGGCCTGACCGGTTCGAAGACCTGATCGCCGCGAATGCATTGTATCGTCCCGGGCCGATGGACAGCATTCCCGATTACTGCCGCCGCAAACACGGCGAGTCGTGGGTCGCTCCGCATCCAGTGATCTACGATATCCTTGAACCGACCTATGGCGTCATCGTCTACCAGGAGCAGGTCATGCAGATCGCTCAGACGATGGCTGGCTATTCGCTTGGCAGGGCGGATCTGTTGCGCCGAGCGATGGGGAAGAAAATTCCCGCGGAAATGGAGGCGCAGCGCGAGATTTTCACCAAGGGCGCGATCGAGCGCGGCATTGCTCCAGCCGATCGCCAAAACCGTGTTCGACGCAATGGCGAAGTTCGCCGGCTACGGTTTCAACAAGAGCCATTCCGCACCGTATGCGATGCTTGCCTATCAGACGGCGTGGCTGAAGGCGAACCATCCTGAAGTATTCCTCGCCGCCTGCATGAGCCTGGCGCTTGGCAACACCGATCGGCTCGCTGCGCTGCGAGAGGAGGCGATGCGCAGCCAGTATTCGCATCCTGCCGCCTGACATAATCGGTCCGGCGCCGATTTCTCCGTGGAGCGGTCCGACGGCAGGCGGTCTTGCTATTCGCTATGCGCTCGCCGCGGTGAAGAAGGTCGGCTTCGCGGCCATGCAGTCATTAACCGAGACGCGAGGCACACGCCCGTTCGCCGATCTTGCGGATTTCGCTGCAAGGATCGATCCGCGTCAGCTCAATCGGATGCAATTGGAAAATCTGATCCGGGCCGGTGCTTTCGACACACTAGAGCCGAATCGCGCGCCGCTGTTTGCTGCGGCCGAGGCGCTGCTGCGCCGTGCTCAGTCAGCCACGGAAGAAAAGGAAACTGGTCAGATCGCATTGTTCGGCGCAGCCACCGGCGCGTCGCGCGAGGCGCTGCGGCTGCCCGAAATGCCGGACTGGTCGCCGATGGAACGCCTCAGCTTCGAGGCTGAGGCGATCGGTTTCCACCTCACTGCCCATCCGCTTGACGCCTATGCTAAGGCGCTGCGTCGGCTTGGCACCACGCCCTGTGCGCAGATCGAAGCAAGCGCCCGCTCAGGCATCACCCGCGTCCGTCTGGCCGGCATGGTTGCGGCACAGAAGGAGCGCGTGACGCGGACTGGCAACCGCATGGCCTGGGTGAAGATCACCGACACCACCGGCTCTTCCGAGGTTACGCTGTTTCCGAGGTCCTGGCGCGCGCGCGGGAGCTGCTGGCGAATGGGTCGCATGTGTTGATCACCGCCGACCTCCGGCAGGACGGCGAGGCTTTGCGAATAACCGCACAGGATGTGGTCTCGCTCGATCAGGCGGCCGCGAACGCCGGAGCAGCGATGCGGATCTGGCTGCGCGAAACTGCGTCGGTTCCTCATATCCGCGATCTGCTTGGTCGCGAAGGGCGCGGCAGAGGCCGGGTAATACTGATTCCGCGACTTGGCACCACGCAGAGCGTGGAGATTGCGCTGCCTGGGGGGTTCAATGTGACGCCCCGACTCGCCCAGGCGCTTAAAGTGGTCCCCGGGGTGGATCAGGTGGAAGAGCTGTAGCGACAGCTGCAGAATCAGACTCCGGCGGTTTGGCGCTCCAGCGCATCCCGCGCTACTGTAGCCGCCTGCGTTGCAGAAGGCGCAGCATGGTCAGACGCTCCGACAGCCGTTACAAAGTCCGGCGCGCTCCGCGGCGCCTGGGAGAACCGGGTGGCCGTGTTCCGTGGCGTTCCATACGCGGCGGCGCCGGTCGGCACACTTCGCTTTGCAGCGCCCGAAACGCCGTCCTCTTGGTCAGGACTGCGGGATGCCAGTCAGCATGGTCCAATCGCCCCACAGGTTCCCTCTCGGCTGCGGGCGGCAATGGGCGACTTCGACCGGCCGCAGGATGAGGATTGCCTGACGCTGACCATCTGCACGCCGGCGCCCGACGGCAAGACCAGACCGGTGCTGGTCTGGCTGCATGGGGGTGCCTGGATGTCCGGCGCGGGATCGCTCAACTGGTACGACGGCACTCGGTTGGCGTGCGAGGGTGACATCGTCTTCGTCGGTGTGAATTACCGTCTCGGCGCCCTCGGCTGGCTGCATCGTCCCGGTATCGTCGATACGGAACCCGGCACGCTGGACATGATTGCCGCGCTGACATGGGTGCGCGAGAACATCGCCGCGTTCGGTGGCGATCCTGGTTGCATAACGCTGATGGGTCAGTCCGCCGGAGCCGCCTCGATCGGGCGACTGTCGATGCTGCCTGAAGCACGCTCGCTCTTTCATCGCGCCATCATGCAAAGCGGTGGTTTTGGCAGAGGTGCCTATACATCCGCGATGGCCATGCCAGCGCGCCGACCAGTTTCTGCGGCTGCTCGACATCGACCCGCAGTCGAGCGACGCGCTGGCGCAACTGCGTGCCATTGAAGTGCCGCGCCTGCTCGCTGCTCAGACTGAACTGGCGCGCGCCAATGCCCGGTTTGCCCAGACCATGCCGATGTTCATGCCGGTGCTGCCGTTCGCCATGACGCAATCGGCGATGTTGGCCGCGATCGCCGACGGTCTTGACGGAAAGCCGGTGCTGATCGGTGCGACAGCCGATGAAGTTCACGCGTTCTATGCAGCGGACCCGACAATGCAGGACCCACCCGAGGCCGCCGTGGCTGGCGCGGTTCGGCGGGCCTGAGAATTTGGCCCGCTATCGCGCGCGACGGCCTGGTGGCAGCAACATGGATCTGCTTGCCGATCTTGCCACCGACGAAACTTTTCTGCTGCCGGCGATGCGACTGGCCGAGGCAATCGCGCGACGCGGCGGTAACGCTTATGCCTATCTGTTCGACTGGGCACCGCCCACGTCACGCTTTCGGTCCTGCCACTGCATCGAGCTTCCCTTTGTGTTCGGTACGTTCTCTGCCTGGTCTGATGCAGAGATGCTGGCCGGGGGCGAGAGAAGCCAGATGCAGGCATTGTCGGCAGCGATGCGTTCCGCCTGGATTGCATTCGTTCGCGGTGGCGATCCTTCGCAGGAAGCCGTGCCGCCATGGCCGCGCTATGATGATCAGCGGCGCTGGACCATGCGCCTTGGTGCGCGAAACGATAGTTGTCGGTGATCCGGCGGGCCTGACGGAGAGGACCAATCGAATTGGTATCCAAGGGTCTGACGCGAAACGGGTGATCTGAAGCAGCTATTCCTCCACCCGATGCACGATCCGCGTCGGCGAACCGTGGATACCCAGCAGTCGCAATTCTCCCTCTCCGGCATTGCGGAACACGTGCGGCACGCAGGCCGGCAACGCGATCATGTCGCAGGCTCCCAGCCGCACCGGCCGGTCTTCCTGGCCCTCCAGCCAGGCTTCCAGCGTGCCTTCGATGACGAACAGGCACTCGACGTACGGGTGCCAATGTAGCGGCGTTGCGTACCCGGGCTTGCAGGTCTGCACACCGGTGAAGATCGGTAGTCCATCGTCACCAGTCAGCTTGTTGTAGTGCGCCAATGGCCCGAACGATACCGTCTCCGATTCGGAAAGCCGCGCAATCTTCGCTTCTGCGTGCGGTCGCATCGGTTGCCCTCTCACATGCTCAGCATTCATCCAAGCCTAGCAACCAACGGCCTGCGTGGCCAAGCACCGCCAGCATTGCTACGCTCGGGCCAGCACAGAATAGGAGGAAACCATGTCGGTCTTCGTCATCGGCGGCACCGGATTTATCGGCACCCGCGTCATTCGGCTGCTTGCCGCGAACGGCGAGGAGATCGTTTGCATGGACATCAATCCTGGCGCGGCATCCTTCGAAGATCTGGGCAAGCAGGTCCGCGTGCTCCGCGGCGACGTGACGCAGTTCGACGACGTGATGGCGGCAACCGTCAGTGCCAAGCCAGACCGCATCATCAACCTGTCCTACTTCCTGGGCAGCGAGCATGCGCCGCATGTCGCAATGAAACTGAACATTCTGGGTATGGACAACTGTTTCGAGGCCGCGCGGCTTGCCGGCGTCAATCGCGTGGTGTTCGCCAGTTCGCTCGCGGTGAACGGAATGCAGAAGCACTATGGCGATCGCATGATCACAGAAGACGACTACCGCCACGGCGAAGTGCAATACGCCATGCACAAGATCTTCAACGAGTGGCAGGCGCAGGATTACAACGAGAAATACGGCATGACGATCACCGCGGTTCGGCCTGCCAACGTGACCGGGCCGGACAAGGTGCGCGGCTCGGTGGACCATGTGAACATCATCACCCAGCCCGCACAGGGCAAACCGATCTCGTTCCCCTATCAGGACGCCATGCGCTGTCCGATCCATGTGGATGACATCGCCGAAGTGTTCACCCGTGTGCTGCTGGCGGACAAGCCGAAGCATAGCGTTTACAACTCCGGTGGCATCGCGATCAGCCTGGGCGAAATCGCCGAGATCGTGCGCGAGTTCCTGCCCGATGCGCACATCAGCTTCGAGCACAAGACCGGCGGCAAGGCGAATTCCGGCAACTACCTGATCGACAATTCCCGGCTGGTACAGGAATTCGGCGTGCAGTATCTGCCGTACCGGCAACGCGTGCTGCAGATCATCAACGATATCCGGCGGCAGGTCGGGCTTCCCCTTGTCTCGGGCTGACCTGGCGCGGCTGATTGCGGTGCTCGCGCTGCCGCCGCTGGCGGTCGCGCATGGACAGCCGGCTGTCGATTGGACCAAGGCGCAGCAGCTTGATGTGCTGATGATGGATGACCGGTTCGTGCCGGATCATCTGACATTCCGACATGGCGTGCCTTACCGGATGGTGCTGAAAAACTCCGGCAAGGACCTGCATGAATTCACCGCGCCAGCGTTCTTCGCCGATACCGTGCTGCGCGACCCCAGCGTCCTGGCACAAAATCGGAAGGAAGTGGTGGTTCAGCCGGGCGCCGAAATCTCCGTGTATCTGATGCCCGTCAATCCAGGAACATTCGAACTGATTTGTGCCAACCACGACTGGGACGGCATGGTGGGTCAGATCGTCGTCGACTAGGCCCTGTGGACAAACCGTAGTTTGGCGGTGTTCAGTGATTGACTGAACAGGCGCGGGCAACAAAAAATCTGGGACTGTCGCGAGGCTTTGCGAAAAGAATGGAGACGGTCCCGCTCGGATTAGCCTTCTGCCGATCGTCACGCGGCAATTCCCCGACGCGGTGTGGATGTGAATTCGAGGCTGACCTCTGTGTTGGAGGTTGGCAGGGGGATCGCGAGGACCTTGATGACGGACCAGGAATGGGGAATCTTCGCGCCTTTCCTGGCGAGCCCCTCGCCGCTCGGCGGTCGCCCGCCGAAGCACCATCGCAAGGTGCTGGACGGGGTGTTTTGGATCAGCCGCACCGGCGCTCCGTGGCGCGACCTGCCGGAGATGTTGGGCAACTGGAACTCGGTGCACAAGCAGTTCCGTCGCTGGTGTCTCTCTGGCGTTTGGGACGTGCTTTTGCAGGCATTGGCGGACAGCGGCGGCGATGCCGACGTGTTGCAGATAATTCGACAGCACCACGGTCCGGGCGCATCGCTGCGCTGCCGGCGAAAAGGGGGGAGGCAGAACCAGGCACTTGGCCGCTCGCGCGGCGGGTTCACCACCAAGATCCACCTCCGTTGCAACACGGAAGGCCTTGCCATCGGCGCGGTGCTGAGCGAGGGCGAGGCCCATGACGTCACGGCCTATGACGGGCTGATGGAGCAACGCGACAGCGACCCCGGTGTCATGCTCGCGGACAAGGGCTATGACAGCGACGCGATCCGCCAAAACCTTCACGATCGTGGTGCCGCACCCGAGATCCCGACCAAGCGGAACCGCAAGGTGCAGTATCTGGTCACCAGGCCGCTGTATGCCCTGCGCTCACGCATCGAATGCTTCATCGGTCATCTCAAGGAGCAACGGCGCATCGCCACCCGATATGACAAAACCGCAAGTAGCTTCCTGGGCTTTATCTTGCTCGGATGCGCTCGCATCTGGATCAGGTTTGTCCACAGGGCCTAGCGCTCGCAGCGCAGTGACGACCGCACCGGAGGTGACATCGACAAGGACCGATGTCCCCATCATCATGATCGCCGAGGCGCGCGAGGATGCGCGCATGGCTCTGGCGACCTGATGGGAGGTGACCGATGACATTCTGTCCGTTTACGCGAGGGATCCGGTGTCCCGCCCTTCTTTGCCGGCGAGGTATCCGGGATCGACATCACCCAGCCACTGCCACAAGCGGACGTGGCGGCGATCTCGGCGGCTATGGACCGATACGGCGTGCTGGTGTTTCACGATCAGCGCTTCACTGATGAGACGCAGCTTGCCTTCAGCCGCAACTTCGGCGCGCTGGAGCAGGCGACCGGTGACATCGCCCCAGGGGCACGAGCGCCGACTGTCGATGGATGTCAACGACATCTCGAACCTTGACAAGAATAACGAGCTGCTTGCGCGCGATGACCGACGCAGGCTGTTCGGTCTCGGCAACCGGCTGTGGCATTCGGACAGTTCATTCAAGGCGGTGTCGGCAAAGTATTCGTTGCTGTCTGCACGGCGCATTCCTTCGGCCGGCGGCAACACCGAATTCGCTGACATGCGCGCCGCCTATGATGCGCTGGACGACGAGACGAAGGCGCTATGTGAAAACCTGGTCTGCGAGCACAGCCAGCTGTTCTCGCGTGCGGTGCTGGGCTTCACCGATTTCACCGATGAGGAGCGGCGTAAGTTTGCGCCGGTAGGCAGCGCCTGGTGCGCAGGCATCCGGTGACCGGGCGAAAATCGCTGTTCCTGGCCTCGCATGCCGGTGCGATCCTGGGATGGCCGGTTCCTGAAGCACGCGCATTTTTACGTGACCTGACCGAGCACGCGACACAGCGGCGGTTCGTTTACGCGCATGCATGGAAGCAGTGGGATTTGGTGATGTGGGACAACCGCGTCACCATGCATCGGGCGCGACCGTTCGATAATGCCGAAGTGCGCGACATGCATCGAACGACTGTCGCATGCGAACAATCGACTATGGAGCAGGCGGCATGATCAAGGTGGTCGGCGCTGCTGACCCGCAGGCCGGAGCTGACGCACGAGCAGTTCGTCGAGCATGGCGGGAAATCCACGGGCCTCTGGCGCATGCGGTCCCAGGAGTGAGGCGTTACGTGCAGTCACATATCATCGGCACTCGAACACGGCCCGATATCCAGGAGACCGATATCGAGATCGATGGGATTGCCGAACTCTGGTACGACAATGAGGCGGCGCTGGCGCACGCCGCCAGCGACGCCGGAGATGAAACAGCTGACCGACGACGGCGCGCTATTTATCGGCCGCATCAAGAGCTACATCGTCGAGGAGAAGCAGATCATTCCAATGGCGACCGGCTTCTGACGCTTAGCGGTCCCCTCTCCCGCAACGGGAGGGGATTCTCTGGCTGCTACTCGGCGGCAGGGCTGAGCGTGTCGATCGCCTCATAGGGCAGGCGCTTCACTTTCTCCATGTTGATGCCCTCGATGCGCAGCAGGCGCGTGGAGCCCTCGCGGCGCGGCGAGTGCAGCACGCCCGGATCGTACAAGGTACGCATCGCCCGGCTTCATCGTGTAGTCACGAATATGCTTCGCCTTGCCTGGCGTGGCCTCAGTGGGGCGTGACAGGCATTCCCAGTCGGTCATGATCGTCTCGCCAGCGGCCTGCCCATAAATCGCCCAGGATGGGCCATGGTCATGCGGCTTGCTGTTCTTCGCCCCTACATAGGCATGCGCCAGGATGGTGAAGCCGAGTTCTGGATCTTCGTAAAGCACCTTGCGCTCCGGCGTGCCCTCCGGGATGTATTTGGCAACGAAATCCTGATCCTTCAGTATGTCCTTCACCAGTCCGCAAACCGCCTGGCGTCCTGCGGTGCCGGGTCTGCTCTTCAGCGCATCCTTACACCTGGCGGCGAACTGTTCGAGCGTGGTGCCCATCCTTAGCTCCTGTGCGGGTTCATTCGCGTCGATATGGATAGCAGTGTGCGCGATCGAGCGGGAGGTCGAAATGTTCGGCCAGTGCCTCGATTGCGTCGGCGTGTTGCTTGTAGGGATCGCTGTTGCCGGGCCCGACGATGATGCAGCCGAAGGACCGGTCGCGGCGTCCGCCGGGCGGCAGCATGGCGGTGACCAGCGGGTTACCCTCGTTGTCGCGCAACGTCAGGAATAGCGGCATCTCGCGCCGGATATGCGCCGCCTTGCCGATATCCTGCTCGATATACACCGAGGTCAGCGGTTTGTAGCTCTCCCCCGCCTTGTCCCATTCGCGGCGGAAGTACTTTTCCACGGCGTGGCGCATGACCTCGGACTCCATGGCGGCCTCGCCCTCGCTGACCAGCCGAAACCAGGTTCTGTCACCCGGAGCATCGCAGACATACTCCATGCGTTCCTCCCACCCGGCTTGGATTGGCGTCGGCGCCAGCTTAGGATGTCGCGAGAGGACAATCAAACACCCGAGGGGACGAGCGGATGCCGGACGGCGACTCGTTCGACTATGTCATCGTCGGCAGCGGCGCCGCGGGATCGGTGCTGGCGCACCGCCTGACCGAGACGCCAGGCGCCACGGTGTGCGTGCTGGAGGCGCGGGCCGCCGGACCGGCATCCCTACATCCACGTGCCTGCCGGGTTCATCAAGATGCTGTTCAATCCGGACTTCACCTGGCAGTTCAAGACCGAGCCGTCCGAGGGCAGTGGCGGCCGCGCAATTCCCACAACGCAGGGCCGCACACTCGGCGGGTCGAGTTCGATCAACGGCATGATCTACAACCGTGGGCAGCGGGCCGACCTGGACAGTTGGGCACAGCGCGGCAACCGCGGCTGGGGCTATGACGACATGCTGCCCTACTACAAGCGCACCGAACGTCGCATCGGGGGGCGCGATGACCGCATCCACGGTCGCGATGGCAACCTTCCGGTGACCGATATCGACTGGTTCCATCCGGTCTGCGAGGCGTTCATTGCCGGCGCTGTCGGCCTGGGGCTGCCGCGCTGCGCCGATTACAACAGCGGCGACAGGCAGGAGGGCGTCGGCTATTTCCAGCGCGCGATCCATCACGGCTGGCGGCACTCGGCTGCACGCGTGTTCCTGCATCCGGCGAAGGCGACAGGGCGGCTGGAGGTGCGTACTGATGCGCGCGCCGCGGCGGTGCTGTTCGACGGCAAGCGTGCGGTCGGCGTGCGCTATGTCAACGAGCGTGACCGGAGCGAGCAGCAGATGGTGTTGGCCCGGCGCGAGGTGATCCTGTGCTGCGGCACCGCAATACCGCCAAGCTGCTGCAGATTTCCGGCGTGGGGCCTGGTGCCTTGCTGTCATCGATCGGCGTGCCGGTAGTGCACGACCTGCCGGGCGTGGGCGAAAATTTTCGCGACCACTATGCCGTGCGGCTGGTGGCCCGGGTGAAGAACAGTGTGCACCATCAACGAACATGTCGCGTGGTCTCGCATTAGCCAAACAGATCGCGCGCTGGGCGACGGGCAAGCCATCGATCCTGGCCTTGAGCCCGTCCCTGGTGCACTGGTTCTGGAAGTCGAATGACGCGCTGGACCAGCCGGACATGCAGGGTGTGTTCAGTCCGGCGAGCTACAAGGAGGGCTTCGTCGGGTTGCTGGACGACTATCCGGGGATGACCTGCGGCGTGTGGCAGCACCGACCCGAGAGCACCGGGTACGTGCGGGCGCGCAAGCCCGATCCTTTCCAGGATCCGGTGATCCAGCCGAACTATCTGGCCGACCCGATGGACCAGCAGGTGCTGCTTGCAGGCATGAGGTTGGCGCGGGCGCTGCTGCACACAGCGGAGCTGGCGCCTTACTTCGCCGGTGACCAGTTGCCGGGCACCGGAGGTGCACCGCGACGACGAGTTCATGGACTATGCGCGGCGATATGGCTCAACGGCCTATCACCTCATCGGCACGGCGCGGATGGGACCGGCAACCGATCCGAGCGCGGTGGTGGACGACCAATTGCGGGTGCACGGCGTGCAGGCGCTGCGTGTCGCGGATGCCTCGATCATGCCGAGTATGCCATCGGCCAATACCTACGCGACGACAATGATGATTGCGGAGAAGGCGGCCGACATGATCCGCGGACTTGCCGCCTCTGGCGCCGGTGGAGGAAATTGTCGCGTGACATGTCGCCGGCGCATAGCCTCACGCCTCCGGAAGATGCTCCTTCGGCCTCTTTTTCATCCTTCCGCTCGCGTTCTTCCGCCAGGGCCTGATAGCGGTCGGCAATTCGCAGCAAGGCTCCGACAACCTGAATCGGGCGAGCATCCTTCGCCATCTGCTGGAACTCGGCGGCGCGCGCCCGTAACTCGGCAGGGGATCGGGAGAGCCTCAGTCCGCTTCTGTCTCAATATTTGGACTCCATTCCAATACCATTCTCTCCCACAACTGTTGGATGTAAGAGCACCTAGGGGAGTTAGGAGAAGGTTAACGGCCGGTTCACTAGCCGGTGATGGTCAGGGGTTGGGCGGCGTCATTCCGTTGCTTGAGTGCAGTTCTTCAACATCGATACTGCTTGCGCGGGTGTGCAAGTGCGATCGCGTTGAAGCTCTGCTTGGCACGCCTCGGGGATGCGGCGCTACTCACCGCGCGTCCGCGTCCTTGGCTGTGCTTGTGCCACCTCTGTGTTGGCCGAAGGTATCGGCCCGAAAGCACATGGAGTACTCGAGTGAGCGCGTCTTTCAAGAGCACTGAGAGTTATATCGCTTCGCGCGACCTGGAAGTGGCAGTGAATGCCGCCGTGACGTTGCAGCGTCCTTTGCTGGTGAAGGGTGAACCGGGCACCGGCAAAACCGTGCTGGCCCACGAAGTGGCGCAGTCCTTGGGCCTTGAGCTGATCGAGTGGCACATCAAGTCCACCACCAAGGCGCAGCAAGGGCTTTACGAATACGATGCCGTGTCCCGCCTGCGCGACGGCCAACTCGGCGACCCGCGCGTGCATGACATCGCCAACTACATCGTGCGCGGCAAGCTGTGGGACGCGTTCGAAGTCCGAACAGCCGGTCGTGGTGCTGATCGACGAGGTGGACAAGGCGGATATCGAGTTTCCCAATGACCTGCTGCTGGAACTCGACCGGATGCGCTTCTTCGTCTATGAGACCCGGCGAGACGGTAATCGCCAGGCATCGGCCCGTCGTCATCATCACCTCGAACAACGAGAAGGAGCTGCCGGACGCGTTCCTGCGCCGCTGCTTCTTCCATTACATCCGCTTCCCCGACCGCACCACAATGGAGCGGATCGTGCACGCGCACTATCCGGATCTGCGCCACGACCTCGCGCGGGAGGCATTGAACGTGTTCTTCCAGATCCGCGAGGTGCCGGGACTCAAGAAGAAGCCTTCCACCGCCGAACTGCTGGATTGGCTGAAGCTTTTGATGGTGGAGGACTTGCCGGTCGAGGCGTTGCGCACAAGTGAGAAGCATCTGGTCATTCCGCCGCTGTACGGCGCGCTGCTGAAGAACGAGCAGGACGTGCATCTGTTCGAGCGCCTGGCGTTCCTGGCGCGGCGCGGTGCCTGATGTTCGCGCATTTGATAGAGGGGCTGCGGCAGGCCGGTCTGCCGACCTCGATCACCGAGTACCTGACACTGCTGGGTGCGATGAAAGCAGGGGTGGCGGAGTGGAGCGTGGACGACTTCTATTATCTGAGTCGCGCGACGTTGGTGAAGGACGAACGCTATCTTGACCGGTTCGACCGGGTGTTCGCGCAATGCTTCAAGGGACTGGAGCCGCCGGAAGGCGTGCTGCCGCGCGAACTGCCCGAAGAGTGGTTGCGCAAATTGGCGGAAAAGTTCCTGACACCGGAGGAAATGGCGAAGGTCGAATCACTTGGCGGCTTCGAAGCGCTGATGCAGCGCCTGGCCGAACTGCTGGCCGAACAGAAAGAGCGGCATCAGGGTGGTTCGAAATGGATCGGCACCGCTGGCACGTCTCCATTCGGTGCGTACGGCTACAATCCGGAAGGGGTGCGCATCGGCCAGCATGAGTCGCGGCACCGGCGTGCCGTGAAGGTATGGGACCGGCGCGAGTTTCGCGATTTGGACGACAGCGTGGAGCAGGGCACGCGCAACCTGAAGCTGGCGTTGCGCCGTTTGCGGCGGTTCGCACGTCAGGGCGCGGCGACGGAACTCGATCTGCCGGACACGATCCGGTCCACTGCGAAGAACGCCGGGACCCTGGATCTGAAGCTTGTGCCGGAGCGGCATAATGCGGTGAAGGTGCTGCTGTTCCTCGACATCGGCGGGTCGATGGACGATTTCGTCAAATTGTCGGAAGAACTGTTCTCTGCGGCACGGTCGGAGTTCAAACATCTCGAGTATTTCTATTTCCACAACTTTCCATACGAGCGGTTGTGGAAGAACAACCGGCGGCGCCACGACGAGCGAATTTCGACCTTCGAAGTGATCCGCAAATACGGGCCGGACTACAAGCTGGTTTTCGTCGGCGATGCGGCGATGAGCCCGTACGAGATCACCATGCCCGGTGGCAGCGTCGAGCATATGAACGAAGAGCCGGGGCAGGTGTGGCTGGAGCGGCTGATATCGCACTATCGCGCGGCGGCCTGGCTGAACCCGACACCGCGCGCGTCATGGCAGCATGTCCGCTCGATCGGCATCACCAGCGAGCTGATGCAAGGGCGGATGTATCCGTTGACGGTGAACGGGATCGACGAGATGGCGCGGGAACTGAGCCACTGATAGACAGTTCGTGGCCCGAGCGGCGTGCTTTCTGGAGCGCAATGCGGATCGCCATTGCGGTGGTTTGCCTGCCGTTTGGCAACAACCGGCGTTGGGGCAGGCGCGTAAGGCGGACACTTCCCGCTCGGAACAGACGATCGGGTCCTGGCTGTTGTCGTGCGCCGCCGACCCGATGACGGACCGACAGGCCTGCCGCCTGCGCGCCAGGCTCTGGCTCGTGGTGCCAGGCGACGACCGTCCTGGCATGGCGCTAGAGGTTCAGTCGCGTGCCGGGCATCTGGTACCCGTCGTCACGGTTCGCAATCTGTCACTGAGCACAGCCTGGAGCGGATTGCTGGCGTTGACCGCGACGGCGCAGATCCGCTTCGACAGCGCGCCGATGGCGGAACTGCCATGCAGTTTCGAATGCATCGGCCGTGGTTTGCCCGCCGATGAAGTCGGATATCGCCCGGCTCGAGGACGAGCTCGCGGAGGCCAGAACAGTGCTAGTGCGCTTTCGCACGGTCGGCAACTTGCCGATGCCCGTGGCCGATGGACCCTTGGCACTCGACGTCGACCATACACAGGAGGCGCTGGCGCGGTATCGTGCCGCGGGCCCCGAAATCGCCCCCCAGCCATCGTCGCTGACGCAGGATCTTAGAGATGCCGTGGATCAACTGCTCCGCGACCTGGGAGTCACCGGAACCGAGCCCGATCAGGTAGCGCCGAGATAGCGGCAAGGCGGCGGTGAAGCTCTGGCCCTGGACTCGGTTAGCTTGTTAGAACAGTTCCACAGGCGGCGCTGGAGCGTGGCTGGGACAAGGTGATGCTGAAGCGAATCTCCGCCGCTTTTCCTTCTTCTGCTTGGTGCCTGCACTGTAGGTCCGAACTATTCGCCGCCGGAGTGGCTTTCTCCGGCCTCGTGGTTCGCCAGCAAGGCCGAGCCGATTCCATCGGAACCAAGCGTTGCGGTCGCCGAAGCGATTGATCCGAACTGGTGGAACCTGTTCAAGGATCCCGTTCTCACCAATCTGGAACGTCGCGTCGCCGGCGAGAACCTGGATGTGCGCATCGCGGGTATACGCATCGCCGAGTCGCGCGCCCAGCTCGGGGTGGTCGGCGCGGCGCAGTTTCCGACCATGAACGCCAACGGATCCTATACGCGCCAGAAGTCGAGCAATCTCGGTGTATTTCGCCAACGCACCCAACGCACTGGGTGCCAACGGCGCGTTCGGCAACACGACCGGTGGCATCCGAGGCAGCGCTCTCAACCCATTCGATGTATACCAGGTCGGGTTTGACGCTACGTGGGAGCTTGACCTATGGGGTGCCGTCCGGCGATCGGTCGAGTCGGCAAGCGCGTCGGTGGTGGCCTCGAACGAGGCGCGGCGGGCGGCACTGCTCAGCAGCCTGGCTGAACTGGCACGCGACTACATCCAACTGCGCGGCACTCAGTCGCAACTGCAGATCGCGCGAGACAATCTTCGGATCGCCCAGCAGAGCCTGCAACTGACTCAACAGCGCGCGAGCGGCGGCGTGACTACCGATCTGGACGTCGCCAATGCCGCGGCGCAGTTGCGTACCACGGCGGCACAGATCCCGCCTTTGGAACAGCAGGATTCAGAGCTTATCAACGCGATCAGCCTGTTGCTTGGGCAGCCACCGAATGCATTGCAGACCGAGCTGATTACGGCGAAGCGGGTGCCGCCGGTACCGCCACGGGTTCCGGTCGGCTTGCCTTCCGAATTGGCGCGGCGGCGACCGGACATCCGGCAGGCGGAGGCGCAGTTGCATGCGGCGACCGCCGACATCGGTGTGGCGGTGGCAAATTTCTATCCCTCGGTAACGCTGTCCGGCAGCGTCGGTCTGCAGGCGCTGCAGCCTTGGAAGATGTTCGAGCTCAACGCGCGGAATTATGCGCTTGGCCCCGGCATCACCCTGCCGATTTTTCAGGGTGGCCAGCTCCGTGCCACTTTAGAGCTGCGCAAGGCACAGCAGCAGGAAGCGGCGGTCAATTACCAGAAGACAGTGCTGCAAGCCTGGCACGACGTCGATAACGCGCTGACCGCCTATCGGACCGAACAGGCACGTCGTGACCAGTTGATCCAGGCGGTGACACAGAACGAACGCGCGCTGAGCCTCGCGCAAAGCCGGTATCAGGACGGCGTGGCGGATTTTCTTCAGGTACTGACGACACAGCAGAACCTCCTATCGACGCAACAGCAACTCGCGATCGCCACGACCAATGTCTCAGCCAACCTGGTGGCGCTTTACAAGGCCCTGGGCGGCGGCTGGGAAACGCAGTTGCCAGCAGCGAACGACAAGCTGTCGCCGCTTGGCGCCCCGCACCTGTAGGTTCTGCGCTTGCCCGGGAAAGCTATCTGAGCCGATCGCCACGTCCATGACGTTTCCGCCGTCGGCGACAGCAGGTTACAGCGCGATGTAACCCCGGTTGCGAGCGTGCCTGGCGGCGAATGCGGGATCGACCACCCGTGACAGGTCGGCACGCGATAAACCGATGTCGGCAAGTTCGCAATCAGTCATCAGCGCCAGTTCGGCGGCAATTTGGCGGCGCTGGCGCCATTCACGCAGCCAGGTGAAGACCGACCGCTTGCTTGATGCCGGCGGCGCCACGAGAGCGGCTCTTCGTAGCTGGAATTGATGTAGGACAGGTTGCCCAGCGAAAACGTCACTTGGGTGCCGGTGATGGAGCGATTCATGATTTCGGTCCCAAACACAATCGGGTCTGGCGCGGCGTCCTGCAAACGGGCGCACTCCCGATCAGTTTCATAAGCGAAAAATAAGCTTCCAGCCCTGTGTGGCGAAATTGCTGAATGCTGCCGTCCGATATGCGGCAGGCGCATGCGTTGTTAACAGAGAATGAGATACGCCATGTGCAATGGGAGATCGCGGTTGTTAAATGGATCGTAGGCAGCCTGCGGCATGCTCGGGGTCCATGCCCACCCCCTTCGCCTTGTTCCGCCTTGGAAGCTGTCTGGGGGTCGGAGTCGTGGCCGCGACGCTGGTCCACGGTGGATTGCGGGCGGAGCTGCTGTCGGACTACTTCCCTGCCGGGGTGCCCGGCTACGGAACCGCCCCCGGGCGTAACCGTCGCCTCGCGTGAGCACCCGAGCTTCGATCCAGTGGGCTTGCGCGCCGGCACCTTCGTACTGCGTCCTCAGCTCGAGGAGGCGTTCGGCTATGACAGCAACGTATTCGGCAGCGGCCCCCGATCGCCCGGCAGTTGGCTGGTCGGTACCCGCCCGTCGCTGTTGATCGGTTCAGACTGGTCACGCGACAGTATCGGCGCGTATGTAGGGGTTAACGATCAGCGCTATCTGGACCAGCCAAGGCAGAGCTACACCGATTGGACAGCGTCGCTAGGCGGCACGTTGTCAGTGGGTCGCGATAAGCTTACGTTGGCCGCGGCGCATTTCGACTTGCACCAGTCGCGCACCGATCTGGACGCGGTTCCGTCCGATACGCCCATCGGTTACCAGGTGAACGATGTCCGCGGCGAGTTACCTGATCGATCTGGGCCGCCTATCACTCACACCCAGCCTGGCGTTCACCACTTACAACTATGATTCGACGACGATCTTCGGGGTCCCCAGCTCGCAGGCTTATCGCGATCGCGATGTGGTGCAGGGAGCGGTGACCACACGCTATCAGCTGTCGCCCCAGCATGATCTGCTGCTGGTCACCCGAGCCCTGGGCGTCAACTACACGGCGCCGCAGCCCGGCCAGCCGACTCGCAACTCGACTGGATACGAGGTGCTTGTGGGACTCGCCGATGAAGCCGGCGCGGTCTGGCAATACCGGGCATTGGTGGGATGGGAGATGCGTGCATTCGCGGCGTCACAGTATTCGACGCATCAGGCACCGATCGTCGAGGCCGCCGTCACCTGGAACCCCAGCGGCGTTAACGACCTTGACCGCCAAGCTGACACGCAGCATCGAGGACGCAGCGCAGGAAGGTATCGCCGGTTACACCTATACTGGTGCACGCCTGTTGGTGGACCACGAGGCACGGCGCAATTTGTTGCTTCAGGCTTCGGCAGGTCTGCAGTATGCCGATTACCTGCAAGGCGGTGGGCATGCCAGCCGGCTACTCACTGGGTGCCGGCGCAACCTGGCTGGTGAACCGGTATGTGCACGTATCGGCGACCTACGATTTCACCGATCAACGTGGGACCAGCAATCCGAGCCTGCAGACCACCGGCAATTTCGTGCGCAGCATCGGGCTGCTAACCTTGCGCTTCGGTATGTGAGGCCGGCTCTTCCGCCACCTTGCGCTGGCTCCCGCAACCCTGCTGAACGGGCCAGAAAACCCAGGCATTTTTGGCCATTCTCTTCTCCGCTCACTCGCGCTACTTTGCGCTTGCTTCCGCCGAGTTTGTCCGCATATCGGTTGCATCTGCATCTGCTGGACGTGCTACGCGAGCGTCAGAACGCGATTGGCGGTTCGGGGCTGGTGTTTCCTGCTCCGACATCCGGCCGCGTGGTGGAGACGTTCAGCAGCATCAAGGCCAACCTGACTGAAGCGACGTCGGTGACCGGTTGGACTTGGCGCGACTTCCGCCGGTCCTTCGCCACTGCGCTTGGCGGGGCCGGCATACCAGAGGCAGTTGCTGATGCGGTGCTAAACCACAGGCAGGCTGCGACGCGTTCCGGCGTGCTGGGCGTGTATCAGCGCGCGAGCCGTTGGCCCGAGCAGGTGAAGGCGATGACCTTCTGGGGGCGGCTGCTGGCCGCGGCCATCGAGGGACGTGAGGCCGGCGCGGACGTGGTGCGGATCTTCCCCAACGCCGCGAGCCGACTACGACTGGTTCGGGGGTTGGCGGTAGAAGCCCACGAGAACTGGCTGGAGGCGATCCGTTACCTGAACATGGAGCATCTGACCGAGCACAAGAAGCAGATGCTGCGGCAGGCGGCATGATGGCCTTCATACCGGCCTGGACGAGGCTGGCACCGTGCTCGCGGCCATCAAGGACGCTGCGCGCCGGCTACGCCGGTGGCCTGCGGCCATCCTTGACCGCCGCTGCGCGCGGCACCCGATGCTTCTCAGGCCGGGGCGGAGAAACCCGGCTCAGCCAAACCGAGAAACATCACCACAACCATGCGCCATCCCTTTTGCAGAACTTGACGCACATAACTCTGCAGCAAAGAGGCGGCAGGAAGAACGCTTTTGGGCAGGCCTCGAATCGGGCACCACAACAAGAATCAGAACTGCGGGCGAAAAGCTACTCGATCAGCGTCCTATTAACGCCGCAGCCAGCAATGCAGTCAGCCCCAGCGGGTCGAGGGAAGAATAGCATTTGAATGACGAATTGCCGGTCACGGCACGCGCCTAGGAAATGGAAGAGGAGGAAGTGCCTAACCTAAGAACCTGTCTCTGAACGAACTCGGAATAAGATTGCCACCGCCCGCCGGTTTGGGTGGAAAGCGGGACATCAGCTCCCGACTTTCTCGGTCGCACGACGCCAACGATCCCAGGGGTTGTGACGCTGCGACATTGAGGCAGAGCTGAGGCATCGGAAGGCTATGCATTTCGCCACACTCTTCAAATTCCGGACCCTTTCCTTGGCGCTTCAGTAGTTCCACGCTGATCGAGGCGTCCGAACATGATGACATTGATCTGTCTGCTTGGCATGCTCGATTTAGTGACAACGCCCATCTTCAAGCCAGTCCTGAGCGGTCCGCCGGTCATGAACCCTGGGTCGCGGCTTGGCGGGATTGATCCGGGTCTCGCCCGATCGAGGGCGCACGTGACCTCGGCCACGCAATGCACGGGGCAATTGATGTCGGAATCGAGATTTCGGCGTGACCGCGCAGGTTCTCGACAGGGTCGCTGGTGCAGCCCTGGGCGATGGCCTCCAGACTGCCGGGTGGTGTCTAGGAGCAGGCATATGCGGTAAACGGGAGGTCAGATATCGCGTTGCGGCCAGGCGGGGGCAGGGTTTCCTGGCTTTGACGGCGTGGCCTGTGTGGAAGGAATTCGCTCGTTCCCTGCAGTTATGTTGTAGCGATGCCCGATCCAGTGCTGGGCGTCGTCCCTCATCTTCTCCACTAGCGTGGCAATCTGTGTGGCAAGGGAGCGATCGGAGATGTAGAGTTCATGCGCGATCGTCTTGGCCGACTTGCCCTGGCGCAGCCGGCCGGTGATCTGCTGCTCTCGGCTGGTCAGTTCCTTCCCCGGCTGAACGATTAGCGGTGTGCGTGCCGTACCCTTGCTCTATCTTCTCAGCCACGCTCTGACGCAGCCGCTAGGCACGCCGTTTGGTGGAACAGCGCGTGCAGACGGTCGCGACCCAGCCCAAGCTAGCGAGCGTCAGCTGCAATGTTCAGCTGGAGTTTCGGCGGATTGGCGTGGAGTGCAGTGGATCGCAGTCGGGAGGATCGGGCCGGGGATCGGAAGGACAGCGGCAATAGGTCAGTGCCGCTGACCGAGGCCCATCATGCTGCGGGCCAGCACTTTGTCGCGCTCAAGTGTTGAATCCCCGAGGCCTGCGGCCGAGGCAGAGTTTTTCATCGTCGCCGGTGGTGAAGCGGAACCGCTCGATCGCGGTCAACCGCTGTTCGACGATCTCGGGCAGACGACATTCATCGTTTATCGCACCCGTTCCTAGACCAATTTGGTGAAGCCGAGCAGCAATCTTCTGATCGCCTCTGCCATTGAGAGCCTGGACGTAATCGCATGTGCCGCGCGGCCGCTGTCCGCGATCACAAGATGGAGAAATCGCTCGTTACCCGGCCCAAGCACAATGTGAGCTGTACCAGTGCAGTCACCGTAGACGGTGTAAGTTCCTGACTCCCGTGTGTGAAAGCCGCTCTCATCGGTGGTGCCGCCCGGCACCAGTGTTCCGTTCTTTACGATGTAATCTGACTGCGTGAGATTGTCCTGGCCATCGAAGTCGATAGAACCCACACCGTCGACTAGCCCTGTGCTCGTGAAACTTGTGCCATCGGCAGGCACGGTTACCGACTGCCCATGGACGGTGAAGGCGTAGGTTCCCTGCATTGTTGCGTT
>CAVWWB010000015.1:0-43339 GCA_963758595.1 uncultured Alphaproteobacteria bacterium
CGAGGAGGTGGCGAAGCCAAACCCGATGTGACGGCTTAAATGGAAGCGATGATTGCGTTGAGGGTGCTGGCGAGAAGCAGGACCCTTCGGCCGCTGCAATTAGATCCGCGCGCAGGTAGAGGAGACCATCTCGGACTACGACCACCGGGCTGCAGGAGCCTCTGACGAAGCTGGCGTCGTCGCGGCGATCCGCGTCGTCGATCTACCGAACCCGAAATGAACGAGCGCACGACCGCCGACGATGCAATTCACGCCACGCGCGCCGCGGTCGAGGAAGGTTTGTTCCGAGGGGTATCAGACTGGCGCCTGCGTCGCCCATCCTGTCCAAACTGAGGGAGGACAAGACGACCAGCGCCGGCCTCGAAATCGTGCGCAAGGCTGTGACGCTGAGGCGAGTTCGAACTGGCATCATCGACCGACCAAGGTGGTGCGGAGGACGGGCCGTCGGTCACGGCCTCAGGGGACCACCGAAGCGATGGTGCCGAGAAGCCAGAGAAGAAGAAAAAGCCGGCCATGCCGCCGGGTGGCGGATGAATGATATTGGACTTCCAGATTGCCGTGGAGGGGCTGAAGTGGGAGAATGCCGCCGCTTACTCCGCCAGCCAAGCGGCTTTTAGCCGCTGCCACTGCAGGCTCGAAAGCGCGTCAAACGCATCTGCAAACAGTGGCATTGTCCACTCCCTCCTTGCTGCTCATAGGCAGGAAGCGCGTCAGTCACCGGCACTCGTGCTATTAGCCGTGCCGGCCCTCTTGGTGGCGGCTTAGCACTTCCTAACCACGAGTGCTAAGCGAACTAGGAATTGCCCGTACTGACAGTCAAGTGGGAGTAGACATCCGCAGCTTCTATTTTCCTTGCAGGTGAACGCCGCGAATGCCTCGACGTCTGCCTCTTCAATAAAGAGGTGCGCAACGGGGCACCGCGAAATCAAACTCCTCCAAAGCCAGAGTGTGCCCCGGACCTCTCGATTGTGCTCCCTCGCGCAGAGGAGGGCATACAGTTCGAAGCAGAATCCGAAGAAGTGACGCGGCTGAAGGGGCGCCCGACCTCGCAGAGTGCTGTAGCAGGCTGGCAGAGAGGTACCGCGTGCGGCTGAGAGCCATGACGGCGTGACCACGCTTGAGGAAAGTAAGCAGCGGCGCCTGGGTTCAAATAAGAGGACGATTACTGCCGCTTAATTGCGCCCGGCCTTACGTGGCATTCCCGCTTCTCCCGACCGGCGGCGACAGCTCCCGCAGCAACGCGTTTCTAGCGTTCAATTCTACGCCAGCAGGGCGATGTTACCGCCCTGCCGCGAAGGATGCGGTGCTTGGCGGCTGCGTATGGTTGCCGCGGTAAAAATACATATCCACGTCCGACGATAGTAAGGACGCGGATCGTGGAACCGACGCTAAATAGCCGCGTTAGCAGTATCGCCTGACATCCCCTGGAGTGTTTCAATGAATAAGCCACCGTTCATGCTTGTAGCTGCTGGGCTATTCAGTCTTGCGGTGCCCGCCTCAGCCGCGCTTAGCAACCCTGATCGCGAGTTCATGCAAGAAGCGGCATCCGGCGGTATGGCCGAAGTCGAGGCAGCACAGCTCGCGCAGCAGCGCGCGAGCTCGCAGCAGGTCAAAGACTTTGCCAGCCGTATGATCACCGATCACACACAGGCCAACAAAGAACTGCAGCAGATTGCACAACAGGAAAACGTCACGCTGCCCACGCAGCCCACTGGCAAGGACGCGGCCGCCACTAAGAAACTGAGCGGCCTGAACAGCACGGCATTCGACAAAGCGTATATGCAAGACCAACTGAGTGATCATCAGCAGGTCGTCAGCCTGTTCCGGAAGGAGGCAAGCTCAGGACAGGATCCTGCGCTTAAGGCTTTTGCACAGAAGACGCTGCCGATTCTGCAGCAGCATCTGCAGATGGCGGAAGCCCTCAACAGCAAAGGCTAAGCTCCGCCCACTTCTGGCCTTTGCCCGGCACTTGGCGGCCCTTGTAAACCGAGGCAATCGCGGCCCATGTATCTGCGGATGCGCGAACAATGCCCATGGCACGGGGCATCGATTTGGACGCTCCCGCCTCTAATATTCACAACAGTGCCAATGACGAGGAGCGGCCGGCGCGATGCTTGGCAAACCGGATTTTCCGGCAACCCGATACTGATCATCGTGCCGAGATAAACGCGGCATAGCAGACGCACGTTGCCATCCCGCCGCCCTTCACTGGCCTCGTTCGCGTGTGCCGCAGTGGTTGCAAGCGCGTGGGAAATAGGCACGATCGGGCATCGCGCATTTAGCACCCCACAATTAGCAGGCTCCTGAGCCCTGCATCAGGACGGCCGCCGCGAGCGCACACCCACACAAAATCGACGTGTGCCGTTGGATCAGCGGCATGACCAATTCCGGGACCGGCAAGGACGCGGTTCGCCGGGGAGGCAGCTCGTTACATGCTGCTGACGGTCTTTTGAAGATGATACAGTAGTATCTCAGGTCTGTGCTTTGACACCGGCGCCGCCGATTCAACAAGGTCCGTTGCCGAACCTTTTGATGCGAAGGAACGACCCGATGCAGCTGCGAAGCGTGGTATGTGCGGGAGTGCTACTCGTACCAGGAATTGCCGCCGCTCAAATGCCACTGCCGTCCTTCGAGCAGGCGCCGCCGCTCAGCGGGCTTTACATCGGGGCCGGCGTGGGCGTGAATCGGTTACAGAACGAACATCTAATCAATACGGCGGGAACCGCCGTCAACGGCGGTATCGGTTCCCGCCTCGGTATGGCTGGGGTTGCATCGATCGGCTACGCGCTACCTAACGGATTGCGCTTCTAACTCGAAGGTGACCTCCGCAACAATTCGATCAGCAGCACGCATGATCTCGGTTTTCCTGCCACGGCTGGTCGACGCGAGCGAAAATCCGGACCGATGTTCAACGTCCTCTACGATTTCTCCAACCTCCTACCTGTCCCGTATTTCTCACCCTACCTGGGGGTGGGCGTCGGCTATCAATGGGCGCGTCTGTCGGGATTCCACCTAGAGGGAACACCAACCGGCTTTCCGGCATTCTCGTCCGGCGACACTGCCGGCGCGATTGCTTATCAGTTCATTCTGGGTGGCGCCGTCCCGATAATGGCAGTGCGCGGATTGGCGATGACCGCTGAATACCGCTTTCTAGGCGTCGGCTCACGGACCTATGATGTATCAGCGGTCGCTGCTCCAGGCGACGCCGCTGTTCCCGGCCGTGTGAAACTCGGCAACAACTTCACTCACGCGCTGCTCATCGGCCTTCGCTACAATTTCCTGCCGCCCCCGCCACCGCCTCCGGCACCCGCAGCGGTACCGGCTCAGGCGCCGGCACGGTCTTACCTCGTCTTCTTTGACTGGGATAAGGCCACGTTGACCGATCGTGCACGCCAGATCGTCAGGGAGGCGGCGGAAAATTCGACCAAGGTCCAGTACACACGGATTGAGGTGGACGGTCACACCGATACCTCCGGCACACCGCAATACAACCAGGGTCTGTCGATCCGGCGCGCCCGCGCGGTGCAGGCGGAACTCGTCGCGGACGGTGTGCCGCAGAACGCGATCACGATCCAGGGCTTCGGCGATACGCATCTTCTGGTAGCGACGGGTCCGGGTGTACGCGAACCGCAGAATCGGCGCGTCGAGATCATCATTCGTTGATGTGACACGCTGCGGGTTCTCGTTTAGCGGTTAGGAGCACTACGAAACTGCTCCCTGGGCTGTGCCGCCATCGTCGGTACGGCCCATTCTTGCGTCATCTCAGTGGACGCGGCTTCCTCTTCGAGTTCGAACGGGCGTTGAGTAGAGGTCGGTCGCTGGACTCGATCGAGCGCGCCCATCGGCTCAGTCGGACCTGACAGTTTTTGACCGACGCGCCTCTGCGGCATTGGCTTCGCACCGTCCCCCGGCTGCATCACGGCCAGCCGGTCGCCGTCGCGCCGGAGGGACGCCGTGCTGACCCTCCATCACAGGCCGCCGATCTTTCGGTGGGATCGATGACGGAGCCGCCACCCGAGACGTAGCGGATGACCTTGGCGCTGCACCTTACGCAGCCAGATGGACGGGTTCTGTACGGCCACGTGCCCGACATGCAGCTTTAAGGTTACCGCAGCCATCAAGGCCCCCGGCTCGCGTTCGGTTGGGTCGCACAAGTATTTCTTGCGGGCCCACTCCCTCAGGGGTTACTCGAGTGTGGCGGATAACCTGGACGGCCTTTTATCGGCAAGTGCGACGCGTCACGAGGGCATTGGCCATTAGCCGTCTCCTTCTGCGCTTTGACTTGTGAACGAGGCACAGTCAACCTTCGAAACCATCGGTCGGTGACGGGGTTTAACCCCGGCCCGAGCCCCTTGTGAAATGCGACCATGCATTTTCAGCTTAAAGACGTTCTCACCGCCATCGGTCCAAGCGCCTCGATCGTATTCGCGGCATGGATCTTCATGTCCTTTCTGCAGAACCGATACTCGCAGGCATTCCAGCTCTATCGTGAGCTGATCCAGGAATGCCGGGAACGCGAAATGGAACAACCTCGTGGTGCTAATGTGAGGGCTCAGGTGCTGCTGTTCAGGCGAAGGTTCGAGCTGATGCGGCAGGCGACCAACCTGGGCCTCGTGGCGGCGATGCTGCTGATTAGCACGCTGATTGGCGGGGCGGTGAATGCCGTCTTCCCCGCGTTGCCGTTGATCCCGGAATTGAGCACTGTTCTTGCCGTCATGGGCTTCCTCCTGGTGATCACCGCGTCCGGTATGGTCATTGTGGAGAATTCGCTTATTCAGCAGGCGGTCGATGCGGAACTGCTCGACGTCCCCGACCTGGCTGAAAGCACAGGGCAGAAAGCTGGAACAGTAGGTGAGGTCGAAGGGGGCGCTGGTGTCGGCAAGGCCGCAGTTGCCGACGCTCAGCCGTCTTCAATTCGATAGATTGGATGTGCGGAGCTGGTCATGGGCCTTGTGGTCATCACAATGTTCGCGCCGCTCCTTGGGGTCGTCACCGCTGTCGCCGCGGCTCATGGCGCAACCCTTCCAGCAGGTGCGAAAATGACGCGACCGCTGCTGCGAACGTACAAGAGTCTCGGCCGCCTCCGCGGCGTTGTAGCCGCGCCCACAGGTCAGCTAAGTGCGACGGTCGCAGCTCATCCATTCTGACATCAAGAAGCTCTCCGGATCGCCGGTGGTTAGCAAAGCTGTGGCAGGTAAAAACTGGCCCTGGGTATCCGTTCATCACGCGCCACACCCGCCTGCCGTATTCGCGGCCATGTGAGTCCCCCGGTGCCATTGATGCGCTGTCGCCGCAGCCGGGTAGCCGCACCTCGGCGGCTGGCGCTCCTGGCACCACCAAGGCAGCGTAGCCGCGGTGCCTGCAATAGCTACAGCGGAACCTGAGGTGGAACAGCGGTAGTACCCGCAACTATGAGGGCTTCCGGTCTACGTTGCGCATGCGCATGCACGAGCGACACTTCACCTCAAATCGAGGTAGCGCGCTGCAAGTGTCGAGCGGGGCGTCGGCAGTCCTGGGGGCTCTCCCACCATCAGAGTCAATCTCGAGGGCGGCAGCAGCCTCGTCGCCTCATTCTTGCCGCTCAGGCGGTGCGCCCCGCAGACTGTCGGCCAAGGCTTCATACGTCGCTGCGAGTTCCAGGAGCGCCTTGGTGATGGCGTCGTCGCTCACTAGCGACGCCACGCGCTTGTAGTGCGCTGCCTTGCTGCGCAACTCTTGTTCGTCCATGACCTAGAAACGCACGGGAACCGCCATTGGGGGAGATGAAATGCCCGCGAGTTGGAATGCTGGCGAATACCGCAATCGCGCCACCGCATGGCTGCAAAAGGCCGAAACGCTCCCCGCTGGACCCGAGCGGGATGCCTGTTTGGCCCTTGCCGAAGGCTACCAGCGATTGGCTGAGCTTCTGGAAGCCCAGCAAGGGACATCGATCGCTAAGCCGCCCCATCCATCATCGTGACCTTTCATCCTACCCACGCCGCGCGGATCCGCGCCAGCACGCCACGCCCTGGGCCGAGCACCGGCCGCATCGGCTTCCGTCTCACCCAGGCGATCTGCGCAAGTGGCATTCCATGCCGCGGTAGCGCCTGTCTGCTGCATCCTATGGCCTTTAGGGACTGCGGCGCCTCACTCGCCGGGGCGAATCGGGCTGCGGCATGAGATCGGCCGTGGTGTCCTCGGCCATGCTGTCAATCGTCGCGCGGAGAATGGCGTGCCGATCGTTGTTGTCGTCCGGCCGGTTTGAGAGGGCCAGTGAAGCGGACGCGATCACCCGGTCAAACATGCGGATGTGCGCTGCAAACTTGGCGGCGGCTGGAGTACATCGTCGTCGCGCGCCAGTGGGCCGATGTATGGCTTCTGCCCGGCTTCTTCGTGGTACCGATCGAGGAAGGCTTGGCTCGGGAAACGGCGCGGCCTCAATCGCGGATGGCTTCGGCGGCTCAGCCTCATCGGGTGGTGGCGGGCGCCGGATGGGGATGATCCTTGGGCCGGACAACGGGACGGCGGGCGTCTTCTTGCGCGGCGGCCGATCGGTCGCGGCATCAGCGTGGTGCAGCTCGGCCTGCGCGGAGTCCCGCCGATAAACGAGCGCCTCGGCGGGGCGGGGCGAGTGACCGATTGACACCTCGGGTGTGCGAAGCTGTTCGACACGCGTCACAACCTCGAGTGTGATCTGCTTCACATGGATCAGCGCGACCTCTACAACGGTGCACAGCCCTTCGGTGAACCCGAGTAGGTCCGTCGCGAGACGGCCGAGCGGCGTTGTTAGTCTGTTGACCGGCAGATCAACCATCGACAACGCGATAGCAAGCTCGTTATGAAGATCTCGGATCATAGCCACGCGTGCTCGCGGCAAGGGTCTTCTGGTTGGCAGCCCAGTCAGCGCTTGAAATGAGTGAAGCAATCGTCATCCCGTGCCAATCAACGCTCATCGCCGCCGCCGCGTTTCCACTCCAAGCGCGGCTGACGAAACCGCAGCCGTTCGTTCTGGATGACTGTGCGGCCAAGGGTATGAGTTATGAAGCGTGACCGCGTTTTTTCTGGAAACACTTGCATCATGGGGAGTGCGAACCGTATTCGGTTATCCCGGCGAAGGGATCAACGGCCTGCTTGGCGCGATGAACCGTGCCAACGGCAAGGTGGAGTTCGTGCAGGTGGGCCACTAAGAGATGGTGGCGTTCATGGTGCCGGCGCTACCGCCGCCCATCCCGCTGAAGCAGGCGAAGGATTCGTCATCGCGGGTTCAGTGCGGAAATCCTGGCGTCTGCCATGCCTGGCAATAAGGGCCTAGGCTGATGCCCGCCACCCGCAACGGCGTGCCGATCGGCAACCTGACTGCCGCCGCGTACCAAATTCCGACGGACAATCCGGAAGCCGACGGCACGATGGCGTGGACCTCTACGACCCTGGTCGTGGTGGAAGTCGAGGGCGGCGGCAAGACCGGGCTGGGCTACACCTACACGGATGGTGCGGCTGCGCAGCTGATCTGCAAGAAGTTTGTCGAGACGGTGCGTGACCACGATGCGATGGACCCGCCGGGCGCGTGGCGCACCATGCAGCGCGCGGTGCGCAACGTGGGGCGGGCGGGACTGGCGGCGACGGCGATCTCGGCGGTCGATACGGCGCTGTGGGACCTGAAGGCGAAGTTGCTCGATCTGCCGCTGGCGCTGCTGCTGGGGCGATATCGCGACGTCGTGCCGATCTATGGTAGCGGCGGGTTTACCACATACAGTGACCAGCAATTGCGTGATCAGCTTTCCGGATGGGTCGAGCGCGACGGTTGCCGGTGGGTCAAGATGAAGGTCGGAACCGATGCGGCGGCGGATCCCAGCCGGGTCTCACTTGCGAAGTCGGCGATCGGTGACGGCACGCTGTTCGTCGACGCTAACGGTGCCTACAGCACTAAGCAGGCGCTGGCGCTTGCAAATGTGTTCCGGCGCGAAGCCGGTGTCTCGTGGTTCGAGGAACCTGTTTCGTCCGACGACTTGGAAGGCCTCCAAACGATCCGGATGCGCGCCCCGGCCGGGATGGAAATTGCCGCCGGCGAATATGGCTACACGGCAGACTATTTTCGACGGATGCTGAATGCGGGCGCGGTTGACGTGCAGCAGGCCGACTTAACGCGGTGCGGTGGCGTAACAGGCTTTCTGCAGGTGGCCGCGCTGTGCGAGGCCCACCACATCGACCTGTCGGGTCATTGCGGTCCCGCAATTCATCTGCACGCTGCCTGTGCTGTGCCGCGGTTTCGTCACCTGGAATGGTTTCATGATCATGTCCGGATCGAAGAGATGCTGTTCGATGGTGTGCCAACACCACGCGATGGCGTCATCCGGCCGGACCTGTCGAGGCCGGGCATGGGGCTGGCGTTCAAACGGAATGATGCCGCGCCTTATCGGGTTTAGGACGCGACGGACGTCGGGCCGGATGCCGGTTCGGCTGACGTCCAAAGCGACAGAAAAGTAACGCCTGGTCCATTACCAGCTAATGGTCTCTCCGTTCTTTCTACACCATGTAGGAGGACAGTATGAACAGGGCACTGCTTTTTACCATGGCGGCGTTCGGCCCGACTAACCTGGCGCAGACGCGCTGCCGGATAGGCCGGCGATGACCGATGCGAGCCGGTCCCATCGGTCACGCAGACGATAATCGGAGGACGGCCTCGCGAGCTCGCCATCGCGATCAGGCCGCCACAGCCGAGACTTTCATCGTCGGCATGCCGCGCGAGCACGAGGGCCGTGCTGGTGCGACGGCATCCAGCGGCGCGACCGGCAGATTGCGCATGTGCGCATGCGCGATGCGCGCTATCATGGCAGGATGGTTGGCCATACGAGCATCGGCAGATCGCGCGTGGTGAAATGCGCCGCGGCTTCTTCGAGGACGACGTCTGGCGCCGGCTGGCGAAGGTAGGTGGCGAGATCGCGGAGCAGGAGCTCGGTCAGCGTGCCCACGCGAAAAGCGGTGAGGCCAAGGCTGCGCTGGACCAGCCGGATGATATCAAGGCCCGCAGTTTCCACAGCGATGCGCGCAAGGTTCACGGTATTGGCGATGTCGCCGGCATCGCCGTCACTGGCCTCGCCGAGCAGCGCGGCGCGGTGGACCCACATGCGCGCGGTCTCGAGCGCGATGAGCGCCTCGCCAATGCGGACTCGCTGATGGGCATCCGCGGCACGGTCGCGATCGACGAGCGTCGCGCGCATCTCCGCGACCAGCGCCTCCAGACCGCCGAGCGCAACCGCCGTCCCGCGCCAGGCCCCGGCCGAGAAATCCGGCTCTCGCAAATAGTCCCCATCCGATCCGATCAGCGCCGATGCGGCGACGCCGATACCCTCCATAATCAAGGAGCCGTTCCGAGCCGCGCGCATGCCCTGCATCACCCAGCCGGACGGATCGGCGTTTTGCAATGGGACCGGGCCGATCATCACCATACGCGTCTCGCCGCTCGGTAGCCGAGCGGTGATCAGCGCATGCCTAACATCTCCAGCGCCGGAGCACGGCGCCTTCATACCATGCAGTACGAACTCTTCTGTCAGACGCACCTGCGCATCGGGCGCGTCGGTCACCCACAGGCCAAAGAGCTGGCCGGCCAGCGCCAAATCGGCGGCATGCCGCATCTGCCTCTCCGTCCCATAGCGTACGATCAGTCGGAGAACGTTTACGTGCGCCTCATAGAGCCGACCGAGACTCAGATTGCCGCGCCCGATCAGACGCAACACCTCCGCGAGGTGCATCGCGCCATTGGCTTCAGTGCCGAGACCGAGACCGCCCAGGGCGCCGGGCACCGGCGCAGCGAGCGCGCCCACGTCGCGTAGTTTTTCGACGTCGTCGGCTGGAAAATCCGGCGCCGTATCCAGCACAAGCGCATGCGCCTGAATCTCGGGCACGAGCGCTGCAAGATTCGCACATAGCTGATGGCGCCGCACTCGAACCGTTTGCGGCAATGGGCATGTCCTCTTCAATACTGGCGAACCTCGGTCACCGACGAATGGTCCTGCTGTCAACGCCCGACGGCGATGCAGGCAAGCAGGTCAGCAGGGCGCTCACCGAGCTCTATCGCCGTCCAGTTTCGGCGCATGGTCATCAGCTCGATCAGTGCGGCGGTGTCCCTGTCGCGGTCCAGCCCGCATGCGGCAGCGACCACGCCATCCTTGACGTAATAAGCGAGGAATTCCGGCTTCTCGATATCACCATGCAGGACGATGTTGTCCCAGCGCTCGGCATGGCCAATGTAGTCGAGGCGCTTTAGGTACTGGATCGTCCAAAACACGGGCACGGCCTCGTAGGGTACGGCGTGCCCGACCATATTCAACGCCGCGACCCGCCCGTGCTGTTGAGCCACACGCCAATGCTCGACACGGATTGGATCGCCGCCACCGCGATGGGGAAATCGCGCTATGTCACCGCCCGCATAAAGTCCGTTGGCCACGTGCAGATGCGCATCAACTCGGATGCCGCCATCCTCGTCGATCGGCAAACCGACGATGCCCGACGTCGCTGGCGCAACACCGAAGCCGACCACCACAAGATCGGCCGCGAGACGCTCTCCGTTGCGGAGCATGACACACCGCACATCCGGGTCACCTTCCAACGCCGCGATCTCACAGGAGAGACGGAACTTGACACCACGCCGCTCGTGCAGCGCGGTAAAGGCGGCGCCAATGCGAGCACCGAGGCGACTCGAGAATGGCACATCTTCCTTCCCCACCACAGTCACATCGAGCCCACGCTCACGCAGGCTCGCTGCCACCTCCATGCCGATGAAGCTCGTGCCGAGAACGACGGCGCGCTCGCTGCGCTCCGCCTGAGCCACGATCGCCTCCGCATCGGCACGGCTCCGCAACAGAAAGACGTTCCCAAGCCCAATGCCCGGAAGCTTCGGGCGGCGAGGCACGCCACCGGTCGCGATCAGCGCCGCATCGTAGGTGAACTCGGTGCCGTCCGCGCAGGTGAGCCGGCGCGCACCGATCTCGATGCGCTCCACCGTGGCGGTGCATCGCTCGATACCGCGTTCTCGGTAGAAAGATTGGCTCTGCAGAGGCGACTTCTCCGCACCCTCCTCACCCGACAGTGCATATTTGCTGAGGATCGTTCGGTCGTACGGCACGCGGTTCTCGCGGTCGAGCATTACGACGCGGCCGCCGAAGCCCGCTTCGCGCAGGGTCTGCGCGGCCACGGCCCCGGCGGCCCCTGCGCCAACGATCACGAAGCAGCGCTGATCCGAGGTCGCGTTCTGGGTCTCCGGCTGACGGGCTGGAACACGCACGAAAACACGCCCCTCGGCGACTTGCACATCGAAGCGCGGTAGCGGATCCACAGCAGGCGGCTCGAGCACCGCGCCGCTGCTCAGGCAGAAGGTCGCCTTATGCCAGGGACAGATGAGACGCTCTCCCCGGCGCACGCCCTCGGCCAGCGGTCCTCCGGCGTGCGGGCAAGTGGCGCCCACCGCTCGCACCACATCGCCTTCGCGGATCAGCAGAATCCGCGTGCCGTCGACTTCGACAACCCAAAATCCGCTTTCCGTGAACTCGTCGAGGGAGATGACTTCGTGCTCGTGCTGCGCCATGGCGTGCTCCGGGGACCACGATGATAACGCCGGAGCTCGGTAACCGTTCGGGCGGCTGCGAAGCCTCGCTTGAGGGCCCGACTACGAACCGTCCGGAGGGGCCCAGCGACCTGAAGATCCGCGATGCCAAGGGTCGAGTGCCATTTTCCGGCTGACGCTCGCCCCCGAGCCGCTCGGCCAATGCAACCACCACAACTGCGTCGTTCAGCGAACCCAGATGCTTCAGTAACTTCTTGATTGCGCGCAGATAGGCCTTCGCTTGTTTTGTCTCGGTGCATCGGTGACAAAAATTCGATGCTGTAGCGCAGCTTCTTCCGCTCATCCCGAACGGAACGCGCCATGTCGATTGGCGTTGTCCGGCGCGTCAGCCGCAGCCGATCATATCCCGCCAGCAGCCCCACAATCCGCCAATCCGCGGGGGTCCTGACGCTCTGACTACTCCTACGCGCCGTTGCGTGCGGCCGCACCAAGGGGGAGAGCGTTAGCAATGACGCAAGCGCCTTTCGTGAGCCCAAGGTGCGGCACCGAACGCTCGCGGCATCGTCATCATCCTGGCTCTTCTCTTGCTCGGGATCGCACACCTGGCCCGGGCCTATGGGGTGATGGCGATGGACCAGACCAAGGAGGGCTGACCGGCAAGCAATTGAGATTGTCAGAATCGCGAGTAAGGCAGGAATTTCTGGCAGATTGATCCTACGCGGAGCGCTGTCATTCGGTCTCGCTCGAGGCATATAGGGGATGAGCCGCTTTGCTTCGGCGTCGAGGACTTAGCCGCCACCGCGCTGCAACACCGGACCGGTGTGGCCGAGGGTGGTATTGATCACGGCGATGTGGCTGAGGGCCGTCTGGCGACGTAGGCCAGGATGATAGCCTTCCGACAGCAGTCCGAGCCGGCATTGACCTCGACCATCGCACGCCGCGCGGCAGACGCGCCACCGACCTTGGACAATCCAATCGGCGTCCAATGGAACACGCGCCTTGCACCTCTTCCGCTCTCTCCGGCGAAGCGGTTTCTGAACTGGCAGTCCGTGCTCATGAATTGCACTCGACCGGCATACACCCGGCATTGCAACGCGCAGCCGCGCAGCCGGAGACGCCGGTGCATCGTTCAATATTCCGTCACCGACGACGCGTTGTCAGGCTACAGAGTGTGCGCGGCACGTGTCGATAATGCGGTCCATCTGTGTCATGCAGCAATGGGTCAAGTCACTGTCGCCGAAGGCCCAGTCGGTCGACCGAGCGCCACCGATCGAGGGTCGCGAGTCGCTGGGGCGGCAGACCGCGCCAACGCCCCGGCCGATAGGCGGCCCCGGGCTGGTTCTGCTACCGCGACCCATACGATGGGGTGATGAAGGCTGTCCTAATCGGTCCCCGAGGCGCTGTCGGGCGCCGAGGGTCCGGCAATTCCTTCGCCATCGGTTCAGGCAGAACGTCAGCATTGAATGGCAGAGCGGAATGGAATGAATAGGCTTTTCCGCCGGCGGTTGGTTTCGGCGGAATGCTTCAGCCAACTTGCGATTGCGTCCGGATCACTCCCCCGGAGACGGCTGCCCCAAGATCGAGCGCGTCATTCCACGTAGTGACTGCGATCGACCATTTACGGCAAGGACTCGTCACGATCGCGCTCCAGCTTATGTGATGAGGCCTTGCGCACGGCTTATAATTAGCCGCAGACGTTAAGTTTCACGGCGATGGCTCGTGGTGCAGGTGGCGATGTTCAGCGGGTTTGCGGCGTCCTACCCAAGATCAGTGGCCGAACCTTCACGGCAAAGGAGAAAATCTAGTTTGCGGAGTCTGGCTTACCGGGAGGTGCTGGACTGCACACCGACGGAATAAAAAGCGCGAGTCAGTGGGTCCATCGCGCCAAGACCCAGGAGGAGCAACAGCCATAGCAGTCCTGCGAGCATGAAGCCGCGCGCCGGTGCGATGCTGTGTCTGGCCCGCATGAACGTAAGGCTGACCAGAGCAACCATTGCCAATGCCGGCAGCAGGAGCAGTGGTCGCAATGAGCGGCCGAAGTGGAAAAAACTGCCGCCGAGCTCGGTGGCGCCCAGCAGCAGCAAGCCGAGCCACGCGAACCAGGCGAGGCGATGGCCCGCGCTCATGAACTGCGCCCCACGAGGTAGATCATCGGATACAGCACGATCCAGACAATATCCACGAAGCTCCAATACAACCCGACGACTTCGACTGGCGTGGTCCATTTGGCGGAGAACCGGCCAGCGCGTGCTTGCATCGCGATCCAGCTAACCGCGCCGATCCCGATGATCATATGCAATGCATGCAATGACGTAGCGACGAAGTAGAATGACCAGAACAGTCGTGCGCCGCCCTCGTCCGAGCCGGTTATCTTGAATCCCGCCATCGATGGGAACAGGTGTTCATGGATATCGATCACCCATTCCCAGATCTTCAATACCAAGAATGTGGCGCCGAAGCAGACCGTGAGAACGCAGCACTGCACCAGGCGTCGCGGCTGGTTCATTTCGATGAAGATGAGGCCGCTGAAATAGACAAAGCTGCTGGTTAACAGCAGGACGAGGTTGATAGTGCCGATGGCAAGCACGGTCTCACGAGCGCCCGCATCGAAGCCTGCCTGCTGCCAGTGGCGGCAAAACATCCAGGCAAGTACCAGGCCACCAAAGAACAGCACCTCGGTGGCAAGAAACAGCCACATGCCAGCGATCGCCGTGTCGGATTGATGATCGGCACTTGCGTATTGGAAATGACGGTGCGGTGCGATTTCGTCAGACATCGACCCGATCCGCAGTCGGCTGGTGATAAGCGTAGGGGCCTTCGGTCACGATCGGTGTTACGGCGAAGTTCACGGTGAATGGTGGCGAAGGCGTCTGCCATTCCAGGCCTGTGGCGGCCCATGGGTTCGCCGACGCACGCTCGCCGTACAGCAGTGACCACACCAGATAGGTGAGAGGAGCTAGATAGGCGACTGCCAGAATTGAAGTGCCCGCGGAAGACAGAACGTTCAGCACCTGGAACTCGGGCGGATAGGCATGATAGCGGCGCGGCATGCCTTCATAGCCTAAGATGAATTGCGGAAAGAAGGTGAGATTGAAACCAATAAACATCAGCAAGGCTGCACCGCGGGCAATCGTTTCCGGATACAGGCAGCCTGTCATCTTCGGCCACCAGAAATGCAGACCGCCAAAATACGCAGATACCATGGCGCCTACCATGATGTAGTGGAAATGCGCGACGACGAAGTAAGTGTCGTGCAAGTGCACATCTGCGGCGAGCGCCGCCAGGAACAGTCCGGTCAGGCCGCCAATCGTGAACAGGCCGATGAACCCGAGAGCGTAGATCATAGGGGCGTCGAAACGGATGAAGCCGCGATGCAGCGTGCCCAGCCAATTGAAGACCTTGATCGCTGATGGCACGGCCACGAGGTAGCTGAGCAATGAGAACACGACGCTGGCATAGACCGACTGGCCGGCGACGAACATGTGGTGGCCCCAAACCGCGAAGCCGATCACCGCGATCGACACACTGCTCCAGGCGACAAATTTGTAGCCAAATAGGTCCTTACTGGAGAAACATGGGATAATCTGGCTGACCACGCCCATGCCCGGCAAGATCATGATGTAAACGGCGGGATGGGAGTAGAACCAGAACAGGTGCTCGAACAGCAGCGGGTCACCGCCGTAGGCGGGATCGAATACGCCGACATGGAAGATGCGCTCGAAGCCCAGCAGCAGCAGCGTAATCGCCAGCACAGGCGTTGCCAGCACCATGATCACGCTCGTTGAATACATCGACCAGATGAAGATTGGCAGACGGTACCAGGTAAGCCCTGGCGCGCGCAGCCGATGTGTCGTCACGATGAAATTAAGGCCGGTGGCGATCGTGGAAAATCCGGCGATAAAAACCGCGACAGCGATCGGTACAACATGGCCGAGCGCGTAGTGGGTAGATAGCGGCGTGTAGAAGGTCCAGCCAGTGTCCACGCCGCCGGCAAACAGGGCGTATACCGCGAAGATGCCGGCGCTGACGAACAGGTACCAGCTCACCAGGTTGATCTTGGGGAATGCCAGGTCCCGCGCTCCCAGCATCAAGGGCACCAGGAAGTTTCCTAACGTAACTGGGACGGCAGGGACCAGGAAGAACCATACCATGATCACGCCATGCATGGTGAACAGCCGGTTATAGGTCTCTGCCGATGGCAGCATGCCGTTCGGCACGATAAGGTTGTAGCGCATCAGGCTTGCTGCCGTGCCGCCGATAAAGAAGAAAATTGTTATCGACACCATGTAGAGCACGGCGATGCGCTTGTGGTCGGTGGTCAGCAGCCAACTACGCAGCGAAAAGCCATCAGCCAGATAACTTTTCATCTCGCGTTGCAGAACCCCGACGTCTGCGACGGCCTGGCTCATGGCTGGTTTCCTTCGGGCTGCTGCGCTGCGAGCGACTCCACATACGCGACGAGTTTCACCAGGTCGCCCTCATCGATAACGCCGGCGAATGACGGCATGATCGGCTCGAAGCTTGCGACGATCTGCTTACGGGGTTGCAGGATGGAATCGCGGATATAGGCGTCGTCAGCGATCACCATTGTGCCGTCCGACAAGGGAACCGGACTTCCGAATAGCCCCGTCAGCGATGGCGCTCGGACGGTGCCGCGGCCGCCATGGCAACCATCGCAGCCGTCGCGGATGAACAGCGCATGACCTTGCGCGATCAAGGTGTCGCTGGTGCCGTTGTGCGCCAGCCAGTCCGAATAGTCCGGATCGGACAGAACATAGACCGCGCCGATCATCGCAGCATGGCTGGCGCCGCAAAACTGCGCGCAGAACAATTGATAGGTGCCAGCTTTCCGGGCCTTGAACCATAGCGTTTCGTATTGCCCTGGCAGCACGTCGCGCTTCAGCCGGAACGCCGGGACGAAGAAGTCGTGGATCACGTCCTGCGAGGTCATCACCAGCTCGATCGGTTTGTTGACCGGTACATGCAGCGCATCGATCTCGCTCTGGCCGCCGGCGTGCTCCGCCTTCCACATCCACTGCTTCGCGACCACGTAGATTTTCAGTGTGTTCTCCGGAGGCTGGAAATCGTCGACATAGATGAATGACCCCCAAATGAAGAGCGCAAAGAACACGACCAACGTGGCGGCGGTCCAGGTCATCTCAAATCTGAAACTGCGCTCCCGGATGTCGCCGCGATTGACCGGGCTGTTGTAACGGTAGCGGACCAGAGAGAGCAGCATCAGTCCGAACACCAAGCTGAGAACCGCGGCGGAGACCGACAGCAATCCAAGCAGCAGCCAATCAGTGGAGATTGCATTACCGGTGATACCGAAAAAGGCGGTGTTCACCGGCGACGCTCGTGGCGAAACGCGAGGCCGATCAGCGTGCCGAGCACCAGCACTGTCAGCAGACCTGCAAGTTGCAGCACCTTGGTGATCGCCAGCGTGTAGCGGCCCGTCGTGGGATCGAAATGGAAGCACAGCAGAAGGACAGGCGTCGCCTGTTCGATGCCTCCATAGCTGGCGCGTATGACGCCCAACTCAAGGTCGCCTGGACTGTAGCCAACGCCGAGCAGATAGCCTGATATCTGCCCCGCGGCATTCAGGAACACCAGGCCCGCGGGATGCAGGAACTGCCTCTGCAGCGGGTCATATCGATAGCGGAAGCCGACCGCGTCGGCGATCTGATGCAACGAGGTGGCGGGTCCAGTCAGATAGTGCCACGCGGCATCGGCGCCCGGTAGCGGATAGCGCGCAAGGTCCTGGCGCTTCGCCATCGCGGCGTCCTCGCTGGTCTCGGCAGGATCGATGCTGACGACGAGCAGGTTGTATTGATCCGGCCGTAAACCGCTTTGCGACAAGGCATGGAACACATCATCCCGCACGAGACCGCACAGGTTGGAACAATGGAGGTAACCCAGCACCAGTATGGCTGGCCGCCCGGCCATTTCATCGCGCAGGCGCACCGCATCGCCCATCGCATCACGCAACGGGAGATCCATCGGCACCTGGTCGCCTGGATGCTGATGAAAGGCGAAGTCCGACAGGTTGGGTGCAGCGTGTGCAGCAATCGGCAGCAGCAGGCAGATCAGCAGCGCCATGAGATGGCGCGTCACGGCTCGCCACCTGACGCTACAGGCCAGTCAGGGATGCCCTGTGCTGCAATGCTGCGCATCGCTTCATTGATCGGGATGTGTACGATGCCACGGGTCTTATCCACCCAACCGGCGCTGTTCAGGCGGGACAGCTCCTGCGCGGTGAAACGTTGCAGGTCCGCCGCAGGGTCGGCTTGCAACCTCGGAGGAGGATAGACGGGCAACGCCGTGGTCAGGCGCCGATCCTGCATGGCTGTCGGGTAGAGCACCATCACCCCGAACGTGCAGAGCAAAATGGTGCCTAGAACGACGCCCGCACCGCACAGCAGGAAACGGAACGTGACGTCCGCCGGCTCGTACTGGGCGGGAGGGATCGCGGGTTCAGCCATGCCTGGGCTCCGCGAATGCGAGGCGCAGTGTTGGCTCGCGCAGGGCAAGTGCCACAGAGAAACCCCAGATCGCCGCCATCGCGGCGACGTCGATCCAACTGAACCCGCGATGCCCTGCGGGGAGCACCAGCCACCAGGCGCGCAGGAATTCCATGACAACCAGCAAGGACGCTGTAGCGCCAAGCACGCGGGGCGAGCGGCGCAACGGCGGCCATACCAGGACGAAGAACGGCAACAGGAAATGGCCGAATGCGACGATGCCGGCCAGCACGCCCCAGCCGTGACTCGCGCGTTCCAGGTACCATGGCGCCTCATGCGGCAGATCGCCTTGCCAAACGATCAGCAATTGGACGAAATCGAGATAGGCCCACAGAACCAATAGGCCTAGCAGTAGCTTGCCGAGGTCGTTCAGCCTGTCCGATGACAATGGTGGCCCGATCGTCGTGAGTAGCACGCATACAGATAAGGCAAGCAACCCCGCCTCGGCGGCTGCCATCATGCCGTAATCGCTGGAGCTGAAATGCGGGTCGAGTGACATGGTCGCATCGATCGCGGCGAAACTTGCCGTCAGGCCCAGGACCAGCAGACCGATAACGGCCGCCGTCGGTGGGATGCGTCCGAACCGCAACGCGAACATTGTGGTGGCGGCTACACCATACCAGGCGACCAGGTAGATGATGGCGCGAGCAACTGCGAACGGACGGTTCAGATAGAAACCGTTGCCGAAATGCATTGCCGTGTCCGGATGCCACCACGGATACAGTGCGGGCAGGACGAACATCAACGGCAGCAACGTCGGAACCAGCAACGGCAGCGTGCCAATGCCGGAGAGAAGTTGCGGACGGATGGCGTCGCCCCAGCGTCCTCCGGTCAGCACATGTACCAGAAGCAATGCGAGGCAGCCTAACGGCCAGCCAATCCACGAGGTCAAGGCAGCTAGCCAGGCATGAGGAAACACAGTTGGCTCCAGTAGCCATCCCAACAGCGCCAGCGCCAGACCGATGGCGCCGACGCCCCACGCGACACGTTCTGCGCGTTCCTGCATCATGGCAGCGCGGCACGCTGCGCATCGGACAGCGACGCAGGAGTTGCACGCTGGGAAAGCTGCAATGCCCGGATGTAAGCGGCAATCGCCCAGCGATCGGCTGGCGCAATGCGGCCGGCGAAGGAATACATGTCGCCGTAGCCATTCGTCATCACATCGAAAAGGTGCTGGGTGGGTGCAGTACGTAATCGATCGATATCGTAGGATGGCGGATGCGGAAAACCGCGTTGCACCACCATACCATTGCCATCGCCTAACTCGGAGTGGCAAGGCGTGCAGTAGATACGATAGCGCTGCTGGCCACGTTGCAGCAGCGCCAAGGACAATGGTGGCGGGTGCGCAGGAGTGTCCTGCCACCGGACGGCTTCCGGATCAGGCCGCAACATTTGCGCATCTGACGAATAGAGCTTTGCCTTCTGCTGCGTAATCATTTGGTCGCAGTTCCCCAGCAGCACCGATAGCACGACAAGCAGGGCAGCCCAGCGCCTCATCCCGGCATCACCTCGACGCTGAGGGCAGAGCATGCCTGCAGGATGTGTTGTGTCTCCTCGGTGCGGTCAGTGCGGACCGCAACGCACCAGAGATCGCGCGATGCCCGACGGATCGCGTGGGCTTCGTCTATCGGTTCGTAGAGATGGGGCAGGCGGTTGATGATCAGATAACCGAAGAAGCCGGCGGCGACCGCGGCGAGAATGCCGTTCTCCAAGGCGATCGGCACGAAGGCGGGCCAGGAGAAACCTGGCCTGCCGCCGATGTTCAGCGGATAGGCCCAGACATTCGCATAGACCTGCAAGGCAAAGCTTGCCGCCATGGCGAGCATACCGGCAAGGAAAATCGCCAAGGGCATCGGCGAGGTGCCCTCTGCAAGAGGCTGTGGCGTATAGGTTTCCAGCGGACCGAGTTCCGCGGAGTGCAACCGATGCAGCGCTGACTGCAATGCCCGCCGGTCATGGAACGCTGCCAGCACTTGGCTCATGTGGTACGCCTGGCGGCAACGAGTTCGCGCAGCTCGAACATCGACACGACCGGCAGGAACCGCACCACAAGCAGGATACCGAAGAAAAAGAACCCGACAGTCCCGGCCATGGTCAGCCAATCCCAGATTGTGGCGTGATAGTTTCCCCACGACGAGGGCAGATTGGAGCGATGCAGCGCGTCCACGACGATGGTGAAGCGTTCGCACCACATGCCGATGATGACGCCAAGGGAGATCAGCAATATCGCGATCTGGTTCATCCGCACCGCGCGGAACCAGAAGAGTTGCGGCACCATGACGTTGAAGGTCACGGTCGCCCAGAAGATGCCGGCGTAGTACCCGAAAAGTTTCTCCACGTACATGTTAATTTCGCTCTTCTCGGCGCCGTAATACGTGTTAAACGCGTCCATCAGATATGCATAAGCGACGAACAGGCTGCTGGTCAGTAGCAGGCGGCACAGCACGTCGAGGTGGCGGCCGGTGATGTATCGCTCCAGGCGCATTAGCCGGCGCAGCGGTATGACCAGGATCAATACGGTGGCGAAGCCGGACAGGAAGGCGCCGAAAATGAAGAACGGCGGGAATTGAGTGGAATGCCAGCCGACGGTATTGGCGCCGGCAAAATCCAGCCCGACGATGCTGTGCACGGAGCACACCAGCGGCGCCATGATCGCTGCAAGGGTCGCATAAGTCGCCTGATAGTGCTGCCACTGACGGCCAGTGCCACGGAAGCCGAGTGCCAGGATGCCGTAGAATACCTGCCGCCGCCGCGTCAGCGCGTGATCACGTATCGTGGCCAGGTCAGGGATCAGGCCGAGATACCAGAACAGGATTGACGACAAGACATAGGTCAGGATCGCGAAGAAATCCCACAGCAACGGGCTGCGGAACTGTGGCCAGGTGTGCATGGTCGCGGGATACGGCAGCAACCAATAGAACAACCATGGCCGGCCGAGATGGAGGATTGGGTAGATGCCGGCACAGGCAACTCCGAAGAGCGTCATTGACTCGGCGAGGCGGTTGATCGAGCTCCGCCATTCTGACCGGGTTAGATAGAACAGCGCAGAGATGAAGGTGCCGCCGCTGGCGATCGCGATCCACCAGACATAGTTGATGATGGCGAAGCCCCACATCACGGGCCAGTCGATGCCCCAGATGCCAACTCCCTGCCAGAACAGCCAGACGATTGAGATAAGCAGCACGCCGGTAAGGGCTGCGCAAGGCGCGATTGCGATCCACCACCAAAGGAACGGTCTGCTTCGCGTCGCCAGCCCGCAAACATGATCTGTCATGTCACGGTTGTTGCTGCCTGGCAGCACCACCGGATCGAACGCGGATGGAACCGGGATGCCGCTCACGTCGCTGTGCCGGGCGCCGGAATTGGATTGGTGATGCGCGCCTCGTACGTGACACGAGGACGGGTGTCCTGATCGTGCAGCAGTGCGTAAGACAGAGGGCTGCGCTTACGCTCCACTACCGTACCGCCTTCTGCCATATTGCCGAAGGTGATGGCCTGCGTGGGGCAAGCGGCCTGGCAGGCAGTGCGCACTTCATCAGCGCCGATAGGACGGTTCTCGATATCCGCGATCATGCGTGCGGCGGCGATACGTTGCAGGCAGAACGTGCATTTCTCCATGACGCCGCGTCCGCGCACGGTCACTTCCGGGTTGCGGGCCTGCGGCGGGCGCTGTTCCAGACCAGTGAAATCGAAGTAGTTGAAGCGACGAACCTTGTAGGGGCAGTTGTTGGAACAGAACCGCGTGCCGATGCAACGGTTGTAGACCATCACGTTGAGGCCTTCATTGTCATGCACAGTGGCACCAACCGGGCAGACATATTCGCAGGGCGCCTCCTCGCAATGCATGCAGAGGACGGGTTGGAACAGGATTACGGGGTCCTCTGCTTTGCCGTCGTAGTAGCGGTCGATGCGCAGCCAGTGCATCTCGCGTTCGCGGATCACCTCCTGCTTGCCGACCACCGGAATGTTGTTCTCGGCCATGCAGGCGACGACGCAGGCGTTGCAGCCGATACAGGCATTGAGGTCGATGCTCATGCCCCACTGCGCGGGGCCCGGCGGTTTCCAGTGATACAGCTCTTGGTTCTCTACCTTGTTAGCGAGGAAGCTCGGCTCCGCCTGGAATTGTGCTAGTGTGCCGCGGCGGGCGAAATCATCCGGCGTTGCCAGCATCGGATTGTGGTGCTCGGTGCTGCCCAGAACCTCCTTGCCCCTGGCCTTGGCAAGCGAAGGGAGACCCGGTCGATACGACAGGTGATACAGGTCGAAGCCGGTACCTTCGCCCACCGTGCCGACGACGCGTCGGCCGAAGCCCAGCAGTCCGACGACACAGTTATCGGCCTGGCCAGGCATGATCCAGGCTGGCAGCGTCACGCTGATTTGCCCGACCGACAGAGTGACACGATCGCCATTGCCGACGCCGAGCCGCTGGGCCTGATCCGGTGCGATCAGCAACGGATTGTCCCATGTCAGCTTGGTCAGGGGACGGGGTAGTTCTTGCAGCCAGGCATTGTTGTTGAAACGGCCATCCCAGACGTGGGGGTCCGGCCGCAGCAGCAGGCTCAGCGGCTGCACCGACGCTGGCTTGAGCGAGGCGTTGGCTGCGTCAGGCCGCAATGCTACGTCAATGTGCGAGGCGGCAGTCTTCGACACGATGCCCTTTGCCAAGGAGTCGTGCCAACCACAGGCACCACGATCCTGCCAGGTCTGCCGCACGATCGCCAGCGAGTTGGGCGTCGTGAAATCCAGCATCAGGGCAAGCAGGCGATGGGGGCTGACCCCGCCGTATAATGGCAAGGCCTGCGGTTGCAGTATGGTTGTCGTGCCGTCGAAGGCGCGTGCATCGCTCCAATCTTCGAACGGATGGCGCTGCGGCACTGACCAGACAGATGCGGCCGCGGTCTCATTCGGGCCAATCGCGGTGGTCAGCGATAATGGGACGCGGCGCAGCGCATCCTCGAATTCCAGGCCGGATGCGGTATAGGCGGGATTGGCGTCGATAATGATCAGGCTCTGCACCCGGGTTGCCTGCATGTCGTGCAGCAGTCCCTGGAACGATGCCGCCTGCTCGATAGGGTTTGCTTCGACCGGCTCGATCACGTCGAAGGTGTGGCCACGCCCGCCTAGCGCTTCGTTCATGGCATGCGCGAGTGCGTGCAACTCCGCCGGCAGATGAGGCCCGACGTGGATGAAAGAGCGGCCGGGATGCGCCTTCAGGTCGTCCGCCGCGTAGCTTAGCCATGGTGGCGAACCGCTTGGCAACGGCGCTGACCGTAGGATCAGATCAGCGAGCATTGCGGTCGCGCGCATTATTTCATCTGGTGCGGCGATGATGCGGTGATCAGCAGCAACCCCCACCAGGCTCGGTGTTGGCTCGATCGCATAGATCCGGCTCATCGTTGCCCGGGTCGGATTGCGTCGCGACGCGAGATCATGCGCAAACCGCACATGTCCCGGCGCTGAGGAGATCAGATCGCTGTCAAGCGCGACGATGACGTCGGCGGCATCAATATACGGCACGATCTCGACCGCGCGCCCATAGGCCAGGTTGGCACCGGCGCGCACAGAATCGCGCGACACTGGCTCCCATTGATGCCAACGCATCGCCGGATAGCGCTGCTGCAACGCATTGATCTGTCGGGCGAGGGTCGGTGATGTGATGGTGCCGGTGAGGACACGCAGACCTTCGCCATGCGTCCGAGTCCATGATGCGCGCTGGTCGGCCATGGCGGCCTGCAGGTTCTGCCAATCCTGTGGCTCGCCTTTACGTTCCAGGCCGATGGCGCGATCGGGATCGTAGAAGCCCAACAACTCGGCTTGGGCAAATGCATCGGTAGCACCAAGGCTGGCTGGATGCAGAGGATTTCCCTCTATCTTGATCGGCCGGCCAACATCGTGCTGCACCAGAACGCCAGCGGCATAGCCCTGCAGCACGCTAGCGGTGGTGAACATATCCTTGTTGGCGGATACGGCGTTCGGCTCCGGCCGCACCGGCGGCACCAGAACACCAGATGGCGCCACACGCTCGCATCCGCCCAAGCCTGCAAGTGCTAGCCCTGCCGCCATCAGCTTCAATACACGGCGACGGTCCCACGGCGCAGATAAGCCCTCGGCGAGCGAGGGAAATTCCTGTGCTGCCCGCGCTATAAAGTCGGCATCGTTCGCCAGCTCCTCTAGGCTGCGCCATGGTCGGTTCAGCGGTGGCATATGGAGCAGTCCGTCAGTCGGCGATCGCCAATATGGTAAAGCCGCATCAAAGCCTCGGGTGGTGGCGTCGACGCATCGCGTTGCCATGAGAGATTGAAGATCTCATTCGGCGGGCGGAGCCGTGAACCAGGATTGGCGTGACAGTCGACGCAGAATCCCATGGTGAACCCGTGAACTTTGTGCAACAGCGGCATCTGATCGACCTGACCGTGACATTCGGCACAGCCCACGCCCTTGGCGATGTGGATGGTGTGATTGAAATACACATAGTCCGGTAGATCGTTGATCCGATGCCAGGCGATCGGCGTATTGGATGCAAGGCTGTCGCGCACCGGCGCGAGGATCGCCGCGTTGGTCCAAATCTGCGAATGGCACGTCATGCAGGTATAGGTCGGCGGCATGCCCGCATTACCCGAAGTTTCAACTGTGGTGTGACAGAAGCGGCAGTCGATCCCGAGGCCACCGACATGGTGTTGGTGGCTGAATGGAACGGGCTGCTCGACGGTCCAGGCAGTATGCAGACGATAGTCCATACGCGGCCACACCCACCACCAGCCAACGCCAAGCGTCATCAGAAGCGCCAGTCCCAGCAATGACATTCTGACTGCGGTATTCGTCGCTGGGGAGAAGAGCGCAGGCATCCGGTCGCGGTTGCTTCACCGACCCGTGACTCGTATCGAGCTGCGGTCGAGACGAGGCAAACGATCAACTCTCCCTAACCTAACCGATCAGCCATGCCGTATTGGCTACGCAGAAGTAATCTCAACGCAATGGCTTCTACCAGTCACAACAGCGGGATTGCGAAGTGTCCGATTTGTCATGTGTTCGCGTGCACGCCAATACCGGGTTCATATATGCATGATCGCATCACGCGGAGTGAACCGGTTGGGCCCAACAGCATTGTGACAACGTGTGCGGAGTTGCACTTCACTTTCACCTGGGCGAGGCAAAGATGGCACAGAACGTCGCCGACTTCTTTTGGATGCGGCTGCATGAATGGGGCGTTCGCTGCGTCTTTGGCTATCCGGGTGACGGCATCAACGGCCTGCTCGGTGGCTTGCAGCGGCTGGGCGAAGACAAGATCCGCTTCATCCAGGTCCGGCACGAGGAGATGGCGGCGTTCATGGCGTCGGCCTATGCCAAATTCACCGGCAGGTTGGGCGTATGCATCGCCACTTCAGGGCCGGGCGCTTCCCATCTGATCACGGGATTGTACGACGCGCGGCTCGATCACGTCCCGGTTCTCGCGATCGCGGGACAGCAGGCGCGCATGGCGCTCGGCGGACATTATCAACAGGAACTTGATCTGGTCAGCATGTTCAAGGATGTGGCCGGAGCCTTCGTTCATCAGGCGAGCATGCCGGCACAGGTGCGGCATCTGGTGGACCGCGCCGTTCGCATTGCCGTCGGCGAACGCCGGGTGACCGCTCTGGTGATGCCCAACGATCTGCAGGAAGAGCCCTACGCACCGCCACCGCGCAAACACGGCACGGTGCATTCCGGCGTCGGCTATAGTCCACCAAAGGTGGTGCCGCACGAGGCTGATCTGCGCCGGGCGGCTGACGTACTGAATTCGGGCAAGCGCGTCGCAATGCTGGTCGGCGCGGGAGCTCTGCGCGCCACGGATGAGGTAATCGCCGTGGCCGAACGTCTCGGTGCCGGTGTGGCAAAGGCTCTGTTGGGCAAAGGCGCGGTGCCAGACGATCTGCCTTGGGTGACCGGATCGATCGGGCTGCTTGGCACCAAGCCAAGCTGGGAGATGATGGGGGACTGCGACACACTGCTGATGGTCGGCTCGGGCTTCCCCTATTCGGAGTTCTTGCCGAAGGAAGGCGACGCGCGTGGCGTGCAGATCGATATCGATCCTGGCATGTTGAGCATCCGTTACCCGATGGATGTCAATCTCGTCGGTGACAGTGCGGAGACTCTGCGTGCTCTGCTGCCGATGCTGCCGCAAAAACAGGGCAATTCCTGGCGGCGGCGGATTGAGAAGAACGTCGCTGCATGGTGGCGCGAGATGGAAGCGCGCGCGCACACCAGTGCCAATCCGGTCAATCCACAACGCGTCGCCTGGGAACTGTCGCCGCTGCTGCCAGAGCGCGCGGTCATCACCAGCGATTCCGGCTCCTGCGCCAACTGGTACGCGCGTGACGTGAAGATACGGCGCGGGATGATGTGTTCGCTGTCCGGCGGGCTTGCATCGATGGGCGCGGCAGTGCCGTACGCGATCGCCGCCAAGTTCGCGCACCCCGACCGGCCTGTGATCGCCTTGGTCGGCGATGGGGCGATGCAGATGAATAACATGGCAGAGCTGATCACGGTCGCGAAGTATTGGCGCGAGTGGGCCGACCCGCGCTGGGTCGTCTGTGTCTTCAACAACCAGGACCTCAACCAGGTGACCTGGGAACAGCGCGTCATGAATGGCAATCCGAAGTTCGAGGCGACGCAGCAGATTCCCGATGTCCCGTATCACCGCTTCGCTGAGCTGATCGGGTTGCGCGGGCTGTTTGTCGATACGCCCGAGCGGCTCGCATCGGCGTGGGAGGACGCGCTCGCGTCGGATCGGCCCGTGGTGCTGGAAGTGAAGACTGATCCCGAGGTGCCTCCTTTGCCGCCACACATCACGCTGGACCAGGCCCGCAAATTCACCTCGGCGCTGGTGAAGGGCGATCCCGATGAAGGGAATGTGCTGGTCGGCACCGCCAAGGAGGTATTGGCTTCGGTTCTGCCCGGACGCGATTGAGGTGCGCACGGCGCACGCGATCGTGCATCGAAAGGCGACACGCCTGGGACGTCGGGACAAACTCGATCGTCTCGCGGCGTCGCTTCCCAGCGCCCCCCCTCGGAATGGTGCCACGTTGCGTGCGGCGCGCCGGCTCAATGGTGCGACAGGCGTGCTTGCGACGTCGGTTCTGCTGGACAGCGCCGTCGAACACTACCGCGGCTCGTTCAACAATCCGGTGATGCTCGTTCCTCTGCTCGTCTCGGCGCTGACCTTGGGCGTCAGCGCTCATGGCACCGCAGACAAGCGACCGGTGGCACATCGCGCGAGGCAGGCAATCTATGGTGCAGGCGCACTCACCGGCCTGCTGGGCACGGGCTTCCACCTCTACAATGTGCTCAAGCGTCCGGGTGCGGCGTCGTGGCAGAACCTGTTCTATGGCGCACCACTGGGTGCCCCGATGGCCATTCTGCTTGCTGGCCTGTTGGGCAGCGCGGCCGAAGCGGTGCGGGACAATCCGGCGCATCGCGCACGCGTGTTTGGCTTGCCAGCCGGGCGTTTGATGAGCGCGATCAGTGGCCTGGGATTGCTGGGCACCGCGGCCGAAGCGGGGCTGCTGCATTTTCGCGGCGCCTTCCATGACCCGGCGATGTTCGCTCCGGTGACGATCCCGCCGGCCGGCGGCGCGCTGCTGCTGAACGCCGCGTATGGCGCCAAGAATCGCGATCGGTGGCTGGCGCGATGGTGGCTGCGCCTGGTCGCCTGTCTTGGGCTTGCTGGCGCCGGGTTCCATGCCTGGGGCGTGCAGCGCAACATGGGTGGCTGGCGGAACTGGCGCCAGAACGTGCTCAATGGCCCACCGATACCGGCACCGCCAAGCTTCCTTGGGCTAGCCTTGGCCGGGCTGGCGGCGCTCGGACTGCTCGACGATCATCCCGATGGCTGAGCGCTATCCCGGTTACGACGTATTGGCGAAGCGCACGACGCCGTCGTGGAACGCGCAGACGCGGCGCGTGGTGGATCAGCGTCTCGCTGTGCCGCGTGAGCCGCGGTTCTTCACGGCAGACGAATTCAGGACGCTCGACGCGATCGCCGCGCGCATCACGCCGCAGCCGGCGCATCGTCCACCGATCCCGGTGGCGGCGTTGATCGACGACAAGCTGATGCGCGGGCGCCACGATGGTTACCGGGCCGCCGAGATGCCGCGCGAGCCCGAGGCTTGGCAGCGTGGTCTGCGCGCGATCGACGCCGAAGCAGAGGCGCTGCACGGGGCGGCGTTCCACGCGCTCGACGGTGCGCGGCAGGATGCCGTCCTGCAACGCGTTGAAGCGGGCGAAGCGCATCACCAGGCGTGGCGCGGCATCCCTCCGGCGACGTTCTTCAAGCAGCGGCTGCTGCCGGACATCGTGCATGCCTATTGGTCGCATCCCACGGCGTGGAGCGAGATTGGCTGGGGTGGGCCGGCAAGCCCGCGCGGCTATGTCCGCATGGGATATGACCGCCGCGATCCCTGGGAGGCCGTCGAGGCACATGACGGCGACGGGGCCCGCGCTCGGCGGGATAACCGCCATGTTGGATGATCCCCTGACCGAGCCACGCGGCAAGGGCGGCCGAGCGCCCGATGTGTTCCGTCCCAGCGCCTGGGTGCCGATGCGGCGCTATGCCCTCACCGACGAAGTAGACTTCCTGGTCGTGGGCACTGGAGCAGGTGGTGGCACGCTTGCCTGCCGCCTGGCCGAGGCCGGGTTTTCCGTTATCGGCCTGGATGCCGGGCCGTGGTTCCGTCCGCTCGAGGACTTCGCATCCGACGAGGCGGAACAGACAAAGCTGTACTGGACAGACGACAGAATTTCCACCGGTGGGAACCCGGTGCAGCTCGGTTCCAACAACAGCGGCAAGGCGGTTGGCGGCAGCACCGTGCATTTCGCGATGGTGTCGCTGCGCTTCCGGCCGGAGTGGTTCAAGTCGCGCAGTCTTCTGGGGTATGGCGCCGACTGGCCGGTCGATTGGCGCGAGATGTGGTCGTACTATGAAGAGGTCGAACAGGCGCTGAAGATCGCCGGCCCGGTGACTTACCCTTGGGGCCCTAAGCGGCCGCGCTATCCGTATCGCGCACATGAACTCAACGCCGCTGCGCTGGCGCTGGCTGAAGGCTGCGAGGCGCTCGGCATTGCCTGGACGGAGACGCCGCTTGCCACGCTGTCGGCGCCACGCGGCCTGGCGCACCCGTGCGTCTATCGCGGCTTCTGCGTCACCGGGTGCTCGACCAATGCCAAGCAGAGCGCGCTGGTGACCTGGATTCCTCGAGCGGTCGCGGCCGGTGCGGAGATCCGCGATCTGGCAATGGCCGGCCGCATCGAGGTGAACGATACCGGGCGAGTGACCGGTGTGCATTATCATCGCGAGGGAATCTGGCATTATCAGCGGGCGCGCAACGTCGTTGTGGCGGGCTACGCGATCGAGACGCCACGGCTGCTGCTGAACTCGGCGACGGATCGCTATCCTGATGGGCTGGCGAACAGCTCTGGCCTGGTCGGCCGCTACTTCACGGTGCAGGCGAACCAGGCGGTGTGGGGCATCTCGGCGAAGGAGATCCGCAGCTACAAGGGGCCGCCCTCGCTCGCTTTGACCGAGCATTGGAATTACCACGACACGAAGGATTTCTTCGGCGGCTACTGCTACATGAGCCAGGGCCCGTTGCCACAGCTCTGGGCCAACACGCTGTCAGGGTCACGCGGACTGTGGGGCGAACCGCTGATGGCGGCGATGGCCGACTACAATCATCAGGTCGGTCTCAAGATCGTCGGCGAAATGATGCCGCAGGAGCGCAACCGTGTCACGCTGGCCGATGCCAAGGATCAATATGGCCTGCCGATCGCGCGCGTTGAGTACACATGGTGCGACAATGACCACGCGCTGATCGATCATTCGCTGCGCTTCATGACGCAGGCTCTGGAAGCGATCGACTGTCGCGACATCTGGGCGCAGACCGACGACACCTGCCATATGAACGGCACGGCAAGAATGGGCGACGATCCGCGTACCAGCGTTGTCGATACCAACTGCCGGTGCTGGGACATTCCCAACCTTTGGATCTGCGATGGGTCGGTATTTCCGACCGTCGGTGGGGTCAATCCATCGCTGACGATACAGGCGCTCGCCTGCCGCGCGGCCGACCGGATCCGTATGCTGTCATCGCGAGGCGAATTATGAGTGCAGGAATCGTTGTGGTGACCGGCGGCAGTGCCGGCGTTGGCCGCGCCACGGTCGAGGCATTCGCGAAGGCCGGATGGAACGTCGGCATCATCGCGAGGGGCCAACGGCGGCTGGATGCTACTGTTGCGGCGGTCGAAGAGATGGGACGGCTCGCCTGTGCCGTATCAGCGGACGTGGCGGACGCCGGCGCGTTAGAGCGAGCGGCGGATACGATCGAGCAGTCGCTCGGGCCGATCGATGTGTGGGTCAACAATGCGATGGCGACGGTGTTCGGGCCGGTGTCGTCATTGACCCCTGAGGAGTTCCAGCGGGGCACGGAGGTCACCTATCTCGGCCAGGTGCATGGCACGATGGCCGCGTTGAAGCGCATGCGCACACGCAACCGCGGCACGATCGTCAATGTCGGTTCGGCGCTGAGCTATCGGGCGATCCCACTGCAATCGATCTACTGTGCGGCGAAGTTCGCGGTGCGTGGTTTCACCGATGCGCTGCGGTCTGAGCTGCTGCATGACGGCGTGGCAGTGCATCTGACGATGGTGCATCTCGCGGCGATGAACACGCCGCAGTTCGACTGGGCGCTGAACAAGATGCGCTACCGGCCACAGCCGGTGCCGCCGATCTTTTCGCCCCAGGTGGCCGCGCACGCCATCCTGTTCGCCGCGACGCATCGGCGGCGTGAGGTGTGGGTGGGATTTCCGACCATGAAGGCGATCCTGGCAGGCCGCTTCGCGCCGGGGCTGGTTGATCGTTATCTGGCATGGGCCGGATACAGCGGCCAGCTTACCGCCGAGCCGGCGTCGCCCAATGCGCCGGGCAACCTGTTCGAAGTCAGTCGCAGGCAACTGGGGCTCTGAAGGACGCTTCGTCAGCCAGGAACGGCATCAAAGCTGGCAGATGCTGGCGACGCGACACCGCGGCAGTGTAGCGGGTCTGCTGCTTGCGGTTGGTGGGCTGGGGATATGGTGCGGGCTGCGGTCTCGGGGGCGGACGCAATGACCACACGTATCACACTGAAAGTTGCGGCCGGGTGTCGCGAACGGGCGATCAGAGTCCGTGTTGGAGGTGTCGTCTCCATTGAGTGGAACTGACGATGTCCTCTTCATTTTCAGCCATTGATGTTCCAGGCAGGCGCAACCTGCTCAAACTTGCTGCTGTGATGGCGACCGCCTCGCCACTTGGCGTGGCCGCCGCACAGCCTGCCTCCACGACCACGCTCGCGCGTCCGCAGCGCAACGAGCAGGGTCAATCCAGCGGTGGCATCGGTAAAGGACGCATCGGCTACATGCTCGCGCACGAGCAGTTTCCTGTCCATGAACTGGTTGAACTTGGTAACCAGGCGGCAAGCGGTGGATTTCATCTGCTCGCCACGAGCGATCACTTGCAGCCGTGGCAGGCCAATGAAGGCCATTCCGGTCAAGCCTGGGTAACGCTCGGTGCACTGAGCTCGCAGGTGTCGCGCACGTGGATGGGCACCACCGTGACCTGTCCAATCCTGCGTTATTCGCCGGCGGTGGTGGCGGAGGCATTCGCCTCGATAAGTCACCTGGCGCCGGGACGCATTTTCCTCGGTGTGGGGTCCGGCGAAGCACTCAACGAGGAGGCCGCCACCGGGGCATGGCCGAAATGGCAGGAACGCTGGGACCGACTGATCGAGGCGATCACCATCATCCGCCAGCTATGGTCTGGCGAAAACGTTTCCTATAGAGGAAAGTATTACACGGTCGATGCGAAGCTGTATGACCCGCCGCCGCAACCTATCCCACTGCTGACTGCGGCGAACGGCCGCAAATCGATGCGCCTCGCCGGACAGTATGGCGATGGCCTGGTGACCGATCCGGAAACCTGGAAGACGCACAAGGTGGAATGGCAGGAAGGCGCGCATGCTGCCGGCAAGGACCCGGATGAAATGCCTGTGCTGGTGGAGCAATATGTCGTAGTCGGCGGTGAGGCCGATGCCCAGAAGGCCGCCGAGCTCTGGCGATTTGGACCGAAGGCTTTCAAGTCGCTGTATAACGTGCGCGATCCTGCCGAGATAGAACGGCGCGCAGGGGCAGGGACGCCGATCGAGCAGGTGGTGAGGGGATGGCCGATCAGCACGGATCCTGGTCCGCATCTGGAGAAGATCCATGAGCTTCAGGAAAGCGGTGTCAGCATTGTGAACATCCATGCCGGTCAGCCTGACCAGCGGCGCGTGATTGAGTTCTATGCCACCCACGTGCTGCCAAAGTTACCACAACCGGCGTAGACGACGGATAAGGCAGTGTCATGCAGACGAGACTGATCAACCAGACTGGCCAACAGCGTACTTTTGTCGTGGTGCTCGAAAGCGGCGATGAGGTGATGGCTTGCCTGAAGCGCTTCGTCGAGCGGGAAAAGATCGAGGCGGCACAGTTCATCGCGATCGGTGCCTTTCGTTCGGCAGTGCTCGGCTATTTCGACTGGGAGACCAAGGATTACCAGCGCATCCCCGTCGATGAGCAGGCCGAAGTCGCAGCCTTCACAGGCGATGTCGCCTACGGACCGGATGATCAGCCGTCGCTGCATATCCATTGCGTCCTGGGTTGTCGTGGCGGACGGGCGGTCGCGGGTCATCTGCTGGAGGGCGACGTTCGCCCCACGCTTGAGGTCGTGCTGACGGACAGTCCCGTGCATCTGCGTAAGCGACACGACCCAGAAAGCGGACTCGCCCTGATCGTGCCGTCGTCGGACTAGCGGCGATGAGCGCCGTGGTTTCTGCTGGTGCGCGTTCAGAGCCGGCGCGGCGCGGGAGAGAGCGATCCGACCGTGTGCCGAAGCGCCGCGGGAGGTTCTGTCAACAAGGAAACTGGCGGCGGCAAGAAGAACGGCAGTGGGCGCGGTACGCCAGCTAGGCGCAAGGCTGCGGACTGACAGACTTTTTCCTCACGCTCCTTCTTGGTGCACCGGAACCCAAGATGGCAGGAGCCGCGCCACACCGATCGGGCGACACGCTCGCCAAGTGGGGGTCAACTGTGGGTCTTATCGCCTTTGTCGTGATCATGCATTCCCAGGGTCTACCCTGAGCGAGGTGCATTACGGCGACTTCGGCATTGTTGCGCCGCAGCGCACCCCCTCGGCCAGTTCATCTGCCCAATGCTATGCCTTACCCATCAACGCGAAGGCTGGCGCCCTCTTCGGCACTTTCTTTAAGCCGGCAGGCCGCTCGCCGAAAGTGGAGGACGCCGTCCGGCTGATCCTGCAGTTGTGGAGCGAGCCGCGCATCACCCTCCACGGGCGCTGCTTTTGCGTCGAGACGCGATCTTCAAACAGAAGCCGTACAGAAGGCACGCGGTGATGACCGCGGGCGGCGCATTGATCAATGCGGCAATGCCAAGCCCGGCCATCATCAAGCCGGTGAAATTCGTCGCGCCGAAATATATTCATCCACCCTCAACCCGTGTGAGGCGGATAGATGGTTCAATGCAGCACGGAGAAAAGCAGCGCCAGCGAGTTCGTGATGCTTACAGGGGAGAGTGAGAACACGGTGACGGCCGGGGAAGTGGCCGAACTTGTTTAGCCTGAGCTTTGAAAAGTGCGCCCTTGCTTGGGCGTGCCCCCCGCAATTGTCTGACAAACCGCTCGAACGAGAAGTCCTGGTGTGCTTAAAAACGCGTCTGCCGCACGTCGCCATCGGATGGATGATTCCGCTGATAGCTTTTCTGATCGCGAGGAGCGGGGTTCTCGCTGCTTGGGCTGGGCGTTCTCCGGCTGCGCCGACGGTGCGGATCCTCATCATTCAACGACAATTCAGCAACGGCGTGCGCAAGACTTGCCCCGCCGTACGGTCGGCCAGTATCGTTGCCTCAGCAGCTGCCGGCGGCGTCTGAACCGCACTGCTTCGGCTTGCTGGTGCTTCCGCCGAATTGCCACAGTTGCATGCTGCATCGGTTCTCGCTCGCCCTCTCGAACACGACCGCGAGGGCCGAGCCGCGAACCAGAACAACTACGGCCTAGAGCTCCTGACGAACTTGCGCGTAGGCGAGCAGCGCGAACAGCCCAGTCCCGCCTATCACGTTGCCCACAAGCGCGGGAGTGATGAGGCTCTCCAGCGCATACGAGATCTCAATTTGTCCGGCGAACAACAACAGAAACGTTTCGGCGCTGCCAGCAATGACGTGGGTGAAGTCGCCGACGGCGATGACGTAGGTAAGCGTCAGCACGACCCAGAACTCGCCGTTGATGATGGCAGCGCGGATCCAGGCGATGGATGCGATGATGAACCCCGCTGGCACCGCCTGGGCGAGCACGTCAAGTGGGGTCTTGTGCAGCAGTGGCGCCGATACCGCGAGCATCGACGCCAACAGGTCAGGGCTGACCAGACGCAGCTCTGCGTTCATGGCTGCTGCTACACAGGTGCCGGCCATGTTGGCCACGAAAACGATGATCCAGAGACGCGCCGTGGCCCACAGCCGAGGCCAGCTAGGTTCGGCCATGACGGGGAGCACCGTGACGATTGTCTGCTCGGTGAAGAGCTGCATGCGGCCGAGGATGACCATCAAAAAGCCGACGCTATAGCCGAGGCTGGACACCGCGTCGCGCCAGGGTACATCTGGGAGTTTCTGCCGCAGGGCGCCCTGTGCGATGACCGAGGCCATCATGGTCACGCCCGCCGCGATACCGGACCAGAACAGCGAGCCGTCGGGGCGACAAAGTTCATCCTCGCCCTGCTGACGGACAACCTCGTAGATGACCGGTGAGCGTGGGGCTGAGAGTTCTTCGACATCCTGGCGTTCGCCGTGCGTCAGGCCTTGCGGCTTATCGGGCATGGTGGGGGATGTAGCGGCGCGCCAATGGAGCGCCAAGTCAAAGGTCGGTCAGCTCGCGGATGGGGCATCCAGGGTGCCTTGAACGAAGGTCAGAAAGCAATACGTCGCAAATCGGACCCAACTGCTAAATGCACCGGCACCGACCGACTGACGATGGCTGAAGCGGACTGAGACCCAAAGCTGCATACGGCGCATCGACGGAGCGCGTCGGATCAGCTGTGCCGGCCGATGATATTCACATATGTTCCGCAGCCGTCCGCCTGGCTGCAATAGGCAGACAAGATGGCATTAATTAACGCATACTCCCTCACCAGGTGAGACAACGCAGACGCCACGCCATCTATATGCACTGTGCTTGGTAGCTATTGGACACGGTTGGTTTCGGCTGAATACCCCGGGGGTGATGGCTTTGACCACCCTGCTTCTTTTGTGGCCAGCGAGCGGGGGCTACTCCCCGATGCCGTCATCGGCGTTGAAACAGCACGGGCCGCGAGACGTCCACGAATAGGTAAGCGTGGGTTCAGAAAGCTACCCGGCCGGCATAGCCATATACCAGTGTCTCTGCCTGCGTTAATTGGACGACTCTGCCAGCGCGCTCGCAAGCTGCTTCGCCTGAGTGTGATCCGTCACCATACGCTGATGATCCGTGGCGACGTCGCCGTTGGGCAGCAAGCCATTTCACCTCGGCAAGCCGTGGGCGGCTTCATTGGCAATTGCTATCGGCTGCCCATACCGCGATGATCCGCAAACGCTTCGCGGACGGGGCAGTTGCCCGCTTGCCAGGGCGGGGAAAACTGTGGAGGCTTTGGCAACCATCGCCATTGCCTTCGATACGTTTCCAGCCGCCCCGACGCAACTCGCGCGTCCTCGAATGTCTAGGCCGCTGGTCTGAGTGACGTGCTGACCCAGACGGAGATTGATCCCTCACCTCCTCGGAGTGCCTTGAACCGATCCTTGACCGACATTCCTTTGGATTGAAAGCAACGCCAGGAAGGTCGATGGAGCAGCTAACCGGACGGCTACCACGGATCGTGATCCTTGGCGCGGGATTCGCCGGTCTGACGGCAGCCAAGCAACTGGCCAAACTTGCCCTCGATCTCACGATTGTCGACCAGCGTAACCATCATCTTTTTCAGCCGCTGTTGTATCAGGTGGCGACCGCCGGACTGTCGCCGGCGGATATCGCGACGCCGATCCGCAGCTTGTTCCGTGGTCGGCGCAATGTACAGGTGCTGCTGGGACGCGTCGAAGCCATCGACCTGACGGCACACACGGTGTCGCTCGGTGAACGCGACATCGCCTACGACACGCTGATCGTCGCCACCGGTGCGCGGCACGCATATTTCGGGCACGACGAATGGGAGCCAGTCGCCCTGGGGCTAAAGCAAGTCGAGGATGCCACTGCGATCCGCCGCCGTATCCTTCTGGCATTCGAGCGGGCCGAAGCCGAACCAGATGCCGCTGAACGCCGGCGCCTGCTAACATTTGCGATCATCGGCGGCGGCCCCACCGGTGTGGAGTTGGCCGGCGCCCTTGCCGAGTTGGCCCGCTTTGCACTGGTGCGCGACTTCCGCAACATTGACACCACGCAGACCCGCATCGTTCTGATCGAAGCGGGAGAGCGCATCCTGCCGACCTTCCCGCAGACCTTGTCCGCCAAAGCACTCGCGGCGCTCCAGGTATTGGGTGTCGAGGTCCATTTCGGGTCACCCGTAACTGATTGCTCGACCGCTGGCGTCGTCGTGGGTCAGCAGGCAATCCCGGCGGCGACGATTATGTGGGCGGCCGGGGTGACGGCTTCGCCGGCGGCCGACTGGCTGGGAGCCGGACATGATCGTGCCGGGCGCGTCCAGGTGGACCCGGACCTGACGTTGCCGCATCATCCTGAGGTCTTTGTGATCGGCGATACGGCAGGCGCCAAGGATGCGCACGGACATCCCCTGCCCGGCCTCGCGCCGGTCGCCAAGCAGCAAGGTGCGTTCGTCGCCCAATGCATAGCGGCACGTCTGGCAGGCCGCCCAACCAGTCGCTTCCGCTATCGCAACCGAGGCAGCCTAGCGACCATCGGCCGCGGCCACGCAGTAGCGGACTTCGGCTGGCTGCACCTGTCCGGCCGCAGTGCGTGGCTGCTGTGGGGCCTGGTCCACATCACCTTCCTAATAGGCTTCCGAAACCGGATCGTGGTGCTGCTGGATTGGCTGTGGGCTTACGTGACTTTCAAGCGCGGTGCTCGGCTGATCACCAATGCCCCGCTGCTGGATCAAGGATCAGCAGACTAACTGCAATTAACAAAGCTGCCCGCCAGAAGGTCCGGGGGCAGCCGCAATTCGCTCTCGGGAGCACATCAGGTGTCGAACGCTACGAATGCCCCCCGAGCAAGCATTATCTCCGCTGATGGAGAGACAAGGTTGCCAACGGCAGAAGAGCGGATCACAGCTGGGAGCAGCGATCAGTCGCTTCGACGATACTGCAATGACCCGCACTGCATGTCATGCAGGCGATGCTGGAGACCACGGAGGCTGCTCGCTACATGCCTTGGAGTCCCGCCATCTGTCCCATAAAGCATGAATACCGGCACCACGTCCCGGCACGTAGGTCATTTGCGGGTGACTGCCGCAACCGGCGACGGGCCGCCTGTGTTTCCGCCTCATCTTGCAGAGGCGAGGAATGCGACTATGGCCGAAAATCCCTTGGAAGTCTCTGCCGAGCGCGAGGAACGCATCCGTCAGAGAGCCTACTTGCTATGGGAAGCAGACGGGTGTCCGCGTGGGCGCGACCAGGAGTTTTGGGAGCGCGCGGAATTCCTGGTGCGATTGGAAGAGAGCGAGGGAGCCGGCCAACTGCCCAATCAGGTACATGAACGCCCTGCGCAGCAAGAGGGCATTGAAGAAGCGCAGATTCAGGAAAACTACGGCGAGACTCCGGGTCGGTTGGCCGATCAGGGGGAATGGCGCGGAACGCCCATGACAAAGAAGCAAGAACGCGAATGGCTGGAGGGCAAATCTCAGCCGACACGGGGCGACACCCCATAGTGGGTAAGCCTGCAGAATTCGGCTATCGCCTTATCCCTGCTCACGCTTCCGCAAACGATGCACCTTCCGAGGAACAGGCCGCGGCTCGCCCCGTTGAGCTTCTGTGTGATTTCACGACCGGCTTAAGACGTGGAGCACAATCCCATGATCGGTAAAGCACGCCCCTTCGCCATCGTAACCGGCGCCTCCACCGGCATCGGGTTCGAGTTGGCGCGTGAATGCATCGAGCACGGCTACGACATTTTGATCGCCGCGGACGAACCGGAGATCCAGCAAGCCGCCAGTCGGTTGCGTCGGAATGGCGCCGCGGTAGAAGCCGTGCAAGCCGACCTGGCAACCAAGGAAGGCGTCGACAGAACTCTATGCGGCAGCGCACGGGCGACAGGTCGATGCGCTGCTGGCGAATGCCGGGCGGGGTCTGGGCCGCAGCTTCCTCGATCAGGAACCTGCGGATTGGCGGCGGGTCGTCGATACCAATATCACTGGCACGCTGCTGCTCATTCAGCTTGTCGGCCGCGACATGCGGGGTGCTGGCAACGGCCGCCTTCTCATCACAGGTTCCATAGCCGGTTTCCTACCCGGCACGTTCCAGGCCGTCTATAACGGTACTGAAAGCATTCCTCGACAGTTTTGCCTATGCCCTGCGCCATGAGCTGAAAGGCAGTGGTGTGTCGGTGACGTGCCTGATGCCTGGAGCGACCGAGACCGACTTCTTCGAACGTGCAGACATGATGGATACCAAGGTGGGTCAGCAGAAGAAGGATGATGCCGGTGCAGTTGCGAAAGCCGGCTTCGAGGCGATGCTGAAGGGCGACGGCCAGGTTGTTACCGGCTGGGAAAATAAACTGCGAGCAGCAATAGCCCACATCACACCGGCCGACGCGCTGGCAGAGATTCATCGCGGTATGGCCGAGCCGCGGCGCTCATGAGCAGGATGACGCAGCGGCCTCCGTACCAGCGTCTTTGCGGCGCCGATGATGTCGGGTGCTGGTGCGGGCGCTGCATTGGCGCCTGCTGTAGTGCTTGGCGCCGATAAGGCAGCGGACGCGAGCAATCCTGACCTTACAATCGCACCTTGGCGCGACAGTTCCCTTCTTCCTTCGCTTCTCCCAGTGGCTCTGCTGTTCAGGGACTTGTGGACGCGTCCCGCCACGGTGCTCGGCCGCTTCAAGGCCGCACTGCCCCGCCCCCGCGGGGCTGAGCCTGGAGACCCAGCCTCCGGTCCGGGGCCACCTGGAGGTGCCGGGGCGGGAACCGCCTCTCTGCCTCGCCACTGGCGGCAGAACAGCCGAACGGGAAGCCATTTTTGATTTCGCAAGGAATTAGGCGGCGGCCAGGCACCGAGATCCGGAAATTGAGCTACCACTGCTCATAAAGGTCTTGATTGCTGAACCGCACCACTGCACCGATAATCGACCACGGCGCAAATGGGCTGCCAGAATGGCCCCATTGCCGCCTCGGCAGGTCGGCTGTGACCAGCGGGGCGTTCAACCTGAGTTGTTTCGGAACTTGTGATTCCGCGGACAAGCCGATGGTGTCATGCAACGCGCCGGCCGCGCGGAGTAACCGCAGGCAGGGCGGCTGCGGCACGCGCTCACGAAGACCAGCCTGCGCGAACGCCGCCGCTGACTGACAGCACCTGCGGTGACCAGACGGCGGCGTCATAAAGATGACATCGCATTCGCGGCCTCTTTCCAAGTCGGCGGCGCGCTTTCGCTTCGGTGCTGATCGGTGCAGGTGCTATACCGGAAGGATAGTGCAAGGGCGCTCAATTGATTGTTCATGAGTCACGGCAAGGGCAACGTAGCCGCAACGCTGACTAACAATGGCCCTTTGGTCCTGCGGAGCACCCAGTCCGGTTGGACAACACAAACTGCACGACACGACGCGAAGGGCGGGCACTATTCCGGGTCTAAGTTGCGCCACCTGCCAGTTTGCGCTCCGCAAGTCCGCAATACGCCAAGCAGCGACCGCTCTGCCCTGCTGCATCAGTCCTTGCACAAATACTGCTCGATGTCCTCCAGCGCTGCCGCATAGTTGCGGCCGGCGTTGGCATAGCCGAAGTCAATGGCTCCGGTCCCTTGGTTGACCCGAATAGCCACCATACATGAGGCTACCAGGATCGCGCTCCCTGCTTGTCAAGATGAGAGCGCGGCGATCAGCCATGCGCCGCAGCCTGTCCTCGAACACCTGATCTCCGATCTGTCCTCAGACGTGATCTTCCGGATTGTTTCGCCTCGATCGCCGCACGATGATCTCACAATGGGTCGGCGGTGCCGGGGCGGATAGCTCCGCCAGCTAGTAATCCCGATCTCGCCTTGCTCTCGCAGCCCCGCGAGGTAATCGGCCGAGTGCGTGAGCCGAGACTGGTCATAAATCTGCTGCCTTGCATGCGCGTCATCATCGGCCATGACGCGGGAGGCAATGATGAGTCGCCGCTGTGCTCGACCTGGCATGTATAGAGCCTCTGTATGTCGATCACTCGCCTCGGGGTTAACTCCCCAAGCCAGAAGATAAAGATCAGCTACACGCTGTCGTGATCCGCAGAATGAATCTTCCGGAACCGGCCCGGTGCTCGCTCGATGAACTCAGCGGGACGCTGGCGGTGCAAATAACTCGAGCTGCCAAGGTCGGTCAGTGCTGACGCCCCATTCCTCCCGCGCTGAACTTGGTTGAACACCCGGCAGCCTCATCGCTTCCGAGGACACTCTGTCACCACCGGCCATGCGCAGGTCCGTAGACAGGGCTAGCAGCCGTATCAGGTTTGGTTGACGCCCGCTGCGGCCACAGGAGGAGGCTCACAAGCGAAGAGGCTGATCCTTCTTTGCAGCCGGCAAAGCGCTTACGCTTGCCGCCGCGGCGCACCCTCGGCAAAGCCGACAAGCCACACCTCATCATCGATCGCGATCCGGGCCGTGCTCCGGCAATAGTCCAGCCTGGCATGGCCAGCAGCGAGAAAGCTCGCCGCTTCAGCCTGGCTCATCGTCCACACGCGCCGCGCCCGGTCCCATCGGGCACCGGGGCAGACCTCGCGGCGCACGCCCACCAGCTGTGCATCAAAGGGAAAACGCACCGTCGGCATTTGGCAAAGTCTAGCACCCGCGCTGCCCCGGATGTCCATGCCTCATCAGATAGCAGGACGGAGCGGCAGGGGCTAGCGACCGCGTCCCTCCCGGCTCGATGAAGAGTGGTTCACATGAAGCCGAGGTCCGGCGAGCAGGCGCACCCGATGGCGGCTGCGCCGTTTATAAAGGAAGCGGATGCCGCGAAGAAGTCTTAGGCCGTGGTGGCGACCGAGCGTTGCGGGCAGGCAGGAGGGTGTCAATGTACCTAGCACGATTTTCCTACGATGTGTTGCCGGTGAATCGCCAGAAAGCCTTAGAATGCATCCGCCGAGAGGTGCAGGCGGCGCGCAGTGTGGGCCTTGATGCCAGATTGCTGATTCCACTAACACGTGGAGAGGGCGGCGCGGCTTTGCAATTTGAGGTCGAGTTGACAATTCTCGATCAGCTTGACCAATTTCGGCAATCCGGGGTCGGCTCGGACGACGAGACGGCTCGGTGGATGCACGACTTCAGTCAGATCCTCCTATCTCCGCCTGAGGTCGCGCTTCTGCGCCTCGATCTTTCGGGGTGACTCGGTGTTCGCGCGCCACCTGCTGTCGGACTTTATCGTAGGCTGCTTGGGAGGCGTGTGGCGACGGGAACCCGGCCAGGCCGCGGCCGCCCGCCACTGATGGCCGAGGACGCAATCGACCTGCCGGCGCTGCCGTCGGACCCGCTGACCCCGATCGATCGCCGGACCGTCCGCGTCGACCGTCGTTAGCGCTTGATCCCGGCCAGGCCGTTCTGGATTCCGGCCTTCGCCCAGGGGCCCCACGGCATGGTGAAGAACTTGAACCCCTTCTGGACGAAGAAGTTCGGGTCCATCCCGGGCGGGATGAAATACATCCCGGCGACGATGCCGCGCTTCGCGGCGGTTGTCGCGATTTTATCACTCGCTGATAGGTGTCACACGCCTGTCGAGCGGACCCCCAGCTCGATCGAAAGGTCGGACGGGCCGATCAGCATGACGTCGACGCCCGGGACCGAGGCGATGGCATCAGATTCTCCAGCGACTGGTTGGTCTCGATCATCGGCAAGATACGAGCTCGTTGTTCACGGTATCGAGGTAATCGCGGTAATTCTTGAACTCACCCCACTTGCCGCGTACCCCGGCGTTACTGCGATTGCCAAGGGGATAGTAGCGGCAGGCGCGCACGACGACCTCCGCCTCCGCAGCGGGTATTGACCATCGGCACAATGATGCCGCGGCCCTGGCGTCAAGCGCGAAGCAGATCTGATCGGCGCGGTTGGCGGCGACGCGCACCAGCGGCGCCGCCTGCTTGCCGCACCTGGATCGACGGCTGCAGCGCCTTATCTCCCAGGGGGAGTGCTGGGTGTCGAACAGCAGGAAGTCGTACCCGGCGTCGGCCAGGACCGGCACGTCGACGTTCGGGGCCCCGGCGGTCCCGACGACGGTTCTACCTGATTTGATGAAGTCTTCGATGGCGTTGATCTGGCGTCGATCCCTCCCACAGTAGCTCTAGCGCGCCTTCAACCGACCGGCGGTGCCGGGGGCGTCGGCGCGGCGCAGCCTACGAGTTGTCCCGACCAGAGTCGCCTCGACGGTGGGTCAGTGTCAGCCATTCAGCATGGCACATCCGAAGCCGTCGGTCCGCCTCGACCCAGCCTGACCACTAAGAGGCGGCGCTCGACCGGAGTGCTCTATGCGCCGGGACAGCGTGACCTCGAGGAGGTGCGTCGGATCGTGCGTGCAGTAATCGTCCGGTCAACGTAGTTACGGGTTGGCTGGAACCCCGACATTACGTTGGCGCAGCTCAGCGAGGTTGGCGCCAAGAAATGCTGAGGATGGTGCTCTCCGACGTGATGCGATGCTGGGCGCTGCCGTCGATGGCGGGCGTAGTGGTCGGCTCGGGTCTCACGGCGATCGCTGGGGTCGTTGGCACCGAGCTGGCCGGATCCAGCTGCAATGAGCGGCTATGGCTTCGTCATTGGACTGGCCTCGCCACTGATGGGTATCTCCGGCGGATCGCTGGTGACAATGGTGCTGAGGCGATACGGCAAGCCGGGCCACAACGCGGTAGCAACCGCGACCGGCATCGGTGTGCCTTTACGCTAGCAGGCACGATCGGCTATGCTCTGGCCGGCCTGCCACATCTAACCCTGTTGATACCGCTTTCAATCGGTTTCGTATCGGTCATCGGTGTCGTTCTGATTGCGCCGATTTCGAGTTGGGTCGCCCTTCGATACCCGCTTGGC
>CAVWWB010000016.1:0-294337 GCA_963758595.1 uncultured Alphaproteobacteria bacterium
CGCCCCATTCACCGCCGGTTGAGAAGCCCTGCAGCATGCGGCAGATGACCAGCAGAATCGGCGCCCATAGCCCGATCGCCGCATAGGATGGGATCAGCCCGGTGATGCCGGTCGCACAGGCCATCATTCCGACCGTGACCACCAACGCTTTGCGACGGCCGAAGCGATCGCCGTAGTTGCCGATCACCAGTGCGCCGATCGGACGGAACAAGAAGCCGACAGCGAAGGTGGCGAAGCTTGCCAACAGCGACGCCGCCGGATCGGTCGACGGGAAGAATGCCCGGCCGATGGCGACGGCGAAGAAACCGTAAATGACAAAGTCGAAGATCTCGAACGCCTGACCCGCCCCACAGGCGAGCACGGCACGGCGCACCATTACCGCGTCTTCTGGCGGCGCTGGAAATGTCCTTGTCGATTCGATTGTGCCCGCCATCCTGGTCCCCGGTCATGCACAGCGCGATCAGTCAGGCTATCCCATGCAAACGCCGTGCGCTACCGTCCACGCATGATCGACAAGTTTGTGCATTCCATGGCCGATGCCACCGCAGGCATCGCCGATGGCTCCACTATCCTGCTCGGCGGCTTCGGCGACGTCGGTATCCCGACGCCACTGCTCGACGGCCTGATTGAACAAGGCGCGCGCGATCTCACCATTGTCGCGGTTGCCGGCGGGCGGGACGGCAGCGCGATCGAACGCCTGCTGTCGCTTGGCCGAGTTCGCCGGCTGATCTGCAGTTTCGTTCGCCCCGCCAGCCTCGCCGGCCGACTGTTCCAGCGCGGCGAACTGCAGGTAGAGATCGTACCGCAGGGCACCATTGCGGAACGCATACGCGCTGCCGGCGCGGGAATAACCGGCTTCTATACACCGACCGGCGCCGACACACTGCTTGCTGAGGGGCGCGAGACCCGCGAGATCGGCGGCAGGCTGTGCCTGCTGGAGTATCCGCTGCCCGGCGACGTAGCGCTGATCGAAGCCTGGCAGGCCGACCGCTGGGGTAACCTGACCTATCGTGACAGCGCACGGAACCTCAACCCGGTGATGGCGATGGCGGCGAAGCTGACGATCGCGATGGCGCGCAATGTCGTCGCTCTCGGCGAGCTGGCGCCGGAGGTCATCATCACGCCCGGTATCTTCGTCAACCGCGTGCTGCACGTGCCGCTCTGAAAGGACATCGATGCAATTCACCCCGCTCGATCGCAACGGCATCGCGGCACGGTGTGCGCGCGATATCCCGGAAGGCTGGCTGGTCAATCTCGGTATCGGCATTCCGACCTTGGTCGCCGACTTCGTGCCGCCGGACCGCGAGGTGATCTTCCACGCGGAAAATGGCGTTATCGGCGTCGGCCTCGCGCCGGCGCCCGATGCGATCAACCCATTCCTGATCAACGCCAGCACGACGCATGTCACACTGCGCACCGGCGGGTCCTACGTGCATCACGCCGACAGCTTCGCTATCGCTCGCGGGGGACATCTCGACCTGTGCGTCCTCGGCGCGTTCGAGGTGGCGGAGAATGGCGATATCGCCAACTGGGCGACATCGGCTGACGAACCGGTGAAGCAGGTTGGCGGTGCGATGGACCTTGCCATCGGGGCGCAGCGACTATGGGTGGTGATGGAGCACACAACGAGGAACGGCGAACCACGGCTGCGCAAGTGCTGCACCTACCCGCTGACCGCGAAAGGTGTGGTGAAGCGGGTCTATACGAACCTCGCGGTGCTTGACGTCTTGCCACATGGCTTCGTCGTACGCGCCATGATTCCCGGCATGACGCTGGACGCATTGCAGGCGCGCACCGAGGCGATTCTTTACACATAGGGGACAGGAGCAAACGCCATGGCAAATCGCATCACTCGTCGTCGCGTGCTGCAGACCACTGCCGCGGCCTTGCCCCTGGTGCACATCCGATCTGCCCGTGCCGCGGGCAAACTGGCGCTGGCCTTCTGGGACCATTGGGTGCCCGGTGGCAACGACGTCGATGACCAAACAGATCAATGCCTGGGCGCAGCAGAACCATGTCGAGGTCACGGTCGACTACATGAGCGCCGGCAACAAGCTGCAGATCACCGCGGCAGCCGAGGAACAGGCGAAGACTGGCCACGATGTTATCGCGCTGCCGGTGTGGGAAGTTCACAACCACGCCCAGGGTTTCGAGCCGGTTGACGATGTGGTGCAACGACTGATCGCTAAATACGGTCCGACCAACGAGGTGAACGAATACCTCGCCAAGGTGAACGGCCACTGGATGGCGGTGCCAAGCAATTCCGGCTCGCAGAACCAACCGCCGGTGGGTCGCATCAGCGTGCTCAAGGACAGGGCGGGACTCGACCTGCTGTCGATGTATCCGGTGAACGACGAGTACACACCCGGTGCAGATGCCTGGACGTGGGAGGCGCATCTGAAGGCGGCTGAAGCGTGCCAAAAGGCTGGCATGCCGTTCGCACTCGGCCTATCCAACGCCGGCGACTGCGTCGATTTTTGCGGCGCGCTGTTTGCTGCCTATGACGCCGAGCTGATCGATGCAAAGGGCAACGTCACGGTGCGCTCGGATGCTGTGCGCCAGGTGCTCGAATACGGCCAGCAATTGGTCAAATTCCTGCCGCGCGATGTACTCAGCTATGACAGCGCGTCGAACAATCGCGCGCTGATCTCGGGCCAGAGCGCTCTGATTTTCAATCCGCCTTCGGCGTGGGCAGTGGCCAAGCGTGACCAGCCGCAGGTGGCGCAGGACTGCTGGACGATTTCTGCCCCGCGTGGCCCGAAGGGGCGGTTCGTTGCTTACAACCCATATTTCTGGGCCATCTGGTCATATAGCCGCAACAAGCAGCCGGCGAAGGATCTGTTGGAATACCTGTCGCAACGCGAGCAGGTTGAAGAACGCACCAAGGCCGTGTCGGGTTTCGACATTCCGCCATTCGACAGCATGCTGGATTTCCCGGTGTGGAACGAGGTCGAACCGCCCCGGGGCACGGTGTATCACTATCCTATTCGTCCCTCGCACCATGCGCATCCGCATGTTGCCGGCACGCCTGCTGCGCCGGACATTGCGGTGCAGATCTATAACCGCGGCACCCAGCCGGCGATGCTGGCGAAGCTGTTCAGCGGCCAATCGATCCCGCAGGTGATCGCCTGGGCGGAAGAGGAGCTGGAGGGTTTCGCGCGATGATCACGACGATTGAAATCACGTCCCGTGCGCCGTTCGTCGGCGGAGCAAGCTTCGGCAGTGTAGGCGCTTACGAACGGCTGGACGGTGTGGCGATCGGGGAACTGGACCCCGCGCATCCAGCCAACCATGGCATCGTCAACATCGACCGGGCGCCTCGCAATGCGCGTGGCAACATCGAATACCGCAGCGACATCTGCATCCTGCGCCCGACCGATCCTGAACGCGGCAACGGGCGTATCCTGTATGAGGTGAACAATCGCGGCCGCATCATGTTGTTTGCCAATCTGTGCGCCGGCAAGCCGGGCAATCAACCGGCCGGCGTGGCCGACCTTGGAAGCGCGCTGCCCCTGCGTTTAGGGTTCACGCTGGTCTGGTCCGGCTGGGATCCTGGCGCGCCGCGCGCCAACGGCGGGCTCGGACTCGATGCCCCAGTGGCCACGAACAACGGCAGGCCGATCGTTCGGCGCATCCGCGAGGAGTTCATTTCCGGCACGCGCGGTGGTGATCTTCAGCAGTTCCGCCTATCCTATGACGCGGCGTCACGCGACGATGCAATGCTGACCGTGCGGCGTACGCAGACTGCACCGCGGCAACCGGCGGCATTCGAATTTGTTGATGCCTACACGGTTCGGCTGGCCGCAGGCGCGCTGCCCGAAGCCGGGTCGATCTACGAGCTGCGCTATAGTGCGACCAACCCGCGCGTTCTGGGCATTGGCTTCGCCGCAACGCGTGATGTCGTCGCGTTTCTGCGCACCACCGCCGGCGGGCACGACCTGATCGGCTGTCAGCCGACACACGCGCTCGCCTTCGGCATTTCACAGGCCGGGCGCTATCTGCGCGACCATCTCGCACAGGGCTTCAACCGTGACGAGGCCGGCGGCCGTGTGTTCGATGGCCTGTTCACGCACGTGGCCGGGATCGGCCGCGTGTTCTGCAACACCGAATTCGGCCAGCCCGGCCGCACCCGCACATGGCATGAAGATCACGACTTCCCGGAAATCGAATATCCGTTCGCCACGGGCGCATTGTTGCGGGATGACGACGCGAAGGTGATCGAGACCAATACCTCGACGGAGTACTGGCAGAAGGGTGCATCGCTGCTGCACACCGACGGCACGCGCGACATCGCATTGCCACCGAATGTTCGTGGCTATTGCCTGACCGGCACCCAGCATGGCGGCAAGGGCGGCATGCCGCGCGACGCCGGCCCCTGCATCAATCCGCGCAACTGGCACGACCCGATGCCGGCGATCCGCGCACTGCTGGTCGCGCTGGATGAGTGGGTGGTGAACGGCCGCGAACCGCCGCCGTCGCGCCTGCCGCGCATCACCGACGGCACGCTGGTCCGTCCGGAGGCGGTGGCATGGCCGAAGCTTCCCGCACTGCGTCCGCCGCGCGCGTCCAATGACGTGGTCGCACTCGATGACTGGACCGACCCTGGACAAGCGAAGCAGGCCTGGCAGCCGCTGGTACCGCAGGTGGACGCTGACGGCAACGAAATGGCGGGCATCCGCCTGCCGGACATCGCCGTGCCACGCGGCACATTCACCGGGTGGAACCTTTACCGGGCACCCTGGCCGGAAGGGGAACTCGCCGACCGCGAGGGCACCTACCTGGGGTTCGCAGCTACTCGTGCGGAACGCGAACTGTCGGGCGATGCGCGTGCATCGCTGGAAGAGCGCGATGGGTCCCCGGAGTCATCCGCCGCGCGCGTGGCAAATGTCGTTGTCGCGCTGCAGCGCGACCGCCTGTTGCTTGACGAGGACGCGGCGGAGTACCTGCGGCGAATCGGATCAGTAACCGGTACGTGTCGCGCCCGCGACGTAGCCCTTGCGCGGGAACTCTTCCCAGTACTGCCGCAGACCCTTCCCGCTCCTGTCCTGATAGGGACGCGCTTTCAGCCGCCCCACGTCGATATCGATGCCGTGTCCGGGGACGGTTGGCAGCTCTGCCCAGCCGTCCTGCACAGTGATCGGCTGCACCGCCACCTCGTCGCACGCCGGGCGCAGATTGACGAAGAATTCCGCGATCCAGAAATTTGGGATCACCGCCGAGAAATTCACTGTCGCCGCCAACCCAACGAGTGTGCTGTTGTAGTTGTGTGGCGCGATCGCGACGGCGTGCGGTTGGGCCATTGCCGCAATATCAAGCATCGCCGAAATGCCGCCGCAGTTGCAGATGTCCGGGTTCAGGATGTCCGCGGCCCGTGCCGCCAGCGCGGCCGCGAATGCCTCCTTGGAGTAGATTGCTTCGCCGGTCACGACCGGGATCGGCACGTTGCGCCGCACCTCGGCAACCAGCTCGATGTTGTCGCACAGACACGGCTCCTCGTACCAGCCGACGTCGAACTCCGCGATCCGCTTGCCGATGCGGATCGCATGCATCGGCGCGAGCCGACGATGCACTTCAACCAACAGCGTGAAGTCCGGTCCCAACGCCTCACGCATCGCTCGCACGTAGCGTACCACGTGCTCCTCATCTTCGCGATGGATGAAGCTGCGCCAAGGCCCGGGGAACGGGTCCCATTTCAGCGCGGTGAAGCCCATCTCCTTGATCTTCAGCGCGCGCTGGATATTCGCCTCGATCGGTTCAGACCCGTTGGACCAGCCGTTGGCGTAGACCCGCACCCGCTCGCGCGATGCACCGCCAAGGATATTGTACAGCGGCAAGCCGGCGCGCTTGGCCACGATGTCCCACATCGCGATTTCCAGCGCGCTCCAGGCCGACAGCAGGTCGAGCGAAGCGCGCCGTATCGCGAAATCTTCGAACATGATCTGTCCGGTGTGGCGAATGTTCAGCGCGCTGCGGCCGATGACGTACTTCGCCATCTCTTGCAGGCACTGCTGGATAACCGGCTCCTTGCCGAGTGTCACATAGGCCTCGCCCCAACCATGCAGCCCGTCCTCGGTCTCCACGCGACAGAACAGCAGGTTCTTCGCGGTGCCTGGATCGAAGAGAAATGTCTCGACTCGGGCGATCTGCAACTCTGGCATCGATTTCCTCCTCGGCGCATGGTGCCTGGCGAGAATACAAGCCAAGCCGCGAAGGAGGAAGCCGATGCAGTTCGACCAGATCACCTATGAAGTGAAAGGCAAGACCGCCATCGTGACGCTGAACCGACCGGAGAAGCGCAATGCGCTCAGCGCCAGGCTGTTGCGCGAGTTGCACGAGGCGCTGTTGGAGGCTGACGAGTACATCCCGGCGCACTGCGTCGTGCTGCGCGGTGCCGGACCACACTTCTGCGCTGGCGCGGACCTCAGCGAATACTCCTCAGGCCGCGGCGACAACTATCGTGGCCGCCAGGAGATCGACGACGACGTGTGGCGTCTCGAACAGGGCCAGCGCCTGAGGATCACGCTTTTCGATATGCACAAGCCGGTGATCGCGCAAGTCCACGGCACATGCATCGGCATAGGCACCGACCTCGCCTGGTTGTGCGATATGGTCATTGTTGCCGATGACGCGCGGATCGGCTTTCCGCCGGTACGCGATCTCGGCACACCGCCAGGCAGCATGTGGCTGTATCACTGCGGACCGCAATGGGCGAAGCGTCTGCTGTTCACCGGCGATAGCGTTACCGGTGCGGATGCCGCGCGCATCGGCCTCGCGATGAAGTCCGTCCCTGCGGCGGAACTCGAAGCCGAGGTGATGCGATTGGCGGATCGGATGGGGCTGGTCGATCCGCATCTGCTGTCGGCGAACAAGCGCCTGGTCAATCTCGGCCTGGAGCTGATGGGGGCCCGTACGCTGCAGCGGATCGGCGCTGAGATCGACGCGCGTGGTCATAACGCGCCAATGGCGCGCGAATTCCGCGAGACCATGCGAACGCACGGTGTGAAGTACGCCTTCCAGAAACGTGACGCCGCTTTCGGCAAAGGCTTCGCAAGCGTCGCCGGACCCGACACCGACTAGCGCAGTGGGGTCCGGCGACCTAACAGCCGGAGCTCTCAGATCGACATCTGATTAGAACCGCCCGCTATCATCATCGATGGTGCTGTATTCGGCGTCAGACTGCCGAACAGTCCATGCATCTCGTCCTGCACACCAGCAGTGAAATAGATCGCGTTGGGATCACCCGCCTGCCCGCCATTGCCGGGGATCAGTTCCCAAAGGTCGGGGATGGTGATCGGATTTCCGCTCGCATCAGTTAGCTGCCCGACGAATTTGTCGTGATGGTTCAGGTCGAATGCGCTGATCGTGCCGTCGCCGAAGTTGCCGACAAGCAGGTCGCCTGCAAGTTTGCCGAAGCTGGACGGCGCGATGGCCAGGCCCCAAGGCGAATCGAGCGGTCCCCCCGATGCCACCCGATGCAGCAGATGACCTTCCAGGTCGAACTCGTCCACGAAACCGTTGCCCTGACCCGCGACGTCGTCGTGCTTGACATCATCCTGCATGGCGAAGGTCACAAACAGCTTGTCGCCCAGTACCCTGGACATTGAACGGTGCGTAGCCGTCCGGCAGGTTCTTGTCGGGGAAGCTCTTAACCTGGTCGAAGTTCTGGTCGAACATATCGACCGTGCCATGGCGGAAGTTTGCCGCATACAGCATCGGCCCGTCGTCGGTCTGCGCAACCGCCAGCCCTTTGTAAACTGCGCCCAGACCCAAAGCCTCGCTGCCGTCCGCTGGATCGGCCGATTCGTTCACCGCGATGATGGATTGCGTCCCTGCACCGCTGTTCCACCCGGAGATGGTGCCGTCCTCGGTCGCGAACAGGAAGGTCGCCGGCGATCCGCCGGACAACGTAAACGCATCACTTGACGCGAAGGAGTTGAACACCTGTCCGGTCGGCGCGGATGGTCCGCTGTCTGGCGTCGGGGGGGCGATGGTGATCGCACCGATTACGTTGAGCATTAGATTCCCACCGGCGAGACTGTCGATGCTGGTTAGACCGGTGCCGTTTTCGGAAATCCAGAAGGGGCTGCTAGGCCCGTAGGAGACACCCCACGGATTGATCAGGTTCGGATCAGTCTGTTGGGCCTGCCCGGGCGTGTCCGAGATCAGGTTGGTTTGCGTGAACGTCGTCGAGGCAGTGTGCTGATGATGAGCGTGGCTGTCTTCTGATTCCACGGCAACGTCTCCCATTGAAGCTACGAACAAGATCGGACTGCCGCAGCGAGCCGAGCAGCTCCTCCGCGGTGACCTCGACAAAGGAGACGCACTCGGTCTCGGTCTCGTCCCTGCTCACATTCTGTTGTTCAGCGGCCGCGTAATTATATGCTGCCAGGAATTATCCATGGCCCCAATGGTTTGCGCTGCCGTGAGTTCATCCCGGAAGCACTGCGTACGGCCGGAATAAACCGCGTGCTCGTGGCGTCGAACCGCTTGCCGACATCTTAGGGCAGCGGAGGTTCCGCATGCTTGCATTCAGGCTGGCGCCACTAACACTTGCCTTGGCCTTCATCGCCGCGTCAGGGGTGCTGCGGAGTTTGCAGGCCCAGGACGCGACGTCGGGCGAAAAGCTGTTCGTCAGAAACTGCAGCATCTGCCACAGCCCCAAACCCGGAAAGAACCTGGTTGGCCCAAGCCTGTTCAGCGTGATCAACCGCCACTCCGGCCAGGTTGCCGGGTTCCACTATTCCGATGCCAACCGAAATTCCGGTCTCACCTGGAATGTCGCCACGCTCGATCGCTACCTAACCGCTCCACGCGAACTTGTGCCGGGTACCAAGATGACATTTCCAGGTCTGAAGGATCCGAAGCAACGGGCGGACGTCATCGCCTACCTGGGAACGCTTCATTAGATGCGGAATCCGATCGCAACCATGCGGACTGTCGCTATCCTGGCATTTTTGGCGACTGCCCTTGCCACACCCCGGGCATTCGCTGTGCCGGACTTCGCACAACAGACCGGACAACCCTGCGCTACGTGTCACATCGGCAGCTTCGGTCCACAGCTCACGCCGTTCGGTCGAGCGTTCAAAATCGGTGGATACACTCAGACGGGAGGAGAGGGGATCGCGGCGCAGATTCCACTGTCGGCCTTTGTCCTTAGCTCGTTCACTCATACCAACGCGCCGCAACCGGGCGGGGCCGCACCGCATTTCGGCGACAATAACAACTTTGCGGTAGATCAGGTCAGCCTGTTTCTGGCGGGTCGTATCACGGACTTTGCCGGCGCGTTCATCCAGGGCACCTATTCCGGGGTCGATCGCACGTTCTCGCTCGACAACACCGACATTCGCCTGACAACACCACTCACAATTGGCGGATCTGAACTGCGCATCGGCGCCTCGCTCAACAACAGCCCGACAGTGCAGGATCCATTCAACTCCACGCCGGTCTGGATGTTCCCTTTCGCGAGCTCGGCACTCGCCCCTACGCCTGCCGCACAGCCGCTATTGTCAGGTGGGCTGGCCGGAAATTCACTGGGCTTGACCGGTTATGCCTGGTACGACCGGCATCTCTATGTCGAAGCGGGCGGTTATCAGACATACGGTCCGACATTGCTCAGCGCTACAGGGAACGCGCTCGGTCCCGGCGCAACAGCCAATGTCGCGCCTTATGCCCGCGTGGCTTATCAGTGGGACTGGAACCAACAGTCGGCGCATGTTGGCGGTCTATTGCTCAGCTCGAACATCAACCCCGCTACGTCAGCCCACACGGCCGATGCATCGCAAGGCCAGGACCACTACACTGATTACGCGCTCGATGCCGGGTACCAGTACCTAGGTGACGGCACACATATCGGCACGGCGTACCTGCTGTTCGTCCACGAGGCCCAGGACCTGAAAGCGTCCTTCAATACCGGAGCCTCCAGCCAGGCTGGCAGCAACCTCAACCAGGTGCGGATGAACGCGTCGTATTTTTACCAGAACACCTACGGTCTGACCTTCGGCTGGCAGTACATCTGGGGCAAGGCAAACCCCTTGCTGTTCGCTCCCGCGCCGATCACCGGCAGCGCCAACGGCAAACCCAATAGCAATGCGTTCATTGTCGAGGCCGACTGGATCCCGTTCGGCAAGGAAGACTCCTGGGCGCGACCGTTCGTGAACCTGAAGATCGGTCTGCAATATGTCGCCTACACCCTGTTCAATGGCGCCAACCGCAACTACGACGGCTCCGGCCGTAATGCGAGCGACAACAACACGATATTTCTCTATGCCTGGACAGCGTTCTGACCCGCGGCAAGCGCCGCGCCCAGCCACGCGGTCATTGTCCAGAGCATCAGCAGCACGACATAGGCCCGCATGGTAAGCGCCGGCGCAGGTTGATCGTCACGCAAGGCCACGCCGCCGTTCAGCACCAGAGCGGTCATCGGCACATACACCAGGAAAGTCGCGACACTGGCGATCAATAGCGACGCAAGCCAAGCGTCCCACTCCAGCACCGCACCAGGCGCGGCGGCAGTCAGCACGAACGGCAATCCCAGCAGTCGTCCACGGGCATGGTACAGCGAGGGCCAGGCCAGATCGGGCGTCGTCTGCCTTACAGAACGCATGGTCAGCTCCGCAGTTCAGGAGAGAGGTCGGCGTGGAACCTGTTGCCGCTGGTCGTCGGGTGGACGTGGCCGACACGGATCGCGAAGTCGCCGAACCGCTCACCCGCTGTGCGGCGTTCGGCGTAATCCCGCAGCAGCGGTGCCACTGCGGCGACGATGGCATTGCCATCCTGGTCGCGCCGGTACAGCTTGTTCATCCGCGTCCCGTCGAACGCGCCGCCAATATACAAATTGTAGATGCCAGGGCTGCGCCCCACGAGGCCGATTTCAGCCAGATACGGGCGCGCACAGCCGTTCGGACAACCGGTCATGCGAATGGTGAGCTCGTCCTGCGCCAGTCCAACGCGTTCCAGTTCGTCTTCCAGACGCGTGATCAGATCCGGCAGGTAGCGTTCGCTTTCCGCCAGCGCCAGCCCGCAGGTCGGTAGCGCCACACAGGCCAGCGCATTGCGCCGAAGTCCGCTCACCCTCGCATCGAGCCCGTGCGCTTGCAGCAACTCTGCGACGTCCTGCTTGCGGTCCGGCGATATGTCGGCCAGCACCAAATTCTGGTTCGGTGTGATGATGAACCGCCCAACACCCAATTCGGCAATCGCATGTAGCCCCGCGAGGTCGCGCACCCGCCCGTTCTCCACGAACAGCGTGTAGTGCCAAGCGCCATTGTCGCCCTGCACCCAACCGAACCGATCGCCATTGTCCACGAACGCAAACTCGCGCGCCGGCGCCAGCGCAGATCCCAGCCGATGCTCCAGCTCGGCTCGAAACGCGTCCAGACCCATGCGCTCGATGGTGTATTTCAGCCGTGCATGTTTGCGATCGGCGCGGTCGCCGAAATCGCGCTGTACCGTCACCACCTTCTCGGCCACATCGATTGCCTGTTCAGGTGCGCAGAAACCGATCACGTCACCGGTGCGGGGGAAGGTGTCGGGCTCGCCGTGCGTCATGCCCATCCCGCCGCCGGCCACGACATTGTATCCAACGATACGCTCACCCTCCTGGATGGCGATGAACCCAAGATCGTGCGCGAACACATCGACGTCGTTATGCGGCGGCAGCGCGATTGCAATCTTGAACTTGCGTGGCATATAGGTCCGGCCATAAATCGGCTCGGCCTCCTCCTCGCCCCCAGCGATCTTTTCCCCATCGATCCAGATCTCGTGCCACGCACGGCTCTTCGGCAGCAGATGCGCACCGATCGCCTGGGCAAGTGCCGCTATCTCCGCATGCGCCCCGCTCTGCCACGGATTGACCCGCGCGATCACGTTGCGGTTCACGTCGCCGCACGCCGCGATCGTGTCCAGCATCGCGTCGTGGATGCCGCGAATCGCATGGCGCAGGTTGCTCTTGATGATCCCGTGGAACTGGATGGTCTGCCGCGTGGTCAGCCGCAGCGTGCCGTTGCCGCGCTCGCGCGCGATTGTCTCGGCGGCCAGCCACTGCAGCGGCGTCAGTACACCGCCCGGCACGCGCAGCCGTGCCATGAAAATGAACGCCTTCTCCATTTTCTTGCGCCCACGCTCCGCGCGCAGATCGCGGTCATCTTGCAAATAGATGCCGTGGAATTTCGTCAGCTGTTGATCGTTATCCGACAGCGCGCCGGTTTCCACCCGCGTCAATCCCTCGGCGATCGTGCCGCGCAGGAACCGGCTGCCGGCCTTGATTGCTTCATTCGGCGATTCACCTCTCCCGCTTGCGGGGGAGGTCGCCGCGCGCGGCGCGGCGGGAGGGGGCCCTCAGTAGACATCGCGCAGGTATCTCCCTTCGCGGCGCAGCGCATCCAACGCCTCCGCCCCAAGCACCTGTTGCAGTGTCGCGTGCACGTCCTTCGCCATCGCGTTGGCGTCACCGCACACGTAGATCGCCGCTCCTTCCTGCACCCACACGAACAGCTCGCGACGGGCGTCCCACAGCGCGTGCTGCACGTAGCGCTTCTCCGGCTGATCGCGCGAGAACGCCACATCCAGCCGCGTCAATACGCCGCGCTTCAGCAGGTCCTGCCATTCGAGCTGATAGAGGAAATCGTGTGTATAGTTGCGGTGCCCAAAGACCAGCCAGTTTCTGCCGCGCGCGCCGATGGCGTCGCGCTCCTGCAGGAAGGCGCGGAACGGTGCCACGCCGGTACCTGGCCCGATCATGACGATCGGCCGGTCCGCATCCGCCGGCAGACGGAAATGCGGATTCGGCTTCAGGAACACGCGAACTCGATCGCCAGTCTTCCGCCTCTCGGCTACATCCACCGAGGCAACGCCTTTGCGCGCCCGCCCATGCGTCTCGTAATTCACCGCCGCAATCAGCAGATGCGCCTCGTCCGGCGCCACCTTGCGGCTTGACGCAATCGAATAGTAGCGCGGGGCCAAAGGCCGCAGCAGCGACAGCAGCTCCTCTTCGCTCATTCGCCGAGGCTCGGCTTCCAGCATGTCGATCACCTGCCAGCCCTCGATCCGCGGCGATCGCGTCAAGGTGGTGATGTCGTACTGCTCGGTAAGCCGCGCGCGCAGCGACGCATTCCCGGCAAGCCTGGTTGCGTTCAGCACCGCGTCAACCAACGCCGGATCATTCATCGGCAGGAGCCCGAGCAAATCGCCAGGCTCGTATTCAAGCCCCGACCCCTCGAGCGAAAGCTCGACGTGCCAGGTGTCGGATGAAGAACGGCTACCGGACAGGCGGATGCGCTCAGTGATCTCCGCCTCGAACGGACGCGCTCAACTCCAGGTGGCGGCCCCTGCGGTGGGCCGCGCGAAATCGACGTGGATGACCGCGCCCGCCTCCGGTTCACCGACCTCTGCCTGCAGCACGCCCAGAGTGCCATCGATCCAGGCGCCCGCATGTGCTTCGTAGTCCAGGTCGCACTCGATGCGCTCAGCCACGCGTCTGGCGCCCAGCGCGGCGAAGCGTTCGTCGAACAGCCGCCCGGTCTCGCAAAACTTCGCATAGGCACGATCGCCGAGTGCGAGCACCGCATAGCGCAGGTTCTCGAATCGCGGCGCGTCATCGGCCATCAGCGCGGCGAAGAAGTCGGCGGCGCGCTGCGGCGGGTCACCCTCGCCCCAGGTGCTCGCGATGACCAGAAGGTTCTGCACGCCCGCAATCTGCGACGGCGTAGCATCGCCCATATCCAGCACCCGCGCGGCGAACCCGAGCTTGCCCGCCGCTTTGCGCGCAACATCCGCCAACGCCTCGGCGTTGCCCGATTCGGTGGCAAACAGGATGGTCAGCGGCACGCGCCGAGAAGGTGGCGCGGCGATCGCGGGCTGCGGCGCGTTGGCGGCCTGGTAACCGGCCAGGAACCCGCTCAGCCATGACCGCTGTTCCGCGCTGCTGCCGGAAATGATCCGATTCAGGGCGACGATCTGATCCGCCGGGAACGGCGCGGTCTCAGGCAGCATTGCGTACTCCTTCCGCCTGCCAGCCGGCGAGCAGCGGCTGCAGGGTCACGACAGGGCCGATCACGATCAGTGTCGGCAAATGCTTCGGGATCAGGCGGGCGGCATCGGCAGCTTCCGCCAGCGTGGTGACGATCACGTGCTGGCGCGGCGTGGTCGCCTCCAGGACGAAGGCGACCGGTTCCGCAGCAGCGCGTCCCGCCGCAAGCAATTGGGCGGCGATCGTTCCGATGTTGCGCAGCGCCATGTACAGCACCAGCACGTCGGCACCGCGCGCCAGAGCCGACCAGTCGATTTCCGGCACCGCGCCAGCCGCGTCGTGGCCGGTGACGAAGGCGACGCTGTGCGCCAGCCCGCGGTGCGTCAACGGAAGGCCGGCCGCCGCCGTGCCACCGACGCCTGCGCTGATGCCAGGGATAATCCGAAACGGAACGCCGGCCGCGGCGAGCGCCAATGCCTCCTCACCACCGCGGCCGAACACCAGCGGGTCGCCACCCTTCAGCCGCACCACGCGCAGCCCCTGGCGCGCCAGGCCGATCAGCCGCTCATTGATACGAAGTTGCGGGGTCCGAGTCCCGCCCGCCCGCTTTCCCACCGCTTCCAGCCGCGCTTGTGGCGCAAGCGCCAGAATTTCGGGCGACACCAGCGCGTCGTGCAGCAGGATATCGGCCTGTTCGAGTGCGTGGGCGGCGTGCAGCGTCAACAACCCGGGATCGCCTGGCCCCGCCCCGACCAGCCAGACGCTGCCCGGCTCGAAGATCACGCCAGCCATCCGTTGGCTTGCAACAGCGCGTCGGTAGGCGCCGCGACATCGCGCCCTTCCTTGCGCCAAGCCACCCGATGCTGCCGCAGGACGCGGAGGCGATCGCTCCACTCCGCGCCGAACTCGGCCGCCAGCCGCGCGCGGATCCGCGCCGCCAGGCCTGGACTGGCGCCGCCGGTTGACACCGTCAGCAGCAGGTCGCCCCGGCGGACTTCGGCGACGCTGTGGAAGTCACAGAGCTCGGGACGATCCTCGACGTTCACCAGCACCCGAAGAGAGCGCGCCATCGCTGCCAGTTCGGCCGCGGTATCGGCGGGCAGTCCGGTCACCCACAGCACTCGCAACGGCACCAGATCGGCAGGGCCAGGCAGAAAGCGGCGGAGGGCCTCGCCGGCGGCCGCCTCAAGCCCATCCGGTTCGTCCGAGAACAGCCGCAGATGTGCCGCACCACCGGCGCGCAGCGCACGGAAACGCCGCAACGCCGGCTGTCCCCGGCCGGCCACCGCCATCGCCAATACGGTCGGATCGAGTGCAACCGGAACCATGAGTTCGTGCCATCTCACGCCGAAAATGCTGGGCGAGAGAGAAGCATTTTCCTCCAGATCGCAAGGTGCAGCCCAAAGAAAGTATTTTTTTCCACCACTCGCCGGATGCAGGCACACTGCCGCCTAGCCGGACGGCACATCGCGACTGCGAAAGCCTCCCGCTGAAGAGTGGCGGGCGCAGGCCGCGCTGGCTATGAAATGCGACGCGGCGGCCTCGGGCGGGGATCGACGTGAAACTCAAAGCGGCCACTCTGGTGCTGGTGGCGGATCTGGCAGGTACCTTCGTGTTCGCGACCGAAGGTGCGGTTGCCGCGATGCGGGGCAATTTGGACCTGCTCGGCCTTATGGTGCTTGCGTTCGCCAGTTCCCTATGCGGCGGCATGACACGCGATGTGCTGATCGGCGCGATGCCGCCGAATGCGATCCGCGACTGGCGCTATCCCGCCGTTGCGTTCACCGCCGGTACTCTGACTTTCCTGGCACACGCACTGATCCGGCCCTATCCCCAGCAGGTCATTGTCATCCTCGATGCGGCGGGTCTGGCACTGTTTGCCGTGGCCGGGACTGAAAAGGCTCTCGACTACGCCATTCATCCAGCGATCGCGGTCCTGTTGGGCGCGATCACCGCGGTCGGCGGCGGGGTGGTGCGCGATGTCCTGCTGGCGCAAATCCCCGCCGTGCTGCGGGTCGATGTCTATGCGACAGCGGCGCTCGCGGGGTCCCTGGTCATGGTCATCGGCAGGCGCCTCGGGATGCCCCGCACTTCCTCGGCCTTGGTGGGCGGTGCGGTCTGCTTCACCCTGCGCATGCTCGCTGTCTGGCAGCACTGGCAGTTGCCGAGGGCCGGTCCTCTCTGAGTGGCGCGACGCGCTCCTGCCGAGGCTACTTGACCATCGCCGGCTCGCGCACCTCCGCCTTGCGGAACGCCGGCATCACCTCCTCGGCGAAGCGCTGCAACTGCTCCAGCGACTCGGATTTCGGCACCCCGACCGACAGCGACACCGAGATGCGATCCAGCGCCGGATATTTTTCCTCGAGCGCCTTGAGGTGGTCGATGATCTCCTGCGCGTTCCCGGTCAGGAAGCCACCGGCGTTCACCGCGTCCTCGACGCGCGGCAACTTCGCCGTCGGCGCGCGCTTCGGATCGCGCATGATCTCGATCTGCTCCTCGGTCATCGCGCGCACCAGGCGCAGTTCGCCGAACATCTTCATGTTCTCTTCGTAGTATTTCGCCGCGCGCTTAATGCCGTCGGCCTTGCTGTCGGCCATGTAGAAGTGGAAGCCGAAGCACAGCCGCTCGCCGAGCTCGATGTGCTTGCCCTGCTTGGCATGCGCCTCCTGCCAGCCCAGCACCACCTTGTGCATGGCACCACCTTCAGCCGAGCCGCCGCCGACCATGCCCTGGATGCCGTGCTTGGCCATGAACTCCATCGCGCGCCCGGTGCCACCCTGGATCGGCTGCCAGCACTCGACGGGCAGGCGCAGCGGACGCGGCACCAGCGTGAGTTCCTTCAGCGTATAGCCGCGATAGGGCACTTCCGGCGGCAGCGTGTAGTGCTTGCCCTTGTGGCTGAACAACTCGTTGTTGAACGCCTTGAAGATGATGTCGGTCTGCTCTTCGTACAGCTCGCGATTTGCGGTTTGGTCGATAAGTGGCGAGCCAAACGTCTCCACCTCGCGTGTATGATAGCCACGGCCAAGCCCGAAGATCACGCGTCCATTGCTGAGGATGTCCGCCATCGCGTAGTCCTCGGCCAGGCGCAGAGGGTGCCACATGGGCGCGATGTTGAAGCCGCAGCCGATCTTCAGGTTCCGGGTCACGTGCGTCAGATGCAGCGCCATCATCAGCACGTTCGGAATGCATTCCGTGCCTTCGCGTTGGAAATGATGCTCCGCCATCCAGAATGCGTTGTAGCCCAGCCCATCCATCAGCACCGCCATCGCCTGCGCCTTTTCCAGCGCGGTGGCGAGATGCGCGTTGTCGTAAAGACGCGCATTGATCGGCGTGCCGCCATATCCCACGTCGTCCAGATCGACATGGCCCGCGTACAGGCTGTCGAATTTCGTGATCATGTCGCATCCTCCCGAGGGTCAGGTTTGCCTACCGCATGGTAGGGCTTGGCTGCTCGTACGCAAGCGACCAGCTCACGGCATGCTGGTGCTTTGGCCGGGCAGGCGCTTTGATCCAGGTCCAACAACACGCGTTTCAGAAGAGGAGAGAGCCATGACGGAAACCATCGCATTGCCGGCCGCGCTGGACCTGAGTGGCCGCCGGGTTCTGGTCACCGGTGCCGCCAGCGGGATTGGGCGGGCAACTGCCCTGATCATGGCGCAGCTCGGCGCCGAACTGCTGCTGAACGATCGTGCCCCGTTGACCGACACGCACGGCGAGGTGGAACGCGGTGGCGGCAAATGCACAATGGCCGAAGGCGACCTTACATCCAACTCGTTCATCGCCTCATTGTTCGCGGGCGGCCGGGTGCACGCGATGCCGCACTGCGCGGCAATCCTCGAATCGCGCAACTGGCGCGAGGACCAGAGCTGGCACGAGCGGTTCCACCGCGTGATGGACGTCAACGTTCGCGTGCCGCTGAACCTGACCGCAGCGGCGATCGACCATATGGCGGAACACGGCGGTGGCTCCATCGTACTCGTCGGTTCGGTCGCCGGTCGTACGGGTGGCACCTCGCCGAACACGCCGCCCGACTACGCGGCATCCAAGGGCGCGGTCCATGCCCTGGTGAAGTGGCTGTCGCGTCAGGCGATCAGTCGAGGCGTGCTGGTCAACGGGGTCGCGCCAGGACCGGTGCAGACGCCGATGACAACGGGCTTCACCGCTGGGCGACAGTTGCCGCTCGAGCGACTGGGACGCCCCGAGGAGTTGGCTTGGCCGATCGCCTTCCTGTGCACGCCGGCCGCAAGCTATTTCTCCGGCGCGATTCTCGACGTGAACGGCGGTGCCTTCGTGGGCTGAACCTTGTGAAAGTCGGGAGCCTTCCCCAATTCACTTTGGCGTGCATAGGGAGATCAGCGATGCCTATCGTGCTCGATCACACCATTGTTCCTGCCCACGACAACGAAGCATCCGCCAAATTCTTCGCCCGCATCTTCGGCCTGAACTATCAGGGCGCGATGTCGCACTTCGCCCCGGTCCGGGTGAACGACGATCTGGTGCTGGATTTCGATACGCGCGAGTCGTTCGATTGGCAGCACTACGCGTTCAAGGTGAGCGACGCGGAATTCGACGCGATCTTCGGGCGGGTGAAGCAGGAGGGGCTTGCCTACGGCAGCGGCCCGTTCTCGCCGGATGACATGTCGATCAATCATCGCAATGGGGGCCGCGGTTTCTACTTCAAGGACCCGAACGACCATCTGCTCGAAGTACTGACCGCCTGAGCGTCACGCCTCGCCCAGGTCCCAGAACACGCCGGCCATCAACCCGAGGCCGTCCCGGAACAGCGTGCCAAGTCCGTGCTCATCCGGCCCATGTTGGCCGCAGCCGCCGTAGGAGTGCGGAATCCACATCACTGGAATTCCTAGCTCCGCCTTGAAGAATTCGGATGGGCCCGACGCCGAATTGGTCGGGATCAGGTTGGGCTGCCGGCCCGCGGTCCGCGCCATCGATTGCGCGACCCGTTGCACCCATGGGTTCTCCGGATCGGTGCGCGACGCTACGAACATGTCGCGCTCCACCACCGGCACGATCCGCACCATATGCAAGCCGTGCGCATCCAGGTGGGCGCGCAGGTCCGGCGCGATCGTCTCGGCCGGCACATCGACGGTGTGGCGGACCTGAATTCGCGCCCGCGCCGTGCCTGATACCGCGTTCACCGGCGCCTCCGGCTGGCCGGTTATGCTGGCGAGCACGATCACACTCGTCCACATGTAGATGTGCTCGGGCCGCGACAGCCCAGGTTCACCCCACCATGTCTCCGGCACCGGCGTGCCCGGCAGGTCCTCGACCACCACCCGAGCGCACGCCTCGCGCACCGAGCGTGGGATCAGCGCGGGCGTCCAGCCAGGTACCAGGATGCGCCCGTCCTGCGACACGATGCTGGCCAATGCGTGCGCCAACAGGAAACCGGGATCCGCGAGCACGCCGCCCCAGTGACCCGAGTGATGGCTGCCCTCGCGCAGATCGATGAGCAGGTCCAACGCGATAGCACCGCGCGTGCCGAGTGTGATATCGGGCACCGACATGCTTTGCCGCGGGCCATCCAGCGCGATGAATGCATCCGCCGCCAGCTCATCGCGATGTTGCTGGATGAAAGAGAGAAGGCCCGGCGAGCCGGTCTCTTCGCCGGTTTCCACCAGGAACTTCGCATTGAACCCGAGCGAGCCGCGTTCAGCGATGACGGCGGCCAGCGCTTCCAGAGCCAGCAGATGCTGGCCCTTGTTGTCCACCACGCCGCGTCCGTAGATGCGATCGCCGTCCACTATAAGACGCCACGGGTCAAGGCCCTTTCGCCAGCGTTCCGGCATGGCGCGTACCACATCGCCATGGCCGTAGATCAGCATGGTCGGCAACGCCGGGTTCTCGATGCGCGTGCCGATCAGGAACGGGCCGCAGTCGGTGCGCGGATTGTCGTGGATCTGCACCTCGAATTCGGTCGCACGCAGCAACGGACCGAAGCCGTCGGCGCAGTAGCGATAGAGCTCGCCCCGCCGTTCTGGGACCTGGTTTTCGGTCGGATACGCCACCAGTGCTGCCAGGCGTTCGACAAACCGGCCCTCGTCAAATACGTTGCGGGCACGTTTGATTGCGCCGTCCCGATCGCCTGTCATGATCCCTCCTGCGGCCAAGGAACGCCCTCATGAAATTCGGCTACTTCACCCTGAGCGACAACCACTACGTCGGCAACACGCGCGCGCCCAACCAGTTCATCGCCGACATCGTGGATGAGGCGCTGTACGCCGAAACGATCGGAATGCACTCGGCCTGGATCGGCGAGCACCATTTCAGCACGCTGGGTGTGCTGTCCTGTCCTGACCTCGCGCTGAGCTACATCGCCGCGCGCACCACGCGCATCCGGCTGGCGCCGGCGGTGACGGTGCTGCCGCTGCACCACCCCATTCGCGTCGCCGAGCAATGGGCAACGCTGGATCTGCTGAGCGGCGGTCGGGTCGATTTTGCCGCCGGCCGCGGCTACGACAGGCGCGAGTACCAGCCGCTGGGAGTTTCCTTCGACGACAACCAGTCGATCTTCGAAGAGGGCATGGAAATCGTGCGCCGGTTGTGGTCATCGGATGCACCATTCTCGCATCGCGGGCGCCATTACGCGTTCGACAGCGTGGCCATCACGCCGCAGCCGGTGCAACGGCCAATCCCGGCCTACGTCGGATCATTCTCCCGCCCCTCTGTAGAGCTCGCCGCCCGGCTCGGCTGTGGCCTGATCGTTGCTCCCTTCGCGGCGGCGATGACCTACGGCGGCCTGCAGCAAGTGCACGATCTGTATTACGAAACGTGCGCCCGGCACGGCACACGACCGGGACGCCTTATGTGCAGCTACTTTACGCACTTCGCCGATAATGACGCGCAGGAGAAGGCAGCGCGGGCGCGGCAGATCCGCTACTACAAGGAGTGTGTTATTCCGGCCTTCCCGGGCGACCCGGCGACGGCTCCGCCCAGCTATCGCTATTTCACCGCCATGGTGGAGCGCCTGGACAATGTTCGCCCAGAGGATCTGACGGAAAACTCGGTGTTGATAGGCTCGCCGGCACACATCGTTGACGTCCTGAAGAAGGTGGAGGCCGCCGGCTTCGATGAGGTGATTCTGTACTTCAACGTCGGTCTGAAGCCGCATGCCCAGGTGAAGGACGAGATGGCGCGGTTCATGCAGCAGGTGGCGCCGCACTTCACATAAGCAGATGCCAGCCCTTGCTTCCGTAACGCCGAAGGTCCCGCATTCTGGTCGGAGTGAGAGGATTCGAACCTCCGGCCCCTGCGTCCCGAACACAGCCGACAAGGCTGGAAGTTGCAAAAATCTAAGCTGGATCGCTGCGTAAAACTCTTGAAGCCTGGGATATACAGCGAACATCCACAGGCTGCGTGGCAAAGTGAATCGGCGCGCACTGTGTAAATCATCCGAGCGCGCGAGCGGCGCGGCGCAGATGTGACGGGCTGAACCTTGCCTAGACGCGCCCGGTGATCCGGCTATCGGAATGTCCAAATTGGGCGATCTCCGCCGTGGGAACGCCATCTTCTGCCATCCAAACCGCTGCGGTGTGCCGTAGTCCTGCCCCGTCGCCCTCTACAACGCTCGCCATGACTGGGCGGGGATCAGGCTCGATCTGATCAATCCCGAGACCGGCAACCGCATCCGCATGATCACGCAGGACGCGGAAACCGGCCAAGAGCTGGAGCGCCGAGACCTCGTTAAGGGCTACGAGTTCCGAAAGAACCAGTATGTCCTGCTCAACGACGAAGACCTCGCCAGCGTCCGCGTCGAAAGCTCATCGGTTATCACCGTCGAGAATTTCGTGGACACGGTTTCGATCGATCCGGTTCACTGCGATGCAGCCTACTATCTGGCTACTATCTCGCGCCTGATGGTGACGCGGACCGCGACGTTTACGCCGTGCTGCGGGAAGCGATCGCAAGACGGCAAGACCGTGCTTGCCCGCGTGGTGATCTTCTTGCGCGAGCGCACGATTGCCATCCGGCCTACTGGCGACGGGCTGATGGCGCACACCCTGTACGAGGAGCGTGACCTCAACGACTCGAAGGATCTGTTTGAGGGGCTGGCCGGCATAAAGCTCGATCCTGAGATGGTTCAGCTTGCCAGCCAATTCGTTGAGCGACAGTCGGGCAAGTACGACGCGGCAGACCTAGAGGACCGCTACGGACCCAGGCTGCGTGCCATGATTGACGCCAACCTCAAGGGCGAAGGTCTGGATGTGAGCGAACCCGAGGAACCGGCGCGCACCAACGTGGTCGATCTGATGGCGGCGCTGAAGAAAAGCCTGGGTCTCAGGAGACCGAAAAGAAGCCAGCGCCGGCGAAGAGGAAGGTTGCCGCCAAGGTCACGCCGATCAAGCCACCTCAGGCAGCATCGGCCAAGCGAAAGCGAGCGTGAGCGGTCTCAGCCTCTTCCCACCGTTGTAGTCGGACAATTCGACCGTTCTCTTCGTGGCAAACGATGCAATAAACCTCGGTATCGTATGTCAGCTGTCCGACCTCGTAATCGCCAAGACCACAGTCAGGGCACTGGAAGCGCAAGACCGGCACTGATCACCTCCACTGGCGCAGGTATGGCCAGTGATACGAGTTCGCTGCCAATTCGCAGAACTATCCACCGGCGGCCGCCAGGCCCTCGCCGAAGTTGCTTCGGTTTCTTCGGTTCATGAAGCCGCCTGCCATAGATGGTGGTCCTCCAGTGCGCCTGTCGTCCGCAGTTCGGCCAGCACTTTTCGGAACTGCTCTACCGCATCGCGGGGAAGCGGCGCGCCTGTCTCACCGTCGTGCCCCTCGCGCGCGTTCATGGCGGGCACGGTCAGAATGGCAGCAACTATGTATTCCAGTTCGTGTTGTTCCATTGCAGGCAGTTCTCCCGTCTCGCTTGCCAATACGCGAAACGATTTGGCCTCGGGTGGGTTTCGGAGGCGGCGACCCGCGGCGGGGCGACTCAGGCTTTCCGGCCGACTAAATGACTTTGGCGCGGCCGGACACGCTGGCTGAGTTTCCGCCCCGTCTCTATCCGGCGCAGCGTCGCCTACTGTGCGATGCTAAATGCGCACCGCTCCGAGCGGCAGCCCACGGTAAACCAAATAGAAATGGTCATTCGGTCTTTTTTGGGACGCCATGAGCGACCATGACCCGCGCCCCCTCGCCGACCAGCCCAGCCCGCGTGCACTGACGCTGCGTTGTCGCGGCCTGCGCATCACCACGAACGACCGCCAGCATGACCCTGTCAACGCCCAGGTATGGGATGGCGACCGCCCGTTAGCCGGCCCGTTCGATCGTCTCGACCAAGCGGTTGCCTGGATTGGGGCGCGCCGGCCGCCACCTGGAGGTTAACGGCAAGATAGAAGCCGGGAGCAGGGCGGTAAGTCGGGTGGCCCCCCCTGGAGCGCTCCAGAGGCTTTTGGGCGGGCCACAAGGCGAAAGCAAAACGGCAACTGCAGGTTGCCCGTTCCCCTGAAGTTGCCCCGGTTTCGTGGACACCGGATTATTTGGGTTCGAGGAGTCCACGCTGGGCAAGACAAGAGCGGCCTATCTACCTGAGTTCCGCCGGCAGCTGGTTGAGCTGGTGCGCGCCGGCCGTTCGCCTGAGGAGCTGGCGCACGAATTCGAACCGACGGCACAGTCGATACCGACGGCACAGTCGATCAGGAACTGGTTTGTGCAGTCGCAGCATGACGTGGGTCGCTGCCAATCGGGTAGTCCGCCTGGTGATCGCTCACGAACCGGAGCCCTTCGGTGGGATCGCGTTCGTCTCCCGAGCGAACCCATCGCAGCGAGCAGAGACGGATGCGGTGTTGACCGGAGAAATCCGTGCGGTGCGTAGCGATGGCGGCCTGACGACAGCGGAGCGCGAGGAACTTAACCGGCTGCGGCGCGAGAACCGCCAAGTTAAGCAAGAGCGGGAGATCCTCGCAAGGGCGGCCGCCTGGGTGGCCGCTTTATCCACGCGCAATAGCCACTGGAGGAGACACCCAGCAGCCGGCACATGCCATGCCGATCTGACGGCCAAGCGGATGCGCATCAGCCGCAAGCGCATTGCGCGTCTGATGTCGCGGGCTGGCCTTGCCGGAGTGTGTCGGCGCATGGCATCCCCTTGCTGGGGCAGTGAGCGGGCTTGCATCGGCGCGAATCCCGTGGGTAGAAACGCGTCGGCAAGCCCGCCCGGCTGCCGGTTATCGAGCGTCGTCCCCCGAACTTTTTGCGGAGTTTGTGTCCTCGCCCCCTTGCTACCGAGACGACTCGCGCCGCGGCAATGGCCCCGTCAGACCGCCTTGCAGGCGATGCCGGACAGGATTTCCAGTTGCTTGTCGGACGGCCGGTGCTGATAGCCGGCGAGCTGGTCACAGAACACCCGCTCCCATGCCGTCAAACGCCCAGGACGGGCGCGGCAAAGCCGGACGATGGTTCGGTTCGCCAGTCCGGCGAGGTGGACGCCATAGGCGGCCTTGTGGCGGCCGGCGCGGCGGGCATCAGTAGCTCGCGCCAGGTCACGCCAGCATCCCGTCGCATCCGTTCGGCCTGGCGGGCAGCGGCCAATGCTTCGCCATCGTGATCGCTGCCCATCATGCCCAGCACGGCGGCGAGCTTATCGCGGGCGAGTTCGTCGTCACGACCCTGAAGGGCAACGGCCGTCAGGCGCCGGACCTGGTAGAGCGCAACTTCACCGCGACAGCGGCTGATCGGCTGTGGGTGGCGGACATCACCTATGTCCCAACCAGGGCGGGCTTTCTCTATCTCGCGGTCGTGCTCGATGTCTTCAGCCGCCGCATCGTCGGCTGGTCGATGGCCACAACGCTCGCGACGCAACTGGTGCTTGATGCGCTGAACATGTCGCTGGTGACGCGGCGGCCCAGGGGCGTGATCCATCACTCTGACCAAGGTTCGCAAGGTGGGCTCAAATGGTTGTTGCAACACCTTGAAGGAGGAGTTGCGATGACGAGGCGCAGGCGGCGTTCGGATCGGTCTGGTCGGGCCCCATTGTTCTCACCGGGTCGCCCTGTGGTGGCAGCACGAGACGAGCAGCGGCGGTTCTGGGCGGCTATCGCGTCAGGTATGGCGAGTGAGGATGCTGCGGTCCGCGCTGGCATGTCGCAGGCTGTAGGAACGAGATTGTTCCGAAAGGCAGGCGGAATGCCACCAGCGGTGTATCGGCCATCAGCGAAGCCGCTGTCCGACCGGTATCTCTCATTTGCGGAGCGGGAGGAGATCGCCCTTCTTCGAGTGCAATGCTGCTCCATGCGGGAGGTCGCGCGCCGGCTTGGACGAGCAGCTTCAACGATCTCGCGAGAGCTGCGGCGCAACGCTGCGACCCGAAGCGGCGGCCTGGAGTATCGCGCGACGACAGCGCAGTGGCATGCCGCGCGATCTGCTCGCCGCCCAAAGCAGGCGAAGCTTGCGCTCAACGCGGCATTACGGACCTATGTGGAGGAACGATTGGCAGGGATCGTCGTCGCTCCGAGTGGGGCTCCTGTTCGCGGCCCGGCTGTGCGCTGGAGCGGTCGCCGGCATGGACCGCGCAAGCATCGGCGGTGGGCAAACGCCTGGAGCCCGGAGCAGATTGCTCGCCGCTTGCCGATCGACTTCCCGGACGATGAGACCATGCGCATCAGCCATGAAGCCATCTATCAAGCGCTGTTCGTTCAAAGTCGTGGCGCATTGCGCCGCGACCTGACGGCCTGCTTGCGTACCGGGCGGGTGTTGCGGACGCCGAGAGCGCGGGCGCGCGGGCGAGGCAAGACCTTCATCTCTGCCGAGATCATGATCAGCCAACGTCCGGCAGACACAGCCGATCGCGCCGTGCCGGGCCACTGGGAAGGGGACCTCATCCTGGGCCTTGGCAGTTCCGCAATTGGCACCTTGGTGGAGCGTATGACGCGCTTCACTCTGCTGCTGCACCTGCCGCGCATGACGGACCATGGCCACGACGCTCGCGTGAAGAACGGCCCCGCACTCGCCGGACATGGTGCCGAGGCGGTGTGCGACGCCATTGCGCGAACGATCATCACCTTGCCTGAGCAACTGCGTCGGTCGCTGACTTGGGATCAAGGAACTGAGATGGCTCAGCACGGACGCCTGAAGATCGACGCTGGCATCCAGGTCTATTTCTGCGATCCTCACAGCCCATGGCAGCGCGGGACCAACGAGAACACCAACGGACTGCTGCGCCAGTATTTTCCAAAAGGCACCGATCTCAGCATGCATAGCGCCGACGACATTGCAGCCGTAGCAGCCACCCTCAACGCACGGCCCCGAAAGACGCTTGCCTGGCAAACGCCGGCAGAGGCGCTTGGCCAATTGCTCATATCGGCCACGTCAAGCGACGACCGGAACTGACCCCCGTGTTGCCTCAGGATGTATCGTGGCTTCGGACGTCGCCTGTCCGGATCCACGATCCGGATCGGATTCCTTGGTGAGACCAAGAGGACCATTCCTTGGAGCCGACCTGCCTCCGGCAGAGTGCCGCGCGCAGGTCTTGTCCAGGATGCCGCTTGCGGCACCGGCGCGCAGCGCCGGCTCGTCCTGGACGAGACCGAGCACGGCGCTATGCTTGTCCACGTTGGACCAGCGGCATCGTCGAAAACGGTGCCGCCGCTGAGGCAATGCGGGGTCCGTTTGCAGTGTCGACCGATAGGCCAACAAAGATCGTGTTGCGACGATCAATTGAATCCACCCAATATACCTCGATCGAGTTCGGCCATCGCTGTCGTGACGCAGCCGTGCGCCCCTCGATGGGCTCGGTCGGTGACGCCTACGACAATGCCATGTGCGAAAGTTTCTTCGCCACCCTCGAATGCGAGCTGCTCGATGGTTGCCGGTTCAAGACGCAGGCCGAGGCGACAAGCGCGATATCTGCGTTCATCGAAGGCTTTTATAATTCGCGACGCCGTCACTCATCCATCGGATATCTATCACCGGTCGACTACGAACGCCGGCATCAGATCGATCCCGACGCACACCGGCCTGCCGTTGTGCTCGCAGCCGTCAAGGACAAGCCCTTTGGGCGGCCGCAAGAGGCGGCCGTCATTGACCGCCGCTGTGCGCGACAGCCGCGTCACTGCGCGGGTCGGGACGGAAGAATGGCTCCGCCGGGGGGCCGAACCAAAGAATCACTCGATGCAGGAGGACACATGCCGTCAAACACGACATGCTGATCCCAAGCTCCCACCTCTCCACGAAACCGGGGCAAGCCCAATCAACCGCTCCTTGCCTGAGTTCCGCATGAGCCTTTCCAGGTACCTGTCCTGGAACTTGCCTGTGGCGGCAAATGGGTCCTTGAAGGAGCTTCTGTCCATTTCCGGCCCGGTGTCTTCCAGCTCATATACCAGCCTGATCGGACCGAACGGCCGAGGATGATGATTGGCGCCGCGTCGGCGAGAACGTGCCTGCCCACTGACTTCCACTCAAACTCTGACGCGACGACATACGCACCAGGTCGTTGAATGCGCACCATGTATGTGTTCCAGAGTGCGAGGCGCCGGAAACGCGCGGCGAACGCGAAAAAGTCTGTGAATTGCTCAGTGGTCGGCTTCTCTAGGGCTTGGTTGATGAGTGCCTGACCTGTTCGCGCTCTCGATCATGGTCCTCCACATAGTGTACGTGGTCCGTCGTGGGCTCGACGTTGTCCTCGGGACAGGCAGGACGGTTGCTTGCGTCCGGCAAAAATGATCACCGATGCCGCGACCCTACGATCGTCGATATGGGCTACCCCCCCCGCGTAGCGGGGATCGTGGGCGGGAACCTCTCCCGACGCGCCTCTTAGCCAATTCCCAACCCGAATAGGGAGATCAGCTAAGGCGGCTCGCAATCTCCGCCCCTCGGCCCATCTGCGCCTGGCACCTTGAAATCGATAGGGCAGTTCTTCCGCGTGCCGGCGCCAGCACCGAAATCGCTACCGGGTGGTCGGCGGCCGAGCCGGCGTGTGCGGAGCCGAACGTAAGGTGGACGCCCCTGTCTGAGGAGGCGCGGAGGGCCACGACAGTTTGCCTCCCATTTACCGAGAGCTTGCTCGACGCAGCCGTTATCATAAGCGCCTCCTGGAATGGCGGTGCAGATTTGACGAACGAGGCGACATGATCCGTAGGAGAGCTTGTCGATTGGTCTTGTAGAGCTGCACAGGTCAGTCGGAGCGCGGGCAAGGGAGGAACTAAATGGCGTGGACGGTCCACTACCGTTTCAGAGTATCAGTGTCGCCAGCGACGACGAAAGGGAGCTGCCACGCGTGCACGGTCTCTTCATCTACGAACGGGAGGGCAAGGAGGCGTTTCTGAGGATCAGCGCCGAAGCCTCGGTCAGGCCAAATCCTCGTCTACTTTTGCGAACCAAGTGACATCATCATTCGATGATAGTGGCGGACTGAGAGAGCGTGAGCAGACGGCCCTTTCACTTATAGGTTTGTCGAAGATGGCTCGCGAACCGCTGGCCCAGGCCATACTCTGCATCTCAGCGGTCGAACTTCTCTCAACGGACACGCGCGCAATTTGCGCTCCTGGTCCAGCTGAAAGAGCAGCTGATGTATCGACGGAGCTGCCTCGCGATGAAGCTGAGGAAGTTGCCAATGCTATTCGCAGCGGTGTGTTCAAGAGCACCCGCCAATCGGCCAGACGAAACATGAGGGCGCTTGGCTTAAGCCAGAATGACTGGAAGGCATTTCATAACGTGTATACTCTTCGCAGTAGCATCTTTCATGGCTCAATCTCGTCTGGTGAGCAGCATACGGAACTTGCGAGAAAGGCCAGTGAGATATGCGACCGCATCGTGTCGGCAGCAGTCACCAGGGTTCACCCAAAACGTGGCGTGAAGTCAGAGTAGTGTTCGATTTCGCATCGACGTACCCCGCCAGCGAAGCTCTCCCACAAGCCGGCAAATGCGATAGGCCGCCCGTCCTGCTGCGCAATCGCGTGAGGCTGCTTGCCGCCCTCGATCACTTTTTACAGCAATCCGCGAGCGGCTCCATTGCAATGCGGACCGCTCTTGCGATCGAACTTGTGGTCACGGCGGCGCTGATTTCGACGCTCGCGCTCGGAGCGGAAAGATCAACGACACCGATCGAAGGGCCTTGGTTGACCGAGGATCGCGGCGGCGTCATCGACATCGAACCCTGCGGGTCGCTGCATTGCGGCCGGATTGTCGGCCTTGCCGCGGCCAGTTCGGGAAATCCTTCGCCCAAGGACGTGAACGGCAATTCGCGCTGCGGCTTAGAAATCATTCAGGGCCTCGCCGAGACCGACCCTGGCGAGTGGACCGGGAAGATCACCAACCCGGAGGACGGGCAAACCTACAGTGCCCGCCTCTCAGTTGACGATCGCGGACGATTGCGTCTGCGCGGGTACGTGCTGGTTCCGCTGCTAGGACAGACGCAGATCTGGACGAGATATGGCGGCCGGGTCACCGCGGATTGCCGGATGCTACCAGCGGATCGGCCTAAGATGCTGACGGAGCAACCGCACTCAGTTCGTTCTGCGTCGCTCTCGCGGATGCCGAGTGATGGAGAAGATTGACGATCACCATGATCGCCAGCCCTGCGGCTGGTTAGTCCAGACCCGCGAGGTTTCGTGCTGATGCCAGCTTTCAGCATGACAGTACGGCTCGTCCATGCCTCAGTTGCGCTTGCACCCTGGGGCTCCTTCGGGCGTCGCTGTCGCGGTATCAACTTGAGCAAAGACCTACCGAGTATACCAACCCCATCCTGGACCACCGACAAGCCCTATAATCAACAATACGACGAGTATGATTAGAATGATCCCTATCGGGTTGTAACCAGTGCCGGCCGGTCCATACCCGCCATACCATCCTGATCTGTAGCCCCATCCACCTCCCAGTAGCGCAAGTATCAGCAGAATTATGAGAATAGTGCCTATCACAGTTGAATCTCCTTGTAGACTCGACGCAGAATCTACCCGGCTCCCGTTCCCCAGTCTACGCCCAACCAACACTGCGGCCTCGCCACGTACGCCCATTCGATGTCGGCTCAACCTGGAACGCTCCAGGCGCCCAGCTCCGTCCACAAGCCAGCTGCGGATGCCTCAACAGCGACAACGCACACTTGCCAGATACAAAACGGAGGTCGACGGAAAGCAGGAGAGTGCAAGCGACACCGTGGTTTGGGCGAACACCTCGTCTAAGGTCCTGCACGCGAGCGGGGACAAGTATTACGGCCATACCAAACGGGGCGCTCATGCCAGGCTCGAATGCGCTGGAGCCTGCGTTCAATGCACCGGAGCCGGGGTGGCAGGCACAGCGCGGTCGATTTCCTGCTGGAGGGTAGGATAGAGATCGCCGAGCGCCACAAGGACGCCGTTAGTCCAGCCGAAGCCGATCTGGGTCGCGTATTCGCCACCACCACCTTCGTCGCCGCCAGCGGTGGAGACATTGTATTTCTCGACCAGCTTCGACTCCTTCTCGTAGCCGGCAATGTTCTCTCCTACCCAGCGCGTTGCGATCGTCTCGGCCAGCTCGTCGAAACCGTAGTTGCGCAATCCGACCACCGCCATCCATTGCAGAGGCGCCCAGCCATTGGGGGCGTCCCATTGCTGGCCACTCTCGATCAGGCTCGTGGCCAACCCACCCGGCGCGAGAAGCCTGTGGCTGATCGTATCCGCGACCACCTGTGCCTGAGCGGGCGTCGCCAGCTTCAGGAACAGGGGAAGGATCGTCGCGGCGGTGACCGCCCTCGTCGTCTTCTCCTGCCCCCAGAGATAGTCGGTGAACACGCCGTCCTGCACGTCCCACATCAGGCGCTGGATTGCGGCGGTGCGCAGATTGGCGCGCGCGGTATAAGTCGCCGAGTTGTCCGCGTCCCCCTTCAGGCTATAGGCCCTCGCGAGCGTCTGTTCGAGCTGCGCCAGTAGGCTGTTGAGGTCCGGCGGCAGCAGGTCCAGCGTGCGCATGGTCGCCAAAGTCCTGCCATCGCTGAGCCAGCGCGAGCTGAAATCCCAGCCCAATTCGGCCGACGCCCGCACGTTCCGCCAGACCACTGCCTGCGGCCGGTTCGATGTGGCCGCAGTCTCCACGTCCTCCTTGTAAGATTCCTCGCGCGGGGCTGCCCGTTCGTCCCAGTAGCGGTTCAGCACCGTGCCATCCGTCAGTTTCACCACATGCCGGTTGGCCCGACCTGGTCGGACGTTCTTCTCGCCCCGCATCCACCAATCATATTCCGCCTGCAGCTCAGGCAGGTAAGTCACGTAGGTAGCGGCACCATCATGCTGCGCGATCAGCTTCACCATCAGCGCAAAGAAGGGCGGCTGAGAGCGGCTCAGATAGTAGCTGCGGTTGCCGTTCGGAATATGGGCGTAGCGGTCGATCTCGAAGGCGAAGTCCTTCAGCATATCGACGGCGAGCCGATGCTGGCCACTCTGCTCCAGGCCGAGCATGGTGAAGTAGGAATCCCAATAATAGATCTCGCGGAAGCGTCCACCGGGCACGACATAGGGATACGGCAAGGGCAGCAGCGTCGTGTAGTGAGGCACGCGGCTGAACGACTCCGTCAGGACGGGCCAGAGGCTGACGACATAGGTGGCGAGGGTCTCGCCCTCCCCAGCCGGGTTCACCACGGGACCGGACGGTATTGGGCCGGAGAAGTGGGTGCTGACGAAGTGCGTGAGATCGAAACTGGGCGCCTGACGGGCCAGGACATAGTTCCGCACCAAGCTTTGCGGGATGCCATGCGGGATGAGGTCGGGGAAGGTTTTTCCGTCCGGGAAGACCGCCCGGAGCTGGACGTCAGGGAAAAGCGGGCCGTATTCTATCGAGGGCGGCACGATGTAGTCAGGACCGACGATCTGCGCCTGCACACCAGGTGCGGGAACCAGCGAGAGGAGAAGGCCCACGAGCATCTGGTGTGACCGCCTGTGCTTCATGCTTCGATCCTAGTTGTCACTCGGTGCCACCCGCTCCCACAGGCCAAACCAACGCCGGGGCGCCCGGCTCCCAGGCAGCGCCCGCCCTGCGCATCGAAGTTGGCGAAGCCAACCCGGACAAGCCCCTGCAGCGGTCGGAGGTCGATCCGTCACCGAGATCGCGATTGGATACGGTTTTGGGAGTCGAAGTTGGCGAAGCCAACCCGGACAAGCCCCTGCAGCGGTCGGAGGTCGATCCGTCACCGAGATCGCGATTGGATACGGTTTTGGGAGTCGGGGCGGTTTTCGGCGTTCCGACACCTCTTTGGCGAGAGCCCCTCGGTGACTTGCACCGTGCCGCTGATACCAAACCGCTGGTTGGCTCCTGGACTAAACGAGGACGGGTTCTTCAATCGGCAAGCTGTGCGGCTCCAGCAGTTCCGGCCTGTCGTTCTTGACGTTGTTCACCATCCGGGCGACCGGCCAGATGCGCAACCGATCCATGGGCAGGGGACGGAGCAGCGCGCTCACGTCACCATCTTCCTCTCTGAGCCATACCTTCCAGTCCGCCTTCTCGATGATGACCGGCATTCGCTCCTGAATCAGCGACAGCGGCGGATTGCAGTCCGTGGTGAGTGTAGCGAACGTGCGAAGCGTCTCTCCATTCGACCGCCACTCCTCCACATGCCACCAAGCGCGACCGGCTCACCGTCGCGGCGGGCGATGGCGAATGGCGTCTTGCCCGAAGGGTGGTGCCGCCACTCGTAATAGGCTGCGGCCGGCACGAGGCAGCGGCGCCGGGCGAAGGCTTCTTTGAACAGAGGCGAACGCGCCACCGTCTCGCAGCGCGCATTGATCGGCTTGCGGGCCTTGGCCAACTCCTTGGTGAAGAACGGCACCAAATCCCATTTTGCCACCTCAAGCCGCCGCTCACCCGCTTTCGGGTTGAGCCGCACAATCGGTGCATCCTTGGTCGGCGCCGTATTCCAGGTCGGCTCGAAGTTCGGCAAAGCCCCGGCTCTGCCGAAGGCTCGCGCGAGCGCCTCAGCTGGCAGAAAGCTGGCGTATCGTCCACATATGCATCCTCAGATGGTGCTCACTGCGGCAGCTCGCCAAGTGGGCCAGCACCGGGCGCGCAGTCCGCCGGTGTTGGGTCGCTCCAGTGCAGCGGAACCGGCGATGGAGGCACGTCCTCGCGGCCGGCGTCCACGAGCGCCTGCAGATCAGCGCGCGCTTGGTGATTGCTTTGCGCCAGACCAGCACGCACACGTAGTCGGCCTGGAGCGTTGTGCGGGCGATTGTGATGGGGGTCAGTCACCGGCAAAGAGGCTTTGGGCGAATCGGCCGGCGAGCGCTAATGCAACACGGCATAGGAAGTGGCTATGCCGGTTTTGCTTCAGTCACCGCAACGCTCACTGGATGGTATTGTAGATCGGCCACACTAGCCATGCGGGGTATGACTGGCCGAACGGCTGGGCCGCATTGTTATCCGCCGCTGAAACTGCGTCGGGAGCTATTCTTTGCTTGCCCTTACAGACATCGAAATCGGCCACGACCCCGGAGGCGTGGCCGTTTTCCAACCCCCGGCACAGCGACTGTCGTCCGTCCGTGGTCTCACGTCATTATTCAGTTGGCTATGTGGCGTCGCGCTAATTGCAGGGCTGTTTCTTACGAACCACACGGTGGCGGGGTTGTGCATTGCAGCCGCCGGAACGCTGATCATCCTGATCGAAGGCCTACTACATATCGCCGCCGACTTTAGCAGCGCGATTGAGTTCCTGACACACCGTCCTCAGCTGGCCGGGGCCCAGACACGCCAAGACCAAGGCAGTCCCCAAGTTCTTGTGCACCTGGGTCGTATGCAGACCGAAGGGCGGCAGCCTGCTACGGCCGGAAGCCCATCGCCGTCCAGCGTGTAGACGAATGCGCGGTTGATCCAGTTAGCGTCGGCAGCCGGCATCTTCGGCCGCGTCACCCGCAAGTTGTGCGTCAAGTTCTGCAAATGCGTCGCGCCAGTCTGCGGTGATGTTTCTCGGTTCGGCTGAACGGCGTTCCTCCGTTCCCGCCTGAAACGTGCGAGGGCCGCCCGCCACCGCAAACTGCTTCGTGATCCAGGTCCCTCTATCGCGCGAGTGCGACCCGGCCCATACGTCATCGTGTGATGCTGCGATGCAGCATGGGGTCCCTCTACAGGGCGGGGCCGCGAGCCAATCCGTCCTGCCGGCCGCCCTTCCAGCCTTCGCCCTTACTGGCACGACGCAGCAATCGAAGAGCCGCTGATCCGCCGCGCACACAGCCGCGCACACAAAGGATAATCATGACCTTCCTCGCGACACTCAAGACCCGCTCCAGCGCCGGCACCACGGCCGTAGTTGTCGGCACGGTTGCCCTGGCCGCGCTCGCCTTCGGCAACCACCTCGTAGCCCGCCGGACGGAGCGCAGGCACCCGCCCCAGGGCGCCTTCATCGAGGTGGACGGCGTGCGCCTGCGCTACAGCGACCGCGGCGAGGGCAGCCCCGTCGTGCTGATCCACGGCAACGCCGTGACCGGGGACGACTGGAACACCAGCGGGGTCGCTGACCTGCTCCTGCCCAACCACCGGGTCATCATCTTCGACCGCCCCGGCTTCGGCTACAGCGAGCGTCCGCGTGGGCACCTGTGGACCGCCGCCCAGCAAGCCGAGCTGCTGCACAAGGCCATGCGTCAGCTCGGTGTCGAGCGGCCGGTGGTCGTCGGCCACTCTTGGGGCACGATCGTGGCGCTCGCTATGGCGGAGCGACACCAGGCCGAGTTGGCGGGCCTCGTGCTGGTCTCTGGCTACTACTTCTGGACGCTGCGGCCGGACGCGCTCCTGGTCACGCTGGGCGCCCTGCCCATTGTGGGCGACGTGCTGCGCTACACCGTGTTGCCGCTACTCGGCTGGCTGCAGATGCCACTGCTCAGGCGAGCGATATTCTCGCCGGCTCGGGTGCCCGTCCGGTTCCAGGCCGAGTATTCGCCGGCGATGGCGCTTCGCCCCTCGCAGATCCGCGCGACCTTGGTGGACGGCGCCCTCATGATCCCGGGCGCGCTTGCATTGCGCGGGCACTACAAGGACCTGACCCTGCCCGTGGTGATCATCGCCGGCGAGGGCGACAAGATCGTGTTCAAGCGCAGGTCCAAGCGATTGCAGGACAGTATCCGGGGCAGCTTGCTGCAGATCATCGAAGGCGCCGGGCACATGGTCCACCACCTCGTGCCGGGGCGGGTGGCTGAGGCCGTCGAGAGCGTGGCCGCCGAGGCGTCCGGCGCGCCCCGAGAGGATCAAGCTGGTGCTTCCAGGCCGGGGGTGCGCGACCTGCCTGCTGCCGCATGAGGTAAACCCGGCTGCGCGATGCCACTCAATGGTACGGCGTGGCGAATGAATTGGGTTAAGTGTCTCTCCGGCCGGGAGAGGGAGCATGGCCAACGCCGCGGACGTTCGGGCGGAGGCTGAAACGCTCCGGCAGATGTTGACCCACTGCCGCGCCCTGGCGGTCAGGTGTCGGGTGCAGGAGCTGATCGATGAACTGGAAGCGCTGGCGAGGAGGCTGGCCGATGGCGATCCGGCTAAAACCCGGTGCGTAGGCGGTCCGAAGTGCTCCCGCTCTGTCGCTCGGCTGCGCGCTTGGCGCGCCACTCGTAGGTTCCCATAACCCGCCTCATCCGCACCGGTCAGTTATTGGTGAAGGACACACCCGGACGGCATGGCGCGTTGCAGTTGGACTATGGACGACGAAAATCAGAGACAACTGATCCACCGCAACCACGCGCTGCGGCGGGCCTCCGTATTTCGACGCGTGTCGAGCGTTTCGGGGACCGAGCGCTTTTGGGTAGCTGTCCAGTCTCCGCGCCGAGGCGGGTCACCGGCCCATTAATCTGTTTCAGCTTGGCCGGCGTGACGATCCGGTTGGCGATCGCCAGCTGATTTTGCTTCTTCCGGCGCGCTTCGGTCAGCAGCTCGTGGTTAAGACGATGCGAGTTATTGGCCGCGGCCCGCTGTTGACGGCCATAACCACGTGCCATGGATCGCGTTGGCGATTGCTTGCGAGCTTGCTTGTGCGTCCCCACCGCTCGGGTTATTCGCGTCGTGATACCAGTAGCCGTTACCCGCGAGGCATTCCTCGCATGGTCGCGCATTCTCAGCGCAACCCGCGAGCAGAATGCCGATAGCGAGACATGTCAGGAAGCGGAGGCCTTGACGGGCTTTCCGTCTCCGATCCTGTCATGGAAGGCGCTGAGGCAGGACGGATTTTATCTCGCGCGAAGCGGCCCCGTGCTCATGCCCACAAGCCTTCACGTATTCCAGTCAACCAAGGTCCCGGAGATGTTCGGGTTCAGCTTGTTGCCGATGGCACAAACCTTTCGACGAGAATGGCCCGTGGGAGCCGGCCGGGGACACGATCCCGTTAGGAGCCACTATGGCCTCCACATCGCCAGAAATTGCCCGGCAGATCGAGTGCAACGGATATGCTCTGGTGAAGGGCCATTCGGCATCGCAACCCCATCTCCGCATAGGTGACAGCCATGACCGAGCACCCCAACGGCCACGCGATCCGAACCAGCTCGGCAAGCACATCGTAGAGTTGGCGAACAGATGAAAGACGGGCGTGGTCCAAGCGACTCGGTCAAAGACCCGCAGCCGTCTCGCTCGGCAAACGCGGCGGGTTGAGGGGCGGGAAAGCCGGGACCGACAGTCTCAGTCCCAGCCACGCCGAGAGATTGCCAGGAAGACTGCCGCAAGCGCTGCAATCGCGCGTAATACGACTGGGCTGGCCACTGAGCGCCAGGTTTGATGTTGACCCATGCCGTCCTCGGCTTGCTGCACAACGGCCGCGTCCTCATGGTTGATGATTTTTGGGGGCGGTCTGTAGCGCGACGGCGCGGGCTTCCAATTCGTCGGCGAAGTCGGTCAGCCCTCTGGTGGTGCGCTCATCAATGCCGCGGGCGAGGCGCCGGGCGCGCGCCGCCATCTCCCGCAGATTTCTCAGGGGTCTCGGCGCTAGGCGGGGCGGGATCGCTGCGACGCGGCATTGCTCACTCCTGGCAACTGCTGCGCAATGGCTTGGGCCTGCGTCACCCCAAACAGAAGTCACGTTGCCGGGTGCTGGGTTGGCCTGGCTGGCTCTGTGTCCGCCGAACACCTCATCAGGCTGATTCGAGTCTCTGGAGAGCGGGGCGGTGTCGCTGGGCGTTGCGGCGCAACGACGGCGGGTGCTCGTTGGCAGCGTTCCTGCAAGCCGTCCACTCGGCCAACCGCGAATTGCTGCGTGCTGCGCGGCAGCGGAGCCGCATGAGGCGCACTCCCGAGGTCGCCGCAGGCTTCGTCTCGCAGCCGTTAGCTTCAGCCGCTCGCACCGCTGCGCCGTGCGTAGCGGCATTCGAAACGTGAACCGCGTCTCAGACACGTTGGATGAAACCTCGATCGTGCCATCATGCGCACGGGCGATCTCAGAAACGATATAAAGGCCCAACCCAAGTCCTTGCTCGCTCGGCCGAACATCGGCACGAAAGAATGGTTCAAACAAGCGTTCCAGTGCTTCAGTCGGAATCGGCTCGCCGCCATTCAAGACGGATAGCTGGAACCTCTCGTCGTCGGTGCATGCCTCGACTCTGATAGGCTTATCCGGTGCGCCGTGGGTCAAGGCGTTGCCCAGCATATTCGAGAATAACTGACCGATGCGACCGGGGTCGCAGTGAACAGGCTCTGCAATTGCGAACTCCATTTCGAAGGCTCGATCTGGCCAACTTGTCTGCAATTCGGCAATCACCTGTCTTAGCAGCGGTTCCAACCATACATTCGTATCGCGGCTCAAAGCCAACCCACCGCTGAGACGGCCACGGGCGAAGTCGAGCACGTTATCGATCAGCGCTGCCATTCGGGCGGCGCTGCTTTCCATCATGCCGACAATCTTCTTGGCGCGCTCGTTTAGCGGCGTCTTGTGCAGCAAATGTGCGCCGCCCATGATGGCCGACAGCGGATTTCGGAGATCGTGGCCCAGCACCGCAATAAACTGCTCGCGAAGCGCAGCCGTGGCACGCTCGTCGAGCAGTACCGCATGCTCCGCCTCATGGAGCGCCTTGATTTCTCTTGCGGACTCCTCTGCGACTGCCCGCGCCTCCACCAACTGACGCTCATAACGGCGCCGATCAGTGGCGTTGAATATAGTCAACCGAGTAAAGAGATGGCGGCCGTCAACATCACGCTTTTCCTTTGCATTGACCAGCACGGGCAGGCGACTGCCCTTTGGGGTCACGAGATCGAGGGCGACCTCATTGAAAAACCCCTGCATGCGCAGTAGTGGAGCAAGATGTGTCTCAAAGAAAATACGGCCGGCAATATGAAGCAAATCGTGCAATCGCCTGCCAACCAGTTGCTGCCGGGAAAATCCTACCCAGTCCAAAAAGGTTTGATTGGCCTTGAAAATACGGCCATTCGGCAGGACGGACAGGTAGCCGCACGGTGCATTCTCGTAGAGGTCCTCTAAATCCTCGGTCGGAAGATCCGCTTCCGACTGGTGCGCGCGCTCAGACAAAGGCACGGATGGCGGAGATGGTTTCCTCCGGTGCGCTAAGATTGGGACAGTGACCTGTCGCCCGCATGAGCACCAGCTTGCTGTAGGGCGTATTCCGGTGGACGTATTCGCCCACCTCCCTTGGGGCAATAACATCTTCGCTGCACTGAAGGATCAGCGAGGGTATCGTGACCTTCGGAAGGTCACATCGATTGTCGGACATGAAAGTGACCCGCGCGAAAGCCTTGGCTATCTCGGGATCGGTGCGGCAAAAGCTATTGGTTAGTTCTTCACCAAGTTCCGGCCGATCCGCATTTCCCATTATCGTCGGTGCCATAGCGGCAGACCAGCCCATATAGTTGTCCGAGAGAAAATCCAGCAATTCGGCAATCTGCTTCGCGCTGAATCCGCCGACATAACCCTCATCATCGATGTATCTCGGCGAGGGACCGATGAGCACCAAGCTTTTGAAGAGATCGGGCGCGCTGAGCGAGGCAAGCACGCCGATCATGGCACTAACTGAATGGCCAACGAAGACGGCATCCTTCAACCGAAGCTCGCGCGCAATTTCAACCAGATCGTCAGCGTAGCCTGACAAGGTCGCATACTTGGCCGGTTCGTAGGCCGCGAGATCCGAGCCGCCTGCGCCGACATGATCGAACAGCACCGTTCGGAACTCGCTCTCAAACGCCGGGGCCACGAAGCGCCACATGTTCTGATCGCAACCGAACCCGTGGGCGAAAATCATCGTCTGATCCCCGGTTCCACAAGTACGGACGTGATTCCGTGTGAGTACATTCAAAGCGGATCGCCTTCATCGAAAGAACCGTTGGGTTTACCGTAGCATCCCCGCTCGCTAGGCGCCTATGGCGGTCCAAATACTACCTAGGTGGCATGCCGGTGTGCCATCGCGAGGGGACCAGTCGCTCCACCTCTGCCCGTTACTACTTTGACCAACGAGGACGCAAGGAAGCCCGGGTGCGTGGTGCGGGCGGTCGGGAGGCGGTCAGTCACCCGCCGGTGCCGCCACCACCGCCAGCGGCCGGGGAACTTCTGGTATGGCTGGCTCGCTTCGTCGGCGGCAATCGAGGCGCAGCCCGAGACAGGGCCGAATGCCAAGGCAATCACAGCGATAACCAAGGGATCGCCAGCCGGTCGTCAGGCTCGGAGGAAGCATCGCGGCGCAGGACTGCCGACACAGCGCGTTGGCGTGCATCCCGCCGGCCAGGGAGTGAGCCGGGGATCTCAGATAAGCACGAAATGCGCGACTGCGCGGAATTGGCTTGTGCCTGTAAGACTGAGCGCGGTTTTGGCAAGTTCGGCGATCTCCGCATGTCGCGCGGCCAGCTTGGTGCGCATGCCAGACCCTTTGCGGCAGAGACGCAAGACCAGGTCCCTCATGCTCGCTCGGGTCGCGCCCATTGGCGAAGATGACCCGGGTCGCAGCAGCGCAAACGTTCGCCGGTGGTCCCTGGGCGCCGCTGCCCGCTTCGGCGCAGCCGTTGCAACCACGACTGCCCTTGAGCAAGGCGCCGGCTCTCTGGCCGGTATCTCATAACTACAGTAGGGGGCGTCCCCGAGAGATGAGGCGTCAGTCCACGCCATCGAGGCTGCAAACGTGGAAAGCCTTCGGCATAAGACTGCACAGAGACGCGGCGATGAGCCAAGGGTATATCTTTGTTGCGGTATCGCCGCAGCGGCGGTTGGCTCCTCTTCCGCGATCGCGTCCGCCGGACCAGCCGGCTGCAACTGCCACGGGACGGAGGAGACGACCACGTTCGGGCCGCCATATCGGAGCAAGCGGGCGCGCAGCCGCCGCTCGCGGTTGGCATGCATCAGGTAACCCCACCAGCGCCCTTCGACCAATTCGGGCACGATAACCGTGACCGGACGGCCTGGATGACGCTTCTGGGCGCCTTCGATGGCACGCAGCAGCGGCGCGGTGATGCTGCGAAACTCGGACGAGACCAAGTTCAATCGCGGTGGGGTAAGACCGGTTCGCATGGCCGGCTGCTCGACGAATTCGTGCCACTCCGCACGGAGCTTGGCCTCGTGATCTTGCCGTCAGGCCCCTCCAGCGCGACCACGTGCAGCGCCGTGACATCGGGTGACAGCCGCAGCGCATATTCCAGCGCCTTGCGGGCAAGCCGATCCCATCGCTTGATCGGCACCAGCACAAGGGTGGGCCATGATGCCTAAGTTGATCTGCCGACGGCGCCGGTCAGAACCTGCCGGTCAATTTCGTCGTAGTACCGCCGGACCGCCGCAACAGGACAATCGTGCAGGGGATGACGATCACCGTCAGCCAAGCCCCCTCGACGAATTTGGCGGCCAGGATGACCGCCAGCGCGATGCCAGTAGCGGCCGCACCAAGGCCGTTGATCGCCAGCTTCATGCGGCTGCCATAGGCATGGTGCCGGACAGGGGCCGAGTGCTGTTGCTCTTCCGGCCTCACGCGGCGCCACCAATGCACGGCCATGCCCGCCTGGGACAGGGTGAATGACAGGAAAGCGCCAACCGCAAACAACGGGATCAGCCGGTCGGTGATGCCGCCGAAGGCGGTCAGCAAGCCACCTGCCCCAGCCGTCAGAAACAGGATGCCGACCGAATAGACCAGCCGCCGTCCTGGGACAGCGAAGGGGCGGGGCAGGAAGCCGTCCTCGGCCACCAAGTGACACAGCCTGGGGAAGTCGACGAAGGAGGTGTTTGCCGAAAGACAGAGCACAGCGAGCACGCTGCCAATGGTCACATAGTAGAACCATCCCCGCCCATAGACTGCGCCCACCAGCTGGGAGAGGACGCTCTGATAACCCTCCTGTGTCTGGTCCATCGCCATGACACCGTAGCCGCGCGCCACGTGGGCGATGCCAAGCAGGAGCAGGCCGAGAATGACAACGATCGCTGCCAGCGTGCCGTGTGCGTGCCGCACCTTCGGCTCGTAAACGCATTGACGCCATTGCTGACCGCCTCCACCCCGGTCATGGCAGTGCAGCCGCTGGCGAAGGCACGAAGCAGCAGCCAGAGCGTGACAGTTTCGCTGGTCTCCGGGATGTGCGGGGGGGCCACTACAGGTTCCGGCTGGCCATGAGAGGCCATCAGCTTGTAGGTGCCCCAGACCAGAATGAGGCCCAGACTGGCCACGAACACGTAGGTCGGCACTGCCCAGGCCAGGCCGCTCTCGCGCGTACCGCGCAGGTTCGTCACGGTGATCACAAAAGAATGCCGAGGCACAGCCATAGCGTGTACGGGTGCAGCACCGGGATGGCCGAGGTCAGCGCGCCCACGCCCGCCGAGATGCCCACTGCGACGTTGAGCAAGTAATCCACCATCAGCGCCGCCGCTGCGAGCAGACCAGCGTTGGTACCGAGATTATCCTTCGCGACAATATAGGAGCCGCCGTTGTTCGGGTAGGCTTCGATGGTCTGCCAGTAGGAGAAGAACAGGATCGCCAACAGGACCAGGATGACCCAGGTGATCGGGCCGATGGCGCCGAGCCCGGATGCGCCGGTGGCGGCGAGGATGGTCAGCGCGGCTTCCGGGCCGTAGGAGGCTGACGCCAACCCGTCCAGCCCCATGGCTGGCAGGCCGGTCAGCACGTCAAGCTTCCGCCCCTCTGCCTCACGATTGGCGACCGGGCGGCCAATGAGGAGCTTGGACCAGGACAACGACATCGCGTTCAGGCACTCCCAAGTTGTCGAAGGTGAACGCGCCGGGCGAAGCAAAGTGCCGGATCAGCAACAGATGGTGAACGCGCCTATCGCGGAGATCGTGAGAGGGCTTCGGTGTCGCAGAGCCATGCCGCTGGACCGCAACGCCAAATGCCCCATCGCCGCCAGGGCAGGATGTGCCAGGAGCATGGTCGGCGAGGTGCTGAAGGTGCCAGGTAAAGACACAGCGCTTCTAATTGCGCCTGGTCATTCCGCGCCGGGTCCGGCTCGCTGGTAACAATTTCGGATGGTCCGCGCGCAGCACTCGCCGGCCGCGCCCGGGGCGAAGCGTGTCGGCCGCATCGGCCCGGCGCCGCACGTCCGCGAAGTTGATCGGACAGCTCCTCCGATTCCCTTGCCACGGCGGCGGTCACGATCGCCGACCGAGTGTCCAGAAGCCGGCGCAAGAGCACGCTACCAACCCTGTTTGCGACAGGATCGATTATAGATTCCAACCAGAGGAGCTATGCGAACCAGCTATCTGTGAGGAGACGGTGCGCATTCCACTGGCTGTGCTTCTGAGGCAAGAGGCTCGCGCCGGATGCTCGACGATCGACCCGTTGTAGCTGCCGACGCAAGTAATAGCAGTATCTGCTCGCCACTGTATCTGCTCGCCACTTGATGTTGACACGCCTCGACGCGCGCCGCCACTGCTCTACGTCGGAGTGACCTTCCGCTGATGGGCTAATGGCTCAGAAAGCGCCCAAGTAGATAGCCGATTCCCACCGCGACCGGGATGGCGAGAAAGGCCGTTCGTGGACTTGGCCAGACACGGCTTCGACCTGCTCTCGACCGCGCCGGATGGCTGTATCGACTCGACCGGCAACGTCCGTAACGGCTGGCGTGACCCGCTCTTCCATCAACGACTAACCTGTGCACGGAGCTGATTGATCTGCCGCCGCGTGTCTCCCATGACCCTCATACTACCGTTCATCAGCAGCGGTTCGTGTTGGATGATGCCCCCGGACCAGTAGTGAACACCCGCCGAGTGCTGCAGGTCTTAGCTCGTTGAGGTTCCGACCGTATGAGGGGGCGCCTCATGTAAGAGGCACTGATCTAAGCGATGGTTCAGTAGCCGCGAGAGTAGGAACGGCCGCGAGTAGCGCGAGTTTAACCATAGTGCCGCTCCCGCTCCTAGCGTCGATGCGCCCAACAGCGATGGTGCGCCATCCGCCCGCAATACGAACCCGTACCCCAGCCAGCTGTCACGGGTGCCGCCCTGACCGATCTGCGCGCGTAGTTGACGCTTAGCGATTGGCCGATGCCATGCTCTGTGCCACATCGATCAGCGGCTGGACGGCGACGCGGATGATGCCGCGTGCTGTCTGCTCTCTGCCGGGTGCTAGGCGTTAGCTGCGTAGCCGCACCGCTGATTTAGACCCGCTTCCCAGCTCAGTTCGACGTAGCACGCGAGCGCGTCCTCAACCGCTGCCGCTGCTGCGGTACCCAGGTGGAATCCACCACTACGTGCGAGCGGCAACGCCACTGGGCGATAACGCTGGCCGGTTGCCGACCGACAGCCGTGTTGTTCCGACGCCCGCGCGCCCCCGCCCTTGAAAATCCTAAGTGCCAGGCGCCCGATAATTCACATTGGTTGATTGTGCGCGCTTCATTGCAGCTTCTGCTTCTTTTGCAGCGAGCAGCCCCGTCGTTTCAAACCTCGCAAATGCGCCCGATGGCTGAAGCTTTCATTGAGAATGCAACCACCGATTTCGGCATTCGGGAACTCGCAAATGCCCAATCCGTCGTATTCACCGAGGGCAAAGTAGTAGCAGAGCAGTTTGCCGCCGAAACCCTCTACCAACGTTTTGGCAGGCTCGGTGCGGTCCTGCGGCCGTTCAAGAAAACCTTTTGCCGTCGTATCCTTGAATTGCCAGCGTGACCTAGATAGTGTGGCATTCTTTATGTTCCCCCGCCTTTCGCGAACTGCTCATCGCCAACCTACTGTGTCACGCACACGAAGCTGTCGCTAGACGGCCACGGGGCATTGTTTCTGCTCAACTTGTTGCTGCGCACCGTAGGAGCCCGTCATTGTCGGCGCCACCTGCTTGAGGGTGGGCAGAAGCTTGCGGCGGATCGCCGGTCGAGTTGGATCAGTCACGCCGCTGCGCCACGGGCCGGCAGGCGAGCGGCCTGGCGCCGCTAATCTCTCGGATAGGCGAGCTGGGTAATCCCTAGCTTTGGCGGCTTCGGCGGAGCCGACGGTGCGAATGGACTTAACACGCGCAATCGTGGGGCCCGCGGATCACGGTCCACGGTCCGGGAATATTATAACTCCTCGGAGTGGCGAATTGATCAGCCGGTCGGCCTAGATCCGGCGACGCGGCCCCACGATCTCATGAGCTTACAACAACACCCCTCTAGCAACCAGGCGAGCCTCGACTTCACCGGGTCGTCACCAAACGGTTGGCCTGTTCCGCCGTGAGCGAGCCTGTGGTGTCGTCGCCGATCGCGTGCTGAAACCGGCTGGATTTCCGAGCGCCCATCCGCGGCCCGAAGATGCCATCCGCAGCGCCTCGATAATAACCCAGACAACGAAGCGCCTCCTGCATCTGACGGCGCTGGGCTGTGGACATGCCGGCTTCAGCCGGCAGCGGGGTCAGCGACGCCGACGTCTGACTGTGCTGGCAGCGAGTAAGGGCGCTGACGCTGATGGGGATGCTGCCGCTGGTGGCGGCGGCACGGCCTGCGGCGGAGGTGATGTGGCTGGAGCTGCAGCCTGCGGGGCTGGTGGCGCCGATGACGCAGGCAATGGCGATGCTGACAACCCCGCGGTTGACGGTGCCGGCGGCGGTGTCGATGGTGCGGCTTCTGGCGCAGTTGGGACCGCTACCGTCGGTGCGGGTGACGGCGCCGATGAGATCGGTGCTGGCGACCTTGCTGGGGGGGCTGCCGGCGGCGTTGATTGTGGCGCGGATGGCGCCGGTGCTGGCGACGAGGGCACTGTGGCAGGTTCGCTCGTGGCTGATGAGTGTGACGGGGGCAGAGTAACTGTCGACTGGCGCTCGCCGAGGAGCCGCCAGGCCAGCGGCCAACAAGATGCCGCCCATGGCCCCAGCCACGCGGTCTTCCTCACGACATCATACCGCGTGCTGCCGCTGCTACCTTCGGGATGACGACGCCGAAAGCGGAGCGAAAAAGCCTCGATGTCGGGGGCTGAACGGAATTTCTTCGACGTTCGGCCCGGGTTCAGGATCGCGCCGCGGACGGCAATCGCGCTGCTGCGCGCCGCCTACGCCGATGGCGGTGACAGTTCCGCTGCCAACTGACTTGGCCCCAGGGTCAGCCTTGGGGCTTTTTTTCGAGCGGCTCATCGCAAGGGGCGCACGGCCCCCCTCGCGATCGGGCGCCGACCAGATGATAACCACCCAGCAGCACCTCGGGTGGGCTTAGGGTCGCGCGCGACGTCTCCCGTCAGACGTGTGCGCCCTCGTCAACTCCCACGGGAGCCGGCGGATTTGGCTGACTTGTCGAGCGACTCAGCGGTCCGGCGACGTAGCCGGCGCACACGGCCTTGCACAGGGATCTGCGGAGTGCGCCGTGCGCCCAAAGAAGTTGCCCTGATTGATGATAGAGCTATTCTAGGTTGTGCGAGAACACTCCTAAGTTCTCGTGATCGGACGCATATGTAGAAGCGTGGATATTATCAATTTTTATTGTCCTGCGTTGGGCCTTTGGTTAATATCCCCAAAAGCACTGGCCCTTCGGTGCTGGACAGCAAACACAGCACATTGCGCGGGATCTATGGACACTGGCATTGAATTTCGCAGCGAGACGGACACGCGCGCTTGCACCACCGCAGATGTTAACGCTGCGGCCTCGGTGGCGATGGCATTGGGCCACAGGCTGCGTTTGCAGATCTGCTGCAGATTGGTGCCCTGTCGGGAAAGTGGGCTCTCGGCTGGAACCCTGTCCACGCAACTGATGGTCGCGCCGTCATCATTGTCCTTTCATCTGCAGCAGATGACCAGAGCCGGCGTTGTCACTGCTCGCCATGATGGTGGCTCTATATTTTACTCGCTGAATTGTAATGGCGTTGCAGCGCTGGGCGAATTCCTCTCCAGATTGATCGATTTGGGCACCACGCACGGCATCATCGGCGAGCCATAAGCCAACGCCGACGCAGGCACCTTCAGCCGTGCCCAGACGATGCGGCCCGTCACGCTAGCCGGCGTGGCAGGCAAACAGACGCGTCGGGTCTTTGGTCCTACTGCCTCTCCCCCTGGCCGGGCTGCGACGCCAGCCACTCCTCGACGGCGGCAACTTCGCTGACAATGCCACCCGTGACATTGCCCGTGTCGCCCATGACAAGCGCCAGCGTCTGCAGCACGGCGGGCAGACCATGCTGCTGAACCAGGTGACGCAACGCGATGGCGAGGTCAGAGGTGTCGTTCATGGCTTGACCTTAGATAGGCTTCTTTCCCATTATGCCGGAACAACTATTCCCACGCGACCTGATATTAAGGTCGTATTTTTCCGTCATCTACGCGTGCATTGGAACGATCGCACACAAGCGTCCGCGCTGGGTCGCTGTGCTGGCCCGGCGCGGGCGTGTTATGCAGAAACCCCGTCCGAAACCCAAGCGTCTGACCAACGGATTTCTGCCGCGTTCAGCGACGCGGCTTGCTCGCCGGGCTCCGCGCAGCGCTCGGTGTGCCGGGCGCGGCTAGACGTGGTTCGGCTTGCATAAAGGCTGTCTCGTGCCCGGAGTTCGCCTCGGTCCTGAAGGGTAGACTTGCACCAGTTCGCGCAGGAGATCGGGGGTTCGTGTTCTCCTGCTGATAGCGGTTCATGCTGAGCTGGCCCGTATAGCTACCTGCCAAACCGAGGGGTCGCGCGATGTCTTCCGTCAGACGTGCGCGCCCTCGTCAGCTCCCACGGAAGCCGGCGGATTTGGCTGAAGCAGCGCATAGCCGATCACCGCCCATACGAGGGTGCCCATCGCGAGCGCCAGTAGAAGCATCGTGTCCTCCTTCTCGGTCTGGCCAAAATGACTGCGTTAAGCCCGCAGCGCTGTGACCAAGGGCACAGGTTGGGAAGTTCCGACCGTCCAATCCGAGGACGTTGCTGGCCCTGGCATTCCGACACCAATGCACTGAAAGCGCTCCCGCGCCGGTGTGAAATCCTTCACCGAAGCACTTCAGCGCTGTAAGGCGGTCTGCCTGACATCCTGCTCTTGCTGCGGCGGCGAGTTTTGCTCGCCTGGCCTGGTGCTTTGGTCGGCTGAGGGCCTCCGGGGATGGTCTCCGGGGCCGCAGCATCTACCCACTAGCAGTGCGCGCTCTGCCGTGCGCCCGCAGCGAACGAAGAAGGCGTGCCGGTGTGAAATCCTTCACCGAAGCACTTCAGCGCCTGCAGCCGATCGGCCCGGCATTGTCCCTCGCGTCAGCAGTTGCTGACGCGAATGGGGAGCCGGCCATGATGAAGACCCTGATCACCACCACCGTCCTGGCACTGGGTCTCGGCCTGCTCAGCACCCCGAGCTTCGCCAGCGGCTACGTCGTGAATGGCCACGCGGCCTCTCCCGCCGAGGCGCAGGTCCTGGTCGCCAGCGGCGTCCAGCAGGGCGCGTGGGTGGTCAACGGGTATGGCATCGCGCCGGCCGAGCGCGCTTCCTTCACCCCTCCGCCTGCGACTGAAGCCAGCGGCAAGAAGTGCTACTACGTGCTCGACGTGCTGCTGTGTGACTGAGCAAGCCGCATACATTGCCGGACGAGACATGCGCGGCGTTGCGAAGCAGCTGCAATGATGCGCTCCCACTAGGTCAATTAGCGACGGGAAGGGCGGATTATCGACGGTGAAGGCACTCCAGCCCGCAACTGAGCGTTGGTTTTACAACCGGACTCTAATGTGGTCCGATTGGTGGCCATTCCATGCCGATCGTCACCACCAGCTACCGGCCGAAGCGGGCGCCCAGGAAGAAGCGGAAGCAGCCGCCAATCGCCAACCGGATCGTTACCCCGGCGCCGATGAAGAAGCGGCTGGGGCCGGTGTTCCGGCTCGGTGATGCATCTGGGGAAATTCCGAGGATAGCTGCACCGGTTGAACGCTCGGCGATCGCCGAGCCGAAGCGTAAGCCCTCGATCTTCGGCAACGCGCCCGAGGATGACCAGTAGGCGCACCGGCGCGCCGGCGAGCGTGCGCAACAGCTGTTACGCGAAATCGTGCGCCGGGCTGGCCGGAACGGCGATGGCTGACTTGCCCGGCTAACGGTTTATTTAGAGGGACGGACTTATACCGAACATGACCGGCAAAAAGTGGCGGCTAGTTTCACTCAGCCGAAATGGTGGTCTCCATGACAATTGCAGGGTCGGTCAGCGCCAACTTACAGCCCACTCCGCCGCCTCCGACGAAAGCCGAAGGGAAGGCCGCGGCGCAACCAAACGCGCAAGCCTCGTCGTCAAATTCCTCGCAACAGCAGGCGGCCCTCCGCCAGATGTTGGCCAAGTATGCCTACGACCAGTCGCGCGGCGTAGACAGCAGCACGGTTTCGGCCCTCGGCAAACAGATCTTGGCAGCAGCAAAGGCGCTGGGGCAGCACGTGACGTTGCCAAAGGCTCCCGCTACCGCCGGGGAGGGAGCGGCTACCAATGCGAGTCAGAGCGCCCAGCACCCAGTGAGGCCGGTCGGCTCAACCTGACTGCCTGAACGTGCCCGCCTCAGCTCATCGTCAACGTCACGGCGCGGTGGCATCTCGGTGCCTGTGGTTCCGCTGCGCCGAGTTTTCCGTCGCCGTTTCGGCGCCCGGTGTCCGGCATCGCAGCGTGGTCGGCGAGAGGCGCAGTTATCAGCACCTAACTCGGTTCGGCTAGCGCGAGCGGAAGTCGTTGCAAAACGAAACTACATTCTTGAATTTTGTCGCGCATAGCCTGCCAGGGCTGCGCCGAATTTCCGGTCCGGGTGTTTTAAGCACTCCAACCCCCGGGGTGCCCCCCCTTCACTGGAACATAAATGCTGGGCCGGATCGCTCAGCAATTCCGCGCCCAATGCGGAGCTAACTCCCGAGCACCTCGTCTTCCCTGAACTGCAACGTCGCCACATCGACACCGGGTGTTTCGCCGTGCTCGGCCAACGACAGCAGCGCCAGCCGCTCGGGCGATCGGTAGTTCTGCCGCGATGATCGCAGCCGCCTCGCGGCGCAAGCTTGGGCTATCCCGTCAGCAGTTTGGCGATCGCGTCGCGCTGGGTGATCACGGTTCGCTCCCAGCGTGGCGGCAGCACGATCATCATGGGAGCCGCGCCAGGCAGGCCAGTTCTTCTCGACGCTCGCTCGGCACGAAGTAGAAGCTGAACACGTAGGGGTGCGACACCGCGAACTCCGCCGGTGACGGAGAGGCGCGCTGCATCGTCGTGATATCCAACTGTTCAATATGCCGCCAGTCGCCAAAGAACTCGAACCACCCTTCATAACCCAGCTCGCACAGCAGTTCTGGGACGGCTCTGGTGCTGCCAGTCCGATGGCGTTCCTCAATTTCAACCGATAAACACGGCCGGCAGGTGCGCAGGGTCAGCCATGCGCCGCGCAGCACCTCTAGTTCAGCGCCTTCAACATCGACCTTGATTGCAGTGACTTCCGTGAGACCCATATCGTCAAGGCGGAGCAAGGGCACCGACCAGGTCTCGATCGTCTCGATGCGGGGATCGGCCGCATGCAATAGTGTAGTCCTTGGTGATCGAGGCCCACTCCTCCTGCAGAATACCGTTGACCCGTGGCGCAGAGAGCGTGGTCATGCCGGTGCGATCTGCCACCGCCTCTGGCCTCGGGTGACGTGAGGCGGAACCGCGCCGCCCCAGGTCGCTGCGAGGGACTGCTGCAGACGGGCGAAAGCTGACGGCAGCGGTTCGAAGGCCACGACCGCTGAGCGGGGCAACTCTGCCAGCGGCAGCGTCAGCCGGCCGTCGTGCGCTCAGATATCCACGATCGTGCCGGGACGATGCAGCGCACGGTGAAACTCAATCTCCTGCATGTCAGCCGGGTGCCCGAGCCGCGGCGGCGGGAGGTTTGTTGACACTGATCGAGATGCCAGCCGCATTCATGCTGCCGCGCGCGCGCAGGCCCTGATCCTTACGCGTTACTAACCCAAATATGCCGAACTGGGCTTGGATCTGCCGTGGTCATTACGCCGACCGGCACCAGCAGTGCCATGGCCCTGGTGCGAACATCGTCCGGCCAGCGCGCCGGGCGACGTGCGTCCAGGTCGAGATTGACCCCATACTGGCTAAGCCGCGCGACCTCGGCACCCGTGCGCGGGTCCGTCATGCGGTGGATCATGCGCAGCGACGTGTTGCCGAAATGCGCGATGCCGGTCTCGACTAGGTAAGGCACGTCGAGCACCAACGGCGCCGCCGTGCGGAGGATCAGCTCGAAGGTCGAGAACCCGCGCCGCTGCTGATGCATCAGCTCCGCATCCATGCCGATCGCCGCCCCAAGCTGCGCAGAGGAATTGGAGAAGCGATGCGCCATCGCTCCAGGGAGAACCGGCCGCAGGGCGTCAATATCACTGGGTTTGACCCGGCCGCGCGCGGTGGGGATGAAACCGGGGAACGCGGTCGGCTCGGGCCGCTGTTCCGTCACCGGGCCGCCCCAGCCTGCGAGCCGCTGCTCTATCGAGCCACGCTGTTGCGGCGTGAATGGCGTGGCCGACAGGTCCCAATGCACGTCGAACCAGGACACTACCTCGCCGTTTGCCGAATCGACGAACCGATGGCCCAGCCGCAGCCCGTCATCGACGCCCATTGCCGCGCTCTCAACATGGAAGCTGGCACCTTTGCGGAGTTCGCGCTCGAAGCGCGCGTTGATGCGGCGGGAAAAATCCAAGCGGTGCGCCAGATCACCAATCCCAAGCGCGTCAGCGAGGTTCGCATCCGCCTCCTCGATCCGATCGAAGTAGTAGGCAACCGTGAAGTGCTCTGTTACGTCGCACTGCCAAGGCGGCACCGCGCCGCGGTGGGTCTCGATCCAGTTCGTCATGGCTCGATCCGCTACCGCATCGCGCCAGGTTCGTCCATGCGCGCCGGCGCGGCGCCTCCAGGAACCGTCGCGCATGCGCCGGGCGATCTCACGCAGCGATGGGCTCGCACCAGCGTGAACCAAAAGGCATGGTGCGAGGGCACCAAAGAATTTCGGCCGAGGGTCATTTTAAGGGGAGGGGGTCGCCCGGCCCCTACTCACCAAAGGAACGGCTTCACACCCCGAAGCCGCGGAAGGGCTATCAGCCCGCCGATAGCGTGTTGCCCTCCTGTAGGCTCCGGTCAGTGTCGAATCAGATCATCGACTGTGTTCAGCGGCTACTCGCATCGAGGGAAAACGATACCCATCGGGGGGCGGTCTTCCCTTGCACAAGCACGGCCAGGAACGGGAGCCGCTTCTCGTATGCCGCTTGCAGGGCAGACTGCACGTCCTTCGGATTGACCACGGGGGTGTCCTGGACAAAGGACAATACGTCGCCCGGAACAATGCCCAGGTCACGGGCCTCGGAGTCCTTGTCCACGAAGGTGACCAGCGCGCCGTTCACCCCAGGGTCGATGGCGTATGTTCTGCGGGCCTCTCGGGTAAGAGGGGCGAGCTTCACACCGGCATCGGGTTTATCCTCGGTCACATGAGCGACGGTTCTTGTGTTCGGCGAACTGGGGTGGACCGTCGGGCTTGGCCACTCGGCGACGGTAGTGGTCACCATCTGCTCCTTCCCACCTCGCCACACAGTCAATTTCTCCGTCTGCCCAATTGGCGTCTGCACGATCTCACGCATGATGGCGCGGGCATCTCCAAACCTGAGATCATTGATCGCCAGCAGGATGTCGCTCGGTCGCAGTCCCGCCGCCCTAGCGGGGCCGTGCTCGTCAACCGCTGTTATGATCGCGCCCTTCGTCCCGTTCACGCCCAATGCGAGAGCCAGCTCGTATGAAATATCCTGGAGCCTCACGCCCAACCAGCCAGGCTGCAGATGGTCCACCAAGCGACGGACGACGTATTTCGCTGACTCGGCCGGGATGGCAAAACCAATTCCGATGAAGCCGCCCTTCTCATCCGGGTTGTAGAGCGCGGTATCTACCCCGACGACTTCACCATTCACATCCACCAACGGGCCGCCGGAATTGCCGTGGTTGATTGCGGCGTCAATCTGAATGTAGTGATCGAAGGGCGTGTCCTGGATGTCGCGATTGAGTGCGCTGACAATTCCGCCGGACACCGACATGCCAAGCCCGAGCGGATTCCCGATGGCAAAGACATGATCGCCGAGGCGCAGCCCGAGACTGTTGCCCCACCTCAGTGAAGCGAGGCGCCGGTCAACATCAACCTTCAGGACCTGCGAGGTCCACCATTGGGGCGACGGCAATCAGCTTGGCGGTGGCTCTTTCGCCGCCGTCGAAGACGACAGTAATCTCGACCGCGTCGTCGACGACGTGTCTATTGGTGACGATAAGACCCGTCTCATCGACGATGAAGCCCGACCCATGCGTCCTTACCCGCTTTCGTTCCCCACCAGGCGTGGTAGGTGGTCGCTCCTTCCAGATGGCGAGATCCACCACCGCCGGGGTGACCTGCTGTAGGATCGCTGCATCGCTGCTTTCGAGCAGCTTGCCCAGCCCATCCGGCCGAGTGCCCGGGTAATGCGTAGAGAAATGCGATCACTATCAGAGCCGGGCTACAGCGCATCCGTGTCCCCTAAAGGCGTGAACGGCAGGAAGAGAACCGTAATGTCCGATCCTTGCGCAATCAACCTGAATTAATCTGCCTCGCGCTCTAGGGCCTGTTGAAATTCATCGGAGCGCAATGACCGCAGCAGCGAGATGATCTGGCTGCGAAGCTCTGATCGGTGTTGTCGGCACGCATGGCGATCCGCTTGAAGTCCTTGAGCTGGCAGAAGAAGTCTCGATGAGATGGCGCCGCTTGGCGCCACTTATAGATCTCTTTATCGAACGGCAGGGGTTGTGCGCGGCGGGGATACTGAGCGATGACGGCCTTCGCTCCACGGGCGTCAATCTCGGCCACAATCGCATTGCTGTCGAAAGCCTGGTCGCCGATCAGGGCGTCAAATGCTATTCCATCGATTAAAGGCGGCACGCCGACCGTGTCGTGACGCTGCCCGGGCAGCAGCACGAAGCGCACGAGATTGCCGAGCGCATCGGTCAGCGCCAGGATTTTTGTCGTCATGCCGCGCATTGAGCGGCCGATCGCTTGATCTTAAGTCCCCTTTTGCGACCTGACCGTGGCGGTGGACTTTGACGATCGTGGCATCAACCATGGCGTATTCCATAACCGGTGGTCGGACACCGCCGCGAACAGCCGCGCGAACACCTCCGCCCTGATCCAGTCACGGAAACGGTGGTAACCGAGTTCCACTTGCCGAAGCTGGGCGGCAGGTCGCGCTACGGGCTACCCCTTCGGGCGTTCCATAACACCGCCTGGACGAACAACCGGTTATCGTTGCCGCTGCGGCCAAGATCGCCTGTTTTCCCCAAACAGTGCGGCTCCATCCTTGCCCATTGGGCATCAGCCGGTACCAAATCGCTCCATCCACAGCTTGAATCACAACGAGCCGCGGATGAGAATCCCTAAATCTTAACAGGCCCTAGCCCGGCTTTCGTCCGGTCGGTAGGGTGGACGCCCGGGAGCCCCTGATTGCGAGCTGCCCCACCCCAGCTTCCCACAGATGCATCGCAGTAAAGTGCGCCATGCGGACATTCGGTCGATCGAGGCTCCGTTCCCCCGGTTCGCTCGATGCCTTTACGTTACGAGAATGAACCGGGTCTGGAATTTGATCGCGCATACCGCCCGCGCCGCACTGAATTTCGGTCCGGGCTGCTTAAGGGGGCGCGGCGGTGGCACCCCACCTATCGAAGGAGCGGCGACCCAGCTGTCACGCACACACTTCGGCGACTAGGCGCATGAGGGTGATGCGATCAGTTTCGATCATTACGCTCCAGCGGTCGCTGCACGATCGAGCGTGCAGCGCCTCGGGAATTTGCGAAAGCGTGGTGCAGCTCGCCTTCTGCACAATCCCGGGGCGGGCATCGCTGCCAAGAAACACACGGTTTCGATACTCAACCACGTCCCACCAGCAGGGTTCTAATCCGGCAAACGAGCTGACCCGATCGTGGTGGCAAGTTTACCCATCGTGCAACAGGGCGGCCCGTCGCGGGATTAATATGCCACCACAGCGCAATGCGGCCGGCGCACATACACGCTTGCCACCGGAAAGGGATAACCACAGCGGTCTCTCGCTCGGCCATCCGACGATGATTGCTGCCGAAAAGTTACCGAATGGTTGCAGAGCGGCGTCAACACCCCGTAAGAAGGGGCGTTCAAGAACAGTGCCTGCTACTCTGCCATGCCTGGTGCGAACACCAGGATCGTTCAGTGCTGCTGCAAGCCCCCGCAGAACGTAGCATAGTTCACATGGCCCGGAACGATCGGTTGTCACGAACCAAACCCGTCGCGATGCAGAAACTCACCTTCGAACAGATCAACGTTGAAAGAGTGATGTGCGGAGGTGGTCGGACATCCAGCCCGCGACCGGCGGCAACGATCAAGACTCAAAATCTTCCCAGGCCGACATTGTAGTCGCCCACCTTAGCCATTCCTCCTCTGATGCAGGACGTTCCTAAGCCGGAATCAGATGTTGAAATTTTGTCGCGCATACCGAGCCAGCGCCGTGCAGAATTTTGGTCGGGGCCGCTTTAAGGGGGCGGCCGGGGGGTGGCCCCCTACGGTCGCGGCATCGATGCTTATTACTCGTCGGTGGAAGGCAGACGACCCTGATCTTTGCAGGGCAGTGTTGGGAGGGAGCCCGGCAGGCTCCCTCGACAGCACACTTTCTAGCCGATACGCATAAACGCGCTGATGAAGGCCGCGACGTCGGCCTGCACGAAAGGCTGGTGTGATCCGCGGCCGGGAAGAGCTGAGGCAGGGCCGCCGGCTTGACAACGTGCGATCCGAGCTGATCCAGCTTTCCGAAGCTTGGTGCCGATATTCAAAAGCGAGCTCCCCGGCTCATCTTGTTCGCGTTCGGGAATCGACCAGTCGGCTGCGATTGAGCGCATAACAGATCTCCGTGGCCGAGCGGCCATGCTGCTTTGCAGCAAAATATAGGTCATGAAGCCTGACCCGATTACCTCTGAGTTCGCAATGGTTCTATGCGCGAAGCGTGGAGGTCGGAACCTGACGTTGCGGCTGCGGAAGGCCGCCGACTGGATGATTTGACGGCGTGGGCGCGCCAATTGACTGATGGGTCACAGGGGAGCAAGGCAAACCAATCGCGGCGTAGGGACTTCGGATGCTGCGTGGCATCGAAATCGATATCCAAATCGTGCATGGCAACGCTGGCCTTATTCACGCGCGCAGCCGGCAGATGGGTAGCCTTATGCTTACGGGAAGATCGGAGGATGAGCTGTGGCGGGACATGGATCCTGTCCTGCGGGATCTTCTGGATATCCAGGGTGATAAGGTTGCGACGATGACGATAGATCGGGCAGGGCGGCGCGTGCGCGTCGATGTAGAGTGACGACAAGTGAGCAGTACCCGCGCTCGCATCAGAGTCCTCGGCTTAACACCGATCGGTCGGGTCAGCGCTGGGAAATATCAGTTTCATCGGGCTCGCGGCGGCCGAGTATACCCTATCCGCGACCCGGATGACCTGACGGAGGAAGAGCGCGAGGAGATGATCAAGTACTACGAGCAACAATTCTCGCTTGAGTGAGCTATGACGGAATGGGCAGCGAGCCTACTGGGTAAGCGATGACGCGATACGGAATCGATTCCGCGCATGGTCAGAGTCATCGGACAGCTGATATCAGGCAGCCAGCGCCATGCGTGCATCCTCGCGCACCATGGCGGCGCCCTTCTCGGCGATCATGATGGTCGGCGCATTGGTGTTTGTCGACGTCACAGCCGGCATCACCGATGCGTCGATCACGCGCAGCCGCTGTAGACCATGCACGCGCAGCCGGTCGTCCACCACCGCCAGCAGGTCGTGACCCATTTTGCAGGTGCAGGTGGCGTGGAACACAGTCCCGCCGGTCTGCTTTATATAATGCAGCAGCTCATCGTCGCTCTCTACGTCGCGGCCGGGTGACGTCTCTGCGACAACGTATTTCGCCAGCGCCGGCGCGGTGAACAACCGACGGATCCAGCGCAGCCCACCGATTGCGGCGCGGCAGTCGGTCAAGTCGCTGAAATAACGTGGATTGATATTCGGCGCATCTTGTGCCCGCGGTGTGCGGGCCTCGACATACCCGTGGCTCAGCGGTCGCATCTGCCACATGCCGCAGGTCATCCCAGGCACCGTGTCGAGCTGACGCGACACGCCAGGCGCGTAGCTGGCATGCGCGAACAGCGCCTGCACATCGGGCGTGGCCGATTCCGGCAGCACCCTTACCGATGCCGCCACCAGGGACGCGGCATAGGTCAGGATGCCGCTGCCGACAGCAACATAGCGCAGCAGCTGCCCAGCCAGCCCCAGTCCGCGTGACTGCTGATTCAAACTGGGTGCGCCCCGCACCTGACATGATACGCGCGCCAGGTAATGGTCCTGCAGATTTTTGCCAACACCGCGCAGTTCATGGTGCACGGCGACGCCGATGCGCTCGAGATGCTCGGGATCACCCACGCCGGAAAGCTGCAGGATGTGTGGCGAGCCGATCGCGCCGGCGGACAGAATCACCTCGCCCGCCGCATCGACCCGCTCGGTGGCGCCCTTACGCGAATATTCGACGCCGATCGCGCGTGTGCCATCCAACAGCACGCGACGCACCAAAGCGCCGGTGATGAGGCGCAGGTTCGGCCGCTTCAACGCGGGACGCAGATAGCTGCGCGCTGCGCTCGCGCGCAGCCGGCCGCCACGGGTCTGCTGCACCCAGCCGACACCGTCCCCGGCACCCGCGGCCAGATCGTTGACATCCTCACGGTATTGGCACCCGATTTCCACCGCCGCCTCTACCGCGGCACGGCACAACAACGGCTTGTCGCGACCATGCGAGGTGAAGAGCGGACCACCTTTGGCATGCACCGCGTCTTCCTTGCCCTCCCAGTTCTCCGCCTTGCGGAAATAGGGCAGGACGTCGTCCCACGACCAGCCGCGATTGCCGAACTGCCCCCAGTGGTCGAAGTCCTCCGGCTGCCCGCGTACATAGATCATGCCGTTGATCGAACTCGAGCCGCCCAGGACGCGGCCACGGGGATAATTGATGGCGCGGCCATTGGTCCCAGGATCGGCCTCGGCCTTGAAGCCCCAAGTCAGCGTGGGATGTTCCAGCAGCTTCATGTAGCCGGCGGGGATGTGGATCAGCGGGTTCCAGTCGCGCCCGCCGGCCTCGATCAGCACGACATGGTTGTTGGGGTCTTCGGTGAGCCGATTGGCCAGACAGCAGCCCGCCGAACCGGCCCCAACAATGACGTAGTCTGCCCGCATCGATGTCCCCCAAACGACATGTTATGCCGTGTCGGCGACAGCAAAATACGCGCCGCGTGCAGATCAGCAAAGGCTCTCTAAAACCAGAAAACCCAATCTCAACGTGGCGCCCCGTTGGAAATGTCCCCAACATACATGCCGCGTGGTGTTGATCGAACAACTGTCCCACAATACGGGCATGTTAATTGTGCTGTGACCAGCCAATGCTTGAACACGCTGCCGCCCACTAACTAAGACGCTTGCTGATCGGCCGCAGGGTATCGCGAAGTGGGATAGCCCATCGCTAGACAGGATTGATCTGATGGCCCGTGTTCGGCCGACAACCTCCGCATAGTGCTCTTCTGCGTAGCGCATTCCGTGCCGGATGACAGAGACGATCAGATGCTGGTAGCCGAGCGGACGCTCGTCGCTGGAGTCGGGGCGACCATGGTGCTTCCAATCTGGTCTTCTGAGAGGCTTCGAAAGCGATATTCGTCAAGTCCGAGTTCCACACCAGCAACGTGTGCCTGTTCCCATTAGCGCACTGTGTAGCGCTGGGTGTTTTGTTGATGAAAGGTAGAATTTCAGCAGATTGGCCTGGTCGGAGTGAGAGGATTCGAACCTCCGGCCCCTGCGTCCCGAACACAGTGCTCTACCAGGCTGAGCTACACTCCGGCCAAGGCGCGCATATAGCCCTGGGCACCGGGTCGGGCAAGGCGCCGCTACAAACGTTGCGTTTCGGCATGGTCCCCGGGATACAGATGGGTCAGTCGGCTGAGCACCGCAGCCGGGTCATGGACTACCTCGTAGAGCCGCCGCGCGTCAGGGCTGGCGAAATCGGCGGCGATGGCCGCCTCGATCGCCGCCAGGAACGGCGCCGCGGACCCGGTCACATCACAGATCAGAATGGGCTTGCTGTGCAGGCCGAGTTGCCGCCACGTGATGATCTCGATGGTCTCGTCCAGGGTGCCGAGACCGCCAGGCAACGAGATGAATGCATGGGCGAGTTCGAACATCCGCTGCTTGCGGCTGTGCATCGAGTCCGTGACGATCAGTTGTGTAATGCCTGCGTGCGCGACCTCACGATGGGTCAGGAACTCGGGGATGACCCCGACCACCTCGCCGCCGGTACTCAGAACCGCGTCGGCCAGCACACCCATCAATCCGATGCCGCCGCCGCCGTAGACCAAGCGAATACCGGCTTTCGCCAGCCCCTCGCCGAGCGCTTGCGCGGCAGCCCGGTATGCGGGATCGTTCCCTGACCGGGAACCGCAATAGACAGCGACAGCAGCAATTCTGTTCATGCGGTCCATGTGGCCGGCGGATGGTATCTGTGCCATCGGATTCTGCCGGAGTCCGCAATTTTGATAGTCACTGGGCGTGTACCTAATGGGAGAGGGGCAACTGCATGAGGAGTAAGCTTTTGCTTGCGGCGGTGTTGGCGCTTGCCACGGCAGGCGTTGTTCGGGCGCAGGAGTTCAACATTATCGAAACGCGGCAAGCAGGACAGGATCTGCTGAGCGGCGATTTCAACGGCATTCGTGCCGCTGTCGCGGCCAAGAGCGATGTGACCAAGCTCGAGGATCCGGCCAAGGCGATGGCACGCTGGATGAAGCAGTTCCCGACCACGTTCCCGGCGGGCAGCGACAAGGGCCCGACCAAAGCGCTGCCGCCGGTGTGGTCGGATCCGGCAGGCTTTCACAAGGCGGCGGACAACTTCGTGGCAGCCGCCGAAAAGCTGACGCAACTTGCCAAGGCAGGCGATGCGGAGGGAGTCACGGCGCAGGTCAAGGTGGTTGGCGATGCCTGCGCGGCATGCCATCGCACTTATCGGCAACGCTGAACGCAGAAGCCAGATAGGGTAGCCCCGGGCGGGCCTATCCCGCCCGGACCAGCCGTCCCGGTGTCGCCCCGGTGTATTCGCCCTGTTCGAATATCGGCGTACCGGCGACCAGCGTCGCAACGTAACCATCGACGCGCTGAACAAGCCGCCTGCCTCCCGCCGGGAGGTCGTAGCGGATTTCCGGCACATGCAGGCGCAACCGCTCGAAGTCGATCACATTGACATCGGCCTTCAGGCCCGGCGCCAGCCGGCCGCGATCGGCAAATCCGAAGAAGTCTGCTGTCTCACTCGTCTGCCGCTTCACGATCAGCTCCAGCGGCAGTCCAGGGCCGCGTTTCCGATCGCGACCCCAGTGGGTCAGCATCCAGCTCGGCAACGACGCGTCGCTGATCGATGAGCAGTGTGCTCCGCCATCGGACAGGCCGAGTAACGTCTCGGGCGAAGTCAGCATAGTGCGGATGACGTCGTGGTTGTCCTCGTTGTACCCGACGATGGGGAAGAACAGAAACCTGTCCAGCCCCCCGGCGAGATAGTCGTACGCCACCTCGTCCGGCGTATGGTTCGAACGTTCCGCCATCGCGGCGATGCTGTTCGAGGCCTCCGGCTCGTAGTCCGGCGGATCGCCCATAACGAACATCCGATCCCAGCGGGTGGTGATCTGCATGCGGAACTGCGATAGCCGGCGTACCAGATCGTCTGACGGCCTGTCATTCAAGATCGCCGCGCGCACCGCAGGGTCTTGCAGTCGGGCGAGCCGCTCCTTGGCGGGCAGTTTCAGCAGCTCCTGGTAGCTGGACCGGATCGAGAACGGATTGAGTGCCGTATCCACACCCAGCATGACGCCGACCGGTCTGCCGGCCACCTGTGCGGTGACGTGCGCGCCCTGCGCACGGGCGCCGCGCACACCTGCCATCAGGCGCTGCCAGCGCACCGGATCGGTTGGCCGATCGGTCAGCAGGAACCACACCGGGCGTCCGGTCTCCTGGCCGAGCCTGGTCATCCAGGCGAGCTCCTCGCCTTCGATGTCGAAGTCGCTGTTGACTCCGAAGGCGCCATGCTTCAGGCCGTTGAACGCCGCTCCGATGCCAAGTAATTCTTCCACTTCCGAATAGCGACCGGGCACCATCTCGCCGGTTGGTGTCTTGTGCGAGTTGGTGCGCGAGGTGGTAAAGCCGAACGCCCCCGCCTCCAGCGCCTCGCGCGTCAGCCGACGCATTGTCTCGATGTCCTCGGCGCTGGCCTTCTCGCGCCTGATCGCCCGCTCGCCCATGACGTAGACGCGCAGCGGATGATGCGGCACCTGCGCCGCTACATCGATCGCACGCGGCATGCGCGCCAGGGCGTCGAGGTATTGGGGAAAGCTCTCCCAGTCCCAGCTCAAGCCCTCCGACAGGGTGATGCCGGGGATCTCCTCTACCGCCTCCATTAGCCCGATCAGCGATGCATGATGTTCGCGCCGCACGGGAGCGAAGCCCACTCCGCAGTTGCCGAACAGGATCGTGGTCACGCCATGCCAGGATGATGGCGCCAGTTCGCTGTCCCATGTTGCCTGGCCGTCGTAGTGGGTGTGCACGTCGACCCAGCCGGGCGTTACCAGCATCCCATCGGCTTTGATGTCGCGCCTTGCGGGACCGGTCTGGCCGCCGACTTGCGTGATCCGATCGCCATCAATGGCGACGTCGCCGGCGAAGGCCGCTTTGCCGGTGCCATCGACAATCGTACCGCCCCGGATGACCGTATCGTGCATGGGCGCTCTCTCCTTGGCTTCGTTCATCACAGGAGATACTGCTCAGGTCAGGTGGTCAAGCAGATGCCCAACCGCCTCCATCCTCATCGACGGTCAAGCATAGAGGATCCTTGCAGCTGACGGGCGGTCGAGCAAACAATGGCGCAAACCAAACTCGAGAGATCACCATGACCCAGATTCAGCTTCGGCACGGCATTTTCCTTCCGCCTTTCCATCCAATGGACGAGAACCCGGCCGCGTGCATGGACCGCGATCTTGAGCTGATGCAGTGGCTTGACCGCCTTGGATTTCACGAAGCGTGGATTGGCGAGCATCATTCCGCCGGCTGGGAGACGATCAGTTCGCCGGAGCTGTTCATCGCCGTCGCAGCGGAGCGCACCCGATCGATCCGCTTCGGCACTGGCGTGATCTCGCTGCCGTATCACAACCCGCTGATGGTGGCGAACCGCATCATCCAACTCGATCATCACACCCGCGGCCGTGTCATGTTCGGCGCAGGGCCCGGCCTGCTGGCATCGGACGCGCTGATGCTGGGCATCGATCCGAACACCCAGCGTGACCGCATGGCGGAGGCGCTGGATGTCATCTTGCGCTTTTTCCGCGGCGAGGTGGTGACCGAGAAGACGGACTGGTACACCTTCGTCAACGCACGGGCGCATCTTCGGCCGTATACACGTCCGCATCCCGAGGTCGCGGTGGTGAGCGCGGTCACGCCATCCGGCGGGCGGCTTGCCGGCAAATATGACCTCAGCATGATCTGCGTTGCCGCTACCAATCCGTTCGGCTTCGACGCGCTGGCCGCCAACTGGCAGATCGCGGGCGACATCGCGGCCGAGCAAGGGCGCACGATGGATCCCACTCGGCTGCGCCTGGTCGGGCCGATGCACATCGCTGAGACGCGCGCCAAGGCTTTCGAGAACGTGAGGTTCGGTTTCGAGCGTTATCTCGGTTATCTGAACAACAACCAGCCGCGCTTCATCGTTCCGTCGGGCCAGGACGCGGCGGAATGGTTCGTCGAGAACAAGTACGGCGTCATCGGTACGCCGGATGATGCGATCGCGTTAATCGAAAGGTTGCGGACCAAGCAGGGCGAGTTCGGCGTGTTCCTGCAGCAGGCGCACAACTGGGCCGATTGGGAAGCCACCAAGCGTTCCTACGAGCTTTATGCCCGCTACGTGATGCCGCATTTCTCCGGCGACAACGTCCCGCGCATCGAATCGTTCAACTGGTGCACCGAGCATCGCGACGAGCTGACGGAGAAGCGTTCCGCCGCGGCACGAGCCATGTTCGACAAGCATGAAGCAGAGGTGCGCGCGCGGCACACCAACCCCGTTCTGCGGCCGAAGACAGGGCGCGAGGCCTGGTGACGTCGCTAATCCAACGCGAAAGCAGCCGCCATCAGCTTGCGCGTGTACTCCTCGCGTGGCCGCGCGAACACCGTGTCGGCATCGCCTTCTTCGACGACGCGGCCGTGCCGCAGCACCACCAGCCGATGCGCGAGCGCGCGCACAACCTTGAGGTCGTGGCTGATGAACAGGTACGCCAGCCGGTGTACCTGCTGTAGCCGTCGCAGCAGCTCGACGATCTGCGCCTGCACCGACATGTCCAGCGCGCTGGTCGGTTCATCGAGGACGACGAAGCGCGGCTTCAGCACCATCGCGCGTGCGATCGCAATGCGCTGCCGTTGCCCTCCGCTGAACTCATGCGGATAGCGTTGTGCCGAATCGGCAGGCAGTCCCACTTCCTCCAGTTCGGCCGCCACCCGGCGCTCGCGCTCGGCACGGCTGAGGTTACGTTCGTGCACGCGGAGCCCTTCCGCGACGATGTCGCCGACCTGCAATCGCGGCGATAGGCTGCCATACGGGTCCTGGAACACGATCTGCATGCAGGATCGCAGATGGCGCATCTGGCGAGGTGCGAGCGTCTCGATATCCGTGCCGCCGAATATGACCCGGCCATCGGCGTGTTGCAGACGCAGTGACGCCAGTGCCATCGTGGTCTTGCCGGAGCCTGATTCGCCGACCAGGCCCACCGTCTCACCCTCGCGCACCGCAACCGACACGCCGTCCACCGCGCGAACGTGCCCCACCGTCCGACGCAGCACGCCGCGGCGAATCGAGAAGTGCACCTTGACGTCGTCAGCCTTCAGCAGGCATTGCGCGTCGTTCGGCAGCGGTGCCGGGCGCCCCTGCGGCACTGCCGCCAGCAGGGCGCGCGTGTATGGATGAATTGGTGCCTCGAACACCTCGGCGACGCGGCCTGATTCGACAATCGCCCCATCCTTCATCACGCAAACCCGGTCGGCATAGCGGCGCACGATCTGCAGGTCATGCGTGATCAGCAGCAGCGCCATTCGGTGCTCGGTGCGCAGCCGGGTCAGCAGCTTCAATATCTGCGCCTGGATGGTGACATCGAGCGCCGTGGTCGGCTCGTCGGCGATCAGCAGCGATGGGTTGTTGGCGAGCGCCATCGCGATCATGACCCGCTGCCGCTGGCCACCCGAGAGCTGGTGCGGGAAGGCCTCGAGCCGATGTTCGGCATCGGCAAAACCCGCCTCGCTCAGCACATCCACCACGCGTTGCCGCAGGCTGTTTGCCGGAATCCGTTCATGCAGCGTGATCGCCTCGGCGATTTGCCGGCCGACGCGGTGCAGCGGATTCAGGCTGTTCATCGGCTCCTGGAAGATCATGCCGGCGAGCACCCCGCGGGCGCGATGCAGCGTCGCGCGAGAGGCGCCGATCATCTGCTCGTCGTTCAACAGGATGCTGCCGGTTGGATTGGCGCCGCCGGGCGGTAGAAGCTGCAGCAGCGACAGTGCCGTCACCGATTTGCCGGAACCCGATTCGCCCACCAGGGCCAGGGTTTCCCCTCGCTCCAGCGTGAACGATACGTCGTTAACGACGCGCTTCGCGCCGAAAGCAACGGACAAGCCTGCAACCTTGATGAGGCTCATCTGCTCACCGGCAATCGCCGAGGATCGAACGAATCACGCACCGCCTCGCCGATGAAGATCAGCAGTGTCAGCACGCCGCCAAGCACGAAGAAGGCGGTGAAGCCGAGCCATGGTGCCTGAAGATTGCTGCGCGCCTGCGCGACCAATTCGCCTAGTGACGGCGATCCCGGCGGCAGTCCGAAGCCGAGAAAATCCAGGGTCGAAAGCAAGGTGACGGAACCCGAGAGGATGAACGGCAGATAAGTGAGCGTCGCCACCATGGCATTGGGCAGAATGTGACGCCACATCACCGTGATATCGGAGACGCCCAGAGCCTTCGCCGCCCGGACATATTCCAGGTTGCGCCCGCGCAGAAACTCGGCGCGCACCAGGCCAGTAAGATTCATCCAGCGGAACAGCAGCAGGAACACCAGCAATACCCAGAAACTCGGGGTGATTATGCTGGCCAGGATGATCAGCAGATAAAGCTCCGGCATGCCGTTCCAGATTTCGATGAACCGCTGGAACAACAGATCCATTAGTCCGCCGTAGTAGCCCTGCACCGCGCCGGCGATGATGCCGATGGCCGAGGTGATCGCGGTCAGCGAGAAGCCGAACAGGATGGATAGTCGCACGCCGTAGATCACGCGCGCCAGCACGTCGCGCGCCTCGTCGTCGGTGCCCAGCACGTTCTGCCAGGTGGGCGGGGAGGGTGCGGGGGTGGGGAGGTCCCGTACGTTCGTCGCGTAATCGTAGGGGATCGCCGGCCAGATCATCCAGCCGTGCGCCTTGATCATCAGCCGCAAGTCGGGATCGGAATAGTCGGCCTCGGTCGGCATCAGATCCGAGCCGAACGTATCCTCGCTATAGTCCTGCAGTACCGGAAAATACCAGTGTCCGTTGAAATGGATCAGCAGTGGCCGGTCGTTGGCGATGAACTCGGCGAACATGCTGGTGCCGAACACTACCAGGAAGATCCAGAACGAAACGTAGCCTCGCCGGTGCTCGCGGAAGATCGCCAGCCGACGACGCGCCGCCGGGGAGAGCTTCACCTCCGAGCCTCGAAGTCGATGCGCGGATCGACGATCGTGTACAGCATGTCGCCAACGATCTGCATCAGCAGGCCGAGTAGCGTGAAGATGTAGAGCGTCCCGAACATCACCGGATAATCACGTTGGATCGCCGACTGGAAACCGAGCAATCCCAGCCCATCGAGCGAGAAAACGATTTCGACCAGCAGGGCCGAAGTGAACAGGATGCCGATGAACGCTTGTGGGAAGCCGGCGACCACCAGCAGCATCGCGTTGCGGAATACATGGCCGTACAGCACGCGCCGTTCGCCGGCTCCCTTGGCACGCGCCGTCACCGTGTACTGTTTGCCGATCTCCTCAAGAAAGCAGTTCTTGGTCAGCATCGTCAGGCTCGCGAAGCCGCCCGCCACCACCGCGAGCGTCGGCATTACCATGTGCCAGGCATAATCGGCGATGCGCGCCGGAATGCTCCAGTTGGCCGAGCCGTCGCTAGTGAGACCGCGCAGCGGAAACCAATGGAAATAGCTGCCGCCAGCAAACAGCACCACCAGCAGGATGGCGAACAGGAAGCTCGGGATAGCATAGCCTGTCAGCACCACCGCGCTGCTCGCGAGATCGAAGCGGCTGCCATTGCGCACCGCCTTGGCGATCCCAAGCGGGATGGAGATGACATACACCAGCAGCGTGGACCACAGGCCGAGCGAGACCGAAACCGGCAACTTCTGCGCGATGAGCTGCAGGACCGACTGATCGCGGAAGAAGCTGCGACCGAAGTCGAAGCGCAGATAGCCGCCGACCATATCGAGGAACCGCGTCAGCGGTGGCTTGTCGAAGCCGAACATTTTCCTGATGTCCGCCACCACATGCGGATCGAGCCCGCGGGCGCCGCGATAACTCCCCGCTCCGCCGAACTCGGACGTAGCGGAGCCAAGCCGGGAGGACAGGTCACCCTTGCCGTGCAGTTCCGCCATCATCTGCTCGATAGGGCCACCTGGCGCGAACTGTACGACGACGAAGTTGATGGCGATAATGCCGAACAGAGTTGGGATCACCAGCAACAGGCGGCGGATGAGATAGGCGGTCATTTAGGTGAGACGGGTGCCGCGCGACCAGGGCCAGGGGGAAGTTCGGTGCAGCCTCACTGCTGCTTCGCCGCCTCGATGACAGCCGACTTCGCGCCGTCCACCCACCAGGTATCGAAATTGAAGCCCTCGCGGATCGGCTTGTCCGGATGGCCGAAGCGGTCCCAGTAGGCGATGTGGAAGGACTCGCTGTCCCAGTTCGGCACCAGGTACCAGCGCCACAGCAAGATCCGATCCAGTGCGCGTGCCGCCGTTTTCAGCGTCTGGCGGTCCTGCGCGGTAACCACGCGCTCGACCAGTGCATCCACCGCCGGATCGCAGATGCCGGGCGCGTTTGCACTGCCCTGCGCTTTCGCCGCAGCGCAGGTAAAGTAGTCACGCAATTCATTGCCCGGAATGTCGCTCTGCGGATAAACCATCATGATCATGTCGAAGTCGAAGTCGTCGGTCAGATGCTGGTACTGCGCCGGATCGACCGTGCGTACCCGCGCATCGATGCCAAGCTTCTGCAGTTGCTGCACGTAAGGCAGAGCAGGGCGTTCCAGTGACGGCTCATCCAGCAGGATTGTGAAGCTCATCTGCTGGCCGTCCTTGTCCACCAGCTTGCGATCTTTCACCGTCCAGCCGGCTTGTTCCAGAAGTTTCAGGGCACGCCGCAATTCCTCGCGGTTATTGCCGGACCCGTCCGTCACCGGCAGCTTGAATGGCTCGGTGAACAGCGCCGGCGGCAGCTCCTTGCGATATGGCTCCAGCAGCTTCAGTTCGTCGCCTTCCGGGATGCCGGATGACGCAAGATCGCTATTGCTGAAATAGCTCTCCGTCCGCACGTAGTTGTTGTAGAACAGGTTCTTGTTTGCCCACTCGAAGTCGAACGCTTCGTCCATCGCCTGCCGCACCAGCGCATTGGCGAACACCGGGCGGCGCGTGTTCATCGCATAGCCCTGCATACCAGTGGGCAGGTGGTGCTTGAAGTCGCCCTTGATCACCAGGCCTTTTTGCACGGCGGGAAAATCGTAGTAGGTGGCCCAGTTCTTCGAGATGTTTTCGCTCCGCAGGTCGATCTGACCGGCCTTGAAGGCCTCCATTGCGACTGTCGTGTCGCGGAAATACTCGACCCGCACGCGATCGAAGTTGTTGGTGCCCTTGGCGGTCGGCAGCTTGGCCGCCCACCAATCGGGACGCCGTTCGAACACCACCTGGCGCCCCAGTTCGAAACTGGCCACGCGGTACGGGCCGGAGCCGACCGGCGGATCGGCCAACGGTTTGGTGAAATCACGGCCCTCGAAAAAATGCTTGGGCAGCACCGGCATGCCCCCAAGGATCAGTGGCAGTTCTCGATTTTCGTTCGACTTGAAGTGGAACACGACACGGCTGGGGCTCTCGACGACAACGTCCTTCACATCGGCCATCTGAATGCGGAAGCTTGGCCGCCCCTGCGTCAGCAGCGTGTTGTAGGTCCAGGCGACGTCGTCCGCGGTAATCGGCGTGCCGTCGGAGAACTTCGCCTCCGGGCGCAGTTCAAACGCGACCCAAAGCTTGTTGCTCGGCAATTCGATTGTCTGGGCGATGTGTCCGTAGCCCGTTGCGACTTCGTCGGCGGATGACGTGAGCAAACTTTCCCAGATGTGCCCGATCGATGAACCAGATCCCGAGCCTCCTGGCAGGATCACCCACGGGCTGACCAAGCCGCCGGTTGATGTGCCACGCAGGATGAACGGGTTGAAGCTATCGAACGTGCCGATCGCGGCGAGGGTGACCTCGCCACCTTTCGGCGCATTGGGATTTACATAAGGGAAGTAGGGGAAGTCTGCTGGCAGAGCCGGGTTCGCCAGAATGGCGATGGCGCCGCTCCGGGTGATCGGGGAATTCGTCTGCCCAAGCCGCGGTGGCGGTGCAGGCGAACAGCAACAGAGCCGCTATGGTGCGCATGGCGCACGAACATGTGCCGACAAAGCGTTTCTGACAACTGAAGACTAGGTAAGCAGCGCGACGATTGCCGGAAGCAGCGCCGGGTCACCCACGGAAAGGACGTGTCCGTCGCCGTCCGGCCGCAGCGTCTGGCCATTCCAGTCGGTTACACGCCCCCCGGCGCCTTCCACCACGGGCACCAGCGCCGCCCAGTCCCAGAGCTTCATCGTGCACTCGGCAACCACGTCGATTTGCCCAAGTGCCAGCAGCCCGTAGGCATAGCAGTCGCCGCCCCAGTAATTCCGACGGACCGAGGCGCGCAGACGCTCCCAGCGCGGCTGGTCCGGTCCCAGCATCTCCGGGCTGGTGCAGGAGAGCTCCGCCTGGCCGAGTGACGCACAGGGCCGGCAGCCTGGCCTGCCGCCAAACGGACCCCGAAACACCGTGCGGCGGCCCACGGCACCGACCCAGCGTTCTCCCGTCACCGGCTGATCGATCACACCGATGACAGGTGTTGCGCCATCAAGCAGCGCGATCAGGGTGCCGAATGTAGGTCGGCCGCTGACATAGGCGCGCGTCCCATCGATCGGATCCAGCACCCAGCGCAGCCTTGCATCGGGCCGCTCCAGGCCGAATTCCTCGCCCAACACGCCGTGGTCCGGAAACCTTTCGGCCAGCACCGCTCGCATGGCCCGTTCGGCGCTGCGATCAGCGAGGGTTACAGGCGAGCGGTCGGTTTTGGCGTCGACCGCGAAGTCGCTGCGGAAGAACGGACGGACAACTGCGCCAGCGACGTCCGCCGCCGCTTCGGCGGCCGCGAGAAGCGCGTCGAGATCGGCCGGGGCCTCCGGATTGCCTGGCACCCGAAGGCCCGAGGCTATGGCTTCGCAGGCGTGGTGGGCGCAGCTGGTGCGGTGGGCGCGGCAGGCGCAGCTGGTGCGGTGGGCGCGGCAGGGGCCGATGCCGAACCGCCCGCCGCGGGGCCGCCGCCCGGCGCGCCCCCGGGTTTGGCCGATGCCTCCGGCGCGTTCGGCTGCGTCGCCGGCGTGTTGCTGCCACCGCCCGTGCTCTGAGTAGGCGTGGTGGTTGCCGGCGCCTTCGCCTCCTCTGGCTTCGGCAACGGCACCGGATTGTCCGACAGCGTGCGCAGGTAGGCGATCACATCGGCCCGCTGCTTGTCGTTGGTAATCCCGGCAAAGGACATCCGGGTGCCCGGGGCATAGGCACTGGGCTTGTACAGCCACTTGTTCAGCTCATCGAAGGTCCAGGGCTGGCCTTTGAGCTTCTGGAGCGCCGGTGAGTAGTTGAACCCTTGCTCATGGTCATGTGGGCCGGCGACCACGCCATACAGGTTGGGCCCCACCCCTGGCTTGGCGCCTTTGTCGAAGGTGTGGCAGGCGATGCACACCTTGTGAGTGTACTGCTCGCCGTCCTGCACATTGGCGCCGGCCAGCAACGGTTCGATCGGCGCCGGGCCGGCCGGTTTGGCTTCCCCGCCTGACGGGGCGGGCGCCGCGGCGATCGCCAGGGCCGGCTTTTCCGGCAGCCGCTCGCGGACTAGGGAGTCACCGATCAGGCCAGTGAGAAAGAACAGGATGCCAGCGACCAGGATCGCGGCTATCCCCTTGTTGACCTCCATACTGTCCATGCGACGTGACTTCCCCGTCCGAACCCGAGCGCGCGGAGACGCGCCGGCACCACGTTGCACGCGGCCGTTCGCCTCCATAAGGTGCGCGGCACCATAGGGATTAGGCCTCAGCCCATCAACCCGTGAACCCCCCATCACCTTTGAACCCAATCGTCATCATTCCTGCCCGCATGGCTTCCTCGCGACTGCCGGGCAAACCGCTGGCCGACATCTATGGCAAGCCGATGATCGTGCATGTGCTGGAACGCGGGCTTGACGCCGATCTTGGACCGGTTGCCGTCGCTTGCGGCGATCAGGTCATTGCCGATGCCGTGCGGGCGGCCGGCGGACGGGCGGTGTTGACCGATCCCGCCCTGCCATCTGGGTCGGATCGGGTGTGTGCTGCTTTGGCCGGGCTTGATCCGGACGGGCGGCACGATGTCGTGGTAAATCTGCAAGGCGATGTACCGACGATCACCGGGGCGCAACTACGGCCGGTCATTACACCATTGGAGGATCCGGCGTGCGACATCGGCACGCTGGTGCTGCCGATTGCCTCCGAGGCGGAGGCGAACACCGCGTCGTTCGTCAAGGCTGCCTGCGCATTCGCCGAAAGGCAGACGGTGGCGCCGGCGTTGTATTTTTCGCGCCAGCCGATCCCATGGGGCGATGGGCCGCGTTGGCACCATATCGGTATCTACGCGTATCGGCGCGCCGCGCTCGAGCGCTATGTTGCGCTGCCCCCATCGCCGCTCGAGTTGCGGGAGCACCTGGAACAACTGCGGGCGCTGGAGGCTGGAATGCGGATCGGCTGTGCTCGGATCGAATATGGGCTGTTCGGCGTCGATACGCCGGAGGACCTGGAGCGCGCCCGCCGGTTGCTGGCGCCGGCACACCGCACATGACCGGCAAGATCGCCTTCCAAGGGTTGCCGGGCGCCTACTCCGATCTGGCTTGCCGCGTTGCCTATCCGGACATGATCACGCTGCCCTGTGAGTCGTTCGAGACCGCAATGGACGCGGTGCGCGAAGGGCGCGCCGAGTTGGCTATGCTGCCCTGCGAGAACAGTTTGGCCGGCCGGGTGCCGGATATCCATCACCTGTTGCCCGAATCGGGCCTGTTTGTCGTCGGCGAGCACTTCCACCGCGTCGAGCACTGCCTGCTTGGGGTGAAGGGCGCTGCGTTGAATGACCTGAGGCGGGCGCACTCGCATACCGTGGCGCTTGGGCAAGTGCGCCACAGCCTGCGCCGGCTTGGTCTCGCGCCTGTCGTTCAGGGGGATACCGCCGGCGCGGCCCAATTGGTCGCCCAGTGGAACCGCAGGGAGGAGGCCGCAATCGCCTCCGCGTTGGCCGCCGAGATCTACGGCCTTGAGATTCTGGCGCCGAACGTCGAGGACGCCACCCACAACACCACGCGCTTCTACGTCATGGCGCGCCAGGCGCGCACCCCTGACCCGAGGCTCGACAATCTGGTGACGACGTTCGTGTTCCGAGTCCGGAACGTGCCGGCGGCGCTCTACAAGGCCCTGGGCGGCTTTGCCACCAACGGCGTGAACATGACCAAGCTGGAAAGCTACATGCTGGGCGGCCACTTCGTCGCGACGCAGTTCCTGTGCGACGCCGACGGTCACCCTGAGCAGCCCGCGCTTCGGCGCGCTCTGGAGGAGCTATCGTTCTTCTCATCCGAGGTGCGCGTCCTGGGCGTGTATTCCGCCGCGCCGTTCCGGCTGGAGCAACGCGGTTAGGCCATGATCAGATCAGGCCAATCCGATCACGCCTAGCTACTCGTTGAAGTATAGCGCGATTCACGCTTCTGACGATTCTGCTCAAGCAATCGCGCTCAGTGGTCTCTCGCGCTCAGTGGTCTAGCGGCTTCACGATCCGGTGTGGCAGCAGCTTGCCGCAGCGTTCGAGCCCGAGTTACGATTGCAACTCACGCGGCAAGTCGCGACCTGCGCGTCAAGGCTGCAACGCTTCCCAAAGACGGATGCTACAGGAACGGGATATGGATTCACCGATCGGCCATAACCAGTTCAAAGAACCATTCGGCGACAGGTTCGTTCTCTTCCTGAAAGAGGCGCTCCGAACCTTCGCCGCGACAACTCCCGGATATGCGCACGATAAGCGGTCAAAATGGGCCTATGCGTTCAACCCGATGCCCGACGGCGACCTGGAAAAGCCGGTGTATGCGACGATGGCTGCGCTCAGAGCACCCAACTTTGCGGCGTTGCGCGTCGGCGTGACGGAAGGTGGGCAGGTTGTCGTCGAAGTCGAGCACCGCAAGCTGGTGGTTCCGTATATAACAAACGACATCGAGAACCCGAAAGAGTTCGCCAAAATCCAGAATGGAGTTCGTCGCATCATTGAGCATTTCGAGAGGGTGGCCGGAATCAAGCGCCACGGTCTTTTCAATTGCTTTGCCTTCGATCCTGAATATCGAGAGTTAGCCGAGCAGCGCCTAGCGGATGGTCGACGAACTGGGTAACAGCGTCTCCCTCAACTGGACAGCTAGCTTTTTGCTGCAGCTAGCAGGCGGCAAACTTTCGCTCTGCAGGCGTTGGTATTATTTCGACGCGTGCACCAGTGAGGCGACCGTCGCCTCCTGCGGGAAGCCGCCATACGCTATCCCCTTTCGCATCGCCCAGGTGGTGATCGGAAACAGCATCGGGATCACCACGACCTGGTCGCCGATCGCATACTCATAGGCCTCGGCCAGCAGCTCATTGCGCATGGTGTCGTCCAGGGTCTTCGATGCCTGATCGATGATCGCATCGAATTTCGGGTCGGAATAGCGCCCGTAATTGCCGGCGCCGTAGCCCTTTGCCGGATCGTAGGTGCCCAGAAGGTATTGCAATTGCGACAGCGGTTCGCCGGTATCGGTGGAATTGCCGCTCAGCAGCACGCTGAATTCCAGTTTGACGACACGCGGGAAGTACATAGCTTTGGGCAGCGTGTTTACCGTCGCCTTCAGGCCGAGCCGTGTCCACATCTGCGCGACGGCCTGATTGATCTGGCCATCGTTTGGATAGCGGTCGTTGGTCGAGTTCACCACCACGCCGAAACCCTTGGCCCAGCCCGCCTGAGCCAGCAGCTTTTTCGCGCCTTCCAGATCGTAGGGCGTCGGCTGCAGCTTGGCGCTGGTGCCAGGTGTACCCTGCGGGTTGAACTGCGCCGCCTGCTCGGCCTGCCCCTGCATTACCCTGCTCACCAGCGCCGCGCGATCGATCGCCATCGACATGGCCCGGCGTACCCGCACGTCCTTCAGCGGGTTCTTGCTCAGCCGCTTGCCGTCGTTATCCGTGACCTGGGGCGACACGTCGCGGTCGACGTCCAGCGTCCAGAAATAGCAGCGGTTGCTCTCCATCGTGCCCAGAGTGATGTCCGGGTCCTGCTTCAGCCGAGAGATGTCGTTACCCGGCACATTGCTGATCAGATCGACATCACCGCTAAGCAGCGTGGCTACTCGGGCAGCGTCGTTGGTGATCGGCTTGTAGATGACACGCTGCCAATCAGGCCTGGCATCGTAATAGCCATCGACGCGTTCCAGCGTGATGTGATCGCCGGGCACCCACTCCACCTCGCGATACGGGCCCGTGCCGATCGCCGCCTTGCCGGAATTGTAGTCGGCCGTCGTGGCGTTCTCGCCATTCTTGCGTGATACAATCCAGACATTCAGGATTTCGTTTAGCAGGATCGGGTCCGGCTGATCGGTCTCGATGACCAGCGTGTGGTCATTAACCGCGGTCGTCTTCGCGACGTGCTTCAGGAACTGCAGGAACGGCCCCGGGCTGTTCGGCACCTTGCGCGCCCGCTGATAGGTGAAGACCACGTCGTCAGCGGTGAACGGCGAACCGTCCTGCCACTTCACACCCTCACGCAATTTGAACTCCCAGTGCGTCGGGTCGACATTTCGCCAGCTTATTGCGAGGTCGGGAATCACCTTCAGGTTGGCGTCCTGGGTGATCAAGCCGCTGTAGATCAGCTTGTGGATTTCGGTGTTCGACGTCAGATGAAAAAAGTGGGGATCGAGTGTCGTTACTTCCGACGACACTCCGATTCTCAAGTCGGCCGCCGATGCGTTCCAGGAAAAAGCCAGCGCGGCCATCACGGCCAGCCAATGACGCATAGGTCCCCACCCCGTTCTGGTTCGTCGAGGCGGCATACTCGCGTGGCTGGCCGGCCGGGCAATGGTCTGGCCCTGGGATGACGAGGTGGCCTATTACTCTGAAGGGCGCCGGCATACGTATCGATGGCGTGCTGTTGGAGGGCTTGGCTTGGAAACGATCCGCGTGGTCTGTGCGCATGATTGTCCCGACATGTGTTCGCTGCTCGCGCATGTGCAGAACGGCCGCGTGGTGAAGGTCGAGGGCGATCCCGACCAGCCGTTCACCGCCGGCTTCGCCTGCGCCAAGGTGAACCGCGACGCCGAATTGGTGCACTCGCCGGACCGTATCGCCACGCCGCTGCGCCGCATCGGCGCGAAGGGCGAGGGCAGGTTCGCGCCGATCACCTGGGACGCAGCGCTGGACGAGATCACCGCGCGCTGGAAGTCGATCATCGCGAAGTCAGGCCCCCTGGCGTTGCTGGGCTACTGCTATAGTTCGCACCAGGGGCAGATGAATTGTGGCCTGCCGAATGGATTGTTTCATGCCATGGGCGTGAGCCGCCTGTGGGCCGGCACGGTATGCGACAGTTGCATGGAGGCGGCGTGGGACGCCACGGTCGGCCCGATTGGCGGCGCTGATCCGGAATTGGTGGATCGAGTCGGACCTGGTGATCTGCTGGGGCGCCGACCTGTTCGCCACCAACGTGCATTTCTGGGCGAAGCTCGAAACTGTCCGCAAACGCGGCGTGCCGCTTGTGGTGATCGATCCGCGTCGCACGCGTTCGGCGCAGAATGCTGACTGGCACATTCCTATCCGCATCGGCACCGATGCCGCGCTTGCACTCGGCATAATGCATATACTGGTGCGCGATAACCTGTGCGATCGTGACTACATCGCGCAGCATACGCTTGGCTTTGACCGGGTAGAGCGCGAGGTGCTGCCGCGCTTTGAACCCGACCGCGTCGCCGCGATCACCGGCGTTGCCGCCGCCGATGTGGAGCGGCTCGCGGCGATGTATGGCGCGGCGAAGAAGTCGCTCATCCGGCTGGGCTGGGGCATGACGCGCAACACCTATGGCGGCCAGGCACTGCGGACTGTCGCATTGCTGCCTGGCGTCACCGGCGCCTACGGCCGCTACGGCGGCGGTGCGGTGAACGGCACCAATGCGTCCTTCGAGTTCAACTACAATGCGCTGCGCAAACCATCCGGCCCGGCGGCGACGCGCACCATCAACCACAACCGCCTGGGTGAGGCGCTGCTGGAACTGGACGATCCACCGATCCGCGCGCTGTTCATCGCCTCCAACAACCCGGCGGTTACCTGCCCGGATAGTGCCAGGACGCGGCGCGGGCTGGCGCGCGACGACCTGTTCACCGTGGTGCACGATCCGTTCCTGACGATGACGGCGCGCTATGCGGATATCGTGCTGCCGGCGGCGACCTATCTGGAGACCGAGGACTTCTTCCGCGCCTATGGCACCTATTACATGCAGTATTCACCGCGCGCGGTGCCGCCGCAGGGGCAGGCGTGGTCCAACCTGAAGCTCGCGCAGGAGTTGGCGGCGCGCATGGGCATCAGCGATCCGGTGTTCAGCATGTCGGAGCCGGAACTGCTGCGCGAATTGTTCCGGGGCGCGAAGGGCGCCGTTGCCGGGCACGATCCGGACAGCCGTGCGCGGCGCCGGCCCGATTTCGATCGCCACCAGAGGCGGGCAGGAATTCCGCACACCATCGGGCAAGCTGGAGTTCTATTCCGAAGACACTGGCGCAGCAGGGATTGCCGGCGATGCCGGATTGGCAACCCGATCCGGTGGAGGCGACGCAAGGCGCGAAGTGGCCGCTGCGGCTGCTGACCGGCCCAGGCTACTTCCTTAGCCACACCGCGTTCTCCGGCGTTGCTTTCCTGCGCCAGCGCGAAGGGACCCCGTATTGCGTGCTGCATCCGCAGGACGCGGCGGCACGCAACCTGCGCGAAGGCGACCGCGTGCGGCTGGTGAACGATCGCGGCAGTATCGGCCTGGTGCTGCATGTGCGCGACGAGATCCAGCCGGGAGTGGTGCTGGTACCCGGGCAGCGGCCTGATAACGAGACGCTGGACGGCAGCGTGAACATGCTGTGCTCCGACGCTTACAGCGACATGGGCGAGGGTGCGACTTACCAGAGCACGTGGCTGGACGTGCGGCCCTGGTAATGCACAATCGGGCGCTACGCGAAAGGAGCGGCCGATGACCGAGCAGATGGTCGAGTATGAGTGCAGCGACCATATCGCCACCGTCGCGCTGAACCGGCCGGACAAGCTGAACGCCGTGAACGACGACATGGTGCGGCAGATCGCCGCCGCGCTGCGTCGCTTCGACACCGACGATGATGCACGGATCGCGATCCTCTGCGGCCGCGGCCGCGCGTTCTCCAGCGGCGCGGATGTGCGCCAGCGGCAGTTGCGCTCGCGCGAGGAGTTCGAGCGCTACGGCGGCGCGCAGGCGCCGGATGCCTCCAGCCACGACCTGTTGCTGCGCGCGGTGAATTGGAAGCCGGTGCTGGCCGCGGTGCACGGCTACGTGCTGGGGCTGGCACTCGGGCTGACCCTGGAATGCGACCTGATCGTCGCGGAAGCAGGCACCAGGTTCCAGGTCACCGAAACACCGCGCGGGCTGTCGGGGGCGAAATACTGGGCGCTGCTGAATTTCCGCGGCGCGCGGTGCGTTGGCGAACGATGTGGCGCTGACCGGCCGTTTCTTCACCGCCGAGGAGGCGCATGCCGCCGGTATTATCGAGCGCATTGCACCACAGGGCGAGCTGATGGTCACGGCCCGCGCGCTGGCGGCCGAGGTTGCGAAGAACCCGCCACTCGGCGTGCGCTCCACGGTTCGCGCGCGGCGCTGGTACCTGGAGCAGTTGTCGCGCGAGGTGCTGCTGCAGGTGAACCTGGCGAAGCTGCATCTGACCGAGGACTTCCGCGAGTCGGCGCGCGCCTTCACCGAAAAGCGCCCCGCCGGTCCGTTCAAAGGGCGCTGATGCTGGATCCCGATCGGCCCGACGGCGTTCGCCTCAGCGTTGCCGAGGCGCGCGCACTCGGCGAGGCGTCGCTGCAGCGGATCGGCTATCCGGCCGATGAAGCCGCGATCATCACCGACCAACTGATCGAAAACGCGCTTGTGCGGCTATCGCTTTGCCAGTCTGCCGCGCATTCTGGCGATCGCCGAGGACGAACGTACCGGCAGGCCGCGTTCGCCGGTGCGCGTGGTGCGCGAGACGCCGGTTTCCGCACTGGTCGATGGCGGCAACAAGGTGGGATATGTCGCGGCGTATCGCGGGGCGGAGATTGCGATTTCCAAGGCACTGGCCAGCGGCATCGCCGTCGTCGGCGTGCACAACAGCTACTACAGCGGCCGCAACGCCTATTACGTCGAACTGATGGTGCGCGCCGGCCTGGTCGGGATTCATACCGCGAGCGCCAGGCCACACGTAGTGCCGCCCGGCGGACGCAGGCCGGCGCTCGGCACCAATCCGATCAGCATCGGCTTTCCTTCGACGAACGGTCCGGTGATCTACGACATCGGCACCGCCTCGCTGATGTGGGGCGAAGTGCTGCTGATGGCGCGTCTGGGCGAGGCGTTGCCGCGAGGGTGTCGGCTTCGATGCCGATGGCACGCCGACGCGCGATGCCGCGGCAGTGGCACGTGACGGCGGTGTCACTGCATTCGGCGGCCACAAGGGTTACGGGCTGTCGTTCGCAATCCAGGCGCTCGGGCTGCTGGCCGGCGCGACGCCGCAGGACTATGGCTTCCTGTTCATCGCCATCGATCCGGCGATGCTGGTCGCCGATTTCCCCGCACGCATGGCGGAATTGGTCGCGCGCATCAAGGCGACACCGCGCCAACCGGGCGTGGACGAGATCCGCATTCCCTCGGAACGCGCGTTCCGCGAACGCGAGCAGCGCCGCCGCGAGGGCATCGTGCTGGACCGCAAGGTGGTGGACGCGCTCAATGCGCTGTAAGGGCGATGCCAGCGAAGGCCAATGATCGCGGCGACACTGCGGTTCGCATACGGACCATGGATCGCAGTGATCGTGAGGTGTGGCTGCAATGCGCGCGCGCACTCTGGCCCGAGGAACCGATGCGTGCGCATGCCGACATGATCGAGCGGCTGCTGGAAGATGAGAGGACGTGGGCTTGATCGCCGAGACCGCCGCGGGAACTCCGGTCGGATTTGCTGAAGTCAGCATCAGGAAGGCCGCCAATGGGTGCGCAACCCAGCCCGTGCCATTTCTCGAAGGCATCTGGGTGCGCGACGCTGACCGCAGGCAGCGCATCGGCACACAGATTATCCGGCATATCGAAATATTCCTCGCCAAACTTGGTTACTCGCGAGCTTGGATCCGATACCCTGATAGACAATCTCGCGTCACAACACGCCCATACCGGCTGGGGGTTCGTCGAAACCGAGCGCGTCGTGTATTACCGGAAGGACCTGGGGATGCCGCCGCGGGTCTCCTGAGGCAATATCGGCCAATTTGTGCGCAGGCGGCGGATTCGCAATACTCCAAGTGGCTGCAATCAGGAGTGCCCCATGCCATCGCCGATCGACCATATTCGCCGCTACCACGCCGATCTCACTGCGATCCGTCAGGACATCCACGCCCATCCGGAGCTGGGCCTGGAGGAGCATCGCACCGCCGAATCTGGTCGCGCGCAAGCTGGAGGAGTGGGGCATCGAGGTGCATCGCAATGTCGGCAGCACCGGCGTGGTCGGGGTGCTGCGTTCCGGCAATGGGGAGGCGACCATCGGCCTGCGCGCCGATATGGACGCGCTGCCGATCGTCGAGGCGAACGATTTCCCGTATCGCAGCCAGAACCATGGCAAGATGCACGCCTGCGGCCATGACGGCCACACCACGATGCTGCTTGGCGCGGCGCGCTATCTGGCGGAGACACGCGACTTCAACGGCACGGTGAACTTCATCTTCCAGCCCGGCGAGGAAGGGCGTCGGCGGCGCGCTGGCCATGCTGGAGGACGACTTGTTCGAGCGGTTTCCCTGCAACGCGGTGTACGGCATGCACAACCGTCCGGGCATGCCGGTCGGCAAGTTCGGCATCGCGCCCGGAACGGCGATGGCGGGTGGCGGGTTCTTCGACATTTCCATCACCGGCAAGGGTGCGCATGGCGCACGGCCGGAGGAATTGATCGATCCGGTGCTGGTCGCCTGCCATCTCGGCGCGGCGCTGCAGTCGATCGTGTCCCGCAACGTGCCCTCGCGCGACATGGCGGTGCTGAGCATTACGCGCATTCTGTCGGGGGACGCCTACAACGTCATTCCGCAAACCGCCACGATGGGCGGCACGGTACGCACCATGAAGCGCGAGACGCTGACGCTTGGTGGAGCAAGCCATGCGACGAATCGCGTCTGGCGTCGCCGCGGGTTTCGGCGCGACGGCGGAGGTGGATTTTCGGCTGATCTTCGCGCCGCTGGTCAACCATGAGGCGGAGTTCAATGCCATAGCTGATGCGGCTGCCGAATTGGTCGGTGATCCGAAAACGTCAACCGCGCGCAGGCGCCGGCGCCCGGCGTCGGAGGATTTCTCCTTCATGCTGGAGAAGGTGCCGGGCGCCTACATCAACCTGGGCAACGGCGACTGCGCGCCGGTGCACAATCACCACTACAACTTCAACGACGCGGCAATACCGTTCGGCTCGGCCCTGTTCGCACGCCTGGTGGAACGGCAACTGCCGCGCGGCACGGAATAACCCAGGAATCACAGATGGAGGCAAAGATGTTGAAATTCGGCGCGGCGATGTTCTTCACCGACTATTCGATGACGCCAGGCGAACTCGGCAAGGCGCTGGAGGAGCGGGGCTTCGAATTGGTATGGGCGCCCGAGCACTCGCACATTCCGGCTGTCGCGCAAGACGCCACCCGCGGGCGGCGGCGAACTGGCGAAGAAATATTACGACACCATGGACCCGTTCGTGACGCTGACCATGGCCGCGGCGGCGACCAGGACGCTGAAGGTCGGGACCGGCGTCTGCCTGGTGGCGCAACGCGATCCGATCCAGACCGCCAAGCTGGTGGCGTCGATCGACCAGGTCTCCAACGGCCGCTTCCTGTTCGGTATCGGCAACGGCTGGAACCAGGACGAGATGGAGAACCACGGCACCGTTTACGCGTCCCGCCATAAGCTGGCGCGCGAGCGGGTGGAGGCGATGAAGGAGATCTGGACCAAGTCGAAGGCCGAATATCACGGCGAGTTCGTCAACTTCGATCCGATGATGGCGTGGCCGAAGCCGGTGCAAAAGCCGCATCCGCCCATCATCGTCGGCGGCGCGTTCCCGTATTCCGCACGTCGCGCGATCCGCTATGGCGACGGCTGGATCCCGCACGCCGACCCGCAACACCTACGCCGAGATCGCCGACATGCTCCCCCAGTTCAACAAGATGGCGGACGAGGCGAAGCGTGATCCGAAATCGATCGAGATCACCGTCTGGGGTCCGAAGCAGGACGCCGACCTGATGAAGCGTTATGAGGAGCTCGGTGTCTCACGCGTGGTGTTCAGTCTGGAATCGGAAAAGGCCGACACCATCCTGCCGGTGGTCGACGGCTGGCAGAAGCTGATGCGGCAGGTCAATGGCTGAGCCGATTGCGCATCCCATTCGGCCTGGATCGCTGCCGCGCGATCCGACACTTCGCAGCGTCGAGGTGACTGACCGGCCGCTGCGGCTGAACACCGAGCCGATGCCGGCCGATGCGATGCCGCTCGCGACCGGCGACCATGCCGCGCGGGTGGCGGCCGCGCTGGCCTGGCTGGAGGGCCTGTGCGGCGACTATGCGCCACTGCGGCGGCAGTTCGTCGCTGCGTATTTCGGCTTCATTGACGGCGGCGATCGGCGACGCAGCGAGCGGAGCTGGCCGAACGGCTGCGCCCATACGAAGGTCTATACGCGCCGGAGGACTTTCTGTGGTCGGCACTGCGTCCGCTGCCGCGCGGCTGGGTGATGGTTGGCGAGCGCTGGCTGGCGGCGGACATGGTGTTCTGGGACGGCGTGCAGGCGATCGCAATTGAACTTGGCATGCGAGATACGGATCGGCAGCGGGCGCTGCTCGCTGCCGGGATCCACACGCTTCGCATCGCGCCGGCTGATTTCGACCGGCTTGGTGCGGCACTGCCACGCGGCTTTCACCGCTTCTGGGACGGCGAAACGTTGCCCTCAAGCCCGTTCCGCCGTCCCATTCCAAAAGGCGTCATTTCCCCGGGCGTTTTGGCTCAGCCGCAGGCCAGCGAATAGATGTCCTTCACTCCCTGGGGCAGGTTCAGCGACTGCCAGGTTTCACCGCCATCGTGCGTGCCGAAAATCTCGCCGTCATAGCGCGCGCCGATATAGACCTGCTTCGGATCGGTCTGGTGTAGTGCCACCGACATGACGGTGCCGTGCACCTGAACCTTGTCGAACCGGTGCCAGCTCTGCCCCTTGTCCTTGCTGCGATAGACCGCGCCGTCCTTGCTCGCCGCCGCCACGCTCAAGGCCGAATAAAGCGCGCCGGGCTCGCTCGGTGATGCCTTGATGTCGCGCCCATAGGTGGTGGGCGAGAACCGGCCGACCTCTATGTCACTCCAGCTACTCGCCGTCATCGTCGGTGCGGAACAGTCCCATGCGCACCGCTACGATCACCGCGTCCGGATCGGCCGGATTGATGGCGATCGCGTGGCCGTCGAGCATGCCTTCATCGGAGGTGTTGCTGACGATCTTGCTCTTCAGATGCGGCAGTTGCGCCAGACGGATCAGATCGGGACTGCAATCCTTCCAGGTCTCCCCGCCGTCGGTGGTGCGCATCACGCCGCCGACCTCGAGCGCGGCAAAGATCGTGCCCGGCTTGCTAGGATGCTGCGCCATGCGCATCACGCGGCAGGCGAACGGCATCACGCAGCGCGTCGGCATGTTCGGATCGGGCAGCCGCCGCCACGTCTCGCCGCTGTCTTCGCTGCGATACACCGCGATTGGCGAGCCGCCGGCATAGATCAGCTTCGGATTGCCGGCATCGACCAGGAACGACCAGACCTCCATATTCTTGTCCGGGAAATTGGCCCTCTGGAAAGACTTGCCGCGGTCGGTGCTGCGGTACACGCCGTCATGCGTGCCGGCCAGCACGATATTCGGGTCGGTCGGGTGCACGTGCACAACATTGCTGCTGTATTCGCTCAGCACATGCTCCCATTCGCCGGTCTCTGCCGGGCGACGGAACACGCCGACCTTTCCCGGGTCCTTGTCACTGCGGCCGACGGTTCCTGCCGCGCTGGCATAGACATTTGCTTGTGCCATGGTCCGCTCCCTCCTTCATTGCTGCGGCACAGGTTACGCCAGAAGCGCCAGGGTTGACAGTAGGGGCGCATCGTCGCCTTGCTGAACGCAAAGTAGCGGAGGGAAGCCAATGCCGAACGTGAGTGCTGATCGCCTGATGGACATTGCCAAGGGGCTGCTGCAAGCGGCCGGTGCCTCGGCTGAAGAAGCGGCCATCATTGCGCGCTACAATATTGGCGCGAATCTGGTCGGGCATGATTCGCACGGCATCATCCTGATCCCGACCTATATCGATCGCATCAAGGCCGGCCACATCGTGCCTGGCGCGCCATGGAACATCGATCAGGAGACGGCGACCAGCACGGTGATCGACGGCAACTGGGGCTTTGGCTACGTCGTGACCGATCGCGCGATGCGCTACACCATCGACAAGGCGAAGCAGCAGCAGGTCGCCGCCGCGACGGTGTATCGGCAAAGCCATATCGGCCGGCTTGCCTCTTATCCACTGATGGCTGCGCGCGAGGGCATGATCGCGATGATCACCGCCGACTCGGGCCGCAGCGCCAAGGCAGTCGCGCCGTTCGGCGGTGCCAAGGCACGGCTGGGCACCAATCCGATCTGCTTTGCGGTGCCGTCCAATCTGGAAGGCCCGCTGTTCTTTGACATGGCAACCTCTGCGGCGGCCGCCGGCAAGATCAACGTCGCAACGGCACGTGGCGAGCAGGTGCCGGCAGGGTGGTTGATCGATGCGGAGGGCAAGCCATCGACCGATCCAAGGGTGCTGCGCCAGGGTGGCGCGCTGCTGCCGGTTGGCGGGACCGAGGGCTACAAGGGATACGGGCTTGGCACCATCGTCGAGATTCTGTCCGGGCTGCTGACCGGGCTGGGCTATGGCGTCGAACCGAGCGGACGACACAACGACGGCTGCTTCATCGCGGTGTTCAACGTGGCGGCGTTCCGCGATCTCGATACCTTCAAGCAGGAGGTGACCGAGTTCGCGCAATACCTCAAGGCGACACCGCCGGCGCAGGGCTTCACCGAGGTGCTGTATCCCGGCGAGATTGAATTCAAGCGTGAGCAGGAGCGATGCCGGAACGGCATCCCGGTGGAAGACGCGACCTGGAAGCGGCTGCAGGACCTCGCACAAGGTTACGGTCTGACCGAGAAGCTCGGGCTGTCCTAGTGGTTTAAAGCGGCGGGCCGGTGCTGGTTACCGCAGGGGATGGCTGAAAGGAGTCCGGCCAGGGGACATGCGGACCGTTGAGCGCCGGGTGGCGAAGCCGGCGGTCGCGGATGGTATCGATAGCCAGCCGGGCCCAGTTGCCGCCGTAGCGCATGATGAGGTCGCTCAGTTCCGGCCACAACGGATGGTTCGGCATGATGCCGAGGTCGCGGCAGATATCGGCGATGACGGCGCCTATCGGCCGGCGGCGGACGTCGGCGGCAATCTCTTCAGGCGTGGGCAGGTGGGCGAGGAGAGGCGCGGCCGGATTGGGCTGCCTCGGCTTGGGTTCCCGGGCCAGTTTCGGGCGTGATACGCGGGATTGCGGCTTGCGCTTTGTTTCGAGGCGAGCGGGGTTGTTGACGATCCTCGCTTCGAGTGCTTCCGCACGGTGCAGGCCGCGGGTGATGCGGACGAGGACGGCCGCGATGTCGCTGGCGCTCAGTGCGCCCGGCTGCGAGCGGAGTGTGTTGGAGAGTTCGCGGGCGTAGTCGATGAGCTTGCGGACCACGGAGAGGAGGCGTGCCACGCGGCCTGATTGGGGATCAGCGGCTTGTGGCGCCTCGGACATGGGCGTAGCAAAGACCATGGAATTGTGGTCTGTGTCAAGGCATTTATTCCTGGAGAATGCCTCCGCTCTCGCTCTTCGGAAACCATTCCTTCCAATTCTACTCGCCGCGGCAAGCCAGCCGGCCTTTGGCGCTGATGGCGACTACGCCATGGTTGTGGCGAGATATGGCGCAAGGCCCCGAGCCGGCCGACCGATGCAGTTCCGCGCAGCGGAATGGGATCGAAATGCAGCGCGCCGAGGGTAGGCCAGATCCGACGCGCAATGCCGAACGTAGCAACCTCCACATGCGTATGCGCATGCGCCGTGTCACTCGGCTTGCAAATGCCTTCTCAAAGAAGGCCGCGAATAACGCACGCGCAGTAGCAATTCACTTCATGGCCTATAGCTTTGTGCGCATTCAGGGCTCGCTGCGCTGTTCGTTAACAACGGCAGCAGGCGTGACAGACAACGATGGGACGGCTCCGATATTGTGACGATGCTGGAGGATTGGGAGGCATGACACTAATTCCAGCAGTCTGTAAAACGTGCGGCCTATCTTTCAGCGCTAATTTTGTCCACATTGGACGAGGAGCCCATGTTTCATTCTCGGATAGTAAAGTATCATGTCCACGATGTCGGTCACTAGCCGATATCCAAGATGGGACTTACAACTACCTCGGGCATGTCATCTCTGCCTTTACAGGCGCAACACAGGAACAGTTAAAGCGGTTTCAAGAGATCGCTACAGCCGCAGCCGCCGGCCATCTATCGGAAGCTCAAGCAAATAGACAAGCTGAAATTATTCATATCGGGTTCGGGCACGTTATATCCCTGGCGTTACAGTGGGGTATACCTGCCCTTCTGGTCGCAATAATCGCGCTGTATTTGCAATGGCAGGATAGCTTGGAATCGAGTCAGTCCTCGGAGCGAATGTTGAGCGAGTTACGAGGTATTCATGAGACTGAGATTGGATTGCACCACGAGATCCAAAAGATGGAGACGATGCAAGGTACATACGTGCCGCCACAGTATTTGCCGCAAAAGCCAAACACCACCCAATCGCCAGCCCCTTCCAAAACTGCGAATGGCGCAAACCGACATGAGCGACGAAAGGCAGCCGCGCTCGCAAAGCGGGGGAAACGCAAACCTTAAAATACGTACACTTCATACCTGGGCGATATACCTACCTCACGGCAAAACTAAGGAACCACCGCCGGTAGTGTCTGGAGAGTTCTGCAAATTCAGCTGAGCCTTGGGTGGCCATGGTATGCGGGTGATGTCTGACGTCACCAACCCTGTTGCGAGGGAGCACACCATGACCAAGGTGCAAGGTAAGGGCGAGGTGGTTGACCTGAAAGGCCTGCTGGAGCGCGACGCCGAGTTCATTCGGACGACCGTGCGAGGAGCGGTGCAGGCCGCGTTGGAAGCAGACATGACGGAGGCGCTCTGTGCGGAGAAGGGCGAGCGGACGGAGTGCCGTCTGGGTTACCGCAGTGGCTATTACCAGCGCTCGCTGATCACCCGGGTCGGCACGCTGGAGCTTCGGGTGCCACAGGACCGTGCGGGCCGGTTCTCGACCGAGCTGTTCGAGCGCTACCAGCGCTCGGAGAAGGCGTTGGTGGGGGCGCTTGCGGAGATGTATGTGCAGGGCGTCTCGACGCGCAAAGTGAAGGCGGTGACCGAGGCGTTGTGCGGGCACAGCTTCTCGGCCTCAGCGATCAGCGCGGTGAACAAGTCACTGGACGCGGCGTTGACGGCGTTCTCCGAGCGTCGGTTGAGGGAGCCGTATCCGTATCTGATCCTCGACGCTCGCTATGAGCGGGTGCGCGAGGCGGGGGTGATTGTCAGCCAAGCGGTGCTGATCGCGGTCGCGGTGGACGGCGAGGGCCGGCGGCAGGTTCTGGCCGTGGAACTGGCCAACCGGGAGAGCCACTCCAGTTGGGAGGACTTCCTGCTGGGCTTGAAGCGGCGTGGCCTGTTCGGCGTGGAGTTCGTGGTCTCCGATGACCACCCAGGGCTGAGGGCGGCGATCCGCGAGGTGCTGTCGGAGGCCGTCTGGCAGCGCTGTTATGTACACTTCCTGCGCAATGCGCTGGACTATGTGCCACGCAAGGTGGACGACGACTGCCTGATGGAGCTGCGCTGGTTCTACGACCGGCGCGATCTGGCGGAGGTCAGACGCGACCTCGCCGCCTGGCTCGGCAAATGGCAGGTCAAATATCCGAAGTTGTGCGGTTGGGTCGAAGACAACATCGAGGAAACGCTGACGTTCTATCGGCTGCCCCTGGCCCACCACAAACACATGAAATCGACCAACATGCTGGAGCGGCTCAACCAAGAGATCAAACGCCGCACGCATGTGGTGCGGATCTTCCCCAACCCCGAGAGTTGCCTGCGGCTTGTCCGGGCACTGGCGGTCGAGGTGCATGAAAACTGGCTTGAGGCAATCCGCTATCTCAACATGGAGCATCTGAAGGAACATAAGAAGCAGATGCTGCGGCAGGCGGCTTGATGCTTGCGGTCCCGGCCTGCCTGATCCTGGCGCCGTGCTCGCCGCCGTCAAGGACGCTGCGCGCCGCCTCCGGCGGTGGCCTTGCGGCCATCCTTGACCGAGGCTGCGCGCGACGCTGGCACATGTCAGGCTGGGACGGAGAAACGGCCCACAGCCGAACCGAGAAACATCACGTCAGATCATGGCAACCCAATTTGCTGAACTTGACGCACACAACTCCACCGCTCCTGAGCGGCCACTCCAACTCGCTCAGGTTCGCCCATGCGGATAGATCTGGCACGTCGGCTTAGGCCTGCGAGAACGGAGAGGATTTGCGGCCCGGCTTGTGCGCTGTCGCTTCGAGGTGTATTTGGCCAGTCGCTTTTTCCATCTCGGCGCGTCAATAATCTCGCGCTGCCACAAGCAAATCAGTCTGCCAGCGATGGTGCGATATCCGCGATGACTCGGGCGACCTGGGCCGCATCGTAAGGTCCCGGCCCTGATGCATGCAGCCGTTCATAGACCTGCGCCTGCGCGTAGCGACGCACGCCAACCGGTAGCGACGGCAGCCACGCCGCTATTTGGTCCGCTGCAACGCCGTGCACCCGCTCCCACCCCGAACGCGCCGCGCCGAAATCGAAGCTGGCTGTTGTGCACTTCGCGCTTCGCAACAGTGCCGTCGCTGACTGATCCACCGCATCGCCACGTAGCACAACGCCATAGACCCCTTTGGCCCGCTCGCGCGAAACCAAGCCCGCGCCAACATCCCGCGCCACGGCATCAGGATCACGCGTGAACGGATCGCCGTATCCTCCGCCTCCGCCGCTGGCGAGCCGGATAATCTCATGCAGCTCCGGTCGGTACACCGTGCGCTTGCCGATATCGCGTGGAGGCGCATTCGGCAGCAGGCTGTCGTTGCCGTTCACCGCACCGGCGCGGCCTCCCGCAGCGCCCCAGGAACTGAAGCGGTGGCGATCCTTGCCGCGCATGACCACGACAGCGCTCGGATGGCGGATCTCCAGCTCGTACTCCAGGCCAAAGCCACCGCGGTATTGCCCTGGTCCCTCGGAATCCGGCAGCAGCCCGAACCGCCGCACCAGCACCGGGGCTTCGGACTCCAGCACCTCGACCGGCACATTGCGGAGGAAGGCCACCGAGCAGTCGGTGCCCGAGATCCCGTCGCGATCCGGCGCACCGCCGGAACCTGCCGGCACCGGATTTGCCACTACCACGCGCCCCTGTGTACCCAGTTCCGATGTCGATACATAAGTAATGACAAGAGTATTTCCGCCTCCGGCTGGCACAATCCCCGGCAGGGCCTGTGCCAGCGCGCCCAGCACCATGTCGTGAATCCGCATCGCGGTGGTGATGCGCATGCCGCATGACGCGGGGAAGCGCGCGTTCACCACCGACGCCTCCGGCAGCACGAGGTCGATGCAGCGGATGATCCCTGCGTTGATATGGATTGCCTCCGACTGCGTCACCACGAAATTGGTGAAGCCGAACGATAGGAACGGATGATGCCGCATCGATCCGGTCGGCAGGTTCAGCGCTGCGCGCACCTGCGGGTCCGAGCCGGTAAAGTCCAGCTCTACCGTGCCGTCCCCGCGTGAGGTCAGCTTCAAGTGCGATGCGCACGGGCAGGTCGCTGACGTAGTCATCCTCGAAGTAGTCGATAAAGCGATACTCGCCCGCTGGTATACGCCGCAGCACGTCACGCGTGATCAGCTCGGTGCGGTCGATCGTCGCGGTAATGGCGCGGCGCACCTCCTGGAGGCCGTAGCGCTGCGTCAGCCGCTGCATGCGCTGTCTCGGCCTTGGCGAGCGCCGCCAGGCAGGCGGTCAGGTCCCCCCAGTTCAGCGCCGGGATGCGGCAATTGTCGGCGAAGATGTTCCAGACCTCCTGGTTGATCTGTCCCGCCTTGAACAGCTTCACCGGACGGAGCCGCAGGCCTTCCTGAAACACCTCGCCGTTCTGCATGTCGATACTGCCTGGCGCATAGCCGCCGACATCTGTGCAGTGGATGAACACCCAGGCAAAGCAAAGCAGTTCACCGTCGGCGAAGATCGGCCTGAACACATACAGATCGTTCAGATGCATCACCATGCCGCCCGAACTGTACGGATCGTTGGTGATCAGCACGTCGCCAGGTTCCCATTGGGCGAAGGCGCGCGTGCCGGCATGCATCGGCATACCGATCATCGTCGGGGCACCGCTGCTGTAGGGGGCGGCGAACGTCTCACCCGCCTCGGTCACCAGGGCGACGCCGAAATCCTGCGTTTCTTTCACGAACGTCGTGTGCGACGAGCGCAGTACCACCCACGCCATCTCGTCGACGACGGCCTTGAACAGATTGGCGAACACCTCGGTGGTGACGGCGTCGCTCATAGCGTGCGATCCAGCAGGTTGTTGGTTTGCGGGCGTTCCAGCACGACCGCACCCGATCGCACGATGCGCGCGCGCCAACCCGGCGGGATCAGTGTCGTTGTGTCCATCTGATTGACGATCGCCGGCCCGTCCAGCACGCGCCCATCCGCAAGCGCAACTCGGCCAACGATCCGCGCCTGGATTTCCTTGCCGAACAGGCGGATCGATCGCGTCGTCGGGTCCCGCACTGCCGCTCGTCCTGTGCGGCGACCACACGCGTCTTCGGCATCACGCCAATGATGTGGGCGCGCAGCTCCTTCATCCAGACCTCGGCGTGCTCGTTGGCATGCGCCGTACACATCATGATGCGCGGCGTGGAACGCGGCCGAGATCGCATCGACATCGCCCCGCTCGAGCCAGTCGGTTTCAAACGGAACGGTCACGTCATAGCCCTGGCCTTCGTAGCGCATATCCGCGGCATATTCGATGCGGAATTCAGCGAATCGGCAAGCGCGCTGTTTGCTCGAGCGGACCAGTGCCGTGCCTGCTCGCTGCAGACATGCGAAACCGCTGGACCAAGCGCATCGGCCGGCACGCTGTGCAGGCGCTCATAGACAGGCTGCACAAGGTCGCCTTCGATATCCGCGCGCGCCGCGCCGAGCGCTGACAGCGCTCCTGGGACCGGCGGGATCAGGATCGTCATCGATGCCGATCTCCTCGGCCAGCAGCGCTGCCATCAGCGGGCCGGCGCCACCGAACGCCACCATGCGGAACGTCGGCGCATCGACGCCGCGGCGCGCCAGCACGCGCGATGCCTCCGCCGCCATCAGCGCGGTCGCGACACGGATCGCACCGTCGGCAACCTGTTCCACGCTGAACCCGATCTGCCGCGCCAGTCCATCCAGTGCGGCGCGCGCCGGTTCCGTCTGCAACGCAAGTTTGCCGCCCAACCGTTGGCCCGGTTCCAGCAGGCCAGCGACCAGAAATGCATCGGTCAACGCGGGGATCAGCGATCCTGTGCCGTAGCACGCCGGCCCCGGATCGGCGCCGACGCTGCGCGGCCCGACCTTCAGCGAACCGGTTGGATCGAGCCACAGGATCGACCCGCCACCCGCGCCGATGCTGGAAACCGCGATCGTCGGCACCAGCACCGGAAATTCGCCGACCTGCTCTTCCGAGCTCAGCATCGGCCGGCCAGCCGCGGATCACGCCGATATCCGCGCTGGTGCCGCCCACATCCAGCGTCATCAGATCGGCCGCGATCCACTCGGCGTCCTCCGCCGTTGCCGCGGCACCGGCGACACCGGCCGCGGGCCCCGACAGCAGCGCGACCACCGGTCGATGGCGTAGCGTCGCGGCAAGCTCCGCCCCGCCATTCGATCGCGCCACACGCGGCGGCAGAGCAAGCCTACGTCTCGGCCAGACCAGCGGTCAGGCGGTCCAGATACGCCTCGACGATCGGGCCGGATCGATGCATTCAGCGCGGTCAGCACGCTGCGCTCGTATTCGCGCGCCTGCGGCCAGATCTCGCTGGAGAGTTCCAGACGCAACCGCAGCCCATGCCGCGTCGACGATCGCGCGCATCTGCTGCTCGTGTGCCGGATTGCGATAGCTGTGGATCAGCGCGACAACGGCGATCTCCACGCCGGCTTCTTGCAGCGCCTGCGCGGCGGCAACCACATCCGCCTGCGTTCAGGGGTTCGAGTTCGCTGCCGTCCGGTCCGATCCGGCCGCGCACCTCGCGCACCAGCGCACGCGGCACCAGCGGTTCGGGACGGCGCAAGTCGAAGCGCATGGGATGCGGGATCGCCAGCCGCTGCAGCTCCAACACGTCGCGGAAGCCGGCGGTGGTGATCAGCCCGATGCGCGCGCCGCGCCGCTCGATCAGCGCGTTGGTGGCTACCGTGCTGCTGTGCGTGTGGTGCACGTTCTGCCACGTCACGCCTTCCGGTTGCAGCGACGCCGAACAGCTCGTCCACACCTTCCAGGATGCTCTGGCCCGGTCGCGACGGCGTGCTGGGGACCTTGAAGCAGTGCAGTTCGCCCGAAGGCGTGCACCAGGCGAGATCGGTGAACGTGCCGCCGACGTCGGTGCCGAGATTGCAGCTGTGTCGTCATTTGGTTTCCTGTCGGTCGAACAGCGCCAGCGCATTGTCGCGAAAGATCGCCTGCCGGTCCGCCTCGGTCAGAAAATCAGCGTGGTTCCAGACATAGGTGAACGTCTGCCGGTACGTGCAGTAGCGCTCCACATTCGGCATGTCGGAGCCCCAGACGAACCGCCCGGCACCGAACCGATCCAGCAGTTGGCGGAAGTGCAGCATCGCCTTCGGATACGGATACTCGAACCGCCCGCCCCAGGAGATCGGGTAGAGCAGTTCCGCCCATACCGGCATTTGCGTCATCATTCGCTCCGCGACCGGCGGTAATGGTCAGGCGGTCGTTTTCATCCGCGTAGCGCGATGTCGGCAGTCCGTGTACCAGCACGCTGCGGATCGTCGGATGGCGTTCCAGTATTTTCGCGACGTCCGCCAGTTCATCCTCGTAGCTGCCGATCGGCGAGTTGTCGCGGTTCACCCAGAACACCGGCAGACCGAGCCTCGCCACCTCGCGCCACAGCGGATCGTAGGCGGCATCGCTCGGGACGTGGCGAATAGGCGCTGCGGAACAGGCCGCTATAGGTGAAGTAAAGCCCCGCCATGCCAAGACGCTTGCACCTGATCGTGCAGCCGCGCGAGCTGATCATCGCGGTAGGCCCAAGCCTCCTGCACCTGCGCCAGGCCGATGAAACGTCCCGGATACCGCGCACCTGCGTCGGCGAATAACTCGGCGAGATCGCCGTAGATGTGATCGTTCTGCAGCACCGCGGTCGCGATGCCCGCATAGTCCATCTGCCGCACGATCACCTCCGCCGGCGCGGACATGTCCGTCATGTACGGCGGCAGGAACTGCACGTATTGCGCTTCGCCGTTCGCCTCCCACTCGAACCGGCCGCACCGGCCGACGCGAAACCCGACATCGCGACGGCCGGCAACGGAGGCATCGTCCGCTGCCCATAGCGGGCGTTCGGTCATCACGGTATCATCGCGCAATCGCCGGTACGGCTGATTGCCATGCTCGTGCATTGCGCGCTGCTGGTGCAGCAGATGCGTCGCCGCGTCCGGAAATCCGCAGGCGCCGGCGAGCGGCGGAAAGATATGCGCGTGACAATCGACGACACCGAACTCCATCGGCCAATCTCCTACTGCGTCGGATCGAGCCGGTCACGCAGACCGTCGCCGAACAGATTGAACGCCAGCACGAGCAGGGTGACGGCAAGCCCGGGCACCACCGCGACGTGCGGCGCTAAATCCAGGAACTGCCGGCTGGCACCCAGCATCGCACCCCACTCCGGTGCCGGCGGCTGCACGCCCAGGCCCAGGAACCCCAGGGCGGTGCCGATCAGCACCGCCTGCCCGGCCATCAGCGTCAGCTCGATGACAACGACCGAGATGGCGTTCGGCAGGACGTGGCGCAGCAGGATTCGCATCTGCCGCATGCCGACCGCACGCGCGGCCTCCACATAATCGACCTCCCGCAATTCCAAGCACGCGGGCACGCACCAGACGCGCCAGCGGCGGAATGAAGCTGACGGTGATCGCGATCACCAGCCCAGTGGCGCTGGCGCCAATGGCAGCCACCACGGCTATCGCCAGCACCGAGACTTGGAATGGTCATCATCAGATCGGTCCAGAGGCTGATGATGCGATCGAGTGCGCCGCCGAAATAACCGGCGAGGAGGCCCAGATAGGTGCCCACCATGGCCGCGCAGAATACCGAACCGACGGCGATGGTCAGCGTGATGCGCGTTCCCACGATCACGCGCGACAGCATATCTCGGCCAAGCTCATCGGTGCCCAGCCAATGCTGTGCCGAAGGCGGGTCCAGCATGGCCAGCAGGTCCTGCGCCGTTGGGTCATACGGCGCGATGCCGGGGCCGAACACCGCCACGACACAGAACCCCACCAGCAGCGTTACGCCGATCGGCAGAAACAGCCCGCCCTTGCGCGCGCGGCGCGAAACCGCTGCCGTACCGCTCACCGCAGCCTCGGGTTGATCATGCGATAGAGCACTTCGACCAGCAGATTGATCAGCAGGAAGCCGATGACGAACAGCACGGTGATGCCCTGCACCAAGGTATAGTCGCGCAACCCAACCGCGGTCAGCAGCAGATCGCCGATGCCGGGCCAGGCAAACAGCCGCTCCACCACGACCGAACCGCCCAGCAGATAACCGGCCTCCAGCCCGACCACCGTCACAATCGGGATCAGCGCGTTGCGCAGCACGTGGCGATACATCACGCGCGAAGCCGCGAGGCCCTTGGCATACGCCGTACGCACGTAATCCTTGCGCTGCTCCTCTATGACGAAGCCCGCGCGTCAGCCGGCCCACCAGCGCGATCAGCCTTGCCGACAGCGCCAATGTCGGCATGACCAGCGATGCCGGCCCGGTCATCCCGAGGCTGGGCAGCCAATGCAACTGCACCGAGAGCAGCGCGATCAGCATCATGCCAAGCCAGAAGTTCGGCACCGCCAGCAAGGCAATGACGCCGGCCGTGACAGCAAGATCAGGCACACGGTGCTGAAAGCGTGCGGCCACAACACCCGCCGGAACGCCCGCCAGCACAGTCACGACGATTGCCGAGAGGGTCAGCAACAGCGTCGCAGGCACACGCTCCAGAATGCGCGGCAGCGGATTGGCGCGGAATGTCGCGGAATAGCCAAGATCGCCGCGCAGCAGCCCCAGAATTCGACGTGAATATTGGACCAGCAGCGGCTGATCGAGGCCGAGTTGGTGGCGCACCACATCGATCTCCGCCTGCGTCGCAGTGGCGCCGGCGATGATCGTTGCCTGATCGCCTGGCACGGACTTGAAGATGATGAACAGCACCGTCACCACGCCCAGAACCGTGACCGGGATCAGCGCCAGTCGCCAAAGCAGCAGGCGGATCAAGCCGTTGCGTGGCGCACGTTGGTGAACAGGATCGGCCAGACCTCGACGCCGCTCACCGGCTTGCGCACCGCTGAGACGTTCTCGTTGATCTGCAGCCAGATATACGGTGCGTCATTCCAGATCAGCGCCTGCGCCCGGGCAAGATCGGCGGCCGCCTGCGCCCGGTCGGCTTCCGTGGCGGCGGCGTCCAGCAGGCGATCCACCTCCGGGTTGCGATACCGCCCCATGTTCCACACATCGGGTCGCGCCGCGTCGTCCTTGTTCGACCTGAACAGCGATGCCAGGTGATACAAGCCGGACGCGTTCGCCGGATTGAAGCCGAACATCGCAATGTCCCATTTGATGTTCGCGCGATCCTGCCGCATGGCATCCCAATAGGCGCCGGCCTCGATCTTGGTGATGGCCACCTTCACACCGACCTGTGTCAGTGCGTTAGCCACCACTTCGCCGACCGATACGTCGGACGGGAACAAGCCCTGGGAAACGAACATCGCCAGCTCCAGCGGCTTCCCCGAGCCGAAGCCGGCCTCGGCGAGCAGCGCCTTCGCCGCTCCCGGATCGTACATCAGCTTCGACACCGGCGCGTAGCCCTGCGTATTGAACGCCAGCGGCGAATCGGGCGCGCGCGCATAGCCGAAGAACACTTTCGATGCGATCGCATCCACCGGGACGGCGAGGTTCAGCGCCTGGCGCACACGCAGATCAGCAAGCGACGGCCTGGTCAGATTGATGACAAAGCCGATCGGCCGCAGCCCGGGCACGTGGATGATCTCGATCTTCGGATCATCCTTCAGTCCGCCGACCAATGCCACGGGCACGCTGTCGATCACATCCACAGCGCCGGTGCGCAGCGCCGCAACCCGGGTCGACGGATCGGCGATCGTTTTCAGTGTCAGCTTCGCCGTTTTCGGCTTGCCGCCCCAATAGGCATCGAAGGCTTCAAGCACCAGTTGCTGTCCCGGATCAAAGCTCGCCAGGCGATATGGTCCAGCGCCGACGGGGTTTTTGGCAATACCGGCTTCGCCGTATTTCGCCACGGCGGCGGGCGACACCAGCGCACCTGAGACGTGCGCCAGCGAATTCGGCAACTGCGCGAACGGTTGCGACAAGTGCAGCACCACGGTTCCGGCATCGGGCGTATCGATCCCCGCCACAGCATCCCACAGCGGGCGGTTGGTCGGGTTGCGCTGCTTGTCCATCAGCCGATCGATGTTGAACCTGACCGCAGCCGCGTCGACCGGCGTACCGTCATGGAACCGCGCACCCGCACGCAGCTTCAGCGTGCACGACTTGAGGTCGTCGGCCATCGACCAGCTCTCGGCAAGCTGGGGCACGATCTTCATGTTCGGCGCAAAAGTCAGGAGACCGTCGTACAGGCACAGTGCGGCCTCACTGCCCGCCGGGTAGAGGGTGTAGGACCCATGCACCGGATCGAGTGTCAGCTACGCCGACACTCTGGCCATAGGTGAGCGACGCCGCCTGGGTGCTCTGTGCGTGCGCACGCAAGGCCAGTGCGGCGCCAGCAAGCGTCAGGAAGTGACGACGAAGCATGGCGCAAACCCTCTCAGAGCCAAAGCGTATTCCAGGTGAAGATGGCCGGTGTCCCACCCGTGTGCACAAAGACCAGCGTATCGTCCTTGCCGTAACGGCCCTCGCGAATGTGCGCGAGCATTCCTGCCGCCGCCTTGCCGGTGTAGATCGGATCGAGGATGACGCCCTCGGTGCGCGCGAACAGCCGCACCGCTTCGACGCACGCATCGGTTGGGATGCCATAGCCAGGCCCGACAAAGCGCATGTCGTTGTGGATCTCCTCCTCGGTCACGCGCATCTCGAGACCCAGCACCTGCAGGGTCTCGTTGGCGATCTCGGCGGTGCGCGAGGGGACGTGGAATTCATCCGTCGCGGTGACACCCTGCACGCTGTGCCCGGCGTTGGTCAGGCGCTTGCCCAGTACCAGACCTGCCTGCCCCTTGCCGCTGGATGACATATACAGCGCGTTCGGCTGGGTCCCTATCGTCGCTAACTGTTCCAGCATCTCCAGCGTGGTCTCCAGGTAAGCGAGCGCCGAGGCGACATCGAACATCGGATTGTCATTCAGAATGTGCGGCCGTCCACCAGCGTTCCGCACGCGTCGCGCGTGTTCGTCCAACGCTGGCCCGCTGTGCCTCGCGCGTTGGCGCGAACACCACCTCGTGCGCCGAGAAGGTAGTCGACCAGCAGGTTGCCCTGCACCACGTCTGGCTGGCGTCCTTCCAGCACCAGGATGGTTTTCAGCCCAAGCTTGTTGCAGGCGCCAATCGTCTGGCGTGCCGAGTTCGATTGCAGATCGAGCCCGACCACGACGGTGTCCGGCTGCTCCGCCATCGTGCGGGCCAGCCGGAACTCCAGGTTGCGCAGCTTGTTGCCACCGAATGCAACGCCGGTCAGGTCGTCGCGCTTGATCAGGATGCGCGGGCCGCCAAGCGCGCGGGTCAGGTTCGGGGCTTCCTGCAACGGTGTAGGCGTCAACGCGAGCTTGACCCGCGGCACGCGGGCGATGCGCTCGCGGATCCACGCGAATTGGGCCGTTCCCGCTGCGGCGTTGTTCATCTTCTGCCCCTGCCGTCCGGATCGCGTCATTGTCGGCCGGCGCGCTTACCGCTTCAAGCGTCGCCGCCGGCCCGTGCCTGCCTCGGCCGGATCAGAACAGTTCGGTCAGTTCGATCCCTGGAGGATCGAGCCGGATCGTTCCGTCGCGGATGATGCGCGTGGTGATGGTGTCGGCATCGCCGCGGTGGTGATGGACAACGGCCCGGTTCCGCAGCGTGACGATAAGATAGTGCCGCAGCGATGGGAGGCGGAAATACCCCTCCAGCTTGCTGCCGGAATCCCATTTGACGGAGACTGGTGATACGACTTCGACAATGATCATAGGGTCAGGCACTTCGACCGCATCTTCATCCAGTGGCGGACCGCATCGGACCAGGGCATCGGGCTCGTAGACCGTCGTGGCATCGGTCCGCACCGACATCCCGTCCGGAAAAGCTTCACAGGGCAGACCGAAGCTCGGATCGCCTGCGACAGGGCTCGAAGATGCGGCCCTTGCCACGGGCATGACCTGCCCGCTCGGGCGCCATGCCGACCACCTCGCCAGCGACCAGTTCGTAGCGCTGGCCCTCGGGCTGTTGCATCGCCCAGGCGATGAACTCATCGGCAGTCATGCGGGCCGGACTGGGCTCACTCATTCGGCCAGCATGGTCATGCATCGGCCGCCGTGCAAGAAGACCCGGCGAAGGGGCTTTCGCACCTGCGGCATTAGCCCCATGCTACATTCTGACCAAAGCCGAGGCATCCATGGCCGACACCGTGCAAGCCCCACCGGAACGCAAGGCGGCCCACCCAGCCTCCCCGGTTGTGGTGAAGAAATACGCCAACCGGCGGCTCTACAATACGGAAAGCTCCAGCTACATCACGCTGGACAACTTGGCCGACATGGTCCGGCAAGGCCGCGACTTCGTCGTCTATGACGCCAAGACCGGGGAGGATATCACCCGCGGCGTCCTGACCCAGATCATCGTTGAGGAGGAAGGCAAGGGCCACAACCTGCTTCCCACCACATTCCTGCGCCAACTCATCGGCTTTTACGGCGACCAGATGCAGAATGTGGTGCCGCGTTTCCTGGAGCAGGCGATGGGTGCTCTGGCGCAGCAGCAAGAGCAGGTACGGACGGCAATGCAGAAGACCATGGGCTCGATCGGTACCATGTTCCCGTTCGGCAGCATGGAGGAGGTCAGCCGGCAGAACATGGCCATGATGGAACGGGCCTTGAGCCTGTTCGCGCCGTTCTACCGTAGCGGCGGCTCGTCGGAATCCGGTGGATCGGCGTCGCAGGAGATTGCTGCTCTGCGCGCCGAGCTCGACAGCCTGCGCCGGCAACTGGAAGAGGCGAAGCGGCAGATCAAAGCAGGACGGTAAGATCGTCCCACCCGTAGGCGACGCCCACCGCGCTGAACCCGTCGCGCTCCTGCTCGCGGCGCGTGACCTCCCTGCCACCATATGCCTGATAGAACCCCCGAGCCGGCGCGTTCGATTCCAGCACCCAAAGTGAGGCAGAGCCCAAGCCACGTTTCAGGAGGTCGCCAGCAATCGCCGCCATCAGCCTTCGGCCCACCCCCCGCCGCTGCATCCGTCGCAGGACATAGATCGCACCGATCTCGCCGGCAAACGGCAGCGACGGGTCGGGCTGCGGCCGGCTTGCGCCGAACCCGACGATCTCGCCGTCTCGGATCGCCAACTGCACCTGGGTGGTCTGCGCCATCACCTGCTGCCACATTGCCGCGCGGCTGGCCACATGGAGGCCGCTCAGCACCGCGTCAGGCATCTGGCCAGTATAGGCTTCTCTCCAGGCCTGCACATGCATGCGCGCAAGCGCCTCCGCATCCGCCGGCGTGGCGCGGCGAAGCTCGATATCGGTGCCGCGCGCATTCCGGACGAACGCCTCGATCAACGCCGGATCCTTGACACCGCGCGCCCGCTCGACGCCGGACGACACGTCCACCGCCTGCGCCCCGGTGGCCCTGATCGCTTCGGCGACATTGGCAGCTGTCAAACCGCCGGCGAGGATCCAAGGTGCCGGCGCCTGCCAGCCGCGCAATAGCGACCAATCGAAGCGCAAGGCATTGCCGCCCGGCCGCGTGGCGTTGGCCGGCGCCCTGGCTTCCAGCAAGAGCCGGTCGGCCCCCTGCGCGTCGGCTGGCAGGTCGTCGCTGGACGCGACACCGATCCCGCGCCAGATCGGCAGACTGAACCTGTGGCGAAGCCCAGGAAAATCCGCCACTCCGTAGAGCTGCAGGGCGTCCAGCCGCACGGCCTGAAGCGTCGCGGCAATCGCCTCTGGTGTTCGGATCGACGAACAGCCCGACCCGCCCCGGTCCGCCCGGCGTCCGCGCCGACAGCTCAGCCGCCTGGGTCGGGGTCACGTAACGTGGCGAAGGTGGGAAGAACGCAAATCCCACCCAGTCCGCACCCGCGGCAACCGCTACATCGAACGCCGCCGGATCGTTGATGCCGCAGATCTTGACCCGGACGGTCATCGCGGCTGCGTCTCCGCAAGTCGCGCCTTGAGCTCCTGCACCTGCGCCTCCAGCAGTTGCACCGTCCGTTCGGCCTGGCGCGCTCGTCGCCGCTGCACCAGTTCCGACACCCAGACCAGCAGACCTCCGGCCAGGAACGCGATCGCCATGCTGCCCAGCACCGCAAGCGACAATGGCAGTGTCGCGGTATAGTCGGTTGGCCAGACATGGAGCGAGACCGGCTGCCGGTTCGACAATGCGAACAGAACCAACAGCAGCAGCAGTGGCAACCCGATCAGCAGGCGCATCTCAACCGGCCAGTGGTCCGAAATCAGAGCGGCGGGACGACAACTGGGTTGCTTCGTCGCTGCGCTCCTCGCAATGACCGTTTCCCAGCCTTAGGCGGATGCTCGTGGGCTCCGTGCCGCACGGTTGACGCGGTCGCGCAGCTCCTTGCCCGCCTTGAAGAACGGTACCGCCTTCTCGTCCACCGGCACCGCCTCGCCAGTGCGCGGATTGCGCCCGGTGCGCGCGTTTCGCCGCTTCACGGTGAAGGCACCGAAACCGCGCAGTTCCACGCGCTCGCCGCGCGCCAGGGCGCCGCTGATCTGGTCGAAAATCGTCGCCACAATCAACTCGACGTCGGCCCCCCGCAAATGCGGGTTGCTGGCGGCAAGTTCCGCGATGAGTTCCGACCTGGTCATTGCAGCAGGAGCCGAGCGACGGTTCAATCGCCGGAACGTTGCCAGACCGCCCATGCGCCGTCAAGGATAACTCCTTGGGAAAACAGGCTTTTCCAAAGCCCTCCGAGCATCCAGCCAAGGCTGGACGACAACGCCCGGCTGGCGTAGCCCGCAGTCGAGACATCCTCGACCGGCAGGTTGGCCGATATACCCTTGGCCTGCGCCAGCCATTGCCGTGCATCCGGCTCGCCGCCGATCGCGTCAATCAGCCCCAGCTTCAGCGCCTGCCGTCCGGTATAGGGTCGGCCATCGGCCAGCTCGCGCACCTTCGCCGGGTCCATGTGGCGTCCCTCGGCGACCATGCCGACAAACTGGTCGTACATGTCCATGACCAGCCCCTGCAGCACCTCACGTCCCTGCGGCGACAGCGGCTTGACGAAGCTGGGCTGGTCCTTGAGCGGCCCGGACACGATCGGCGCGGCCTCCACCCCGATCGACTTCAGCAGCCCGGAGATATCGCCGGTTTCCAGCAGCACGCCGATCGAGCCGGTCAGCGTGCTTTCCTGTGCGAAGATGCGGGACGCGGGACCGCGATCATGTATCCCGCCGAGGCGGCGGTGCCGCCCATGACCACCACAACAGGCTTCTTCGCTGCCACCCGCGCGATCGCGTTGTGCAGCGCCTGACCGCCGGCCACGCTGCCGCCCGGGCTGTCGATCAGCACCACCAATGCCTTCGCCTTGTCATCATCGGCGAGCTTGGCCACCTGCCGATCAAGCTTGCGATCCGCGGTGATGATCCCGCTCACCGCCAGCCGGGCGACATGGGACCTGCCAAAGCGCAGGCCGGCTCCGCGCAGCGCGACCAGCACCGCGGCCAGTAACCGCGAGCACGGCCAGGCTGCGCCAAAAAACAGGCGCCGCTTCAGCCGGCGCCGGTCGAGCAGCAGGTCGGTCTCCAGGCTCATCGCCGGCGATTAAAGCATGACGAGGTCAGGTTTGACCTCATCATGCTTTAGCTTCTTCATCTGAGCGCGTGATTCAGACCTCCAGGCGATTCCGCTTACGGTCATCACGCGCTGGCGACCACCGGGATCAGCTGTTCTCTGTCTGCGCCTGCTGATTGCGGCGACGGATCGCGGCCCCGAGGATGTCGCCCAGCGAGGCGCCGGAGTTGGACGAACCGTACTCGGCCATCGCCTGCTTCTCCTCTTCGACCTCCTTGCCCTTGATGGTCAGGCTGAGCTTGCGCGCGGCCCGGTCAATGGCGGTGATCTTGGCGTCCACCTTCTCGCCCACCGCGAACCGGTCGGGGCGCTGGTCGGACTTGTCGCGCGCCAGTTCGGCGCGACGGATGAAGCCGGTCAGCACATCGCCAACCTTCACTTCGATGCCGTTCGGAAGGATGCCGGTCACCACACAGGTGACGACATCGTTCTTGTGGACCGATTCCAGCACCGATGCGGCCGGATCGTCCTTAAGCTGCTTGATGCCAAGGCTGATCCGCTCCTTCTCGATGTCGACGTCGAGCACCTTGGCCTGCACCACCTGGCCCTTGTCGTATTTCGCCATGGCCAGCTCGCCCGGCTCGTCCCACGACAGGTCCGACATGTGGATCATGCCGTCGATGTCGGGGCTGAGGCCGATGAACAGGCCGAACTCGGTGATGTTGCGGATTTCGCCCTCGACCACCGAGCCGATCGGGTGATCGTCGACGAACTGCTCCCACGGGTTCCGCTGCACCTGCTTCAGCCCGAGCGAGATGCGGCGCTTCGACGCATCCACGTCGAGCACCATGACCTCCACCTCCTGGCTGGTGGAGACGATCTTGCCCGGGTGCACGTTCTTCTTGGTCCAGGACATTTCCGAAACGTGCACCAGTCCTTCGACCCCGGGCTCCAGTTCAACGAACGCGCCGTAGTCGGTGATGTTGGTGACCCGGCCGGTGAACTTGGCGCCCATCGGATACTTCGCCGCCACACCCTCCCAGGGGTCGGCCTCGAGCTGCTTCATGCCAAGCGAGATCCGCTGGGTCTCCGGATTGAACCGGATCACCTGCACCTTGACCTGCTGGCCGATCTGCAATGCCTCGGACGGATGGTTGATCCGCCGCCAGGCGATATCGGTGACGTGCAGCAGGCCATCGACCCCGCCGAGATCGACGAAGGCGCCGTAGTCGGTGATATTCTTCACCACGCCATCGAGGATCTGGCCTTCCTTCAGCCCCTGGATCAGCTCGGTGCGTTGCTCTGCCCGCGTCTCTTCCAGCACCGCGCGGCGGGAGACGACGATGTTGCCGCGGGCGCGGTCCATCTTGAGGATCTGGAACGGCTGCGGCGTGCCCATCAGCGGGCCGACATCGCGCACCGGCCGAATGTCAACCTGGCTGCCGGGAAGGAACGCGACGGCGCCACCAAGATCGACCGTGAAGCCGCCCTTCACCCGGCCAAAGATCGAGCCATTGACGCGCTGCTGGGTCTCGAAGGCCTTTTCCAGGTTGGACCACGCTTCCTCGCGCCGCGCCTTCTCGCGCGACAGGATGATGGCGCCGTCCTTGTCCTCGTAGCGCTCGACATAGAGCTCGATAACGTCGCCGGGCTTAACGTCGGGCTTGGTGCCGGGCGGGCCGAATTCCTTCAGCGCGACGCGGCCCTCGGACTTCAGGCCCACATCGACGATGGCGTACTCGTCGGTTAGACGAAGCACGCGGCCGGTGACCACCGAGCCATCAAAGCCGGTGTCTTGCCCAAGGGTTTCATCGAGGAGGGAGGCGAAATCTTCGCCTTTGAAATGGTCCTGCATGGGGGCGGCAGGCGGCGCGGTGCGTGCAAGAGTGGCGGATAGTGCCATGTGTTGGTTGGGTTCCGTTACGGTAAGGCCGGGCGGGAGTGCCCGGGAGAGCCGCTGTTTGCGCGTTCCTGGTTAAGAAACACGACTTGCCCGCGGTCAGTGCCGCAGGCCCGGTTAAAGATAAGGATGGCAAAGAGATACGTCGCAAAGCAGCGAAGTCAAGCGGCGCAGCGCCTTTCGTCCTGGGGGCTGATCACGGTTTCGCTATGATTTCGTCGCATTCTCGCTCCGGCGCATCACGCCAGCCTGCTTCGCGCCCAGCTTGGTTCGTACGACTTCGCAGGCGCGTTGCAGCGCTTCCTCCGGCGTCAACTCAGCTGGTGTCGATCAGCACCGCGTCGTCGGCCTGCGGCATATTGGGCCTGTCGCGCAGGTCACGCGCCCGCATGTCGGCCTCGACCGTGGCCAGGTTCGGCGTCGATCCCCTTGCTTCGCAGTTCCAGCCAGCGTCGGCGTGCTCTCTCGGCCAGCGAAGCGGTCACGTACAGCTTCACCCGGGCATCCGGAAAGATGACTGCTGCCGATGTCCCGACCATCCAGCACGGCGCCGTTCTCGCCGGGAAAGCCGCGCTGAAAATCCAGCAGCGCGGCCCGAACAGCCGGAAGCGCGGCAACCGCCGCCGCCGCCGTGTCGGCCGCTGGCCCCCGCAGATCGCTCCGGGTCAGATCCTCGGGCCGCAGCGCCTGCGCCGCTGCTGTCGCCGCGACCGGGTCAGCGGGGTCGCCCCCGGCATCCAGCACCCGGCGGCCGACGGCGCGATACAGCAGGCCGGTGTCGAGATGCGGCAGTCCAAGGCTGGTCGCGAGGCCCCGCGCCAGGGTGCCCTTCCCAGCCGCTGCGGGCCCGTCGATGGCGATCACCGGCCCCTTGGGCATGTCCCCTGGGCACGTGCCGTGTCACGCCGCCGCCAGAGCCGCACCTGCACGGTTCATCAATTCGGCGAATCCCGGGAAACTCGTGTCGATGAACGCTGCCTCGTCCACTATTACCGGTTCTGCGGTGGCCACACCCAGCACCAGCGCGGCCATCGCGATGCGGTGGTCCATATCGGTCCTCACCAGTCCGCCGCCCGGCAACGGCCCGCCGGTCCCATGCACGATCAGGTCGTCGCCATCGACCTCCACCTTGGCGCCGTTGACCAAGAGCAACGCCGCGGTGGCGGCGACGCGATCGCTTTCCTTAACGCGCAGCTCCTTCAGCCCGCGCATGCGAGTTGTTCCCATTGCGTGCGCGGCGACGACCGCAAGCACCGGATATTCATCGATCATCGTTGGCGCGTGCTCCCATGGCACGTCAACCCCGCGCAACGCCCCGTGTGACACCACGAGGTCGCCGACCGGCTCGCCGCCTTCAGCGCGCCGGTTCTCGACCACGAAGTCGGCTCCCATCTCGCGCAGGGTGGCGTAGAAGCCGCAGCGCAGCTCGTTGACACCCACACCGGCGATGGTCAGCCGCGAGCCGGGTACCAGCAGTGCGGCCGCGGTCAGGAACGCGGCCGAGGAGGGATCGCCGGGCACCGTCACATCTGCTGCCCGGAGTTCCGGCTGGCCTTGCAGCGTGATCACGCGGCCACGTCCGGCCACTTCGACCTGCACGCTCGCGCCGAAATGGCGCAGCATGTTCTCGGTGTGGTCGCGGGTCGCTTCCGGCTCCTCGACCCGGGTGATGCCCGGTGCGTTCAGGCCGCACAGCAACACCGCCGATTTCACCTGGGCCGAGGGCACCGGGACCTGATATTCCAGTGGCAACGCCTCGACCGGGCCGCGCACCGCCAGCGGCAGTCGCCCGCCCTCGCGTGCCTGGAACCGGGCCCCGCACGCGGACAGAGGATCGATCACACGGCGCATCGGCCGCCGCCGCAGGCTGGCGTCACCGGTCATCACCGCGAACACCGGGTGCGACGCCAGTACCCCGCACAGCAGTCGCGCCGCAGTTCCGGAGTTGCCCATGTCCAGCACATCCTGATGGCTCCGCCAACCCGCCGACGCCACGTCCCGCGACGCGCCATGTTCCGTCGGTATCGCGGCTGACCTCCGCCCCCAGCGCACGCATCGCGGCGGCGGTGCGCAGGACATCCTCGCCTTCCAGCAGTCCGGTGATGCGTGTCTCGCCCACGGCCAGCGCGCCGAACATCAGCGCGCGATGGCTGATCGACTTGTCGCCGGGCACCGTAATGCGGCCGCCAAGCGGTGCGGAGGCGCGACGGGAGAGCATAGGGCGTGCAGCGGTTTCCAACGTGCTGGCTCCAGTCTTTGCCAGGCCGATTATCATGGCGCGGGGCCGGCCGCCACTGAGCTATCCGCTGCCGTTCTCCTGGCATTTGACACCCGCGTGCCGTGGTGGCATGGGCGCCCGCTTCCCAAACGCCAACCCACGCGAGGCATACTGCATGGCGAAGCCAGAACTCGGCACCAAGCGCGTCTGTGTCGCCTGCGGGGCGCGCTTTTACGACCTCACCAAGGTTCCCGCGGTGTGCCCGAAATGCAGCACCGAACAGCCAATCGAACAGCCGCGCCCTCGCCGCACCGGCGGCAACGTGGTCGAGGATCGGCGGCCGAAGAAGCCGGTCCCCGCACCCGGCGTCGAGGAAGCCGATATCGAGGTGGAGGGCGTCGAAGAGGAAGGCGAGGAGGATATCATCGAGGACGCCGCCGACCTCGAGGACGACGCCGACACGATCGGCCCCGATATCGAGGTCGAGCCAGATTCCGACGAAACGGAACGTTGACCCCGATAGCGGAGAGTCCCGCTCCTGGTGGTACTGCCGTTGCCGTGCCGATAATGGCAACGGAGCGCCAGCAGGGTAGCCGTCCCGAACCTGATCGGGGAAGCAATTCAGTGCCGCGATCCCTGGGTTGCTTCGCTTCGCTCGCAATGACGAATGTTGACGAGTCGCAACGAATTTGCGTGGGCGATCACGGGTAATGCGTGCCCGGATGGTGCATGCGCGATGAGGCATGGTGCGTGGTCGGTCAGCGTGAACGCGCTGTGGCCGCTGGGCGGAGCGGCGACCTCAGCCATGGCGGCTGCCTGTGATTTGCGACAACAGGGCCAGCGTGCAATCGTATGGCAGTGCCAGGAGTTCGCGTAGCCACCAGTAGGCGCGAAGCCACCAATGCGTTGCCGCGGGCACGATTGGCGGGATGGCGGCGCGCGCGGGGATCCGCAGCAGGCGCAGCAGCAACAGGCAGCGCGGCAGGTGGAACAGGCTGCTGGCGGCGAATACCGGTCCATTGATAGCGCGCGAGCGAAGCAACACCGCGACGGCGCGCGCCGAGGACAGTGTGTCGGTGCCGGTTTCCTCGAGCAGCATATGGTGCTCCGGGATGCCACGCGCCTGCAGCAGTGCCGCCATGACCGATGCCTCGGACGGTCCGTGCCGTCCTACGCCGCCGGTCGGTATGAACAGCGGTTCGGAAAAGCCGGCGGCAAACGAAACGGCGGCCTCGACGCGCAGCACCAGCGTGGTACTCGGTCGCCCACCGGGACGGACCGCGGCGCCAAAGATGACGATGACCGCGTCGGGTCGGTTCAGCAGGTCACCCGACTGCCGGTTGCGGCAGGTGCCGACAGCGCCTTGCCGATCCGGCCCTGATCACGTCCGACGCACATTCCAGAAGATCGGGAAGCCCTCCGGCACGCTGCTGATATCCTGGCGGTACGCTGTCGGCGCCTGTGCCGAACCGAGCGGCCAGTACGGCACGTTTTCGAATGCCTCAAGCTGGATTTCCGCGCCGATCTTTTTCTGTGCCGCCAGGTCCGGTGCGTCGAACCAGGCGTTGCGCAGTTCCTCTATCTTCGGGTCGGTCGGCCAGCCGAACCAGGCGCTCTTGCCGTTGCCGCGCAGCGGCAGGTGGCTCGCCGGGGCGAAGAAGTCGAGCCCGGAGAACCCGGTGATGAACAGGTTCCAGCCGCCCTCGGCCGGAGGCTTCGTCAGCGCGCGCCGCTGCACCACCGAACCCCAGTCGGTCGCCTGGTAATCGACGTTCACCCCGACGCGCTTGAGCATGTCCGCCGCGACAGGGCTGAGGGCATTGAGCACCGGCTGATCGGTGCCCACCATGAACACGACCTTCTCGCCCTGGTATCCTGCCTTTTCCAGCGCCTGCTTCACCGCCGCATAGTCGCGCTTACCGGTCAGCGCCTCCATGCCGGCATTGCTCGCCAGGGGCGAGGTTGGCGGGAAGTACCCGCACGGCACCGTCCACAGCGAGGTGTCCTCGCCCATCGCCGCGATCATGAATTCCTTCTGGTCGATCGCGCCCATCAAGGCGCGGCGCACTGCTGGCTTGTCGAACGGCGAATAGAGATGGTTCGGCCGCAGCAGGTACGGCGTGCCGGTCGGATCAGTGACCTCCACCGTCACTTTGTTCTTCTTCAATAGCGGCAGCAGGTCGGCGGTAGGGTTCTCCCACCAATCCATTTCGCCCGTCTGCATCGCTTCCGCCTTGGTCGCGATGTCAGGCTGCACATGCCACTCGACGCGGTCGAAATGCACGACCTTCGGTCCCGAGGTGAAGCTGGCGATGCCGTCCTGGCGCGGCTGGTATTTGTCGAACCGCTGGTAGACGAACAGCGAACCCTGCACCCTCTCGTCCACCTTGAATCGGTACGGTCCGCTCCCGACCACCTCGGTTATCGCCTTGAACGGATCGGTTTCGGCAATGCGCTGTGGCATGATCGCGCACATGTTGGATGCGCCGTGACCCAACGCGTCCGGCAGCAGCGAGAACGGCTGCTTCAGACGGAACACGATAGTCTTGTCGTCGGGCGCGGAGATGTCATCGGTGCGCGCCATCAGCGCCTGGCCGAACGCGTCGCGCGCACCCCAGCGCTTGATCGAGGCCACGCAGTCGCGCGCCAGAACCTTTTCGCCGTCATGGAACAACAGGCCATCACGCAGCGTCAGCTTCCAGGTCTTGTCGTCGTTCTCGACGGTGTGGCCGGCGAGCATCTGTGGGGTCGCTTTGAATCCGTCTTCCTGCCCGCTCTGCCCGTACAGCGTGTCGAACACCATGTAGCCGTGATTTCGCGTCACGTACGCCGTAGTCCAGATCGGATCCAGAATGGGCAGGTCCGACTGCGGGATAAACTTCAGCACTCGCTGGTTTTCGGCGCGTGCCACTGCGGGCAACGCCAGCGTTGCGGCCGAGGCCGCGAGAAATGTACGTCTCCGCATCGTTCGCTCTCCCAGGCCGACGTTGATCGTCGGGTTGCCGGCGATGGTGGCGCCGGAGTACAGAGTTTGTCCATACATTCAGGACCGGCCATGAAATCGCTGACCGAAGCCGACGCACGGCACTACCACGATCTCGGTTATTACGCGCCGGTTCCGGTGCTCGCTCGCGCCGAGGCGAACGATTTGCGCGGCAGGCTCGAAGCATTCGAAGCGAGCGGCGGCGGCATGCAGGGTGCGGTGCGCCACAAGCCGCATCTGCTGTTCACCTGGCTGAACGATCTGATCCGCCATCCCCGTATCCTTGACGCGGTGGAGGACATCATCGGCCCCGACATCCTATGCTGGGGCACGTCGTTCTTCATCAAGGAGCGGCGCAATCCGAGCTACGTGTCCTGGCACCAGGACTTCGACCTACTGGGGCCTCGAGCCGCCCGACATCATCACCGCCTGGGTGGCTTTCACCGACAGCACCGCAGCGAATGGCGCGATGCGCGTGATCCCGGCGACGCACAAGCTCGATCAGGTGCCGCACCAGGATACGTTCGCGTCTGCAGAACCTGCTGTCGCGAGGCCAGGAGATCATGGTCGATGTCGATGAGCGCGAGGCGGTGATGCTTGAACTCGCCGCGGGCGAGATGTCGCTGCACCACGTGCGGCTGATCCACGGTTCCGATCCCAACCCTTCGGACGACCGCCGGATCGGCTTCGCGATCCGCTACATCCCGACCCATGTGCGCCAGATCGCCGGCAGCCACGACAGCGCCACGCTGGTGCGCGGCGAGGATCGCTATCACCACTTCCAGCTCGAGCAGCGGCCCGACTTCGATATGTCACCCGACGCGATCGCGCATCATGCGGCGATCACCGGCGCGCATGCGCAGATCCTGATGCGCGGCACCGATCGCGAGATGCGTGCCTGATACCCGAGGGAGTTGCGAGACCGCTCGCGATCAGGTTCTTAACTCAGCACGCCGTTTCATGGTCGAGCACCATTGTCTTGCCGTGCGTCTCCACGCCAAGAAACAGGAACGAAAGGCCGACCAGCGCCATACAGGCGGCCAGGAACAGGAAGGCAGGGAGCACCGCGGCCGCGGTCTGCTGCGGCGAAACAAGGTGGCTGGTGCCGGCGATCAGCGCCAGGCTTAACGGGCCGACGATCTTGCCAACGCCATTCGCCGTCTGACCAAGGCCGGAGGAACGGGCGCCCAGATTCACGCCGTAGCTTTCGACGGTATAGGGTGCGAGATTGGAAAAGCCGCCCTCGATGCAGAAGGTCGAGGCGCACAGCAGCACGACCATCAGCGGCAGCCCGCCGATGAACATCGCGTTGTAATAATAGCCGGCGAGTGCCAGGGCGACGGTGCCTCGCGAGCCCCCAGATGACCCCCAGAACTCGCCGCCCGATGATGGGCGCTATCAATGTCACGACGATCTTGCCTGTCACTCCGGCGGCGGAGACGAAGATGAAATAGGCCGCCGCTTGCTGCACGGGCACGCTAGCAGAAGTGCGACGATCGTCGGTCCCCACAGGTAGACGCCGTAGGCGGCGGTGGAGGAGCCGCCCCAGATCAGACAGGTTTCCCAGAACATGCGCGGCTGTGACCACAGGTCGAGCAGATTGCCGCGTGGTGGGATCGCCGGCATAACGGTCGGCAACGGAACGCGATCGAGCGGCAGGCCAAGGTGCCGAGCGACCTCTGCACGTGCTTCCGCAAATCTTCCCTTGGCGGTGAGCCAGCGCACCGATTCCGGAGTGAATATCCACACCAGGACGCCGATAATCAGCGCGACGAACCCCAACAAGGCGACGCGACGCCAACCGTAAGGCCCCATGAGCGCCGCCGAGATTGCTGGGCGCGAGGAAACCTCCGGCCGATGCGAAGACCACATAGAAACTGGTCGCGAAAGTGCGGTGGCGGGTTGGCGTCAGCTCGACCACGATGGTCAACGAGGGTGTCACTGCTGCGGTCAGTCCGACACCGACGAAAAACCGCAGTATCGCAAAGAGCGCCCAGGAGCCTTCCGGGATGAATGCAATCAGTCCGGCGCTGATCGCGCAGACGAAGGTGCCGATCACAATCTGCTGCTTGCGGCCCCAGGCATCGGCGAAAGCGCCGAAAACCGCTGCTCCGACGATCGCGCCGACCCCGCCGCTGTACAGGATCACTGCGGATTGGCCGTAGGTCAGGTGCCATTCCCGCGCCACCGCGGCCAGCAGGTAGCCAACCACAAGGAAGTCGAAGAAATCGAAGACGAAGACCGCCGACATAAGAATGAAGATCGTCCAGTATCGGCGATTGAGTGGAGCATTATCGAACAACGCCAGCAGGTTATCGGACGTTTCACTCATTGGCGTCCTCGCGCAGGTCCGCGGCTTGGTTATCCGTACGCTTTTGAGCCCGCTACCACGTCCTTGACGTATTCCGCTTCGGACGATCACGGACCAGGCGTGTCGGTCACAAACGGTCGTCTGCCGCGCCAGCTAACCTCTTCTTTGAACTAACCTGGCGCAGCGTCCTGCCGGGCCGGTACGTGCGGCCCACAGCACATGTCCATCGTGCATTGGGGGTGCGGCAGCGTCAATGCTCAACTTGGTGTGATCCGAACTCGGTCCGACCCAATCAGACGAAGAAGAATGCCAGTCCGAACAGGACGTAGACGCCGATCAGCAGAACACCCTCGAACCAGGTCGTCTCGCCGTCGCCGGCGATCGCATTGACGATGAACGTGGTGCCGGCGATGGCGAACAGCTCGATTGGGTTGCGAAACACCAGCGTCATCGGACTGCCGATCAGCCACGAAAGGATCACCAGCAAGGGCGCAACCACCAGTGCGATCTGAATGCTCGATCCGATGCAGATGCTCATCGCTGCGCCCATGCGGTCCTGGCGGGCGAACCATACGGCGGCGAACAAATCAGCGATGGTGCCCACCAGCGCAAGGACGATGACACCGAGGAACAGTGGGGTAATGCCAAGCAGTTTGGCCGTCTCTGTCAGCGCATCGGAGATCAATTCGCTTTCCAGCGCCGCAGCCGCCGTGCAGCCGGCAAGTGCCAGCAAGCAAGCCCATATGGGCCATCGCGGCACGGCCGATTCCTCCTCGCCGCTGGCAAAGACGTCGCGATGAGTGACCAGCGTGTAGAGAAGATTGGCGCCATAGAGCATCAGCAGCACCGCTGACACGGTCAGGCTCAGGTCCTCGTCCCTCAGTACCATATCGCTTGGCTGCATGGTACTTCCCACGGTCAGGTCGAACAGCGCGGGCAATAGCAATGCAAGCACAACCAGGATCAGCAGGCTCGACAGCAAGCCGGCGCGCTCGCGCCGGAACCGCTGGCGTTCATGTCGCAGTCCGCCGATGACGATCGCCAGACCAAGTCCAAGCAGACTGGTACCCATGATGGAACCGGTGATCTGCGCGTGCACCACATCCGCCTGACCGCGAGTCAGTACGAACAACGCGAGCAGAAGTTCCGCAAGGCTGCCTAGGCTGACCGTCAGCAGGCTACCGATCGCCGATCCCATGTGCAGCGCAAGCTGCTCGGTCGAAAACCTGATCCACTCGGCGAGCACCGCGATGGCGGCAATGCCGGCCACGAACACCCAAAGCGGCGATGCGGCCAGGAAATAATGCGCGATAGGTGCGAGCGGGACGAGCAGCAGCAGTAGGAACCGCGTCATCTACTCGCTTGCTCGTCCTATCGGGCAGGAGGGCCAGTAGAGACTGGCTGGGGCGGGAGGATTCGAACCTCCGGTGGCGGAACCAAAATCCGCTGCCTTACCCCTTGGCTACGCCCCACACCGTCTGAATAGGTCTGGACCCAGGGCGGGTAAAGCCTCACGCCCGCAGCAGCGGACCTGACCAGCGCCACCAGGCGGGGTCAGGCAGCGCATCGGCAGCCCGTTGCGCTGCGCCACCATCGGGGTAGAGGCCGAAGCAGGTTGCGCCCGAGCCGCTCATCCGCGCCAGCAGGCAGCCGGACGTCGCCTCTAGGGCTGCCAGCACCGTGCCGATCACCGGTTGCAGGCTGATCGCAGCGGGCTGAAGGTCGTTGCGCAGCTGAGCAAGATTGTCGGCCATGGCCGACACTGTTTCCCATGCCGGGGGGAGGACCGCGGCTGGCGACCAAGGACCTTGGCGCGTGCGGAATACCTCGGCTGTGGCGACGGCGACACCGGGATTGACCAGAAGGATGCCGCAAGAGGGCAGGGAAGGGGGTGCTTCCAGCCGCTCACCGATGCCTTGCATGCGAGCGGCGCGGCTGGCCAGGCAGACCGGCACATCGGCGCCGAGTTGTTCAGCGATGCGGGCAAGCCGGCCGAAGTCATCGGGAAGCTGCCAAAGCCTGCGCAGTAGCCGCAACGTGGCTGCGGCGTCCGCCGACCCCCCACCGATCCCGGACGCGACCGGCAGGCGCTTCTCCAGCCGCAGCGCCGCGCCCTGGGTCGTGCCGGCGGCGGCGGCGAGCGACTGCGCCGCGCGCAGCACCAGATTGTCCGGTTCGCTGGCCAGCGCGCGCTGCGAATGGCCCACGCACCTGCAGCGACAGTGTGTCCGCAGACTCGGCGCTGAGCGTATCGCCGATCCCGGCAAAGACGACGAGACTGTCCAGCAGGTGGTACCCGTCGGCGCGGCGTCCGGTGACGTGCAGATACAGGTTGACCTTGGCCGGTGCTGCCTCGGTTAGAGCGGGCTGAGCTCGAGGGGAGCGATCAGGCAACTCCTACTGGCCACTGACCACCGTGGTTGGCTGACCACCTTGCAATTTCGCCTCCAGCTTGGCGGCGTCATCCGGTTCCGGGTTGAAGGTCAGCGCGCGGCGCCATTGATACGTCGCCTCCAGCTTGCGTCCCGCCGCCCAATACGCGTCGCCCAGATGGCCGTTGATCGATGCATCCTCGGGTTCCAACTCGACCGCCCGCTCCAGGGTCTTGACGGCGTCCGAGGTGTCGCCCTGACGCAGCATGACCCAGCCAAGGCTGTCAATCATGGCGCCATCGTTGGGCCGGCGTTGCACCGCCTTTTCGATCATATCCCGTGCCTGCACCAGGTTCTTGCCCATGTCGGCCCAGGAGTAGCCGAGGTAGTTCAGCACGAACGGCTCATCCGGCGAGAGCGCCAGAGCGTGCTTGAAATCGGCCTCCGCCTTGGGCCACTGGCGCGCTCGCTCGTAGCAGATTCCCCGATCGTAGTAGGCAAGCCAGGCAGTGGGCGCGGGGGGCTTGATCCGCTCGATGGCACGATCATACGCGACAATGGCCTCGGTGAACCGCTGCTTGTTGCGCAGCAGATCGCCCTGTTGCATCAGCGGCACCGGACTATCGGGGAAGTCGTGGCTGATGCGCTGCAATTCGTGGATCGCCTCTTCCGAGTGCCCCAGCTGGTCGGTCAGACCAGCCCGCTGCAGGCGGACCACCCCGATCAGTGGATCATCGGCGGCCACCGGGGTCAGCATCTGCAAGGCGTTCTCCAGGTGGTGCTCACCTGCCATGATCTCGGCTGCCAGCAGCCTGGCCGCCGTGAGGTCGGGCCGCAGGTCCAATGCGAGCCGCAACAGTAGCATAGCGAACTCGCCGGAATTCTGCGCGCGCAGCGAAGCGGCCAGCGCCAGATAGGCCTCCGCAATGCCATCTTGCGGCCGCGGCACAGCTTGGGTCGCGCTGACGGCGGTCAGCGTCTTCACCGCGATCGCCATGTCCGGTGCAGCGGCGGCCAAGGCGGCGAGCGTTCGCTGCGCCTCGGCGGGATGACCCTGGCGGGCTTCAGCGCTGGCTAAGATCTGCGCGAGCCGCAGATTCGTGCCGCCGAACTCGCTTTGCGCCTGACGGTACAGTTTCATCGCGTCCGCCGGCGCGCCCTGCCTGATCGGCGATCAGCGCAGCGTGCAGCGTGTAGACATTGCGAAACCGCTGGCCATCCATGAAGGGGCGCAGGGTCGCCAACGCGGCATCGGTGCGGCCGTCGCCCTGTTCGGACCAGGCGATCAGCAGCGGCTGCAGGATCTGGGTGATGCCCTGATGCGGCAGCGCGCGGAAGCGCTGCTCTGCCGACTGCCAATGGCCGGCCAGTACCTCGGACTGCCCCAGCAGCAACTGCGCCGCCTGGCTGTCGGGCAGTCGGCGGGCGAGCTGCAAGGTCTCCGACCGCCCGGCGACCATGCTGGCGATGAAAGCCTGCTGCAGCAGTTCCGGGTCGTCGGGACGTGCGGCAAGCGCATTCAGGAACTCGGTCGACGCGGTCTGCGGATCGGCCTGGCTCAGCGCGAAGCGCCCGGCAAGGAAATCGGCGAACACGCCGGAAGGCGAATCGTGGCCTGACCTTGCCGCTGAATGGCTCGGAGACGGATCCGCTGCAGCGCAGGCTGACAGCAGGGTAAGGCCCAGGAGGAACGCGCGCCGTGCGCTGCGGGTATGCTGCATCCGCACAATCTAGCTCAGGGGTGCGTGCGAGTCATGCGGATTTGATGCAACGACGCCGCGGGCGAAATGCGTTAACGGCGATTAACGTTGGCCCGTTACATCGCCTGGTCACATTCCCCCTGGGTAGTTTGGGCCGCCACCGCCTTCCGGCGTTTCCCAGTTGATGTTCTGTGCCGGGTCCTTGATATCGCAGGTTTTGCAGTGCACGCAGTTCTGCGCGTTGATCTGAAGCTGCGGATTACTTTCGTCTGCACCGACGATTTCATAGACGCCTGCCGGGCAATAGCGGACTTCCGGACTCCGATACCGCTGCCAGTTCAGTGTGATCGCCAGATCAGGATCGGCCAGCCGCAGGTGTGACGGCTGGTTCTCCTCGTGGTTGGTGTTGCTGATGAAGACCGACGACAGCTTGTCGAAGGTCAGCACGCCATCGGGGCGCGGGTACTCGATCTGCGGCGCGGCGGACGCATCGAGCAAGGTCTCGTTGTCCGGATGCGCATGGTGGAAGGTCCACGGCGCCTTGCCGCGCAAAACGTAGGTATCCACCGCGGAATATGCCAACCCGCCCCACAGGCCGAATTTGGCGAAGGACGGGCGGACATTGCGGACCAGCGACAACTCCTGCCACACCCAGCTATCGCGCAGAGCGGTTTCGTAGCGCGACAAGTCGGCCGCACCGCCGTCCGCCAGCGCTGCCGCGACTGCCTCGGCCGCCAGCATGCCGGACTTCATCGACGTATGCGTGCCTTTGATTTTCGGCACGTTCAAAAACCCCGCCGCATCGCCGATCAGTGCGCCGCCCGGAAACACCAGGCGCGGGATCGACTGCAGCCCGCCCTCGTTCAGCGCCCGCGCGCCATAGCTTATGCGGCGCCCGCCTTCGAAATGCCTGCGCACCGCCGGATGGGTCTTGAACCGCTGCATCTCGTCGAACGGTGACAGCCACGGATTGCGATAGTCGAGGCCGATGACAAATCCGTAGGAGATCAGGTTATCGCCGAAATGGTAGAGGAACGAGCCGCCGTAGGTGCCGCGATCGAGCGGCCAGCCGATCGTATGCTCGACCAGCCCCGGTTGGTGATTCGCGGCGGGTACTTCCCACAGCTCCTTGATGCCGATGGCGTAGGTCTGCGGATCATGTGCGTCACGCAGATTGAAGCGGCGGATAAGCTGTTTCGACAGCGAACCGCGGCAGCCCTCGGCCAGCAGCGTGTAGCGCGCTCGCAATTCCATGCCGCGCTGAAAGTTGTCGGTGGGATTGCCGTCCTTGCCGATCCCCATGTCTCCGGTCGCCACACCGACGACGCGGCCATCCTCGATCAGCACTTCGGCCGCGGGGAAGCCCGGATAAATCTCGACACCTGACGCCTCGGCCTGCTGCCCCAGCCAGCGGCAGACATTGCCGAGTGACACGATGAAGTTTCCCTGGTTGTGCATCTGTGGCGGGGTCGGCAGGCGGAAGGCGCGCGTCGCCGTCAGGTAGAGGAAGCGATCATCCGTGGCCGGCGTTTCGAGCGGCGCGCCCTTTTCGCGCCAGTCGGGGATCAGCTCATTGAGGGCGCGCGGCTCCAACACCGCACCGGATAGGATATGCGCGCCGATCTCGCTGCCTTTCTCCACCAGGCAGACCCCCGCGTCCGGCGCGAGCTGTTTCAAGCGGATCGCCGCGGCTAGGCCCGCGGGTCCGCCGCCGACGATCACCACGTCGAATTCCATTGCCTCCCGCGGGGGCAATTCCTCTGCCATCGTGCGTCTCCGGAGCTATCGCGTTAGCCTAGAGCGTGATGGCCGAAGGCGGAAACGCCGGAGGTCTGAATCACGCGAAAAGCACCCGAGCGTGATGGCCGAAGGCGGAAACGCCGGAGGTCTGAATCACGCGAAAAGCACCCGAGCGTGATGCCCGAAGGCGGAAACGCCGGAGGTCTGAATCACGCGAAATGGCCGAAAACGGAAACGCCGGAGGTCTGAATCGTGCGCGGAGGTGCGGCAATGTGCGGCTGCCGGGGGAACGCGATGGCTGATCTCGCGTTGGTTGCGAATGCCTGCACCTCAACACAAGCCTGGCAGTCCAAAGGCCATCGCCCAAGGCTGCACTTGCGACCCGGTCGAGAACCTCCATGGCAGGGCGGAATATTTCGAGTGTGACATCAACTGTCCCGTGCACGGCCTTGCAGAAGTGACACGCGCCCTCGAGGCCGGCGAGGCCCGGATTGTCCCCCCTAAGCCGCGACACAGAATGCACTGACCTGGAGCTGGGCGAGCGCATCCCTCCGCTCGCCTGCTGCCAGTCACGGCGCACCGATACCACTTTGGCTTCGCCGGGCGTGCCTTGCCGCGGCGCAGTGGCGATTACGGGCGCTGCACCAGCTCGATCATGTAGCCGTCGGGATCCTTGACGAAGGCGATGATCGTGGTGCCGAACTTCACCGGTCCGGGCGGACGCGTCACCACACCGCCTGCCTTGGTCGCGACCTCGCAGGCCCCCGCGACATCCGGCACGCCGATCGCCAGGTGGCCGAACGCGCCGCCCATGTCGTATTTCTCCACACCATAGTTGTAGGTCAGCTCGATCGCGGTGTTGCGGTCCTCGTCACCGAAGCCGACGAAGGCGAGGGTATACTTTCCGTCGGGCACATCGCGCCGGCGCAACTCCTTCATGCCGAAAGCCTTGGTGTAGAAATCGACACTGCGCTGCAGGTCGCCGACGCGGATCATCGTGTGCAGAAATTGGCTCATTTGTCCTCTCCCCTCAGCTCATCCGGACCGAGGCCCAGCAAAAACAGGCCGGCCGCGTCCGCCGCAGCGATCGAGGCCTGCCGGTCAGCCAGAATGGTCCCGCCAGCCTCGAATGCAACCCCACGCAGATGCGCGCCCAGAGCGCCGGCAATGGTGGCGGGTCCGATCGTCGGCAGGTCGGCGCGGTGGTCCTGGCCGGGCTTGACCAGCTTCACCAGCACACCACCGGGCCCCTCCCGCGCGAGCTCCGCACAGCGTGCCAGCATCGCATCGGTCCCTTCGGCCGCCTCTACCGCCAGCACGATGCCTTGCTGGACCACGCAGCCCTGGCCGACATCCACCGAGCCCAAGGCACGCGCAACGGCGATCCCGCGCCCAACATCGGCCATGGCCAGCGCATCCGGCCCGATGCGCGTCAGCAAACCTGCAGGTGCAATGGCCTCGTTCAGCACCTGTTTCGCGCTGAGCACCCGGAAACCTTCCTCGCCCAGCACCTTCACCACCGCCGCCAGCAATCCGTCGTCCCCGGCGAAGGCAGCACGTCCGACGCGGGCCAGAATACGGGCGCCTTCAGCATCCGGACGCAGATCGAGCAACGACGGCCGCCGAACCGGGCCGATCAGTACCAGATCGTGGCACTCATGGGCATGCAGCGCCGCGAGGATGCGTCCGGCGGCGCCGATCCGGATCACCTCGTGCGGCCAGGGTGCCAACACCACGGGGTCGGCGAAGCCTTCCAACCCGACCACGAACACCTGACGTCCAGCGGCGCGCGCGGCCGCCGCAACCTGCCCGGGCAGCGGACCGCCGCCGGCCAGGATGCCCAGCGCCTGGCTCACTCCGCGCGGATCAGGCCGCGATGGCTAGGGGCGTCTATGAATGCCAGCACCTCTGCCACCAATGGCTCGTCGCCATAACGCGCCCGCGTGGCGGCCAGACGTTGCGCGAACACGCCTTCGCGTCGGAACAGGTCGCGGAATGCGTTGTGCAGCAGTTGGATCTGCGCCTTGTCAAAGCCGCGCCGCTTCAATCCGATGACGTTCAACCCGACCAGCCGCGCGCGGTTGCCGAGGGCACTGCCGAACGGGATCACGTCGGCCTCGACCCCAGACACTCCGCCGATCATGGCGGCCCGGCCGATGCGCACAAATTGATGGATCGCCGCGGCACCACCGATCACCGCATGGTCGGCAATACTGACATGTCCGCCCATCACCGCGTTGTTTGCCACGATGACGTGGTTCCCCAGCGTGCAGTCGTGTGCGACGTGCGCGACGGCCATCAACAGACAGTCGGACCCGACCCGGGTGATGCCCTTGCCTGTCACCGATCCGCGATGGATGGTGCAGTGCTCGCGGATCTGCGTCCGCGGCCCGATTTCGCATTTGGTCGGCTGTCCGGCATATTTCAGGTCCTGCGGCGCCAACCCGACGGTGCTGAACGGATACAGCACCACGTCCTCGCCGATACGGGTATGGCCATCGACCACAATGTGGGAGACCAACTCGGCGCCATCCTCGATCACCACGTGGGCACCGATGGTGCAGTAAGGACCGACCCGCACGCCGCTGCCCAGTTCGGCGCCGCGCGCGATGACGGCGGTGGGGTGAATGGTGTTCCGCGACGGCCGCAAGGCTAACGTTTCAGGCATGGCGTCCATTCCGGTGCGTCTCACTCGCGGCAATCCGCGTGGAGGCTATGGCGCCATGCCACGGCTACCAACTCAATCATTGTTGCCTTTTATTTCGATGTTTCGCTTGTAACCGGTTGTTTCAGCGGCAAATCTGGCATGATTACGGCGTGTCCGGTGCACGGTCCATGATCATTGCGGCATAAGAAGCTTCCGCGACTGAGGCGTCGTCCACCCTGGCTACTGCGTGGAACTTCCAGACATTCCCCCGGTTGCGCTCTTTGGTGACGTGGATCCGTAGTTGATCGCCCGGCACGACGGGGCGGCGGAATTTCGCCCCCTCGATCGACATGAAATACACCAGCTTGCCGGCGGCATCAGGACCCAATGTCTCCACCACCAGGACCGCGGCCGTCTGCGCCATGCTCTCGATGATCAGGACCCCGGGCATCACCGGATGGTTGGGGAAATGCCCGGCGAAGAAGGACTCGTTGACCGAGACGTTCTTGATACCGATCGCGGATTTGTTGCGCACCACGTCGACCACGCGATCGATCATCAGAAACGGATAGCGGTGCGGGATGGCGTGCATGATGCGCGCGATATCGACCACGCTGGCCGTGGCGGACGGTGCTGCGTCGGTCGCCGGCGAATCCATGGCAATCAGTCCGTATCCGTCCCCGTCTCCGTCCCCGCAGCCCGTTTCGAACGCCTGGCGGACGTCTCCTTCACCAGCCGCCGCAGCACGGCAATGTGGCGGAAGAACTCCCGCGCCGGCTGGGCCGGGCTGCCCACCACATCGGCACCTTCCGGCACATCCGCCATCACCCCGGCCTGCGCCCCGATCCGCGCCCGACGTCCGATCCGCAGATGGCCCGTCAACCCCGCCTGGCCAGCGACCATGACGTGGTCTTCCAGGATCGTGGAACCGGAAATGCCAGCCTGCGACACGATAACGCAACCGCGGCCGAGACGAACGTTGTGCCCGATCTGCACGAGGTTGTCGAGGCGGGAACCGGCGCCAATGCGCGTATCTTGCAACGAGCCGCGATCGACCGTGCTGTTCGCGCCGATCTCGACGTCGTCTTCCAGGATCACCCGGCCTAGCTGGGGGATACTGAGATAGGCTTGTCCCGTCGGCGCCAATCCGAACCCATCCTGGCCGATCCGCGCGCCAGGATAAACCACAACCCGATCGCCCAACAGCGTGTGGCTGAGCGAAACGTGCGCGCCTATCCGACAATCGGCGCCCAGGTACCACACCCTCGCCGATCACCGCCAATGGGCCGATCCGGCAGCGTTCGCCGATCTCCGCGTTGGCGCCGATCACAGCGAGCGGTCCGATTTCGGCGCTAGGAGCGAGCTTGGCTCTCGGCGCCACCACCGCGGACGGATGCACACCCGGTGCGATCGGGGGCAACGGATGGAACAGCGCGGCCACGTGGGCCCAGGCGACGTAGGGTTCGGGGGCGACGATCGCCACCGCACCGGCCGGCACCCGCATCGCCAGATCGTTGTGCACGATGACGGCGCCCGCTCTCGTCTCCGCCAATGCCGCGACGTATTTGCGATTGTCCAGGAAGCTGACCTCATCCGGCTTCGCGGTCTGCAGCGGTGCCACGCCGGTCAGCATCAGGTTCCCTTCGGGCACCGCCGCACCCGCCGTCGCCGCCACCACGGCGAGGCTATGTGGTCCGCTGCGGCGAAAGAACCGAGGATCTCCGGCGATGGGCGTCCAGTTCATCGCAGCATAACCGGCCGCCGATCAGGGGCGATGTTGTTGCGCGGCTGGCTGGTTCGCGGCCGGTGGCTTGTTCGGTGTCTTGGCAGGGGCGGGTGCCGTGCCAGCGGGCGCGCTCGCCGGCGCTGCGCCGGTCGAAGTCTGCTGCGCCATCGACATTGGCGATACGCCGTCCGGTGGGATGACCACCGATGCCAGCACCTTGTTCAGGTCCTCCACCACCGCCGGCGTCATGTCGAAATCGCTGGTCGTGCCGAGAATCTGTGCTCTGTTCAGCACCAGGTTGATGCCGCGGCTGATCGCGACCTGCTGGGTGACCATCTCGGTGGCACGGTCGATCTGCGCCATCACATACTGGCTGGCTTCCTGGATGACACGATTCCGCTCGCCGAAAACCCGGCGTGAATCGGCGATTCGGTCCTGCAGCTCCTTTTCGCGGGTGCGGATTTGCTCGGGTGTCAGCTTCGAGCGTTCGTTCGCGAGTGTCTGACCAAGGTCACGCAGTGCGACCTGCTCCTTCTGGGCGTCCTCGTTCAGTTTCTGGCGGCGGCTGACGAACTCCTTGTCGGCCTGCTGGAACGCGGTCGAGGCGCGCATCACATCGGCGACCGATAGCACGCCGACGATGGCAGCCGGCGGCGTCGGACCCTTCGGCAGAGGCGGCACTTCAGGGGGCTGGGGAAGCTGGATCTGCGGCTGCTGCTGCGGCGGGCTCTCGCTGCCAGGCGGCGCTGCCTCCGTGGTCAGCCCTGGCCCTGGCGCGATCCCCTGAGCTTCGCCCGAGGGCGCGGGCGCCGGCGCAGAGCGGGGCATTGGCCGCGCCGGCGCCACCGCGCGTGGCTGGTTCGGCACGAACCACTGCTGATTCTGTTGCGCTGCCGCGGGCAGGCCGTAGCCGGACAGAAGCCCAGCCGCCAGAGTGAACGCACGAAGGGAGCGGGATGACAACACTAGAACCTCGTACCGAAACCGAACCGGAAGACCTGTGTCTGATCCTGTGCTTGCTTGATCACGAATGGCGTCAAGTCAACATTCAATAGACCGAACTGGGTGTGCCAGGAGATGCCGACCCCAATTCCGACACGGGGCGCGGAGGATGACCTGACGAGGCAGGTCGGGGGAGAACAGACATTGGGGTTGACAAAACTCGCCTGTGTCAGCCCGCCGACATCCACGAATGCGCGACCCGACAAACCAATATCGGGAGAGATCGGCAGCGGGTAGTGCAGCTCGGTCGACTGGGTCCAAAGCAAGCGGCCACCCAGCGGGTCGCCGGTCAGGGCGTCGTGCGGGCCAGCGCCGCCGATCTGGAACCCGCGCAGATTGTCACCGCCGAGATAAAACCGGTCGATGACCTGCTCCTGCACGCCCTCATTCCACAGATAGCCGAAGCCGGCGGTCAGCGCAATTCCCCAGTCGCTGTTGCCGGTAAATCGGTCGAGCGGGATGAAGTACTGGGCGTTGGCATTGGTACGAACGAATTGCGCGTTGCCGCCGAGCCCCGCAACGTCATTGCCCAGCGAGAGGAGATAACCGGTGTGTGGATCCACCTTGCTGTCGCGGTGATCCAGCGTCAGTGCCTGGCTGACCTGCGACAGCACGCTGTAGCCGCGTAGCTGATTGATGGCGATACTGGCATTCGAGGCGACGTTGTAGACGGTTCGGCCGGCAAGTGTGTAACTCCAGACCTGACGCAGGTACTCGTTGAAATCGTATCCGAACCGCGCGTCGAAGCCGACACGCTTTTCATCATAGGGTTCGGTGCCCAAGAAGTTGGTCTGGATCAGAAAAACGTCGCCGCCCACCACCAGGTTGCGATCCAGGAAGTACGGGTCGGTGATCGAACCGGTGATCGAGCTACGCTTTTGGGCCAGCACGCCGTTGACCCCGGCGCTGATGCCGGTGCCGATTAGGTTCCGCTCGCTCAGGCCGAGGTCGAGCAGCGCACCGGCATCGGTTGAATAGCCACCACCCAGGGAGAGCTCACCTGTCGCTTTCTCCTCGACATTGGTGGTCAGAATGGCCTTGTCGGGCGCGGATCCTGGCGAGGTCTCGATCGTTACATTGTTGAAGTAGTTCAAATCCTGCAGCCGCTGGCGCGAACGCCGTACTGCTTCAGCATTGAATGCGTCGCCTTCCGCCAGGCGGAACTCGCGACGTATCACCTTATCCTTGGTGCGTGTGTTGCCATTGATGTCGATCCGCTCGACATAGACACGCGGGCCTTCACCCACCTCGAACACCAGATCCACAACGTGTTCGCCCGGACGACGAACGATGTTGGGCTTTACCTCGACGAACGCATAGCCGCGATTGTGGACGTCCAGCTCCATCGCATCGACGGTGCGACCGACCGCGTCGCCGTCGTACCAGTCGCCCTGGTCGAGCTGCAGGTCAGGCCGCAACTGCTCACCCTCCAATCGCCGGATATGCGAATTTATGGTGATCTTGCCGACCCGGTAGCGGTCGCCTTCGTTGATCGTGAAGGTGAGAAAGAACCCGGAGCGGTCCGGCGCGAGTTCCGACTTCGCGTCGACCACCTTGAAGTCGATGTAGCCGTTCTTGAGATAGAACCGCCGCAACAGCTCCTTGTCGAAGTTCAGCCGTTCCGGATCGTATTCATCCGAGGTGGACAGGAATCGCCACCAACGTGACTCGCGACTGTTGATGACTTCCGACAGACGATCCTCCCCGAATTCATGATTGCCGACGAAGACGATCTTGCTGATCAGCGTCACGGAGCCGTCGTTGATCTGGTAGACTACATCGACGCGGTTCTGATCGAGCCGAATGACCTGTGGCTCGACACGCGCGTTGTAGTAGCCGCGCCTGGCATAGAGATCGAGGATCTTCTGCCTGTCCTGATCAGCCAGCGCCGGCGTGAACACCGCGCGCGGTTTGAGCTGCATTTCCGGCCGAAGCTGGTCATCGGACAGCTTATGGTTGCCTTCGAAGGCGACGCGGTTGACCAGCGGGTTCTCCACCACATGCACCACCAGCGTGTCGCCGTCGCGATCAAGCCGCACGTCCTGAAAGAGGCCGGTGGCGTAAAGTGTCTTCAGACTGCGATCCAGTCTGTCCGGATCGAACGGATCGCCCGGTTGTACCAGGATGTAAGAGAGAACTGTCCCGGTCTCGATGCGCTGGTTGCCCTCGACCTTGATGGCGGCAATCGTTCCGCCGCTGCGCACTGCAGCGGTCGACGGCGCCTGCGTGGTGGCACGTGTCGGCGCCGATGGCGTAGTGCCCTGGCCCATGGCGAGATGGGCAAGGAAACACGGCAGCAGGCAGGCGACGGCTAATCGTACGGCGCGGGTGCGAATCAAACGGCTTCCCTCCAGCTAAGCGCCATACCGCGCCGAAACAAATTGAATCGCGACTCGGGAATCGGAGAATACCGTCCGGGTCCCGCGAATGCCAGCGTGGCGGGTTGCACCGCCGCACCAAGTCCCACAGGATAGGCGGGACGGAGCAAGGAGAAGTGGATGTCAGCCGCGCTGAAGCTGCCCAAGACCAGCATGTCGGACGCCGAATGGCAGACCCGCTGTGATCTGGCGGCGCTGTACCATGTGGTGAACCACCTGGGTTGGACCGACCTGACCAACACCCATATGTCTGCGCGCATTCCGGATGAGCACGACAAGTTCCTGATCAACAACTACGGCGACATGTTCGATGAGATCACCGCGTCGAGCCTGGTCAAGATGGACATGGACGGCAAGGTGTATAGTGAAGGTGGCAGGTTCAACAACGCCGGCTTTACCATCCACAGCGGCGTCTACAAGGCGCGCTCGGACGCCATGTGCGTGATGCACACGCATACCCGTGCCGGTGCCGGCGTCGCCATGCTGGCCAACGGGCTGCGGCCGATCAGCCAGGACGCGCTGCAGGTTTACGACGATCTCGCCTACCACGACTATGGCGTGCCGGCCTCGCAGGAAGAATGCGAGGCGCTTGGCCGCACATGCCAGAAGGGCAGCCACGTCGTGTTGCTTAACCATGGCCTGCTGACGCTCGGACCCACGATATATGGGACGTTATTCCGCATGTACTGCCTGGAGCGCGCCTGCGAGCTGGAGCTGATCGCGCGCACGCTCGGTTCGCCGCCGCTGCCGATCAGCGACTATGTGATCGGGAAATCGGCGGAGCGGATGCAGAAGCGGCGCAACGCGCCGGAATATGGGTTGGCGGAATGGAAGGGCCTCGTGCGCACGATCGATCGCGCCGGAGCCACCTACCGCTGCTAGAGCAGAGTGAGCGCGAAGGATGCGCTCACCCTGCTCTAGCCGATTGTGTTTTCGCGTGATTCAGACCTCCGGCGATGCCGCCTTCGGTCATCACGCTCAGGGAGGCACGGACATGCCGTTCGATGCTCTGCTTGCGCCACAACGACCGAGGTTGCTGGCCGAGATCCTTGCTGATTGCGGCATAACGCCGGTTCCGCTGGAGACCCTTGCGGCGCACCGGCAGGCGCAACTGGAGCATTTCGCACCGAGCTTCTGGCACCAGCATCAGACCTGGCTGCCGGTCGGCCTGATCGGCTCGGTCGTGTGCATGGCGCTGAGCGGCGGCACTTCGTCATGGCTGAGCCTGTTCTGGCTCAGCGTCATGACGCTGCTGATCGTGTTCGGGGTGTTCCGGGTGAGCGCCGGTGCGCGATGGGAAGAGCGCGTGGTCAAGCCGGGATCGCTGATCGAACTCGGCGTTCCTCTCGGCGTTGCGCGATTGGCCCGCGAGCTGCAGGGTCAGGCCGACGGGTCAGAGCTGATCCTGGGCGAGCTGTTGCAGGAGCAGGTGGAGCTCGATCCCTACCTGGTGCTGCGCTATCGCGGTGAGCGCGTTTGTCTTGGCATATGGGACGGGCGACGGGTGCTGGCGGCAGCCCTGCCGACCGGCTTATAGCGCCAGCCGCAGGGCGGCGCCGAGTTCGCCGATAACGCCACGGCGGAATGCGAGCACGCAGACGACAAATATCGCGCCCTGCGTCACCGTGACCCATTGGCCAAACTGCGCCAGATAGTTTTCCATCGCGGTGACCAGCACCGCGCCCGCTACTGGGCCGAACACCGTGCCGAGACCGCCCAACAGCGTGGTCAGCACCACTTCACCGGACGTCGAGTAGTGCACATCGGTCAGTGTCGCGATGCCGAACACCAGTGCCTTTGTACCGCCGGCGACCCCAGAGAGCGCCGTCGACAGCACGAAGGCGATCAGCTTGTAATCGTCGGTCCGATAACCGAGTGAGGTGGCACGCGGCTCGTTTTCGCGGATCGCCTTCAACACCTGGCCGAACGGCGAGTGGATGATGCGGTGGATCAGCAGGAAGCTTGCCAGGAACACCGCCGCCACCAGCCAGTACATGGTCATATCGTTGTCCAGCGGGATGACGCCGAACAAGTGACCGCGTGGCACCTGCTGGATGCCGTCCTCGCCACCGGTGAACGGGGCTTCGACGCAAAAAAAGTAGACCATCTGCGCCAGCGCCAACGTGATCATGGCGAAGTAGATGCCCGATCGCCGGATCGCCAGGTAGCCCAGGCACAAGCCCAGCACCGCGCCGGTGAGCCCGCCGAGGATGATCGCGATCGCCGCATCGACATGCCAGAACTTCATAGTCCAGGCGGCGATGTAGGCACCCATGCCGAAGAAGGCGGCGTGGCCGAACGACAGCAGGCCGACATAGCCTATGATCAGGTTGAACGCGCAGGCGAACAGCGCCACGCACAATACCCGCATCAGGAACACCGGGTACAGCACGAACGGGCATATCACGATCAGCGCCAGCATGATCAGGAACGCGAACTGTTGGGCTTTGGAGAAACCGAACATCAGGCGCGCCTTCCGAACAGCCCATGCGGCAGTGTCAGCAGCACGATCACCATGACCAGGAACACCACGGTGGCCGAGCCCTCCGGGTAGAACACCTTGGTAAGGCCCTCGATCACTCCGAGCGCAAACCCTGTTACAATGGAGCCCATGATCGAGCCCATGCCGCCGATCACCACCACAGCGAACACGGTATTGATGAAATTGTCCCCCATGTTGGGGTTCACCGAGTAGATCGGAGCGGCCAGTACACCGGCGAAAGCGGCGAGCGCCACTCCGCCGCCGTAGGTCAGGGTGATCACCCGCGGCACATTGACGCCGAATGCCTGCACAAGAGGCGCATTCTCGGTGGCTGCCCGGAGGGTGGCGCCGAGAGGCGTCTTTTCGATGATCGCCCAGGTGGCAACGGAAACCACCAGGGCGGCCACCACCACCCACGCCCGGTAGTTGGGCAGGTACATGAACCCGACATTCGTCGCGCCTTGGAGGACGTCTGGAATGCGATATGGCAGGCCGGAACTGCCATAGTAGTTGCGGAACAGGCCCTGGATTACCAATGCCAGCCCAAAGGTCAGCAGCAGCCCGTAAAGATGGTCCAGATGGTATAGCCGGCTGATGATGGTGCGCTCGAGGATCACGCCGAACACACCGATGATGAGCGGCGCCAGGATCAACGACGGAAAGTAACCGATCCCGGCGTATTGCAGCAGCATCCATGCGGCGAAGGCGCCCATCATGAACAACGCGCCGTGCGCGAAATTGATGATGTTCAGCATACCGAAGATGATCGCCAGCCCCATCGACAGCATGGCGTAGAACGCCCCATTGATAAGACCGAGCAGGAGCTGACCGAACAGCAGTGGGCCGGGGACGCCGAAGATCATGATCATGTGTTCGCCTCCCCGACCCGATCCGTCAGGCCTTGCCGATGAACTCGCAGTGGCCTTCGTTCAGCGGTCGATACGCCTGATCGCCCGGTGTCAACGCGACCTGCTTATAGTAGTCCCACGGCCCCTTGCTTTCCGATGGTTTCTTGACCTCGAACAGGTAGGCAGGCGTCAGATTGCGACCGTCTTCACGGATCGTGGTCTTGCCGAAGCAGTCGTCCTCGACCGGGATCCGCTTCATCCGGGCAACCGTATCGACGCCGCTCTTCTTGGCCTCGGCCGGGCCCATATCGGCCACGGTCTTCAGGTAGTGCAAGGTCGCCGAATAGCAGCCCGCGTGCACCATGTTCGGCCAGTTGTTCGGCGTCTTCGGCTTCACCCGGTTGGTGAAGGCGCGCGTGCGGTCATTCAGGTCCCAGTAAAAGCTTTCCGTCAGGTTCAGGCCCTGCGATACGTCCAGGCCCAGCGCATGCACGTCGGTGACGAACATCAGCAGCGCGGCGACCTTCATGGTCTGGTTGACGCCGAACTCGCGCGCCTGCTTGATCGAGTTGACGGTGTCGGCGCCGGCATTGCACAGGCCAAGCACCTTGGCACGGCTCGACTGCGCCTGCACCAGGAAGGAAGAGAAGTCGGAAGTGCCGGGGAAGGGATAGGCCGACGACCCTGCGACCTTGCCACCGGCAGCCTTGACGAAGGATGTCGTGTCCGCCTGCAACTGCTTGCCGAATGCGTAGTCGGCGGTCAGGAAGTACCAGGAATCGCCGCCGGCCTTCACCATGGCACCGCCGGTCGATTTCGCCAGCATGTAGGTATCATAGGTCCAGTGGATGAAGTTGGGCGAGCAGGCCTTGCCGGTGAGGTCCGATGTGGCAGCGCCGGAGTTGAGATAGACCTTGTTTTTCTCGCGCACGACGGACTGAACGGCCAATGCGACCGATGACGTCGGCACGTCCAGCAGCATGTCGACGCCATCGCGGTCGAACCACTGGCGCGCGATGGATACGGCAAGATCGGGCTTGTTCTGGTGATCGGCGTTGATCACTTCGACATTCAGCCCCTTGCCGGAAACGCCGAAGTCCTCCAGCGCCTGCTTGCAGCACACGATCGATGTCGGGCCGCCGGTGTTCATGTACGGGCCGGACATGTCGTTCAGCACGCCGATCTTGATGCTGGGTGCGCCCTGCGCGCGCGCCCGCACCAGCGGCAACGCCGCTGCGGCGGTCGCCGTTCCAAGAAGCGCGCGTCGGGAGACAGTCATGGCGGTTGGTCCTTTCGAGGATCGGTGATCAGCAACGAATCCTGCTCGCTCGGAACTGGGCGTCATGGCCGCCCAGCGGAGCATTCAGCCAGCGGAGCGTTCGGCCACTCGTATCCGCCAGTACCCGGAATGACGGAAGCGCGGCACGCTATCGTGTCATTGCGAGCACCGCGAGCGAAGCGTGGCGGGGCGAAGCAATCTCGGGCCAGGAGCGCACCTGGCGCGGGATTGCTTCCCCCGGCCTTCGCCGGGGTCGCAATGACACGTGGGGCTGACTCGCGCTTCACTGATCGCAGGGTACTAGGGCGGATGCATCGGAGCATGTGCGTCATACCCCCAGATATTCGTGCAGCTTGTCCATACTGGCTTCCAGCAGGTGATTGGGAATCATGTCGATTACTTCGCCGTGCTCCATGACGTAGTGGCGATCGGCCACCGTCTGGGCGAAGCGGAAGTTTTGCTCCACCAGCAGCACGGTAAAGCCGCGCTGTTTGATCTCGCGCACAGTGCGGCCGATCTGCTGCACGATGACCGGTGCCAATCCTTCCGTCGGCTCGTCCAGCAGCAGCAGCTTGGCGCCGGTGCGCAGGATGCGCGCAATCGCCAGCATCTGCTGCTCGCCGCCAGAGAGCCGCGTACCGTGCGCGGTGCGGGCGCGATCCTTGAGGTTGGGAAACAGCCGGTAGATCGTGTCGATGTCCAGCCCGCCAGGCGCTACGACCGGAGGCAGCACCAGGTTCTCGGTGACGCTGAGCGAGCCGAAGATGCCGCGTTCCTCGGGGCAGAAGGCGATGCCGGCGCGGGCCACGTGGTTCGGCATCAGGTTTATCGTTTCGCGGCCGCGAAACACGATGCTGCCTTCGCGTCGGGGGACCAGACCCATGATGGATTTCAGGGTCGTGGTCTTGCCGGCGCCGTTGCGGCCAAGCAGCGTTACCACCTCGCCCTCGCGAACTTCGAAGCTGGCGCCATGCAGGATGTGACTCTCCGCCATACCAGGCGTTCAGGCGCTTTACCTCAAGCATGCGGCGTCCCCAGATAGGCGGCGATAACATCTGGGTTGCGCGACACTGAAGCGTAGTCGCCTTCCGCGAGCACGCGGCCTCGGGTCAGTACCGTAATGATGTCGCAGAGACCCTCTACTACCGAGAGGTTGTGCTCGACCATCAGAATGGTACGCCCGCCGCGCACGCGCCGGATCAGCTCCACGATCCGCTCCACGTCGCCATGCCCCATGCCGGCGGTGGGCTCGTCCAGCAGCATGACCTCGGGATCCAGCGCCAGTGTCGTGGCAATCTCCAGTGCCCGCTTCTGCCCATAGGCAAGCTGCGTCACCACGGTATCCGCCTGGCCGGTCAGACCGACGTCGAACAGCAGCTGGCGTGCTCTGTCATCGTAAATCTGCAGCACCTTCTCGGAGCGCCAGAAATCGAAGCTGACACCGCGCGCCCGCTGCAGCGCCAGGCGCACGTTTTCCAGTGCCGTCAGGTGCGGGAACACCGCCGAGATCTGGAAGCTGCGCACCAGCCCGAGCCGAGCGACCTGCGCCGGCTTCATGCCGGTGATATTGCGGCCCTTGAAACGTATCGCTCCGCGCGTCGGGGGCAGGAACGCTGTTAGCAGATTGAAGCAGGTGGTCTTGCCGGCACCATTGGGACCGATCAGAGCGTGGATGGAGCCTGTGCGAACACGCAAGGACACGCCATCCACCGCGACGAAGCCGCCAAATTCGCGCGTTAAATCGACGGTCTCCAGGATGGCGTCACTCACCCCTGGGCGTTCCCTTCAAGCAGCTCCCTGTGTTGCCGCTGATTGCATATCGATGCTGGGGGCGCAAGATTGCCGGCTCTCATCATTATGAGGAGAGTTGCATGCGGTTGCGTAGCCCGTTGTTCGCCCCTGGCGACTCCGAACGGAAGATGATCAAGGCGATCGCCTCGGCGGCCGACGCCATCATCCTGGACCTGGAGGACTCGGTCGCCGCCCCAGCAAAGTCCACCGCCCGGGCCATGGTGCCCGAGGTGGTTCGCGCGCATCCCGATCGGGACCTGATGGTGCGGGTCAATCCGCGCGGCACGCCGTGGTATTTGGAAGATCTGGCAGCCGTCGTGCCCGCCCGACCGCGCGCGATCGCGCTGCCCAAGTGCACCGGTCCCGACGATCTGCTGGCGCTCAACCATCATCTCGAGGCGCTCGAGGCGGCTGCCGGCGCGCCGATCGGCGGTATTGGCGTGTTTGCTATCGTGACCGAATCCGCCGGTTCGGTGTTCAGGCTGGGCAACTACGGCGACGTTGCTGCTCGCCTGGTCGGTATTTGTTTCGGTGCCGAAGACCTATCGGCCGATCTGGGCATTACGCCACGTCGTGCCGACGGGTCCTATCCGGCGCCCGTGGTGCTGGCCCGTGCACAGGTGCTGATCGCCGCCGGCGCGCTTGGCGTTCCGGCCATAGACACGCCATACCCCGATCACGGCGACCCGGCCGGGCTGCAGCGCGAGGCCGAGGTGGCTGCAGCCGATGGGTTCGCCGGAAAGATCCTCATCCACCCCGCGCAAATCGACATCGTCAACGCCACATTCACCCCGACGCCCGAGCAGCTGCGCTGGGCCGAACGCGTGAACGCTGCCTTCACCGCCAATCCGGACTCGGGGGTGTTCGCGCTGGACGGCAAAATGATCGACCGGCCGCACTGGAAGCTGGCGCAGCGCATTCTCGCGGCGGGGCGCTGACATTCGGGCAGCCTGCCTGACCTCTGGCCAGAGAGAGCCATCGATACCCGCCGACATACCGGCGTTACACAACACTGGCACTTGCCAGCGATCGTGCTAGTCACCCCGCGATGTCTGATGCCCACAAGGCGGGGCTGGCAGGTTCTCTGCCATGAACCGCTTCTATAGGCCCGCTGCCGTGCTCTGCGCGGTTCTGCTTGGCGGCTGTGATCTCGGTCCGGATTATGTGCGACCGCAACTGGAACTGCCGGTCCAGTTCCGCGCCACCCAAACGACCGCGGCGGAGGCTTGGCCGTCCGAGGATTGGTGGCGCGGCTTCCGCTCACCCGAACTCGACTCGCTGATCGAGCTGGCGCGGGCACAGAACTTTGACATTCAGGCGGCGATTGCCCGCGTCCATCAGGCAGATGCCCAGGTGCGCATCGCGGGAGCCTCCATGCTGCCGACGGTGGACGCGACCGGCAACGCGAGCTGGCGGCAAGTCGGCGTAACTGGCGGAGGCTTCACTAGTGGCTCGCGGAGCGGCACCACCACCTCCACCATCGACATCCACAGCTACAGCCTGACGCCGTTCAACGCCGCCTATCAGGTAGACTTTTGGGGCAAGAACCGAGCCGGCGTGCAGGCCGCCAAGGCAAGTGCCGTATTCAGCCGGTTCGACCAGCAGGTGGTTGCACTGACCGTCGTGACCAACGTCGCGAACGCCTGGTTCACCGCGCTCGCGCTGGCCGATCGCCTTGCCGTCGCCCAACGCAACCTGACCGACGCGGAACAGACGCTCGCGGTCATACGGGGGCGGCTGGATGCCGGGACGGCGAGCGCCCTCGACGTCGCACAACAGGAGTTGCTGGTGGCCCAGGAGCGCGCGGTGATACCTGGGCTGCGCAGCCAGCTTGAACAGGAACTCATCGGGTTGGGCATTCTGATTGGGCGCCCGCCGGAAGCGGTCATTGTGCGGCCGGGGTCACTGGATGCGTTGGCCCTGCCGCCCGTGGCGCCGGGTCTGCCGTCTGCCTTGTTGCAGCGCCGCCCGGACGTGGCCGAAGCCGAGGCGCAACTGGTGGCGGCGAACTTCGATATAAAACTGGCCCGTGCCGCCTTCTTCCCGACGATCCAGCTGACCGGATCGTACGGCTTCGCCAATGCCGCGCTGAATACGCTGTTCACGCCAGGCGGCACCGTGATCGCGCTGGCTGCGGGTTTGACGCAGCCGCTGTTCGATGCCGGCGTGTTGCGCGGCCAGCTGGAACAGAACAAGGGGCGGTATGACGAATTGCTGGCGGACTATCGCAAGGCGGTGGTGCAATCCTTCACCGATGTCGAGAACGGGCTGACCGCCTGGCGTTTCGCGACGGAGCAGGAGGGTCTGCAACGGCAGGCGGTGGCGACCGCGCAGCGCGCCGCTGATATCGCACGGGCCCAGATGCAGGCCGGCACCGTCGATGTCACCACGGTGCTCACGGCGGAGACGACACTGTTCAGTGCCGAGGACACGCTCTATCAGGTGCGGCTGGCGCGATTTCAGGCTTTGCTGAACCTTTACAAGGCGCTGGGTGGCGGATGGACGGAGCCGCCGGGCCCGGTCCAGGACCAGTTCCCGGGATTGCGGCCGGGCATGGTCCCCGGTGGCTTCGCGCTGCCCGTTGGCGGTAACGTCCAATGATGCATTGGCAGGGCGATGCCGCGTCACGATATCGCGCCTCGTGTGCTGAGACATGAGATGGATGTACTGACCCGCGAACCCGAGGTCGTCAGCAGGCCGCGGACCCGCCGGTGGCTGATGACGGCCCTGTGCCTGCTGGTGCTGCTGGGGATCGGCTACGCGATCTGGTACTGGCCGGCCGCCAGCACCAACCAGGCGGGGCGAAATCGCAACGCCAATGAACCCATTCCCGTGCTGGTTGCGCCCGCGGAGCAGAAGGATGTGCCGATCTACCTGGACGCACTCGGCACCGTGCAGGCGTTCAACACGGTGACCGTAAAGGCCATGGTGGATGGGCCGCTGAACACGGTGAGCTTCGCGGAAGGCCAAGATGTGAAAAAGGGCGATCTACTGGCCCAGATCGACCCGCGCACCTATCAGGCGACGTACGATCAGGCGGTGGCGAAGAAGGCCCAGGATGAGGCGTTGCTGGCCAACGCGCGGCTCGACCTCGCCCGCTACACCAAACTTGTCGCCAACAACTATACGTCGGCGCAGCAGTCCGATACGGCGCGGGCGCAGGTCGCGCAGGACGAGGCGCAGGTCAGACAGGACCAGGCACAGATCGATAACGCGCGCACGCAACTCGGCTACACCACGATCACCTCGCCGCTCGACGGACGCACTGGCATGCGTCAGGTCGATCCAGGCAACATCGTGCACGCATCGGATACCACCGGTTTGGTCGTGATCACGCAGTTGCAGCCGATATCCGTGGTGTTCACCCTGCCACAGCAGAGCCTGGGACAAGTGGCCAAGGCGATGAGTTTGGGAGCCGCGAAGGTGCTGGCGTTCCCGCAAGGCGTCACCGGCGGCCAGGCCAAGCCGTTGGACACCGGCACTCTCGCCGTGCTGGACAACCAGGTCGATCCGACCACCGGGACCATCAAGCTGAAGGCCACCTTTCCCAATCCGGAACGGCGGCTTTGGCCTGGCGCATTCGTCGGTGTGCAGGTGCAGGTGGACACCGCCAAGAATGCCATCGTAGTGCCGCCTGCGGCGGTGCAGCGCGGGCCGCGCGGTGCCTATGTCTACATCGTCAACCAGGACAATTCGGTTACCCGGCGTGACGTCGAGGTCGGGCACGAGGATGAGCAGGCGAGCATTATCACCGCGGGTGTGAAGGCCGGCGACAAGGTTGTGGTGGATGGCGCATCGCGGCTGAATGAAACCAGCAAGGTGACCATTGCGCAGCCAGCCGCTGCTGGCAGTTCGTCGGCCGCCGATCAGCCGGCCGCGCCAGGCACACGGCGGCGGCGGGCCGGGACGCCCGGGTGATCTTGTACGGAACTGCTCCCGTGGTCCCTGGAGATCGGCGACGGGAGGAGGCAGCCGGCCCGGCCCGATGAACATCTCCGCCCCATTCATTGCTCGGCCTATCGCCACCTGGCTGCTGGCAATCGCGATCCTTCTGGCCGGCGCTCTGGGCTACCGCGCGTTGCCGGTCTCGGCGCTGCCCGAAGTCGACTTCCCCACCATCCTGGTCACCACCCAGCTCCCGGGCGCGAGCCCCGAGACGGTGGAAACCCTGATCACCGCGTCGCTGGAACGCCAGTTCGGCCAGATCCCTGGCCTGGTCACGATGACCTCGCAAAGCTCGGAGGGCACCAGCCAGATCACCCTGCAGTTCAACCTGAACCGCAGCATGGATTCGGCCGCCCAGGACGTGCAGGCGGGGATCAATGCCGCAGCGGGCACCTTGCCGCCGAACCTTCCGTATCCACCCGTCTATGCGAAGGTGAACCCGGCGGACGCGCCAATCCTGACACTCGCGCTGACCTCCGATAGCCTGCCGATCGACGTGGTGAGCGACGCCGCCGACACGTTGTTGCAGCCGAAACTATCCGAGATCACCGGCGTGGGGCGCGTCACCGTGCAGGGCGGACTGCGCCCGGCGGTGCGGGTGCGCGTCGATCCCGCCCGACTTGCCGCCTACGGCATCGCGATGGAGGACGTGCGCACCGCGGTCGCCAATGCCAATGTCAACGGCGCCAAGGGCGGCTTCGATGGTCCGCGGCTGGCCTTTGCGCTGGGCGCCAATGACCAGCTTGTCGATGCTTCGGCCTACCAGAACCTGGTGATCGCCTGGCGGAACAGCGCGCCTGTCCGGCTATCCGACGTGGGGAACGTGATCCAGGGTGTGGAGAACGACCGTGTTGCCGCGTGGTACAAGGACCAGCCGGCGGCCGTGCTCGACATTCAGCGCCAGCCGGGCGCCAATATCGTGCAGACCGTGCAGTCGGTGAAGCAGGCGCTGCCACGATTGCAAGCGGCAATCCCGTCCGGCATCAAGCTTACCATCGTCACTGATCGCACCGAGACGATCCGCGCCTCGGTGCGGGACGTGCAGTTCACCCTGATCATGTCGGTGATCCTTGTGGTCGCGGTGATCTTCCTGTTCCTGCGCTCGCCGCGCGCCACGTTCATTCCGGCTATCGCGCTGCCGCTCTCGCTGGTCGGCACCTTCGGCGTCATGGACCAGCTTGGCTATGCGATCGACAACCTGTCGCTGATGGCACTGACCATCGCCAGCGGCTTCGTCGTGGACGATGCGATCGTGATGATCGAGAATATCGTCCGATACATCGAGCAGGGCATGCACCCACTGGCCGCGGCCTATCGCGGTGCGGCGCAGATCGGCTTCACCATCGTTTCTCTGACTGTGTCGCTGATCGCCGTGTTCATCCCGCTGCTGTTCATGGGCGGTGTCGTGGGACGGCTGTTCTCGGAATTTTCGGTGACCCTTTCGGTTGCGGTCATCGTCTCCGCCATCGTATCACTGACGCTGACGCCGATGATGTGCGGTCGGATCCTGCGAGCATCCAGCGATCAGCACCCGGGCCGCATCGCGCGCATCAGCGAGGCCGGCTTCGAGGCATTGCTGGCCGGCTACCGGCGCAGTCTCGACTGGACCTTCCGCCACCAGCCGCTGGTTCTGCTGATCGGCGCGGCCACCCTGGTCGGCACCATCGGGCTGTACATCGTGGTGCCCAAGGGCTTCCTGCCGCAGCAGGACACCGGCGTGCTGGTCGCGGTGACCGAGGCCTCACAGAGCGTGTCCATCCCGCGGCTGATCGAGATGCAAACCAAGGTTGCGCAGATTGTGGAACGCGATCCGGCGGTCACCGGCGTGGTCTCGTTCGTCGGCGCCGGCACGATCAACGCCACACCCAATACCGGTCGGCTGACGATTGCGCTGAAGCCGGTCCGCCAGCGCGATCCGGCTGCCGTGGTCATCGCGAGGATGCAGCGGGCGATCGCCGGCATCCCCGGCATCACGGCGTTTTTCCAGCCTGTGCAGGACATCCAGATCGGCACCCGGATCAGCCGCACGCAGTTCCAGTACACGCTGATGGATACCGACCCGGCGGAGCTCGCGGTATGGGGGCCGCGGCTGCTGAAACGGTTGGGGGACGAGCCGGCGCTGATGAACGTCGCAACCGATCAGCAGAACAACGGGTTCCGCACCTACATCAACGTCGATCGCGACGCTGCATTGCGTCTCGGCGTCTCCATGCAGGCGATCCAGGACACGCTGTACGACGCATTCGGGCAGCGGCAGATCTCCACCATCTTCGGCCAGTCCAATCAGTATCGCGTCGTGCTGGAAGCCACTCCTGCCTGGCAGGCAGACCCCAATTTCCTGCGCCTGCTGCGGGTGCCTGGCAGCAACAACGTGCAAATCCCGGGCAGCAACGGCGTGCAAATGCCTGGCACCAACAACGTGCAAATGCCTGGCAGCAACACCGTGCAGGTGCCTGGCAGCAGCGGCGTGCAGGTGCCTAGCAGCAACAACGTGCAGGCGCCTGGCAGCAGCACCGTGCAGGTGCCGCTGTCCGAGATCGCCACGATCACGCGCACCGTGGCGCCGCTCGTGGTCACGCACCAGGAGCAGTTCCCGGCGGTGACGCTGAGCTTCGACCTGGCGCCCGGCTATTCGCTCAGTAACGCCGTGCGGGCGATTGCCAAGGCGGAGCAGGATATCGGCATGCCGGAGACGATCTCCGGCAGTTATGCCGGCGATGCCGCCGAGTTCCAGAAGTCGCTGAGTGCCGAACCGTGGCTGATCCTGGCCGCGCTGGTGGTGATCTATATCGTGCTTGGTGTGCTGTATGAGAGCTGGATCCATCCGGTGACCATCCTCTCCACGCTGCCATCGGCCGGCATCGGTGCGCTGCTGGCGCTGATGCTGTGCGGCATCGACCTGTCGCTGGTAGCGCTGGTCGGCATCGTGCTGCTGATGGGTATCGTGAAGAAGAACGCGATCATGATGGTCGACTTCGCCATTGAGGCCGAGAGGACGCGCGGCGTGCCGGCGCTGGCGGCAATTCGCGAAGCGTGCCTGCTGCGCTTCCGGCCGATCATGATGACCACCATGGCAGCGCTGCTTGGCGCGCTGCCGCTGATCGTGGAGCGTGGCGCGGGCCACGAGTTGCGCGCGCCGCTTGGCGTGACAATCATCGGCGGGCTGCTGCTGAGCCAGTTCCTCACTCTCTATACCACCCCGGCGATCTATCTCGCGTTCGAGCGGCTGCGCCTGCGCTTCTCGCACGGGGGCGCACGGCTGGAGCCGGCGGAATGAACGCCTTCACCCTACCCTCTCCCACCTTGTGGGAGAGGGGGTTTTTACTGATGGGCTTCTCGGCTCCGTTCATCAGGCGTCCCGTCGCGACCATCCTGCTGTCCCTGGGATTGCTGCTCTCCGGCATTGTCGCCTACCGGTTTCTGCCGATTTCCGCGCTTCCGAGTGTGGACATTCCCACGATTGTGGTGATGGCCGCGCGGCCGGGCGCCGATCCCGAGACGATGGCGAACTCCGTCGCCGCGCCGCTGGAGCGGCGCCTGGGCGAGATCGCCGGCGTCACCGAGATCACCTCGCTCAGCTCGACCGGCAACAGCTCGGTGATCGTGCAGTTCGACATCGATCGCAACATCGATGGCGCGGCGCGCGACGTGCAGGCGGCGATCAACGCCGCGGTCACTGACCTGCCTTCCGATTTGCCGACCCGGCCCTATTACCGCAAATTCAATCCCGCCGATGCGCCGATCATGACGCTGGCGCTGTCATCGGACACGCTGACGACGGCACAGATCTACGATGCGGCCGATACGATCCTGGCGCAGCGCCTGTCGCAGGCCGAGGGCGTGTCGCAGGTGACGGTTAACGGCGCCGAAAAGCCGGCGGTGCGCGTGCGTCTTGATCCTGGGCGTCTGGCGGCCGCGGGGCTTGCCGCGCAGGACGTGTACAACACGATCAAGGGCACCAACGTGCTGCAGCCGACCGGCAGCTTCCAGGGACCTGCGCGTGCGGAGTCGATCGACATCAATGGCCAGATGTCGCAGGCAAAGGATTACGCCCCGCTGGTGCTGAAGGCGGGTAACGGAGCCATACTGCGGCTATCAGATGTGGCAACCGTGATCAACGGTGTTGCCAACACCAGGCTGGCTGCCTGGAACGGCAAGCAGCCGGCCATCCTGCTCACCATCACCAAGCAGGCCGGCGCCAATGTTATCGAGACGGTCGAACGTATAAAGGAGCTGCTGCCACAACTGATGGAGTGGCTGCCGGCCAACATCAGTTTGACCGTCATGTCCGACCGCACCACGACCATTCGTGCCTCGGTCGCCGATGTGCAGTACACCATGATGATCACCATCGCGCTGGTCCTGCTGGTGGTACTGCTGTTCATGCGCCGATTGATGCCGACTATAGCTGCCGCGGTCACCGTCCCTCTGTCGATCTGCGGCACACTCGCCGGCATGTGGTTCATGGGCTACATGCTGGACAATTTCTCGCTGATGGCACTGACCATCTCGGTCGGCTTCGTGGTGGACGACGCCATCGTGATGATAGAGAACATCGTCCGCCACCGCGAACGTGGCCTCGATGCCATGCGCGCGGCGCTGATCGGCTCGCGCCAGATCGGCTTTACTGTGCTCTCGATCAGCGTCTCACTCGTCGCGGTATTCATTCCGCTGATCTTCATGGGCGGCATCATGGGGCGGCTGTTCCATGAGTTCGCCATGACCATGGCGATGGCGATTGCCATCTCGGCCGTGGTTTCACTGACCCTAACGCCGATGATCTGTGCGCAATACATGCGCGGGGATTTGCGCGCGCCCCCGCGCAACCGGATCGTTGCGTGGTGGGATCGTGCGCTGGAGCGTGCCTTCCAGCGTGCCCACCGATTTTATGCCGTGACACTCGGCTGGGCCCTGGAACACCGCGTGTTCATGCTGCTGGTGACGCTTTCAACCATCGTTCTGACGGTGCGGCTCTATACCGTGCTGCCGAAAGGCTTTCTGCCCGTGCAGGATACCGGGATCCTGATGGGCTCGACACTCGCTTCACCCGACATCTCGTTCCAGGCGATGGAGGAGCGCCAGCGCGCCGCGGTGGACGTGATACTGAGTGACCCGGCGGTGGCCAGCGTCGGCTCCAACGTTGGTTTGGCAAACGGCTGGAGCTCACTCAACCGCGGCTTCATGACCGTGAGCCTGAAGCCGCTGTCGGAACGCCGCATATCCTCTGAAGCGGTGATTGCTCGGCTGCGCGAGCCGCTGGAAAAGGTCACCGGCGTCCAGACCTCGTTGTACTCGGCGCAGGACCTGCGCGGCGGCGGGCGCCAGGGGGGCGCGCAGTTCCAGTACGCCATGATCACCCAAAACGTCGATGAACTGCGCCGCTGGGCATTGGCCTTGGAAGAGAAATTGCGTGCCACACCCGGGATCGTGGACGTGACCTCGGACCAGGATCGCGCGGGACCGCAGGCCAACGTGGTGATCGATCGAGACGCCGCCGCCCGTCTCGGCGTCAACACCGCGGCGATCGACAATGCGCTGAACAATGCCTACTCGCAGCGACAGATCTCGACCATCTACGCGCAGCGCAACCAGTACAAGGTCGTGCTGGAAATCGACCCCAAATTGCAGATCGATCCATCGCTGCTCGATCGTGTCTATGTCGGCGCCAGTAACGGCAAACAGGTGCCGCTCTCCACGGTGGCGCACTTCGAACGCGGCACCGCTCCGCTCGCCGTGCGTCACCAGGGCCAGTTTCCCGCCGCGACACTCAGCTTCAATCTTGCCCCTGGCGTGGCTCTCGGCACCGCCGAGACGGCGGTCGACAACGCGACGCGCGAGCTACGGATGCCCGAGGACGTGCACACCGAATTCGCCGGCAACGCGCGCTTTCTCCAGCAATCGCTCGCCACACAACCGCTGCTGATCGCCGCTGCGCTGGTCTCGATCTACATCGTACTGGGCGTATTGTACGAGAGCCTGCTGCATCCGCTGACGATCATTTCCACGCTGCCGTCGGCCGGGATCGGCGCTCTCCTGGGACTGCTGATTACCGGCAACGACCTATCGATCATGGGAATGATCGGTATTATTCTGCTGATGGGGATCGTCAAGAAGAACGCCATCATGCTGGTGGACTTCGCGCTGGAAGCCGAAAGGCAGTTGGGGCTGTCGCCGGAGCGTGCGATCCACGAAGCGTGCCTGGAACGCTTCCGGCCCATTATGATGACGACACTGGCGGCTCTGCTCGGCGCGTTGCCACTGGCCGTGGCGTTCGGCACTGGCTCCGAATTTCGCCAGCCACTCGGCATTTCCATCATCGGCGGCCTGATCGTGTCGCAGATGCTGACGCTCTACACCACGCCCGTTGTGTATCTCGCGCTGGAACGGTTGGCGGGGAAACGGCCGCCGATCGTGGTGCCGGCGGAATGATTTTTCATTAGGCCCTGTGGACAAACCTGATCCAGATGCGAGCGCATCCGAGCAAGACAAAGCCCAGGAAGCTACTTGCGGTTTTGTCATATCGGGTGGCGATGCGCCGTTGCTCCTTGAGATGACCGATGAAGCATTCGATGCGTGAGCGCAGGGCATACAGCGGCCTGGTGACCAGATACTGCACCTTGCGGTTCCGCTTGGTCGGGATCTCGGGTGCGGCACCACGATCGTGAAGGTTTTGGCGGATCGCGTCGCTGTCATAGCCCTTGTCCGCGAGCATGACACCGGGGTCGCTGTCGCGTTGCTCCATCAGCCCGTCATAGGCCGTGACGTCATGGGCCTCGCCCTCGCTCAGCACCGCGCCGATGGCAAGGCCTTCCGCGTTGCAACGGAGGTGGATCTTGGTGGTGAACCCGCCGCGCGAGCGGCCAAGTGCCTGGTTCTGCGTCCCCCCTTTTCGCCGGCAGCGCAGCGATGCGCCCGGACCGTGGTGCTGTCGATCATCTGCAACACGTCGGCATCGCCGCCGCTGTCCGCCAATGCCTGCAAAAGCACGTCCCAAACGCCAGAGAGACACCAGCGACGGAACTGCTTGTGCACCGAGTTCCAGTTGCCCAACATCTCCGGCAGGTCGCGCCACGGAGCGCCGGTGCGGCTGATCCAAAACACCCCGTCCAGCACCTTGCGATGGTGCTTCGGCGGGCGACCGCCGAGCGGCGAGGGGCTCGCCAGGAAAGGCGCGAAGATTCCCCATTCCTGGTCCGTCATCAGGCCTCGGATCACTGCCAACCTCCAACACAGAGGTCAGCCTCGAATTACATTCACACCGCGTCGGGGAATTGCCGCGTGACGATCGGCAGAAGGCTAATCCGAGCGGGACCGTCTCGATTTTTTTCGCAAAGCCTCGCGACAGTCCCAGATTTTTTGTTGCCCGCGCCTGTTCAGTCAATCACTGAACACCGCCAAACTACGGTTTGTCCACAGGGCCTAGTGTGAAGCGGCATCGCTCGTAGGCGGGTGTAGCGGCTGCGCATCATTCCGAGGCTCAACTGTGCTGTTGCTTGTCTGCCTTGTTGTGAGTAATCTCTGCGAGTGAACTGCTGCTCACCGGAGAAATGATCTCGCAGCTACACTGCCGCGCTGGCTGGGATAATGTAGAACAGCAGGGATTGGCATGAACCAGCAGCCGCAACCGGGCGACCGTTCCGCACCCAGCCTGGTGGAGGTGGTCTTCAAAGGTCGCGAGCCAGCGCCTGCTGCCTTTCTCGTCCAACTGCGCTCTTATCCGTGGCTCATTGTGGCCACGACGTGCATAGCGGCGTTCATCGGCCAGGTTGACGCCAGCATTGTTCAGCTTGCTCTGCCACACCTCGAGCTCGCCTTCGGCGCACAACTGAGCTCGGTGAGCTGGGTCGCGATCGGCTACGTGCTTGGCTTCGCCTCGATTTTGCCGGTATTCGCGCGTCTGGCCGAAATGGCGGGGCGCAAACTTATGTATCTGCTGGGCTTTGGCCTGTTCGGCCTCGCCTCAACATTGTGCGGGCTGGCGTCCAGCCTACCTTGGCTGATCGCCTTCCGTGTGCTGCAAGGGTTCAGCGGCGCCATGCTGGGCGCCAACAGCATCGTAATCCTGGTGGCCGCCGTTGGCCCTGCGCGGAAGAGCCGGGGACTTGGTTTTTTCGCCGCCGCCCAGGCGGTAGGCGTCAGCCTGGGGCCTGCCTTGGGTGGCTTGCTGATCGACATCCTGAACTGGCGTTGGCTCTTTTGGATCAACGTGCCATTCGCTCTGGCCGGCGTAATTGTCGGCTGGCTTGTCGTGCCGCTGAGCGAGCATCTCCACAAAGATGTGACCTTCGACTGGCGAGGCGCGCTGCTGCTGGTGCCGGCGCTCACCTCGATCTTGCTGGGTCTCACCGAACTTCATGCATGGGGGCCATTATCGGCCGGCACGTTGACCTGCGTCGTGGCAGCAGTGGTGCTAATGACCACCTTCATCTGGCAGGAGCGAAGGCTGCGTTCTCCGCTGCTCGACCTTCGATTGTTTCGATCCCCCGCCTTCTCGGGCGGCGCCCTGGCCGTAGTGCTGTCCTACGCGATGCTGTATGGAATGTTCTTCGGAATGTCATTCGCGCTCGTGCGCGGGTATCACGATCAGCCGCTGGTCGCGGGTCTGCGGCTGGCCATAATACCCGTCGCCCTCGGCTTGGTGGCGCCGTTCAGCGGAAGCCTGTGCGACGCGCATCCGAGACTTATTCCCGTCGCTGGTATGGCGATTTGTCTCATTGCGGTGATCGCCCTGAGTGCCGGGATGACTGGTGCACCAGACAGCATGCAGATGGTGATGGTGGCGCTCGCGGTTTATGGCGCCGGGTTAGGGATGTTCATCGCGCCCAACAACAGCGCGACGATGAGCGCAGCGCCGGCGGACCGAGCGGGACAGGCCGGCGGTTTGCTCAACCTGTTGCGCGTTTTCGGCACGGGTCTGGGGGTGGCGATCGCATCGTCAGTGCTGGGCTGGAGCCTGGAAACGGCAACTGGTCTTCACGAGCGCACCATCGGCGCGCCCGAGCGGGAGCTTTTGGCAGCCGTAAGCGATGTGCTTCTGGCACTCGGGATCTTCGCCGTGCTGGCAGGAACTGCCTCGCTGTTGCGCGGTGGGGGTGGAACCCGAGCGGTGGCCGTCACACCCTTGTCGCGATAGCGACCGATACCGGGAATGCAGCTCCAATGTTGGTTGACGTGGTGCGCTCATGCAGCCCGCCGAAGCGACGCGTCACTTTGTCGAATTCCAGCATGCGCGCGGAGGCCATGACCGTTATCGGAACTCAGAACGATGGCACTGGAGCACCATCAGCCTGACTGGAAAACGTCCTTGCGTTGCGAGGAGCGCAGCAGTCCTGGGCCTGATCCGCAATCCAGCGCCGCATTCCCTGGGTTGCTTCGCTTCGCTCGCAATGACGAATCAATAACCACTTGCTTTCTTTTGTTTGCCCGACGGGGTCACGGTTCTCTCCGCGGTCGGAAATGTCCGCCGCAACATCTGGTTCGAAGCACAGGCGCTGCAATGTCCACAACGGGCTCGCGCGTAACCAAGCGGCCCAACGGCCTCCCTCGCAGTCATCCTGTACCTTCGCCCCTTGGGCAACTCATTCCGTTGAAGCGGGGTAGATCTTTTCGGGTTTCTTAGCCGACAGCTGGTTGTTCGGACCAGCGAAAGGCCTCGCCCGAGCGCCAGATACTGTGCAGGATCACGGACAGCTTTCTGGCCAGTGCCACACGCGCTTTGCCAGGGCCGGATCGCTTCGCGATCGCCTGCGCCCAATTCTTCAGGTTGGAGGCGCGCTTGACGCGGGTCAGGATGACAACCGCGGCCTCGTACATCAGCGTGCGGGCCAGCGTGTCGCCGCATCGCGAGATCCTTCCGCTGCGGTCGATCTCGCCCGACTGATATTGCCGCGGCGTCAACCCCATGTGCGCGCCAACCGATCGCGATCGGGCAAATCGCTTCGGATCCTCGACAGTGCTCACGTAAGCGAGCACGGACACGACCCCGATACCAGGCACGCTCATCAGCCGCCGACATGTCGGGTCCTTCTTTGCTAACGCTCGCACCTCCTTGTCGAAGGCAGCAATCTGTTCGCGCAGCTGCCGCCAGGCTAACAACATGGGGCGGACGATTGAAGCTAAGTCATCCCGATCAGCAAGCAATGTTTCAACGCGCCGGTCGAACGGCAGGCCGCGCATGGCTCCTGGCAACAGGCCAAACGTCTTGAGCACGCCCCGAATGTGGTTCGACAGCCGAGTTGTCATGCCGACGAGTTGCGCCCGAGCGCCCAGCAAGGCGCGTGCTCGATGAGCGTCAAGTGACTTTACGTGCACAGACCGATACCAGCCGGTGCGCATAATCTGCGCCAACCCTTCCGCGTCGTTCTGGTCAGTCTTGTTCATCTGCATTTTGAGGGCAGCACTTGCGTGTCTGGCATCGAGGCAGGTGACATTGAGCCCCCGCGCCCGAAATTCATGCACGAGCCACGGCGTCATTGGCCCAGTCTCTATCCCGATCCCCGCAGCATCTCCCGCATGTCGGCTGATGAGCCGCGCGATCTGTTCAGGATCGCTCGCGCATTGGCCACGCCAGACCCTACGTCCGGTGTCGTCAACAACGCAGATCGAAGTCAGCTTTTGTGAAACGTCCAATCCGACAAACCGGGCCATCGAGGCGCCTCCCAAGTGCAAACCACCGAGCGTCAGCGCCCGGATCGCAGCATCATGAGAGCTCAGGCTCGTGGCCGCGATTACCCGATGTCCATACATGACGAATGGTGCGTCGGATCGCGCGTGGTGCATGGCCGGTGGGGTTGCGTTCACGAGTGGTGCATGGCCGGTCAGCGTCGGAACGACGGATGGTGCATGGCCGGTCAGCGCCGGGCATCAAGCGTTGCGCCGTCGGTGCGCCGGTCCGTGGTTATGCAGGTTCAGCGCGGTATTGATCAGCGCCAGGTGCGAGAATGCCTGTGGGAAATTCCCCAGTTGGCATTTCGCCCGTGGATCATATTCCTCGGCCAGCAGGCCGACATCGTTACAAAGGCCCAGGAGCCGCTCGAACAATGCCCGCGCCTCTTGGTGGCGGTGTTGGAGGATCAGGTTGTCCGCCAGCCAGAAACTGCACGCGAGGAACACGCCTTCGCCGGGGGGCAACCCATCCACCCCTTCATGCGTGCGATAGCGCATCACCAGACCATCTATGGTCAGTTCGCGCTGAATCGCGGCAACGGTACCCTTGATGCGCGGATCGTTCGGCGGCAGCAGCCCGAGCATCGGTAGCAGCAACAGGCTCGCATCCAGCGTGTCACCGCCATAGTACTGCACGAAGCTCTGCTTCTGCTCGTTGTAGCCTTCGCGGCATACCAATTCGTGGATGCGCTGCCGCAATGCCCGCCATTCATCGAGCTTCGCGGGCAGGTTGAACTGTTCCGCGCCGCGAATCGCGCGGTCCATCGCCACCCAGGCCATCGCTTTCGAGAAGGTGAAGTGCCGGGCACCGCCACGCACCTCCCAGATGCTTTCGTCGGGCTGGTCCCAGATCTTGGCCAGATGCGAGACCAGGGCACGTTGCAGGCTCCAGCTCGCGGAAGGCCGCACCAAGCCAAGCTGCATCTCCTGATAGAGCGCGTCCATCAGTTCGCCATACACGTCAAGCTGCAACTGCGCGCTGGCCGCATTGCCGATGCGCACCGGACCAGCCCCACGGTAGCCGGCGAGCCATGGCACGTCCCATTCCATCAGCCAACGCTCGCCGGCCAGGCCATAGAGGGTCTGCACCTGTGCCGGCGTTCCGGCCACGCTGCGGCGCAGCCAGGCACCCCAGGCCTGCGCCTCCTCCTGGTAGCCGGCGTGCATCAACGCGAGCAGGGTGAACGTGGCATCGCGCAGCCAACAATAACGGTAGTCCCAGTTGCGGGGACCGCCGAGTTGCTCGGGTAGGGAAGTGGTTGGGGCGGCGACGATGCCGCCGGTCGGATGATAGGTGAGCGCCTTCAGGGTGAGTAGCGAGCGCTGCACCACATCGCGCCACTCGCCGTGATATTGACAGCGCGAACTCCATGAGGTCCAGCCGGCATCGGCTTCGTCCAGCGCGACGTCGGCGTCCGGTACGATCGGATCAGGAAGGTGCGATGGGCCGTGCGTGAGCGAGAACCGAACGCGCTGCCCTGCCTCGACGGCAAAGCTGCTGACAGTGGTGAAGTGGTGGCCACGCAGTTGCACCTCGCTGTGCAGCAGCACGACGTCGGGGCCGGTAATGGCACGCAGACCCTTACCGTGCTGGAGCCGCGTCACCCACGGAATGGCTGACCCGTAGTCGAAGCGCAGCACTAGTTCCAGGTGCATGTCCACCTTGCCGCTGCGGCCTTCGAGGATGCGGAGCACCGACGAGTTCCCCTCGTTGGCGGTCATGAAGTCGATCAGCGCGACGGTGCCAGTCGGCGTCTCGAAAACAGTCTCCAGGATCAGGGTTCCGGGGCGGTATTTGCGCCGAACCTTCGCCGGTTCGACCGGACTGATCTGCCAGCGGCCATTCTCGGGAGTGCCGACCAGGGCGGCGAAGCAGGCTGGGCTGTCGAAGCGCGGCCAGCATAACCAGTCGATGGAGCCCTCGCGGCTCACCAGGGCCGCGCTGCGGCAGTCGCCGATCAGCGCGTAATCCTCAATCGGTGGCGTGGGGCGCCCGCTGCCTGCCGCGGAAGGGAAGGCGCGAGGGTCCTGTCTGGCCTGCTCGGGCGGACCTGAGCCGGGTGGCGCCGCCATCAGGTGGCGCGGCCCCATACGCGGCCCTGAGCCGTGCTCGCAGTAGCACGACGACCCCGGTTCGACCGGACGTTCCATCGGGCAGACTGTCCCAGTCACCACGCAGGACTGTGCGTAGCGGCCGGATTGCGCTGGCGGCGCATAGGAGTACGCCGGCGGGGGGTAATACGCCAGGGGCGGGTAATAGGTCGGAGGCGGATAATAAGGCGGGGGTGGGTAATAGACCGGCGGGGGGTAATAGGCCGGGGGACCGACATAAAGCGGGAACCCGAAGCCGATCCAGACGCGCGCGGAAGCCGGCTGCGGCAGTCCGGTGAGCGTAGTCACACCTGCCGCCAGCACCAGGCCGCGACACGCGCGGATCACGCGATTGATCATGACAGCCACCTCATGCCTCTCGATAGCGTCCCGATCGCAGGGATGCCAGCCGCGCCGTGGAAGTTCAAGCAGCGGTGCGTTGAGCTTGACTTTCATGAGCTTACTCCTGATACCCGGCTCGTTACGCGCGGCACGCCGTCCTGGTGGCGGTCTCGCGCGGGTCGTGTGCCGCAGCGCGGCCACCAGCCAGCGACTGGACCAGAGTTGAACGATACCACGACCGCCCCGGCGGATTCGACCGAACACGCGTCTGTCGCGGCACCCAGCTTGCCGTGCCGGCCACCGAACAAATCCAGCGCCCCCTGTTCGCCGATCTGGGTCTGTCCGAACCGGTGCTGCGCGCCATCGCCGAAATGGGCTATCGCCATCCGACGCCGATCCAGGAGCAGGCGATCCCCAGCGTGCTGATGGGCCGCGACGTGTTGGGCGCCGCGCAGACCGGCACCGGCAAGACCGCCAGCTTCACGCTGCCGCTGCTGGATATCCTGACCGGATCGCGCGCGCGCGCACGAATGCCACGCAGCCTGATCCTGGAGCCGACTCGCGAACTGGCGCTGCAGGTGGCCGAGAATTTCATTCAGTATGGCAAGTACCTGAAGCTGACCCACGCCTTGGTCATCGGCGGCGAGAGCATGACCGACCAGCGCGACGTGCTGATGCGCGGCGTCGATGTGCTGATCGCCACCCCGGGGCGGCTGATCGACATGTTCGAGCGTGGCTCGATCCTGCTGTCCGACGTCAAGATCCTGGTGATCGATGAAGCCGACCGGATGCTGGACATGGGCTTCATCCCGGATGTCGAGCGCATCGTCTCGATGTTGCCAAGGACCCGCCAGACGCTGTTCTTCAGCGCCACGCTGTTCCCGGAGATCCGCCGGCTGGCGGATGCGTTCCTGTCCAATCCGAAGGAGATCTCGGTCTCGCGTCCGGCGTCGGTGGCGACCACGATCACGGAAGGCCTGGCGCTCGTGGCGGAGCACGATAAACGCGAGTCGCTGCGGCGCTTGATCCGTACCCAAAGGGTGCAAAATGCGCTGATATTCTGCAACCGAAAGCGCGATGTGGATATCCTCTACAAATCGCTGACCCGGCATAAGTTCAGCGTCGGTGCGCTGCACGGGGACATGGCGCAGACGGTTCGTTTCGCCACTATGGAGAAGTTCAAGGCCAACGAACTGCAGTTGCTGGTGTGCAGCGACGTGGCTGCGCGCGGCATCGACATCGGTGGGCTGTCGCACGTGTTCAACTTCGATGTCCCGCATCATGCGGAGGACTATGTCCATCGTATCGGCCGGACTGGCCGCGCCGGGCTGGAGGGGCACGCGTTCACCATCGCCGCCCCGGAAGACCGCGCCGCCGTGGAGGCGATCGAGAAGCTGATCGGCCATCCGATACCGCCAGTCAACGTCGAAGGGCTGGACCCAGTGGACTGGGCTGAGGACGACGGTCGACGAAGACGCGGGCGGCGCCGGGTGGCAGCCAAGGCGCCGGCGCGCGAGAAACGCCCGGAGAAGGCGGCCGAGCAACCGCCTGGCAGGCCCGCTGCGAAACTCGCGGAGAAGCCCCCCGGGAAACCCCCGGGAAAACCATCCCTGAAAAAGGAGACGCCCGCGCCGGCAGCCGAGGCTTGAAGCGCCGCGAGGTGACCGGGCCCACGAGCAGGACGCGAACGCCCCGATCCAGGGTTTCGGCGATGCCGTGCCTGCGTTCATGCTGCTGCGCCCGCGCACCACCGGCAAGGAACGGGAGAGCAAGACATGAACGACGCCCGCCCGCATCGGAAGAGCCACTTTGCGCCGTTTCAATGGGACGATGCGCTTCGCCTCGACCAGCAGTTGACCGAGGAGGAACGCGCGATCCGCGACGCCGCGCGAGAATACTGCCAGGAAAAGCTGTTCCCGCGGGTGATCGAAGCCAACCGGCACGAAAAGTTTCATCGCGAGATCATGAATGAAATGGGCGAGCTGGGGTTTTTGGGCGCCACGCTCGAAGGCTATGGCTGCGCCGGCGTGAACTATGTCAGCTATGGACTGATCGCCCGTGAAGTGGAGCGGGTGGATTTGGGCTACCGCTCCGCCTTTTCGGTGCAGTCCTCGCTGGTGATGTATCCGATCTGGGACTTCGGGTCAGAGGCGCAGCGCGAAAAATACTTGCCGAAGCTGCGCATCGGGCGAGTGGGTCGGCTGCTTCGGCTTGACCGAGCCGGACGCCGGCTCCGATCCTTCCTCGATGCGCACCCGCGCCAGGAAGGTCGATGGTGGCTACGTGTTGAACGGGTCGAAGACCTGGATCACCAACTCGCCGCTTGCCGACGTGCTGGTGGTGTGGGCGAAGGACGATGCCGGTGATATCCGCGGATTCATCCTGGAAAAGGGCATGCAGGGGCTGAGCGCGCCGAAGATCGAGGGCAAGTTCTCGCTGCGCGCTTCGACCACCGGCATGATCATGATGGACAACGTCATGGTGTCCGATGACGCGATGCTGCCGGGGGTGAAAGGACTTCGGGGCCCGTTCTCCTGTCTGAACAATGCGCGCTACGGCATCGCCTGGGGGGCGCTGGGCGCGGCGGAGTTCTGCTGGCAAGCGGCGCGCGACTACACGATGCAGCGCATCATGTTCGGGCGGCCGCTGGCTGCGACGCAACTGATCCAGAAGAAGCTGGTGGACATGCAGACCGAGATCACGCTCGGGCTGCAGTCGGTGCTGCGGCTGGGGCGGCTGATCGACGAGGACAACGGGGCGCCGGAGATGATCAGCCTGCTGAAGCGCAACAACTGCGGCAAGGCGCTGGAGATCGCCCGCGTCGCACGCGACATGCATGGCGGGAACGGCGTGGCGGACGAGTACCATGTGATCCGCCACGTGATGAACCTGGAAGCAGTCAATACGTACGAAGGCACGCACGATGTGCATGCACTGATCCTGGGGCGTGCGCAGACGGGCTTGTCGGCGTTCGGCGGCTGAGCAGGATCAGCGGCGGCGAAGTCGAACCGCCTTGCCCTCACTTCGGGGCTTGTGGCGGCTGCACGTTGCAGCATTGGCCGGAGCAGGCCTACCGGAACTACAAGCGGGACCTGCTGGTCACCGCACTGCGGCGCGCAGGGTTCCCCGACCCGCCGGTCGCGGCTTTGGTGCCCGGCGCTGCCGGCGAACGGCGTCGCATGGATCTCGCCATCCGCCGTGCAGGCGAGCGGGCCATTCTTGGCCTTCATCGGCAAAAGAGCGGTGAGGTCGTCGATCTTGCTTCGTGTCTCGTGCTGCACCCGGCGCTGTTCGTCCTGCTCGCGCCATTGCGCAACCTGCTGGCGCGCATGGTGGCGCCGTGTCACCAGGGTTCGGTCATCGCCAATCTGCTCGACAGCGGCCCTGATCTCCTGCTTCGCACCGACGCACCACTGCAGGCGACCAATCGCACCGCGCTGGCCGAGTTCGCCCGCCTGCATCACTTGCCGCGTATTGCATGGGCGCAAGGCACGTCTGATGCAGAACCGATCGCCGTTCTCCGTCCGCCCACCACCTCGTTATCCGGGGTTGTCGTAACTCCGCCGCCGGGCGCTTTTCTGCAGGCGTCCGGCGGCGGGGAAGCCGCGATTGTCGGAGCGGTTCTGGATGCACTGCCGACCAAAGCGCCGGTCGCCGAGTTGTTCGCTGGTTGCGGCACGATCACCTTCGCCCTGGCACGACGAGTTCGCGTCAGCGCATGGGACGGCGATGCGGCTGCCGTCATCGCGTTGCGCATCGCCGCCAATCGCGCCGGACTTGCCGGCCGGATCACCGCCACCCATCGCGACCTGGCGCGTCAACCGCTGCAGCCGTCCGAGCTCGGCGGCTTTGCCGCCGTCGTGCTGGATCCTCCATTCGGAGGCGCCGCTTTTCAGACAGCGCAGATTGCCGCCGCGGAAGTGCCAGTGGTGATCTACGTGAGTTGCAACCCCAGGACTCTGATGCGGGACGCGCGCCTGCTGCGCGGGGCGGGGTACCGGCTGCAATCCGCGACACCGATCGATCAGTTCCTATGGTCGGAACGTCTGGAATCCGTGTGCGTGTTCACTGTGGCCACGCCCCGATCACGTCACCGGCTGCGCCGCTATGGATGAGCTGGTCCGGGCGCTTGCGTCAACTATCGGTCCTGATTGCCGGAATTGGCAGAACCGATCCGCCGGAAGCGTTGGGGCTTCAGGTTTGCAGCGGCCCGACTGCATCGACCACTTGCAAACTGACAAGGTTGGATACGTAGCGGCCGCCGGCGTGGTCGCCGGGAACGATCAGCCGCAAAGCTCCATCCTGTCCCCCTTGGCCAAGCTGTCCCCCAGTATCTTGGTAGGCGATCAGATCCGGCTGATTGCCGAAAGCGGGATCAATTTCTCCGAGTGAGATGAACGCACGGTCACCGTCGCTGCCCGTTGCAATGACGCCATAGCGCAGCAGGTCATTCTTGATCGATGGATCGGTCAACAGGCCCGCATCCTGGACCAGTGTCCAGAGCGAGACGCCGGTATATGTATCACTCACCTGCCCGGCGCCCGAGGTATACGTCGCCGTTTCCGTCGTCGACTGATTGAGGGCGGCCAGAGTTTCTGGCGTGATGGTCCCAGGGTTTGCAGTCTCTCCTGAAAACGTAAGGTGGTCCGAGATGCCGCCAGGCCCCGTGGGCCCTGGCTCGGGAAGGCTCTTCACATCCAGACTGACCAGGTCGGAAACATACCTTCCCCCGGCAAGATCGCCTGGCACAACCATGCGTGCCAGACCATCGGTACCATCCGGACCCAACTGCCCGCCGGTGTCCTTATAGGCGACTGTCACCGGCTGGTCGCCGAAGTCGGGGTCAATTTCTCCTAGCGAGAAGACTGCCTTGTAGCCGTCGGATCCCGTCGCCACCACGTACTTGCTGAGTATGTCATTCTTTGCACTGGTTAGGTTCGCGCCACCAGCATCAGTCAACAGGTCCCACAGCTTGATGCCGGTATAGGTATCAGTGACCGGAGTTCCCGCGGCGGTATAGCTCGCTGTCAGACTGCTTACGGGCGTCAGGGATGGCAGATTGTAGATACCGGGATCGGAAACGTCGCCAAACAGCGTGACCGGCGAGAACGTGTAGCCGAAGCGATCGAAAAGACCCGCGAGCTTTATTTCCGAGTCGTAGAGATTACGGACAAGGTTTGCCTTGAAGTTCTGGTGTCCCACGGTTACCCCCCGACGCATCGGTGTATCCAACGGTGCATAACGAAGATGCGGAGGCAGACAATATCACCACGGTAGCAAGGGGACACCGAGGAGTAATATGATTGTGATAATCTCGTATTATCCCAACTGCAAATAACTTCATCGGTTGGCGACGAAGCGCTCGAACGCAGCGCTGTAGTCAGGGTGCCATCGCGACAGCGCAGGGCGATTTTCCGTAATATCCTGCGCCGCCCAAAGAATCCTCTTATTGTCGATCTCGCGGGTCACGTCGTTATCGGGACACAGGATGTAGAAGTCGCCGCGATTGACGCCATCGATGAGCATTTGCACGACCTGATCGGGCACCCAGGCACCGGGCGGCTTCTCTGTTCGTCCGCGGCTGGTCATCCCGGTGAAGGTCGAGCCGGGAATCAGGAGATGCGCCGTAATCCGTGCACCCCCGGCATTGCGCAGGCTGTGCGCCAGTGCCTCGGTCAGCACTTTTACGCCGGCCTTACTGACGTTGTAGGCGGTATCGCCTGGAGGGCAGGTGATGCCCTGCTTGGAGCCGGTGTTGATGATCGCGCATGGTGTTCCCTGCTCCAGCATGCGCGGCGTAAAACTGTGCACGCCGTTGATGATGCCCCACAGGTTCACGTCCAGCACGCGCCGCCAGCGGTCAATGTGCTCCCATGGGCCGCCACCGGGCGCGGTGCCGGCATTGTTCATCAGCACGCCAACTTCGCCGAACGTGCGATAGGCGGCATCGCGCAACGCTTGCACGTCTTCCAGCTTGCTGACATCGGTCGGCACGGCGATAACGGCGTCGCGCCCTTGCGGAGAAGCGGCAGCCACTTCCGCCACTGCCCGTTCAAGCGCCTGCTGCGAGAGATCGGCCAGGCACACCTTGAGGCCCATCGTGGCGAAGCGTCTGGCCGCCGCAAGACCAATGCCGCTGGCGGCTCCGGTCACAACAGCGACCCGGCCTTCGGTCAAAGCAGGATGCGTGCTCATTGGGTCACTCCCAGGTTGGGTTAATTCGAGGGCCGTGATATGGTCAGGTTCACCCCACGTTCTTCCGCTGCGTCAGGCTGTCGAGCCTAGCGCAACGCATGCCTATGAAGGCACGGATATAGCGGTGGCGCCCAGGAGGGTCCAGATGACGACGAGGGCCAGGCAACTCACGGTGGCTATTCTGGCCGCGCTCAGCATTATGCCGCTCCGCTCGCTACTTGCCGAACCCCTGCACGTTTACGCCGCGGGAAGCCGGAGCGCTGCGTTCAAGGACATCGTAGCGGCATTTCCTGCTGCCAACGGCGAAGTGGCGCCTCCAGTATTTGGCCCGTCAGGTGTGCTGCGCGAGAGGATAGAGCGTGGCGATCACGCCGATGTTTTGCGTCGGCCGATATGGATCAGCCGCGTAGGCTGGCACGTTCGCGCAGCGGGCTGTTTGTAGCGATGTTCGCGCGCAACCGCTTGTGTGCCCTGGGGCGCGCGAGCCTTGGCCTGACCTCGGACAATTTGCTCGACAAGCTGCTCGATCCATCCGTCCGCTTGGCGACCTCTACGCCGCGTGCCGATCCCGGTGGCGACTACGCATGGGCCGTTTTCGCGCGTGCGGAGGCCGCGCATCCTGGCGCGCAGGCCATCTTGCAGCAGAAAGCCAGCCAGTTGGTCGGGGGACCGGCCAGCAAGCCATTGGTGCCCGGGCGAGGTGCGGTGGAGGGGGTCTTCCTGGCAAACCGTGCGACGTGATGCTGGGTTACTGCAGCAGCTCCGAACCGGTCATGCGCGAGGTCAAGGGCTTGGCGAACGTACCGTTGCCGCCGGCACTGACCGTTGGTCCGGCCTATGGGCTGATCGTGCTGACCGATCACCCCTTGGCCGCGCGTTTCGCATTGTTCATCCTGTCCGAGCAGGGCCAGACGATTCTGCAGCGACACGGCTTTGATCCGATTACGCACCGCTCTCCGTCGAAATGATGGGCGGTGCCGACAACATCATCGCTCGTAGCCGAAAGCTTTACGACGAAGGCTGGTATCTGCACGCGCAGGAAATCATCCGACCTGACGATTACGATCAACCGCTCGGACCTCGAACAGGTCATGCTGGGCAAGAAGACGTTTGACGCTCAGATCGCGGAGGCACTGCAAAGACCGATGGTGAGCGTGTTGCGTAAACTGGCAGCGATTATCGCGAGTTCGACCCACGCTTGGAAATCATGCCCGGCATAAAAAGCTGTCGTCGAATGTGAGCAAATTGACCCCTAAGAGGCCGTTCCGCGGCAGACGATCACCGAATGGCCGCGGTAACAGCCCACGCCGGCGCTAGCCTCGGTGATCGTCACTCCAGCGCCGATGAAGAAACCGAAGGGGCCGGTGATCCACCTCGGTGCGGAAAGTCTCCGCCGAGCCGGAGCCGAAGCAGTCGGCGATCGTCGAACGCGCGGACCCGCCGACCACGCACTTGATCTGACGCAGGAGGATACCAGCGCGAGGTGATGCGGCCGACGCACTGTTTCGCAAATTGGTGCGCCGAGCGAGCAATGGATAGCCGCCATGGGCTGTCAGGCGTCATTGACTGACCATTTCCCAACCGCCCGCAGGATGCTGCAGGCCGATTACGAGTCCCAGCTTGTGTGGTGCAAGGCGTGCCACCACCAAGCGCCCGCCGATCATCGATGCGGCCGCAGCGACTTGCCGATGATCCATCACCGGTTCCCCTGCTCAGCTTGCGGCAGCCGCAGGACCGACAGCGTGGTGATCGCTAGAGAACGCGTAGCGCGTGATGCCGTCTTTTCGGCAGATGAGTGGTCGCTAAAGTTGCTCACCAGGCTAAGACGGCACCGATCGGCCGCCCTCCCCGAGCGGGCATACATAGCCGACCAGCACCCGGGCCGCTCCCAGCAGTTGCAGAAACTCAGCCGGGCGGGGTTTTCAGCCAAAGTGAGATGCATGGCCTTTCTGCAGGTGGCAGCGTCCACGAGCTCGGACGCGTTGGACCATCCTGACGGTGCATCAAACAAAGGTTTTTCCCAGCCTGTTTGCGATCAGCCCGTCAAGCGCCAGCGGCCCTGAACCACCCACAACGAGGGCAGCAAGGCAGACCAAATACAGGAGGTCTGTCTCGTACCCGGGCGGCCCAAAAGGTCGGGCCGGTGCGCATCGTCGCGCTACGGCTGTCACCCAGCCGGGCTCTATCGCGAGCGCCACCGCATCGCAGACAACCTCGGCCGCCTCAAGGACTGGCGCCGCATTGCCACCCGTTACGACCGCTGCGCCCATACCTTCTTCTCAGTTTTCTGCATCGCGGCCACCGTCACATTCTGGCTCGCAGCGAGTCCCGAGCCTAGATTATCGCTGGCCAAGCTTCTTCCCGATCGACGACGTTGGGAACTGTGCTGCGTCGCTGCGCCAAGGCTCATAACTGCCGGCCGAGAAATAGCAGATTACCGTATGCCCGGCGTCTTGCAGCTTCTTGATCAGAGTGGGGGAGCTTTCTTCCAGGTCGATATCATACAATTTGGCAGCGTCATGGCTGGCGATCACCTGGCCGGAGAGTTGCCAGTACCATGACGTGCCATGAAGGGGGGCGCCAGGACGGGTGGTGCCAGCCGGGATCGGGGTTGGCAGGCTTTGCGCTTGGACAGTGCTGACCAGTAAAGCGAAGTCCAAGAAGGCGCTGGCAAGTTTCATGTCGGCGCACGCCAATGCAGTGCAGGTGTTTAGCGGTCGCGGCAGATCAGTCGCATTATGCTTTGTGATTATAGCGTTGAACGTTGTTTTAGCGATATGTCACCCCCCGACAGCGCAACAATGGACCGATCGCCGCGCCTGCTGATCGCGCTGGCGGAGGGCTAACTCCCCCATTTGGGCTCCCCGACATCTGGGGGCCCGGACACGCGGGTGCATGATCGCAGATCAGGGGGCCGGCACCCGGATCGAATCTCTACAACCTATACAAGCGGAAGTGCGGTTCCGGGCACCTGGTGAGGTCCGGATACTGCCGGGCGTCGATTGTCCGACGGACCGTGATCAGGGTCGATTTTAGCCACTTACCCTTTTGGCTAACAGCCCTCGACCGAAAGGCTGTCTCACCCGGAGGGAAATTTAGTGGATTTATCTCCAAATACAACCGATACACTTACGAGTAGTTAACGAGGGCGTGCGGCGGCCGGTCTGCCGCTGAGAGCGCAATCAGACAGTACACCATTCCAACCGGCCGCGCCCTGCGGCGTCGATCGAGGAACTCAGAACCGTGTCCACCACGACCAGCACCATCGACGGTATTCGGGACGCCTCGGTAATGTCTGATTTTTCCGCCGCGGTCTTTGCTCATTTGTTTCCGGCGCCGTTCATGGCCTTCGTCTGGCCGGACGGCGCAGAGCTGAACGAGGAACTGCGCCCGCGGATCTTGGCGCATGCATCGCGGTCCGCTGGGTTGGAGAAGAGCAACGCCGGTGGCTGGCACTCTGAGATCGGCCAACTGGAATTTTGCGGCGATGCCGGGCGGCGGCTGGTGCGCCACATGTATGAAATGGGCGATGAGGCGACGCGACGCACGCTCGCTGAAATGCCGCCTCAGCCGGGCATGTCTCGTTGGACGTTTGGCTGGACGCTGCATGCGTGGGCGAACTGAGGAATTGACGGCAATCAGCGGTTGGCTGGTCGCCCTGAAGGCGCGTAATGCGAATTTACATGTTGCTGTATCGAATTTAGATCGTAGGAAGTAATCGGATGGCTGGCTATCTTGTCACTGGGGGCTGCGGGTTCATCGGCTCACATCTTGCGGACGCACTGATCGCGCAGGGTCATTCGGTGCGTATCGTGGACGATTTGTCCACGGGTCGCATTGAAAATAAACCAGCCGCCGCTGAGCTCTTCAAGGGTGATGTCGCGGACCCAGACCTTGTGGTCGACGCAATGCGTGGGATGGATGGCTGTTTTCACCTCGCGGCAGTGGCCTCCGTGGAACGCAGCAATATCGACTGGAGCGGGACGCATCGGACCAATCTCACCGGCAGCATAACGGTGTTCGATGCCGCCAGGCGGGCAAAGCGCGGCACGCCGATCCCGGTGGTGTATGCGTCATCTGCGGCGGTATATGGCGACAACCGCAGCGTGCCATTGAACGAGGCTGCTGCCAGACACCCGCTGTCGGCATACGGTGCCGACAAACTCGGCAGCGAGCTGCATGGCTCCGTGGCGTGGCATGTGCACGGCGTGCCGACGTGCGGAATGCGTTTCTTCAACGTGTATGGCCCCCGGCAGGATCCGGCTTCACCCTATTCGGGCGTGATCTCGATCTTCTGCGATCGGTTGAGGGCCGGGCGGGGGATCGTCATTCACGGTGACGGCGGCCAGTGCCGCGATTTTATCTTCGTGGGCGACGTGGTCCGGGCACTGCTTGCCGCGATGAACCGTACGACGGCAGGGGCCCAGACCTACAATGTGTGCACGGGCAGACCGACGAGCATTCGCGACCTGGTCGAAGCCATCGCGGACACGCTGGAGATGACTCCCAGCATTGCGTATGCGCCGCCGCGACAGGGCGACATCCGTGTATCATACGGCGATCCGTCTGGAGCGCGCGCGGCGCTTGGTTTCCAGGCCCATACCAGCCTGGCCGAGGGCCTGCTGAGAACGCGGCTGACTTCCTCGCGCTCCGGCAGAGGCCTCGGCCAGGTCGCCACCGACATGCGGAAAGGCAGGCACTCGGATGACCGAGCAGTCGCCTGAACGAGTGTTGCGTGTGCTCCGACGTGAGCAGGTTGCGGTGCAGCCCGGCGGCACGAACCGCGAACGGCTGCGGCTCGTACATTGTCCGCGAAGGTGGGTCGTGACTTGCCTCGCCTTCGTCGCCCTTGGCCTACTTGGCGGCGCGCGCAGCAGCCTGGCGCATGGCCATACCCGGTTCCTGATCAACTACGGAGCGGACGTCGGCGAGGAGATCGGTAACTACGATGTAGTGGTGCTCGATCCGGACGCGCCTGCTGCGTCAAGCGCAAAGCGGCATCCAGGCACAATCGTGCTGGGCTATCTCAGTCTCGGCGAAGTGCACGGCGGGCGGGGCTACGTTGCTGAACTCCAGGCCAACGGGTCGCTCTTACGCCCCAACCCCAACTGGCCAGATGCGCGTTTCATCGATCTGCGCGATCGACGCTGGCACAAGATGGTCATCGAAAGGCTTGTGCCCGAGATCCTGGCAAAGGGCTTCAACGGCCTCTTCTTCGATACGCTCGACGATGCCGAATTCCTCGAAACGCAAGACCCCGCCCGGTTCGCGGGAATGGTGAACGCCGCTGCCGACCTGCTGCGCGCGATTCGCCAGCGCTTCCCCGGCATCCCGCTGATGGTCAATCGCGGCTACGCGGTGCTGCCGCATGCAGCCGGGGCATTCGATATGCTGCTCGGGGAGAGCGTGTCCGCAAGCTACGACCCGACCTCGGGAATTTACAAGCCGTCGGCCGACGCCGATTACAAGTGGCAGGTCGATCGGATGCGAGATGCCCAGCAACGCGATCCGAAGCTGCGCCTCTTCTCGCTCGACTATTGGAACCCGGACGACCCACGGGGGATCGCGCGCATCTACACGCTGGAGCGAACGAACGGGTTCATTCCGTACGTGGGCACCCGCGACTTAACCCAGGTCGTGCCAGAGCCATGATAGACTCCGCAGTGCTGAGGAGAGCTCAGCTTCCATTGCAGTGCCGTTTCCCTCTCCTCCGGGATCAGGGTCAGGCCGACCGCCAGCGCGAGCAGCACCAACTCCGCGGGAGCACGGCAATATCCGCGGGTTCCCGGACCTGGTACTGACTGAGATGCCCTCGTCATCAGAACAGAGCCGGGAACGGTCGCCGCGAACGATAGCGGGTCTTCGCGCATCGGCACTCGCCGAGACGCTTGTCCTGCTCGCGATCGCCCTGCTGATCGACGGGTTCCTGTTCAACGGCGATCGCTTCGCGGCAATTTCCCCACATCCGTTCTGGATCGTGGTTCTGCTGATTGCTGTACAGGTACGGCACGAACGAAGCGCTTGTCGCCGCCATTCTCTCCAGCGCGGCACTGCTGGTCGATAACCTGCCAGAGCAGGCGTTCAACGAGGACCTTTATGCCTGGCTGCTTCGCATCAGCTACAATCCAGTCCTGTGGTGTGTTGCCGCAGTCACTCTCGGCGAGATCCGGGCTGGACAAAGGCGCAAGGCGGAGGCTCTGCGGCAAGAGCTCGCCGCTGCACAGGAGCAGGCGGGGGCGTTCGCTGACGCCTACGAGCGCCAATCCGAGATAAAGGCGAAGCTGGAGGTTCTCGTCGCAGGTCAGCAGCGCACCGTGCGGACGATGCATGCTGCTGGGCGTGCAGTCGAACGGCAGAGCACCGTTGAGGTGCTGACCGGTGTCCCGGTCCTGGTGCAATCCCTGATCGGTCCGGAGAAGTTCTCGTTGTTCCTGCTGAACGGCAGTGTGCTTGAGCTCGCAGCCAACAAGGGATGGACCCCGGAGGACGGATTCCAGCGCATGTTCACCGCGGCCTCCCCGGTCTTCCCGGCAGTGGTGATGGAACGACAATTCCTGATAGCAAGTGATCCGGCGCACGAACTGACACTGGCAGGAGAAGGCCTGCTCGCAGGGCCTTTGTTCAGCGAAGAGACCGGCGAGGTATTCGGCATGCTGAAGATTGAAGCCCTGCCGTTCCATGAATTCACGCCTGGCACGTTCCAGAATTTCCAGATCCTCTGCGACTGGATCGGCAGCGCCTTCGCCAGGGCTCAACGGTTCGAGCGGCTGCGGAGCTGCGCATAAGCCGCCTTCGCTGGTTGAAATCGAGGACCTCCGATGAGCATTCCAGCGCCGCTGCCGCGTCGAGAAACCGCCTCGCGAAGCGGCGCGTGGGTCGGTGCGGCCATCGCTGCAGTGTCGCTTGCCATAGTGGCTGAAATTGCCATCGTTACTGCCGCAATCCTGCATATGGCGCCGGTTCCGGAGCTCGTTGTCCCTCATGTCGTTATCTTTTTATCAATCGGGGTGGGCGTTATATGGCTGTCCCCGAGCAGGGGCGGCAGCCCGGGTCTCCTGTTGTTTGCAATATGCACCCTGGCGATGGGACCACTGGGAGCGCTGGGTGCTGGATTGACCAACGTTTTGCGCGGCAGTTACGCATTGCACGCGACTCCTTTTGAAGAATGGTATGCGGTGCTGTTTCCCAAGATCGCCGCGACGCGGATTGAGGCGCTGTATAAGCGAATCGTCCTGCGTCACGGTGGGCCACCGAAGCGCAGCACCGTTGCGCCTTTCCTCGACATCATGGCGCAGGGCACGGTGCAGCAGAAGCGGGTGGTGATCGCGATGATCGCCGATGCGTTCGATCCTGCGTTCGCGCCCGCCCTGCAAAGCGCGCTCAATGATGCCGAACCAGCGGTCCGCGTTCAGGCCGCCACTGCCGCCGCATCGATCGAAGGCGGTTTTCTCGATCGCGCCATGGCGCTTCAGGCTAGACGCGGCGGCACATCCGCACGATGCCGAGATCATTCTTGAGCTTGCGCTACATCATGAAGAATACGCGGCAAGCGGCCTCCTTGACGACGCTCGCGCGCAAGCCGAACTGACCGAGGCACTCGCATGCTGCGAACGCGCGGGCAAGATGGGACCAGGCGACCCACTTGTCGCCGAGATCTCGGCTCGGCTGCTTCTGCGTCTTGGCCGCATCGAGGAAGCAATGCTGCGGTTGCAGCCGCTTGTCGCGCAGTCCGATCCGGCAGCAGGCGCCTTGGCCAGTTACTTCAGCTGCCTGTTCCGGCGCGGTCAGTTCGGACGACTGCGGGAGGCGTGCCGTGAATTCGGTGCCCGCATCAACCCGGCGGCGCTTCCGGACGGCCTCGGTGAAGCGCTGCGGCTTTGGTCCGAAGGTGTTGCGATGCAGGCGGCGCCGAGTAATGTCGCGACGGGTGGGTATCGTGAGGCGGCGTGAACCCGAGGCCGACATCTGCCTCATCCTGGAGGGCGCCTATCCGTTCATAGCCGGCGGGGTCTCCTCCTGGGTACACGATCTCATCAAGTCACAACCGCAATTCGCCTTTCATATTGTTGCTCTCTCGGCGGACGACTCTGGAAAAGCAACTTCGGTTCGAATTGCCGCCGAACGTGATTCGCATGACCGAGATCGCGCTGCAACAGTCGGAACGCAGTGTGGCTGAGGGCTGGCGGGTTGAACGGTTGATCAGCGAAGTGGAAGCGCCATTGACCGGGCTATTCCAACACGGCGGCCTTGCGGACTTCCAGAAGCTGGTGGCGGCGATACGACGGCGTCCGCGGGTCGCCACTCGTGCGGCGCTGATGAACTCCGAGGCCGCTTTCGAGGTCCTGCGGCATATGTACGAGGGCTCGGTTTCCGGAAGCTCCTTCCTCAATTACTTCTGGAGCTGGCGTTCACTCGCCGGCGGACTGTTCTCGGTACTCCTGGCCGAACTGCCACGAGCGCGCGTCTACCACACAATATCGACCGGCTATGCCGGGCTCATGATGGCGAGAGCCGTGCTGGAGACAGGTCGCCCGGGCCTGCTCACCGAACACGGCATCTACACGAACGAGCGTCGTGTGGAGATCATCATGGCCAACTGGTTGAGCGACCAGATCACTGGCTCGCTTGATATCGAGGATCGGCGTCGTGATCTTCGCGACATGTGGATAGACGCATTCATCGGCTATTCGCGGACCTGCTACGAGGCTTGCGACAAGATCACCACGCTCTACACCGGCAACCAGGTCATGCAGCTCCGCGACGGCGCTCCGGCGGACAGATTGGCAATCATTCCGAACGGTGTCGACTATGACGGGTACTCACGCATTCCTCGCGACACCTCACCCCGGCCGCCGACCGTTGCGCTGATCGGACGGGTGGTGCCGATCAAGGACGTGAAGACGTACATCCGCGCCGCGGCCATTCTGCGCGATATGGTGCCTTCCGTGCGGGTCCTTTTGCTCGGGCCAACCGAGGAGGACCCGGCCTATTTCCGGGAATGCGAGGAGATGGTCGCGCATCTTGGCCTGGGCGAGACCTTCTCGTTCATGGGACGGGTGAACGTGCGCGAATACGTCGGCCGGGTCGATGCGATCGCCCTGACCAGCGTCAGCGAGGCGCAACCGCTGGTCCTACTCGAAGCGGGTGCGGCCGGCGTCCCGAGCGTAGCGACAGACGTCGGTTCCTGTCGCGACATCATCGAGGGACGCAGCGATGAGGATCCGCCGCTCGGACCCGGCGGGTTCATTACGCCGCTGGCAAATCCGCTGGCGACGGCCAAGGGACTTGCTGCCCTACTGACCGACGCCGATCTGCGTGCGCGCTGCGGAGAGGCCATTCGCCGCCGCACCGAACTCTATTACAACAAGAAGGTCGTCGACCGGCTTTACCGCGACCTTTATGAGGAGCACTTGGCGATGCCAGATCGCTCCTTTGCAAAGGCAGCGTGATGGCAGGCGTCGGATTCGCTCTACGAAAGCTCGCACGGGAAGACACGCTTTTCTCTGGTGTCCGTGCTTATTCGCATGCCGCCGTCGTCTCCTGCGGCCCATGGCTCTTTGTCGTTCTGGCGCTTGGCGGTATCCAGTTCCTTGGGCGCGCGATGTTGCCGGTCCAGGACCTGCAACGCTTCTCGGCTGTGGTGACGTACAATTTCTGCTTCTCGCTGGTGGTCTCGGGCCCGATCGTACTTGTCGTCACCCGATGTTTGGCCGACCGGATCTATGCCAAGAAGGTTGAATCGGCTCCCGGTTTGTTCCTGAGCGCTCTCGCGCTGCTGTTCTGTGTGCAGGCGGCGTTCGGCGTTCCGTTCTATGGCTTTATCGTCGATATGCCGCCGGCTGAACGCATCCTGGCACTGATCTGCCTGCAGGTTGCCGGTGCGATCTGGGTCGCTTCGCCCTTCATGTCGGCGCTGCAGAATTTTGGATCGATCTCAGCGTTTTTTGCCGCCGGCACGGTCCTCGCCTTCACCTGTGCCGTCGTACTGGCTCCCTTCTTCGGAGTCGCCGGCATGCTGGGGGGTTTTACAGCCGGGCTGGCATTTATCTTCTTCGGGCTGACCGCGCGCATATTTGTCGAGTACCGCGTATCCGGTGGACTTCCGCTTTCCGTTTTTTGCAGAGTTCCGCCGTTATTGGCAGCTTGCCGTGATCGGCTTGTTCTACAACGCCGCGATCTGGGTGGATAAATGGATCATGTGGTTTGCGCCCGGACGGGCAGCAGTCACTGGCGGCATGTGGACCAATCCTGCCTACGACAGTGCTATGTTTCTCGCCTATCTGACCATGGTCCCTGCAACAACGTTGTTCCTCGTCGCTGTCGAAACGCGCTTCTTCGAGCATTACTTTCGTTTTTACCAGGACATGGAGAACCACGCGACGGCAAAGGAAATCGAGCGCAACCACACGGCCATTCTGCGTGTCCTTGGAGAAGGGTTGCGCAACATAGCCGTGCTCCAGGCTGCCGTGTGTTACCTGGCCGTTCTGGCAGCTCCAAGCATGATCGGTATGGCGCAGGGCGATCCAAGCATGGTGCCGATCTTCCGCTTCGGTGCTCTGGGCGTACTTTTCCACGCGCTGCTGCTCTGCGTTGTGGTGGTGCTGTCGTATTTCGACCTCAGGCGGGAACTCGTCCGGGTGACCGTCATATTCTTTGTCCTCAATGCCGGCCTGACGTATGGCGCCTTGTGGTTCGGCCTGGGTTATCAAGGTTACGGTTACGCCGGTGCGACACTGGTGTCGCTGATCTACGCCTACTCATTGGTTTCATCGCGTGTCGCGCGATTGCCCTACATGACCTTCATCGGAAACAATCACGCGTTGCGCTGATACCAACGGCGAACAGCTGCAGGACGAAAAGCAACCGCGGCTGCACATAGACAGGAGGCAACGTCAGTAGGCGAGCCGTGATCGGAGCATGTCTCGCGATTGGCTCCGGACGACATAGCGCGGAGCCTCACTTGGCCGCCGAGCCCCAAAAGGCAAGCGCCAAGGCCGCCAGCCTGTGTGAGCAAGCCTGAGAGCGGATGCCGGCCAGACGACGGCGGGCGTTCGCGGCGTGACGGCTGTCTTTCGCTGACCAGCGGAGGCCAGGATTAGGCACGAATGCAGATGCGCAGGCCTATCACGACGACGAATGACCCGCGCAATTGGACCATCGCGCCAGATCAGCCCGTCGGAGGTCCATCGGAGCCCGATACTGGATCCATAGCCGGGTCTTCGCCTGGAGCTTCGCGGGCGCGAAATTCTTCCCGGTCACCGAAGCTGCGCCGACGACCGCTGTCGAACCGAGCGAACGGCTTCGGGCCACGAAAGTTGCGGTCACGCTCCTCGGCCTTGCGGGAGAGGATAGCCGATGGCCCCTCTTCGATCCCAGCCACGCCGAGTGTCAGGAAGCGCAGGATGTCTTCATTCAGTCGCAGCTGTCGCTCCATCTCGGTCACGAAGGCGGGCTCTGCATCGAGCCCCAGGAGCATGTAGTGTCCCTTCCGGTTCTTCTTTATCCGGTAGGCGAGACTGCGTAGCCCCCAGTATTCGCGCTTGATCAACGCACCGCCGTCCGTCTCGAGCTGGCTTGCGATACCGTCAGCAATGCCCTCGACCTGTTGCTGAGTCACATCGTTGCGAGCAATGAGCACGCATTCGTAAAGCGACACGATGCACCCCCTTCGGTGTGACGGCAGACCAGCGTTTCCGAGAAGGGCCTAAAAACGGGATCAGCGCGGAAGGATGCGCACGTCCTGTTTTGGCCCATTGTGTCTTGGCGTGATTCCGACCTCCGGCGATTCCGCCTATCGGTCATCCCGCTCCAAGCCTTCCCCAGGCCGTCCAGCAGCCCTCGCAGAGGCGCCGATGCTCAGGGGATGCCGATGGATCCATCGTCTGGTCAGATGGGCATTCGGTACATGCCGGACGAGAGGGCGGCCGGCGAAGGCCGCCTTGGATCGGCTACAGCAGCCGCATGACGGCGTGACCGGTCGCGCCGCCGGATGGCAGCACGACCGACAGCGTCAAACCGCCTTCAAATTCGTCGCGGACATCTTGCCTTGTTGACCGCGCTCCAGGTCGAAACTGACCTTCTGGCCCTCATTTAGACCAGTGAGGCCGGCGCGTTCGACGGCCGTGATGTGGACAAACACATCCTTTGACCCGTCACTCGGCTGGATGAAGCCGTATCCCTTTTGGGAATTGAACCATTTGACCGTGCCTTCCGACATCGCGTCATTCTCCTTGCAATCCGGCGATCCACACTGTGCGGACCGGAATGCCTTTCATGTTGGGAGCACCGAAGAGCGACGAGGTCGCATAGGCAAGGTACGATAGACCCACGCTGAAAAGCGCCGTCAGACATACATAGGGGCGTCGAAGCGACTTTGCCAGTAAATTATTGGGTCACGCACCGACAGTTGGTCGCTGGCGCTCGACCGCGTTATCCGATCTTGCCTGGGCCAATGTCCGGTTGAGCATATCGATCGCGTCCGCCTTCCCGATCCGGTGGACGGCGGCGAATTCGCCAGCGAGACGCTCCAGCGCCAGCTCGAACAGATTGCGTTGGCTGAAGCTGCTGCCGGAACCATCGCCGGACGACTGCAGGTCGCGAACCACCTCGGCCAGCGCTTCCGGATTACCGGTGTTGATTTTCGCCACATACTCCTGGGAGCGCTTGGCCCACATAAGCCGACTTATGCGGGGGCGACCGGTCAATGTGGCCAGAGCTGCTGCCAGAGCCTGCCGGCTGGCAAGCTTTCGCAGCCCTGCGGCGCGCGCCTGAGCCACAGGAACGCGCAGCGTCATCTGATTGTCCTCGAATGAGATGTGGATCAGGTTCAGCCGGTATCCGGCAATTTCCTCGAAACCCACGTGATCGACTCGTCCGACCCCATGCGTGGGATAGACAACAGCATCGCCCTTGCGGAACGGGCTTGGGTCGTTCGGTTTGATTTTGGCGGCCGTTGCCTCCAGGGCGGCCGAGACCATCGCCGCCGTCATCGGTGTCGCCGCCACCCTGCTCACCTCAAATCATTGGTTGATGTGGGGATATGATGTGTTTCGGGCCCGATGCATAGGGTACGACGTCGGGTGCGAAGCCGATTTCGTGCGATTGTTCCCGTTCACCGAAAACGCGCCGCTAGCCGGGCCGTCGGGTCATCCGTCTCAGCGTGGCGATCTGCCGGAAGAATTCTCTGTGCGGTTGCGCGGGACTCCCTAGCAACACCGCGCCAGCCGGCACGTCCGAAATGACCCCGGCCTGCGCGCCAATCTGACTGCCTTGGCCAATCCGCAGATGACCCGCCATGGCTGCCTGACCGCCAACCTGAACGAAATCCTCCAGTATCGTCGAACCGGCGATGCCCACCTGTGCGACAACCACGCAGCACCGGCCGAGCTGAACATTGTGGCCGATCTGCACAAGGTTATCGATGCGCGTGCCGGCGCCGATGACGGTGTCGCGGGTCGATCCCCGGTCAATCGTGGTGTTGGCGCCGACCTCCACGTCGTCTTCCACAATCACACGACCGAGCTGCGGGATGCTGAGAAAGCCCGTCTTCGTCGTGGCGAAGCTGAAGCCTTCCTGACCGATTCTGGCCCCCGGGTAGATGTAGACCCGCGAGCCAAGCAAGGCATGACTGAGGCTGGCATGGGCGCCAATACGGCAATCGCGGCCCACGGTGACACCGGTGCCGATAGAGACAAACGACCCAATACGGCAGCCGGGACCGATCTCGGCTCGGGCCTCAACGACCGTGTACGGACCGATCTCCGCGGAGGCGTCCACCCGCGCGTCCGGATCGATCAGCGCAGAGGGATGGATGCCGGGACGAGGCGCTGGCAGCGGATGAAACAGCGCGGCAACACGCGCCCATCCTTCATACGCGGAGGTTGTAATGATCGCTATGGCGCTGTCGGGAACCCGTGCCTGCATCCGTGGATGCACGATGACCGCACCAGCCATGGTCTGTTCGAGCGCCGTCGCATAACGTCTGTTGTCGAGAAAGCTGACGTGGTCCTGTCCTGCCGACTGCAAGGGAGCAACGCCGGCAAACATCCTCTCGATGGCGGGTGCCGTGCCGACCGCTGCACTTGCGATGTCCGCCAGAGCGTAGGGCCCCGTTCGCGCGAAGAATCGCGCATCACCCATGGGAGCTTCGAGGATGGGAGCTTCGATCAAAATCTGCATTCTCCTATGGCTGCGCAGTGGGGAGTGCTGCGCACCTGTGGCGTCGTTTGGGTGGACTTACCGATCTTATGCGCTTAAGCTCACGTTATCGCCAGCAGCGATTGTTGGGCGTTGGCGGCTGAGAGACAGTACCGCGCTCCCCCCTCGTAGAAGATGGAGAGCGCCGATGCGCCGATGGATCACGCCCCCTGTGGTGGTTCCGGCAGGCATAGTCGTGGCAGTCATTGCCCTTGCAATCTATCGGGCGCTTTCTTGATAGGTGCCACGGCCCGTGCAGATGCCCGCAATAGAGCCGGCGGCACAGTTCAGCCTTGCATTTGCAACGGTCAGTTCCCAAGTCAGGTATGACTTCCATGTGCGCATTCCGAGGCGCTTGTCTTTCGACCTCGCATGATTGGCCTTCGATGTATCGAAGGGTGGAGCAGCAGCCCGTGCTGGACGGGGCTACTGCCTCGCACAGATTTCTGCAGCTAGCTTCCTGCGGTCGCAGCTATTTCTACTACTAGGGGCACATCCTGTGAGCGCTGAACCCGATGTCGCGAAGGACGAGGAGGGCCATGATGAAGCCGAGAGGCAGCCCACCTCCGTAAAGGTTCAGCGGAGCAAGGAGGTTGCCGCTCCGTCCAAAGAGCGCAAACCGCAGCCCTCCGAAACTGTTGTCGGATCACTGCCAGCGGTCATTCAATCACGTTCGCCTCGACCGGCTGGTGAATCGAAGAGCTCCAGCGCACGGCCCGTTGTTGCCAAGGAAGGTAGCGCGCGTTCCAAGCCGTTTAGCATGTCCTACGATGGCATGACGCAGGCAGAATATATTCAATATCTACGCAATCGTCGATCGCGATGAGCTGGGTTACTTTCGAGGTCGAAGGAGGCGGATTGGTCGCGGTGCAGCCCCAGCATGCTGTGGCCATCTACGATGAGCAGGGTGTCGTGAAGCTATCGACGACAGCCTCTGGCGTTCACGTCCTGAAAGACACCAGCGTGCAACGCGCCGCCATGAGGCTCACCGCCGCGGCGGAGGCGGAGACAGAAGCGGCAACAGGCGTTTAGGAGGCAAGATGCGTCTGTCCGATGTTGACGGTCAGATAGCCTACGACCTTGAGGAATTCTGTAATGACTATGGAAACCCGCATGGCCGGTGCTTCACGTTTGAAGTCACTTGCGATGCAGTTACATACGTCTACGCAGACGTCGTCGGAACCGTGCGCGCCGGCAAGGTGATTTTCGAACTCAACAGTGAAGACCTGGTCTGCACGCGTAAGGCTCATTGAACCCTCGACAGACCTATTCTCAACTCCTACGCCATTATGGGCAGCCATGGCCGATGCGAATTATTGCGTAATCCAACGAGACGATGACAGCTTCGCCGTGCAGGTGACCAGGATCGGTGCTTTGCCGCAATTGGCCGCCGGCTTTGCCACCGAAGCCGAGGCGGATGCCTGGATTGCGCAGGACAAGCGGCTCTGGGAGGCCGCGGACCCCTTCAGAACGCCAGCCGGCCGTAGGCGGCGCGGGTTCTAGCCACAGAGCGTGATGACCGACGGCGGAATTGTTTGAAGACAACTGGCTCGAAGGGGATCAGAGCCTCACGCGATGGTCGCGCTTTGCGGTGAGGACGCAGCCTCCATGAGCCGTGCATAGATCAGCTCAAGCAGCCGTTCCCGCGCCCGCACGGCGATGTCCTCCAGCGAGTGCGTCTCGGCCAGGTGCTTCCTGGCATAGCGCCGAACCTCTTCCAAACTCGGCACTTGGGGCAGGTCGATTTCGTTCCAGATCGCCTCTGCTTGGCTGCGCATCGACACGATGCCGGCCTTCACCTCCGCCCAGCCCGGCGCACGTGCCAACACTTCATGCACCTCGTGCGCGATCTGATTGATCGGGAATGATGCGGCGAGTTGACCAGCCACCCTGTCGATGACCTGCCGTCCCAGCCTGTGTTCGCCGTTAATCACTGCCTGTGGCGGGACGTGGAGGTCCCAGACAATGCCAAGCCACGACAGCACGCGCAGGATGTAGAAGGTTGGATCATATTCCCACCAACGGAATCCCTGGCGCGCCGATGCCTGATAGGTGTGGTGGTTGTTGTGCCAGCCTTCGCCCATCGTCAGCAGTGCGAGCAGCCAGTTGTTCCTCGACTGATCGCCGGTGACATAGCGCTGCCGACCGGTGACGTGAGCCAGCGAGTTGATGCAGAACGTCGCATGCCAGACCGCGACGGTGCTCCAGCAGAAGCCAATTGCGAGTCCCGGCAAACCGGCGAGCAACCATGTGATACTCGCGAGCAGTGCCGCCGGCAGATAAGGATGCCGGTCCAACCACATCAACTCCCTGTATCGCGCCAGGTCACGCACGGTCGCATAGTCCGTGGCGTGGTTCCGCGGCACAAAAATCCAGCCCAGGTGAGCGTAGAGAAAGCCGCGCTGCGCCGGCGAGTGAACGTCATCCACCGTATCCGAATATCGGTGATGCCGGCGGTGCTTGGATGCCCACCACAGAATGCCGCGCTGTGCCGAGGTTTGCGCGAGGAATGCCAAGGCGAACTGGCAGATGCGACTTGTGCTGAAGGCACGATGTGCGAAATAGCGATGATATCCCGCGCCGATCGCAAAAATCCGCAGCACATAAAGTGCCATGGCGAGCACCGCGGCACGCCATGTCACGCCGGTCCAGAACGCGGCAAAACACGCGAGGTGGATCAGCAGGAAACCGATGCTGGAGGGATAGGCGATGTCGTCGTGATGATCCTGTGTGCCGGCGCGCATGATGCCGTCCCTCAAGCCTGATCGGTCAAGCCGCAGGTCGAAGCCCGGCCGTGGAACGTCGTTGCCGACGTCGGCGCGACGGACGGTGCTCGGTAGGTGCCTGCGTGCCCTGCCGCTGAACCAGGGGTGGGGAACCGCCGGCGATCTGCAGCCGGGTACCCGTCATGCGCTCGATGCTGCGCAACTCGCCTTGTTGCGCGGAGCCGCAAAACGATATGGCCACGCCACTTGCGCCGGCACGTGCTGTGCGGCCGATGCGGTGCACATAGTCCTCCGGTTGTGCCGGGAGATCGAAATTGATGACATGGGAGATACCCGTCACGTCGATCCCGCGCGCGGCTATGTCTGTTGCCACCAGCACGCGCGCCCGACCTGTCCGGAATTGTTCCAGGGCCTTCTGCCGCGCCGGCTGGCTCTTGTTGCCGTGCAGGGCGGCCACACGCACGCCGCCGGTATCGAGTGCGTCGGCCACCTGGTTGGCGCCGCGCTTCGTGCGGGTGAACACGATGACGCGTGACAAAGCCGGATCGGCCAGCAGGCGGCCCAGCAGCGCCCGCTTTCCGGCAGCTTCGACAAAGTGCACGTGCTGTTCGATCGGCAGCGCAGCCGGTGCGTTTCGAGCGACATCTACTCGGAGCGGATTGTGCAGCAAGGCCTCTGCCAGCGTGGCGACCTCTGGCGGCATCGTCGCGGAGAACAGCGCGGATTGCCGTTTGCCTGGCAGGGCAGCGACGATCCGGCGGATGTCCCGAATGAAGCCGAGATCGAGCATCCGGTCAGCCTCGTCCAGCACGAACTGGCTGACCTGGTTGAGTTTCAGCTCGCCAGTGGCCATCAGGTCGCAGATCCGGCCCGGGGTGCCGACCACGATATCGGCTCCCCCGCGCATTCGCTGCACCTGCGATGAGGCGGCTGACGCCGCCCAGGATGGCGACAATCTGCAACGTCTGCTGGGTGGCAAGACGGCGCAGGCTGTCCTCGATCTGCAGTGCCAACTCGCGGGTTGGCGCCAGGACGAGAGCGCGTGTGGCGAAATGGGCGGGACGGCTGGGAGCGGTGATCAGGTGTTGCAGCATCGGCAGGGCGAACGCGGCGGTTTTGCCGGTCCCGGTCTGGGCGATGCCGAGCAGATCGCGGCCTGCGAGCAGATGAGGGATGGCCGTCGCCTGGATGGGTGTCGGTTCAACGAGGCGCTCTCTCGCGAGTGCGCGCAACAGCGACTCGGCCAGGCCGAGGTGGGTGAAGGTGTTCAATGGCACGAAGTCGATGCTCCGGCGCCCGTCAAGGAATGATGTGATGGCTAAAACGGGTGCCCTGGTGTTCGCCTGCCCGCGCGACACTGGGGCGAACGCGTTAGACCAAATTTTCCGAGAGGGGCGCGTCGGTCCTGAGCCAGACGAAGCGCCAATCACGCAATCACGGAACGGCGGGCTTATATCGCGTGGGTGAAGGCGAAAGCAAGGCCTGGCCGTGAATTTGGCTCGACCGAGTAGCTGCAATGTCGCCATCACTCCCTATATGAAGCGGAAGCCGTTCTTTGCCGTGAGGCGGAGCTATGCGGGATGACCCGCACATCATGCGGCTGAATTGCTTCAGGGGTATATATGAACCGACGCGGTCTGTGCCGCCCTTCGTTGAAGATCACACGATCAGGTGATCAGACGGAGGCGAACCGATTTCGCGTCGTGATATGGAATCCCTTCCTCCACGAATACCAGCCGGTCAATTCGGTCGAGGAGGGCGTAGTGCGCGTCGCTGATCTGGCAAACCTTATCGGGCGTATGTGGGTGGAGCGGCACCCGAAGCGGGATGCCCTTGAGGATGTTCCGAACGCGGCGGAGATCGATGGGACGCGCTGGGCCGAATTGCGCATCAATGCGACAACTTTCAGAAGCTATGATACGAGGAGCGACGACCGTCCTGTCTGGGCAAAGGCAACAGGCATGAAACAGGCGGCGACGACGATCTGTACCAGGGTGGGTTATTTGCTGCTGAACACGGTAGCGCCCACAGTGGCGCCATGACCGATTACGTGCTGCATCGGGTTGGGAACAACTAGCGGGATGAATTTGACGCGAGAGCAAATGACATTCTTGGTCGATCTGCGAAAAGGGACCTGCCGCGCCACTGCGGCACAGGACGCCAGTGTCATAGGGCCGTTGATACGCGCTAATCTGGTGCGCTGGGATGTCGATCCGAGTGAAGCCGCCAGTCGCCGCAAACCACCCGGTAGCACTTTTAGTCTTACCCCATTTGGCGAGTCGTTCTTGGCCGAGCATGAGACAGAGTAATCCGTGGCCGACTAGCGGCGGGCGTGGCTGAAGATGGTGCCGGCAGGCAGCTTTCCGTACTACACAGCGACGGAGCTGGTGTTTGACCGGGTGCTGCATGCGTTCGCTGTTCTATTGGCAGTCGGCGGGATTGCCTGGCTGTTCGCGGCCACGCTGCCGGGTCGCGGTGCCCGTCAGCTTATTGGGTTGACCGTGTATGGTGTCGGGCTGATCGGCATGTTCGTGGCTTCTGCCGCCTATAATTCGTGCTGCCCGAGCCGTGCCAAGGAACTGCTTCGCCGTGCCGATCATGCCGCGATCTTTGTAATGATAGCCGGCACCTATACTCCGTTCGCCCTATCCGCCTTCCCCAAGGACCTCGGTCTGCTGCTTTGCGCGCTGGCATGGATCATCGCCGCGATAGGTGTGGTGCTGAAGTTGGCATTTCCGCGCCGTTTCGAGCGACTGCTGCTTGCGCTGTATCTCGTTATGGGCTGGACGATGCTTGGCATGGGCCGCGCTTACGCCGATAATCTCTCCAACGTTGCGTTGTTGCTGTTGCTAGGCGGCGGGATAGCCTATTCGTGTGGCGCCTTGGTCCATGCGCAAGGTCGTCTACCGCTTCATAATGTCGCATGGCACGGATCGGTTCTGCTTGGCGCAAGCTTGCACTGGGCCGCTGTTGCGAACCAGATAGTGCTACTCGCCCGGTTCATAGCCTGACCAAGGCGTGAGCGGCGCCAGTAGAGCAGCGGTCGCGACAATGGGCGGTGCCATGTAAGCGCCGCCGACGATTTTCTTTTCTGGAGGTATGCCATGGAAGCGCGCAAGTTCGCCATTGGGGACCAGGTTCGCCTGCTCTTGGACAATTACGCGGACGACAGCCCGGCTGATGTATATACTATCTCGCGTGCACTTCCGGCGCTGGCCAATGTCTGGCAGTACCCGAGTAAAGCGAGCCGGCGACGGCCAGGAACGCGCGGTAACCGAGCAACAACTTGCGAAGGCCGGCTCTCAGGCCTTGACAAATCTGTCTGCCGCGGAAGCGCAGCAAGACGCCCAGCGAATTCGCAACGCCCGTGCCTCTGAACGAGCGCGAGTGACGGCGAGGCGATTCGAGCAAGTGAAGCGCTGAGACTTCACGCGCATCGAAACACATACCTCGGACAGCCGAAAAGCGTCAGCTCTCGCGAGGGTCGTGATGACGCATGGCGCATGCATGGGCAGGGTGATAGCGCTACTGCTCTATTGAGCAGCCGGTCGATCCGGGCAACGCTGGGTGGGTTCGCCGCGTTCAAAGCCAGCTTGTGGAAGGAGGGCTTGCCGCAGAAGGGCGCGCGGCGCCCGGATGGGCGAAGATCGACGCTAATTCGGTAGGCCCATTTGTGATGCATTGCAGTGGACTGTGATCGGCTAAATCGTCTCACCCGCGGCCCGGAGCGCCGCTTCGGGGTCAGTGATCCAAACGAGGTGTTGTTCGCGGAGATGCGCGAGGACCCGTCGCATTGCGGCGGCACCTGCGGGCGTGCCCACAACAAAAGGGTGAATACCGATTGCAACAACTGTCGCCGCCGAGTGTGGATCAGCTTCAGCTTCGCGGACCAGTTCATCGACATAGTCCTTCCACAGCCGCTCAAGATCAGTCGCCTCTTTCATGCGCGATAGATACTGGCCCATGTCCACGACCGTAGGCGGATAGGGCACGAGTAGCAGTGGGGGAGTGGTGCCAAGGCGGGAGAGGATGTCGGAATCCATTCCGTCCAGCGAGTATCGTATGCCCTCGGCGGCCGTGGCGGCGAAGGTGTCGGCATTCGGATAGACACTCGGGCTCGACCAACCAAGGCTTCGGATGCCAGTGCTCTTGTCGATCCGGTCAAGAGTCTCTCGGACGTAAGCCCGTTGCGCCGTCGGACCTTCTGTGAGTGGCAGCAAAGCGGTCGAGTTATTGATGCCATGTGCGATTACCGGTGCGCGCGGAACTAGGGCGCGCAGCGTTTTCCAGGTTTCCGGTTCTTGTTCCGGGAATTCGGCATTGACGGCCAAGCTCAGTGGCACGCCCAAGCCATGGAAGGTGCGCCCCACGCGCCGCAAGCCCCAAACGATCGCATACCGCCGGAACGCCTCATCCACCGCATCCGGCTTGCGCCCGTTCATATCAGGCCGAAAGTTCGGCCCCAGATCGTGCCCCCAGACCTCTACATAGAGCACAAAACAAACTGCAATCTTCTTTCCCCCCGGCCAGGTTTTGACGTGGATGTCCTGACGCGGCAGGCCAGTGAACCAATCCGTCGCGAGCGCGGGTCCAGCCAGCAGGACGAGGCTGACAAGTAGCGCCCTCAGACCGCCCATTACTTGCATTCCTCTCTTCTCCCAAGCTGCAGGTCGGTCCAAGCCATAAAAGTCAATGGAGGTACTGTATTAACGTGTGCCGATTTAATGCGCTGATATAGATGTTAGTTGACCATTGTATGTATCTACAGAATGATGCTGACAGGACGGTCCACGAGTTATAGGATGGCATCTGAGACGTAATTCTAAAGTCTCTCCTAGCTACACTACGTCTCCGCCTCAACTGAAGTGTTCGTAGGGAGTGTGTAGCGACCATGTCAAAGGTTAATTCGTTAATATTGGGATTTAGCTTGGCGCTTCTTACGTGCTCAGCGGGCGCGCAGCCGCCTGCCTTCATGGCCCCGATCACCGGTCCGCTCACAGTCGCTCCTGGCCAAACAGCGGATGAGAATGTACTCGCGCTCAACAGCGCGATGTTCGATCTCTACGCGACCGCTGGGCGCATCTTCCAACACAATATTTTGGCCCAGCACCCGCTCATCCTGGGCCTGTTCTCCGGCGCCGGCGGTCGGTTCATCCTCTACCGCCCGGGCCAGCCGCCGGTGGAGGCGCCGCCGGTGCCCATCGTGTATCAGCTGATGAAATCTGTCGGCCACAGCACGATGGCGCTTTCCGAGGTGGTCACGCCCTATCTCGACAACCCGGTTAACCAGGGCTGGCGCGCCTCGCTGCTCGCGTATCGATCGCGCATGCAGTCTGCGCTCGACACCCTGGATAAGGCGACTATGCCAGATGAGTGGCGCACGGTCGGGCACACTATCCTCGCGAACAATATCGCCTTTATGGATGGCTGCGCGCAGAAGGGCGCGATCGGCACGACGGACATGCAGGCCTTTGCCGACAAGCAGGGGCCCGAGCTCAAGAAGGTGATTGCCTGGGCCGCGCAGACCCAGGTCAATCATTGGATGGACGTCATCGCCGGTTGGAAGCAGATGCTCGGACCGGATTGGGACAAGACCTACGCAGCGAGCAACACGATCTACGTCGCGCGGCAGAACAACGTACTGTTCAGCGTGCTCGCCCAGTATTTCGGCCCCGACGCCATCAACGACAGGCTGATGCTGATCGAAACCATCTCTTTCACAACAACGCCGGACGACATGTTGGAAGCGGTCACACGGGTTGTCGCGGACCGCTCAGTGGGAGCGCTGTTCTTCAAGAATTATCACCTGATGGATTACGAGCTGATGGGGGGCGATGCGCGCGAAGCTATCCTGACACAGGATAAGAAGCGTGGCATCACGCCGACGCTGCCACCCGCCGTTCCATTCGGCTCGCATCAATTCCCAACCTTGATCACTGCGGGACCGGGCGCCACCTCGCTTTCGGAGCTGCACTGATGGATCTCAATTCCATCACTACGGTTCGCCGCCCAGGCTCGATGGACCAGATTGGCGAATGGCCCACTGCCGGCGCCTGGCTGGCCGGCGGCACTTGGCTGTTTTCTGAACCGCAACCCGCGACGGACACGCTGATCGATCTTACCGGGCTGGGCTGGACACCGATCGAGGTCACGCCCGACGGCATCACAATCGCCGCTACGTGCCGGATCGCCGAACTCGCGAATTTCACCTCACCTGACCCGGAATGGCGCGCCGTGCCGCTCATCCTCGCCTGCTGCAATGCATTCTTGGCCTCGTTCAAGATCTGGAACGCGGCGACGATAGGCGGGAATGTCTGCATGTCGCTGCCAGCCGGACCGATGATTTCGCTGACATGCGCCCTGGAAGGTATGTGCAAGCTTTGGTCGCGCGAGGGCACGATGCGCGAGGTGCCGGTCACCGACTTCGTCACCGGCAACCATGTGAATGTACTGCGGCCGGGGGAATTGCTGCGCAGCATTCATCTGCCCGCTGCCGCGCTCCGCAGGCGCTTTGCCGTACGGCACGGCTCCCTGACCAAGCTTGGCCGTTCCGCAGCTCTCGTCATCGGCACACAGGATGTGTCCGGCGCGTTTCTGCTGACGATCACTGCGGCCACCGACCGGCCGGTCCAGCTTCGTTTCCCTGCTCTCCCGGATGCGGAAACGCTCGATGCCACGATTTCTGCTGTGCCGGAGCCGCGCTGGTTCGACGACGTGCACGGCTCTGCTCCCTACAAGCGCCATCTGACCCGTCATTTTGCGGCAGAAATCCGCGCCGAGTTGGAAGCTTCGACATGAACGACAGCTCCGCTACCGCTCTCTGCATCATCGACGGACGCCCTGTTGTGGCCGCGCCGCGGCCCGGCCAGTGCCTGCGCACCTACTTGCGTGAGCACGGCGCTCTCGGTGTCAAGAAAGGCTGCGACGCCGGGGATTGCGGTGCTTGCACAGTCTGGCTCGACGGCGAGCCCGTGCATTCCTGTCTGATGCCAGCCTTTCGCGCATCAGGCAAACACGTGACAACTATTCAGGGGATTGGCGAGCCCGGCGCTTTGCATGAAATGCAGCGCCGGTTCCTGGATGCGCAAGCCTATCAGTGCGGGTACTGCTCGGCCGGTATGATCATGACTGCGGCCTCGCTGACTGAGGCACAACGCGCCGATCTGCCGCATGCCCTTAAAGGCAATCTCTGCCGCTGTACCGGCTACAGGGCCATCGCGGATGCAATCGCGGGCAAGACCGAGGCGGAGGAAGACCTTGCAGGCCACGCTTGTGGCGCAAGCCTGCGCAACCCGTTCGGCGAGGCGATTGTCACTGGGCGTGCGCGCTACACGATGGACGTCGAAACGGATACGCCGGTACTGGCCGGTCTGTTGCATCTCAAGGTGCTGCGCTCGCCGCACGCCCATGCCCGCATCGCGAAGATCGATGCCAGACGCGCAAAGGCACTACCGGGCGTCGCTGCAGTCTTCACATGGGAAGACGTACCGCGCCGGCTCTTCAGCACGGCAACGCACGAGGATCACCTCGTCGATCCGGATGACACCTACATGCTCGACAACATCATGCGCATGGTCGGCCAGCGTGTTGCCGCAGTCGCAGCCGAAACAGAGGCGATCGCGGAGGCGGCCTGCCGGCTCATTGACGTGGAGTACGAAGCGTTGCCGGCGGTGTTCGATCCGGAAGCAGCCATGCGGCCGGATGCGCCGGTGCTCCACGAGAAGGGGATCGACCGCAAGAGCAACATCTATGCCGAGATCCATGGCGAGGTCGGTTCCGTCGCCGATGGATTTGCCGCGGCCGACATCGTGCACGAGCGCACCTACTCCACGTCGCGCGTGCAACATGTGCATCTCGAAACCTTGGGCTCGATCGCCTGGCGCGACGATGCAGGTCGCGTACATGTCCGCACGAGTTCGCAAGCGCCCTTCATCATCAAACAGAAGATTTGCCACATATTTGCCCTCCCGGCACAGGACGTGCACATCTTCACCGAGCGGGTCGGCGGCGGCTTTGGCGGCAAGCAGGAGATGGTGACCGAGGACCTCTGCGTTTTAGCCACGCTCGCAACCGGCCGCCCCGTAAAGTGGGAGTACACGCGCGAGGAGCAGTTCACAGCGGCGACGACGCGTCATCAAATGACGACGCATGTGAAGCTCGGCGCCAAGCAGGACGGCACCCTCACCGCAATTCAGGTGCGGCTCGTCTCGAATACCGGCGCCTATGGCGGGCATGCCGGCGAAACACTGGCGGCGGCGCTCGCCAGCCCGCTTATCGTGTATCGCTGCGCAAACAAAAATGCCGACGGCTTCGCCGTTTACACCAATCTCGTGCCCGGCGGTGGCTTCCGCGGCTATGGCGCCTCACAGAGCACATTCGCAATCGAGTGCGCCATGGACGAGCTTGCGATCAAACTCGGGCTTGATGCCGTTCGCGCTTCGCCGCTCGAACATGATCAAGCCAGATGACTGGATGCAGTCGGTTTGGCATGAGACCGCGGCAATTGATTTCGGCAGCTACGGGCTCGATCAGTGCTTGGACCTTGTTGAGCAAGCACTGGCGAGCGGCCGCGGGGCGGCGAAACCCGCGGGCGAAGACTGGCTGGAGGGCACGGGCATGGCACTCGCTATGCTGGAATGCGGCCCGCCGACCGAGCACCGCTCCGGGGCCGAGATGCAACTGACGGCACACGGCCGCTATCATCTAGCCGTCGGCTCGACCGAGATGGGCAATGGCTCCGTCACATCGCACCGGCAGATTGCCGCCGAGTATCTGGGTTGTCCCGCCTCGCAGATCGATATCGTCCATGCCGACACGGATCGCGCGCCCTACGATACTGGCACCTTCTCCAGCACCGGCACGGTCGTGGCGGGCAAGGCGGTTGGCCTCGCGGCAGAGGCGCTGCGCGAGAACATCCTGGATTACGCGAGCCGCTATAGCGGCGTAGAGCGTTCCGCGTGCCGGCTGGAAGCTAAGGCGGTGCTGTGCGGTAACCGCCGCGTACCGCTTGACGACCTGCACAAGGCTGGCACCGAGGCGGCACACCGGTTCGTGGTTTTTCGGAAAGCCTATCTTTCGCCGCGCACCGTTGCCTTCAACGTGCACGGCGTCCGACTCGCCGTGCACCGAGTCACTGCAGAGATTTGCATTCTGCACTCCGTGCATGCCGCCGATATTGGCCGGTTGATCAATCCAATGCAGTGCCGCGGTCAGATCGACGGTGCGATCGGTATGGCTATCGGTTGGACACTCACCGAGAACATGGTGCATGACGAGACTGGCAAGGTTGTAAACCCCAACCTCCGCAACTATCGCATTCCGGCCTTCGCCGATGTGCCGCCGAGTGAGGTCTATTTCGCCGATACCTATGACAAGATCGGTCCACTCGGCGCGAAATCGCAGGGTGAATGCGCGATCAATCCAGTAGCGCCCGCGATCGCAAACGCACTCGCCAATGCGACCGGCAAACGCTTCGCGCATCTGCCGCTCACTCCCGATCGCATCTACGCCGACCTAGACCGCGATAATCGAAGGTGAATCGCCGGAGGTCTGAATTCGCGCGCGAAAAGACAATGAGCGGGAGCAGGATAAGCATATCGTTCCGCACGCACCCTGCTCCAGCGGTGCAATGACCGCATCCAAGCCGGTGGGTGCCGTCACGATCGTGACGCAGACCCGAGTACGCGAGGGCGGAACCGACGCCTTCGCGCAGTTTCAAGCCGCCATCAGCGCGGCGGTCGCGGAGCAGCCGGGCTTCATCGAGCAATCGGTGTTGCCGCCCAATCCCCCGACGCAAATCGATTGGGTCATCCTGCAGCGCTTCGTCGGGCACGAGCAGGCCATCGCCTGGCTTCGCTCCGAGCGGCGCCACGCCCTGCTCGCTGAGGTGCAACCCGTCTTGTCGGGCCTCGACGATGTGCATCTCGTGCGCGACGCAGCGACAGGGGCGCTACCCTCGCCGGTCTCCGCCGTTATCACCACGCGGGTGAAGGCCGGACATGAGGTTGAGTATCGTGCCTGGGAACAGCGCATCGCAGCGGCACAAGCTCATTACCCTGGCTTCCAGGGCTACCGGTTCGAGCCACCCATCCCAGGCGTGCAGGAGAATTACGTTGCAATCCTGCGGTTCGAAAGCGAGGCCACACTGCATGCTTGGATGGAGTCGCCCGAGCGCCGACGCCTGCTGGAACAGGCGGAGGAGTTAACAGATAGCGTCAATACCCGGATCGTCCGAACAGGGTTCAGCCAGTGGTTCCCGTCTGAGGTGCGGACCCAGGCGCCAGCCTGGAAGATGAACATGATCGTGCTGCTACTGCTCTACCCTGTCGTTTTCCTTTTTGGCCTCTCGATCCAGACCCCGCTGCTGATCGGCACGCTCAATCTGCCCTTCTGGCTCGCTCTCTTCATGGGCAACATCGTCAGCGTGACGCTGTTGAACTATCTCGTCCCTTGGACCAGTCGGGGATTTGGCTGGTGGCTGGACGCGCGGCTGGATCGCCGGGTAAGCGTCGATCTTGGAGGCGTGCTACTGATGTGCGTCCTCTATGGTGCACTTCTGCTCCTCTTCTCAAGGATCTGATCACAGAATTCAGCTCGGACCGCCTCTCAGACTGTGATCGGCCTCCAGTGTCAGTCTGGCAACGGTGTGGCAACGAATGCGCCGCTCGGCAGGCGGTCCGGCCACTAATCGGGGAGCCCCACCGAGTCCAGGATCTGCCGCAGCGCAGGACCCAGGCGTCGCAGCTCCTCCAAATGGGTCGCGGACAGTCGGGCCAGACGACGTTCCGCGAGCGGCGACAACCGTAGCAGAACGCGGCGTCGGTCGCGCGGATCGGGACACCGCACTACAAGGCTACCCTCGACCAAACGGTCCACCAGCTCCACGGCGCTGTTGTGCCGCACGCACAGACGCTCCGCCAGGGCCTGTATGGTCACCTTGTCGGCCTCCGGAAAGCCCTTGATTGCCAGCAGCGCTTGATGCTGTCGGCTCGTGAGCCCGGCCGCTTGGGCCGCCTGTTCACTGAATCCCAGGAACCGTCGCAGCAGGTAACGGAACTCCGACAAATTTTCGTAGTCCCTCGGCGTCAGGCAATCGACCGATATTCTGATATCGGAGCGTTGGCGACGATTGCGTGACACGCTGGCTTTGGCCGAACCCTTGCCAATATATCGTGGCACGATATTACCAACCTTCCAGAACCAACTGATTGGAGCCACCGTCGACGTGAAGATCACCAGACCATCCGAAGCCGCCGCCACGTCGATCAGCCGTCCAGCCAGCGATGCTATCCGTCACCTCGGCGATTTCACCACCAGCCCCCGCGTGCTGCTGATCGCCGCCATTGCGATCGGCGTTGGTACCGCCGGCGTGGTGGCAGGCGTGGTGCTGCTGAACCTGATCCGCCTCTGTCACCAATCTGGCGTATTTCGGCCGCATGTCGCTGGCCGACCTGAAACTGGGCCAGTCTCCTCTCGGCGTCGCGGCCGTGCTGGTGCCGGTCGTTGGTGGGCTGATCGTCGGCCTCATGGCGCGTTACGGCAGCGACAAGATCCGGGGTCACGGCATCCCCGAAGCCATCGAGGCGATCTTGCTCGGTCGCAGCCGTCTCGATCTCAAGGTTGCGGTGCTGAAGCCCCTGTCGTCTGCGGTGTCGATCGGCACCGGCGGCCCGTTTGGTGCGGAGGGGCCGATCATCATGACCGGCGGCGCGGTCGGCTCGCTGATCGCCCAGATGCTGCCGGTGACCGATAACGAACGAAAAACCCTCCTGGTGGCAGGCGCCGCCGCCGGCATGACCACCGTGTTCGGCACGCCGATCGCGGCAATGATGCTGGCCGTCGAGTTGCTGCTGTTCGAATGGTCACCCCGCAGCTTCGTTCCGGTGGCCGCGGCAGCAATTACCGCGGAGGTGGAGCGGACGTGGCTCCATTTGCCATCGCCACTGTTCCCGTTTCACGGCGGCATCCCGGTATCGCTCGAGGCTTTGCTGGGCTGGCTCCTCATTGGACTGCTCGCGGGGCTGCTCTCGGGGGTGCTGACGCAACTGGTCTATGCTTGCGAAGACAGCTTCCTGAAGCTGCCGATCCATTGGATGTGGTGGCCCGCACTCGGCGGCCTTGTGGTCGGCCTGGGGGGCCTTGTCGAGCCGCAGGCGCTCGGTGTCGGCTATGACAACATCGCACGCATGCTGCAGGGCGGGGTGCCGCCATTTGCCGGGCTGGCGCTGCTGGTTGTGAAGGCAATCATCTGGTCGGTGGCGCTGGGCTCCGGAACGTCCGGCGGCATACTCGCGCCGTTGCTGATCATGGGCGGCAGTATGGGCGCCTTTCTGGCCGACCTGCTGCCGCAGGCCAGTCCGGGATTTTGGGCGCTGCTCGCCATGTGCGCCACCATGGGCGGCACCATGCGCTCGCCGCTGACGGCGACATTCTTCGCCGTGGAACTGACCGGCAATACCCATGTGCTGCTGCCGCTGGTCACCGCCTGCGCGACCGCGCACCTGGTCACCGTCCTGCTGATGCGACGCTCGATCCTGACCGAGAAGGTGGCCCGACGGGGACACCATCTGGCGCGGGAATATCGGGTCGATCCGTTCACGGTGATGCGCACACAGGAGGTGATGGCAACACAAGTGGAGACACTGCCCGCCAGCATGACCCTGCATCAGGTGGCAAGGCACCTGACCAATCCGGACACCCGGCATCCAAGCTTTCCAGTGGTTGACGCCTCGGGAAACGTGTTGGGGGTCGTCGATCCGCCATCGGTGCTCGCCTGGCGCCGAGCGGGTCAGCATCGCCAGACGACATTGGCCACGTTGTTGGGGGATCGACGAACGCCCGTCGCCTACCCGGACGAATACCTGGAGGCCCTGATCGAGCGGATGACCCAGGCCAACATCGCACATCTGCCGGTGGTCTCGCGCAGTGAAGGAAAGCTGGTCGGTTATGTCAGTTGGCGCGATCTGATGCGGGCCCGGCAGAGACTGAAGGAAGAGGAGACCCAGCGCGTCGTATTCTATCGGGTTCGATAAACTGGCATGCGCGCGCCATACCGTGACGCATGCGGTCGGTCCGTACTCGCGGCTTTTGCGGGATCCAGAAAAGGGAACCCCGCCATCTATCCGCCTTCGGTAGATCGCGGGGTCAAGTTTCACTCAGTAGGAAGACACACCATCGCGCTCTTTGGCTTAACAAACGCTTAACGCCGATGCGCCCTCGCGCGCGTTGCTGCCACCATGCTCCTTACCGGGTTTGACAATCGCTGGGCCGCGGTCGCGTCCGTCGGATCGGCGGTACCTTGCAGTCGTTCGAGCGCTGTTCGTCCGAGGCCTTGTCGCTCAGGCGTTCCTTGCCTGTCCGGGCTGGGCCTGTCCTGACCGGCCCAGATGCGCCCGTCTGATCTGTGCCGTTACCTGCGGCCAAAGCGACCGGGGCAACCAACAGGATCGCGACAGCCAACGCGGTGGCGATGCGCTGCATTCGAGATTTCCTCTTCGGCAGTCCAACCTCTCATCCATCGTTGATGCCGCACACTCTGGTTCGTGCGGCGGTTCCCCCTTTCCCTTGCCCGACGGATCGATTTTTTGCCAACATCGCCGATCGGGTGTGTCACCTTGCTTCTGCTGTGTGCGGCACCGCGACATGCTCAAACCGATCGGCAAGCCGGTGCAGCGCGGCGCGCATGCTGGGTCCATGCATGGGCCGCCCGTGTCCAGTAATGACGAGCTCAGGTTCAAGCGCCGCCAGCTTGCGAACCGAGGCAGCGGCCGCCACCCAGTCAGGCGTGTAGTACCGCGGCGGCCCGTGCAGCTCCGGCGCTTGAGTTGCGACGGAATAAGCCGACTCCTGCGCCGTAGTGATGAATGCGTCGCCCACGATCAGCGCCCGATCCGACTCTACGCCAGAACGAAACATGGCCAGGCGCATGTCCTGGTGTATGCATCCACCGCCATCCCGGCATTTCTGGCACGGTCGTGTCTGCCGGCAGCTCGCGCAGCCAGCGCGACACGTCGATCGGCCCGCGCGGATACAGCGGTGCCAGCAGCGACATCATACCGCCGCCGGCCGCTGGGTTTGGCTTCGGATAGGATGTGCTGCCGTTCAGATAGGGATGTTCAAGCGGATGCGCATAGATCGGCACATTCCACCCCTCGGCCAGCGTCGCGAGCGCGCCGACGTGATCGAAGTGGCCGTGCGTCAACACGATGGCGGACGGGCGTGCATCAGCACCGAACCGGGCGGCGGCCGCGTTGCGGATAAAGCTCGCGGTGCCTGGCAGCCCTGCGTCGATCAGCACCCAGGACTTGGCATTGGGACCCCCGAACAGCACGAAGTTCACCATCGCCAATCGTCGATAGGCGAGATCGGGGGCTATCTCGATCGCGGGGCCGTCGGATAGGTGTGGCGCGAGTGCTGTCTCATCGACCGGAACCTGCTGAGCCATCATCAGGTCCTCCCTTCACGCACGCCATAAGCGGGAGGTCCGCGCCAAGTTCTCTCCTCGGCACAATCAGGCCGATCACAGCTGCGGCAGGCAGACCCTGTTCCGCCTGAAATCGGCCCGATCAAGATCGTCGATGGCCCACTCGGCTCAGTGGCCCTGGAACTTGTCGTTCGGCAACACCCTTTCGACCGCATGCGGCGTCGGATTTGGCGGATACAGCCCCAGAAACACCACGGCCGCGCCGATGATCACCAGCCCCGCCGCGACGACGACCAAGAAGATACGGACCATCGCCTGTTCCATCAACTTCTCTGCGCGTGGCCTGCCCGGTGGGCCGTGTGCTAGCGTCGGTTGCCATGACACGCAACACCGCACTGAAGGAAGCCGTTGACCTGCCGGAGGCGCTTGCCGGCCGGAGCATCGTGCTGGTGGGGCTGATGGGGGCCGGTAAGACCTCGATCGGGCGGCGGCTGGCGGCGCGCCTGGGATTGCCGTTCCGTGACGCCGATGCCGAGATCGAGCTGGCCGCCGGCTGCACCATTCCGGAGCTGTTCTCTCGCTACGGCGAGGGCGATTTCCGGGCCGGCGAGCGGCGCGTGATCCGGCGGCTGCTGTCCGGCGATCCGTTGGTGCTGGCGTTCGGCGGTGGCGCGTTCATGGACCGCGAGACGCGTGCCGCGGTCCGCGACGAAGCGATCTCGATCTGGCTGCGCTGCCCGCTTCAGACGCTCCTGCGCCGGGTCGCGGGGCGTGACAACCGCCCGCTGCTGACTGATGGCGACGCGGCCGAGATCCTGCAGCGGCTGATCGATGTCCGCTACCCGGTTTATGCCGAAGCCGACGTGATCGTCGATTGTGTGGACGAAAGTCCGGATGCGACGACCGCCCGGGTGCTGAGTTCATTGCTGGCGTGGCGCTCTCCACGCCGGCTCTCGGTCGTGCTGCCGAGTACCAGCTACGAGGTGGTGGTCGGCGGCGATTTGCTGGCGCGCGCCGGCGCACTGTTGGCGCCCCGAATGGAGCAGCGGCGCGCCGTGGTGGTGACCGACGAGGCAGTCGCACGGCTGCATCTGCCGACGCTATTGCGCGGCCTGGAGGCGACCGGCGTTACGACCAACCAGATCGTCGTGCCCCAGGGCGAGGCCTCGAAGAGCCTGGCTGGCTGGCAGAGTGTTGTCGATCAGTTGCTGGAGGCACGGGTCGAGCGGCGCACCACCGTGATTGCCTTGGGCGGGGGTGTCGTGGGCGATCTGGCCGGCTTCGCCGCCGCAACAACCCTGCGTGGCCTGCCGTTCGTCCAGATGCCGACGACGCTGCTGTCGCAGGTGGATTCGTCGATAGGCGGCAAGACGGGCGTCAACACCGCTCAGGGAAAGAACCTGGTCGGAGCGTTTTATCAGCCGCAAATGGTGCTGGCAGACACTGACACTCTCGTCACCCTGCCGCACCGCGAACTCGGGGCCGGCTATGCCGAGATCGCCAAGGCCGGCCTGATCGGCGATGCGGCATTCTTCACATGGTGCGAGGCGCATGGCGCCCAGGTGATCGCCGGCAATCACGAGGTGCAGGCAGAAGCCATTATGCGGGCATGCGCGTTCAAGGCGGCCGTCGTGGGCGACGACGAACGCGAGGAAAAGCCGAACGATGGCCGCGCGCTGCTCAATCTGGGCCACACGTTCGGCCATGCGCTGGAAGCGGAGTATGGCTACACAGGTGGCCTGCTGCACGGCGAGGGCGTTGCGGTAGGGCTTGGGTTGGCGTTCCGGCTCTCGGCAAGACTGGGCCACTGCGCAGCGGCCGATGCGGACCGGGTGGTGTCCCATATCGCCGCAATGGGGATTACAGCCGAGTTGCGTATGCTGAACCGTCGCTTCTCCGCCGCAACACTGATAGGGCATATGCGCCGTGACAAGAAAGTCCGGGACGGGGCGCTGAAATTTGTGCTGGCGAAGGGCATCGGCCAGGCATTCACCGCAGGCGACGTGCCGGTTGAGGCGGTGATCGACCTGCTGCGCGACGAAGGCTGCGAGGCGTAATGGCGCCTTCCGAACATCGCGCCTCGGTTCATGTCGGCAGCCGGCCCGATGGCTCGCTGACCTACCTTGTGGCGGTGCCGCCCGAGGAGCTTCCGCCGGTCCAGCGCCGCGACCTCGAACGCGCCTGGTACGCAGCGCGCGAAGCCGCGCTCTCCCAACGTTGGGGAGTGGCGAGGTTCTTTCGTTTCCAGCACCCTGATGGCTCGGTCGGCGATTTGGCGCTGGCCGATCCGGATGCCCGCTGCTGGGCCGGCGCAGTGGAGGGCACGATTGGCCTGCGCAACTCCTATGGCCTCTCCGTCTGCCTGCGCCTGTTGGCTTTGGTGGATCTGCTGGCACGCGCCCGCTGGGCGGATCCGCTGTGCCAGCTGCAATCGGATGGGGCCGAGTTGCATCCCTCGCTGCTGCGAGCCGCGGCAAGCATGCCGCTTGGCCCCGATGCGCGGTTCGATGAAACCGGTTTCCGCAGCCGACTGTCTCGTTTCCTATTCGGTTTCGCATTGGAAGGTCAGGCCGTGCCCCGACTGACAGGAGCCACTTCATGAGCCGAATAAGCCTCCTGCTCCTGCCAGCGCTGGCTCTGGCGCACTGCGCACCACCGCCGCCTCCAACCGGCCAGGCGCGCGCCGATGCGGCGACCCTCAGTGCCTGTCGCGAGCATGCAGATCAGGTCTACGACCGCAACAACCGCAACTCGATCTACACCATCACCAACCGGGACTTGCCGTTCTCGGGCAATTACGTTCCGGGAGTAACCGACCGCGGCCTGGCGCAGCGATACGCCCGCGACAACATGGTGCGCGACTGCGTGCGCAACACTGGAACCGAAACCGACCGCTCACCGACCACATCTCCGCCACCTGCCACGCCCTGAAGCGTGGCAAGCCTGTCCGCCGTTGCCGGCGTCTTTGCGCAACGCAACGCGCGCATCTTCTACGCCGGCAGCGTCACCTGCTGGACCGGCTCGTGGATGCAGCGCGTCGCAACCGACTGGCTGCATTTCTCACATTGGGGAAGCATTGAGCCGGAAGTGCGGTAGCGGAGGGCCAGCCTAGGTGACGGAGACGCCGCAGCGTCGAGAGGCGGCGATTTCGGGTCGAGCGCGATCGCGCGGTCGCGGGCCGCGGTGGGGTTGAGCGGGATGTTGCCTGTGCGGTGTCCGGTTCGTGTCAGGCGGCGGCATTGCGCAATCGCGCATGAGCGAGTGCTAACTCGTCCTGCAAGGGCAGGCGGAAGCGAAGGCGAATTTGATGCGTCGCACGCTGATGCGCACCAGGGCGCCAAGCTTCAGCAGCCTGAGCCGGATGGTTCCACAGGTTGCTTCGGCGAATTGAGTATGCGGCAGCCCGATGCGTCGCAAGCCGCAGAGCAGCACATAGGCCATGGCGGCGAACCACAGGCGGAGCTGGTTGGCGCGTTGGTGGCGGCCGAAGTGCGATCCGCGAACAGATCGAGCTGACATTCCTTGATCCGGTTCTCCATCTCACCCCGGGCGCAGTAGACCACCTCGTAGAGACGTTGCGCACCGAGCTCGCGAGATGTGAGCGAGGTGACGACGAAGCGAGGATTGGCTTCGCCGCGAGTGACCTCCGCCTTGCCGACGACGCGGCGGTTGCGGCTCCAGCTGTCGAGCGTCGCCACATGAAATCCTTGAAGCGGCGCGCCGGGCTGCCGGTCCGCAGGCTGTCCAGGCTGGCCTGCATCAGTTCGTCCTGGATCGCCGCCTCCAGCCGTTGGTTGCGAGCCAGGCCGAACAGGAAGTCGACGCGATTGGCCTCGCACCATGCCATGAGCGTCTCGCGGGCGAAGCCGGAATCGCCGCGCAGCAGGATGCGTGTCCTCGGCCAATGGCGGCGGATCTGTGCCACGATCCGCGCTACTTCCTCGACCGCCCGGCCGAGGCATCGATGTTGGACCGCCGCAGCTTCACGCCAGCAGATGGCGGCCGCAAAAGATGTAGAGCGGCAGGTAGCAGTAGCAGTCGTAATAGCCATGGAAGAACCGGCCTTCCTGGTATCCGTGCAGCGGGTCGTCCGTCGCGTCGAGGTCGAGAATGATCTGCCGCGGTGGGCGCTGATGCGCCTCCAGGAACATATCGACGAACAGGCTCTCGATGGCTGCGGCATCGTGGCTCACCTTGTGATACCGCGTCAGGATTGGCTGGCTCAGCTCCAGCCGATACAGCGTCGACTTGCCGCTAAAGGCGCGCAGTCCGCGCGCTTCGCTGCAAGCTTGCCAGCCAGCACCGCCAGCACTGGATCGTGCCGTAGTTCGTCATGGTCGTTGAGATCCTCATAGCCCAGTGCGATGCCGACAACCCGTTGCAGAACCAGTGTGCCGACCGCGTGCTCCACCAGTTCCGGCAACCGGGCATCGATGAAGCACGCAGCGAAACGCTCGGTCAGCCGGATGACCAGATAGTCTCACCCAGCAGCAAGGCTCCGGCGTCGGAAGTGATCGCGCCGCCATCGAATGCCGCCACCACCTGCCGGCCCTCGACAGGTGCAAACTCAAACAATGTCGCGCTACACTCTGTCGGCACCGGGGGCCTGGGAACTGACCCACTCGGCACTCTGGGTCAGCGTCATCGCGTTCTGCAACCTGGCACCGTCGGTGGTGATCTCACCATTGGCCGGCGCAGTGGCGGATCGGATCGACCGTGTGCGGCTGACCATGGCTTCGCAGTTCGTCGCCGCGGGGCAGGCGGCAATTCTGGTGACGCTGATCCTGACCGGACTGATCCGGGTCGAGTTCATTGCCGCGTTGTCCGCCTGCAACGGCATCGCAGAGACCTTCGCCCAACCGGCGCGCCAATGCCTGGTTCCCGGACTGGTGCCCCGCGCTTTCCTGCCCGGTGCCGTGGCGCTCAACTCGCTGACCTACAACATCGCCCGCTTCATCGGCCCCGCGCTGTCCGGCCCGATGATCGCTGCGTGGGGCGTGGTCCCGCCCATAGCCTGCAATGGCTTCGCCTTCGTGTTTGCCAGTCTGACCATGCATATGCTGCGGCTGGATCCGGCGATCCGGCTCGGCCATCGCTCGAGCCACAGCGTGCTGCACGATGCGATCGAGGGGGTCCGCTACGTCGCGCGCCATCGCGGCATCGGCCCGCTGCTGTTGTTCGCCGCTGCCGTGGGTGTCCTGCTGCGCGCAGTGCCGGAAATGCTTCCGCCTTATGTCGCCGACCTGTTCGGCCGGGACGCGCGTGGCCTCGCCACGCTCGCCAGTACCGATGGGGATGGCAGCACTCATGGGCGGTGCGCTGGTGGCGATCCGCGGCGAACTCGGCGGGCTTACCCGCGTCGCAGTGTTCGCCGGCCTGGCCCTTGCCATGGCGACCGCTTGTTTCGTCGCTACGCATCATTTTGCGGTCGGCGTCGTCTGCATCGCGGTGATGGGCGCCGCCACCACGATGCACGGCATCTCGATCCAGACGTTGCTGCAGAATTCCGCCTCGGCCGTCATGGTCGGGCGCGTCTTGAGCCTGTGGGGCATGATCACGCGCGCCGCGCCAGCCATGGGCGCGCTCGCCTACGGCGCCACGTCAGAGTTCCTCGGCCTGCAATTGCCCGTGCTGATCGGCTGCGTGCTGTGCGTGCTCGCCTGGCTGCGCGCGAAATCGAAACTGCCCCGGATGGCGCCCATCCTCGAGGGCAGCGATACCCTGGCCTGATCCTGCCGCTTGGCCTAGAAGCCGATCATCGCAACCCGGGGAGACAAGTCAATGTCGAAGATCAGCCGCACCGATCCTGGCGCCATTCTCTCGAAAGCCGTCGAGTATCATGGGTTTGTCTACCTTCAGGGTGTCACCGCCAAGGACACGAGCAAAGACATCAAGGGACAGACCGCCGAGGTGCTGGCCCAGATCGATCAGTTGCTGGAACAGCACGGCACCGACAAGACCCGGCTGTTGCAGGCGCTGATCTGGGTAAAGAATATCCGCGACCGGGATGGGATGAACGAGGTGTGGACTCCCTGGCTGCCCAAGGGCGGCGCCCCAGCGCGCGCGTGCGTTCAGGCCGAACTCGCCAATCCGTCGATCCTGGTCGAGATTATGGTGACTGCCTGTAAGTAAGCTACAAGATGTGGTGGGTCCGTGGCGCGATTCGGCCGAAGTCTCCGAAACTTTCGCCGTCTCGCTCGGGCCGGAACGGCCACGTTCTAGGACAATAGTCCCGCTAATCAACGTTATCCACACCCGAGAACCTGCTATGTGGCCCATCAGGGGCGGAACGATCTGTCGTTCGGGTTGTCAGCTTCGCAACCCTGTTGCTAGCGATTCGGCGACCTTGAAAAAAACTGATTGGGAGCGGGTGCCCGATGCGTGGTTGGGGAGCCAACGCTAAGTTATTGTTTTTTGGTTCTGTTCTGGTTTTCACTTACCAATTCACTCCACCCTCGGTCGAAGCCGCCGCCAATCCGCGGCGGCACACGCTGAGAGAACCGACCGCGCAGATCAGTTCAAGCGGGCGGTACACGCTCCGCGAGAGCTCATATCGTGGGCGAGCCCATGCTCAGGCCGGTGGCCTGTCCTGTGTGCCGTTCGCGCGGAACGATTCCGGCATCTCGGTATCCGGCAATGCGTGGCAGTGGTGGGACAATGCTGCCGGGGTCTATGCGCGCGGCAGCGTGCCGGAACCCGGCAGTGTGCTGACCTTCCGCTCCAACGGCCGCATGCGACTTGGCCACGTGGCGGTGGTCAGTCGCGTGATCAACCCGCGCGAAATCCAGATCGAGCATGCCAACTGGTGGGCTCCCGGCATGCGCGGCGGCGTCGCCCGCAACATTCCTGTGGTTGACGTATCCGAGGCGAACGACTGGACAGCGGTGCGCGTCGGGCTCGGCAAAAGCGGCGAGTTCGGCAGCGTGTATCCCACCTACGGCTTTATTTACGACCGGCCTGACACCGGCACCATGGTCGCGTCCACCGGCACACCAGCGCCAAAGCCTGCGCTCAACCCGGTGCCGAGCGACCTCCGCCCGGCCGCAGAGCGCGGCTGGCAGGCTTACGAGGAGGTGGCGGAAGCGCCCGGAGTGCCCCAGAGCAATGGGCGGAGCAGCCGCTCCGCAGCCGCTCACACCCGGCAAGTGTCATCACTGGTCGACCCGCGGCACTGACCTCGAGCCATTTACGAGACCAGCCGCGCCGTCGAACGGCGCGCCTAAATCCGTGCCTCACGAATATTGAGGATGGCACTGGCGCCTCGGGCATATCGACCGGATAGTCGGTCGGACGCCATGCGCCAAGCTCTGCTGTTTGGAACCGTAGTTCTCCTGCTCGCCGCAGCAGCCGGGAAGGGATTAGCGGCATGCCAGGTTGAGCACCGCGGCGCTGTGCCGGTGCAAGACGTGAATGGCCGGATCCTTGTTACGGTCCACGTCAACGACAGTCCCGCAACCTTCATCCTCGACACCGGCGCCGAGAGAACCGTGATGAGCGAGGACGTGGTCCGCCAGCTCGGCCTGACGCGTGACAACTGGGTCGCGACCGCGATTCGTGGCATCGGCGGTATCGCGGAACGGCCGAATGCGTTGCCACGATCGCTTCGCCTGGGCAACGTGACATTGCGTCGCGGCACGCTCATCGGAGGACGCCAGCGTGACCGTCGCACCATTACCCGTCACCGAGATTGCCGGCCATCAAATCGCCGGTTTGCTCGGTCGCGACTTTCTGTCGCCGTTCGATCTCGATCTGGACTTGCCGGCGCGCCAGCTGACTTTGTACCGCGTCCGCGGCTGCCTCACCGGCTTTTTGCCATGGACAATCCCCTATGCCGCTATCCCTGCCAGTACTCCAGTCGGGACCGCGCTGGTGGTCCAGGTGCTGGTCGACGGGCGTCCGCTGCGCGCACTTGTCGATAGCGGCGCCAGCGCCAGCCTGCTCACCGCGCCGGGAATGGTCCGGCTGGGACTGACCGCCGGATCGCTCGCGCTTGATCCGGGTGGGGATGGTGCCGGGTTCGGACCAAGGCCAGTGCCGATGCGGCGGCATCGCTTCACTGAATTGCGGGTGGGCGTCGAGGTTGTGCGCGAGCCGACACTATGGATCGCCTCGGTGCGGGTAGTGCCGACGGCGGATTTGTTACTCGGTGGGGATTGGCTGGGATCGCAGCGCGTATGGCTGTCGTTTGCGACACAGCAGATGTTTGTGGCTTCCCGATGATCTCACCGCCGCTTGGCCGGCTCGGCAAGGACCTCGCGGTCGCCGGTAACGCGTCCGGCCACGTGCTGTTGGTCGGTTCGTCGCAAATGCTGATCAGTCGACCGGGCGTCCGGTGAGGATATCGATGCGCTGGTTGGTGCCGGTCAGGATATTGGAGGTTCCCCCACGCGCCTCGCGGCCGAACGCACCATGCTCGACCGCGTTGGCATTCACCTTCCGGCCAAACTGGTTGCGTTCGACTGCCCCGGCATGGCCACCCTGCCAAAAGTTGCGCCAGAGCGCCTCGCCCGCGCGTATGCCAGAGGTCATCCAGCGCCAATCGGTCGTACCGGCGCGATTGGAAGTGATGATGCGGCTGGGCGTCGCGGCGCCAGTAGCTCCACTCGTTGTGCCCCTTTGCGCGAGGGCTGGGGCGCTGCATAGGAGCGCAGCAAGCAGCAGGAGATAGCGATAGCTGGTCATTTGGCGATCACTCGGTCGCGGCCGCCGGAATACTTAATGTGCTTGTTTCTATCAGTCAACGACGCATCTACGGCGCGCGAATCAGTCGGTGATGCTTGCGTCCCGCCGACAGCTTGATCGCATCGTCATGCAGGTCGGCAATCGTCACCGTCTGCCCCTCGTCTTTCACCGGGATGTCGTTGATGCGCGCCCCGCCGCCGCGGATCAGCCGCCGCGCCTCGCCGTTGCTGCCGGCCAGACCAGCGAGCGCGAACAGCCGAAACGCCGGGATCCCGCTGGCAAGCTCGGTCCGCGGGACCTCGATGCTGGGCAGCGCGTCGGCTGCCTCGCCTTCCTCGAAAGCCAGCCGCGCCGTCTCGGCCGCTTCGGCGGCCGCCTCCGGACCATGCGCCAGCCGCGTCGCCTCGGTCGCCAGCACCTTCTTCGCCTCGTTGATCTCGGCACCTTGCAGCGCCTCCAGACGCGCGATCTCGGGCAGCGGCAGATCGGTGAACAGGCGCAGGAAGCGACCGACGTCCTCGTCCTCGGTATTGCGCCAGAACTGCCAGTATTCGTAAGGCGACAGCCGATCGCGCGTCAGCCACACCGCGCCCTGCGCGGTCTTACCCATTTTGACCCCGGACGCGGTGGCGATCAGCGGTGTGGTCAGGCCATACAGCGTCGCGTTGTCGGTGCGCCGCGCCAGCTCGATGCCGCAGACGATATTCCCCCACTGGTCCGACCCGCCGATCTGCAGCGTTACCCCGAAGCGCCGGTTCAGCTCGCGGAAGTCATAGCTCTGCAGGATCATGTAATTGAATTCGAGGAAGGTCAGCGGGTGCTCGCGCTCCAGCCGCAAGCGGACGGAATCGAAGGTCAGCATGCGGTTGACAGTGAAATGCGTGCCGACGTCGCGCAGCAGCGGAATGTAACCGAGTGCCCCCAGCCAGTCGTTGTTGTTGGCGGTGAACGCGTCGGTGGACCCTCGCCGAAACGCAGAAACGGCTCGAAGCAGCGGCGGATTCCGGCCATATTGGCGGCAATCTGCTCATCGCTCAGTAGTTGTCGCGATTCATCCTTGCCGGAAGGATCGCCGATCCGCGTGGTGCCGCCGCCCATCAGCACCAGCGGCCGATGTCCATGCCGCTGCAACAGGCGCAGAATCATGATCTGCACCAGGCTTCCGACATGCAGGCTGTCGGCCGTGCAGTCGAAGCCGATATACGCGGTCACGATGCCGGACCGCAGCGCCGCGTCCAGCTCTTCGGTATCGGTGCACTGGAAGACGAAGCCGCGTTCGATGGCTTCGCGCAGGAATTCGCTTTGGGCCATGACGCGTGTGGGCTAGCACAGCCGCTGCCCAAGGGAAAATTCCACGGCAATGCTGCGCATCATAGGACTGATGAGCGGGACCTCGCTGGACGGCGTCGACGCTGCTTGGCTGGAGACCGATGGCGAGCGGATCGGCGCTTTCGGCCCGACGCTGACCTTGCCCTACGATGAGCGGCTGCGCGCCGACCTGCGCCGCATTCTCGACCAGGCGCCGATGCTGGATCCGGCTGATCGTCGGCTGAAAAGCGCCGAGGCGCGGCTGACCGAGTACCATGTGCGGGCAGTAGCGGCGCTTGGGCGCGCGGCTGACCTGATCGGCTTCCATGGCCAGACCATCCTGCACCAGCCGGACCGGCGTCGGACCTGGCAAATCGGTGACGCCAAGGAACTCGCATGGCGAACCGGGATGCCGGTCGCCTATGATTTCCGTTCGGCCGACGTGGCGGCAGGCGGCCAGGGGGCCCCGCTCGCACCGGTATATCACGCCGCGCTGGCAGGCGATCTGGCGAAGCCGCTGGCCGTGCTGAACATCGGCGGCGTCGCGAACGTGACCTGGATCGGGCCGGACGGGACGCTGATCGCCTTCGACACCGGCCCTGGCAATGGCCCGCTGGACGACTGGGTGGCGCGGCGGGCTGGAATGCCTTTCGATCGCGACGGCGCGCTTGCGCGGATCCGGCCGGGCGGACGCCGCGGTGCTCAACCGGCTGCTGGCCGATCCATATTTCTCGCGCCCTGCGCCGAAATCGCTGGATCGGCTGGACTTTGCATCCAGTCTGGCCACAAGCGGGCTGGAGGCCTTGCCAGCGCGCGGACGGCGCGGCGACGCTCGGTTGCGTTCATCGCTGGGGCGTCGCGGCCGCGCCGCTGCCCGCGCCGCCGCTCGCGATGGCTGGTCAGCGGAGGTGGGCGACGCAATCCGGCCATTCATGGCGGCGCTGCGAGTTGCCTGGCTGTGCCGGTCGATCCGGTCGAGGCGGCAGGCTGGGACGGCGATGCACTGGAGGCACAATGCTTTGCCTTCCTCGCCGCCCGCGTCCAGGCTGGACTGCCGATTAGCTTCCCAGGAACGACCGGCGTCGCCCAACCCACCACAGGCGGCAGGATCGCTTTACCTTCGCGCTGCTAGGAGAGCGCTGGGGCGTGGCTGGTCGCGTTCCTAAGACAGATTGCACAGACAAAGGCACAGATACCCGGAAAAGGATTCGCGCTCGCGCAGTTCGCGCGAAGCCCCATCTTTCTCTGTGCAGTCTGTGTTGAAAGCCGCGCCGCAACCAATCCCGGCTTCTGCGGTCTAGTCCGCCGCCAGCGCCATCGCACGGCGGGCGATGGTCTTGCCGCAGTAGTCCTCGATCGCCTCCGCAACCCGGTCGGCGTGCTCGGCGAACACGTGGTCAGCGCCCTCGACCACCCGATAGTCGACGCTGACCCCCTTCTGGGTGTTCAGCTTGTCGACCAGCTTGCGCACCGCAGTCTCCGGCACGAGTTCGTCGGCAGTCGCCGTGCAGCATCAAGCCGCCGCAGGGACAAGGGCGCAAGGAAACCGAAGTCGTAGTGGTTGGCTGGCGGCGCCACGCTGACCCAGCCGGAGATTTCCGGCCGGCGCATGAGCAACTGCATGCCGATGAAGGCGCCGAACGAGTAGCCGGCGATCCACAGCCCGCCGTGGTTCGGATTGACCGCCTGCATCCAGTCCAGCGCCGCCGCCGCGTCGCCGATCTCGCCGATGCCGCCGTCATAACGCCCCTGGCTGCGCCCGACACCGCGGAAGTTGAACCGCATGACCGAGCATCCCAGCCGCTGGAACGACTGGTACATCGAGTAGGTGACCCGATTGTTCATCGTCCCGCCGTGCAGCGGATGTGGATGCAGGATCAGCGCAACCGGCGCCCCTGTCTCCTTCGAATGATGGTAACGACCTTCCAGCCGGCCGTCAGGGCCGGCAAACATCACCTCTGGCATGGCGTCCCGAAACCGCTTTCCTGTCCGTTCGGGCGGCACCCGGCCGCGGCCTACGGCCGCGTCCGGTGTCACTCCTGATATACCTCAGCCACTCTCCCCGCGCCCGATCGGCGTATCGCACACTAAATAGGAACGCAGGCCCCAGCATTACAGTTTCGCGTGAATTCTTGACCACACGGGTCGGAATACATACCCTCGCGCGAAGCGGCACTGGCGCCGCAGGGTCTCTGCGTCCTCCTCTTTTGTGTTCGGCCCCCCGACCGGCCGTCCCCAGGATTGGGCTCCAGGTCCCAGGGCGTCGGACTACTATAGGGTAGAAGGACCGGTCTTTCATAACGGAATTGTCGCATGGCTTTCATGTTCCTGCGTGAGACGATCCGGACCTACCGCCAACGCGACCCCGCGGCCCGCTCCGACCTGGAGGTGCTGCTGTGCTATCCGGGCCTGCATGCGGTCATGTGGCACCGCCTGTCACATTGGCTTTGGCAGCATGGGATGCGGTTGCTGGGCCGCTTTTCCTCGCACCTGGCCCGATGGCTGACCGGGATCGAGATCCATCCTGCCGCGAAAATAGGCCGACGCTTCGTGATCGACCACGGCATGGGCGTGGTGATCGGTGAGACCGCCGAGGTGGGCGACGACTGCTACTTTTATCATCAGGTGACCCTGGGCGTCGCCCGCGCCAGCGGAGGCGGCAAGCGGCACCCGAGCGTCGGCAACAACGTCATCATCGGCGCCGGCGCGAAGGTGCTCGGGCCGATCCGGGTCGGCGACAACGCCCGTGTCGGCTCCAATGCCGTGGTGCTGGACAATGTCCCGAACGACACGACCGTGGTCGGCATTCCGGCGCGGCCGGTGGACCGCGAGGCGACCCGCGACCGCGGCAAGGTGCCCGGGTTCGATCCTTACGGCATCCCGTGCGACGACAGCCTTGACCCGCTGCTGCGCGACCTCGACCAGATGCACTGCGAACTGGCCGAACTCGAGGCGCGGGTGGCGCGGCTGGCGGAAGAGCAGATGCGCCAGCGCCAGGCGGCGGCGGAGTAGGCGTGCAACTCTCCACCCGCGGCCGCTACGCGGTGATGGCGATGGTCGATCTGGCCAGCCGCCAGACCCTGGGCTGCGAGTGCGGCCCGGTCTGCCTGGCGGAGATCGCCGCTCGCCAGAAGCTGAGCCAGGCCTATCTCGAGCAACTGTTCGGCAAACTGCGCCGCGCCGGACTGGTCGCCTCGGCGCGCGGCCCGGGCGGCGGCTATCGCCTGGCACGTCCGCCCGATGCGATCGCCATTGCCGACATCGTCGAAGCGGTCGATGAGCCGATCCACGCCACGCGATGCGAGGTCGGCAGCGCCGGCTGCATCGCAGGCGCTGCCGATGAGGCCCCGACCGCTGCCAGACGCATGACCTCTGGGACGAACTGGGCCGGCAGATCTATCTGTTCCTGCAGGCGATAACGCTGGCGGACGTGGTGGCTGGGCGGGTCCGTGGACGTGCCGTTCCGGTCGCGGTCGAACCGAGCTGGCGGCCGAATAGCCATGGTCTATCTGGATGCCAACGCCAGCGAGCCACTGCGACCCGAGGCCCGCGAGGCGGTCCTGGCGGCGCTGGCCGTTACCGGCAATCCGGCGTCGGTACATGCTGCGGGCCGGGCCGCGCGCAAGCTGATGGAGGACGCGCGCGAGATCCCTGGCCGAGAGGTTCGGCGGTCTGGCGCGGGACCTGGTGTTCACCTCCGGCGGCACCGAGGCGGATGCGCTCGCGGTGCATGCCCTCGGGCGATGGCCGGCGGGTCATCATTGGCGCGACCGAACATGACGCGGTGCGCGCCGCCGCCCCGAATGCTTTGACGCTCCCGGTTGACCGAATGGCGTCGCGGACCTCAACCTGCTGGAGACCTGGCTGTCCGCCGGACCGCCCGCGCTGGTCTGCCTGATGCTGGCCAACAATGAAACCGGCACGATCCAGCCGATTGCCGCGGCGGCCGCGCTCTGCCGCCGCTTCGGTGGCTATCTGCATGTGGATGCGGTCCAGGCGGCGGGTCGGATGTGCATCGACCTGACCGGCTTAGGGGCACACAGCATTGCCGTTTCCTCGCATAAGCTGGGTGGACCGCCGGGTGCCGGCGCTCTGCTGCTGGCGCCGGAGGTCTCGGACATCGCCCCGCTGATCGCGGGGGGCGGGCAGGAACGTGGCCGCCGCGGAGGCACGCCTTCTGTGCCCGCCATTGCCGGTTTCGCCGCGGCCGCTGCCGCGTCACCCGCCGGAACTGGCGCCACTCCGCGATGTCGCCGAGGCGGCGGCAATTGCCGCGGGGGCCGCCGTCTGCGGTGCCGGCGCCCCGCGCCTGGACAATACCACCTGCCTCGCACTGCCGGGCGTGCGGGCGGATGCCCAGGTGATCGCGCTCGATCTCGACGGCATCGCCGTCAGCGCGGGTGCGGCGTGCAGTTCCGGCAAAGTCTCGGCCAGCCACGTGCTGACGGCAATGGGGCTGGGGCCGCTCGCCGGCCAGGCAATCCGCGTGTCTCGCTGCCCTGGAACACGACGCAGGCCGACATTGGCGCCTTCGCCGCCGCATACGCACGCATGGCCGACCGTCTGCGCATTGCGCTGGTGCAGCGCGCCGCCTGAACCCACATTGCCCGCCATGACGACACTCCCGCCGCGCCCCAATCGTCCGGTCTACCTCGACAACCAGGCGACGACCCGCTGCGACCCACGCGTGGTCGAGACGATGCTGCCCTGGTTCACCGAGCAATTCGGCAATCCGCACAGCGTCGAGCACGTGATGGGAACCGAGGCGGAAGCCGCGGTCGAGGACGCGCGCGCCCAGGTGGCGGGGCTGATCGGTGCCGATCCGAAGGAGCTGGTGTTCACCTCCGGGGCGACCGAGAGCAACAATATCGCCATCAAGGGGGCCGCCCGCTTCGCTGGCAGCAACGAACGCCGCCGCGTCGTCACCGTGGCGACAGAGCATAAATGCGTCCTGGAATCAGTGGCCGATCTGGCCGCGGAAGGCTTTGATCCGGTGTTCCTGCCGGTGCGAACCGACGGGCTGGTGGACCCCGACGTCCTGCGTTCCGCGCTCGAGGTGCCGACGCTGCTGGTCAGTATCATGGCCGTCAACAATGAGACGGGCGTGATACAGGACATCCCGACCTTGGCAGCAATTGCCAAACAGGCCGGCGCTCTGTTCCACACCGATATCGCCCAGGCCGTCGGCAAGATTCCGCTCGACCTGTCCGGCTGGAAGGTCGATCTCGCCTCGATCAGCGGTCATAAGGTCTATGGGCCGAAGGGGGTTGGCGCGCTGTATGTCCGGCGCAGGCCCCGGGTGCGGCTGACCCCGCTATTCTCGGGCGGTGGACAGGAGCGCGGGCTGCGGTCCGGCACGCTGCCGGCCCCGCTGATCGTTGGTCTTGGGAGAAGCCTGCCGGCTGGCGCAGGCAGAGATGTCGGCGGAGAGCAAGCGCATCGGTGAACTGCGCGACCGCCTGCTGCGCGGGCTGCGCGACGCAATTCCCGGTCTGCAGGTGAATGGCAGTCTGGCAGCGCGTATTCCCGGCAACCTGAACGTGACGTTCCCTGACGTATCCTGCGGCGGAACTGATGGAGCGCGTGCCGGACCTTTGTGTCTCGACCGGATCCGCATGCTCCTCGGCGACGATCGAGCCTTCCTACGTGCTGCGCGCCATGGGCCTCAGCGACGATGCCGCGGCGCGCACCTTGCGGATCGGGGTTGGACGCTTTACCTCGCCCGCCGATGTCGACTACGCCGTGGCTGCACTGGCCGCGGCCCATGCGGGGGCGCCGGCCCCGGGTATTGAACAGCTTGCCAAGGCCTGAACGGAACCGGTTCCCCAGATGCCGAAGATGACCTTCATCGAGCGCGACGGCACGCGCCGCGAAGTGGACGCACCGCTCGGGCTATCGGTGCTGGAGATCGCGCATCAGCACGGCGTGGATATCGAAGGCGCCTGCGAAGGCTCGCTCGCCTGCTCGACCTGCCACGTCGTCGTGGATCCTGCGTGGTTCAAGAAGCTGGCAGAGCCGACCGAAGATGAAGAGGACATGCTGGACCTGGCGTTCGGGCTGACCGAAACGTCCCGGCTGGGCTGCCAGATCGTCATGACCGAGGCGCTCGATGGGCTGGTGGTGAAGCTGCCGGCAGGCACGCGCAACATGCTGAACGGCTGAGCCACATGCGCATCCTCGTCGCGATGTCGGGCGGCGTGGACAGCAGCACCGTCGCCGGTCTGTTGCACGAGGCGGGCCACGAAGTGGTGGGCGTCACGCTGCAACTCTACGACCACAGCGCTGCCGCGAGCCGGCGCAAAGGCGCGTGCTGTGCCGGGCAGGACGTGCACGACGCGCGGCGTGTTGCCGACCATTTGGGCATTCCGCATTACGTCATCGATGCGGAGCAGCGCTTTGCCACCGCGGTGATCCGCGACTTTGCCGACAGCTATGCCGCCGGCGAGACGCCGGTGCCGTGTATTCGCTGCAATCAGACGGTCAAGTTTACCGACCTCACGGCGTTGGCTAGGGGCCTGGGCTGCGAGCGCCTGGCGACCGGGCACTACGTGCGGCGGCTGGATGGGCCGCAGGGGCCGGAGCTGCATCGGGCGCTCGATCTGGCGCGCGACCAGAGCTGGTTCCTGTTCGCCACGACGCGGGCGCAGTTGTCCGCGCTCGCTGTTCCCCCTGGGCGAAATGGCGAGCAAGCAAGCGGTGCGCGCCGAGGCCGAGAGGCTGAGGCTGCCGGTGGCCCTGAAGCCGGACAGTCAGGATATCTGCTTCGTCACCTCGGGCAACTATGCGGACACAGTCGTTCGACTGCGGCCTGACGCCGGCACGGCCGGCGACATCGTCAGCCAGGACGGACGGGTGCTTGGGCGGCACGATGGCATCGCGCGTTACACGGTCGGGCAGAGCAGGCGGCTCGGAGGCGCGTCGTTCGATGGCGGACAGCGACAGGTGGTGGTCGCGCTGGACCCACAGCGCCGGCGCGTGATCGTGGGGCCGCACCACACCGGCAGCAGCACGGTCCTGCTGCGCGAGGTGAACTGGCTGCTGGCGCCAACCGACGCGCCGCTGGCCTGCGAGGTCAAATTGCGTGCGCGGGACGCGCCACATCCCGCGACCGTCGTCCTGCACCGCAACTCGGCAGCCACAGTGCGGCTGGAAGCGGCGGCCCTGGCAGCACCCGGTCAGGCCTGTGTGCTGTATCGCGGCTCGCGCGTGCTGGGTGGCGGGGTGATATGCCGCGCGCAAATCGACGCGCAGATTGACGCGGCGGCGGAACCACGGCTATCTGCATCCCCCCTCGCATAGGGGCGCACCATGCACCGCATTCTGGTCGTGATAGCGTTTGCGCTGGCCATCTCGATGCCAGGCGCGCGCGCCGACGACGCCGGCGGCAACCAGTCCGAACTGATCCACCGCCTGTTACCGACCGTGGTCAACATCACGGTGCGGAAAGACATCGCCGATCCTGCCAGGTCGACGGAAGCCGGTGCTTCGACCACGCAGAGCGCAGATAATATCAGAACCTTCGTCGGCTCCGGGTTCGTGATCGATTCGTCCGGTATGATCGTCACCAACTACCACGTCGTGGAAGGGGCGTTCGATATCGCGGTGACGCTGTTCGATGGCTCCGTGGTGCCCGGGGCCATGATGTACGCGTCGAGACTGGCCGACCTGGCGGTGTTGCGCGTGCAGCCGGATCATCCGCTCACGCCGGTGCGGTGGGGCGACAGCAGCACCCTGCATGTCGGTGACCCGGTCTTCGCGATCGGCAATCCGCTTGGGATCGGCACGTCGGTATCGGCCGGGATTATCAGCGGCCTCAACCGTAACGTGCAGGATTCGCCCTACGACGACTACATCCAGACCGATGCCGCCATCAATCACGGCAATTCCGGCGGACCGTTGTTCGATATGGAGGGCCGCGTGGTCGGTGTCGATACCGCCCTGGTGTCGCCGACCGAGGCATCCGCCGGGCTGGGGCTCGCCATACCTGCCGACACGGTGCGGTTCGTGATCGACCGGTTGAGCACCTATGGCTGGGTGCGTCCAGGATGGATCGGGATCAAGGTGCAGCAGGTTACACCCGAGATGGCCGAAGCGATGGGGATGCGACGGCCGGAGGGCTCCGTGGTGTCCTGGGTGATGCCGGACGGACCTGCCTGGAAAGCCGGACTTGCGAAATCGGTGACGTGATCCTGCGCTATGGCAACGACACGCCGCGTGACGAACGCGCCCTGCTGCGCGGCATCGTGCGTACGGCGGTCGGCGACACTGTGCAAATGACGGTGCTGCGCCAGGGTGTCCAGCAGACCCTACCGGTGACCGTCGCGCCATGGCCGCGCGACCGTTGGGACACGCTGGACGCGCCGCTGCCCACCGACCGGCCGACGGCGGCGATCCGGCCTGATCTGGGCCTGTCGCTTGCCAGCATTGCGGCGAGTGACCGGGCCAAGTACGGGCTGGAAGATGGCCTGAGCGGGGGGGTCCTGGTGTCCGGCGTGGTTCCAGGCTCCGACGCGGCGCGTCGCGGCATGACGGAGGGCGATGTGATTCTGCGGGTGCAAGAGAGGTTGATCGCCGTCCCCGCCGATGTGCAGGCCTCGATCGATGCGGAGCGTGACGCGAAGCACCGGTTCATCGTAATGCTGGTGCTGCAGAAGGCGCGCAAGACGCGAGGGCCATCGTGGGTGGCGCTTCGCCTGCCGGAGCACATCCGGCTGAGCCGCTGGCGTTGACGCGGCAGAAGGCTGCGCATTATTTCCCCAGCCCTTCGGATCGATGGCGGCGTAGCTCAGCGGTAGAGCAGGGGAATCATAATCCCTTGGTCGGTGGTTCAAATCCGCCCGCCGCTACCATCTGTTTTCCAAGCAATTACAGTAGCTTACCGATCTTCGGTCGTGTTGCCGGTGCCCGATTTCATGTGGCAGCGTGTCGCAATCGGTAGCCAGTAATTTCAACGACTTACAAAGAGCCGCGGCAAGTCCGAGCGACAAGAATGCGACATACTGGCCGCCCTGGGACGGGGTGTTATCCGCCCCGCGCCACCTACAGGTTATCGCCGGCGACCGAAGCCGCCCTGCCATCGCGCGTCAGCATTTGCCGAGATGGCCGGGCCAATCAACGTAGAAGCTGCTCGGCGCGCTCTCGCCGGCATCCCGGCGTCAGAGCGGTCGGCGGGTCACTGTAGTGTCGTCGGCAGGATCATCGTCGCCTGCCTTCTCGGTCTCTTCGGCGAGGGCTTCATACCTTTCGGCGAGGTCGAGTGGCCCCTCGCGGGTCTGTCCATCGGTCATGCGGGCTGCCAAAGCCCGGTAGCGAATGGCCCGCCGTAGGAGTTCGGCGCGATCCATAGGCCCTCAACCTGGGAAAGAAGGCATCGCAACATTGACGGCTGTCAATCAAATCCTCGCTGGGACGTTTTATTTATCAATTTGAGACGGTAGGTCGGCCAACCGATGCGCGAAAACTCTGACCCTGCGGTCTATTGGGACCGTGCGCAGCGATGGCGGGAGAGAGGCGCTGCAATGCCCGAGCAACGATCCGGAGCGGGCCGTGTGTCTGGAACTCGCCGAGGGCTACGAGAGGCTGGCCGGCATGCTTGAGAAGTCCAGCCGACGGGTCGGCGATTAATGACCGCCTAACCCGCCCGTTAACCGGTTGGGTATGGCTTGCACGCTAGCGTCTCCGCGCCGATCGGGAGCGCAAAGCTGTACCGCAATATCTGCTGACCGTTTCCCGCCGACCGCAGGGAATCCTACTGCTCGCGTTGAGCCATACAGTGGCGATCAGCCGTTCAAGGGTGGCCCATTGTCGGCTTCAATCAGCGGCGACGGTGACACCCTCATAGTCCGAATGTGCAGACCTGGCCGACGTGCGCCGATGCCTGCCGGACGGATGAAGCCGTAGGTCTTGCCGTCCTCTGCCTGCTGAACCGTGCCGATACGTCCTGCCACAGTCTGCTTTCCCGCCGATCCCTACGAATGATTTCACCAGCGGTCGTTCTTAACCCGCGCAACGCCGAAATGATGTAGAAGTCACGGAAACGTGAGGGGCGCCGGGGATGGTTCGTGTCACCAGACATTTGCATGTGATCGCGCTGGCCGTATTGGCAGTCTTGGTGTTGGGTGGGGTCGTCCTGGCGCTGGTCCAAGGGGCCGCCGCGGTGGTGCGGCTGGTGGGGATGTGACCATGCTCAGACGACTGTAACGTCCCCGTATGATCGGTCTGAATGGTCGCCTAGTCGGACCGGACAGGCCCGAAGACAGCCGCCCACAGCCTGATGCTGGCCTAGACGCCGGATTTCTGCCGGTCGTCCATTTGCCGACGATGCCTATGCGCTCTAGCGGATAGAACTCAGTGTCCTGTCGCGCCAATGCCTCGATCGGCGGCTCCCAGACAAGCAGACGTTGGTCGAGGAAATCATCGCCTGGCAGGAGGAGCGCAACACAAACCACACCACCGCAGACTGGCAGTTCACCACCGCCGACGCCCGAATGAAGCTGAAGCGGCTATACCCGGCAATGTGAGTGACTCAGGGCACTAGGGGGAAGCACGCTGCCGACTCCGCAGCAGCACTTTCATCCTCCGTGCCCGCCGACCTGTCATCCAGCGAATCATCGAAGGTCCAGGCAGTGCATAGTAGAATAGCAGTAATGCGTAGGTCACCACGCTCAGATAGGGGCTGATGAACGTCAGCACAAAGGCGATCCCGTAAAAGACCGGCATGAAAATCCAATGCCAGGAGAGCGCATGTAAACGATTTGGGTCGGCATGGGGGTTGACCAAGTGCGCACTCAATGCATGTTGCCAAACAAGGTTGAAGAAAATGCCAGCAGCACCAAGTGCGGCACTGTAGATGAAGGCTGCAATCTCGATATCCGACCGTATTGCAAGGCCGTACTCGGCAAAAATTGCTGTGGTGAACGGCAGCAAGGCCGTGCAGAGCAGAAGCATGAGATTGTTGAACAGCAGCACGTGGTCACTGCGCTGAATGTAGTGGAACATCGTGTGGTGGTTGATCCACACCACGCCCACCTGCAAGAAACTGAGCACATAGGACAAGTACAATGGCCACTGTTCGAATAATGCCTCGGCAAGCGAGTGGTCGTTGAGTTCATCTCTTCGTGGGACGTGCAGATCGAGGACCAGCAGGGTGATAATAATTGCGAAGACACCATCGCTGAACGCCTCTACGCGTGCAGGCGAGGGGGCCTCTCGTTGATCTTGGGGTCCAGCCGAATCCGCCATGACTCGCGGGTACAGCGGGTTCACCAGCGAAGCGTTGACAGGCATCAACTTCCCGACCACGAACTATTGCAGGCTGGCCAGAACGCCAATGCGTATGGTTTCTGCCAAAGTATGTACGCCCAGGCGCCCCATCAGGCGGGCGCGGTGGACCTCAACCGTGCGGACGCTGAGGTTCAGTTCAAAGGCAATCGCCTTGCTCGGCCGGCCCGCCAGCAGCCCGGCAAGCACCTGGCGCTCCCTGGGACTTAGCGCGGCAACCCGTTCGATTGCTTGAGCAACCTCCAGATCTCGGCGCAAAGGTGCAGGTTGAACGAGCGCCTTATCGATCATTGCCAGTAGCGGTTCGTCATCGAATGGCTTCACGACAAAGTCCGATGCCCCAGCCTGCATGGCTCTCACCGCCGCTACTACGTCGCCGTGGACGGTCATGACAATCACTGGCGCGCGCATGCCTAGCTTGCGAAACGCTGCCAGGACCGCCAGACCGTCCATACGCGGCATCTGCACGTCCAGCAGCACACAGCCTTCCGACAGCCTGGGTGCAACGGCAAGAAACGCCTCGCCGGACGCGTAGCTCGTGGTGGTGTGTCCGGTTGCCTCCAGTAGCCTGGCAAGTGACTGACGAAAGTCCGGGTCGTCATCTACGATATGAACGATCCGTTCAGGGAACATCGTGATCGCGGACAGCGACAGGCACTGTGAAGTGGAAGATGGTTCCTCCACTCGGCTGATCTTCGTGCCAAAGGCGCCCGCCATGCGCCTCGACAATCGAGCGGCAGATCGACAGTCCAAGGCCCATACCATGTCGCTTCGTGGTCACAAACGGCTGAAACAGGCGGACTGCGACATCGTACGATATGCCTGGTCCGCTGTCGCCAACCGAAATCTTCACTGAACCTTCATCGAACAGTGCAGCCGTCAAACTCAGCACGCGCCGCTCGCTGCTGACCATCGCCTCGATCGCATTCCGGATGAGGTTGAAAATCACTTGCTGTATCTGGGTACGGTCGGCCAGCACTGGCGGTAGCCCTGGATCGACCAGTCGCGAGACACAGATGCCGGCGGCGGTGCGACCAATCAATGCGAGGGAGCACGCTTCCTCGATCAAGTCCGAGATATCCTCGGAATACCGCTTTGGCTCGACGCCGGCCACGAAGTCTCGCAATCGCTGTAGGATCCGGCCAGCTCGCAGCAGTACGCCAGCCGCATCGTTCATGGCAGCGCGCGCCGGATCCGCCCCGTCTCCCCTGCTCTCGAAAGAACGACGAGCCGAGTTAACATAGTTTATTGCTGCCCCCAGCGGTTGGCCGAGTTCGTGGGCCAGTGCACCCGCCATCTGCCCCATGGCACTGAGACGGGCAGTGTGAAACAGTTCTCCCTGGACCTCCTTGAGGCGTGTGTCGGTCTGGCTTCTTTCCGTCGCGACCCTGTGCAGATTCCAGTTGGCCTCGGTAAGCGCCTGGGTGCGTGATGCGACCTCTTGCTCAAGCGTGTCGTTGAGCCTTCGCAGCTCCGCTTCCACCCGTTTCTGCGGGGTCAGGTCACGGCTAACAGTTGCCATGACCACCGGGTTGCCGGTCTGTCGGTCATCGATCCGGAACCAGTCCATAAGCAGCGGTATTGTGTTGCCCGATTTGAAGTGGCGAAAGCGGATCTCGCCGCGCCATCGACCCTTCTCCGTCACGGTCCGCCAGTATTCATCCGGACGGCAACCCGGTCCTCAAGCGGAATGAAATCGAGGATGCTCAGTTGCCCGGCCTCATCGACATTGTCGAGACCGAGCAGCCGCAGACCAGCCGGATTAATGTACTGCGGCGTGCCATCGAGGCCGGCAATACTGATGAAGTCTGTGCAGTTCTCGAGCAGGATCGAGGAGATCTCTCCACCGTCCCCCTGGAGGAGGCGGCCCCAACTGTCTTCGCGGTACGCCCATCGTGCCGCGCGTCCAAAGAATGGGTTTGGTTCGGCGCGCTGCCCGTTGAGCACGCTCGGATGGAAGAAAACTATCTCCAGAAGTTCGGCGGCGCTCCATTGCCTCACGTCGTAGGCGCAGACTAAATCGCAGTCGTAGCGCCAGATCAGCTCACTGAATTCGCGCTGGGAATCCGCAATCTCCCCGCTTCTGGTCTTGGCCTCGGCAGACCGCATCGGCGGGCGTTCCACGTCCACCCATACGCGCGTCGCCGATCCTCCGCTCAGCCGTTCATATGACAGCACACGCCGGATCAGATCCGGCAGAGCAAAGGGCCATAACGCCCTTTCGTCTGCCTGCACATCCTGCCAGGTCCGAATATTGAGCGGGCGGCAGATATCGGCAGCGACAATGTCGCCATTGTCGCACAAAAACTGATAAAGCTCCGTGCGCCGAGCCTCGCCACAGATCAACACGTTGCTGCTGTTTGGCTTTCCATTGAGGAACGGCAACATTGCAGTGCAAGCGCCCGCCATGCTGTCAAAAAAAGCAGCGGCATGGCTTGGGCTCCGCAATGACATGGTTCGCCGGTGTTGGCTGCCTCCCCGAGACGAGCTTCCGCCCGTTCCTCTTGAAACACAAGCCGCCATTGGTAGATCTGGACCGCACCTATGTTGACGGTCATCAAGGCCGGATGGTGTCGCAGCCTGTAGTCTGCACCGTCCAACAGTCTGAGAGGAGACCGCCTCATGAGCGGCCCGATTTGGCATTCCAAACTGACCGTGCCTGTTTCACCCGCCAGAGACCACATCCGTGGCCCAGTCGATGCGCTGGTAACCCTGGTGGAGTACGGCGACTACCAGTGCCCGCATTGCGGCACGGCGCACGCGATCGTCAAGACGATCATGGGTCAGGTCGATGACGCTGTTCGTTTCGTGTTCCGGCACTTTCCCATGACCACCGTGCATCCTCATGCTGAGCTTGCGGCGGAAGCGGCGGAGGCAGCCGGAAGCCAGCACAGGTTTTGGGACATGCACGATACGCTATTCGCCAACCAGCAGCGCCTCGACGGACCGTCATTGCTAGCGTACGCTTCCGCACTTGGCCTCGATGTTGACCAGTTTGACAGCGAGGTTGCCGGCCATGTGCATCTTCCAAGGATCGGCGAAGACTTCATGGGCGGCGTACGCAGCGGGGTGAACGGCACGCCTACGTTCTTCATCAATGGTATCCGGCACGATAGCGGGTGGGACTATGGGTCGCTGATCGCAGCGCTGCAGCGGGCGGCCGTTGCCAGTGCGGCAGCATAATGCCCGATCCGGCTCGCCACGTTGTCTGCCCGTCCTGTGGGGCGGTGAACCGCATCCCGTCGTCGCAACCGGCATTGCAGCCGAAGTGCGGCAAATGCCATCTGCTATTGTTCACCGGCAAGCCTGTTGCAACCGATGAGGCGGCGTTCGAGCGGCATATCACCCGCAATGACATTCCCGTTCTGGTGGATATCTGGGCGTCCTGGTGCCAGCCATGTCTGGCCATGGCCCCTGCCTACGAGCGCGCGGCAGCGGAGCTGGAACCCGACTTCCGGCTACTGAAGGTCAATGCCGATCAGGCGCAGCAGCTCATGGCCAGGTTTGACATACGCAGCATTCCGACCCTCATGCTCTTCGTTCGGGGACGGCCGGTCGCGCAAACGTCCGGGGCATTGGACACGCGCCGCATTATCGAGTGGGTGAGACACAGCGCGCCGCGATCTTGACCGCCATCAAGGCGGGAACAAGCTGAATTCCACACCATTCCCACAGGTCCATTACGCCATATGCGGCGTGGCTCAATCGTCGGGATTTGGTCATGACAGCTTTCAACCGAGCAACCCGCGGCAGCGACGACAACGGGCTTCACTCGTATCTCCGTCGCATCCAGAGATTGCCTCTCCTCAGTGCATGTGAAGAATTGGAGCTGTCGCAACGATGGCGCCTACAGCAGGATAATGATGCCGCCGCCCTGATAGTCGCATCGCACCTTCGGCTGGCTGCCAAAATAGCCCGCCGCTACCGCCACTATGGTCTTCCCCTCGTTGATCTGATCAGTGAGGGCAACATCGGCCTGATGGAAGCGGTAAAGCGGTTCGACCCGGGCCTGGGCTTTCGATTCGCATCCTACGCGAGGTGGTGGGTACGAGCGGCGGTTCGAGCATATATCCTGCAAAACTGGTCGCTCGTGAAGATTGGCACCACGCTGTCACACAAGAGGATCTTCTTCAATCTGCGCAGGGTGGAAAGCAAGATGCAGATCACACACAGCAGTGAACTGCAGCCGGACCATGTCACCGAGGTCGCTGGTGCCCTTGGAGTTTCCCCGCAGGCGGTCGTGAGCATGCGCTGCTGGCTCGATGGGCGAGATCGAAGTCTGGCCACACCAATCTCACCGGATCGGAGGCTAACCTTCGAGGAGGCCCTGGTCCATCCGGACGATCTGGAAGGTCTCTTCGGTGAAGGGGAAGAGGCGGCCCTGCAGAGGGCGATGCTGCCGGGCGCCCTTCGCTGCCTCGACCAGCGCCAACGACAGATCCTGATCGAACGGCGGCTGAAGGAAGAACCGACCAAGCTCCAGGACTTGGCACACCGCTACAGAGTTTCGGCCGAACGGGTCCGCCAGATCGAGGTCCGCGCATTGCAGAAGCTGCGTAAGACGATGCGGATGCAGATGTTGCCATGCAACACCGGCCGTGCGGCGAGTACTCCTGATGAGACCTGACCCGAGAATGAGCTAGCGAGAGACCTGTTTCTGGCGCGGGACGGGCAGGTACTCGACACCGCCCGAGCGAGCATGCACCGGCTGTGGATAGAGGGTCATCAGTTCGAGCACGGTGGCCGGCATGTCGGTACTGACCGCCAGCCCGAACGTTCTGGCCTCTTCTGGTGCGATTGGATAATCGTGCGTCCATGTCCCGGTGCTGAGCTTCTCGGCGAGGTTACCGGCCTGCTCGGTCGGGATACGCCGTTCCAACAGATGGCGAGCTACCTGGCTCACTTGCGCGATTGCCTTGCGGCCGACATCCGCCAGTGCCACCGTCTCATCGTCGATCTTCTCGATTGGCTTCTGTTCCAGGACCTTGATGAGCGAGGCAGCGGCAAACTTGTCGATCTGCGGGTCGATAGGTCCCAGCGCCGCATGCGGACTCATGACGATCTCGTCCGCAGCAATTGCGATCAGCGTGCCGCCGGACATCGCGTAATGCGGCACGAACACGGTGACCCTCGATTTGCGATCACGAATCGCGCGGGCGATCTGCGTCGCCGCGAGCACCAGACCGCCCGGTGTATGCAACACTATATCGAGCGGAACCTCACCGTCGGTCAGGCGAATGGCCCGGAGTACCTCCTCCGAGTCGTTCACATCGATATAGCGCATGACGGGGAAGCCGAGGAATTTCATGGTCTCCTGTCTATGCACCAGCAGGATAACGCGGGAACTTCGCGCCCGTTCGAGTTGCGCGATCTTTCGAGTGCGCATTGCCTCCATCATGCGCTGCCGCAGCAGTGGCTGCAGCGCTGAGAGCATGAAAAATAGCCAGAAAAGATCAAGCACGGACATGTTCTGGCACCTCCAGAGTGTCAACGTCCCATGAGGTCGAAGCCAAGTATCCCTTGGTCGGCGTAGCGGGGCCAGTTGGGGCGTCGTGCATGTCGCAACGGCGACGCGAGGAGAAATCCGCCAACAAAGCCGCCGATATGCGCCCACCACGCGATCGAGGCGCCGGCACTCGGGACAAACAGGTCCGTCGTCCCCTCCAGCACCTGCATCAGGAACCAGAGGCCAGCAAATACCACCCCGGGCATGGCGAAGAAGAACGGAATAAAGATAACCGGGATCAGCACGATGACACGCGCCATTGGGAACAGGCGCATATAGCAGCCGAGCACGCCGGCGATGGCGCCTGACGCACCGAGTGCAGGAGCGGTGGACGTTGGATTGAACGTGACGTGTGTGGCCGAAGCGAGCACTCCACAGCCCAGATAGAACGCCAGGAAAAGACCTGACCCCAGCTGGTCCTCAACCGGCGGACCGAACAGCCACAGTGTCCACATGTTGAGGATCAGATGCAGCCAGCCGCCATGCAGGAACATGTTTGTCAGGAACGGCAGGTAATCCGCCACGTTGGTCGCTTCCTGATAGCGTGCAGGAACTAGCGCGAAGTCCGACACGAGCGCCTCAAGCTGCACATCGTTCAGGCTCGTCTCGAATAGAAAGAGCACGCAGTTTACGGCAATCAGTACCCACGTTGTCACCGGCGGATAGCGGACCGGAGCGGTGCTCTTGATGGGAAACATCAGACTGTCACTGCGCGGTCCAGCCCGTCTAGAGTCGGGCGGCACCGGTCACCGTGGCCGTGGCGTCGCGACACGGCACCACTGCCAGGGCACCGATCTGCTGCAGCGTCGTGAATTGCTATGTTGATAATGCGGCCCCAATGCCGCTGTTTCATGTCAGGCAGCACGGCCTCGGTCGTGTGGAATGCAGCCCATAGGTTGATTGCCAGGATCGCGTTCCATCGTTCCTCAGCAAACTGTTCGGCGGGGGTCCATGCCGGATGCCAGCGCTGTCGAGAAGGACATCGACCGGACCGAGCAGGCGCTGCGCATCAGCAATCAGCTGACGGATCTCTGCCGGGCGCGACATGTCTGCCGGCGAGGACCCCGTCCTGAGGGAGTGCCGTTCCTGCATATGCTGTGCACAGCGTCCAGGAAGCCCTCCGGCGTGAATGGTGTCATCCGGAACCAGTCGCATGGTTCGTACGTAAGCGTCGTGTAACGCACGGGACGGCCGGCGACACACATCACCGGCAAACCGGCCCAGCGGCACTGGGCTGCCGTGGCGAGTTTGAATCCGTCCAGCGTCGGGCCGAGATTGATGTCCGACACAAGCAGCCGGGGTGGTTCGATCCGATCGAAGAGGTGGAAGATATTCCATCCACAAGCAAGGGCAATGACGCTCAGACCGCCATTGTCGAGTACCTCCGTGATCGCGCCCCGCAAGGCAGCATCCGGCTCTACAAGAAGTGCGCGGGGCATGTGTCCGCGCTGTCATCGGGGCAGTCGATCCAACGCATCGAGAATTCCATCAGCTCCTGGGTTCACGGCTATGGGCGACAGGTAGCTCCAGAACACGACCCCATTCTTATCGAGGACGAACAGAGCTCGCTCGCAGACACCTTCGCGTTCCCGATAGGCACCGTACTGCCTGGCAATGCCTCCCTTCGGCTCGAAATCCGATAGTAACGAGAAGTGGAGCTTCCGGTGTTCGGCATACGCCTGATGGCACCAGGCGCCATCGACCGATATGCCCAGCAACTCCGCGTTCGCTTTGTGAAACATCGGCAGCACCTGGTTGTACAGCGTCATCTGGTCACCGCAGACAGGGCTCCAGTCGGCTGGATAGAAGGCCAGGATGACTGCCTTGCCCCGGAGTTCCTGGAGCGACAGGTTTTGGTCGGGCGTGACATGAAGCGTGAAGGTGGGGGCCACGGCCCCGGGCGACAGTATCTGCACCACGAACTTGCTCCGCACTGCTACTGGGAAGAGGCGAAGTGCGCCGCGGTATCGGTTGCCGCGGCGATAAGCTGCGTTGCACGCGCCGTGTCATTGGATGCCAGGGCGATGCGCGCCGCCTCGATCTGTGCGACCAACGGATCTTTGATCGGCACATCGGTCTGGAACAGCGGCACTGCCCGATCCAGCGCACGCGCCTCGGCGCGCTCCAGGGCTTCCTGTGCCTCGCCGGTTCGACTGTGTGTCAGGGCATCGCGGGCCGCCTTCAGGTAGTCGATCGGCTGTGCGTCATCCCCGGCCGGGGGCACGGGCAATGCCGGCGCGATCGTCGAACGGGTATTCTCCGGCATTATGTTGCTAGCCTTCTCGGAGAGTGGAACGGCCGCGTAGGCCGCAAATGGCGAGGCTGCTGTGCCGAACAGAACGATGCAGGTAAGCTCTAGGTAATGCATACCGGTCTCCATCCAATGGACGACGTTTTCGTCAATGCTGCCACGGGCTGGCGACGATTTCGTTGACTGCCGTCAACTCCTCCCGACTTTTGTCTTGTGGCTGGGTTTGGCCTGCGTGGGCACCGCTTTGGGCCCGCGTACGGGAGTCCAAGATGGCGGGTCACTCGCGGGAAACAATTCCAGCGACGCCTCCAACACTTCGTCGATCTCCTCTGGCTTCGACCGGCAATAGTCGTCGGCCGGTTGGCGGATCTTGGTCTTTTTCATGCGTGGTAAGCCGCTCCAGTTGGTGAGACCTGCTCGCGACGACCGCGCAGTCTGAAGGCGAGGATCAACAAGGTTATGCCGAACAGCAGAGCGTAGGCACCCAACCACCACGTCAAGGCGACGGCTCCAGCAATCGGCCAGAACAGCAGCAGGAATCCCCAGATCAACGAGACAAGGCCACCGAATGCAAGCACCCATCGGCCATGTTCGATCTGGAGACGCAGGGCCGCACTGAAGATCAACCCACCCGTCACGATAGCCCACGCAGCCAGCAGATAGACAAAGACGATGATCGTGATCAGCGGCCAGACAACCGCGATGGCGCCGGCAACAAGGTCAGCGATGCCTTCGAAGATCAGCATGCCCCAGCGCTCGTGCCGGCCTGCTGCGCGAATGCCGGCGATGATCGCGAAGACTCCATCCACCAGCATGTAGGCGGCAAACAGCAGGACCAGTGCCGCGATAGTCACCCCGGGCAGTAGAATGGCAATGATGCCAAAGATCAGTGCGAATACCCCGCGCAATGCCACAAGCCACCAGTTTCTCACAAGCGCGCGGCTCATCGCGTCGTCAGCGGACATGAACGGGCCGAAGAACGGCCCACCGCCACGATATGTGTCGCTCATAGCAAGATTCCTTCTTCCAGTTCGCTCTCAGGAGGCACGACGCCGCTTCTCGTCCACTTCCTCAAATTCCGCATCGACAACGTCACCGCCGGTCGGCGCCTCAGGATGTCCGGATGCCGATTGATCCGATTGCTGCTTCACCTCGGCAAGACGTCGTGCAGCATCCGACAGAGCGGCAACTCTCTGCTGTAGGACGGCAAGGTCGTCGGCCGCCATTGCAGTCCGCAGGGCGCTGACCGCACTCTCGATACTCTGCCGATCGCCAGCGGATAGCCGATCACCGGCTTCAGCGAGATCCTTCTCCACGAGGTAGATCAGCGAGTCAGCCTGATTGCGCACATCGATCAGCTCGCGGCGCTTGTGATCCTCAGCCGCATGCTGTTCAGCCTCGCGGATCATCCGTTGGATCTCTTCCTCGGTCAGCCCACCGGATGCCTGGATGCGGATCTGCTGCTCCTTCCCAGTCGCCTTGTCACGCGCGGACACGTTCACAATGCCATTCGCGTCGATGTCAAAGGTAACCTCGATCTGTGGTATTCCCCGGGGTGCCGGAGGAATGCCGATCAGATCGAACTGCCCCAGCAGCTTGTTGTCCGCCGCGAGCTCCCGCTCACCCTGGAACACACGGACGGTGACAGCCGGCTGATTGTCCTCCGCGGTGGAGAACACCTGGCTCCGCCTTGCTGGGATGGTCGTGTTGCGCTCGATCAGCTTGGTCATCACGCCACCCAGCGTTTCAATTCCAAGTGACAGCGGCGTCACGTCGAGCAGCAGGACATCCTTCACCTCGCCCTGCAGAACACCGGCCTGGATCGCGGCACCGACGGCGACCACTTCATCCGGATTCACTCCTTTGTGCGGTTCCCGTCCAAAGAAACTCCGAACGGTCTCGACGACTTTCGGCATGCGCGTCTGGCCGCCGACCAGAATGACTTCGGAGATGTCCTTTGCCGTCAGCCCAGCATCCTTCAGCGCGGCCTGGCACGGACCGATGGTCCGTTCGATCAGGTCCGCAACAAGGCCTTCCAGTTTGGCCCGGGTGATTCGGATGTTGAGATGCTTCGGGCCGCTCTGATCCGCGGTGATGAAAGGAAGGTTCACCTCGGTCTGCGGCGTGGAGGACAGCTCGATCTTCGCCTTCTCGGCTGCGTCCTTCAACCGTTGCAACGCCAGCTTGTCATTGCGCAGATCGATGCCCTGCTCCTTGCGGAACTCGTCCGCCAGGTTTTCGACGACGCGTTGATCGAAGTCTTCGCCGCCAAGGAATGTGTCGCCGTTGGTGGCGCGCACGTCGTAGACGCCTTCACCGATTTCGAGAACTGAGATGTCGAAGGTGCCGCCCCCAAGGTCATAGACGGCGATCTTGCCCGAGCCTCGCTTTTCCAGGCCGTATGCCAGCGCTGCCGCGGTCGGCTCGTTGATGATCCGCAGCACCTCAAGGCCAGCGATTCGCCCGGCATCTTTCGTGGCTTGGCGCTGTGCATCATTGAAGTAGGCGGGCACGGTGATTACGGCCTGCGTGACCTTCTCGCCGAGATGGGCCTCGGCGGTCTCCTTCATCTTGCCCAATACGAAGGCACTGATCTGGCCAGGGCTGTGGCGTTTGCCCATGACCTCCACCCAGGCATCGCCATTGTCGCCGCGTACGATCTTGTACGGGACCAGGCTCTTGTTTTTCTCGACCGCGGGATCGTCGTATCGGCGCCCAATCAGTCGCTTGATGGCAAAGATCGTATTCTCCGCGTTGGTCACCGCCTGCCGCTTTGCCGGCTGGCCGACGAGTATCTCACCTGTGCTGGTGAAGGCGACGATAGATGGCGTGGTCCGGGCTCCTTCGGCGTTCTCGATAACCCTCGGGGCGCCGCCTTCCATGACGGCGACGCAGGAATTCGTTGTCCCAAGATCGATCCCGATGACTTCTGGCCATGGCGGTCCTCCGCAGCTGTGTTCAGCGCAGCGGCAGCGCCCATGATCGGCGTCCGCGAGCTCGCAGCGCAGTACAAAGACAGGGGCCAACATCGCGCTGTTCGTCGGCGGATACATTGACGGCCATCAACGCTCACAGGCTCGTGCCTCACCCGCCCTCAAGCACACGGACTTGTCAGGCGCCGCAGCGTGTTCCACTACCCAAAAGTTGACGCGCATCAAGGTCAGGCAGCACCGGCTCCGCTAACAGCGATCCATGCACACCTCGTCCGCTGGGAGCAGAACCATGCGAGCCGATGCCGATATCAAGCGCGATGTGGAAGACGAGCTGCGCTGGGATCCAGACATCAATGCGACCGATATCGCCGTCGCGGTAACGGACGGCGTCGTCACGCTTGCCGGTTTCGTGCGCAGTTACGGCCAAAAGCAGCAGGCCGAGGACGATGCCAAGCGCGTCGTGGGTGTCGTTGGTGTCGCCAATGACATCGAGGTAAAGCTGCCCATTGTCGGGCGCCGGCCGGACCCAGAGATCGCTCGCGATGTGGTTGCCGCTTTGAACCGGGACCTGCCCTACGCGTCCGAGCACCTCAAGGTTGTCGTGCAGCAGGGGGTGGTCACCCTCGAAGGGCCCGTCGAGTGGCACTTCCAGCGTGAAAGGGCAGCGTCCACGGCACGGCGGATCCGTGGCGTCAAAAGCATCATCAACCAGATCGTCGTGGTGCCCAGGCTGCCGCCAACGGAGATCCGGCGCAGGATCGAGGAGGCATTCCGCCGCAATGCCGAAATCGAAGCGAGCGGCATCGAGGTCGTGGCAGAGGGAGGCAACGTAACCCTCCGCGGCGCCGTGCGCTCGTGGGCTGAACGCAAAGAAGCCGAGCGCGTCGCCTGGACCGCTCCGGGGGTAGCCCGCGTGGATAACCGAATCACCGTCAAGCCATAGCGCAATCACAGAACGCGGAGGTAAGAGATGAGCGAGACACCACCAGTTGCTCCGGTTTCAGCATCCGCCCGACGGAAGCTGTTGCTAACAATAACTGCATTTGCAGGGACGACCAGCCTGCTCGTCGTCCCGTCGCGCGCGGACCAACTGGTTGCTGTAGACGTCCAGCCCCTGGCCGAAGCCTATCGTGCAAGTCGCATGATCGGCACTCCGGTGCTGAACGACAAGAACGAGAAGATCGGCACCATCGATGACCTGATCGTGTCCCCGAACGATCGGGTGCTGTTTGGCGTTCTGTCAGTGGGCGGCTTCCTTGGCATCAATCGCCGGTTGATCGCCGTACCCTACTCGGAGCTCAAAGTCGACGACCAGGGACGTAAGATCATCCTCCCAGGCGCAAGCAAGGATGCTCTGAGCAAGCTGCCGGAATTCCATTACGGGTAAAAGAGCATGGAGAGCGGCATGACACATCACTTTCGGCCATTGCTCGACCGTGTCCTGGCCAAACGGGTCGAGGCGCCGGAAAAGACACCGGCAGGCGTTATCATTCCAGACACGGCCAAGGAAAAGCCCGTCGAAGCGTTGGTACTCGCAGTCGGGACAGGGGTACCCAACGACAGCGGTACGATGCGTCCACTCGGCGTCCAGCCAGGCGACCGCGTGCTGTTCGCCCAGGGGAGGGGGATGGAAGTCATCATCGACGGTGAGGATCGATTGATTTTGGAGGAGCCGGACATCCTCGGCATCATCGAAGGTGATGCGCGGGTCTCCGGAAAATCTTCCACGAGATGACGTCGGGCGTGCCTCACCGACCATGTCCCGCTGCATGCCTCATGGACGGGTACGTACTTCTACCATACGTGGATTAGCCGAATTTACCCGAGCTCAGGTCGGACCATTATTTTCACCAGCCTCTGAAGCGCCCGTCGGCGCTACCGCCGGCGGGTGCCACCGTCACTTTGAGCGAAGGTGAATCGCGATGTGGCACGTAGCGAGCTCTGCCAGGCTGATCCACTCAAGGCATCATGACCTGCCCGTGACCGATGGGCGACTGCGGTCCGAGGACCTGGACTCGGTCGCCACCATCAAGAAGCGAAACCGTGGAGAAGAGATTCACAGCTGGGAAGGAGAAGGCGAGTATTGGTATAGGGTGAGATCCGGCGCAGCAAAATTCTATATCGTGCTGCCTGGTGGCCGTCGCCAAATATTGGACTTACTGTTGCCAAATGACTTTCTTGGCAGCTCACCCTATTCGCCTCATTACTGCACGCTGGACGCAGTGGTCAATGATACCGTGGTCGCCTGCTATCCGCGCAAGAGCGTCGAGGCGCTCGCCAGGACCAATCCCGAGATCGGCTCGCAGGTGCAGGCGATGGCGCGCGACGCGGTCTCGCGAATGCAGGAACTGATCCTGATCCTGGGACGGACTACGGCGCGCGAAAAGGTCGGCGCGTTCCTGCTCAAGATGGCAGAGCGGACTTCGAAGCTGCCGACCGACCGGCTCATGTTGCTGACATCGCGTTATGACATTGCCGAATATCTCGCGCTATCGGTGGAAACCGTTAGCCGTTCCCTTACCGATCTTAGGCATGGGGGCCTGATCTCCCTGGCCGGTCCAAGGCGGGTGAAGATCATGGATCGCCACAGGCTCCAGGAAGGGCGGCACGCCGGCGTTGCGCGCGAGATATAGGCGTCCTGTCAGCACTTGCTCAGAGATCCGCAAAAAAGGGAGGTTCCGTCATGGGTCAAGCCATGGATTCCAGTTGTTACGGTGTGGATGGCAGAGGCGGCACATCGCGCAGCAAACCTCGAACAGATTGCCACAAATCTCCATCGGCTGATCGATCGGGGCAGGATCGGTTCTAATGAGCCTCCCGAGACCATCAGACAAGCCAACATGTTGGCGAAGACCTACCGCAGCCTGGATCGCTTTGATGGTCGCGGGCCATTTCCCTGTGCGCCGGAACTGAAGAACATCGCCTATGGTCTGATCGCAATCTTTGGTCACTCGGTCGGTTCGGTGAACCTTTGGCTCGACCTTCAGCCGCTGATGTTGGAGCAGAAGGAACGCCGGGCGCTGCTGCTTGCCGCTTCAGAATTGGTGATGAATGCGCTGCGCCATGCCTTCGTCGGCAGGGACTCAGGAACCATCCGGATCTCACTGCACTGGGATGCGGCGCGCGAGGAAGGCGTGCTCGAGGTCGCGGATGATGGCAAGGGGCCAGACAATGTTGCGCCAGGCACAGGGCTCGGTCGTAGCATTGTTCGCGGCCTCGCCGATATCCTGGGCGGTTCGATTGCCTGGCGCCGGTCCATGCTTCTGTTTGGCACAGAGGCGGTGCTGCGATTTCCCCGGCCAACACCGGGCCTCCGGCTTGCTCCAGGCCACCTCAAATAAAGTCACAGAACTTGACGCCCATCATGGCAGAACTCGGCGCGTGCACCGATGATCCTCTTGCGCCCTTGCCGTCGGCGCAGGGGGCATTTTGACCACTTGAGGAGGGATCATGAGATCCGACAGCGATATAAAGCGGGACGTCGAAGACGAACTGCGCTGGGATCCGGACATCAGTTCGAATGACATCGCCGTGGCGGTCAAGAGCGGTGTCGTGACGCTGACGGGCTTCGTCAGAAGCTATGGGCAAAAATTGCAGGCAGAGGCGGACGCGAAGCGGATAGCCGGCGTGGTCGGCGTGGCGAACGACATCGAAGTACGCTTGCCGGAATACGATCAACGGCCTGACCCCGACATTGCTCGCGACGCGGTCGCCGCGCTGAAGGCGCAGCTTCCGTATAGCTGGGAATCCATCAAAGTGCTTGTTCACAGCGGCTGGGTGACCCTGGAGGGGCAGGTCGAATGGCACTACCAGCGCGAACGCGCCGAGCAAGCGGTTCGGCGGATCAAGGGGGTGAAGGGGGTTACCGACTCGATCCAGTTGAAACCGGTCGTGATGCCTTCCGAGATCAAGCGGAAGATCGAGGACGCGTTCACTCGCAGCGCGGAGATTGATGCCCACAACATCACGGTGGAAGCGCACGGTGGCGAAGTCATCCTGCGCGGGACTGTGCGCTCCTGGGCGGAGCGCCGAGAGGCGGAGCGTGCTGCGTGGGCAGCGCCCGGCGTCTTGAAGGTGGACAATCGGATCACCATCAGCGTGTGACCACCAGCAACCCTATTCACACGAGGAGAACTGCTTCATGAGCGGCACATCTCTACAACCGCAATCTGGCTATCACCCGATGGCCCGTCGACAGGATGACGGCGACCCGTTCATGCCGTTCCGCCGCCAGATGAACCGGCTGTTCGATGACTTCTTTACTGGGCCGATGTGGCCGCGGTTTCCCATGGCGGTTCCGACGCCTGTTCTGGAGGTTGTCGTGACCCCACAGATCGAGGTCAGCGAGACGGACAAGGAGATGCAGGTCACGGCCGAACTCCCCGGCATCGATCCTGGCAAGGTCGAGGTTAGCCTCGCCGACGATGTCCTGACCATTCGCGGCGAGAAGCAGCAGCAGAAGCAGGGCCAGGAGCAGGGCCAGGGCCAGGAACAGGGACGTGACTATCATCTGACCGAGCGCTCCTACGGCAGGTTCGCGCGCTACCTACGGCTGCCGTTCCATGCCGATCCCGGCAACATCCGGGCATCGTTCAAGGACGGCGTGCTGACTGTCGTCATTCCAAAACCGGAGGAGATGCAACAGAAGGTGCACCGAATACCCGTCGCCACGGATGGGTCGCAGCAGACCGCTGGTGCGCCGGCCCAGCAAGCCGCGGCAGCCGAGTAAGCACTGACCCAGCGACGCCCAGGCTTTGGCCGCCCGCGTGCATGCGTGGGCGGCCAATCAATTTGAGGGCGTCAGCTCCATTGAGATCGTCATGAACGCGAGGCCGCGCAATCACGTGATGCGACGGATTGACGGGTGTCAATGCGAGGCCGATGCCTGCAAGGCAGTATTTCCGTGAGGTCCGACGCATTTCAGGACCTCTGGCGTTTCCTCCCCTAAACTTGGCGGCGCTTGGCGCCGCCACTTTCCTTTACCAGCGCAGCAGTGTCGCCAGCGGTCCTATCGGTGCCAGCATGCGGCGCGCCGCAGCACTGCGCACCAGTTCGACGGCCCCGTCTTCATCGAGCGTCTGTTCGATCGCCAGTTCGACCACATCGTCCACGGCATCAATGCGATTGCTGTCGCAGACGGGGCAGGGTCCCTGCGGTGTGTGCAACAGCGCATTGCAGGTGCGACAGCGTGCACCAGGCGCAGCATACATGTCATCAACCACGAGCGTGGCCACACGACGCTGCCACAATGCGGCAAGTGTAGCCTGCATCCCATGCGCCGCGCCCTTCGGCCCGGCATCGAGCAATGCCTGTACCGTGCCGATCTCTTCACGCTCTTCGATGGCGCGCTGCACGGGTTCGGCAGCCGCTGCAACGTCCACCGGCCCTGCATGGACATCCACTGCAAACTCGCCGCCGATCCGTTGCTGCATCGCCTTGCTGAGATGATGAATGACTGAGGCTCGCAGATCCTTCGCCTCGGCCAGCATCAGGTAACGCGCTTCGTACCGCGACATCACCTGCTCCGCGGCGCCTGCAAGGATGTGGGCGTCGGCCGATGCCGCCTCCATCACGTCATAGCCGTGGATTTCCGTCCGCCCGTGATTGGCCACCATCCGCCGGATATTCATGCCGTGGATTTCGAGTACCTCCTGCAACGTGGCCGACCTGGCTGACGAAGTAGCGGCTGATTTCCTCCGACAGCAATGCGATAACGAAGCGGTCATGCTCGTCCCGCATACGGACGAGCGGCCGGATATAGGGCTGCGCGGCCGCATGCGCACTGTCGGGCAGTGGCAACGGCGCAGCAATCTGCCGCCACAGACCTGCCGTTCGACAGGAGAAGAATGCGGCCCCGCGTCCGAGCGCCGGCAACTCGTCCTCCATCGCCTGACTGACCTGTGCGACCTGCTGCTCCAAGGCGTGCCGGACCTTCTTGTCCTGGACGGGCTTCAGCAACGCCTCCGACAAGGACGACAGGTAGCTGCGCCATGCTCCGCCTACCCTGCGGTCTGGTGTGAGCTGGATGTATAGGCTCAGGATCGGTTCGCTCCCGGACACAGTACCAGCAAGGTCGCGCAGCAATGGCGGGGTCAGGACCTGATAGCCTGCTGCGGCAGATGGCGTCCGCAGAGCCTGGGCAATCTTGTCGCGAAGCTCCGGCGTATAGCGGTCATATCGGGCGAGCGACACTGATGGTATGTCCATGTCATCGACCGGCGGTTGATGCGGCGGGAAGCATCAATGGTTCGCGGAGCCGCACGATGTGACGGACGCCGGCGTGACCGACCACCTCGAAGCTGTCCAGTCCCGCCAACCCTTCATCGACATAGATCTGCCGTGGTTTCGGCACGAGGTGGTCGAGACCGTCAACAGCGATCTCCAGGACATCGTTCTTGGAATTGTAGGCGACACCCAGCAGGGCTACCCACTCCGCCTCGATCTGATCGCCCAGTTCGAGCGATGCGACTTCGATCTCGGCGCGCTTGCCGAGCAGCGCCTTCGCCATGCGATCGAAATAGCCGTGCCACTCGGTCTTCTCGAGCATGCGCACTGTCATGGCCGCCTCCGGTTGAGCGAATCACGACCGACAATGCGGCAAGACGCCGGGCCGCACCTTGACGGGCATCAATTGGTGGGAGTTGACGGCGGTCAAGGCGCATGCCTGCGCCATTGATTAGTCTTCAGTCAGCTCGGCTGGGCCGTGGCACGGCTAGCCGTGCCCAGTGCAACCTCAAGACAGACAGGTGATCGAATGAGATCTGACCTCGACATTAAGCGCGACGTAGAAGCCGAGCTGCATGTAAATCCGGATATTGACGCCACCGACATCGCGGTGGCGGTAAAGAGTGCGGCAGTCACGCTGAGCGGCTACGTGCGCAGCTATCTGCAGAAATGGGAAGCCGAAAAGACCGCCAAGCGCGTCGCCGGTGTTATTGCCGTAGCGAACGACATCGAGGTGCGGCTGCCGATCTTCAATCAGCGGCCTGATCCGGAGATTGCCCGCGATGCGGTCTCAGCCATTCAGAACCGGCTGCCCTACTCGTCGGATCACATTCGCGTTGTGGTCAGGGACGGCTGGCTCACGCTGGAAGGCTCCGTCGAATGGAACTATCAGCGCGAGCGGGCCGAAGAAGCAGTCCGCTATCTGCGTGGCGTCAAGGGTGTCACCAACCTCATCCACCTCCAGCCACGAATTCCGCCCAGCGCGATCAAGGACCGGATCGAGGAAGCCTTTCGCCGCAGCGCGGAGCTCGACGCAAACCGGGTAACCGTCGAGGCAGATGGCGGCACAGTGGTGTTGCGAGGCACGGTACGGTCCTGGGCCGAGAAGGAGGCGGCAGCGCGCGCCGCATGGCAGGCGCCGGGTGTCATCAGCGTGGACAACCAACTGATCGTGAGCCCCTGATGCGAATACAGGAGTGGGTGTGATGTTGAGCAAGCCGTTGGCCATGCTTGTGGCGGCGCTCGGTCTGGCCGGGTTCGGTGCCAGCTTGCAATCAGCCGTTAGCCAGCCTGCGACAGTTCAACCCCACGTGGCTGGGGTGTTCTACACTGCCGAGGCGGCGGCGGTGGTAGAGACGGTCGATCCGCAGACCCGCCAGATTCTTTTGCGGCTCCCGGATCAGAGCCTGGTCACACTGAATGCCGGGCCAGAGTTGCAGAATTTGGAGCAACTCAAGCCAGGCGACCGAGTGCTCGCGAGGTATATCGAAGCGGCCGCGGTGCGCCTCACAAATCCTGAGAGAGACCATGGGGCGCCGGCCTCCGCCGCAGCGAGTGCTCCTGCGACCGCTGGCGAGCAGATTCACAGCGTTAGTAAGGTGGTGGCGGTCGATCAGCCAAGGAATACGCTGTCGTTTACCGATGCGAACGACAAGGTGCAGACTATCGTGCTGCACGATCCGTCAACGGTCGCGGTCTTGAAGACACTGAAGACCGGTCACCCGGTCGAGATCACCTACACCAAGGGTGTTGCCCTCAGCCTGACCCCGCTGCCGGCGTAATCACTGCCGCCTTGCCTGCTGGCGGGAGGGAAATCTTCCCGCCAACACTCTCGTCCTTGCAGTGTCGGTTGTGGCCGGCACAGGTAAGGCAGTACTCTGCAGCGTGCTCGCGATTGCGCGATGTGCAGCCCGAGGCTATTCCCTGGCGCCATCGAACGACGCGAGGATTTTGCAGTGAGCCTATTGCCGCCCGTCACGCCATTGACCCGTGAACGCATTGCCAGAGAGTTTGATGACCGCGGGCCTCAGGCCTGCATGGCCGAGATCGAGGATGACCTGAGACGGCGCAATCCCGAACTGCTGGACATGGCCAGCCGATGTGCTCGCAGTCTCGGTGACGATCGCAGGATCATGATCGGCTTCGGCATGTTCTATCGGCTGCTTCTCGCACCCGCCGCGCCCAGCGACGAAGGCGGCAAGCTGAGCCCCCTGCCGAGGGTGACCGCGCAAACTCGGGACATGATCGTCAGGACTATAGATAGCAAGGGTCCCGAAACCTTCACCATGGATGTCGTCGCGGAGCTGGAAGCGAACAATCCCGAGCTGCTGCAAATGGCACACGGCTTTGCGTCGCGGCAGAAGGACTACCTGTCGGTCATGCAGGGTTTCGCTCTGTTGTACCAGTCACTCAACGAACAACTTGCGGCTGACAGGCGGTTGCTGCACTGACGTCGGGCTGCCCGACGCTCTCCCGCTCCGAGTGAGCGCGGCAGGCGCAAGGCGCAATCGGGCAATTGGCAATCTCGTTGCCCGACTCGTCCACCGCGACGACCTGGTAACCGCGATAGCTATCACCGTCGCCGGCAAGTTCGCGGGCGATCTGTTCGGCCCTGACCGCAGCGGCCGCGCGCCCCTGAAGGACTTCTCCTTCGGTGTCGTCGAACGCGTTCGAATGGTCGCGTACGTGAAAGAAGAAGCGGGTCATCCTCATTCTTCCCCGGAATAGCCGCCCGGCCTTACAGCTTGCGCGCATACGAGCCGCGTTTATCGAACTGCGGGCGGGCAATTGCAAATCAATTCTCTAAGTTTTTCAACGAATTAACTCACTTCCTGCAGAGAACCCCTTATACGGACAGACCGGTGACGGCTTGAACTTCTGCCTTGCCAAACTAGTGTCATAGTGAGTAAGCGGCTATCTTGCCGTTACTGGCAGAGGTATTTTGTCAACCGCGCAGGATTGGGTTCGCCATGTCACAGAACAGGGAGCGCGGCGAAAGACTTCAAATCATGCTGTCCCAATGGGAATTGGCAGCACTCGACGACTTCCGTTTCCGCTACCGTATGCCGAGCCGTGCCGCTGCGATCCGCGAGATCTTGCGGCTTGGGCCTCGGTGTGGATAACGGACGTCCTGCCAGCGCTGGGACGAGGTCGAGCGACTTCGGCGTGCTTGAACCTGGTCAAATCGTCCAGCAGCGACGAAGATCGGAGTAGGTTAGCACCGGTCCGCCGGCTGAAGTCGACACACCCCGATCGCAATCAATCCGGCAATTGCACAGAATAAAGCCGTGAATTTTCTACCGAGGCGTAGGCGCCAATTGCTTTAGTTGTTTGTCCCCACGAACCGGTGCGCAGCGCTCATGCCGCGGCGCTGGCAGTTTCGATCGCCAGAACTCCTCAGCGACCACGTTGACTAGCGTCAAGTCTCACCGACTCTTCAACCGCCTGTACTCATCGTTTGTCCGTGCGCAGGAGTTGATCGTGATCAATGCAACGTTCGGAGTTGGCGCGTCTGCTGTGCCTGGTCGAGATGTTTGTCGTCATCGGGAGGTGAATCCTGACAGCGCGCGGCGCCGAGGCAGTTCGGGTGCACGAAGTCCAGATCGAAAGACGGCTGGAGGACCTGCCATTGAGCTCACTCCGGCCCGATCCATGGTTAGGCAACGAGCGCCTTGGCCAGCCATAGGGCTTGCAAGCACGATGAGCACAGGGTTCCGCAAGGTTGGTGGCCGATCGTGCTCCGTGGTGTCACGGCGATTGGTCCGCTGGTTCTGCTGCTGCCGGCTATTACTCCTCATGCTGTTCCCCGCCTATGACGCAGCCGACGCTTTTTCGCCTTATCAGGAGAGTCGCATTCGGATAACTGGGGTAGGCGAAATCAGCACACAGCCGCCCGCCACAATTCCGGATCGCAATCCGCCGGACGGCCTCTTGACAGCCATTAAGGCCGGCGCGGCCCAATGCCCATGGACCTCGGAGAGTCTGTGATGTGCTCAGATATCGCACGAATTGAGGCCACGATCACTAACGCGGCGGTCGCGCCTCACTTGTGGTCCGACGCGCTTGCACTGCTGACTGAATCCGTTGGGGCGGTAGGCGCTGCTTATTTTGTCTCCAACGAACGCGTCCGGCACGTCGATTGGGCCTGCTTGTCAGGACCGAGCAACGAACTCACGCTCGAGTTCATGCAATATTACGCTGCAATCGACCCGTATACGCCTCTCCTCAATACGGCTCCGCCCCAGACGTGGACCAGACTGACGGAATGCCTTCCCAAGGCTATTCTGGATAGGAACGAATGGTACAACGATTTTGTTGTCAAATCCGGCGTCCGCGATATTTTGGGCATTCGGCTCGCGGGTGGCGTGGCGAGCACCGCTCACATTGGGCTGCACCAGAAAATGGGTCCTAGTGAGTTCTCATCGGGATCTGAAAGGCTGTTGAAGAGGCTTTATGGGCCGCTGTCCAATGCGGCCTGGTTGCACAGCGAGCTCCGCAGAATTGGCTGGCGGTCCTGTGTCGATCTCCAATCACTTGATCAGCTTTCGGCTGGCGTGATTATCTCCGAAGCCGACGGACGAATGACGCAGCTGAACAGGCAGGCGGCCCGACTTCTACGAAGAAGCGATGGATTACTTGCACGGAACGGCCGGCTCGTTGCCGCGACGCACTCTGATACCAGCGAACTTCTTGCCTTAGTTGCCGCCGCTGCTGCGAACAGAGCCGATCCCACCGTTGGACGTATGATTGTTCGAAGAGCCGGCCAATGGCTCGGCTACGCGGTCACTGTGGCGCCTTTGTCGGTCGAAGTTACCTACTTGGACCGTCCGATGGCAATGCTTGTCGTCACCGATCCCAAGGAACGATCGCAGCTTAAAACCTGCCAGCAGAAAGCATATGAAGCCACGGCCCAGTTTCGTGACAGGTCGAGATTCATGACGTGGAAAAGTCGGCAGCCAGATGTTGGAAATGCCAATGGCGGATCGCGATACTGTTTCCATGTCAGCAACGGCAGGGAGGCCATGTTTGCAGATGAGAATGGCGGCTATTTCTTAACTGTTGACAAGGCAGTTGCCTATGCCTGCACCATAGCGAGAGAATTAGCGGTCGACACCAGTTGGCTGGGCTTTGCGATCTTGGTCCAAGATGAAGACGGAGACCAGATCGCACGGGTGCGAATAGGAGATCAATGCTAGGATTGGCCGGCGATCGCAGAGCGGCGCTTAGCAGCCTCTCGAAAGGAGCGCTTGGCGGCGGCACCGTTCCGCCGGCCTTACACCAGAATATGGGCATGACCCCGCGCTGGTTCGTATCCATCCGATGACCCTTTCGATCACCCACAACTGGTTGAGGCGTGGCAGGGTTTGCGCAGTGCGAATCGCATGTGATTCTTTGTCCGGCACCGATCGGGAAGCGGTGCGATGGACGGGGGTCATGCTGCGTGGCTGGGACGGCCAGCTTGCTGCCTGCAGCCTTGCCGACGATGCCTAACGAAGCAGCTGCATAAGCTGCTGGGGCAGCTCGGAGGGGCAATGGGACTCACGGGTATGGCGGCGATAACGAGAAGGAAAAAATCGCATGTGACCGCTCATTTACGACAAATACCACGCTGAGGAAAGATCTCGGGTCAACGGCCACACCGAACTACACCGCCGACCAACGACTCTGACGACAGGAATGCCGTTGTGGCCGATCAACCATCCATCAGCGCCAGTCAGGGATGAACGAGCCCAGTCAATATGGTCTATAGCCAACGACGTTCCCTGCCGGATCATATTCGCAAACCCAGATCTGCCGGTAGGAGTTCCTTGCCTCGCCGCAGCCTAAGGTCTGCGTGGCTCGCCATACAATCTGAGTGTAGTGTCCGCAGATGCCAGTACAGGTATTGGTGCGAACGTCATAGTTCCGCGCCTCCTCCGCCCAGAGCTTCACCACCTGTGCAGGCGAACTTGCCCCGCCCGAGATGGAGTAAAGGTTCTCCCCGTATCGGTTATTGGGCTGATGCCGTAACTCTCCCGTGGCGACGAGGTAGTTGGCCCAATCCTGAGCCACTCTGGCTAGCTGGGGTGACCAGACCAGGGGCGGAACCCCAACTGCGGCTCGAACGGCATTGTGCGCGTCCAGCATAGCCTGGGCAGTATGTCGTGAAGTTGCTGCGTAGGGATCGGCATTCGGGGGATCGGCAGGACCATATGCCTGGTAACCCCACAGGTACTGCGCCTGCGCTTCCCTGGAGGCGATTAGAATCAGTAAGGCGACGGCTACCCGCATTGGTATGCCGAGCAGTGCTTTGTGGCTTCTTAAGTTCAACGCGAAAACACAGCCTCTTGATAGCGCAGTCATCGATTGCTAGCTGTTGGACACGCCCTTATCGAAAGGAATTGTAGTGCCTCGTAAGCCAAGTCTATCTCGCCTTCTTCGAGACGCGCGACTCAGGCGCGGCCTGTCTGTCGCCGAAGTTGCTGAAGAGGTCGGCGTCAGCACGGCAAGCATATATTTCTGGGAAACGGATCGGGTTCGGCCGCGTGATCAAAATCTGTCCGCTCTCTGCCGGGTGCTTCGACTACCCATCAAAGCCACCAAGGCGTTAGCTGCGTAGCAGCACCGTTGATCTAGCAGTCGGGATGGATCAGTCACGCGGCTGCGCCGCGGGCCGTTGGCTAGCGGCCTGGTGCCGCCAATTTCTGGTGTAGGCGAGCTGGACATTCCTGGCTTTGGCGGCCTCTGTGGAGCTTCCCATTCGCGTCAGCAACTGCTGACGCGAGGGGCAATGCCCGGCTGGAGGCGCTGAAGCGGTTTGGTGAAGGATTTCACGCCGCTACACAGTGTTTCAGTGCGCCCAGCACGCCAGGGGTGAGGTCCGGTCAGAGGTGCGCGTCCTTGTCGGGAGCCGGCGGATTTGGACTGAGGAGCGCATACCCAATCGTCGCCCACACCACCGAGGCCATAGCGATCGTCAATGGAAGCATCGTGTTCTCCTTCTCGCCTTGCGGCGCGCGGAGGTTCTGACCGGTGAAGCCGGCGCGGTGCCGGCCTCTCCGCGTTGCGGCGTTGTGCGGGGGTGGTTAGCTGTTGGCGCCTTGGTTGGCGTTCGGCGGGAACAGCCAGGTGCCGTGGCTCGACTGGGTCACGTAGGTGTGCACCGCCTGTCCGTTCTGAGCCTGCTGGGTCTGCACCGGCCGGTTCTGGGCATAGGTGGGCGCATGCGGCACGTCAGCCTGGGCGACCACGCCCGGCAACTGGGTGAAGAAGGTGTTGGGCTCGGTGCCCTGCCCGCCGTCGGCATAGGCGGCTGTTGACGCCACAAGACTGAGGCTGGCGGCGGCGGCAAGCAGCATGGTTTTCATGGTCTTTCTCCTCGGCCCCTTGGGGGCTCGTTCGGGGCGGAATGCCCCTGCTGACGACCGGGAAGATGGGTTTAGCCAGCGGCAGGGATAATTGAGGTTGTAGGCATGTGATTTGTGCGCATTTTGCTGCAATCGATGTGGCGCAGGTCATAGCGCGACGCACGAACCTCCCCCGGCCCGTCACCTCATGACCACGCCCTCGCTGCAGGTCGCGCAGCCGCGCGGTCGCGGTCTGTGGCGCAATCTGAAGCCAGGCTGAACGTCAAACGAACGGCCGGTTCAGCGCGATATGAACGCTTTTCACTCCGCTTCCGGCGTCCTCATGCCGAAGGTAACGGCGGCAGCAAAAAGGCGTAGTCTCATGGGGAAGACCGGACGGATCGCGCTATTGGTCGGCCTCTTGTTGGCCGCTGGACTGGCTTACCGCTGTCGAACGGACAGACCGTTCCCCTGAGCCAGATCGCGTCCGTCGAGTACCGGTCTGGAATGTCCGATGGTCTGGCACCGCGACCGGTGGCCCACGGTGACGGTGCAGGCCGATGTCGCGCCCGACACGCGGGCCGCCATAGTCGTGCCGGACCTTACGCTGAAGATGGCGGTGCCTCGTCGAGATTGCGCTGAAGCCGAGTGTCGAGCTCCGGTAACCGCCAAGGGTGCACTGTCCAAGAGGCTCGGCCCCGACCCGCTTGTGGCATTCAGCGAAATCTGCCGGGCAGATTTGGATAACGTGCGTCGGAGAGGCGTGTGACGGACTCTGCGCACCAGTCACGACAGCGTGGTGATGGCGAGAGACGCGCTGCGGGTGACGTTCTGGCATTGACTCGTGTTTAGGTCTGCTGGGGCTGCATCGCGATGCAGGATTGCTTTGAAAGTGTCGGGGTAGGATACAGGTCCAACCGCAACCCGTCCCTGCTTAGGTGTCGATGACCTCAATCGAGGTGGATTTGATCAACGCGAGCACCGGTTTCCCTGCACTCAATGCAAGCTTGACGATGGCGTCGGAGGTGACGCGGGAGATCAGGGTGCCGCTTGCCAACGCGATCTCTACTAGGACTGAATGTCCGCGGGCATCGTCGGTGATACGCCGAACCTCGCCGGGCACGATGTTGTGCAGGCTGATGGATTCTGGTGCCTTCGCGGCCAGGATCACCTCGCGGGCGGGGATGCGCACGCGACATTCCCCGCGGATCGGCACGTCCAACAGTGGCACCCATAGCGTTGCACCACCGCCCTCCACGCGAGACAGTTGGCGCACCGGATCGTGCTGCACGACACGGCAGAGCAGCAGCGCTCCCGCATCGTCGCGCTGTGCCAGGGGCAGGTCCGCCCGTCCCGCGATCTGTGGCAATGGACCGCAGCCGATCACCCGCCCGGCTTCGATCAGCACCAGCGAGTCGCTGAGTTCCGCTACCTCATCGAAGGAATGGGTGACGTAAAGGATCGGCAATCGCAACGCGGTCTTCAGACGCCTCAGATACGGCATGATCTCCGCCTTTCGGGCGGAATCCAAACTCGCCAGTGGTTCGTCCATCAGCAGCAGATGCGGCTGTGCCAGCAATGCACGGCCGATCGCGACACGTTGACGCTCACCCCCCGACAACGTATGCGGGCGACGGCTCAGCAGTGCTCCAATGCCGAGCAGTTCAACCACCTCATCGAACTGCACCGGTCCCGGTGCTGCACGGCGAAGACCAAAGCGCAGATTGGTCGCGACCGACATGTGCGGGAATAACCGAGCGTCCTGAAAGACCAGGCCCATGCGCCTTCGCTCTGGGGCGAGCCAAACACCGGACGCCGTATCGGCGAGCAACTGACCATCGATCACAATGCGGCATTCGTCGGGGCGCAGCAGGCCCGCCGCCGCCGAGATGATCGTGGACTTGCCCGCGCCAGAAGGTCCGAACAGGACCGTCACACCCGGCGTCGGCACTTCAAACGCTATGTCCATCTGAACCGATGGGAACCGGTGGTGCAGCAGGACGCTCAGGCCCATCGGCCGAGGGCGACGTTCAGTCGCTTGCCAATCCACTCCGACAGCAACAAGCCGATCAGCGCCAATATCACCGATACCAGCGACAATTCCGCCGCCTTGGTCTCACCGCCAGGCACCTGCAGCGCGGAGTAGATCGCCAGCGGCAGCGTCTGCGTCTGTCCAGGGATATTGGCGGCGAACGTGATGACAGCGCCGAATTCGCCGAGGCAGGTCGCATAGGCGACAATGCCGCCAACCAGAATGCCGGGCGAGGCAAGCGGGAGCGTGACATTGAACAGGCGATCGAGCCGTCCGGCGCCAAGTGATCGGGCTGCCTGGTCCAGCCCCGGGTCGGCGGATTCCAGTGACAACCGAATGGCCCTCACCATTACCGGGAACGTCATCACCGCGCACGCCAGGCTGGCACCCGCTGTCGTGAAAACCAACCGCACACCGAACCAGTCATAGAGTAGGGAGCCGATAGGGCCGCGCATGCCGAACGTGATCAGCAGGAGCCAGCCCGTCACGACGGGCGGCAGCACCAACGGGAGATGCACCAGCGCGTTCAGAATGGGGCGGCCGAGAAAGCGAAAGCGTGCCAACACCCATGCAGTAAGAACAGCGAGTGGCAGGCCGAACCCGACAGCGCGTGCTGCCACACCCAGCGTCAGACGGACAGCCTCCCACTCCTCCGCTGAAAGGATCAGGCTATTCGACCTTGAAGCCGCGCTTGACGAAGATGGCGCGAGCCTGCGAGCCGGACACGTAAGTCATCAGCGCGTGTGCCTCTGGTGTATCGCCCGACTGCACCACCGCGAACGGGTATGAGATAGGATCGTGGCTATCGGCGGGGAAGGTGCCCGCAACCATGACGGCCTTCGACACGGCGGCGTCCGTCGCATACACGATACCAGCCGGCGCCTCGCCTCGCTCGACTAGCAGCAAAGCGGATCGGACATCGTCCGCACGGGCGAGGCGTGGCGACACGGTATCCCAGATCCCAAGCCTCTTCAGCGCCTGCTCGGCATAGATACCAACCGGCACGTGCGCCGGATCGCCGGTGGCAACGCGGCCGTTGGGTCCGAGCATTCCCACCAGATTGAAGCCGTGACCAATGGTGACGTGTCGCGGCTTATCGGCTGGTACGACCAGGACGAGATCGTTGCCGAGAAGATCTTTGCGCGTGCCGGGAACGATCAGCTTCTTGTCAGCCAAATAGTCCATCCACTTCTCATCGGCAGATGCAAAGACATTGGCGGGCGCGCCCTGTTCGATCTGGCGCGCCAAGGTCGAACTGGACCCGAAAGACATGCGCAGCGGCTGGTGCCCTGCCTGCGCCCATTGTGCCGAGATGTCCTTCATTGCATCGGTCAGGCTGGCGGCGGCGAACACCGTCAGCTCCTGCGCTCGTGCCGCAAGTGGTGCGAGCAAGAGGCAGAGTGCCAGCAGAAAGCGCATCAAGGTACCCTCGTTATCGTTGCAGGCTTTATGGTTGCAGGGAGTGGGCGCCGGCGACCGCGAGATCAAGCTGTGATGGCGCCAGCACGCGGCCGTAGACCACGGCATTGAACAGCGCCGCAACTGTTCGCGGATCGCCGCCGCCGAGCCAGGTGAGACCCAGGAGCCGATTGATCGACGGTGGTTCATCGAACCAGCCGAAAGGCAGGTTGGGGGCAACGAAGGCGTGGCCTTCGCGAACCGCGCGCAACGAGCGCCATGACTTCTGCTTCGGCGAGCGTGGTGTGCATCGCCGGATCGGTGAACACGATGACATCGGGATCGAGCGCGCGGATGTCGGCCAAGGTCGCCTGTCGCGACGGCCCCTGACCCTCCGGCGCCACGATCTGCCAACCCGCACGCGCGAAGGTCTCGGCAAGATCGGACCCGGGTGCAACCACTGTGAGACCGTCCGGCCCACGCGCGCAAACGACGCGCAGCGATGTGGCCGGCCGGCGCGGCGACGCGAGCAGCGCCTCGCTGATCCTGGCCAGCATCTCTGCGCGTTCCTCGCGATGCAGAATGTTGCCGAGCAAGCGGAGCGCGTGGGGGATCGCCGGCAAAGACCCGTCGAGCAACAGCGTGGGTATGCCCGTTCGCTGCTGTGTTGCCTCGGCGAGATCGGCATAGCGCGGCGAGACGTCGCCATAGTCCAGGATCAGGTCGGCCTTCAGTGCGACAATCTTGTCAGTCACATCGTCCCGCCCGGTCAGCCGGGGGACCTGCGGCAGCTTTGCCACCTCCGGTGCGAGCAGGGAACGAGCATTGTCCGACAGCGACGAGGGCCAGCCAAGCATCAGGTCGGGCGCTAATGCCGCCAAGAGAATGGCGGCCGGGGGGCCAGCCGGGACGACGCGCGAGATCTGCTCCGGGATCGCGATGCTGCGGCCGGTGGCATCGACGACGGTGCCGCCCCACGCGGCTTCAGCCCAGGACAGCAGCGACAAAATCAGGAATGCGCGGCGCAGCATCGGCTCTCCTGACTTGCTCCGTCTTAGCTTGCTACGGTGTAGCCATTGAGATATAGCGGCATTCGAGTCAAGAGCACATGCCAATGACGCGGCGCAACCGGCGCCAAAGACCCGAATTACAGCTGTGCGTGATGGTCGATGGCCAGCCGGTAATTGGGCCTGTTCAGGCGATGCTGCTGGAGGCCATTAACAAGACCGGATCAATCTCTGCGGCACACCGACTGACCGGCGCCAGCTATGCCCATGTCTGGAAGCTGGTCGCGGCAACGAACGCAGCGTTTTCCCCGCCGCTCGTCGAGCCGATCCGTGGGGGAGCGCGGGGCGGCGGCGCGATGCTGATCGAGCAAGGCCGCAAGGTGCTCAATTCATTCCGTCGACTTGAGGATCTGTCCAAGACCGAAGGACATGCCGAACTACTCGTCATCGGCAGGGCAGTCACAAACGGTTCACCCAGGCCAGAATAAAGGAGGCGCTGGCGTCACCTGTTATGACAAAACGAAATCCAGGCTCGACGGATGCCACACCTGCCAGTGATCGACTGAGCATTCGGCTCGACCTTGTCTCTGGCGCTCGCATTGGACCAGGCAAGGTTGCTGTCCTGGAGGAGATTGCTCGCTCTGGTTCTATTTCAGCGGCCGGTCGCGCTCTCCGGATGTCATACCGACGCACTTGGGAACTGGTAGAGGATCTTAATCGAAGCCTGGGCACGCCAGTGGTTCAGACGGCAGCAGGCGGCAGTGGTGGCGGAGGGGCAGTCCTCACGCGCGCGGGCAAGGCCGTGATAGAACGGTATCGGGCCATCGAGATCGATACAGCGCTCGCGGCCCGCAAACACTTGCAGGCGCTTCACCGAGCCTGTAGCGAGAAGTGATGCGTGGCTAAAAGGAGACTGCAGATGAAGCTTTCCGCCCGTAACCAGGTTCCCGGCACGATCAAGGCCGTGAAGCCTGGCGCCACAACAACCCACGTCACGATCGAGGTTTCTCCGTCAGTGACGATCACCGCTTCCATTACCAACGAGGCGTCGGAGGAGCTGCAATTGAAGCCGGGTATGAAGGCCAGTGCCGTCATCAAAGCTTCCGATGTGATGGTGGGCGTCGACTGATCCGCTGACGGCGTCCGCAAGCCGATTCACTCCGACTCACTCCGATCGCCGTAAAGCGGCAAGCAGGGAGGTGACGCTGGCGGACCGCAATGGAATGAACTGCTTGCCGGACCGCCGCCTTGTGATCACGCCTGCGCTGCGTGTCATCAGCAACGCCGCTCAGCGGGGCGGCAGCGGGACCGCGACCGCGCTGAAAGGGCCGGGATCCTGGTCCTTCAGTTTCGGGTCGTTCAGATAGGCGAATTTCGCCTCGGTGACCCATATTGTGTTGCCAATCACGGTGACCGCGGTCGGGGTCAGTTTGAAGCCGTCCTTGATCGTGTCGATGGTTGCCTTGCTCCCGTAGACACGGACGACATCAATCCGCCCGCTACGATTTTCTGCCATGACAATGCGTCCGTCCGGCAGGGCCCGCATACCGTCGGGACCGTCGATTGGCTGCGAAAGCTCCAGCCTGGTCGCGGAGCCAGCACTTCCATCAGGCTTCACCGTCACGCGAACCAATTGATTTTGCCGCACGTTGTTGAACAGGACATTGCCGTCAGGGAGCATTGCGATACCATCGATGCCGGACCATTTGGCATCCTCCGCCCAAACAGCGAGGGTCGCGGCACCAGGCTTCAGCGCCAGGATCCGGCCGCCGCGCGTGTCAGTTACCAATGCCGTTCCATCATGCGTCACCGCGATGTCGTTACAGAAACCGCCACCGGGGAACGGATACGTACCCTTCAGTGCGGCGCTTTTCAGATCGAAGGCTCTGACCTTAGTGGTGTTGTTGTTGGGATCGGGATCGGCGGAACAGACCCATAGCGTAGTCGATGGCTCATGAGCGAATACGCCCACCCCTCGCTTGAGGTCGGTAGGGCCGGCGGGTATCCAGGGCGTCGCCTTCGTCGCTCCCGGCAGGGCGCGATACACCGTACCGTGCACGAAACTGCCGATGTAGATTGTCCCGTCCGCGGTCGAGGTGAGACTCTCCGGAAATGCCCGAGCGTCATCGATCATGACCTCGGTTCGTTCAGCGAATGCCGATGGCGCTGCGCCCATTGCGGACGTCAGAGCGGCCACCCAGGCCCAGCGACGCAGGACATGACGTGTTGGCTCGGAGCGCTGTTTCATGAACGCTTCTCCCTCTTCTGGCGTTTAGGCTGAACAGTAGCGCCAGCCGCACGCGGTATCCAGTTCGGATGGACAGATGTCAGATCGTATGATATATCCGTATAGGAATAGCGGTATGACGGCGTGACATGAGTGGTCAATGATCATATGCCGGCTGGAAATCTCATTCCCTCGAAGCCGCTGAAACAAACCCGGCGGTGCCGTTCGCGGCTACAAGATGAGCGGCTATGGCCGCAAGTCAGGCGTGCAGCACCTGGAAGAATGCCTGAACGTCAAGTCAGTGTGGATCAAACCGACTGAGGCCGGATCAGCGCCCTTCCAAACCGGAGGGGGTACGGCTACGGTGCCGGGACACGGTACGGTGGATATGCTACACCAAGGCAACGGTATAAGGCGCGGAGGAGTGTCGATCGCATGCCAACCGAACCGATCCTGGCAGAGACCATCGCGGGGGTTCAGCGCATACTGGGTGCCGAGCTCGATCGCATTGTGATTGAACGCGCAGTCATCGGTCTGTTCTTCACCGGGGTGAAGCTCAGTACCGGTGCCGCTGGCGCGTGCGCGACGCCATTGCGCTCCATCCCGGAAGCCGTCTGCTGCCCAAGCTCCGCGATGGCCATGCCGTTCCCCGGCAAGCTGCGGGGCCGACTCGCCCGCGACCTGCTAAAGGAGACCGAGGCGACCAGCGGCATTCGTCGCGCCGTTGGAGTTGCCACGATGAATGCGCTCGCTGCGATGTGCTGGGAACGGCGCGCGACGCCGGATGTGGAGTTGCAGAGTGGCGTCGATGCCTATGATGCAGCGGACATTCAGCCTGGCGAACATGTCGTCGTGGTGGGCGCCTTCGTGCCGTTCCTGAAGGCACTGAAGCGTGCCGGTCAGCCTTACACCGTGCTGGAGATGGATGCGGCCACGCTGAAACCGGACGAGCTGGAGCACTTCCGCCCGGCCGGAGAGGCGAGCGAGGTCATGCCGGGGGCCGATGTCGTGCTGATCACCGGCACCACACTACTGAACGACACGCTGGAGAACCTGCTATCGCTGTGCCGCCCGAACGCACGGGTCGTCATCGTGGGTCCAACGGTTGGTCTGCACCCGGACGCTTTCCTCCGGCGTGGTGTCGACGTGCTGGGCGGTGTGCGGGTCACTGTGCCGGATGCCTTCCTGGACATGCTGGCGGAAGGCGGTTCCGGTTATCACTTCTTCGGCCGTTCGGCGGAAAAGGTGGTGCTGGTGCGCAAAATGCGGACGATTGCGTCATGCGCCGCCTGATCCCTACCTGCCGCCTCGCCGCCGAAGGGCTGTCCTTCGCGCCATCGGAAATGGCGCGGATGGTGCTCAGTATCGCAGGCCTGTTTCACTACGGCGATGCGCACGATAGGGAATATGCATGGGTTTCAGCGGCGGGTTGGGTGACGAAAACACTGCCCGACTATCTGACCGCGGTGCGCTTCTACGGGCTGGCCCCACTGCCACTGGGGCCAGACGGTTGGCGATCGGATGCCGCAGGATCCGCGATGGTGGCGAAGACTCTTGCGCCGGACTGAGTCACGCTCACTGAGGTTGGTATTATTACTTTCTCGATTTCTGCCTGTTCGACAGCACCGTTGGTGAAACCTCGATCAGGATGCTCTCGGACGTCCATCAGTGCTCCGCCGCGGCGGGTAGGGACGGCAAACTCCTCTCATGTTATGCTTCTGTTGCGTCGTGCAAGTCGTCCGTTCCGCGATTATACTCCGTTCGTATATACTTCCTGGGGTCGACCAGCTTGCCGGCGAGGAAAAGCTGGAAATTTAGGATACCACCGTTCCGGACCTCATAAAGCTTGGTGCCGTGTTCGACGATGGTCCCCAGCATCACAAGCCGGCCAGGGCCACCTGCCGAGGGATTGGGGGTCTGGTCGACAATGCCATAGCTGCTTTCGAAATCGTCATCGTGCCGGATGATTATTTCGCATTGCTGGGCAATGCGCTTTGTCGGAATGTCCCGGACCTTGACGATCCGCCCCCTGCCGATCGAGCGCACAACGCATCGATCAGCGAACACGAACTTGATATTGCATCCCCCATTCGGCAGCGAAGTCACTCGCAAAGTCCCAGCAGCCGGCCAAGTGAACGAGATTTCGTCCTGCACGCGTGTCACACCCTATCCAGTTCCTGAATAGCGAACCCACGCTATCCTGATTGGATTTGATACACCAGCCATGGCCGCCACCGGGATCAGGGAAGCCAACGAGGTCGTGCGACACGTGCGTGCAACCCACGTTTTCTGCCGGACCCTCAGCGGGTGACGAGCGGGATGGAGATCGGTCGCTGGCCACCGAGATGGCGGCGGAGCTATAGCCACTCTGACGATGGTGTTGAGTCGACGGCGACAGCACGGCTGGAAGACCAGGACATTGGGTGGCAACGGTAAGGTCGCACCGTCATTGACTGGAAAGGCGCGCCATGGCTTACGAGTTCTTCTATTGGCCGGAAATCCAGGGACGCGGCGAGTTTGTTCGCCTCGCTCTGGAAGACGCAGGGGCCGACTATATCGATGTGGCACGCGGGTCGGAAAGCGAGGGGCTGGGCGTTCCGGCTATGCTGGCTCTGATGCGCGGTGAGGGCACGTTACATATACCGTTCGCCCCTCCCTTCCTGCGCGACGGCAAAGTGATCGTCAGCCACACCGCGGCGATCCTGATTTATCTGGGTGGGCGGGTTGGACTTGCGCCAACTGACGAAGACGGCCGGCTATGGACGCATCAGATCCAGCTCACGATTACCGACATCGTCAAGGAAGTGTACAATTCGCACCATCCGATCGACGAGGATAAATGGTTCCATGAACAGAAAGATGAGGCAATCGCGCGTGCCGTGGTCTTCCGAAGGGATCGAATGCCGAAGTTCCTCGGCTGGTTCGAGCGGCTGTTACAAACGAACCCGGCGGGAGCGGATCATCTGATAGGCAGCTCCATCACCTATGCCGATCTGTCTTTGTTCCAGTTGGTCGAAGGATTGCGGTTTGCGTTTCCTCTCGCATCCGAGCGGGAGATGGCGAAGCTGCCGCGTGTGACGGCACTACACAAAGCAGTGGCAGAACGGCCGCGACTGAGGGCCTATCTGGCGAGCGAACGGCGGGTACCGTTCAAGGAGACCGGCATCTTCCGCCGCTATTCGGAGCTGGATGGTTAGTCAGCACGAAAGATTCTGTTCGAATCTCATGAGAGGCCGTCCGTTCTGCGTTCGCGAGCGAATCCGGCCTGTCGGGACATTGGTCCGGTAATTGTCCAACTGCTGATTGATAGCGACTACAGAACTCCTCGAGATCATGCCGCAATCGCCTGGATGTCAGGGCAGTTCCCGTCGTAAGATTGACGCGCCTAACAACACCTTGCACCAGGATCCCTGAGATAGAACAATGAACAGCGACGCCACAAATTGCGGGCGCGCCGATATAGGGAGGCAATGCCATGGACCTCGGATTGCAAGGCAAGCATGCGATCGTGACTGGTGGCAGTCGGGGTATTGGCAAAGCGATCGCTCGGGAATTGGCTCGCGAAGGCGTCGATGTGGCGATCGTCGCGAGGACCAAGGCGGCTCTGGAGGCGACAGCTCGCGAGTTGGCTGCGGAGACGAACCGCCGCGTCGTTCCCTTCGCAGCCGATGTCACCAGCAAGGAGCAGGTGGACCGCATGGTCGCCGAGGTGGCACAGCAACTGGGCGGCCTGCACATCCTGGTCAACAGCGGGTCAGCGCCAGGGGGTTCGGCCACGGCGACCGGACCGATCGAAACGGTCATTGACGAGGACTTGCTGCAAGATTTCAACGTGAAGTATGTCGGAGCGCTGCGTTGTTCCCGCGCTGTCATCCGTTTCATGAAGCAGGAAGGCTGGGGGCGCATCATCAACATCAGCGGTGCCAATGCCCGCAACGCCGGCAATCTCAGCGGCGGAGCACGCAATGCCGGTCTCGTGCACATGACAAAGACGCTGGCGGTTCAGTTGGGCCGTCACGGGATCACGGTCAACTGCATCCATCCCGGCACGACCCGCACCGAGCGCACGCCGAGCCTGCTCGCTGCTCGCGCCGCCCAATTGGGCGTATCCCCGGAAGAGGCTGAGCGACAGGACTTCGCGCCCGACTCTCCGCGCGGCAATGCCATATGCCGCATGGTGGACGCCTCGGAGATCGCGTGCCTCGCCAGTATTCCTGGTTTCGGATAAGGCCTGGGCGGTTTCGGGCGAGCTTGTCGCGGCGACCGGGGGCGCCGGGCGAACTGTATTTTACTAGCGCCCCAGGAGCCAACCTCAGACCGTCTTGGACTTGAGCTCGTCGAGCTGCATCCGCGCGCCGGCGACCATGCACGACAGATCGGACGTCAGCATCACCATGTCGAAACCGCGCTTCACCGCGCCCGCCGCGAACGCCGCACTGGCACAATGCATGACGCACTTGATGCCGTGCTTATGCGCTGCCGCCAGGATTTTGTCGCAAGTGGCAAGATGGAGCGGGTCGGGGTTATCGCCGCGCGGGGCCAGACCCAGTGCGAACGACAGATCGGCTGGCCCGATGTAGACGGCATCAAGGCCAGGCGTGGCACAGATGGCATCGAGGTTGGCGAGTCCTTCCTTCGTCTCGATCATGGCCATGACGACGATCTCGTCATTGGCATGGGTTACGTAGTCGGCGCCGCCGTAGTGCATGGCACGGACGGGCCCCGACGAGCGCATGCCAACGGGCGGATACCGGCACGCGGCCACTGCCATTGCGGCTTCCGAGGCGTTATTGACCAGCGGCACGATGATGCCATAGGCGCCAAGATCCAGTGCCTTCATGATGGCCGCGGGGTCGTTCCATGCAACGCGTACGACCGGGACCGTGTCGGTCTGCGAGATCGCCTGCAGCAAGGGCCCCACGTCATTCATTTCAGCAGTGCCGTGCTGCAGGTCGATGCACAGCGCATCGAATCCCTGCCGCGCCATGACCTCGGCCGTGAACCCGTGCGAGACGGAAAGCCAGCCCAACGTAACGTATTGGCCGGCTTGCCACATCTGCTTGATCCTGTTTAGTCGCATATTCACACCTCAAGTGCTGTTCGTTGATCCGCAAGGGATTACACCATATCAAAGCGCGCCTGAATCAACCAAGGGACATCAAGCCAGCTATACGCAACGAGTTGCAGCCACGCTGCAAAGGCAGTGCCCAGGCCGAGTTTAGAAACGACGGCGCCTATAACTCCCGGGTCCCCGGCGCAGCCGGTCAGCAACAATGAGCAACAGGATGGAGAGCGCCATCATCAGTGTGGCCGCCGCGGTAATCGTAGGGTCCAGGTGTTCCCGAAGGCCAACGAACATCTGCATCGGCAGCGTCCGTTGCGCAGGGCCGGCCAGGAACAGCGCGATGACCAGCTCGTCAAACGAGGCGACGAACGCGAAGGCCGCGCCAGACAGCACTCCTGGCAGGATCAGAGGCAGCATGACGCGCCAGAACGCAACAAGCGGACGTGCGCCGGAAATCGCCGCCACCCGCATCAGCGTCCGATCGAAATTGGCGAGGCTCGCGCCGACCGTAACGACCACGAATGGCGCGGCGACCGTGGTCTGCGCGATGATGACGCCGGTGAACGAGTTGGCGAGCCCGATCGGCGCATAGAACAGATAGGCGCCGACGGCGGTGATGATGACCGGGACGATCAGCGGCGAGATCAGCACCGCCATGACGATGCGCCGGGCTGGCATGCGCGGGCTCGACAGTCCGACCGCCGCGAGCGTGCCCAGGCTCGTCGCCAGCACGGTGACGCCGATGGCAATGACGAGGCTGTGCCAGATCGCCTCGCGCCATGCGCTGCTACCGAGAACCTCATGATACCAGCGCCAGGAAAATCCCTTCAGCGGGTAGGTGAAGAACGCTTCGGCATTCACCGACAGCGGCACCGGCACGAAGATCGGCAGCACCAGAAAAGCCAGAACGAGTCCGCACCAAACCAGCAGCACCGACATGCGGAGCTTGTCGGAAAGCGTAGCGTAGGGCGAGAGCAGCATGGTTCAGACCAGCTTCATGCGGTCGATGCCGAACAGGCGCGCGAACGCCGCGAACAGCCCGAGTGTGAGCGCCAGCAGTATGAAGCTGAGTGCAGCGGCCATCTGCCAGTTCAGTTCGGTGTTGATGAAGTTGGAGATGAAGTTGGCTATTAGCTGATCGGCCGGCCCACCGACCAGGGCCGGCGTGATGAAGTAGCCGAGGCAGAGGATGAAGGTCAGCAAGCAGCCGGCCATAACGCCCGGCATCACCTGCGGCAGATAGACGCTGCGGAAGACCGCAAACGGCCGCGCACCAAGTGAATAGGCCGCGCGCATCTGCGATGGCGAGATCGTTCGCATGATGCTGTAGATCGGCAGCAGCGTGAATGGCAATTGAATGTGCGTCATCGCGATGATCAGGCCCGCGCGCGTGTACATCAGGTCGATCGGCTGATCGACGATGTGCAAGCCCAGCAGCAGCTCGTTCAGGATGCCGGAGCGCTGCAGCAGCACCGTCCAAGCGGCGGTGCGCACCAGGATGGAGGTCCAGAACGGCAGCAGCACAAGCAAAATTAGCCGTGCGGCGGTCGGGCCAGACAGGTTCGCCAGCAGCCAGGCGAGAGGAAAGGCAAGCACAAGCGTGATCAGCGTGACAGCGGCGGCTATCCCAAAGGTCCGCGCGAAGATGCGACGATAGATCGCCTGGTCCGGCGGCACCGGCCCAATGCTTCCCTCCGCCGTCCAGCGCAGGTCTATGGCCGCGAGCAGGTAGCTGGTCGTCAAGGGACGCACGCCGTTCCTGATGGCCGACCAGGTCTCGCTATCGCTCCAGAATGGGTCCAGCGCGATCAGTTCGTCGCGCGTCATGCGTTTGTCGGGTGACAGGCCGCGCGCGGTACGCAGCACGTGGCTCCGTGCCGCGGGCACCAGGTTATTCAGGTCCTTGGCCAAGTTGTACAGCGAGTCGTTCCGCTTCGCCGCGAGTAGGTCCTCGGCGAACGCGGCGAACACCGCGTCGTCTGGCACCCCCTGGCCCCGCGACCCGAGCGCCGCCGCCGTGCGGGGCAGCGCATCGTGCATCGTCGGGTCGTACACGGCGCGGGCCAGCAGCGCGGCAATTGGCAGACAGAAGCTCAGCAGTAGCAGCACGAACAGCGGCGCGACCAACAGCATCGCCGTGGCGCGCTGACCACGCGTCGTGCGCCGTACGGCAGCGGCGAGACCAGGGTCCGCCGCGGTCAGTGTGGCGCTAGCGCTCAATGGGTTATTTCGCCAACCACTCGTTGAAGCGCTTCGTCAGGTCCTGGCCGTAATCGGCCCAGAACTCCATGTCCATCGGCAGCGCTTCCTTCATGTGATCGGGCGCAGTAGGCAGCTTGGGCAGGACCTCCGGCGGCACGTACTTGACGGCGTCCTTCACCACCGGCCCGTACGGAATGAATTGGCCGAGCCACGCGTTGTTCTCGGGCTGCGCGACATAGGACGAGGTACTCATAGGCCAGGTCGAGATGCGGCGAGCCCTTGGGAATGGAGATCATGTCGAATTCGATAAGTTGGTTCGCCCACACGATCTTGAACGGCGCGCGCTCATGGTCGATGGGGTTCTGAATCCTGCCGTTCCAGGCGGTGGTCATCACCACCTCGCGCGAGGCGAGCAACTGTGGCGGCTGCGCGCCGGCCTGCCACCAGACGATGTCCTTCTTGATCGTGTCGAGCTTGGCGAAGGCGCGGGCGACACCCTGCGGCGTGGCAAGCACCTTGTACACCTGGTCGATCGGTACACCATCGGCCTCCAGCGCCCATTCCAGATTGTTGGATGCGACCTTTTGCATGCCGCGCTTTCCCGGCCACCGCTTTGTATCGAACAGCGCGAGCACCGAGTTCGGCGGATCGCTCTTGACCACGTCAGTGTTGTAGGCGAGCACGTCGCCGTAGACGTCCAGCCCCATGCCACAGTCGCGCACGGCCCCGGGCAGGAAGCTGTCGCGCGGAGCGATCTTGCTCCAGTCAAGCTTCACCAGGATCCCGGCATCGCAGGCCGCCAGCACTTCCGCCGTATCGACGGTGATCACGTCGTCCGTGACATTGTGCGCCTGCACCATCGCCTGCACGCGCGCCATGCCGGCCGAGGTTTCTTCCTCGTTGAACTTGATCCCCATCTTCTGCGCGAAGGGCATGTACCAGGCGTTGTGCTGCGCCTGCTGCCAAGCGCCGCCCGCCGACGCAATGGTCAGTTGATCCTCGGCGCCGGCGGCCGAGACCGCGACCGCGGCTACCGTGAATGCGACCAGAGCCAGGCACCCGAGCGATCTCATCATTTGGCCTCCGCTATCCCAGGCTTGCTTGTTGCAGCGCCCGCTCCGCCGCCGCAGAGGCGGGGAAGGCACGACAGTCCGTTGTCTTCCATGACAGGGAAATCGAGGCGCCCGCGGCCACGTCGGTACTTGCAGGAACCTTCACTGTGATCGTGTGGCCATGGCCGATATCAGTGAGCAGCCTCTGATGGTCGCCGAGATAGATGCGGCTGGTGACTTCCGCGTGGCACAGGTTCTCGGCGGCATCCGAGTCCGAAGCAAGGTGGATCGCTTCGGGTCGTACGGCCACGAGCACAGGCGCACCTTGTTCAAGCCTGCCGACCGGCTTCGCCATCAGACGCAGTGCACCGCCGATGGTGACCCGCACGCTGTCGCTGGTTACAGCCTCGACTGTGCCGGACAGCAAGTTGTTCTCACCGATGAAGCCGGCGACGAAAGCGTCGCATGGTTCAATGTACAAATGGTCTGGCGTGCCCTGCTGCACCACCCGTCCATCATGGAACACGGCAATCCGGTCGGACATCGTCAGCGCCTCACTCTGGTCGTGCGTGACGTAGATCACCGTGAGCCCAAGCCGCTCGTGCAGAAGCTTGATCTCGATCTGCATTTGCTCGCGCAGCTTCTTGTCGAGCGCACCGAGCGGCTCGTCCATCAGCACAAGGCTCGGCTCGAACACCAGCGCGCGCGCCAGCGCGATGCGCTGCTGCTGGCCGCCGGAGAGCTGCGTGGGACGGCGATCCACCAGTGACTCGAGCCGCACCATCGCCAGCGCACGCCGCACGCGCTCGGCGATCTCGGCGCGCCGCATCCGGCGCACGCTGAGCGGAAACGCGACGTTTTCCCCCACCGTCATGTGCGGGAATAGCGCGTAGTTCTGGAACACCATGCCGATGTTCCGCTCATACGGCGGCAGCCGGTCCACCGATTTGCCGTCGAGTAGGATCAGGCCGCGCGTCGGCCGTTCGAAGCCGGCGAGCATGTTCAGCGTCGTCGTCTTGCCGGAGCCGGAGGGGCCAAGCAGCGTCAGAAATTCGCCCTGCGTCACGTCAAGCGTGAGATCGTGCACCGCGAGCGTACGGCCGTCATAGCTCTTCTCGACCCCGACGAATTTTACGAGCGGCTCGATGTTCCTGACCTGCGCCGGCGTCGCGTCCAATGCGGCTGCTCCCCTTCGGCCAGCGATCTTGCCAAGGGGTGCGCATCGCCGCAACCTTTGTTGCGTTTGGGGGGTCGGCAATGAAGGAAGAGCCGGACTGGTGGGAGCAAGTGCGACTTGATGCAAACAACTCCTGCGGGCTTCCTACCTTGGTTTTACATACCGGTACGCCGAAGCGCGCGCCGCCGCCTAAAGTCGCGCAGAATCTCTCGAGCGGCGTTATAACCTGGCGCCCCCGTAACTCCGCCACCTGGATGGGCTCCCGCGCCGCACAGGTAGAGACCGGCTATCGGACCGCGATAATCCGCGTAGCCCAGCATCGGACGCGCTGAGAAGAGTTGCCCAAGATCCAGGGAACCGTGGAAGATGTCCCCATCGATCAACCCAAATGTCCTTTCTAGATCGAGAGGAGAGAACATCTGGCGCGCCAGCACAGAACGGCGAAAGTTCGGCGCATACCTATTGACTGTCTCGATCATTAGGTCGGCAACGGTCTCGCGATGCTCGTCCCATGATGAACCATCTGGCAGCCGGGGCGCGACGTGTTGGCAGAACAGGCTTGCGACGTGCTGCCCACGCGGTGCAAGCGTGTCGTCGAGCGTTGATGGGATTACCAGTTCGACGATAGGTCGATGCGACCAGCCCGTAGAGCGTGCATCGAAATAGGCCTGCTCCATGTAGCGAAGGCTTGGGGCGATGATGATGCCCGACGCGTGATGTTCGGCGCACGCGTGCCCGGGCAACGCCGCGAAGTCCGGCAATTCGGAAAGTGCGACATTCATTCGGAACGTACCGGACCCGCATCGCCAATTCCCTATGCGCCGACGAAACGGTTCCGGCAGGGCATCTGCATCCACGAGCTGGCAGTAGAGCAGCTTGGGATTGATGCCGGCAACGACGGCCCTGGCACGGAGTATCTCCCCCTTGGCCGTCTCGACTCCGACGGCGCGGCTGTCCTCCACGAGGACCCGGCGAACTTGCTGCGAAAGCCCGATCTTTACACCATGCGTTTTCGCACTCGCTGCCATCGCCTGGGTGATCGCTCCCATCCCGCCGATCGCGTGCCCCCAAACACCCTTCTTGCCGTTCACTTCGCCAAAATTGTGGTGCAGGAGCACGTAAGCCGAGCCCGGCGAATAGGGACTCGCATAATTTCCGACAATACTGTCAAAGCCAAAAACCGCTTTGATCGGCGCGCTCTCGAACCAGCCATCGAGGAAATCGCCGGCCGATGCTGTGAAAAGATCGAGAAGGTCCCGCTGCAAATCGAGACCAAGGGCTCGAATTCGGTTCGCCAACCTGCCAGCCCTGAACAATTCAGTGATGGCGGCGAGGCTAGCTCCCTCGGTCGCATTTGGCGGCGTCTCAAGAAGGGTGGCGCGCAGAACGTCGGCTACCGCCGCAAGCCGGGTTTGATACTCGTCCAGTCGAGAAGCATCTCGTGCCGAGAATTTTGCGACTTCCTGTTTGGTCCGGCTGCCGCCAACCTTCAGGTAACGTCCATCGTCCAAGGGTAGGAAATTGGCCAGCGGACGCTCCACGATCCGCAACCCGTAGCTGCCAAGGTTCAGCTCGCGGATTATCTTGGGATGCAATAGGGACACCGTGTAAGATGCAACCGAATTGGAGAACCCCGGGCTGAATTCCTCTGTGACAGCGGCGCCTCCGACGACCGACCGCTGCTCGAGCAGGACGATCTTCAGGCCCGCCATCGCCAGGTAACTGGAGCAGACAAGTCCGTTATGCCCGCCGCCGATGACGATGACGTCCTGCATCTCACAATACTTTCCCTGCAGCATCAGGCGAAGCGCCGGAACGGCAAACCGGCTCAACTCGCCGGATCATGGCTGGTTCTATCAGGATCAGGCCACTCTTACGTGGGCGGCCCGAAAGGCCGGTCAGTGACCTGCCACGGGCGGATACGATCGCCGCTGACGAGGTCTCCGAGAAGCCAAAAGCGTATGGTGGTCGCTTCGCGCCTGGCTTCCGTCCCGCGTTCCAGACTCACCGCTCGCATCAGGCCGGGGCCATCTTCTCGAACGTTCTCCTGTTGGCCTGGTTGGGCCAGGCGGGAGAAGCGCTGGATGGGCCGGCGTACCGGTCTGGCCCCGAAGCGGCGCGGCAGTTCTTGTCATCGTTTTAGGACCTCCGCTGCAGCGTTGCAATTGTTCATCGGTCGGTAGGTACTGGTTACGCTTAGCTTGCGAAGCCTCCGACGGTGGTATACTTGTCAGATCCGTCGGTGCGGTCCGAACCTGCCCATCCTCTCGGGAGCCGGTCCGACAAATACTGAAGGCAATCAGGCAGTCATGCAGCGCCCAAGGCTCATAGTCGGGATCAGCGGGGCGACCGGAACCGTATACGGCATCAGGTTACTGCAAGTGGCGCGTCTACTCGAGATCGAAACCCACTTGGTGGTCACAAAGGCCGGCGAACGGACGTTGGCTTACGAGACCGATTTCACCATCCAAGAGGTCCGAAGCATGGCGGACCAAACCTATCCCGACGCTGATATTGGAGCAGCGATCGCCTCGGGAAGCTTTCCCACCCTCGGCATGGTGGTGGCGCCCTGCTCGGTACACAGCCTTGCTGAAATAGCGCATTGTACTACCGATGGCCTTTTGACCAGAGCCGCTGATGTTTGTCTTAAGGAGCGACGCCGACTGGTGTTGCTATTCCGCGAGACCCCGCTGCATGCAGGTCATATTCGCAGCATGGCGGCAGCAACAGAAAACGGCGCGATCGTTTTCCCGCCCGTGCCGGCCTTCTACACGCGCCCGAATACGGTGGCCGATATAGTCGATCACACGGTCGGTCGGGTGCTGGATCAGTTCGGGTTGGATGCCGGCCTGGTCCAGCGATGGACCGGACAGCAGAACCGACAACGCTAGCATGTCGCTGATCCCTGCATGACGGTGGATTCGTCGGACCGTCAAACCTCTCCCGGTATCCCGCTGGTTGAACAGTAAAGGCGCTCACCAATGCCGTTCCAAGATTTTCGCGATTTTCTCGACGCGTTGCGCAAGGCCGGGGAACTTCTCGAAGTGGATCGCGCCGTCTCTCCGGAGCTGGAGGTTGCGAAGGCGATGCGGAAGAGTGCGGCGGTGTCCGGGCCAGCCATTATATTCAAGAACAATGGAACCGCGTTCCCGTTGGTGGGTGGTGTCTACAATACTCGTTCCAAGGCGCTGATAGCGCTGCAGACCACCGAAAAGGATGTCTTTGACAGGGTCCTGCATGGAATGGCAGCCCGAATTCCGCCGACCATCGTGGCAGAGGCTCCAGTGCATGAAAACGTCATCACGGGCGATGCGGTCGATATTTCCAAGCTACCAATCGCCAAGTACAGTCCTGATGACGGTGGACGTTATATCACCGCGGGGATCGTCGTCAGCAAAGACCCTGAAACCGGCATTCCGGATATTGGGCACTACCGTTTCGAAATCGTGGACAAGCAGACCATGACCTTTCTTGCTCTGCCGAACCATCGTTTCGGCCGACATCTGGCGAAGGCGCGTCGTCTCGGGCACACGACCTATCACGTAGCGCTGGTGATCGGCGTGGATCCGGTCATCGCTTATACATGCCCAATCCAAGTACCGGACGGAACCAACGACTTTGAAGTGGTGGGTGGCATGCGAGGCGCAGCCCTGCAGCTCGTGCATTGCAAGACCGTCGATGTCGACGTGCCGGCGCGTGCCGAACTGGTATTCGAACTAGAGGTCGACATGACCAAGGAGGCCTTTGAAGGGCCGCTTGGAGAATTCACTGGATATTATACCCCAGGTTCGGAAAAGCCGATCGCGCGAGTCAAGGCAATCACACATCGCAATAATGCCTATTTCCAGCCGCTTCTAACTGGGGTGCCACCGACTGAAAATCACATCCTCAAACAGATGCCTTATGAGGCATCATATTTCGGCATGCTGAAGGCGCAGCATCCAACGCTTGCCAGCGTGACACTCCCAGCTTCGGGCGGGGTTGCGTTTTATATTGTCCTATCGATGAAGCAGCGTTATGCCGGAGAGGCACGCCATGCCATTTTGACTGCAATTGCAAGCTCCCAGCGACCGAAATTGGTCGTTGTGGTCGATCCCGATATCGATGTTCGCAACCCCGACCAGGTCGAATGGGCGATCGCATTCCGTAGCCAACCAGCCCGTGACGTGATCATCGTTGACGATCTACCAGGAGGCACCCTGGATCCATCGATTGACCGGTCGATCCCGCTAGCGAGGCGAGTGGGGTCCGCGATGGGCGTTGATGCGACGTTTCCATTCGGAGCGGACGAACAAAAGGCCCCCGATGTCCCTGCTGGCGCAACGTGTGGCCCAGCAGTGGCCGAGCATGGCCACGAGTTCTTCAAAGTCGCCGATGTGCCTGGCTGGAAGGAGTATAACTTCCCCGAGTTGCAGAACCGGAGCAGATCATGAGCGATGCGTCCCACGCCTACATCCCGCCGGACACGGCGAACACGACGGTGCTACCTGCACAAGTGGCGGCATATCTAGACGGGGGGAATCTGCTTTCCAAGAACCAAGCCTTGCGTATTTCGACAGTCGACGCCGACGGGTGGCCGCATGCGTCGCTCCTCAGCGCGGGGGACATGCTGGCGATGCCCTCGGGACAAATTCGCTTCGTGGTCTTTGCACAGTCCACAATGACCGCCAACCTTATCCGGGATAGTCGTGTTACCTTGACACTCTGCCTTGACGGTGGGCTGTGCGAACTCCGCATGAAGTGTCGCCGTCTCGCCCACTCATCTTCCAACGGTCCGCTCGCCGTTTTCGAGGCGGAACTCCTCGAGGTTCGAACACATAAGGCGCCCTATGCCATCGTCAGTAGCGGCGTCACCTTTGCGCTGCATGAGCCGCAGCCGGTGCTGCAGCGATGGGAAAAGCAGGTCGATGCAATGCGGCAGGCGGTGTGAGAATCACATCGATACGTGATGGCAGCGGCGTGCGTGAACAGTGACGCGCGGTGGCGTGTCGCGAAGCGATCCATACGTGGGACGGACCGATGAAATCCTACCAGGATTTGCGTGAATTTCTGCAAGTTCTTGAGCAGGAAGGCCAGCTCCTGCGCATCAACGACGAGGTCAAGTTCGAACCCGACCTTGCTGCCGCGGCCTGCGCACTCGCGCAAATCGGCGAAGGTGTCCCGGCCATTCTGTTCGACAAAATAGCCGGCTGCACCGACGCCCGGGTCGTGATGAATGTTCATGGTTCCTGGCCCAATCATGCCTTGGCTCTAGGCATGGACAAGGAGACGCCGCTGCGAGACCAGTTCTTCGAGTTCGTCAGGCGGTTCAAGCTGTTTCCTGGCGAGTTGGAGCGCGTTGCCTCGGCCCCTTGGCAAGAAGTCACGGTCGATAAGGACATCAACCTTTACGAGCTGTTGCCGCTGTTTCGCCTGAACCGAGGCGATGGCGGCTATTACATCGACAAGGCCTGCATTATCTCCCGAGATCCAGACGACTGGAACAATGATGACGTCGAGAATGTCGGCGTTTATCGACTGATGGTGAAAGGGCCGAACCGCATCGGCATACAACCCGTGCCGCAGCACGACATCGCCATCCATCTGTCTCATGCTGAGGCACGCGGCGAAGACCTGCCAATTGTGATCTCGATCAGTAACGAGCCGATCATTCTGCTGATGGCTGCGACACCTCTGCTGTACACGCAGTTAGAATACAAGATGGCGGCAGTGATGCAGGGCGCTCCGTACAAGGTCGTCAAGACGGCCAAAGGCCTCGATGTGCCGTGGGGTTCCGAGTACGTCCTGGAAGGCCGCATTTTGGCGCGGCAGCGCGAAATCGAGGGGCCCTTTGGCGAGTTTCCCGGCTACTATTCCGGGGGCCACAGATATCCGGTCATCGAAATCGATCGGGTTTTCCACCGCAAGAATCCGATCTTCGAATCCGTCTATGTTGGCAGGCCTTGGACAGAGCTCGACTTTCTGCAGGCCATGACCACCAGTGCCCCGATCTTCATTCAACTGAACCAGATGTTTCCCGAGGTCGTCGCGGTCAACGCGCTCTACACACATGGCCTCGTGGTCATCGTATCGACGCGGGTGCGCTATGGCGGCTTTGCCAAATCGGTCGGCATGGGGGTGCTCACCACGCCGCACGGGCTCGGCTACGCCAAGTTTGTGATCGTGGTCGACGAGGACGTTGACCCGTTCAATCTCAACCAGGTCATGTGGGCGCTGTCCGTGAGGGCCAATCCAGCGGGCGATGTGGTGATCATCCCCAATCTTGCGGAGAACCTGCTCGATCCAGCCGGTGATCCCAGCGGCATGGCCCACAAGATGATCATCGACGCGACCACGCCGAAGTTACCAGACCGTCGCGGTGACTACGGTGAAGTCCTCGACATGCCGGAAGGGACCGATGTGTGGCGTACCAAGTTGCTACCGTTGATCAAAGCTCTGAGGACGAGAGCGGCGCCATGACATCTCCATCACTCCCAATTTGCCCCCGATGCCGGTCGACCACGACGAAGGTTCGCAGTACGTCGCCAGTCGTAGGGATCTGGACGGTGTACGGTTGCGACACGTGCTTTTATACTTGGCGCTCGACCGAACCAGCCGAGAACACCACCCCCGACATTTACTCTGAGGAATTTCGGCTGAAACCGGAGGATCTCCTGAAGCTCCCGGAAATACCGGCCATTCCGCCGCTCCGGCAGAAGACCGGCTAAAAGCAGGGTGAGCGCATCCTTCCGCGCTCACCGTGCGCTAGCAACCGCTCTGAGACTGCCGCGTTTGCTGGACCACCAACTCAGGAAGAGATGGAATGTCCAGCACGACAACTGGGACCACAATGGGTGAGCCAGCCACTGAAGAGACCGCCGAACTGATCGCCTCCGACAAGGTCGAGGGCGCCGCAGTTTTACAACCGAAATGGTGAGCGGCTTGGGTCAGTGTACAATTTCATGGTGAACAAGCGCTCGGGTCAGGTTGCTTAAGCCGTGATGTCTTGCGGCGGGTTTCTCGGAATGGGGAGTGGCTATCACCCGCTGCCCTGGAGCGAACTGACCTACGACACCTCGCGCGGAGGTTACGTGGTAAACCTCAGCAAAGAGCAACTCCAAGGCGCTCCCACCTACTCAGGTTCCGAGACCCCGGCCTGGAAGGATGCAGCATACAGGCGCCGCATAGATGCTTATTACAGCTCCGTTGAGGGGAAGGCGAGGCCAACCTAGATCGCCATACGTTGCACCGCCAGCCGGCACGGGACGCCGGCTGGATGGGGTAGTTTCTTCCGGGCGATTTCCCGAGGGGAACGTCTATTGCGAACACGCTGCGCCTTTCCCGCAGCTTGCCTCCCTGATGTCCGATGACGAACTCATTGACTGAACCCGCGGCTGCAATGCCTTGGGGAGCTAACGGAGCAACGGATGCGAGGCCACAAGTACAAGCATGTCGACCAGGATTGAGGATTACGCGCTGATCGGAGACTGCGAGACGGCCGCACTGGTCGGGCGCGACGGTTCGCTCGACTGGATCTGCTGGCCGCGCTTCGACAGCCCCGCCTGTTTCGCTGCCCTATTGGGTGGCCCCGAACATGGCCGGTGGCTGATAGCGCCGTTATCGAACGTCGTTGAGGCAAGCCGCGGCTATTGCGACAATACCCTGATACCCGGAACGCGATCCGTGACCGCGGAAGGCATTGTGCTGTTGACCGATTTCACGCCGCTGCGCGGGGCCAACTCCGATGTGATCCGTCGGGTTACCGGTCTGCAGGGCTAGGTATCGATGCGGACGGAGCTAACGATCCGTGCCGATTACGGGCGCACTGTGCCGTGGGTCTCCCGGATCGAAGGGGGAGGTCTGCGTGCCATCGCAGGACCTCACATGTTGGTCCCGCAGACCGACGCGGTGGTGCGGGGTGAGGATCTGTCCACAGTCGGTGAGTTCAGCGTTTCCGCCGGCCAAACGGTGGACTTCACTCTCACTTACGGGCCATCCCACCTGCCGGTGCCTCCAGAGGAAGCCCTGGCGGACACAGAGATGTTCTGGCGGGACTGGGCTGGACGGTGCACCACACAGGGTCCGTTCCGCGAGCCGGCATTGCGCTCGCTCATCACGCTAAAGGCGCTCACGAATCGACCCACGGGCGGTATCGTTGCAGCCGCAACCACCTCTCTGCCGGAGCGGATTGGTGGGCAGCGCACTGGGACTATCGGTTCTGTTGGTTGCGCGATGCCACGTTCAGCCTGCTGTCGCTGATGGGCGAAGGCTACTACGAGGAGGCGCGCGAGTAGCGCAACTGGCTGGTGCGCGCCGTCGCTGGCAGCCCGGCACAGATGCAGATCATGTACGGCCTGGCATGCGAGCGCGACCTCACCGAACGCAGTCTGCCGTGGCTGCCTGGGTATGAGGGTTCGATACCTGTTCTGGTGGGCAACGCTGCCGCTGATCAACTGCAACTCGACGTGTTCGGCGAGGTGTCGGATGCCCCGCACACCGCACGTAAGGGGTTCCCTTGCGCCGAACGAAGCCGCTTGGCATCTGGAGTGTGCACTTCTCGAGCACCTCGAGCAGGCCTGGAGCTTGCCGGACGAGGGCCTCTGGGAAGTGCGTGGGCACCGACGCTGCTTGACCCACTCGAAGGTTATGGCGTGGGTGGCGTTCGATCGCGCGGTTAAGGCGGTCGAGGACTTCGGTCTGGACGGTCCTGTCGACCGATGGCGGCACTGCGCGACGACGTTCATCGTGAAGTCTGCAGACGGGCGTTCAATGCCGAGCTGGGCAGCTCCGTGCAATACTTCGGCGGTCGCGAGCTGGATGCGAGCTTATTGCTCATGCCGCTGGTGGGCTTCCTTCCGCCCAATGATGCGCGCATTCGCGGCACCGTGGCGGCTGTCCAGCGGCGGCTGTCGGTGGACGGGCTGCTATTGCGCTACAACTCCAAAATATCGGATGATGGCTTGCCGCCAGGCGAGGGCGTGTTCCTTGCCTGCAGCTTCCGGTTGGCCGACAACCTGGTGCTCCAGGGACGTCGCGCAGAGGCCCGGATGCTGTTCGAACGCCTGCTTGCATTACGCAACGATGTCGGGCTCATGGCTGAAGAGTATGACCCCCGGGCATACCGCTTTCTTGGTAACTTCCCGCAAGCCTTTTCCCACGTCGCCTTGATCAACACCGCCCTGAACCTGACGCGCGCTGGCGAAGAAGTTCCTGCCCATCAGCGCGGCAAGGAAGAAGCCATGACCACGGTGGGGGCATTCCGCCGTAGCCGGCATGGTTGCGCTTCGTGCAGCAGCATTGCGGCGAACGCGACGGCAACCCGAGCTAGTACCTGCTATGAGTGAAGCGCGAGTCAGCCCCACGTGTCATTGCGAGGAGGCGGAGCAATCCCGCGCCCGGTGCGCTCCTGGCCCGAGATTGCCTCGTCCCGCCACGCTTCGCTCGCGGTCCTCGCAATGACAGAGTGTGCCGCACTTCAGTGATTCCGGGTACTAGCGGCTCTGCCGGACATCGCGTATAGCGACCGAGCACGGGCCCGGCCAGGACGGGTCAGGCGGTCTAGGGTGCAGCGACCTTTGAACGGAGGATGTCATGGCTGAAGTGACGATCGAGCTGAGGCCGAACGGGCCGTACATCATCAACGGCGCTATTGAACTGCGCGACACCAATGGGAATGTCCTGCCAACTGAGACCAGGACTGTGCTCTGTCGCTGTGGTGCATCAACCAAAAAGCCCTTCTGCGACGGTACTCATTCAAAGATTGGCTTTCAGGCCGCGGCACAGGCTGTGCCTGAATCGGCCGAGAAGAGCTGAGCGGCGCGATCCGAGCGATCGATCAGAGGGGCTAAGACCTCGGAAGCTGGCCGACAGCACGCATCAGAAGCGCGGTCACACCGTCCATGTCACCTCTCGAATGCTTTTGACGGACGATTCTCTACTCCCCACCGGTCCGCCCGAACCAAACGCCAGGCAGCGTCCCAAGACACACGAGGACAAGGAAGCCGTTCAACACCACGAGCCCCTTTACGGGAATGCGGCGCACATCCGGTTGGGGAGGTGGAGTCCCCGGCCAAACCTCGCGCCACACCCAGGCAATAAAGCAAAACGCACCAAATAGAACGAGGACGCTGCCGGTGATCATGACGGCTTAATCCGGCAATACACCACCCAGCACCTTCTTCGCACCGACACCAGCCGCCAAGGCAGCAACGCCCGTTCGAACCCATGCGGCATAAGTGCGTTCCGCGGCCAGAACTGTGCGATCGGCAGCCAACTCGGTTCGACGGTCGGCGCTGTCACTGGATGGCGGCCCGTGTGCTCCTTGCATAAGGGGCTAGTAAAGCAGAGCGGTTTCAAAAGAAAGATTTGGTCGCAAGAGGACGCGGAGGGCCTGAAACGGGCGATAGATTGTCGACCCAATCTGCAACGGTGGGAGCGGAAAATTCAGCCATCTGCCCTCTGAGCAGCGTGCGTTACGCACGCGTGAGGCAGGCGACTCGGCGCAGCGTTGCTATGCGGGCGGACAGGCCTGAGGGAGTACGCCATGCCGCGAACGACAACGAACACCAAACCAGTCCCGGCCGCCGCTCGCCGGCAGCTCGCCGAGCTGGTGGCGTCGGCCATGCAGTTTGTGCCACGGGAACGTGGCGAGGCGATCATCGGCAAATGGCTCCGCCTCATCGACATCAACATGAAGGGCGAAGAGCGGCTGCTCGCCATCATGGCCGACGCAACACTGCTCTCGGCGGACCTGCTGCTGTCCTACCCGGCCGCGAGTGGCACGACCGCGTTCGACCGGCTGGCCCGCAGCCGCACGGATGCGCCCGCCGCCCAGATGGCGCTGATCGCCGCGCTACGCCAGGCGCGGTTCAGACTGCTGCGCGTGGGGAGCGATGTGCAGGCAGAATCGGTCGCGGTGCAGGATGTCCTCTCGGGCGAGGCGCTCCAGATCGTTGGCGCCGCGCTGCCAGAACAGGCGCGCGGGGTGCCGCTGTTCGCGCGACTGGTGATGCTGGGCGAGACTGTTGGCTGCATGCCTAGCGCGATCACGCCGCTCGATGCGGCAGCATTCGAAGTAGCCCGCCAGCACCCGGACGCCGGCGCCTCCGGCGCCACGGCGGGTCTCCGTTGGGCAGAGGCGGTCTATGCGCATGTGGTGCAGCACGGCACGCTCGACGTGCCGGGCGTGAACCGGCCGACCGGCGATCTAGGACCGGACGATGATCTGTTCGACGGCGTCGAGGACGCATTATTCGAACTGGCCATGCACTGGACGGCGCTAGCGGACGAAGCACCGGACGCAGAGCTGCTGCAGCGCACTCGGCAAAGCGCCAATATGGAGAACATCCTGAACTCCCTTGCGGGCGCGGTCACCGCGCGTGACGAGAGTGAGAAAGCGATGGCGAGCGGCTTCGAGCGATTGCTCCTGGTGCAGCTGGAAACGGTGCTGCATCGCGAACGCAGCGGCGCCGGCGCGCTGAGCCTGGAAGCGATCGAGCAGTCGGTGAACGAGGCGGTCGCCATCGGCGAATTGCCGTCGACCGCGCGTACGTTGTTTGCGGCCATCCGTCAGCGGGTGAGGCGTGGCAACGGCATGCCGCGGGGGGACGATCCTGCGCTCATGGCCTTGGTGCAGCGCATCCGTGCGCTGCGTGCCAAGACCGTGGCGCAGGGATGCACCGAGCAAGAGGCGCTGGCAGCGGCGACGAAAGCGGCGGAACTGCTCGACCGCCATGGCCTGTCGCTGGGTGAGCTGGAGTTTCGCGCGCAACCCTGCGACGGCATCGGCATCCAGACCGACCGTCGCCGTTTCGCGCCGATCGACACCTGCGTGCCCAGCATCGCCGCTTTCTTCGACTGCCGCGTCTGGGTGGAACAGGCGGCGGGGCGCCCGTTGCGCTACGTGTTCTTCGGCCTGCGCGGCGATGTGGCGGCAGCGCAGTATCTCTACGACATGGTCGAGCGAGCATTCCGGACCGAGACGGACAATTTCCGTGCCGGCGCACTCTATGCCGGCATGGCGGGCGAGCGGCGCAGCGCGACCAACTCGTTTCAGGTCGGCCTTGGGCGGGGAATTTGTGACAAGCTGGCGCATATGCAGTCAGCGCGGGACGCCAGCCGGCGCAGTGTGTCGGGACGCGATCTCGTGCCGGTCAAGGCGGCGATGGTGGAAGAGGAGCTGGCCAAGCTTGGCCTCGACCTGCACAGGCGGCAGGTCGGGCGTGGCAGGCGGGTATTGGCAAATGCCTATACAGCAGGCGAGGCAGCCGGGCAGCGATTTGAGTTCCAGCCGGCGCTCACCGAAGCGGCATGACAGGTCGACGCAGCATGAAGCGCCAGGAGCTGCTGCGTCGGGTCCTGGCCGACTGCTATTGCCGGCTACAGCCGTCGCCAATCCACGGCATCGGCGTCTTCGCCATCCGCGACATCCCGATGGGCAGGAACCCGTTCAAGACCCTACCGAAATACGCCACGACCGGATGTGTCCGTGCCACGGACGAGGAACTTGCGACGGTTCCACCAAAGCTCGCTGACCTGATCCGCGCTCTGTTCATCCCGACAGCAGAGACAATGTATGTCCCGACCTGTGGGCTGAACATCATCTACCTGGATACGTATATCAACCACTCGGTGGACCCAAACCTTCGGACAAGAGATGGCGTGCGCTTCATCACCACGCGACGCGTGCACGAGGGCGAGGAGCTGACGGTGGACTACCGGACCTATGGCGCTCGCCTGTGCTAGCTACGCCAATCGACGGGTGGATTTTAGCTGTGCGATTGCCCCATGCTGAACGCTGCAGGAGAGAGAGGAGGAGGGGAGATGCCACGTCACGAGGAACAGAAGACGCTTGCCTACCCCGCCGATGAGCTTTTCTCCGTGGTAGCCGATGTGAAGGACTACCACTCGTTTGTTCCCTGGTGCAGCGGCGCGCGCATTCACCGTGCGGACGAGCACGAAATCACCGCTGACCTTGAGATCGGGTTCGGCCCATTCCGGGAAAGCTTTACGAGCCAGGTCACACTGGATCGGCCTCGGCAACTCTCAGGTACGCGCCATCGAAGGGGGGCCGCTTGAGCACCTGACTAACACGTGGACGTTCACTCCGATGGGAGTGGGCACTCAAGTGGACTTCGTTATTGACTTCCAATTCAAGAGCCACCTCCTGGATCATGTGGCCAACAACATGTTCCACGAAGCCGCGACACGCATGATGGGTGCGTTCGAATCCCGGGTGCACCTGGTCCACTTGATGATGCAACGCCAGAGGCAGCATCCTTCTTCCTGACCGGGTCTCATCGGCATTGTTCACCGTGAAGCTGCTGGGTCCGGAGCCGCGGGGCATGTCGCTCGGCGAACTCGCGCCCCCGACGGGGTAAGCCGGCGCAGGTCCTCGGCTGTATCTACGTCGTGCAGTGTGCGCAGCAGCGCGATACGTCGGCCGGTGAAGTTGACCAGTGTATCGGCGAGCGCATGTCGAGTGGACCACCGTACCTGGGCGAACGGACGCGCTGGCCGGCGCGGGGACATTGCCACCAGCCAGTAACCGCCATCCGCTGCCGGACCGAATGCCGCGTCCGCCTTGCCCAGCGCCCGGAACGCGGCGAGCGCGTCCTGCGGTCCTGCGTCAGGAATATCGCATCCGATCAGCGCGACCCGGGCACGAGGGAATTGCCGGAATGCGCGATGCATGCGGGCGCCAAGATCACCGCGCCCCTGGCCCAGGCGCTCCACCCGCCGAGGGCAGGCGAAACCGCGCGCGGTCCGGCGTGACCGCCAGCACCGTCCGAAAGCGCCGTTCCGTAAGCAACGCCCGCAACAGGCGGATCAGCGTGGACATATGGAACCGCAAGGCAGCGCGCTCGCCGACGCCGCGGGCCAGCCGCCGCTTCACCGCCCCCAGACGCGGTGCGCGGGCGAACACCACGACCACATTCCTCATCCGTACAGTCGCGCGATCAGCGATGGCCGCACGCCTGCAAAATACAGGGCCAGGCAGCCAAAATTGCGCAACGAGCGCCGGTACCACCCCTGCCTCCGCCACTTCTCCGCCGAAGTGATCGCCGCGATATCCAGCGCCACCAGCCGCCGCCGCCCAAGCCGGCGCACCAGATCGACATCTTCCATCAACGGCAGCGCCCGCACGCCGCCAACCTGGCGCAACAGGTGGCGGTGGATCAGCAGGCCCTGGTCGCCATAGGGCAGCGCCAGAACGCGGCAACGCCAGCGCAACCAGCCGCTCCAGCCGCCTGGCGCGCGGATCGTCGCTGTCCAGCGCAAACCGATAGTAGCCGGCTTGGTCCGGTGACGGCATCACCTCCTGCCACCCTGGGGCCAACCGCGTATCCGCGTGCAGCAACAGCAGCCAGTCGCCCCGCGCTTTCAACACGCCCTGTTCCAATTGCACGCCGCGGCCCCGCGGTGCCGAGACCACCTTTGCCCCCAGCGAGGATGCCAGAGCCGGCGTGCCGTCGCTGCTGCCACCGTCAACCACGACCACCTCATCGGCCCCGGCGACCGCCTCGAGAGTGGCAGCCAAGGTCGGGTGCGGCATTCAGAGTGGGTATCACGACCGAGAGCATGTTCCCTTAATGTTCTTGACCGCGTGCTTGCGGCTTGCCACTGTGGGTAGGCGAACGAACGGGGAACCAGCATGCGCGACAAGGCAGAAGCCGGCAACATGCCCTCGCTCGCCCGCAAAGGGCGTGGCGCTGTCACCAATCCTCCGGTTCGCTTCGACGACCAGGTGATCAGCCCGTTTGACGATGGCTGGGACACCTTGACGGCTGAATTCGGGGACCTCCCCAAGCTCGCCACCACACTGACGCGCGATGCGAGCAGGTCGGCGATCGCCTGGAACAGCTCTCCCGATATTGGCTTCGACCGCGCGGTCAATCCGTATCGCGGCTGCGAGCATGGCTGCATTTACTGCTACGCCCGGCCCAGTCACGCCTACCTGGGATATTCGCCTGGGCTCGATTTTGAAACCAAACTGATCTTCAAGCCGGATGTAGCCGACCTGCTGGAAAAGGAGCTCCGCAAGCCCGGCTACACCGCGCGGACCATGGCACTCGGATCCAACACCGACCCCTACCAGCCGGTCGAGCGCACGTTGAAGCTGACGCGCTCGGTGCTCCAGGTGCTGGACCGCTACAATCATCCGGTTGGCATCGTGACCAAGTCGGCGGGGGTGTTGCGCGATCTCGACATCCTGACCTCGATGGCCGGGCGCAGGCTTGTGCGTGTGTATGTGTCGGTCACCACGCTGGATGCGGCACTGGCCCGTCGCATGGAACCGCGCGCGGCGACGCCCGAGCGGCGGCTGCATGCCATTGCCGAACTCACCCGCGCCGGTGTGCCGGCCGGTGTGATGGTGGCGCCGATGATCCCCGGGCTGAACGATGCGGAGATGGAGAAGATTGTCGAATCTGCGGCCCGTGCCGGCGCGCGCCATGCCGGCTACGTGCTGCTGCGCCTGCCGCACGAGCTGCGGCAGATGTTCGAGGACTGGCTGGCAACAACATTTCCCGGACCGGGCGAAGCATGTGTTGAACCTGATCCGCGAGACACGTGCCGGAGCGTTGAGCGATGCCAGGTTCCATCACCGGTTCTCCGGTCAGGGCGTGTACGCCGATTTGCTGCTGCGTCGCTTCGCCCGCGCGACACGACAATGGGGATTGGACGAGGCGCGTGAGGGGCTGGATTGCGGCAAGTTTGCCGTCCCGGAGGATGGCAGGCAGAAGCTGACCGAAGCGCAGATGTCGCTGTTCTAAAGCGAGATGACCTGACGCGGAATCGCCGGAAGACTGAACGGCGCGAACAGACAATGGGTTGGCGCAAGGTAAGCCATCGATCCCCCCGACTTGTTCCGCAGGACGGCGAGATCGGCCCCGCCGCTTGCATTGTCGGCGCTGTTGAGGCTGAAAGCACCCGGAACCACATGGACCTGACCGTCATGCCCCCGATCGTTGGCATCCCCGCCTGCGCCCGCCTGGTGGTGAACGGACAGCTCCGGCACGACACGCCGGCGCGTTATCCTGCCGCAGTGCTGGGCGGCGCCGGCGCGGTGCCGATCTTGATCCCACCCTTGGGTGAAGCTTCTCTCGCGGTGCTCGACGTCGATCGATGGCCTGCTGCTGCCCGGCAGCCCGAGCAATGTGCATCCGTCGCACTACGCCGGCGGCGACAGCCTGACGCCAGATCATCACGACCTGGAACGCGACGCGACGACGCTGCGGCTGATCCCGGAGGCGCTGGCGCGCGGCATTCCATTGCTGGCGATCTGCCGTGGCATTCAGGAGCTGAACGTGGCTCTCGGCGGCACGCTGCACCAGCAGGTGCATGCGGTGACGGCGCGGATGGATCATCGCCCGGGACCCGGCACGCTGGAAGAGAAATACGCGCCGCGCCACCTGGTGTTACTGTCCGGCGAGCTCGCACGGATCGTCGGCAGCACGAAGATCCTGGTGAACTCGCTGCATGGTCAGGCGATCGACGTGCTGGCGCCAGGACTGGCGGTGGAGGCCGTGGCGCCCGACGACACGATCGAGGCAGTGCGTGTTGCAGGCGCTCAGGCATTCGCCTTGGGTGTGCAATGGCACCCGGAATGGGGCTACGCCGATGACAGTGCCAGCCTGGCCATCTTCCGCGCATTCGGCGAGGCGTGTGCCACGTATCGTGCGGGGCTGCGGCGGGCGGCCTGATCGCTGAACGCCGGGAGCTGAAAGAGTAGGGGGAACATGGACCTGCAATTGACGGGCAAGAAGGCGCTGATCACCGGCGGGTCGAAGGGTATCGGCCGCGCGACGGCCGAGGTTCTGGCGGACGAAGGCTGCGATGTCACCCTGGTCGCACGTGACCGGGGCACGCTGGATGAAGCCGCCGCGGCGATCCGTGCGCGGCGGCAGGTCAATGTGCGGACGATCTCGGCCGATCTTTCCTCGGACGCCGCGGTGCGGCGCGTTGCCGCGGAGGCCGGCGCGCTCGACATCCTGGTGAACAATGCGGGTGCAATCCCGCCTGGCGATCTGCTTTCGGTGGACGATGCGAAATGGCGCCAGGCGTGGGACCTGAAGGTGTTCGGCTACATCTCGTTCTGCCGCGCGGTGTATGCGCAGATGAAGGCGCGGCGGTCAGGCGTGATCATCAACGTCATCGGCGCCGCGGGCGAAAGTTTTCCGACCGGCTATATCGCCGGTGCCGCGGGCAACGCGTCGCTGATGGCGTTCACCCGAGCCTTGGGCAAGGGCGCGCCAGCGGACGGGCTGCGCGTGGTGGCGATCAATCCCGGGCCGGTGGAGACCGACCGGCTGGTGATGCTTCGCCGCGCCGAGGCACAGGCGAAATTCGGCGATCCGGAACGCTGGCGCGAGCTGACCGCGAACATGCCGTTCGGACGCGCCGCGACACCCAAGGAGATCGGCAATGCCGTGGCGTTCCTCGCCAGCCCGCTGTCGGCCTATACGACAGGGACCGTGCTGACGATCAATGGCGGTGGGTGAGCCGACATCGATATTCCGGTGCGGCAGAATGTCCCAGGCTGCTCACGCTTATTGCTTGTCGGCTACGCCTTGTGGGTCAGGCGGGCATTGTGCCTGCGCACCCACCTCGGTGGGCGGCAGCGCCTGAAGGTAGTCGTAGATCGCGCTGATTTCAGAGATGCGGTAATTCTGAAAGTTGTACCAAGGCATGACCTGGAGCAGGTCACAGGTTTTTGCGTCCTGAAAGTTCTCGTCTAGGGGATCGCACCCGGTCTTCATCAGGTGAATAAACTGGTCACGCGTGAGCCCGGCTGGCTGCCCCGAGCTCTGGGCGGGGGAGATGTTCCTGGAACAGAAAGTGCCTGCTGGCGTCGGAAAAATACGTCCGCCGGCCAGGTAGTTGGCGAGGTTCACCTGCTTGGGTTGTCGCTGCGTCGGATCGCCTCCGGGCGCAAAATTTGGCTGCGTGTGACAATCATTGCAGTTTGAGACTGTCACGAGAAAGCTGCCCAGGCCCTGCGAGGGTACATTCGGGTCGAGCGTGATATGCTGCGAGGCGGCTATATCGAAGCCGATTTTGACGCGTAAATCGCGCTCCAGCTCCCCGGCGGTAGCGAGTCCTGCTAAGAGTTGCAAGGCTGCCGCCACGGCGGGAGCGCGGCGGATTGCAATAAGTGCCATTATTTGCTCCATAGGACGCTTGCCACGCTGCGAGCTGATCCCGGTTCAGTGCCACGCAGGTTGTGATGTTCGGAGAGTTGAAGCTACGACTGACGCCGCCCCGACCGGCCGGATGAGTTGCATCACATCGGCTCCTCACCGCCGCCCGAAGATTATCGCGCCGTCCTGAGTAACCTGGGCAGCAAGATCACAGCCGGAGAGGCAGGCCGGATTGCCCGGGATTGTCGCCACGTGGAGAGCGGTACCCACGATGCGGAACGTCCTCCCGCGGTCGCCAACGACGATCACGAATGTGGTGGTCAAATTCGGCTGGCTCATTGTGCCTGCACCGGTGCAATCGGGGTTTATATGCTAGGTACCGGTCTGCGATATAAATCCGTCCGGTGTCAGACCAGGTGTTCCGCCGGCACATTTGGCGAGCCGTCACGCATCGCGAAGTTCAGGTCGGTGAAGTTGCCTTCACCATCGAAGCTGTAGACCGCGACACCATCGGCGAGGCTCTGCGTAGGAAAGGGGGTCAAGGTTGGCGGATTGCCGCTGAGCAGACCCAGACGCACTGTGTGGAAGCTGGCGTCGTACTCGCCGTTCAGCATGGATGTTGAACACTCGTCCGCCGCGGCGATGCCGCCAATTGCCAGCAACATGCAGGCAGCGGACGTGAGTTTCGCCAGTATTCTCGGCATGCTCGTTCTCCCGCTCTGTCATTCTGCTCGGGCTATGGGTCCGGGCATGGCTAAACCGCAATCACCCGTTGGCTAATGCCCGGCTAAATCGGGATTAGCAGCCGCTAAATATTGCCAACTCCGGTAAATCAAAGACCCGCGGGGCTAATCCGAGGGATGTGTGACGCACTTCACAGCGTGGCCGCTTACTGCCAATCTATATTCTACGACCGCGCGTCGCTTGTGGGGAGGCGAGGCATGGATGCGCCCGTCGCCGGCGAGACGTTGGTGTTCGAGGGCTGGCGGTTCGACGCGCGAGCAGGCGATCTGCTTCGTCAGGACGCCGACGGAACCTGGGTGCCGGTTCCAATTGGCACACGCGCGCGCGACATCCTGACCATGCTGCTGCAACGGCCGGGCGCCCTTGTGTCCAAGGACGCGATCATGGGTGCGGTGTGGCCGAACGTCACCGTGGAGCCGAACAACCTGACGGTGCAGATCGCCGCGCTGCGCCGGACTCTCGACGAGGGCCGGGGTGGCGACAGTTGCATCGAGACAGTCCCGGGCAGAGGCTATAGGTTCGTCCCTCGTGTAACCCACCTGACGGAGGTGCAGCCCGATCCGCCGCCTGCGCCTGTTGCCAAGCCGAGGGCGCCGCCCACACCCGTGCGACGCCTGCTTCACCGGCTCGGGTTTTGGCCAGTGCTGGGGTCGTGCGCCGGGGCGATGGCGGCGCTGCTGGTGGTCGCAGCATTGCAGCATGATTGGCCCACTCGCCGATCGGGCCCGCCACGACTGTCGCTGATTGTGATGCCGTTCCAGAACCTGAGCGGCGACGCGAAAGACGACTATCTGGCGGACGGCATCACCGACGACCTGACCACCGAACTATCGCACATCCCGGGCGCGTTGGTCGTGGCGCCTGATTCTGCCTACAGCCTGAAGAGGCGGGCCGTCGATATCAGGCTCATCGGCAGGCAACTCGGTGTGCGCTATGCGGTGGAGGGTGGCGTCCGCCGGGCGGGCGCCATGCTCCAGGTCAATTCGAGGCTCGTTTCCAGCGAAACCGGCGAGGCCCTCTGGTCGGAGCGGTTCAACGAGGCGATCAGCGATATGTCGGGCGGACAGGAGCAGATCGTCATGCGCATGCGGGACCAGCTGGGAATCAGCGTGGTTCAGATCGAGAGTGCGCGCAGCCTGAGCGAGCGCCCGACCAACCCCGACGCGTTTGACTTCATCCTGCGGGCGCGGGCGATCCGAAATCTACCGCCCAGCGCGGACAGGGACAAGGAAGCGCTGGCGCTGCTCGAGCGCGCCCTCTCGCTGGACCCGAACTCGGTTTATGCGATGACCTACATCGCGTACTACCTGACGGGCGCGGTTGGTAATGAGGGCTGGGGAGACGTTGAGACGTTGCAGCGGGCCGAGCGCCTGCTGGCACGGGCGCGCGCGATAGCGCCCGATTCCGAAATCGTTCTCAACACCTATGTCCTGTGGCTTCTTTCGGTCGGCCGTTGCCCCGAAGTGATCGAGCTAACCGAGCGGGCACTCAGGACGGACCCGAACCGCATGCGGGTGATGACCGGGAGCTACAGCGCGCTTGCCACTTGCAAGGTGTTGACCGGGCACTCGGATGAGGCGCTGGCACTGCAGCAGGAAGCGGATCGGCTCAATCCGCTCAGTCCATGGAAATCCGATCGCTACGCGAACATGGGGGCCTGCTCGCTCTGGCTGGGCCGGGACCAGGACGCGATCCGCTATCTCGAACGGTCCTTCGCGATCAATCCAGAGGTTGGCGGTGGCACGCATTGGCGGTACCGCCAGATTGCCGCAGCTTATGCCCTGAGCGGGCAAATGGAGGAGGCTCGGCAGTACCTGTCCAAGGCCGAACGGCTCTGGCCGTACGACACTGCGCGCAGCCACTACCCGGACGACCCGTCAAGCCGCGTTTTCGCCGCGCAGATCCGCCGTTTTCAGGATGGATTGCGCGTCGCCGGCCTGCGCGACCATGCTGACGAAGAGGCGGATTTTGGGGTGCCGATGGATGGCGTGCTGCACGGCAATATCGCCGGCTACACGCCGAAGGATGCACCGGGTGCGACGACGATCCGCACAGTTGAGCTTTCCCGGTTGCTCGCGACATCCCGACCGATCATCATCGATACCATGTCGTATACGTGGGGTCAGTCGATCCCCGGCACCGTGGGGCTCAAGTTTGCCGGATTGGGCGGCAGTTTCACCGACACTGCGCAGGCCCGGTTAGGCAGCAAGATGCGGGACCTCACTTCGGGCGATCTCAACAGACCTATCGTGGCGATGGGCTGGAACTCGGAGCGCTTCGATGGGCGCAATCTGGCGCTGCGCCTCGTCGAGTTGGGCTATAAGCAGGTTTACTGGTACCGCGGCGGCCGCGAAGCATGGGAAGTGGCCGGCCTGGCAGAATCTGCCGTTACGGTGCAGGACTGGTAAGGTGGCCTTCCAGCGCGCCAGCTAGGCGTTCAATCATAGTCCTTCCAGGCCGAGAGAACTCGGGCGATCCGGAGCGCAGGCGGAAGCTGACGCCAAAGATGCTGATCGGACGCGCCCCGCCGCCGAAGGAGATCGACAACGCCGTAGCGTCCTCGCAAGTCGGTGTCCGGCTATACGACAGGGACGATGTTATTGTCAGGCTACATACGCCCCATCGCCAATGGAGGCGGCAATTGCATGGGAGTGCCCCGCCACACCGCAAAGAACCGATTGGAAGGCGTGCCCGTATCCTTCGGACCCATCGCGGACCAAACTCCGAGCCGCCTTCAATTCTAAGCTCAGCCGGACGCGCAGCCCTCCTTCGGGAAGGCTTTGGAGTAACTCAAAACCCTTCCGTAAATGGCTGTCCGCCTCACGATATGCGGCCACCCGGAAGGCGCGCTGGCCGGCAGCCAACCAGTGTCGAATTGCCGGTTCTATCAGCCCAGCGAGTGTGTAGTGGTACGCCAGGATCTCGGCTGCCGTCTCCTGCCCGCCCATAGAGGCGCGTTGCCGTAGCGCGTCGGCGACCTGCCCATGCAACTGCCGCCTCTTGTCCAGCAACAGCATGCTGTATGCGACGTCCCTCATCAGGGCATGTGTAAAAGCGTAGCCTCCCGAGCATGTTGTGTCGCAGGCAGAAATCAGGCCCGCCTGTGTAAGGAGGGCAAGGGCGTTCAATAATGCGCTTTCTGGGAGCGGTATTAAAGCCGCCAGAATTTCGAGAGTGAATTCGCGACCGACAACTGCAGCTGCTTGGGCCACTTCTCGTAGCGAGGACAGCCGGTCGAGGCGTGCAGCCAGGGAAGCATAAAGGGCGGGCGGGACAGCGGGCGCCGGTAAATCCATGGCATACTCGGCGGTCCTCGGCTTGGCGTCGTGCCAATCACCGTCGACCGCGGCTCGCGTCAGCTCCTCCACAAACAGCGGAACACCCTCGGCTCGCGTGACAATCTGCTCGCCTAACGCACGCGGCAGCATCACGTCACCTGCCGTTCGCCTCGCCAATGCCATGGCCTCCCGCTCGCAGAGACTTCTGACGGGTAGCGTCGAAACGTGCGGCAGCCCTGTCCAGTGCGGGGAGAACCCGGGCCGAGAGGATATCAAGAGCAACACCGGAAGATGCCGGATGCACGGAACCATTACGTCCAGCAGTTCAAGGCTTGTCTGGTCGATCCAGTGCACGTCCTCGAACACCATGACGACCGGGCGCGAGGCCGCCAAAGCCGCAAGCTGCGCGATCAAATCGCCGAGCAACTGCTCCCTTTCCCGCTGGGCGCGGAGGCGGGGCTGGGGAGAACCACCAGCCGCGGTCACCGTCCAATTGGCGATCAGGACTGCGTCTTCGCCCTGTATCGAGCCAACCGCGCTCCGTCTCTGGCGGTCCGGGAAATCTGCACTCGGCGGGGAGCCTCCGTTCAGGTACCCCGCGCGCGCCATCTGCGCGATAATAGGAAAAAGCGGGCTGTCTTGATGCTGTGGCGAGCAGAAAAACCGGAGCCTGGTATGAGGTTCTCTGCGGAGCCGCTCCATCAGGCCAGCGGCGAGTCGCGACTTGCCCATCCCTGGTTCACCGGAGAGCAGGACGACGCGCCCATCTCCGCTCTTCGCCTGGACCCAGCTTCGCAAAAGAATATCGATTTCCTCATCCCGCCCGACCAGTGGAAGCAGGTTCATCCTCGAATGCAGTTCCTCAGAGCGGCTCCCGAGAATTGCTTGTGTAACTGCCCAGGCGGAATTCTGATCCGCAAGTCCCTTCAGCGCCACGGGTCCGAGATCGTGGCACTTGAATAGCTCGCCGATCTGCCGAAGGGTCGCGCCATCGATGACCAGATTCCCAGACCCTGCGATACCTTGCAGCCGGGCGGCTCGGTTCGGCGTTTCACCAATCGCCGTTTGCTGCCGCGATACTCCCGCTTCGGTCAGTTCACCGACGACCACCCGCCCGGTCGCAATCCCGATGCGAACCTGAAGTAGCTCCCCCTGCACAGGCTTTTCACTGATCGAAATCGATCACCGCGAGGCCGGCACGAACCGCCCGCTCGGCGTCGCCTTCTTGGGCTGCGGGCCATCCGAAATGGATCGGTACTCCGTGTCCAAAGTGCCGCGAGACAAAACCTCCAAAGCGCCGTACCGTCGTTGCCACGCGGGACCGAGACTCAGAAAATCACAGACCTCAGATCTTCCGGATCCAGGCGGGAAGACAGGGCGGTGGAACCAACAAGGTCGCAAAACATCACGCTGACTTGCCGGCGCTCCACCCTCGGGCCGAAGGAGTGGCCGCGTCGCCCGGCAAAGCGGAACTCCTCGGGATTTTCGGCCGCTATCGAGGGTAAAGGTCCAGCGTCATGATGGCTTCCGCGCACGGCTGTTCCCCTGGCTCCGTACCGCCAGCCTGAAAGCATGGCCCTCCCGGACGACTATGTCCATTAAACAAACCACCACTATACCGGATGCTTGAGAGTCGCCCTTATCGTGTCGCGTGGCAGGGGACGGCATGGCCGTGTAGGAGCAGCTGATTGCCCGCGACGTGCTCAGCGCACCAACGTTGGTATCCGATCAAATCCCTTCCACCGATAGATCAGCGCGGACGTGACCCAGCTCGCCGCAAAGATGCCAACCACGGTATAACCAAGGGTGGCAAGGCTGGCGTTCAGTCGCCGATCAAACCCCAAAACGCGCCATCAAGGCGAAGCTTGTCGCCGATCAAGCCAAGCGCCTCGACACCACCGATGAACACGGCAACGAACAACCGATGCAGCGGTGATCGTCAGGTTGTACCAGAGCTTCCGAACCGGGTTGACGAACGCCCAGCCATAGGCGCGGACCATCATTACACTATCCGTGGTGTCGAGCAGCGACATGCCGGCAGTGAACAGCGCTGGAAATACCAGGATCGTCCAGAACGACAAGCCTTGTGCAGCCTGGGTCGCGGCGATGCCCAACAGGCCGATCTCGGTCGCGGTATCGAACCCCAGGCCAAACAGAAAGCCCACCGGATACATGTGCCACGAGTGGGAGACGGCGCGGAACACCGGGCGGAATAGCCGCGTCAGCAGACCACGGCCGGTAAGCAAGCGTATCGAGCGCGGTTTCGCTCACCGCCTCGCCGGCGCGGACGCGAATGAACGCTGCCCAGATGCCGCGCATAATGAACAGGTTGGCGATGCCGATAACCAGCAGGAACAGTGCAGAGACGAAAGTGCCGACGATCCCGCCGAGTTCATGCAAGCGCGTCAAGGCGGCCCTGGAAGGCGGTCGCCGTTCGCGGCAATGGCGATCGAGGCGAGCACGACGAACGGTGGAATGGCCAAGCGAGAAGAAGAAGCCGACGGCATAAGGCGCCTTGCCTTGCTGCATCAGCTTGCGGACGACATTGTCGATCGCAGCGATATGGTCGGCATCGAATGCATGGCGCAGGCCAAATACATAGGCGAGCACGCAATGCCGAGCAGCGTTGGTCGATCGCCGAAGGCGAGCCAAGCCCAAAGCCAGGCGGCGATATTAGCCACCAACAGCACGCAAATATCACCGCCACCTTGGCCGCGCTCGGGTTGGCCTGTCGTCGAACGGGTTGAGTGGCATCAATGGCATGGCCCCCCCGCATCGTTGCTATGCCCGCATCGTAGGGACGGGCCAGTGTGTCGACAACGCATTGAGGACTCATTCCGGATGATCAGACGACGCGGCGCGACCGCCGGCCTCGGCGCACTCTTGCTGGCGCGACGTGCCTTGGTTCAGGAGATGCCGAACCCAGGCAAGCGCGACTGGGCCAGGGACATCCCCGAAATGCGCATTGGCCTACTCGGCGGAGAGAACGACGCCGACCGGCGGCTCGCGTCGAGGCCGCGTACGCCGCCGTGTGAGACGCCACACGCACAGCCGTTTGACTGCAACCCTCCCGTGCGCGCCCTATGCTGACAACCAACCCTGCAGGCGGGAGGAAAGCATGGCACCAGTCAACGAGCAGGCCATCATGCGCAGAGTTGCCTGGCGCCTGATCCCATTCCTCGGCATCGGCTACTTCGTCAACGCGCTGGATCGTTCGAACGTAGCGATCGCCGCCCTCACCATGAACAAGTCGCTGGGGTTTTCCGCGGCCGAATACGGGCTGGGAGCCGGCGCATTCTTCTGGAGCTACATCCTCTTCCAAGTGCCCAGCAACGTCGTTCTGGCGCGTCTCGGCGCACGGCGTTGGATCACCACCATCATCCTTGCCTGGGGCCTCTGTTCCGGCGCGACGGCGCTGGTGGGCGGCATCACCAGCTTCGTAATTGTCCGGTTCCTGCTCGGGATAGCCGAGGCGGGCTACTTCTCGGGCGTGATCTTCTTCATGACGTGCTGGTTTCCCAACCGGCATCGCGGCCGCGCCATGGGTGTGTTCTACGCCTTCGCCGCGCTGGCCGTCTCAACCGGGGCGCCGATCTCGGGCAACATTCTCGCCCTGCACGGCTGGCTCGGCTGCAAGGCTGGCAATGGATCTTCCTGATCGAGGCAACGCCCGCGGTGGTGCTGGCGGCCATCGGCCCGTTCGTGCTCTGCGACCGACCGGCCGATGCGCGCTGGCTGTCGCCGGATGAGCGACGGTGGCTGCAGGACCGGCTCAACGCCGAGCGCCACAAATCGGCCGGACGCGGCATGAGCATCCTGCACACGCTGCGCAGCCCCTGCGTCGTTCTGCTGGCCGTCGCCTATACGGCGATCGGTTTCGGGGTCTACGCCAATGTCTTCTTCCTGCCGTTGATCATCAAGGACCTTGGCTTCAGCAATATCGTCGTCAGCTATCTTGCGGCGATGCCGGCGGCGTTGGGTGCGGCGGGCATGATCCTGGTGTCGCGAAGCTCCGATCGCACTGGCGAGCGGATGCTGCATGTCACGGTACCGACTCTGCTGGCGGCGCTGGGATTGATCGCCACTGGCCTTAGCATCGGCAACCCTGTCGCGGAGCTGATCGCGCTCTGCGTGGTCGGATTCTGCGATCAGTGCCGCGCTGCCCACCTTCTGGAATCTGCCGACCGCCTATCTTGGCGCCGGCGCCGCGGCGGCGGGCATTGCGACGATAAACTCGATCGGCAACATCTCAGGCTATCTCGCGCCGCAACTGGTGGGAGCTGTTGCGCGACATGACCGGCAATTATGCGCTGGCGATGTTCGTGGTCGGTGGCATGGTCCTGGTCGCCGCGGTACTGCTGCCGTTCGCCGCGGCGACCGCCGGCGGCACGGCGCCGGTGGAACGCCAGCCCGCCGGCGCCGGGCTGCATTACGAATAGAACCAAGGCGGCAAGATCGCGGTGGATTCAGCTCTCGGCCAGGTTAAGGTCGATGCGCAGTTTCAGCATCAGCGGCGTCTCGGGATGTCCCGCCAACACCACACCTGGCGCGGCGCCGCCGATGCGCACGCCGTGCCGCGTGCCGACGGCAAGATCCGAGCCCAAAAGGTCGAAATACACTTCAGCTCCGTTCAGCGCGGCCGCGGCCTGCGGCACGGTGACGGCGGGCGCTCAGGTCGAGGTCCCCCTTCGGCTTGTCCTTGCCGTGGCACTCGACACAGTAAGTGGCCAGGAAGGGACGGACCTGCTCCCGGAAGCGATGCTCGAGCGGCCTGCGCTCGCGATCGAGGGCGGAGCCGGCGCCGGTGCCGGCTTCGGGGAGAGGTTGCGGTGCGCGGGCGGGATCGGAGGCGATCGTCCGGTAGGAGACGAATGCCAGGAGAAGGCCCGTCGCGGTCAGTGACGCACGAATCGCTCGGCGGGGATTCATAGGTTTGACGGTCAGCGAGGTCGGTCGGGAGACCACCATCTTCACACCGCGTGGTCCCCTCCGTCAAGTCGAGCGGCAGGTCAATCAATCCCTGATCAGCGAAGAGGGCAGGGGGGCGGGGTGTCGGGCGCTGGGGAGTCGACGCCCGACCGATGGCATGTGACGGAGTGGTAACGATCCCTCGCGGTGGCGACCGCGAGGTCGAGCCTGAGGCCAGACGTTGGCCCTCAGACGGTCATCGGCTCCAGGGCCATGATCTCGGCGAGGGTGGCGAGCAGGAGGTCGTTCTCGCCGGGGGTGCGGAGGCAGAACGCGGAGGTGGCCGCGGGTCTCGAACGAGAGGCCGGGGCCGGTGACGACCGAGCCGGGCTCGAGGCCGTGGTAGTTCGAGCACTCGCGGACGAGCAGGCCGCGGCGGGCCAGGGCGTCCTGGATCTGGGTCGAGGTCCAGGGGGTATCGACCAGGCTGACGAGCACGAAGTTGGCCATCGGCGGGGCGCGATCGCGGGCCGGTCGGGGCCGGGCCAGGCGGGGCGGAGGCCGGGGATCTCCCAGAGCCGGTCGGTCACCCGGACCGACTCGGCGGCGATCAGCTCGATGGTCCGCTGGAGGTACTCGTCGTCGTCGAGCGAGGCCAGGGCGGCGACCTCGGCGGCGGTGGTCGACGGTCCAGGGCTGCTGGCTCCGGCGGAGCCGGGCGATCATCTCGGGCGAGGCGACCGCGTAGCCGACCCGCAGGCCGGGGATGGCGTAGATCTTGGTCATCGACCGCATGACGATCAGGTTGTCGCGGTCGACGACCGCGGGGACGAGCGGTCCGCTCGGCCTCGTCGGGCAGGAACGGGAGGTAGGCCTCGTCGACGACGGTGACACCGCGCCGGGCGAGCGGTCGATCAGGTCGAGCAGCCGGTCGCGGTCCCAGGCGCGGCCGGTCGGGTTGTTGGGGTGGCCGGTCCAGACGATCCCGTGCGCCGCTCGGGGAGGAAGTCCTGGTCCCAGCCCAGGGTGTGGCTCGTCCCAGACTTGCGTGCGCAGGCCGTTCTGCGCCGCGGTCCGGCGATACTCGCCGTAGGTCGGCTCGACCAGGTGCGAGACCGGCCGGTCGGGATCGCCGCGGCTCGCGGGCGCGCAGGCAGGGCGTCGCGGACGGCCTGGCCGACCAGGCTGATCAGCTCGGTCGTGCCGGCGCCGACGAGGATGCGGTCGGCGGGGACGCCGTGGAACTCGGCCAGGCGCTCGACCAGCCGGGGCGAGCCCGGCTCGGGATAGCGGCCGATGCTGTCGGTCGCCGGCGGACCGCGGCGACCGCGCCGGCGGGGCGGGCCCAGGCCGTTCAGCGGCGCCGAGAAGTCGAGCAGCGGGCGGTTCCCCAGCCGCAGCCGCGCCCGGATCGCCGACTGGTTGCCGCCGTGTTGGATGGGGAGCGTCGCTTGGTGGTCTCGCATCCGGATTTGCTTCGGTGAGGAGGAGGGATGATGGGGAAGGGACCCAGCCGGCCGTGACTGCCGCGATCGTCGTCCACGATCGCGGGGTCAGATCGGTCGTGACCGCGTCGTCTTGAGTCAGCATACGAATGCCAACGACGCGGCGAGTCCTGGACGGTCCGGCCACTTCGGCGATCCGACTCGAACCGAACCGTCGCGATTCCGGCCTTCGATCCGATCATCAGCCGCGGTCACGGCCGAGCAGGCAGCCGGCGTGCGGCATGCCAGGCGAGTCGCGGATCCACCAGGCCAATCTCCGCGCGGACGTCGAGGCGCTTGGACGAGCCGCCGGATTCCGCGTTACAATCTTTGCTTCGCGGGCCTTCACCGGGCTCGACGCGAGGCGCTCATTGTACACATTCCCTTCACGACGCTAGGGTCGTGCGCGGAGATCGCGTCCGTGCGACGCGAGATCGTCACCGCGAGCGTCCGAACCTCAGAACAACAGGAGCTCCATGACCGACGGCCGAACCGACCGCCACCGGCGACGCCGCCCCGGCCGTACGACAACAACGGCCAGTACACCCGCACCGGCATCCTGCGGTACGAGAAGATCTTCGGCGACGGCTACATCAGCACCGGCGGGCCCGAGACGACCGACGACCTCGTCGCGAAGCTCGGCGCGGCCCTGCGGCCGGGCGTCCGCGTGCTCGACGTCGGCAGCGGCATCGGCGGCGCGGCCTTCCACCTGGCCCGCGAGTACGGCGCCGACGTCACGGGGATCGACCTCGCCCCCGAGATGGTCGCACATCGCCCAGGAGCGCGCCCGCGAGCGCGGGCCCCGGACGCCGTCACCTTCCTCCTCGGCGACATCCTCGACCGACTTCCCGAGGCCGTTCGACGTCGTCTGGAGCCGCGACGCCCTGATGCACATCCACGACAAGCCCGCCCTCTTCCAGCGGCTCCTCGACCTGCTCGCCCCCGGCGGCACGCCTGGTCGTGACCGACTACGCTCGGGGCACCGGCCGGGCTCGCCCGAGTTCCAGGCCTACGTCCAGCTCGACCGGCTACCACCTGGTCGACCCGGCCACGCTACGGCAAGCTGCTCGAAGAGGCCGGCTTCGTCGACGTCGAGGTCGAGGACGCGACCGAGAAGTTCATCGACATCATGAAGCGCGAGGCCGCGCCGGCTCACCGCCAACCGCGACGACTTCGTCGGCACCTTCACCGAGGCCGACCTCGACTACCTGATCGAGCGCTGGGCGATGAAGGACGGGTTCTGCCGCGCCGGCGACATGAAGTGGGGCATCTACCAAGGCGCCGCCGCCGCTCCCTGACCGGCACGACGATCCGCCGCCGACCCGGGCCGCCGACCGCGGACGCCCGCCGAGGTCCGGATGACAGGGCCGCAGGCCGGCGAGGTCGGCTCCGACAGACTGCGCTGCTGAAGGAGCCTCGCACCGCAGCCCGCCGAGGCGGATCGACACGTCCGAAGGTTCGAGAAGATCGACGCCGCAAGGCCAGGAGACCGACGACCCAGCCCGAGCGATCCCCCGCGAGCCGCCGACGGCCGGCTGACCCGTCGCGCTTCCTGGCCTGGGGCGTCCACCTCTACACGGCGATCGGGCCTGGCCCTGGCGGCGGTGATCGCCGTCCTGCTGGTGCGGGGCGGCGCCGGGGCGTTCCGCTGGTCGTTCGTCCTGATGGCCGTCGCCACGTTCGTCGACGCCACCGACGGCACCCTCGCGCCGGAAGATCCGGATCAAGGAGGTGATGCCCGAGTTCGACGGCCGGAGGCTCGACGACATCACCGACTTCCTGACCTACACCTTCCTGCCGCTGCTGCTGATCTGGCGGGCCGAGCTGCTGCCCGCGGGGACTCGAGTGGTGCCTGCTCCTGCCGCTTGCTGGCCAGCGCCTACGGGTTCTGCCAGTGCTCGGTGAAGACCGACGACGGCTATTTCCTCGGGTTCCCGTCGCTCTGGAACGTCGTCGCGTTCTACCTCTACGTCCTCCAGGTCCCCGGCTGGACGGCGCTGGCGGTCGTGGTCGCGTCCTCGGCCTGCTGACGTTCGTGCCGAGCCGCTACCTGTACCCCTCGCAGCCGGGCCGGCTGAACGTCGTCCACAACGTCCTGGCCGTGGGCTGGGTCGGCGATGCTGCGCGTGGATCCTCTACGGCCTGCCCGATCACGCACGTCTTGCGGGCGACGGCCGGCGGCGCCGGTCCGGCCGTCGACCTGGCGTCGCTGTTCTTCCCGGCCTTCTACATGGTGGCGTCGTGGGCGGTCAGCGTCTGAGGTACTGGCTGCGGCCTCGCTGACCGTCTCGCGAGCCCGTCTTCCCGACCGCTCGGCGGCCGCCTGCGCGCTGGCCGGCCTCGACGTCGACCATCGCGAGCAGGACGCCGCCCGACGACGAAGAACGCGATCACCGAGAGGATCGCGTGCCGGCTCGTCGCCCGCCAGCTCGCTGCTCACGGCAGAAGAGGAGCGGGCCGAAGATCCCGGCGAACTTCTCGACGACCGCGAAGAACCCGAAGAACTCGCCCGAACGGTCGCGCGGGATCAGGCTGGCGAAGAGCGACCGGCTCAGCGCCTGGCTCCCCCCTGGACCATCCCCACCAGGACGGCCAGCAGGAAGAAGTGCGTGGCCGTGGTCATGAAGCGGGCGAGGATGCTGATCCCCGTGTAGACGACCAGCGAGAACAGGATCGACCGCTTCGCCCCGAACCTCCCCGCCAGCATCGCCGAAGAGGAAGGCGAACGGGATGCCCACGAACTGCACGAGCACCAGCGCGCGCGATCATCGCCCCGCGTGTCGATCCCGATCTCGTGGCCGTAGATCGTCGCCATCCGGATGATCGTGCCGATCCCGTCGTTGTAGATCAGGAACGCCAGGAGCATCAGGAACCCCTGCTTGTAGCGCCTCAGCTCGCGGAAGGTCTGCCGGCAGCCGGACGAACGCGGCGACGACCGGGTTCGCGCGCCGCCGGTCGCGCGCCCCGAGGGTCGACCGGCGGCTCGGGCACGTCGCGGAACAGGGGGATCGAGAAGACGAGCCACCAGACGGCGACCGAGAGGAAGGCGAGCCGCGCGGGGAGCGTCGCCTGCGCGGCGGTCAGGTCCGGGCCCGAGGGGAGCCCGAACCAGCCCGGCTTCATGATCCAGGCGAGGTTCAGGACGAGCAGGAGCCCGCCGCCGACGTACCCCAGGGCGTAGCCGGCGGTCGAGACGCGGTCGACCTCGTCGTCGCGGGCGATGTGCGGCAAGCAGGGCGTCGTAGAAGACGAAGCTGCCGTTGGCGCCGATGTTGGCGACGACGAACAGGAGCGCGGCCAGGACCCAGTCGCCGCGATGGATGAAGATACATCGCCGCGACCGCCGCGACCCCCAGCGCCATGAACACCGCCGAGCATCGGCTTCTTGATCGGCCGGGCGTCGGCCAGCGCGCCCAGGACCGGCGACAGGACGGCGATGATCGACCATCGCCAGCGTGCTCGCCAGCGCGAACCGCTGGGTGGCCTCCGCGGGCCGCAGGTCGCGCCGCGGCGACGTCGGAGAAATAGATCGGGAAGACGGCCGTGATGATCGTCGTCATCATCGCCGAGTTCGCCCAGTCGTACATCGCCCAGGCCCGCAGCTCGCGGCGGTGCAGCCCGAGGGCTCGAGGGGACTCCTCATCCGGCGATTCTCAAGCGTCCGTGATCGATGAAGATCGCTCTTCGTCGGGTGTGTGAAACACACCAAGCTTCGGGCTGCGTCGGAATTTGGTGTGTTTCACACACCCTACGCGGAGAGGCTCCCGGCTGCAATCAGGAAGGTCCGCCGCCCTGGGGTCTGGCGACCGACTGGAGCAACGCGGCCATCCCCTCGAACAGGGCGCTGAGGGCGGAGGCGGCCTCGGGGGGGGCCTCGATGACGACCCTGCCGTCGGCCTCGCGACGGATCTGGAGCTGGCGTGAAGAGCCGGCGGACGTCGCCCGGCCTGGCTCGGCGCGGCAGTCGGGCGAGCCGGCGCCGGGCGGCGCGGCCTCGGTCCCGGTCGGAGGTCGGGCCGGCGGCCCGCGCCGCGGGGCCGGCGACGGCGCGGGCGGCGACCCGGTCGTCGCGACTCGTCGGCGGCCTCGAGGAGCGGCTCGAAGGGGTCGGCGACCTCGTCGTCGAGCTCGGTCGTCGGCGGCCTCGGCCAGCTCGATGTCCTCGGCGCCGGCGTCGGCGGCCGGGGCCGAGGTCGAGAGCTTGGCGGGTCGTAGAGCTTCTCGACCCGCGCCAGGAACGAGCCCGACTGGTCGAACTGGACGGAGTCGCTGTCGCCGTCGAACAGCCCCTTGAAGAACGCCTGCTTCGAGCCGACGAGGCCGGCGATCCGCGACTCGATGCCCTGCTTCGCAGACGAGGTTGTAGACGTCGATCGGCTGCTTCTGGCCCGAGCCGGTAGATCCGGCCGATCCGCTGCTCGAGGACGGCCGGGTTCCAGGGCAGCTCCAGGTTGATGACGCAGTTGGAGGCGTGCTGGAGGTTGAGGCCGACGCCGCCGGCGTCGCTGGCGAAGAGGAGGCGGAGGCGGGGGTCGTCGTGGAACTCGACGATGTTCTGGGTCCGACGCTTCTGCCCCTCGGCCCCGGTGAAGAACCCGGCGCGGAGGCCGTTCTCGGCGAGCAGGTCGCCGACCGCCCAGTGCGCCAGGCTGAGCATCCGCCGCCACTGGCTGAAGACGACGACCTTCCGCCCCTGCTCGAGCACGAGCTGGCGGATCAACTGGCGGAGCTCCAGGAGCTTGGGCGACGAGAGGCCCTTGATGACGCTCTCCTCGGGCGTGCAGCGAGCGGATCGCCGGCCAGACCTCCTCGAACCGGAGCTGGGCCAGGCCGTTGGAGATGATCCGCTGGGTGGTCAGCAGGCTCATCAGGCGGAGGAACTCGGCCTGGGTCAGCGGCCTGACCTTCGCCCGCTGCATCAGCGCGACGATCGGCTGGATCAGCGCGTCGTGCTCCTCCTGCTGCGCCTCGGTCATCTCGATCGGGACGCGGGTGTCGGTCCGGGGCGGGAGCTGGTCGAGGACGTCCTGGCGGATCCGGCGGACCATGCAGCCCCGGAGCCGGTCGCGGAGGGTGTCGAGGTGGCGCACGCCGGTGACCTCGCGGCGGCCGTCGGCGTGGACCGAGTGCAAGGCGCCGAGCCGCCACTTGGGCTCCAGGGCCATGTCGTCGACCCACTCGACGATCGAGGCCAGCTCCTCGATCCGGTTCTCCATCGGCGTGCCGGTCAGGACCAGGCGATAGGGCGGGGCCAGCCCCTTGACCGAGAGCGCCGTCTTGGTCGCCCAGTTCTTGATCCGCTGCGCCTCGTCGAGCACGACCAGGTCGGGCGCCCAGCGGCGGATCGTCTCCAGGTCGCGGATCAGTTGCTCATAGTTGATGATGAAGAGCCCGGTGCGGTGCGACTCGTAGATCGCCTGGCGTTCGGCGGGGGAGCCGTCGATGACGCGGATCGGCAGGTCGGAGAAGCTGTCCCACTCGCGGGCCCACTGCGGCTTGAGGCTCGCCGGGGCGATGATCAGGCCGCGGCGGATCCGCCGGGTCGCGCCAGAGGATGTCGCTCGAGGCGATCGCCTGGGCCGTCTTGCCCAGCCCCATGTCGTCGGCCAGGAGCAGGCGGCCCTCGGCCAGGAACCGCTCGACCCCCTCGCGCTGATAGGGATAGAGCGTCCGCTTCAGCCCCTTGATCGCCGCCTGGAGCTCGGCGGGGTCGAGCGCCCGCTTGCACGATCCGCCTCAGGCGGTCGCGCTCGGCGATCGAGCAGGGCCCTCAGGGCCGGGTCGTGGCCGGGCCGCGCCGCTCGGAGGGGAGGACCTTGAGCAGGTCCTCGACCAGCTCCAGCCGCTTCGGGAGGGTCGTCGCGGAAGGAGTGCTTGAGGACCAGGCCGCCGTCGCCGCCGCGCCGGAACCACTCCAGGGCCCGCGCCGACCCGTCCCGCGCGCGGCCCGTTGGCCTCGGGCGGGCGGTGCCAGGCGACGCGGTCGAGCCAGTCGCCGAGGCCCGGTCAAGCGGCCGGATCGGGTCCCAGTGCAGCCCGGCCGCGAACGGGTCGCGGGCGACCTCCTGCTCCTTCATCGCCTGCTGCAGGAGCCGGGGCCGGGCGTAGAGGTGCTCGAGCGACGATCAGGACGTGCTTGCAGACGCCCAGCGAGTTCTTCAGGAAGTCGGGGCAGTCGCACCGCGCCTCGATCGGGTCGACCCCGACAGGACCGTGCGGTAGGGCCGGACGCCCGACTGCCGCCGCCGGGTCGCATAGGCGCCGAGCAATTGCCCGTCTTCTGGCCGGGCCTCGATCCGCAGCTCATCGCGCTTCGCCGACTCGAGGCGACGGAGCAGGGCGTCGATCGCCTCGACGCGTGCCGGCCATTCCGGGGCCGGGACGCACCGCAGGACGTGGCGGACCAGGACGTCGGCCGGGATCTTGGGGCTCTTGCGGCCCACCCGGGCCAACAAGGTTTGATACGCCTCGGTCTGCTCGACCGCTGGCTCTCGATCCAGGGCAACATCGATCATGGCAGCGGTTTGTCCGGGGTGCTTCGCCGGTGTCAGTTCTCGGGCCGTCTTATTATTCCCTCCGGAAGTCGGTAACGCCAGCAATCACGCTCAGGCCCGGACCGGGACCCCGGCCCCGCGTCCCGGTCCGATCACTTCCACCACCCTCGACAGGGCGGTCCCTGGCCTTTGTCGCCGCCCACTCCCAGGGTCCAGGTCTGCCGGTAACTTCCCGGCTGTGAGAGTTGCTGACGCCATCGCAGAATGGTTCGGCCAATGACGACGACTTGACATCTCCATTCCAGGCTGTCTACGATGAGTTTAACTTGTTGGAATGGCGAGACTCTCGAAGATACGGCGGATAGATGGGATTTTCGGTTTAGGCGATCAGGATTGCCTTTCAAAAATTTCCGGCCTGGTGCCACCCGACATCTCTCATGGAACAATCCTTGCTAGCAATCCGTCGCTTGCCCGAGACCTGTCAAGGTCCGAGGAACTTCCTGAACCACGAGAGGAAACCGGCGGGACGAAACTCCGTTGGTTGCCTGCAGATGAGTGGGAGGAGCGAAGCATGAGCGATCAAGAGGCCGAGGACGCGATTTCCTACAAGGTCGTCGTGAATCACGAAGAACAGTATTCGCTCTGGCCCGCCGACCGCGAGAATCCGGCCGGATGGAGTGACGCGGGCAAGACGGGACTCAAAGAGGAATGCCTCGCCCACATCGAGCAAGTCTGGACGGACATGAGGCCGCTCAGTCTTGCGGAAACGCATGGGCGAAACGGGTTGATTTCACGAGCGGATCGACGCGGACTGTGCAGCGTCGGAGCGAGACGAGAATCCCGCTCGAATGAACCAACAGGCATTCCATGACGCCGGCTGCTGCTCTCGATGGACGAGAAGCGACCTTGGCCGCGCGGCTGCTCCGCGAGAAGGCCGAAGGCGCGACGGCGCTGCCCCCTCGTCCATCACCTGATCGAGGCCCAGGCGGCGCGGACGCCGGAGGCCGCGGCGGTCAGTAGTGGCGACGTCACGCTGAGCTATCGCGAGCTGAACGCGCAGGGCCGACCGGCTGGCCCGACGGCTCCGGGCCCTGGGCGTCGGCCCCGAAACCCTGGTCGGCCTCTGCGTGGGCCGCTCGCCCGAGATGGTCGTCGCCCTCCTCGGCGTGCTCAAGGCGGGGGGCGCCTATGTGCCGCTCGACCCCGATTACCCGACGGCCCGGCTGGCGTACATGCTCGACGACGCCCGGGTGGCCGTGCTCGTCACCGAGCGATCGCCTGCGCGAGCGACTGCCCCGGGCCGAGGCGACGCAGGTGCTCTGCCTCGACGACACGGGAGGACCGCGAGGGGCCGGGCGAGGCGGCCCGACCGTCGGGCGGCGCCGGCGCGCGCCGATAACCTGGCCTATGTCATCTACACGTCGGGCTCGACCGGCCGGCCCAAGGGGGTGCAGGTCACGCACCGCGCCCTCGCCAACTTCCTCCGGCGATGCGCAGCCTCCTGGGCATCGACCGAGCGCGACGCCCTGCTGGCCGTCACGACGCTCTCGTTCGACATCGCCGCGCTGGAGCTGTTCCTGCCGCTGATCGTCGGGCGCACGGGTCGAGCTGGTCGAGCGCGACGAGGCCACCGACGGCGCCCGGCTCGCCGCGCGGCTGACGACCCGGCGATCACCTTCCTCCAGGCGACGCCCGCGACCTGGCGGCTCCTGCTCGAGGCCGGCTGGGAGGGCACGCCCGGCCTGACGATGCTCTGCGGCGGCGAGGCCCTGCCGCGCGCGCCTGGCCGACGCCTGCTCGGCAGGGGCCGGGCGCTCTGGAACCTGTACGGCCCGACCGAGACGACCGTCTGGTCGTCGGCCTGGCGGGTCGAGCCGGGCGAGGCGACGCGGTGGCGATCGGCCGGCCGATCGCCAACACGCAGATCTACGTGCTCGACCGACGGCTCCGGCCGGTCCCGGTGGGCGTGACGGGCGAGCTCTACATCGGCGGCGCCGGCGTGGCGCGCGGCTATCTGGACCGGCCGGGGCTGACGGCCGAGCGGTTCATCCCCGACCCCTTCGCAGCGTCCCGGGCGGCCGGCTCTACCGCACCGGCGACCTCGCCCGCTGGCGGCCCGACGGCACGCTCGAATGCCTCGGGCGGGTCGACCACCAGGTCAAGATCCGCGGCTTCCGCATCGAGCTGGGCGAGATCGAGGCGGCGCTGCTCGGAGCAGCCCGGCGTGCGCGAGGCGGCCGTGGCGGCGCCGCGCGGACGCGACCGGCGAGCACGGCCTGGTGGCCTACCTCGTCCCGCGACCGGGCGACGGCCCGCTGCCGATCCGCCGAGCTGCGGCGCTGGCTGCTGGCGACCTGCCCGAGTACATGGTCCCCTCGGCCTTCGTGACGCTCGACGCGCTGCCGCTGACGCCCAACGGCAAGGTCGACCGCAACGCCCTGCCCGACCCCGGCCGCGGCGCGGTCGTCCGCGGGCGGCCGACTCTACGTGCCGCCCCGCGGCCCGATCGAGGAGGCCGTGGCCGGGCTCTGGGCCGAGCTGCTCGGCGCGATCGCGTCGGCGTCCACGACAACTTCTTCGAGCTGGGCGGGCACTCGCTGTTCGCGATCCAGGTCCTGGCGCCGGCTGCGCCAGACGTTCGGCGTCGAGCCGCAGCCTGCGCGATTTCCTCGACGAGCCGACCGTCGCCCGGCCTCGCCCGGCTGGTCGAGCGCGCGCTGGCCGACGGGCCGGCGTGCCGGCCCCGCCGATCGGCCGGCCGCCGCGACGGCCCGCTGCCGGCCTCGTTCGCCCAGCAGCGGCTCTGGTTCCTCGACCAGCTCGAGCCGGGCGACCCGTCGTACAACATCCCGACGGCCGTCCGCCTCGCGGGCGCCCTCGACGTCCCCGCGCTCGGAGCGCGCCCTCGACGAGGTCGTCCGCCGGCACGAGGTCCTCCGCACGACCTTCGCCCCGACCGGCGGCGTCCCGCGGCAGGTCATCGCGACGCGCCTCGACGTGCCCCTGCCGGTCGACGATCTCCGCCGGCCTCCCCGAGGCCGACGCGAGCCCGAGGCCCTGCGCCTGATCGCGCGAGGAGGCCGCGCGGCCCTTCGACCTGGCACGCGGGCCGCTTGCTCCGCGCCCGGCTGCTACGCCTGGGCGAACGCGAGCACATCGTCCTGGTCACGATGCACCACATCGTCTCCGATGGCTGGTCGATCGGCGTCCTGGTCCGCGAGGTCTCGGCCCTCTACGCGGCCTTCCACCGGGGCGAGCCTCCCCGCTGCCCGAGCCGGCCTCCAGTACGCCGACTACGCGGCCTGGCAGCGCGACTGGCTCCAGGGCGAGGTCCTCCAGGCGCAGCTCGATTACTGGAAGGACCAGCTCGCGGGCGTGCCGAACCTGGAGCTCCCCACCGACCGGCCCCGACCGGCCGCGCCGAGCCCGCCGCGGGCGGCGAGCGCGCCGTTGATCGTTACCCGGGACCTTGCTCGACGCGGTCGAAGGCGCTCGGCCGCCAGGAAGGGGCGACCCTGTTCATGACGCTGCTGGCGGCCTTCCAGGTGCTCTTGCATCGCTACTCGGGCCAGGACGACTTCGCCGTCGGCTCGCCGATCGCGGGCCGGACGCCGGCCGAGCTGGAGGACCTGATCGGCTTGTTCGTCAACACCCTGGTCCTCCGCGGCGACCTGTCGGGCGACCCCGGCTTCCGCGACCCTGCTCCGGCGCATCCGCCGCAGACGGCCCTCGAGGCGTATCGCCCACCAGGACCTCCCCTTCGAGCAACTGGTCGGCGTGCTGCACCCCGACCGCGACGCCGGCCGAACCCCGTTGTTCCAGGTGATGTTCGCCCTCCAGAACCAGCCGGTACCGGCGCTCGCGATCGCCCGACCTGGAGCTGTCCCCGCTCGTACACGACCGGCGGCTCGGCGAAGTTCGACCTGTCGCTGTTCGCGACCGAGACCCGGACGGCCTGGAGGCGTCGATCGAATACGACGCCGACCTGTACGACGCCGCCACGATCGACCGGATGCTGGTCCACTTCCGGACCCTGCTCGAAGCGATCGTCGCCCGGCCCGATCAGCCCATCGGCGCCTTGCCGATGCTCACGGACGAGGAGCGTCGGCGGATGCTGGTCCAGTGGAACACCCCCTCCGCCGAGGACCTGGTCGCCAACCTCGATCGCCTCGGCGGCGACGAGCTCGACGCCTTGCTGAACGACCTCTCGTCCGGAGGGGCTCGCGATCGACGAACCGGGGCCAAGGTAGGCCCTCACGGCCTCAGTGAGGTCGGCTACAGAAGACTCCCTTTGTAGGCGGCCTCTGTGAGGCCGCGATGGGCCGCGGCCTCACAGCGGCCGTCTAACAGAGGTGTTCCCGCCGTAGGCGGCCGCTCAGGCCGCGATGGGCCGCGGCGGGTCTACAGAGAATTCAAGAAACTCGGCGGCGCATATTCGCGAACTCGAGGGCAAAGCATCGAACTGCTGCGCCGCCGGGGAGACCCTGGCCGGCGTGGAGCTGGATGGCCTGAGTGATCGTGGCACGCCGGCCATCGTGCAGGAAGAAGGGAAAGGTCAGCCCCCACAAGGGCGCGGTCCGCATCTCCGGGCCTGGGCGGCCGGGACGGTCCCGTCGCCGAGGGGGCCCATGTTGTGAAGGAGGAAATCGGAGTAAGGCTGGAAGCTCTTGTCCTCAGCGCCGCGACCGGGCTGGGGCCGGTCGTCAGCGTGGGGACGTGGCAGACGCGCAGCCGATCTGGCTGAAGACGGCCTGTCCCGTCTGCGTCTGGGCACTCGGCGGGGCCGGGGAGGCGGGGCGAGCATGCGCATGAAGTTCACGAAATGGATGGTGTCCGAATCGTCCGGCTCGTTCGGACCGGGGTCGGGGTCGAACTCCAGGAGCGCGACGTTCCCCTGGGGGGGTTCTCCTCGGAGACGAGCCGGCCGTCATCCGCGGCAAAGAATGGGAAGACGATCGGCTGGCCCGAACGGTTGGTCGAGCCCGGGGACGGTGTACCCGCGGTGGTCACTCCAATCTCGTCCTTGTAGGCCTGGACGGCGAAGTCGAAGAGGTTCGCGGCCTGGGCCTTCCAGCCGAAACTACCGACGCCGGCTGACCCGTGCGAGGTTGCGGACGAAGTTCGGTGGCCGGCGATCGCGGGAGCGGCTCGTTGCTGCATCATCGCGAGCTCCAGCAGCGCCTGGTCAGGGACGGCGTCGACCAGCCCCAAGCCGAACAGACGCGTTGGTCCGCCGAGCGGCCATGACCGACCCATTGCCTGAGGTGGTACAACCTCAGCGACAAAGACGACCTTGGTTCCGGACACGGGACCGATTGCCGTCGACCTGGATCGTCGGACCGCCGACCGAGAGCAGGTTGTCGTAAAGGCCGTTGGTCCAGGTGCCGATCCGCGTCGCCAGCGTCGAACTGCTCCGCCCGCTGGCCGGGCCGTCGTGGCAGGACACACACGAGGCGCGTTAAAGACCGGCCCGAGACCGTCCTTCACACCGTCCACCGTCAGGAACTGGGCCTTGCCGGTCTGGAAGAGACCGAGCTGGGCGGCTGGTCAACCCAGGCAGCGAGCGCCCGACGAAGCACCGAAACTGCGGTGGAGTGGTCTTGCGGGAGGGGCGGGAGGGTGGTGGCGGCGGTGGCGGCGGCGGCCGCTCCCGGGCGGCGGCGGTGCTGGTCCCTTCTGGGGCAGGACCGCGGGCACGGCCGCGAATCGATCGGGTGCAGGCGAGAAGAGTCGCTCCGGATCAGATCCAACCGATCCGATCCTGGCCGAGCCGGTGCGCAGGGCCATCGGAGGGGAGGCTCCTGGCTGTGCGAATAGGGGCTCGCCGAGCCGGACCGTGACGATCGGTTGGGGCTTCGCGGACGAGCGGAATCGAAGAAGTGAGGACCGCGGAGAGTCCGCTTCCCTGCCTTGGGGGAAATAACGAGAGGGGGAGTTTCTTTTCTACAGGATGATCGAAAATACACCGCTGGCGGGTTCGCGGCGCGGCCCGCTCGGGCCGAGGCACGGCGCCGGGGGCCTCGCCGCCCCGGCATGCTGTCGCCGACGGAGCTGGGGAAGACCATCAATGGCAGAAACCCAGGGGAACGAAACCCGGCTCTCGGACCAGGGGGCGAGGGCGATACGCGCGGCCGAGCTGGCGGCGTCGTTCGCCGCGCACCGCGACCGGCTCTGGCGGATGGTCCAGGCCCGGCTCGACCGCCGGCTCCGGGGCCGGGTCGACCCCGACGACATCCTCCAGGAGGCCTACCTCGACGCGACCCGGCGGATCGCCCACTTCGCCGAGCGAGGCGTCGATGTCGTTCTTCCTCTGGCTCCGGCTGATCGTCGGCCAGACCCTGGTCGACGTCCATCGCCGCCACCTGGAGGCCCGGATGCGCGACGCCGGCGCGGGACGTCTCGATCGCCCAGGGGGCGGCCCCGGGCGCGCGTCGGCCTCGCTGGCCGGCCAGCTCGTCGCCCACCTGACCTCGCCGAGCCAGGCGGCGATCCGGGCGGAGATGGAGGCCCAGCTCGGCCGGGCCATCGACGGCCTGGACCCGATCGACCGCGAGGTCCTGGTCCTCCGCCACTTCGAGGAGCTGACCAACGGCGAGGTCGCCGAGGTGCTCGGCCTCCAGCCCAAGGCCGCCAGCATCCGCTACGTCCGCGCCGTGGCCCGGCTCAAGGCCATCCTCGGCGCAGTTCCCCGGAATTCGCCGACGAGATGGGCTGAGTGTGACCGCGCCGCATCGCGGACGCAGGCGAGCCGATCGCCATGGACGACCGCAGCGGGCGATGCGGCCGTGGATCGGACCGACGGAGCTCGTCCGAGCGCCGGACTCGACGGACGCCGAGACCGCGACCCGCGTCGAGGCCCTGGCCGACGAGTTCATCGCCCGGCGCCGGCGGGGCGAGACGCCGACCCTCGACGAGTACGCCGCCCGATGCCCCGAGCGGGCCGAGGAGATCCGCGAGCTGTTCCCGGCCATCGCCGCGATGGAGCGCTGGAAGCCCCGGCCCGGCCCCGCCTCGCCGCGAGCCGGCCCGGCGCGCGGCCCGGTCCGCGAGCGGCTCGGCGATTACCGCCTGATCCGCGAGATCGGCCGGGGCGGCATGGGGATCGTCTACGAGGCCGAGCAGGAGTCGCTCGGCCGCCGGGTCGCCGTCAAGGTCCTGCCGCGGCGCCGGCTGGGCCGACGACCGGCCGATGCAGCGGTTCCTCCGCGAGGCCAGGACCGCCGGCGAGCCTCCGGCACGGCAACATCGTCCCGGTCTTCGCCGTCGGCCAGCGAGGACGGCCTGCATTACTACGTCATGCCCCTGATCCCGGGGGCGGGGCTCGACCGGGTCATCCGCGAGCTTCGAGAGCGGCAGGCTCGCCTCGCTCGACGGCTCGGCCCCGGCCGACGACGACGTCCTGAGCGTCGCCCGGACCGCTCGATCGACCGGCCGCGGCCCGCGGCCGGCCGGGTCCGGGCCGTCGACGCGGTCGGGCCTCGACGCCGGCCGGGGCCGCCGGCGCCGGTCCGCCCGGCCGACGGCCTCGCCGGCCCCGGCCGAAGGACGCCGGGCCGCGCCACTGGCGCGGGGTCGCCCGGGTCGGCCGGCAGGTGGCCGAGGCCTCCAGCACGCCCACGACGCAGGGGGTCCTGCACCGCGACATCAAGCCGGCCAACCTGCTGCTCGACGCCGACGGGCGTGGTCTGGGTGGCCGACTTCGGCCTGGCCAAGGCGATCGAGCCACGACGACCTGAGCCGGACCGGCGACCTCGTCGGCACGCTCCGCTACATGGCCCCCGAGCGGTTCCGCGGGCGAATGCGACGCCCGGAGCGACGTCTACAGCCTGGGCCTGACCCTCTACGAGCTGCGACCCTCCGGCCCGCCCACGACGTCGCCCGACCGGGCCGAGCTGATCCGCAAGATCGCCGAGGCCGAGCCGGCCCGCCCGCGGGAGCTCGACCCGTCGATCCCGCTCGACCTGGAGACGGTGATCCTCAAGGCGATCGACCCCGACCCGCGGCGCCGCTACGCCTCGGCCGGCGAGCTGGCCGAGGACCTCGCCCGGTTCAGCGACGGTCGGCCGGTCGCCGCCCGCCGGGCCGCTGTACCCGAGGCGGCTGTGGTGCTGGATCGGCCGCAACCGCGCCTGGCCGCTGCTGGGGATCACATCGATCGTCCTGGCCTTGATCGCGGCCTACTTCATCGCGCTGTGGCTGATGGCCCCGGAAGGGCACAGGCCCAGGCACCCGCCGCCCCCCTTCGTCTTTCCCCCCGAGCTTGGTGGGATGGACGCGACCCGTGCTCCTCGGGGGGCATCACGCGTGGAGGCGGCCTGCCATCAAAAGGACCGCCGGCCCAGGCTCGAGCCTGGGCCGGCGGTCGTGTTGTATTCGGTTGATGGGGTCACAGCGTCAGGTCAAGTCATGAGCGATCCGAGCTGGAGCGGGGATCGCCCGAACGGCCGCCGCGCGAGGAGTTGGCGTAGGCGGAGGTCAGCACGCCCAGCAGGGCGGAACGACGGCCGGCGCGCGACGACTTGCCGCCCGGCGAATCCGGGCCACGGTCCCCGCCCATACAAAACCAGCATGCACAGGTGCGGTTCTCTTGGAATTCGACTCGCTCATCAAACATCACTCCCAAATGTTGACGTGCCCTCAACAGCAGGGACACGCCCCCCAATCCGTTGTGCCGAGAAGAACCCGAATCCCACTCGGCCCCCGCGCGCCGTCCTGACGCCGGTACCGGATGTCCGCGGTGAACACCACCGCGGGGGATTGCCAGGCCATGCTACGCCGAAACCCTCGCATCGACCCGCACGCAACGCAGGGCTCTCGACCGCTCTCGAACCGAGCGACCGTGAGTCCGTGTCCCTCTCTGATCGGACACCCTGCGCCCGCACTTGACCCGTTCGCGACGATCCGGATCACGACCGCGAGCGGATCCAGCCCAGGAAGCAGATGTGGCGGATCGAGCTCGCATCGCGAATCACGTCGATGACGGACCACTGTAACTCTAACCACGCCCGGCCCGGCGCCAACTGAAAAAGACATCTGAATCAATGTTTTACCGCAGCCGGTCGAACGTGCGAGGCCATCGCGCGCCGGCGTCGCCGGCGACCGGGCGCAATCGCGCGGTCGCGGAGCAAGTCGCGGTGGGAGCGGCTCTTTGGGTCGGCCGGCTGGCCGACCAGCACGACCTGGAACAGCATCAGCGTGCTGAAACCGTTAAACAAGGCGTGCATCACGAACGACGCGATCAGGCTCCCGGTCCGCTGATAGACGGCGCCCAGGCCCAGCGACAGGAAGAAAGATGGCGATCGGCGCCGGCCACTGGGGCAAGTGGACCGCCGCGAAGAGGGCCGAGGTGAACACGATCGGCGCCGGCGATCCGCGCCGGCGTCGCGGAGCATGCCTCGCGGCCGGGCATCGTCGCGGGCGGCCGGCTTGCCCGGGCCGACGGCGGCTCGGTCGCCGGTGCCGTCCACGGCCCGGAGGCTCTGGCTCCACGGCACGGGCGTCACCTTCTCGGCGACCGCCGCGGCATGGGCGTCGATCGGCGTCCGGACAGGTCTCGACGCGATCGCGACTCCCGGCGTCGGGTCTTCGCTCGCGGCGACCGGCGAGAAGAGCCGCGTCGAGCCAGCTCTGGATGACCCCCCGGAAGATCAGCTCCTCGGCGGCGGGGGCAAGGACCACCGCCGAGAGGAAGGCGAGGCAGGCGATCCCGGCGGTCGGCTCGGCCAGGACCATCTGCTCCAGCGGGTGCTTGTTCGGCTTCCAGATCTGGACCGCCAGGCCGTTGATAGCGTAGACCACCGGCGTGAACAGCAGGAAGCCCACGGTCCCCGCCGCGACGCTGCCGCGCCAGGCCCTCGGCGCTCGAGTCCCGAGGTCGGCGAGCGGGCGCCTGCGACGTCAGCCGCAGGATCGAGCGGGATCACGACCAGCAGGACGCCGTTGATCAGCGAGACCACGACCATCTGCTCGGTGAACGTCAGCATCCGCTTGCCCGGCGCGAAGCCCCGTCAGCGTCCAGGTAAGCCGAGCGAGACGCGCGATGTTGACCGCGCAGCCAGGTCGAGGCAACGACGCAGGAACCGAGCCGGTCCCCCAGGGGACCACGCGCGGCTTCGCCGCGGGCAGAGCGGCTGCCCGGCCAGACGCGGCCGATGGCCCAGACCCAGGCCGCGACCATCCCCGCGCAGCATGCGCAGCAGGAGCAGCGAGCGAACGAGCGATGAACCAGGAGGCCGATGCAGGGTCGGGCGTGCGGCGGCATCGCGGTCGCGGCATCCCCCGTGGCCGAAGCCGGGTCCGGAACAGGCCTCGACTCCATCGTAACACGCGGCGACGACGCTCGGCCACCTTGCCCGAAACCGCGGCCTCGTCCTAGAATCGTCGTTCTCCACGTCCGACGGCAGGTCCGGCAGGGAGGTCAGAGTCGCACTCCGATGCGGGATGTCGCTGAGCAGCTCGAGATCCTGCGCCGGGGGGTCGAGGCGATCGTCCCCGAGGACGAGTTCGTCGAAGAAGCTCGAGCGCTCGGTCCGCGAGGGCGTGCCGCTCCGGGTCAAGTACGGCATCGACCCGACCGGGATCAACGTCCACCTCGGCCACACCGTCCCGCTGCGGAAGCTCCGGCAGTTCCAGGAGCTCGGCCACACGGCCGTCATCATCATCGGCAACTACACCGCGCTGGTCGGCGACCCCTCGGGCCGCGACGAGACCCGCGCCAAGCTCACCGCGCGAGCAGGTCGAGGCGAACGCCAAGGACTACCTCCGCCAGGTCGGCCGGATCATCGACCTGGACCGGGCCGAGGTCCACCACAACGGCGACTGGTTCTCGAACTGGTCGTTCCTCGACGTCCTCGACCTGACCCGGCAGATGACCCTGTCGCAGATCTCGGCCCGCGAGGACTTCGCCAAGCGGATCGCCGCCGAGAAGCCGGTCTACCTGCACGAGTGCCTCTACCGCTGATGCAAGGCTGGGACTCGGTCGAGATCCGGGCCGACGTCGAGCTGGGGGGGACCGAGCAGTTGTTCAGCCTGCTGGTGGCCCGCGACCTCCAGCAGTCGCAGGGGCAGCGCCCGCAGGTCGCCCTGACGATGCCGATCCTGGTCGGGACCGACGGCGTCCGGCGGATGGGCAAGAGCCTGGGCAACGACATCGGCATCGGGCTGCCGCCGAACGACCTGTTCGGCAAGGTGATGAGCATCCCCGACGAGCCGATGCGGCAGTATTTCACCCTCCTGACCGACCTGCCCGCTCGACGGAGATCGACCGCCTGCTCGCCCCCGGCGTCAACCCGCGGGACGCCAAGGAGGTCCTCGCCAGGACGATCGTCGCGGGGCTCGACCTCGGCCGCGGAGGCCGAGGCCGCCGCGGCCGAGTTCCGCAAGCGGACGCACGGCGAGGACCCCGACGAGATCCCCGACGAGGCCGATCGCGCGCGACCAGCTCGACGCCGACGGGCGGCTGCCGGCCCCCGCCTGATCGTCGCGCTGGGCCTGGAGAAGAGCACCTCGGACGCCCGCCGGGTGATCGAGCGGGGGGGCGTCACGATCGGCCCCGACCGCACGGCCGTGACCGATCCCAAGGCGTTGATCGACGTGCGCGACGGCCTGATCGTCCGGGTCGGCAAGACGGGCGGAAGATCGCGCGGGTCGTCTTGAGCTGAGCCGAGTGCATCGGCGTTGACCGCGAGTCCAACGGACGCATCCGATGCCGGAGGAGCGAGCATGGCCACGCACGGTTTCGGCATCGTCGGCTGCGGCATGATCGCCGAGTTCCACACCCGGGCGATCGCCGAGATCGACGGGGCGCGGGTGGTGGCCGCCTACGACACGGTTCGCGGCGAGCGCGGCGAAGATCGCCGAGCTGGCCGGGGGCGGCTGCCAGGTCTACGACGACCTCGACGCGATGCTCGCCCATCCCGGGCTCGACGTCGTCTGCGTCTGCACGCCCGAGCGGCGCCCACATGGAGCCGGCCGTCCGCGCGGCGAAGGCGGGCAAGCACGTCGTCGTCGAGAAGCCGCTGGAGATCACCCTGCCGCGGTGCGACGCGATCATCCAGCGCCTGCGACGAGGCGGGCGTCCGGCTCTGCACGATCTTCCCCTCGCGGTTCTCGCCCGCCAACCTGGCGCTCGAAGAAGGCGATCGACGAGGGCCGGTTCGGCCGCCTGACCCTGGGCGACACCTACGTCAAGTGGTGGCGGACGCAGGCAGTATTACGACTCGGGCGGCTGGCGCGGGACCTGGGACCTCGACGGCGGCGGCGCCCTGATGAACCAGGCGATCCACAACGTCGACCTGCTCCAGTGGCTCATGGGCGACGTCGACTCGATCCAGGCCCATGACCGCGACCCTGGTCCACGAGCGGATCGAGGTCGAGGACACGGCCGTCGCCGCGCTCCGGTTCAAGAACGGGGCCCTGGGCGTGATCGAGGCGGCCACGAGCGCCTATCCCGGGCCTGCTGAAGCGGACCGAGATCCACGGCGAGCACGGCTCGGCGCGGGTCGAGCAGGACGACATCACCTTCTGGAGCTTCGCCGCCGAGGCCGCCGGCGACGCCGCGATCCAGGAGGCGATGAAGGCGCGACCGGCTTCAGCGCCGGCGCCAGCGACCCGCGCGGCATCACGCCACGCCGGCCACCGCGACCAGCTCGCCGACTTCCTCCAGGCGATCGACACCGGCGGCCCGCCGCGCGTCGACGGCCGCGAGGGACGCAAGGCCGTCGAGATCATCCGCGCCATCTACCACTCGGCCAGGACCGGCCAGGCCGTCCGGCTCCCGCTTCGACGCCGACCGGCGGCCTCGTGACCGGCGTCGCGGAGCCGATCGGACTGCGCAGAGTCTCGGGTCAAAGGAGTGACCGATGAAGAAGCCGCCGAAGCCGCGCCCTCGATTACCCGGTCTACCTGTTCGTCCGGCTGATCGTCGGCATCGGCGCAGGCGATGACGATCGAGCAGTCGTACGCCTTCGCCCGGTTCATCGCCGCGCGTGCTCTACCGGGTCGACCGGCGGCACCGCGCCGTCGGCATGGAGAACCTCCGCCACGCGTTCGGCGACCGCTACACCGAGGCCGAGCGCGACGCGATCGTCCGCGGGGTCTATCGCCATTTCTGCATGATGCTGATGGAGATCCTCCACATCCCGCGCAAGCTGCACCCGACGACCTGGCGGCGACCGGATCACGCTGCGTCGGGCACGAGAAGGTCGTCGATCGGCTCCTGGAGGGGGGGCCGATCATCATGCTCACCGGCCACTTCGGCAACTGGGAGATGGCGGGCTATCTCTTCGGCGTCTTCGGGTTCCCCCCAACTCGGTCGCCCGGACGCTCGACAACCCCTACCTCGACCGCTTCCTCCGCACCTTTCCGCGAGC
>CAVWWB010000017.1:0-99027 GCA_963758595.1 uncultured Alphaproteobacteria bacterium
CCTCGTGTCGCGCGGGTCGATCACATCCTCCACCCAGAACGGTTCCGCGGTGCGGAATGGCGAGCGGAGGCGGTTCAGCCGCGCCTCGATCTCGTCCATCTTGGCTTGCGGATCGGGTGCGGCGTCGATCTCGGCGCGATAGGCGGCCTCGATACCACCCTCCAGTGGCAGTGAACCCCAGCTCGCCGACGGCCAGGCGTAGCGGACGCAGAGATGGCTGACCGGCTGGTGGCCCAGCCCGCCAACCCCATAGCAGTTGCGCACGACGATGCTGCACCAGGGGACGGTGGAATGGTTGATCGCCGCGAGCGCGCGCACGCCCCAGCGGATCACCGCGCTGCTCTCGGCGGCGAGGCCGACCTGGAAGCCCGGGCAGTCCACCAGGTGCACGATCGGCAGATGGAAGGTCTGCGCCATATCGACGAAGCGGATGATTTTGCTGCACGCGTCCGCGGTCCAGGCGCCCCCGTGGAACAGCGGGTCACCGGCCATCAGCGCCACCGGCCAGCCGTCGAGGCGGCAGAAGCCGGTGATGATCGGCCGGCCAAACAATTGCCCCATTTCGAAGAAGCTGCCCTTGTCCACCAGCGCCCCGATGATCCGGCGCATGTGGTAGGCCTGCTTCTTCTCGCGGGGGATGGCGGCGATCAGGAATTCATCCCGCCGCTCGGGGTTATCCCAGTTGCGCACGCGCGGCGGCATGTCCCAGATCGAGCTTGGCAGATACGAGAGGAAGCGGCGCGCCGCTTCGAATGCTTCCGCCTCGGTGTCCACGGCATGGTCTACCCCACCGCAGGCGAGCTGCACGTCCCAGCCGCCCAACTCCTGCTTGGTGCGCGGCTCGCCCAGCCGTTCCACGACCGGTGGGCCGGCGACGAACACGGCAGCGATGTCCTTCACCATGACCGAATAGTGGCTTGCCGCAAGGCGTGCCGCGCCCAGACCGGCGACAGAACCAAGCCCCAGCGCCACCACCGGAACCCGCCCCATGTTGTCGGCGACGAGATCGAACGACGTAGTCTCGGACAGTCCGCCCGGCAGGTTCGCGCGGCCGGTGGTTTCGATCGTCTTGACCGAACCACCGCCACCGGAGCCTTCGATCAGCCGGATGATCGGCATGCGGAACTCGGCGGCGATCTGTTCCGACATTTTCGGCTTGCCCTTGATCGAGGCATCAGCCGAGCCGCCGCGCAGCGTGAAATCGTCGCCGGCGATCACCACCGGACGGCCATCGACCGTGCCGCGGCCGAACACGCAGTTGGCCGGCATGAACGTGACGATGTCGCGGCTGTCGGCGTCGTAGGTCGCCTTGCCGGCGATGGCGCCGATCTCCTGGAAGCTGCCTTGATCCAGCATGCGAGCGATGCGCTCGCGCACGGTGAGCCGCCCACCCGCATGCTGGCGCGCGACGCGATCGGGGCCGCCGAGTTGCGTGGCCAGCGCGATGCGCGCGCGGAGTTCGGCGAGCTCCGGCTCCCAGCCGATCGGCTGGGTCTGCTGCGGACGCCCCGGATCGGGGGCCGGGGCAAGCGGCAAGGTGGCATCATCGGGCATCGCGGGGCTGTCCTGGGTGCGCGGGTTGTTCCGATGCTATGGCACCGCCGTGTGAAACGGCAACTTGCGGAGGGTGCGCATCCTTGGATGCACCCTCTCCCGGCGCTTCGCGCCGACCTCTCCCGCGCGCGAGACCTTTGCAAAAGTGACGGCGGGTCGGTTTTGCGTGGGGTCGGAGGGACTTTGTCGACCTCACTGGCGTGGGGTGGCGCGGGATGCGGGACGGCGGTTGGACAGCGACAATCGCGGGCGCAGCGTGGGGTGAGGCGCCCCGCGGTGATCGGTGATCACACGGCGCATAGCACCACCATCCGTTTGAGGTTCATTGCCGTGCACAGCATCAGGAGGTGCGTGGTGTTGCGCGCCATCCCGATACAGCGTGCCCGTGCCCAGCGGTAGCTCGTCTTGGCTCGGGCGAACACCTGCTCGACCGGTCCACGCTGCTTGCCGATCGCCTTGTTGCGATCCTTGTCGGCCTGGCTCAGGGCGTGATGCTTGTTGCCTCGACGCATCAGATGCGCGGTGATCCCGCGGGCCTCCAGTTCGCGCTCGCGCCGATGCGTATGATACGCCGCATCGGCGTAAACCGCCGCCTCATCGCCGCACACCAGATCATCGGCTGGCACCGTGTCGTTGACCGAGGCATCCGTCAGCAGCGCCCTGCGGATGATAGCCGAGTGCTGGTCCATCCCGACATGAGCCTTATAGCCGAAATGGTAGCGGCCGCCCTTGCGGGTCCACCCGGCATCAGGGTCGCGCGGGCTCTTCACCAGCTGGCTCGCCGGACGGCCATCCGGAGCCGGCGGCACTGGCTGTTTCGGCTTCGCCGGAGGCCGCACCACCGCAGCGATCAGGCTGGCATCGATCAGTGTCCCCTGCCGCAGGATCAGGCCACGCGCATCAAGCTGACCAACCACCGCCTCGAACACCTGCCGGTCCAGACCGACCAATCCCAATGCGTCGCGGAACCGCTGGATGGTCGAATGATCCGGAGCCGCATCGTGCAGCGACAGACCACAGAACCGCCGGAACGACAGCCGATCCCATAGAGCCTCCTCGGTCGCGGGGTCGCTCAGTCCATACCATTGGCTCAACAGCAGCACCTTCAGCATCACCAACGGCGGATACGACGGCGCACCGTAGTGCGAGCTGTGCAGCACGCCGACAAGCTTCCCAAGCGCCGTCCAGTCCAACAATGTGTCAAGCTGCTCCAGTAGAGCGTTCCCTCTGCCCTGCCGCGCGACGACATGATCTGCCAGGCTCAGCTGACCCAGTTCGCGATGCGCCATCTCATCCCTCCGGCAACCGCGATACCGAATCATGCCGAATCGACTTCTGCAAAGGTCTCGCAAGCGGGCGAGGTGTACTCGGGGCTTGCATTTCGCTCAGCCGAACGGGCAACGCCCCCGGTACACCTCGCCCACGAAGTGGGAGAGGTCGGCGCGAAGCGCCGGGAGAGGGCGGGGTCAGAGCGCCGCATTGTGCCGCTCGTCCAGACCCCGCAAAGCCGAGGCTAATTCACGGTCAATGTATCGGCAGCCTGCGAGGGCTGGGGTAGACGTCCGCGACACCGCGCTCGGTTGACGGCTGTCGCTAGCTCTCGTCAGAGTCAGCGGAACCCAGGAGAAAGCGGAATGCGGATCTGTATCTATGGCGCCCGAGCGATCGGCGGCCACCTTGCGGTGCGCATTTCACACGGCACCGCCGACGTAACGGAGCTGACCCGCGGCCCGCATCTGGCGGTGATCAAGCGCGGGTTGACCTCAATACTGCTATCCGCATGTCTGCTGTTGCTGGTGAACGGCCCCACCAGAGCCGAGAATACCAAGCTGCGAGTCAACGTGTTCGCCGAAGCGCAGAACCTCGCCTTGTTCATCGCACAGGACAAAGGAATGTTCGCGCAGCGCCAGCTCGACGTCGAGGTGACGTTCACGCCGACCTCAGGAGCTCAACGCGATGGGCTTGTGAACGGGAGCTTCGACATAGCTCAAGCCGGCGTCGATAATGCCGTGGCCCTGGTGCAAACAGCCCAACAGCCGGTGGTCATCGTTGCGGGCGGCGGCAACGGTGGCAACCGCCTGTTTGTGCGACACGAAATTCGCTCCTATCAGGATCTGCGCGGCAAGGCTGTGGTGGTGGATGCGCCCAATACCGCCTACGCGTTCCTCGCTTACAAGATGTTGGAGCTGAGGGGTCTGCATAGAGACCAGGATTATGCCGTCGTGCCCGCCGGAGGCTGCGTGAAGCGTTTGCCGGCCATGCAGTCCGATTCGCGGAACGCGGCAGCGATGTTGAACGCTCCTTGCTCGTTGATGGCTGCAAGCGAGGGATTTAACGATTTCGGGGCTGCGACCGATGTTGTCGGGCCTTACCAGGCCGACGGGATTTGGGTGATGCGCCCTTGGGCCACTGCCCATCGGGACGTCCTGGTGCGTTATTTGCAAACTGTTATTGAAGGGTATCGTTGGGCGGCCGATCCCGGCCACCGGCAAGAGGCAGCATCCATCCTGGGTCGGCAGTTGAACGTCGCACCAGAGCTCGCTTCCGGTGCTGTGGATGCGGCTGTGGGACCGCAGGGCAGTCTGGCCAAGGACCTCCGCTTCGATATGGATGGGTTTCGGAACACACTGAAGCTGCGGGCCGAATTTGCAGCCGGCGAGAAGGATCCCGATCCGGCGCGGTATATTGATTTCAGCTATTATGATCGTGCGGTGACAGGCCTGTAGCCGACCGGCGCCGCAGCATCGATAAGCCGCCAGGCTGAGCCGGCTGACGACGCCGAGGCCACCGCGACCTGGGCGGCCGATTGATGCGCACCGCAACCACATGATCGGCCAGGACGTTTACCACACAGGGTGCGCATACTTCGGCCCCTACGGCAGTTTCGCAACTCAGGACGGCTTGGCGGTCGGCAGCGAAGAGTGGTTCAACAGATCTGGCTTACGCCGCAGCAGTAGCAGCATTAGAACTCCTCGCTGGATCTTCCGGGAAGTGAGCGGCGCTGCGCAGTGTTCCTATTAGAGGAGCAAGAAGCGTACGATGGGCAAGGCATTGGGAGTGGACGACGACGACGTAGCGGCCATGCTCCAGATGGAAGTTGTGGAGGGCCAGGCCGCAGCCGATGCAGCACTCGCCGCCATCCGCCAAGCCCGCAACGGACCGAACAATGCAGCGGTCCGCAAGTTGCGGAATGAACTGCGTCAGCGGCGCGATCGGATTACCCGGCTTGTCGATGCCATTTACCGGAATGATCCCGGCCCCTGACGCAGGCTCGATTGAGGCAGACGCTGATACCGAACGCATCTTGCTTCGTTGGTGCCCGAGTGACGACGCGACGGTCCGGCACCGCCGTTGCGCCAAATCGTCTGAGCGACACTTGTGACCACCAATGAAGTGGTTGCGCGTCTCCCCTCGGGTAGACCGGCGGAGACTAGAATGAGTGCGCCCGAGCACACGGACGTCGTCATTGTGCATGTTTCGTGGACCTTCTTTGACCACGCGAGCAATCGTCCGTCAGCCATTGCCGAGTGGTATTGGCCTCCGAGACTGGCACGAGCACAAGGAATGGATGCGGTGTCGGCGGGACGCGATTGCGGGCTCGGTTGACGGCCGTCACGAGCGCTCGTCAGACTTGACGCAAGACTTGAGGGCGCAAGACCAAGGAGAGAGCGGGCATGCGGATCTGTGTCTATGGTGCCGGAGCGATCGGCGGCCATCTTGCGGTGCGCCTTTCACGCGGCGGCGCGGACGTCTCGGTACTGGCCCGCGGCCCGCATCTGGCGGCGATCCAGCGCGATGGACTGACGGTGCACACCACCGAAGGCCAGTTGCATGCGCGGGTTCAGGCGAGCGACGATCCGCGGGCGCTCGGGCCGCAGGACGCCGTGCTGGTGACGGTGAAGGCGCCGGCGTTGCCTGCCGTCGCCGCCGGCATCGGGCCGCTGCTGAAGCCGGAGACGCCGGTTGCGTTCGTGATGAACGGCATTCCGTGGTTCTACTTCCACGGCATCGGCGGCGAACTGGAGGGGCGCCGTTTGCCGAAGCTCGATCCGGGCGATGCGCTGTGGCATGCCGTGGGTCCCAACGGGCGATCGCCGGCGTGGTTTACGCGGCCGCCACGGTGATCGCACCGGGCGTGATCGATCTGGAGAACGCCAATCCGCGGGTCGTGCTTGGTGAACCCGATGGGCGTAAATCGCAGCGCGTGCAGGCGATCGCCGCACATATCAGCGGCGGTGGCATGCAGGCGGTGGTCAGCACGAAGATCCGCGACGAGATCTGGAACAAGCTGCTGGGCAATCTCGGCAACGGTCCGCTGACCGTGCTGACGCAGGTGAGCATGAAGCAGCTCTATGAGGAGCCGCTGTGCACCGAGGCGGCGATGCGGGTGATGCAGGAGGCGCAGGCGGTGGCGAATGCGCTGGGCGCGCATCCAAGCGGCAATCACGACAAGCGGATCGCGCACAGTCGCGGCATCGACCATAAGCCCAGTATTCTGCAGGACCTCGAGCTGGGTCGGCCGATGGAGATCGACGGCATCTTCGATGCGCCGCTGGAGCTCGCGCGCATGGTCGGCGTGCCGACGCCGACGCTGGACCTGCTGGTGGCTATGGCGAAGGTGCGTGCACGTGCGGCGGGGCTGTACGGGGCTAAAGCATGATGAGTTCAGGTTTGACCTCATCATGCCCGCCTCGCGGCCAAAACAACTGATAACACATGCAAAGAATTAATTGCGCGGTCAGGACCAGTTAATCTTGCCAACCCATCTCGTCATTGTCCTGGTTCAACGGCGGGCTTGCATGACCGTGACAGGGTGACTGGGGAGCCCCGGACGATCACTGCCATCCTTTGCGCGCGCAGGTCCGCCCGCACGAAGGGAGCAGTGTCATGTCAGCTCATGTCGAACGTGCGGAGTTTGCAAAGAATTTGGAGCCGTTCGGTCTTCTGACCGAAGGTGCGGCAGGCGTCGCGGTCATCGGTACTGGCGGTCGTCGCGCTTGCCGGCGTTTCCAGCCATGCCTGGCCTCGATCGCGGCAATCGTGATCGGCGGCGGGCTGATGGTGCAGGCGATGAACAGCGCGGCCGAGCAGTTCAGGCCGCAGGTAGCTCCGGCGACGGGCCGTAGCGATGCAGCGGACCGAGCTCAGCGGTGATGTGTTGGTCGATTGCCTGTGCGGTCGTCGCCGGGATCGTGCTGGGCATTCTGGCGCTGGTCGGCGCCGGCGGCATCGCGCTGTTATCGGCGGCGCTGATCGTTTACGGCGGCGCCTTGCTGGTGGGCGGTGCGGCGAGCGCGCGGATGCCAGGCCTGATGGCCGCGAGCGGGATGGAAATGCTGATCGGCCTTGCGGCGATCGTGTTGGGCATCGTATCGGTGCTGATGGCGGGCGCGGCGATTCTGGTGTTCATCGGCTTCCTGGCGGTGGGCGCGGCAATGCTGCTGGTCAGCGCTGCATTCGGCAACGCCGTTTCGCAATTCTTCCGCACCGTAAGCGCGTGATGACCTGAGGAGGAAATCGCCCGAAGGTCTGGAACACGTGGCCGGGCCATGTCCCCGGGCTTGACCGGGGATTGTCCCACGCGCTCAACCGCCAAGGCATGAGGAGGTGAAACCGGAACTCCTCATTAGCCGCGTTCGGCCGGCAGTTTGAAGAAGCTCGGGACCGGCGCACAATGCGCCGGACGGCGACGGCGGGGAGCAAGCTACCATGGAACGACGGGCGTTCGGACGGACCGGCCTGCAGGTCTCGGTCCTGGGCTTCGGTTGCGGTGCGGTAGGCGGGTTCATGGTGCGCGGCGCGCCCGAGGATCAGGAACGCACCATCGCACGCGCAATCGAGGCGGGGGTGAACTACTTCGATACCGCGGCAATGTACGGCAACGGCGAATCCGAGAAGAACCTCGGCCGCGTGCTCGCCAGTCTGAAACCCGACGTGATCGTCGGCACCAAGGTGCGCATCCCGTCGCGCGACTTCGGCCGTATCGCCGCGACGGTTGCCGAATCGCTCGATGCGAGCCTGAAGCGCATGGGACGCGAGCAGGTGGATATCTTTCATCTGCACAACGCGATTACGGTGAATGGCGGTGGTGAATCGCTGTCGGCAAAGGTGGTGCTGGAAGAGGTGGCCGCCGGCGTTCGAGAAGCTGCGCGAGCAGGGCAAGCTTCGGTTTCTCGGCATCACCGCGGTCGGCGACACGCCGGCGCTGCATGAGGTGATCGACTTCGCGCAAGTTCGTCTCGGCGCAGGTGAGCTACAACATGCTGAACCCGAGCGCCGGCGAGGCGCTGCCGGCGAACTATCCGGCGCAGGATTATGGCCGGTTGTTCGACCATACGCAGGCGGCGGGTGTCGGCGTGATCGGCATTCGCGTGCTGGCGGGCGGGGCGCTGAGCGGCACGGCGGAGCGGCATCCGATCGCCAGCCCGCCGCCCGACCCGATCGGCTCCGCCAATTCGTACGACGCCGACCTGCAGCGGGCGCGCCGGCTGATGCCGCTGGTCGAGCAGGGCCATGCCGGCAGCCTGGCCGAGGCCGCCATACGATTCGCGATCAGTCATCAGGCGATGGGCACGATCCTGGTCGGCATGGCGACGCCCGAACAGTTCGAACAGGCGCTCGCGGCGGTGAACAAGGGGCCGCTATCGCAGGCGGCGCTGGAGAGTCTGAGAGCGCTACAGCGCGGATTTGCCGGCGAGGGGCGGTAGTGCCTCGCCCATCGCCATCGCCTTCGATCAACTGCAATACCAGACCACCACCAGCCGGAGTGTGAAAATTGTCATTGCGAGGAGCGCAGCGACGCGGCAACCCAGGTGACCTGTCGACGGCCCCGGCTTTTGATCAGCGTGAAAGCACTATAGCCCGAGCTCGCCGCGCAGGTCGTGGACGACCTTGTCGCGGCTTCTTGTGTTCCACCGCGTGCGGCGGCCGATCGGCGTGTTCTCGACTTCCGGCAGCACCTTGAGTGCCACGAAGACCGGGCCCGGCTGCGCAAGGATGCCACGTTATGTTCGTGGTGAACTCCGTCAGTTCGGTGAAGGCGAAGGCGCGCGGATAGCCGGCGCCGCGTGCCAGCACGTCGTATGCGACCTGCTTTGCATTCGGCACGGGTTGGCCGCCGGTGGTGGCGTAGCATTCGTTGTCGAGCAGGAAATGATAGAAGTTCGCCGGCGCCTGCTCGGCAATCGTCGCGAGCATGCCGAGGCTCATGAGGATGTCGCCCTCGGAGTTGAACAGCACGACCCGGCGGTTCGGTTGCGCGATGGCGAGGCCGAGGGCGAAGCCGGCATGCCCGCCCATCGCCGGGTCGCCGAGTGGCACGTCGAGTGTCTCGCGCGTGGTCAGTTTCACCCAGTGCCGGCCGCCACGCCCGGGCACCACGATGGCATCGCCGCGGTGTTCGGCGAAGGCCTGCAGCAGTTCGGCGGTGTGCATCATGCCGTGCGTCTCCCTAGCGATTGAAGCCGTGGTACTCGTCGCCGACCAGCACGACGACCGGGCGCTGCGTGCGCTCCGCTTGCTGAAACGCGATCGAGATGCGCGGCGCATCGGCGTCGCTCTCCACCAGGTAGTAGTCGATGCCGAACGCCATCAGGAACCGCTCGGTGTAGGTGGCGGCGGTGTCGGTGTTGACGCCGTGCCGCGTCCAGCCGCGATAGCCGACCATCAGCACCACCGGCACGTTCATGCCCAGCAGCCAGCCGCGGATTGAATCGCCGAATTCCATCATCCCGGTGTTCTGGATCAGGATCAGCGGCTTGCGGCCGCCGGCATGCAGTCCGGCGGCGATCGAGCAGGCGTGGCCCTCGCGGGTGACGCCGATCAGGCGCAGCGATGGCTCTGCCTGCATCAGCAGATAGAGCCAGTTGGTCTCGCTGTCCGGCAACCACACCACGTCGGTGACGCCGTTCTGCTTCATATGCTGCAGCACGGTCTCCGGGCTCAGCGCCGCGGTCGTCGCATCGTTCATGGCAGCCTTCCGGATGGGGTTTGTCGGCGGGCAGGCCGGTAGCTAACATCATCCGCACCAACCATCCAAGGGAGTGAGCGATGGCCAACACATTCAAGGTCGGCAATATGACCGTGCACCGGATCGTCGAGATGGAAGGCGGCCTGGTCACCCCCGCATTGGAGTTCCTGCCGGCAGCTGAAGCCCGAGGTGCTGGCGGAGAACCGGTCCTGGCTGGCGCCCACCGCGCTGGATGCGCAGGACAACCTGGTGCTGTGCTTCCAGTCCTACATCGTGCAGACCGGGCGACACACCATCCTGGTCGATAGTTGCATCGGCAACGACAAAGATCGCGCCGCGCGGCCGCAATGGCACCAGAAGAAGGACGATGCGTGGATGAAGGGGCTGGCCGCCGCCGGGCTGACGGTGAACGACATCGACTTCGTGATGTGCACCCATCTGCATGTCGATCATGTCGGCTGGAACACGCGGCTGGAGAACGGCCGCTGGGTGCCGACCTTCCCGAAGGCGCGCTACCTGTTCTCCAAGAAGGAGCTCGACTACTGGCTGGCGGAGAACGACAAGTCCACGCTGCCGCCGATCGTCGACAGCGTCATCCCGATCGTCGAGGCGAAGCGCTGCGATCTGGTCACCAGCGACCATGCGCTGGATGACACGGTGGCGCTGTTGCCCACTCCCGGCCACACCATCGACCACTATGCGGTGGCGCTGGGCCGCGGCGGCAAGGATGGGGTGATCACCGGCGACCTGATCCACTCGCCGTTGCAGGCGAAGCTATCCCGATCTGGCGATGCGGGTGGACTACGATCCGCAGCAGGGCGCCGATACGCGGCGCAAGTTCCTGGAGACCTACTGCGACACCGGCACGCTGTGCTGCTTCGCGCATTTCCCGTCGCCGTCGCGCGGCCATGTGACGCGCTGGGGCGATGGGTTCCGCTGCGAGTACGTCAGCGACTAGCGGCTGCAGTGCGCCCGCGCGACGCAGCGCTGGCGCCGGATCAGCCCTGCGCGCTCGAGCGTGATCAGCGTCTGCTTGGCGCACGGCCGCTGGCGCAGATCGCGGCCTGGGAAAAACCGCGCCGCTAAGTCAGCAGCCCGCATATCGATGTTTCTCCGAAGCGCGGGCACGCACCAGGCTGGCGTGCGCGCTTACCCAGGGCCGGCCGAACAATTATAACGCTTTTGCAGAGGTTGCTTGCTGGCTCCCTTCCAAATACGAACGGATATCGACGATAAGCCACTGACCGGTCTCTGTGCGGCAAGCTATCCCCACCAGACGGTGGTTAGCTCTATCGGTTGCTATCCGCTCCTCGGTACTCGCGGCACCAGCCGTACAGCGAGGTACGAATTGTCGAGATCGGCACGACCCTGCCGCGCACCTGATTGTTCTCATACCAAAACGCGATTTGTCCGCTGGGGTTGTTCTCGAACGCATTCTGCATGGCCTCATAACGGCGCGCCTGAGCAACGGCATCCAGTCCTGGGAAGGCGCCCGGTTTCTCCCTGACTGTCGTGGTGCACGCTAGACCGCTCGCAGCGAATGCGAGTGCCGCAACGCGCGCCGGATATCTGCTATATCGCATTGCGACGATTAGCTTACTCAAGGCTCGTCCGGCCCACACAGCAAACTTAGTTGATCGTGTTATTGTCCCGGTGCTGCTCGAACGCAGGTGTGCATAACAACTGCTCAGGGAGACGAGAACGGATGAGATCATACGCATGCTCGTCTGGATCTGCACGCTCGACGCGCGAAGAGGATCTGCCGCTTTCACGACGCGTCATTCTCTCCGCCATAACACGCGCGGCACTCTTTGCCGGTTGCAACGCAGCGGCATGGCTGGCTGCCGGAACCGATGCTGAAGCCAAAGGTGGCGGCGGTGGTGGTGGCGAGCACGGCGGTGGCGGTGGTGGTGAGCACGGCGGCGGCGGTGGTGGTGGTGCCGAGCACGGCGGCGGCGGTGCGGGTGCTGGCGGGGCAGGCGGCAATGCCGGCGGCGGTGCGGGTGCCGGCGGGGCAGGCGGCGCCGCCGGCGGCGGTGCGGGTGCCGGCGGTGCGGGCGGCAACGCTGGCGGTGGTGCGGGTGCTGGCGGTGCGGGCGGCAATGCTGGCGGTGGTGCGGGTGCTGGCGGTGCGGGCGGCAATGCTGGCGGTGGTGCGGGTGCTGGCGGCGCAGGCGGCAATGCCGGCGGTGGTGCGGGTGCTGGTGGTGGTGCAGGCGGCAATGCTGGCGGTGGTGCGGGTGCTGGTGGTGGTGCAGGCGGCAATGCTGGCGGCGGTGCGGGTGCTGGCGGTGCGGGCGGCAATGCCGGCGGTGGTGCGGGTGCTGGCGGTGCAGGCGGCAATGCTGGCGGTGGTGCCGGTGCTGGCGGCAATGCCGGCGGTGGTGCGGGTGCTGGTGGTGGTGCAGGCGGCAATGCTGGCGGCGGGGCGGGTGCTGGCGGTGCGGGCGGCAATGCCGGCGGTGGAGCGGGTGCTGGTGGTGGTACAGGCGGCAATGCCGGCGGCGGTGCGGGCGCCGGCGGTGCCGGTGGCAATGCCGGGGGTGGTGCGGGTGCCGGCGGTGCCGGCGGTAATGCCGGGGTGGTGCGAGTGCCGGCGGTGCCGGCGGCAATGCGGGGGGTGCGGGTGCCGGCGGTGCCGGCGGCAATGCCGGGGGTGGTGCGGGTGCCGGCGGTGCCGGCGGCAATGCGGGGGGTGCGGGTGCCGGCGCTGCCGGCGGCAATGCCGGGGGTGGTGCGAGTGCCGGCGGTGCAGGCGGCAATGCCGGCGCTGCCGCTGGTGCCAGCGGTGTCAGCAACGGTGCCGGAACTGTCGACGCTGGCGGAGGTGCAGAATCCGGCGGCGCCGTTTGGAGTGCGGAGCCACCGTCAAACGCTGCAATGGATGCGGCTCGCGCCCTCGTGGACCAAGACAGTCATCGGTTGGGTCTTCTAGGTCCGCCGCTCAGCGGTCCGCGCGAGCGAGCAGTCATCCAACAGCGCTGGCGATGAATATCCGCGGGGTGGATCCGGTCAGGTTGACAGCCGCAAATTGGTTCCGGCGACGAAGGTGAACGTTCAGGAAGAAGAAGCTGAACCAGCTTACGGCAAGTCAGCCGATCGGTGTGCGCGGCGCTGCAGGCGTCCGGCTATCGCCATGTGACTAAGCTGGTGCCGCCGCCGAAGCGCAGCGGCGTGCTGATCGTGGCGCGGCGCCGATTCGTGGAGCAAGGGCCGGTCTGCCTGCACGTCGAGGAGCCGTTCCGGCTGGTCGGATGTCGATTGGGCGTGCTGCGGCTCGCCGGCGTGGATACGTCGAACCTGGAGGCGAAGCTGCTGTACTGGCGGGCGCTGGTGGATGCATTCGCCGCGCGTTCGGCCGTGATGCACTGGCGATCGGCGACTTCAACATGGGCTGCGCCTATGTGCACGAGCTAGGCGCGACCGACTGGGTGGCGCACTTATGGACAGCATGGACGCGATCGATTTCCGCGACCTGTGGTGGCATCGTTATCCAGACGGTCGCGAGTTCTCCCGGTACAGCCGCGCGGCAACGGCTTTCGCATCGATCACGCATTCCTCTCGCCCAGCCTTGTGGCGCAGGGCTGCGTCGTCCGCTATTCGCACGAGGAACGGCGTTCAGGGCTGTCCCGACTATTCGGTGCTGCTGCTGGATCTGCCACGGCCGCGAGGCGGTGCAGGGAATGGCTGTGCCGGACCCTGCACGCGCAGAGGGACTGTCAGGCCGCGTGCCGATCGGCGGAGAGCGTGCCGCGTACTCGTTCGAGCGTCTCGCCGCTCACCACCAGTGGTGCGTAGCCGTATTGTTCCCACAAAGTCGCGTAGTAGTCCTGGGGCGGCGTGAACTCGGGGTGCAACTGAATGACATCGTCGCCGTTGCCGAAGGCGTTGCGCGCCCCGGCTTCCAGATAGCTTTCCGCCGGCATGCCTTCCGCCAGCAGCACGTCATGCCGCGGTAGCTCGATGTGGTAGTAGGTGATCGTCTGCCGTTCTACCTGGGTTACGTTGCTGCCGTTGATCAGATGGCGGATCGGGATCAGCACGCCCTCGACGAACACCGCATGATCCGGTGACAGCAGGAGATTGCGCTTGGGTCGCCCTGGGCCGAATGCGTGGGCGGCGATGCGCACCGGCATGATGCGCTGCCGGTTCGGATGGGATTGGAAATCGACGCGGCGGCGGCCGATCCAGCGGATCGGCTGCGCTTGGCCGGAGATGGTCAGGACCAGATCGTCTCGGTGCAGGCGCTCGATCGGCACCTCGCCGCGCGGCGTCAGGATCCGGGTGCCGGCCGCATAGCAGGTGGCGGTGACTGTGACGTCCGAGCCCGTGGCCCCATCGGGTGCCACCCCGAACGTGTAACCCGAGAAATTGCCCGGCATTGCCAGCGTCGTTACGACCGTTCCGCTGTTGCTGACAGTGAGCACGTTGGAGGCCCAAGTGGCCGCGTTCGCCGTGGTTGACGTGAGGTCGATCGTATTGCCGATCGCGATGTTCTGGATCGGTGCCAGGAAGCTACTCGGCTGCGCCAGTTTCAGGATGCCGGTGGCGTCGGTGAAGGCCAGCGTCTGTCCGGCTGTCAACCGACGTGGTGAAATCTGCGATCCCGCTGTTGCCGAGATCGAACGTGCCGGTGCCAGTCACGGTGGTGACCGCCGAAGTCACATCGAGCGTCTGGCCACTGACCGCGACAGTACCCTGATTGATGAAGTTGGCCGGATCGATCGTCATGGTCCCGCCAGCGGACCCGGCGTCGATGGTCCCCTGGTTCACGACCGCATTCCCGAGTTCGCCGCCGCTGGAGATCACCGCATTGGCGTCAGTCTGGGTGACGACCTCGCTGGTCCCCAGTGCAAGTGTGCCCGGCGGACAGAATGCCCCCGAGGCCTGGAGCGTTCCGCCGAGGGACAATGGTGTGTTGAGAGCGATGGTGCCGGTAGTGACGATGTTCAGCACACCATCATCGGTGACCTGAGATGCCGCGAAGCCGCCGATGTCGGTAAGCGTGCCGGCGTCGATTGTGATCGAGCCTGTAGCCCGTAGGAATCCGCCCGCCGTACAAAGTTGCCCGATCGCAAGCGTGTCATTAGCGCCATTCAATGTCACATTGGCGACGGTCTACGCTTGTGTTGACCGTGACGGTGTTGGTGCCAGACTGGGCGATCATCGCGTCGTCTGTGCTGGTCGGCACCGTTAAAAGGTCCCAATTGGTTCCGACGTTCCAGGTGCCGCTGTTGCCAATCCAGGTGAATGTCGCCATCGGGGTCCTCGTCCGTGCGGGGCTTTGGGCATAGGGTCGAATGAATTAACGAAAGGTGAACCGTGGCCGGTCAGCGCCCGCCATCATGTCGCGGGCCGGCGGTGGGCCACTACTCGCACGAGGAAACGGCCTGCAACAACCGTCGGACGATTTCGATGCTGCGGCTGAAGCTGCGGCCGCGAGAGGCAGCCGCCGATCTGACGTCAGGCTGCGTATCGGTGTTCGGCCAACATGTCGCGTATGCGCTCCACCACCTCGCCGGCAACAACAAGCGGCGCGTATCCGTATTGTTCCCACAGCGTCGCGTAGTAGTCCTGGCGGCGGCGCGAACTCGGGATGAAGCTGTATGACATCGTCGCCGTTGGCAAAGGCGTTGCGCGCCCCGGCTTCCAGGTAGCTTTCCGCCGGCATGCCGTCCGCCAGCAGCACGTCATGCCGTGGCAGCTCGATGTGGTAGTAGGTGATCGTCTGTCGTTCTAGCTGGGTGACGTTGCTGCCGTTGATCAGATGGCGGATCGGGATCAGCACGCCCTCGACAAACACCGCGTGATCCGGTGACAACAGCAGATCGCGCTTGGGCCGTCCTGGACCGAAGGCGTGGGCGGCGATGCGCACCGGCAGGACGCGCTGCCGGTTCGGATGGTTCGGAAATCGACGCGGCGGTGGCCGACCCAGCTTATGGGCTGCGCTTGGCCGGAGATGGTCAGGACCAGATCGTCTCGGTGCAGGCGCTCGATCGGCACCTCGCCGCGCGGCGTCAGGATCCGGGTGCCGGCTGCGTAGCAGGTGGCGGTGACTGTGACGTCCGACCCCGTCGCTTCCATCGGATGACCACCCCGAACGTGTAAGCCGAGAAATTGCCCGGCATTGCCAGCGTCGTTACGACCGATCCGCCGTTGGTGACAGTGAGCACGTTGGCGGCCCAAGTGGCCGCGTTCGCCGTGGTTGACGTGAGGTCGATCGTATCGCCGATCGCGATGTTCCCGTATCGGTGCCAGGAAGCTACTCGGCTGCGCCAATTTCAGGATGCCGGTCGCATCGGTGAAGGCCAGTGTCTGCCCGGCGTCAACCGACGTCACGAAGTCCGCGATCCCGCTGCCGCCGATATCAATCGTGCCGCTGCCGCCACCGCTGGTGACCGGCGAACTCACGTCGAGCGTATCGCCATTGCTGACCGCGATCGTGCCCTGATTGATGAAACTGGTCGGATTGATCGCCATCGTCCCACCAAGGACACCGGCGTCAATGCTGCCCTGGTTCTCGACGGCATTCGCGGGGGCCGTGCCGCTGCTGGCGATCACTGCGTTCGCGCCACCCTGGGTGACGACCTCGTGCGCGCCCAGCAAGAGCGTCCCGACTGAACGTTCGATGACACCGCCAGGGTCCCGCCCAGCGATATTGGCGTGAAATCGAGCGACTGGGTGCCGTTAGTGATGATGTTCAGCACACCGTCGTCGGTGATCTGCGGCGTCGCGAACCCGCCGGTGTCCGAGAGCGTGCCAGCGTCGATGGTTATCGACCCTGTAGCCCCAGGAAATCCGCCGCCGACAACGCAAGCGTGTCAGTGGCGCCGTTCAATGTCACGTTGGCGACAGTCTCGCTGTCGTTGACCGTGATCGCGTTGGTGCCAGCCTGTGCGATCACCGCGTCTGTCCACGCTGCTCGGCACAGATCCAAGGTCCCAGGCCGATGGAGTGTTCCAGTTGCCGGTTCCACCCGTCCAATTGAAGGTCCGCGGCTGCAAGGTGATGTCGCTGCCGCCAGCGCCGTCGGACGCGATCTGGAAGTCGGACGACGTGAAGTTCCCCGCCACATCAAGCGTAACTGGTGAGGCCGCCGTACTGGTCAGCGTCAGCTTGTTGCTGGCGAAGGTCGCGCCGGTGGCGGCGAAGCCGGTGACATCGATCGTGTTCCCGCCAGCGAAACCGGTGATGGTGCCGATGGCGCCGAGCCCGGTCGCATTGCCGGATATTCCCCAGCGAGCGCCCTGATCGAACTGCAAGGTGCTGAAGTTGGTGATTGTGCCGCCGAAGCCGGACAGCGTTCCGGTGCCGCTGCCGGCTGCCAGTTCCGCCGCGCCATTCCCACCATCGATGTTGCCGCTGAAGACGGCGCCCGGATCGACGATAAGGCGGTTATCGATGGCATTCGCCTTGAATTGCACCGCGTCGGCACCCGCGCCGGTCGCGACGACCGTGCCGGCGTTGGTGAACGTCCCACCAGCGGTACCGACATAGCCGATGTAGACGCCGCTTGCGGCAGAGATCGTGCCGCCGGCTAGATTATCGACCGTTCCTCCCTCAAACAGGTCAACGCCGGTTACGGCGCCGCTGACCAGACCGGCATTGACGACCGTGCCCGGTCCGGCAAGCGAGATCCCTGCGTTGATCGTGCCGGTGATGGTGCCGCCGGCAAGGTTGGTGACCGAGCCGCCGCGGTATTCCGCGACACCGGTCGCGCCACTTAGTGTTCCGACATTATAGACATTCACGGCCGTTTGCTGGACGGAGCCGTAGCCAGTGATGTAAACGGCGGCGACGTTCACGCCACTGATCGTGCCGCCGCTCTGGTTAGTGACGGAGCCGCTGCCGCTGATGTCGACGCCGATATTCGTCGAGCTGATGATGCCGCCAGTCAGGTTGGTGACGGACCCGGCGTTGGGGGAATAGGTGGAATTGCCGAGGTATACGCCGGCGGTGCCGCCGGAGATTGCGCCCGCGTTGGCGACACTGCCGGTGGGATTGATCGAGACACCAAACGCGTACCCGCTGAGCGTGCCGGTGGCCTGGTTGGTAACAAGCCCTTGGGCGACCGGACTGGCCGGTGAGCCGAGTACGACCCCGCTGGCGCCGGACGAGGTGGCGCTGATCAGTCCGCTATTGGTGATGGTCCAGCTATTGGTCCCCCCGCCCTGGCCGTACAGGGCGGTGCCTGTACTCGGGGTTATCGTCCCCGTCACCGTTATCGGATTATCCGCGGTATTGGTGAGCGTGATGCCGGTGCTGTAGGTCGTTGAGACTGTTCTCGCCATCAGGGTCCTCGGCAGCGCGGGACCCTTGGGATAGAAGCCGAGGAATTAATGAAAGGTGAACCTCCCGGTCAGCGCCGGGACCGTCCGCCACTCCCGCCGCCGAACCGCCCCCCGGCGGGGGCGGACGACCCCCGCCTGCCCTGGAAGCGCGCGTAACGGTCCTGCTCCAGTTGCTGGTAACTGCTGCTGTTGAGCGTCTGACGCGTCCCGCTCTCCGATGACCGCGCAGACGCGCCGCCGCTCCCCAGGCTGCCTTGTGTTCTCGAGTTGGCGGGCGGCTGCACCGATTGCCAGCCGTTGTCCCACTTCGACCAGCCGTTGCCGGTGTTGCGGTACACGTTGCCGTCGGCGCCGGCATAGACGTTGCCGTTGGCAGTGCGTGCCACGCCGGCATTGCGGCCGGTGTTGCCGTGCACGCCGGCACCCGCCGCGCCGGTGCTGGAGCTGAACGCGCCCGCCGAGCCGCGCGCATTGCTGGCGCTCGCGGTGTTGACCGTGCGAGTCGGGGTGCTGACCGTGCTGGAACCCCAGCGCGAATAGGCGTTGGCATTCTGCGTCGTGCTGCCGGCGACGCCGTAGCGCGGGTTATAGAAGCTCCCGTGGGCAGTGCCCCCATTGGGACCCCAGGCGGCGCTGCCACGCGCGTAGGTGCCGGTGCTCGGATTGTAGTACGACCATGCGCCGGCGCCGCCGTTTGGACCATAAACCGCGCCGCCTCGCGCCCAGGCACCGGTCGCCGGATTGTACGCCGCTCCGGCGGTGGCGGCACCGCCATACGGGCCGTATACCGTGCCGCCGCGTGCCCAGGTGCCGGAGGCCGGATTGTACCAGACGCTGCCGGCATAGGAGTATGGATGCGGGTAGTAGACCGGCACGACGCCGGCCGCGACATAGGGCGGGTAGTAGTAGCCGGTGCCGTAGACCAGCAGGCCAGCGGTGATGAACCCCATCGTATAGCCGGCGGTGTAGCCATAGGTGACCGTCTCCGGCGTCGAGCCGTAAACGTTCACATAGCTGACATTGTACACCGGGCTGCTTGGCGGGATATTATGGATCGCCGGCGGGATGCTGTCGGCCAGTGCCCATGGCCCGTTGGGCGTCGAGCCGACGAACCAGGCGCCCTGATAGCAGACGTAGTATTTGCCGCCGACCCCGATCACCTGGGACGCGGTATTGACCGCGTAGGTGAGGTCCGTGCCCGGGATAGGCTTGAACTGCGGCGGACCGGCATAGGTCACCGTCAGCTTCGCCTCGGATCGCTTCAGCGTGGCCTGCTGCGGGATCTGCGCCTGGATGATGGCAAGCTGGGCTTCCGACGTGCCCGGCACCGACGCCAGCACCTTCCCGCGCTCACTCTCCGGCGGGATCAGCGCGAAGTCCGCCGGCAGGTTTCTGGTCGCGAAGATCCAGGGCCCATCGAGGCTGGGTGCGGAGAACCAGCGGCCGGAGATCAGGTAGTAGAACTGGCGCTGCGCGGTATCGAAGAACAGATCGCTTGCCGGTGTTCTTGGCGTATTGCAGGCTGGTTCCGGGGATTGCGGTGAGCTGAACCGGGCCGTCGGTGACGAATGATTTCGGCGGGTTTGGTGCTGGCAAAGATGATCGGCACTTTCGCAGCCGGGACGGGCTTCGGCGGGATCGCCTTGCGCGCCTCGGCGAAATTGGCATCCGACGGCAGCCTGCTGAACGCGGTCGGTAGCTTGCTGACGGCCTTATACGGGCCGGTTGCTGCTGGCGCGGATAGCCACATGCCGTTGTTCAGCAGGTACCAGGTGCCGTCCGCGTCCTGGAATACGTCCCAGTTCGTGTTGACCGCGAATTTCAGTCCGCTGTTGCCGGCGGGCGCCATCACGGGGTCGCCGTCGAATACCACCAGGCTCGCCGGCCGGTCGGCGTGGAAGATGGTCGGCGGATCGTTGTTCACCGCCACAGGCTGCGCGGTCTGCGGCAGGTCCTTCAGGCTCAGCACGATGGCTTCCAGCGGTACCTGCTTCAGTTGCAGCGTCGGCAGCACGGCGCTGATCCTGTCCTGCACCTGGGCGGCCTTCTGCGTATCCAGCGAGGGGAAGTGCGAGGTGATCAGCTTCGGATCGCTGAGCGCGACCAGGTGCGTCGCGTTGTCGATCGTGGTGGCGAAGGAGAGTTCAACAGTGCCGAGGATCGGGTCCTTCGCGCCGGCCGGGGTTATGGCGAGCGCCATTCGGGCGGTGAGTGTCTTCTGGTCGGGCCAGGAGACGGCCTGCGGCTGGTAAACGACGACGGTGGTGCCGTTCGGTCCGGTGACGGTGTGAGGCCAGGTCGTGGCATCCTGCGCCCTCGCTGCGCCCAGCGGAATTACCACCGGAATCGATCAGGTACAGCGAACATCAGCCACGGCACGACACGCATCCGAATTTCCCCCTTAAGAAAGTTTACGCGTCGGCTGCCGCCTTCCGCGCCATTGCCTCTTCGGCCGAGGAGATGCCGCCATGGGCGGCCGACCAGGCGACCGGGTCCTCCAGAAAGCGGCGCACTTCGGCCAGTGCCGACTCGGAGAAATACGGCCGGTCGTTGCACGCCTCCAGCACGTCCCACCAGGTGCACAGGTGGTGCAGCGCGATGTCCATGCGCGCCAATGTTTCGAACGCGCCGGGGAACACGCCGTAGAAGAATACGACGAAGGTGTGGTTGACGATGGCGCCCGGCGTCGCGCAGGGCTTGGGCGAAGCGGATCTTCGATTGGCCGTCGGTGGTGAGGTCCTCGACCAGCAGCGTGCGCTTGCCTTCCGGCACGTCGCCCTCGATCAGTGAGTTGCGGCCGAAACCCTTCGCCTGTTTGCGCACATAGGCCATCGGCGCCGACATGCGATCGGCGATCCAGGCGGCGAACGGAATGCCGGCGGTTTCGCCGCCGGCAACGGCCTCGATGGTCTCGTAACCGACATGGCGGTGGATCTTCTCCACCCCGAGCTCGCAAATCCTGCTGCGGGCGCGCGGGAAAAAGATAATCCGCCGACAGTCGATATAGACCGGCGATTTCCAGCCCGAGGTGAAGGTGTAGGGCTCCTCGGGGCGAAAGTTGATCGCCTGGATTTCCAGCAGGATACGCGCCGTGGTCAGCGCCGCATCGCGGTCCCAGTCGGTGCTGGCTGGTTGCTTGGCCATGGCCCTCTCGCCCTGATCGCCGATCACTGATAACTGACCGGTTGAGGAGATAGTCCATGGCGAAGACGCACAGGATCGCGGTGGTGCCGGGCGACGGTATCGGCAAGGAGACCGTGCCGGAGGCGCTGAAGGTGCTGGACGCCGCCGCGCGCCGCTTCGGCTTCGGCCTGCAGTTCGCGCATTACGACTGGTCGTGCGAGACCTACCAAAAGAACCGGTGCGATGATGCCGCCCGACGGCATGGAACGGCTTGCGCAGTCGCATCCATCCTACTCGGCGCCGTGGGCTGGCCGGGTGTGCCCGACCATGTCTCTCTGTGGGGTCTGCTGATCCCGATCCGCCGCGGCTTCGACCAGTACGTGAACCTGCGCCCCTGCAAGCTGATGCCGGGCGTGCGCACGCCGCTGGCGGACCGCACCGAGGCCGATATCGATTTCTATGTCGTGCGCGAGAACACCGAAGGCGAGTATTCGTCGGTCGGCGGCCGCATGTTCGAAGGTACCGACCGCGAGTTCGTCAGCCAGCAGAGCGTGTTCACCCGCCATGGCGTCGATCGCATCCTGAAGTTCGCATTCGAACTGGCGCGCTCGCGGCCGAAGAAGCATCTGACCTCGGCCACGAAGTCGAACGGCATCACCTTCACCATGCCATACTGGGACGAACGCTTTGCATCGATGGCGAAGAGCTATCCCGATATTCGCACCGACCAGTATCACATCGACATCCTGTGCGCGCACTTCGTCCAGCATCCCGACTGGTTCGACGTGGTGGTCGGCTCCAACCTGTTCGGTGACATTCTGAGCGATCTTGGGCCGGCGGTGGCGGGTTCGATCGGCATCGCCGCAGCGGCGAACATCAACCCGGAAGGCAAGTACCCTTCGATGTTCGAACCGGTGCACGGCTCGGCGCCCGATATCGCCGGCAGGTTCATCTGCAATCCGATCGGGCAGATCTGGTCGGCCGCGCTGATGCTGGAGCATCTCGGGGAAGTGGCGGCCGGTCAGGCGATCGTCGCCGCAATCGAGACGCTGCTGCGGGAGAGCGGCCCCAAGACGCGGGACATGGGCGGGCAGGCCGGCACCGCCGATGTCGGCACGGCGCTGGCCGACATCGTGGCGCGCGGCTGATCTGATCGAAGGGGAGGATCAGTGATGACGGGACTGCTGTCTCGACTGTTCGGTAGCCGCGCCGCAAAACCCGGCTGGCTTGATACAGCCGAGTTGCAGCGACGGCTTTCCAGCGGACCGATGCTGCTGATCGACGTGCGCCAGCCCGACGAATACACCTCCCCGCCTGGGCATCTGCCTGGCGCGATCAATATCCCCCTCGGCGACCTGCCCGGCCGGATCGCTGAACTAGCCGCGCGAAATGAGCCGGTCGTTGTCGTCTGCAAGACGGACCGTCGATCGTCGCGCGCTGCCGCCGAATTGGTTGCTGCCGGCCTGCGAGATGTTGCGGTGCTGCGCGGCGGCACCGACGCCTGGCACGCGCGCGGCCTGGCCCTGGAATAACCCGCACGGAGAGGAAGCCAACCGATGTCCCAGTCAGTCGTCACCGAACTCGCGCCGCATGGCGTGCTGCGCGCCGCCATCAACATGAGCAACTTCCTGCTGGTGACCGGGCGCACGCCATCGGGTGATCCGGATGGCGTCTCGCCCGACATGGCGCGTGCCATCGCCGATCGGCTCGGGGTTCCGGTGAAATACGTGCCGTTCCCCAAGCCGGGCGAACTGGCGGATGCGGTTGGCAGCGATGCATGGGATATCGGCCTGATCGGCGCTGAACCGGCGCGCGCCGAGAAGATCGCCTTCACTCCGGCTTATGTGGAGATCGAGGCCACCTACCTGGTCCCGGCAGGTTCGCCATTGCAAAGCATCGGCGGACGTGGACAAGCCCGGCGTGCGCATCGCGGTGACTGCACGCAGCGCCTATGACCTCTGGCTTGAGCGCAACATCAGGAACGCGACGCTGGTACGCTCCGACAGCCTGGCGAGTGCCACGGAAAAGTTCTCGGCCGACAAGCTGGATGCGCTCGCGGGGCTGCGTCCCGGTCTGCTGGGTGACATCACGAAGTTCCCTGGCGCACGCATTCTCGACGGCCAGTTCACCGCCGTGCAGCAGGCGGTCGGCACCGCACGCGGCAACACGGCCGGCGCTACCTTCCTGCGCGACTTCGTCGAGGAGGCGAAGAGGTCGGGCTTGGTCGCGCGACTGATCGAGAAGCATGGGGTCGTCGGGCGTCTGTCGGTGGCGCCTCCTGGTTGACTCAGTGCGACGCTAGGCGGTCGATCCCCTGTCTTTTCCCGCGCCCTAACCCCGCACCTCAGCCGGGAGGGTCAACTCCATCAGGTCGAGTTCTTGCTCGACACGGCGGTAAGCTTCGTCCCCGATCGAGCCGGAGCTCCGCAATTCATCGATCGCGCGGCGCGCTGCCGCGACCATGCTATGCCGCAGCGCATTACCAGGGGTGTCGCGCGGATCGCCGTCGCTTTGAGCACGCGCGAACGCGTCGCGATATTCTTCGCGCAGGCGGTGCGCAGCCGGCGTGGTCTCGCCATCGAGCTGCGCCAGCGCTGCTTTCAAGCCCGCTTGCCGAGCCATGCCGACCTCGTTTTCGACGGTGTTCTCCTGCGGCAGGCGCGCCAGCGTCAGGAGCGGGCGCAGCGTAAAGCCCCTGGATCAACAGGGTGCCAAGCACGACGACGAACGCACTTAGCTGGATGAAATCGCGGTAGGGGAAGTCGTCGGGCAGCGCCAAGGCGGTTGCCAGGGTAACGATGCCGCGCATCCCCGACCAGCCCACGACGATGGCTCCGGCTGCGGTCGGTTTCGTCATCTCGGGTTGCGCACCGCGGCGGTGCAACAGCCATGCCCTCAGCCGGACGATACCGTCGTAGGTGAGCGTCCACGCCAGTCGAACCAGGTAGAGGCCTTCGAGAATGACTCTGATGCGATATGGTGGCTGCACCTGTCGCAGAACCGCGAGCGCCGCGACAGCGTCCGGCGGTGCGACGACGGCGCCGAGTACCGATGGCGACAGCCCACACCATGTCCGGGAAGAGCTGCCGGGCCGTGAAGGCCACCGCGATCGTGGTCAGGCCGACCGCGACCAGAACCAGCGAGCCGACCGGTAGCCAGTTGGCCCGGAGATCGCGGAGGGAGGCGTCGTAAGCCGCATCGACGAGAACGGGCGCGACAAAGAGTGCGAGGATGAGCTCGGGCGGCAGCTCGATGCGCGGTGCTCCGGGGACGAAAGCCAGCACGGCGCCGCCGAGCGCGAGCAGCGCCGGGTAAGGCACGCCGACGCGTCTCGCGAATGAGGACAGGATCGTCGCCCCCAGAAGCAGCGCCAGGATCGCTCGAAGGCGTACATGCCCGTCGAAATCCTACCGGCCGTGGTACGGCGGCCGCTATCTCACCTCGGCGATCTCGCCAGTAAGCCGCTGTCGCGCCGGCATCCATCAGGAAGCCGCTGCTGGTGGTGAACCCGCCGTCCAGGCCCTCCAGCAGCGCGCGGCAAGAGAACAGCTACAAGCATTATTACCGCTCTAGCTCTGCCGCGTCCTCTTCTTGCTTGGTAGCCAGCGCGACGCCCCGCCCGGCCAGGGTGCGCAGGACACGTCGGGCCAGCTCGCGCGACTGGTGTTCGGTGACCAGCGGGAAAAGCTGACGGACTAGACTCGACCACCGCAGTCACCGCTTCGTCCTCGTCCAAAGCACGCAATCGCGTTTCGGGCCGAAGCGATTTCATCGAACGGCAACACGATCGTCATGGGCAGGCAACGGAATCGCGCCATAACAGGTGCGTTGGCCACCGCGTGCATGCTGATGCTGGTGCTTGCTCATGAGGTTGCCGGGCGACTGCGTTTTGTCTCGCCCGTGCTGAAAGGCGACGGCCGCCAGGCTGGCCAATTGGAGCGGCAGGTCCGCGCCGTGCCGGGCGTAACCGACGTCCAGGTCCGCCGCAACACCGGGCAGCCTGATTGGTGTTGCACGACGGCGCACATGCCACACGCTTGGCCATCCTGCGATCGCTGGGGATTGCCGCGCCCGTGCAGGAAGCGCGTCGGCCAGCGGCTGCTCGACGAACTTGTAGAGGCGGCGGCGCAGCACTTGCTCAATCTCGCCGCGCGCGGGGTCATCGCGGCGCTGCTCTAATCCGGCAGATCGCCGCGCCGCAGCCGGGCGGCGTAATACATCAGTGACGCTGCGGAAGAGAGAATCTGCCCTCTGCCAAGTTGAACCAGGGCCCCGCCCGCGAACGCGGCTGTCATGGCCGGCGCCTTCAGGATCCGCCAGGCACCGCGGGCATGCCAGAGATGCTCCACCGCGCTTGCCAGCAGGCGTCCACGGCGCGCCTGCCAAACGCCCAATGCGACGCTGCCCACCGCAAGCGCCTGCATCGCCGTCGCCGGCGTGACACGCAGTGACCGAGGCAAGGCGGGCCGCGGGACCGCGCGGGGCTGGCGAGGCACGATCGTGATCCAGTCCGCCAGATCCGCGGTCAGTTCGCGGACCGAGCCCTCGTGCTGCAGCAGGATGCTGCCGGTCTGTGCATTCACCGTGACGCGCTGCACCCGCGGATGCTGCGAAAGCCGTTGTGCGGCATCGGCGAACCATGCCTGGTGATGGCGCTGCTCCGGCACGCGCAGCCGGGTCCTGCCGGGCAGCGCGTGCACCAGCAAAGCGATCGAGCGATTGCCGTCTGGGTCCACCATCGGACAATACCCTGTGTTCGGGTTCTGGCGTGATTGTGCTTCGCATGACGACCGGATTACCAGCAGGCTACGGTGGCTGCTGGGGTGCAGCAAGCAACCGCGCTGAAGGAGCAATGAGCATGGCACGAGCGTATGCAAGCGGAGTCGTGACAGGCATCGTCGTCAGTCTCGCGGCTGCGGCCCTCGCGCCAGTCTGGCGCCCAGCCCTGTCGCGCTGGGGACGGCCGGCGCTGAAAGGCGCGATCAAGCAGGGCGTTGTGGCATATGCGGTGCTTCGGGAGCGAGCCAGCGAAATGGGCGAGAACATGAGCGATCTGCTCGCGGAAGCTCAGGTGGAACTGGCGACCGAAGGCGCCGGCGAACAGGATGATGGATCGGTCGCCTCTGCCGCCGCGGCGGAGTGATCGGGCCGCAGCGTTCGATTGATGAAATAGGGCAGAACGCCGCCGGCAACAGTCGCTGCCACTTCATCGGCCGCCAGCGGGACCACGCCCAGCAGGCCACGCAGGGCCGGCAGCATCAGCGCAACCGCCTGGACGCCGAACGACACGGCCAGCGTGCCGGCAAACATGGGATTGCCCTCTCCGACCCCTGATCCGCGGCGCCCGGCGATTGAACGCGTGCAGCAGTTGACCGAGAACCAGACTGCCGAATCCCATGGTTCGGCTGGCCGGTCCCACGCCATGCCGAACCGCGCCCCAGGCAGCACTGGCCAGAGCTCCGGCGGCGATGATGCCACCTTCAGCCAGCAATCCGGGCACCTCTGCGCGGCCGAGTACCGCCTGGCCGCGCGCCCTGGGTGGGCGGTGCATGGTCAGGGGTTCCGGAGGCTCGGCCGACAACCCGACGCCCGGCAGGACGTCCGAAACGATATTGATCCAGAGGAGTTGGGCAGCGGTCAGCGGTTCGGCGACACCCCCGGCGGTCGCCGCGAGGACGAAACCGATCTCGCTCAGATTGGTGCCGATCAGATAGAAACTGGCGCGACGCACATTGGCATGGGCAGCACGACCTTGCCGGATCCCCTCGGCGATCGCCGACAGATCGTCGGTCTGCATGACAATATCAGCCGCGTCGCGTGCCGCCGCCGGTCCGGTGTGGCCGATCGCAATGCCGACATTGGCGGCCTTCAGTGCCGGGCTATCGTTGAAGCCGTCACCGACCATGCCGACGATCGACGCCGGCCTGCTGGAGCGCCTGAACAATTCTAAGCTTCTCTGCCGGGCTCACGCGGGCGAAGACGTGGGTCCGTTGCGCGGCGGCAGCGATTTCCGCCGACGCAATGCCGTCGAGCGCACCTGAATTCGAGCACCGGTCGTTGCTGGCCAAGTCCGAGATATTCGGCCACCGCCCGGGCCGTGGCCACCTGATCGCCGGTGAGCACCAACGGGTGGATCCCCGCACCACGCAGCGTGGTCATCAGGGTGGCGGCACCCGGCCTGACCGCGTCGGCGAGCCCGACCAGGCCGACCCAGACCAGCGAGCCGACCGGCGCTGCCTCTGTGCTCGCATGGGTCCTGAAGGCGAAGCCGAGGACCCGCAGGGCGCGGTCGGCCATCTCGGCATTCGCGGCCAGGATGGCATTTCGGTCTGACTGCGTCAGTGGCCGGACCGAACCGCCTTCGGCGATCCTGTCGCAAAGTCCGAGCACATCGAGCGGGTCGCCTTTCACCGCCATCAACACCGTGCCGTCCGACAGGTCGTGGGACGTTGCCATGAAGCGATACGCCTCGCTGCGGTGGCGCATCGAGATCGTGGGCTGTTGCCGGCGCAGCGTGACCGGATCCACGCCCATACCCATGGCCAGCCGCACCAGGGCCACTTCGGTTTCCGTTCCGCTGAGGCTCCCGTCGGTGGCATCGATGCTGACCTCGCTGCACAGGACGGCGATTTCCAGCAGTCTGCCCAGCACGGGATCGTCGCAGGCGGGCAGGTCGGCGGGCGCGATCTCTCCGGCTTGGCCGGGCAGGGCGATTGCGGCAACGGCCATGCGGTTGAAGGTCAACGTGCCCGTCTTGTCGAAGCAGAGCACCTGCACGGCGCCGAGTGTCTCGACGGCGTCGAGGCGGCGGACGAGCACGCCGCGCCGGCGCATCAGTTCGACCCCGCGCGCCAGGGTAGTGCTGGCAACCGTGGGCAGACCTTCCGGGATCGCGGCGATCGCCAGAGCCAACGCAGACTGCAGCACGCGGATGAGAGCAAATCCGCGCATCAGTCCGATGCCAAGGACGAGGCCGCCTAAGCGCGATCGACAGCAAGCTCGCCTGCCGGCCGAGCTGGTCGAGGTCGCGCTCCATCGGCGTCGGCGGGCGCGACGTCGATGCCAGCGCGCGCTGGAGCCGGCCGATCTCCGTATGAGCGCCGGTTGCGACCACGATCGCCGCGCCGGAGCCGCCGGTGATGACCGTGCCTCGATACAGCATGTTCCGCCGATCACCCAGGGGAACCAATCGGGTAGCCACCGATACGACCGATCCGGTCTGCAGGGCGTCAGGGTGTTTGCGAACCGGCTGGCTCTCACCCGTCAGTATGGCCTCATCGACCAGCAAGTCGTGAGCCCGCCAGACGCGCGCGTCCGCCGGCACGGTGTCGCCGCGAGCCAGCAGCAGGACGTCGCCCGGCACCAGCTCTTCGGCAACCAGCTCCTGACGGGCGCCATCACGCAGGACGCTGGCTTGGTCCGGATGGATCCTGGCCCAACAGCCGGATGGTCTTTTCCGAGCGGCTCTCGACGGTGTAGCCGATGCCCGCATTGAGGATCACGACACCGAAGATCGCGACCGCATCGGCCAAGCCTCCGGTCAAGATCGATACGGTGCCGGCGCCCAGCAGCAGCAGCATCGGCAGCGACTGGAACTGCCCGGCCAGCATTTCCATGGCGGCGCGGCCTGGCGGAGGCGGCACGCTGTTCGGGCCGGACAGCGACAGGCGATCTCCGGCCATATCGGAACGCAGACCGCGCTCCAGCGAGGTCCCCAACTTGGCAACCACTTCGCGCGGTTCGAGCCGGTGCCACGCGACGTCTGCGGCGGCGTCATCGGCGTGCCCGCGCGCCGCCCACGCCACCCTTTCCGCTATGATCCGCGCGGACAATGCCGGGTCGAACAGGACCAGCAGGTTGCCGGTCTCGGTGTTCGGCCACGCCGCACGAATATCGCTCCAGCGCGAAAGGCGCTGGAGCAAGCGGTCCTTCAGGTCGGCTGAGTGCCGCAGTCCCTCGACGTGCAGGCGTGCGCGTCCGGGGACCGCGGAGTGGGTGATCCGGACCGTACCACGCCAGTCTGGGTCAGGCGATGGGAACGGCGTCCCGCCATCAGCGGCTGGCAACTGGGCCGGGCGCCGCCCAGTTCAGCTCGACTTCGAGCTGCGGTGCCCGCCAGAAGAACCAGGAGTCATCGGCGGTGGCGGCCTCGGCGCGCGCTTCGGCCGCAAGATCGCCGGCCATGTCGCCGAGTTCGGCAGCCTTCTGTCTTCCATAGTCATACGCCATCAGCCCGCCGCGGATGGCGTACTTCGCTGTGGTAACGCAGGGCCGGAGCGAGAACAGGGGCCAGCACGGCGACACCGATTGCTGCAACGAGGCCGGTGCCAAGCCCACCTTCCAACACATCATCCAAGAGCGCCATCATTCTCTCCTTCGAGCAAACCGGGAATGCTAAGGTTGTGGGCGCGATATCGCCAGCACGGTGAATTCACGTCGTGGTGACACTCACCAGTCTTCGCTGATCGCTGCGCTGGCCTGCGCCAGATACGCGCGTTTCTCAGGCGGAAGATCGCGCGATGCGTGCGCCACGACCTGCTTGAGTTTCCTGACATGATGTCGGTAGCGGGCTCGCTTGTCGCGCTCGTGCCGGCCGCGGTTGGAGTGCGCCCGCGCCGTGCGCTCGAACTGGTGCACGATCTCGCGTGCCGCTTGCGGCGGGCTGTGGTCCGCGGCGGCTGCGGGCCCAGGGGCGATCGTCTCTGAGCAGTTGTGCGACCGCCTGTTCCGCCAGCTTGCCGATAATCCCGTCCTGCATCTCGAACTCGGCTTCGGCGAACAGCTGCAGGCCGGACACGAGCCAACGAACCGAAACCAGGCCCGAGCAGCGGGGCGACCCGTCGCAGCACAAACGCGCCCGCGACCAGAGCCGACGCGGTGATCAGCTTCCCGCCAAGTGCTTCTTCCCAAGCTGCCATCTGCGTCGTCTCTGTTCGGCGGGCCGGTAGTTTACCATCGCGCTGGCGCAGCCCAAAGACCGGCCGCTGGCCTGTGCGGCCATGTGCTTTCGTTGCTTTTGGTTGCCCCGGCTCGGGCCGGCATGGCAGACACGCGGCCATGTTGCAGCCGCCGCCTGCTGCTTGCTGCCTCGCTTTCCACTATCTGCGCCGCGCCGGACGGGTTCCAGAATTTCCTCACCGGCTTGCGGCTCGAAGCAGGTCGCGCCGGGATTTCTTCTGCCACCCTGGACCGAGCCTTGATCGGCGTGCAGCCGAACCAGAAGGTATTGGAGCGCGATCGCCACCAGCCGGAGTTCACGATGACCTGGGCGCAGTACCGCGCCCTGCTGATCACCGACCAGCGCATCGCGAACGGCCGCGCCGCTTATGCCCAGTGCCGGCCGCTACTGGAACGGGTGCGCGCACGGTTCGGGGTCGATCCGGGCGTCATCACCGGCATTTGGGGACTGGAGTCCAGCTTCGGCGCCGGGATGGGCGACTTCCATGTGGTCGAGGCGCTGGCCACTCTCGCCTGGGACGGCCGGCGCCCCAGCTTCTTCCGTGGAGAGCTGATCGCCGCCCTGCACATCCTCGACCACGGCGACGTGTCGCCGGCGCACATGCTGGGCTCCTATGCCGGGGCCATGGGCCAGCCGCAGTTCATGCCCTCCTCCTATCTTCGCTACGCGGTGGACTTCGAGGGCCACGGGCGACGCGATATCTGGACCAGCAAAGCCCGATGTACTCGGCTCCATCGCAAACTATCTCGCGCAGTCCGGCTGGCGTGGTGGCGAGACCTGGGGGCAGCCGGTCACGTTGCCTGCGAGCTTCGATCGCGTGGCTACAGGTCGTGGATGATCGACGCCCCGTCGGCGAATGGGCACGGCTTGGTGTTCGGGGGATGGACGGCGGGCCGCTGCCGCGTGGCGATGTCCCCGCCGCGCTGGTGCTCCCCGATGGCCCGCCGGGCGAGGCGTTCCTGGTGTATGCGAATTTTGCGGCGATTCGCCGCTACAATCCGTCGGACTTCTACGCATTGGCGGTCGGACTGCTCGGCGACGCGCTGGTCGCGTGAGGGTCGCCTGGGCCGCGTTCCTGGCATTGCTGGTGGCGTCGTGCCAGCGGCCGCTACCTACCCAACCGCATTATGTGCTTGGCCCTCCCTACCAGTCGGGAGGCGAATGGTACTACCCACGCGAGAGCTATGAGGGCGTGGAGACTGGCCTGGCGACGGTGTATCCGCCGAGTCCACGCGCCACTGACCGCCGATGGCGAGGCGTTCGACGAAACGGCACTCGCCGCCGCGCATCAGACTTCGCAGCTTCCTGCGATCGTGCGGGTCACCAATCTGGAGAACGGCCTGCAGACCGTGGTGCGCCTGAACGACCGCGGCCCGGCGACGCCACACCGGCTGATCGAGGTGACCCGCGGCGTCGCAACGCTATTGCATTTCGGGCGCGACGATGGCGTGCGCGTGCGTGTGCAGGTGCTGCCGGCCGAGAGCCATGCGGCAGTCGACGCGGTGCCCGGTGCACCGACGCTGGACATTGCCGCAGCGCCGGTCGGCGCGGTGCAGCAGACCGATCTGCCGCCGCCTGGTGGCGCGGTGTTGGCAAGCGCCGACACTACCGTCCCGCGCCACAGCAGGCGGAACAGCAACTGCCGACCGCTCGGGTCGAGCGATTGCCGGAAACAGTGACGCAAGGCGCACCGGATCCGGGGCGTCTGTTCATCCAACTCGGCACATTCCAGAACCATCGGTACGCCGACATCCAGCGTGCAAAGCTGCCAGTCTGGGTGCCAGCATCGTCAGCACCGCGCAGGGTCGACAGTCGATCTACCGCGTGGTCATCGGCCCGCTCGCGAATGTGGAACAGGCCGACATGGTGCTGGACCGAGTGCTTCGCGCGGGAGTAGGCGATGCCAGGATCGTGGTGGAATAGGAGTCGAGTCGGGATGCTCACTCGTCGCCAGGCGCTGTCTGCATCGGCACTGTTCGCGGCAACCGGGCCGACCGCGATAGCGCAACCGCATCATCCGGCACCGCCGAAGCTGGGCGCAGGTTCCCGCGGCGGCAAGAAGGAAGCCGGACCAAGCGGCAGTCCGGCCGACACGCCGATCGGGCCGGTCGATACCGTGGCGCGCTGGGCCTACATCCAGGACTACAACACGGGTGCCTCGCTGCTGGAGAAGAACGCCGACGCCGAGATGCCGCCTTCGTCGATGACCAAGCTGATGACGATCTACCTGGTCTACGAACGGCTGAAGCAAGGGAAGATGAAGCTCGACGACGAGCTTCCGGTCAGTGAGCGCGCATGGAAGATGGGCGGGTCGAAGATGTTCGTGCAGATCGGCACGCAGGTGAAGGTGGAGGACCTGATCCGCGGTGTCATCGTGCAGTCGGGCAATGACGCCTGCATTGTGTTCGCCGAGGCAATTTCCGGATCCGAGGAGCAGTTCGCAGATCTGATGAACCAAAAGGCGAAGGAGCTTGGCCTGACCAACAGCTATCTTCAAGAATTCGACTGGCTGGCCAGATCCGGAACAGCATATGAGTTGCCGCGACATTGCCACCTTGGCGCGGCGCATCATCCGCGATTTCCCCGACTATTATCATTACAACTCGGAGAAGACATTCAAGTACAACAACATCGAGCAAGGCAATCGCAATCCGCTGGTGCAGAAGGGCACGGCTGACGGGCTGAAGACCGGCCACACCGAGGCCGGTGGCTACGGACTGTGTGCCAGCGGCAAGCGCGGCGATCGCCGAGTGATCGTGGTGCTGAACGGCCTGGAGACGATGCACCAGCGCGCCGAGGAAGGCGAGCGGCTGATGGACTGGGCCTTCACCAACTTCGAGGACGTAATGCTGTTCGCTGCCGGCGATGTGGTGGAGCGCGTGCCGGTATGGCTGGGTGTATCGCCGACCGTTCCATTGGTGGGCGGGCGCGACGTGGCGGTGACGATGCCACGCAACTGGCGAAAGAATGCCGCGGTAAAGGTGAGCTATGATGCGCCGATCCAGGCGCCGGTGGCGAAAGGCACCGCGTTGGGCAGGCTGGCGGTAAGCTGGCGGCGGTGTGCCCGGCATGGAGGTGCCATTGCTGGCGGGCGAGGACGTGCCGAGGCTCGGGCTTCCCGGACGCGCTATCGCAGTGCTGTCCCACTACGTGACGGGTGGCTAGGTTCATCACGCTGGAGGGTGGCGAAGGCGCCGGAAAGTCCACCCAGGCGACGCTTCTGGCGGATGCATTGGTGGAACTCGGCCTGCCGGTGCTGCGGACCCGCGAACCTGGCGGTGCACCTGGCGCGGAGACGCTGCGCAGCCTACTGCTAAGCGGCGTCGTCGAGTGGTCGCCGCTGGCGGAAACACTGCTTGCATTTTTCCGCGCGTGCCGAGCATGTCGCGAAGACCATCCGGCCCGCGCTGGATGCGGGGATGTGGGTGATCTGCGACCGCTTCACCAATTCGACGATGGCGTATCAGGGCTACGGGCTGGGCGTCGATCGCGGGGTGATCGCGACGCTGACCGGGATCCTGGGCATTGTTCCGGATGTCACGCTAATGCTGGATGTGAGCGACAGCGTCGCAGCCACACGGCAGGCGCAACGCGGCGGCGATGCTGATCGCTACGAACGGCTCGACGTGGGGTTCCACGCCCGTGTGCGCCAGGGGTTCCGCGACATTGCCGCCGCGGAGCCGGGGCGCTGTGTGCTGATCGCGGCGGACGGGTCCCGGGAGGACGTGCACGCCGCAATCATGCAGGCGTTGCGTGGCCGGGCGCCGGAGCTGGAGGGCACGTAGCGCACTGAAACCAAGCCTCATTGGAAGGCTGGTTGCGCTGAGGTTTGCTCCTCAGCTCACAGCACCGCGAACACAGAAAGCGTACGCGCTGGTTAGCGGAGGAATAAATAACCGTAACTTCCTACGGATGCCTTTTGAATGCGATAAGCGACAGGCATGAGCGTGACGAGGAGTAGGACGAAGCAGGTGACGTCGGTTCGGTGCTGCACGATTCAGACCGCGATCTTGCGCCGGCGCATGCTCGGACTGGCGGCTGCTGGCATTCCAGCGCTGATGTTGGCGGCGCACGCTGCGCGCGCTGCAGGGCACTCGGAGGACATCTCGGGCGTTCTCCCGCCGCTGGAGCTGTCGATGATGGATGCCAGCACTGGCAAGCCAGTGACCGCCACCGATTTCCGCGGCAAGGTCGTTCTGCTGTATTTCGGCTATACACTATGCCCGGATTTTTGTCCGACGACGCTGACCAATCTTGCGGACGTGCTGGACAAGCTTGGGGCACTCGCGAACCAGGTGCGCATACTGTTCGTCACTGTCGACCCGAACCGCGATTCGCTCGACACGCTCAAAGGTTATGTAAAGCTGTTTGCACCGCAGATCGTAGGGCTGCGTGGCACGCCGGATCAGCTCGCCGAGTTGGCGCGCCGTTACCGCGTGGCCTATTCGGTGACGCCGGCGTCGAACGGCCATCCGTACCAGGTGACGCACAGTTCCATTGTGTTCGTCTTTGACGCCGCAGGTCAGGCACGCCTGATCCTTACAGTCCATGGCGTCGGCGAAACCCGATATCGACGGCGTGGCAGCGGACCTACGGCAGCTCGTTCAGCAGGAGCAACCCAGCCTGTGGCAGCGGCTGCTGAACATGGTGTGACGCCGCGTCACCTTCCCTTCGCTGTCAACACCCGGAAATCGGCGCTGACAGAGGCGCCGTCCTGGAAGCGCAGCGACACGGGCACCGTTTGACCTGGCGTGAGCTGTGATGTCGGCGACATGCACATGAGGTGATAGCCGCCCGGTCGAAACTCGAGCCGACCATGCGCGGGCGCGGAGACGTTCTTCGCCATCGCCATGCGTGCCGTGCCGTTCGTTTCGATGCTCTCGTGCAGCATCAGGCTGCCGCAGGCCGGGGACGAGGCCCCGGTCAGCACCAGTGCCTGGTCGCTCGGGTTGGTGAGCACGAAATAGCCGGCGGCCGGTACTTGCGGCGTCAGCACGCGGAACCAGCCATCGCTCAGCGTTGGCCCGGTGCCCGCCGCCATCAACAACGGCGAGACCAACGCCAGCCCGACCAGCATGGCGATCCTAGCGGCGACCGGTCCAGGCCGACGAATCAAGCACAATCCGTTTTGCATCCTCGTGCCCCTCCGGCTCGTCCAATGACAACGTGTCCTCGTGACGGCGCAGTGCGTTGAGCACCGTCATGAAACCGGCGGCACTCATCATCCCCGCGGGAATCCAGATTACGATGCCGCCGATATGCTGGTCGCTCATCGTGCTGATGGATGGGAATAGGCGGCCGCAGAACTCGTAGTACGGGTAGATGCCATCAGGGCTGAAGGCGATGCGCGCACCCATGGCGATCTGCGGGAACATCACCGCAAACGGCAGAACCAGGCGCGTAGCGTAGGAGACGCGCGCCGGCGGGTTAGGGCGCGGGTCGAGCACCAGGCACCAGAACAGGATGCCGTCACTGATCATGCTCCAATTCATGATAGCATAGAGCCGCGCGTCGATCATGGCCTGGAAATGCACCTCAGGGATCAGGAATAGGTAGATCAGACCGACAAACAGCACGCCAGCTAACACCGGTTGCTGAATCACAGAGATTATCTTGCGGAGTATGGGCGCCTCGATAAGCCGCCGCACGGGTACCGGCATGCCACGCATCAATGCGGCACCGGGCCAAGCGAGCGCGATCAGGAACGGTCCCAGATGATGCATCAAGATGTGCTGGATGCGGTTTATGAAGAACTCATGCTGCGCCACGTAATCGAACCGCGTCTGCACTGCCGCATAGATCACGGCGATACCCAATATGAATGAAATCTGCCGCCATATCGAACTGCGCTCGCCTGGCGCGCAGCGCGTCTCGCCACGCAGAAACCACCACGCGCCAAACACCGCGGCCAGGTATTCCGGCCAGGAGAAGTCCCAGGGTGCCCACACCGGCAGCGCCGTCGGGTGCTGCGCACACAACCAGGACAATGCGCAGCCGAATGCGACCGTGATCGCGAGACCGATGAGATCGTCGCTCGTGCAGCCGAGGTCACTCAGCAAGCGAGGGGCGGCGCGTGCTGTGGCAAAGGCAAGGGGTTGGAGCTGTCGCGGCATTGCTGCCGGCATACCACGCTGCTGCACCTTGGACGTGACGCCCGCACGTCCAGACAATGAACAATAGGCAATGGCGAGGCAGCACATGGCACCGCGCAAGGAGGCAGCGTCCGATCTATTCAATTTCACTGGTCGAATGGCCGCCGATTGACGTGCGAGCCGTCTGTAGCCCACAACGGATCGCTGTTCCGCGCATCCTGGAAATTGCATGATCGGCTTCGCGTGATGGATCAACAACTCCGCGATCAAGCATCGCGTCTCGTTGCGGCGGCCGAGCCCGGGTCTCGGGCGCAGACTTCCTACGACAACTCTCGGCGACTGCCATTGCCGGCACTTGGCGCGTTAGCATTGGCGGTTGGCATCGTTACCGGGATTGGCGCGGTTGCCTTTCGCGCGCTCATCGGCCTCGTGCATAACCTGATGTTCCTCGGCCATTGGTCGTTCGCCTACAATTCCAGCGTGTTCACCCCACCGTCGCCGTGGGGAGCGCTGGTGATCCTTGTGCCGGTGCTTGGCAGCATCGGCGTGACCTTCATCGTCAATAACTTTGCGCCCGAGGCGAAGGGGCATGGCGTTCCGGAGGTCATGGATGCAATCTACTATCAGGGTGGTGTGATACGGCCGGTGGTCGCCCTGGCGAAGTCGCTTGCATCGGCGCTCGCCATAGGCAGTGGTGCTGCGGTCGGTCGGGAAGGTCCCATCATCCAGATCGGTTCGGCCCTTGGTTCGACCTTCGGTCAGATCATCGGCATGTCGATGGGGCAGCGCATTATCCTGGTCGCATCCGGTGCCGGAGCAGGGATTGCCGCGACCTTCAATACGCCGATCGGCGGCGTGCTGTTTGCCACCGAGCTGATGATGCCGGAGATCAGCGTGAATACGTTTCTGCCGGTGGCAATCGCGACCGGTACGGCGACCTTCATCGGCAGGCTGTTCTTCGGTGCGCAACCAGCCTTCAGTGTTCCGGCTGCGCTGGCGCCGCTGCCCGCCGAACCGCGTAGCGCACTTATCCTGCTGCTGTACGTCATTCTCGGTGCAATCGTCGGCGTGGCGGCGGCACTGTTTGTGCGCAGCCTGCATTGGGCAGAGGATTTGTTCGACAAGGTACCGGGGCGCTATTTCCGCCACGCTATCGGCATGCTGTTTGTTGGCGTGCTGATGTATGGGCTGATGCGTTGGGGCGGGCATTACTATGTCGAAGGCGTCGGCTACGCGACCATTCAGGCGACGCTAACAGGGCAACTCTCAGTCGCCTGGTTCCTTCTACTGCTCTACGCGTGCAAGCTGTTTGCCACATCGACGAGCCTGGGATCCGGCTCGTCCGGCGGCATCTTCTCACCGTCGCTATTCATGGGAGCGACATTGGGAGGCGCCTTTGCCGGACTGATTTCTTCCGTCTATCCCGAACTGCCGATCAGCGTCCCGGCCTTCGCCATGGTCGGCATGGGCGCGATGGTTGGCAGTGGTACCGGCGCTGCCATGACCGCAGTCGCCATGGTGTTCGAGATGACGCGGGACTACGACATCGTGTTGCCGATGATCCTCGCGGTCGCGGTCGGCCTTGTCGTGCGCCGCGTGCTGTCGCGCGAGAACATCTATACAATGAAGCTGTTCCGGCGTGGGCATCCGATTCCTAGAGCGCTACATGCCAACATGTTTCTCGTTCGCAGTGCGCGCGATGTAATGGTGCGGGATTACCTGCTGGTCGATGAAGCAACGACCTTGGGCGAGTTCCTGGGTCTTATCGAAGGTTTGAGCGGCATGCGCCACGCTGTGGTGACGCGTGGCAACCACATAGTAGGTGTGCTGCGCGTCAATGCGAACCTGCTCCAAATGGTCAGTGCGGCGGGGAACAACGTGCCGATGCGCGCATTGGCGCAACGGAATTTCACGATCGTGCGGCCGACTGCGGTGGTGTTTGACGTGATCGCCAGACTGCAACGGCGGGGTGCGGTGATGGGGGTTGTAACGGAGGGATCGCGCCTGCCGCGCGCGGAGAACGTGATCGGCGTGATAACGAAGGAACACATTGCTGATGAGGTCGCCAGCAGTGTCCGCATGTATCCTCGTTAGATCGAAATACTGAGATTGCCATGAGAGTTCCGTGGCCAAGGGGGCGGAGTGGCCTTCCCGCTTGTTGGAAGCGGGGCGGCCCGAAGATGGTTCCATTTTGTTGCGTGTCAGCATATTTACTCCGAATATAATTCGTCGCGGACTGATGCTTCCGAACAACGCCCAATAGCGACGATCCAGGCCCGGTCGCCACCACTGCGAGGTTTCTATCCCTTAGTTCCGGACTTTGGTCGGCGGACTCCGGGCCAACCCGCGCCATCGCGGAGGGTACGAAACTTCGGCCGGAATCCCGCATCCCATTCGAACGATCGTTTTCAGGAGGAAACCAAGCGGTATCGTCGCTCTCGCCAACGCCAGCCTGGACCGCACTTCGAAACCATAGCCGAACGGGCGGCAATGTGGCAGTTTCCCTGCCTGGGCTTCCAGCCGGGGGGATGCAATGTGTATCTGAGGCCAGCCGTTCTGTTCCGTTGGCTCTTCCTCGCGACCCTGAACTTTGTTCCAGCTATGGCGCAAACGACGGCGCCTGCCGTCCTGGTAGCCACGGCAGAGATGCGCGACGTGACGCCGGCCACAGAATTCGTCGGCCGTATCAAGGCGACAGACCGCGCTGATATCCGCACGCGAGTGACCGGGTTCCTCGGGCCGCGCCTGTTCAAGGATGGCGACTTGGTCACCGAAGGCCAGGTGCTGTTCAAGCTCGATCCAGCGCCATTCGAAGCCATCGTACAGCAAAAGCAAGCAGCAGTTGAATCCGCTCAGGGAAGCGTGCAACTCGCGGAACTCCAGGCACGACGGAGCCGTGAGTTGGTGCGTACGCATGCCGCGCCGCAATCGCAGGTCGATCAGCGGGAAGCCGATCTGACACGGGCGAAAGCCGATCTGGCGTTGGCGCAGGCATCGCTGCGAGAAGCCAGTATCAACCTCTCGTACACGCAAATCCAAAGCCCGATCAGCGGCCATGTTGGCGATGCGATCGTCTCGCCTGGGAATCTGGTGGACCCTGGGACCGGCGTGCTGGCGGTCGTGGTGAAACAGAATCCGATCGAAGTCGTCTTTCCGGTCACCCAGCGTCAACTGCTGGAAATCCGACGCCAGACGTCGGATATCGACCTGGACACCGTTGTCGTCTCGCTCAAGCTTGCTGATGGCTCGCGCTACGACCAGTCGGGCCGGATCAACTACATCGGAGTTCAGGCGGATCCACGCACCGACAGTGTTCCATTGCGGGCGATAATCCCCAATCCGCAAGCGATCCTGGATGACGGCATGAGCGTTCGCGTCGTGCTCGAGGCAGCGAAACCCGAGCAGGCTCTGGTGATCCCGCAAGCCGCCATCCTGCAAGACCAGGCCGGCTCCTACGTTTTTGCCGTGGATGCCGAAAACAAAGCGGTCGAGCGCCGGATCAAGGCAGAGACGCTGCGCGACGGTTCAGCGGTGATCCGCGACGGGCTCAAGCCAGGTGAGCGGGTGATCGTGCAGGGCCAAGGCCGAGTGCGTCCCGGCGTAGCGGTGGCGCCAAGTCCGATGCCGGCACAGGGCAGCTAGAGCGTGATGACCGAAGGCGGCATCGCCGGAGGTCTGAATCACGCGAGCCAACGCGAGCAAGGAAGCACTGCGTGATCTCTGCCATCTTCGTCGATCGCCCACGGCTCGCCATGGTCATATCGATCCTGATTACTCTGGCGGGTGGGATCGCGCTGCTGGCAATCCCGGTGGCGCAATTCCCCGACATCGTGCCGCCACAGGTTTCAGTCTCCACCAGTTACGGTGGCGCGAACGCGGAGGTGGTGGAACAGACCGTCGGCCAGGTGATCGAGCGCGAAATGATCGGGGTGTCGCGCATGCTCTACATGCGTTCGATTTCGGGCAATGACGGCTCCTACAGCCTGAGCGTATCCTTCGATGTGGGGTCGGATCCAGAAGCCAACACGGTCAACGTGCAGAACCGCGTGCAGCGCGCCATGTCACGCCTGCCCGCCGAGGTGCAGCAGAGCGGGGTCAAGGTGGAGGCGGCGTCTTCCGCCATCCTGCAGGTGGTCGCCCTGCAGTCACCCCACGGCACCTATGACGGCCTGTTCCTGTCGAACTACGTTACCATCAACATCCGTGACGCCCTGGCTCGCTTGCCGGGCGTCGGCCAGGCATCGCCATTCGGCCAGCAGGACTATGCGATGCGGCTCTGGCTGGACCTGCAACGGCTGACTGGTTTCGGACTAACGCCGCAGGACGTAATCAATGCGGTACGCGCGCAGAACGTGCAGGCCGCGGTGGGCCGCATCGGGGGCGCCCCGGTCATCGACGCGCAGCAGCAGACGATGCCATTGACGACACAGGGTCGCCTGACCACGCCCGAGGAGTTCGGCAATATCATCGTGCGCGCTGGTTCAGCGGGATCGCTGGTGCGGGTGAGCGATATCGCCCGCGTGGAACTTGGCGCGCAGTCCTCCGACGTGTTCAGCCGCTTCAACGGCAAGGACGCGGCAACGCTCGCCGTCTATCTGGCACCGGGGGGCAACGCGGTCGCCACCGCCGCTGCTGTGCGGGCGACGATGGCGGAACTCGCGCAGCGCTTTCCGCAGGATGTCACGTGGGAGATCCCTTACGACACCACGATCTTCGTGAAGGCGACGATCGAGAAGGTCGTAACGACCTTGTTCGAGGCCTTCGCCCTGGTGGCCGTGGTGGTATTCGTGTTCCTCGGCCGTTTCAAGGCGACCCTGGTGCCGATCATCGCCGTGCCGGTGGCGCTGATCGGCACCTTCGCCCTGATGCTGGCGATGGGCATGTCGGCCAACACGATCTCTCTGCTCGCCCTGGTGCTCGCCATCGGCATCGTGGTGGATGATGCCATCGTCGTGGTCGAGGCGGTGGAGCACACGCTTGAAGAACGACCGGACCTGTCACCCGCCGACGCCACCAAACTGGCCATGACGCAGATCACGGGCCCGATCATCGCCATCACGCTCGTGCTGCTGTCGGTGTTCGTCCCGGTGGCGTTCATCCCGGGTATCGTCGGCCAGTTGTACAAGCAGTTCGCCATCGCGGTTTCGATCTCCATGGTGATCTCGGCGATCAACGCGCTGACCCTGTCGCCCGCTTTGTGCGCTCTTTTGCTGAGCCATGGCGCGCCGCCGGGCCGTATAATCCGGACGATGCAGGGCGGCATCACCCGCATGCAGGGTGGCTATGCCAGCGTGGTCGCGCGCCTGGCGCCGCGCCGGTTGCTGACGGTGATCGCGATCGTCCTGTTCGCGGCGGCAACCGTCTGGTTGAACGGTGTTGTGCCGTCAGGATTCCTGCCCGAAGAAGATCAGGGCGCCTTGCTGATCGAGGCGCGCCTGCCGGACGGCGCATCGATCAATCGCACAACAGAGGTCGCACAGGAGGTGGAGCGGACCGTTCTTGCCACGCCTGGCGTCGCGACGATCACCTCCGTCGTCGGCTTCAGCCTGCTGGACGGCATCGCCCAGAGCAACAATGCGCTGTTCTTCGTCAGCCTGAAGCCGTTTGCCGAGCGCACGACGCACGAGACGAGCGTCTGGGGTGTTCTCGACCATCTCAACAAGGTGTTCCCAACCTTGCCGGCGGCGATCGTCATACCGTTCAACCTGCCGCCGATCATCGGCCTGGGCAGCAGTGCGGGCTTCGAATACCAGTTGCAGTCATTGACCGGCGCATCGCCGGCCGAGATGGCCGCCGTCGCGCGCGGCGTGGTGGCGGAGGCGAACGAGAACCCGGCCCTGGCCAATGTCTTCACGACGTACGGCGCCTCCGTGCCGCAGCTGCGCCTGGTGATCGACCGCGAACGCGCGCAGACGCTGGGGATCGCCGTCAACGATATCTTCACCGCTTTGCAGGCCGCACTCGGCGGTTACTACATCAACGACTTCAACCAGTTCGGCCGTACCTGGCAGGTGATGCTGCAGGGCGAGACCGAACAGCGCATGCGTATCGAGGACATCTACGACGTGCACGTTCCCACCAAGGGCGGCACGCTGGTACCGATACGCGCGCTGGCGACGGTCGAACGCGTGCTCGGTCCTGGATACGTGCTGCGCTACAACAATCAGCGTTCGGTCGCGATCCAGGGCGAACCGGCGTCAGGATATTCGTCAGGTCAGTCGATCGCGGCAATGGAGCACGTTTCAAAGGCCACGCTGCCGCCGGGCTACGGTTATGCCTGGACCGGGACAGCGTTGCAGGAGAAGATCGCCGGTAGTCAGACAACGATGATCCTCGCCCTGGCGGCGCTGTTCGCTTACCTGGTGCTGGTGGGTCTTTACAAGTCCTGGGCGATGCCGGCAGCGGTGATGTTCTCCATCATCGTCGGGCTGGCTGGCGCGCTCGGTGGATTGTGGGTCTCCGGTCTGACCAACGACGTCTTCGCGCAAGTGGGCATCGTGGTGCTGATTGCCCTGGCGGCGAAAAACGGCATTCTGATCGTGGAATTCGCTATGGCCGCGCGGCACTCCGGCATGACGGTCGCCGAGGCTGCGCTGCAAGGCGCACGCTCGCGCTTCCGCGCAGTGATGATGACCTCGTTTGCCTTCATTCTAGGTCTGGTGCCGCTGCTGCTCTCTGGCGGCGCTGGCACTGCAACGCGGGTTGCTGTCGCGACGTCAGTGTTCTTCGGCATGCTCGCCGCTGTCGGTGTTCGGGATCTTCCTGATCCCGGGCCTGTATGTCGTGTTCCAGCGGCTGCGCGAAGCGGTGAAATCGCGGCGATTTGTCGCGCGCGCGAAGCCGGCCGAACGCACACCTCCGGACACGAGACACGGCACCATTTGAGTCGTCCATTGCGCTTTCACCCTGACGGGCACGCAGCCTTCCATTATTGCGACCCTTGCGTATTTGACGCATATGCCAAAGGGCAGCAATCCAGAACGGGCAGCACGACAACTGGGTTGCTGCGTCGCTGCGCTCCTAACAAGAAGCCGTGCTGCTGATGTTTGGTTGGCGGATCGTGCGGCATTGCCGAGCGGCTGGGGGTCGATCACGAAGCCGAGTTTGGCGAGCTGGTGGGCGAGACGGCGCGCCTTGGCTTCGGGCGAGCGCCCAAGGTCGCGATGTGTGAGCGACGCGCTCCATCGGTTCGAGGCACCAGTCGTCGGCGTGGCGCCGACGCTGAATAGGCAGCGACAACATGCCGCCGCCACCGTTCGCATCAAGCCGAGCGTGGCATGGCGACATTCGCCCCTGCCGGCATCGGCTCGCCGCCCAGGTCGGGCAGATGCAGTTCCACGTCGCGCGTTTCCGGTCCTAGCAGGGCGCCTGCAATCATCAGCACGGCACCAAGCCCGAGAAGCAGCGTGGGCGCAAAGAGATAGGGCACGAGATGCGAAAGCCATAACACGTAGAGGCCGGAGAACGACGGAAGGACCACTGCCAGGCTGTAGCCGATGCCATAGCCGCTGGCACGGACATGGGTAGGGAAGCGCTCGCAGATGTAGACCGTCGCCGCGCCCCAGGGACCGATGGCGAGAACGTGGAAGATGCCTATCAGTGCGATCGTGACCAGGGCTGAGCCGCCAGTCAGCGCATTTGTTGATCGCTGCATAATAGAGTGCTGGGCAGCAAATCAGCACGACCACGGCCGAGGTCACGATGCTGCGGCGACGACCAATCATCTGGCTCAGCAAACCGTAGCCCATGAACGCGAAGAACAGCGCGATGCTGGCGAGCAGGAAGCCGTTCGACGTCATCGTACTCGGCACGTGCAACTGCTGGATCATGATACTCGGCAGCAAAGTAGACGGCTGACCGATCAGCCAAAATCCGCTCATCATGATAAAGACTTGGGCGAGCGTGCGAAGATGCCGGCCGGACAACACGGCCTTCAACGGCGCCTCGCTCTTCTCACTAGTTTCCCACATGGTCGATTCAGGCACTGTGCGGTAGTACAGCAAGAAGGCCATGGCAATGGCGAAGCCGATGATGAAAGGCACGCGCCATCCCCACGCGAAGTACTGCTCCTTCGTGGTGATGGTCAGCATGATCGTCGTGACCAGTGTCGTCATGGCGAAGCCGACCGGGAACGCGCCCTGAATCAGTCCGCCGACGAAGCCGCGCCGGTCCTTCGGCACCATCTCCAGGGCCAGCGTATTGTTGGACGTGTATTCGCCGCCCATGAAGATACCGCCCAGGAAGCGGATCAGTATCAGCAGATACAGCGACCAGATGCCGATCGTGGCGCTGCTCGGGATGAACGCGATCAGCGCGGTGAACGCGCCGAACCCGGCGATGCTGATCATGGTGGTGCGGCGGCGGCCGATCTTGTCGGCCCAGTGACCGAATATCACTGCGCCGCACGGGCGGCCGAGCAGGGTGGCGACGATGGTGAAGTAGTAGATTGTCGTGCTTGCTGTCGCGCTGAGGCCCTGCGGCTCGAAGTAGCCCATCACTGGCGCGAGCACCAGCGAGGGAAGATAAATGTCAAAAAAATCGACGGCAAACCCGACGAACCCCGCGAAAATGGCGCGTCGCGCGAGTGGCGGCAGTGGCTCGCTCGCAAACAATCCTGATTTCATCGCCGACCTCCCGAGTTGCCAGGCTTCGCCCAGTCTTATTCGGTCAGGGCTTTGCCTGATGTCTGTTGCCGCCGGGCACGTCGGTTTTCCCCGCCTGTGCCAGGTAGTTCTGCAAGGCTACTGCGTTATTGAGCGAGCTAACAGTCCCCCGCGTCGACCTTTCGCAGTCTTTACGGAGCTTTATCTGCTGGAATCGCCAGGTTGAGTGCCGCTGCGCTGCCGAACTAACGCGAAGCGTAGGCGTCGGCCAGATACTGCGTCAGCAAGGTGGCGCCGGTCATGAAGTCGTCGATCGCCATTGCCTCGCGCGGGTTGTGGCTGCCGTTCTCGTTGCGCACAAAGATCATGCCCATCGGCACACCGGCGGCGGCGAACGCCGCTGCGTCGTGCGACGCAGGACTGCCGAGTTGCAGCACGGGAATGGTCAGCTCCGCGGCGGCGCGCTCCAGCGCAGACTTGATCGAGGCATCGACCGCCCCGACCGCCGCGCGTGCCTTCGGGCCGCGGTGGAAATGCACGCCGCGGCGCTGCTCGATACCGGCGATGATCGCGTCCACCTGGCGATCCAGTTCCGCCAGCACGGCTTCGTCATAGGCGCGAACGTCGAGGCTGAAATGAAACTCCCCGGGCACGATCGTCAGGCCGTGCGTGGCGGGGTCGGTGTGGAACCGCCCGATCGTGCAGGCCATCGGTATGCCCTTCGCCTCGTACTCTTCCCAGAGATGGTCGAGTGCCATGGCGAACTCGGCGCCGGCGATCGCGGCATCGCGGCGGAAGCGCCGCGGCAGGCCGACATGGTCGTGACTGCCCTCGATCCGCACATCCGGGTAGCGGAAGTTGCCGGGAATGCCGGTGCAGACCGCCACGGGACGCGCGGCTTCGACCAAACTCGGCGCCTGTTCGATATGCAGTTCCAGATACGCCGCGATGCGTGCCGGATCGAGCCAGCGCGTGCGGTTTCGCAACGCCTCGGGATCGCCGCCGCACTCCGCGATGTGCTCGGCCAGAGTGCGGCCGCTGTCGATGCGACGAACATCCAGCGCGCCATCCGGCAGCGTGCCAAGCGCGCTCCGGCTGCCGATATAGGAGACCTGGAACCAGATGCTCTCCTCGGCGCGTATTCCCATCACGGTAAGGTCGCGGTCGAGCATGATGCCCGCGCATCGCAGCGCCGCCACCGCCACCAGACCGGCCACAACACCAGCGGCGCCATCGAAATTCCCGCCATGTGGTACCGAATCGAGATGCGATCCGACGATGATGCGCCTGACATTCGCATCGCCGCCCGGCAGCGTCATGTAAAGATTGACGGCGGCGTCCGCCTCGATCCGCAGTCCAAGCTGACGCGCCACCGCGGCAATCGTCGCATGCGCACGCTGTTCGCCGGCCCCGTACGGGTCGCGCGATACGCCCGGGTCATCCAGCCCGTCACGGCGCAACTGATCGAACAGCGAGGTTGCCAGGTCCCGTTGGGCTGCAACTGCGGCCGTAAGATCCATTCGCGAGCTCCCGAAACAGCGCCGCATACCGTGCGGCCGGCCGGCGCCAGCTTACATCGGTCTGCATGGCATTGCGTTGCAGTCGGCGCCACACCTCGGGTTGCCGCCACACGGCGTGCACCCGCTGGATCGTGGCTGCCAGCATTTCGCCGGTCACGGGGGAAAAGTGGAATCCCGTGCCGATGCCTTCGGCCAGCGCCATCTCGTTGGCGTCGATCACGGTGTCGCACAGCCCGCCGACATGGGCGACCACGGGCAGGGCGCCGTAGCGCATGGCGCAGAGTTGCGTCAGTCCGCACGGCTCGAAGCGGGATGGCACCAGCAGCGCGTCGCAGCCGCCCTGGATCAGATGCGCCAGGCTCTCGTCATAACCGATCTGCACGCCGATCTCCGGGCCGGCCGCCGCGCGCAGCGCCGCCTCAAGCGAAGCATCGCCCGAGCCGAGCAGGGCAAGCTGGGCACCGACCTCAAGCAGCGTCGGCAATGCCGCGAGGATCAGGTCGATCCCCTTCTGCGCCGAGAACCGGCTGACCACGCCGAACAGCAGCGTGCCGGGGTCGCGGCGCAGGCCGAGACGCGTCTGCAACGCCGCCTTGTTCGCGGCGCGGTCACCGGGAAGAAAAGGGTCGTGCGCCGGGTCCCACACGGTGGTGTCGATGCCGTTGATGATGCCGGACACCACATCGGCCCGGGCGCGCAACAGGCCGTCCATGCCCATCCCAGCCGCCGGTGTGCGGATCTCCGCGGCGTAGGTCGGCGATACGGTGGTGATCCGGTCGGCGAATTGCAGCCCCGCCTTCAGATAGCCGATTGCACCGTAATACTCGACGCCCTGCACCTTATACGAATCCGCAGGCAGATCGAGTTGCGCCAGCAGATACGCAGGAAACTGACCCTGGAAGGCGAGATTGTGCAGCGTCATCACACTCGGCACCGAAACGTCGGCGTAGTGCAGATACGCGGGCGCAAGTCCTGCCTGCCAATCGTGCGCGTGCACGACGTCAGGCCGATAGCCGTCCACCGCGCCCTGCGCCAGCAACAACGCGACACGTGACAGCGCAGCGAACCGGAACGCGTTGTCGCCCCAGTCGGATCCATCCGGTGCCCGGTACGGATCGCCCTCGCGCGCATAAAGGTGGGGCGCGTCGATCACCAACAGGTCCAGCTCTGCCGCCTTCGCCGCGACGATGCGGAACTCGCCACCGAACAAATGCTGCGCGGCGACGATGACGCCGCCCTGCAGGGCCCGCAGCACCGATGGATAGCCAGGCACCAGCGTGCGCACGGCGACACCTTCAGTGGCAAGTGCACCTGGCAGCGCGCCGGCGACATCGGCGAGGCCACCGGTCTTGATCAGCGGAAAAATCTCGGAGACTACGGCAAGCACATTGAGGGCCGGCATCACCTCAGACGATCAAGCATCGGCTGGGTGATCAGACACACGCCGTTTTCCGTGCGCCGGAAGCGTTCGGCGTCGGCCAGCGGATCTTCGCCGACCACCAGCCCGTCCGGAATACGCACGCCGCGGTCGATGATGACCTTGTTCAGCCGTGCACCGCGACCGATGTCCACGTATGGCATCACCACGCTGTCCTCCACACGGGCGAAGGAGTGCATGTGAACCCCGGTGAACAGCAGTGAACGCCGCAGCAACGCGCCGGAAACGATGCAGCCGCCAGAGACCAGCGAGCTGATGGCGTGGCCGCGGCGGTCCTCGCCGTCATGCACGAACTTGGCGGGCGGTGTCACTTCGGCATAGGTCCAGATCGGCCACTCGTTGTCGTAGAGGTCGAGTGGCGGCACGACTTCGGTAAGATCGATGTTGGCCTGCCAGTATGCATCCAACGTGCCCACGTCGCGCCAATACGATTCCGCCTCGAAGCCGGAGCGCACGCAGGACTTCGCTGAAACGATGCGCGATCGCTTTACCGTGTTTCACCAGATAGGGGATCAGGTCCTTGCCGAAATCCCGGTTGGAATTGGGATCGGCGGCATCCCGGCGGAGCTGATCGAACAGGAACTTGGTCGCGAACACATAGATGCCCATGCTGGCCAGCGCCAGCTCGGGGTTGTCCGGCATACCGGGTGGGTCCGGCGGCTTCTCCAGGAACGACAGAATGCGGCCTTCCGTGTCCACCGCCATTACGCCAAAGGCAGTTGCCTCCATGCGCGGCACCTCGATGCAGCCCACCGTTACATCGGCCTGTCGCTCATGGTGCATCTGCAGCATCGGCTCGTAATCCATCTTGTAGATGTGATCGCCGCCGAGAATGATGATGTGGTCCGGTCCGTAACTCTCGATGATGTCGATGTTCTGGTACACGGCATCGGCGGTGCCGGCGTACCATTCGGTTTCCGACACGCGCTGTGAGGCGGGCAGGATGTCGAAGCTTTCGTTGCGTTCAACGCGCAAAAAGTTCCAGCCGCGTTGCAGGTGTCGGATCAGACTGTGCGCCTTGTACTGCGTCGCCACACCAATGCGGCGGATGCCGGAGTTCAGGGCATTCGATAATGCGAAGTCGATGATGCGCGACTTGCAGCCGAAGTACACCGCGGGCTTGGCCCGGCGGTCGGTCAGTTCCATCAGACGGCTGCCGCGCCCTCCGGCGAGCACGTAGGCCATCGTTGTTCGCGAGATCGGTCCGGCTTTCGGAATGGCCAGCATGGCGACCCTCCCGTCACGTGTGGTTCCAGGCGAATGCCCGGTCTTTAGCCGTCGTGGGCGGACCCGATCCGCCCATCAGGTGTCGGCAAGCTCCGTCAGGATGCGGTCGCGCATGACGGTATCGCCGTCTTCGTGCACCGGCTGAATACAGACTTGCGTCGCCCCCGCGGCGAAATGCGCGCGCAGGCCTTGCTGTACCTTAGCCTTGTCGCCCCACAGCACCATCGCATCGATGAACCGGTCGGAGCCGCCGTTGGCCAGCTCGGATTCCGAGAAGCCGAGGCGGAGCCAGTTGTTTCGGTAGTTGTCGAGCGTCATGTAGCGCGACAGCTCCTTCCGTCCCAGCGCGCGCGCCTTCGCCGCATCGGTTTCAAGTGTAACCTTCTGCTCGGCAACCAGCCACTTGCCCGGGCCCAGTATGCGCGCGGCCTCGGCGGTGTGCTGTGGGGTCGTGTTGTAGGGCAGCGCACCCCGTGTGTGGCTGCCGGCCAGCTTCAGCATCAGCGGGCCCAGTGCGGCAATAGCGAGCGGCCAGGAGTCAGAGCCAGCTTGTCCTTTGGTGATGCCTTCCAGATAAGCGCGCATCGCCGGCACCGGCTTCTCGTATTTGTGGCCGCGAATACCCTCCACCATCGGCAGGTGACTGACGCCAAGGCCGAGAATGAAGCGGTCGCCATACAGTGTCTGCAATGACAGCAGGCCACGCCGCGAGGTGAAGGCATCGCGCGCGTAGATCGAGGCGATCGAGCTGCCGAGTTTCAGCCTGGTGGTCTGACCCAGCATGAAGCCGCCGACTGCAAGGGATTCGTAGCCGCGCGATTCCGGGTACCACAATGTGTCGTAGCCGAGCCGCTCGACGGTCTGCACGAACGCGCTGATCTGCTGAGGTCCGCCCAGCTTGTCGGTGGAATACCATACCCCGAGCCGGCCAAGTTGCATCGCTACGCCCTCCAACAGGTCCCGCTTTCGCGGGAATGACGCTAAACGACCCCGATCTTCCTGAACCCCGCGATCTCCGCGCTGCTAAATCCCAGTTGCCCCAACACCTCATCGGTATGTTGCCCGAGCATCGGTGGCGGGCGATCCACCCGCGGCCCGTCATGCGCGAACTTGAACGCCGCCACAGGTACGCTGAACGGGCCATCGATGCCCGGCGCACTCTCTTGCCGGTGCAGCAGGCCGCGCGAAGCGATCTGCGGATCCGCCAGCGCCTCGGCCATCGTGCGAACGCGAGACGCCGGCACGTGGCGTTCCTGCAGCCACGCCTCCCACTCCGCCGCGCCGCGCGTCAGCATGATATGCGCCAGCAGCTTCTCCTCGCGATCGTGGTCGACATGGCGCTCGTCGTTGGTGCGCTTGATCATCTCGGGATGTTCCAGCACCGTCCATAACCGTTTCTGTTGCCGAAGGTTGGAGGCACCCAGCATCACCATTCCGTCCTTCGTCTGATAGGCCATGCTGGTGGCGTGCGGCATGCGGTTGCCGGACGGCTTCGGATGGTGCCCGTTGCGCAGATAACCGGTGACATGCGACGCCATCAGGATGATCGCCACATCCAGCATCGCCATGTCGATGCGCTGGCCCTGGCCGGTGCGCTCGCGCTGGAACAGCGCGGCCGACAGCGCAAACGCGCCCATCGTGCCGGTCGCGTAGTCGACCGCCGGGTGCGCCGATCTTCACCGGGTTGACCTCCGGCGTGCCGGTCATCGCCATGATGCCGGAGGTGGACTGGATCACGTGGTCGTACGCGGTCTGCTCACGACGCGGTCCGCCCTGGCCAAACGCCGAGAATGACGCATAGATCAGCTTCGGATTGATCCTGCGCATTTCTTCATAGCCAAGCCCCAGCGCCTCGAACGCACCCGGTCGATAGTTCTCCACCAGCACATCGGCGGTGGCGACCAGCTTCTTCAGGATCTCGCGGCCTTGCTCGGTCTTCAGGTTCAGCGTGATCGATCGCTTGTTGGAACCTTGTGTCAGGAAGCCGGTGCCCATGTTGGCGTGGTTGAGCGCATTGTCGCTGCCGGAATCGCGGCTTTGGTCCGGCTCGTCCGGATGCTCCACCTTGATGACATCGGCGCCCATCAGCGCGAGCTGATACGCAGCGAAAGGGCCGGCCAGCACATGCGTGATGTCGATGATGCGGATGCCCTCGAACGGACGCGCCATGTCCAACTCCCAAATTCACCTCTCCCGCCCGCGGGAGAGAGCCTGCCCCGGACTTGATCCGGGGTCGGCGCGAAGCGCCGGGTCAGGGTGAGACGCTGCCGCCTTGCCCGCATGTCGTCAACACGCTTGGATGACGCGAACCAGCCGGAGGAACGCATGTCGGTCGATCTGATCATCGAAGGCCCGGTCGCGAAAGTCGTGCTCAACCGGCCGGAGAAGCTCAACGCGCTGACCTACGAGATGCGCGCACAGTTGCGCGATTACACACAACAGCTCCGGTTCGACGACAACGTGCGCGCGATCATCGTCACCGGCGAGGGTGCGCGCATTCTGCACCGGCGCCGATGTCGGCCGCATGCAGCGCGGCGGCCTGCGCGCCGAGAGGGAGAAGATGCAGGGAGGCAGCCACCAGTTCCTGCGCACGCTGCACGCGATCGAGAAACCGGTGATCGCCGCCGTGCGAGGACCGACCGTCGGCATCGGCTGGTCGATCGCGCTCGCCTGCGACCTGATCGTCGCATCGGAAACCGCTCGCTTCTCCCAGGTGTTCCGCCGCATCGGCCTGGCGCCGGATGGCGGCGCGATCTGGTTCCTGACCCGCCGCATCGGCCTGGCGCGGGCCAAGGAGCTGGTGTTCACCGCGCGGTTCGTCGAGGCGCCGGAGGCGCTGTCACTTGGCCTGGTGAACTACGTGGTGCCGGATGGCGAGCTGATGGCGAGGACCGAGGAACTGGCCGCGGACCTCGCCTCCGGTCCAACTTTCGCGTTCGGCATGGCGAAGAAGCTGTTCCACATGGCCAGTGGGCCAAGCTACGAGGACTTCCTCGATCTTGAGGCATTCGTGCAGCCGCAGCTCGATCAGACCGAAGACCATCGCGAGGGTGTCGCCGCATTCCGCGACAAGCGGCCGCCGAAATTCATCGGACGATAGGAACACACGCGCGTCGGCGTGCGCGCATCAGCCTGACGGCTGCACCTGTGCCCGCAAGGGAGGCGGGCACAGAGTTCCGGATTCAGACGGGATCCCACGGATAAACGTCGCGCGTGCGCTCCAGCGGCGTGAAGCGGTTCTTCACCGCGGGCAGCCACTGCTCGGCCAACTTCTCCGGCGTCCAGCCGTCCACGCGCGCCATGATGCGGATCGGTCGTGGCTGACTGTATAGATACACCTCATTGCCGCGCACGCCGAAAATCTGCCCGCTGACATCCGCCGCCGCATCCGTGCCCAGGAACGCGATCAGTTGCGAGATGTGGTCGGGCCGCGTCCTCTCGGCACGCGCCTTCATCTGCTCCTCGGTCTGGCCGGGCACCGTCTCGATCATGCGGCTGAACGCGTGTGGTCCGATGCAGTTGGAGCGAATGTGATAGCGCTGCATATCCATCGCGATGCAGCGCGACAGGCCTGCGATGCCCAGCTTCGCCGCCCCATAGTTCACCTGCCCGACGCTGCCGATCAGGCCGGAGGTGGAGGTGATGTGAACGTAGCAGCCGCTCTCCTGCTTGCGGAAATGCACCACGGCGGCCCGGCTGACGTAGAAGGCGCCGTACAGGTGCACCTTCATCACCGCGTCGAATTCCTCCGGCGTCATGTAGTGGAAGATGCGGTCGCGCAGGATGCCGGCATTGTTCACCACCATGTCGATGCGGCCGAAATTGTCGATGGCGGTCTGCACGATCTTCTGCGCGTTCTCCCATTCGGCGACGCTGTCGGTGTTCGCCACCGCGCGGCCCTGACCGTTTGCCTGGGTAATCTCGGCCACCACCTGTTGCGCGGGGCCGACATCGTGCCCCTCGCCGGTGACCGCGGCGCCGACGTCGTTCACCACCACCTGCGCACCGTTCGCGGCCAGGCAGATCGCGGTCGCACGGCCGATGCCCCGTCCCGCACCGGTGACCACCGCAACCTTGCCGTCCAACATTCCAGGCATCCATATACCTCCATCGTCAAAGCATCGGGCGGAGCATGCGCCGGGCAGGTCACTTCTTCAACAGGTCGGCCCCGCTCAGCACGAAATGCGCCAGTGCTTTGCCGAGACAACCGTTGAGCTCATCCAGCGCCTGTCGCGCTCGGCTCTTCGGCGCGTGTTCCAAATCAAGCCGCCCATCGTTGGCCCACGCGCGCATCAGGTCGAATCGACGGAACAGCACCACGCCAGGCGTCGTCGCCACCTGCTGCATGACGTTTTCGTACGGATCGAGGTCGGTGTTGGCGCGCAGGAACCGGCTGAACTGCGGATCGATCAGCACGAGGTCACCACCGGCGTCGCGCACGTGATCGGCCCCGGTGTGCAGGATATCCAGCAGGCCATCCGGTTGCAGCCCGCGCACCGCTTCTACCGTGCCGGTCTGCCACAGCACCAGCGGATAGTGTTGTTCCTTCAGGGCGGCGGTCGATGAATGGCAGCATGTCCTCTGCCGTCATGCCGCGCCCGCCGCGCACGGTGACGTGGAATTTGACCGACGGTGCGCCGCATGCAGCGCGCGGATCATGTGCCAGGGAAATGATCCGCCTTCTGCCGCGCTTTGCAGACCCGCAGCGGTGACCGAGCCAACGGTCGTCGCCGACCCCACTGCCAGGACGTTCACCACGCCACCGCCGGAAATCGCCTGGCCGAATTGGGCCAGCGGTTCATCGGCGGAGAGGAACTCCTCGGGCGCTCCGCAGGTATTGTTCGTGTCAATGGCGGCCAGCAATGCCTGGGGAGGTGCGAAGAAGGCGCAGAACAGGATTGCAGAGAGCAACCGTCGCATGCCGAGTTATCCGGTATCAGTCCTGGCGATCGCCGGCAAGGTGACAGGCTGCCGTTGCGCCGGCGCGCGGCCCTTGCTGCGGTACCATGCCGCGATCCCGGCCACCGCCACCATCGCCAGCGCGCCGAGCAGGTTCACGGCGATCTGCATCGTCGCGCTGTCCTCGCGCCTCTAGCCCAAGCCGGGCGATGAAGCCAAAGAAGATGCCGGAGCAGAACACCGGCAGCGAGTTCTGCCCCCACAGCACCAACGGCGCTGCGAAGCGTGACCGCAGCCATTCCGCGTCGGCCGGCACGGATCGCGCGGTCAGCCAGGCCAGCGAGAGGATCGAAAGCAGGCGGAACGGATGCAGCCCCGTCTTGTCTTCGGTGATCACGAACCGAATTACCGGCGCCGGCATGGTCGCCAGAATGCGCGGATGGGTATCGATTACCCAAATGACGATAATGCCGGCGAGCAGGATCAGCACCGATGACAACATCGATCGGCCAGCGAGTGCGCGGCATTTTAGGCGGCGCATAGGATAGGATGGCGCCGATCATGAACAGGAACTGCCAGGCGAACGGATTGAAGAACCATCCCTCGCCGGTCCAGGATGGCATGTTGATGCCGGTGATACGCACCAGCAGATAACCGGCGAGCGACATGCAGAACAGCAACATCGGCTTGCGCAACAGCGGCAGCGTGATCGCGAAAATCAGCAGCAGCGCCACATATAACGGCAGTATATTCAGCAGGTTTGGCTGGAAGCGCAGCAGCAGTGCCTCGAGCAGCGCGCGATAGGGCGCTTCGGCCAGCACGTCGAGCCGGGTCTCTTCAAGGTAGAATTCCCGATCCAGCGCCGCGGCCGAATAGGCAACCTGCGCCGTGTACACCACGAATAGAAAGATGTGGGCGATATACAGGGTCCAGGTGCGTCGCAACGTATCAGCCGCCGCGTACAGATAGCCCTGCCGGTTCATCACCGAACCATAGGCAATACCCGCGCCGAACCCGGCGAGCAGTACGAAAATCTCGGTTGCATCGCACATTGCGAAGTTGCGCAGGCTGTAATCGCCCAGCACATCGCCCGGGATGTGATCGGTATAGATCCACCACAGCGCGAGGCCGCGGAAGAAGTCGACGCGGAGATCACGTCCGCGGCTGGCGCGAATGAGGTTCATGCAGCTTTCCGCCAGTGCATCTGGTGCGGCGCAGCAGAGCCTACAACAAACGCGCAATCGCCTCTACATCGCTGGCAGCCGGGGCGTTCGGATATCGGGACAGCAGGAGAGCCTGCCGGCGGACCGCATCGCGCACGCGTTCGTCGCGCCGGACGATACCGGCGAGGCTGGGGGCGCGGCCAAGGAAGGTCCGGCACGCGCGTTCCAGGGTCGTGAAGGTGCGTTCACCCGCGGTTCGGCTGGGCGCCTGGTTCACCACCACGCGCGCATCGCCGTCCGTCCGGTCCGCTGCGTACAGCTTCAGCACCGCGTAGGCATCGGTCAGGCTGGTCGGCTCCTCGGTCGCCAGCACCAGCAGCCGGTCGGCCCAGGCCGACATGCGGCGCACTGGCGGCTCCAGTCCTGCGCCGAGATCGAGCAGGACTACGTCATAGCGCGCGGCTTCGGCCCCTAGCGCCGCCAGCAGCCGCTCCAGGGCGGGCGCATCAAGCGCCGCCAACATGCCCGACCCCGATCGCCCGGCCACGATGGAAAAGCCTCCCTCGGGATGCTGCAAACTGGCATCTGCGATGGTTGCCCGCCCGCTGATCACACTCGCCAGGTCCAGATCCGGCGTCAGCCCGAGCTGAATGTCGACGTTTGCCAGACCCAGATCGGCGTCGAACAGCAGCACACGACGTCCCTGCGCCGATAGCGCGTGCGCCAGCGTTATGGCGAACCAGGTCTTCCCCACGCCCCCCTTGCCCGAGGCAATGGCGATCGTTGTGTGTTGGCTCATGGCGTGATCCCCGAGAGCAGGCGCGCGGCAAGCCAGCCGGGGGTGATCGGCAGCAGGCCGTCGGCCGCGCCGGGGCCAACGCCACCCTCGGTCAGCGCCAACCCAGCGCCGGCCGCCGCCAGAATGCCGCCCAGACGGCGGGCCAAATCGAGCTTGGTCGCCACCATAAGATTCGCGCCGGCGGCGGCATAGGCGCGGGCAATGTCCATCGCCTCCGCGGGGTCCAGGCCCGCCGGCAGCACCAGGACAATGACTGCGTCGGAACTGGCGGCGAGCGCCAGCAACTCATCGACCTGGGTGGGGTCGAACGCATCGCAGCCCGGACTATCGATCAGCACGGGCGCGTCCTTCTCGCGTCGGGTCAGCGCCCGGCCGACCGTAACGGGGTGACAGGCGACGATCAGGTTGATGCCAAGAAGCTTGGTAAAAGCCGCGAGCTGCTCGGTCGCACCCGCCCGCTGTCCATCGGCGGTGATCACCAGCGGCTTGACCCCGGCCATGACCAGCCTGGTCGCCAGCTTTGCAACGGTCAGCGTCTTGCCGGCGCCTGGCGGGCCGGCAATCAGCAAGGGCCGGTTTTGCAACGGCAGGCTGGTGAAGGCGAACGTCTTGGCGAGCGTCGAATTCCAGGTCGCCGCGTTGCAACTCGCCCTGCAGAGACGCAGGAACCCCGTGGAAATTCAGCGCCGAGTTTCGCCTAGGGTCCACCGGCGGCGCGGGGAGCACCGTGGGGGGCACTGGTGCAGGCAGGACCGGTTCGTCCGGTTCCAGTGCCGCAGTTACCTCTACCTCGCCGCCGACATGCCGGGTCGCCAGTATCAGCGCTCGCTCACCCAGTTCGGCACGCACCTGTGCCATTGCCTGGGCCATCCGCGGGGCGCGGTAGAGTTTCAGGCGCATCGCGGACACCGGATCGGTCAAATCGTCCCTACGGTGCGGATGCGCGCCCGAGGGTGGATTTCTGCCTGCGCAAGGACTGGCGTGCTTGGCCTGATCCTCTCGACGATGGCGCGCACATGGCTGCGGATACCGCCCGAGGTCAGCAGCGCCGGCACCTCACCGGTGCTCGCCGCCCCATCAAGCGTCGCTCGCAGCTTCTGCATGAATTCCTGCAGCCTGGAGGGCGCCATCGCCAATTGACGATCATCGCCCGGTCCGGACAGCGCTTCGACGAACGCCGCCTCCCATTCGGCGGATAGTGTGACGAGAGGAATGTAGCCGCCCGCGCCGTTATGGCTGTCGCTGATCTGACGCGCCAAGCCGGGCGCGGACATGCGCGACGATGGTGGGAATGGCCCGGCTTGCCCCGCCGCATGCTTCCTGGATGCCTTCCAGAATGGTCGGCAGGTCGCGGATCGAGATTCGCTCGGCCAGCAGGCTTTGCAGCACCCGCTGCGCCCCGCCGACGGTGATCTGCGAGGGGATGAGGTCCGACACCAGCTTCTGCTGCTCGCGCGGCTGCTCGTCCAGCAACTTCTGGGTCTCGGCATAGGAGAGCAATTCGGCCATGTTCTCGCGCACGACCTCGGTCAGATGCGTGGTCAGCACGCTCGACGGATCGACCACTGTGCAGCCGCGGAACAGCGCTTCTTCCTTCAGCGTCGGATCGATCCACAGCGCCGGCAGCCCGAAAGCCGGTTCCCGCGTTGGTTCGCCCTGCACCGGTGGGTTGCCGCCATTCGGATCCATCGCCAGCAGCATGGTCGGACGCAGCTCGCCGCCGCCGGCCTCGATCTCTTTTATGCGGATCGAGTAGTTGCTGGCGCCGAGTGACATATTGTCCTGGATGCGCACCGGAGGCAGCACGAAGCCCATCTCCGCGGCGATCGCCCGCCGCAGCCCCTTGATCTGCTCGGTCAGCCGTGGCGTATCGCCACCGGCCAGCGGCAACAATCCGTAACCCAGCTCCAGCCTGATCGTGTCCATCCGCAGAGACGTCGCTGATCGGCTGTTCGGTGATGACCGGCGGCGCGGGCGCGTCGAGCTCCTTGTTGCCGGCGGGTTCTTGTAGCGCAGCCATGCGCCGCTTCCCGCCAGGCCCGCGAGTGCCATGAACGGCAGCGTCGGCAAGCCAGGGAGCAAAGCCAGCAGTGTTGCCGCACCCGCCGCCATCGCGAGCGGCTTCGGGCTGCTGCCCAACTGGCGGATCAGCGCGGCATCGGCAGTGCCTTCCATACCGCCTTTGGTGACCACGATGCCGGCTGCGGTCGAAACCAGCAGTGCCGGGATCTGCGATACCAGTCCGTCGCCGGCAGTCAGTGTCGTGAACGTCGCGGCGGCATCCGAGAAGGACATGCCATGTCGTAGCAGCCCGATCATCAGGCCACCGAGAATATTGATGACCGTGATGATCAGCGCTGCGATCGCATCGCCGCGCACGAACTTCGCCGCACCATCCATCGCGCCAAAGAAACCGCTCTCCGCTTCCAGTTCCTTGCGCCGGCGTCGGGCCTCCTTGTCGTCGATGATGCCCGAGGAGAGATCGGCATCGATCGCCATCTGCTTGCCTGGCATCGCGTCGAGGCTGAAGCGGGCGGCGACCTCGGCGATGCGGCCGGAACCTTTGGTGATGACCATGAAGTTCACCACCAGCAGGATCGAGAAGATGATCAGCCCGATCACCACGTCGCCGCCCATCAGGAACCCACCGAATGCCGCGACCACATGTCCCGCGGCGAGCAGGCCTTCGTTGCCGTGCGACAGGATCATGCGGGTGACCGCCACGTTGAGCGACAGGCGGAGCAGTGTGGTCAGCAGCAGCAGCGTCGGGAAGGAGGAGAAATCGAGCGGCCGGTTGATGAACAGCGCGACCATCAGAACCAAGCACGCTCGCGGTGATCGAGATCGCCAGCCCCACGTCCAGCAACATCGTGGGCAGGGGCAGTATCAGTACCGAGAGCAGCGCCACCACGCCGATGGCCAGGCCGACATCGGTCCCTGGAGCGAACTGGCGAAGTCCGCCCGCTCAGTGCGGGAAGGAGGCTCGATGTCGCGACGGCGTCAGCCACGGTGACCGGCCCTCATGCTGCCACGCCAGCCGCCGGCGGCGGCACTGCAACCCCCTGCGCCGCGTAATCGCGAAGTTTGTTGCGCAGCGCGCGGATCGAGATGCCCAGGATGGTCGCCGCGTGGGTGCGGTTACCGAAGGTGTGGCCGAGGGTCTCGATGATCAGGTCGCGCTCGACCTCCTCCATTCGCCGGCCGACCAGCGAAGCAACGCCACCGCCGCCCGCGCGTGCGACACTGGTTGCGCAGGTGGTCCAAGTTCTATCGCCTCGATGCCGATCTCATCGCCGTCGGCGAGCAGCACGGCGCGATGGATCGCGTTCTCCAGCTCGCGCACGTTGCCGCGCCACGAATGCGCGGTAAGCCGCAGCAGCGCTCTCGCGCGACAAGGGCCGAAACGGCAGCCCATTCACCTCCGCATAGCGGCGAGCGAAGTGTTCGGCCAGCGCCGCGATGTCGCCCGGTCGCTCGCGCAAGGGCGGAATTGGCAGCGATACGACGTTCAGCCGGAAATACAGGTCCTCGCGGAACGTCCCCCGCTGCACCTCGACCGGCAGGTCTCGATTGGTGGTGGCCAGGATCCGCACGTTCACGCGTACCGGCGCCGTGCCGCCAAGGCGATCGATCTCTTTCTCCTGCAGGACACGCAGCAGCTTGGCCTGCAGCCGCACATCCATCTCACTGATCTCGTCGAGCAGCAGCGTGCCTCCGTCCGCCGCCTCGAACTTGCCGAGCCGTCGCGCGATCGCGCCGGAGAATGCGCCCTTCTCATGCCCGAACAACTCCGATTCCAGCAGATTCTCCGGGATTGCCGCACAGTTCATCGCGACAAACGGCCCCGCTGATCGGCGAGACCGGTGATGAATGTGCCGCGCCAGCACCTCCTTTCCGGTGCCGGACTCGCCGTTGATCAGCACCGATGCTTCCGACGCCGCGACCTGTTCGGCACGACGCACGGTTGCCTGCATGGCGGGGTCGCGCACCACCATGGCATGCGTCTCACCCGCAGCAGCCTGAAGGATGGCGGCGATCAGATCGGGATCAGGCGGCAGAGGCAGGAACTCGCGCGCACCTTGGCGAATTGCGTGCGCCGCTGCGTCCGGATCGTCTGCGGTCCCGCACGCCACTACCGAAATTGCCATGCGTTCGGCCGCGAGTGCCCGCACCACCGCGCCGACATCGTGCACGGATGTCGCACAACACCAGATCGAAGCGCGCATCGGCGCGCAGGCGTGCAAGCCCGGCATCGGCGCTGTCGGCCTGCTCCAGCTTCGCGCCGCGCGCAATGGCGATCCGCGCTGCCTGGCCCAGTTCGCCGGCCAGGGAACCGATGATAAGAACGCGCATCCCGCTAGCCTGCGCGATCGGTCTTGACGATTTCCGTCATCGTCACGCCGAGACGGTTGTCATCCACCATCACCACTTCGCCGCGCGCGACTAGCCGGTTGTTGACGTAGATGTCGATCGCTTCGCCTAGTTTGCGGTCCAGCTCGACCACCGCGCCGCGCCCAAGCTTCAGCAATTGGTTCACCTGCATCGTCGCCTTGCCAAGCACTGCGCTGACCGTGACGGGGATGTCATAGACCGCCTCCAGTTCACGTGCGCCGCGCGGTGCGTTCGGACTCGCTGGTGGAGGCCGCGCCATCCGGCAGTTCCACGAATTCCATGTCATTCGCCATCGGCTCTCTCCTTCACCCCGGCGTCGATCCGCAGCAGCCCCGCGGGTGCGAGAATCTCCGCTACCTGCTGCCAGAGCGCGGTGGCGTCGCGCACTGCAAATCCGTTCCGCCACGCGATGCGCAGATCGCCCGGCATCATGTCGTCGCACGGATACTGTCTGCATGTGTTCTTTGAGGTCGGGATCAAGCTCGACGATCTCCTGCGCGATCACCGCGGTGGTCTCCGGATGGGCGCGTACGGTGATCACGGTTCTCGGGTCAGCGCGGGAAGGACGGTGCGTATGATGGCGCGTACTTCCGCTTCTCCATAGCGCGCCGCAAGTGTTGGGAAGGTCGCTGCCAGACTGTCCAGCAGCAACTGGGCTATGGCCGCGGCGTCCTGCTCGGCGCGTGCCGCGCCAGCCTGCGACTCGGCGCGCAACAGCTCGGAAATCTGCACAATCGCCTGCTTCGTCGCCGACTGCATCGGCTGGCCGCCGCCTCTCGCAACCCGACCGCATGGCCCTTCGTGCCAGGCCGCTTCGCGCGCCGCCGTCAGTTCACTGACGGAAAATACCGGCTCGATCACCTCGGGCTCGGGAGCAGCCCGTGGCAGGTCGAAGTCTTCGGCGAACAGGGCTCCAAATCGCGGCGTGTACGCGGATCCATCCATCTAGTACACCATCTCCTCGTCGTTGCTTTCGGCGATCTCGATTGCGCCTTGCGTCGCCAGCTCCTTGGCCAGTGCGACGATGGCCGCCTGCGCGTCATCCACGTCGCGCAACCGCACCGGACCAAGCGCCTCCATATCGTCCTTCAGGATCTTGGCGGCACGATCGGACATGTTCTTGAAGAAAGTCTCGCGCAACCTATCCGACGCACCTTTCAGCGCGACCGGAAGCTTGTCTTTCTCGATCGCGCGCAACAGCACCTGCACCGCCTGCGGGGTCAGCCGGATCAGGTCGTCGAAGGTGAACATCAGCGCCTTGATCCGCTCCGCCGACTCGCGGTTGCGTTCCTCCAGCGCGGCGATGAAGCGGGTTTCCGACTGGCGGTCGAGGTTGTTGAAGATGTCCGCCATCATCTCATGCGAGTCGCGCCGCGTGCTGCGCGCCAGGTTGGACATGAACTCGGACCGCAGCGTGCGCTCAACACCGTCCAGCACGTCCTTCTGCACGCTTTCCATGCGCAACATCCGCATCACGACTTCCATGGCGAACGAATCCGGCAGCAGGGTCAGCACACGTGCGGCATGATCCGGACGCACCTTTGAAAGCACCACCGCTACGGTCTGCGGGTATTCGTTCTTCAAATAGTTCGCCAGCACCGCCTCGTGCACATTTCCGAGCTTGTCCCACATGGTTCGTCCGGCAGGGCCGCGGATCTCCTCCATGATCTGCGAGGCGCGTTCGCGCGGCATCGACTTCTGCAACAGCCGTTCCGTGCTTTCGTAGCTGCCGACCAGGTTGCCCGCGGCTCCCATGTGTTCGACGAAATCGACGCAGAGCCGCTCCACCACCTCCGACCGTACGGCACCGAGCCGCGACATGGCGGACGAGATGTCCCTGATCTCGTCCTCGTGCATCATCGAGAACAGTCGCGTGCACTGGTCCTCGCCGAGTGCCAGCATCAGGATCGCCGCCTTCTGCGCGCCGGTAATGCTGCGATAGTCTTCGGACTTCAGCACCTCAGTTGCTCTCCTGCACTATCCAGCCGCGCACGATCGACAGCGTCTCCTCCGGATGCTTCTCGACCAGTTCGCCGATGCGGCGCAGCGAGGACGCGCGCATCTGGCCTTCGATCTGTGCGAGTTCACCATGCTTTCGTCCTCGATCAGGGCTGGTGACGGGCCCGTGGCAATGGCGTGCGCTGCGGCCGAAGTCAGCGTGGCCGCGATGCTGGGCCGGCGAGCGCGGCGAGCGCCGAATTGCCAGCGCCGGCAACGGCTTCGGTGCCACCGAGGTGATCCGCATCACCATCGGCCGCAGCACGACCAGCAGGGCCAACACGCCGATCACACCGAACAGCGCAGTCTGTGCCAGGCGCAGCACGTCGGACTTGTCCAGTTGCAGGCCCAACATGCCGCCGCCTGTCCGTCGCCGGCGCGGCGTCATCCGAGGTGAAGCGCATGCTCACCACCTCGACGTGGTCGCCGCGCTTCTCGTCATAGCCGATCGCGCTTTTCACCAGGCCACTGATGCGGTCGAGTTCTTCACTCGAGCGAGGCTGCCATGTGTGCTTGCCGTCGGGCGCTACCGCATCCGTGCCGTCCACCATCACCGCCAGGCTGATGCGCTCGATCTGTGGCTGGTCGCGGATCAGGGTGCGAACCGTCTTGCTGATTTCATAGTTGGTGGTGGCTTCCTGCCGCCCTTCCTGCGAGCCCGCACTCTCGTGGCCGGCATCGGCGTTCGGCAGGTTGTTCTGCACCGTCACCGCACTGTTGGGCTCGTTGTTCTTTGAGTTGCTGGTGACCTCCTGTGTGCTGCGTGTCACCTGTCCGTCGGGATCGAAACGCTCCTCGGTCTGGTTCACCCGATCGAAGCTCATGCGGATGGCGGCTTCTGCGCGCACATGGCCGGCACCGACGCTGCGCTCCAGCATCTCCTCCACCGCATGCGACAGGCGCTGTTCGGCGGCCTGCCGTACTTCCTCGGTGGAGAGTGCGGTCGCGATCTGGCCGACCGGTTCGCCGGCACGCGCCAGCAGGTTGCCGCTGGAATCGGCGATAGCGATGTTCTGCGGCCGCAGCCCTGGCACCGCCGCCGCGACCAGGTTCAGGATCGCCTGAATGCTTTGACTATCCAGTCGCCCGCCGCCGGCCATGGTGAGCATGACGCTGGCCTGCGCGTCCTGACGGTCGCGCGCGAAGGGTTCGCGGCGCGGCAACACCAGGTGGACCCGCCGGCACGGATGCCATGGATGGCGCGGATCGTGCGGGCGATCTCGCCTTCCATCGCGCGCGTCTCGTTGATCTTCTGCTGGAACTCGGTGGCGGCGATGCTGTCGGATCGGTCGAAGATCTCATAACCGATCGAACCACCGGCCGGCAGGCCCTCACGGGCGAGGTCGAGCCGCGCTTCGGCGACCTGGTCGGCCGCCACCAGCACCTGGCTGCCGTTGCCGGCAATGCGATACTGGATATGTCGGCGTGCAAGCTGGTCCACCACCTGGGCGGAGTCGCGCAGGTCCAGATCGCCATAGAGCAACGCCATTGGCTGCGTGCCGCCGCGGAGCACCATCAGGGCCAGTATACCGAGCATACCGAGTGCAACGGCGCCCATGGCGGCAAGGCGGGCAGGCCCCAAGGCACGCAGCCCGTCCAAGAGGGCCTTCATTTCGGTCCCCTTTTACCCGCGACCGGGCACGACTGTCGTATGCAGAAACTGACTTGCTTCGCTTACCCTGCCGTTAACAGCACGGCAGATTGTGCCGGGTCGGCCGGAGCGTGCTGAAAAGGCGTAAGCGTCGGAGGTCTGAACACGTGCCCGGGCCTGTCGAATTCATCACGTGAAGAAGACAATGGGCTGTGGCAGGGCGAGCGATTCCTGCCCTCAACCCTGCTACAGCGCCGTTGCCTTTCAGCCGCACGACAGTTGCAACATGACCGCAATGAGGACCGAGAAAGAAGGCGCGATGAAATCCAGCAGAATGACGACCTATATTCTGGCCGCGATGCTGCTTGGCATCGCCGCCGGCGGACTGATCCACGACTACTTTCCGAGCCCGGCTACGCAAAAGCTGATCGCAGGCTACATCTCGTTCGGCAGCACGATCTTTCTCCGCCTGATCAAGATGATCATCGGCCCGCTGGTGTTCTCGACCTGGTCGTGGGGATCGGCCATATGTCGGACGCCGGTGCGGTCGGACGGGTTGGTGGCAAGGCCATGCTGTGGTTCGTCAGCGCCTCGCTCGTATCACTCGCACTCGGCCTCCTGCTGGTCGACCTGTTCAACCGGGGCTGGGTGATCCACAAGGTCGCGACCGGCGTCAGCTCCGGCATCGACTCGCACGCCATGACGCTGGACGGCTTTCTCAAGCACGTCTTCCCGGACTCGGCCGGTGCGCCCGATGGTTGATAACGAGATCCTGCAGATCGTGGTCTTCTCCATCTTCTTCGGCGTTGCCTGCACCGCGATGGGCGAACGGGCCAAGCTGCTGCTGGACGGCATCGAGGGATTTCGCATGTAATCCTGCGGGTGACCGGCTACGTCATGCTGCTGGCGCCGCTTGCCGTGTTCTGCGCTATCGCGGCGACCATCTCCACCAACGGCCTGGGCATCCTGGTGAACTATGCCAAGTTCATGGGCGAGTTCTATTTCGGCCTGGTCTGCCTGTGGCTGGTGCTGATCATCGTGGGCTTCCTGTTGCTTGGCCCGAGCGTTAAGCGATTGATCCTGTTGGTGCGCGAGCCGTTCCTGCTCGCGTTTTCGACGGCGAGTTCGGAAGCTGCCTATCCGAAGATGCTGGAGCAGCTCGCGAAATTTCCGATCTCGCGCAACATCTCCAGTTTCGTGCTGCCGCTCGGTTACTCGTTCAATCTCGACGGCACCATGATGTACTGCACGTTCGCCAGCGTGTTCATAGCTCAGGCGTATGACATTGAACTGGGCTTAGGCGCACAGATTGCCATGCTGCTGACATTGATGCTGACCAGCAAAGGTGTTGCCGGCGTTCCGCGCGCGTCGCTGGTGGTGATCGCCGCAACACTCGGCCAGTTCAACCTGCCCGATGAGGGTCTGCTGCTGATCCTTGGCGTCGATACATTCCTCGACATGGGCCGCTCGGCGACCAACGTCATCGGCAACTCGCTGGCGACTGCCGTGGTGGCGAAATGGGAGGGGCAATTGGTCAGCGACGTCGATACCGCAGGCGATGATCGAGGAAATGGAGGTGGAGCCAGTATGAGGCTGGGTTACAGGCCGTTGTGCCGCTGATGCTGGCTGTCGTCGGCGCGAGCGATGCGTTCAGGCGGAAGAGGGGACCGTGCTGACCGGCACGCTGAAGACCATCAACGATCGCGGTAGCATTCTGATCGGTTACCGGGATAGCTCGTTGCCGTTCTCTTTTCTGAACAAGGCCGGCCAACCGATCGGCTTCTCGCTGGACATCTGTCACGGCATTGCGGAGGACGTCGCGCGCATGCTGAACCGTGACCTGCTGGAACCGGATGCGCCATCATGGCAGACCGGCGTGCGGATCACCTATGTGCCGGTCGCCGCCGAGCAGCGGCTGCCGATGGTGATTTCGGGCCAGGTCGATCTGGAGTGCGGCTCGACCACCGCCAACGCCGAACGCGCCAGACAGGTGGCATTTTCGCCGGTCTTCTTCCTGAGCGGCACCAAGCTGATGGTTCCGCTGCAGCCCTCGGGTGCCGCGCGGATCAATTCGTATCGCGATCTGGCCGGCCGAACGGTCGTGGTCAGCACCGGCACGACCAATGCCGAGGTGATGCATCGTCTGGCGAGATAAAGTGACACCCGAGATCAAGGTGGTGGAGCTGCCCAGTCTGTCCAGCGGCCTACGATGCGCTCGTGGCGGGCAAGGCGGATGCGTTCGCGTCGGACGACATTCTGCTGGCTGGCTTTATCGCCACCCACCCCGATGGCCGCAAAGTTCGGTATCGTCGGTGACTATTTGTCATTCGAGCCATATGCGATCACTTTACGTCGCGATGACCCGGCGTTTGCTGATCTGGTCAAGGACTCGTTCGCCCGGATGGCGAGCGAGGGGACGCTGGAGCGGCTGTATGCGCGATGGCTGGTGGACCGCCTGCCCACCGGCGAGACTCTCGGGATCCCGATGAGCCCGTATTTGTCAGAGATGTACCGCGCGCTGGGCCAACCGGACTGAGCTGGCCGCATCCCTGGTGCTCCGCTATCGGTGCGGGGCGGCGGTTCACGTTTGTCATTGCGACCCCGGCGAAGGCCTGGGGGAAGCAATCTCCAGCATCGTGCGCATTGTCACGGGATTGCTTCGTCCGCTGCGCGCCTCGCAATGACAGATTAGCGAGCCGCGCTTCATCGATCTGGGATACTAGCGCGTGATGACCGTAGGCGGAATCACCGAAGGTCTGACAAACGCGCTCAAACCAAGAAGCTAAAGCAAGAGGAGGTCAAACCTGACCTCGTCTTGCTTTAGGCCGGGCGCTGCACATAGCCATAGCGGAGATTGCTGCGGGCTGGTCCGGCCTGCTCGTAGTGCTGCTTCAATTCGGCAAAACGGTCGGTCAGCGGCAGCGCGGCATGCTCCTCGAACTTGTAGAGCCGCGCCGAGTTGCCGCTGAAGATCGCCATCTTCACCGGGCCGTCGGCCGCGCCAAGCGGGGCGAAGCCATAGCGCTTCTGCATGTGCTTGGGGATTTCAACCGTCGCAGTCCTTCGATCTGCCATTGCGGCGACCCGGTCCATACAGCGTCGGTGCCCCAGGTGACGTGGTCGGAGCCCATGCCCTTGATCAGCACGCCAAGCAGCGCCGCGGCCAGCCGTGGCTCGGCGACCGTGGTGTTGGCGAAGATCTGGCCGAGATCACCATACACGTTGGTTACGTCGTACAGCTCGGGAATATCGGCAAGGTCGCTGACCCACGCGATGCGCCCGGTGCGGTCGAACTCCGCCATCGCCTCGGCCGGATCGGCGCCCTCGCCCACATGGCGATAGCCGGAGTGATAAATAATGAAATTGAACTGCGGCCAGTCGCGCGCCGCCTGTCCGACATCGCTGACATCGGCATAGCCGCGCAGGTTGGGAAAGCGGCGGTCGAGCGATGGCGGGAACAGTCCCTTATGCACGCAGACATTGCGAATGCCGGCATCCAGCATCTTCTGATACGCCGGATACACCAGCTTCTCATCGTCCATCCGCCACGGATAGTGGCTGCTGTTCTTGTGCGTGTTGTCGCCGATCGTATAGCCCTTGAACGAGTTGGGCCGCAGCGAGATCGCGTGGTCCACCGCCTCCATCCAGCCAGGCTGGCCGGGCGTGAAGATCGCGTGGGCAAACATGCGCTTCGAACCCGCCTTGGCGTTCACCTGCTCGCGCGTCGCCGCCATCATCTCGTTGGTAAGGAACCAGTCCTGCGCGAATGTCGGACGGCGCGCTGGAGATCAGCGCCACCTTGGTATCGCTGTCCAGATAGATTTCCTTGAAGTAGTTGTCGAACTTCAGGTCCTCGATAGTTTGCGGCTTGCCGGCGAGCTCCGGGTTCCAGCCGGCTTTGCCGACCGCCTGCGCGCATATTGACGAAGCCGGTCAGCCGCGTGTCGTCGCGCAGGAAATGGGTGTGCATATCCATGATGAATTGATGCTTCAGCCCAGCGGCGCGTGCATCGGCCAGTTCGGGCGTGGCGGCCTCGGCCGGCGTGGCTGCAAACAGGTTGCCGTAGGTCTGGTTCATCGCCACGAATGCCGCAGCCATGCCGGCCGCGGTCTGGAAGAAGCGGCGTCGGCTCATGCCCTGCTGTTTCGCTAGTGCGTCGCCCATCGCCAGCAGGCGCGCTTCCACCTCGCGCTGCTTCGCGTTCTGTGCGGCGGGGAAGTACTCGTCGCTCGCAACGATCTGCGTCGGAATAGGAGTGGGTTCGCCGACCAGTTCCGAAGGAACCAAGACGGCGAGATCTTCGTCACTGAGAAAGCCCATGGTGTCGCTCCTTTGCTTGGTTGATCGCGTGATTCAGAACTGCCAGCGATTCTGCCTCCGATCATCACGCTTTAGGCGTTCGGTGGCGACGGCATGGTAAGGAATGACTTCATGGCGTGCCAGAAAGCCACGCGGCTCTTGCTCGTGCCCAACGCGTGCGCGGCGCCGGCGATGATGATGAACTGCCGGTCGCCGTTCGGCAACTGGCGGAAGAAGTCCCACAGGTCTTCGTCGGTGGCGATGCCGTCGTATTCGCCGCGCAGGATGCAGACGGGACAGGTGACCTTTGTCGGATCGACCAGCGGCAGCTTCGACGTCATGTCCAGATAGGTGCCGGTCGGCACTGTGTCGCCATACACCAGTTCGGCGTCGGCCATCGCGGCGGGCACCGCCGGATCGGTGGTGCCGGGGCGATCGCGGGTGAAAATGCTCTCGATCATCGCCCGATCGCGCGGGCGGCGATTGTGGCTGCGGTAATAGTCCAAGCCTTCGGCGCGCTTGCTCAGCGTGGGCGAGCCTTTGCCGGTGTAGGTGAACGCTGCCAGCATCAGCCGATCGACCCGTTCCGGTGCCACCATGGCGAACGCGCCGGCCCGGATCGCGCCGGATGATTCGCCCATGAAGGCGCAGCGGGTCAGACCGGTTTCATGTGCAACGACATCTACTCCGGCCTTGAGATCCTCGACACCGCTGGCGATGTCGGAGTTGCCGTCGGTGCGGCTGGACTGGCCATAGCCTTCGTGATCCATCGTCCACACATCGAATCCCGCGCGGGCGAAGACGTTCATCGTGGAGTATTCGCCATGACCGGGTACCGAGAGATCGAAGCTGGACCTGGCACCACTGGAGGAGCCATGCACCAGGAACAGCACCGGACGTGGTGCCTCGCCTGGCTGCGGCGCACCGGCGCGCCTGACGATACATCGCCAGCCAGATCTTTCGGCCGTCGCGCCACTTCACCGCCCAATAGTTTCCGGACCAGAGATCGGCCTCTTCGGCGGACAGCGGGGACCGTGAGCGCCGCGGCCGTCGCAGCGAGCGTCAGATCGGCGTGACAAGGCCATGACGTCTTCTCTCCGGCTGATCCCGAAGCGAGGTTATACCTGTGCGGGCGTTGGGGCTATCCCGTGCGGGCGCGATCATTCGTGAATGTCGCCCGCTGCGGGTGGTTTTGCGTTGCGCTTGCACCGCTGAGCAGTTCACGCCACCAGAGCCAACCCAATCCCGGCCAGCGCGGAAAGGGCCACGACGAGCAGCGGCGGAGCACTCCAGACGACAAGGAGGACGAAGCCAGTCGCGGCGATGGCGAAATCCGCTGGGCTTTGGACCGCACTGGTCCAGACCGGGTTGTAGAGTGCCGCGCCCAACAGTCCGACGACCGCCGCATTGGTGCCGCGCATCGCTGCTTGTGCTCCCGGCTTGCCGCGTAGCTCGTGCCAGAAGGGCAGAGTGCCCATCAGGCACAAAATGCCAGGCACAAAGATCGCGACCAGTGCAATGGCCGCGCCGGCGACTCCACCCGGCGGGACGTGGGCGACGGCTCCGAGATACGCCGAGAAGGTGAACAGCGGGCCGGGAACAGCCTGGGCTGCGCCATAGCCGGCGAGGAAGCTGTTGTCGGAAACCCAGCCTGGCAGGACGACCGCATTGCGCAGTAGCGGCAGCACCACATGCCCGCCGCCGAAGACCAATGCGCCCGATCGATAGAACGCATCGAACAGCGCCAGTGCTCCGATGCGCACCGGCACAAACGCAAATCCGAGTAGAAGGAAAAAGACTGCGAGGCAGACAACACCCAACTTTGCGCGACACCGGCATCCGATGCTGTCGGCAGCCGTATCAGACGTCACCCGAACACAATATCCAGCCGGCAAGCCCGCCCAACACGATCATTGCGATCTGCAGGACGGACCACGGCGCAAGCAGCATCACAACCAGGGCGATGGTCGCGATCGAGGCCCGCACCGCGATCAGGACACAGGCTGCGTGCCATGCCCAAAACCGCCTGGGCGACGATCGCGACAGCAGCCAGCTTCAATCCATGCAGCAGACCCGCGCCCGCGTGCGAACCGGCAATGGTTCCCGCGCCAAAGGCAAACAGGACCATCAGAACGGCCGAGGGCATAGTGAAACCGATCCAAGCCGCCAAGCCACCGAGCAGGCCGCCACGCATCAGTCCGATGCCGAAGCCGGTCTGGCTGGATGCGGGACCGGGCAGGAACTGACACAAGGCGACGAGATCGACATAGGCACGGTCACTGAGCCACTGCCGACGCTGCACGAATTCCGCGCGGAAGTAGCCCAGATGCGCTATCGGGCCGCCGAAGCAAGAGCAGCCGAGCCGCAGAAAGATCAGCAGCACTTCCAACGGCGAGTGGGCGGCGCGAGCCTGCCGGCCGAACCAACAGCCGTCGTCTGGTCGGATCGAAATGGGGGACGATCGGGACATGCCGGCAGCGTAGGAGCGAAATCCGAGGTGAGCCATAGACGTGACAGGCCAGATCTTGGATGGTCGGGAGCACGGCTCGCACTTCTCGGGAAGCCTTGTCGCGTCGTATCTTGCGAGGATGAGTGAAACACAGGCTCTCTTCGCGGCATTGCGACAAGCCGCAGATGCAGACGTGGTCGATGCCATCGAACAACTCGCCTGGCACGGGCCTGAACATGCGCTCTGCCGGATCAACGCAATCGATCTCGCCCGCGACGCGAAGCTCGACGAAGAACGCGTCATTGCAGGCTTGCTGCACGCGACCCGGCTGGGGCTGTTTGATCTGCTCTGGAATATTCTCTGCCCAAGCTGCGGTGGCGTGCTTGATACCAATCCCTCACTGAAGACCGTAACACGTCCCGAATACCGCTGTGGCTTCTGTGCCGCCGGTTACGAGCCGATCCTCGACGAAGTCGTGGAGGTGACCTTCACGGTCAATCCGCGGCTGCGCGGAATTGCTGCCCACCATCCCGATACGCTTTCGCCGCTCGACTACTACCGGCAGATCTTCTGGAGTTCTGGCGTGGACCTGCCGCCAAAGGAAAACTTCGCCAGAGTGATTGAAGAAGTGACGCTGGAGACCGTCGAACTGCCGCCCGGGGACAAGGCGATCCTGTCCCTGACGCTGCCTTCAGGGCTGGCGATCGTGTTCGACCCGGTAACGCACTGCGCGCAATTCATCGACGTCAAGGGTGAGCCGACACGCGAACGGCAACACCTCGCAATTCTTCTCGACAGAAGTGCCCCGACCCCCGCCGTGGTAAGGCTCGCCCCGGGGCCGGTCCGGCTCAATATCGAGAACCGCGAGAATTCGCGTGCGTTGCCTGGTGTTTGGATAGCGGGGCCGGCGCTCGACGAGCTGTTGTCACGACGCAAGCCGTTCGTCACCGCGAAGCGGCTGCTCAGTAACCAGGCCTTCCGCGATATTTATCATGCCGACACGCTTGACGTCGAACAGCGGCTGAAGATCACCAGCCTCACCTTCCTGTTCACCGACCTGAAGGGCTCGACGGGGCTCTACGACCAGGTCGGCGACCTGGTTGCCTTCGACCTGGTGCGCGCGCACTTTCGGCTGCTGACCGAGATCGTCGGCAACGAGGCAGGTGCGATCGTAAAGACGATCGGCGACGCGGTGATGGCGACTTTTCCGACGCCGAACCGCGCCGTTGCCGCGTCGCTCCGCATGCGGGAGGCGATGCGCCGCCTGAACGAGGAGCGGAAGCGCGATGATCTGCTGCTCAAGATCGGCATCCATGAGGGTCCCTGCCTCGCCGTCATGCTGAACGAGCGTCAGGACTACTTTGGCCAAACCGTCAACATCGCTTCCCGTGTCCAGAACCTTGCCTCGTCTCAGGCAATCTATGCGACCGGATCGGTGGTCGACCATGAAGTGACAGCCCAGTTGCTCGAACGGGCGGGTGTATTGCCCGTTGCCCAGCGCCACGCTCTGCGGGGTATCGGGGACGGTCTCACGATTTACGAAATCCCGTGACGATCCTCCCGGCAACCGCCCCAAGCCGCCATACCCGCCGCACGAGTTAAGCCTGACGCTGCGGCATCAGTTCGCGGCGGCGACGCTGGCCATCTGGTGGTCCACCAGACGCGCATAGAAGCCGCGCCTGGCTGTCAGTTCGGCGTGCGTGCCCGCTTCGATTACGCGGCCAGCGTTCAGCACCAGGATCAGGTCGGCGGCCTGGATGGTGGACAGCCGATGCGCCACCACCATCGTGGTGCGGTTCGCCATCAGGGCGTCGAGCGCCGAGCGCACCACCTGTTCGCTAATCGTGTCGAGATGCGACGTAGCCTCGTCCAGCACCAGGATCGGCGCGTCCTTCAGAAAGGCGCGGGCGATCGCGATGCGCTGGCGCTGGCCGCCCGATAGCTGCACACCGCGTTCACCCACCTTGGTCTGCAGCCCGTCCGGTAGGCCGGCGACGAAGTCCGCCAGCGCGGCCTGGCGCAGCGCGGCTTCGATCTCCGGACGCGTGGCCTCGGGCCGGGCGAGGCGGACATTCGCTTCCAGCGTGTTGTTGAACAGGTAGGTGTCCTGAGCCACCAGGGCGATGCGGCTGCGCAATCCGTCTAGGGTCAGGTCGCGCAGGTCGATGCCGTCCAGCCGGATACCGCCCTGTGCGGGGTCCCAGAAGCGCAGCAGCAGATTGGCGATCGTGGTCTTGCCAGCTCCCGAGGGGCCGACCAGCGCCACGGTAGCACCAGCGGGGACATCGAACGTGACGTCGTGCAGCGCGGGTTGATGGCGTCCTGGGTAGGTGAAGCGGACATGCTCGAAGCGGACATTGGATCCGCCACGGGGGGCCGCCGGAGTGCGCGGACCGTCGGTGATGACCACCGGCTCGGAATGCACTACGTGCAGACGGCGCGTAGATGCAATCGTATCGGCGAGCTGGCGACCCACCTGGGCGATCTCGGAGACCGGCAGGAAAGCGGCGATCGAGACCAGCACCAGCGAGCGGCAGCAGGGTCGGCGCGATCCAGCCGTGCAGCACGAGCGGTGCGCCGACCGCGGCGACGGCCAGGCCGCCCAGGCCGGTCGCCACTTCCAGGCCGGCGGTCTGGCGCGTCAGGTCGCGCAGCAATGCGAGACGCATCACCTGGTACTGGCGGACATAGGCCATGAACTCGTCCCGGCGACGCGCTGTCGCTTCGAACGCCATAAGTTCGGCCAGCCCCTGAATGGTTTCGGTGGTATGCGCGCTGAGTTCGCCCAGGGAGCGGCGCGCCGTGGAGGCAAGGCCGTCGATGTGCCGCCGTCCCAGCACCGGTGACCCGGCGGCATAGGCCAGGAACGGCAACAAGGCGAGCGCCAGCGGCCAGGCGACGACAGCCAGCGTGGCCAGCACCGCGCCCGGGATCAGCACGGCGACGAAGGCCGGCGCCACTGTATGGGCATAAAAATATTCGATCATCTCTACGTCCTGGGTCGCCAGCGCGACCAGGTCGCCGGAGCGTCGCTGCAGCAGGTAGGCCGGCGCCAGCGCATCGAGCTTGCGGTAGAGACTGACGCGCATCACTGCCAGCAGGCGGTACGCCATGTCGTGCGCCAGGAACGATTCCAGCCAATGCAGGAAGCCGGCGAGCGGGCGCGGCGGCCAGCAGCAGCACGACCAGCAGCAGCCACGGAGTACTGGCGCGCACCGCCGCGATGATCAGCGCGCCCAGAATGCCGACGCCGATGAAGGCGACAACGCGGCCGATGCCGCAGGACACGGTGACGGCGAGCTGGCGACGCCAGGGACGGATGAAGCCAAGCAGGGTGCGGATGGTCGTCGGGCCATCCCACGTCCGCCGCATCCGCAGCAAGATCGCGCACCACCGCGCCGGCCGGCTCTGCCGGAGCCTCCCCGGGCGCCACAAGGTCGTCGAGCGGGGTGGTAGCATCGCCGCGCTCGGCGAGCTGCGGGCCCATCAGGCGCCGGTAGGGGCCGTCGCGCGCGATCAACTCGGCGTGGCGGCCGCTCTCGGCCACCGCGCCGTCCTGCAGCACCAGGATGCGGTCGGCGTTGATCACGCTGGACAGCCGATGCGCAAGGATCAGGGTGGTGCGACCGAGCATGAGGCGATCGAGAGCCTGCTGGATCACCGCCTCGTTTTCGGCGTCCACCGAGGAGAGCGCCTCATCCAGCACCAGGATCGGGGCATCGCGCAGCAACGCGCGGGCGATGGCGATGCGCTGGCGCTGGCCGCCCGACAGGCGGGCGCCGCGTTCGCCGATCACGGTCCGATAGCCGTCGGGCAGGGCGGCAATGAACTCGTGGGCGTTGGCGGCGCGGGCCGCCGCGATCAGGTCGGCCTCGGTCGCGTCGGGGCAGCCGAGGCGGAGGTTGTCCTCGATCGTGCCGTGGAACAGGTAGGTGTCCTGCGCCACCACGGCGATCATGCGGCGTACGGTGTCGGGGTCCAGGCTGCGCAGGTCGTGGCCGCCGATCTGCACCGTGCCGGTCTGCGGGTCGTGCAGACGGAGCAGCAGGCGGACGATGGTGGACTTGCCGGAGCCGCTGGGTCCGACGATGCCGACGCGTTCGCCGGCGGCGATGGTGAAAGAGAGGCCTTGGTGCGCGGGACGCCGGCCGCCCGGATAGGCGAAGGTGACGGAGGAGAAGTCGATGGAGGCGCCCTCACCCCAACCCTCTCCCGCTGAGCGGGAGAGGGGGTTGTGCAGGGGGGAGGGGGCGCCTGGCGCCGTCACCTTCTCATCCAGCAGCGCGTTGATGCCGGCGGCAGCGGCCTGGCCGGTGAGGCCCTGGTGCAGGACAGTTCGCAGGTCGCGCAGCGGGCGGAAGATCTCGGTGCCGGCCATCAGCACGATGAGCAGCGCCTCCAGGCTCATCTCGCCGTGGCGGACGCGCCAGGCACCCAGAGCGAGCGCGGCAGCGGCGCCCAGGGCACAGCCAAGGTCAGTAACGCCGCGCGTCAGGATGCTGGTGCCCAGCACCAGGAAGGTGCTGTCGGACAGCGCCTTGGCCCTTTCGGCGAGCATCCGGCCGTAGGCGCCGCTCTGCCCGAATGCCTTCAGGGTGGGCAGGCCCTGCACCGCGTCCAGGAACTCCTCGCCGAACGCCTTGAAGGCGCTCTGGCGTTCGCGCGATGCCCGGCCGGTGCGTTCATTCACTACGGCCGGTGCGACCAGCGTGAACAGCGCGGCGGCGAGCATGACCGCGGCGACCGGAATGTCCCAGAACGCCATGAAGGCGAAGATCGCCAGGGGCGCACAGGCGGCAATCGTCACCTGCGGCAGATACTGCCCGAAGAAGGTCTGCAACTGCTCCACGCCGTCGACGATCGACAGCATCACGCCGCCGGTCCTCTCGGCGCCGAACCAGGCTGGCCCCAGGGCGACGATCTTGTCGTAGAGGCGGCCGCGCAGAAGCTCCTGCACACGCGCCGCCGGTACGGTGCGCCAGCATCGTGCGCGCATCGTCGAGCCAGGCACGCAGCAGAATGGCGACGAGCGTTCCCACGAGCGGCGGCACCAGCTCGGCGGCGGGCGCGGCATGGAACAGGCGGGCGAGGAACTGGCCCAGGAAGGCAAAACGCGCGATGCCGAATGCCAGCGCCACAAGCCCGAGCAGGACGCCCACGGCGATCCGCCACCGCAGACCCGCCGTCATGCGCCACAGTCGCAGATCGAAATGCACGCCGGCCCTCCCGCAATGGCCTCACCATCCTGGGCGCGAATGCCGATGCGGCGCAAACGCGCGAAGTTCAGGCGCTGTGAACTGGATTGAACGGCGATGATGGGCGGTGTGCCCGCCCATGACGATTGCGATCACCCGTCCCAGCCGGCCTTGCCAAGCCATCGAACAGGTGCTGGTGATCCTGGGGGCGCATGTAGGGCGCTCTGTTGCCCGTCTTTTATCTGAGATAGCCCGCCTCGTTCCGTGCGGCGCCCGCGCCAGAGTGGCCTAGCAGACCCAGTGCTGCAGCGAGCCAGAGATAGGCACGCGGGTCTTCGGGGTAGTCGCGGATATTTCTCCGTATGGTGGCTTCCGTCGCACTATGGTCTTCGGCGAGGTAATACCCGACTGCGCGGTTGTGCGTCGCCGCCGGCGCGGCGTGTCCGGCCGCGAACTCCGGTTCAAGGCACGCCAGAGAAAAGTCAGGCGTTGGCAGAGGTTGCTTCCCTTGGACCAGTGCCACAGCGCGCGCGGCATGCTTCCCATGCAGTCAGACTACCTGGTGGCCTCTGCGGCGCACGGCGCCGCCCGACCTCCGAAATCAGCGGGTCAATCGCGATTGCGATCGCCTGGGCGATCTCATCCTGAACTGCAAAAACGTTACTCAGGTTGCGATCGAACCGCTCGGCCCAAATGTGGGTACCGTTATCTGCATCGATTAGCTGGGCCATGATCCTGACGTTGTCGGCGCAGCGCTGCACGCTGCCTTCAACCAAGAATTGTACACCAAGCTCATGCGCAATCTGCTGCACACAGCACGGCCGGCGCTTGTAGGTGAAGCTGGACGTTCGCGCGATTACAGACAGAGAGCGGTTTTGCGACAACTCGGTGATGACATTGTCGGCCACACCGTCGCCGAGGTTCTCCTGGTTGGGGTCGCAGGACATGTTGGCGAAGGCTAGGACGGCAATCGACGGCTTGGCCGGCAGCCCAACGCTGTCGCTTCGTGGCGGGCCGAGATTGTGCCCTGTGGTCACCTCGGCCGCAAAGATGTAGCCACGTCGAGGAATCATTCTGATCATTCTCTGACTGTCGTCACCCAGAGCACGGCGGATGTCACGAACGCACTGGGTGATACCGTCGTCCGCCACGGCGACGCCGGGCCAGAGCATCTGGGCGATGGTATCGCGCTCCAGCAGACGACCGGCGTGCGACACGAACAGGCATAACAGTCGGTACGATTTGTGGCGAAGAGGCACATCTTCGCCGTCGGCGGCCACCAGCGCGCCGCGTTCCAGGTCGAGGACGAAGCTATCGAACCGATAGCACGTCACCTCGGCGGCGATGCTCATCGAGCTTCCCTACGTTTGCTTTTCGCCAAAGTTAGCCGATCCCGAGCCTGCTGCGCCACAGAAAATTTCGGAGGAATTTCGTGGCGATTTCACCCCGATTGCAGGTTTCCCGAGCGCGTGCCGGCTAGAAAATGGGGAGGGAGGCAATTATGAAAACCAGTTTGCTTGCTACGCTAATGGTCACTGCGATGTCGTGGCCTGTCTGGACGTACGCCCAGCCGGCATCCGATGTGATGGCCAAGACGGTCAAACCCGACGAAATGAAATGGGAGCCGTTGGGCGGCGGTTTCGACATTTCGATGCTCTACACGAATCCGAAGACCCAGGCGACGTATCTCGTCATACGCGGAACAGGGCACGTACCAAGACACTGGCACTCGTCCAATGAAACGATCACGATACTGACGGGCACCTTCACCGTGGCTCATGACGGCAGCCAGGATAAAACCGCCCTCACCCCAGGCGGGTTTCTTTTCATGCCCGCGAAGATGATCCACGAGGCGTGGACCGGTGATGAGGGGGCAACCTATTTCATCACGGTCGATGGCAAGTGGGACGTGAACTTCGTCGATTAGCTACTGGGGGAGTAGTTGGGCGCCCCTTCTCTTTGCTCAATGGAACCAAAAGTGACCGTGAACCCATGTGGCGTCTGATAGGGGAGGCCGATGAGAACAGGAACCTTGCTGTGCCTAACGCTGGTGGCGATGCCGATAGCAGCCTTTGGGAACGTCATCACTGAGTGGGACAACATTGCCGTCAACGCGATCCAGCCTCCTGGTCCGGTCCAGCCAATGACTGTCGATATGACGTTCCGCGCGGCGGCCATGGTGGATGTCGCCATGTTCAACGCGGTCGACTGCATCGAGCCGAAATACAACCCGTATCGGATGCAGGTGGACGCATCCTCCGATACATCGCAGGAGGCGGCTGCGGCCACAGCGGCGGCAAACGTGCTGATGGCGCTGGCGCCGAACAGCAGCGCAAAGCAGCAGCTTGCCGATTATCTCGGCAAGATACCTGATGGGCGCGCGAAGGAGCGCGGCATCAAGGTGGGTCAGGATGCCGCGGCCAAGATGATGGAGCTGCGCGCCAAAGACGGCTCCTCGGCGCGCGACGCCTATCGACCAGCCACTGAACCGGGCAAGTACACCATCACCGCTGCGACGGTCGGATGGTGGGCAGTGGAGGGGCAGCCGTTCGTCCTGAGCAATGCCGAGCAGTTCCGTCCGGGGCCACCGCCCGATCTCAAGGGCGCGGTGTGGGCGCGGGACTACAACGAGATCAGGGACATCGGCGAGAAGTACAGCACGTCGCGCACACCGCAACAGACAGAGACTGCTCGGCTTTGGCTTGCAGCGGGACCGATCAGCTATCATCCGTGGGTGCGTCAGATCCCGATCGCCAAGAACATGTCGGTGATCGACACGGCGCGGTTCATGGCGCTGGTCGCTTTGGCCGAGGCCGATGCCGTGCAATCGGTGTATGCGGCGAAGTACCACTTCATGTTCTGGCGCCCCATGACCGCCATTCGCAATGGCGACATCGATGGGAACGATGCGACCGAGCGCGATGCAACGTGGGAGCCGATCGACCTTACGCCGCTGCATCCGGAATATCCGTGTGCCCACTGCATCCTGAGTGGCGCCGTGACGACGGTCATCGAGACGATCATTGGGACAGCGGACATCCCCGAGGTGACTGTCAGCACTCCGACGGCACCCGGCGTGGTTCACAGGTTCACCAATCTGGATGAAATCGCTGATGAGATCGCGATGGCGCGCATCTATGCCGGATTTCACTACCGCAATTCAACGGAAGTGGGGCGCACCATGGGCCAGAAGATCGGCCAGTATGTCGTTGCGAACGCCTTGCAGCCGGTGAAGTGAAATTAAAAGGCACGTGGCTACGTCGGACAACAAGATGAAGCAGTGGGGATGAGTGGATGGCAACGATCGATCAGGAAAAACTGAACCGGCTGATCGGGCAGATGCTCGGCGACCTCGGTGGGGCGGCAAGCGTGGCCATGGTACGGATGGGCGATGCGCTCGAACTCTATAAGACGCTGCACGAGAAGGGCGCGATGAGCAGCGAAGAGCTTGCCGATGCGGCCGGGGTGCATGAGCGATACACGCGCGAATGGCTCGCGCATCAGGCTGCTTCGAATTACCTTAGCTACGATCCGGACAGCGGCAAGTTCGCATTGCCGCCCGAGCAGGCGATGCTATTCGCAATCGAAGACAGCCCGGTGACGATGCTTGGCGCGTTCGACGGCGTCGCGGCGTGGACCGAGGGCCAGCCTAAGGTGCAAGCGGCATTTAAGAACGGCGGCGGCGTGGCATGGGGCAATATGGCGCCTTGTCTGTTCTGCGCCGTCGCGCGCTTCTTCCGTCCTGGGTATTTGCAGAACCTGGTGCAGAACTGGTTGCCGGCGCTGGAAGGGGTGGCGACGAAGCTACACGATGGCGCGCGGGTCGCTGATATCGGTTGCGGCCATGGCTGGTCCACCGTGCTGATGGCCCAGGCGTTTCCACGATCGCAGTTCTTCGGGTTCGATTTCCACCCAGGCTCCATCGAGCAGGCACGCGCGCATGCCCGGGAGCACAATGTCAACAACGCCAGCTTCGAGGTTGGGACGGCAAAGAACTATCCGGCGCGTGACCTGGATTGCGTGACCTTCTTTGACTGCCTGCATGACATGGGTGATCCCGCCGGCGCTGCGGCGCATGTCAGACAATCGTTGAAACCTGACGGCACGTGGATGATCGTCGAGCCGATGGCCGGTGACCGGTTGGCAGACAACATGAACCCGATCGGGCGGATCTACTACGCGGCCTCGACGTTGGTGTGTGTGCCGACATCGCTCGCGCAGGAAGTTGGGGCTGCTCTGGGCGCGCAAGCTGGGGAAGCCAGGCTGCGGGAAGTGATTTCGGCGGGTGGCTTCAACAGCATCCGGCGAGCGACCGAGACGCCGTTCAATATGGTCCTGGAGGCTCGGATCTGAGTCCATCGCGCGGATCGTGGCGTCGGGATCGCGGCTGTGCAGTTCATGGCCGCCGATCTACACGGTGTCGGTCTGCGGGTCGTCCAGCCGGAGCAGCGGGCGGACGATGGTGGACTTGCCGGAGCCGCTGAGCCCGACGATGCCGACGCGTTCGCCGGCGGCGATGGCGAAAGAGAGGCCCTGGTGCGCCGCCGGCCGCCCGGATAGGCGCCCTCACCCCAACCCTCTCCCGCTGAGCGGGAGAGGGGTTCCGCACCCCCTCTCCTCGCGGGCGGGCGGATGCGGTGCGCGAGCTGCACGTGGACCATCTACGGAATTACCTGCTGTCGCAGTCGGCGGCTCCGGCCTCAGACAGACGATCAGGCAGCAGCAAATTGCCGGTCCGACCATCGGGTAAGCTAAGCACCACCGCTGCCGCGGCGGCCGTCACGCGTTGCACCGGCGCCAGCCAAATGCCACGCTGAGGCGCATGGAGTTCGGCTGGTACCACGAGTTCCACCGGCAGGTGGAACAGCAAGCGGATGCGGACGCGTTCGCCCAGGCGCTGGAGCAGGTGGCGGACGCCGAACGCTGGGGGTTGGACGCAATTTGGCTGGCGGAGATCCACCAGCAGGCGTCGCGTTCGGTGTTGAGCGCGCCGCTGACGGTCGCGGCGGCGATCGCCGCACGTACCAGCCGCCTCAAGATTGGTACCGGCGTGCAGGTCCTGCCGCTGTGCCATCCGCTGCGGCTGGCGGAAGAAACCGCCACGATCGACCAGATCAGCCGCGGCCGGCTGCTGCTAGGTGCCGGGCGCAGCGGCAATCCGCGCGCCTACGCTGCCTACGGTGTGCCCTATTCGGAAAGCCGCGAGCGGTTCTACGAGACGCTGGACATCCTGCGGCGGGCGTGGACGCAGCCGAGTTTCTCTTACGCAGGCAAGTACTGGCAGTTCAGCGAGGCGCGCGCCGTGCCGCGGCCGTACCAGCAGCCGCATCCGCCGATCCGCATCGCCGGTGCCAGCGAGGACACGTTCCCTGCGTTGGGCGCACTCGGGTATCCGCTATTTGTCGCGGTGCGCAGCGGCTCGCTGTCCGGGCTGGCGCCAGATCTCGTGGCGTATCGCGAGGCGTACCGGGCCGCAGGGCATCCGGGCGAAGGCGAGGTGTATCTACGCCTGTCACTGCATCTGGCGGAGAGCGATGCGCAGGCGCTGGAAGAGGCCGAACCCAGTGTGATGCAGGGCTATCGGACCCTGACCGAGCGGCTGGAAGGATCGCCGAACAGCCGGCGCCGCGCCGAACTGGAGACGGTTCGCAGCATCACCTACGAGCAGGTGCTGAGCGACAAGGTCGTGGTAGGAAGTCCGGGAAGCGTGGCGGATCGGCTGCTGCAATTGCGCGAGGAGCTGGGTATCGACGGCATCCTCGCGGAATTGAATTTCGGCGGCAGGATACCGGCCGAGCTGATGATGCGCTCGCTGCGGCTGCTGTTGGAGAAGGTGAAGCCGCAGTTTGCCAAGTTCGCTGGCGCATAATCGCGGTCGTCGCGCCGTCACCGCAGCGATGTCACGACACGCTGGACCGCGTCGATACCGCTGCCGGCTGCTCAAACCACGCGGTCGCCCGCCTCACCTTTGCATCGAGGTCCCTGCACGTCGGGCAAGGCGCGTCACAAACCGGATCAGATCGCCACGATAGTGCAGCCTCTCATAATCAACGGGCCGATTGCCCGTGGTATACGACGTGCGCTCAATTAGGAAGATCGGGCTGGCAGCCGGCACTTGGAGTGCCCGGGCGACAACAGGGTCGGCCGCGGTCGCTTCTAACTTGTATTCAGCTTCGACCAGAGGTGTACCCGTACTTGTTCTCCAGCAGTGCGAAGACCGGCTCCGCCTCAAGGTCATTCTCGGCAATCTTCTCCCCTAAGTCGCGAGGCAAGTAGGTCTCATCGAAAGACATCGCCACACGATCGGCCAAGCGAACCCGCTGGAGCCTGACCACCAACGTCCCAGGTGCCAATGCAAGGTGGTCTGCGACGGATTCGTCGGCTGGCACGATGCGCTTGTCGAGTAGGCGGGCGGTCGGGATTCGCCCCAAAGTCTGCATATCCTCGACGAAGCCGGTCAGGTCCGTCAGTTCCTGCGTAATCTTCGGACGGGTGACGAACGTGCCCTTGCCTCTCCTGACCTCGACAAGGCCGCGCTCGATCAAGTTCTGAATCGCTTTTCGTACGGTGGTGCGGCTGACTTTGAAGCGCTCCACCAAGCCATCTTCCGACGGCAATTGGGTCTCTGGGGGCAACATGCCGTCAGCGATATCGCCGGCCAAAACAAACTCGACCCGTTCGTAAAGGGGTGATCGTGACATCCCAACATCGTGACATCATTATGTCTTGCGGTCAACGGCCGCTTGCTTAGAGTCCGTCCGAAGACCTTATGAGGGATTACAGAGCCTTCTGAGCATGAGGCGGATTGAAGCGAGGCGGAGGAAGGCGAGTGCATTGTGATTGCGATTTTCCCAATCTTTGGCGAGGCGGCGACATCGATTGAGCCATGCGATGGAGCGTTCGACGATCCAGCGCTTGGGTTCGACGACGAAGCCCTTGGCACGATCGCTTCGCTTGATGATTTCGACGGCCAGGCTGCGCATCGCCTTGGCAGCGCCATCCCGGAAGACCGATCCTGTATAGGCGCTGTCGGCGAACAGCTTGCGCAAGAACGGGAACTGCCCAAACAGAGTGGACAACAACAGGGCACCCGCGTCGCGGTCCTGAACGTCGGCGGAGATCACCAGCGCGTGCAGCACCAGGCCCAACGTATCGACGAGAACGTGGCGCTTCTTTCCCTTGATCAGCTTGCCGGCATCGAAGCCATGCGGGTCGATGCCAGAGCCCCTTTTTCTGCGCTTTTCACACTCTGGCTATCGATGACGCAGGCCGTGGGACTAGCCTCACGTCCAGCTTGTTCGCGGCATTTGACGTAGAGCGCGTGATGGATCTTCTCCAACGTGCCGTCCCAACCCCACAGGCAGAAATAGCCGTTCACCGTGCTACGCGGTGGCAGGTCCTTTGGGATGTAGCGCCACTGGCAGCCGGTGCTCAGCACATACATCATGCCATTGATCACCTCGCGCATGTTTGTCGTGCGCTTGCCACCCCCCCGCTTGGCGGCCGGGATCAATGGCTTGATCAAGTGCCACTCCGCATCGGTAAGATCGCTCGGGTAACGCAGCTTGTCGCGGTCATAGCGATGGCGGTTCTCAGTCGTCCACACCGGGGCACCTCGCGATTGGGTGCCACACAGCGAATCAGACCCGATCGAGCCGGATCAAGCGCTCAATCTGCCAGCCGCTAACCGATTTAAATGAATTGCGAAGTCGCCGGACGGACACTTAGCTTCCTATGGATCCTGCGGCGGATACCGACAAAAGACCTGAAGGTGGTTGGGCATGAAAATGATGAGCGACATCACGGGACAGTCGCCGACGTGGCGCGACCTTCCATTCGATCTGATCAGCAAGTCTCGGATCGCCCGTTGGGCTCCGCTCCCGCTGCGTCTTATCGTCGGCTACGGCTTCATGGAGCATGGCTTCGCCAAGCTCGCCAGGGGCTCCGAGGCGTTCCCCACGATTTTGCAGGCACTTGGCGTGCCCGCACCGCATCTCATGGGATGGCTTACGATCCTGGTTGAGATATTGGGGGGCCTGGCCGTGCTTCTCGGTGCATTGGTGCCGTTGGCCAGCATACCGATGGCAGCGGTTCTCCTGGTGGCCATCGTCACCGTGCATCTGCCCTATGGGTTCAGTTCGATCAAACTCCAGGCTGTGACGACCGCTGGCGCGCAGTTCGGGCCACCTGGCTTCGAAACCGATCTCCTCTACCTCGCCTGCCTTGCGGCCCTCGTCCTGGGGGGCTCAGGACCATTGGCGATCGACAGCCTCTGGCAAAGACAGAGAGATCAGTCGTTCGTCCACCGCGCGCCGAGCAGCCTGCCGGGGAGCTGATCGAGCAACTGCCCGGATAGACGCAGGGCCAACGGAGGCGCGCAGCATGAATGCGGGCTTTGGATTTTGGCTGCTCGACAGCTGATGGAGTGGAATGCTGTGATGGCCAGCGGCATCTTCATCGCGCTCGCCGCGACGACTTTTGGCTCGGCGCTGCTCTATGCAATAAGCGGTTTTGGCTTCGCCGTCCTGGCGGCGCCGCTCTTTCTCTTGTTTCTTGACCCGACGCACGCAATTCAGCTGGTTATCATCATCTCGACCGTTCTATCGGTCGTTATGCTTCGGGGGCTGCTGCCGGCCATCGCGCCATGGCTGCTGCTTCGCCTGGCGCTCGGCAGTCTTGTTGGGCTGCCGCTCGGCCTCGTCGCCTTCCGCTATGCTGATCCAATCCTGGTGAGGGCGGTCGTCGGGGGGATAATTTTTGGCTTCGCCATACTGATGGCGGTCTCGCGCCGCGGGTCGCCTCAGTCCCGGCAGGTCAAGCATTGGTCGGCGTTTGCCATGAGCCCCGGCCTCGATCTGGCGGCCGGAGCCGTCTCGGGAATTGCAGGTGCGCTGGTGGGGCAGCCCGGTCCACCAGTGTTGATGTATCTGCTGCTTGCCGGGGCGGAGGTACGGATCGTGCGTGCCACACTACTGGCGTTCTTCGCCCTCTCTTATGGGGTGACGCTCGCGTCCCATGCGGCGACGATCGGCATCCCTGCCCCGACCTGGCTCGCTGCCGGCATCCTGATCCCCTTCGCCTTCTTCGGTGGCCTCGCCGGCCGTCCGATAGGTGATCGTCTTGGCGCCGAAGCCTTTGCCCTGCTGGCCATTGCGCTCCTTGCGGTGGCAGGGGCTTACACTCTCGGCGCAGCAGGCGTTGCCTTTGCTTCCCTCTCGTTGTAGCGGCTTGCACTTATCGGCGCTTGAGCGCGGCAATATCGGTGTCTGAATAAGGCGGCTGGCATAAGGGCGACGATTACCAGCAGCGTTTCCGATCCTGCTCGTCTCTGGAATATTCGCGTTATCATTAAATTGGAATCCCCCGGCAGAAACAGGTCCACGACGGTTGCAACCTTGTGCGGCCGCTGTCCGCAAGGCGTCGAAAAGGATTGCGAAGGCGCTGTTTTGCTTGAGTGGTTAGAACTGGGAGAAGTCTGGTTTGCGCTTTTCCATGAACGCCCGGAACGCTTCGGCTGCTTCCGGCGAGGCCACGCGCTGGCGAAACAGCGTCAGCTCTTCCTCCATGCGCCCCGCGAGGTCCGCCGCCCCCTGCCGCATCAACCGCTTCGTGAGGCGCACCGCCTGCGGAGGCAGGGCCGCGAGCCGACGGGCCAGGTCGTGCGCCGTCACCATCAGCTCCGTATCGTCCACCACGCGGTTGACGAAACCCCATTGGTGCGCGGTCGCGGCATCCATCGGCTCGCCCAGCAACAGCAAGGCGCTGGCGCGCTGATGCCCGAGCAGGCGAGGGAACAGCAGCGAACTGCCGGCCTCGGGCACCAGGCCCAGGCTGGTGAACGGCATCACGAAACGCGCGGAGCGGGCGGCGATGATCAGGTCGCAATGCATCAGCATCGTGGTGCCGACGCCGATCGCGGGGCCGTTCACCGCGGCGATCAGCGGCTTCTGCATCGACGAGATCGTTGGCAGGAAGCGCGAAGCCGAACCTTCCCGATTGCCGGCCGCGCGGGCCTGGAAGTCGCCGATGTCGTTGCCCGAGGTGAAGGTGTCGCCGGTGCCGGTCAGCAGCGCCACCCGCAGTGTCGGGTCGGCATCGACCTGAGCGAAGGCGTCGGCCATCGCGTCGTACATCGCCCGGGTCAGCGCGTTCTTCTTCTCTGGACGGTTGAGGCGGATTTCCAGCACCGCGTCGGTGCGGGTGATGACGACGGTGTCGGTCATGATGTGGTCCGCATTGCCCGATACTCGCGCCGCACGATATCCATCAACTCCTCGACCGAGGTGGCGGCCGCATCCCGCTCGTAGGTGATCTGGCCATGCTGCATCAGCACGATGCGGTCGGCAATGTCGAGCGTCTGCGCATAATTGTGCATGATCATCGCGATCGAGATGCGGCCCTCGCGCTTCAGCCGCATCAGCAGGTCGATGATCAGCCCGGCCTCCCGTGCTCCCATCGCCGCCAGCGGTTCGTCCAGCAGCAGGATGCGCGCATCGGAGTTCACTGCGCGCGCCACGGCGATCGCCTGCCGCTGGCCGCCCGACAGGCGTTCGACCGGGACGTCGACTGAGGGGATGTGCACGCCGATCTGCTCCAGGAACGCCGCGGCGCGCCGCCGCATGGCGCGGTGGTTCAGCAGCCGGACCGGACCGCGATACACGATCTCCCGATTCAGGAACATGTTGTGGTACACGCTGAGCGAGTTGGCCAGCGCGAGGTCCTGATAGACGCACTCGATGCCCAGCGAGCGTGCATGGTCAACCGACCGCAGCGCGACTTCGCGATCCGACACGAACAGACGGCCGCTGGTCGGGGTTTCGTAGCCGGTGAGGATCTTCATCAGCGTCGATTTGCCGGCGCCGTTGTCGCCAAGGATGCCGAGGATTTCGCCCTGCCGCAGCGTCAGCGACACGCCGTCCAGCGCGGTGACCGCGCCGAACCGCTTGACGATGTTGTCGGCGCGCAGTGTCTCGCTCATCGCCGGTCACCCGATCGCGCCAGGCGGGTCACATGGATGTTGAACAGCATCGCGGCGAGGATCGCGGCGCCCAGGATGATGTTGAAGGTGAAGGCGTTGATGCCGATCAGCGTGAACCCGTCGTTCAGCACGCCCAGCACCGCCGCGCCGATCAGCGCGCCGATGATCGTGCCGGAGCCGCCGGCCAGCGGCGTGCCGCCGATCACGCCGGCCGCCACCGCGATGAACATGATCTGGTTGCCGCCGGCGAGCGGGTCGATCGAGCCGATGCGAAACGCTTCCAGGATGCCGGTAAAGCCCGCCAGTACCGCGGCCAGGACGAAGTTGCCGACCTTCAGGCGCGTGACGTGGATGCCCGCCTCGCGCGCGCCGGTTTCGTTGGCGCCGGAGGCGACGGTGTGCAGGCCCCATCGGGTATGGCGCAGCACGACGTGCAGCACGATGCACCACCAGCACGGCCCACAGGATCTCGCTGTAGCCCCAGGCGCCGAACACCTGCGCGAAAGTCTCGCCGGCGGTGGGCGTGACCGGCGTGCCGTTCGAGATCGTCAGCGTCAGGCCGTTGACCAGGAACAGCGTGCCCAGCGTGGTGACGAACGACGGCACGGACAGCAGCAGCGTGAGCGCGCCGTTCACCAATCCGACGCAGCCGGCCGCGAGCAGTCCGAGTAGCAATGCCAGGAAGCTCGGCACGCCGGCATCGGCGGCGAAATGCATGATGAATGGTGCGAAGGCGTAGACCATGCCGGCGGACAGATCGATCTCGCCGCCGATCATCAGCATGACCTCGCCGCAGGCGATGATCGCCGCCGGCGCGATGTACTGCGACAGGTTCTGCAGGCTGGCGCTGCTGAGCAGGAAGTCGCGGTTGGCGCTTTCGAACCATGCGGTCAGCAGCAGTGCGACGACCAGGATGCTGGCTTCCTGCCGGCGCAGAAAGCCAGACAGCAGGCGTGCGCCCACCGGTTTATGTGTGCTGCCGACCACGGCTCATCGAGCTAAAGCGTGTACACCTCGCCCACGAAGTGGGAGAGGTCGGCGCGAAGCGCCGGGTGAGGGTGGTGATGGCGTCGTACCCTCTCCCGCCACGCTCGCGCGCCGACCTCTCCCGCCACGCGGGCGAGGTGTACACCGAAGCACCAATCGAAACCTGTGAACCCCACATAGGGTCGAGCATTCGGGTCAGCCCTTGATCGGGCCGGAGCGCTCGACGATCTGCGGCTTCTCCGACTTGCCCTCATAGCGGGTCGAGGTGGCGAGGTACGGGCCGACATTGTCCTTCGTGACGAACTTCAGGCCGGTATTGATGTCGGCCGGCCCGGTCAATCCACCGGAGGCCAGGAAGGTGAACATCTCCATCACGGTGTAGAAACCCTGCAGGTACGCCTGCTGGTCGATGGTGAAGTCCAGATGGCCGTCATGGACAAGCTGCACGGTGCGCGGCAGCAGGTCGTAGCCGCCGGCGTGCACGCCCTTCGACTGCAACTTGAATTCCTGCATCACTTCGCCGACGCCCTGCGTGCTGCCGGCGTCCACCGCGAACATGCCTTTCAGGTCCTGGTGGCCGAGGTAGAACGACTTGATCTTGGACAGCTCCTCGTTCACCGTCGCACCGGTGGCGATCTGCTGTGCGTCGATGTTCTTGCCGGACTTTTTGATCGCCGCGACCGCACCGTCCAGCCGCGGCTGGATGTTGAGCTGGCCAGGCGTGGCAATGAACAGCGCGACCAGGCCGGATCCCACCAGCGAGGCGATGCGCTCGCCCATCTGATAGCCGGACTGGTAGAGGTCCTGGCCGATATAGGCCAGGCGCTTGTTCGCGCTGCCAGCGGGTGCATCGGCATTGTAGGCGAACACCGGAATGCCGGCATCCAGCGCCCGCTGCACCGGTGCATCGAAGGCATGCGGATCAACGATCGGCACCGCGATGGCCGAGGCCTTGCCGGCGACAGCCGCGTTCATCGCATTCACCATCTGCGCCACATCGGCGTTGGTCGAGCCGGTCCACTGGTGAGTCGCAGTCCAGCAGCGCGCAGGCGTCCTGAATGCCGTACTGCGTCGGCACGAAGAAGGGGTTTGTGGTGACGTGATTGACGAACACCATCTTCCAGCGCGGATGTGATGGAAACGGAGAGGACGCTGCGGCATTCGCCGCGCCGGCGCTGCCGAGTAGCGCGAGCGCGCTGCCCAGACCTGCGCCGTGCAGCATCGCGCGCCGTGCCACACGGGACCGCCCACCTTCCTGGGTCATCGCTTCCTCCTGAGCATGTCTGCCGGACCGATCGGAACGGGACCACGCAGGACGCGCCAATCAACAGCGCGTTACGCCGGGACAACCGCCGCGAAATTGCTTCACGGCGCTCAGAATGACGGAAGCGTGCGGCTTAGAGGCACTCCGCGATATAGGGCGGCAGGTTGAAGGCGCCGACGTGGATTTCCGGCGTCCAGTAGCGCGTGGTGCCGACGATGCCGGCGGTATCGGCACGGCGGCGTATCGTGTCCACGTCTGCCCGCGTCAGCAACGCCATCCTTGGCCGCCCAGCCCAGGGTCATGAAGCCGCCGACATAGGTCGGCACGGCGGCAACATAGGCGGTGATGTGCGGCAAGAACCTTGCGCGCCGCGCACTCGTCTCGCGCAATTCGTCGGCCTGCATGAACGGCACGCCGCATTGGTTCACCACCAGGCCTCGCTCGGTGAGGATGCGTGCGCAATTGGCATAGAACTCGTCCGTGAACAGCACCTCGCCGACACCGATCGGATCAGTGGAATCGACGATGATGGCGTCGAATGCGGCGTCCGGTGCGCGCTTCACGTAGTCGATGCCGTCACCCACGATCACCTCCGCGCGCGGATCGTTCCAGGCGTCGCCGCCGATCTCGGGCAGGAACTGCTTTGCCAGGCGGATAACCTCGCCGTCGATCTCCACCATCACGGCCCGCCGCACACCGCGGTGCTGCAGCACGCGGCGCAACACGCCCCCATCGCCGGCGCCGATGATCAGCACACTCGCTGCCGCGCCATGCGCCAGCAGCGGCACGTGGGTCAGCATCTCCTGATAGACGAACTCGTCGCGCTCGGTGATCTGGATGACGCCGTCCAACACCATGACGCGTCCGTGCGAGAAGCTCTCGAACAGCACGATGTCCTGGAATGCGCTCTGCACACGGGCGAGCTCACGCTTCACGAGGAAGCGCTGACCCCAGTCCGAGTACAGCGTCTCGTTGAGCCAGCTATCGGTCGTCACTTACGGGATCAGGCCGCGCCGCTGCTCGGACAGCAGAATCGACTTCGGCGCGAACACCTCCTTCAGTACCGGCACGGAGTGGTACGGATTGCAGGCGCCGCACATGAAGATGTCCACTGCCGCGAAGTCGCGCTCGGGCCACGTGTGGATCGAGATGTGGCTCTCGGCCAGCACCAGCACGCCACTCACGCCGCCATCGGGCCCGAAGTGGTGGAAGTGACTGTGCAGGATCGTTGCGTTCGCCGAATTCGGCGGCGTCACGCAGCGCGCGATCGATCAACTCCGGGTCCGTGAGGTTACTCGCACCCCACAAGTCCAGCAGCAGATGCGTGCCGGCGAATTTCACGCCGTCCTTTTCGACGAAATAGTCCTTCGGCTCGACTTCATGCGGAGCGTCGAAGACCATCCCCAGCGGGCTGAGTGCGTCCATTGCGTACCCTGTTCCTACCAGCAGACAGCCTGTTGGACGGGCGCGCAGCGACCGTCCCCTCGGGCCAAGGCTGCGCAACATGGGGAAAGGGGGGGCGGCATGCAAGGGGTGAATTCGCTGGAGGCTTTAGGTCTTGCGCCCACCGAAACGGCAACGCTGGGCGGGATTACGGGCTCGGTCCCATGCCCGGATGCAACGCCTGCAACTGGCCTGGCAGCGCGCGTGCCAGCGCTGCCTCCTGGCCGGAACGTTTCAGATCCGTGACGCTGCGCACCTGGTCCGCCGTGAGCAGGCGGAACATGTCGGCCAGCGGTCCGGATTCCATGCGCTGTGCCTCGCGCGTGCGCAGCGCCGTCAGGGCTGCGTCGTCACCCGCTCTGGCGGCCGCCGTCGCCAGCCGTAGCAAGGCGCGCCGCTGCGCATCATCCAGCTTGCCGGACGACGGAACGGTCCTCGCAACGTAGCTGGTCAGCGCCTTCTGTGCCGCGGGCCAGTCATTGGCGCGCTCCAGAATGGTAGCACGTGCCTCATCGGCGGCCGGGTCGTCCAGCGCGCCGAGTGCAGCCAAAGCCTGGTCGAGATCGCCACGGCGGGCGCTGGCCTGGGCTGCCAGAAGGGTGCGGCTTCGTACCAGCTCGCCAGGAAGATCCGGCGCCCCCGAGGCATCGAGCGCGGCGAGCGCTCCGGCGGGATCGTCTTCGCGCAGCCGCAGCGCCGCCAGCCGCGCGCCAAATCCGGCGCGCCCTGGCGGCGAATTCGCCGCCAGCATCAGTTTTTCCAGCACCGGGCCGGCGCGCTTTGGCAGGTCGAGGTCAAGCAACCGGTCAGCCAGGCGTGCCTGCAGGGCTTCGCCATCCTGTCCGGCGGGGAGCAGGTCCGCGTTCTCCTCGACCAGGGACACCAGGTCCAGCGCTGGCAGTGTGCCCACCGCGTCGCTGCGCAGCAGTGCCGCGAACATCTCGCCTAGTGTGGCGTGGATAGAGACCTTGTCGTCCGGGAACAATGTCTCGGTTTCCCGCAGCAGCCTAAGCGCGCTGCGCCAGTCTCCGCCGCGGGCCTCGAGTTCGGCAAGCCGCTCGCGCAGGGCGCGTTCCCACGCATCGCCGCGCCAGGCATACAACAGCCGTTCAAGTTGATCGGCCGCCTGCCGCACATTGATCGCACCGGTGGCAAGCCGGAGCTCGACCGCACGCGCGGCGGCGCGGGCGTGCACCGATTGGTCGTGTGACAATGCCAAAAGATCATAGCCGGCCAGCGCGGCGGGTTTGTCGCCCTGTGCTTCGGCCAGCATCGCACGCGCCAGATCGAGCGAGGCGTCTGCCGGTCGTGCGGCCAGCAAGGCGGCCGCCGCGGCGGTCTCGCCGCCGGCCACCAGCGTCTCGGCAACAAAGGGCAACAGCCGATCCCGCATCTCCGGCGGATACGCGAGCAGCAGCGGCGCTGTGGCGGCGAACATGGCAGCGGCCTCCGGCGAGCTGGGCCGCAACTCGGCAAGCCGCACGGCACGCCAGAAAACGATGTCATCTGCTTGCGGCAGCCCGGGATCGGCGACACCGCTCGCCTCCTCCGGACGGTGTGCCAGCAAGGCGGCGATTGCCGCCAGCGCCTGGGTCTCCGGAGACGCAGCCAGGTGCGGATCGTCGGTTTCGGCAACTCGCAGCACCGAACCCGCCTCCACGCTGAGACCGAGGGCGATCATGGTGCGCGCCAGTAGGTCACGCCGCGGACCGCGGGCCAGGGTTGGTGTTGTCGCAGCCTCGAGCCCCTGGCGTCGCAAACGTTGCAGCAACGCCTCTGTTGGCTGGTTGGGAAAATCGAACTCGCGGGTCAGGCCGACGGAATGCGCCAGTTGATCGCTGATGTCGGTTGCCGGTGAAAGCGCGCCGACACCCGAGACGGCAAAGTCCTGGGCGGTGGGTCGCAGCGCGACGCTGTCCCTGCGCGGTTCCAGGGCGACCCCCTGCCAGCTCGACAGCAAGGTGAATTCCGGGGTTCGGCGCTGCACCGGGACGCCTTGCCCGCTACTTCGCTGCGTCCCGACGAGCAGGGTGGTGCCGGTCTCCGGATCCATGACGCTGACCACCGCACCCGGGGTGGCCGCGTCCAGCAACAGGCGATCGTCTGCCACAACCGCCTGGATCGTTCGCTGCACCGCCGGTTCCTTTGTCACGGCGGCGATGCGCCAGGTATGTTCAGTTCGCGAGGTGGCCAGCGCCGTGCCAGGATCGAGCGGCACCCGGATCACGGTCGCGGTCGGCAGTATTTGCACCGCTGCCGATCCGAACACCGGGTCGTCGCGCAACGCTGACGTGTCGATAGTTCGCGGCTGATCCAGCACGATCAGGGCGACGCTGCGCAGTCGGAAGGCCGCCACTCCAAGCTGCGTATCGGCCTGAATGTCCAGTTCGCCATCGGTGCCGCTGTCCGACTGTGCCGCGGCCTCAGGCTGCGCGGCAGACGAAGGCGCCGGCGGCGCCGCAGCAATTGCTTCGGCCGGTGCCGCTGGCGAGGCAGCCGCCGTGTTGTTCGTGTCGGCCCCCGGCGCTGCGGCCGGCGCCTCCGGCTTGGGCGGAGGCGCGTTGGCGGAAGAGGCAGTCGCCTGCCCTGGCCGCGCGGCATCCGCGCCAACACGTGGCTGCAGCGGGTCGGACTTCGCTGCGTCCGGCCGTGCCGCATCCGGGGTCGCTGTCCCAGCCTTTCCTGCGTCTGACTTTGCCGCTGCGGACTTTACGCCGTCCTGCTTCGCCGGAACGGCTGTCTGCGACGAGTTGGCGGTGGCGCGTGGGGCCGCATCGAGCACGTCGATGACCAGGAGGTCGCCATAGCGCCAGTCACGCAGGACGGTGCCTGGTGCGATGTCGAGTGTTGCTTCGCCGGTGCCACCGGTGATGCCAACGACATTGTGGGGAATGGCGTTGGCCGGGCCGATCTTCAGGTTGCCACTGAACTGGATCGCCAGGTGCTGATCTTGCTGCGTCAATCGGTATTCGGTACGCGGCGGCAGAGCGAAGGTGACGCGGCCATAGCCATCGTGGCTGCCCACGCGCACCAGAACGCCGGAACCTCCGTCGGCGGTAGCAGCCGCGGGCAGCATGAGCAGCAAACAGCCCCAAAGCGCGCGAGGTGTCATTCGCGGGTAGCCAGCAATCTGTCGATGTCCGACTGATCCATTGCGGCGGCGGTATTCTGCGGCCGCTTCAGCAGCGCGGCCTTCTCCCGCTCCATGGCTGCTTCGATCACCGGCTCCGGCTCGCTGGTGCCAAAGGTGTGCAAGATCTGCGCGATCTTCGCCTCGATCGTCTTCAGCGTCGCGACCACTTTGGTGATGCGCTGTCCGGTGAGGTCCTGGAACCCGCACGCCTCGTAGATTTGCGTGGCCGCGGTCTGCAGTCTTGCTGCTGCCTCGCCGGAGAGGTTGGCAGCCACCTCGTCCAGCGTCTCGCAACTGTTGAGGATCGTGTCGGTCGCGGCTGCCGTGTGTTCGACGATGGCGTCCAGCTCATCGGTGGCGAACGGTAGCTGACTGTCCTTGATGTCATCGATACGCAACCCGGCGATTTCCGCCTTGGCACAGGCGATGGTGCGGCCAAGCGCCTCGACCTCAGCCAGCAGCGATCGTTCGTGAGCCGATAGGTCATTGTTCATTGTTGACAGCACGGCGCGCACCACACCCGCGATCAGTTCCGGCTCCCAATCGGGATGGCGGAGCCTGAGGTTTGCGACGCCTCCGGCCGACAGGTCTGCCTCAGCGATCTCAGCCATGGCCGAGTACCTTCTCGAGCTTCTCGCGCAGAGTTTCTGCGTTAAACGGTTTGACGATGTAGTTCGAGACCCCGGCCTGTTTGGCGGCGATCACGTTCTCCACCTTGCTTTCCGCCGTAACCATGATGAAGGGAATGGCGCTCAACCTGGCGTCGGCGCGCACCTCCTGGAGCAATTGCAGGCCGGTCATCGGCACCATGTTCCAGTCGCTGATCACCAGACCGAAGTTGCCGGACCGCAGCTTGGTAAGCGCTTCGGCGCCCTCGGTGGCTTCCTCGACATTGTTGAACTCGATCTGCTTCAGCAGATTGCGGATGATGCGCAGCATCGTCTTGTAGTCATCCACGACCAGCACGTTCATGGACTTGTCAATTGGCATGGGCTGTCGAACGGCACCGTGATCCGGTTCTGTGCTGCTCAACTGCCAGGCTGGCCGTCGCGCCGGGTGCGCATCTGCGCAAGCCGAGAGGTCAGATCGCGTGCCTTGTCCGGCTGCATCGCCGCTAGCACCGGCGCCGCCTTCGCCTCTTTCATCCGATCGACGACCTGCAGCAGCACCGGCATGTCGAGGTCGTTGAAGATGGTCGCCGCCTCGCGCGGCTTCATCGCCTCATACAGCTTGACGAGACCCTGCCAGCTCACGTCTTCGCGTTCCTTGCGCGCTGTTTCCAGCGCCTCGAGTTTCCGCTGCAGCGCCTGCAGCTCGGCCACGCGGGCGCTCAGTTTCTGCTCGGCCGCGGCCAGCACCGATTCGCGCGCCGCCAGAGCCGTGTCGCGGGCGTCCAGCTCCTGCCGGCGCTGACGCAGTTCGAGCAGCACTGACTTCTCGGCATCGCTGACCGGCGGTGGTCCGGCATCCTGCGCGGGCTGCGGCGCAGGCTCCTGCCGCGGCTGCGAGGCTGCGGCCGGTGCGGCCGCCGGCGTGGCGCTCGCGGCGGCCGCCGGAGCCGCATCGAGCGTCGGCACAGCGGCGCGCACCAGTTGCACGGACTTCATCGCGAGCAGGCTGGCAAGTGCAAAGATTGTGATCGGCAAAAGCCGTATGGAGCCGAACTTCAACCTCACTTCGCCATCCTCAGCGCCTTCAGCAGGTCGCGCTCGGCCTGGCTCCGCACACGATGTTCGGCGAGCTCGGAGTTGGACACGACGTTCAGGCGTGGCGTCTCGGCGACGAGGGGCCGGCCGGCATGCACCACCTGATCCAAGCGATCGGCCAAGCGGTTGCCGCGCTCGATCAGCATGACAAGGTCGTCCTTCAACGACATCGCGGCGTCGGTCTGGCGTGCGATCTGGATGCCTGCGCCATCGGTTGCCGCCCGCAGCCGTTCGATGCCACGCTCGGCCTGCCGCGTGCTGTCATTGAAACCGGCAGTCAGCTCCTGCAATTGCACGCGGTCGCGCTTCAGAACGCCGAGTGCCCGCTCCAGGCGTACGGCGTGGAACAGCGTTGCCGCCAACAGGCCGACCAGCGCCACTTCGAGGATCCACTGCATGCGAAGGAGTGTCGCGCCGCAGAGTTAGGAAACTGCGAATGCAGCGGCCAACAGCACGCCAGGCCCATCAACGCCGTTCTATGCTTGAACGAGGCTTTCGCCGATCGGAAGAGACCGGCTCTGTGATTCCGCGCCGCTCATTGAAATACGTCCGATTAATCTGCCGCGCGCCGCACGATTCGTATAATCGCCTCGCCGCAGCGTTGGCTGAATCGGTCGTCCATTCCAGGGCCGAAAAACCTTCGCTCGCTCTGAGGCGTGTGGCGGCTTTGACGAGCATTCGCCCCACGCCATCACGTCGCGCAGCTTTCGCGACATAGAGGTCACGGATGTAGAGGGAAAGCGATAGCTCTGCCGCGGGGAACGTTACGTTCATGACAATCGAACCTATGACAGTGTCACCTGCCACGGCCACAAGCACGCGCGGATCGAAAGTATGAATGGGCGGTTTGCAAGCCAAAACGGCCGCTTTCATTGCTACAGCGTCGACCACTGGTTGGCCATAGTGGGCTTGCATTTCCGAGAAGTGCGCCGCCAGGTTAGGGATGTCAGCCTCGCAAGGCGGTCGCACAGTAATCCTCGGCTGTGATGCTTCCCCTTCATTGCCAAGCTCTGATTTGAATGCCGCACTTCGTCTTTGCTCGATCATTGACCATCCCTCATGTCGAAGTCCTGCAACCGCCGCGCCAGCTCTGTGCGTCTTTGTCTTATGCGCAACCGCCACATCTACCCTGTACGCAATATCGCTTCGCTCTCGCCACGCGCTATCCGCGCTCGGTGAGCTGTTGTCGCGGCAGATCGCGATCGATGCGGACGGCGAGGCGACTCTTGCGTTGGCCGACCCGGCCTTCGAACAGCGGTACGGCGCCGCAGCGCACCAGCACAGGTGCGCCGAGTGCGGTGTTGAGCACGATCCGGGTGCCCGGCTCCAATGCCATTACGTCGGACAGTCGCATGGTCTGTTCGTCGAGCACGACGTCGAGCTCGACCTCGGTGTTCCAGAGCTCTTCCGCCAGATGGGTTTCCCAGATCGAGTCGCGACCGAATTTCTCTCCCATGAACTGCTGCAGCAGCAGCTCGCGTACCGGCTCCAGCGTGGCGTATGGCAGCAGCAGCTCCATGCGGCCGCCGCGGTCCTCCATGTCGATGCGCAGGCGTGCCAGAACGGCGGCATTCGAAAGTCGGCTGATGGTGGCGAAGCGCGGATTAACCTCCAGCCGTTCGAAGCGGAAGGTGACGGGGCAAAGCGGGTCGAAGCTGGCCGAGAGGTCGGACAGCACCACCTGGATCAGCCGCTCGACCAGCGTGCGTTCGATCGTGGTGTAGGGGCGGCCTTCGATGCGCATCGCCGCGGTGCCGCGCCGACCGCCGAGCAGCACGTCGACAATCGAATAGATCATCGCCGAAATCGACGACCATCAGGCCGTAATTGTCCCACTCCTCGGCCTTGAACACCGCCAGCATCGCGGGAAGCGGGATGGAGTTCAGGTAGTCGCCGAAGCGCAGCGACAGGATGTTGTCAATGCCGACCTCGACATTGTCGGAGGTGAAGTTGCGCAGAGTGGTCGACATGATGCGGACCAGCCGGTCAAACACGATCTCCAGCATCGGCAGGCGCTCATATGAAATGAGGCCCGAGCTGATGATCTTCTGCATGCCGGAGCGGCTCTCGCCGCCCCCGGGTCCGTCGTCGAAGCCAAGCAGGCTGTCGATTTCCGCCTGGTTGAGCACGCGTGCCGGCTGCGACGGCATTGCCTCCCCTGGGGTCTCGCCGGCGGTCTGGCCTGCCGGGTTTTCCGCGCCCGACGCGGCGGCCAGTTCCTCATCGGACTGCTGCTGGTGCGGTGTTCCGCTCATTGGATCAGCATTTGCGTGAACAGCACGTCGGTGATCCTTGCGGGCGCGGCGGCCAGGTTGGCACGTGCGATCAGTTCCTCGCGCAGGCGATAGGTGCCGGCGGAACCGTGCAACTCCTGCGGCCGCATTTCGCGGATATAGGTCAGGAACAGGTCCTGCAGGCGCGGCATCGCCGCCTTCACCCGGTCGACGTCCTCCTGCTTTCGCACCTCGAGCCGCGCGGTGATCTTCACGTAGCTGGTCCGCGGCGTATTGCTGTTCAGGTTGGTGATCATCTCAGGCAGATCGACGTAGATCGGCTGCGATGCTGTCGCAGTCTCGGCTGCCGCCTGCTTGGGCTGAATACCTAGCAGGCGTGGCAGGACGCCGCTGAACCACAGACCGCTGCCTAGACCAGCGACCGCAAGCGGCGCGCCGAATACGATCAATCGGCGCCTTCCAGAGGCCGGCGGCTCAGGTTGTTCGGGTGCGTCGTCCGGCTTTGCCGGTTCGACCGCGGACGCGGCCTTGGCCACGGTTGCTCCTTCGGCCTGTCGAGCGGCAGAATGGCAGCGAGGCGTTAAGGAAGCATTGCGGGCGCAGTGTGTTGCGCGCAGCAACCAATTGCGCCCGTAGACCATTGAAAGCCGGCAAATTTGACCGGCTGCGGCAACAGGTGCCGGTTGCATGCCCGGGGGAAGTCGCCCCGAGATTGCCCGCCGGTCGAGAGCGCGATCCCTTAAGGGCCGAACCGCCGGCAAGAGTGAATCGCGCTCTCAAGCGATAAGTTCATAGCGCACGATCGGATCAACTTGGTCGCAACGACGTTGGCACGCGTATTGCGTCAGAGGCGGGCATGGACATCTCCGGCAACATCGCCCTGTCGCGCCTGGCCGCACAGCAGCGCGTCATGGACGTGATCGCGAACAACATCGCCAACGCCAACACGCCTGGCTTCAAAGCCGAGAGGGTGCAATTCGCCGACTGGCTGACACCCCAGAGCGGGGGCAGCGCGCCGGGCGGTGAGCGCAGCATCGCTTACGCCCAGGATCGCGCCACCTGGCGCGAGCAACAGGCGGGCACGATCACTCATACTGGCAATACGTTCGACCTCGCGCTGACCAGCGACGGCTACTTCACGGTGAACACGCCGAGTGGTCCGCGGCTGACGCGCGATGGCCGCTTCGGGCTGGCGCCGAACGGCACGATCTCCGACAGCACCGGCAATGCGGTGCTCGACACCAATGGCCAGCCCATCGTGGTGTCGGAAACCGACACTCGTGTTTCCATCGCCGGCGACGGCACGGTGTCCAGCGAGAACGGCCAACTCGGCAGGATCGGCGTCGTGCGGCCGAATGATCCGATGCAGCTCTTCCCCGAAGGCAACACACTGTTCCAGGCAGCCTCGCCAACCACCGCGGTTGCCACGCCCGGCGTGGTACAGGGCTCGATCGAGGACTCCAACGTCCAGCCGGTTCTGGAAACCACCCGGATGATGGATGGACTGCGGCAGTTCCAGTTCATCACCCAGTTCGTTCAGTCGGAAAGCGACCGACAGCAGGCAGTGATCGATAAGCTTCTGCCGCAGCAGAACGGTTAGGAGGCGCGATATGCGTTCGCTCGACATTGCCGGCACCGGAATGCAGGCACAGCAGACCAACGTCGAGGTGATATCCAACAACATCGGTCTGGCACCCCGACCAGCGCGAGCGTGGCCGCG
>CAVWWB010000018.1:0-172395 GCA_963758595.1 uncultured Alphaproteobacteria bacterium
GCGCTGCCGCGTTCCTGGTCGAGCACGCCCGGCCGGACGCCGCGGACTAATCGGCAGTTTTCAGCAGGCAGCGACCGCGATCGGCGCGATTGGCGCCACGTTTTCCGCCGCCATCCTCAGTTCATCGATGAGCGCGGACAGCTTCTTCACTTGGGGGTGGCGCGTCCCGTTCCTGTTGGGGTTCGTCCTTGGCCCGATCGGCTACTATCTGCGCACACGCGTCGCGGAAACGCCGGCATTTCAGCGTGCACAGGAAACGCAGACCATCAAGCGCATGCCGATCGCCGAAGCGATCAGCGCGCATGGCGGCATGTTCCTGGCGGCATTCGGCCTGTCAATCATCGGCTGCGTGATCAATTACGTGTTCCTGGTATTCCTGCCGAGCTTCGCGTCGCAGACGTTGAAGATCGATCTGAAATATGCGCTGTGGTCAACGGCACTGGCCGGCACGCTGTATCTGGTGCTGACCCCGATTGTCGGACACTACTCGGATCGCGTAGGCCGCAAGCCAATGCTGTTCGCCTGCTCGCTGCTGGCGGTAATCATGGCGTATCCGCTGTTCCTGTTCCTGGCGGATCATCCAAGCTTTTGGGGCATGCTGCTGGTGCAGGCGGTCGCGCAGGCGGTGTTGACGCTGTACACCGGCGTGATCTCCACCATTCTGTCGGAGATGTTTCCGACCAACGTTCGCTACACGGCGCTATCGGTCAGCTACGGATTCGCGGTGGCGATCTTCGGCGGCTTCGCGCCGTACATCTCGACCTTCCTGGTACGCGTCACGGGCGACGTGCTGGCGCCCAGCTATTATGTGATGGCCGCAGAAATCATCAGCGGCGTCGCGGTACTGTTTGTGCGCGAGCGTCACCGGGCGCCCGCACTGGCTTGAGGGGGAAACATGGCAAACATTGTATTGGTGCATGGCGCGTATCAGGGGGGTTGGATCTGGCAGCATGTCGTGGCGCGCCTGACCGCGGCGGGACACCGCGTCTATGCGCCCACGCTGGATGGCTGCGCTGAACGACGCCATGCGCTGCGGCCTGGCATCACGACGGAGACGCACGGGCAGGAAATCGCTGAGCTGCTGTTCTTCGAGGACCTGAGCGATGTCGTGCTGGTCGGCACCAGCAGCGGCGGCATGGTGGTGTGCAGCGCCGCCGAACGTGCGCGGGAGCGGATCGGCCGACTGGTGTTTCTCGATGCGCTGGCACTATTCGATGGCGAGCGCATCGGCGACATCGTCAATCGGACGGCGCGCGTCACCACCGAACTGGCCACCGGGCCTTCGCGCGAAGACGCGGCTGGCCGGATGTTCGCGAGCCTCGACGGGCCAATGAAGGCGTGGACGCTGGAGCGCTATACGCCGCATCCGGTCGCGGCGATGAACGATCCGGTGAAGCTACCCACATTCTGGCAGCAGAGTTGGAAGGCGAGCGTGATCTGGTGCCGCCAGGCGCCGAAATCCTGGGCAGGCGCATCAGCTGCGTGCGGCGCAAAAGCTCGGCGCGACGTGGCGCGAACTCGACGCGGGACACTATCCCATGCTGACGGCCCCGGAGGAAACCGCGAGGCTGATTGTGGAGGGCTGATCGCGGTTTCATCCGTTCGAAGTGTGGGTCACACTTTCCGCATGCGTGCCTTCTACGTCACCTTCGCCGTGTCGATTCTGCTGGCCGGATTGTCCGGCTGCGCGGCCTATGATCCGCCAGTCCAAGGCGACCACAGCTCTGACAAATACAAGACCGATCTCGAGGCGTGTCGCACGACATCGAGGGAAACGGTCCGCCGCAAGAACGCCGCGACCCCGCAGAGTTGGATCAAATCGCCAATCACTGGGCCGCCGGAAGTGCGCGCCGCGATCCGAAGCTGCATGGCCGGGAAGGGCTACGTGCTGAACAAGACCAACGATTGAGCTTAAGCGACATCGCCGAACTGCCGGACAAGTCGAGCGTGGTCTCGGCGGATATGCGATATCCCGGAGCAAACCCGGCACTCGCTACCCGCCACGCCAGGCGCGTCGAACGCGCTCGATTCGCCCGAGTGCGTGCCAAGCCGCGCCAGCCTCGCGCAGTTGCTCCACGATGCGCGCAGCCTCCCATGCCTCTGCCTGCGCTCGCTCCATTGCTTCCTGGACCTCCGCCAGCTCCGTTCGCAACGCGTCGATGCGGTCTCGTAGCGTGTTGGCCCTCATGCGCTCTGCATCGCGCGCCTGCAGCGCCCGTTCGGATCTCTCGCGTTCCATTCGCGCCGTTTGCTCGGCCGCCTCCGCGCGCTCGCGCAACGCAGTGACCGATGCCTCTAACACGCTGATCGCGTCCCTGACGGACGCGTCAGCTTCGGAAGTGTCGTCCGCGCATCGGCTCGCACCATTCGGGCGGCACCAGGGCCCGCATGATGCCGTGGTTGTCCTTTTGCCGCCGCCAGCGACGCCGCATCACCAGCCTACTTGCCGATAACGCGGTGATGTGGCGCGCCGTCGCTAGCTCCGCATAAGTCATCCACCGGCTGTCTGCCGCTTCGTCCGCGGAGCCATTCGCCCCTGCCTGCATGCGGTCCCCCATCCAGCATTCTTGTCGGATGTGAATCTTTTACGCTGTCGCGATCAGATGCAAGCGTTTCCGCCACTGGAGCAGTGTAAGCGGGAAGGGATGCGCCCACCCCACTCCAGGCCCTGTGTCTTTTCGCGTGAATGCATAGAACGTTCGGCCGTTCCGACTGCGGTCAGCGCGGCTACTGCAGCGAACCCCAGCGTTCGACCGCCGGCTCCGCCAACGCCCATTTCCACTGCTGTCCGTCCTGGCAAGCCTGCGTGGTGTAAAGGCGCGCTTAAGCTCTTCCCCACTGCCGCTATCGACCGAGAACACCAGCTCCTTGCACAAGGCAATCGGTGTGGCGATCACCCGGGTCACCTCACCTCGCCATGCTCGTTGCCGATCGGGATGTCGTGCCGGATCTTCCATGGCCGGCGATCGCCCACGTCCATTGTCGCGACCTCAGCCGCTATCGCGTCCTGCTCTGCCTGCTGCCGTTTTCGCATGATGTAGTCCGTGGCGGCGTCAACCGCGGTGTTGGCGGCAACACCCACGGCGACGCCGACCAAAGGATTGGCGGTGGCTGCCGCGCTTGCCCCTCCGGCCGCCGCGCCGACGAGTTCGCCCGCGAATCGGCAGCCGCCAAGACCGATCAACAGACACGAGAACAGCGGCAGCAGAGCATGGCCGCTGGCCTCACTGCAGCGCGCCCCACCGCTCGGTCGCCGGTTCCGCGGTCGCCCATTTCCAGGCCGTGCCGTCGCGGCAGATCGTCGCGGTGTAGAACGCGCGCGCACTGTCATCGACGGAAAAGACGATTTCCTTGCAGGCGATGTCGGCGCTGCCGAGTGTACGGCTGACGGTTACTTCGCCGTGTTCGTTCGATTCGATCGGGAATATCATGCACCACGCGCCATTGCGCGACGCTGCCGACTGGCAGGTCGCCCGCGACCGAGGCGATGCTGTCCTGCTCGCTCTGGTGCACCTTGCGCTCGGTATACTGCAAGCCCGCCCGCGCCGCGGCCTGGACGCCGAGACCAATGCCGGTCACCACCGCGGGATCCTTCGTCACTGCACGGGAGATCCCTGCAGCAGCGACACCGGCACCTGCGGACGTGCTCTCGGTCAGCAGCGAGGTGCAGCCTACTTGCGTGGTCAGGCATAAAACCGATGCGGTCAGGCATCGGAGCGGCGGTACGTTCAACTTAGCTGTTCGATCGCATCAGGTACCGGTTCTGGTTGGGTTCGGATTCGCGGTGCATTGCTTGCTCATTAGCCGTTGCGAACGCATTAACCAAGTGCAATGCGCTTGTCATGAATGGGACCCAACTTTTCCCTAGATCGTGAGCGAACGAGCGGTTCTCTTCGTGTTCGATGGCGCGCGGTACCGCCGGCGCAAAAGCCGCAGGACCTGTTGCTGTGCAAGTCGCTGGTCGAACTCGCGGACCCGCAGCGCGAGATGTTTGTGGACGGCGCCGAACGCGTGGTGCGTGAAGCGGTGGGCCCGCTGCAGTGCCGGACCCGAGCTGGCGTGCGCGAGTAGCCCGGGGCTATTCGGCGAAGACGCGCGCCAGGAAGGCGCCGAAATCGCGATTCGATCTGGCTCGCACCGCGTCGTCGCGGCCGATCGGATAAGGTCGGCTGCCGGTGCAAAGACCCAGAATAATCTTGCGCAGGAACGGTCCGGACATCGGCAGTCCGGTGTTCTGGTCTCGCACCGTGCCGCTGCGCGAAACCATAAAGCGACACCCCGCGAGCTGCCGGCCGATCAGTCCGCGTGGCATGCCGCCGTCCCATTGGTGAACAGCGCCCGGGATAGGAGATGATCTCGACCTGGCTGCCGCCCGAGCGAAGATCGTCCGCCACCTGCTCGCATCGGGCCGGGCGGATCAGTTCGTCGCCGGCACCATATAGCATCAGCAACGGTGCACCCGTGGTGCGGCTGTCGGCAAAGCGTGCGATACACGGCGCATAGAAAGCGACATGACCGACGAACCGCGGCCCGTCCGGTGACAATGCATCGGCCATCTGCGCGTACAGAGCATATTCGGTCGCCATGCCGCCGTAGCTGAAGCCGGCCAGTGCCACCCGATGGCCGTCGACCTCTGGACGGTTGGCAAGGTAATGCAGTGCCGCATAGGCATCGGCCACGAACATCGTCTCGGTGATATTCAGCACTCGAGCGATGAAGCTAGTCGCGAGGTCGCGGCGGCTGTCATACGTCTCGACCAGCAGGACGGCAATGCCCATCGACGCAAGCTGCGGGCCGTATTTTGCGCGGTCGTAGATCATGCCGGCGGAGCCATGCAGCATGACAACGGCAGGGATTTCGTTGGCTCGGCTTGGCAGCAGCAGGTAGGAACAGCAAGCCGTTGACCGTTCTGGCGGGCGCGCGGCCGATATCATTCGGCGCAAACGGGTCACTGCTTTCGAAACGACACCCTCTCCTGGCGAACGTTGTGTACGCTCGTGGGGTCGGGCCAAGGATCGACGATGTGGAACGACATGGCGGGTTCCACCTGAATGATCAGCAGCAGGATAGCGACAAGCAGACGACGCATCAGGCTGTTCCTGGCCGCCGCCTCCGGCGCTCGCGGAAGGCGATATAGATGCCTGATGCGATGATCACGCCAGCGCCAAGCCAGGTCCAGAGGTCCGGGAGGTTGATGGAAAATCACGTACCCAGCACAGCGCTTCCCACCAGCTCGATATAGCCGAGCGGCGCGATCACCGCCGCTGGACCTCGCTGAAACGCCTGGATTACCAGGTAGTGCCCGATGCCGCCCAATAACCCGAGGCTGCAGAACAGCAGCCAGTCCGACAGAGTTGCGGGCATCACGAAAATGAACGGCATCGCCAGGCTCATTACCAGCGAGCCGAGCAGCGCGGCGAAAATGATGCCGGTTTCAGCGGAGTCGAAGCGGCCCACCGAACGCGTCGCTATCTGATACAGCGCATAGGCCAAGGATGATGCTAGCATCAGCAGAACTGCGGGATCGGCCAGTCCGCCGCCCGGGCGGATCACCATCAGCGCGCCGACGAAGCCGACCAGAACCGCGCTCCACCGGCGCCATCCGACGTGTTCGTGCAACAACGGCACGGAGAGCGCGGTGACGATCAGTGGCGAGGTGAAGCCGATCGCTGAAGCGGTGGCCAGCGGCACGCTGCCGATCGCCATGACGAATACCAGGTTGCTGATCAACATCAGCATGGAGCGGCTGATCTGCACCAACGGGCGGCGAGTCCGCAGCAGCCCCCAGCGGTGGCCTGGCAGGAACACAACCAGCATGAAGATCAGGTGGCCGGTGAAGCGTGCCCAGGTGATCTGCGCCGCCGGGTAATGCGGCGACAGCAGCTTCACGCGCGGCATTCATGAACGGAAATGTCGAGACGCCTGCGCACATCAGCAGGATGCCGCTCAGAACGTCCGGCATGCGCCGGAACGCACCAGCGAAAGCGTCGAACATCAACGACCGTCATGCCGCCTGTCGAACGGAACCCAGCCTCAGACGATTTTCCGCTCCCGCAGATTCCTGATCTGATCCGGCGCCGTATCCCAGCCTTTCCAGCACTTCATCGGTATGCGCGCCGAGTTTCGGGGCGATGCCGATCTTCGGCGGTGTCTCGGAGAACTGCCACGGCGTGCCGTGCACCTTCAGCGTCTTGCCGAACTCGGGATACTCCACCTCGGTGACATAGCCATTGGCCAACCACGTCCGGATCGTTCGACGCTTCCAGCAGGGTGTTGATCGGCGCCGCGACGATATCGGCGGCGCGCAGCTTCGCCACCCAATCGTCGCGCGAACCTGTGGCGAACAGCTCATCCAGCATGCGCAGCAACGTCTCCCGCCGTTCGTCCGACGTGATGATCACGCCGAGATCGCCAAACCCCGCCCGCTCCAGCGCGTCATAGAACCCCAGCGCCGTCATCGCCGACTTCCATGCACGACCGCCGTTCAACTGGAACACCAGCGGCTTGCCGTCGCGATCGTTGAAGCTGGCGCTCAGGCCAGGGCGCTCGGGCGTCCCGGTCACGCGCGCCTGGCCGGTTACCGGATTGCGATTGCGCCACATGGTGGTGGTCAGTGTCCAGCCCATCAGCCTGATCTGTCCGCCGAGCAGCGAGCAGTCGACCTTCTGTCCGATGCCGGTGGCGCGCGCATGGGTCAGCGCAGCGAGCGCGCCGCCGAATGCCAGGATGGCACACGGTCTCATCTGCCACCGAGACGATGCCGGTGCGCAACGGCTGTCCCGGCGTGGAATACGCTTCGGCGATGCCGCCCAGTGCCTGCGCCATCGAATCGGTGCCCGGCAGATGCGCGTGCGGCCCGTTCGGCCCGTAGCCGGAGATCGACATATAAACCAGCCGGGGATTGACCTTGCGCAGCTCCTCGTAGCCGAAGCCGTTCTTTTCCGCCGCGCCCGGGCGGAAGTTCTGGCCGAAGATGTCGGCCTGGGCCACCAGTTCGCGGAGGATTCGGCGTCCTTCCTCCGCCTTCAGGTTCAGCGTGACACTCTTGACGCCGCGATTGTTGGTTTCGAAGTAGGTGCTGGGCAAGCCGGGCAGCACCGTGGAGCCGCGCGATGTGTCGCCGCCCTCGGGCACCTCGATCTTGATGACCTCGGCGCCCAGATCCGCCATCAGCATATACGGCACCGTGCCGGCCTGCGCTGTGGAGCAGGCGACGACTTTGACGCCTTGCAGCGGGCCGTGCGGTTCAGTCATGTCAGACCTCCAGGTGGCAAGTGACCACGTGGCCCGGCGCAGCTACACGCAGGACCGGTTCTCATGGCTACACCGCTGCATCGCGAAAGGACAGCGTGCGTGGAAGCGGCACCCGCGTGGGGGATCGGCCCCATCGACATCCTCCCCGACCTTTGTCAGTTTTAGGAGCAGTTGAGCGGGGGAAAACCTTCACCCCGCCAAATTGCTGTCAACCGAGGGAGAAACGAGCCATGGCATTCACAGTCCAGCACGTGCACCTGAAAACGCCCGACCCACTGAAGACGGCGCAGTTCTACATTGACAATTTCGGCGCGAAAATGAAGGCCGAGATCCCCGGTCGCGGCGTGCAGGTCGATCTGCACGGATTACAGCTCAACATCACCACGCTGATCTCGGTGCAGAACCACGAACAGCATTACGGCATCGAGCACATGGCGATGGAGACCGACGACTATAGCGGGACGCTGGCGCAACTCCGCGACAATGGCGTGCGTATCCTGGAGGAGCTGCCGCCCAACAACGGTCGTCACGTGGCCTTCGTCCAATGCCCCGACGGCGCCCAGATGGAAGTCATCGAAAGGCGGTGAGCGCGGCTCGCAGTGTGAGCGCATCCTACCGCGCTCACCCGCTCTAATCAGCGCCACAGCTCCTTGCTGGCCAGTGCCGCGCCCTGGGCGAGCGCCTCCAGCTTCGCCCAGGCGATGTCGGCGTGCACGCGGCCACCCAGCCCACAGTCGGTAGAGGCGATCACCCGCTCGCGGCCAACCAGCTTGGCGAACCGCGCGATACGCTCGGCCACCAATTCGGGGTGCTCGACTACATTGGTGGCGTGACTGACTACCCCCGGCAGGATGAACTTGCCGTCCGGCAGCTTCACGTCCTGCCACACCCGATACTCGTGCTCGTGGCGCACGTTGCCCGCTTCAAATGAATAAGCGCCGGCGTTGATCGCCAGCATCACATCGACGATGTCTTTCATGGCGATATCGGTGGTGTGCGGCCCGTGCCAGCTTCCCCAGCACAGGTGGAAGCGGATGCGGTCCTGCGGCAGTCCCTTGATTGCCTCGTTCAGCGCCTCGACGCGGAGCATGGTGAACTTCCTGTACTCCTCGACCGTCGGTTCCGGATTGATCTGGTCCCAGTTCTCCGCGATCGAGGGGTCGTCGAGTTGCAGAACCAGGCCAGCATCGATGATTGCCTTGTATTCCTCCCGCATCGCCGCGGCGCAGGCGAACATGAATTCTTCCTCGGTCCGGTAGTACGAATTTGCGATACGCGACGCGCTGCCTGGCGCTATCGCGGTCATGAAGCCTTCCGTTACTCCGGATGCGGCAAGTCCTGCTTTGAAGTTGGCGATGTCACGGGCAATGGCATCATGGCCGGTATAGGTGACTGGCCCGACGCAGACCGGCCAATTCCTGGCGCGCGGACCGGTGGTGATGCCGGACTCGGGGTCGGCATAGGCGGTGGCAAATCGCTGCCGATCGCGCCGGTCGCGCGAAACTGGTCAGCACCACCTGTCCAGGTTGTGACCGGTGCGCTGGCATATCGTAAAGGCCAGGACCATTGGGATCGAGCCCGCCAAGCCGGCTGAACGAATAGTGCCACCACGCGCCGTAATTGACGCGGTGTCCCATCGACTTGCCGTATTCGCCATCCCCCGGTACGTCCACGCCGAGTTCTCGTTGCCGCCGCACCACGTCAGCCACCGCCGCCTGAAGCTGCTGCTGGAACGCTGACTCGTCCATCTCACCGGATTGCCGCGCCTGGTTCGCAGCAATCAACGGATCGGGGCGCGGCAGGCTACCGGCATGGCTGGTGATGATGCGGTCGCGGCTGTGCTGCATGATGGCCCTCCCGTTCGCTTGCCTGGCCGTGACGGCCGAAACCGGCCGGGCTATACTCCCACCATCATCGAATACGAAGGAAGCCCCGACATGCCAAACTCGCCCGCAACGCCGGTCGGCCTGAACCATCTCGTCATCAACGTTCGCAACATCGAGGAGTTGCACCGGTTCTGGACCGAGATCCTCGGTTTCAGGCAGGTAGGCGAAATCCATGCCTCGCCGAAACGTCCGAACCCGCCGAAGATGCGCTTCTACAGCGGCGATCATGGCGGCGGTGCGATGAGTCACCATGACATCGCGATGATCGAAAACCCGAACCTGCCGCCACCGCCCGCCGAATGGTCGATGCATGGTCAGCCGTGCGCGATCAGCCATATCGCCATCGCCTACCCCAGCCGCGAGGCCTGGCTGACGCAGCTTGCCTATCTGCAGGAGAAGGGCGTGAAGTTCGATCGCCGCACCGAGCACGGCATGACGCACAGCCTGTACATCCACGACCCGAACGGCTACGGCGTCGAACTGCTGTACGAACTGCCGCGCGAGGTATGGGAAGGCGACATCGACGCCGCGCTGAACTATGCGGAGCAGTTGCCGACTGAAGGTGCCGAGGCGTTGGAGGATCGCACCGAGAACGTGCCGGTGTTCAAGCAGCCTGCCACCGTCTGAGGTCCGTCATGGCGAAGCGTCAGAGCATCAACGGGTCACGTGCGCGGCACGAGAACCCGATCCCAACGCGTCGCGCGTCGGCAACATCGTGATGTCGAGCGTGATCGGCGGATCGAATCCCGGAACGCGCGAGCTGCCGTCCACGCTGGAGCAGCAGGTCGCCAACGTGTTCGGCTACATCCGCCACGATATAGAGGCGGCCGGCGGCACGGTGGATGACATCATCAAGGTGACGTTCTGGGTGAAGGACCCGGCCAAGCAGCGGGCCGCACTGAACGAGGAATGGGTGAAGATGTTCCCCGATCCGAACGCGCGACCGGCGCGGCACACGCAGCCGCTTCCGGCCGACAGCCGCGCGATGGTGCAGGCCGATTTCGTCGCCGTGCTCTCCTGACATGCTGGATGCGCGCACAATCGAGCAGATCGCCCGCGGCTACCATAGTGCCGAGAAACAGCGGGAGCGCATGCGACCGCCCAGCGTGGTGTATCCCGGCTTCACCACCGAGGATGCCTACGCTGTGCAGCGCAAGTGGGTCGATCTGAAGGTCGCCGAGGGCAACCGGATCAAGGGGCACAAGATCGGCCTGACCTCGCGGGCGATGCAGCGCCAGGCCAACATCACCGAGCCGGACTACGGCGCGCTGCTGGAGGACATGTTCTACCAGGACGGCGCGCGGCTTCCGATGCGCCGCTTCATCCAGCCGCGGCTGGAGTGCGAGCTGGGCTTCGTCATCGGCAAGCGGCTGAAAGGGCCGGACTGCACGATCTTCGATGCGCTGAGCGCCACGGATTACGTGGTGCCGGCGGCGGAGATCGTCGATGGCCGGACCCATCGCGTCGATCCGGAGACCAATCAGCCGCGCTGCGTGCTCGACAGCATCGCTGATAACGCCGGCAACGCGGCGGTGGTGGTTGGCGGTCGGCCGATCAAGCCGATGGAGATGGACCTGCGCTGGGTCGCGGTACTCTGCTATCGGAACGGCATCATCGAGGAGTCCGGCGTTGCCGCGGCGGTGTTGAACCATCCCGCGAATGGGATCGCGTGGCTCGCCAACAAGCTGGCGCCGTTCGATGTCGCGCTGGAGCCAGGCCAGTTCGTGCTCAGCGGTTCTTTCACCGGCGTTGTCGAAGCACGCGCGGGCGACCAGTTCCACATCGACTACGGACCGCTCGGTTCGATTTCGTGCAGGTTCGAATAACACACGACCTCTCCCGCGTGCGGGAGAGGTCGGCGAGCGTAGCGAGCCGGGTGAGGGTCTTGCCGCCATGAACGACGTCGACATCACCGCCCCCACGAAGTTCGGCATCGGCCAGCCGATCCGTCGTGTTCGAGGACGTGCGGCTGCTCACCGGCAAGGGTCGTTATCAGGACGACCAGACGCTGCATCGGCAGACCTGGTGCGTGTTCGTTCGCTCACCGCACGCGCATGCGCGGATTCGATCGATCGACACCGACGCGGCATCACGCGCGCCCGGCGTGGTCGCGGTGCTCACCGGCACCGACTACGCGAACGACGGCCTCGCCATGCCGAAGGCAGCGATGCCGCGCAAGAAGCGCGACGGCTCGCCGATGTTCGCGCCGCAGCGCCCCGCCCTGGTAATGGACCGCGTGCGTTATGTCGGCGATCCGGTGGCGATGGTGATCGCCGAAACCCTGGCGCAGGCAAAAGACGCCGCGGAACTCGTCGTCGTTGATTACCAGCCTTTGCCGTCGGTCACCTCGGTCGCCGCGGCGGCTGAAGCCAGAAGCGCCGCGCGTGTGGGACGAGAACCCGGACAACATCTCGCACACCACGGAGCGCGGCAACCGCGCCGCAACCGATGCGGCGTTCGCCCAGGCCGCGCACATCGTGAAGCGGCGCTACGTCGTCACCCGCGTGCACGCCCAGTACATGGAACCGCGTGGCGCGATCGGCACTTACGATCCGGCGGAAGATCGCTACACGTCTGTATGCGGACGTGAACTATCCGCATCGCGTGCGCAACATGCTCGCCGGCATGGTGTTCAAGGTGCCGGAGAGCAGCGTGCGCGTGGTGTGCCACGACGTGGGCGGTGGCTTCGGTGCCAAGGGCTGGCAGTATGTGGAGCATCGTCTGACGCTGTGGGCGGCGCGCAAGATCGGCCGGCCGGTGAAATGGCGTTGCGAACGCTCCGAAGTGCTGATGGCAGACGAGCACGGACGCGACAACGTCGGCACGATCGAACTGGCGTTCGATGCCAATGCCAGGATCATCGGACTGCGGCTGCACATGCTGGCCAGCATCGGCGCGTATATCGCGTCCGACCGCCAGTTGCTGACGCCGTTCGGCCAGATCGGCACAGTGGTCGGCGTGTACGACATCCCGGCCGCGTACGTAACCATCGACGCGGTGCTGTCGAACACCAGTCCGACCGCGCCATATCGTGGTGCGGGCCGTCCGGAGGCCAGCTACCTGATCGAGCGCGCGATGGAAGCGGCGGCGCGCGAGCTGGACATCGATCCAATCGAACTGCGTCGGCGCAATATCATTCCGCAGACGAAGATGCCTTACCGGACGGCACTCGGCCCGTTCTACGATTGCGGCGAGTTCGCGCGGAACATGGAACTGGCGCTGCAGGCATCCGACCTCGCCGGCTTCGCAGCTCGTCGCGAGGCATCGCAGGCACGCGGCAGGTTGCGTGGCTACGGCTTCGCCAATGCGATCGAACAGGCAGCGGGACCGACACCGGAATATGCCGAAATCCGCTTCCAACCGAGTGGCAGCGCAATCCTGCTGATGGGCACCAAGACGCACGGGCAGGGACACGAGACGGCGTTCAAGCAGATCCTGTGCGAGCGGCTTGGCATCGACCCGAACGAGGTCAAGTTCATCGACGGCGACACCGATCGCGTCGCGTTCGGCATGGGCTCGAACGGCTCGCGCTCGATGGTGGTCGGCGGAGGCGCGCTGACATTCGCGGCGCAAAAGGTGATCGACAAGGGCAAGAAGCTCGCCGCACATCTGTTGGAGGCGGCCGAAGCAGACATCGAATTCGCCGACGGCAGGTTCACCGTCGCGGGAACCGATCGCGCCCTGCCGCTGAAAGACGTGGCGCGCGCGGCATTCCAGCCAGCGCGGCTGCCCGAAGGCATGGAGCCAGGCCTTTTCGAACACGCCACCTACGCGCCGTCGCTGAACACCTTCCCGAACGGCTGCCATGTCTGCGAGCTGGAGATCGATCCGGAGACCGGCGCTCGTGGAGCTGCAGTCCTATCTTGTCGTCGATGACGTCGGCACGGTGATCAATCCGCTGACCCTGGCCGGCCAGATCCATGGCGGCGTAGCGCAGGGCCTGGGTCAGATCCTGATGGAGCAGGTGGTTTACGAACCCGAATCCGGCCAGCTCCTGACCGCGAGCTTCATGGACTACTGCATGCCGCGGGCCAATGATCTGTGCAGCATGCAGCATCGTGTCGAACCCGGTGCCGACGGAAGGCAACCCACTCGGCGCGAAAGGGGCGGGCGAGGCGGGCTGCGTCGGCGCGCTGCCGGCGGTGATGAACGCCATCATGCATGCGCTGGAACCGCTCGCGTGTGCGCGAACTCGACATGCCGGCCACCAGCGATCGCATCTGGCGCGCTATCCGCGACGCGCAGGCTGCCTGAGATGCACGAACTGCGACGCGGCGCCGATTACCGGCACTCACTCCGCGACGGCCGCAAGGTGTGGGTCGTCGGTGAAGGCGCGGTTCAGGATGTGACCACGCATCCGGCCACGCGCGCCATGGTCGATGAATACGTCGCCTGGTACGATCGCCATTTCGATCCGGCGTGGCGTGATATTCTGCTGAAGGATCGACCTCCCCTGGGGCTACGTGCTGCCGAAGAGCGCGGACGATCTGGTGGGCATGGGCCGCTGCTTCTCGGCAACAACCTTTCTCAGTGCCGGCAACATCACCCACACGCCGGCTTACGGTCATCTGATATCACTCGGCGTTCTCGGCGCGGTGCAGCACTTCAACCGCTATCCCGAACAGATCGCCAACGCCGAAGCCTATCGCCAGCATATCGTGCGCACCGGGCGGTTCCTGACCTTCTCGTCAGGCTCGGCACCCATCGGCTATCGCATGCGCCCCGATCCGGCCGAGCGCGTCGGCATTGCGCATCGTTCGCGAGACCGATTCCGGCGTTGTGCTGCGCGGCAAGATCGGCATGCACACCAGCCCGGCCTATGCCGAGGATGTCTATGTCGGCGCGTTATGCGGCGCCGAATACGACAAACAGCGCGCGACCTTCATCGTGCCGCTGAACGCGCCGGGCGTGCGCATCATCTGCCGGCATATTTCGGTGCGCGACGCCAATCCGTTCACCTCGCCGCTCAGCAGTCGCTACGACGAGCTGGATGGACAGATGTGGCTGGAGGACGTGCATGTCCCATGGGAACGCATGTTCCTGGTGGACCCGTCTCCGGAACTGATCGCGCGCTGGCTGTTCTGGCATCAGCTCTATTGCTGGCTGTCGAAAGCCGAGGTCACGCTGGGTCTGGCGCTGGCGCTGACCCATGCCATGGGCCTGATGAAGGACACGGCGACCAACGATTATCTGCTCGATCTGATGACGGACGTGCAGACGGTGCGTAGCTGCCAGGTGGCGGCGGAACGCGATCCGCAGTTCACGCCTGCGGGCTACTGCTATCCCAATCTCTGCCATCTCGCCGCAGGCAGCATTGCCATGCTGAAAGCGCGGCCGCGCATGAGCGAAATACTGCGTACCCTGCCCGGCTCTTCCCTGGTCGTCGCGCCGACCGATCACGACCTTGCCGCAGCAGAGGTGGCGGCGGGCTTCGAGGAATCGTTCGCCGGGGGTGGCTACACCGCGTTGCAGCGCTCGGCGTTGTTGCAGATGGCCTGGGACCACGTTTCATCGGCGCTGGAGGCGCGCGAGTCGGCATTCGAACTGCACGCGAACGGCGGCATTCCCCGCTGGCGCGATCGGTTGCGCACAGGCTTCGAGCGTTACAACGAACTGGCCAACGGCGTGTTGAGGCAACTGAGCGTGCCGATGCCGGAAATCGATCTGAGCAGCATCCGCACAGCGCCGATGGTGCCGCGCCGTGCGGTCGACGTGGGAGGCAAGCCATGAGCGAACTGTCGCCGAAGACCAGGGAAGCATTGCTGCGCGTCGGCACCTCGACATTGACCGGCGTGCTGAACCGCCGCGGTCTGCGCAGCATGTTCATGCACGATGTCTGGCCGATCCGCCCCGATATTCCGCGCATGGTCGGGATCGCGTTCACCATGCGGTTCATTCCCTCGCGCGAGGACAAGGACGGGCCGAATGCGCGCGGCCCGAGCGGCGCAGATCCAGAGCCAGGCGATGGAGACCTGTCCGCCAGGCCACGTGCTAGTGGTCGATTCACGCGGCGATGCACGCGCCGCTTCCGCCGGCGATCTTGTACGTCGGACGCCTGAAGGCGCGCGGCTGCGCCGGCATCATCACCGATGGCGGGCTGCGCGATACCGACGGCATCTTCAGGACCGGACTGCCGGCGTATCACCGTCGGCCCTCTTCGCCGCCGAGCCCGATCGCGCATCATCCGTGCGATCTCAATCTGCCGATCGGCTGCGGCGGTGTCGCGGTTTACCCCGGCGACATCATCGTGGGCGACTGCGATGGCGTCGTGGTGATTCCGCCCGACATCATCGATGAAGTCGCCGAGGAAGCGCTGAACACGACGCTATACGAGGAATTCGCCGAGGAGGAAGTGGCGCGTGGCCGCGCTCTGCCCGGATTGTTCCCGGTGGCCGGCGACGAAGCCAAGCGCGACTTCGAGGCGTGGAAGCTGCGCGCGGGCAAACGCTAAGCGGCACCGGCAGCAACATTTGACGGGCTGCGCTGCCTCGTTCAACGTTCGGTCACACTCATCCGGGAGGGATATCGATGGCTGAGATCAAAGGCGCCGACCTGCTGGCGCAAAGCCTCAAGGCACAAGGCGTTCAATTCATGTTCGGCGTAGTCGGGTTCCCCGTCGGCCCGCTCGCCGAGGCTGCGCAAAAGGTCGGCCTGCCCTATATCGGCATGCGCAACGAGCAGACCGCGTCTTACGCCGCCGGCGCCGTCGGCTACCTGACAGGCCGCCCCGGTGCGTGCATCGTGGTGACCGGCCCCGGCGTCATCCATGGCCTCGCGGGTCTGGCGAACGCGCAGTCGAATTGCTGGCCGATGCTGTTGATCGGCGGCGCATCGGAAACCTACCGCAACGGCATGGGCGCCTTCCAGGAGGAGCGCCAGGTAGTGATCGCGACGCCGGTCAGCAAATGGGCGCACGCCATCGAGCACGTGCACCGCATCCCATTCTACGTCGAGATGGCGGTTCGGCAATCGATCTATGGGCGGCCCGGCGCGACCTATCTCGACATCGCCGATGACATCATCACCGGCTCATGCGACACGGACAAGGTGGTCGAAGCCGCCAAATGCCCGGATCCGCCGCGCATCCAGACGATGCCCGAGTACATCGATCAGGCACTGAACGTGCTGCAATCGGCCGAACGGCCGCTGGTCATCATCGGCAAAGGCATGGCCTACTCACGCGCCGAAGACGAGGTGCGCGCGTTCATTGAAAAAACGCAACTGCCGTTCCTCGCCTCGCCAATGGGCAAGGGCGTGATGCCCGACGATCATCCGCTGTCGGTTGGCGCGGCACGCAGCCTTGCATTGCAGCAGGCCGACGTCGTCTTCCTGATGGGCGCGCGCTTCAACTGGATCATGCATTTCGGCCTGCCGCCGCGTTACAACAAGGACGTGCGGGTTATCCAGCTCGACATCGAGCCAGAGGCGATGCACCAGAACAAACCGGCCGAGGTCGCGTTGGTCGGTGACGGCAAGGCGGTTGTGGGCCAGCTCAATACGGCACTGGCCAACCGTCAATGGTTCTACCCGAAGGAGACGCCGTGGCGTGCGGCGATCGCCAAGAAGTCGGCCGAGAACGCTGCGATGGTCGCGCCGCAGATCGCCGACGACTCCGCACCGGGCGGATACTATCGGCTGTTGCGTGACGTCGCCGCCTGGGCGCCGAAGAACGCGATCATCTGCAGCGAGGGCGCCAGCACGATGGACATCGGCCGCACCCAGTTGCCGAACTTCAACCCTCGTTCGCGCCTCGATGCCGGTACCTACGGGACGATGGGCGTCGGCTTGGGTATCGTCATCGCCGCCTGTGTCGTGCACCCTGACAAGCCGATCATCCACGTATCCGGCGACTCGGCGATCGGCTTCTCCGGAATGGAGATGGAGACACTGTGCCGCTACGGCATGCCGGCCAAGATCGTGGTGTTCAACAACGGCGGCATCGGTCCGGGCATGGGCGAGATCCCGGACAACCCAATGCTGAACATGCGGCCGAATTCGTTGATCTGGGGCGCCCGCTACGACCTGATGATGGAAGCCTTCGGCGGCAAGGGCTTCTATGTCGAGGATCCGAAGGATCTGCGTGGCGCGCTCGATGAGGCGATGAACTTCAGGGGGCCGGCGCTGGTCAACGTCAAGCTGAGCCTCGGTTCGCAGCGCAAGGCGCAGGAGTTCCGCTGGCATAGCTGAGGTTCACCGTAGCTACGCCGAGGTACGGAGGCGGAGCGCTTGCTCCGCCTCTTTTTTCGTTCACTCCAGTCGAGTTGGATTTTGGTCGGATGAACGCAGCGGAAATTAGCAGTAGACTGAACCTTATCCGTGTTCATCGGTGTGCATTCGTGGTTCCAACAAAAATGACACCTTCGGGTCCTCTTGCCGGCATTCGCGTCATCGACCTCACCACCGTGGTTCTCGGCCCCTACGCCACGCAGATGCTCGGCGACCTGGGCGCTGATGTAATCAAGGTGGAAGCGCCGGAGGGTGACAACTGCCGCTGGATCGGTCCGTCCCGCAACAAGGGGATGGGCAGCTACTTCGCCATGCTCAATCGCAACAAGCGCAGCGTGATGCTGGACCTGAAGCGCCCGGAGGCGCGCGATGCGGTGCTGCGTCTGGTCGATACCGCCGATGTGTTCGTGCACAACATGCGCCTCGGCGCTGCGGAACGGCTCGGGCTGGGATATCCCACCCTGTCCGCCCGCAATCCGCGGCTGGTCTATGCCTGCGCGTCAGGCTTTCGCAAGGACAGCAGCAAGCAGGAACATCCGGCGTTCGACGACCTGATCCAGGGCATGAGCGGGCTGGCGGCGCTGAACGCGGGGCCGGACGGAGCGCCGCGCTACGTGCCAAGTGTCGTGGTGGACAAGCTGACCGGCCAGATGCTCGCGTCGATGATCGGCATGGCACTGTTCCATCGCGAACGCACCGGCCAGGGCCAGGAAGTGCACGTGCCGATGCTCGAGACCATGCTATCCTTCCTGCTGGTCGAGCACATGTGGGGCGCCGCGCTCAACCAGCCGGAGCTCGGCATGGGCTATCCCCGCATGCTGACGCCGCACCGGCGCCCATATGCGACGAAGGATGGCTATATCTCGGTGATCGCCGTCAGCGATGCGCATTGGAGCCGGCTGTTCAAAGCGATCGGCCGCGGCGCGCTGATCGACGATCCGCGCTTCGCCAGCATTGCCGCACGGTCGGACAATGTGGATGCGCTATATGCGGTGCTGACCGAAGGCATGCGCGAGCACACCACCGCGGAATGGCTGGCGATACTTGGCGCGCTCGACATTCCGTGCGGGCCGGCCAACAAGCTCACCGAGCTGTTGCAGGACGAGTACCTGAGCGAGACGCGGTTCTTCAAGCACACGCAACATCCGAAGGATGGCGACGTGACCATCACCGCTTTCCCGGCGCTGTTCTCCGCTTCGCCGCCCTCGGTGCGCCGGTTATGGCCGGCGCTCGGTGAGCATACGCAGGAGGTGCTGCGCGAGATCGGCTACACCGATGTGGAAATGCGCCAGGTTCTCCAGCGCTGACGCGCTATGCGCTCAGCATCCGGCCCAGCGGACGTCCGGCGAAGAGATGCACATGGAAGTGCGGAACTTCCTGCCCGCTGTGGTCGCCCATGTTGGCGAGCAGGCGATAGCCGTTTGCCTCGAGGCCGAGGTCCTTGGCCACCTTGCCTACCGCGCGCACGAAGCCGGCGATCTCCTCCGTGCTCGCATGGGCGCTGAAGTCGGCGAACGACACGTACTTGCCCGTGGGGATCACCAGCACATGCACCGGCGCCTGCGGGCTGATGTCGTGGAATGCCAACGCCCACTGGTCCTCGTATACCGTCTTGCTCGGGATCTCGCGGCGCAGGATGCGGGCGAAGATGTTGGTGTCGTCGTAGGGCGGCAGGCCGCTTACAGCCATAACTGATCTCCCCGCTTAGCCCCTGGACCTGATCCGGGGCCTGCCCCGGGCGTGCGCCGGGGGTCAGGGGATTTTCGTCGTCTCCAGATTGAACGCAACGGGGAGATTGCGCGCCCTCGCTGCCTTCTCGGCAATGCCGCTGATGCCCTCGCGCCGCTTAAGTTCATCCCAGACCTCCTCTGGCCGGATGCCGCTCGCGACCCACAGAACGATCAGGTGATACAGCACATCGGCGCTCTCGGCGACCACCCCGTCGTGGTGGTCGGCGACTGCCTCGATCAGGCACTCCACCGCCTCTTCGCCGAATTTCTGCGCCACCTTGGCCTGACCGCGCGACAGCAACCGCGCCGAGTGGCTAACCGCGGGGTCAGCGGTGCGGCGGCTCATCACGACCGCCCACAGCCGATCGAGCACTGCTGCGGCCGGACCAATCGCCAGTGGCGGCAAGGGGCGCCCCAGTTCCTCCGCTTCAGGCTTCGCGACGCGCTTGTCGGGCTTGCGCCCTTTCTTCGGCCTCGCTTTCGGCTTGGCCTTGGTGAATTTAGCCATCCGGCGATCCTCAGGCGGCCTGACGCATCAGGCGCACCGGCAGCCCTGCCGCATGCAGGGCGGACTTGACCTGAGCAACGCTGAATGTGCCGAAATGGAACACGCTCGCCGCCAGCAGTCCGGTGGCGCCGGCCTGCGCCCCTTCGATGAAGTGCCGCAACGTACCCACGCCGCCAGAGGCGATCAGCGGGAGCCGCACCGCCGCACAGGCCGCTCTCAGCAGGTCGAGGTCGAACCCCAGGCCAGTGCCGTCACGATCCATGCTGGTCAGCAGGATCTCCCCGGCCCCCAGTTCCGCGACGTGCCGACACCATCCGACGGCGTCGATGCCCGTGGGACGCCGCCCCCCATGGGTGTACACCTCCCACCGCCCCGGACCGGACCGCTTGGCGTCCACCGCCACCACCACGCACTGGCTGCCGAACTTCTGCGCTGCCTCGCGCACCAGCTCCGGCCGGGCCACCGCCGCCGAATTGACGCTGCACTTGTCGCAACCTGCCAACAACAGCCGGCGCATGTCATCGGTGGAGCGAATGCCACCCCCGACCGTCAGCGGCAGAAAGACCCGAGCTGCGGTGCGGGACACGACGTCCAGGATGGTGTCGCGATTCTCATGGCTGGCCGTGATGTCGAGAAAGCATAGTTCATCGGCGCCCGCTGCGTCGTACAGGGCGGCCTGCTCGACCGGATCACCGGCGTCGCGCAGCGAGACAAAGTTGACGCCCTTGACGACGCGGCCGTCTTTAACGTCCAGGCACGGAATGATGCGCAGCTTCAACATGACGGTCTTTTCTTAGAATAGGCCTCCGTAGGCGATGCAAGGGCTTAATCCATGGAAGTTGACCTGCCGTGAAGCGCAGCTACGATGTATTCGCGAGTTGTGCGCTTCGGTCTGCTCAACCGTGCGGGGATATCGCAAGCGCCTGCGCTGGATCAATCCGCCCGTCATAAAGCGCCCGCCCGATGATGACCCCTCGGACGGCGGTACCGGCTGCGGCGTTTTGCAGCTCCGTCAGGTCCTGCAGGCTGCCGATTCCGCCAGAAGCGATCACCGGCACGCTGACCGCACCCGCCAGCGCGACAGTCTGCTCGACATTGACCCCGCTCAGCATGCCGTCGCGACCGATATCGGTGTAGATGATCGCTGTTACACCCAAGCCTTCGAATGATCTTGCCAGCTCGCAGGCCCTGAAGGACGAGGTCTCCGACCAGCCTTCGGTCGCCACCTTGCCGTCGCGCGCGTCGATGCCGACGACGACCTGGTCTGGAAAGGCGCGGCAAGCCTCACGCACCAGCGCCGGATTTCGGACCGCGACACTTCCAAGGATGACGCGCCGGACTCCCGCGGCAAGCCACGCCTCGATCGCCGCCATGTCGCGGATGCCACCGCCAAGCTGCACAGGGATCGTCACAGCCCCCAATATTGCCAAAACGGCAGCGGCATTGACCGGCCGGCCGGCGAAAGCGCCATTCAGGTCCACCACATGCAGCCAGCGGAATCCGGCATCCTGCCAGGCTCGCGCCTGACCTGCGGGATCCGAGGAATAGACTGTGGCATCGTCCATCTCGCCGCGCCGCAGCCGCACACACTGACCATCCTTGAGATCGATCGCCGGATACAGCGTCAGCGCCGTCATCCGCTGCCCGGGGCGCGTCGCGCGCCCGGTTTGCGCAGGCGCTTGAAGTAGAAGAAGCCCTGGACGATCTGCCCGCGCACGAAGGCGTAGTCCGGGTGCACGCCCCAGCGGCGATAGCCGAGAGATTCGTAAAGTCGGATCGCCGCCCCCTGCGTCTCGCGAACGTCGAGGTTCAGGACATGGTATCCAAGCTCGCGCGCGCGCTCCTCCACCCCAAGGGTCAGCATGCGGGCCAGTCCATGGCCACGGGCATAGGGGGCTATGTAGGAGTGCATGAGCTGCGCCGCGTGCGCCTGGGCCTCGTTGTTGCGTGGCGGCCGGACCAGGTGCGCGGAACCCACAACCAGGCCGTTGAGCCGTGCGATGAACAGTTCGCGCTCCGGCACTAGCAGCACGCCGCGGAAATAGGTTTCCAGCGCCATCATCCCAGGTGGGGTTATCCAGCCGAAACCGCCACCATCGATGATCGCGGCCGACGTTGCCTCGCACAGCGCGTGCAGGTCGTCGTCGGTGAACTCGGTGACTCGCTCGATCAGGCGCTGCGCGGGCAGCGACGGTGCTTCGTCAGCCATGGCATCAGGGGTTCCAACGCAAAAAATTGCTGAGAATGCGGATGCCGACCTCCTGGCTCTTCTCGACATGGAATTGCGTGCCGGCGCGATTGCCGCACGCGACCATCGCCACCACTGGACCACCGTATTCAGTCATTGCGATCGTTTCCTGCAGGGATCCGCCGACCAGGGCGTAACTGTGCACGAAGTACACGTGGTCACCCGGTGCGAGCCCATCAAGAAGCTTGTGGGTTCCCGGAACGAAATCCAGCACGTTCCAGCCCATCTGCGGCAGCCGCAGACCTGGGGCCGCCATCTCGGCGATCTCACCTTGTATCCAGCCGAACCCTGGGGTGATCGCGTGTTCCAATCCCCGTTGGGCCATGAGTTGCATGCCCACACAGATGCCGAGGAACGGCGTGCCGGCCTCGGTCGCACGCTGCATCGCTTGGCGCATACCATGCACCGACTCGAGTCCACGCGAGCAGTCGGCAAACGCGCCCTGGCCAGGCAGTACGATCCGGTCGGCGGTCGCGACATAATGCGGGTCTGCCGTCACCCGCACCTCGGCCTTCAGGCCGGCGCGGTTAGCGGCCAAGGCGAGCGCCCGCGAGGCAGAGGTCAGGTTGCCGCTGCCGTAATCCACCACGGCCACCTTCATGTGTCGTTCCGGGCGTCAGCCCGGCCTTCCGTGGTCGCATGTCCCCGGCCTCGTGCCGGGGATCGGGGCGGGCTTGACCCGCCCATCATCGCGCGTCCTGCGGCGGCAGGTAGCGGCCCTTCAGGTCCGGCCGCCGCTCCAACAGTCGCGCCGTCGCGTCCAGCTCGTCCCAGTGCCGCCACGACCTGCGACAGCAGATATCCCCGATGGTCAAGCGACCAGCGGCGCAGGTCATGCCCGGACAGACCCAGCACCGCGACTAAGGCAATCAGCAACGCTGCCGCGAGCACCGTCATCGGTCAACACGATGATCAGCACAAAGGCCGCCAGGGAGAGCGCGGCGGCGACCCAGGCGCGGTGCGCTGCCAGCCAGAGCGGGCCAAAGAACAGCGCCCCCCAACTGAAGCCTTCGCGGACCAGCACCGGCGGGGCACCCGCCCGAATATGCGCGGTATAGAACCTCACAAGGCCCCTTTGGTCGAGGGTATGGCATCGGCGGCACGCGGATCAGCCTCGACGGCCATGCGCAGCGCTCGCGCGGTCGCCTTGAAGCACGCCTCGGCCACATGGTGGGCGTTGCGGCCGGCGCGGCGGGTGACGTGCAGCGTGACCAGGGCATTCATGGCAAAGGCGCGAAAGAATTCCTCGAACAGCTCGGTATCCATCTCGCCGATCTTCGGTCGCTTGAACGTCACGTCCCAGCCAGGAACGGGCGGCCGGAAATGTCCACCGCCGCCTCGGCCAGCGTCTCGTCCATCGGCACCAGCGCGTGGCCGAACCGGCGAATGCCGCGCTTGTCGCCGAGTGCCTTGGCGAAGGCCTGGCCCAGGACGATACCGACATCCTCGGTGGTGTGGTGGAAGTCGATGTGCAGGTCGCCCTTGGCCTGCACGGTGAGGTCGAACAGCCCGTGGCGGGCGAGCGCGGTCAGCATGTGGTCCAGGAAGCCGATGCCGGTGGCGATCTGCGACCCGGCCCGACCCGTCCAGCGACAGGGTCAGGCTGATATCGGTTTCGGAGGTTGTCCGCGTCAAACTCGCCGTGCGGCTCATGCGGCAGGGGCTTAGCGCGCAGATGGGTCGGCGGTCCAGGGCGAAGCAGATTCGGGTGGCCGCCTCTGTCTCATAAGCGTCTTGCATTGTCGAAATCGATATCGCTTTTGTTGGGAAGATGGATCCTTCGCTGCCGGCACCCGCTTTGCGCCGGGATTGCGTTGCGGGTGCGGCAGTTTGTTCCGGAGCATGGTTAGATTAGCTGACAGACCCGAACGCGCCGACAAGCATCTGCTGGAAGGTTTCACGGAGAGCTGGCGGGGAGGAGCGCGAGGGCCGCTCACTCGATCTTCGCCTATCGTGCAAGCAACTTTCGAGTGGTAGCTTTGCGCAGCGGTCAGCTGCCGCCTTCCGTGAACGGGGTGGTCCATGTCTGGAAGCGACGCGCCGAACCCCGATCGAGCAAGCGACCGGACAGGCGGAAGCTGGTTGCCGTGATGTATGCCGACATGGTCGGCTATAGCCGCCTGATCGGTTTGGACGATGCGGGGACACTCCAGCGTCTGCGTGCCCTCCGGTCCAACCTGATTGACCTGGCAATCGAGGAGCATGGTGGCAGAATCGTCCAAACCGGGTGGCGATTCCCTGCTGGTCGTCTTCGACAGCATCGATGGTGCAGTCCGGTGTGCGGTGAGGGTGCAACAAGAGGTGCCGATCCTCGACGGCGAGCTGCCACCGGACAGAGCGATCCGCTTTCGCATCGGGATCAATCTTGGCGACGCAATAGCGGACGGGACTGACCTTCATGGAGACGCAGTGAATGTGGCTGCGAGACTCCAAGGCTGAGTGCCCGCCGGGCGGCATCTGTGTCTCGCGATCGGTGCGCGATCATGTGCATGGCCGCCTGGACCTCGCCTTCGAGGACCTCGGCATTCTCAATCTGAAGAACATCGCGCGGCCGGTCGAGGCATTTCTGGTGGGACTGAGCGCCACCACAAAAGTGTCCGGGTCAGTCGAGCGGGCGCTGGTGCATGGGACTGGCGAAGCCCTGCCATTACCGGATAAGCCGTCCATCGCCGTGCTGGCGTTCACCAACATGAGCGGCGATCTGAGCAGGAGTATTTTTCCGACGGCATCGCAGACGACATCATCACTGAACTGTCGCGTAGCCGCTCGCTGTTCGTCATCGCCCGCAATTCAAGTTTCAGCTTCAAGGGACGCGCGGTCGATATCAGGCAGGTGGCCCGCGGGTTGGGCGTTCGTTATGTGCTGGAAGGCAGCGTGCGCCGCAGCGGCGGCCGGGTACGGGTGGTTGCGCAGCTCATCGAGGCACAGACCGGCAAGCACATCTGGGCGGAGCGCTTTGACCGGGCGCTGGAGGACGTGTTCGCCGTGCAGGACGAGATCACGACGGCGGTCGTCATGGCAATCGTCCCCGCCGTCGCTGACGCGGAGTTACAACGTATCCTGCGGAGGCCGCCTGATAGCCTCGGCGCCTGGGAGGCGTATCAGCGAGGTCTGTGGCATATGAGCAAAGGCACGGCGAGCGATCATGAAGTCGCTCGTCAGTTTCTCGAGCGCGCGATTGATCTGGACTGCACGCTCGCATGCGGCCACGCGGCGCTGGCACAGTCGATTATGATGCAGAACGTGTCTTATGGCGGGCTACCGTTAAGTGAGGTGGCAAGACGTGCCATTGAGCGTGCACGAGTAGCCATCGAGATGGACCCGAACGACGCCGATCCGCAAGCTATCATGGCGTTCGCTCTTTGGACATCTGGCAACCTCCGGGAGGCCTGGGAATGGACGGAACTTGCGCTGGCGAACAATCCTAATTCGCCACAGGCAAATGGCGTGAAGGCGGCTTTGCTGGTCTACGGCGGTCGGCCACGCGAAGGGCGTGACGCCATACTCGGAACCTTGCGGCTCAGTCCACACGATCTGCGCGATGCGCATCTGCGCGGGCAGATCGCCACTTCCCATTATTTCGAAAGAGATTACGTTGCCGCTCGCGAAGCAGCCAAGCACGCGATTACGCGCCACCCTGAGCATCCAGCCGCATACAGATGGTTAGCGGCGTCACTCGGCCAGCTTGGTCATGCCAAGGATGCCTCGGATGCTTTGCAGACGGCAATCAAGATTTCACTTCAGACGTTCGAACTCCAAGTGCGTTCACGTCCGCCCTGGTTCCGTCCCGAGGACCACGAACACATGCTCGAAGGCCTCCGAAAGGCGGGGTGGCAGGGCTGACGCCAGGCTCAAACAGGACGATGGGTCGAGCGTGGGATCGGCAACAGCATCGCGATCAGCAGTGCGGCGCCGGTTGCCGCCTAGGCGATGGCGAAGGCATGGGCGTAGGCATCGCGGCCGGTGCCGTTGCCCAGCACGGCGAAGAACAGGCTGCCGATCGCCGCCGCGCTGATCTGCAGCACCGAGGTCAACACGCCGGCGGCGACCCCGGCCTGATGCGGTCAACGTCGCCCAGCGTGGTGTTGAACAGCCACGGATAGGCGATGCCCTGGCCGAAGCCGGCGATCAGCACCGCCTTCAGCAACGGGGACGCGGGTGAGAACTCCTCCCCCAGCGTGAACCATCGCTATTTCAGTTGGTCGCCTGATCCCCGCGCGCTCGAAGGACGTCTTGATCTCTGACGGGTTCGGCGTGTCGTCATCTCTGACGGGTTCGGCGTGTCGTCCTGTTCGGAGTGCAGTAACCAGTGTCACTTCGGTTCCACCGAGACAATACGCCCGCACTTCACTTCGGCCCTTCCGACGTTTGCGGATCGCTTTGGGCGGTAATGGCAGACCATGTGGGGCTACTCATCCCTGCGCCACTTACCGCGGCGCGCCCTGGGCGCTACGGGCGAGCGTAGGCGGTCAGCAGCTTGGGGACGCTGGCACCGATATTGATAATCCAGAACGAGCGGATGCAAGGGTTGCGTCCGTCAGGGCTGGGGATGGTGCATTGCACCTCATATTTGGTGCCGTAGCCAGTTTGGGAGATGTTGACCACGGGGTTCAGGGTCGGATGCTCTTTCAGGACGTCGCGAAGCCTACGCCACCCGCTCGGTTGGAAACCGAACCTTATAAAGAAGTCGGCTTTTCGCTCAGGGTGGTTTGGATCAAGCAGATAGTCGGTGAGCTTGTCATCCGGGACAGAGGCCAAATGGACGTTCGGAAGCACCGTGGTCGGCGGCGTCGTCCCGCTCATCAGTCTCGGAGGAAACTCGCCTTTACCGTGGCAACCGTCTGGACGGGGCGAGTGAACTCGACTTCGTAGGCCACGTCGCCGGGATAGATGTGGACGACCGTGCCCGTTGTCCCCGCGGGTACCCACCCGTCAGGAGATTCCACTCCGTAGGCGAGTTCCACGCGGCTGTATTCAGGGTGCTTTTCCGGGCGATCCGGCATAGCATCGACCTCCAACCCGGCAGGCAACCACGGCTCTCACTGAATAAGCAAGGTTTTCCCGCCCTGTTAGCCATTTAGGCATTCCAGCTTTGGCCGCTGTTCAACTCCTGCCGGAGCGGCGTAAATATCCGATCAAGCTGTAATCGTGGTTGGTCGCTTGAGCGGGATCGACAGCAGCATCGCGATCAGCAGTGCGGCGCTGGTTGCCGCCTGCGCGATACCGAAGGCATGGGCGTAGGCATCGCGGCCGGTGCCGTTGCCCAGCACGGCGAAGAACAGGCTGCCGATTGCCGCCACGCTGATCGCGGCACCAATCTGCAGCGCGGAGGTCAGCACACCAGCAGCGACACCCGCCTGATGCGGTGCGACGTCGCCCAGCGTGGTGTTGAACAGCCGCGGATAGGCGATGCCCTGGCCGAAGCCGGCGATCAGCACCGTCACCACCACGGGCCAGCCGTCATAGCCGGCCGCCACCACGGCGGCGACACCGGCGTAGCCGGCGACCTGGATGGCCATGCCGATGGTCAGCAGCCAAGGGCGCAGTCGAGCCATCGGCGCGGTGAGCAGCGGACCGACGAACAGTCCGATCCCGTAGGGCAGGATGGCGAGGCCGGTGAACAGCGGGTCGGTGCCGTAACCCTCCTGCTCGTAGATCGCGAACAGCACATAGAAGGTGGTGGTGAAGAAGAACAGCGTGCCCACCAGGACGCCGCGGCGGAAACTCGGGATCGCCATCAGCGCCAGATCGAGCAGCGGGCTGCCGCCACGCGCGGTCAGCCGCGCCTCGAAGCGCACGAACGCCCAGGCGAGCAGGGGCGCGGCCGCCAGCGTGATCAGGGTCCAGGCGGGCCAGCCCTGCTGGCGCCCCTCGGACAGCGGCAGCACCAGGCAGGCAAGTGCCAGCGATACCAGCACTGCGCCGCCGATATCTAGCCGGCGGCTGCGGCTGGCGCTGGTCTCGGGCACGATCAGCCAGGCGGCCAGCATGATCGGGATGCCGATCGGCGGCTTCGTGAGGAACACGGTGCGCCAACCCCAGCCGAAGGGGCTCCACTCGACCAGCGCGCCCCCGGAGAACTGGCCGATCGATGCGGCGAGCCCCATCATCACGCCATAGAAGCTGAGCGCCTTCGCGAGTTCCGCCTGGCTGGGAAACAGCGCGCGAATGGAGCCCAGCACCTGGGGCACCAGCATGGCTGCGGACACGCCTTGCAGCACCCGACCGATCACCAATTGCAGCGGCGTCGCGGCGAGCCCGCACAGGGTGTTGGTGGCGACGAAGCCGGCCATGCCGATCAGGAACAGCCGGCGGCGGCCATACAGGTCGCCCAGCCGTCCGCCGGTGATCAGGAATACCGCGTAGCTCGCCGCATAGCCGGAGACGATCAGTTGCATCTCGGCCGGGCTCGCACCGATCGAGGTGTGGATGGACGGCAGGCTGACGTTGATGATGAAGAAATCGACCGAGGGCAGCAGGCCGCCGGTGAGCATGACGATGAACGCGAGCCATCGGCCAGCGTCGGACCGGCCGATGGCCGTCGAAATGGCGGGCACGGCGCTTCCCTGTCCGGCGGCGACGACGCGGCCATGAGTAGTCGGCCGACCGCCGGTTCACAAGGCGAGCCGCTAAAGGGCGACCCGCTAAAGGGGCGGGATGCGGCTGCGGAGTGCCGCGGGCTCGGGTGCGTTTGCGGCGAACAGGAACGCCTGCCGATTGGCTGCGTTGCGATACGCGACTCCCGGGTTGCCGGCCGTGTTGATCGCGCAATCCTGTGCTGCGGTGGCAAAATCACCCGCAGCGCAGGCACAGGAGAAGTGCGGAAAGTGCGGCCCGAACCCAGGCCCCATCGACCAGCCCATCGACAGCAGGCCAAGCTGGGCGTCGGCCGGCCAGTCGTCGAAATCGGCAAACGCCGGATTGGCTTTCAGGATCGCCTCGTCATGATCGAGCTTCTCGAGGATCAACGTTCCGATGTCAGCATCATCGAGATGCAGTGTGGCAACACGCCGCGCGGCCTGCGCGCCCAGATGCGCAAGCACCAGGTCGTTTTTAATCCGGCTCCATTCGTACCGCACGGCGTCCGGCGTGGCGATGGTCTCGTCGCCGGCGTGCCACGTAAGGCACAGCGCTGCCTCGACCGGGTCGATCAGATTGCCCATCCCGGTGGTCACCAGGCCCTTGATATCGAGATACATCCAATTGGTTAGACCTTCTAACGGCTCATTGAATTGGCGCCACGCACTGCGGACAGTGGATTGCATCTAGGTGTCCTTTCAAATCGTCTTCGCCCGCAAATACCGAGCGGGCCTTCGCCGGGTGGTATTCTACGCTGGATTTGCTATTGCCCGGTTAACGGGAAGGGGTCCTGCCACCAGCTCGCAAGAGGGGCGTATAGTCGCGCCGGCCATGAGCGACGATCCTTCCGGGTACTACGCGGCACTGGATGTGCATCCGCGCGCGGACTTGGCGGCTATCGGCGCGGCATTCCGGCGCAAGGCGCGTCTGCTGCATCCCGACGTTCCCGGCAGTGGAGACGCCGAAGCATTCATGCGCGTCAAGGCGGCGTACGACGTTGTTGGCGATGCCGAACGCCGCGCCGCCTATGATCGTGCGGCCCGCGCCGCCGCGACCGTGTCGGCGGATGCTCCCGAGGTGCCTGAAGCGGTGTCGCGCTGGCCTCGCCTGTCAGACCTGCCGCCTGCCGTATGGGCCGCGTTCGGGTGCGTGCTGTGCCTGGCGTTGGCCATGACCCTGGTGCAGGTCAACCGCTCACCTCCGACGCCCACTGGCCCGGAGATTCGGCCCGTCGCCCCGCCCGGGCGATCAACCGGAGCGCGGCCAGCGCCGGCAAGCGTGCCGGCGACGGGGCCAAGTACGCATTACGTGCTGCCTGGAACCGATGCCGTGCTGTGGCGCCATGATGCGGCACGCGATGCCTATGTGCCGGCCGGTCATGTTGCCGCGTTCACCCCGGTCCAGGCCTTGAACCTGGTTCCGCAGCATGGATTGATGGAGATCCGCCTCGCTGATGGCAGCAGCGGCTTCATCGACGCGGCACGCGTGACCGCGGGCGACCGCGACGAGGCGCGACGTGTCTACTGCGCCTACGATGCCGGCCCCGCGCCTGGCAACGGCGAGATCCTCGGGCGCAGCGCCACGGGACCAGCGCAGGTCGCGCTCAGCAACCGTGGCCCGCTGCCAGTTGTGGTCAAGCTGCGCGATGGCTCCGGCCGCGCCATCGCCGCCGTGTTCCTGGAACCCGGCCGCAGCACTGTCCTGGGCGATCTTCCTGACATAGCGTACCGTCCCGAGTTTGCGGTTGGCGAGCTGTGGAGCCGTGCCTGCAATGGCTTCGCGGCGGGCATGCGGGCACAGCGGTTTTCTTACTACGCGTCGCCGGCCGGGCTGTCGCCGCTGGTCATCCCACCCGATATTTCTGGAGCGCCCGAGCCGGAGTATATTCCCGACGCAGCATTCAAGAATGATCAGGGAGGGGGATGACGATGCCGCATGCGATGACCGATGATGGGGTGAGGCTCTATTACGAAGAGACGGGTGCGGGGCAGCCGGTGATCTTCGTGCATGAGTACGCCGGCGATTACCGGAGCTGGGAGCCGCAGATGCGGCATTTCGGCCAGCGCTATTGCGCCATCACCTACAATGCGCGCGGCTACCCGCCATCAGACGTGCCGGACGATGTGGGCAAGTATTCGCAGGCGCGGGCGGCCGACGACATCAAGTCAGTGCTGGACCACCTGCAGATCTCCAAGGCGCATGTCGTCGGCCTGTCGATGGGTGGGTTTGCCACGCTGCATTTTGGCTTCCGTCATCCGGCCCGCGCCCTGTCACTGTGCGTCGCGGGGTGCGGGTATGGGGCGGAGCGCGGGCAGACCGAGCGGTTCCGCGCCGAGGCGGAAACGATCGCGGCGTTCATCACCGAACAGGGCATGCAGGTGTTTGCCGAGAAATACGCCTACGGCCCGACGCGCGTGCAGTTCCAGAACAAGGACCCGCGCGGATTCGCCGAGTTCAAGCGGATGCTGGCGGAGCATTCGGCGTTGGGCGCGCGCAACACGCAGCTTGGCGTGCAACGCGAGCGGCCTTCGCTCTACGACCTGATGGAGCAGATGAAGGCGCTGACAGTGCCGACGCTGATCCTGACCGGCGATGAGGACTGGCCCTGCCTGGCGCCGGGGCTGCTGATGAAGCAGACCATCACCAGCGCGGCGCTTTCGGTGATGCCCAACTGCGGTCATGCCATCAATATCGAGGACCCCGACGAGTTCAATCGCGTCGTCGGTGCGTTCATCGCGCAGGTGGATGCGGGACGCTGGCCGATGCGCGATCCTCGCGCAGTCTCGGCGTCGATCACTGGGATGAAGTAGCGGCGCCGGGCGGAGAAGTCTGCAACACAGATTGCACAGATTCAGCCGCAGATTACCCAGAGGCGATAGCTTGCGCGAAGCGGGTGCGCTATCGTCGCCCGGCCCCGTGCGACCCTCAATCGCCGTCGAAGATGGCCTCCGGCAGCAGCGCGGATACGACGTAGTTCGGCACGTCCACGACATTGGAGATGCGCAGATCGACGGCGACGCTGCAGATCACGTAAGCCTGCTCGCGCGAGAAGCCGCGCTCCTGCAGCAGCTCCATCATGTTCAGCACGGCGTTGCGGCAGGCGAGCGTCAGGTTCTCCGCCTCGATCTCGCCGGCCGCCGTTGATCGGCATGCCCATCACACCTAGGAAGCGCTCCGGCGCGGCAAAGCGCGGATCGGCGAAATAGTTCGTGCGCGAGAACACCGGGGCGGTGAACTTCCTGCGGTTTGCCAGACCTTTGTGAACCTTGAAGCGCACCACGGCGGTAGCGCCCATTTCTACCGCGGTGACGCAGACCTCTCCATCGCCCTGCGCGAAGTGGCCGTCGCCGGTGGAGAACAGCGCGCCTTCCTTGAACACGGGAAGCAACAGCTTCGCACCCTTGGTGAGCTGCTTCACATCGAAATTGCCGCCGTTCTCGCGCGGCGGCAGCGTGCGCAGGCCGGTAAGACCGCAGCGACCTGCGGGCACCGCGCCATTGGCGTCGGGTGGCAGCGCAAAGCCGCCGGCATCGATCACGCGCTGCTCGCGCGCGGTCCAGGCGGCGAGTTGTTCGGCGGTAGGTGCGACGGCGGAGACGCCCATGAACGGCGCACCGGGGATACGCACACCGGGAAGCTGCGCCGAGGTCGCCCAGTTGTCCTTGATCTGCCAGTGCACGAGATAGGGCTCGGTCATGACATCGCGCAGGAAACCCAGGCCCGGCATGATGGCGCTGAACGCGGTGGGCTGCGGGATGATGTCGGTGAACTCGATCTCCAGCATGTCCCCTGGCTGCGCGCCCTTGACGAATACCGGGCCGGTGAGCGGGTGCACGGCGCCGGCATTCAGTGCCGGGAAGTCGGCGATGGTTGTCGCAGGCGTGATCTGCCCATCAAGCGCATCACGGGTTTCCAGCGCGATCTCTTCGCCTTCGCCGATTTCGACAACAGGCGCGATGTCGGGGTGATAGCGGTTGTGGCCGCAATTGGGCTCATCGCAAAGCGGCTTGCTGCGGTCGATGCGGATGGCTTGCATGATTGGCCCCTTCAGCGCCGGCGACTTACTCTGGCGCAGCCCACTGGGGAATGCGAGGGGCCGACCTGGATCAGGTCTCCCAGTTCTCCACCCGCAAGCCGGAGACACGCGAGAACGCGCCCACATTGCGGCTGATCAGTGTGAGGTCCCGCGATTTCGCCTGACCGGCAATCAGAACGCCGTAGGGACCGATCGGTGGGCCAGACGCTGCGGGTTCGGCGCGGATCGCCCCAGCCTGGCTCCCGCGGCTGATGTGGGGGATGGCGAGCTTCTGAAACTTTCCAGCCATCGAATTTGCCGTCGTCACGTGTAGACACAGCGGGAATTCCAGCAATGGCGCGTGTGCTCATCTGACGTGACAAGGGCCGAGTTACTGTTCATCATGCCAAGCCTCGGGTTTGCCATATGGCTGGGCCGCTGTTTCTGACCCGCTCGGCAAAAGCAAAACGAAGAACCGGGAGGACGTGAGAATGCCAAGCGATTTGGTAACCGAGACCGCGTTCGGTGGGACCGATGCCGTTGGGCCGCTCGAGACGAAGCATCTTAATTCACAGCTCTACCGCAATGCCGCTGACGCAAGTCGCGTCACGGCGACACATTGGCACATCGCCTGGGCCAATGGTCTTGGTTGGGGCTTTGACGGAATGGACGGCGCCATTCTCGCGCTGGTTGCCCCGCTGCTGCTGAAAGAGTTCGAGATTGATCTTGCTGCCTACAGGAACGGCATCCAGATCACCGGCCTGATCAGCATCATCGGGCTGTTTGCGTGGCCCTGGCTGGCCGATCGCTTTGGACGCCGCAACATTCTAGCCCTGAACATCGCTATCTTTTCTGTGGCCATGCCGGCGATCGCGCTAGCGCCGAGTTGGACTTGGTTCATTGTGCTTTATTCCGTCGTGCGGTTTGCATTGAACGGCGAGTGGGCGGTTGGATCGATGCTGGTGGCGGAGACTTGGCCTGCCCGCCTGCGCGGCTTCGTGTTGAGCGTGGATCGCTCTGCGTGGGGCATCGGGGCCGCACTGGCGGGAACGATCGTGACCTTCGTGGTGACTGCGTGGGGCTGGCGAATGGCCTACATTCTGCCCGCTGCCGTGGCGCTTCTCGCAGTCTATGTTCGCCTGCTGTGTCCCGAATCGCCCTATTGGGTCCGCACGCAGGACCGCAAGCATCGTATCCAGGCACGACTGGCGCGTGGCCATGCCCTGACCGCCGCGGACCAGGAGTGGATCGACAAGGCCCGGAAGCCCGGCATCCGGCAGCTATTCCTGCCCTGATCTCCGGCGGAACACGCTGATGGCGACCTTCGTCGCCAGTATGGCGTTGGTGTCCTACAGCACCGTCGGCTACTGGATGCCGCTGTTCCTGGTGCAACAGCACGGCTGGACGACCGCCGAATACGGTAGTTTCTACATCTGGTGGGCCTTGTTCTCCACACTCGGCTTCTGGTTGGGCGGCTGGATGATCGACCGCCTTGGGCGCCGGCTTGGCTTCGGCATTCTGCTGCTGGAGGCTGCGTTCTTCCTGACCATCTGGATCTTCGCCGAGGGCAAGTTGGTTTTGTGGCTCTTGGGCATGGCTTGGTCGTTCGGCTTCATTGGCGTTTGGGGGCCGGTGACCGCTTACACAGCGGAGATGTACCCGACCCGCACACGCGGCGTCGGCAACGGGTTTTCCTGGTCCGTGGCGTTCTTCATCGGCGTTGTGCTTTGGCCGTTCGTTTCAGTATGGTTGCGCAGCGTCACCGGCTCCTTCGTCGCTGCGTTTCTGCTGATCCCCGTGCTTCTCGTGATCATGGCGGCGGTCATCTGGTTCTACAGCCCGGAAAACGCGTGCAAGGAACTCAACGAGATCGCGGTGTGACGGCTGGCACCTGATGCCCAGCGGGACCCCGCTACTCTGACACACCCCACCATAGCCCGCTCTACTGCTTACGATATGCTACGTTGCTGAACCAGTGCCTGCCATTAGAGAGCACGAGCGCGGCATTGATCTCGAGTTTGGGTCGGCTCCAATTGCGATTAACGAAGGTAGCACCCGTCTGATGTTGACCACTAGCCACACCGCCCGTCATCCATTTGACACCGCCCCCAGCCGACAGCATGTTATTCGGCTACCGAGGGGGGCCCCGCCGAACAGGGGCTGAGATACCGCTACATCCGCTTTTCAAACGGCGGCGCGGTGACCCTTGAACCTGAACCGGGTCATGCCGGCGTAGGGACGGGTGCTTCTATCGACGCTTCACCCTCCTTCGCCCCGCAGACCCAGGAGCGCGATTGAGGAGACGTCGATGACCGTCCAGTCGAAGACCGCGGCCCGTCCGAGCAGCGTCACCACCGGCTCGATCGCCGGTTCCCGCAAGATCTACACCTCGCCCGAGGGCCGTCCGGATATCAACGTGCCGTTCCGCGAGATCGCGCTGGAAACGACGGCGCGCGAGGAACCCTATCGCGCCTACGACACGTCCGGACCCTACACCGATCCCGCCATCACCATCGACCTGGAAGCCGGCCTGCCGCCGGTGCGCGGCGAGTGGATCGCCAAGCGCGGCTTCGAGCGCATCGGCGGCCGCGCAGTGAAGGACGCGGACAATGGCGGCGCGTCCGGCGATCGCCTGGTTCCTGTCTGCCCGGCCGAGCATCCGGTGCGGGCCGGCAAGCCTGGCCAACTGGTCACGCAATTCGAGTTCGCGCGCGCCGGCATCGTCACCGAGGAGATGATCTACGTCGCGCACCGCGAGAACCTTGGGCGGCAAAGGGCGTTGGATGGCGCGGCTGAACGGCGCGCGGACGGCGAGGACTTCGGCGCCTCGATCCCGGAGTTCGTCACCCCCGAATTCGTTCGCGACGAGGTCGCGCGCGGCCGCGCCATCATCCCCGCCAACATCAACCATCCGGAACTCGAGCCGGTCATCATCGGCCGCAATTTCCTGGTGAAGATCAACGCCAATATCGGCAATTCCGCCGTAACGTCGGGTGCAGCGGAGGAAGTGGAGAAGCTGGTGTGGGCGACCCGCTGGGGCGCCGACACGGTGATGGACCTGTCCACCGGACGCAACATCCACAACATTCGCGGCTGGATTCTGCGCAATGCCTCGGTGCCGATCGGCACCGTGCCGATTTACCAGGCGCTGGAGAAGGTCGATGGCGAGCCCGACAAGCTCGACTGGGAGGTGTTCAAGGACACGCTGATCGAGCAGGCCGAGCAGGGCGTCGATTACTTCACTATCCATGCCGGCGTGCGTCTCGGCTATATCCCGCTCACCGCCAAGCGGGTCACCGGCATTGTCTCGCGCGGCGGCTCGATCATGGCGCGCTGGTGTCTGACGCATCATAGGGAGAGCTTCCTTTACGAGCGGTTCGACGAGATCTGCGACATCATGCGGAAATACGACGTGTCGTTCTCACTGGGCGACGGTCTGCGACCCGGCTCGCAGGCGGACGCCAACGATGCTGCGCAGTTCGCCGAGTTGGAGACGCTGGGCGAGTTGACCAAGATCGCCTGGGACAAGGGCTGCCAGGTCATGATCGAAGGGCCCGGCCACGTGCCGATGCACAAGATCAAGGTCAATATGGACAAGCAGCTCCGCGAGTGCGGTGAGGCGCCCTTCTATACACTCGGCCCGCTCACGACCGACGTGGCACCGGGCTACGACCACATCACCAGCGCGATCGGTGCGGCGATGATCGGCTGGTTCGGCACCGCGATGCTCTGCTACGTGACGCCGAAGGAGCATCTCGGCTTGCCGAACCGCGACGACGTGAAGACCGGCGTGATCACCTACCGCATTGCCGCGCATGCCGCCGACCTGGCGAAGGGCCATCCGTCGGCCAAACTGCGCGACGATGCGATCAGCCGGGCGCGATTCGAGTTCCGTTGGCAGGATCAATTCAATCTGTCGCTCGATCCCGATACCGCGCGCAACTTCCACGACGAGACGCTGCCGAAAGAGGCGCACAAGGTTGCGCATTTTTGTTCGATGTGCGGTCCGAAATTCTGCTCGATGAAGATCACGCAGGACCTGCGGCAGGATGCGGAGCGGCTGGCGGGGCTGGAACAGAAGGGCAAGGAATTTGTCGAAAAGGGCAAGGAGATCTACCTGCCGGCAGCCGAGTGATTACGGCCTGCAGGAGCGCAGCGGTTTTGTTCACCGCTGCGCCTCTGCGTCTTGATCGGAGAGCCAGGATCACTTGCACCCGGCCGCCGTCACCCCCACACTGCTGCGCATGAGTGACCCACGCGCCGCGTTGGAGGCGATCGGCCTGTTGCCGGACACGGAGATTGATATCGGCGACGCAGCCTTGCAGCTCGCCCGTATCGATGCACCGGGTGCCGACTGGCAGGCGGCGCGCGCGCATCTGTCGGACCTGGCACGCGACGCAGTGGAGCTTGCCAGGACCATCGGCACCGATGACTTGTCGATGCGCGCCGAGGCGCTCGCGGGTCTGATCGCCGGGCGATACGCCTACGCCGGCGATGCCGAAACCTACGACGATTTGGCCAACGCAAACCTGATCAGTGTGATCAACCGGCGCCGGGGATTGCCTGTCGCTCTCGGTATCATCTGGCTGCATACCGCACGCGCCGCGGGATGGGGCGCGCATGGGGTGGATTTCCCGGCGCACTTCCTTGTGGCGTTGGAGGGTCGAAGCGTGCAGGCCGTCATCGATGTGTTCGGCGGCGGCGTGACGCTCGACGCGCGGGATCTGCGCGTGCTGCTGAAGCGGGTCGAAGGGGAGAGTGCGGAATTGCGCCCCGGATTGCTCCGGCCGATGAACGCGCGCGGGGTGCTGCTGCGATTGCAGAACAATATCGTGACCCGGCGGCTGCAAGGCGGCGATCTGGCCGGCGCGTTGGCCTGCACCGAAGACATGCTGCGCATGGCGCCGGACCGCGCCGATCTCTGGCGTCAGGCCGCGGTCATGAACCAACGCCTCGATCACGTCGGAGCCGCATTGCGATGCTTCGAGCATTTCCTCGCGCTGGTGCCCGAGGGCGCGGCTGCCAACCGCATTCGCGGTGCGATGGACGAGTTGCGCACCAGACTGAACTAGAGCGTGATGACCAAAGGCTGAACCGCCGGAGGTCTGAATTACGCCGAAAGACAATGGGCCCGGAGAGCCGGCGGTGCGCGCAAAGCTGAGCGCCGTGGTCGTGAGTTACAACCGTGCACCGCTGATCGGCACGTGCGTGCGCGGGCTTGGCTTCGCCGACGAGGTGATTGTCGTGGACAAATCGTCCATCGACGACACCGCCCAGATCGCCGCCAGGCACGCGGACCGGGTGATCACCGTGCCGTGGTCCCCAACGGTGGAAGAGACGCGCGCCTTTGCGATCGCGCAATGTGAACACGAGTGGATCCTGTGCCTCGATGATGACGAGTGCCTCAGCCCCGAGGCGATTCGCTTCATTCAGGCCGAATTGGCCGCGCCGCGCGCCGAAGTTTATGGACTATTACTGCGCCACTACATTCTCGGCACGCATGACGAGGCGGCGTATTATTGGCCCGAACACCAGATCCGATTGTTTCGTCGCGGTGCGGTGACGTTCGGCGGCACCGTGCATGGCGGCACAGAGGTGCACTCCGACAGCGTCTTGCGGCTGCCCCCGGATACAGGCGCGGCGATCCATAATCTTTCGCACCTGGATGTGGCGCAGTGGATCGAGAAGACCAACCGCTATACATCACGGCTCGATCGGGAACGGGTATCGGATGACGGGCGCAGCCTGGTCCGTTTCGCCCGTGAGCGTATCGACCACTGGCTGTCGCTGACGCACGACGTCTCGCCCGGCGGCTACCCGGAAGCAGTTTCCGTGCTGCGCGCAACCTACGACCTGATTGATCGGCTCAAGGTCTGGGAAGAAGAGCGTGGACTGGATGCTGCGGCGGAGTTCAAGCGCGTCTGTGCATCGCTCGATGCCAGTTATGTGGCACTCGGCATTGTGCGCGATCGCGACGGCGAGACGTTCACCGCCCCCGCCTATTCGCCTCGGTCGGTCGATGAGCATGAGGTCCTCCGCCGAAGATTGGCTCACTTGCGTGCTCGCCACGACACTTTGACGGTCGAGCGCGATGCGCACGCCGCAGAAGCCACGCGGCTGGCGAGCGAGCTCACGTTCGCTCGCGATGAGACATGACGAAACCCGGCGTACTGCCGACGCGGCGAGACTGCGAGCCGAACAGGCCGAGGCGGAGTGCGGCCGTGTTCAGGCCGAAGCCCTTGCAGAGCGGCAACGGGCAGAGCACGCCGAGGGGCGGCTGGGTTTGCTGGAAGAGGAGCTCGGTGCGTTACGGCGCGAGCACGACGCGTTACGGCGCGAGCACGACGCGCTGCGACGCGAGCACGACGTGCTGCAAGGTTCGTTGCGAACCTTCCTGCGTGGGTATCTGCCGCGGCTGCGCAGGCACGCGCTGGGTCAACGGCCGTAACGTCGGCGGCGCTGCTGGAATGCGCGCACGCCGCGCAGGAAGTCGATCTTGCGGAAGGCTGGCCACAGCACGTCGGAGAAGTAGAATTCGCTGTATGCGCTCTGCCACAACATGAAGCCTGACAGCCGCAGCTCGCCGCTGGTGCGGATGATCAGATCCGGCTCCGGCATCTCGGCAAGGTAAAGGTGCCGCCCGATTCGTTCCGGGCAGACCTCTTCGATCACCTGGGCAAGGGGAACGCCTTCTCTGAGTGCCTGGGCTAGCATCTCACGCACCGCATCGGCGATCTCCTCACGTCCGCCATAGGCGACGGCGATCGACAGCAGCATTGCATCGTAGCCGGCGGTGGCGGCCTCGGCCGCTTGGATTGCCGCGACGGTACTCTCGGGCAGCAGCTCCAGCCTTCCGATCGCCTGAACGCGCACGCGGCGCCGGTGGATCTGCGGGTCATGCACCAGGGCGCGCAGCTTCAGTTCCAGTGCGCCCAGAATGCCTGCGACCTCCTGCGGCTCGCGTGCCAGATTATCAGTCGAGCACACCCATAGGGTCACCGCCGGGATCGACAGTTCGCCGCACCAGTCGAGCAGATCGTCCAACTTCTGGGCGCCCGGAGCATAGAGGCGCAGCGGATCTACGACACCCGAGATTCGGCCAAAACGGCGATTACCATCCAGGATAATGCCGACATGGCGCGGTGGTGGTCGCAATCGCACCTGGGTGAGCAGCCGCCGTTCATACAGCGCATAAACTGGCCGCCTCAACGCCCGAAGCAGCAGATGCCGCCAGCGCAGCCAGACCGCCGCAGCATCGGAGGAAGGAACAAAGGCTGCACGCTCGCTCAGCAACGGGGGCGTCCGGTCAGTTGCCATACATCTCCGGCGTGCATGTTAGTCCTTACCCCCCAAACGCACCTTCAGTGCGCCACCGAAACCGAACGACGGAGACAGCATCCATAGCAGGTGATGCCGGTCGTCAGCCATTACGAAATCTGATGAGCATGTGGGCCAATGAAAGCCCCGCTCGGGCTTGGGTCAACTTCGGGGTGGGAAACGCGTGCATAGCTTGTGAATTTCGACTCCCGGCTTAGATGGTAAGTGATAACCGGTGCCTTGCTAAACCACGCTACCCCTACAGTTGAAGTTGCAAATGCGCGCGGAACCTCGGAAACTACAACCACAAGGCGATGATAACTGTGCGGCAGTTTGGTGCCCCGAGCACGATACGTCCGTTCTATGCGAGAGGTTTCGGCGCAACGGGGGAACGCCCTTCGCGACTGGTCTGTCGGCCAGAGGGTAGTGGACATGCCTATATCGCTGGACCTGCATGGGCCTCGAGAAGTTGAGTTCGAGCCGTTCCAGGAAGCCTGGGTGCACCAAGGGATTATACCTCGTTTCCTTGAGGCGGCCAACCGCTACGCTGATCGTACAGCCATAGTCGATAACAGCGGGGCGCTCAGCTACGCGGCCCTCCGGACTGCTACGTTCCGCCTGGCCGACCGGATAAAGAGCGAGTCTCCAGGATCAGGTGCAATCGGCATTTTGTTGCCGCGCTCAGCTTCGTTCTGGGTCGCGATCATGGCCTGTCTTGCGGCCGGTCGCCCCTACGTGGCGCTCGATCAAAACCATCCTGCCGCCCGCAACGCAGAAATTCTGCACAATTCCGGTATGGTCGCGGTGATCACGCAGACTGCCTTCGACCCCGGCGCCGAGGTCATCCCTGCGACACTGCATCGTATCGCCATCGATGAATTTGGCAGTGACCGGCCACTTGATTGGACACCTTCCGCAGCCCCTGCACCGGACCGAGTCGCGCTGGTCCTTTACACCTCGGGCAGTACGGGGGGACCGAAAGGTATCGCCAACAACGAGGTGGCACTACTGCAGCGTATCGCGCAATACGTGAATGCTTGCCACCTGCACGCTGGCGATAATTTCCTTTCACTGAGTTCCCCCTGCACCATCGCCGGTACAAGAGAGGGCCTGACCGCCCTGCTTATCGGCGCCACACTGTACGTGCTGGATCCGCAGCGCGAGGGTCTGCGCGAGATTGCTCTCTCCATCCGTGATGCAGGAATTACCATATTCAATTCGGTGCCAAGCGTCTTGCGGGAACTGATCGCCGGGCAAGCGGATGCGAGCCATCTACTGCAGAGCTTGCGTATTGTCCGCATCGGCGGCGAGGTCACGTTCTGGAGCGACATCAAGCTGTTCCGTAGCGCCCTTCCTGCCACCTGTTATCTTCAGATCGGCTATAGCTCAACGGAGTCCACTGGCACGCAGTGGTTCGTGCCAGCCGATGCGATACCGAACGGCCCATTCGTGCCTGTCGGCTATGTGCTGCCGGGCAACAGCGCATCGGTGCTGGACCCGAAGGGTCACCCAGTTCGCCAGGGCGATGTCGGCGAACTGGTGCTGCGAAGCCGTTTCATCGCACTCGGGCAATGGGAAAACGGTCTCTGCAAAGCAGGCTACATCCGTCCGGATGAGGCCGATCCGTCGATCCGCGTCCTACACACAGGCGACCTGGCTCATATCGACGCCAAAGGCGTTTGCACCATCGTTGGTCGCAAGGATCGGCAGGTGAAGGTCAACGGGATGCGTGTCGAGCCGGCCGAGGTTGAGGCAGCGTTGCGAGACCTCGCAGAAATCAGAAACGCGGCAGTGATCGCCCGCCGGACTGGTAAAGCGGTAACGCTGGCCGCGTTCGTTGTTCCAACACAGCCGAGCACCATCGTTCCGACCCCGCATCCGTGCAGCACTACGTGGTGTGCTGCCCCCGCCAATGCGTCCGGCCCGAATCCATATGGTGGAGTCCATACCGCAGCTTCCTAGCGGCAAGTTGGACCAGCGCGCACTCGAAACGATGGACCGAGAGGCCGAAGTCGCACAGGGCGATTCGCGCGAGAAGTCATGCGACGGCGACCCAATCCGCCGGTCGGTTTACCGGGCCTGGCGCTCCGTGCTTGGCCACCGCTCGCTGGACGAAGGAATCAGTTTTGAGGATGCCGGCGGTGATTTGCTGAAGCTGCTGCAGCTTGTCCTGTCACTCGAAACAGCGCTCGGTCGTCGCCTGCCGCTCGAACTGTTCACTGGAGACATGGATCCGAACGATTTGATCGGCATTCTCCGGGCAGAGCGCGCCCGGCTTGGCGCCGATGTCGTTGACCGGCGGCCAACCGTCTTTCTGCTGCCGGGTTTGGATGGCGACGAGCCTCGCCTTGCGAGGTTTCGCGATGCGTTGAACGACCGCCTGCGTTTCGTCGTGATCGAATATCCGGACTGGCCAGACATGGTTAGTGGCAGGGACAATTTCGATTTGTTCGTCGACGCGGCGATTTCTCAGATCCGTGCGGCTAATCCCCCCGACCCGCTGCTACTGGCCGGCTATTCATTCGGCGGTGACGTGGCCTTTGCTGTCGCATCGAGGTTGACTGCATCTGGGCAGGAGACCGGGCTTCCTTGGCATATTCGACACTGACCTACGTCGTATAGCCGATGAGCGGTCGCATTGGCGCGACGTCATGGAAGACGTGGTGCATGACAAGTTCACAACAACCTTCGGGCGTCTGCTTGCCAAGTGTGCGCGTGATCTGGTCGGCGTTGAACGTACGCTGCGGCACAGCAGGCGTTGGCGTCCGCTTCTGTCGATACGGGCCGAGTTCGCTTTCAATCGCGGCATGCGGAGTGCCCTGCGCACGAAGGCGCAGTTGCGCTGGCACGACCGCGGGCCTCCCGCACAGATCGATGTTCCCACCGTATTGTTCTTCGCCCGCTCACAGCTAGCAACAGCCGAAAAAGCTCCGGATCTGGGCTGGGGTGCGCGCTGTTCGGATCTGTCGGTTGTGCAGGTAGAGGGCGATCATGAAAGCATGTTTGACTTGCCGCATCGCACCGCGCTCTGCGCCAGGTTTGCTGACGCCGTCGAGGCGGCCACCAGTACGAAGGATGTGGCCCTGGCGCTCTGAGTACAGACAAGCAGGGTAATCGCGGCTATCCGGCCATACGCGCCGCAATTTGGACGATCAATCGAGACAGCGGACGGGATCGTGACTCCCGCGGTCAAATGCGATGCGTCTTATGCGTGGAAGGATGAAACAACTCCTCCGGAGTCAGCAGCCGCGACGACAGCCCCTCCGCGTGGTGTCGCTTCAGGAACACTTCCAGCACATGGCGGTTCGCTTCCAGGCCATAGGACCAGAAATCGTCGCCCATCAGCCGCCGCGTGATGTGCAGATGCTCGTCCACGAACGGCAGCGTCACTTTCGATGTCGCCACCTCGGCAAGCTTCGCCAAAGCCCGCGCCTTGGCCTGCTCGAACCCCTTCATCGCGGCAACCGGTAGCCACGGATGCCGCTCGGCCAGCGGGCGGCGAATACCCAGGATGTGCATGATCGGGAAGATGCGCGTTTTGCTGAACCAGGCGGACGCTGCGGCGGCTGGATCGGGAAACAGCCAACCGACATGCGGATGCCGACCGAAGCAGGATGGCGCACGCGGACCGATCACCGCATCGATTTCGCCGTCCGCCAGCATACCGGAGATGGTGGCACCCGCCGGCGCATCGTCCACCCGCACATCTGGCGACAGGTTCAGCGCGATCTTCTCGATGCGGCCTGGCTGCTCGTATCCGCCCCGCACCCATGTCACATCCGACGGCTTCACGCCGTACTCGTCTTCCAGCACCGCGCGCGTCCATACATTCGCAGTTACCTGATATTCAGGGACCCCGATGCGACGCCCCTTCAGGTCCTCTGGCCGCTTGACGCGATCGGTCCGCACGTAGATTGAGTTGTGTCGGAATGACCGCGAGGGAAACACCGGCACGCCGACATACGGGCAGTCACTGTTCGCGGTTTTCACCGTGAAACTGCTCATCGACAGCTCGCAGATGTCGAAGTCTGTGTGGCGGAACGCGCGGAAGAAGATCTCCTCCGGTTCCAGCAGCATGAAGACCGGATCGACGCCGTCGATCTGCACACTGCCATCGACCAGCGGCCGAACCCGATCGTAATCGCCGATCGCGACGGACAGTGCGAGCCTGCTCATTCGGCCGCCTCACTGGCCGACGCCAGCGCCAGTTCCTCAGGCAATACACCGAGCGTGCGCCAATCCTCAGTCTTCGCCACCACGCCCTCAAACGACCGCAGCCAAGCGTGCGGTATATGCGGCTCGCCTCGTCCAATCACCCGAGCCGTTGCGACGAAATCGTGCGCCGCCTCTACCATGATGCGACGGAACTGCAGGATCGCGGTATCGCTCGCGCCAAGCCGCTCCTGCGAGCGGTCCGCGATCGGCCCCATCGTCTCCCACATCGCGATGTCCTGGTTGGGAATGCCGCGGATCCCGGTGAAGTTTCCATTCCGCATCGCCGCGCGGTCCTGCAGGAAGTCATTGTCCCGCGTGCGTATCTTGCGGAACCGCCGATCTACATCCACGCCGACCTCGGCTCCAAGAAACCGCCGCCAGGTCGAGGGATCGGGCATGGTCTCGCCCCCAAAGGCGATGAAATGGAAAGCGGTATGGGTATCGTCCATCGGCACCTGCTGGATCGCCATGCCGTAGAGGTTGTTGCCCGGGATCAGCACGGTGAATGGCGCGATGAATAGCGTGGTACGGACATACATGTGGGTCGCTTCATCGCGGATCGGCCTGCGCAGCGCGGCGTAGCGGAAGCCGAACGATGTGCGCTGTAATACCAGCCGCGGGGCGCGGTCGGTGGACGGTCGCAGCCAGAGTTGATCGTTTGCTACGCTGGCGCCATCCACCTGCGCCGGCACCATGTCCGACGCATGCAGCGTGGAGGAATGCGCCGAATCGATCGCGCCTTCCAGCACCTGCGCCCAGTTGCAGTCGACAATGATCCTGGCGATCGCGATCCGCGTGTCCTGGGTGGGCAGGAACACCGGTGTGCTCGAACGGCGCATTTCGGATCGCGGGCCCATAAATACCCAGACCAGTCCGGCCGCTTCGTGCACCGGATAGGATTTGTGCTGCACCTTCTCCTTGAAGCGTGAGTTCGGGCGGCTCGGACGGCATCTCCAGCACATTCCCGGCCACATCGATCTTCCATCCATGATACAGGCAGCGCAGGCCGCACCGTTCGTTGCGTCCCAGCGCCAGCGATGCTCGCCTGTGCGGACAGTACTCGCCAATCACCCCCAGCCTACTGTCGCTGTCGCGGAACGCGATCAGGTCCTCGCCGAGCAGGCGCACACGCACCGGGTCGCCGTCGCGTTCAACCACCTCCTCCGCAAGGCACGCGGGCAACCAGTGGCGCCGTATGATCTGTCCCATCGGCGCCTCGCCCTCCACGCGACAGAGCAGATCGTTGTCTTCCGCTGACAGCATGGATGATCCTCCTTGCACCACTGTGCCGGCGCCGTGACCGGAGATGCAAGGGTGGCTACAATGCCCCGGGCCCTGAGGAGGTTTTCCGTGCCGCGGCAGATCATTCCAATAGCCAGCGTTGAGCTCGAACTGTTCGAGGCCGGCGAAGGTCCGCCAATCCTGTTTCTGCACAGTGGCGGCGGCTTCCAGCCTGACCAGGCGTTCGTGCCCCTGCTGTCGGCGAAGCACCGCTTGATCGCGCCGTCGCATCCTGGCTTCGGGCGGTCAGGCCTGCCCGATTGGCTGGATACCTGTGACGATATTGCCTACATCCATCTGGCGCTGATGGACCGGCTGGGACTGCAGCAGGTTGACATCGTCGGCTGTTCGATAGGCGGCTGGATTGCGGCCGAGCTTGCGACCAAATCGCCGGAGCGGGTAAGTAAGCTGGTGATGGTGGCGCCGGAAGGGGTGAAGGTCGGCCCGCCTGACCGGCTCGACATCCCGGATATCTATGCGATGCCGGCGGATGAGCTGGAGCGAATCTCCTATCACGATCCAGCGCGCATGCAGGTCGATCTTTCGAAGCTGACCGACGACCAGCTCGCCATCCGCGTTCGCAATCGCGAGACCACGGCGCTGCTCGTGTGGGAGCCGTATATGCACAATCCCAAGCTGCGCCACCGCCTGCACCGCGTTTCGGCACCGACGCTGTTCCTGCGTGGTGAAAGCGACGGCTTGGTGTCCGCCGAGTACCTCGCTGCCTATGCGCGCCTGCTGCCCAATGCGCGGGTCGAGACGATGCGCGGCGCCGGTCATTCGCCGCATCTGGAGCAGCCGGAGGCATTTGCCCGCTTGGTGCTGCAGTTCCTGGAGGCGGTGTGATGAAGGCCTGGCATTTCAGCGAGAACGCGTATCCCTATCTGCCGCCGGCCGACGAATATCCCTCGATCCGCGTCAGCCTGCCCAATCGGCACTACGATCCCGAGAGGGGCGCCGCACTGTACGACCGCTTCCTCGACGAATGGCTGATCGCGGAAGACGAGGGCATGGAGATCATGCTCAACGAGCACCACCAGACCGCGACCTGTGTCGATCCCGCCGCGCCGCTGGTGCTCGCTGCACTCGCCCGATTGTCGAAGAAGGCGCGCCTGTTGATCCTGGGCAATCCGATCGCCAACCGCCGCCAGCCTGTGCGGGTGGCAGAGGAGATGGCGATGGTCGATGTGCTGTCGCGCGGCCGGCTGGAGGCCGGCTTCGTGCGCGGTGTGCCCTACGAAGTGCTGCCGGCGAACAGCAATCCGGTGCGCATGAACGAGCGCGAGTGGGAGGCGCTGGATCTCATCATCAAGGCGTGGACCACGCATGACGGCCCTTTCAGCCATGAAGGCCGCTTTTTCCATTATCGCGCGGTGAACATCTGGCCGCGCTGCTACCAGCAGCCGCACCCGCCGATCTGGATCAGCACCACCAGTCCCGGCGGTGCGGCGCATGTCGGCGCACGCGGGTTCGTGCACGCGACATTTCTCACCGGGTTCGACGGCACGCGAGCAATATACGACGCTTATCGCCGTGGCTGGCGCGAGGCGGGACGCGGCGAGGACGTGCCCGCGCACCGGTTGGCTTATGCCGCGATGGTCTACACCGCGCCGAACGAGGCGGACGCACACGCCGGTGCGGAAAAGCTGCTATGGTACGTTACCTCGAACAAGGTGCCCCCGCACTTCGCCAATCCGCCCGGCTATGTGCCGGTGCAGGCAAACGTGGCGATGTTGCGTGGCGCCGAACATCCCCTCAGCGCCTTCCGCAGGTCTGCCAGCGTAGAAGGCGCGATCGAGGCCGGCATCATGTTCGCCGGAACGCCGGATCAGGTGTACCGGCAGGTGAAGCGGCTGTATGATCATGTCGGCGGCTTCGGCCATCTGCTAATCATGGGGCAGGCCGGGTTCCTGGAGCATGACGAAACGGTGCTGGGGATCCGCACCTTTGCGCGCGAACTCTATCCACGGTTGAAGCAAGAATTCCCGGATATCGCGATCACGGGTTGACTGTCATTGCGAGCCCAGCGCAGCACTCCGGTGGACTTTAGTAATGCCCCTTGGGACAGCAGACCATGTCAGCCAGTGACGCCGTAGCCACAGAAGTCGGTCGCGATTTCATCCGCGACATCATCCAGGAAGATCTCGAGGTCGGCCGGGTGAAAACAGTCGTCACCCGGTTTCCACCGGAGCCAAACGGTTATCTGCATATAGGCCACGCCAAGGCAATCTGCCTCAATTTCGGCGTTGCCCAGGAATATGCCGGGCGCTGCCATCTACGCTTCGACGACACCAACCCCACCAAGGAGGAACAGGAGTTCATCGACGCCATCAAGCACGACGTCCACTGGCTGGGCTTCGATTGGGGACAGCATCTCCATCATGCCTCGGACTATTTCGAGCAACTCTACGAGTGGGCCGAGTACCTGATCCTGGAGGGCAAGGCTTATGTGGATGATACGCCGCCCGACCAGATGCGCAGTCAGCGCGGTACGCTGACCGAGCCGGGTCAGAACAGCCCGGATCGTTATCGCTCGATTGAGGAGAACCTTGACCTGTTCCGCCGCATGCGTGCCGGCGAGTTTCCCAACGGCGCCCGGGTGCTGCGCGCCAAGATCGACATGGCGTCGCCAAACATGAACCTGCGCGATCCGGTGCTGTACCGCATCCTGCACGCCCCCCATCCGCGCACCGGGAACAAGTGGTGCATCTATCCGACCTACGACTACGCGCACGGCCAGTCGGACGCGATCGAAGGCGTCACCCACTCGCTATGCACGCTGGAGTTCGCGGACCACCGGCCGCTGTACGACTGGTTGATCGAGAACCTGCCGGTGCCGGCGCGCCCGCGCCAATACGAGTTTGCGCGGCTGAATATCGCCTACATGGTGATGTCCAAGCGCTTCCTGACACGCCTGGTGCAAGAGGGCCGTGTCAATGGCTGGGACGATCCTCGCATGCCCACTCTGGCTGGCGTTCGTCGCCGCGGCATTCCCGCCGCGGCGCTGCGCGATTTCGTCCGCCGCAGCGGCGTCACCAGGGCGAACAGCAGTTCCGAATATGCGGCGTTCGAATACTCCGTCCGCGAATTGCTCAATCGCACCGCATTGCGGCGCATGGCGGTGCTGCGTCCGCTGAAGCTGGTGATCGAGAACTGGCCTGAAGGACGCACCGAAACGCTGGAGGCGATCAACAACCCGGAAGACCCGTCCGCTGGAACGCGCCCGATCATCTTCGGCCGCGAACTCTATATCGAACGCGATGACTTCATGGAGAACCCGCCGAAGAAGTTCTTCCGTCTGGCACCCGGACGGGAAGTACGGCTTCGCTACGGCTATTTCGTCACCTGTCGCGAGGCGGTGAAGAACCCGGCGGGCGAGATTGTCGAACTGCGTTGCACCTATGATCCCGCCACCCGCGGCGGCAATGCCCCGCCGGATGGGCGCAAGGTGCAGGCAACGCTGCACTGGGTCGCGGCCGCGGATGCGATCGAGGCGGAGGTGCGGTTGTACAATCATCTGTTCACCCGACCGGATCCCGGCGCGGACGGCGATCTCATGGCCGATCTCAATCCGGATTCGCTCGAGGTACTGCGGGGCTGTTTGCTGGAGCCGGCGCTCGCGGCGGCACCGATCGGCGAGGCGGTGCAGTTCGAACGGCTTGGCTATTTTTGCGCCGATCCGGATTCCACACCCGGCATGCCGGTGTTCAACCGCACCGTCGGGCTGCGCGACACCTGGGCGAAGGTGCAGACAAAGCGAGGCTGACCGCATGCATTTTGGCGCTGCGATGTTCTTTACCGACGCCTCTATGAGACCGACCGAACTCGGCCCGTTGCTGGAGGAGCGCGGCTTCGAATCGCTCTGGGTGCCGGAGCATTCGCACATTCCGCTGGTCCGGACGAAGCAGTTCCCCGGCGGCCCCGAACTGCCGCGGCCGTACTACGACATCATGGACCCGTTCCTGGTCCTTACCGCCGCGGCCGTTGCCACGCAGACGCTGAGGGTCGGCACCGGCGTGTGTCTGATCAACCAGCGGGATCCGATTCAGACCGCGAAGCTGGTCGCCTCGCTCGATCAGCTCTCCGGCGGGCGCTTCCTGTTCGGCGTCGGCAATGGCTGGAACAAGGAGGAGATGGAACACCACGGCACCAACTTCGAAACCCGCCACAAGCTGTCGCGTGAGCGCATCGAGGCCATGCGGGTTATCTGGTCGCAGGACACCGCGGAATATCACGGCGAGTTCGTCGACTTTGCGCCGATGCAGACCTGGCCCAAGCCGGTGCAGCAGCCGATGCCGATCATCGTCGGCGGCGCGTTCCCCTATGGGGCTCGGCGCGCCGTCCGCTACGGGGGCGGCTGGATCCCCGGCGGCGGCGGCACAGGCCACGGCGACATCACCGAAACCCTGCCGGCCTTCCATAAGCTGGCGCGTGAAGCGGGACGCGATCCCGCGTCTCTGCCCGTGACGTTGTTCCGAGTTCGGCGAGGACCTCGATCGTCTGCAACGGTACCGCGACCTCGGCATCGCCCGTGTGGTCATCAGCTTGCCGGCGGGGAAGCGGGACGCCATCCTGCCGATCCTCGATCGCTGGGCGCCGTTAATGCGCGCCGTTGCGACGTGAGTATCCGCGTCGGGGTCGGCGGCTGGACCTTCGAGCCGTGGCGCGGAAGCTTCTATCCAGCCGGTCTGCCGCACAAACGCGAACTGGAATATGCCAGCCGCCACCTGACCTCGATCGAGATCAACGGCACCTACTACGGCACGCAGAAGCCCACGAGTTTCGCCCGGTGGTACGAGGAGACGCCCGAGAGCTTCGTCTTCTCGCTAAAGGGATCACGCTTCACCACCAACCGCCGGCTGCTTGCCGAGGCTGGGCCATCAGTCGATCGCTTCCTCTCCAGCGGCGTGCTGCTGCTCAAGGAAAAGCTCGGGCCGATCAATTGGCAGATGCTGCCGACCAAGCGGTTCGACCCTCCCGACTTCGAAGCCTTCCTAAAACTGTTGCCGCATCAGGCCGACGGACATGAATTGCGTCATGTCGTGGAAGTGCGCCATTCCAGCTTCGCCTGCCCTGAATTCATCGCGCTGCTGCGTCGTTATGGCATCGGCGTCGTGTTCGCTGATCATGACACCTATCCCGGTCTGTACGACCCCACGGCGCCCTTCATCTATGCGCGTCTGCAACGCGCATCAGAGCACGAAGAGGCCGGCTACTCGCCGGAGGCACTGGCGGCCTGGGCCGCGCGTGCGCAGTCCTGGGCCAAGGGGAAAGTGCCCGGCGATCTGCCGCGGACTGCACCCCCAGAGCCAAAGCCGCCGAAATCGCGTGACGTGTTCATCTACATGATCAACGGTTTCAAGCCGAAGGCACCGGCCGCTGCGATGGCACTGATGGCGCGATTGTCCTAACCCGTGTGACACAGCTCACAGACAACGGGCTGTTCACAGCGGATATCACACGCTGGCCGGCACTGGGGAGTGCCTTGCATGGGCAGCGTGATCGCCGAAAATGGCGCATCGGCCAACGGGTTTGCGCCTCCTAGCCACGGCGAGGAACGGATCGCCGGAATTCTGAGCCTCATCAAGCCGGAGAGCGTGCTCGGCTCGCTGGTCGAACGCGATCTGCTTGGCCTGCTGCGGCAATCCCACGTCCGTACGCTGCCCAAGCAACGGGTGCTGTTTCGCTCCGGCGACCCGGGTCGGATCGTCGTGCTGACCCTCCAGGGCTTCGTGAAACTCTCCGGCACAGCCGCGAACGATCGGGAAGTGGTGCTGGAAATTGCCGGCCCCGGCACGATTTTCGGCGAACTCGCCGTGCTTACCGATGCGATACGGCGAGCCGACGCTACGACCTTGACGGCGTGCCGTGTGCTGGCCATCGACGGTGGTGCATTCCGCCACGCGCTGGCGCGCTCTCCCGAAGCGATGTTCGCGGCGATCCGACTGGTCAGTGATCGTCTGTCGGCGGTCACCGCACGCGGAATGGACGCGGTGTCACTGCCGGCTCCGGTCCGGCTGGCGAAAGCGCTGTTACACTTGGCACACTTGGGAGCCGAGGGTGTGGAAGGCGGCCTGCACATCGGCTTTCGGCTGTCGCAGCGCGAGCTGGGCGCCATGACCGGCCTGACCCGTGAGAGCATCAACAAACACCTGAGGGCCTGGCGCGCTGCGCGATGGGTGGAGTTCGCCGGCTGCAGGGTGACGCTGAGCGACGTGGTTGCCTTGCGCAACTACGTCCAGGACAATGAGCCACGATAGGGTGGCGACCGAAAGGTCCTTCCGCGCCCTGCTCCAGCCATCCGACAAAATAATGACCACTGCGGCGTGAATTGATTCACTCCTGCCGCGGTCTGGCTCTGTCAGTGTGGCTTTAGTCCGGCGGCACCGGTCCAGCTACCGGACCGTGCGGGCCCACCCCGGCAACGATGAACCCAGACGCCGAAGGAGGCAGCCGTGATCAGCACGTTGTTGATAGCCCTATCGGCGATGGTCATCGCCGTCCTGGGCTGCGCGCTCGTTCGCCCCGACCCGATGGGTGATCGAGGATCGGGAAGGCGCCAATGATGACGCGCTCTGAGCGTCCGCCTGCCATCCTGCGGTGGACTTCGGCCGGCGCGCCGGACAGGCTCCTTGCGGTCAGCGCACGGGAAGAGCCATGTCCACCACCTGCATCCGCAATGCCGCCTCCATCATCGCCTGGGATACAACGAGCAAAGGCCACGCCTACCTGAACGGTGGCGACGTCGCCTTCACGGGCGACAGCCTGACCTATGTCGGCCCCCGCTATGACGGTTCCGCCGACGCCATGATCGACGGCACCGACCTGATGGTCATGCCCGGCCTGATCGACCTGCATGCGCATCCCAGCACCGAACCCTTCTATCGTGGCGTGCGCGAAGAACACGGCGTCCCGGCGATGTACATGAGCGGCCTCTATGAGCGCTCGGTCGCGTTTCAGCCCGACGCCATCGCCCGCCGCGCCGGCAAGCAGGTCGCGTTCTGCGAAATGCTGCTCTCGGGCATCACCAGTGTCGCCGATCTGTCGTCCATCGACGAAGGCTGGATCGACGTCGCCGCGCAAAGCGGGCTGCGCGTTTTCCTGGCACCCAGCTACGCCTCGGCGCGCTGGCACCTGGAGAACGGCTGGGCGCTGAAATATTGTTGGGACGAAGCGGCTGGCCGCCGCGGACTCGATGCGGCACTGGCGCTGATCGAGCAGGTCGCATCGCATCCATCGGGCCGGCTGTCAGGCATCATCTCGCCGGCGCAGATCGACACCTGCACCACCGATCTGCTGCGCGATAGCTTCGCCGCGGCCCAGGCACGCGACCTGCCAATCACCGTGCACTGTGCCCAGAGCGTCAACGAGTTCCTCGTCATGATCGACCGCCACGGCAAGTCGCCGGTGGGGTTCGCCCATGATCTCGGCATCCTCTCGCCGCGCACCATCCTCGGCCATGCGATGTTCGTCGACGAGCATTCCTGGGTTCGCTGGCATACGCGGACCGATCTGCGCGCCCTAGCCGATACCGGCACGCATGTCGCACACTGCCCGTCGCCGTTCGCGCGCTATGGCCACATGCTGGAGGACTTCGGCCGCTACGCCAGGGCCGGCGTCAATCTCGGCATCGGCACCGATGTGGCCCCACACAACGTGATCGAGGAAATGCGCCTCGCGGCAATTCTCGCGCGGGTTGCCGCCCGGGACATTACCACGACCAGCATCGGCGCGCTGTTCCATGCCGCTACCGTCGGCGGTGCGGACGCGCTCGGTCGCCCCGACCTGGGTCGGCTGATACCGGGCGCGAAGGCCGATCTGGTACTGGTCGATCTCGCCAATCCATGGATGCAGCCCGCGCGCGATCCCCTGCGCTCACTGGTGTTCACCGCCGCCGACCGCGCGGTGCGCACCGTGTTCGTGCACGGCGCGAAGGTGATGGATAAAGGCCGTGTGCTGACGATGGACCATCAGGCTGCGCTGGCGGCGGTCGCGGAAGGCCAGCAACGCATGCTACGCGACGCGCCGGCCCGCGACTGGGCCGGACGCACCGCGGAGCAGATCTCGCCGCTCAGCCTGCCGATGCTGGACTGACGTCGGCCTCAGGCCACCGCTTCGGCCTCGATCTCCACCATGAAGCGCGGGTCAGCGAGCCCCGCGACGAACAACAGCGTCGAGCATGGCGCGTGGCCCGCATAGACCAAATCGCGCGCTGCCCGGAATGACGCGAGCAGCGAGCGGTCAGTCAGGAACACCGTGGTCTTGACCAGGTTGTTGACCGTCATGCCGTTCGCTTCCAGCACCGCGCGAAGATTGGCAAAGGCCTGTGCGATCTGACCCTCGCCGGTACTGGGCACCGAGCCATCCGGCGCCATGCCCACCTGACCGGATACGATCAGTCGCCGCTCCACGCCCTCCAGCAGCAGCCCATGCGTGTAGCCGGTCGGCGAACGCACGGTCGACGGATTGCTTGAAGTGATCGTCGCCATCGTTTTGCTCTCCTGATCTGCTACCGCGCGAGCCAGTCCCGCACGGCGTCTCTGACAAAGCGTGCATCTTCGGGGTTTGTCACCGGATTACCGGCGCGGTGCCCCCAGATGCTGGGGATCGGCTTGAGTTCCGCATGCGCCAGGAACGGCAACTCGGCTGCATTGTCGGCGACGCGGAAATAGAGGTCGGTCTCGCCCGGCATCAGCAACACGCGGGCGCGAATGCCGCGTAATGCGAGCGTCAGGTCGCCCGCATACATCGTATTGGCGCTGATGTCCGCAGCGTCCCAGGTGCGAAGCTGCGCATATTGGTTCGCAGCGGGACGCGGAACGAAACGCTGCTCCCAGTCGATCCGCAGAAAGCTCTCCAGATCAGGCGCCGTCATCAGGTGCAGGCCGGCGCGGTAGAAGTCCTGGCTCAGGGCCCAGGCGGCATAGATGCGCGCGAACGCCCGCTTGGCGGCGCGCGGCTCGGCGGAAAACCGCCCCTCGCCGACATGCTCGGGTGCGGCTTCCAGCGTCGCCATCAGGCTGCGCAGGAACACCTGATTGTGCACCGCAGTGCGCGACACCCCGCAGTTCACCACGATCCGCTCCACAGTGTCCGGAAACAGCGCAGCCCAGTGATATGCCTGCAATCCGCCCATCGACCAGCCATACACGCAGGCGATGCGCTCTACGCCGAACAGATCGCGCATCGCGCGGCGCTGCGTCTGCACGTTGTCATATATAGTCACCAGTCCCGGATAATCCTCGGCGTTCGACGGACTGGATGATAGCCCATTGCCGAACATGTCGAAGATCACGATGAACCAGCGGGTCGGATCCAGGACGCCGTCGGGACCGATCAGCCATTCCAGATCGGGATGTTGCGCGCCATAGCTCGTGGGATAGACGATGACGTTGTCGCGCGCCGGCGACGGGGTGCCATGCGCCTTCCATGAGAGCCGGGCATCGCGCAGCATGCTGCCGGATTGCAGCGCCAGGTCGCCGGCATGGTACCTCCCCTGCTGCATCGGCCACGCCATCGCTTCCCCCTATGCTCAGGCAGGCGACATGCTTGCTGTGTCACGCGGGTGATCGCAAGAGGTGAATGATGATGCTGCGCCTGATTGCCGTCGGTCGGCTGCGCGACGGGCCGGAAGCGGAGCTGTTTGCGCGCTACAATGCGCGCCTGAGGCCGCATTTTGTGCTGACCGAGATTGCGGAGGCACGCGGTGCACCGGCCGAAATCAGACAGCGCGAAGCGGCAGCGCTGCTGGCAGCCGTACCCAGGCAGGCGTTCGTCGTCGCGCTCGATTCCGGCGGCAGCACGCCCGATAGTCGGGAACTGGCACTCCTGCTGGAACGCTGGCTCGCGACCGGCCCGACTGTCTGCTTCGTGGTGGGCGGCGCGGAAGGACTCGGCCCGGCGGTGCTCGCGCGCGCCGACTACGTGCTGTCGCTTGGCCGGATGACCTGGCCGCACTTCCTGGTCCGCCCGATGCTGGCCGAGCAGGTGTATCGCGCGCGATCAATCGCGGCGGGGCATCCCTATCATCGTGCGGGGCGGCCCTGAAGCGCCTGCCGCGTCTGCTACACCGTCGCGCCAGTCAGCAAATCGCCGAACCGCACCCAGGTCTTGCCGTCCCACTTCATGAACTGCATCGACGTAATCGGTCGATGATCGGTATGCGAGCTGTTCACCTTGATGCCCGGCAGCAACACCGGAAGCTCCACGTCGTGCAGGCTCTCGGCCTGCTTCATCACATTCTCACGCGAGAAATCGCCGTTGCACTGCTTCAGCACCTGCAGCATCGTCTTGCTGACCGCATAGGCGAATACGTAGCTGGCATCCGTGACATCGCCGTCCGGCATGTACTTTGCCATGAAGGCCCGCCATTCCTGCATTCCTGCATCGCCCTTGAACATCGGATCGGTGGGATCCTTCAAATAAGCGGTGCTGAGCATGCCGACCGCCTTCTCGGGTCCTGCCGGTGTGATCACGCCACCGACCGAGATAGAGACGTTGGTCATCAGAAAGGTCGGTTTCCAGTTCAGGTCATAGACCTTGCGGATCGCCTGCGCGGCGAATTTGGGGATGCCCGCCACCAGCAGCACATTGGCGCCGGAGCTCTGCAGATCGACGATCTGCAAATCGATGGTCGGGTCGGTCGTCTCGTAGCTGTTGGCCTTGGTGACGATCTGATCCCACCTGTCGCCCAGGATATCTCGCACGCCGGTCGGATAGTCCTTACCGAAGTCGTCGTTCTGGTACAGGATCGCCAGCTTCGGATCCTTGACATTGGCGAGCATGTATTTCGCGTAGATCTGCGCCTCGGTGCGGTAGCCGGGCTGGAAGCCCATTGTCCACGGATATTTCTTGACATCGGCCCACTTGCTCGCGCCGGAGCCGACGAACAGGTGCGGTATCTTCTTGTGGTTCAGGTATTCGGCAATCGCCGAATTGCACGGCGTGCCGAGGTTCTGAAAGCAGAAGTCTACGTTGTCCTGTTCGACCAGGCGGCGGACCTGCTCCACCGTCTTGGGCGGGCTGTAGCCGTCGTCATACGAGATGAAGTCGATCATGCGCCCGTCCACGCCGCCCTGTTCGTTGACCATCTTGAAGAACGCGCTCTCGGTGCGGCCGATGACGCCATAGGTCGAGGCAGGTCCACTGTAGGGCATCGTGTTGCCGATCTTTATCGGCGCCGCATCGGCACGTGCGCGCGGTGTTGCCGCCACTGCCGCGGTGGCGAGTCCGGAGGCCAGCGCCGCTCTGCGAGTGATCATGATTTGTTCTCCTGAACGATAAGAACTCCCGTCCCGGCTCTTTGGCCGGCCGCCGGACATTGCACCCATGCCGCCGGCACCGCTACCGTCCGCGCAGGCAGTCTCGCGCGGAGAGCGATTATGGACGTCCCGGTCACACACGACCTCGCAATCGATCTCGCATGGCCGCGGGAAGGCGTCACACGGGTGCCATTCCGCGTCTTCTCCGATCCGCAGATCTATGCCCAGGAGCAGAAGCGGCTGTTCCGCGGGCCGATATGGAATTTCCTCTGCCTGGAGGTCGAGATACCGCGGCCAGGTGACTGGCGCCTTGCGACGGTCGGGGAAACGCCCGTCGGTGGTGACGCGCGATGAGCACGGCGCCATTCACGCGATGGTGAACCGCTGCGCGCACAAGGGCGCATTGGTGTGCCTGCAGGAGCGCGGCAACGCCAAGGCACTGACCTGCGTCTATCATTCCTGGAGCTACGATCTCGCGGGCCGATTGCAGAGCGTCGCGTTCCGCCATGGCGTGCGCGGCAAGGGTGGCATGCCCGAAGATTTCGACGCGTCACAGCACCGGCTGGAGCCGCTGCGGGTCGAGGTGTTCTGCGGCCTGGTGTTCGGCACGTTCTCCGATGCCACGGTGCCGGTGGAGGCGTATCTCGGCGAGACCATGGCGCGCATGATCCGCCGCAATCTCGGCCGGCCGCTTCGCGTCCTCGGCATGCACAGCCAGATCATCCACAACAACTGGAAGCTTTACGCCGAGAACGTCCGCGATTCCTACCATGCGACGCTGCTGCACACCTTCTACACCACGTTCAAGGTGAACCGGCTCGACATGGATGGCGGCATGCTGCTGTCCGAGGATGGGCGGCACTCGATCAGCTACGCGAAGCGCGACACGCTGCAACAGTCCGACGAATACCGGAAGGTCCATTCGGCGCAGTACAACTCCGCGCTTGCGGCGCCGCAGTTGCTGGACAGCTTTACCGAGTTCGACGATGGCATCACGCACTGCATCCAGACGATCTTCCCCACGCTGGTGGTGCAGCTTACGCTGAACTCGCTGGCCGTACGCTTCTTCACGCCGCGCGGCATCGACAGGACCGAGCTGTTCTGGATCTACCTGGGCTACCAGCGATGACAGCGAACAGCAGACGCGGCAACGGCTGATGCAGAGCAACCTGACCGGTGCGGCGGGCCTCGTGTCGCTCGAAGACGGCTGCATCAACGAGTTCGTGCAGCGCGGCACGCGCGGCAGCGAGGATCGCAACGCATTCCTGGAGATGGGCGGCCGCGATGTCGCCTCATCGGACGGTTCGCGCGCGACGGAGACTGGCATTCGCGGCTTCTGGCAGGGCTATCGCGAACTGATGGGCTTCTAGACGTGCGTGAGGCGATCGAGGATCTGCTGTCCGACTACGCCGAGGCGATCGATGACGGCGAACTGGAGCGCTGGCCCGGTTTCTTCACCGAGGACGGCGAATACCAGATCATTACCCGCGAAAGCCATGATGCCGGGTTGCCGATCGGGATTCTGCTATTGCGGTTCCCGCGCCATGATGGCAGACCGCGTACGCGCATTGCGCACCGCGAACATCTACGAACCGCATGCATACCGCCATTTGCTCGGCCGCCCACGCTTCGAGCGGCAGAGCGAGGCTTTCGCCGTGCGGTCGAACTTCTGCGTGTTCCGGATTGCCCAGGATGGCGACACTGTGACATTCGCCACCGGTCGCTATCTGGATCAGATCGTGCCCGACGGCGACGCTCTGCGATTCCGGTCGAGACGCGTCGTGCTGGATTCGCGTCGAGTGGATATCCTGCTGGTGTTGCCGCTGTAGCTGGATCGGGCTGAAAAGTCGTGCCGGTGCGGATGGACCATCGCCGGAAATCCTGTTCTTCGCCCGCCTCCTCTCTCGATAAAATCTGTTATCAAGAATAAAAGTGCGCGGGTGAAAACCCTCTACATTGACCACAGCATCGTAAGCAGCCACGAGCCATCTTGGGAACCTGTTCGGCGGACAATTGCGGCCGGTAAGGTCCGCCTCGCATTGTCGGTCTGGAATTTGTATGAAATTGCCGAGGCTGCCGATGAAGCACAGCGCGAGCGACGGCTGGCCTTTTTTGTCGATGGCATGCGTCCTGTTTGGGTCGTTGAGCGGCTCGTGATTCAACGACAGGAAGTTGAGCGCTTCCTATGGCAGCACAAGTTCGGTGCCGCACCGCGGGATCTGATCGTAATCACGTCGGTGGTCGATTCGTTCTATGCGGGTTCGCGGACGCGGATCGGTTTGACTGCCCGACGGCTTATCCATGAGGCCAATTTCCAGGAGCTGCGCCCCTTGAAGTGTCTGTCTCGCGATGCGTTGAAAAGCCTTCAAAGCGCTGACACGAAAAGGCGGAAACTCATGGAGAGGAAAGTTTTCAACAAGTGGATTGGGCGGTTGCTGCCGGAGCGTGGACCAAGCGGGCGCGCCCTAACAATTCCGGAGAAGGCCGATCTCTTGGAGTTCTGCTGGCGGCACAAAAAGCAGTTTTTCTTCGAATGCCGTTGTCTTGCCGCGGAGGACGCTCTCACCGATGCGCGAATAAGCGATCCTATGCGTCGACCGAGCGAGTCCGATGGCCCGGATTTGCAGCATGCGGCGGTTGCGTTGCCTTACTGCGACATTTTTTATTCCAGGGATGGATTTCAGACACAGTGCGCAGCATCGGCGCGTAAGGCGCTCGTCGAGAAGAAGGGGCTAAGCGCAGTAAGTGTGATCTGTTCAACGACGGCACAGTTGATGGAGGCCGTCGCTGCGGCCTAGCAGAGCGCCGCATAGCGGTGACGGTGGTCGTGGATTGGCGCGTCTTGGCATGTCGTCCTCTCGGTCGGTTTCCGGGTTCGGTTCTGCATCAGAATTACGCATCGGGAAAGGCCAAAGATTTCAGCATCCTACGGGCGATGCGCAATTTTTGACTTCTACACAACCGGACATTCATCCCGAAGCAAGTGAGCGTGGACCTCACGACCAATGCCTTTTCCTGGCCCGCGCTGGACTGGATGCGGAAAACTTATCAAGCTGTGGGCATCCGCGCTCTGGTGGCGACACACAGGCCAGGATAACGCATGAACTCGGGACACGCCGCGAAAGGTCAGGGGGCGCTTGCGTCGCCGTGCGATCTTGCACTTTGCTGCAGCAAGTGGGTTTGCAGCCTCGCTGCCCGGGTGCAGCACGCCCGGGCGTGGACCCGCGGTTCCACTGGGCCGCACGACCCAGGCCACTGTGCTGGGGATCCCGAATGAGCGTTTCTTTCCCTTCTCCGGGACGGAGCCGCTGGAAGCTGAGTTCTCGGCCGCGGTGGACCGACTGCGGCAAGCACAAGGCTTGGCAGCCGATGCTATACTGCCTGAGGTGCAGTTACTGGCGTTGTCAGGTGGCGGCGAAAACGGTGCGTTCGGTGCGGGGGTGCTGTGCGGCTGGACGGATTACAGTAACAGGCCCGTCTTCGAACTTGTTACAGGCGTAAGCACCGGTGCGCTTACCGCCCCCTTTGCCTATCTCGGCTCCAGCTACGACCCTCAGCTCCGCGGCGTCTATACCGAGTTGACTGCATCCCGCGTGCTCGAAAGGCGCGGCTTCACCGCTGCAATATTCGACGACGCGATGGCGGACAATGCCCCGCTGTTCAAGACCATCTCTATCTATCTGAACGATGCGATGCTTGTTGCCCTCGGAAAGGCCTACGAGGAGGGGCGACTGCTGCTTATTGGGACCTCGGACCTCGACGCCCAGCCCCCCGTGATCTGGAACATTGGCGCCATCGCCAAGAGCGGGCATCCGAGGGCATTGGACACAATCCGGCGCATCCTTCTCGCCTTCGCTGCGATCCCCGGTGCATTTCCGCCGACTTTGTTCGATGTAATGGTGGATGGGGTCGCATATCAGGAAATGCATGTGGATGGCGGAGCGTTCGCGCAGGCCTTCCTTTACCCGGCTGGGGTAACGCGGCAACGCCGCGCACGCATGGCGGGAAGCCAGCGCGTAATACCGGCGAGGGCTTTTGTCATCCGCAACGGTCGCCTCGATGCGGAATGGGCCGCCACCGAGCGAAGCACCATGGGGATCGCTTCGCGGGCCATCTCCACGATGATCACTGCCAGTGGCATCAACGACGTCATCCGAATGTATAACGCGACGGAGCGCGACGGCATCGATTTCAACTTGGCGTATATCGGATCCGATTTCACCCAGAAGCTGCCGGCACCCTTCGACCAGGACTACATGCGCGCCCTGTTCGACTATGGCTACCAGCGTGCCCGCCGTGGCTATGAGTGGGCGAGTCAGCCGCCGATGATGTAGGCAATCACGCCGCACCCGTTGCGCGATACGCAGCGGTCAAACGTTTCGCTGGGAGCGCACGACCTGGCCCTCAACATCCAGGTTCTGAAGCGTGGCCCAAGAGACGTGGGCTGAAGACGCGACAATCATCAGCTAATGTTGTCCGATAGGAGCTATCGTCGCCGCTGGATTCGATAGGAGACCGGTCGTGTATGAGAATGGCGCCGTCCTTGCATTGTTCATTCTCGGCTACAGCGTCATCGCTGGGCGCGTCGAGCGGTCTTGGATCAGCGGTCCGATCGTGTTCACTGCCGCCGGCGTCATTCTCGGGCCGAATGTTCTCGGCTTGCTGCGGCTTGATCTCGACGCGGAGGATCTGCGCGTGCTTGCGGAGGCCACCCTGGCGATGGTGCTGTTCACCGATGCCGCAAACGCAGATCTGCGCGTGCTGCGAAGCACCGTCGCGCTACCGGAACGTCTGCTGCTGATCGGCCTGCCGCTGACGATCCTGCTTGGCTTCGCAGTCGCCTGGCTCTTTTTCCCCAGTCTGGGTATTCTTGAACTGGGCCTGCTCGCCACGATGCTGGCCCCGACCGACGCGGCTCTGGGCAAACCGGTGGTGGTCAACCCTGCGGTGCCTTCGAACATTCGCAAATCGCTGAATGTCGAGAGCGGCCTAAATGATGGAATCTGTGTGCCGGTCATCGTCATCCTGCTTGACCTCGCGATCGGCACGCAGATCGAGCACGGCGCAGTCACCTATGTCCTTCTGGCTGTCGTCGAGTAGCTTGGCATCGGGCTCGTCGTCGGGGCGGCCCTCGCCGCGGGCGGCGCTGTGCTGCTGCGCTGGGCGGCGTCGGTCGGCTGGATCAGTGATACTTGGAACGTGGTCTCGGCCCCAGCCCTCGCTGGCGCCAGCTTCGCCATGGCCCAGGCAATCGGCGGGAGCGGCTTCATCGCCTGTTTTGTCGGCGGATTGCTTCTGGGTGCCTTGCTCCCCGAACACAAGCACGAGCGGTTGCGCGGCGCCGAAGGCTTGGGCGAGGCGCTGTCGCTGATGACTTGGCTCGTCTTCGGTTCGATCTTGGCGAGTGAGCTTCTGAACCATGCCAACCCGCCCTTCATCCTCTATGCCGTTCTGAGCCTGACCGTGATTCGGATGCTGCCCGTCGCGCTTTGTCTGCTCGGCGCGCGGGTGACAATCGCCAAATCATTGTTCGTCGGCTGGTTTGGCCCACGCGGCCTCGCGAGCATCGTGTTCGCGGTCATGGTTTTCGACGCCAAACTCCCGGGAAACATGGCATTGATGGCGATCGTGACGTGGACGGTGGTGCTGAGCGTCCTCGCGCACGGCCTCACTGCCAACACCTTCGCTCGCCTGCTCGCCACGCGAACCGCCTCTGTTGGGGTGGACGATCCTTCCACACGCCCTCATCCGGAACGTTCGTCTCCCTGATAGAGGCGTTCCGACCAAGGCCTCAGGCAGCGTTTTCTCCGGTCATCGGTCGCCAGCGTCCGCTTTCGGGATCACCCGCTCGGCGAACGGGCGACCGACGTGGGTCGGAAGCGGTCGTTGGTATCTGGACCGTAATGCCCTGCAGAATTCTTGCCTTCCGCATATGGCGCAAATCGAACCAGCAGTTTGGCCGGCGGTGAGCGGACCCAGCCCGATAGCGGTCTAAGCCAGCATCTCCGACTTGGCACGCGCCACCGCCTGCGGCAGCCACACACTCACCGTGGTGCCAATGCCCTCCTCGCTCTCGATCGACAACTGGCCGCGGTGGCGGTTGACGATGTGCTTGACGATGGCCAGGCCCAGACCCGTGCCGCCGGCGGCGCGCGATCGGCTGGTATCGACGCGGTAGAACCGCTCGGTCAGCCGCGGCAGGTGTTCGCGCGAAATCCCGGCACCATTATCGCTCACCTTCAGCATCACACCCAGCCGTGCGCCCGCGACGGCGGCGGCCTCCAGGCGAACGGTGCCGCCGGCCCGGCCATACTTCACAGCATTGTCCAGCAGGTTCTGCACCACCTGCGCCAATTGGTCCGCATCGCCGGTCACCGGCGGCAGATCGCGTGGAGCGTGCAGCTCAATGGTGACCGAGCGTTCGCTCAGCCGCGGCTCGAAGCCGGCCCGCAGGCGCGCCAGCAGCTCGGGCAGGTCCACCGTATCCGAGGGCGGCTGATGCTCGATCAGCTCGATGCGCGACAGGCTCAGCAGATCGTCGATCAGCCGGTTCATGCGCGCGGCCTGTTCACCCATGATGCCGAGAAACCGCTGCTGGGCGGCAGGATCGTCCGCCGCGGGGCCCCGCAGCGTGTCGATGAAGCCGATCAGCGACGCGAGCGGCGTGCGCAGCTCGTGGCTGACATTGGCGACGAAGTCGGCGCGCATGCGCTCCACGGCCCGCTCGCGCGTGCGGTCGGACAGCACCACGATCGCGCGCCCCCCATCGGCGATCTGTGGGTCCATCGGCACCACCGCGGCATGCAGCTCGCGCGGCACAGGCACCGGCAAGGTGACGTCGGCCGTCTGGTTCCGCCCCGAGATGAAGGCGCGATCGATCGCGGCGCGCAGGTCCGGATGGCGCAGCACGGCTGGCATTTCCGCGCCAAATGCCGCGCGCGCGGCGGAGTTCGCGCGTCGCGCGCTGCGGTCCTCGCCAAGAACGATCAGCGGATCGGGCAGACGCTCGACCACACTGCCGTCGGCGCGGCGAAGTTGTTCGACCAAGCTGGCTCGAGCAGCCACGCGACGGCCAAGCCGCTCCAACTCGGCGGCAAGGCGCTCCAGGCCAGGTAGCTCCGGTCGGCGCCGTACGATCGGTTCATCGGCTGCGATACGACGGACACTGTCGTTCAGCGCTTCCAGGTCGCGCCACCAACGCAGCGCAAGCAGCGATGCGGCGATCAGCGTGGCCAGGACCGCCGCCAGGGCGGGGACCACCGTTGCCTGACCTGTCAGCACCAGCGCGATCAAGGCGGCGACCGGGACTCCTGCGACCATGGCCGCGGCTCCCAGCCGGCGCATGACTATTTGCCAGAATCCACGCGCTGGTGGCGCGCACGCACGCCGCGCTCGATGGCGGTCGCGATCAGCGGGTCGAGATGCAGTTCAGTCCGCACGAAGTCCAGCATCTCCAGGGTCCGCTGCCTGGCCACCTGGCTCGCGGCAACCACCTCGCAGGCGAGCACATAGGCCGTCTCCCGCAGTCGCGGCTCCAACGCAGCACGGATCAGCCGTGCGGCATGTTGCAGACCGTCATCCTCGTTCAGCAGCTTAACGGTGGCGCTCGTTACTGTCTCGAGCTGATCGGAGGTGAACTCGCGAAATGCCGGCAGTGTTTGCACGACACCCGACATGACGCCGATCTCGCGATCCGTCATGCCGCCATCGGCGGCGGCGACCAGCACCATCGTCAATACCAGTGCCTCGGGCGCGACCAGGGCTTCACGCGCGCGCATCGTCAAACTCCGTCTTGGATAGCGCGAACCTGATCGAACCGCGGCGACAGTTCAAGCGGGCAGCGACACGCCAGAGCAGGGTGAGCTCGAAAGGATGCACGCACCCTGCGCTAGCGGATTGTCTCTTCGCGCGAATTCAGGCCTCCGGCGATACGCCTCCGGTCATCACGCTCCAAGGAAATCGCGCGTTTGTTTGACCGCCTCGGCAAGCCCGATGCGCCGGACCGTGACGCCGGGGGGGAACGCCGAAAGGAGACGTGAGGGCGTCTGGCGGTCCAGCAACACGAACACGCCGCGATCGGTGGCGCGGCGGATCAGCCGGCCAAACGCCTGGCGCAGCCGCAGGCGGGCAACCCGATCGTCGTAAGCTTTCGGCTCACCGCCGGACATATGGATGCGCCGCTCGCGATGCAGGATGTCGGGACGCGGCCAGGGCACCTTCTCGAACACCACCAGACGCAGCGCACGGCCGGGCACATCCACCCCGTCGCGCATCGCATCGGTGCCCAGCAGGCAGCTCTCTTCCTCGGCACGGAAAACGTCCACCAGCGTGGCGTTGCCCATCGCATCGACGTGCTGCGCATACAGAGGGATGCCCGCCTGCTCCAGTTCCGGGGCGATCCTTGTGTGCACCGCCTGCAGCCGGCGGATGGCGGTGAATAAGCCCAGTGCACCGCCGCCCGCGGCGATGAACAGGGCGCGATAGGCGGCGGCAAGCTGGGCTATATCGCCGCCATACACGTCGGTGACGACGAAGGCGCGGGTCTGGGCGGCATAGTCGAACGGGCTGGCGACCGCAGCACGGATCGCCGGGGACGGCAGGTGCGGCGCGCCGACCCGAGCCTCGGCCGACTCCCACGCCGAACTCCGGGTCGGCATCGCCCGCATCGCGCAGGGTGGCGGAGGTCACCAACAACCCGTGCGCCGGCGCGGCCAAGGTCGCGGCAAACGGGATGGTGGGATCAAGCCAATGGCGGTGCAGGCCGACATCGATTTCTCGACCGCCCTCCGCCCGCTCAATGCGAAGGAACAGGATCTGGTGCGGCCGCCCGTGCTCCGGCTGCTGCTCATTTAACGAGTGCAACATATTCTGCCAGGCGGACAGCGGGGAGAGAACGCGGCGGTTCAGCGAGCGGCCGGCAGCCTCGATGCGGTTCCGGGTCGCGGCATCCATGTCGTCGGCCTCCTCGTCGAGGCGGGCCAGCAGGCGCTCGCGCAGGGTGGCGATCGGTTCGGCGATGCGCGCCAGGGCGCGCGCAAGCCGGTCGGCGGCGCCGCCGACCTGCTCACCAACGGGGAAAGCGTCACACTCCAGTGCACCCCAGCCAGAGTCGTCGACCGGGGCGCGGGCCAACACCTGGCGCCGGACCAAGCGTAGGAAGGCTTCCGTGGCGTTCGGTCGGCCTGGCTCCGTGCCGCCCAGGTCCGGGTGTTCGGTGCTGATGCGGGTCGGCCACCCCGGCGCCGGCAACGCGCGTGCCGCCTGCAGCGCCGCGTCCAAAGGAGCTTCGAGTGACGGGCGCCCCGCAACCAACTCCTCCAGCCGCCGACGCAGACCTCGGGCCCGGGAGCGGCCACCTTCCGCACCCAGCAGCCACCGTCTCAGCTCAGCGGTCTCCAGCCCGGAGAGTTCGGCGGCGAAGGCACTGTCCGCCGCATCGAACAGGTGGTGGCCCTCGTCGAACACGTAGCGGCTGGGCACCACACTGTCGTCCAGCCCGCCCCAGGCGGCCTGCGTCATCACCAGCGCATGATTTGCGACGACAAGTTGTGCGGTGCGCGCGCGGCGGATCGTGTGTTCGACGAAGCAGCGCCGCCAGTGCGGACAGGCGGCGTGGATGCACTCGCCACGCCGGTCGGCAAGGCCCAGTATGGTGCCGGCGCCGAACAGTTCGGATAGCCAGCCGGGCAGGTCGCCGCCCTGAATGTCGCCGTCATTGGTCGCCAGCGCCCAGCGAGTGACCAGGGCGAGCGGGATCAGCGCGGCCGGCGCCAGTCCAGACACCGCCGGGCCCAACGCGTCCTCCAGGTTCAGCAGGCACAGATAGTTCTCACGCCCCTTGCGGACCACAACACGTCGGTGGCGATCGGACGGATCGGGCAAAAGATGGGTCAGCTCCGCATCGATCTGGCGCTGCAGATGACGGGTGAATGTGCTGATCCACACGCCGCCGTGGTTCTTCTCGGCCCACAGGCTGGCCGGCGCGAGATAACCCAGCGTCTTCCCGGTCCCGGTGCCGGCTTCCGCCAGGACCAGGTGCGGGTCGCCGCGGACCTCGCGCGGCGCGAAAGCGGCCGCCACTGCGCCGGCGTAGTCAGCCTGGCCCAGGCGCTGTTCGGCGTGCGGGCCCAGCATGGCGGCGAGCCTCGATCGTGCCTCGGCGTCCGCCACCGGTAGCGAGGACGGCGGCGACGGTGGGGCTACCTCCTCCCATTCCGGCAGCAGCTTCCAAATTCGCAGAGCTTCACTCGATGGCCGGGCGTCGGGCCGCCCCAACGCCGCGGTCACCGAGGGCGCCCAACCCCATCCAGACTGCCCCATGCGCGCGGCGAGCCCCGCCGCGTCGCGGTTCAGCGGGGTGTCGCGCCCCTGTGCGAGCCGGTGCAGCAGAGCCGCTGCGAGTTCCGGCAGCAACGCTGCCTCGGCTTCCAACCCGGCATGCGGCTCGAAGTCGAGCGCCATGGCGAGCCCGCGTGGGGTCGGTGCCGCCGCGCGGGCGGGAAGCACAAAGGCGAACAGCTCAAGCAGATCGAAAGCGGGGCCGCCACGCAGGCCAAGGCGACGGAAGCTCGCCGGCGCATGCACCAGTAGCGGTGGCGGCAGGTCACGTAGACGCAGAGCCGCTTCGGCGCTGCTGAGCAGCAGCAATTCACCGTCGGTCGTAAAGATGGCCGCACGGCCATGTCCCGCGACGACGGATGGAGCGTCCGGCAGAACAATGCGCGTTGCAGCCACTGTTTATGGTTACAGCAGACGGACGAGGCAAAGAAGAGAGGAGGTCGACGGCGGGGCGAGTATGGTGCCTGACCCTATTGCAAATGATCGCTGCGATTGACCCCGCACCCGGCGGTTTCTAGCTTCCAGTCGATGTCCGCAACACTTCGCTACAACGATACGGCCCCTGCCAAAATCTGGCCGTTCGAGGAAGCTGCCAAGGTCGCCCACCGGCTTGCCGCATCGGGCAAGGACTACGCGCTGTTCGAGACCGGCTACGGGCCGTCCGGCCTGCCCCATATCGGCACGTTCGGCGAGGTCGCGCGTACGTCCTGGGTGCGCCACGCGTTCGGCGTGCTCACCGGACTGCCCTCGCGGTTGATCGCGTTCAGCGACGACATGGACGGTTTGCGCAAGGTGCCCGACAACGTGCCGAACCGCGAACTGCTGGCCCAGCACCTGGGCAAACCGCTCACCCGCATCCCTGACCCGTTCGGCTCCCACGAAAGCTTCGGTGCGCACAACAACGCGCGTCTGCGTGCGTTCCTGGACTCATTCGGCTTCGATTACGAGTTCGCTTCCTCGACCGAGTACTACACCTCCGGCCGGTTCGACACGGCGCTGATCCGCGTCCTTGAGTGCTACGACGAGGTGACCGCGGTCATCCTGCCGACGCTGGGGCCGGAGCGGCGCGCCACCTATTCGCCGATCCTGCCAATCCATCCCCGCACCGGTCAGGTCATGCAGGTGCCAATGGAGCAGCGCGACCCGGCGGCCGGCACCGTGGTGTGGCGTGATCCGGACAGCGGTGAGGAGTTCGAAACCTCCGTCAAGCATGGTGGCTGCAAGCTGCAATGGAAGGCGGACTGGGCAATGCGCTGGTACGCGCTTGGCGTCGATTACGAGATGTCAGGCAAGGATCTGATCGACTCGGTGCGCCTGTCGGGGCGCATCTGCCGCATTCTCGGCGGGCAGCCACCCGAGGGCTTTACTTACGAACTGTTTCTCGACGAACACGCGCAGAAGATCAGCAAGTCGAAAGGCAATGGGCTGTCAGTGGAGGAGTGGCTGCGCTACGCGCCGCCCGAGAGCCTGTCGCAGTTCATGTTCAATGCGCCGCACCGCGCCAAGCGGCTATATTTCGACGTGATCCCGCGCGCAGTGGACGAATACCTCGCGAATGCCGCAAGGCTGCGGCCCGACGACAAGCTGAACCCAGCCTGGCACATCCATGCGGGCCGACTGCCGAACCTTGGCGGCAGCCCGGTGTCATTCGGCATGCTGCTGAACCTGGCCTCGGTCGTCAACGCAGAGACGCCGGCAATCCTGTGGGGCTTTATCCGTCGCTACAGTGCGGATGCTTCGCCCGAGACGATGCCGTTCCTGGACAAGCTGGTCGGGCACGCAATCGCCTACTATCGCGACTTCGTGCGGCCACAGAAGCGATATCGGCAACCAAGCGACGTGGAACGGGCCGCTCTGGCGGATCTTGCAGAGACGCTGAAGGGCCTCGATCGCGGCGCCGACGCCGAGGAGATCCAGACCATCGTCTATGAGGTGGGCAAGCGGCATCCGTTCCCCGAGCTACGCGCCTGGTTCGGTTGCCTGTACCAGGTGCTGCTGGGCCAGCAGGAAGGCCCCCGGTTCGGCGGCTTCGTCGCTCTGTACGGGATCGATGAGACGGTGGCGCTGATCGAGGCCGCGCTGTCCCGCCCTGCGGACGCCCCCTGATATAATGGCCGCGCGACGCCCGCGCGCTGTCGGAACGACCTGCCTTCGGCAGTTGCCGGCAACGTTAGGCGTCGTGCTGCTGATCGGCGCCATCTACGTCGTGCAAAAGGAGTTCCGGCATCTCCGCCTGCGCGATATCGAGGCGGTGCTGCGCAATTACCCACTGCACACGCTGGCCATCGGCTTCCTGTGGACCGTGCTGTCGTACGCGGTGTTGACGATCTACGACCGGCTCGGAACCATCTATGCAGGCCACAAGGTCGCATATGGCCGCGTCGCCTTCGCCTCGTTCTGCGCCTACGCGCTGTCGCACAATCTTGGGTTTGCCGCCGTCTCCGGCGCGGCGGTCCGTTACCGATTGTATGCACACTGGGGACTGACGCCGCTGCAGATCGCCAAGACGGTTGCGTTTTGCAGCCTGACCTTCGCGCTGGGCGGAATGGTGCTGGGAGGCGTGATCCTGTTCCTGGAACCGGGTTCGATCCCGTTCTTTGGCGAACATGTGCCGCGCCCGGTCATGTACGCAGTGGGCGCGGTGCTTTGGGCGATCGTGGTCGGCTACGTCACGCTGTCGCGCATCCTGGGCAGCGTGCGATTGTTCGGCTTTGCTGTCGTGCTGCCCGGGTGGCGTATGGCGGTGCTGCAGGTGCTGCTGGCGACCGTCGACGTGGCGATCACCGCATCGATCTTCTACGCGCTGCTGCCGCCGGCGCCGAAGTTGACCTGGGTGATGTTTCTGGGCGTCTATGTCGCGTCGTACACCGCAGGGCTTGCCGCCAATCTGCCGGGCGGTATCGGCGTGTTCGATACCGCCATCCTGCTGGGACTGGAACCTTACTTCAGCGCGCCGCGCATTATCGGCGCGATCGTGGTGTTCCGGCTTTACTACTACATCATTCCACTGTTCATCGCAGGCTTCCTGTTCACCGGCAATGAACTGCTGCTGCGCGGCGGTCTTCTGCTGCGACGTTGGGAAAGGTTGGGCGCCTTGGCGCGCTGGAGCGAACCAGACTTCGCGGTTGCCAGCGCGACCGGACTGGTAGCGCTGTGTGGCGTAATGCTGCTGTGCGTCGGCGTGCTGGCGCCCCAGTCCGACTTTTCCTGGATCGATCCCGACTTTGCCGAAGTGGCCAATCAGGCCGGGCAGTTCATACCCTCGCTGATCGGTGCCGGGCTGATCGTGGTGGCACTCGGACTGTCGCAGCGGGTCAACCTGGCGTGGGGGACGACACTTTTCCTGCTGGTGGTGGGCGCTGCGTTCATCGCCACCCAGGCGGAGCGACTGTGGATCGTCGGCGTGCTGGTGATCGTTGCCATGCTGGTCGCGCCGCTCCGGCGCAGCTTCTACCGGCACGCCAACCTGCTGTCCGGGCCTCTGGACGCGTCGAACGCCATCCCGCTGTTCACCTTGGTGATCTGCCTGCTGGCCCTGGCGGGCACCCGGCCGCGTGTGCATCTGCTGGCGAACAACGCGTGGTGGGCCGTGGTAATGTCGCGCGACGTGCCGCACTCGCTACGCCTGACAGTCGCCCTGGCGGTGGCATTGGCGCTGATTGCGATCTGGCGGCTGCTGCGTCCCGGGAAAGTGCGTTGGCTGCCATGGGATAGCGCAGCACGGCAACGGCTGGCGCGTCTGGGAGGCACAATTCCTCCCGCGCGAGCCGATGGTGTGGTCCTCGGCGAAGCAGAACGCGCCGGCATTCCGTTCCGCCGCTGCGGTCGCGTATTGCTGGGAATTGGCGATCCGACGGGAGCGGAGGCAGATCGGGTGTCGGCGATCTGGCGGCTGCGCGATCTGGCGCAGCAGGAGGGACTGGATCCGGCGTTCTGGCGAGCCGGACCTGCACTGCTGAAAGTCTACGGCGATCTTGGACTTACGGCGCTCCCGCTCGGGCCCGACGGGCTGCCGCTCCCCGAGGCACCCGACGAGACGCCGCAAGCGGCGCAATATTTGGTGTGCGTTGCAGAGCGTGATCTGTCCACGCTGCTGCCGCTGCTGCCGCAACTGGCGACAAATCAGGACATCGTGCCGGCGGCGGCGTAAATTGCGGTTCACCGCACCCGAGCGCTGAAGGCCAGGCAAGAACCGGCCACGCCTCCCGACCGCTGTCTATGGCGGCCTTATTCTTTCGCTTCCGGCCCCCACAGCGGAACGCGCCGGGGACGGATGCGAGCGTTCAACTCCGGCCCGGTGATCAGCCATGCGGCGCCGACGCGGCGCCCACAACCTCCGGCACAGCGCATCCGCCGCAGCACATCGCCGACGGTCCATCGGCTATTGTAGCAAGCCGCAAGCGCCGTAACGGCGTAGGTGCGCGCGCCACCGCACTCGGGAGCAAGGCAATCCACCGTCAGGCAGAAGCCGCGGAACTCGGACAATGGACTGGACAGGATGGCAGCCCGCTGCCCGCGGGCCGAAGCGTTGGCAGCGGCCATGCTGAGAACATAAAGGGAACGCGCTGCACCGTCGAGTCGCGACGAAAGTAAAACCGCTGCATGATAACCGGCGCAGGTCAGGCAAGGTCCACCGAACAGGAGTCGACGATGCGCGAGAACCCACTGCATTCGGCCGGGGATGTCGGCCAGGTCCCCGCGCCATCATCGCGCCGCCTTCCGGCGGTGCGCCGGGAAGGGGCGCTCGCGATCGGTGCCACCGCGGTTGGCGCCTTGGCCTTGGGCGCACTCGCCGTCGGCACAATGGCCATCGGCAGGCTTGCGGTCGGCCGGCTCGGAATGGGCCGAGCCAATCTGCAAAGCGGCCGGGTCGGTGAGTTGAGGATCACGCAACTCATCATTGAAGAGATCCGCATCCACCGCATACGACGCCAGCCGTAGAAAGCTCCCCAATACCAAAAGCCGATAAGAATGACTTTGCGTTGGGACCTCACCGTCATGGCCGTGCTTGTCACGGCCATGACGAATGAGGGTAAGTCTTCGCTCGGTGGGTATAATAATAACACCGGCCTTTCACCCGAGCCGTGGTCGGATAATTCGCTCGAACGCCACCACCTCGGCTTCCGGCATCTGGTATCCACCCGCGAGATCATGTGCCGGGAACAGGAAGACACTCCGAACACCCGACTCCTCACGCGCACGCAGCAGCCGATCAGCACAACGCTCGGGTGAACAGAAGAGTCCGAACGCATCGGCGATCCGCTGCGCCAGGTCGTCTGAAATCGTTTCGGGATCATGGTCTGGTTCGAGGTCGAAGCCAGCCTCCCGAAGCCAGTGCAGGTTCGCCGCGCTGGGATAAGCAAGGAAGGGCTGGCCTGGTGCGAACCAACTCTTTACCCATCGCGCTCCCACCGCAGCATCAGGCCCGAGGCCGAGAGTGACGACGAACACCACGGGAAAGCCCACGAGAGAGCGGCCCGCCCGCCTGGCCCCATCCTCCAGGTGGCGCATCGCAGCGCGAATTGCCGCTGGGTGCAGTCCGACGAACAGCAACGCTCCATCGGCCTCGGCGCCCGCGAGCTCGATCATGCGCGGTCCGGCTGCCAGCAAATACACCGGCGTCGGGGCGCTACTCGAATTGCGCAGACGTGTCGACGTTGTGCCGAACGCAACCTCTTCGCCAGCAAGCAATCGGCGGAGGTCGCGGATCGCGTCGCGCATCAACGCCACTCCGGCGCGTGGCTTGCCGATGCTCCGCGTCGAGATGAAGCCAGGTGCGACCGTCAGATAGGTTCGCCCAGGGGCTATCTCCTCCAGGCTGTGCGCGAGTGACGCGAGCACCAGTGGATGCCGCACCAGCGGGCTCGATGTGGCGGGGAATAATTGCAGGCTGCGCGTCGCCTGTGCCGCGAGGGCGAGCGCGAGATAAGCATCGCGGCCACTCGAAGGGTGGTCGTGAATGCCGACCCCGTCCAGGCCTGCCGCCTCGCATCGGGCGACGAACGCGGCAATATCGGGCAACGGCCGACCAACCGGGACCCGCATAGCAACATGGAGTCGATCCATCTCACTGCTCCTGGTTCAGGTCGCATGCTGCACACTGTGCGCAAGCCGCGTGAGTCTCGGGTGTTCGCGGCTGACCACGGTGAGCGCGGAAGGGTGCGCCTACCCTGCTTCAGCGCATTGTCCTTTCGCACGACTTCAGACCAACCGAAAAATTGACCCTCATTCGTCATGGCCGTGCTTGTCGCGGCCATCCACGTCTTCGTGCCGCAGCAAAGAAAATCTTCGACGGCCCGGCCCACCTGGTCGGGCTTGACCCGACTATTCGCGCCTTCGCCGGCCATGACGGTAAGATCGCAATGAAGAGTCATCCTTTTTTGGCGTTTGGTATCAGACCGCAGGTGATTCCGCCCTCCGTCATCGCGCTCTATAGCGCTTTCACCCTGACCGGGAACGCACATCCCTCATCCTGAAAACGCTCGTCTACCTGCTATCAGTGAAGCGCGAGTCAGCCCCACGTGTCATTGCGACCCCGGCGGAAGGCCGGGGGAAGCAATCCCGCGCCAGGTGCGCTCTTGGCCCGAGACGGCTTCGTCCCGCCACGCTTCGCTCGCGCTCCTAACAACGACAGGAGTGCGTGCCGCGCTTCAGTGGTTCCGGTTACTAAGTCAAACAGCGTGAGATTTCGCTGTTCCACTCGCGTTGACAAACCTCGACCCCATGTTCGCGTGCCCGCATCGATGCGTGCAGCACGAACGCATCATGGGTGCACGACATTCGCGTGCGCGTATCGATCTCTATCCGCCAGTCACCTCGGGCAATCGTCTGTGACTGACGCATTTCGGCAACCGCGCTCAAAGGATCATCCGCATCGAGATGGGTGTGGAAGCTGGCGTCAGTGCCAAGCTCGATTCCAAGCCGGTCGATCCTGACTACGCCGCGGGCGCAATTCCGTCGTTCGCTCCGGAGCGGCGGCTTCCGGCGGCGGCAGCGCTGGCAGGCTTGAAGTCTGCCGGACTGATGGCGCGTACCAGAATCTCGAGTGTCCCCTCATCGATCGTCACAGTTGCCTTCTCCGGCGAGGGCCAGACCATCGGCCAATAGGCGGTCGAGATCGCCACTCTCATCCTATGGCCGGCTGGGATGGCACTGCCGGCGTCGTTGAGCTGGATCCGCACCTGGTACCGACAGCCTGGCACCAAAGGCGTCGGGGTCTCGTGGCCATCGCGGTGCGTAAGGTTCAGCACTCCATAGCTGACCCGCAGCGACGCGCCGTCCGGGTGCACGTCGCACAATCGCACAATCAGATTGGCAAGCGGTCGGTCGGCCGAAAGACTGAGTGTAATAGTCGGCGCGCCAAGGATCTCCATCGACGTATCAAGCGGTGCGCTATCGAACACCAGCGAAAGCGCATCATCCTCCTGCTGATCTCCGGCTTGATCCGCGCCGCGGCCGAATGGACACCAGGCACCACCGGCCTTGCCGAGCTTCAATGGTGAACAGACCGATCGCGGAGTCAGCAACGCATGATCGGGCTGCAATCCCTGATCGCTCAGATACAGGCGATCGGCAGCGACATTCGCTGGTGGCCAGGACGGCTCGGAAATCCATCGTCCCGGCAGCGTTTCGTGAAACGGTGCCGGCTTCACGCTATCCGTCATCCAGGCCCGCAGCATCGGCTCGTTCATCAGCCCGGTATCGATGCCCTTCAGCCAATGATCCCACCACCGCAGCGCCGCCTGAAGGAAGCCGATCTGTGGGCCAGGCAGTGCCAAATGCGGATAGGCATGGGCCCAGGGGCCGATCAGGCCCTTGCATGGTACGGTCAGGTGCGAGAGCAGCCGCGGGATCGTATTGGTGTAGCCGTCGGTCCAACCACCCACCGCATAGACCGGACAGTCGATTGCGCGGTAATCCTCGCAAACCGAGCCGTGCTTCCAGTAGGCGTCTCGCCATTGATGGCGCAGCCACCGCTCCTGGAACAGCGGCAAATGCTCGAGCCGTTCCAGCCACATCGTGCGCCAGCGCTCGCCCACCAACGCAGGATCCGGCGGATGGCACATGGCGCCGAACAGGAAGGCAGCCCACCCCAGGCCAGCGCGCAGTGGCACGCCGCCCATGTAGTGCACATCATCGCGATAGCGGTCGTCCGTCGAGCATACCGTGATGATGGCTTTCAGCGCCGCGGGGCGAAGTACCGCAACCTGCAACGCATTGAAGCCACCCCAGGAGATGCCCATCATGCCGACGCGCCCATTGCACCAAGGCTGCGCCGCCAACCATGCGATGACCTCGAGCGCGTCATTGTGCTCTTGCTGCGTGTATTCATCCGCCAGCAAGCCGTCTGACTCACCACTGCCGCGGATGTCGACGCGAACTGCCGCGTAGCCATGGCCGGCAAGATACGGGTGCGTCAGCGCGTCGCGCTCGTATGTGCCGGTTCGCTTCCGATACGGCAGGTATTCAAAAATGGCCGGAACGCGATGTTGATAGGCATCCTTCGGCATCCACATACGCGCAGCCAAATTCGTGCCGTCGCTCAGGCGAATCAGGATGTGCTCGATTTCATCGATGGCGCGAGGGAATTCAGTGACGATCAAACTGTTGATCCGATCTGCAAGGATGCCGGCCCCGCTCTTCTGCCGGATCAGCGGCCCCGTCTGTTCGACAAGGGCCGGCGTCCAATCAGTTGACCGAGATCACCGGGTAGTTCGGCAATCACCTGAAATGCTCGGACCGGCGCGATCCCGTATCAAGGGCTGACGTGGCCGCGGAACTTTTCCGGCGGCCGTGTGCCCCATTGCGAGCGCAGTCCCTCCTCGGCCGGAACCAGGTTGCCGCCATTGTGCGCGTTCAGCCGGTCCGTATCCGCCCAGTGCTCATGCACACGGCCCCAGGGATCGGCCCAATAATCGTAGACCTGGCTGCCAAGCAGGTGACGGCCGATGCCCCACATGTGCTCGTACTTGCCGACTGCGGTCAGATACTCGTGGCCGATGAACACGTCATCGATGTCCTGGACCTCGAAGGAGAAATGATTGAGGCCCGCGCGCTCATTCTTCATGCAGAAGAACGCGTGGTGGTCCACATAGTCGTCGCCCGCGTCGATGCGGCTGAACTGGCCGATGATGTTGTCCGGCTCCCCGGCAAACACGTCATCTGAACAGATCAGGCCGAGTGTCTCGCGGAACCATCGCACCGTCTCGGTATTTCGCGGCGAGCCGAGTACGGCATGACCGATCCGCTTCACGCTCGATGGACCTGGCGCAAAGCGGATTACCTCGCCGGCCCGCTTCAGCGGTTCGACGCCGGAGTTGATCGGCTGACGCACGACCTGGATCGGCGCCACAGTCTCGGTCCCATGCACGATCTCGATCGTGTAGCCGTTCGGCTCGGTAAGCCGTACGCGCTTGCCGCCGCCGGGCTCATCGACCGTCTCGATGCTGGATGCGCCGGGCAGTTTCGCCGCCGCCTTCAATTCGTCCTCGCTCGCCACAAACCATGCGAAGCCCATGACATTTCGGATCGCCTTTCTCGGTGATATGGATGTGGTGGATCGGATCGGTGCCGCGCATATACAGCGCCGTCGGGGTGCGCGCCGCGCGCACCATGCCAAACGCGGTGAGAAATTCCTCCTGGGCGTCCAGATCCGGCGCCTGCAGACGTCCATAAGCGAGGTCGCGCACCTTCAGAGCCATTTCACTCTCCGCGGTCAGTGATTTCGAACGGCAGCCAGTCTTCGGCGATGCGTGCCCGAAATGCCGGCGCAGCGGTCGCCAGATCGACGATGTCCACCTTGTAGGGAATGTCGGACTCCGACAATGCCTCGGCGATCTCTCCCAGCACGTCCAACCCCAGTGGCCCGATCCACTCAAGCGCCAGGTCGAGATCCGAATAGCGCCGTGCTCCACCACTCACACGTGATCCGAACACGTAGACCCGCGCGTTCCCTGGCAGCCGCGTCCGCAGCACGTTGCACAATATGCGGATGTGTTCTTCGCACATGTCCAGCACCGGCGTCATCGCAGACGCCGCTGCAACTGATGCATGAGATGTGTTGCTTCCTCCAGGAATTCCGGAATTCCCGCAACGACCTGCTCGGCCACCGCGGCCGAATAGGTATGGCTGGTTCGCGCGCGCATGTCGCGGAAGCGACGCCAGCGCGGCCAATCGCCACGCAGCAATCCCTGGTCGTCTCCGGTCCGGATAAGGCCCTGGAACGGCATTTGGTCGTACTCGCCGGGCGACGGCGCAGTCGTCCTCAGATAGCGCCGGAGCATCCGGTGACTGAGTTCGTATGTATATTCAAACCGCTGAATCATCCCGTCGCGCAGTTGCTCGTCCTGTGGCGTTAGCCGGTGCCGGTCCGGCCCCTCGCGCAGCCGCGCGACTGCATTGACCAGAGCAGAAATATCAAGCGTCGTGTGATCCGTCACTCAGCCTACCCGAGCTTGCCCGATACCATCCGTATCCTGGCCGGCGGCGCTTGCATCCCGCCGGCCTCATTCCGCGGCCAGCTTCTCCGCCTCCTTCGCCGCCTGGATCTCGGCTGCCTTTGTCTCCACCAGTTCGACGATGTGCTCGACCATTCGAGGCACCATCGATCGTGTGGTCGGTCTTGCCGGCGCGATAGATCATATGCCGCCCGTTGCCACCCCCGGTCAGGCCGATGTCGGTCATCAGCGCCTCGCCGGGGCCGTTCACCACGCAGCCGATGATGGACAAGCGTGATCGGCGTTTCGATATGCGCCAGCCGTTCCTCCAGCGTCTGCACCGTCTGGATCACGTTGAAGCCCTGACGCGCGCAGGACGGGCAGGAGACAACCTTAACCCCGCGGTGGCGGATGCCGAGCGCTTTCAGCAGGTCCCAGCCGACCCGGACCTCCTCCTCGGGCTCGTCCGACAGCGACACCCGCAGCGTATCGCCGATGCCAGCCCAGAGCAGCGAGCCGAGACCCACCGCGGACTTCACCGTGCCCATCCGCCGACCGCCGGCCTCGGTGATGCCGATATGCAGCGGGTGGTCGCAGACCTCGGCGAGCTGCTGATAGGCCGCCACCGCCAGGAACACGTCCGACGCCTTCACGCTGATCTTGAAGTCGTGGAAGTCGTGCTGCTGGAGGATGTCGGCGTGGTACAGCGCGCTCTCGACCAGTGCTTCGGGGTTCGGTTCGCCATATTTCTCCAGCAGGTGCTTCTCCAGCGATCCGGCGTTCACCCCGATCCGCATGGAGCAGCCGTGATCGCGCGCGGCCCTGATGACCTCCTTCACCCGCTCGTTGCTGCCGATGTTGCCTGGATTGATGCGCAGGCAGGCGGCGCCACTGTCGGCTGCCTCGATCGCGCGCCTGTAGTGGAAGTGGATGTCCGCGACGATCGGCACATTGACCTCGTGGACGATGTCCTTGAGCGCCAGAGCGCTCTCCTGGTCTGGACAGGACACCCGCACGATATCCGCGCCGGCCAACTCGGCACGCCTGATCTGTGCCACGGTGCCTGCCACGTCGGTGGTCAACGTGTTGGTCATGGTCTGCACGCTGATCGGTGCCCCATCGCCTACCGGCACCCGGCCGACATAGACCCGGCGGGACTTCCGCCGGATGATCTCCTGGTATGGCCGATAGCTCATGCCATGGCTCTCCGTGTGCTGCCGCGCCCCTAGAATGGGGCTTCAGCGCACGAAGCGCTACTGGGCGAGGACTCGGGGTGCGCTGGCTGTTTCCGCAGCAGCTTTCCCGTCCCTGATCAGGTCCGGGTCAAGCGGCAGGTCGCGCCGCACCACGCCGCTGCCGCCCAGCGAGCCGGTCGCGGTCCCGTCAATCAGCAGATCGGTGCCGCCGGCATTCCCGGTGGTCAGCAGCAGATTGGGCTGCTCCGGCACGTCCCACGTCTCGCCGGCATGCAGGACCCGGCTCAGCAGGACCTGACCCGACCTGTCCCGCACCTGCAGCCAGGCATCGGCATTGGCCCGCAGCACGATGCGCGGCTGGCGTGCCGGTTCCAGCGGGGCCGGTACGGGATACCGCCGCGGCCGCCGAACTGGGCGAGATCGCCGGGACAGGCGGAGCGGTATTCGGCCTCCTGCACTGGCGCCGGCGCGACAGGTGCTGGCGCGGCCCCCCCGGCCGTCGCGCTTCGGGGCTCGGGCCGAAGCGCCTGATCAGCCAGGGGCGCGAGGCGCGTCGGGACCTGGATATTGGCCTCCGCCGGAAGCCGTCCTTCGCCTGACAAACGGTACCATCCGGCATAGGCGGCGACGGCCAGCGCAAGGCCAAGCAACACCACGGCGCCGGCCGGCATACGCCGCTCGGGCACGGGCGACCGGGAAAATCAGCTCCGGTCTCGCATTCACCTGCGCGGCCTCGGCTTTGAAGCGTCGCACAGACCTCGTCGGGGTCCAGGCCAAGCATGGTCGCGTAGCTACGCAGGAACGCAAGCACATAGGCGTTGCCCGGCAATTTGTCGGTCCGGCCTGCTTCCAGCGCCTCCAGATAGGAGGGGCGTATGTTCATCGCCTGGGCCAGGTCACCCAGCGCCCAGCCCACCCGTTCGCGCGCAGCACGGAGGTCGGCACCCGCCCGGGGGGCGATGGGGGCCTCTTCCTCGTGATGCATTCCGGGCGACATGCTGCTCTGGCTATCGACTAGCCCCGGTTGCGACTGCGGGGCAGTCCTACCTTGTTACGCGGGTAGGTTGCAGTTCCCGCGGTGTTTACACTGCAACTCTTTTCATGCGCAGTCGAATTGTGATTTCCATGCCGACCAGATAGAGCGCTGGGTCAGACCGCCAGCCCATGCTCGCGTGCCCATACGGCGATCGGTTCTCGCAGGCTCGCCGCGCCTGATGCATTCCGCCGTATCGAGGTCAGGACCGGGCGAAACGCCGCCAGATCGAGCTGAGCCAGCAAAGCCTTCGTTGGCAGAACGCCCGACGCCGCCATCGAGAGGTTGGTGAAACCCAGCCCGACCAGCGCCAGCGCCTCCAAGGGCCGGGATGCCGCTTCGCCGCACAGCGAGACGGGCACGCCCGCACCACCCTTGGCCGCCCGCGCCGCCAGCAGAAGCTGTTCCAGCAGGCTCAACACCGGCTGCGACAGCAGGTCGTAGCGGTTGAACAAGCGCCGGCGCGCTGCGATCGGCGGCAAACAGGAACTGCAGCAGGTCGTTCGACCCAACCGAAATGAAGTCGACTTCGCTCAGCAGCTCGTTCAACTGCCACAACAGCGCCGGCACCTCGAGCATCGTGCCGATCTCCAGGCGCTCCGGCGCTGGCCGCACCCGGCGCGCCTCCGCCAGCAGCAGCGCACGCGCCGCGCGAAACTCCGCCACGGTCGCGACCATCGGAAACATCACCGACAGCTTGCGGCCGCCGGCCGCCAGCAGCAGCGCACGCAACTGGCGCCGCAGCAGCGCCGGCCGGTCCAGGCCGATCCGCAACGAGCGCCAGCCCATCGCCGGGTTCTCCTCCTCCGGCGCATCGCCCGGCAGCAGCTTGTCGGCCCCCAGATCGAGCGTGCGGAACAGCACCGGGCGGTCGGCCGCGGCATCCAGGACGCGCGCATAGGTCGCCGCCTGTTCCGCCACATCGGCGATCGCGCCGCGCGCCAGCATGCCGATTTCGGTGCGATACAGCCCGATACCCTCCGCCCCGGTGGTCTCGAGCTGGGCCACCTCCATGGTCAGCCCGACATTCAGCATCAGGCTCACATGGACACCGTCCGCGGTCATTCCCGGGCGGTCGCGCAGCGACGCCCAGCCTGCGGCCAGTGCGCGTCTTGCCTCCAGCTCGCGGAGATAGGCGCTGCGCACCTCTGCCTCCGGCCGCAGCACCAACTGGCCCTCGTCGGCATCCACCACGGCCTCGTCATTGGGCTCGGCGGAGTCCAACATGCCTTTGATGCCGCCGATCGATGGCAGGCCGAGAGCACGCGCCAGGATTGCGGCGTGGCTGCCAGCGCTGCCTTCCTCGACCGCAAACCCGGCAATGCCGGCGGCGTGCCAGTCCAGCAGTTCCGCCGGACCCAGGCGACGGGCAAGCAGGATGGCGCCCTCCGGGACCGGTTGGCGCGGCGCCTCGCCGGCCAATGCGACCAGCAGCCGGCCGGCCAAGTCTTCCAGGTCCGCAAGCCGTTCGCGCAGATATGGGTCGCTGATGCGCCGCATGCGGTCGTGCAATTCGCCGGCGACACGCTGCACCGCGGCCTCGGCGGAGAAACCGCCCTTGATCACTTCGGAAACCCGCTGCAGCCAGCCGGCGTCGGCGGCAATCAGCCGGTAGGCTTCCAGCACCTCGCGAGACGCGCGTCCCGTCCAGACCTTCCGGGACACCGGAGAACAGCTCGTCCAGGCCCCGCTGCATGCGCGGCGACGCCTCTTGCAGCCGCGCCAATTCGGCGTCGGGATCGTCGGCAAGCAACCGCGTCGGGCCGGCGCGGGCGCCGTGCAGCACTACCGGGCCGATGGCAATGCCAGGGACCAGCGATGCGCCGGGGAATACCCTCGGGACGGTCGCGGCGACCCCTTCCTCGGCCCCGTCCGCCGCGCCGAGCTGTCGCCAAAACCTCGGCCAGCAGCATCGCCACCGTCTCCAGCTCGTCCACTTCCTCCTCGGAATACGAGCGCGGCTGGCGGCTCTGCACTGCGACGACGCCCAGGGTGCGGCCCGCGCGGCGCACCGGCACCGCCAACATGGAGGCAAACGGCTCCTCCCCGGTTTCAGGCCGATAGGCGAAGGAGGGGTGATTCTGCGCGTCGGGCAGGTTCATCACCTGGGCGGTCGCGGCGCACAAGGCCGACAATGCCCTCGCCCACCCGAAGCCTTGTGTGGCCGACCGCCTGCGGGTTGAGACCCTCGGTCGCAACCAGCTCGAGGATTTCGCCGGGCGACCTGCGTAGATCGAGCACACTTCACTGGCCAACTCCGCCGCGATCAGCTCGGCAAGCTCCGCCAACGGCACGGTGCCGTGCGCCATCGTCTCGCGCAGCCGGGCCAGCAGCCTGCGGGGTGAGGCCATCACGGCCTAGGTAACGGCGCGATGGCGCGCGGCGAGTGCCGCGACGGCCTGCCCGACCAGCTCCTGGATGATCTCCGCCGTAGGCTGTTCCGCCGTCACCATACCGACCGACTGCCCGGCCATGACCGAGCCATTCTCGACATCACCCTCGATCACCGCCCGTCGCAGGGCGCCGGCCCAGAAGTGCTCGATTGCGAGCTGCGCGGCTTCCTTGCTCAGCTCGCCGGCCTCGAACCGATCGCGTGTCGTGGCCTGGAATTGCAGGAAGCGCTTCACCCCTTCATTCACCAGACCACGCACCGGGATAACCGGGAACCGCTCGTCCAACTGCACCGACGGCACCGCATCGCGTGCGGCCGCGCGGATGAAGGCACGCTTGAAGTTGGGATGGGCGATCGACTCGCTGGCCGCGGCGAAGCGGGTCCCAAGCTGCGCGCCGGACGCTCCCATCTCCAGCAGCGCCAGGATCGCCTCGCCGTGGCCGATGCCGCCTGCCACGAATACCGGCACCTCGGTGATGTGCGGCAGAATCTCCTGCGCCAGCACCATCAGTGACACCGGCCCGATATGCCCGCCGGCTTCCGAGCCCTCGATCACCAACGCGTCGGCCCCGGAACGGATCAATCGCCGCGCCAGCACCAACGCGGGGGTGAAGACGATCAGCTTCGCCCCGCCATCCTTCACCGCGCGCACCGCAACGCCCGGGGGGATGCCGCCCGCCAGCACGATATGGCCGACCCGCGCTTCCAGGCACACCCGGATCAGGTCGCCGAGCTGCGGATGCATGGTGATCAGGTTTACGCCGAACGGGCGATGCGTCAGCGCCTGGGTGCCAGCGATCTCGGCCGCCAACAGGTCAGGGTCCATCGAGCCGCACGCGATCACGCCGAAGCCGCCGGCATTGGAAATGGCCGCCACCAGGTGGCGCTCGCTGACCCAGCTCATCGCGCCGCCCATGATGGCGTAGCGACAGCCGAGGAACCGGGTCGCCCCGAGACCAGAGCCGGTCGAGGTACAAGCTCAGGCGGCATCGAGCCCATACGCCGTGTGCAGCGCGCGCACTGCCAACTCGGTGTATTCGGCTGCGACCAGCACACTGACCTTGATTTCGCTGGTCGAGATGACCTGGATGTTGATCGCCTTGTCGGCGAGCGCGCGGAACATCGTATTGGCGACGCCAGCGTGGCTGCGCATCCCGACGCCAACCACGCTGATCTTGGCCACGTTCGGGTCGGCCAGCACCTCGGCGAAGCCGATCTGCGGCTGCGCCTCCGCCAGCGTCGCCTGGGCGCGCGGCAGATCGGTCTTGCTGACGGTGAAGGTCATATCCGTCATACCGTCGGCCGAGACGTTTTGCACGATCATGTCGACGTTCACATTGTGCTGCGCCAGCGCGCCGAACACCGCCGCGGCGATGCCCGGCCGGTCCGGCACGCGCCGCAGCGTGATCTTCGCGTCCTCGCGCGAATAGGCGATGCCGGAGACATTCTGCTGTTCCACGATCTCGTCCTCATCCACCACCAGGGTGCCCGGCCCGTCCGCGAAGCTCGATACCACCTGCAACCGCACGCGCTCATTCATCGCCAGCTCGACGCTGCGGGTCTGCAACACCTTGGCCCCCACCGAGGCGAGTTCGAGCATCTCCTCGTAGCTGATGCGCGCGAGCTTGCGCGCCTGTGGCACGATGCGCGGGTCGGTGGTGTAGACGCCATCGACATCCGTGTAGATGTCGCACCGATCGGCCTTCAGCGCGGCCGCCAGCGCCACCGCCGACGTGTCCGAGCCGCCCCGGCCCAACGTCGTAACGCGGTTGTCCGTACCAACACCCTGGAACCCGGAGATGATCGCGACCTGACCCGACTGCATGCGACGGATCAGCTCGGTGCCGTCGATCTCCGCGATACGCGCCTTGCCATGCGCATTGTCGGTACGGATCGGGATCTGCCAGCCTTGCCAGGACCGCGCCTCGACGCCGATCTCCTGCAGGGCAATCGACAACAGGCCGCTGGTCACCTGTTCGCCGGTCGCCACCACGGTGTCGTATTCCCGCGCGTCATGCAACGGCGACAATGCCTGGCACCAGGCAACCAACTGGTTGGTGACGCCGGCCATAGCCGAGACCACAACCGCAACCTCGTTCCCAGCGTCGCACTCGCGCTTTACGCGAGCGGCGACGCTGCGGATACGGTCCAGGTCGGCAACCGAGGTGCCGCCGAACTTCATCACGATACGTGACATCGACCCGGGTTGTCAGTGGTTGGCTCCGGGTGGTCATACTGGTGCGGAACAATAGGGGCAACCCAAGGGGACACCATGCCGGGCTCGACAGTTTCGCACGCTGAAGTTGCGAAGTTCGACGAACTGGCGGCGCGCTGGTGGGACCCCGACGGCCCGATGCGGCCGCTGCACCGGATGAACCCGGCGCGGGTGGCCTGGATCGCCGAACGCTTGCAAAAAAACCCCAAGACCCCCCCTCCCCTCGCGGGAGGGGGAAGGGGGAGGGGGCCTTGCTCGACATTGGCTGCGGCGCCGGGCATCGCCGCGGAGGCATTTGCCCGTCTCGGCTGCCGGGTCACCGGGCTGGACGCCGCCGGCGCGGCAATCGAAGCGGCGCGCGCCCACGCGCACCCTGCAGGCGCTGCCGATCACCTATCGGACGGGCGCGCCCGAGGACCTGCTGACGGAGGGGCTCCGTTTCCCGGTCGTCACCGCGCTGGAAGTGATCGAGCATGTGCCAGACCCCGCCGCGTTTCTGGCGACGGTGGCGCGTCTGCTGGCGCCAGGGGGGCGGCTGTTCCTGTCCACGCTGAACCGCACGACGCGATCGTTCGTAACCGCGAAGATCGGCGCGGAGTACCTGCTGCGGTGGCTGCCGGTCGGCACCCACGACTGGCGCAGGTTCATCACCCCGGCCGAACTGGACCGGATGCTGTCGCAAGCCGGATTGCGCCTGACCGATATCACCGGACTTGATCGCTGATCCGCTGACCGGACGCTGGACCACCGGACGCGACCTATCGGTCAACTATCTGCTGATGGCCGTGGCCTGAGGCTAATAAGTGCTTTCAACCTGACCGGACATACACCGAGCACCGGGCGTCATTGCGACGTCGCGTATGCGAGGAAGCAACCCAGGGCGGCGGCACGACAACCGGGTAGCCGGGGCAGAACGCTGCTGACCGGCCACGGTGATCGCGGCGACGGCCTGGACAGCCCCTGGGCAGGCGAGCTTGGCGGCCGGCCTGTCTATGCCTGCGCACCGAGAGCGCCGCGATCGTCGGTGGCTTGCTACTTGTCCTCCGTGCGCAGCGCCGCTTCGACGTGCTGGAGCGTCGCTCCCAGAGGGGAGGGCTCCCCGCTACCTCACTTATACCCACCGACCGCAAGATTGACCCTGATTCGTCATGGCCGTGCTTGTCACGGCCATCCACGTCTTCGTCCCGCAGTAAAGAAAGTCGTCGATGGCTGGCCCACGTGGTCGGGCTTGACCCGACTATTCGCGCCTCCGCCGGCCATGACAGTAAGACGCAACGCTATGGCCGCCGTCGGAACCCCGTTGACTCAAGGTCCTTGTGCTAGCGCGTGATGACCTGAGGCAGAATCGCCGGAGGTCTGGTATGAACCACTCGCTCAAACAAGGAGCCAGGCTAGGCCTCCGTAAGATATGCCCGAAACAAACGCGCAAAACCGCCGCCTCGGCTACACTCGCGCCTCGACCGGCGCGCAGGACCTCACCGGCCAGCTCGCCCAACTCGAAGCCGCCGGGTGCGAGAAGGTGTTCCGCGATAAGCTGACCGGCGCGGCCGCCGACCGGCCACAACTTCACAAGCTGATATCAGCCCTTTCCACGGCGACGTGGTTATTATCCCGGCAGTTGATCGCCTCTCACGCGAGATGACTGACTTGCTGGTGATTGCGCCCGAGATGCAGCAAGCCGGGGCTGGCATCCGGTCACTTGCCGAGCCGTTTCTGGATACGACGTCTGATTTCGCCGAGATCGTATTCGGGATCCTCGGTGTGGCAGCGAAGCTTGAACGCCGCCGCATCATCGAACGCACAGCGCGAGGCCGCGCTGATGCGAAGGCCAAGGGCGTCAAATTCGGGCGCAAGCCGAAGCTCACTCCGCACCAACAGCGAGAAGCACGGGCGCGGATCGAAGCGGGCGAGACGCAGCGCAGCGTTGCGCGCAGCTACAACGTCAATCAGGCGACGATTTCCCGGCTGGCCTCGTAATGGACATTTCGCGCAATGCGCCGTGCCCATGTGGGAGCGGCAGGAAATTCAAGCACTGCCACGGACGGATAAATGTGCCGCGCGGTAGCATTCCACCGGAAGCCCTTGCTGCTTTTGCGGAGCACAACAAGCGTGAGACGGAGCGGCAAAATCTGTTCGGGCTTGGCCGCCCCCTTGTTACTTTCAGTGACGAAGCCCATGGCTACCGCATTGTGGGGGTGGGAAAGCGGCTCTTCTGGTCGCAACGCTGGAAAACTTTCCACGACTTCCTGTTACACTACATTAAGACCGCCCTCACCGCAGATTTTGGCAATCGCGAGTTAGCAAAGCCGTTCGAGGAGCGCCACCCGGTGCTGCAATGGTATCAGCACCTTTGCGATCATCAACGCCGGACGATTGCGCAGCCGGGGGAGCCTGTATGGGTGATATCAACCGGGCCAGTGCAGTCGTATATGTCGCTCGCCTACGATCTCTTCACCGTGGCGCAGAATGCGACGCTTCGGGATCAGCTAGTGAAACGCCTACAGCACAAGGACCAGTTCCACGGAGCCGTCCACGAACTCAAAGTGATCGCGTCGTTCTTTCGCGCAGGTTTTGACATCGAGTTTGAGAACGAGCAGGACGGGCGAACGACCCATCACGAATTTTCGGCCCTTCATCGAGGTTCACAGGTAGTATTTTCGGTGGAAGCGAAGGCGCGGCATCGTGATGGAATTCTTGGGAAGGCGGGGGACGTTCGCGACCCGGCAACGCTCCGTGCGGATATTGGGCGACACATACAGAAGGCACTCGCAAAGCGAGCCATCTATCCCAGGATTGTGTTTGTCGATGTGAACATGCCTGCGACCGAAGGTTTGGAGCCGCGCTGGCTTGACCATGTGACCCGAGAGCTTTCGTGGATCGAGGAACGGGAACGATCGGCGGAGCCTTACCCGTCCGCGTTCCTGTTTTTCACAAGCCACCCATATCACTTTGTTGCCGCTGACCAGCCAGCGCCGCGAGGAGTTGCGGTGTTCCGCGCTTTCAAGCTGCCTGAATTCCAACCGGACCCGCTGGCCGGATTGCAGCAGCATCCCGCTATTGCGGCGTTGCTGGAATCTTTGGCGACCCACACCGAAATCCCTGCGGACTTTCCTGAGCGCTTTTGAACAGCGCTTTTGAACGAGGTGCTTGCCACCGGGTTTGCTAAAAACCCTTCGCGGTAAGTGCCCGACACAGAAATCGCCGCCCGGCAACCGCCGGACCGATAGAGACGGTCAATTGGGGGGGCGGAATGATCTCGGCACGACAAGTCGTTGTGCGGACTACAGCCGTGTTGCTCTACATTCAACCATGCCAGCGCTTGCGGCTACGGCGCTGGTGGCCTGCACGGCCTCCGCCACCGTCATACATGATCGAGTCGCCGGGAAGCGGCGGTCACTATCCGGGCGCTGACCACTACGTCCCGCCCGTCCTGGTGATGCAGCGGTGCCCGCGCCGGGCGGCGGCAATGAACGTAGGCCGCGCGACGATTTCGCCACTTCGTGCTTGACCGTCCTCGGCGGTTCTACCACATCCCGGCAATCATAAGAGATGATCGATCAAATGGCTCACGAAAGCCCGCCCGGACTTGAGACGCAAGCCCCGCAGACAGTGGATCGGATCAAGGAAGCCACGCATTTCTTGCAAGAAATGCTAATACATTATCATGAACCGGAGCTATTCCGCTTTAGCTTGAACGCGTTCATCCAAGCGGCAAGGAATATCACATTCGTGATGCAGGCGGAGCAAAACCGAATACCCCTGTTTGCCAACTGGTATTCGGAGAAGCAAAAAGACATGCGGGAGACCCGTCCACTGAGAGCGTTCGTCGATGCAAGGAATACGATTGTAAAACGACAGTCTCTTGAGCAAAAGAGTTTTATCAGAGCTGGCTTATTCGTCGGTCGCAAGTACAAGCTAGGCACTACCGGAGCGCTATCTCCTTACAGGCCTAATTCATTTCTCATGAAATGCGTTAAAGTCTGCTTCACCGATCTGTTTATTGACAAGGAACATTCGGTTATTGGTGAACAGCTCGGGTTCCAACGAGAATGGAAGTGCCCTATGCTCGGCAACGGCGAAGTGGCGGCATTATGCTTGGAAGCTTTGGACTATTTTGGGCTGCTTCTTGCGGAGCTTGCGCACCTGCGTGGCTGTCACTTTAAATGGGTGCCCGGGGGGTGTCGAGCACATAATCAGGCGATCGCAGGTCGTCTTGGAGTTCAGACCTAGACCCATCATTACCGGGGAAATGGGGGTGGACTTCGTTACCGAGACAGGAGGGCGGCCCGCTCGGTAATCAGCCGGACGCAGACTTACCATAAAGCACTTATGCGGCGACGAACGGCGCTTCCCATTTGAGCGAGTTGATTGGTTCGATGAAGGTCAGCGGAAACTGGCGGGGTGCTTGGTCACGTAAGCCACCCCATCTCCGTGGCGCCCTTCCGTGTTAGAAAGTCTTTTTCACCGCGCGGCACACGACGCAATCGAAAGGAACACGGACAGAACCCAGAAAAATCCATTGCCACCCACTCTGCATCCTGTTAGTAATACTGCCGTGAAGCGTGAAGCATTCGCAACCCAAGATCCCGCCTCCCCGCCCCGAGCGTATCGGGGCACTCCTCCATGTCGTTCGCATCTTGCTCGCCTATGGTCGCCATCTCGCCGACACCGTCACGGTCCGCGCCACGGCGCCCAGCTTCCCCGCCATAGCAGCGTGTTTCGGCACCATCGATCTCTCGGTCATCCTCGCCCGCCTACATCGCGGCATCCTGCGTGCCGCGGCACTCGAACGAGTGCTGCTCGCCCGCGCAGCCCGCGGCCGTGACATCGCGTTCGCACGCGCCCGCATCCGCTCGGAAGCCAGCCACCCCACCCCAGAACAGGCGAACCAAAAGCCCGCGGACCCCTTCGCGCCAAAACCAGCACCGCAGCCAGTTCGCCGCTCCCCCGGAACAGACCCCAGCGATTTCCACACGCCCACACTCCGGGAACTCGGGCGTCAGGTGCGTCGCCGTCCGTTGGGCCGCACTCTCGTCGATATCTGCCTTGATCTGGCCGTCGTACCCGGCTTCTGCACCGGCACCTTCTGGAACGAGCTGTTCGACGCCATCCACTGGTACGGCGGCAGCGTTGCCAGCCTGATGCGCGAAAGGCACCGCCGCGAACAGGTGTTCGACCGAGAACAGGACAGAAGTCCAACCCCGGGCTGTGATCGGTCGAATCTTCGGTGGCAAATGGTCCGGCAGGTGCTGGGTTTCTTTATCGGCGGGGAGCCGGCACTCCCCCTTCATCCGTCAGCAACCACCGCAATGGCCGCAGCGACGGCCACCGGCCCACCCTAGCGCCAGTCGCCGCGATGCCCAAAACCACCGCCCTCTCCAGCCGCGCCTTCAGCCAGGACACTGGCCGCTCTACGCGTCTGCCGGCGGCACCCACGGGATGCGGGAGAATTCGATCCCTTCGTCGGCCAGCGACTCGGCCTGCTCGGGGCTGGTCTCACCGTAGATACCGCGCTTATCGCTTTCACCCCGATGGATCTTGCGAGCCTCCTCGGCGAAGTTCGGACCGACGTAGTCGCAGTTCTTCTCCACCTCGGCACGCATACGCTGCAGCACGGCCCGCATCTGTGCCGGCATCGGCATGCCCGCGACAGCCGCGGAAGGTGCGGTCGGCGGCTTTGGAACGGGCGCCGGGACCGGCAGATTCTCGCGCTTGGCGACCGCCGGCCGCATCAGCGCGCGTTCAATCTTGCTGTCGCCGCAGTGCGGGCATTCGACAAGCCCTCGCTTGGCCAGCCCGTCGAAGGCGGTGCTATCCTTGAACCAGCCGTCAAACGCATGGTCCTGACTGCAGCGAAGGTCGTAATGGATCATGGCACCCCTTAGATGGCCAATTCTGGCAGTCCTCGCAAGAGAGTGCCAAGATTTTATGCAATAATGTTGCTAATCATTGCTGGCTACCGTGGCTGCTCATCGAGGAGCCTGTTCCGGGCGAAGCAACGGATCCAGCTTGCCGGCGCGGTCAAGCGCGACCAGTTCGTCGCAGCCGCCGATATGCCGGCCCCGAATAAAGATTTGTGGAACGGTCGTCCGGCCGCCGGATCGACGGATCGCCTCCTGTCGCGCCTCCGAGCCATGCGGAGCGTCGATCTCCCGGAACGCCACCCCTTTGCTGCCCAGCAGGCTGAGAGCGCGGGCGCAGAACGGACACCAGGGTTGCGTGTATACTTCCACTTCAGGCATTCAGGACTCCTGGGCGGCGTTATAGCGGGATCGCCAGCAGCGTATCGATCCGTGAGCTGTCGCAGACCACGATACGTTCGGCGAAGCGCAACGTACCGCCGTGGTCGCGCACCCGGTCGAGATAGACGCCGGCGGCGAACAAATCCATCCTGCCGTCCCGCATTGTACGGACCACCAGGAACGGGGTCTCGGTTGTGATGTCTTCCCCGGGTCGCAGCGACGGCAGGCCGACAATGTGCCGGTAGCTCTGCCGTTCATAGATATTGGCCTCGCGCAGCGCGGCGACGCGATCGATCAGCATGGCGCGCGAATCGGCATACACGAGGCCCGCCGCGTAACCGCGCCGGTGATTGTCGGCGCTGGTGATCTTGTAGACGCAGCGTTCAAGGAACAGGTTCGGCCAATCCTCCAGCCGGTCAGCATCGATGCAACTGGCGTAGTCGGCATTCAGCGCGGCCAGTCGGAACAGGGTCTCGGCGTCACCCATCACAGCGCCCACAATCACAACGCCATATGCATGCGATACGCCTTCCAGAAGCCACGCACGGATGCCTCGGTTGCGCGTGTCTCCTGTGTCTCGGCACCCGAGCCGCCCATTTCCACGATCGACATTTCGTCGGCCGCTGCGGCGATGCCGCGTTGCACGAAACCGCCAACCGCGCCGTCTTCCATCGACACGTATCCCGCCGGACCGACGAGGTTGTTCTGCTTCAGCCGATGCGCGCGCAGTTCCGGCGTATCATCAGCGAAACCGAGATACGTCCAGTTGAGATCGGTGGCATCGACCCCGCGCGGCACGATCTGGCGGACCGCCAGCGCATTGTGCACCTGCTGCAGGATGAAACCTGGAAAGATCGACAGGATCTGTAACTGGATATCGTCGTGGAATTCGTCGTGCATGCCAAGCAGGCTGGGATCGGCCAGTCGGAAGCTTGCCTTTTCCGAACGCATGCCCTGATACGTAGTGTCCTTGCCCTGCGGCGGAGCAAGCGTGGCCGAGGCGTGATGCTCGCCGGTCTCGCTTACCAGCACGCCGCCACCGGAACTCAGGCGCGTGATGCGGAAGGTGGCGAAGAACAGGTGCAGCAGGCTGGCGTGATACGTGTCGCGCACGTTCTCGAAATAGAGCTTCCAGTTGTTCGGCAACGCCTGGGTAAAGCGGCCGATGATCTCCAGCCGGCGATTTCCCAGCACACGGCGAACCCGGTTGACGATATCGGCACCGAGCCAGGATTTCGAACTCGGGCGCGAGCAGGTGACAGCGACCCGAAGACCATGCCGCAGAACGTCGTGACCCGCAGCTTGCGCGGACCGTGGCACGACATATCAAAGTCCGCTGGCATGCCGCCCTTGCCGTTGACGCCGCGGGCGAAGGCGATGGAGCGCAGATTGCCATGCAGGTCATAGCGCCAGGAGTGATAGACGCACTGGAAATCCTTCACGCTGCCACTGTCGTCCAGGCAGATCAGCGCGCCGCGATGCGCACAGCGGTTTTCGAACGCGGCGAGTTCGCCGTCTTCCGCGCGCACCACGACCACCGGCATGGAGCCGACAAACGTGGTGCGGTAGTCGCCGACATTCGGGAGCTCGGTTTCCAGGCAGAGATAGTTCCAGACCGGACCCTCGAAGATCCGCTTCTGCTCCAATGCGAGCACATCGGCGTCCTGATAAACCCAATAAGGAATGCGGGTGAGGCCATCGGGCCAGCTACGGCCAACGACTGCATCCATTATCGCGCTCCTTCTCTGTTCGTTCAGTGCAACCGCGGGTCCGGTACCCTGGCAGCAACCAGAACATCGACCGAAGTCGCTCCCGCGGCAAGCAACGCCTTCGCGCAGGCGTTGCCGGTCGCGCCGGAGGTCATCACGTCATCGATCAGCAGCACACGTTGATTGAGCACTAATCGGTTTGCGGCGCGGATGCACCGCGAACGCATCGGCCACTTCGGCCGCCCTCTCGGCTGCCGACCTTTCGCCCAGCGACGCGGTGCCCCGAACGCGCCTCAGCGCATCCAAGGCGCACGGGCGTCCAGCGATGCCGACCCAGCGCCTTCGCGAGCAATGCCGCTTGGTTGTAGCGGCGGTGGAATAGTCGCCAACGGTGCAGCGGCACCGGCACCAGCACGTCCGCAGCCTGCAGCAGCGCGGCGCCGGCGCGCGCCATATGCGGTGCGAGGACCGCAGTGAGCTCGGTGCGGTCGCCGTGTTTGAACGGCAGGATCAGCCGGCGGCCTTGCGCGTCGTAGCGCAGCGCGGCGCGGGCGCAACCGAACACCGGCGGTTCGGCCCGGCACGCGGGGCATATCCTCTCGCCGCCGCCAACGGCGGAGCTGCCGAACGGGACTCCGCAGCGCGCGCAGAACGGCTCGCTGATGAAGCCAGTCTGACGGAAGCAGTCGGCGCAGAGCAGGCCCTGGCGGTCCACCTCCGCGCCGCATATCGCGCAACGCGGCGGCAGCACCACATCGAACAGCGCCCGGGCGGCGCGCGCCGCCAGGTCAGTTGCTGGGAGAAGCCTCGCCAACACCGAACGCCACCGTGTCGTCGCGCTTGATCTGGTTCGCCAGTTCAATCTCCCAGGTGAGATAAGCCTGCATCGCCTCCTCCACGCCCGAGTTACGGTCATAGGCACGCAGATAGCTGTCGATGCACGCCTCATCGGGTGGATTGGTGCGGTCCTTCACCAGCGGCCGGCCGAATGCGTGCCAGGCGTTGGTGCCGCCCTCCAGCACGCGCACTCGGCCCTCGCACAGCGCTTTCACCTCCTCGATCGCCAGTCGCGCGGCGATGCCGTCCGGCGAGGTGATCACAACGTGCTTCGCTCCCGCAAGCTGCGGCTTCATGGCATCGAGCCGCGTCCGCACGCCCCAGATCGCGCCGGGGATGTGGCCTTCGCGGAACTCGATGCTGCGGGCAAGGTCGATCACGACGGTTCCCTCGCCACTGTCAAGCAGCGCGACCAGGCCGGTGATGTCGAGCGTCGGCACCTTGCATGGCGAGTTCGGGCACCGGCACGCGCTCGCGCCCGGTGGTGCGGATCGCCTCCAGTCCACCCTCGACGACGAACACATCGCGATGGCCCATCTGGCGCAGCCAGGCGCCTGACATGCGCGCGCGCACGCCGGTATCGTCGACCAGCACAATGCGGGCATTGCGCACGCCGACCCATTGATCGGTCGCCTGCACCAACTGCCCACCCGGCGCACTGATGCTGCCGGGCCGATGGCCCGCGCGGTACTCCGCCGGGTCGCGAACGTCCAGCACGTAGAGCGTGCGGTCCGGATCATCCTCGAACCGCGCCAGATCGATCGCGCCGATGACCCCGACGCCGGACTGTTCAGCAAACACCTGCGCGCGCTGTAAGGCGGTCGCCGCAGTCTTCGGCGTGCCAGGCAGCGAACTTTTCGGTCCGACCACGGTCGCAGCGGAAGCCGGCGAGTTCCCAGCCCATCGTGCCGTTGCGCAGTGCCACCACCTTGTTGGGAATGCCGGCTCGGCGAAGGCTTTCGGCCCCCATGATGCTGCGGGTGCGGCCCGCGCAGTTCACCACCACCAAGGTGTTCGGGTCCGGGACAATGTCGCCGATGCGGTACACCAGCTCGCCGCCGGGGACGCTGACGCCAGTTGGGATCGACATGCGCACAAACTCGTCGTGCGTGCGGCTGTCGAGCACCACAATGTTTCTGCCGCCATCGATCCACGACTTGAGTTCCGGCGGATCGACGCTTTCGGTGCCGTAGTGGTGCTCCACCCACTCGCCGAACGCCTTGGAAGGAACATTGGCTCCGGAGAACAGTTCGTACCCGGCGGTCGCCCAGGCCCTGGTACCGCCATCGAGCACGGCGACGTCAGTGCAGCCGATGCTTTCCAGCCAGTCGGCCAGCTTCTCGGCCAGGCCACGCCCGTCATCGACACAGCAGATCGCGCACGGCGAGCCTGGGCAGCAGCGCGCGGGCGCGGCTCTCGCGCTTCGAAAGCGGGCAGGGAACGGCCCAAAAAAGATGCGAGGTGCCGAACTCGCCGTCTTCCCGCGCGTCCAGGAGCGCGAGCTCGTGACCATCGAGCAGCCAGGTGTGCAGCGTTTTTGCATCGATGCGCGTCATGATGGCCCCTCCGCCGGTCGAGCCTAGGCGTGGCGATGTACGCTTGGCAACGAGCAGTAGCAGGCGCACAGGGAGGTGATGGGCTCGGCCAGCGAGATATTCGACCGCCGGGCGGTGTTGCTGCACCGCGATCGTGCCGCTCGCACCGTGCCCGGCGTGGCGGACGTGCTGCGCGATGCCGCGGAGAGGCTGCTCGATCGGCTCGACGATACCACGCAGCGGTTCGGCCAGGCGCTGGATGTCGGCGGCCGCGGGGTGGTGGCGCCGCTGTTGCGCGCGCGCTGCATCGAGGTGGTGAGCTGCGACCTTTCGCCGGCCATGGCGAGGCTGAATGGCGGCCCCGCAGTCGCCGCCGACGAGGAGTTCCTGCCGTTTGCCCCAGGCAGCTTCGACCTCGTAGTCGCGAGCCTGTCGCTGCACTGGGTCAATGACCTGCCCGGCGCCCTTATTCAACTACGGCTGGCGCTTCGCCCGGGCGGGCTATTGCTGGCCAGTCTGCCCGCGTTGGGCACGCTGGGAGAACTGCGCCGGGCACTGACCGAAGCAGAGGTCGCGCTGACCGGCGGCGCCTCGCCGCGCGTATCGCCTTTCCCCGATCTGCGCGACTGCGCGTCCCTGCTGCAGCGGGCGGGCTTTGCCCTGCCGGTCGCCGATGTCGAGGAAATGCGGCTGCTCTACAGCGATCCGCTCGCGCTGTTGCGCGACCTGCGGGCCGCCGGAGAGACCAGCGCGCTGCGCCAGAGGGACCGGCGTGTGCCGCCGCGCGCGCTGTTTCCGGCGGCGTTGGCAGCGATGCCGCTAGCCGATGGCCGGGTGACCGCGACCCTGCGGCTGGCCTGCCTGACCGGTTGGGCGCCGTAGGTGTTTGGACGCGCAAGGTGTGGTCGACCGTCGCCACGTCAACAATTTGTGCTAACCTGAAATTGTGAGCGCGATAGAGAGCGGCCCGGACCCCGCCAGCAGCGCCGCGGGTCGCCGCCGGCTGATCGCGATCGTGTATGCCGACATGGTTGGCTACAGTCGCCTGATAAGTCGGGACGACGCCGGGACGTTACGACGTCTGCGTACGCTGCGACGCGCGCTGATCGACCCTGCTATTCGTGAGCACGGCGGCAAGGTCTGTACAGACCGGCGGTGACTCGCTGCTGGTCGTGTTCGACAGCATCGACGGCGCAGTGCGGTGTGCGGCCAAGGTGCAGCAGCAGGTGCCGGTCTACGACGGGGACCAACCCCCGGATCGTCGCATCCGGTTCCGCATCGGCATCAATATGGGCGATGCCATTCCGCACGGCACCGACCTTCATGGCGAGGGGGTCAATATTGCCGCTAGACTGGAAGCGGCGTGCCCGCCCGGCGGCTTATGCGTCTCTCGTGCCGTGCGAGATCAGGTGCATACCCGCCTCGATCTGGCATTCGAGGCCATCGGCTCGCTCTCGTTGAAGAATATTTCGCAGCCGGTGGAAGCGTATGTTGTACGCCTTCTAATTCGATGCCCTCTAGAGCGCAAAGTCGCGCACGCCGCATATTGTTTGCGGGTCTCGCCGGCCTGCTGCTTATTGTGGCGGCCGGCACAGGGTGGTGGCTGTACCGCGGAGCGGAACCCGCCGTCGGCGTGGGAAGTGCTCTGCCGTCAAATCCGGCGGCAACTGCGCAGAATGATTTGCCCCAAAGTATTGGATTGTCGCATGCGCCGCCGCTATCGCTTGTCGTGCTTCCGTTCGAGAACACTGGCGAAAACGCCGCCGACAACTACCTGGCGACCGGCATCACCGATGACCTGACCACGAAGCTATCGCATATTGCCGGCGCCTTCGTCATCTCTCGGGCGACGGCATATACCTACCGCGGCAAGGCGGAGGACATCCGGCGCATTGGCCGCGACCTCGGCATTCGCTACGTGGTTCGTGGCAGCGTGCAAAGGCTTGGACCCGTGCTGCGGATCAACGCTGAGCTGGGATCGACGGAGACCGGCGCGCAGCTCTGGTCCGCTGGCTTCAACCAGAAGATCGATGATCTGGCTGAAGGGCAGGAACAGATCGTCATTCGCATGCGCTCTGCGCTCAACATCAGTCTGGCAGACATTGAGGCTGCCCGTAGCCTGCGCGAGCGCCCAACAAACCCGAATGCGTTCGACCTGATCTTGCGAGCGCATGCCGCCGTTTTGCTGCCGATGACGAAGGACGCACTCACACAAGCCATGTCGCTTTATGAACTGGCGCTGCAACGCGACCCGGATTCGGTGCTGGCGCTGAGCGGAGCGGCCATGGCGGTGCTGAACGAGCTCTTCTTGGAGATGGTGTCGTACGATGTTGCAGTCGAACGGGCCCGTCAGTACAGTCGAGCGTGCGCAGAAACTGCAACCGAACGCAGAGCAGGTGCTGGTCGCCCAAGCAATTTTATTGGATTGGCAGCAAGATGGGTTGGACTACCGACGAATTCCGCGCGAGTTGAAAGCTGTTGCCAAACGGCTTGTAGAGGACTATCCCAACAATCCTGTGGGCTATAATGAGCTTGGGGTGCTCGGCCGCCATCAAGGGCGTTACGATGAAGCGGTCAACTTCTTCATTGAGGCGATTCGACTGAGTCCGCATTCGCCTTACACCAAGAACCTGTACTGGAACGTGGCATTCTGCAATGTCTACGCCGGGCATGACCGAGAGGGCTTGGAGTGGGCCGATCGCGCGCTGGGCGCCGCCGGTTCCCTGCCATCATACCGTATCAGGTTGATGCTTCTGTTCCGGGCCGCCGCGGCATACCGCACGGGTGATATAAGCACGGCGGAACACCTGGCCAAGGAAGTGAATGATCAATATCCCTTCGACACTTGGCGTGAGCATTACCCAGACGATCCTTGACTCGGACAAAAAACCGACAACAGATCCAGAGTTTCCAGCGGGCCTTGCAGGCTGCCGGCAACCGCGACCATCTTGATCCGGATGCGGACTTCGGAATCGCCCCCGACGACATCCTGCACGAGGATATGGAGGGCAAAACTCCGACAACTGCTCCAGGCGTGACGACTGTAAGCACTGAGCAACTCACGTCGATGTTGGAGAATGAGAAGCCCTTGATTATCGATACGATGACAAATTCATGGTACCGCTCGGTTCCCGGCGCGATCGGTCTCGACTTCAACGGTAACACGCACGGTACGTTCAATGACGCGATACAGAAGCGCCTCGAGCCGAAAATGCGGGAATTGACCGGCGGAAACATGGACGAGCGGATTGTGACAATGAGCCTCAATGTTGCATACTTTGATGGCTACAATCTCGCGTTGCGATTGCGTCATGCCGGCTATACAAATGTCTATTGGTACCGCGGAGGCCGAGAGGCGTGGGAAGTCGCCGGTAAACCTGAGCAGGAGGTAAGGCCAACCGGCTGGTGAGGTGGATCCAGCAGAACTGGCACTCAGTGGATCGCCAGGTCCAGGTCGGCTGCGAAATGGCACCGTGCGAAATGCCCTGGAGTAACTTCCTGCAACGCGGGCGCCTCTTGCCGGCAACGTTCTTCGGCAAAGTTGCATCGCGGATGGAAATAGCAGCCGGATGGCGGTGAGGCCGGACTCGGGACTTCGCCCTTCAGGATACCATCAGCGCCGGACACGCGCGGATCAGGCACCGGAACAGCGCGCATCAGCGCGGCAGTGTATGGATGGCGTGGCCGGCTGAACATCGCATCGGTGGGTGCCAACTCGACGATTTTCCCGACATACATCACCGCCACACGATCACAGATATGCCGCACCACGGACAAATCATGCGCGACAAACAGGAATGTCAGCCGTAGCCGCGATTGTAGCTCGAGCAGCAGGTTCAGCACCTGGGCCTGCACGGACACATCCAAGGCGGACACAGGTTCATCGGCCACCACCAGCCGTGGACTCGTCGCCAGCGCACGCGCAATGCCGATCCGCTGACGTTGTCCGCCGCTGAACGCATGCGGGAAGCGGTGCATGAACTCCGGCCGCAGCCCGACCAGGCGCAGCAGTTCGGCGACGCGGTCCATCCGCTCACGGCGCTTGCGCATGCCGTTCACCAACAGCGGCTCGCCGACATTGTCGAACAGCGTCATGCGCGGATTGAGTGAGCCGAACGGATCCTGGAAGATCATCTGGATTTCCTTGCGGAACGGCGACAGCTCGGCCGATGACATCGGTGCCAGATCGACGATCTCGCCGTCGGTAGTGCGATACAGCACCTGCCCGCCGGTCGGATCGATGGCCCGCAGGATGCAGCGCGCCGTTGTCGTCTTGCCGCAGCCACTTTCCCCCACAAGCCCCAGTGTTTCGCCCTCCTGCACGGCGAAGCTCACGTCGTCCACGGCGTGCACATGACCCGTGACGCGACGGAGCACGCCCTTGGCAATTGGAAAGAACTTGCGCAACCCGCGCACGTCTATCAGTGCGGCCCTCATGCCGGCTCCGCCGCGTCGCTGTGCAGGAAACAGCTCACTGCGCGTCGCGGTCCCAACGTGTGCAAAGCAGGAACTGCCATATCGCAGTGACCGCGCTGGATGTCCTCGCAGCGCGGATGGAACGGGCAGCCGCGCGGGCGATTGAATGGATGCGGCAGAGCGCCAGCGATCACCGGCAGCGCGGTGCGGGTCTTGGTTTTCAGGCTTGGAATCGAGCGCAGCAGCGCGCGTGTATAGGGATGCTTCGGTGCGTGGAAGATTTCGTCCACCGAGCCCTCTTCCATGACGCGGCCAAGATACATCACCACCACATAGGTCGCTATCTGCGCGATGACACCGAGATCGTGGGTAATGAAGATGATCGCGGTATCGTATTTGCGTTGCAGCTCGCGCAGCAGTGCCAGGATTTGCGCCTGCGTCGTCACATCGATCGCGGTGGTCGGCTCGTCGGCGATCAGCAGGCGTGGTTTGCAGGACAGCGCCATCGCTATCATCGCTCGCTGCCGCAATCCGCCGGACATTTGCCAGGAATACGCATCGACACGCTGCTCCGGCATAGAGATGCCGACATCACGGAACAGCTCCACGGTTCTCGCGCGCGCCTCCGCGCGGCCGACCCGCTCGTGCAGCATGATTGCCTCGACAATCTGCGCACCGACCGTGTGCACCGGGCTGAACGCCGCCATCGGCTCTTGCGGGATCAGCGCGATCTGCGCACCGCGCAAGTCACGCATCAGACGGCTGCGCGGCGAAAGACGGGTGAGGTCCACCGGCCTGCCATTCTGGCGATAGATGATTTCGCCCGCGGTGATGCGGCCGGGCGGATCGATCAGTTGCAGCACCGCGCGCATGGTCACGCTCTTGCCGCAGCCGCTCTCACCGACGATGCCGACGACCTGCCGCGGGAACACCTCGAAGTTGACGCCATCGACGGCGCGGACCGTTCCTTCGTCCAGCCGGAACGACACGCAGAGATTGCGCACACGCAGCAGCGGCTCGGGGTCAGCCATCATGTCGCTCGTGCCGCCACTCTACTGACTGTACGGATCTGATGCATCACGCAGGCCATCGCCGACAAGGTTGAATGCCAGCACTACAACGATGACGACGAGGCCAGGGATCAGCAGCCATGGCGCCAGTGCCAGCGTCTGGATGTTCTGTGCCTCCTGCAGCAACACGCCCCAGCTTATGGCCGGGGGCCGGATGCCGAGACCGAGGAAGGACAGCGACGTCTCGTTGATGATCATCACGGGAATCGCCAGCGAGCTGGTAGCGATAATGTGGCTTAGAAAGGTCGGCACCATATGCCGCAGGATGATGCGCATTCGGCTGCAGCCGGCGAGCCGGGCCGCCAACACAAAATCCTCTTCGCGCAGCGCGAGGAAGCGGCCACGTACCTCCCGTCCCAGCGTCGTCCATCCGACCAACGACAAGATCACGGTGATGGCGAAGAACACCTGGATCGGCGTCCAGTCGCGCGGCAACGCGGCAGAAAGGGCGAGCCAGATCGGAATGGTCGGCACCGATTGCAGCAACTCGATCAGCCGCTGAATCACCTGATCGAGAAGGCCGCCAAAATAGCCGGAGATACCGCCCAGTACCACGCCGAAAGTGACGCTTAGCGTGACGGCGACGAGGCCGACGGTCATCGACGTCTGTGTCCCGCTCATGATGCGCGACCATTGATCGCGGCCCAGTCGGTCGGAGCCGAGTAGGAAGATGCGCTGCGCGGGATCGGCAGCACCGAGAAGATGGATGTTGGTCTCGAACAGCCCGAGCACCCGGTACGGCTCGCCACGAATGAAGAACCCGACGCGCATCTTGCGATGTGGGTCGGTCGTCCATTCCATGCGCAAGGTCACAGGGTTTCGCTTGCCAGCGACCGCCGGAACCCAGGGGTTCAGGCCGTCATCCCAAAAGTGCAGCGTTTGCACCGGGATGAAGGCTTGCCGTGCATCGGTGCGTTCGGGGTTCTGTGTGCTGAAGAACGCCGGGCAAAGCACGATCAGGTACATGCATATCAGGAAGCCGGCGCTGATCAGTGCCAGGCGGTGCTTGCGAAACCGCCACCACACCAGCGTCCAATTGGAAGCGACGGCGACCCGGTCCTCGGCTGCCGCGCCATCATCACGGTTGGCCGGAGGCTGGCGCTGGTGCCAGAAATCGACGTGAGTTTCCCGGTCCGTGGTCGGGGTGGCCGGACCGACAAGGCCAGGCAGAGACGGAGGAGGAGAGGACGCGCTCACCGCGTCATGTCTCCATCCGGATGCGCGGGTCCATCATCGCCAGCGCAATATCGGAAAGCAACGTGCCCACGATGGTCAGGAACGAGTAGATCAGCAGAATCGCTCCCGCCAAATACATATCCTGATTGATCAGCGCCCGCAGCAGCAACGGCCCGATATTCGGCAGGTTCATCACCGTGGCCACGATCAGACTGCCGGAGAACAGCTGTGGCAGGTACCATCCGATCGTACTGATCAGAGGATTGAGCGCCAGACGCACCGGGTAGCGCAGGACGAGCCGCCATTCGCGCATCCCTTTGGCACGCGCCGTCACTACGTATGGCTTGTTCAGCTCATCCAGCAGGTTCGCCCGCATGATACGCGTCAGGCGCGCCGTGCCCGCGATGCCCAGCACCAGTGCCGGCAACCAGATGTGTGCCAGCAGATCCACCATCTTGCCCCAGCTCCAGGGGGCGTCGGCATAGGCGGGCGAGAACAGCCCCGTCACGCTGATGCCGAAATATGCGAAGGCGATCCACATCAGGACCAGCGCCAGCATGAAGTTGGGCGTCGCCACCCCGACGTAGTTGATGATGGTCAGCAGATGATCGAGCACCGACCGCCTGTGTGTCGCCGAGTAGATCCCCGCCGGCACGGCAATCAGCCACGTCAGCACGAACGAGGCGGCTGCCAGCGCCACCGTCAGGCCCAACTGCTCGCTGATGAGTTCCGCGTTAGGTCGCCGGTATTCCAGGGAAAGCCCGAAATTGCCGGTCAGCAGATGCCGAAGCCAATAGAGATACTGGACGATGAACGGCTGATCCAACCCGGTACTGGTGACGCAGCGCCGCGATCTGATCCGCGCCGATAGAACTGCCGGACGCCGCCAGGGTCGCCACGTACGTGGTCAGAAAGTCGCCGGGCGGCAACTGAATGATGACGAAAATGACAAACGAATAGACCAGCAGCAGGAACGGCAATAGAAGCAGTCGTTGGGCGATGTACCGGGTCACTTGGCGAAGAAAAACTGCTCGGTGCGCGCGTTGCCCGGCGTGCGCAGCGGCCAGTCATTGCCAAGCGTCGAGGGCACGTTGTGCAGCCGGTTGTTGACCACCACGACACCTTGCACCATCGGGGTCAGGCCCACGGTGCCGATTTCGAACACGTTGTCTGCCCAGATGCGAAACAACTCCTGCGCAGCCTTGATCTGGCCATCACGCCCGGTGCTCCGCGCGATGTCCACCAGCTCGGTGATCCGCCTGAGCGGCTCGATAGGTTCGACGCCTTCTTTGCCTCCTGTAGTCAGCCAGCGGTAGTACAAGGGGCCCAACGTCAAGATTGGATCATTCCGCACATCCAGCTTGGCATTGCCGGTGAACGGGAACCCGGTGGTGTCTTCGTTCCAGATCTCCGTCATCAGCTCGTTTGCTTCTTGCATTTTTAAGTTCAGCGCGCGCTCACGGATTTGCACAATCGTCTTGATCCCAACCGCCTCCCAGTCCTTGGCGACCAGTTGTGCCACGTCAGGCCAGGCACCGAACGCGGGTACGACGCTGATCTCGATCGTCGCCGGTTTGCCATTGGCCATCAGCCGAATGCCCTGCGGATCGCGCTTCGACAGGCCGAGCTGGTCAAGCATTTTGTTGGCTTGGTCTGGCTCGAACTCCGTGTATTTCGTCGCCCATTCCTGACCGGGAAAATATGGATGCGATGGCGCGGGCACTGCCTGCCTGGCTTCTCCCAGGCCCAGGAACACCGACTCCTTGATCTCGTCGCGGTTGATCGCGTACCAAAGTGCGATGCGAAATTCCTTAGTCGCCATCAGCTTGCCAATGGCCGGATCGGCTGTGTAGGTCGTATTGAAAGCGACCACCGCATCCGAGCCCCCGAAGGTGGGCCAGATAAGAACATGATACTTCCCGGCCTTCTCCTGTTCTTTCAGGACCGGGTAGTTGGTCATCTGGATGTGCCGCGCCTGCATATCGAAATCGCCGGCGATTGCTGCAAGGTTCAGCGCCTGCTGGTCGGCGAAGTAGGTGAAGCGTATCTCATTGATGTAGGGAAGCTGGTTTCCGTCCTTATCGACGCCGATGTAGTAAGGATTTCGCTTCAGGGTGAACACCGGATCGCTCACACGGCTCGTCGGCATCCACGCCGCCATGGTCGGTCTTTCGGGGTTTAGCGCCGGCCTGGCGCGTGTCTGAAAGAGCTCTGTCCATGTCTTGAAGCTTGCGGCCTGCGCCTTCTGCTCGAGTTCCTCCTTCGATGCGTAAGCGGGGTGGAACTTCTTCAGATAGTGCGCCGGCAGGAACATCGCATAACTGGCGTCGGGACCATCCTGGTTCGCTATCTCGTACAGAAACAGTGTGGCGGGCCGGTCATAGGTGAAGCGTACGGTGTAATCATCCACCTTCTCCACCTTGGCCGCTGTGTTGTCCGCGTTGCGCATCCAGGTCGGGATCTGCGGGGTCAAGTCCTTGTTCAGCAGAACATCTTTGTACCAAAAGACGATATCATCAGCCGTAAATGGCGCACCATCGGACCAGCGCGCACCCTTCCGTAGCAAGATTGTCCATTCTTTGAAGTCGTCGGAGGCCTTGGCTCCGATAGCGAGTTTGGGTTCGATCTCGGCGCCGTCGGGCGAGAACCGGAACAGCGAATTGTACACCACCCGCACGTAGTTGTTCTCGTCTGCGGGCCCAAGGAAAGCGCGCCGCCACACGCCACCATAGTCGCCGACCTTCTCGACCAGCGGCACCAGCAACGGCTGCTCAGGTAAGCGCTGCTCCACTGGCGGTAGCTTGCCCGCTTTGACCTGATCGGCAAGCTCGGGGAGCTTCACGATATCTGCCGCCTTGCGCCGCCACCGGCGTGTACCATGCCGTCGTCAGTATCAGGCCAACAGCAGCCAGTGCTGTTGCCAAACAGTGGACTCCGAGCGGTCCTTCAATGCGGGTCAATGATTTTTCCTCCCGAAGGCTATCGCGCTTCTTGCCGGCGCTACGCCTCACGAATGTTTGGCCAGCCGCTTGACGGTGTCAATCAGCCTGAGCCCAGCCAATCCGCGATCAGGTCGGTCTGATTGCGCGAAGCACGCCCCGCCCGAGCCGGTCTTCGAACATCAGGGCTGGATCATTCGGCCAGCACCGGCTCGGCCACCTCGCGGCGTGCGTGATGGTCCGCGGCAATCAGCATGTACACCGCCGGCACAACGAACAGCGTGAACAGCGTGCCGATGGCAAGGCCGGAGGCGATCACCAGCCCCATGTTGAAGCGTGATACCGCGCCGGCGCCGGTCGCGACAATCAGCGGTACCACGCCCAGCACCATCGCCGCGGTCGTCATCAGGATCGGCCGCAGGCGGATCCCGGCCGCCATTTCGATCGCCTCGCGCCGCGAATGGCCTTCCTTCTGCAGGTTGTTGGCGAACTCCACGATCAGGATGCCGTGCTTGCTGATCAGCCCCATCAGCGTGACCAGGCCGACCTCGGTGTAGATGTTGAGGCTTGCACCACCCAGACCGAGGCCAACGAAGAACAGCGCGCCGGCAATCGACATCGGCACCGATACCAGGATGATGAACGGATCGCGGAAGCTCTCGAACAGGGCCGCGAGCGACAGATAGATGATGATCAGCGCGAACCCGAAGGTGAGCAGGAAGCCGCCCGATTCCTGCACGTACTGCCGCGACAGGCCGCCGTAATCCACCGTATAGCCGGCCGGCAGCTCGCGGGCCGCGAGATCCTGCAGGAAGCTGACCGCGGTCCCGAGCGCGACACCAGGCGCGGTCACGCCCTGGATCATCGCCGTCATTCAACTGCTGGAAATGGTTGAGCGACTTCGGGCGCGGTGTGCGTGACGATGCTGGCAACAGTGGACAGCGGGACCGACGCACCACTCGAGCGTACGCATGTAATAGTTCAGCAACTGATCGGCGTTCAGCCGGTAACGCTGTTGCACCTGCGGGATCACTTTGTACGACCGGCCGTCCAGGCCGAAATAGTTGACGTAGCCGCCGCCCAGCATGGCGCTCATCGCGCTGCCGACGTCGCTCATCTTGAGCCCGAGCAGCGCCGCCTTGCTGCGGTCGATTTCCACCGTGGTCTGCGGCTTGTCGTAGCGCAGGTCGGTATCGAGGTACATGAACAAGCCGCTGGCGCGCGCGTCCTGCAGGAACTTCTGCGCCACGTCATTGATCTGCGAGAACGGGTCGGTGCTGCCGATGATGAACTGGATCGGCAGGCCCTGGCTGCCGGGCAGCGGCGGCGGCTGGAACGCCACGATCTGCGCGCCGGCGACATTCGCCACCTTCTGCTGCACCAACGGCTGCAGTACGCCGGTGGTGCGCGAGCGCTGATCCCACGGTTTCAACACCATGCCGGCGATGTCCTGGCCGGGCATGTCGAGCTGAAACACGTGATCGGTCTCGGGAAAACTCGTGAAGTCCTGATAGATCTGCCGGTCGTAGAGCAGCCGCTGTTGCAGGGTGGAGTTCGCGGCGTTCTGGGCCGAGGTGATGATGACGCCCTGGTCCTCCTGCGGTGCCAGTTCACTCGTCGCCGAGTTGTACAGGAAATAGATGCTGCCAAGGATCATCAGCGCGAAGACCGTGGTCACCGGCAGATAATTCAGGCTGCCGCGCAGCCAGCGTTCGTAGCGCCGGTGCAGCGCATTGAAGCGGCGATCGACGAACGTCGATCAGGCGGCCTTCCCAGCGTGGCAGTCTGCTGCTGGCGCGAAGCAGCCGCGAGGTCATCATCGGCGACAGCGTCAACGCAATGATGGCCGAGACGGTGACGGCGCCGACCAGGGTGAAGGCGAACTCGGTGAACAGCGCGCCGGTCAGGCCGCCCTGGAATCCGATCGGCACATAGACCGCGATCAGCACGACGGTCATGGCGATGATCGGGCCGGCGAGCTCGCGCGCCGCCTGGACCGCCGCCTGGATCGGCCGCATGCCGTCTTCCAGGTGGCGGTTGACGTTCTCCACCACGATGATCGCGTCGTCCACCACCAGGCCGATCGCCAGCACCAGCGCAAGCAGCGTCAGCAGGTTGATGGAGAAACCGCACACCAGCATGAAGGTGAAGGTGCCGATCAACGACAGCGGGATGGCGATGACCGGGATCAGCACCGAGCGTGGCGAACCCAGGAACAGGAACACGACCACCGTGACAATCAGCACGGCCATCACCAGCGTGCGGATCACCTCATGGATCGAGCTGTTCACAAACGCGGTGGAGTCATAGACGATCTGCCCGTTCAGGCCCTGCGGCAATTGCGCCTGAATGCCGGGGAACACCGCGTGCACGCCATTGATCACGTCCAGCAGGTTGGCGGAAGGCGCGACCTGGATGCCGATATACACGGCCTGCTGGCCGTCGAAGCCGACTTCTGTTTCGTAGTCGTCGAAGCCGAGGGTGACCTTGGCGACGTCCTTCAGCCGCACGATCGCGCCGGTCGATTGCTTCAGCACCAGCTCGCGGAACTGGTCCAGCGAGTGCAGATCGGTGGAGGCGTTAAGGTCCACCTGCACCATCTGGCCTTTGGTATTGCCCAGGCCCGCGATGTAATTGTTGGCTGCCAGCGCCTGCGACACATCGGCCGCGGTCAGTCCATAGGCAGCGAGCTTTTCGGGATCAAGCCAGGCGCGCAGGGCAAAGTACTTGCCGCCGAGCATCTCGGCGGTCTGCACGCCGGGCACCGCCTGAAGCTTGGGCTGCACCACGCGCACCAGATAGTCGGTGATCTGGTTCGGCGCCAGCACAGCGCTGTTGAAGCCGATATACATCGCATCGATGGTCTGGCCGACACGCACGGTCAGGGTCGGCTGCTGCGTGCCTTGCGGCAATTGGCTCAGCACCGAGTTGATCTTGGTGTTGATCTCCGTCAGCGCCTTGTCGGCGTCGTAGTTTAGCCGGAGGTAAACCGTGATCGTGCTGACGCCCGACGTGCTGGTCGAGGTCATGTAGTCGATGCCGTTGGCCTGCGCGATGGCGTTCTCCATCGGCGTAGTGATGAAGCCCGCGACCACATTCGGATCGGCGCCGTAGTACACGGTATTGATCGTCACCACGGCGTTCTGCGTCTGTGGGTATTGCAATACCTGCAAGGTGCCCAGCGCGCGCAGCCCGAGTACAAGGATCAGCAGGCTGACGACCGAGGCCAGCACCGGGCGGCGAATGAAGATATCGGTGAATTTCATGCTGCCACCACTCAGTGATCGGTGGGTTCCGGGGCCGCATCCGCGGCGGGCTGGACGCTGTTGTTGATCGCCACCGGCGAGCCGTTATGCAGCTTCATCTGGCCGGCGGTGACAACGACATCGCCCTGCTTCACGCCGCTCAGCACGGCGACCTGATCGCCGCGCTGTCGGGCCGGTGGTGACGAACGTCTGCCGGACCGTCTTCGCCGCACCGTTCTGCTCGACAATGAATACCGTGCTGCCGTACGGATTGTAGGCGATCGCCGTCTGCGGCAGCGTGACGTGGCTTTGCGGCGCGCCGGCGTCGATGTCGATCGTGGCGTACATTCCCGGCAGCAGCTTGCGATCGGGATTGCCCAATGTGGCACGCATCTGCACGTTGCGTGAGCTGGTGTCGACTTGCGGGTTGATCGCCGCGATCTTTCCCGCGAAAGTCTGGCCAGGATAGGTATCGACCTTGGCTGCGATCGCCTGAGCGATCCTGATCTGGTCGAGTGACTGCTGCGGCAGGAAGAAATCGGCATAGATCGGATCGAGCGCCTGCAGGGTAACGACGGTGGTGCCGGCGTTGAGGAACTGTCCGACATCAACGGCGCGGATGCCGAGATGGCCGGCGAACGGCGCCCGCAGCACCTTCTTGTCCACCATTGCCTTCTGCTGCTCGACCTGGGCGCGCGCGTTCTTCAGATTGAAATTATCCGAATCGACCTGCTGCTGACTGACCGCCTGCGCCTTCCATTGCTTCATGTCGCGGTCATAGGTGATCTGCGCAAGCTCCGCGGTCGCCTGCAAAGCCTGCAACTTGGCCACGTCGTCGTCCGAACGCAGCCGCAGCAGCACCGCCCCGGCCGCAACGTCGTCGCCGGACTTGAAGTCGATCGCATCGACGATGCCGGACACCTCCAGCGACAAATCGGCGCCATTCACCGCCCGCAGGCTGCCGACCGCCTCCACCTGCGGCTGCCACTCCTGAATTCCGGCGGTGGTCGTGGAAACGGTCTGCGGCGGATTGGCCATGGCGGCCATCACCTGCTGGATCATGCGTGCCTTGAAGTTCTGGAAGGCGAAAAACCCGCCCAGAATTATACCCACCCCGGCCAACATGATGACCATACGCTTGATCATGTCCGTCTCCGTCAGGACTGCTTCGCGTTCTCGGCAACTTGCGGCGCGACATCGCTGCGATGCCACCAGCCACCACCCAGTGCCTGAAACAGTGCCGCCGTATCGGCATACCGGTTCGCCTCGGCCTGCACGAGGCTGATGCGCGCCTGTTGCCACGTCCTTTGCGCGTTCAGCAATGTCAGGTAGTCGATGGCGCCGAGTTGATATTGCCGCCGCGCCAGATCAAGGCTGGCTGACGCGGAACGTTCGGCCGCGGCCGCTGCCAGCATCGCATCGGCATCCGACTGCAAGGCACGCAAGCTATCGGCGACGTTCTGGCACGCCTTGATGACTGTGCTGCGGTATTGTGCCGCGGTTTCCTCGAACGCGGCAACCGTGGCGCGCTTGCGATGCAGCAGTGTGCCGGCGTCGAACAGGGTCTGAGTGATACCCCCGGCGATGCTCCACACTCCGGTGCCCGGCGCAAACATATTGGTGAAGTTGCTCGACACGGTGCCAAGGCTGCCGGTGATGCTGAACTGCGGCAATTGATTGGCGGTGGCCACACCAATCTGGGCGGAAGCGGCGTGCAGTTGAGCCTCGGCTGCGCGCACATCCGGCCGCTGTTCGATCAATTGCGAGGGCAGGCTGACGGGAAGATCCCGCGGCAGATGCATGCTGTCGAGCGCGAACATCTCCGCCAGTTCATGCGCGGGAAGCCGGCCGGCGAGTGCCGTCAACTGATTGCGCGTCTGCGCCAGTTGCTTCTGCAGCGGCGGCAGAGTGGCGCGGGTCTGCGCGAGCTGCGCTTCCTGCGTCAGCACGTCGGCCTGCGATGCACCACCCAGATTGAAGCGATCCCGCACCAGTTTCAGCGACTGTGCCTGGTCCCGGATGATGTCCTGCGTGGCGTCGATCTGGCCGCGCAGCGACGCTTCCTGCACTGCGGCCACGACGACGTTGGAGGTCAAGGTGAGGTAAGTCGCCTCGAGCTGAAAGCGCTGATACTCGGCCTGCGCCGTGAGCGATTCGATCTGCCGCCGTGTGCCGCCGAACACGTCCGGCGCATAGGAGATATTCAAAGTCGGCGTTATCAGCCCGAACGTCACGTGATTGTTCGGCTGGCCGAAGCTGGCGCCCGAGAACCGCTCCTTCGTCGCCTGGAAGCTCAGACTAGCCTGGGGGAATAGCGCACCCTGCTCCGCGTATACATTCTCCTGCGCCTGCCGCAGAGCCGCCTGAGCCGCATCGAGGTCGGGGTTGGCCTTCAAGGCCTGATCGATCAACCCGTTCAGCGGCGGGGAGCGGAACAACGTCCACCAATCGCCGGGAATATCGCGATCGGCCAGAAAATGCTGCGCCTCGCCGCCGCGCGTCCTCGCCGATGCGGTCCGCACCGCCAAGGGTTCGGGAGTGTAGCCGGTATCGGTCGGCGCTGCCGGGCGAACGAAGTCGGGCCCGACCGTGCACCCGCCCAGCAGCAGCAGCACAAGCCCGGCGCGCTTCATCGTTGATGGGTCCCGAAGATCGCCTGCACGTGCTGTCGTACCACTGCCTGGGCGGCGCGGATGCGCTCCTCGCCGATCCTGTCCCAGTGCAGAACGCGCGAGGTGCCCCAGCCGCAAAAAATCTTGGCTTGGCCGATCAGCGTCATGGCATGCAGCAACACCGTCTCATCGTCCGGCGCACGATCGATCAGCCGCCCGATGACGGCGCAGCAGGGCGAACAGACATGACGGATCATGTCGTCCTGCAGCGCGTCCACCGCGGCATTCGGCTCCACCTCCATGCGTGCGAAGAATTTCTGCCGGCTCTCCCGGTTGGGCACACTGTCATCGAGGATCAGCGCAACCATCACGTCTAGAATGTCGCAGAGCAGGTCGATCAGCCGCTGGCGGGGCAGTTGATCGTCTGCCAGTGCGTGATGCACGCGCTGCAGGACGGCTGCGAAGCCGGCCTGCATCTGCTCGCTGATCTGCTCGACCACCGCCCGGTACAAGCCTTCTTTGCTGCCGAAGTAATACTGAATGGCGGGCAGGTTGACCCCGGCGCGCTCGGCCAGGGTACGAGTGCTGGCGCCCTCGAAGCCGCTGGCGGCGAACAGCTCAAGCGCTGCCTCCAGGATGCGGCCGCGGGTCTCTTCACCGCGCTGGTGCGAACCCGGTCGAAACCGGCTGGTACTGACGGACATGCGCGGCCCCAGATTGCGGGCAGCGAACTATATCGGGCGCTCGACAAAGTCAATCGATCGATAGATATGCCTTTCCGCGGCGATCACATTCCGATGCACAGGGCGCCAGCTCAGCGGTACCGACGCGACGGCTGAACTTTGCCACCTTCGATCGTGATGTGCGCGATCGACTCGGATTTTCCACACCGCGGCGCGCCGAGATAGGCGCGATCGAACGCCTCGGTGGGCTCGATCAGCCCGCCTCGGCGCAGGTGTTGCGCTTTCAACTCTTGGTAAACGGCGACGACCATATTCGCGTAACGATAGCTTTCCTCGGGAAACACTGCCCGATTCGGACCAGCATTGTACGCGACCAGCACCATGAAGGGATTGCCGGCAAAGCGGCGATCCTCCGCGAGGGTGCGCAGGAATTCCATGCCGCCGTAAATGGACTGATGCGGATCAAGCGGATCGGCCACATGCATCGCGGCGCTCGTACCCGGCATCAGTTGCATCAGTCCCTGTGCGCCTTTCGCCGAGACGGCATGTGGATTGAAGCCGCTTTCGACCTGAGTGACTGCCTGGGCAAGGTCGGGATCGATGTGCAGGCGCCTCCCAACCGTGTCGAACACGCTTTTAAGGCTGGCACGGATAGCGACCGGATTGATCGGCGGCGCCGTACAGGTATGGGTCTGGCCGAGTGCGACAACCGGCCACAACCACAACGCGAGCGCGATTCGTGCGATCATTAATCGCATCTGCACCAGGCGCTTGCGTCTTGTCATTACCCCCGGTGGGTTAACCCGGTCTGCCGAACAGAGCGACGTTCGGCTCGCCCAATGCTACGCTCCTACTCTCCCCGTCGATCAGCCCGCGATGAAGCAGCCTTCCGTGCTCACCCTGCTTTAGAAACTCAGCGGCTCCTGCACCACCGGCGTCCAGCGCGCATCCTTCACCACCGACAGGAACGACTGGTTGGATGCATGGTGATTGTCCGAACTGAGCGACAACGGCGGCCCCTCGAAGATGTCGCGCCAGTCCTTCATGCTCTCCATCGCCGCGATGAAGCTGTCCGTCGTCAGGTCTCGTCCCGCCTTTTCCAGGTACGGCAAGCGTGAATGACGCCGCGGTGTATCCCGCCTCGCCCAGATAGTTCACATCAAACCCGTAAGTCTGTTTGTATTTCGTAGCGAAAGCATGCACTGCGGGACGCTGGTCGTCCGGATAGCGGTACGGCGCCGGAGACATCGAATAGAACCCTTCCGCCGGGCCACCCGGCGCCTCGGCCACCGCTGTCGAGTAGGTGGCGAAGTTGCCCATGAAGATCGGGTTCCAGCCCATCTTGTGCGCCGTCTGCAGGATCAGCACGGTGTCCTTCACGATCGAGCCAAGCACGATCATGTCGCATTTCGCATCGCGCAGCTTGGAGACGTTGGCGTTGAAGTCGGTATCCGTCGGCTTGTGGCCGGTGGTGCCACCCATCTTCAGGCCCATCGCCTGAACCTGCGCCTGCGCGCCGGCCAGAACGTCGCGGCCGTAGTCGGTGTCCTGATACATCGCGCCGACCACCTTGACGTCCTTGGTGCGCGGCGAAGTGCTTCACCCCGGCGCGCATCTGGTCGTAGTACGACGCAAACTGGCCAAATTTGTACTTGTTGAACGGCTCGTACATCGACCGCGCGCAGGTCGTGGGAAACACATTCGGCACGCCCTTCTCGAACATCATCGGCATCACCGCATCGTTCATCGGCGTGCCGCCATTGCCGAGCCCGACGAATATGTTGTCACGGTTCAGCAGCTTGTTCATCGCCTGCACCGCCTTCGGCACGGTGTACTCGTTATCCTCCACCACGAAGCGGATCTTGCGCCCGTGCACCCCGCCTTTTGCATTGGCTTCGTCGAAGGCCAGCCGCATGCCGTCTGCGTTGTTGACGCCTTGCACCGCCGTAACGCCGGACAGGTCAGCCATGCTGCCGACAATGATTTCTGTATCGCTGACGCCACGGGTGGCGGCGCGCGCGATGGCCGGCGCGAACAGTGTGCTTGTAGCCGCCACCAGCGTCTGGCGTCGCGTAAATCTTGGCATCGTCGTCCCTTCCTCGTGTGTGCGTTAAGTCCCCTCGTTCAGCAACGACCTTCGGCTCGCCAGGAATTCCTCCACCGCCGCCACCAGCCGGTCGCACTCGGCATCGCCTATCGGCAGGCAAAGCGTGAACATGCCGCGCCGCGCCAGCCAGATTCCTTGCACCAGCATATCGAAGAAGAACAGCTCCTTCAACTTCTGATCGCCCTTTGCCGCATCCGCCGGCGAGGCGACCCGCGCACGCGTGAAATGCACCGCCAACATCGAGCCGATCCCGGTGAACTGCATCGGCGCATTCCGCGCCCGGCACAGCGCATTCAACCGCTCGCGCAGCGCATCACCGCGCGCGTTCAGCGCCCGCGCTGCCTCCGGCGTGTAGATTTCCGTCAGTCCCGCCAAGCCTGCCGACATGGTCAGCACATTGTTGTTGAAGGTGCCGGCATGCGGCAGTGCGTCCGGCCGGCGAGGATCGAACAGATCCATGATATCGGCGCGGCCGCCGAACGCACCGAACGACATGCCGCCGCCGATGTATTTTCCCAACGTGGTCAGGTCGGGCTTGATGCCGCGCACCTGCTGCAGCCCGCCGGGGGCCAACCTGGAGGTCATCACTTCATCCAGGATCAGCAGCGCACCTACCCGGGTGGTCTGCTCGCGCAGCATCGTCAGGAACTCGGGCGCTGCCGGAATGCAGCCGCCGCCTCCCATCATCGGCTCCAGGATCACCAGAGCCAGGTCCTTTGCGTGTTGCTCGATCAGCGCCAGGGTGGCAGCCATGTCGTTGTACGGCGCCAGCACGTAGTCGAACGGCGCGTTGATCGGCGAGCCACCGCCGGCGAAGCCGAACACCGCACCGTGGTAGCCACCGTTGAACACCATCACCTTGGACCGTTTGGTGAAGATGCGACCGACCGAGATCGCCAGCAGGTTGGCCTCCGTCCCCGAATTGGTGAAGCGCACGCGCTCCAGCCCGAACCGGTCGCACACCGCGCGGGCAAACTTCGCCTCGGTCATATTGGTGCCACCGAAGTTGATGCCGGCATCCAGTGCGCGATCAACCGCCGCACGGATCTTCGGATGAGAGTGGCCATAGATGCCGGCAGTGTATTCGCCGAGGAAGTCGATGTATTCGGCACCGTCCAGGTCCCACAGGCGGCAACCCTCGCCGCGAGCGATGCCGATGGGGAACGGGGCATAGTGCAGCACCGTGCGCGTGTTGCCCCCGGGCATCACCGCGGTAGCCTCGACAAACCGCGCGAAACTCTTCGGATTGCGCTTTGCATAGAACTTCCTTCGCCTCCGCCAGGGCGGCGTCGATGTCGGCATTGCGCAGTTCCGTGTCGCTCATGGAGTCCCTCCGCTCGATCGCGGCAGTCTGCCCGTGCGGCGGCTCGTTCGGCAACCGGCCGCGTTGCGGCCTTCTGTCCGGCGTTCTACATCGAGATCAGACCGTTACCGGGAAAGGCAGGCGCATGGACCTCAAGGAATACATCCGGGGCATCCCGGATTTCCCGAAGCCCGGCATCCTGTTCTACGACATCTCGACGCTGCTGCGGGACGCAGACGCGTGGCAGGTGACGATGGGACGGATGGCCAAGGCGGTGCGCGCCTACCAGCCCGACCTATTGGCGGGCATTGAAAGCCGCGGATTTCTGATCGCCGCTCCTTTGGCGCTGAAGCTCGGCTGCGGGTTCATCATGCTGCGCAAGCGCGGCAAGCTGCCTGGGGAAACCGTGGGCCTGAACTACGCGCTTGAGTACGGCATGGATCGGATCGAGGTACAGGCCGACGCGGTCCAGCGCGGCCAACGCGTCGTCGTGGTCGATGACCTGCTAGCGACCGGCGGCACGATGGCAGCCGGCATCAAGCTCCTGCGTGAATTGGGTGCGGTTGTGCCGGCCGCGGCGGCGCTGATCGAGCTGACGTTCCTGAAGGGGCGCAGCCGACTGGATATCCCCTGCGAGGCGCTCGTTTCCTACGATCAATAAAAACGCGGCCCCCGCCCCGACTTTGCGCCCGGACGACTTCAGGCTAGGAAGATCGCATGGTTGGGCCACCGTCGAGCCGGCGCCGGCTATTGGCATGGGCAACAATCCTGCCCGCCGCGATGCGGGCGGGACGACTATTGGCCGCGCCTGCGCCGGTCTCTGCTGCGCCCCCGTTCTCTGCGGCACCCTCAGTGGAGAATCCCAAGCTGCTGGTCGCGGGGCCCGCTGACGGGATACTGAACCACTGGGCTGATGCGCTGCTGCCGGCGTTCGAGCAGTCCCTGCCGCCTGATACGTCGATCCGGCGCGTCGAGATCGGCAGCACCGACGGTGTCACCGGCGCAAACCAGTTCGAGGCGCGCGGCGTGCCGGATGGCGAGACCGTGTTGCTCGCCCCTGGACAGGCAGCGCTTGCCTGGATGGTCGGCGATCCTCGCGCCAAATTCGATGTCGCCCATTGGGTGCCGGTGGTCGCCGGAACCAGCACGGGTCTCGTCGTCGGGCGGCCCGCGGTGCTGGATCACGACGGCCACGCCCGCATCGCCGCTGCAAGCCCTGCCGGCTCCGACCTCGCCGCGTTGCTTGGTTTGTATCTACTCGGCGTGCGCATGGAAGTGGCGCTCGGGCTTGTCGAGCCCGGGGCGTCGGAGAAGGCATTCATGCAAGGCGCAGCGGACGCGGTGCTGTTGCATGGTCAGCGTGTTCCCGAGCGGTTCTCCGCCTTGCGAGCAGCCGGCGCACAGCCGCTGTTCACTCTCGGCATGCTCGATGATACCGGACGCCTGGTACGTGATGCGGCGTATCCGCAAGTTCCTCACTTCACCGAACTCTACGCCATGCGGACGGGTGGGCTGCTCAACGCGCCGCTGTATGAGGCCTGGTGCGCAGCTGCCGCTGCCGCGCAACTGGAGTTCGGGATGGTGCTGCCGCAACTCACGCCCGCGGCGCTGGTGGCACTCTGGCGACATGCAGGCAGCGATGCCGTCGCCTCACTTGGCGTGCAGACCGTGGCAGCGTCGGTCAATGTGCGACCGTGGGCCGGGCCGATCGCCACCACCAGCACCTCGGCGATTGCCGCCAGTGCCCCCGCGTTGCAAGAGCTGCGCGGCTGGTTGGCCGACCGGCTGAACTGGCGCCCCGCCTGACCCGCAGGAGATCCGATGGAACTTGTCCTTCGCACCGCGCTTGGCAAGTCGCCGCTGGTGCGTGCGTTGAAGGAAGGGGCAATCGCATCGGAGCGTGTAGCGTTTGAATTCGTCGAGGTCGAACCAGTCACCCGCGCCTTCCGCCGCATGACGCGCGCACTGGAGTTCGACCTATGCGAGATCGCGCTGACCACGCACGCGCAGGCACGCGCCTATGGCAAGCCGATCACCGCGCTTCCCGTTGTGCTGTTGCGCGGCCTGCACCATGGCGTGCTGATCTGCCGCCGCGACTCGCCGCTGCGTGGACCCGCGGACCTGGTCGGCAAGCGCATCGGCGTGCGCGCCTGGTCGCAGACCACCGGCGTCTGGGTGCGCGGCGTGCTGCAGGAAGACTACGGCATCGCCCCGGATTCGATGACCTGGGTGACCGAGGAAGACGCTCACGTGCAGGAGTTTGCCGACCCGCCATTCGTGCAGCGGATCGCCCCCGGCCAGCAGCTTCCGACCATGCTGCTTTCCGGCGAGATCGATGCAGCAATTGCGCTCGCCGTCGATCCTGCACAGGTCCGTCCGGTCATCCCGAATGCTGACGCAGTTGCTACGGAATGGTCGCGCCGGACTGGGGTCTATCCGATCAACCACGTCGTGGTGGTAAAGGATGCGCTGCTCGCTCAACATCCATGGCTCGCGGACGAGCTGATGCGGCTGTTCGTCGCCTCGAAAGAGAGATCGAAGGAGGCGGTGCCGTACGGGATCGAGACCAACCGCCCTGCGATCGAGCTACTGATGCGCTATGCTGCGCAGCAGAAACTGATCCCGCACGCCTATAGCGTCGACGAACTGTTCGTGACCTGATGATTGAGCATCGGGCCTCAGCCCGAAGCTAACTATAGGGAGGAGACAATGGCAGAAATTCCCCGCCTGAATGGCGCAATCCGGGCGTTGGAATCCGGCAAACCAACGTTCGTCCCCTTCACCAGCGGCGAGATCAGCAACGCACTTACCATCTCCAGCGCGCCCTATGACGGCGTGGTATTCGAGATGGAGCACAACCCGTACGACATAAAGGCGCTGCGCGACTGCCTGCAGTACATGCTGAACCGGCGACAGATCGCCACCTCGGGCAGCATCGCCCCGGCGCTGACGCCGTTCGTGCGCATCCCGCCGAATGGCGGCGAGAACAGCCAGTGGATCGCCAAGCAGGTGCTGGATATCGGTGTTTACGGCATCGTATGGCCGCATGTATCCACGGTGGAGGACGCGCGTAATGCCGTGCAGGCCTGCCGCTACCCGCGCCCGCGCGAGGCGAAATACTACGATCCGCCCGGCCAGCGCGGCGATGCGCCGACCACCGCCGCGCGCTACTGGGGACTGACCGCGCAGGAATATTACCCGCGTGCCGACACCTGGCCGCTGAACCCGCAGGGCGAGATCCTGGTGGTGATCATGTGCGAGGAGAAAGCGCGCAATCGCCAATCTGCCCAAAATGCTGGAACAGGTGCCCGGCATCGGCGTGGTGCTGATCGGCGAAGGCGACCTGTCGCAGGACCTCGGCCACCCGCGGCAATACGAACATCCGACCGTCGCATCCGCGATCAACGAGATACTGGCGATCTGCAAGCAGTACAACGTGCCGTGCGGCCATCCACACGTTGACGCGAAGAATGTCGAGCAATTGATCGAGCAGGGCTTCCGCTGGCTCATGCCCGCGCCGGTGCCATCATTTGCCGCGCTCGAAATCGGGCGGAAGGCATCGGGAAGAGCGTAAACCGCTATCAGTCCGCCGCCAGTGCCGGCGCCAGAAGCATCGCCTCGGTAACACGGCGCATGTCGTGGACCGCATCCACGGCGCGCAACATGGCAAGCAGCGTCTCCGCCTGCTCGATCGGCAAGGCGCGCGCAGCACAGTTCAGGAACTTGGCCTCCAGCAGCTCCGGCGGAAGAGGGTTCTCCGGACCACGGCCAAGCGGCCGCGCCACCTTCGCCGACAGCGCCCGTCCGTCGGTCAGGGTCACGTGAACCTCCGCGCCGAAATGCTCGGTACTCTCCATCGACATGGCGGGATGCGGTGCCGCATGAATGCGCGGCAGCAGCGCGCTGATCGCGGGTTCACGGAAACTCTCGTCCTCGAAATGCTCAAGCGACACGCGGCCATTCAGCAGCGCCCGCGCCAGGCAGTATTGCACGCTGAACTTGGCGTCGAGATTGCTGTTCGGATCCGGCCGGTTGGTGTGCGCGAGCCGCCGCGGATGCGTCCACGTATCGACCCGTTCCACCATCGCTGGTGTCAGCGCGTGCTCGCGCACCAGTGACAGCATGGCGTCGACTGCTGGATGCGTGCTGCCGCAGCACGGATACTGCTTGATCGCAACGCCAGGCTGCACGATGTCCCACGGCCGCCCCCAGTCACGCAGGATCGCCTCGGCGTCGAAGTTGCCCGCGCCGTTGAACACCTGCAGGAAACCCTGCGGATGCTCCAGCGCACCGGGATTGGCGGTGAACCCTTCCGCCGTCAGCAGGGCCGCGAGCAACCCGTTGCGCGAGCAATGCCCGACATGCAGCGGCTTGGTCATCGTGCCGAAATTCGCCTTGACCCCCGAGGCGAAGGATGCCGCCAGCCCCAGCGCTCGCGCCGTCGCATCCGGCGCCAGTTCCAGCAGATGGCAGCACGCGGCGGTGGCGCCGAACACACCGAGTGTCGCCGTCGGGTGCCAGCCCTTCTCGTAATGGTAGAAATTGACCGCGCGCGCGATACGTGTCTCGGTCTCCCATCCGGCGATGTACGCGGCGACGAATGTGCGTCCATCCACCGCACGCGTATCCGCCAGTGCAAATAGCGCCGGCAGGATCGGCGCCGAAGGATGCCCGCCGAGTGAATCGCTGCAATCATCGAAGTCCAGCGCGTGCGCCGCGGTGCCGTTGATCAGCGCCGCATCCAGCGGCGCTGTGCGCCGACTTGTGCCGAACACCAGGCAAGGACCAGCCGAGGCGCTGACCTTCGCGGCGATGCGTGCGCAGGGCTCATTCGCGCCGGCCAGGGTGCAGCCGACCGTATCCACAATGGCCAAGCGCGCCCAATGCACCGCCTCAGGCGGCAATGCGTCAAACCGTACGCTGGCGATCCGGCTGGCCAGTCCTTCCGCGATGGTCATGCTTGTCCTCCCACCAAACGCTTGCGCGCCGTCCGCCCAGCGTGCCACACGAGGAGGCTCGCGAGAACACGTCGAGAGGCCGGACATGGCAGAGACGACGTTATCGGCGGCCGAGGCCGCACTCGAGAACCAACGCATCGGCGGATTGCAGCTCCGCGTCCTTGCGCTGTGCACACTGGTGCAGACCTGCGACGGCTACGATCTGAACTCCGTGGCGTGGGCGGTTCCGTCGCTGATCCACGAGTGGCATCTGCCGGCAGCAACATTCACCTCGGCGTTTCTGTGCTCGAGCATCGGCATCCTGGTCGGCGCGCTCTCCGCCGGACCGATCGGCGACCGCTTCGGGCGACGCCCGTTGCTGCTCGCAAGCCTCAGCATCTTCGGGGTCGCTTCCCTGTTGAGTGCCGGCGCCGATACACTGGGCATGCTGACGGTTTGGCGATTTTTCACCGGCCTTGGCATCGGCGGCGGGTTCTCCGGAGCTGCCGCGCTGACCGGCGATTACACCCCGCAGCGGTTGCGTGCGACCATGATCATGGCGAGCTTCACCGGGGCGCCGCTGGGTGGCTTTCTCGGCGGACAGATCGTCGCATTGCTGCTGCCGCATTTCGGCTGGCGCTCTATCTTCATCCTTGGTGCCGTTCTGCCGTTGGCGCTGGTGCCGGTGCTCGCCGTGTGGCTTCCCGAGTCGCCCCGCTTCCTGGCCCGCAAGCCATCGTTGTCGTCACGCCAATGGGACTTGCTGCACCGTCTTGATTTGGCTCATGCGGAGCGCCACGCCGTGGATGTGGCCCACGGAAACCCGGTCTGGATGCTGTTCAGCGAGGGCTATGCGCTGCAGACCGTCCTGCTGTGGATCATCTACTTCTGCAGCCTGATGAACCTGTTCCTGTTCGCCTATTGGATGCCGACAGTACTGAACCTGATCGGCATGAGCCCGTCGCAGGCGGTATTTGCCTCCAGTCTGCGCGATCTCGGCGCCCTGTTCCCCGCACTGTATCTCGGGCTGATGATTGATCGCATGGGACCCGAGCGCACACTGGCACTGCACTACGCGATCGGTGCCATATTCATCGCGATAATCGCTCTCGTCGCACTGCCTTACGCGTTGCTGCTGGCGCTCAGCTTCCTGGCGGGTATGACGATTATCGGCAGCCAGACTGGTGCGAATGGCACCTGCGGGAAGCTGTATCCGGCCCGGATGCGCACCAGCGGTCTGGGCTGCGCGCTGGGCATCGGACGACTCGGCGGCATCGCCGCACCCGCGCTTGGCGGTTACCTGCTGGCGATCGGCCTGGCGCCGACTCGCATCTTTCTCAGCGCCAGCGCCTTCGCCCTGGTGGCCGCGATGGCGACGGCATTGCTGGTCTTTCGCGGCAGCCGCGCTTCCGTGCCGAGTGCGCAGGTCGCGCCTTGTCATCATGACGCGGGGGAATTGCCGCACATTGAGCCACGCGAGGTTACTTGACGTCAGGCAGCCACTCCCCGACCACCTGCTCGTCGCTGTAGGCGAGCGTGTTGATATCCACCCGCGGCTGTTCCCCGTAGTCCTGCAGGCTGGCGCGGACCAGGGATCGCGCAGAACTCAGTTCATCCGCGACCATAGCGGGAATCTCCCGCATCAAGCTCGGGCTGTCCTTCAGTAGCCGCGCAATGTCCCTTCTCGCCCGACGTACGGTGTCGCGCCATCCACGCGCAGGCTCGGTCGCGGGGGAGACTTCAAGCTTGAGAAGATGCTCGATCACCGTGCTGATATGACTGGCAAGTGCATGGCGTTCTGATCGTCCCAAGCTCTCGATCTCCTCGGCGAGGTTCTCCCAGTCGATCGGCGCATTCCAGCCGGCATTGGCGGCAGCACGCAACTCACGCGCCTGTTGTTCACTCCAGAGCACCAAGTCCTGATCGTAGAGGCTTCCCATGCCGTTTATGCTAGCACGGTAGGCGGTTCGCGCAGGAGGAAAACGATGAAGAAGCTGCTCAACGATCCCCAGCTCTACGTCGAGCAGATGCTCGAAGGCCTCGTCCTGGCGCACCCGCAATTCTACGCGCGCACCGGCGACGGTCGCGTCATCAAGCGTCCCGGTGCGCCGCAACAGGGCAAAGTCGGCATCGTCTCGGGTGGCGGCTCCGGACATCTGCCGATCTTCACCGGCTATGTCGGCCACGGGCTGCTAGACGCGTGCGCGATCGGCGAGGTCTTCTCCTCGCCGTCGGTGGACCAGATGGCCGACGCGATGCGGGCCGCGAATGGCGGGGCCGGCGTGCTGCGGCTATACGGCAACTACGGCGGCGACCGGATGAACTTCGATATGGCGGGCGATATCCTGGAGATGGAGGATGTGCGCTCCACCACTGTCCTGTTGACCGATGACGTCGCCAGTGCCCCGCCGGCCGAGGCGGAGAAACGGCGCGGCGTTGCCGGCATGGTGTACGCCTACAAGATCGCCGGCGCCGCCGCCGAGAGCGGCCAAGACCTCGACGGGGTTACCCGGCTCGCCCAGAAGGCTGCGGATTCGGTGCGCAGCATCGGCGCCGCGCTGACCCCATGCACGGTGCCTCAAGCCGGCCGTCCAACCTTCACCATCGGCGACGACGAGATGGAGATGGGCATGGGCATTCACGGGGAGCCGGGGGTCTGGCGCGGCAAGCTGCGCCCGGCCGATGCGGTGGCCGGCGAAATGCTGGACATGCTGCTCGCCGACATGCCGCTCGCGCGCGGCGAGCGCGTCTCCGTGCTGGTGAACAGTCTCGGCGCCACGCCGCCCGAGGAGCTGTACATCCTGTATCGCGTCGTGGCCGCGCGCATCGCCGACGCGGGGGCCAGCATCGTCATGCCGCTGGTCGGGCGCTACGCAACCTCGATGGAAATGACCGGCGTATCGATCACACTATGCAAGCTCGACGATGAACTCGAGAAGCTGCTGCACGCACCATGCGATTGCGCCTTCTGGCGGGTGGTGTGACATGCCGCTTACGACAGCAGTGCTGGCTGATGGCCTGCGGCGAATGGCCGCGCACATGGCGAGCGTCGCCGACGAACTGAACGCGCTCGACGGTCAGCTTGGCGACGGCGACCTGGGCATCACCATGACGCGCGCCGGCCGATCGCTGGAGGAGATGCTGCCGACCCTGCCATCCGATGTCGGCATGGCGCTGATGGCCTGCGCTCAGGCGATCACGAAGATTTCGGGTTCCAGCTATGGCACCTTGCTGGCGACGGGGTTGCTGGCGGGCGCCAAGGCGACGCGCGGCCGGACCGACGTGCCATGGTCCGAAACCGGCGCGCTGCTGCGCGCCGCGTGCGATGCAATGATGGCGCGCGGCAAGGCGGCGCTGGGCGACAAGACCGTGCTGGATGCACTCGATGCCGCGGCCACCGCGGCAACGGGCAGGACGGAGCCGGCCGACATCCTCGCTGCAGCGGCATCGGCGGTTGACGCGACGATGGATCGCATGCGCGACATGCCGGCAAAGATCGGCCGCGCCCGGATCTTTGGCGATCGGTCCGTCGGGCTTGATGATCCCGGGATGCGCGCGTTCCGCGAGATGCTGCGCGGACTCGGCGCGTAGTACGATCCGCTACTGCGGCACGCCTTTCGTCGTCGAGTACCTCGAAGTGCAAGGCCTCGCCGGGATGCACCACGCCGAAGATGGCGTGTGCCGCGACGGCGGCCTCGCTAAACCCCTGCAGAATCAGTTTCAGCTTGCCTGGATAGGCGGCGACGTCCCCGATCGCGAAAACGCCGGGCATGGAGGTCTGGCACGTCGATGGATCGATCCTGACGTGATGCAACTCGCTCTCCAGCCCCCAGGCTGCGATCGGCCCCAGGTCCATCGACAAGCCGAAAAATGGCAGCAGCACATCGGCCGGCAGCAATCGCGTCTCGCCCTGCAGCGTCGCTACCTCCACATGCCGCAGCACACCGTCGGCCCCATGCAGCGCGTGCAACTGGTAGGGCACCACCATGTCGATCTCGCCGCTTTGCGCCGCGGCGTCGAGCTGTGCCGCGCTCTCCGGAGCGGCGCGGAACTTGGGCCGCCGGTGCACCACGGCGACCCGCGCGATCTCGCGCAACGCCAGTGCCCAGTCCACCGCCGAGTCGCCTCCGCCGGCGATCACCACGCGCTTTCCGCGCAGGTCCTCTCTGCGGCGCACGTAGTACCGCACCGCGCCCGAGGTCTCGATACGCAGCCAGACCCTCGAGCGGCGGCCGGTTGGGTCCGAAGGCACCCGCGCCGGCCGCGATCAGCACCGCCCTGGCGCGCACCGTGTCCCCCTGGTCCGTGGCCAAAACGAAGGCGCCGGCTTGCCCGGTCAGGCCGATCACCCGGCGCCCGAGCAGGCGCGGCGCGTGAAACGGTGCGATCTGCCGCTCCAGTTGCGAGATCAGCGCTCCGGCATGGATCGAGGCATGCGCCGGGATGTCGTAAATCGGCTTCTCCGGATACAGCGCAGCGCACTGGCCGCCCACCTCGGACAGCGCGTCGATCAGAACGCTCGACAGCTTCAGCATGCCGAGTTCGAACACGGCGAACAGTCCGACCGGACCGGCACCGATGATCGCCACGTCGGTTTCCATTTCGCTTGCCATGGGGGCGCGCCTTACCGTGTCGCCCCAGCTTGTTCGCGACTCCGCCGCTCGGGCAAATTCCCATCATGTCCGCCGCTGCCGCGACACGACTGATCGAACTGCCGGACCTCGCGGCGACCGAGGCGTTGGCGACCGCGGTTGCCGCGCTGGCGCGGCCGGGAGACGCGATTCTGCTGGACGGTCCAATGGGGGCTGGCAAGACGACGTTTGCGCGTGCGTTCCTGCGTGCCGCGAGCGGCGATCCGACGCTGGAGGTGCCCAGTCCGACATTCACACTGGTGCAGAGCTACGAGACGCGAATTGGCACCGTGTTTCACTTCGATCTGTGGCGGCTCGATGGCCCCGGTGGGCTCGCAGAACTTGGCTGGGAAGAAGCGCGCGATGGCATTGTGCTGGTCGAATGGCCCGATCGGCTAGGCGCGCTTCGCCCCGCTGACGCACTCAGCATCGAACTGCATATCAACTCCCAGGAAACCCGGCGCGCGGTAGTTTCGGGCTGGCCGGATCGGCTGGGCAAAATAGCATGATACGTATTCTCCAGGGTCGGCTGACGGGAGACGCGCGCTGAACTTGTTCTCCATCCCGCCAGGCGTGCCGTTTCTGGACTCGATTGCCGCCGATTGGCTGCGGCGCGCCGGCCCTGATCCGCTCGAGGTTGCGCGTGGACTGATCCTGCTGCCCACGCGTCGTGCGGCACGCGCTCTGGCCGAGGCCTTCCTGCGCGCCTCACACGGCCGCCCTTTGCTGCTGCCGCGGATCACCGCGTTCGGAGCATTGGATGAGGCGCCGCTGGCGCTGGCAGGCGCGCTCGATCTGCCACCGGCGGTCGAGCCGGCGCGGCGACTGGCGGCGCTGACCCGACTAATCCTGGAGATGCGGGGTGCCAACGGTGCGCCGCGGACGGCCGACCGGGCATGGCCGCTTGCGGCCGAACTGGCCGCGCTGATGGACGAGGCCGAGAGGGCGGAAATCGATCTGGCCGAGCGACTGCCGGACGCCGTCGATCCGGACTACGCCGGCCACTGGGCGCAGACGCTGGAGTTCCTGCACATCGTCACCCGGCACTGGCCGCAATGGCTGGCCGACCAGGGCATGATGAACCCGGCGGCACGCCTTGTTGCGCTGCTGAATGCGCAAGCCGCCACATGGGAGACGTCGCCGCCCGTGGATCGCGTGCTCGCCGCGGGCACCACCGGTGCCATCCCCGCCGTGGCGCGATTGCTCAAGGTTGTCGCGGGCTTGCCGAACAGCGCCGTGGTGCTGCCTGGACTGGACACGACAATGTCCGAGCACGCCTGGGCCGCGCTGGACAACGGCCATCCGCAGGCCGCCCTCGCCGGCTTGTTGCACGGCTTGGGCGCGACCCGCGACGACGTCCGACCTTGGGTCGTGGCAGCAGCGGACCGCGCGGCGACGCTGTCGCGCGCCTTGCTGCCCGCATCGGCGCTGTCGGACTGGCGCCGGATGGCGCCCCCTGCCATCGATGGCCTGGCGTTGCTGACAGCGGCGGACGAGCAGGAGGAGGCTGCGGCCATCGCGCTGGTGCTGCGGGAGGCGTTGGAAGGACCTGAAGCCACGGCCGCGCTGGTGACGCCGGACCGCGATCTGGCCGGGAGAGTGGCAACCGAACTGCTGCGCTACGGCGTCGTTGCGGACGACAGCGCCGGCGAGCCACTCCGTGATTCGCCGCCGGCTGTGTTCCTGCGGCTGGTGGCGCAGGCGATGGCCGAGGAACTTGCGCCGGTCGCGCTGCTGGCAGTGCTGAAACATCCGCTGTGCGCTGCGGGCCTGTCGCCAGCGGTTTGCCGTGCGGCGGCCCGTGCGCTCGAACTCGCCTGCCTGCGCGGTCCGCGGCCGCGCCACGGCCTGACCGGACTGCGGCGCGCGCTGGATCGCGCGCGTCCCGAGCCGGCTGCCGCCGATCTGCTGCGACGGATCGAGAGGTGCCTGGAGCCGCTGCTGCGCATCGACAGCGCAATCGAGGTCGAGCCTTCGCTCGCGTTCGCCGCCCTGGTGGAGGCGGCGGAACGGCTCGCGGCCAGTGACGAGCCTGCCGGGGCCGGCTCGGCTGTGGGCTGGGGAAGAAGGCGAAGCGCTGGCCACCCGACTGGCCGAGCTTCAGGAGGCGCTCTCACTGCTTCCGGACCAGCGACGCGACGTGCTGCCTGGCCTGCTGGACGCCGTGCTCGAAGGCGCCGTCGTACGCAGCCGACGCGCGCTGCGCGGTCGAGGCGGCGCCGAGCATCCGCGCGTCTTCATCTGGGGCCTGCTGGAGGCGCGGCTGCAAAGCGCGGACGTGATGGTGCTCGGGGGCCTCGTCGAAGGTGTGTGGCCGCCAGCGAGCGATCCCGGCGCCTGGCTCTCGCGGCCGATGCGCGCCAAAATCGGGCTGCCGTCACCGGAAGAGATCGTCGGGCAGTCGGCGCACGACTTCGTCTCGTGCGCGACCGCCGCACCCAACGTGGTGCTGTCCTGTCCAAGGCGGCGGGACGGGGCGCCGGTCGTGCCGGCACGCTGGCTGACGCGCCTGGAGACGTTCCTCGCCGCACATGGCATGGCGCTGCCACAGCACCCCGCCTCCACCTGGGTGCGGATGCTCGACCAGCCGGCGGATGGGCCGCGGCCGGTGCGTCCCCCGCGGCCCCGGCCGCCCGTCCCGCTGCGGCCCCGGCGGCTGTCGGTCACCGAGGTCGAGACCTGGCTGCGCGACCCTTATGCGATCTATGCGAAGCACGTCCTGCGATTGGCAAGGCTCCGGCCATTGGACGAGGCGACCGATGCCGCGGATTACGGCAGTCTGGTGCACAAGGGGCTGCACCTGTTCCTGGAACGGCACGGACATGTCTGGCCGGCGGACGCGGCGGATCAGTTGCGACGGGCCATGGACCGCGCTCTGGCCGAGGCCGACTTGCGCGAGGCGCTCGCCGCCTGGTGGGCGCCGCGGCTGGAACGGATCGCCGCTTGGGTGGCCCAGGTCGAGGCGGTGCGGCGTGCCGAGTGCCCTCCGGTCGCGCTTGGTCACAGAGGCAAGCGGTGCTTTGGAGCTGGCGCGGCCCGGCGGATTGTTCCGATTAACCGGGCGTGCCGACCGGATCGAGCGGCGGCGCGACGGCGGCCTGGCAATCCTGGACTACAAGACCGGCACGCCGCCGACCCAGAAGGAGGTGGATGCCGGAGCTGGCGCCGCAACTGCTGCTGGAAGCCGCCATGGCGGAGGCCGGGCGCGTTCGGCGCGGCATATCCGGGTGGGCGAGCGAGCTCACCTACTGGCACCTGACCGGCGGCTTCCTGCCAGGTGAAGTGCGCGCACTGTTCAAGGAGAATGCCGCCGCGATCCAAGCGGCAGTGCACGAAGCCCACGAAGCGCTCTGCGACCTGATCGACGCATACGACGCGCCGGACCGGCGCTATCTATCGCAGCCTCAGCCGCGGCTGGCGCCCCGTTACCCGGAGTACGCGCAACTGGCGCGCGTGGCGGAGTGGGCGGCGTTGGGAGACGAGGAGTGAGCAAGCAACTTGTGCTTCCGCTCGACACCCCCCCTCCCCTTGCGGGAGGGGGCCAGGGGGAGGGGGCCTCTCCAGCCCTCCACCCCGCGACCGAGCCAACGCCGAACAGCGCCTCGCCTCCGATCCTTCGGTCTCCACCTTCGTCGGCGCATCCGCCGGGTCGGGCAAAACCAAATTGCTGACCGACCGTCTGCTGCGCCTGATGCTGAGCGGTGCCGCACTGGAGCGCATCCAGTGCCTCACCTTCACCAAGGCCGCCGCCAACGAAATGGCGGTCCGCCTGCAGAAGATCCTCGGCCATTGGGTGACGCTGGACGATGCCGCACTGAGGCACGAATTCCAGGCACTCGACATCGCACCGACCGGGAGCGCCTACTGGCCGATGCGCGCACGCTGTTTGCCCGCGTGCTCGACCTGCCGGGCGGGATGCGCATCGGCACGATCCACGCCTTCTGCCAGTCACTGCTGCGCCGCTTTCCGCTGGAAGCGGCCGTTTCGCCGCATTTCCTCCTGGTGGACGAGTTCGACGCCGGCGACGCACTGACCGAGGCGCGGGAAGACATGCTGTCCCGCGCGCATACGCCGCAACTGCGCGAAGCGCTGCAAACCCTGGCCGGCTTGTCGTCAGCCGCGCAGTTCGGGCGTCATGTCGCATCGCTGCAGCGCGATCTGCCGCGTCTGAACGAAGCGTTGCGTCTGGGCGACGCGCTCGAGGAAGCCCAGCGCCGCGCCCTGGGTGTTACCGCCATGTGCGAGCAGGACATCATCGGGCTGGCGGTGAACTGGCAGGGAGAGCCGGTCTTGCGTCAGGCGGCGCAGCTCGTGCAGCAATCGCGCGGGCAGAAGTGCGCCGAACGTGCGGCGCGTATTCTCGACTGGCTGGAACTCGACGCAGCGGGCCGGAGCGAGCATTGGCCGCGCTGGTGCGAGGAGTTCCTGACCAAGGAAGGCAAGCCGCGCGCCGAGAGCGTGTTCGTCTCGAAGGCCGTGCTCGACGCCTATCCCGATCTGGCACGCCCGTTCCTGGACGAATGCGACCGGATCATCGCGACGATCGACGCCTGCCTGGCGCTGAGGGTTGCCCAGATATCCGCCGGATTGGTGCGGCTGGCCAAACCGGTGCTGGAGGCCTACGCGCGGCACAAGGAAACGTCGGGCTTGCTGGACTACGACGACCTGATCGGCCGCACGTCCAGACTGCTGGTCGATCCCGGTGCGGCCTGGGTGCTCTACAAACTGGACGGCGGTCTGGACCACCTGCTGTTGGACGAGGTGCAGGACACCGCGCCGGAGCAATGGGCGATCGCGCATGCGTTGACCGAGGAGTTCTTCGCCGGCCAGTCGGCCCGCGAGGTGCACCGCACGGTGTTCGCCGTCGGCGACCGCAAGCAGTCGATCTACTCTTTCCAGGGCGCCGATGTGGATGCGTTCGATCGCTCGCACCGAAAACTGCGCGAGCGCGTCTTGGCTGCGGGCCAGCGCTGGCAGGACGCGGTGCTGGACGTATCGTTCCGATCGACCCGGCCAGTGCTGGAGCTGGTGGACGCGGTATTCGCCGATCCGCTCGCCGCGGCCGGTGTCGTCGAGCCGGGCCAGAACTCTGGCGCACTATTCCGATCGCGCCGATCAGGCCGGCGCAGTGGAACTGTGGCCGCTTGATCCCATTGCCGGATACCGCCGAGCCACGGCCCTGGGCCGTTCCCGAGCAGAACCACGGGCTGACCTCGGCGCCGCAGCAACTTGCGGACACAACTGGCGTGCTGGATTGCCAGCAGGCCGGCGGCGGGGTGCGATTGGAAAGCCGGGGCCGGCCCACTCGCCCCGGGTGACGTGATGGTGCTGGTGCGGCGCCGCAACGACTTCGGCCGTGCCCTGGTTCGCGCGCTGAAGGCGCAGGGCGTGCCGGTCGCGGGGCTGGACCGGCTGATGCTGACCGATCAGCCTGCCGTGCAGGACCTTATGGCGCTCGCGGATGCGCTGCTGCTGCCGCAGGATGACCTGGCGTTCGCCTGTCTGTTGACCAGTCCGCTGGGAGGCTTGTCGGACGACAGCCTGATGGACCTGGCGATCGGCCGCAGCGGGCCATTGTGGGAAGCGCTTCGCGCGCGCGCCGGAGAACGCCGGAGTGGCGAGGCCGCCTGGGATTACTTCGCCACGTTGCTGGCACGCGTGGACTATGTTCCGCCCTTCGCGCTGTTCGCCGAGGCACTGGGGCCGTTGGGCGGACGCGCGCGGCTCTATGCCCGGCTCGGCCCGGAAGCCGCCGAGCCGGTCGATGAACTGCTGCGGGCGGCGCTCGCCTACGCGCGGATGCATCCGCCGTCATTGCAGGGGTTCCTGCACTGGCTGCGCCGTTCAGGGGCCGAGATGAAGCGCGAAGCGGAAGGCGCCGGTGGCCTGGTGCGGGTGATGACGGTGCACGGTGCCAAGGGATTGCAGGCGCCGCTGGTCATTCTGCCGGATACCACCGCGCTGCCGCCCGACGAGACCACGATCCTGTGGGCGACCGACCCGCAACACCCGGCGAGAGGTGCCGATCTGGTCGCCCCGCAAGGAAATCCGCTGCCTCTCAGCCCAGCGGCTGCGCGACGCGGCCGGCCGACGCCGCATGGAAGAGTATAATCGGCTGCTCTACGTGGCATTGACCCGCGCCGAGGACCGACTGGTGGTGTGCGGATGGCAGACCCGGCAAGGGCTGGACGATGCCTGTTGGTACCGGCTGGTGGAACGCGGGTTCAAAGCCTGCCGGCGGAGCGGATCGACGAAGGGTGGCGCTACGCCACGCCGCAGCAGGCGGCGAGCGAGGTGGTGGCATCGGAGGCGACGTGCTCGTCTCAGCGCCGCATTGCCGAGCTGGGTCGGTGCGGCGCCGGACTGGCGCGCCGCTGCACCGCCCATCGAGACGGCACGACCCGGAGCGGCTGGCTCCCAGCCGGCCGGAGAACGTGGAACTGGGGCCTGTGCCTGCTGCGGCCACGCCGCTGGCGGGACCGCGCGACAGCCCGCAACCGGTTCCGGCGCGGCACGCTGTTGCACGCGTTGCTGCAATACCTGCCTGATATGCCGGCGGAGCAGCGGGCCGGGGCCGCACTGTCCTGGCTGGATCGGCCCAGCAACGGGCTTGCCGCGGGCGAAGCGGAGGCGTTGGCGCAAGAGATCATGGCGACTCCTTGACCATCCGCAACTGGCGCCGCTGTTCGGCGCCGATAGCCGCGCCGAAGTGCCGCTGACCGGCGTGGTGAATGGCGTGGTGGTCGGGGGCCTGGTGGACCGGCTGGCCGTTCTGGACGACTGCGTGATCATCGCCGACTACAAAACCAATCGTCGGCCGCCGACGCGGGTCAAGGACACGCCGATACTCTACCTGCGGCAGATGGCCGCCTATCGGTCGGTGCTGGGGCAAATCTTCCCGGGCCGGCAAGTGCAATGCGCGCTGGTCTGGACCCAGACATCGCAGGTAGTCATGCTGCCGGACGATCTGCTTGACCTGGCGGTGACGCCCCCCAACCTGAACTAGCAAGTAACTATCGAGGCTGAGATGAGCGAAAACACGAAAGCGGTGTCAGACCAGACTTTCTCCCAGGATGTGCTGAAGGCGGACGGCCCTGTGCTGGTCGACTTCTGGGCGGAGTGGTGTGGACCCTGCAAGATGATAGGGCCGGCACTCGAGGAATTGGCTGGCGAGTTCGCCGGCAAGCTGACGGTCGCCAAGGTCAATGTGGACGAAAACCCGGTGACCCCGAACGATTACTCGGTGCGCGGCATTCCGACACTGATCCTGTTCAAGAACGGCCAGCCCGCCGCCACCCAGGTGGGCGCACTGCCGAAGGGCCGCCTGAAGGAGTGGATTTCCGCCAACATCTGAACCATGTCGGAGGACGCGCGATAGGCTCGTTTGTGCCGGAAGCGCCGGCAGTGCTTACCCTATCGCTGCGGCCAGCGTCTCCGCGCTGCGCCCGTTGGCGATGGTGGCCGCACGCCCATCCCAGTGAACGCCGCCGACGCGGGCGAACGCGTGGTTAGCCTTGGGATAAACGTGGCAGGCAATGCGGGGATGTCCTTTCACCGCTTCGACCACCTTTGCGCGGCCCTCCGGCGGGAAGAATTCGTCGGCGTCGGCGATATGCACGAGCAGCGGCTTCGTCACCTTGCCGAGGTCACCTAGCAGATTATCGAGGCCGACGCCGTAGTAAGAGATGTTCGCATCCGCGTCGGACTGCTCGGCCATCATGAACGCGAGGCGCCCACCCAGGCAGTAGCCCATCGTCGCCACCTTGCCGTTCGCACCTGGCAGTTTGCGCGCCACCGCAACGGTCGCCTTCAGGTCTTCGATCCCCTTCGCCTGATCGAACTTGTTGAACAGGTCGAACGCCTTCTTCCACTCCGCCTCCGACTTGTCGGTGATGTCCACACCGGGTTCGATGCGCCAGAACAGATCGGGGCAGACGGCGATGAAATTCATGTCCGCCACCCAGGCAGCGGTGTCCCGCATCGCCTGGTTCACGCCGAAGACCTCCTGGATCAGCACGACAACGCCGGTGGGCTTGTCCTTCGGCTCCAGCAGGTAGGCGGAAAAGCTACCGGACCCGTCGCTGGCCTGGATGGTGATGTTGGGCATGGATGATTCCTCCCTGTGCGCGATCCCCGTCAGGAGCTCAATGCGGCGGCCAGTAATGCAGACCTGCGATCACGGCGCCTGCCATCACGACAATCAGCGAACCCAGCCGGGTGAACAGCCGATGCTCGATCAGATCGATCCGGCCGTTCAAGCTGGTTTCGACCCGACCGATTTCAGCGCGCAAGCTGGTTTCGACCTGACGCGTTTCGCCGCGCAACTCGCTGATGTCCGCTTTGGTCGCGACATTGTCGTGGATCAGGTTGACGATAGTGGAAGCGATGCGCTCCGCCTTGGCACGCTCGAAGCCGGCATCCTCTATCGCAAGCGCCAGGGCCAACCGGTCGCTCAACAGGGTGGCTCCTCATCACCGCGTGCACATGTCAACATGGCGAACCGCTCTCTGGCGAATCAGGCTCCTCTGTAGTCAGAAAATGACCTCTCGCCAACCCAGCGCACGAGTAGGTTCAAGGCCACGAAGGCCCGAGGAGACCTGTGATGTCCCGCACATGGAGCAATCCAATCTGAAGAGCCGTGCGGGTGCGGGCAACACCACGCCACGTTCGGTCAGCGCGTAAGCATTGGCCAACTCAGAGGTAATGCTCCGCGAGCGGCGCAAAACCATTGAACCGCTGGCTGGCGTATGTCGTGACATACGCACCCGTGGCGCGAGAGCTCCACCCGATCGCCTGAGGCGAGCGCCAGCGGCAGCCGGTAATTGGACTTCTCGTACATGATGTCCGCCCCGTCGCAGGTCGGGCCAGCGACCGCAACCGGACCCATCGGCATGCCATCATGCGGCGTGGTGATGCTGTATCTGATCGCCTCGCCTTCGGTTTCGGCCAGACCACCAAACCGGCCAATGTCCAAATAGACCCAGCGCACCGGATCATTCGGATCGCGTCGGCTCACCAGAACCACCTCGGCACTGACCAGGCCGGCATCGCCGACTATGAAACGGCCGGGCTCGATCAGCATTTCGGGCAGCGCGTTGCCGAAGTGCTCGATCATCGAAGTCATGATCGCGTCGCCGAACTGATCGATCTCCGGCACCGGGTCGCGATAGCGCGTCGGGAAACCGCCGCCCAAATTCATCATCCGCAGATTGACACCGGCCTCGGTAAGATCAGTGAACAGCATGGCCACTTTGGCGATCGCCAGCTCATAGGCACGCGTGGTGGTCTGCTGGCTGCCCACGTGGAACGACAGGCCGTACGGATCGAGCCCCATTTCCTCGGCCCGCAGCATCAGCGCCCGCGCGTTCTCGACCGTGGTGCCGAACTTGCGCGACAGCGGCCAGTCGGCACCCTCGTTCTCCACCAGGATCCGGCAGTACACCCGGGCGCCGGGCGCATGCTGCGCCAGCTTCTCCAGCTCCTCGGCCGAGTCGAAGGCGAACAGGGTCACGCCGCGCTGAAATGCCGCGCGGATCGCGGCGGCCTTCTTGATCGTGTTGCCGAAGCTGATCGCCTCGGGGCGGGCGCCAGCTTCGAGGCAGGCGGACGACCTCCTCCCAGCTCGCCGCATCGAAGCTGGAGCCTAGGCGGACCAAGCGGTCAAGCACCGGGCGGCGCCGGATTGGCCTTCACTGCGTAATAGACCCGTGCCAGCGGCAGGGCGCGACGTAGCGCGCGGAAATTCGCTTCCACGCGGTCCACATCGAGCACCAGGCACGGCGTGGCCGGCTGTTGCTCAGCAAGGAAACGGGCGATTTTCGGGTTCATCGCACCGAGCCTCCTTTGGCTGAACGCCCGCCTGAACGAGGCGACGGGCATTAGTTGACGAAACGGTCGAACGAACCAGCGACCAAAACGATTGCCAGAACGCTTGACGTCGTTGCGTAACCACGAGGGCCAGAGGCACGTGCGTTGCTGCGTAGTTGGGCCACATAGGACCCCTGCCCCCCTGGCGCAAGACCAAATTGCGATCAGCGGCCAAGAAAATGCCGCCGCGCCGCATCGGGAACTGCGCCAGCGCGCGAACACGTGGCCGGGCCATGTTCCGGGCTTGACCCGGGGATTGTCCGGTCAGCCCGTGCTCAAACACACAGCAGATGCAGCATGATGGGGTCGAACCTGAACTCATCATGCTGAGGGCGTTGCTGTTGAGGAACGGCCAGCGAAACGGAAACGGAGGGATCGGGCATAATGCCTTCCGCAGCGCCACCGAGAAGGATCTGGTCCGGCTGCCGCCGCAGATCGTGTTCGGCGCGCTTCGCGAGGCCAGCACCGATCAGGTGGCTCTGGCAGCCGCGGGCTGCGGGTTTTACGCCACTATGGCGCTATTCCCGGCCATCAGCGTGCTGATCTCGGTCTATGGCCTGGTGTTCGATGTCGTTTCGGTGGAGCAGCAGCTTGCAGTGATCCGGCGGGTCTTGCCACCGCCGGCCTTCAAGCTGATCGACGACAGGGTTCACGAACTGGTCAGCCAGCCAAGCAACACGCTGAGCATCGGGCTGATGATCAGCGTTGCCATTGCGTTCTGGAGCGCCTCGGCCAGCACACAGTCAGTCCTCTCGGCGCTGAATGTCGCTTACAACACGGTCGAAAGCCGCGGCATCCTCGGTTTTCAGGCGGTCGCGCTAACCATGACGCTGTGCGCCGTTGTCGCGGCGGTGCTGGCGATCGCCGTGCTCGTATTCCTGCCGACCGTGATCTCGTTCGTCGGCTTGTCAGCCTACAGCGCTGCGCTTGATCAACGCATTCAGCACGGCGCTCTTGTCGTGCTGGTGTTCGGCACGATCGCGTTGCTTTATCGTTATGGCCCGTCTCGCGGTCGATTGCCCGGCCGGCGGATCTTTCCCGGTGCGGTGCTCGCGACAATGCTCTGGTTGATCGCCTCTGGCGGATTGTCGTTTTACGTGTCGCGGATTGCCCGACTGGGTGTGACGTATGGTCCACTCGGCGCCGTCGTGGCGATCATGTTGTGGTTTTACCTGACCGCCTACGCAGTCCTGCTCGGGGCGGAGATCAACGCGCAACTGGAGCAGAGCGACGATTGCGGCGCAGTCCGTCCCGGTTGGCAAATAAGATTTCCTCGCGGTTAGCTGATCACTGGCTTCTGCAAAAGCGAGAATTCCGCGGATGGCGAAGTGGGATCAGGGCTACGTCACCGACGTGGTGTATACCACCAACTTCTATCGCGAGATCACGCCGGCCTGGCTGGCGACCACCAGTTTGCTGTTGGGGCATCGCGCGCCGGACCTCGCAAAGCCATTCCGCTATGCCGACCTGGGCTGCGGCAACGGCTTTACCACGTTGATCGTCGCCGCCGCATGTCCACACGCGGAGGTCTGGGGTTTCGACTTCAATCCTGCGCATATCGAGTTCGCAAACCGGCTTGCCGCCGATTCGGGCCTGACCAATGTGCGGTTCCTGGAGTCCTCGTTTGCCGCGCTGGACACCGCGTCCGATGGCACGCTTCCCGGCATTCGACTTCATGGTGTCACACGGCGTGCTGAGCTGGATCTCGCCGGAGAACCGGCGGCATCTGATCGGGGTTTGTAGCGCAACGGTTGAAGCCGGGCGGCCTTGTCTATCTGAGCTATAACGTCACCACCGGCTGGTCAGCCATGGTGCCGGTGCGTCGGCTGATGCGCATGCTGACGATGGCGAGTGCGGAGCGCACCGACATCGCCGCGCCTGGCGTGCTGGACTTCATCGATCGGCTCAAAGCGGCCGGTGCATTGTTCTTCCAGGCCAATCCAGCCTTGGAAAGCCGGATGGCGGATATCCGCAAGCAGGACGCTCGTTATATCGCCCATGAGTATCTGAACCAGGACTGGCATCCGCTGATGTTCGCCGACATCGCCGGCGAGATGTTGGAGGCGAAGTGCCGCTACATCGGCAGCGCGACCCTGGCGGAGAATATCGAAATCGGTCGACGGTGCCGGCGGATGTGGCGCCATTCCTGCTTGATGCAGGCGATCCTGTGCTGCGCGGAAACCCTGCGTGACCTCGGCTGCGCACAGACATTCCGGCGCGACCTTTACCGCAAGGGCACGGCACCGATGCCCGGGCCCGAACAGCAGATGCTGTTGGAGCAGTTTAGCTTCGCCGGGTTGGGACTGGCCATGTCGGAGGGAGGACCGAGCTTCGCCACGCCGATCGGCAACGTGACCGGCCGGCCGGAGATCTACAAGCCTTTGCTTTCAATGCTCGAGGCTGGACAGGTGAACATCGGGCGATGCGCGGGCGTCGCCGGCGTTCGTCGGCCTGGCGCCGGTGGAACTGCTCCAGGCGTTCAGTCTGCTGATCGCCGGTGGCTATGCGCATCCCATCTTGCCGGACGGAGGCACCGCGGCAGGGCGAGACGCGTGCGGACGGCTGAATCTGGCGATCGTGCGGGCGAATGCCAACGCGGCTGACCTGACGCGGCTGGCTTCGCCAGTGATCGGCTCGGCGGTCGGCGGCGACATCCTGGAGACCTGGTTGTGGGCGAGTTGCTGGCCGGGAAACCGGAGAACGCGACCGAACTGACCACCGGGTGTTGGCAATCCTCGGGCGCAGCGGCCGCAATGTGCAGCGCGAGGGTCAGGTGGTGATCTGATCCGGCGGACGCAGCGCGCATTGTGGCCGACGCGGTAGCGACTGTCCTGGAACGACGGCTGCCCGTGCTGCGTCGGCTGGGCGTGGTGTCGGCGCGGTCTCCGATCGCCGAGGCGGCCGGTTCACCCGGGGCGATCGCTTGAGGCGGCATCGTCGGAAAGCGTAAATCGCGCTTTGTATCAATGATTTGCAGGAACATCACCGGATCAATCTGATCCGCTCATGCTCCAAAAAATTAATTCCCATTATCCAATATTTAACCAGCATAGAACAAACCCCTCGGCACGACTGATTCGCCGAAGTAGACCCCTGGCTTCATTGGGAAATGAGAAATGGCGACTTTCACCTGGAAAGCAGGCACCAGCGCTGACTGGAGTGTCACCGGCGACTGGGCATTAACTGGGGGCACCGTCACGGCCCCGCCGGGATCGATAACAAAGCAGACGGATACCGCCGCTTTCGGTGGCAGCACTTCGGCCTACACCGTGAAAATCGCCGCCACTGACCAGACCTATGACCTGGCCACAGTCAGTGTGACTGGCCTCGGAACCGCCACCAAGACCAGCCTGGATATTTCGGGATCGTTGCTGACCAACAAACTGGCCTACATCGGCAGTGGTAACGATGCACTGGTAACCGTCGACAACGGCGGTCTCTTGGATATCCGCAACACGCTTTTCGCCAGCCTTTCGGAAACCTTGACGATCGCGGGCACCGGGAGCGGAGGACACCTCGAACTCGGCAGCGCCAGCAACAGCGGCCTGGGCCTATTCGCTAATAATGTGACAGTCGACATTCAGCGACAATTCGGGTAAGGCCAGCACCGGTGTTATCGAGTTCCTGTCCGGGTTCACGTCCGGCAAGACGAATACCACGACCCAGAAGATCAGTGGTCTTTCTTGCGGGCAACGGCATCATCTTCGATGGCGCCAACTTCAACGGCGACACGTTCAGCTACTCGGGGACCACGCTCACCGTAACCGGCACCGGCGGCACCAAGCTGGTGATGAACAACATCTCCGGCGCCGGGCTGACCAGCGCCAGTTTCAAGGCGAGCGGCAACGAAATCCTGATCGTGTGCTACGCCGCGGGCACGCACATCCTGACCCCCACCGGCGAGCAACTCGTAGAGGATCTGGCCGCAGGCGAGGAAGTTCTTACCTGGGGGGCGAAGCTCGGACGCCGCAGCGGGTCAAATGGATCGGCAGCCGCCGGATCACTCTGACCGCGCATCCGCGGCCTGAAACCGTGGCACCGGTTCGCATTCAGCGCGATGCGTTCGCCGAAAACGTGCCGCATGCCGAGTTGGTGCTGTCGCCGGATCACGCGGTGTTCGTCGACGGCAAGCTGATCTGTGTCCGTCAACTGATCAACGGCACGACCATTCGTCAGGACCTGCAATGCCCGGTGATCGACTACTACCATATCGAGCTTGATCAGCATGCCATTCTGCTGGCCGAGGGCCTGCCGGCGGAGAGCTACCTCGATACCGGCAATCGCGGCTTTTTCAGCAATTCAGCCGAACCTCTGGTGCTGCACCCTGACCTCACTGATGAGAGCGATTACCCAAGCCGCGAAGCCAACTCTTGCGCGCCGTTCGTTTGGGAAGAGGCGGCCGTTCGACCGATCTGGCAGCAGCTCGCCGACCGTGCCGCGGCACTCGGCAGCCGGTGCCTCAGCGCGCCACGACAGACGACGCCACCGTGCGCCTGATTGCGAACGGTCGCACGCTGAAACCGATCCATGCGGACCACGAGCTGGCAATTTTCGCGTTGCCGCGCCACGCCCGGGAGGTGCGGGTGGTCTCGCGCACCGCCTCACCGACCGACACGCGGCCGTGGCTGGAAGACCGCCGCAAACTGGGCGTGCCGGTCGCGCGTATCGTGTTGCGCATGTCGGACGACGTGCAGGAGATTCCGGTCGACCATCCTGGTCTTGTCGGCGGCTGGTGGGCGGTCGAACGCGAAGGCAACGCACTGCGCCGCTGGACTGACGGCGATGCAGTGCTGCCGCTGCCGGCCATGCATGACGACACGCTGCTGGAGATTCATTTCGGCGGCGCGATCACCTACCTCGACCGAGCCGGAGGCCGATCCGCAGCGCCGCGCCGCCTGAAGCGGCGTCGCTGCCGTCAGGTCACCGGATCAGCCCGGTCAGCGGGCTGGACGGATCAGCGCCCAGCCGCCGCGGCATCCGGCCTGCCAGATACGCCTGCCGCCCGGCCTCGATCGCCAGCTTCATCGCCTTCGCCATGCGAATGGGGTCCTTGGCGTGTGCGATGGCCGAGTTCAGCAGCACCGCGTCGCAGCCAAGTTCCATCGCGATCGCCGCATCGGACGCGGTGCCGACGCCGGCATCGACCAGGAACGGCACCTTGGTCTGCTCGCGGATCATCCAGATCATCGCTGCGTTCTGGATGCCGAGGCCCGAGCCGATCGGCGCGCCCAGCGGCATGATGGCGACGCAGCCCATCTCCTCCAGCCGCTTGCACGCCACCGGGTCGTCGGCGGTGTAGACCATGACCTCGAAGCCGTCCTTGATCAGCGCCTCGGCGGCCTCCAGCGTGCCGGGCATGTCGGGATACAGCGTCGGCGGCGGCCCCAGCACCTCCAGCTTCACCAGGTTCCAGCCGCCGGCCTCGCGCGCCAGCCGTAGTGTGCGCACTGCATCGTTCGCGGTGTGGCAGCCGGCAGTGTTCGGCAGGTAGGTGTACTTCTTCGGATCGACGTAGTCCTGCAGCATCGGCGCCTTGGGATCCGACAGGTTCACCCGCCGCACCGCCACGGTAACGATCTCCGCGCCCGAAGCCTCGATCGCAGCGCCGGTCTCCTCCAGGTCCTTGTAGCGGCCGGTGCCGACGATCAGGCGTGAGTGGAACCGGCGGCCGGCCACCGTCCAGGTGTCGTCTTGCTGCGGCAGTGATCCGTCCATCGCTCAACCTCCGCCGATGAAATGCACGATCTCCAACGCATCGCCGCTGGCGAGCCAGGTCTCGGCATAGCTGGAGCGCGGCACGATCTCCTCGTTGCGCTCCACCGCCACCTTGCGCGTCTCAAGGCCGAGTGCGGCGAGCAGGCCGGCGACGGTCACCGGTCCGTCGAAGGCACGGGCCTCGCCGTTCAGGGTCAGGGTCACAGCGGTGTGCATGAGCCAAGTATGGGGATCGGCGGGCGACGCGGCAAGCAAGCGGGGCCGCAACCGGCGGGGAGGCCAGTGAGCGGGCGGTTGGACCGGCGCGTTCGCCTATGCTACCCGCACCGGCATGTCCCAGGCCGCGCCTTTGCCGCTGGTTGCCGTGCTGAACGGGCCGAACATGAACATGCTCGGCCTGCGCCAGCCGCATCTCTACGGCAGCGCCACGCTGGATGACGTGGAGCAGCTCTGCGCCGAAACCGCCGAACAGCTTGGGCTCGCCATCGACTTCCGCCAGACCAATGGCGAGGGCGAGCTGGTCTCCTGGGTGCAGGAATGCCGTGGGCGCGCCCAGGGCATCATCATCAATCCGGCTGGTTACACCACGACTTCGATCGCGCTGATGGACGCGCTGCTGGCGACCGAGCTTCCGGTGATCGAGGTGCACGTGACCAACATTCATCGCCGTGAGGAGTTCCGCCAGCACTCCTACGTCTCCAAGGCAGCCGTGGGGGTGATCTGCGGCCTGGGCGTTCGTGGCTATGCGCTGGCACTGACCGCCATGGCCGACATCCTGCTTGAGGACGCCCAATGACCCGCATTCCGTTCGACCCCGACGCGATCCGCGCATTGGCTGCGGTGCTGAGCGAGACCGGCCTGACCGAGATCGAGATCGCCGAAAAGGATAGCCGCATCCGGGTCGTCCGGGCTGCCGTCGCACCTGCGGCGCCTGCTCGTCACTCCGCCGATCGCACCGGCTGCCGCCGCCTGTCGGCCGGACCGTCGCCGGAGGAGAGCGTGCCGCCCGGTGCGGTGCTCAGCCCGATGGTCGGCGTGGCGTATCTGTCGCCGGAGCCTGGCGCGCCGCCGTTCGTCACTGTCGGGCAGAGCGTCGCCGCCGGCCAGACGCTGCTGCTGATCGAGGCGATGAAGACGTTCAACCAGATCAAGGCGCCGAAGGCCGGCACCATCACACGTATTCTGGTGAGCAACAGCACGCCGGTGGAATACGGCGAGGTCCTGCTGGTCCTGGAATGATCCGGAGGGACCCTATTGTTCCAGAAGATCCTGATTGCCAATCGCGGCGAGATAGCGCTTCGCATTCAGCGGGCCTGTCGTGAACTGGGCATTCCACTCGGTCGCGGTGCATTCGACCGCGGACGCCGATGCCATGCATGTAAGGCTGGCCGACGAGAGCGTATGTATCGGGCCGCCGCCGGCGAAGGACAGCTATCTCAATATTCCCTCGATCCTTTCCGCCGCATCGGTGACCGGGGCCGAGGCCATTCATCCCGGCTACGGCTTCCTCGCCGAGAACGCGAAATTTGCCGAAATGGTAGAGGCGCATGGCCTGACTTTCATCGGTCCATCACCGGCGCATATCCGCATCATGGGCGACAAGATCGCCGCCAAGGAGGCAATGGCGAAGCTGGGCGTGCCGCTGGTGGCGGGATCGAACGGCGCGGTGGCGGATGTGGCGAGGGCGCGCGATGTCGCCGGGCAGCTTGGATATCCGGTACTCATCAAGGCAGCCGCGGGCGGCGGCGGGCGTGGCATGAAGGTCGCGCAAGACGCCGCGTCGCTGGAGGAGGCGTTCCGGGTTGCCCGCGCCGAGGCCCGCGCGGCGTTCGGCAATGACGCCGTGTATATGGAAAAGTATCTCGACCATCCGCGGCATATCGAGCTGCAGGTGCTGGCGGACGCGCACGGCAACGTGGTGCATTTCGGCGAGCGCGATTGCAGCCTGCAGCGCCGGCATCAGAAGCTGCTGGAGGAGGCGGGATCACCGGCATTGAGCGCCGGCGCGCGCGACCGACTTGGCGCGACCGCGACGGCGGCGCTGACGAAGCTGGGCTACCGCAATGCCGGAACCCTTGAGTTTCTGTACCAGAACGGGGAATTCGCCTTCATCGAGATGAACACCCGGCTGCAGGTTGAGCACCCGGTTACTGAGATGGTGTGCGACATCGACCTGGTGCGCGAGCAGATCCGCATCGCCGCGGGTGCGACGCTTGGCTATCGGCAAGAAGATATACGCTTTTCCGGCCACGCGATCGAGTGCCGCATCACGGCAGAGGATCCTGTCACGTTCACGCCGTCGCCGGGGCGTATCACCGCATTCCACGCGCCGGGGGGGCTGGGTGTGCGGATCGATTCAGCGCTGTATTCGGGATATATCGTGCCGCCTTACTACGACAGCCTGGTGGCGAAGCTGATCGTGCACGCTCCGACGCGGGCGGACGCGATCAACCGGTTGCGGCGCGCACTGGAAGAGTTCGCCGTTGTCGGCATTCAGACCACCATCCCGCTGCATCAGCGGATCGTCGACGATCCGGAGTTCCAGCGCGGCAACTATACGATCCACTGGCTGGAGCAGTTCGTGACGCGGTAGCACCGGCCACCGCCCGGCGATCTTCCCCAGATACCGGCTTCACGCCGAAAGTCGGGCGGATTGATTGGGCCGCTTCACCGAAGCAGTGGATTGCCGCCGCGTAGAGGTGTCCTGGCCAGTCAAGCTCTCGGCGTTGGTCTGCGCCAGGCCAACATCTACCTGCCGGAAGCTCGAATAATACATCGCCAGATAGGCCGCTTGAAACGCCGCGCCGATAAAGAATGGCAGCGCCAGGTTGTTGGCAGCGAACAGAATGCCGGTCAGCAACGGACTCACCGCTCTGGGCACCTGCATCGATACATTTCCCATGCTGGCCGCAAATCCGCGCCGATGAGGCCTGACGATACTGATGTTCAATGCACTGCGTGCGCCTGTCGTGCCCCGATTGAACATGGTGCGCAGCATGTATAGCGACGCGGCAAGACCGAAACTGGGTGACAGCGGCAACGCGACCAGCAGGGCAAGTCCAATGATCCGCATGGCGACCACGGCGCGCACCATCCCAACCAACCTCGACAATGAGCCGGTCACAACAGACGCCACGGCAGCCATCAGAAAACCGCCTGCCATGAGGGGGCCGATTTCAGCCGGTCCTTCGCCAAAGCGCACGGCAAACCAGTAGGCGATCATCGGCCCGGTCGCGCCAATGCCCGCACCATTGAAGAGGTTCGCGATCACGAGACGCAGGATCAGCCGGTTCTCCCGCTGTTCGAGGCCATAAGCCGGATTTGCGGCGAGGCGGGGCTGCGGTTGATTGGCCTCGGTATCTGGCGTCCTGGCAATCAGAACGCAGCACAAAAGCGATCCGGCGGCGAACAGGAGAAAAAGCGGGCGATAGGAAACCGCCCCCGGCATGATCGCGTGCAGGCTCGACGGCGTGGCCGCGAGGACGGCCCCTACCGCGTTGCCAAGAAAGCCGAGTGCGGCATTCAGGCTGTAGACCGGTCCACGACGCAACGGGGTTACGGCTTGCGCCAGCCATGCCTGCTCCACCGGACCGAATGGGCCAGCCCCTCCGTTGCCGCCACGGCCAAATCCTCCCACCAGCGCGGCAGCACCAAGAAGCCACGGCTGCGCGGACATCAGTGCTGCCACGCCAGCAAGCGCCTGGGCCGCTTCGTAGGCAAACAGAAAGCGCCTTCGACCGCCACGATCGCTGAGCGGTCCCGCGAACAGGGTCAGAACCACTCCACTCATGAGCGCAGCACTGAGCAACGCGCTGATTGCGACCGCCGACCAGCCGAGAGCGCGCAGATACAAGGCGAAGTCTACGGCAAGCGCACCTTGTCCAATGCTGCGCACGAACCGTATCGCCAAGAGCAGCCGAGTTCGTGCGTAGGCCATCATCCGTCATGGTCTGATCTTGCGCGCAGACCTCTGCCCCTGCAAAGCGTGAACCGCGCAGGTGCGCCGGGTGCAATCGAGCAGCGTTACGGGCATCCCCAAGCGCCGGTCCGTCCTGATCGATATAGCAGCGCCATCACTGGTCGATGCGCCTCATCTGGTCGAGACCCGACATCGCGCATCTCGGCAACATGTCGCTGCGCATGCTTCGTCGCATCACCCGCGTAGACACCGATGCTGCGGAAACTCGAGATGTCTACGGTCAGCGGCATTTTCGGTTGATGTTGTACAGGTTGCGACGGGAACTGATTTTCATTCGGACCGTCAGGATGGCTGCTCATATCCATATCGTCGGGGGTTGGATCGCCGGCACGCGAGATCACAACCGAATACCGGTGAGGATGGACCGACTGCCCTGGAGCAGGTTTTCACCTGTTGTCGTGGTTGCGCTTGGCATCACGCGCAGGCGCTATCCAGTTCTGCTTAGTCTTAGTCAACACGCTGGCACCGGGCCCGCTTACATTCCGACCAATCCATGCGCGTAATCGTCCGCGTTGAACGGCCGGAGGTCTGAGGCCCTCTCTCCCACCCCAACCGCATGCACCGGCAGCTTGAATGTCTCCGCCAGCGCCACCACGATCCCGCCGCGCGCACTGCCGTCCAGCTTGGTGACGACGAGACCGGTCACGTCCACCATCTCCTTGAACACCCGCACCTGCTGAATGGCGTTCTGGCCGGTGGTGGCGTCTAGCACCAGCAGCACCGAGTGCGGCGCCGTCTCGTCCTGCTTGCGCAGCACGCGGATGATCTTGCGCAGCTCGTCCATCAGCACCGACTTGTTGTGCAGTCGGCCGGCGGTGTCGATCAGCAGCACATCGGCGCCATCCGCCTTCGCCTTTGTCAGTGCCTGGAACGCAAGACCCGCCGCGTCGGCGCTGGGGCCGCCTGCAATCACCGGTGCGCCGACGCGCTCGCCCCAGATCTGCAACTGCTCCACCGCGGCGGCGCGGAACGTGTCGCCGGCCACCAGCACTGCGCGCTTGCCCTGCTCGCGGTAGCCCTGCGCCATCTTGCCGATCGTCGTAGTCTTGCCGGTGCCGTTAACCCCGACCACCAGCACGACGTGCGGCTTCCTTGCAGGGTCCAGCTCCAGCGGTCTGGCGACCGGTTCCAGGATCGGCGCGATCTCCTCGGCGAGCGCCTGCTTGATCTCTTCGTCGCTGACCTCCTTGCCGAAGCGCGACCGGCGGAAGCTCTCGATCACCCGCCGCGCCACCTCGGTGCCCAGATCGGCGGAGATCAGCACCTCCTCCAGCTCCTCCAGCGCCGCATCATCCAGGCGGCGCTTGCGAATGGTGGTGGTGATGTTGGTGATGCCGTCGCTCAGCTTCTGGGTGCTGCGCGTCAGGCCTTCCTTCAGACGCGAGAAAAAGCCCAGAGCCATCAAGCAGCCTCCACCAACAGGTGCTCGCCGCTGGTGCCAAGAACGCGCCCGGTCATCAGGCGCCCCGGCGACGCTGGCGTTGCGAGCCGCACCGGGGCGAAATGCTCGGAGTGGCCGGTGTCACCGCTTTCGGTGAGCACCGACACCGTGCGGCCGACCTGCGCTGCCAGGAACTGCCGCGCATTCGCGCGCCCGAGCTCGCGCAGCCCTGCTGCCCGTTCGCGCCGCACCACGACCGGCACTGTCGGCATCCGTGCGGCCGGTGTGCCGGGGCGCTCGCTGTAGGGAAAAACGTGCAGAAACGGCAATGCCATGTCCGAGACGAAACCGCTGGTCTCCCTGAACAGAGCGTCGGTCTCGGTCGGAAAGCCGGCGATCAGGTCGGCACCGATCGCGATGCCCGGACGCCGGCGTCTTGCGCGTTCGATCACCGCTTCGGCGTCGGCGCGCAGATGCCGCCGCTTCATGCGCTTCAACACCAGGTCGCTGCCGGACTGCAGCGAGAGATGCAGATGCGGCAACAGTCGCGGCTCGTCGGCGAGCAGTCCCCAGATATCGGCATCGATCGCCGCGGGATCGAGTGACGACAGGCGAAGCCGCTGCAACTCCGGAACCAGCGCGAGCAGCCGCCGCACCATCTGGCCGAGAGGCGGCGACCCCGGCAGGTCGGCGCCGTAGGAGGTGATGTCCACGCCGGTCAGCACCACCTCCTGGTAGCCGGCCTCGACCAACGCCCTGACCTGCGCCACGACCGCGCCAATCGGCACGCTGCGATTGGGGCCGCGGCCGAACGGGATGATGCAGAATGTGCAGCGATGGTCACAGCCCTGCTGCACCTGCACGAAAGCGCGGGCGCGGCCGGCAAACTCGGTCACCAAGTGTGGCGCCGTCTCGCATGCGGTCATGATGTCGGAGACTGCCGTCGTTGCGCCCGGCAGCCAGTTCTCGGGCCGCAGCTTGTCTGTGTTGCCCAGCACACGGGTCACGCCCGGCAGCTTCGCCCAGGCCGCCGGATCGATCTGCGCGGCGCAGCCGGTCACGACGATCTGTGCACCAGGACGCTCCCGCACCGTGCGGCGGATGGCCTGGCGCGCCTGGCGTTCCGCTTCCGCGGTCACCGCGCAGGTGTTGACGATCACCGTTTCCGCAAGCGCGCCGGCATGACCGCGGATCACCTCGCTTTCGTAGGCGTTCAGCCGACAGCCGAAGGTGATGATCTCGGCACTCATGGCGGATACCCCGCAAGATCGATGTCGCCGGTGAATGCCGTTGCGACTGGGCCGGTCATCAGCACATGGCCGTCGGTGCGCCATTCGATTTGCAGTTCGCCGCCGTCCATGATCAGTGTGGCGCGGCGCCCGGCCAGTCCTCGGCGATGCGCGTTCACCAGCGCCGCGCACGCGCCGGAGCCGCAGGCCAGCGTGAGGCCGGCGCCGCGCTCCCAGACACGCAGGCGGATGCGATCCGGCGCAAGGATCTGGGCGAAGCCGATATTGGCCCGCTCGGGGAAGAGAGGGTCGTGCTCCAGGCGCGGGCCGAACTCGGTGATCGGCAGGTTGGCGAGGTCGGTGACGAAGAATGTCGCATGTGGATTGCACATCGAGGCTGCCGCCGGATCGGCGAGCGGTCCCAGTGCGAGGTCCAGGTGCAAGGTGTCCATCGCGCGCGCCAGCGGGATGTCGGCCCAGTCGAGAAGCGGCCGGCCCCATATCCACGCAAACGCCGCCCTGTGGGAACAACTCGGCGCGCAGCTCGCCGCTCGTGGTCCGGATGATATGGGTGAGGCGGCCGGTTTCGCGCGCCAACAGGTCGGCGACGCAACGGGTGGCGTTGCCGCAGGCGCCGGCTTCGGACCCGTCCGGATTGCGGATGCGCATGAACGCATCGGCGTCGGAATGGGGCGGCGCGGTGTCGATCACGATCAACTGGTCGCAGCCGATGCCGGTTCGTCGGTCGGCGATCGCGGCGGCGCGGGCTGGCGTGAGGTCAAGCGAATGGGCGCGCACGTCGAACACGACGAAGTCGTTGCCGCAGCCGTGCATTTTGACGAAGCGCGCCATGGCGAGGGTATATGGGGGGTCAGGCGAGTGTGGAAGGGGCACCCCTCCCCCTGACCCCCTCCCGCAAGGGGAGGGGGGACTCTTAAGCTGAATCTGAAACTGAATTAGGCCTCCACAATACGCTGCGTCTGCACGCCAAGGCCCTCGACTGACAGACGCATCGTGTCGCCCACCTTAAGGAACACCGGGTTTGGCTTGATGCCCTGGCCGACGCCGGGCGGCGTGCCGGTGGCGATCACATCGCCGGCGTGCAGCGTGATGAAGTGGCTGATGTAGCTCACCAGCTTTACCACGCCGAAGATCATCGTGCTGGTATTGCCGTTCTGCATGCGCTTGCCGTTGACCTCGGTCCACAACGGCAGCGTCTGAGGATCGCGGACTTCATCCTTGGTCACCACCCACGGTCCCGTCGGACCGAACGTGTCGCACCCCTTGCCCTTATCCCAGGTGCCGGCGCGCTCGATCTGGTACTCGCGTTCGGACACGTCGTTGCACACGCAGTACCCGGCGACGTGATCCATCGCGTCGTGCTCCGGTACGTAACGCGCCGTCTTGCCGATGACGATTCCTAGCTCAACCTCCCAGTCGAGCTTTTTCGCGCCCCGCGGCAGCTTCACGTCGTCGTTCGGGCCGCATAACGCGCCGAGTGACTTCAGGAAAATGATCGGCTCCTTGGGCACCGGCATGCCAGCTTCAGCCGCATGGTCGGCATAGTTCAGTCCGATGCAGACATAGTTCACCGGCCGGGCGACGCAGGAGCCGAGGCGTACGTTCGGATCAACCTTCGGCAAGGTATTCGGATCGATGCTGCCGATCATTTTCAGCGCCGGGTCGGACAGTGCGAATCCGTCGATATCGCGCACCACCGACGAGAGGCAGCGAATGGAGCCATCCTTTGCCAGCAATGCGGGCTTTTCGGCGCCCAGGGGGCCATAGCGCAGCAGCTTCATAGTGCGTTTCCTTACAAGGTAAGCCCGCCATCGATCACGACGGCTTGGCCGGTGATGAACTGAGCAGCGTCGGACGCCAGGTACACCCCAAGTTGCGCGATTTCCTCCGGCGCGCCGAGCCGTCCCATCGGCTGGCGATCGACGAATGCCTGACGCGCCGCTTCGACCGAGCCGGCCTGCGCCGCGTTCTCTGCGATCCGCTCCTCCAGGCTAGGCGTCAGCACCGTGCCGGGACAGAGGCAATTGCAGCGAATGCCTTGCTTGATGAAGTCGGTCGCTACCGATTTCGTCATCCCGATCACTGCGGCCTTGGTGGCGCTGTAGATGAAGCGGTTCGGCAGGCCCTTCAGGCTGCTCGCCACCGAAGCCATGTTCAGGATCACCCCGCCGCCGCGTGCGATCATGCCTGGTACGAATGCCTGCATGGTGCGGAACATCGACCGCACGTTCAGGTCGAACGCCAGCGCCCATTCGTCTTCCTTCGCGTCGAGCAGGGTACCCTGGTGCACCAGGCCGGCGCAGTTGAACAGGATGTCAACCGGCCCGACATCGCGCGCCGCCCGGGCGACCGCATCAGCATCCAGTACGTCCAATCGCGCGGTTCGGATGCGCTCGGATGCGATCGCCTGCACCTTCGCTGCATCGATATCGGTGGCGACGACGCGTGCCCCCGCTGCGGCGAACGCCAGCGCGGTCGCGCGGCCGATCCCCTGGCCGGCGGCGGTTACGAAGGCTGTCTTGTTGACAAGCTGATCGGGCATCGCGTGCCTCCGATACGTGGTTTCCGAGCTCAGCGAAAGGCCCGGCGGATGCGTCCCCAATCCTCTATCGCGTGCTCCTGTCCGGGCGGGATCGAGAACACCACCTGGGTGAAGCCGGCTTCGCCCAACGCACCGATGCGTTGCGTCAGGACCGGCGCGGTGCCGATGAACGACGTGTGGCGGATCATCTCGGCGGTAATGAATGGACGTTCGTCGGGGCGCACGAACATCAGGTGGCCGCGGTGATTGGACAGGTAATAGCTGTTCGGATCGAAGCTGCGCGCGTGCGCGACGTACGCCTCGGTCGATGCAGCGAACTCCGGTCGCATCGCCAGCGGCGCCGGATGCCCGCCCAGCGCGGTATCGGCCGCGCGGTGCAGCAGCATCGCAGCCCGCGGCCCCGCCAGCGCCATGCCGCGCGGACCGTCGACCGGCTCGCCTTCCTCCAGCACGGCACCACCGATCCAGGCCACCGCCTGCAGATCCTCGCGCGCACGGCCGGCGCCCTGCCATGCGGCTCGCATCTGTTCCAGGGTTGCGACGCCACGTTCGACATCAGCGACATTGTCGATCCATGCGGCACCGAGCTTCGCGGTCAGATTGCGCGAGCGCGTGCCAGAGGCGGCAATGTACAGGCGGAATCGGAGCGTCGATGTTGATCAGGCCGAGTTCCGGATTGAGCAGGCGGATAGGACGACGCTGACCTTCGAGTTCCATCTCCACCGTCTCGCCGCGCCAGAGCGACTGGACGATCCGGATGTACTCCTCCATGTCGGCGAGCTTCACCGCACCCAGGCCCATGGTGCGGCGGCCAGTAAAGCCGGTGCTGATGCCGAACACGATGCGCCCCGGCGCCAGCTTGTTCAGCGATGCAAATGCATTGGCCGCAACCGGTGCGATCCGGTTGGAGGGGATCAGCACACCGGTACCGAGTTTGATGCGAGTAGTGTTCATCGCCGCCGCGGCCATGGCGACGAATGGATCTGCGCTCAGCATCTGGGTGTCGAAGAACCAGGCATGCGAGAAGCCGAGTTCCTCCGCGCGACGCACCAGGAGCCAGGAATCAGAGGCGGTCGGGATGGCGATACCGAACTGCATGTTGGGGTTCCTGCGGCTCATCATGGCGAATGACTGTGCGCGGCCGTCAATCGGCACAGGCGAATGGCGTTGTTGTCCAGGTTCGATACGACTTGCGAGCAGCCATTCCGGGCAAGGCCGTAGTAGTCAAGCGTCTGGTCCGCTATGCCCGGCGCTTCCGAGGGTTCCTCCAGCCCATAAAGCGGACCCGTGTGGGCGCGGATCGTAATCTCGGCCTGTCGGGAAAGCAGGCCGCCTTGCCCAGGTTGGATCAAGTTGTTGTTCGCGCCCACGAACGGGATTGCCGGCGGCACCAGATCAGCGAGATAGGCCATCGGTGCCGGGTCCAGCAATATCACCAGGCTGCCCGGCGCAGGGGGCGGCAAAGTAATCTGGACCGGACGCGGAGAAGGCGTCCGCCCCCAATCTGGATAAACAGCTGTTGATATGACGACAACACCGAGTACCGTGCAGCCGATGGCGAGCGGCATCCGGGCGCGTGGCCGCTCCAGCAACGGCCGCAATGCTATCACCACCATCGTTCCCGTAAGCAATTCCAGTGTGGCAAGGTAGCGCAGGAGGGAAAACGCCAGTTCCCAAAAGGCGAATGCCGTCACAAAGAAGACGGACAGCAGCAAGCCTCGATCCGGGCGAGGTGCACTGGCGCGCCGGTACAGCGCATGCCAGGCAAGTGTGCCGACTAATGCGACGCAGGCCACCGCGAAACGCGCATCGCGCACCGGCAATTCGTTAACCAGGGTCGTCGGTCGAATTGCCCAGAACGCGGGATACGCCAAATCCTGAACCAGGTCGCGCGGTTTGAACCTCTGATCAGTGAATGGCAGAGGATCCACGAACGGCGAGCCAAACCAATTGTTCATGAACGGGAAAATCGGGTTACGGTAGCGGTCAAACAGCACCATGCACCACGGACCGACCAGCAGAAGCGTGGCGGAGACGCAGCCCAGTACATAGGCTCCGATGCGTGACAGGCGGTTTGTCGATGGATGCCCCGGCACTAGCAGCAGCGCCACAGCGCCCGCTAGACAATATGGCACTGCCGTCAGCTTCAGCCCCGCCGCGAGCCCGAACAGCAGACCGGCGCAGGCGGCGCCTGCCGTGCACCGGGCCCGGTCCGAGGTTAGGACCAGCAGGCCCCCCAAAACGCACGATCCACCGATCATCTCGTCCTGAGCACTTGCCAGCACCGGAAGTCCCGCGACCCCCGTGGCGCCAAACAGCGCCGCCGCGAAAGCGATCAGTGCCCGCCCAGGAAGGCAGCTCGGAACCACGCGCAATGTCAGCTCGAATGCGAGCCAGACCGCCAGAGCGTGCGGTGCCGCCAACAGGACATTCAGCAGCACCGGCGAACCGTTGAGCCGATCGCGAACCGCACCTATCGGGATGTCGAGTACGGGCGATAGAAAAGTCTGCAACTGCGCCGGCGCGATATCCGTCCAGAACCGGCCAGTGAGGAGTGCATGCGCGTTGTAACGCATGATAGTTGCGGAGGTCCCAATCTGCGTCGGTGCCGGTTCGGCTGGCTACCAACGCGAATATCAAAAGGATTGCGACGGGCCAAATCCAGCGATGGCGGTCGCCGGTCAAGACACGGCAGTTCGCCGGGTCAGCGTGCTGATTGATGTTCGGCCAGATCAGTCGAGCGCGCAGATCGGCCGCGCGGCGGCGCGGCCGTGACCACGACCGCGCCTCTCGGTTCAGGATTCAGCGCCCTCAATAATATTGCCGAAGCGCACCCAGGTCTTGCCGTCCCACTTCATCAGTTGCATCGCCCGGATCGGGTGATAGTTCGTCGGGCTGGTGTTGATCTTGATGCCCGGCAGCAACAGCGGGTTGTCGACGTCATGCAGGTTGGTCGCCTGCTTCATGACGTTCTCACGCGAGAAGTCGCCGTTGCACTGCTTCAGGACCTTCAGCATCGTGTCGCTGACCGCGTAAGCGGCGATGTAGCCGCCATCGGTCTGATCCGCGCCCGGCAGGTACTTGTCCATGAAGGCGCGCCATTCCTTCATGCCCGCATCGTCCTTCCAGGCCGGGTCTGTCGGATTTTTCAGATAGCCGGCGCTGATGATGCCGACCGCGTTCTCGGGTCCCGCCGGATTGATCACCGCGCCGACCGAGATCGACACGTTGGTCAGGAAGAACATCGGCTTCCAGTTCAGGTCATGCACCTTGCGAATCGCCTGAGCGGCGAATTTCGGTGTGGCGACCACCAGCAGCACATCCGCGCCCGACGCCTGCAAGGTGGTGATTTGCGAATCCACCGTCGGATCGGTCACCTCGTATGTCGCCGTGGTGACCATCTTGTTGTACTTGTCGCCCAGCACGTCCTTCACACCGGCCGGATAATCCTTACCGAAATCGTCGTTCTGATAAAGGATCGCCAGCTTCATGTCGGGCTTCTGCTGCAGCATGTACTTGGTATAGATCTGCGCTTCGGTCCGGTAGCTTGGCTGCCAGCCGATGGTCCACGGAAACTGCTTGTAGTTGCCCCACTTGTCGGCACCGGTCGCGACGAACAACTGCGGCACCTTGTGCTGGTTCATGTAGTGCTCGATCGCGCTGTTGCTGGGTGTGCCGAGGGTGTTGAAGGTGAAGGCCACCTTGTCGTCTTCCACCAGCTTGCGGATCTGCTCGACTGTCTTGCGGCGGGCTGTAGCCGTCATCGTAGCGAGATGAAGTCGATCTTGTGGCCGGCGACGCCGCCTTGCTCATTGACCATCTTTGAAGAAGGCCTGCTCCAGCTTGCCGAGCACGCCGTAGGCCGAAGCCGGTCCGCTGTATGGATTGGTGTGGCCGATCTTGATCTCGGTCGCGGTAACGCCGGGTGTGTCGGCGGCGACAGGTCCTGCAGCGACCGCCATGGCGATAGCGGCTGCGGCTAGATAAGCAATACTTCTCGGCATCGAGCGTCGGTCCTCCACATTGATCACGGCTACTTGGCCATGGGGCGCCGCTTGTTGCAACCGCGCGTCATGTCGAAGACATGCCTTCAGCATGATCGGGCGTGGCTTGTTCGACGAACCCCACCAGAAGCTGGCCTTCGACGACGCTGTCGCCCACCCGGCACGACACGGTGGCGACCACGCCGTCGGCTGGTGCGGCAAGACGGAACACCGTCTTCATCGCTTCCAGCACCACCATGACCTGGCCCCGCGTTACCGTCATTCCTGGTTCCGCCGACACCTGGGTGACCTGGCCCGGGATCGGTGCGACCAAGCGACCGCCCGCAACGTCCTCCTCGGCGGCGGCAGCCATCGGGTCGGGCAGTCGCAGGCGCCATGTTTCGCCATTGCGGCGCACCGTGATCGTCTCGCCATTACGCATGGCGGACACACGTTCGCGCACCCCGTCGAGAACGATGTCCAAGCGTCCGTCCGGTGCGCCGGTTACGCCACCGGTCAGTTCCCGATCATTGACGCCGATCCGCCATAGGGCGCCGTCGCGCCGGACCTGCACCGGCAGGCGCTGCTCGTCGAACTCGAACGGCATTTCCCGTTCGAACGCAATATTCAGCCACCACTGATCGCTTGCGTGCCAAGGCGAGTAAGGATCCTGACTAGCCGCCGCGGCTTGCCCGGCCCCCGCCGCTTCCGCATTCAGCACACATAGCGCAGCAGCGGCCAGCACTTCGACCGGCGGTTCGTGCTGAGCGCCGAGCAGCGTCTGCCGGTGCTGTTCGATGAAGCTTGTATCGACGCCGCCGGCGATAAACGCCGGATGCGCGACGATCCGGCCCAGCAGATCGACGTTGCTGGCCACCCCAACCACATCGGTGGCCGCCAGGGCGCGGCGCAATGCCCGCAACGCCGCATCGCGGTTGGGGCCGTGGCAGATCAGCTTGGCCAGCATCGCGTCGTAGTGCACCGACACGATATCGCCGGTGGCAAATCCCGTATCGACCCGCACGTTCGCGGATCCTGCCGGGGTTCGAAACACCGTCAGACGCCCGGTCGAGGGCGCAAAATCGCGCGTCGGGATCCTCTGCGTATATACGCGCCTCGATCGCATGACCGCTGACGCCGATAGCGTCCTGCGCCAGCGGCAACGTCTCGCCCGCGGCCACACGCAACTGCCATTCGACCAGATCGAGACCAGTGATCATCTCGGTCACCGGGTGCTCGACCTGCAGCCGGGTGTTCATTTCCAGGAAATAGAACCCGTCGCTTGTCGGCGACGAATTCCACCGTGCCGGCGCCTTCATATCCGACCGCGCGAGCGGCGGCGACCGCGGCACGCCCCATTGCCGACCGCCGCTCTTGGTCCAGGCCGGGAGCCGGTGCTTCCTCGATCACCTTCTGGTGTCGCCGCTGCACCGAGCAGTCACGCTCGAAGAGATGGATCGCATTGCCGTGCCGATCGGCGAAAACCTGCAGCTCGATGTGCCGCGGGCGTGTCAGATAGCGTTCGAGCAGCACGCGGTCATCGCCGAACGCCGACGCGGCTTCCTGGCGCGCGGCTTCCAGGGCGACGCAGCGAACTCGTCGGCCCGCCGCACGATGCGCATGCCGCGGCCGCCGCCGCCGGAGACCGCCTTGATCATCACCGGAAAGCCGATCCGGTTGGCATGATCCGCGAGATACGCTGCATCCTGCCGCTCGCCGTGATAGCCGGCCAGCACCGGCACGCCCGATTGCTCCATCAGCGCCTTGGCCGCCGACTTGGATCCCATGGCTCGCATCGCCGATGCCGGCGGGCCGATGAACATGATGCCGGCATCGGCGCAGGCTTCGGCGAATTCCGGGTTCTCCGACAGGAAGCCGTAGCCGGGATGGATCGCCTCGGCGCCGCTGTCCCGCGCCGCCCTGATAATGCGCGGGATGTTCAGATAGCTCTCACGCGCCGGCGCCGCGCCGATCGGAACAGCGCGGTCCGCGGCCTTCACGTGCAGTGCGTCGGCGTCGGCCTCCGAATAGACCGCGACCGTCTCGATCCCCATGCGGCGCGCGGTCCGCGCGATCCGGCAGGCGATCTCGCCGCGATTGGCGATCAGCAGGGTCTGGAACATCGCTACATCCGGAACACGCCGAAGCGCGTCGGCGGGATCGGCGCATTCAGCGCTGCGGACAACGCCAGACCCAGCACGCGCCGCGTATCCACCGGATCGATGATGCCGTCGTCCCACATCCGCGCGGTGGCGTAATACGGATGGCCCTGCCGTTCATACTGCGCGCGGATCGGCGCCTTGAATGCTTCCTCCTGTTCGGGCGCCGCATCCCGGTTACGCGCGCACCTGTGCCAGCACGCTTGCCGCCTGCTCGCCGCCCATCACCGAAATCCGCGCATTCGGCCACATGAACAGGAACCGAGGTTCATACGCCCGGCCGCACATGCCGTAATTGCCCGCGCCATAGCTGCCGCCGATGATCACCGTGAGCTTCGGCACCGCCGTGGTGGCAACCGCGGTGACCAGCTTGGCGCCATCCTTGGCGATGCCGCCCGCCTCGTATTTGCGCCCCACCATGAAGCCGGTGATGTTCTGCAGAAACACCAGCGGAATGCCGCGCTGGCTGCACAGCTCGACGAAATGCGCACCCTTCAGCGCGGATTCCGAGAACAGGATGCCGTTATTGGCGAGAATGCCGACCGGATAACCGTAGATATGCGCAAAGCCGCACACCAGCGTCGTGCCGTACAGCCGCTTGAACTCGTCGAGTTCGCTGCCATCGACGATGCGCGCGATGACCTCGCGCACGTCATACGGCGCGCGCAGATCGGCGGGCACGATGCCGTAGAGTTCGGCCGGATCGTAGCGCGGCGGCTCGGGGCTGGCACAGCGCCGATCTGCGGCTGCTTCACCTGGTTCAGCCCGGCGACGATACGCCGGCACATCGCCAGGGCGTGCCGGTCGTCATGCGCATAATGATCGACCACGCCGGAGGTGCGTGCATGCACATCGGCGCCGCCCAGGTCCTCGGCACTGACCTCCTCGCCGGTCGCGGCCTTCACCAGCGGCGGCCCGCCCAGGAAGATGGTGCCCTGCTTGCGCACGATCACCGTTTCGTCGCTCATCGCCGGCACATAGGCGCCGCCGGCGGTGCAGGACCCCATCACCGCGGCGATCTGCGGGATGCCTTGCGCCGACAGATTGGCCTGGTTGAAGAAGATCCGGCCGAAATGCTCGCGGTCGGGGAAGATCTCGTCCTGCATCGGCAGGAAGGCGCCGCCGGAATCGACCAGATAGATGCAGGGCAGATGGTTGTGCAGCGCGATCTCCTGCGCGCGCAGATGTTTCTTCACGGTGATTGGGAAAGTAGGTGCCGCCCTTCACCGTGGCGTCATTGGCGACGATGACGCATTCGCGGCCGGAGACGCGGCCGATACCGGTGACGATTCCGGCGGATGGCACCTCGTCGTCGTACATGCCGTAGGCGGCCAGTTGCGACAGCTCCAGAAACGGTGTGCCGGGATCGATCAGCCCCGCGACGCGGTCGCGCGGCAGCAGCTTGCCGCGCGAAAGATGGCGCTTGCGGGCGGCCTCGCCGCCGCCTTGCGTCACTTCGGCAACTCGCGCGCGCAGATCTTCCACCAGCGCGTGCATCGCGGCGGCGTTGGCGGCGAACTCGGCCGAACGCGGGTCGATGTCGGAGCGCAAGACCGTCATGGTGCCGCCCGTCGCAAAGCAAGGTTCAACACGGAGGACGCCGAGAACCACGGAGGACCACGGAGAAAGAAATGGCGCTTCGCGCGAAGCGCTAATCTCGTCCTCCGTGGCTCTCCGTGGTCCTCCGCGTCCTCCGTGTTAAGCCCTCTTTTCATGCGGTCTCGCGGAACAGCTCGCGGCCGATCAGCATGCGGCGGATCTCGCTGGTGCCGGCGCCGATCTCGTACAGCTTGGCATCGCGCAGCAGCCGCCCGGTCGGGTAGTCGTTGATATAGCCGTTGCCGCCCAGGCACTGGATCGCCTCCAGCGCCATCCAGGTCGCCTTCTCGGCCGCGTACAGGATCGCGCCGGCGGCGTCCTTGCGCGTCGTCTCGCCGCGATCGCACGCCTTGGCCACCGCGTACACGTACGCCTTGGCCGCGTTCATCGTGGTGTACATGTCGGCGAGCTTGCCCTGCATGAGCTGGAACTCGCCGATCGGCTGGCCGAACTGCTTGCGTTCGTGCACATACGGCACCACCACATCCATGCAGGCCTGCATGATGCCGAGTGGCCCCGCGGCCAGCACCGCGCGCTCGTAATCCAGGCCGCTCATCAGCACGCGCACGCCCTCGTTGACGCCGCCCAGCACGTTCTCCTCGGGCACTTCGCAATCTGCGAACACCAGCTCGCAGGTGTTGGAACCGCGCATGCCCAGCTTGTCCAGCTTCTGCGCGGTGGAGAAGCCCGGGAAGCCCTTCTCGACCAGGAACGCGGTGATGCCGCGCGGGCCCGCCTGCGGATCGGTCTTGGCATAGACCACCAGCACGTCGGCATCGGGCCCGTTGGTGATCCACATCTTCGAGCCGTTCAGCACATACCGATCGCCGCGCTTGTCCGCCCGCGTGCGCATGCCGATGACGTCCGGACCCGGCACCCGGCTCGCTCATCGCCAACGCGCCGACATGCTCGCCGCTGATCAGCTTCGGCAGATAGCGCCGCTTCTGCGCCTCGTTGCCGTTGCGGCGGATCTGGTTGACGCACAGGTTGGAATGCGCGCCGTACGACAGGCCGACCGAGGCCGAGGCGCGGGAAATCTCCTCCATCGCCACCACATGCTCGAGATAGCCCATGCCGGCGCCGCCAAATTCCTCCTCGACCGTGATGCCGAGCACGCCCAGATCGCCGAACTTGCGCCAGAGATCCATCGGGAAAGCGTTGTCGCGGTCGATCGCCGCGGCGCGCGGCGCGATCTCGTCGGCGGCAAGGCTCTCGACCGTTGCGCGCAGCATATCGGCCGTCTCGCCGAGGTCGAAATTCAGGCCGGGAAGCCGGTTTGACAACTGCGCCATGCTGGAACAATGACCGAGACAGATCAGGCCGCCAAGCTACACCTGTTCGACGGAGGAAGCATCCATGACCATCGAGCGCATGCTGACCGAAGAAGAGCCCGCCGCCGACCTGGTCGGGCGGGTGCTGCAGGAAGCCGGCATTGAATATGTGTTCGGCATTTCGGGCGGGCACACGGGCCGGATCGTTTCGGGGCTGCGCAAGTATCAGAACTCGCTGCGCATGGTGCTGGTGCGGGAGGAGTCGCTCGCGGGTGTGATGGCCGAGGTCTATGGGCGGCTGACGCGGCGGCCTGGGGTGATGATCGGACAGGGCCCCTGGGTGCTGGGCAACGGCCTGATCGGCACGATGGAAGCCTATCTCTCCAGCTCGCCGATGCTGCTGCTGACCGACTTCTCCGATTCGACACCGTTTCATCTGCACGCGCCCTATCAGCAGGGCACCGGCGACTACGGCAGTTGGGACGCCCGCCGCGCGTTTGGCGGCGTGACCAAGCACGTGGTGCAGGCACACACGCCAATCGCTGCGGTGCAGGGGACGCAGCTTGCCATCAAGCACGCGCTGTCCGGGCAGTGCGGCCCGGTCGCGGTCCTGTTCGCGATGGACTCCCTGTCCGGCACGGTAAGCCCAGACTCGCAGCCGGGCCTGTACCACACGCGCCACTACTTGCCGGCGCCGCCGCCGGCCGCCGACACGGCGCGCGTAGCGGGCGCGGCAAAGGCGCTGCTCGCCGCCCACCGTCCGGTGGTGATCGCCGGCAACGGCGTGCGCATCGCTCAGGGCTACCAAGCGCTGACAGCGCTGGCCGAGGCGGCGGGGCTGCCGGTCGTCACCACCGCCGCCGGCAAGGGCTGCTTCGCCGAAACCCATCCACTGGCTCTCGGCGTGTTCGGCACATTCGGCACCGAGGCCGCCAACGCCTGCGTCGCCGAAGCAGACCTGATCCTGGCGGTCGGGACCAAGCTGGGACCGAGCGATACCGCGTGGGAAAACCGCGACCTGCTCGACCCGACGCGGCAGACGTTCATCCAGATCGACATCGAGCCGCGCAATGCGTCCTGGACCTATCCGGCGGAACACGTGCTGCTCGGCGATGCCGCCCAGGTCATGCAGCAGCTGTGTGATGCGGTGGGAGCAGACGCGGCACGCCGCCAAGCCGGCGAGGCGCGCGTCGCGAAATGGCGACAGGAGAAAGGCTTCTTCGACCAGCCCGGCTACTTCGCCGATGACACGCCGATCCTGCCGCAACGTGCGATCGGCGAGCTGATGCGGACCCTGCCCGCCAACGCCATCGTCACCTGCGATGCCGGCGAGAACCGCATCATGATGACGCACTTCTACCAGACCAGGCAGGCCGGAGGCTTTCTGCAGGCGGCCGGCTCGGGTCCGATGGGGTTCGCCATCCCGGCCGCACTCGGGGCAAAACTGGTGCATCCGGACCGCCCAGTGGTCGCGGTGTGCGGCGACGGCGGCTTCGCCATGACGATGAACGGCCTGATGACCGCGATCGAGCAGGACATTCCGATCATCGTCGTCGTGTTCAACAACAAGGCACTCGGCTGGGTGCTGCATGGCGGCGGCCCGTTCGCCGCGGAGTTCGCCGACTTCGACCACGCGGCAATCGCCCGTGCCATGGGCTGCAACGGCGTTCGCGTGACCGAACCGTCGGCCCTGGGCGACGCCCTCCGCGAGGCACTGAACGCGCGCGTGCCGACGGTCATCGATGTCCGCACGTCGCTGGCGCAGTCGTTCGCCGACATCACCTCGCCGCTGGCGGTTGCGGCATCGCCCCGGCGCCGGTGAGCCCCAGCGGGTACTCGACTTCCGCCGTGTAGACCGGCTGGTCCTTGCTCAGCATCGAGCTGAACAATGTGAAGTGCTCGACCGGGACGCACTCGGCACGGAATAGGTTGTGCGCCTGCACGAACCCCGCCAGCCTTGCCCCGGCCGCGCCGTCCAGCCGCGCCAGGGTTACGTGTGGTTGAAACTTCCGACGCTCCGGTTCCAGCCCACAGCGCTGCAGCGCCGTTTCGATCTTGCTTTGCAGTCGCTCCAGTTTCTCGCTGCGCTCAACCCCCAGCCACAACGTTTGGCTTCGGCTCCCTTTGGGCCCGCCCTTGGCGAAGGTGCCGATGCCGGCCAGCGTCAACGGGAACGCCGGTGCTGTCAGTGCCGCGAGTGCGTGATCGATCTCCTCGGCCAGGTAGCGCGGCGTCTCGCCGATGAAGCGCAGCGTCACGTGATAGTTCTCCGGCGGTACCCAGCGCGCGCCCGGAATGCCGGCGCCCGACAGCAGCGCGATCCGTTGACGGAGCTCCCAGGGAAGCTCAAGGCCGACGAACAGTCTCATGCCGGCCTTGCCTCCGCCAGCAGCTTCTCCACCAGCGGCAGCAGTCTGGCGATGATCCGTTGAACGCCGGCGGCATTCGGGTGCAGTCCGTCGGCCTGGTTCAGCGAAGGAACCTCGGCCACGCCCTGCAGGAAGAACGGGTCGTAAAGGACGCCCGCCCGCTTGCCCAATCGCTCGAACACGGCATTGAAAGCCTTGGCGTAATCCGGCCCCAGATTGGGCATCGCGTACATGCCGCTCAGCAGCACCGGGATTTGCCGTGCCGCCAGCTTATCGAGGATCGCAGTCAGGTTCTTTTCGACATCGCGCGGATCGACGCCGCGCAGCCCGTCATTCGCGCCCAATTCGACGATCGCCGCGTCGGCGCCATCCGCCAGTGTCCAGTCGAGCCGTGCCAGTCCGCCCGCCGTGGTATCCCCGGATACCGCGCCATCGATGACCCGCACGTCGTATCCGTGCGCGCGCAACGCGCTGGCGAGTTGCGTCTCGAACCCCTGCTCGTGCGGCAGGCCGAATCCGGCCGAGAGAGAGTCGCCCAGCACCAAAAGCCGGATCGGCGCGGCGTGGGCGGTCAGCGGCAACGCCAGGGCCAGTGCAGCGATGGCTTTCCGCCACCGGCCGCGGACGCCATATGGTGCCGCCATGGATGCCACTCCGCCGTCTCAGGTCCCGCTGGTGCAGGTGCGGGGCCTGCACCTGACCGTGCCTTCGGCTGCCGGGCCGGTCAACATCCTCCGCGGTCTCGATCTCGACATCGCCGCCGGCGAGGCGGTCGGCATTATCGGACCCTCCGGGTCCGGCAAGACCAGCCTGCTGATGGTGCTGGCAGGGCTGGAACGTGCCAGCCAGGGCAGCATCATCCTGGCCGGGCATACCGTGACCCGCATGGACGAAGACGCGCTGGCACGATTGCGCCGCGACACGATCGGCATCGTGTTCCAGGCGTTTCACCTTATCCCGACCATGACCGCGCTGGAGAACGTGGCGGTGCCACTGGAGCTGGCCGGTGCCCGGGATGCCGCCGGAAGGGCGCGAGCGGCGCTGGATGCGGTGGGGTTGGGCCACCGGCAGACGCACCTGCCCAGCCAGCTTTCCGGGGGCGAGCAGCAGCGGGTCGCGCTGGCGCGCGCCTTCGCGCCACGGCCGCGGCTGCTGCTTGCCGATGAGCCGACCGGCAACCTGGACCAGGCGACCGGCGATGCGGTCATGGACCTACTGTTCCGGCTACGCGCCGAAACCGGGACGACGCTGTTGCTGATCACCCACGACGAGCATCTGGCGGCGCGTTGCTCGCGGCGCATTCATCTGGCGGATGGAAAGGTGACCCAGATCGACCTGGCGCCGTTGCGCACCGAACCGGTGCCATGATGCTGGCTTTGCGGCTGGCCCGGCGGGAGCTGCGGGGTGGGGTGCGTGGGCTGTGGATTGTCCTGCTATGCCTGGCGCTCGGTGTCGCCGTGATCGCCGCGGTCGGCTCGCTGCGTGCGGCGACGGACCGCGGACTGGCCGAGGACGGCAGGCGCATCCTCGGCGGTGATTTGGAGGTGGAAAGCGGCTCGCAGCCACTGCCTGATGAACTGCGGCAATGGCTGCGCGCACGCGGTGCGACGCTATCGGACGTGGTGCAGATGCGCTCCATGCTGGTGGCGCCCTCCGGCGAGCGCCAACTCGTAGAACTAAAAGCGGTGGACCCCGCCTGGCCCCTGGTCGGCCAGGCCGTGATAATGGCACCAAGCCCAAAACCCCCCCTCCCCTTGCGGGAGGGGGGCGGGGGGAGGGGGCGACCACCACTCTGCTCGCCGACCACGGTCTCCTCGCCGAGCAGGTCGTGTTGGACCGACTGAACCTGCACCCTGGCGATCCGGTCCGCCTGGGAAACGCCACCTTTACCGTGCGCGGGGCGCTGATATCCGAACCCGATCGCATCGCCGCCCCGCTGCTTCTGGGTCCTCGCGTGCTGATCAGCCGGGATGCGCTGCCCTCGACCGGTCTGGTGGTTCCCGGCTCCATGGTGCGGTACGCCATACGCGCGATCGTACCCGACCCGGCGACAATCATCGCCGCATTGCCGGGCGCCTTCCCCAACCAGGGCTGGCGTATTCGCGATCCGAGCAGTGCCGCACCCGGCGTGACCCGGTTCATCGATCAGACCAGCCTGTTCATGATGCTGGTGGGACTTACCTCGTTGCTGGTCGGCGGCATCGGCGTGGCGAACGGTGTGCGAGCCTGGCTCGACGCGCGCGCCCGTACCATCGCCACACTCCGCTGCCTCGGCGCTTCCGCCCGCCTGGTGGTCGCCGTACACCTGATCCAGGTCATGGCGCTCGCTTTGGGCGGTATCCTCATTGGCCTGGTTGTGGGCGCACTTGGCCCCATGGTGCTTTCGGATTGGCTGAAGCAGGTGCTGCCGGTGCCGCCGATCGTGGCTTTCTATCCTGGGCCGCTGCTGCTCGCCGCGGCGTATGGCCTGCTGACTGCGCTCGCCTTCTCACTGTGGCCACTCGGCCGAGCGGCGCGCATTCCTGGTGCCGCCCTGTTCCGCGACGCCTTCCTGCCCGAGCGGACCCGGCCGACGCGGGGACTGTTGCTGACGACGATCGCGCTCGCCGCCGGATTGACGGCCTTGACGATCGCCACGTCAGCCGATCGCCGCTTCGCGCTCTGGTTCTGTGCCGCCGCCATCGCCGCGCTGGTGCTATTCCGCGCAGGCGGCGCGATCGTGGTACTGGCAGCGCGGGCGGGTTCGCGGTGCCTGGGCAGCAGCCCAGGCCGGCTCGGACTGGGAAATCTCCATGGTCCCGGCGCGGCGACGCCGGCTGTAATGGTCTCGATCGGCCTCGGTCTATCGACGCTGGCCGCGGTGGCACTGCTTGAAGCAAACGTGCAGCGCGAAATAATCCAGCAGCTCCCTGCGAATGCGCCGAGTTTCTTCTTCGTCGATATCCAGAACAGTCAGTTGCAACGCTTCGAATCCTTGGTGCACGCGCAGCCAGGCGTGCAGGCCATGCAACAGGTGCCCAGCCTGCGCGCGCGGATCGTGGCGGTGAACGATGTGCCGGCCGACCAGGTGCATGCCACCCCGGAAACGCAATGGGCACTTCGCGGCGATCGCGGCCTGACCTATGCCGCCACCCGGCCGCCGGGCACCCGTATCGTCGCGGGAAGCTGGTGGCCGGCGGCCTACGACGGCCCGCCGCTGGTATCGTTCGATGCGAACCTCGCGCGGGGCTGGGGCGTGCATGTCGGTGACACGATCCGGATCAACGTGCTTGGCCGCGATCTGGACCTGAAGGTGGCCAGCCTGCGCGACGTCGCCTGGCAAACCCTGTCGCTGAACTTCACCCTGGTGGCGAGCCCGGGACTGCTGCAGCACGCGCCACACACCCACATCGCCACGGTTCGAGTGGCCGATCCGGACCAGGGCCAATTGCTGAGGGCGATTACCGATGCGCTGCCCAACGTGACCGGCATCCGGGTCGCGGATGTGCTGGCCACCGTGGCTGCGTTGCTCGGCCAGGTTGCTGCCGCGCTCACCGCGACCGGGTCGCTCACCCTGGTCACCGGCGCGCTCGTGCTGACCGGAGCCGTTGCCGCCGGCCAACGCCGGCGCATCCATCAGGCGGTGATCCTAAGGACCCTGGGCGCCACGCGGCGGCAGATCCGCGCCGCCTGGATGATTGAGTTCGGCACCCTAGGCGTTGCCGCTGGTCTGATCGCCGCCGTGGTAGGGAGCCTGGCGAGTTTCGCCATCGCTCATTGGCTGATGCATATCGACTGGGTGCTGCTGCCGGGCACCCTCGCCGGCACCCTAATTGGTGCCCTCGCCATGATGCTCGGCTTCGGTTATGTTGGCACCGCGGCCGCGCTGCGTGCCAAACCGGCACCGATGCTGCGGAACGAGTGAAAGCCTTGGGGCGCTACAGCGAGTTACCGAGCTTTCATTACCGAACTGGCTTGAACCCTCCCGGCCGATCTCCAAATTGCGAGATCGACGGACAACCCGCCTGAAAGGGCAAACGAGGAAACCATGGCCTTCAGTCCCGACTACCGGACCTATCCGCGGGCATCGGCTGCCACGACCGCAGCGGTCCTGGACGCCGGGCTCCGCGCTTACATGCTGCGGGTCTACAATTGGATGGCGTCCGGTCTGCTGCTGACCGGCATCGTCGCCTACGTGATCGCCAACACCGACCTGATCAACGCGTTCTACCCAGTGGTCATGACGCCAATGGGGCCGGCGCGCCACGCCTCGGGCTCTGGCGATGATCTCGATCTTCGCCCCGCTAGCCTTCGTGCTGGTGCTCAGCATGGGGGTGAACCGGCTGTCGCGTAGCACCGCGCAGACGCTTTATTGGCTATTCTGCGCCGCAATGGGCGCCAGCCTGACCAACATCTTCCTGATCTACACCAGCGAGTTGATTGTCCGCGTGTTCTTCATTACCGCGGCGACCTTCGCGGCGATGAGCATCTACGGCTACACGACAAAGGCCGATCTCAGCCGGTTCGCCAGCTTCCTGTTCATGGGGCTGATCGGCATCATCATCGCCAGCGTGGTGAACATCTTCCTGGCGAGTTCCGCCCTGCAGTTCGCCATCAGCATCATCGGCGTGATCGTGTTCACCGGGCTCACCGCCTATGACACGCAGCGTATCAAGGCAACGTACGTGCAGTACGCCTATGCCGAGGGCACGGACGGTGCGGCCAAGCGCAGCGTGTATGACGCGCTCAGTCTGTACCTGAACTTCATCAACCTGTTCATGCTGCTGCTGCAGTTGCTGGGTAACCGCAACAACAGCTAGCATGCCAGCGCGGGTATGCTAGCAAGGGCCTCGGGGCAACCCCGAGGCCCTTTGCTTTGAGGGGAGGAGGAACAGATGGCAAAAGCGGTCGATCTCCCCGCGGCTGGCTATCGCTACATCCCGTTCGCGTTCCAGTATTCGGGCGGCGTCGAGGCGCTTCCGGGCCATCGCATCGAACGGGTGGAGTTCGCTCGCCTTCTGCCGTTGGCCGCCGGCTTCGCCTGGATCGAGGACTATCTCAAGCGTCTAGGCGTCCCGCTGCTTGGCTTCTGTGCCTGCGAGTTGCGCTCTCCTGCGCAGTTCACCGATCAGGGCTTCATCGACTTCAATCGGCAGTACACGACGACGCTACAGCGCTGGGGCGTGATGCAGAATCCGGAGGACAATCCGGTGGCGCGCAGCAATGTCATCCCAGAACAGCACAAGCCGACCGAGCCAAGTTTCCATGCGTTCTGTTTCGCGCGCCCGGTCGAAAACGCCGCCGGTTCGTTCGTGATTGCCGGCAGCGGCGAAGCGGGCGACGAACCGGTCCCGTATGCGCAGAAGACCATCCGTTATGGCGAGACCAGCGCGGATGCGATGCGCGAAAAAGCGGTATTCGTGATCGGCCGGATCGAGCAGCGCATGGCCGCATTGGGCAAGGGCTGGGCGAACACCACGGCGACGCAGGTCTACAGCGTTCACCCATTTCCGGCCGACGAGTTCGTGCAGCGTGGCGCGGCTCATCACGGGCTGGTGTGGCACTTTACGCGCCCGCCGGTGCAGGGCCTGGAGTTCGAGGTGGACTGTCGCTCGGTGCCCGTCGAACACCACATCGAACCGTAAGCAAGCGTGAAGTCTACTGAGTTAGCCTCCCGCCAGCTTGACGATGATGGCGCCGATGGCCGCGCCGGCTCCCAGGAGTGCGGCGGCGGCGGTAAAGCCTTGGATCAGCAAGCGGCGTGGCTCACAAATCTTGATCTGCCGCACCGCCTCGGCGCGTCTCTCCAGGTCAAGCAACAGCAGGTCCCATTTGGCGCGAGCGATCTGCTCGGCGGAGGCGACAGGGTTCGTGGCGCTCATATGGGGCTCCGGGGTGGGCTCGGCGTCGCTCGGGCGTCAGTCGAGTGCGGCCACTCTGCTCAGCTCGCGAGGATCGGCTGACTGGCGGCGCCCACCCTGCTGGGTCACACGGTCTTCAGGAAATTGGTCAGCTTGACCGCGGCCGTGAGCTTGTCGGTCTTGTCGAGAGCGGCCAGTTCCGCCGCCAGCCGATCCATCGCCGCCTCATAAATTTGCCGCTCCGAAAAGCTCTGATCCGGCTGGCCGGCATTCCGATGCAGGTCTCGGACCACCTCGGCGATTGCCAACGGGTCGCCCGAGTTGATCTTCGCCTCGTACTCCTGCGCCCGCCGCGACCACATCGTGCGCTTGATCCGCGCCCGTCCCTTCAGCACGGCCAACGCTTCATCGAACAACTTTCGTGTCGCCAGCTTGCGCAACCCGGCGCTGCGGGCCTTGCTGACCGGGACGCGCAACGTCATCCGGTTCTCTTCGAAGGTGATGTGGATCAGCTCGAGCTTGTGCCCGGCAATCTCCTCGCTGGCGATCCGCTCGACCTTGCCGACGCCATGAGTGGGATAGACCACGTGGTCGCCTTCCGCGAAGACTTCCGCTTTCGCGGGCGGCCGCGGCGGGATCCGGTCCGGGATCGGCGGCCGCCGATCGGCCGCAGGAGGCGTGACCGGAGCCGCCTGTGCTGCGGGAGCGGGAGCGGGCTTCGCAGCACCAGCCTGCGGCGGCGTAGCCGGCGCCGGCTTGCTCTCGGGCTTGGGGTCCGCAGCCTTGACTGTGCTTGGCTTGGCCGGGGGTGCCACCTTCGCTTCTGACTTGGCAGCCACCTTTTCCACTGCCCTGGTTGGCGTGGTGGGGGCCGCCGTCTTCTTTGCCGCTGCCAACCCCTGGGCCGCCCTGGCGCGGGCCGGAGCCGGGCCCGAAGGCGACGGGCGACGGGATGCCGCTGCCCTTTGACCCTTCGCCGCGGATCCAGCCGATACTTTCATGCCTGCCACCTGTTGATGTTGCCCCTCAATGCCATGCCGTCAAATCGGCCTCCCAGGCCGGCCAACCCGCCGGACCGCACGCCCGTTCCGAAGGATCGGCTCTGGGAATAGCACCGGCGGGCGCCTCGGCCACGAAGCCCCCCGCCGTCCATACAAACTAGTATAGCATCACAGCGGTGTTACGTCATCGGGGAAGCGACGGCTTGCAACGTAATGGTCTGTCACACTTCCGGTTGAACGCCTTCTGTTCAGGGCTTGCCGGGATTGGGGGAGAACAGCTTCGCCTTGTCGGGCTTGTCCTTCCACTCGTCAGCGTCGGGTGGCGGTTCTCCCTTGCGGGTAATGTTTGGCCATAGCGCGGCGTAGGTGCGGTTCTGCTCCAGCCAGTCCGTCGCCTTGTCATCGCTGTCCGGGACGATCGCCTCGGGCGGGCATTCCGGTTCGCAAACGCCGCAATCGATGCATTCGTCCGGATGAATGACCAGCATATTTTCGCCGACATAGAAGCAGTCGACGGGGCAGACCTCGACGCAATCCATGTACTTGCAGCGAATACAGGCTTCGGTGACCACGTAGGTCATGTCTCGATCCCCGGGGCGACAGTGAGAGCCGGCGATATGCCGACGATTGGGCTTAGGTTCAAGGTCCGCCGACTGGCTCGCTGATCTCCCGATAGAGAGTTCGCGCCTCGGCCGCTGGACCCCGCCGCACCCCGAGCGCGAGCACCCGCACCACTCGAACCGAGCCATGCACCGGCACTGTCAGAATGTCACCGATGCGCAGCCGGGCGTGCGCTTTGTCGGTGGGCTGGCGATTGATACGGATCGAGCCCTGCGCGACCAGCGCGGTGCAGTCGCTCCGTTGGCGCATGAACCGGGCGCACCACAACCACTTGTCCAGACGCTGCCAATCGCGGTTCTCGGTCTCGGGTATCGTTGTCCTCTCAAAGCTTCAGGGCCGCCAGGGCGGCGAACGGGTGGTGGGCCTGGATCGGGGCGGCCGGGTCCACGCTGGTTTTGCGCCGCCGCAGCGGCAGCAACATGGCGGGCGCGGGGGGGCCGAACTGATCGGCGGATGCCACTCCAGCCGGCAGCACTCTGAACCCCAGGCGTCGCAGGACGACCGGCAGCAGGTCCGCTTTCATGGAAAAGTGAGAAGCCAGCCCTGGCGGCATGGCGGCTGTCCCCCTGCGTGTCGCCCAGGCCAACTCGGCCGCGACCCGTTCGGCGATGTCCAGGCGCAACAGCATCGGCCCGGCCTCGAGCCAGCCCATGGCGTCGCCGAACCCCGCCGGCCAATCCGGTTGACGCGGCAGCGAAACCAGGTCGGGCGCCGGCAGCCCGGGCGCCGCTACCCCATGCTGCACACTCCACAGCCGGACGCGCATGGCAGCCGCGCGTGGCTTGAGCAGGGGCGGCAAGAACAGACCGAAGCGGCCGGCCTTGATGCCGATCGCCTTCAGGGCCGCGCGCTCCTTGGGCCCAAACTGCTCGCCTTCCTCGCCCAGGATCAGGCCGAGTGCCTCGGTCAACCGGTGCAGCAACCCGCGGAACTGCGGCTGCAGCGCTCCGCGATTGGCCGCCGCGAGCAGCGGGGCGAGGTCCTTGCGCACACTGTCGTCCACAAAGCGCTGCAGTCTGCCGCGCAGCCGCTCCCGCTGCGCCCCATCGAGGAACTCGCTGTCCAGCACCTGGACCCGTGGCCGCAACGCACTGCTGCCCCGCCGGAGCCGCGCAATCGGCACATCGTCCCAAATCAGCGTATCATCCGGGCCAAAGGCGAAACCGCCATCCGGGGCGGCCTCTGCCAACGCCACCCGACGCGGTATCTCCTCACGCAAGGCGCGCCGGGCGGCCCGCAGCACCAGGCGCCGTTCCTCCCCCTCAGCATCGGGATCAGGGAAGAACCTGAAGCCGCCGACCTGACCGACGGGGTGGCCCTCGACGATGACCTCGCCGCGCCGGGTGACGGCGGAGAGCAGGTTCTGCGTTCCGCCAGCCTCCAGCCGGCGCATCAGATGGGCGGCCCGGCGATCGACGAACCGACTGGTCAGCCGCTCGTGCAGCGCGTCGGAAAGCAGGTCCTCGACTTCGCGCGCCCGGCCCTGCCAATGCGCACTGTCGTGCACCCAGTCGGGGCGTGCCGCGATGTAGGACCACACCCGGATGCCGGCGAGCCGCTGCATCAACGTATCGATGTCGCCGTCGGCGCGGGCGAGCGCGCCGATCTGGCCGGCTAGCCAATCGGTCGGCAAATGCTGGTCCCGCGCGATGTGACTGAAAACCCTGGCGCAGAGCTTCGTATGCGTGTCGTCCGCCAGCTTGCGGAAGTCCGGGATCTGGCACGCCTCCCACAGCCGGCGCACCCTACCTCGCCCCTGTGCCAGGCGGCGGATCTCCGGGTCGTGCGCCAGCGCGGCAAGTGTCTCGAGATCGGCAGCGTCGTTGCCCTTCACGAGACCAGGTCCAGGCGGTGGCGACATCAGCGTGGCGAGCAGCGCATCGACATGGCTCAGATCGAGCTCGGAATTCCGCCAGCAGAGCTGCTGCAGAGGCTCGAAGCTATGCGCCTCGACCGCCGCCGCCACATTGTCCGGCAGTGGCGGACATTGGGCGGTGGTGCCGAACGTGCCGTCACGCATGCCGCGGCCGGCGCGGCCGGCGATCTGCGCCACTTCGGCGGGTGCCAGCCGGCGTGGACGATGGCCGTCGAACTTGCCCAGGCTGGCGAAGGCGACATGGTTCACGTCCATGTTGAGACCCATGCCGATCGCGTCGGTGGCGACCAGGAAATCCACCTCTTTGTCCTGATATAGCGCCACCTGGGCGTTGCGCGTCCGAGGGGACAGCCGCCCCATCACCACGGCGCATCCGCCCCGACGACGGCGGATCAGTTCGGCAATGGCATAGACCTCCGCAGCACTGAACGCGACCACGGCAGAGCGGGGCGGCAGCCGAACCAGTTTGGTGGGGCCGACATGGGTGAGCTGAGACAGACGGGGCCGCATCTCCACGCTGGCCTGCGGCACCAGCCGCTGCAGCAGCGGACGGATTGTCTCGGCGCCCAGAAACATGGTCTCCACCAGGCCTCGGGCGTGCAGTAGTCGATCGGTGAAGACATGTCCGCGGTCAGGGTCGGCGCAGAGCTGGATCTCGTCCACCGCGAGGAATTCGGCGTCCCGGTCCAGCGGCATGGCCTCCACGGTACAGGAAAACCAGCGCGCGTCGGGGGGTACGATCTTCTCTTCGCCGGTGATCAGCGCGACGTGGCGCGCACCATTACGGGCCACCATACGGTCGTAGTTCTCGCGCGCGAGCAGGCGGAGGGGAAAGCCGATGATGCCCGACGCATGCGCCAGCATGCGGTCGATCGCCAGGTGGGTCTTGCCGGTATTGGTCGGGCCGAGGACAGCTTTGACGCGAGGAGCGAAACCGGAGTCGAAGCCGGGCATGCGTAGATGGTTGGATGTTGCGGCGCGGAATGCAAGCGGGTACGGGGCGACGGTCGCCCTTGTGTTCATCGCTTACCCGTATCGCCTTCCGCGCTAACCCTGCTCCTCAGAACGCCCGCGCCACCCAATAGCAAAGCGCCGCCATAAGGGCCGAGGCGGGTAGCGTGATCACCCAGGCGATCAGAATTTCTCGGGTGATTCCCCAGCGGACGGCAGAAAGGCGGCGTGCGGCGCCGACCCCGACCACCGATCCGGTCACGGTATGCGTGGTGGAGACCGGGATGCCGAGGTAGGTGGCGGCAAACAGGGCTATCGCCCCGCCAGTCTCCGCGCAGGCCCCCTGGACCGGCGTCAGCCTGGTCACCCGCGAGCCGACGGTGCGCACGATGCGCCAGCCGCCGCTGAACGTCCCCAAGGCCATTGCCGCCTGGCAGCTCAGCACCACCCAGAGCGGCACATGGAAAGCGCCGCTGAGCAGTCCCTGCGAATAGAGCAGAACCGTGATGATACCCATCGTCTTCTGCGCGTCGTTGCCGCCATGCGCGAGGCTCAGCAGCGACGATGAGACGAACTGAAGCACCCGGAAGCGGCGATCCACCGCGAATGGAGTGGAGCGGACAAAGATCCACGTCACGGCGAGCATCAGCAACATCGCCAGCAGCAGGCCGATCAAGGGCGAAAGCACAATGGCCGCGCCAATCGTGCCAAGCCCCCGCCAGATCACCACGCCGGGTCCGGCCTTGGCGACGGCCGCGCCCACCAGGCCGCCGACCAGGGCATGGCTGCTGCTCGAGGGGATACCGAGTTTCCAGGTCAGCACATTCCACACAATGGCGCCGACGAGCGCGCCAAATACCACCAAGGGATCGATCAGAGCCGGATCGACTACGCCGTTGCTGATGGTGGCCGCGACGTGCAGGCCGAACACCAGAAAGGCGATGAAGTTGAAGAACGCCGCCCAGGCCACGGCGGTGATCGGCCGCAGCACGCGCGTCGCCACCACCGTCGCAATGGAATTCGCGCTATCGTGCAGGCCATTCAGAAAGTCGAACAGCAGCGCCACGGCGATCAATGCAACCGTGGTCCAGGCGCCAAGCTGGGTGACGGACATGCAGGCGTCAGACCTGCTCGACGACGATACCGTCAATTACGTCCACCACGTCCTCGCACCGATCGACGATGGCCTCGATCAGGTCGTAGACCTTCTCGACGGTCAGCTTCGCGCCGGGAGAGATATCGCTGGAGAACAGCTTGCCCAGCCCCAGGTCCAGCAGGTCGTCTGCCTCACCCTCGATCCGGCGGACGGTCATCGACATTCGGTTCAGACGTGCGATGCTGCGATCGATCGACGACAGGTGTGGCATGCCGTCGCGCAGTTCGATCGTGGCGTTGACGATGCAGTCCGCCATGCCACGCATCTCGCTGGTATAGTCGACACGATAGCGGCAGACACGGCGGCTGGTATCCTTCATCAGATCGATCGTGTCATCGAGCGCGGTGATGAGCGCCAGGATCTGCGAGCGGTCGAACGGCGTGACGAAGGTGCGGTGGATCGCCAGGATGGTCTGGCGCGTCACCTGATCGGCCGCTTCCTCGAGGCGCGCGATCTCGCTGGCAAGCGGTTCAGGGGCTCCGCCGCCGATCAACGCCCGGAACGCCTCGGCCGCCGGCACCGCGAGACGGGCGTGCTCGCAGAACCGCTCGATGAAGCCTTCCTCGCGCGGCATCAGGGACCGGAACACGCCGAACAGGTTGGCCATGTCTCCTGTTGTTCTCCCTTCTGTTGTTCTCGATCAGAGTCGTTGTTCTCGATCAGTCGTTCGAACAATGTAGGCAACCTGCCCGGATGCGGCGTTCAGGATTGCTTGGGCAGAATCGATGGACCAATCAACGCCAAAAGCTTCCTCGCCTGGTCGAGCAGTTGTTCGTCCCCACTTTGCGGCCAGGCGATGCACAACCTTGCAGTCACAAGGATCCGGCCATCAGGCGAGCCATCCGCTCAGCAGGCGCCAGCTGTTCTACCTGCGCAAATACAGCCCAGACCTGAACCCGATCGAGCAGGGGTCTCGCGGCTCTTTCTCTTACCGCAACTAAATCTTGGGCACAATGCACCAAATAGCTGAGATCCAGCAGGTGGTCACGACGCTAAAGCCGTCACCGACTTCCCGACCCTCTCCCTCTCAGTGTCCATCCGGAGACCTCGTAGAGTTCATTTGGAATCGGTTACCCACTGGCCACACGGACCGCTTGAACCGGCTCGATCGGCTGTGATTCGGTCTGGCACCGATCTGCGAGGTGCCCGATGTGGGCGATTGAGAACCGCCAACGCTATGGCCGCGGCTTCCGCCCACCGCAGTTGCCGAAGCACACTTGGGCCGTTCCGCAATGAGGAGGCCGCGCTCCAAGTGCCTGGTCC
>CAVWWB010000019.1:0-328757 GCA_963758595.1 uncultured Alphaproteobacteria bacterium
CGGTCATCACCGCGGCGAGCAACGCGTCCTCGCGCACGAGATCGCCGACCTTGACATGCCATTCGACAAGCTCGGCCTCGGCGACGCCTTCGCCGACGTCGGGGAGGCGGATCACGTGCTCGGCCATTTCACTCTTCCAGCAATCACTCTTCCATGGTTTCGCGGAATGCGCGGCCGACGCGCTCGGGGCCGGGGAAATAATCCCACTCCTGCGCATGCGGATAAGGCGTGTCCCAGCCCGTCACGCGCCGGATCGGCGCCTCGAGCTCGAAGAAGCAATTTTCCTGCACGAGCGCGGAGAGCTCGGCGCCGAAACCGGAAGTCAGCGTCGCCTCATGGACGATCGACGCATCGGCCCGTCTTGCGCACCGAGGCTGACGATCGCCTCGAGATCGAGCGGCAAAAGGCTTCGCAGGTCGATGATCTCGGCGTCGATGCCGGTTTCGGCGGCGGCGGCCAAGGCGACATAGACCATGGTGCCATAGGCGAGGACGGTGAGCGCCGCGCCCTCGCGGCGGATGGCGGCCTTGCCGAGCGGCACGGGGTAGTGGCCCTCGGGAACCTCGCCGAGCTCATGTTTGGACCAGGGCGTCATCGGCCGGTCGTGATGGCCGTCGAAGGGGCCATTATAGAGCCGCTTCGGCTCCAGGAAGATCACGGGATCGGGGTCCTCGATCGCCGCGATCAGCAGGCCCTTGGCGTCATTGGGGTTGGACGGCACGACCGTCTTGAGGCCCGAGACATGGGTGAACAGCGCCTCGGGACTCTGGCTGTGCGTCTGCCCGCCGAAGATGCCCCCGCCGGTCGGCATGCGCACGACGAGCGGGCAGGTGAAGTCGCCCGTTCGAGCGATAGCGCAGCCGCGCGGCCTCCGAGACGATCTGGTCATAGGCGGGATACATGTAATCGGCGAATTGCACCTCGACGCAAGGGCGCAAGCCATAGGCCGCCATGCCGATCGCCGCGCCCACGATGCCGAGCTCGCTGATCGGCGTGTCGAAGCAGCGGCTCGTGCCGTATTTCGCCTGCAGGCCCTGCGTGCGCGGAACACGCCGCCGAAATAGCCGACATCCTCGCCGAACACGACGACATTGTCGTCGCGCGCCATCATGACGTCCATTGCGCTCGCGGATGGCCTCGATCATGGTCTTGCGGGGCATGGCTCAAACTCCCGCCTGCTGGCGCTGCCGGCGCAGATGCGGCGGCATCTCGGCATAGACGCCCTCGAACATGTCGCGCGCCGACGGATGGCCGCCGGCGTGCAGCGTGCCGTGGCTTTCCGCCTCCTTTTGCGCCGCGACCACCGTATCGAGGATCTCGGCCTCGGCCTGCTTGTGGCGCTCCTCGGACCAGGCGCCGCGGCGCGATCAGGTGGTTCTTCAGGCGGATCACCGGATCGCCGAGCGGCCAGGCATCGGATTCGGTCTTCGGCCGATAGGCGGCCGGGATCGTCGGAAGTCGAATGCGCGCCGACGCGATAGGTGACATATTCGACGAGCGTCGGGCCGAGATTGCGGCGCGCGCGCTCGACCGCCCATTTGGCCACGGCATGGACGGCCAGATAGTCGTTGCCGTCGACCCGGAGCGCCGGGATGCCGAAACCGAGGCCGCGCGCCGCGAAAGTGCCGGAGCCGCCGCGCGCGATGCCCTGGAAGGTCGAGATCGCCCATTGGTTGTTGACGATATTGAGCACCACCGGCGCCGTATAGGTCGAGGCGAAGACGAGCGCGGCGTGGAAATCGGATTCGGCCGTCGCGCCGTCGCCGATCCAGCCGGCGGCGATCTTCGTGTCGTTCTTGATCGCCGATGCCATGGCCCAGCCGACAGCCTGGATGAATTGCGTGGCCAGATTGCCCGAGACCGAGAAGAAGCCATGCGCCTTCGAGGAGTACAGCACCGGAAGCTGCCGGCCTTTCAGCGGATCCCGCTCATTGGAAAAGATCTCGCACATCATGTCGACCATCGAATAGCCGGCCGCGATCAGCAGGCCCGCTTGCCGATAGGTCGGGAAGTTCATGTCGCCCGGTTCAGAGCGCCTTGCGAAAGGCGCAGCTCACGGCCTCTTCGCCCATATGCTGCATGTAGAACGAGGTCTTGCCCTGGCGCTGCGCCATCAGCATGCGCGCGTCGAAGGCGCGCAGCGTCATCATGTGCGCGCAAGCCCGCGAGCAACTCCTCGTCGCTCAGGAGCCCGGCCCAAGGACCGACCGCCTGGCCGTCGCGGTTGAGCACGCGGATGATCGAATAGGCGAGATCGCGGATCGATTCGGGATCGGCGTCGACTTCCGGGCGCGGGACCGAGCCGGCGTCCGGAATCTTGACGCTGGAGAAATCGGGGATGCCGCCTGGCCGGACCGCCGGTTCCGGCACATGTAGCTTCAGCGGGCCATATCCGGTCATTTTGCTAACCCTTTCCTTTCGTCCTGTCTCGTATGCGATCTCGGTTGCGCGTCGGCGACCGCGCGGGACAGCATTCATTGTCGGCAATGGAGGCTACCCCAATGTGCCGGATTGATGTCCGCCCGTGGCCCGCGCACTCGGAAAAGCGCACGAGCCGGCTACACAACTGACCCCCGCGCCCTTGGCGCGCTCGAGCGCATTCCTTGTCCGGCTGCGCCATACGTCACGCAAGTCCGTATGTTGCCGCATCGTTGCGGCCGTCCTAGCCTGCGTGCAGCAACCCTGGGACTGGACCACAATGTCGATCGGTCGCTTGATCGCTTGTCTCATGCTGACAGGTGTCGCGTCGTTCGCGACAGTCGCAGCGCAGGCCGAGACGAAGGTGCTGCGCGTGGTGCCGCACGCGGACCTGACGCAGTTGGACCCGGTATTCGCATCAATCGTCATTACCCGCGAATATGGGCTGCTGATCTACGAGGAATTGTTCGCCTGGGATTCCAAACTACAGCCCAGGCCGCAGATGGTGGAGAGTTGGACTACCTCGTCGGACGGCCTGACATGGCGCTTCACCCTGCGCGAGGGTCTGAAATTCCACGATGGCCAGGCGGTGACCACCACGGATGTGGTCCCCTCTTTGCAGCGCTGGATGGCCCGTGATCTCGTTGGTGCGAAGGTTCGCGCGGTGCTGGCCTCGATCGATCCGGTCGATGCTCGGACGTTTGAGCTGAAGCTGAACAAGCCCTATCCTAACCTGCTGTTCGCTCTCGGCTCGGGCATTGGCCAGATTCCGGTTATCATGCGCTCCAAGGATCTGCAGGGCGATCCTTCCAAGCCAGTCACCACCTCGATCGGCTCGGGACCGTTTCGATTCAATGCAGCGGCCCGGATCAGTGGCGCTCTCACCGTGTTCGATCGCAATCCCGATTATGTGCCGCGTGCGGAGCCGGCGGATGGGCTTAGCGGTGGGCGACTGGCAAAGGTCGATCGCGTCGAATGGCGGGTCATTCCCGACGCCGCGACGGCGGCGGCGGCATTGCAAAACGGCGAGGTGGATATCTGGGAGCAGCCCGCCCTGGATCTCGTCCCGCTGCTGTCGCAGAAGCCGGACATCCGCGTTCAGCGTCTGACCGATCTCAGCAATCAGACCATGCTGCGGCCGAATTCCCTGTTTCCGCCCTTCAACAATCCCAAGGCGCGTCTGGCGCTCGCCTATATCGTGAACCAGCCCGATGTGATGGCGGCGGGCTTCGGCGACGAAAAGTTCTGGAAGCCCTGCAACGCATACTTCATCTGCGGTGGTCCGTACGGAACCGAAGCCGGCACCGAGGATTTCAAGCCAGATCTTGCCAAGGCGAAAGCCCTGCTGGCGGAGGCCGGTTACCATGGGGAAACGCTGGTGTTCCCCTCTACGCACGAAATCGCCTGGATCGGCCATATGGCGGAGGTTGTTGCGGATGAGATGAAACAGGCTGGCATGAACGTGGACATCGTGTGGGCGGACTGGGGCACGACGGCGGCGCGTCAGGTGAACCAGAACCCGCCATCGGCAGGCGGCTGGAACATGTTTGTCACCGGCGCATCCGGTCCCACCATGCACCACCCGCTGACCAATCTCGGCACCAACATGAGCTGCGATCGTAAGAACTTCGCAGGCTGGCCGTGCGATGAACATGCCGAGGCTCTGCGCCAGGCGTTTCTGGAGGCCGGAGAGGCCGACCGACCGGCGGCATTGGACAAACTGCACCGCTATCTTGCAGAGGTTCAGCCCTATCGGGTACTCGGCCAGTATGATCAGCCTGTTGCGTTGCGCGCCAACGTGACGGGTCTGCTTACTTCACCTGTGATCGTCTACTGGAACGTCGACAAGAACTGACACCGTGCCTAAGTCGATGTCTAATCATCGGTGCAGAGACAGGCTCAAAATCCGTCCATTATTTTGCGAATTCGCGTGCCGAGGGCTGCGTAGGTGAAGGGCTTTGGTAGCAATTCCACGCCCGGATCCAGCCTGCCATGATGGACGATGGCATTGCGCGCGTAGCCGCTGGTAAACAGGACCCTTACGCCAGCTCGCCCCCGGGCCTCGTCCGCAAGCTGGCGACCGTTCATCACACCCGGCAGACCAACATCAGTAAAGACCAGCATGATTTCGCGATGAGCGTCGAGTGCGCGCAGCGCACTGTGACCATCGGCGGCTTCAATCACCCGATAACCAAGCTCACGCAGTGCCTCGACCGTGAATCGACGCACATCGATATCGTCTTCGACGACCAGAATGGTTTCACCGCGCCCACGTGGAACCGGGGGAGCGACGGATTGGGCGCTGCTGTCCTCGGCCGGCATGTGGCGAGGCAGGTATAGCTTGATCGTGGTTCCCGCTCCGACTTCGCTGTAAATCTTTACATGGCCTCCGGACTGCTTGATGAACCCGTAAACCTGGGAAAGTCCGAGCCCCGTACCCTCGCCGATCTCCTTGGTCGTGAAGAATGGTTCGAACGCCCTCGACGCAACCTCGGACGTCATACCGGTGCCGGTGTCGCTGACGAAAATTCCGACATATTGGCCCACCGGGATTTCCGCGTCAGCCGCATACATTTCATCCAAAAAGACATTCGCCGCCTCGATCGTGAGCTTGCCGCCTTCGGGCATAGCATCGCGCGCGTTGATCGCAAGGTTGAGCAGCGCATTTTCTAACTGATTCACGTCCGCGAATGTCGTCCATAAACTGCCGGCAAGAACAGTTTCTATGTCGATGGTTTCACCCAATGTACGTCGCAATATCTCCGATATACTGCTGATCAGTGCGTTGACCGAGATTGACTTCGGTTCCAACGGCTGCCTTCTTGAGAACGCAAGAAGTCTTTGCACCAGCACCGCCGCACGCTGCGCACCGTGCAAAGCTCCACGCGCGAGGCGCTGGAGGTTCGGATCCGATCGGTCGGCAACCGCCGCTGAAGTGCTTCTACATTTCCAGTAATCACGGTCAGCAGATTGTTGAAATCGTGAGCGATGCCACCCGTGAGCTGCCCTACCGACTCCATTTTCTGCGCCTGCCGCAGGCGCTCTTCCGATGCGCGCTGTTCGGTCAGGTCGCGGGTTACCTTGGCGAACCCAATCAGTTTTCCAGTCTGGTCACGGATCGCGTTGATGACGACGCTTGCCCAGAATTTACCGCCATCGCGACGCACGCGGAAGCCTTCGGCTTCAAACTTGCCGGTCCGCGCCGCGGTAGCGAGGGCGCGAGCAGGCACGCCGGCGTGCTGGTCCTGTTCCGTGTAGAAACCGAAAAATGCTTGCCGATGATTTCGTCGGGCGCATAGCCCTTGATGCGTTGGGCTCCGGTGTTCCAATTGATGATGTGACCGCCCTCATCCAGCATGAAGATGGCATAATCGGTGACGCCTTCGACCAGCAGACGGAAGCGTCGCTCGCTCTCTTCAAGCCGGATCGTGCTCGCCGCCAGCTCGCGGGCTCGCTGCACAACACGCTCTTCAAGCGTCTGGTTGATCTGCTGCAGTTCCCACTCAGCTCCTTGCCGAGCGGCGAGTTCGTGCTGGCTCCTCTGGTAGAGGCGGGCATTGTCGATCGCGACGGCCGCTTGCGCCGCGACACCTGTCAGAAGGCGTTCAGCCCGCTCGCTGAACACGCCAGGCTGCGAATGGCCATAGAACAACCCACCCAATACTTCGCCCGAGCGGGACACGACCGGCACCGCAAGGTAACTGCGCACCGGTGGGTAACCTTTTGGCGCACCGATAATGGTTGTGTTTTGGCCGTAGCCCGGGTCCGCAGGGATATCGTGGGACCGCACCGCGCCAACTCCGCGGGAACTCCGGTTGAAAACCGCCGTAATGCGAGACATGGGGAAGTTCTCGAAGCTCTCACGCGGCGCCCCGGACGATGTGCAGAGCATGTAGGAATCACCGCCCTTGGTGCCGTCGTGAAAGAAGACCCCGAATTGGGCGCCACTTAGTTCAACGCCGGCGTCAGTCACTTTCTGAAGAAGGCTTTCGAGATCGAGATCCCCGGCAACAGCCACGCCGGTGCGGTTCAATACATCGAGGCTAAACGCCTCCTCTCTCAGCTCGCCGATGCGGGCCTCGAGCATCTCGTTGACCGCGAGCAATCGCGCTTCCAGCGCCTTGCGCTCGGTGATGTCGTGACATGCACCGCATAACCGGGGCGCACCGTGTTCCCTCTGGACCAGAGCGGCCCGGCAGTTCAACCAGCGAACAGTTCCGTCCGGATGCCTGACCCGGAACTCGATTTCGCAGCCTCCTGACTGCCGCGCGGCATCCAGCGCCGCCCATAGCTTCGGCACGTCATCGACGAAAATCACTCGTTCCCAGCTGTCTACGGATGCATTCGCTTTATTCTGATCGATGCCAAACAGGGTTGCGAGGTGTGGCGTCCAGTCCCAACGCCTGGTCTCGAGCTCGAGATCGAAGACACCGATACCACTGGCTGTCTCGAACAGCCGCAACCGGGCCTCGGCTTGCTCCAACCGCGCCTTGAGGCTTTCTGTTTCTCCATCCGCAATCATGGCCGCGACCGCATCACCGCACGCCGGACAGGATCGCTTTGGCCGCGGTCATTGCGCGCATCTTTCCCAAAGCAACCCGCCGCGGCAGATGGTTGAAACCGCACGAGCTCGTAATGATCGTCTGCTCTGGCGTCAGCCAGCGATGCGTGTTGATGCGCGCCGCGATCTGCTCTCCTGTCTCGATATCGGGGAGCTGGACGTCCACCGCGCCAATCCCGAGTTGCTTGTTCCCCAACAGACCTTGGAAATGGTGGGCCATGTCGTGCTCGACGAGGTAACCGTCGCACTCGATGGTGCAAACGAGATCAGCCTTGTACCGTCCGATATCGAAGTAGCGGTGGCCGATCTGCCCGTCATAATCAGCGCCCATCGCGTAATTCCCCTGACAGTAGTGCAAGAGCACATGCATGTCGTCGGGAAGCCCCTCGATTGCCATGTTGATGACGTCTACCGCAGCCCGCACCTCGGCATCGTCGGCAACCGTGAAGAACGGTTCGTCGATCTGCAAGTGCTTGCATCCTGCGTTGGCCAGCCGCTGAAAATTCCAATGCAGGAGCTTGCCAAGGTCGGCCATCATACGCCGGATGTCTCCGTAATATTCGTCGTAAGCGATTGCCGCGAGCAGATGCGGTCCGGTCATGGTGATTTTAACTGGCTTGCGGGCGAACGCTGCGGCCATGCGGAATTCCTCGACCAATCCAAGGTCGATCGCTGCGGCGATAGGCCCACGGCAGATCGCGGCGGGGTGGAAGATATTCGGATCATGCTGCGTGATCGGTTTGGGCCGGGTTCCGCCATGGAATGCCGGGATCTTTTGCCAGAAGTAGTTCAGCATCGCATTTGGCGGTGAGTGGCGGTTGTGTCGGCGACGGTGCATTTCTCCGCTGGTGATGACGTCGATGCCGGCTACCTCCTGCTCCAGAATGGCGGCTTGCGAGGCACGGAATTGCGCGTCATCGAAATCGTCCGGCGCGAGCTGGCCAAGGCTGAGCAGCCGGTCTAGTGGCTATACCACCGAGGAACGCTGTACGCACCGATCACCGTCGTCGTATATTTCCCGTACAAGGGCACGCGCCTCCCGCCCGGTTGTGGACCCCGACCAGAAATCCCGCGTGTTCGGACTCGGGAACCGCAGGAATATAGCACTCGTGAACTTCCCACACCTTTTCCCCAAATCGGCGCCCGCACGGGCGGGCAGGGGCGGGAGATGGCACATCAGTGTCTTATTTCCGGCAGTCAGCGCGCCCCAACTTTCCGGCAGTCACCGCCCCAACGGCAATGGGTCGACTACGGTGCCGCCTGGCATTAGACCACCCGGCGCTCCCGCAGGTCCGCGATCGCCGCGTCATCGAAGCCAAGTTCGTGCAGTATCTGCTCGCTGTGCTCTCCCGGCTCGGGTGCCGCGCTACGGACAGCCCACGGCGTGCGCGACAATTCGACCGCCTGGCCGACGACCTCCAGGTCGCCCAAAACCTTGTGCTGCACGTGGCGCGTGATGTTGAGGTGTTGCACCTGCGGATCGGCGAATACTTCGTTTATCTTATAAATTGGTCCGCAAGGTACGCCGGCTTCGTTCAGCAGTCCGATCCATTCCGCCGTCGTGCGCTTGCGGGTGATCGCATTGATCGCCTCGTTCAGCCGTGCCCGGTTCCGCGACCGCTCGGCGTTGCTGGCAAAGGCGGGGTCAGTCGCCAGTTCGGGCGCGCCGATCACCTTGCAGAAACGCTGATATATCGCTTCGCCGGCGGCACCGATATTCATATGGCCGTCCGCCGTCTGAAACACGCCGGTCGGGATAGAGGTCGGGTGATCATTGCCCGCCTGGCCCGCCACCTCGTGGCCGATGGTCCAACGCGCCGCCTGGAAATCCAACATGGCGATCTGCGCCGCCAACAAATTGCTCTGCACCCATTGACCTTCACCCGACTGCTCGCGCTCAAGCAGCGCAAGCAGAATGCCCATCGCGCAGAAGACGCCCGCGGTCAGATCGGCAACGGGGATACCAACCCGGACCGGTCCCTGGCCAGCAAGACCGGTGATCGACATCAGGCCGCCCATGCCCTGCGCGATCTGATCGAATCCGGGCCGCTCGCGATAGGGTCCATCCTGACCGAACCCCGAAATGCTGGCATAAATCAATTGCGGGTTGATCGGTCGCAGCGAAGCATAATCGACACCAAGGCGGAACTTCACATCGGGCCGATAATTCTCCACCAGGACGTCCGCACGTCGCACCAGCCGCTTCAAGATGTCCACGCCATCTGGTGATTTCAGGTTCAGCGTCATGCTGCGCTTGTTGCGATGCAGGTTCTGGAAGTCGGGGCCGTGACGCTCGCCACCCATCCCACCGTCGCCTTCGGGCAATTCAACCTTGATTACATCGGCGCCCCAATCGGCAAGCTGCCGCACGGCCGTGGGTCCGGCGCGGACGCGAGACAGATCGATGACCTTGAAGCGGGCAAGGGGCCCTTGACCCGATTTGGGCGACATCTGCCGCACCTCGTTCGCTGACTTCTCGCAGCTTCAATCGCACGTCTCAAGTGTATGGTCGAGTTGGAGCATCCTGACCCAAGGCGGAATCGCCGGAGGTTCTTGATCACGCGAAAAGAGAATGGGCTACAGCAGCATTGGAACTCCACGGGCGCCGTTCGCAGTGTTTTGATGCGAAACAGGTTCTTCGGCGCTTCATCAGCGTGGGCCGCACAGTCGTTCAGTGCTATCCAGTACCCTAACGCGGCTTTCCGCTTGGTGCCGAGAAGTTCTGGAGCTGGCATCGCCGCAAGGCTTCAGGGGAGCAACGGTGCCCTGCTCTACGGACCACGAGACTATCACTCAAGGGGCGGCACGTGCTGACCGGCTGAAACTGATGATTGTCGACGATGATCCGGAAGTGCGGACCATCGTGGCCGAGTTCCTTGAAGACTTTGGCTATGACGTGGTGCAGGCAGACAGCGGCCGCGAAGCGCTCGATCTGCTCGACCGGCAGGGCGATGTGCGAATGATCATCAGCGATATTCGCATGCCCGATATGTCGGGAATCGAGTTGGCCGACATCGCCACCGGGCGCCAACGCGACCTCAAGATAATATTGATCTCCGGCTACTTCGTTTCGCAGCAGGTCGAGCGGCGGTTCCTCCGTAAGCCATTTCGCATGCGGGAACTGGAAGCCGCCGTGCGCGATGAACTGGCAGCTTAGACCACGCGTTCTCGCACAACGATCAAGTCTTGCTGCTATCCTCTCTGAATTCGTTTAATTTCCTGCCAAACGGCCTCCATTTCCTCCAGTGACATTTCAGCCAACGCTTTTCCTGCAAATCTGCGCGCTTGCTCCATCGCATTGAACCTTGCGGAGAATTTCTGTTGGCTTTACGCAGGCATGTTTCAGGATCCAGATCGAGTTTCCGGGCCAGGTTTGCCAACACGAACAGCAGATCTCCAACCTCGTCGGCGAGGCGCGCTTTCTTCCGTTCGGGCAATTCTGCGCGGAGCTCCGCAATCTCCTCGTCCAGTTTGCGCAGCACGGCCTCGGCATCCGGCCAGTCGAAACCGACGCGGGCGGCGCGGGTGGTGAGCTTGGCGGCACGGGTGAGGGCGGCGAGATCGCGCGGGATCCCCGCCAAGGTGCCGGTCTCCGCGCGTTCGGTGCGCTCGGCGCGCTTGTGTTCCTCCCAGGCGAGGCTTTGTTCCTGCGCGGAACGCACAGCCGCCTCACCAAATACGTGCGGGTGCCGGCGGATCATCTTGTCGGCGATAGTCCGGGCCACCGCGGCAAAGTCGAACCGGCCGGCTTCCTCGGCCATGCGGGCGTGATAGACGACCTGAAACAACAGATCGCCCACTTCGTCCCTCAGGCCGTCGAGGTCGCCACGGTCGATCGCATCGGCGACTTCGTAGGCCTCCTCGATGGTGTACGGCGCGATGGTGCTGAAGCTTTGCTCCCTGTCCCACGGACAGCCATGATTTGGATCGCGCAATGCCGCCATGACGTCCAGCAGGCGGCGCAGTTCGGTTTCCGCGGCGGGGAGGGATGGCGTCTCTGACATTAATCCCCCATCAATATAGGTTCGTCGGCCGCTGCTGGGTGGAGGCGATCGGGACGGATCAGCTATCCATTACCGGTGGGCACAATGGCGGACCAATTCGGATCGACCGTGACGGTACCAGCAGCATAGTACGGTGGCTGATCGATGCTCTCGCTACCGCCGTTACCTCCGAGCGAACTCGCTCCGCTGACCAGCAATGGCGTCATATCGGTCAGACCGGACGATGCAGGCATCCAGGTCTGAGCAGGCGGCTCCGGTGGGGACGGCAGGAAGGCTGGCACCGACTGCTGCGCAAGCGAAGCGGGAGTAATCGCCGCCTGGTCACCGGAAGCGTCGCCTGACTGAGCACTGCTGGAAGCAGGTGGATCGGCGTTAAAGCCCAGCGTCCCCATGATCTGACTATCGAGGGCAGTCCATGTGTAGGCGATCCCGCTGCTGATAAAGGCGTTGAACGGGTCGACAATCGGATTGCCGCTGCCATCGAAACCCGACAGGTCGGCCGGATCGGAGCTCCCGTTGATCCCGACGAGATTTGTCTGCCCGCCATCGATCGAGAAATAGCGGTCATTAGGTCCGTTGTTGAGGTTGAGCAACCCCGTACTGGGATCATAGGTAGCCAGATCAAATGGCGTCTGGTACCCAGGCGCCGCGAACCTGCCCAGAGCATGTGTCAACTCGTGTGCGGCGATTCCAACCAGGTCAAAGGTCCCGGGCGCTACATTGCTCTGATCAAAGCTGTAATTGAACAGGCTGCTGAAGCCTGTGGACCCGTCTGACAGCCCAGGTGGCAGGGAGATGCTCAGTCCCAAGGCCTGCTCCTCGGCATCGCTCAGTACCAAAGGCTGCCGTTGCCGGGATCGGTCGCCGGAAGATTGGCCAAGAAGCTCTGATAGTCCTGACTGGTGTTGGATGAGTTCTGCAGATCCGAGACAAGGTTGTCGTAGGTTACAAATAGCCCTGCGTTGGGACTGCCTTCGGCCAATGTATTTCCGGTAATCGGCTGGCCGTTAATTTCGCCGTAGCCTACGTTAATGGTAACGCTAATAGGGTCTTGAATTTGTGATCCAACGATTTGTGCGGCCGTGTTCAGCGCATTGGTAAATCCGTCCGGAGCTGAATTAACAGAGTCGTCGAACGTAAGATTCACTGTGGCCATTTCTCACTCCACTGAGGGCGTTCTTGCAGGGATGAGCAGGATACGGAACCATTTCTTCGTATTCCACAGCCTATGCTCGCATTGATACTGCATATTTCTTGTTTTCGCCTGCGCGGCATAGAGGCACACCGTTAACCGCATATCAAGGAAAATCTAACCTCCGGTTGTCCTTCGCCTTTGCCCGCCGACCAACGTTCTCATCGGTCTGGCGCTCTTCCACGCACCAGGCAGGCCTTCGGGAAGGCCGCCCAAGCATCATAGCGTCGCCGGTTGCCGCATAAGATATATTATGTTAAGTCAAGCATCATGCCATCGTAGCCAGGCTCGACGCCGGCCGGCAGATTGGCCTGCAGCCAGGCCCAGTCCATGTCGGTGCCCATATGGGTCAGCACCGTCCGGCGCGGTCGCAACCGCTGCGTCCAGTCCAGAACCTGATGCAGGTTGGCGTGCGTCTTGTGAAACTCGTGTCGCAGGAAGCAACCGACCACCCAGGTATCCACGCCTGCCAGCGCCTCCAACGCGGTTTCGTCCAGGTTCAGCACGTCGGTCGAGTAGCCGAAGCCGCCGATGCGCAGGCCCAGTGAATGCGAGAAGCCGTGGTCCTGGTCGATTAGTCGGACATCCATGCCGGCGATGCTGACCGTTTCGCCACCGATCACTTCGCGCGCCACCATTACCGGCCGGAAAAATCCAGGCGGTTGCCACGGCCGGAAAGCGTAACTGAAACGACTGCCGAGTTCCTCCAGCGTTCCTCTGGTGGCGAATGCATCCAGCGGTCGGCCGGCAATGCGGTTAAGGATCCGCACGTCGTCCAAGCCGGTGATGTGATCGGCGTGCGGGTGCGTATAGATCAATGCATCTACGCCGGGCACTCGGCAGGCGAGCAATTGGCTGCGCATGTCAGGACTGGTGTCAACCAGCAGCCTCTGGCCGCGCTCGCTTTCGACCACGATGCTGGTGCGTGTCCGGCAGTTGCGCGGCTCGGCCGGATCGCAGGCCCCCCAGTTGCCGCTGCCGTCCGCCCCGCCGATCAAGGGCACGCCGGCTGAACCTCCCGTCCCAAGCAGAATGACCTGCATCGAGCTTCAGGCTGCCTTCCGGAACAGGCGACGGAAGTTCTCCGTCGTACAGTCGGCGATCGCCTCGGACGTCAGACCACGGACCTCAGCCAGCACCTTCGCCGTGTGCGCCACGTAAGCCGGCTCGTTGCGCTTGCCGCGGAACGGCACCGGCGCCAGGTAGGGCGCGTCGGTTTCGACCAGCAGGCGATCCGCCGGAAGATCGCGTGCTATGTCGCGGAGCTCGCCGGATTTCGGAAACGTGAGGATGCCGGAGAAGCTGACATAGCCGCCCATCGCTACGGCGGTTTCGGCCAGCGCGCGCGACGAACTGAAGCAGTGCAGCAGAAACGCGAAGTCGCCACCGTTTTCCCGTTCATCCCGCAGGATAGATGCAATGTCCTGATCGGCGTCGCGGGCATGGATCGCCAGCGGCAACCCGGCCAGCCGCGCAGCGCGGATATGCGCCCGAAACACCGCCTGCTGCACGTCATGTGGCGAGCGGTCATAGAAGTAGTCGAGGCCGGATTCGCCGATCCCGATCACCTTCGGGTGCTGCGCCAGTGCCGCGATCGCCTCGGGCGCCGGGATAGGTTCCTCCGCCGCGTGGTGCGGGTGAACGCCGACGGTGCACCAGAGGTTCGGCTGCATCTCCGCCATGGCCGGAAGCTCTCGTGACTGCGGCAGCGTGGTACCGATGGTGACCATCTCGCCCACGCCTGCGGCCGCCGCGCGCGCCAGCACGTCAGGCCTTTCGGCCTCGGTGTAATAATCGAGGTGGCAATGAGAATCGATCAGCATCAGCTACCTATGTCGCCGGTTCGACGTAACGCGGGAACACGCCCTGAGGTGCCGGCAGCGCGCAACCGTCCGTCAACGGCTTGGCGAGGTCGGCCAGTTGGCGTGACTTCAGGCGGCACCCCGAGCTGATCCAGCATACGGCCCATGCTGCCGGGCATGAATGGTTGCAGCACCGTGGCCACGACGCGCAGCACATCCGCCAGCACCCGGAGCACCGTCGCCATCCGCACCGGGATCGGTCCTCCGAAGCGCCCAGGGTGCCTGGTGATCGATGTAGGCGTTGGCGCTACGGATCACCTTCCAGACCTCCTCCAGCCCCTCGTGAAAGACCTGCCGGTCCAGCCGTTCGCGCAGCGCCTCGGGAAGCGCTTCCGCGGCGCTCAACAGCTCCGCATCGGCTTCGGTCACAGGCCCCCTCGCCGGTAGCCTTCCGTCGCAATTGCGCGCGATCAGCGAAAGCGAGCGCTGCGCCAGGTTGCCGAGGTCGTTCGCCAGATCGACATTGGTCCGCGTGACCATCGCCTGGTGGCTGATGCTGCCATCGCTGCCGAATGGCTTCTCGCGCAGCAGGAAATAGCGCACCTGGTCCAGCCCGTAGGTGGCCGCGAGCTGGCGTGCCTCGATCACGTTGCCGACAGACTTGCTCATCTTCTCGCCCTCGGCGACCCACCAGCCGCTGGATGAAATGCGCCGCGGCAATGCCAGGCCGGCCGACATCAGGAAAGCCGGCCAGTACACGGCGTGAAACCGGATAATGTCCTTCCCCACCATGTGCACGTCGGCCGGCCAGTATTGCCAGCGCGCCGCCGTCTCGTCCGGAAAACCGCAAGCGGTCACGTAATTGTTGAGCGCATCCAGCCAGACATACATGACGTGGTCGGGCGCGCCGGGCACCGGAATGCCCCAGCGGAACGTGGTGCGGCTGATCGATAGATCGCGCAGCCCGCCGCGGACGAAGCTCGCCACCTCGTTGCGCCTGCTGGCGGGCAGGATGAAGTCTGGCCGTTCTTCGTACAGTTTCAGGAGCTTGTCCTGGAATGCTGACAGCCGGAAGAAATACGAAGGCTCCCTCACCCACTCCACCGTCGCGCCACTCGGCGCCACCTTGCTGCCATCCGGCCGGGTGGTGAGTTCCTCCTCGTCGTAAAATGCTTCATCCCGAACCGCGTACCAGCCTTCGTAGTGACCGAGGTAGATGTCGCCCGCCGCCTCGATCCGCCGCCATAGTTCCGCGCAGGAGATCTTGTGACGTTCCTCGGTGGTGCGGAACCACTCGTCGAACGACACGCCCATCTTCACCGACATGTCACGGAAATCAGCGGAGATCTTGTCGGTAAAGGATTGCGGGTCCATGCCTGCGGCGCGCGCCGCCTGTTCTACCTTCTGGCCGTGTTCATCGGTGCCGGTCAGGAAAAACACGTCGAACCCGTCCAGCCGCTTCCACCGCGCCATGACGTCGCTCGCGACCGAGATGTAGGCGTGGCCCAGGTGGGGCGGCCCGTTCACGTAAAAAATCGGCGTGGTGACGTAATAGCGCCTGGTCATCCATGTTCCGGGCAAAAGCCCGGCCTTCTCTCGTCATAGCCATCCCGGGTCAACTCGCGGGGATCACCCGGCCATCATGCCATTGTTCCGCTGAGCATGCCGAGACCGGCCACGATGGCCTGGCGCTTGTCCAGATTGAAGCGCTCCGTCTCGTCCTGCAGTTCGGTCAGCGCGTGCCACACGTCCGCCCAGGCATCAAGAGGACGCAGGGCAACGAGCCGCGACTGTTCGTCATCCGCCCTTCCCCGCGCCACGTCACGCACCGCAGCGGCGAGGCCGGCGCGCAGCAGGTCCATGAAATTCGAGAACGCCGTATCGCCCCGCGCCAGCGTGTCTGCGACGGCATAGGCGCGTTGCGGCTTCAGGCCAGGCAGCGCCGTCAGCACCTCGTTCACCAGCCCGGCGATTGCCAGGCCTTCCTGCCGCGCCAGCATCAGCGCGCGCCCGGGCGAGCCTTCCGCAAGGGTCACCAGACGTCCGCGCTCGTCCGCGGACAGGGCCGGTAGGTAGTCGGCCAGCAGGCGCTCCATTGTCGCCGGCGGCAGCGGATCCAGGCGAAGGCGCCGGCAACGGCTGCGAATGGTTGGCAGCAGTCTGCCAGGTGCGGCGCACACCACCAACAGGATTGCGCGTTCCGGGGGCTCCTCCAGGATCTTCAGCAGCGCGTTGGCTGAGGACTGGTTCATCTGCTCGGCCCCATCGACGATGGCGACACGCCAGCCGCCTTCGGCCGGCGTCAAGCTCATGAAGGCGCTGATGCCGCGCACGTCCTCTACTGTGATCTGGGTTCGCATGCGGCGACGCTTTTCGTCATAGGCCAGTTCGACGGTGTGCAAATCGGCATGGGCACCGGCGGCAACGCGGCGGAACACCGGGTGGCTCGGGTCCAGCCCGAGAGTGTTCTCGGACGGCATTCCCGCGAAAAGTCGTCGGGCGAAGCGGTAGGCGAACGTTGCTTTCCCGACGCCGTCGGGTCCGGTGATGAGCCAGGCGTGATGAATGCGGCCCGAGCGCAACGCCTCGAGCAGCGTCGCCTCGGCCGCCTCGTGGCCGAGCAGCAGGGGATTGGCGCGAGGTTCGGGGGCCATGGCGGGCTTATAGCAACAGTGCACACTGGAGAGTTACCCATCGGATAGCGGCGCATAAGTCGGGTGCTCCTGGCGCGGACCGCGTGGGCGCTGGTAACCTGGGCATAGCGATCGGGTACTCGCGAATATGAAGCCGATCAGATCGGGAGGTGAACATGGCTGCATACACGATCAAGCCACTGGTGACCGCGACCGCCGTAAACACCGGCGGGCGCAACGGGCATTCCGAGACGACCGATCATTCGGTCAGTGTGGATCTGTCGGTGCGCAAGGAAATGGGCGGACCGGGGCGTCCAGGCACCACCACGCCTGAGCATCTGTTCGCGGCAGGCTATGCGGCCTGCTTCGGCGGTGCGCTGGAATTCGTCGCAAGCCAGCACAAGAAGAATGTGTCGGGCGCCACCGTGACCTGCGCGACCTCGGTCGGACCGCGCGAGGGCGGCGGTTTCGGCATTGCTGTCAAGTTGCAGGTCAAGGTTCCCTCGCTGCCCACCGCGGAGGCTCGCGAACTGGTCGAGGAGGCGCACGAGAAGATCTGCCCCTATAGCCACGCGACGCGCGGCAATGTGGAGGTTGCGCTGGAGGTGGAGGGCACGTAACGCGCCAATCGCGATCGCGTCCTGCTCGCTTCACTTCGTTCTGCGCCGCCAGCAGAGCTTGCCTGTTCGAACCTTCAGGCAACAAACTGGCCCGCGGATACGGGTTGGGGAGATGCGTATGGACCTGAGAGGTGCAGTCGCGCTGGTGACCGGCGGTAACGGCGGGCTAGGCCAGCGCATCTGTCACGCGCTGGCAGAGCAAGGCGCACACATTGCGGTGATGTACGCGCAAAGCCGCGACCAGGCCGAGCAGGTCGCGCGCACGCTCGCGTCCAGCTATCAGGTCAATGCCGCGGCGTTCGCCTGCGACATCACCGATGGAGCGGCGATCGAGCGCCTGGTCGGCGAGGTGGCTCGCCGCCTTGGCCGCATCGACATTCTGGTGAACGACGCCGCTTACAACAAGTCGATCCCGTTCCCTGACCTGGACAACCTCACGGTGGAGGTATGGGACAGGATCATGGCGGTGAACCTGACCGGACCGATGCGGCTGACCAAGGCCGTTGCGCCCATCATGAAAGCCCAGGGCCGTGGCCGCATCGTCAACATCGCATCCGTCGCGGGGCTTGGGCCGACTGGATCGTCCATCGCCTATGCGGTGTCGAAGGCGGGCCTTATTCACCTGACACGCTGCATGGCAGTGGCGCTGGCGCCGGAGACGTTGGTCAACTGCGTGGCCCCAGGGCTGCTGGAAGGGACGCGCGCCACTTCAAATCTGCGGCCCGAGCAGATCGAGCGTTCCTCGTCCGGCTCGCTACTGAAGAAGGCAGCCGACAAGGACGACTGCGCCGATATGGTCGTCACCATGTGCCGAACCGAGACGATGACCGGCCAGACCATCGTTATCGATTCCGGCCGCTTCTTTCACTGAACACACCAACAAGGGAGAGGACAATGGCTTACGAAGGCATGCTCGCGGAAACCATCGCGATCACGGGGCACAACAACGAACCGATCTCGGCCTATATTGCGCGGCCGTTGGGTGCAGGCCCCTTCCCCGGAATGGTGTTGCTGCATCACGCGCCTGGCTGGGATGAATGGTATCGCGAGGCGACACGGAGGTTTGCCCATCACGGTTACGCCGCGATCAGCCACAACCTGTATCATCGCGCCGGCGAGGGCAAAGCCGACGATGTCGCCGCCAGGGTGCGCGCCGAGGGTGGCGTGCCGGACGATCAGGTGGTCGGCGATACGGAAGGCGCGGTGCAATGGCTGCGCGCGCAACCCTGGCTGAACGGCAAGGTCGCGGTGTTCGGCACCTGTTCGGGCGGACGGCAGGCCTTTCTGTACGCCTGCAAGACCAAGAGCATCAACGCTGCGTGTGACCTATGGGGCGGCCGCGTGGTGATGAGCAAGGAAGAATTGAACCCCAAGCAGCCGGTAGCGCCGATCGAGTTCACCAAGGACCTGTCCTGCCCGCTACTCGGGCTGTTCGGCAACGAGGATCGCGCGCCGACGCCGGAACAGGTGGATCAGCACGAGGCCGAACTCAAGAAGCACGGCAAGCAATACGAATTCCACCGCTATGACGGCGCTGGGCACGGATTCTTCTACTACGACCGGCCGATGTATCGCATCGAGCAGGCACTGGACGGCTGGAAAAAGGTGTTCGCGTTCTTGCACAAGCACCTGGCGGCATAAGGACCGACATGTGCACCTCGATCGTCGAGATCGTCGGCGCGAGCGGGGCCGGTAAAGGCAGCGACGGGTGGTTCGATCTGACCCACTCCGTCGTGTCGTACGACCACCCGCATCATGCCTTGCTGGAAGAGGCCATCACCATCGATTTCGTCAATGCGATGCTCGGGCCGGAGGCGCGGGTGGCGGTCGAGCTTACCCTGGAATCGGCCAAGAAACTGACTGCCGCGCTTGCCAGGGCGGTCGCGGCAGCGGAGATCGAGGAGAGCGGGCGATTGCGCGGGACGTAGTCTTCGCGGCCGTTCTGCCTCCGACATGTCCGCCTGTCGTTGCGACCATAGCGAAGCAATCTCGCAGCTGTGCTTACGTGATGACTACGGGATTGCTTCGTCGCAACGCCCCCACGATTGTGGGATCAATATGCGGCTTCCATCAGCCGAAGCGCATCCTCGATCTGCTCTGCCGCTGAGCGCATTCCCGCATTGGCGTTGAAATTCCTCACCGTCTCGTTCGCGATCGCCGGCAAATCCTCGCGGCGGATATCGAGCTGGCGCAGCCGCGTGGGCATGCCGATACGCGTATAGAGCGTTTCCAGCGCGTCGGCGACGGCCAGCGCAGCCGTCCGGGCATCCATGCCGTCACGCCACACGCCGAGTGCTTCCGCGACCTGCCGCGCCGAGTGCACCTCCACCGCTTCCGCCAACCGTATTTTCGGCGCCTGCACGACCGAGGTTGATTCACCCTGCCCTACATGCGGATAGCGCACGTGCAGCGCCGTCGACACCGCGTAATCGCCGTTGAACACGCCGCCCCTGATCCGTCGGAAGCCATCGTCCTCTGCCCGGTTCTGCAGAAACGCGGCAATGCAGAGATCGACGCGCAGTAACGGGTCGTCGGCTTCGTCGGCAAGCCGCGTATAGGCGCGATAGGCCAGGCGAAACGCATGGTCACGATCGCCTTCGGCCAACGGATTGACCTCGACCTGCGACATCGCGCCGACCAGGCCGGCGAACACCGTGGTGGCCGTCGAGCGGATCAAGTCCGGCGGCGTGCTGAGCAACGCCTGTCTCGTCGAAGAAAATCGCCTGCGGTCGGGTTTTCGGATCGAAATACTCCATCCGATGGTCGAGATCCGGATTCTTCAGGCCGGTACCGGCGCGGTTCATGGCGCTGGTCGGCGTCGTCGGGACGTTGATAATCGGTGGCTTTGGCGCCAGCAGACGCGGACTGTAGGCCGGCTTGTCCTCCGGATACTGGGTCATGATTTGCAAACGGATCGCCTGGTTCCGCCAGGAAGATCGCCACCGCTCGCGTGCCGCCACGATGACGCTGCCGCCGCCGACGGCTATCAGCAGATCGGCGCCCGAGTCACGCGCAAGCTGGGTCGCGGCGCGTACCGAAGCGTAGGTGGAGTCCTTTTCGATACCGTCAAACACACCAGCGTAGCGAGCACCCCAGTGCAGCCTCTATGCGGCGCACTGTATCTGTGCGTCGGTTCACTGACCGCGAGCAGACCACGAACGCACGCCTGCGCGCCGGCGCGAACGACGGCTTCTTCCAGGCCCTTCTCGATGGCGCCGCGGCCACAATGCAGCCGCCAACTATGACCTGATGCCCGGAAGCTTGGTTCGCATCACGCGTGTGCCCCCGCCAACCTGCCGAAATTACTCGAGCCGCTCGTCGGCGGCACGTCAAATTGCGCGCAGTGTCAGCCGCCACCGCGTTGCAGCACTGGCCCGGACAATCCCAGCGCGGTGTTGACAAGAGCAAGATGGCTCAGCGCCTGCGGGAAAATTGCCGATCAGCCGCCGTAGCCCGGGATGATACATCTCGGACAACAAACCCACCTCGTTTCGTAATGACAGAACACGCTCGAGCAGCCGCCTAGCCTCGGCTTGCCGCCCTTGCAGCGTGCGACAATCCGCCAGCCAGCAGGTGCAGGCGATGAAGGCCCCCTCGTCGGTATCACCGCCGTGTGGCTTTCGCCAGATCAGACCGTCCTGGCCCAGCTCACGCTCGACCGCATCGATCGTCGCACTCATGCGAGGCTCATCGGCGGGCAGGAAGTTCAGCAGCGGCAGCAGCAGCAGGCTGGCATCAAGCCGCTCACCACCGAAGCGATCCACAAAATGTCCTCGCGCGAAATTCCAGCACCGCTCGAGTGATGTCCTGACGTATCCTGTCCCGTAGTTCTCCCATCCTGTTCAAGAGTGCGCTGTCCTGTTCTTGCCACCGCGCGCGCCGCGAATGAAACGATCCACGCCGACCCAGGCCATGACGGCGGAATAGGTATAGCGTTCCGGGCCAGCACGCGATTCCCACAAACCGTGGCCTTTATCGTTCCAGGTGTGTTCCAGGTGTTCAACCAGACTGCGCTGAGCCGTCACCGCATTCGGTGGCTCCGGAATGCCGGCATCGGCCAAGTAGAAACAGCGCGTCAAGCAGCTCGCCGACCACATCAATCTGCTGTTGCGCGGCTGCGTCATTGCCGACGCGCACTGGCGCGGCACCTTCGTAACCCGATAACCACGGGACAGTCTGCTCGTAGAACCGCCGGCTCCCGTCAATTCGATACATGATCCGCATCTTGTCCGGCGCGGGTCCGATCGCTCGGAGCATCCAGTCCCGCCACTGCACGGCTTCCTGATGGAAACCGGCGTTCAGGAACGCGGCCAAGGTGAACGTCGCATCACGCAGCCAGCAATATCGGTAGTCCCAGTTGGCAGTCCCCGCCGGCACCTCCGGCAGAGATGTAGTGGGGGCCGAGACCATGGCGCCGGTCGCATGGTAGGTTAGCGCCTTCAACGTCAACAGCGACCGGATGACGGGGTCCCGCCATTCGGTCTGGCGCTGAAAGCGACCCGCCCAAGCGACGCCAAAAAGCCAAGGTCGCCTCAAGCTCTCTGCTCAACATCGACGCCGATCGGTGCTTGCTCCTGCGACGGGCCGTGGGTAAGCACGAAATCAACGACCTCCCCTTCCGGTAAATCGAATTCGGCATAGGCGCATCGTTCTCATCGATTTGCAATGGTAGCCGGCAACGCAGCACCACGAAGTCGGCACCGCAGATGGCAACAAGCTGACTCATTTTGATGACTGCAGCAGCGGAGGCATCAGCCCGTAGTCGAACCGCAGCCGCATTTCGCAGCGCAGGCGCAGGCAGCCCCGCAGTCCGATCAGGCGCCTGATCAGCACGGGGTGCCGCGGCCCGACGGCCATGAAGTCCACAATCCGAACGCTGCCGCTTTCGCCGCAAATCGGTGTGCAGCACCAGCGTCTCGCCGTCATAGCGACGATGGACGCGCGTCTCCTGCATCGGACTGGATCTGCCAATAGCCATTTTCGCCCGTGCCCAGCAGCGCCGCGCAGCAGGCCTCGCTGTCGAACCGTGGCAGGCAAAGCCAGTCGATCGAACCGCTGCGTGACATCAGCGCGGCTGTTCTGCCATCTCCTATGAGAGCGTAGTCTTCAATCCGTGATCCCATGCGCGTCTCTTCGCAGCCCGATGGTTCAGGATCGATCAACGACCGCAGCGATAGGACGTTCGCAGACCGGCATCCGTTCCGCATCCAGGCCGCGACCGCACAAATTTTTGAGTTGCCGCCGAGCAAACCGGCAGTCCGGTTGACCGTTGACCAACTGCCGCAGCGGCTTCGCAGGTGCTGCGAGGGGGAGTCGTGGCGGTCTTCGGTCCAAGCGCTAATCTGGCTTCGAAGGTGATGCTTCTCGGCGCGTCTCGCCGCCTGCGCGGGCGTCCTTGGATGGTGGTGGCTGTGGCCACGCATGGACTATCAACGCAACCTGCGCTGGGTCGTCAACCAGCCGGTCCCATTCAGTCACGAGCATCATGTCGCCGGCCTCGGGATCGATTGCCGCATGTGCCACACGTCGGTCGAGGTCTCGGCCAATGCCGGACTGCCGCCGACCTATACCTGCATGACGTGTCATTCCCAGGTTTGGACCAACGCGGCGTTGCTCGCGCCGGTCCGCCGCAGCCTGGCAGACAATCAGCCAATTGCCTGGCACCGCATCACCAATCTGCCGGACTACGTCTATTTCAATCACTCGATCCACATCGCCAAGGGGGTCGGGTGTGACGAGTGCCATGGCCAAGTAGACACAATGCCGCTCATGTACAAGGCAAAGTCCCTAACTATGAAATTCTGCCTGGACTGCCACAACGATCCCGGCTCACGGCTGCGTCCGGCAAACGAGATATACAATACGGAATGGCATCGTACACCCGATACGCCGTCGCCCTCTGCGCTGCTGGCTGAATACCATGTCCCAAGCCGTCCGCTGAGCGAGTGTTCGATATGCCACCGCTGACCGGCCGTCATCTGTGGCGAAGCGCCCAGGAACTCGCGGCCGATCCCGAATTCGTGGCGCGGGCCGCCGCGGAATTCCCGTCACTTGCGCCAAACCTGGAAGGCACATCACGGCGACGCGTGTTGCAACTGATGGGCGCCGCGCTTGCGATGAGCGGCCTGTCGGCCTGCGACTCCGGGCCGCCAGGCGGCGTGCTCATCCCCGCGGTGCGAAATCCGCCCAACATCGTCCCGGGCCTGCCGAACCAATATGCGACGGCCCATGTGCATGATGGGTACGCCATGGGAACCGTCGTGACGCATAACATGGGACGGCCATTTCGCGTGCAGGGCAACCCGCATCATCCCTCCAGCCTTGGGGCCGCCGATCCATTTGCAATCGCCGAAGTGCTCGACTTTTACGATCCGGACCGTGAATTCGGCCGACCAGATGGACGGCATGGCGGCGACCCATCAGTCGCTTCGCGGCAACTCTTTTGTCAGACACGAACCCGTCTTGGCGAAACGCATGGTGCAGGACTGCGGATCCTGACCGGCACGGTGACATCGCCAACCTTGGCGCGTCAGCTCGATGCCTTGCTCGCACAATACCCGGAAGCCCGCTGGCATCAGTGGCAGCCGATCAGCCGAGACAACGTCGTCGCGCGGCGCGCTGCTGGCCTATGGCACGCCACTGGAACTTGTCGCGCATCTCGATCAGGCCGATGTCATCCTCGCGATCGACAGCGATCTGCTTTCCTCGGCGCCCGGCTGGGTACGCTACGGCCGCGACTACGCGTCTCGCCGGAATCCGACGCGAACCCAGAAAATGAGCCGGCTCTATGTCGTCGAGTCCAGTGCCACTACGTATGGGCGCAATCGCCGACAACCATTTCGCCGCCGGCCCTGCTGAACTGCACAGGTTCGTACTTGCGCTCGCCGCCGGCGTGCTGAATAGCGGCGCGCCCCCATCCGATGCGCCTCAGATGGGCCGGGCCGATCGTCGCTGACATCTGATGGCGAACCGCGGCCGAGCGTTCGTGCATGTTGGCCCGGACCAGCCAGCCGGAGACCCACGCCCTGGTGCACGCGATCAACGAGGCGTTGGGTGGTCGGAACATCACCTATGAACTGATCCAGCCGGTTGCGCACGCGATCCAGGACCAGTCCGCATCGCTGCGGGAATTGGTTCAGGATATGAACGCGGGCAAGGTGAGCACGCTGGTCATCATCGACCAGAACCCGGTTTGGGCGGCACCTGCCGATCTTCGCTTCGCTGAAGCGTTGCAACGGGTTCCGCTCAGCATCGCACTGTCGGTTCAGCCGAACGAGACCACCAACGCCGCGCGGTGGTCCATTCCGATGAAGCACCCGTGGGAAACCTGGAGCGACGCGCGCGGGCACGACGGCACGGCGACAATCATGCAGCCCCAGGCGATGCCGCTGTTCAGTGGTTACGGCCCAGCCGAAATGCTTGCGCTGCTGGCGGGAACGACCGCACCGACCGACATCGAACTCGTGCAGGAGACCTGGAAGCCGAATTTCGAGGGTGATTTCGCGACTGCCTGGCAGTGAGGCTCTGGTCCGCGGCGTTGTTGCCGGCACAGCAAGCGCGCGCGCAGATGCACCACTGCGTCGCCGATGCCGGCACACAACATGCCGCCGGCTCCGCCGCAACGTGACCTGACACCTGCGTGTTCCGGCCTGATGCCGTCGCTATGGGACGGGCGGCACGCCAACAATCCGTGGCTGCAGGAACTGCCGCGCCCGATCACCAAGCTCACCTGGGACAACCCGCTGCACATTGCTCCGGCGCTCGCCAAGCAAGTTCGGCCTCGCCAACGGCGACAACGTGCTGGTCAAGGTTGGCGATGCATCGGTCACCGCGCCAGTATGGATCGTGCCCGGCCAGGCACCTGATGTTGTCACAGCCCCACTGGGTGGCGGCCGCACCCAGGTCGGCGCGGTGGGCCAAGGAGCGGGCGTCAACTACTATCCACTGACCGGCTGGCAACTCGCCCCGACGTTCGCGCGCGCCAAGGGGCACACCAGGCTCGCCAGTACGGTGCACCACAACATCCTGCTTCAGGCAGACGACAAGATCCTGAAGCACGGTCACGCTTTCCGATTTCCGACAGAAGCCGGACTTTGCCCACAACGAGCATTCGGAGCCGCATCTGTACCGATGGGTGCCTCCCGGACCTGCCGCATGGGCGATGAGCGTCGATCTGAACGCATGCATCGGCTGCAACGCCTGTGTCATCGCCTGCCAGTCCGAGAACAACATCCCGACCGTCGGCAAGGAACAGGTCTATCTCGAGCGCGAGATGCACTGGCTACGCATCGACCTGTATCACGAGGGCGGCGTCGACAACCCCGACAAGTTCTTCGAGCCCGTGCTCTGCATGCACTGCGAACAGGCGCCCTGTGAAATCGTGTGTCCCGTCATGGCGACGAACCACGATTCCGAGGGACTGAACCTGATGATCTACAACCGCTGTATCGGCACGCGGTTCTGCTCCAACAACTGCCCCTACAAGGTGCGCCGGTTCAACTTTTATGGCTACGGCAATCAGCAGCCGCGGCCACGCCGGGTCGTGGAACCCGGACGTAACCGTGCGCGGTCGCGGGGTGATGGAGAAGTGCACCTACTGCGTGCAGCGCATCGCCGAGGAACGTGTCGCCGCGGATCGCGAGAACCGTCCCGAGCGCACCATCAAGACGGCCTGCCAGCAGGCGTGCCCGACCCAGGTCTTCACCTTCGGTAACCTGCACAATCCCGACGACGAGGTGGTGAAGCGCAAGGCAAGCCCGCTCGACTTCGCGATGCTTGAAGACCAGGCCACACACCCGCGCACGACCTACGAGGCGGTGGTGCGCAATCCGAACCCAGACATCAACACCGGGCCGGAGCGCGCATGATGCCGCGCAGCATGCGACCCGATTCACGCCAAGCGGTATCATGCCGAAGGCATATCTACATGACACGCCAATGGTGGCCGCGCGCAAAACAAGACTCGACGCCGGCCGGCCAAACGGATGGCTGTTATGAGCGGCGTTTCAGTGGATCGGATGGGCTTCATCGGGCACTCGTTGAGCGCCCGAAGCGTGGCCAGATGGTGCCGCCGCGCCTCGACGACCCGGTTCTGGACCCGAACGTCACCATCGCGTCGCTGACCGATCGCATCGCCGCTCTCGCCACCCGCGAGCGTGGCTTTCTCTGGTGGTATCTGGCGCTGATCCCCTGCTCGCTAGCCGCACTCTGGCTGCTGGTGTCACTCGGCTATCTGTTCGTCAACGGCATCGGCATCTGGGGTCTCAACTGGCCGGTGATGTGGGGTTTTGCGATCCTGAGTTACGTCTGGTGGATCGCCATCGCCTCAGGCGGCACCATCATTTCCGCACTATTCTATCTGGTGCGCGTCGACTGGCGGACGTCGATCAACCGTATCGCCGAGACCATGATGCTGTTCGGTGCCGCCGCCGCCGGCATCTACCCGATTATCCATCTCGGGCGGCCCTGGTTCGCCTACTGGCTGTTCTTCTATCCCAGCACGATGGGGACCTGGGAGCAGTTCCGCAGCCCGTTGGTCTGGGACTTTTGGGCGCTTTACACCTATGTGCTCACTTCCGTCATGTTCTGGTACGTGGGGCTATTGCCTGACCTTGCCACCATGCGGGACCGCGCCAGCACGCGCATCAAGCAGGTCATGTACGGCTTCTTCGCAATGGGGTTCCGAGGCTCCTCAAGCCAATGGAAGCACCTCTATGCCATGTACAGCGTATTGGCCGCCATCATGGCGCCGGTGGTCGTTTCGATCCACTCGTGCGTGGGGTTGGACTTCGCTGGGGCCGCCACCGTGGGCTGGCATTCAACGCAGTTTCCGTTCTTCTTTGTCTTCGGCGCCCTTCTCTCGGCTTTCGCAATCGTCTTGCTGCTGATTATCCCGCTGCGCCGCCTGATGCGGCTTGAAAGCGTGATCACTGGCCGTCACCTTGACGTGCTCTGCCGACTGCTGCTCGCCAGTTCACTCTGCCTCGCTTACTCCTATCTGATGGACGCATTCACCACCTACTACGGCAATGATAAAGCCGAGCACGTGATGTTCCGGGAGCGCGTGTTTGGCTATTACGCGTATGTCTACTGGATCGACAATCTGCTTCAACATCCTGCTGCCGCAGCTTTTCTGGTTCCGCCGCCTGCGCATGATCCAGCCTGCCGTCCTGATCATCAGCCTGGGCGTCGTCATCGGCATGTGGTTCGAGCGCTACGAAATTGTCGTGACCAGCCTGCACCGACCGCGCATGCCGTCGGCGTGGGGCGTGTTTCACGGCACGTTTTGGGACTGGTCCACGCTCATCGGCACTGTGGGCCTGTTCCTGACAGGAATCTTGGTCGCGATCCGGTTCATGCCCGTCATCTCGATGCACGAAATGCGCTCACTCGTGCTGCGCAAGGCGGAGCGAACGCGCAGCATGAGCGGGATCCTGGCGGCGTTCGAGAGCGAGGCCGAGTTGGTCAAGGCACTCACCGCGCTTCGCGAGCAGCAATTCAGTTTCGAGACATACACGCCCAAGCCGCTGGATGAGCATCCCACTGGATCGCCGTTGCCGCTGATCATGTTCATCGCCGGAATGGTCGGGTTTTGCGGGTTCTTCTTTCTGCTGACCTGGGTGAACGTGTGGAATTGGCCGATCGATATCGGTGGCCGTCCGCTGTTGTCCTGGCCCGCTTTCGTGCCTATCACCTTCGAGCTCGGTATCCTCAGCGCCGTTGTCGCCGGGTTCATCGGCTATTTCGTGATCAACCGCATGCCGCGGCTCTATGAGCCGATCGACAACTGCCAATCAATGCGCCGGGCAATGCGTGATCTCTGGATAGTGGCGGTGGACAGCGATGATGCTTCGCGTGTTTCGCGGGCCGGTGATCTTCTTGCCCGGCATCATCCACTGCGTGATCGAGGGGATCCCCTCGGAGTGAACAGGCTCCGCCTCATCCTGGTCGCGTTCGCTGCTGGTCGCCGGCTGCGACTACATGATCGATCAGCCGAAGCAGAAGACCTATACGCCGGAGGTCGGTCCCGCGGCCCAGCCGGAGAACACGGTCGAATTCGATCACGAGCCGACGACGCCCCCGCCCGTAACACTGGCGTTGCTTCAGCGGGGGCAGGAACGGTTTCGCATCTACTGCACGCCGTGTCATTCCGAACTGGGCGATGGCCACGGCATGATCGTGCAGCGCGGTTTTCCGCCGCCGCCAGATTACACAATCCCTCGCCTGCTGAATGCACCGGTGCAGCATTTTTACGACGTGATGACAGCCGGCTATGGTGCCATGTATTCATTCGCTGATCGAGTCCAGCCACAGGACCGCTGGGCGATTGCCGCCTATATTCGCGCGCTGCAGCTCGCTCGTCACGCCACGCTCGATGACGTCCCGCCCGAGCAGCGGGCTTCGCTGAAATGATGCGCCGCAGGGCCGAAATCACGGCCTGGGTCGCCGGTGTGGCCGGTATTGGTGGGCAGCATTGCGGGCTGGCTGATCGATCCCGGAGCATTCGCCTACGCGCTGGCTTGCCGCGGTGATTCTGGTCGTCGGATGGCCACTCGGCAGCATCGCGCTGATCCATGTTCACGCTTTGACCGGGGGTCGTTGGGGTTGGGCGATACGCCCTCAGCTCGCTTTTGGCGCTGCCGCGCTTGCCGTCGTCCTGCTTGCGATTATTCCTATCGCTGCCCTGGCCGGGCGGCTGTATCCGTGGATGCATCCGGACAGCGCCAAGGGTCTGTTGAACACCTGGTATCTTAATTCCGGGATTCTTCTACGGTCGCGGTATCGGTTATGCCGTTGTCTGGCTTGCGATCGGTGCCATGACACTGCTGGCGCATGCGTCGAACCGATCCGCAACCAATGCTGTACCGGATCGCCGCACCTTGCCTGATTTTGCTGGAGCTCAGCGTTACTTTCGCTGCGATCAACTCCACTCTTTCACTCGAGCCGGAATTCAAATCGAGTGTCTATGGAATGCTGGTGTCAGCCGAAGGCGTGCTCTTCGCACTGTCGCTTGCAACGTTCGCTGCACTGCTGATCGCGCCGCTTGAACCGACGCCGCGCGAGGACCTGGGCAAGTTGATGCTGGCCCTGACGATCTTCTGGGCCTATCTCGATTTCATGCAGATCCTGGTGATCTGGAATTCGGACCTGCCAGGAGAGGCGGCCTGGTATGTGCATCGGATCAGCTCTGGCTGGGCATGGATCGCCGGGTTGATTGCCCTGTTGCACTTCTTCATTCCGTTCTTCGTTCTGCTATGGCCACAGATGCAACGATCGCGCGGATGCTCGCTGTCATGGCCGCCGATCCTGGTCGTTGCGGAAATTCCGCGTGCCTGGTGGCTTGTTCTGCCGTCATCCCCGCGGGGCTTCAACTGGATCGATATCGTGGCAATGCTCGCTGTGCTAGGCCTTGCTGCCGGCGTCACCCTCAGCGCGCCCCGCTTTGCCTTCATGTCCAAAGCCGCACGGCAGACCCATGCATAAGACAACGCGAATCTGGCTTGCGAACCGAAGCAGCAACGGTCGCCATCGCGACCTGGCGCATGATATCTCGGCAGCGTTGCGGTGCTTTTTGTGGCTCACTTGCGTTCAAGCCACCTCGGCTGGCTGTTCGTGGTGACTGTGCGGCGTGGCTTCGGCACCATTCTCCGGAGAATTGGTCAAAACAACGCCCGAGGGCGAGATTGGTGTTGCCCGCCGCTGCTCACGAGGGCGCGGAGCTTTGGCCGGCGCTTCATCGGCGGCGCCTTCGGGACTTCTGCTGTTTTCATTGCCATCGTCACGCTTGGGGTCCTGTGGCTGTTCCCTCTGCCGGGTACCGATCGTACGCTGAAGTCACCGCTGCCATTTATCCCGAGCCGCGACTGCAACCCAGCCCCCGACAGGAAATGCAACGCTTCCTCGCCGCCGAGAGCGAGCAACTCACGACGTATGGTTGGGTGGACAAGGCGCACCAGATCGTCCGCATTCCGATAGATGTGGCCATGAAGAGGGTTGCCGAGACGCGGTATTCCGGGCTGGCCCACCACCGCAAACCGGCACAGGCGAGTCGACTATTGCCATGGGACCGGCGCCGTGATTGCGCGTGTGCTCGTTGTCGCGTTGCTTTTGATGCCTGTCGCTGTTCACGCAGCACCACCGGATCTTTCCGGCTTTCGCTGGGTCCAGCATCCCGGCGCGCAGCTTCCATCGCAGGCCGTATTCCACGACGAAACTGGCCGTCAGATCCGCCTGGCTGAGCCTGCAGCACGGCCGGCCACTGATTCTGGTGTTCGGCTATTATCACTGCCCCAATCTTTGCGGCCTGGTGCGCAGCACACTGCTCAGCGCGATCAGTGCAACCTCGCTCGTCGCCGGGCGAGACTACAGCTTTGGCGGTCATCTCGATCGACCCGCAGCGAAACCGCGTCCGATGCACGCAGCGCCAAGGCGGCCGACATCGCCGCCTTCCCTTTGCCGGGCGCTGCTCATGGCTTCCACTACCTGACCGGCGATCAGCAGCTCGCTCGCCGACCTGACCAACGCCGTGGGTTATCAGGGCCATTTTGATCCGGCGCTCAAGCAGTTCATCCATCCGACCGGGCTGGTCATTGTCAACGCCCGATGGCGAGGTGTCGTCCTATCTTCTCGGCCTGGGATATCACCTGGCGATCTGCGCGTCGCTCTCGCCCAGGCCAGATCAGGGCACAATCAGGGCTGCCGCGGCTCCGGTCCTGCTGCTGTGCTTTCACTACGACGCGACGACGGGTCGGTACACGCTGTCCATCCTGAAGCTCCTCAAGCTCGCCGCCGCGTCTGACGGTCGTGACGGTTGGCGGCCTTCGGATTGCTGTTGTTCCGCCGGGAGTATCGGTCATGAGGCTCTGGCTCCCGGCCGCGGCCGGCTATGCGCCGGAAGTCGATCATTTGCTGCTGGGTCTTGTTGCTGTTGTCCTGCGCCGTGCTGGCCATGGTATTCGGTCTGATGATGACCTTCCTCTGGCGCTATCGGCACAACAGCGGCATCGATCGCGGCCAGATTGCCGAGCGGACATGGCGTATAGAGACCGGCTGGACGGCCGCCACACTGATGGTGTTCTTCGGCTTCTTCATCTGGGGCGCACATCTTTTCGTGCGATCTGCAGCAGCCACCCGCCAACGCGATAAAAATCTATGCGATCGGCAAGCAATGGATGTGGAAGGTGGAGCATCCGGGCGGTCAGCGAGAAATCAACGCGATGCATGTGCCGGTCAACACGCCGATCGAGGTTGTGCTGACTTCGGAAGACGTGATCCACGACTTTTTCGTGCCGGCTTTCCGGATCAAGCACGACGTGCTGCCGGACCGCTACGATACGGTCTGGTTCAAGCCGACCGAGATTGGCACGTATCACCTGTTCTGCTCGCAGTTCTGCGGCACGCTGCACGCCAGCATGGTCGGCCGGATTGTCGTGCTGTCGGCTCCCGACTATCGCCGTTGGCTGGAACAGAACGGCGCCTCGCAAAGCCTGGTGGCGCAGGGTCAGGTCCTGTTCATGCGATACGGCTGCAGCGGCTGCCACGGGTCCAACGGTGCCGGCGGGCAGCAATCGGGCAGTCTGGTGCGGGCACCGCAACTCGCCGGACTATACGGCAGCCCGGTGGCGCTGACCGATGGCCGGATCGTCACCGCCGACGACCGCTACATCCGTGACTGCATCCTGCTGCCGGAAACCGTGCGGGTCGCCAGTTATCCGCCGGTCATGCCCTCCTTTGCCGGCCAGATCAGCGAGGAAGATCTGCTGAAGATCATCGCCTACATCCAGTCCCTCGGGCCGGAGCGCCAGTCATGAGCGGAGCCGTCAACTGTCGTAGAAGCCGCGGAGATCGAAAAGAGTTATCTCACCGACAAGTTCGGCCTGGCAAGCTGGCTGCTCACCACCGATCATAAGCGCATCGCCGTGCTCTATCTTCTGTCCACGACGGCGTTCTTTTTCGTCGGCGGCATCGCAGCCGGGCTGATGCGGCTGAACCTCGTCGTTCCTCAGGGGCTGCTGAAGGATCCCGAGACCTACAACCGCCTGTTCACCATGCACGGCGTGATCATGGTCTGGTTCTTTCTGGTGCCGGTGGTCCCGACCGTCATCGGCAATTTCGTGCTGCCACTGATGCTGGGTGCCCGGGATCTGGCATTTCCCAAGATCAACCTGATGAGCTGGTATCTCTTCAACATCGGCGGCGTGTTCGCATTGTACGGTCTGTTCGTCGGTGGCGTGGACACCGGCTGGACGTTCTATACGCCCCTGTCGTCCAGCTTTGCCCATGGCCATGTCGAACTGGTGCTGGTGGGCATCATCTTCACCGGTTTCTCTTCGATCGCGACCGGGCTCAATTTTATCATCACCATTCACCGGCTGCGTGCTCCAGGCATGAACTGGCACAAGATGCCGATATTTTGCTGGTCGCTTTATGCGACCAGTGTTCTCTATGTGCTCGCAACCCCGGTGCTGGCGATCAATCTGCTGCTGCTGGGTGTGGAACGGTTCTTCGGCGTCGGCATCTTCGACCCCGCAATACACGGGGACCCGCTATTGTTCCAGCATCTGTTCTGGTTCTACTCGCACCCTGCAGTATACATCATGATCCTTCCGGGCTTCGGTGTGGTCAGCGAGATTATCCCGTGCTTCTCCCGCAAGCGCATCTTCGGTTACGAATTCATTGCCTGGGCGAGCATCTCGATAGCGGTGATCAGCTTCTTCGTCTGGGGCCACCACATGTTCGTGTCCGGCGAGTTGGTTTATTCCGCGCTGGTGTTCTCGATTCTGACCTTCGCGGTCGCCGTCCCATCGGCGATCAAGGTGTTCAACTGGGTCGCCACCTTGCACAAGGGCTTCATCCACTTCGAGGCGCCGATGCTCTACGCACTGGGCTTCGTCGGCCTGTTCACCATCGGCGGTCTGTTCGGGTTGTGGGTCGCGGCACTCGCGGCGGACGTGCATCTGCACGACACTTATTTCGTCATCGCGCACTTTCACTACATCATGGTGGGCGGCATGGTGACCGCGTTCTTCGGCGGGCTGCACTTCTGGTGGCCGAAGATCACCGGCCGTCTGTATCCCGAGTCCTGGGGGCGCCTTGCCGCGATCACGATCTTTCTCGGCTTCAATCTGACCTTTGCCCCGCAGTTCTATCTGGGCTGGCTCGGCATGCCGCGGCGATATCATCACTATCCGCCCGAATTTCAGGTGCTCAACGTGCTGTCTTCGGCGGGTACCGCCATCCTTGCTGCCGGGCTACCTGCTGCCGCTGCTGTATCTTGGCTGGTCGCTGTTTCACGGGGAGCGGGCCGGCAGTAATCCCTGGGGCGCAACAGGGCTCGAGTGGCAGACCGCGTCGCCCCCACCCGCCAAGAACTTCGCCGTGACGCCGGTCGTCACCGAGGACCCGTACTCGTATCCGCCACCCGAGGTGGTGCAGCATCATGTCTGACGACCGCACTGCCGCATAGTTTCCAATACTCCTCTGCCCAACATCAGTCAGGCACGTCGATGGCCGGCATGTGGCTGTTTGTTGCCTCGGAGTCGCTGTTCTTCGGCGGCCTGTTTCTCGCCTGGGTGTTCTGCCGTCATTTTGCTCAGAAGGGTTTTGATGCAGGCGCAAAGGATACGGAGCTGTGGATCGGCACAGTCAACACGATCATTCTGATCACCAGCAGCTTCGTTTATGCCACTGGACTTGCCTATATCCGAGCCGGCAACGTGCGCCGGCTCATTCAGTGCTGCGTGCTGACCCTGGTCCTGGGGTTTACGTTTCTGTACCTTGAAATTCGGCCTGGAGTGGATGGACGACATCCACAAGCACACCTTCTTTGCCGATCCCGCATTCAAGTATACCGGACCGGATGCCAAGGGCGCGCATCTGTTTTACGTATTCTATTTCGTCAGTACCGCCCTGCACGGGGTGCACATGCTCGTCGGCATAGGGCTGGTCGCGCTCATCATATGGATGCGCGCGGCGTGGCAGCTTTTTCTGCCCGCAGCCACAGCGCGGTAGAGATAACCGGGATCTACTGGAGCTTCGTCGACATGATCTGGATCGTCCTGTACCCGCTGATCTACCTGATCGGGCGGGTCTGATGCCGCCCGGTTTCGGTCGGCTCTTCCTCGGCTGGGTCGCCCTGATCCTGCTTTGGGGATTGGAGTTCGGCGTCAGTTTCGTCCAGATGCCCGCTTCGCTGCGCCCGGTGCTGTTGATCGCGGCCGCTGGAATGGTGGCGCTGGTCGCCTTCTTCTTTATGCATGTCGGCCGCGGGCCGATCCTCATCCGTGGCTTTGCTGTAATGGCGATCTTCTGGATGATTGTCCTGATCGGGCTGGGCAGCATGGATCCGCTCACCCGCGCGCAATACTTCACCGCGGTCGACGCGCCGCAGTAACCGGCTCTGGCCCCGCACACACGGACGGCCGCAATACACACTGTGCGTACCCGCCTTGGGTGAAGGAGCTACAATGGTCCCTGCCAGTGGGGCTGACAGGGACCATTCTCGATCACTCCTTCTTCTGCTTCTCCGAGTCTTTCTGATTGATCACCTTGGCCTGTTCTCCGTCCAGCCCCTCGTGCTGCGCGATATCCGTGTGAGCCTGTTTATCAGCTTGCGGGACTGTATCCTCAGACTTCATCTTCTCGTCGGCCATAGGTCGCTCCCGTTCGTTGGCTCTGCAGGAACGGGGACGCGGGCGGTCGGTTGCAGGTCAAGCGCAACGCGTCACCGAACAAGTCCAAGCATCTCGCAGACTGAGATTCCCGCGCGCCGACCGATGCGCCCCGACCGGCTTTTGTATTGGTATCCTGGCTTGACCTGGGGGGCTGACGTGGAAGGCGGCCGCACCCCTGATTCTTTGGCTTTTGCCGCGCTCACGTTTATGTTCTGTGCGTGAGCGGCCGGCAGCCAGAAGGTCCGGATGGTAACTGCACAAGATCGTGCAAATGTCGGCACATAGGTGAGCGTGTTTGGTTGGGATGCGAGCTGCATTGATCAGCAAGCGTGACATGGAAGGGAATTGTGCATGACCGCGAGCGAGATGGACCTGCTCTGCATCAACACGATCCGCACGCTGGCGATCGACGCGATCCAGAAAGCGAAGTCCGGCCACCCCGGCACACCCATGGGCATGGCGCCGGTGGCCTACGGCCTATGGCAGAAGCGGCTGAACTTCGATCCGGCAGACCCGATCTGGCCGAACCGCGACCGCTTCATCCTCTCGGCCGGCCACGCCTCTATGCTGCTTTATGCACTCCTGCACCTCACGAAAACGCAGGCAGTGGATGCGGAGTACCAGCAGCTGGGCCGTCCCTCGGTGACGCTCGACGACATCAAGGCTTTCCGTCAGCTCGACAGCGCCTGCCCAGGTCATCCCGAATACCACCTCACCTCGGGCGTGGAGGCGACCACCGGGCCACTCGGCCAGGGGGTCGCCATGAGCGTCGGGCTCGCGATCGCCGAACGGTGGCTAGGCGCCTATTTCAACCGCCCCGGGCTGGAGGTGGTGGACTGGCGCACCTATGCGTTGTGTGGCGACGGCTGCATGATGGAAGGAATTTCGGGTGAAGCGGCGTCTCTCGCCGGGCATCTGAAACTTGAGAAGCTCTGTTGGATCTACGATTCCAACCGCGTCAGCATCGAAGGTCACACCGAGATCGCCTTTACCGAGGACGTGGCGACGCGCTTTCTCGGATATGGCTGGAACGTGCAGCATGTACGCGATGCCAATGACGAGAAGGAAGTGCTTGGCGCCTTCGACCTCGCCGCGCGGGAACGCGGCCGGCCAACGCTGATCATCATCGAGAGTCATATTGGCTATGGTGCACCGCACAAGCAGGACACGCCCGAAGCGCATGGCGAACCGCTGGGCGAGGACGAGGTCAGAGACACCAAGCGGTTCTATGGCTGGCCTCCAGATGCCCAGTTCCTGGTGCCGGATGGCGTTTATCAGCATTTTGCCGACGGCATCGGCCAGCGCGGCGCCACGAAGCATGCGCAATGGCGCACGCTGTTCGCCCGATACCGCGAGAGCTATCCCGAGTTCGCGGCGCAGTTCGAGGCGATGCAGGTGCGCGACCTGCCGGCGGGCTGGGACCACAGCAATCCCGAAATTCGCAGCTGACCCGAAAGGCATCGCCAGCCGCGATTCTTCGGGGCTGGTCGAGAATGCGATCGCGCAGCACCTCCCGTGGCTGATTGGCGGTGCTGCCGACCTGGCCCCTTCCACGAAGACACGTCTGACCTTCACCGAAGCCGGCGACTTCCAGCCGGACAATCATCGCGGCCGCAACCTGCATTTCGGGGTCCGTGAACACGCGATGGGTGCGACGCTGAACGGCATGGCACTGGCCAAACTGCGGCCGTTCGGTTCAGGCTTCCTGATCTTCTCCGATTACATGCGAAACCCGATCCGGCTATCCGCCATTATGCAACTGCCGGTTCTGTACATCTTCACGCACGACTCGATCGGTGTCGGCGAGGACGGACCGACGCATCAGCCGGTCGAACAGCTTGCCGGCTTGCGCGCCGTGCCGGGGCTGATCACGTTGCGGCCCTGCGACGCCAATGAAGTGGTGGAGAGCTGGCGTGTTCTGCTGCAGTCGAAGCATCAGCCTGCCTGCCTGATCCTGAGCCGGCAGGCTTTGCCGACGCTGGACCGCGACCGCTTCGCTTCTGCCGCGGGCGTAGCGCGCGGCGCCTATGTGCTCGCCGACCTCGGTGGTGCGCCACCGAAGGTGCTGCTTATCGGCACGGGCAGCGAGGTTTCGCTTTGCATCTTCGCCGCGGAACAGCTTGCCGCGGAGGGTATCCCCGCGCGTGTGGTCAGCATGCCGTCCTGGGAGTTGTTCGAGCAGCAGGACCAAGCCTATCAAGAGCAAGTGCTGCCGGAGGCGATTGCTGCGCGCGTCGCAGTGGAGCAGGCGGCAACACTCGGGTGGGCGCGCTACGTGGGGCGGCGGGGTGCGATCGTGGGTATGCACACGTTCGGCGCCTCCGCGCCGCTCAAGGGCCTGCTCACCAAATTCGGGTTTACGCCAGACCATGTCGTGACAACCGCAAAGCAACAAATCGCGCAGCACGGCGGCTAAGGGCGACGCAGCAATGACCGAATGCACAGTTGATCAACAACGGAGACTGACATGGAACTAGGCATGATCGGCCTCGGCCGCATGGGCGCGAACATGGTGGAGCGGCTGCTTAAGGCAGGCCACCAATGCGTGGTAAATGACACGAATCCGGACACTGTGCAGCAATCGGTGGCCAAGGGCGCCAGAGGCACGACCAAGCTGCCCGACTTCGTACAAATGCTGTCAAAGCCCCGCGCGGTATGGCTGATGCTACCCGCCGCCGCGGTGGATCCGGTGCTGCATTCGCTGGTGCCCCTGCTGGAGCCGGGCGATATCGTGATCGAGGGCGGCAACTCTTATTACCATGACGACATTCGCCGTGCAGGCGAGTTAAAGGCCAAGGGCCTGCATTACGTCGATGTCGGGGTCAGTGGCGGCGTATGGGGCCTCGAGCGCGGCTACTGCCATATGATTGGCGGCGAGCAGGCGATCGTGAAGCACCTCGATCCGATCTTCCGCTCACTGGCACCTGGTGTGGAGCGGCGCCGCGTACACCGGGTACCACCGGGGAGCCATCGCAGGCCGAGTATGGCTATCTCCATTGCGGCCCAAATGGCGCCGGCCACTTCGTCAAGATGATCCATAACGGCATCGAGTACGGCATGATGGCGGCGTTCGCCGAAGGCTTCAACATCATCAAGAATGCCGATATCGGTCTGCGCCATCAGGAGGTGGACGCTGAGACTACGCCGCTGCGCGAACCCGATCACTACAAATATCGAAATCGATGTGGCGCAGGTCGCAGAGATGTGGCGGCGTGGCAGCGTCGTGGGTTCGTGGCTGCTCGACCTTACCGCCGGGGCATTGCGCCAGGATCCCGAGCTGGAGAATTTCCAGGGCCGCGTCTCTGATTCCGGCGAGGGCCGGTGGACGCTGCATGCTGCGATCGACGAAGGCGTGCCTGCGCCTGTGATCAGTGCCGCGCTGTATTCCCGGTTCGAATTCGCGCGGCAACGCCGACTTCGCCAACCGCGTCCTTTCGGCAATGCGATTCGCATTCGGCGGCCACGTGGAGAAGCAGGGCTAAGAAGCTGATCATGGTCATTTGGGCGCGACGCCAACCCGGATCCTTTGATGGACACAACGGGATGACGTGTGCCAGCGTAAAAACCGTGAAAGGAGGGGACTATGAAGGCGACGAGAGCAGCTCCATGCGCTCGGTCAAAGCCTGTGGCTGGACAACATCACCCGCGATCTGCTGACCAGCGGCACGCTGCAGCGGTATATCGACGAGCTGTCGGTGACCGGTCTCACCTCGAACCCATCGATCTTCGATCATGCAATCACGCACAGCGAAGCCTACGATGAGGATATCAGCCGACAGGCGCGTGCCGGCAAGACCAGCGAAGCGCTGTTCTTCGAACTGGCCATTCAGGACCTGACCAGGGCTGCCGACATGTTCGCGCCGATCCACAAGCGAACCGCCGGCGGTGGATGGCTGGGTGTCGCTAGAGGTCTCACCGCTGCTTGCCCACGACACGGTGAAGACCGTGGCCGCAGCGCGCTCGCTGCATGCGAAGGCCAAGCGTCCCAATCTGTTCATCAAGATCCCGGGAACCCTGGAGGGTCTGCCCGCCATCGAGGAGGCCATATTCGCCGGGTGTGCCGATCAACGTCACGTTGCTGTTCTCGCGCGACGACTACGTGCGCGCCGCCGATGCCTATATGCGCGGCCTCGAGCGGCGCGTGGCGGCCGGCCTGGACCCGGACGTGCGGTCTGTCGCTTCGCTATTCGTCAGCCGCTGGGACAAGGCGACACTGGAGAGAGTGCCGGCGGAGCTTCGCGAACGAGCTTGGCATCGCGGTCTCGCAGCAGAGCTACAAGGCATACCGCAGACCTGCTGGAGTCGGAGCGCTGGCAGCGGCTGAGGGATATGGCGCGCGTCCGCAGCGGCTGCTGTTCGCCAGTACCAGCACCAAGGATCCACAGGCGCCGGATGTGCTGTATGTCGGCGCTCTGGCGGCGCCGAACACGGTGAACACCATGCCGGAGGAGACACTGCTCGCATTCGCCGAGCATGGCGCGGTGGATCGGGCGATGCCGCGCGATGGCGGTGACGCCGAGACGGTGCTGGTGGCGATCACGCGCGCCGGTGTCGATCTCGCCACGCTTGCCAGGCAGTTGCAGGACGAAGGGGCCAAGGGCTTCGTCGAGTTCCTGGAAGGATCTGCTGGGGGCCATCGAGACGAAAGGCAAGGCGCTGGCATAGAAGCGAGCCGAACGAGACGACGACGTGGCCCGCGCCCACAACTCACTTCGGTATTTCGGTCACACCCGCCGCTGAGCGTTCCTTGGCTCATCGCTGCAGTTTGTCCAGCGTGATCGGCAGGTCGCGTATACGTTTCCCAGTGGCGTGGTAGATCGCATTCGCTATCGCCGCTGCGACGCCAACGATGCCGATCTCGCCCAGCCCCTTTATACCAAGGGGATTGATGATGTCGTCCGGTTCATCGACAAAGATCACCTTCATGTCGTGTACATCGGCGTTCACCGGCACATGGTATTCCGCGATGTCCGCATTCATGATGCGGCCGAATTTGTGGTCGATAAGCGTCTCTTCGTGCAGCGCCATCCCGATACCCCAAACGATGCCCCCAATGATCTGGCTGCTCGCCGTCTTGGTGTTCAGAATGCGGCCGGCCGCGACCCCGCTGACCACACGGGTGACGCGGATTACCCCGAGTTGCTCATCGACTTTTACTTCGGCGAAAATCGCCGAGTGCGTATTATGCGCATGCGAGCCGCCATCACCAAAGGTGGTGGTCTTCTCCTGTTCGATTCGGTCCACTCCGCCATGCCGCATTGCATCTGCTATCGACACCACGCGCGAAGCGTCTCGCTTGCTGACAAGCCTGCCTTCCAGCAATGCGATCTGATCAGGGGTCACACCAGATAGCGGTGAGTCCGGCATGCCTTGCGCCAGGTCCAGCAGCTCCTTCCGAACCGCCCAGGCGGTCGTGGCGATCCCATTCGCCACAGAGGCGGCTGTCCACGATCCGCCTTCGACGGGCGATTGGGGCAGCGTCGAATCACCAAGCCTGATCGTGATGTTGTCGAGCGGCAATCCAAGCATGTCAGCCGCAACCTGGGCCATGATCGTGTAAGTGCCAGTGCCGATATCGGAGGTTGCACAGGCGACTTCCGCATGGCCATTCGCGGTCAGCACGATGCGTACGGCGATTGGCACCTGCAGCGCTTCCCAGATGCCGGTCGCCATACCCCAGCCCACCAGGTCTGTACCGTCGCGCATCGAGCGCGGCTCGGGGCTGCGCTTCTCCCAACCGAAGGCTGCAGCACCCTGCTGGTAACAATCGCGCAGGTTCTTGCTGCCGTACGGCAGGTCGCGGTGCTGGTCGCGATCCGAGTAACATTGCAGGCGGAGTTCGAGCGGATCGCTCTTCAGGGCCACTGCAAGTTCGTCCATGGCGCATTCCAGCGCATAGACACCCGTTGCTGCGCTCGGAGCGCGCATATCGCATCCGGTTGCGAGATCGAGGCTCACCAGCTTATGCGCATGCTTCGCATGAGGGTAGGTATAGAGCAGCCCGGACCAGCCTGTTTCCTGTTGGTGGAAGATCTCGTATTGCGAGGTCACTGTGTGCGCTTCGTGCGTTATCGCATCGAGGGTTCCGTCAGGACTGGCGCCCACCTCGATCCGCTGGATCATGGCGGGACGGTAGCCAAGCCCATACATCTGCTGCCGAGTGAGCACGAGACGCACGGAGCACTTCAGCGCGCGAGCGGCTATCGCAGCCAGGATCACCTGATATTGTGGCCGCAAACCTGAGCCGAACGCACCGCCGACGAACGGTGACATCACACGCACATCGTCCGGTTTCATTTCGAGGACATTGGCGACATAGCGCTGGACGTTCTGCACGCCCTGCGTCTTGTCGTAGATCGTCAGCTTGCCGTCGTTCCGGAAAATGACGGTCGAGGCATACAACTCCATCGGATTGTGATGCTCGATCGGTACATAATACTCAGCCTCATGTCGCACCCGTGCCACCGCGTGGGCCTGGTCGACCCTGCCACGCGGCCTTGGGGGGAGGAATGGATTTTCCTCTGTGGCGTAAGCGTCCAGCGCGCGGGCTGCATGACGTTGCCGATGCACGTCCGTGATATGCTCATCCGCGGCGTATTCCACACGAACCTGTGACGCCGCGAAGCGGGCGATCTCCAACTCGTCGGCGATGACCAGAGCAATCGGCTGGCCGTTGAACCGGATCCGGTCATCATACAGCGGCCGGAAGGGCGAGCCCTCTGGTGCGACATCGTCCTTGTAGGCACTGTCGGCACTTGCCATGGGTGGCCGGTTCTCATGTGTGAGCACGGCGAGGACGCCCCTCACACTCAACGCCTCGCTCGCGTCAATGCGTGCGATGCGGCCCTTGGCGATCGTCGACGTAACGACGCTTGCGTGCACAAGGCCCGGTGCGTCGAATTCAGCCGCATACTTTGCCGCGCCAGTGACCTTGGCGTGGCCGTCGATACGGGATGTTGCTGTGCCAATATAGCTGGTCATGGAAGCACCCGCTTTCAGCTCACGCGATTTTCTTGCTGGCCTGCGACTGCGGCGTGCCGGCCGCGGCCTGCTTCAGCGCCCGAACGATCGCCCGATGAGCGAGGTCAATCTTAAAAGTGTTGTGGGCGTATCCCTTGGCGTCGTGCAGCAGGATGTCCGCGGCGCGTATGAACGTCGATTGATCGGCTTTCTGGCCCCGCAGCGCGGCTTCGGCTGATGCATCACGCCAAGCCTTGTGGGCGACGCCCCCAAGGGCCAGACGCGCCTCTCTGACCGTATCGCCTTCGAGCTCGAGTCCGGCAGCGACCGAGACGAGCGCGAACGCATAGGAGAGGCGATCACGGATCTTGAGATACGTGTAGTTTGCTGCGAAACCCTGCGAGGGAAGCTCGACCGCGGTGATGATCTCGTTTGGACTCAGGTTCGTGTCGTTCTGCGGCGTGTCCGCTGGTAGCCGATGGAAATCAGCAAATGCAATCGTGCGCTCACCAGTCGGCCCTGTGACATGAACCGTTGCATCAAGTGCGGCGAGCGCCACGCACATATCGGATGGATGGGTCGCAATGCAGGCCTCGCTCGCGCCCAAGATTGCGTGCATGCGGTTAATGCCGCTGGTGGCGGAGCAGCCGCTGCCCGGCTCGCGCTTGTTACACGGCGTCGCAACGTCATAGAAGTAGTAACAGCGTGTGCGTTGCAGCAGGTTACCGCCGGTTGACGCCATATTGCGCAGCTGCGCCGATGCGCCTGCCAAGATCGCGCTCGCAAGCAGGGGGTAGCGCTCCGCGATCAGCGGATGATAGGCCAGATCGGAGTTCGCCACGAGCGCGCCAATCCGTACCCCACCACTCGCCATCCGCTCTACGTTGGTAAGCGGCAGCCGCGAAATGTCGATCAGCCGAGAAGGACGCGCGACCTCTTTTTTCATCAGGTCGATCAGGTTCGTGCCACCTGCGATGAATCTGGCGGCCGGGTCAGCGGCAATCTGACGCACGGCGTCGGCAACATCATAAGCCCGCGCGTATTGAAACCCGATCATCTCAGCCCCATCGCTTGCTGGATCGCCGCCACAATGTTTGGATATGCGCCGCAGCGGCAGATATTGCCGCTCATCAACTCACGAATTTCATCGGCACTCTCCGCCCTGCCTTCGGCGATCATGCCGGCGGCTGAACAGATCTGGCCAGGTGTGCAGTAGCCGCACTGGAATGCGTCGTGATCAATGAAGGCTTGCTGCAAACGGTGCAGAGCACCATCCGCCGCCAGACCCTCGATCGTTGTCACCGTCGCGCCATCCTTCATCACGGCAAGCGTGAGGCAGGCATTGACCCGGCGACCATCAACTAGAACAGTGCAGGCGCCACATTGGCCATGATCACAACCCTTCTTGGTTCCAGTCAGGCCGAGATGGTCGCGCAGCGCATCGAGCAGGGTCGTCCATGGCGCCAGGCTGAGCTGCCGTTCGACGCCATTCACAAGCAACGACAGACCGATCTTTTCTGGGACTGGGACCATAACCCCCTCCTCTGCACGGCGGTTGCCGCATTGCAGCACGCTTGGGCGACGGCTCTAAACCGAAAACCAATCAAGCAGAACATCACTCGCCGACGCAACCGCGATAGCAGTTTCCGGTTCCGAGTTTTGGAAACTGTCTGGGCACTGGTCAAGATCCGTGCCTATGGTGACCGGACCGCGCTGCAAGAGGACCGCCGAGTAGTTAGGCGGCTGTCCCGCGGCTTCCAGGATCAACCGGGTGATCACCTCGGCTGGGATATCTGCGATAGGTGATTTGCCTTCACTTCGATGGTCCTGGCGCCCATCCGCTTGGCCATGAAGCGTTCGAGTTCGGGATTGATCGTCCGATCCTCCGTCGAAAGGGCATAGAAACTCGGCTTCGAGCGCCAAGCCGCGTGCTTGGTCTTGCCTTGAGTAAGTGCGTTGCCAGCCGGCCTTCGTGGCCGATGTGCTGTTCATGTCGGCCTCGTGCCGTCGGTAGTCGGGTACTGACCAGGGATCCCGCGCCGACCGTCTCCTTCGGGTCGACTGCTTCCCAGCGATCCTGGACGAGGGGATTGTGTCTGAGAGCCGTCCAGCTTGGCAGCAACAGCGATGGCGAGCGCCACCAGCGCGAGGCCAGCGGCTAGTGCCAGTGACCACAGCCCAGTAACGGCCTGACACCCGGTGCCGAGGCCGCAGCCTATCACGAAGCCGGCGATCACGAATCCCGTCTGCTTCGCGCGCTCGCCTGCCTTCACGCGGTTCCGACTAGGCCCAAGCAAAACCTCGCCGAGGTCAATCACGAATCGAGTGGTGCTGGTCGTCATCATCGCAGTGGACGGCGAATTCTTCAGCGAGATCTGCACGAGAGCGTTTTGAACTGCCATCCATTATCCAGGTGCAGCACGGCTGCCGTATCGGCGCGCACCTGTCGGGTGAGCGCGGCATCCTTCATCGGCAATTCGCCATAACACGGGATGATTTCTTTCAGTCTGGGAAGCCAGCCGTTGGGCGTCAGCTCATCCTTGAAGCATTTCTCCAGCACGCCGACCGCGATGGACGCGGCAGTGGAGGCGCCAGGCGAGGCGCCCAGCAGAGCCACAATGGACTTGTCTTCGGCCACGACGAGCTCGGTGCCGAATTCGAGCTTACCGTCCTCGTGCTTGAACCATCCCTCGCTGTCATGCGGCTTTATGGTCATCACGCGCTGCCCGGCGACTACATCTTTCCAATCCTTTTTCACCGCGCGCGGAAAGAACTGCTTGAGGGCCGCGAACTGCTGGCTCGAACTCTGCAGGACCTGGCCGATGAGATATTCGGCCCAACGCAAATTGTCGCGTGCGACGATTGACCGACCCGAATGGGCTCCCGGTCGCGTTAACCAAAGGCGAGTACGCACTGCTGACCGCGTTCCTTGACGCGCCGCAGCGCCCACTAACCCGCGAACACCTGCTGCAAGCGACCCGCGTCCACGAAGACATATTTGATCGTAGCATAGACGTGCAGATCCTTCGGCTCCGGCGCAAGCTCGAGATCGACCCGTCTATGCCGCACATAATCCAGACGGAGCGTGGCGTGGGCTATATGTTTGCTCTGCCGGTCGAGCTTCTCTGATCGGTGCCACAGGCCGCGTAACGGCATAGGAGAGCGCGTCAGCAACGAGACTGATTCGTGTTCGACGCACGACTATGTTTGCGGAATTCAACCAGGGGCGAATAAGTAGACCCGCTAGGAACAAGAGGTCAGGGTTTCGGTCGTAACCCATTCTTGCCAGGCTGACATCGTTCGGTAATGCCGGCGTGCCAGATTAAAATGCACCGGCGTTGGCCGCGGCGCCGATCCGCATGCCGCTCGAACTGACCAAGGACCGGAGATCACGTGATGGAGACCATCGCGACCACAATCCGCGGACGGGGATTGTCCCCCAGCCGTCTGGGGGCAATTGCCGATCGTTTCGATAAGGACGTCGCCGCGTCCGCCATCCCGGGCGCAACGATCGTGATCGGCAACTATAGCAGGGTGATCTTCGAGCATACCGTCGGATTCCGGAACGTCGCGGACGGTGACCCGCTGCGGCCGGACGCGATCTGGCGCATTTACTCGATGACCAAGCCAATCGTCACGGCGGCAGCGATGGTCCTTGTCGAGGCGGGATTGCTGTGCTGCGACCAGCCGGTTGCCGAATTCGTTCCTTCATTCGCACGGCTGCGCGTGGCAGACGGCGCGGGGCGGGATGTGCCAGCGCGGACGCTGCCGACGATTCAGGACCTCATGCGCCATACGGCGGGCCTCTCGTACGGCTATCATGGCGATAGCCTGGCACATCAGGCCTACGTAGCCGACGGGTTTCTCGATGAGGATCTGCCCAACGCCGCGTTTGTCGACCGCCTCGCAGCGTTGCCGCTCGAACATCAGCCAGGGACCATCTGGCACTATAGTCACGCAATCGACGTGCTCGGACGAGTCCTTGAAGTAGTATCCGGCCACAGTCTTCTGCGGGTACTGCAGGAAGTCTTGTTCGAACCTCTCGGCATGCACGAGACGGATTTCCAGTTGCCGGCAGAGAAGCGCGACCGCGTGGCGGAGCCGCTGCCGCAGCCTGCGGGAAGGCTGCCGCGCTTCTTCGATCCCTGCGTGCCCCGGCGCGCTCAGCGCGGCGGCGGAGGTCTTGTCTCAACGGCTCACGACTACGTTCGCCTTCTTCGTATGCTGCTGGGGAACGGAAGCCTGGACGGCACGCGCATCTTGAGTCCGGCCACAGTGGTCTACATGACCGCCGACCATCTCGGCCATTCCATCCGCAAGGGGAGCTATTATCCACCGGGACCGGGCTATGGGTTCGGATTGGGGTTCGCCGTTCGGCTCGTGGAGGGTGAAGCCCCGTTCCCCGGATCGCGCGGCGATTATTTCTGGAGCGGCGTCGGCGGAACCTATTTCTGGGTGGACCCGGCGCGGGACCTGTTTGCATTGCTGATGTTGCATCCTCGTCTCCGGAACAGCGGCGCCATTATCGAGCGCTCTTGCGCAACATGGTCTATGCCGCTGTCGATTGCTGATTTCGATGCCGACAGCGGGCATGATGCGCGGACTTCTGGTGACCCCATAGACTACGCAATTGCGGTCCAGCTGTCCGAGGCGGCCGTCAAATCAGGCGCGAGCCTGCCGCGTTTTACAAGATGGACGGTCAGCAATGTGCTGCGGCTGATGCGGTGCTCGTGCGGCTGTAGTGGCGGGTGCTCGCCGCTTGGGTGGAGGGAACGCGGAGAGATGTTGCCTAGGTCACACGCGAGGAGCTACTGGCGTTCGGCTGGCTATAGCCGATCACTCTCGCCACTGGGCTGCCAGCGGTAAGCAGGGCCGAACGATGACGGCCCTGCTTTGGCCGACTCAAGCCGAGCTGCTGGAGGCTGAATGAGACGACGATCCGTCGGCGATCAAATGGTTGGTCGTTGACGGCTGGAACAATAGCCCATGCGCACCCGAGAGCCCGGTGACCGCAATCGGGGTGACCGTGCCCGTTTGCGGGTCGATCTGATCGAGATTGGTGCCGACCGACGCATAGAGATCGTTCACATTCAGTCCGGTCATCGCCACCTGCAACACTTCATTGCTGGTGGTCGAAGAGATGTAGAAGGTACCGGAACTGGCAGTCGGGACGACGGCGTCGTCCGGCGTGCCGGTGCCCGCCGGTAGTTTGATGAAACTCTCGGTCTGATTGGCGGTGCCGGGGTCATGAATGAAAATGAAGGCGGCATCCTTCTCGCTGGTCAGGATCAACGAGCCGTCGGGCAGGGTCTTCAGAGAGTTTGGATCGCTGACTGGCAAGGCCTGGTTCGTCTGACCGGTTGCGAGATCGGTGCCGTGTCGCCGAGCCGCAGGATGCTGTTCGTCTCCAGAGTCCCGAAAGGTGCGTTGCCGTTGGCCAGTTGCACAAGGACCGGGTCGCCGACGTTGACCGGGTTCGTTTCGCTCAGAAAGACCTTGCTCTTGTCGAACGCAACGTCGTCGAAGCCACGGGTCGAGTTGTCGCCGTAAATATAACCAGAACCATATTTCAGCGGATCGCTGACCTGATTGGTGGCCGGGTTGATGAGCGTCAGCGAGGAGTTTCCGTCCTGGTTTTGCAGGGCCCAGACATCGCCGGTGACCGGGTTTACTTTCAGGCCGTCGGCTTCACCGCCGATGGTATAGGTGTTCTCGATTGCCCCCAGCTTGTCATATTGAACGATCGTGCTGTCACCGGATGTTCCCGGTACGGCACTGCTGCTCGCAGTATTGCCATACTCGACCCAGATCGACTTGTGGCTGGATGTCAGTGAATCTGGTGCCGAGGCGCCGTCCGGCGCCTGCGCGAATGTTTTTTGGGATTGAACTTCTGCCATTTTAGCTCCTGATCCTTCTGATGATCTTCGAGGCCGATTGTGTCACCGCTGCCTCGCGGCTGCGTGTAACACTGCACAGCTGGATTGGAGCATCACGTCGAGATGGTCACTTAAGGTTAACTCGTGACAGGAGGCGTCCTTGAGGATGTGGCGAGGGTTCGCCCTGACGCCGCCTCGATGGGCGAAGCCGGCCACGCCTGATTGCCGAAGCGGGTTGTTGAACTCGAACGCGCTGGCGGTGAAAGTGGGACAGATCGGCTACGCCTCGCCTGACCCGTGGCGAAGAAGTCGAGAACTTGATGCTATTGGAGAAACTCGGCCCGCAACTGAGCGCAATACATCTTACGGAAGATCAGCAGATCATTGCGCCACGCCTTGCGCCACGCCTGATACATTTGCTGAAGTAGCTCCCCTTGATCGACGGAGATGGCCTAGAGCCAATGTGCAAGTGCTGCGAGCGGTGTACCGAAGTCACCCATCTTCGCCCATTCGCCTTGCGACTGCGCCAGTTTCCGGTTGCCGGAGTTTCGGAAACCGTTTCTTGAAACTGGCAATCGGAACGATATGTTGGTGAGCCCGGTGGGACTCGAACCCACGACCCCAAGATTAAAAGTCTCGTGCTCTACCACCTGAGCTACGGGCTCCCCGGCCGCCCTTACAGCGCCAAGCAGGTGCGCCGGTCAACCTTTGACATCTGCCGCCACGCGCATGTGCACAATCCGGTCCGGACTAGCCACCGTGCCGCTGGAGCCGCTGCCACGCTTGATCTGGTCGACCAACTCCATCCCCTGCACCACCTGGCCCCAGATTGTGTACTGCCCGTCCAGATGCGGGGCCGGTGCGAACATGATGAAGAACTGACTGTTCGCGCTGTTGGGATCGGAGGTCCGTGCCATCCCGCACGTCCCGCGCAGGAAGTGCCGCTTGGTGCTGAATTCCGCCGGCAAGTCAGGCAATGGCGAGCCGCCGGTGCCGGTGCCGGTCGGATCGCCGCCTTGCGCCATGAACCCCTCGATCACCCGATGAAACGGCGTGTTGTCATAGAAGCCCTGGCGCGTCAGCGTCTTGATCCGCTCCACCGACTTCGGCGCGATGTCGGGGAACATCTGGATCACCACGCGGCCCTGCTTCAGCTCCATATACAGCGTGTTTTCGGGATCCAGCTTTTGTTGGGCGTCGGCCGTATCGCTCATGATGATGTCCCCAATCAGAGTTGCGATCGCGGCGCCCGCGATCAGGCTGCGTCGGTCCATTGGCGCCCTCCTTAAATTGTCGTGGTCAACAAAAATCAGCCGCGAACCCGCCGCAGCACACGCTCCAGTGTCAACTGTGGCACGAAGGACGAAATGTCGCCGCCCAATGCCGCAACCTCCTTCACCAGGCGCGAGGCAATGAACTGGTGCCGCTCGCTCGCCATCAGAAATACGGTCTCGATGTCCGGGGCCATCCGGTAATTCATCCCGGCCATCTGGATCTCGTAGTCGAAGTCGGACACCGCGCGCAACCCTCGCACGATCATCGATGCACCCACCTTGCGAGCGAACTCAACCAGCAGCGTGCCGAACGGCAATACTTCGATGACCATGCCGTTCTGCGTCGCGATGCGTGCGATCTCGGCCTCGACCAGTTCGACACGTTCCTCCAACGTGAACAGCGGTCCCTTGCCGGTATTTATCGCAATGCCAACGACCAGCTTGTCCAACAATCGCGCTGCACGCGCAATGACGTCGAGATGACCGTTGGTCACTGGATCGAACGTGCCAGGATACAGGCCGACCCGCAGCTTCTTCACCGGCTCAGCCATTCAATCCCCCGTCCATCGGCCCCCCGTCCATCGGCCCGTCGTCCATCGGCGCGCCATTCTCATCGCCTGCATCCTCCACCACCGGGAACACGCTGATCACGTGCTCGCCCGCGTTCACTCGGAACAGCATCACGCCCATCGCCTGGCGACCGGTGATACGCACCTGGTCGGCCGGCACCCTGATCAGCCGCCCGGCATCCGTGACCAGCATCACGTCATCGCCCTGCCGCACTGGGAAGGTCGCCACCACGGCCGTACCATTACGCGGCGCCAAGGTGATATTGGCAATGCCCTGCCCGCCACGCCCCGAGACGCGGTACTCGTAGCTGGACGTGCGCTTGCCGAACCCCATATCGGTCACGGTCAGCAGGAGCTCCTCATTCAGTTCCAGCGCTGCGAGCCGCTCAGGCGTCAACGTGAGATCGGCAACAGCTTCCTCGCCCTCTGCCGCGGCCTCACCTTCATCATCGCCATTGCCGCGGCGTTTGGCATTGGCCAGCTTCAAATAGGCTTCGCGCTCGGCGATGCTCGCATCGACGTGCCGTAACACAGTCAGGCTGATCACCTGGTCCCCATCAAGCAGCCGGATGCCACGCACGCCACTCGAATCGCGGCCGGCGAACACTCGCACCGTTTCGTCGGAAAGCTGGAAGCGGATGCAGCGGCCCTTGCGGGTCGCCAGCAGCACATCGTCGCCCTCGTGGCACGTCGCGACACCGATCAGACGATCGCCTTCATCCAGCTTCATCGCGATCAACCCGACCGACCGAACGTTGCGGAAATCCGACAGCCGATTGCGCCGCACGTTGCCCTGCGCGGTGGCAAACACCAGGTGCAGATTGTCCCACAGACTCTCGTCCTGCGGCAGCGGCAGCACCGTGGTGATCGCATCGGCGCCAAGCTCCGGCAGCAGATTGATCAGCGCCCTGCCCTTCCCCGCCGGCCCGGCTTCCGGCAGCCGCCACACCTTCTCGCGGAACACCTTGCCGCCAAGCGAGAAGAACAGCACCCACTGATGCGTATGCGCGTGGAAGCTGCGCGTCACGATATCGTCGCCGCGGGTAGAAGCACCGGTGCGGCCGCGCCCTCCGCGGTTCTGCGCTCGGAATGTCTCCAGCGGCGTGCGCTTGATGAAGCCGTCACGGGTGATGGTCACCACCATCTGTCCCGGCTCGATCAGGCTTTCATCGTCCTGATCCGACTCCGCCTCGATGATATCCGTCATGCGCGGCGTATCGATAGCGGCACGCGCTTTCAGTAACTCGTCGCGCATCACCTCCATGCGCCGCGGACGTGACGCCAGGACATCCAGCAGCTCGCGGATCTTCGCCGCGACTTCGGTCATCTCCTGCTGGATCTTGTCCCGCTCCAGCCCGGTCAGCCGCTGCAACCGCAGCTCCAGGATACCGCGCGCCTGTTCCTCGGTCAGCCGCACTGTACCCTCGGACGTAATCACGTTCCCCGGTTCATCGATCAGCGCCAGCAGCGCGTCCACATCACCGGCGGGCCAGTCACGTTCCATCAACGTCTGCCGCGCCGTGCCGACATCGGAACTGGCACGGATCAGCCGGATCACCTCGTCGATATTGGCGACCGCGATCGCCAATCCGACCAGCAGGTGCGCCCGATCGCGTGCCTTCGTCAGTTCGAAGCGCGCGCGCCGCAGGATCACCTCTTCGCGGAATGCGATGAAGCACAGCAGGGCGTCCTTCAAACCCATCAGCCGCGGACGCCCGCTATCCAGCGCCAGCATGTTGATGCCGAAGCTGGTCTGAAGCTGAGTGAAGCGGAACAGTTGGTTCAGCACCACCTCGCGGGTCGCGTCGCGCTTCAGTTCGACCACGATGCGCATGCCGGAGCGGTCGCTCTCGTCGCGCAACTCGGAAATGCCTTCGATCTGTTTGGCGCGTACCAGTTCGCCGATACGCTCCAGCAGCGCGGACTTGTTCACCTGATACGGAATTTCGGTGAAGATGATCGCCTCACGGTCGCGCCGAAGCTCCTCGAACTCGGCGCGCGCCCGAATGACGATCGAGCCGCGCCCCGTATCGAAGGCAGCCCGAATGCCAGAGCGGCCGACGATGATGCCGCCGGTCGGAAAGTCCGGCCCCGGCACAAGCGCAGCAACTCGTCAGCTGGTGTATCAGGATCGGTAATCAGCAGCAGCGTGGCATCGATAACCTCGCCCGGATTGTGCGGCGGAATATTCGTTGCCATCCCGACCGCGATGCCGTTGCCGCCGTTGATCAGCAGGTTGGGAAACCGCGCCGGAAGAACCCGCGGCTCTTTCTCGGTCTCGTCGTAGTTCGGCTGGAAATCGACCGTATCCTGCTCGATGTCATCCAGCAGCAGCGAGGCCGAGCGCGCGAGGCGCACCTCGGTGTAGCGCATCGCCGCGGGGTTGTCGCCATCGACCGAACCGAAGTTGCCTTGCCCGTCGATCAGCGGCACCCGCATGGAGAACGGCTGCGCCATCCGCACCATGGCATCGTAGATCGCTGCGTCGCCGTGCGGGTGGTACTTGCCCATCACGTCGCCGACCACACGCGCCGACTTGCGATACGGCCGGTCGGCGGTGTAGCCGGCGTCCTGCATGCCGTAGAGGATGCGCCGGTGTACCGGCTTCAATCCGTCACGCGCGTCCGGCAGCGCGCGCGCCACGATCACGCTCATGGCGTAATCGAGGTAGGAGCGGCGCATCTCCTCCTCGAGAGTCACAGGCTGGGTATCTTCGGGTGGACCCGGAGGCGTGTCGTCGGGGTGATCGCTCAAAAAACGCTCGGTTCAGTGGTTCGGCGGAACGTGCCGGTCGCTCCGGCGGTGCACCGCATCATGCACGTTAGATAGGCTGAATTCGAGCGAAATGACGAGAGGGCGCGGACTCCTGAAGGCTCTACTGCGTCGCCTGCAGTCGTGCCAACAGCTGCGGAGAGGGCACTCCGTCCACCGGCAAGCCGGAGACACTCTCGAATTGGCTGATGGCGGTGCTGGTCTGTGGCCCGGAGACGCCGTCCGGTGGCGAGCGCAGATAACCCAACCGGTTCAACTGCTGCTGCACCTCATAGGTCAGGTTAGCGCCAGGCGAGGGCGGCGGCGGAGGTGGCGGTGCATTCACCATCATCGGGCCATAGCCCGGCACCATGTTGCCCTTCGCGTACATGCACTGGGCAAATGCGTTGTCGTACTGCTGCTGGATCCCATACTGCTGGTTGGAGCTCATGCCGGCGCCGATCCCGCCGCCGCCCAGTGCGCCGCTCGCCGCGCCAATTCCCGCGCCCCGGCCACCGCCAATCGCCGCACCAAGTCCGGCGCCCAATACGGTCGTGATCGCGGCGGCGCCTACGCCGCGGGTATTGGCGTTCTGCGCCTGTCCGGCGACCGCGCCCTCGGCGTACTGCTTGCACCCTGCCTGGTCATAGGTGAACTGATCGAATGACTTGCCCGGGCCCGGCATCACCTGAACCGTCGGACCCAGCGGGGTCTGGGCACAGCCCGACACCAGAATGCCCAGACCAACCGCGCCGGACAGCCCCGCACGCCTCCAACCACGTTGGTTCACCTTACGTTTTCCCCTGAGCGTTTGCGACAGCGGCTGTTTAATTGCAGCGCTCTCGGGATCGCAAGCAAAACCCTGTAACCAAGCCAATCACCGTGCGGGCAACAGGATCGCCCAGCCGAGGCGCGCCGGCGCATGGCCGAGCGGCGGGACGTAAGGCAGCTCGATTGGCCGCTCCCGCTCTACCCTCGGGAAATTACCGAGCCACGGTGGCACCCCCACGCCGTTCTGCCAAATGAACACCGCGCCCTCGCGCGCCAGCAGCCCCGGCGTTATCCACGGGCTTTTGCGTGCGTCTGCGTCGATGAACACAGAAGGGCGTTCGTTGGCATAAAACGCGACATTGCCGGCCAGCCAGACATCGCCCGCGACAATGGCCAGTGGCGTGTCGCCGGCAACCTGATGCCAGCGTTGTTCCACCACCTGCGCCAGTTCCCGGCCGGCAAATTGCGCCCGGATCGGCTTGCGCACCAGATAGCCGCCGACAGTCTGCTGCACTGTGAATACCGCTGCCACGGCAACCAGAACGCCCGCCCAACCGACCGCAAATCTCTGCATCCCACCACTCGTGATGGGACCCACCACCTCGGCCATCAGGAACAGGCCGATGAAGCACCACATCGGATAACCCCACATGTCCTTCAGATGAAGGCCAAGCACGAGCTGACGCCAGAACAGCCAAGCCAACTGGTGCCCAGGTGATCGTCCACAAATAGGCCCGCTCTTCCGGTGCCAGCGACCTGGGCTGCAATTCAGCGGTTGGCTCACCCGTCCGCCGCCACCGCAACAAAGCGATCACCAGGAGTGCGGGCGCGAGATCGCCCAACTGCGCAGCCGCAAACAGCAGCGGAAAGACGATGCGGTCGTACCAATGATACGCGACAGGTGCCCGCTCGAATGGGAAGAACAGCGGGCTGAACCCGATGCGCCAGAGACCCAGCAGGTGCGGCAGCAACGCCACGCGATGCGACAACCAGCGCAACGTAGGGGCCGGGCGTGCGCCACAGTCTCCGGAAGCGGGGATGCAGCACGGCCAGCCCAAGCAGCGACACCAGCAACAGCGCCGTCGTGTACTTGCCCAGCATGCCGAGTGCGATCAGCAGGCCGAACCAAACCCAACCTGTGTTGTGGAAACACGCGCGATAGCCCGGCCAGGCCAATCGCCGCCCATAGCGGCAGCAGCACCACGTTATGGTTGAACTCGGGCGTAAAGATTGTGAAGTAAAGCACACATTGCTGCGCCAGCATGGCGAACAGCGCACGCCGCTCGCCCAGCAGATCGCGGCCCAGCCGCCAGATCGCCAGCAGCGCCAACGCGGATGCGAGAGAGCCGGCCAGATACATCGCCGGCGGCCAGCGTCCGGACACCACGGCGATGGACTCCAAAATCCATGCCGGAAGCGGCGGGTGCTTGAAATAGACGATCTGCCACTCGCGTCCCCAGGCGAGCTGCTCGATCACGTCCAGTGGCAAATTGTGCTGCAACAGCGCCGGCAACAGCCACCAGACCAGCACGTGCAACAACAGCACGCCGCCAACAACAACACCAACAACCCCCCCTCCCCTCGCGGGATGGGGTCGGGGGGAGGGGGCGTCCGAGCCCTGCTCCCCTCAGCTCAGGCAGTAGCCTCAGAAGGGAATCTCGTCGTCCAGATCACCGCCCTTCGGCGCATCCCACGACGGCCCGCCACGCCCAGCCGCCGCCGGCGCACGCTGCGCCGGGCCACGGTCACGATAGCCGCCACCCTCGCCCGTCACCGCCCTCACTGCCCCCGCGCGTATCCAACATCGTCAACTCGCCCTTGAACCGACTGATCACCACCTCGGTGGTGTAGCGCTCCTGCCCGGACTGGTCGGTCCACTTCCGTGTCTGCAACGAGCCCTCGACATATACCTTGCTGCCCTTGTGCAGGTATTTCTCGGCGACGTCGCCGATCCGGTCGTTGAAGATGACCACGCGGTGCCACTCGGTCCGTTCCTTGCGCTCGCCGGTCTGCCGATCGTTCCACGTCTCACTCGTCGCCAGCGTCATATTCACGATCTTCTGGCCGTCCTGGGTGGTACGGATCTCGGGGTCCTTCCCCAGATTTCCGACCAATATTGCCTTATTGACGCTGCCAGCCATCGCTCGAATCCCTTGCCCAAAGGGGGCACTCTAGCCCCCAGCCATACACGCTGCCATCCTGGATGGCGTCGCTTAACAGACCTTTCCAAGTCCTCGTAAAATTGCCATATAGAACGAGAACATCCAGAGAACAAGCATAGCATGGCCGGCTCCATCCACGTGCGTGGCGCGCGCGAGCACAACCTCAAGAACGTGGATGTCGTCATCCCGCGTGACCGGTTGACCGTGATCACCGGCTTGTCCGGTTCCGGCAAGTCCTCTCTGGCGTTCGATACGATCTATGCGGAGGGCCAGCGGCGCTATGTCGAGTCGCTGTCGGCGTATGCACGGCAGTTCCTTGAACTGATGGGCAAGCCGGATGTCGATTCGATCGAGGGCCTGTCGCCGGCGATCTCCATCGAGCAGAAGACCACCAGCCGCAATCCCCGCTCGACCGTCGGCACGGTGACCGAAATCCACGACTATATGCGTCTGCTCTGGGCGCGCACCGGCGTCCCCTACTCGCCCGCCACCGGATTGCCGATCGAGGCACAGACGGTGTCGCAGATGGTGGATCGCGTGCTGGCCATGCCGGAAGGCACGCGGCTATTGCTGCTCGCGCCGGTGGTGCGCGATCGCAAGGGAGAGTACCGCAAGGAACTGGCCGAGTTGCAGCGCCGCGGCTTCACCCGGGTGAAGGTGGATGGAAAACTGTACGAGATCGGCGAAGTCCCATCGCTGAACCGCAAGATCAAGCATGAGATCGAGGCGGTGGTGGACCGCATCGTCGTCCGCGACGGCATCGCGCCACGCCTCGCCGACAGCTTCGAGACCGCGCTCGGTCTGTCGGATGGCGTGGTGTACGCCGAGAACCCGGATAGCGGGGACCGCACCGTGTTCTCCTCGCGCTTTGCCTGCCCCGTCTCGGGATTCACCATCGAGGAGATCGAGCCCCGGCTGTTCAGCTTCAACTCGCCGCACGGCGCCTGTCCCGCATGCGACGGTCTCGGCGTCGAGACCTTTTTCGACCCCGCACTCGTCGTCCCCGATGAACGGCTGACACTGGCGGGCGGCGCCGTCATGCCATGGACGGGCGCGCAGAGCCCCTATTACGAGCAGACGCTGCAAAGCCTCGCGCGCCACTACAAGGTAACCACGACCACGCCATGGCAGCAGCTGCCGGCAAAAGTGCGAAATGCGATCCTGAACGGTCACTGGCGAGGAACCGGTCGCGTTCACCTACAAGGATGGCGTGCGCGCCTACACGGTGACGAAGCCGTTCGAAGGCGTGCTGCGCAATCTGCAGCGCCGTTATCAGGAAACCGACAGCGTCTGGGTGCGCGAGGAATTGTCGCGCTATCAGGCCGAAAAGCCGTGCGCGACATGCCACGGCGCACGGCTGAAGCCCGAGGCGCTGGCGGTGCGCGTCGGCGGCAAGAACATCGCCGAAGCCTCCGAGCTTTCCATCCGCGCCGCGTCAGCCTGGTTCGATACCGTGCTGGATATGCTGACGCCGCAGCGTCAGGAGATCGCACGCCGCATCCTGCGCGAAATTTGCGAGCGCCTGCAGTTCCTGGTCGATGTCGGACTCGACTACCTGACGCTGTCGCGCAGCTCGGCCACCTTGTCCGGCGGTGAAAGCCAGCGCATCCGTCTGGCCAGCCAGATCGGCTCCGGCCTGACCGGCGTCCTCTACGTGCTGGACGAACCATCCATCGGCCTGCACCAGCGCGACAACGAGCGCCTGCTCGGCACGCTGCGCCGACTGCGCGATCTCGGCAACACCGTGCTTGTGGTGGAGCATGATGAAGAGGCGATCCGCGCGGCCGATCACCTGATCGACATGGGTCCTGCTGCCGGCGTTGATGGTGGCCGCGTGGTCGCCGAAGGCACCGCGCTGGAAGTCTCGGCAAATCCCAGATCGCTAACCGGCGATTATCTCGCCGGGCGGCGGCGGATCGAGGTGCCGATGCTGCGCCGGCCGGTGCAGCGGGATCGCATCCTCCGCGTGGTGAATGCGCGCGGCAACAATCTGAAGTCGATCGACGCCGAATTCCCGCTTGGCACCTTCACCTGTGTCACCGGCGTTTCCGGTGGCGGCAAGTCCACCCTGGTGGTGGACACGCTGTACAAAGCCACCGCACGCCGCCTGATGGGCTCGGGGGAAGTGCCCGCCCCGCACGACCACATCGAAGGGCTCGAACATCTCGACAAGATCATCGATATCGACCAGTCGCCGATCGGCCGCACCCCGCGCTCGAACCCAGCCACCTACACCGACCTGTTCGCACCCATCCGCGACTGGTTCGCCGAATTGCCGGAGTCGCGCGCGCGCGGCTACAAGCCAGGGCGGTTCAGCTTCAACGTCAAGGGCGGGCGTTGCGAGGCCTGCCAGGGCGACGGGGTGCTGAAGATCGAAATGCACTTCCTGCCGGACGTCTACGTCACCTGCGACGTGTGCAAGGGCAAGCGCTACAATCGCGAGACGCTCGAAATCAAGTTCCGCGACAAGTCGATCGCCGAGGTGCTGGCGATGACCGTTGACGAGGCCGTGCCATACTTCAGCGCGCAGATGCGCATTCATGACCGCCTGCGCATCCTGCAGCAGGTCGGCCTTGGCTACATCGCCCTGGGACAGCAGGCGACCACACTCTCCGGCGGCGAGGCGCAGCGGATCAAATTATCGAAGGAACTGGCGCGCCGCGCCACCGGCCGCACGCTGTATATACTGGACGAACCGACCACCGGCCTGCACTTCGAGGACGTGCGCAAACTGCTCGAGGTACTGCATGCGCTGGTCGATCAGGGCAACACCGTCGTGGTCATCGAACACAATCTGGAGGTGATCAAGACGGCTGACTGGATCCTCGATCTCGGACCCGAGGGCGGTGACGGCGGTGGCCGCATCATCGCCGCCGGCACGCCTGACGATATCGCCGCTAATCCCGATAGCCACACCGGCCACTTCCTGGCACCGCTGCTGGAGCACGTAACTCCCCAGAAGGCGCGGCGCCGCGCATGATCCAACAAGCGGGGAGCGCTTATACCAACCGACCGAAAGATTGACCCTCATTCGTCATGGCCATGCTTGTCACGGCCATCCACGTCTTCGTGCCGCAGCAAAGAAAATCGTCGATGGCCTGGCTTTCGCGCCTTCGCCGGCCATGACGGTAAGATCACAATGAACATTCATCCTTTTTGGCGTTTGGTATCACGTCGCGAAGGCTTCGAGCAGTCCGACGTGATTTGCCCGCGTCTCTTCCTGGCTAACTCCGAAGAACGGGGAGCCAAGAATAAGCCTGTCATATAATCCGTCGAACTGCCTGGCTTGCGCTCGAACGTCGTCGCGCGTGCCTGCGAATGAAAGCGCGGCGACCATATCGTCCGTGACCGCCTTTACCATGGCCGGATAGTCACCGCGGCCGAACGCAGCGCGGATCGCCTCAGCCTGCGCGGAGAAGCTCAACGGAGTGAGGACGATGTCGTAGTAGGGCAGAACGCTGTAAAAGGCGATGGCGTGCCGGACCAGGTTTCGCGCGTGCGCACGGTCCCGGTCCACGGCGCAGAGCCGTAGAAGGCACAGTTCGCAGTTGCCGACATCACGCTTGGCAGTGCCTCTCCTCAAGTTCGGATGTACCGTGTCCTTCAGATACGGAACACTGTTGAGCGGGCCGAGGATCAGTCCGTCAGTGTGAGAACCGGCCAATTCGATCATCCGCCGGTTGACGCCTGCCAGGTATATAGGGACTTCAATGATCGGAGCCGTCAGGAAAGGGATGTAATCCGTCACCCTGTAATACGTGCCAGGGAATGACGCCGGACTGCTCGGCGTCGCTATAAGCAGCGAGCGGATGCATTCGATGTATTCCCGGATTTGCGCCACCGGCTTCTGCACATCCAGGTTATGCCAATTCTGGTTCCATATTTTCGGCGCGGTCCCGACACCAAGGATAAACTTCCCCTTGGTGAGCTCCGCCATGGACAGCGCGCTAAGGGCGGTGAGTACCGGCGGTCTCGCCATCTGCGAGATTGCCGTTCCGACGCGAAGGTTCTTGGCCACGCTCGCGATGGCTGCGAGAGGAACAAATGCATCTCGCCATCCTTCGGCAGTCCATACGGCATCGGCACCAGCGGACTCAGCCTGGAGCGCGAAGTGCAGAATATCAGCAAAGGGGAGCGCATCTCCATTATACATCACGCCCCATTTGGGCTTGGCCATGGTATCCCCCCGTATCTTTTTCCCGGGGAGTGACGTTACTCAATCGAGGCGCTACGAGGAAGGAAAAAGCCTTCACAGCCGGCCTCAGAATCGAAAGCCGTTGCTTTGCGGGCCAAGGATCGAATTGAGCTTGTCATTAATCCAATTGCTTATTGCTCGAGATGCGCCAGAGTGGTCAACTGTGGAACGGGCAGGCGAACAGATTGCGACGCTCTGGCTCGACTAATAGACCTAAACAGAAGGGGGCTGCAGAAATCATGACCAAATTTCGTGAACACATGGCCAAGGTGGCCCTCGCCGGTTTTTTGGTTGCTGGCATCCTGACAACGCTCGCGGCGTGCAACACGACCGCCGGTGTCGGTCAGGACGTCAGCGCCACTGGCCGCGCGGTGACCAACAGCGCAGACAAGGTCAAGCAGGGACTCTGAGCATCCGTCGATCCGACCACCATATTTAAACCCGGCCGGTAAGGCCGGCGCAGACCACGGCCATTCGATCACCGATCCCGCGTGGTGACGGAAACACCGGTGCGCGACGCAGGTCGCGGCGCGCCAGCACCGCGGGCAATGCCGCGGCGATTGCGCGGCGTGACAGGCGTCTGTGCGGCAGCATGGTGAGCCCTTCGCCCGCCAACTGAACCACAACCCCGCGCGCAGCCTGGGCATTAGCGATGACCTGCTCCGGCGACAGTCGATGCACAGCAAGCACGTCCGCCGGAAGCAGGCAGCGTCCCTGCCGGGCATGCGCACTCACACTGCGCAGCAGGCCAGCAAGCCCGAACGCCGCACCCAACGGTCGAAACTGCTCGGGTTCGACCGCCCCCAGCAGACGCGCTGCCGCCACTGCCAACCCGCCGGCACCGCCACGCAAATAGTCATGCCAATCGCGTGAGGTCTCTAACACCGGCTCCGTCTCGGCCTCGCGCGCGGCGATGATGTTCAGCAGATCGTCCCGAGCCAGGGCGCCAGAATCGAGCGCAGCGCTCAGCGGCTCGGCGACCTCGTGACGCCGATGCGCGCCTTCGACCACTTCGCGCCACCACTGCAGCCGGATCAACGCCAGCGGCGCCTCGGAGACCGCTTCCCGCGCCCGCGCCAGTTCATGATTGAAGGCATACAGCGCCAACAATGCGTCGCGCTTGTGGGGTGGCGCGAACAGGGCGGTCAGGAAGCGGTCCGGATCATGGCGACGCACGAACTCGGCTAGGCTTGACGCTGTCCGGGACGGGTCATAGCTAGAAGTTACTCCCATCGACCGGTTTCGCTTCACTGCAACCCAGCGGAGGACGCTCCATGGCATTCGAATTGCCCTCGCTTCCCTATTCCAAGGCTGCCCTCGGGGCAAAAGGGATGTGCGAGGAAACCCTCGACCTGCATCACGGCAAGCATCACCAAGCCTATGTCACTGCGCTGAACGGTTTCGTCGAGAAAGACCCCAACCTGCAAGGCAAGTCGCTCGAGGACATCGTCAAGCTGTCACACAACAAGCCCGATATGGCGCCGGTGTTCAACAATGCCGGCCAGCACTGGAATCACATCTTGTTCTGGCAATGCATGAGCCCGAACGGCGGTCGCATTCCCGGCGCGCTCGAGAGGAAGATCAACGAGGATCTCGGCGGCGTGAGCCAGTTCAAGGACGCGTTCAAGAATGCCGGGGCAACGCAGTTCGGCTCCGGCTGGTGCTGGCTGGTGCTCGGCAGCGACGGCAAGTTGAAAGTGACCAAGACACCGAACGGCTCCAACCCGCTGGCCACCGGCGAAGGCAAGGCGCTACTGGGCTGCGACGTGTGGGAGCACAGCTACTACCTGGACTTCCGCAATCGCCGCCCCGACTACCTGCAGAACTGGGTGGACAAGCTGGCGAACTACGAGTTCGCCGAGGCACAATTGCAGAAGGCGTGAACAACCATCGCCTCTCCCGCTTGCGGGAGAGGCAGGCGCTTGCCCTCGGGCTTGACCCGAGGGCAAAGCGCCGGTGAGGGCCTCGCCACCGCTTCCAAGCCGGCTTCGTGTTCGCTGGACACCAACCTACGACGCTTTATCCTTGACCGGCCTCGGATCGTTGGCGGCAGTCGGCCTGATCACGCTCGAAATCGTGTCGCGTACCACCGTGACGCGAATGCCCTGAGCAATCTCCACCTCGATCTCGGTTGACGGCACCTGCTTGCCATCCTTGTCCTGCACCATCGGCACACGCTGAACCGTGCCGATGATGCCGCCGCCAGTTACCACCCGGTCGCCCCGCTTCAGCGCCGAGATCATCTGCCGCATCTCTTTCTGCTTCTGCTGGTTCGGGCGGATCAGCAGGAAATAGAACACCACGAAGATCAGCACCAACGGCAGGAACTGGGTGGCGCTGCCGAACATGCCGGCCGCGTCCTGCGCGTAGGCGGGAGAGATGAGCATCGGCATGGACCCCGGGTTGCCTCGATCGGTGCGGGACCATAGTTTCCGGCCCCCTCCCGTCAAGCTCACGGATCGTTGTTGATGGACCAGCGCCTGACCGAACTTCTCGTCCGCATCGCCGAGGCGCTGGAGCGCCTCGCGCCGCCGCCCGCAACGCCGGCGGATCTGACCGCCACGGACGCCTTCGTCTGGCACCCCTCGCCGCCCCATCTCGCACCAGTGTCGGACGTGTCCCGCGTCGACATCGCGCTGCTGCAAGGGGTGGAGCGGCAGAAGCAGATCCTGCTGGACAACACTCGGCGTTTCGCTCGCGGCCTGCCGGCCAACAACGCCATGCTGTGGGGTGCGCGCGGCATGGGCAAATCATCGCTGGTGAAGGCGGTCCACGCTGTGCTCAACGAGCAGTCGCCCGGCAGCCTGGTACTGGTGGAAATCCATCGCGAGGATGTGCGTTCGTTGCCCGAGCTGCTCAACGTCTTGCGCGGCCAGCCGCGCCGCTGCCTGATCCTGTGCGACGACCTGTCTTTCGAGCGCGAGGACTCCGACTACAAGGCGCTGAAGTCGATCCTGGAAGGCGGCATCGAGGGCCGGCCGGCCAACGTGTTGTTCTACGCCACCTCCAACCGCCGACATCTGATGCCACGGGATATGATCGAGAACGAACGCTCAACTGCGATCAATCCTTCCGAGGCGACCGAGGAAAAAGTGTCGCTGTCCGATCGCTTCGGCCTCTGGCTTGGCTTCCACAACTGCGACCAGAACACGTTCTTCGCCATGGTCGATGGCTACGCCGCGAGCATGAAACTGCCGATCGAAACCGAAGCGCTGCATGCCGAGGCGATTGAATGGTCAATGACCCGCGGTGCTCGATCAGGCCGCGTCGCCTGGCAATTCATCCAGGACCTCGCCGGCAGACTGGGGGTCAAACCGCAGTGAGGCGGTTATTCACCTCGCCCTAGCGACCGCCTCCACCTGCACCAAGTAGTCCGGGTCGTCCAATCGGCTTGTGGAAAGCGTGACGCTCTTAGGCGAGGGTGGCCCAAAGTAGCGGGGCAGCAGATCTGAATTTTTCTCAAATTCCGTCGGCGCCATGATCTGGGTGACAGTGAACACGATGTCGTTGATCGTGGCGCCACCGGCCGTCAGGCACGCATCGACGTTCTTGCCCACCTGGTCGATCTGCGCCCGCAGGTCGCCCTTGCCGACGATGTTTCCGGAACTCGTCGCGCGCGACCTGAGCGCCGACCATCACCCAATGCTGACCATCCTTTGAGACAATCGACGTGGTCGGCGGCGAGGCAGCGCAAGGCGGTCCTACAATCTCTGGTGGAGGCAGATCCTCGACGAGCTTCCAGTCAGCATCAGCCTTCCTGATGTACTCCTGCGTCTTCTGGCGCCACTGTCCCAACCAATAGCTGTCGTGCACCAGGTACAGTTTGCCGTCTACGATAGTCCAGGCAAAGGGATCGACGTATCCTTGTGCGCCGCTAAGTCGGCCGATGCGCCCATCGCGCAGTAGCCGTCGTATTGTGGCGCGTAGTGCTCGGGATCTTTGCTGAACAGCTCGCGGTGCTCGCTGCTGACGAAGCGCCAGCGCAGCTTGTGCCACAGATACTCGTAATCCGCATTGCCTTGAACAGGACGACCATCGGTGAAGTAGGCGACCGGATCATAGCCGCCGATCGAGAGCCTCGGCTCGTCGCCGAGCGCGGCAGTCCCGGGTGATAGCGCGAACATCAGGCCCATTGCTGCCGTACCGCGAAACAAAACACGAAGCGATGGGAACATGGACGATCTCCCCGTCCGGCGATCGGTGCCCAGGACATCAGGCACAAAGACCGCCTTCACAATGCTCTTCACCAGGGGTAGGGGTCAAAGCATTTCGGTCGCAGCGCGGTCCAGTGCTATGATCCTGCCAGGAGGCTTGCCGGATGGCTGAAATGCCACCCGCGAGGGCGGCGGATGCGACCGACCGAACGCCGGATCCGCGCAGGCTGATCGCGGTGGTCTATGCTGACGTGGTCGGCTACAGCCGACTGATCGGCCTGGACGATCTGGGCACCCTCGAACGGCTTCGCGGGTTGCGAGCCACCATCATCGATCCGGCGCTCGAGGAGCACGGCGGCAAAGTCGTTCAAACCGGCGGCAATTCACTGCTGATGGTATTCAACAGCATCGACGCGGCAGTGAGGTTCGCGGTCAAAGTGCAGTGGCAGATTCCCGCCGTTGACCGCGACCAGCCGGCAGATCGGTCGATCCAATTCCGCATCGGCATCAATATCGGTGACGCGATCGCGGACGGAACCGACCTGCATGGCGACGCGGTCAATGTCGCGGCGCGGCTCGAGGCCGAGTGCCCGCCAGGCGGGATCTGCGTCTCGCGTGCGGTGCGCGATCACGTCCATACCCGGCTGGCGCTCGACTTCGAGGAGCTCGGGTCGCTGCACCTGAAGAACATCGCACGATCGGTCGAAGCGTTCGTACTGAAGCGAAACCCGGGCGTTCCGTCAACTTCGCGGCGAAGCAAGCGATGGGCTCTGATTGCCGGCGCGGGTGCCGTGGCCACCGTCCTGTCAGGTATTCTCGTATGGACGTTGCTGCTCACCCCGCATCCCGCGGCAAGGCCAGTCGATGTTGCTACGCTCGTTGCACCTGCGCGGCTCGCCGGGCGCCCCTCTGTGGCGGTGCTGCCGTTCAAGAACCTGTCCGGCAATCCGGCCGACAACTTCTTCAGCGACGGCGTGGCCGAGGACATCATCACGGCCCTGAGCCGCTTTTCGAACCTGCTGGTAATGGCGAAATCAGCCAGCTTCCGGTTCAGGGGCTCCGATGCCTCCCCGGCGGATATCGGGCGCATGCTGGATGCGCGTTATCTGCTCGGCGGCAGCGTGCATCGGTCCGAAAACCGCGTACACGTCGGGGTCGAACTGACCGAGGCGGCGACCGGCCAACTCGTTTGGTCCGACACCTACGACGCCGAGATCGGCGACATCTTCACCGTCCAGGACGACATCTCCAAGCGTGTCGTCGGGGCGGCGGCGGTTAAGCTCACTCGGTTCGAGCAGGAGCGGGTCCTCGCGAAGCCCACCAACAATCTCGCAGCATACGAGTACGTTCTACGCGGCAGAGATCTGTTTTCGCATGAAACGCGGGAAGATAACGACGAGGCAACCGGGCTCTTTCAGCGCGCTATCGATCTCGATCCCAACTATGCAGACGCCTATGCGGCGCTAGGTGGCTCGTATTACGAGGCCGTTGTGTCCGGCTGGTCGGAGTTCATCGACGATGATCTGAAGCGCGCGGAGGCGCTTGCCCAGAACGCGTTGACACTGGATCCGACAACGACCCGCGCTTATCGAGTGCTCGCCCAAATCCATCTCTACCGCAAGCACTATGATCTGGCCATCGCGCAGATCGACCGGGCGCTCGAAATCAATCCCAGCGACGTCGACAGCTTTGCCTATCGCGGGGCCATTCTTATGTGGGCGGGCAGACCTGCAGAAGCGTTGCCATGGCTCGAGGGAGCGCTCCGGTTCGACCGGGCCGACGGCTTCGCAGCGGCAAGGCTCTGCGGGGCCTACTACCTGCTCCGGCGCTACACCGAGGCGGTTGAGGCTTGCGATCGCGCCCTCGCCCGCAATGCGGGCCACAACACCCAGATGGTCACCCACCCGATCTTGGCAGCCACTTATGCCGAACTAGGCCGGCAGCAAGATGCGGAACGTGAGCGGGCTGCGACCGCGCGCATGTGGCCGCTACTTAGTGCGCGCACGTTCGCCGCACAATTTGGCACGGACGGCGCTCAGGAACACGTACTGGAAGGTCTGAACAAGGCCGGGTTCCATTGATGTTCGACGACAACCCGTCCTCTCGGCACACCGCGCCGGCAGTCAGCTCGAAATTTGCCGGCGCGCCAAACGGGCCAGACCGACAAACGCTGGCTCCGGATGTACGAATCACAGCGGTTGGGATAGCCGCGAGATACGGCGTCAGGCGCCCCTTGGCCTCGAACCGCTGCCGGAACGCCGACTGCCGCAGAAAATCGATGAAGCGCGGCACGATGCCGCCGGCAATGAACAGGCCACCCAGTGCGCCCAGGCTGAGCGCGGCATTGCCGGCGACACTGCCCAGGAAGCCGCAGAACGCCTCCAGCGTCGCCCGGCTGGTCTCGCAGTCTCCCGCCAGTGCATGCGCAACAATCTCGGCACTGGTGCGCGGCGGAACCGAGTGCTTGTCGATGGCGGCGATCGCCTCGTAGAGCTCAACCAGGCCGGGTCCCGACAGCGCCCGCTCGATCGACACATGAGGGTGGCGTGCACGCAGCTCCAGGATGATCGCGTCCTCGCGCTGGTTCTCACCCGGCAACGTCGCGTGGCCTCCCTCGGTGACCAGCACGATCTCGGCATCGTCATCCGACGCCAGCGCCGCCAGCCCGAACCCGGTCCCCGGCCCCATAACCGCCATCGTTCCAACCCCGCCCGCCACAGCCGGACCGATCGTGACCAGATCGGCCGCGCCGAACCCGGGCAACGCCCAGCCGAGCGCCTCGAAGTCGTTGATGACGCGTGCCGACCGCAATGCCAGTCCGTCACGGATAGCCTCCGCATCAACAATCCAGGCGGCATTCGTCATGCTGACGCGGCCTTTGACCACCGGCCCTGCCGCCGCCATCACGGCGACCTGCGGCTGATGGCCGGCAGCCGGCCCGGCGAGATATGCCCGCGCCGCCTCGACCGGCGAGGCGTAGTCCGCGACAGCATAGGTCGTAATCGACGTTGGTTCGTCATCAACCAGCAGGCTGAAGCGGGCATTCGTCCCACCGATGTCCGCCAGGATGGCAGTCGCGCGCGTCATGCCAGTTTCCCCAAAGCCTGCCAGTCGAACTGCACGCCATGTCCCGGCCGATCCGGCGCGATCGCACGGCCATCCCGGATCACCAGCGGTTCAGCGATGTAGCGATCGAGCCCGAAACCGTGCACTTCCAGATACGATCGGTTCGGCGCCGCGGCCAACAGGTGCACCGTCAGATCATGCACGCCGTGCGAGGTCAGCGGCAGATTGTACGCCTCGGCCAGATGCGCCACCTTCATGAACACCGTGATGCCACCGCAGTTGGTGACATCCGGCTCCGGGAAGGTGACGCCGCCGGCCTCGATCATCGCCTTGAACTCGTGCAGCGTGTGCAGGTTCTCGCCGGTCGCGATCGGCAAACCTCCGTCGCGCACGATGCGCGCATGGCCGGCGACGTCATCGGGGATGGTCGGCTCCTCCAACCAGATCAGGTTGCATTCCTGCAATGCCCTCGCGGCCCGGATCGCCTCGTCGACCGTCCAGCGCATATTGGCATCCACCATCAGCGGGAAGTCCGCACCGAGATGCGCGCGCATCGCCCGCACACGCTCCACGTCCTCAGACAGACGCGGCCGCCCGACCTTCATCTTGATCGCACGGAAGCCCTTCGCGAGATTTTCGTCGGTCTGCCGCAGCAGCGCGTCGAGCGGAAAGTCGAGATCGATGCCGCCGGCATAGCACGGCACCGCCGGATCGAAGCCGCCCAGCAGCCGCCATAGCGGCGTCTCGAAGCGGCGCGCCTTCAGGTCCCACAACGCAATATCGCAGGCCGAGATCGCGAGGCTCACCGACCCGCCCCGGCCGCCATAGTGCAGATGCCACCACATCTTATGCCACAGCGCCTCGATGCCCTCGGCGTCCGCCCCGATCAGCACCGGCCGCAGCCCCTGATCGATCAGCGCATGAACCGCCGCACCACCGGCCCCGACCGTGTAGGTGTAGCCGACACCCTCCACGCCATCGCTGTCGCGCAACCGCGCGGTGATCAGCTCGAAATGCGTGATCGTGCCGTGCGTCGAATCCGACAGCGCGATCGGCAGCTCGATGCGATACAACCTGGCCTCTAGCGATACGATGCGCATCCTACTCGCGCCCGATCCGTTCGATGCCGCCCATGTACGGCCATAGCACCTCGGGCACCAGCACGGAGCCGTCCGCCTGCTGCTGATTCTCCATCACCGCGATCAGCGCGCGTCCCAGCGCCACGCCGGAACCATTCAGTGTGTGAAGATAGCCGATGCCTTTGCCATCAGCGGCACGGAACCGCGCGTTCATCCGCCGCGCCTGGAAGTCGTGGCAATTGGAACAGGAGCTGATCTCCCGCCAAGCCTGCTGCCCCGGCAGCCACACTTCCAGGTCGTAGGTCTTTGCGGCGCCGAACCCGGTATCGCCCGACGACAGGACGACGCGCCGGAACGGCAACTCCAGCAGCGCTAGCACCTTCGCGGCGCACTGCGTCATCCGCTCATGCTCCTCGGCGCTGCGATCGGGGTGCACGATCGACACCAGCTCCACCTTGCGGAACTGATGCTGCCGCAGCATGCCGCGCGTGTCTCGTCCCGCCGCCCCGGCTTCCGAGCGGAAGCAATCGGTCAGTGCGGTGAGGCGCATCGGCAGCGCCTTCTCCGCCACGATGTCGCCCATCACCAGCGCCGTCAGCGGCACCTCCGCTGTCGGGATCAGCCATCGCCCGTCCGTCGTCTGGAACAGCGTGTCGGCGAATTTCGGCAGCTTGTCCGTGCCGTATGCGGTCGCATCGTTCACCAACGACGGCACCACGTATTCGGTGTAGCCGTGCTCGCGTGTGTGCAGATCGATCATGAACTGCCCGAGCGCGCGTTCCAGCCGCGCCAGCGCCCCGCGCAGCACGACAAACCGCGCCCCGGCGATCTTGGCCGCGGCGGCGAAGTCCATCATCCCCAGCGCCTCGCCCAGCTCGAAATGTTGCTTCGGCTGAAACCCGAGATCACGCGGTTCGCCGAACTGCTCCAGCACCACATTCGCGCTCTCGTCCGGGCCGTCCGGCACATCCGGATCAAGCACGTTAGGCAGCCCCTCCAGCACCCGCTTGATCGCCTCTTCCAGGTCTGCGGCCCGCCGCTCCAGCGCCTCGGTTTCGTCGCGCAGCAACGTCGCCTCGGCTTCCATCGCCGATGTATCGGCGCCCGACCGTCTGCCCTGCCCTATCTCGCGCGCCAGAACGTTGCGCCGTGCCTGCTTCTCCTGCAGTGCGGTCAGTGCCGCGCGCCGCTCCGCGTCCTGCGCCAGCACTTCCGACGACACCGCCGGCAATCCGCGCCGCGCCAGCGCGGCATCGAAGCCGGCAGGGTCGTTACGGATCGCGCGAATGTCATGCATGGCAGTTGGCCCTGACCCCGTCCGTCACGGCCGGCATCGCGCCGGCTATCCCTCTGCCTCGCAGAATAATACCAGTGCCCGTAGAGCGACAGAAGACAGGGTGGAGGGTCTGCCGGGGGCGGAACTCGAACTCGCAGGACCGCTCCGATCTTTCACGACGAGGTCAAGGCGGGCGAGTGACTCGAGGCGGCGTTGGCCGAACGGTCCCATTTTGCCGGCGCTGCCACTCGGTGCGGCCAGTCCGCATAACCGGCGAACGCGCGGGCTGCTCCATTGGCCGGTTGTAGTGGCGAGTTCACTGTACGCACCGGGCAGGTCACGGAACGTAGCGACGTCCCATTTGGCCAGCAGGGTGCTGGCCAATTGGCGCACCGCATTCCGAGGCGATGAGCGAGAAGAACCCCGCGACGCTCGTGGCCCTGGATCGGTCGTTGAGGCACATGAGAGCGCGCGTCGAGGGCGTTTAAGCTCCCCGCAAACGCCAGACGAGAAATCCGTGGTCCGATTGCCGGAAAGCGTCGTACAGTGGGATTTGAGACTAGGCGCGTTTCCAATGGCTCGCGGAGGGTGCAATGGGTTTCGGTATCGCCACCAACTCGAACCGGAAATGGACATTTCCGATCCTCTACTTCATTGACGAGAGCTTTACGCTGCAAAAGCGGTTTGAAATCATTATGGCCATGGATTCCTGGGGAGGTCTTTTCCGTCCCGTTCCGGAGATTGGGGGAAACTACCCAGCCAATCCACCTATTTTCATAAAGCTCGATACCAAGATAACCCAATGGCAGGCCGGGGATAAATTGAACGGCAAAAGCCCTGGCACAGGCGGCACAGTAGCTATCCAAGCCGATACGAAGTATGGCAATCTCGTGCATGAGTTTGGCCATTGTCTCGGACTCTCACACGAGCACGACCGAGCCGACGCAATCGACTATCTGAAGACGCTGAAGAGTTACAAGGATGCGCCGGGCGTTGTTTTAACTGGTGCCGCAAATGCAAGACAAAAGTACGTGCCCCACGGGTCGTTCGACCCCCAGTCGGTTATGTGTTATCCGAACGCTCAGAAAGAGGGGCCGAGCGACGGCGATTACGCAACGATCAACGCGATCTACGGGGCTGGCACTACCAAAAATTACCGCCCGCGACAATGATGCAAATGCGTAACTTGTAGGCGGGTTCACAATTCGGGTTTGAGTGCCTTCTGGCGGGCGCCGCGGACACACTCTCTCTGAAGCGGCAAGAAATCGGCGCCCGACAATCCAGAAATCGACCAGCAGCAGAACCAATCGGACGTCAGCGTCACGGCGCGACGCGGGCGGGGCGCGGCTCCTGCGAAATCGCCGCGTCTTTTAATACGTTTAAACGTGGCCTCTCGCCCCATCAATAAGTCCGCCAAGGGGCGCGATGCCTCTCCCCAGTTGATCAAGGCTGACCGCCAGTTCAGATACCAGCTGGTTATGCTTGTTATGATGTGGGCCAACGCGGAAAGCTGGTTTTCACCGCGTTCTGGCTGTTCTGTTGCGGACCGATGTCCATCGAGCCGCACCGATCTATACGAGCTTCACTTCGACCAGAGCTAGAACAGAGTTGGTGGAGCGCATGGCGATAATGTGCCTGGACGCCAGAAGAGTCCGGCACCTCACGAAGCTGATCGGCGAGTTCAGAGTGGTCACAAGACTAAGAAATATGTTGTGCCACTCTGAATGCGACTTAGACCCTACTGAGATTGCGCTTGCTGGACTGTATTCGGGGAATTTCAGCGGGCGGATTTCGATGGCACCAATTTCGATGACTATCGGCGGGTCGATCGCGGGCTGCTGAATGGGATCAACCAGGCACATGAGAAAGCTGTAAAGCTATGCGGGAGCCTGCAGAGGTTCGTAACGCGAACTCCTCAATTCCTTCTAGAGCAGCCACGGGACAAGCCTGTCTCGCAGTTTGTCTGTTGTCATTTCCCTCTGCTTTGTCCAGTGAGCAACTAGGAAAAAATTCCTTGACACGGACCACCCTTCATGTTCCTGTCGGCTCACATGTCGGCGCTCCTGGACCTCGTTCGCAAGCTCATCGATACGGCAAGGAACTCGCCACACACTGCATCAGCGCATCGCCGAAAACCCCTACTTCACCGTGCTCAACTTCGGCACCAACGACCTCGCGCTGATCTGGCGCGCATAACCCGTGGCCTGCTTCGCGCCCAGGCGCTGGAAGCAAGGCTCGCCCGCCTCGCCGCGCGTCCCAGAACGGCAGCCCGGCCCCGACCAACGGCGCCGAACCGCAAGCCGCGCGCCACCGCCCCGCTGTGCGGCGCCCGCCCAGGTCCCCGACACCCCGCCCGCGCAGACTACCCACGCCTCGGAGAAATCGCCGCCGAAGTTCGTCGCCGGCCGATCGGCGCTGTCATCGCCGACATTTGCCGCGACCTTGCAATCCTCCCCAGCCATCCGCTGTGGCGGGACATGCAGAACGCCATCAAGCGGCATGGCGGCAGCTACATCCGTCTGCTGAAGCACATCCTCAAGCGGGGCACCGGATTGCCGCCGAGATTCCGCGCCACCTAAACCACCTCAGACATCCTGCCATCCGGCAACCGCCGGCACCGGCCCGCTTGAAGCATCGCCGCCCACAACAAAACTAGCCAAGGCCGCACGCGGACGGCACGCGCGAACGCCGGAGCGACGTCGCCCACATCGGCCACCGCATCACACTTCCACCGGCTTCGGCTCCACCATCCTCGCGGCAAAGATGGAAATCTCGTACAGCGCAATCAACGGCAGCGCCAGGCCGGTCTGCGTGATCATGTCCGGCGGTGCCAGGATCGCCGCGATGACGAACATCCCGACATAGGCATAGCGCCGAAACCGCCTCAGCCCTTTCGAAGAAACGATGCCCACCTTGGCCAGCAGGTCAGCAGCACCGGCAGTTCGAATGTCAGGCCGAACGCGAAAATCAGTTTCATCACCAGGTCGAGATACTCGGACACCCGCGGCAGCAGTTCGATCGGCACGCCGCCACCGCCGGTCGGGCTCTGAAAGCTCGCGAAAAACCGCCAGGCAAACGGAAACACGAAGTAGTACGCCAGCGCCGCGCCGAGGAAGAACAACACCGGCGTTGCGGCCAGAAACGGCAACAGCGCGCGTTTCTCACTGCGATACAGCCCAGGCGCGACGAACAACCAGATCTGATTGGCGATGATCGGGAACGCGATGAACGCCCCGGCGAAGAACGCCACCTTGATGCGGGTGAAGAAGGCCTCGTAAAGCTGCGTGTAGATCAGATGGGGATCGGGATTGCCTTGTTCGCGCAGCACGGCCGCCAGCGGCTCGGCCAAGAAAAAATAGATCCGGTTGGAAAAGTAATACGATCCGATGAAGCAGACCACAAACGCGGCGACTGACCAAATAAGCCGCGTCCGCAGCTCCTTCAGGTGATCCAGCAACGGCATCGGCTTGTCGTCGATCGGATCTTCTTCGATGTCAGCCATGTCGCTGCCGCGCAATCTCGGGTGGGATGAATGCCGGCGGTTCCGCCTCGCCCCTGCCCGCTTGTGCCGGTGGCACAAAGTTGGGCGGCACAAAGGCGGGCGCCTCCGGCACGCTTGCCGCCAACGGCACGGGCGCGGGTTCCTCGATCCGTAACGCTTCGGGTTCGATCACCGGTTCGGCGACGGCGACCTCTTCCACGGACGTGGCCGGCGCGGCCGATGCGCCCGAGTTCCAGCGGATTCCCCGCGAACGCGGCACGGATCGACCCGTCCGCGTCGACCGTTCGCTCGATCTGGCCGCGAATATCGAAATTGCGGATTTCGTTGATCGAGGAGCGAATTTCGCTCAGGTCCGCCTCGCGCACCATTTCGTCGACATGGGTCTGGAACTCGGCGGCCATCCGCCGCGCCTTCTTGATCCAGCTTGTCACGGCGCGGATCGCGACAGGCATATCCTTCGGCCCGATCGCGATCAGCGCGACCACGGCAATCAGTGCAAATTCCGACCAGGCGAAATCAAACATGGCGACAGTTAGCAGTGGTCAGCGGTCGGTTGCCAGTGGTCGCCTGAACCTAAACAAACTACCCCCCCTCCCCTCGCGGGAGGGGGTCGGGGGGAGGGGGCGCCGCCACCGGCTCCAGCAACTCAGTCGGGGAAGCGGGCGCCGCGACCTCCGTAGGCTCCAGCAGAAGGTCCTCGCGGCGCGGCAGCTCGCGCAGGTCTCGCAGCCCGAACTGCGCCAGGAAGTGCGGCGTCGTGCCCCACAGCGTCGGCCGGCCCGGGCTCTCGCGCCGGCCCTTCGGCGTGATCAGATCCGCCTCCAACAGCGAATCGAGCGTCTGTTGCGACAGACTTGTCCCGCGGATTTCCTCGATCTCCGGCCGCGTCAGCGGCTGGTGATAGGCGATGATCGCCAGCGTCTCCATCGCCACCCGCGGCAAACGTCGCGGGATCTCCACCACCTTGCGCAGCAGCGGTGCCAGATCGGGCGCGGTGCGAAATTGCACCCCACCCCCGGCTTCCACCAGTTCCACACCTCGCCCCGCATAGCGCTGCCGCAAGGCCGCCAGCACCGCATCGGCGTCCATGTCCTCGGGCAGCAGTTGCGATAGCGCGCGTGCCCCGACGGGAGCGGCGCTGGCGAACACCAGCGCCTCGGCCAGCCGCAGCGCCTCCTCTTCCGTCATGCGTGGTTCCGGGCACCAGCCCGGCCCTCGATCGTCATGGCCTTGCCCGACCGGGCCATCATGCGCCCCTCTCTACCGTGTCGGCCGGCGCGCCGCACCAGGATCGGCCCGAACGCGTGCTCCTGCCGCAGCCGCACAGCGCCCCCCCGGGCCATCTCAAGCCCAGCCAGCAGTGTGCTGGCCAGCGCGGCACGACGCTCCAGCACCGAGCCCAGTGCATCCGGCAGGAACTGCTCCAGACTGACCCAATCCGGCAGGCTGCCCAGCACGGCACCGAGACGCTGCAGCGCGTCCTTCACGCTCCAAAGCGTCAGCGGCCGTGGCTGATAGCGCCGCGACCGCACCCGCCGCCGCGTGGCCTGAAGATAGCCGCGCACCAACGACCCCAGGTCCAATGCCAGGCGGGATCGGTCGACCTCGGTATGGTCTTCCGGCGCACCGCGGGCGAACAAGTCGTGCCCAAGCTGCGGCCGGCCACCCAGCCAGGCCGCCGCCGCCCGCATCGCCGACAGGTCGCGCAAGCGCGAGGCCAGCGCATCCGCCGCCTGCTCGCCCTCTTCCGCATCTGCCCCTTCCGGCAGCAGCAGGCGCGACTTCAACCAGGTGAGCCACGCCGCCATGACCAGCCAGTCCGCCGCCAGTTCCAGCCGGACGCGTCGCGCCCCTTCGATCACCGTCAGGTATTGCTCGACCAGCGCCAGGATGGAGATCTTCGCCAGATCGAACTTCTGCGCCCGGGCGAGATCAAGCAGCAGATCGAGCGGACCTTCGAAGCCCTCCAGCCGCAAGACCAGGCTGTCGGCTTCAGATACGGACATCGCCCCCCGCACCGATATCGTGCCCAGCCAGCCGGAGCATCAGGTTCACAGCCCAGGGCACCACGGTTTCCAGCGCATTTCCAAGCGGGTCGACCCCCTGCACCAGGTGCGGCAGCAGCAACAGAGCAATCACCAGCACGATGCCGAAGCGTTCCAGCCGCGCCCACCATCGTGCAAGCTCCAGCGGCAGTATGCCGACCGCGATGCGCCCTCCATCCAGCGGCGGAATGGGGATCAGGTTGAACAATCCCAGCACCAGGTTGGTCAGCATGAAGTAGAACAGGAACAGGCCGATCATCGGGCTCTGCGAAATTGCCGCATCCAGGTAGTCAGCGCCCCCTCCCACCAGCGCATCCGGTCGCGGCATCAGCAGCGCCGCAATCCAGGCCAGGAAAAAGTTCATTGCTGGCCCTGCGATCGCCACCACCGCCATACCGCGTCGCGGGTCACGAAATTTCCAGGCGGACACCGGCACAGGCTTTGCCCAGCCGAACATGAACAGCACCCGGTGGATCGTCAGCAACTGAAACAGCAGCAGGAACCCGGGCAGCAGGATGGTGCCGACGCGATCCACATGGCGCAGCGGATTGAGCGACAGACGCCCCGCCTGCCTCGCCGTATCGTCGCCCAGCGCCAAAGCCGCATAGCCGTGCGCCGCCTCGTGCAGGGTGATCGCAAGGATCGCCGGGATTACCGCCAGCGCCAGTTGAACGATCAGGCCGTTCACGCCAGCAGCCGATCCCGTTCGGCCGCGAGCAGCGCGGCATCCAGGGGCAATTGCCGTCGCAGGGCAACCGCACGGGACGCAGCAAGGCGCGACACAGCAGGCTCACTCAGCGGCGGGCAACGCGCCAGCAATTCGGCCGTCTGCTCGAAATCTCCGGCACAGTACAATGCAATGTCGCAGCCGGCCGCCAGCGCCTGGCAAGCCAGATCGGCCGGCGAGCCGGTCAGCGCCTTCATCGCCAAATCGTCGGTCACCAGCACTCCCCTAAAGCCGATCCGGCCGCGGATGATCGCCTCGATCACCGTCGGCGACAACGTGGCCGGCAGCACGGCGTCCCAGGTGGGATACACGATGTGCGCCGACATGGCCCAGGGGAGATCGGCGTTCAAGGCAAACGGCAGCAGATCCGCATCCAGGTCGTTCGCCCCACGGTTCACCTCGACCCGAGGCAGCGCGAAATGGCTGTCGACGCTTGCCCGGCCATGTCCCGGCGCATGCTTCATCACCGGCCGGATGCCCGCGGCCAGCAGGCCGGCGGCAAACGACCGTCCGAGCTTCGCCACGATCGCCGGCTGTTCGCCGAGAGCACGATCGCCGATCACCGCATGGGCGCCAGCAACGGCAAGGTCGAGCACCGGGGCCGCCACCACGTCGAACCCGGCAGCCGCACAATCCAGTCCGATCAATGCACCGGTCAACCAGGCGGCGCGCGGGCTGCGCAGCGCGGCGGCAGGCGGGTGTGCGCGCCAGTGCGGCGGATGCAGCCGCGCCACCCGGCCGCCCTCCTGATCGACCATCAGCACCGCGTCCGGCGGCAGCACCCGGCGCAACGCGGCGATCAAAGCCGAAAGCTGCGCCGGCTCCACGATGTTGCGCGCGAACAGGATCACGCCGCAGGGCGAGTGGGCGCGGAACAGCGCCGCCTCGGCAGGGGTCAGGGTGGGCCCGGCGATCCCGACAATGGCGGCCTTCAGAAATCAGCCACCGAGCAGGCCGACCCTTTGGCGCGCACCTTGTCGCAGAACGACGTGGCCTGCGGAATGTCCGCAAACCCGCCGGTGCGCACGCGCCAAAGCGTGCGGCCGTCATGCTCGGTCTTGCTGAATGCCGGACGGTGCGGGCCTAGCAGTTCGGGAAGGCGCTTCGACAAGCGTTCCCATTCCGACTTCGCCGCGTCCTCGGAACGCACCGCGGCAAGCTGGACCAGCGCGCCATTGGCGGACGGCGCCGCGGCAGGGCGTTTCTCGACTGTCGCTTCCGCCGGTTTCGCAACAGCCACCGGCTTTGCCGGAGCCGCTGCCACAGCGGGTGGAGCGGCCGCGGCCGGGAGTGCCGGAGCAGCGATCGGCGCCGGAGGTGCTGGCGGTGGTGTGCGCAGGACCTGCGGGGCGGGTGCCTCGGGTGGCGGGGCAAGCTTACCGGTCGACGATTCGGTGCCGCCTGACAGGATGTCTTCATTGGCACCCGCCACCTGCATGCCGCCGGGATTATCCGGCTTCACCCGGATCGGGCGGTTGTCCGCCTGCACCACCGGAACGGCGGTGCCTCGATGGCCCACCAGCTCCCATCCGCCAACCACGGCAACCAGCGCGACACCCAGGCCGCCGGCGATCAGCGCCAAACGGCGGGTGCCCGGGTCCATGCCGTGGCGACGCCGGGGAACGCGATAGGTCGGATTGGGGATGCTCAGATCGTCTGACACCAGGACCTCCGGGGCTGAAGCCCCCGGGCCTGACCCGGGGCTCAGCGCATTTCTTCCACGGGCTCGACGCCCATCACCGCGAGGCCGGAGCGAATCACCACCGCCGTTGCCGCCACCAATGCCAGCCGGGCCAGCGTCTCGGCCGGCCGATCCTGGCATGCAGGAATCGCAGCGTCGCGTCGTCCTTGCCTCTATTCCATAGCATATGAAAATCGGCCGCCAAGTCATAGAGAAAAAACGCAATTCGGTGCGGCTCGCGGGCCTGTGCGGCGGCTTCAACAGTGCGTGGCCACTGCGCCAGCCGGCGGATCAGCGCCAAGCTCCGCCTCGGCCGCCAGGCTGTCCAGCGGCATCTCGGCCAACGCGGCGTCGGCCACCTCGGCCGGGGGGAACATCTCCGCCGCGGCGCGCAGCACCGAGCGGCAACGGGCGTGCGCGTATTGCACGTAGAACACCGGGTTTTCGCGCGTCTGCGCCACCACCTGATCGAGATCGAACTCCATCTGCGCATCGGCCTTGCGCGTCAGCATGGTGAAGCGGACGGCGTCGCGCCCCACCTCGTCCAGCAGGTCGCGCAGCGTCACATACGAACCGGCGCGCTTCGACATGCGCACCGGCTGGCCGCCGCGAAGCACGCGCACCATCTGGCAGAGCACCGCCTCGAACGCGGTGTTGCGATTGCCGGACAATGCCTTCACCGCCGCGGTCATGCGCTTCACGTAGCCGCCATGATCGGCGCCCAGCACGTCGATCAGCAGGTCATAACCGCGCTTCAGCTTGTCCGCGTGATAGGCGATGTCGTTGGCGAAATACGTGTTGCTGCCATCCGACTTTCGCAGCGGTCGGTCAACGTCGTCACCGAACCGGGTGGAGCGGAACAGCGTCTGCGGCCGCGGTTCCCAATCATCCGGCGTCTTGCCCTTCGGCGGATCGAGCACACCTTCGTAGATCAGTCCTTGCGTTTGCAACCATTCGATCGCGGCGTCCACCGCGCCGCTTGCGATCATCGCGCGTTCCGAGCTGAGCACGTCGTGATCGACGCCGAGCAGACGCAGGTCTTCGCGGATCTCCTGCATCATCGCGTCGATGGTGAAGTCGCGCACGATGTCGAGCCAGACTTCCGGTGCCGCGATACCGCCATCGGGCTGCGCCAGCGACGCGCCGTATAGTTGCGCAAGCCGTTGTCCGATCGGTATCAGGTATTCGCCGCGGTATTGCAGACCACCCGGTACTTCGTTGGAAAATTCGGCTTCGTCCAGCGGCGTGCCGATCGCCTGCAGATAGCGCCAGTACGCCGCCCAGGCCGAGCGCGGTGACCTGCGCCCCGGCATCGTTGATGTAGTATTCCTTGGTGACGTCGTAGCCGGCCTTGGTCAGCAGGTTGGCCAGTGCATCGCCTACCACGGCACCACGACAATGGCCGATATGCATGCGGACCGGTAGGATTGGCCGACACGTATTCGACGTTGACGCGCGATGCCGTCGCCGATTGTGCTGTTCCCGTAGGCTTCGCCCGCGCGCAGAACATTCGGCAGCAGCGGAGCGGAAAGCGTCTGCGTCCAGCCTGAGATTGATGAAGCCGGGACCCGCGGCGTTCGCCTGCACGACGGCTGGGGCCTGCTGCAACTGTTCCACGATGGCGGCTGCCAGTTTTGCCGGCGGCTGACGTGCGGCTTTCGCTGCGACCAGTGCGGCGTTGGTGGCCATGTCGCCATGTGACAGGATCGCGCGGCGGCGTGACTTCGACGCGCGCGATCACTTCGTCGGGAAGGCTCGCAACCGCCGCGCGCAATGCACCGACGACGATGTCGCGCATAGCGGCGTAGATGTCGCGCTGCGTCATGACACGAAGCAGACGAAGAACGCGATAACCGAAGACCCCCCCTCCCCTTGCGGGAGGGGGTTGGGGGGAGGGGGCAGGAGAGCAGACCGAAGCCCCCTCCCCCCATCCCCCTCCCGCAAGGGGAGGGGGGGTGCTGTGTGGTAGCCATCATCCACTCACTGACAAAGCTGTGTGGTGCCCATCATCCACTCACCGACAAATCGGTCAGCCGCCGGTGTTCGTCCATGGCGTAGCGATCCGTCATCCCTGCGATATAGTCGCCCACCACCGCCGCCGCACGCTGCGTGCCAGGCTCCCCGGCCCGCGCCCGCCAATCATCCGGCAGCAGCGAGGTGTCCGCGTGCAGCAGACGAAATAGCTCGGTGGTCAGCACGCGCGCCTTCGTGGTCATCCGGTTCACCCGCCAGTGTCGATACATCCGTGCATGCAGGAAATCCTTGATCACCTGGTTGGCCTCCGCCATCGGCGGACTGAACGCCACCACCTTCTGCTTCGCCCGCCGCACCGCATCCGCGTCGCGCGGCGCCAGCTTGTCCAGCCGCCGGCGCGTCTCCGCGATCAGGTCGGTGACCATCACGTCGATCACCCGCCGGATCGTCTCGTGCCGCAACCGGGGCGGCGGCACGTCAAGGCTGGACAGCCGCGCCGCGGCCAACGCCTCGCCCACTACCGGCAAATGGGCAATCTCCTCCGGTCCGAACAGCCTGCGCCCGCAGCCCGTCGTCCAGATCGTGACTGTGATAGGCCACATCATCGGCCATCGCCGCGACCTGCGCCTCGGCGCTGGCATGCGTGGAGAGCTCCAGCCGGTAGCCGATCGTTGTACTCCGCGATATAGGCCGGCGGGTTGCGCAGCGGGCCGTTGTGCTTGGCCAGGCCCTCCAGCGTCTCCCAGGTCAGGTTCAGCCCGTCCCAGCCGGCGTAGCGGCTCTCCAGCAGCGTCACCACGCGCAGGCTCTGCGCGTTGTGGTCGAAGCCGCCGAACGGCTTCATCGCCAGGTTCAGCGCCTCTTCGCCGGCATGGCCGAACGGCGGATGGCCGAGGTCATGCGCCAGCGCCAGCGCCTCGGTCAGGTCCTCGTCCAGCGCCAACTCGCGCGCGATCGAGCGGGCAATCTGCGCCACCTCGATCGAGTGGGTCAGCCGCGTGCGGAAGAAGTCACCCTCGTGATTGACGAACACCTGGGTCTTGTATTGCAGCTTGCGAAACGCCGAGGAGTGGATGATGCGGTCGCGATCGCGCTGATAGGGCGAGCGGGTCGGTGCCTCCGGCTCCAGGTGCAGTCGTCCACGCGACGTCTCGGCATGCACGGCATATGGCGCCAGGGAGGGACCACGCATCATGTGTGGTTCCGGGCGTCACCCGGCCTTCTACGTCATGGCAGGACCAGGCATCATGGCCGGCGGGCTTACACCGGGCTTCAATTCGGCGCCATCCCGCCTTATGTTCCGCCACATGGAACAGTTTGACCTGACCGACCGGGCCGCGGCGCGGATCGCCGAGATCGTAGCCGCCGACGGCCGTCAGGCCGCGCTGCGGGTCGCGGTATTGGCCGGCGGCTGCAGCGGCTTCCAGTACCGCTTCGAACTGGATGACACGGCCCAGGACGACGACCTGGTCATCGAACGCGGCGGTGCGCGGGTGCTGGTGGATCCCGCCAGCCTCGACCTGCTGGCTGGCTCTGAACTCGACTACACCGACGAACTGATGGGCAGCCACTTCGCCGTGCGCAATCCGAACGCCAAGTCGGCCTGCGGCTGCGGCACCAGCTTCTCTATCGATTAGAGAGCGCGCTTCGGGCGCGCGGTCGCTAACCGACCGGCGCGATGATGATGCGCCGGTTCTGTTTGCCCTTGTTTTCAATCTTCGCCACGGCGATGCGGCCGATCTCTCCGGTGCGCGCGACATGGGTCCCGCCACATGGTTGCAGATCGATCAACGTCTTGTCGTCGCCGATGCGCATCAGTCGTAGCCGACCGGCACCACGCGGCGGTGCGACGGACATCGTGCGCACCAGGTCCGGATTGCTGTCCAGCACCGACTCATCCACCCATTCGATCCGCACCGGGTAATCGGCCTCGATCAGCGCGTTCAATCCAGCCTCGATATCCTCCTTCGGTGGCGGATTGGGCAAATCGAAATCCAGCCGCGAGCGATCCGCGCCGACCGAGCCCGCCGGTGACCGCCGCACCCTTGATCACGCTGCACAGCAGATGCATCGCCGTATGCATGCGCATCAGGCGATAACGTCGATCCCAATCGATCGTGCCTTCCACCGTGACACCAACCTCGGGCAAGGATGCGTCAGGCGCCGGCAAGTGCAGCATGGTCTCTCCCTCGCCCTTGACCGTGTCGACAATCGGCGTCGTCCCCCCGGCCCAGCTCAGCACCCCGATGTCACCGGGCTGCCCGCCGGAGCGGGCGTAGAACACCGTGCGGTCCAGCACGATGCCATCAGGACCGCTCGACAACACCGTGGCTGTCATGGTGCGAAGCCCCGGGTGATCCAGAAACAGCTTCTCGGTCATAGCGGCCATCCACTCCTTCCGCAGCGCGTCGCGTTGCACGGCGAGCCAGAGCAGGCCAATCATCGTCACCGAGTTGCTGAGTCTGGCTCGCCAGCGCTGCCCCGATTGCGCGTTGCGCGGGCCAGACGCGCGCGCGAATATCCTCGTGCTCATCGACCGCGCCGGCGTGGCCCACGATCCCATCGGGCCCCGCCGCCGGCGCCACGACACGGCCGACATACAGCTCGCACGACTTCGTCCGCCCCACCGGGCGTCAGCAGGAAGCCACCTATCCGATGCAGCGTGCCGACTGCAATCCCCATCTCTTCCATGGTTTCGCGCCGCGCCGTCTGTTCGGGGCTCTCGCCCTGATCGCAAAGCCCCGCCGGCAGTTCCACGAGCACGGGGTCTTCCCGCGCCATCAATGCCGGCAGCCGGAACTGCTCGATCAGCACCACTGCATCCGCGACAGGATCATAGGGCAGCACGGCGGCCGCACGACCTCGGCGCCAAACCTCCCAGGTCTTCTCATGCGACATGGTGCCATCGAAGCGGCGGTGGCGGAACCGGACGACGTCGAGCGGGAAGCGGCCGTCCCAGACCCGCTGTTGGGACAGAAGTTCGACATCGGGATGGGCAGGAAGATCAGGAGCGCTGGGCTGCGACATACGGTTGAGCATAGAGCGTGATGGCCGGAGGCGGAAACGTCGGAGGTCTGAACCGGTGACCGGGTCATGTCCCCGGGCTTGACCCGGGGATGCCCCCGTCATCACGCGGAGCAACCATGCAGACGCTGGCCGACGACGCGGCCCCTTGGTCAGGCCGGCACGGCAGTCGACACGAGTTGCCGTAGACGGGCAGCGCCCGCAGGTCCCTTCATCGCATCACGCCAGCTTGCCTCGGCAACGCGCTGATGCGCCGCGATCGCCTCGTCCGCTCCGGTGATCATCGCAACGCCGGTATGGGATGAAGGGTGCATATCCGGCCGGAACGGATTGATGGCCAGGCTCACCTTGTCCCTCGCGCGCAGGATTTTGAACGCCGAGGAAGGCTCCGGCCCCGTGAGCAGGCCGAATTGCAGGCCCATCGGCTCGGTCTCCATCAGCCCGGCCATATTTTCGATCTCGGTCGCCGCGACATCGCGGCAGATCGCGCCGCACCCGCGTGCTGGCGTTGATGCCGCCTGCCACTCCCGTCTCCAGCAGCCGCTGAACCGACGACAAGGAGACCATGGCGATGATGCCTGGCCGCCGCATCGCATACATGCGTTTGCGCGCGGCCAGGATGCCCATGACCTGCTCGGCCATCGATCGCATCGCGGTTCGTTCGGCGCCCGCCTGCTCGGCGGCCTCTTCGAACACCTCGGCCAGGGCGTTGTCATAGGCGTCCGACGTCGTCAGGTAGCAGACCGGCCCGAATAACTGCAGGATTTGGTCAGCCGTCTCCTCGATTTGCCGGATACGCTCGAAGTAACCGATCGGGCGGTTGTAGTACTCGACGCCGATCCCCAGCAACGATAATGGCGAAATCTTCAGCAACTCGGCCAGGCGCTTGATTGTATCAAGCTTGATCACCTCGCCTTTTTCGTAGCGATAAATGCAGCGCGCGAGACGCCCAGGCGCGCGGCAATTTCTTCGGCGCGCAGTCCGGATTCCAGTCGATAGGCGCGGAGTTGCTGACCGATCTCAGTAAAGCGCATCGACATTCGGCCTTCCCCCTCCGGCCGTGGCTGCAACCGCAGCGCGAATGCTGGAGTCTCAGAATCGGCACTGCGCGCTAAGCTTATGACCGGACGGCTCGCAACTTCAACCCTGTCTGAAAACTGTGACACGGCCGCCGGTCAGCAGCCACTTCGGTCTGGGTCTGCGCGCAGCCGCCATGCCGACCCCTGCGCGGGGTCATTTTTTCTGCCGAACAGAGAAGTCTGCCGAGACCCTCGATCGCCAGGATCAGTGCAGAGTGGTCGAGGTCAGCGCCGCCGTGCGCCGCGCATGACGAGAACAACTGCTGGGCGATCGCCGTGTTGGGCAACGACAGGTCAAGCTCCTTGGCCGCCGACAACGCAAGGTTGAGGTCCTTCTGATGCAGGCGGATGCGGAATCCCGGATTGAATGTACCATTCAGCATACGCTCGGCGTGCACCTCCAGGATGCGTGAAGAGGCGAAGCCGCCCATCAGCGCCTGGCGCACCTTGGCCGGATCGGCGCCGGCGCGTGCCGCGAACACCAGCGCCTCGGCGCAGGCCTGGATGTTCAGGGCGACGATGATCTGGTTGGCGACCTTGCAGGTCTGGCCATCGCCGTTCTCTGGGCCGACATGGGTGATGTTCTTGCCCATGAGGTCGAACAACGGCTTCGCCCTGGCAAAGGCCTTCTCCGGACCGCCCACCATGATGGTGAGCGTGGCCTGCCTGGCCCCGACTTCGCCGCCGGACACCGGCGCGTCGAGGTAGTCGCAGCCCGAGGCGTTGATCTTTTTCGCGAACTCCTTGGTGGCGATCGGGCTGATCGAAGACATGTCGATCACCAGCGTGCCGGGCTTCAGTCCTTCGGCAACACCGCTCGGACGAGAACAGCACGTTCTCCACGTCCGGGGTGTCCGGCACCATCAGGATCACCACTTCGGATTTCGCGGCGACGCTCTTGCCGTCCGGCACCACTTCGGCGACGGCGCGGATGTCATCGGCCAGCGAGGCGCGATCAGGGACGATCAGCGAGTGCTGCGCGTTGTGCAGATTGAGCGCCATTGGCCGGCCCATGATGCCAAGGCCGATGAAACCGATCTTCATGCGGTGTCTCCTCTTGTTTTCGGGCGCTGATGGCCGGATCACGTCCGGCCATGACGTGTAAAAGGCCGGGCTGTCGTCCGGAACACGCGTGACGGCGGCATCAGACGCCAAACTCCTCGCGCCACTTCAGGCCGGCAACAGTATCGCCGGCCGGGCGATACTCGCATCCGACCCAGCCGCGATAACCAAGTTCGTCCATGCGACGGAACACGAACCTCCAGCCGATCTCGCCGGTTCCCGGTTCATTGCGTGCCGGCACATCGGCGATCTGGATGTGGCCGATCACCGGCATGAACTGCTCCATGCGCTTGGTGATATCACCTTCGGTCGTCTGGCAATGATAGACATCGAACTGCAGCCCCAGCCGATCGGACCCGATCGCCGCTACCACCGCCGCGCCCTGCGCCTCGGTGTGCAGGAAATAGCCAGGCATGTCGCGATGGTTGATCGGCTCGATGACCAGCATCACCCCAACGGCCTGCGCCTGTTCAGCCGCCCAGGCCAGGTTGGCGGCATAGACGCTGGCGGCGGTTACCTGCGAGACCTCGGCCGGAACGATCCCCGCCATGCAGTGCACCAGCTTGCATCCCAGTGCGCCCGGCATAGTCCAGCGCCTGCTTCACGCCATCGCGGAACTCCGGCTGACGTCCGGGCAGGCTGGCGATACCACGCTCGCCCTTGCCCCAGTCGCCGGGCGGCATATTGAACAGCGCCTGGGTCAGGCCCTCGCCGTCCAGCCGCTTGCGCAATTCGGCGGCGGGATGCTCGTAAGGGAACAGGAACTCCACCGCGTCGAACCGCGCCTTGCGCGCGGCGGCGAAACGGTCCAGGAACGGCACCTCATTGAACATCATCGATAGATTAGCGGCCAGGCGCGGCATCGCGGACCCTCCCCGAAACAGCCGACGGGAGGCTACAAGCGCCCGTGGAGATTGACCAGCGGATGACCGCGGAACGCCTGCTGTTGGCATTACTGCTCGGCGGCATCGGCGTCGGCTGCGTGCTGGTGCTCTATCCGTTCTTTTCGGCGCTGCTATGGGCCGCGATCCTGGTGTTCACCACCTGGCCGGTCTGCGACTGGCTGCACCAGCAGCTACGGCTGCGCCGCGGCGCGGCGGCCGGCGTGATGGTGGCGTTGACCGCGGTCATGATCGTGCTGCCGCTGGCGCTGGCCGCCCCGAGCGGTGCCAACGACGTGAATCACCTGCGCGCGGCGATCGATGGTGCATTGCGCGCGGGCCTGCCAGGTGCGCCGGCCTGGGTGTACGAAATTCCACTCCGGTCGGACAAACACTGGGAGGATTTGTGGAACCGCTGGGCCGCGGACATCAGCATCATGGTCGAGGCACTCGGCCCCTATGTCGGCATCTTGCTGGAGGGAGGGCTGGGCCTGCTGCTCGGGCTCGCCAACGGCGTGCTGCTGTTCGTGCTGGCGCTGTTCATTGCGTTCTTTTTCTATCTGTATGGCGAGCCGATCGCGGCGCGGCTTCGCCTGATCCTGCATCGGATCGCAGGTGCCCGCGCAGAGCGGCTGATCGTCATCACCGGCGCGACAATACGTGGCGTGATCTATGGCATTCTGCTCACCGCCATCGTGCAGGGAATTTCCTGACCGCCTTCGGCCTGTGGCTTTCCGGCGTGCCAAGGCCGGTGCTGCTCGGTGCGGTGGCGGGCTTTATCGCCGTGCTGCCGATCGGCGCGCCGGTGGTCTGGATTCCCGCCGCGCTGTGGCTGATGAGCAGCGGCCATCTTGGCTGGGGCGTTTTCCTCGCCGTCTATGGCGTCGTTGCGGTATCAGGCGCGGATTCCGTCATCCGGCCCTGGTTCATCGCACGTGGCGCGCAATTGCCGTTCGTGCTCACTGTCCTAGGCGTCTTGGGTGGTGCGATCGCGTTCGGGTTGCTGGGCATATTCCTCGGCCCGGTACTTTTGGGCATCGGCTACACGCTGATGAACGAATGGGCCGTGGCCGATGCAACCGAGGTGGCGGCGACGGACGACTGAAAGGCGCACCAATGAGCGATGACCGGCCCCCGGAAACAAATCCACGCCGAGCGCTGATCGGTCTGGTGGCGATCGTGCTGCTCGTGGTCGCCGTGGTGTTCATCATGCACCGGCTCAATCAGGCGGCACAGTTGCAGGATTGCGTTGCCTCGGGCCGCACCAACTGCGCACCGATCGAGACGCCGCGACGCAGCTAGAATCCGAGCCGGTGCAACGTACCGCTGGATCGCAGCCAACAGCTGCCGTTTCTCAGCGGCGTGGTGTCTTCGTTCTGAGGATCTCCAGCATCGCGTCGAGACCGAGGATGTAGGAGTGCATCCCGAAGCCGGTAATCACCCCTTCCGCCACATCGGAGAGGACACAGTGGATGTTGCGCTTCGCGATACTGCTAATATGCACCTCCACATACGGCAACGCTGCCCCTTTGATGCAATCCTTCAAGGCAAAGCCCGCATAGGTAAACCCAGCCGGATTCATCACCAAGCCGTCAAAGCCCTGATCGGTGGCTTGATAGACGCGGTTGATCGCTTCGCCTTCGATGTTGGTGTAGAAGATTTCCAGCTGATATGCGTGATCCTGAGCATGACGCTGCAGCATGGCATCGAGCTGCGCCGGGGTGGTCGAGCCATAGATCTCCGGCTCGCGCCGCCCCAGGAACGTGAGATTGGCTCCTTGCAGCAGCAGAATCTTCGCCATCGCACCCAACGCTCCGCACCGATCGAGGCGCTTGTATCACGCGGTTGCATAGCCCGCGACACCATTGCAGCGGAGTGAGTAGCGGCAATCGCTACGCGACGTCCTCCAGGCTGAACTGCTCCGCTTCCTCGTCGTAGCCGAACAACTCCGCGTAACGGCCCCAGGCGACCAGAGTGCGCAGCGTATCCTCGGCGTATTCTGGCGACATGTGATCCTCAAGCTCGTCTCGAAACCGCACCGCCGAAGCGCGATGGTTCCATCTCTCGTCCAGTACCTGGCGGACCATGCGCGCCAGCGGTACGTGCGCCACCAGAGCGGCGGCGAACAGCTGTTTGCGCTCTTCGGTGTCGGCCGTTGCGAACCGCCTGCCGTCCTCGGTCAGGGTAATGTCGCCCTCCTCCAGGACGGCAAATCGCAGCAATTGCAGCATCTCGCCGAATGGCAGCAATTCGTCGACCTCGGTACTGCAGCGCGGCAGCCAGCGCCGGCAGATCGGCACGGCCATTGTAGGGCGGCTGGATCAGTGCCTCCATCATTCCCGCCATCTGGTTCGTGCCGACGCGCTGCAGCGGCATCGATATGTTCGACGGTGCCGTGGCCAGCGTGCGGGTGGGGACCGGCCGGCGCGTCATCAGCGCATAGATGTCGTCCACCATCTGCCGGAACGCCAGATCAAGCCGATTGCGCGGGTGAGGTAAACGGCACGCGAAGCTCGCTGGACACCCGGCCCGGGCTGGAGGAGAAGACCAGGATGCGGTCGCACATCAACACCGCCTCCTCGATGTTGTGCGTCACCATCAGCACCGCACGTACCGGCAGCTTGCCTTCCGACCATAGGTCGATCAGGTCGGTGCGCAGGTTCTCGGCCGTCAGCACGTCGAGCGCGCTGAACGGCTCATCCATCAACAGCAGGTCGGGATGCACCACCAGCGCGCGTGCCAGCCCGACGCGCTGGCGCATGCCGCCGGACAGTTCCTTCGGGTAGGCATTCTCGAAACCGCCAAGCCGATCAGGTCGATCGCGCCCTCGGCACGCTCCTGCCGTTCGGTGCGCGGGACGCCACGCGCTTCCAGCCCGATCTCCACGTTCTCGCGCACCGTCAACCAGGGAAACAGCGCGAAGCTCTGAAACACCATCGCAACACCTTCCGCGGGCCCTCGGACCAGCCGATCGCGCCACAGCACTTCTCCCGCGGTCGGCTGCAGCAGACCGGCAACGATGCGCAGCAGGGTGGACTTGCCGGAACCCGAACGCCCGAGCAGCGCCACCATCTCGCCTTCGTGCAATGTCAGGTCGACGTTGTCCAGCACAACCAACTCGGCGTTGGCTTCCTTGTGATACGCCTGCTTGCAGGACCGCACTTCGAGCAGGGCATGCTGGCTGACGATCGTATCCATGCTCGGTCTCTTCTTCAGCCCAGCCTGAGATGTCGTTCCGAATAGGCGTAAAGCGGTCGCCATAGCAGCCGATTGAAGAGCAGGACAAAGCCGGACATCACCGCGACGCCCAGGACCACGCGCGCCATGTCGCCTTTCGCGGTGGCCGCCGCGATATAGGCGCCCAGGCCATGCGCGGTGAGCCTGGTGTCGCCCCAGGATGCGACCTCGGCAACGATGGCAGCGTTCCACGACCCGCCCGAGGCGGTGATCGCGCCGGTCACGTAATACGGGAAGATGCCGGGGATCATCACCTTGCGCCACCACAGCAGGCCGCCAACGCGGAAAGTTCTTGGCGGCCTCCTGCAGGTCGCCGGGATAGGCGGCGGCCCCGGCGATGACATTGAACAGGATGTACCATTGGGTGCCGAGGATCATCAGCGGCGTGAGCCAGATGTCGGCGTTCAGTCCGAAGCGCACGATAAACAGCACAAACGGCGGGAACAGCAGGTTGGCAGGAAACGCCGCGAGAAACTGTGCGACCGGTTGTGCCCGGCGCGCCCACACCGGCCGCAGCCCGAGCCAGACGCCAATCGGCACCCAAACAAGAGTGGCCAGCGCGATCAGCACCACGCACACGAACAAGAGTGAAGGATCCGAGCACCAGCGTCTGCCACAGGTCGTGCCACTGCAGCTCGCTCGACACGAACGTCGCGATCCTTGTCATCGCCCAGACCAACAACTGGGGCAAGGATCACCAGCCAGAGTGCGTCCACCTGCGCGGGCCCGTGCGGCACTGGTTGCCGAGCGGCGGTGGCCTGGCAGCATGCGCAGCGGCAGGCCGCCCAGTGCGGTGACCGCATCGCCGAGTGCATCGGCACCGCGGCTCAGCAGTCGGGTTCGCCGCATGATCCGCAGCAGCCATGGGTCGGCCGCGGTCGCGCCAGCGGTGGTTTCGAAGCGGAACTTCTGCGACCAGGCGACCAGCGGACGGAACAGCAACTGATCATACGCCAGGATCACCAGCAGCATCGTGCCGATGGCATAGAACACCGCGAGGATATCGCTCTTTTCCAGCGCCAACGCGACATAGGATCCGATGCCCGGCAGCTTCCAGGTGTTATCGCCGACCGACACCGCCTCGGACGCGACAACAAAGAACCAGCCCCCTGACATGGACATCATGGTGTTCCACACCAGGCCGGGAACGGCGAACGGCACCTCAAGCCGCCAATAGCGCTGCCATCCGGTCAGATGGAAGCTGTCGGCCGCCTCGCGAAGATCGGCTGGGACCGTCTTCAGCGACTGGTACATGCTGAACGCCATGTTCCATGCCTGGCTGGTGAAGATCGCAAATATCGCCGCCAGTTCCAGCCCCAGCACGTTGCCGGGAAACAGGCTCATGAAGAACACGACCGTGAAGGTCAGAAAACCCAAGATCGGCACTGACTGAAGGATGTCGAGGATCGGGATCAGCACCAGGCTGGCGCGCCGGCTCTTTGCCGCGGCCGTGCCATAGGTGAAAGTGAAGATCAGCGACGCGACCAGTGCGGCGAACATCCGCATGGTGGTACGCACCGCGTAGTTCGGCAGGTTGGCCGGGTCCAGGCTGACCTCCAGGGCGCCCGGCGTGCTGATCGGCTCGAATGTGCCGGGCGCGACCTGACTGACGCCGATCAGCACCGCGAACACGCAGAGGATCGCTGCGGCATCCCACAGGTTGGGCAGACGCCGTCCTTGCGTGAAGGCGGGGTGGATGGTGGCTGACATGCGGCTCAGGCGATTATTGCGGCGAGCCCTGTTACCCCGGCGCGATCCGCCAAGTCACCCCCCGCGGTCGTGGCAATCGCGTGACAGGATCAGTGCCCCGTGCTGCCGAACCCGCCCTCGTTGCGGAGCGTGGCATCGAGGCTCTCCACTTCGTGCCAGCGGGCGCGCACCACTGGTGCCAGCACCGCCTGGGCAATGCGCGCCCCCCGTTCCACAACGAAGGGCGCATCACCGGCATTCAACACGATGACCTGGATTTCGCCGCGATAGTCCTCGTCGATGGTGCCCGGACTGTTGGGCAACACAATGCCGTGGCGCAGTGCCAACCCGGAACGGGGACGAATCTGCAGCTCGTAGCCGGGCGGCAGCGCGACCGCAAGTCCGGTCGGGATCAGGGCGCGCCTGCCGGGCTCGATGGTAATGGGGGCTTCCACCGCGGCGAGCAGATCCATGCCGGCCGCCCCGGCTGTGGCATAAGCCGGCAGCGGCAGGTCGAGATTATGCGGCAGCCGGCGGACCGCGATTTGGATGGTCATCGGCGGATCATGCGGCGTGAGAGAAGGATCGGCAATTACCGGTCAGCTTCGATTGATGGCCGGTTGGAGCCATCACAACCCACGTGCAGATCAGCGCGTTAGAACCTGCGGCGACGCCCCCGCGATTGGCTCAAACAACCACCGACTGTCCAGGAACATTGGGGCCCGCCGTGCCGTACGATTGCAGCGCCTGCATCACATCGCTGGCGAATAGGCCCGCCGATTGGTTGATCTGGCTGGTGGTGAGGGTGCCGCCTTGCACCGATTGGCCGATCTCCGAAACCAGTTGGTTGGCGGCTTCCTGCGTCGACCCGGCCTCACCACCATGGTGATGGTGGGGATGGTGTTGCGCCGCGTTCGACGTTTGGTCGCTGGCTGATGTCTGGTCGCTGGCGCTTTGTGCGCTCGACGCCGTGCTCGTGGTACTGGCGGTTGCCGATGATGCTGGCGTCGCAGCGCTGCTGCTTCCAGCCTGCGTCAGCATCGCTTGGAGATCTGCGGAGAAAGCCTGCATGAATGCCGCGGTATTGGCCGTCGCTGCGGGCGAGCCGGTATTCGTGACGTTGCCGCTGCTGGTCGCCGCGTTTGCGGCTGCGGCGGAACCCTGCGTGGCTTGGTTCCGCGATGCCCACCAGTTCGAGACGTTGCTGATGCTGCCAATTGACATGGATCACCTTCTAGCTTGGTCCGAGGCTCCGCATGCATCGGCCGTGCCAGGGCAGGAGGTGCGCCAATGTCGCGAATGGTGACGTTATCAGCCCGGCTGAATCTACCCAGTAGTCAGAATTGCCGGGCAATTAGCGCGCTCGCCTCTACTAGACCACTAGTCCGCTGGACTGAACTGCCAGTGACGTCAGGTTGGTGCTGCTGCTGCTCGACTGCGACTGTTGCTGCATTGTCAGCAGATACTGGTCGGTCAGGCTGGTGACGTATTTCGGATCCTGGAACTTGGAAATATCCACCCGGGATGAGACCGCCTGCTCCTGTGCGGTCAGGTCCTGGTAAGCGATCTGCTCGGGAATGCCCAAAGCGGTCAGGACGACTGTGCGATTGACCGAGTCGCCCAGGACGTCATCCACCGACTTGATTGAACTGGCCTGGCTCAGGAACGTCAGCGCGTTCGACAGTCCCGGTGTCGCCTGGTCCAGCGATTGCCGCCACATCACTTCGGCATAGCCGTTGGAAAGCGCGGAAACGACCTGGGGATTTTGCAGGGCCGCAAGCCCATTCTTTGCAAAATCGAACGACTTGGTGGTGCTGAGCAAGGTGGTATCGGTCAGCTTGTTGACCAGCGAGTTGCTGTCGTTCGGGTCGGACAGCAGCGCCTTTTGCGCCAGCGCCGGATACTGGATGTAGCTGGACAGGTTGTTCGCGGTCAGCAGCACCTTCATCACGTTGGGGTTTTGCAGCGCGGTCTGGATGTCCTTGGCGTTGGCGACACCCTGCTGAAACAAAGCGATGTCACGCGCGACCTGCGGGGTCTTCGCCTCGTTCGCGACATCGGTGGTTTCGTTCGCCTGGGCCAGCTTCAGATCAGTGATTGGGTTGCCCGTGGAGACCGCAGTCGATGCCGGCGCGCTGCTGTAGATCGTATTCAGCATCTGGCTGGCGATGTCCGAGGTGGACGTGCCGGTGGAAAACAGCAGGCTGTAGTTGATACCAGAGACAATGCCGCTCATCGGGAACCTCGCCCGGCAAAACCCGACAAAAGTGGCACAGCAGGGTTAACGCGCCATTTCCGCGGCAGGGCTCAGGCTCCGAGGCGCGAGGCATCAGACGATATGCCAGCACGTCCGGTGTCAGTCCCAACGCGGTCACCGTCGCCGGACCAAGCTGGCCATCGGCTGGCAGCCCACGCGCCCGCTGGAAATTCTCGATCGCAGTCTCGGTTGCCGACCCCCACACGCCATCGACCGGCCCGCTATAGAACCCAAGGCTGCCCAGCCGCGCCTGCAGCGTGCGCACCGAGCCCGGCTGCAAGCGATCCGGTGGCGGTGGTGGGTTCGCAGCGGTGGCCGGAGTGGCCAGCAAGCTGTTCGGGTTTAGGCCCAGCGTTGCCGCGGTCGCCTCGTTGAGCTGGCCGGTCACCTGCAACTGATGCGCCTGCTGGAAGCGCTGGAGTGCCGCCTCGCTGTCGCCGCCCCAGATCCCGTCGATGCGGCCGTTATAGACGCCAGCCTGGCGGAGCCGCTCCTGCACTGTCTGCACCGCCGTCGGCGCCAGCGGTTGCACGTAGGCCAGCGGCGGGGCGGGCGACTGCGCCATTGCCGGCACGGCCTATTGCCGATGGAAGAGCCGCGAGCCCGATGGCGAGAATGAATTCGTACCGCACCAGGGACCCTCCTTTTCCGTTAATGGAAGGAAGAACGTCGGCGAAGCCGAACGGTTTTCAGGATTCCAGCGGCGAGGCGGCCAACAATTTCTCGATCGGGTCCCAGACGAAGGCCGTCTGCGGCACCTTCTCGCCGGCAAACTGGATCATCGCCTCCGCCACGGCCTTGCCGCCCAGCCGCTGGTAGAACCACCGACTGGGGTTGTTGCGAAGCACCCAGACAAAGCACGACTTGCAGCCGATTTCGGCGAGATGAGCACCGGCGGCGCGCATGAGTTTGCGACCCACGCCGCGGTCATGCCAGTCATCAAGTACATAGAGCGTCTCGACCTCGCCTTCGGCCAGCCGCCGGGTGAACTCGCCGCCGCGCGCGCGCCCAGCAGTGGCGAACCCGATAATGCGCGAGCCGCTGCCGGGCGGAACGTCGCTGCCCGAGGCGGAGGCGACGAATACCCCAATCGAGGGTGAGCGGATCGCACTGTCGTAGTGTGCCGCCTGGCGCGGGACCGAAAGACGCGCGAGAAAGCCGTCCGGCAGGATGCCGGGATATGCGCTGCGCCACGCCGCGACATGGACGGATCCGATCGAGATGGCGTCTGATGGCCTGGCGCGGCGGATCGAGATCATGCGCACCAGATTAAACCAACGCCGGGCTCCACGCACTATCCGAGCAGTGCACGGTGCGTTGACAGCGGCATTCGTGCCGCTATAACCCCCGCTCTCCGGCCGCCGGGGTCGCCTCGCGGCCCGCGACCGCTTGGGAATTCGACCGATGTTCGCAGTGATCCGTACCGGCGGAAAGCAGTACCGAGTTACGCCAAATGCGGTGCTGAAGGTGGAGAAGCTGGCGGGTGAGCCGGGTGCCACTGTCACGTTCACCGATATATTGGCGCTGGGCAACGATGCCGGCATCAGCCTGGGCGCACCGACACGTTGCTGGCGCTTCGGTCACCGCGACCGTGATCGCCCAGGACCGGTTGGACAAGGTCATCATATTCAAGAAGCGCCGACGGCAGAACAGCCGTCGCAAGAATGGCCATCGCCAGCACGTCACCGTGCTGCGCATTGCCGGGTTCGCGCGCGATGGCCAGGAGCTGGTCGAGGCACACGCTCAGGCGAGCCGAAGTGGACCCGAGCCCCGCGGCGATCGATGCAACCGAGAATCTCGCGGTGGTCTCCGGCGAGCCGCCCGAGGCCGTCGTCGCCGCCACCGAGCCGGGGGCCGAGAAAGCGCAGGAGTAATCAGGCATGGCACACAAGAAGGCGGGCGGCTCCTCGCGCAATGGGCGCGACACGGCGGGTCGACGTCTCGGCATCAAGAAGTTCGGCGGCGAGAGCGTGCTGGCCGGCAACATCATCGTTCGCCAGCGCGGCACCAAGTGGAAGCCGGGCCACAACGTCGGTCTTGGTCGCGACCACACCATATTCGCGCTGATCGACGGCAAGGTGGAATTCAAGCGCAGGTCGGACGACCGCGTGCATGTTTCCGTCGCGCCGTTGCCGGCAGCCGCCGAATAGAGCGCCGGACCCGATTTCGTTCTGGGCGGGGGTCGGCGTCAGCCGGCCCCCGTTGAGTATTTGGTGTTGCGCGCAGCCGCGAGCCAGGCCGAGATCCGGCCAGCGTTGGAGTGCATCATGAAGTTTCTCGACGAGGCCAAGATCCATCTGCGCTCCGGCGACGGCGGTGATGGCGTCGTGGCATTCCGGCGCGAGAAGTATCTGGAGTTCGGCGGACCGGACGGCGGCAACGGCGGCAAGGGCGGCGACATCGTGTTAGCGGCGGTGGACAACCTGAACACGCTGATCGATTTCCGCTACACGCAGCACTTCCGTGCGAAGAAGGGAGGCAACGGCGCGGGATCGGACCGCACCGGCGCCAATGCGCCGGATGTGGTGATCAAGGTGCCGATCGGTACGCAGGTGCTGGCGGAGGATCGCGCGACGCTGCTGGCCGATCTCGACATAGCCCGGCGAACGTATGGTGCTGCTGCGCGGCGGTGACGGCGGATTTCGGAAATGCGCACTACAAGTCCTCGACCAACCGCGCGCCGCGACGTGCGGATAAGGGCTGGCCGGGCGAGGAACGTTCGGTCTGGCTGCGCCTGAAACTGATTGCCGATGTCGGGACTGGTCGGGCTGCCGAATGCCGGGAAGTCGACATTCCTCGCCGCTGTGTCGGCGGCACGGCCGAAGATCGCCGATTACCCGTTCACGACGCTGCATCCTCAGCTTGGGGTGGTCCGGCTATCGGCCGCCGAGGAGTTCGTGCTGGCGGACATCCCGGGTCTGATCGCGGGAGCGCACGAAGGCGCCGGGCTTGGAACGCGCTTCCTGGGGCATGTCGAGCGCTGTGCCGTGCTGCTGCATCTGGTCGATGGTGCGGCGGGCGATGTGGTGCGGGCCTGGCGTACGGTGCGCGAGGAGCTGGCGGCCTATGGCGGCGGTCTGGCGGAGAAGCCGGAACTGATCGGGCTGAACAAGCTGGACGCGATGACGCCGCAGGGAGGCGTCTGCTCGGCGTACGGCGCTGGCGAAAGCCTCGGGCCAGCCGGTGATGCCGCTATCCGGCGCCACTGGCCAAGGCGTTCCCGAAATACTCCGGGCACTGCAGCAGATGATCCGGCGGACAGGGAGAGCCAAAACAGGCCCCGCCGTCCCCTGCAAGAGCGGCAGCGGGAAACGGAGATGGAGGGGGCCACCAATCGCCGCACCCGGAGCAGCAGGAGGTTGGTTCGGCCATGACCCCGGCGATCGCTTCCGCCCAGCGTCTCGTGGTGAAGATCGGCAGTGCGCTGGTGGTGGACCCGGACGAAGCCGCCCCGCGCAGGGCATGGCTGGAAGGCGTCGCCGCCGATATCCGGCGAGCTGCGCGCCCGCGGCACCGATGTGATCGTCGTGTCCTCCGGCGCGATTGCATTGGCGCGGCGTTCGTTGAATCTGCACCAGCATCGTCTGCGGCTGGAGGAACAGCAGGCGGCTGCCGCGGTCGGACAGATCAGGCTGGCGCAGGCCTGGAGCGAGGCCTGTCCGACAAGGGCCTTACCGCGGCGCAATTGCTTCTGACCCTGGACGATACCGAGGATCGCCGCCGTTATCTGAACGCGCGCGCCACGCTGCACACGCTGTTGAGCCTGGGCTGCATCCCGGTGATCAACGAGAATGACACCGTGGCCACGACCGAGATTCGCTTTGGCGATAACGACCGACTGGCCGCGCGGGTGGCCGAGATGACCCAGGCCGATCAACTGGTGCTGCTTTCGGACATCGACGGGCTGTACACCGCGGACCCGCGACGGGATGCCGCGCGACGCATATTTCCGTCGTGCCCAGCCTGACGGCGGATATCGAGGCAATGGGAGGCGAACCGCCGCCCGGTTACTCCTCGGGCGGCATGCGCACCAAATTGGCTCGCCGCGCGCATCGCAACCCAGGCCGGTTGCGCGATGGCGATCGCCTATGGCCATGCCGATCGCCCACTCGGCGCCCTTCAGAGGGGCGCACGCTGCACCTGGTTCCTGGCGTCTCCGGAAGGACGGTCGGCGCGGAAGCGCTGGATCGCTGGTGCGCTGGCACCGCTTGGCGACGCTGACGGTCGATGCCGGCGCGGCACGCGCGCTCGCTGCGGGACGGTCGCTGTTGCCTGCCGGCGTGCGCGCCGTCGAGGGCACGTTCGAGCGTGGCGACCCGGTCGTGGTGCGCGCGCTCGATGGCAAAGCACTGGCGCGCGGTCTGTCGGCCTATGCCAGTGCCGATGCCGAACGCATCGCCGGCCATCGCTCCGACCAGATCGAAGCCATCCTGGGCTGGCGTGGTCGCGACGAGATCATCCATCGCGACGATCTGGTTTTGCTGTGACCGCCGGAAGGCATTGGGGCTACAAGCAGGAAAGAACAACACCAGAGACACAAGCTGACTGGCGAACCTGTGGCTTAGGCCAATCAGCAAACCTTTCGGTCATTTGGGACGTTGAGTCTTCTCGAATGCGACAAAGTCTTTGAAGAGCTGAGCTTCCTGCTCCTTGGACATAGGCGGCACGCCGTGGTCGGCAGCATACTGCCTCATGGCCTGCAGTTTCATACGCTCATCGAGCAAAGCTTTCGCTCCAGCGAACCGAGTCCAGCCTGGCACCTCGGCAGATGGCTCAACACTTTTCCATTTAGGGTGCCGGCCTGGAGCCAGTAGGTCGTCGAAGTGCGTAAAGAAGGCGTCAACGAGCCGTTCGACGTTTTTACCGCGCTCACTGCTCGGGTCCCAGTTGTAGACGGCGAACACATCGGCAATAGAGATCGTCCGAATCTGCCTCTGATCCTCCGGGATCAGATTGGGGTATCGTCGTGCGTCAGGTCGGATGGCAGATAAGTCTCCGCCAAGTCCTGCGTCAGCTCTACCGGGACAAAGTGCAGATCCGGACCCTGCACGCCTTTCAGGAACGGAATCGGCGCGCCACCGACATGAAAAATGGCATCTATCTTGCCGTCCTGAAGATCCTGGAGGGCGTCGGGCTGACGCATATTGGAGAACTGCGGATTGACCTTGGCCGCCCCGAACAGGACCTTGGCGGTCAGCGCAGATCCGCTTCCCTCCACGTCGACATTGACCTGCTTGCCTTCCAGATCGGCTAGGCTGTTGATGTCCTTGCGCGCGAGGATGTGGATTTCCTCGTCGTAGAGCTTAGAGATGTAAGCGTAGTTCTTCGCCTGATCGGGCGTGATCAGATGATTAGCGAGGGCATAGGGCAGAGCGTCCGCCTGCACGAACGCAGCATCCACGCCGCGCAGGTGGAGAATGTCGAGCAGGTTCTCCAACGACCCTTTCCCGAGCATGGGCACGACTCGCAAGGGTGCCTTGGGATCGTCGAAGCTCTCGAGGTCCCAGGCTGTCTGGGCGTAGGTGCCGCTTGGCATTCCGGTCATGATGCCAACCATGCCTAGCTTCTCGGTTTGAGCCTGGGCGTTGGAAAAGCTGGCTGCGAGAACCGTTGCCAGCAAAAGACCCTTCCTCATCTCGATGTCCTTACTTTCCCTTCAATTGTGCGATTGCCGTCGGATCGCCTAGATGCGCCGCATGCACATAGAGTTGTGCGGCTATATCCGTATCTGCGAACGACTGCAGGTTCATGACGTGATGCTTAGCCAGCCAAACCGGGTCATAGGTCTGGGCTAAACAGCGGCTCGCTTCTGGGATGCCGTCATCAGCCGGCTGCTTCAACAGTGCCCGAGCACTGGATATGTCGCCGCTCTCAAGGGCGGCCTTCCCACGCTCAAGCAGCAATGACATCAAATGCGATGTTTCGGGATCAACCTGATTGGTTTTGGCGACATCAGGGGCTGAGTCCTGGGAGAACGCCGGCACAGTGGCAACGAAACAGGCGGCTATCCCCCACACACAAAGCTTAATCACGGTCTCCCTCCGTTCGGCACTGAGTTGTGGACATTCACCCAAGCGCGCGACCCGCGTGTGCAGACAACTGGCACAGTCACATAGTCAAGCTAACGAGATTTAGAGTGCGAAGTTGCTTGGGATTGAAGTCGCCGACCTCTGCTACCAAAATCGCCTAACCGAGCGAGAACATCCCGCTCGGGCCGCTATCGATGGTAACCAGCGCATCCGCCGCCGACATCTGTCATCGCCACGCGCTTCATGAAATCGTCAGCTGCCATCTGGAAAGGCGAGGTATCCAGCAAAATCGGGAGTCGGGCTTTGGTCCGATGCACACACCAAGTGCCACCTTTACACTGCTGGTATCCGCGTTTGCAGCACTGGTCAATACGATCTCCCGAACAAACGCGAATAACGCCTTCAGCGCTCCTCTTGATTAGGACTATAAGACAAATATCCCATATGAAGTCTCGCAGAAAAATGATCAGTCACCTTGGCGGACCCGAAACTATAGGCGTCTACACCCGCAAAGGATGCGACTGCCGCTCTAACCAAGTTCAATCTGAGAAACCGGTCTGCGAGCGGCTACTGGTCCGTGTGTTTCGGGATCCACCAGCCTGTGTTGCTCGAAGGCTGGGTGAGACAGCGCCCATAGGAAGAGATGTGACATATGCTGCAACCGTGGAGCATCCTGCTCGGGGTGTTGGGCATCTCGAACGGAATCCAACGAGATGACGCCACGCTCCCGGTCAGTAGAAATGACAGCACAAGTCAGGCCAAAATTGCCGCACCGCGTGAGCACAACGACCCCGGCGGCACGTCCTAGTATCCGATCGTAGAGGAGTTCGCCCGCGTCCGACGCACGACGCAGCGCGTGAAGCGGGACGTATCGACTTGCTGAGCTGCCGGGTTAGGACGTCGCGACGGCCGACGGCATCTCGGAATGTATTGCGTTTCGTTGACTAGCGCGCGGGCGGCGAGTTCACGCTCCAGGATCGCAGCTCGGCGGTAGCCACGGTGAGCATGTACGACATGGGCGCAGCCAACAGCAGCGCTATCTCGAGTCCGCTGGCTGCAAGAGCGAATACACCAGCAAGACCACGCATCACCTGACGGCCGATACCGAGCCCACCCAGCACGAGTCGTGCGATTTCTAGGCACCCCGCAATCGGTAGAGGCTGCTGCACCAGCTTGCCCAAAACAGGGGACGCTTGCACTGGGCTGGTGCCGGAGGGCAGGTCGATAAGACGATCGCGAACGGCCGGCTCGGCTTCGGGAACTTCGCCGACTTTGAAAGTGAGCTGACTATTGTCGACTTTGAGTGGAAGTCGACCGGTCGCGCTTTGGTTCGAGTATTCGATTAAACCCGGCGGATCGCAGGAGGTGAGGTCATCGGTAGAAAAACTGCGTGGACAATCACCTTACGCTCCGCGAAATAACGGTCGGGTTTTTACAGCCAATGCACGGGCGGTAACTCGCAATACGAAGCCATCGCCGGCCACCGAAATCGTTTTTCTAACGTCAAGCGTTGGTGCAGCCGCTGGTTCCATCCATGTCGGCTGTCTTCCTGGCATTCTCGGAGCATACGCAGCAGCTCTTTGCCTCGGCAGTCACGAGCAAAAGAGACAGGTTTGGCACGCAAGAGGTAAGGAGTTTGGTTGGGGCACGACGGGGCACGTGGGGTAAGCTTCATGGGCTACTGGGGCTCGGCAGACCTCGTAGCCGACAGGGCAGACCGGCACCCCTGTTTGGCAGATGATGCTCAATGCTACGTCTTTGGCGAGCTGTGGAGGGAGTGGCTGGTGGATTAGCTGCCGCTCGTCACGGGATAGACCGTGCGCTGAACCTTGACCTGCGATAAGCGAGAGGTCAACGATTGCGCCCCGCCGGGTTTGCGCTGGTTCGTTTGGAACGTGTTGGTCCGGCGAGACCATGTTAAGATGCCGAGCCATGCACATCGAAACCGAAGCCACCCAGCATCTGCAACGCGCGCTGGCGGCCGCACGCGAGGCTTCGCATGTTCTGGCCCGCGCGCCGGATGCCGTGCGCAACTATGCACTGCGGGCGATGGCAGCAGCATTGCGTGCACAGGCCGCCGACATTATCGCCGCCAACGCAGCTGATCTTGCCGCGTGCAGAGGCACGTGGCATTTCGCGATCGCCTTGCGCTCAACGATGCACGCATAGGAGCGATGGCGAGCGGGCTGGAGGACATCGCGCGACTTGCCCGATCCGCTGGGCCGAATGCTGGCCGATTGGACCCGACCGAACGGATTACGCATCCAACGCGTCGCCACCCCGATCGGGGTTATCGGCATGATCTACGAAAGCCGTCCCAATGTGGGTGCCGATGCTGCCGGCATCTGCCTCAAGTCCGGCAACGCGGTGATCCTGCGTGGCGGGTCGGAGAGTGTGCGCAGCGCCGCAGCAATCAATGCCGCACTGGTCGCAGGGCTGCGCGATGCAGGGCTACCCAAGGCTTGCGTGCAGATTGCGCCGAACGCTGATCGGGCCTACGTGGCCGCGATGCTGGCCGGCGCCGGATTGCTGGACCTTATCGTGCCGCGCGGTGGCAAGTCCTTGGTCGAACGCGTGCAGCGTGAGGCGCGCGTCCCGGTGCTGGCGCATGCCGAAGGGCTATGCCACACCTACGTGCATGCATCCGCCGATCACAACATGGCCCGGCGTATCGTGGTCAACGCCAAGATGCGTCGTACAGGCATCTGCGGCGCCACGGAGACGCTGCTGATCGACCGCGCCATAGCTCCCGCGCTGCTGCCGGCCATCGTCGCCGATTTGCGCGAGTTGGGCTGTGACTTTCGCGCCGATGCAGCTGTCGCGCGATATCGTCGCCGACCTGCCGCCAGCAACCGAGGCGGATTTCGATACCGAGTGGCTGGATGCGATTCTGTCGATCGCGGTGGTGGATGGTGTCGAGGCGGCGCTTGCGCACATCGCGCGCCATGGCTCCGAGCACACCGACGCCATCGTGGCCGAGGATGCGCAGGCGGCACAGCGGTTCCTGAGCGGTGTGGACAGCGCCGTGGCGCTATGGAATGCGTCGACGCAGTTCTGCGACGGAGGCGAGTTCGGTTTTGGCGCCGAGATCGGCATCGCCACCGGCCGCATCCATGCGCGCGGTCCGGTCGGGCCGGAGCAACTGACGACTTACCGCTACCTGGTCACCGGAAACGGGCAGGTGCGTCCCTGATCGATCCGATCCCTCGGTTCGGCGATCGAAGGCTGACGCGCATCGGCCTACTCGGCGGCTCGTTCAATCCGGCCCACGAGGGTCACCAGCACATCATCGAACTGGCACGGCGACGCTTGAGGCTGGACCAGGTTTGGCTGCTGGTGTCTCCCGGCAATCCACTGAAGCCGCAGCGCGGCATGGCGCCGTTTCGAGCAGCGGTTGGCTTCGGCGCGCCGCATCGCCGATGGTCATCGCGTGATCGCCAGCGCTATCGAAGCCGTTTGGGGAACGCGCTACTCGATCGACACGTTGCGTTTGCTGCTGCTGCGATTTCCACGAGCGCGGTTCGTGTGGCTGATGGGTGCCGACATCCTGGTGCAGTTGCCGCGCTGGCGCCGCTGGCTGGAGTTCGTCCGCCGCATTCCAATCGCGGTGCTGCCGCGGCCTGGCTACAATTATCGCCCTCTGGCCAGTCAGGCGGCGCGCCGATTCGCCTTCGCGCGACGGCCAATGCGATCGGCATGGCGGTTGGTTGAACTAACAGCGCCTGCGTGGGTTTTCTTGAGACGTGTCACAGCATGCCGCGTCAGCTACCGCAATTCGTGACAACATAGGAGCAGAACCATAACCAAGCCGCCAAAACCGTTCTCCCCCGCACGCCATCGCGCCACATCGCGCAAGAAGGCTGCAAGGCCCACGCTTGTCGTGGCCGACAAGACACCCGGGACGCCGCGCAAGAAAACGATTGCCGCAGGTCCGCGTCCGGTTGCGGCACGCCGGCCACACCAGGAACCTTCGACGCTCGAGCGACTGCAGTCGATCATCGTCGGCAGTCTGGAGGACGACAAGGCGGAGAACGTGGTGACGCTGGATCTGGAGGGGAAAGCGTCGTTCTGCGACCGGATGGTGATCGCTACGGGTCTCGCGGACCGGCAAATCGCCGCGATGGCCGAACACCTGTCGGAGAAGCTGCATCAGGCAGGGTTGAAGCGGGTGCAGGTCGAAGGCTCGAGTGGCGCGGACTGGCTGCTGATCGACGCCGGCGATATCGTCGTGCAGTTGTTCAAGCCGGAAGCGCGGGCGATGTACGCGCTGGAACGGATGTGGGGTACGGAGCTGGATGAGGCGAGCTGACGCGCCGGAGTAATTGGGTGGCTGCCGCCAATGCACTTTCGACTGACAGGTCCAGCATCGAGGCAGTCGAGGGACAGCACCGCTGAGGCCGCGCAGGCCCCGCAGGGGCGTATTCATGCGCCGGCGTCGGGCCGAACAGGCCAAGCGTGCGGCGCCAGCCGATGCGGCGAGGTGCATCAGCCCGGAATCATTGCCGATGAATATCGCGCAGCGGGCGAGACAGGCGGCGACTTCGGGCAGGCTGAGGGCATCCGACGAGATCGATCGCCTCGTGGTAATGCGGCCAGCAACGGGGCAGCCATGGCGCGCTCCGCCTCGCCGGGACCGGCGAAGACCACCGGCCTCGCTTCGGGCAGCAGATCCTGGGCAAGGGCTCGGAACAATGCTGGCGAAATGGGTCGCCGGCCAAGTCTTGGGCGCCCAGTTCGCGGTTGGACCAAGGCCAATGAACCGCTGCCCTGGCGGCAGCAGGGCAGCGGCGCGGGCGCGATCCTGAGGCCGAGGTCCAGGCTACTGGCAGCGGCGGTGGATCCACATTCAGCACGGCGGCAAGCTGATCGATCTTGTGGCCCGGCCGGCGACGCATCACGGCGCGTCGTCGCGTCGGCACCATCCAGCCGATCGTCGAGCCGCGGATGTCCACCACGAGGTCCCAGCGGGTGAATGCGACGGCTGCCCAGAACGGTGGCCAGTGCAGCCGGTATGGCAGCTTGTCGAGCACGATCGTGCGCTCGCGATTGGGCATGCGCGCGAACACCTCCTCGGCCACCGGTCCGCAGGCGACGGTAACGCGCGCATCCGGGTGGGCGCGGATCAGATGGTCCAGCAGGCCGGTGGACAGCACGGCGTCGCCCAGCCGGTTGGAGGTGACGAATAGGATGCGCATCCGGATGGGATTAGCAGGCGGCAGGACGTTGCGCGAGCGGGTCGGTCTGGGTCTCCAGTGGGACGCCGTGGGGTGGCAGTGGCGTGGCCGCTCTTCCGCCCGGCGCGCGACGCGATTAACTGGGCGCTCGCATGAAGGAGTTCCGAGGATGGCCGAGGCAAAACTCGCCCCCAATCTGCCCGGTTGGATGGTGGAGCACGCAAATCGTTACCTGTCGAGCGGCGGGAGTGACGGGCACATGTACAAGATGACGCAGCCGGGGCGGCCGGAAATAACGGTGCCCTCCCTGCTGCTGACCACGACCGGGCGGAAGTCGGGGGAGAAATTCATCTTCCCGCTGTTCTACGGTGAGACAAGGGCGAGGCAAGAGCTATTTCGTGGTGGCCTCGAAAGGCGGCGCGCCACAGCACCCCGGCTGGTATCGCAACATCCTCGCCAATCCAGAGGTCGAGGTTCAGGTCGGGACACGGAAGACGAAGGCGCGGGCGAGGACCGCGACAGGCGAGGAACGCAGCGCGATTGTGGCAGAAGGCGCTGGAGTTCTGGCCACCTTACGCCGAATACCAGAAGAAGACCGAGCGGGAGATACCGGTCGTCGTGCTGGAGCCCGTGGACAACAGTATCCGTCAGCCAGGTGTCATTGCGAGAAGCGAAGTGACGAAGCAACCCGCGGTCATCGCTTGCGCGCGAGATCGCTCCGCTACGCTGGCGATGACAGAGGAGATAAGCTAGCGCATGTAAGGCGGACATCGCGCCAGATTGCGCATTACGATGCTAGAACCGTTGGAGAGCCTTGCGCCATGAAGTTCATGTGGTTTCACCTGATGCCCTACACCGAACTGCCGGACGACTTCCGGGAGAAACACCCGTCGGTGTGGGTGGACATCCATTCGTCGCTGTTCGACCCGCGCCGCGCACATCACATGTACAACGACTTCATGGACGAGCTGGAATACGCCGCCGCATGCGGGTTCGATGCGATCTGCGTCAACGAGCACCATTCCAACGGCTACGGGCTGATGCCGTCGCCGAACCTGATCGCCTCGTCGCTTTCGCGTCGCACGACTGACACGACGATCTGCGTGATGGGCAATTCGCTCGCGCTCTACAACCCACCGACCCGGGTGGCGGAAGAGTTCGCTATGATCGACTGCATCTCGGGCGGACGGCTGATCGCCGGTTTTCCGGTCGGCACGCCAATGGACGACTGCTTCGCCTATGGGCAGAACCCGTCGCAGCTTCGCGAACGCTACTACGAGGCGCATGAGCTGGTGATGAAGGCCTGGCAGCACCCCGATACGTTCGCGTTCAACGGCCGCTACAACCAGCAGCGCTACGTCAATATCTGGCCACGTCCGGTGCAGCGTCCGCACCCGCCAGTGTGGATCCCGGGCGGTGGCTCGGTCGAGACCTGGCAGTGGTGCGCCGAGAAGGACTACGTCTATTCGTACCTGTCCTACTATGGTCACAAGATCGGCAAGGCGACGATGGACGGCTACTGGGCGGAGATGAACCGGTTAGGCAAGGATCACAACCCGTATCGCGCCGGCTTCGCCCAGACCGTGGCCGTGGCTGAGACGCGCCAGCAGGCGATCGATCTCTACACCCAGGCGGCGGAATACTTCTTCTTCCGCTGCCTGCATATCGACCCGCGCTTTGCCGCGCCACCCGGTTACACCACTGAAGCGACGATGCGCTTCGGCCTTACCAGCCAGGTCAGCGCCGCCGCCGCGCGTTCTCAGGTTCGGCCGACCGAAATGAAGGAACTTGTTGACGCGGGATATCTGGTGATCGGCTCACCGGAGGATGTCGCGGGGCAGATCGAGGAGCTGGCCGACAACTTGCATGTCGGCAATCTGATGCTGCTGCTGCAGTTCGGCAATATGAGCAAGGAGCTGACGAAGTACAACACGCGGCTGTTCGCTGAACGGGTGATGCCGAAGCTTTCCGGCAAATTCGCGGAGTATGAACACCGCTGGTGGCCGAAGCCGATCGACACGGCATTACGCGCCGAACTGCCCGCGTACGCGCCAGCCTGAACCCGCTTGTGAAATGCGGGAAGCCGCAGCGAAGGGCGGCGGGTCGAAGCAATCTCGGTGAAGGTGCGTACGCGGCTCGGGATTGCTTCCCGGATCAAGTCCGGGACCGGCTGCGCCTCCTCGCGATGACGCCTCTCGCAGTGACAGATCATAGGAGGACCGCCCATGCGCCTGATGTGGTTCCACCTGATGCCATACACCGAATTGCCGGAGGGGATTCCGCGACAAGCATCCCTCGGTCTGGGTGGACATTCACTCGTCGCTGTTCGATCCGCGCCGCGCACATCACATGTACAACGACTTTATGGACGAACTCGAATACGCGGGCGACTGCGGATTCGACGCCGTTTGCGTGAACGAACACCATTCCAATGGCTACGGGCTGATGCCCTCACCGAACCTGATCGCCTCGTCTCTGGCGCGGCGCACCACTGACACGGCGATCTGTGTCATGGGCAACTCACTGGCGTTGTACAATCCGCCGACGCGCGTCGCCGAAGAGTTCGCGATGATTGACTGCATCTCCGGCGGCCGGCTGATTGCGGGGTTCCCGGTCGGGTCGCCGATGGATACCTGCTATGCCTACGGCCAGAACCCGAGCCTGCTGCGCGACCGCTACCATGAGGCGCACGACCTGATTTTGCGCGCCTGGACCGAGCGCGACACCTTCGCGTTCAACGGTCGCTTCAACCAGCAGCGCTACGTGAACACCTGGCCGCGCCCGGTGCAGCGTCCGCATCCGCCGATCTGGGTGCCGGGCGGCGGCTCGGTGGAGACCTGGCAATGGTGCGCTGAGATGGACTACGTCTACTGCTATCTCAGCTATTACGGCTATCAGATCGGCCGGGCGACGATGGACGGTTTCTGGGCCGAGATGGCGAAGCTGGGCAAGGACCGCAATCCATATCGCGCCGGCTTCCTGCAGTTCGTCGGCGTCGGTGAAAGCCGACAGCACGCGATGGATTTGTACGCCGATGCCGCCGAGTATTTCTACGGCAACTGCCTGCATATCGATCCCCGCTTTGCCGCGCCGCCCGGCTACGCCACGGAGGCGACGCAGCGCGTCGGCCTGCAAAGCCAGGTCGCCAAGGCGGCGTCCTATTCCGACAAGTTCAACAAGCTCGCGCGCGAGATGGATGCGATCGTCGAGAACGGTTACGTGATCATCGGCTCGCCCGATGAAGTGGTCGAGCAGCTCCGCGAAGTCGCGATCAACCTGAATGTCGGCAACCTGATGCTGCTTCTGCAGTTCGGCAACATGAGCAAGGAACTGACCAAGTACAACTCGCGCCTGTTTGCCGAGAGGGTGATGCCGAAGCTGAAGCCGTTATTCGCGGAATGGGAGCATCGCTGGTGGCCGCAGCCTATGGCGGCGACGCAACGCGCCTCGGTGCCCGCGTATACGCCGCGGCTGGCCGCGGAATAGATGGCTGACCTGACGACCCGCTGCTGCATCGTCGGCGGCGGGCCGGCCGGCATGATGCTGGGTTACCTGCTGGCGCGCGCCGGCATCGATGTTGCGGTGCTGGAGAAGCACGGCGATTTCCTGCGCGATTTCCGGGGCGACACCGTGCACCCCTCGACGATGCAGGTGATGCACGAACTTGGGCTGCTCGATGCATTCCTCGCGCGGCCGCACAGCGAGGTACGACAACTCGCCGCGCAGATCGGCGATGAGTTGCTCACCTTGGCCGACTTCAGCCATCTGCCGGTACAGGCGAAGTTCATCGCCTTCATGCCGCAATGGGACTTCCTCGACTTTCTCGCCGACGAGGCGAAGCGGTATCCCGCCTTCAGGCTGCTGATGCGTACCGAGGCCACTGACGTGATCCGGGAAGGCGAAACCGTGGTGGGGATCGGCGCGCAAGGTCCAGAAGGGGCGTTGAGGATCCGCGCCGAACTGGTGATCGCCTGCGACGGGCGGCATTCGACGATCCGCGATGCCGCCGGCTTTCAGGTGATCGACCGCGGCGCGCCCATGGATGTGTTGTGGCTGCGTCTGTCGAAGTCTCCCAGCGATCCGGGGCAGACGTTCGGCCGGATCGATGCCGGCAGGTTCTTCATCATGTTGGACCGCAATGACTATTGGCAGTGCGCCTATGTTATACCGAAAGGCGGCATCGAGCGGGTTCAGGCGCAGGGCCTGGAAGCGTTCCGTGCCGACATCGTCAAGCTGGCGCCGTATCTACGCGACCGCGTGCGCGAGATCGCTTCGTGGGACGATGTGAAGCTGCTGACCGTGGCGGTGAACCGGCTGGACACCTGGTACAAGCCGGGCCTGCTGTGCATCGGCGATGCGGCGCATGCGATGTCACCGGTGGGCGGCGTTGGCATCAACCTGGCGATCCAGGACGCGGTCGCGACCGCCAACATTCTGGTGCCGCGATTGCGGCAAGGAGCCGTGACGACAGACGACCTGCGTGCGGTCCAGCGTCGTCGCGAGTGGCCGACGCGCATGACGCAGCGCATGCAGTTGTTCATACAGAACCGCGTCATCAGCAACGTGCTGCGTCGCCAGACCACGCCGAAGGCGCCGTGGATCATCCGCATGTTCGGGCAGGTCCCCGCCCTGCGGCGGCTGCCGGCCCGGATCATCGGCCTGGGATTCCAGCCGGAGCACATCCGGCACTGATGAGAGCGTGATGACCGAAGGCGGCATCGCCGGAGGTCTGAAATCACGCGAACCAAACGAGAGCGTGATGACCGAAGGCGGCATCGCCGGAGGTCTGAATCACGCGAACCGAAATGCGACCGTGATGACCGAAGGCGGCATCGCCGGAGGTCTAAATCACGCGAAAGGACAAGGAGCTACGTCAGTACCTCCGCGCCCTGATCCAGCAGCATGGCGATCTCGCGCGTCTGCTCGACCAGGAAGTCCATCACCACCCGGGTACGCGGGGCCAGGTTGCGGCGCGAAGGGTACACGATATGTATGGGCACCACCTGCGACGGATAGTCTTCCAGCAGACGGAACATCCGTCCGGCGCGCAGATCGTCGATCAACTGGATCTCCGGCAAAAGGGCGATGCCGTGGCCGGCGCGGCAGGCGCGCCGCACCGCCTCGCTGTCGTTGGCCAGGAAGGACCCGGTAACGCGCACGCGGACCGGTCCTTCGGGGCCGGTGAACCGCCAGATGTTCGGATCGGCCGCGGCATCATGGATCAGGCAGGCATGATCCGCGAGGTCGTCCGGAACGGACGGCGCGCCGTACCGCTCCAGGTACATCGGCGCCGCGACCACCGCCCGACCCAGGTTGCCGACCCGCCGCGCGATCAGCGACGCATCCGAGATCTCGCCCGAGCGGAACGCCAGGTCGAGGCGCTCCTCCACCATGTCAGCTATGCTGGTCGCGCATGACCAGTTCGACCGACAGGCCAGGATAGCGCGCCAGCAACACCGGAAGGCGGGTCGCCAGGAACATTCCGCCGGCGATCGAGGTGCCCAGCCGCACCAGGCCGCGTGGGGTTCCACTCTGGCGCCCGAGCATCGCTTCCATCTCGTCGGCACTCTCGATCAGGTGCCGCGCGTGAGCCAACAGTGCCTGGCCGTCGTCGGTCAGGCTCAGCCGTCGCGTCGTGCGGTGGAATAAACGCACGTCGAAGTGCTGTTCCAGTTGGGCGACCAGCCGGGTGACCGCCGACTGACTGACATGGGTCTCGCGGGCGACGGCGGAGAAAGAGCCGGTTTCGGTCACCCGGATGAAGGCGCGCAGCGCCGCAATCAAGTCCATGATTTCCCCGAATTGCGCAAAGATGAATTCCAAGAAAGCTGGATTATTTTCCCCCGGCAAGAGGTCTATCTAGCTGGCCATCGCAGACGGACAGCAATGCTGACCTTCCGGCCTGCGATGGTTCCCGCGGCACAGCGTCGTCGGGGGACCGTTCCAGAGGAGAGAGACCATGAGGACCATGATTTTTGCCACCGCCGCGGTGCTTGCGCTTGGCGCGGGTTCAGCATTCGCCGGCGAGGGCGAGGGCACCCATGCCAATACCCTGTTCACCGAGCTTCCTGGCGTTGTGGCCCACGCCCCGGTGCAGCAGCAGGTACCTGAGTGCGGTTGCCCGCAACCAGACAAACGGCAACCCGCCGGCTGCCGCGTTCGTGACCAACAACCATAGCGGCACCTGGGTGTTCCCGCCCAATCCCAACCAGGGGGCGAACAGCTAACCGGGCTGCCGACGATTGAAGTGAAAGGGGCCGGCCTCACGCCGGCCCTCTTCGCATTCAGACCGCCTTGGCTTCACAGCAGCCGCTGTGAGGCGATCTGGGCGCCCTCGCTCAATGCGGCGAGCTTCGCCCAGACCACGTCCTCGGCCACCCGGCGCATGCCGGCCGAGGTGTCGAAGCCACAGTCGGTACCCGCGATCACGCGCTTCGGATCGCCCACTGCGTCCGCCACCCGCTCGATCCTGTCGGCGATGGTCTTGGGATGCTCGACGAAATTGGTGACGCTATCGATCACGCCGGCGACGATGATCTGGTCAGGATCGAGCGGGAAATCGCGCAGCACGGTGTATTCGTGCGCATGGCGGGGATTGGCGAACGGCAGCACGAAGCCGCCGACGTTCAGCTTGCGCAGGATGGGCATGATCTCCTGCAGTTCGATGTCGCAGTCGTGCGGACCTTCGTAGTTGCCCCAGCAGGCGTGCAGGCGTACGCGGTCGCGCGGGATATTGACGAGTGCCTGGTTGATGGTGGCAACAACGCGATCGACGAATCCCAGGAAGTCGCCCAGCGGCTTGTCCTGGTACGAGTAGTGACGCTCCATGGCCAGATCCGGGCAATCGAGCTGCAGCAGAAATCCGTGGTCGACGATCGCCTCGTATTCGATACGCAGCGCTTCGCCGAGAGCAGCCAGGTAGGCTTCTTCGCTCGGGTAGTAGTCGTTGCGCAGCGCCGCGGCGATGATGCCAGGTGACGGTGCGGTGAGGAACGGTTCGGCGAACGGCTTGCCCAGCCGGTCGAGCACGTCGCGGAAGTCGTCGCATTCCGCATCCACGGCCGCACGGTCGAGGTAACGCACCTCGCCGATCGCGGTGGGCACATGCTCGCGGCCGTCGATCATGACCGCACCCGCCTGGGCACGTTGCAATGCCGCCTTGAAGGCGGGATAGCGTTCCACGTCGGCACGTGACGGGCGTGACCATTCGCCGCCAAAGCCGCTCATCCGGCTACGCACGTAAAGGAAGAACGCCTCGCGCTGTTGCTCGCCGTTGTTGCCCACGTCTATGCCCGCTTCGCGCTGCCGGCGCACCGCCTGTTCTAGGGCGGCACGACCCGCCTCGGCGAGCTGGGCATCGACCGCCTCGCCGCGCGCCTTCGCGACATAGAGCCGCACCAGCGCCTCCGGGCGCGGCAGGCTGCCGGTATGGGTGGTCAGGATCCGCGTCTCACTGCATTGCATGGCGGGCGTTTCCCTTGGTGCTGCCGCAGCCTCACCGCATTCGCGCGGCTCTGGCAATCCGGGCGGGCGCGACGCACACTTGGCCGAACATTCCAAGCCCGAGGAGAAGCAGCAGATGGAAGTCCGTCTCGACGGCCGCAGCGCGATCATTACCGGAGCAAGCAAAGGCCTGGGTCTGGCTATGGCGAAGGAGTTCGCCGCCTCCGGGGCGGACGTGGCGATGCTTGCACGGCGGCCGGAGGTGCTGGAGGAGGCGAAGCAGACTGTGGCCGCGACGGCGCAAGGTGGCCGCGTCGCAACCTTCGTCTGCGACGTTGCGAAAGCGGATGACATCCGCAGGACCTTCGAGGATGTGAACCGGACGTTCGGCAAGGTCGACATCCTGATCAACAATGCCGGCCAGTCGCGCGCGATGCCGTCCGAGCAGATCACCGACGAGATCTGGCACGAGGACCTGGAGCTGAAGTTATTCGCCGCCATTCGCTTCGCCCGCCTGGCGTGGCCAGGGATGAAGCAGCGCAAATGGGGCCGCATCATCAACGTGCTGAACCTGGGCGCGAAGGCACCGCGTGCGAACGGTGCGCCGACGGCAGTATCGCGCGCGGCGGGGATGGCGTTCATGAAGGTGCTCGCCGGCGAAGGCGCGCCGCACGGGATCCTGGTGAACGGGATGCTGGTGGGGCTGATCGATTCCGATCAGCACGTGCGGCGCCACGCGCGGGAAGGCACTAACGTTTCGTATGACGAGTTCCGGGCGAAGATGGGGGCGAACGTGCCGATCGGCCGCATCGGCAAGGCGGAGGAGTTCGCCGCGATGGCGTGTTTCCTGTGCTCGGACCTCGCGGGCTTCACGACGGGTGCCGCGATCAACATGGATGGTGGGGCTTCGCCGGTGGTGTGACGGAGTGGTTGCCCGCTGGGTGAAGTGGCTGTCGCTCTCAGAGCCTCTGCTGAAGGGAAAATGACCGTAGGGGGACGTGAGAGCACGCCGATCCCGACTTAGGAGATCGCTGGTTTCTGCTAATTTCGCTGCAGCCCATTGGTCACCCATGCAATGGCAGGAAGACGATGCCGAAGATCATCCCCGTCGCGACCTTCGATTGCGTGGTGTTCGGCGCCACCGGCGACCTGACGCTGCGCAAACTGCTGCCGGCGCTGTACTATCGGTTCCGCGACGGGCAGATGCCGGCGGATTCGCGCGTCATCGCCGCGGCCCGGTCTGATCTGGACGACGACGGCTATCGCCAGCGTGCCAACAAGGCGTTGCGGGAGCACGTCGCACGCCACGACCTGGACGCCGATACCGCCGACCGCTTCTGCCGTCGGCTCAGCTATGTCCGGCTGGATGCCACGAACGCCCGACGCGGACTGGGCGCTGCTGCGCGGCATGCTCGATCCGGACCGGGTCCGGGTATTCTATCTGGCGACGTCGCCGGATCTGTACGGCCCGATCTGCCGCAACTCTAGGCGAACACGGGCTGGTCACCGAGCAGTCGCGCGTCGTGCTGGAAAAGCCGATCGGCCACGATCTCGCCTCGGCGCGCGAAATCAACGACGAGGTCGGGGCGGTGTTCAGCGAGGCGCAGACCTTCCGCATCGACCACTACCTGGGCAAGGAAACGGTGCAGAACCTGCTGGCGTTGCGGTTCGCCAACACGATCTTCGAGCGGCTGTGGAACGCCGACGTCATCGACCACGTGCAGATCACGGTGGCCGAGACGGTCGGGGTGGAACAGCGCGGCGGCTACTACGACCATTCCGGCGCGCTGCGCGACATGGTGCAGAACCACATGCTGCAACTTCTGTGCCTGGTGGCGATGGACCCGCCGGTGTCGCTCGATGCGGACCGGGTGCGCGACGAAAAGCTGAAGGTGCTGCGCGCGCTGCGCCCGTTCGAGCCGCACGAGGCGCTGACCCAGACCGTGCGCGGCCAGTACACGCAAGGCGCGATCGACGGCAAGCCGGTGCCCGGCTACATCGCCGACCTGAACGGGCCAGCGAGCAGCGCGACGGAGACTTTCGTCGCGCTGAAGGCGGAGGTGCGCACCTGGCGCTGGGCGAACGTGCCGTTCTACCTGCGCACCGGAAAGCGGCTGCCGCAGAAGGTGTCGGAGATCGTCATCCAGTATCGCGCCCAGCCGTTCTCGATCTTCCCGCCGGATGCAGCGGAGTGGACGCCGAACAAGCTGATCATCCGCCTGCAACCGGAAGAGGGCATGCGGCTGGCGATGATGACGAAGGACCCGGGGCCAGGCGGACTGCGCCTGTCGCCGACCGCGCTCGACATCCGCTTCGAGAAGACATTCGGTATGCGCTTTCCCGACGCCTACGAACGCCTGCTGATGGACACCGTGCGCGGCAATGCCACGTTGTTCATGCGACGCGACGAGGTGGAGGCGGCGTGGGGCTGGGTGGAGCCGATCCTGGAGGCCTGGAGCAGCCGCCCGGACATGCCGCGGCCGTATCCGGCCGGCACCTGGGGGCCCACCGCGGCGATCGCCCTGATCGAGCGCGACGCCCGCACCTGGCATGAGGAGATCGGCTGAGAGCGCGATGGGGGTCAGCGCATCTTCCGCGCTCACCCTGCTTTAGGCGAAAAGCCGGCCCGGCCTCCGGGAGGTGACCGGGCCGCAGGAAAGGTCCGGGTTGACCTGGGCCAATGGCCCACCGGCGGACGCGGGTGTTGGGGCAGCGCCCGCCGATGCCCTGAGTGATTGCACCACCAGATCCGCGATTTCTGTGAACCAGCTCACAGGTGATGCGGAATTTCAGCGGCGCCAGGATGTGGCGGGGTGGCTGGCTGGCAGTTGCGGCCCCGCGCCGAACAATTTTTCCCGGAGCGTGCCTTCCTGATATGCGTGCTTCATTGCTCCTCGGGACTGCAATTCCGGCACCACCAGAGCGACGAAATCCTCGACGCATTCCGGGATCACCGTGCGCGACAGGTTGAAGCCGTCCACGTCCGCCTCGTGCACCCAGGCCTGCAACTGATCCGCGACGCTTGAGGGCGAGCCGACGATGGGCGCCTGGCGGCTGCCCAGGACCATCATCTGCAGCAGCTTGCGCAGGGTCCATTCGGTGCCCCGGCTGCGCACCGTGATCGCCTCGAGGTTGGAGCGCAGCGCATTGGTCGGGACGAAGCGGATCGGCTCATCGGGTCCATAATGGGAAAAGTCGACGCCGACCGAGGCGGAATAGTGTGCCAGCGCGCCCTCGGAACTGGCATATTCGCGGTATTCAGCCAGTTTGTCCTGGGCTTCTGCCTCCGTCGGAGCAACCACGACAGTGGCCCCGACAAAGAACTTGATGTCATACGGATCGCGCCCGTGGGCCCTGGCGCGCGCGCGAATATCCGCAACGATCTCGCGTACGTTCTGGCGGAACTGGCCGTTAACGAAGATGCACTCGGCGTGCTGCGCGGCGAATGCACGGCCGCGTTCGGAGGCGCCTGCCTGATACAGGACCGGCGTGCGCTGTGGCGACGGCTCGGAAAGGTGGATTGCATCCACATGGTAGTGCTGGCCCTGGTGCTGCACGCGGTGGATGCGCGAGGGATCGGCGAACCGGCGCGCATCGCGGTCACGCAGCACCGCGGTGTTCTCCCAGCTGCCTTCCCAGAGCCGGTACACCACCTCCATGTATTCCGCCGCCACGTCGTATCGGCTGTCGTGCTCCGGCTGTTGTGCCTGGCCCATGCCGCGCGCCGCACTGTCGAGGTAGCCGGTGACGACGTTCCACCCGATCCGACCCCTGGTCAGATGGTCCAGCGTCGACATCCGGCGGGCGAAGAGGTAGGGCGGCTCGTAGGTAAGATTGCAGGTAACGCCGAAACCCAGATGTCGCGTCGCGTACGCCATCGCCGGAACCAGCAGCAACGGATCGTTGACCGGAATTTGCACGGCATTGCGGATGGAGGCGTCCGGCAGCCCCTGAAAGACGTCGTAAACGCCAAGTATGTCGGCCAGAAACAGGCCATCGAACAGCCCCCGTTCCAAGGTCTGCGCCAACGAGACCCAGTGCTCGAGCTCGGTGTAGTGCATCGAACGGTCGCGCGGATGCGCCCACATCCCGTGCTGGATGTGGCCCACGCAGTTCATATCGAAGGCATTGAGGCGGATTTCTTTGGGCATTCCACGGGTCCTTGCCAGGCCCTGAATACCCGCTTTCGCGAGTTGAACGAAGAGACGCGACGTTCATGGCGGACCGGTGGCCGCCTCTCGGACCAGTGCAAGCGGTGCTGACGGACTGAACGGAAGTGCCGGCTGCTCGCCAATGAAGAACCCCAGCGCCTGTCGCAGCATATGCCGGCGCGGGTCCGGCCAGAGCCCAGTCGGCGTTGGAATTCTGTCCTGCTCCTGATGGTACGACTGCTCGCGACGGCGTCTTTCTCGCGTCATGGCGGCTATGCTGCCGCCGTAGCACTGCATGACGTCGAACAGTTGGTTCCAGAATGTGCCGGTGCAGAAGCCGGGTAGACGGCGAGGTCAAGGCAGATATCGACAACGGTGCGGCCCAACGGGCGGCGACGCACCTGCAGCTCGAGTTCCGGCAATGTCGGGGTATGGAAATCGGCGGAGCCATTCCGTAGCGGGTGCCGCGTGGGGCGGGGTGCGGCGGCGCGCGGGACGGGCTTGGCGGCTTGCTGGTCGGTGGCTGCATCGGCTGGCGCGGGCACGCCTTCATGCGTGCGGATGCGGCGCCGGGCGAGGGCGATATCACGGCCGCGGGCGGCGCGGGCGCGCAATACACGTTCGAGGGCGACGGCACGCAGAATGCCGCGGTGCAGGTGGGCGAGGATCACCGAGAGATTGACGGTGCCGAAGCACGCCGCGATGGCGCCGAAGCCGGGCGCAGCGGCGCGGTCCTTGACGGTATCGGCGAGATGGTGGCCGTAGCCCCGCAGGACACGAACGACATCGAGGAGCGCGGCGATGCGTTCCGGCATGGTGCCCCGGGGCCGATCCTGCCCGCAATCGGGTGGGGAACCGGGGGTGATGCGCGCTTCCACATATCACGGTAGCTATTCTAACCGGCCGCGAGATTGGTGGCAATGATTTTTCGTGGGCGGGTGCCCTCGGCGGGGCGGGAAAGAAGAGGTTTCAACACGGAGGCTAGCACTCGCCCGAGATGCTCGACAAAGCGGCCGCGGAGAAACTCCCGTTTTCGCAAGAGCAAGTCGCCAGCCAACACAATCCGGGAGGCTCGGCCCACCGCGCCAGCTGACCATGGCCACTTCGGCTATTTAGTCTGGGCGCTTCCCGCCGGGGAGCAGAAGCAACTGCGCGAACCGCTTTCAACTCTCCTCCGTGGCATTCCTTAGTCCTCCGAAGGCCTGTCTCTGAGTGCTGTCGAAATCTGCGAGTTAGCTGGACAGCGGTCGGTCTGATGCCGGGTGTTACCTTTCGGTATCAGACGCTCTGTAACGGACCCACTGGCCGGCAGCCGCCTGTCTGCAACTATCCGACCTTCCGGGTCTTTTCCGCTCAACACACCTGCAATAAGATTGAAAAGCGCAGCATCGGTCACCAGGACAGGCCATGTTACAGAAAAAAATCGTCGCTTAATTCAGGCGTTTGCGGCGACGCTTGCAATCTTCTGTTTCTTGCTCAGCTTGCCCGTCATCACGGCAACCGCCCAGGCACAGTTCTATGCCACCGAGCCCGCGACGGGCGCCGTTGTGGTCCAGAACGCTCGCGTCATAAATTTGTTTATAGGTATTGGTAGTAGTTGGGACCAGATACCGGCGACTTCGCAGAGCCCCTCCATTGCGTCATTGGGAGAGACGAAGTCCGCCATCAACGCGGCCGTTATGGCGCTGATCGATAGCCAGTTCTTTCAAACTTTGGGTTCAGACTACGGAATTGGTCCCCCATCTTGGGTAAGCTCTGATGAAATCATCCAGGGATGTATAAATCGATCACCATCGGGCTCTCTGCCAATGGGCGAGATGACCTGGGTCGACATATCAGAAACAATAGGTTGCCAGGTGATGAACGATGAGGGCATACAATTCGCTTTGATGCTCTATGGTGGCAACGTCATCATTAATGCTTTCATCGATCCGCGTGTAACGGTGGACATGGTAAACTTGAGCACGACGTCATGTGCACATGCAAACGACACCGGCTATCACTTTGTCACGCCACTCCTCCTGTCGGGAGCCGCCTCGCCTCTCTCGGTTCCATACACTGTAATCCCCGCTGAGGTCGACTGCAACTCGACCTATGCCAGCCTCACAGAAACAGTCGCCCATGAGATGGTCGAAGGCATCAGCGATCCTTTCTGGCCGCTTGGTTGGGCTCATCGCTACGGGGTCGGCGACCTGAATATCGCACAGACAACGGGAAGCGGGGAGCTAGGGGACATCTGCAACAACGGCGCGAAGGCGCTAAAAAACCATAGCCAGCCTTTCCTTCAAGGCAATGCGACATATTATTGGTCGAACACTCAGCAGGCATGCGAGCCTCAGTGGAACCCCGCACTCAACCTTCGTTTTCCGGTAATCTCGATCGACTTTACCTCCATTGTCTTGTCTGTCATAGCAAGCGGGGCCGATACTGGGAGCTATGACTTGGATTTCGGCGGCTCCGGTTTCCCGGTATACCCACTTTCGCCAAGCTACGCGTTCCCTCGAGGCGGTGTCGGGCAGCCGATATTCACGCCATATTTTGAAGTGCAAAACAGCGGCGGTTTGATCGGCGGAGCAATCAATCCGCCGGTGAGCGCCGGCAATAGCATCCGCAATGGCGGAGACGCTCTCAAGGTCACATTTAATTCCTGGTCAACAGTCGGCGTAGATGCAAAAATCCCTAGGACTTTCCGGTTCACACCATGCGACGAGGTTACGGTAAGCGTCTGGAACTGGAACCAAGGTTCTATGGCTCAAGGCCGATTCTTCGTACCCCGGCGGCCACTCTGGCGATCACAGGAGGTGTGCCTGCCGAGGTGGACTTTGGACTCCCTTTCTATATCACGGTTCAGGTGTCCGATTACCGTGGTAAACCTCTTGTCGGACCGGTCCCCGTGAGTGTCAGCACAGACTCGGGGCCCACCACGACATTCCAGGTGTCGAGCACCCTGCAAATCCCGATAACAGTCTTGAGCGCCGGAGCGCACGGCGCTGCCGTTACGACCCCGTCAGACTGCGCCTCGCCGACCCCAATACTGAGCTCTGATGTCGGCTTTTATGTAATTCCGAGGATCGCTTCCCTGACTCCGAACGTTGGGTCCAGCAAGGGCGGAAATCTAGTGCATGTGCTGGGCAAAAACTTCGTGGGCGTTACCAAGGTCCTATTTGGAAGCACCGCAGCCACAATATCTACCTCTAGTAACAACGACAACAACGACCTCTGGGTGACGGCACCGCCGAGTGTAACGGGCACGGTGCTCGTGCACGTCATCAGCGGATCCTATGATTCCATGAACGCACCGAACACATCGCAGAAGAACGCCGACTACACGTATCAGTAATGCCGCTAAGGCGGGAACTTGGGACAATTGATTTTCGTTTGTACAGGCCTCCTCCCATTCTCGGCGACCGGACGTCTAGATGTCCGCCATCTGGAATTGCCGCTCAGCCCCTCAGACACTCAACTTGGGTCGCAAGCGGACGGCTCGGGTGGTGCGTTTTGCTTGAGATATGCACCAATGATCATTCAAGCTCCGCTGATGATCGCTCTTGGAACTATTACTGGCAGTCGCAAGTGAGTTCCTTCGACGCAGAACAGAAGAAGCGCCCCTGGCCTCCATTGGCGCAACTACAGGCCTCACCCGGCTGCGAACCGGCTCCCGGTACTGCCCGGGACAGACGAGCATCCACCGCATGCGTTCGTGTAGCTCGTACAAATGAGCGAGTCTAATCCGCTGCAAGCCCATCTTCCACAACTCGACCCACACGAGCCACCGGGGACACCGGAGAGCGTGGCAGTTCCGCCACACGCATTGGCTGTTGACGTGGATGGCGGCCCGCTGGAGGCAAAAGGCAGGGAGAAAGAATAAGGCGCAGACGGATTGCCGTTTGCGACAAGCTGAAGGGAATACGTCCCCGTCGAGATACCGGCGGGAAGATCGAATTCGGTCGTGCCAGCCACGCCTGGCTGCACACCCGTCCCACTCCAATCGTGTGTTCTGGCATAGTGTACGGTGCCATCGGTCGCAGTAAGCCGCACCAGTGGATAGTTGGTGGCCACCTGTACGTCGTCTCCGATGGCCCCGCCCTCGGAGATTCCGTTGACGCCGGTTCCTGTCAAATGAAACGAACCGTCGGAATTCTCAGTGATTTTGGTTATGGTCGGCTGGCCCAGAGGCAACGGAGTTCCGATTGATTGGTAGACATACAGTTTCGTCGTATCACAGTTACTGGCCATAAGCACCGAGCCATCAGGCAGGACTAACATTCGGTTGAGTGCGCCAGAATGGCAATCCGTCCAAACACTCGGGGCATTGGGGTTTCCCGGCCCGTCGACTTCGGTGAACGTGGCGCTCGATGGGTCGAATTCGTAGAAGAAAAGCGGCCACGGTACCGCGTTCTGTGGGGTCGCCGCGAAGTTTAGCGCGAGCAGAATTTTTCCGTTGGGCATCATAGCGCCAAAATTATCGTCGGATGACAGAGGCATTCCGCCTGTGGCGGCAGCTCGGCACACAGGCGAGGATAGCCTTTCTTAGCTTGGTTCACGGCCGTGCTCGGGTCAAGCGGGGGAATTACGGGCGGTTCAAATGTCTATTTGGCTAAACGTCCCCTGGCGTCGGTGGCGGCGCGAAGATGCCTTCGGGAGAGAAGCAGATGCCCCGAGGTTGGAACCGCATCTATCTCCTCTTCGAGAAGCTAGACGGAACGATCGTCGCCCTCAATCCAACAGCAAGAATGAGCGCGCAGCGACAGAAGCCCGCTGTTGACCTGAGAATTGAGCGGTCGCGACGGGTGATTTTACAGGCCCTGCCAGATGAGCTAAGTGAGTTGGGTTACGGCCCGCACCATAGAATCAGTCGCTTGTCGAGCCGGCGTGGGTAGGCGGCGATCTACCGGCATTGGCGGAATAAGATCGCGCTAATCGTCGACGCGTTCAAACTGCTTCAGCAACAATGAGACCCGGAACTTGTTACTTGGCTCGCGGCGTGAGAAACTTGAGCGCATTCGTTGATGTATCGCAGATTTGCCTTCTCGTCTTGTCTTCCGGCCCTCATCGAGGGAGCCGAGCGAGACCGTGCAGTGCGAAGGCCGTGAGTTCCTTCGAGTTATTACCTTCTTTCATTTCTATCTCGTGATTACCGGGACAAGCCTAATCAGGTGTTACAAATGGCTACGCCGACTGCGGTCGTCACGCTCTACGGGAACAGGCCGCGGGTGTTCTTCGCGCTGCGGACCTTCTCGACACCGATTGCCATCGCCGCGGTGCGGTGGGAAATGCCGTCCTGTTCGACGCGGTGCATGACCTGCATGAAGGCACGGTCGAGCACATGATATAGCTTGCTCATGACTTCGGCTTCATCCCAGAAGAATTGCTGCAGGTCCTGCACCCACTCGAAGTAGCTGACGACGACCCCACCGGCGTTGCACAGGATATCGGGCACGACGAAAATCTCTTTCCGACGCTGCTCCAGCACCTCATCGGCATCTGGCGTCGTCGGACCGTTCGCCGCCTCTGCCAGCACGCGGCATTGCAGACGCGCGGCAACCGAGGCATCGATCACCCGCTCTACCGCGGCCGGGACCAGCACGTCGCATTTCTGCGTCAGCAGTTCGCGCGGATCGAATGACAGCTGATTGGAGTAGCCAGCAAGCACACCGTGCTCGCGCGCGTGCTTCAGCAATGCATCAACATCAAGGCCGCGTGGATCGAAATAGCATGCCGAGTGATCGGACGCACCGATCAGCTTGACCCCGCGCTGCGCCAGCGTTTCAGCCGTGTAGCTGCCGACATTGCCGAACCCCTGCACAATGGCGGTGGCTGCCGCCGGCGGCTGACCAATGCGTTCCAGCGCGCGGCCGACCAGATAGGCAACACCGCGTCCGGTCGCCTCGCGGCGACCTTCGGTACCACCCGAGGCAACAGGTTTGCCGGTCACGATCTCCGTGACGGTGCGGCCTTGATACATCGAGTAGGTGTCCATGAACCATGCCATCACCTGCTCATTGGTGCCCATGTCCGGCGCCATCACGTCGGTATGCGGGCCGACGAATGGGATCAGCTCCTGCATGTAGCGGCGCGACAGGTTTTCCAGCTCGTGGCGCGACAGCGCACGCGGATCGACCGTGATCCCGCCCTTTGCACCGCCGTAAGGCAAGCCGGCCAGCGCGCATTTCCAGCTCATCCAGATCGCCAGCGCGGCCACCTCGCCGATATCGACGCTGAGTGAGAATCGCGTGCCGCCCTTGGTGGGTCCAAGCGTCAGATGATGCTGAACGCGATAGCCCTGGAACACGGCCAGCCTGCCGTCGTCGAGATGAATGGGGCAGGACACGACAAGGGCGCGCTTGGGATACAGCAGACGATCGCGTTCATCGCGCGGGATCTCCAGGTGGTCCGCGATTACCTGAAACTGCTGGCGGGCCATCTCGAACACCGGGCCCGAATAGATCGTCATCAAGGCGTCTCCTGTCTGGACGGCAGTCTTCCCTGCGCGGCTTGCCGGAGGTCTTGACTCGGGAATGATCCACCGATCCACCTTATCTGGAGAACGACGTGTCATCCGCAAGCTCTTTGCTGAGCCGGCGCAATCGCGACGCCGGATTGACCAAGGCTCGCAATGGAACGACGTGCTGGAGACAATTCTAAGTCACCGCTCCGTGCGCGGGTTTCTGCCTGAGAGCCTGCCTGATGGCACACTGGAACTGCTGATTGCTGCGGCGCAGTCGGCCTCAAGCTCATCGAACCTGCAATTCTGGAGTGTTGTTGCAGTGCAAGAGAGCGAGCGGAAATCGCGGCTGGCGGAGCTGGCGGGCCAGCAGCAGTTCATCCGCGATGCGCCGTTGCTGCTGGTCTGGCTTGCCGATCTGTCACGCCTGGACCGGATCGCGGCAGAGCGCCAGGCGAAGGTGGAAGGCACGCACTACGTGGAGGAATTCATCGTCGGCCTGGTGGACGCGGCGCTGGCGGCGCAAAGCGCGCTGATTGCCGCGGAGTTGCTCGGTCTGGGTGGGGTTTATATCGGTGCGATGCGCAATCTACCCGAACAGGTTGCCGCGGAGCTTGGTTTGCCGCCACACGTATTCGCGGCCTTCGGCATGTCGATCGGCTATCCGGATCCGGACGCGACCGACCGATATCAAGCCGCGACTGCCGCAATCGGTGGTCCTGCATCGCGAGCGGTATTCAACGTGCCAAGGATCGCAGAGATTAACGGCTACGACGCGACGATGCGCGAATTCCAGCAAGAGCAGGGCATGCGAACGATCGACTGGACCCAGCAGTGCATCAACCGCGTCAAGAACGCGGCGGCGCTGCGAGGCCGTGACCGAATGCGGGAAGCACTGGGCAACCTGGGCTTCGAGCTGAGATAGCCGGTCGTCACCGCCGGTGGATGCCAGCCTTGCGGCGTGTCGTGATCCGGATGCTGATAGTTGACGATACGGCTGAGGTTTTCGGGCGGATTACCCTCGCTCGTGGTATGGCCTGCAGCGTGGTCAAGCACCGACGGATCGAAGTTTGCCAGCCGACTTTCGGTGCCCTCAACCTGCGTCAGCCGTACCGCTCCAGGCGTATCGAGGCTGCCGATGCTCACGCTGATGCTCTCCGGTCGCTTGAGATAGGCAAAGTAGAGCGGCGTGCCACAGCGCGGGCAGAAGCCACGCTCGCCGGCCGAGGAGCTACAAAACCTGCCGGGACTGCCGCGCGTCCAGGCGAAGTTCTCGATGCGCACATTTGCCCATGACTGAATGGCCCGCCGACCGCCTTCTGGCACATGCGGCAGTGGCAAATTCCGGCACGATCAGGCGGGGTGTAAAGGGCGTAGCGGATTGCGCCACATTGGCAGCCGCCGGTCAGCACCGGCTTGCGCTGTTCACTCATCGGGACCTCTGGCAAAGCCTGTGCAAAATGGTGAGCACGCGGCGGGATCTGCCGTCGAGTGCCGCTTGTGCCGGACACGGGCACCGAAAACGGAGTCGGGTCGACCTTAAGGTCTGCAACCCGGACTATGAAGAAGGAGGGTCAATGTGCGCGCAGTCTGGTACGACCGACAGGGGCCTGCTCGCGAAGTGCTGGTCGCCGGCGAACTTCCGACACCGGAGCCGGGGAACTACGAGGTCCGGGTGCGCCTTGAAGCGGCGGGCGTCAATCCGTCCGATACCTATCGCCGCCGCGGACCTGCGCCGGCGATGGAGTATCCTCGCGTCATTACGTGCAGCGATGGTGCCGGCGTCGTGGACCGGATCGGACCCGATGGTGCCGGAAAGTTGGGTCGGCAAGCGGGTGTGGCTGTACAATGGCCAGCGCAATGGTCGTTGGATGGGCACCGCAGCAGAATACATTGCGCTGAATGTCGATCTGGTGACAGCCGCTGCCAGACGCCGTGTCGTTTGCGGAGGCTGCGACACTCGGCATTCCCGGGCATGACAGCGCATTACTGCGTCTTTGTCGCCGGACCGGTGCAGGGGCGCACACTGCTGGTTACCGGTGGCGCCGGTGCGGTCGGCCATTATGCGGTGCAACTCGCGAAATGGGCTGGTGCGACGGTGATCGCCACAGTCAGCTCGGAGGCAAAGGCGGAGCGGGCCCGTGCCGGCGGCGCCGATCACGTCGTCAACTATCGCAGATGAGGACGTGGCCACGCGGGTGCGCGACATCACTGGCGGCGATGGCGTGCATCACGTCGTGGATGTGGACTTTCGGCGGAAACCTCGCCGCAACGACTGCGCTGCGTGCGCGCCAATGGCAGCATCGCCATTTACGCCTCGAACGGCGACCGGACACCGCGGCTACCCGTTGGCGAGCTGATGCAGCGTAACATCACGCTGTATCCGATGTCGCTTCCAGGCACACCACATGCCGCGCGCAAGCGGGCACAGAGCGACATCGCCCACTGGATCGCCAGCGGAAGGCGCATCCTGTCCGTGGCGGAGAGGTTTCCGCTGTACGAGGCGGCAGCGGCACACGAGGCGGTGGAACGTGGTGACAAGGTGGGCACGGTTGTGATCGAGTGTGCTCGATGAGTGATGCTTGGCAGAGGAGAGTCCTGCCCATGCCGGACGTCGCAGTTGTTGAGCCGCCGTAGCCGACACAATTCAGGCGGATGCATTTCTGGCCGGGATCACGGCGCTGCTGCCCGAGATCCGCGCCAGGGCCGGCGAAACCGAACGTGCCGGCCGCGTGTCGGATGACATGATGAAAGCGCTGGCGAATGCCGGCGTGTTCCGCGCAGTGCAGCCGACGCAGTGGGGCGGGTTGGAGCTGGACCTGGCGACTTTCTATCAAGGGATGGCGCTGATCGCTTCTGCCTGCGGCTCGACCGGTTGGGTGGCCAGCGTCGTCGGCATCCACCCCTGGCAAATCGCGCTGTTCGCCGAGGAGGCGCAGCGCGATCTCTGGCAAGAAAATCCGGATGTGAGAGCGTCTTCGTCTTATGCGCCGACGGGTTCGGTGCGGCGGGTCGATGGCGGCTTCCATCTTTCGGGGCGCTGGCATTTTTCCAGTGGCGTCGATCATTGTGGCTGGGTGCTGCTGGGGGCGGTGATTCCGGACGGGGGCAGATGGCGGTGGAATTTCGCACCTTCCTGGTGCCGCGGCAGGAATTCACCATCGACCATGACAGTTGGCGTGTGACGGGACTGGCCGGCACCGGCAGCAAGGATATCATCGTGCCGGGCGCGTTCGTTCCCGAATACCGCACGCACAGCATCATCGACGTGTATCACGAGCGGAATCCGGGTTTCGCCGTCAATGACCGGCCATATTATCGGCTGCCCTGGCGACTGGTGTTCGGCTATACAATCGCAGCACCTGCGGTTGGCGCAGCACTCGGCGCCGTGCAGGCGTTCATTGATACCAACAGTGCGCGCGTTTCGGCCTATGGCGGACCGGCGGTCGCGCGCGATCCGGCGGTGCATCGATGCGTTGGCACGTGCACTGATCGCAACCGATAGGGCAAGGACACGGCTGACTGCCACCTGGGTAGAGCTGCAGTCGCTACTACGGGAAGGCAAGGACATTCCCTACGCGCGACGGGCGCAGGCATTCTATGAAGCGACCCTGGCGCACCATAGCTGCACTGATGCGATCTGCGACCTGCTGGCGGTGAACGGCGGACGCACCATGCGGGCGGAAGGCGCCTTGCAGCGGTTCTTCCGCGACCTGCTGGCGATGCGCAATCATCCGGCGGCAAACCTTGAATTCAGCGGCGCTCTCTATGCTCAGGCAATGCTGGGGCTGGATCCGCCGCCGTTCGATCCGTCGCACCGCTTCGTTCTGTAGTCGGGTCCGGCTGTTCCAGCCGGCCCATCTGCCGGCGGCCGATCGCGAGTTCGGTGACGATGCCGTGCAGCGTGCGCAGCTCCTGCTCGGTCACCTCGCCGCGCTGAAAGAAGTGGCGAATGTTCCGCACCATGCCCGGCCGCTTCGGCAGGTTGCGCAGAAAGCCGCAGGCGTCGAGCTGATCGATCAGATGGGCGAAGGAAGTTTTCCAGTTCGCCTTTCGTGGCGACGTGTGTCTCGTTGGTCATCAGCGTGCGCGGCAAGGTCGGTTCGGCCGCGGTCCACCATTCATATGCCAGCACCATCACCGCCTGCGCCAGGTTGAGTGACATGAATGCCGGATTGAGCGGATAACGCACCAGCGCGTCGGCATGGGCGATGTCGTCGTTATCCAGTCCGGCGCGCTCGGGTCCGAACAAGCACGCCGACGCGCAGATTGCGCGAGGCGATCTCGCGCAACTCGATGGCGGCACCGCGCGCGGTCAATAACGGCTTGATTATGTGGCGCGGGCGCGGACAGGTGGCGAACACGTGGTGCAGGTCGGCGACCGCGTCCGGCACCGAGCCGAACACGGTGGCCGCGTCCAGGATGCGGTCTGCGCCGGAGGCATTGCGCCAGGCCTTCTCCTGCGGCCAACCGTCGCGGGGCGCGACAAGGCGGAGGTGGAACAGCCCGCCATTCGCCATGGCGCGGGCGCAGGCGCCGATGTTGTCGGCAAGCTGCGGGCGGACCAGGATCACGACAGGGGCATTACCGATCGGCGCGAGTTCGGCGCCGCCTTCGCGGCCAGTCACTTTGACGCGTCGCCCGTCATTGGCGTTCTCCGCCGGCCATGAATGCTCCAGTTGGTCGAGCCGTCGGGCCGGTCCTCGAACGCCACGCCGCGCGCGGACCATTCGGCGCGGATTGCATCGGCACGCTTGTAGTCGCGCCTGCGGCGCGCCTCCTGCCGTTCGGCGATGGCGGCCTCGATCGCGGCACGATCGGCACCGCCTCTGAACCACGCATCGGCGCTCTGCCCCACGATACCCAACAACGCGCCTGCAGCGCGCAGCCCGCGCGCCGCCTCCAGATCGCCAGCAAGCGCCTTGTCCGCCAGCGCGTGCATGGCCGACAGCGCCAGCGGCGTGTTCAGGTCGTCGCACATCGCCGCCATTACCGACGATGGCACATTGGCGGGGTCAAGATCGGGATAGCGCTCCAGCGCACGATAGAACCGGTCAAGCTCGCGTTTCGCCTCGGCGACTGCGGCATCGGAGAAATCCGCGATCGACCGATAATGCGTGCGGATCAGCGCGAGCCGAATCGCCTCGGCGGGTGCCTTGGCGAGAACATCGCGTGCGGTAAAGAAATTGCCGAGGCTCTTCGACATCTTCTCGTCGTTGATCTGCAGCATGCCGCTGTGCACCCAGACACGGGCGAAACGGCTGCCTGGAAACGCGCAGACGCTTTGCGCCAGTTCGTTCTCGTGATGCGGGAAGATCAGGTCGGTGCCGCCGCCGTGAATGTCGAACGTCTCACCGAGATAGCGCCAGGACATCGCGCTGCACTCGATGTGCCATCCGGGCCGGCCGCGCCCCCATGGGCTGTCCCAGCCTGGCGTGTCCTGCGGCGACGGCTTCCACAGGACGAAGTCGCCCGGATCACGCTTGTAGGGGGCCACGTCGATGCGCGCGCCGGCCAGCAGTTCGTCCGGCGAGTGTCCCGACAGATGTCCATACGCAGCAAAGCTTGGGACGGAGAACAGCACATGGCCTTCCGCGGCATAGGCATGACCGGAGGCGATCAGGCGCTGGATCAGCTCGATCATGTCTGCAACGTTCTGTGTCGCGCGCGGCTCCTCGTCCGGCGGCAGCACGCCCAGCGCTGCCATATCGGCGTGGAAATCCGCCGTGGTGCGCGCGGTGATCGAGCCGATCGGCTCGCCGCTCTCTCTCGCCCGCGCGTTGATCTTGTCGTCGATATCGGTGATGTTTCGTACGTAGGTGACACGCGGATACAGCGCGCGGAGCAGGCGTGCGAGCACGTCGAACACCACAAAGGTGCGCGCATTGCCGATATGTGCCAGGTCGTAGACCGTCGGACCGCACACGTACATCCGCACATGCTGCGGCTCGAGTCGGCTCGAAACGCTCCTTCCGACGGCTCAGGCTGTTGTGCAGGAATAGCTCGTGCATGGCTGCTAGCTCCCGGTCAGCGCCACGTGAATGCTGAATGGGCGACGCTCAGCGCCGGGGGATCGGTCAGATCCGGTCGCGACATCGCGCCGCGGCCGGGCGCAGGTCGGATGGAGATAGCGACAATATCATGTCAGGCTTGTAGCAGAACGCGTAGATCGCCGGCAATACGCCGCTAAACTGGGCCAGCGGCGGCTGCCGCGTCCGTCTGTTGAGAAATCAATCACAATTGACCGACCCCATCGATCAGGCTCTCGCCCCGTCGCGTAACCGTTACCGGCAACGAATTGCGCGCTCTCTGGCGGTGTTCGGGCCGGGCCTCGTCGTCATGCTCGCCGATACCGATGTCGGTTCCATCGTCACGGCTGGGCAATCCGGGGTGCAGTGGGGCTACCGCCTGCTCGCCTTGCAGCTTGGATTGATCCCGATCCTCTATATGGTGCAGGAATTGACGGTCCGGCTGGGCATTTTCACCGGTCGCGGCTATGGCGAACTGATCCGGTCTGTGTTCGGTCCGGTCTGGGCGTGGATCTCCGTCATCGGACTGGCCATTACCACAATCGGCGCATTGGTAGCCGAGCTGTCCGGTATTGCCGGGGTCGGCGAACTGTATGGTCTGCCACGCTTTGCAACGCTGCTTGTCGCCAGCACCGGGCTGCTGGGTATCGTCACCACCGGTTCGTACCGCCGCGTCGAGCTGGTGGCGATCTTCGTTGGCCTGTTCGAGCTGGCGTTCCTGTTCGTGGCCTGGGCGGCGCACCCCGATCCGCGGGCGTTGCTGCACGAAAGCCTGCAGATCCCATTCTCCAACAGCAACTATCTGTATCTTGCCGCGGCCAATATCGGTTCGGTCGTGATGCCTTGGATGATCTTCTATCAGCAGTCGGCGATTGCGGATAAGAAGCTTAAATCCGAGCACTACGCAGCCGCTCGCTGGGATACCGCATTGGGCGCGGTGATCACGCAACTAGTCATGGCCGCCGTACTGATCGCCTGTGCCGCGACGATCGGCCGCGGCAATCCGGGGGCGTCGCTCACCTCGGTGGGTGATATGAGCGCGGCACTGACGCCATTGCTCGGGGTGACCACCGGCAACCTGGTATTCGGGCTGGGCGTGCTTGGCGCCGGCGTCGTGGCATCGATCGTGACGTCATTGGCGCTGGCCTGGGGAATGGGCGAGATCACCGGGTATCGCCATTCGCTGGCGGATCGCCCGCTCCAGGCCGGATGGTTCTATGGCGTGTACGCACTGTGCGTGCTGGCCGGCGCGGCTTTGGTGGCGATCTGGCCGGACCTCGTCGCTCTGAACGTCGCCGTGCAGGTGATGAATGTTTTGCTGCTCCCGCTGGTGCTGGGGCTGCTGATCGCGCTGGCGGTGAAAGCGTTGCCCTCGCCACACCGCCTGGGTGGCGGCTATCTGTGGCTGGTGGTCCTGGTCTGCGCCATCACCTGCGCTCTGGGCTTGTTCTGCGGGTTTTCCGGCGCCGGGGTGCTCGGCTAGGCTTCGGTCATTACGCTCTGGCGACGCGGAGGGATGTGGGATGCGCAATCCATTGCTGAAGGTTCGACCGATTGCCGGCGCGCTCGGTGCCGAAATCGCCGACGTGGACTTGGCGGGTGAACTTTCCGATGCGATAGTCGGCGCGATACGACAGGCCCTGCTGCAGCATCTGGTGATCTTCTTCCGCGATCAGGACCTGCCGCCCGCGCGCTTCCTGGCCTTCGCGCGCCGCCTGGGCACGCCGATCGAATACCCGTTCGTGAAAGGCATCGAGGGCTACCCGGAGATCATCAACGTCGCCAAGCTGGAGCACGAGACGGTCAATTTCGGCGGCGTCTGGCATGCCGACACGACGTACCTGCAGGAGCCGCCGATGGCGACGCTGCTGGTGGCGCGCGAGGTGCCCGAGGCCGGCGGTGACACGCTGTTCGCCAATCAGTATCTCGCCTACGAAACGCTGTCGGCGAAATTGCGCGCGCTGCTCGAGGGTTTGCGTGGTGTGTCCAGCTCCGCCAAGGCCGATGCCAGCCGGACGCGTGAGGACCGCATCCGGTCCGACGGCAGCGCCGAAGCGCGCAGGTTGCTGGTGGCTGAGCATCCTGCGGTGCGCACACATCCGGAGACCGGACGCAAGGCTTTGTACGTCAATCGCGCCCACACGGTCGGCTTTGCCGGCATGACCGAAGCAGAGAGCGAGCCGCTATTGGAGTTCCTGTTCCGTCACCAGATCCGGCCGGAGTTCACCTGCCGCTTCCGCTGGACGCCGGGTGCACTGGCAATCTGGGACAATCGGTGTGCGCAACACTACGCAGTGAACGATTACGCCGGCCGGCGGCGCATCATGCAGCGCATTACCCTGGCGGGCGACGTGCCGGCATAGCTTTGTAGCGGAGGGGGCGCACGGAGATGGCCAACGCATTCGTCAATGCACCGGGCGAGGTCACGCAACGGCTGACCGACTACATCGTGGCGGCGCGCTGGCAGGAACTGCCGGTTGCGGTAAAGCGTGAGGCGCTGCGGTCATTCGTCAATATCATGGGCTGCACGATCGGTGGCGCGACGCACGCAGTGGTGGACCTCGCGGACCGATCGCTGCGCGAATATGCCGGAGCGTCGCATGCCACCCTGATAGGTCGCGGCACCCAGGCGGATGCGCTGCACGCTTGCCTGATCAACTGCCTGGCATCGAGTATATACTCTTATGATGACACGCACGCCGAGGCGGTGGTTCACCCCGCGGGTCCGGTCGCGACGGCGGCGCTGGCCCTGGCCGAGAGGCGGCCGGTCAGCGGTGCCGAGTTCCTGCTGGCGCTCGCACTCGGCATCGAGATGACATGCCGGCTATCAATGGCGATCTCGGTGCCGCCGGCGAAGGGCACCGTGGCGTGGTCGCAGACTGGCATCACCGCTGGCATCGGCGCCGCGGTTGCGGCAGCCAAGCTGCTGAAACTGGACGCGACGCGGCTGCAATACGCGATCGGCATCGCGCTGTCACAGGCAGCGGGGTTCCGCGTCATGCATGCCACGATGGTGTCGTCGCTCATGCCGGCGCAGGGCGCACAGACGGGATTGCGGGCAGCGGTAATGGCGGAGCACGGGTTCACCGCATCGTTGGCGGCACTCGAGGGGCGCTATGGTTTCCTGGAAGTGTTTGCGGAGACGCCGAACGTATCGGCGCTGCGGGATGGCCTGGGCGAGCGGTTCGAAATCCTGCGCAACACCTATAAGCCATATCCTTGCGGCATCGTGATCCATCCGATCATCGACGCCTGCCTGCAATTGCGCCGCGAGCATGCGATCGATCCATCGTCGGTGGACAAGGTGAGCATCAAGGCGTCGCCCGGGGCAATGGCGTTGTGCGATCGGCGCAATCCGCAGAACGAGCTGCAGGCGCATGTCAGCCTGTATCACTGGACGGCCGCGGTGCTGATCCGAGGCAAGGCGGGGATCCAGGAATTGCAAGACCCGACCGTGCAGGACGCGGCGGTGATCGGGTTCCAGGACAGGGTGGAAGCGGTGGGCGATCCTGCCATGGCGGCGGACGCCACCGAGGTCACTATCACGCTGAAGGACGGGACCAGGTACACGTGCAGGGTCGATCACTGCATCGGCAGTGCGTCCAATCCGATGACGAATGAGCAACTGACGCACAAGTTTACCAAGCTGGCGGAAGCCGTGGTTGGGAAGGCGCGGGCGAAGGAGTTGGCGGAGCGAAGCTGGGCGGTGGAGGACATGACCAACGTGGGTGATTTGGCGCGAGCCGCGGCGTAGTAAGTGTAGTGCCGCTGCGGCGTCATTTCCCACTCACGCGCCGTTTCCACAGATCCCAGGGCCGATCGACAAGTGCGTCGTTGGTCTTCATCGCCGCTGCGGCTTCTTCATCGTTGAGGAAGGTGGGATCACCGAGCCGCAACGCCTCATTCTCCATGCGCGCATTCACCTCCGTGTAGATTGCGCGGAACACGACATGCCGCACTGATTGCGCCGCAGCGACCGAACCGTGACCGCGCATCAGCGCCACCGGATGCGGCCCGAGCACCGTTGCCAGCGCATGGCCCAGCACAGGACTGCTGATCAGCATGTTGGATGCCGGCCCCGCGACAGTGCGGATTTCGAACACCGGCACGCCACCGCCGAGGAAGCCGGCGATGTGATTCATCGGCCGTAGCGGCACCTTGACGTTGGCAAATGGAATGACGGCGGGCGAGTGACTATGCACTACCGCTCGCACGTCTGGCCGCAGCTTGTAGATCTCGCCGTGGATGAATCGTTCCAGATACACCGCGCGGCCGCGCGGATCGATCGGGGTGTTGTCCAGATCGTATTCCAGCACGTCGTCAGCGGTGACCAGCGCCGGCGCCATGCTGCGCGACATCAGATAGCGGTTCGGATCTTTGTCGTGCCGCGCACTGACATGGCCGAAGCCATCGACGACGCCCCGGTCGTAGAGAATGTGGTTGGCGGTGACCAGGTCCTCGATCAGCGGCGGATCAGCGGGCCCGGCCGAGGACGGTGCTGGCGCCTGGGCTTCGACCGCCGCGGCCATCACGGCACCCAGAAAGCCGCGCCGGCCAAGATCGTGCACCATTCCGCAGAAGCATTGTACCATCAGACGTCCTCCTTTGCCGCGCGACGGTAAGGCAGCTTGCCATCGGGCGTCACGCCCGGCACGCTGGCCTGCCGCAGTGAGGGAAAATGCCATGACCGATACAGTGCGCCGTTCGTTGTGCGACGCGGTCGACGGCTCGACCCTGATGGGTCACATGCAAGAGCTGGCCCGCTGGGTAAAGCTGTCCGGCACGCCGGATGAACTGCAAAGCCTGCGGTATTTCCAGGCCAAGCTCCATGACTACGGCTATCGCACCAAGCTGATCATGCACGACGCCTATATCAGTCTGCCTGGCAAGGCGCGCGTCGATGTCGACAATCACACGCTGAACAGCATCACGCATTCTTTCTCGCGCAGCTCGCCGGCGGGTGGCGTGACCGGGCGGCTGGTCTATGTCGGTGATGGTGAAAAGATGGACTTCGAGGGCCGGGATCTGACCGGCGCGATCGTGCTGACCGAGGGCATTGCCAGCCCCGGGCAGGCCGACCGCGCTTCGCGTGCGGGAGCGGTCGGGCAGATCCAGATCAGCCCGCATGAGCATCTGCACGAGATGTGCGTGTCGCCGGTCTGGGGCAGTCCCTCCATTGAAACACAATCCGAGCTGCCCACCACCGTTATATGCACAGTGTCGAGCGCAGACGGCGAGGAACTACGCGATCGATTGGCCAGGGGCGAGCAGCCGAAGGTGACGCTGCATGCCGAAGTCGATACCGGCTGGCGTCAGACACCGATCTTGGAGGCAGAGATCGACGGGCCGGACGCGGACGGGCCCTTCATCCTGTTCTCCGGCCACCACGACACCTGGTACTACGGCGTCATGGACAACGGTGCGGCCAATGCCACCATGCTGGAGGTTGCCCGCCTCACGGCGCGCGAGCAGACCAAGTGGCGGCGTGGCCTGCGACTGTGTTTCTGGTCGGGCCATTCGCACGGCCGCTATTCCGGTTCTACCTGGTATGCGGATCAGAACTGGGACGAGTTGGAACGGCGCTGCGCCGTGCATGTTAATGTTGATTCTACCGGCGGCGTGGGCGCGACGGTGCTGAAAAATGCGGCCGCCGCACCCGAGTTGATCGCGCTGGCCGGCGATGCAATCGGTGAGCAGGCCGGCTCGGAGTATGCCGGCAAGCGCATGTCGCGATCGTCGGACCAGTCGTTCTGGGGCATCGGCATTCCGGCCATGTTCGGTGCGCTCAGCGAGCAGCCCCCCGCGCCGGTGAAGATGCGAAATGCACTCGGCTGGTGGTGGCACACGCCGCACGATCTGCTGGACAAGATCGATGAGAAGAACCTGGTGCGCGACACGCGTGTGTTCGTGCATACACTGTGGCGACTGTTGACAGATCCGGTGCTGCCGCTCGACTTCGCAGCACACGCCCGCGGCCTGGTGGAAGAGTTGACGGCGCTGCGTTCGTCCCTGGGCGAACGGTTCTCGCTGGATCCGCTGATCGCCGCGGCCGAGACGCTCAGGGACAAGGCCGGCGGCGCGCACTCAGACGCGATGCTGATGCGGGCGTCGCGTGCGCTGGCGCCGGTGTATTACACGTCAGGCGACCGCTTCGCCCACGATCCGGCCCTGCCGCTGCCTGCGTGGCCCGTACTCGATCCGCTGCGCAAGCTGGCGAAGGTGTCGCCAGGGACCGATAGCGCGCGGTTTCTCGCGGTAGGAGCGACGCGCGGGCGAAACCGGTTGGCATACGCGCTGCGCGAGGCGATCAACGCGTTCGACGGGTGATCTTCGCGCATCCACGCTCTCAGTCGAGGTAGAACTCCTCAACGGTCACTTCGATCCCCGGCGGATCGAGCGTGATCTCGCCGGAGGTGAACACCTGGCTTGCGAGCTCGCCGTTTGGCAAACGCGAGTGGCGAACGATGCGCTGATCATCTGGCCAGACGATCAGGTAGTGTTGCACCGTCTCCACCCTGAAGTAGGCACGCAGCTTGGTCGCCCGATCTCTGGTGCCGCTGTCCGGGGACAGCACTTCCACCAACACCAGAGGATCCGGGACGGTGGTAGCGTCCCCCGGCAGCCGCGGTCCGCAACGCAGTACGGCATCGGGCTCGAAATCACTGTCTTCGACCTGAACTGTCAGCCCGTCGCCAAAAACCTCGCAGGACGTCAGTCCCGCCTCTCTGATAGTTCGCCGCAAGGCGTCGCGTACCGAGCCCTTTCGCCGGTTGAGCGAAAGCCGCTCGGGCGCCATCGCGACCACGATGCCGTCGATGCGCTCGAACCGCCCGGACGGCTGCTGCGCCATCCAGGCGAGAAATTCCTCTCGGGTCATCGGGATGTCCGGCTCGTGTGTCTGGGCGCGCGCCATGGCGGACTTCCTGATCTCCTCTCTACCCGGAATTGCGGCACCGCATCAGGTTCATCGGGCGGAAACTCATGACAACATCGCCAGCCTGATTGAGGACCTCCACTAGGCTGCGCACGATGCCGCGATCCGGCTTGCTGCGTGACAGGCGGGTCTCGGTCACCGTTACCCGAACACGCAGCGTATCGCCGGGCCGTACCGGGCGCGTCCAGCGCAGCTCGTCGATACCAGGCGATGGCAGGGTGGCGACCTTGGACAGGTAATGCTCCACGAACAGCCGCATCACCATCGCGGCGGTGTGCCAGCCGCTCGCGATCACCTCGCCAGGTCCGACATGCATCGGCTGCGGATCGTAGCGTCGCGCGAACGCGACGATCTCCTCGGCGCTCACCACGATCTCGCCGAATTCATCAACCATGCCGACGCGGTAGTCTTCGAAGTAGCGTTCGGCCGCCGGAACGCTCATGTATCAATCTTCACGTACTCGAAGTCACCGGGCTTGTTGTCGATGCCGATGCGCGGCGGAGCAATCCAACCTGCGTAGTGACCCGGTTGATGTCTCGGGCGCATCAGGCTTTCGATGAACCGGTTGTCGTCGTCCGACGGCAGCATGGAGCGCCTACGGGTTGCCCACTGTTCGTCGGACAGCAGATTGCCGTCGCTATCGGCATGAATGGCGGCGAACTCACCGATACGGCGATTGAACGCAACATGCGGCAGGCGCAGGCGGTACTCGAAGCCCGTACGTTCCAGCACCCGGTTCCATCGCGCCACGCCGGCATTGGCGTCCGCCACAAAGTCATCGCGCAGACGCATGTTCAGCGCCGACAGCGCCGGCACATCTTCCTGTGCGATCGCACCATCCTTCAGCCGAAGGACCGGATAAGTCGCATTGGTCAGCGAATGATCATCGGTGAGCTTGTCCTCGCGGTAGCGGCCCTTCAGACCTGCATTGAACGCATTGGCGGCGTTCGTGCTGATCTCGTTGCCGAACAGATCGAGCGTCAGCGAGAAGTGCAGGTTGGCCTTCTTCTGCAGGGTCGGCAGGTCAATCACACCCAGGCGCCGCACGCGCTCGACATCGGTCGGGTCGTCGATGCCGGCCTCGCGCATCGCCTCGCAGGTCCGCTGGACGATCCGCTGCACCCCGGTCTCGCCGACGAACATGTGGTGCGCTTCCTCGGTCAGCATGAAACGGCAGGTGCGGGACAGCGGGTCGAAGCCCGACTGCGCGAGCGCGTGCAACTGCATCTTGCCGTCGCGGTCGGTGAAGAAGGTAAACATGAAGAACGACAGCCAGTCGGGAGTCGCCTCGTTGAACGCGCCCAGCATACGCGGGCTGTCCTGATCGCCGGAGCGACGGCGCAGCAGTTCTTCAGCCTCCTCTCGCCCATCGCGACCGAAGTACTTCTGCAGCAGGTAGACCATCGCCCAGAGATGGCGGCCTTCCTCGACATTCACCTGGAACAGATTACGTAAGTCGTAATTCGAAGGGGCGGTGGCGCCGAGATGGCGCTGTTGTTCAACCGACGCAGGTTCGGTATCCCCCTGGATCACCAGCAGGCGGCGCAGCATGGCACGATATTCGCCCGGCACTTCCTGCCAGGCCTTCTCGCCCTGGTGCGCGCCGAACGGAATGGTGCGTCCTTCCGCCGCCGGGGCCAACAGCACGCCCCAGCGATACTCCGGCATCCGCACATAGCCGAACTTCGCCCAGCCCTCTGCGCCAACACCGACCGCGGTGCGTAGATACACCAACCTGTCCTGAAAACCTACAGGTCCCATCTGCTTCCACCAATCGATGTAGCCGGGGTACCAGGTCTCCAGCGCCTTGCGCACGCGCGCATCGTCATTCAGGCCGACATTGTTCGGAATGAGGCCGTCATAGTCGACTGTCATCCCATCGGGCATGCCTTGTACTCCCATTCCGTCATGGCCAGACTTGTCGATCTGTCCCGGCCATCACACTCGCTCCGCGTCGTAGTTCGGCCGCAGTCCGCTGCCGTAGCGCTTTAGCGAACCTTCTTCGCCGACGGCGCTCGGCCGCTGGAACACCCAGTTCTGCCATGCCGTCAGGCGGCCGAAAATGCGGGTCTCCATCGTTTCAGGGCCGGCGAACCGAAGGTTGGCTTCCATGGCGGTCAATGCATCGGGCGAAAACGACGCACGCTCCTCCAGCATCAGCCGTACTGCATCATCCCAGTCAGTCTCGTCATAGGCGACGGTAACCAGCCCGAGCCCCTCGGCATCCTCTGCCGCCAACATCTCGCCCATATGCTCGCGTGCCCCGGCGAAGCTGTCCGGCTCGCCGAGGAACCGTGTCGCCAGGCGTGTCAGCCCGTTGCCCATCGGATAGGCGCCGAAGTTGAGTGGCGACAAACAAATCTGCGCCGGCCCGTGGTTATCATTCTGCCTTCTGCCCGATAGCATCACTGAGCGATCCGCCGCGAACAGCAGTTCCGCCAAGGTGCCGGCAAAGCAACTTCCCGGTTCGATCAGTGCGATCAGGCTGCGCGAGGTCATGTCGATCCGCTTCAGCACGCGCTTCCAGTACAGGCGAATCTCGTGCACCAGCCAATCGTCCTTCTGCGCCTCCAGCATCTCGTCGGCCGCCAGCACCGCCGCTACCTCGCCTTCCGAGTGCAGCACGACCAGGCCCAGGGTTGGTTCATTGAGACGCAGATGCAGGATTGCGTCGTCGAGTTCGCGTGCCAGCTTCAGGGCCCAGTCGAGGCCGGACACACTGCCAGGGCCAAGCACCATGACGTCGGCGCGCCGCATCGCGCGATCGAACGCCACGCGCACATGCGAATACGTCACCCCGCCGGTGGAAAACTCGCGTTGCAGAGGGGACAACACAACGCCATTTGCATCGCGCGCCCGATCGGACTGTTCGGCCAGCGCCAGCGCGCGTTCGCGCAACCGTGCCTCCCATGCCGACGGTGGCACCACCTCGTCCACCAGCCGCCACTCGACGGCACGGCGACCGCGGACACCTTCCTCGGTTGAGCAGAACACATCCGCCCGGTCGCGCCGTACCTGCCGTTTGTCGGTCAGCCGCGTCAGCCCGCCGGTGCCAGGCAAGACACCAAGCAGCGGCATTTCCGGCAGCGCCACGCTCGATCGGCGGTCATCGACCAGCATGATGTGGTCCGCCGCCATCGCCAGTTCGTAGCCGCCGCCTGCCGCGCTGCCGCTGACCGCGGCCAGCCAGCGCTGGCCGGAATTTGCGCTGGCATCCTCGATCGCCAGCCGCGTCTCGTTGGTGAACTTGCAGAAATTGACCTTGTGGCCATGCGAGGCCTTGGCCAGCATGCGGATATTCGCGCCGGCGCAGAACACCCCCGCCTTGCCGGAGCGCAGCACGACGCAGCGGACCTCGGGATGCTCGAAGCGCAGGCGCTGCACGGCATCGGCAAGTTCGATGTCGACGCCGAGATCGTAGGAATTGAGCTTCAGCTCGCAGCCTTCGAACAGACTGGCCTCGGGATCGACGTCCATGGTCAGCGTCGCCACCGGGCCATCGAACGACAGGCGCCAATGGCGATAGCGGCTGGGGTCGGTCTGAAAGTCGATCATGCGGCAGGCACCATCAGGACATTGCGCACGAAGGGCACGATCGCTTGCAGCGTTGCATCCCGCGCCTCGAGATGCGGCGCATGACGCGCGCCCGAAATCAGCCGCGTCGTCACCGGGCATGTCGCGACGCGCTCCAGCACACGAAGCTGCTCGTCTGTGCCGTATGGATCGTCGGTGCCCTGCAACGCCAGCACGGGTACCTCGATCCGCGACAACCTGTGCGGTGATGTCGAAACTACGGAACCGTGGATCGAGCCAGGCGTCGTTCCATCCGTAGAACGCAACGTCCACGTCGTGGTGATAGCGCGCAAGCCGCGCCCGCAGGTCGCCGGTTCTGTAGTCCTGCCTGATCGCGCGGATTGCCGCGATGTTGACGTCCTCGACGAAAGAAATGCGCGGCGATCATCACCACACCGACTACGCGCGGATCGCGCACCGCGCCGGCATGGATCGCCGCGATCGACCCGCCATCGGAGTGTCCGATCAGCACGACACGCCGTAGCGCCGACTGCATCGAGTACGCGCGGCAGCATCTCGATCGCCTCGTCGTGCATGTAGGACATCGGCCGCGGCAGCATCACCGGATCGGAGCCGCCATAGCCGAAGCGCGAGTAGGCGAACACGCCGCACCCGAGCGTCTCCGCCAGCACGTCGGGAAAGTCCCGCCAAAGGGCGACGCAGCCGAGCCCTTCATGCAGCAGCACCAGCGCGGGCATGTCTTCGGACCGCGGACCCCACCAGCGCGTTTCCAGATACTTACCGCCGATGATCATCGCGCAACCGGAAGCGCTGGATTTTCCCCGTCGCGGTCTTTGGCAGACCATCGACGAACTCGATCCACCGCGGATACTTCCAGACACCGATCCGCTTCTTCACGTGCGTCTTCAGCAGTTCCGCCAAGGTTCCCGAGTTCCTGTTGCCGTGCCGGCTCCTGCAACACGACAAACGCCTTGGGCTTGGTCAGCCCATCGCTATCCAGCGCTCCCACAACAGCCGCTTCCAGCACGGCGGGATGTGAGACCAGCGCCTCCTCTACCTCGAACGGCGACACCCAGACGCCGCTCACCTTCAGCATCTCGTCGGTGCGGCCGCAGAAACGGTAATAGCCATCCTGGTCACGGATATAGGTATCGCCGGTGTGCGTCCACTCGCCGCGGAAGGTGCGGCGCGACTTGTCCCGCTGGTGCCAGTAGCCTTCAGCCGCCGAGGGGCCGCGCACCACCAGTTCGCCGGCCTCACCGTTCGGGACCCGGCGGCCATTCTCATCGAGGATCACGGCGTCGTAGCCGGGCACCGGCTTGCCGGACGTGCCGTAGCGGATGTCGTCCGGGCGGTTCGACACAAAGATGTGCAGCATTTCGGTGGAGCCGATGCCATCGAGAATGTCCACCCCGACCATTTCGCACCAGCGCCGGCCGATCTCGGCGGGCAGCGCCTCGCCGGCGGATATGCAACGGCGGAGCCGGTCCGATCCGGCTCCAGGACCGATACGCGGGTTGGTCAGCATCGACGCGAACAGTGTCGGAACCCCGGCGAACAGCGTCGGCTGATGGTGTTGCATGGTGTCGAGCACGGCATCGGGTGTCGGACGATCGGGCAGCAGCACAGCGCAGGCGCCGACCGACATCGGGAACGTCATGCTGTTGCCGAGACCATAGGCGTGGAATGCCTTTGCTGCCGAGAACATCAGGTCTCCCGCCCCGATCTGCAGCACCTGGGCACCATAGGTGTCGGCGGTTGCGCGCAGGCTGCCGTGCACATGCCGGACCCCTTTTGGCGGCCCGGTGGAGCCAGAGGAATACAGCCAGAATGCGACCTCGTCTGCCGGTGTGTCCGCGGCCGTGGTCTCTGGATCGCCGCCGGCGAGAAAATCAGCGAACGCCACGGCGCGCGCGTCATCGATCAGCGCAGGCGAGCCGCCGTCCGGCTGCGCCACAATGATCCGCCGCAGTTCGCCGATACTGCGCAGGACCGGCAGCAGAGGACCGACCAGCGTGGCCGAAATAATTGCAGCGTCAGCGCGGCTGTCAGCCAGGATGTAGCCGATTGTCTCTTGCGTCAGCAGCGTGTTGACGGGCACCGGCACGACGCCGGCACGTATCGCGCCCCAGAAGGCGACCGGGAAATCCACCGTGTCGAGCATCAGCAGTGCGACGCGCCGTTCGCGCGCCACCCCGGCGTCCCGTAATGCGCCGGCGAAGCGCCGGGTGGCCAGCGCCAGTTCGCCATAGCTCAGCGCTCGCCAGGGGTCGCGGAAGGCCATCGCCGCACCCCTGCCCTCGCCTTCGTGGCGATCGACGAAGTAGTCGATCGCGTTACCGTTGCCGGACATCTGCCACCTCCAGAACCGCATTCTACTCGAGTGCGTGCATGGTGGCGACGCTGGCTACGGTACCGAAGACCCGCTGTGACACCACCAAACTTCGTCATTGCGAGGAGGCGGAGCCGACGAGGCAACCCAGTGCCGCCCCCCTGGGTTGCTTCGCTTCGCTCGCAATGACGTCCTGCGGCTACGCAATCGTCTCGATCAACCACTGCGCCGTTGCCCATACTACCGCCCATTCAGGGTGGCGCCGGGGCCGGACGCAGCAACGCGATGAACAGCAGCATTACGATACCGCGCTTACTTCTACCGCGAAGGCGTCCCGGTAAAACAGCACGTTCGCCTGATCGCGAGCCGCCGGCGCGAGTAGAGAAACCGCACGGAACGCTGTTTCGGGGCGCTCAAGCCGCCATTGCTCGTGCCACTGCCAATGTCGCATCGCTGCCGCGTCAACCCACAATCGATAGACCGATTGGCAACGCGTTGACCTCCGCCCCGGCGCGCCCAATCGTGGTTGCCGCCACCGGTCGGATGGCCGGCCACGTCGAACAGGACCTTGGCGGCGAAAGTGAGCCCGCGAAGCGGACCTTCGGGCGCGCCCTCGGTCCTGACCCGCGGGCCAGGGACAAATGCGTTGATCGGGTCGTGCATGCTTCCTCCGCTTTGCTTCTTTGTCCCAGCGCGCGTGATGATGGGGACAATCCCAGGGACATGGGTCACGTGTTCAGACCGTCGGCGATGCCGCCTCTGGTCATCACGCGCCATGCATGTTCTTGCCATGGTCTGGCCGAACGGGTTCACTCACGGCCTCGATTGACCATCCCGAGGACACTGGATGCCTTCTGCTCGACTTGCCGTCGATATCGGCGGCACCTTCACCGACCTTGCGCTCGAGCACGACGGCAGGCGCTCCACCATCAAGGTCCTGACCACACCGGCGGCACCGGAACAAGGGGTCATGACAGGTGTGCGGGACATTCTGCAGAGCTCCGGCATCGCCGCGGCCGACATTGGTATCGTGATCCACGGGACGACGCTCGCCACCAATGCAGTGATCGAACGCAAAGGCGCGCGAACCGCGCTGCTGACCACGCAAGGCTTTCGCGACGTTATCGCGATGGGCAACGAGAGTCGCTACGACCAGTACGACCTGAACATCGTGTTGCCGGAGCCGCTGGTGCCGCGCCATCTGCGCCTGCCGGTGCCGGAGCGGCTTGATAACGAAGGCAATGTTCTGCTGCCGCTCGATACCGCCGCGGTCCGGTCGCTGGTGCCGATACTGCGGCGGGAAGGTGTCGAGAGCATCGCTGTGGGCCTGCTGCACGCCTTCGTCAACCCGACGCATGAGCGTCGCATTCGCGACATCCTGATGGAGGAGTTGCCGGACATTCCGGTTTCGCTTTCCAGCGACGTGTCGCCGGAGATGCGCGAGTGGGAACGCTTTTCGACCACTGTTGCCAATGCCTTTGTGCAGCCGCTGATGACGCGCTACCTGCGCCGGCTTGCCGATGAGATGCAGGCGATCGGCATCGCCGGGCCGGTGTTCCTGATGCTGTCAGGCGGTGGGTTGACCACGATCGACACGGCGTGCCGGTTCCCGATCCGCCTGGTGGAAAGCGGACCCGCCGGCGGCGCAATCTTCTCGGCCAGCATCGCGCGGCAATGCGGGCTATCGCCAACGTTCTGTCGTTCGACATGGGTGGCACCACGGCGAAAATTTGCTTGATTGACGGCGGCGTTCCGCAGACATCGCGCGCGTTCGAGATCGCGCGCGTAGGGACGGTTCCGTAAAGGCTCCGGCCTGCCGCTGCGCATACCGGTGATCGAGATGGTGGAGATCGGTGCGGGCGGCGGCTCGATTGCGCATGTCGATACGATGGGCCGCATCGCCGTCGGGCCGGAAAGCGCCGGCGCCGATCCGGGTCCCGCCTGCTATGGCCGCGGCGGCACGCAACCCACCGTGACGGACGCCAATCTTGCACTCGGGCGCTACGATCCCGCGCGCTTCGCCGGCGGCACCATGCGGCTGGATGAGGCAGCGGCACATGACGCGCTGGCCGCGCGCGTTGCCGGAAGCCTCGGTCTCGCGACGGAACTGGCAGCACTCGGTGTCATCGAGATGGTGGACGAGAATATGGCGAATGCCGCCCGCGTACACGCGATCGAGTCGGGCAAGACCTATGAAGGACGCACGCTGATTGCGTTCGGCGGCGGCGGTCCCGTGCATGCCTGCCGGGTGGCCGAGAAGGTCGGCATTCATCATGTGCTGATACCGTCCGGCGCCGGCGTTGGCAGCGCCATCGGCTTCCTGCGAGCGCCAGTGGGTTACGAGGTGGTCCGTAGCCTGTACCAGCGATTTTCCAGCTTCGATGTTGCCGCGGTGAACGCATTGCTGGCCGACATGGAGGCAGAGGCGATGGAGGTCGTGACGCAAGGCAGTTTCGGCGCGCCACTCATGCAGAGCCGCATCGCCTATATGCGTTATGTCGGCCAGGGGCACGAAATTCCTGTGCGCTTGCCAGCGCGACCACTCGACGAAGCAGATGTAGCGGACATTCGCGCCGCCTACGATGCGGAATACACGCGGTTCTTCGATCGACCGGTGCCCGGTTCCGACGTTGAGATCATGAGCTATGCGGTTCTCGTCGCGACCACGCCACAGGATGATGCGGGTACGATGTCTCGCCGGCGCCAATTCCGCGCTCGGGCGGCAGGCTGAACCGACGCGCACGCAGCGGGTTCGCGACACCACGACCGGAGAGGTCGCATCATGGTCAGTGTATGACCGTGCATCGCTTTCGCCGCGTGTGAATATCGCAGGGCCGGCGATCATCGCCGAGGACGAGACCTCCACCCTGGTCAGCCGTGGTTGGAACGCGACAGTGAACGACCTGGGCTATATCGAACTGACGCGGGAGCGCGCCTGATGTCGCATGAAACCAACGCATTGGCGCAGATCCATCGCCAGATCATGTGGAACCGGCTGATCGCAGTGGTCGAGGAACAGGCGCAGACCATGATCCGGACGGCCTTTTCCACCACCGTGCGTGAGGCAGGCGACCTCTCCGCCGGAATCTTCGATCTGCACGGACGCATGATGGCGCAGGCGGTGACCGGCACGCCGGGCCACGTGAACTCGATGGCGGAAAGCGTCGGCCACTTCCTACGCAAGTTTCCTGCCGAGGTGATGCAGCCGGGCGATCACTACATCACCAACGACCCTTGGCTCGGCACCGGTCATTTGCACGATCTGACAGTGGTCACACCGGCATTTCATAACGATCGCGTTGTCGGACTGTTCGCCAATACCGCGCATGTCATCGACGTAGGTGGTCTCGGCATGGGCCCCGAGGGCCGGTCGGTGTTCGAAGAAGGCATGTACATCCCCATCATCAAGTGCTTCGATCGCGGCCGGGCAAACGAGACATTCTTCGACTTCATCCGTGCTGGTTCGCGACTGCCGGTTGAACTGGAGGGCGATGTCTATTCGCTGTGCGCCTGCAACGATGCCGGCGCACGGCGCCTCGTCGAGATGATGGACGAATTCGATATGGACAGCCTGCAGCCGCTGGCTGACTTCATCTTCGAAAGTTCGAGCCGCGCAACGCTGGCCGAGATCGCGCGTCTTCCGCGGGGCAGCTACCGGGCCGAAATCTGCTCGGATGGGTACGAGGAACCGGTCACGCTGAAGGCGGCGATGACCATTCTGGATGATGGCATCGAGGTCGATTATGCCGGCACCTCCGGCCTGTCATCGCGTGGTATCAATGTGCCGCCCGCCTATTGTCGCGCCTATTCCTGCTTCGGCATCAAGTGTGTCGTGGCGCCGGAGATCCCCAACAACTGGGCAAGCCTGGCGCCGTTCCGCATGAAGATACCGGAAGGCTGCATCCTGAATGCACCGCGCCCCTATCCGGTATCGGTTCGACACGTCATCGGGCATCTGCTGCCCGACCTGATGATGGGATGCTTGCATCAGGCGGTGCCTGAACGCGTGACTGCAGAGGGCGCTTCCGCATTATGGAATCCGCCGTTGCGCGGGGGGTCTGCAGTATCCGGCCAGGCGCGAGGAAACCGTCCGGTGGTGCAGGATTTCGAGATCATCACGTTCAACTCCGGCGGCACCGGCGCGCGTCCGACGCTGGACGGGCTGAATGCCACCGCCTTCCCGTCCGGGGTGCGCACAATGCCGGTGGAAGCGACGGAGAACGTCGCGCCGATCATCTTCTGGACCAAGGAGCTCCGCCCCGACTCAGGCGGCGCCGGACGTACGCGCGGCGGCACCGGACAGAGCATGGAAATCGGTGCCAAGGGCGATCTGGAGTTCGCGGTGAATGCTACGTTCGATCGCATCGCCCACGCACCCAAAGGCCGCGAAGGAGGCCGCGACGGCGCGCCAGGCGTGGTGGCGCTGAAGTCCGGCCAAACGCTTCGCGCCAAGGGTTTTCAGATCATACCGGATGGCGATCGCTTGGTGCTGAAACTGCCCGGCGGTGCCGGGATGGGCGATCCAGCGACACGCCATTCTGCAATGGTGGCGCGGGATGTGCGCGACGGCCTGGTGTCGGTCGAGAACGCGCGTGCGCGTTACAAGGTGGTCGTCACGGTGCACGGCAGACTGGAGGAGGCGGCCACGAAGTCACTGCGCGACAAATTCAATCGGCCATCGTGACGCTGAACGGCGTAACAGACACCTCCGGTCGAATTCGTCCGTCATTCCCGCGAAAACGCTGATACCTGCTATCATTTGAGCGCGAGTCAGCCCCACGTGTCATTGCGAGCGAAGCGAAGCAATCCCGCGCTAGGTGCGCTCCTGGCCCGAGATTGCTTCGTCCCGCCGCGCTTCGCTCGCGGTCCTCGCAATGACAGTATAGCGTGCCGCGCTTCACTGATTCCGGGCACTAGGGTCCAGACTCAATTGAGCCAGAATGCGACGAGAGCAGCAAGGTGAATTGCGGAGAGGTAGTTTCTGGCGAGTTTGTCGTATCGGGTGGCAATTCGCCGGAAGTCCTTGAGCCTGCAGAAGCATCGCTCAATGACATTGCGTCCCTTGTAGGCGAGTTTGTCGAAGCGATGCCACCTGACGCGATTGGATTTGTTGGGGATGATTGGCCTGGCGCGGCGCTGTTTGATCTCGGCGCGGAAGGCATCACTGTCGTAGCCTTTGTCGGCGATGATGGCCTTGGCAGCTGGAGCGAGCGCCAGAACCTCCGGCGCCGCGGCGATGTCGGCATCCTGGCCAGGGGTCAGGTGGAATGCGACGGGTCGGCAAAGCGGATCACTGAGCGCATGGATTTTCGTGGAGCGACCGCCGCGCGAACGGCCGATCGCCTGCGTGCGCTCCCCCCTTTTCCGCCGGAGGCGCAGCGGTGAGCTTTGATCGAGGTCGAAATCCAGCGACAGCGCCACTGCATCCTTGCCCAGCTTGGCCAGTGCCTCGAAGATCACCCGCCATCGGCCGCGCTTGGACCAGCGATTGAAGCGATTGTAGATCGTCGTGTGCGGGCCGTATTCCCGCGGGCAGTCGCGCCACCGCCCGCCCGATTGCAGCATGTGGATGACGCCGCTGATGATCCGACGATCGTCCACTTCCTCTCGCTTGGGACCGGTCAAGCCGTCCGGCAGATGCCGCCTAAGCGCCTTCCATTGTTGGTCCTTCAGCCAAAAAAGCCCCTGTGGCATTTCCCCCTCCGCAAATCGGCATCACTCGATATGCGGCTAAGGAATCACAAATCGCCAATTAAGTACAGAGCCTAGCGTGTCCCCGCGACTCCAGTCTTTCCGATAGCATGGCCGGTGGACTGGATCCCCGCTTCCGCGCATAGCGCTAACATAGATTGAGCATCGTTTGAAACCGTCGTTTTCGTCGCGGCGGCTCAGGCCAGTGTTGTTGTGGCCGCTCGCGGAAACGCCGCAAGCAGTCAAGCGATGATTGGGGGCAAATAGCCTGATCGAGGCAACGAGCTGGCCTAGCAACGCCAGCCGCCGGGGCTGGTCAGGCGCGAAAGCGGGAATGACCACACGAGAGGTGCCGCGCGGGCTGACCCACGCTCTGATAGCGGCGGTGACGCGCGGCAATCCTCTATACGGTCATCGAGACCGCAAAGCTGAACGGCCTCGAGCCCGAGGCGTATTCTCGCCAGCGTGTTGGACCGTCTAGCGCGTGGACATCTCAATAACCGCCTCGAGGAGCTGCTGCCCTGGAACTTTACCCCATCGTTGGCAGTAGCCGCCTGAGCATCACGAGCAGGCCGCTGATCGCTCGAGCAGCTTCCCGAACAGCCGCTCGCTCTCCGACAAACCTTCATCGGTCAGCACCACAGATTTCGCCTTGCTGACCGGGTTGTCGATCATCCCCTTCTGATACAAACGATCCAGCGCGTCCCAATCGTGACCCTTCCAGGCACGGAATCGGTCGTGCAGTGTCAGATAAAGCAGCGCCAGTACTGCCTCGTCGATCTTGTCCGTATCATGTCCATCGACGAACTCCGGGTCTACCGCACAGATCGTCAGAATCAGCTGCCACAAACGTCAAGCATGCTGATCGGCTCACGCTTACCACGCTCCAGCGAGACTGCGCATCAGCGGCGATTGTGGCGCCTCGAGTTCTGGTCGAGATTGGCAGCAGGAACTGCTATCGGAGCGTCATGCGGGGGCGCTTTGCGACGGCAGGAATAACACCCTACCCCACCCCGGACTCCAGCGCCGCGAGCGCACTCAGGTTGACGATCCCCCGCGCCGTTACACTCGGCACCAGCACGTGGATCGGCTTGCTCATCCCCAGCAGCATCGGCCCCACCGGCAGCCCATCCGACGCCGCTTTCAGCAGCGTGAAGGCGATATTGGCGGCGTCCAGCGTTGGCATGACCAGAAGATTGGCGGTGCCGGAAAGCCGGCTGTCCGGCACTGACTTGTCGCGGATCGCCTCCGCCAGCGCGGAGTCCGCGTTCATCTCGCCATCCACCTCGAGGTCCGGAGCGAGTTCGCGAACCATCGGAAGCGCACGGCGCATCTTTCGCGCACTGTCCGAATCGCTTGCGCCGAAATTCGAATGCGACAGCAGCGCCGCCTTCGGCGCGATGCCGAACGCGGTCACGGCCTCTGCCGCCAGCACCGTCATCTCGGCGATCTGCTCCGCCGTGGGATCGACCACCATCTGGGTGTCGCAGATGAACAGAGTGCCAGATCGCAGGATCAGGCAGCCGAGCCCATAAACCCGGCTGACACCTGGCCTGCGCGGAATGATCGGCAGCACGTACTGCACCTGGCGCCACCAGTTTGCCGAGCCGCCGCAGATCGCCGCATCGGCAAGGCCGGCGTGCAGCAGCATGGCTGCGGCCACAGTGCCCCGCCGCGGCAGCCCGTACGCCGCATCGTCGGGTGGAATGCCACGGCGCCCCACCAGCCGCTGATAGTCGGCGAGCAACGGCCCGAACACCTCATCGTCCTGTCCCGGGTCAAGCACGTGCACCCCGTCGGTCAGATCGATGCGCAGCCCCATCTCCTGCACCTTGCGCTGGATCACCGCGCGGCGGCCCAGCAGGATCGGACGTGCGATGCCGTCATCCACCAGCGTCTGCGCCGCGCGCAGCACCCTCTCGTCCTCGCCCTCGCCATAGACGATGCGACGTGGCGACTGGCGAGCCACCTCGAACACCGGGCGCATGAGCTGGCCTGAGCGGAACACGAAGCGCTCCAGGTCGCGCTGGTACTGCGCGAAGTCATCGATCGGGCGGCGCGCCACGCCACTGTCCATGGCCGCACGCGCCACCGCCGGCGCGATCTCCAGGATCAGGCGCGGATCGAACGGCTTGGGGATGATGTAGTCGGGGCCGAACACCGGCGCCGCGCCGCCATAAGCGGCAGCGACAACTTCCGACGCCTCCATGCGGGCGAGCGACGCGATCGCTTCGGCCGCGGCGATCTTCATCGCCTCGTTGATCGTGGTGGCCGACACATCCAGCGCACCGCGGAAGATGAAGGGGAAGCAGAGAACGTTGTTGACCTGGTTGGGGAAGTCGCTGCGCCCGGTGGCGACGATCGCGTCCGGGGCACGTCGCGGCCACCAGTTCGGGCAGGATCTCGGGTTCCGGATTGGCCAGTGCGAGGATCAGCGGCTTCGCTGCCAGCAGCGGCAGCCATTCCGGTTTCAGCACCCGGGGTGCCGAGAGCCCCAGGAACACATCCGCGCCACGCAGCACCTCCTGCAACGAATGCGCGTCGGTGTCGCGGGCATAGCGCGCCATGTTCGGCAGCATTCCCGCCCGATCGGCGCGTACCACACCCGCGATGTCGGTCAGCGTCACGTTCTCGGGCCGCAGTCCCATCGACACCAGCAGATCGACGCAGGCCAGTGCCGCGGCACCGGCACCCGAAGTGACCAGCCGCACGTCGGAAAGCTGCTTGCCCTGCAGCACCAGACCGTTGCGCACTGCCGCCGCGACCGTGATGGCGGTGCCATGCTGGTCATCGTGAAACACCGGAATGCGCATGCGCCGGCGTAATTCGGCCTCGACCGCGAAGCACTCCGGCGCCTTGATGTCTTCCAGATTGATCGCACCGAATGTCGGCTCCAGTGCGGCGACCACGTCGCAGAACCGCGCCGGGTCCTGGGCATCCACCTCGATGTCGAACACGTCGATACCAGCGAATTTCTTGAACAGGACGGCCTTGCCCTCCATCACCGGCTTGCCGGCGAGCGCGCCGATATTGCCCAAGCCAAGTACGGCCGTGCCGTTGGAGATGACCGCGACCAGGTTGCCGCGCGCGGTGTAGTCGTACGCGGCGTGCGGGTCCGCAACGATCGCCTCGCAGGCCGCAGCCACGCCTGGCGAATACGCCAGCGACAGATCGCGCTGCGTTGCCATACGCTTGGTCGGTTCAATCGCCAGTTTTCCCGGCTGGGGCAGCCGGTGGTAGTCGAGTGCCGCGCGGCGAAAGTCATCGTCCATCAGAGTGCCATGGTTGGGCCTTGCGGAGAATGAGCGGGCGATCAGGGCATGGCAACGATAAGATCACTGACCCGCACCGAGCATCGCAGCAAGCGCGCTTCGCATCGAGCTGCTGGGAATACTGAAGAATCCCGCATATGGGGTGCTGAGATCGAAGATCACGAAGATGACGCTGCTGAGCGATACCGCGCACAGGATGATGGTGATGACGGACAGGCTATTGCGTGGCGCGACCAGTCCGAAACATCCGAAGATGATCATGAGCCAGAACACCAGGACCTGATAGAATGGTTGGAACAGCGCACTTCGCGCGTCCTCGATCACGCTTAGCCGAGCGTTTGCGACGTCGTGGTAGCGATCCAGGCATATGGCATCCTGTCTCTGCTGCAGGGTGTCGCCCGGCTGCAGCCGGGCGATCTCCACGCCGATCCGGTCCATCAGGGTGGCCAATACCGGTGAGGCCCCGATACGCGGCATGTGGGACGTGTCCGGATACTGCACCCCGGTGGGCGGCGGCTCGTCGGGCCACGTGCTGGCGATCACCGCGGCGGTATAGCTCTGGATCTGTCCGCGCGCCGCGGCGGCCTCCGGACCATAGTCCCGCAGACACTGGTCCAGCAGACCCAGGCGCAGCGCGTAGGTCTGCCGGTCATGTGCCGCGTTATCGTACGCCTGCTTCACCGACGCCGTGAGCAGGCCCAGTACCAGCGCCGCGAACGTTGCCAGCAGGCCGATGGTGATCTGCATCAGCTCGGTCGTCTCCCGCGTGCGATGGTGCTCCGGCAGGCGAGGTCGTAGGAAGAAACCCGCACCGGCGCTGGCGCACAGCAGCGCAAACACGAGCAGAGCGAACGCGGTCTCTCGCAATCTGGTTCGGTCCCCCCGCCGGCAGGCCCAGCTCAGCGGCTGATGCAATGGCTACTGCCGGGGGTTGTACGGCATCGGCAACGGCGACGGAACTAACCGTCGCGGGTTGCCGCGCAACGGCCCGCAACTCCTCGCGCCGGCCAGTCTCCGCGCAGGTCCGCCACGACGCGATCCCGCCCAGACTGTTCCACCGCATCACGCCGACCATCGCGGCGTGCCACTGGCGTCGTTCGCGGCGCTCTATCGCCAGCGTGCGATCGAGTACGGCTGTACCAGTCGCGCCAATGCCTGGGTGAAAAGGTCCTTCATCCGGAGAGGAAGGGTGATCGGTCCGACGCTGTGTTGCTTGAACCGACGCGGCGGCCTCATCGGCGATCTCCCCGCTCCATCCGAACCACATGCCGCCCTGCATCCAGAACGCCGGCGGCAAGTCCGCCGGCGTTCGGTTCGCGCTCCGTGATCGCCGCCAACCGGTTTGGAGACGACGATCAGGCGGGAGAAGTCAGGCGGCTTCCGGCAGCGGCTCGATGAGCTGCTGTTTGCGCAGCAGCTCGCGATACGGTCCCGGGCGCATCGCCAGGATACCGGGCGGGCCATCGTCCACGATCCGTCCGCGATCCATCACGATGATGCGATCGAAGCTCTTCAGCGTCGCCAGCCGGTGAGCGATGGCTATCACGGTGCGCCCCTGCATCAGCGTATCCAGCGCATCCTGGATCGCCCGCTCGCTCTCGCTGTCCAGCGCACTGGTCGCCTCGTCGAGCAGCAGGATCGGCGCGTCCTTCAGCAGCGCCCGCGCGATCGCCAACCGCTGCCGTTGCCCGCCCGACAGCTTCACGCCGCGATCGCCCACCATGGTGGCAAATCCGTCGGGCAACGCCTCGATGAACTCGCGGCAGTTGGCCATTTCGGCCGCCGCCATCACTTCATCCTCGTGAGCATCGGGGTTGGCGTAGCGGATGTTCTCCAGCACGGTGCGATGGAACAGGCTGATGTCCTGCGGCACGATCGCCATGCTGGCGCGCAAGCTGTCCTGCGTGACGTCGCGAATGTCCTGCCCATCGATCAGGATGCGTCCGCCGCCGACGTCGTAGAACCGCTGCAGCAGCGCCAGCACTGTGGACTTGCCCGCGCCGGAGTAACCGATCAATCCGACCCGCTGGCCAGGCTCGATCGTCAGGTCGAACTCCCGCAGCACCGGAGCCCGCGCGGGATAGGCGAAGCTGACGCGATCGAACGTCACCTCTCCCACGCCTTGTCGCAGCGGGCGCGCGCCCGGCCGGTCCGGCAACTCGTGCGGGATCAGCAGCGAACCGATCGCCTCTTCCAGCCGCGCCACATGCTGGGTCAGATCGACGAGTGCCACCGCCAGATCACGCGTGCAGTGCAGGATGCCGAAGGACAGCGAGGTGATCAGCACCAGATCGCCGACGGTCGCCGCGCCGCCCTGCCACAGCAGGATGCCCCATGCCACCACGCCGGCGATCAGCAGCGTCGTCACCACCGCATGGATCAGCCGCAGCCGCTCGAGGTAGATCAGGCTGCTCCGCCGTGCCCCCATCTCGGTGCCGATGGTCGAGGCGATACGACGCTGCTCGCGGAACATCGAGCCGAACGCGCGCACCACACCCATGTTGCCGATCACATCGACCAGTTCGCCGTCGACCGCAGCCGCCTTGGCCGCAAAACTCCGGTGCAGCGGCGTACCGCGGCGTGCGAGACGAAAGATCAGCGCTCCCAGTACCGACCGCCGCAGCGACCAGGGCTCCGGCCATCATGGTGTTCACCGACCCAATGAACACGATCGAGCAAACCACTGCGACACAAGGCGGCAGCACATTCCACGACCCGGTATTCTCCACCGTGAACGCCGCATTGGAGGTGGCCGTGATCCGGCTTGCCAGTGCACCGGGAAGGCGCTCGGCGAAATAGCTTGGTGAATGGCCGGACAGGTGGCTGAACAGATCGCGTCTGATGTCGCCGGTCACCGCCACGAAAGTGTGCGCCGCCGCCCAGCCGGAAACACGCCACAACAGATTGTCGGCGGCGACCAGTCCGCACAGAGTGGCGAACGCCCACCAGATGCGGCCATCCTTGGCCGGTCCTGCGGCGACGATGTCCACCAGGTTCTTCATGCCGTATTGCACGGAAACGGCACAGACCACTGCGACCATCACCGATAGGAACACTGTCGCGTGCCCCCACGGATGGCGCCTGATATAGCGCCACAGAAACCCGAGCGGGCGCGTGCCCCATCGCGGCATGTCATTCTGTCGCCGCCTGTCATCCTGGCGCAGCATTTCATTCTGTCGCGACATGTTGTTGTGCCCCATTTCAGCCGTAATTGTCGCCATTTCGCGCCACATTCGCATTCTATAACAAAATGGTGATTAAGCGTGGCTTCTGAACAAGTCAACCCTCAGTAAAGCCAGGCGGGCCACAGTTGAACGCAAGAAAATCCCGGGGCCTTACTGCATGCGTATTGCTCAGATTTCGCCGCTTTTCGAAGCGGTGCCGCCGAAGTTGTACGGCGGCACTGAACGTGTGGTTTACTCGCTTACCGAAGAGCTGGTCTCGATGGGCCACGACGTGACCTTGTTCGCCAGCGGTGACTCGGTCACCTCCGCCAGGTTGGCACCGATGCGCGATCGAGCGCTGCGCCTCGATCCGAGCGTGATCGACTGGATTGCGATCTACACGCGGATGATGGAGCTGATCTATCGCCGCGCCGACGAGTTCGATGTGCTGCACTTCCATACCGACTACTTCCCTCTGTCTCTGTTCAGCCGGCAGCGCACGCCCTTCCTGACCACGCTGCACGGCCGCCTCGACATCCCTGAATTCAAGGACGTCTACGAACTCTTTGATGCGCCGTTCGTGTCGATTTCCGACAGCCAGCGCCGGCCGATCCCTCGCCTGAACTGGATCCGCACGGTGAACCACGGCATCCCGGCGAACCTGCTTACTCCGCAGCCTGTAAAGCAGGACTATCTGGCGTTTCTTGGGCGGATTTCGCCGGAAAAAGGCCTAGATAAGGCAATCCGGATCGCCGGCGCGGCGGGCATGAAGCTGAAGGTTGCGGCCAAGGTCGATGACGCCGACAAGAAGTACTACCAAGGCCAGATCAAGCCAGCGATCGAGGCCAGCCCATGGGTCGAGTTCATTGGTGAGATCAACGACAGCCAGAAACCTGCCTTTCTGTCTGGGGCGCACGCGCTGTTGTTTCCAATCGACTGGCCGGAGCCGTTCGGTCTGGTGATGATCGAGAGCATGGCTTGCGGCACTCCCGTGATCGCGCTCAATCGCGGCTCGGTGCCCGAGGTGATCGATCACGGACTGACTGGCTTTATCGTCCAGGATCAGGCCGGCGCCGTCGCGGCCGTCGAGCGGTTGAGCGAGCTGGATCGCGGAAAGGTGCGCCAAACGTTCGAGCGCCGGTTCACCGCGCGTCGCATGGCCCAGGATTATCTCGAGCTGTACGAGGAGCTATGCGAACCGCGCCTGCCGCTGTTGCGCGCGGTGGTGGCCTGATCCCGCGCGGAGCTGAGGGTAGCGGGCGCGCGCACGCGGCTCGGGTCGGAGTGTCCCAGTTAAAGGATTAGTGCTGGGACCTGACACCGGAAGCGCCATTCGCTACGATAGGAAGCCGGGCAGTCAGTTGCCCGGCCCGTCGTATTTGGCAGCCGAGGCATCTGTAACCCTTGAATTCGCTCCGCTGCCGGGTCGGGCTGAACAGCCTCAACTTTTTCGTAGCGGCGGTGCAGACCGGCTTTGGCCCGTTCTTCTCGGTCTATCTGACCGAGCGCGGCTGGTCTCAGGTCGACATCGGCGTGGCGCTCAGCATCGGCACCGCAGCGGTGCTCGTGCTGCAGCTTCCGGCCGGCGCGCTGGTCGATGCGATCCACCGCAAGCGGTTCGCCAATGGTCTTGGTCTGCTGCTCCTTGGCATGAGCGTGCTGATGCTGCTGGCCGAGCCGACGCCCGGTCCGGTCTGGACCGCCCAGGTCCTGCACGCCCTGGGAAGTTGCATTCTGACGCCGGCGATTGCCGCGCTCACCCTCGCCCTGTGCGGCCACGACGCCTTCTCCGAGCGCCTGGGGATCAACGCCCGTTACGCGTCACTCGGGAACGCGACGGCCGCCGGCTTGCTGGGTGCGATCGCCTTCTATTTTTCCGAGCGCGCCGTTTTCGTAACGGTTGCTCTGCTGGTCATACCGGCGATGATGACCTTGCCGCTGTTCCGCCGCTCGGATCGGGTGGTCGAGACGGACCACCCTTCCCTGCTGCACCCCAGGGAACGCCGGCAGCGCAACCAGCAGCCCTGGCACATCCTTAGAGAACCCGCGCTGCACATATTCGCGGTCTGCGCTGTCCTGTTCAGCCTGGCGAATGCAGCCATGCTGCCCCTGGCCTTGAACGAACTCGCGAAACGCACTGGCGGGTCTGGATTTGTGGTATCGGCCTCGATCATCGTGCCGCAGGCCATCGTTGCCCTGTGCTCGCCGTGGGCAGGAAGGATGGCGCAACAGATCGGCCGACGCCCGATCCTGCTGGTCGGCTTCGCCGCATTGCCGCTTCGGGCGATTCTGTTCGTCGACCTGCCGGATGCGGTTCCGCTGGTCATCATCGAAACACTCGACGGGATCAGCGGAACGGTGTTCGGCCTCATGGTTCCGCTGATCGCCGCGGATGTCACCAAGCGAAGCGGCTTTCTCAACCTGGCGATTAGTTCCATCGGTCTCGCCGTCGGTTTCGGCGCCACCATCAGCACCACCCTGGCCGGCTGGCTGGCCGATGAACTCGGCGCACCGATGGCCTTCTTCAGCCTCGCCATCATCGGCCTCGGTGCGTTACTTGCGGTCTGGTCGTGGATGCCGGAGACCCGGCCGGCCAAACCGCTCACCGACGCCACCGCCACCGCTGCCGTCTAGCGAGAGCAGGGAGCCAGGGCTTGCGGTGTGGCCCGGCTTCAATGCCTGATGATCGGGATCGAAGGGGGAGACCTATGCCCGAAGCGCCGCACCTGACCGAACTGACCGGTGACTTCCAGTGCCTGCACGAGTTCATAGCGGCTGCCCGCGCGAAGTTGGACAGCAACATCTGGGGTTACCTCATCGGTGGCACCGAGAGCGAAACCACTCTGCGGCGCAACCGGGCGGCGCTGGACGCGATCGCGTTGCGACCACGCGCGCTACGCGACGTCTCCAAGGTGGACGCAGGCACCACCTTTCTGGGCATGAAGCTGCGGCTGCCGCTGCTGCTGGCACCGGTCGGCTCGCTGGAATCTTTCGATGCCGGCGGCGGCCACCGCCGGTCGCGGCGCCACCGAATTTGGTGTCCCGATCATTGTCAGCTCGGTCACCAAACCCGGCCTCGAGGAGACCGCGACGGCGGTGACCGGGCCGAAGATCTTCCAGCTTTATGTGCGTGGCGACGATGCATGGGTTGATGACGTGGCGCGCCGCGCGGTGGATAACGGCTACAACGCGTTCTGCATCACGGTTGATACCGCCGCCTATTCGCGGCGCGAGCGGGACATCGCAGCACGTTTTGTCAAGCCGTGGCGGACGGCGGCGACGGGCCATAATTTCCAGGCCAGCTTCTCCTGGGACAATGTGAAGCGCTTTAAGGACAGGCACCGCATTCCGCTGATCCTGAAGGGCATCGCCACCGCCGAAGACGCGGCGCTCGCCTGCGAGCACGGCGTGGAGGTGGTGTACGTGTCCAACCACGGCGGGCGTCAGCTTGACCATGGCCGGGGCGCGATGGACGTGTTGCCGGAAGTGTTGGACGCAGTGCGGGGTCGGGCACGCATCGTGATCGATGGCAGCTTCTCGCGCGGCACGGACGTGGTGAAGGCGATCGCCTTGGGCGCCGATGCGGTCGCGGTCGGCCGGCTCTATTGCTACGCCCTGGCCGCGGCCAGCGGCGCGGGCGTGGTTCGCCTGCTGGAGATCCTCGAACAGGAGGTCATGGTGGCGATGGCGTTGGCGGGCGCCCGCAACCTTGCAGAGCTGAACCGCTCCTTCCTGCATTTGGGCGCTCCGCCCGTCAGCGCGCCGCACGTGCACAGCGCGTTTCCGCTGCTGTTCCGCACGCCTGAGCAACCGTGACCGACGGCCTGGGCCAATGGCCATCGTCGATACAATTGCCAATACGCACTATGGCGGCGATCGCGTCACGCTGGCCATGGCTTGCGCCGAGCTGCTGAACCAGGAATCGCGTGCACTGGAGGCGCAGGGCGTCGAGCAGACATTTCGGCTGCTTGCGGTTGTCGGCGCTTGCGCCGGCTTGGCGGGGCAGCGGCTTGCGGCATAGATTGGGACGGAAAGGAACGCTCATGATCCTGACGGCGAACAGTGAAGTCGTGCACCGGACAGCGCGGCGGAAGACCGGCAACGGCTGGCACACCACCTTCATCGGCGAGAACCGCAACACGCTGAAAGAGGGCCAGGCCGCGCCGGAACCAGGCGTGCTCTATCCGATGGCATTTCTGGTGGAGAAGGATCCGCACGCGGTGGTGAAGCCGCACTTCCACCAGGCCAATCAATATCAGGTGGTGGTGCGGGGCGGTGGCCGGCTCGGCACGCATGACGTCGGATCGGTGGCGGTGCACTACACCGAAGCCTGGTCGGCTTATGGTCCGATCGTTGCCGGCGAGGACGGCATCGCCTGGTTCACCTTGCGCAACGCCTGGGACCCGGCGCACGCTATATGCCGGCCGCCCGGGAACAGTTACGCGCGGCGCGGCGCGCCAACCATCAGCACCGCGAGGCGACTTCGCCACCCGAGCCGGTCGCGTCTCCGGAAGAACTGGCCCGCGCGCCAGGCGTGTCCTGTGCCACGGTGATCGAGCCGAGCGCGGATGGAACGGCAACCTGGCGCTATCGTCTGGCGCCCGGCGCACGCCTTCGCGGTCCCGATCCGGACGCAGGGCGGCGGACAGTTCTGGATCGTCCTGTCCGGTTCTGCGTCAGCGGACGGAGCGGCACTTTTGCCGGCGAATTCCTGTATTTTTGTCGCGCCCACCGATGGGGCGCTGACTGTGATGGCCGGGGATGGTGGCGCTCAGGCGTTGTGCCTGCAGTTTCCGGTTTTGGCGCGACACTAGACTAGGCTAGGTAGCTGCCCCCTCGCATCCGCGAGGCTCGCAGTGACACGTTGTGCGTGCCGGTCAGGGTGAAAGCCTATTGGCCGGTGTTATCCGCAGGCGGTGATGTCCTCGCGGATTTCACGCGACCCTTGCTGGCCTTCCGCGTCAGGCTGACTGCTGGAGCGGGCGGCAGTTTGTGCCGCTACCTCTTGCTGGATTTCCTTCAGTCGTTTGCAATGGCGGCGAAATCGTCGGCGACCGGGAGCATGCGCGACCTCCTTGATGATAGATCGTAATAAATGCGCCAGGGAGGGTTACCGAATGGTTAATCCAGCCATCGCACCTGATCGATACGGCTGGCGCCAGAGGCGATCATGGCCAGCCGGTCAAAGCCAAGCGCGATTCCCGCTGCTTGTGGCATGCCGAACGCAAGCGCCTGCAGGAAATCCTCATCCAGCGGCCAGTCGGGTTCCGAAATGGCATGACGGCGGGCGCGATCAGCCTCAAACCGCGCGCGCTGTTCCGCGACTGTCGGTGAGCTCGACGAAAGCGTTGGCCAGCTCGATGCCGCAGACGAAAAGCTCGAACCGTTCAGCGACGCGCGCATCCGACCTGATCGCGGCGGGCAAGCGCCGCCTGCGCTGCGGGCCAATGGGTGAGGAACGTCGGGTGCGTGCGCCCCAGATGCGGCTCGATCCGCTCCAGGAGCAAACGAAAAAACAGGTCCTCCCAGGTTTCCCCGTCGCGCAGCTTCACCCCAGCCTCCCGAGCGAGAGCCGAAGCATCGCCCGCGGTACCGCAGCACATCGGCTGCCACGCATATCGGGAAAACGCCTCGGCCACGGTCAGGCGTTCGATCCGGGAAAGGTCAGTGGTGACGCCGCGGCAGCTCACGGTCGGCGGCAGCACGGCACGCAAATAGCCTCCCATCTCGCTGATCAGCGAGTCCATATCTGGCGCCAGGACGATACCATTCCAACATCGTGAACTCAGGAGCGTGCAGCTCGCTCGCCTCACCATTCCGCCAGACACGCGCAAGCTGGAATATCGGGCCAGCACCAGCGACCAGTAGCTTCTTCATGGCGAACTCGGGGCTCGTGTGCAGCCACAGCGACTTCGCGCGAACCATCAGGTGTCTCGCGTTCGGTGTGGAAAGCACGCAGGTGAACTTCCTCGCCCGGCGTCGTTACGGCGTATGGCGTCTCCACTTCGGTATAGCCGCGCGCAGTGAAAAAGGCGCGTGTGGCCCTGGTCAGGAGCACCCGTCGATGCAGGAACGGCATGCGGGCGGCGAGACTGTCGGGGTGCCAGGCGGGTTGCCAGGGGAGTTGCATATCATCAACGTTACGTCAGTGGCGGTTGTGCCGCCGCTTCGCCATGATTATGCCACACCGCCACCTTGCTCGGCACCAAACAGATCGACAATAACAGAACGGAAGGCATTCATCATGGGCCTTATTCTGCTGATCGTGATCATCCTGCTGCTGTTCGGTGGCGGAGGATACTATGGCTACCGCTCCGGATATTATGGCGGTCGCCACTACGGTGGCGGCCTGGGCTTGGTGTTGCTGATCATCATTCTGCTTCTGCTGTTCGGCGGCGGAGGCTACTGGCACTACTGAACCGCCGCCCCCCACCACAGGCGGCAGACAGGCCACAGCCTAATCCGAACTCAAGCCGTGCTTGTGAGGGGGTGGCCAGGGTCAAGCCTCACGCAGCAACGCCGAAGAAGCTAAGGCCAGCGCGTGATGACCGGAGGCGCAAACGCACGGAGGTCTGAATACGCGCTCAAAAGAGGGCTGGCCACCTCCTCGCAAGCACCATCGCGGATCGAAGGTGGGACAACGCCCTTGGTAACGACAATCTAGTCGGCCGCCGCCATAAGCGGCGGCGCCTTGATGTAGCCTTGGGCGAGCCGACGCCCCGTTTCGCGCAGCAACTGTTTGTCTTGCTCCGGTGAGTTGGCCGGCGGCACGCGAACCACGGTATCGTTGCAGTAGGTCGGAATGACGCCGCCGTCCCTGAACAGGCCAACCGGATCCTCGCCAGCCTGCACGGCGCGAATGCCGTGCCGGATCTGGTTGCGGAACATCGTGATTCCGCGATCGGTGGTGCCCAGATGCTCCATGCCATGTACCGCGATCGGGCGCTGCGACACCTGTGCCTCGAAGTCCTGCGGTCGCCGCTGGCTTTCCTCGTACGTATCGGCCGCAAGCTGGCCGGGCAACATGGTGCTGCGGTCGGCCCACCAGTCCGGCGTTGACCGCTTCGGCAGTCTCGCTGATATGGCGAAGTTCGATCAGCATCGTGTTGGTGTCATCGAGCGGCACGATCCAGCGGCTCATCATCGGGCCGCTGAACGGATGCGGTTGCTGGCCGGTTTCCCAGACGGGTGCGACCTGCTGGAGATTGGGCAACACATTCTCCACCATGCGCGCCCAGATATTGTCACCGACCCGCCTGGTCGCGATGTAGATGATCCCAACCGGCGTTTCCGCGAACTCCAATTCCGGGAGCACGCCAAACTCATTGGTAAAGACTGCGCCACTGACGATCGTGTGCAGGAAGGAGGTGTGGACCGCGTCCATGGTGTTTTCCAGGATCTGCAGCCAATTACACGGATAGTGATACTTCTGGCCTGGAATGATCCGGTAGCCTGCGCGAGGCAGACCGTCGTAGACTGGAAACGCCGGCTTGCGCTCGGGCGGACCCATGTAACCGAACACCAAGCCATGTGCCTCATGCACCGGATACGCGCCGTGGCAAAGCCGCTCCTTCAGCGTGCTGTCGGCAGGTTCGCCCGGCGTTTCGAGGATCGCCCCATCCACATCGAACAGCCAGCCATGATAGCAGCAACGAATTCCTTTCGCGCTGACCAGGCCAAACTCCAGGGAGGTGCCTCGGTGCGAGCAGTGGCGCTCCAGCAGTCCGACAGCACCGCTGCCATCGCGAAACACCACGAGCTCTTCGCCGAGGATCTTCACCGCCAGCGGCAGATCCGCGAGTTCGTCCGAGTAGCAGATCGGCTGCCAGAACCGGCGCATATACTCGCCGCAAGGCGTATCCGGGCCGACATGCGTCAGCTCGGTATCTTCCCGCGGGATCTGCCGATGATGGTAAGCACCGTAACGCGTCTTCAAGAACGGAGCCCTGGTCGCCATGGCAAGCCTCTCCTGGTCTTGTCGCGGATCTTCCTTGCGCTATAAGCACGTGCGGCGCGGCATGATGGGCTGATCCCACGCGCGCCAGCAACTTTATTCGGGATCGCTCACGTCGCACGTAATCTGCGACCGCACCAGACGGGACTATGCCCGACTAGCGCAGCTTCTGATCCAGTGCGTCACGCAGCCCGTCACCCAGCAGATTGAACGCCAGCACGGTCGACGAAAATAGCGATGCCGGGAACACGTGATCTGATCGGCAACTCCCAGATAGGACCGCCCTTCCGCCAGCATCGTTCCCCATTCCGGGCTTGGCGGCGGTGCACCAAGGCCGATGAAACTCAGCGCCGCCGCGGTCAGGATCGAGGTGCCAATCCGCAGCGAGCAATACACGATCACGCTGGGCAGCGTTCCCGGCAGGATGTGGCGCAGCATCAGCATCGGTGCCCGCACGCCGATACTGCGCGCCGCCTGCACGTACAAGGTCTGCTTCAGTCCCAGTGTACTGCCTCGCACGAGGCGCGCGAATACCGGGACACTGAACACCGCGATCGCGTAGATGACATTGTCGATGCCCGGCCCCAGCAGCGCCACCACACCGATCGCCAGCAGAATGCCCGGAAATGCCAGCAGCACGTCCATCAGCCGCATGATCAGGCTGTCGATGAGCCCGCCGAAGAACCCGCTGATCAGCCCCAGCGCGACCCCGACCATCCCGCCCAGTGCCACCGATACGAACCCGACCGTCAGAGAGATGCGCCCGCCCCACAGAATGCGGCTGAAAATGTCCCGCCCGAAGGTGTCCGTGCCGCACAGATGCCGCCACGACGGCCCAGCCAGCACGTTGTCGTAGTCCGGCGTTGTCGGTCCGTACGGGCGCGATCCAGGGTGCAGCGGCGGCGGCCAGAATCAGCAGCAGCAGCACACCGCCCGACAGCAGCGCCACGCGCTTGCGACGGAAGCGCCGCCAGAACTCAGCCGACGGCGAGCGTATGGCGGGTGCCGCCAGCGTCAATTCGCTCATGGGCTCGTTCCGGCCATCATCGCAGCCGGATCTCCGGATTAACCACCGCGTACAGCAGATCGACGACCAGGTTGATCAGCACGAATTCGCAGGAGAACAGCAGGATTTCCGCCTGGATCACCGGGTAGTCGCGATAGGACACGCTATCGACCAGCAGCCGTCCCAGCCCGGGCCAGGCGAACACCGTCTCCACCACGATGGCGCCACCCAGCAGGAACCCGAACTGCAGGCCGGTCAACGTGATCACCGGGATCAGCGCGTTGCGCAGCGTGTGCTTCCAGACCACAAGCCGCTCCGGCACGCCCTTCGCGCGCGCCGTGCGCACGTAGTCCTCGGCCGTGACCTCGACGAACGCCGAGCGCGTGAAGCGCGCCATCACTGCGGCAACGCCGGTGCCCAAGGTGAACGCCGGCAGCACCAGGCTATACCAGCTCTCATAGCCGCCGGTCGGCAACCAGCCCAGGCGAACCGAGAACAGGTCGATCAGCAGCAGCCCCAGCCAGAAGCTCGGGAACGAGATGCCGGAGATCGCCAGCACCATGGCCAACTGGTCCTGCCAGCGTCCCCGCTTCACCCCCGACAGAACGCCGATCGCGACGCCGACGATCACCGACCACACCATCGCGAACACGGTCAGCAGCAATGTCGGCATGAAGCGCTCGCCGATCAGTTCCGCCACTGTCTGGTGCGTCTTAATCGAGCGCCCGAGATGGAACCGCAGCGTCTGAGCCGAGATACCGGCCGTATTGAACAACCAGCGGCCGATCCAGCCCCATGTCGGCCCGCACCGCCGCGATGTCCTGCTGCGTGGCGTCAGGTCCCGCCACCAGGCGCGCGGGGTCGCCCGGCAGCAGATGCACGAACATGAATACGAAAATACTGACTGCGACCAGCACGGGAACGATGCCGAACAGCCGGCGAATCAGATAATCGAGCACGCGCCAAGAAGTGGCAAACTGTCATTGAGGGACGCGGACGGAGGCCGGATGCGCACGGCCGCATGCCGTGTTCGAATGCATGTGAACTTCACCAGTGGTGCCCACTCAATGGAATCTAATCAAGCGAGGCATCCGGCGTCAGATAGAATTGCTGGTCCGGCCGCATGAACGCGCCGTGCAGCTTCTTCGAGTATGCCGCTAGGCTGTGGTCCACGCTGAGGAAGATCCATGGGACATCCTTCCACACCTGCGCCTGCGCCTCTGCATACGCCGCCGCGCGTTTGCTTGGGTCGATTGTGGCCAGCCCCGCCTCAATGGCCGTGTCGGTCTTCGGATCACTGTACCAGGCCAGGTTCGCCAGCACCGGGGGGAACGACTTGCTGTAGGCGATCGGCCGGATGCCCCAGTCCGCATCACCGGTCGAGGAGGACCAAGCCGTGTACAGCATGACAATCGTGGCATCGTCCGGGCCTTTGACATTGAATTCCTTGGCGGTCAGCACGCCGGCCTCCAGCGGCTCGACATTGATCTTCACCCCGACCGCGGCAAGCTGCTGCTGGATGAACTGCATGCCGCGCTGCGCTAGAGTGTCGCGAAGTACCGGTCAGCGTTGACTCGAAGCCATTGGGGTATCCTGCCTCCGCCAGCAGCGCCTTTGCCTTCGCGGGGTCGTAGGCATAGAGGCCCTGCTTCTGGTAAAATGGCAGCAATTGCGGCATCGGCGAATCCATCAGATCCGCATGTCCGTTGAACACCACCTTGATGAACGCCTCGCTTGTCGACCGCATAGTTCAGCGCCAGCCGAACACGCGGGTCATTGAACGGCTTGCGCATATTGTTCAGCGCCACATAGCGACCCAGGATCGATGGCTGATCGAAGATGGTGATCGTCGGGCTATGCTCCAGCGACGCGATCAGCTCCGGCGGCACCGGGTAGATGAACTGCGCCTCGCCGGCCTGCAGCATGGCGATCCGGGCGCCGTTCTCCGGCACGGTCCGATAGGTGATGGTGTCCAGCTTCGGCACGCCTGGCTTCCAGTAGTGCTCGTTCTTCTTCATCTTCAGCGTATCCGCGCTCCAGCTCACGAACTCATATGGGCCGGTGCCCGACGGATGCCGCGTCACCTCCTTGCCATACTGCTGTATAGACTTCGGCGACACGATCAGCGCGCCGGGATGCGCGATATCGTTGACGAAAGCGCCGAACGGATACTTCAGCACCACACGCACGGTGTAATCGTCCACCACGTCCGTGTGGTCGATCATCACGTACAGGCTTTGCCGCTTCAGATGGTTCTCCGGGTTGCCGGCGCGGTCGAAGCTGAACTTCACCGCCTGCGCGTTGAACGGCGTTCCGTCATGGAACATCACGCCCTTGCGCAGATGGAACGTGAACTCCTTCGCGTCCTCGGTCGCGTCATAGCTCTCCGCGAGCTGCGGCTGCAGCTTCATGTGTTCGTCGAGGTTGTAGAGCCCCTCGAACATCAGCCGCGCCGCCGACTGCGACAGGTTATCGTTCAGGTCCGCCGGATCAAGCCCGGTCAGCGTGGCCGGCACCCCAACGACCAGATCCTTCGCGGCGAACGCGACCGCCGGCACCGCGAACAGCAGCGCGGCAACCAGCATACGAATGGAACGCAGCACCGATCTCTCCTCCCCGTTCAATAAAGGCCGCCGACCCGATGACGTGCCACGAAGTGGTCCTCGCCCACCTCCACCAGAGGCGCCACGATGGGCGGATCGTCGACCCGACGCAACGGGCTTGGAACCTCGCTGTCATCAAGCTCTATGGAGTGATCGCGACGCCGCGGGTCCGGGATCGGCACCGCCGCCAATAGCCGTCGTGTGTAGGGATGCTGCGGGTCCTGGAACACCGCCTGCCGCGGCCCGATCTCGACGATCTGCCCCAGATACATCACGGCCACGCGATGGCTGACCCGCTCCACCACCGCCATGTCATGCGAGATGAACAGATAGGAGATGCCAATCCGCGCCTGTAGTTGCATCAGCAGGTTCACCACCTGCGCGCGGATCGACACATCGAGTGCCGCGACTGCCTCATCGGCAATGATCAGGCTAGGCTCGGACGCCAGTGCCCGTGCGATGCAGCAGCGCTGACGCTGCCCGCCCGACAGTTCATGCGGATAGCGGCGCGCATGCTCCGGCAGCAGCCCGACCAGCCGAAGCAGCTCGTGCACGCGCCGCTCCACGGCTGCACCGCGCATCAATCGGTGGGTGTGAATTGGTTCCGCGATCGAGAACCCGATCGTAAGCCGCGGATCGAGCGAAGCGAGCGGGTCCTGAAAGACGTATTGTATCTCCGCGCCGCAGCCGCTCCTCACGCATGCGATCGAGCCTCGTCACATCCTCCGCATTCAGCCTGATTTTCCCGGCTTCCGGCCGTTCCAGCCGGATGATGCTTCGCCCGGTGGAGGACTTGCCGCAGCCGGACTCACCGACCAGCGCAAGTGTCTCGCCATGCCGAATGGCGAGTGTCACCTGCTCGACAGCATGGATGCGAACCGCGGTGCGAAAGCGCCGCCGCACATCGAACCGCGTGGTCAATCCGTCGACCTCGAGCACGGGCGGCATGTCCGTGCGGACTGTTGCCTGGGGTGCCATCACCTGCCCGTCCTCGGGAAACGGCACCGGCAGCTTCTCGTTCCCCAAGCTGCCCAGCACCGGAACGGCGTTCAGCAGCACGCGCGTGTAGGGATGCTGTGGCGCATCGAACACGCGCACCGCATCACCCTGCTCCACCTTGACGCCGTCCCGCATCACCAGAACGCGGTCGGCCATTTCCGCCACCACGCCCATGTCGTGCGTGATGAAGATCAGCCCCATGCCGTACTCGCGCTGCAATGCGCGCAACAGACGCAGCACCTGCGCCTGCACCGTCACGTCCAGCGCCGTCGTCGGTTCGTCCGCGATCAACAGGCGTGGCCGACACGACAGCGCCATCGCAATCATCACGCGCTGCCGCATGCCGCCGGAAAGCTGAAACGGATAGCGCTGCAACAGCTGCCGCGCCTCCGGTATACGCACATGCTCCAGCAACCGCTGCGCCTCGGCCAACGCCGCCGGCCGCGCCAGGCCCTGATGCAGCATGATCGCCTCCGCCACCTGGTCGCCGATCCGCAGCACCGGATTGAGGCTGCTCATCGGCTCCTGGAACACCATCCCCATTTCTGGTCCGCGCAATCGCCGCATTGCCTCGGCCGACTCTTTGGCAAGATCGCGCTGCCGCCCGCTGCGATCTGTGAACATGATGCGCCCGCCACTGATATGACCGCCGGTGTGATCGATCAGGCGCGTAATGCTGAGGGCGGTAACTGACTTGCCCGACCCCGAACTCGCCGACGATGGCCAGTGTCTCGCCGGCGAAAACATGCAGATCAAGCTCGCGCACCACGGTCGCCACTCCGCGGTCCATGCCGAACGCGACGCTGAGGCCGGCGACATCGAGCAGCTTTGGAGATTGTGTCATTCTGCCGGCGAAAGTTACCAAGCCGGGTCCGGCCACGGATAAACAGCGGTTCAGCGCGGATCGTTCCTGCGGGCTTACGCGCGGCGAACCCGGCATCGGCTGCGACCGGTTGACGCAAGCGCCGCAAACGTCAGACTTGGACCCGGCAACATCGGGGGAACCAAGATGGCGGACGTGCGCATTGTGGCGAGCAATTTCGGCTTTCCCGAAGGCCCGGTCGTCATGCCCGACGGCGCTATCATCCTGACCGAGATCGCCGGCCGTTGCTGCACCCGCATCGGCCCCGACGGTGCCCGCACCAAGGTGGGCAATGCCGGCGGTGGACCCAACGGTCTGGCGATCGGGCCTGACGGCGCGCTCTATTGCTGCAACAATGGCGGCGGCAAGTATCCGCCCGGCCACTGGATGGCGATCGGCCCGGCAGACGACTACGACGGCGGCTGCATTCAACGCATCGATCCGAACACCGGCGACACACGCGTGCTTTACACGCACGTCAACGGCCACAAGCTGTCCGCGCCGAATGACCTGGTGTTCGACACGCACGGCGGTTTTTACTTCACCGATCTCGGCAAGCGCTTCGCGCGCACCCGCGACCACGGCGGGCTGTACTACGCGCTGCCGGACGGCTCCAGGATCGTCGAAGTGGCTTATCCGATACTCAGTCCGAACGGCTGCGGCCTCTCTCCCGATGGCAAGGTCGTCTACGTTGCCGATACCGAGCCGGCGAGACTTTGGGCGTTCGACATCGAGCAACCCGGCGCGGTGAAGAAACAGGGCTGGCCCTCGCCGCATGGCGGCCGCATCATCGCCGGTCTGGGCGGTTTCCAGCGCTTCGACAGCCTGGCCGTCGAGGCCAGCGGCAACATCGCGGTGGCGACGCTGCATGCCGGCTGCATCACCGTCATCGCGCCGGACGGACAAGGTCGTGCGCCAGGTCGCGATGCCGGACGAATTCCCTACCAATATTTGCTTCGGCGGTCCCGGCCTGCGCACCGCCTACGTTACGCTGTCGGCGACCGGGCGTCTGGGCTCGCTGGACTGGGGCGAACCTGGACTTCGCCTGAATTTCACCTGAGAGCGCTGCAACCGAAACGCTGATCGGTCGTTAATGCGCCTCTCGATGGAGGCAGGACAGATGAGTGACTTCCAAGGTACCGCCCGCGAAATGGGTGGCCGTGTGCAGGAGAAGGTTGGCGAGTACACCGGCAGCGCGAGGACGCAGGCGCAAGGGCTTTACAACCAGGCAGCCGGGCAGGCCGAGCAGCAGATCTCCCGGCTGAGCGACGTCATAAGGGATCAGCCGATAACCTCGGCCCTGGTCGCGATCGGCATCGGCTATCTGCTCGGCCGTTTCACCTGACCTAGAATTGTCTGGCGTGACCGGTCCCCGCTGCCAGATTGCTGGATAACAGCGGGGGACAGAGACATGCCAGGCGCTATCCGGAAGTCGCGCTTAACCGAGGGGTCACCCAATCCCCGTGGCGCGACGTGGGACGGTCTCGGGGTCAACTTCGCGCTGTTTTCGGCAAGCGCTACCAAGGTTGAGTTGTGTCTGTTCGACGATAGCGGACGGACCGAGCTGGAACGCATCGAGCTGCCCGAGTACACCAACGAGGTCTGGCACGGCTATCTGCCCGAGGCACGTCCCGGTACGATCTATGGATATCGCGTTCACGGTCCCTACGATCCGCGTAACGGCCATCGGTTCAACCCAAACAAGCTGCTGCTTGACCCGTACGCCAAGGCCTTTGTCGGCGCGCTGCGCTGGGACAACTCGCTGTTCGGCTACACCATCGGCGCACGCGACGGCGACCTCAGTTTCGATCGCCGGGATAACGCGAGGTTTATGCCGAAATGCCGGGTGATCGATCCCGCTTTCACCTGGGGTCGTGAGCGCCGACCGGAGGTGCCATGGGATCGCACCATCATCTATGAAACCCACGTTCGCGGCTATACCAAGCAGCATCCCGCCGTGCCGGAAGGCATGCGCGGGACCTTTTCCGGCCTTGGTCGCAAGGAAGTCGTCGATTACATGCGCTCACTCGGGCGTCACCTCGATCGAGCTGCTGCCGATCCATGCCTTCGTCAATGACCGGCACTTGCTGGAGAAGCGCCTGACCAACTACTGGGGCTACAACACGATCGGCTTTTTCGCGCCCGATCCGCGCTACTCCGCTGTCCCCGCCTTCGTCTTCTCGGAGTTCAAGGAGATGGTGGCGCGCTTGCACGATGCCGGACTCGAGGTGATTCTCGACGTCGTTTACAACCACACCGCGGAAGGCAATGAACGCGGCCCAACCCTGTCGTTTCGTGGTATCGACAACGCTTCCTACTACCGACTGCTGCCGGATGAAAAGCGCTACTACATCAACGACACCGGCACCGGTAACACGCTCAATCTGAGCAATCCCAACGTTCTGCAAATGGTGACGGATTCGCTGCGCTACTGGGTGAACGAGATGCGCGTCGATGGTTTTCGCTTCGATCTGGGCACCATTCTCGCGCGTCAGCCTGATGGCTTCAGCTCGGAGCACGGCTTTCTGCAAAGCTGCATGCAGGACCCGGTCCTGTCGCAGGTAAAGCTGATCGCGGAGCCATGGGATATCGGGCCGGGTGGCTATCAGGTCGGCGGATTTCCGCCCGGCTGGGCGGAATGGAACGACAAGTTCCGCGACACTGTGCGGGCCTTCTGGAAGGGCGATGAGGGCAAGCTGCCGGAACTCGCGACACGACTGGCCGCCTCGGCGGATGCCTTCGCACGCCGCGGCCGCAAACCGTGGTCCAGCGTCAACTTCGTCACCGCGCACGATGGCTTCACGCTCAACGACCTGGTTTCGTACAACGAAAAGCACAACGAAGCCAACGGCGAGAACAACCAGGATGGCCATTCCGACAATCTGTCCTGGAACTGCGGTGTTGAAGGGCCGACCGACGATCCCGAAATCGTGGCACTGCGCAATCGACAGAAGCGCAATCTTGCTGGCCACACTGTTGCTGGCGCAAGGCACGCCTATGCTTCTCGCCGGCGACGAATTCGGCCGCACCCAACAGGGCAACAACAACGCCTACGCGCAGGACAATCCGATCAGTTGGGTCGATTGGAACATCCCCGAGGATGGCGGCAGGCGTTGATCGAGTTCGTGCGCAAGGTGATCGCATTGCGCAACGCCTTGCCCATCCTCCGCCGGTCCCGCTTTCTCAGCGGCGAATACAACGCGGACCTCGATGCTCGGGATGTGCGCTGGCTCACGCCGGCAGCAACCGACATGGAAGCGGAGCATTGGCAGGACGGCAACGCGCGTTGTCTCGGCATGCTGATGGACGGGCGCGCGCAGGCAACAGGCATAAAGCGACCGTCGATGGATGCGACGGTGTTGCTGGTACTGAACGCCTACCATGACGTGGTGAAGTTCAAGCTGCCCGAGGTGGCGGGCGGGCAAGCTTGGCGTTGTCTGCTGGACACCAACGTCCCTGATCGCAGCGAAACACCCCGGTTCCAAACCGGTGATGAATACGAGATCACCGGCCGCTCCTTGTTGCTGTTCGCCCTTGCAGCCAGATCACACCCGCTCGATCCCTCTGTCGCGCGCGCGAGCGGCCTTGCGCGAAATGGCCGCAGCCCCCTTGCCAGCAGCTACCGCGGAGCAGCCTGCCGAATGATTGCCTCCGATCCGCCCAAGCCACCGGGCCGTCCGCCTGAGGAGCCGGATCCCGATGATCCGGTGCCGGTCGAGGAACCGCCTCGTCCCATTCCGGTGCCGCCCGCCGAGCCGCCGCCCGAGCCGTTGCGGGCTTGACAGGTCCGCTGCGCCGAGAGAGACCGGGCGAATGTTCATCGTCAACGAGCCACCGCCGTCGATCGGACCCGATCTGCTCGTGCTGTTGCATCAGGCCGAGCCCGCTACGATCGGCCACTTCCGCCATGTCGGGTTCATGGACCCCGGCGTGCGTTGCCTATTGTCCGGCCATCGGATCGCGGGCACCGCGGTAACCGTGCGCTGCTTCGGCCCGGACACCGCGATCGTCCACTACGCGCTGGGCAAGCTGCGAGCAGGCGACGTGCTGGTGATCGATCGTGCCGGCGACATGCGGCACGCGGCCTGCGGCGGCGGTGTCGCGTTCGCGGCCCGCGCGGCAGGCTGCGTCGGCATCATCATCGATGGCATGGCAACCGATATCGACGAACTGCGCGAATACGGACTGCCCGTCTGGGCGCGCGGTCTGTCCACCGTCACCGGAAAGCGGCTGTTCCTGCACGGCGAGTTCGCGACACCGGTATCCTGCGGCGGTGTCGCCGTAACACCGGGCGACGTCGATTCTGGCCGACGAGAACGGCGTGCTGGTAATGCCGCCCTCCGACATCGCCGCCGCTGCCGAGCGCGCCATCGCCATGCAGGATGCCGAGAAGCTGTCGCTCGCCCGCGTCGCCAAGGGCGAGCGACTTCCCGACATCAACGGCACCAACACAAGGATCGCCGAGATCCTGGCGCAACAGAACCGCTGACCGCTGATCAGACCCGCTTGATATTCCAGAACAGCGGGCTGCTGCATTCCACCCGACCGGCGAGGCTCGTCCGCAGCGCCGTCGGGATCTGAAATTGCCCGAGCGTGACCGTCGGCACCTGCTGATAATTCTCCTGTTGAATGGCCGCGGCGATCTTCTTCCGCGCCTCCTCGTCTTTCGCCTCCAGCCACTCCTGCGTCATCGCCTCGACCTTCGGATTGTCGTACCAGCCAAACCATCCCGCGGCGCCCTGCCCACGAAATGGCGCACTGACCACCGGGTTGATGATGAACCCGCCAGTGAACCAGGTGTGGAACACCGACCAGCCGCCCTTCTCCACCGGTTCCTTGCTGGTCCGACGCTGCACCACCGATCCCCAATCCGTCGCCACCAGTTCGGTGTTGATGCCGATCTTGCGGAACATGTCGTAGCTGATGTCGCCCAACGGGCCGATCGTCGCGAAATCGGTCGGGTTGATGATCACCGCCTTCTGCCCGCTATAGCCGGACTCTTTGATCAGCGTCTTCGCCGCTTGCAGGTCACCTTGCTGCACCGGAAGATTAACCTCGACCCCGTAGGTCGTGCCGCAAGGGAACTGCGATCGGCAGACGCGCCACTCCGATCGATCGTTTCCGGTAATCGCCCCCATATAGTCGGCCTGGTTCACCGCGGTCAGCACGGCACGCCGCATGCGCACGTCGTTGAACGGCGGGTGGAGATGATTGAACCTGAGACCGGCGATGTAGCCTTGCGGGTTCGAGGCAGCGAAGGTGATGTCGCTGCTCCGCTTCAGCAGCGGCACAAGATCGGCTTGCACCTGCTCGTACCAATCCACCTCGCCATTCTGCAACGCGGCCGACGCGGTGGCGGCGTCGGGAATGATCTTCCATTCGATCCGTTCGAAGCGCGCGACCTTGCCGCCCGAGGTCCATTCGGCCGGCTCCTGCCGCGGCACATAGCCGTCGAATTTCGCCCACGCCGCGCTGCTGCCTGCCACGAACTCTTCCTTCACAAACCGATACGGACCAGAACCGACGATTTCGGTAATCGTTTTGAATGGATCGGTCTTCGCCAGTCCGCTCCGGCATCATGAATGCGATTTGCGCATCCGCCTTGGCGATCGCCTCGATCAGCAGCGGAAACGGTTGCTTCAGCGTGATCTTGATTGTGCGGTCATCCGCAGCCGCCCAGGCATCCACCACCTTGGCAGCAGTCTGGCCGAACGTATCGCGCGCCGCCCACCGCGCCAGGCTCTGCGCGCAATCCTGCGCCCGCACCGGCTCCCCGTCGTGCCACTTCAGCCCATCGCGCAGCCTGATCAGATAAGTCCGGCCGTCGTCCGAGACGGTGTAGCCGTCCGCCATCTGCGGCTTCACCTGCTGCGCAGTGTTCACCCCGAACAGCGTGTCCCACACCATCCAGGCGTGGTTGGCCGTCACCGCTGCCGTGGTGATGATCGGATCGAGCACCGTCAGGTTCGCCTGGGGCACAAACCGCAGCACGCGCGCATTTGCCGGCTGCGCAATCGAAAAACGAGGCAACGCTGCCGCCGCAATCCCAACCGCCCCGCCACGGAGCAATGAACGTCGTTGCATGAAGTCCTCGATGCCCTGTTCGCCCGAGCATGTCTGGTACACCCCCCAGGCACAAGGCGGATCTGCCGCCGCTGCTACGGACAGCGTGCGCGCGGCGATGGTCTCGAGATCAGGGAACCCAGTTCGTCACGCCGCCTGCTTGCGCCAGAACACACCGGTCCAGTCGATCGCCTCGATCGGCGTCGTGATGTTGCGCGCGACACGGAAATCCGTGATGGCGGCCTTGCAGGGCGGCAGCGCATAGTCGTCCACGATAATGAAACCGCCGGGACTTACGCGGTCGTACAGCGCCTCGAGCACTGAAATCGTCGATCGGTACATGTCGCCGTCCAGGCGCAGCACCGCCAGTTGCTCGATCGGTGCACCAGGCAGCGTGTCCTCGAACCAGCCCTCAAGGAACCGCACGCGGTCGTCGAGCAAACCATAGGCCTGGAAATTCCGCTCGACCTCCGCACGTGACACCGCAAGCAAGTCGACTTCGTGCAGCTTGCTGCGAGCGTCGATCTGCCATTTGCCATTCGGTGGCGGCAAGCCACGGAACAAATCCGCCACCCAGACGCGCCGCTCGGGGTCGGCATGCGCGGCGAGCACACCGCGCATCAGAATGACGGAACCGCCCCGCCACACACCGGTCTCGATCAGATCGCCGGGCACCTCCTCGCGCAGCACCGTTTCGACGCAGGCTTGCAGGTGGTCCAGCCGCTTGCGGCCGATCATGGTGTGGGCTCGCGCTGGCCAGTCGTGCCCCTCCTCCCGCGCCTGCCAGAAGCTTGCGGAGATCTGCATGCTCGGCGCGCGTCGACGCGACCAGACCCAATCCAACCCGGCGCAGCGCACCGTTCGCCACCCGCAGCGCGGCACGACCCAGTCGCCGCCGGTGCACCACGTCCGCCGGCGCCAGTCCCGCCAGCGGGTCATCCGGGTGCAGCAGGTCAAGCAGGCAACGTTTCAGCAAGTCGAGATAGAGCAGCCTCGGCTCCATATCGCGCCTTTCATGCAGCAGTGTATTCTGGGCAAGCCATGAAGATTGCCACCTGGAACGTCAACTCGATCCGCCAGCGCGAGAAGCATGTCGCGGGTTGGCTGGAGCAATGCCAGCCCGATGTCCTGCTGCTGCAGGAGATCAAGTGCGAGGCGCACGCCTTCCCCGCCCTGACCTATCACGGGCTCGGCTACACGGCAGAGGCCGTTGGGCAGAAGTCCTACAACGGTGTCGCGGTGCTGTCGCGAAAGCCGTTCACCGTGCATCACCGTGCCCTTCCGGGACTGCCGAAAGATGATGTCCAGTCGCGCTACATCGAGGTGGAGATCGACGGCATGGTCATCGCCGGCATCTATCTGCCGAACGGCAATTCCGGTGGCGAGGCGGGCTTCGCCTACAAGCTGGCGTGGCTTGAACGCCTGGCCGAACGGGCCGAGGCGCTGCTGGGGTCTGACACGCCGTTCATGATGGCGGGCGATTTCAATGTGTGTCCCGGCGACGACGACTGGGCACCCGGCACACTGCCACGGACCGATGCGCTGATCCGCCCGGAAAGCCGCGCCCGATTTCGCCGCCTGTTATGGGACGGTATGACCGACGCCGTCCGCGCGGTGCATCCGCACGGCCCGGTATACACGTTCTGGGATTATCAGGCCGGCGCCTGGCAACGCGACCTGGGATTGCGGATCGACCATGCGTTGCTGTCACCCGCTCTGGCCGAGCGGCTGGTTGCGGCCGCACCCGATCGCGACGAGAGGGGCAAGCCGCAGCCATCGGATCATGTGCCGGTGGTGGTCGAGTTGCATTGACCCTGGGCCATCAGCCCCAGTGCGCTGGGACCCAGATGTAGCGATGCCCGGTCCATCGCCAGTGACCCGGAATGTAATGTCCAGGGCGCGGCCCCCCAGCGACCCAGCGACCCCCGATCCACACGTAGCGATGGCCGTTCCAATACCAGTGTCCAGGCTCCCAGTAGTAGCCGGAGCGAGGCGGCGGCAACGGCTTCGTAGCGAGGCGGCGGCACCGGGCCATACGGGACCGGCGGCTGCGCCGCGGCCGTGCCAATGCCGAGACCCAGCAGAACCACGGCTGCCCCGGCAGTGATCACTCTTCGCATCGATGCAAGCTCCTGCAATCAGATGTCAGCGTACTGATGGGTCTCCGATTCGGCACCAGGATGCGTCACCGCACCCAGATGGGCCGGACCCACCAGTTGCGCGTATTTCCAGATTGCGCCGGAATTGTAGTCGGTGCGGCGCGGCTGCCATGCGGCACGCCGCGCCGCAAATTCGGCATCCGACAGCACCACATCGATCGTACCCTGCTCCGCGTCGATCACGATGCGATCGCCATTGCGCAGCAGTCCGATCGGACCGCCGGCCGCGGCCTCCGGCCCGACATGACCGACGCAGAAACCGCGTGTCGCGCCGGAGAACCGGCCATCGGTTATCAGCGCCACCTGCTCGCCCATACCCTGACCGTAGATCGCCGCCGTGGTGGACAGCATCTCGCGCATGCCGGGCCCACCCTTCGGCCCCTCGTAGCGGACCACGATCACGTCACCCGCCTTGTAGGCGCGGTGCTGGATCGCCGCGAACGCTTCCTCTTCCGAATCGAAGCACAGCGCGGTCCCTTCGAAGCGCAGCTTGTGCATACCCGCGACCTTCACGATCGCCCCATCCGGCGCCAGATTGCCCTTCAGGCCGACCACGCCGCCGGTGGGTGAGATCGCCCGCGATACCGGATAGATCACGTCCTGGTCGGTGGGAAACACCACGTCCTTCAGGTTCTCGGCGATTGTCTTGCCGGTAGCGGTCAGACAGTCGCCATGCAGCAGGCCGGCATCCAGCAGTGCCTTCAGCACCACCGGAACACCGCCGACCCGGTGCACATCCAGCGCCACGTATTTTCCACCTGGCTTCAGATCGGCGATGTAAGGAGTGCGCCGCATGATCGCCACCACGTCATCCATGGTGAAGCGAATCCCTGCCTCATGCGCGATTGCCGGCAGATGCAGGCCAGCGTTGGTCGATCCGCCGGTCGCTCCCACCACCACCGCGGCATTCTCCAGAGCGCGGCGCGTGACGATGTCGCGCGGACGCAGGCGGCTGTCCAGCAGGGCCATCACTGCGCGGCCGGACTCGACAGCGAAGCGGTCGCGCTCCTCATAAGGTGCGGGCGAACCCGCCGAGCCGGGCAACGCCAGGCCGATTGCCTCGGATACCATGGCCATGGTGTTGGCGGTGAACTGTCCGCCGCACGCGCCGGCCGAGGGACAGGCGACGCACTCCAGCTCGTGCAGTTCCGCGTCCGACATGCTGCCTGCAGCGTGACGGCCGACCGCTTCGAACACGTCCACCACGGTGACATCACGGCCCTGGAATTTTCCCGGCAGGATCGAGCCGCCATACATGAACACGCTGGGCACGTTCAGTCGCAGCATCGCCATCATCATGCCGGGCAGAGACTTGTCGCACCCGGCCAGTCCGACCAGCGCGTCATAGCAGTGTCCGCGCACCGTCAGTTCCACTAAATCGGCAATCAGATCGCGCGAGACCAGCGAGGACTTCATACCCTGATGGCCCATCGCGATGCCGTCGGTCACCGTGATGGTGGTGAATTCGCGCGGCGTGCCCCCGGCTTCGGCCACCCCCTTCTTCACCGACTGGGCCTGGCGCGAAAGCGCGATATTGCACGGAGCAGCCTCGTTCCAGCAGGTGGCGACGCCGACAAACGGCTGGTTGATCTCGTCCTCGGTGAGGCCCATCGCGTAGTAGTAGCTGCGGTGCGGCGCCCGTCCTGGCCCTTCCGTGACATGGCGTGACGGCATACGCGACTTGTCCCAGCGGCGGGTCAGCATTGGGTTGGTCCTTGGCAGTGGGTGTCCGTCTGGGAATTATAGCGGAGCCAGCGCGGCGGGCGAATGGGGCCGCTTTGTCGGCGAATTTGCCAGCTTTCTCGCATGTCCGATTGTTAAATTGCACGCTCGCAATATCGTCGGCCTAACTGCACCAACCAGCCTCGCCCGGTAGGCTTGGCGGCTCAATATCACATCAGGTGGGGAACAGCGCGGTACCATTCCGTGCGCCGCGAAGCGCGCGGAAACCGAGGAGTGCGCCATGTCGGCAACAACGCACCCGCATGCTGGGCACGACCATCAGCCGGACTTCATCACGCGGTGGCTGTGCAGCACCAACCATAAGGACATTGGCACCCTCTACCTGTGTTTCGCCGTCCTCGCCGGGACCGTAGGTGCCGCGCTGTCGATCGTGATGCGCGCGCAATTGCAGCATCCTGGAGGCACCATCGTCACCACCGGGCAGGAGTGGAATACGATCATCACGGCGCACGGCCTGACAATGATCTTTTTCACGATCATGCCGGCGCTGATTGGTGGCTTCGGCAACTGGTTCGTGCCGCTGATGATCGGTGCGCCGGACATGGCTTTCCCGCGGCTCAACAACGTCAGCTTCTGGCTGCTGCCGCCTGCCTTCTGCCTGATATTGACCGGCCTCGCACTTGGCAAATCCGGCACCGGATGGACGCTTTATCCACCATTGTCCAACGCCACGTATGAGCCCGGGATCGGCATGGATTGCACGTTGTTCGCACTGCATCTGGCCGGCATCAGTTCGCTGCTTGGCGCGATAAACTTCATCACCACCATCTTCAATATGCGCGCTCCAGGCATGACGCTTCACAAATTGCCACTGTTTGTCTGGGCGATACTGGTCACTGCCTTTCTCCTGCTGCTGGCGATCCCGGTACTGGCGGGGGCGATCACGATGCTGATCTGTGATCGCGATTTCGGCACGGCGTTTTTCGATCCGGCCGGTGGCGGCGATCCGGTGCTGTTCCAGCACTTGTTCTGGTTCTTCGGGCACCCCGAGGTCTACATCATGATCCTGCCGGCTTTCGGCATCATCAGTCACGTGGTCTCGACGTTCAGCAGGAAGGCCCATCTTCGGCTATCTCGGCATGGTTTACGCGATGGTGGCAATCGGCTTCATCGGCATGATCGTGTGGGCGCACCACATGTTCGTTTCAGGGATAGACGTCGATACCCGCGCCTACTTCATGGCCGCGACAATGGTCATCGCGGTGCCGACCGGCATCAAGATTTTCTCCTGGATCGCGACAATGTGGGGCGGCTCGATCGAGTTCAAGACACCGATGCTGTGGGCTCTCGGCTTCATTTTCGTTTTCACGATCGGCGGCGTGACTGGTGTCGTGCTGGCCAATGCAGGGATCGACGAGATCGTCCATAATACCTATTACGTCATTGCGCACTTCCATTACGTGCTGTCGCTCGGCTCGGTGTTCGGCATATTCGCCGGCTTTTACTATTGGATCGGCAAGATGTCGGGCCGACAGTATCCGGAGTTCTGGGGCAAGGTGCACTTCTGGCTGACTTTCATCGGGGTCAACCTGACTTTCTTCCCACAGCACTTCCTTGGCCTGGCCGGCATGCCGCGACGCTATCCGGATTATCCGGCGGCTTTTGCCGGCTGGAACCTCGTCTCCTCGATCGGCGCCTATATCGGTGGGGCGGCATTTCATCGTCTTTCTCTACGTGGTGGTGCGCACGCTGCTCTGGGGGGAAAGGGCGGCCAGCAACTACTGGGGCGAAGGGGCGACCACGCTGGAGTGGACCCTGCCCTCACCTCCGCCGATGCATTCGTTCTTGGAGCTGCCGCGCATCCGCTAGAATTCGCGACCGACGTACGCACCGCCCATGTTTTAAGATCCTAGCGCGTGATGACCGGAGGCGAGGTCGCCCGGAGAACTGAATCACGCGCTCAAACAAAGAAGCTAAGGCACGATGAGGTCAAACCTGAGCTCATCACGCTTTAGTAACTCGGCACCGTTGAATATGGCGTAAGCTGCAACTCGTGCGTCCAGCAGGACCGATCCTGCGTGTGCAGGTACCAGAACGCCTCCGCGATCTTCATCGGATTTATTACCAGTTCCGGCCGGTTCTGCACTTTCGGCAGCGCCCTGGTACCGGGAGAGTCGATGGTGCCGTCGATCACCACGTTCGCCACATGCACGCCATACTCGGAGTACTCCTCGGTCAGCACCTGCGCCAGCGCGCGCATCATGACCCTGGGGTAATATCAGTGATTCTCCCGTCTGCCGCTTCTTGCCACGCAGCGACTTGGAGTTGTTGGAAAACAACAGCGACCCCGTCCCCTTTTGACGCATTGCCGGCAGCACTTCCTTGGCCACCAGAAATGGTCCACGACTGGCAATGTGATGCGCGGTGTCGAACATCTCCACCGGGATGTGCTCCAGCAGTTCCTTGCCCGCTGGCAGGTCACGGCCTTCCAGATAGCCTGCGTTGTAGATCACCGCCTCCGGCTCTCCGGCGTCCTGCCGGATCCTGGCAAACGCCCCAACGATGGAATCCTGCGATGACAGATCCAGCTCGACGAGTCGTGCATTCGCCGCGCTGTTCCCTGATGGCTGACGCCAGCCCCGCGGCATTCGCCTCGGTTCGCGTCGTCAGCACGACGAAGAATTCTTCGTGCGCGAATTTCTGCGCGATGGCGCCGCCGACGCCCCAGCGCGCACCGACCGGCAAGTGGCTGTCATCCACCGCCCGGCCGTGCGCCAGCCTGGTATTGCGGCCATCCGACTGCCACTTCGAAGTCGCCCCAATCACGACGGCAACGGGCTTGCCATGTTGTGTTTCGCATGGTCCCCCCTCACGCTGTCCTGTTCCAACCCCACCACGCGCAAAGCGCATCGCCCATCACCAGCCGCTTGTCCTGCTCGCTGAGCCACGGCAGTTCCTCGGTGAACATTGTCACGCATTGCCGCCAGGAGCATGGCATCTTGGTGATATCCGTTCCCCAGAACATCCGCTGCGGTCCGAACGCATCGAAGATCTGGCGTAGATACGTCTGCATTGTCGGATAGGGATACGGCTCGCCCGAATAGCCCGGTGCACCAGTCGCCTTCACGGCCACATTCGGGTATTTCGCCAGCGCAACAAGCCGTGGCATGTGCGTCATCGCCGCATGGTCCTTCAGCGTGGTCAGCCCGCCCCGTCCGCCCAGGTGATCGATGGTCAGCCGAAGCCCGGGGTGGCGCTCGGCAATCCGCCCAAGTTCCGCAAGCGAGTCCGTCGCCAGCACGGCAATCGGAACGCCGGCCTTCTCAGCCTCGGTCCACAGCCAATCGATGCTGCCGTCGGCCAGCCACTGTCGCGCGGGATCATGCAGGAACGTATAGCGCAGGCCAAGCATTCCCGGCTGTTGCTTCCACGCGGCAATGCGCGTGCGCGACAGTGGTTGATCGAGCGGCACCGAACCCATGATCGCGAACCGACCCGGATAGTCGCGGACCGCTTTGAACGCCAGCTCGGTCGAACCCGGGTCCCAGCCCGGCGGATGAATGACCGCCGCATCACCCCGCCTTGATCCATCATCGGAATGGCTTCCTCGGCGGTGAAATGTGTCACCTGCCGGTGCGAGAGGTTGCTTGGCAGCCCTGTTGCCCATAAATGGATCTGCGCATCGACGATCTGCATGGCGTCCCCCGGCTTGGCCGTTGCTGCTCGCAGTCACAGCAGAGCACGCGGCGCCAAATCTGGCCCAGCACGGACTTGACCTCACGCTGTCCGTTCCATGCTTTCAGCCATGCCAGAACATCGCTTTCGCTCGCTCGACCGATTGATCCGACAGGCTAATCAGACCTCGTCTCGCAAGCCTGGATCCGTCGAAATGCTGGCCCGGGTGATCCAACTCGTAACCGCCGATGGCGCCGACCCGTACCTGGTGCTCGGCGTGCTGGTAGAGGGCGCCGTCCATACCTTGGCCGAATACATCCCGCCAGAGTGCCAGGCCGATGCCACCGAGGAACTTGGCCGGTTGCTGGTGGAACGGCTGAAGGCACGCGGGTTGACCTGAGACGGCGGACCCCGGCTACCGACCGTGATCCGCCGAGACGTTAACGGCCAGCGGACCTGGACTACGGGTGGACCCGAACCACGGGCTCAAAGATCAGAGAACACCGTGGCACGGGCCATGTCGCGATAGCCCTCTAGCTGACGATCCGCAGCGTCGGCCGCGCACGCGCGACCAGGCCCCGATACACGGCCAGGTAGTCCTCCGCCATCCGCTGCGCGGTAAAGCGTCGCTCAAAGCTGCGGCGGACCGTGGCACGCGACATTGCGGCCGCCCGAGGCACCGCCGCGATCGCCCCGCCGTGTCATTCACGATCAGACCATTGACCCCATGTTCGATAATCTCCGGCACCGAGCCGCGGTTGAATGCGATTACCGGCGTGCCACAGGCCATCGCCTCGATCATGACGAGGCCGAACGGCTCCGGCCACTCGATCGGTACCAGCAGTGCGACCGCCCCACTCAGGAAGTCGGCCTTGTCGGCATCGTTGATCTCGCCGACCATCTCGACATAATGGCGGTCGAGCATCGGCCGGATCATCGTCCGGAAATACTCCTCGTCCACGCGGTCCACTTTGGCGGCGATTTTCAGCTGGGATTCCGACTTCCCGCGCAATGCGGATCGCGCGATCCGGCCGCTTTTCCGGGCAGATCCGCCCCAGGAACGCAAGGTAACTCGGGGTCTTCGGCCGTGGTGTCAGCAGGTCTTGCGGCAATCCATGCTGGACCGTGGCAACAAAATTGGCATTCGGCAGCGGCGCGCGTTGCGCATCGGAGATGGAAACCAGGGGCACCTCTGGGAAGCAATCGTAAATCGGCCGCAGTTCCCGCAGATCGAGCCGCCCGTGCAGCGTTGTCAGAAACGGTGTAGCCTGGCGACTGAACAGCGAGAATGGCCAGTAATCCAGATGGCAAGTGCAGCACATCGAATTCGTGCGCGCGGCGACAGACCTGCTCCAGCATCAGCAGATGTGGCGCCATTGCGTCGCGCAGTTCACCGTCGAAGCGAAGCGCAGTCGGCCACACCGCGGCAAGTTCGGCGCGGGTCACGAAATCGCCACTTGCGAAAAGCGTCACTTCGTGGCCCATGTCCACCAACTGTTCGGTCAAAAATGACACGACCCGTTCGGTTCCGCCGTACAGCCGTGGTGGAACCAACTCAGTCAGCGGGGCGATCTGAGCTATGCGCATGTTAAAAGGCCTCTCCCGATGCATGTTCTACGAGCATCGCTGATGTGGCCGCCCAGATCAGGCATTTGTGCGGCAGGAGTTGGTCGCGCTCACGTCTCACGGCGAAGTGACCCGAGTAGGTGCAGCGTGACAGTATCGTTGCGCGTTTTGTGCAGCACGCATGTGCGAGGAGGAGACTGTGGCACGCCTCGTAATCGTGTCCAACCGAGTACCATTGCCTTCAGAACGAGGGCCGCGCGCGGGGGGCCTGGCGGTGGCGTTGGCGGACGCCCTGCGTCCGGGCGGCCTGTGGTTCGGCTGGAGTGGCCGCCGTTCGTCTGGCGCGGCCGAAGTGCGACTGCAGCGCTCGGAAGGCACGAGCTATGCCACGATCGACCTGACCGAAGCCGAATACCGTGGCTTTTACGTCTCCTTCTCCAACGGTGTGCTCTGGCCGCTGCTGCATTTCCGGCTCGGCCTGGTCGAGTACCGGCGCGAGGACTACGAGGCATATCGCGCAGTCAATCGAAAATTCGCCGATGCTCTCGCCGGCCTGCTGCGGCCAGACGATCTGGTATGGGTGCACGACTATCATCTGCTGCCGCTGGCCGAGGAACTGCGGCGGCTGGGCGTTCGCAACCGTGTCGGCTTCTTCCTGCATACCCCATTCGTGCCGCCAGCCCTGCTGCACGTATTGCCCCGCGCCGCAGAGATGCTGCAGGCGATGTGTGCTTACGATATTATAGGGTTCCACACGTACGTTTACCAGCGCGCATTCCTTGACTGCGTGCGTGAAATCCTGCCGGTCACCAGGATCCATGATGGTGGCTTCATGCACGGCGGCCGCCACATGCGCGCCATTGTCGATCCGATCGGGATCGACGCGGACGCATTCGCCGACAGCGCAAAGCAGGCTGCGAAAAGCGCCGGAGACTCTGCGACTGCAGGAAAGCCTGAGCGGCCGTGCCCTGGCTCTCGGCGTCGATCGCCTCGACTACTCGAAAGGCCTGGTGAATCGGTTCGACGCTTTCGGCCGGTTGCTGGCCAAGTATCCCGAGTATCGGCGGCACGTCAGTTTTCTGCAGATCGCCGCCCGCTCGCGCGAAGAGTCCGGCAGCTATCAGCGGCTGCGCCGTGAACTCGATCGGGTCGTCGGGCGATACCAACGGTCGGTTCTCGGAGTTCGACTGGGTGCCGCTGCGCTACATGACCACGCCCGTGCGTCGGCAGGTGCTGGCAGGGTTTTTCCGCATGGCACGGTTAGGCATCGTCACGCCGTTGCGCGACGGCATGAACCTGGTGGCGAAGGAGTATATCGCCGCACAGGATCCTGCCGATCCCGGCGTGCTCGTCCTTTCGCGTTTCGCCGGAGCAGCCGAGGACCTGACTGAAGCACTGATCGTCAACCCGTTCGATGCCGAAGAAATCGCCGATGCCATGCACCAGGGTCTGGCAATGCCATTGGAGGAGCGCTTGCGCCGCTATGGCACTCTGCGCGAGCGTGTCTGGGACACCACGGCAAGCAAGTACTGCGCAACATTCCTCGCTCATCTCGAGCGCGACGAAGCCCCGGTACCCGGGTAAGGCTACAAGTGGCGTCCTAGAGCGCGATGACTTGAGACGGGATCGGCTGAAAGCCTAACTCGCGCTCTACATTAGAGCGCTTTCACCCTGACCGGGCACACGCTACGGATCGTCCACCCCATACATCCGGCGAGCATGCTCGCGGCTGATGTAGCCGTCGCGAATATCGGCGCAGACACGCTCGGGGTCCCGCCGGGCCGGGTCGCCATACCCGCCGGCGCCGGCAAGACGCAGACTGACGACATCGCCGCGCCGCAATCGCAGCACCTGCTTCGATCCAAGCTCGGTTGTGGCACCGTCGCGGATCAGGACCGTGCGCGCCGGCGCGCCGGCCTGGCCGCCGAACAGCCCATACGGCCGAAACTTGTGCCGCTCTCCCAGCAGCGACAGCATCGCATCATCGCACAGCAGTTCGATGTCCTTGCGCAGTCCTGCACCGCCGCGGAATTGCCCGGCACCGGCACTGTCCATGATCAGTTCCAGCCGCTGCACACGGATCGGATTATTGGTTTCGTGCACTTCCACGGGGACGTTGGCGCAGTTCATCACCGGTGACAGTGCCTCCGCGCCATCCTTGTCGGCACGGCCGCCATAACCCGCGAGCAGCAGATCATACATAATCCAGGGTTGGCCAGTGCGCCGGTCGATACCGCCGATATTGGGATTGCCCCAATGCGAGAACGCTGCCATCGCGCGCGACGGATCGGCCTGCGCCAGCGCACCGTTGATAGCCTCGAAAATACGTACCTGCACCGCCGCGCGACCGCCGCATGGCGCAGGCCATTGCGCGTTGAAGAAGCAGCCGTCGCGCGCCACGGCGCGGATCACCCGTTCGATCCCGGCATTGTTCGGAAGGTCGATGCCGGCGAACACGCGGATAGCGAAGCTCGCGTAGGCCCGCGTGTAGTTCATGTAGCAGTTCAGCGCCGCCGGCACCTGGTCGCTGGACCGGGAAAAGTCTACCACCGCCTCGCCATTCTTCAGTGTCACGTCGACGGCAACACGGATCGGCGGAGTGTCAGGACCGTAGTCGTCCAGATGGTCCTCGAAACTGTAGGTCCCCTCGGGCAGTCGGCCGATCAGCTCTCGTGCCCGCTGCTCCGACCGCTCGATGATCGCGCCAATCGCGGCTGTCATGATATCGGCGCCATACGCAGCAAACAGCTCGCACAGCCGCTCGCCGCCCACATGGTTGGCGTTGCGTTGCGCCAGCAGATCGCCGCGCATCTTCGCCGGCAACCGAACATTGCCGAGGATCACGCGCAGCAGATCAGGATCGAACTCACCGCCATGCACCAGCTTCACAGGCAGGATGCGGATGCCTTCCTGGTATGCTTCGGTGACACCCTGCACTGCCTGCGAACCCGGCGACAGACCTCCGACGTCGACATGGTGTGCGGTGGTTACGACGTAGCCGATGATGGCGCCCGCATCGAACACCGGCGCGACCAGGAACATGTCCGGGTAGTGACCGCCGCCCAGGGCGGCGTCATTGGTGGCAAGCATGTCACCCGGCGCCAACCGCTCGGGCGGTACATAGGCCAGCACGTTCTGCACGGCATACGGCATGGCGCCAAGATGACCTGGCGTGAAGTTGCCTTGCGCGACCAGCCGGCCGCTCGCGTCGAACAGGCCGGTGGAAAAGTCCTGGCCTTCGCGCACCGCCTCCGAAAATGCGGTGCGGCGGAGCGCGCTGCCCATCTCCTCGGTGATCGAGGTCAGCGCGCCCCAGACGACCGTAAGGGTAATCGGATCGATGCTCATCCGGCAGCTCCGATGTCAATGATCAGATTGCCATGCAGCGTTGCCGTCACGGTATCGCGGGGCAGCACCAGTGTTGTGCACTCCGGTTCCTCGATCAGCGCGGGACCGCTTATCGTGGTGCCTTCCTGCAGGCTGGAGCGATCGAGCACCGGCGTTTCAATCATGCCGCCACTTTCCGGGAAGTAGGCGCTACGGCTCTCCCCGCTTTCCCCATCCCGCTGCCGTAACGGCAGGAGCAGCGACGCCTTCGACGGCCCGCCGAGCGTGCCGGTGACGTACCAGTCCGTCACCTCGATTGGAGTCTCGCGATCGATATATCCGTATTCCCGCCGGTAGCGCGCCAGGAACGCCTCGCGCATCGCCGCGACATCGGCGACATCAGCGGGCAGATCGACGCGGATCTCGAACCCCTGCCCCACATGATGCATCGACGCCGCGCGCGACAGCCTTCGCACGGTGCGCGGCATACCCGCCTCCATCTCCGCGAAGATCGCGGCAATCGTGTCCTGCGCGCTCTCCTCCAGCCGCAGCACACGGGTCAGTCCGGCATCCACCTTGTGCTCCGCGCGCAGCAGGCCGAGTGCCGATCCGACACCCGCGCCCCGCGGCACGACGACGCGTGGAATGCCCAGTGCGCGCGCTAGGCGTGCGGCATGCAGCGGGCCTGCACCGCCGAACGCGACCAGCGCATAATGGCGCGGATCGCGGCCGCGCTCGATCGACACCACGCGCATGGCGCGTTCCATATTGGCATTGGCCACCGCGTGAATGCCCCATGCCGCCCGATGCAGCGACAGCCCCAGCGGTGCCGCGACATCGCGTGCGATCCCTTCGGCCGCGGCCGCGGCATCAAGCCGCATGGCACCGCCATTGAAGTAATCCGGATCGAGATAACCCAGTACCAGGTTGGCATCGGTGATCGTGGCAGCATCACCGCCGCGGCCGTAGCAGATCGGTCCGGGGTCGGCGCCCGCGCTGTCCGGGCCCACCGAGATCGTCCCGATGCGCGTGCGCGCCAAACTGCCGCCACCCGCGCCTATCTCCAGCAGCTCGATTGCCGTGATGTTCAGCGGCAACCCGCTGCCGGGACGGTAGTTGACCGCATCGACCTCGAATGTCGGTGTCACCACCGGCATGCCATCATCGATAGCGCCCAGTTTCGTTGTGGTGCCACCCATGTCGAAGCTCATGACATGAGCGAACGCCTCCTCCGTCCCCACCCGCGCCGCCATCAGCACACCCGCCGCGGGACCCAACTCAATGATGCGAACCGGCGACTCGCGCGCCTTGTCGGCTGACATCAGCCCGCCGTTCGACTGCATGATCGCCAGTTCCGCGCCGATGCCAAGCTCGCCAAACGCCTGCTGCAGCCGCCCGATATAGGACCCAACGATCCGCTTGATATAGGCGTTCGCAACCGCCGTGCTGGTGCGTTCGTACTCGCGGAACTTGGGCGACAGCTCCGAGGCCAGCGTTACCGCCACATCTGGCGCCACGGTGGCCAGAAGCTCCGCCATCTGTCTCTCATGGGCCGGGTTGGCGTAAGCGTGCAGGAACGCCACCGCGACCGATCGATAGGTTCCGTTGCCGACGCGCATCGCCACTTTGCGTGCCGCCGCGGCATCGAATGGGGTAACGACCGAGCCATCGGGCCCGATGCGCTCCGGCACCTCGAAGATATCGGCGCGATCAATCAGCGGCACCGGCTTGTCCGCATGTAGGTTGTTGGTATCGTGACGCTTCTGCCGGCCGATGATCAGCACGTCGCGAAAGCCCGACGTGGTGATCAACGCGGTGCGGCTTCCCTTTCGCTCGAGGATCGCATTGGTGGCGATTGTGGTCGCATGCAGCACATCCGCGATTATCGCCGGCGAGAACGTCCCACGGGCAACGCGCTGGGCCAGGCTATCGACCACGGCGCGCGCCGGTGCGTCAGGCGTGGTCAACACCTTCCAGACCTGCAGCGCGCCGGTATTGCTGTCGGATAGTGCGAAATCGGTGAACGTGCCGCCGATATCGAAGCTAAGTTGCAGCATAACGGCTGGTCCCTTCACAGCGTCGTGATGATTAGTGCCAACGGCCCGCCATGTTCCTCTGCTGCATTGACCACGAAAGGAGACACTATGCAGCGTTCTACCGCATTGATTGCCGCCGTCGCGGGGATGACCCTGGCCTTAGGCGGTTGCACGAACCCATACGATCCCGGCCAACGGGCGCTGGGTGGTGGTGTCCTCGGCGCCGGTACGGGCGCTGCGATCGGCGGCCTGGCCGGAGGCGGTCGTGGTGCCGCGGCGGGCGCCCTGATCGGCGGCGCAGTGGGCGCCGTGGGCGGGGCGGTGACAACGCCACAGCCACCGCCTCCCGCGTGACCTACGCGCCGCCCCCGCCACCACCGCCTGGCTATTACCCCAGTTACTAGAGCGTGATGACCGAAGGCGGAATCGCCGGAGGTCTGAATTGCGCGAAAGACGCAGCCTGATGACCGAGGGCGGCATCGCCAGAAGTCTGAACCATGCGAAAAACAGATGGACTGAAGCAGGGTGAGCGCATCCTTCCGCGCTCACCCTGCTCTAGCCGTCGGCGAATATCGCCGACCGGTGCGCCGGACACCGGCGCATCGGTGCGGAACAGCCCACCCATGGTGGGGTGCTGCTGCAGCGCTTCCGCCGGGCGGCCTTCGCGCAGGGAGGTTACATAAAGCTGGCGCTCGGCGAAGCATGGCATCGTGGGCGCGGGAACCGGGAACGGCAGCTTGCTCAGCTGTTTCCCACTCGGTGAGAACCGGTTGACGCAGGCCGCCGATGGGCCGGCTGACCAGTAATTGCCCTCGACATCGACCGCCGCGCCATCCGGGCGGCCTTCCTCGTTCGATAACGTCGCCAGCACACGGTGGTTGGCGAGCGCGCCGCTGTGCACGTCGAAGTCCCAGGCTTCGATGATGCCCGCGGTTGAATCCGAGTGATACATGGTCCGCCCATCCGGCGACCAGGCAAGCCCGTTCGAGACCGCGTAGCCTTCGGCCTTACGCTCGATGCGGCCCTCCGGCGTGACGCGATACAGCGCGGCGGTCTTCTGCCGCGGCGAGTTCTCATCCATGCTGCCCACCCAGAAGCAGCCGTCGGGACCGACCTTGCCGTCGTTGAAGCGATTGGTCGGTGGTTCATTTACCGGCTCGGTCAGGTTCTCGATCTGCCTGCTGCGCGGATCGAACAGCACCACCCGATGCCGCAGCGCGACAACCAGCCGTCCAGAGCGGCAAAGCCCGAAGCTGCCGACCACCTCCGGGAAATCCCAGAAGCTGCGGGCACCGTCATCGACCGACAGCACGTTGATGCGCTTGCCGGGAATGTCGCAGAACAGCAACCGACGGTTGGACGCATCCCATACCGGCGATTCCCCGACCCCGCACCGCGAATCCCAGACCAGTTCGAATTGGCTCATGCTCAACTCCGCCTGATGTTCCAGAACACCGGACTGCCCTGCAGCATTCCGGTCAGGTTCGCCTGGTAGGCCGTCGGGATGAAATACTGTCCCAGCGGGATATAGGGAACGTCTTCGAACGCCTGCAGTTGCAGCTTTTCGGCGATCGCCTTCTGTGCTGGCGAGCTCGGGCGCATGGAACCACTGCTCGCGCAATTGCTCGATCTTCGGGCTGGTCGGCCAACCGACGGTTGCTGCCTTCCCGTTCCCGCGCAGGAACACGTGGCCGGCGGGATTGATCATGTCGAGGCCGCTCCATGCGGTATGGAAGATGCTCCAGCCGCCCTGCTCCACCGGATCCATCTTGGCGCGGCGCTGCACCAGCGTCGCCCAGTCCATCGCCTGCTGCTCGACGTTCGCGCCAATCTTGTGCAGCCACTCGCCGGTGATCTCCGCCGCCGCCTTCGACCAGGGAATGTCGGACGGCATCAACACCACGATCTTCTCCCCAGCATAGCCAGCCGCTTCGAGATCGCGCCTGACCTTGGCGAGGTCGCGTTTGCTCGGTCAGCACCTGCATGCCGACATCGGTGGCGAGCGGCGTGTCTGGACAGAAAATGCCCACCTTGTCGCGCCACAGCGTCTCGTCGGTGCCGACCGCGCCGATCATGTAGTCGGCCTGCTCGATCGCACCCAGCATGGCACGGCGGACCGCCGGATTGTCGAACGGCGGGTTGAGGTGGTTGAAGCGCAGCGTGGCGATCGTGCCGGTCGGATTGACCATCTCCACCTTCAGTCGTTGCTGCTGCTTCAATAGCGGCAGGAGATCGGCATTCGGCGTCAGCCACCAGTCGATCTCGCCGTTCTGCATCGCCGCCGCGACCGTGCCGGCATCGGGAATGATGCGCCACTCGATGCGCTCGAAATGCGCCAGCTTCGGGCCGGCGGTGCCGTCGGGTGTGCCGCTGCTGCGCGGCACATATTTGGCGTTTCGCTCATACACCACGCGCGAGCCGGACACGCGTTCGTCCGGCAGATAGCGATAAGGTCCGCTGCCGACCATCTCGGTGACCTGTTTGTACGGGTCGGTGGTGGCGAGATGCTCCGGCATGATCGGGCACATGCTGGGCGGCGTCTTGGCGAGCGCATCCGGCAACAGTGCGAACGGGTATTTCAGGCGGAACTCGATTGTCCGATCGTCGGGTGCGCTGATCTCGTCGCATGCCGCGAGCAGCGCCTGGCCAAACCCATCGCGCGCGCCCCAGCGTCTGATCGAGGCCACACAGTCACGCGCCAGCACCTTGCTGTCATCGTGGAACGCCAGTCCGGAACGCAGCGTGATCCGCCAGGTCTTGCCGCCATCATCGGACACCGCGCCCTCTGCCATCTGCGGCTGAGGCCGGTACTGGCTGTCGAGACCGAACAGCGTGTCGAAAACCAGAAACCCGTGGTCGCGCGTCTGATAGGTCGTGGTCCAGATCGGGTCCAGTACGGCCAGATCGGCCTGCGGCACGAACGTCAATACACTGGAACCCGCGCCGCGGGCGATCGCCGGCGCAGCAAGGCTGGCAGCGGCAGAAACAAGAAACGTGCGGCGGCGCATGCGGGCTCCGGACCAGTTCGACGCGCGAGGATTGCACCGCGCCGGCGATCCGTGCAACGCGCACCGCCCGGCACAGTCAAACGACCGCTGCGCCTCGACCGTGGCCCCGCCCAATCGGATCGGCTATGGATGGCGCACGACGCTACCACAGAGAGGAATGTGCCATGATCAAGGTGAGCGTTCTCTATCCGGCGGCTGACAACGCCTCATTCAACATGGACTACTACTGCAAGCGTCACATGCCACTCGTGCAGGAGAGGCTCGGGGCTGCCTGCAAGCGCATTGCCGTGGAAAAGGGGCTGTCTGGGGGCGCACCGGACACTTCGCCGAGTTTCATCGCCATGGGGCATCTGTACTTCGACTCGGTCGCCGAATTTCAGACCGCGTTCGCGCCACACGCATCGGAACTATTGGGCGACATTCCGAACTACACCAATACCAAGCCCGTGATACAGGTCAGCGAGGTGGTGATCTGACGCTCGCCGCATCGGCGGTCAGTCACCATCAGACCTGATCGTAATCGATCACCACCCGGTCGGTGACCGGCCGTGATTGGCAGGTCAACACGTATCCTGCTTGCAATTCCCACGGCTCGAGCGAGTAGTTGACCGCCATGTCGACCTTGCCTTCGACCAGCCGCGCACGGCAGGTGCAGCACATGCCGCCCTTGCAGGAATAGGGCAGGCTGCGGCCGGCGCGGATCGCCGCGTCGATAACCGCTTCGCCCTCGGCGACCGGAAACTCGAACCTCGCGCCCTCGCTGATCACCGTGGCGATCGCCTTGGCGGGCGCATCCGGCAACACCACGACAGGCCGCGGCCGTCCGCCGACCCCCGGCGTAAAGCGCTCCACATGCACGCGCTCGCGCGACAGACCGAGACTGGTCAGCGCCGTCCCCAGCCCTTCGATCATCGGCTGCGGTCCGCAGATGAATGCCTGATCCACGCTCGCCACCGGCACCATTGCTCGCATCAGCACGCCGACCTTCTCGGCGTCGAGACGGCCGTTCAGCATGGGTATGTCCTGCTGCTCACGCGATAGCACGTGGAACACCGCAAGCCGCGCGAGATAGCTGTCCTTCAGATCCTCAAGCTGCGTGCGGAAGATGATGTCGGCCGTGCTGCGATTGCCATAGAACAGGAAGAAGCGGGCCGCCTCTCGCCGCAGCACGGTTTTCAGAATGGCCATGATCGGCGTGATACCCGACCCGGCTGCGAACGCTATCAGAGTGCGCGTCGAACCGGGTTCGATCGGCACACCGAACCGCCCGTCGGGCGTCATCACCTCCAGGCTGTCGCCGGGATGCAGCCGTTCGGTCACCCATCCGGAGAACGCGCCGCCCGCCAGCCGCTTGATGACGACACGCAGTTCGTCATCGTCCAGACCCGAGCAGATCGAGTAGGACCGCCGCACCTCCTCGCCATCGATGCACGCGCGCAACGTGAGGTACTGACCGGGTGCATACCGATACTCTTGGCGCAGCGGCTCCGGCACCGCGAAGGATAGCGATACGGCATCGGCCGTCTCATGCCGGATATCGCTGACGGTCAGGGTGTGAAAGCGCGGCGCCATGTCGTGCGTCTTGCGCGCCCGGGCAGGCAGGCACAAGTCTTTCGCATGAAACAGGCTCTGCACCGGCTGACCATTGCAACCGAGGGACAAGGACTGGTGGAGATCACCGACCAGGTCTGCCGCTGGTTATCGGCACAGGGCATAGACACTGGACTGCTGACGATCTGGTGCCGTCATACCTCGGCTTCCCTGCTGGTGCAGGAGAACGCCGATCCCGACGTGCGTGCCGATCTCCAGGCGTTCTTCCGCCGCCTTGCGCCGGAACACGCCGGCTATCGTCATGAGGACGAAGGACCCGATGACATGCCGGCACACATCCGGTCGGCACTGACCCAGACACAACTTGGCATTCCGGTCGAGAAGGGCCGGCCGGTGCTGGGAACCTGGCAGGGCATCTACCTGTTCGAGCATCGCTCGATGCCGCATCGGCGCGAAGTGGTCCTGCATTTGATCGGCGAGTGACCGAGGCTCATACCGCCCGTTCTCTCGCGCGCTGTATCACACGGTTTTCGCCCTGCGTCCCAGTTCATCGAACAGATCCAGCATCCGCTCGCGCCATCCCGCCACCGGGTCGTCGGTCGCCAACAGTTCGAAGCGGCTAACGCAGCGCGGCCACTGCAGGGTGCCGAACAGAATGTAGTCCGCATAGCTCGGAGCCTGCCCGCCAAGCCACGGCTGGACGCCCAACACCAAGCGCACCGGCAGCAGAGACGCGCGGAAATCCTGAACGCGGGCCTCGCGGCCTTGCTGCACCACCTCCAACGTGGTGCCGAACCGTGCCTCGCGACTGTCGCGGAAATACGTAACGTCGTGCGGGGCCACAACATCCAGCAGGTCCCGCACGATCAGTCGCGCGATCCCACCCAGCATCACGCCATCCGCCCAGGCGTTGACGAAGCGTGCATGTGCCCGACCTGTCGCGCCACCGAACAGGCTGGGCCGGTCCGGATATGTATCCTCCAGATACTCGGCGATGGCCCAACTGTCGGACACGACATGCTCGCCATCGCGGATCACCGGCACGCGTCCCTGGCCGGAGAAAGCCAGCGCTGCTTTGTCAGTGAAGCGCCATGGAATGGTTTCCACCGGCAGATCCTTGTGCGCCAGCGCCATCCTGGTTCGCCAGCAATACGGGCTGAATCGCAGGTCCGGATCCGCGCCTGCAAGGTCATGCATCACGATCGACATGCGCCGCTCTCCCCAGGTTGCCTTGGTCGTGATACACAGGATCTGCCAGGGAGAGAAGCGTTGCCGGTCAGACTGTCTTCAGCACCCCAGATCGGGTTGCGCCCACGGTCGGTGGCGCCCGCCATGAACATTCTGGCCCCGCCCAAGGCCCGGCTCGGCATCGAGATCGTTCACGACCTGGTCTGCCCATGGTGCTTCCTGGGCGTCCGTCGGCTGATGCGCACCCTCCGCCGACGCCCTGATCTGCTGTTCGACGTGACCTGGCGGCCATTCCTGCTCAACCCGGACATGCCACGCGGTGGCATGGCCCGTCCCGACTATGTCATCCGCAAGTTCGGCGGCGAGGATCGCGCGCGACGTCTCTACACCTCGATCGCCGAGATTGGCCGAGCCGAGGGCATCCTGTTCCGTTTCGATCGCATCCGCCGCACACCCTCCAGCATCGATGCCCACCGGCTGGTGCGCTTTGCCTCCCGCTACGGTCAGGCTGACGCAATGGCGGACGCGCTGTTCTCGGCGCATTTCACCGATGGTCTCGACATTGGCGACCTAACGCTCCTGCTGACGATCGCCTCGGCCTGCGGACTGGACCGTACGTCGGTGGCGCGCTTTCTGGCGAGCACCGACGAAATCGATGCGGTGCATGCCGACAACCTGCGAGCGCACCGGCTGGGCATCAACGGCGTGCCCTGCTTCATTATCTCCGGTCGCCACGCAATCGCCGGCGCGCAGGAGCCCGAGGTGATCGAACGCCTGCTCGACGTCGCGACGGTTGAGGCCGCAGAACCGTAAACCTTCAGGTCTCGGGACCACGCACGAAGCACATGATGCCGCAGGTTGGCAGTCGATTTACTTGACCGCAGGCGGCAGCAGCATCCCAGCAGGCCATAATGCATTGGGACCTGGTGGCAGCCCGAGCCGGGCGGTCAGGTTCCGACGAATGATCGCGCCGTAGCTGCCGACCGCGGCGCTGACATCCCTTTGCCAGCCGGGCCGCAGGTCCGCGACGGGCGCGCTGCCGGCCCAGCGATCGGCAGGGGCATCGGCCACCATCAGCGCGTCGATCACCCACCCGACAGTGGCCGTCCAGTCTCCATCCGAACGAGGTGTTGCGGCAATGATCGGGTCCGCCGCCAGTGCGTCCGGCAAGAAGCGGCTGGACATCCGCCGGATTCCCGGATTCTGCCGCATGTCGGCAAGATACGTGTCTTCTCCGACAGCGGCGCCACAACTGCCGGCGTTGTAGGCGTCCAGCAGTTCGACATCCTCCTCAAAAGTGAGCCGGGAAATGGCGAGATGCCGACGGTCGGCGGCACTCTCCAGTGCGCGCTGCGCGCGACTGCCGATCATCAGGCACACGCTCTGGCCTGCGAGGTCAGTCAATTGTTGGACCGGTGAGGTGTCCGGAACTATCACGCCAACCGTGCTGATCAGCACCGTGGGACCAGGAGCAACGACGGGAGCGAGGCCTTGTTCGGCGATCTCGCCGCCGGTCAGAAAGCCGATCTCATCGGTTCCCTGCCGCACGGCGTCATAGCTCTCCCGCGAACTCATAGACGCTAAAGGAAGCCCGCGCCGACCGCCCGAGCACCGCGACTGCCACTGCACGGCAGAGATCCACGAGTACACCTGTTGGCGAACCCTCCGCCTCGGCGATGCCGGGCCGCGCGACCGCTCCGCAATGCAGGCTGCCATCTGCGCGAACCCGGTCCAGCACGCGCCCGGCTTGCGTAGGCGCCGATACCATCACCAGCAGCCCGGCAAGCAAAATGCGAGAGCTAACCCGCACCTTTACTGCGCCGCGCCATTGTACTGCGGCAGCGTGGCAGGCAGCGTGTTGAAGCCATCTGGCACGCGCGTATCAATGTGCTGGCGCCGGTCCTCCGGCACCATGCCGATCGCCTCGCATCCCTTGCCGCCGTAGTGTGGCAATGTCTTCACCACGTGGTCAGGGATCATCGCGTAGCTGCCGGGCAGCATCGGCAGCTTGCCGGCCAGCCGCCCCGGCTCGAACGCCGACAACAGATCGTCCGTCTGCGGCGAATTGATATCGCGCGGCCCCAGATGGTGCTGCACGAAGCCATTCGGGCCGTTGAACTTCGGGTCCTCCCCGGCAAGCAGCGCCTGCTTTTCCTCCGGCAGCGTTGCCAGTGGCGGGAGATCGAACAGTGCCTCGACCGTCTCGATCACCGCGTTGTGGTCGCCCTCGGCGTGCGACACCACGTGCGCCCGCGCATACGGCGAAATTACGATCATCGGAATGCGCGGGCCTCGCGACAGCGTCAATCCGTCAGGCCCATAGGACTGAACTCGTGGCGGCACGTGATCGTAAAATCCATCCGATTCATCGTAGGTGATGATGATCATGCTTTGCCGCCACAGATCGGCGTTACCGGCAACCAGATTGATCAGCCGCGCCGCCATCGCCTCGCTGATCTGCCGGTCCGTATAGGACGGATGGTCATCGTCGCCGCGCTTGGTGCGCGCGATGGTGTCGCGATCGGCATCGGTCAAGGCGCCCGGAAAGCTGGCGTTTTGAATTGGCGGAGCCAGCCCGGCGATGTTGACGAAGCCACCACGGATGTAGAACACGCCGCCCTGCGGCGGCAGCCTCCTGTTCTCGATATCGGCGAAGGCATCGCCCAACCCCCGCAGATTTGCCATCAACGCCGGGTTGTTGGCGATATAGCCGAAATACTGCGCGCCGTTGTGGTGGCTCACATAGCCTTCATGACTGTCCTGGCCGTCCGGCTCATTGGGCTCATGGTCATAGCCCTCCTCGTACCAGCGCCAGTTCACCACCCGCCCTGCTCGTGAATGAATGAATGCTACGTCCTTCTCGATATCCGCCAGATCTTCCTCGGGTGCGCGGTCCTGCTGCATCGCTGCCGCAACGCCGGGTCCGGCGAGGGTCAACGGCAGTGCGGCGAATGTCAGGTTCTCCGAGATGTTGTTGTTCGCAGTAGCTTTCCTGCGCCGGACCGCGCGGTTCGCGATGCGTCGTAGTTGGGATCGAACTGCGAGCCATAGAACGGTTGCGGGTCGTTCACCACCGGCACGCCTTGCAGCTTTCCGACTCACGTTGTTCAGCGAGACTTCGCGCCCGTCTGGCCCGTGCTTCACCCATTGGGTTTCGCCCGACTGACCAGCGATAATCGCGATCGCATTAGGCGAGGAAGGCGTATCCTGGGTGGCGAAAATATTGTCGAATAGCGTGAACCGGCTCGCGTATCGCCAGAAGAACGGGATGGTATCGCAGTCGATATAGCTCATCACCAGTCGCGCGAACTGCGTGCCCATGGCGATATTGGCGGCCCCGCCCTTGCCGGCGAAGCGGGTATACTCATCCGCGGCGTAGCCATCCATGGTAGCGACCCCGTTCTTCACGTCGATCTTCTTCGCGAGACCCGTATGGCTGTGATCGACGCTGTCCACGAAGGTGCTGTTCTGCTCCGGACCGATGCGGAACGGCGTTACTTGCTGCTGCTTGCCGTCCGCATCGGTGTAGGTCTGCACGAAGCCAGGCGTATGTGCGGCGTCGCGCGGATGCGCGCCGTCAGAGAACAGGCCGTCGGCCCCGGGGAAGGTGCCGAACTCGTTGTCGAACGAGTGGTTCTCGTTGAAGATCACGAAGACATACTTGATCTTCGCTCGCAGCAGCCGGATCAGCTCCTGACGGCTGAGGCGCGGACTTTTCGTGGGATCGACAACGTAAGGCGAGACGGCCGGACCCGGATCGGGCTGTGCGGTTACCCGAGGTGTGTAGACCGACTGCGCGTGACGCAGCGAGCGGCATCGCAAGCAAGCCCGATATAACCGCGGCTGCAATCCTCACGGCTCGGCGCATGTGGTTCCCCTTTTGGCAATTACGGCCGAGTTTACCTGGCGCCCCAGACCCTTGTGTGACGGTTGAGTTACGCCGCCTTTGCCTGCCCCGCGATCCTCTCCAGGTTTTCCAGCGTGTCACGTGCGAAGCGCAGCCGGGCGGCCACGTCCATCTCGCGCGAGATCGCCAGCTTATGATCCGGCCGCAGCCGCACCAACCCGCCCTTCGAAGCCAGCCATGCGACGAGCCCGGCAGGATTGGAAAATGCATTGCCTCGGAAACTCAGCAGCATCCCCTTCGGTCCCGCCTCCAGCTTCTCCACACCGGCATCGCGACACGCCCGCTTCAGCGCCATCACCTGAAGCAGATTCTCGGCCTCCTGCGGCAGCGGGCCGAACCGATCCACCAGTTCCGCCGCCATCGCCTCGGTCTCGGAATCCGAAGCCAGCGCGCCAATGCGCCGATACAGACCAAGCCGAACCGGCAGGTCGGCGACGTAGTCCTCCGGGATCAGCACCGGCAGCCCCAGGGAAATGTTCGGGGTCCAGTCGCGCTCCTGCCCGCCGCGCCTGCCCTCGCCGGCGCGCAGTTCAGCGACCGCATCTTCCAGCATCTGCTGATACAGCTCGATGCCGACTTCGCGGATATGGCCGGACTGCTCGTCACCCAACAGATTGCCGGCACCGCGAATATCGAGGTCGTGGCTCGCCAAGGTAAATCCGGCGCCCAACGCATCCAGCGTCTGCATCACCGTCAACCGCTTCTCGGCAGCCGCTGACAGGCGCATGTTTGGCGGCCAGGTCAGATAGGCATAGCCACGCTGCTTGCCGCGGCCCGACACGCCCGCGAAGCTGGTATAGCTGCCCAAGCCCGAACATGTCCGCGCGGTGGATCACCAGCGTGTTCACGGCCGGCATGTCCAGTCCGCTTTCCACGATATTGGTGGACAGCAGGATATCGTAGCGGCCGTCGCCGAAATCGGTCATCACCCGCTCGAGCTGGGTGGGTGGCAGTCGCCCATGCGCCTGGGCCATGCGCGCCTCGGGCACGATCTCTTTCAGACGGTCCGCGATCCGCGGCAGGTCCTCGATGCGCGGCACTACGCAGAACACCTGGCCGCCGCGGAAGCGCTCGCGCTGGATCGCTTCGCGCACCACGACCGAATCGAACGGCATGATGAAGGTGCGCACCGCCAGCCGATCCACCGGCGGCGTGCTGATCAGGCTCATCTCCCGCACGCCGGTCAGCGCCAGTTGCAAGGTGCGCGGGATCGGCGTCGCGGTCAGCGTCAGCACATGCACGTCGGCCTTGAGCTGCTTCAGCCTTTCCTTGTGCGCCACGCCGAAGTGCTGCTCCTCATCCACCACCAGCAGGCCGAGATCAGCGAACTCGATCGACTTCGACAGCAGCGCGTGCGTGCCGATGACGATATTGATCGTTCCGTCGGTGATGCCGCGACGAACCTCCGCCGCCTCCTTCGCGCCCACCATGCGCGAGAGCTGCGCCACCCTGACCGGCAGGCCGGCGAAGCGTTCAGAGAACGTGCGATAGTGCTGCCGCGCCAGCAGTGTGGTCGGGACGATCACCGCCGCCTGGGCACCGGACATCGCTGCGACAAACGCGGCGCGCAGCGCCACCTCGGTCTTGCCGAATCCAACGTCACCGCAGATCAGCCGGTCCATCGGACGTCCGCTCGCCAGGTCCTCCAGCACGTCGCTGATCGCCCGTGACTGGTCCTCGGTCTCGGCAAACGGGAAGCGGGCGCAGAACTCGTCCCAGGCCCCCTCGCCCGGCGCCATGATCGGCGCGTCGCGCAGTTTGCGTCGCGGCGGCGATGTGGATGAGCTGATCCGCCATGTCGCGGATGCGCTGCTTCATCCGCGCCTTGCGCGACTGCCATGCGACCCCGCCCAACTTGTCGAGCGCCACGCCCTGCGACTCGGAACCGAAGCGCGACAGCACCTCGATGTTCTCGACCGGCAAGTAGAGCTTCTCGTTGCCGTCGTAGATCAGGCGCAGGCAGTCATGCGGCGCACCCGTGACGGTCAGCGCCTCCAGGCCGTCGTAGCGGCCGATGCCGTATTCCTGATGCACGACCAGGTCGCCTTCGGCGATCTCCGTCGCTTCGGCGATGAACTGGTCGGCGCGCTTGCGCCGGTGCGGCGGACGGCTGATGCGTTCGCCCAGCAGGTCCTGCTCGCCCACCAGTGCCAGGCCGTCGGCGACGAAACCGCGCTCGACCCCCAAGGTGACCAGCGAAACCGAACCTGGCGGCTTGCGCCGGACCGCCGCCCAGTCCTCTGCCTGAGCCGAGTCCTTGAAGCCGTGCTCGCGCAAGAGATTGGCGAGACGCTCGCGCGACCCACGTGTCCAGGCGGCAATGACGATCCGCCGCCGCTCGCCGCTCCAGCGCCCGGCCTGGTCGCGCAACTGATCGAAAACGTTGGTCCCTGGCCCGCCGGTGCTCTGGAAGAACACTGGGCCTGGGCGGCCGCCGCCGTCGATACCCACCGCGCCGTCCGGTCGTGCAAACGGCGAGAAGGCAAACAACGGGCCGCCGGAGAGCATGGCGTCCCAGCCCTCGCGATCAAGGTACAGCCGCTCCGGCGGCAAGGGTCGATACGGAACCTCCCCATCGCGCGGCAGGGTACGGCGCGCTTCGTAATGATCCGCGATCATCTCCAGCCGGGCTGACAGCACCTCGTCTGCCTGATGGTCCAGGCTCACCGACGCTGCCGGCAGATAATCCAGCAGCGTTTCCATCTGTTGATGAAACAGCGGCACCCAGTGCTCCATGCCCGGATGCCGGCGCCCCTCGGAGATCGAGAGGTAAATCGGATCTTCCGCCGCCGGCTGGCCGAACAGCGCGCGCCAGCCGGAGCGAAAGCGCGAGATCGCGTCCTGGTCCAGCGGCACCTCGGATACCGGCCGCAATGTCAGCCGCTGGCGACGATCGGCGCTGCGTTGCGTCGCGGGGTCGAAGACGCGGATCGATTCGATCGTGTCGCCAAACAGATCGAGCCGCACCGGGTCGGCCTCGCCGGCCGGAAAGACATCGATGATGCCGCCGCGCATCGCGTACTCGCCCGGCTCCATCACCGTGCCTGCGCGGCCGTAACCGTTGGCCTCCAGAAATCGCGCCAGCTTCTCCGGCTGCACGGTGCCGTTGGTGCGCAGCTCCGTGCTGGCTCCGGTGAACGCCGCCCGCGGAGGGACCCGCTGCACCAGCGCATTCACCGTCGTCAGCACGATGCGCGGCCGCGTCGGTTTTTCCAGCAGCCGTGTCAGCGTGGCGATCCGCTCCGACACCAGCGCCGGGTTCGGCGATACCCGGTCGTATGGCAGGCAGTCCCAGGCAGGGAACCGCAGCACCTCGGCTTCCGGCGCCACGAACGCCAGCGCCTCGGCGAGCCGCGCCATCCGGGCATCGTCGCGCGTGACGTGCAGGATCGGGCCAGCGAATTCCCCCCGACGGCGCGCCAGCAGGAACGCGTCCCAGCCTTCTGGGGCGCCAAAGACCGGGGTGACGGTCATCGCATCCCCCCGCCCCGCGAGGGGAGGGCGAGGCTGCCCGCCTCGTCTCGCATGCGGCGCAGCATGGCCGGCGCTCCGGGCGGCAGCGGCAAGCGGCCGGTCAGCCAGTCAGCCAGTTCGTTATCAGGCACTTCCAGCAGCGCCTCCACAGCGGAGAGCTCCCACTCCTCGAATGTCCCTATGTGCCGCTGCACAAACCCGCCGAACAGGAGGTCGTTCTCCTGCGTCCCTCGGTGGGTGGCGCGATACAATAGCCGCCGGCGCCTCGGATCCAGCGAGGCTGATTCTGGTTCGCTCATGGGCGCGGTGTCATATAGCCGCGCGATAACCTGATGTCAGCCCGTGGACCATGATCCTCTCACGCCGCTGTTCTCGCCGCTGACCACGCTGAAAGGCGTCGGACCCGCGGTCGCCCCACTGCTCGCCAAGGCCGTCGGCGGCGAGCGGCTGATCGACCTGCTCTTCCACCTGCCCGAGTCGTATGTCGATCGCCGCCAGCGGCCGACAATTGCCGCCTCGCATCCCGGTCAGATTGTCACGCTTGGCAGTCGAAGTAGCGCGGATCGAGCCGCCCGCGAACAATCGCCAGCCCTGGCGGGTCGTGGTGCAGGACGGCACCGGTTCCGCCGACCTGGTATTCTTCAAATTCAATCGCCAGCGGCAGATGCCGGTCGGCGCCAGGCTGCTGGTGTCCGGCAAGATCGACCTGTTCAAGCGGTCGGCGCACCATCTCTCACCCGGAGCACGTGGTCCCTGCCGATCGGCCCGACCGGTTGCCGGCGATCGAGCCGATCTGGCCATTGACCGGAGGGCTGTGGCCACGCCAGCTCGCCGACGCCATGGCACAGGCATTGGCGCGGTTGCCGTCGTTCCCGGAATGGCACGACCCGGCGCTGCTGCGGCGAGAAGGCTGGCCCGGCTTCGTCGACGCGCTCCGCGCGGTGCAAGCCCCGGCGGCACTTCCAGCAGAGGTCAACCGAACCCGTCTGGCCTACGATGAATTGCTGGCCGACCAGGTTGCGCTCGCGCTGATGCGTGGCCGGCTGCGTGCCAGGCCCGGACGCTGCCTGACCGGCGACGGCACGCTGCGCGCCAAGGCCTTGTCGCGCTTCGGCTATACGCTCACCCGCTCTCAGCAGCAGTCACTGGCCGAAATCGATGCCGATCTTGCCTCCGATCGCCGCATGCTGCGGCTGCTGCAGGGCGACGTCGGCTCCGGCAAGACCTTGGTGGCGCTGTTGGCCATGCTGCGTGCCGTCGAGGCCGGCAAGCAGGCGGCGATCATGGCGCCGACCGAGGTGCTGGCAAAGCAGCACCACCGTACGCTGTCGCGCCTGTCGCCCGCGCCGGTGGCGCTGCTGACCGGGGGCGTGAAGGGCCGCGCGCGAGCGCAGTTGCTGCGCGGGCTGAAGGACGGCTCGGTGCCGCTGATCGTCGGCACCCACGCACTGTTCCAGGAGAGCGTCGAATACCACGACCTGGCGCTGGCGGTGATCGACGAGCAGCACCGCTTCGGGGTCGATCAGCGGCTGCTGCTGGGCGGCAAGGGCGAACTGACCGATGTGCTGGTGATGACCGCAACGCCGATTCCTCGGACGCTGCTGCTGACGCAATGGGGCGAGATGGAGGTGTCCCGCCTCACCGAAAAGCCGCCGGGCCGGCAGACGCATACAGACGTCGCTGCACTCGCTGGGCACTTTCCCCGATCTGCTCGACGCGGTGGCGCGCAAGCTGGACGAAGGTGCGCAGGTCTATTGGATCTGCCCGCTGGTGGCGGAGAGCGAGGCGATGGACCTGGCGGCGGCGGAGGCGCGCTTTGCCGTGCTGCATCAGCGGTTCGGCGGATTGGTGGGCCTGGCGCATGGGCGGCAGGACGCGGCGGTGCGCGATGCCACGCTGGCGGAGTTCGCGCGCGGCGAGTGCCGATTGCTGGTGGCGACGACCGTGGTGGAGGTCGGCGTCGATGTACCGGCAGCGACGGTGATGGTGATCGAGCACGCCGAACGCTTCGGCCTGGCGCAACTGCACCAGCTTCGCGGCCGGGTCGGACGCGGTGCCGCGGCCAGCTTCTGCCTGCTGCTGCACGAGGACTGGGTGAACGATGCCGGCACAGGCGGCGGCTGACGCTGTTGCGCGATACCGAGGACGGATTCCTGATCGCCGACGAGGACTTCCGGCTGCGCGGGGGCGGCGATGTACTCGGGACGAAGCAGTCGGGGCTGCCTGGCTTCCGGCTGGCCGATCCGATCGAGCACGAAGCGCTGCTGCACATGGCGAACCGCGACGCTGCGGTGCTGCTTGGCAAGGACCCGAAGCTGACCAGCGAACGCGGCCGCGCAGTGCGCATGCTGCTGCGGCTTTTCGAGAAGGCGGCGGCAATGCGCACGTTGGCGGCGGGATGACAATCAGAAGGCCTACGCGCGACAGACGAGAAGCACCGATCGTCTGACCGCTACCCGACGATGTCCGCCACCGGAACGCGTACGTCCGGGAGCGCCGTTATCGTGATGGCGTCCGTGCGGCCGACGCGTGTCATGAAGCTGTACTTGTCGCCAACCGGTGACCGGTAGATCTCGACCTCTCCTGCGGCCAGATTGACAATCCAAGCATCGGGAATTCCGCTGCGGGCGTATAGCGGCAGCTTTACTGTGCGATCGTAGTCCAAACTGCTGCTGGCAACCTCCACAACGAGCAGCGTGTCTACGGGCCCCGGCAGCGTTGTCCTGTAATCATTGCCAGGCCTCAGCACAGCGAAATCCGGCTGCGGCTCGCTGTGCTGCGTCAGCCGTACCGGGTTCTGCACCGAGACAACGCCGCGGTCACCGACAGCCAGCACGAGCAAACGATTGAGCGCATTGCCGGCGGCGACGTGCCCGCTGCCGATCGGCGCCATTGCAACAAGTTCCCCCTCGATCAGCTCGACGCGATCGTTCTCGGTCAGGATACCGGCCTCGCCCATTCGGTGATATTCGTCCACCGTCAACAGCCGGCGGGGCACGGCCGGAAAGCGCGCGAGCACGCCTAACTCCTCCCGGTCCACGGCTCTCACTCCCCTTCCAACTGTAACCGCTCATACAAAGCTGCTAACGGAACCACGATGCCGACGCTGGACAGGACCATGTCCGCATCCGGTCCGGCGATCCATTCGAATACCCAGCCAGCATCCTGCCGCCGATAGACGTGCGCCAGCATCTCGTCCTGGAAGATCTCGACAATCTCCACGACGCCCTCGACGGCTTGCAAGTCGGCCCGCTTTTGGTCCCAACGGCGCTTGTGTTGCAGTTCCGACGGGGACACCACCTCGAATACGACGCGAGGATGCCTGCCGCAGCGGATCATCGCATCGGGAATTCGCGCGGTGTCTAGCCGCTCATACTGCGGCACAGCCCCGCTGCCGACTTCCGATCGGCACTCTGGATGACTCCGCAGGCGGTTGTACAGTTCCCCGGCCAAGTTGTTCAGAACGAGACCATGCTCGGGAGAAGGCGCCGCGTGCGCGACGATCGTGCCCCGCACCAGCTCATATCGCCAGGCGTTGCCGAATGCAGATTGATCCGTGCGCAGGAACCCCTCGGCATCCAGGAATTGACTGTCGCGGGCCGCTGTATCCATGCCGTCAGGCTATCACCGCAAAGGCCGTGGTGCCACGCCATCGCCGCTGCTGGCCGCGGTTTCGCGATCCCAGGTCGCCGCGGTGACCCCGCGCTCGCGCAACCGGAACTTCTGCACCTTGCCATTCTCGGTCATCGGCAGCGCAGCCACGAACTCAATGAAGCGCGGAATGGCGAAAGCGGGCATGCGGCCCTGGCAGTATTCGGCCAACTCGGCCGGAGCAAGCATGCTTCCCGGCGCGCAGCACGATCGCCGCCATCACCTCGTCCTCGGCCAGCTCGGAGCGCACCGGAAACGCCGCCGCCTCGGCCACTTCGGGATGCGACAGCAATACCTGCTCCACTTCATACGAGGAAATGTTCTCGCCCCGCCGGCGGATCGCGTCCTTCATTCGGTCGATGAAGCGATAATACCCATCAGCGTCGCGCACGACGCGATCGCCAGTATGGAACCAGAGGTTCCGCCACGCCTCGACCGTCTTCTCCGGCATGCCGAAATAGCCGGTTGCAAAAGCGAACGGCTCTCGGCGCGCAGCACCAATTCGCCAGCGACGCCGTCCGGCAGCGCATTGTCCGCATCATCGACAACACGCGCCTCAAATCCATCGGACACCGGCCCCATCGCTCCGGGACGTTGCTGCGGCAGCGTACAGCCCAGCACGAAATTCGTCTCGGTCGAGCCATAGCCATCAAGCAGCGCAATGCCGAACCGATCAAGGAACTCGGGATGGAAACGCTCTGGCACGCCGGGAGCCAAGGCGATCCGCACGCCGTGCGCGCGATCGAGCTCGCTCGCCGGACGCGACAGCAGGATCGGCACCATCGCCCCAAGCAGATAGGTGACGGTTGCGCCATGCCGGGACAGTGATGCTGCAAAGCCCGAAGCGGAGAAGCGCGGTTCCACCACCAGCACGGCACCAGTCAGCAACGCCTGGTAGAATGTGTTCAGTGCATTGGTGTGAAACAGCGGCAGGCTCGTCAGCAGCACGTCGTCCCGCGCGCACCTCGAGCAGCCGTGCCGTATTCACGCCCCACCAGAAATACTGGGCATGCGGGCAGCATACGCCTTTCGAAAGGCCGGTCGTGCCTGATGTGTACAGGATTGCCACAGTATCGCCCGGGCCCGACCGCCGCTTCGGGCACCGGTTCGCGCGGGCGTGGGAAAACCGGCGGGCCGCGGCCAGCAATCGTCCAGTCTGGCATTCGCCGATCAGCCAAACCGGCGCGCAGCGAAGGCAGCGGAATGTCGAGCGCATTCACCGCATCGGCGAACTCGGCCTGCAGCACCAGCAGCTTCGCCTCGGAATTCGCCAGGACATGCCCGAGCTGCATGCCGCGCGAGGCGGTATTGATCGGCACCATCACCGCGCCGATCCAACCACAGCCGAGATAGACCTGCAGCAGTTCCGCGCGATTGGCGCACATCACCGCGACATGGTCGCCGCGACCTATCCCCGCGGCGTGCAGCGCGCCGCCAAAGCGGGCGGCCATGTCCAGAGCCGCCGTGAAGCTCCAGGTTTGGCCGCCGATCTCGACCAGCGTCCGGTCGCCATGCAGCCCCGCCTGGCGACGCAGCATGGATGGCAGCGTGCGCTGCTGGGGGGAGAAGCGTGCGGGCAGATCGGCGGCGTCTTCCATGGCGAGGGTTTGGCCCGATCGCCACCCGCGCGCAACCTGCGGCCGAGCGACTGCACAGCTCGCAGCAGCGCTATCGCGGGCGTGAAGCATCGCCCAATCTTTTCAAAACGGGGGAACCCCCGCCGCAGTGTGTGAACTTGCCGCTTGGCAACCGCATGGCGTCGCGAGTTGTTGGATGCATAGCCGCGGCGATCTTGCATTCGCCGATCGCGAAGGACCTGCTTGCCATGGCGGAGCTATCGCCTGAATCTAGTCGGTTGGGGTTCCACTCGCTTCAGGACTACGCAGCTTTGACCGGCGAGGCGGCAGTGGGTCTCGTGGAGAACTGGATCGATCTGATTGGTTCGCTCCTCGCCGATCGCCGCAGTGCGGGCCGCAACAGCCTGCCATGCGCATTGCCCAGCTAGCGCCGCTGGCCGAGAGCGTTCCGCCACGGCTGTATGGTGGAACCGAACGTGTCGTTTCATGGCTTACCGAGGAACTGGCGCGTCGCGGCCAAAAAGTGACCCTGTTCGCGACCGGCGACTCGTCCACTCGCGCCGAGTTGGTACCCGTGTGGCCTCGCGCTTTGCGCCTCGGCCAGCCGCAGGTGGATCCTAGCATCGCGCAGAGTGTGGCCTTGGAACTCTTCGCACGGCGCGCGGCGGATTTCGACGTGCTGCACTGTCATTGCGACTGGCTCCATCTGCCTATCCTGACGCGGCTTGGTGTGCCGTTTCTGACCACCTTGCATGGACGCCTGGACCTGCCGGGTCTGCCAGAGCTGGTCAAGGCGTTCCCGCGGGCACGGTTCGTCTCCATCTCGGAAAGTCAGCGCAAACCGCTGCCGGACGCGCCATGGGCTGGTACTGTTTACCACGGCTTTCCAATCGACCTGCTGCGGCCCAGCTTCGAACGGGGACGATATCTGGCCTTCCTTGGGCGCCTGTCACCCGAGAAGGGGCCAGAGGCTGCCATCCGCATCGCCAGTAATGTCGGCATCCCCCTGCGGATTGCGGCAAAGGTGCCGCGCAGGGAGCAAAGGTTCTTCAAGGGTAAGCTCGAGCCACTGATCGATGGCACGCACGCGGAACTCACCGGCGAGGTGGATGAAAATAACAAGGAGCAGTTCCTTGCTGGCGCCAGCGCTCTGCTCTTTCCGATCGATTGGCCTGAACCCTTCGGCTTGGTGATGATCGAAGCGATGGCATGCGGCACCCCCGTGATCGCATTCCGGCAGGGATCGGTGCCGGAAGTGGTCGAACACGGCGTCAGTGGCTTCGTCGTCGATGACGAGGCGGAGGCGGTTGAAGCCGTCAGGCGTATCCACGAACTTGACCGGAGAAAAGTGCGGGAAGCGTTCGAGCGACGCTTCACTGTGGCGACGATGGCTGACAAATACCTCGCGCTCTACAGCGATCTGCTCGAATAGCCCTGCCGGCCGCGCCCTACACCGTCGCCACCGGCGTGGCGGGGGAACCTACCGCACCGGGCAATCGCAGCGGCGGCCCGGTGAACAGGAAGCGATTCCGGCGGTTGGCGCGCAACCAGTCGGCAAGCTCGGTCAAATAGAACATTTCGCCCAGGTAGCAGCCCAGCTTGAACAGGCAGTGCGCGTGCAGCGGCAGCGTTGCGCAGACGTCGTCCATACACGGCCGCGCCGGCATCGCCTCGACGGCGAAATTATCCGAAATCAGCGCCACCGCGCCGCTGTCCGTCACCCATTGCAGCAGCTTCGGATCGCGCCCATCGAGCCCAACTGTTCCTTGCATCAGCTTGTCGCGGTCGGGCTGCTTGTTCATCTCCAGCAGCATCTCGGCAAATCCCGTGCGGAACAGCACAAAGTCGCCCTGTTCGACCACCACTTTGTCCTTCCGCATCACCTCCATCAATTCGTCGTAGCTGACGATGTGGCCGCTGCGACCGAAATGCGCCTCCAGATCGATCAGCACACCGCGGCCCTGCATGCAGGCTTCTGCCATGTTCTGCACGCCGAGATGCCTGGCCCCCTGCGGTTCATCACACGGCGTGATGTTGCCCTGAGCGTCATAGTAAGCCGGCCCGATGATGTCGCGGCCGGCGCGGTAGCCGTTGTAGAACACGTCCTCCGGTCGGCCGTCGCCATCCGCGTCGAACATCTGCCCGACATGTGCCAATAAATCCCACTGTGTCGAGTATTGCAGCGTGAGGATCACCTGGTCGTCGCAGACGATATCGGTCGCGGTCGGATCATCGCATCGCAGCGGGTAGTTCATATTCGGTTTCTCGCCGCGCATCGTCGGCTTCAGCACCGGTGGATGCCGCCTCGGCGACAAGATTGCCCCACCTGGATAATCGAGCGGCAAAGACAGGCAGAACGTTCTGCCCACCTTAACCTCCGCGATGCCCTGCAACACCTTTTCCGGCGTCAGCAGGTTGAGCCGGCCGCGTTCGTCATCGGCGCCGAAGTCGCCCCATGTGGAGCCGGCAGGACGCTGGTTCCAGCGCGGATTATCAGCCATGGACGTTTCCTTTCCGTGCGTTTAGTGCTTGCCAACATCGACCGATTGGCTCCGGACGCAAGGGACAGCTAATGCCACCGAGGCTGGTAATTCCATTCCTTTTCTCGATGATTGCCCCCGCCTGCGCCGATGCGCCAGCCAACCCGATCGACCCTTCGGTGCCGCCACCGCAGGCCACCGCCAACGTTGTGCCGTCCGCGCAGATCGATGGCGCGATTGCCCGACTGGATGACCTCGCAGCGGACATGCTGCGTAGAACGCATATCCCGGGGCTGGCGATTTCGGTCGTGCGCGACGGCAAGACGGCGTACGCCGCCGGCTTTGGCGTCCGTCGTGTCGGCACAACGGATGCCGTCGATGCGGACACGGTGTTCCAAATCGCCTCGCTATCGAAATCGGTTGGTGCGACAGTGGTGGCGCACCAGGTGGCGGCCGGTGTGGTCTCCTGGAGCACACCCATCCAGCAGCATCTCCCCTGGTTCAAGCTGGACGACGACTGGATCACGCATCACGTCACGATCGCCGACATGTATGCGCATCGCTCCGGCCTGCCCGATCATGCCGGCGACGACCTGGAGGACCTTGGCTACAACCAGTCCGAGGTTCTGCATCGGCTGCGCTATCTCCCGCTGCACTCGTTTCGCGACGAATATGCCTACACCAACTTTGGCCTGACCGCGGCAGCCGAGGCGGTCGCCACCGCATCGAATACCGATTGGGCAACGCTGTCGCAGCGGACGATCTACGCCCCGCTCGGCATGAGCCGGACCAGCTCGCGATTCCAGGACTTCATCAGTCAACCGAATCATGCGGTCGGCCATGTGCTGGTCGGCAATGAATATCAGGCCAGGTATCAGCGGCAGCCGGATGCCCAGTCACCCGCCGGCGGCGTCAGCTCATCGGCCAATGACATGGCGCGATGGATGGCGATGGTGCTGCAAGCCGGCAGCTACGCCGGAAGAAGCATCGTTGCATCGGACGCCCTGCTCCCCGCGATCACTGCGCAGATCGTTTCCGGCCCTTCATCCGCGCCCGACGCAAGACCCGGTATGTACGGCTACGGCTTCGGTATCGGCATCCTGCCGACGGGCCGCACGGACCTCAGTCACTCCGGCGCATTCGCGTTGGGGGCAGCAACGAATTATGCTCTCATCCCGTCACTCGGCATTGGCATCACGGTGCTCAGCAACGCTGCGCCGGCCGGCGCTGTAGAGGCGGTGGCAATGGACTTCGTGGACCTGGTCCAGTTCGGTGTCGTTACGCGGGACTGGCTGGCCGCATATGGCCACCTTATGGTGCCACTGAGCGCCCCGTTCGGCTCCCTGGTCGGCAAGTCGCCACCCGAGCATCCGGCTGCCGCCCTGCCGCTGCAAGCCTATACTGGCGTCTATTCGAATGCGTATTTCGGCAACGCCGTGGTGACGCGACGCGATGATGCTCTGGTCTTGCGGCTGGGGCCTGCCGGACAGGAACACACGCTGCGCCACTGGGACGGCAATGTCTTCACCTACGAACCGTTCGGCGAGAATGCCAACGCCGGGTCGATTTCCCAGGTTTCGTTCAGTACGAAATCACCGACACAGGCGGAGGCACTCACCATCGAACTCTATCACGACAGTGGCCGGGACCGCTTTACCCGCCACTGAAGCATGCCGGCGCCGGGCCCGAACCGCAGGTCTGAATTAGGCGGAAATTGTTGAGCTCAAACAAGATGAGCGTATGCTCCCTGCTCAGCCTGCTGCAGATCACGCCGCCTGTGCGACCGTCATCGCATCTCCGGCAACCGTCGTGCGCCGCATGTCGCGCACCTGCGTCTCATCGAACCGCGTGACACGATGCATGGTCTGGCGGTTGTCCCACATCACCAGATCCCACTGCTGCCATTTGTGGGAATAGACGAACTGCGGCTGCGTTGCGTGCTCCACCAAATCGCGGAGAAAAGCCCTTGCCTCCGGCACCGGCCAGCCAACGATAGCCCCGCATGCGCCGACAGGAACAGCGACTTACGCCCGGTCACCGGATGCGTTCGCACCAGACGCTGCCGAACCGGCCGGAACGTCGCCCGCTCCACCTCACTCATCTCGGTGAACCCAAGTGCACCGCGCGAGAACATTAGCGAATGTTCGCAGACCAGGTCCTCGATCTCGGCCTTGGCCATTGCATCCAGTGCATCGTAGGCGGCGCGCATATCGGCAAAATCCGTGTGCCCGCCTCGCTGCACCACGATGCGGCCCGACAGCAGTGAATATTTCGCAGGAACTGCGCGATACGAGCTGTCGGAATGCCACAGCCGGTTGCCAAGGTTGAACATGCGCCGCCGGTCGTCGCGTGCCAACGGCTTCTGGTGTTTGTCCAGGTTCGACGCGTCCTGCATATCCAGCGGCAGGCGCCGCTCCGCCATTGTGGCGATATGGCCACCAGGCGAGGCTTCCAACTCGCCGAAGTTGCGCGTGAAGGCCCGCTGCGCGTCATCGGTAAGCCGCTGGCCGTGGAACACCAGCACGGCATGGCGATCCATCCCTGCCTCGATCGCCGCCACGTCATCGCGCGCCAGCGGCTGCGTAATGTCGACATCGAAGACTTCGCCGGCGAACACCGGCGTGATTTGACGGATGGTGACGGCCACCTCGCGGTCTCCCGTTCTGCTCGAAACCAGTAGGAAAATATCAGGAAATGCAACATACCGACAGTACCGGGGATCGGGAGGCGATGGTGTACCGTATTGCAGCGCTGACGCTTGGCATTCTTGGCGTGCTTTCCTGGCAATGGGCGCGCGCCGAACTTCCGGTGCCGGATGGGACCTGGCTGGTCAGCCAGAGGGTCGCCTTCGACATCTTCCCCTGCAAGGACGCGCTGTGCGGCAGGATCGCGTGGCTGCGCAACCCGGCGCTACGGACCGATACCATGTGCGGCCGGACCATCGTGTGGGGCCTGACCTCCGCCGGCGCGTCACAATGGAACGACGGCTGGTTCTTCGACCCCGAGAATGGCGAAACCTATCGGCTCTCCGCGCAAGTGGAGAGCATCGACCAAATCTCCGCCCGGATCTACCGCGGCATTCCGCTGTTCGGCCGCACCGAGATCCTCACGCGGATTTCGGCGCGGAGCCTGCCCGGCTGGTGCGAGCCGCCGCGATGAGCGGGTTCAGGCGGCCTGCGCTGCCGCCCGATCGACCGCGAGCCCGGTACCTTTGATCGAGGTGCGCCGGAGATCGCGCACCTCCTTCAGGTCGTCGAACGGCCGGGCGCGGTGCATCACCGTGCGATTGTCCCACATCGCAAGGTCGTTCACCCGCCACTGGTGCGCATAGACGAACTGACGCTGGGTCGCGTGCTCGACCAGGTCGCGGATGAAGGCGCGTGACTCCGGCACCGGCCAGGTGACGATGCCACCGATATGCGACGACAAATAGAGTGACTTCCGTCCCGAGACCGGATGCGTGATCACCAGCCGGTGCTGCACCGGACGCAGCCGCTCCTCGTTGCCGGGCGCGTAGTCGGCAAATCCGATCTGCTCGCGCGAAAACACAATCGAATGCTCGCAGATCAGTTCCTCGACCTCGGCTTTGGTCGCCGGATCCAGCGCGTCGTACGCGGCGCGCATGTCGGCAAACTCCGTGTTGCCGCCCTTCTCCGGAATGACACGCCCGTGCAGCAGCGTGTAGCCGGCGCCGATTGCCCGGAAAGATGCATCCGAGTGCCACAGGCGGTTGGCGAGCGCGTACATCCGCGCCCGGTCCTCGCGTGCGCGCAGTTCGTTCCGTGCCGTCAGGTTGGAGATATCACCAAGCTCCAGCCGATCGCCGAGACGGCGGTCCTCGGGTTTTGCCATCTGCCCGGCGAGGGTCACCTCCAGTTCGCCGAAGTTGCGGCTGAACGCGAGCTGTTGGTCGTCCGTCAGGTTCTGGTCACGGAACACCAGCACCGCATAGCGGTCCATCCCCGCCTCGATCGCCGCCACCTGCTCCCTATCCAGCTTCTGCGAGATGTCGACGCCGGAAACTTCGCCGACGAAAAGCGGGTGAACCTGGCGGATGCTGATGCTCATCACGGACGCTCCTGGCTGTTGCCCACACTATACGGGAGCACTTGAAATCTGTCATGGCGAGTGCCACCGGCGCGCTCGGTCAGCACTCTTCCATCGTCAGCGTTTCCGGCTGCATCGCGACAGCCCCTGAACGCCAAGTCGCGGACCGTGACCAAGGATCTCCGGCTTCAAGTGGGTTGGAAAAGCGGTCCAAGGATCACCGCGCCTTGGCAATCCGCCGCTGACACCTAGAGGCGCGGGCTACATTGGTGCGGTCGAGAGGACTCGAACCTCCACAAGATTTCTCTTACAAGCACCTCAAGCTTGCGCGTCTACCATTCCGCCACGACCGCTCGGGCAGCCGGCCGGATATAGCTGATGGTCGCCACCCCTTCAATCGGCCGCGCTTCGTGGCACCCTGACGCAGCCCGTGGTAAAGGGTCGGCGATCACCATGTTGTCGCCCGATCCCGAATGGCGTGCCGAAAAGGGCTGTACTCCCTACGCCGACGCCATTGCCGCCATGCAGGAACGCGTCGCGGCCATCCGCGCCGGCACCGCACCCGAACTGGTCTGGCTGCTGCAACACCCGCCGCTGTACTCCGCAGGCACCTCCGCCCGGCCGGAACAGCTCATCGACCCGGCTCGCTTTCCTACCTTCACCACTGGCCGCGGCGGTCAGTGGACTTATCACGGCCCCGGCCAGCGCGTCGCCTACGTGATGCTGGACCTCTCCCGCCCGCACGGTGCGGTCCCGCCTCGGGATGTCCGCTGCTTCGTGCACGGACTGGAGGAATGGCTGATCCGGACCCTGGCCCGCTTCGGCGTGCACGGTGAGCGCCGTGAGGGCCGCATCGGCATCTGGGTCGGCTCTGCCCGACGGCAGCGAGGCCAAGATCGCCGCCATCGGCGTCCGCGTCTCGCGCTGGGTGAGCTGGCACGGTATCGCGCTCAACGTGGCCCCCGACCTCGGCCATTACGCCGGCATTGTCCCATGCGGCATCACCGAGCACGGCGTCACCAGCCTGCGGGCGCTGGGCAACCCTACCAGCATCGCAGAGGCCGATGCCGCCCTGCAGGCGGCGTGGCGCGACGTGTTTGTCACCGACAGCTGCCCTGCATAATCCCCCCGCAGGCGGCCCCGGCGGATCAGTCCGGCATCGCTGACGCCAGCCGACCCCCGACCCGCACCGGCGCGATCCGTCGCGCCAGCCCCGTCGCATCGTCTGTCTCGACGAACACGCCGCATACCGTGGCCAGGCCCTCCGCCGGCGCCAACCGCTCACCCGGCATCTTGCGCCAGAACCGCAGCGTCGCAGCATCCTTCGCCATGCCGATCACGCTGTCATAGTCGCCCGACATGCCGGCATCGGACTGGAACGCCGTCCCGCCCGGCAGCACCTGAGCGTCCGCCGATGGACAATGGGTGTGCGTACCGATCACGGCCGACACCTGGCCATCGAGGAAATGCGCGTACGCCATCTTCTCGCTCGACGCCTCGGCGTGGAAATCAGCCACGATCGCCGACACCGTGACACCCAGCCGATGCTTCGCCAGCAGGTCGGCGGTGGTACGGAACGGATCATCAAGCGGATCCATATAGAGCCGACCCATGGCCTGCAGCACCAGCGCGCGGCGACCGCCGCCGACCTCGAGCACGGCGGCACCGGCCCCCGGCGTACCAGGCGGAAAGTTCAGCGCCCGCAGCAGCCGAGGGGTCTCTGCGATGTAGGGGATGATCTCTTTGCGGTCCCAGGCGTGGTTGCCGAGAGTGATGACATCGGTGCCGGCGGCGAACAGGGCATCCGCCATGTCTGGTGCCAGGCCGAACCCGTGCGAGGCATTCTCGGCATTCACCACCACCAACTCGGCGCGCAGTGTCTCGCGCAACCTGGGAAGTGCCGCCGCGACGGCTTCGCGGCCGGAGCGGCCCACCACGTCGCCGATGAACAGGATGCGCATTCATTCGTCCTTGCAGAGGATCACGCCGCGCTCAGTTGCTACCGTGTCGAGCCGCTGGTCGTAATCACCCGCCGGCACTGCGTCCAGTTCCTGCGCGGCATACGCCACCCCAAGCCGAGGCCGTCCGGGCAGCGACGAAAGCGTCCGGTCGTAGTAGCCCGCCCCATATCCCACGCGATAACCCCGCCGATCGAACGCCAGCAGCGGCACCAGCAAGAAGTCCGGCGCCAGCACCGGGCCCTCCGGTCGCGATGTGCCGAAGCGCTCCTGCACCATTGCGGCGTCAGGATGCCATAGCCGGAAAACCAATGGGTTGCCGCGCTTTGGTGTCTCGGGCAGCACGATTTGATGGCCAAGTTCATGAAGCGCGAACAGCAGCGGGCGTATGTCGATCTCCTGGCCGATCGGCCAGAAGCCGGAGACCACCGCACCGGCCGAAGGCGGCATCTCGCGCAGCACGTGGGCCGCCAGCGCGTTGCCGCAGGAAGGGTCCCACGCCTCACGCGCCGCCAGCATGCGCTGGCGAACAGCCTGCTTGGCTTGGATCAGTTCAGGGGAAATGTGCGGAGCCGCCATGGCCGTTGGCGTCTCATCCTCCCAGAGCCTGCGTGTGCAGGTGGGCGCCAGATACCGAGACCAAGATCCCGGCAGAGCCAGCTCCCTGGAAGATGCTTACTGGCCCCGGGGATAAATTGCCCGACGTACCCAGCAGCCCCGCCGTCACTATCTAGGGATGCTCCAGCCCGGTGGCAATCTCCTCGGCCCGCTTTGCCAGCTTGCCCAGTCGCCGGTTCAGCTTGGGATCAGGCAGCGGCTGCCATCATCGCCTGCCCGGCCGACGCCGCCTTCAGCGACTTACGCATCTCGTACAGGTCATCCGCCAGCAGCAGCGAGGCCATGGCCAGCATCCGCGCCTCATTGGTCGGACCCGCGGCGGATTTGATCGACTCAATTCGCCGCTCGACCTCGCTGGCCATCGTCTGAAGATGCTCCTCCTCGCCGTCCTGACAGCCGAGGGTGTATGCATAGCCGTTGATGCGAAGGGTGACCTGCGCCATCGAATTCTTCCTTGCCCGTTGGTTCAATCAGTCCTGCCAAGCGCGGCGCGCAAACGATTGATCACTGCGTCGAGTCGCGCCGCGATCTCTTCCGCATCGTAGCGCGGAAGTTGATCCGACTGGGCGAGTGTCGGCACGCGCCGCCGCCTCGGCAATCCGCTCCAGCGCAGCCTCCAGCCGGTCCGCAGCGGACTCAGGGTCCTCGCTGTCGCTGACCATCGCTCGCCCCACTTCACTTCTCGCTTGAACTCAAAGCGGGCGCGACATTGAACGTCAAGCAGAGATCAGCGTGATTGCGCCTTCTATCCGGCGGTGGTCGTGCATGGCCTGGCAGACGCCCGGGCCGTCCTGGCCATCGGCAAGCCAGTCACGCTTCTTTCAGCCGAGGGTGCGGCGCTGTACGCTGGCAGCGGCTGGTGGCGTAGCAATGATCGGCCGGGCGATCGCCGAACACCCGAATACGCCATGCGAAAACATCCTGGACTGCGCGGATGCGTCCGGCCTGGCACTCGGAGCGCTGCGCATTGGCCAGCGGTGGATCATTCTGCATCCGTCCGCGCCCGGTTGGGCCCAGGTCGCGGCCACCGCTAGATCGCTTCGACTGTGTCGTGCTGACCGAGCGCCCCGCGGCGCTCGACATGGCGCAACGCGGCGCCTCACGTCGGCTACACGACTGGTTGCGGCCGCCGGCCGCCCCGGGTGACAGCGACGGCGCCGTGGGCTAGTACCCAAGCACCTTGGATCAGGCTGAGCGCGGAAGAATGCGCTGACCCCGATCCAGCACACTTTGTTGTTTCGCGTGATTCAGAGCTTCGGCGATTCCGCCCAGTCAACACGCTTAAGCAGGAAGGACCGTTCCATGCGCGTCACTCAGAAAGTCAAGAAGATCCTGGACTGGTACGAGGGCGACCCGCCCGGTGTGAAAGGCGAACCTTGCCCGCATTCTTTCCACCGGCAAACTCGGCGGCACCGGAAAGGTGCTGATACTGCCGGTCGATCAGGGTTTTGAGCATGGACCGGCGCGCAGCTTCGCGCCCAATCCGCCGGCCTATGACCCGCACTACCACTACCAGCTTGCCATCGAGGCCGGGCTGAATGCCTACGCCGCGCCTCTCGGCATGATCGCCGCCGGTTCCGACACGTTCGCCGGCCAGATCCCCACGATCCTGAAGGTAAACAGCGCCAACTCGCTTGCCACCAACAAGGACCAGGCGGTGACCGCCGGCGTCAAAGGACGCACTGCGTCTCGGCTGCGCGGCCGATCGGCTTCACCATCTATCCCGGCAGCGAGTACGCCTACCCACAACTGGAAGAACTGCGCGAACTCACCGCCGAGGCGAAGGCGAATGGGCTTGCGGTGGTGGTGTGGAGCTATCCGCGTGGCGGCAATCTTGATCGCGCGGCGGAGACGGCGCTCGACATCTGCGCTTATGCCACGCAGATCGCAGCGTTGATGGGCGCCAACATCATCAAGGTGAAACCGCCGAGCGCGGTGATCAGCCTGGAGGCGGCGAAGAAGAGCTACGAGAAGATCGACGGTTCTACGCTGGCCAAGCGCGTCGCGCACATCATGCAGTGCGCGTTCAATGGCAAACGCGTTGTGGTGTTCTCCGGCGGCGAGGCGAAGGACCTCGACGGCGTGTATGAGGAAATCCGCGGCATCCGCGACGGCGGCGGCAGCGGCAGTATCATCGGTCGCAACACCTTCCAGCGTCCAAAGGAGGTGGCAATAGAGATGCTGAACAAGATCATCGACATCTACAAAAACGGCGACTGATGCAAAGGATGAGCGAGAGTACGCACTGTCGTGTCTACCTGATTACGCCGCCCTCGCTCGACCCGCTGCAATTCGCCGATCGCCTTGCCGCTGCACTCGATGCAGGTGATGTCGCAGCGGTGCAGTTGCGCCTGAAGGACGTAGACGATGACACCTGGCGCCGCGCGATCGACGTGCTGCGCCCGGTGGCGCAGTCGCGCGATGTGGCGTTTCTGCTGAACGATCGCGCCGATCTGGTGCGCGAGAGCGGCGCTGACGGTGTGCATGTCGGGCAGGAGGACATGCCGGCGCGTCAGGCTCGCGCGACTGATCGGACCGGAGGCGACACTTGGCGTAACCTGCAAGGGGAGCCGAGATCTCGCGATGCGCGCCGGCGAGGACGGCGCCGACTACGTCGCGTTCGGCGCTTTCTTTCCGTCGGGCACCAAAGAGGTCACGCGCTTCATCGGTCCCGAAATCCTGCAATGGTGGTCTGAAACGATGGAGCTGCCCTGCTGCGCCATTGGCGGCATCACCGCCGAAAATTGTGCGCCGCTGGTGCAGGCCGGCGCCGATTTTCTCGCGGTGGTCGGCGCGGTCTGGAGCCAGCCTAACGGACCCGCCGCTGGTGTGCGCTTACTGAACGCAGCGATTGCCGCGGCGCGATCCGGCTGATCCCTGCCGATCGACCCAATCGGCGAGTCAGTGCGGCGTTTCGGCTGCTCCGGCCATCACCGGCAATCAGTGCCACTCCAGCCGCGCCGCATGCACCGCGACACGCCGGGAGAAGTCTGCGTTCAGTTCCACAATGTCCTGCGCGGCGCGAACGGTGCGCCGTCATGTGAGGCGGCCCGACCCCGGATCGGCGCGCACGCGAGACCGTACCGGCCGTGGGTGGCGATAGCAACTCAGCGCCACTAGATTGCCGGGTGCAACGCAACAGGTCCGCATGCACCTCCCGACCTCCGCCGCATTCAAGGAGAATGCCCAACGCGCCATTCAGGACGCTGGGCTGCAGAAGGCGCTCGCCCGCAGCGGCCCGAGCTTCATCGCGCGTCGCACCGCCGCAGTGGCGGCCCTGCCGGAATTCGAGCAACTCCGGGACATCGCACGCGATATCAAGGACCACACTCTGGCGAATCTGGACTTCTACCTCGAGGAATGGGAAGCGAACGTCATCAAGGCCGGCGGTCAGGTGCACTGGTGCGCCACCGCCGACGAGGCACGCGACGCGGTGCTGGCGATCTGCCGCGCTGCCAATGCGCGCACGGTCACCAAGGGCAAGTCGATGATCAGCGAGGAGCTGGGCATCAACGACCACCTCGAGCGCCACGGCATCAACCCGATCGAGACCGACCTCGGCGAATACATCATCCAGCTTCGCCACGAACTGCCGAGCCACATCATCGCGCCGGCGTTCCACCTCAACAGGGAGGACTGGGAGGCGAGCTTCCGCAAATCCCACACCGACCTGCCGCAGGACCGCGTGTTCCGCGAGCGCCGCGACATCCTGACCGAGGCGCGAGCCAAGCTGCGCGAGCGGTTCCTGGCCGCCGATGTCGGTATTACCGGCGCCAATTTCCTGGTTGCCGAGACTGGCAGCAGCGTCATCGTCACCAACGAGGGCAACGGCGACCTCACCCAAACCTTGCCGCGCGTGCACATCGTGCTGGCCAGCATCGAGAAGATGGTCCCCACGATCGAGGACTGCACCTCGCTGCTGCGCGTCCTGGCCCGCTCCGCCACCGGACAGGACTTTTCCGTCTACACCACCTTCTCCACCGGCGCCCGCCGCCCCGACGACCTCGATGGTCCGGACGAGTACCACGTTGTGCTGGTGGACAATGGCCGGTCGGCGATGCTCGGCACCCAGTTCCAGGAGATGCTGCGCTGCATTCGCTGCGCCGCCTGTATGAACCACTGCCCGGTATATGGCGCGGTCGGCGGGCATGCCTATGGCTGGGTCTACCCCGGGCCGATGGGCAGCGTCCTGACCCCCTCGCTCATTGGCGTGCAGCAGGCCGGCCATCTGCCCAACGCCTCCACCTTCTGCGGCAAATGCGAGAGCGTCTGCCCGGTGAAAATCCCGTTGCCGATGCTGATGCGCCACTGGCGCGAGCGCGAGTTCGAGCGCCACCTGACCCCGTCCGTCGTGCGCACCAACCTGGCGCTATGGGGTTTCTTCGCCCGCCGCCCCGCGCTTTACCGGCTCACCACCCGTGTCGCCGCCTGGACCTTGGGCAAGCTGGGGCGCCGGCAGGGGCGCTTTCACAGCCTGCCGTTCGCCTCGGGTTGGACAGGAGGACGTGACTTCCCCGCTCCCGAAGGCGACACCTTCTTCGCCCGCTACGCCCGCGAACAGCGCGCTGGGCGTTTGCAGTGATGGGCGGGTCGAGCCCGCCTATTACGATTGAGGGCCGGGCTGACGCGCGGGACTACGCATGAGCAAGGAGACAATGCTGGCGGCGATCCGCCGCAGCCTGCGTCGCGGCCCCCTGCCGACCGACCAAACTGCGATGTTGCGGGGCCGGCTGGCGCAGCATCCACGTCATCTGATTCCCGCCCGGTCCCGACTGCCGCATTCCGGGCAGGTGGCGCTGTTCATCGCCAACGTGGAGAAGGAATTCGGCAGCATCGCGCGAGTGCCGGACCTCGATGCCGTGCCGGAAGCAGTGGCCGGCTATCTCGCCAGCCAGAATCTGCCGACCGATATCGTGATGGCACCGCATCCCGAACTTCGGGCGATCCCCTGGGCGGAGCGCCCGCTGCTGCGCTTGCATGAGGGCCGCGCCGAGGCCACCGACGTGGTAGGCCTGCAGCACGCTTTTGCCGGTGTCGCCGAGACCGGAACGCTCATGCTGCCCTCGGCACCGCAACGCCCCACCACCCTGAACCTGCTGGCGGACACCGAGATCGTTCTGCTGCGCGCGTCCCGCCTTGTCGGCGCGTATGAGGAAGCCTGGGACATGCTGCGCGGTGAACTCGGCGAGATGCCACGCAATGTCATGCTGGTCACCGGCCCGTCGCGCTCCGCCGACATCGAGCAGACGCTGGAACTCGGGGCACACGGCCCTCGCCGGTTGCATGTGGTGCTGGTCGAGGACACCCGATCGTCGTGATGCCGTTGTGGCCGCTGATCGCCTCGCTCGCCGCCCAGACCCTGGCAACGATGGCGCTCTTTTCACTTCCTGCGATTGCACCCGCGGTCGCGAGTACGCTGCACGTCAGCGGCGAATTGGTCGGCCTGTTCGTCGCCATCGCCTACGGCGTCGGCATTGTCTCGGCCCTGCTCTCACCTGGCTTCATCCACCGCTACGGCAGCGTGCGGGCATTGCAGGGCGTACTCATCGCGACGGCTGCCATGCTGCTGCTGACTGCCGGCGGCAGCATCGCCTGGCTGGGCGCCGCTGCGGTGGTGCTGGGATTGGGCTATGGCGCCGCGGCACCGGCCTCTACCCATCTGCTGGTGCCGCAGACGCCACCGCGCGTTTTCAATATGGTGATGTCCCTGCGCCAGATCGGCGTGCCGCTTGGCGGCGTACTGGGCTCGCTGCTGCTACCGCCCTTGGTACGTACGCATCGGCTGGCGTGAAACGCTGCTGGCCGAAATCCCCGCCGTGCTGTTGCTAATCGCATTGTTGCAGATCCCACGCCGGCAGTGGGACAAGAACTTGCAGCCCGGGCTAAAGCTGATCGGCCTCACACTGCTGGCACCGTTCCGGCTACTGCAGGCCGGGCCGATGTTGCGACTGTCGATCGCCAGCTTCATCTATTCCGGCACGCAACTCTGCTTCGTCGCCTTCATGACGACGCAGCTGACTAGCACGGTGCACTTCGACCTGGTGAGCGCAGGCCGCGCACTGGCGCTATATCAGATCGCCGGCGCAGCCACCCGTCCGGTCTGGGGTTGGATCGCGGACCGTTGGATCTCGCCGACGCACACCCTGGCACTGCACGGGTTCGGCATGGCGGCAGCCGCGGTCGCCGCCGGCGCGTTCACGCCGCGCTGGAGTCACGCGCTCGTGCTGTTGGTAGTCGCCGTAGCCGGCGGCACGGCTGGGGGTTACACCGGCGTCGCCTATGCCGAATACGCCCATCTCGGCGGCACGCGCCGGACCGAAGCAACCGGTCTGGGCACGGCGGTCATGTTCGCCGGCGTGCTGCTGATCCCGCCCAGCTTCGGCGCGGCGGTGGCGGCCTCCGGTGGCTATACCGTCGCCTACACGGTGCTGGCGGCGCTTGCGTTTGCCAGTGCAGTATTGCTCTCTCTGGCGCCATGTCGATGCCGCGCCGCACCGATCTGACCGAAGCCGATCGCGCGCTCTGGGCAAGCTTCACCAGCCGGATCAGACCGCTGCCCGGCCGCAATCCACCAGCGCTGCCAGCGCTGCCTGACGTTGCCACTGCGTCAGGCCGTCATCGGCCGGCCCCTGCCCTGCGCGCCACCCATACTCCGTCGCCGCCGCTGGCAATTGGCGCGCAGCCTGGCGGTCTCGATAGCGCCCGCTGGCACCGGTTCCGGATTGGCAAACTGCGACCGACCCGCACCCTGGATCTGCACGGTCACACAGCACAGCGGGCCTTCCAAGCGCTCGGTGCCTTCCTCCGAAGCGCGCATGCAGAGGGGTTGCGCTGCGTTGAGGTGGTCACCGGTCAGGGCGGGATATTGCGTCACGAACTACCGCACTGGCTTAACCGGCCGGAGTTCCGCTCCATGATACTGGCTGCGACGCATCCGCACGCCGCCAATCCCGGCTCCGTGCGCCTGCTGCTACGACGGCCCCGATGAAAGCGGCCGGATGAAAGCAGTATGACTCCTTTTGGCGCCCGACTGCGTGCGCTGCGGGCCGAGAGAGGCGTCACGTTGCAGGGCCTGGCAGCGGAATTGCAGGTCTCCGCGGCGTATCTTTCCGCGTTGGAACACGGCCGCCGCGGCGCGCCAAGTGCCGGCCTGGTGCACCAGGTCAACGAATTCTTCGGCCTGATCTGGGATGATGCCGAAGAACTCGCCCGGCTTGCACGGCTGTCGCATCCGCGGGTGACTGTGAACACCGCCGGTTTGACTCCGGAGCACACTGCGCTGGCCAATCGCCTCGCCCGGAGCATTCATCGCCTCCCGCCTGAGACGGTGGCCGCACTGCATGCATTGCTCGACGCAACTGCGCGACCGGAGAAGCCCCGGCTGCGACGCATCGCCGGCGGCGGGCCGGGATGATATCCGGCAGCATGGCACCGGCGGCAGCGAAAATGGCTATCGCATGGCGTCCGCCACATTGGCATCGGCGGCTTTCTCGCCAATCATGTAGCTGGGAATGCGAGGAAACACCGAGGCGTCCACCACACGCGGCCCGGACGTGCCAACGACGCGAAAATCGCTACCAGCACGGTGCCGATCGCGCAATTGGGGCACTGCTGGAGTATCTGAAAACGCTGTAGTGGCGCGCGGGGAACCCGTGTCGCTACCTGAACACCCGCTCGAATATATGGTCCACCTGCGCCAAGTGTGCGCGCGCATCCAGTGCGGCGTCCAATTCGGCGGCCGACACACGTCCCACGACTTCGGGATCATCCAGCAGATTCTCGCGGAAGCTGCGGCCGTCAGGCGTCCCCAGCTTCTCCCACGTGGCCATCGCATTTCGTTGCACAATGACATAGGCGTCCTCGCGCGGAATACCCGCTCGCGCCAGTGCAAGCAACACGTCGCCCGAGTGCACCACCCCACCCAGGCTGGCCAGATTGGCCGCCATGCGCTCGGGGTAAACCAGCAGCCGCTGCATCATCCCCGCGAGCCGGACCAGCGCGAAGTCCAGAGCGATCGTCGCATCCGGCGCGATCACCCGCTCCACCGACGAGTGCGAAATGTCGCGCTCATGCCACAGTGTCACGTTTTCCAGCGCCGGCACCACCGCTGATCTCACGATGCGCGCCAGCCCGGTCAGATTCTCGCTTAGCACCGGGTTCCGCTTGTGCGGCATCGAAGAGGAGCCCTTCTGGCCGGGATGGAAGAATTCCTCCGCCTCGCGCACTTCGCTGCGCTGCAGGTGCCGCACCTCCGTCGCCAAACGCTCGATGCCTGATGCGATCACCGCGAGCGTGGCAAAGAACATCGCGTGCCGGTCGCGCGGAATGACCTGACTGGACACCGGCTCCGCCGCCAGCCCGAGCTTCTCCGCCACATATGCTTCCACCCTCGGATCAACCGCCGCGAAGGTCCCAACCGGCCCGCTGATCGCCGCCACCGCCACCTCGGCACGCGCCAGCTCCAGCCTTGCGCGGCCGCGCGCGAATTCGGTGTAATGCCCCGCCAACTTCAGTCCGAATGTCGTCGGTTCGGCATGGATACCATGACTGCGGCCAACGGTTAGAGTGTGCTTATGTTCGAACGCGCGCGTCTTGAGCGACGCCAGCACGGCATCGAGGTCCTGCAACAACAGATCGGCCGCCTGGGTCAGTTGCACGGACAGGCACGTATCCAGCACGTCCGAGCTGGTCATCCCCAGATGCACGAACCGGCTGTCCTCGCCGATCCCTCGGCCAGCCAGGTCAGGAACGCGATCACATCATGCCGCGTTTCCCGCTCGATCGCCTCGATGCGATCGACATCTGCCAGACTGATCGCTGCGATCCTCGCCCGTCCCCTGTCGCGGATATTGCGCGCCGCTGCTTCGGGAATAGCGCCGATCCTCGCCATACCCTCCGCCGCCAAGCGCCTCGATCTCGAACCAGATTCGGAAGCGGTTCGTCGGCGCCCAGATAGCTTCCATCTCGGGTCTGGTATAACGCGGAACCATCGCTGCCCTGTCTCGTCCTACTGTAAGGCCAGCTAGCGCGTGATGACCGGAGGCCGAATCGGCGCGGAGGTCTGAATCACGCGCTCAAATGGAGTAGCTAAAGCACAATGAGGTCAAACCTGACCTCATCGTGCTTTAGACGCTGCGCCGGGAGCTGACAAGGGCTGCATTGCATGGACCAGATTGCGCTGACCCAAGATCTAGCCGCGCTGGCGCAAGTCATTCTGATCGACGTCACGCTCGCCGGCGACAATGCCGTCGTGGTCGGGATGGCTGTGGCAGGATTGCCGGCCCATCAGAGGCGGCCCGCCATTATCCTGGGCATTCTTGGCGCAACAGTGATCCGCATTGCACTCGGCGCTGTCGCTCTGCAGTTGCTGGAAATCATTGGGCTGCTGCTCGCCGGTGGGCTGCTGCTGCTTTGGGTGTGCTGGAGAATGTTTCGGGAACTCCGGTGGCCGCACGTGCCGGTCGGGCGAATCCGGTCGCTCGAAGTCGCTTTGTCAGTCGCTCACCCAGATCATCGTGGCCGACCTTTCGATGAGTCTGGACAATGTTCTGGCCGTCGCGGGTGCAGCGCACGGCAGCACGTGGGTTTTGGCGGTGGGGTTGCTGTTAAGCGTGTTGCTGATGGGTGTCGCAGCCAATCTGCTCGCGCACCTGCTGGAACGGCAGCGGTGGATTGCCTGGGTTGGGCTGCTGATCGTCCTATACGTAGCGGGAACAATGATCTGGCATGGCGCCTTCGAGGTGGCTGGCGCGGTGGGCCGATAATCGCGTGGACGTGAAGAATATGGCGCCCCAATATGGCGCCCCATCGTGAAACTCACGGTATTGCGACGGGTTCGTGACCGAATTTCGCCACGAACTGCCCTCCTCTTTCGCTTGACCAACGAGAAAATGCCAAAATGGTGGGGAGTATGGCAATGCCAAACCGTCGACCAATCCTCCTCGTCGAGGATGACGAGACTATGCTGGAAATGCTTGGCGAATACCTCGAGGAAACCCAAGAATTTTCGGTCGCGAAAGCAACCAGCATCGAGGCTGCGGAACGCCAGCTTGCTGACGAGAATGTTCACTTCGACGCGTTGATCCTGGACATCTGGCTGCCGGACGGAGATGGCCGCGACTACTGCGCCAGGCTGCGCCGGCAAGGTCACAACATGCCCGATCATCATGTTGACCGGTGCGACCGAGGAGACGGATGTCATCCGCGGGCCTCGACTCGGGTGCATGCGACTACATCGCGAAACCCTTCCGGGCGCACGAGCTGCTGGCGCGTTTGCACGCCCAATTGCGCAACTTCGATCGCAGCGAAGAAGCGGTGTTCCCGGTCGGCCCTTACACCTTCCGCCCGGCCAAGAAAGATGCTGCATGACGTGGGAAGAAACCGCCGTATCCGCCTGACGGAGAAGGAGACCGCGGTCCTGAAATTCCTCTACCGGTCCGATACGGCTGTGAACCGACAAATGCTGATGCACGAAGTGTGGGGCTATAATTCCGCCGTGACGACCCATACGCTGGAAACCCACATTTATCGATTGCGCCAGAAGATCGAGGCGGACCCGCCAACCCCTCACTCCTGGTAACCGAAGGGGGTGGCTACCGCCTGCGCCCGGACACCATCCCTGCCGAACAATGGTAGCTCGGCCGCGGGCTTACCCGCTGCCATCGCACAGCCGGGCTGCGCTGTGAGGCGCTGACACTGCCAGGTGGGCATCCTATCTTGGGGGCAAGGAGGAACCCGCCATGCTGAACCCAACCTCTCCGTTGCCGCTCAAGGACCCGACCCTGCTTCGGCAGGCCAACTACATCGATGGAAAGTGGGTGCAGGCCGACAGCGGCCGCACGATCGTGGTGAAGAATCCGGCGACGGGCGAGCCGATCGGTGAGGTTCCGGCCCTGGGCGCGGCAGAGACGCGTCGCGCGATCGAAGCGGCACATCATGCCCAGGGTGCCTGGCGCGCCATGCTGGCCAAGGAACGGGCGGCGATCCTGCGCAAGATCAACGATCTGATGTTGGCGAACGCCGACGATCTGGCCGTGATTATGACTGCCGAGCAGGGCAAACCGCTGGCAGAGAGCAAGGGCGAAATCGCCTATGCTGCGAGTTTCATCGAGTGGTTCGCCGAGGAAGGCAAGCGCGTCTACGGTGACACGATCCCACAGAACGCGAAGGGCCGCCGCATCCTGGTGCTGAAGGAACCGATCGGCGTGTTCGCCGCGATCACGCCATGGAATTTCCCCGCCGCGATGATCACTCGCAAAGCTGGGCCGGGTTGGGCCGCCGGTTGCACCGGCGTGATTCGGCCCGCGTCGCAGACCCCGTTTTCGGCGCTTGGCTATGGCGGTGTTGTGCGAGCGCGCGGGCATGCCGGCGGGCGTGTGCAACGTCATCACCGGTCCGTCCGGCGAAACCGGAGCCGAACTGACATCCAATCCGCTGGTCCGTAAACTGACCTTCACCGGGTCAACCGAAGTCGGGGCCAAGCTGCTCGCACAATGTGCGCCAACCATCAAGAAGACCAGCATGGAGCTGGGCGGCAATGCGCCGTTCATCGTGTTCGACGATGCGGACCTGGATGCGGCAATCGTCGGCGCAATGGCGAGCAAGTACCGCAACACCGGGCAGACTTGTGTCTGTGCCAACCGGATCCTGGTGCAGGATGGAGTCTATGAGGCGTTCTCGGCCAAGTTGAAAGCCGCCGTCGAGGCGATGAAGGTCGGGAACGGGATGGAGCCGGGCGTGACGCAGGGCCCGCTGATCAACGCCGATGCGGTCAAGAAAGTGGAAGCAGCACATCGCGGATGCGCTGCAGCGCGGGGCGTCGGTGGTCACTGGCGGGAAGCGGCACAGACTGGGCGGCAACTTCTTCGAGCCAACGGTTCTCGCGAACGTCCCGAAAGGATGCCATCATGTTTCACGAGGAGACGTTCGGCCCGGTGGCACCGCTATTCCGGTTCAAGACCGAAGCAGAAGCGATCAAACTGGCCAACGACACCGAGTTCGGCCTGGCATCCTACTTCTATTCTCGCGATGTCGGGCGCGTCTTCCGGGTCGCCGAGGCGCTGGAATATGGAATCATCGGCATCAACGAGGGCATCATATCCACCGAAGTGGCACCGTTCGGCGGGATGAAGGCGTCGGGTTTGGGACGCGAGGGCTCGAAGTACGGGATTGAGGACTACCTCGAGATCAAGTACCTGGCCGTGGGCGGTATCGGGACCTGACGTACAGAGGTTACTCAGATAGCGCTCGCGGTGCACGCGGATAGAAGCATGGCTATTCATCCGCGCGCATCGGTTGCCTCGATACGCTAGCTAAAGCCATTTTCGTCGCCATCGGGGGGAACCAAGGTGCGATTTCTGGCACTCATCGGCGCCTTGGCGATCATCGTCGTGGTCGCCGCCTGCGTGTTTCTGTTCGGCGGCTTTTACAATGTCGCCGCGAGCGAACAGGACAATGGATTCGCTGCGTGGGCGTTGGAGCATATACGCATCGCCTCGATCAATCGCCACGCCAACGACACGGCTCCAGGCACGCTCGACGATCCCGGCTCCATCCGTGCTGGCGCGCATTCGTTTCTGGAACGCGGATGCGTCAATTGCCATGGCGGTCCTGGCGTGACCTGGGCAAAGTTCTCCGAAGGCCTGAACCCGGGACCGCCAGATCTCAAGGACGTTGTCGGCAGCGCCGAGCCCGCCAAGTTGTTCTGGGTCATCAAGAACGGCATCCGAATGACAGCTATGCCCAGCTTTGGCGCGACCGGTGTATCCGATCAGGAAATCTGGTCCATCGTCGCCTTCCTGAAGAAGCTGCCGACCGTCTCCGATAGCGACTTCAAGGCCTGGAGCATGTCAGGCCCATAGAGCGCGATAGCCGAAGGCAAATCGCCTGGGTACGCGCGTTCAGGGCACCCGATAGAACGGATCGGGCAGCAGGAACTTCTTTTCCGCGTGGCCGCCGATCAGATCGGACGGCTGGTCGCCCATATTGGCGATGATCGTGTACCCCGCCTGTTGGATCTGCGCGCGGATCGGTGCCTTGAAGTCGGCAGCCGAGGCGAAATGCGCACCCTCCGGCACCAGATAGAGCCTGGCAAAGCCACCATAGCCGACATTCACCAGATTGCGCTCGGTCGCGGCGCGCTGGCTCTCCGGCCTGCCGGTAATGAAGAACACCGTCACGTTCAGCGACCGGGCGAGGTTGAACACCCGCAAGGTCGGCTCGATCGCCGGATCACGCCCGAGCAGGTCCCAGGCTGCCCAGCCGCAAGGCGTATCGAGTGCGGCATCGCAGGGGCCGGGCACCGGTCGGCCGAAATCGTCCCGCCTGAGCACCTCCCAGTTCGACAAAGCCGTCTCATCGACGTCCAGGACGAATGCCGGTTTTGCAGCGGAACCTGCTCGGTCGCGTATCCACTCCGCAGCCTGGTCGGCCACCGTCACCAGGTCACGGGCGTATTGGCCTGAAGTCATGATACGCCAGGGCCGCGATCTTTGCGTCGCCGACATTGGCGGGCTGCGAAGCAACGGTGACGAATGCCGCCGCCTCGGGTTTGGGCGGCGGCGCGGTGCATGCCGCCGTCGCCAGCAGCACGATGCCGGCCAGAACAGCGCAGCACCTGGTCGACTGCGCCCCGGCCAAGTGCGCCCTGGTCAACTGCGCCGATGCGATCGGTGTGCCGACTTGCGCGTGGACAGTGACAGCGACACGCCGCCGCAGATCAGGCCGACCGCCGCCGGCACCAGCCAGGCCGGGCGCACCAGCAACGGCACCAGCCGATAGTCCCAAAGCCACGACGCCAGATGGGTGCCGATGAAGCCGTGCACCGCCTCCATCAGGTCGTGGTTGATCATGAACAGCACCTGTCCCAGCGGCACCTCGGGCGGCCCGAGCATCGCCAGGGCGACGGCTCCGACCAGCAGCGCGGCGGACAGGACGGCGAGGATGCGTTGCGTCATCACATGAATAGTTTCTCGTTTTTCCGGTCGGTGTAAAGCGATGCGACGAACTCACCATAGCCGTTGTAGATCTGGGTTGGCACCATTTCGTTGCTGCCCAGCAGGCGCTCGCGTGCCTGGCTCCAGCGCGGATGCGCCACGTCCGGGTTCACATTGGCCCAGAAGCCATACTCGGCCGGCTGGATCGCCTGCCAGAAGTTGACCGGCCGCTTGTCGGTGAAACTGATCTTCACCACCGCCTTGCCGGACTTGAAGCCGTATTTCCAGGGCACCGTCAGCCGAATGGGGCCGCCGTCCTGGGGCGGCAGCGCCTTGCCGTACATCCCGGTCGAAATGAACGCCAACTCGTTGGCGGCCTCGTCGATCGCCAGCCCTTCGATATACGGCCAGGGATAGAATGGCGACGACAACCCCGGCATCTTCGGGATCCTGCGCCGTCTCGAACACGACGTATTTCGCCGATCCCAGCGGCTCGGCGATCGACAGCAACTGGCTGAGCGGGAAGCCGGTCCACGGCACCGTCATCGCCCAGGCCTCGACGCAGCGGTGACGATACACCCGCTCCTCGAGCTGCACCTGTTTCAGCAGATCGTCGATGCCGATGGTGCGCGGCTGCTTGAGCATCCCCTCCAGGCTGATCGACCAGGGGCGTTGCTTGAGCACCTGCGCCGCCCGCCAGAGGTCCTTGCCGTCATCGAACTCGTAATAGTTGTTATACGTCGTCGCGTACTTTTCTTCGGTGATTGGGCGGCCGGGCGAGGTATTTTGGGTTGCGCTGCACCTCCGCCGCGCGCGCATTGGCTGCCAGCGCGATCGACCCTGCGCCGGCAAGCGCGGTGCGCCGCCCCAGCACAAGCGCCTCTGGGGTCACCAGCCGCTCCGGCAGTTCCCAGCCACGACGTCGCAGAATACGCATCGCTCTCTCCCAGTCTTGACCACCCGAATTTGGGGCGTCCGGACGCGTTTGTCACTGGGCCTGGCGCCCCTGCCATCCGCATTGTGGGACGCCGCAGGATGCTGGACATTACAGCAGTCTGCGCTGTTGGCAGGAGATTTCATGCACCTCGCCCGCTTCCCCCGCGTTCGCCTGTTCCCTACCCCGACGCCACTGGAGCAGCTCACCAATCTGAGCCGACACCTCGGTGGGCCGGACATCTGGATCAAGCGCGACGACTGCACCGTGGTGGCGACCGGCGGCAACAAGGTGCGCAAGCTGGAGTGGCTGGTCGGCGAGGCTCGGGCGCAGGGCGCGACCCACCTGGTGACCCAGGGCGCGGTGCAGTCCAACCACGTGCGCCAGACCGCCGCAGTCGCGCGGCGCCTCGGGATGAAGTGCACGGCGCTGCTGGAGCACCGGATCGAGACCAATGACCGGGACTATCTGAACAGCGGCAACGTGCTGCTCGACCGGCTGTTCGACTGCGCGATCGAGTACCGCCCGGCGGCCTGGACATGAACGCCGAGGCCGAAGCGAAGGGCGAGGCTGCTGCGGGCGGCGGGCGAGAAGCGCCTACGTCATTCCCGGTGGCGGGTCCAACCGGGTCGGTGCACTCGGCTATGTCTCCTGTGCGCAGGAACTGCTGCAGCAGGCCGACGAGATGGGACTGCGGATCGACCGCCTGGTCACCGCGACCGGCAGTGCCGGGACGCAGGCGGGGCTGCTGGTCGGGCTGGAAGGCTGCAACGCCGGCATCCCGGTGCTCGGCATCGGCGTGCGCGCACCGAAGGACCGGCAGGAAGCGAATGTGCACCGTCTGGCCGAGGCGACCGCCGATTATGTCGGCGTCAAAGGCGGCATTTCCCGATCCGCCGTGGTGGCGAACTGCGACTATGTCGGTCCGGGCTATGGCCAGCCGACCCCAGGCATGACCGAGGCGGTGCTGATGCTGGCGCGGCTCGAAGGCGTGCTGCTCGATCCGGTCTATTCCGGCAAGGCGATGGCCGGGCTGATCGATCTGATCCGCAAGGGGGAATTCCGGCGCGGCGAGACCGTGGTGTTCCTGCACACCGGCGGTGCGGTCGGTCTGTTCGGCTACACCGGCGTGTTCGAGCAGGCGATGACCTGAGCAAGCCGCCCGGGGAAGCAGCTATGAGCGCAGCGCGTGAGCCGATCGAGCCTGACCTTCGGATGACCCGCGATGAGTATCAGGCATGGGTCGAAGGACGTCCCGGCCGCTACGAGCGGGTGCACGGCGTGGTGGTCTCGATGGCGCCCGAGCGCTCGGAACATGCACTGGCGAAAGGCAATGTGCGAGACGCCTTGCGCCAGGCGATCCGAGCCGCCGGCCTGCCGTGTACCGCCTATCCCGACGGCATGACGGTGCAGATCGATGACAGCGACTATGAACCCGATGCAATCGTTCGGTGTGGCGATCCGCTACCGGGCACGGAGACAACGGTGCCCGACCCTCTGATCATCGTCGAGGTGCTTTCGCCGAGTACCAGTGCCAATGACCGCGGCTTCAAATTCGGTGAGTATTTCCGGCTGCCTTCGGTGCGCCACTATCTGATCGTCTGGCCGGACCGACCGAAAGTGGCCCATCATCGCCGTGGCGACGATGGGGATATCCGCACCGAGGTCTTCACCGAGGGTCCGATCCGGCTCGATCCACCGGGCATCACGATCCAACTCGAGGACATCTACGCGGCTTGAAGCCACCTTGAGCGTGATGACCGAAGGGCGGAATCGCCGGAAGTTCTAAGCACGCGAAAAAGCAGTATACCGGAGCACCCGATGCAGCGCAGCCAGGACAGAATACTGACAACGCATACCGGCAGCCTGCCGCGCCCGGCGGCGCTGACCGAGCTCTACATTCGCCGCTCACGCGGCGACGCGATCGATGCCGGGCGAACTGGATCGTGTCGGCAAGCAGGCGGTCCACGATGTCGTGGCCAAGCAGATTGCCGCCGGCATGGACATCCCCAACAACGGCGAGCAGCAGCGCGAGGCGTTCTTTCTTTACGTTCGCCATCGCATGAGCGGCTTCGGTGGCGGCTGGACCCGCAGGGTGTTCGCCGACGCGACGCGTTATCCGGCCTTCGCGGCCTGGAAGGCGGCGCACGACGCGGTCAACGAGTCGATCAGCAATCTCGGCGGCGTGCCCGAGGCGATCGGCGAGGTGCGATACCTCGATCGCGCCGCGGTCGAGGCGGAGTGCACTGACCTCCAGGCCGCGCTGGATGCGGTGCAGGGCCGCTATGCCGAAGCGTTCATGACCGCGCCGTCGCCCGGCATCATCGCCGCCGCGATGCGCAATCGCTGGTATGACAGCGACGATGCATATCTTGCCGCTGTCGGTCGCGCCTTGCAGGTGGAATACGAGGCGATCGTGCAGCATGGCTTTGTGCTGCAGATCGACGCGCCGGACCTGGCGATGGAGCGGCACATCACCTACCAGGACCGCCCGCTGGGCGAGTTCGTCGGCTTCGTCGAACGCGTGGTGGCGACCGATCAATGACGCGCTGGTCAACGTTCCGCGCGAGATGGTGCGGCTGCACGCGTGCTGGGGCAATTACGAAGGTCCGCACGATTGCGACGTCGCACTGCCCGAAGTCCTGCCGGCGATCCGACAGGCGAAAGTGGGCGGGTTCGTGCTGCCGTTCGCCAATCCGCGCCATGCGCACGAGTATCGCTGCCTGAAGGATCTGCCACTCGGCGACGACCAGATCGATCGTCGCGGGTGTGATCGATCCTCTGACCAACTTCGTCGAGCATCCCGAGGTGGTGGCCGATCGCATCGAGCAGGTGGCGCGCGCGGTCGGCGATCCACGACGCGTCATGGCCGGAACCGACTGCGGTTTCGATACTTCCGCCGGGCGCGGCCGCGTTGCGGAGGACGTGGTGTGGGCCAAGCTGGCGGCGATGGCCGAAGGCGCGCGGCTCGCGACCCGGCGGCTGTTCTAAGCCTAGCCGATCAGCTACCGCACGTCGTTCCCGCGGCCCGGGTCTGCGAAGCCGGTGGGAACCAGGAGGTGCGCCTCGGCTGCGCATTCCAGTGCTCGACATCAAGCTGCTGCAGAAGGGGGCATCCACGAACTGGCCAGCAACATGCTCCGCCGACTGGATTGGGCCGCTTCATCGTGCTCGCTTGGAAGCGACAACGCTGGATCGAGTTTTTTGCTGAGATACAGCAGCTTATGACCGGGCGGGATATTCTCCTGCGCGCCGAAGACCGTGAAGCCAAGATGCTCATAGAAATCCTTGGCTTGAAAGTCGAATGTAGAAACCTGCATGCCAATACAGCCGCGCTCGCAGGCTACTCTCTCGGCTCTGCGCATTAGCGCCGAGCCTACGCCTTGCTTACGCAATGCGGGCGGGACAACCAGCATCTCGATCATGAGCCACGAATAAATGGTGCGACCCCAGAGCCCACCAATGACCACGCCCTTGCAGTCGTGTAGCAGCACAGCAAGAGGTTGGATCTGGGCAGGGCCGACAACCAGCGCGGTTGCATCGTCGAGCGCTTGGAAGATCGTCCAAAAGTCCGCCATGGATGGCGCGTCACTACACGTGATCAGGCGGTGGGCCACGTTGGATGCTCCAACAGAATGCTCATTGGTTTAACTCGTGTTTGATATCCTGTCCGAGGACACTGATCCGATGGGGTTATGCGAGGATGAATCCGTCAGTGACATAGGGTAACGTTACAAACGGCCAAGCCTCTCGGGCGAACTCCCGCCCTCCTTGGGCTCACTGCGATTGTGTTCGCGCCGCTCGATTCTGCTACGCCAATAGCAAAACATGCGGTCGTATTCTGTTACGAGATGCGCTTCCAAAGCTAATCTCCGTAGGGAGGCGAAGACGTATCTGGATCAGTGTTGCGAACGCAGCGGGCGAAGTCCTCGCCGCGCTCGATAAAACTGCGGTACCGCCCGTAACTTGGCGCTGCTGGCGACAGCAGAATGACGCCGCCCACAGGCGTAATCCGCCGCGCCGCGGCTACCGCCTGGTCCATCGTCTCGACCCGACTGGCAGTAGCGAGGACCTTCCCGATGCGCTTGCCACTCGCGTCCATCAAAACCAGGCCGGGCTTCGGTGCTGTCCGCAGCCGTTCGATCAGCCGCGTGTAGTCGATTCCGCGATCGTGGCCGCCAACGATCACCGTCACCGGGCGATCGCGGTACACGTCCAGCGCGGCGATTGTCGCCTCCGGTGTGGTTGAGATGCTGTCGTCCACGAACAGCACGCCGTCGATCTCGCCGATCTCCTGCTGCCGATGCGGCAGTGGCGGAAAATCCTCCGCCGCGCGCAGGGCCGCCGCGGTGTCGATGCCGAATTCCCTCGCCACTGCCAATGCGGCTGCCAGATTGGCCAAGTTATGCGGCCTCGCCAGGTAGCGGTTGTTCACCGACATATCCGGCTCCACGCCAAACGGCACATGCGAGAGATTGTGCAGATCGATCACTTCGCCAACCACGCCCAGTGCATCGCGATTGATCAAAGCGCGCCGGGCATGCAGCAGCAGGTTCAGCTTGTCGCGCCGATACGCCGCGACGCTGCCATGCCAGTCGAGATGCTCCTGAAACAGCGACGTCAATACGGCGATATCGCACTGCCCGGCGAAATCCGCCGCCTGATAGCTCGATACCTCGATCACCGCGGCATCCAGCCCGTCCCGCGGCAGCTCGGTCACAGGCACACCGATATTGCCCGCCGCCATCGCATGCCAGCCCACGCCGCGCAGCATATGCGCGATCAACGCAGTGGTCGTGCTCTTCCCCTTGGTGCCGGTGACGCAAACGGTGCGGCACGGTGGCGGGTCAGCAAACCACAGATTGAGCAGCGAGGTGATCCGGACACCCGCCGCCTTCACCCGCAGCACCAGCGGATCGTACAGGCTGATGCCTGGGGACTTCACCACCACATCGAAACCGCCGATCGCCTCGGCAATCGCTGTGCGTCCGCTGATCAGCGGCGCTTCGGCGACGTGTGCCTCGCCATCGTCCAGCACCGTGATGTCCAGCGCGGGATCGCGTTGCCGCAGGAACCGCAGCGCGGCGCGGCCTTCACGGGCGTAACCCCAGATCGCGATCCGCAGCCCCTGCAGCTCAGCCACATGCATCGAGCATCGCCAGATAGCGCGGCGGCACCAGATGCGGCCCACGCATACCAAACAGCGCGTCGAAATCGCCGCCGGGCAATCGTGGTGCCAAGGCACGTACCACAGTCGCGTCGCGCCATGCTGCCTGCCTGGCGAGATACGCCATCACTGCGGCGCTCTCCTCGATCTCGCCCACACATTCGAACGGCTTGTGCCGCAGCAATCCGCACAGTTCGGCGAAGCCGTCGATCTGATCAGCGTCGTCCAGCATGTCGCGCCCGAACGTAGACGCCAGCTGTCGTCGTTCCACGAAGGGCGCCAGCACCAAAAACACGAAGCGGCATTTCGGACAATCGCAGCACCAGTTAGTGCCGCGCCGCTCCGTCGCCTGGCGGAACGCGGTATTGCAACTACGGAACTCCGATAAGTACTCAGGGTGCCGCGCGAAGCGTCGTGCAATCGCGACTTCGGACAATGTCCGCAGCAGGGAGAAATATCGCACGCCGCGGACGACATGCTGATCCAGCAGCTGGCTGAACGACTGCTCGAATTCGAACGACTTGCTGTACTGGTGGTTCACGTCGGCTACATTCGGCGCGCTGGCCGAGTGTTCGTTCGACATCGCTATTGTATCGAAGCCGCACATGATGGCGCAGGCGAGCACGATCATGCTCAGAATGCCGGTGATCGGCACATGCCCGTTCAACGCGCCTGCCTCGTTCAGCGCGAACAGCGTGGGATCGAGCCGACGGGTCACCCTGATCGCCGGCAGGCCGGCGCGGGCTATTGTCGCATCGATCGGCGCCGCGCTTCCCAGCGAGAACAGCACCAGAGGTTCGCCTGCCTGCCTCAGGCATTCGATGGTCACGATAGAATCCTTGCCGCCACCGACCGGCACGCAGGTCAGCCGCGGCAGGTCCAGTTGCACCGGGGGCGCCAGCTCTGCACCATTCGGCTCGAACCGAACGCCACCGAGGTCGATGCCATTGCGCCAGGCAAACTCGGCCAGTCCCTTCACGTAGAATGCGGTGAAAAACTGCGCAGTCGGGGCGTCCAACTCAAAGGCCGCACAGCGAATCCGCTCCGGCGCAAAAGCCTTGTAATAGCTGACCCCGCATGCCAGCAGCAGCAGGCGGAATACCCGGTCCAACGCTTCGTTCGGCTGCACACCGGCCGGAAACACGATGCGCTCCTGGAAGCACTCGCCGGTATCGAAGGCGATAATGCAGCGAGAGGGTTCCGCTCTCCGGCGCGAAGCGATATGCCTCGCAGACGAACTCACGTCGTCGCATGCGCCTCCACCGGTGTCGACTTTCCGTGAAGGTCGACACATCGCCCTGTGGTTCGAGTATCCGATTCACGCGGCGGATCGTGCGTCGCATGCGGGCGACGCTCCTCTGCTGTCGGATACTGCGGCGCGAATCCCGCAGCTTCTCCTGGTGCACCTCGATCGGCAGGCTATCGACCGTAAGCGTGCGTTGTCGCGTCACGCCATCCACCGCGGGGCCCTCGTTCACCGCGGTGCGCAGGATCGCTGCCTCGCGCTCCGCATCCAGGCAGTCGATCAAGGCTTCGCGCCAGTCCTGTCGCAGTAGCGGCCAATGCGCCGATCAGTGCATCGGCACCCCAGTTCGAAACGCCGGCGACGATCAGGTGCTCGGCTGGTGTGGCGCAGGCGATCTTCTCGCCATGCGCCACGTAGGACCCGATCAACGATGCGGGCAAAGAGCCCATGCCGATCTCGTTGCCGCCGTCGCCGATCGCGATCTTCTGCCACCAGGGCGCCAGGAACAGCCCGTCCAGCGGCGTGGTGAAGGCGCTGATATCCTCGCCACGCATATTGCGCGGCGCGCCATCGGCACTGCGCCCGCAGCGTTCGATCGAGATCGCATGGGTCACGCCGAATCCGCACCATTGCGCCGCTGCAGTATCGACTGCGCCGCCCGAGCGGCACGACGTCCAGCGGAACATCGCTGCCCGCGCAACGCCGCCCGGCAGGTCACCCGACACGGTTCGTCGGTCGCAACGCGGCATGGCACACCGATCCGCCGCAATGCACCGGCAAGCATCGCGGCACCGACCGGCCCGTCGGTCTCCGCTGCCGGCGGTTCGCCAAGCGGCACGTAGAAACCGGTGATGATGCCGACCGACAGGCGAGGCGCGCTGGCAAGCGCCGAGGCGGCTGCCCACAATCCACCTTTCGCGGCTTCGAACAAACCACCGAGGTTGCGTCCGACTTCCTGCTGGATCAACGCCTCGATGCGATCCACCGCCTGTGCGCGCGGCTGCGGTCAAAGTGCCGCCAGCTTGGTATTGCGCAGGTCGGTGATCAGCATCGCTCCAGGGGCGTGGGTAATGCAGAACTCCGGCTTCACCGCCGCGATCGCCGCCTGCGGCGTCACGCCGCATGCCCAGAACACCGGCAGCTCATCCGCCCCGACCGGCACCGCGTCGCCGTAGTCCGGCGCGGCGATATCCTTGATCCCGATCATTTCCGGCATCCCCAGATGCACCGGTGCGCCATGCACCGACGGAAATCGCGACGTAATCTGCACCGCGCGAATCGCGTCGGCCGGTTTCAGCGGCCGCATCGAGACCACAAGCGGGCCATGGAACACGCCGGCCGGCACGCACGGGATGGATGTCCGGTACATCGGCACATTGCTGCCGCAGGCAATGTGGCGCACCTCGATGCCATCCTCGATCAGCGCCTCCTCGAACGAGAAGGAGCAGCCGATAGCGAAACTCACCAGATCGTCGCGCCAGACGTGGTTCACATCAGTCGGTTCTTCGACCAGCTCACCATGCCGCCAGACGCGGTAGCGCGGCAGGTCGGTACGGATGTCGAGGTCGCGCCCCAGCGTCGGAAAGCCGGGATCGCCAGGTTCCGACACCGCCAGCACCGGACACGGTTTTGGATTGGCCTGGGCGAAGCGAAGGAAATCGTTGGCAAGCGCGCGCGGCAGGATCACCAGGTTCGCCTGCACATTGCCGGCCGCCAGCCCGGAGGTCGGTCCGGTGAACGCTCCCGAACGAATACGCTGCCGCTCCGCACGGCCGAGCGAAAATCCCCGTTCTGGCAACGCGTCCATCGCAACCTCCATACGACTGGCGAGAGAACCATAGCAGATCGGCGGGCTGACGGCAGCCTGCAACAGCTCGCAAACTCCGTCTCTGGTTCTGTGGCCGGGGGCCGATCGGTCATGTGGAGCACGCAGGTTGTGCAGGCGTGGCCACGCGTTACAGGCAACGCGACTGTCAGTTACGCCCATCCGCCAGCAATTCGTCGAGCGTCACAGTGCATTCCTCCGGCACATTCAGCGGCGGCTGGCCATCGACCGTCTCGGGCAGTGCGTCGCGTGCATCGCGGTAGAGCTGCGCCACGATCAATCTTCTGCCGCATGGACGGTGTGAAGGCGTCGCGTGCCTGGCGGCGAAAGTCGATCGCATCGGCCCGCCACGTGGGCGCATCGCGGGCCAGCGGCCAAGCCTCAGTCTTGAGCATGTGCCGTAGTGCCTGGCGCAACAGCGAGCGGCATGACCGCAATTCGCTTCGCCCCACGTCCTCGATCTCCTCCGCCACATTGCGCCAGTCGATGTCGGCTTCGTTCACCAGCTCCCCGGCCGCACGCCGGCGCAGGAGTGCCGCCTGGCGCTCTGACCAGATCACGACGTCGGTGTCGTAGAGATCGCTCATGCAGCGATCAGCCCCCTACCCTCTCTTCGGAATTTACGCCCAGCTGCTTGAGTTTTCGGTGCAATGCACTGCGCTCCATGCCGACGAACTGCGCCGTGCGGCTGATGTTGCCGCCAAAGCGCACCAATTGCGCCTGCAGGTACTGCGTCTCGAACAGGTCGCGCGCCTCGCGCAACGGCAGGCCCATGATATCGGCGGTCGGATCGATGTTCAGCAACGCCGGCGCATTGGCGCCGATCTCCGGCGGCAGCATGTCGGCCCGGATCGGGTCAGCGGCGCTGCCCGGCGCCATGATCAGCAACCAGTCCAATAGGTTGCGCAGCTGCCGCACGTTGCCAGGCCAGTCATACGCCTGCAGCGCCGCAAGCGCATCGACCGACAACTCGCGCGGCTGCATCCCCGCATTCTCGGCGGAACGCAACATGAAATGTTGCGCCAGGGGCGGCACGTCCTCGCGCCGCTCCTTCAAGCGCCGGTATTCGCAGCGGCACGACCGCCAATCGGTAGTACAGGTCCTCGCGAAACCGTCCGGTGGCGATCTCGTTCTGCAGATCCTTGTTGGTGGTGGACAGGACCCGCACGTCCACTTTCACGCGCAACGAACCGCCAAGCCGTTCGAAGGTCGAAGTCTTGCAAGGCGCGTACGATCTTGCCCTGCGTCTCAAGCGGCATATCAGAGACTTCGTCGAGCAGCAGCGTGCCGCCGTGCGCACGCTCCAGCACCCCGGCACGCCGCGGCTGTGCCGCCGGGTCTGGCCCGGCCTCCAGGCCGAAAAGCTCCTCCTCGAAGCGGCCCGGCGCCAGCGTGGCGCAGTTCAGCACCACGAACGGCCCCTCGGCACGCCGTGAGCGCGCGTGCACCATGCGGGCGACAACCTCCTTGCCGCTGCCCGCGGGTCCCTGGATCAGTACACGTGAGCCGGTCGGCGCAACGCGCTCCAGGGCCGCGCGCAGCCCGCTGATTGCAGCACTATCGCCGGTGAGCGTGGTTTCCGGGCCGGCGCGCAACCGCAACTCGGCGTTCTCGCGCGCCAATGCCGCGGCTTCCAGTGCGCGGCGAACCACCAGAAGCAGACGATCGGACTTGAAGGGCTTCTCGATGAAGTCGTAGGCACCCTGTTGGATCGCCTGCACCGCCATCTCGATCGTGCCGTGACCCGAGATCATTGCCACCGGCACCTGCGGCTCTTCGCTCCGGAACAACTCCAGCAGCCCCAGCCCATCCATGCGCGAGCCTTGCAGCCAGACATCGAGAATGACCAGCGATGGCCGCCGGACGCGGAATGAACCAATCGCCGCATCGGCATCTCCGGCGCCACGCGTCTCGTAGCCTTCGTCGCGCAGGATGCCGTCGATCAGCATCCTGATGTCCGGTTCGTCGTCGACGATCAGAATATCATACGCCATCAGACACCTTTGCCGGCAGGATCAGCGCGGCCACCGCGCCCGCACCATCGTGTCTGTCGTCCAGCGTCAAACGTCCCCTGTGGTCTTCCATGATCTTCTTGACAATCGCGAGGCCTAACCCCGTGCCCTTTGGCTTGTGTGTTACGTAGGGTTCGGTCAGCCGCGCACGATCTTGCTGCGGCAGGCCGATGCCGTCGTCCGTCACGACGATGCGGACATCGTCGTTGTCATGTTCTACCCGCACGCCGATGCTGCCGGCCGCTGCGCGCATCGCCACCGCGTCGGCGGCGTTCTGCAACAGGTTGGTCAGAGCCTGGCTGACCAGCCGACGATCGCATGGTGCCATCGGTCCACGTTCGGGAATCTCGCTGTGCCACGCGATCTGCGGGCGTGCGGTCTTCTGCAGCACCAGCACTTCGCGGGCGATACGGCCGACGTCCTCCAGTTTGATCACCGGCTGCGGCATGCGCGCAAAACTCGAGAATTCATCGACCATCCGTCCGATATCGCCGACATGGCGAATGATCGTGTCCGCGCACTGGGTGAAGGTTTCCAGGATCCGAGGCGATTTCGCGTGCGAACCGCCGCTTCAGTCGTTCGGCGGCAAGCTGGATCGGTGTTAGCGGGTTCTTGATCTCATGCGCGATACGGCGAGCCACATCGGCCCAAGCCGCCTTGCGCTGCGCTGACTGCAATTCGGTGATGTCGTCGAACGTCACAACAAACCCATCGGTGCGCCCGCCGGATAGATCGGCACCAATGCGCACCAGCAGCGTGCGGCGGCGGGTCGCCGGACCGATCTGGATTTCCGCCGTCCTCGCACGCTCGGGCGATGCCGCCGCCTCATGCAGCAGATCGGCGAATTCCGGCACCACATCCGCCAACTCGCGTCCGACCGCCGACAGCAGATCCAGCCCAAGCAGGTCGTCGGCTGCGCAATTCGGCAGCTCAATCCGGCCCGATGCGTCGAGACCGATCACGCCGGCCGAGACGCCGGACAGTACGGTCTCGGTGAAGCGCCGTCTCTCGTCGATCTGGCTGTACGCCTCCATCAGCTCGCTGCGCTGTGCCGCCAGTTGGCCCGTCATGCGATTGAACGCCCGCGACAGCCCGGCCAACTCGTCCCCGGTCGGTGCTTCGGCAACCCGCACGCCGAGATCACCGCCGCGTACCCTTTCGGCCGCCTGGATCAGGCCGCCGATCGGTCGGGCGATCTGGTTCGCCAGCACCAGTCCGATCGCTACGGCCGCCAGCAGCACCAGCACCGCGACGATCGCGAATATCCAGGCGAACGCCACCTGAAGCCATGAACGGTTCGCATCAAGCCGTTGGTATTCCGCGACCGCCTGTTCGGTGCGCGTCATGTGCTCCAGGATCGCCGGGTCCACCGGCCGGCCGATCATCAGCATCAGCGGCGGCGTCGAGTTCGAGCCGGGCGACCGCCTGGACGCGCGTGCCATCGCCCGCCGCCAGCACCAGGACATCGCCCCCTTGCGCCTGCGATGTCACCGCCTGCGACGGCAGCTCGAGACCCATGCCGGCAAACAGCCCGGCGGCGGCCAGCATCTGGCGGGTCAACGGATCGTAGATCACCGCCTCGGTAAGGCCGCGCAGCGTTGTCTGGGTCGCCAGCACCTCGGCGAATACCGAGGGATCGGCGGTGAGAAACTGGCCGGCGCGCGTCAGGTCGTTTGCCATTTCCAGGGCCACCGCGCGGATATTGTCGCGATGCTCGTCCAGGTAACCGCGCGAGACCTGCAGCGACTCGGTGACGGCCTCGCGTACCGGGTCATTGAACCAGCCCTGGATGCCGAAATGGAAGAAGGCAACCGCGAAACACGCCACCAGGATCGCCGGCGCCACAGCCACCCCGCCGAACAGCAACACGAGCCGGACATGCAGACGCGAGCCCGCAGAACCGCGACGCCGCTCCACCCAGACGCGGGTCAGCCGTCCGGCCAGGACAGCGAGCAGCAAGAGCACCGCCGAGAGATTGGCCAGCACGAGACCGACGCTGGTGCCTGGCTTCAGGCCCAGCGGTGAGCCGCTGGCCAGGATGATGAAGGTCGCCAGCCCGACCGCAAAGGCCAGCGACGCCAATAGCAGCGTCGTCACCTTTCCCAGCAAGATGTTGGCGATGCGGCCTAGCAGCGTGCGCGTGCGCGATACTTCCGCCACCGGCGGCGGGTCGTTCGGCGGTTCGGGCCTCAGCGACCCCGGGGGTGGCGCCACATTCACATCAGTCCTCGCACCACGGGAATATCCAAGTCACGGATCTTCTTGCGCAACGTATTGCGATTGAGGCCCAGCATCGCCGCCGCCTTGATCTGGTTGCCGCGCGTGGCAGCGAGCGTGAGGCGAATCAGCGGCCGCTCCACCTCGGCAATCACCCGGTCATAGATGTCGGACGGTGCGACCCCACCGTCATGTGCGGCGAGAAACTCGCGAATGTGCCGCTCGACCGCCCGGACCAGCGGCTCCGGCCCGGTGGCGGCGGGAGCCTGCGGCGCGGACGGTGCGGTCTCCACCAGCTCGCTGGCAACCTGCTCCGCCCCGATTGTATCCTGCGGACACAGCGCGGCCAGCCGGCGCATCAGGTTCTCCATCTCGCGCACATTGCCCGGCCAGGAATAGCGCTTGAGCTGCTCCACCGCTCCTTGATCGAGCGCCTTGACCGGCAGCCCGTCATCCTGCGCCCGCTCCAGGAAGTGGCGCGCCAGCAACGGGATGTCCTCCACCCGCTCACGCAGCGGCGGCAGCCGGATTGGCACCACGTTGAGCCGGTAGAACAGGTCTTCGCGAAACTGCCCCTGGCGGATCGCGCTGCGCAGGTCGCGATGCGTTGCCGCGACGATGCGCACGTTGGCCTTGATCGGCTGGCGCCCACCGACCGAGGTGAACTCGCCCTCCTGCAAGACGCGCAGCAGCCTTGTCTGCGCCTCGGGCGGCATGTCGCCGATCTCGTCCAGAAACAGCGTGCCACCGTTCGCCTGCTCGAAGCGGCCCTGGGTCCGCGTCGTCGCGCCGGTGAATGCGCCTCGCTCGTGGCCGAACAGTTCGCTCTCGATCAGCTCTCGCGGGATCGCCGCCATGTTTATGGCAACGAACGGGCCCGCCCGGCGTTTTCCGTAGTCGTGCAGCGCCCGGGCCACCAGCTCCTTCCCGGTGCCTGATTCGCCGTTGATCATCACCGTGAGATCGGCCGTCGTTAGCCGGGCGATGGTGCGGTAGATTTCCTGCATCGCCGCGCTGCGCCCGATCAACGGCAGCTTTTCATCGGCGTCGCGTGGTTCCGGGGCGCCGGCCACGGGCGGCGTAGGCGCCGCCAGCGCGCGACCGACAACCGAGAGAAGTTCCTGCAGATCGAATGGCTTCGGCAGGTATTCGAAAGCGCCGCGCTGGGTCGCCTTGACAGCGGTCATCAGGGTCGATTGCGCGCTCATGACCACGACGCGCAGGTTCGGACGAAGCTTGCGAATGCGCGGGATCAGGTCGAGCCCGTTCTCGTCCGGCATCACCACGTCGGTGATCACCAGGTCGCCCTCGCCATCCTCCACCCAGCGCCACAAGCGTTGCCGCGTTGCCCGTGGTGCGCACCTGATAGCCGGACCGGCCCAGCGCCTGTGTCAGCACCGTGCGGATCGAGCGATCATCGTCGGCGATGAGGATGGTGGGTGGGGTCATCGGTTCATCAGGCGCCCAACTCGGCGTCCTCGTCGTTCAGTACCGGCAGATGCAGCCGGAACTCCGTGCGGCCGGGGCGGCTGTCCACTTCGATCAGGCCACCATGGTCCCCGACGATCTTGGCGACGAGAGCCAGCCCCAATCCGCTGCCCGACGCCTTCGTGCTGACGAACGGCTCGAACAGATGCGGCCGAATGTCTTCGGGTATGCCGGCGCCGTTGTCACGTACCGTGACCAGCAGCGGCACATCCAGCCGCGTCGTTGTCCCAGGGACGGACAGGCGCATGCCATGCTGGAATCCGGTCGAGAGGGTGATTTCCGGATCGGGATGTGCCGAGTCCAGCACCGCTTCCGCTGCGTTCTTCACCAGATTGAGCACCGCCTGAATGAGTTGGTCGCGGTTGCCCCAGACCGGCGGCAGCGAGGGATCGTAAACCTCGTGGAACCGCACGGACGCGGCAAAGCCGGACTGCGCCAGCTTGCGCACGTGTTCCAGTACCCGGTGGATGTTGACCGCGGTGCGCGTGATCGGCTTTTCGCTGAAGATCTCCATCCGGTCGACCAAGGCGCGGATGCGATCGGCCTCGTCACGGATCAATACCGCCAGCTCGCAGTCCCGGGCATCGACACTCGTTTCCAGCAATTGTGCCGCGCCGCGAATGCCCGAGAGCGGGTTCTTCACCTCGTGCGCGAGGATGGCCGCCATGCCAGTGACACTGCGCGCGGCACCGCGAAACGCCAGTTGCCGGTCCAGGGAACGAGCTGCCGAAACATCCTGCAGCACCAGAACTACGCTGCCCGGCTCTTCCGGAAGGCTGGACCCCTGCACGGTCATGCCTCGCTTGCTCAGCCGCGGACTGTCAACCGACAGGTCATGGTCCGATACGGTGGCCCCGCTCCGGCGTACTTGGTCCACCAACAAGAACAGCGGGCTGTCTTCCGGCACCAGGTCGCGCAGGCGAAGCTGCGACAGGCTGGACGCGGAGACGCCCAGGAACTGCTCCGCTGCGTGATTGACGAAGCGGAACCGATTCTCGGGATCGATCAGCACCACCGGAACCGGCAGGGCGCTCATAATCTGCGCGAGGTCGGGCGCGCGGCGGCGTTCGCGCAGGGCAACCGCGGCGCGGCTGATCGGAGTGATCACGCCGCCTCGGCCAGCATTTCGTCGCGCCGTGGGGTGACGCGGCCGACACCGAGCGCAATCAGGCGGTCGTAGAATGTCTCGATCAACCCAAGCACGGCTTCGGGATCCGCGAGCCGGTTCACGGCGGCACGGAATTCGGCCGAACCCGGCAAACCACGCGAGTACCAGGACACATGCTTGCGCGCGAGCCGGACCCCGGCATGGTTGCCGAAATGGTTCGAGGATAAACGTGGTAGTGCTTTGTTGACGATGTGCTTCTGCTGCGCCAGTGGCGGGTCAGACAGAGCGCTCACCCGTGCGCAGAAATGCACCACCTGGGCGATGAACCACGGCCGCCCATAACAACCGCGGCCGATCATCAAGCCGTCGGCGCCGGAGCGACGCAGCGCGTCCGCGGCGTCCTCCTCCGTCAGGATATCGCCGTTGGCGATAACCGGGATATCGACCGCCTCCTTTACGCGGCGAATGAAATCCCAATCGGCCGAGCCGGTGTAGAATTGCTGCCGGGTGCGCCCATGGATCGTGACCATGCGGATGCCGCACTCCTGGGCGATGCGCGCCAGGCACGGTGCGTTCAGGTTCGCGTGGTCCCAGCCCATGCGCATTTTCAGCGTGACTGGAACCGAGCACGGCCCGCACCGTCGCTTCCAGGATCTCGCGCGGCGGCCGCCTCGTCGCGCATCAGCGCCGAGCCGGCTTGCTGGCCAAGCGCGACCTTCTTCACCGGACAGCCGAAGTTGATGTCGATCAGGTCGGCGCCGCGTGCCACGCCGAGGCGAGCCGCTTCCGCCATCGCCGCCGGCTCACACCCGGCGAGCTGCAACGCACTGATGCCGCCGGCGCCGTCGACCTCCGCCATCGCCAGGGTCTTCTGGTTCTCCCGGATCATCGCCCAGGAGGCGATCATCTCGGACACGACCATGCCGGCACCTAGTTGCTTGGCCAGACGCCGGAACGGCAGGTCGGTGACGCCGGACATCGGCGCCAAAATCACCGGCGTATCGATCCGAACACTCTCCGCAAGCTGGATCGGCCGCAGTTCAGGTCTCGCAACTGTGGTGTCGCTAAGACACTTGCCCATCAATTGGGCAAGTTACCGACACGCTTGCTGTATTGCAATGCGGAAGCGGACGGTTATTGGATGGCCTGCTGCTGCCCCGACTCCGCACGCTCGGCGCGCCGCTGCGCGACAAATCCTCGGATCTCGGAGAGGGTCACGTATCCGCGGTGATCCAGATCGATGGAATCGAAGTTGCGAGCCACCGTCGGCATGCCCGCCTGGGCCTGGTCGCGCGTCAACCGGCCATCATGCGTCACGTTTGCGGCGGCGAACCGCTGCGCCAGGCCTACCGGGCTGCGAGCCCCAGGATAAGCGCCGCACCAGGCTGCGGTGGCGGCGGCGGCTCCGGTCTGCGGGGTATTCGGATAGGCCCCCGGCTGCCCGGTCGGCGGAGCCGTGTAGCCGCCCGAGGCGCCGTCGTGCGGCGCTAATTGCGGCGCATAATTGTACGGGGGCGGATAGCGGTAATAGGGATAGCCGTAATACGGATAGCCGTAGTAGCCGCAGCAGGGCGCGTAAGTGCCGGTGTAGGGATCATACACGCAACCGGTCAGCACACCCGTTGCAAGCACCAGCGCCGATGCCAGGACACGGCGGAGCCGCGCTCATCTGCCGCCTCCAAGTTCGTTTGACGCAGCAGGCAAATAGCATGAACTGCCGCGGACAATGCGTAACGAAGGGTGATACTGCGTGGCGCGAGGCGGCCCGGTATGACCCTACGCTGCGGCTCCGCGGAGATGATGACCTGCGCGAAAGCGTAAGGGTATTCGTCGGTCATCGTCAGCGCGACCGAAGCGACCATCCCGGCCGGCGTAATCGCCGCCAGCCGTGCCGCCGCTCCCCCGCTCATGTGCAGCGTCGGCTGCCCCGAGGGCAGGTTGACCACGCCCAGGTCGGAAAAGAATACGCCGCGCCGGAAGCCGGTGCCAAGAGCCTTGGCGGCCGCCTCCTTGGCGGCGAAGCGTTTTGCGTAGGTGGCCGCCTGTATCCGCTCGGTGCGACTTGCCGCCTTGGCGCGCTCGGTCGCGGTGAAGACACGCTCCAGGAAGCGCTGGCCATGGCGGGTGATCGCCGCCTCGATGCGCCGAATGTCGCAGAGATCGGAACCCAGCCCGAGGATCACCCTCGCTCCACGCCTCTGATGCCGACCGCGCCTCGCAGACCGGCGATGACCTTCGAGAGGTGCGACACGTCGCGCACATCGACGTCCACCAGCGCCTCGATAAAATCGGATTGCCGGTTGACGATCTTCAGGCTGGTGACCGCCCCGTCCTGCTTGGCAATGGCGTTGGTCAGGTTGGCCAGGGCGGTCGGCTCGTTGGCGCCGATCACGCTGAGCCGCGCGGTGTGATGCGACTTGCCGTTGCCACGGCCGCCGCCCAGCGCCGCGTAGTTCCAATCGAGCTCGATAAACCGCTCCGGCGTTGCCGCGAAACCCGGTCAGCGTCGGGCAGTCGCGGCCATGGATGGTGACACCCTTGCCGGTGGTGACGATGCCGACGATGTCGTCGCCGGGTACCGGATGGCAGCAGCCTGCGAAGTGATAGGCCATCCCCGGCACGAGGCCGGTGATCTCCATTTCGAAATCGGTGCGATGCCCCTGCCGGTTGGCCCGCGGCGGCGGCGCCGGCACCATGCGCGGCGCACGCGGCGACTGCCGCAACTCCGGATAGGCCGCGTGCACCACATCCCTGGGCCCGATATTGCCGTTCCCGACCGCGATATAGAGGTCTTCGATGCTGGCCAACTTCAGCGCCTTCAAAGCCGGCTCCAGCGCCTTCTCCGACCCGTCCACGCCGGTCTGGCGGAACGCCTTCGCCAGTTCCGCCTTGCCAGCGTCGAGATGCAATTGGCGCTGCTGCTGATGCATGAAGCGGCGGATGCGGGCGCGCGCCTTGCCGGTGACGACGAAGCGCTCCCATTGCGGCGAGGGCGTACCGCCGCGCGCGGTCATGATCTCGACCTGATCACCGTTCTGCAACTGATGCCGCAGCGGCAGCAGACGCCCGTTGATCTTCGCGCCAACGCATGCGTCGCCCACCTGGCTATGGACCGCGTAGGCGAAATCAACCGGCGTGGCGCCGCGCGGCAACTGGATCAACTGGCCCTTCGGGCGTGAAGCAGAACACCTGATCCTGGTAGAGCTCCAGTTTGGTGTTCTCCAGGAAGTCGTCAGGCGCGGCCGAATTCTCCAGGATCTCCAGCAGGTCCTGCACCCAGCGGAACCGCTGCACGTCGGTGCGATCGGGCTTCCTATCCGGTGCCTTATAGACCCAGTGCGCCGCGACCCCGTTCTCGGCTATGTCGTTCATCTCCGCGGTGCGGATCTGAAATCTCGATCTTCTGGTTGCGCGGCTCGCGCAAAGTCACGCCCGGAATGCAGGCTCTGATAGCCGTTGGATTTCGCCGTCGAGATATAGTCCTTGAAGCGTCCCGCGATCACCGGATAAGCCGAGTGAACCGCACCGAGTGCGGCGTAGCAGGCCTCCTTGGTCGGCACCACGATGCGAAACGCCATGATGTCGGAGAGCTGCTCGAAGGCGACATTGCGCCGTTGCATCTTCTCCCAGATCGAGTAGGGCGACTTCTCCCGCCCGACCACCTCGGTCACCGATACGCCGGCATCTTCACAGACTTGCTTCAGTTCGGCGCGCACCTCCTCGATGACATCGGCGCCCTGACCGCGCAGAAAATTCAGCCGCGCCTGGATCGTTGTGTAGGCTTCCGGCTCGAGCTGTTCGAACGCCAGCGTCTGCAGTTCGGTCTTCACCGCATCCATGCCGATGCGCTCGGCCAGTGGCGCGTAGATCTCCATGGTCTCGCGCGCGATGCGCCGGCGACGTTCGGCATCCTGCACGAAATACAGCGTGCGCATGTTGTGCAGCCGATCGGCGAGCTTAACCAGCAGGACGCGGATGTCGCGACTGATCGCCAGCACCAGCTTGCGGAAGTTCTCCGCCTGCTTGGTGCGGTCGGACTGCAATTCCAGCCGGGTGAGCTTGGTGACGCCATCGACCAGCCCGGCGATCTCGCCACCGAACTTCGTCTGAATTTCCGGCAGCTTGACCGGGGTGTCCTCGATCACGTCGTGCAGCAGGCCGGTGGCGATCGAGGCGGTGTCCAGCCGGTAGCCCGCCAGGATGTCGGCGACCGCCATCGGGTGGGTGATGTAGGGGTCGCCGTTGTCGCGCCGCTGCGTCGCGTGCGCCTGCGAGGCCAACGTATAGGCCGCGTCGATAAGGCTCGTGTCGGCTTTGGGATCGTAGGAGCGCAGCTTCTCGGCGAGCCGGTGCGACGGTGGTTCAGCGAGCGCCAGGCCGTCAGGCGCGAATACCGGGGCAAGGGTTGGCCTCGTGACCGCGCTCCCTGCGCCCCAAGCTGTCATCGAGCCTTACCGCGGGGGGCGGCCGCCCAGCTCCGCCTCGATGGCCGCTTCGAGATCCTCCGGCGACATCTCTTCGCCTTCGACGGGCAGGCTGGCCGCCTCTTCCTCGGCCGTGACGTCCTGCAAGCCGAAGATGTTCTGGTCGGTCGGGATGAGGTCCAGCACCTCTTCGTCCGCCGGCTCTGGCTCTGGCGCACGCGACAGCGACTTGACCAGGTCCTGCTCGATGCGGTTCAGGTCGATCGTCTCGTCGGCGATTTCGCGCAGGGCGACGACGGGGTTCTTGTCGTTGTCGCGGTCGACGGTCAGTTCCTCGCCACGGCTCAGGTTGCGCGCCCGCTGTGCCGCGAGCAGAACGAGTTCGAAGCGGTTGGGAACCTTCTGGACACAATCTTCGACGGTGACGCGCGCCATGCGCTCTGCCTCCGGCACTGGAATGGGCGAACTGCTGATCTAGGCGCGCCGCCCCGGCAAAGCAAGCCTGACGGCCAGCTTGACCCGCCCGCGGCGGTCGCCATTTCGGTTGCATGTGGCGGTTGTACCTGCTGGGCGGATGCGCAGTGGTACTGGGCGGCTGCACCGTCACGCCGGGAGTGGCGCCCGCCGGCACGCGATACGATGGCGTGTATGCCGGCCAGGACACGCTGGTGAGCGGCGCCGCGTTCCAGTGCGGGGCGCCGGACCTGCCCGAGAGCATCAGGGTCCGCGATGGCCGGTTCGAGTATCCATTTCAGGTCAGCCCGCCGCGGGTTGCGCCTTTGCCCGTGGATGATGGCGGCCGACGGCAGCATGGCCGGACAGATGCAGTATGGCACCGGCGAGGAGATCCCCGCGCTGTCCCGCGACCGCATCGACTGGGTTCGTCTGAGCGGGCGAATTTCGGGCACGACGATGGACGCGACGATCACCACCCTGCGGTGCGTGCGCCGGCTTACCGCTCAGCGCAGCGGGGACTGAGACCGCACAGCTGAAGGCATACTTATGCTGATACGGTATAATTCCGAAGTCGTGTCTTCATAGTTCGGCAGGTATACTTCCCGCAGCACAATGGTTGCGGGCTGTGCCGCACGGGTCGCCACGGGCTGCGGAGCGTGGCCAAGCCACACCATGACGTTGGAACCGCTGGCAGGTCTTCGAATCGCGCATCGGTATTAAGTGGCGATAGGTTCCAGCGGCGCGATGCCTTGCGGCGGCAAGGCAGCCAGCAAATCCTTTGCGGATTGGCACAACACCGGATGCACCCATTCCGGCGCGATATCGATCAGCGGCATCAGGACAAACGCACGGAGGTGGGCCCGCGGGTGCGGCAGCACCGGATCGGGTGCGGCACGGACCATCTGGCCGTGCACACCCATGGCAATAATATCAAGATCGAGAGTGCGGGCAGCGTTTGGCTCTGCCCCTGACGCGCCCGCCGCGGCCTCGATCCGCTGCAGCCAAAGCAGCAGATCCGCTGGGTCCGGTTCAGCCGTTCCCGCGTTAACGGCCAGATGGGCAACCGCGTTGATGTAAGGTGGTTGTCCGGAAGGGGGAAGCGGTTCGCAATTGTACAAGCGTGACAAGCCACGCAAATGAATAATCGGCAGTCCATCCAGTTGCATTGCTGCCCACCGAGCCATCAGCAGCGGTGATTGGCCGAAAGGCCCAGGCAGGTTTGCTCCTATACCCACTAAGGATCATGAGCAACGAACTTTGACAGGCAGTTCACATTTCGCCAGAAAACTGCGATGATTTACTACATGATCGCCCCGGTAACCTCTATTCGCCGGTCAGCGCGCTTTCCGACTGGCTTTCTGCTGCTGCCTCGAGAGGTTGACTTGCATGCATTTCCTTCAAACAGAACGCATCGCTCTGTTCATTGACGGTGCCAATTTATACTCCGCATCGCGCAATCTAGGGTTCGATGTCGACTACCGCAACCTATTGGAGTTTTTCCGCGGGAAGGCACACGTTGTACGTGCCTACTACTATTCTGCTGTATTGGAGACGGATGAATATTCGCCGCTGAAACCTTTAACGGATTGGCTCGCCTATAATGGTTACACGCTGGTCACCAAGCCGGCGAGGGAGTTCACCGATTCGGCTGGCCGTCGGCGGGTCAAGGGCAACATGGACATTGAAGTTGCGGTCGACATGCTTGAACTGGCGCCGCGAATCGACCACGCCGTGTTGTTCAGCGGCGACTCCGACTTTCGGCGGCTGGTCGAGGCGATGCAGCGCAAGGGCGTACGGGTTTCCGTGGTGTCTTCGATCCGCACGAGCCCGCCTATGGTGGCGGACGAATTGCGCCGCCAGGCCGACCAGTTCCTGGAACTCGCGGATATCGCGCCCGAATTCACCCGGCGGCAGACTGAACCACGCGTACGCTCGGTGCCACTGCGGCAAACCCCGGCGGAACCGTTCCCCGATTCCCATGATGCGGCACGAGGCGGCGTGACGTTCTGCCCCGGCGCAACACCGCCGGCTGACTGCCCGATCTGTCCCAGGCTTGCGGAGTACCGGCACGCCAACCGTGCAGCGCATCCCGACTGGTTCAATGCGCCCGTGCCCAGCTTCGGCGACCTGGATGCACAACTTCTGATTGTCGGCTTGGCGCCCGGGGTGCGTGGCGCCAATCGCACCGGGCGCCCATTCACCGGCGACTACGCCGGGGAGCTGCTCTACCGCACATTGCTGCATTTCGGATTGGCGCAGCGGCCACTATGCGGCAGACCCGCACGACGGGCTGACGTTGGTGAATTGCCGCGTCACCAATGCCGTGCGCTGCGTTCCGCCGGGCAATCTGCCTACCCCGGCCGAGGCTGCGGCGTGCAATGCCTTTCTCGTTAAGGAGATCGCCGCGATGCGTCACCTGCGCGGTGTACTGGCGCTGGGAGGCACCGCGCATAACGCGGTGCTGCGCGCGCATGGTCTGCGCCCGGCGCGCTTGCCATTCCGCCACGGGTCGATGAATGCGCTGCCAGGCGACCGCGTGCTGGCCGACAGCTATCATGTGTCCCGGCTCAACACCAACACCGGGCGGCTGACCGAGTTGATGTTCCGTTCTGTCGTCGCAGGAATTGCTCGGCAGGATGGCGACGCCGGCCTAGGAACGCGGCGGCTTTCGCGCGCCAATCCGTTCAGCTATAGCGCTCCTGCTGCCAGGGATCGCCGTTGTTGTGATAGCCGCGCTGTTCCCAGAAACCGGGATGATCGCTGATGGTGAACTGGATGCGCCGTAGCCATTTCGCCGATTTCCAGAAGTACAGGCGCGGGAGCAGCATCCGCACCGGCCCGCCATGCGCACGGCTCAGCGGCTTGCCTTCCCAGGCGTGCACCAGGAACACGTCCGGCTGGTCAAACTGCTCCAGCCGCACGTTGTGGTATAGCCGTCGAAGCTGTGGAACAGGACGTGCCTGCCTCCGGTTTCGGCTGCACAATGTGCAGCAGTGCGCGCGCCGCGACGCCCGTCCAGCGATTGTCGTAGCGCGACCACTGCGTGACGCAGTGGATGTCGGAGACACTGTCGCTTTGCGGCAGCGCCATGTACCTCGTCCAGTGACAGGCTGAGCCTGTGCTCCACCGCCCCATCGACATCGAGACGAAATTTTTGCTCCGTGACGTTCGGTTCCGCGCCGAGATCGAGGACCGGCCAGTCGCGCACGAGCTGTTGCCCCGGCGGCAGCCGGTTGCTTCCGGGCTCGAGTCGGATGTCGTCGATCAGCAGCCGACCCTCGCGCGCCCAGCGCTGCTTTGCCTCGATCAGTTTGTCGCGCATTCAGCCTCGTGCCCGCATCAGTCGCGCCTTGTCGCGCTGCCAGTCTCTCTCGGCGATCGCGGCGCGCTTATCCTGCTTCTTGCGCCCTTCACCCAAGCCCAGCAGCACCTTGGCGCGCCCACGCTCGTTGAAGTGGATCTGCAGCGGCACCAGCGTGATGCCTTCGCGCGACACCGATCCCGCCAGCGTACGGATCTGCTTACGCGACAGCAGCAGCTTGCGCGGCGCACGCGGCTCGAACCGCGACAGCACGCCGCCCTGGTATTCCGGAATGTAGGCATTGAACAGCCACATCTCGCCGTCGCGCTCGCCGGCCCAGGCATCGGACAGCGTGGCACGCCCACTGCGCAGCGATTTCACCTCGGGGCCCTTCAGCACCAGCCCGGCTTCCACGGTGTCCTTGATCGCATAGTTGAAGCGCGCCTTGCGGTTCTGCGCCGCGACGCCATGCGAGATCAGGCCCTTCTTGGTCTTCGCGTCCGCCATAGGCGTCAGGGTATTGCTCGATCTAATCAGCGTATCGAGCATACAACGCCCCGGGCTCTGCAGCCAGCGCGAGGTGACATCGCCACCCGCCCCTTCCGACTGCCACGGCCTGAAATTCCACGACGACTTTCCGATTGCCTCGCATCCACAAACCCTCGGCGGTCATATCGAGCAGTGGCCGGAATGCGTGTAGTGTCAGTCAGCACGAAGGCGCAGCGCCAGGAGAAGCGCTTAGCAGTAGCCGCCGTGCCTGCTCCGCGGCAGCCGTCGCCATTGCGCGCAAGGTAGCGTCGTCAGCGCTGCTGATCGGGTGCTCGATCACCGCGAATTCGTAACCGGGAAAGCCGAGGACGCGGGCCATCAATTCAGCGGCGCTGGCGAAGCGTGTGGTCATCACCCCCATCGCGGGAACACTAAGTCTCTCGGCTGTGACGGAGTCGTGCAGACTGCACGACGAGCAACTGCCTCAATCGCCGACGCCGGTAACGACAGCGTGCCAGCGCGCGATCTCGTCCACGATATGCGCGTCCGCGGGCGCACTGAAGTTCGACTTCACCCGCAACACGACGTCGACGACCCCGAACTCCTCGCGCATGATGCGGTCGAGATGGGCGAAGAAGCCCTTGGTTCCTTCCTTGCCGTTCGAGATGAACCCGACCGTCTTGCCGGCGAGCGAGCCCGGACGTGGCGCTGGTTGCCCCAGCAGCGGCGCCGTTTCATTGGTCGGATCGAGAACCTGAAGGACCATGACGATACTCTCACTGCCCCGGCGGACCGCAGTCAACACACGCCCCAATCGGCAGCGTCACCGCACGGCTCTTGCTGCCGAGCCAGGGAGGGATCACCGCGCCGAAGCCCCCGGCCGGGCCGCCGGCAGCGACCACCAGAAGCTGCTCGGGTGCATCCAGTGCGGCATACTCGGTATCGCCGCGATCGCGCACCACGGCCGCTTTGCCCACCTTCGCCCATTCGCGGCGATGAATGCGTGCACGTCGGTGGATGAACGCGGCGATGTCGTCCTTGCTCCAGCCGGCAGCCTGCAAGTGATCACGCAACTGAGTCGGAATGATCAATGCATAGTTGCCGCCCCAGATCGAGTAATTCCGCATATTCGCCCGCATCTCCGCGGCGAAGGTCTCCAGGATCTCCTCGGGTGTCGTGGTCCACTCGTTCATGATCTGCCGCGGCGCGCCAGCGGCCATGACCGTGACAGCGGATACTTGTGCCGGCAGCCCCCGCTGCACGGAGAGTGGCAGCCACGTGCTGTCGTCCTCGTCTTCGGCGACGCAGTAGCTGAACTTGCCGGGATGGCCGATGGTGGAGCGATCGATCCCCCCAGGCCGCACCTCCAGGATGTTGATCAGTGCCAGGCGGATGGCACGGCCGATGACCGAGGTCGCGCGGTCGCTGTTGCCGAGTGCATTGAAGGTACCCGCGGCACCGAGTTCTTGCCGGATGGGTCCGTTCAGAACGACGAACACCGCGCAACCGCCCGTGGAAGCCGTAGCGCCGTGCAGCAGGAATTCGGGCTGCAGCATCGCCGTGATGGCAGCGAGCACTGCAGGGAAATGCATCGGCAGGCACCCTGCCAGCACGGCGTTGATCGCCAGCTTCTCGGCCGTGATTGCGACCCCGCGCACCGGCTCGATCCCGACCAAATGATCTGGCTGCAGCATCGCCCATTCCAGGCAGGCTTCGACCGCATCGGCCGTAGGTGGGACGATCGGTAGGCCATCGGTCCACCCATTCGCGTGGTACAGCTCCTGCACCGCGTGGATATCGTCGGCCTCGTAAATCCTGCTGGCCAGCCGCATGCGGCAACCTTAGGTCAGCGACCCGCTGCGCCGCAACCAAAGTGGGGATGAAGGCCGGCAGGGAATATTCGCTGCAGCGCGATTGCGTTTGACCTTGGCTGCCTCTTGCACGCATCCTACGATCGAGTTGCGGACGACGACAAAGGTCGCCCATGCCGGGAGAAACGGACCAGCACGACACGCGCCATCGCGCCATGATCACGGCATGTGCGATCGGCGCCACCGTGCTGCAGTTGCTCGATCAGACCATAGCCAACGTGGCGTTGCCGTACATGCAGGGCAGCTTCTCCTCGAGTTTCGACGAAATCACCTGGGTGCTGACTTCCTACATTACTGCGTCGGCGATCATGACCGCACCGGTTGGCTGGCTGGCGGCGCGCTATGGTCGAAAACTTCTCTACGTCGGCTGCATCCTGGGCTTCACATTCGCCTCGATGCTCTGCGGGGCAGCCCAGTCACTGGGCCAAATCGTCGTTTTCCGTGTGCTTCAGGGTGTCTTGGGGGCCGCGTTGGTGCCTCTCTCGCAGGCCACACTGCTGGACATCTACCCCGCTGAGCGGCGCGGTTTCGCCATGGCGATCTGGGGTGTCGGCGTGATGCTTGGGCCGATCATGGGCCCGACGGTCGGCGGCTGGCTGACGGAAACCTACAGCTGGCGCTGGGTGTTCTATATTAACTTGCCGTTCGGTCTGCTCGCGGCCGCCGGCCTGGTGATGTTCCTGCCGGGCGGTGGTCAGCAGGGGCGCCTGCGCTTCGACTGGCTCGGTTTCAGCATGCTGACGATTGCGATTGGCAGCCTGCAGCTGATGCTGGACCGCGGTCAGGAAAGGGACTGGTTCACATCGAACGAGATCATCGCCGAGGCGGTATTTGCCGGTCTGGGATTCTATCTCTTCCTGGTCCACGTGTCGTCTGCGCGGGAACCACTGATCCGGCCGACACTGTTCAAGGACGTCAATTTTACGTCTGGCGTCCTTCTGATGTTCATGATCGGCATCTTCATGGTGTCCAGTCTTGCACTGATGACGCCATGGCTTCAGGTCTTGAGTCATTATCCAGTCGAAACCGCGGGACTGATCATGGCGCCACGTGGGTTCGGCAGTCTGGTGACCACCATGCTGACCGGCAGGTTGGCCGCCCGGATAGATGCGAGAGTTCTGGTCGGGATTGAACTCGTGATGCTCAGCTACGCTTATTGGCTGATGACCGGCTGGACACCAGACGTATCCCAACGAGAAATCATAATTGCCATTGTGATCCAGGGTGCCGCGATGGGGCTTTTATTCACCCCGATCCAGGTGCTGGCGTTTGTCACACTGGACCCATCGATGCGAACCGAAGGCGCAGCGTTGTTCAGCCTGCTGCGCAACCTTGGTGCCGCGATCGGCGTCTCTCTCGCAACGTCAGCGGTGGTGCGTAGCACCCAGGCGATGCATGAAATGATTGGCTCCTCGGTCACGCCTTTCAATCGCGCGTTGCAAGCGGTCGGGCCGGTGCGTCAGTGGCTCCATCCGGCGACCGGACATGGCGCAGCATTGTTGGATCGGGTTATCAACGAGCAGGCGCAGATCGTCGCCTATGCCGACGTCTACGTATTGCTGATCATCACCACGTTGCCGGCATGGCTGCTGCTTCTGATGATGCGCCTGCCGCGAAGAGTGCCTAGAGCAGGTTGAACGCAAAAGGATGCGCCCACCCTGCTCCGCGGCGGGTTAGCCGGAGACAGGGCTTGACGGATCGGGAGACGGCCGCGGGCGCAGCGAACGACGCAATAGCCGGGAGAGCCGGGGCCGCTGAATGCTCTCGTCGCTGGCCATTTCCACGCGTGCGGCGATCCGATGCAGGGTTAGCCGGCGATCGTGGTACTCCTCCAGCTCGGCGCGATGACCGACACTGATCAGCGTCACCTGCGCAAGTTCGTCGCGGAACAGCTCCATCATCGAGTCCTGGCTGGCCACGTCCAGCGCCGCCGTAGCCTCATCCATGATGACTATGTCGGGCCGCAGAACCAGTAGACGTGCGAAGCCGATCCGCTGTTGCTCGCCGCCGGATAGCACCTTGTCCCACTTTTCCTCTTCGTCGATGCGCGGAATCAGCCGTCTCAGGCCGCATCGCGTCAGCGCGTTCTGCAGGGTTTCGCTCTGGTGAGTTTCGCCGGCATCGGGATAGGACAGGACCTGTCGCAGAGTGCCAAGTGGCAGATATGGCCGCTGTGGCAGGAACGCGATTTTCGCGCCCGCAGGCAGTCGCACGCTGCCTGATCCCCAGGGCCAGAGGCCGGCTATCGCGCGGATCAGCGTGCTCTTGCCAGTGCCGGATTCGCCCATCAGCAGTACCTTCTGCCCCAGCAGGATGGTCGTATCGGCTTCATCGATCATCACGCGTCCATCGTGCTGTGCGACGGACAGTCCATCGAGATGGATGTTGTCGTCGGGGCTCTCCTCGATGGTGATGCGCTCCTCCTCGGCGGCGCCGACCGATGCATCGAGATCCGTGAAGGCAGCCCACAGCCCGGTAACGCGACGGGCGGAGGCGAGCCATTCGGCAATGCGGGCATAGTTATCCACCAGCCAGTTCAGCGCCACCTGCACCTGAACGAAAGCAGCCGCCGACTGTGTCAGCGCGCCCAGAGTGATTTCGCCACTCAGGTAGTTCGGCGCTGCCAGCAGCAGGGGCAAAACTGGAGCCATGACGCCGTTGCCGCCCATCAGCCAGGTCAGCCAGATTTGCCGGGACACCACTCGGGTCCAGGCTTGGCTTACCAACCGCATGGTTCCTTGCAGGCCTTTGGTCTCGTCTTCGGCCCCACCCACGATGGCGATACTCTCGGCGTTCTCCCGCACACGACCCATCTCGTAGCGCAATTGCGCTTCGCTTTGGTTCCGTGCCTCGATGCGATGGATCAGCGCGCGCCCGAAGACGATCATGGAAACCGACAGGATGATCGAATAGACGATCGCCGCGTAAACCATGTAGCCCGGTATTCTCCAGCCGAAGAAGGTCGCAGAGCCGCCAGCGGACCACAGCACGCCAAAGAAAACTGCCGCTGTCAGCACAGCGTTGGTAATGCCGTAGCCGAAATCCACCACAGGCTCGGTCGCGACCTTGGCATCCTCGGCGATACGGAACTCTGGGGCGTCGAGTTCAGGAGCAGCAATGCTAAGTCGGTAGAAGCGCTGCTCCCCGAGCCAGTGCGCCAAGAGATGCCGCGTCAGCCATTGCCGCCACATGATCTGCAGGCGCATACGGAATACCAACTGCAGGACCGCGACCAAGGCGGCGGCAAACGCCAGCGCCAGGAATATCGCATAGCCCGATATACGAAGCTGTGGTTTCGTGTTGCTCGAGCGCGTTGAAGAACGAGCGGTTCCACCGGTTTATGCCGTACTGGACGATGATGTTGCCGATGACCAGGACCAGGCTGACCAGGGTGAAGGTCCACGCCTGCTCAGCGGTTGCGCCAGTCCAGTAGGCGCCGGCCAGACGCCAATAGGTGCGCGCTGACCCCAGAAGACTCGGGCGTGAGTCTGTCGGTGGCGGGATGGCAGTGGAAGTGCTCATCCCCGCATAATGTCATCTGTTACGCGAACGTGGCTACACCGCTCGCCGTAGAGTACGCAGTATGCGTGCATTGCGACCCGCGCGTATGGAGGGGACACCGGAGCTGGTTGCGGGTGCGGTTTTCAACACAGATTACACAGACGAAGGCCACGGATTACACAGAAAGAAGTTATGGCGCTCCGCGCGAAGCGCCATTGTTCTCCTCTTTGGAATCCGTGCTCTTCCTCTGTGTAATCTGTGTGAGGAGCGTGACCTGCCACGCGATTACCAGAGCCCGCAGGACTCTCAGTGGATCGCTCGTGGCCGCCACAGCGCTCGCGTCAGTTCAGCAGCCCCACGTCGGTCATCGCCGCACGCACTTTCGCCCGTGTGCTGTCCATCAGCGGCGCCAGAGGCAGGCGGCAATGCTCGGACGTCTTGCCCAGCAGTGACGCGGCGAACTTCACCGGCGCCGGGCTGGTCTCGGTGAACAGCGCGTCGTGCAACGGCACAAGGCGGTGCTGCAGCGACATCGCTTCGCCCAGCCTTCCCTCCGCCCAGGCATCCTGCATCGCGGCACACAGGCGCGGCGCGACATTGGCAGTGACGCTGATGCAGCCAACGCCGCCGGCAGCGTTGAATGCCAGTGCCGTGTGGTCCTCGCCCGAGAGCTGGCAAAAGTCTTCGCCGCAAGCGCGGCGCGTGTGCAGCGGCCGCGTCAGGTTCGCCGTCGCATCCTTCACGCCGACAATGTTCTTGTGCTTCGCCAGGCGCGCCATCGTGTCCACTGTCATATCGACGACGGAGCGCGGCGGGATGTTGTAGATAATCATCGGCAGATCGACGGCATCGGCGATTGCCTTGAAGTGCAGGTACATGCCTTCCTGCGTCGGCTTGTTGTAGTACGGCGTCACCACCAGGGTCGCGTCGGCGCCCGCCTGCCTTGGCATGGCGCGCCAGGTCGATCGCCTCCTCGGTGCTATTCGATCCGGCGCCTGCGATCACCGGCACGCGTCCCTTCGCCACTTCAACCGCAATCTCCACCACCCGCTTGTGTTCGTCATGCGACAGCGTAGGCGATTCGCCGGTCGTGCCGACCGGAACGACGGCGTCGGTGCCTTCCTTGATCTGCCAGTCCACGAACTCGGCATAGGCCTTCTCGTCGATTGATCCATCCGTGTGCATCGGCGTGATCAAAGCGACGAGCGATCCCTTGAACATCGTGGTCTCCCCTGGGTTTAGGTGGCGGAGAAGGCTAGGCGCGCGGAAGGTGCGCCGCAAGCTCCGGAGGATGTTTGCGCCCGCTCCCCACGTCGTTTGACGTTTCCGCCGCGGACGATCATGGGCTACAACGACAGGCATGTCTGCTTGGATTCGCCCGCGTTTCGCCCTGCTTGGCGTGCTGGCTCGCCGTGCCCGCGTGCCGCTCAGGCGGACGATCCGATCGCCGCCATCCGCGCCGACCGCTGGGCCGACGCGCAGCGCGAAGCCGCGACCTATGCCGATCCGGTTGCCGACAAGCTGGTCACCTACTATCGAATGCTGGCGCCCGGAGCTGCAACAGCGGACGAGATCACCGACTTCATGGCGCAAAGCCCCGACTGGCCGAACCACGCACTGCTGGAACGTCGGCGGCAGGAGGCAATCGCCGCCGACCCCGACCTCGCCTCGACGCTTGCACGGTGCGACCACAACACGCTGACCCTGCCCACCACGCTGCTGCACTGCGCCGAGGCGCTGGCGGATGCCGGACGGCACGGCGAAGCAGCCGAGGATGCCCGCCGTGCCTGGACTGGCGGCATCGGCGACGAGGCAGGGTTCCTGCGCCGCTGGTCGGGAGCGCTGCGGCCAGAGGATAGCTGGGCGCGATTCCAGAACCTGGCCGGGCATGACATGCCAGCGGCTAACGTGTCCTGCCGCAGCTCGACCCGCAGCACCGATTGGCGGCGGAAGCACGCCTGGCGTTGCAGCGCAATGAGCCGAACGCCGAGGCGCTCTGGGCGCTCTGCCCGCCGCCTTGCGCCGCGAACCCGAAATGATGCTGGACCATGCCCGCTGGCTGCGCCGGGCTGACCGGGCGGCGGATGCGCTGTCGCTCTGGCGGCGTGCGGGCGAGGCGGCGCAAAGGGAGGCTCCGGCGAAGCCTCCTTCCGACGAATTGTCAGGGTTCTGGACCGAGCGCAATTTGCTGGCGCGTAGCTGCTGCGTGACGGCAACGCGGCCGGTGCGTATGCGCTGGTCGACCAGCACGGCGAGGTGGCGCCCGGCACAGTTGCTGGATGCCGAATTCCTGGCCGGTTTCATCGCACTGCAGGCGATTGAACGACCCGGCCGCCGCACAACGTCACTTTGCCAGGCTTGCCACCCAGTCGAAGGCGGCGATCACCCAGGGCCGCGCGCATTATTGGCTCGGGCGCGCTGTCGCCGCCTTGGGCGGTGACCCGAAGCCGGAGTACGAGCGGGCAGCGGCATGGCCGACGACGTTCTATGGCCAGTTGGCGGCCTTGGCGCTTGGTGAGGATGCGACCCGGCTGGCCGCACGCATCACCGCGCTACGCGATCCGCCCTACACGCGCGAGCAGGTGCTGGCCCTGACCGACCGCGAGGTGCTGCGCGCCGCCGCGATGCTGGTGGCCTGGAACGATGCGCGCAGGGCACGCGCCTTTTTGCTGCGCTTGGATGAACTCGTCCCGGATCCGACCGACCGCGCCCTGACCGCCCGGTTCGCGCTGCGCGTCGGGCTGCCGGATACGGCGGTGTTCATCGCGCGCCGCATGGGCCGCGACGGCCTGGTGCTGCCGCAAGCCGGTTGGCCAATCGCCGCCGAACCGCCGGGTGGGCCCGTGGACGCGGCGGTGGCGCTCGGGCTGATCCGTCAGGAGAGCAGCTTCGATATCGGCGCAGTCAGCCCCTCCGGCGCGCGCGGCCTTATGCAACTCATGCCGTTCACCGCGCGGACCGTGGCAAAGCAGATTGGTACGGCCACCTCCCTCGTCTCGCTTACGTCGGACCCGACACACAACATGCAACTCGGCACCACGTATCTGCGCGGGATGCTGGACCGCTTCGATAATTCACTGCCGCTCGCGGTCGCCGCCTATAACGCCGGTCCTCATCGCGTGGACGAGTGGCTGGGTGAAAACGGCGATCCACGTGTCGGGCCGATCGACATGCTGGACTGGATCGAGCTGATCCCGATCAACGAAACGCGCAACTATGTGCAGCGCGTGCTGGAGAACGTGGTCGTATATCGCGCACAGCGAGGCGACGGCACGCCGACACTACTCGCGCGGTGGACGCAGTAATGCCTGATGCACGTCCGACCTGCACTGCCTGCCCGGGATCTGACCTTTCAGTTTCTGCGAGCAAGATCACCTACAATGTCCGGCACAAGGCTTGCGTGACCGCGCGCAATGACACTGCATCGCATAATTGCCAGCGGTTGTGGCTGCGGCTTTGCGCCGGTTGCTTCGGGGACGGTGGCGTCCGCCATCACCTTGTTGCCGGGCGCGCTGCTGCTGCATGTGTCGCCCGCCCTGCTTCCGCTTGCGACCGCATTGGTGACTCTCGCGGGACTGTGGGCGATACGCGTCGAGGACATCGCCGGCGATCCCGGTTGGGTCGTGGTCGACGAAGTCGCCGGCCAATTGCTGGCGCTCTATGGGCTCGCGCATACATCGCTACCTGGGCTGCTGGCTGCCTTTCTGATCTTTCGCCTGCTCGACGTGGTGAAGCCTGGCCCGATTGGCTGGGCGGACCGACAACGGGGCGCCGCCGCAATCATGGCGGACGATGTCATCGCCGGCGCGGTCACAGCCGGCATCTCTGGGCGATACGGCTTGCGCTGGCCCGGCTCTGCTCGGCTGATCCATTGCTGCTCGTGACAATAACGCGCGACCGGCTAGCCGACATTCGACTTGCGCCCACCCGGGCGAGTGCGGTGTGATCGTCGCAACGGTCGGGAAGAGCGAAGAAGTGCCCCTGGAATACCTCCAACCCGACGAACTGTTGCCAACGGCCGAACGTCGTCAGGCGGGACAGCGCCTGCGCCGGTTGGTGCCGCGCAACCAACACGCATCGTGGACGCCGTCGTCAGGCCGCCGCGATCCGCTGGAGATTCTGGCCGAGACCAGCCGCCACCGCATTTCATGGCTGGTGCCGATCCGCTATGGCCGCATGCGGACATCGCCCTTCACCTTCCTGCGCGGGTCGGCCGCGGTGATGGCGGCGGACCTCGCCACCACGCCGACCAGCGGCATCTGGGTCCAGTCCTGCGGCGACAGCCACCTGGCGAACTTCGGTGTCTATTCCGGGCTGGACGGCACGCCGGTATTCGACGTTATCGATTTCGACGAAACGCTGCCGGCACCGTTCGAATGGGATATCAAGCGGCTTGCCGTCAGTTTCACGGTGGCCGCGCGATGCAGGAACATGCCGGAGCGGCCTGCCGGGATCTGGCACAGAGAGACCGTCTCGGCCTATCGCGGCCATATGGCAAAACTGATGCAGCTCGACCCGCAACGCGCCTGGCATTCGCGGGTGGACGTGAACCGCGCGGTCAATAGACATCGAGGACCCGAAGCTGCGCCGGCGCGAATTGAAACGCCTGCACGCTGCGGCGCTGGCCCATCGCAAGGGCTACCGCAAGCTGCTGGAGCGCCACAAATCGGGCTGGCGTATCCGTCCGCAATTGCCGGCGGGTACCCGCTTCCCTGTCAGGGCATGATGACACGCTTGAACTCGTGGCCCGCACCGCTTTTGAGGCATACAAGGTGAGCCAGCCCGAGGAGCGCGGTGTCCTGCTCGATCGCTATCGGCTGGCCGATGTTGCGTTCAAGGTTGTTGGCATTGGCAGCGTAGGCACGTTCTGTGCCCTGGGCCTGTTTGCCGACCGCGACGGTGCGACATTGCTGTTACAGTTGAAGGAGGCGCAGCAATCGGTGCTGGCGCCCTACGCTGCGCCGAGTGTCTATGAGAACCAGGGTCAGCGCGTGGTGACCGGACAGCGCATCATGCAGGGGGAGCATGACCTGTTCCTGGGCTGGACCAGCGAGCATGGCAGCGATCAGGTACCTGTTATGTGCGCTCGCTGAAGGACTCGCGGTTTTCCTCCGTCGGTGGGGAGATTGCTGACGATGCATTGCCGCTGCATGCCGCGTTGTGCGGCATGGCACTCGCAAGGGCGCATGCGCGTTCGGGTGATGCAGCGCGGATCGCAGGCTACATGGGGTCTGGTGCTTCGTTCGATGTGGCGATCGCCGACTTCGCGATGAGCTACGCCGGACAGGTGCAGAACGACTGGCGGGTTTTCGTCGAGGCGATCAAGTCCGGCATGCTGGAAGCGCGCAGCCAATGATTACCCCGGCGCTGCTTGAGGAAGCCGCGGCGCTGCTGGACGCGTGCCGCGCGAAGCAAGTGAAACTCGCGATCGCCGAGAGCTGTACCGGTGGCCTCATAGCTGCCGCCCTGACCGCCATTGCCGGTTCGTCCGAGGTGCTGGAACGTGGTTTCGTGGCCTATTCGAATGAGGCGAAGACCGAATTGCTTGCTGTGCCCGCCGACCTGATCGCCGCTGCGGGTGCGGTCAGTGACACCGTGGCCGAGCGGATGGCGGAGGGCGCACTTCAGCGATCCCATGCCGATATCGCGGTTTCGGTGACCGGCATCGCCGGCCCTGGCGGCGGCGGGATCGAGAAGCCGGTCGGACTGATGTGCTTCGGTCTGGCGCGCCGCGGGCATGATGTGGTGAGCGAACGGCATCTCATTCCCGGCGACCGGTACTGCAATCCGTAAGGCCACCGTCGCGAGGGCGTTCGCGCTCATCGCTCGCACCTCTGATCCGGCGGATGGCCGGGCGCGCCATCGGTTTGGCACCTCGTTCGCGTATCGGTGCTCAGGACGGCGGCCGCCGCTCCCGTTGCCGTTGCTCGAAAGCGCGCATCAGCCGCTGTGGCTGGTCCGTGTCCCATGCTTCGACAAATCGATCGATGCCGCGCTGGACCGCCTGGCTGAGCGGGAGGTTTTCCCAGTCGGTGATCAGCGCCTTCTGCAGGCGGACCGCGCGTGGATCGGACGCCAGTATCGCTTCGAGCAGACTCCCGCACGACGGCATCCAACTGATCCACCGGAACGACATTTTCCACCAAGCCCCACGACAAGGCGGTCGCTGCATCGATCCGATTGCCGGTCAGCAGCAACTGCCGCGTGCGGCCCCAACCTATGAGTTGCGGCAGCAGGGCCGCCTCGACCACCGAGGGCACGCCCAGGCGGACCTCCGGCATGCCGAAAACCGCATCCGCGCTGGCTACCCGCATGTCGCAGGCGGCGGCGAGCTCGACACCGGCGCCGAATGCATACCCATGGATGCGAGCGATTACCGGCACGGGCAGCCGCCGGAGCGCGTCGCAACTCCGATGTACCAAGGTGATGAACGCGCGCGCCGTCCGCTGGGTCAAGACCCGCCATCTCGCGGATATCCGCGCCGCCGATGAAGGCGCGCTCTCCGGCGCCGCGCAGTACCACCGCACGCAGAGCCCGGGTCGCGGCCAAGCTGCTCGACGGCCGCGATCAGCTCCGTCATCACCGCCGTATTCAGCGTGTTAAGCTTTGCCTCATTCTCGATCGTCAGGATGCCGACACCACGCTCATCGCGCTCGACACTCGTCCAGACCATGCCTACTCCGCCGTTTTGCCTAGCAGTCCGCGCCATCCCATACTGGCAGGCAGGGCACCCGAGAGGAATTGGTGATCGCTCCGCTGCAGCCGCACAAGTCGTGGTACGGGCAGTTCTGGTACGCCGAGCGCTCGCCCCTGGGCGCGCTCGCTGATCGGTTGTTGCTGTTCGCGATCGTCGCATTGTCACTGCTGGCCGGCGGCATGTCGCTGATTCGGCACCATCACCCTCCGGCCGGGGATGTGCGGGTGACCGACTCCTCCGGCCAAAGCCGGAGGATCAATTTCGTTCACTGATCTCTTCGTAACGAAGTCGAACATTGTCCGTAGCGAAATCGAAACTTCAAACGACTCTGCCCGGCGGTTTTTGTAACCTGCGTTTTGTTGATAAGTTACAGGATATTGCAGCCAGTCCCTTCGGGGGACGTTTAGGACGCCTGCGTATCGACCGAGGAATCGCTACGCTTCAAGAAATTTGCGCTTGCTTCACAGTTGCGTGATAGCGTTTGATCACACGCACGTGAAGATTGTGGCGCCCCGAACGGAGCTCCCGATGGAGACGCCAAAGACCTGTCCGAACGCCCCCACGGGGCTGGCCTTCGAAATCCCAGAACTGATGTTGCTGCAGGGCTGGGCCGATTTTCACGACATTCAGATGACTGTCGAGCTCGACCACTGCGTCGAGGGCGACGAGTACGAGGAGGTCGTCGCATTTTATGCTCGCGACAGCCAGCTCCGGCGCTGGATCCTCTGGCGGGCGGCCAACGGGATTGTCGTCCAGCCGCTGATCGGCCGCAGCTGCCGGTTCGGCACAGTGGCCGATGCACTCGAGAGCCTTGTGCCAGCGCGCTCCTAGGAGATCGTCTCAGTGACCGTCTTTCGCCCTCATTGATGCAGAGGCGATTTCGGACGATGCCGCCTCAAGCGTCGCGCTCTAGATTCAAGCGTGTGCCGTCCGGCCATGTTTGTGTCGGACGATCACGGACTAGGACCTGTAAGACCCATTGATATCGATATATCCGTGCGTCAGGTCGCAGGTCCACACGGTCGCCTTGCCGCGGCCAAGCCCGAGATCAATGGCGAGCTCCACTTCGCGGCCCTTCATGTGCTGCACCACGGGTGCCTCGTCGTAGCCTGGAACCACGCCACCGTCGCGCGCCATCCAGACACCGCCGACTGCGACTCGATAGCTTGTCTCGGTCCGCCGGTTCGCCTGCCTTGCCAACCGCCATGACGATGCGACCCCAATTGGCGTCCTCGCCGGCGATCGCGGTCTTCACCAAAGGCGAGTTTGCCACCGCCAGGCCGATCCGCTTCGCCGACCGTGCCGTCGTCGCGCCGCTCACGTGGATGCGGACCAGCTTCTGCGCCCCCTCGCCGTCCCGGACCACCTGAAGCGCGAGATCGAGCAGCACAGCATCGAGGCTTGGCGGCAAAATCGGCGAGAATCGCCCCGCCTTCTGCGGGCACGCGCGGGTGCCTGGCCTGGCCGGTCGCGAACAGCAGGACGGTATCCGACGTCGACGTGTCCGAATCGACCGTCGTGCAGTTGAAACTGGCGTCGACCCCCTCTTCAGCAGGGTCTGCATGGCGCCCGCCGGCAGCTTTGCGTCGGTGCAGACGAAGCACAGCATCGTCGCCATATCGGGTGCGATCATGCCGCTGCCCTTGGCGATGCCGCTGATGCGAACTTCCGCCTCGCCAATCCTGGCGGTGCGCGTGGCGGCCTTGGGGAAGGTGTCCGTGGTCATGATGCCGCGTGCCGCCGCCTCCCAGCCGTCGTCGCGCAGCCCGGTGTGCAGCGACGGCAGTGCCGATACCAGCTTCTCGTGCGGCAGCACCTCGCCGATGACCCCGGTCGAGGCGATGAACACCTGCTTGGCCGGACAACCCACGAGATCGGCCGCCGCAGCCGCCGTGGCGATGCAGGCGTCGCGGCCAGCCTTTCCCGTGAAAACGTTGGCGTTGCCGGCGTTCACCACGACCGCGCGCGCCTTGCCGCCGGCCAATGCGGCACGGCACCAGTCCACCGGCGCGCCGGGACATTTGCTGGAGGTGAATACGCCGGCGACCGTGGTGCCCGGTGCCAGCTCCATCATCACCAGATCGTCACGGCCCTGGTAGCGGATCCCTGCTGCCATGGCGCCCAGGCGCACACCCGGCACGGGCGGCAGTTCGGGCAGGCGCACGGCGAGCGGCGAGACTGGCGGCATCGGCAGTATCCTCGGGAAGCTATGGTTTGGGGGCTGCCGGCGGGGGTTCGGCGGTATCCGTCGCTCGGAGTCTGCGAACCGTCGAGGTTGAATTTCTCCACCGACGCGGCGGCACGCGCGCTGCGCCACGGCCTTCTGGACACCCTCTTGGATCATCTTTTGCCGCAACTGCTCGCGCGCCTGATCGTAACTGGGCGGCTCGGCTTTTCGGCGCTCGACGACCAGGATCACGTGCCAGCCGAACTGACTGTGCACCGGCTGCTGCGAGATTTGCCCAGGCTGCAGGGCAAATGCGGCATCGGCGAACTCCGGCACCATCTCGTCCTTCTTGAAGAACCCAAGATCACCGCCTTGCTGCGCCGCGCTCGGGTCCTTGCTGTACTGTTTGGCCAGCGTACAAAATCGGCGCCTCCCTTGAGCTGGCTGATGATCTTCTTCGCCTCCGCTTCGCTATCGACCAGGATGTGCTTGGCGTGGACCTCCTCCTCGCCCGGCTTTCCGGCGATTTCCTTCTCATAGCGGGCATGTACCGCTTCGTCGGTCACCGACGGCGCAACTTCTTTGTTCAGGACGGCCGTCTGCAACGCGCGGTCCTCGGCCGCAACCATCTGCCGTTGCACGGTCGGGTCCTTGTCCATCCCGTACTTCCGCGCCTGCGCGACCAGGGCGCGACCGTCGATCAACTGGTCGAGCAGCAATGGGTAGAGCGTCTTGCGGCGGCATGCCGCGCATGTTCTCGGGCAGGCTCTGGGCGGCGTCCTTCAGATCGCTCAGATGGATCGGCTGGCCATCCACCTTGGCGACCACAGGGTCACCTGCCGGCTGTGGCGTCCCCTGACACTCGGCAGAGAACGGGTAACGGAGCAAGGCGGCGGAGACGATAAACAGACCAGCAGCGGCAAAACGAGCGGGCATCAAAACTCCTTTTCGGGCGGGCGCGGATCATGGCCGAAGGCCCTTCGTGCCACAAGGACGGAGAAGCGCATCGCGGCCAGCCGGGCCACCCCTGCCGCAATGTCGTTGTCGTTGACCCAAGCCGGGTCGGGTCCTATCTCAGCCTATACCGGAATTGACCCGGACTCCGCCTGTCCGCGCCCCCACGGACAGCCTTCCGAGAAGGTCTGATGTTCGCTGCCATCGCCCGCGCCGTGTTCGGCACCGCCAATGATCGTTCGCTCAAGGGCTATGAGCGGCGGGTGCCGCAGATCAACGCGCTCGAGCCTGCCATGGAGGCGCTGTCCGACGAGGCGCTGCGGGCAAAGACCGCCGAGTTCCGTGAGCGCCTTGTCGCCGGCGAGACGCTGGACGAGTTGCTCCCCGAGGCGTTCGCAGTGGTGCGCGAGGCCGCGAAACGCACCCTGGGTCAGCGACATTTCGACGTCCAGCTGGTCGGCGGCATGGTGCTGCACGACGGCAAGATTTCCGAGATGAAGACCGGCGAGGGCAAGACGCTGGTCGCCACCTTGCCCGTGTACCTCAACGCACTCGCCGGCAAGGGAGTGCATATCGTCACGGTGAACGATTACCTGGCGCGCCGCGACGCGGAATGGATGGGGCAGATCTACGGCTTCCTGGGCATGACCGTCGGCGTGATCGTGCACGGTCTGGATGACGAGATGCGCCGCGCCCAGTATGCCGCCGACATCACCTATGGCACCAACAACGAGTTCGGCTTCGATTATCTGCGCGACAACATGAAGTACCGGCTGGAGGACATGGTCCAGCGCGACTTCGACTACGCCATCGTGGACGAGGTGGACAGCATTCTGATCGACGAGGCGCGCACGCCGCTGATCATATCCGGCCCGGCGGAGGACAGCTCCGACCTGTACCGTCGTGTGGACGAGGTGGTGAAGGAGCTGGTGAAGGATCCGGATACCTACGAGAAGGACGAGAAATTCCGCACCGTCGCGCTGACCGAGCCCGGATCGGAGCGGGTCGAGGACATGCTGCGCGAAGCCGGCGTGCTGACCGAGGGCAATCTGTACGACATCTTCAACGTCTCGTTGGTGCATCACGTCCAGCAGTCGCTGCGCGCGCATACGTTGTTCACCCGCGACGTCGATTACATCGTGCGGCAGGACCAGGTGATCATCATCGACGAGTTCACCGGCCGCATGATGCAGGGGCGGCGCTATTCGGACGGGCTGCACCAGGCGCTGGAGGCCAAGGAGCACGTCACGGTCCAGGCCGAGAACCAGACGCTGGCCTCGATCACGTTCCAGAACTACTTCCGGCTATATCCGAAGCTGGCCGGCATGACCGGCACGGCGATGACCGAGGCGGACGAGTTCGCCGAGATCTACAAGCTGGATGTGGTGGAGATTCCCACCAACGTTCCGTGCGTCCGCAAGGACGAGGACGACGAGGTGTATCGGACCGCAGCGGAGAAATACGAAGCGGTCGCAACGCTGATCGAGGAAAGCCGCAAGGTCGGTCAGCCGGTACTGGTGGGGACCACGTCGATCGAGAAGAGCGAGACGATCAGCAATATCCTGAAGAAGAAGCACATCCCGCACGCGGTGCTGAACGCGCGCTTCCACGAGCAGGAGGCCGACATCGTCGCCCAGGCCGGGGCGCTGGGCGCGGTCACCATCGCCACCAACATGGCCGGCCGCGGCACCGACATCAAACTCGGCGGCAACCTGGAGATGCGGCTGAGGAAGGAACTGGCCGGCATCGAAGAGGAGTTCACTGCAGGCCACGCGTGCGGCGGAAATCAACGACGAGATCGCCGCGGCGCATGAGGAGGTGAAAGAGGCCGGCGGGCTGTTCGTGATCGGCACCGAGCGGCACGAAAGCCGGCGCATCGACAACCAGCTGCGCGGCCGTTCGGGCCGGCAGGGCGATCCGGGGCGGTCGCGCTTCTTCCTGTCGCTGGAAGACGACCTGATGCGCATCTTCGGCTCCGACCGGATGGGCGGCATGCTGCAAAGGCTGGGGCTGAAGGAAGGCGAAGCGATCGTTCACCCGTGGATCAACAAGGCGCTGGAGAAGGCACAGAAGAAGGTCGAGGCGCGCAACTTCGACACACGAAAGAACGTGCTGAAATACGACGACGTGATGAACTCGCAGCGCAAGGAGGTGTATGCGCAGCGCAAGGAGTTCATGCGCGCCACCGACGTATCCGAGACGGTCAACGACATGCGCGCCGACGTGATCGACTCGGCTGGTGATGCTGCGGGTGCCGGAGAAGGCGTTCGTGGAGCAGTGGAAGCTCAAGGAACTCGCGGAAGATGTGCAGCGGGTACTGAACCTTGAACTGCCGATCGAGGAGTGGGGACGCGAGGAAGGCATTGACGAGAGCAACCTGCGCGAGCGGAGTCGAGCAGGCGGCCGATGGCATGATGGCGGCGAAGGCGGCCAACATGGGCAGCGAGCTGATGCGGTTCATCGAGAAGTCACTGCTGATCCAGACAATGGACGCGGTTTGGAAGGAGCACCTTTACGCACTCGATCATCTGCGCCAGGGGATCGGGCTGCGGGCCTACGGCCAGCGCGATCCACTGAACGAATACAAGACCGAGGCATTCGCGCTGTTCAACGCCATGCTGGACGAATTGAAGGAGCGGGTGACGGCGATGCTGGCGCGGGTCGAGCTGGCGCCCGAGCCCGTGCGTCCACCGCCGCCCGTGCAGACGGTGGAATTTCATCCGCAGCCCGCGCCGGTATTTGCCGGCGAGCCGGAGATGGCGCTGGAGGGCGCGGCAGCAGCATCACCGCCGCCAATGGCGGTTGCGGCGGCGCCGTTGCGGTCGGATGCGGTTGATCCGAACGATCCGGCGACATGGCGCCACACCTCGCGCAATGCGCCCTGTCCGTGCGGTTCCGGGAAGAAGTACAAGCACTGCCATGGGCGGCTGAACTAGCGGCGCAGCGACGAGGAGCGCCTCAAGCGCGCGGGTGACGTCCGATCGCAGAGGAGCGTGAGGCGCCTGCGACGCACGATCCGCCGCGTGAAACGGATACTCAACCCAAAGAGCGACGTGTCGACTTGCAGGGAAAGCCGACGCTAGTGTGTCCTGCATGGATACGCTGACGCTGCCCGAGTCGCTGGTCGGCACGGATCGAGGACGACATCTACCGCGATGTCGTAACGCGCTTCGCGCCGCACCTGCCATTGGAGCGCCTGGCCCCCGACGTCCCGCTTCCACAGCGGCGGAGATCGAGGGCATCTGCGACAACTGGATCTGGACTGCCGGCCACGACTCGCTGATCGTCCAGGCGGCATCGCGGGCGCTGGACCGGTTGTTCCCCGATCTGGAGCAGCAGTATTTCCTGGCACGCCAGATCGGCGATGACGGATTCCACGCGGAATTCGTGCGCGATTACGTCAAGCGCGTGCTTGGCTACGACCCGATCCGGCAGATCAACGATATCGTGCGGCAGCACTGGCAGGCGCTGGGCGATCTGCCGTACCGTGATGTCTTGAGCTTCTTCGCCTGGGAGTTGCACTACGAGCTGCACATCCTGTCGCGGCTGCACACCGAGCGGAGGACCGGGCTGATTGGCGATCCGTCGATCAAGGCATTCGCCGAGGAGCGGGTGACGCCAGATGAGGAGGTGCACCGGCTGCGCATACTCGACTGGTGGATCGGCTATTATGCCGCGTTTGGGGTGAGCGAGCGCGCGGCGGTGGCGCGGCGGGTGATCGCGCTGGACGACGAGCTTCAGCGGCGGCTCAACCCGTATCTGAATTCGCGATATCGCCGCTCGGCGGAGAAGCTGGGGACGGACATTCGCGGCAAGGACGCGGTGTACGACAACTTCCGACGCGAGGTGCTGTCGCGGCTGCTGGGGATGACGCCCGATGGCGTGGGGCGGCTGACAAGTTTGGCGGAGTGGAGTTGAGCTCTGGGCGGCCCAGTGTGGCGGGCGGCACGATGGGCGGCGAACCGAGACTGCGGTCAGTGGGGCGGATGGGTGGTGCTTTGAAAAGAATAACACGGATTACACGGAGCTAGGCACGGAGGACACGGAAAAGAATTGATGCGCTTCGCGCGGTTGGCTGGACTGCCGGCGCGAAGCGCCCAGACATTCTTCTCCGTGTTCTCCGTGTTCAACTCCGTGTAATCCGTGTTATTCTTGCTTCTTTGTCAGCGCTCCCAAAGATTTGCCGTATCTACACCGTGATATCCAGCCAACCGTGTGGCGTCACGACGGCGCGGTTGCCCGGTCGCAGCAGCACCGTCGTCATCGCCGACTCCACGATCGCCGGGCCGTCGATCGCCTGCCCCGGCGCCAGATCCTCGAACTCGAAAACCGGCACGCTGGCCCAATCGCGCAGCCATACGCGTCGTTCACCTCGGGGTGCCGCATCAGGTCGTGCCTGAAGCATCGGCTCCTGCGGCACACCGGGTAACACGCCGATGACCGCGGCGCGCGCGTTGACCAGCACCGCATCCTGATCGCGCAAGGCGTAGGTGTAGAGTTCCTCGTGCCGGTTGTGAAAGCGTTCGACGATTTGCGGCAGCGGGTCGTCGACATTCCAATCGATGTCGTCCAGCAGGACGGTGATTTCGAAGATCTGCTCGCCGTAGCGCATTTCGACCGAGCGCTGCACCCGCACCGGGCCGTCGAACGAAGCGCGCAGCCGCGCCAGCCCTTCCTGCTCCATGTCCGCGAACACCCGCTTGATGGCGGAGCCGTCCAGCCGTGCGGTATCGCCGATATGCGTGCGCGACACTTCGAAGCGCAGATCGGTGGCCAACATGCCCCAGGCCGACAGCACCGCCGCGACCCGCGGCACCACCACCCGCGTAAGATCGAGCTGGCGTGCCACATCGGTCACGTGCAGCCCAGCCGCGCCGCCGAACGACAGCAAGGCGAAGCGGCGCGGATCGACCCCGCGACGCACCGACACCAGGCGGATGCCCTCGGCCATGTTTGTGTTGACCACCCGGTGGACGCCTTCCGCCGCGGCGATACGGTTCACCTTCAGACGCGCCGCCAGACGGTCCAGCGCGGCGTCGGCAGCGGCCACATCCAAATTGGCGCTGCCACCCAGGAAGTGCGCGGGATCGAGGTAGCCAAGAACGAGGTTGGCGTCGGTCACCGTGGCCTCGGTGCCGCTGCGCCCATAGCAGGCTGGGCCTGGAACGGCACCGGCGCTGTCCGGACCGACATGCAGAATGCCGCCGGCGTCGACACGGCCGATGGATCCGCCACCAGCGCCTAGGCTGACGATATCGATGCTGTTCAGCGCCAGTCGATGCCCGCCAATCCCGCGGCCACTGACCAGTGCCGGCTCGCCATCGACGATCAGGCAAATATCGGTGCTGGTACCGCCCATATCGAATGGGATCAGGTTGTCGCTGCCGAGTAACCTGCGTCGCATAACGGCTTCCGGCCACGCCGCCGGCCGGACCGGACAGCACGCCGCCGGCGGCGAGACGCACCAATTCGGCGATCGGTGCGACGCCGCCATGCGACTGGATGATCAGGATCGGTCCGTGATAGCCGGCCTCGGTCAGGCGCTGTTCCAGCCGGGTCAGGTAGCGCGACAATGCTGGCCCGACATAAGCGTTCACCACGGTGGTGGAAACGCGATCGAATTCCTTGATCTGCGGAAACACGTCGCTGGACAGCGAGACGTACGCCTCGGGCATCGCCTGCGCGAGCGCGGCAGCGGTCTCGCGTTCGTGGCGAGGGTCGCGGTAGGCGTGCAGATAACAGACCGCGACGGCATCGACGCCGGCACGCTTCAGCGCTTCGATCGAGGTCGCGAGTGAAACCTGGTCCAGCGGGGTCTCGATCGCGCCATCGGGGCGCATGCGCTCGGTTACACCGAGGCGCAAGGCGCGAGGGACGAGTTGTCGGGGCGGCGGCATACGCAGGTTGTAGCGGTCGTCCTTCAGGCCCTCGCGCATTTCGATGACGTCGCGGTGGCCTTCGGTGGTGAGCAGACCCACTTTGGCGCCCTTGTGCTCGAGCAGAGCGTTGGTCGCGACGGTCGTGCCGTGCACGATACGCTCGGTACGAGCGAGCAGTTCGGCCGGCGACAGGCGCACGAGTTCCGCAAGGCGGTCCAGGCCCGCCATCACGCCAATCGAAGGGTCGTCTGGTGTCGATGCCACCTTTGCCAGTGTCGACTGACCGGTTTCATCGACCACCACGAGGTCGGTGAATGTGCCGCCGACGTCGATGCCGATCTTCAGCATCGGCAACTGGCTTCAAACGAAACCATCCGTCTCGTCCTGTTGCCGAGAGGCGGGATCGCGCCTGGCCGGGTCGCCCCAGCCGCCACCGCCGCCCGAACTCGATTCGGAACACGTCGCCTGGCCGGATCTCAATGCCGACCTCCTTGGTCTTCAGCATCCGCTGCTGCCTGCCCTCGGAGTGCAGAACGTATCGATGCGGCAGCCCGTCCTTGCCGCCGAGTATCCCGCACGCTCCGTACTTCACCCCATCGCCGGCGGTATTGCCACGCGCCGGTTCGTCGATTTCCGCCACCATCTCCAGCACGCATCCCGGCCCGCCTCGATACTGGCCGTCACCTCCGGAGCCAGGACGAAATTCGTGTCGGCGGAAGAACAGCGGAAATCGCACCTCGGTCACTTCAAGGCTGCCGAACTTGATGCCGCCGGCTGCCTGCCACTCGCCTCCCGCCGGCCACCCATCGCCTACCGGCGAAGCGCCTCCGCCCGGCCGCGCCTGGAACATGTGCCAGATGAACGGCTTTTGCGTGCGTGGATCCCGCCCTTGGATCGCGATGCGGAAGCGCCGGCCCCATCCAGCCATTGCACGGTCCGGGCAGGCGGGCGCCAGCGCCTTGATGATCGCCTCGATAATCTCCTGCGAGCAGTGATTGGTGCACAGCGTCACCGGCGCCCCTTCGTTCGCCCACACCACGGTTCCGGGCCTGGCGATCACCTCGATCGGCCGGAATGCGCCATCGTTCTTCGGCGTGTGCGGGTCGATCAGATAGGCCAGTGCCACCACAACCGCTGATCGCATATTGGGATAGGACGAGTTGACGAACCCGACCACCTGCTCGTGCGAATCGGACAGATCGATCGTGAGTTCGCTGCCACGTTTGGTGACTGTCGCTCGCACGTGAATGTCGGTGTAGCGGTGGCCGTCGTCGTCGAGGAACGCCTCGCCGTGATACACCCCGTCCTTCCACGTCGCGATCACCGTGCGGGCCTGCCTCTCGGCGCCGTCCAGCACCGCCTCGATCGCGGCCTGTGTGGTGTCCCAGCCAAACTCGGCAGCCAGCGCCAGCATGCGCCGCTGGCCGACATGCGCGGAGCCGATCATCGCCGCCAGATCGCCGCGGAAGTCGTGCGGGTGGCGCACGTTCGTCACGAGCATCTCCAGCACATCACGGCGCACGGCCCCGCGATCGTAGAGGCGCAGCGGCGTGACCCGGAGGCCCTCCTGCCAGATTTCGGTCGCGGCGGCGTTGTACGCGCCGTGCGTCGAGCCGCCGATATCGCTCTGGTGCGCGCGGTTTATCGACCAAAAGACTGGTGTCTCGTCCGCAAAAACCGGAACGAAAGCGGTGAGATCCGGGATATGATTGCCACCGTGATACGGATCGTTCAGCAGGAAGACATCGCCCGGATGGATATCGCCGGCAAAAAACTCGGTGACCGCCTTCGCCGCCCAGGGCAACGCGCCTACATGAATCGGGACGTGTTCGGCCTGGGCGATCAGTCTGCCGTTCAGGTCGCAGATCGCAGTGGAGAAGTCGCGGCTGGAATTGAGGATCTGGGAATAGGACGTGCGCAGCATGGCCTCGCCCATCTCTTCAACGATGGCGTGCAGCCGATGCTGCACGACCGAGACGGTCACCGGGTCGACATTGTCAGCCACGCCTTGCCTCCGCCGCTCAGCCGAATACGATGCAATACAGGAGTAGAGACTCGATGATGTACAGAGGCAAGGAAACCAATGAGCCGCGACGGCCGGGAAATCCCTGGCTGACCGGGGCGGCAATTGGCATAGCGATATCGTCCATGGCGACCGGCGCAATGATATTGGGAGCAGGGATGGCGATCGCTCAGGCGCCCATCAAGCGGTTGCCACCGCGATAACCCCAGAAGATGTCGGTGGAGACTTCGGTCACGGTCCGGCACCCTGTATAGGCCATTGTCTTGTCGGCTTCGTTCTTCAGGATGTTGATCGCCCGCAACGCACCGGCCTCGCCGCCGACCGCCGTGCCGTAGAGTGTCGCGCGGCCGGTCAGCACCGCTTTTGCCCCCAAGGCAAGCGCCTTGACGATATCGGAGCCGCGACGGACACCCAAATCGAGGATCAGCGTCATCTTGTCGCCAACCGCCTCGGCGATCTCCGGCAGCACGTCGAGTGATGCTGCCGCAGTGTCCATGTTCCGGCCCCCGTGGTTGGAGACGACGATCCCGTCGATGCCGTAGTTCAGCGCCTTCATCGCATCGTCCGGCCGGTTGACGCCCTTCAGCATCAGTACGCCAGGCCACATGTCGCGGAACTTCGCCACGTCGTCCCATGCCAGCAAGTCGGCCCGCAGCGCGTCGCGTGAGCCGACGCCGCTGAGGATGGAGCGTTGGTATGCGTCGGGGTAGTTCTCGTGACGCGGGAACCGGCCCGCGCTGAAATACCGCATCAATACGCTACCGGTCCAAGCAGGATGGCGCATGATCTCGAGCGTGAAGCGCAAGGTCGGCGTGAACGGCAGCCCGAAGCCATTATGCGAGTTGTATTCGCGGTTGGCCGAAACCGGCAAATCGACGGTGACGATCAATGCCTCGAACCCGTTGCTGTGCGCGCGCTGGATCAACTGATGGGACAGCTCGCGCTGCTTCCAGACATAGAGCTGGAACCACAGCCGGCCGCCGACCGCCGCGATTTTTTCCATCGGTGTCATCGAGGCGGTGGAGAGCGTCAGGGGGATCTTCGCCTTGGCTGCCGCCTTCGCCAGTTCCAGCTCGCCTTCATGCCAGCACAGACCGGCAGCGCCGGTGGGCGCGATGGCCATCGGGAGACTGGCGGGCTTGCCGAACAAAGTGGTGGCGACGCTGCGGCCGGATACATCCACCAGCGCACGATGACGCAGCTTGATGTGCTCGAACGCCGAGCGGTTATTGGCGACGGCCAGGTGGTCCTCGGTCGCGCGATCGACGAAGTCGAATACGCCTTTTGGCAGACGCCGCTGCGCCGCCGTCCGTAGATCCCACACGTTCAGGCAGCGATCGACATTAGGCATGACAGGGACTCAAAGCGTCGCCTCGTCCAAGGCACGGTCGAACAGCCGGTTCCCCTGACGTCCGCCGAAGAAGATATCGGTGCTCACCTCATCGACCGTACGACAGCCGGTATAAGCCATCGTCTTGTCCATCTCATTGCGGATCAGGTTGATCGCCTTGAATGCGCCTGCCTCCCCGCCCACCGCCGTCCCATACAGCGTGGCGCGTCCGGTCAGCACGGCCTTCGCGCCTAACGCCAGCGCCTTGACGATATCGGAGCCGCGACGCACGCCGGAATCCAGGATCACGGTCAGCCGGTCACCTACCGCCTCGGCGATCTCCGGCAGCGACGTCGATGGATGCGACGACGCTGTCCATGTTGCGGCCGCCGTGATTCGACACGATGATGCCGTCCACACCGTACTCGATCGCCTTCAGCGCATCGTCTGGCCGATTGATCCCCTTGATCATCAGGATGCCGGGCCACTTGTCGCGGAAGATCCGGATATCGTCCCAGTTCAGCGAATCCTGTCGCATGATCTCGGCGGCAGCATTGTCCCGGCGGGAGACGCGCCGGTACTCATCCGGATAGTTTTCGTTGCGCGGCATGCCGATGGTCCTGAAGTACTTCATCAGCACGCTGCTGAACCACGCCGGGTGACGCATGATGTCCAGCGTGAACGTCACGTTGGGGGTAAATGGCAGCAGGAAGCCGTTGTGCTGGTTGTACTCGCGATTTGGGGGCACAATAGTGTCGACCGTAACGATCAGCGCCTCAAACCCGGCGCGGTGCGCGCGTTCGATCAGCTGATACGACATTTCGCGCTTGTTCCACACGTATAGCTGGAACCACAGCCGCCCGCCCACACCGGGTCCGGCCTGTTCGGCAATCTTTTCCATCGACGTCATCGCGCCGGTCGCCAGTGTGAACGGTATCTTCGCCTTGGCGGCGGCCTTTGCCAGTTCCAGCTCGCCCTCGTGCCAGCACAATCCGGCGGCGCCGGTCGGGGCGATTGCCATCGGCATCGACACCGGCTTGCCGAACAAGGTGCTATTCATCGTGCGGCCTGACACATCCACCAAGGCGCGATGCCGCAGCTTGATCCGTTCGAACGCCGCGCGATTGTTGGCGACCGCGATCCCGTCCTCGCTGCCCCGGTCGACAAACTCGAATACTGCCCTGGGCAGCCGGCGCTTCGCGGCGGCACGCAGATCATAGACATTCAGGCAACGGTCGAGCGCGGGCATGGGCTTCTCCTTGGGCGGAAGGATGATGAAGCCGATGAATTTTATGTCAAGCTGGTTGCAGAAGCCGGCTTGTCGGCGCCACCTGCTCGCGCGAGGGTTCGACAGCACTACCACGCAGGGTGGTCGCCGGAAAGCGATCGACGCGATAGGTAGCCCGAGCGCTATCTCAGATCCTGACGCCGCATAGCGACCGGATCAGCGGGCCACCCGGGCAGATGCGTGACGTCCGCTGCGATGGGGCCGCGGCCAACGTGGATCGGCATGGCGCGTGCCAGGCGCCATGCTTCGTGGTCCGTCAGAATACGACGTTCGACGCGGTGCCGAGGAGAGGCGTCACATCATAGCAGTCACGCTGACCGTGATTGAACGCCGGGATGATAGAAAAGGCATGATGAGCGGTTACGGCTTCTGTGCTGACCGAGACGCTGGTGAACGGGGCCGGCAAGTTCACGCGCGGCATTAACAAGCTGAACGAGGTTGACCCAGCATCGACAGTGCGCACGATGGTAACGCTGAGGACTGTCCCAAGATCGCACTCTATCGCGCGGATCTCGTTGCCTGAGAAACTAAGTGATCGGAAGCCATCCTGATAACTCAGATGAGGCTTTCCGTCGATGCCACTTGTGCTGTAGCTGACGTGCAATCCGCCGCCGGCAAAGTTGAACATGTTGGCCGCGACGAACTGCGTCTGGTGCGACTGTTCAGCCGGCCGGGCCTCTGTCGTGGACATAAGGTTCTCTCCTGAAGGTCTCTGGCGCCTTTCTAACCGTCCGCTTTGGCGCGAACCCACCGAACCGGGCGAACGAACCTTTCGCACAACCGGGGGACGGCGGCTGTGACCTAATTCACAGCCCGACAGCAAGATGAGCGCGGTGCCGCCGTTCAGCGGCAACTATTCCCGCGGCAGATCGTCGCCAGTGTATCGACACTCTCCCACTCGTCGCAGCGATTCACGGCCTGCTCGACCAGCTTTATTCCCTCTGCGCTCAGAGCGGCGCCGGCGAGTTCACGGAATTTCTCGCGCAGCTCGATCTCGGCAAATGGACGCTGAAAATCGCCACGGTGGCTATCGCACGCATGGGTGGCGCTGCGTCCATCCGACAGGCGCACCGTCACACGCGCCTGGCGCAATCGCGGCGCGACCGCCGTCATAGAGGGGTCCTCCGCAATGCTGACGCGCCGCCGCAGCGAGGCAATGGCAGGATCGTGCAACGCGCTATCGTCCAGCGCGCTGTGTCCGGCATGACCCCGGACCACCATCGTCGCTGCAGCATGCGGCAGTGAATATCTCGAAGCGAAGAAGTTGGCCGGCTCCGAGTTCCGCATCACGGCGGCAAATCCGTAGGTCGCAATTTCGATACCTTCGATCTGGTCAGGCATTGGCCGCAGCTCGGTCAGCACCTGTTGCAGACAATCCAGCGCCGGATGGATCGGATTGCAGCATGCATAAAGGCGGAAGTAGTTGCGGGTGATGTGCCAGGTCGTGCCGAGTTCGTCCAGAACCGGGTCCGCGTTGAAGCCGCTGCCAACGAGCTCGCTCAACGCCTGCTCGATGGCATCGTCCTGTGCGGTAAAGCCGGCCAGCGCCAGTTCGGGCGCCAGCGCCGCCGCGAAGCCACTCATACCGCCGGCGACATTCAGTGCCGTCGCACCGGCCACGGCGTTGGTGTAGCTGGGCGTCAGCAGCAGCGTTGTCGCAATGCGGATCGCACCGCTGATCTGCTCGGCACCAAGGCCGCGCAGCCGGGCTCCCGCCGCGGCGGCCGCGAGCAGCGAGACCTGGCCGTTCTGGTGCGCCAGCGGCCGCGGTGTGAACCCGCCCGAGAGCCTCGCCGCAACGTCGTAGCCCAGCAGCAATGCCGTCAGCATGTCGCGCCCGGTGCTGCGTACGTGCTCACCCACCGCCAACACTCCGGGCAGCACTTGCATGGCTGCCTGCCCGGACACCAGCCGCAGGCCTTCGCACAGTTCGACCGAACGACCGGCAATGCCGTTCAGCAACGCAGCCGTACGTGGATCGTGCGAGGGCCAGCCAGGCGCGTAAATCGTGGCGCCAGTGCCAGTGCCGACACGCTCGCGCAACTGGCGGACTTCCGGCCGCACCGCACCGGCAAGGATCACGCCCAGCGTGTCGAGCAGCACCAGCTTCGTGTGATGCTGTACGTGTGCGGGAACATCCTCCCACTGCGTCGCCGCGACGAATGCAGCCAACTCTTCGATCTGGTGTGCCATTTCTGTTGCCTACAATGCCATCGGCGGCACCCGCAGATGCCAATCGTGCGCGGCCTGGTACGCATAGCCGATCCGCAGCGCGAGCTTCTCGGCATAGGCGCGGCAAACGATCTGCAGCGAAATGGGCAAGCCGTCGGTGGTGAAGCCATTCGGCACTGCCGCGGCACAAAGATCCAGAAAGTTGACCCAACGCGTGAACACCGCAGGTGTCGAGTTCTGATCGACCGATGTCACCGGCAAGGCGGCTGTTACGGTGGTCGGCGTCAGGAGGGCGTCGATGCCTTCGATGGCGGCGCTGAAGGAAGCTTTCATCCGCTCCCGTTCGGCCAGAGCCGTCAGGTAGTCTCGCGACGAGATGGCCGCACCGGCGCGCACACGCGGCCGCACGTCCTGGTCCAGCGGCTGGCCGTTATCGTCCACGAGCTCCGCCAGCGCGGCATAGGCTTCGGCCGACATGATGCGCCCGTTGACCGCACCCAATTCGGTGAAGCGAGCGGGCAACGTGACATCGACAATTTCCGCGCCCAGTCCGGCGAGCGCATCAACCGAACGGTCGTATGCCGTCAGCACCTCGGCATCAATGCCGTCGCGTTCGTGCGCGGGCAGCCGTCCCAAGCGAAGTCCCTTCACGCCGCGACGCAGGTCCGGCATCGGATCGACGTCGTGCACGCCTAGCGTATGCCGATCGTTCCGATCCTCCCCCTGCAGGACTGTCAGCAGCAGCGCCGCGTCCTCGATATCCCGCGTGATTGGCCCGGGCGTGTCCAGGGTCGGGCTGAGCGGCAGGACGCCGAACGTGCTGATCCGGCCGATCGTGGTCTTCAGCCCGGTGATGCCGTTCCACGCTGCCGGGATGCGCACCGATCCGCCGGTGTCGGTGCCGATTGCCCAAGGCGCCATGCGCGCCGCGACCGCGACCCCCGAGCCCGAGGACGAACCACCGGGCGTGCGGTGCGCGCTGCCGTCCCAGGGGTTCCAGGGCGTGCCCAGATGCTGATTGGTACCCCAGCCGCCGTAGGCGAACTCGACCGTGTGGGTTTTGCCCAGGTTGATCATGCCGGCGGCCATCAGTTTGCGCATCAACGTCGCGGTGTGCGGTGCGATCCGGTTGCGCCAGGCGGCCGAGCCGCCCATGGCGACCTCGCCTTCGATCTCCACCAGGTCCTTGATCGCGATCGGTATGCCGTGCAGCGGGCCAACCGAATGTCCGGCACGGATCGCCTTCTCAGCCGCTTCGGCGGCCAGGCGCGCACGCGCGGCGTTGAGCGAGACGAAAGCCTGCAGTCTGGGCTCCAGCCGCTCGATGCGGGCAAGATATTCATCCACCAGATCGACCGGGGATAGACGACGCGCGGCAATCTCGACGGCCAGTTCATGGACCGGACGGAAGGCGGCGGAGGTCATGGCATGCTCCCTTGCAAACGCCAGCGTGTCTTTCGCGGCGCCACTCGACTGACCACCAGTATCGGCATCTAGCGTGGCTCGCAGCCGCACCAGCGGTTGATGTGCCACTCGGTTCGCGCCAGCGCTGGACAGAAATCGCTCAGGATCGGCGCCACTGCATCGAACCGTCGCCGGCTGTCCACGGTCCGGGCATCGATGTTCGCCCGCAGTTGCGCGGCGCGCGCCGCAAGCGACGGTAGGTCCACGGTCAGCAAGCGTCGCCCGCGCACCACAAAGCGGCCGTCCACCATCACATCCGACACGCTGGTACCATCCTCTCCCAGTACAAGTTGCGTTACCGGCGCATTGAGCGGGATGAGCGTCGGCGCATCCAGGTCGAGGAACACGATGTCCGCGGCGAAGCCCGGAGCGATGCGGCCGAGGCGATCGAATCCCAATGCTCGCGCGCTCCCGGTGGTCGCCGCCGCCAGCACCTGCGGTGCGCTGATCCAGCGCACCGGATCAGGTCCGCGCACATGCGAGGCCGACGCGGCGAAATGCAATGATTGATACATGTTGAGATTGTCATTGCACGTCGCGGCGTCGGTGCCGATCGAAAGATTTACACCGGCGTCCAGCAGGCCGACGGCATCGGCAACTCCGCTGCCAAGCCGCATGTTGCTAGCCGGGTTGTGCGCCACCGAGGCGCCATGTGCGCCCAGCCGCCGCATGTCGTCGGCATCCAGCCAGACGCCGTGCGCCGCGACGAAACGGGGACCCAGCAGCCCAAGCTGCTCAATGTGCGCAGTCAGCGAACAGCCGTAGCGACGCGCACCCACGACTGCCTGCACCTTCGATTCCGCCAGATGCGTATGGATGCCGACATCGAACTCCGCGGCCAGGTCGCGGCATGCCAGCATGAACTCGTCGCGGCAGTGCAGCGGGATGGTCGGCGCCACCGCCGGCCGCACCATGGCCCGATCGCCTCGCCAGCCGCGCAGGATCGCGCGCATTCGCTCGAGCGTCTCCTGCCAAGGCGGCAGGCCAAGCGGCGCAACTGCCGCGCGCAAATTCGGAGGCAGTGCCTCCATCAGCCCGGGGATCGCCTCGTATAGAGTCATGTCCGCCATCATCGGCGCGATGACCGCGCGCATTCCCGCCTGCGCGTAGGCTTCCGCGACCGCCGCGATACCGTCCACGGTCGGCAACGGGAACTCGACGAACAGATCGTAACAGGCAGTGCAGCCCTTCAGCAGCATCTCGGCAGCGCCGATCGTCGCCGAGACGCGCTTCTCCTCGATGCTGTCATAGGGTGACATGTGAGGTGCGGCGGCCAGCAACAGTTCCAGTGTCCAGCGATCGCCCATCGAGCGCGCGAGGTTGCCATGGCCATGCGTGTGCGCATTCACCAGCCCCGGATGCAGCAGGCGTCGCGATGCATCGATCGCCAGCGCGCCGTCCGGCGCCTGCATACCGGGCGCGCCGATGGCGACGACCATGCCATCCTGCACCAGCACATCGGCGGCGCCGAGAAACCGCTCCGCATCCAGCACCAGTCCGCCGCGAATGATCAGCGGCCGATGCGCATCCTGCATTTCCTGGTTCATGGCTCACCGATCCACCGTATCAGTCTCGGGCAAGCTGACACGCGCGGCGACCATTCGCCAACTCGACGGGCGGCGGTCGCGCCGCTTAGACCCGCGCCCGATTTCGCGATAACGTTCTGACGTTCTGTTCGGGGAGGACGCGATGCCGCTCAGTGCGATACAACAATCGGCGCTTGATTGGATCGAGGCCAACCGGACACGGTTTTCGGAATTCAACCGCAGGATCTGGGATTACGCCGAGCCCGCCTGGCGCGAGTACAGATCGGCGCGCGCCTATTGCGAGCTGCTGCGCGGCGAAGGCTTCGTCGTCGAGGAAGGCTCCGGCGGCATGCCTACCGCGTTTGCCGCGACCTGGGGCAGCGGTTCGCCGGTGCTTGGCAGCTACGCCGAATATGATGCAGTGCCCGGTCAGTCGCAGCAGGTCGTGCCGCACAGGGCGCCGCGCGAAGGCCTGCATCCCTGGGCGGCGGGGCATACCGATCCGCATTCCTCGCTGGGCACCACCGCGCTCGCGGGCATCCTGGCGACCAAGGCGGCGATGCAGCGGCACGGACTGCGCGGCTCGCTGAAGTTCTTCGGCGAGCCGGCAGAGAAGGTGTGCGGCTCCAAGCCGGTGCATGCGGCGAAGGGATACTACGACGGTTGCGACGCGTTCATCGCCTATCATCCGCACACGGCGAACACGGTCCAGGGCGAGACGCAGTGCGGCGCGTATTGGAGCGTGGTAGTCACGTTCGAGACTCTCGCGCCCGAGCAGCTGGATCGACAAGTCGCTGCTGCCGATCCGCACGTCGGCGCACGCAGTGGCGCGCTGCCCGGGGGCAATCGACGCGCTTTGCCTGATGTACACCACGACCAAATTCACCAAGGAGGCGATGTATCCGCATGCCGGTGCCTGGACGCTGAACGAGTTCATTCTGGCCGGCGGCGATGCGACGTCGGACAATCTGCCGCCGCGGTTCAGTCAGATCCAGTATTCCTGGCGCTCGCCGTCGCTCGCGGTGCAGCAGCAGATCTATCAGGTGCTGGTCAACAACGCGCGCCAGGCAGCGGGCGCCTGCGGCTGCCAGGCCTCGGTGCGCTGGGTGACCAAGACCCGGGTCGGGCCTGCCGAACAGCGTTATGATCGATCTGGCGTATCGCAACATGGCGGCGATCGGCGCGCCATCGTTCGATGGCGACGCCAAGGGCTTTGCGCGCGACATCCAGTCGAACCTGGGCATCACCCCGATGGACGAGCCGTTTATTGCCGACAACGAACGCCTGACGCCGCCGGCTGAATTCGAGGCGCTGCAACGCCGCAGTCTGCCGCCGTCGCAGTTCCATATCGGGGCCGACGATTACGTGGAATATAGTTGGCACGCACCGGCGGCGCGCGTCTTCACCATGCGCCCGACTCTGCGTCCGCATGACGACGACTACGAATACCCAGCCTGGTGCCGCAATGCGCTGGGCGGACTGCCGGCGGCAATCGATCCTGGCCTGTTCCTCGGCGCCAAGACGCTGGCCACATCGTTGCTCGACCTGCTGGAGCACCCCGAGCTGCTGGAACGCGCCAAGGCGGAGTTCAACGAGCGCACCGGCGGCGGTGTCGGCGGCAGCAAGTGGGTGGCACCATTGCTGCCGCAGTGACTTTGTTCCGCCGGTCGATCTACGCTGGCCGGAATACATCACCACGGCGCGTGGCGAGGAATGGTGGATACCAACGCCGTTCTCGGGCTCCGGTGCCGAGAAGACAAAATCTCATAGAACGCAAGCTATGAAACAGTTCAGCGCCGCACGGCCGGCGAGCTGGCATGTTTCACACGCTGCGGCGGCGAGGCTACTCGTCGGGCCTGCTTCTGGTCGGCTGAAGGGCCCCCGGGGATGGTCTCCGGAGCCGCAGCACTTTTCAGATCGCCTCAAAATGATGGGGCGCAGTATCTCGCTCACACCGTCTGTGGGCGATTATAGTCGGGTCGGGTCCTTCTGCGTCAGACCAAGCGCCGCACGTACCGTGTCGACAAGCGTGCGGGTGAGGAAAGGTTTCATCAGCACCCAGCGCTCGCCGCTGATCCGCTCATGGTCGCCGCCCGTAAGGAAGACCACCGGAACGGACAGACGGCGCGCGCGCGCATGACGGGCCAGTTCGGCGCCACTCATGTCCGGCATGACGAAATCGACCAGCAACAGATGGAAATCCAGACCGCCATCGATCAGCCGCAATGCCGATGGCCCATCTTCCGCCACCACCGGCGTGAAGCCGTTGGCGGTCAGCAGGGCGGCGACCGTTTCGCGACAATCGGCTTCGTCATCGACCACCAGGACGGTGCGGCGCACCGACCCGGCTTCGGGTCGCTGCAGGGCGTCGGTTGCCGGATCGGGACCTGACTTGCCGTCGGGATCGCCCTCCTGAGCCGCGCGTGGAAAAAACACGCTGACCGTGGTCCCCTTGCCGATCGCGCTATCGATGCGCACGCTGCCGCCGGATTGGCTGGCCACGCCATAGACCTGCGACAGGCCGAGTCCGGAACCCTGGCCAGGCGGCTTGGTGGTGAAGAATGGCTCGAAGGCGTTGCGCTGCACTTCTTCGCTCATACCCGTGCCGGTATCGCCGACGGCGACAATGACGCATTCGCCAGCGGGCAGGCCGAGCGCAGCGGCGTGTCCGCCCAGTGTCGCGTTGGCGGTCGAGATGGTCAGTGTGCCGCCATCAGGCATCGCATCGCGGGAATTGATCGCGAGATTGAGGATCACATGCTCGATCTGCACCGGGTCGATCCGCGCCGGCCACAAATTCGCATCGAGTTTGGTTTCGACCTTGATCTTGCGCCCGAGCGTGGCGCGGAGCAGTCCGCCTATGCCCTGGACGACCTTGTTCAGGTCCACCAGCACCGGTGCCAGCGGCTGCCGGCGCGAGGACGCGAGCAAGCGCCGCACAAGGTCACTGCCGCGCCCCGCGCCCTGCAGGATCACCGCCAGTCGTTGCGCATGGTCCGGTTGGTCGTGCAACTGCTCGTGCAGTATCTCGGCGTTGCCACTGATCGCGGCCAGCAGATTGTTGAAGTCGTGCGCCACGCCGGCCGTCAGTCGGCCGACCGCTGCCATGGTCTGTGCCTGACGCAGCCGCTCCTCGGTTTGCCGGCGGGCGGTCACATCAGTGTACAGCGTCACGAAGCCGCCGCCCGGCAGCGGGTTTCGTCTGATCTCGAGCTGCCGCCCACTCGGCCGTGGCCGTTCAATGGTGCCCATCGAAGCCGCCGGCGCGCAGAAGTGCCATCCGCCGGGCCACCTCCGCCTCGACATCGACCGGGCCGAACTCACCGCCGGCGATCTGGCCACGCAGGATGTCTTCCATGGGAAGACCGATACGCAGAATCTCCGGGGGTACACCGGTGAATTCAGGGAAATGCTGGTTCCAGGCCAACAGCCGCAGTTCATGATCGACCATCATGATGCCGTCGCTCATTCCGGTCAGCGTGGCCTCGAGAATTGCCCGCTCGTGCGCCAGTATCTCGTGCTGCCGCTGGCTGATGCGTTGCGCGCGCAACAGCGCGAAGGCGAGCAGCACGATCAGTGCGGTGATCCCACTGGTGAACAGCAACGCATTGCGTTCCCAGGTCGCTGCCTCGGCCATCGCTTCGGCACGGTCCGTGCCGACAGCCACGGTGAGCCCGTAGTCCGGCACAGTGGCGAACGAGTAGATGCGGTCAATGCTGTCCAGGGGGGAGATGCCGGTCCAATGCACCCTCTGCCGTCTCGCGCATCCTGGCGAACACCGGGCTGCTGCCGATGTTGACCACCGACGGTGCCTGTCCTGACGCGGTCATCGTCCAGGCGTTGCCGTCCCGCATGCTGACGACAGAGATCAGGTCGTGCGTGCCGACATCCACTTCTCGGTAGAAGCGGGCGAACGAGTTGCTGTCGTAGGAAGCGGAATGACACCCGCGAAACGGCCATCCGGCGTGTCGAGGCGGCGCACCAGGTTGATCTGCCACAGGCCGGTAACCTGTCCCCGCGTGAGTTCGCCGACGAACATTCTTCCGCTATCGGCCGGAAGCGATGCCTCATACTGAAAGTAGTCCCTGGCACTGACGTCCGTGCCAACGATGGCCGGTCGGGTACTCGCCTGTACTCTGCCATGTGAGTCAGCGACAAAATTTGCAGTGATACCTCGGAAATCACCACCACCTGGTGCGCGCGTTCCGCCAGATCGAAGTGCTGCGGATCCCGCTCCCATTCGTACTCCAGGATCCGCAGCGTCTGGTCGAGCGACAACAACTCCCGGTGCAGGCCCTCTTCGAAGACAACAGCCCTTTCCAGGACTTCGGTCTGCACGCGCGCGAGCGCTTCGCTGCGGTGCGCACGGATCGCATCACGGGCTCCAACCCAGGCCAGTGCGATCAGGGTTGCCGCGCCAACAATAATGCTTATCCGGCCCACCTGGCGCAGCGCACGACAGCCGGACATCTTGAGGCCGAGCGTCTTGGCGCGCCCGTCGCCCCGGGAGGTCGGTTCTGGTTGATTACGGCCTCCATTTCGGCAGCGGCACGCCCCGGAGATGCCGCTACGGCAGCGTGACACATACCCTAAATTTCGTTAGAAGAAAAGAAAAGCGCGACTGCAACGGACAATCGCATGCGGTGGTCGCCGATATCCGCGTCGTGCTAGATTGAGGCTGCATCAGAGCAGGGTCAGCGCGGAAGAGTGCGCTTGCGCTGCTCTAGCCAGTTGGCTTTTTTTGCGTGATTTAGACCTCCGGCATTCCGCCTTGGGTCATCGCGCTCAGGGAGGCGTGCGTGGCAGGTCCCGGCCAGGTTACTCGTTTCGGCCGCATCTTTCCCCCAGATGAGGGATGGTTGGCGAGGGCGCCCGCAGGAGCCAGTTCTCGATCCACAGCTTCCAATTATCGATACGCACCATCACCTATGGCACCGTCCTGATCATCGATACTTGTTGCACGACCTGAGTCGCGGACTTGCGTCGAGGCCACAACGTTGTGGCCACAGTATTCCTGCAATGCCACGCGATGTATCGCGCCAGTGGACCGGAGGAATTTCGGCCGGTAGGCGAGACCGAGTTCGTCGCCGGCATTGCGGCGATGAGCGATAGCGGCGGCTACGGATCGACCAGGATTGCAGCGGGAATCGTGGGTTTTGCTGATCTGACGCTGGGCGATCGTGTCGAGCCCGTGCTTGAGGCACATATCCGTGCCGCCGGCGGCAGGTTCCGCGGCGTGCGGCATTCCGGGAATTGGGACGCCGACCCGGTCATCGGCAACGGCGCCCCCGGCCCCGAAATTTACCGGCGCGGCGATTTCCGTACGGGGCTGGCACGTCTATCCGCGCTCGGGCTATCGCTGGATGCCTGGGTGTTCTTTACACAACTGGCGGATGTGATCGACCTGGCTCGCGCTTACCCTTCCACGAACATCATCGTCGGGCATGTTGGGGGCGTGCTGGGCTATGGTCCTTATGCAGGCAAGCGCGACGAGGTGTTCGCGACCTGGAAGAGAATCCGTGGCGGAATTGGCGAAACTTCCAAATGTTACGATGAAGCTGGGTGGTATGATGATGCGAGCAGCGCTGTACGACTACAAGGCGGCGCACCAGCCTATCGGTTCGGAGGAGCTGGCGGCGGCTTGGCGCCCTTACATGGAGACGTGCATCGAGCTGTTCGGGGCCCGACGGTGCATGTTCGAGAGCAATTTTCCGGTGGAAAAGATGGGCATCGGCTGGCGGGCGCTATGGAATACGTTCAAACGGATCGCCGCCGGCGGATCGGAGGAGGAGAAGCGGGCGTTGTTCCACGACACGGCGAAACGGGTGTATCGGCTATGAGCGACATCAATCAGCAAGCGCTGATCCTGGATCAGTTCACCCGCCAGGCGACGCCGTTCAGCACCGCGGCGACCATCACCGATGCCAACGCGCTGCGGATGGTCGTGGAGGCGGCGGCGCCCAAGCCCAGCGACACCCTGCTGGACGTGGCCTGCGGCGGCGGCATCGTCGTCTGTGCCTTCGCCCCGCATGTGAAGCACGCGACCGGCATCGACGTGACCCCCGCGATGCTGGACCGCGCCCAACAGCACGCGGTTGAGCAAGGGGTTGGCAACGTCACGTGGGATCGCGGCGACGTCACGTCCCTGCCCTACCCGGACGGTGCCTTCGACATCGTGGCGACTCGCTTCTCCATGCACCATTTCATCGACCCGCTGCGTGTCATGCACGAGATGGCACGCGTGTGCGCGCCGGGTGGACGGGTGGTTGTGGTGGACATGTACGCCTCGGACGACCCGGCGAAGGCGGCGGAATGGAACCGGGCAGAAAAGCTGCGCGATCCGTCGCATGTGCGATGCCTGACATTGGGGGAGCTGAAATCGCTGTTTCAGTCGGCACGGTTGCCCTCGCCGCGCGCCAGCTTCTACGAGTTGCGCGACGAGATCAGGAACCTGCTGGCGCGGTCGTTTCCAAATCCCGGAGACGAGGTGAAGATCGTCGAAATGTTCGCTGCCTCTGCCGATGATGATCGACTGGGGATCCCGGTGCGCCGCGTGGGCGAGCGGATCGAGTACGCCTATCCGATCGCCGTCCTGGCGGCGAGAGCGCGCGTAGGTCAGCCGAGATACGCGCGCCTGACCCTCTCGTCATCCAGCAGCTCCCGGCCGGGACCTTCCAGCACGATCCTGCCGCTCTCGAGCACGTAACCCCGGTCGGCGATCCCCAGTGCCATCGGCGCGTTCTGCTCCACCAGCAGAATGGTCACGCCCTGCTGGTTGATCCGCGCGATGGTCTCGAACACCTGCTCGACCAGCATCGGCGCCAGCCCCATGCTGGGTTCGTCCATCAGCAGCACGCGCGGACGCGCCATCAGGGCCCGCGCCGCGGCCAGCATCTGCTGCTCGCCGCCGGACAAGCGTCCCGGCAAGCTGCTTCAACCGCTCGCGCAGGCGCGGGAACAGCACCAGCATCTGCTCTTTGTCGGCCACCACCTGCCGCCGGTCGCGTCGCGTGAACGCACCGAGCTCCAGATTCTCGTTCACCGTCAGCCGGCCGAAGATGCGGCGCCCCTCGGGGACATGGACCACACCGCCGGCAGCGATCTCGTGCGCGCCGAGGCCGGCGAGTGAGCGTCCCCCGAACCGAATGGCGCCCTGGCGCGGATGCAGCAGCCCGCTGATCGCGCGCAGCGTGGTGGACTTGCCGGCACCATTGCCGCCAACCAGCGTGACGATCTCGCGCTCTTCGATCGAAAGCGAGATGCCTTTCAGCGCCTCGATCTTGTCATAGAAGACGTGAATGTCTTCGACTTCCAGCAGCGGCATGCGCTACTCCGCTGCCGGCCTGGCGGCCTTGCCAAGATACGCCTCGATCACCGCCGGATCCTGCTGCACGCGCGCGGGCAGGTCCTCGGCAATCTTCACGCCGTGGTCCAGCACGGTGACGCGATCCGACATCGACATTACCACGCGCATCTGATGCTCTATCAGCAGGATGGCAATGCCGAACTGCGCGCGCACCTGCTGGATGAAATCCATCATGTCCGAGGTCTCGTGCGGGTTCATGCCCGCCGTCGGCTCATCGAGCAGCAGCAGCTTGGGCCTGGTCGCCAGCGCACGACCGATCTCCAGGCGCCGCTGCTCCCCGTACGCCAGGTTGCGCGCCAGTATATCGCCACGGCCGCGCAATCCGACGAAATGCAGCAAGCGAAGTGCTTCCTCATGCGCCGCCCTCTCGTCGCTTACGGTGTACGGCGTGCGCAACACGGCGCCCAGCCAGGTGGAGCGCAGATGCAGATGCATGCCCACCAGCAGGTTCTCGATCGCCGTGATGTTCCGGAACAGGCGAATGTTCTGGTAGGTGCGGCTGATGCCGGCGGCAGCGACGCGATCCGGTGTCAGTCCATCGATGCGCTTGCCGGCGAACCAGACCTGGCCGGAGCTTGGCCGCAGATTCTGGGTGATGCAATTGAACACCGTGGTCTTGCCGGCGCCGTTCGGTCCGATGATGCTGTGGATGCTGCTCTCGGCCACGGCCAGATCCAGATCGGCGATCGCGGTCAGGCCGCCGAAACGCATCGTCAGATGGTCGCAGCGCAGCAACGGCTCGCGTCATCGGCTATCTCGGCTGCGCGGGCACAGCATCGGTGCCTGCATCCAGTGCCAGCGTCTCATCGGCCGCATGCAGTTCACGCTGCCGGACATCCGACGGCCAGAGTCCCTCGGGCCGGAGCCGCATCATGACGATCAGTACCGCGCCATAGAACAGGTAGCGGTACTCGCCGAATTCGCGCAGCAGTTCCGGCAATCCGATCAGCACGATCGCGCCGAGTACAACGCCAGGCAGGCTCCCCATGCCGCCGACGATGATCAGCGCGAGCACGTTGATCGAGATCAGCAACTGGAAGCTCGACGGATAAACCGATGTAAGCATCGTCGCGAAGATCGAGCCGGCCAGTCCGGCGAAAGCCGCTCCAAGGCCGTAGGCCAACAGCTTCGCTCGGATCAGGTTGATCCCAAGTGCCTGCGCCACGTCCTCATCGTCGCGCAGCGCCTCCCAGGCGCGTCCCAGGCGCGAGTTCTCCAGTCGCCAGGCGACGAACGCGGCGACGGCCGACAGCCACCAGGGTCAGGTAGAACAGCGATACCGGATTGCCGAGCACGACGCTGCCGATGCGGGGCTTGGGAATTTCCAGAATTCCCTGGGCGCCGCCAAGCAATGGTGCGGCGAAGTCGGATTGCACGATGACGCGCACGATCTCGCCCAGTCCCATGGTCGCGACAGCCAGGTAATCACCGCGCACGCCAAGCACCGGCAAGCCGAACAGCACGCCGACCATCACCGCAAGCAGCACCGAAACCGGCATTGCCGCCCAGTACGACAGATGCATCAGCGCATGCGCGGACCCGGCGGTGAGCAGCGCGGTGCTGTAAGCCCCTACGGCGAAGAAAGCGACAAAGCCCAGGTCCAGCAGGCCGGCGAGGCCCACCTCCAGGTTCAGCCCCATCCCCATCAGGATGTAGAGCCCCACCAGCATCAGCACCTGCCCGACATACGAGCCAGCCAGCGCCGGCAATATCGCAAGGACCAGCAGGGCGATACCGGCACGGATCATGCGCTCGCGCCGATGGTCGCGCGCTGCGATGCGTGTGGCGCGCATCCGCCAGATGAAGCCGAACGACCTCGCCGAACAGAGCGGCCAGCAGGAAGATGGTGACAGCACCCTGCGGGCTAAGCCCTTCCCAGGTATAGACGAAGTCGCGGAACTCGCCGACCGGTCCCTCGGTACTGCTGCAGCATGAGCTGGATCAGTTCCTGGAATACGCCGGCGACGACCACGGCAATCGCACCAGGGAAGAACAGGCGGCGCACCATCGGTGAACTCGCGCGCAATAGGGCGCCCACCAATCCAGCGATGGCACCCCCACCAATCAGGATGCCGATCCCGACGGCGAGGCCAAGACTCAAAGTAAGCATATCGAACAGATCGTGCGACAGCGCGATGAAGATCGCATTGAGCGGCACCAGCGACATCACGACTGCCAAGGCAGCCAACGGCATGCCGCAGGCGGCACCAGCCACCAGGCCGGAGACTGGACTGCCCGCCATCGCGCCCGCACCACCAGCGATCAGCAACAGTGCGGCCTGGCCGAGCGTCAGCGCGTCCACGATGATCCAGCGCTGGTGCATGGCGAGCAGCACGCCGACCGCCGCGAGATGCAGCGCACCGGCGCCGAAGGCGAAGCCGATCAGGGCGGCGCGCCGCATCATGCGCGCTTCTTCGCCATGGCCTCGCCCAGCAGGCCCTGCGGGCGGAAGATCAGCACCATGATCAGCAGGGTGAAGGCGATCAGGTCGCGCAACTGGTAAGGGGCGGGAATCCCGATGCCGTCGAGAAACAGCGTGGGGCCGACCGACTCAACCAGGCCCAAGAAAAAGCCGCCCAACATGGCGCCGGGAATGTTGCCGATGCCACCCAGCACCGCGGCGCCGAACGCCTTGATCCCGGGGGTGAAGCCCATCAGGAAATACACTTGCTTATATACAAATGCATAGAACACGCCGGCAATACCGGCCATGACGCCGCCAAGAACGAAGGTGAACACCACCACCTTGTTCACATCGATGCCCATCAGTGCCGCCGCCTCGCCGTCCTCGGCCACCGCGCGCATCGCGGTGCCCATGCGGGTGCGCTGCACGATCAGGTACAGCACGCCCATGAACAGCAGCGCCAACCCGATCACCAGCGCATCGATGCGCGGCACATTGAAACCCAGCACGTGGAATGCGGCACGCTGCCAGGGCGGATCGGGATACGACTTCACCGCCGAGCCGAACATGCCGCGGAACGTCTGTTCCAGGAAGAAGGACACGCCGATCGCGCAGATCAACGGCGCCAATCCGACGACACGGCGGAACGGTCGGTAGGCAATACGTTCCGTCAGCAGCGCGATGCTGGTTGAGACGACAATCGCCGCCAGCAGGATCGCCGTCATGGCGAGCACCGGGTGATCTTGCAGGAACCCCGCCCGGTCCAACGGCGTTGCGACGAAGTAGCCGGCAAAGGCGCCGGTCATCACGATGTCGCCGTGCGCGAAGTTGATCAGGCGCAGCACGCCATAGACCATGGTGTAGCCCAAGGCGATCTGCGCGTAGATGCTGCCGATGGTCAGGCCAAACAGGACGAAGTCGAACCACTGGGCCGCGTTGTAGCGGCCCTTGATCAAGGTGCCGATGGTGCCGATGACGACAACCGCCACCACACCGACGCGCAAACCCCATAGAACAACATCGACCGCGTTGATGCGGCCGATCGTACCGCGCCACGTCAAGGCCTGCACTGTCACGACCGGCGCCCTTTCCCTCAGGCTGAGGGCAAAGAGGTGCCCCGCCATGGCGCATGAGATGCAGGCGCATCAACCGCGACGGTCAATCGATGCCTATGGCCAGATCTTCTTCGGGTTCTTGCCGACGCCGAAGGTTTTGGGATCGGACGAGGTGAACTCGAGCACCGAGGGCTTGAACTGCGAGCATTGTCCATACTGATCGCAGGCGATCGGGCCGCTGATGCCGTCGAACTTGGTGGCGAACACCGCGTCGCGCAGTGCCTTCTTGCCGATGTAGAGGTTGCCGTCCTTGTCGGGCTTTGCAACCTTCTCGATCGCCTTGATGGCGAGCATCGCGCCGTCATAGGCGTTGGCGTGGTAGCCCGAGATCGGCGCCTCGTTATATGCCTGCTTGTACTCCTCGACGAACTTCGGATAATTCTTGCCCATCGCGTCGGGGGACAGATCGGGGTAGCCGATCATGAAGCCGACGACCGCCGGGCCTGCCGCCTCGATAAAGTCGGCCGACAGCAGCGAACCGCCACCCATCAGCTTTGTCTTCTCCAGGCCCGGCGTGTCCTTCGCCTGCCGGACGATCTGCGCCGCGGCGGCGGTGAACACGGGGAAGTAAATCAGGTCCGGTTTTTCGCTGGCGATGCGGGTCAACAGCGGCTTCATGTCGACGTCAGTCGGTGCGATCGCTTCCTGCGACAGCACCTTGCCGCCCATCTGCTTGAAGTTGTCGGCCATCACCTGCTGCAACTGCTGCGCATACGGGCTACCGTCATGGACCGTGACCACCGCCTGTGCCTTAAGGACGTTATGGATAAACGTCGCGTCGGCCTTGCCCTGTTCGCTGTCACTGAACACCGTGCGGGCAAAGCCGTCGTATTCCGGCTTGCGGTTAGGAGCGGTGAGCGCAGGCGCCGTGCAGGCGGTGCAGATATTGACGATCCCCTGTTGCCAGAGGATCGGCGCGCCAGGTGTCGCCGCGGACGAACAGGCGGGACCGAGGACAATCACCGTCTGCGGATTGGCGGCGAGCTTGGTCGCCGCGGTCTGGCCACCCTCGGCATTACATCTATCGTCTTCCGCGTTCAGCTTCAGCGGGTGGCCGAGAAGCTTGCCGCCAAGGTCCTTGAACGCGATCTCGATTCCCCGCTTTTCATCGAGGCCGAGTGCGGTGTCGGGGCCGGACAATACTAGGTAAGCACCGATCTGGATCGGGGCACCCTTGGCGATGCGGATCACCCCCAAATCATCAGTGACCGGACCAACTGTTGCCGCCATCGCGGCATGCGACAGGCAAAGCAGCGCCGCTGCGGCGCCAAGTTGCAGTAACGCCCCCAAGTTGACCTCCTGTTATGCGGCAGTTCGCCGTCGGCCGAAACTGTGGGACGCGGCTGCCGGCGAAGTCAACTGCCGTGATAGACTGATCCTGTTACCGGGAGTGCCAAGACAATGACCAGCCAGCTCGAGCAGGAAATCGACGATCTCTGTGCAGCGGCACGGCGATACGATGCGCGTTATCAACGCATTCCCGATCTGGCCTGGCCCGAGGACGCGCGCGTCGCGGTGAACTTCACCGCCGATTTCGACGCCATGCTGCTGCGCCGCTTGCTGAACGAGCCACCGATGCAACTCGCCAAGGGCGAGTTCGGTGGACGCGTCGGCATCTGGCGACTGATCGAGCTGTTCGATTCGCACAAGATCAAGGCGACCATCTTCACCCCCGGGCGGATCTGCGAGCTGTATCCGCAGGCGCTGCGCGCGACGGCACGCAGCGGACACGAGATCGCCGACCATATGTGGGAACATCACGTGCCGAAGGAGCCTGCGCTGGAACGCGACCATCTGCTGAAGACAACCGCGGCTCTGGAAGCGATCGCCGGACGGCGGCCGGTAGGCACGCGAAGTTCGCACTCCTTCGGGCTGCTGCGGCAAGAGGGCTTCCTGTACGTCTCGGAGGACTCCGCCGATCACCGGCCCTACTATGTGCGCGACGCGGATGGTGCCAACGCGATGCTGAACCTGCCGTTCCATTACGCGATCGACGATGCGATGTTTTACAGCTTCGCCTGGCTGGGCAGCGGCAACGCGGCGCAGCGCATCACCGATCCGGACCGGGTGTTCGATCTCTGGTGGTCGGCGTTCTGGCAGCAGTATCGGGTTGGCGGCTACCTCAATATCGTGGTGCATCCGTTCGTGTCGGGACGCGCGCTGCGGATCGAGATGATGGACCGGCTGATCAGCCGCATGAAGACGCTGCCCGGCGTGTGGTTCGCCACCTGCGAGGAGGTGGCACGGCATTGTATCGCGCAGCATCCAGTGCAGGAGGGCGTGTGATGCCGTGGAAGCAGGGTTACACGATTTCCGATGAGGTCGGGTTGCGCGACGACGCGGTGCGCTGGCCCGATGGCAACCGTTGCTGCGTCACGGTGACTGTGGATTTGAGCGTGGCGCAGGGACCGGATGGAATACGTTCGGCTGACCTGATGCGTCCGGACGCCTACTTCGCCGCGCATGGCGGGCTGGACGGATTGCTTGCGGTGCTGCGCCAGTTCGGTATCAGGGCGACGTTTGCCGTGCCGGCCGTGATCGCGCGGTTGCGGGCGGAGCGGCTACGCGAGCTTGCTGGCAGACGGGCACGAGATCGCCGGCAACGGCCTGAAGCATGAGGACGTGAGCGAGCTAAGCTGCGGCAGAGGAGAAGACGCGGCTGGAACTGGCGACCGACATCCTGGCGGAGCGTGACGGGGCAGCGGCCAGCCGGATGGTTCTGCCTGCCGCGGCAGGATGATCCGTTCGCTGGAGGCACCATCAGTCCGCATACGATGGATCTGCTGATCGAGGGCGGTTACGAGTACATGGGCAATGGACTGGCGGACGACGTGCCGCATTACTGGATCACGGATTTCGCTTCGCGTCGGGCAATGCTGACGCTGCCATACTACTATCACTTCGACGATCAGTGGTTCCTGCTGTTTCCGCGCAAGCGGGACCGGGCTGGAACATGCGGACGATCTGTTCCGCAACTGGCGTGCGGAGTTCAACGCGCAATATAAGCGGGGGCGGCAGTTCAGCATGGTCCTGCATCCGGGCATGGTGGGATGGGCGCACCGGCTGCAGTTGCTGAAGGAATTTCTGGCGTATGTGCGTGGAGTTTCCTGGGGTCTGGAATCCGACCAGCGTGGAGTGCGCGCGCTACTGGAGAACGACGTATCCAGCCAGCGAATATCTGAAACCGGAGCCGAGTATCTGGCGCGATTATCCGGGCAGTCTTGAGCTGACAACCCGCTTGTCATTGCGAGCCGGATAACGGGAAGACGTGCGCTCGGCCGGGGCTCAAGCTCCCGCCATGACGATTCAAGCGATCGCGCTCATTAATCGAACAGCGCCAGATCGATGATGTCGCCCATCCGGTTGTAGCCTGACGTCGCTCGGGTGCAGGTGATCGCCACAATCATACACCGGCAGCATCCGCGTCGGATGCTCGGGATCGCGCACGCCCTTGTCGAAGTCGATCACCGCATCGAACGTGCCACCTATCCCGGATCCAGGCGTTGACCGCCTGGCGCACCGCCTCGCGCGCCGGCGTCCAGGCGCCGACCAGGAAGGTCTCGTTCTCGAATGGCATCAGCGTGCCGCCGAAGATCTTGATGCCTCGCGCCTGCGCCCGGATCGCCATCTGCTTCAGGCCGGCGATCATCTGCTCGGCCGCGACCTCTTCCTCGGGCTTCGCCCAGCGGTTACGCAGGTCATTGGTCCCGAGCAGCACGATGACATGCGTCACGCCTGGCTGGGCCAGAACATCGCGATCGAAGCGGCGCAGCCCGCTGTCCCCACGGATGTCGTGCAGGATGCGGTTGCCACCCAGCCCCTGGTTCATCACTCCCATCGGCCTTCCACCGCGCGCGATCAGCCGACGTGCGAGCTGGTCGGGCCAGCGGCAGAACGCGTCGTGCGTCGAGATATTGGCGTCGGTCAGCAAATCGCCCAATGCGACGATGCCGCCGGTATCGGCCGAGGCGAGTATCTCGATGCCGTTGACAAAGAACCAGTCGTCAGTGATGCGGCCGACCGGCATGATCTGCTCGCCGGCGAAGTTGCCTGGTGGTGAAATGTAGTTGGTTTGCCGGGCATACCGGCCGGTGATGCCGAAGCTCGCCGGCACGTCACCCGGCAACCAGATGCTGATCGCCATATCGGACAGCGGCGCGACCGACAGTTCCACGGGATCGCTCAGCAGCACGGCACCAGCCGCAATGGTCGCGCATGTTTCGCCACCGAACGTCAGTGCCCGGTCGGAGCCAGGGACGATGCCAGGACCGGCCTCGCGCAACCCGATATGCGCGGCACCGATCGTCAGTGGCCGCACGCCATACGCATTCGACAGCCGCACACGGAGCGTATCGCCGCCGATACTGACGCGCGCTTCCATCCGCAGCGTCTGATTGCTGAAGGCGACGCCTTCCGCCGGCGCGGGAGTCGTCGCCCAGGTGCCGACCCAATGCTTGCCATTCGTCATGGTGCGACCTCGGTTGGAACTGGTAAGCTCGACTGTGCCACGCCGCAGGAGGGAGGAACAACGATGCATGCGAGCATGGTTGCGCTGCTGCAATTGCTGTTCGGCTGGCCCTATATGTCGGCGCATTGACCGCGACGACGCATTGCGCATTCTGCCGCGGCTGTGCGCGGCCTGACGGAGTCTGGATGATGATGCGAGCCTGGCCCTTGCTGTTGGTCATAACCCTGGTGGGGTGCGGTAATAGCGGCCTGACGCGCAGTTTCAGTCTCTCCCGCGACGCGGCGCCCGAGACCATGGCTGCGATTCGCGTGCCGCTCTCGACGCCGCCCGAGCTGGCAATGCGGCCAAACCGACGTGTTGCAATCGGCGACAGCAACGCGAATGCGCAGCCGGCGCCGGCGAGCGACGCCCCGGCGACCGCGGGAGAGGAAGCTTTGGTGGAAGCGGCTGGCCCGGCTGCCCGATCCTAAGGTCCGCACGGAGATCAACGAGAACGCCGGGCTGGTCTACCCAAGCCCAGAATTCGTCGATCGATTGATGAACTGGACGCCACCGCCGGGCTACACGCCGATCATCACCGCGGGTGGCAAGGGCGGCAGCTGGTTCAGCCGCATCTTCTGAAGCGGCCAGCCATCGCGCGCACATCCGCCGGCGCATGACCCCGCGCGCGCAGGTCGCGCAGGGTTGCCGCCTTGTCGCGCTTGGCGAGCCGGCGGCCACCAGCGTCGGCGAGCAGCGGATGGTGCGCGTAGGTTGGGGTCGGCCAGCCCAGCAGGTGCTGGAGCAGCCGGTGCAGTTGCGGTCGCAGGCTTCAGGTCCTCGCCGCGCGTCACGAGGGTGACGCCTTGCACCGCGTCGTCGTGGGTGACGCACAGATGATAGCTGCCCGGCGCATCCTTGCGCGCCAGGACGACGTCGCCGAATTGCTCGGGCCGGCAGACGATCGTGCCCTCGCCCTCTTCCTCGAACGTCAGTTCGACGGCACGTGCGCACGCGCCATGTCGAGCCGCAGCGCATAGGGTTCCCCGGCAGCGATGCGCGCCTGCCTCTCGTCCGCCGAAAGGCGGCGGCAGGTCCCCGGATAAACCGGCGTGCCATCCGGGGCGTGTGGCGCGGCAGCGGATTGCTGGATATCGGCACGGGTGCAAAAGCACGGATACAGCAGGCCGCGCGCCGCCAACACATCGAGCGTCGCGCGGTATTCCGACAGATGCTGCGATTGCACGCGGACCTCGCCGTCCCAGTCGATGCCGAGCCAAGCCAGGTCCTCGAGCATCGCTTCGGCGAACTCGGGACGGCAGCGCGCTGTATCGATGTCCTCGAGACGCAGCAGAAACCGCCCGCCTGCCTCGCGCGCCCGTCGCCATGCGGTCAGCGCGCTGTAAGCGTGGCCGAGATGCAGGTATCCGGTCGGGCTTGGTGCGAAGCGGGTGACGATCGACATGTGGATGCACCACAAGGTAGTCGCTTCAGCGGCGAAGGGAGAGTGGCATGGCTGAGTTGGATGGACCTCGCTGGGGACCCGCCTCGAAGGCGGCCGTGAAGCAACTGGTGGTGCTGTGCCATGGACTGGGCGCGGATGGGCATGACCTGATCGATCTGGCGCCGAGTTGGTCGCACGCGCTGCCTGATGCGCTGTTCGTCTCGGTCGATGCGCCGTTTGCGCATGAGTCAGGCTTCGGCCGCCAATGGTGGAGCGTGGCAGATCGCTCGCCGGCAGTGGTGGAAGCCGGCGTTCGCGGCGCAGCGGAGTACCTGAATCGCTTTATCGATGCAGAGTTGGCGCGGCTGAGCCTGCCGGCCGAGATGTACGCACTGATGGGGTTCAGCCAGGGCGCCATGACCGCGCTGTTCACCGGCCTGCGGCGGACGTCCGGGCCGCGCGCCATCCTGGCGTTTTCCGGCGCACTGATCGGGGCGGAAATGCTGATCACCGAACTGGCCAACCGCGCGCCAGTCCTGCTGGTGCATGGCGAAGCCGACGATGTGGTGCCGGTGCAGCGCTCGCGCGATGCCGAGGCGGCGTTGCGTGCTGCGAACATACCGGTGGAGGCGGTCTATGTGCCACGGCTCGGCCATGGCATCGACGATACCGGGCTGTCGATGGGAGCGTTGGCCTTGCAGCGGGCGTTTGCATGACGCTCGCGTGAATCCGCTACGGACTTGGCTTGCGGCCCGCGGCACGCTCTGCGATAACCGAGACGGTTCTCGGCAGCGCACAATATCTGGCGGGTCGGTAACGGGTTGTCCTCCAGATGTTGCGCTCCGGACGCAAAGGAGCAGTGCTTGCCTGACGGTGGCCAATTCTTTCCCGCGCTGGTGCTGAACGCCGACTTTCGCCCATTGTCGTATTTCCCGCTGTCGCTCTGGTGCTGGCAGGACGCGGTGAAGGCAGTGTTCCTGGACCGGGTCTCGGTTTTGTCGGAATACGAGACCGAGGTTCGGTCGCCTTCCCTGACCATGAAGCTGCCCAGCGTGATCGCGCTGAAGGACTATATCCCGTCCGCGCGGCGGCCCGCCTTCACCCGGTTCAATGTGTTTCTGCGCGACGCTTTTGTCTGCCAGTACTGCGGCGGCCGGTACCCGGCGCACGACCTGACATTCGATCACCTGGTGCCGCGCAGCCGCGGCGGTCGGACCACGTGGGAGAACGTGCTGACCGCCTGTGGGGACTGCAATCTGCGCAAGGGCTCCCGGCTGCCACGCGAATGCGGGATGTTTCCACGATCGTCCCCGCGCCAACCCACGACCTGGGAACTGCAGGACAACGGGCGGGGCTTCCCGCCCAACTACCTGCACGAGAGCTGGCGAGACTTCCTGTACTGGGACAGCGAGCTGGAGAGCTAAACGATTTCAAGAGTTGGGAAGGTGGTGGTAGCAGAAAATACCACTGGTGCTACCACTTCACTGCACTCGGCCGAAAGGTGTCCGAAGTGGCGTGCGAGCGCGGTAGCTTTCATTGGACATTGGCGCCGCGTGGCAAGACCGGCGAGTGACTGAGCTGGAGACACAACAATCGGCAGCAGGCGATTCCTTACCTCAATAGCTTGGCTCACGGGTGGCTCCGGCTCCGGCCCTGCTTTCACACGCTGCCGAGAAGCTGGCAACTCGACCCGCGACATTTAGGAATTTGGGACAAAGGTCCGCCGCGTTTCCAAGCTAAGCGCTTCGGCAGCTCTGGGCTGGTCAACCGGATTGGCCCTCCAGTACGCCGCTTCCAGTTCTAGGTCGAGTTGCTCCTCTTCCGGCGTTCGCCGCCAGTGCAGTCTGATCCAGACGGCACCGGCCACGAAGGACACCAGCACCCACCCGCCCAAAATGAGAAGCCAAAACATCAGGCATAAACGCAGCTGAATAGCTAACGAACCGTGAGGGCCGCGAAATTCCGGAATCAATAATGCGTTCGCCTGTGCCCCTACCGGCTGCACAGTGACTACTCAGGCGACATGCCCAGCACCCTGCGGATAAACGCCCGCGCCTTGGCAGCTGCCTCAGCCTTGGCAACCGGATCGGCAGCCTTGGGACGCCTCGGGTGTGGCTTCGCGGGCTCGATCCTTATTGTCCCGAAGTCCGAACGCCGGAGTTCGGGCTTCGGGAAACGCACCCCCCTTGGCGCGGCTCGATAAACTCGGGAAGCTCGGGCACATATTGAAGCTTCGGGATATCTTGCAAAACGCGGCACCCGCCCCCTCTCTCTGGTTAATCCGACAGCTTGTCCGAAGCTAGACCGCACCCACCTTCGGTGCGTGCGGCGGATGGATGGATGCTCGCATCAGAAGCCAGCCGTGCAGTCAGGGATAACCTGACCCTCTATGATCGCGGCATCATGGCCATGATTCACAACACCACGCTCGAGTGCTCGCATTAGAGCGACCGCGCAATTTGTCTACTCATCGAATACGCAACGACACGGTATACGGATTAATTGATTTCCGGGACAGCCAGTTGGAAAGCTGAGTGGCGCGGCCAGACGCAGCAACAGTAATTCAGCTTGATTTGGGCATGGTCTTGCGCGCTCCGGCCGCATCCTGAGAATGCGGGAGCCATGCCGGACGCTGTGCCAGCCGATATTCTCGCCTCCCTCCGCCGCATGGGCCTCTGCCCTTCCAATAGCATGGCCGCGGGGGAGCGACTGACGGGCGGTGTCTCTTCCGACATCTGGCGCATCGACCTCCCCTCCGGCTCAGTCTGCGTCAAGCGCGCGCTTCCGAAACTGCGTGTTGCGGCCGACTGGCGCGCACCGGTGGAGCGCAACCGATACGAGGCGCGCTGGATGCGTCATGCCGATGCTGCCGTCCCCGGCTCGGCACCACGTCTGCTTGGCGTTGACGAGGCCACCGGCACGCTGGCCATGCAATTCCTGCCGCCTGATCGGTATGCGCTATGGAAGACGCAGTTGCGCGACGGCCAGGCCGATACGGCATTCGCGGCGCATGTGGCGGAGGCATTGGCTGGCATTCATGCGGCAACCGCTGCTGACCGTTCGATCGCCGGGGAATTTCCCACCGACGCTATCTTCCACGACATCCGGCTGGAGCCATACCTGATCGCGACCGCGCGCGCGCACCCCGAGGTGGCTCCGCAACTCCTGGCGCTGGTCGCGGTCACCCAGGCCAACAAGCACGCCCTGGTGCATGGGGACGTCAGCCCGAAGAACATTCTGCGCGGACCGAACGGGCCAGTGTTCCTTGATGCGGAGTGCGCCTGGTGGGGCGATCCTGCCTTCGACCTGGCGTTCTGCCTTAATCATCTGCTGCTGAAATGCCTGTGGACCCCGCGCGCAACCGCCGGCTTCCTGGACTGCTTCGATGCGATGACTTCCGCCTACATTGCGCGGATCACATGGGAACCAGCCGAGGCGCTGGAAGCGCGCGCCGCGCATCTGCTGCCTGGGCTGTTCCTGGCGAGGGTGGATGGCAAATCGCCGGTCGAATATATCACGGCCGAGCAGGACAAGGACCGGGTGCGGCGCGTCGCGCGGAGGCTGCTTGCCCACCCGGTCGAGGCTCTCGGCGAGATACGCCAGGCCTGGGCAAAGGAACTCGCCGCATGACCGATACCACTATCGCGTTTGTACATGGCCGTCGGGTGTGGGACAGCCGCGGCCGGCCGACGGTGGAAGCCGAAGTGCTGCTGGAGGGCGGCGGCGTCGGCCGCGCCATCGCTCCCGCCGGTGCGTCCACCGGCACCGGCGAGGCGCTCGACTTGCGCGATGGCGGCGATGCGTTCGGTGGATATGACGTGAGCCGCGCGGTGGCGCATGTGAACGGCGAGATCTGCCGCGCGGTCACCGGCCTGGATGCGGCCGACCAGGCGGCGCTCGATCGACGCATGATCGATCTGGACGGCACGCCCAGCAAGTCGCGTCTCGGCGGCAACGCGGTACTGTGCGGTGTCGATGGCTGCGGCACACGCAGCGGCGGCCGCAGCCGGTGAACCGCTATATCGCTACCTGGGCGGTCCGGACGTGCATGTCCTGCCGTTGCCGCAGATCCAGATCTTTGGCGGCGGCGCGCATGCGGGCCGGCGGGTCGACGTCCAGGACTTCCTGATCGTCTGTCCCGCCGCGACCAGCTTCGCGCAGGCGCTGGACTGGACGGCAGAAGTGTACCGCGCCGCCGGAGAGTTGATGAAGGAAGCCGGCACCCTGCAGGGCGTGGCCGATGAAGGCGGCTGGTGGCCCGCGTTCGACGACCAACGAACAGGCACTCGAGACGCTGGTCAAAGGCGATCGAGCGGGCCGGCTTCGCCCCGGGCAGTCAGGTCGCCATCGCGCTCGACGTTGCCGCGTCGGAGTTCGGTCGGGGCGGCAAATACCGGCTGGCACTGGAGGGCAAGGAACTCGACAGCGACGGGATGGTCAGGCTGCTGTCCGGCTGGGTCCGTCGCTACCCGATGGTGTCGATCGAGGATCCGCTGGCCGAGGACGATGACGTTGGCTTCGCCGCATTCACTCATGAGGTCGGCAAGCGCGTACAGGTGATCGGCGACGACTTCCTGGTGAGCAAGGCATCGCGCGTGCGCGAGGCGGCATTGCGCGGCGCCGCCAACGCGGTTCTGCTGAAACCGAACCAGCGGGGCACGCTGACCGAGACGCTGGAGGCATGGAATGCCGCGAAGCAGGCAGGCTTCGCCGGCATCGCCTCGGCTCGCTCCGGCGAGACCGAGGACGTGACGATCGTGCACCTCGCGGTTGGCTGGGGCGTCGGCCAGCTCAAGGTCGGCAGCTTCGCCCGCGGCGAGCGGATGGCGAAGTGGAACGAGGCGCTTGCGCATCGAGGAGGCGCTCGGCGCGAGGGCCCGCTTCGCCGGGGGCCGCGTGCTGGGACGGTCAAAGTAGATGATGAATTGACAAGACACCCCCCTCCCCTCGCGGGAGGGGGTTAGGGGGAGGGGGCAGTTGCACATCCTTTTCCACTATGCCGCCGGCCCTGATCTCGCCCGCCGGCTTGCGGCAATCCCAGACCTGCAGATCACCATCTGCCCGGAAGACGACGACCCACTGCTGATGACGGTTGCTGCCGCAGACCGACGTGCTCTGGCATGTGCTGAAACGCTGCACCTCGGAAATGATCGCCGCCGCACCGAAGCTGCGGCTGATCCAGAAGATCGGCGTCGGCGTCAACACGATCGACCTGGACGCGGCCAAGGCGCGGGATATCGCGGTGTGCAACCTGCCCGGCACCAACGCGCGCGCGGTGGCCGAAATGACGCTGGCGCTGATGCTGGCGGTGCTGCGCCGGCTGCCGCGCTTCGACGCTGCGATGCGGCGCGGCGCGTGGTCGGACCCAGCGTTGCAGGACGGTATCGGGGAACTCGGCAACCGCACCGTCGGCCTTGTCGGCTACGGCGCCATCCCGCGCCTGCTCGCCCCGGTGCTGGCGGCCCTCGGCTGCCGGGTGCTCTACACCTCGCGCTCTCCGCAATCGGATGCGGTGGGCGAGTATCGCCCGCTGGATGCGCTGCTGGCCGAAGCAGACGTGGTCAGCCTGCACCTGCCCCTGGTGCCTGAGACCGAGCGGCTGATCGACGCGGCGGCACTGGCGCGGATGAGAGCCGGCGCGGTGCTGATCAACACCGCACGCGGCGGGCTGGTCGACCAACCAGCGCTGACCGCAGCGCTGGCGAGCGGCCGGCTGGCAGGTGCCGGGCTCGACGTGTTCGTACACGAACCGCACGACGCGTCAGAACCGCTGTTCCGGCTGCCCAACGTCGTGCTGACGCCGCATATCGCGTGGCTGACCACCGGCACGTTCGATCGCAGCTTTGCCTTGGCCGCAGAGAACTGCCGCCGACTTGCCGCCGGCGAACCGCTGCTGCATCGCGTGGCTTGAGGCGTAACCCTTCTGCGCTGATCGTGTGGCTGATCGTCTGCTATGCATTCCTGTACGCGCCGATCGGCTTTCTGGTTCTGCACAGCTTCAATGCGTCGCGGCTGGTCACCGCCTGGGACGGGTTTTCCCTGCGCTGGTATGCAACTCTCTGGCACGACAATGCCCTGATCTCCGCTGCACTGCTGTCGCTGCGCATCGCCGCGGTCTCTGCCACTCTGGCACTGATCATCGGCACTCTGGCAGGCTACGCGCTCGCGCGGTTCGGCCGCTTCCGTAGCCGCTCCGCGCTGGCCGCGACCTTGGCGGCACCCTTGGTGCTGCCCGAGGTGATCACCGGACTGTCGCTGCTGCTGCTGTTCGTCGCATAAGGAGAGCATCGGCTGGCCGGCTGGTCGCGGCGCGGGCACGGTGACACTGGCGCACGCCTCGGTCTCGGTCGCCTATGTTGCGGTGGTAGTTCGGGCGCGCCTAGCCGGCACGCCGACCGATCTGGAAGAGGCGGCCTTGGACCTATATGCGCCGCCGTGGAAGGCGTTCGCCCTGGTCACGCTGCCGCTAATGGCGCCGGCGCTGATCTCCGGTTGGCTGCTGTCGTTCACCCTGTCGCTGGATGACGTGGTGGTCGCGAGCTTCACCTCGGGGCCTGGGCGCCTCGACCCTGCCGATGGTGGTGTTCTCCTCCATCAAACTCGGCCCTACGCCGGAGCTCTATGCGCTGGCGACGGTGATCGTGGCCGTTGTCGCCGCCATCCTGCTGGGCGTGTGGCGGGTGCAGAGGGGCTCTGCGGCAGCAACGATTGCCGGGGGCGGTCCGCTCCGATAGGGTCCGCGCCCTGCCAATCCCCCTGCCAATGCCCCTTGCCAATCCCAGGAATCCGCCATGCATCTGACCGCCGAACGCCTCGACCGGATCCAACCGAGCCTGACCATCGCGATCGCGACCAAGGCCCGGCACATGATCGCCGAGGGCAAGAACGTCATTTCGCTGTCGCAGGGCGAGCCGGATTTCGAAACGCCGCGCAACATCAAGGACGCGGCGATCCGCGCGATCGAGGAAGGGCAGACCAAGTACACCGACGTTGCCGGTACCCCGGAACTCCGCCGCGCGGTGGCGCAGAAATTCAAGCGGGATTCCGGCATCGACTACAAGCCCGAGGAGATCATCATCTCCACCGGCGGCAAGCAGGTGATCTTCAACGCCATGCTGGCCACGCTGAACAAAGACGACGAGGTGGTCATCCCCAGCCCGTGCTGGGTGAGCTATCCGGACATCGTGTCGCTGGCGGATGGCAAACCGGTATTGGTGCCGTGCGAGCAGAACCACGGCTTCAAGCTGCGCGCCGAAGCGCTGGAACAGGCCATGACACCCGCTACCCGCTGGTTCATGCTCAACAATCCCTGCAATCCCACGGGTGCGGCGTATTCCGCGGAAGAGCTGCGGCCGATTTGCGACGTACTGCTGCGGCATCCGGACGTCTGGATCTTCACCGACGACATCTATGAGAAGCTGGCGTACGACGGGTTCAGGCCGGCGACCATCGTGCAGGTTGAACCGAAGTTGCGCGAGCGGACTGTGACGATGAACGGCTGCTCGAAGTCGTACGCGATGACCGGCTGGCGCATCGGCTTTGCCGGCGCACCGGTGGCGCTGATCAAGGCAATGGACAAGCTGCAGAGCCAGTCCACCTCGAACACCAACTCGGTCGCGCAGGCAGCGGCGGTGGAAGCGCTGACCGGGCCGCAGGAGTCGATCGAGGCGATGCGTAAGGTGTTCGAGGAGCGGCGCAACCTGGTGGTTGGCATGCTGAACCGGGCGCCTGGCGTTCACTGCCACAAGCCGGAGGGAGCGTTCTACGTGTATCCCTCGATCCATGGCTGCATCGGCAAGACCTCGCAAGGCGGCAAGAAGATCACCGACGACGAGAGCTTCGTGCTGGCGTTGCTGGAGGAGACCGGCGTCGCCGCAGTGCACGGCGCGGCGTTCTGTTATCCGGGGCATTTCCGCATAGCCTATGCCAACGCCACCGAAGAACTGCGCGACGCCTGCACCCGCATCCAGCAGTTCTGCCAAGGGCTGCATTGATGCCCGGCTTCTCCGACCGGCTCGGCCGGGTGCAGGTCGCGGCGAGTGTGCAGATGACGATCCGCGCGCGCGAACTGCGGGCGCAAGGGGTGGACATCATCTCGCTCACCATCGGCGAGCCGAATTTCGCCAGCCCGCGTCACGCCATCGAGGCTGCGCATGAGGCGGCGCTGCGTGGCGACACCAAATACCCGCCGCAGGACGGCACGCCGGCGCTGAAGCAGGCGATCCAACGCAAATTCAAGCGCGACAGCGGGCTGGACTATGCGCTGGACGAGATCTGCGTCACCAACGGCGGCAAGCAGGCGATCTTCAACGCGCTGATGGCAACCGTGAACCCCGGGGACGAGGCGGTGATCCCGGTGCCATCGTGGAGCGCCTATGCGCTGATGACGAAACTTTGCGACGGCGAGCCGGTATTCGTAAGCTGCCCGCAGAACAACGGCTTCAAGCCCCGGGCGGAAGACATCGATGCCGCCATCACGCCGAACGACCAAATGGCTGATCCTGAATAATCCGAACAATCCATCCGGCGCCTGTTGCTCGGCCGCGGAACTGCGCGCGATCGCCGACGTGATGATGAAGCATCCCGACGTCTGGATCATGTCGGATGACATGTATGAGCACCTGGTGTTCGACGGTTTCAAGCACGCCACGATGGCCGCCGTGGCGCCGGAGTTGCGCGACCGCACGGTAACGGTCAGTGGGGCGTCAAAGGCATATGCGATGACCGGCTGGCGGATCGGCTTTGCCGGCGGGCCGAAGAACCTGATCAAGGCGATGGTGAACATGCAGGGCCAGGCGACTGCCGGTGTGTCCACGGTCGGCCAGGCCGCCGCGGCTGCTGCGCTGGATGGGCCTCAGGATGGCGTGGCCGAGCAGATCGTGGCGTATCGCAACCGCCGTGACTTGGCGGTGGAGATGCTGAATGCCTGCAAAGGGCATCAACTGCCACAAGCCGGAAGGCGCGTTCTACGTGTTTCCAAACGTCGCTGGCTGTCATTGGCAAGACGACCGCGAGTGGCCGCAAGCTGCAGACGGATCAGGAAGTGTGCATGGCACTGCTCGAGGAGGCGCACGTCGCAACAGTGCATGGCGCGGCATATGGGATGAGCCCGTACCTGCGCGTCAGCACCGCGACGGATGATGCGTCACTGGCCGAGGGCTGTCGTCGGATCGCACGATTCTGCGAAGGTCTGCACTGAGCGTCGCCATTCGACCGGGCCGCGACGAGGATGCAGCGAGTTTCATCGCGCTGATCGGTGCCTGCTGGGCCCAGTATCCCGGCATTGTGCTCGACGTTGATGGGGAAATGCCGGAGTTGCGGGCCCTGGCAAGCTACTACAACCGCGAGGGCGGCGCGTTGTGGGTGGCGGAAGCGGATGGGCAGATTGTCGGTATGGTGGCGACGGTTCCGCACGACGCGGTCACGTGGGAGGTCTGCCGCGTCTATACATTACCATCGACGCATGGCAGCGGCCTCGGCCGACGCCTGCTCAGCACCGCAGAGGCACACGCTTGCGAAGCAGGCACGAGCCGGCTCGTACTATGGAGTGATACACGGTTCGATCGCGCGCATCGCTTTTATGAAAAGCATGGGTACGTTCAGCCAGGGGCCTATACGCGTTTTGCACGATGCCTCGAACTCGCTGGAGTTCGGCTATGCCAAGCCGGTGTCCGGCATCGAGCTGCTGGATGCTGCCGCAGCGGCTTCCGCGGAGCGGCGTTTAGCCGAGATCTTGTCCGCGTGCGTGGATGTCGGCGCCTCTGTTTCTTATCTGCCGCCGCTCGCCATTGAGGTTGCGCGCGGCTTCTGGAAGCGGATCTCGGCTGAGATCGCGGCGGGCACGCGGATCCTGCTCGCGGCGTGGCATGATGCGACACTCGTCGGCACCGTGATGCTGGAGTTCGCGGTCTCACCCAACCAGCCGCATCGAGGGGAAGTGCAGAAGCTGCTGGTGCATCCGGATGCGCGCCGTCGTGGCGTGGCTCGCGCGCTGATGACGCGGCTGGAGACTGAGGCGCAGCATGCCGGCAAGACGCTGCTGACGCTGGATACGCGCGCCGGCGACGCAGCCGAACGCTTGTATTGCGACATGGGCTGGCACGAGGCTGGACGCATCCCCGGCTTCGCGCTCAACGCCGATGGTGTGCCGTGCGAGACGGTGTTCTTCTGGAAATCGGTTTAAAGCGGATCAGGCTGACTGGAACCGAAACCGACGGCGGACAGCACGCCGAGACAGCCACAGGTGAGAAGAGGACGCTGGCTGATATTCTGCGCAGGGCGGATGACGTGCTCGAGAAGGTCGGGGAGGCAGTGCAGCGCTGTTGCGACACCCTCTCCCGGCGCTTCGCGCCGACCTCTCCCGCTCCGCGGGCGAGGTGTACACTGGACCGATCTCGTCCGGCTGAGAAACTTCAGGTAAGTGGGACACTCGCGGGCCGTTGCTCGTGAGGTGAGTAGTGCTGACAGCAAGCCGTGGAAATGCATCGGGCTGAGCGAAACGTCAGTTCCGGGAGTACACCTCTCCCACTTGTGGGAGAGGTCGGCGCGAAAGCGCCGGGAGAGGGTGATCGCTGACTTCGCTTGATGTTCTGCGCAGGACGGATGACGTGCTCCAGGAGGTCGGGAAGGCAGTGCAGAGCGGTTGCGACACCCTCTCCCGGCGCTTTGCGCCGACCTCTCCCGCTCCGCGGGCGAGGTGGACACCGTGCCGATCCCTATCCGGCTGAGAAACTGCAGGTAAGTGGGACACCCGCTGGCCGCAAGCCGTGGAAATGCATCGGGCTGAGCGGAACGCCAGTTCCGGAGTACACCTCTCCCACAGTGGGAGAGGTCGGCGAGAAAGCGCCGGGAGAGGGTGATCGCTGATTTCTCTTGATGTTCTGCGCAGGACGGATGATGTGCTCCAGGAGGTCCGGAAGGCAGCGCAGCGGTTGCGACACCTTCTCCCGGCGCTTCGCGTCGACCTCTCCCGCTCCGCGGGCGAGGTGTACGCTACGCCGATCTCTGTCCGGCAGACGAGGAAATGCGCCGGGCCGAGCGAGAGTACACCTCTCCCATTCTCATGGGAGAGGTCGGCGCGAAGCGCCGGGAGAGGGGTGATGCCGATTTCGGCCACCAACTAAGCCAGCGCCAGTTCCTGGTACCCCGCCGCAGCCACCGCGTCGCAGCGCGCGCGATAGGCCGGCGCGCTACCGCTATATCGTGCGATGATCCGCGTCTGCTTGCCTTCGACGTTGCGGTTGACCCCGGTCATCCAGGAATCGACCTCGTTGGCAGCAGCCCTACGCCCAGCGATCTGACGTGGTCGGTCCAGGACTGCACGCCGTCTTCGGTCGCCTCCATACGGGTCAGATCGCGTTTCCGTGCAAACCGCAGCAGACCCGTCACCCAGTCCACATTGTACTCGATGCTGCGCGGAATATTGCCCAGAGCGGTGTGTGGTCCCATCAGCATCAGCATGTTCGCAAAGCCCTGAACCAGCACCCCGAGATAGGTCTGCGGTCCGCCGGCCCACGCGTCCTTCAGCCGGATGCCGTCCACGCCACAAATGTCGATGCGATCGAAGCTGCCGGTGATCGCATCGAAGCCGGTGGCGTAGATGATGATATCGAACGCATACTCGGCATTGCCGGTCTTGATGCCGGTCGGCGTAATCCGCTCGATCGGCGTCTCGTTCAGGTCCACCAGCAAGACATTCGGCTGGTTGTACACCTCGTAGTAGTGCGTCTCCAGAGGCACACGACGCGTACCGAAGCCATGGTTCTTCGGGATCAGCTTCTCCGCTACGTTGGATCCTTCACACGCTGGCGGATCTTGTTCGCCACGAACTCGGACAGCAGAGCGTTGGCCTCGCGGTTGACCAGGATGTCGCGGAAATTGCCCTGCCAGATGCCGAAGCCTGGCTCGCCATACAGCTTCTCCCAGAACGCGTTGCGCTCCTCCGGCGTCACTTCAAAGGTCTTGCGCCGATCCGGTGTGTGCAGGAAACAGGCGAAGGTCTCCTGGCAGCGGCGGAACATCTCCGGATAGCCCGCCTTGATTTTCGCCATCGTCTCGGCGTCGATTTTGCTGTTGTGCAGCGGCGCGCACCAGTTCGGCGTGCGCTGAAACACCGTCAGGTGCCCGGCCGTCTTCGCCACCTCCTGGATCGTCTGCACGCCCGTCGCACCGGTGCCGATCACCGCTACGCGCTTGCCCTCAAAGCGAACCGGTTGCTTCGGCCACCGCGCAGTGTGGAAAGACGCACTCTCGAACGTCTCCACGCCTTCAACGCGCGGCATGGTCGGGGCGGACAGCGGACCGATGGCGGTGATCAGGAAGCGGGTGCATAGCGGCTGCCATCCTCCAGCGCCACGTCCCAGGTTCGCGCTCGTCTCCTGCCAATGCGCTGCGGTGACCCGGCTGCGAAACTGGATATCGCGGCGTAGGTCGAACCTGTCGGCGACGTAATTGATATAGCGCTCGGTCTCCGGCTGGCCGGCGAAATGCTCGGACCAGTTCCACTCCTCCAGCAGCTCCTGCGAGAACGAATAGCTATAGGAGTAGCTTTCGGAATCGAACCGCGCTCCCGGGTAGCGGTTCCAGTACCAGGTGCCACCAACGCCGGTGCCGGTTTCGAACACCCGCACGCGCATCCCCAGCTCCCGCAACCGGTAGAGCTGATACACTCCCGACATCCCGGCCCCGATGATGATCGCGTCGTAGTCCGTCATGCAGCTGCTCCCGAGATGGCTTGTTATCTACCACGCCAACACTTTAGCAAAGAGCGGCGGAGCGATAACTTGAGTCGCCGCCCCAGCCCGCAAAGTGGCCGCATGTATCGTATCGGCTTCGACGTCGGCGGCACGTTCACCGACTTTTCCCTGCATGACACCGCCAGCGGCGAGCTGCGCCATTTCAAGGTGCCGTCCACGCCAGCCGATCCGTCCGAGGCGATCGAGACCGGCCTGCGCTCGCTACTGTGCGGCCTGCACATCCCGCCGACCGAGGTCGGCTTCATTGGCCATGGCACCACGGTCGCAACCAACATGGTGATCGAGCGCCGTGGCGTGCCGACTGGGCTGATCACCACGCGCGGGTTCCGTGATGTTCTGGAGATCGGGCGACAGGTGCGGCCGCACCTCTACGACTATACCGTGCGCACGCCGGTCGCCGCTGATACCGCGCGAATGCCGGCTGGAGGTGTCCGAACGCATCGACGCCGGCCGGCGCGGTGCTGATCCCGCTGGATGAGGACGCAGTCGCACGCGCTGCCGATGACGCTTGCCGCGAAGGCGTGCAGGCGATCGCCATTTGCTTTCTGCACAGCCATCTGAACGACACGCATGAACGTCGCGCCGCCGAGATCGTGCGCGCACGTCTGCCGCATGTATATGTCTCCACCTCGTCCGGCGTGTTGCCGGAGTTCCGCGAATTCGAGCGCTTCTCCACCACCGCGATCAACGCAGCGATCGGCCCGCGGATGGAGCGTTACATGGAGCGTTTTCTTGGCCGGCTGGCTTCCGTGGGCTCCCTGACCGTGCAGCCCTATACCATCCATTCCAATGGTGGCCTGCTGCCGATCGAGACGGTGCGCGCATTTCCGGTCCGTTGTTGCCTGTCCGGTCCCGCCGCCGGCGTAGTCGGCGCCGCCGAGGTGGGGCGAGAGGCGGGATACAGCAACCTGATAACGTTCGATGCCGGGGGAACATCAACGGACATATCGCTGATCGAGCGTGGGGTGCCGGCGTTCGCCGCCAGCCGCACGATTGCCGACTATACCGTGCGCTCGCCAATGGTGGATGTGCACGTGATCGGCGCCGGTGGCGGCTCGATCGCCTGGCTGGACGATGCTGGCGCATTGAAGGTCGGGCCGCGTAGCGCGGGCGCCGATCCGGGTCCGGTCGCCTATGGGAAGGGGGGCACGCACCCGACATTGACGGACGCCAACATCGTGCTGCGCCGGCTCGACCCGACATCGCTGCTGGCCGGACGAATGCGGGTCGATGCCGATGCGGCGCGGCGATTCGATCGCAGAACGGATCGCCCGACCCATGGGGCTTTCGGTGGAGCAGGCTGCGCTAGGCATAATTCGCATCGCGGTCGCCAACATGAGCCGCGCCATCCCCTCGGTCTCGACTGCAAAGGGCCACGACGCGCGCGAATTCGTGCTGTTCGCCTACGGCGGCGCTGGCCCGCTGCATGCCGCTTCGGTGGCAGCGGAGTGCGGCATTCGGCGCGTGCTGGTACCGGTTGAACCGGGTACCATGTGCGCCCGCGGCATTCTGCTGTCGGATCTCAGCCTGGATCTGGTGCGAAGCGAGATCACGATAGCAGACGACGCAAGCTGGCCGAGTATCATGGAGCGGTTCGCGACCATGCAGGCAACCGGCACGGCCTGGCTGGAGAGCGAGAACATTCTGCCAGAGCGCCGGCGCTTCGACCGCGTGATCGAGGCCCGCTACAAAGGGCAGAACCACGAAATCCAGGTGTGCCTTGCCGGTACCGCTTTCGCCGATTTCGTTGCTGCCTTCACAGAGGCTCATCGACGCGAATACGGCTACGATATTCCCGACCGCACGATCGAGGTGGTGAACTGCCGGCTCAAGGCAATCGGCTTGATTGACCGACCGGCACCTGAGTTCGTTGGAGCCGTGGGGGCGCCGCGGCCAAAGGCGGAGCGCCAGGTGCATTTCGATGAGGGCTTGGTCGCAACGCCGGTGTTCGCGCGCGCCGATCTCGCCATCGGCACCCGATTGGTCGGCCCCAGCTGTCGTCGACGAGATGAGCGCGACGACACTGGTGCCGCCCGGATGGGTGCTCAGCGTCGATCGCATCGGCAATCTGCTGCTGGAGCTTGCGTGATGAGCCGGCTCGCCGATCCGATCGCGATGGAGGTGTTCAGCAACCGGCTCCTGTCCATCACCGAGGACATGGGCAACACTCTGATCCGCTCGTCGTTTTCGACCAACATCAAGGAACGCAAAGACTGCTCGGTCGGGCTGTTCGATGCACGCGGCCGGCTGATCGCGCAGGCGGCGCACATTCCGCTGCATCTCGGCTCCTTGCTGGGTAGCGTGCAGGCGGTCCTGGCACGCTACGAAATTGGCAGGATGCGGGACGGCGATGCGTTCGTGCTGAACGATCCCTACCTCGCCGGCGGCACGCATATGCCCGACATTTCCATCGTCACGCCGATGTTCATCGATGGTGCGGTGCGCGCTTTCGCCGCCAGTGTCGGGCATCATTCGGATGTTGGTGGCCCGGTACCTGGGTCGATTTCCGGGCGTGCGCGCTCGGTGTTCGAGGAGGGGCTGCGCCTGCCGGTCATTCGCCTGGTGCGCGGCGGCGAGCTGGACGAAGATCTGCTGGCGCTGATCGCGAACAATTCGCGCGACCCGGATGAACGCTCGCTTGACCTGAAGGTGCAGGTCGCGACCAATGCGCGCGGGGTCGCGCTGATGCGGGACCTCGTGGGGCGCGTGGGGCTGGTCGCGGTCACCGAGGCGATTGACGATCTGCTCGCCTACACCGCGCGGCGGCTGCGCAATCGCCTGCGCGATATGGTCGACGGCGAGTCGAGCTTCACCGCGTTTCTCGACGACGATGGCATTGGCGGCGATCCTGGTACCGATCCGCGCCAAGGTGATCGTGCGCGGCGACGGCCTGACCGCGGACTTTGGTGGCACCGCACCCGAAACGCGCGGCGCGTTCAACGTGCCGGAAAGCGCGCTGCGCGCCACGGTCTACTACACGGTGAAGGCACTGCTTGATCCGGAGCTGCTGCCCAACAGCGGCATGTTCGACTGCATCGATATCCGCGCCGAACCCGGAACCTTGGTCAATCCGCGGTTCCCCGCCGCGGTTGGCGCACGCAGCATCACTTGCAACAAGATCGCCCGCGCCCTGTTTGGTGCGTTCGCCGGGCTGCTGCCGCCCGATCGTACCATGGCATCCTCGCACGACAGCGTGCCGGCCATCATTTTCTCCGGGCCGCGCCGGACGGACGACGGCAATTTCGTGTATCTTGAAACCATTGGCGGCGGCATGGGCGCACGTGCGGATGCTGATGGCATGGACGCGATCCATGTTCACCTGACCAACACGTCCAACCTGCCGGCCGAAGCGCTGGAGAATGAATACGCGCTGGTGGTCGATGAATACGCATTGGTGCCCGGTTCCGGCGGCGTGGGCCGCTATCGGGGCGGCCTGGGCATCGCCCGGCAGATCAGGGCGATGCGCGATGGCATCGTCTTCTCGGTCCGCTCCGATGGACATCGGCTTGGCGCGCCGGGACTGGCTGGCGGCAAGCCAGGCGGTACCGCGCGGCTGATCCGGAACTTCAGTACCGGATCGCGAGGAGGAACTCGGTTCCAAGACCGCCAGCATCATCCTGGATGCCGGCGAGACTGTACGAATTGAGACCGGGGGTGGCGGCGGGTTCGGCGATCCGGCCCAGCGGGACGCCGCGGCAGTCGCGCTGGACTTGCGCAATGGCAAGGCTCCCTCCGGCAAAACTGGTAAATAATTGAAGCAGTTCACAGCTTTGCCTTCGCAACATCGCTAGTCTAAGGTCCGCCCGAACCAGGGGGTCAGATGACGGCAGAGCGCGAAGTCGTTCGTTTCCTATCTGCCTATCAGACGATTTGGCACGCGCACTTCCCCAGCCTGTTCCGGCGGGCGCAGTGGCACATCGTGACGCATCTCTGCACCCAGGGACGCCAGGGTGCGGCGGTTGGCGAACTGTACGGCCTGGTCAAGCAGGTCTTCCTGCTCGATGACTCTACCATCAAGGAGCGCATCCTCGAGATCAAGGAATTGCAACTCTGCGCGGTCGAGCCACCCGAAGCGGCGTTGTCGGCACGTTCCGTTGTCGTCCCGACCGCGATGCTGCTCGATCTGTTCGATCGCCACCTGATCGCGCTGGCCAAGGAGTTATGCGCGACGGGATCGCGAGTGGATCCGGCTACCCGCGTTGCACCGCCGCACCGGATCGATGTCGAACAGCGGCGGATCATCCTGCAATCACTCGAGCACTGCCGTGAACCTTGGCGCCAGGCACTCGATCGGATCTTCGATGCGATCAAGCTGTCTCGCGCCCGCCGCGTCGAGGCGATCCGCCATCTCAATTCGGTCTCGCACTGGACGCTGCTGCACATGGCAGTGGAGCTACGCTATGGGGTCTCCACCTTCTCCGGGGGCGAACAAGGCATCCTGGCCGATCAGATGGCCGCGACGTTGCTCAACCTGACAGGACAGAACTTCCAGACGACGCGCGACCACATTTCCTACCTGATGTCACTCGGCCTGCTGGAGCGCCAGCCCGGCAAATCGCTGCGCGTGGCGCTGTCCGGGTCAGCAGCCGCCGAACTCAATCAGGCGCTGGGTGCTACCGCAGCCGCTTTGCCGGATGTCGCCCGCGCGCTTGCCGCGGCCTCGCCCGAACCGGCCGACGACGACGCTGGCGCGACGCTCAATCTGCGGCCAGGGCAGGCTGGGCAGTCCCCGGCGGCCTCGGAACCGCAACATCATCTCGTCATCCTGCAGCCCGAGTCTGCGGTGCGTCGGGTGGCCTTACAGCCCGGCCCGCTGACGATCGGCCGCGCTCCGCCCAGCAATCTGTTGCTGGAGGCACCCGAAGTGTCGCGGACCCACTGTCGCATCGACGTGGCGGGCGATGACGTCACCGTCACTGATCTGAAATCGACCAACGGCACATTCATCGACAACAAACGGCTGGTCGGCACCGCACCGCTGCCGCACGGCGCGCTGCTGCGGATCGGCAACTACGTGCTGACCTGTGAGTATCAGAGTGTCCTGCACTTCGAGGCGGCTGATACGACGCAACGCCGGCGCTATGGTGAAGTGACGGTGTTGCGGTCACGTCGCGGCCGGGCGTCTTAAGAACAAAACGAAAAAGTCGGCGCAAACAGCCTTGGAATTTTCCGGCAAAGGGTGGCATTTCGGCCCGGGATTTCCTGGCGGATTTTCCGCCGAAAGTGTTGGGGTGTGCTTCCTGTTCCGCAATCTGAGGGTTCGGCCTAAGTCTTTGGGCGCGGCACATGAGCCATGCCGCATTCGCCACAAGGGTTGGTGGCATCGACTGGCGCCAGCAATGTCGGTCAAGTCCAGTGATACGCATTCCCCGAACTCGTATCATCGGCCCCGGCTTGGTCGGCACGGCGTCCGGGAGCAGGCATGCGAGATACCCCGACCACCGCATGCCTGCTCTTTTTTCATGCCCGCCCGCGCAGCAAGGGCATCAGACAAGAAGATGGAAGCTGTAAACACGGCCGACACCACGATCAGCGGGGCCAGCCGCTGTTGGAACAGATGCTCATAGAGCAGCGAGCCAATGGTGTCGTGCAGCGGCGTCGCGAGGTTGATCACCGACATCAACGCCGCGAAAGCAAAGCCTTCCGAGCGCTGCGGGCAATGATCGGCGGCGAGTGCCAGCGTGGCGATATTGGCGATCATCCCGGCCACGCCGTTGACGAAGTAGACGATCACCGCCGTTGTCTGGTCGACCATGCCGAGATAGGCCAGCGTCGCCAACGTGCCGACGGCGATGCTGAGATTGAGCAGCTTGTACGTCGTCATTCCGCTCAGGCCGTAGCGATAGAGCAGGCCGCCCACGATCCAGCCGCCAGCACTGACCGATGATAGCAGGCCGATCGTGCCCTGGGAAAAGTGCAAATGGTCCGTCATGTGGAAATACAGCGGTGTGCCGAAGCCAGGGCTGAAGATAGTACAGAAACAGAAATGCCGCCACGAGCCACAGCGTGCGTGAGCGGAACGTGTCCAGAAACCCGCGAAGCACGCTGCGCAGTTCAGCAAGATTGATGCCGGCGCGTTGCTCGTGCACCAGCCCGATTGTGGCAACAACCACGAGCGGCGCCGCGGCGGCTACGCCCAGCGCGGCGTGCAATGCGCCCGCCGGCGACAGCAGCTCGATCAACTCACCACCGAGCACCGATGCTATCATCACCGCGACGTTGAACCATAGCCACTGCTGGTTGATGAACGCAGCATTGGCATGATGCTTCTGGCCATTCTCCACCAACAGCGCGCCGCACACCGTGCTTGCGGTGGCCATCGCAATCGACGTGAGCGTGAGGGCCAACACCAGCGGCGCCGGCGTCAGCAGCCGGGTGCACCATAGGAAGGCACCCGCCCCTGCGACATTCGCCACCAGCAGGTAGGAACGGCGGCGATAGCCGAACAGCGGCAGGAAATCTGAAATGATGCCGTAAATCGGCTTGACGACCCACGGTACATCGAGCACCGCCAGCGAGGCAGCGATCTGCACCGTATCCCAGCCCTGGGTCTGCTTCAGGTAGTGCGTCAATGGCTGCCAGACGATGCCAACCTTGGCTTGGCAGAAGCCCTCGACAGTGTAGACAATGGCGAAGAACAGCATCAGGCGGGAGATGGCCTGGCCGGATGATGATCCGGGCAGAGTGGGGCGAGCCTCTGGCATGATCCGTCGGTTGTAGCGGCTGCGGGACAGGACACAATCGGATGGCATGGCGGATCGGCATCGACATCGGCGGCACCTTCACTGATGTCGCCCTGGTGCGAGGAGGACACAGGCCGCATCGCGATCGCCAAACTGCCGACCACGCCGCAGGATTTCGGCCAGGCGGTGATCGACGGCATCCGCCAGGCCCTGGACACCAACCGGATCGAACCCGCCGATGTGTCCCTGCTGTCCCACGCCACGACGGTGGTGACTAACGCGCTGCTGGAGAACAAGGGCGCGCGGGCTGGATTCGTCGCGACCCGCGGCATGCGCGATCTGCTCGAGCTGCGACGTTCGTCGCGCGCCGATCTGTACGACCTGCTGCAGGACGCGCCCGCGGTGCTGGTGCCGCGACGCTGGCGGTTCGAGATCACCGAACGGATCGATGCGCAGGGCGAGGTGGTGACGCCGCTGGCGGAGCATGAGCTGCCGGAGCTGATCGAGGCGATCCGCGACGCCGGATTGCAGACTGTCGCCGTGTCTTTCCTGTTCTCGTTCCTGAATGATGCGCATGAGCGGCGGGTCGGCGAAGCGTTGCGCGCAGCATTGCCCGACGTGCCGGTGTATCTGTCGAGCGAGGTGCTGCCGGAGATCCGCGAATTCGAGCGCGCCAGCACCACCGCGGTTTGCGCCGTGGTGGGACCGGTCCTGGCTTCGTATCTCGACCGGCTGCAAGGTGCGGTTTCACGGCTTGGCTTGCCGAAACTGCATGTAATGGGTTCGTCCGGCGGCGTGTTCGACATTGCCGAAGGTCTGCGCATGCCGGCAATGGCCGTCGAGTCCGGCCCCGCCGCCGGTGTGATCGCCGCGTCGCTGGCCGGGCGGCAGTTGCAACGGGCGAACCTGATCTCGTTCGATATGGGCGGTACGACGGCGAAGGCCAGCGTCATCGCGAACGGCGAGGTCGCCGTGACCGCGGAATACGAGGTCGGTGGCTCCGGTCATGCCAATCGCTGGATGCACGGGACCGGGCATCCGATCCGCGTACCGGTGATCGATCTGGCCGAAGTCAGTGCCGGTGGTGGGTCAATCGCCTGGATCGATCCGGGCGGCGCGCTGAAGGTCGGGCCGCAGAGCGCCGGGGCGTCGCCGGGTCCCGCCGCCTACGGTGTCGGTGGCACACTGCCGACGGTGACCGATGCCGATGTCGTACTCGGCTATCTCGATCGCGAAGCGCTGCTGGGTGGCGATCTGCGCATCGATCTCGCAGCGGCCGAACGCGCGATCAACACAGCCATTGCACAACCACTGGACCTGACAGTGCACGAGGCCGCAGCACGCATCGTCGAAGTCGTCAACAGCAACATGGCGCAGGCACTGCGCATCGTGTCGATCGAGCGCGGCCATGACCCGCAGGAGTTCAGCCTGATCGCTTTCGGTGGCGCAGGTCCGGTGCACGCCGTGGCACTGGCCGAGGAGCTGCAAATCCCCGAGGTGATCGTGCCGCCAGCGCCTGGTGCGTTCTCTGCCCTCGGCCTGGTCGCGAGCGATCTCAAACGCGACTATGCACGCACGCTTTACGCCGATCTGGCCACCATTGAACCGGCGCGCGTCGCCGAAGTCGTCGCTGGGATGGAGAAGGCGGGGCGCGAAATGCTGCGGACCGCGCGTGTGCCCGCGGAACGGCAGGCGCTGTTGCGCCAGGCGGATGTTCGCTATCGACGGCAAGCCTATGAACTGACGATACCCGTCGCCGACGGCGCGATCACGCGCGCCACGTTGGATGCCCTGGCCGACGCGTTTCATGCGCGACACGAGCAAACCTATGGACACGCCAACCGCTCGGAGCCGGTGCAGTTGGTCAATCTTCGGCTGACGGTGCTCGGGCGCTTGCCCGATCTGGTGCTGGCCCAGCATGGCGAGCCCATACGAGCGCGGATGCGCAGGCGCGATGTGTGGTTTGCCGAGTCGGGTTTTGTATCGACGCCCGTGTATTGGCGGGATGGCTTGGAATCCGGCACTGAACTTCTGGGCCCGACGATAATCGAGGCGATGGACTCAACGACCGTGGTGCCGCCGGCGTGGCGGGCACGCATAGATGACCTTGGCTATGCTCGGCTCACACCAACTGTCATTGCGAGGAGCGACGCGACGAAGCAATTCCTATGACAGTGCGCACCACCATGGGGATTGCTTCGCTCCGTTCGCAATGACACAGGAAATGACCATGCATCGTCTGAAAACCGACCCCGCCCGCTTCGAGGTAGTGAAGAACGCGCTCACCTGCACGGCGGAGGAAATGAAGATCGTGCTGGCCAAGACGGCCTACTCACCACTGCTGAAGGTTGCCGGCGATTACTCCTGCGGCATCTTCGACATCCGCGGCAACATGGTAGCGCAAGGCCCCGACCTGCCGATCCATCTGGGCTCAATGCCCGACGCGGTACGCGCCGTGGTGCAGGCCTTCCCCGATGTCGCACCGGGCGACGTGTTCATCCATAACGACCCGTACCATGGCGGTTCGCATCTGCCCGACGTCAATGTCATCGCGCCCGCATTCCATGCCGGCCGCCTGCTCGGCTTCGGCTGCGTGCGCGCGCACTGGCCCGACATCGGCAGCGCCACACCAGGCAGCTATGGCGCGGTCACCGAGATCTACGGCGAGGGCCTGCGCCTGCCGCCGATACGCCTGTATCGCTACGGCAAGCCCGACCCCGGCATCGAGGCGATCATCTTCGCCAATGTCCGCACACCGACCGAGCGTCTTGGCGATCTGCGCGCGCAGGTGTCGGCGAACTGGCGGGCTGCGACGCGTCTGGAGGAGCTCGCGGCCAAATATGGCGTCGATGCGCTGCTCGACATCATGCAGGAGGTGCAGGACTACTCGGAGACCATGATGCGTGCCGCCTTGCGCGCGCTGCCCGATGGCGAGGCAGAGTTCACCGACATTTTCGATGGCGACGGCATCATCGCGCCGGGCGAGACGGAGGACGAGCCGTTCACCGTAAGACTGCGTATCATCAAGCGCGGCGATAGCATCAGCGCCGACTTTACCGGCTCCGATCCGCAGGTGCCGGGGCCGATGAATGCGCCGCTGACGGTCACTGCCTCGGGCGTGTTCTGCGCGCTGAAGATGATCGCCGATCCGAAGAGTCTGATCCCGCCGAATTCCGGCTGCTGGCGTCCGGTGACGGTGACCGCGCCGCCCGGATCGGTGGTGAACGCGCAATTGCCGGCGCCGGTGGTTTACGCGAATCACGAGATCTCGCATCGCGTCGCCGACATGGTGATGGCAGCGATGTTCGCGTTCACGCCGCGCACGGTGATGGCGGGATCGCAAGGCACCTCGGCTGTGGTTACCTTCGGTGGCATCGATTATCGCACGACGAACGGTATGTCAGCTACGAGTTTGTGAAGGGTGGCTTCGGCGCGCGGCCGGTAAAGGACGGCATCAATGCCGTCGCCTCTACCGTCTCTAACATGATGAACACGCCGATCGAGATCATCGAAATGAGCTTCCCGTTGCGCGTGGAAGAATACGCGCTGGTGCCGGACAGCGGCGGCGCGGGCACTTGGCGTGGCGGACTTGGTGTGCGCCGCGTCTGGCGCGTGCTGGAACGCGATGCGCACGCCGCGGTCTGCTGCGAACGCACGGTGACGCCGCCGTTCGGGCTGGCCGGCGGCAAAGCCGGCGGGCCGGCGCGGCTGGAACTGATCCCGCCGCACGGCAATGCACGCAAACTGAACAGCAAGGGCGGGTTCATCGCACCGGCTGGTTCGCTGGTGGTGGTCGAGGCGCCCGGCTCCGGCGGTTACGGTGCGCCTGCAGAGCGGGATCGCGCGCGGCTTTCCGAGGACCTGCTGGACGGATACGTTACGTGCGCGGCGGCGCGGCGGGATTACGGCGTCGAACCTATCTGACGGAGGAACACGGCATGACCTATGTGGCGCCCAATTCGGTGCAGGCACGCGATATCGCCTCGATCGTGCATCCGCAGACCAATCTGGCGCGGCATCTCGAGGAAGGCCCCGTGGTGATGTCGCGCGGCCAGGGCATCTATGTGTGGGACGATTTCGGCACGCAATTCCTGGACGCCGCCGCCGGCCTGTGGTGCGCCTCGCTCGGTTATGCGTCGGAGCGGCTGGCGCGGGTGGCGTACGAGCAGATGCGCAAGCTGGGCTACGCGCATCTCTATCGCGGCACCACCAACGAGCCAGGCGTCGATCTGGCCGAGAAGCTGCTGCAGATCGCCCCGGTGCCGATGAGCAAGGTGCTGTTCCAGTGCTCCGGCTCCGAAGCGAACGATACCGCGATCAAGCTGGTGTGGTACTATCACGCGGCGATCGGCAAGCCCGCCAAGCGCAAGATCATCGGCCGCCGGATGGGCTATCACGGCAGCACGTCGGCTTCGATCAGCGCGTCTGGCAAGGCCGATATGCACGCCGATTTCGGGCTGCCGTTCCCGGACTTCTGCCACACCGAATACCCGCACTATTACCGCCTGCACGAGGATGGCGAGAGCGAGGAGCAGTTCGCCACTAGGATGGCCGATGCCTTGGAGACACTGATCATCGCGCGAAGGTCCCGACACGGTCGGCGGCTTCATTGCCGAGCCGGTAATGGGTGCGGGCGGCGGGCTGACGCCGCCGCGCACCTACTGGGAGAAGATGCAGGCGGTGCTGCGCAAATACGACGTGCTGTTCATCGCCGACGAGGTGATCTGCGGCTTCGGCCGCACCGGCAACATGTGGGGCAGCCAGACCTACGATCTGCAGCCCGACATGATTTCGTCGCGCCAAGGCGCTGTCGGCCGGCATGCAGCCGATCTCGGCGCTGCTGATCAATCAGCGCATGTTCGAGGCGATGCTGGATGAAAGCCGCAAGCTCGGCAATTTCGCGCATGGCTTCACTTATGCCGGCCATCCGGTGACCACGGCGGTGGCGATGGAGACGCTGCGTATATACGAAGAGATGGACATGATCGGCCATGTGCAGCAGGTCGGACCGTACATGCAGCAGGCGCTGGGCAGCTTCGCGGACCATCCGCTGATCGGCGACGTTCGCGGCGTGGGGTTGATGGCCGGCATGGAGATGATGGCGGACAAGGCGACCCGCACGCCGTTCGATCCGTCACGCGGTGCCGGTCGGATCGCCGATGGGCATGCGCGCAGGCACGGGCTGATCACGCGCTTCATCGGCGACCGCATCGCGTTCTCGCCACCGCTGATCATTACCGAGGCCGAGGTGGACGACTTGGCGGCGCGCCTCGAGCGCACGCTGGACGACACCTGGCTGGATGTCAGAGCCGATTGAAGGGGAGCTGGAAATGTCTGCGGCGCAAGCAGTGATTGCGCAGAAGAGCCCGACGATGGCCTGAAGCAGCGTAAGCGCATCCTTTCGCGCTCACCCTGCTCTAGTATCGGGCGCGGGCCTTGTTCAGGGTCACCGCGGCGCGAACGAGCGTCTTCAACGCCTCCTCGTCTATCTTCTCGCCCTCGTGGAAGTCGATGGCGCGTCTCGTGTTCCCGTCAAGACTGGAATTGAACAGGCCCGAAGGATCCTGCAGAGCCGCCCCTTGGCGAAGGTCATTTTCACGACGCTCTTGTAAGTCTCGCCCGTGCAGATAATTCCGTTGTGCGACCACACCGGCACCCCTCTCCACTTCCACTCCTCGACAACCTCGGGATCGGCTTCCTTGACTAACCTACGGAGCCGGCTGAGCAACTCGCCCCGCCAGTCGCCCAGCTCCCTGATCCTCGCGTCTATCAGTTTAGAAGGAGACTTGCTGTTCTGCGATCCGCTCTTCTTCATGCCTTGTTCCCAGAGGCTCGAACACAGAAGTTGCTTTGGCCTTTGCGGCAGACTTCAGTCTAACCACGCCAAGACCTGCTCCAGGTTCGCAAAGAACTTCTGCCACCCATATTGGGCGCCCTGGTAGGCCTGCTGCTGATCCGGCCGGAAGCCCGACTGCTCCATGCGCAAGCGGGTCCCGGCGTTCGTAGGGGTCAGGGTCCAAGCGACGATACTTTCGAGACCATAGGCCCCCCACGTGTACGACAGCGCTTTGTTCGGCTCGATCGCCAGCACCTGACAGTCAACGGAGCCCCAGTCTGCGCGAAAATCGAAGCGGTGTCCCACAACCGGCTTGAAGTCGCTCTTCATCAGCCACTCCTCGATCAGATGTGGTTCGGTGAGCGCGCGCCAGATCTTTTCCGGCGGAAAGGGCACCTCCCGCTCGACGACGACGGAGAGCGTTTCGCTCGCAGTGTTGGTCATTGATCCATCCTTCTGAGCAGATCTTCGAGTTGGTCGAACCGGCTTTGCCAGAACCTCGCCATTTGGCTTGTCCAGTCGCTCAGGGGAGCAAGCGCGCCGATTTGCGCGCGATAATGGGTTTGTCGTCCAGCATGGCGGTCACGCACCAGCCCGGCCTGCTTCAGAACGCCCAAATGCTTCGACACGGCCGGTTGCGAGACCCCCGACTGAGCCGTCAGGGCCCCCACCGTCTGCTCGCCTCCCCGACACAGACGCTCGAAGATTGCCCGACGCGTCGGATCGGCCAACGATCTGAAAAGCATGTCGTGGCGGTCTGGAGTCACATCGATAACCTGTCGGTTATTGATTCACGCATAACCGATCGGATATGCGTGGGTCAAGCGAAAGTGGACCTATGGCCCCCGCGTCCGCCTCGGCAACAACAACCTCGGTGAGTCACACAAGGGGAATCATTGTCGTGCGTAGCGCCGGCAGCCGAACCTCAGCAGATCGCGGAAGTGGGGGCGCATACGCTCGAGTCCAAGGCGTATCGGCGGCCTTCTTCCATGCCTCGCTGCGCGGCACCTCCGGGCCGGTCAGGTGATACAGCGCCAGATATTTCCGCTCGCAATCAGCATCGGATGAACTGAACCGCCGCGCGCTCAGCACACCAGGAACCGCGCCAAGCTGCGGCAGGTGCTCGCTGTTGTACCACTCGTTGAACTCCGGCTCCGCGGCCGGATCGACATTCATCGCCACTGCCAGCAGGCCGCCGGCACCAGACGGCGCCACGGCATCGCCTGGCCGTACCTGTTCGCCGCTGAAGCGCAGCAGGCGCTTGGCGATCGCTGTTATGCGCTTCGTCCAGACCGAAGCATTGTCGTACCCGATTGCCTTGTAAGCCGCGCTCTGCAGCACTGCCAGCGACTCGAGATCATAGGTGGCGACGGCGATCTTCGGGTTCTCTTCGCCGATCCAGCGCTCGGCGTTGAGAAAGCCGGGGACGCGCAGACGCTCCGGAATGTGCTCCAGGTCGTACCAGTCATGGAACTCGTCGGCCTGGGCGGGGGAGAAATCGAACGAGGCGAACAGCAGACCCTTGAGCATGGCTTCCTCCATTGCGATTGGCCCGATCCTGCCCTCTCGACGCGGGCGGCGGAAATCCCCCATCTCTATTGCCATGTCCCAGACCCTGCTCCGCCCGTCGCCGCACGTGCTCTTCATCCCGGAGAAGCAGCCCGCGAAGCCGCTGACCCGGCGATTGAAGGTGGTCTCGGAATACGAGCCGAGTGGCGATCAGCCGACCGCGATCGCCGAACTGACCGCCGGAGTGGTTCAGGCCGAGCGCGACCAGGTGCTGCTGGGCGTCACTGGCTCGGGCAAGACCTTCACCATGGCGAAGGTGATCGAGGCGGTGCAGAAGCCCACCCTGATCCTGGCGCCGAACAAGACGCTCGCCGCGCAGCTCTATGGCGAGATGAAGCAGTTCTTCCCCGACAACGCGGTGGAGGACTTCGTCTCCTACTACGACTACTACCAGCCGGAGGCCTACGTCCCGCGCACAGACACCTATATCGAGAAGGACGCGCAGATCAACGAGCAGATCGACCGGATGCGCCATGCCGCGACGCAGTCCCTGCTGGAGCGCAATGACGTCGTGGTCGTGGCATCAGTATCGTGCATCTACGGTATCGGCTCCGTCGAGACCTATTCGCGCATGGTGGTGAGGCTGGAAACCGGCGGGCGCATCGACCGCGATGTGCTGGCGAAGGCGTTGGTGGAGTTGCAGTACCGCCGCAACGACCAAGCCTTTCAGCGCGGCACCTTCCGCCTGCGCGGCGAGACGGTCGACATCTTCCCCAGCCACTACGAGGACCGCGCCTGGCGCATCACCCTGTTCGGCGACGAGGTGGAGGCGATCCACGAATTCGATCCGCTGACCGGCGAGAAAACCGCGGCGCTGCAAGAGGTCACGGTCTACGCCAACAGCCACTACGTCACACCGCGACCGACCCTCACGCAGGCGATCGTCGACATCAAGGTAGAATTGAAGGCACGGCTCGCCGAGCTGACTGCGGAAGGCAAGCTGCTGGAAGCCGAGAGGCTGCAGCAGCGCACCACGTTCGATATCGAGATGATGGAGACGACGGGATCATGCAAAGGGATCGAGAACTACTCGCGCTATCTCACCGGCCGCAATCCGGGCGACCCCCCACCGACATTGTTCGAATATCTGCCCGAGAACGCGCTGCTGATCGTCGATGAGAGCCATGTTACGGTGCCACAGCTTGGCGGCATGTACCGCGGCGACTTCAACCGGAAATCCATCCTGGCAGAGTTCGGTTTTCGTCTGCCCTCCTGCGTCGATAATCGTCCGCTGAAGTTCGAGGAATGGGAGACATATCGACCGCAGACCATCTTTGTCTCGGCGACACCAGGACCATGGGAGATGGAGCGCACGCAAGGCGTGTTCGCCGAACAGGTGATTCGGCCGACCGGGCTGATCGATCCGGTGTGCGAAATCCGGCCCGTGGAGCGGCAGGTTGACGACCTGCTGGCGGAGTGCCGCACGGTAGCGGCGCAGGGTGCGCGTGTGCTGGTCACCACGTTGACCAAGCGCATGGCGGAGGACCTGACCGATTACCTGACCGAGCACGGTGTGAAGGTGCGCTACCTACATTCCGATATCGACACGTTGGAGCGCATCGAGATCATCCGCGACCTGCGGCTTGGGGTATTCGACGTGCTGGTGGGGATCAACCTGCTGCGCGAGGGACTCGATATCCCGGAATGCGCGCTGGTAGCGATCCTGGACGCCGATAAGGAAGGCTTCCTGCGCTCGCAGACCTCTCTGATCCAGACGATCGGCCGTGCCGCGCGCAACATCGAGGGACGGGTGATCCTGTATGCCGACACCATGACAAACAGCCTGCGCACGGCAATCGAGGAGACCGAGCGCCGACGCAACAAGCAGCGCGCTTGGAACGAGGCGCACGGCATCACGCCGGTGTCGATCAGGCGACAAATT
>CAVWWB010000020.1:0-94423 GCA_963758595.1 uncultured Alphaproteobacteria bacterium
GGAACATCCGCTGTTGATGCGTCTGGCCGAACAGGATCACGTGCCGCTCTATGGCATCGACTACAAGGACCGGCCGGAAGCCGCGCGCAGCCTGCTGAACGAATTCGGCGACCCCTACCGCGCTATCGGCCTGGATCGCGACGGACGCGTGGGGCTGGATTTTGGCGTCTATGGTGTGCCGGAGACCTATGTGCTGGACGGCAGCGGTCACATCCGCAAGCGTTTCGTCGGCCCGCTGACGGCGGCGCAGGTGAACCAGGAGCTGTTGCCCTTGCTGAAGGCGCTGCAGCACTCATGAAGGCCGTTCTTCTGAGCCTTCTGCTGCTGCTGGCGACTCACGCATTGGCAGTGGAACCGAGCGAACGCCTGACCGACCCGGCACTGGAGGCACGCGCGCGGGCGATCAGCGCAACGCTGCGCTGCCTGGTCTGCCAGAACAAGTCGATCGACGATTCCAATGCCGACCTTGCGCATGATATCCGCGTGCTGGTGCGCCGGCGGCTGCTCGCCGGCGACACCGACGCGCAGGCCCGGCAGGCCATCGTCGATCGCTATGGGCAGTTCGTGCTGCTAAATCCGCCGGTGGAGCCCGTTACCTATCTGTTGTGGTTCGGGCCTGCAGCGATGCTGCTGGCGGGCTTTGCCACTGTGGTGATCTGGCTCGGCGCCGTCCCTTGTCTCCGATCGAGGGCGAGCCGCTCTCACCGGAGGAACAAGACCGCCTGAACGCGCTGCTGCACGAGCCGGAACATTGATGCTGCTGCCGCTGCTGCTGGCCGCTGTCGCGCTGGCGACGCTGGGGTTGGTATGCCTGCCGTTGCTGTGGGGCACCAGGCCGGTCGGCGAGCGCGGCCAATTCGATCGCGCGGTGTATCGGGACCAGCTTCGCGAGGTCGAACGCGACCTTGCGCGCGGGGTCCTAAACCCCGCCGAAGCGGATTCGGCGAGGCTGGATATTCAGCGGCGGCTGCTGGGCACGCGGGAGCAGACACAAGGCAGGATTGCGCGCGCGATCCGCGATCCGAAACTTGCGATCGGCGTCGGCGTGCTGGTGATCTGCGGTGCCGCCGGGCTTTATCTGCAGTTGGGATCGCCGTTGCTGCCCGACGTGCCCGCGGCCGGACGCGCGGTCGCAGGCTCCGCTGGCCATGACATTCAGGAGGCCGCTGCCCGGCTGGCCCAACAGCTGAAGAATGACCCGAACAATGCCCAGGGGTGGTTGCTATACGCGCGCGCCCAGTCCCTGCTGAACGACTGGCAAAAGGCTGGCGACGCTTACCGACGTGCCATCGAGCTTGGCGTAGCCGCTCCCGACGTGTTTGCCTCCTATGGCGAGGTGCAGGTACTCGCCGCGGGTGGCATCGTCCCGCCGCCGGCGCACGATGCCTTCGCCAAGGCATTGGCCGCTGATCCGAAGAACGACGTAGCGCGCTACTACGCAGCGCTGGCCGACAGTCAGGCCGGCAATGTTCACGGCGCGATCGATGCCTGGCTGGCGCTTGCGGCCGATCTCCCAGAGGACGCGCCGATGCGCCAGGCCATTGCGCGCGGCGTCGCCGATGCGGCCAGGGCCGGCGGAATAGAGGCACCGCCGCTGCCGAAGGGCGCGCCAGCACTACCGGGCCCGAGCGAGCAGCAGATGGCGGCGGCCGCCCAGATGCCCGCGGCGCAGCGGGCAGACATGATCCGCGGCATGGTGGCGCAACTCGCGGCGCGCCTGCAGAGTCAACCTGATGATGTCGAGGGTTGGCTGCGGCTGGGGCGTGCCTACTCGGTGCTTCGGGAGAACGGCAAGGCGGTCGAAGCGTATGAACACGCCGTACGCCTGCGGCCCGACGATATCGACATCAAGCTGCTGACCTTCGACGCGATGATCGCCGGTGCGCCGCCGAGCCAGCCGTTGCCAGCGCCGGCGCTGAGCCTGCTGCGGCAGGTCGAAACGGTGCGACCGGATCAGCCACAGGTGCTGTGGTATTTCGGTCTGGAGGCTGCACGCGCTGGCCACCGTGATGAGGCCAAGCGCAATTGGTCGAGATTGCTGGGCGAACTGCCCGCCGGCAGCGCGGATGCGAACCTGGTCAGGAAGGCGCTGGATGTGCTTGGGGGAGACAACGTACCCCTGACCCAGGGGGGGCGCCTGATCAGCATTGACCATGAGATACTGAGAAGAAAAGCGTTGGTTATCTCGTTCGCCGGCAAGCTTCTGACCGAAGACACTTGCAACTGATTACTTGCCGGACCTGCAATGGATCAGGCCGTTACTCTTTCGGCGTTTCGTATAGACACTTCACGTCGGAACGTGGCTGCGAAGTCCGGCCGCATCGTTCAAGACTGGGACCTGGGTGCGACGCCGCGACGCAATTCAGTGCGGAGCTCCTGGTTTGGCACTTCCGCGCCAACGGCCCGGTGAGATCAAATTTACCGCAAGCTATCCCAATTACGGATCGCTTGTCGACGCGTGGTGGCAGTTAGTGGAGGGCCATAGCCCAGTGTCGTGAATACGCGCCGATGTCGCCGCCAAACGTGGAAGGCTATACTTTGTGGGACAACCTTTCGCCATAGGCCGGGTCGGCCGTGCCAGCCGTGGCGGTTGGGAAGTCCTTGATACACGGCCAGTCGGTTCTTCTCCAGTGCAGGCGCAAGCTGCTGCGGAGATCCTCCGAGCGATCGTATCAGATCGCCAAAGGTGCCTGTCGGATCTCGGACAAGGTCTTCATAACGGGATCGCATCGCGGAGGGCTCATGCCACCACTGGTAGCTGACGCTCAGGAAGTTCTCTGCCCCCCAGCTTGTGGCGTACGACAAGAACGCTCGCGAAGCAGGCGGATCGTCGCCGACATTGCGCGGCAGTTCAGTGTTCCCCTCCAGCCACCGCGTAGTCAGAGGTTCATGCGGCGCAAAGTGCCACGCCGATATCAACACGTCGAGCGGATGTCGAGAGATTATCAGGACGCGGAACCCGTTGGTAGTCAGGAAACGTTGCAGGTTTGGTTCGCGGTACCAATGCAGTTGCAGGACCATGCGTTCCGGCAGGCTGGACGGTATGTCACGGGGGTTATGAACGGCGATCTCGTGCAAGCCCAGCGTCTCACGCAGCACCGAGCGCGCCCAGGTGTTGCCGGAGCGAGGCGTGCTGATGATGGCGATTCTGGTCCTGGAGGTTTCGCCATTCGACCGAGTAGAGCCGGAAAGAAGGTGGTCTTGCGGATGGGTTTCGTGATCTCGGGTGCGACCCGTGGCTTTAGTGGGAAGCAGCAGGTTACTGGACAACTGTTTTCGAACCTTTGGGCTAGGCGAGCTTCGTCTGGTCTATCCACCTGCCGAGAGCAGGTTGGACTGCTGAATGAAAACGTCGAGCGTGACCGAGGTATACCTCGCGATGAAGACAGCATTCCGCACTGGTTATGTCAAATTCGCCGTGGGCACGAGCGGGAATTACATTTTGATACCAAGATTGCGATCCGGCAAATTGTCTGGGGAACTGCCTCGCAGGAATATGCTTCGGATTCAACAGTTGCACTCGTTACGACTGCACCAACGGGAATTCGACCGGACGTGTCTGGTACGCTGTTCAGCGGTTCTGGGTACTAGCTGCCTGCCCCGCGTCTATTTTCGCGTCGCACACAAGGACCCTGTTTCGCCGCTGCGCCGGTGCCTATACCATCCATCATTATGCCCCGCGGCGACCTGTTCCCGGAGATCGGCCCCTTCGAGACCGGCTACCTGCCGCTGGCGGAAACCACGTGATGTACTGGGAACAGGTCGGCAACCCGCGTGGCCGGCCGGTGCTGTTCCTGCATGGCGGACCTGGTGCCGGCGCTGGTGCGGTGCATCGCCGGTTCTTCGATCCCGAATTCTGGCGGGTGGTGATCTTCGACCAGCGAGGCGCCGGGCGCTCGCGGCCACTGGGCAGTCTGACCAATAACACCACCCAGGACCTCGTCTCCGACATCGAAACCCTGCGACGGCACCTCGGTCTGGATCGTTGGCTGCTGTTCGGCGGCTCCTGGGGATCGACCTTGGCGCTTGCCTATGCGCAGGCATACCCGGATCGGGTGATCGGCTGCGTGCTGCGCGGCGTGTTCCTGGGGCGCCCGGCGGAGGTGGACTGGTTCCTGCACGGCCTCGCCACGGTGTTTCCCGACGCGCACGCCGCCTTCGCGGGCTTTCTGCCCGAGGCCGAACGTGATGACCTGCTCGGTGGCTATCTGCGTCGCCTGACCGATCCCGATCCGGCGGTTCATCTGCCCGCCGCTCGTGCCTGGTCGGTCTACGAAGGCTCGTGCAGCACCTTGTTGCCGAGTCCGGAGACGGTGAGTTCCTTCGCCCAGGACCGCACAGCACTAGGGCTCGCGCGGATCGAGGCGCACTATTTTGCGCACCAACTGTTCCTTCCGCCTGGGGGCCTGCTGGGCGACATGCATCGGATCGGAACGGTTCCAGCAGAAATCGTGCAGGGCCGCTACGACATGATCTGCCCGGCGCGCACGGCGTTCGAGCTCGCGGCGGCCTGGCCGGCGGCGCGGCTTTCGATCGTGCCGGATGCCGGGCATTCGGCACTGGAGCCGGGCATTCGCCGCGCATTGGTTGCTGCGTGGAACGCTTCCGGCACGGGAGATAACAGCATGAAGGTTGCGATCATCGGTCTGGGCACCATGGGCATGGGCGCGGCGCTCAACCTCGTGCACAAGGGCCATCAGGTGACCGGCTGCGATGTGCGCGAGCCGGCACGGGCGGAACTGGCGGAAGCAGGGGGTGCCGTTGTCCAGAGCCCCGCGGATCTGCCGGCGGACACCAAGGCCGTGGTGGTATTCGTGGTCAACGCCGCGCAGACCGAGGATGTGCTGTTCGGTCCTCAGGGCTGCCTCCCCAACATCGAAAAGGGCGCGGTCGCCGTGTGCTGTGCCACCGTTGCGCCGGAAGCCGCTCGCGCGCTGGATGCGAAGATCGGCGCCGCCGGGTTCCTGATGCTCGACGCGCCGGTGTCCGGCGGCAGGGTTGGCGCGCATGCCGGGACGATGACGGTCATGGCATCGGGCTCCGATGCGGCGTTCGCCAAGGCGCAGCCCGTGCTGGAGGCGATCTCCGGCAAGGTCTGGCGGCTGGGCGACAGGGTCGGCATCGGCAGCACGGTGAAGATGGTCAACCAGTTGCTCGCCGGCGTGCACATCGCCACCGCCGCCGAGGCATTGGCGCTGGGCATTCGGGCGGGCGCCGATCCTCGCACCTTGTTCGAAGTGATCTCGTCCTCGGCCGGCAGTTCCTGGATGTGGCAGAACCGCGTGCCGCACATCCTGGACGGCGACGATACCCCACTATCGGCGGTCAATATTTTCGTGAAGGACCTGGGCATCGTGCTCGATCAGGCACGGGCTCTGACCTTCCCGCTGCCGATGGCGGCTGCCGCGCATCAGTTGTTTCTGGCCGCCGCGGCGCACGGCGAGGGGGCGAAGGACGATTCGTTCGTGATCCGGGTGTGGCAGGCGCTGACCGGGATCGAATTGCCGAAACCTACCTGAAGGCCAGCTCAACCCGCTGTCTGCCGCCTTGCCCCCTCCGCCGGGCCACCAGGAAGCCGATCACGCATAGGTTGGCCAGGTTGAAGAATACTCCAACCCCGAATGCCGGAGCGTAGAAGCCGAACCGGTCATACAGCGCGCCCGCCAGCCAGCTACCGAACGCCATTCCGGACATGCCGAAAAAGAAGAAGGTCGGCACCCGCCATGCCGCGTCGGCGGATGGGAACAACTCGCGGATCGCCACGACATAGGACGGGATAATGCCGGAGAACCCCAGGCCGAACGCCGCCGCGACGGCGAACAGTCCGACCTCGTTCTGGGTCAGCAGGAAGGCTGCGATGGCTACCGCCTGGCAGGCCGATCCGGCCATCACCGCACGCAGCCCGCCGATGCGATCGGCCAGCATTCCCCAGAACTGTCGGCTGATGAACGCGCAGGCCAGCAGCACCGACAGCATCGCCGCGCCGTGCGCCGGCGCGATGCCGAGATCGGTGCAGAACGCCACCAGGTGTCCGTTCGGCACCGCCATCGGGAATGCAGCAGAAGAACGCGGCGATACAGATCAGCGCCAAGACCACATTGGAGTTCATGCCCAGCACCGGCGCACCAGCACGCGGACCGGCAGCCCGTGCATGCACGCTGTGCGTTTCAGGCGAAGGTCGCAGAAACAGCAGCGCCAATGGCAGGATCACGACCAGCACCACCGCTGCGTAGCTCAGCATGGTGAGCGGCCAGCCATAGAGCGCGATCCCGCGTTCGAACACCGCTGGCCACACCACGCCGGCGATGTATTGACCGGACGAGATCAGCGCCAGCGCCGACCCCCGGCGGCGATCGAACCAGCGCGACACAAATACCACCAGCGGGGCATAGATCGCCCCGTTGCCGACCAGACCGATCAGCAGACCGTGGCCGACATACAGCGCCCAAATGCTGCCCGTGGACGAAAGTGCCAGGCCGGCCGCCATCATCACCGCGCCGATCGCCACGCAGAACCTGATGCCGATGCGGTCGGCAAGCCAGCCCATCGCGATGCCGCCCAGCCCGGTGCCGACCCAGACCAGGGCGCCGGCCAGGGCGACGACCGACCGATCGGTGCCAAGTGAGTCCTGGATCGGCTTCAGCCCAACCACCACAAGCAGCGGCGCGCCATACGAAATCGACAGGATTGCCAGCGTGACGCTGGCCGCACGCCAGGAGGCACGACTTTCGATGCTGGCGGGGCGCAGCGGCACCATCGTGTCCGGCATTGCCGGCATCTCCTCCTCGGGTACAGGGTATCGGCGGCAGGCCGGTATGGACTGCTGACGTTATCGCGGCAAGCTGGAGCGACGGCATGGGCGACCCCATTGGCATGCAACCCACCGGACCACTTCCCAAGGAGACGCCCCAGGGGATGCCCAAGGAGACGCCCAAGGAGACGCCCACTGGGCCACTGAGGGGCTTGCGCGTTTTCGACCTGACCCGGGTGCTGGCCGGGCCGACCTGTGTGCAGATGCTGGCCGACCTCGGCGCCGACGTAATCAAGATCGAACGCCCAGGCGCCGGCGACGATACACGCGGCTTTGCGCCGCCTTACATGCCGGGTATCAAGGAGAGCGCCTACTTCGTCGGCGTGAACCGCAACAAGCAGTCGGTCACGCTCGACATCGCCAAGACCGAGGGTCAGGCGATCGCGCGGCGGCTGATCGCGCAATCCGACATTCTGGTGGAGAACTTCAAGGTCGGCGCGCTGGCGAAATATCGACTGAGCTATCAGGACCTGCGCGGCGAGTTCCCACGGCTGATCTATTGCTCGATCACCGGCTTCGGCCAGACCGGACCCTATGCGCCGCGGCCGGGCTATGACTCGCTGATCCAGGCGATGGGCGGCGTCATGAGCCTGACCGGCGAGCCTGATGGTCTGCCGCAGAAGGTGGGGGTGCCGGTCGCCGATCTGTTCGCTGGACTATACGGCTGCATCGGCATTCTGGCCGCGCTGCGGCATCGTGATGCGACCGGCGAGGGGACCAATATCGGCCAGCAGATCGATATCGGCATGCTGGACACCCACGTGGCGTGGCTGGCCAACCAGGGCATGAACTATCTGGCCACCGGCGAGAACCCGGCGCGGCTGGGCAATCAGCATCCCAACATCGTGCCCTATCAGGTATTTCCGACCGCCGATGGTCACATCGTGCTGTCGATCGGCAATGATCCGACATTCAAGCGGTTCTGCGATGCGTTTGCGCTGACGCATCTGCTGGAGGATGCACGCTTCGCCACCAACGCAGCGCGGGTGCAGAACCGGCAGTTGGTCACTGACACGCTGACGCCGGTGATGCAGGGGCAGACGACGACGTGGTGGGTGGAACGGCTGGAGGCGCTGAAGATCGGCTGCGGTCCGATCAACAAGCTGTCGGAGGTGTTCGACGATCCGCATGTGGTGGCGCGCGGCATGGTGCGAGAGATGACGCACGGCTCCGGGGAGCGGGTGAAGGTGATTGCCAATCCGGTGCGGCTGTCGGAGACGCCGGCCGATTATCGCATTGCGCCGCCATTGTTGGGCGAGCACACCGAGCAGGTGCTGCGGGAACGCCTCGGGTTAAGTGCGTCAGAGGTCGCCGCGTTGCGGGACAAGGGCGTCGTCTGATGGACGCAATTCTACGCCTGCGGCACATCGGGAGTGCCGGCCGCCGGACCCTCGCTTTGCGCGGGGGTGACGGACCGGCTTGCCGCGGCAGCGCATCTACCTGCCGTTCGAGTCCGGTCCTTATCGCATGGCCATGGCGCTGACCACGGTACCGGAAAGCGCCTGGTTCGAGATCGATGACTCGCTACCCCGATGAGATGGCGGAAAAGCAGCGTCTGCTGCGGGAACGCCACCAGGACGTGTTCGCCGCCGCTCTGCCGATTTCCGATGCTGCCCGCGCTAGAAACCCTGCACCAAGTCGTCGCCAACCTGACGACATATGCACCACAATGGTTCGTGCGTGACGCGCACGCGCTGCACAACGCGCTGACCGGCGAAACCTGGGATCTCGCCGTGCCGCTGCTGCGATCCGCTGGAACTGGCGGGCAGGCTGGTGCAGGAGGACCTGTGCGTGATCCAGCACAGGTGACGATGGGCCGATCTTCACCGCTGCCGTGTTGTGCTTCCCCAGCCGCTGGCGGCTGCACGAAAAGCTCGGCAAGCCGCTCGCGGCGGTGCATCGACCGGTGCCGCATTACGCCGAACGCCTCGCCGCGCCGGTAGATCGCTTCATGGCCAAGGTGAAGCCGGGACACATCGCCTCGCGGCTCAACTGGTCGGTGCTTGATAATCCCGCGATGTTCCAGCCTACCGGCAAATGGCGCGAGCAGAGCCAACCCGGCAGTTACGTCCGACAACGCCGGCGAACACCTGTATCTGCGCGTCGAACGCCAGACCCTGCGCCGATTGCCACAGTCAGGGGCGATCCTGTTCGGCATCCGGGTGCACAGCTATCAGCTCGCGCGCGCCATCGTCACGCAGACTAATGCGGCGCGCCTGGCCGAGGCCGTGCGTGCGCTACCGGAAGCGACGGTGCACTACAAGAGCCTGAGGGCGTACGGCCCCGCGCTGCTGGCGTGGCTCGACGCGCGTTCCGCATTGACGCTGCGCTCTCGGCCAGCAACCACTCGCGGAATGCGACGATCTTCGGCTGTTCGGCGATAGCTCGCGGACTGACCTCTGTCGGTGGGCAACGTCATCACGCTCCGGCGCTGATCGTGCACGAGAGTTTGCTGCAACCTCCTTTGTATCGATGGCGGGATATGCCTGCTATGCATGGTCCTGCAATTGGCAGGAGCGCTGATCCTGCTGATGAGCAAGCCGCGGCTACCCTAACATTCCGCCCGGAATTTCGCATGGGGTTGAGGCTATTCGGGCCGGGGTGCACAGTCGGCCTCCGGTGGGGCATCGGCCCGAAACATGTGAGGGCCAACGCGTGCGCGCCCCAGTCACTTTCAGCCCATCATCGCGTCAGGCAGGTCTGCTGCTGGCGGGCGCCTTCATCACCTTCGCCGTGGGTGCGGCGTGCATGCACTCCTACACGGTGTTCCTGGTCGCCTTCATCGAGGCGTTCGGCTGGACGCGGGCGGAAAGCTCGATCGCGTACTCGGTGTCGCAGTTGATCAGCGGCGCGACGTCGCCACTGGTCGGTGTCCTGGTGGACCGGCTGGGGCCGCGGCGGCTGGTCCTGATCGGCGGCTGCCTGTTGGCGGCGGGCCTGGTCGCCAGTTCATTCGCCAATGCACTCTGGCAGGTGATCCTGCTGTACGGCGTCATCATGACACTTGGGGCGAACTGCCTGGGGTTGGTGGTGTTCGTGCCGATCCTGTCGCGTCGGTTCGTCCGGAACCGCGGGATGGCGGTGTCGGTCGTGCAATCGGCCAACGGTTTCGCGCGTGCCGTCTCGGCGCCGCTGTCGCAAGCTGCTGATCGCCAATTGGGGTTGGCGCGGCGCCTACCTGGCGCAGGGTGGCTTCATGGCGGCCGCCTTCTTGCCGCTGGCTGCGCTGTTCAAGGGTGCGGAAGTCGCAACGGGTCGCGACCGCCAACCCGGGGCACGCCGTGGCCGCCTCGGGCTGGACGTTGCGCCGCGCGATCCGCACGCCGCATTTCTGGCTGCTGATGCTGGTCTATGTGTTCACCGGTCTGGGCAGCTTCCTGGTGGCGCTGCACCAACTGGCCTTCGCCGTGACCGTCGGCTTCGACAAGCTGTACGCGGCCGAGGTGTTGGGCCTGGGCGCGTTCCTGTCGCTGCCGGGCGTGATCATCACCGGCACGCTGTCGGACTATGTCGGTCGCGAAGTCTCGGCCGTGGTAACCTATGGCACCTCCATCTTTGGCGTGGCCTGCGCCATGCTGATCACGTCGCCGGATCAGCACCTGCTGCTATGGCTGCATTCCTGTTTCTTCGGGCTTACCTGGGGTGCGCGCGGGCCAGCCATCACGGCAAAGACCGCGGATCTGTTCCCCGGCCCGCAGCTCGGCACGATACTGGGCGTCATCACGATTGGCACCGGGGTGGGCTCCGCGCTGGGATCGTGGCTGGCAGGCTGGAGCTTCGACCTGACCGGCAGCTATCAGGTCGCGTTCGGACTGTCGATCTTCTTTTATGCCTGCGGCAGCATCGCGTTCTGGGCGCTGCGCCGTCCGCCGGTTGCGGAATGATCCCAGTACACCACTTCTCACTGGCGCAGGCTGGGCCGGCCGGGTAGAACGAGGCGGTCGGGGATTGCTGGATGGCCGATATGCGTCCGTTGCTTGTCTTCTTCACCGTTGCCTGCCTCTCGGCCTGCGGAACGCAGCAGCAGATCGCAGTCGGAACACGCGTTGGTGCGGTATGATGATGAATGGCGCCAAAAGCAGGCGGTGCTGGACGCCGAAGCGATCCTTCAGGGCATGGCGCAGGCGCGGCAAAGCAGGGCGCAGATGGCGCGAACCTCGCGCTAGGCGCAACGTCATAGATTGATTTCGTTGGCGTCACCATTGGTCTGGTGGCCTGGCGCACCTCGCTGACCCGCGCGGAGTGATCGAGCAAGGCGTGGAGGTCGGTGCCCACTTCGTACGCGACGCCGCGTTGATGCCGACCGTGGCTGGGTACCCTGCTCGTATCGGTCTGGCATTAACGGTTGACGTTGACGCATCGGCAAGTTGCGTCGGTTCCGCAGGATTGCTTGAGTTACCGGCTTCGCGAGGTGGAGGAGATTGCCATGCCGACCAAGGTCCTGCTGGTCAACACGCTGGAGCAGACCGTCAAGGAGGCGCAGGAGATGACGCCGCCCGGCTTCGAACTCGTCGTTGGTGCTCCCGGCAGCCCCAGCTACACGTCGGCACTCGCTGACACCGAGTACCTGATCGGCAATGTCAGTCCGATGGACGAGGCATTTTTCCACGCCGCCCCGCGTTTGCGGCTCGCGCAGTTGTTCAGCGCCGGCTACGACCATGTCGATCTCGACGCAGCACGCCGCGCCGGCGTGCTGGTGGCGAACAACGGCGGCGCCAACTCACGCGCGGTGGCCGAGCACACCATCCTGCTGATGCTGGCGGTGTACCGGAAGCTGGTGCCGCAGCATGAAATGACCTCGGGCGGGCGCTGGCGCGGCAACCAGCCGGTCCCCACGTTCTACGAGATGCAAGGCAAGACGCTGGGCATTATCGGGTTCGGCACCATCGGCAAGCGGGTGGCGCGGATCGCCGCCGGCGGCTTCGACATGCGCATCCAGTACAACGATGTCGCGCGGATGGCGGAGCATGAGGAGGACGCGCTGGATGTCCGCTTCCGTCTGCTGCCGGAGCTGATGCGCACGTCTGATATAGTCACCTTGCACGTGCCGCTGACGTCGCCTGACCCGCAACATGATCGGCGCGCGTGAACTGGGCTATATGCAGCCCCACGCGGTGCTGATCAATTGCAGCCGCGGACCGGTGATCGATTTTCCGGCCCTGCATGAGGCGCTCACCAGCGGCAAGATCGCCGGTGCGGGTTTGGACGTGTTTCCGCAGGAACCGCCTTCGCCGTCGGAACCGGTGCTCTCGCTCGACAACGTGGTGCTGACGCCGCATTTGGCCGGTGCCAGCCGCGAGACGCGCGTCAAGCAGACACGCAACGCGTTCGACAACGTGCTGCGCGTGCACCGCGGCGAGCGGCCGCTGTGGATGGTGCCGGAATTGCGCGACATGGCGTTGAAGTCATGATGGCCTGGTCACAGGCCATGACGTCGAAGGCCGGGCTGGCGCCGGACCCATACATGACCGAGCGGGGCGGCCTGCCGCCGGTGCGGGTGGAGGTGACGACGAAGTTTCTGTCCGATGCCAGCGAGAAGCAGCGCACCTACGAAGCGCGACGCAGGATCTGGACCCAGGCCTTCCATCCATCGGAGCCACGCACGCAGGCAGCGTCGCGTTCGCGCCGCGGCGGGCGCATCAATGATCCGCGACAGAGTAAGTTCGACCTGTAGCGCAGCCACGTCGGAGGGCATCGTGTCAAAGGCCGTGGTCAGGAATGCGAACCTTGTTGCTCTCTTGGGCGTCATCCTCCTGGTTGGCGTCGTCGCGTTCCTGACCTGGTCGCAGTTCAGCGGCACCCGCGAGGCGTGGTTCTGGGTGCGGCACAGCTACGAGGTCATCATCGTCACGGATCAACTCGGCCTGGCGACGCGGGATGCGGAGAGCAACCAGCGTGCGTATTTGTTGACCGGTCAGGACAGCGATCTGGCACAATACCGCGCCGCGCTCGAACGCATCGTGTTGTTGCAGGGCGAGCTTCGCCGGCTGACCGCGGACAACTCTGTCCAGCAGGATCGGCTGCGCGGCCTTGCTCCGCTGTTTCAGCGCCAGCAGGAGGCTATGGACCGCGCGATCCAGCTTCGGCGCGACGTCGGTGTCGCTGCGGCGCTCAGCGCCATCCCCTCGCGCCGTCAACTGATCGACGACATTCAGCAAGGCTTGGCTGGCGTCACCGACGAAGAGGGACATCTGCTAGGATTGCGGCGGGAGCGGGCCAATCAAACCGAACTCCTGGCGCGCTGGCTGGCCCTGGGCGGCGGTGGCCTGGCGATAGCGCTGTTTGCGCTCGCCGGTTGGTTGCTGGCTGAGTCGCGCAGGCAATTGATCGTATCAGAGGACGAGCAACGTGCGCTTGTCGCCCAGATACGCACTGCCTTCGAAAGCGTCAGTCAGGGCATCGGTGTCTTCGGTGAACACGGGTTGCTCATGCGCTGGAATGACTGCTTCGTTACTCTGCTGGATTTGCCGGGGCCGATTCTGCAAAAGGGCGCCTCGTATGAGGCAATAGCCGCGCAGTTGTACAGCTCTGGCGGCCTTCAGCTTGAAGCAATCGACAGCATACGCAATCACCGCGCCAGCAAGCTTACGGCGGAACCGACGATCTACGAACGTACGCGGCTGTCGGACCTTCGAAGCTTCGAGCTGCGGCGCAGCTTCACGCCGGATGGCGGCTTCGTGCTGACTGTCACCGACATCACCGAGCGGGTACGCGCCGAAGCCACAGCGCGGGACGCGCAACGGCTCCAGGCCATGGGTCAGCTTACCGGCGGCATTGCGCATGACTTCAACAACCTGCTGACGGTGGTCATCACCAATCTTGAGCTGGTGAAGTCCCGCCTGCCGGCTGACAGCGAGGCGGGGGACCGCATCGGACGGGCGATGTGGGGAGCCAATCGCGGCGCGGCCCTCACACAGCAATTGCTGGCATTCGCGCGCAAGCAGACGCTTGTGCCGATGCCGATCGATCTGTCGGCCATGCTGCCGGATATGGTGAGCCTGCTGCGCCGGACCCTTGGCGAGAATATCGAGGTTCGCACGGTCGATGCGGCAGGGTTGTGGCCGGCAATGGCCGATCCGGCCTAAGTGGAAAGCAACTTGTTAAACCTGTCGTTGAACGCGCGCGACGCCATGCCCGGTGGTGGACGCTTGACGATCGAAGTGGCGAACAAGGTGCTGGATGCCGACTATGCGCGGCAGCACGCGGAGGTGACGCCTGGGGATTACGTCATGCTGGCCGTCTCCGATACCGGAAGCGGCATGCCGCCGGATGTCCTGGTCAGGGCCTTCGAACCGTTCTTCACCACCAAGGAAGAGGGCCGGGGGACCGGGCTCGGACTGGCCATGGTGCACGGGTTCGTCAAGCAGTCCGGTGGACACGTCAATATCTACTCCGAGGTCGGTGAGGGAACGACAGTGCGGCTTTATCTTCCTCGGGCGATTGGCGCGGTCCTGCCCGCTTCGCGTAGCGCCGTGCCAATGGAGCTGCCACGAGGTTCAGCGACCATATTGGTGGTCGAAGACGACTCCGCGGTGCGCGAGGCCTGCACGGCAATATTGCGAGATCTCGGATACCGCGTGCTGGAGGCGGCCGATGGACCCGAGGCGCTCCGTGTGTTCGGTGAAACGATGCGAAGGTCGACCTGCTGCTGACCGATGTCGTGTTGACCGGCCGAATGAAGGGCGATGCGGTTGCGAGTCGGCTCAAAGAGGTGCGCCCCGATCTTCGCGTGCTGTACATGTCAGGGTATACCGAGAACGCGATCGTGCACCACGGCCGCCTCGACGACGGGGTGCATCTGATCGGCAAACCGTTCCATCGTGAGCAGATGGCGCGCAAGGTGACGGAGGTGCTGGACGGCGCTGTGGCGACGGCGCAAGTGGCGCAGATGCCGAATGTCATCGACCTCGCCACCCGCGGCGGCCGCGCATCCTGAGGCCGAAGCCGCTCTTCAAGGTTACGCCGGGTACCGATTTGCATTAGAAGATTCGCCGGGTGTTGGGGAGCGGCGGCATGCGATGCCCGGCATGCGGTGAGATTTCACCTGAGGGTGCCCGATTCTGCTCGGTATGCAGCGCGCCCCGTTGCAACCTTGCCGTGCAGTGAAGGCAGAAGTGCAATCCGAGCGCCGGCAAATCAGCGTCGTGTTTTGCGACGTGGTCGCTTCAACGCCGCTATCGGCTCGGCTCGACCTCGAGGAACTCGCCGAGGTTATCGGCACCTATCAGGCCCGGGTCGCGGCAGCTATCGCCGAGTTCGGCGGGTACGTCGCCGGCTACGTCGGCGACGGTGTCCTCAGCTATTTCGGCTGGCCGAAAAGCGAGGAAACGAACTCCGAGTTTGCGGTACGCGCCGCGCTTGCCGTGGTGGCAGCCATGAAAGCGCCGATCCGTGGTGAGAAATTGCAGGTGCGCGTAGCGGTTGCCACCGGTACGGTCGTCATCGGGGGAACTGTCGGTTCCGCTGCAGGCGAGGGGACCGAGGCGATTGGCGAAACGCCGAACCTTGCAACGCGGCTACAGGAGATTGCCGCGCCGGACAGTGTCGTGATCGACGAAGTGACGCGACGGCAGATCGAAGGTCTTTTCTCGTGCCGAGATCTCGGCGAACGCCCGCTCAAGGAGTTCGGGGCACCAGTACGGGCGTGGCGCGTCCTCAAGCAACGTGTGGTGGACGATCGTTTCGCCGCACGCCATGCCGGCCGGCTCGTGCCGTTGATCGACCGGGATGAGGAACTTGCCCGACTACTGGAATGCTGGCGCCTGGCAAAGCTGGGCAAGGGAGAGCTCGTTTGGCTTGGCGGTGAAGCGGGTATCGGCAAGTCCCGGCTGATCGTGGAATTGCTGTCGCACCTGCGCGAGGAGCCGCATGCCACCTTGCGATACTTTTGTTCGCCACATCACCAGGCAAGTCCGCTGTATCCGATTGTCGCGCGATTCGAGTACGACGCGAAATTCTCGCGAACCGATGCGCCGGCCGAGAGATTTCGCAAGCTGGAAAACCTGCTGCAGCAGGCGGGAGCGTCCGATGTCGATACCGCGTTGATCGCGGATCTGTTGGGTTTGCCGGCCAGCGCATCGCAACCGGCGCTTGATCTCAGTCCGCAGGCAAAGAACCAGCGGACCCAGGAGATTTTGTTGCGCCAGGTCGTTGCAATGGCGCGAAGGAGGCCGCTCCTGATACTGGCCGAGGATGTGCATTGGGCGGACCCGAGCTCGTTGGAACTTCTGGACAGGATGATCAGGCTGCTGCCTGAAGCGCCAATCCTGCTGATCGTCTCGTTTCGACCCGATTTCCACGTTCCCTTCGGCGGCGGTCCGAATGAGGCGCATATCAGCCTAACTCGTCTCGACCGAGGCGGCTCCGAGCGCCTAGCCAAGGAGGTGGCGTTCGGGCATGTCCTGCCCCCGCCGCTTATTGACCGCATCATTGCCCAAAGCGACGGCGTGCCGTTGTTCGTCGAGGAACTGGCGAGATCAGTGCTGGAGGCGTCACGGGGTGCCGTGCAGGCTGCATCGCTGAGCGTTCCCAACACGCTGCAGGGTTTGCTGACCGCGCGCTTGGACAGGTTGCCGTTGGCAAAGCGCGTCGCGCAGATAGGTGCGGTTATCGGACGAGAGTTCTCTCGGCCGTTGCTAGCGGCGGTTGCTGAAATCACTGACGAAGACGTTTCGGGCGGCCTGGATGAGTTGGTTGCGGCCGGCATTGCATTCCGTCGGAGGGAAGCACCGGAGGCTGTCTATGTGTTCAAGCATGCCCTGGTGCAGGAAGCCATTTACGACAGCGTTTTGCGTAGGCAGCGGGCGGTTATTCATGCTCGGATCGTGGCCGCCGCGGAGAGCGATGTATCTCTCGGGCGTGACCGAGCCGGGCCTGCTTGGATACCACTGTGCGCAGGCAGGCATGCTTGCCAAGGCCGCGTCCTATTACCGAATTGCTGGCGGCCGTTCGGCCGAACGCGCTGCTGTGGCGGAGACAAGGATCTATCTCGAGCGTGGATTGCAATTCGCTGCCAATCTGCCGGAAGGTCCTGATCGCCATCTTCTGGAAGCGGAACTGCTGATCGCGCTTGGCCGCATCCTGATGGCGTCGCGCGGCTCGAACGACCCGGATGCGCGCTCGGCGATACAGCGTGCGGCGGCCGTCTGTCGCAAGCTTGGCAATCCGGAGTTGCTGGCGCGGTCGCTGTATTCGCTAGGCATTGTTGCCGAAACGCGTGCCGAGTTGAGTGGAGGCCGAGGAGGTCGGCGAGGAATTGCGCGCTCTCGCGGCAGACAGTCACGACACGCCCATTGCGATCGCCGCGCGGGTGCGGCTGGCCACCCTGCGGTACTACAGGGGGCAATTCGCGGCAGCACGTGAGCATTTCGCAGAGGCCCTGGCATTGTCCGAAGCGGGCAGGGGGAGCTTCGCGATATCGCGATAGCTCCAGACCCGCCTTACGCGGCGGCATTTCTCAGCATTGCGCTCGCTCATCTCGGATATATCGAGCAGGCGATATCCCGCGGTAGGTCTGCCGTTGAGGGCGCGAAAAAGCTTGGAATGTCATCGCCCGCGTTCCCGCTCATCCTCAGCGTATGGTCGCGAACGCTGGAGGTTCTGCGCGACATCGATCAGTGCGCTGAGTATTCCAGAATGCTGGTCGCGGTCTGCGAGGAGCAGGGCTTCTCATCTCTTTTGGCCAGCGGCCAGTGTCAGCTTGGTTGGGTCATCGCAATGCAAGGCGACATCATCAAGGGAAAGGCCTTGTTGTTGGAGGGTATTGCTGGCTCGAGGACGATGGGCTCGAGGCTCCGACCCGAAGCGGGAAGGTACTTGCTGGTAGACGTCCTTGCGCTATCGGGGCAACGCGATGAGGCACTCGCTGTGCTCGATGAGGTATTGGAGTTCTCGCGCACCACCGGGGCCTGCTGGATGGATGCCGAATTGCATCGAAAGAAGGGCGAATTACTCCTGGCACGCACAGGCACTGATGATGCACAGGCAGAACAGGAGTTTCGCCAAGCCATCAGCGTCGCCCGTGAACAGTCGGCGAAGCTGCTAGAGCTGCGCGCCGCCACCAGCCTTTTGCGGATGCAGGCAAATCGCGGCTTCGGCGCGGCGGCAACTGATCCGCTGCGGCCCCTACTTGGCTGGTTCAGCAATGGGCCTGAGATACCGGATTTGCGGGAGGCACGCGAGCTGCTCGCCGAACTGGTCACCGCGCCCTTTTGAACGCTGGTTAATCGCCAGTGAGCGTTGTGAAGTAGTTCATATGTTTGGCCAGCTTCTTCGCTCTAAGCGGTAGCTTGGTCGACGATGGCGCAACTGGCCGGCGACCAGCAGGGCCGAGGCGGTGCAGGGGATGCGTTCAACCGCTTCGCGCAGAGGCAGATTGCGGCAATCAGCCCACATAGGAGGATTGAGATGGATACTAACGTCCAGGCAATTCGGGACGAGGAGACCAATACCCACGACATGTGTGCCCTGGGGGAACTCATTTGCAGGCTGAATCCCTATACCAAATTGCCTGACAGATCCGACAACAGGGCTATCAACCGGCGGTATGGAGGTACAGCCGCCGTTTGCTCGCTTACTGGCGACGGTGCAGCCCCCAAGCGTCGAGGATATCATTCGGTCTATCGCGGTCGAGGTTGTGCGGGACTACGGAGATAAATGGAGCTTTAAGGGTCAGACCTTTGGTGTGAAGACCGCAGTCCGCGTTCCCTATCGATTCAAAGTGACAACAAACACTGGCGAGACTTACTGGCAGGAAGAATCCTTGCTGATCGGTTACGCCGGTGGTGACGGGCCTGGCTGATATCGGATCCTGCGACTTCGCAAGGGAGCTGATGTATCTGCCGTAGGCCACGCTGATAGAAAATATTGGCAGATTGGGGTGGTTGCGGGGTAAGCTGGCCTACCTCGCAACCCCCAGCAATCTATCACGAGGCCATAGTGATCTTCCGTCAGCTTTTCGACGCCACGTCCGGCACCTACACCTACCTGCTCGCCTCTCGTCGCGGCGGGGAGGCACTGATCATCGATCCGGTGCTGGAGAAGGTGGATCGCTACCTGCAGCTTATCCGCGAGCTCGACCTTCGGCTGGTGAAGGCGATCGACACCCACCTGCACGCCGACCACATCACCGGCCTTGGCGCCCTGCGCGATCGCACACGCTGCATCACCGTGATGGGCGAGCAGTCCAGCGTCGATGTCGTCTCGATGCGCATCGCCGACGGCGACCGGTTGGGCATCGAGGGCATCAGCCTCGACGTCGCGTATACACCTGGACACACCGACGACAGCTACAGCTTCATCATGCCCGACCGGGTATTCACCGGCGATACACTGCTGATCCGCGGCACCGGCCGCACCGATTTCCAGAACGGCGATCCGCGCGCGCAGTATGAGTCAATCTTCAACCGCCTGCTGCGTCTGCCTGACGAGACCAATGGTGTTCCCCGCCCACGACTACAAAGGCGACACGGTCAGCACGATCGGCGAGGAGAAGCGCTGCAATCCGCGCCTGCAGGTGCACGTCCGTCGATGAATACGTGTCGCTGATGAACGGTCTCAACCTGTCGAACCCGAAGATGATGGACGTGGCGGTGCCGGCCAACATGCGCCAGGGCCTGGTGCAGCAGGAGATCGCCCGGCGCGGTTGGGCGATGACGACGGATCAGGTGAAGGCAGTCCTCGGGCGGCGTGACCTCGTGCTGATCGACCTGCGCGAACGGACCGAGCGTGAGAAGCACGGTGTGATCCCCGGATCACTGCACGCGCCCTATCCGGACCTGCAGGAGAATATTCAGCAAGGCGGCATGCTGCACGAGCTGGCCAGCGCGACAAACAAGCGCCTGGTGTTCTATTGTGCGTTCGGCGAGCGCTCGGCCATGGCCGTGCAGGCGGCACAGGACGCGGGCCTCGCCACCGCCTGCCATATCCACGGCGGCATCGACGCGTGGAAAAAGGCCGACGGTCCGATCGCACATTGATCCGTTTGGAGGGTCCGACATGGATGCGCTGGAACTGCTGGTCGGCCGCGAGTCCGCGGTAAAGCTGACATCGCCTGGTCCTGACCAGGATGCGCTGGAAAAGATGTTCCAGAGCGCGTTGCGGGCACCCGACCATGGTCGGTTGCGTCCCTGGCGCTTCGTCGTGGTGCCCGAAGACAAACGCGAGCGGTTCGGCGAGCTGATGGCCGATTGCCTGCGTCGGATGGACCCGAATGCCCCAGCCGATGCGGTGCAGCGCGAGCGCGACAAGGCAATGCGCGCGCCGGTCATCGTGGTGGCGGCGGCTGCCATCCAGCGCGGCCATAAGATCCCAGAGATTGAACAACTGGTCTCTGCCGCGGCGGCCGCCGAAAACATCATGCTGGCTGCGCGTGCCCAGGGCTATGGTGCGATGTGGAAGACCGGTGCGCCGGCCTACGATGCCAATACCAAGCAGGCACTCGGGCTTGATCCGGACAACGAGATCGTCGGATTCCTGTATGTCGGAACCCAGGTCGGCGGCGGCTCGCCGGCGGCGCGACCACAGGTGCAGGACCTGGTCTCCGTCTGGCCGGGTTAGAGCATATTTGGTGCGATACCGCGTAACATGCGTGAAGCCTCGCGGGGCGGCGTCACGGCGTGCGCGGATAGGGAGCGACGCATGACGAACACGATTGAAAGCGAAGAGCTGACGCGGATCGGCCCAGGCACCATGATGGGCGACCTGATGCGGCAATACTGGCTGCCTGCCGCGAAATCGTCCGAGGTCGTCGCAGGCGGCGATCCGTTGCGCCTGATGCTGCTGGGCGAGCGGCTGATCGCGTTCCGCGACCGCGCCGGGCGCGTCGGCGTGATGGATCATCGCTGTCCGCATCGCTGCGCATCGCTTTTCTTCGGCCGCAACGAGGATGGTGGTATCCGCTGCGTCTATCACGGCTGGAAATTCGACGCTGACGGCAAGTGCATCGAGATGCCCAACATCCCGCCGGATCAGGATTTCCGGCAGAAGGTGCACGCGAAGGCCTACAAGGTGACCGAGCGCGCCGGGGTCATCTGGGTTTACATGGGACAGCGGGCCGAAGCGCCGCCGATGCCCGAGATCGAGGCGACGCTGCTGCCGGAACGCGAACTTTCAATCACGTTCACTCAGCGCGAATGCAATTGGTTGCAGGCGCTGGAGGGCGACATCGATACCTCGCATTTCAGTTGGCTGCATGTCGGTTCAGTCCAGCCCGAGCAGGTCGATCCGGACAATTGGCTGATGTACCAGGTCGCGAATCGCGCTCCTGAGTATCATGTGACCGATACCGACTGGGGCACGATGTACTGCGCCTATCGGGCGGCCGAGGCGGACAAGACCTATTGGCGCTTTGCACATTTCGCCTTTCCGTTCTGGACCTTCATTCCGCAGGGCGACTTCGTCGATCGCGTGATCGCGCGTGCCTGGGTGCCGATGGACGATACGCACGTGATGTTCGTGGGCTTCGCCTGGAAGGACGCGTCGCGCACCGCCGCGCTGTCCGGCGGCAGGCCGATTCCCGGCGCGACGCCGGCGCCTGACATGCTGCCGAACACCACCGACTGGTTCGGCCGCTTCCGTCCGGTGCAGAACGCCGCGAACGACTACCTGATCGACCGTGAGGCGCAGCGCAACGACCTGATCTACACGGGCATCAGCCATATCGCGATGCAGGACCAGGCGATCACCGAAAGCATGGGCCCGATCGTCGATCACTCATTCGAGCATCTCGCACCGAGTGATCAGATGATCACGCGCACGCGGCGCCGTCTGCTGATCGCGGGGCGTGGCCTGCGTGAGAAGGGCACCGCGCCGCCATGCGTGGATCAGCCCGACATCTTCCGTCAGGTGCGCAGCGGCGAGGCGGTGCTGGCAGCGGAGAACTGGCAGACAGCGTATCGCGAGCGGCTGAATGAGGCCATGCGGCCAACGGGGTGGCGGGCCGCGGCGGAATAAAGATCAGCCTTCGCCGCGTCGTCGCATGATTGCTGCGGCAAATGCCCCAAGCCCGAAGTTGATGGCGATGCCGGCCAGCGACAGCAGTACCAGCGCGGCGAACATGCGCGGTACCTGGAGACGGTAGCCCGCCTCCAGGATGCGATACGCGAGTCCCGAGGCGAACCCTCCGGAGCCCGCGACGAATTCCGCCACGACGGCGCCAACCAGCGCCAGTCCACCGGAAATGCGCAGCCCCGCAAGGAAGAATGGCACTGCCGCCGGCAGCCGCAACAGCCATAGCGTGGCGATCCGTCCGGCGCCATACAGCCGGAACAGATCGGCAAGCTCGGCCGGTGCCGATGCCAGCCCGGCCACGGTGTTGGCGAACACGGGAAAGAACGCGACGATGGTGGCGCATACCACGAGTGACGCGAACGGATCGCCGACCCAGACGATGATCAGTGGGGCAATTGCGACGATCGGCGTCACCTGCAACACCACGGCCCAGGGTTGGATCGCGGCTGCCAGCAGGCGGCTCGAGGCGATACCGACCGCGAGCAGGACCCCCGAGGCGGCCGCCACCAGCAACGCGGCGAACGTCACCAGCAATGTCGATCCGAGCGACCATAGCAATCCTGTCGGATCGGCCAGGAACGCGGCGATGATCGCGACCGGTCCAGGCACCAAATACGACGGCACGCCGCTGAGCCGCACCGCGGCTTCCCACGCCAGCAGTGTCAGCAGGCCGAACAGCACCGGGGCGTATTTCATGCAATCAGCGCGCGCTGCATCGCGTGCGTCACTTGCGCCACCAGCGCGGCATAGGCCGGATCCAGCCGCGCTTCGGAGCCATGCTGCAGGGGCGAGGCAATTTCGTGGTCGATCCGCCCCGGCCGGGGCGTCATCAGCACAATGCGTCGCGCCAAGAACGCCGCCTCGTAGATCGAGTGCGTCACGAACACCACCGTGCAGCGCAGTTCGTGCCACAAGGACAGCAGGTCCTCCTGCAGCTTGTGACGGGTGAACTCGTCCAACGCGGCGAAAGGTTCGTCCATCAGCAGCAGTCGCGGCCGGGTCACCAGAGCGCGCGCAATGGAGACCCGCATGCGCATCCCGCCCGATAGCTGGCGAGGGCGCGCCGACTCGAACCCCGAAAGGCCGACGCGATGCAGTGCCTCGTGCACCTGAGGCATCGCCTGTTGGCGCGTCGCACCACGCAGTCGCAGCGGCAGGAACACGTTATCCGCCGCGTTGGCCCAAGGCAGCAGTGTCGGGTCCTGAAACACGAACCCGATGTCTCCAGGCCTGGGCTGGTGCCCCGGCTCCCATTCCAGGCGCCCGCTGTCAGGCTGTTCCAGTCCGGCGATCAACCGCAGCAGCGTCGATTTGCCGCACCCCGAAGGTCCCAGCAGCGCAACGAAGTCGCCAGCGACGATATGCAGCGACACGTCACGCAGCGCTTCCACCGCACCGAAGCGCCGACCAACCCCCGATAGAAGCAGCACCTGTCATTGCGAGCGAAGCGAAGCAATCTCGTGGTGCGCGCGCGATCGCCGCCGCGAGATTGCTTGGTCGCTTCGCTCCTCGCGATGACAGAGTGTCATTGCTTCTTCAGCTCCATCCCGACACGTCGATCGACAAACCGTACCGTGTAGGCCTTCGTCACATCCAGCCCCTTGGGATATACGCCGACATCCGCCATGGACCGATAGAACGTCTGCCATCGTGCATCGGTCATCGCACCAATGCCGAGCTTGAGCGCGTCGCCGGAATCGACGATGCCGCGGGTTTTCATCACGTCGCGTCCATAGGCCAGCAGCGCGTCGGACATTTCCGCGTTGTCCTGCTTGATCAATTTGTTGGCCGGCGCGGGATCCCCATAGAGGTAGGAATACCATCCCTCGATCGATGCATCGATAAAGCGCTGCACCAGGTCGGGATTGTCCGTCACCAGCTTCGTGCTGGTGGTGACGATATTCGCATAGCCCGCGTATCCTGCATCGGCGAGCAGCAGAACGACGGGCTTTTCGTGCGTCGCCTGCTCGATGGCGAACGGTTCGGAGCCGAGATAGCCTTGCTGCACCAGCGTCTTGTCGGCCAGGAACGGCTGCAGGTTGAACGTGTAGGTCCGGATCTGCGAAGTCGCTGTAGCCGTATTGGGCGGCCAGGAAGCGCCACCAGCCCGCGCGGGTGTCTGCACCGATCAGGATCGGTTTGCCCTTCAGTGCGGCAAAGCTGTCATTGCCTTGGCCCGAATGTGCGATCAGCACCGAGGGGTCTTTCTGAAACATCGCCGCAATGGCCACGAACGGCAGGTTCTGTTGCACGAACTCGATGGCGCGACCCCCGCCGAGGTTGAAGTCCAGGCGACCCGCCATCATCAGTTGCATCTGGTTCACCTGCGGCCCGCCCTGGCGAATGGTCACCTTCAGGCCGTGTTGCGCGTACAGCCCGGTGGCGAGAGCCTGGTAATAGCCGCCGTATTCCGCCTCGGCCAGCCAGTCGAGCCCGAAGCTGATCGCATCATCGGCGTGCGCCCCGGTGTAGTCGAACAACACGCTGCAGATCGACAGGATCAGAGTGGCGGCAAGCCGTCGCATGCGGGCCTCGATTCGCGCAGTGGCCACCCCATCCTGCACAATGGCGCTGCGATCGGGGAGTGGCATGGCTGAACCGCGGCTGAAGGCTGGATTGTGGGTGAAGATGGCGCTGCGCATGGCGGACCGCGACGGCCGGGCGGGTGTCGTCTTGCGCAGGGGCGATCAAGACTCGGGCGGCGTGCTGGTGGTGCTGCGTGGCCGGGAAGGGCTGTGCGTGCTGAGCCAGGTGCGTGCGGCCGACGGAGCGCTCGCCTGGATGCGCGCCACCGGCGCCGCCCCAATCGATCAGGAGGCGGCGGATTCCTACATCGCACGCCAGGTCAGGTTCGATCCCGACGTCTGGGTGCTGGAATTCGACGCACCTGACTTCGTGCCCCCCTTCGAGGCGCGGCTGGTCTGACCATTGCGGCTACGGTCCCCGCCGGCGCCGGTCCCGGGGATTGTCCCAGCCATCGGTACCGGCACACTGCCGAGAAGATTGCGCAGGGAGCACTGCAATGCCCGGCCTGTATTTCGAAGACTTCCACGAAGGCCAGACCTTCGATCACGCGCTGAGCCGCACCGTGACCGAGATGGACAATGTCCTGTTCAGCACGCTCACACTGAACCCGCAACCGTTGCACCTGGACGAAGAGTTCGCCAGGACCACGGAATTCGGCCAGCGCATTGTCAATTCGCTATTCACGCTGGGGCTGATGATCGGCATGACAGTCGGCGACACAACACTCGGCACCACCATCGCCAATCTCGGCATGAACAAGGTGGAGTTTCCCAAACCGGTGTTCCACGGCGATACGATCCGCGCCCGCACCATCGTCCGTTCTCTGCGCGCGTCGAAGTCCCGCCCCAATGCGGGCGTCGTGGAGTTCGAGCATCAGGCGTTCAATCAGCGTGGTGAGATGGTCGCTACCTGCCTGCGCGCTGCTTTCATGAAGCGCCGGCCGGCGTGATCGCTACGCGCAACGCCGGATACCGTCTTAGAGCATTTCAGGATAACTGGAACACTGTCGTTGCGAGGAGCGCAGCGACGAAGCAAACTTCGTGTTTTGCCGCGGCACTGGGTTGCTTCCGCTCGCATCCGCGAGCGTCGCAATGATGCATTGTGCGTGTCCGGTCGAGGTGAAAGCGCTCTAAGATCCCCATACTCTATTGAGCGCTGTGGTGCTCAAGTGCGGTCAGTCATGCTGTCGAGTGTGCAGCGAAGATATCGTCGCGCATTGCTTTCAAACGCGCTCCGCAGCCGCGGAGAGTGAAAGATGTGATCGCGCCGTTGCAGCGCGCCGTAGAACCGCCGGGAGCGCTCATGCCAGGCGGCAGCGGACAAGTTGCGCATTTCGGACCGCAGCCGTGACCCATTCGCACGAACGCGGTGACCAGACGAGGCAATCGGAGATAGATCGAGGTCGAGTACCCACTTGACCCAAGGCTCGCAGGCCGCGCCGGCATGCGGGTCGGCGTGATGTGCTGTCGCCTCTATCGCGGTGGCGACCTGCCGGATCAGTCCGCGCGGCAACCTGCGCCATTGGCCGGCGAGCCGACGCCACAGAGCGGCAGATGCGGCCTCGTTGTCGGGCCGGTTCGCTTGATAAACCGCGTCATGCAGGGCGATGGTGCTGGCAATCAGGCGTTCCCAACGCGCCGTCCGGAACGCACCCCGCGCCAGTGTTCGGTGTTGCCGCCACATCTCTGCGAGATGTGCAAGGTTGTGGTAGTGCCGGCCCGGTTCACGCATCCTGCGCTTGAGTGCGGCCAGGTCGGCTGCCGGCAACGGCACGTGTTGGAACAGATCCGCAAGCAGACTGCGGCACCGGGCGCTCATCACGTCATCACGTCCCCTGCAAACACCCCGAATTGCGCAATGTCGCGTGGTAAATGCGCCAATCGTGTGGCGCACTATGGTGCGCCGAGCACGTTAAAAAGTTGCCTTACGTGTGCTTAAAATAATCCCGGCTGGCGGTTCTGCCGCGAGCCGGGATCAGCGCAGGAATACAATTATCTCACGCAGGGGGTCGCGGAGGTCGAACGCTGCGAACCCATGCCGCCCGCCTCGGCCTCCGCTTTGTGTGTGGCGTTGTTCGCCGAGCCAACTCCGCCACCTTCCGCCTCGGCTTTGCGGGTGACGTTGTCGACCGAGCCCACGCCACCGGCTTCGGTCTCGGTGTGTTGCACTCCGGGTGGACAGCCGGTTGTGTTCGGCGCCGCGTTTAGAGCGAGCTCGCGAGTACCCACAACGAACCCGATCGCTGCCATCCCTATTGGGACCGTTGACTGGCAACGGTAGGCGTCATGCCGCACGAATGAACTGAAGTATTTCACACCTTCGCCCTCCGTGCCTGCGCGGTGGGCGAGACGCAGTAAAGGGGCGCTCAGTGAGCACGCGCAAAAACCGAAACCGAGAATCAGCGGTCGCGAGGCGTCTCCATTTACGGCCGGGTGCGCAACTTGCCCGCCGGAATGGCATTGGTATCGACCTGATCCAGGCTGGTAACCACCAGATCGGCTCCGGCCGCGCGCAGCAGGTCCTCATCGCCGAGCCGCGCAACGCCGACCGAGGCCATGCCTCCAGCTCGCGCGGCTTCGATACCCGCCGGTGCGTCCTCTACCACCAGGCTCTTTGCCGGAGGGACGTTCAAAGCCTGTGCCGCCAGCAGGAACAGCGCGGGGTCCGGCTTGCCGCGCGGCACGTCCGTGCCGCTTAGATCAGCATCGAAAATCGACAACAGCGAGCGGCCGTCAGGCAGGCTCAGACGACGCATCATGGCTGCAACATTTTTGGATGACGAGGCCAGCGCAAGCCGCAGGCCGGCCGCGTGCAATGCAGCCGCAAAGCGCACCGCGTCCGGATACGCCTCGAAGCTGCCCTCCGCGATCAGCCGATCGATCAGCGCCTGCTTTTGCGCCGCATACCCGGGCGCGCGTGCGGCAGCATCGGTAAGGCCGAGCCCCTCCAGTGTTGCCATCGCTCCGTCCTGCCGCGGCTTTCCGGCAACATGCGCTTGGTAGAATTCGGTGGTGAACTGGCCCGGGTCGGCATAGCCGTCGAGTGCCTCCCGCCAGGCCCGTTCGTGTGGCGAGGCCACCAGCACGCCATCCACATCGAAGATCGCGCCCAGGATCCTGCGTTTCTGATCAGACCCGTTTGCTTCAGACATTCACTGCCTCCGTCGACTAGCGCGCCGGACCGTTGTCTTCTGTCGCAAGGTCCAGCCCATGGTCTCCGGTATGTCATTACCCGGTCGCACCTGATCCGGCTTACCCTGAAGGCCTGCCGGGTAGAGCGCCTGAAATGAGGAAGGCTCCGGAGGTTTCCCACCGGAGCCTTCGGCATTGTCTGCGGGCGTCGTTGCCCAGTCGGCGGTCTAGACGGCGACGCGAGCGTCGGAGATCCAGGCCACGGCAAACGGCGCCACGATGAGACAATGAGACACTGGATCACCTCCTTTCATGTTGTTGCTGCCTGAGGCCAATATGGCCGAGCGGCAGGCCCGCCGCAAGTCCGCCCAGGGAGGGAAACATGGCCGCAGCCAGCCGGAGCCGTATCGTCGCCGAGGTCGATTTCGCCAGGAACGGCCGTCAGCACGGTTTCTTGCGCCTGTTCCATTCCGTCCATAGCTCCGCTTACGGCTTCATCCCGATTCCTATCGTGGTGCTGAAGAACGGCGACGGTCCGACCGCGCTCCTGGTCTCGGGCACGCACGGCGACGAGTACGAGGGCCAGGTGGCGCTGTGCAATCTGGTGAAATCGCTCGATCCTGCGCGAATCCATGGCAGGGTGATCGTCCTTCCGGCGGCCAATTTCCCAGCGGCGATGGCCGGCCGGCGCACCTCGCCGATTGATGAAGGCAACCTGAACCGGCTGTTCCCCGGTGACCCCGACGGCAGTGTGACGCAGCAGATCGCCTATCACATCGAACACGAACTCGTGCCGATGGCCGATATCATCTGCGACCTGCATTCCGGAGGTTCATCGCTGATGTATGTGCCATCGGCGCTGTTCGGCAATTGGAAACGCGACGGCAGCACCAGCCCAGGAGTAGAGGCGCTGAAGGCATTCGGTTCGCCAATCGCCTATGTTTCGGAGCAACAGCAAGGCGGCGGTCGCACGCTGTCGGGCGGCGCGGCACGTCAAGGGGTTATCTGCCTTGGCACAGAGGCGGGCGGCTCGGGCCATGTCACGCGGGCCGCACTGCGCATGGTCGAGCGGGGCGTGAACAACATCCTGGTGCATCTCGGCATCCTGCCCCAAGGCGCGCACATCGCGCCTGACCAGGACACCCGGCTGCTCGAAGTTGGCGGCTCCGATTATTTTGTGTATGCGCCGGAAAATGGCCTGTTCGAGCCGCTGGTCGAACTCGGCGACACAGTGCGTGCCGGCCAGCCAGCCGCGCGCATTCATCTACCGGAAACACCCTGGGCCGAACCGACCACCGCACACTTCGCGCACGATGGCTTCGTCTTGTGCAAGCGCGTTCCCGGTCGGACGGTGCGTGGCGACTGCCTGTTCCATCTGGGCACGGATATTTCTCTTTAGGGTAGGGTAAGCGGCGGAAGGATGCGCTCACCCTGCTCCAGCCCTTTGTCTATTCACGCGATTCGGACCTCCGACGATCCCACCTTCGGTCATCCCGGTCTAGGAGAACAAGATGACTCTCAACGTGATTGCACTTCAGCCATTGGTCGCGCTCATCGCCGGCATCCTGATCCTGTTTATCCCGCGGCTACTTAACGTTATCGTCGCGCTGTACCTGATCATCATCGGCCTCACCGGTCTATGGCCGCGCTTGATCCACTGATACCGGAGCTTCCATCGCCCCCGCGTCGGTCAGTGAACGCAGGTCCTTGTCGCCGACTCGACTATCGTTCTGAGCCGGAAACTGCAAGCCACTCAGGATGGCCTCGACAGTCGCCGACCACGGGACTGGCTGGAATTCCCTTTGAACTTCGGCCTCCCATCGTGCCAGCCCTGGCCGGTCTTCGATCGTCTGCCGGATGATCTGGTACGCGTCGTTAAGGTTGTCGGGATCGAAGATCCTCGCCAGCTTTCCGCCTGCTTCAGGGAGCGAGGTTCTATTGGAAATGATGCACGGCTTGCCGAACGCCAGACTTTCGGTGACCGGCAGTCCCCATCCTTCGAAAAATGATGGAAACAACGTGAACAGGCAGCCGCGGTACAACGCCGTAAGCTCAGCGTCTGTCGGATCTTCAATGACGATCAGCTTCCCATCGAGATGGTCGGTATTGGCGATCTGCTGCATCAGATCACCGATCAGCCATCCAACTCGCCCGGCGAATACCAGTATCGGTACGCGGTCGGCTGGCATCTCCTCCAGCAACCGGCGCCAGACCCGGAACAGCAGTGCGTGGTTCTTGCGTGCCTCGATCGTGGAGACGAACAGGGCGTAGCTGCCAGCGGGCGGCATGGTTTGCTTTTCAAGTGCGCCAGGCGATTGCGGTTGACTGCCGAAGCCGGTGCCTATCGGGATGGGAACGACACGGCCGGGAAGCGCGATTCCGGTTTCGCGCGCGAAAACCTCGACGTCGGCCGCGGTGGCCTGCGATATGGCAAAGACGAAATCGCAGAGCGGAAGAAGGGTTCTGAACCGCTCACCGAACCACTGCACAAGACCGCGATCGCACCATTCGGGCCGGCGGATCGGGATCAGATCGTATACCAGCAACGCAAATCGCAGGCCCTGCTCGCATTGCGCGCGGATCGGTTTGGCGTAATCCGGATGCGACCAAGGTGCGCCCAGCGTGAGAAGTATATCGCCGGGCGCCGCGCACTCCCCGAAATTGTTGACGACCGGCGCTGCAGGTCCTGCATCGCCACAGGAGTGCTCGCTTCTGGGACGGGACGGCGGCGTCAATCGATGCCTGAGACGCAGCCGGACTTCGTGCCAGGTTGTCCTGGCGAGCCTTTTCCAGGCACGGAACGCTTCTCCCTGAGCCAGCACAGCGCCGATCACGGCAGGGCGCAATTCCGGGGCAAGCCGGTGCAGCCATCGGCCTATAAATCGCCGCGCTCTCGGATGCCGAATAGTCTCGTTCGCGGAAGCCGTCGGGAGAGTTGTTTCGAGATCAGTGAGGTTCTTGAATACGTCCGCCACTTCGCTCCAAGCGATCGTCCGGAATGAGTTGCGCGGGACGTCATGGCGAACGAAGTGCACCAGCCCTGACGCACCCCAATCTTGCTGGATGGTGCGGTAAATTTCGCACGCAATGCGCTGAATTCCGCTCGGGCGCGGATTGCCACGAGCATACACGAACAGGTCCTCGACATCGATCCAAAGCCGAACCGGCAAACTCAAATCTCCTGCATGGAGCCGCCGATCCGGTTGCGCCAGTCATCCAGCACGTCAATCAAGGTCTGCTCCCACGGGATGACCGGGCGTCCAGCCGAGTGCCTCTCGTGCCAGCGTGGCATCGCCACACGCGGAAGTCACGTCACGTTTGCGCACGCGCGCAGGGTCGATCCTTACCTCAGCCGTTGTGCCGGCAATTGTCTGCAATTCGGATGAGGATGTCGCCAACGCGGCGTGCAGTGCCCGAGGCCAGGTTGAGGATTGCACCCGGCGGCAGAGCGCCTGGGTTGTCGATGCAAGCCAGATAGGCAGCGCAGACGTCGCGCACATCCAAAAAATCACGGCGCGCGTCGATGTTGCCGACGTTCAACACTGGCGGCTGAAGACCAGCGGCGATGCGGGCGACCTGACGAGCGAAGGCGGCAACAACGAACTGTTCGGACTGGCCTGGACCAGTATGGTTGAAGGGCCTCAACCGCACACAGCGCAGTCCCCGTTCCACCATGCTGCCCAGAGCCAGATCGGCCGCCGCTTTCGTCGCAGCGTAGGTGTTCATGGGCGCCAAAGGCGCATTCTCGGTCAACGAAACGCCGGCTCGGAATGAATCGCCGTAAGCGTCGGCGCTGGATATGTAGAGCATCTGGCAATTAGGAGTATGACGCAGGATTGCCCGCGCGACATTGAGTGTGCCATGCAGGTTTACTTGCCAAGCCTGCTCTTCATCCTGCTCCGCGCCGCGAACGGTCGAGACCGCAGCGAGATGGATGCACACGTTCGGAGAGGTCTGCTGAACAGTTGCGGCCACCGACCTCGCGATCGCGCACGTCGAGGGACGGGGTGAACACAGACGCATCATGAGAGACGACCGCGAGATTCGCTGTCAGATGCCGTCCGACAAATCCGCTCGCTCCCGTGATCAGAATGCGGCGCGGGACACTGGCCATGTCAGGTCTGTAGTCGCTTTCGATGGCGTTGGATGTCGGCATCGACCATTTCCCCGGCCAGCTCATCGAGCGATACCGTTGCCTGCCAGCCCAGCTTCTGCCGTGCCTTGCTGGCGTCGCCAAGCAGAACGTCCACCTCCGCCGGCCGCATCAGTTCGCTTCGGCTGACGACGTGGTCCTCGTAGTTCAGGCCTGCATAGCTGAAAGCGATGCGGCAGAAGTCCCGAACGGACGCATTGCGGCCGGTCGCAATGACGAAGTCGTCCGGCTCGTCCTGCTGGAGCATCAGCCACATGGCACGAACATAGTCACGCGCATGGCCCCAGTCGCGCTTCGCATCGAGATTGCCGAGTGCCAGTTCACGCGCCAGGCCCAGCTTGATCCGCGCCACGCCGTCGGTGATCTTCCTCGTGACAAACTCGATGCTCCGCAGCGGGCTTTCATGGTTGAACAGGATGCCGGACAAGGCGTAGATGGCAAAGCTCTCGCGATAGTTTATGGTCATCCAGTGCGCATACAGCTTGGCGACTGCATAGGGCGAACGCGGATAGAAGGGCGTTCGTTCGTTCTGGGTTGACTCCTGGATACGTCCAAACATCTCGGATGACGACGCCTGATAGTACCTTGCGTGCGGCAGGACGATGCGCATGGCCTCCAGCAGGTTGGTCGCACCCAATCCGGTAACCTGGCCTGTCAACAATGGCTGGTTCCATGATGCCGCAACAAAACTCTGGGCGCCCAGGTTGTATATTTCGTCCGGCCGATATGCCTGCATAATCCGGATCAGGCTGGGGAGATCGACCAGATCACCATCGACCAGTTCGATGTCACCAAGGATGCCGAGCCAGCGCAGCCGTTCGCCGACCGTATCGGACGAGGCGGAGCGTCGCAGCAATCCGATGACCCGGTAGCCCTTCTGCAACAGCAATTGCGACAGGTATGCACCATCCTGGCCGGTTACTCCGGTGATCAAGCAGGTCGGCATATCGGGTTTCTCCTAAGCTGGCGGCGGGTTCGACGAATTCTGTCGCTAAACTGCGAGTTGCGTATGGTTCGCGCTCGAGGTTCCGAAGTCACGCCCAAAGAGCGGTGTATATAACGATTGGCGAAGAGGTCTTTCGCGAATCCCTGCCACTCTTTACGCGGGTCGGCATAGGGTGCCGACGGCGCAGGGAACTCGTGCAGCAACTGACGCAGTGCCCCGGCAAGGCTTTCAGGTTCCGGGTCGCACAGCCTTGCCAACTTATCGATCGCTCAGTTGCTCGGTCAGACCACCGACCCTGGTGGCGACGACGATCCGCCCCGCCGCGATGGCCCCGGGTGCCACGCCGCTTTGACTTGCCTCGACGTATGGCAGGACCACTGCGTCGGCCCAGGCAATCAATGCGGCGACCTCTTCATCGGGAACCCAGCGGTTCTCGACGGTTACGCCCGGTGTGGAACGAAGCGCCGCCAACGCATCGCTTTCCGGCCCGGAACCGACCACGCGGAGCTCCCAGTCCCGAGCGTGAACCCAGCGCATTCACAGCGTCCTGCAACAGGCTCAGCCCCTTGTAGGGCAGTAATCTCCCGAAAAAGAGCAACCGGAACGGGCCGCCATGTGCCCTGGGCGGGGCGCGCCTGGTCCGAACACAAGCGGAGGCAGCCGCAACACAATACATTCGGCGATGATCGATCGTATACTGTGCCGCCAGTCGCGAGGCGACGTGTTGGCTGAGAGTGACCACGGCTGCGGCAGATCCGCACAAGGCGCCGTTGGACGGTCATCAGGAACGGATAATGCTCCCCGGGATGCCGTTCCGCATCATGCACGATCACGGCATACGGTACTCGCAGCCAGCGCAGTGCGGCGACAGTACAATAGGTCCAGCGGGCCTGGCATGGCGCAGACCGCAACGTCCGGATCCAGGGCACGCAGGCGTTGCACGAGGCTCACCAGCAGAAGCGGTGCCTGCAGCAAGCGCCAGACCAGGCCGACGGCGCCAGCGTAGCTGGGAAGCGGTAGGGCGCAGTCGGGCGCATCCTTGCTCTTCAGTACTTCGGCGCTGCTCGGCAGTGACAAAAGGGCCTCGGTCCGTGGAAGTGTTCGCAATGCCTCGGCAAGGTGTACAGCAATCAAGCGGGCCGGCGCCCCGGCGGCCCCACTGCCAGACGAGGACCTTCATAGGGCGGGCTTCTTGGACCGCGCCAAGCATTTCGTCAACGACAGGGCAGGGGGCTCTAGTCACGGTCATCTGCACGGAATGCGGCTCAGCATGGCGGAAAACTGCCCAATTCTGCACGCCGAGGTCCTCGATGGCTTTTGCCAGCGCGCTCAGTTCCCAGACGCTTCAATGCCGCCGCACGTCCAGCATCACCGAGCGTGCGCCTGAGACGCGGGATCGTCGGCCAGTCGCTGCAGCCAATCCGCCGCGTGTGCCGATCAGGCTCCGCCCACCTGGCGCCGGCCACTGCGTAGATTCTCGCGCGGATCGTGGGCGGGCACCAGTCGGGAACGGACCAATGCCGCGCAATTCTCGTCCATGAATTCCGTCGTGGCCGACCAATCGGTGGCAACCACGGGTTTGCCCAGCAGCATCGCCTCGGCAGCCACGAGGCCGAAGCCCTCGCTTCGATGTAGTGACACCACGATGTCGACGGCGGCGGTCAAGCGCCAGGGACGAGGCCGGCGACAGCGTGTCGGTGATCACGCGAATATTGGCAGCGCTGGCCGCGGTCGCGAGCTGTGCGAAGTCCTGGGTGGCGTGATGCGGATTTCCGACCTTCAGAACAAGCACCCGGTCCGCGCGCGTGCCGAACGCCATCCGGAAGGCTTCGATCGTGCCGAGAGGATTCTTCCGCACGAAAGGAGAGGCGAGGTTGAAGGACGAGAATGCGACCACGGCCTCGGCCGGAAGGTCGAAATCGGCGCGACCAAGCGGTGCCGGGGCAAGCGGATCGGTGGCTACCGGCGGAGGCACCACCGCAACCGGCATTTTGACCAGAGACGCCACGCGCAGTCGGCAGTGAATTGCGACGGCGCCCAAACGTTGTGCACAAAGCTTGCCCCGAGCCGCCAATCAGGCGGTGCCACCGGCAGCTCCCAGTACCAGTAGCCGACGATGCGCCGGTTGCGCGTCAATTCGCGTGGCAGGCGGGATAACACCAGCGGTAGCAGGGGAGGGTTCACGTGCAGAATGAGAGGAGCGCCTGAAGGGGCGGGTAGCGCGGGCGGTGGTATAGGCGGCAGATCCTCGTGGTGCGCGGGGAGGTAACGGCTGATGTCAACCGGCCAAGCCGGCACGCCAAGCGAGGCGAGGCCACGCAACATCAGCCGCGCGCTCTCACCCAAACCGGACGCGCGCGTCAGTTCGCCAGCGACGATCACCCCATCCGATGGCTTCCTGCACGAATGCGCGCAGGTCGCGGTGCTGTGAAGCGCGGCGAGCCTTGTCGCCATGCGGCGACGTGGTGCAGCCGGCAGGTAGCGCCAAAGTCGATGCAACAGCGGCAGTGAAGCGGCCAAGGATTCTTCCGCGGGTTACCGGATCAACATCGCACGGACAGCGCCGATCAGGTCAACCGGTGGTCCTGCCCGACCGGCAGGTGTAGATCGGATCCCGCCGAATAGACCGAGGTGGTCCATGACCTTGCCGCGCACCCCCTCGCAGCGCCTTGACCAACGGCGTGCGCTTGTGACCGGCGCCGGCCGAGGCATCGGTATGGCGGCCGCGGCTGCCCTGGCGCAGGCGGGCGCCCATGTGGTCGTAGCGGCACGTACCGGGCCGGAAATCGAGTCCGTTGCCGCGCAGATCCGCAACGAGGGTGGCAGCGCCGAACCTCTCGTCCTCGATGTAACCGATCTGGCGGCGGTGCGGACCGCAATCGAGAGGCAGGCGCCGTTCGACGTTCTGGTCAACAATGCCGGGACCAACCGTCCGGCGCCGTTCCTTGACGTATCCGAACAGGACTTCGATGCGATCACCACGCTCAATCAGCGGGCGGCGTTCTTCGTCGCGCAAGCGGTGGCGCGGCGGATGGTGCAGGCATCGATCGGTGGATCGATCATCCATATTTCCTCTCAGATGGGCCATGTCGGCAGTGCGCGGCGCACGGTGTACTGCATGAGCAAGCACGGGATCGAGGGCCTGACCAAGGCGATGGCAATCGACCTCGCACCCTATGGGATCCGGGTGAACAGCATCGGTCCGACCTTCATCGATACGCCGCTCACCCGTCCGTTCTGGAACGACAAGGCGTTTCATGGCGATGTGCTGCGGCGGATCAAGCTCGGCCGGCTCGGCACGGTGGAGGACCTGATGGGGGCGGTGGTGTTCCTGGCCTCTGATGCCGCCGCTCTCGTAACCGGCACCGCGCTGGTGGTGGACGGAGGTTGGACGGCGGAATAGCTTGCCACCACTTGGACTGGATGGGTGCGATGATCCGCTATCTGAAGCGTGGCGCAACGGACGAAGAGAAGTTCGAGGCTGATCGCAAGGTACGCGAGACAGTCGAAGCGATCCTTGACGATGTGATGCGACGCGGCGATGCCGCGGTGCGTGAGCTGTCGGCCAAGTTCGACAAATGGCAACCGCCGGCGTTCAGGCTGTCGCAGCAGGAAATCCAGGCGCTGATCGACAGCCTGCCCGCGCAGGTGATCGACGACATCAGGTTCGCCCAGGCGCAGATCCGCCGCTTCGCCGAAGTCCAGCGCGCGGCGTTGCGCGATGTAGAAGTCGAGACGCTGCCGGGCGTGCGGCTGGGCCACAAGAACATCCCGGTCGCCAGTGTCGGCTGCTATGTGCCGGGCGGACGCTACCCGATGGTCGCCTCGGCGCATATGAGCGTGCTGACGGCGAAGGTCGCAGGGGTGAAGCGCGATCGCCGCCTGCACACCGCCACTGAACGGCGTACCACCGGCCGCGACGGTGGCAGCGATGGCGCTGGGCGGTGCCGACGAGATCTATCTGCTCGGCGGCGTACAGGCGGTTGCCGCCATGGCACTCGGCACCTCGAACATACCGGCCGTTGACATGCTGGTTGGGCCCGGCAATGCCTACGTTGCCGAAGCGAAGCGGCAGTTGTTCGGTCGGGTCGGGATTGACCTGCTGGCCGGGCCGACCGAGACGCTGATCATCGCCGACGATACAGCGGATGCGGAGATGTGCGCGACCGACCTGCTTGGTCAGGCGGAACACGGGCCCACCTCGCCGGCCATCTTGCTGACCACCTCCGGGAAGATCGCCGACGAGATCCAGGCTGAAATCGAGCGGCAACTGGCGCGCCTCCCAACTGCGGATATCGCCGGGGTGGCGTGGCGCGATCACGGCCAGGTGATCCTGTGCGATACCGACGAAGAGATGGTCGCGGAGGCCGATCGCATCGCCTCGGAACACGTGCAGGTGCTGACCCGTGAGCCGCGCTGGTTCCTGGAGCGCATGACCAACTACGGCGCGCTGTTCCTGGGCAAGGAGACCAACGTCGCGTATGGCGACAAGGTGATCGGTACCAATCACACCCTGCCGACGAAGCGGGCGGCCCGCTATACTGGGGGGCTGTGGGTCGGCAAGTTCCTGAAGACGGTGACCTATCAGGAGGTCAGTCCTGAAGCGACCGCGATGATCGGCGAGTACTGCTCGCGGCTCTGCGCGATCGAGAACTTCGCCGCGCACAAGGAGCAGGCCGATCTGCGGGTGCGGCGCTATGGCGGCAGGAATGCTGCATGAACCATGCGCGGACTGCTGATCAGTTTCGGCCTATTGCTGATCATTCTCGGGCTAGCCTGGCCGTGGATGACGCGGTTGGGCTTGGGGCATCTGCCCGGTGACATTCGCATCGAGCGGCCTGGGTTCGGCTTTTACTTTCCGCTCACCTCCGGGCTGCTGGTCTCTGTGGTTGTGTCGGTGTTGCTGACCTTGGGCTCGTGGTTTTGGCGACGCTGACCGCCGCCGCTATGATGGCGCCAGTAATGGGTGATTGGCAGTCCGGGCCAGCGCCCGGAACTAAACGATGAATTGAGGGAGCGACGAAATGAGCGAAGAGATCGCCACTCTCGGCGGCGGCTGCTTCTGGTGTCTGGAGGCGGTTTACAAGGACCTGCGCGGCGTGCGCAGCGTCATGTCCGGTTATGCCGGCGGGCACGTGGCCAATCCCAGCTACAAGCAGGTCTGCGCTGGCACCACGGGCCATGCCGAGGTGGTGCAGATCGCATTCGATCCGGACGAAGTGTCGTATGCCGACCTGCTGCGGGTGTTCTTCACCATCCATGACCCGACGACCAAGGACCGGCAGGGCCATGATGTCGGACCACAGTATCGCTCGATCATCCTGACCCACTCGGATGCGCAACGGCAGACCGCGGAGGCAGTCATCAAGGAGATTGCCGAGGCGAAGGTCTGGCCCGCGCCGATCGTGACGCAGATCGAGCCGCTGCAGGTATTCTACGAGGCGGAGCCGGAACACCACGACTACTTCGCCCGGAATCCATGGACAGGCTACTGCCAGGCGGTGGTGGCGCCGAAGGTCGCGAAGTTCCGCAAGACCTTCGCGGACAGGCTGAAGCGCGCAGCGGCGGAGTAACAGCAATGGACCTGGCATTCACTCCCGAGGAGATCGCCTTTCGCGAGGATGCGCGCCGGTTCTTCCGCGCCGAGATCCCGCAGTCGATCCGCGACAAGGTCGCGGAAGGCGAGGGACTGACGCGCGACGACATGATCACCTCGCAGCGCATCCTGAACGCGCGCGGCTGGGCAACGCCGAACTGGCCGGTGCAGTGGGGCGGGCAGAACTGGTCGCCAGTGCAGGTCTACATGTACCAGGACGAGATGCAGCAGGCGAACGTGCCGCCGCCGATCGGCTTCAATGTCACGATGGTCGGCCCGGTGATCGCGCAGTTCGGCAACGAGCAGCAGAAGCAGCATTTCCTGCCGAAGACCGCGAATGCCGACATCTTCTGGTGCCAGGGCTTTTCCGAGCCGGGTGCGGGCTCCGATCTCGCCTCCTTGCGCACGCGCGCCGAGCGCAACGGCGACAAGTACGTCATCAACGGCCAAAAGATCTGGACCACGCTGGCGCAGTACGCCGACTGGATCTTCTGCCTGGTGCGCACCGACCCGTCGGCGAAGAAGCAGGAGGGCATCTCGTTCATCCTGGTGGATATGAAGACCCCCGGTATTACCGTGCGGCCGATAGTCACCATCGACGGCGGGCGCGAGGTGAACGAGGTATTCTTCGACAATGTCGAAGTGCCGGCCGAGAACCTTGTCGGCCAGGAGAACAAGGGCTGGGACTATGCCAAGTTCCTGCTTGGGCAACGAACGCACCGGCATCGCGCGGGTGGGCGCGTCGAAGGCGAAGGTCGCGCGGATCAAGGAGCTGGCGTCGATGGAGCGCGTCGGCGACCGGCCGCTGATCGATGATCCGCGGTTCCGCGAAAAGCTCGCCGCGGTCGAGGTCGAGCTGAAGGCGTTGGAGATGACCCAGTTGCGCGTGGTGGCCGACGAGCGCAAGCGCGAGAAGGGCAAGCAGAATCCGGCATCATCGATTCTGAAACTGCAGGGGTCGGTGATCCAGCAGCAACTGACCGAGCTGCTGATGGACGTGGTGGGGCCGTACGTGCTGCCGTACCAGCGTGACTTCGATGGCCGCAACGAGCCGGTTATCGGCCCGGACTACGCCACCGAGGCGGCGCCGATGTATTTCAACTACCGCAAGGTCTCGATCTACGGCGGCTCCAACGAGATCCAGCGCAACATCGTCGCCAAGGCGATACTCGGGCTGTAAGGACCACGTACACCTTTCCCACCTGTGGGAGAGGTCGGCGCGGCGCGCCGGGTGAGGGTGACATGGATTTCGACCTGACCGATGAACAGCGTCTGCTGAAGGACAGCGTGGATCGGCTGATCGCCGATCAATACCAGTTCGAGCAGCGCAAGAAGTACATGGCGGAGCCCGACGGCTGGAGCCGGTCGGTGTGGCAACAGTACGCGGAACTCGGCCTGCTCGGTCTGCCGTTCGCCGAGGCGCATGGTGGGTTCGGCGGTGGCCCGGTCGAGACGATGATCGTGATGGAAGCGTTCGGCCGCGGCTTGGTGCTGGAGCCGTACTTCGCCACCGTGATCCTCGGCGGCGGCCTGCTGCGTCGCATCGGCACGTCGGCGCAACAACAGGCGCTCCTGCCGCAGGTCGCCCAGGGCAAGCTGAAGCTGGCATTCGCGCATGTCGAGCGCCAGTCGCGCTACGATCTGGCCGATGTCGCTACAACCGCGCGGCAGGATGGTGCGCTGTGGGTGCTGGATGGCGCCAAGAGCGTCGTGCTGCATGGCGACTGCGCCGACCGGCTGCTGGTTACGGCGCGCGTTTCCGGTGACCGGCGCGATCGCACGGGGATAGGGCTGTTCATGGTGGACCCGGCGGCGCCAGGCGTGAGCCGGCGCGGCTATCCGACGCAGGACGGTTTGCGTGCCGCCGAGCTGACGCTGTCCGGCGTGCGGGTGCCGCAGGATGATGTGCTGGGCGATGCCGGCGGTGCGCTGCCGGCGGTCGAGCATGTGGTGGACGAAGCGATCGCCGCGCTGTGTGCCGAGGCGGTCGGCACGATGCAGGAGATGCACGAGACGACGCTGGAGTACCTGAAGACGCGCCAGCAGTTCGGCCGGCCGATCGGGCAGTTCCAGGTGCTGCAGCATCGCTCGGTGGACATGCTGGTGGCGCTTGAACAGGCGCGCAGCATGGCGATGTTCGCTGCCGTCATGGCGGGTGAGCGAAACGCCACCGAACGTCGACGCGCCATTGCCGCGGCAAAGGTGCAGATCGGGCGGTCAGGCCGGCATATCGGCCAGGAGGCGATCCAGCTTCACGGCGGCATCGGCATGACGATGGAGTACAAGGTCGGCCATTACTTCAAGCGCATGACGATGATCGACAAGCTGTTCGGCGATGCCGACGTACACCTGGAGACGCTGGCGCAGCTTGGCGGCCTGTTCGGCAAGGCAGCGTAATCTTTCCCCGGTCACTGCGAGCGAAGCGAAGCAATCCCCATGTAACAGTGCCGACGGCGAGATTGCTTCGTCGGCTTTGCCTCCTCGCAATGACAGTGGGGTTCAGACCACCCCTTCACCATGCAGCGACTTCACCTCGGCGTCGCTGAGGCCAAGCCAGTTGGTCAGCACCTCGTCGGTGTGCTGACCCAGTATCGGCGACGCCTTCACCTTCGGCGGCTTGCCATCAATGCGCACCGGCCACGCCGGCATCTTGAACGGCTGATACGACGGATGCATGCATGTGCTGCAGGATGCCGCGCTTCTCGAAGGTCGGCTCGTTGATCAGCTCCATCGTGTCGAACACCGCGCCGGCGGGAATGCTGGCGCTCCCCACCTGATCCATCGCCTGATGCTTGGTGCGCGTCATCGTCCACTCAGTGATGATCGCGTCCAATGCTTCGTGGTTCTTCACCCGATCGGCCGGCGTGGCGAAGCGCGGATCGTTGATCAGCTCCTCGTGCCCCATCACATTGCACAGCCGCGACCAGTGCTCGGGGTTGGCGCGGCTGGTCATGATCCAGACGTAGTCGTTCGCTCCGCCAGGCGCGCAGGGATACAGGCCGGACGGTGCATTGCTGCCGCCGCCCGAATGCGCGCCGTCGCGCTCCACCGCCTTCCCGGAGCGCGCCTGCGTGGCGAAGTTGGTGCGCATGTAGTGCAGCATCGCGTCCTGCATGGCGACCTGCAGCCGGTGGCCTTCACCGGTCTGCGCGCGACGGAACAGCGCGCCCAGGATGGTGATCGCCATCGTCATGCCGGTGCCGGTATCACCGAGTGACAGGCCGGGTTTCACCGGCATGCGGCCCTTCTCGCCGGTGACGCTGATCGTGCCGCCTGTGGCCTGTGCAATCATGTCGAACGCGAGGTTCTTCTCATACGGGCTGCCGGTGCCGAAGCCCTTCACCTGGCAGTAGATAATGCCCGGATTGATCGCCTTGACATCGTCGTAGCCGAGCCCAAGGCGCTCGATGGTGCCGGGCGCCATGTTTTCCACGCAGACATCGGCCTTGCGCAGCAGGTCCTTCACCAGCGCAAGCCCGCGCGGCGACTTCAGGTTGACGGTGATCGACTTCTTGTTGGCATTGAACTGCTGGAAGTAGAAGGGGTCGTCGTCCGGCTTGCCTGGGCGCAATCGCCGGCCGGGATCGCCGGTCTTCGGGTTCTCGATCTTCACCACTTCGGCGCCGAGCCAGGCCAGCGCCTCGGTGCAGGAAGGCCCCGCCTCGAACTGGGTGAAATCGACGACGCGGATACCGGATAGGAATTGCAGGTCTGACGCTGGCGTCTTGCATGGGCGTTCTCCCTCTGTTGCCATGCCCATTGTCTTGTCGCGTGATGCAGACCTCTGGCGGTTCTGCCTTCGGTCATCACGCTTTAGACCTCGCGGGCCACCAGGGCCGGCTGGCGTTGTTCCCTTCGCCGCCATACTGATCCCGCGGCGGCGACCGCGGCAAGCCCGGACAGCTCGATCGCATCCACCGCGCCCAGCGGCCCCAGTAGGGCGGCGAGCGCGCCGACCAGCAGGATGCCGAGAGGGCCCGCGCCGATGCAGACGGTCAGCAGCCCCATCAGCCGCGAGCGGATATGCGGCGGCGCACTGGTGATGATCAGCGAGGTCTGCATGTTGGCGAACGCGGCGGAGCCGAAGCCGCCGATCGACCAGCAAGCGCGCAGGCCAGCCAGAACAGCGGCGCGAGCGGCATCAGCGCGGCGCAGACCAGGAACAGCAGCGATCCGCCGACCATCAGAATACGCCCCTTGCCGGGCGGATCGCCGCCGGCCAGCCACAGTCCGCCAAGGAACGCGCCGAACGACTCCGCTGCCGCCATCATGCCCACCAGCGCCGGCGACACCATGAAGTGGTCGCGGCCGATCGGCGCAATCAGTGCCGAGTAGGGAAAGCCCAGCAGGTTCATCGCGATCGTCACCAGCAGCACGCCGGCAATGACCGCGTGGCCGCGCGCGAAGCCCACGGCCTCGGCGAGGTCGCGCGGCACATTGCCGAGTACGAACCTGCGGATCTCCTGTTCGTGCCGCAGCCCCGATCGCCAGGATCGCCGCCAGCAGGTACAGCAGCGCCGAGACGGTGAACGCGCCGGCAAGGCCGGTGAACTGATACAGCGTGCCGGCCACGATCGGGCCGATCATGCGGGTGATCGAGTTGGTCAGCGTGTCGAGCGCGAGCGCGCGCGGCACCAGCGCCGTCGGCACGCATTCGCCGACCATGCGCCGGCGAGTGGACATCTCGGTTGACCAGACGGTGCCGGCGATCAGCGCCGCCACCGCCACGTGCCACGGCCGCGCCGCGCCAAGCAGGGCGAGCATCGCGACGGTGGCCGATGCGGCCGATGCCACGAACTGGCCGATGAGCAGGACGCGCTTGCGGTTCACCGCTTCGGCCATCACGCCGGCGAAGGCGCCGAGGAACAGCATCGGCAGGGTGCGGGCGGCGGAGACGACGGCGACGGCAAGGCCGGAGTCGGTCACGTCGAGGGTGAACAGCGCCGCGGCCAGCACCTCGAACCAGCGCATCGCGTTGACGCAGCCGCCGATCGCCCAGAGGCGCAGGAAGGTGGTGGAAGTCAGCAGGGCCCTCACCCCGGCCCTCTCGCGGCGCGGGAGAGGGGGTCTTGGTCGTCAGTCGCCATGCGTCACGTGTACCGGCGGGATGTTGCCGAACCATTCCGGGCGTGCGCGCTCGACCTGGGCGGCAACCTGCAGCAGCAGGTCCTCGCGGGCGAAATTGCCATAGAGCTGCACGCCGATCGGCAGGCCATCGCTGTCGTGGCCGGCGGGCAGGCTGATGGCCGGGCAGCCCGGTCTCGTTCGCCGGCATGGTGTAGCGGCAGGCATTCGTCAGCCGTTCCAGCCACGGGTCGAGCAACTCGTCGCGCAGCAGCGAATAGGGGCCGTTGGCTTGCGGCACGCGGATCGCCAGCGTCGGCGTCAGCAACATGTCGTAGCGATCCATCAGCGCGCCGAACTGGCGGGTCACGGTGTTGTTGCCGTTCATCATGCGCAGGATGTCGAACCTGTCGTAGCCATCGGCGGCCTCGTAGTGGCGATAGGTCATCGGGTTCAGCAGGTGCGGCAGGTCGCTGGTGGGGATGCCCTTGTCCGCCGCCATCATGGTGAACGGAGAGGCGGCTGCTGAGCCATCCGGCGATGTAGGTCCGCCACATCGTCGGCCAGTCGCAGATCGTATCATCGTTCAGTTCTTCGACCGCATGGCCGAGCGACTTCGAGGACGCGCGCCATCTCGCGTACGCGCGCCGCAACCTGCGGGTCGGTATCGGTGTTGCGTCCCCAGCGCGCGGTGGAAAGGCCGATCCGCAGCTTGCCCGGATCGCGCGCGATCGCGTCGAGGTAGGAACCGGCGGGTGGCCCCATCCTGATGAAGCGACCCGCCATTCGGGCACACGGGTCAGGTAGTCATAAACCGCCGCGGTGTCGCGCACGGTGCGCGAGACGACGCCTTCGATGCGACACGCGGGCAATGTATTCGCTGCGCGCCAGCGGCTGCGGCACCCGGCCGCGCGACGCCTTCAAACCGACCAGGCCGCAGAACGAGGCGGGGATGCGGGTGGATCCGCCGCCGTCCGACGACATCGACAGCGGCACGATGCCTGCCGCCACCGCCGCAGCCGAACCGCCGGACGAACCGCCGGGCGTATGCGCGAGGTTCCACGGATTGCGCGTCACCTTGACCTCGCCGCGATAGTCGGTGGTGGTGTCGAAGGTCATGCCGAACTCGGGCGTGGTCGAACGTCCCAGCGGCACCAGGCCGGCGCGCAGATAATTCTCGACCGTGGGATCGGTGGCGGCGATGCGCGTGCCCTTGGTGAACGCCGAACCGGAATCCTGCGTCCGCCCCTTCAGCCCGGAACCGAGGTCCTTCAGGAAGATCGGCACACCGTACAATTTGCCCGTGCTGTCGGGCGCGTCCGTGTCGGGATTGGCGCGCACGTCGTCGAACAGCTCGATGACCGCTTCCAGTTTCGGGTTAAGCCGCGCGACACCCTCCGCTGCCTGGTTCGCGACCTGCTGCGCGCTGACCTGGCGCGTGCCCGCACCAGTTCCGCGAGCGCCACGCCGTCGTGCTTCGCCCACTCCGCCCAGCCCATCGCCAGGCTTCCGCCATCGCCGCTCTCCCTCCCCATGGACCACAACCGCTTGCCGGCAGTATTATGCGCTCGAAACGCGGAATTCCGGCAGAGGGAAGCCCTGACAATGAACGACACGGTCATGACCAAACCGCAGTTCGATCGGACGGTCGAGGACCTCGGCAACATCGTCGAACTGGGTCACGTCAACGTCACCGTGCCCGACCAGTCGAAGGCGATCGCCTTCTATCTGATGGGGCTTGGCCTGACGCGCGATCCGTACCTGATGGCGGGTCTCGAGAACATGTGGGTGAATGTCGGGCGCGGCCAGTTCCACCTGCCGACGCGCGATACACCGCAGGTGGTGCGCGGCACGACCGGGCTGGTGGTGCCCGGATCTGCAGGCGCTGCTGCAGCGGCTGGAATACGCCAAGAAGTTCCTGGAAGGCACGCAGTTCAGCTTACCGCGAGAGTCGGCAACGTCGTAGAGACGACCTGCCCGTGGGGCAATCACATCCGCATGCACGGGCCGGAGCCGGAGAAATTCGGGCCGCTGCGTCTTGGCATGCCCTACGTCGAATTCGACGTGCCGGCCGGCACCAGGCTGGACAAGATCGCGCAGTTCTATACCGAGATCCTCGGCGGCATCGCCGGCGTGGCGGATGATGAGCGTGGCCCATATGCCTGGGCCAGCACCTCGGCCGACAGCAAGGTGATCTATCGCGAGACCGACCGCGCAGCTGCCGCCGTATGACGGCCACCACATCCAGATCACGCTTGCCGACTTCTCCGGGCCCCACAGCAAGCTGGTGGAGCGTGGGCTGATCACTGAAGAGAGCGATCAGCACCAGTATCGTTTCGTCGATATCGTCGATGTCGATACCAACAAGCCGCTGTTCCAGATCGAGCACGAGACGCGCAGCATGCGTCATCCGATGTTCAACCGGACGTTTGTCAATCGGAACCCGGACATCAACAACCGGAACTTCGTGCCGGGCTACGAAGTGGGCATCTGGGCGCTGGCGTGATGGCGCTGCGAACCCTACCGCGTCTCCGCCTACAACACGGCGCAGGCGTCGGAGAACAAGATCCACGACGATGCGACGGCCCGCCGCTTCGGCTTCAGCGGTGGGCTGGTGGGCGGCGTGCACGTCTATGCCTACATGACGCACCAGCCGGTCGCGCACTGGGGCCGCGCCTGGCTGGAGCGCGGCACCGGCGACTGCCGGTTCAGCAAGCCGGTGTACGAGGGCGACATCGCCGAGATCGTTGCCGATGAAACCGATGAGCGGCTTTGTCGCTGAAGGTGATGAGCCGGGGCGAGCTTTGTGCCACAGGTTCTGCGGCATTACCGGCTCCGTCACGGCGCCTGAGTAGCTGAGTTCCAGCCGGCTGCGCCACCGGCGCATGACGCGCGGCCGGCGGCTGACGAGCAGTCACTGGCGATTGGGCGGTGGCTGGGCATGAACCCACTGCACGTCACGGCGGAGTACCACGCGCAGGACCTGAGCGACACGCGCGAGACAGATCCGCTATATGCGCGGGAAGGCATCGTCCATCCCGGCACGATCTTGCGCTGCTGCAACTGGGTGCTGTCCCACAACGTGGTGCTGCCGGCGTGGATGCACGTCGGCAGCAAGGTGCAGAACCTCGGCTATTGCGCGGATTGGCGATAGCTGACGCGCGGGCCCGAGTGACGCAAAACTACGTGCACAAGGGCCACAAGTTCGTCGAGGTGGATGTGCTGGTTCTGGCGAATGAGCAGACGCCGCTGGCGCGCGTGACCCACACCGCGATCTATCTGCCGCGGCAATTGGCGGAGGCAGCGTAGGCTCAGGTCGGCTTCATCGGCGGTAGCACATCGTCCGGATCAAGGCCGAGTTCGTGCAACCCCATGTTCCACAGGCAGAAGTCCGCAGGTGGCGGTTGGATCGGCGCGATCGCGCCATCGCGGAACAATTGCTCCAGGCGTGATCCCTTGAAGATCCCGTGCGCGCCACCCAGAGTAAGCGCGACGCGGGTGATCCGGGTCACCGCCTCGCCGACCATGTATTTTGCGCGGTACAGCGCCGCTGTGGTTTCCGCCGTCGGCCCCTGCATGTCGCTGAGCCATGCCGAGTGGTAGGTGATCAGCCGCGCTGCTTCCAGATCGACGCTCAGTTCGGCGATGTGGCGGCGGATGTCGGGATGGTAGGCCAGTGGTTGCGCATAGCCGTGCGGCCGGCGCGCATGCATCACCCTGCGAATTCGTCGTACGCCGCGACGGCGATGCCGAGATATACCGCGGTGTAGGAGCCCCAGAACCAGTTCAGGTAGTCGTGGCGAAACTGCCGCGTGTCGTCGGCGCGGAACAGCATCGCGCTTTGCGGCACGCGGCAATCCTCCAGGATCAGCAAATCGCTGCGGGTCGCGCGCATGCCCAGCGTGTCCCAGTTGGCATTCACGCTGCGTCCTGGTGCGTCAGGCGGCACCAACAGCAGCATCCCGGCGAACGGCGCCGTCGCATCGTCCGGGTATGCCATGACCATCACGTAGTCCGCCGCCTCCAGCATCGAGGCGAACATCTTGCGGCCGGTGATGCTGTATCCGCCGTCAACGTGCCGCGCCCGCACCGCGAGCGGCCGTTCGCCGATCAGCGAGGTGGTGCCAGGCTCGGAGAAGTTGCCGCCGATCAGCTTGTGCTGGCGCACCACGAGATCGGCGATCATCGCCTTGGTGCAATCGCTGACCTCCGGGCTTTGCAGGATCGGCATCACCACGGAGGCATGCATGTTGAATGCGAGCGCTGTGGAGGGGCAGCCCTGGCCGAGTGCCTCATAGGCGATGGTATGGTCAAGGAAGCTCGCGCCAGAGCCGCCCCATTGCTTGCCTATGGTCAGCTGCGAGAAAGCCTTCGCGCCGCAGCCGATCGTAGTTCTCGATCGGATGCGACGCGTCTCGATCATGCTCGGCCGAGCGCGTGGCGAAGTCGACAGCGAGTTGCTGGCAACGCCGCTGCAGGCATCGCTGGTACTCGGTCAGGGCAAAATCCATTACCCACGTGCCAGGGCGTAGATCTGGGTGCCACCGGATGGGGATGGAAGGGCGGACCAGCTCTCGCCGCCGTCGTCGGCTGGTGTAGACTTCGCCGCCATTGGTCGCGGCCGGACATCATCGTCGGGCTGCCGTTCGTCGAATGCCAGTTTGAACAGCGTGTGCGGCGGCTGCACGCCCATCTCGATGCGCGACCACGTGTCGCCACCATCGCCACTATACAGCAGCACGCCGATATCGCTCTGGAAGTTGGCGCCCGCCGGTGACGAAGATCTTGCGCGGATTGCCGGGCACCTCGTGGATGTCGCGGCAGTAGATTTGGCCCTTGGCGTTCAGTGGTTCCAGCTTCACGTGCCGCCAATGGTCGCCCGCATCGCGCTGTGGAACATGCCGGCGCGGCCGATGCCGATCACCGTGCCGGGGCGCCAGCGACTGACCAGCACACCGTGCATATCCACAGGATCATCGTTCAGGTACTGGCCGTGGCTCAGGTTCTCCCAGTGCTCGCCGCCGTCGGTCGAACGGATGGTGCCGCCGACCTCTATCGCGGCGTACAGGTGATCGGGCTTCTCCACGCTGGCATCCAGCATCAGCACGCGCTTGGCCGGATTGGCGCCAGGCGCGGTAGTGATCTCCGGGAAGCGCACGCTGACCGGCAGGCGAGTCCAGTGCTCGCCGGCATCGTCGCTGCGCTGGATCTCGCAGTTCTCGTAGCCGATGAACATCACCTTGGGGTCATGTGGGTGGAAGGTGATGGACCACACCGGCTGCGCGTGGTCGGCGACGTTCACCCGTTCCCAGTGCTCGCCACGATCGGCGCTGCGGTATGGGCCGGATTGGGTGCCGGCATAGATGATCTCCGGGTGCAGCGGATGCACCGCGAGCGCACGGATCGCCGGCGCCTCTGGCAGCCCTGTCTGAATCGGCCGCCACTCATTGTCGCCTTCGGCCAGGCGATGCAGACCGGAATGGACCTCGCGGCCTCGCCCGGTCTCGCCGGCAAAGCCCACGTAGATATAGGACTGTCGGTTGCCTTCCATTGCCCCTACTCCTTGATCTCCATGTTCTCGTGCGAGACCGCGAATTGGTGACTGATTGCCCCGCCCATTGTCGTTTCGTGCGGTTCAGACCTCTGGCGTTTCCACCTAGGGTCGTCGCGCTGTAACGGCATATCGATCCCTCTCTGGTTTTGCTTGTTATCCCCGCCGGTGACATGTTCGGCCCGAAGGAGACCCACATCATGCCCGTCGTCGAGACCGAACGCCACGGTCAGATTCTGGTCGTGCGGATGAACCGGCCGGAGCGGCTGAACGCACTGAACCACGAGATGCGCACCGAGCTGGCGGAGACCTGGACGGAGTTCCGGCACAGCAATGAGCTGGAGGTCGCGATTTTCACCGGTGCCGGCCGCGCGTTCTGCGCCGGCGAGGACATGAAGGAATCACTGGCCGACGGCGCGCCTGGCGGACGGCGGCCGGCGGAAGGAAGATCCGTTCATGTCCGGAGCGCTGGAAAAGCCGGTGATCGCCGCGGTCAACGGCTATGCCATGGGCGGTGGGTTCATGCTGGTCGAGCGCACCGACCTGCGTGTCGCGGTGCGCGGCGCGGTGTTCGAGGTCTCCGAGGCGAAGCGCTGGCTGCTCGGCGGCTACAACCACGGCCACGTTGCCAACCTGCCATATCCGATCGCGATGGAGATGGCGCTCGGGTTCCGCTTCACTGCCGAGCGATTTTACGAGGTGGGCTTCCTGAACCGGCTGGCCGACGCCGACGACCTGATGCCGACCGCGATGGCGATGGCGGAGCATCTGCTGACGCTGCCGCCGGCCTCGCGCGTCAACACCGTGCACATGATGCGGCAGATGCGGCCGGAGCCGTCAGCGGAGCAGCAGCGGCTGGCGGCAGCACTGCACGAGCACGGCGCCAAGAGCGACCTGATGGAATTCGCGCGCCGCTTTCGCCGAGAAGCGGCCGCCGCGCTTCAAGGGCTGGGACGATCCGCAGGACCGCTACAGGTTGCCGAAGTTGTAACGGGTCAGCGGACCTCGACATCCTCCCAGAAGCCGAAGCCGATCGCGCACCTGCGCGAGCTTCGGCTGCGGCGAATTCATACACCCAGGCATTGCGCTTGTGCCGCACACCGTCGATCACCACGTCATAGAACTGCACGCCATGCGGACATTCCAGGTCGTGCTCGGTCCTGGGTGACTTCTCCAACCATTCCGTGCGCACGGCACTCGGCGGGAAGTAGTGGTAGCCGCCGGCTTCGATGACATCGTCGCTGGCCGCGACCTGCTGGTCATTGACAGTTGCCTTCATCGTCACTTCTTCTCTCCTTTCAGGCGTAAAGAAAAGCGTTGTCGTCGAGATCGATCGCCCGGAACGCGTCCTTCTCGGTCCAGTAGTCCTGGGTGTGCTGCCATTCCGGCCTGTCGCCGCGCTTCGGCAGCAGGTGCATGCCGCGCAGTACGTAGCCCGGATTGAAATTTTCCGTGTCGATCCATGGCAGCAAAGGCATCTCCTTGTCTTCCGGTCGGCAGCGCCACCTCGACCCGCCGCGCGCCCTTCTGCTGCATGTGGTGGAGCAAGCGGCACACGAAATCACCGACCAGGTCGGCGCGCAGCGTCCAGCTCGCGCGGAAGTAGCCGAACACCCAGGCCATATTGGGGATGCCGGTGAACATCATGCCGCGATAGGTCACCGTGCGGAGAACACCAACGGCTTGCCATCGATGGTGAAGTCGATGTCCCCGAGGACACACAGGTGAAAGCCGGTCGCGGTGATGATGATGTCGGCGTTCAGCGTCTTGCCGGATTTCAACAGAATGCCCGTCTCGGTGAATCGTTCAATTTCGTCGGTAACGACCGAGGCCTTGCCGGAACGGATGGCGGCGAACAGGTCGCCATCCGGCACGAAAGCAAGCCGCTGGCGCCACGGCCGATATGTCGGAGTGAAGTGCGTCGCAATGTCGCATTCGGGACCGAGATGCGCGCGCACACCTTCGATCAGCTCGCGCTTCACCGTTTCCGGTTCCTCGAAGCTGCGCCGGGTGAAGGCGTCCTGGTCATGCAGAGTTTTGCGACGGACGATTTCGTGGATCCAGGTCTCGTCGATCTTCAGCTCGCGCAACATGTCAGCGAGGTCGTTGCGCGTTGCGCGCTGCACGGAAGTAAGTGGGCGAGCGCTGCAGCATCGTCACATGGCCCGCATCGTCCGCGATTGCCGGAATGAGCGTCGCGGCGGTCGCGCCGGAACCGATCACCACTACCTGCTTGCCGCGACAGTCCAGATCATCCGGCCAGGTCTGCGGATGGACGATGCGGCCCTTGAAACTATCCATACCGTCCCAATCCGGCGTATAGCCCTCCGAGTGCCGGTAATAGCCCTGGCACATCCACAGGAAGTTCGCCGTGAACCGGGCAATTTCGCCGGTGTCGGTGCGAGTGGCGGTAGGGTCCAGAGCTTGGTTTCGTTGGACCACCACGCGGTGGAGATAAGTGTCGGTAACGGATATGGCGAGCCAGATCATTTTCCTCGATCACCTCCCCCATGTAGCCGAGGATCTGCTCGGCAGTCGCGATTGGCGCGCCACGCCAAGGTTTGAAGCGATAGCCAAAAGTGTGCAGATCGCTGTCCGAGCGAATGCCCGGATAACGATGGGTGATCCAGGTGCCGCCGAAACTTTGCTGCAATTCAAGCACCACAAAGCTGGTGCCGGGGCATTGCTTGGTCAGATGGTAGGCCCTGCCACGCCGGAGATTCCGGCCCCAACGATGACCACGTCGAAATATTCGCTCCGCGTCCGCGCGGTTTCGGCGGCCGGCGCTATGTCGTTCATGGCGTCCCGGGATGTGGCCGCCGACTGTCTATCACGGCCACCCTCGGCCGGCCATATTGCAGCGCTTAGGACTTAGCGCGCGATGACCGGCGGCGGGATCGCCCGAGGTCTGAACGTGTACCCGGGTTGACCCGGGGATTGTCCCGGTCACGCGCTCAAATTGGGGTTCCTAAACCATGATGAGGTCAAACCTGAACTCATCGTGGTTTAGTCATCCACGCGCAGGATCGTCACCTCCGGCGGGGCGGTCAGGATTTCGCTGAACGCGTGCATCCATTGCCCGGCGCCTTCGCGGCGGAACTGATCGAGTTGGTCCAGGCCCGTCATCTCGATCTCGAATTGCAGCGCGGCGCCCACCTGGCCGCGGGTCAGCGGGATCAGCAGGCGCGGCCTTGAGGTTCTTGGCGCGCGCCGCCTAACTTCCCGCTTGATGAAGTCCACCGCGCGCTGACGGTTGACCGGCAAGACATCGTAGGAAAATCTTGCGAGGTACATGGCGCTCTCCTTGGGCGGGTCTTCGGGAATCTCCTGGGACGCATCGGGCAGAGTCGTCGAACGCGCCAAACCGGTGATGGTTCGGCGTCCTGCGGATCATGCAACCACCCTGGGTCGGAATCGTTGAAGTTCGATCCAAAACGACCTGAGCTGTTCAGCATATGGCATACGAACTGCGCGTTGGCGGGCGGGTTGAGCGCCGCTACGACACCGCGGAGCAGGCCGAAGCCCGCGCCCGGGAGATCATGGAAGGCGATGCGGATTGCGTCGTGGAGATCTTCGATCTCTCTACGGGGCGGCCATACGCGCCGGGCGCCAGTGCGGCAGACCGAGAAGCACTGTCGCGCAAAATCGGCTTCTAGGGCAGGTGGGGCTAGATTTACCCCTCCTTTCCTAGCGAATCCTTGAACTGGATACGCATCACCGAGGCAGAGCTGGCGGCGGAGGCGCTTCCCGCTTGGTTCAGCACCCGGATGATTGGCATGCGGGGCAAGTTCGGCCTGTTGATCACAACCGGAGACGTGCTGCGCGTCTCCTCGATCATGGCGCTGAACCAGTCCTCGGAGGGTACGGTGTTGCTGGACGTGCTGTTGGATGATGCCGGAGTCCCCGAGGGCGTGGATACCGCCTGGCAGCCGAAGCATTACCTCGGGGCGCCCGTTCCGGGTGCGACGATGGCCACGGTCAATCTGGCGCATGTCGTTGGCGCGGTGGAGTTCGTGGCCGCGTCCATGGTGGAGGGGACGGGCGATGTGGGCTCCGCCCCGGGCATCGAACTGCCCGGCGCCGAGCCGCTGGATCAGGGCGCGGTCGAGAGCTCGGTCGACCCAACGATGCAGCGCGCTTAACCCGATTCTGACACAGTCTTAAGCCATCACCGGATCAAGACGCTTGGTCGAATCGCGACCAGCCAGCCGCATTGAAGTAAAGTGAGGCGAAGGCGCCGTGAGAAAATTCCTCTTCACCCTGGTATTTGCACTCGCCGGCCTGCTGCAAGGGCATGCCCAGGCTCAACAGTTGGACACGGCCAATCCCGCGTTTCAGGATCCGGTCACCGGGACCTATTACTACTACGACCAGGCAAGCGGTTACTACTACGACCCGGAGAATGGCTATTTTTACGATCCGCAAAGGGGCGTGTTCTATGCCTCGAACGGAGCGCGAGGCGGCGTCCCGGCGCCGCCGGTTCCGGTGAACTCCGCGCAGGTCGTGCTCCCCACGCCTCCCTCCAGCTATACCCCCGGCAGGTCTATGTTCCGCCGCCAATCTATGTCCCGGTTCCCGGCGATGTACCCGTACCCTATGGGGACCATCGAGCCCTGGAACGTCACAGGGATGGCGAGGAAGAACGCCGGGCGCTTGAGCAGGAGCGCAACCTTGAGCGTCAGGGCCAGGGTCAGCTAGCCGCCGAGCGTTTCCGTGCGGAACAAGCTCGACGCCAAGCCCTGGAAGCGCAACAGCGAGCGGCTGTAGCAGCCCAGCAGCAGCGCCAGGTCCAGGACGCGCAGCAGCGGGCGGCAGCAGCCGAACAGCAGCGGCTGGCGCTGGAGGAGCAACAGCGGGCGGCCGCAGCAGCTCAGCAGCAGCGCTTCGTCCAGGAGGCGCAACAGCGAGCGGTACCAGCAGCCCAACAGCAGCGCATGGTCCAAGAGGCGCAGATGCGAGCGGCAGCACAGCGGGCGGCTCTGGCAGCCCAGCAGCAGCGTTCGGTCCAGGAAGTCACAGGTGCGAGCAGCACTGGCTGCTCGGCAGCAGCGCCCGCTCGGTGCCCCACAAAAATCTGCAGGCGCCTGTGCGACTTTAGGCAGCACGCGATGGATTAGTCTCACCGGCTGCCCAACACAAAAGTGGCTGATATTCGAAATACCGGCATCAGCTCATAGAAGTAGCCGGACGGGCGTTTGACCGGGTCTGTCCGCGCACCATAGGGTGATCTCCGGTGCAGAAGACATGCGGCATGCAGGGGAGGATGGAGAACATGGCGGCTATCGGCCGGCGCACGCTGTTTTATGGCGCCTTGAGCGCAGCAACCGGTGTGCTGGCACGGCCTTACATTGCCAACGCTCAGGCGAAGACCGCGGTGGTTTGGCAGAACCAGGGCTTCGTCCTTCAGGAAGACGAGGCCTTTGTCTGGACGGTGCGCGATTACGAGAAGACCAGCGGCAACAGGATCGACTTAAGCGTCATGCCGTTCATGGCGCTGGGACAGAAGGCGATCTCCGCACTGACCAGCGGCGACGTGCCCGACCTTATGTTCTTTGATGCACCGTCGTACATTCTGCCGCAGAACGCCTGGGACGATAAGCTGGTCGATGTCAGCGATGTCGTTGAACCCTATAAGGGGCAGATGACCGAGAGCGCGCTGCTGAATTCCACATTTTATAATCGCGTCACGAGGCAGCGCAGCTTTTATCTGGTGCCCATCAAGCAGGGCGCCACGCCCTTCCACTTCTGGGGGGATCTGGTCGAGAAGGCCGGCTTCAAGTTGTCGGATATGCCAAACACCTGGAACGGAGTCTGGGAGTTCTTCAAGCCGGTGCAAACCGAACTGCGCAAGAAGGGCATGCGCAAGATCTACGGCCTCGGTCTGCAGATTACCACCGTCGGCCCGAACGACGGCAACAACCTGTTTTCGCATTTTCTGATCGCCAACGGCGGCAAGGACATCGTGACACCGGATGGCAGGCTGCACACCGACGATCCCAAGGTGCGCGAGGCGGCGATCAAGTCTGTGGAGTTCATGACCGGCCTTTACAAGGACGGGTTCGTTCCGCCCGAGGCGCTGAGTTGGAACGATGCCGACGACAACAACGCCTACCACGAGAAGCTGTTCTTGATGGACTTCGATGGCACGCTGTCGCCCGAGCTCGCGTGGATCAGCCACGAGAAGGAGTACTATCAGGAGATGCGCGTTTTGGGATTGCCGTTGATGAATGACGGCAAGACCCAGATGCCCTGTCAGGTGGGCGCCGGCGGTGGTTTCATTCCGAAGGGCGCGAAAAATGTCGAGGTGGCAAAGGACTTCATGCGGTTCTTTATTCAGCCGCAGGTCATGAACGAGAACTTGAAAAGCGGCCTGGGTCGTTGGGTGCCGACCATGCCGCAGATTGTCAAGGATGATCCGTGGTGGCTGGATGATTCGAAGGATCCGCACCGCAAACCGTACGTAACAGAGGGCGTGCTGCGGCCAACTCTAGCGGCGTACTACGGCTTCAACCCCGCCTGGGGTCTGGTGTCGTCCGAGCAACTCTGGGGGCGCGCCCATGCTGACGTCATGAAGCCGGCTGACGCAGTGGACAAGGCTTTCCAACGCGCTGAGGCGATTTTTGCGAGGGTCAAGTTCGACTGAACTCCGTGCCGCCTTTCGCCTGACCCGCAGGGGCTTCGGATTGCAGCGCCACGTCTCCCCAACTGCTGGATCTCCAGTCGGTCGATCGCCAGCCGGGCCAATTTCCTAGACGACACCATCCTGTGGGCTGCCTCACACACGGCGTCGCGGAGCTGCTCTAGCATCGCTCGTGCGCGAAGAGCCATTTACCCCGAGGCGAATATGAACACTGTGGCGAAGGCGTTGGAGCATCACGAACACGCCGGCCATCTCACTCACCACCAAGCGACACATGATGGAAGCCTGCAGGACGAAGCTGCAGCCTTGCACGGGCATACCAACCAGATGGCGGCCCAAATGGCGGCGTTGTTGGTTGCGGTGCTCGCAGCGTCGCTGGCGGTTACCGAACAGGCTGCGAGGCACGCCGAGATCCGCGTCGAGGAGAACGCGATATACGCCACCGACGCGTGGGGTCAGTATCAGGCCAAATCAACCCGAGCCACGATATCGAAGGAGGTGGCCAATATGATCGGCGTTCTGAGCGCCGGAGATCCTAACCTGGCGGACCGTCGCAGGGCGTTGCTTGAGCAACTGAGAGAGGCTCAGGACCGGTTCGAAACAGACCCGCAGGACGGCAAGACCGTCGTCGCGACGCGTGCCCGCGCCTACGAGCAGGAGCGCAAGCATGCCCTTGAGCAGACGCACGCATACCACAATGGCGCGGCGGCCATGGAGCTCGGCATCGTACTGGCGACAGCCTCCGCGATCATTCGCGCCAAGCCGCTGATCCTGATGGCTCTAGGCATGGGCTTGGCCGGGATCATCTTTGCGCTCCTTGGCCTGCTGGCCCCGGATTACGGGGCGCTTTGACGACTCTCTTCAGGGCACAGTGGTCTCCGCCTGACCCGGCATGATCACGCTTATCACACCGCCCCACATGCACTGACAGGTGGAGACATTGTCGAGCACCGGCACGCCGCCGATCTCAACGGTCATACCACCCGGTGTCCACGGCGTTCCGGTGGCAGGGATGCATGGCTGTGGCGTCAGCACGCCCATCGCGGCGGCCGTGGCCGCGGCAACCTGGGGATTGGCGGGGCTCATGCACATCCCGAACGATGCAATGTTGGCCATCGGCGCCGAGTCCGTGATAGTTGCTGCCGGCATGTTCGAGCAGGCCACGCGGTTTACGGGCAGGACGGTCAGGGCCGAGGGTGCCATTCCGAAGGTGCACGCCAGCGTGGCGCCGGAAACAACCTGTATGGGCATGATACTCTCCGTTCTACGGCAGCGCGGTTAGGCCAATGGCGGGGCCGTCGTATCGTTCGGCACCATGCTCCAGTATCCTTGAACGGGGATGCCGAGAGAACCATTGGGAAGCTGTGGCCGATAATTGATGCAGACACGGCGACAAATGAACTCGCAGGTCTCCTGCACCTCGTCATCATTGCTCCACTGCACGTCGGTGATCAGCGCATCAAGGAAATCGAGACGCAGGAACACTTCCCCGGCCGCCGGCCCGCCGGTGGCTCTACGCTTGATCAACGAGATGCGCTGGAAGAGTGCGCGATCGACACACTTTTGCATCAGCACCGGCGAGGATGCGTCGATCGAGCCGGGTAAATGATGTTGGCTGCAGGTCACCCGGAAAGCCGGATTTTCCCGCGTGTGGATCCCGATGACCTGCCGGTATCATCTGCGCGGACTGGTTTGCGTGGGTAGCGTTCCTGGGATCACCCCGCTTGCCCGTAGGGTTCGGGCTGTTGTCCTTTCGACCTGCCGTGAAAGTAAACCTGTCGATCTCGAAGATGTAAGGATTATTGAACCCCACCAGCAGCGGGTTTTCCGTCTCGGAGGATATCAGCTTCGCCCTGCCTTCGGCGACGATGGGCTGACCGAGCTGGTCCAGGAACCTCATCATGATATCGGACGAATCTCCTTTGGACATCAACTCCTCCTGCCGCCGCCCCGCATATCGGGTGTCCGGTCTTTTGTCCGCGGATTAGGCCACTCGGCGCTGTATTGGCCGTTCGGGCCTTGTCCGGCCCAGGCTTGCAAGCGCCCACTGTTATCCTGCTTGCGGTATATCAGCTTCATGCTGTGACATGTGAACTCGCACTTTTCCTTCACAAGGTCCCCATCTTCCCAACTGATATCAGTGATCAGCACCTTGGTGAATTCGATCCGGAGATAACCGACAGACGGTAGGTTCGTTCCGCCGAATTGCCCTTGTGAAAGCCGCTTGACCAGCACCGCGCTATCGAACGTCTTGGACGTGCAGCAGCTCATGAAGAAAATTGGCGATGCCCTATCGATCAGGCGTTCGAAGGAGGCGCCGCCGAACTTAGGAGGATAGGAGATGTTCTGGGCCTCCGGACCGGACGCACTGCGCCAGCGGGCGAACCGGCCGGCCGGCATATTGCGAACCCTCGTCGCTGCCGGTCGCAGAGAATGGTTGACGGCCTGGCTGGCCGGGTTGCTGCTTTCGTCGGTGTCTTCAAGGTTCAGCTTGAAGTCGAAGTCAGTGACCTCGAAAAAGTTGCTGTAATGCTCGTAGTCGGCGGGCTTGAAGTCGTTCATCAGCGGGTCGGCAGGATCAACCTGTAACGCGCATTCAGCAGGCACGTCCTGGCCTTCCAGTATGAATTTCATGATCAGGTCGGTCTTATTCTGATCCATTGCAACAACTTCCGTCGATTTGTGCCGGGTCTGGCGATTTGACCCTGTCGATCATAGCGCGGTCATTCGCGACGACAGGCGCAGCATCACGCTCAGACCCTCCAGTTGGTAGTGCGGGCGCAGAAGGAACTTCGCTTCGAAAGTGCCCGGCAGATCGTCACGCTCGGTTACCGCGACGCGTGCGTCGGCCAGCGGATGGGCGGCTTTGAATTCGTCGCTAGATGTGGCCGGGGAGCCATCGATGTATTTGATCAGCCAACCACTCAGCCAGCCGGCAATCTGCGCCCCGGTCATCGCAGTGCCGACCTTGTCGCGGACCATGCATTTCAGATAATGGGCGAAACGGCAGCAGGCGAACAGATAGGGGAGCCGGGCCGAAAGGTTGGCGTTCACTGTCGCCGCTGCATCCTCGTACACCGGCGGTTTCTGCAGTGACTGCGCGCTGACAAAGGCGGCAACATCGCTGTTCTTGCGGTGCACCAGCGCGATCAGCCCACAGGACGCCAACTCGGCGTCGCGCTTTTCGCTGAGGCAGATCTCCGTCACCGTTCGACGGTCGACGTCGCCGTCGGCGGACGGATGGTGAAGTACCGGTAGGCCCTCAACGACACCGCCGCGGTCGACGCCGCGTATGCGGACGCACCAGCCATATGTGGCAAAGGCGCGCGCTACGTTTGCGCCAAAGGCGAAGGCGGCGTTGCTCCAGAGCAATCGATCGATGCCGGATCCTTCGGTTTCCTCCTCGAACGCAAAGGCATCGAGTGGGTCGGTCGCCGCGCCATAGGGCAAGCGCGCCAGAAATCGCGGCATGCATAAGCCGACGATAGCGGGTGTCTTCCTCCTCGCGCAGTCGCCGCCATGCCGTGTACTCGGGCGTCTGCAAAATCCGCGACAGTTCCCGCGGATTGGCCACTTCGGTCCAGCTCTCCATCTGCAGCAATGACGGCGCTGCAGCAGCGATGAAGGGCGCATGCGCCGCGGCAGCGATCCTGGCCATGTCGCCGAGCAGCGCCACATCGTCGGCGCGATGATCAAACTGGAAATCGCCAACCAACAGGCCGTAGGGCTCGCCGCCGAATTGTCCGTACTCCGCCTCGTAGATGTGGCGGAAGATCGGGCTGTGATCCCAGGCGCTGCCGCGAAATTTTCGCAGCGTGCGCGAGAGTTCCCGCTTGCTGATGTCGAGCACCTTGATCTTCACGCCGGCGTCACTCTCGGCGGTGCGCACCAGTAACCACAGGCCGCGCCACGATGCCTCAAGGGCCTGGAACTCGGGCGCGTGCAGGATTGCGTTGAGGTGCGCACTCAGGGCCGCATCGAGATCGGCGACCATGGTCTCGATCAACCGCCGCGGCGGCTCGACTGTTCGCTGCGGATCGGTCTGCACCAGTCGCGCAAGGGCGGTTAGACCGGCGACAGGCGGCAATTCCTCCTCCGCCGTCGGGGCGCCAACTGTAGCCGCGCGCCGCTCCAGCAGGTCCGCAAAATCTGCACTGGCTCCATCGGCCGTGGTTCTTTCGACCGCCATCTCAGTTCAGCGAAATCGCGGGAGCGGTGACCGACAGCGGGGCGCCGGCCTGCAGCGACATCGTCGCCTGCGACTGCAAGGAAATCATGGCTCCATTGATGGTGATACCGGTATTGTCGATGGTCAGCGAGTTCGACCCGACCGAAAGCGTGATCGACTGCCCCGCGGTGACCGTGCTCTTGCCGGTCGAAACCGTGATCGAGTGATTGCCGGCCGAGACAGTCAGGCCGTCGTTGCCTTGGGACACTGTCACCTTGCGATCACCGGTCTCCACCGTGGTAGAGGTATCGTTGTGAATGGTGACGGTCTCGTCATGCAGGACCACCTTCTTGTAATCCTTCTGAGCATGAAAGAAGACCTCTTCCTGGCCTGCCTGATCTTCGAAGCGAAGCTCGTTGAACCCATTGCCGCCCTTGCTCGAGCTCGTCTTCACCGTGCTGCGCGTCTTGTTCTCGGGTAGAGCTATAGGGAACCTTCATGTTGGCGTTGTAAACCACACCGGTGATGAGCGGTCGGTCCGGATTGCCTTCAAGGAACTCGACAACGACCTCCTGTCCGGCACGTGGGATGAAAATGCTGCCCCATCCGGCGGCGGCGGACGCCTGAGCCACGCGGATCCAGCAGGTCCGCTGGTCGTCCTGCACGTCACTGCGATCCCAGTGGAACTTCACCTTGACCCGTCCGTACTGATCCGTGGTGATCTCCTCGTTCGGGGCGCCGACGACACGTGCCGTCTGCGGTCCACGAATCATCGGCCGCGGTGTGCGGCAATCCATGCGGTATGGGACATCTGCCGGAATTGCGCGAAAGGTTGCCCGATAGGTGTCCAATGTCTCGCCATCCACTGTCGATGACCCTTCGGCAATGGCCATGGAGAATTCGGTCCGCGTGATAAGATAGTCCCGATTGGCTTCTCGCACCGGATGGTGCGTGAGCTTGAAGCGCCAGCCCGCATGAAGGCCGCGCGCATTACTTACGCCGTCAACCACGGTGCGTTGCATGCTGATGGCCTGCATGCGCACATCGCTGAGCCGCTTGCCGATCGATGCCTGATCATAGCGGCCCGGGTATTCATAGACCTCCAGACTGTTGTAGGGATGTTTGCCCGGCTGCACGGTCTTCGCGGTCAAATCCGCCGCCGGCATGGTGAAGTTGTAGTCACGGAAGGTGAACTTGCCGGAATGCAGCGCCATATCGGTGGACCATTCCCAAATATGGTCGCCCACTGGTCGGTACTCGGTCTGATCGAAGACAAAGGGGATGTCGTCCGACAGTGTATCGTGGGCATTGGGATCATCGGCCAGGACCAGCGTGTGGTGGTCGCGGTCATGCTTGAAAAAGTAGTACAGACCAAACTGTTCCATCAGCCGAGTGACGAAATCGAATGCTGTCTCGCAGTACTGCACACAGTATTCGAGTTCGCTGTCACCAGCGCCCGACTGCCGATGGTCCTGGAAATTCGAGAATCCGGCGTCGCGAAAAACCTGCGTAATGATCTGGAAAGCCGTCTTCGACTGAAAGATCCGGCAGTCGGTCGTCCGCGTCAGCAGCCAGATCCACGGCCGCACCTCGACACGATAGCGATAGGCCCCGCCAGTCAGCCCGGTTGCGAGCACGCGGGTGACGATTCCGTTGAAATACCGGTCCGGTACATCGGGCGTGGACTGCGCCAGCCAGATGGTCGCAGACGTGCCGACGACATTGCCGATGTCGGCATGCGGGACGCCGCTGGAGAGATCAAGTTCAAACAGAAAGGGTCGACCGAGTTCCTCATGGGCGTGCAGGCCATCAAACAGCAGTTGAAAGCCGGGTGATGGTTTGAAATCAACCTCGACCCAGGCGTTGGCGGCCTTGGCGGCTGCGGTGTCAGACGCGGCGGACATGAACCTCTCCGCAGATCACAGCTTTGGCGGGCAGCGGAAGCTGCGCAGCGCCGCCAGGGTAAAAGGATTGTTGACACTGTTCGCGTTCAGATCGAACGACGCCGTGCCAGCCGCACCGGTGAAAACGATGCGGAACCGGTCCGGCTGACCGCTGGAGGTAATGCGCGCCCGGTCAAGCAGCCTCAGCAATGCCCAGGGTCCATCGTTCTCGATGACTTGCGCAGGTCCGCCATCGGCCGGCGTCGTCGTCACGCGCACCAATGTTTTGCCACCTGCCCCGGGCCACTGAAAGGCCACACTTTCTGTCGGGCCATGGTTCCAGACCAGGGTCTGACCGCCGATAACGACGCTGATCTGGGCGATCCGAGGGTCAAGTGCGACGGGAACGAGTTGAAAACGTACCTCCACTTTCGTGCTAGTCCCGAACAGTGCGTCCCGGATCTGCGCGGCACTTTCGAACTCGGCGAGCGCGCCCGACGACAACCCTAGCGGTACGCGTTCAGGCGTCAGCCATCGCCACGGGCGCTGTGATGTATCGACAAATGACTTGAGGTACTGATCAAAGAACTGGCTGATGGCGCCTCCCGGCGCAAGCAGGCGGGAGAAATCATCAACCGGCACATCGGCGCTGCTCGAAGCCACTATAGGATAGCGGTTGAAGGCAGCCTCGCAGAGCGGCCACACCTTGGAGCGCCAGGCATCGGCAATCTGCTGCGTTGCTCCGCTGGTTTCGACCTGCATCCCGCTGTTCGACACGCCCTGCAGCATGGCGGCAACCGGCGGCGGCATGTCACGCGTCAGATCGCGTAACTGTGCTGCCGCGCCGCTGTTGCCACCACCGCCGCCGGCAGCAACCTGGTTGAGCAGCACTTCGCCCTGATTGGGTGCGTTCGCGACCTGATTGAAGTTCTGATACATCTGCTGGATCTTTGCCAGCGACGCCTCCAGCCCCGACGGGCGGCCATCACCGCCGCTGATGAAATCGTGCATCGTCTTGAAGTGCTCGTCGACACGCTGTGCCGGATCCTTCGGCTTCCCGCTGGGATCGTTACCGAACGCCTCGCTCAGAATGTTGGCGAGCTCGAGTTGCGTCAGCGTGAGCTGACTGCGCGCCCAAAAGGTGCCGAAGCCACTGGCACTCTGGCCGACGCGCGCCGCCCTTGCGCCAGCCTGCGCGGCTGCCTGATCCGTCGCTGCGGGACGGCTCAACTGAGTCTGTTGGTCGATTGCGAGCAACAGATCACGTAACGGCGAAACCGGTGCCGACAGCAAACCCAACTCATCCAGCGCCTGTGGGAGACTGTCGAAGCGCTTGAGCGCGATATCGGCCAGCATGGCGTCCCACCGCCGCGCGTAATCATCGAGATAAAGCCCCATCACATCGCGGCGCAGCTTCGCAGTGGCCCGCAGCGTTTCGGACACTGCGCGTGGCGGATGACCCAGCACCCAGGCGTCCTCGGCGATGTCGTGGGTGATGAGCGGCAGCAGCGGCAGAAAGACGTGGTGGTAGCCTTCCCAGGTGTAAATGCCGGCAACGCCAGTATCGAGGCCCTTGCCGGAGCGTAGCTGGAACACGCGTCCCGAGCCAGGGCCGCCGAATTCCGCTACCGTCCAGGATGGGATCTCCACCACGCGCTTGCTGCGCATCAACCGGTTGTAGCTATACTCGGCAAGTGGTTCCCGGTTCAGCACGGAACGCGCTTGCGCAATCAGTGCGTCGTTCAAAGCCAACTGGGTCAGCGGCTGTCTCAGCATCGCGTCGGCATGCACCCCCAGCGCATCGCGAATCGCGGCATCGTCTTCGCTAGGATAAGCCCCGAGCAGATCGGCAGCTGAACCATTGCATGATCAGATCGCGGTCGAGCGGGCCGCGGCGCCCCAGGATGAGATAGACCTTGAGCGCCTGATAAAGGAAATCCGGATTGCCCATGCCGGACTGCATCTGTGTTTCGACCCGCGCCAGCATGCGCGGCAGCAGCAGTCCGTTCAGCGCCCGGACATAGGCATCGTTGGCCGCACTGCCCAGCTTGTAGCCCTGGTACAGGCCGAAGGTCAGAGCGATTGGCGCCGACAGATCCTGTTCAGCGTAGCCGCCGTGAATTCCGCGCAACGTGTTCAGCGCCGGCAAGACAGCCGCCAGATCAGCATCCACCGGGCCGCGCTTCACGAGTTCGGTGACCTGCGTGTTGTAAATGGCCGAGCTTGCATGCACCTCGGCAATCAGTTGGCGATTACCGAAGTAGCTCGCGGACCAGGAGCAGGAGAGAAGCACCAGCACCAGGCCGCAACCAGCATAGCCGGCGCGGTTGATCCAACGAGCGCGCCGCTCTTCCTTCGGGTCAAGCCCGACCAGTGCGGCCTCGCCGAAGACGACCTCGCGTACCAGGCGCGCGAGAAAATAGCTGCGGCCACGGCCGGTGAAGGTGCTGACCGCCTGGCGTGGCAGGCCGAACTGCGTAGCCATGCAGCCAAGCAGGCGGTCGATAGGCGTGCCGTGCTGAGTGCCGCTGGTGAAATACACGCCTCGCAAGAGAGCGCGGGTCTCCAGCCGGCTGGGGCGAAAGCATTCCGTCAGGAATTCCACCGCAACGGTGCGCAGTGAGGCCAATTGCTGCGGAAAACCGTAGATCAGCCGACTGCGCTGCAGATCCGGTTCCTGTTGCACGCGCTCCAGCATCCGATCGTTCAGCCGATGCAGCAGCGCATCGAAGCCGCTGTCAAAGCCGGCGATGGCGCCTGCTTCGTCTTTGCCTGTCGTCGAGCGGGAAGGTCATCCCCCAGACCTGCTCTCTTTCCTCGCGGCTCATGGTCCCGAAGAGTTCGACGAAACCCGCGATCAGGTCGGCCTTGGTGAACAGCACATAAATCGGCATGCGCACCCCTAGCTGGTCGTGCAGCTCACGCACGCGGCGTCGAACGGCGCGGGCATGCGCGGTGCGTTCGTCCTCATTCAAGGTCGAGAGGTCGGAGAGGCTGAGTGCGACGATCACTCCGTTGATCGGCTGGCGCCGGCGATGCTTCTTCAGCAGGCGCAAGAAGCCCAGCCAGGCGGCGCTATCGACGGTCGCCTCACTGTCCTGGGTGACATAGCGGCCGGCGGTGTCGATCATCACGGCATCGTCGGTGAACCACCAATCGCAGTTGCGCGTACCGCCTACGCCCTTCACCGCCTGTGCGCTATCCGGCGCATCGGTGAGCGGGAATTTCAGACCGCAATTCAGCAGCGCGGTGGTCTTTCCCGTGCCGGGCGGGCCGATCAGCATGTACCAAGGCATGGCAGCCAACCGCTTGCGCGACTTGCCCGCTATCCTGGTTCGGCTCAGCGTCCGCAGTGCATCGCGCAGGCGCTCTGATAGCAGCGCAATTTCCTCGGCCGCTGCGCTCTCGGTCGGATTCACGCGCGGATTCGGTGTCGATGCTGCACCCGTGGCGACCTCGGCCGCTAGCTTCCTGTCCCTTCGCGCGGCGCGAATCTCGTGGATCAGATTACTGACCAGCCACAACACGAACAGCAGCGTGATAACGATCCAGCGCACGAGTTCACTGTCAAGCGGATGGAGCTGACCGAAGCCGAGTAGAGGTCCGCAGAACCACACCAGCACAGCCAGAACCACGACCACCAGAAAGCTCTGCGTCCAACGGGAACGCAGCACGTTGTGAATGACGCGGAACACTGGGGACCTCACCTTGCGTCCGGGGTTCGCACGAGCACGATTTCCGTGCGTCGGTTCTGCTGCCGCCCTTCGGCCGTCGCATTGGATGCGATCGGATCAGCGGCACCCTTGCCCTGGGCACGCAAACGCCGCGGATCATTCAGGTGCAGCAAGGCGGCGACTGCGTCGGCACGAGCCTGCGACAGCTCGAAATTGGATGGAAAGCGCGGGGTACGGATCGGCTGGTTGTCAGTGAAGCCGACCACAACGACGTTGCCGGTCTCATCGTTCAGGGCGCCGCCGATGCGGCCCAGCAGCGGGCCGTAGGAGCCTGCCAAATTTGCCGTGCCCGAAGCGAACATGTTGCGATTGGTCAGCCGCACGGTGACGGTCTGCGCATCCTGCATGACCTGCACCAGCCCAGCCCGGATCTCCGGATCCAGGAACCGACGCAAGGCATCATAGGTCTTTCCCGCTGGTGTCGGTGCTGCCGGAAGACGCCGGTCCGACAACGGCGGGAACCAATGGTGCTTTTCGAGGCACCGCAATCTGCCCGCGCGGCGGCAGTGCGAACAACTCGGCGAAGGCCACGTCGGAGACACCGGCCAGCAGCAGCGTCAGTGTGACGAAGATCGTAGCGGCAACTCCGGCTGTGGCCACACCGAGTGCCCAGAGCGGGACACGCCGGACGGGCCGTTGACGCCCGGCATCGACGCCGCGCCAATGAGGCGATAACTCAGTCTCGAAGTCACCACGGCGCTGCCGGATCGTTCGATAGACGCCGTCGCGCAATTCCGCCATAGCGGACGAGCCGCGTGGCATCACCCGATAGCGGCCGACAAAGCCGAGAGACATGCAGAAATACATCAGTTCCACCACAGGCTCGTGGTGACCGAGGTCCTCCTGCATCTGTTGAAGGATTTCGTAGAACCTCTCGCCGCCGGTCACCTCGTTGTGGAAAATGCTGGTCATGCTCTGCTGCACCCACGACGATGCCTTGCCCCAAGGAGTGCTTAGGATGATGTCGTCGATCGTGGCGCACAGAGCATAACGGGCTGCACGCAGCGCGCGCGTATCCATGCCCGTCGCGATCGCGTCAACCTCGAAACGGCGCATGGCCGCAATGATAGCGCGGCGCAGGTGGTCGACGTCCGGCTGACCAAGCTCAGAGGCCACGCGGACGACAGCCGCGAGCAACGGTGCCGCGGCAGCAATGAGCGCGTTGGTGCCGACCTTGGGAATTGTGCGCAAGTTGGTGTTCGACCGGAGAAAGCGGAAAATTCGTCCGCTTTGCTCCGGCATCGAGCATGCACACCGACAACGCCCGCAGGACGCGGGCGTATGATCGTCTCCTCCATGCCGCGAGGAGCGGCCGAATGATCATCGCGCATGCATTATCCCCGGATCGCCCAGCACTCTATTTCCAGACCGGGAATGTCGCCTGTGACGTGGATCGCAATTGCCGCGGATCTTGTCAGGCCTTCCCAGTATGGGCTGCTGCGGTCGAGCTCGAAGTAGGATCGGCCGGCATAGAAAGGAAGTTGTCGCGGGACCACCGGCAGCGCACTGACCTCGATCCCGCGCAATGCCACATTCATCAGTTCGACGATCTGCTCGACCGGTCCGATCTTCACCAGATTGGGGAAATTGCGCCGCAACGTCTCCGGTGGCATCTGTGCCTTCACCACCAGCACCCAGGTCGCGTCGGTCACCAGGCTCCGGTCTTCCGGGATCAGGCCCACACGGATGCCATGCCGGCGTTCGTGCAGCGGGATCGGTACCGCGTTCGGTTCGATAACCGCGGACAGCGCCTGCCGTAGCGCCGCAATCACAGGACGGAACGTGGCTCCCAGATCATCGTGCCGATAGGGCGGAAATGTTGGCGGGCGCTTTCTGTTATCGGTGAAGGTCGACAGTTCGCCAGCCAGGCTAATGAGAACGCGATACAGACTTTCTGGATGAATTTGCGCCGGAAGCAGCAGCCAAATGGGTAATCAGCGGCTCGTAACGATTGCACAATTGCAGCAGCAGGTAGTCGGCAAACTCTGCTGCTCCGCGTGTCGCGGCATCGGACACCCTGCCCGGCCAGTCCATCGACCCGTTGATGCAGCAGGCCTTGCAAGCTGTGCGACGAAGCCGCCAAGCAGTGTGGAAACCTCGCTGAACAGCACCGGCGGGATGTAGCCTTCGTCCAGCACCACGGAGCGGTCCGGGCGGATCTCGACGATGCGGGCAAGCCCCAGTGCAACATTGCCTGCCCGGCTGTCGGCGTCGAGCGCGTAGCGCAGGCGCAATTTGCCGATCGGCACGGATCGCGACCGATTGATAGCCGGCATTCGTATCGACGGCCTCGTGTTCCGCAATGGCGAAGCGGGCGCCCGTCTCGAGGCGTTCCGCCGGCGCGGTTTCGATCGCGCCTGGCTGGCGGGCCGGCACCGTCAGATGAATGACCGCGTTGCGCAGCGTTTCCGGCAGATCGAGCGGAGCAGGATGATCGCCGAAATCGGGAATGCTGAATGGCGTTCCATCAGGCAGAATGCCCGCCGCGCTACGCACCGCGAACTTGCCCAACACCAGCAGATCCGTATCGATCTCGAGCTTCGTCAGTCCATAGCTGAAAGGCGCGAGGCCGGCCGTGCTGCTGCGTACGAGACGCTCGATATAGCGCTCCTGTTGCTGCAGATGCTGCGGCTGAAGGAACAGGCCCTCACCCCAGACGACCTTGTTCTCCCAGCCCATTTCAATGCCCCGCTGGTCTTGATTGCGCTGCCACCAACTTGATGCCGTCCCGTCCGGCGGTGACGCTGATCGCCGTCGTCTGGTGCGCGGGAAGGTCGCAGTCGACGCGCCAGGTCGCGTGCGAAAAGTCTCGGAACGCCGCAAAGACGCCGATAGCGTGCACCGCGTCGGTCGGCATCAATTTGAGTGACTTGTTACCCCCCGGGATGAGTATCAGCTCATCCTTGGCGATAAGATCGGCTCCAAGTGCAGCTGCATCACCATTGAAGAGGTTATAGAATTCCGCCCCTTCGAAGCGTGACTTCGATGCGAGCTGATAAACGCGAATGGCGACAGGGGCTCCCTGGCCCTCAGCCGTGGGATTGCTGTCGCCGGTGGCGTGTCAATTGCACATTCGCAAGAGTAGGTGCGGCGGCGGCGGCGGAGGCGGTGATGATGAGCAGGCTGCCAGCGTCAGGAGCACACCGACCAGCATCTGGGGGCCGGTGGCGACCGTTCGCCGGCGATTGGCGCTCATCCAGCGCTCCATTGGCTTCTCCTCAATCCTTCCGGGTCTGGGCCATGTAGGCCTTGGCAAACGCACGCCCGAACAACGAGTGGAAATCGTCCTCCGCCTCACGCGAGATGTCGCTGTAGATCGTGCGGAAGACATCCCAGTACCGCGCCTTGCGCGCACTCGGCAGCACAGCGTCCAGCAGCTTGTCCTTACTCAATCGTTGCTCCAGTGCGTTCGGGTCAAAACGTCGCAGCAATCCGTCGAGCGCGCTGCGCACACCTACGATCACCGCGAGCTCATGCTGCTTGATGTCGGTAAAAGCCTCTTCGGCCGCGGCGAGCGGATCCATATACCCCGGCCGTGCTGGCGCAAGCAGCGATGCGACCGCATCACCTGCGGTGACAGAGAACTTCAAGGCGTTGTTGCCGTCCGCCTGGATCAGCGTCTGCAGGACCCCCATCTCGCCTTTGATCGCCGAGCGCGACAGCAGGATCTCTCTGATGCCTTCAACCATGGCACGAAAGATGTTGCCGGCGGCGCGCAGCACCATCTCGGGGTCTCGGTTATCAGCGCGCTCCACCGGCACGCCGGCGCCGTCGAGAAAAGCCAGCAAAACCCTATGCGCCTCGGAACTGGCCGATGCCATGGAACCTCGCTCCGGCTGTCGGCTCAACAGGGCCCAGCTCGGCCGACCGGGGTCCTGGGCGCGGGAGGTTCGGCCGTCTTCGGCTCAACGAGAGCCGGCTGCAATGTTGGCGGCAAGTCGCTCGCGGTAACGGGCCGGGCTGTGCCGCAGCCATCTGCGGCATGCGCATCGCGCCCGTGGGCACCAGCTCTCCAATCAGGTCGTCGATATCGATCTTCGGGCGCGGTTCGTTGCGCGAAGACCCGTATCCGCGGTACCGCCTGTGCCGGAGCCGGAACGTGATCGGCCTGTGGTGCGCCTTGCCACGCTTTGCTCGGAATTTGCCCCGCGAAACAGATCGTCATCCGCATGCGTCTCTCCGGAAACGCGCAGGCTTTCGCGGTCGAATGGATCGTCTCCGCGCGGATTGCTTGGAACCTGTGACTATCGGGTGCCGAAATGCCGGGTTCGGCACGCGACCTAGCGATTCGAGGTCTAGCGGGTCTTCGTGGCGTGGCTCGTCGCCGGCGTCGTCACTCGGCGGATATCCGGTTTTCGCTCAACTCAGCCACTGCGACAACGTAATTGCCTATGCGCAGAGTATCGCCTTGCTTCAGAGCAGTGCGGGAGTGCCGCGATGTCGCCTGCATACGACCCGTTCACATAGATGCCGTTAGAACTGAGATCGGTCAGAATGTATCGGCCGTTCTCTGCCGTGATCATGCAATGCGTTTTGGACAGGATGCGTTCCGGGTCCGGAAGTACCCAATCATTGCCAGCGGAACGACCAATCGATAGGCTTCCGCTCGAAAGCGAACGGCTCTTGTCCAGCCCCTGGGTTGGGCCTCCGGTCAAGGTCAGGATCAGAGACACGACGCAAGCGCCCGCTCGAACAGGCAGTCCATCCTTGCCACAGCACGACTGCAACGCCGCAGGAGAAATGAATGGCCGACATTGTATTAGCCGAGAGCGGCGGCCGGACATGGTTGGTCACCGGGGAAATGTACATCGACGACCTCCTGGCCGGCACGTTGCCTGCAAACATCACCATTGAATTCGTCGCGTGCGAGATTCATATTCAGACATCGATCGTCTGTGGTCGGAGAGCGAGCGGCGACGAACGCCGGAGTTGACGTTCCGTGGCTGATCAACCCGCGATCGTTGCGCGAATTCGTGGTACGGCAGAGCAAGGTGATTGTTTTCACCCAATGGTCTGCGCAGTTGGACGAGATAGGCTCGCGCAACGATCCGCGAAGTTCGCTGCAGCGCGCCACCGAGATCGCTAGCGCGGAGGTGGTGCTGGTCAGTTATTTGGCACCGGAAAGCGAGGCGCTGCAGACTGATCTGGCCAAGCTCCGCAGCGCGCGTGGTCGAGGCGGAACTCGCGACACTTGGAGTGGCCTGGTCGCGGATCGTTCGTGCAAGCCGCCAGGTGACACATGAGCAGAGGGCTGCCGGCGGAAATTGAGCGGATCGACATGCTTCTGAACCGGCAATGACATCTGCGTCTGCCATAAGCTGGAACATTGCGGCTCCGGACTACTTCAACGATGCAAGTAGCGCATCCAGATCAGGTTCTGTTGCATTTTCCTCGACTGGGGGCGGGTCGCACCTAGGCTGTTCAGCAGCGCATCCAGATCGTTCTCGGCGTCATCGGTGGACGCGTCCGGCGCTGAGCTCTCCGCATGTAACCGGTGTAAGCGGGTTGCAGCCGCCGCAGGCGCATCCAATCCGGTCAGCAGTGAATCGAGTTCGTCACTGTCGATCTTTTCCGGCGCGGTAACTCGTTTCGACTGGTCGGCACCGTCGGGTGCGACCGCAGGTGCGGGGGCTGATCAATGCGTTGGGTGTACTCGGCCGCAACAGAGGCCGCTATCTTCAGTTCGAGCGGAGCCCAACGACCCGCGAGCATGCCGCCTGCGACCGATCTGAAGCCGCCGACCCGGACTTCCGGTCGACCACGCAAACTAAGCACGGGAGTGGCACCTGTGCTGGCCACCTGCGCGGCCTGGCGCTCGCTCAGCAGCCGCTCGGTGCAAGGCAGTGCGATCTGCTCGCCGTCGCTATCCTGATAGACATAGACCGGCAGATCACCCAGCGTAGTAACATTGCCGAGTTGCATCGCCTTGCTGTCGCGCTCGCCAGGTCTCGGCGATCAGAATGCTCCACAGCAGGGCCGGATGGCCCCATAGCATGCCTGAAAGCCCACCATGGCGGCGTGAATTCCTCGAAGCCGAAGGAGTTGATCGGGTCGGTGCGTTTGCCATAGGGCATGCGCAGCAGGAACCGCGGCGTCGCGAGACCTAGATAGGCGCTGGCCGGAAGCTCGCGCAGTGCCGTCCATGCTTTTCGGGTCAGCGGATGCCATTCGTGGATCGGAATTTTCAGTGCGTCCACGCCAATGCCGGTCAGGAATGGCGCGCCGGCGGCAGCGGCGATCTGCGCGATGCGGCCAAGCAAGTCGGCATGTGGTGGCGTTGCCTCGAAGCAGGTACAGCCCCGCGATAAGCGACAATGAACCCAGATCCGCATCCAGCGCCGGCTGTTCGACCAAAAGCTCATACAGCGCCAACTCCTCCAGCGCATTCGAACGTGCGACATCGGCAGCAAGTGCCTCGGCCGAAATGTCGTACAGCACGATCTGCAAACGCGCGTCGGTCTCGATGCGGCGCACCAGCAGCTCCACACCACGCCACAATGCTTCGACCGCCTGGAAGTCCGGGTGGTGCAGGACCCGACGCATCGCGTCGGACAGGGCCACGATCCACCCGTGCCAGCAGCGCATCCTGTCGCGCATCGCGCTCGGGCACAACAAATGGTCCGACCAGACGGCGGATCAGTTCGCCTGCTTCGGCTTCGGCCGCCGGCTTGCGTCCGGTCAGGCGGGCGAAATCCGATAGTTTGCGGTCTGCGGCGATGACGCTGCTTCGTGAGCGCCGTGCGTGGACTGGCCGGCAGCGCCGCCTCGCCGGACCAGGACATGACCTGCTTCGCCGCTCGGTCGAATCCTGCACGGCCTTGCAAGTCGCGCCGCAACTGCAACAGCTCCTCGAAAAGCGGCAGGTTCTCAACAAGCTGGTCGGGATGGAAATCATCTAACGAGTTGACCGGCGCCGACAGCACCTGGCCATTCTCGTCGACTGGAACCGACACGCTGACGGACATCCGCTCCAGCAGCGCATCAAGGTTATCAACGTCAACCTTGTGAGGCTTGCGCGCCGCCAACGCGGCCCCGGCCTCCAGCACGCCGGCATTGGCACGGCCTGAGAAATCGCCGAGTACGGCAATGCGAAAGGCTGGACCCAGCGTTGCAGGCCGGCTCTTGCCGAGATGCCCAAAGCTTACTTCGTATTCCACGCGCCCGATCCTTCTGTCCGGATGCCGACCGAAAATCTTTTCTCCTCCAGCAACCATCCCCACGCGCAAGCCGCGATACGCCGAGTGCAATTGGCGATAGGCCCGCTCCACGCAGTCCAACGGCTTGGAGATCACACCGCGAACCACCCGAACGCGAAGCCGATGTAGGCCCGTGCGTTCAATGGCGCAGTGAACTAAGCCACAGTCCCCCGCCGTGGCTGTGGCTTTTGTGCGCGGGCGCCAGGTCTTCTAGCCGAAGGTGTAGGTCAGCCGCCTTCCTCCGCCACGCCCACATGCACCATGCCGGTGGCTTCCGAGGCGAGCACCCGGCGGAGCAATCCACCGCTGATATCGGGCAGCAGCGTGTTGGTAAGGATGGCGTCGATCATCCGCCCACCGCTCTCGAGGCTCCGTGCAACGACTGAGAATTAAGCTGATCACGCCCGGATCATAGCTGAAGGAGAGCTGATGACGCTCACTGATGCGGGCGGCGATGTGAGCCGAGTTGCAGGCGAACGATCATCGCTCCATCACCGCGTCGCTGAGTGGCAAATATGGAACGGTGACCATTCGCCCCAGCAGAGCCGGCGGGAACACCTTCAGCAGCGGCTGACGCAGCGCTTTCGCCAACTCGTCGTAATCGCGGCATCAGCTCCGGATCGCGGCACATCGACATGACAAGATCGGCGCCAACATTGGAAGTCAGCAGGATCAGCGTGTTGCGGAAGTCGATCAAGCGGCCTTCGCCATCCTCCATGCGACCCTTGTCGAACACCTGATAGAAGATCTCGTGCACATCAGGATGCGCCTTTTCGATCTCATCGAGCAGCACAACCGAATATGGGCGCCGACGCACCGCCTCGGTCAGCACACCACCCTCGCCATAGCCAACATAACCCGGCGGTGCACCCTTCAGCGTCGAGACCGTGTGCGCCTCCTGAAATTCGCTCATATTGATGGTGATCAGATTTTCCTCGCCCCCGAACAGCGCCTCGGCGATCGCCAGCGCCGTCTCGGTCTTGCCAACGCCTGAGGGGCCACACAGCATGAACACGCCGACCGGCCTTGCCGGATTATCGAGTCCGGCGCGAGCGGTCTGCATCCGGCGAGCTAATCATGCGTAGTGCGTGGTCCTGCCCGACCACGCGGCATGCCAGCGTGTCTGCCAGTGTAAGCACCAACTCCGCCTCGTTGCGGACCATGCGTTGCACCGGAATACCGGTCCAATCGCCCACCACAGCCGCAACCGCCTGCTCATCAACACTGGGCAGGATCAGTGGCGCTTCGCCCTGACGGCCATGCAAGGCTCGACTGCATGGCGCGCAATTCTTCGAGCATTGTACCCGTGTCGTATGATCATGGAAGCCGGCCACGCCGTTCTGGGCGGTGGCCTCGCACAGCCGCCGACGCAAATTCAGAATCTCGAGCACCAGCCGCGTTTCCTCTTTCCAGCGTTCCTCCAGTTCGGCCAATCTCTCCCGCTCGCGTCGCATCGCGTCAGAGACACGGTCCGCTCGCGCTCCGGCATCGATCCCGATGCTCATTTCGCGCCCGATAATCATCTGTTCTGTTTCGAGCCGCGTAATCCTACCGGCGGCAGTCCTCCAACGCAGGCGGTACAGCGTGCTGGCTCACGGCTACTCGGGCGGCGGCGGTATCCAGCAGACTGAAGCACTTGTCAGGCATCTGCCGTGCCGGGATATAGCGATGCGATAAGCCGCACCGCGGCCTCGATCGCCTCATCCAGGATCTGTACGCAGTGGTGCTGTTCCAGGGAGCCTGCGACAGCGCGCATCATCGCGATGGCATTTTCCTCGTCCGGCTCCTTGATCTGTATCATCTGGAACCGTCTCGTCAGGGCCGGATCTTTCTCGAAATATTTCTTGTATTCCGCAAAGGTCGTCGCGGCGATCGTGCGAAGCGTGCCACGCGCCAAGGCCGGCTTCAGCAGGTTGGCCGCATCACCGGTGCCGGCGGCACCGCCGGCGCCAATCAGCGTGTGCGCCTCGTCGATGAACAGGATGATCAGCCCTGGGCGAGCTCTGTACTTCATCGATCACCTGTCGAAGCCTGACTTTCAAACTCGCCCCTCATGCTGGCGCCTGCCTGCAGCAACCCCAGGTCGAGCATGCGGACGCTGACATCGCGAAGTGCGGGCGGCACGTCACCTTGGGCGATTCGCAAAGCGAAGCCTTCGACCACCGCAGTTTTGCCAACGCCCGCCTCGCCAGTCAGGATCGGATTGTTCTGTCTTCGCCGCATCAGCACGTCGATGATCTGGCGTATCTCCGGATCACGACCGGTCACCGCGTCGATCTCGCCATCGCGGGCACGTTGGGTCAGGTCAATTGAGAAACGCGCCAGCGCATCCAGACGCCCCATTGCAGCGGGTGCAATGGCGGCATTCTCGCCAGGGACAGCCCCACTGCGGTCGTCCGTTGCCGACATCGCCGCCTCGGGCGAGCCGTCGAGAATGGCGTTGAAGTCCTCGGACAGCGCATCGGCCTGGATTCGCCCCCACTGCGACGACGTGGCGACAAGCGCATTGCGCAATGTCGGCGTCTTCACCATGGCAAGCATCAAATGGCCTGTGCGGATCTGACGGGTCCGCGAACATCAAGGTCGCGAACAGCCACCCGCGCTCGATCGCCTCTTCGATTTGCGGGGCGAAATCCGATATTGCCGTTGCGCCGCGCGGCAGTCGGTCGAGCGCTGCGGTCAGGTCGGCTGCCAGCCGCGACGGATCGATCTGAAAGTGTCGCACCAGCCGACGAACGTCGCTATCCTCCGCGTTCAGGATCTGGTGCAGCCAGTGCACCAGCTCGACATAGCTGTTGCCTCGCAATTTGCAGAAGACCGTCGCTCCCTCGATGGTGCGGAACGAAACCGGATTGAGTTTGCCGAACAGGGCGGCGCGACTGATGTCGGTCATCGTCCATCGTCCTTCATGGAGGTGCGACCAGCGGCCTGATCAAGCGACGCTCGCGTAGCTGTCGGCGCCGGCGTCCAGGTGCAGGTCTGCCGCGTCCGTTGTGACTGGCACGCGGCATCAGCCAGGTGGTCCAGCCAAGTCGGCCTTGCTGCCCCAACCGAATGGCCGGAACTTCCTCGGCGCGAAGAATGAGGTTCACACTCCAGATCAGCAAATCACCGGCATAGTTGTGTACGATCGGCACCAGCCGGTGAAAGCTTAGCCCGCCCGGCAGCAGTCGTTCATATTCCGCCAGGCTCAGGGGTCCAAAGACGACGCGGAATTTGTGCTGTTGGCTCCAGACCCGTCCGCCGAGCAGCGTCGACCGGCCAAGTTGCGCTGTTGCGGCGCCACCCGACAGCCGGGAGTAGTCGGACCTTGCCAGTGCCAGCCAGGCACCGCAGAAGCTCTCAACCCGCACCGGCATGGTGAAGAACGCCGAGAGCATCTGGCCCAATCCCTCGGCGTTTCTCGGTCTGTGCCGCCAACAGACCAGCGAAATGCAGCTTCGTCAGATCGGGCATAGCGTCGCGATTGCGCAGCCCCGGTGTAGAGAGGCCGATCAGCGCACCGACATAGTGACCGAATCGGTCGCGCTGCGGCCGATCGAAACTGACGGTCGGCCGCACGTCCGCCCAGGCACGGTAAAACAGTGAAAGTCCACGGTGATGGAAAAGATCGATGAAGCGTTGCAGCGTGGGATCGTTATGATTGCGCTGCCGGTCGCGAGCATATTCGGTCAGATGCAGCGGCAGCGGCCCGTCCGGTCCGAATAGGCCAAGGAAATGCACCAAAAGCCGGTCTGGACGACCTTCAGCGCCAACTTCGTACCGGCAAGCGAGGCCGGCGCGTGGCTGACGGCCGGTTCTTGTCCAAGGCGCAGCGGATCTTCACTCGGCCGGACACTGCGGCCGAAGCCAGGCCGATGCGCAAACGCCGCCTCCAACTGACGCATGATGGCGAAGAAGTCGAACTTCTCCGGCGCTTGCCGCAGCCGCTCCAGCAACCCACCTGCGGTCGCTGCCAAATCCGGTGATGCCGGCGGACAATCCGCGTCGTGCACCAGTTCCGGGGCGCCAGGCTCCACGATGGAGGCCGTGAGGCTCACAGCAAGTGCCGACGACCGAATTGCGGTGGCCAGCGCATGATCTCGCCGCGATCAGAGGTGCGAAGCACCGTCTCGGTGAACCCGTTGATCGAAACGTACTTGGCAAAAAAGCGATCCAGCACCGCACCCAGCAGGATCCCACTGCCGCCGCCGAGTGGGCTTTCGTCAAGCGTCAGCGTCACCTCCAGCCCACGACCCGCACAAAGCGGCCCGCTACCCGGAATGCGGCGCACCACCGGCATGCTGGCGACCGATAACAGCGAATCGAGCTGGCGAGACGCTTGCGACACACCGGACGGCACATATAGCCGGAGCAGTTCGCGCAATGCCGCCGCCCCTTGGATGTCATCGGTATCGGTCAGTGACAGGTAGTTCAGCCCGAGATGGGAGATGAACCGCCAGGCATAGTCGCCATCGGCCCGACACGGACGCGGCGTCGTCGGTCCAACAATGCAGCGGATCGATGCGACAGGCGCGTTGACGACAACAGTAAAGTCGGTATGCCGCTTGCCGACCGGCATCCACAAGGGAAGGTCGCGGTTCGTGCAAAGCAGATCGAGCCCGAGCTGACGCAGCGATCCGCTGATCGGCGCGTTGTCCGCATCGACCAGCGAAACATACACGTCGTGACCAAGATAGCTGGACCGTGCACCGCGTTCCCGCGATCGCGAGGAAAGACGCTGCGGCTGACGGCGCAGCATGTAATAGCTGCGATGGCCCGGATTACGGCTGAGATCATTGGCGGCAAAGAACGGAAAGAATGGCTGCGGCGAGCCGCCATCGGCTGCAAAACCCTCCATGCCCGTGACCGAGAACACCTCGTAGTCGAGCGGGCGCATACGGTCAGGCACGACCAGATGTTCCGCTTGTGGTCCGACAGGTTGACCCGATCACTCCGCTTGGCGAACAGATTGATGGCCGGCGTGCACCACAGCCGCATATGATCGGGACCAAACGCATGCAACGCTGGCTCACTGCGGTCGAGCAGAATGGTGATCTCGATGTCGGGCGAGGCGCAGCGTATCGCGGAGCGGGCAAGCCCCTCCAGATCGAAGAACAGGAACCGCTCCGGCAAGGCGAAATATTCCTGCAGCAGGCGATAGCCATCGAATGAAACCGGCAATCGCGGCAGCAACGCCTGTTCGGGTTCGAAGCCTGCCGGGCGCAGCGCGGTGCGTGGCAGGCGGTCATTCCAGGGAACCGGCCGTGTGCCGGGACGGACCACGATCCCGCAGACATGCGCCGAAAGCTGCTCGTAAAGTCGCATGCTGGCGTTTTCGGGTCCGCCCAGGAAGAAGCTCAGTCGCTCAAGCCCCAGCTTCGCGACCGGAATGCCGCCCATCGTGCGTAGCCGCAGCCTGATGGCGGCACGCGTGTTCGCCTGGTCACCCAGGCCAAGCCCGACTACCGCCGCCGGTGAGGCGATGTACTCCGCTTCGACAATATCGATCGGTAACAGGCGCATCGAATGGGCCGTGCGGAATTCGCAGTTGGTCTGATCTTCTGTGCCCAGCAACTGCGCAGCTCCAGGCCCGCCGGCAGATCGACCCCTCGGGCGTGCTGCGCAGGGCATCATCCGGCTTGATTTGCACGATAGCCATGGATGGCGTCGGTGCCAGATAATGCGGATAGACCATCTGCAGCAGTGACTGCGTGAAAGTCGGAAATTCCGCTTCCATCTTGAGCTGAATTCGCGCTGCCAGGAACGCAAAACCTTCCAGCAGACGTTCGACATAGGGGTCCGCGACTTCAGCGTTGCCAAGATCAAGCCTTGCCGCAACCTTGGGGAACTCGGCGGCAAATTCGGCTCCCATGTCGCGCAGGAACTGCAGCTCGTTCTCGTAATGCCGCAGCAGCCGCGGGTCCATCAACGTGACATCCTTCAGCTCGCGCACCATGGCGACACGGGTTTCGACCTCGATCAATGTCTCCAGAAATAACTGCACCGGCGCCGGTTGGCCCCACAATTCGCCTTGGATCTCGAAAACCACTGCGGTGCCCGTAGCCTCATCTCGCGAGCTGCCCAGGCGAACCCGTAACGTCTGTGGCCGTATTCTCGGCTCGAAGGTCTGGATGGCTTCGGCAATTCGCGTTCAAGCGCCACCAGGCGTGACGGCAAATCCATCATGCCGGCAAAACCTGGCATGCCGAAATTGAGCGTCGAGCGGGCGACCAGCGGGAAATCGGAAAGCTCCTGCAATGAGCCCAGGTTGCTGGTATTGAGCAACGCGGTCAAGATCGCGCAGCACGGCTTGGCGCAACTGCGCCATGTTCAGCACCTGCTGATCCGGCCCGTCGCGCTTTTGCGCCGGTGCATGATCCGTCAGGCGGTCCAGCAGAGAGGGTTGCAACCTCTCGCGACTCTTCAGACCGGACATCGATGAATGCGCATCGTCAGCCTGCGCCCGCGAGGGCATGAGAGCGAGATGTAGAGTTGAAGACTGCGAACGTCCATCAGCGCTGTCTCGTCGCTGTCGGTCACCAGTACGCGCTGCCCAGTGGCAGTGACCAGCCCGGAGCTGCATCGCGCCAGGCGGTGCGTGCGAGCGAGAGCAAGTGCAGGGTCGGTCGCAGCAGGCGAACCAGGGTAGCGTGTCGGGATGAAGCCATATGCCTCGCTGCCATCGCTCCAGGTGAAGTTTGCCGGCATCCAAACCTGGTCACGCAGATCGGTTGGCTCCTCCAGTCTCAGCGCGCGCAGTCGCTCGAAGGGGACCCATAGATAGCTCCCGTTGACGAACACCTCCAGCACCGGTCCCAGCCGCGGGTCGGCATCGGCAATCCAGGCACACGGGCTGCCATTGAGCGAGCCCTCGCTCGCCGGCGCTGCATCAATGCGTCATCGCGCAGCCTGGCCGCAGCATGCGGCTCTCCATGGCACAGCAGCCTCGTGGCCTCGATGAGCGACGGCAGCCACGGATCTGGGTTGCCAGGCACTGCCGGCGAGGCTTCTCCCTGGAACACCTGCTCGCGCAGCAATTCGCAGCGAATGACCGCCTGCGTAAGTCTGTGCCATCGGTATGGCGAGCGGATCGAGTTGAGCAGCCACCGAAAGCTGCGTGCGTGCCCGCTCCCAGTCGCCGGTGACGCAGAAGAGCTGAAACAGGAACGTGCGCAGGCGTGGATCGTCGGGTGCCGCTCGCACCTCCAGTTTCAGCGCCGCCAGCGCGCCGAAGGGTCGCCCGATCGCAGCAGATCGCGAGCGCTCACGGAATGGCTCCCCTTACCGGCTGACTACTTGATGTCCCAGTCGCCCGAATTGACATTGTCGATGGCGACATTCCTGACCCGATTCCAGCCACCGGGTATTATCTTGGTGAGCCTGCCACTCGATTCCTGCGGCGAGTACTGTACTATTACTCCACCATATTCGAACGTCACGGTCTCCTTGGGCGCTTCATCATCATGCGCCCAGCTTACGGTCTTTACAGCCACCAGCTTGAAGGTGAATGAAAGATACATCACGCCGGAGGCCTCGTTACCCGCGCTCTTGCGCAATCCCGAGGCCGACGGTATGAAACGACTTTCCGGCAGCAGGCCATCTTGAAGAAGATCGGCGAGGCACGGTCGACCTTGCGGGTGATGCTGAAGGGATTGAACTGGCACCTTCCAGTGCCGATGCCGGTGCTTTGGCTGCCGATGCCCAAGGTCTGCTCGATATCGAAGCTGTAGTCCTCGATCTCGAACAGATTGCTTGCCGCACCATCCTCCTTATTGGCTTTCTGCGCATCCAAAAAGGGCTGGATGATATCACAGTCACCGGTCGCCTTCTTATCCAGCTTTACCGTCGACTCGGACGCCAGGATACTTCGAATCGTATCCTTGAAAGTACATGTAGCCTTCGACAGCCATGTCGGGCTCCTGAGGTTAGGGGTAGTCCGGATCGGGCGGAGCTGCTACTTTGGCATTCTCGAAACCAAACGAAGCGAGGCGGTCAGACCCTCCAGTTGGTAATGTGGCTTAAGGAAGAACTTGGCGCTGTAATACCCAGGATTTTCCTCGTTCTCCTCAAGCTCGACACTTCCATCAGCCAGCGGATGCGTTGCTTTGTACTCGAGGGTGCTGGTTGATGGTGACCCGTCAACATAGCGTAGCAACCACGATTGCAGCCATGCCTGCACCTGTTCTTTGCTCATTGCGGCGCCGATTTTGTCGCGCACCATGCATTTCAGATAATGGGCAAAACGACAGGTTGCGAACAGATAAGGCAGGCGCGCGGCAAGATTGGCATTCGCTGTAGCCGCCGGATCGTAGTATTCTTGCGGTTTCTGCAGGGACTGTGCCCCGATGAATGCCGCGAAATCCGAATTCTTCCGGAATATCAGAGGAATGAAGCCGTTCTTGGCCAGTTCCGCTTCACGCCGGTCGCTGATCGCGATCTCGGTTGGGCATTTCATCGCCACACCGCCATCATCATCCGGGAACGTATAGGTGGGCAGACCCTCCACCGCGCCACCGCTCTCGACGCCGCGGATATTGGAGCACCATCCATACAGCTTGAATGCGCGCGTCACGTTGGTGGCCATCGCGTACGCCGAATTACACCATGCGAAGTTGTGGTGGTCGGCGGCCTCGATGTCTTCCTCGAACGCAAACTCATCGACCGGATCGGTCTTGGCGCCATACGGCAGCCGCGCCAGGAAGCGTGGCATGCACAGGCCTATGTAGCGCGAGTCTTCGCTCTCACGTAAGGAGCGCCACGCCGCGTATTCCGGGGTCTGAAATATCTTCGTCAGATCGCGCGGGTTGGCAAGCTCGGTCCAGCTCTCCATCTGCATCACGCTCGGAGTCGGCACCGGCAATGAAAGGAACGTGCGCCGCGGCAGCAACCTGTGCGATATCACCCAGCAACTGGGTATCTTGCGGTGCATGGTCGAAGTAGTAGTCGCCAACCAGCAGACCGAACGGCTCGCCGCCGAACTGTCCGTACTCTTCCTCGTAGATCCGTTTGAAGATCGGGCTTTGATCCCAGGCAGTGCCACGGAATTTCTTCAGGGTCTTGCCAAGTTCCTTTTTGGAAATGTTGAATACTTTGATCTTCAACATTTCATCCGTCTCGGTATTGTTCACCAGGTAATGCAGCCCGCGCCAGGCGCTTTCGACCTGCTGGAAATCCTCGTGGTGGATGATCAGATTGACCTGCTCGGTCATGGTGGCGTCGATCGCCTTCATGTATCTCGTTGATGGCCACCAAAGCGTCGTCGGACACAAGATCGGTCTGCGCCAACGCCTGCTGCGCCAGGGTCCTGACCGCTGTAGTCACGGCTTCACGGGCGCGGTCGCTGGTCGGCCTGAACTCCCGATTGATCAGGGACTCGAAGTCACTGTGCGTCGCGGCGACAGGTGCAGCGGTCTCGATCGCAGTGACTGTCTCGGACATCAGGCGTCTTCCCTGCTGGCGTGGTCACCTCGTGCCGGGTGCCGGTTGTGCCGCCAGAGTCTGCAGCAGGCCCGGATCATTCAGGACCTTTCTGATCAGCTCTTCGGCGCCGCTCTTGCCGTCCATATAAGTCAGGAGATTGGACAGTTGCGTGCGAGCTTCCAGCAACTTCGCCAGGCTATCGACCTTCCTGGCGATAGCTGCCGGCGAAAAGTCGTCCATGCTCTCGAAGGTGATGTCGACCGCGATGTTGCCCTGGCCGGTCATCGTATTCGGCACCATGAATGCCACTCTGGGCTGCATCGCCTTCATGCGGCTATCGAAGTTGTCGACGTCGATCTCCAGCATCTTGCGATCGGCGACCGCCGGCAGTGGTTCTACCGGCTTGCCGGACAGGTCGGACATGACCCCGACCACGAACGGCAACTGCACCTTTTTCTCGGAACCGTAGGTCTCGACGTCGTATTCGATCTGAACCCTTGGGGCACGGTTCCGAGCGATGAATTTCTGACTGCTAGCTTTGCCACTCGAGGTTCCTCCAGTGTGGTTGGCGCTCATTATCGTGACGGTCGTGCGGTAGCTGTGAGCCAATTCACTTGACCGGCTGTTTTCCGACAATGCTTGTCAGGCCGAAGATCTGGTACGCTCCGTCAGGACAACGGCTGCACCGCTCGGGTTCCGCCGTGCGCCCCGCTACCAGTTCGGCCTGCACCAACCCCTCGGGTGCGAGGTCACGCAGGATGTCCATGAATTGCATTCTCCCCAGTCGCCGTGCCCGATCGATCAGGATCGGCAAGGGGCTCGAGGGTTCATTCCGTCGAAAGTAGGCGGCAGCAATCTCGAGCAGATGTAGAGCGTCTTCACGGCTGGATACTGCGGTCGTCGACAAGTGCTTCGACGGGACGCGGCGGAGCCAGTGAGGGGAGACGAACTGGATGCGCAGCGGTTCATGGGCACGTCATCTGCGATCGCTCGGTCGACCGGCGCAGCTTTCGGCGGGCTCGGCGGTTACTTCCCCGACCGCAAGCAGCTCCTTGCGGATATCTGTCGATGAGTTTGAACAAGATCATCGAAATTAGGACCGGTCTGTGCGCCAGCCTGCGCTTCGAAAATGCGCGGAATGGCCTCTATTTCTTCCACCGACCTGGTCTACAGCAGAGCGAAGCGCCTTCCGGCGCGCGGGCTGGGTTGCCTGAAAGGCGCCGCGGATGAATGCCTCGCTCAGCTTGGTTGCGCCCAGGTTCCGGCTCGATCAGGCCGCGCGCGGTCGCGATGTCGCGCCAGCTTACCGTGCCGCGTGGCGTGTCTGCCAAAGGAAGATCACGGATTCCGCGCAGGACCCCGATAGGATCGCGAAGCCGCAGCAACGCGTTTGCACGCAACGTGGGATCGTTCGCATCCTCCGGATCCAGTTGCGGATGCACGTGCGGCCACCGGTGCTCCAATTGCCACCGTATTTGACTTAGCACCTCAGCAAAGCCCGACAGCCCCGTCAGATGTAGTCGTGCCACCGCAAGATAGCTCAGTACGCGCAAGTCCCGGGTGCGCTCAAGCAGGTTCAGTGCCAGCGCTTCGGTATCCTTCCAGTCCGGCGGAACGGCCGCGTTGATCATATCGCCGTACTGCGTTTCGGGCCGTCCCTGCGCGGCCCGTCCAAAGCGCCGAAGTCAGGATCCAGTTCAAGATTTTCGCCCGCCGGCGCATCTTCGGTCAGGTCGGCAGCATCGCCGCCGCCCCAATTCTTCGTGCATGGAAATCGACCCTCCTTCATCGCAGTGGCAGCACGACCATCGCCGCTCGGCGACCCGGGCACAATTTCCGAACTGCCGAGCGACGGCATGACCAGACCTGCGGCCTTTTGCTGTGAACCAATGCACAGCATCCGATGCGGAATCAGGTAACCGCCGGCTCATGACGTCACCTGAACAGGCAACAAGGCGGCACCGATGTAGCGCAGTGCTGCGCGAACTATGCCGTGTGAACCGATGCATCAACAAAGTGCTCGAATGCATCGCTCGCGACACCCTGCGGTCATCGAGTGATCCAGCGCGGTATAAGGACGCTCAAATTAATCTGCTGGTGTGCGCCGGATCACAGCGCCCGCCACCACGACATCCCAATCTCTCGTCGGTCTCTCGTTGGAGGTACAAATAACAATGGCAACTGCGGCGGCAAAGGAACCGGTCGGCATGGCGCGTGCGGACCTGAAGCGCTTGCTCAGGCTCGCTCCAAGGATCCGATCCATGCAGCGTTCGCGCTGGGCGGCGATGGCAAGCCGATCGTCATCCTGGATAAGCGCAAACAACCGCGCGCGCTGGAAAAGAGCATCAAGGATCAGGCGCCCGAGGCCAAGAATTCCCGCTGGGGCACGGTTTCGATCGATCCCAATGAACCGAAGCTCGCTCGGTTCATGGTGAACAAGGCTGCATCAGGCATGGCGCGAAAACTGGTGATCGCGCTTAAAGGAACCGGCTGCAACAAGGTACAGATCCTGCTGGAAGACGGGACTCCGGTGGAGTCCTGCGAAGGCGAGCCCGAAGAGGACCAGGATCAGGAAGACCAGCAGAGTGAAGCGGCGGCGCAAGGCGACGAAGGTGCGGCGGACGACAGTGACGCCGATAGCGATCCCGACGCCGCGCCGCCGTCCGGTTCCGATCCTGCGCCGACCGACGGTCAGCCTGACGCAGCGACCTTGACCAGCAGACTGACGGCACTCGTCAAGCGCATGATGGATGTGATCGCCAATGATCCCTCGAAAAAGTCTGCATTGGCCGAGTTGGCGACGGATGCGCAGGCAAGCCTGAAGCGTGGTGATCTTGCCCAGGCGGCCGCCGGGATCGACGTGCTGCAGCAGGCCATCGACGCCGCCAGCGGCACGACATCTGCGGGCCAGGATCAGGACCCCATCGCGGGTCAGGATTCCATTGGGGGTCAGGATCCCGCCGACAGTCCGGCAACCGCCAGCGCGGACGCGGCCGATACCGACGACACCATGCCGCAGGATCCGGCATCGTCGGGCGGTGCCGATCCGCAGTCGCAGGCCGGGCCTTCGCTTAACCCGAACGACAGCGCAGCGCTCCGCCAGCAGTCCGGCCAAGATGCAGCCGGGCTCATGGCTTCGCTGACTGCGGTGGTCAAGCAGTTGATGCCGATCGTCGCCGCCGATCCCTCACAACGGGACGCGCTCAAGGGTATCGTTGCGCAGGCCCAGGCAAGTCTGAAGAGCGGCGATCTTCAGATCGCCAGCGGGCATGTGAACAGCCTCCAGGCCATGCTGGATGGAGGCGGTGGCGCAGGCCGCTGCTCCTGCCGCCCCGCAAACCTCGGACGCGCAAACAGCGGTCGGCAAACCAGCCGCACCCCAAATCGCCAAAGCACGCGTTGCTTGGGTCGCGACCCGGCAGAAGGTGGAGAAGGATCTGGGCGGACTCCACGACGCATTCGCCACCGCCCTCAAGGGCCACGACATGGAGACGGATCTCGTCAAGGCGTTCCGATCGCGGGTGGATACAGGACCGGATACACTCGACGAGAAGCTCTCGCACAAGCTGGATGAGCTCAACAACGCGACCGATGACGCACAGCGCTCCAAGCTGGTGCAGGAGGCGCAGCGCATCCTGCATGATTACGAGAATCACGTGGCGAGCGATCAGACGATTGCTGCACTGGACAGCAATCCGTTTGTGCCGATGTCAATACAGAAGACCATGAACGCGACGCTTGCGGCGCTATCGAAGGCAATCAGGTGAACCCCGGCGCCGCTCGCATGCACAAGGATTTCCCGCCATGGATGATCAGTCGCTCGACCCCGCAACCTCGGCCGCGCCCGACGACCAGGCGGGGACATCGACAGCGGGCAGCGCGGACGCCTCCACCTCGACGCTGAACGACGGCCAGCACAAATGGGCCAGCGAGTTTTGCGGCATCAACACGCGCGGCGATGCCAGCGGCAATGCTGGTGACAACAGTGCGACCAGCGATAGCAGCAGCGGCGGCTTTTGGGTACGCTGTCGAGTGCCGCGAGCGCGGTAGGCGATGCGGCCAGCGGCGTGGTCAACACCGCCGAGAACGTCGCGAGCGACGTCGGCCACACCGTCGCCGACGCGGCCAGCGGCGTCCTCAACACCGTCGAGACCGTGGCGAGCGATGTCGGCCACACCGTGGCCGATGCGGCCAGCGGCGCCGTCAACACGGCCGAGAAGGTTGCCGGCGACGTCGGCTCGGGCAATTTCGGCCAGGCGTTGGGCGATGCCGCCGACGGCGTCGTCTCCACCGCTGGGCACGTCGCAAGCGATGTCGCCAATACCGCGATCGACGCCGGCAGTGGTCTGCTCGACACTGCCGGCAAAGTCATTACCGACACCAACCAGACCGTCGCCGACGCCGCGACTGGCGCTATCAATACGGCGGCCCAGGTCACCGGCGATGTCACCCAGGCGGTCGTGCAGGCAGCCGGTCCCGACTCTATGATCGGCCAGGCGGCAGGCGCGGTCGGCAGTTCCGCCAATACTGCGGCGAGCGATGCCGTGGGCGTCGTCAACACCGTCACCGACTTCAACAAGGGCGTGGTTGAAGGCGTGGTGGGCGGGGTCGAAGGTCTCGCCAAGGGCGTCGTCTCGCTCGCCGAAGGCGCCGGCAAGGAAGCCTATGCGCTGGCCACCGACGAGAAGGCGCGGGATGACGCGCTCAACACCGTCGAACACGGCGCCGAAGCGGTCGGCAACTTCGCCGAGACCGCGGTTACCGATCCCGGCAACGCCGCTTCCGAAGTGGGCGATGCGCTCGTCAGCGGCGCCAAAACCGTCGGCCACATGGCAGAGAACGTCTACGGCGAATACCAGAAGGCGGCTGCCAGCGGGCACGGCGCCGAGTTCATCGGCAAGGGCGTAGGCCAGGCGGCAGTGGTGGTTGCTGGGGCCGTGCTGACCGACGGCGCCTCGGTCGCGGCCGAAGGCGGTGCAGTCGCCGCCGAGGGTGCTGCCGTTCTCGCCGAAGGGGCTACCGCCGTCGGCGAAGGTGCGGCGGCGCTGGGCAAGGGCGCCGTCGCAGCCGGTCAAGGCGCGGCTATGCTCGCAGACGGTGCCACAGCCGCAGAGGAAGGCGCTGCTGTCGCTGGAGGGAGTGCCGAAACGGCCGGAGAGGGTGTAGGGGCTGGCGGGGAAGGCCTACCTAGCGGTGGCGGCGGGGGCGCACCCGGCGGTGGCGGCGAGGGCCCCACCGGCGGTGGGGGCGAGGGCCCGCCTGGCGGTGGGGGCGAGGGCCCGCCTGGCGGCAGCGGCGAAGGCCCGCCTGGCGGCAGCGGCGAAGGCCCACCTGGTGGTGGCGGCGAGGACCCACCCGGTGGCGGCGGTGAAGAGCCACCCGAAGAACCGGCACCCGCACCGGCGAGAGCCCGTCCTCGGCGGCCGAATCCTAATGCAGGCAAATCGGTAAGCGAGATATTGAAGGGTAAGAAGGGATCGATCACCAAAGCGCCGCTCGAACCAGGTTCGCCTTCCTGGAGCGAAATCCAGAAGATGAGCTGGGAAGAGATCGAGGCTGCGGCCAAGGCCGACCAGCCGGGTTTCCGCACAATTAGAAAGCTGTTGACGGATGGGAGATTCAAGAAATGAGCGATCCAGCAACTGTTGCAGAGCTGCTCGATATCCTCGGCCGCATGAAGGCCGAGGGAATCCACTATGCGCTGTCAGATCCCACCGATGGGGCAATCATGATCGAGGTCGCCGTGCCCGGTGAAAGATGGGAAATCGAGTTGCATGAAGACGGTCGGATCGGCGTCGAAGTGTTCATCAGCAGCGGTGGTGTCCGAGGGTCGGAGATGCTTGACCAGCTCTTCGAAAGATTTCGGCCGGAGCGGAAGGCCTGGGGTCTGAAGCGAAGCAGGGCCTGTCCCCCAAGGTGCTTGATCGGCTCCGGAGCGAGGTCGCCGAGTTCCGCGGCAATCTTGGCAATCCAGAAACTGCGAGACAATAACCGACCGGTCGAACTCGTCAGCCCGCACATCCAGAGTGTCGTTCTCGGGACGCCAGAGCAAGCAGAGGCTCTACGCCTTGTCCCAATACGCGCCCGAGGAGGGGAACACGGTATTGCAGCGCGTCGCCTCGGCCGGCCCATCGAGCGTGTCCGCTGCCGCACGCCACACGGCGTAATGGGGCGCAGCGCGATGCGCCTCAAGCGCAGCCTCGTCGCGATAGACCTCGAAGAAATAATAGACGTTCTGGTCCTGCTGATCACGAAGAACATTGAATCTAAGGCAGCCAGGCTCGTCACGCTCGGAGCCCAGCGCGTCCACCTCGATCGCCTTGAGAAAGCGCTCGCGTGCCTCGGGCTTGACCCGGACCTTCACCCACATCGCCAGCATCTGCCCTCCCATGTCATCTGACGCGGAATGCCATCTTGCCGCGATTCCAGGCGCGTGTCATCGGGTATGGCGACCCTCACACGCGTCCGCGTCTCGTTCAGCCGCGCAGCATCAGGCGTTGCCAGATAACGAACGGTGCATTGGAGGAAGGCTGCACGAACAGGCAGATGTCGCTGACCTGACGCGGCGAGGCGATCGTGCGCGCGAAGTAGGTTTCGGCTGCCGGCATGAAGATCTGCTTCTCGGCAGCGGACAGTCGCCGCGTCAGCGTCATATGAAAGAACCAGGTATCGAACACGTAAGGGTAGCCCCAGCGGATCAGCATCGCATCCTGCCGTGGCGTCAGATTGGCGCGCCGTCGCCGCGCAAGTTCCGCCTCTGACGGTGGCGCGCGAAAACAATCGAGATGCTCGACACAGGCATCGGCGAGCGCCTGTGCCGGCACGCAAGGTTCGCAGTCTCGCGCAGCGCGAGAAAGCCGAACAGGTCCTGCACCGAAATCGGCGGCAACTCGAATGGTGCAATGCTGTCCGCGAGTGACGTCGCTGCCGCCAGCACATCGCTCCATCCGCAACCGGCAATCAGCCGCATCGGCGGCTTCAGCGTCGCGTGAAAGCCATACAGGCGCGGCTCCGCCGTAACATCGGCAATATCCGGGAATGGCTGGCTGTGGCAGCGTCGGCAGCGCTTTCGGCATCACGACCGAGCCAGGTGGCCGCGTCGATAGCGAGCGGATCAGCGGCGGCGGCGCGTAATAGACGGCGACCCGCGCATCGGGCCCCATCACGCAACACGTTCGCCGGCACGCCACACCTGTCGCACCACCGGCAGGCCGTCATGGACACGCACGCGCACCAGGTCCGCGCGCTGTTTCGGGTGCAGCGTGCCGCGATCGTCGAGCCCCGCAAGCCGCGCGGGGCGCTCTGTCACCAGGGCCACCGCCGGGGGCAGGCCAATGCGTTGCGCGCAATGGAATGCCGCCTCGACAAGGCTGTTCGGCACATAGTCCGATGCGAATGCATCGACCGCGCCGGTCTCCAGCAGATCGGCGGCAGACACGTTGCCGGAATGCGAGCCGCCACGGACAATGTTCGGTGCGCCGGCAATGACATCCATGCCGTGCAGCCTTGGCCGCCTGCGCGGCCTCCATGGTCACGGGGAATTCGCTGATGCGGATCCCGTCGGCCGCATTTTCGGCGACTTCCTCCGGGGTCCTGTCGTCGTGGCTGGCCAACGCGATATCACGGCCGGCAATGCGAGCCAGCAGCGCGCGGCGGTGCGGAATGCGGGTCTGTTCGCGCTGGTCCTGCAGTTCCTTGATGCGCCGCTCGACATACTCCGCGTCCAGGCCGCCGCGCCGGCGCAGGGCGCGATAGAAGTCGAGATCGGCGTACTGACCGACGCCGGGACTGTGATCCATCAAGCTGACGATGCGCACCAGCGGATGGTCGGCGACATCGTCGAACAGCGACAGCATGTCCATAGCCGGCACTTCGCACCGCAAATGCAGGAAGTGGTCCGCTTTCAGCAGGCCGGCGTCGTTCAGCGCATCGAGATCGATCACGCCATCCTGGAACGTGCGGATGCGATCCTTGTCGAAACCAAGATCGCCGAGACAAAGCGCGTCGAACACCGTGGTCACCCCTGCGGCGGCGCATTGCGCATCATGCGCGACCATCGCCGAGCGCGAGGGCCAGCGCGCGAGCGAGCGTGGCTGCACCTGGCGTTCCAAATTGTCGGTGTGCGTATCCACGAAACCCGGGATCAGGTAATCGCCATCAAGATCGTGCGCCGCCAGCACGGCAGGAGCGGCCTGGCTGCACATCGGCGATGCAGCCGTCTCGCACCACCAGAGTGCCGTGCAGCGTGTTCTCGCCAAGCACCAGGACCGCATTGGTCAGGATCGTCTCATTGCTCATGCAGCGTCCTGCAATGGGGTCAGTTCGAACAGCCGGTCGGCGATGCGGTGCCGCACATCCGCATCATGGCAGATTGCGATGATACCGCTGCCGTTCGCCTTCGCTCTGATTGATCATTGCCACCACCACGGCCCGGTTCTCCGCGTCAAGCGAGGCCGTGGGTTCGTCAAGCAGCAGCATCGGATGATTGCCGATGAAACCCCGCGCGAGGTTGACACGCTGTTGCTCGCCGCCGGAGAAAGTCGCGGGGGCAGCGCGTGCAGGCGACGAGGGATGTTCAGCCGAAGCAGGAGGTCTGACGCGATCCGTCTGGCTTCTCCTGCGAGACGCCGCGGCCGATCAGCACCTCCGCCACCACATCAAGTGCTGGGACGCGCGGGACAACCCGCAGGAACTGGCTGACATAGCCCAAGTGTCTCGTGGCGAACCGCGAGTATGGTGCGCGGATCAGCGGTGGCGAGGTCGATCATTTCGCCGCGATGGCGGATCAGGATATGGCCCGTAGTCAGCGCGGTAATTGCCGTAGAGGCTGCGCATCAGCGTGGATTTGCCGACACCGGACGGGCCGGACAACACGACGCATTCGCCGACGCGCAGTTCCAGCTCGATTCCGGACAGCACCGGGATACGGACACCGCCCTGCAGATGCAGGGTGAAACCCTTGCCGAGAGCGTTGGTCCGAAGCACCACGTCGCGCCCGTCGGCGCGAAGCACCACGTCGGTCATGTTGCCCAGCCCCAGCGTGTCATTGCGAGCGGAGCGAAGCAATCTCGCGACGGCTGCGCAACCGCAGCGAGCTTGCTTCGCGCTTCTGCCGATAGAGACTGGTCATCATGCCTGCAGCACCGAACTGACCAGCAACTGCGTATACGGATGCTGCGGATCGTCCAGCACCTGGTCGGTCAGCCCGGCCTCTACCACGCGACCGCGCTGCATGACCATGATCCGGTGCGCCAGCAACCGGGCCACCCCGATATCGTGCGTCACCAGCACCGCGGCGATCTGCAGGCGGGTGACCAGCGAACGAATCAGATCAAGCAGCCGGGCCTGCACCGACACGTCCAGGGAGCCGGTCGGTTCATCCATGAACACCAGCCGCGGATGCGTGACCAGAGTACGCGCGATCTGCAACCGTTGCAGCATGCCGCCGGAGAAGGTGCGCGGCATATCGTCGACACGGTCGGAATCGATTTCCACCTGGGTAAGCCACTCGATCGCCTGCTGGCGAATGTTGCCGTAATGGCGTGTGCCTTGTGCCATCAGCCGCTCGCCGACATTGCCGCCCAGCCGTGACATTCATGCGCAGGTTCTGCCTTGGGTCCTGGTGCACAAAGCCCCAGTCGGAGCGATGCAGGGTGCGCAGCGCCGGCGCCTCCATCGCGTGCACGTCGTGCAGACGTCCGGCGGGATCGCGATACCAAACCGCGCCGCTGTCGGGCCGCAGACGGCCGGACAACACGTTCAGCAGCGTGGTCTTGCCCGACCCGGACTCGCCAACCACCGCCAACACCTCGCCTGGCCAGAGATCGACATCAACCTCTGCCAGGGCGGCGAGCGCGCCATACGACAATGACAGTCCACGCGCCGCGAGCAGCGTATCGTCGCTTAGGTCGGGCGCGATCGAACGTCATTCTGCCGCCTCTCGCAGGCCCTCGGCGCCGAGTATTGCCGCCGGCGCGCCTTCCGCGCAATGGTCGGTATCCGAGCACACGAACAGCCGGCCGCCTTTGTCGTCGATCACCACTTCGTCCAGGTAGGAGTCGGTTGCGCCGCACAGACCGCATGGATGCGGCGCGCGCATCGGCCGGAACGGATGGTCCTCGAAATCGAGCGACCGCACCTCGGTCCAGGGTGGGATAGCGTAGATCCGCTTTTCGCGTCCCGCGCCGAACAACTGCAATGCCGGCATCAGGTGCATCTTCGGATTGTCGAAGGCGGGAATCGGACTGGGCGACATCAGATAGCGCCGGTTGACCAGCACCGGATAGTCGTAGCTGATCGAGATCTGACCAAAGCGGGCGACGTCCTCATACAGCTTCACATGCATCAGCCCGTAATCGGCAAGCGCATGCATGCGACGGGTCTCGATACGGGATGGCTCCAGCCGGAACAGCGGTTCCGGCTGCGGTACCTGATAGACGATGATCTGGTCCTCGCGCAGCGCTTGCTCCGGGATGCGATGCCGCGTCTGGATCACCGTGGCTTCGCGGGTTCGCGTGGTCGTGCGCACCCCGGCGGTGCGGGCGAAAAAGCGGCGGATCGACACGGCGTTGGTGGTGTCGTCGGCGCCCTGATCGATCACCTTCAGCACATCGCCGCGGCCCAGCACCGACGCGGTGACCTGGATGCCGCCGGTACCCCAGCCATAAGGCAGCGGCATTTCGCGTGAACCGAACGGCACCTGGTGGCCGGGGATTGCCACCGCCTTCAGCAGCGCGCGACGGATCATCCGCTTCGTCTGCTCATCCAGATAGGCGAAGTTGTAGCCTTTCATTCGGCCGCCTCCGCGCGTTCCTGATGCGCGCCAGCTCGGCCCGCATTCGTCGCACGTTCTCCAGCTCACTCTGAAAATCGACGTAGTGCGGCAGCTTCAGATGCTCGACAAAGCCGGTCGCCTCGATATTGTCGGAGTGATACAGCACGAACTCGACATTCTGGGCTGGCGCTGTCACCTCTTCGCCCAACTCCTCGGCACGCATGGCGCGATCCACCAGCGCCATGGACATCGCCTTCCGCTCAGAGAAGCCGAACACCAGGCCATAGCCACGGGTGAACTGCGGCGGTGTCGTCTTCGAGCCCTTGAACTGGTTCACCATCTGGCATTCGGTAACGACGACGTCGCCGATATCGATGGCGAACCCGAGTTCCGGCGGCTCGATTTCCACCGCAACTTCGCCCATGCGGATTTCGCCAGCGAACGGATGCGTGCCGCCATAGCCGCGTTGCGTCGAATAGCCGAGTGCCAGCAGAAAGCCCTCGTCACCCCGCGCCAGCGCCTGCAGCCGAAGGTCGCGCGAGGCGGGAAATGTCAGCGGCTGGCGCGTCAAATCGCGCGGTTCCGCCGCACCATCACCGTCAGGTTCCATCAGACCTTCATGTCGCAGGATGTCGGTCACCCGCGGCATCGCCGCCACCGGATCATCGCACCTTGCCGCGGTTCCGATGCTGCCGTTGGCGCAGCTCGAAATCGAGCAGGCGATGCGTGTAATCGTAGGTCGGGCCAAGCACCTGGCCGCCTGGTAAATCCTTGAACACGGCCGAGATGCGCCGCCTGATCTGCATGTCGCGATGTGTCGATCGGCAGCGAATGCGCAAAACGCGGCAAAGTCGTGCGATAGGCGCGCAGCAGAAATGCCGCCTCGATCAGGTCGCCCTGCGCCTGCTTCACTGCGAGCGCGGCAAGTTCCGCGGTCATACAGCGAGCCCTCGCCCATCGCACGATCGACGCTCCGACCAAGCTGGTCTTCGATCTGCGCCAGCGACAATTCAGGGATGGCCGCGTCGCCTCGGCGTTCTTCGGCCAGCCAGGCATGCGCATTGTCGATCGCCTGTTCGCCGCCTTTGACCGTACATAGGCCATCGTCAGCCCTCCTCGATCGACACGCTGCGCGGCAGGGCGGCCAGCGTTGTCCCGGCGCACAGGATAATGTCCACACCGCGCGGGAACAGTGCATGGTTCTGCTGCCATTCCGCAATGAACCGCGCCGGCAGGCCGCCCACCAGACAGCGCGCGGGCTCACGCAGGCCCGGCCCACTCAGTCGATAGCGGGTGCCGCGGCCAAGTGCGGCGACCTGCAGGATCAGGGTGGCGGAGTTCCTCGGGTGCCTCGTGCGATCCGGCCGCAAACCGGCTCAGGTCAGGCCACGACAACGCCACTGCGAAGCGTGCCACGTCAGGCGCGGCGACGATCACGGCGCCGCAGTGAAAGGCCAGCCAGTCACGTGCCGGCGCGGCGGTCTGGTCAAGCCAGAGCGGCGTCTCGTTATCGGCCATGGTCAGCAGCACGGCCGCTGTCGCATGATCCAGCGGCACTGAAGCCGCGAGTTGATCGCCGGCTTGATGCAAAGTTCCCGGCCGCGCCATCGCATCAAGCATAGCGCGGAACGTGGCCTGCGCATCGGTCACCGGTTCGGCAAAGCCCGGCAGATCGACCGGGCGCTCATGCGCGCATATTCCGCATAGCGAAGAACTGCACGCGGGTAGCGGCGGCCTTGGCCGCAGTATCCGCCCTTCGCGCCTGCTGTGACACAGCGAACGGCTCGATGACACCCTGCAACAGGCCCGCTTGCTGCGCCGGATCCTGCAACAGCGCAT
>CAVWWB010000021.1:0-213102 GCA_963758595.1 uncultured Alphaproteobacteria bacterium
GATCGGTCGTTTGCCACGTTGAGCAATAATTGGAGCATCCTTCATGCAACTCGCAATAAGCCCGGTGATCGCGGCCGGCGTGGTGCTGGCCACGGCGGCGACCGATGCGCTGTACGTCAGGTTTACCGCCGCGGTGACCGCACGCCGGCCTGTCGCTGCGGCGAACTGGAGCGCAGCCTGGTATCTGGTTTCGTCGTTCGCGGTGATCAGCTACACCAGTAACGCGGTCTACGTCCTGTTCGCGGCGCTCGGCTCGTGGTGCGGCGCCTATCTGTCACTCGCGTGGCTACGTCGGTAGATCGCGCTCTAGCCGCGACGCCTCGCTGCCTCTCTCAGGTGCTTTCTTCTCCCAGCCGCTTGAAGGAGACTGGGTGCATCAGAACAGCACCGTGGGGCTCGCTAACATGCGCACCGTCAACGTTCTCGTCATCCAGCGCATCAGCGCAGCCGATCGCGCCCGCATCGAGGCGGTCGATCCCGCGGTCCGCGTGACGGACGCCGGCGGCTGGTTCGATGGCGAAATCCGCGACACCTGGCCGCCATACGCGGTGGCGCGGTATCTCGCGCCTGGTCCCGCGGGTCGCGGCACGCGGGCCGAGCGCGACCGGATGCTGGCGGAGGCCGAGGTGATTCTGGGCGGGTGGCCGTTTCCGCTCGACCTGCGCACGCGGGCGCCGCGGCTGAAGTGGTTCCATCAGCGGCCGGCCGGGGCGTCCAACCTGCGGCTGGGCGATCTGTGGGGCAGCGACGTCGTGGTGACGACGTCACGCGGGGTGGGCAGCACGCTGGCCATGGCGGAGTACGCGATCGCCGGCATCCTGCATTTCGCCAAGGGCCTTGACCGTGCGATTGATGATCGTGTGACCGGCAGCTTCGATCATCGTGCCTATCGGCCCTTGCTGATCGAGGGCAAGACGCTGTGCGTGATCGGTGCCGGCGGCATTGGCCGCGAAGTCGGCCGGCTGGGTGCGGCGCTGGGCATGCGCGTGGTCGGCACCCGGCGGGCTCCGTTGCGTGATACGCCACTGCCGACCGGGTTTTCTGCCATGGGCGGGGCCGACGCGCTCGATCGGTTCCTGGCGGACAGCGACTTCGTCGCCGTGTGCTGTCAATGGACGCCGGAGACCACCAACCTGATCAACGCCGCGCGGTTGGCGCGGATGAAGCCGGGGGTGGTGCTGGTCAATGTGGCGCGGGGCGAAATTGTTGATGAAACGGCGCTGGCCGAGGCCCTGGCGCGCGGGCATCTGCGCGGCGTGGTGCTGGATGTGTATGTGGGTGAGTTCGAGCATCGGCCGCCCCAGGCACTGTGGCGTGATCCGCGCGTGCTGCTCACCCCGCATATTTCGGGCGCGAGCGACGAGAACAGACATGGCGCGACTGAGCTGTTCTGCGAGAACCTGCGCGCCTACCTCGATGGCGCGCCGCTTGCCAACGTGATCGACTGGGAGCGCGGATACTAGTCTGCCAGCCGCCGCCAAACTGTCATCATGCGATCAAGGCCGTGGCGCTAACCTGCGCCCGGACCAGGTACGCATTAGAAGGGGAAGCGCCGGTGGCTGTGGAAACCAAGCAATTCGGCCCGAACAAGTTGATCACCGCCCATTTCCTCACTCAGGTCGGGTCTGTGACGAGATCGACCAAAGGCCCTTCCGCCGAGCAGTCGGCACAGGCGGCGGACGTTGGCAGGATCTGCGCGGACTTTGTCCGCAAGGCCACATTCAGCCTGCATATCGCAATCTACGACTTCCGCCTGACGGGCGACGCGGCTAAGGACTTTGTCGAAGCCTTGAACGAGCGCGCCAGGGCGGGCGTGGATGTGCGCATCGCCTATAACCACGCCAAGAAGGACCGCACGCCGGAGGCATTTGCTTGGCTCGGTGCCGACCCTGCCCCGACTGGTTCAGCCGAGTTCGTGCGCAACCTGGATCCCGCGGTGCAGAGCAAGGGTATCGAGGACACGGCGGAGTTGGAGCCGCCGGTGCAGGGCGAGCCGATTGATCCGGGCGCGCACCTGATGCACAGCAAATACATCATTCGCGACGGGACGCTGCCGAGTGCCGCGGTGCTGATGGGATCGACTAACTTTACCAATGACGCGTGGTCGCTGCAGGACAACAACATCCTGGTGTTCGAGCAGACACCTGAGCTAGCGCGCTACTATCAGAATGATTTTGGCGAACTGTGGGACAGTGGTGCGATCGCCAATTCCGGCCGCGACGACACCGGCGAGGTGACTGTCGACGGCATGCCGGTCAAGGTTGCCTTCTCGCCTGGTCGGGGTCGGCAGATCGACACCGACATCTCCAGCGCGATCGGGACCGCGCAGGACCGGCTGCTGGTCGCCTCGATGGTTATCTCATCCGGCGCGGTCCTCGGTGCGTTGGTCGACCGCGCCCATCGGGTAAGCGAGTTCGGCGGCATCTTTGATGCCACCGAGATGGAAGGCGTCATGAAGGACTGGGCACGGGTCGGTGGCGGCACGAAGAACCGTCAGCCGCACACTGAGTCCACGAGGCACACGACACACGGGCGCTCGGCAGCGGCTCGCTCCTCGGGAGGCTCGCGGCGCTCGGGCGGCCATCTCGATGCGCATCACGGCGCTTCGCTGGCGCAGGTGCGGGGCAGCGCATTCCAGGGTAAGGCGCAGCTCTTCACCGCGATTGCACCGCTGCTGCATGCGAAGAGTTCGTTGCCCTATGGCCCCAAGACACCGCACAACTTCATGCACAACAAGCTCGCGGTGTGCGACGACACGGTGATCACCGGCAGTTTCAATTTTTCCAGCAATGCGACTCGCAATGCAGAGAATGTGGTGATGGTGCAGAGCCAGGAACTGGCGGACGCCTATGCTGCCTACGTCCACGAACTGATGCAGGACTATCCAAGCATGGGCTTGCCTGAAGGCTGAAGCAGCCGACGCGAGGCCTCCCCTTGGCTCCTGCGCTGCTTCTTGCCACGATGCGGCGCGATCAAGAACGGGGGGCTGGCCAATGTCGGATAACGCGTCGCGCCTGATGTCGATCGCGCCGAGTAGGCGCCGCGTTCTGGCCGGGCTGCCGCCTCACTGCCGTTGCTTGGACGTCGGGCGCGTGCCGCCGGCGAGCCGATCCAGATCGGCTGGGTAGGTCCGCTATCGCCGCCCGGCGGCTATGCGGAAGGCACCAACATGAAGAATGCCGCGGAGATCGCGGCGGCCGAAATCAATGCAGACGGCGGCATTCTCGGCAGGCAGGTGCAGATCACCTATGCCGATACGCGCGGTATGCCGGCGGAAGGTCGCACCGCGGCGGAGCGCCTGATCCAGCAGAACAAAGTGGTTGCCGTCTTCGGCGAGTTCCACAGTCCGGTCGCGTTGGCCCAGATGGAGGTGTACCACAAATACGGCATTCCATTCATGGCGTGCGACGTGTGGTCCGACCAGATCACCGCGAAGGGCTATTCCGAGGTGTTCCGCAACGCCCCGGCGGTGTCGTTGATCGACGTGACGATTGGCCAATGGATCGCCGCCGCCGGATTCAAGAACGTGGCGATCATCGCCGAGAAGAATGACGTCGGGCTTGCGGCCCGTGCGCTGGTGGCGCAGGAACTGGATAAGGCGGGCATCAAGTATACCGCGGTGGACGCGGATCCGAACCTGACGGATTTCACCTCGCAGCTCCTGCGGTTCAAGAGCGGATCGCCACCGTACGACTTCTTCCTCAGTATCTATTCCGAGGCAGGTGCCTATCCGATGATCCGGCAGGCGCATGATCTGGGATTTGCGCCGACCGCGACCTGCGGCATCTACAACTCGGGCGGCCAGGCGGTCGATCCGACGTTCTGGGAAAACGTCGGCGATGCGGGCAAGTACCTGGTCACCGAGAATGTTGGGCTGCCAAAGCAGCACTGGAACGACAAGACTAAGGCGTTCGTGGCCAAGTATCACGAAAAGCATAACGCCGATCCCTCGGGCGCGGTGATGGAAAGCTACGATGGCGCTTGGCTGCTGTTCGATGCGATCAAGCGTGCAGGCGGCACCGATCCGAAGGGCATCATCCACGCGCTGGAGACCACGAGCTATGTGGGTGCGCGGGGCAAGTATTCGTTCTCAACCAGCAAGAATCCGGCGTGGCATTACCACCAGTTCCTGGAAGCGCCGCTGAGCATCCTGCAATACGAGCAGGTCAAACAGGGGCAGTCGGATGCGCCGATCGTTTGGCCGAAGGAGTTCGCCACCGTGCCATACGTGTACAAGAAGCCGGGAAGCTAAGTGGCGCCGACTTACAGCGCGAACCCAGCAACGTGACCAGCTATCTGCTCATCCAGGCGCTCAATGGCGTCGTCATCGGCATTATTTATGCCGTGATTGCCGCCGGGCTGACGGTGATCTTCTCGATCCTGAAGATCGTCAACTTCGCGCATGGCGAAGTGTACATGATGGGCGGCTATTTCGGTTACTTCGCTATCGCCCTGGTGGGCGTGCCGCCATTGGCGGCGTTGCTGGTTGCGATGGCGCTGTCATTCGGGCTGTCGATATTGGTCGAGCGGGCGCTGCTGACCCCGCTTTATAGTCCAACCACGGAGCGCAAGGGCGACTACGGTATCCTGGTCACGTTCGGCATCTCGATCTTCCTGCGGGCGCTGGCGCTGATCATCTACGGGCCGTATCCGCTGCGCCCGCCCTCGTTCTGGCCGGGGGTCGCGATCTTGGGCGAACTGGTGATGCCCTGGGATCGCGTGTTCGCAGGCGGTGCCGGCGTTGCGATGCTGATCGGCCTGGTCTGGTTCATGAACCGCACGCCGTGGGGCGAGGCGCTGAACGCCGTCAGTCAGTCGCGCGAGTCCGCGGCGATTGTCGGCATCAATGACCAGCGGTTCTACATGCTGGCGTTCGGCCTGGGCGGTGCGCTGGCCGGTGGGGCAGGGGCGCTGGTCGGGCCGATCTACTCGCTGTCTCCATCCATGGGGCTGCTGCCCGACACGCAGGCGTTTGCCATCGTCATTCTGGGCGGCATGGGTTCGGTTGCCGGTTCGATCCTTGCCGGGCTGATGATCGGTGTGTCGGAATCGATGTTCGTCGCGCTGTTTCCCGACCCGAGCCGCAGTCTGACCTATGCCCAGGCGTTCAGTCTGCTGATCCTGATGCTGGTGCTGCTGATCCGTCCCACCGGCCTGTTCGGACGCGCGCATGCGGCGATGGAGTAGCGTCTGCGCGACGGCGGCCTTGGCGGCCGTCGTTCTGGCCTTTCCATTCCTGGTCAACGCCTATTGGCTGTCGGTCGGCGTGCTGGCGACGTTCTATGCGATTGTCGCGGCGAGCTGGGCGCTACTGGCCGGCTATGCCGGGCAGTTCTCGTTCGGCCACATGGCATTTGTATCGCTGGGTGCCTATACGTCCGGACTGCTGGTCACCTTATCCGGCGTTCCGATCCCGTTGGGCATGGCGGCTGGCATCGTCATGTGCGCGATCCTGGGCAGCGGCATCGGCTATGTATGCCTGCGCATGCGCGGCCCTTATCTGGCGCTGTTCACTGTCGCATTTTCCGAGGTGCTGCGTATCGTTTTCGTATCGGAGACGGAGATCACCGGCGGCTCCGGCGGTCTGGAGGTGCCGCCGCTGTTCCACGGTACGACGGACGCGCCAGCCTATTACCTGGGCGTTGCGCTACTGGCAGTCTCGATGGCGATCATGCAGGCTCTGGTGAATTCCCGTTGGGGTCTGTTCTTCCGTGCCATTCGTGAGAACGAGGACGCAGCCGCTGCCGCAGGGGTGAAGGTGGTGCGGTTTCGTATCCTTGCGTTTGCTATCACCTCGAGTTTCGCCGGGCTCGCCGGTGGTTTCTACGGGCACTACATCGGCATCCTGACACCGGACATCGGTTCGGTGGATCAGATGGGACTGGTCGTCGCCATGGCCGTCATCGGCGGCGCCGAAAGCCTGGTGGCGGCGATGATCGGCGCCCTGAGCCTGGAATTCTTGGTGGAGGCATTGCGCAGCTACGGGCAGTGGCGGCTGGTGCTGTTCGGCGCACTGCTGCTGCTGACGATGCGCTTCGCGCGCAACGGGTTGCTGGCGCTTGGCTGGGAACGGCTGGCCCAGATCAATCTTTGGCGGCGCGCGCGATCGGTGGAGCGGGAGCCGGTCAGGTGAGCGGCGATGATAACGCCGGCGCTCCGCTGATCGAAGCGCGCGACCTGAGCAAGCAGTTCGGCGGCATCGTCGCGGTGAGCAGCTTGAACTTCGCAGTTCAGGCGGGGGAACTTGTCGGGCTGATCGGCCCGAATGGTTCAGGCAAGACGACGACGATAAACCTGCTGACCGGGCATCTGGCTCCCGCGGAGGGACACATCCTGCTACGCGGTGAGCGGGCCGATGGGCTCTCGCCCAGCGAGTTCGCGGCGCTGCGGGTCGGTCGCACGTTCCAGATTACTCAGCTCTTCTCGCGCATGACGGTGCTGGAGAACATGCTGGTCCCCGGGCTCGCCCGGCCGCATTCGCACCGAACGACGGCGACGCGCACGGCGCGGTTGCATCTGGAATTTCTGGGACTTGCCGAGCTGGAGAAGCTGCAGGCGAAGAATCTCTCGGGCGGTCAGCAGAAGCTGCTGGAACTCGGGCGCGCGCTGATGCTGGACCCGGAGATCCTGTTTCTCGATGAACCGTTCGCCGGCGTGAACCCGTTCCTGCGTGACCAGATCATCGGGCTGGTGCGCAAGATGCACGCCGATGGGCGCACCTTCGTCATCGTGGACCACGACATCGAAGCCCTGCAGCGGCTCGTTCACCGCATGGTGGTGATGTCGCGCGGGGAGAAGATAGCCGACGGGCCGGTGGCGCTCGTGCGTCAGGATCAGGAGGTGCTGCGCGCCTATGCCGGCGTCTGATCCAGTCCCCGTGCTGACCGCGCGCGACCTGGTGGCGGCGTATCTGCCGGGCATCAACATCCTGAACGGCATGTCGGTCGATGTCATGCGCGGCGAGGTGCGTTGCGTGCTCGGGCCGAACGGGACAGGAAAATCAACGCTCCTGAAGGTTCTGTTCGGGTTCCTGCCGCCACAGCAGGGCGACATGCATCTCGGCAGCATGTCACTGCGGCGCGTTGCGTCGCACCGGATGGGGCGTCACGGCATAACCTATCTGCCGCAGCGGCCGAGTGTGTTTCCGTTTCTGTCGGTCGAGGTGAACCTGCGTCTCGGCACCTGGTCGTTCCGCGCCAATCGGGCGCTGGCGCGGCAGCGGATCGAACGGGCGTATGCGCAGTTCCCGATCCTGGCCGAACGTCGCCGCCAGACCGCAGGAACGCTGTCGGGAGGACAGCAACGCCAGCTGGAGATTGCGCGCGCGCTGATGGTCGATCCGACAGTGATGCTGATCGATGAGCCGACCGCCAGTATCGAGCCGCGCATCGCGGCGCAGATCTACGCGCTGATTGCTGGACTGGCGCGTGACGGCAAGGCGATCCTGCTGGTGGACCAGAACATCAAGGGCGCGCTTGGTATCGCAGACTACGTCTACGTCATGCGCACCGGCTCGTTGTTCGCGGAAGGTCTGCGCAGCGACTTCACCGATGATGTGGAGACGCTGGTGAGCCGATGGCTCTATACTGCGTAGCGTCAATGTCAGGGGGGTCTCGGATGTCGCAGTTCGGCCGCGTGTTGCTGTTTGCGAGCGTCGCAAGCCTTGCTTCGTTCAGCGGCACATGGGCGGCGGAAAAGTTCAAGTGCGGTCGCATCGGCGGCGACTTCACGTATGGGCTGGAGGCGAATGTCGCCGGGCTCGATATGCAGGCGAACGCCGCGGCGTCGGTGCGCGATATCGCGATGAACACCTACGAGACATTGGTTACCCGCGACGAGAACATGAAGCCGCTGCTGCAGCTGGCTGACAAGGTGGAGGTCAGTCCGGATAGTAAGGTGTTCACCTTCAGCCTGCGTCAGGGTGTGCATTTCCACAACGGCAAGCCGTTTACCTCGGCTGACGCGCGCGCCTCGTTCGAGCGCTACGGGCGCGTCGGCATCGACCGCTCGATCCTTGCGCCGGTGGATCACTACGACACTCCCGACCCGTCCACGTTCGTCATTGCCATGAAGAACTCGCGGCCGGCGTTCATCGAGGCGATGTCGTCGATCACTGTGCCGATCATCATCATTCCGGCGGAGAACAAGGACGCGCCGCCGCAGCAGTTGCCCTCGGTCGGCACCGGGCCATGGCAGCTTGATCAGTTCGTCGCGGACAGCTACGTGAGGCTGAAGCCGTTTCAGGGTTATTCACCCGATACACGTTATGACGATGCGTCTGGCTTTGGCGGCTACAAGCAGGTGTGCCTCAACAGCGTGACATTCCGCATGGTGCCGGAACCGGGTGCCCGCGTCGCCGGGCTGGAGACCGGCGAACTGCAGGGGGTGCAGGATGTCCCGACGATCGCACAGAAGCGAATCGCAGCAAACAAGGCCATCAGGCTGCTCAAGTTGGAGAACTTTTGGCTCAACGTCACTTACGGCAACTGGTCGGCACCGCCGACTAACAACCTGAAGTTCCGCCAGGCGGTGCTCGCAGCGCTCGATTTCGACGAGGTCATGGAGGCGGCGAGCGATGGTGACTTCAAGCACAACTACTCGTTCCAGTATCCAGGCAGCACCTACTACACCGAGATCGGCAGGGAACTGCTGGATCAGCACGATCCGGCCAAGGCAAAGCAGTTGTTGCAGGAGGCCGGTTACAAGGGCGAGAAGGTCGTGCTGCTGACCAACAAGGACTATCCCAGCCTATACAACAGTGGGCTGGTCGTGTCGCAGCAACTCAAAGCTGTCGGGATCAACGCCGAATTGCTGGTGCTTGACTGGCCGAGTGCCTTGCAGAAGGCAATGAAGGGTACGCCGGATTGGAACTTTTTCTTCACCGGCTGGATCACCTACGTGGCGGTTGGTGGCGTGCAGACGTTGCGGCCGATGGCCGAACCAAATCCGGTATATACGCCACCCGACGGCAAGACCGATCCCGCGTTCATGAAGGCGTTCGAGGAAGTGGCGAACGGCCCGACGCTCGAAGCACGAAAGGCGGCGTTCGAGCGGGCGCAGAAAATCGCGCTGGACGATGTCATGGTGATCCCGATGGGGGTAATGCCGAAGGTGCAGGCGGTGCGCGCCAATGTCGAGCATTACGTTCCATTCTACAATCCGCGCATGTACAACGTGTGGCTGAAATAGCCGGAGATCAGCACCGAGAGAGCAGATTATGAGCGGATCGCAGGACCGTGCCGCCTGGACTGGCGCGACGGTGGACTACCGGACCGATGGGCTGCATACGCTGACCACCGCTGAAGTAGCGGAAATCGATGCAGCGCTTGCTCATCTGCGCAGCCTGCGGCGAACTCGACTTTCCCGCCATAACGCCCGAGACGTTCCCGTTGCCTGTCCTGGGGGGCTTTTTGCGCAACCTGCGCCAGGAGCTTCGCTTCGGTCGCGGCTTCCTGCTGCTTCGCGGTATCCCGCGCGAGCGCTATTCCACCGATGACATGGCGCGAATATATTTCGGGCTTGGTGCGCATATCGGCGTGCCGCTGCCGCAGTCGTGGCAAGGCGAACTGCTCGGCCATGTCATCGACGTGAGCGACGTCGAGCCTGGCGCGCGTGGCTATCACGCGGGCGGCGCCCAGCGCTTTCATACCAACTCCTGCGATGTCGTCTCGCTGATGTGCCTGCAATCAGCGAAATCCGGCGGGGCCAGCCAAATCTGCAGTGCGATTGCGTTGCACAGCCGGCTGGGGCGCGAACGGCCCGAACTTGCTCCAGGTGCTCTACGATGGGTTCATTTTCCGTCGCCGTGAGGTCGATGCGGATTATGGCAGCGGCGTCCTGGTGCGACGGATTTCGGTGTTCGCCCGCACCGGCGACGAGATCTCCGTCTATCTGTCCGGCGACTATCCGAACCGCGCCGTTGCCGCCGGCGACGCGGTGCTGACCCCGATCCAGCGGGAAGCATTGGACGAGCTCCAGCGGATGGCCGCATCGCCCGACACCTATCTCGACATGAACATCGGTGAAGGTGATATCCAGTTCCTGAACAACCGCCTGCTGCTGCATGGCCGAACGGGCTATGAGGACCATCCGGACATGGCTCGCCGGCGGCATCTCATGCGACTTTGGCTGAAGGTGCCCGACTGGCCCGCACTGCCGGCCGCTCAGGCGATGCACACAGCCGAAGACCATCCGCTATGGTTGCGCCAGCGCACCCGGCTGATGGAGCTGCCGTCACGATATCTGGCCGAGATCACCACGCGACAAGCGGCGCTGGCGCACTGAGCGGATTACCGGAGCATAACGCGCCGGCAATCACACGAGCGGACACATAAATGCCATAGAAAGAGACGCAGGGAATAATGCCTGCGCCGGTGACCGGGGTGCGAAGCGTAACCTGACCAGTGCCGATGAACCAATCTGACGCCCGGGCGATCCGTCCGGCACCGCTTAGTCTGCGCGCCGCAGTCGGCGTCTTCAGCACCGGATTGCTGATCGTCGTCCTCGCGACCGTGCTGTTCACCATGCTGCGGTCGCCATTGAAGGACGACATCGCGTGGCTGCTTTACGTGGCCCGCCGCTGGCTGTCGGGGCGCGAACTCTATGTCGACGTGGTGGAGGTCAACCCGCCGCTGATCGTCTGGATCTCCGCCATTCCAATGCAGATCGCGAGCTGGTTGCACGTGGACGCGCAGTACACTGCCATTCCGTTCTTCGTCACCGCGGTGCTCGGGTGCTCATGGTGGACGGCTTCTTTGCTGCGCGGCAGCGGCGATTTGTTCGAGGACCGGCTGCCGGTCTTCGCTGCCATCGGCACGGTGCTGCTTGTGGTGCCGGCGGGGGACCTCGGACAGCGCGAACACCTGCTGATAGCGGCGAGCTTGCCGTATCTTGCGCTGTTTGCCCGGTCGCTGGACCGACAGCGATCGACATGGCGCGACACGCTGGTCGCGGGGGTGCTGGCGGGGTTGGGTTGCGCGTTGAAGCCCCGGTACGCCGCTGTGTTCGTCGTTCTGGAGGGTCTGGCCCTGCTGCGTGGCCTGAACCCGTTCAACGCACGCACGCTCGCGGCGACGGCTACGATGGTGGGGTATGCCGCGCTGGTCGCGGTGTTCTGCCCGGCCTATCTGCGCCGCGCCGTGCCGCTGGCACTCGCCTTGTATGGCGCGACCGACGTGCCGCTGCGCCATCTGCTAGCCGACAGCGTGCGGCTGATATTCGGACAGGCGGTGGCGTTGGCACTGTGGTGGCGCCGCCGCGGGCGGATGCCGGAAGCCAACCTGATGCTCACCCTGGTGGTGTTCGCGATCACCGCCACAGCAGTCTGCTTTCTGGACGGCAAGGACTGGTTCTACCACCGGCTTCCGGCAACCATCGCCACCGTGCTGGCCCTGATGTGCTGGGTCGGATCGGCGTTGCTGCACCGGCACACCAGATCACGGGGTGGCTGGCTGCCGGTGGCGGCGGGAGCGGTCGCGTTCGTGGCCTTCCTGGTCGCGGCTTTTCAGCGCCTGGAGCCGCAGGTGGCGCTGGCCGTCGAGCCGGAGCAGAACACGATCGCGAAACTGGAACGGCTGATCCGGTCGCAGCACGCGCGGACCTATATCGCCTTTTCGGAATGGATCGCGCTGGGCTTTCCGGTGGTGAACAACACCGGCGTCACCTGGGCGTCGCGCTTCGATTCGATGTGGGCGCTGAAAGGCGAGCTGTGGCGTGTCCGCTTCGATCCCGCTGGTGCGAAGGCTTGGCCGATCCGCCACTGGGTGGCGCACGATTTCATCATCGGTTGTCCCGACATCGCCGTGGTGGATACGCGCGAAGGCGTCGTGAACTATGTTGGCGTGCTCAGCGCGTCCGATCCGGCGTTTGCGCGCGCCTGGTCGCGCTATCGGCAGATCGCGGCGTTCGACGGGCTGGCGGTCTATCGGCGGGCGGCCGCCGGTTGCATCGATCCCTGGGTGGCGGCGGACTTACCACAGTAGTGCCCGCATTTTTGCGCCTGCAGGGGCGCGGTGCGAGAGCCTGCTGGGTTCCGCCCGGCCCGGAAAGCTTGCAAAATAGCGAATGACCGATAGTCCCTACCTGTTCCCGGCGGCTATGCATCCGCTTCACTCCCTCAGCGATTGCCTCAGGGTGCGGGAAGCGGTGTCAGGTTTCGGGATCGCTCTGCGCTACCAGGAGCGCGCGCCTGATCCGCCTGGGACGCCCGGTCCGGATTGGTGCGAGACCGGGCATTCCATCTTCATTCTATCCGGGCACATCCGTTACACGTTCGATGACCACAGCGTGGAGGCAGGACCTGGCGATATGCTGCACATCCCCGCCGGCCGGGCGCACCGTCATAAGCCAACAGTGGTGGGGGATGAGGTGGTTCGCTACGTGCTGACCGAGTTCGCGGAGTAGCTTCCAGTCTGCTGCTGCAGACCCTGGTTGACAGGTGGTGGCGGCCCCCTTATCCAGCGCCGCTGTTCACGAGGCGCCTGAGATGAGAATTCGCAACAGCCTGAAAGCCGCCAAGACCCGCGACAAGAACTGCCGGGTGGTGCGTCGCCGCGGGCGCGTCTACGTGATCAACAAGAAGAACCCACGGATGAAGGCTCGCCAGGGCTGAACGCGGGAGAGCAACCGGCCGCCAGCCGGAAGGCTTCAGCGGCGGTCTCCAGATCCATCGCGCTCCGCGGAATGTCGAGAATAAAGCTGCTGTAACCAAGCGCTTGGTAGCGCGCCAGCTCGCTGGCGATGGTGGGGAAATCGCCCACCAGATAAGGGCAGAATGTCTGGTGGTGCTCGAACGGCCACAGCCAGTAAGGACTGCCATCCGCCGGAGGCTCGCGGGCGATTGCCGACAAGGTGCGGTGCCACGCTAAATCGCTGGTCTTCATCGCCAGTGCATGCGACAGGCGACCGCGGCGGTCGTCCGGAAACCGGTCGTATGCCGCGCGCCAGGCGTCGTCCGCGTTTTCACGAGCGATGATACCAATGCGGATGCCACGGGCCGGTGGTGCCGGATCTGGCTCGTCACGCCTGTCCAGCAAGCCGGTGGGACCAGGGTATTCAATCGCGGTCGCGCCGATCGCCGCGGCCGCGGCCTGGCCGGCGGGTGAGGAGCCGGAGATCAGGAAGCCTGGTGCCAACTCGGGCGGCATAGCAGGCGTCATGCGCACGCCGCGTAGGGAATAGAAACGGCCGCTGAAGCTGACCGGCTCGGTGCCCTTCAGCAGCTCGCGCATCAGCAGCGCGTACTCGATGGTGCGCGCGTATCGATCATCATGCGGGGTAGTGTCACCGAGTGCGATCAGATCGTTGCGAAAGCCGCCGGCAAGCATGTTGAGCCAGATGCGCCGGCCATGCAGAAAACTGAGCGAGGCGACCATCTTGGCGGCCGTATAAGGCAGCATATAGACAGGCTGAACAGCGACCAGGGGACATAACTGGCGGGTGCACAGCGGTACTGCCTGGGCGATCAGCCACGGGTCGACGATGCTGTTATCGGTATAGATCAGCATGCCGGCGCAGCCAGCCGCATCGCTCCAGCGGGCAACGCGCTCAACCTGACGAAGATATTCGCTCGCTGCAAAATCCTTCGACTGCGGGCAAGTGGAGAAGACCTGTGCCGCATCGCCGAATTTGCGCGCGGCATTCATGCGAACGCCGCCGCGATCCTCTGCAACGTCATGCCGCTTTCGAAGTCGATGCGCTCCGCGTCGAAGGTTCGGGCGGACTTCAGTTCAGCTTCCAGAATGAGGTCGAGGAACCCCTGCAAATCAAGCACCCCGCGCTCGATCAGATCCACATCGGTCTCGATGCGAATGGCGCGCCCACCCCTGCCAAGTTGTCGCCTGAGGATATCGGTCAGCAAGAGCAGGATCGGTTCGCTTTCAACGATTGACTTGGCTTCCATGTGCGATGCTCATTCCATCATTGCAAGCAGACGCGCGCGATCGGTCTTGCCGTTGCTGTTGACCGGCCATTGGTTGGTTCGGCGAATGACGTCCGGTACCGCGTAAGCTGGCAGCAACCGGCGGCATTGATCCAGGATGATCTGATCGGAAAGCTCTACCTCCTTGATGAACGCGACAATACCTCGGGCGAGACCTTCGGGGCTAATCGGCCAAGCGACCGCCGCAGCATTGGTGCCGACGATACGCTGCAATATCGCCTCGATCTCGTCCAGTTCAATGCGATAACCGGCGATCTTCACCTGGCGGTCCAGGCGGCCCAGGAACAGCAGCCCATGCTCGGTGCTCAACCGTGCACGGTCGCCGGTCCTGTACCAGATACGATTGTCGCCGGCAAAGCGAATGAAGCGCTGAGCCGTCAGGGTAGCATCCCGCCAATAGCCGTCGGTGACCTGCGTACCGGCCAGGCAAAGCTCGCCTTCGTCCGCGGGCAGGTCGGCTGCATCGAACAGAGCGGTGTCCTGGTTCGGCAGCGCCGTTCCGATCGGCGTCACGTCCGGCAGGCCGGCAAGCTGCGCAGGATCTTTTGGCAGGCGAAAGGCGGTGATCGCGATGGTCGCCTCGGTCGGACCGTAAAGATTTTCGATCACCGAGTTTGGGAGCGGCTGCCGCCCAGGCGCGGACGATCTGCTTCGGCAGAACCTCGCCGCAGAACAGGCTGAACCGCAGCGTCGGCAGGTCGCCTGGGCGCAGCATGCGCAGTCCCATCATCATCGCCGCGGTCGATGGGACCGAGAACCACATCGTCAGCGCGTGTCGGCGCGCGAACTCGCGCGGTGCGAACCTGACGCGTGGCGGCGGACAATAGAGTGTTGCGCCTGCGCCCCAGCAGAGAAAAATGTCATGTACCGAAAGATCGAAGGTCAGATCGAAGAACTGCGAGAACCGGTCCTGCGGCGTCGGCGCATACCGAGCCGCAACGTTGCGCAGGTAGGCGATAACATTGCGGTGGCGGACCAGAATACCTTTCGGCAGCCCGGTGCTTCCGGACGTGTGCAGCAGATAGGCGCCATCATCCGGGCTGCCCGGAGGCCGAGAGACGGGCTCGGATCCCTCGAGATCGCCCCGGCAGAAATAACGATGCTGAGGTGCGCGGACCGCCCAATCCGGAACTGATGTTGCCTGCGGCAGCAGCACGCGGAGAGGTTGCGACGTGGACAGCAGATCGGCGGCGCTTTCAGCGGCGCTGCCATCGACGATCAGCGCATCGACATCAGCGGACTTGAGCACGCTGGATAGGCGTTCGGTCGGGTGCGCAGGGTTGAGCGGAACGTAGGCCGAGCCCGCGAGCAGTGCGCCGAGGATACCGGCGAAGGCCGTCAGACTGCGGTTGGCCAGGATCCCGCAACGCGCGTTACCGGGGCCAAGGCCCGATCCGGCCAGCGAACACGCAATCTGCGATGCCAGCGCCACAAGCTCGCTGTAGGAGACCGCGCAGCCGTCCACCCACAACGCCGCCCGGCTGCCATGGCGTGCCGCAGAACGAAGCACAAGTTCGGCCAAGGTCGCGGCGCCCCATGGAGCGGGGGTCGGGGGTAGGACTTCATGCGCCGCCAGTAATTGTCGGTGCTGAACCTCGCTCATGCGCGGCGCGTCACCTTCGCATTGGCGATGTACAGCGCGTCGATGCCCATTTCGACAAACGTCTCTACCGCCTCTAGTTCAGAACAGACGATCGGCTGATGATTGACGTTGTAACTGGTATTCAGGACGACCGGGATACCGGTCAGCGCCTCGAGCCTCGTCAGCAGATAGTGGAAATCGGGATTATGCTGGCGATTGACCGTCTGCACCCGGGCGGTCCCGTCCACATGCGTCACCGCTCGCAGTTGCGGGATGGCCTCCTCGCGCACGCGGGTGAGCATGGTCATGTACGGGTACTCCTCGCCGGCACTCAAGGCGAAGTAGCGATGTGCGCTTTCGGCGGTAACCGCAGGGGCGAACGGCCGGTAGTTCTGCCGTTTCTTAATGGCGAGGTTGATTCGTTCCTTGTTGGCGGACTGCGATGGCAGCGCCAGCAGGCTGCGGTTGCCCAGGGCACGCGCGCCGTATTCCATGCCTCCATTGCTCAGCGCGACAATGCGATCCGCCGCGATGTCGGCCGCCGCAGCGTCCAGCATCGGTTCTGGGCCAGCAAATTCGTGGAGTTGCAGCCCCAGGTATCGTTCGACCACCGGCCGCACCGCTGCCGCATCCGGTGCCGGGCCGAAGAACGGCATTTCACCGGGGATGCGCAACGGCTGTCCCTGGGCGAACGTATATGCGGCGGCCGCGCCCAGCGCGGTGCCCTCGTCACCCGAGGCGTAGGCGATGTGGATGCGGTCGAACATGCCGGCTTCGCGCAGCAGGCCGACAGCGGCACAGTTCTCGGCGCACCCGCCGCTGAGCAAAAGATTGGGGATGCCAGTCTGGTGCTGATAATAGCCGCACACATGAAATAACGCATCAGTAAACCGCTGCTGCAACGCTGCGCTTACGTCAGCCCGCTGTTGCATGGAACAGTTCGCACCATCGAAGCCGAGACCGCGTTCGATTGCTTCAGCGCTCTTTCGAAAGAACAGGCCATCGGCAAAGTCGTGGTTCAAAGCCAGACAGGGTATTTCCACCTGCCCTTCCGGCCGCAGCAGAACCGCCGAGTGGAAGAAGCCGGCGTAGCGACGAGGATCGCCGAAACTGGCGAGGCCCATGACCTTATATTCGTCTTCGTTGAAGGCGTAGCCAAGGAACTGCGTCACCAGTGAATAGAAAATTCCGAGCGACCGCGTCACGGGATAGCGGGCAAGCTGGGTGACAGTGTCGTCCTGGTAGGCATACACCGATGTCGATGTCACCTCGCCCGCCGCGTCCATCACGACACCGAGGCAGCGCTCGAAGCCGCTGCTGGCGAGCGCCGCATGGAAATGAGCGAGATGATGGTCGACATGCCGGACCGACAGGCCTTCGGTGTGGGGGAAGCCAGTTCGCAGCATAGTGCACAATGCATGGGGCGACAGGCACTGTTCCCAGTATTCCCGCGCTTCTGTCGAGGTCGCGAAAATCGGCCGGTAGCGTCCGAAATTGAAGTTGAAGCAGGTTGTCTGAACGTCTTGCAGGCCGGCGCCGGCGGCACTCAGGCAGTATCGCACCGCATCGAAAGGAAAAGCCGGACTTTTCTTGATCCGATCGAACCTTTCCTGCGACGCCGCCGCCAGGATCTTGCCGTCCGACAGCAGCGCCGCCGCCGCGTCCATTCCTTGAACGATGCGGCTTTCGTCCGTCATCTGTTCTGGGTAGCGGCGCTCCAGGAACTTGGTGACATCCGCTAGGCCAGCGATCCCAAGGGTGAGCACGGTTTCGAAAATTCCTCGCCTCTGGATAGTCGCTGCGAACGGGATGCTTGTACCATGCCAACAGGGCGTAAGGACCTTAACGATGGTGCGATCAACGGTGTTTCCTCAGTAAAGACTTCTTGATGTTAAGAACCTTATCGCCGCAGACTTGATACGGAGGTGTGGTATTTCCCGTGAAACGCTCGAGGGCGGTTGTCCTTCGGGAGGCACGGGGTATGGTTCGGTGGTGTTCCCCAACAGCAGGCCCCGCCATGTTGCCTCGGAAGGATCAGCTCACGGTGTGCTTTGCGCATGCCGCATACCAGATGAAGGCGTGTTTCGACGCTCTCGGCACCGGCATTCACAACTTCGAATTGCGGGACGCCGATGCCTTCGAGCGGCGTGCGCATGAGGCGGACGTCATCGTGGTTTCCGGAATGTGGCACAACGGCTTGATTCCGTTGGCCGGAAAGCTGCGTTTCATCCAGTCGATCGGGTCCGGGACCGATCAGTTCGATAAGCAGACGCTGGCAGCGCGGGGAATTCGGCTGGCCAGCGCAGCCGGCGTCAACGCGCGTGCCGTATCGGAACACGCGATGTCGCTGATCCTGGCGCTGGCGCGGCGGCTCCCGGAAGCACGGGATAACCAGGCACGCCGGGTCTGGCGCGGCATGATCGGCGCCCTGAGCCAGCGAGAGGACGAATTGACCGGCAAGACGGTGCTGATCATCGGGCTTGGTCGGATTGGCGGCCGGCTGGCTCAGTTGGCGAAGGCGTTCGGAATGCGGGTGATCGGGTTCCGCCGCGACCCTGGGTCCGGGCGCGGCGCGGCGGACGCGGTGCATCCCTTGCCGGAGCTGGCGGCCTTCCTGCCGCAGGCTGACTTCGTCGTGCTGACGTGTCCACTGGTGCCCGAGACACGGGCGCTGATCGATGGCAAAATGCTGGGGCTGATGCGGCCTTCGGCGTTCCTGGTGAATGCCGCGCGCGGACCATGTGTCGTCGAACCCGCGTTGATCGAAGCGCTTCAGGCGGGACGCATCGCGGGCGCCGCGCTTGACGTAACGGATCCCGAGCCGCCCGAACAGAACTCGCCATTATGGACGCTGCCTAACGTATTCATTACACCGCATACAGGCGGCGAGACGCGGCAGTACGAGGCGAACGTCATCGAAATCCTGTTGGACAACCTGGAACGGCTCTGGCGCGGCGAAACCGAGCTGCGCAATCAGGTGGTCTGAGGCGGGCGAGCACCGGAGCTTCTGCTTGCCTCCCCTGGGTTGCCTCCCCCGGGTCGCGGGATCATGCTGACACCATGATGCAACAGCCCGAACCCAAGCCCGAGATCCTGGCGCGGCGGGATGCCATCGTTGCGGGCCTGCGCGGGGTACTGCCGGCCGCCGAAGCGGTGATCGCCGAGCCGATTCGGCTAAAGCCCTACGAGACCGATGGGCTATCGGCCTATCGACAGGTGCCGCTCGCCGTGGTGCTGCCCGAGACCACCGAGCAGGTTGCCGCGGTGATGCGTTTCTGTCACGCCCAGGGCATCCGCGTGGTACCCCGCGGCGCTGGCACCTCGCTATCCGGCGGTGCGCTGCCGATGGCGGATGCGGTGGTTGTCGGCCTGATGAAGATGAACCGCATTCTCGATATCGACTATGCGGACCGCTGCGCCACTGTGCAGGCGGGCGTGACCAATATCGGCATTACCAATGCGGTCCAGGGCAGGGGGTTCTTCTACGCACCCGATCCGTCCAGCCAGCTCGCCTGCATGATCGGTGGCAACGTCAATATGAACTCAGGCGGCGCGCACTGCCTGAAATACGGTGTCACCGCCAACAATCTACTCGGTCTCAAGGTAGTCACGGTCGAGGGCGATATCCTGACGATCGGGGGCGGCATCTGGATGCCGCTGGCTACGACTGGCTTGGGCTGCTCACCGGCAGCGAGGGCCAGTTGGCGGTGATCACCGAGGTCACGGTGCGCATCCTGCGTTCGCCCGAGGGCGCGCGGGCGATGCTGGCGGCGTTCCGCTCCAACGAGATTGCCGGAGCCTGCGTCGATTCCATCATTTCCTCGGGTATCATTCCCGTGGCGCTGGAGTTCATGGACCGCCCGGCGATCCATGCCTGCGAGGCGTTCGCGCACGCCGGCTATCCGCTGGATGCCGAAGCGATGCTGATCATCGAGGTCGAAGGCAGCGCCCGCGAGCAGGACGATCTGCTGGCGCAATCCGGGCGATCTGCGAACGCCACGATCCGATCAGCCTGAAGGTGTCGCAATCGCCCGAGGAGTCGCTGGCGATCTGGAAAGGCCGCAAGGGCGCGTTCGGCGCGATCGGCCGCATCAGCCCCGACTATCTCTGCATGGACGGTCGATCCCCACGTCCCGCCTGCCGGAGGTGCTGCGGCGGATCGGCGAGATGAGCGATGCCTATGGGCTGAAGGTTGCCAACATCTTCCATGCCGGCGATGGCAATCTGCACCCGCTGATCATGTTCGACGCCAACGATCCGCAGAGCTTCCACGACGCGGAGCAGTTTGGCGCGGACATCCTGAAGCTGTGCGTCGAGATGGGCGGCTGCCTCACCGGCGAGCACGGAGTGGGGGTGGAAAAGCGCGAGCTCATGCCGGTGCAATTCAGCGCGGAGGAGCTGGAGCAACAGCGGCGTATCAAGTCCGCGTTCGATCCGGGCTGGCTGCTGAACCCCAACAAGGTGTTTCCCCTGCAGCGTGATGCCCGCAGATCGCCGGAGGTCTGAATCACGGGAAGAGACAATGGGCTAGAGCAGGGTGGGCGCATAATTCCGCCCCGCTCCAGCGGCGAGCAGTGAGCGATCTGCTCGCGCCGCCTGATGAGGCAGCAATCGCAGCGGCGATCAACCGAGCCGCGGCCTCGCGGGAACCGCTCTGCATCATCGGCAATGGCACGAAGTCGGGCATGCTGCGGCCGGTACAGGCGGCACGATCGCTGTCCACGCGTAACCTGAGCGGCATCACCCTCTATTCGCCGAACGAGCTGATCATCAGCGCTCGGGCCGGCACACCGTTGTCCGACATCGAAGCGGCGCTGGCGGAGAACGGGCAGCATATCATCGCCGAGCCGCCCGATCCCGGCTGCACCACAGACACTCGGCGGCGCGGTGGCGACCAATCTGTCCGGCCCCCGCCGCGTCGCCTGGGGTGCGATGCGCGATCATGTCCTCGGGCTTCGTGCGGTGACCGGCCATGGCGAGGTGATCCATTCCGGTGGGCGGGTGCTGAAGAACGTCACCGGTCTCGACCTGTGCAAGCTGCTGACTGGCAGTCATGGCACGCTCGCCGTCATCACCGAGGTGACGTTGAAGGTGCTGCCGGCCGCCGAGACTGTCGGGACGTTGGTATTGCCTGGCGTGGACGCCGCCGCTGGCGTTGCGGCGTTGTCGGCGGCTCTCGGTTCGCCTTACTCCATCTCGGCGGCCGCCTGGCTCCCGGCGGAGGCAGCCGCGCGCATTCCGGCGCTTGCAGGCTTCGGCGACGCTGTTGCACTGGCGCGCATCGAGGACTTCGCGGCTTCCGTGGCCTACCGCACCCGCAGGCTGCGAGACGAGTTGGCCCCCGAATGGGGAGAGATCCTGGATGATACCGCATCGCGGGCGGTGTGGCGGGCAATCCGCGACCGTGAGCCGTTGGCCGCCATGTCCGACGAAGCGGTATGGCGTGTTTCGGTGCGTCCATCGGCCGGCGGGTCGGTGCTGCAGGCCGCGGCAGAGTCCTGCGGAGCACGCGGCTATCTCGACTGGGGTGGTGGCCTGGTGTGGCTCGCCGGCCCGGCCTGCGCCACTGCGCATGCGGCCGTGCAGGCGGCGGCGCAAAGCGCTGGCGGGACCTGGATGCTGATGCGTGGCCCCGATACGTTGCGAGTCGCGGTCGCTGTGATTCCGCCGGAACCCGAACCGCTGGCGCGCATCACAAGGCGCGTGAAGGCAGCGCTCGATCCACATGGTATTCTAAACCCTGGTCGCCTGTATGCGGGTCTGTAGGTGCGCATGAGCATTCCGAACAGCGCTATCGTGCCGCTTTTCCTGGCGAGCTTCGTCCTGCTCGGGGTTCAGTATTATCGCGCCAATTACGACCGGCGGCTGCTGAACCTGCAATTCGGCATGATGCTGGGTGCCATCGTGCTGATGTTAAGCGTCGTCTTCGTCACCGCCCGGTTGTTCTCCTGGGTGTTTTTCCTGTTGGGCCTGTTGTGGTTGGGCATGTCGCTCTATCTGTTCCGCACCCTGCCGCCGCCTAGGACCTGAGGCATGCAGACGAATTTCACCGCCGAACAGTTGCGCGATCCGGATACCGCGGCCGCCAATCAGGTACTGCGCACCTGCGTCCATTGTGGCCTGTGCACCGCGACCTGTCCGACGTTTCTGCTACTCGGCGACGAACTCGACAGTCCGCGTGGGCGTATCTACTTGATCAAAGACATGCTGGAGGCGCAACGGCCGGCGACGGAAGACGTTGTGCGCCATGTCGATCGCTGTCTGTCCTGTCTTGCCTGCATGACAACCTGCCCGTCCGGCGTGAATTACATGCACCTGGTCGACCACGCCCGGACCTATATCGAGCGGACCTATCGACGCCCGTGGCATGAACGGACCTTGCGCGCGGCACTGGGCACGGTGCTGCCACGGCCGTGGCTGTTTCGACTGACATTGCTCGCGGTACGTTTGGCTCGCCCGCTGTCTGGCTTGCTGCCTCGCCGCGGCGTGCTCGGGCAGCGTCTGCGCGCAATGCTGGAGCTTGCCCCAGCCCGGTTGCCGTCCTCGGGCGACGCGACCGCGGCACGGGTTCACCGCGCTCACGGCGTACCGCGTGCCCGGGTCGCGCTGCTCACCGGCTGCGCGCAGCAGGTGCTGGCGCCCGAGATCAACCAGGCGACGATCCGGCTGCTCACCCGAATGGGCGTGGAGGTCGTGGTGCCGCGTGGCGCCGGCTGCTGCGGCGCCCTGACGCATCACATGGGGCAGCACGACGCCGCCATGGCGAGTGCGCGCGCGAACATCGCCGCCTGGAGTGACGAATTGGAGCACGCAGGATTCGACGCCGTGGTTGTCAACGCCTCGGGCTGCGGCACCACCGTGAAGGACTACGGGTTCATGTTCCGCGCCGAACCGGAGCCATGGCGAAGTAAGGCGCAGCGTATCTCTGCGCTTGCATGCGACATCAGCGAATTCCTGACGCGCCTGGACTACGCGCCCACCCAGGCGGCACCTGGTCTGACGGTCGCCTATCACTCCGCCTGTAGTCTGCAGCATGGACAGCAGGTCACTGCCGAACCCAAGGCGCTGCTGCAGCGGGCCGGCTTCACCGTCGTCGAGCCGGCCGAACCGCACATCTGCTGCGGCTCCGCCGGTACCTACAACATGCTGCAACCGACGATCGCCAGCCGGCTGCGCGAGCGCAAGCTCGACCACCTGCGGGCCACCAGGCCCGATCTGGTCGCCGCAGGCAATATCGGCTGTATCACCCAACTCAGCGGTGGAGGGTTGCCGGTCGTGCATACGGTCGAACTGCTTGACTGGATGGCGGGCGGGCCGGTTCCAAGGGCAATGGCATGAAGAAGGGCATCATCTTTGCGGCGATGTTGTCCGCCGCGGCTCCGGCCGTCGCGCAGAATACGAATGCGCCGAACAGCGATCATCACGTCGCACTGGACAAATTGCTCGCGTCACTGAAGTCGGCGCCGAGTGAAGAGGCCGCCGGGCCTTTGGAGCAGCAGATCAGGGAGCTGTGGCTGAATGCCGGCACACCGGCCGTCACGCTGCTGATGAGCCGCGGCCTGCGCGAGATGAAGGCGGATGCCAGGCAGGACGCGATCGAGGACTTCTCTGCTGCCATCACGCTCGACCCGTCACTGGCGGAGGCCTACCACCAGCGTGCGATCGCGCGCTTTGCTTCCGGCGATACACCGGGCGCGATCGCCGATCTGCAGGCGACGCTGCAGCACGAGCCGCGTAGCTTCGCCGCGTTTCAGACGCTGTCGGCGATCGCCGAGGCGCGCAAGGACTGGAAGGGCGCCTACCAGGCTTGGCAGAAGGTGCTCGAGATCGATCCGAAAACTCCCGGCGGGCAGGACCGACTGAAGGACCTGCGCCGTCGGGCGCTTGGTGAGGAGGCGTAGCGGCGGGCCCGTCTGTCACGATCCGGGCAGAAACCTGTCCCAGCCCAGTACCACGGCGTTATAGGCGGCGTGCAACGCGATCGCTGACCACAGTTGACCGGTGTGGCGGAACAGCAGCGCGTTGGCGGTGCCGACCAACCCCACCGGCAGCCAAGCCAGTGGTTGATGGTAGATCGCAAAGAATGCGGCGCTGCCGAGGACGGCATGCCAGCCACCCCACTCGCGATCAAGGGCACGATACAGCAGGCCGCGGAAGAGAAATTCCTCCGCCGGAGGCGCAAGTAGGACCGCCAAGATGGCAATCCCGTAGAATGCACCCGGGTCTTGCAGTTTCGTCATCTGCTCGGAAAAGTGGTGATATGTCTCAGACGAGAATGGCAGGAACTGAAGCAGCGCAATGTAACAGCGGGCCAGCGATCCGAGCAGCGCCTGCAGCTACTCCGAGTGCCAGTGCGCCGACCAGCCGGGAGGTAGGCCGGTCGAACTTTCTGGTGCGATCCCAGCTGAAGATGTCCTTCAGCGTGACCGCTCGGTCCGCAAGAAACATGCACATGCCGAACGCCACGAACCCGGCGCAGACAGCGTAGATTGCCGGGAGTGCCAGCACGGTCGCCTCGCTTCCCGCCGCTGCCGTCACGATGCCTACCGGTACAGCACTGCTGTCCACCAATACGCTGATCCCGATCATCGCGTGCATCAGAGTGGGAGCGACCGGCGGCCGTTCAGACCACGGATCGTAGAGATAAGGCATGCGGGCGCGAAAATTTTGCCACATCGCCGCCGCACTTACGATTGAATAGACGATCCCTCTCCCTGCAACCCACCACTGCTGACTGAGCACGCCGATGGTGAAGGTAAGCATCCCGAGTTGTGTGGCGAGTTGTCGCCCCCATGAGACCTTCTGCACTTCACCGGATGACGAGGCGACGGAAACCAGCGTCACCGCCTTCTCTGCCATGCTTCTGGCAAAAATAATCCATCCGATTCCGACAAGGGCGATCTGCCAGAGGTTTCCCGGAAACCGCAACGCGGCGTAACACAGGATCGAACCGACCATCGCCGAGGCAATGAGGGCCCATAGCCGCGCCTTGGCTTTCAGCAGGTTTTCGAGTCCCTGCGGCCAGCTGAGTGCAATCCATAATGCGGCGCCCTCGGAGGCAAGCGATCTCGGTCCAAGCACCCACAGAAAATAGGTGCCGAATATGATCGCTGCACCGCACAGGGAATTCCAGGCTGACGTCGCATTGCTGATCAGACCGCGCAGGTTGAAAAGCTGAAAGCCCGCCAGCGTCAATGGGATCAGAACAACCTGCACGATCGCGCCCGGGTCGCGGCGGAACCAGAGCAGCTCCTTGCGGTATAGTGGCTCCTTGCCAAAGCTCGCTGCGGTGCGTGGCCTGGGCGGCCTCCGGCCAGTATCACTGGCTATACCTCGCTGCGCACCCCAGGCGCTGAAGCCGACCGGAGCGATCACTGCTACACTGCAGCCAAGCCAGCACGTCAAAACGCCCAGCGGGAAAGAGAACGTCCCGCTTGAATGCTGTCCGAGAAAAAGCCCCAGCCAGGGCCACGACAGAAAGGTGAGAGTGTCGAGCCGGGCGCCGATCGCGCCGAACAGGTCCTGTCCGGCAAAGCCTGTCAGCATCAGCAGCCATGTCAGAGCATAGCCCGCCCATCCCATCATTCCCAGCACGGCGCCCCTGGTCCGGTGTGGGAAACGCAGCATCACCCCGATTTCCAGCGCTTTGCCCAGGCATGCGCCTGCCAATACCAGCGGAACACCGACCAGGAATGCCGCCAACGCGCCGAACAACGGTCCATAAATCGCGCCGTACAGGATGCCTGGAAGCAGCGGCACACCGTAGTTGAGCGGATTGGCCGCTATAGGCGACAGCATCTCGGCAAGGAACACCGCCCCTGGCCGGATCGGGTGCGACAGCAGCCATTCCCACATTGGATGCCGGCGCCGCTGCAGATCGAGCTCGATGCCTTCTCCCTGGAAAACCAGCATCAGGAACCAGCAGATCAAGATCAGGGAGCCGAACATCGCTGTCAGGCTATCACTCGTCGGCAATGATTTTAGGCTCGGCCAACTTGCCAGCGCGACTTGCATTTTCGCCGAGTGCAGAGCGTCGAGACGCTCGCCGGCGATTACGGCATTGATCACGCCAACCGCTACGCAGGCATGCACCACAATCGTCACGGCGGTGGCGAAAAACACGCCAGGCCCGCTTTGGCCGCCTGCTCGGCCGGACGAGCCGTGGCGCAACAACTGCTGCTGCCGGCGCTGCCGGCCGGCACTCCGCCTGCGCGCCGCGCCAAGCAACAGCAGGACTGTTCGCCAGAACCCCGGGGGCGGGGAACGGTCACTCATCGCTCGCTGCCGGCCGTCAGCCGCAGGAAAGTCTCTTCCAGGGAGGTTTCTCCGAAAGATTCCCGCAGCTCGGAAAGCGAACCCTTGGCGGCCACGGTGCCTCGATTGATGATCACAGCGTGGGAGCACAGCCGTGTGACATGATCCATCAGGTGAGTCGAGAAGAGTATCGTCGTGCCACGCTCCGTCTCATCGTCGATAAGTTTGCAGAATGCGCGTGTCGAACTCCACATCGAGGCCGTTGGTCGGTTCGTCGAGCACGAGAAGCTCGGGCTGGTGGATCATGGCCAGCAGCATCCCCAACTTCTTTTTCATGCCGCGCGAATACTCTTCGGCATAATTGCCCAGGTCTTCCGCCAACCGCAGCGTGGCGATAAGCGGCTCGATCCGTTCCAGCGCGGCCCTCGCATCCAACGCGTGCATCGCGGCGCTCAGCTCCAGGATTTCTCGACCGGACAGGTAAGCATAAAAGACCGGTTCATCGGGCAGGAATCCGACACGCCGCTTGAGCTCGACACGATCTTCGAATGCGTCCAGGTTGCCGATCAGCAATCGTCCGGCAGTTGCCTTGAGAATCCCCATAAGCAGCCGGAACAGCGTGGTCTTTCCCGCTCCGTTCGGGCCCAGCAAGCCGCAGACCTGGCCGGCGGGGATCTCGAAGGAAACATCCCGCAACGCGAATTTGTCGCCGAAGGATTTCGTGAGTTTCTCGACCTGGACCAGCGGTCTTTGCGACACGGCCTCTCTCCGTTGAGGGTTGGGCGACGCGCCGGGTCAGGTGCCGACGCGTGACGGTCTGCCTACCGGAAGCACCATACTTTGGCGGGAGATTTAACTGGGATTGCCGACCGCGCGGAGTGACCGGGCGGCCGCTACCGATCGGTCAGCCGCAGTTCGATGCGGCGATCCTTCGCGTAGGCCTCGGGCGTATCGGCGGGGTCCAGTGGCTGATTGTCAGCGAACCCGGTCGCCGCCAGGTGATCGGCCGGAACGCCGTCGGCGATCAGCAGCTTCACCACTGTGATGGCGCGTGCCGCCGAGAGTTCCCAGTTGGAGGCGAACTGTCCGCCGGTCTTGATCGGTTGCCTGTCGGTGTGGCCGTCAACACGCAGGATCCAATGGATGTCGGGCGGAATTTCCGCCGCAATATCCTTGATGGTAACGGCCAGCGCGGTGATCTCGTTCTGACCGGCCGACGTCAGATCGGCGCTGCCGACCGGGAACAGCACCTCGCTCTGGAACACGAAGCGATCGCCGACGATTTGGATACCGGGCCGATTGGCCAACACATCACGCAGCTTGCCGAAGAACTCGCTGCGATAGCGTTGCAGCTCCTCCACCTTGGACGCCAGTGCGACGTTCAGCTTCTGCCCGAGATTGGCAATCTGTGTGTCCTTCTGCGCGCCTTCGCCCTTGGCCAGATCCAGCGCCTTGGCAACCGAGGTGAGCTGCGCCTTCAGCTCATCGACCTGCCGGTTGAGCAGCGCGACCTGTGCGCGCGCCGAATCCCCGAGCCGTCTTTCCTCACCAAGCTGCGTTTCCACCGCGGTGCGACGCTGCTCGTCCGTCATCGCGCGGGCAGCGGCATCCTGGGCTTGCTTCTCCAGGTCATCACGCAACGCCAGCAGCGCGCGGTTCTGCTCCGCCAGCTTGGCGAGATCGGACAGCTTCGTCTCGATCGTCTCCTTGTCGGCGCGGACCGTCTTGTTGAGCTCCGCCATCTGCCGTTGCAGCTCGGCAAGCCGCGCCTGGCTGTCGGCGAGTTGGCGGCGGGTGTCGCCAAGCTGCGTGGCGACCGTCCCGGTCTCCTGTTTGGCGGCGGCCGTGCTCTGGTTGGCGGCGGCGAGTTGCTGGGCCAGGCGGTCACGATCAGCGCGCAACGCGTCCCGATCGGCTACCGCATGCTCGGCCTGTGATTTTAGCGCGGCGAGCTGTTGCGAGAGAGTGTCGCGCGCGGCACTGGTCGCTGACAGTTCGGTATCGAGCTGACTGATCGACTGCTGGAGATTGGCGCTGCGGCCGCGCTCCAGGGACAGCATGTCGCTGACCTCGGCGAGCTGCTGGTTGACCTGGGCGAGCTGTTTGTCCCGGCCGGACAACGCTACCGACAGAAAGGCCTGGGCGAGCACAAATACCAGCAGGACGAAAATGATGACCATCAGCAGCGTAGACAATGCGTCCACGTAGCCAGGCCAGGCCGACAGGCCGTTGTCGCCGCGGCGCCGGACCGTCAGTGCCACGCGGGAAGGTCCACCCGTGCACCGGGCAGATCACGGTTCATCGTTGATCCTCTGCCAGGGCGGCGACGGTCCGGGTCAGGATCCGAAGATCGTTGCGCAGCTCCGCGGTACTCTGGGCCCGGCCTTGCTCAGCGTCGGTGAGCAGGCGCTGCAAATAGAGCTCGATGTTGCGCAGGTGGCCGCGAGCCGCGTCCTCGAAACCGTGCTCGCGGCGCGGTTCGGCCAGTCGCTGAAGGGCAGGGCCCATTGCAGCCTGTGCCTCGGCGATGCGCAGCATGAGCTGCTGGCTGGTGCGCATCGAGTCGGACAGCGTCGCAATATGCTCGGTCAACGCCAGCACCGCCTGATTGGCCTGGCCACGGCTATCCTCCCCACGCAGCAGAATGCGTTGCAGGTTCTCCATGTTTTCGGCGGTCTGCTCCAGCAGGGCCTGAACATAGACCGGGACCGAGGCATCCCCTTCCGCCAGCGCCCCCGAGGACAGCCGTGTCAAGCCGGCCAGCCATTCCTCCAATTCGTTGAAGAATCGGTTCTGTGCCTGACCCGCGGTGAGATCAAGGAAACCCAGCACCAACGCGCCTGACAGACCGAACATCGAAGCGGAAAAAGCCGTGCCCATGCCGGCGAGCGGCTTGGCAAGGCCCGACTTGAGCTGCTCGAACAGGACATTCACGTCACCGGCCCCGACCGACATCGAGCCAATCACGTCGGATACGGCGCTGACCGTCTTCAGCAGCCCCCAGAACGTGCCGAGCAGGCCCAGAAAGATCAGCAGACCGGTCATATAGCGCGACAACTCGCGGCTTTCGTCCAGCCGCGAGGCGATGCCGTCCAGCAGGCTGCGCATGGCAGAGGCGGACAGCGTGAAGCGCGCCTGATCGGTGCGGCTGTGCGCCTCGCGCGCGGCGAGCATGCTTGCCATCGGCGTGAGAAGCTTCGGCGTCGGTAGCGAGGAAAGCCGCGGCCGCGCTGTCTGGTAGGTCTCGACCCAGGTCACCTCACCACTGAGCCGCAGCACCTGACGCAGGTTCCAGGCGATACCGATCAGCAAAACCAAAAAGATAAGGCTGTTCAGGATCGGATTGTTGCCATACGCGCTGACCAACGCCGGCGACAGCAGAGCGGCGACAATCAGCACGGCCACCAGAAACAGCGCCATTCGGATCAGGTATTGGTTCGGGCGGGTCACTGCGTCTGGCTCTTGCCGCCGGCGTCGGCCGCCGATGCGTTGCCCCCGAGCACGCCGAGATCGACCCGATCGGGTGGTTCGCCGCCGGAGGCTGCCCCCAGTGCGCGCACGTAGATGCGGGTAGAATTGACCCCGTCGGCCATCAGCGCACTGCGTACCGCCAGGGCGCGCGACAACGACAGGCGGCGCGCGGTCGAGGGATCTTCAGGTGTTCCCGCGGCGTAAGCGGCGATATTGAAGCTGGTATTCGGGCCCGGTGGCGCTCCCGCAACCAGATTCTTGATCGCCGCCGCGCTGGATGGGCTGAGGTCTGCTTGCCCCGAGCCGAAGGTCACACGCAACCCGCTCGAGGTGCTGGTGGCCGCAGTTGCCGCATTGTCCGAGATCGGGGGCGGGGGCGGGGGCTCCGCCTCGGTCGGCTGTGGTGGTGCAACCGGCGCCAGGGCAATGGTCGGGGGCGCCGCGGTCGGTAATGTGGCTGGCGGCGGCGGGGGGGTCGGGGACGGCGTCGTCGTAGGCGTTGCGGTCGACGGCGCGGCAGCCGGGGGCGTCGCATTTTGTGTGCTCGCCACGGCGGGACCTGCGGGCGCCGCGGTCCCCTTGTCCGGCGCGGCGGCTGGCTGCTGCGGTTTTGTCACGGCAACCCGATGCGGCGGCTTGGGTTCGCCGCGGCGGGCGTGCGGTGCGGGGTGTCCAGGCTTCGCACCAGGCAGCTGGTCCAGCGCGTGCAGATCGACGGTCACCTGTGCGGCCGCGCTTGCCGCCGTGGCAAGCAGTGCCGTCAATACCAGGCAGAATTGTCGCATGGGTTCAGAATAGCCAGGAACCGCGCGGCAGGACAGCGCGCTAAACTGGCAATTTGTTCACGTGCCGGGTGTTCACGTGCCGGCGTGACTTCGGGCAATCCCGTCGCTGACCGCCTCCCCAAGGGCCGGGTGCAGATGGGGATTGGCGGCGACCACCTCCCCAGTGTCGCGCGGGTCCTGTCCGTTGGGGTCGGTGACGAACCCGCCGGCCTCGCGTACCAGCAACATCCCCGCCGCGAGGTCCCAACGTTTCAGCCCGAGTTCCCAGTAGCCGTCGTAGCGGCCGGCGGCGACCCAGGCCAGGTCCAGCGCCGCAGCGCCGAACCGGCGGATGCCAGCGACCTGCGGCATCAGCTGCGCAAGCGTGCGGGCAAACGCCAGGCGGCGCTGCGGGGCAACCGCCGCGAAGGGTATGCCGGTCGCGAACAGCGCATCCTTCAGCTCGCGGCGGGCGGAAACGCGCAGGCGCCGCTCGTTGACGAAAGCACCGGCGCCCTTCTCGGCCCAGAACAACTCATCGACGGCCGGGGCATAGATCAGCCCGGCGGCGAGCTCGCTGCCGCCATCGGCCAGGCGACGCTCCAGGCCGATGCTGATCGCCCAGTGCGGAATGCCGTGCAGGAAGTTGGACGTGCCATCGAGCGGATCGACCACCCAGCGCCAGGACCAGTTCTGCGAGCCCGACGCGCCCGACTCCTCCATCAAGAAGGCGTAGCCTGGACGCGCCTTGTTCAGCTCCTCGCGCAGCGTCTGTTCGGCGCGTATATCCGCCTGCGAGACGAAGTCGGACGGACCCTTGACGGAAACCTGCAAGTGCTCGACTTCGTTGAAGTCGCGCAGCAGTCGCTTCGACGCCTTCTGCGCCGCGTTGGCCATCACCGTAAGGTGGGGCGAAAGCCGGAGAGCCATGGCGGTCGCCGTCAGCCCTTGGCGCGCTCCACATAGCTGCCGTCCTCGGTCTTCACCACGATCCTTTCCCCGGTCTCGATGAACGGAGGCACCGACGTCTTCGTACCGTTGGACAGCTTCGCCGGCTTGTACGAGGACGCGGCTGTCTGCCCCTTCACTACCGGATCGGCTTCCACGACTTCCAGCACGACAGTCGGCGGCAGATGGATGCCCACCGGTTCGCCTTCCACCAGGTCCACGGTCACCTGCATGTTGTCCTGCAGGAACGGCGCGGCATCGCCCATCAGGCTGCGTGGAATGTGCGTCTCCTCATAGCTCTCGGGATCCATCAGCACGAGGTTGTTGCCGTCCGCGTAGGAGTAGGTGAACTCCTTCTCCTCGGTCATCAGGCGCTCCACTGTATCCGCGGTACGCCAGCGCTCGTTGGTCTTGTTGCCGGACTTGAGGTCGCGCATCTCCACCTGAATGAAGGCACCGCCTTTCCCGGGCGTGATGATCTGCTGCTTCAGCACAGTCCAGCGCCGGCCTTCGTGCTCGATGACCTGTCCGGCGCGGATCAGGTTCGCCTGCTGTTTCATGCGAGTAGCCTGTCGGGTTGCTTGGGAATTGCGGGCTTCTAGACCCGGGCCGGGGAGTGGGCAAGCTGGGCCGCCGGTCCCGTCCTATGCTAATGACGTGGCGCGATCAGCGTTGCACTGCAAAGGCCGATGACATTGGGGGCATTCCTGGACTGGGAAGAGCGCCAGGAGCTGCGTTACGAGTTCGACGGGTTGCAGCCTGTGGCAATGACCGGAGAGACGCTGAGACACCAGGCGATTGGGACAACGTTGCGCGCTCTACTATATGCCCGGTTGCGCGGCTCTCCTTGCCGCCCCTGGGGCCCGAACAGCAAGATCGAGGTTCAGGGGCGCATCCGCTATCCCGATGCTGTCGTGAGCTGCACCCGCGGTCACGCGGACGATACTATTATCCCTGCTCCGGTTGTTGTTTTCGAGATCCTGAGTTCCGACGACCTCACGTACCGACCGCATCGAGAAGCTGCGCGAATACCAGGCTACTCGGTCAATCCAGCGTTACGTGATCCTGGAGCAGGACAGCATCGCCGCCATGGTCTTCTCGCGCCAAGCCGACGAATGGACTGGCCACGCACTGACCGAGACAGATGTCCTGCGCATGCCGGAGATCGCTATCGAATTGCCGATGACCGACATTTACGCGGATGCCGAGTTCGGCACGGAGCCGCCTGGCTAGGTATCGGCCGCGCGGGTAGAACGAACGCTTCCTGCCGTGTTGCAGCCACCCCGCGGTAGAGTGTGCGTGACGCCACACTGATCACGCACTCGATCGTCGCTTTCCAGATAGTCCGGGCCGATCGGCACCTTCCCGTAGCCGCCGGGGATGTCGAGTACGTAGGTCGGCCACGCCAGCCCGCTGACACGCCCGCGCAGTTGCGTGAGCATACGACGGCCTTCCTCGATCGGCACATGGAAGCGGGACGTGCCAGGCGCGGCATCAAGTTGGTGCAGATAGTAGGGCTTCACCCGTGCCGCCAGCATGGCGCGGAACAGGGCCTCCAGCGTTGCGGCGTTGTCGTTGACACCGCGCAGCAGCACGGATTGCCCGAGCACGGGGATCGCGTGCGCCTGAATGCGCCGGAGCGCGGCAACCGCTTCCCGGGTCAGTTCACGAGGATGATTGACGTGCAGCACCACCCACATCGACTTCGGCGTTTCAAGCGCGGCGGCATGCGTCTCGGTGATCCGCGCCGGATCGGTCGTCGGGACCCGCGTGTGCACGCGCAGGACGTCGACATGCGCGATCGCCGATAACGCATTGACGATCGAGGCAAGCCGTCGCGGCGAGAGCATCAGCGGATCGCCGCCGGTAAGGATGATCTCGCGGATCTCGGGCTTGCCGGCGAACCATGCATAGGCGGCCTGCAGCTCCGGCTCGGTCAGCACGCCGCCATCGGGACCGACATGTTCGCGGCGGAAGCAGAAGCGGCAATACACCGGACAGATCAGCAGTGGCTTGAGCAGCGCCCGATCCGGATAGCGGTGCACCACGCCCCTGATCGGCGACAACGCATCGTCACCGATCGGGTCGGTGGTTTCATGCGACTCCGTGCGCAGTTCCGCCGCGTCGGGGATGAACTGGCGTCCGATCGGGTCGGCTCTGTCATGGATCAACGCCTGCACCGCAGGCGTGATCGCTACCGCGTATTGCCGGGTTGCAGCGTCGATGTCGGCCCGCTCCGCGGGGTCCAGAAGGCCCGCGGCAATCAGGGCATCGGCGGTTCGTAGGGTGCTGTCCATTGGCTGAGAGAATTCGCAGTCTGATCTGCGTTACTCCAGCGTCGGCGTATCGTCCATGCCTCCGCCTTGCGACACCCGCTTGACCCAAACCATCGCGCCGGCGCTCTATCGGCGGCATGACCTGGTCCATTGTCACGCACGACCCCGCGACCGGAACCTTCGCGGTCGCCGTGGCCACCAAGGCGTTCGCGGTCGGCGCCTCCTGCCCGTTTGTCAGGTCGGGGGTGGGTGCGGTCTCCACCCAGTCGTTCACCAACCGCTATCTCGGTCCGACGATCCTGGACGCGCTGGGGCGCGGACTGCCGCCCGATGCGGCGATCGAGAGTGCGCTGGCGGGGGACGCCGGGCGCAGCATCCGGCAGGTGCATGTGGTGGATCGCCACGGCCGGACGGCGGCCTGGACCGGGCAGAACTGCATCGAGTGGTGCGGCAGCGTGGCCGCACCCGGCGTCAGCGTGGCCGGCAACATGCTGTCCGGCGAGCCGACCATCGGCGAAACGCTCGCCACGTTCCTGGCACATGCGGGGCTTGATCTCCCCGAACGGCTGATGCTGGCCATGGAGGCCGGTGAGGCAGCGGGCGGCGATCGGCGCGGACGGCAGTCGGCGGCGATGGTAATGATCACCACCGAGGATTTTCCCGACCTCAGTCTAAGGGTGGACGACAACCCGGCGCCACTGCTGGAACTCCGGCGCTTGCTCGGGATCTGGCGGCGCGAACGGGCGCCGGGTCTCGCCAGCCAGCCATCGCGTGCCAACCCATCCGGCTTCACCGACCTCGACGTGATCGAGGCCGGGTGGATCACGGCGGGTCTCGATCTGCGGTTCAGGCGGTAGCGGTCGCCTATTTCCTCTGGCAAATTACCCGAATGATGAAAAGCGGCGACTTGCTGCGCGGCAGGTGACATAGCGGATCGGTACCATTACACCGTCGGGCCGCAGTCGTAACCAACAGGGAGACCTTCTATGCTGAACAGACGCCAAGTGTTCCTTGCCACCACAGCGGTGGCGGTACTGGGGGCGGGCGGCGCCAAGGCCGCCGACAAGGTGGTCAAGATCGGCATCGATCTATCGCTGACCGGCGCCAACTCGCAAGGTGCCAATCGGGTGAAGAACGGCATCATCATGGCCGTCGACGCTGCGAATGCGGGCCATGCCGTGCCCGGCTATAAGTTCGAACTGCTGGTCACCGACGATGGAACGGCAACGGCGGGTCAGTACGACCCTGCGCAGGCAGCGACGAATGCCCGCAAGATGGTGGCTGACAAGGAGGTTGTCGCGGCAATCGGCCCTCAGATGAGTGGCGCCGGCAAAGCAATGGCACCGATCCTGAGCCAAGGGGACCTCGCGACGATCACACCGTCTTCGACCAATCCGGACATCAGCGATCCGAAATTCGCAGCCCAGTATCGTCCGGCAGGCAAGCCGATCTATTTCCGCACCGTCACGACGGACGCGTACCAGGGACCGAACATGGCGAACTTCATGGCGGAGAAGCTGCATGTGAAGTCGGTCTACGTGCTGGATGACAGCGGCGCGTTTGGCGTTGGCGTGGCGGACTCGTTCCAGAAGCAGGCCGAGGCGAAGGGGATCAAGATTTTGGGGCGCGACCGGCTTGACCCCAAGGCCGCCGACTACACGGCCATCCTGACCAAGATAAAGTCACTGAATCCCGAGGCCCTCTATTACGGTGGCGTCACCCAGGCAGGCGTCAAGCTGGCCAAGCAGGCGTACGATATCATTCCCAATGTGATCAAAGGCGGACCGGACGGTATGGTCAGTTCCGACCTGCTGAACGGCGCCGGCTTCCCAGCCGTAGACGGCTGGTATACCTCGATTGCCGCGCCTCACTTGACCGAGGACAAAAAGGCCGCCGAGTTCGTCCAGGCGTTCAAGGGGCGGTTTGGCGAAGCGCCGGACGACTACACCATCACCGCCTACGATGCGGCGCTGGTCATCATCGATGCGGTGAAGCGTCTGGCTGCGGCCCGCAAGCCAGTCACCCGCGATAACGTGCGTGATGCCATCCAGGCGGCCAAGGTGCCGACCATTCAGGGGGTGGTGTCCTTCGACACCAACGGCGATCTCGCCGATCGCACGGTCAGCATCTTCCAAATCAAGAAGGACGCGAACAAGCCGCTGGGCGACATCTCTTCGCAGTACAAATATTTGGAAGTGGCGCCGCAGGCCTGAGCATGGCGGGGGCCGGGGTCTGGTGTCCTGGCCCCCGATCCGTGATAAAGGCACGCGGTTTGCTAGCCTGCCACGTTGACCAAGCACAGGCTGGCCAAGGAACAGGGGGACTTTGCATGATGCTGCGCCGGCATGGCGCGCGCGTGGCGCGATGACGACCTTCGATCTGCTGCTGCAGCAGACGATCAACGGCCTGAGCCTAGGGGCGATGTATGCGTTGCTCGCGCTGGGGTTCACGCTGGTCTACGGCATTCTCGAGCTGATCAACTTCTCGCATTTCAATGTGTTCATGATCGGCTCGTTCGTCGCCCTGTTCGTGCTTCAGGCGTTCGGGCTATCCGGGCAGGAGGTGATCCTGACAGGCCTGCCGCTTGCGGGTGTGCTGTTGGTGGCGTTTCTGGTCACGATGGTCTTCTGCGGCGGTCTCGGCGTGTTGATAGAACGCCTGACGCTGCGTCCGTTGCGCTACGTGAAGGGGCCGGCGGCGATGATCACCTCGATCGGCGTGTCCTATATCCTGTTCAATGTGGTCCTGCTGTCGATCGGGGCAGATTCAAAGAATTTCCCCAATCCTATGCCAGTCATCCGCTGGCAGATCGGAGAAGCCACGCTCGACTTCCGTGTTGTGCTGATCTGGGCGATCTCGCTGCTGCTGATGGGGACCCTGTATATGTTCGTGCAGCGGTCCCGCATCGGCAAGGCGATGCGCGCCACGGCGCAGGACGCCGAGGCCGCTCGCATGATGGGCGTCGAGGTGGACAGGGTCGTCATGATGGCCTTCTTCCTGGGTTCCGCGCTGGCCGGTGCGGGTGGGCTGATCTTCGGCCTCTATTACAACTTCACCAGCTTCATCATCGGCTTCACCGCCGGGCTGCGCGCCTTCACCGCGGCGGTGCTTGGCGGCATCGGCAACGTGCCGGGGGCGATGGTCGGCGGCGTGCTCATCGGACTGATCGAGGCGATGGGCGGACAGTTCATTGCCACGGCGTGGACCGACGTCATCATCTTCTCGATCCTGGTGCTGGTGCTGGTGTTCAAGCCGGCCGGCCTGTTCGGGCGCATCGCGCCCAGCAAGTCCTGACAGGGCGCGCCGCACATGAACGCCACCGCCTCTGCCGCCGTATCGGTCCTGACCCGGCCGTTCGCGCGCATCCCCGAGGTGCAGCGCCGTCGCATCTGGGTGGTGCTGTTGACCGTGGCGGCGATGGCCTTCCCGCTGGTGCACAGCAACGACGCCGACATTGACAGCATGGCCAACGCGGCGGCCTATGCCACCCTGGCGCTCGGTCTGAATATCGTCGTCGGTTTTGCTGGTCTGCTCGACCTTGGGTATGCCGCGTTCTTCGCCATCGGTGCGTACACTTACGGCATTCTCACCGCGTTCCAGTTGCAGCCGGAGTGGAGTGCGTTCTGGGAGCCGTTCCAGTTCCTGGGCCTGGTCGCGAAGATGCCGGCCGAGACCGGCGACGGCAGCGTGGTGCATTTCACGCTGTCGTTCTGGCTCGCCCTGCCGCTCGCCGGGGGCGTGGCGGCATTCTTCGGGGTCCTGTTCGGCGCGCCCACTCTGCGGCTCCGGGGCGATTATCTTGCCATTGTCACACTCGGTTTCGGCGAGATCGTGCCGATCGTGGTGCGCAACTGGTCAGACCTGACCAATGGAGCCGCGGGTCTGAATGGGGTCGCAGCACCCCGGCTGTTCGGCTGGAGCTTTGGCGTTGACGCGACCCCTTACTACTATGTCGCGATCGCGTTGGTGGCGCTGCTGGTTTTCGTCAGCATCCGATTGCGCGATTCGCGCATAGGCCGTGCCTGGATGGCGATCCGCGAGGACGAGATCGCCGCTGGTGCCATGGGCATCAATCGCACGAAGTACAAGTTGCTGGCCTTCGCGATTGGCGCCGCATTCGGCGGTATGACCGGCGTGTTCTATGTTGCCAAACTGCAGACCGCGACACCGGAGATGTTCGGCTTTCCGGTCTCGGCGATGATCCTGGTGATGATCGTGTTCGGCGGCATGGGAAGCGTCTGGGGTGTGGTGCTGGGCGCCTTCATCCTGCAGCTTCTGCAGTCGTGGTGGCTGCAGGACCTGACCGAATGGCTGCATACACTTGGGCGGGCGGTTGACAATATCTGGCTGCAGCACGTCGACCTGGTTCCGTCTATCGAACTGATCTTCGGCTTCATCCTTGTGGGCATGATGCTGTTCCGCCGGCAGGGGCTGATCCCGGCGACGCGGCAACAGGCGGCGCTGACGTTTGACCAGCAGCACGCCGATATTCGGCGCGGCGGCTTCACCGACTTGAAGTTGCACGGGCTGGGCGGCGAGACGCGTTCAGCCGAAGCCGCCCTGGACATCCAGGATGTGACGGTCCGCTTCGGCGGTCTGACCGCGCTGAACCGGGTCGAACTGAAGGTGCCGAAGGGTTCGGTGGTCGCGGTCATCGGGCCGAATGGGTCCGGCAAGTCCACGCTGTTTAACGTGATCACCGGGCTGGTGGACGCGGAAGAAGGCTCGATCCGCTTTTATGGCGAGGAGATCAGGGGCCTGGCCGATTACCAGATCCTGGAGAAGGGCATCGCGCGCACGTTCCAGAACCTGCGGCTGTTCCCCAACCTGACGGTGATGGAGAACGCGCTGATCGGCCAGCACGCGCGGCTGAAGACAGGCGTGCTGGCGGCCATCCTGCATCCGCCCGGAACCGCCGCGGAGGAGAGGCAGGCGCGCGAATGGGCGATGGAAATCTTCTCGATCTTCGGCAACCGCCTGGCGCCGCGAATTACACAGATGGTTTCGGGGCTGTCGTATGCCAATCGCCGTCGGATCGAGATTGCGCGCGCGCTGGCTTCGCGGCCGCGCATTCTGCTGCTGGATGAGCCGACCGCCGGCATGAATCCGGCGGAGACGCTTGAATTGGCCGAGCAGATCAAGAGCCTGAACGCGCTAGGCCTGACCGTGCTGCTGATCGAGCACAAGCTGGATGTTGTCACTACACTTGCCGATACGGTGTATGTGTTGGACCATGGCGAGGTGATCGCGCACGGCAAGCCGGACGAGGTGCGGCGCAACGAAGAGGTGCTCCGGGCGTACCTGGGTCGCAACGCGCAGGCGTCGCTGGCGGGGGCCTCGGTCAGTGTGGCCTAGAGCAGGTTGAGTGCGGAAGGGATGCGCTCCGCCCGCTCTAGCCGATTGTCTTGCCGCGTGATTCAGACCTCCGGCGATGCCGCTTTCGGTCATCACGCACTAGGCCCTGTGGACAAACCTGATCCAAATGCGAACGCATCCGAGCAAGACAAAGCCCAGGAAGCTGCTTGCGGTCTTGTCATATCGGGTGGCGATGCGCCGTTGCTCCTTGAGATGACCGATGAAGCATTCGATGCGTGAGCGCAGGGCATACAGCGGCCTGGTGACCAGATACTGCACCTTGCGGTTCCGCTTGGTCGGGATCTCGGGTGCGGCACCACGATTGTGAAGGTTTTGGCGGATCGCGTCGCTGTCATAGCCCTTGTCCGCGAGCATGACACCGGGGTCGCTGTCGCGTTGCTCCATCAGCCCGTCATAGGCCGTGACGTCATGGGCCTCGCCCTCGCTCAGCACCGCGCCGATGGCAAGGCCTTCCGCGTTGCAACGGAGGTGGATCTTGGTGGTGAACCCGCCGCGCGAGCGGCCAAGTGCCTGGTTCTGCGTCCCCCCTTTTCGCCGGCGGCGCAGCGATGCGCCCGGATCGTGGTGCTGTCGATCATCTGCAACACGTCGGCATCGCCGCCGCTGTCCGCCAGTGCTTGCAAAAGCACGTCCCACACGCCAGAGAGACACCAGCGACGGAACTGCTTGTGCACCGAGTTCCAGTTGCCCAACACCTCCGGCAGGTCGCGCCACGGAGCGCCGGTGCGGCTGATCCAAAACACCCCGTCCAGCACCTTGCGATGGTCCTTCGGCGGGCGACCGCCGAGCGGCGAGGGGCTCGCCAGGAAAGGCGCGAAGATTCCCCATTCCTGGTCCGTCATCAGGCCTCGGATCACTGCCAACCTCCAACACAGAGGTCAGCCTCGAATCACATTCACACCGTGTCGGGGAATCGCCGCGCGACGATCGGCAGAAGACCAATCCGAGCGGGACCGTCTCGATTCTTTTCGCAAAGCCTCGCGACAGTCCCAGATTTTTTGTTGCCCGCGCCTGTTCAGTCAATCACTGAACACCGCAAAACTACGGTTTGTCCACAGGGCCTAGTCTTTTCGCGTGGTTCAGACCTTCGGCGGTCCCGCCTTCGGTCATCACGCTCTAACTTCACCTCGCCAGCGGGAGAGGTCGGCGCTGCGCGCCGGGTGAGGGTGCGGGGGCATTGATGCTGCTCGAATTCAACAACATCGACACCTACTACGGCGACCTGCACGTGCTGAAGCAGGTGAACTACACGATCGGCGAAGGCGAAATCGTCTCGCTGCTTGGCGGCAATGCATCCGGCAAATCCACCACGATGAAAACCATCATGGGGGTGGTTCGCCCGACGCGTGGCAGCGTGATCTATCAGGGCGAGGCGATCGAACGGATGCCGACGGCGGAGCGCGTGCGGCGCGGCATCGCGCCGGTGCTGGAGGCCCGGCGGCTGTTCCCGCGCATGACGGTGTTCGAGAACCTGGAGATGGGCGCCTACCTGCGCAAACGCGGACCGGAGTTCGACCAGGACCTGGAGCGCGTCTATGCGCTGTTCCCTCGCGTGAAGGAGCGGGGCCACCAGATAGCCGGCACACTATCCGGCGGCGAGCAGCAGATGGTGGCGATCGGCCGCGCGCTGATGGCGCGGCCGAAACTGCTGTGCATGGACGAGCCGTCGATGGGGTTGTCGCCGATCTTCGTCGAGCAAGTGTTCGACATCATCCAGGAGATCAACCGGCAGGGCACCACGATCTTCATGGTGGAGCAGAACGCCAATATGGCATTGTCGATCGCCCATCGCGCCTATGTGCTGCAGACCGGGCAGGTGGTGCTATCGGGCACCGCGTCGGAGTTGCGGCAGAACCCGCTGATCCGCGAGGCGTATCTGGGCGAGATGCAGGTGGCGGTTTAGTCTCGCCGCGCGAAAGCGCGGGAGCGAGCATGTCCGGTACTGGCCCTACTCGGGAAAGTCACCGGGTTCCGTCCCAGGGGTGGACCCGTATCGCCCACGTTATCATCGGGCTGAGCTACGTGGCCGTGGCTCTCTCCCTCCGCCGCCGCCTTATCGGGCCTGGTCAGCGCCAGCACGCGCCCGCTGCAGTCAGTTGATCGTCATGCCGAAAAACTTCACTCGGGGGGCGCTCTTGCGATGGCGCTTCCTCGTTGCTCTCTGCCGCTATGTCCACATCGTATGGCCGGTGCTGTCTGGTTTGATTGTAATACAGTGGGTTCTCGGGATGATTGTTGGTCGCGCCGAGGGCTGGTCGGTTGGCGATGCTACCTATTTCACATTCGTTACGGGTCTGACGATCGGCTATGGCGATCTGGTACCGCGGCAAGCGATCTCCCGGGTGCTGTCAGTCGTGATTGGCATCATCGGCGCTCTGATGATGTCGCTGTTCGCGGCGGTAGGGGTGCGCGCCCTTCAGCAGGCGGCTGAGGACAGTTCACAACCGCCGCCTCGATGACGACCGGGGCAGGAGCCCGCTATGAAGGGCGCATGAGATCGCATTACCTCGGACGCAGGGCGGCCCTTGCGCTGCTCGCCGCATCGGTTCCCGCCGCCTTTGCCCAGGCCGCGGATCCCCTGCGTCTGGGCCTGTTGCATACGCTTTCACCCGCGCCATTCTACATCGCGCAGGAGCGCGGGTATTTCCGCGCCGAGGGCATCGACCTTACCTTCCGCTTCTTCGAGGCGGCGCAGCCGATTGCGGCCGCCGCAGTCGCCGGCGACATCGATGTCGGTGTCACCGCGCTGACCGGCGGGTTCTTCAACCTTGCCGAGAAGGGCACGTTGAAGGTGATCGGTGGGGGAATGCACGAGCAGCCGGGCTACGAAGGGTCCGCGCTCCTCGTCTCCAATGCCGCCTACGCCGCGGGGCTGACCTCGCCGGCCAGGCTTGGCGGCCACAGCTTTGCCATTACCCAGTACGGTTCATCGTTCCACTACATGCTGGGGCGCATAGCCGAAGCCGAGCATTTCGATCCCACGAGCGTGACGCTGCGTCCGGTGCAGCAGGTCGCCAATATGGTCGCCGCGGTCAGCAGCAATCAGGTGGACGCGACAATCGCCATTGCATCGATGGCGAAGCCGCTGGCGACGGCGGGACATGTGCATATCATCGGCTGGGTGGGCGATCTCGTGCCGTACCAGATCACTGCCGTTTTCACCACCGCACGCATGACTGCGGACCATGCTGATCTGCTGCACCGCTTCGCGCGCGCCTATCAGAAGGGCGTCGCGGACTATCGCGAAGCGTTCTTGCGCCACGACGCGCAAGGTAAGCCGGTGATTGACGCGCAGACAGACGCCGTCATTCCGCTGATCAGCAAGTACGTGTTCACCGGCGATCCGAGCGCGCGCGACAAGATTATCGACGGCATCGGCTACTACGACGCCGGCGGCGCGTTGGATGTAATTGACGTGATCGCGCAACTCCGTTGGTTCAAGGCGCAAGGCCTGGTGAAGGGCGACGCCGATCCGCAGTCGGTGATCGATACGCGCTTCCTGCCGACGCGATGAAACCCGGTCTGCGTTTGATTGTGCGTGGCGTCTGCCACAGCTATGGCTCGCTGTCCGTGCTGGAAGACATCGACCTTGTCGCCGAACCCGGCGAGGTGATGGTGCTGGTCGGCCCATCCGGATGCGGCAAGTCGACGCTGCTTGGCATCATGGGTGGCCTGTTGGCACCGGCCACCGGAGAGACACGCTGCGACGGCGAAGTACCGGACGACTGCCTGAACGCTTTCACCTATGTGTTTCAGGATTTCGCGCTGCTGCCGTGGCGGACGGTGGCAGGCAACATCGCGCTGGTGCTGGAGCATCGGTTACCGCGCAGGGCTCGCGAGGCGCGAGTGGCCGAGGTGCTGACGCTGACCGGTCTTGCCGAATTCGCCACGGCATGGCCGCGACAGTTATCAGGTGGCATGCGCCAGCGCGTCGGCATTGCGCGAGTGTTGGCCGTGCGACCTGCGTGCCTGCTGATGGATGAACCGCTGTCCGCCCTGGATGCGCAGACACGCGGATTGCTGCTCGACGAGTTCGCCGCGCTGATCGAACGCGCCGGCACCACGACAGTGTATGTCACGCACAATCTGGCGGAGGCGGTACGGCTCGGTCAGCAGATTGTGGTGCTGTCCAGTCGCCCTGGGCGGGTGCGCGCCATCCATCGGATTGATCGTCCGCTCGCCGGCCGCGCATCCCCAGATACCGATCTGCAAGCGATCGAGGCGGCGCTTTGGCGCATGATCCGCGAAGATGTCGCCGCGGCGGATCGAGAGATCGAAGTACGGCGCCTGACGTGACGCGGTTCACAGCGAAGCGAACGCAAATTATGCTGCGGTAAAGCGTCGCCAGGTGGGACCTATGGGTGTCATGTCCGTGCTGTCGCCCTTTGCCATTCTTCGGCAGCTTCGTGTCGGCCAGGAATGCTCGACGTTCGTGCGGTTGGGCCACTCGCGCCACGTCGCCGATCTTCGGCTGATCTTCTCCGTCACTGTCATCCTGATGATCATTGGCCTGATCTCCGCGCTGGCGTTCTGCTTCGAGTATCAGGTGGTGACCAACTGGAATGAACTGCACAGCGCCGAGACGGTCTGGCCGTGGATACGGCACGGATTTTCCGCCGTCATCGCCAGCGGTGCGTTCGTCGGCGGCATCTGCATCCTGGGCGGTGGAGTGCTGGCATGGACTTACCAGGTTGGCAGTGCCCGCCTTGGCGTGGTCGATCTGTTCGCCTGCGAGATCGCGACGCTGTGCCGTGTGTTTGCCGTTGCCGACGCAGTGCGACCCTATGTCGACATGTTCGAGCACGGTCCGGAGGTCAGCCGACCGCATCCAATCGATGGCGAGCTGCCGGCCGATACCAGCCGGTTCACCTCTCAGGAGAGCTATTTCCCGGTGTTCGATTCGTCGTTGAAGGAGCTACAGGCGCTGGAGGCCGATGTCGTCAAGCATGTGACCGCGTTCTACACCTATATGAAGGTGATGCGTGACTCCTTGCGTCGGCTTGCCGGCATCAAGCCGCCGGACGCCCACGCGCCGTGCGATGATGACTGGCATCGCGCGATCTGCAACGTGGTCTATATGCAGTTCCTGGGCCTGGAGAGCGCGCGCAAGGCGATCAAGGATTTGGTGGAATTCGAGCCGACCCAGGCTGAGGACATGATCACCATCCTGCTCAGTGAGCTGCTGGCCTATGGCTTCCTGCGTCAGCAGTTCAGGGGCGACCTGCGCCATCGCCGGCTGGAGGCGCGCGACGAAACTTACCGACATGATATTCCCGCCCTATACCGGCTGGTCATGACAGGGACAGGGTCGGAGTGGGATGCGGCAAAGGATCTCGCGGCAGAGATGATGAAGCGGTTCGACCTCGTGCTGGTGGATGCGCCGACGCAGCGGGTGCTGAGAGCATCGGGCATGTTATCGGCATCGGTGTCGTAGCCGCTGCGGGCGGACCGGACCATGCGGCGCATCGATGGACCGGTGCCGTTCCGCGGCAGCGGCTTTGCGCCACGCTCCATACCGCTGGCCGGTTTTGCCACCCTGGTCGGGTTGGTTGCGCTCTGGCAGATTGGCGATACAGCCGGGTTGATCCCGACGCTGTTCCTGCCGTCACCAGCCAATATCGGGATTGCGCTCTATCACCTGACGATCAGTGGCGAGCTGTGGAAGCACCTGAGCGCGTCGCTGGCACGCCTCGCGATCGGCTGGATCGTCGGGACCGTGTTCGGCATCGGGCTGGGCCTTGCGATCGGACTGTCGTCGCTATGGCGATCACCTGGTATGGCGGTGGTCTCGGCGCTGTTCCCGATACCGAAAATTGCGTTGGTACCGCTGTTCATCATCTGGTTCGGGATCGGCGAAGGCTCGAAGATCGCCACGCTGGCGTTCGGCGTATTCTTCCCGACCGCAATAGCGACTGCCGGCGGGGTGGACAGCGTGTCGCGGTCGCTGATCCGTATGGCGCAGAGCTTTGGCCTGCGGCCGGCGGCGATCGTGCGTAAGATTGTGCTGCCGGCTGCGCTGCCGGCGATCCTCAACGGCTTCCGCGTGACCGCGTCGATCGCCATCGTGTTACTGGTTGCGGCCGAGATGATCGGAGCGGAACGCGGCATCGGCGCGTTCGTGCTGTCGGCTGGCAATCTCTACGATACCGATAACCTATTGGCGGGCATCGTTGTGTTGTCGCTGTTGGGGCTTGCGGTATCCTCCCTGATTGGCTGGGCGGAAAAGCTGCTGCTTGCCTGGCGGTGAGAGGAGCGGACATGCAACGGATCGATCTGCGCTCGGATACTGTCACGCTGCCATCCGACGCCATGCGGGCGGCGATGGCGAACGCGCCGGTGGGCGACGATCAATATGGCGAGGATCCCACCGTTCGCGCCTTGCAGGAGCGGGTCGCCGCGCTGCTTGGCAAGCAAGCGGCGATATTCGTGCCCAGCGGTACCATGGCCAATCAGATCGGCCTGAAGCTGCTGACGCAGCCGGGCGACGATGTGGTTGTGGGCGACGAGGCGCATGTGGTTTGGCACGAATCCGGGGCCGCGGCGGCGAACTCCGGGGTGCAGTTCACCGTGGTCGGACGGGGCGGCCTGTTTACCGCGGCCGACCTGCGCGCGGCCCGCAAACCGCCGGGCCACATCATCTTCCCGCCGACGACGTTGGTGGCGCTGGAGAACACGCACAATCGCGGCGGCGGTGTGGTGTTCCCGCAGGCGGACGTGGAAGCGATCTGTGCCGCGGCGCGCGAACTGGGCATGGCGAGCTACCTGGATGGCGCACGGCTGTTCAATACCGCGGTGGCGACGGGACGGTCGCTGGCGGAGGTGGCGGCGACATTCGATGTGGTGTCAGTTGCGCTGTCGAAGGGACTTGGCTGCCCGGTCGGCAGCCTGATCGCCGGGCGCGCCGCCGACATGGTGCGCGCGGTGAGGGCACGGCGCATGTTCGGCGGCGCTATGCGGCAATCGGGGATTCTCGCGGCTGCCGGTCTGTACGCGCTGGACCACAACATCGCTCGTCTGGCGGAGGATCATGCCAATGCACGGATCCTGGCCGAGCGCCTGGTGGACACGCGGGTGGAGATCGATCTTGCGACAGTGCAGAGCAACATCGTGATCTTCCGCGTGCCGGTGCCGTTGCCGGATGCGGCCACGGTGGTGCGGCGCGCGCAGGAGCAGGGCGTATTGGTCTCGGCGTTCGCCGACCGGACCGTCCGCGCGGTGACGCATCTGAACGTCGATGCGGCGCAGTGCCGGCACGCGGCGGAAGTCCTGGCACGCGCCGTCAGCGGGTGACATCACAGCCTAGCGCCGCGTTCGGAGGAATTTAAGATCGTTGCTGCACGGTATCGGCTTCTCGCCGGAGCTGCCGTGCTGTGCGTCTGCTGGACCTGGAGTTCGCCGATATCGATGCGGTTGATGCGGCGGAGCTCGTCGCACGACGCTCCGCGGCGGAGCCGTTCCGCTACGTGACGACGCCGAATGCGGACCACCTGGTGCGGTTGTATCGCCATCCGGAGCTGTTGCCACTCTATCAGGGCGCGATGCTGCGGCTGCTCGATTCCCGCGTTGTTGCTATGGTCGCGCGAATGGTGGGCCTGCGGCCGCCTCGGGTTGCCACCGGAAGCGACCTGACTTCGCTGTTGCTGACCCGGCATCTGAGGACGGCGGAGCGCATTACCATCGTCGGGTTGTCGCCACGCTGGCTGCCGCCGCTTATCGCGCGCTGCGGCCTCGCCCCGCCCGCGCACTACGACCCGCCGCGTGGGTTCGAGCGGGATCCGGCGGCGATACGTGCGGCTGTCGATTTCGTCCTGGCTCATCCGGCGCGCTTCATTTTTCTCGCCGTAGGCTCGCCGCGGCAGGAGATGCTGGCGGCCGCGATAGAGGCGACTGGTCGCGCCTGCGGGCTCGGCCTTTGTATCGGTGCGAGTTCCGAGTTCCTGGCTGGCGCACAGCGGCGTGCGCCGGAATGGATGCAGCGCGCCGACCTCGAGTGGCTACACCGGCTGTCCCACGACCCACGCCGGCTGGCGCGGCGCTATCTTGTCGACAGCCCGGCGATCCTGCCGATGCTGCTGCTCGAGCGCCTCAGACTGCCGGCGTTTCCGCCCGGGTCGTCACGCTCCAGGTGATCGCGGCACGCTTGCCATAGCGCGGCAACCCAGTGGGGACGATGCGCGGCATCGTTCAGGCGGAGATAGCGCAACGCCTTCTTTGAGTGCCGGCGTGGCGTTATCTCGGATGCGAGCCGTGCGGAAGCTGCGATTGCCTGCAGGGTCTGCGCCAGCAGCCCGTTGCGCGCGCCTCTGACAAGGTAGAAGCCCAATCTAGGCAAGGCGGACCACGGCGTACCCCATTTGCGGGCGATGTAGAGGCGATTGCGCACGAAGTGGAACCAGCGTCTGCCCGACCAGGCAAAGCGCTGCTCCGGACTGACCTTGTGGCGCACCACGATGTCGCCGCGATAGCGGACCCGCCACCCACGCTCGATGGCGCGCAGGCAGAAATCCAGCTCCTCCCAACAGAAGAAAAGTGCTTCGTCGTAGCCGTCCCAGGCCACTCGGCGAATTGCATGACCGGCGCCGACGAAGGTCACCGCGTCGAATGAATCGCCGGCGCGGGGCAGCAGTGTGGTCGCATAGCCCCAGGACGACAGATCATCGGCTTCGCGCACATGCAGCCTGATCCGGCAGCCGATCGCCGCGAGACCGGTGTCTTCGTCGAGTGCCGCCACGGCGTGCGCGAGTGTTGTTGCGTCGGCGAACTCGGCATCGTTGTCGAGGGCGAAGATGATGCGGCCATGCCCCAGCGCGGTGCCGCGGTTGCGTCCGCCGGCCACGCCATGGTTGCAGTCGAGCGCCACCAACGTAGCGTCGGAGCGGCCGCTCACCACGCTGGCCAGTTGCGCCAGGTTCTGCGGCTGCGAACCCTGATCGACGATGAATACGTGGCGGGATACGCCGGTCTGCGCCAAGGCCGAGTGGATTGCTGCCGCGGTTTCTTCGGGGCGGTCGAGCGCGAGGATGACCACATCCGCATCGTACTCGCCGTCCGGCGGGCCGGCGGCGCCGGCGATGTAGCGCGCGTTCATCTGCCGCTGCCGATCACTGGAATAGAGAGATAGGCAAGCCGCTTCAGTTCCTTGCGTCCGCGCGCCACCTGCTCCAGCACAAGGCCGCAGACGAACGATAGTGACGAGGCCAGCACCAGTCCTGTCGCGAGCAAGGCAGTTGGCAGTCGTGGCACTGTGCCGATGCGCAGGAACTCGAAGACGACCGGCATCCCCAGCAAGAGCGCGGTTGCCAGCAGCGCTGCGCCGGTCGTGCCAAACGTTTGCAGCGGCCGCTCCTGTTTCACCAGTCTTATGATGGTGCGCAGGATGCGCAGCCCGTCGGAGATGGTGTGCAGTTTCGATCGCGACCCAGCCGTCCGGCCGCGATACGACGTCGGCACCTCGCCGACCGGCATGTTCAGTTCCAACGCGTGAATGGTGAACTCGGTCTCTGTCTCGAAACCGCAAGCCAGGGCGGGAAACGACTTCACGAACCGCCGACTGAAGGCGCGATAGCCTGACAGCACATCGCTGACCCGATTGCCGAACACGCGGCAGACCAGCAGCGTCATCAGGCGGTTGCCGAGGCGGTGACCGAGCCGGTAGGCCTGCTGCTGCACCGGCTGCCGCACGGCAGTCACCATATCGAGCTGATTCTCGATCAACTGGCGGATCATGACGGGTGCGACGGCGGCGTCGTAGGTACCGTCGCCATCCACCAGGACATAGATGTCCGCCTCGACGTCGGCGAACATCCGGCGCACAACGTGCCCCTTGCCCTGCAGGCTTTCGCTGCGCACCTGGGCGCCAGCCGCACGCGCCAGGTGACAGGTGCGATCGGAGGAGTTGTTGTCGTAGACCAGGATCGCGGCGTCCGGAAGGTGAGTTTGGAAGTCTCCGATGACCTTCCCGACGGCGGCTTCCTCGTTGTGGCAGGGGATCAGGACGGCCACGGTTAAACCAGGCTGGCGACTATGGGGTCTTATGAATGAGGACCGGCCTTCACTCACGCTCGTGCCAAGCGGAGCCTCTCGTGGAAAATCGGTCAGGTCCTCCGGTGCTTCCAGCGTCGCTGACCCGGAGAATGGCAGGGCTTCCAGCATGATGGCACGCCTCCGCGATCAGTAGGCGTTGCGAGTAGTGAACAGCGAGACCCCGGTGCGCGTCAGGATCTTTACGTCCAGCCACACGGACCAGTGCTCGATGTATTCCAGATCGGCGGCAATGCGTTGCAGCAGCTTCCGCTCGGTCTCGGTTTCGCCGCGCAAGCCACGGACCTGGGCCAGGCCGGTCATCCCCGGGCGCACGCGGTGGCGGGCCGAGTATTGCGGCGTGACCAGTTCGAAGGGCGTTGCACCGGCGCAGGTACCCGGCGCATGGGGCCGCGGCCCGACCAGCGACATCTCGCCTAGCAGCACGTTGAGGAGTTGCGGCCACTCGTCGATCGACAAGCGTCGCAGCCAGCGACCTACGCGTGTCACACGGCGGTCATTGCGCGTCGCCTGCACGAGCCGGCCTTCTTTCGGCGCATGCTGGTGCATGGTCCGGAGCTTCCACATTCCGAAACCGGTATTGCCGAAGCCGATGCGATGTTGACGAAACAGCGCCGGTCCCGATGTCTCCAGGCGAATGAGCAGCATCGCGAAGAGGATCGGGAGCAGCACGATGGCGAGTAAGATCAGCGCTCCGGATACATCGATCGTGCGCTTGGCGATCCCGCTCCAGCCCTTGATCGGAGATTGAACCGATGGGCGATGGGAAACAGGGCCGAGAAGGCCAACATCACTGTAAGTGAGGAAGGCTGGGCCAACCAAACTACCAACCGACTGATACATCGTCTTGCCACGCGCGTGGGCAGGCCGTCGCAATCAGTTTTTGTTGGAGGCGGGCCGAGTGATCAACTTTTCGTGGTGAATTAGAGTGCCAATTATCTAATCCAGAGTTAATCGCTGGAAAGTCGACCGGGTGGTCAGCGGAAGACCATCGTACGTGAGAGATAGAAGTTCAGAAACATCCCGGCGAGCGCGCCGGCGCCGACGGCATAGACCGGTTGCGCGGCACATCGTGCGACGAAGGTGACCAGCAGTGCATATGTGCCACGGTTCAGCACGAAGCCTAACAGGTTGACCATCAGGAAGCGGGCCCACTGCCGGTGGACCGACCCGGTGCTGCTGCCGCGAAAGGTCCATAACCGGTTCAGCAACCAGGTAACCGTTGCGGCCACCAGGTAGGCGACCATGCCGGCGCCATACAGTCCGAGCGAATGCCGTAACGTATACACCGTGGCGGTGTCGAACAGGAATCCTGATGGCCCCCACGGCACCGAACATCAGGAACTGAACTAGCGTGGCGATGCGACCCGGCGTGGCATATCGCCGAGCCGGGAAGGGGAGCTGTGTGGCGAGCCGGAGCAAAAGGCCGTGCATCGGCGGCTCCTAGAGCGTGGTGGCCGAAGGCGGAATTGCCGGAGGTTTGAATGACGCGAAGCCAGTGGGCCGCGCTCACCCTGCTCTAGCGAAACTATCCGCATTGACCAAGTGGCTGTTTCCGGCCAGGGCCCGGCACGCAGTCTCTCAAATGCTTAATGTTGGGCCTGCGGCGGGGCAACCCGCTGGCGTTCGGCGCACGGCTGGGGCAGGCTAGCACCGTCGGTGCTGGGACCGGCGCTAGCGACAATAACCGGGAGAGGAGGCTTGAGCTGGCGGTGTATGGGCGTGGACGGTTCGGCTGGGATACCGGCCCTGCGATCCGCTGAGCGGAGCGAAGCCTGATGCTCGCCTACGCCGTGCGTCGGATCCTTGCGACCATCCCGGTGATGCTGTTCGTCGCGCTGTTCGTGTTCAGCCTGCTGTATCTCGCGCCCGGCGATCCGGCGGCGATCATCGCCGGCGATCAGGCGACGCCGGCGGACGTGGAGCATATTCGCGAATCGCTCGGGTTGGATCGGCCGTTCGTAGTGCGCTTCGGCGAATGGCTGTGGCAGATCGTGCATGGCGACCTCGGCACCTCGATCTTCACCAACCTGCCGGTCAGCCACATGATCGCTCAGCGCATCGAGCCCACCACGTCGCTAATGGTGCTGACCATTATATTTTCGATTGTCATCGCCATCCCGCTTGGTGTTGTCGCGGCCTGGAAGCACGGTACCTGGATCGACCGCTGTGTGATGGTGCTGGCGGTGTTCGGCTTCTCCACCCCGGTATTCGTGCTCGGCTACCTGCTCGCCTATTTCTTTGCGCTACGGCTCGATTGGCTGCCGGTGCAGGGATTTACCCCGATCAGCCAGGGTGTCATTCCGTTCCTGCGCAGCCTGGCGCTGCCGACGATTGCCCTGGGCCTGATCTATATCGCATTGCTCGCCCGGATTACGCGCGCAACGATGCTGGAGGTGCTGAGCCAGGACTATGTGCGGACTGCCAAAGCGAAGGGGGTCGGCCAGAGGGCCGTGCTGTTCGTGCACGCGCTCAAGAATGCCGCGGTGCCGATCGTTACCATCGTTGGCATCGGGGTGGCGCTGCTGATCGGCGGTGCCGTCATCACCGAGAGCGTGTTCGCCATTCCGGGATTGGGACGCCTGACGGTGGATGCGATCCTGCGCCGGGACTACCCGGTGATCCAGGGCGTCGTACTGTTATTCAGCTTCGTCTATGTCCTGGTGAACCTGGCTGTCGATCTGCTGTACACCCTGTTCGATCCAAGGATCCGCTATTGATGGCCAGCATGCCATGAGCTCAGCAAGCACCACGCGGACAGGCTTCGCGACCGCGCCGGCCCTGGCGGATGTGCTGCCGCCGCCCAAGCGGCGCGGCAAGGCCATGACCTTCGTCCGCCGCAATCCGACAATCGTCGCCGGCGGCGCGCTGCTGCTGATCATGATCCTGATCGCCATCCTGGCGCCCTATCTCGGCACCGTCGATCCAACGGCGCTTGCACCGGCCAAGCGTACCCGTGAACCTTCGGCACAGTTCTGGTTCGGCACCGACATGCTGGGCCGTGATGTCTATTCGCGCGTGATCTACGGCTCGCGCATTTCGCTGATCGTCGGCTTCGCAGTCGCGGCAGTGGCCTCCGCCATCGGCACGTTCATCGGCCTGCTCTCGGGCTTCTTCCGCTGGCTGGACACCATCGTGATGCGGATCATGGACGGGCTGATGTCGATCCCCTCCATCCTGCTGGCCATCGCATTGATGGCGCTGACCCGGGCTTCGGTACAGAACGTCATCATCGCCATCAGCGTCGCGGAATTCCCCCGCGTGTCACGGTTGATCCGTGGCGTGGTGCTGAGCCTGCGCGAGCAGCCGTTTGTGGAGGCCGCCGTGGCATCCGGCACGCGGACGCCAATGATCATCATCAAGCACATCCTGCCGAACACGCTGGCGCCCCTGATGGTGAATGCCACGTTCATCTGCGCCTCGGCGATGATCGTCGAGGCATCCCTGTCATTCATCGGTGCCGGCACGCCGCCGATCATCCCAAGCTGGGGCAACATCATGGCGGAGGGCCGCGCGCTCTGGCAGGTGAAGCCCTATATCGTGTTTTTCCCGGCGGTGTTCCTGAGCGTCACCGTGTTGTCGGTGAACCTGCTGGGTGACGGGTTGCGCGATGCGCTCGATCCGCGGCTGGCCAAACGGCTCTGACCGAATGGCGCTGCTAGAGGTCGATAACCTGCAGACGCACTTCGGCACACCCGATGGGGTGGTCCGCGCGGTCGAGGGGGTGTCGTTCCATGTAGAGGCGGGTGAAACGCTGGGCATCGTCGGCGAGTCCGGTTGCGGCAAGTCGGTCACCGCCATGTCGATCCTGCGGCTGATCCAGGAACCGCCAGGCAAGATCGCCGGCGCCATTCGTTTCCAGGGCCGCAATCTGCTCGAGCTATCCGAGCCGGAGATGCGCGACATCCGCGGCAACGCGATTTCGATGATCTTTCAGGAGCCGATGACCAGCCTCAATCCGGTGCTGACCGTCGGACGGCAGATCGGCGAGACCTTGCAGCTTCACCAGGGTCTGTCGGCGCGCGACGCCGAGAGACGATCGATCGAGATGCTGACCTTGGTCGGCATCCCGGCACCAAAACGGCGAGTGCGCGAGTATCCGCACCAATTGTCGGGCGGGATGCGCCAGCGGGTGATGATCGCGATGGCACTGGCCTGCAACCCCAAGCTGCTGATTGCCGATGAGCCGACAACGGCGCTGGACGTGACCATCCAGGCGCAGATCCTGGACTTGATGCGTGACCTGAAGAAGCGCCTGGGCTCGGCCATCATGCTGATCACGCACGACCTTGGAGTGGTGGCCGAGATGTGCCAGCGCGTCGTGGTGATGTACGCTGGGCGCAAAGTGGAGGAGGGGCCGGTCGAGGAAATCTTCGCCCGCCCGATGCATCCGTATACACGCGGGCTGCTGGGTTCGGTGCCCAAGCTCGGGTCATCGCTGGTGGAGGGCGGGCGCGCCAGGCTGGCGGAAATTCCTGGCCTGGTGCCCAGCCTGCGGCAGAGGATAGAGGGCTGCCCGTTTGCCGGGCGTTGTCCCATGGCAACCGACCTCTGCTCGGCCGTCGCACCCGCGATCGAGCGGAAGGCACCAGGCCATCTGGCAGCATGCCATTATGCCGAGGAGCGGGTGCCGGCATGAGGGCGGAGGCGCCGCTACTCGAAGTCAACGGGCTGAAGAAGCACTTCCCGATCCATGGCGGCGTGCTCGGACTGGAGACCGCGAAGGTCTACGCGGTGGATGGCGTGTCATTTGCCATCAATCGGGGCGAGACGCTGTCCCTGGTGGGCGAATCCGGTTGCGGCAAGTCCACCGTAGGCAAAGCGATCCTGCGGCTATATCCGATCACCGAGGGCGAGGTGTACCTGGCCGGCGAACGCATCGACAATCTGCCGTCAGGGCAGCTCAGGCCGTTGCGGCGGCGCGTCCAGGTGGTGTTTCAGGACCCGTTTTCGTCACTCAATCCGCGCATGAAGGTGCGCGACATTTTGGCCGAGCCGCTGATCAACTTCGGCATCGTGCGTGGCGGACGCGCGCTGACCAGGCAGGTCGAGGAGCTGATGGCGAAGGTGCAGCTGCCGCGCGACGCAATCAGCCGCTATCCGCACGAGTTCTCCGGCGGCCAGCGGCAGCGCATCGGCATCGCCCGGGCACTGGCGCCCGGCGCCGACCTGATCATCTGCGACGAGGCGGTATCCGCCCTGGACGTGTCGGTGAAGGCGCAGATCATCAACTTGCTGGTCGATCTGCAGGACGAGTTCGGCATGGCACTGCTGTTCATCAGCCACGATCTAGCCGTGGTCGAGCATCTGACCCACCGGGTCGCGGTGATGTATCTGGGCAAGATCGTCGAAGTGGCCGATCGGCGGACGCTGTTCGCGAAGTCGCACCACCCCTACACGCGGGCGCTGCTGTCGGCGGTTCCGGTGCCCGACCCGAACGCGAGGCGGCAGCGCATCATCCTGACGGGCGACGTGCCGAGCCCGATCAACCCGCCCTCCGGCTGCCGCTTCCACACGCGCTGTCCGTTCGTGTTCGACCGCTGCCGGGTGGAGGAGCCGTTGCTGCGGCCGGTCGGCGAAGGGCATGTATCCGCCTGCCATCTCGAACATGTGCCGGGCGGGCAGGTCGTGCCGATCGCAGCTTGAGATTGGGGTATCACAGTCTCCGAGCCTAGCGTTACTGAGTCCGAGGCATTTGTGACGCGGAAATAGCAGTGCACCCTTGGCAACCTGGGTACATGACTTTGGCAGGTCGTGCGGTCACGATGAGCGAGCAGCGCCGCGTGACATCGTGAACGCTCCATGATCCGCTGAACCGGCAGCCGGTGCGGTAAGCTGTCAACCGGCGCCAGACCGGGCGGAGAATTGGGAGGAAGAATAATGTTCGACCAGGTGCTCGACCCGACGGGCAATCTGTTCGTCACCTGGCTGATTGCACTGATCCCGGTCGCACTGCTGCTCGTGTTGCTCGCTGTCCTGCGGGTGACCGCCTGGCTTGCCACGCTGATCGGCTCGCTGGTGACGCTGGTGCTAGGTATCCTTGTGTGGGGAATGCCCATAGGACCCGGTGTCGCCTCTTACGTGTATGGTTCGCTGACCGGCATCTGGGCGGTGGATTGGATCACATTCTGGGGTGTGGTGCTGTTCAACACCTTAACTGTCACCGGAACTTTCGAAACATTTCGGATCTGGTTGACCGCCCAGGGCACTGGCGATGTGCGCGTGCAAACGCTGCTGTTCGCATGGGCCTTCGGTGCCCTGCTCGAGGGGTTGGTCGGCTTCGGCTATCCCTGGGCGGTCGTGGCACCGATCCTTATCGCCACTGGTATTCCGGACCTAGACGCGATCCGGGTCGCGGCGATCGCTAACAATGCGCCGGTGTCGTACGGTGCTCTCGGCGTGCCGGTGATTGCGTTGGCCGCGGTGACCGGCCTGCCGCTGATGCAGCTTTCTAGCTCGATTGGTCATGTCGTGGCGGTGCTCGCGTTACTGCCACCGTGGGTGCTGATCTATCTGGTCAGTGGCTGGAACGGTGTACGTGGCGGCTGGCCGTTGGCTGTCGTTGGTTCGCTCGGCTACATCGCCGGCCAATTTCCGGTTGCGGTTTACCTCGGTCCGTACCTCCCGGATGTGACCGGTTCGATCGTGTGCTTCGTCGCGTTATTGCTGTTCCTTCGCGTCTGGCGTCCCGCCCAGACGGTGGGCTATGGCGGCGTGCCGGTCAGCGCTTCGGTAGCAGCTTCCGCTGCCGACAGTGGCGCATTGCCTCCGGCCGCGATCTTCCGCGCCTGGCTTCCCTTCCTGGTGCTGATCGTCGTGGTGGTCCTGTGGACCGGACCGTGGTCGCATCTGCCTTCCATACGGTTGTTCAGCCTGTCGGTCGCGGCGCACTCCTCGCTCGCAGCCGGGAAGTCGGTCAGCGCCGCCTTCGTGTTCAGTCCATTTATCGGCGGCACGGCAATACTTGTTTCGTGGATCATCGTCGCAGTGCTGCTCGGGGTACGGCGCTCGCAACTCGCCGACATCTTCAGCCGAACATGGCATCAGATGTGGGGCGCCCTGCTGGTTGGGGTGTTCATCTTCGGGCTCGCCTATGTGTTCAACTATTCGGGGATGGCTGCCTCGCTTGCCGCTGGGTTCGCCAAAATCGGTCCTTGGTTCATCGTGGTGGCGCCGATCCTTGGCTGGATCGGGGTCGCGCTGTCAGGCAGCAACACCTCGACCAATGCGATGTTCGGCGCCTTCCAGGCCTCGGTCGGTCGAATTCTGGGCTTCCCAGCCCTGCTGCTGCCGACGCTGAACTCGGTAGGCGCGGAGATCGGCAAACCGATCGCCCCGCAGACCACAAGTGTGGGTGTGTCCACCAGTCAGTACGTGCGCAACGAGGGACAGATCATCCGCCACAACATGGGTTGGACGCTGATCCTGCTGGGTTATCTCATCGTGATCGGTGTGCTGTTTTACTTCCTGGCCCCCGGCGTGATGGGGCTGGCAAGCTGACGATCAGTGCCGGCGAATAACGGAACTGCACCCCGCTTGACCACCGCAGGGAGCGGTGACCACACTCCGCCCGCACGGCGATAAGGGAGGTTTGCGCAATGCCTCAGGTGACCCTGACGGTGAACGGCAAGCAGCATGCAGTCGAGGTCGAGAACCGCACGCTACTGGTGGAGCTGCTGCGCGAAAAACTGGGCCTCACAGGCACCCATGTCGGCTGCGACACCAGCCAGTGCGGCGCCTGCGTTGTGCACGTGGACGGTGTGTCGGCGAAGGCCTGCACCATGCTGGCGTTGCAGGCGGACGGCACCGACGTGACTCACGATCGAGGGCCTGGCCGCGCCTGACGGCACCCTGCATCCGATGCAGGAAATGTTCCGAGAACACCACGCCTTGCAGTGCGGTTTCTGCACGCCCGGCATGGTGATGAGCGCCATCGACCTGGTGAACGCACACCCCGAAGGCCTGACCGAAAAGCAGATCCGCGAGGGTCTGGAGGGTAATCTCTGCCGTTGCACCGGCTACCATAACATCGTCAAGGCAATCGCTGCCGCCTGGCCACTGATGCATCAGAAAGCCGCGGCGGCGGACTAAGGCGAGTCACAGGGAGACGGCGATGCCTTTCGAAGGAATCGGAGCCGCGGTCCGCCGCAAGGAGGACGCGCGCTTTCTCAGTGGTCATGGCAACTACACGGACGATATCAATCGTCCGGGGCAGCTCTACGCCTTCGTTCGCCGCTCGGACCGCCCGCACGCGAAGATAGGACGCATCGATGCGTCCGAGGCCGCGAAGGCAGAAGGTGTGGTGGCGGTATTCACCGGGGCCGACATGGCGGCCGACAATGTCGGCGGACTGCCCTGCGGTTGGCAGATCCACAACAAGGACGGCTCGCCTATGCAGGAGCCGCCGCATCCGGTGATCGCGGTGGACAAGGTGCGCCATGTCGGCGATCCGGTTGCGGTGGTAGTGGCAGAGACCAGGCAGGCAGCGAAAGACGCGGCCGAAGCCATCATGATCGATTACCAGGACTTGCCGGCGGCGGCGTCATTGCGCGATGCGATCGCGCCGGGTGCGCCACTGGTGCACGACGATGCGGCGGGCAACCTCTGCTACGACTGGCATATCGGCGACAAGGCAGTGGTGGATGCGGCATTCGCCAAGGCCGCCAAGGTGGTGAAGCTGGAGCTCACCAACAACCGGTTGATCCCCAACGCCATGGAGCCGCGCGCGGCGATCGGTGACTTCGATCCGCACGGCGGCGAGTTCACGCTGTATACCACCAGCCAGAATCCGCATGTGATCCGGCTGCTGATGGGCGCCTTCGTGCTGCACATCCCGGAGAATAAGCTGCGGGTTGTGGCGCCCGACGTCGGGGGCGGGTTCGGCTCGAAGATCTACCACTACGCCGAAGAGGCGATCGTCACCTGGGCGGCGGGCAAGCTCAGGCGCCCGGTGAAATGGACGGCAGAACGCGCCGAAAGCTTCATGTCGGACGCACATGGCCGGGACCACGACACGGTTGCCGAGATGGCGTTGGACGACGCGGGCAACTTCCTTGGGCTGCGCGTCTCGACTCTGGCGAACATGGGCGCCTACCTGTCCACCTTCGCCCCGAGCATCCCGACCTACCTGTACGCGACGCTGCTTGCCGGCGTTTACAAAACGCCGGCGATCTACTGCGAGGTGAAGGCGGTGTTCACCAACACCGTGCCGGTGGATGCCTATCGCGGCGCCGGACGGCCAGAGGCGACGTTTCTGCTCGAGCGTCTGGTGGATGTGTGTGCGCATGACACGGGCCTGGATCGCGTCGAGATCCGGCGGAAGAACTTTATTCCCGCAGACGCTTTCCCGTATCAGACGCCGGTCGCGCTGCAATACGACAGCGGTGACTACCAGGCAACACTGAACGCCTGCCTGAAAGAAGCCGACTATGCCGGCTTCGAGGCGCGCCGCAGAGCTACCGCGGCACGGGGCAAGCTGCGCGGCATCGGCATCTCCACGTATCTTGAGGCGTGCGGTATTGCGCCCTCGGCCGTTGTGGGTTCTCTCGGCGCCCGCGCCGGTCTGTACGAGGTCGCCAATATCAGGGTGCATCCCACAGGCAGTGTCACGGTCTTTACCGGCACCCACAGCCACGGCCAGGGGCACGAGACCACACTGGCGCAACTGGTATGCGACCAACTCGGCGTGCCGCTCGAGCAAATAGACGTCGTGCATGGCGATACGGGCAAGATCCCGTTCGGCATGGGCACCTATGGCAGCCGCAGCCTCGCCGTCGGTGGCAGCGCGATGGTCAAGGCGATGGACAAGGTCATCGCCAAGGGCAAGAAGATCGCCGCGCACCTGATGGAAGCCTCGGTCGAGGACATCGAGTTCAAGGACGGCAAGTTCAGTGTGACCGGCACCGACCGGTCGAAGACGCTGACCGACATCTCGCTCGCTGCCTATGTGCCGCACAATTATCCGATCGAGGAGCTCGAGCCGGGGCTCGACGAAACCGCGTTCTATGATCCGAAGAATTTCACCTTCCCGGGCGGCTGCCACGTCGCCGAAGTGGAGATCGACAAGGACACCGGTGTGGCGGAGGTGGTTAACTTCGTCGCGGTCGATGATGTCGGACGCGTGATCAATCCGATGATCGTCGAGGGCCAGGTGCAAGGCGGCGTGGCGCAGGGCATCGGCCAGGCGCTGCTGGAGAATGCGGTTTACGACAGCGGCGGACAGCTTGTGTCGGGGTCGTTCATGGACTACTCCGTACCGAGGGCCAACGATCTGCCGATGATCACCGTCGGGACCGAGGTCACGCTCTGCACCCACAACCCACTCGGCGTGAAAGGCTGCGGCGAGGTAGGCGCGATCGGTTCACCGCCGGCCGTCATCAACGCCGTTATTGACGCCTTGAAGCAGTACGGCGTGCGGCACATCGACATGCCGGCGACCCCGCAAAAGCTATGGTCCATCATCCAGGCAGGCCAGCCTCGGATGGCCGCGGAATAATCGGAACGAGGAGCAGCACGATGTATGATTTCGCTTATCAGAAGCCATCGAGCCTCGCCGATGCAGTGAAGGCGCTCGGCGCCGATCCCGATGCCAAGGCGCTGGCTGGCGGGATGACGCTGATCCCGGTGCTTAAGCAGCGGTTGAACAAGCCGAGTGTGCTGGTGGATCTGGCGAAGCTCGGGCTGGCCGGCATCAGCGTGTCGGGCAATACGGTGACGATCCGCGGGATGACGACGCACGGCGCGGTCGCATCCAATGCTGAACTGAAGGCGAAGATCCCTTCGCTGGCGGAGATGGCGTCCATCATTGGTGACGAGGCGGTCCGGCATCGCGGCACGATCGGCGGCAGTCTGGCGAACAATGACCCGGCCGCGGATTATCCCGCCGCGGTGTTGGCACTGAATGCCACGATCAAGACCGACCGCCGGTCGATCAAGGGCGATGACTTCTTCCAGGGCATGTTCACCACCATCCTGGAGCAGGGAGAACTGATCACCGAGGTGGAATTCCCGGTGCCTGAAAAGGGCGCCTACGAAAAGTTCCGCAACCCGGCCTCGCGTTACGCCATCGTCGGCGTGTACGTCGCGAAGACCGCAGGGGGCGTCCGCGTGGCGGTGACCGGCGCCGGACAGAATGGCGTGTTCCGGCACACCGCGATGGAACAGGCTCTGACGGCGAATTTCTCGCCCGACGCCATTGCGGGCATCACCACGCCGGCGGACGATCTCAACAGCGATATTCACGCCAGTGCCGAATATCGGGCCCACCTGGTGGGCGTGATGGCGAAACGCGCCGTCGCTCGCGTGTTCTGAGATGACGGCAAGGGGGATCGGCGACACCGCGGTCCTCCACTCGATCCGGAACCAGATCCAAACGAATCCTGGCGCCGCTGGTGCTGGAAGCGGGCGGTCAAGCGCGCGTGGAAGACGCCAGGTCGCGAGATCGCGCTACGCCGGCTGGCGCGGGCCGAGGCGCTGGGGATGAGCTACCGAGCCTATACGCTGGAGATCCTGGAGCGGGGCGTCCACCTGTAATGGCCGATCTGTCGCCCCTGGTCGATGCGCCGGGCGCCCACACAATCGTCCATATCGATCCGGCTTTCCCCACGCAGCCGTTGCTGTTGCACAGTGCGCGGCCAAAACGCTACGACCCAACAGTGCCGGTGCTGATCGTGCATCATGGCGTGGCACGCAACGGACGCGACTACCGCGATTACTGGCTGCGATTGGTGGACGAGGCGGGCGTTCTGGCGATCGCCGTTGAATTCAGCGAGCAGGCGTTTCCTGACTACCTTTGGTATCACTTCGGCAATCGCCATGCCGCAAGCGGCGCGCCGAATCCCCGCGAACAGTGGACCTATGGCATCGACGAGAGGCTGTTCGCATCGTTGCGCGCGCAGGGCCTTACGCGACGGCGAAAATACGGCTTGTTCGGCCATTCCGCCGGCGGCCAGTTCGTGCATCGCATGCTGTCGTTCGGCTACCGTGATTGCGTCGCCGCGGCGGTGAGTGCCAACGCCGGTACCTACGCCATGCCCGATCTGGGCGTCGCCTGGCCGTTCGGTCTGGGGGAACCCGAACTGGATTCCGCAGCGCTGCGGTCCATGCTGGAATTCCCGCTGATCGTGATGACCGGTACACGCGACATCAAGACGACCGGGCGGTACTTCCCCAAAGGACCGCGGTCCATGCGCCAGGGCGCGACACGACATGAACGGGCGCACAACTACGTTCGCGCGGGATGTGTAGCGGCGGAGGCGCTGGGTACGCGCTGCGCCTGGACGGTGATCAACGTGCCCGACGTCGGACACGACGGCGAACAGATGTCGGTAGCGGCAGCGCCCCTCTTGGCCGCAGCGCTGCACGCGTCCGAGGCAGGCTAAGCAATTGCTGCCCTGGATCGGCTGACCTAACATGACGGCAAATTCCGTCGGGAGCCGCGTCTTATGCAACGTCGTGACGTTCTGAAGTCCGCGCTGGCCGGCGCGACGGCACTGGCCGCGCCGCGCATCGTGCAGGCCGATGCAGCCAAGACCATCACCTTCACGCCGCATGCGGATCTGGCCTCCCTCGATCCGGTCTGGACGACCGCGGACATCACGCGGAACTTCTCGCTCGCAGTCTACGACACGCTGTATGGCTACGATGCGGAATTCAATGTGCAGCCGCAAATGGTCGAAGGGCATGTCATCGAGAATGACGGCAAGCAATGGGACCTGACGTTGCGCGACGGACTGGCATTCCATGATGGCTCGCCGGTACTGGCGCGTGATTGCATCGCGACGATCCAGCGTTGCGGCAAGCGCTACCCGTACGTGCAGGCGCTGATGGCCCGCACCGACGAGTTGACGGCAGTTTCCGACAAGGTGATCCGGTTCCGGCTGAACAAGCCGTTCGCGCTGCTGCCAAATGCGTTGGCCGAGGTATATTGTGCGATCATGCCGGAACGGTTGGCGAAGACCGATCCGATGTCGCAGGTGAGCGAGGCCATGGGCAGCGGCCCGTTCAAGTTTGTGGCGAGCGAGCGGATTCCCGGTCAGCGCGTGGTCTATGTGAAAAATGAGAAGTATGTCCCGCGCAAGGACGGCAAGCCGAGTTTCAATGCCGGTCCCAAGGTGGTCTATGTCGATCGGGTGGTGTGGAACTTCATCCCCGATCCGGCCACTGCTTCGGCCGCCTTGTCGCAAGGCGAGATCGACTGGTGGGAGAACCCGACAATCGATCTGGTGCCGCAGCTCAAGGCGAACAAGGACATCACGCTGGCGGTGAAGGATCGCACCGGCGAGATCGGCTGCCTGCGCTTCAACCACCTGTATTCGCCATTCAACAATGCAGCCATTCGCCGTGTTGTCGTCGCGGCGATGGACCAGAAGGAGATCATGGAGGCTGTGGCTGGCGCCGAACCCTCGCTGATCAAGACCGATGTCGGCATCTTCGTGCCGGGTACACCGATGGCGAGCACCGTTGGCGTGGAGATCACCCGTGGCCCGAAGGACTACAACAAGCTGAAGCAGGACCTGATCGCTGCCGGCTACAAGGGTGAGAAGGTCGTCATCCTGGCAGCCTCCACGATCCCGACAATATGGGCGGAGGCCCAGGTCGCGTCTGATGCGCTGAAGCAGATCGGCTTCAACACCGATTTCCAGGCGCTGGAATGGGGCACGGTGGTGGCGCGGCGCGCCAGCCAGGAGCCGATCGACAAGGGCGGCTGGAACATCTTTTATACGTATCTCGGCGGCTTCGGGAATATTTCACCGGCACCGAACATCACCTTCCAGGGGACTGGCACTAAGGGCAACTGGTTCGGCTGGCCGACCGACGACAAGATGGAGCAGCTTCGCGCCGCCTGGTTCGACGCCCCCGATCTGGCGTCGCAGAAAAAGCTCTGCGAGGCGATGCAGGTGGAATTCTGGCAGAATCCACCCTACGCGCCTCTCGGCATGTACGACCAGCCGGCGGCGTTTCGCAATTACCTGACCGATATCCATGACGGCTGGCCGCAGTTCTACGGGGTGAAGAAGAACGTGTAGACCGGGAGGCTCGCAATGCGGCGCAGGGAGGTGCTTCGGTCGACAATGGCCGGAGTTGCGGCACTCGCGGCGCCAAACATCGTCCGTGCCGAAGCGCAGCGCGTTTTGAAGTTCCTGCCGCAAGCCGACCTCGCCGTGCTTGATCCGGTCTGGACGACAGCGGATGTGACGCGCAACCACGCGCATCTGGTGTTCGATACGCTGTACGGTCAGGACAACAATTTCCAGTCACATCCGCAGATGGCAGAAGGCCATACCGTCTCGGGCGACAAGAAACAGTGGGACATCACGCTACGTGACGGACTGAAGTTCCACGACGGCACACCGGTGCTGGCGCGCGATTGCGTTGCCAGCATTCAGCGCTGGTGGCAGCGCGACGGCTTCGGCGGTGTGTTGCGCGCAGCAACCGACGAGGTCTCGGCGCCCGCCGATAAGCAGATCCGGTTTCGGCTGAAGAAGCCGTTCCCGCTGCTCGCCGATGCGCTGGCCGTCACCACCAACATGTGCTGCATCATGCCGGAGCGGCTGGCACGGACCGATCCGATGAAACAGGTGACCTACATGGTCGGGTCGGGTCCCTATCGCTTCATCGCGTCCGAGCGGGTCGCCGGGTCGCGCGTGGTGTATGCGCGGTTTGCGGAATATGTGCCGCGCAGTGGCGGTCCGGCCGAGATGACGTCGGGGCCGAAGACGGTGCATTTCGACCGTGTCGAATGGTCGGTGGTGCCTGATCCCGCGACCAAGTCTGCGGCGATGCTGGCCGGCGAATTCGACTGGTGGGAAAACCCGACCATCGATCTGTTGGTGACCCTGAAGGGCAAGCCCGGGCTGACCACAGAGGTGAAGGACCACACGGGCTCGATCGGCGTCATGCGGTTCAACTGCCTGTATCCACCATTCGACAGCGCGGCGATTCGCCGGATCGTGCTGTCCGCGGTCAACCAGCGCGAGTTCATGCAGGCGGTCGCCGGTGCCGAACCGGAGCTGATCAGGACAGGCATCGGGCTATTCGTGCCTGGGACGCCGCTCGCCAGCGATGTCGGTGTGGCGATGATGCAAGGTCCCAAGCACACGGACAAGCTGAAAGCGGAGCTGGATTCGGCAGGGTACAAGGGGGAGAAGGTGGTACTGCTGGCCGCGTCGGACTTTCCCGTTATCGCGGCGCTGGCGCAGGTCGGCGGCGATCTGTTGAAGAAGATCGGCTTCAACGTCGATTACCAGTCACTCGACTGGGGGACGGTGGTACAGCGCCGCGCCAGCAGGGAGCCGATCGACAAGGGCGGCTGGAGCGTGTTCTTCACGTTCGGTGGGGGCACCGGCAACGTGTCGCCCGCGTCGCTGACCGTGATCCGATCCGATCCGGCCACCGCCTGGTTCGGTTGGCCAGACGATCCCAAGATGGAGGCGCTGCGATTGGCCTGGTACGAGGCACCCGACCTGCCGACGCAGAAGAAGCTGTGCGCCGAGATGCAGGCAGAGCTGTTCCAGAATCCCTCCTACGCGCCGCTTGGCCTGTTCTATCAGCCGACGACATTTCGCAGCGACCTGAAGGACATTCCCGAGGGCATCCCGCAGTTCTACCGCGTGCACCGCGAAGCGTAATGCCGCATGTGGTCGTGATCGGCGCGGGGATCGTCGGCGCCGCCACCGCTATCGAGTTGCTGCGCGACGGGCATCAGGTGACCATCCTGGAGCCCGGCGAACCAGGTGGCGAGCAGTCGGCGAGCTACGGAAACGGCACGCAGCTCAATCCGAGCTCGGTGATCCCGATGTCCGCGCCGAAGATCTGGCGCAAGGTGCCGGGCTGGTTGGCCGATCCGCTCGGGCAGTTGGCAATCCGCTGGAGTTACCTGCCAACCCTGCTGCCCTGGCTGCTGCGATTTCTGCGCGCTGGTGCGACCGAGGCGCGTGTTACCGCCACCGCAAGGGCGCTGCGGCCCTTGCTCATCGATGCGCCGGAACACCATCAGCGCCTGGCCGAGGAAGCGGGCGTTGGTGACCTGATCACTCGGCAGGGCGTGCTGTACGTGTTCCCGACCCGTGCCGACTTCGCGGCGGAGGAACTCGCCTGGCGGCTGCGGCGGGAGAACGGCGTTCGTTGGCTGGAGCTCAGCGAGGATGAACTCCGCCAGCGCGAGCCATCGCTGAGCCGGCGTTACACCTTCGGCCTGTTGGTGGAGGAGAACGGTCAGTGCCGGGACCCCGGCGCCTATGTCGCGGCTTTGGTGCGGCATGCGGTGGCGCAGGGCGCGGTGCTGCGGCGCGAGAGAGCGCTGGGCTTTCGAATCGAGAACGCGCGGCTGCGGGCGGTTCGGACCGAGGGCGGGGAGATTGCCGCGGATCGGGCAGTCATCGCCGCCGGTGCCTGGTCGCGGACCCTCGCCGCGGCGGTCGGTGACCCGGTGCCGTTGGAGACCGAGCGCGGCTACCATGTGGTGATCGCCGACCCGGGAATTGCGCCGCGCTATCCGATCTCCCCGAGCGACGGCAAGATGGCGTGCGTGATGACGCCGCAGGGGCTGCGTCTGGCCGGGCAGGTCGAACTGGCGGGACTTGCGGCCACGCCGAACTGGCGGCGGGCTGAGGTGCTGCGCGACTTCGCACGCCGGGTGTTTCCCGGCCTGCCGGAGCATCTGCCGGCAACACAGGTGAAAGTTTGGATGGGGCATAGACCGTCCACACCGGACGGCCTGCCGTGCATCGGGCCGGCCAGCTTCTGTGCGGACGTAATCCACGCATTCGGACATGGCCATGTAGGACTGACCGCGGGGGCGGCGACCGGACGGTTGGCAGCGGATCTGGTAACCAGGAAGCAGCCAGCAATCGACCTTTCAGCCTATTCCCCGCGACGCTTCCGACGCCGGCGCCTCACAAGCAGAGCGCCTGCGGCAGCAGATGCCGTTTCTTCAACTTCCGGACGCCACTCCTGAGCCAGGGAGCCATGGCTTGCAACAGTGCGCCGGTGGCCCCCAGCAGCGGTTGCCAGGCCGCGCCGGAGAACCTGAGCTGGTAACCGAGTTGGGTCAGGTCCCGGTGCAGACACGACTCGACCGCGAAGCACTCCAGTGCGCTCAGCCGATGCCGCCAACCGCCGACTTTCTCGTTTGACATCGGCTGGTCGAGGCGGCGGTGAATGTGTCGCTCCCGCGACGGCACCAGGGTTGTCAGATGATGCCATTCGAGCATTGCCGGCTCAAAAGGCTCATCAAGGAAGGCGCAGATCTGCTCGATAGTTGCCGATGTATTGCGTATCAGATCCTCGTATTTCATTTCCAGGATGCAATTGGCGCAGGGTGACTTCAGGTACCCCCGCCGCGATTCCATCGCCAGGCTCCAGTCGAATTTGTTCCGCTCGTAGTAGCTGTCCCAACCCAGGTCGATTTGCGAGATCGCTACATCCCTTCCATCCCGGATCAGATGGATGAACTTCGCTCCAGGATAGAGGACAGCAAGTTGCGGAACTATGTGGATGTAGTGGGGGGTCTTGTCGCCAAACCGGTGTTTTCCTGATCGTTGCAAATGCCAAAGGTAAACCAGGTTGATGACGTCCCTCAGAGTAGGATTTACAAGGTCGATTACCCAGCGCCGCAGGTCATCAGCAGCAATCCCCATATCAGGCCAACGGTAGTTGCCGGTCATGATCTCGACACAGCGCTGGATCTGGTTATGGGTGAGCGGGCCGCTCAGGGGCAGTTCGCTTACCAGATCGCGGATGAACCATGTCTCCGGCGGAATGTGCAGCCGGGAGTGGCCAGCCAGTATCAACCGCAGCAGCGTGGTACCAGATCGGCCGGCACCGATAATGAAGAAGGGGGGTTTATCCACCGACAGCCAACTCGTGCGACAATGATAGTGGAAAACTCGCCAGAAATAAGATACCAAGCGTATCGAGCTCTGACAAACATAACCGTCGCTTAGGCGCTGTTATCGTGAATGGCGACATCCTGCACGCCGACGTGCTGCGACCTTCTGCCCTGGGCGGCGTCGAACTCGCCGCATGGCAGCAGATGCAGGCACGATGGCCCCCACTGCAGCGCGCGTTCCTTACGCCGCAATTTGCCTCGGCCTGCGAGCAAGCGAATGGCCGCGCCTATGTCGCCGTGCTGCACCAAGGCGGCGTTGCCCGTGGATTTCTGCCATTCCAGTTTCGCAGTGCATGGCACCAGCGGCTGCGCATCGCCGAGAGGATCGGAGGCGAGCTGTGCGACGCGGCCGGATTGATCGCTGTGCCGGAACTGCGCATTAAGGGATCGCAGTTGCTGTGTGCGACGGGTCTCTCCTCGTTGGCTATGAGCCACCTGGTTGCAGGTCAGGAGCTACTCGGTCTGGATGCCGGCTGGTCGCAATCGGGCTACATCACCGATCTGAGCGATGGACCGGACCCCTACTTCACCGCGCTACTGGCGCGCGACCGGCCACTGGTGCGCGATACCGAACGCTCTCTGCGGAACACCCGGAAAGAGTACGGCGAGCCGACCTATCTCGCCAACGACAGCATCTCGCCGGAGATGATTGCCGGGCTGATCAGCAGCAAGCGGGCTCAGTATGCTCGGACAGGTGTTCCTGACCCGTTCGCACACCCTGCCAACAGGCGGTTGCTGGAGGTGTTGCGGGACATCCCGAGTGACGATTGCCGGCTGGTCTACAGCCGCCTGGAAGCTGGCGGACGGGTGTTGGCCCAGCATCTTGGGCTGCGGCACCAGGGGGTGATGAGCTACTGGTTCCCTGTTTACGACCTCGCGGGCCGCCGTGTCTCGCCGGGCCGGCTGCTGCTGTGGAACATCATCCAGTGCTCGGCGAATGAGGGCACGCGGATGATCGACTATGGCGAGGGTGATGCCGCGTACAAGCGCGAGTTCGCTACAGGTTCCGTGCGCAACGGTCGTGCAATCTGGTATGGCGGCGGTCTGCTCTCCGGGTTTGCACGGATCTTCCAGGGACTGGAATGGCGGCTGCGGGGCGCCAGAGTACTGAAGCGGCAGGCCTATCGAATCGCGGGTGGCGACGCATGATATGGCTGCGCCCCGTGCTGCGGCAGGCCGCTTATCGAACCGGGGTTCTGTCAGCTACCCGCATCTCCGTTCGGCACGCGCTTACGGTGCTGATGTTTCACCGCGTGATGGATCCGCGCGATCCCGACTACGTCCATGCAGATCCACTCTACACAGTATCGACGCCGGTTTTCCACGAGCTGCTGGAGTTCGTTGCCAGGCACTATACCGCTGTCCGGCTCCAGCAGGTTCTGGACGCGGTCGATGGCAGGCGGGCGCTGCCCGAGCATGCCCTGCTGATCACCTTCGATGACGGCTGGGCGGACAATATTCGCTACGCTGTCCCATTATTGCGTACGCACGGCATACCGGCTGCGGTGTTTGTCGCGACAGAGGCCGTGCAATCAGCCTCGTCCACCTGGTGGCAGGAGGAGGTGTTCACTCTCGGCAGAACCGGGTGTCTCGCCGGTTGGCTGAGCGGGGGTGACAGGCGCAGGCAAATAATTGGAGAGCTGGCAAACGGCACCGACGATGCTCTGCAAGTGGTCACGCGTCTGGCGCTAATGCATCCACAAGCCAGGGCGGATTTGCTTGCAAGCTTACCGCAGCATGTTAGCCGCAGCAGAATGATGATGGATGCCGACGAACTGTGTCGTCTGGCCGGTTCCGATATTGCCGTCGCCGTCCATGGCCATCGCCATGTACCCCTCACAGACTTGTCCGACCTGGCCGAGGAACTCACAAATGCCCGACGCGTGTTGACTGACCTGACCGCGCAGGCTGCCGTCACCACCGCGCTGGCCTGTCCGCACGGGCGCTACGATGCGCGTGTGCTGGCGGCCGCACGGGAGCTGGGCTTCAGGTTGGTGTTCACCAGCGACAAGGTTCTGAACATGACCGAGCACGGCATGCTGACACGGGTCCGGCCGCTCGGACGAATACCTGTGATCGAGGCTCATATTCAGGCGGGGCGACATCGGCTCGATGCTGCGGCCGTCGCCCGCTGGCTCTGGTCTCGCGACTGCCGATGACGGCACCGCTGGTTAGCGTTGTCATTCCAGCCTTCAATGCAGCAGGCACGATCCGCCGTGCAATCAACTCAGCGTTGGCACAGACATACGACAATCTGGAGATAGTCGTCATCGACGATGGTAGCCGGGACGCAACCTCGGACATCGTAGAAGCGTACCATTGCCCGAAGATCAGGCTACTGCGCCTGGCCGAGAATGTCGGTGCGAGTGGCGCGACAAATGCGGGACTGGCCGCAGCGCGCGGCGAATTCGTCGCATTTCTCGATGCCGATGACGAATGGTTGCCGACGAAGCTCGCGAAACAGGTTGCGATTTTGGTGAAAAACCCTGCGGCGGTGATGGCGACCTGCTTCTGCCGGTTCGTCGATGCGGAAGGTCATGTGTCTCGCGAATTCGGCTTGCCGCCACCGGGTGTCGACAAGCAGGGGATGTGGCGATCGCTGCTGGCAGCAACGTTCATAGCAAAGCCATGTGTCGTTGCGCGGATGGATGCCGTGCGAAAGGTCGGGCCATTCGACGTTAATCTGCCGGTTGCTGAAGATCAAAACATGTGGATCCAGCTCGCGATGGCCGGGGAAGTGGAGTTCGTTCCAGAATATCTGACGACCGTGCATGACGCGCCGGAAAGTCTGACGAAAGTCTATGCGGACAGGGTGGACCGGTACGTCCTGCCGATGATCAAGCGGCACATCATGGAACAACGACATCGCCTGTCGCACGATGAAGTCCGCGAGATTCTCGGTACCAGGTACACGTCGGTAGGACGAAATCTCTATCTGACGAACTCGGTGCTGCGCGGTGCCGGCCTGATCATGCGAGCGATGCTGCTCGGTTACCGCGTTCCGGAGAATCTGTGGTACTTGGCGGCGGCGTGCCCGCCCGCCAAGGCTATCAAGAGGCTCATCGGATACCCAGGAGGGAAAGTCGGACGGGACCGCGGCAAGACTGCTCCGACCGTGGTCCAGAACCGGCTGCTTGCGCCGCCACCCTCGGCGCGGGCTGACGTGAGACCCGGGCCACCAATCCTCATGGTGATCGTTGACGCCGAGGCGGAGTTTGACTGGGAGGGCCCATTTTCACGCTCGCTGGTCAGCGTGCAAAATCTCAGCCGGCAGCCAATCGTGCAGGACGTGTTCGATCGTTTTGGCGTAACGCCGACATACCTGGTCGATTACGCTGTCGCGACCCAGGCCGAGGGCTACGAGCCGATCCGCACGATCTACCAGTCGGGCTGCTGCGATATCGGCGCGCACCTGCAGCCCTGGGAAAACCCGCCTTTCGCCGAACAAACCGGTGCTCGCACATCGTTCAATCACAACCTCCCGGCGTGGTTGCAGAAGGCGAAGCTGGAACGGCTGACCGAAGCAATCACCAGCACCTTTGGGGTCAGGCCGGTGGCGTACCGCGCCGGGAGGTATGGCGTCAGTGATGACATCGCGCAGACGCTGCTGTCGCTTGGCTACAAGATCGACCTCAGCGTGTTGCCGCGCCACGACCTGCGCCACCGTCATGGCCCAGATTTCCGTAATGTACTTGATCAGCCGGTACTGGTTCGGGCCGGGCAGAAGCCTGCTCGAGGTTCCCCTGACCACAGGCTTTTCCGGGGTCCTCGTCGAGTGCGGCACGCCGGAGCGGTTCAATGCGTCGCTCTATGCTGTGCTATCGCGGCCTCCCGGAACCAAATGCCATTTGCCCGGCGTATTCGCCAGACTGGGCCTGCTCGAGCGGATCACGCTCACCCCGGAGGGTATGTCCATCGAGGAATTGAAGCGGCTCACTAGCTTGCTGCTGCGCAAGGGTCGCAGGGTCTTCACTTTCAGCTATCACAGCTCTGCCTTGCTGCCGGGATGCACGCCATACGTTCGCTCCGGGGCGGACCTCGAGCGCATGATCGGCACCATCGAACAGTACATGCGGTATTTCATGGGCGAGCTTGGGGGTATCTCGATGACGCCGATGCAGTTCCACGCCAGGGTGACGCGGCAACCCGCGACACTCGGCAAACCTGCTGAAGTGCCGGCGCAGTGACCTCTGCTGGGATCGACGGCACCTCGGCTGCAGTGCACTTTGAGTTTCGCGAGGATATGGAATTCGATGAACTGCAGGCCATGTGGCTCGACCTGGAGCAGCGGTCGGCTCCGCACGTCTTCCTGTCCTGGGATTGGATCGGCTGTTGGATGCATCAGTCCGGGTTGCGGCCAGTGGTCATCATTGGCCGGACCAATGACACCCATGTTCTTCTAGGCGTGCTGACGCCGCGGCGCCGGCGCGATGTGCTGCCGATGGTTCTGCACGGGTTGCACCTGCACATGACCGGCGATCCGCGACAGGATGTCATTACAACTGAATACAACGGCTTCCTGGTGGATAGCCACCACGCAGGCAAGCTGGAATTGCAGGCAATCGCTTTCCTGCTCAGTGGAATTGTCATACGTGGACAGCGGCGCGATGAACTGCATATGAAGAATGTTGTCGCAGCTACCGAGAGTCTTGTCGCCGGCGACCATGCTGCGTATCGCGTAGTACAGCGCAAGCCGTCGTGGTCGGTCGACCTTGCCGCGATCCGTGCGGCGGGAAGGCAGTACCTGGATTGTCTGAGTGCCAACACCCGGCAACAGATACGGCGATCAATGCGCCTCTACGAGAAGCGCGGACCGCTGGTGGCGCGGCGTGCCACCGATCCGGCGCAGGCACTGTGTTTTCTTGATGGGCTCAAGGAGTTGCATCAGCGATACTGGAGCGGCCGCGGCGAGCCGGGCGGATTCTCGTTCCCGTTCTTCGAAGGCTTTCATCGGCGCCTGATCCCAGTTGGCCTGCCACATGGCACGGTCGAGATCGTGCGGATCTCGGCGGGATCGTTCGTCATCGGCTATATCTACAACCTGCTATACCGCGGTCACGTCTACGCCTATCAGTCGGGCTTCAACTACGAGGGCGACCCGCGGCTGAAGCCCGGCCTGGTCAGCCACAGCCTGTGCATCTCTCGGCATTTGGGCGATGGCAGTCGGGTGTACGACTTCCTGGCCGGCGAGCATCGCTACAAGGCCAGTCTTGGCCAGCCCGGACCCGACATGATCTATCTACTGCTCGAGCGATCGACGCTGCCGCTCCGGCTCGAAAACGCACTGCACCGGATGAAGCGCTTTCTGGCGGCGGTTGGGCGGCGGAAACGTATCATACCGGCGAGCGTCTCGGCTGACCGGTATTGAGCTCATGCTGCGTGGTTCACAAGTCACGCTACCACCGACGCGCCCCGCTCCACCAGCATTCGGTCAAAGTAGGCGATCGTGCGCGTCAGGCCTTCATCCAACGGCACGCGCGGTTCCCAGCCGAGTGTCTTCTTCGCCAACTTTATCTCAGGGCAACGCTGCATCGGATCGTCCTGCGGCAAGTCCTGATACACGATCCGGGATCGCGAGTTGGTCAGCCTGATGACCCGGTTGGCAAGCTCGCTCACTGGAATCTCGTGCGGATTGCCCAGGTTGATCGGGCCGGTGACTTTATCGTCGGTGGCAATCAGCCGCACGAAGCCTTCGATCAGGTCATCAACGTAGCAGAAGGCGCGGGTCTGGCTGCCGTCGCCATAGATTGTGATGTCCTTGCCGCGCAACGCCTGGACGATGAAGTTGGACACCACGCGGCCGTCGTTCGGATGCATGCGCGGCCCGTAGGTATTGAAGATGCGCGCCACCTTGATGCGCGTCCGGTGCTGGCGGAAGTAATCGAAGAATAAGGTTTCAGCGCAACGCTTGCCCTCATCGTAGCAGGCGCGCGGACCCATGGGGTTGACGTTGCCGCGGTACTCCTCGTTCTGCGGATGCACCGTCGGGTCGCCATACACTTCGCTGGTGGAAGCCTGAAGAATTTTTGCGCCGACTCGCTTCGCCAGCCCCAGCATGTTGATCGCGCCGATCACGCTGGTCTTGGTGGTCTGGACCGGGTCGTACTGATAGTGCACCGGGGAGGCTGGGCAGGCGAGGTTGAAGACTTCGTCCACCTCCACATAGAGCGGGAAGGTGATGTCGTGCCGCATGGCCTCGAAATTCGGATCGCCGAGCAGGTGGGCGATGTTGTCCTTGCGCCCGGTAAAGTAGTTGTCAATGCACAGCACATCGTGTCCGTCGCGCAGCAGCCGCTCGCACAGATGCGACCCAAGAAACCCGGCGCCGCCGGTCACCAACACTCTCTTGCGCGTGAGACTCATACATTCGTGCCTTTCAGTCCAAAACAGGCCGCACGGTCAGCAGGGGGGCCGAACTCGCGCGGTCGAAGTCCAGCGTGCAGCCAGGTGATCATGGAATAGATATCATACACGGGCAGCCCCAGCGATTCGCGCAATGCGAACGCATATGGTGGCATATTTGTGCACTCCAGCACGATTGCGCCGATATCAGAATGACGTGTCAGCAGCGTCCGGCCCGCCTCCAGGATGTCGGCGGCGGCGAGCGCCACATCCATGTCCTGCTTCTCGCCGCGGATCAGCACGCGGAAAAACTCGCGGCCATGCTCCGTGCCGATGAAGGGCGTGTCAGCCGGCACGCCGGCTGCGGCCAGATGGCCTGGGGTCAGCGACTGGGCAGAGACGGTGATGATGCCAACACGGCGCCCGGGCGGCAGCAGTCTCTGCACCCAAGGAACCTGCAGCAGCGCGCTGGTGGCGACCGGCACCCGGACATGCGCCGCCAGTTCCGCCTGGAACAGGGATAGAAAGCCGCAATTGGTGGTGATCGCCTCGGCGCCGTCGGCCACGAGTTCGGCGGCGGCCTCCAGGAAATCGTCCAGCAGCCCGGACGCCGCGTTCAAGACCACGCGTTCCGGGGTCGCGCCACGCACCACGCGATAGAGCACGGGGAACGGCCAGGTGGCGGCATTGCCCATATCGCCTGGGATGCGCGGAAAACGTGCCTCCAGCATGAGGATTCCGAGCGGCGCACCGTACAGCGCCTTGCCGCCCTTGGCGATGATCTGCATTGTGCCAGCATGCCCGAACGGGACGATAGGAGGAAGTAATGGCCGAGCGGCCGTTCACCCAGGCTGACCTGGACATTCTCGCTCAGTGGGATACGCCAACGATCTGCAACGGCCTGGAGATTACGTCGCCGGAGCGGCGCGCCTATGGCTACACGGTCGAACCGATGGTCTGCATCTATGCCAATGCCAAGCCGATCGTCGGGTTGGCCCGCGTTGGCATGATCCGTGCCACCGAACCGCCGCGCGGCAAGGTGGTGGACCGGGCGGACTGGTATGACTACGTCGCCGCTGACGACATCCCGACCATCGCGGTGATCCAGGACATCGATGGTCGCATCGGCTATGGCGCGTATTGGGGCGAGGTGCAGTCGAACATCCACAAGGCACTGGGCGCCATCGGCTGCGTCACCAACGGGTCGTTCCGCGATATGGAGATGTGGGCGAAGGGCTTCCAGATGCTGGGCGGCCGGATCGGGCCGAGCCACGCCTGGGTGCACATGGTCGAGTTCGGCCGGCCGGTGAACGTCTTCGGCATGCAGGCTGGCCATGACGACGTGATACACGCGGATTTCGCATGGTGCGGTCGTGGTGCCGGCCGATGCGGTAAAGAAGCTGCCGGCGGCGATCGAGCTGATTTCGCGACGCGAAAAGGTGATCTTGGATTTCTGCCGCTCTCCCGACTTCTCACGCCAGAAGCTGCGCGAGACACTGAAGCGATCGGCCGAGATCCACTGAGCGCAGGATTGGCTGAAACCACACCCAACACCCCCCCTCCCCTTGCGGGAGGGGGTAGGGGGGAGGGCACTCTCCTCTCCATCTCCTCATTGCGCACAGTGTTCCATACCGTGGCCGGCGAAGTCGCCGCGGTTGATGGCGTCGATCTGTCAGTCGATCGTGGCCGCACTCTCGGCATCGTCGGCGAATCCGGCTGTGGCAAATCGGTGCTGTCGCTGTCGATCATGCGGCTGGTACCGCCGCCTGGCCGGATCGCCGGTGGGCAGATCATGTTCAATGGTCGCAACATGCTCGATTTGCCGCTCGCGCACATGCGCGACATTCGCGGCAATCGCATCGCGATGATCTTCCAAGAGCCGATGACCAGCCTCAATCCCGTGTTCACAGTCGGCGATCAGATCACCGAGGCAATGCGCGCGCACGACCGCTCTGCCTCGGCCGCCGCGTTGCGCAGCCGCGCCATCTCGGCGCTGCAGCGCGTGCGAATTCCGGCGCCCGAGCGCCGCTTCGACGAATACCCGCACCAGATGTCCGGCGGCATGCGTCAGCGTGTGATGATCGCCATGGCGCTGGCCTGCGCGCCCGATCTGCTGATCGCCGACGAACCCACCACGGCGCTGGACGTCACGGTGCAGGCGCAGATTCTCGATCTGCTGCGCGAGCTGCAGCAGCAGACCGGCATGGCGATCATCCTGATCACGCACGATCTCGGTATCGTCGCGGAAATGGCGGACGAGGTCGCGGTGATGTACGCCGGGCGAGTGGTGGAGCGGGCGTCCGGGGCGCAGATCTTCGATGATCCACAGCATCCCTACACACTGGGCTTGCTGGGCAGCATTCCGAAGATCGAGGAGACCCGCGACCGCCTGCTGGCCATCGAAGGGACAGTGCCGGCACCGTTCGACTTGCCGTCGGGTTGCCGCTTCCATCCCCGCTGCGTGTTTTCCGCTGCCGCCTGCACCATGCAGGATCCGGAATTGCGGCTGCTTGGCTTGGATCATCGGGCTGCTTGCATCCGGGCGCCGGTCGAGAGCGTGGTGTCTTGAGTGCGCTGCTTGAGGTCGACGGTCTGACCCGGCATTTCAACGTCCGCAGCGGACTCGTCTTCGGCAAGACCATCGGCGTGGTGCGTGCGGTCGATGGCATTACGTTCTCGCTGGACCGGGGCGAGACGCTGGCCCTGGTGGGCGAATCAGGTTGCGGCAAATCGACCACTGCTCGTCTCATCCTGCGGCTGATCGACCCCACTGCGGGGACGATCCGATTCGAGGATGTTGATGTTACCGGGCTGCGCGGTGAGCCTCTGCGTCGGCTGCGCCGGCGGATGCAGATCGTGTTTCAGGACCCGTTCGCCTCGCTGAACCCGCGCATGACGGTCGGCGAAATCCTGGAGGAGCCGCTGGTGGTGCACGGCATCGGCAATCGCACCGCGCGGCGTGCGCGGGTGAACCAGCTCCTCGGACTGGTCGGTCTCGCTTCCTATCATGTGCAGCGCTATCCGCATGAATTCTCCGGCGGGCAGCGCCAGCGCATCGGCATCGCCCGTGCGCTGGCGGTGGAGCCGGCGCTGGTGGTGTGTGACGAACCGGTCTCGGCGCTCGATGTATCGATCCAGGCCCAGGTGGTGAACCTGCTCAAGGATCTGCAGGCACGGTTGGGGCTGTCCTATCTGTTCATCGCGCACGACTTGGCGGTGGTGAAGCACATGGCTGATCGTGTCGCGGTAATGTATCTCGGGCAGATCGTCGAATTGGCACCGAAGGACGTACTGTTCTCGGAACCGCGGCACCCGTACACCCGCACGCTACTGACCGCGATCCCGCGACCGGACCCGCACCGCCATGGTGCGCGCCAGCTTCCGGGCGGCGACGTGCCAAGTCCGATGAACCCGCCTTCGGGTTGCCGCTTTCACACCCGATGCCCATTCGTCATCGATCGCTGCCGCGTCGAGATGCCGCTGCTGCGCCGATGGAGCGACGGCCATGTCACCGCGTGTCATCGTGCCGAGGAACTGCCGTCGGCCGGCGAAGTGATCGAGCCTGGTCACATGGCACCGATGGCGGCGAAGCGGCTGGCTCTGTACGCTAAGCGGCGGGCCGAGGTGGGTAGCGCCGCCGGATAGCACGCTCAGGAGGACCGCGTCATGGCAACCGTGAACGCCAACATCGCTGCGCCGCGCATGCTCCAGGTCGGCGGCGGCTCCGTCCGCCAGATCGCGGAGGTGCTGGGGAAGTTCGGGCTCTCTCGCCCGCTGGTGGTGACCGATCCCTTCATGATGTCGTCGCGCCATGTGAACAACTGTCTCGATCCCCTCGCCGTCGCGGGCATCGCAGTGACAGTGTTCAGCGACACGGTGGCCGATCCTACCGACACGGTGGTCGAAGCCGGTGTGGCGCATTTGCAGCGCGGCGCGTTCGACTGCCTGATCGGCTTTGGCGGCGGTTCGCCGATCGACACCGCGAAGGCAATGGCGATCCTGGCGGCGGCCGCCAACGGCCGTGGGGGCAAGATGCGCGACTTCAAGGTGCCGGTGGCCGCGGACAAGGGGGCGCTGCCGGTGATCGCCATTCCAACCACCGCAGGCACCGGTAGCGAATGCACCCGCTTCACCGTGATCACCGACACCCAGCGCGATGAGAAGATGCTGATCGCCGGGCTCGGTGCGCTGCCGCTGGCCGCCATTGTGGATTATGAACTGACCTACAGCGTACCCCCGCGAACCACCGCCGACACCGGCGTGGACAGCTTGACACACGCGTTGGAGGCATTCGTCTCCAGGCGCGCCAATCCGTTCTCCGATGCTCTTGCGGTCTCTGCGATGGCTCTGATCGGTCGGCACATCCGTACAGCCTATGCCGAACCGCGCAACGCCGCAGCGCGCGAGGGCATGATGCTCGGGGCGACCCAGGCTGGATTGGCCTTTTCCAACGCCTCGGTCGCGCTGGTACACGGCATGTCGCGGCCAATCGGTGCGCATTTCCATGTGCCGCATGGTCTGTCGAATGCCATGCTGCTGCCGGCGATCACGCGCTTTTCGGTCAGCGGAGCAGAGCCGCGCTATGCCGAGGCTTCGCGCCGCATCGGCTTCGCCGATGAACGCGACAGCGATGCAGCGGCGGCAGCCAAATTGGTCACCGGTCTGGAGGCGCTGAACAAGGAGCTGTCCGTGCCCTCGCCCGCCGAGTACGGCATCGATGCCACCGCCTGGAACACCAGGATGGAATTGATGGCCGAGCAGGCGCTTGCCTCCGGCAGTCCTGGCAACAATCCGCGCGTGCCTGAGAAGGCGGAGATCGTCGCGCTGTATCAAGAGGTCTGGACCGGCGCGGCTCGGAACGCGTAACGCATCAGCCATTCACGCGGACCGGAGCCGCCCTGGATCCGCGGCTGCACCGGTTACACGGTCATCTCGGAGAGGTGATGCCGGCGGCAGCGAACCCCGGCACAGCTTGGGTGTCAGTAGACAATCACGCGATCGGCCCGACGCGGCATCTCAGGAGACATCAATGAACCGACGCACCGCAGGTACTCGCCTTCTCCGCTGGGGCGCTACCCATTCTCGCTCCGATAGTAAAGCGCGCCGCGTACGCGCAGGAGCCCGCGAACATGGTACCCCGCGATCTGGGCCAGTACAAAACCATGACGTTGATGGTCGGCTCGCTCGCGCTGCAAAGCAGCCAGCTTGCCTCCCAACGGGCTACCCTGACCAAAGTGAAAGAGTTCGCGGGGTTCGAAACAGCGGAGCAACTCACCATGGCGCAGGTGTTGACCGACTCGCCGTCGCCCCCGGTTGCGCCCCTCGACAGCACGCATGCAGCCCAATTGCAGGCGCTCCGCGGCTTGTCGGGCCACGCCTTTGATGAGAAGTATGTTACACTGCAGTTGCAAGGTCACCACGAACTGCTTGATGTTCAGAACAGTTTCTTACAAGGGCAGCCATCGATGTCATCGGACGTTGTCCACATAGCTATGCTGGCGCGGACAACCATCCAGATGCACCTCGTGCTGCTGGAAGAGTTGCATCAGATGGTCGGCCAGGCCTAGCCTTCGATCCGTCACTCGGGATAGATCATCTTCCTGGTCACCCCGCCATCCACGATGAATTCGCCCCCGGTGATGAAGCCGCTCTCGGGGCCAACCAAAAACGCGGTAAGCGCCGCGATATCCTCCGGTGTGCCGAGGCGCCCGGCTGGATGGAACGCACGATCCTCGGCGCGCGGCGGATCGCCGTCGGTGAGGATCCATCCGGGACTGATGCAGTTCACCCGGACCTCGGGCGATAGGCTGATGGACAGCGCGTGCGTCAGCGCGACCAGCCCGCCCTTCGACGCGGCATAGGCCTCGGTGTTGGCTTCCGACATGTGCGCGCGTGTGGATGCAATCGTTACCACAGTGCCCTTGCTGGCGCGCAGCATGGCTTCGCCGGCTCGCGCCAGCAGGAATGTGCTGGTGAGGTTGGTGTCGATTACCATCGACCACTGGGCCAAGGTCAGATCAGCGATCGGCTTCCGGACACCGATTCCGGCATTGCACGCGAGCGCGTCGAGCCGTCCCTCCTGGGCCGCGATTTCAGCCATCAACGATCCGACAGCCGCTTCATCCGCGACGTCGCACACCGCATATCGCCCACCGGCCGGAGCGCTGCCCGAGGGATCGCGGTCGGCCACCACGACGCGCCAACCCTCGCGCGCCAGGCGATGGGCGATCGCCGCGCCGATGCCGCGAGCACCGCCGGTGACCAGCGCGACGTTCACAGGTCGATCCACGACAGATGTCCTCCTTTGCCCGCGCCGGTATCCAGGAATACCGCCGTCCCTCCGGCGGCGCCGCGCCGGATGTAGGGGCGCCCGTCGGAACTGCGCCGGTCATGCCCGCAATACACCGTGATGCCGGCCGGTATGCGATCGACCCAGCGCAGGCTTCGTTCGGGATAGCCGTCTGGCTGAATGCGTCCGGTCGGCTCGCCGTAGAGCGCCCGAGCGAGCACGCCGTGCGCCCGGTCCAGTCCATGGTCCGGCGCGGGCGCGTTCAGCATCGCAGTATGGAATTCCGCCATGCACGAACAGCGCTCCGTCGCGCTGCAGCCAGGCGGGCGCCATTGCCACCTCGGCCACTACGCGCGTCCGCAATTCCTCGTCGAGTTGCGCCAGCGTCGCGTCCAGCGTTCCCTCGTTCCGCACCGGATGTCCGGCGAGAAACCGCGCCAGCTTCAGCTCGTGATTGCCTAGCAGGAACAGCCCACGGCCTTCGTCGAGCAGGCGGAACATGATGCGCAGGGCGCCGGCGTTATCCGGACCATAGTCGGTCAGGTCCCCCAGTTGCACCACGAAGCGGTCCGTCGCGGCGGCATAGCTGAACGCGCTTGCATCACCGTGCACGTCGCCCACCACCCGGATGGGCGTGCCCAGAGGGATCGTTCGGCCTGGCATGTCGCTGCAGCCTAAGCGCCCATTGTCCCGTGTGGGAAGCCGAGTGTGAAGCTGAACAGCCGATCCTTGCCCAGCAGGAACACCCGTCCGCCGCGTGGGAACAGCCGAGAGATCGCCGGCTCGCGGACGTCCATTCCCCCCGTGTAGGCACCGAACGCCGGCATCACGACACGCCTTGCGCCGGTGACGAAGCACGGCCGGCTGACACTGGTGCCACGCGCCGGCACCACAGCCTTGGGATGGTAGTGTCCCGAGATCTCGCCCTGCGCCGTGCTGGCCGCCTGATGGCGGAACACCAGCGTAATTGTGGTGAACGTCTCCACCCACTCGCCGCCGACGCCGTTCGGCGGCGACGGGTCATGATTGCCTTGCACCCAGATGAACCGGTGTGCCTCGGTCATGGCACGCACCCGCGCCAGTTCGCCGGCGGGCAAACGCGACGCCCCGCCGCGATCATGGAAGCTGTCCCCCAGCGCCAGGACCAATGCGCGGCCGATAGCGCCGCAGCAGCACGGTCAGCCGGTCCAGCGTGGCATGCGTATCCCACGGCGGCAGCAACTGCCCGCGCCGCGCGAGGGACGACCCTTTCTCCAGATGCAGGTCGGACACTGCCAGCAGCCCTGCCGTCGGCCAATACAGCCCCCCCGCCGGATCCAGCATAAGCCTCTCGCCGCCCAGATGAATTGGCGCCGCCCCCATCAACCAACAGACCCCCCTCCCCGGGCAGCGACGCCTGTGGGCGGGGCAGGATGGCGCTCTAATGCGCCGGTGGAGCAACGCGCCTGGACCGCGCCGCTCGCCAGCCAGAACTCCCACGATCGAGCGCCTTCACCGAACCCTGCAGCGGCTCGCTCTCCGCCGTCGCCTCCGCGATAATCGCCTCGGCCTCCGCCAGCAGCTTCTCCTCGCCCTCACGCGTTCGCACACTCTCGCGGCCGATCTCCAGCAGCACCGGCACCGCAAGCGGCGACACACGCGACAGCACCATATGCACGATCCGCCCCTTCACCCGCGCCAGCATCCCGGCGATGCGCGACAGGTCAGTGAGCCCACCCGCCACATCGGCCCGCGTCGCGCGCAGCAGGATGTGGTCCGGCTGGTGCCGGCGCAGCACGTCATAGATCAGGTCCGAGTTCACGGTCACCTGCCTGCGCGTCTTTTCCGCGCCCGGATAGTGCCGCTCGATCAACCCCGCGATAACCGCCACGTTGCGGAATGCCCGCCGCAGCATCGAGCTTTCTGCCAGCCACGCCTCCAGGTCGTCGCCCAGCATGTCCTGATCGAACAGCCTGGCCACATCGCGCGGCTGCTCCGCCGACCAGATGCCCAGGACGTAATCCGTCGCGACGAAACCAAGCGGCGCATAGCCGGCGCGCTCCATCCGCCGAGTCAGCAGCATCCCGAGTGTCTGGTGCGCGTTGCGTCCCTCGAAGCAATACGCCACCAGGTACCAGCGATCGCCGCGTCGAAACGTCTCGACCAGCAGGTCGCTGCATCCAGGCAGACGCGAGCGCGCCTTCTGCAGCTTCAGCCACGCCTGAACGCCGTCCGGAAACAACCCCCAGTTTGCCGGCTCCTGCAACAATCCCCGCACCCGGTCCGCCAGATTGGTGGTCAGCGGCAGCCGGCCACCTTCGTACGCCGGCACCATCGGCTCGCCGGTACCTCCTTCGGCGCACTCCACCACGTTCTCATGCAGTCGCAAGAACCTCAGCAGCCGTCCGGCGAACATGAACGTATCGCCCGGACGCAGCGTGTTGACGAAATACTCCTCGACCTCGCCGAGCACCGGTCCGTTGCGTCGTTTGCCGACCAGGCGTACCCTGATCTGCGGCGCCTCCACGATTGTGCCGATGTTCATGCGGTGCTGGCGCGCGACGCGTTCGCTGCGCACCTGCACGCGGCCCTGGCTGTCGCGGAACAGCTTGCGCCAGCGATCGTAGGCCGCGAGCGCATAGCCCCCGTTCTCGACAAACGTCAGCACATGATCGAAGTCCGGGCGCGTCAGTGCGGCATACGGCGCAGGGCGGCGCACTTCCTCGAACACCTCATCCGGCTGGAACGGCCCCGAGCACGCCAGCCCGAGCAGGTGCTGCGCCAGTACGTCCAGCCCACCTGGCCGCGGCGGATCGCCGTCCAGCTCACGCCCTGCGACACCCAGGATCGCCGCCTCGCATTCCAGCACCTCGAAGCGGTTGGCCGGCACCAGAATGGCGCGGCTCGCCTCATCCAAGCGATGATTGGCACGCCCGACGCGTTGCAACATCCGCGACACGCCCTTCGGCGCACCGACCTGGACCACCTGGTCCACGCCGCCCCAGTCGATGCCAAGGTCCAGTGACGAGGTCGCCACCACGGCGCGCAACTTGCCCGACGCCATCGCCGCCTCGACCCTCCTGCGCTGCTCCACCTCCAGGGAGCCGTGGTGCAGCGCAATCGGCAGAGTGGGCTCGTTCAGCTTCCACAGCGCCTGGAACATCAGTTCGGCCTGGGCGCGGGTGTTTACGAACACGATGGTCATGTTGCCGGCGCGGATACGCGCCATCACCTGCGGCGCCGCATCCAGGCCCATGTGCCCGGCCCAGGACAGTTCGCCCTCCGGCACCATCATCGTCACTTCCGGCGGCGCACCGTCCGCCACCTCGATTACTCGATCGGCTGCGACATAGGCTCTAATCGCGGCGGGATGCGCCACTGTCGCCGACAGGCCCACCCGCCGGCAGCCCGGCGCCAGGGTCATCAGCCGCGACACACAGAGCGCCAACTGATCGCTGCGCTTGGTGCCGGCAAGCGCGTGCACCTCGTCCATCACCACGCTGGACAGCCCCGCGAACATCGCCGGCGCATCCGGCATCGTCAGCAGCACCGCCAGGCTCTCCGGGGTGGTCAGCAGGATGTTGGGCGGCGCGCCGCGCTGCCGGGCGCGGCGATTGGCCGGCGTGTCGCCGGTGCGCGTCTCGATCGACACGGGCAGATGCATCTCCTGCACCGGGCGCGTCAGATTGCGTGCGATATCGGTTGTCAGTGCCTTGAGCGGGCTGACATACAGCGTATGCAGCCCGTCCCGCGGCGCCGCGGTTAGCGCGACCAAAGTTGGCAGGAAGCCTGCCAGTGTCTTGCCGCCGCCGGTCGGCGCGATCAGCAGCACGCTCTCGCCCGCGCGCGCGGCATCCAGCATCGCCAACTGGTGTCGGCGCGGGACCCAGCCCTGCGCGGCGAACCATCCGGCAAAGGGTTCCGGCAATGTTCCGGTCATCCGGGCCGTTTTATTGGGTCTGGCGCTCCGGGGAAAGCGCTGCCAAGTGTGGCGGATGCTGTCGCCCTCCAACTGGCTGCGTGTCTTGCCGCAAGGGCTGTTCTGCGACCCCGGCGGCTTCTTCATCGACCCGACCCGGCCGGTGGATCGCGCGGTCATCACCCATGCGCACTCGGACCATGCCCGGCCCGACCATCGCACCGTGCTCGCCACCCCCGAAACGCTGGCGCTGATGCGGGGGCGGCTGGGCGAGCGGGCAGGGGACGCGCAGCAGCCGCTCGCCTGGGGCGAGACGGTCCGTATCAACGATGTGGCCCTCTGGCTCCAGCCTGCCGGACATGTGCTGGGCAGCGCCCAGGTTGCGATGGAGTACCAGGGCTGCCGTGCGGTGGTCAGCGGCGATTACAAGCGCACCGCCGACCCGACCTGCGCCGGCTTCGTGCCGCAGCCCTGCGACGTGTTCATCACCGAGGCCACCTTCGCGTTGCCGGTGTTCCGCCACCCGGCACCTGACCAGGAGATCGCCCGACTTCTCGACAGCGTCGCGCTGTTCCCCGACCGCACGCACGTCATCGGCTGCTACGCCCTTGGGAAGTGTCAGCGGCTGATCGCGCTGCTGCGCCAGGCCGGTTGGGACCGCCCGATCTGGCTGCATGGCGCGCTCGCCCCGCTCTGCCAGATCTATGAGGCGCATGGCGTGCCCCTTGGCGATCTGCGCCTCGCCACCGCGGCCGCCAAGCACGAACTGGTCGGCACCATTGTGCTGGCGCCGCCGGCCGCCGTGACCGATCGCTGGGCACGGCGGCTCGCCGACCCCGTCGTGGCAATTGCCTCGGGCTGGATGCGCGTGCGCCAACGCGCGAAATCGCGCGGCGTCGAACTGCCGCTGGTGATCTCCGACCACGCCGACTGGGACGAACTGAACGCCACCATCGACGAGGTGGGTGCGCCTGAAGTGTGGGTGACCCACGGTCGCGAAGAGGCACTGATCCATGCCGTGACCAGCCGCGGCATCCGAGGCCGCGCCCTGCGGCTGGTGGGCTACGGCGAGGAAGATGAGGCGGAGGACGCGATTGAAGCCGTTGAGAGTGAAGCCACCCGGCCCTAAATAGGCTCCAAATTGGAGCAGCTTCGGAGCCGACGCATGCCCGTCAATCTCTCGATCAAGAACGCACCCGACGATCTCGTGCAGCGCCTGCGCGAGCGGGCGGCCCGCAATCACCGGTCGCTGCAGGGCGAGCTGATGGCGATCATCGAGGACGCGGTGCGCCCTGGGCCCGCGCCTGGGCGTCTCGACCTCGACGCGTTTCGTGCCCGAATCAGGGCCCTCGGGCTCCACTCTCCTGATGAAGCCGCCGCAATCGTCCGAGCGGATCGCGATGCTGGCCACAGAGACCATTAAGGTCATCGACAGCTCCGCCTTGGCGGCGATCGTTTTCGACGAACCAGCCGGCGAGGAGGTATCTAGGCAAATCGACAATTGCGAACTCGTGGCCCCATCCCTGTTGCGATATGAAATGGCGAATGTCTGCTTGAGCAAGCTGCGGCGCAGGCCGGACCAGCGGGACGCGCTCCTCGCTGCCATGCGGATGCCCGGGCTTGCACCGGAGACCTTCGATGTCGATCATGATGAGGTTCTGCGACTGGCGGTCCGAACCGGCTTGACCACATACGATGCAAGTTATCTGTGGCTGGCAAACGACCTCGGCGTACCGCTCATTACCCTCGATCGACAACTCGCAGCAGCAGCGGAGACGTTCTAATGACCGAACCCCAGACCTTCACTTTCACCGATGACGGCGCCGTCCCAAATTCGAAGCTGCCGTTGCTGGTATATCGCCAAGCGGTGCCGCCGGACCCGGCGGCCATCGAACGCGTTTTCACCGCCAATCGTTGGCCCGCCGCCTGGCGTGACTTCGGTGCACCCCTTCCATCACTTCCACAGTGATGCGCATGAGGTGCTGGGCGTGGCTAGTGGCTCCGGCAAGGTGCTGTTCGGTGGCCCCTCGGGCCAGGTGCTCGAAGTCAATGCCGGCGACGTGGTGGTGATCCCGGCCGGTGTCGGGCACTGCCGCCAAAGCAAGAGCGACGATCTGCTTATCGTCGGCGCCTATCCCGACAATTCCCAATCCCGCGACCTGCGTCGCGGCAACCCTGTCGAGCACGACGAGGTCGTGCGCAACGTGGCAGCGGTGGACATGCCGACGGCTGATCCCGTGTCCGGGGGTGACGGTCCATTGCTGCGGATCTGGGGCGCGTAGCGTCTAACCCCCGTTCACTCAGGGCGGCGTCGCGGCAGCCCCGAGCCAGTGCTCGAGCAGGGCCGGTAGGGTGCCGTCGCCCAGCAGCGCCGCCTGCGCGGCATTGATCGCGTTTCGAAGGCCCGCATCGCCCTTGCGCACACAGATCGCGAGGCGCTCTTCGGTGATACCGGTCTGCACGACTTTCAGGCGTGGCCTGTCGCGCACGAACCATTGCGTGACGGGCGCCAGTTTCATGAAGGCGTCGCACCCGCCAGTCGTCAGATCGGTGAGCGCCTTTTCGATCTCATCATAGGCATAGACCCGGACGTGCGCTGCACGGTGTTCGGCAACCAGCTTCTCGGCCACCGGCTGGCTTGTGTTGCCATGCTGCACCCCGATCGTCAGGCCATTCAGATCGTCAGTTCCGTGCACGTTCGGATGCCGCACGGCATCGACCACCAGCGACTGACCAGACACGACGTACGGCTGGCAAAAATCGACCATCCGTTCCCGCTTCGGCGTGATCGTCGTGCCGGACGCAATGCAGTCATAGTCCCCGGTTTCTAGACCAGCGAAAATGCCGTTGAAGTCAGCCCCTTCGTAGCGCAACAGTTGCCATGCGCGACCGAGGCGCTGGGCAATGCGCTGCATGAGCGCGATATCGAACCCGGCAGGACCGTCCCTGTCCATGAAATCGAACGGCGGGTCCGGCAGGGCCGCGCCCACTTTCAGGCTGAGCGCAGCCACATCGGACATACTCGACTCTGGCCTACTAACTTGGCCGCAGATCGTTGTTCGTGTGGTGATCGCCGGCCACCCAGCGCGCCAGCTCGGCATGCGCATCGGCGCGCCGGATCGCGTCGATCTGCTCCACCCCGGGCGGATCGACAGTGAACTCCACGATCAGCCCGTCCGGTGACGTCGCATACACCGATTTGCAGTATCCGTGGTCGTTCTCGCGGAACTTTTCGCCCGACCGCTGCAGCCGCCCGACGATTTCGTCGTACGTGCGATCCGACACCTTGAACGCCACGTGGTCGAAGCTGCCGATCGCCGGCGGCTTCTCCGCGATCACCAGCTTGTAGATCTCCGGATCGGCGAATGCGAAGAACGCCAGCGCGCCGCCATCGCCCATGCCGAAGAACGTGTGGCACATCGCTACCTCGCGGCCGAGCTGCGCGTTGTGATGCTTCTCGCACCAGGTGGCGACCAGCGGAATGCCCAGCAGGTCCTCGAAGAACTGCCGGTTCGCTTCCTGGTCGCGCACGACGTAGGCATGATGATGCAGGCGCTGCGGCGGTTCGGCGAGCAGCCTGGGCTTGTCCTGGACGGCTTCTGCGACGGCCATGGTCACATTCCTTGTTTGTTGCATACTTGCGCAGAGCTTGCCCGTCTGCCCGCGCCGTCGCAAGGCACGGACCGAGGACAAGGGCGCGGATGGGGATCGCTCAGCCGCCAAGGCCGAGATGTGGGCGGACCCAATTGGCAAGCTTCGCGATCGCGGCATCCGCTTCGGGCGCCGTGCCGGCCAGCATCTGGAAGACGTGCTGCATCTCGGGCACGATCTCCAGTGTGACGTCAACGTCCGACCTGCGCGCAAGCTCCGCCAGATCGCGGCTATCTGAGAGCAACGTCTCGTCGGCTCCGGCCTGGATATACATGGGCGGAAAGCCATGCAGGTCGGCGTACAGCGGATTGACCAGCGGGTCGTTGCGATCACCGCCCTCACCCAGGAAGGTGCTGGCCATGGTAGCGATGACCTCGCGAGCTACCAGCACGTCGCGATCGCGATTGGTTTCGAACGTCTCGCCCCTGGCCTCCATGTCGCACCACGGCGACAACGACATGGTCGCGGCCGGCAAGGGCAGTCCCTTCTCACGTGCCCTTAGCAGTATCGTCACGGCAAGAGCGCCGCCTGCCGAATCACCGATGACTGCGATGTGCTTCGGTGAAATCCCCTGCTCGAGCAGCCATCTGTAGGACGCGACCATGTCGTCCACCGGCCCGGGATGGATGCGCTCCGGCGCGCGACGATAATCCACGATCAGCGCGCGGCAGCCGATCGCCTTCGCGACGCGGGCATACATCTTCCGGTGCGAGTACATCGAACACATCACGTAGCCGCCGCCATGCGCGCACAGCAGAACGCGCGTGTCCGCGCAGCCTTTAGGGGTTGCCCACATCGCAGGGATTCCGTCGGCCTGCGTCTCCACGTAATCCACGCCGCCCGGCTCGCCGGTGACATCTCCCAGGTGCTCGAAGCGCCGCCGCACCTCATCAAGCGGCATGTCCGGATTGGCCTGCATTGCCGCCATCCAGCCGCGATACAGAACCTTCAGTTCCTCGGATTCCTTGCTTGCCATCCCTGTCGCTCCTCCTGCGAAATCGCGCGCGTCAGCGAGCGAAATCAAGCCCGCATGCGGGAAGTTCCACCTTGCCGCCGCACTCGCTGGCGATCACCGGCATCACCTCCTCGGCGAACATCTGCATCTGCTCCTCGATCTCCCTGGCTGCGAAACCGCCGAGTTCGAACCAGGCCATGAAGCAAAAATCCTCATAGCCGCACTCGGTGCGCATCTTCATGATCTTGTCGATGATGAACTGCTTCGAGCCGTGCAGCGCGATCTCCCGGTCCCGCAGCATGTCCGCGGTAATCCGTCTGTTCAGGTCGAACATCGGTTCATTGAGCCGCGCCACAACCGCGCCAAAGCCGAACGGGCCATAGTAGTCGAACTGCAGCTCGATGGCGCGCGCTGCCCGCTCCAGCAACTCTCGCTCGCGGCCTGGTTTGGTGATGTGGATATAGCGGCTGGTCATGATGCCGCGCCGCTTCGTGGCATCCCAGCCGAACTTGAACCGGCCGCGGTTGAGCCTGTCGGGCCAGCCCGCCTTCTCGGCTGCTTCGTGATAGATTTCGATGTTGCGCCGCAGTCGATCATTCGGTTCCGCGATCATCACGCCGTTCAAGCCATGCTCCGCAGCCCACTTGAGCGAGCGTGCGCTGGTCAGCGGCTCCCAGAGTTGCGGGTGCGGCTTCTGCACCGGCTGCGGAAACACCTGCAGCTCCTTTAGTGTCGTCGTCGTGGCCTGCACCGGGTTGCCGGCGGAGTACATGTCGGGATCACCGAGTGCCAGAACGTCTTCCAGACGGCGCTCGACCTTGTCCATCTGGAAATAGGCAATGGTCTGTTTGTGATTCCACTTCGTATAGCTCGGCGGGATCGAGAAATTCTCGCCGTGATGCGAAAACGACGGCTCGGTCCAACATTTCTTCAGGATCGCGACCGCCTCCTCGAAGGCCTTCCGGTTCCGTTCCTGATCCTGGATGGTCGAGCCGTACGGCCGGCCCAGTGTTTCGTTCTCGCGCGGCTGATAGCCACGGCCGATGCCGCACTCGACGCGGCCGCCACTGATAACGTCGAGTGTCGCGATCTGCTCGGCCAGACGCACAGGGTGGTGCCAGACGATGATGTTGGCCGCCTGGCCCAGCCGGATGCGCCGGGTATTGGCCGCGATCGCGGCCTGCACCATCAGCGGGTTCGGGCTCATTTCCGCGCCCTCGGGCTGGAAGTGGTGCTCGGTGAGCCAGAACGACTGATAGCCCAGCCTTTCCGCCAGGATGCCCTGCCGCACCTGGTTCACCAGCGTCTCCTGCGCCGCCCGGTGCACGTCCGCAAGCGACCCGTCGTTGAGTGTGACACCGTCCTTGGTGGTGATAACCGGCAGACTTGACGCACCGTTATGGAATACGCCGATCTCTAGCATGGCTGCTGCGCTCCCCGTCGGAGGTTCGGACCGATCTGTCCGATCCTGCCTCAGGACGTCGACAGACCCCAGCTTATCACCGGTATTTGTTCAGCAACGTGCTGTCCTGGCACCGGACGCGTTCTGCCGCCGCCTCGCTTAGCGGAAGGGCGGTCGGTGAATGAAGATGAGCTTGCCTCAGCTTGCCCTTCCGCCAGTCCGCTCGCAAGCTGACCGCCATCATCGTCGAAGTGGACCGCCATGCCCCTGCCAGCCATCTCTCTTGTCGCCGTCCCCGGGCGCCGCCGCCTCACCCTCGAGATCGCCCGCGACATCGAACAGCGTGGCTACGCGGGTATCTACACGCCCAGCATGTACGGCAACATGTCGCAGTGCGAGGCAATGTGCTGGACCACCGAGCGCATCCCCTTCGGCACCGCCATCGCGCCGATCTATGTCCGCACCGTGCTGGACTTCGCCCAAAGTGCCGCCTTCATGCACGAGGTCTCCGGTGGCCGCTTCCGCCTCGGCATCGGCGTCGCACATGCACCGGGCCACCAGCGCATGGGTGTCACCGTGGGTAGACCCCTTGCCGACACCCGCGCGTTCGTCGAGAAGCTACGTGCGGTGGAAGGCGTCGGCGAGTTCCCGCCGATCATCATCGCCGCGCTGCGGCAGAAGATGGTGGCGCTCGCGGGCGAAATCTCCCAGGGCGTGGTGTTCGCCAACGCGGCCCGGTCCCACATGAGCGCCTCGCTCGCCGCACTGCCAGCGGCGAAGCGTCCTGATCCCGCGTTCTTCATCGGCAACATGCTGCCGATCTGCATCAGCGACGACGTCGAGGCAGCGAAGGCCCTATGCCGCAAGAACCTGGTCCACTACGCATTCCTGCCGAACTATCGCAATTACTGGAAGGAAGCCGGCTACGCTGAGGAGATGACCGCGATCGAACGGGCGATCGCCGAGGACCGGCGCGACGACGTGCCGCGTTTCCTGACCGATCGCTGGCTCGCCGACGTCGCACTGTTTGGCCCGGCTTCGCACGTGCGCGACGGCGTCGAGGCATGGCAAGCCTCCGGCGTTCACACGCCGGTCATCGTTCCCTCTTCCACCTCCGGCGGTCAGCTCAAAGCGCTGGAGGAAATCTTCGCCACCTTCGGCTGAACAGGAACGCAAAGCCTTTCCGGCCACTGTTCATTTTGAAGGCCTGTCATTCGGTCGTCACCGATATATCTGGATTTACCAGCGCTCCGCGGAGCAGAGCCGCAACGCGTGCCGCACATCATCCGCCGGACCTAACCCGCGGATCAATTGAACCAGATCGCGTGCCTTCGCTTGCCCAATCACCGGCACAGCCAGCGACATGAACTTCTCCTCCAGCCGCTGGCCTTGCTCGGTGATATCGCCAGCGGGAACACCTAAGTCGTGCGACGCCGCCATGGTGCTCCCATCGGTCAACACCACTTCCAGAGCCGCAACCGTGTTCGGCCGACCGGTCTGGAACTCGAACTCGATCTTGTCGCGCAGCGCCACCAAGGTCGGATCAGCCGCCGTCGCCTCCGAATAGCTGGCAAGCGACCCGGTATCGACGCCGGCAAGCGCCATCGCCGTGGTCAGGCGCAGGCTGAACTTCGCCTCCAGCCCGGTGCGCGGCGCCGGAATGTTGCATACGCGGTCGCACGTTTCGTCGATACGCAGTCTGATCCGCGCAATCTGCTCCGGCTGCAGCCCATGCTGCTCGCGCAGCGTGCGCGCCGCCTCGATCGGCGCATGCGTCATGTAGCAGGCGGCATGATACTTGAACAGGTTGTTGCGGATATGAAAGCCGCCAGGCGGTTCGGCCAGCGCCGCACTGGGATTGAAATCAGGACTATGCGTCCGAGCGAACCCCTGCGCGCACTCCACCACGTCGCCCCGGCTGGTGAAGCCGCGCTGCGCCAGCCGCGCCGCAAACATCCCGTTCTGCGCCGCCTTGCCGGCATGCAACGGCTTGCACATGGTGCCGAACATTGACTTCAGCCCGGCCGCCTGCGTTCCCGCAATGCCCAGCGCGGTGGCGAACTGCTCCGCGTCAAGCCCCAACAAATGCGCGCATGCTGCCGCCGCGCCGAAGCTGCCGAGGGTGCCGGTGGCATGGAAGCCAAGCACGTTGTAGTGCCCGGGTGCGAGCAGCAGCCCCAGCCGGCATTGCAGCTCGTAGCCCGCGACAAATGCCGCCAGTACATCGCGTGCCGCACTGCCACGCTCTTCGGCCAGTGCGAGCAGCGCCGACAGCAGCACGACCGACGGATGTCCGGTCATCGCCATGTTTACGTCATCGAAGTCCAGTGCGTGCGACGCCGCGCCGTTGACCAGCGCCGCCGAAAGCACCGGCAGGCGTTCGCTATGGCCGATGACCGTCGCCACCGGCCCGCCGCCGTGCGTCACCATCTCGGCCAACACAATTTCCGTCAGTTCCTCCTTCGCGCCCGCCAGCGTGCAGGCGAGGTAATCCAGCAAGCACTGCCGCGCGAGCGTGCGCACATCCTCCGGCAGTTCCTCGTAGCGCAACGTGCGGGCCTGCTCCGCCAGCGTCCGTGTCAGGTCCTGCGATGCGATGTCCGTGATCACGTTCATAGTGCTCTCCTCAACGTCCCTGGAACACCGGCTTGCGCTTTTCGTTGAACGCGCGGATGCCCTCGCGGCGATCCTCCGTCGGCACCATGCGGTTATACGCCTCGATCTCGAACATCATCCCGCTGGCCAGGTCCATGTTCAGCCCGTAGTTCACCGACTGCTTGATCTGTCGTGTCGAAATCGGCGCGTTGCCGGCGATCGTCGCCGCCGTCTCCAGCGCCTCGGTCAGCAACGCTTCGGCTTTGCAGATCCGGTTCACCATGCCCCACTCGAACGCCTGCTGCGCGGTGAACGGCCGTCCGGTCAGCAGGATCTCCTTCGCTCGCCGCGCCCCCACCGCACGCGGCAACGTCTGCGTGCCGCCGGCACCGGGCATGATCCCCAGCGTCACCTCGGTCAGTGCGAACCGCGCGTGCTCGGCCGCGTAGATGAAGTCGGCGCACAGCGCGATCTCCATCCCGCCGGCATACGCAGCCCCGTTCACCGCGGCGATAATCGGCACCGGACAGTGATTGATGGCACGGATCGCACGCTCGAAGATCAAGTGCTGGTCCTGCCACTGCTGATCCGTCATGCCGTTGCGCTCTTTCAGGTCGCCGCCGGCGCAGAACGCGCGCGACCCAGAGCCGGTGAGCACGATGCAGCGCTGCTCGTTCGGCGCCCCGCCAATGCCGTGAAACAGATCAAGCAGGTCCAGCCCCATCTGCGTATTCATTGCATTCGCCACATCGGGACGGTTCAGCATCACCAGCAGCGTGTGTGGCTGTGGCTGTGCGACTTGCAGGGTCTGGTAGGTCTTCAGCATCCGCCAATTTTGCGCGCGCCCTGTCCTATCCGCAATGCGTTGGTACACAAGGGTGCGCCCAAAGGCTGAACGCGACGGGACTAACCAAACACCCGCAGCCGAGGCGCGTAACCTCGCCGGATTGGGCATCGGCTCCACGATCGTCTATCTCTGGGCCACAGTCCCGAAAAGGCCCCGCCATGTCCCTCGCCAACGACCCCACCACCGCCATACGCGACGCCACTCTGCGCATCGAGCCGGGACTGATCGAAATCCGCCGCGACATCCACGCCCACCCGGAACTCGGGTTCGAGGAGGTCCGCACCGCCGGCATCGTCACGCGCGAACTCAGCCGCCTCGGCATCACTCACCAGACCGGCATCGGCACGACCGGTGTGGTCGGCCTGATCGAGGGCGCCCGCCCCGGCCCGGTGCTCGCCATTCGCGCCGACATGGACGCACTGCCGATCCAGGAGACCTCCGGCCTGCCGTTCGCCAGCACCAAAGCCGGCCTGATGCACGCCTGCGGCCACGACATCCATACCACCACGCTCGTCGGCGTCGCTGCCGTGCTGAAACAGCTTGCGCCACAGCTTGCCGGCACGGTGAAGCTGGTGTTCCAGCCCGCCGAAGAAGGCCTGGGCGGCATGCGTGCTATGATCGATGACGGCGTGATGGACGGTCCCAGCGTCGATTTGGCACTCGGGTTCCACAACCACCCGGAAATGCCGGTCGGCACCTTCGGCTTCGTGCACGGTGCCTGCCTCGCCGCCTCTGACCGCTTCGACATCGTCGTGCATGGCAAGTCCGGACATGCGGCCTATCCGCACACCGCCGTCGATCCGCTGATTGCCGCCGCCATGCTGGTGGCCCAACTGCAGACCGTGGTGTCGCGCGAGGTGCGGCCGACCCAGCCCGCCGTGGTCACGGTCGGCGCAATCCAGGGTGGCACCACCTACAACATCATCCCCGATAGTTGCCTGATCAAAGGCACTGTCCGCACGCTGCACCCCGAGGCGCACGCCACCGCCGAAGCCGCGATCAGCCGCCTGGCCGCGGGTATGCAGGAGGGGATGCGCGTCACCTGCGAGGTGAACTACCGTCGCGGTGTCCCATCGCTGCGCAACGACGAACGTGTGCTGCAACCCGCTGTTGAAGCCGTGCGCCACCAGTTCGGCGATGTCATCAGCGAGTTCGAGCCCAGCCTCGGCGGCGAAGACTTCGCCCTGATGGCTGACCTCGTCCCCGCCTTTCAGTTGCGCGTCGGTTCGTCGCAGCCCGGCCGCAACGACCGCCTGCACAACTCAGCGTATCAGCCGGACGAGAACTGCATCGGTTTCGGCGTACAGGCGCTCTCACGCGCCGCGCTTGAACTGCTGGCATGACGAAGTATCGGATGGGCGAGATCACCGCCCAGGAGATGCGCGAGATCCTGCCGACGCGGCCGATAGTGCTGCTGCCTCTCGGCAGCTTCGAGGACCAGGGTCCGCACGCGCCGATGGGCGACTACCTGTCAGCCGAGAGAATGGCCGCGCTGATCGCCGAGCGTGCCAGCGCGGGTGGCACACGCACGTTGGTAGCACCGGTGCTCGCCTATGGCGGCGCTGATTATTTCGGCACCGCCCCGGGCGGCATCGCATTAGGCCAGGAGACGTTCCGCGCCGTGCTGCGCGACATGTTCGCCTGCCTGCTGCGGCACGACATCACGCGGCTGATCGTGGTCAACGGCCACGCCGGCAACACGCAGGCGGTATTGGACACCGCGCGCGAGATCTGGCGCGCGCGCCGCATCCTGATCCCAAGCTTCTACCTGTGGAAGATCGCGCGTGGCCTGATGCCCGGCATCGTCGGCGCCGAAAGGACTAGGCAAACCAGCGGGCATGGCGGCGATCCGCTCACTTCGATCGCGGCACATCTATTCCCGCAATGGATGCGCCCCGACCTGACGCCGCCGCCACACGATGCGCCCGATGTAGTCGGAATGAAGGTCACCGGCTTCGGCACCGCAAGTTTCGAAGGTGCCGAGATCGACCTGCCAATCGAGCTGTCCGACATCACCCCCGACGCGGTGTTCGGCGCCGATGCCCGCCTCTGCTCGGCGGAGACCGGCGCGAAGCTGGTTGAGGCGCTGACTGAACTCGGCGCGCGCTTCGTGCGGCATTACGCGGAGAGAACCGGATAACCGCAGTCAGGAGATCGTCACCCCGCTGTCCACCGGATAGACATGCCCAGTGATCATGCGTAACTCATCCGAGGCCAGGAACACCGCCATATTGGCGATGTCCTCCGGTTGGATCAGTCCCACCAAGTGTGCGTTTGCGATCTTGGTGATGCGGGGATTGCCTGCCTCAAACCGGCCGCGAACGCGGTCCGTCATTGTCGCGGCCGGTGCGATGGCGTTGACCCGTACCTTTTGCGGCGCGAACTCCACCGCCATGGACCGCGTGATCGCCGCTATGCCGCCCTTCGCCGCGGTATAGCAGTCCAGGCCGGCAATCCCCATCAGCGCCACGTTGGACGCCATGTTGATCACCGATCCGCCGCCCGAGGCGATGATCGCCGGAATGCCGAACCGGCATCCCAGGAAGGTGCCGAACAGATCAAGCCGGATGGCTCGCCAGAACTCCTCTATCGGCGCCTCGACTACCGTGTTGTCACGCGGCGTAGAGCCGCCGGCGTTGTTGTGCAGGATGTGCAGCCCGCCATAGTGCCGCACGGCAGTGTCGATCGCGGCGCGCACGCTGTCCTCCTGCGTGACATCGGTGGTTACCGCGATGCACTCACCGCCCGCCTGGGTCACGATCTGTGCCGTCTGCTCACCCGCGGCGGCATTGATCTCAGCAACCACCACACGTGCGCCCTCCGCCGCCATCGCGCGTGCGGTGGCTCGGCCGATGCCGGTACCCGCACCGGTGATCAGCGCGGTTTTCCCATCAAGTCGTGCCATTCTGTTACCTCGGCTGATCAGCAATCCTAGCAGAAGACGTGGGGGCGCACGATGCCCAACAAAATCAGCGCCAACTGGGTAGAGGCATCACAACAAGCTGCTCCCCGTCTCCATGTTTAAACCCGACCGGCATGGCACTTCTTGGCTTCGGCTGGCTTGCCGTCAGAAATTCAATGCCGCGCTGACGAGCCAGCCGGTGACACCCGGCCCGACAATGGCGGACGCACGCACCGTGGCACCTTGCACACCACGGATCACGTCTGGGGCGATCAGCCGCAGGCCTCCGCCGATTTCAGCGAACGCGTTGAAGCCCAGGAGATCGCGGTTGGTGCTAGGCAGCCAAGTCGCGTTGACGTATCCGAGCCAGCGAACGGCGCGTGCTGCGATCCGCCATTCCGTGGGACCATCGAATGTGATGCCGGCGGTCGCCACGCCAAAGCTTCCGTTCTGTTTGAGTGACGGGTCGGTGGCATCGGCGACAATTGCGGCCACTTCGTTGTAGCGGGCACGGGCCGTGAAGATCAGATCGCCGGGGAATGTCTTGTCGTAGACAAGTTCCAGCGCCCCGCCCAGGAGCGCTGTATTGACGGCAGCGTCGTTAAGAACCCCGTGCGCGGCGGTTTGAAACAAAGCGGAATTCGGGCCGGCAAAGTCCGCATTGCCACCGATATGCGCATAACCGGCCAGCACGATTGGCCGCAGGCTGAAACCGGAGCCCAAACGCAGTTCGATCCCGCCACCGGCTAGGGCGGACCAAGTGTTGAAGGACAACTTCACGCTATTCGGAGTGGTCGGGCTTGGTGTCAGCGGAAAGGTCTCGTCGGCCGTTAAATAGCCGAGGGTGACCTCTGCATACGGCGACACGTTGGCAAGCCAGCCGTCGCCGAGTGGCGCGAATGCATGCGCGATCGGCAGTTGAAAGCTGTTGAGGTGGAAGTCGCTGTAATACTGCGCTGCTGCGATCCCGGGTGTACCGCCGAAAACCGAGAAAGTTTCGAATGCTCGGCCCAGGTTCTCGCTCGTGACAGCGCCCGCGGCATCGATCTGCACCCTCTGCCCCAATGCAGGAAAGGCCGCGACGAGAAGAGCGCCCAGCAATACCAGGCTGACGCTGGAGCGGCACACGTACTGGGATTTCCATAATGAAATAGTATCAACATTCTTGCGGCCCAGCATCATACCGTTCCCTTACGTGCTCGCCAATCGAACTGGCGAGCGCAGATCTGCTTGACGCAGCGCAATTTCACAACAGTGGTCCCCCGTTATCGGCGCGGATTGCGCACGCTGCCGTTCTCGCGTCCCCCCTTTGCCCCTGCGGTCTTATTCCAGTTCCGCAGTCAGCGCCAACAGTGTGCGGCACTGTTGATTGGCCGAAACTTCCAGAGTCAAGAAAACGACGATGGTCTCCATGTTGTGGAGCTGCTCTCCGAGGGGCGCACGAACTTCACCACATAGCGCTGAAGAATACCTCAAGCTGCTATTTCCAGGCGGTGCATAATTTCCTGAGGAAGAGGCCCCAGCGTCAAAGGAGCGCGCCGGTTTGTTAGGTCCCAGTAGCAGCTGCGACGCCGTCATATATCTCGCTCATGGACAGTGTGAGCTGCACGGCAGGAAGCTCGACCACCCCCTCCAATCCCCTGACTTCCTGCGGTCGTAAATTGAAGTCGCCATGAGGGCCGCGACTGTAAACGTGCACAACCGCTTCGTCTTGTTCCAACAGCACGTAATGAGCAATCGAAGGCGTGGCATTGTAGTCGGCCAACTTGATAGTGCGGTCCCGCTGCTGGGTGTCCTCCGACAGGACTTCGAACACCACTTTCGGCTCGGGTGCGACGAGGTTCTCGCCACGCCGCGGCCCGCAATCGATCGTCATATCGGGATAGCGACCCCTGCCTGTCCCCGTCCTCACCAGCATGTCCGAAGGAAACGCCCGGCAACCTGAACCCCGCAGCTTCGGGGCGACGGCGGCGATCAGGTTCGCCTGGATGATGTTGTGGGCTTCGGTTCCACCGGCCATCCCGACGGGCTCGCCATCCACAAATTCGTGCTTTTGTTCCTGCCCGCGCTCCCAATCGAGGAACTGCTCGAAAGTCAGCGGCTTCAGATTAAGCTGTGCCATCGCCTGTCTCCGCAGTGGTGTTACTGTAGCACATTGGCGAGACCAGCAAGGACGCCGCGCAGGAGGAACCCAATGGACGCAATCGCCGAAGACACCAGCCTACCGGCTGAGATCGACGCGCAGCCGCTCGTGCAGGCGGCCATGGCCCTGCGCCGGGAACTCCGTCGCTACGCCGAACAGACCGAGCGCGAACAGCGCCTGTCGCCACCACTGGTCGAACAACTGCACGCCGCCGGGTTCTACCGCATGGTGCTCCCTCGTTCACTCGGTGGCCTCCAGGTCGATCCGCTGACCTACCTCCGGGTTGTGGAACTGCTCTCCGAGGGCGCCGGTTCGGTCGGCTGGAACGTCTGCAACAACAGCATCGGCCAACTCGTAACCCTCGGTCTGTCGGACGAAGGCGTGCACGAGATCTACCCGCCTGGCCACGCCACTGTCATCGCCGGGACTGCGGTACAGGGTGGTGGCCAGGCGGTGCCGGTCCCTGGTGGCTGTCGCATCACCGGGCGCTGGACCTTCGGCACCGGCTGTCAGGAGGCCAACTGGATGCTGGGCAGCTTCCAGATACTCGATGACGGGCAGCCGCGGCGACGGCCCGATGGCGGCTCGCTCTACTGGCGCGCGCTGTTCCCCCGCGCGGAAGCCAAGATCGTGTCGGGAAGCTGGGACGTCGCCGGCCTGCGCGGCACCGGCAGCTTCGACTGGACCGTCACCGACGCCTTCCTGCCCGAGCATCGGACCATGGTCCACGCCGGCGTGCCGCTCGACAATCAGTGGTCGCGCTGGCCCGGCCTCACCTATGCGCTGCCGAGTGTGTGCTGGGTCGGCCCGCACCACAGCTCGGTAATCACCGGCATCGCCCGTGCCGGCATCAATGCGCTTATCGCGCTCGCCGGTGATAAGATGCCGCGAGGCCGCAGCTTCATGCTCAATGAGAACCCACAGGTGCAGGATGCCGTCGGCCGTGCCGATGCGATACTGAACGCTGGCCGCGTCTACCGCAGCGCGATGATCGCCGAACTTTGGAACACTATCGCTGCCGGCAAGGAGACCACGCTCGAGCAGCGCTCGCGCTGCCGTCTCGCCGCTGTCCATGCCGCCGACTGCGCGCGCGATGCGATGGACCTGATGTACCGCCAGGGCGGCAGCACCTCGTTCAAGTGCGACAGCCGCCTGGCCGAGTGCTGGCGCGACCTGCACGTCGTCGGACAAACAGTCACCATCGGGCCCGAGTGGTACCCGATCGGCGGCCGCGCGTTGCTGGGCATGGATACCGGTCCGCGTCTGCGTTAGGCGACCGCAGGCGCCAGCTTCGACCGGTTGCTGTACCACACATGTCCGCCAACCGCCGCCATGACGATCGTGCCGCCTACGAAGCTGGGGACCGGCGGCATCTCACCGAAACAGGCCCACACCCAAGCCACCGCGAGCGGGGTCTCCAGCGTATTCAGCAGAGCATTCTCGGTCGCTGACACCATCTGACCGCCGACCGTCAGCAACAACAGCCCCAGGCCGAATTGGGTCGTTCCGAACAGCGCCAGTTCCGCCATGTCCCCTGGGCCAACGGTGAAAGGCGTCGCCAATGGCCACACCAGCAGCGGACACAGCAGTGCCGACAGGCACGCGGCTGGCAGCATCGGTGTCGCATGATAATGGCGGATGATCAGCATCATGATCGCCATGCACACCGTCATACCGAACGCGAGCAGGTCGCCGGCCAGGTGCCCGTCGGTCACCGCGCCGCCCACCATGACGCTGACGCCCAGCACGGCGACCAGGCTGGCAGCGAGGGTGGACCAGCCCTCCTTCACCCCAAGGCACAGCCATCCCAGGCCGGCAGTGAAGAATGGCGCGACCGCGAAGATTACCGCGACATCGGCCACCGAGGTGCGGCGGAACGCGTTGATGTAGAGGATGGTGGCCGCGGTCGAGCACATCGCCGCCGCCAGGCCCGGCCATCCGATGGCCCGCAGTGCGCGCCAGACCCGGCGCCGCTCCTGCACGACTACGACACCAAGGATCATCAGCCCGGCGAACAGCCCGCGCCAGAACAGCATCGTCCAGACGTCCAGCCGGATCAGTCGGGTAAAGAACCCGGCGGAACTGAAGGCGATCGCCGAGACCGTGATCAGCAGGAGACCCTGGGTATGCCGGTTCATGCTCAGGAGCATACGCGCGTCCTGCTGACGGCGTTATGTCAGCAGCCTCGGTGCGCCTGGATCAATGATGCCAGCTATGTCCGGCCCAGTGGCCCCCCCGGCCAGCCCAGGCGCCTGGCGCGTGGAACGCGCCGCTGTGCCATGCGCCCCAGTGGGGATGCCCATAGAATGCGTGCCAGCGATGCCAATCCCGATGGCCGCCGCCGATCCAGATACCGCCGAGCCCGACCGGGCCGTACGGATAACCATACCCATAATCGTAGCCGTAACCCGGCACTGGGTAGGCGTTGGAGTAGTAGGTGCCCCCATAGGGTCCGTACCCCACGCCTGTGGCGCAGCCGCCCAGGCCGATGAGACCGGACAGGCCGATGATTGGTGCAAGCCTGCTCATACCCGCCACAACGCGCAGGGGCGGGAGCGGTTTCTTTTCCTATCACATTCATTTTCCCGCCTGAGCGCCCCTAAGCGCGAAGCCGGCTCATGCGTCCGCCAGGACCAGGCGCGACGCCTTCTCGCCGATCATGATCGACGGGGCGTTGGTGTTGCCCGAGGTCAGCGTCGGCATGATCGATGCATCGGCGACCCGCAGTCCCTGCAGCCCGTGCACCCGAAGCTGGTCGTCCACCACCGCCATCGGGTCCGACCCCATCTTGCACGTGCCGACCGGGTGATAGGTGGTTTCGGCATTCTTCTTGACCCAGTCCAGCAGCTCGTCATCGGACTGGCATGATCGATGCCCGGCGCCGATCTCGTCGGTTGGCAATGCCGCGCATCGGCGCTGCGGTCATGATCCGCCGGGTGATGCGCATCGCCTCCAGCGTCACCTCGCGGTCCAACTGCGCACTGAGGAAGTTGAACCGCACCGCCGGCGGCGTGCGTTCGGCGACTTCGAGGTGACATGGATGCTGCCGGTGCTCTCCGACCGCAGGATGTTCATGATCGCGGTGACGCCGGAATGCTTCGCCAGCTGGAAGTTCGTCGGTCACCAGGAACGGCATCCAGGAGATCGCCGCGTCCGGCGCATCCAGGCCCCGCCGGGTGCGGACATACGCGCGGATCGGCGCGGCCGGCAGTCCCAGCAGCCCCTTGTGGCGTCAGCGCGTATTTCAGCGCCTGCTTCACCATGCCCAGGCCGCGCACCTTGTCGTTGTAGGTCATACCAAGCGACGCCGGCACAATCCATTTCATCCGCGGTGAATAATGATCGCGCAGGTTTTCGCCGACGCCGTTCAGTGCGTGCCGGACCTCGATGCCGAGTGCCTGCAGCAGCTCCGGCTGACCGATGCCGGACAGTTCCAGAAGCTGCGGCGAATTGATCGAACCGGCACTGACGATGACCTCCCGGTGCGCGCGGGCCTCGCGCTGCTGACCGTTGACGCTGTAGCGCACGCCGATGCACCGCTTGCCGTCGAGCAGCAGGCATTCGGTCAGCGCGTTCGGCCTGGATCGTCAGGTTCGGCCGTCTGCGCGCCGGATCAAGATAGCAGACTGCGGTGCTCATGCGGCGGCCGCTGCGGATCGTCGTCTGCGTCATGCCGATGCCGTCCTGCTGCGCGCCGTTGTAGTCTTTGGTGTAGGCGATGCCGACCTCGCCGGCGGCCTTGATCAGCGCGTCGTATAGCGGGCCGGTCTCGTTGCTTTCGGTGACCTTCAGCGGTCCGCCGCGGCCGCGGTATTCCTCGTCCGCCTCGCCCTGGTAGCTTTCCATGTCTCGGAAGATCGGCAGCACCTCGCGATAGCTCCAGCCGCGATTGCCGAGCTGCGCCCAGGTATCGTAGTCCTGCGACTGGCCGCGCACGAACACCATGCCGTTGATCGATGACGAACCGCCCAACAGCTTGCCGCGCGGGATCGGGAATGCGGCGGTTGCCGGTGCCCTCGTCCGGCTCGGACGAATACAGCCAGTTGGCCGCGGGATTGTTGATCAGCCTGGCAAAGCCGACCGGAATGCGCGACCAGGGGTGGCTTTCGCGGCCGGCTTCCAGCACCAGCACCTTGTGCTTGCGGATTGGCGCTGAGCCGGTTGGCGAGCACGGATCCAGCCGAACCCGCGCCCACCACGATGTAATCGAAGGTCTGGTTGTCCATGTCGTCCCCCCGCTTCATCGCGCCAAGGTAAACCTGCGGGGCAGGCGAGGGGAGGTCAGCGGACACGAGCGCTCTATTTGCTTGCCATCGTGGCGACGACGACACCCAACCCCGTCGTTGCAAGGAGGCGGAGCCGACGAAACAAAACAGTGGCGCCCCCCTGGGTTGCTTCGATTCGGTCACAATGACGTTGTGTCCCTTGCGCGATGCTCTCCAATACCATCGGGGAACTCTTCTGATACACACAAGTCTTGTCGCAAAAGAGCTTCGACGCACCTATCCAGTGTGCACTCCACCGCCGATGCGCAGGCGTCGCACCGGTTCGTCAGCCCCCCGCGAATTTCGCCAGCAGCCGGACATGCGAGCGAAGGCCGTGCTGGAAACAGCGCTGCTCGAACTTCTCGTTCGGGCTGTGCACCTGATCGTCGTCGAGGCCGAAGCCCATCAGCAGGCTGTCGATGCCCAGGACGGTGCGCAGTGAGGTCACCACCGGGATCGAGCCACCGCTGCCCATCAGCACCGCCGGCCTGCCATATTCCTCTGCCAGCACAGCCTGCGCCGCGCGCACCCATGGGCTTTCCACGTTGACCTCGATGCCGGGGCTGCGGGTGCCGGACTGTGAACTCGACCTGAGCGCCGCGCGGCAGTCTCTCGGCGACGAAGCGTTTGAACTGCTCGAACACTTCGTCGGGGTCCTGTTCGGGCACCAGGCGGAAAGAGACCTTTGCCGATGCTTGGGCGGCGATCACCGTCTTGCCGCCTGCCCCCGTATAGCCGCCCCAGATGCCGTTGATGTCGGCGGTCGGGCGGGCCCACAATCGCTCCAGCGCGGAGTAGCCGCGTTCGCCCGACGGTGCGTCAGGCCGATCTTGCCCAGGAACACCCTCTCGTCGAAGCCGAGTGCACCCCATTGCGCGAGCTGCGCATTGGATACGGGCTTCACCTTGTCATAGAAGCCGGGGAACTGGATGCGGCCATTGGCATCCTGCAGATCGCCTAACAAGTGCGTCAGCGCGTTGATCGGGTTCAACGCCGACCCGCCATACAGGCCCGAATGCAGGTCGCGGTTGGCCGCCTTCAGCGTCAACTGCACGTAGGTCATACCGCGCAGGCGGGTGGTGATCGCCGGCGTGTCGATGTCCCACATGCCGGTGTCGCTGATCAGCGCCAGATCGGCGGCAAGCTCGGCCGCGTTGGCTGCCAGGAACGGCTCCAGATTGACGGCTGCCGATCTCCTCCTCGCCCTCGATCAGCACGGTGATGCTGGCCGGGATGCTGCCGGCGGCCTCGTTCCAGGCCCGCAGGGCCTCCAGGAACATCATGGCTTGGCCCTTGTCGTCCACCGCGCCGCGGGCGACGAAGCGCTTGCCATGCGGTCCGTCCACGAGTTGCGGCTCGAACGGCGGGCTGTGCCAAAGATCCAGCGGATCGACCGGCTGCACGTCGTAGTGTCCATAGAACAGGATGTGCGGACCGGCGTAGCCGCCGGCCCGCGGTGGTGAGCCACGACCACCGGGTGCCCGGCGGTGGGGCGCACCTCGCAACGAAGCCCAGGTCGGCAAGTTGGTCCGCCCCATTCGGCGGCGCGACGGCAGTCCTGCCGCATGCGCCGGTTGCGCGCTGATCGAGGAATCCGCAGCAGACTCGAATAACCGACCGCGCGACGCCTCGAGTGAGGCATCGGCGTGATGAAGCACAGCAGAGACGGCATCGGAAGAAAGGGCGGGCATGAGGGCTCCTGTTCTCTTGTCCCTCATGGTGCCACAGGAAGTTTGCAGTGGCGATTAGGAATGATAACGCGCAGCGTGGGGTTTGGCTCAGGCAACGAGCTCGCGTGCGTAGGGTTGGTATGGCTGCTGCTGCGTGCAAACCAAAACGATTGGCCAGGATAAGTGGCCGGGGATGTTCCCCGACCACTGCCAATTTGACCTGTTATCTGCTGGCGCCGGTGCCGGCGCCGCCCGCTGCACCTGAGGCAGCGCCAGCTGAACCGGTCGCGCCAGCGCCTCCCGATGTCATGCCGGTGCCGCCGGCATTGGAACCAGCCCCGCCGCCGACGCCGCCTGACCCAGCCATGCCGGTATTATTGCTGGTTCCGAGACCGGTGCCGATCGCACCGCCGCCGGTTCCAGCCGTGCCCGTGCCACCGCCGCCGCTTATGCCGGCGCCCAAGCCCGAGCCTATCCCGGCCCCGCCAGTCCCGCCGGTTGCTCCGGCCCCGCCTGCACCGGCTCCGCCTGCACCGCCCGCACCACCGCCTCCGCCGCCACCTTGGGCGAGGGCAAGACTGGCCGCGGAGGTAACAGTACGGCACCAAAGCCAAGTGCGCGTAGAGTTTTCAACATGGTTCGACTCCTGTGGATGCTCCCCATTGCGAAGGCCTCTCCAGAACGCCGACACTGAAGACTTTCATCAGTTCCGAAAGAAAGTTTGTGTGATATCGCGTTGCATAACACTCAACGTATGCGAAACGGTATCGCCCCTATTGCCGCTTCAAAGTATCTGTTTGTTCAGCAGGCGCGAAACTGTACTGTCCGGCACATTACGCAGGTGGGACGGCGCCCGCGCGCGGATCGATCGGCAGAAGCTTGTCCAGCCCGGCAAGTTGCTCGAATAGCCAAGCGGCGCCCATCGCGTGCGCTTCCTGACGTATAGGCGCAGTCACCTGCAGGCCAACGGGCCGGCCAAACCGATCGAATCCGCAAGGCACAGCGACCGCCGGGCAACTCGTCATCGTCATCGCGGCATTCAATGTGGAACCACCCATGTAGTCGGTCAGCTTCTTGCCATCGATCGTTTCCGGGTGCGCAGGTTGACATCGAACGCCGGCGTTGCAGCACTGGGCGAGACGAAGATGTCGTATGTCTCGAACATTTCGGCGACGCGCCGGAAGAACGCGGCCCGCTCGCGCTCGGCCCAGGCGATCCGGCTCGGCGACTGCGCGCAGGCCGTGCTCGGTGTTCCAGATGATGTCGGGCTTCAGCAGGTCGCGGTGGGTCTGCATCTGCAGCTCGCGATCGACCACGAAATGCTGCGAGCGCAGGGCCATGAAAGCCTCCTCAATGTCGCCGAGGTCGGGCGCAGTATTCCTCGACGATGCAGCCGAGCTCCTCGAACCGGCGCACCGCCGCGTCACAGATCGTCGCGCGTTTCGCGATCGACCGGCATCTTGCCGCCGTAGTCGGCGGTGTAGGCGATCCGCTTCGGCGGTCTGGCGCGCTCGCGACGGCGGCGGCGAACGACACTGCGGCGCGTCGAACGTCAGCGGATCGCGCGGGCAAAGGCCCGCCATGGTGTCGAGGAACAGCGCCAGATCCGGGATGTTGCGCGCCATCGGTCCCTGCACCGACAGCGGCGACCAGAGATTGTTGGACGGTCCCGCGCGTGACGCGGCCCGGCGAGGGGCGCAGAGCCGACGACCGAACAGTAGGTGCCGGGACGGCGCAACGATCCACCGTGGTCGGTGCCCTGCGCCAGCCACACCTCGCCGGTGGCAAGCGCGACCGCGCCGCCGCCGGTCGAGCCGCCACAGGTCAGCGCGGTGTTCCACGGATTGCGGGTGCGGCCGAACACCTCGTTGAAGGTCGATGCCGCCGGCGCCGAATTCCGGCGTGTTCGACTTGGCGATGACGATGCCGCCCTTGCGCTCGATCCGCTCCACCACCGGATGCGAACGTCGCCGGCACATGGTCGCGGAAAATCGGCGAGCCGTAGGTCGTGCGCACGCCGGCGACATCGGTCAGGTCCTTGATGGCGACCGGCAACCCGCCGAGCCAGCCGGGCTCGTGCTCCGCTGCGCGGCCGTTGCCGCTCATCAGCCGCTTCGCATGGTCGCGCGCGCGATCAAGACAAAGCGTCGGCAGTGCGTTGACCTGCCGGTTCGACCTCGGCAATCCGCGCCGCTGCGGCGTCGATCAGGTCGAGCGGCGAGATCTCGCGCCGGCGCAGCCGGACACCGCCTCGGTCGCGGTCATGCGGATCAATTCGTCGCTCATGCCTGGGCTCATGGGCTGGCGTCTCCGATCAGGCGTCCGTGATGCCTCTCGGGGTCGAACCGTCGCGCCTGCTGCCCTTATTGGCAACCATGGACAACCCGGACGTGGCATCGCGAGGCGAGCGAACCACCTCGAAGAGCGACGCTGAACGACAGTCGGAACCCGAGCCACCGCATCGGCGGCGGCCCCTGATCTACGCACTCGCCGGCATTGTCGCCTTGGCCGTGATCGGCGCCGGCGTCGCCTACTGGCTGCAGTCGCGGAACTACGAAACCACCGACGATGCGTTCGTCGATGGTTATGTGACACAGATTGCGCCGCAGGTTGCCGGCACCGTCACCGCGCTGAAATTTTCCGACAACGAGCACGTCGCCCAAGGGCAGACACTCGTGTTGATCGATCCGCGCGACTACCAGGTGCGGCTCACGCAGGCGCAGGCGCAGCGCACCAGCGCCGCAGCGAGCCGGCGGCAGGCCGAAGCGCAGATCGGTGTGCTGCAGGCAAGCCTTGATCAGGCGCGAGCGAATGTGGTGGTGGCGGAAGCCGATCTGGTGCAGGCGCAGCAGGACTACCAACGGTTCACCACCATCAATCCGCATGCGGTGTCGCAGCAGCAGGTGGACAACGCCACCGCGGCGTTCCATTCGGCGCAGGCGAAACTGAATGCCTCCAAGCAGGCGGTTGCCGGCGCCGAAGCGCAACTGCAGACCGGGCAGGCGCAGCTGGTAGCGGCGCAGGCGCAGCAGCAGCAGGCCGAGGCCAACGTCGCCGCGGCCGCATTGCAGCTCTCCTACTGCACCATTGTGGCGCCGGTGACGGGGCACATCGCGCATCGCAACGTCGATGTCGGCAACTATGTCAGCCCGGGACAGGCGATGTTCGCCGTCGTGCAGGACAATGTCTGGGTGACGGCGAACTTCAAGGAGACGCAACTGTCGCGTCTGAAGCCTGGTCAACCAGTCCGCATATCGGTCGATGCGGTGCCGGGCGTGACCTTCCACGGCAGGGTGGAAAGCTTCCAGCCGGGCACCGGATCGGCGTTCAGCGTCCTGCCGGCAGAGAACGCCACCGGCAACTGGGTGAAGGTGGTGCAGCGGCTGCCGGTAAAGATCGTGTTCGATGACCAGCGGGTGCAGCAGCATTTCCTGGCGCCAGGCATGTCGGTCGAACCGAGTGTCAAGCTCGACTGACATGCCGCCCGCGCTGCCCCGATCGGCCGCCGGGCGTCGCAACCCGTGGCTGATCGCGGTGATCGTATCGATCGCAACCTTCATGGAAGTGCTCGACACCACCATCGTCAATGTCGCGCTGCCGCACATCGCCGGAAGCCTGGCGGCCAGCCTAGACGAGGCGACGTGGATCCTCACCAGCTACTTGGTCGCCAACGCTATCGTGCTGCCGATCAGCGGGTGGCTTGCCAACGTACTGGGGCGCAAGCGGTTTTACATGATCTGCGTCGCGCTGTTCACCGGCAGCAGCGTGCTGTGCGCGATGTCAAGCTCGCTGACCATGATGCTGCTCGCGCGGGCGTTGCAGGGCATCGGTGGCGGCGGCCTTGCGCCGACCGAACAGTCGATGTTCGCCGACACGTTCCCGCCGGAGAAGCGAGCGCTCGCATTCGCGCTCTACGGCATCACGGTGGTCACCGCACCCGCGGCAGGGCCGGTGCTGGGCGGCTGGCTCACCGATGCGTATTCCTGGCATTGGTGCTTCCTGATCAATCTGCCGGTGGGGCTGCTGTCACTGACGCTGGTGCAGTTGTTCGTCACCGAGCCCGCGGCGCTGCGGCAGGAACGCCGCGCATTGCTGGCCGGTGGACTGCGAGTCGATTACGTCGGATTTGTGCTGATCGCGCTGGGGTTCGGCGCGTTGCAGATCATGCTCGACCGCTACGAACGCGACGATGGATTCAGTTCGAGCTTTATCACCGGCCTTGGGCTGATCACCCTGATCTGCCTGAGCCACGCTGGCGGTCTGGGAGTTCGTGCATCCCCAGCCGGTGATGAACGTCCGGCTGCTGCGATCGCGTGCCTTCGCCATCTCCTGCACGATGATGTTCCTGGTGTTCTTCATGCTGATCAGCACGACGCAACTGCTGCCGCAGCTATCGCAGGAACTGATGGGATACGACGCGACGCAGGCCGGCATGACGCTCGCCTATGGCGGCATCGTAACGCTGTTCGTCATGCCGGTCTCGGGCTACATCACGGGTCGGTATGTCCAGCCGAAATGGCTGATCTTGGGCGCGCTGATCGGCACCGGCTGGGGGCTGCTGTCCAACGCCGGGCTTGACCTGTCGATGGGGTTCTGGAACGTGGCGATGGCGCGGGTGGTCCAGGGTCCTGTGGCTGCCGCTGCTGTTCATTCCGCTGAGCGCGGTATCGTATGTCGGGGTGCCGGGCGATCGGACCAACGAGGCATCGGCGATGCTCAACCTGTTTCGCAATCTGGGCGGCAGCGTGGGGGTTTCGTTCGCCCAGACATTGCTGCAGGAGCGGACACAATTTCATCATGCCCGGCTGGCGGAGCACATCACCGCCTATAACGGTTACGGCTGGAAGGTGCCGCTGGGACCGATCAACGGCGTGATCCAGTCGCAGGCCTCGATGATGAGCTATCTCGACATATTCTGGCTGCTGGGCATTCTGGCGCTGTGCATCTGGCCGTTGGCGCTGTTCCTGCCGCGCCTGCCCAAGGGTGCCACGCCGGCGCATTAGGGGGAACTTCGGAATGGCGTTGAAAGACCGCATAGCCTTCGGGATGTCGCTGCCGCATCGTTCGCCGGACCCGATCGATGTCGCCTCGGTGCGAGCGGTGGCGCAGCGGGCAGAGGAACTGGGCTTTCGCGATCTGTGGGTCACCGAGAACACGCTGGACCATGTCACCTGTTTCGATCCGGTGGTGGTGCTGACCTACGCAGCCGCGGTGACCACGCGCATCCGTCTGGGCGCCTCGGTCGTCGTGCTGGCGATCCACAGTCCGCTGATGGTGGCGCACCAGTGGGCGACGCTGGATCATCTCAGCGGCGGCCGGGCAATCCTCGGCGTGGGGCTGGGGCGCGAGCACCATTATCGGCAGTTCGAGGTACCGGAAGAAGGCCGCGTCGCCCGGTTCCGCGAAGAGGTGGCGCTGATCCGCGCGCTATGGACGCAGCCCAAGGTGGACCATCACGGGCGGTTCTATCACCTGCAGGGCGGCACCATGTCGCCCAAGCCGGTGCAGCAGCCATTGCCGATCTGGATGGGTGTCGGGCACCCGAACGCGATCCGGCGAGCCGCCGCGATCGCCGACGGCTGGATGGGATCGGGGGCTCGAGCATCGCCGAGTTCCAACGCTCGGTGCCGCTTCTGCGCGAGGCGCTGGAAAAGGCCGGACGCGATCCGGCGACATATCCGATATCCAAGCGGATCTTCATGGCAGTGGATGAGCGGCCGGAGGTGGCGCGCGCGGAACTGCACCGCTGGTTCACCGACGTGTACCACAATCCGCCTGGCACCGATGCGTCCGGCATTCACGGCACGCCGGAGCAGGTGCGCGCGAGACTGGAGGAGGTGATCGCGATGGGCGCCAACCATCTGCTGCTCAATCCGGTGTCGCGTTACGAGGAGCAGGTCGACGCTCTGGCCGAGGTGGTCGGACTGGCATAGCGGATGGACTGCTGACGTAACATCATTCCGTTCGTCAGGCGTGATCAGAACCATTCGGCATCTCGCAATTTCGTGATCGAGCCGGCGCGAATTCGCTTCGGTATTCGACGCTGGTCGTGCTAACCGGCCGTCATGGAATTCGAGCGTCTCATCTCAGGCTGTCGCCTGACGAATGCGGCTCGCAAGATGGCGGGCCTGGGGTCGCGCGCGCTCTAGCTCTATCCGGTAGCTAAGCGCCGATCGGCCCCGCCAGTCATCGGACGGGGCTTTTTCATATCAGCCAGCTTTCCTTCCGCTTCGCACTTGAAAGTGCCGAGACGTGTCATGTTGCGGCGATTCCTGGATGTGGTACCGCCCGAAGCCGATGCCTGCATTGTCATTCGCAGGCGCGCTCGCGAGCGATGACGGGACTGCACCGACCCTGCGTCGGTCCTTTGCGCCTGCTGCCCGACTGGCGTGGCGGGGCAGGGGTGCCGGCCGGCTGATGGCAGCGCTGTATGCCGACCTGGTCGGCTACAGCCGGTTGTTTCATCGCGACGATACCGGGACCGTTGCACGGCTGCGCAATATGCACCGGCTGATCCGGCCGGCGATCCGCTGGCATAGTGGTCGTCTCGTGCAGACCGCGGGTGATTCCCATGCTGGTGACTTTCGACAGCGTCGCCGAGGCGGTGAAATGCGCCGTGACCATCCAGTACCAGCTCGCTCGCCAAAACGACGGCTGGCCGGACGACAGCAGTCTGCTGCTGCGGATGGGTGTCGACCTGGGCGATGTGATCCGCGACGGTCGCGGCTATCATGGCAATGGCATCATCATCGCCGTGCGGCTGCAGGAGATATGCCCGCCTGGCGGCGTGTGCGTGTCGCGCGCGGCGCATGAGCGGGGCGGCGAAAGGCTGGGATTGCCGTTCGAACCGCTGGGTGCGTTGCTGCTGAAGAATGTGCCGCAGCCCGTCGAGGCCTTCCTGCTGCACCCGTTGCCCAGCAGGCGCAGCGGGCTCCGCTTGGTCGAGTAGCTTGCCAGTACGCGCTGAGCCTTTTGTCAGGTCCGGGACCGCGACTAACCGGCCAGTTCGCGCCGGACGATCGCGGCGCCTTCGGCGAGCGATTGGAGCTTGCCGAAGGCGACCGCGCGCGGCAGGTATTTCATGCCGCAGTCGGGCGCCGGGATCAGCCGGTCCGGCGCGACATGCTTCAGCGCCGCGCGGATGCGATCGGCGACGGTTTCGGGCGTCTCTACATTCGTGATCGCCAAGGTCGAGCACGCCCAGCATGATCTGTCTTGCCGGCGAGGTCGCGCAGCACGCCAAGGTCGAGCCTGGGCTGCGCCGCTTCGATCGAGATCTGCTGCGCGATCGTGCTCCGCAAGCTGCGGCAGGAAGCTGTAGCCGGTCGGCTTCTGCTGCTTCACCACGGCGGCGTAGCCGAAGCAGATATGCACGACGGTGGGACCCTCGATGCCTTCCAGCGCGCGGTTGATCGCCGGAATGCCGTAGCGCAGCGCCTTGTCCGGCGCGGTGCGCACCCAGGGCTCGTCGAGCTGGACCACGTCGACGCCGGCTGCCTTCAGCTCGCGCAGCTCCTGCGTTGACCGCCACGGCGTAGTCCATCGCCAGCTCGTCTTCGTCCCGGTAGAACTCGTTCTTGGCCTGGCGCGACAGGGTGAACGGGCCCGGGCAGGGTGATCTTGGTCGCCCGGTCGGTACTGGCGCGCAGGAACTGCAGCGTCGCGCACCTCGACCGGCGCGCGGCGGCGGATCGGGCCGACGACGCGCGGCACCGCGGTCGGCGCGCCGGCTGCGCCGTGACCTCGGCCGGGGTTGTCGGCGTCGACACCATCGAGCGCCAGCGCGAAGCGGTTGGAGTAGCTTTCGCGGCGGATCTCGCCGTCGGTGACGATGTCGATGCCGGCGCGCTCCATGTCGCGGATGGCCAGAATGGTCGCGTCGTCCTGCGCCTGCTTCCAGTAGTGGCTCGGCGGACGCGCCAGATGTCGTGCGCGCGCACGCGCGGCACGCCGTGTGCGTGCAGATCGGCGCGATCGACCAGCCAGTCAGGCTGCGGATAGCTGCCGACGACGGTGGTCGGCAGCAGGTGGGTTGGATAGGGCATGCTCAGTCGCTCTTGTTGAGTTGGGCAGGAGTATCACGACAGCTCGTGCTAACCCTCATTCGTTCTCGCGCTCACCAAGGGCGCCGCGCGTTTACTTTTCGGGCGGTTCCGCAATGGGTACCGCGTGGCTTTGTAGGATTACACTTGAACGGTGCGGGAATTGACAATCAGTCGGCTTGGTTAAGATATCAACCTCTCGGGCGACCGCGGCATGGGCTTCCTGGTATTCCTGGTCCGAGATCAGCAACCATAGTTCACCACGCTCGGCGTCCCGGCGTGCATGGCGCAGGTAGGCGAGGGTCCGGATTAATCGGTGCAAGGTCTCGTATTCACCGGTCATGCTGGTACTCTTCGTCTGTGTAGTTGTCATGAACCTATAAGCAGGTTTCGCAGGTAAATCTCATTGGTCATGAATGTGGGCGATGTAGATGCGATCGATCCACCGCGGGCCCTCGAAGACCCGCAATGAACGAAGTAAGCATAGCGGGCGATCTGAACGGTGGCTCCGATGCCGTTGTAGGCGAAAATACTCAGAACAGCGAATACCCGCCGTCGATCACGAATGTGTCTCCGGTATGATAGCGTGATGCCGGGCTCATCAGGTACACTGCGATCCCGCCGAAATCGTCGCCGCTGCCCCACCGCCGCATCGGGATGCGCGGCATTACCTTACCGTGGAACGTCTCGTTCGTGGTCAGCCGCTGCGTCATATCGGTCTCGATCCATCCCGGCAGGATCGCGTGCGCGCGTATCCCGTGGCGAGCGAACTCCACAGCCATCGCCCGCACCATGGAGATCATGCCACCCTTGGTCGCCGCGTAGTGCTCGCCGCGCGGCGAGCCCTCGATTGCCGCAAGCGACGCGGTTCCCACCAACACTCCGTCGCCCCCACGTTCCACCATGTGCCGCGCCGCCGCTCGGAACGTGTAGAACGCCCCATCGAGGTTGACCCGCAGCACCCGGTGCCACAGTTCGCTGCTCATCTCCAGGAACGACTTTGCCCCGCCGCCGCCGATACCGGCGTTGGCGAAGCAGCCGTCCACGCGCCCCAACGCCTTCAGCGTTTCGGCGAACGCCGCCTCCACCGCCGCCTCGTCGCCCACATCGCACTGCAGCGCCACGATACGGCGCCCGGTCTCTGCCAGCCCCGCCTTAGCCTCGGCGTTCTTCGCGGCATTGGTGCCCCAGATCGCCACGTCCGCCCCAGCCTCCGCCACCGCCTGGGCGATGCCGTAGCCGATCCCCCGGTTCCCACCGGTCACCAGCGCTACCTTGCCGGTCAGGTCGAACGGTCCATACGCCATGTCTGCCCCTGTCGCTGTCGGCGATGGATATGCTGCCACGCGGTGTTGCGGGCACCAACCGACGCCAAGCCGCGCGCCGTGTGGTCTAGCATCGGTGCCTCCCATCGGCACTGCCATCCGACGTCTTCCGCAGGTAAGCGGGGGCGAGGAGAACCCCCCATGTCCGTGATCCAGCGCCCGAGCGTCTGCACCTTCGACTGCCCGGACACGTGCAGTCTCAGCGTCACCGTGGACGACGGCCGCATCACCAAGGTGCGCGGCTCCGATTCCGTCCCGTTCACCGCCGGCGTGATCTGCAACAAGGTGGCGCGCGACATGCCCGCCTTCGTGCACGGGCGGCAGCGCATCCTGCATCCGCTGCGCCGCACGGGCGCGAAAGGCTCGGCGAATTTCGAGCGCATCTCCTGGGACGCCGCGCTGGACGAGATCCATGCGCGCACAACCGCGGTGATCGACCGCTGGGGTCCGCAGGCGGTAACGCCGCTGAACTACGCCGGCCCGCACGGGATGCTGGCGGGCGACAGCATGTCGTCGCGCTTCTTTTACAAACTGGGCGCCACCCAGCTCTATCGCCGCTCGATGTGCGGCGGCGTGCGCAGCGAGGCATGGGCCGGCACCTATGGCGCGGTGCCAGGCGGACCCCCGGAACTCGCCTCCGATGCGGCACTGAACGTGGTGTGGGGCAACAACGCCACCGTGACCAATCTCCACCTGGTGCGTCGCGTCCGGCAGTCGATGCGCAAGGGCGGACGGCTGATCGTGGTCGATCCGCTGCGCACCAAAATCGCCGAACAGGCCGATCTGCACCTCGCCCCGCTGCCTGGGACCGATGTGCTGCTGGCCTGGGCGCTGGCCACCGAACTCGAACGCATGGGCGCGTTCGACCAGGAATTCATCGGCAGTCACGTGCTCGGGTTCGAGTCGTTCATGGACGCTGCGCGCGCCTGGCCGGCTGCGCGTGCCGCCACCGCATGTGGCCTGAACGAGGAGCAGATCATGACCTGCGCGCGGTGGCTTGCCGAGGCAGACCCGCTGGTTTTCGCACCCGGCAACGGATTGGAGCGGGGCCGCAATGGCGGCAGCTCGATCCGCGCGCTGATCGCGCTGCCGGCGCTACTCGGTAAGCTTGGCAAGCGCGGCGGCATCGTCCTGGGCGCCAGCAACGCCTTTCCCAAGACCATCGCGCGCTTGCAGCGCCCCGATCTTGCGCCGGATGGTATGCGCACCATCAATCTGCTCGATATGGGTCGCTACCTGGCCGCGGGCGCTATAGACCCGCCACTGCGTGCGGTGTTCATCTACAATCATAATCCTGTCGTGGTGCATCCCGACCAGAATCGCATGCGGCGCGGTCTCTCGCGTGAGGACCTGTTCACCGTCGGCATCGACGTCGCGATGAACGAGAGCATGGGTTACTGCGACATCGTCTTGCCGGCGGCGACACACTTCGAGTATGCCGATCTGTACCCGTCCTATGGCCACCATTGGCTGCAACGGGCTGAACCGGTGATCCCGCCAGTCGGCGAGGCCCTGCCCAACACCGAAATTTTCCGCCGCCTCGCCGCCCGCTTCGGCTTCGACGATCCGGCCTTCCAAGCAACCGACGCCGACCTGATGGACGCCGCGGTGGATCTCGGCGATGTCCGACCCAGCGCGATTTCCACCGACAGCGGGTTCGAGATGAAGGGCAAGGACGGCGAGCCGCTGGTGCTGTTCGAGAACGTCTTCCCTGCAACACCCTCTGGCCGGATCGAGCTGCGTTCGGAATCGCTTGCTCAACGCTGGGGCGAGGCGGCGCTGATGCCGACCTGGCGGGAGCGCACCAGCGAGCACAAGCTAATGCTGATCTCGCCTGCATCCGACCGGCAGATCAGCTCCACGCTGGGATTCACCGGCGCACGGCCGCGGTTGATGATGCACCCGAGCGACGCCGCGACGCGTGGCCTGACGGATGGCACCGAGGTCAAGGTGTGGAACGAGCGCGGCGAGGTGATCCTGTCGCTCCATGTCACCGATGCCGTGCCGCCCGGGGTGGTGGCCAGCGAGAAGGGCGCCTGGATCGCCACTAGCCGCACCGGCCAGACCATCTCCGCCCTGGTCTCCGCCGACATGCGCGCCGATCTGGCTGAAGGCGCCTGCTTCAACGACACGCGGGTGGAGGTGGCAGAGGCGTAGGACAACAAAATCCCCCCTCCCTTGCGGGAGGGGCCTAGGGGGAGGGGGGCCACTATCGCGGCAGCGTACTCGTCCCCATCAGGTACTCATCCACAGCCCGCGCGCATTGCCGCCCCTCGCGGATCGCCCAGACCACGAGCGACTGGCCGCGCCGCATGTCGCCGGCAGCGAACACCTTGTCCACCGAGGTTCGATAATCCGCCGTATCCGCCAGCACATTGCCGCGCGGATCGAGCGCGACGCGCGATTGCTCCACCATGCCGTGCCGGCGCGGCCCCAGGAAGCCCATCGCCAGCAATACCAGGTCCACCTTGAGCTGGAATTGGCTGCCCGGCACCTCCTGCATCTTGCCGTTCACCCACTCGACGCGCACGCATTCCAGCGCCTCCAACTTGCCGGAGAGACCGACGGCGCGCTTGGTCAACACCGCCCAGTCGCGGTCCGCACCCTCCTCGTGCGCGTGGGAGGTGCGCAGCTTCAGCGGCCAGTCCGGCCAGGTCAGCGCCTTGTTCTCGCGCTCGGGCGGCCTGGGCAGGATCTCCAATTGCGTCACCGACACCGCGCCCTGCCGCACCGAGGTGCCGATGCAGTCCGACCCGGTGTCGCCGCCACCGATCACCACGACACGCTTGCCCTTCGCGCTGATGGTGCCACGCCCCACGGTCGCGCGTGCTTCGTCGTCGCCGGCACCGCGCTTGTTCTGCTGGGTCAGGAAGTCCATGGCGAAGTGAACGCCGTCCAATCCGCGCCCCGGCACCTCCAGGTCGCGCGGCCACTCCGCCCCGGCCGCCATCACCACCGCCTCGAAGTCGCGCAGCAGCACGTCCATCGGCAGGGTCACGCCGATCTCGATGCCGGTGCAAAAGCCCACACCTTCCGCCGTCATCTGTGCGATGCGGCGGTCGATCAGGTGCTTCTCCATCTTGAAGTCGGGGATGCCGTAGCGCAGCAGCCCGCCGATGCGGTCGCTCTTCTCGAACAACGTCACCGTATGGCCGGCGCGCGCCAGTTGCTGCGCGCAGGCCAGCCCCGCCGGACCCGACCCGACGATCGCGACGCGCTTGCCGGTATGATGTGATGGCGGGCGCGGCACGATCCAGCCTTCCTGCCACGCGCGATCGACGATGGCACATTCGATCGTTTTAATGGTGACCGGATTGTCGTCGATGTTCAGCGTGCACGAGGCCTCGCACGGCGCCGGGCAGATGCGGCCGGTGAACTCGGGGAAGTTGTTGGTGGAATGCAGCGCGCGGATCGCCGCTTCCCACTGATGCCGATACACCAGGTTGTTCCAGTCGGGAATCAGGTTGTTTACCGGGCAGCCGGTGTGACAGAACGGAATGCCGCAATCCATGCAGCGCGCCGCCTGTTCGGCAAGCTCCGGCTCGGACATGGGCTTGAGGAATTCCGTCCATGTCCGGCGCCGAATTCAGGCTTGTCATAGCCGCGGTCGTGCCGCTCGATCTCGAGGAACCCCGTCACCTTGCCCATATCAGAAACCAGACCCTTTACTGCTGCCCCCTAGAGCACGATGCGCGCGGAAGGAAGGACGCACCCACCCTGCACCAAGCTCTATCGCCTCGCCCACCAAGTGGGAGAGGCAGGCGCGTAGCGCCGGAGAGGGCCAGCCACCGCACAGGCACCCTCTCCCGCCTCGCGGGCGAGGTGCTACTACTCCGCAGCCGCGGCATTGGCCGCCTGACGCTCGGCCCGCAGGTCGGTCAGCGCGCGCCGGAAGTCGACCGGCATGACCTTGATGAAGCTCGCCAGCGTGTAGTCCCAATCGTCCAGTAATCTGCGGGCCCGGACACTGCCGGTGTACAGCAGGTGCCGTTCGATCAACACGCGCAGGCGCTCCGCGTCGAAGCGCAGCAGATCGCCCATGCCGCTGTCCTCGACCGACACCGCACGCTGTCGCGGCCGCTCCGGATCATCCGCCGCATCCGGATCAGGCGGCACGATCGGTTCGAGCTCCACGGCAGCCGTGTTGCACAGACTCTCGAACCGACGGTGCGGGTCGTACACATAGGCAATGCCGCCCGACATGCCGGCGGCGAAGTTGCGACCGGTGTCACCCAGAATCGCCACCACTCCCCCCGTCATGTACTCGCAGCCGTGGTCGCCGCAGCCTTCCACGACCGCCAGCGCACCGGAATTGCGCACCGCGAACCGCTCGCCCGCCACACCCTGGAAGTAGGCATCGCCGGCAATGGCGCCATACAGCACCGTATTGCCGACAATAATGTTCTCGGTCGGCTCACGATCGACCGGCGGATGCCGCACCACCACGCGGCCGCCCGATAGTCCCTTGCCGACATAGTCGTTGGCATCGCCGGTCAGCTCCAGCGTGATGCCGCGCGACAGGAACGCACCGAAGCTCCCGCCGGCATTGCCAGTCAGGCTGATCTGGATAGTGTCCTCCGGCAGCCCCGGATGGCCATAGCGTTTCGCCACTTCGCCCGACAGCATCGCACCGACCGTGCGGTGGACGTTGCGGATGTCACGGCTGATGCGCACCGGCTCGCCACGCTGTAACGACGGTTGCGCCAGTTCGATCAGCTCCTTGTCCATCGCGCGGTCGAGGTGGTGGTTCTGCTTCTCGCAGTTGTAGATCGCCACACCCGGCCTCGGCGGCACCTGATACAGGATGCGACTGAGATCGACGCCCTTGGCCTTCCAGTGCTCGACCGCCCTGCGCACATCGACCCTGCCGACCTGGCCCACCATCTCGCCGAACGTACGGAAGCCCAGCTTCGCCATCAGCTCACGAACTTCCTCGGCGATAAAGAAGAAGAAGTTGATTACGTGCTCGGGCTGCCCGGTGAATTTCTTGCGCAGCACCGGGTCCTGCGTGGCGATGCCCACAGGGCAGGTGTTGAGGTGGCACTTGCGCATCATGATGCAGCCGGCGGCAATCAGCGGCGCGGTGGAGAAGCCGAACTCGTCGGCACCCAGCAGCGCGCCGATGACCACGTCGCGTCCGGTGCGCAGTCCGCCATCGACCTGCACCGCGATCCGGCCCCGAAGCCCGTTCAGCACCAGCGTCTGCTGCGTCTCCGCCAACCCGATCTCCCATGGCGATCCGGCATGCGTCAGAGAGGTCAGCGGCGAGGCGCCAGTGCCGCCCTCAAATCCGGCGATCGTGACGTGGTCGGAGCGCGCCTTGGCGACACCGGCGGCAACGGTGCCGACGCCCACCTCCGATACCAGCTTCACCGAAATGCGCGCCTGCGGATTGGCATTCTTCAGATCGGCGATGAGCTGCGCCAGGTCTTCGATCGAATAGATGTCATGATGCGGCGGCGGCGAGATCAGGCCCACGCCGGGTGTCGAGTAGCGCACCCGTGCGATGTTTCTGTCCACCTTCCGGCCAGGAAGCTGACCGCCTTCGCCCGGCTTGGCACCCTGCGCCATCTTGATCTGCAGATCGTCGGCATTCACCAGGTACTCGATCGGTGACGCCGAAGCGCCCCGACGCGACCTGCTTGATCGCCGAGCGCATGGAATCGCCGTTCGGTAGCGGCTTGTAGCGATCGGATTCCTCGCCGCCTTCGCCGGTGTTCGACTTGCCGCCGATGCGGTTCATCGCGATCGCCAGCGTCGTGTGCGCCTCACGCGAGATCGAGCCGAAGCTCATCGCTCCCGTGGCGAAGCGCTTGACGATCTCCGCGGCCGGTTCCACCTCCTCCAGCGGCACCGGCCGGTCAGAAAACTTCAGCTCCATCAGCCCGCGCAATGTCAGCAGTCGGCGGTTCTGATCGTTGATCAGGTCGGTATAGGCGATGAACTCCTCCGCGAGTTGCCGCGCACCGCGTGCTGCAGCTTGGCCACGGTATCGGGGATCCAGGCGTGGTCCTCACCACGCAGCCGGAACGCATAGTCGCCACCGGCGTCCAGCATGCCGTCATACAGCGAGTGCTCGCCGTACGCATTCTGGTGCCGCTGCACCGCCTCTCGGGCGATCTCCTCGAACCCCGCACCTTCGATCTGGCTTGCGGTGCCGGTGAAGCACTTCTCCACAAACTCGCTGGAGAGCCCCACCGCATCGAAGATCTGCGCGCCGCAGTAGGACTGATAGGTGGAGATGCCCATCTTGGACATCACCTTCAGGATGCCCTTGCCGACCCCCTTCAGGTAGTTCTTCTGCACTTCGTACGGGCTGCAACTTCAGCCCGTTCTGCAGGCGGATCTGCTCCAGCGTCTCGAACGCAAGATACGGATTGATCGCTTCGGCGCCGTAGCCGGCCAGTACCAGAAGTGGTGCACCTCGCGCGCCTCGCCCGTTTCCACCACCAGGCCCGTGCTGGTGCGCAGGCCGCGGCGGATCAGGTGATGATGCACCGCCGCGGTCGCCAGCAAGGCCGGCATCGGGATGCGCGAGGCCGATACCGCGCGGTCCGACAAGATCAGGATGTTGTAGCCATCCAGCACCGCGTCGGTGGCCAGGCCGCAGATGCGATCCACCGCCCGCGCCATGCCGGCCACGCCCTCGCCCGCTGACCATGTCGTATCGATGGTCTTGGTGCGGAACGCATCGCCCACCAGCGAGGAGATCGCGCGGACCTTGTCCAGATCGGAATTCGTCAGGATCGGCTGCGCCACCTCGAGCCGGTAGTGCGAGCCTGCGTGGTGCCCCAGCAGATTGGGCCGCGGCCCGATCATCGACACCAGCGACATCACCAGTGCCTCGCGGATCGAGTTGATCGGCGGATTGGTGACCTGGGCGAAGTTCTGCTTGAAGTAATTATACAGCAGCTTCGGCTTGTTCGACAGGACCGCGAGCGGCGTGTCGGTACCCATCGACCCAACCGGATCGTCCCCATCCTGCGCCATCGGTTCAAGGAAGAACTGAACATCCTCCTGCGTATAGCCGAACGCCTGCTGCTGCTTCAGCAGCGCGTTGGGATCGTTGGGCCGCGCCGGTGGCGCTTCCGGCATCGGCGCTGGGGTCTCGCCCGGCTCGGGCAGGTCCTCGAGCTGTACCTGCGTCGCCTTCAGCCACTCGGCATAGGGATGCTTGGTCGCGAGCTTCTGCTTGACCTCCGCATCATCGATGATGCGGCCTTCCTCCAGGTCGATCAGCAACATCTTGCCGGGCTGCAGCCGCCACTTGCGAACGATGTTCTGCTCGGGCACTGGCAGAACCCCCGCCTCGGACGACATGATCACGTGGTCATCGTCAGTGACGATGTAGCGCGCGGGACGCAGTCCGTTCCGATCCAGCGTGGCGCCGATCTGCCGCCCGTCGGTGAAGGCAATCGCTGCCGGCCCGTCCCACGGCTCCATCAACGCCGCGTAATACTCATAGAAGGCGCGCCGATCGGGATCCATCAGCGGGTTCTCGGCCCACGCCTCCGGGATCAGCAGCATCATCGCGTGCGCCAGCGAGTAGCCGCCGGCGACCAGGATTTCCAGCGCGTTGTCGATACATGCGGTGTCCGACTGGCCCCGGCTCGGAATGATTGGCCACATCTTGTCGAGGTCCGGGCCAATCAGCTCCGAGGCCATCGAGCGACGCCGCGCAAACATCCAGTTGACGTTGCCGCGAACGGTGTTGATTTCGCCGTTATGCGCCAGGAACCGGTACGGGTGCGCCAGCCGCCAGGACGGGAACGTGTTGGTCGAAAACCGCTGATGCACCAGCGCCAGCGCCGACTGGGTCAGCGGATTGCGCAGGTCGAGATAGAAGATCCGACCTGCGGCGCCAGCAGCAGACCCTTGTAAACAAGAGTACGTGTCGAGAACGACGGCATGTAGAGCTCGCTGAGCCCCGGCAGATGCCGCGCCTCTTCCAGGCTGCGCACATTGTTCAGCGTCTGCTTGCGAATGGTCAGGATCTTGCGCTCGAAGGCGTCCTGGTCCTTCACCTTGGGGTTAGCAACGACGATCGCCTGTCGGATCACCGGCATGGTTTCGATCACGCGCGCACCGAGCCCGGTGGTATCGATCGGCACATCCCGCCAGCCAAGCAGGCTCTGGCCCTCGGCCACGACATAATGTTCGAACAGGCGGATCGCGAACTCGCGCGCCTGGCTGTCCTGCGGAAGGAAGCACATGGCCACGGCATAGCGGCCGGACGGCGGCAATGTCAGGTCGCGCTCTTCGGCCCAGTCGCGCAACAGCCGGTCCGGCATCTGGATCAGGCAGCCGGCGCCATCACCGACCAAAGGGTCGGCACCGACCGCGCCCCGATGATCAAGATTGACCAGGATTTGCAGCCCGCGGCGGATTATTTCGTGCGACTTTCGGCCTTTGATGTTAACCACGAAGCCAACGCCGCACGAGTTGTGCTCGTTGCGCGGATCGTACAGTCCTGGTCCCGCCGGGGATCCCATCATCGCGCCTTCAACCGCCTCCGTCGTTGCGGGCATGGCTTCGCCGCCCCAAGCCTGGGCGGGTCGCAAACGACTAACGTAGCGTGCGCTTTGCTGCGCTGCAACGTCCGGTATAGCTACGAAGTAGAGATGAGAGCGCTTTTCAGCGCTCTCCCCGCTCCGGGCCGGCGCGGATCCGGTTAGGCGGCGCGGGACCGCCGTCCGCGCGCGGCGGTTTTGGGTCCGCGCCGTTTCGCTGGCGGTTCGGCCGACTTGCGCCCCAGGCCGATCTTCTTCGCCAAGCGATGAGCGTACCTTGGCATAGTTTGGCGCAACCATCGGATACTCCGCCGGCAAGCCCCAGCGGGCGCGGTATTGCCCCGGTGTCATCTTGTATGCGGTCATCAGGTGACGCTTCAGCATCTTCAGCTTCTTGCCGTCTTCCAGACAGATAATGAAGTCCGGCTTGACCGACTGCTTGATCGGAACCGCGGGCGTCGGCCGTTCGGCTTCGGCGGGCGCCTGTCCGACATCGCGCAGCGTCCGATACACCTGCTGGATTAGGCCGGGGAGTGCATCCGCCTGAACCGCGTTGTGTTCGACATGCGCCGCGACGATCTGGGCTGTTAACCTCAGAACTGTATCCGGCGCCTCTGTTTCTGCCATCTTTGCCGCCTCTTCTGGTACGCAATGCCGACAAATAACCGAGTATTGCCGAGTTTACCAGATCTGTTCTGGCCACCGCCGGCTGAATGCAGAACAGAATGCAATCCGCATCCTTTCTTGCCCGAACGGAGGTGATCTGCCTCAATCGCCGCGGGGCAACCAGGATCGGGTAACAAGCCATGCGCATACTGCCGCTGCTCGCCGGCCTTGTCGCACTCGCTAGGCCAGCGCTGGGGCAACAGCCAGACGCGCTGCGCATTGGCATCCGCGACGATCCCGACCTGCTGGATCCGACATTCTCGCGAACCTATGTCGGTACAGTTGTCATGACAGCGCTATGCGACAAGCTGTTCGACTTCGATGCCAAGCTCAACATCGTACCGGACCTGGCGACCGGATATGAATGGACCGACAGCAGGACGCTGATGATCCGGCTGCGGCCCCACGGCTGTCCGGTTTGATTTTGGTAGACGAAGCGCATGGCGTTGATTTATGTCAGTTCTGGACGTGTGCAAGCGTTCCAGGACAGGCGATAGAGGGTCAGCGCCATGCGGCATCAGAATAGCTGTCTTTCACTCGGTTCTGAAGCATATTCCTTGGCATCAGTTTGAGCGGTGGTTGCGGTGACATGGTGCGGATGGGCGGGTCCGCCGGTTGACCACCAAAAGCCAGTTCATTGCCTTGCTGTATGGCCAACTATCGGGAGCAGCGAGCCTGCGTGAGATCGTCACCGGCCTGGAGAGCCATTCGGTGCGGCTCTACCATCTGGGCGCGGCGCCGGTCCGGCGATCGACGTTGTCGGATGCGAACGCGTTGCGGCCGGCGGCGCTGTTCGCCGAACTGCTGGCCTTGCTGATGAAGCAGGCGCAACGGCCGGTTGCGTCGCTCGCTGGCCGAGACGGTGTATCTGATTGATGCGACGGGCGTGCATCTGAATGCCCACAGTGCTGGATGGGCGCGGTTCTCGGCCGGCGTGTGCGGCGCCAAAGTGCATGTGATTTATGACCCTGATGCCGATCGTCCGATCTATGCCGCGATCACGCCGGCCAGGGTCAACGACATCAGCGTGGCGCAGCAGATGCCGATCGAACCGGGCGCAACCTATGTCTTTGACCTCGGCTACTATGATTATCGCTTGGTGGGCGGAGCTTGACGCCGCCCAATGCCGGATCGTCACCCGCTTCAAATCCAACACGCCACTTGAGCGTGGTCGAAGAACTCTGCCGGTGCCGACGGACAGCAACATTCTTTCGGATCGGATCGGCTTTCTGCCAGCCCGCCAGGCGAACAACCGGCACAATCCAATGGCCGGATGCGGTGCGTGAGGTACGCGTCGTTACCCCGACAACGGCAAGATCTTGCGCCTGCTCTCCAATGACCTCGATGCGACCGCCCAGGAGATCGCCGGTCTCTACCGCCGCCGTTGGGCCATTGAGCTGTTCTTTCGCTGGATCAAGCAGACGCTGAAGATCACCCGCTTTATTCGGCACCTCGGAGAATGCGGTACGCATCCAGATTGCCGTCGCCCTGATCGCCTTCCTGCTGTTGCGTCTCGCCCACGCCACCCACAAGATCACGCAAAGCCCGCTCGCCTTTGCCCGGCTGGTCCGCACCAACCTGATGCACCGCAGGCGCATCGACCGCCTGCTCCAGCCACCAGCCGATCCCTCGCTCAATCCAGCTCAATTGGCGCTCCAATGGAACTGACACCCGAACCGGACAGCCGTGCCGGCTGCGGCCGGGCGTGCTGTTCCAAAACGGGGAGCGGTTCGACGCCGCGGCGGTGAAATACAGCCTGGAACGACACCTGAACGCGTCCGGCAGTTTTCGCCGAAGCGAGATCAGCGCGATGGACCACGTCGAGGTGGTTGACCCGCTGAGCGTACGCATCGTCATGCAACAGGCATTCTCGCCTTTCGTCGCTGTTCTGACCGATCGGGCCGGCATGATGTTGCCGCCGAAGGCGACCGAAGCCGCCGGCAGGGACTTTGGCCTACATCCGGTGTGGACCGGCCCATTCCGGTTCGTCGAGCGCGTGGCGCAGGACCATATCACATTGGAGCGTTTCCCCGAGCTATTGGGATGCCGGCCGCATCCACTATGACCGCGTCACCTATCGCATCATTCCCGACAGCAGCATCCGGTTGGCCAATCTGCAGGCAGGCTCGCTCGATTTCACCGAGATCGCGCCGCTCGATGTTGGGACGGTCAAGCGTGATCCAAGGCTCAGCCTTGTTTCGGTACCCAGCCTCGGCTATGGCGCGCTCACCATCAATCTCGGCAACTTCCCCAAGGCCGAGGCGCCGTTGGGGCGCGATGCGCGTGTGCGGCACGCGTTCGAACTGGCGCTGGACCGCGACGCGCTAAGCGAGGTGGTCTATGCCGGCATGTACCAGCCAAATGCACAGGCCACATCGCCGCTAAGCCCGCTGTATGTCGAAGAGCTGGCGCCGCCGAAGCGCGATGTTGCGAGGGCACGGGCCCTGCTGAAGGAGGCGGGTGTCGCGACACCATACCCAGTGACCGCTGATCGTTTACAACACGCCGCAGAACGTCCAGGCCGGCGAGGTCATTCAGGCCATGGCGGCCGAGGCCGGGTTCGCGGTGCGGGTCGAGGCAATGGAGTTCGGCACCGCGATTGCGACCGGTACAGCGCGGCGACTACGTGATGACACTCGGCGGCTGGTCCGGACTGTTGGACACCGACAGCAACGCCTGGAGCTTCCTGCACACTGGCGGAGCCTTGATTTGCGCCGGCTATTCCAATTCCCAGGTCGACATACTGCTCGACCGGGCGCGCGCGACGAATGATCTCGGCCAACGGCGCGCCGCCTATGACGGGCTCTGGCAGCAGGTGCACCAGGACCTGCCGATCATCTACTTATGGACACCGCGCAATATTATTGGTCTGTCCAACAGGATCAGCGGCTTTACTCTGCTGGCGGACGGCCTGTTGCGGCTGCGGGATGTGCAGTCGAAATAGGCTGTTGTGCCGCCGCGGGCACATGGCGGATTGCAACGTTCCAAAAGTCGAAATCCGGATGCCGTGGCTCAAAGCCGACGAGTGGCCATTACAGTGCTTCCACCCTGACTGGGCATCGGCATTTTAGCTTCCATCAGTTGCGACGCTTGAATATGCGAGCAGAAGCAACGCAGCGCCGGCGGGACGAGAACCGAGTTGCTTCGTCGCTGTGCTGCTCGCGACGGTCTTACAGTTCAGCCCGATCGCGCTCTGATCCAACGGGCGAGCCGAATGACCTACCAGCGGCCCAACGTCATGGCGCGGCTTAGCCACATATCACTGATGGGGACGTCATCCCTCCTTTGATTTCCTCCGGCTGCTCGGGGCCGGGATGCTGAGGCGGGGAGGCAGGACGAGGCACCTGGGGGCCTGTAATCCCGCTCGAGGCTGGCGGGTCGCTGGCTGGGAAACTCTCCTCCACCGCCTCGTCGTGGCGATCCTTTTCCGACTCGCCCAGAACCTCGACGCTGGTGCCCCCGGCCTTGCGTAGGATTTCCGCTGCCTCGGCGCGCTTCGCCGCGTTTGCCGTATGGACTGACAGAATCAGACCGCCGGTAGCTGCGCGCTGTTCGCGGTCGACCTGCTCCTCCCGATTGGCCGCGCTGCTCAGGCCGTAGGCGAGCCCGCCGGCCAGTCCGGCGCCGGCCACCGCCGCTGCCACCGCCGGAGCTGCCGCCCCGCCCGTCGCGATCACTACGCCGGCAGCGGCCATGCCGGCCAGCGAGGCGGCGCCACTCGTGTGCAAGGTGCGCGCCTGACGGGCATCCTCCTCGGTATCGACCGGCTTGGCGCCCGCCTCCGGTGTGTCCTGCGCCGCCGACGGCGTCGCCTCGGGCAGGCTTAGATCCGCCCGATCGAAGCCGGACAGCTCGAGCTGCGCCACCGCTGCCTGCATTTGGCCGGGGTCATGGAAGGTCGCCCTGACTTCGTGAAGTGCCCCGATCGGGGGGCCGCGGTGTTCCTCCGGTGCTTCCGCCATCTCTGGCTCCTCTGTCATTCCGGTATGGTCGGCGCATTCGCCGGGGGTTCGCGGTTTTCATCTCCCTGTGGATCGGGCGGCAGGCGATCCAGCGCGCCCTCCGGCAGATCGTTGCGCTGGCCCGGCAGGCTATCGCGAGCGGAGTTGATACGCTGTTCGACCCGGCCCTCACGCTTGGGGGGCGCGGTCAATGCTGGCCTCCCTTGCGTCCCGCCTCGGACGCACGATGGCGATCCTGGGCGAAATTCCCCGGGTTGTGCGCTGCCCCGCCGCCGCCGCGGCTATGCTCGCCACCCTTGCGGCCAGCCTCCGCTGCGCGCTGCCGATTGTGGGCGAAATTGCCCGAGCTGCGCTGTCCGCCAACATGCCCGGCGCGGGATGCTTTTTCCCGGTCCTCGGCAAAGTTGCCGGGATTGCCGGTATGCCGCTGTTCCGTCATGGAAGACCTCCATCAAGGCGACGGGATACCGCTCGTCCAACCAGGAACGAGTTCGGGGAAGGGCGGTTGTCTTCACGATTCCCGTGATGGGCGCCAGACCAGGGCAAGGGGTAGGGTGGCCTGGGCGACACCGCCTGGATCGCCGAGCTCTACGCCAGCGCGGTCCGCGGGCGTCTTTGCCAGCGCGCGACCAGGGCCCCGACCACCAGCAGATTGGCCAGATTGAAGATCAGCCCAGCCAGAAATGCGGCGCCATAGAACCCGAAGCGGTCGTACAGCAACCCCGCGAGCCAACCGCCCGCCGCCATCCCCGAGCCGCTGAACAGCAGCAATATGGGGATCCGCCACGCCGCCTCGGTCGCCGGGAACAGCTCGCGGATCGCCAGCACATAGGCTGGGATCATCCCGCCGAAGCCCAGGCCGAAGAAGATCGCCACGGCGAACAGCCCGGCTTCGCTGTGCACCAGCAGAAAGCCCAGCATCGCCACGATCTGGCACAGTGAGCCGGACAGCACCGTGCTCAGCCCGCCGATCCGGTCGGACAGCCAGCCCAGAACTGCCGGCTTGCGAAGGCGCAGCCGAGTAGCACCGACAGCATCATCGCCCCGTGTGATGCCGGGATCCCCCGATCGCTGCACAGCGCACCAGATGGCCCTGCGGCATCGCCATCGGCACGCAGCACATGAAAGAGGCGACCGCCAGCAGTCCCAGCACCAGATTGGGCGGCAATCCGAGCACGAGCCCTGCGCGCTCACCCACGCCTAGTACCCCAGTCATTCATAACGTTGGGTAGAGGCGCTTCAGTTTGATGCGTGCATCTGCGGTGGTGAAGTGCCAGTCGGCCTTTGCGTGCTTGCTGTTGCGGAGTTTCTGCCATGCGGCGACTTCCCTGGTCAGGCTTTCCTTGTCGGGATGCGCCGGGAGAGGCACTGGCGGGACAGCAGCTGGTTCGCCAGCCATGTCCAGCCAACTGCCGTGCTTGGGCGTGTAGTGCCATTCGAACCGTCGACGAGGCGGCGGGCCTGGCCGGGAAGGTTTCATAGAGCGAGGCGGGCTTGTGGGTGCTGAGGTTGTCCTGCACGAGCACGATCTTGCTGGCCTGCGGGAAGTGCGTGTCGGATAGCTGCTTGAGCACCTGGGCATAGTCGACGCTAGCTCGCTGGTCGGTCACCTTCACGTGCCGCCAGCCTTCCAGCGGCGCGAACATCATGAACAGGTTGGCGGTGCCGTTTCGCTCATACTCGTAATCGACCCGCTTCGGCCGGCCCGGCTTGGCCGGGGATCGGGGTGCGGGTCTCAACGATCAACTGTTTCGATGTCTCGTCCACGCAGACCACGGGACGATCAGGGTCATGCGGTCGGTGGTAGACCTCGATGACATCCTCCATGGCGGCCACGAAGGCGGCGTTGGCGTCTGGCGGGATCACCCATTGGTTGTTCAGGTGCGGCTTGAGAAGGTTTTTTTGAGTGTCCGCCCGATGGTGTTGTCGCTGGCGCGCGCGACAATGTTCAGTTCGACGACCTTGCTCTCCAACATCTGCAGCGTCCACCGCGCAAAGCCTTCGGGTGGCGTCGAGCAGGCCAGGGCGATCAGCTTCGCTTCGCTGGCGCAGTCAAAGATCCGCCGTCTGGCGGAATTCGGCGAGCGCTTGGGGGTGAGCACGCCGTCGACGCCTTCCTCGACGAGCTGTTGACGAACGCGTGCAACCGTCATCGGGCTGGTGTGCAATCCTGCAGCAATCTGGCTATCGACCAATGCCTCCCGGCTTCGGAGGCGTCGGCCTTCAGCAGGATGCGCGCCCGCAGAAGCTTGCGCGCCGAGTGCTTGCCGGTTCGGATCAGTGCTTCCAGCCGCTCGCGCTCCTCGCCGCTCAGCGTGACGACGTACTTTTTGACCGCAGCCTGTCTCATAGACACCGAATTGACTCCCCTAACCCCCGACGGGCCCATCGATTCGAAAAGACCGATCACTGTCAATGACGGAGGGGACTAGGGCTCGGCGTCGGTCGGACGACCGAGCCCGCCTCCGGAACGAGCGTTGCTAAATTGCGAATTTTGCAACGTTACCCGAAATTACCGAACTGCGATCGGTGGCCCCCTCTCGCAAACCGGTTCTGGAATTCGCGTGGGCCTTCATGTCATCTCGTCCCCTTCGAGTGACCCCGAATAGAAGATCGTGCGAACTGCGGAGCAGATCCTATGACGGACTCCTACGATGCGACGGCGGCCAACCGCGCTCCGCTGGACTGGGTAAACTTTCTGCTGGCCGACGTGCAGGGAGGTGTCGGCCCATTTCTCGCCGTATTCCTGACTAGCAGTCAGCAGTGGGACGCCGGAGCGGCGGGCATGGTGCTAACCGTTGGCGGAATGGCTACCGTGCTGGCGCGCGCGCCAGCTGGCGAGCTCGTCGACGTGCTGCGCACCAAGCGCACGTTGATCGCACTGGCCTCGGGAGCCGTTGCAGTGGCGGCCATTGTGACGGCGGTGTGGCCAAGTTTCTGGCCGGTGATGGTGGCGCAGGTGGCAAACGGCGCTGCCGATGCGGTCTTTCCCGCCGCGGTCGCGGCAATCAGCCTGGGCATTGTCGGCCGTGCACGCTTCACCGCCCGCGTCGGCCGCAATGAGGCGTTCAATCATGCCGGCAACGTTGTCACCGCCATTGCCGCCGGCCTGGCCGGTTGGCTGATCGCACCCTCGGCGGTGCTGTGGATCGCGGCCGGTTTGGCGCTCGCCGTGCTGTTGCCGCTATCGCGCGTGCGGGCGGCCGATATCGACCAGGAGGTGGCCCGCGGTGCCGATGATGGCGACCACGGCCGCAACGATCGCGACGGCTTGCGCGTAGTGCTGCGCAATCGCACGCTGCTGAGTTTCACCGCCGCGATCACGCTGTTCCATTTCGCGAACGCCGCGATGCTGCCGCTGCTCGGCGAGACCTTGTCGAAAGGCGAGGCGCGGGCCGGTGCGCCCTTCATCGCTGCCTGCATTATCACCGCGCAAATGGTGATGGTACCAATGGCCATGCTGGTCGGCCGCCGCGCCGATGCCTGGGGGCGCAAGCGGTTGCTGATAATCGGCTTCGCCGCCCTGCCGCTGCGTGGCGTGCTCTACACGCTCGTGCGGGATCCCGTGGCGTTGGTGGCCATCCAGGCCCTGGATGGCGTCGGCGCCGGCATCTTCGGTGCGCTGTTCCCGGTCGTTGTTGCCGACGTGACCGAGGGCAGCGGGCGTTACAATCTCGCGCAGGGTGCCTCGGCTATGGCTTGGGGGCTTGGGGCGGCGCTGAGTAATGGCGTGGCGGGATACGTCGTGAACTGGGCCGGTTACAACACGGCATTTCTGTTCCTGGCTGCCTGCGCGGCGCTCGCACTGCTGGTGCTCTGGCTGATGGTGCCGGAGACGTGCGGGTGGGCGCACCTGTCGGCTCCTGCCGGACAAAGCACCCTCAGACAGGCCAGTCTTGGTTGAGAGGATAGCTTCGCCAGCTCCTCCTGCCGATCGGGGGCGATGGCTCAGTTTCGGCACGGTGGCGCTCGTGGTGGCGCTTGCCGTAGCGGCGGCGCCGGTGGGGTGGCTCGCGCCGCGTAGTCTTGCCGGGCGCGATGCGAGCACGCTCGCCGCGGGCGTGATCTTTGCGGCCAGTTACTTGGCGCTCGCAGTGGGAAAGATCCCATTTCTGGCTATCGACCGCGCCGGCGTCGCTTTGGTCGGCGCCTGCCTGATGGTGATGTCCGACGCGCTGTCGCTCCAGGATGCATATACTTTTGACCGCCCCCGGCCAGTGCCCGCGGTGTTTGCAGCTGGGCGCCGCGTGCGCTGCTGGTCTCGATCGAGGAAGCAATCAGCGGGTCGATTTCGATTTAGTAGCGAAGAAGCGGAGTGCCTTATGCCGCCTGCTGAGATCCCGTATTTCGCGCTTCAAATGGCCCCCTACCTCCTAGCTAGGGGTAAGCGTCGGCACGCCAGGTCAGGCGCTTTGTGTCACCTCGCGATCGATCAGCGCACGCTTGCGGTCGACACCCCAGGCATAACCAGAGAGCGCGCCGTCGTTGCGAACGACGCGATGACAAGGGATCGCGACCGCGAGATTGTTCGCGGCGCATGCCCCCGCCACCGCGCGGACGGACTTGCGCGCGCCGATGCGCCGGGCGATTTCGGAATAGGACACCGTGACTCCAGGCGGAATTTCCTGCAGCGCCTTCCACACGCGCTCTTGGAATGCCGTGCCGCGGACATCGAGAGGCAGGTTCAATCCGATCTTGGGAGCCTCGACCAAGCCGACGACACGCGCCACTAAGGCCTCATAGTCGCTGTCAGCGCCGATAAGATGCGCCTTCGGGAAGCGATCCTGCAGATCCTGGACAAGCTCTTCGGGATCATCTCCGAGCAGGATGGCAGCAACGCCCTTCTTGGTCGACGCGACCAATATCGCGCCGAGCGACGTCTGGCCGACAGCGAACTTGATGTCCTCGTTGGCACCCCCTGCGCGGTATTGCGAAGGGGTCATCCCAAGCATGTCGGTCGATTTTTCATAGAAGCGCCCGCTCGAATTGAAGCCAGCGTCGTAAATCGCTTCCGTAACCGTGCCGCCGGATATCAGCCCGTGTCTGACCTTGGCCGCGCGGTGCGCTGCGGCGTATTCCTTGGGCGTAACACCGGTGCTGCCCTTAAATACGCGATGGAAATAGCCTGGACTGCGGCCGACTGCCTCCGCCAGGTCCTCGAGCGACGGCTCCTCTTCGCTCTCTTCGATCATCCTGCAGACCTTCGCGACAAGGGCTGCGTTTTCGGCGTCCGTCGACAGGCCGTCGGGATTGCAGCGCTTGCAGGACCTAAAGCCGGTAGCCTTCGCGCTCTCGAGACTATCGTGCAGCTGAACATTCTTCGGATTAGCCGTGCGCGAGGGGCACGACGGACGGCAATAGACGCCCGTGGTCACGACCGAGTACCAGAGGTGGCCGTCCGCCGTCTTATCGCGGGCGACAATCCGAGCCCAACGCGGGTCATCTGCTAAGGATGACTGCGTCGATCTCTGAGGTTCTGCAAGAAAAGTGGTCATACTTTTGGCTCGCGACGATCTAAGAGTTCGTGCCACTATTAGCGTTGGCCTACACTCCGTTTTTTGCTTTCAAAGCCAATCTCCGGAGCAGAGTCGGTTTGGGGCCTTCGGTCAGGCCGCACGCGTTAGTTCCAGCGGCGGAGCAGCGGTGAAGGCGCGATTGGCCATGATATCGATATTCCGGAATGTCCGGCGCAGCGCGCTGCTTGAAGTCGCCTCCGTATAGGGAAAATAGACCACATCGACGCCGAGCGCCGCGAAGTCCCGTACCAGGCGTTTGCCCTTTTCGGTCTCTTGCCAGTCGTTGCCCTTGAACAGGACGTTGAACCGCAGCTCCCGCCAAATCTCCGTCTTGTCGTGAGTGATGGCGGCAAGCGCCATGTCGACAAACTTAACGTTGCGAACGATCTCAAGCCGTTCGGCGAGAGGAATCACGGGCGTGACTTTCTTGTCTTGGATGAGCACCTCGTCGGCGACGACGCCGGCGATCAGGAAATCGCAGCGTTCCTTTGCCCGACGCAGAAGGTTGAGGTGGCCGATATGGAACAGATCGAAGGCGCCGGGCGCATAACCGATGCGGATCATTGCAGCGATCTCCTCATTGCCGCGTTTATCACCTTGGCAAAGTATCGGCCTCGTAGGAGTGCTGCGCTCCGGTTTCTGCTTTCCAATTTAAGAGATCGACAAACTCTGAAGCGATTGTCGCGATGCGTTCGCTGTTCTGAGCGCCTGTTGCGCTGCCACGCCACCCACAACGTGTGCCTCGATATGGCGGCAAGAACCGGAGTTCGGGAGCAAACCGCACGGTCTAGGCAGTGCCACGGTCATCCGGACCAACCGATGGCCGCTAAGGCAACAATCGAAAGGCATTCCCATGAGCTCGCAAGATGACAACAAGGCCGTGGTCGGCCGCTGGTTCACTGACTTCTGGGGCAAGACCTGCAACCTAAGCGTCGTCGACGAAATCGCCGCACCGGACATGCTGCTCAAATATTCGCTACATGAGGCGCGGAAGGGCCATGCGGACATCAAGGCCTTCATGACCAATTTTCGTGCGGCGTTTCCGGACCTCAACTTTTGGGGCACGGCGGACCTCATCGCTGAAGGCGACTATGTCGTTGGCCAGTGGGAGGGCGGCGGAACCCACACCGGCCCCGCTTTCAAGGACTTCCTGATTGGCGGTCTGCCCGCCAACACGGGCCGGAAGATGCACTTCACGGGCACCACCATCCTCAAGGTCAAGGGTGGCAAAATCGTCGAGGAAATCGGCCTCGACGACGGAGTGACCGCCCTGACCCAGCTGGGCCTACTCCGCGCTGTTTAGTGCCGGGAGGCCGCCGTTCATTGGAGCGGCGGCCTCTTATGCCCGTCACCCGGACCAATGACCGTTGTGGGTGCGTCGCAAGTGACACAAAGTCGGAATGCCTTGAATAATCAGACGATACGCGTAATCGACCGCTCGCCAAGATGGTAGATTTCGCCCGTTGCAAGGCGCAATTCGAGTATGCCGGATTCCAGCCCCCTGATGTCGCCGCGGCCTTCTCCGATGATATGGGCGACCTCGGTCATGAACAGGGCCTTCGCCGCGGCCAAATCTTCCGGCCAACTCCTGTCCTCAAATTGACGCGCGGCTGGTATAAACGTCATTTCAACACGCCCTATGTGTGAGTCCTACCCTCGCGCACTCCGAATCTTGTCATCAAATTCGACGGGTGCGGACCGCATTCCAAATGTGGGCCAACACGCGAGCGTGGTATGCGCCACAGATACCAGGCAGCCATGCTCCGCTGCGGCTACGAGGCTTGCGCAGGTTCTCGAAGCGTCGCCGGCGTTGGCCGTTCAAGCAATGACTTCAACACGCCATAACCTTCGCGCACGCCAAAATACCTTGGCGGGAACACGTCCATGCGCTCTCGAGCCAATGCATCAGCAGCATCTGATTTCATCTTGGTAGGAGCGCTCCGATGCAAGGGATCCATGAGGTTCGACTTGAAAGCAAGGGTCGGAGTGCGGCTTCGGCCATGATCGTCGAACTTTGGAGCCGAACATAAAGGAGGCTCCGTCATGACACCGCAAATCGTCGATGCGCCTGCACCTGAAACCTTGCGTTTCGGCTACGGCAACACTGCCCTCGGAACCATTTTGGTCGCAGAGAGCGCGCATGGCGTTGTCGCCCTCTTCATCAGCGACGATCGCGCGAAGCTGCTGCACGAGCTGGATGAGGCGTTTCCTGACACCGCGTTCGTGCTCGATCAAGAAGGGCTTGCGTCAACCATCGCCAAGGCCGCTGCCTTGGTCGATGCACCGCATCGCGGAACCGACCTCGCACTCGATATGCGCGGCTCGCCCGTGGAGATGGCTGTCTGGAATGCGTTACGCGCGATTCCTTCGGGCGAGATCCGCACCTATGGCGCAATCGCGCGCGACCTGCCGATAGCGGCGACAGCCCAGGACGTGGGCGCAGCCTGCGCAGCAAACCGCATCGCGGTCGCCGTGCCCTGCCATCGCGTCGTCAAATCCGACGGCTCGATCTCCGGCTATCGCTGGGGCGTGCAGCGCAAGCGTCGCCTGATCAACATGGAAGGAGTGGCGTGATGTCTGGCGAACGCATGACGAAAACCGAAGCAGTCAACCCGTTCATGGGGACGGAGAGCGAAAACGATTGCACCGCGATCAGGGTTCGGTTGGACCGCATCGACTGGACGAAGATCCGTGCTGATCTCGATACCCAGGGATGGGCTGTTGTGCCGAAGCTCCTCACTCATGCCGAGGCGGACACTATCGCGGGCCTCTATCCTCAGGAGCAAGGCTTCCGCAGCCATGTCGTCATGGCGCGGCATGGCTTCGGGCGGGGCGAGTACAAGTACTTCCGCTACCCGCTGCCGCCGCTGATCCAAAAATGCTGCGGACGGCCGCCTACCCTCACCTCGTTCCGATCGCCAACGAATGGCATGAACGCATGCGAAAGGAGGAACGCTTTCCGTCGGAGCACGCGGCGTTCCTGAAGGCCTGCCATGAGGCCGGCCAGGTGCGCCCGACACCGCTGCTCCTCGAATACGCGCCGGAGGATTATAACTGGCTGCATCGCGACCTGTACGGCGATCATGTTTTCCCCATACAGATCGCAATTCTGCTGGATCAGCCTGGCGAAGATTTCGAGGGTGGCGAGTTCGTGATGGCCGAGCAACGCCCGCGCATGCAGACCCGGGCAATGGTCTTGCCGCTCAAAAACGGCGATGCGGCAATCTTCGCCGTCAATTTCCGCCCGATGAAAGGAACGCGCGGCGACTATCAGGTGAGGCTGAGCCACGGCGTCAGCAAACTCTATAAGGGCAAGCGGCACACGGTCGGTGTGATTTTCCATGACGCCACATGAGTCTCTTCCACTCGCGCTCGATGAAGTCCAGAGCTGCGCTGCCCGCGTCGCTCTGGGCGCTCAGGCCGTTGTCTTGCGCGGGTTCGCGCGAGAACGTTCCCGCGAACTCATCGCCGCTATCGACGCGATCCCCGCGGTTTCGCCGTTCCGCCACATGGTCACGCCTGGCGGATGGCAGATGTCGGTAGCCCTGACCAACTGCGGTCAAGCCGGCTGGGTCACCGATCGCAGCGGCTACCGTTATGACCCGATTGATCCTGCGACCGGCCGACCATGGCCTGCAATGCCCGGGGCGTTCGCGAACCTTGCCGTTGAAGCGGCCGATGCGGCGGGCTTCGGTCGCTTTTGTCCCGACGCATGCCTGGTCAATCGCTACGTGCCGGGCGCGCGGTTATCACTGCATCAGGATCGCAACGAGCGTGACTTCGATCAGCCGATCGTGTCCGTCTCGCTGGGCCTGCCGGCCGTCTTCCTGTGGGGCGGCAAAAAGCGCATCGACAAGGTTCGGCGCGTTCCGTTGATGCATGGTGATGTTGTGGTATGGGGCGGCCCAGACCGTCTGACGTTCCATGGCGTCAATTCACTGGCAGAGGGCGAGCATCCCTTGACCGGCGCTTACCGCTTCAATTTCACCTTCAGGCGGGCGCTTTGAAGATGCGAGCCAGCTTGTGCTCGGCGCCCGCGCCGCAATCTTGAGGCCATGCCGCTGCAGAATCGCGTCACGCCCATGGGCGACATCGTCGCAGAACCCGAGCGCGGGATGTTAACGGGGAACCGGGGCATCATCCATGATCCGCTGACCCGCACACTGCTGAATCGCCGCTGGGCCAGTCAGGCGTGGCTGATCTGCACACTGCAATGGCGCGGCGTTCGCCGCGCCGTCATGGGGACCCGCAGCTGGACCGAGCTGTTCTTCCTGGATGAAGCAACCGCGCTTGCCGCCGGCCATCGACCTTGCTTCCTGTGCCAGCGTGCGCAGGCCGTAATATTTCAAGCGAGCTTTCCGACATCTGACCGGACAGCGAGACCCAAGGCATCCGATATCGATCGGGTCCTTCATGCCGAACGTCTGGACGGCCGTCGCAAGCGCTTGCATGACCTGACCTCGCCCGCAGCCGTTCTGCCCGACGGTGCCATGATCTTTCAGGACAGCGCACCGCATCTGATCCTGAAAGGCCTAGCCCGACGCTGGTCTCTTCGCCCGCTACGACGTCCCAACACCTCCTCTGGACGGAGCGCGGCTGATCACCCCGCCGTCGACCGTTGCGGCGCTAAGGGCTGGCTATCAGCCCCGGCTCCATGCCAGCGCATCCGGAAACAGCGATCCAGACTCTCGGCTGGTAGGTTACTACGCCTGGACCAGCCAGGGTACCCACGCGGGCCGCTGAGGCGCCCCCACACTTTCGCGGTGATGCATCGCCGGGCATCTGACTCCGCCCGGCGGTTTAACTTAACTCGCCTGGTGGATTGGCAGGCGGGGAACCACGCAACCGTCGAGCCTTCCGGCCAACGGCGATGCTCAGGCTTCACCCTGCTCGTATTTGATCGATCAAGTCTTTCGTCGGGCCGCCTTGAGAATGTCAGGCCGGCCAAACGGTCACGCGAATGAAACCGAGCTGGTTCGACGCGGTGACCCCGTCGGCCAATCCAATCTCTTCGACGATTTTCCCAGCCTTGAGCTGGATAGCGCTCATGCCGCTGAACCTCATCTTGCGGTCCGAGGCATCGGGAAGAGCGCCCATGACGAGATCGTAAAAGGCTGGCCCGGTGTGGGTGCCTTCGCACATCCAACGGAACATGACCACGTCACCATCGGCGATGAGACCGGCTGTTCTTTCAAGGCTGAGATCGGGAAAAGCCTCCCGAAGATCCGCCATGAAGGTCTTGAGCGACACAGGCCCGATGCGCGGCAAATGCAACGAATGGCTGAAGAAGACGTCAGGCGCGGCGAGCTCGTCGACGATCGCGGGATTGTAGTCATTACCCCAGAAGCTCGTCAGCCATCGATCGACGATCGCCTTATTCCCCTCTGTTTTGCAAGCAAAGTAGGGCGCGCCTGCCGGCATTTCGGTGAGACGATCGACGTTCATTGCCGTGGTTCGCGCTCACGTCGCCTGGCGCCCCGCGCGAGCCGCTCCGCTTCGCTCTTCCAACCGACATTCGTACCGGCGTTAAGCACAAGCATAACGTGGGCCAAGCTCGACAACCACGTCTCGATTTCCCGCTCGAGGATGATCGCGTCCATGGTGCTGCTCCTTCTTCACAGGCACCGATGTCGCACTTCGTAGTGGCCCTCACACTCCGCTCCTTGCGCTTAATCCATAAGTTTGCTCGGAATTCCTGAATCGTTGCAGACCTGATCGACGAGAATTCGGCAGCAAGAATCGGAGTGTCTCATGGCTGGCGAAAGGGCTCAATTGATGAGGGGCGCCGGTCGTGTGCTCACGATTCCGACTGTCATCATGCGAGGAGTCCAAGACGTCATGCCGCCATTTCTCCAATTCCATGCACTCGCTGCGATGCGTGGCGACGGGTTGCGCCCCGAATTGCGCATCTTGTTCGAGCGTCTCGCCGAGGTACCAGAAGCCGCTTCAAGTGTCGCCGTATGCGACTGCCACCTAGCGGATCTCATTGAATACTCATCTCTCACGATGTCTGTCCGAGACCCCGGGCAGTGTGGCCCTAAGCGCTGATCGAACGGCCGACATCGCTTCCACACGCATCGGCTGGAGGACAAGGCCACGTCATTGCCCGAGAAAGATCCCCAAAGAGCGACCCTGTCTCGAGATAGCGGAGGAGTATGAAAAGCTGGCCGCCGTTCTTGAGCAGCGTTAGCGTCCACAGAGGTGGTGGAGATTCGGACCGCCGCTTGGTGTGGCGTAGCGGTTTAGGCGGAGGCGGCCATCGGACCGGTCGGCTAGGGTGGAGTTGCGAAGCTTCAACCGTGGCCGAGAGGAGATCCGATGACCGAGGAGAGACTGGCGCTGTCCGAGCTGCTGGAGAAGGCGGGTGACGGCGATTTTCTGCGCAGCGTTGCGGAAGCGGTGCTGCAATTGCTGATGGAGGCGGATGTCGAAGGTCTGATCGGCGCCGGGCGATATGAGCGCAGCGGCGATCGGACGACCTGGCGCAACGGCCATCGTGACCGCATGCTCGACACCCGGTTGGGCTCGCTACAGCTGCGGATCCCGAAGCTGCGGCAGGGGAGCTACTTCCCGCCGTTCTTGGAGGCTCGGAAGGTTTCGGAGAAGGCCTTGGTCGCAGTGATCCAGGAGGCGTGGATCGGCGGCGTTTCCACGCGGCGGGTCGACGAACTGGTGCAGGCGATGGGGCTGAGCGGGATCAGCAAGTCGCAGGTCTCCAAGCTGTGCAAGGACATCGATGAACGGGTGCATGCGTTCCTGCAGCGCCCGCTCGCCGGCGAGTGGCCATATCTGTGGCTGGACGCGACCTATCTGAAGCAGCGCGAAGGCGGCCGGATCGTCTCGGTCGCGGCGATAATCGCTGTCGCTGTGAACACCGATGGCAAGCGCGAGATTGTCGGCCTCCCCATCGGTCCTTCCGAAGCCGAGACCTTCTGGTCAGTCTTCCTCAAGAGCCTGGCCCGCCGTGGTCTGCGCGACGTGAAGCTGGTGATCTCGGATGCGCATGAGGGACTGAAGGCGGCGATCCGCCGTGTGTTTGGCGCCGCGTGGCAGCGCTGCCGCGTTCACTGGATGAGGAACGCACTCTCCTATGTGGCGAAGACGCAGCAGAGCATGGTGGCGGCCGCGCTGCGCCAGGCGTTCATCCAGCCGGATCGCGCGCAGGCCAGCCAGACGCTGCGCCACGTGGCGGACCAGCTGCGGCAGAAATGGCCGAAGCTCGCCGCGTTCATCGATGAGAGCGAGACCGACGTCTTGTCGCATCTGGACTTCCCCGAGCAGCACCGCGCCAAGATCCACAGCACGAACCCGCTCGAACGCTTGAACAAGGAGGTCAAGCGGCGGGCGGATGTGGTCGGCATATTTCCCAATGAAGTCTCAATCATCCGGCTGATCGGCGCCGTGCTGCTGGAACAGAACGATGAGTGGCAGTTGCAGCACCGCTACATGCAGGTTGAAGCGATGGCAGAGCTGTTCAGTCCGGCCACCGAGGCTGAGCACAGGCAACTCCCGTCCGCGGCATGATGCAGGAGCGCGACAGACAGACTGCGGCGTCGACGGCACCTATGCCAAACGCTCGACCGTGGCGCCGCAGTCAAGCCCCGCAGCCGCGCAGCGGGGCGCCGAAGGCGCAGGGCTTGACGGCGGTGATCGCGGTCGCAGCACAATCGTCTGTGCCGTCCTTCGCTCTCATTTCCACCGGAACCACCGGCCCGATCGGCACTTTCGCTCTACCGCGAATCTACACCGCGTTGACGGACGCGACCCCGGGCTTCGTAGCTGTCGCCGACCATGACGGTGAGGTCGCAAACAAGAAGTCATTCTTTTCGGTGTTTGGTATCAGACGCAAACGTTCCATGCGAAGAGCGCCGCGCTGCGTAAGAGCGAGCACTGTTCCGGATGACCGCGGCCAGCGTATGCCCGTCATAGGGATTGCCGGCAACGCAGCGACATGGGCTGGGTGCGCATATCCGCAGCGCCCGGTTGACGCACGTAAGCTGTTTGGCAGCGGCGCAGCGCTGGTGGCGGCTCGGCGTCGCCTTGCGCATCTCGTGCGCCGAGTGTCGCCGGGCAGGGTCTCCGGTCACTGTCGGTGCCCGCCAATTTTGGCGGCAGCATGCTGCCGCCGCAGACGGTTATTGATCAATCAGGAAGCATAATCCTTAAAATGCGGCAGTGCGCGTGAGTTACTGGACATCGGAGGGGCAATGGGCGCTAGAATGGTGCCCTGGTGCAATGCACAACCCGGATCCCATCGTGCTGGCTGATTACCAACCAGGTGCTGATTTCTGTGAGATGTCACGCGGGGAGGTGACTCACGCGATCCGGGACCGGCTTGGTTGCCTGTCGGTCGCCGAGTTCCGCCGCCGCGCCACCGAGGCCGAGGCCGAACTGAGTGACCTTGGCGTCACCTTCACGGTCTACTCCGACAAGGATGCAATCGATCGGGTTCTGCCGTTCGATGCCATCCCTCGTATCATTCCGTCGGATGAGTGGCAGATCCTGGAGGCTGGAGTGCGCCAGCGTGTCACGGCGCTGAATCTGCTTTTGCACGACATCTATCATGAACAGAGGATTCTTGCTGACCGGGTGATCCCCGCTGACTTGGTGCTGGGCAACGCGAACTACCGGCCACAGGTGAAGCATCTCAACCCACCCTGCGGCACCTATGTACATGTCTGTGGCATTGACATCGTGCGCGACCGCGCCGGCGTGCTCCGCGTGCTTGAGGACAATGCCCGAACACCGTCCGGGATCAGTTATGTGATCTCAAACCGGCATACGATGATGCGCGCATTCCCCGAGCTGCTGGAGCAGATGCCGCTGCGACCGGTGGGGGATTATGGCCATCATCTGATCACGGCGCTGCGCGAGGTTGCGCCGGCGGGCGACAGCGATCTGCAGGTGTCGCTGCTGTCGCCCGGCACCTACAATTCCGCGTTTTTCGAGCATGTGTTCCTGGCCCGGGAAATGGGCGTGCCGCTGGTCGAAGGTCGCGATCTGGTGGTTGGCGAGGATGACCGGGTCTACATGCGCACCACCGGCGGACTGGCGCGCGTGTCGGTGCTGTATCGGCGGCTGGACGATGACTTCCTGGACCCCGAGGCGTTCCGGCCCGACAGCACGATCGGCGTGCCTGGGCTGATGCGGGCCTATCGGGCAGGCAAGGTTACTTTGGCCAACGCGGTCGGCACTGGCGTCGCCGACGACAAGGCAATGTACGCCTATATGCCGCGGATCATGCGCTATTACCTGGATCAGGATCCGATCCTGCCGAATGTCGAGACCCATATCTGCCGCGACCCGGACGGATTGCGCTTTACCCTGGATCATCTCGAGGACCTGGTCATCAAACCCGTCGGGGGATCCGGGGGCCACGGAATCGTCATCGGACCGCGAGCCTCGGCTGCGGAACTTGCCGCCTGCCGTGCGCAACTCCAGGCAGACCCCGGCAACTTCATCAGCCAGCCCTGCGTCGATCTTTCGGTCACGCCCACGCTGATCGGCGACAAGGTCGAGCCTCGCCATGTCGATCTCCGGCCTTTCGCGGTAACCGGCAAAACCACCTGGGTGCTGCCAGGTGGTCTCACGCGCGTGGCGCTGCAGCGCGGCTTGCTGGTGGTCAATTCGTCGCAGGGCGGTGGTTCGAAAGATACCTGGGTTCTTGCCTGACATTCTTCTTGCGCGCTACGCGCTGGCGATCTTCTGGCTTGCCCGCTACGTCGAGCGAGCCGAGAATCTCGCGCGAATTCTCGAGACCAACGCCACCTTCGCCCGGGACCGGCAGGGAGCTCAGCATTGGCATCCGCTGCTGGAGTTGCATTCCGATCAGGAGCGGTTTGCCGCCATTCATACGAGCCCGACCGCCAAGGCGGTGCTGCAATTCTATGTCACTGATGGCAGCAATCCCACCTCAATCGTCAGCGGCATCGGCATGGCGCGGGAGAACGCACGGATTCTGCGCCCGCTGATTTCAAACGAGATGTGGGCACATCTGAACATCTTCAACAAATGGCTGCAAACGCTTGATGATCAGGCGCTCGCTCCCGGTGGCCTGACCCGCCTGTTCAATCGCATCAAGGAGGCGTGCCAGACACACACTGGGATCGTCGACGGCACGCTGCATCGCGATCAGGTGTCCTACTTCTACCGGCTCGGCCGTTACATCGAGCGCGCGGACGCGACGACCCGGCTGCTGGACATCAAGTATCACACATTGCTGCCACATGTTGCCGACGTCGGTACGCCCATCGATATTGGCCAATGGGATGCGGTGCTGCGGTCAGCAGCCGGGCATTATGCCTATCTCCGTGCGGTATCGACGGGCGTGACGCCTAGTGGCGTCGCCGCGTTTCTGCTGTTGCATCCCCGGTTCCCACGGTCGGTCGCGTTCTCGGTGGCGGAGGCGGACCGACTGCTCGCCGTGCTGAGAACTCGCCATGAACTGGCGGGAGGCGTGGCCGCCGCTGCTTCACTGGGCGGTCTGCGAAACGAGCTTGCGATGCTTGACATCCAGCAGATCATCGCGCGCGGTCTGCACGAGTACCTGGAACTCGTGCAGAAACGCCTGATCGCCGCAACCGATGACCTGGGAGAGGCGTTCTTCGGGACCGGCACCGGTTCACCGGTTGCTTTGAACCAGCTACAGGCCTGAGCGGAATGCCGGTTCTCACGGTCCGCCACATCACGACCTATCGCTACAAACAGCCGGTCAGCCTGGGTGAGCATCGGATGATGCTGCGGCCGCGTGAGGGGCATGACCAGCGGCTGCTTGACGAAAGGCTGGAAATAACACCGGCGCCCTCGGAGCTGTTCTGGGTACACGACGTGTTCGGCAACAGTGTCGCGATCGCACGATTTACCGGCCGCACGCGCGAACTGCGCTTTGAAAACACCGTGCGGCTCGATCATCGGCCGCAGCACGCACTCGATTTCCGTCTGGATGAGCACGCACAGATATATCCGCTGTCCTACAGCAGCGATGAGATGCCCGATCTGGCGCGCTCGATCGAGCGTCTGTATGCCGATCCGGAGCACGTTACTGACAAGTGGGCACAGCGCTTCCTGCGTCATGATGGGCCGACCCAGGTTCTGGACCTGCTGAGTGACATGAACGACGCGATCAAGCAGGAGCACAGCTACGTGCCGCGCTACGACGGCGGCATCCAGGACCCTGCGAAGACGCTGCAGAGTCGGCAGCGGCACGTGCCGGGACTTCGCCGTGCTGATGATCGAGGCCGCGCGGTCGCTGGGCCTCGCTGCCCGGTTCGTGTCGGGGTACCTGTACGTGCCGAGCCGCGACCATGGCGCTCATCTGGGCGGCGGAGCGACCCATGCCTGGGCGCGGATCTATCTTCCCGGCGCGGGCTGGGTGGAGTTCGACCCGACGAACGGCATTGTCGGGAATCGCGATCTTATCCGGGTCGCGGTGGCGCGCGATGCGCGACAGGCGGTGCCGCTGAGTGGCACCTGGTTCGGATTCCCGTCTGACAATCTGGGCATGACGGTAGAGGTCAACGTCACCATGGAGAACCCCTCCCGGGAGGGGATCGCGCCTCCTGCCGAACCGTACGTTCAGACGTCGTCGTCGTGAGCCGTTCCGTAAACCATTTTCGCTGGGAGATTCCACGTGCGGATCAGAGCTGGATTCGAGATTGTCTACGACTGCTCGCAGCCAACGCCGATGCTGCTTGTGCTGAGCCCGCACCCGTCGCGACTGCCGGACCCGGAAGGACCGCACCAGATGCGCTTCGACCCGCCGATCGTCGCGACCGAGTATCACGACAGCTTCGCCAACCTATGCCACCGGATCGTTGCGCCCGCCGGGCGCCTGACCATGGCGACGGAATTCGTCGTCCGCGACACCGGCGCGCCGGACCCCGTCGTGGCGGACGCGGTGCAACACGGTATCGATGAACTGCCAGACGAGGCTTTGGTTTTCCTGTTGGGCAGCCGCTATTGCGAAACCGACCGGCTCTCTGACCTTGCCTGGTCATTGTTCGGTGGCACCCCGCCCGGGTGGGCGAGGGTCCAGGCGATCTGCGACTACGTGCATGACCGGATCACGTTCGGCTATGAGCATGCCGACCCGACCCGAACAGCCTTCACTGGACACGGCGAGCGGTGCGGGGTGTGCCGCGACTTCGCCCATCTTGCGGTGACGTTGTGCCGCTGCATGAACATCCCTGCCCGTTACTGCACTGGCTTTCTGGGCGACATCGGCGTGCCGCCGGCCGATGCTCCGATGGATTTCAGCGCCTGGTTCGAGGCGTATCTGGGTGGCCAGTGGCATACCTTCGACGCACGCCACAACACACCTCGGATCGGTCGGATATTGATGGCCCGCGGCCGGGACGCGACGGATGTCGCCATGGTGACCTCGTTCGGCCCTTGCCAGCTCGCCGGATTCACGGTGGTGACCGAGGAGGTGCGTCCACGCCTGGCCGGGGCTGCATGACTGTTCTAGGGCAACACCTGATCTGACGGACGGTCGTTGTCGGTTTAAGCCGGTGGAGCTGTCCGTCGTGGTCAGGTGACCAATATATAGCCGCTATATAGCCGCCCCACCCACACCTCTCTTTTGTAAGGCTTTTAAGCTTCATTAGGGCAAATCAATCGGGCTTTTTACGGCTTCTTGTGCTTTTCGGCGTCAAAGAGGCGAGGGCCGTTTGCACCTTCGCGACCGCGCTCAATCTGCCAACCAGCTCGGATGAGCCTCGGTCGAGTGTCATTGGGCGTCCCACGCAATATTACGGGAGAGATTCAAAATGACCGCCCGCACATGGATCGGTGGAGGCGCCAACAACGCGTCCAATCCGAAAGATTGGTCACCTAGTGGTCTGCCGGCCCAAAACCAGACGCTTCAAATCGTTGGAGCGCCTGTCACCACGATACAAAATCCAACACTCACAGCCTTCACGATGAATGTGAGCGGGAATGATCTGAAAGGCGACAGTCTCAGTATAGATCGCGCCAACGTCACCTTGAATAAGGCGAACGGCGCTGTGGTCAATGCACAGGTTAAACTCGCCGACGTGACGTTCAACCTATCTGGCGGCTCGACGCTCAACATGAACGTCTCCACCATTATGCCGCTCTACTCAACGCATAACGCTATCAATGTCTCGGGTAGCGACACGCTGCACCTGTACAACCTCAACAACGCGGACAGTGTGCATATTGCGAAGAACTCCACGCTATCGGGGTCATTTACCGCGTCTTATGGAGCGAATGTGGCTATCGGGGGCGCTGCCGGTTCGGGTTACCTCAACAACTCTGCAAGTGCCGTCAGTCGGGCAAGTGCCAACATATCGGTGCCTGTCAATGGCACAGGTAGCTTCACTCTCAGTGCCGAATACGCCAGGATGGAATTCGCAAGCTCAGTCGGGGTCAATCAGTCAGTTGTTGTTGCTGGTTCGAAAAGCGTGCTGCAAATCGACCAGCCAGGCGAATTTCAGGGCAGTGTGACGCTGGCCAACGATATTGGAGCCCAGCGAGAGATCGACCTGATGGGGCTGGCTACGGCAGACAGCTACACCTACCAAAACGATATCCTGTCGATCTACTCAGGCAACGCGGTTATCGAGACCCTTCGGCTTAACAGCACAACTCGTACGGCTTTGCCGTGGTGAAGACTGCAAACAGCGTCAAAGTCGAAGCGATAATAGACCCCACTCATCTACCAGTGGGACTGCCGATCCATGTCGGTGTGTAACTGCTGTGGCTGGACCGGATAGCGGTAGCCTGGCGCCTGCAGTTGCCGGAAAACCGGACACGGTGGAGGCGTTAACAGTGGCCGACAGCCGCGAGCGGGTCTCCTCGCGGCCGGTGGGCTGGCTCGCCTCAGCCCAAGTGCCCTCCGATAATCGACGGTACGCCCCCACGGCACACCGCGCCGATCCGGCCGGAACTACCTGCGCCTCGCTCTCCCCTCTGCAACCGAAGCGGCCCGGTCGCTGTTGTAGCCCGAGACCAGGTAGGCAGCCATGCGAACGAAGCTCATCCATCAGGCCGGCGGTCAGCGAACCTTTGTGGTCGTGCTGGAAACCGGCGAAGAGGTCATGGGCCAGCTCAAGAGCTTCGCGGATCGCGAGAAACTGAAGGCGGCGCAGCTCACCGCCATCGGCGCGTTCAGCGATACCGTGCTGGGCTACTTCGACTGGGAGCAGAAGCAGTATCTTCGCAATCCGGTGAGCGAGCAGGTGGAGGTGGCGGCGTTCATCGGCGATATCGCTCTGACCAAGGATGACGAGAGATCGCTGCATGTGCATCTGGTGCTCGGGCGCCGCGACGGGACCGCGCTGGCGGGCCACCTGATCGAAGCACATGTGCGGCCAACGCTGGAGGTCGTGCTCACCGAACATCCCTCGCATCTGCGAAAGCGCCACGATCCGGAGAGCGGTTTGGCGCTGATCGACCCGCGGGAGTGAGCCAATGCGGTTGCTGCCGAAGCGCTCCGCAAACCAGAAAGCGAAACTGAGCAAAATTCTCGACCTGGACGACTTCGACCGTGCCGCGCGAGACACGCTGCCGGACGCGATCTACGGCTATGTGGCGCACGGCTCGGAGACCGAGACGACGCTGCGCACCAATCGTGCCGTGTTCGACGACTGGCGTTTCGTTACCCGAAACCTGGTCGGTGTGACCGAACGACAGCAGGACGATCACGCTGTTCGGTCAACGCTTTGCGTCGCCCTTCGGCATCGCGCCGATGGGCGGCAGCGCGCTGGTGGCCTATGACGGGCATGTGGTGATGGCGCGCGCGGCGGCCGAGGCCAACATCCCGTTCATACTGAGTGCGAATTCCATCAGCCCGATGGAGGAAGTCGCCAAGGTCAACCCGAACACCTGGTTCGCTGCCTACCAGTCTCCTGATGCGGGCGCGATCAGAGGCATGGTGCAGCGCGTTGCACGTGCCGGCATCCGCGTGCTGGCGCTGACCACCGACGTGCCGATCGGTTCAAACCGCGAGGCTGACGCTCGCGCCGGGTTCGGCTTTCCGATCCGGCCCAATCCGCGGCTGACGTGGGATGTGATGACACACCCGCGCTGGATGACAGGTGTGCTGGGGCGCACGCTGCTGAAGCGCGGCTATCCGCATATCGTCAATCTGGAACCGGATGGCGGGCCTGGCCTGTTCTCTACCAAGGTGAAGGGAATTGCCGCGCATGAGAGCCTGTCGTGGGAGCATGTGCGGCTGATGCGGGACCTCTGGAAGGGGCCGTTCGTCCTGAAGGGGCTGCTGTCCCCTGCCGATGTTGCACTGGCACGCGAACATGGGGTGGATGGCGTGATCCTGTCCAATCACGGCGGGCGGCAGCTCGACTATGCCGTTTCGCCGATCCAGGTCCTGTCCGCGGCGATGGTGGAGGCGCGCGGCATGACGGTGATGATCGACAGCGGCTTCAGGCGCGGGACCGACGTAATCAAGGCTTTGGCGCTGGGTGCGCAATGCGTCTTCGTCGGCCGGCCGTTCCTGTTCGCCGCGGTATATGCCGCCGACGCGGGCGTGCGGCACGCGATAGCCTTGCTGTCGAAGGAAATCGACCGTGACATGGCCCTGCTGGGCCTGCGCAGGATCAGCGAAACGCGCCCGGAGCTGTTGATGAAAGCGCCGGCGGCGGCATGATTTTGGCCTCCCGCCGCGCCATACGGTAAGCTGCCATCCATGACCGATCCAGCACCCCCGCAACGGCGGGTTGTTTTACAGGCGCCGCCGCGGCGGCAGCCGCAGCCGCCAGGGCCCTGCACCATGGTGATCTTCGGTGCCAGCGGCGACCTGACGCACCGGTTGCTGTTCCCGGCGTTGTACAACCTCGCGCGCACCGGACTGGTGCCGGAACGGTTCGCCGTCATCGGCGTCGACATCGTCAGTCAGAGCGTCGGTGACTGGCGAAGCAGCCTGCGCAAAATGCTGGAAGGGTTCGTCAACAATCCCAACAGCGAAAACCGCATCGACGCAGTGGATAACGGAGTCCTGGCAACGGCTGACCGCCCGGATGGCGTATATCCAGGGGGATTTCGGCGACCGCCACCTGTTCGAGCAATTGCGGACGCAACTGAGCGACGTGGCGCCGCGATTGCCAGACCGGCGGCAACTGCCTGTTCTATCTGGCCGTCGCCGATCGCTTTTTTGGGCCGATGGTCGAGCAATTGGGGCAAGCCGGGCTGCTGGACGAGCAATTGCGCGACGGCGTGACCGCAGCGGTGGCGCCGGGTGGTGATCGAAAAGCCGTTCGGCCATGAGCGTCGATTCCGCGCGCGAGCTGAACACCCGAATTCGTCGCCAATTGCGCGAGGAGCAGATCTTCCGCATCGATCATTTCCTTGGCAAGGAGACGGTGCAGAACATCATGGCCTTTCGCTTCGCCAACGGGCTTTCGAACCGATCTGGAACCGGGACCGGATCGATCATGTGCAGATCACCGTCGCCGAGACAGTTGGTGTGGAGCATCGGGCGAAGTTCTACGAAGTGACCGGCGCGCTGCGCGACATGGTGCCGAACCATGTTTTCCAGTTGCTGGCGATGGTGGCGATGGAGCCGCCGTCTGGGTTCGATGCGCGTTCGGTGCGCAACCGCAAGGCGGACCTGTTCGCCGCGATCTCCGCGCTGAAGGAGGCGATGCGGTACGCGGCCAGTATGGTGCCGGGCACGGTGCTTGGTAACAGGTGCCGGGGTATCGCGAAGAGCCAGGTGTGGCGCCGGAGTCCGGTACGAAACCTATGTGGCAATGCGGCTGTGCATCGACAACTGGCGCTGGGCGGGGGTGCCATTTTACCTGCGCACCGGAAAGCGCATGTCGCGCCGCTACAGCGAGATCGCCATCCGGTTCAAGCCTGCACCCTATGCGCCGTTCGAGAACACGCATGTCGAGGAGCTTGCCGCCCAACTGGCTGGTGATCCGCATCCAGCCGGACGAGGGTATCGCCTTGCAGTTCGAGGTGAAGCGGCCGGGGCCGGTGGTCGATCTCGCTGCGGTGCAGATGGACTTCAGCTACTCGCGACTGGTTTCCGCGTGAACCGAATGTCGGCTACGAGACGCTGATCTATGATTGCATGATCGGCGACCAGACACTGTTTCAGCGCGCCGACATGGTCGAGGAGACTTGGCGGGTGGTGCAGCCGGTGCTGGATGCCTGGGCCGCCACACCTGCGGCCGATTTCCCCAACTATGCCGCGGCACGAAGGTCCTCATGCGGCGGACGCGCTGTTGGAGCAGGATGGCCGCGCCTGGCGTCCGGTGGGGGAGCCGGACCCGCATCGGCACGATTGATCCGCCAATTCCAGGCCGCCATACTCGCCGTAAATCCGGAGCGGAGGGGAGATGGCGCGGCTTGGCATAACGCGGCGCGGATTGCTCCAGGCGACACTCGCGGCGCCGTATGTGGTCCCGACGCTTGCCGCGGAAACGCTGGTGGTGAACGGCTACGGCGCCGAGTTCCAGGACATCATCATGCGGACTACGATCGAACCGTTCGAGAAGAAGTTCGGCGTTCAGGTCACGTATGACAATACTGGCACCGCCGCGCAGAACTACGCAAAGATCCGTGCGTCGCGCGGCGCACCCGGGTTCGATGTTGCTGCCGAGCTGACGCCGCCCGAGGTGATCCTTGGCCAGAAGGAGAAGCTGCTTGAGCCGATCAGCGAAGCTGAGGCGCCGAACCTGAAACATGTCTGGCCAAGGAGCCGGAGCATTATTCCGCCGACCGGCGTCGTGCACAACTACCAATACCTCGCCCTGTTGTGGAACAAGACGCATCTGTCGAAACCGCAGTCCTGGGCCGGCTACTGGGACCCTGCGACGGCATACGGCGACACCATCAAGGGCCACCTGATTGCGTTCGAGCCAGGTAATCTGCTGTCGGTCTATGCGCTCATCATGGCAGCGAAACTGAAAGGCGGCGGCGTGGACAACATGCAGCCGGCCTGGGACCTGCTGCGGGCGCAGAAGCCATGGGTAGGCGTGAGCGTGATGATGTCGGATGCGGCCGCACCTTATTTCGAGAATGACCAGGTATGGCTGGCGCCGTACTGGAGCGCGCGCTCGGGTTATTATGTCGCGCACAACTATCCCGTGGACTTCACCATACCGCAGGAAGGCACGATCGGCCTGGCCAATTGCGGCGGCTGTGCCGGTGGGTGCCGCCAACAAGAAGTTGGCATTCGAGTTCGTCAATTTCCGCCTTGATCCCGATGTGCAGCGCGCCTTCAACCTGGCCTATCACACCAGTCCTGGGCGCCCGGACATATCCGATTGGCCGGCGGAGTATGCGGCGACACAGATTGTCACCGAGCAGAAGATGGCGACTGTGGAATTTCCCGACAGTGCCGTGATCGGCAGCAAGCGCGGCGAGTGGACGCGCAAGTGGCAGGAGATCATGAGCTGATGCGAGAGGAGCGGGAGAATGGGGGCAACGGCCTTCTGCCTTATCTCCTGATCGCCGCTCCCGCCGCTTTCCTCCTGGCCTTCTTCGTCGTCCCGTGTGTCGTATTGCTGTCGGTGAGCGTGGTTCAATCCGAGGACACTGTCCCGACCGGCAAGCTTACGCTCGATAACTTCGCGACACTGCTCTCCAACCGGCTGTATCTCGCCGCCATCTTGCGCAGCTTCTTCGTTGGCATCGCTTCCGGTGCGATCGTCGTTCTCCTGGCCTATCCACTCGCCTATTTCCTTGTCCGCACCGCAAGCCGCTGGAAGCACCTGCTGATTGCGCTGTCGTTGGCGCCGCTGCTGGCCAGCGTCATCGTCCGCACCTATGGCTGGTGGGTCGTGCTCAATCGCGAAGGCGCGCTGAATGTCGGGCTGCGTTCTCTCGGCATTATCGACCAGCCGCTGATCATGCTGCCATCCACCTTCGCCATCATCATCGGCCTGGCGCATGCGCTGCTGCCCTATGGCGTGCTGACCATCATGGCGTCACTGAACAGCCTCAACCCAAACCTTGAACGCGCCGCGATGAGTCTCGGCGCCGGGCGCACGCGGACCTTCTTGCCGTCACCCTGCCGATGAGCGCGCCCGGCATCGCCGGTGGCTTCCTGCTGACCTTCGCGATTGCGATCAGTGCCTATGCGACGCCGGCCATCCTCGGCGGGCCGACGACCGAGGTGATGGCGACCATGATCCGCCGCTTCATGCTGGAGCTGCTGGACTGGTCGCTGGGCTCGGCCATGGGCGCGATCCTTCTGATCACTGCCATGGTCGTGCTGCTGGTCACCAGCGCCCTGGGCCACCGCCAGCCAAGCCAGTGACCAACCGCCTGCCCTGGGCGACGTTGAAGCTGACGCGTCGTTTGCATCTATCTGTTCATGCTCGGGCCGATCGCCATCACCGCTTCGGTCGCGTTCAACCAGAACAACCGCTCATATTTCCCGCCGCGCGGCTTCTCGTTGCATTGGTGGGGCGCCGCTTTCACGTCCCAGTGGCTGCAGCCGCTGCTGTTCAGTCTTGAACTCGCGACGCTCACTGCGCTGATCTCGGCTGCGGCCGGTCTTCCGCTGGCATTCGCGATGCAGCGTCATGCGTTTCCCGGCAAGGCGCTGGTGCGTGCGATCACACTGGGGCCGTTGATCCTGCCCAGTCTGGTCACCGGCATCGCGCTGCTGCAGTTCCTGTCATTGATCGGGCTTGGCCGCTGGATGGGCTTCCAGGCGCTGCTGATCGGGCACGTGGTGATCTGCCTGCCGTTCTCCGTCCGCACCATCGCGATCAGTCTCGGCAACATGCCCGTCAACGTCGAGACGGCAGCCGCGAGCCTGGGTGCGGAGCCATTCGCGGTCATGCGTCACGTAACGCTGCCGCTGGCCGCGCCCGGCGTGCTGGCAGGCATGATCTTCGCGTTCGTACATAGCTTCGACGATGTCAATCTGTCGCTGTTCGTCGCGCGCCCCGGCGAACGGCCAGCTGACGGTGGCAATCCTGGCGTTTCTCGACTTCGGATTTGCTCCGACGCTTGCCGCAGTCTCGATCCTGTCCATGCTGGTCCCGTTGGCCCTGGTGGCGCTGTTCGGACGCTTCGTCGGCATCGGCAATTTTCTGTTCGGCGAGACCCGGCCATGGCTGAACCTGCACTGGCAGGTCAGCGGTCTGACGCGACGTTTCGGCCACGTGACAGCGGTGGACAGGATCGACCTGACGGTGTGGAAGGGGGAATTCGTCACGCTGCTCGGCCCGAGCGGGTGCGGCAAGACGACGACCTTGAACCTGATCGCCGGCTTCATCGCGCCGCACGGCGGCACCATTCGCCTGCAGGGCCGGCCCGTCGAATGGCTGCCGCCGTTTCGTCGCAATCTCGGGCTGGTGTTCCAGGATTACGCGCTGTTTCCGCACATGACGGTGGCGGAGAATGTTGGCTTCGGTCTGCGCATGCGCCGCGTTGCGCGTGCGGAGGTCGCGCGCCGTGTCGCCGACGCGCTGACCCTCGTGCAGTTGCGCGGTCTGGGTGAGCGGCGGCCACACCAACTGTCCGGCGGTCAGCGCCAACGCGTCGCTCTGGCGCGTGCCCTGGTGATCCGTCCGGCCATGTTGCTGCTGGACGAGCCGCTGTCCAACCTGGACCTGAAGCTGCGCGAGGAGATGCGAGTGGAAATTTCCTCACTCCAGCGGCGATTAGGTATCGCCACCGTGTTCGTCACACACGATCAGGGCGAGGCGCTGACCATGTCGGATCGCGTTGCGGTCATGCGCGAGGGCCGTATCGAGCAGGTCGGCACGGCGAGCGACATCTACGAAAGGCCGGCAACCCGCTTCGTCGCGAGTTTCATTGGTGCCGCCAATCTGATCGACCATGACAGCCACCTGGTTGTGGTGCGCCCGGAACGTCTGAAGCTGTGCGAGCCACACGATGCGCCGCCCGACGCAAGATGCTTTGCGGCGCATATCGAGCGTGTGGTCTACCTGGGTGCTCGCCTGGAAGTCCGGTTGCGCCTGGCTGATGGCACGCCATTACTGGCGGACACCGTGAATGACGGCGGCACGAGCTGGTGCGCCGGTGACAGCACCGTGGCGTGGTTTCGTCCGCAGGACGCCTGGACTATACCCCGCGCATGACCAGCGTCCGTGCCGCGGCCCGTGCCGCCATAGCGGACGAGCAGCGATGACAGTGCGGCTCGGGATCAATCCGATTGCCTGGACCAACGATGACATGCCGGAACTCGGCAATGACATCCCCCTGGAGACATGCCTGGCGGAGACGCAAGAGGCCGGCTACAGCGGCACAGAACTCGGCGGCAAATTCCCGCGAACGTCGGTCGTTCTCGGGCCGATGCTGGAGCAGTTTCACTTGAAACTTGTGTCCGGCTGGTTCGACGGCCGCATCCACCAGCGGGACGTTGCCCACGAGTTCGCCGCAATCGAACCGCATCTGATGCTGCTTCGCGACCTGGGGTGCAGCCACGTGGTCTATGCCGATACCTCAGGCCGCCAGGGGTTTCCGCCGATTTCCCGCCGGCCGCGGCTTGCCGATGACGAGTGGCCGGCATACGGGCGCAAGGTGACCGAACTGGCGGAGCGAATGGCGGCGTTCGGCGTGCGAATGGCGTTCCATCACCACATGGGCACCGTCGTCGAGAGCGAAGCCGATATCGACCACCTGATGGCGCATACCGGCGAAGCTGTTGGCCTGCTGTTTGACAGTGGCCACTGCTTGTTCGCGGGCGGCGATCAGGCCGGGCTCCTTGGGCGCCATCTTCATCGCGTCGTGCACGTGCACTGCAAGGACGTCCGGCGCGAGCTGCTGAACCGGGCCATCGCTGAAGATATGACATTCATTCAGGCAGTGACTGAAGGTGTATTCACCGTTCCGGGCGACGGATGCATCGCGTTCACACCGTTGCTGCGGAGTTTGCGTGAAGCGGGCTATTCCGGTTGGTTGGTCGTCGAGGCCGAGCAGGATCCGCGCAAGGCGCATCCGCTCACCTATGCGCGGCTCGGTTATCGCAACCTGCGCGCGACGGCAGAAGAGGCTGGCCTGGCAGTGGCATAACGCATTCCGGGCTGCCTTTGCTCAGCAGCTTCTCATAGAACACGCTGGTGGCGATGGCCTGCGGTGGCATGGCAGCATACGGACCGAACGGTGCGCAACGGCAGAAGCCGGCACGCTCGTAAAGGCGCATCGCGGCTTGCTGCCGATCGCCGGTTTCCAGGCGTAATCTCGTCACGCGCCCGGCCAGCGCGTCCCGCTCGATCCGCTGAAGCAGCGCCTGGGCGACGCCGCGTCCGCGTGCCCGGTCGCGCACGTACATGCGCTTGACCTCGGCGAAACCACTGAACAACGCCATGCCCCCGCATCCGGCCAACTTGCCGTCCATACGGGCGATGAAGAAGCGCATGTGCGGCTGAAAGATCGCATCCAGTGCCAGGCCATGGCGCTGCTCGGGCGGATATTCTGCTGAAAGGACCTGATCCAGCTCGCCGACGAGCTGCCGCACCTCGTCAGTTACTGCCGACATCTGGATGATTTCGATCAATCCTCCGTACGCCGATCACGTCGGAGCTGCACAGCGAATGCCTCAGTCGGCCGCTGCCGACCCCATCTTTTCCGCCAGCCTTGGCAGCTTGTGCCGCTTCCGCGAGAGCAGGCGCTGCAGCCGGTCCAGATACAGATAGATTACCGGCGTGGTGTAGAGTGTCAGCACTTGGCTGAACGCCAATCCGCCAACCATGGCATAGCCCAGTGGCCTTCGCAGCTCGGAGCCGACGCCGTGGCCCAGCATCAGCGGCAGCCCCGTCAGCATGGCGGCCATGGTGGTCATCAGGATCGGTCGGAACCGCAGCAGACAGGCTTGACGAATCGCCTCGTGCGGCATCATCCCGTCCCGCCGTTCCGCGTTGATGGCGAAGTCCACCATCATGATGCCGTTCTTTTTGACGATGCCGATCAGCAGGATCACGCCAATGAGCGCGATGACCGACAGTTCGGAGCGCGCCAGCAGTAGCGTCAGCAAGGCGCCGACACCGGCCGAAGGCAGGGTGGACAGAATGGTCAACGGCAGGATGTAGCTTTCGTACAGAATGCCAAGGATGATGTACACGCTGATCAGCGCCGCGGCGATCAGGTAAGGCTGGGTGGACAGCGAGTTCTGGAACGCCTGCGCGGTGCCCTGGAATGAGCCGGCCACGGTGATCGGTACGCCCATCTGGCGCATCGCGGCGTTGACGGCATCCACGGCCTGTCCCAGCGCCGTCCCCGGGGCGAGATTGAACGAGATGGTTACTGCCGGGAACTGGCTCTGGTGGCTGATCGACAGCGGCTGCACCGGCATCGTGCTCCAGTGGACGAAGCTGGACAGCGGCACCGACTGGCCATTCGGCGACTTCACGTAGAGCTTGTTGAGGGTCGCCGGATCGCCCGCCATGTCGGGCGGCACCTCCATGACCAGGTGGTACGAGTTCACCTGTGAGAAATACTGCGCGATCTGCCGCTGACCGAACGCGTCATACAGCGTATCGTCGATCACCTGGGGCTGAATGCCGAACCGTGCGGCGGCATCGCGATCGATCACCAGCGTGGCCGTCGTGCCGCCGTTCTGCTGGTCGCTGGTGACGTCCCGCAGCATCGGCAAGGCCTGCAATTTCTTCAGGATTTCGGGCCCCACTCGTACAGCTCGCCAAGGTCCGCATCCTGTAAGGTGTACTGGTATTCGGTCTTGGCCAGACGCGCACCGACCCGGACGTCGGGGATCGGCTGCAGGAACAGGTTGCCGCCCTGAACCCTGGCGATCTTGGGCCGCAGGCGATTGATGTAATCCTGCAGCGAACCGCCAACCCGCTGATCCAGCGGCTTTAGGCTGATGAACAGCCGCCCCACATTGTTCGGCTGCCCACCGAAGCCGCCACCCATCGACGACACATAGGATGCCGTATCGGGATCCTGCGCGATCACATCGGCCAGGCGCTGCTGCACATTCATCATCTCCTTGAAGGAGATATCCTGCGCCGCCTCGGTGATCCCCAGAACGAGGCCGTTGTCCTGGGGTGGGAAGAACCCTTTCGGGATGATGACGTAGAGATAGACGCTGAGGCTGACCGTGCCCAGGAAGACCAGCAGTGTCACGAAATGATGCCGCAGCGCCACATCCAGCGTGCGTCGGTAGAACGTGACCATGCCGTTGAAGAAGCGTTCGATACCCCGGTATGCCAGTCCATGGCGTCCCGCATCGTGGTGCAGGAACCGCGAGCACATCATCGGGGTCAGGGTCAGGCAGACGAACGCCGAGACGAGAACGGCGACGGTGACGGTCACCGCGAATTCGCGGAACAGCCGGCCCACGATACCGCCCATGAACAGCAGCGGGATGAACACCGCCACCAGCGAGAAGCTGATGGACACGATCGTGAAGCCGATTTCGCCGGCGCCCTTGATCGCCGCCTGCATCGGCTTCATCCCCTCTTCCACGTGGCGGAAGATGTTCTCCAGCATCACGATGGCGTCGTCGATCACGAACCCGACCGCCAGCGTCAGCGCCATCAGGGACAGGTTGTCCAGGCTGTAATCCAGCAGATACATCATCGCCGAACGTGCAGATCAGCGCGACCGGCACGGTGGTGCTGGGAATGATGGTGGCCCAGACGTTCCGCAGGAAAAGGAAAATCACCATCACCACCAGGCAGACCGCCAGCATCAGCGTGAACTGCACATCAGTGACCGAGGCGCGGATGGTCAGCGTGCGGTCCACGATGGTGGAGATGTGGATCGACGGCGGGATCGATGCCTCCAGCCGTGGCAGCGCCTGTTTGATCCGCTCGACCGTATCGATGACGTTGGCGCCGGCCTGTTTGAATATGATCAGGAGGATGCCGCGCTTGCCGTTCTGCCAGGCTGCAATCAGCCGGTTTTCCGGCCCGTCGATGGCGCGGCCGATATCCCGAACCCGCACGGCCGCGCCGTTGCGGTACGCCAGAATGACGTTGTTGTACTCCGCCCCGCGCGTGAGCTGGTCGTTGTCGTAAATGGTGAACGCCTGGTTCTGTCCGTCGATACTGCCCTTTGGCGCATCGACGGTGGCGGTCACCAGCAGGTTCCGCACGTCCTCGAGCGTCATGCCCATGGTTGCGATCTTGTCAGGATCGACCTCGACGCGGACGGCCGGCTTTTGCTGGCCGCCGATGATCACCTGGGAGACGCCGGCGATCTGCGAGATCTGCTGCGACAGCACATTCTCGGCGTAATCGTCGCTCTCGATCAACGGCATGGCATCTGACTGCGCCGATAGGATCATGATCGGCGCGTCGGACGGGTTCGACTTATAGTATGTCGGCGGCCCCGGCATTATCTTCGGCAATTGCGCGCTGGCGGCATTGATCGCCGCCTGAATATCACCAGCCGCACCATCGATGTTGCGGTCCAGGTCGAACTGCACGGTGATGCTGGTCAGGCCCAGCACACTCACCGAGGTAAGCTGAGCGACGCCGGGGATCTGCGCGATCTGCGTTTCCAGCGGCTGCGCCACTGTTGCCGCCATGGTCTCCGGACTTGCGCCCGGAAGCTTGCCGCTGATCACGATGGTGGGAAAGTCAACGCGCGGCAGAGGGGCGACGGGCAGCAGCGGATATGCCGCAATGCCCACCAGCACCAAGGCGGCCATGATCAGCGAGGTTGCGACCGGGCGCTTGATGAACGGGGTGGAGATGCTCATCCGCTGATCATCCGCCTGCTCAGCCCCCTGCCTGCCCTGGCGTTGCCGACGCGGCGGTGGCGGCAACCAGCATGCCGTCCTGCAGCCGGGACTGTCCGTCGAGCACGACAGTCTGGCCGGCATCCAGGCCCTGGGTGACCACCATGACCGGTCCACGGTCCTCCACCGTGACCGGCTGGCGATGCACCGTCGAGTCAGGCTTCACGACGTAGACATAGAGATCGGTCTGGCCGTGCTGCACGGCGCGAGCTGGAATGGCAACCACCTGACGGTCGGTGCGGAGCAGCAGCCTCGCGTCTACAAACTGGCCGGGCCAGAGCCGGTTGTCGTCATTCGGGAATGTCGCCTTGAGGCGGATGGTTCCGGTCGTGGTGTCGATCGCGTTGTCGGGTGTCAGCAGGGTGCCTTGCGCGAGTTCCTGCCCTTGGCCGCCCGACCAGACGGCGATCGTCACGGGGCCCCTGGCCATACCCTCCAGAATTCCGGGCAGTTCCCGCTGCGGTAGCGTAAACACGGCGCCCATTGGGTGCACCTGCGCGATGGTCATGATGCCGCCAGAGTCGTTCGCATGCACCAGATTGCCCGGATCGACCTGCCGCAGTCCCACGCGGCCGTCGAATGGCGCTATGATGTAGCAGTAACTGAGGTTGAGCTGGGCGGCCTCGATCGTCGCATCATCACCCTTCAGTGCGGCGGTCGAACTGCTCGACCTGCATCTTTTGCGTGTCCACCTGCTGGTGGGAGGCAAAATCCTGTCGCATCAGGGAAGAGTAGCGCTGAAGGTCAAGTTTGGCATTGGCGAGCTGCGCCTCGTCCTGAGCCTTCTTTGCGGTGGCCTGATCCAGCGCCGCCTGATACGGGCGAGGATCAATCACCGCGAGCAAGGTGCCCTGCTTTACCAGCCTGCCCCTCGGCCACGGGCACCTGCATCAACGTTCCATCGACCCGAGCCCGCACCGTCACCGTGTTAAGGGCCTGGACGGTGCCCAGCCCGCTCAGCCAGACCGGAACGTCCTGGCGCTCGGCATTGGCGACGCTCACAGGAATCGCGTTGCCGGATGCGCGCGGCGCGGGCTGCGCACTTGCTGGCGGCGGCGGCGCGAGAATGGCGCTGATCACCAACAACACCAGACTTAGGCCGCCGAAGATCGAGATGCGAAGCCGACCCGCTCCCGCCGTCGTCTCCACGAGACTTCGTCCCAACAAACCGCGTCCCTCTCAGCCACGTCAACCCGCTGCGGAGCCGTTCATCGGCACCACCTTCCCCAAGCTTGGCATTTTCCGCGAAATCTCCGTGAACCGCCAGCATCAATTGTGGCCGGAGCAACCATGATACAATCCGAAATTACAACCTATGGTTACTCTACGGTGATCCCCTGCGCTCTGCGGAAGCGGTCCGTGAGATGGGCACCATCACGGGGTGGCAAATGACGGGGCAGCTCAGCGGGTGAGACACGGATCACGGCGAAGAGTGCCTCCTGCCGCAGGCGAGGTCGGAGCACTGCCACCTCGTCCCAGCCGCGCGCCGTTGTGGCGGACCATCCGCAGGCGGACGCGACCGCCGCCAGATCGGTGGTGAGGCCGGTATGCGAGAGCTGCGAGCCGGTTTCGCCGAACCGTGCGTTGTCCAGGACAGCGATCGCGAGGTTTGACGCGCCGGCCGCGGCAATAGTGGCAAGCGAGCCCATGCCCATCAGCATCTCGCCGTCGCCCGTCAGCACCAGCACACGCCGGTTTGGCTGAGCCAGCGCCAGCCCGAGGCCGACCATTGCCGCGCCGCCCATCGCGCCCCAGAGATAGAAGTTCAGCGGCCGATCTCCGGCCGCCGCGGCGTCGTAGCTGGGTGCTCCAAGCCCGGTCACCACCAGCAGATCGCCTGGGTCCCGCAGCAGCTCCGCGGCAACTGCGCGGCGGTCGAGCGTGCCGTCGCTCTTCATCCGCAAAGACCTTCGCGCCGATCAGGCGCTGCGAAAACAGCACCGCGACGGACACCGCACTGTCGAATGCAAGCGCTGCGGATGCGGCGACGATCTCGGCGACCTCGTCGGCTCGATCGGCCCGGCGGACGTGCACACCGGCGGCGGCCAGCACGGCCGGGGTAGCTGGCTACCCATCGGCACCTGCCAGGGATTGAACTCCGCCCACTCGCCTCGCATCGTAATCAAGGCAAAGAATGGCATCCGGCAGTTTACCGGCAGCGATAACATGTTGATGCAATTGCCGACGCCCGAAGACTGCATCAGCAGCACGGCGCGCTGGCCACCGAGCCAGGCGCCCGCGGCAAGTGCGATGCCTTCCTCCTCGGTGGTGAGCACCACGGCCCGCATCTCCGGGTCGGCCTGCGCCGCTTCGATGAGCTGCGCATGGCCGGCGTCGGGAACGTATCCCACCTGGCGGATGCCAGCCTCCTTCAACGCAGATAGACCTGAGCCTGCCAGGACGGTTCCGGCATGGGAACTAGCTGGAGCGCGCGAGCGCGGTGGTGCGATAGAACGCTGCGAGCGGGGCGGCGAAGCCGATGCTGGGCACCATCACTTCACCGTCCGGGCCGATGATCTGCGGTTCGGCAGGCCAACTGCCATCCTGATTGCGGACCAGCAATTCGGTCTCGATCCGGGTGCTGCGGACCGCGAGAATTTCTTGCGCGCTGGGGATTGTCGTGTAGGCCCAGATGTTCGCGCGGCTCTCGGCCTCGTTGGAGGGGGACAGGATCTCGATCAGGACGACCGGGTCCTGCACCATCAACGCGTTGGAGGGTGGGGCGCATGTGACGGCGATGTCGGGCACCCGATAGTTCTGCCCGGCGCGGACGCGGGGCACGATGCCTGGTTCGGTAATGACCCGGCAGGGAGTCTGTCACCCAATAGATGGTTGCCGAGGAGCCGGGCGAGCTCGCTTTGGATGGCGCCATGCGCGTCGCTTCCGTGGCGCCATTGCGACTGGTTCACCGTCGATCAGTTGCCAGGTATTCGCGCCCTCATCGCCCGGATCCCAGGCCAGGAACTCGTCTAATGTCATGCACGCAGGCACGGGCTTGCGGAGAGCGACCATTCCGGGGAAACTAACCCAATCTCGCGCCACCGCCTACAGAACCGCTGGCCCGAACCCGCCCTTGGCATGCACACGGAACATGCGTGGAAACTGAGCCGCCGCACCAACTTGCCATCACGGTCAATGACGGCCAGACCGTCTCCGCCCTGTTGATTGTGCCCGACCATCCGAATGCCTGCCTGGTCCTGGCGCACGGGGCCGGTGCGGGCATGGCACACCCGTTCATGGCCGACCATCGCTGCCGGACTGTGTCGCCGGGGCGTGGCGAGCCTGCGATATCAGTTCCCCTACATGGAAAAGGGATCGCGGCGACCGGATCGCCCCGCCGTGGCGCAGCATACAGTGCGGGCGGCGGTTACCGAGGCCGGTAGGCGCCTTCCGGAATGCCCGCTGTTCGCCGGCGGCAAATCATTCGGTGGCCGAATGACGTCGCTTGCCCAGGCCGCGTCGGCTTTGCCGGGTGTCAGGGGCCTGGTGTTCTTCGGTTTCCACTGCATCCGGCTGGCAAGCCAGGAAAGGAACGCGCAGCGCATTGTTCGGGGTGCATATCCCGCTGCTGTTCCTGCAGGGAACGCGCGATGCGCTCGCGGACGAGAACCTGAGCAGGGAGTTGGCCGGCGAACTGGGTGAGAGGGCAACGCTCCTCATGCAACCGGGAGCCGACCACTCCTTCCACGTGCCGGCACGGAGCGGTCAGACAGACGCCGCGGTGCGCGAGGTCATGCTCGATTCAGCGGCGCGGTGGATTGCGGCACTGTGGGAGCCGTCGCCCATCGTTCGAGATGCAGTAGGGTAATACGTCCGCAACGGACGATACGCAGACCGCCTAACAATCGGGTGGAGATGCACCTTCAAGATGACCCTGATGCATAACATGGACCGGCGGGAGTTGACGCGCTCGTGCTGCGTCGGATCGCGCTGGACGACCTATCCTTCTTTGTACGCATTCACTCAATTCCCGAGGTGACGCGGTATCTTTATCCGGGAGGCCAACCGCGTTCGCCAGAATGGACTGCCACGTGGTTGCGCGCGACGCTCGCGAGTTACGAGCAATTCCAGCTCGGTTGCCTTGCAGTGCTGCGTAAGGAAGATGGAGCGCTGATCGGACGTTGCGGCTTGACTGACCTCGCGGTGGAGGCCGTGCCCCATCAACAAGTGATGCGGCGAGGCTGGTTCGGCCGCGACGGTGCGCCCGCTGGCGTCTCGCTGACCTTCGAATGTGAACTGAGCTACACGTTCGATCCGGCCTTTTGGGGCCAGGGTTACGCAACCGAGGCCGCATCTTGCGTTCGTGACTACGCGCGGGATGTCCTCAGACTGGCTTATGTCGTGTCAGTTATCCTGCCGACGAACACACGCTCGCGGCAGGTTGCCGAACGGGTAGCCGCACGACATGGGGGCCAAATAGAAGTGATCGGTCTCACATGGGACCGCTACGTGTGGCCGCTTGTGGCCTAGTGCCGAGACACGGCACTCGGTGTCCAAGAAACAACGTGGTGGCGCACGAAGTCGCCTCATTCCAAAGGTTCCTGAACAGTAACTGACGAACCCCCCATTTTAGTTCGCTGCCATAGCAGCCGCCCTCAAATTTTGCTTCCTTCGAAGGATGCCTTTATGGCGGCTGTGCCATCCGTGGGCACTGGTGGAGCGACCACAGATGGTGGAGCAATCCGACAGGCTAGGTCATGCTGCCCTAAATCAGACCGCCGTCCGCGTGCGCAGCGGCCGCTGCTTATGTGGTGCCGTCCGTTTTTCCGTGCGCGGTGAACCGCTGGTTGTAGGCACATGCCGTTGTGCGGATTGCCGCAACCGGGGCGGCTTTCGTCTTCTACGCGGATTGGCCGCGCTCCGCCTTCACCTCGACCGGTGAAGTCCGAGCGTTCAAGGGGCGCAGCTTTTGTCCCACCTGCGGGTTGCGCGTGTTCCACCTGTCCGAAGCCATCGCCGAAGTCATGATCGGGGCCTTTAACGACGCTCCCAGCGATTTGCGCCCCATCCGTGAAGGCTGGACAGTTCGCAGGGAATACTTGCTGGCACGCATCGCGGACGCCGCGCAATTCGCAAATGATCCGGCTCCGAGTGATGCGGGCGATGGCGTATGAGCCGGAACCGGCTACTCGGCGAGTGCAGAAATCCTGGGTTGCAAACTGCCGAGGCCTGTTACGGCGGTGGGCGTGGCCCGGTCGGTGGATAGATACCTGGTGGCAGAACCTGTGTGATGGTGTCGATAAAGCGTGCCGTAGTGGCAATGGCGGCGGCGGCTTCGGCAGATGTAATCGGCGCGGCGGTCGAACCAATAGCGTAGTCGGCACGTGTCTTGAACTGATAAGCGGTGCCGAAAGGTAAGGAGGTCGCGCCCTATCCGCGGCTCGGCTCGTGCAAGACGGGCAAATTCACTTCGCGCCGCGATGCGTCTTAGCAATTTTGCCGGCGTGTTCGAATATGTAAGCCTCTGCGGCATGGAACACGGCAAGATAGGCTTCGCGGGCGGCGATATGCGGCAAGGGCAACGCTGCAATCTTTTGGGCGTCGGTAAGCGTGGCGCGCGCTTTGGCAAGATAGTCGGCGGTTTCCGCCTTCATAGTTCGCGACCGTCCTCGCGGAGCTCATGCATGAAGCCGGTGCGCTCGCGGTAGGCTCCGGCTGGGAACGGCGTAGCGGAAATTACTGCACCCGTATCGAGAAGAATGTCTGTGCTGACGGCAGCAAGTCTCGCACTTTCGTCGCTGAACGTTCCCGCATCTTTGATGAACACGGCAACGTCATAATCGGAATTTGGCTTCGCATCGCCCCGCGCACGAGAGCCATAAAGCACCATCCGTTCAACGCGCTCACCGTAGATCTCCGTCATGGCGGCACGGAAGCGGGTCAGCACGGGATCGTTTTGCGGCTTCTCGGTCATAGCGTGCTGATTGTATCAGATGTGTTTTGACTCCGCACGCCAAGTGGCCACGCTCGCGAAGGGTCCGCCAAAAAATCGATGCATTTTGGCGGCTTCTCGCCCGCAGGGTGAAGTGTTTCAGTGCGGGCATTGCCGCCAATTGCGAATCTCCGCGTGGCCATCATGGCTGCCGGAGAACAACGATGATTGGACTGCTGATCGTTCTGGGTGCCCTGCTCGTGGCCATCGGCTGTGCGCTCCCCGATCAATATGCGACCGCGAGCAAGCGGCAGGCCGGTGCCGACAAGGAACGCGCCGACCTGATGGAGAACATCGCGCTATCATTGTTCTGATCTTCCGCGTTCCGCGCGGGTCTATCAGCATCTCGCTGCCGCCGCTTCTCCGGTAAGAGCATCCGGGCTAAGCAAGCCAGGCGAGCTTCGGGAGACGCGCCATGGACCAGCCCCTTCCCACCGACCCGCATGCTGAAATTCGCGTCGAGGTGGCAAAGCTCTGCGCCCGGTTTCCCGGCGAGTACTGGCGCGGACTGGACCGCAAGCGGGCCTATCCGACCGAGTTCGTCAACGCGCTGACCGAGGCGGGGTACCTGGCGGCGCTGATCCCGGAGGAGTACGGCGGCGCCGGTCTGCCGCTGTCCGCCGCGGCGGCGATCCTGGAGACCATCCACGCCGAAGGCTGCAACGGTGCCGCCTGTCACGCCCAGATGTACATCATGGGCACCATCTTGCGGCACGGTTCGCAGCAGCAAAAGCAGCAATACTTGCCGAAGATCGCCACCGGTGAACTGCGGCTTCAGGCCTTCGGGGTCACCGAGCCGACCAGCGGGACCGACACCACCTCGCTGCGTACCTTCGCTAGGCGCGAAGGTGACCATTACGTCGTCAATGGCCAAAAGGTGTGGACCAGCCGCGCGGAACATTCCGATCTGATGCTGCTGCTTGCCCGCACCACGCCGCGGGATCAGGCCAGGCGGCGCACCGACGGGCTGTCTACTTTCATCGTCGACATGCGCGCGTCGGTCGGTCACGGCATGACGATCCGGCCGCTGCGCACCATGATGAACCACAACTCGACCGAGATCTTCTTCGACAACATGATTGTGCCGGCGGAGAACCTGATCGGCGAAGAAGGGAAAGGTTTCCGCTACATCCTTGACGGTATGAACGCCGAACGCCTGTTGATTTCCGCGGAATGCATCGGCGATGCGCGCTGGTTCCTGAAGAGGGCGACCGACTATGCCCGTGATCGGGTGGTGTTCGGCCGGCCGATCGGGCAGAACCAGGGCATCCAGTTCCCGCTCGCTCGCGCCTATGCGCAGATGCGCGCGGCGGAGTTGATGATCCGCGAGGGCTGCGCAAAAATTCGAGGCCGGCCTCACGCCTGGCGAGGAAGCGAATATGGCGAAGCTGCTGGGTGCGGACGCTTCCTGGGCCGCCGGCAGAGGCGTGCCTGCAGACGCATGGCGGCTTCGGCTTCGCCGAGGAATACGACATCGAGCGCAAGTATCGCGAGACGCGGCTTTATCAGGTGGCGCCGATCAGCACCAATCTGATCCTGTCCTACATCGCCGAACACGTGCTGGAGCTGCCGCGGAGCTATTGATGCACGGGCCGCTGCAGGGACTGCTGGTCATCGCGCTGGAGCAGGCGGTAGCTGCGCCCTACTGCAGTTCGCGGCTGGCGGATGCCGGCGCGCGCGTGATCAAGATCGAGCGCCCCGACGGCGACTTCGCGCGCGGCTACGACAAGGCGGCGAACGGGCTGTCCAGCTATTTCGTCTGGCTCAACCGCGGCAAGCAGAGCCTGGTGGCGGACATCAAGGACCCGGACGATGCGGCGCTCTTGCACCGGATTCTGGCGCGCGCCGACGTGTTCATTCAGAACCTGGCACCTGGTGCCGCGGCACGCACGGGTTTGGGCTCGGAGGAGCTGCGCGAGCATTGGCCACGGCTGATCACGGTCGACATCAGCGGCTATGGCGATACTGGCGAATACGCTGCGATGAAGGCCTACGATCTGCTGGTCCAGGCAGAATCAGGTCTGGCGATGATCACCGGCCATCCCGGCCGGCCCTGGGCGCGTCGGCGTCTCGGCGTGCGACATCGCCTGTGGGATGGCCGCTCATGCCGGCATATTGGAGGCGCTGATCGAACGCGGCATCACCGGCCAGGGCAAGGGGTTGAAGGTAAGCCTGTTCGACGGGATGGCGGACTGGATGAACGTCCCGCTGCTGTATTTCGAGGGCACCGGACGCGCCCCAGAGCGGCTTGGCTTGGCCCACCCGTCTATCTGCCCCTATGGCGCCTTCGCGACCGCCGATGGTGTGTTGGTGCTGATCTCCATTCAGAACGAGCGCGAGTGGGTCGACTTTTGCGCGGGCTTTCTCGGAGGAGCCGGACCTGCCGCAACGGGACGGATTTCAGACCAATGTCATTCGCGTCGCCAATCGAGCGAAGGTGGATGCGCATATCGCGGCGATGTTCTCGCGTCTCTCCCGTGGCGAGGCAGCCGAGAAGTTGCGCGCGGCGAACACGGCCTATGGTTTCGTCAACGACGTCCCGGCGTTCTCGCGTCATCCGGCTTTGCGGCGCGCACGGTCGGAACGCCGAATGGCCCGGTTTCGCTGGCTGCACCGCCCGTTCTGTTCAGCGACGGACCTCGCGCGCTCGGGCCGGTTCCCGGGCTTGGCGAACACTCGGCAGATCCGCGCCGAATTCGCTGTCTAGCGCGTGATGACCGGAGGCGGGATAGAGTAAAGCATCATGAGGTCAAGCTGACCTGATCACGCTTTAACTGCCGCGCCGTAGCGGCGGTTGGAATGCCAAACTGATCGGCATGGCCCGATAGGAGTCCAGCCCACGGCCTGGCGGCGTCATTCCGGCAACAGCAGGCAGCATGATCATATGCGGTCCCTGCACCGCCCCCGGCGGCTGCATCCGCACGACCCGCGTAAAGCCGAGTGGAGACGGGTTCATCGCGCTTGGCGGGGGGCGCCCATCGTTGCGGCCCACGCCTGGGCCAAGGGCTCGGGCCTGCCGCGCCAGCCAGCCGCTGCTCCTCCGGCAAGACCGCAAGAACCCTTTGTTGGTACTCGGCGCCGATTTCCGGAGTTGCGGAATGGTACATGGCCGTCGCCTTGTTCCAGTCGCCGGTTTGCGCGAACAACTGCTTGAGGAACTGTGCCGCATAGGCGGCATTGGCGACCGGATCGAACGCCACTTCCAAACTGGGGAAAGCGTTCGGATGGTGCATCAGGTTGATCTGCCCGCAGCCGACGTCGATTGACTGTATGCCGCGCGCCTGCATGGCGCGAACCGCGGCGATTGCCGTCGGCTTTGGTTTCGTAGAAGGAGCCCTGACCTTCGGCGTTGACGCTCCATGGCCACGGATGCATCGCACCGGTAAGCGGATCCCGCCGCCCGCTCTCGACGTGGGCGATTGCTGCCAGCAGGTGTGTAGGAATCCCGCTGCTTCTCTCGGCGACTGCAACAGCGGAGCGGCAGAGCAGCCCTTGAGCGGTGGCCATCGGGAAGGGGTTCGTCTGGCCCATCGCCGGGAGTGAAAGGGCCAGCGTGATCGCCGCCGCAAAGCAAAAGCGCCACATACGGGCATCTTAGCCGCGAAGGCTTAGCGGTTGGTTGCTGTTGAGCTCTTGTGCAGCCGGGCGCCTTGGCTGACCCGTGGTGCACTGCAAAAAAACACTTGCAGTCAGCGAGCAACCACCTAGTTTGTGCGTCGCAGCAATGCGGTCCCTGACCGCGCTGTCTGCTTTCTTGGACGTTTCCTCCCTAAACTTGGCGGTGCCACAAGCACCGCCATTTTTTTGCTCTCAGCGCATGGGTGAGTGCGGCCGCGCGTGATTAGACCTCCGGCGATTTCGCCTTGGTTCGTCGCGCCTAGGTCTGGTCCAGCTGACGGCCTTGATCGATCAGGCCGGCGACCAGCCGGGTCACGCTTTTGCTGCACAGCGGCGAATCGAGGGAGCCGCTCGATCCGGGCCTCGTCCATGTAAAGCTCGCGGGCGATCTCGATCTGGAGTGCATGCACACCATCGCGTGGGCGGCCGTAGTGGCGCGTGATATAGCCTCCGGCATACGGGTCGTTGCGCCGGACGGAGTATCCGAGTTCTGTCAGCAGCGCCTCGATCCGCCGCGTCAGGTGTGGGGCGCAGGCCGTGCCGTGCGCGTCACCCAGCACGAAGTCGGCCGGCTTTGTACCCAGGCGGCTGACATGGCCGTGGGTTGGCATGGAGTGGCAGTCGATCAGCAGGCAATGCCCGAATTCCGCACGGGTCTCGGCGATGAGACGGCCCAGGATTTGATGAAACGGCTGCCAGCAAGTGAGAATGCGTCTCTCGGCGTCCGCGAACGACAGCTTGTCGCGGTAGATCGCCTCGCCGGACGCAACCACTCGGGCGATGGTCCCGAGGCCGGCGCCCACACGCGCGCTGCCGGTATTGACCCAGGGCGGCAGCCGATCGGCGAACATGGTCGGGTCGAGTTCCCAGGGCTCGCGGTTCACGTCGCACCAGGCGCGCGGGAAAGTAGCGGAAAGCAGGGGCGCGCCATGATCGGGGGCCGCGGCGAACAGTTCATCCACGAAGCTGTCTTCGCTGCGTCGCAGGCTCAGACCGTCGAGTCGGGACGCGGCCAACAGTTCGTCAGGATAGCAGCGGCCGGAGTGGGGCGAGGCAAACACCAGGGGAGCGGTCTGCAGGGGCGGACGTAGCACCACGACCGGATCAGGAGGAGCAAGCGGGGCGGCAACGGGCACGTCCATTCGCCTATAGAAGCCGGGGCGGGGCGTGCTGTCACCAGCCTTGGCTTGCCGCAGGCGGGTGAGCTGCGTATTTTTACGCTCGGATGGGCGCGTAGCTCAGCGGGAGAGCACTGCCTTGACATGGCAGGGGCCACAGGTTCAATCCCTGTCGCGCCCACCATCCTTTTCAAAGACTTAGCTGGGCTTTTACGCAAACGATTTTCGAGGTTTCCGGTGCCACGTGGACCCGTTTACTCCTATTAACCGCTCAGTGCCGCGATGGCGCCCCGCAGATAGTCGGGCGAGTACTTGGCATAGATGCGCCAAGTGGTCCGGACATCGCGGTGCCCCAGCAACCTTCCAATCTCTTCCATCGGCACCCCCGCCATTGCCATCCAAGTCGCGGCGGTATGGCGCAGGATGTGCGGGGTGATCCCTGGCAAGCCTGCCCGCTTAGCTGCACCTCTGGTCGCGGTCTTCAGGCTGGCCACCGGCTTGCCGGCGTACTCTATTACATAGGGACACGTGGCAGCCTCGCGGGCTTCCATCAGGATCGGGCGCAGTTTGTCCGACATCGGCACCACGGCGCGGTGCTTGCCACCTTGGACAGAGCCAAGGTCGATAAGCCCGGAGTTCGAAGTCCACCCGGTCCCAAGTCAGTTCGCGGATCGCCCCACTCCGGCCGGCTGTATAAATGCAGAGACTGAGAAAAACGCGAACGTGAAACCCCACGGCCGCCCCTAGCAGCCGATCTGCTTCATCCCTGGACAGCCACTCGCCACGGGGTGGAGGTTGCTGGGCATCTCGATATGCGGGAGATCGCCCTTGATCCACCGTTCGCGCTTCGCCCATTCCAGGGCTGACCGAAGCATGCCGAGTTCGCGGATTACCGTCCCGTCCTGAATTGGCTTCGTCCGGCGCTGGTCAGCGGGGCCAACTTCCTGCCCCTCTGCTGCACGCCTGGCGCGATAGAAGCGGACCCGCTCCTTAGTTAGGTGGTCGGGTTCCAGGTCGCCCAGGTGCCGCCCTAGCGGCTTGGCTGCCATCTCCAGCCGCTCGTAATGCCGGACAACTGGCTTCCGATCGGCAAGGTATCCGTCAAGGATTGCGGCGATGGTCGGGGCTGCCGGTGGCTCCGGTGCCCCTTGCCCGGCTATGAACTGAGCGAGCCAGATTTGCGCTTTGCGCCGATCTGTCGCCCCCGTTGAAAGCCGTCGCCACGTGCCACCTTCCCACCATCGGATATAGAAAACGTCACCACGTTGTTGCAGTCGGTAATTGGGGTTACTGAGCTTGGGGCGTGCCATGACCTTGCTTCTGTACGCTTCTCTGTCAGATTCCCGTATCCTAATGAGATTGCCTATCCGCAGGTGACCTAATTTCCCCTGGGCGCATAAGTCATAGATATGGCGCGTGGACACACCCCAGAGATGCGCCAGCTGGGGCACTGAGAAGCAGTAGCTTTCAGACAACGATCTCCTTACGGGACGGCGGCAAACAATGAGCGCGACCCGCATTTGAACTACAGGGCGGAATAGGGCGAGCGCAAGTGGACGCGCTGTAATCTATCGGATTGGCATCGATTAGCGCTGCCACGGCTTCCGGTTGTACATCAGCTTCACCCTGAGCGCATTGAGTGCGGCGACCTTCCCGGACATCGCCGCATTCCACAACGCTTCGTCCATCACGGAAACGGCGCGGGACTTTGCCTGCGCTAACAGCTGCCGATTGTCGCCATCGGCTAACCAGCGGAACCATGTCCGATCGGTGATCCCCAGCCGTTTCTTAATGTCCGCATCGGTTATGCCGACCTGGGCCAGTCGCAGGACATACTTGAAGCCATCCGGGGATGCCGGTGGACGGCCACGACCACGCTTTCTAATCGGGTTTTCAGGGCACTCGGGAATTTTTGTCATTTAAGGTCTTCCGCTTCGAGCAGTGCTCTTTGCCTGGCAAAAGCACGGTCTACTGACGCAATAACATCGACATCCACGCACTTGCCGCGAGGTCAGTCTTCTTCAGGCTCCTTTTCCGGCTCAAGTAGCTTCAAAGACTTCATTGCGCTGACGTTGCCCGATGCTGCCGCTTTCGTTAGTTGCTCCCTGAGTAGTTTCTGTCCAGAGGTCCTACCCTGTAGGTAAAGCTGCCGAACTTCATCCAACTCCATTAGGTCGCGCTCAATCTGATCCGCGGTGAACCCTGCCAGTATCAAGCTATCGAACAACGGAACGCCATGACTGCTCTCGTTGAACGCTGCAACTGCTGTTGCGGTGTGAGTTTTATGGGCATTTGTGACCCTAGAAAAAGAATAATGTCAGGTATAGGCGTTCGAGGAATGATGCCTTATATAGGGTTTTGAGACGCCGGACAACTGTTCGGGCGACAATATTTAATAGTTGAGGCTTTACACAATGCCTACCAGTAAGAATTTTATCGCGGCGATGGCGAAAATGTTCTCCAAAGCAGATTCCGACACCGTCCGGGATTTAGAGGATAGTCTTGACATCGTAACGCACAGCGATCAATGGTCCGGCGATCCGAGCCACGGCGCAAAGCGTCGCAGTTCGGTAGGGAACAACGAATCCGCGAGCGGCTATGGCGCCACCACGATGGTTGGCGACTACAGCAAGGATATTGCGCAACGCGGCCTGGCCGAATCGTACGCGACTTTTGCCACGTCGATGGATGGGCGCATGGATGCGCTAGAAAAGGCCGTCACGGCTGTCGCTTCGTTGCTGTCATCGGCCATCAAGGGAGTCCCGTTCCCGAAGGGCGAAGAGCGTTTCGCCGCGAAGGCCGATGCTGATAACGATGACGAAGAGCGCGAGGACGAGGAAGACGAAGCCGACCACCGCCAAGGCGACTAGTGTGCGTCAAGTTCTTTCAGTACCCGGCTTGATGAAGCAGCTTTCCGGTGCGTCTAAGTCCACTGGCAAAACTGGCTTGGCACAACCGCCGACTTTGGCCGTGGTGAAGGTTTCAGGGCCGAGCACCTTTGATCGTATCTCGGATGGCATCGAGCAGCTCACAGAGACGAACAACTCTATCATGGCCGCCACGTTGCTCTCCAGATTGAAGATGGCGGAGCAGCACCCCGTTGCGTACGAGCGGTTCGTGGAAGGCTTGAACGGCGCAACGCCAACGGTGAGGTCGATTTTTTCCGGTGCTGGCGTTTCGATTGTTGCAAAGGCCGCAGAGCCGAGAATTGCAATCAAGAGCTAAACAGTTCGGCGCTGTCTCATATTCCAGCGCCGATACCGCGCGGTGTCCCGACCGGTATCAAGAACGCCCGTGCGTGAGATACCGATGTTAAAACCTGGCAGCTGTCGGGGCACCGCGCACCCATCTTTTCAAGTGAAACGAATGTCTTGGACTTTGCCACCGGCCGGACAGCATCCCGGAGTCGATATCTCGGCGATGCTGACTATGCATCGGGTCAGCGATCTCGCATTGGACGGCCTCTTTTATGGCCCTCTCGTCCGGGACATCATCGCTCGGAAACTACCGTTGCCGGTTGGCGATCGCAAATCGCTCAATGCATTGCGCAAATCTGTCACTGTCAGACTAGATGGCTGCGGCGATTGCATGCGATCTGGGGCGGTGAGCTACCACACAAGCCTACCAGAGCGCGCGTCTCGCGTGGACCTAAGCCGTTGCCGTCAGGCGAACCCGAAAGGCGTCTACAACAAGCGATAAAGCAGCCGTTGACGTTTGAGCAAGCTCGCAGAGCGCAGTAGGTCTACCGCGAGGTAGGAACGGTCCTCGGGGCACAGCGGGCACTCGCGGCCGAGGGTTTTCCATTCCCTTACGATCGCGTCCGAACAGCGATATTCGGCAAGCGCGGAGGGGCAGGAGTTGGCGACTATTAACGTGATGGGAAGTGCCCCAGGTGGTGGACAGTCACGCGGGACTATGGGTGATTCGCAACGCGATGCCTTTGCACGCACTCAAAAGAATACACAAAATCCCGATTACCAGAAAGCTCAGGCGCAAGTTGCTGGCCGTACTTCGGAAGAGCGCAAAGCCTACGCTGCACAAGCTTCGCAGACTGCCGCGACTGATCGGTTGGCACATGCCATTTCGCAATTGGAGAGGCGGTTATCCGCACCCCTGCGACCAGCACCTTCGCCACCGGGCAACGAGCCATCGATCAACTGGAATTCCGTAACTCTGAATTACGCAGACGTATAGGCGTCACTGCTATCCCGGCTGGTCGGTTCGAGTCCCTGCGTACCGGCATGGGCACGGAAGCAGCTGCCCATAGAAGTGCGAACATCATGCGCTTGGGTTCAATTGGCCAAAGGTTCGCCGAGACCCGGAGCTTTTATCAGCTTGTGAAGGTTGATGCGCAGTTGAAGCAGATTGAGCGCACCTTAGAGAAGACTGCGCAGTTCGAGATGTCGCCGGCACAGCAGGCCAGCTTAGCCAGGCAACGGGACGCGCTCTATCAAAGCAGACAGCGCATTTCTAGCGCGAGGAGGGCCACTCGGGCTCTGGGCTGGTTAGTGGTGGCCTGCGCGCCTGGGCGCCGTGGGCGGCAAGCTGGGGGCCGTCGCGGGGGTTGCTGGGCTTGCGGGGTTGGCAGCCGAGAAGGTGCTCACGGCGCCGATCACCTTGGCGAATGCGTACAAGGGCTTGGTCAGTGCGCAACAGCCCTATCTGGATTTCCGCATCGGCCTAGCTCAAATGGGGCGCGCCGGTAACTTCAACAGCCGCGACCTTGAAGAGATGATCCTGCCACGCGGGCAGGGAGCCGCTGGGTATCTTAAACATCTTGTACCGACCCAACAGCGCACTGCTGCGATGGAGCAGCTGGGCCTTGGGCCGCTCGATATTCAACGCAACATCAAGTCCACCCGGATTGCACCCCGCTCTGCTACGGAAGCCTTTGACACCGCTGCCTCGATACGCAGGGCGTATCTGGCGCCCGGTGTCGGGTTGCCTGAGCAGGCGCTAGGCCAAGCCCTTGGTCAAAGCCGTGTGCTGGGCATGACGAAACCGGGTGAGGAGAACAAGTTCTTCGGCCAACTAGGCCAGACCATGGTGGCCAGTACCAGGGAGGGGCTGGACCACAGTCGCACCTCGGCCGTCATGCTGGGCCTTGCGCAACAGCAAGCCAGCAATGGTGCATTGGCACCCTCCAGTATGAGTGCTCTGTCTGACTTCTGGAGTCGGATGGTATCGAGTGGCATGCCGTTGATGCGAAGCGGCGAGGGCGTACTGAACGCGGCAGCGTCGATACAGAACGCCGCCGGGACGATTGGCGTAACAGGCGATACGCCACGCACGATGATTACCGCCTCGTACTTCAATCGGCGCGGCGGGATGCCGACTGATGAAGAGGGACTTCGCAAATCTCTAGGCGTCGATAAGCAGACCTGGAATACCGCGATGTCCACACCTGCGGCGCAGCAGACCTTGATGGATTATCAATCTGCTGCAAAAGCACACAGTCCTTTCGCCTATGATCTTATTGGCACCCATTCTGCAAAGTTTGCCGCCAGAGACAATGTCTCGTATCTACAAGGGTAGCTTTGCAAGTGACCTGCCGAGCTACATGAGCCCGATTGCTCAATCACGTTTTGAAGGGACATCCTAGCCACGACCGAGGCGATGAATTCCGTGCGTGGGACATCGCTGAAGGGCGGCGTAGGCACACCGAATGACCGTGCATTCTCATTGATGGCGCGTTTGCAAGGTGACTTGAAACTGTCACCCGAGCAGTCGGCTGGTATCGTGTCAAACCTTGTCGCGGAGTCTTCCGTTGGTGCGGTTATGCACGACAAGACCGGTGGACGCGGCCTCGCGATGTGGACGGGCGATCGCAGGCGTGAGTTTGAGAACTTCGCGACATCGCGTGGACTCGACCCGGAATCATTGGAAGCGTCAACCCAGTTTCTTGAATACGATCTCACGCATGGTCGCAGCAAATATCTGGATGCGGTTAAGGCGCAGAAGAGTGCCCTCGGTTCCGCTGGCGCGTTCCTTCCGTATTGAGTTGGGCGGCAGCAGGCAGCTGGAAACGCCGAAATACATCGGCTCGCACTTGTCATCTGCCGAACAGCTTGCGTCAGGCTACTCCGCAAATCAGCCGATGGCGGAATTGAATAAACAAGCCGACGCGCAGGCTGCCGGTATCGGTAGTGCCAGGTACATCTCCGATGCAACTAATGTCGCAGTGATCGTATTGAGCGACGTAGGAGCTGCGGCGACCGAAGCCGCGAAAGCCCTGCGATCGCTGTTCACCGGGACTGCGCATGCGAGTGACATTGGCCGGATAACGAGCGGCCAGCCGCGTTCGCCTTGGGACGGGTACCAGGGACAGGTAAGGAAGTAGACGATGATAATTGGAATCCCCTCCTGCCCGACCAGCAGAAAAATTGACATGGCCACCGGGCAAACAATGGATGCCGGGCCGCGCGAAGAAACCAGCAGCAAAGGCATCCGAATGGAAGATGCCATTGCCCAGCGCGACCGTGTGGCGCGTGCGAGCGACCTCGTGGAGGCAGAGGTATCCGCCTTTCTACGATCCCGATCGTATCAAAAGGCGCTGCACGATGCAGTGGCGATGATCTTGGATTTGCGGAAGCGCGTTGCGGAATTGGAGATGAAGCATGGAACAGTTTGACGACACCCGACCAATCAGCGGGAGATGGATGCAAACACTTAGCGGCTTAGCAGAATTGTTCGGTGAGTTTAAAAACAGCGACGCTGCATCAGCAACAGCTGTCTATCGACACGTTGCAGGGCTGTTGCCGTATCTCGAAGCGAGAATCTTGCACGACGTTGAAGTAGTCCAGTCAATGCTGGCGAAGCTGCAAGGCTTGCCGGCCGATAATCCTACGGTGGCGCAGGCTGGGCGTCTTTACGAAGACTTGCTGGACACACAGCGAGAGCTGCACGCGGTGGCTGTGGGCGTAGACGTGGCCATGCGTGAACGCGGCTTGCTTAGTTGGGCAGGGACGTGCTGATGGCTACGCTAAAGGCAGCGCAAGGCAGTGCGGCATCGCTGCGCTGGGCAGCCGTACGGCGCCAGTACCGGTTGGACGCTCGCAACGATGATGATGTGATCGATAGCGAGCAGGACGAGCAGCCAGAGCCCGAGCGGGATGACCAGGAGCTTACCCGGCAACACCATCGCCGACTATATGGAAAGCTGGCGAACGCGTTTCCAGAAACCTTTAGTCGCGAGGCACCGAAGTTCGTCGGCCCGGAATTACGGGCTGAGATACTTGAAAGCTGTGTCGGCGATGAATTTTCAGAGACGGAAATTGAGTTGTGGCTGACGTGGTGGACGCGTCGGCTCGAAAAATATCGGAGTGAGATGCGCGTGACGAGGATGAAGAAGTAGCCACCTGGAAATTACTTTTCGATCTGCATATTTGAAAAGCAATAGCCGATGCATTGCAGGAACAATGCACCGGCGGAAGCCACTGAACTGGAAGGGCCTCGACAACCCTTCACATAAGCCCCGAGGCTACCGCCGTCAAGGTTCCCGCATGCACCGGCTCCGTATAGGAGCTTATGTGATGCCCAGATTGACGCGCGCCCACATCCAACAGCTTGTTCAGAACCCGCCCAAGGTTCCCCCAACCCTTCAGTGTAAGGCAGTCGGTTCACAGCTTGTTACTTTGCGTTGCCCGTATTGCTGTAGCACGCACATACACGGTAGCGATAAGGTTGCATTAGACTTGCACCGTGCAGCGCATTGCGTGGAACCAACGTGGCTTTCTGGTGAATTGCTGCGGCAGTGGCGGGATGTGGTGGGTATGGGTTATTCGTTGCGCGTGGAGCCATAGGAGCTTTCCTGTCTGTCATAATATGAAACCGCCCTAATCCATGCAGGATAGGTTTCACCAATGCAAAGTAAAACGATCATCACCCCGGCCATGCTTGCCGTCTGGGAGACGATGGACTATAGCCGCATAGGCCGCGCGAAAATCGTCGATCTCATGAAGACTGGCGAGCTGCCCCGCACGAAGATCGGCGGGAAAGCTCTGATCTCCAAGGCAGCCGTCGATAGACTGTTGGGCTTGGAGACAGCGGGCAAATGAGCGACAGACAAAAAGCGTGGCGTAACCTTGTCGTCGCCGCAATCAATGCAGGTTTAGAGCAGAGGGTATTCGGCCTTAATCCTGGAGAGAACTGAAAAATAGGCCGCGCATATCTATTCGACATTGACGGTTTGCAATGTGCTGCTACCGCAAATGATATCGGTTGGGATGAGCTGGCGATACATGCCGTCGTCAACCCCAGGTCGGATAAAGGGCTGTCGCTTGAGGGTATCTGCGGGTACTGCAATCAGAGCGACCTGATCAGGCACGGCTATTTCGATGTATGGGCAGGTGGATGGCTTGAGCGCCGCACCGGGAGGCACCTGCAATCATCAACATCAAGCGGGATGTTTGCTTGTCGTAATGCGCTGAAGCCAGTGTTGGCAAGTCTTTCAGTTGCCCCGAACGGCTATTCCGATAAAGGCAAATTGTTTTTCTAAAAAGAAAGAGCCGCAGGCTTGTGACAGCACTGCGGCTCGAAAGTAGAAACGACAACACTCTCAGAGGCCTTTGATATGCCTATTACAGACGAGAATCAACGGCGTAGCCAGCGGCATCGCCCTCACACTTGCCACCGTTTCTGGAATTGCAGTGTTTCCCTGCAAGCCTTGGCCTGACAAATCGCCATTGACTGAACACGGGTTTAAAGACACTTCCACTGATCCCGAGCAGATACGCTCATGGTGGACGCGATGGCCGGATGCCCTAGCGGGTGTTCCTACTGGTAAGGCGTCAGGCATTGATGCTCTCGATATCGACCCCCGCCACGATGGCGACAAATGGCTTAAGGACCACTCTCAGGAAATTCCACGCACCCGACGCCATAAGACAGGTGGAGGTGGCCTACATCTCTTGTTCAAGTCACACCCCGAGCTGCGCAATAGCACGTCTAAGATTGCCCCCGGTGTCGATGTCCGAGCGGAAGGCGGGTACATTGTCTGGTGGCCTGCCCTCCAGGAGCACGGTATCTCAGATTGGCCGGAATGGCTGATCGAGAAGGCCGTAAAGCGAAAGCCGGCCGATGCCGGCGCATCATCGGAAGGGCAGCACGCTAGCCTGTTAGACGTTGCATCGGCCCTGGCCGAAATACCAAATTACGCCAAGCATCACCGGCCAGGATTTGATGACTGGAACAATGTGGCGATGGCCACCTTTGCCGCCACCGGGGGAGCAGAGGCAGGGTACCAAGTGTTTCTGGATTGGTGCCGCCCTCATCCGAGTTTCAGTGCAGCCGAGACCCGCAAACGCTGGGATCAGATGACCGGGTGCCAGCCTGACAAGATCGGTGCGGGCACACTCTTCTACCTTGCCAGACAAGCCAACCCGAACTGGCAAATACCGTCCCGCCGCATCAACCCTGATGATGAATTCCAGGGAGAGGCGACCGCCGACCGCAAGTCACTGCTTGCCCGGCTATCAATCAATTCGTGGATTGACCGGGAGATTGCCCCGCCTGAGAGGCTTCTAGGCGAATTGCTGACGACAACGGCGCGCGTATTCTTTGTCGGGCGCACGGGGCTTGGGAAGACCAATCTAGCCGTGGCGATCTCGGTAGACGTTGCTGGCCTGGTTTGGACTTCCTACAGTGGCGCTCAGGGCGTCCTGGGTGGTGTTGGACATCGATGGTGAGATGGCACAGGACCTCATCAAGGAACGCGCCTACGACGCTGCTAGGCGCCTCGGCAAGCCTATCCCGGACGAGAACCTGGTTATCTATTCAGCCGTTGATGGCGAAGCCTTTGCCGCCGAGTTTCCCGGCATCGGTATCAACCCGCCGCTCAACACGGTGGCCGGTCATGAATGGCTGAAAAAGTTTCTCGGCGCCCTAGGGCATATTGACCTGATCGTTTTCGACAACGTGATGTCGCTGCTGGACGGTGTGCAGAAAGAGGAAGAGTCCTGGACGGGCGCACTGCCCCTAGTGCATTGGCTTACTGCCCAGCGGATCGGGCAAGTGTGGTTAGATCACACCGGGCATCATGGCGATCATCAGTACGGCACGTCCACAAAGGCATGGCGGTTCGATACAGTCGGCATCCTGACATCGGCTAGCGGTAAGGATGACCCCGAAGGCGATTTGGCGATTTTAGCTGAGTTTCGACCCGCCCGGAAAGGCGAGGCGCCGCAAGCCTTCCAATTGGCGCGACTTTCAGACTGTCAGAATCAGGTTATCCGGGGACCACTGGTCCTGTGAGCCGGTGAAGGCGAGTGACAAGGCTAAGGACATCGGCAAGCTGACGAGCAGGGAAGCAGGGTGATGCAGACAAATAGAGGCAATTCATGCCGAAGAGATGGTGGCAATGGTTGGGCCGGAAATGCCAATAGGGCCGGTGAAGCTGTCCGCAATCTGCTCAGGGATAAGCTGAAAGAGCGTGGCCAGTTGGATGTGGACGAGAAAGGCAACCTGACTGGCAAGGCGCGAACTGCACTGAGCGAGATGCTGATTGCGCTTCGTGCCAAGGGGGAAATCGGGCTGAAATGAATGGTGGATTGAGTAGCTGCATGGGGCATCAGGCCACCAGTCCGCGTCAAGTGTGTCAGGTAACCTATAGGGATTACCTGACGCACCTAACGTTAGGCGCGTCAGGTTTATGTGAGGACCTGACGGAACCTGACGCACCTGACGCGAAGGCCACTCCACTGCGAAAACGAATGTCTTTACCTAGCCCGCATTTCTCACACTGGGTAGCTGCACCGGGGCTCTGAATTGGCGAAAGTTCTTCTGCGACAAAGGCTTTTGGCAAAGGAGAGGAGTTCCCCGGTGCCGACAGAGTGTAGCGCGACATTGTTTGAGTTTGCACCTGTCGAGGGCCGGCAGGTGGTGGCGGCATTCGATGGCGGCGCGATCACTTCCGACGCCGGAGCCTTGCTGCTGGGCGAGACCGATCGGGCGATCCGGCTAACCGAGCGGTTCGCTGCGTGCTTCATCGATGCCCGGCTGCCGGAACTGGTGGAGCACGCGGTCGGCACACTGGTTCTGCAACGGGTTGTCGGCATCGCACTGGGCTATGAGGATCTCAACGATCATGACGAGCTACGGCACGATCCAGTGCTGGCGGTGCTGGCTGGCAAGCTTGCAGCGAAGCGCGCGGACTGCGCGCCTTTAGCGGGCAAGTCGACGCTGAATCGGCTGGAGCTGAGCCAGCCAATCCTGACGCGGTATCACAAGGTGAGCCACGATGCCGCAGCCATCGAGAGCCTGTTCGTCGATATGTTCCTGGAGGCGCATCAGCGCCCACCGCGGCAGATCATTCTCGACCTCGACGCGACGGACGACCCGCTGCACGGATACCAGGAAGGCCGGTTCTTCCATGGCTATTACGACTGCTACTGCTACCTGCCGCTCTACATCTTTTGCGGCCGCCATCTGCTGGCGGCGAAGCTGCGGCGGTCCAACATCGATGCCTCGGCCGGGGCGGTCGAGGAAGTAGCGCGGATCGTGGCACAGATCCGCCGCCATTGGCCGAGGACACGCATCCTGCTGCGCGGCGATTCCGGCTTCGCCCGCGAGACGCTGATGGCATGGTGCGAGGCCAATCGCGTCGACTTCCTGTTCGGCCTGGCTCGCAACCAACGGCTGGAGGCGGCGATCCAGGACGAACTGATGCAGGCCAGCGTGGACAGCCTGCGGACCGGCAGCCCGGCGCGCCGCTTCAAGGACTTCATGTGGGCGACGCTCGACAGCTGGAGCCGCAACCGCCGCATCGTCGGCAAGGCGGAGGTCACTCGCGGCGAAGCCAATCCTCGCTTCGTCGTCACCTCGCTCACATCTCGCGAGCTCGGTGCGCAACGTCTCTACGAGGTGGTCTACTGCGCCCGCGGTGAGATGGAGAACCGGATCAAGGAATGTCAGCTCGATCTGTTCGCGGATCGCACTTCGGCCGCCACCATGCGTGCCAACCAGCTCCGCCTGTGGTTCGCCGCCATGGCCTATGTGCTGCTCTGCGGCTTGCGACGCATCGGGCTGCCGCATACTCAATTCGCCAAGGCAACCTGTGGAACCATCCGACTCAGGCTGCTGAAGCTTGGCGCCCTGGTGCGCATCAGCGTGCGACGCATCAAATTCGCCTTCGCTTCCGCCTGCCCTTGGCAGGACGAGTTAGCCCTCGCTCATGCGCGATTGCGCAATGCCGCCGCCTGACACGAACCGGACACCGCACAGGCAACATCCCGCTCAACCCCACCGCGGCCCGCGACCGCGCGATCGCGCTCGACCCGAAACGCCGCCTCTCGACGCTGCGGCGTCTCCGTCACCTAGGCTGGCCCGCCGCTACCGCACTTCCGGCTCAATGATTCCCCAATGTGAGAAATGCGGGCTAGGCTCTGTACCTAATTGGCGATTTGTAATTCCTTAGCCGCATATCGAGTGATGCCAATTCGCGGAGGGGAAATGCCACAGGGGCTTTTCTGGCTGAACGGCCAACAATGGAAGGCGCTTAGGCGGCATCTGCCGGACGGCTTGACCGGTCCCAAGCGAGAGGAAGTGGACGATCGTCGGATCATCAGCGGCGTCATCCACATGCTGCAATCGGGCGGGCGGTGGCGCGACTGCCCGCGGGAATACGGCCCGCACACGACGATCTACAATCGCTTCAATCGCTGGTCCAAGCGCGGCCGATGGCGGGTGATCTTCGAGGCACTGGCCAAGCTGGGCAAGGATGCAGTGGCGCTGTCGCTGGATTCGACCTCGATCAAAGCTCATCGCTGCGCCTCCGGCGGAAAAGGGGGGAGCGCACGCAGGCGATCGGCCGTTCGCGCGGCGGTCGCTCCACGAAAATCCATGCGCTCAGTGATCCGCTTTGCCGACCCGTCGCATTCCATCTGACCCCTGGCCAGGATGCCGACATCGCCGCGGCGCCGGAGGTCTTGGCGCTCGCTCCAGCTGCCAAGGCCATCATCGCCGACAAGGGCTACGACAGTGATGCCTTCCGCGCCGAGATCAAACAGCGCCGCGCCAGGCCAATCATCCCCAACAAGTCCAATCGCGTCAGGCGGCATCGCTTCGACAAACTCGCCTACAAGGGACGCAATGTCATTGAGCGATGCTTCTGCAGGCTCAAGGACTTCCGGCGAATTGCCACCCGATACGACAAACTCGCCAGAAACTACCTCTCCGCAATTCACCTTGCTGCTCTCGTCGCATTCTGGCTCAATTGAGTTTGGACCCTAGGGACACAGATTGATGATTACTCCGACATTGATTTACGAAGCTTTCGAAGCGTGCCGCGAGATGGACAACTCTCAGGCATGGCGCTTTCTGGTAGGGCGCTTCAGGCGACTACAATTGAGCGGTGCCGAGTGCAGCCGAGCGCGCGATGCAGTGTGGCAAATGCGGAAGAGTGCCTCGCGCACGCGCACGCGCGTGGATTTACACTACCAAACGCTCGACGTTGAGTCAGAAAAAATCAAATTCCGAATCACCCGAGATACCCGAGCCACCTGTCACCATCACCGACCTAATCGAGACACCAACACCCGAACCCGGGAAGCCAGACAAGCCACTGGTCGGCATGGACCCTTTCGGCAGGCGTTGGGGCCTTACCCGGCTTTAGGCTGCCACCTGCTGCCGCGCGAGGATGCCGCGTACGGCTTCATGCGACAGTTCATACCCAGATGCCTTCATCTGGGACGCAATAGCCCTCAGTGAGGCTCCTGCGTCCCGCATGCGGTGCATCTCCGCAATTGCCTCTTGCTGCGCCTCCACGGCCTCCAGGGCGCCGTTGTCGCCAACCTGGTAGCCGAAGGGCACTGAGCCACCAAGGAACCTGCCACGCTCCTTCTGGTCGGCTTTGGTCGCGGATACGCGCTCTCTGATCCTGTCCCGCTCCGCTTCCGCCACGGCGGACAAGATGGTGAAAACCAGCTTGCTGATGCCGTTCCCTGTCACGTCGCCACCGAGGTCCAGCATGTGCAGGCTGATGCCGCGCGCCTTCATGCTGGCCAGCACGTCCAGTGCGTCCAGCGCACTCCTGAACATCCGATCGAGCTTGGGTGTCAGGATCGTGTCACCGGGCTGAAGGGCGTCCAGCATGGCCTTGCCCTCTGGCCGGTCACTAAGAGGCCTGCTGCCACTCACGCCACGTTCAACGAACACCTTGTCAATCGTCAATCCGTGCATCATGGCGTAGCCGGTTATGCTACGCCGCTGCACGTCCAGGCTCTCGCCTTCTTCAGCCTGCCTTACCGTTGAAACACGCACATAACCGTAAATGGACATCTTCAATCTCTGTCAAGGCGTCAACCTGTATCAGCAACATGGCCATTCTGTCAACCACCTATAGCAGGTTGACAAATGGCACACGAAGACGTGATAATATGATCGGTGGTTGAGTGGTTGAGGTTGGCGACTTGCTGAATGGTTGTGGCGTGACCCGAAGGCGGGGCCAGTCAGTTCGTTACCAAGACCATGGCGGGGGTGGGTGGGGGACTCGTTACGGTGACGGAAGGTAGCCTAACGTCGAATAAAAATCTCAAGCAGAAAAACTAGGGTCCGTAGATTTTTTCACGCTTGTCCGAAAAAATTGCCAGCCCAGCCTAGACAAAACCCGAACGGCATCACCATCTACATTCCCGTGCAAGAAGGTGTCCTAAATATAGGACTATCGAATTACTGTGTCGGAGATTGTCGCCAACGAGGGGCAAGGCCTACTCGATAATATCATTCGTACTGCTAAACGCACTTCACTCGTATTCGGTAGCTGGGGCCGCAAGCTGAACCTTGATGAGCTGACCGTTCTGCAAAACGACCCCTATCGGCTCGACACAGACACGAATCGCGAAAACGGGCAGTGGTTCGCCGATCAGGTGCAGGGCCTTCTGGACAACCGGCGTTCCATACACCTGCGAGGTCTACACTACCGCATTGTCTCGGTCGGCAATGTCCTGATGCCGAGTGGCCAGCCTTACATCAACAACGATTACTGCTGGACCTTCTTGTCCGACAACGCTGCAAAGGCCGCCCGTTGGCTCAGTTACGTGCCATTCGAGCGGATCGTGGATGAGCGGAACGCACCCCCTGAATTGGAGTTCCTCCAGGAACGAACAGTCGGTGTCAGTGCGAACATAACTGTGGGGGAAGCCCTGGACCTGCCGGATGTGGGCCGGCTCATGCCGTCCTGGACCTGCACCGGCTTCGAGGAAGAGCAGCGGTATCGACTGATTTTCATTGGCGAGAAGGTCTCGCTTGGCGAAATCCTGCGCCCTGTTGCCCGAAACGTTGATGGTGAGCTGCTCCTTCCTACCGGTGAGATATCCGACACACTTATCTATGACCTCGCTAAGCGCGCCGCTACTGACGGTCGCCCAACGGTGGTTTTCTACTTCTCCGACTTCGATCCGTCCGGAAATCAGATGCCGGTGTCCGTATCCCGGAAGCTTCAGGCACTAAGGCACTTATACTTTCCTGCTTTGGATATCCAGGTACACCACATCGGTCTAACCCTGGATCAGGTGCGGCAATTCGACTTGCCATCAACGCCATTGAAACCGACCGACCCGCGTGTCGAAAAATGGCGCCAAGTCATGGGGCATGAGCAGACTGAGATTGACGCCATGATCGCACTGCACCCTGCCGCTCTCAGGCAAATCGCCGAGAATGCCGTGGCGCCGTTCTATGACCCCACCCTAGCCGAACGCACTCAGGATGCTGAAGAGGCTTGGGAACGCGAGGCCAATGCACTGCTATCAGCCGATCCGGGTTACGAGGAGAGCCGGCAGACGATCGAGGGGGCCGTGAATTGGATTGGGCAAATCCACCCGTTCATCAGAAAAGCTCAGGCTAGGGTGAAAGAAATTGCCGAAGCCCTGACCCCGCCACCCATTGATGTCCCAATGGCGGAGCCGGACGATGTTGAAGCCCCGGAACCACTGTTCACGACGGATGCCACCTTCGTTGATGCGACCCTGAAGCTGCGCCAATACAAAACCCTGGAGTGACCCATCCAATGGACGACCAGCCAAGCCAGAACGCCATCCATGAGGCGGGCCATGCTTTAGTAGCATTGGGTTTGGGGGTTCGCTCTTTGATCGTAACTGCCGAAGCCGGCGGAGACCATCGTGGGCAATGGGCGGGGCGCGTACAGTATGATCCAGCAGAATTTGACGCGCTCGACCCACATCAGCGACGCATGGTTGGCGTAGCCGGCTCGATTGCGGGAATGGTCGCGAGAGGAGTGACGCCAACATTTCAGACTGTGATCAATGGTATGTCCGACAGGGATTTGGAATTGTGCCGTGCGTGTGGGACGGATGCGTTCCAACAGGCCGTCGATGACGTCGTGGCTCTCCTGCAAAATCCTGAGGTTTGGCCCTTTGTGCTTAATATGGCATCCCGCTTGGACCAAGGGGGCGGTTTGATATCCGGCAAGTTCGAGGAGATGCTGGATGCGCTGAACGAACACCCGCAGGAGGAAGTTTTTTGACTGAGCAAAATCACCATCAGGTATTCGTTTTCGGGATCGGCCGAAAGGATGTCGCTACTGCCCTCTCCCAAAGCTTCCCCAATTCGAAGTCGATGGACGTGGGATTGTATTTGTCGTAACCAGCTCCGGGGAGGAATGTAAACTCGCCAAATTTCGGGCCTTCTGGCAACGAGTACATGTCGATCCGGACAAATGAGAACGGGCTTGCCAATCGCTCCGCAGCGCTTATCATCTCTCGTAAGTGCGCAGGCGGCGGGATGTCAGGCGCTAAGGGTGTTCCTCCCACAGTGAATGATTGCTTTTTCCAGTTTAAGTTATAGAAAGCTCGTCTATGATTGGCATTTCGACCGATGTCGGCGTGGATGTACCCGATCTTTCCGCCGAAGACGCCAAACTTATAATCTGTCAACGATTCCCTGGCATCACCGATCAGAGGCTCTACGAATATCTGGGGTTGGATCCTGTCATAAAACCATTCCCCTGCATAAGCATACCAGGGAGTTAAAAGCCATGACCTGCACCGTTCCCTGGTCTGTGACCAATCTTTCAGATCCTCTTCGGTTCTGACAAAAATATTCCAGCCGCTCCCGCGGTTCGCCTTTATGACGAAAGGAACGGGCCACTCTGGGTGCTGAGGAAGTTCTCTCCCTGACCAAAGCGTCGGGGTGACCCATTCCGGCCCGAGTACATCCCTTACAATTTCCTTTGCGCGTATCTTGTCTGAATAGACTACGAACCAATCATCCCTCTCGTACAGCTTACGATGGTGTACCCATTCGTTAAAGGCTCTTGGATGACGCACATGGGGCCAATAGCCGTGCACTCTGAAGTAATACAGCGCTATTCGTTGCGCTCTGGGGAGGATGGCCAGCAGTTGATGAAACAGTGCTTTTGCTAAACGGGCTGGCATGGTTGTAGCGACGCGCAGGTATTGCCCCAGCAGAGCTTTTCTAGAGGCCGAGGAAGCACCAGGATCAGCGATTTTCATCGGGGCATCCCTTCCCCAAGAATGACGTTCACCTCGGCCCATTATTCCTGCTTGGCGACGGCCCCCCGAGAATGTGAAGTAATCACCAACGCTGCCGCCCAATCCATCGGCGCCGCGCGCCCGGGTTTTACCGGCTAAAGGCGGTTCCGCCCTTATTGGTCAAGTGACGGGGGTAGTCACCAATCACCCAGCATCAGAGCCGTTGGGCTCGAAGGCGGGGTTTGTTACGGTACCAGTTTTCACAGAATTCTGTGGAAACTGATGGTGCAACGAACCGGTTTCGGCGAATCCTCCCACCTTTGTCTGGGACGCCCAGGGCTCTTCGGCTAGAAGAATGGTTTAGGAGAAGGGTCCAGGGGGAGAGGCCAGGGGTGGCGCTGAAGCCGTGCCGCGAATGCGGGCAATCAGTCAGCAGTCAGGCCAAGACCTGCCCTCACTGCGGGATCAGAAACCCGGCAGGGTTCAGCGCCCTCCATTTATTGGTCGGGATTGGCGCGATAGTGGTCGTGATCGCTGCTGTCGATGCACTTAGCGGCAATAGCCAGTCTCCCGAACCAAGTCCCACCACTGCCACTGCCGCCGCAGCCCAGCGTGCCCCGGACCCTGCGAACGACTGGTACTTCTATCACCACATGAGTTCGGGCCTGCGTGCAATCCGATCAAATAGACCCCGTGAAACAAACCCAGGCTTGGATTTGGCCGGGTTCGTCCGATCCTCCGCCGCTGCTGATGTCGCACTATGACACCGAGTTCGGTACGGTCCGCATCACGACGAACGATTTTGGAGACCCCATTGAGATCGACCTGATCGGACCGACGCGCAACAGTGGTTTGTACGATGACTCGTATTTCTACTACCATGGCAAGGCCCGATGCGACGCCGCACCGGAGACCAAGCGGGAAATCCAGAAGGATGAAAAGATAAGGCGGCAGCTGTCAGGCCAGTGAGGTTTCCCAAATTCCTTCAGCTCTGAAAATTCTTGGGTAACGGACACCCTGCTTCTCAGGCGCGTGGCCGCTAGCCGTGGCTCACAATGTCGTGAGCCACTTAGGGCTGGGTCGGTGCAGGAATCTTACTTCCACTAATTGGAAAGCCAGCTTTCCCTTTTGGCTTCAAACACGGCTGCGGGACAAGGGCTGAAAGCGTCATTAGAACTGCTATAGGGCCTTGAAAAAGCGGGTAAAATTGCCGTTGCGCCACAATGCATATCGGCTCAGATGGACGCGCCAACCAGGCAAGTTTTCCATTGTGTCCTGGTTGGCGCTTCCGAAGGAGAAGACAGGATGTTCAATCGTGCCAAGCTCCCGTGGCGGATCGTCGCGACCGCTGCGGTGAAAATCAAGGGTCTAGTAACTGTCGTGCTCGCGCTGACTGTCAGTCGGTAGCGATCGAACCGGGATGGCCGGGGGCCGGCCATCCCATCGAACCCACCCGTTTACCGCCTTACACACCTCAAAGCGGCCACGAATAGGCCCCGCATCTCTCGCGCTGCCGCATCGGCCTGATGCCACGAGGGGGACCTGAGCCGAAAGCCTTGAACGCCCCCAGAACACCGCTCAGGAGTAAACGGGTCCACTGGCACCGAAAACCCTAGAACAAACCGCGACTAGGGACACAATCAGCACAAATTTTGCCAATAAAATCAAGGCTCGCGTGGGCAACCGCTGCCTTGACATGGCAGGGGCCACAGGTTCAATCCCTGTCGCGCCCACCATCCCAGTCCGACGCGATCTCAGTTCAGCCTTTTTGCCGCCTCATCGAATACGCTGCATGCCAGGCTGAGCAAATGTTCTGCCGTCCTGGTGTAGCCGGCGCGATCGGCGTCCTCGGCCAACGTGATCAGTCGATCGGAGAGGACCAGTTCGCTGATCGCCGCCCTGCGAATTGTCTCGGTGAGTGCGCCGGTCATGGGGTTTCCCTTCGGGATAGTTCTTAGTCTGGCTGATTTATGAAGGGGTTAACGAGGCCGGGAAGAATTCGCGCAGGGCGAGGACCCGCAAGGCGGAAGCAAGCGGTCGTTCCCCATTTCGCTGAGCGTCGGCGGCAGCGACCAGCGCCGTCAGCGTCTGCTGACGCTGGGCGGCGATGTGGGTAAGCGCGGCCCAGAATTCCTGTTCCAGGGCCACGCTGGTGCGATGGCCGGCCAGGGAAAAGCTGCGCTTGATCAACCCACTCAGGCGCCGCCTCCCCGCGGCGCAGCGGCCGGCATCATCGTCGGCGCTGGAGCGAGCCAGCGATCGACATCCTCCGGCCGATCATAGCCGAGTTGGTCCGCCGCCTGCTTCACGTTGAATTCTCCGCAAGCGCGAGCTTGCCGATTTCCGGTGCATTGTCATAGCCGACTCGCCGGGCCCGCGGGGTTCACGAACTTGCGTGATTCGGTGTGGTTCTCGGCGAAGTGTTCCCGGCGGCCTGAGGCGTAATCTCGCAATCGAGCCGGTCGCAGGCCCAGCGTGCGGCATCGGCCACCACGGGACTGGCGTCTTCGGTCAGCCGCGCTGCGGCGGGGCGCAGCGCGGGGTCCTTCGAATTGCCGATTGCGATGAGCACGTTGCGCACGAACCGGTCGCGACCGATCCGCTTGACCGGGGATCCGCTGAACATGGCGCGAAAACCGGCATCATCCAGGGCCGCCAGATCGGCCAATCGGGGGGCCGCCAGGTCCTGGCGCGCGCGCAGCTTTTCATGCGCAGTGACCCGGGCAAAGCGGTTCCAGGGGCACGCGGCCAGGCAGTCATCGCAGCCATAAATTCGGTTGCCCATCAGCGGCCGAAGCTCGAGCGGGATCGGACCACGGTGCTCGATCGTGAGATACGAGATGCAACGCTTGGCGTTGAGCCGATACGGCGCCGGGAATGCATTTGTCGGGCAGACGTCGAGGCAGCGCGTGCAGGTGCCGCAGTGGTCATCCTGTGGCTGGTCGGGCGCGATCTGGAGGCTGGTGTAGATCTCGCCGAGGAACAGCCAGGAGCCGTGCGTGCGCGAAACCAGGTTGGTGTGCTTGCCCTGCCAGCCGAGGCCGGCCTGATGTGCCAGCGGCTTCTCCATGACCGGAGCGGTATCGACAAACACCTTCACCTCCGGGCCGAAACGGGCCACGATGAACTGAGCGAGATGCTTCAGCATGCCCTTCACCAGGTCGTGGTAGTCGCGGTTACGGGCATACACCGAGATGCCGCCGCAATTCGGAAGGTCGAGCGTTGCGAGCGGGTCCTGATCCGGAGCGTAGGAGACACCGAGCGCGACGACGCTGCGGGCTGCCGGCCAGAGTGAACGAGGGTCACTCCGGGCAGCGGTGCGGGACGCCAGCCAGCCCATGTCGCCGTGCTGCCCCGCGGCAAGGAAGGCCGTCAGGCGTTCGCGCGCTTCACGACTCAGTTCCGCGCTGCAGAAGCCAACCGCATCGAAGCCAATGCCAAGTGCGTGCTCCCTTATCAGGCGTTTGCAGTCCTGCGTTGGGGTCATAGCGGCGCAAGCGAGATGTGGTATCTCAATGTGGCGTTCCCGCACAATATATGGCAAGATGCTTGGCAGAAACCCGGAGGGCAGGAATGGATCGCATCACGCAGCCGGCCGACGAACACCCTGTGCGGTTCGACCTGCTGACTGAAAACCCCGTCTACAAGCCGTTTCGCTACCCCTGGGCCTACGAGGCGTGGCTGACCCAACAACGCGTCCATTGGCTCCCAGAAGAGGTCCCGCTGGCGGATGACGTCAAGGACTGGCATCGCAACCTGAGCGCCGGCGAGCGGAACCTGCTCACCCAGATCTTCCGGTTCTTCACCCAGGCGGATGTCGAGGTGAACAACTGCTACATGAAATGCTATGCGCGCGTCTTCAAGCCGACCGAGGTGCTGATGATGCTGTCGGCGTTCTCCAACACCGAGACCGTACATATCGCCGCGTACAGTCATCTGCTGGACACGATCGGTATGCCGGAACTCGAGTACCAGGCATTTCTCAAATACAAGGAGATGAAGGACAAGTACGACTTCATGCAGAGCTTCACGGTCGACTCGCGGTTTGAAATAGCCAAGACACTTGCCGCGTTCGGCGCCTTCACCGAGGGACTGCAACTCTTCGCCTCGTTCGCCATCCTGCTGAACTTCCCGCGCTTCGGGAAGATGAAGGGCATGGGTCAGATCATCTCATGGTCGGTCCGCGACGAAACGCTGCACTGCAACTCCATTATCCGGCTGTTCCGCAGCTTCGTGCAGGAGAACCCGGAGCTGTGGGGGGAGGCCCTGAAGCGCGACATCTACCTGACCTGCGCGACGATCGTTGACCACGAGGACGCGTTCATCGACTTGGCGTTCGAGCAGGGCCCCGTCCAGGGACTGACCGCACGGGAGGTAAAGGAGTACATTCGATACATCGCCGACCGGCGGCTGGTTCAGCTCGGGCTCAACCATTTGTATCATGTTTCCCACAACCCGCTACCGTGGCTCGACGACATGCTCAACGCTGTGGAGCATACGAATTTTTTTGAGAACCGTGCCACGGAATACAGCAGGGCCTCGACTACAGGCACATGGGAGGAGGCTTTTGCCGGCGAGGCCGCGGGATAGGTTACGGTTTGGCCTCAAAATTTGTCGCAAATTGGAGCGGCGGCTCCACACTCGAAGCAAGCCGGCTGTTCGGCAATCACTGGACTGCCCCTGCGGGTCTGGTCTATTGTAGGTTCAGGATCAATTTTTGGAGGATGCGGCTTTAACGCTCGGATTGCGCATTAATGACGTGCAAAACCCTTCAAATGGTGCACAGCCTGTACCTGACCCAGTGTGCGGCCAGACAGACAGGACCAACCTTCAATGGATACGACAACCGAGGACACCGTGCGTCAGGTCGAGGAAGCCAGCATTCGCGAGGTCAGCCCTGGCGGCACGCCACGCTACACGCGTCGGCTTTCAGACAAAATCCTGATTGCGTTCCACCACGCCTGTGATCAGTCGGATTTCGAAGTGGCAGAGCAGTTGCTGCACATTCTTGAGATGATGCTGACCAGGCGCCCACTCTCGCCGGACGGGACGCGGCGGCGCAATATGGAAAGCTTGGTCGCGGCGCACGAGCGGCTCTGGCACCTGCGGCATCCGCATATTGGTGACGAGTTTTAGCTAAAGCGCGAGGTCGAACGGCCGGAAACGCAGTAGTGCTCTGCCGAACAGAAGAGAGGATCCGGGAGTTGCCTCCCGGACCCTAGCGGCAGCCTAGCGGTCGCCTTTCTTGCCCTCGTATTGCTCCATGTATGTGCGCGTGTGGTGATGCACCTCGCCGTGCTGGTCCTTGTACCTCACGGGACTTTAGGTCATCGGAACCGCCGGACGAGCGGCTCTCACTCTGGCCGCGATCGCCGTCGTCACGCTGTTGGCTCGCGTGGCTCCCGCTTTGGCTGGGAGAACCATGGCTGCCTGAAGAATGACCGCTTCCGACAGGCTGCTTTCCGTGATCTTCCGCCCGCGCCTGGCTGCCGGAAGTGGTGCGTTTCGTTCGTCCTGCTTCGCGGTTCTCCTTCAAGCGTCCGTCGTGTTCCGGATCCTTCACGTTGCCGCGTTGCTGAGAATCCGAGTGGCTGGCCCACGCCATGATCGCGTCTCCTATCGATGCTGCTGGGCAGTCGCCGTCCGCCAAGCCGAACGGAGGCGGTCAGCGACTCGGCGGCATAGCCGCCGCGGGTGCACAACGCCTTCGGTCCCGCTGCCGTGCCGACCCTCGCGTGGGGTTGCTTGCAGGAGTTGGGTTCTGCGCGATTCGATTCGCTGTGCTACATGCACTCGAAAATGTAGGCGGCGGCGTCCCATGAGCGAAACGGCGTAATGTCAGTTTGCCGGAGGGAAAAACCGTGGCTGCGGGCCCATCTTTCGGCATCCGCGCCGTCTTCGGCACGGCTGTTGCGGTAGGAGAGATTGAGCAGCACCAGCCGTCCTGGCCGCCTCAGCATGCGCCGCGCCTCCGCCATGTGCCTCTCGGCAACCCCGGCCTGCACGAAGTAGGGAAAAATATCCACGGCGAGAACGAGGTCGAATGTCGCGGGGGCAAGTGCCGCCAGATCCTGTCCGGCTGTCATGACGAAGCTGATGTTGCTTATTTCGCGGCACCGAAGTGTCGCGTGGTGGAGCATGCCCCACGAGAGGTCGGTGCCGACTACCCATCGCACATGCGGCGCGATCGCCGCCGCAACCCGACCGATGCCGCAGCCCAGATCGAGCACGTCCAGGTCCGGACCGAGCAGATGCATCCGGCACAGCCAATCGACAACTTCTTCGGTCGCAAGTTGCAGACGAGCAGGGTCGCCCAGCGAATACATTGCAACGCTCGCCTCAGGCGAATTCGGCCACCGCGCGATCAAACAGCGCAGCAATTGCGCCTGTCGTCGCCGCTGCGGCGTGGTCCACTCCCGCCGTATCCAGCATTCGCCGCAGGCGTTCGAGCGGCGCCGTTTTGGTCAGACGATCAAGCTCCGCCCAGACGGCACTCTCGTCGCATTCTGCGCGAACGCGCTCGCGAATACTGGCGACGCTCTCGCCGGAAAGCAGTAGTCGAGCGATCGCCACATCCGCGGTGATGCGGCCTGCCAGCGCGTCGATCAGCGGGTCCTCGCCAGTCATTCGCGGCGCAGGCTGCGGCCCGCATTGCGGCGATCAACGCCGCCCCAGGCGTATTTATAGCTCTCGTCGCCGCGCAGGAAATGCGCTTCCCGCCTGCCGTCGCGGGCTGCCTGATGCAGCATATGACCCAACAAAAGTGTACCCGGGCTTTCGAACGCAACGTCAGGGTCGTAGCCCGTCAGATAAAAGAAGATCTGATCCGCTGCCAACATGGCATATGCGACTGCGGCGATGCGGCCCCGCAGGCGGATGGCCTGCATGCGGAGCAACCCGGCCCGCAGCAGCAGCGGGACGGCGGCGCGGTGAAACGCGAGCCCGCGCGGATCGGCGAGCACGCCGCATTGGCCGCGGGCTTGCCAGCATTTGGCATGCAACCCGACCAAGCGCATCGAGCAGTTCGTCAACAGACACGCTATCGGCGCATTGCACGGTCCAGCCGCCTGCGCGATCGGCACGATGGCGCGCCTGTCGCAGATCGCGTCTTCTGCCCTTCGGAATTGCCGGTTCCGGCTGCAACGACAGTACGGGACAAGGCGAACTTGCCCACACAGTTGTCGCGCCATCCGGTGGGAGCTTCGGCGCGCAACAGATGCGCGCGTGCCGGTAGCTCCGGCAGATCGCATCGCGGTGCATCGTTGGCCTGCAACGCCGCAGCCAGCAGTGCTGACGCCGCATCCGTCGGTGCTTCCGGAGCGAGCAGCACGTCGAAATAGTCGCTGATGCCGACGCCGATCGGCAGCAGCTTGTCCTCGAGCCGATACAGCGGCAGCAATCCGGTCAGACCGCACGGACCGCGCATCAATGCCACGACGGGCCGGCCGGTTCCGAATGCGTCCCACCACGGCCGCAGCCAGGCCGGAGCGCTGAACGGCCAGGCACTTGGCGCACGTCGCCACAGCGCTTCCCACTCCGGCCAGACGGCAGCGATTCGGCGTCGGTTGGTAAGCACATCTATCGTGTGCATGTTACGAGACGCTCGTAGAGCGCAAGATAAGCGTTGGTCATCCGATGTAACGAAAACCGCGCTGCCGCGGTCCGCCGACAATGCTGCCGGTCAATCGCAACCACCTCCTGCAGCGCCGCTGCCATGTCATCGACGTTGTCCACGATGAAACCCGGTGCGGCCATGCTCGACCGTCTCAGGGAGGGCGCCCGAACGGAACGCGATCACCGGTGTGCCGCACGCCATCGCCTCCATCGCCACCAGCGAACTCGTCTCCGGACAAAGGCTGGGAATCAGCAGGCAGCGCGCCGCACTCAGCAGCCGGCGCTTGCGGATGAAACCAACGGTCCGAGATAGCGCCGATGCCGATCCAGCAGGGGACGCACGCAGTCTTCGAAATAGGCGCGGTGGTCCGCGTAGGGGAATACCTCGCCTGCCAGCAGCAGGGTAATGTCCGCGCGGTGCGCCGCCTGCAGCGCAAGATGTTGGCCTTTTTCCGGGCAGATGCGACCCAGCATGAGTGCATAGTCGCGGCAGGCGTGCCGAACCTGGGACGAGCGCGTCGACCGGCACCCCGTTCGGGATTGACGAAACCAGGTTGACATCCGCCGGACAGGTCCGCTCCTGCGAGCGCGAGACGCAATTGAACCACGTGCCATGCCGTTGCGGGCGCAATGCGTCCTGCGGATACCAGGACACCGGTAAATGCAGAGTGACGAGGGAAGGCAATCCTTCCGGCGGCAGATACGCGTGGAAGTCGATGCCATGCAGGTGCACGAGGTCGGCGTGCATCGCGGCGGACGCAACGAGCCGCCGCATCGCCGTATATACGGCAGCCCGCGCCGCCGGATCGATATTGCCGCCGGTGCAGGCGACCGGCAGCAAACTGCCGGCGGTGAGCGAGCCTTCGCATGCCACGACAGCCGAATGATGCCCTGCGGCGACCAGCGCCTGGTCCAGCGCCTATAAGACCTGCTCCGCGCCGCCGACAGCATCCGGCCCCACGGGCGCAAACGGGTAGGCGACATTCAGGACGCGCAGCACGGCAAGGCCTGTGCGGCCAGCGCGCACCAGCGCGCGCTGGTCATCCCCCAGTCGAACGCATCGTAATAGACGTGCGATGACGCGGGCCGGGTGAAGTCGTAGCGCGGGGCCGGACGGAAGCGCTCCTCCGTCCAGCCGAAGAACGGAGCGAGTGTGCTGCGTTGGGTGGTGAAGCAGGCCAGCATCGCTTCGCGGCGGGCGCGTTCCTGTTCCGTGAGCGGAACCACAATCGGCACGGCGTCGGGCAGAAAGCGTCCCACCTCGATGCCGCCATCCGGCCGCGGCGTGATAGCCGGCCATCTCGATTGCCGGCACGCCCGCCGCCTGCACGGCAAACGCGACCGCATCGTGGTCGGGGTGCCCGCCTTCATAGGCATGGGTCAGAACCGCGGCAACCCCGACCAGTATTTCGCGCAGCTTGGCAGCCAGCGAGACCATCTGCAAGAGACGCAGTCTGATCGGGAATTCGCAGCCGGACGAGTCGCATGGTTGGACGCCGCCAGCGCGCAGGGCGGCGCTGAGTTCGCGCTCGCGCGCGGCGGCATAGTCCTCGCAGCTCGCAAATCCCGCAGCGTGTGCATCGTGCAGGTTGCGTGGCGCGCCGTCCGTCACATGCACCAGCCGCAAGCGCCGGAACAGCGGAAGCGATGCGCCGGCGCCGACCGTCTCGTCATCCGGGTGCGCGACCACCACGGCGACCGGGACATCGATCGGCTCGCGGCGAGCCAGCCGAAGCAGCAGATCGTCAAATCGTTCCCCGCGACATCGGCTTGCTCGAAGGTATCGGCGGCCTTCTGGGCCGGCGACGCCAATCGGCGCTGGCCACCGCGCCGCTGCCATAGCGCCGGATCATTGCGGCACAGAACTCGGCGAATTCCGCCGGCTGCTGCGGTGGCGCGGTATAGTGCGCCCAGGTCCCCTTGTGTTCCGGCGTGAAGCAGAAGGTGACCGTGACGGCGAAATCCTCCAGCGCGCGCATCTGCCGATCGAACCAGGCGAGCGCATTCGGTCGATAAAAGTCCGCCCAGCTCAGTCCGGTGCGCAGATACGTGACACCGAGATCCTTCATCCAGCGTACCGCATCATCCAGCCGATGGTCCTCGTAATGGAACCACTGGCAGAGCCCGATCTCCGGCGTGACTTCATGGAACAGCTTCGCGACCTGCTTCGGTCGCCCATGCTCGTCCAGCAATCCCATATGGAAGTGCCGGTAATAGGACGACCCTTCCGCCTCCTTGTGTCGTGTCGTCGCCGGCCAGGCAGCGGGCAGGTCGTATAGGCTGTACCATTGGATGCGCGGCGAACGCCCGGCGAGCAGTTCGTAAGTCCGGCGCAAACCCCAGGCCTGCACCTCCTCGGCCCCGAAGCTCGACACGCCGACTTCCGAAACCCAGACCGGCAGATCGGTCGCGCTCGGCGATCAGCTTCAGCTTGTCCGGCCATTCGTCGATCTGCCAGTGGTTCCAGTCGAGCGGAAACCCATGCACCGCGACCGCATCCAATGTGGTCCAGCGCACCGTAGGACGCGAGCAGCCGGATGAAGTCGGGATCGATCGGCGAAATGCCGCCCAGCACACGCGGCAGTCCCGGCGCCTCGGCTGCGATCGCCTCGCCGGCCAGCTTCGCCATCGTCGCGAAGATGCGCCACTCCGGATCGGCTTCCAGGTCCCAATGCGACTTGTTGTTCGGCTCGTTCCAGATCATCGCCGCTTCGATCATGCGCTGCTTCGCTCCTCGCGCCGGATAGACCGGGCCGTAAGCCTGGTCCGGACGTAGCACGCGCCGGCAGAAATAGGTTTCCTCCTCCGGCCGGCTGATGATCTCGAATCCGGCGCTGCGCAGCATCGCCTCGGTGCAGGCGCGGTTCGGGACCCACCAGTTGGTGGGATCGTCCGCGTAGCGATGCTCGATGAAGTGCAGCCTTGGGTAGCCGGGATCATCGAACGGACTGGTGTCGGAGAACGGATAGTCCGCGGCGACGTCTGCCACGTGCCTGCTGCCGCGCTGCATCGACTGGAAGATCAGCAGATCGCGCGCCACGTGCTCGTGGATCAGATCGAGCGCAAGCAGCGGATGGCGCAAGTGATACAGCACGCCGATGAACAACACGATATCGAACTGCTCTCGCAGCACGCCGATGTCATAGACCGACAGTCGGCGGAACTCGACGTCCAGCCCGTCGACATCGGCGGCGAACCGAGCCTGTGCCAGATAGTCTTCGTCGAAATCGATTCCCAACACACGATCGGCGCCGCGCCGCTTCATCTCCAGCGAAAAGAATCCGCCATTGCAGCCGATGTCCAACACCGTCCTGCCGCGCAGATCATGCGGAATGGCGTCTGCATAGCAGCGCCACTTGATGTTGGGGTAATCGCCCAGGAAATGGTCCGGCGCGGTCCACACGCCCATCAACTGCATGTTGTGAAACCAGGGGCCCAAAGCGGCTGACCTGCGCCCGCACCCGCTCCGGCGTCCACCTGCTACGGCCCGGCCGCGGTGTGGCGCTGCCGTCCATGCTCGCTCGCTCCTTGCTGCTGGGATGAAAGCTGTCGGGTCGCGCGCGGGCGCATTGCCAAGCAGGCGCAACGCCTCGCGATACCCGCCGAGAGTGCCGACATCGACGTAGTGCTCGCCCGCGCAGACACCATGCACAGGCGTTGCCCTCTGCGAGCCAGGCGTTCAACAGCGTGCCGAGATATTCGTCCTGCCGGGCGCGACGCCACCACAACGCGCGGAGCGAATGCAGCACATGTCCCGGCATCTTGAAGCCGCCCCATATCCAGTTCGAGCCTGCATTGGGTGACTTCACCTGGATTTCCCGCACGCGGCCGTCGTCGTCCATGAGCACGGCGTCGAACAGCTCCGGTCGCTGCACCTGAAACAGCAGCAGTGAAAGCCTGTCGTCGGGCAGTTCGCCGAACGCATCCTCGGGGAACCAGACCGTATCCGGCAGGCCGATCAGCACGGCTTCATCCGGATGCACCAGCGGGACCGCGCAGAAGATCGCGTCGCACAGCCCGCTGGCCTGGCTCTGGATGACGTAGGCGATATCGACGCCTGCGACCGCCCCGCCGTAATACTGCAGGATGTCGGATTTCCATGGCGAGATCACGAAGCACAGCTTGCTCGCGCCACCGCGTACCATGCGCTCGACCAGGTATTCGCTGACTGCGCGCGGACGTTCCACCCCGGCGCCATCGATGCGCGACCCAACCGGCAGCAGTTCCTTGGAGAAGGCCAAAGGCTGAATGCGCATGCCGTTGCCGGCTGCGGGAATGATGCCCCAGGTCATGCGGCCTCCGCCGAAACGGCATTCTCGAACGCCGCGACCATCTGCCTGGCGCGGTGCGCTGCGGTATGTTCGTCCAGCACCCGCTCGCGCGCAGACCGGGCGATCGATGCCAGGTCCGCATCCGGCAGGTCGATGCGCTGCCAGGGCATCGTCGGTATCGCGCGCGACCAGGATTTCGCGGCCAGGGGTAAAGAACTCGTCCAGCCCGGGCCAGGCGTCGCTCAGCACCGGGACGCCGCAGGCGGCGGCCTCGAACAGCCTTCCCGAAGGACACCAACCGGCCGCCGCCATCGCCGCGCGCGTCACGTTCAGCGTGAGCCGCGACGACGCATAGAACGCAGCGTGTTCGGACGGAGGCAGATGGCGGACGAAATAGACGTTGCTCAGCCAAGGGAAATCCTGCGGATACATCGCGCCGGCCAACACGAACCGCCGCTCGGGCCGCAGCCGCGCAGGCGCCAGGAACAGCCGCTGCAGAGCCGGCTGGCGGTCGACGGCGTAGGTGCCGAGATAGGACATGGCGCCGCTGTACTGTGGCTTCGGCAATCCCGGGCGATGCACGTCTGGATCAACCGAGCCATACAGCGGCACGACGCTGCGCGCGCCAAGCTGTCTCGCGCAACGCATCCAATGCGCCGCCTCCGGTGTAGCTCAGCACCAGATCGAAGCAGCCGAGACCTTCCGGCGGGATGTAGTCCACCCGCTCGCCAGCGGCGAGGCGTGCCAAGGTGACTGGCGTGTCCAGATCGTAGAAGCAGCTTAGCCCGGCACGGCTGTCGGCGATCACCGCGCTGGCCGCGCAGGCGTCGGGGCAATAGGAGGTAACCATGCGCGACATCCGCGGCATCCGCGGCGCGCCTGGCCAGCTTCCGGGTCCCAATCGCGATACAGCACCAGTGTTCCGCTGGGCAGTTCCGTCAAGTCGCGGTGTTCGGCGTAGTACGGCACGTCCCGTTCGAAGAACGTCACGCGGTGCCCGCCGGCGTGCAGCGCCCGGATCAGTCCGCGCCACAGCGCCGCGTGGCCATTGCCCCAGGAGGAGCTGACCGCCAGACCGAAGATCACGATCCTCATGAGCGCTGCGCCACCCGCCTCTCTCCGCGCGGTCTGCCGGACAAACGTATGAACGTTGAGCACGGTTCCGTGAGGCTGCGGTGGCGAACTGCACAGGTCCGGTGTTGAATCGAGTCGCGGCACGACAGCAATGCAGCAGCGACGCGTCTCCGGTGCGCTGCATTCGTTGCGATCATGACGACACGCATGCCGGCCCGGTATGCCGCCGTCACTCCTGTTGCCGAATCCTCGATCGCCATACAGTCGTCGCGGCGCGACGCCGAGAAGCATCGGCCGCGCGCAAGAACGCGTCAGGCGCGGGCTTGCCGCGGCGAACGTCGTCGCGCGTCACAACATGCGCGAACTGGCCGCGCAACCCGGCGCGATCGATGTGGCGGAGCGCGGTGCGCGGCTCGCCGATGTGGCCACCGCCTTGGGAACGCGTAGCCGGCGCAATACCGAAGCGGCACCGGCACAGAGCGGGATGCGCGCTGGCAGATGCGCTGCGCGCTGCGCGTAGTATTCCGAGATGAAGTCATCCACCGGAAACTGGGCCCCGAACTCCCGGCGCAGCATCGGGCGGCGCTCGCATGTCGCGATGCCGACGAGTGCCGCGTAAAGCTCGGGCGGTACCACAATGCCGAACATCCGCGCGGCGGCGTGGAACGCGGCACGGTAGAATGGCTCGGTGTCGATCAGGGTGCCATCGAGGTCGAACACCACCGCTTTGCACAGTTGCTCTGCTCACGTGTGTTCCAGCTTCCGTGCGGGCGTGGGTGCATGGGCGGCGGATGCCGGGCCATCGCCAGCACCCCGAGGCCCAACGCGGCGGAGATCGTCGACCCGACGAAGGTCGCGAGCTTCACTTCTGCGTGGACCGGCGTGCCGCGAAAGCCCAGGTCGCCGATGAACAGGCTCATGGTGAAGCCGATGCCGCACAACAGTGCGCCGCCATAGAGCTGCGCTCCAGCTCACGCCTGCTGGCAGTCTCGCCAGCCGCAGACGTGTCGCGAGCAGCGTTGCGCCGAGTACGCCCACCTGCTTGCCGATCACCAGCCCAAGCACGATGCCCAGCATCGCAGGGGTGGCGAAATCGGCCGGCGTGATCCCGACCAACCGCAGTCCGGCGTTCGCCAGGCCGAACAGCGGCAGGACACCCCAGGTGACCCAGCCACCGAGGCCTGTCTCCAGCCGCTGGGCGGGGCTGTCATCGCCATCCGCTCTGGGAACCACGAAGGCAAGGCCGACGCCGGCAAGCGTTGGGTGAATTCCCGCGTGCAACAGGCAGCCCCAGAGCACCGCTCCGCCGATAAGATAGGGGCTGAGCGCGCTGACTCCGGCGCGGCTGAGTCCCATACAACGCCGCGAGCACCCCGACGCCTGCGAGCATCGCGATCGGGTGCAATTCCGATGGTGTAGAACAGCGCGATGACAACGATCGCGCCGAGATCATCCAGGATCGCCAGCGCGGTGAGAAACACCTTTAGCCCGATCGGCACCCGCCGCCCCAATACCGACGCGGCCGCGAGCGCGAACGCGATATCGGTCGCTACCGGCACCGCCCAGCCGTGCAGTGTCGTCGGACTTTGCCAGTTGATGCCGAGATAAATCAGCGCCGGCACGATCATGCCGCCCAGCGCGGCGAGACCGGGTGCGGCAATCCTTGGCAGGCCAGCCAGTTGGCCCTCGGTCATTTCGCGCCGGATCTCCAGTCCGACGGTCAAAAAGAACAGCGCCATCAGCCCGTCATTGACCCATCCACCCAACGGCAGCAGCAACGTGTGGCCGTCCAGGCCGATGCTGATGGGCAGGTTCAGCAGCCGAAATACAGGTCGGCGCCGCGCGAATTCGACCACACGAGCGCGATCACCGTGGTGACCATCAGAGCCAGACCGCCGGCGCTCTGGCTGCGGGTGAACCCCAGCAGTGCGACAAATCTGCGTGGTGGTGAATGTGGCGGTGAATCTGCGCACGCGCTGTATCGTCCATCCGGTCCTCGGCTCCACAGGCAACGTCGCGGGCAAGTCCGCGTTTTGTTACCCTTGGTACCAATCCAGAGTGCATACCAGCGTGGATACAGAGTGGATGGCTGCCATGCGCCGCGGCGACTTCGCGCAGGCGTGGGCGATCAGCGATGCAGTGCTGGCCAGCCGCGATCCTGCGGAACAAGACAATCCGCGGCTGCCATATCACCAGCGCTGGGTCTGGGACGGGCGGGATTTTCGCGGGCAGCACGTGCTGGTGCGCTGCTATCATGGCCTGGGCGATACCATCCAGTTCGCCCGCTATCTCGCCGCGCTGCGCCCTTTGGTCGCCTCGCTCTCCGTCGAGTTGCAGCCGGTACTGCTGCCCCTGTTCGCCACTGTTCGGGGACCAGACCAGCTGATCCCCTTCGTGCTCGATGCTCCCTCGCCACCAAGTGCCTGCGACATCGAGATCATGGAGCTGCCATACGCCCTGCGTCTGCCGCCGCAGGCCGCGCCGCCGCCGCCGTATCTGCGTGTCGCCCCGGCGGCAATCGGTCGGGGCGCGGTTGGGATTTGCTGGCAGAGCGGCGCGTGGGACACGGAGCGGGATCTGCCCGAGGACCAGGCCTTGGCGGCTTGCTGCAGCGAATACGCGGCGAGGTATTCACGTTGCAGCCCAGCCCCACATCGCTGCCGGTGCGGAATCCCGGCGGTGCTCCCGTGGACATCATGGAGACGGCGTCGCTGATCGCCGGCCTCGATCTGGTGATCACGGTGGATACCTTGTTCGCCCATCTTGCCGGCGCGCTGAACCGTCCCACCTGCCTGCTGCTCAAACACGCGCCGGACTGGCGATGGATGGCGGATCGCAGTGACTCTCCCTGGTATCCCAGCATGCGGCTCTATCGTCAGCCGGCGCCTGGTGACTGGGATTCGGTGATCGCCCGGGTCGTGCACGACATCACGGGCGGATGTTGACGGCCAGAATCTTCGCGTCGTCGTCATGCAGCATCAATTGGCTGATGGACCCTGGACCGATCTCGATGCGGCGCATCAGGTCGAGCGGCGCACCCAGGAAGTGCGCGAGCACAACCTTGATCACGTCGGCGTGGCTGACCACGACCACTTCAGCGTTGTCGTTCCTGCCGGCGTGGCGCAGCAGACCGGCAACGGCCCGCGCCTGAACCGCCAGAATCGTTTCACCGCCGGGGACACCGGCGGTGCTGCGGAACCTGTTCCAGGCCTGCCACGCGGGATCGCCGTGCAGATCCTCGAACCGCTTGCCGGTCCAATCGGCGAAGTCGATCTCGGCGAAAGCGGCATCGGTGTGCACCGGAAGCCTGAGACGCCGCGCGATGGGATCCGCAGTCTCCATGGCGCGCCGCATCTGCGAGGACACCACTACGTCGGGGTGCCGGTCTGCGAGCCAGTCCGCGATGCGCTCCGCTTCATCGCGGCCCTGCGACGAAAGCGGATGATCCGCGCGGCCACCCAGCGCATGGTCCAGCAAGGCGTAGCTGCCGTGGCGAACCAGGTGAAACAGTGTCCCCATCAGCCGCGGATGAACGCTTCGGTGCGCTCGCGCGCCTCGTGGTCGGTGAACTGCCGCGGCGGGCTCTTCATGAAATAGCTCGAGGGGCCGATCAGCGCGCCGCCGATGCCCCGGTCGAGTGCCAGCTTGGCGCAGCGCACCGCGTCGATCACCACGCCGGCGGAATTCGGTGAGTCCCACACCTCCAGCTTCAGCTCGCAGCTCAATGGCACGTTGCCGAACGTGGTGCCCTCCACCCGGATGTGCGCCCACTTCCGGTCGGTCAGCCAGGGGACGTAGTCGCTGGGCCCGACATGCACGTTCTCTGCACCGAGTGCCTCGCCAAGCTGGCTGGTCACCGCCCTGGTCTTGGAAATCTTCTTCGATTGCAGCCGGTCACGTTCCAGCATGTTGGCGAAATCGGTGTTGCCGCCGAAATTGAGCTGGTAGGTGCGATCGACCCGCACGCCGCGCTCGCGGAACAGATTGACGATGGCGCGATGCAGGATGGTCGCGCCTACCTGGGATTTGATATCATCGCCCAGCAGCGGCAGCCGTCGCGCTTCGAAGCGCGCCTGCCATTCCGGGTTCGAGGCGATGAACACCGGGATGCAGTTCACGAATGCGCAACCGGCCGCGAGTGCCTGCTCGGCGTACCAGCGCGTCGCGCGGTCCGCGCCGACCGGCAGGTAGCAGACCAGCACCTCTGCTTCGCTCCGGCGCAGCACGTCCGCGACGTTGACCGGGGCGGCGTCGCTCTCTTGCACCATCTCGCGCAAATAGCGGCCCAGCCCATCCATCGTGGGCCCGCGCTGAACCGTGACACCCGTCTTCGGCACGCGGGCAAACACCTGGGTGTTGTTCGGTTCACACAGAATTGCCTCGGCGACGTCGCGTCCCACCTTGTCCTGCGCAATGTCGAATGCCGCGACGACCTGGATGTCGGCGACTGCGTAGCCGCCCAGATCGACATGCATCAGCCCTGGGATGGCAGCGTTGCCGTGCGCCCCCCGGTAAAATGTGATTCCCTGGACCAGCGAGGACGCACAGTTCCCGACGCCCGCGATCGCGATGCGAATGTTGCCCAAGCGCGTGCCTCCTTGAGTGGCGAGGTACAAGGTCAAGGAACAAACACTCTGGGGCAGCGTAGGTTGCGCCGGCTGCCGCTACGAACCCGTGCGCTGGAACCGCCCCCTCCAGGAAAGCGCCTGATCTCAGGCCATCCGGCCCAGCAATTCTCCGACGCCGGCCCGGTGTGCCCAGTACTCCCAGGCGCGCCAGGACTCGGGAGCGGCCGGGTTGAAATCCAGATCCAGCCTGAATCTCGCCAGGGCCCAAGGCCTTGAAAGGGCCAAACCGGAGCGCGGTGGTGAGGACCCGCGCATTGACCGGCAGGTACACCGACGTACGCACGACATCCATCACCGTGCTGCCAGCCGCGGCGAAGCCATGGCCGCGCATCAGCACGACGCGTCCCTGGCCAAGCCGCTTGGCCAGGTCGCGGCCATGATCGACGTTGGTGACCAGAAGATTGGTCGCATCTCCGAATTGGTCCGCGATGTCCCAGACCGGCACGCTGGGACCGATCCCGCGCGCGACATGGATCACCGGTCGTAGCGCCACGCTGCTGATGCTGAACGCGAGCGTCTCTTCCGCGTGGCTATGCACCACGGCGTGCACATCAGGCCGGGCCTCGTAGACTGAACCATGGATGAAGCGCTCGAGGTACGGGGGACGGTCGTCATCCCCGACGACGCGGCCGTCTAGCGTGAACTCCATGATGTCGCCCTCGATCACCAGTTCCGGGCTACGGGAGCGCGACAGCAGAAAATGCTCCGGCCTGGACGGGTGGCGGATGCTGACGTGGCCATATGCGTCGACCACGTTCTGGTGGGCCAGAATGCGGTTTGCGATCACCAGGTCCCGTCGGGCCTGATCAAGCTTGTCCATGCCTAATTGTTCCCCTTTCGCGATGAACCGCTGCGCCAGGAAGTTGGGTCAGGACCGGCGGTTGCGTTGCACCCCCACTCCGGAGCATACGGGCGTGATGCCGGCGTCACGGATCGAAGCCCTTTGCACCATTCCGAAGCCTGGCCGCCGCGCGCCAGTCTGAGGCTCGCACGGCTATGATCGCCGAACTCGGCCATTTCGCCCTGATCCTTGCACTGTGCGTCTCTCTGGTGCAGGCGGTGGTGCCACTCACCGGCGCGGCGCGCGGCAACCTGCCCTGGATGGCGGTGGGCCGCAGCGCCGCCCTGGTGCAGTTTGGCCTGATCGCACGTGGCGATGGCGGCCCTGATGCACGCCTATGTCACCTCCGACTTCTCGGTCATCAACGTCATCGAGAACAGCCATACCGACAAGCCGCTGCTCTACAAGATCACCGGCGTGTGGGGGAACCACGAGGGTTCCATGGTGCTGTGGGTGTTCATGCTCGGGGTGTGCAGCGCCGCGCTGGCGCTGTTCTCCGGCAACCTGCCCCCCGACCTGCGCGCCCGGGTGCTTTCCGTGCAGGGGATGATCGCTGCCGGCTTCCTGCTGTTCATCCTGCTGACCTCCAACCCGTTCCTGCGCACCTGGCCGCCGCCGCCGAATGGCCGCGGGCTCAACCCGGTGCTGCAGGATCCTGGTCTCGCCTTCCATCCGCCGTTCCTTTACCTGGGCTATGTCGGCTTCTCTGTCGGTTTCTCCTTCGCGGTCGCCGCCTTGCTCGAGGGCCGGGTGGACGCTGCCTGGGCGCGCTGGGTGCGCCCGTGGACGCTCGCGTCATGGTGCTTCCTGACCATCGGCATCGCGATGGGCAGTTGGTGGGCCTACTACACGCTGGGTTGGGGCGGTTGGTGGTTCTGGGACCCGGTGGAGAACGCCAGCTTCATGCCATGGCTGGTCGGCACCGCGCTGATCCACTCCTCGATCGTGGTCGAGAAGCGCGACACGATGAAAAGCTGGACCATCCTGCTGGCGATCATCACCTTCTCGCTGTCATTGGTCGGCACCTTCCTGGTGCGCTCCGGCGTGCTGACCTCGGTGCACGCCTTTGCCACCGATCCGTCGCGCGGAACCTTCATCCTGCTGCTGCTGCTGATCGCGATCGGCGGTTCGCTGACGCTTTATGCGATCCGCGCGCCGGCGCTGAAGGGCGGCGGGCTGTTCGCACCGATTTCGCGCGAAGGCGCACTGGTGCTGAACAACCTGATCCTGTCCTGCGGCTGCGCCACTGTGCTGCTCGGCACGCTGTATCCCCTGTTCCTCGATGCGGTCGGCGGGCCGAAGCTGTCGGTCGGCTTTCCGTTTTTCAACCGCACTTTCGTCCCGCTTATGGTGCCGATGATCCTGGCGGTCGGCGTCGGGCCGCTGCTGTCATGGAAGCGCGGCGACCTGCTGGGCGCTTTGCAGCGGGTCTGGGTGGCCTACGTCGCTGCCGCCGTCGTGGTGCTGGTGGCGTTCTATGTCACGCACGGCGGTCCTGTGCTGGCCGTGCTGGGCTTCGGCCTGGCCGCCTGGACAGGCGCGGCCGTGCTGGTCGAGTGGGCCGAGAGGGTCCGCCTGTTCCGCTTGCCGATGGCCGATAGCCTGCGCCGGGCGGTGCATCTGCCGCGCGCCGCCTACGGCATGAGCTTCGCGCATTTCGGACTGGCGGTGTCGATTGCTGGCTTCTCCGCCTCGGCCTTCGACGTGGAGGCGATCGAAACGGTGCGTCCTGGCAGCGACCTGCAGGTGGCCGGCTACACGCTCCATCTTGCCGAAGTCCGGCGCCTGCCAGGCCCGAATTACGTCGCGGACGACGCCACCGTGGAGGTGATGCGCGACGGCCGGACAATCGCGGTGGTGCATCCGCAGCGGCGGTTTTTCCCATTGCAGCAGCAAACCACGGCTGAGACGGCGATACGCACCAATCTGCTGTCCGACCTGTACATCGCGCTGGGTGACGGCGACCAGTCCGGCAACTGGACCATGCGCGCCTACTGGAAGCCGCTGGTGCCGTGGATCTGGATCGGCGCGGTGATCATGGCGTTCGGTGGCGTCGTCAGCCTGAGCGATCGCCGCTGGCGGGTCGGTGCTGCCATGCGCTCCCGCCGCGCCCTGCCGGTGATGCAACCCGCCGCCGAGTAGATGCGTCGCCTTCCATTCATTCTGCCGCTGCTGTCGTTCCTGCTGCTGGCCGGCTACTTCGCGCTGTCGCTGCGTCCCGGCCACGACCCGCATGAGCTGCCATCGGCGCTGATCAACAAGGAGGCTCCGCCGTTCCAGCTCGCCGGCCTCAACGGTGACGGCATCGCTCGCGACGCTCTCAGGGGCCAGCCGGTGCTTATCAATTTCTTCGCCTCCTGGTGCGTGCCGTGCCGCGAGTCGATGCGGCGCAGGAACCGGAGAAACTCCTGATGTCGATGGCGGGGCAGACATTCGGCAATCACATTGCCGTCAATGAGGTTCAATGCCGCGAACAGCGTCGTCGTGCCGTGCCGTTTGTAATCGTGCGTCTGCCGTTCCGGCAGGCCGGGCCGCAGGGGCAGCGTCGGTTGCGTGCGATCGAGCGCCTGTATCTGGCTTTTCTCGTCCACGCATAAGACCAGCGCCTTTTCCGGCGGATTCAGATACAGGCCAACAACGTCACGGAGTTTGTCGACGAATTGCGGGTCGCGGCTGAACTTGAAGGTCTCCACCCGATGTGGTTGCAGCCGGTGGGCCTTCCAGATGCGGTAAACGGTTGTATCGCTGACGCCCTGCGCTTCGCCCATGGACCGTGTGCTCCAATGAGTCGCATCCTTAGGTTTGGTCTGCAGCGTGGCTTCCACAATCGCCGCTTCCTTTTCCGGGCTGATGCTCTTCTTCCGTCCGCTGCGAGGAGCATCCTCAAGAATGCCCGCTAAACCGGAACTGGCGAATCTGCCACGCCACTTCAGAACCGAACTCTTTGTGGTCGCGAAATCCCGAGCGAGTTGCGCGTTGGGAATACCTGCTGCCGCTCCCAGCACGATGTTGATTCGGAACGCTACCTTCTGGGGCGTGTTGCCGGCGCGCAGCAATGCGTCCATGAGTTCCCGGTCGCCTTTGCTGATCGTGATCGGCTCCGCGGTCTGTGCCATAAGCCAGACCCAGGATACTCAAGCTCCACGCCCGGAGTCCAGGAAATTCCGAAGCAGGACACTAGTTCTTCTTCTTAAAGGTGTTCGGCGAGTTTCTTTCCTACACTGTCGGGGTCTTCGCGTGTGGGGAAGTGCCCAGGGAAGTGCCACACGCATTTTGAGGACGATGCGCTGGAATGAGCCGGTGAATTTCCCGCTCATCTTCTCGGTCATTTTCGGTGGCGTGACGCCGTCGAGATCGCCGTCTAAGAAGAGTGTCGGGGTCTCGAGTGTTTTGATGGCTTTGATCTTCGCCTCGTTCTTGAGGCTGCGCTGATCGAACGGTGCCTCGCCCCAGCGTGATCGGTAGGAATGGTTCAAATGGCCAACCGGTCGGGATTCGAGGATTCGAGAACGAGTGGGCAATTGATTCGAAGGTCTTCCTCGTCAAACCATCCTGGTGGTGACCAAGTGTCCCACATGATCCCGCGAAAGCCTTCGATCTTTGCTGAAGGCTTCGGCTTCGCGCTTCGTTGCCTGAAACCAGTGATAGCAGTACAATCTCGCGATCTCAAACGGCGATGTCTGCAAGCCCCCAGCCGCGAGGGCGTAGACAGCATCGCGAGGCGCGGTACGCGCATTGGCCAGCCAACGGCGAGGGCCTCGGCGATATTGGATTGTTCGGTGACAATTAGATCTCCCGGCGGAATCGGTTCAACGATGTCGCGGCAATTTATCGGAGTGGTCTCAGAAGTCGGGTCGTATGCCGGCGTTGATGGCTCGGCCGTCAACTGGTGCCCATGCGTCGACCTTCCATCGCCCGTCGTGTCCACGGATGTCGGGTGACCTGCCCCCCGAAAACCGTACGGAATTGACTATGATTTCGGACGAAGGAAAGGGGAACAGACGGTGCCCAGAAGCAAACATTCCGAGGCGGCGATCATCGCCGCGTTGCAGCAGGTCGATGCCGGACGGAAGGTCGCAGGAGGTGGCGCGGGAAGTGGGCGTCAGTTCGTACACGATCTACGCCTGGAAGGCGAAGTACGGCGGCATGGACGTGAGCCAGGCGCAGGAGGCGAGACAACTGCGCGAAGAGAACGCCCGGCTCAAGAGGCTGGTGGCGGATCTCAGCCTGGACAAAGATGCGCTGCAATCGGTCATAAGAAAAAACGGCTGGAGCTCGCAGGTCTGAGGCAGGACGTGGCGCATCTGATCGCCACGTTCGATATCAGCGAACGGCGCGCTTGCGGGCTCCTCGGCATCGCCGCATCCAGTTGTCGGTACCGCTCGGTGCGGAACGACGAAGATCTCCGCAACCGGCTCGTTGAACTCGCGCGGGACAAGCCGCGCTATGGCTATCGCCGCTTACACGCCCTGCTCGCGCGCGACGGCGATGCGGTCAATCACAAACGCGTGTGGCGCGTTTACCGCGAAGCCGGGTTGAGCGTCAAACGGAGGAAACGCAAGCGGCTCGTGCGGGTCGGCCGGCCGCTCGAGCCTGCAACGCAGGTCAACGAGGAGTGGGCGATCGACTTTGCATCCGATGCGCTGGCGAGCGGACGAGCGATCCGCGTGCTCAGCGTTGTCGATGCATTCAGCCGGCAATGTGTGGCGCTCGAAGCCGATACCAGTTTCGCCAGCCGGCGCGTCACGCGGGTTCTGGACAGGGCCATGCACGAATACGGCTGGCCGAAACGCATTCGCTGCGATAACGGCCCGGAACTAACCTCTCGTCACTTCCTCGCGTGGGCCGTGGAAAGGCGCATCGAACTGCTTCACATCCAGCCCGGCAGGCCGACGCAGAACGGCCGCATCGAAAGCTTCCATGGCAAGCTTCGGGACGAGTTCCTCAATGTGAGCTGGTTTCGCAATTTGTTCGATGCGCGCCGGAAGATCGCGTTGTGGCGCCGGGAGTACAACGAACAGCGACCGCACAGTTCGCTCGGATATCTGACGCCGCAACAGGCAGCGCAGACCGCGGCGGCCAGCCTGCCATTCCCTCTGCATGTCATGGTCCTGCATCGCGGCCACCCGTCAACGCTGCCCTTCGGCTCGCTCGCGCTCGGCGTTGACGGGGCCTGACCGCGATGCGAGAAGAACTGATCAGACATGAGGGAATGGCAGGCTTTGTTCTGGCCAGAGAGGCAGATCCTGCCTCCCGCTGGTCGGCTCTGAATCGTGCAGCGTATTTCGGTGTAGAATCCTCAGGTCACACCCGCACGGAATTTGGGGGCAGGTCAGGCCCGTTTGCGCCTACTGTGCTCGGAAGGTCGAAATAAAGCAATTGGTTATCAGCTGAGATTACGGCTTTCGCTGGGAGTCTGGCGGGTTCGCTGGTGGAACGACAAAGAATTTGATAGCAGGATTGGCTAGATAGCCGTCCCAGTCAACCAGCGTCAATCCCCGTTCTGTGACGTCTCGGCCGAAGATGTCCTTGAGTGTAACGCTGCTGCCCTGCGACAATCCGGCCGAAGGACAGCAACAAACGACGGCAACGATGATCGCAGCCCGATGCGTTGAGATCTCGAAATTCTATCACCGGTCGGAGGTCCGGTGATCGGTTAATCCCGAGATCGATCCCAGGCCAACATTTCATCCCAGATTGATGGCCCGGCGCGCTTTTCTCCTGCCATAGGCGGCGCGGTTCTTCCGCCGATCCACATTTCCACAAACAGCCGGACGTCGCACTACTGGTTCCCTTACAGGAACTACTTGTTCATATGCGCCCCGCCCCAGAATGCCGAGCATCCGCCCCCAAAATGCCGAAGAATCGGGCAGAAAACGCCCCGTCTTTGCCGAGGAAAACCCAGCGATCCACAGGCACGCTCGCCGGAAGAGTTCGCACGTTCGTGGGCGGCTGCAGCCCTCCGCCTCGCCAATCTGACGCAAGCGCCCCAAGAATGCCGAACCCTCCCCGACACTCCGCGACTCGCGCGTCACGCGCCATTAATCTCGCGCCTTACAGGGCAGAGGAGATCATGGAGAACACGTCGAACATCCTGACGGTAAAGGAAGTGGCCGTGATCCTCCGCTGCTCGAAAGCTCACGTGCACAATGCGCTTCACGGCAAAGTGCGCGGCCTGCCGAAACTGGCGCATCTGACCATGGGGCGACGCAAACTGGTCCGCCGCGATTGGCTCGATCAGTGGCTCGAATCCAACAAGAGCCGGTAACATGGCAAGATGTTCAGTTTTGCCGCTCTTGACGCAGGAAAGGCCATAACGAATGCGTCGAAAGCGATTCCAGCGGGGCTCCCTCAAGAGCCGCAAACGGAAAGGAAAAAACTACTGGTATGCCCAATCGAGGGAGAATGGAAAGCCGAAATCGAGAGAGCTCGGGCTCTGTTCGAAGATGGACCGGGTAAAGGCCGAGCGCATCCTCGCAGAGATCTTGAAGCCAATCAACGAGGGCGCGGAAATCCGGACAGAACAACGTGCACGTTCGCAAAATTCTGCGAGCTCGTGTATCTGCCGGTCTGTCACCGAAAATGGAAGGCGTCCACTGCAATGGTTGAGGAGAACCGGTTGGAGGTCACCTCGTCCGGTCTCTCGGTGAGGAGCTGATGCAGGATATCACGAGAGAAGAATTGCAGAGGCTTCTCGACGCGAAGCTCAAAAATGCGGCCGAAGCATGGTCGACCACTTCGGTTCCGGTTGCGATCGATCTTCACTCTTGCGATGAGCGAAGGCATCGTTGACCGGAACCCGGCAATCGCGCTGTTCACGCCGCGGCAGCACTGTGATGGTCGTCGCCGGGATGTGCTCACGCCCGAACAGGCGGCTCAGATGATCGGAGCGTTGGATCTCCGGGAAAAGGTCATCGCGCGACTGGCAAGCTGGGAGGGCATGCGGCCGGGCGAGATTCTCGCGCTATAGCTCGGTGACCTCGACACCGATTCGGTGTGGGTGCGCCGGCGAGTTTACAAAGGCGACATCGATGAGCCAAAAACAAAACGGTCAAACCGTCGCGTGCACTCACGTCGGGAACGCTGGCGTTGCTTGACAGGTGGAAGCTCCGCCTTCTCGGTCGCATCCCGATACCTGGTTATTCGGGTCGAGAACGGAACACCTCTGAGGCGCGACAACCTATGGCGCAGATGGATGTTCCCGAAGTTGAAATCGGTGGGGCTGGAATGGGCGACCTTTCAGGTAATGCGTCGAACGTTCGCGACCCTCTCGAAGCAAGCTGGCGTTGACGCCCATACGCGGTCGGCCAGATGGGCAATACAGTGGACGTGAATGAGAACGAGTACGCAGTGGCCACCTTCGAACAGAAGCTGGCCGCCGTTCGCAAGTTGGAGTCAGTCATCCAATGACGGCGCAGGGAGCTATCGAAGTTGATGCTTTCTGAAACGAGGCTACGCGAGGAGATTTCAGGTTTGGCTGGAGGGTGCCGCTAACACCCTCCAGCCGGCTCCGCGAGGTGATCGGGAGCTTAAAGCAGTAATCGCATTAATGCTGAAAACATGCAAGATTCCCAAGTTATTGAAAAGATGGAGCGGGAGACGGGGATCGAACCCGCGACGTCCAGCTTGGGAAGCTGGCATTCTACCGCTGAATTACTCCCGCGCGGCCTTTGAATCGTTTTGATTATACTGCGCCGTACGTTCCGGCGATAGCTCCTCAACCCCTCGCCGCGTCCTCCGCCTGACCCATTCTCTCCGCCGCTTCTGCTTCACGCGGGCGTCAGAACCGCGATTCCGGCGTACGCCATCCGCACTGTCCCCTGGATATACTGTTCCTTCCCGAACCGAAAGGATCTCCACCGAACTTGCGAAACAAGATAACCGTAATCGGCGCCGGCAATGTCGGCGCAAACTGTGCAGTCTGGGCGGCGAAAAAAGAATTGGGCGATATCGTTCTCGTCGACGTCGCTGAAGGCATTCCTCAGGGCAAGGGTCTCGACCTTCTGCAGACCGGCCCTGTCGAAGGCTTCGATATTTCCGTCACCGGCTCCAACGATTACGCGCCCACCGCGAATTCAGACATCGTCATTATCACCGCCGGTTTTCCCGCGCAAGCCCGGAATGAGCCGCGACGATCTGCTGCTCGCCAACTACGAGGTCGTTCGCGCCGCCACCGAAAGCGCCGTGGCCGTATCTCCGCACGCCATCATCATCGTCGTCACCAATCCTCTCGACGCCATGGCGCAGGTCGCATTCACGGTCTCGAAATTTCCCCGCAATCGCGTCATCGGCATGGCCGGCGTCCTCGATTCCGCCCGCTTCCGTACCTTCATCGCTCAGGAACTCAGCGTCTCCGTCGAAAGCGTCACCGCCGTCGTTCTCGGAGGACATGGCGATACCATGGTTCCCGTCGTGCGCCTGTCCAGCGTCGCCGGCATTCCTCTCACGGAACTGATCCCGAACGACCGCCTGAACGCCATCGTGGACCGCACTCGAAACGGCGGCGCTGAAATCGTCAAATATCTGAAGACGGGCAGCGCCTATTACGCGCCCTCGGCTTCCGCCGTCGAAATGGCGGAATCCATCCTGCGCGACAGGAAAAAGGTTCTGCCCTGCGCCGCTTATCTCGAAGGCGAGTACGGCATCAATGGCTTGTTTGTGGGCGTGCCGTGCCGCATCGGCGCGGGCGGCGTGGAAAAGATTTACGAAATCAAATTGAGCGCCGATGAGTCGGCCGCTCTGAAGAAGAGCGCGTCCGCCGTTCAGGAACTGGTCGATGTCATTCAAAAGAAGATGGCGGGGTAACGGCTGGTCCGCGCCGCGGCGGCGAATCGCTGCCGCCGACCGCAACCAGACATTGCCTTCACCCCTCCTCCCCTGCTAAAACAGAACGAAGGAGATTTGTTACGGTCAGGTTCTGCGTTCTGGCCAGCGGGAGTTCCGGTAATGCCGCATTTCTTGCGACGTCCAAAACTCGTATATTGATCGACGCCGGCCTCAGCGTTCGGGAACTGGCCCGCCGTCTGGCGCTGATTGGAGAATCTCCTCGAAGCGCTGGACGCCGTTCTCGTCACCCACGAGCATTCCGACCACATCGCCGGACTTGCGCGCCTCATACGCTGGCGCGAGCGGCAGAAGCGCCATTTGCCCGTTTACTGTTCCCGGCTCACGCATCCCATAATCGATTGGGAAAATATGGAGTCGCCGCCCGTCGAGCGGTTTCAGGCCGGCTCGGGATGGATGATCGGCAACATAGCGGTTCAGAGCTTCACGATTCCTCACGACGCGATCGACCCGGTCGGATTCTGTTTCCATGCTGAAGGCATCAAAATCGGCGTCGCTACCGACCTCGGCTACGTTCCCGATTCA
>CAVWWB010000022.1:0-45000 GCA_963758595.1 uncultured Alphaproteobacteria bacterium
CCCAACTTTTGGTAGTAATCTTTGTAGGCTGGCTTGATGTGCAGCAAAACGCCTCCGCGACCACTCTGACCTCCAATGGAAGGCGTTGCGACAGCGACCCTGACCGTAATCCATCAGGCCCCCTGACAACGATAGGAACTCCAAGTATTTCGATGCCGGGTTCCTCAAAGGATGGGCAGGATCGACGAAAGACTTCGACGCAGAGCTTGCCGGCGCCAAGCCTGGTGGATTGGGCGATTTCGGTGGTGCAAAGGGACGGACACACCCCAGCAAAGCATCACCTTCTACTGATCGAAGCACTCGGGCGGATCTCAAGCGGCGACAGCGACCGATTGATGGTGCTGATGCCGCCAGGTTCAGCAAAATCAACCTATGCGTCATTGCTGTTTCCGGCCTGGTGGTTCACTCAACATCCCACCAGCTCTATCATCGCGACTTCGCACACGACCAGCCTCGCCGAGCACTTCGGTCGCCAGGTGCGCGAATTGGCGCGAGAATACAGCGATCAACTTGGCTACCAGTTGCATTCGAGCCGCCAAGCCGCCGGGCACTGGCAGACCAGTGAGCGCGGCGAATATTTCGCCACCGGTATTCGTGGGCCACTGATCGGACGGCGCGCTGATCTGGTGATCATCGACGATCCGGTGAAGTCGGAAGCGGAAGCGGACAGTCATCTGCTGCGCGACCGCGTTTGGAACTGGTACAGATTCGATCTGACCACTCGGCTCAAACCACGTGCGCGAGTCGTGCTTATTATGACGCGTTGGCATATGGATGATCTCGCCGGGCGGCTGCTCGCGCAGAATGCCGCCGAATGGGAACTGATCCGTCTGCCCGCCTTGGCGGAAGAAAATGATCCGCTTCACGACCTCCTGGTGCTGCGCTATGGCCAGAGTGGGAAAACGAAACGGCACTGCAGCGAAAGCGTGAAACGATCGGTGAGCGCGCATGGTCAGCGCTCTTTCAGCAATCGCCGAGACCTGCCGTCGGGAGCCTGTTCAAGACAGACCGTATCGACATTCTGGATGGACCACCGACCCCAATAAGGGGCCGGTCGTCCGGGGCTGGGATCTTGCGGCGACCGCTGCGCTCGGCGGCCACGACCCGGATTGGACCGCCGGCGTGAAGTTGGCCCGAGATGAACGAGGTCGGTTCGTCGTGCTGGATGTGGTACGAATGCGGGGTTCACCGCACAAGGTGGAAGAGGCTACTCGGTGACGCCGCACGCGTCGACGGCAGAGAGGTTACGATCGGACTACCGCAAGATCCCGGCCAGGCGGGTAAGCACCAGGCCGGCTACCTCGCGCGCCAGCTTGCGGGATACCGTATAGATACTTCGCGCGAAACCGGGTCCAAGCTTACTCGCGCTACACCTGTCGCATCGCAGGTCGAGGCAGGTAATTTTTCGATTGTTCGCGCCGACTGGAATCACGCTCTGCTGGAAGAGTTGCGCGACTTTCCTTTTGGCCACAAGGACGATCAGGTTGATGCCTTGTCTCGCGCCTTCACAGCTGATGATCGAAAATAGCCAACCGACACGTCTCATCTCGCTCCCGGTTCTGACCCGATAAAGCCGGCGGAAAGTTACATCCGACAATGTTTGACACGATTTGCCGCCTCATACCGGCGGACCCGCGCTACCCGGCGCGGACTCGCACGCTCGACATCCTGAAGCGGGTGATTGACGGCAAGTTGTACGATGTGCTCGCCATACGAATTTCATGAGGAACGCGGCGCCGGCGGCGAGTATATCCCGCTTCGGAACCGCCGACCCAGCGTGCGATATGCGCTCTGCCGCGTGGTTGTGGAAGACAGCGTATCGCTGCTGTTCAGTGAAGGTCACTTCCCGACCATCGACTGCGCCGACCGTCGACATCCGCGCGGCACTCGCCGACCTCGTCAAGGAAACCCGCCTCAACCTGACGCATGACCGAAGCAGCGATACGCGGTTCCATCGGGTCAGCGGCTATCCTGATGCGCGTGCTTCAGGGCCGCATTTTCTTCGACGTCCTGGATACCACACACCTGACGCCACACTGGGATCCCGAATGAGCCGGACAAACTGCTGCGGGTCATAGAAAAGTACAAGGTCCCCGGTGAGCTGCTTGCGCAAATGGCTACGAAGTTCCCGATGGAACCGTCGAATATTGGTTCACCCGGGCATGGGACGCCGAGAACGAGACCTGGTTTACACCACAGTCCATCAGGTGACGAAGCTGACGCTCGAGATCGACGGAACCAGAAGCGTCCAGCACAATCTCGGGTTCGTGCCGATCGTATGGATCCGCAATCTCCCTGGTCCATCCTCGACCGGTGACCGTGCCGACGGTGCGTGCACATTCCGCGCCAGCTATCGAGACGCAGATCGAAATAGATTATCAGTTGAGCCAGGCGGGTCGCGGCCTGAAATATAGCAGCGACCCCACACTGCTGATCAAGGAACCGGCCACCACCGACAACGAGATCATCAAGGGGGCCGGCAACGCGCTCGTGGTCAGCGAGAAGGGCGACGCGCGGTTGCTGGAGATCGGCGGCACTGCCTCTGCCGCGGTTATCGAGTATGTGCGAACGCTTCGAGAGTTGGCCTTGGAGAGCGTTCACGGGAACCGTGCCAACGCCGACCGTCTTACCGCCGCGCAGTCTGGCCGTGCACTGGAACTGATGAACCAAGGATTGATATGGCTCGCTGACAATCTTCGGGTCAGCTATGGCGAAGGCGCGTTGCTGTCGCTTGCACGAATGGTATTGCGGGCTTCCCAGGTCTATCCGCTTGCGCGTCATGGGTCGCGAGGTTGGGACGATGGAGCCACAGGCGCGCCTGTCACTCAAATGGCCGCGCTGGTACCCGGCGACTGCCGACGATCGACAGAAGGACGCGCAGACGCTCAGCACCCTGGCCGGTGCGGGGCAGATCAGCCGAGAGACGGCGATAAAGGCGATCGCCGACACGCTACGATATCGAAGACATCCCCGCCGAGCTCACCCGCATCGCCGGCGACCGGCAAACACCGAAAGCGACTGATGTCAGAACATGAGAAGCCTGCCGCGCCGGAGGCGGATCCGGTCTGCCGAACTGCGCGTGCGCGCCGACGTTCTCGAGCGTCGACTGCGCTGATGCGGAACAGAGATGCAAGGTCGCGCGTCGTCCATGCTGAATTGAAAGTGGAAGCGGTGCGTGCCGGCATGGTGGATCTTGACGGACTGAAGCTGCTCAACCCGGCAACCGTGGAAGTCGGTGCGGATGGGGAGGTGAAAAATGCGGCGGAGGTCATCGCCCAGCTCAGACGCGCAAAGCCCTGGCTGTTCGGCGGCAGCTCGTCGTCCAGTTCAGCCAATCCGCCACCGGCACAGCCACCGCGTCAGAAGATGGCGACGGAGATGACCGAGGCGGAATATCGCGCTGCCCGCGCGGCGATCCTGAAGCACCAATTGTAAAGGACATTCCCGCATGGGAATTCAGAACTTCCCTCCGGCCTTGCAACCGATTATTCAGCAGGGTTTCTTGGAGCGCGAATTCCAGCAGGCACTGACGCTCTCGGCTGGGTTATCGCGGCTGTGCCGACCGGGTAAAGATCGCGGTCGGCATCGGCGAGACCCTGACCAAGACTCGTGTCGGCCTGAAGCCCAGCATAACCACGCCGATTCGTCGCTGACAACCAATACGAATTTCGACAATGGTCTGACGCCGACCGGCTGGGGGGTGGAGCAGTACACCATCACCATCAATCACTATGCCGCGACCACCGATCTGAATATGGTGACCAGCCGGGTGGGAATTGCCATCGCAGTTCCTGCAGAATGCCTACGTCAATGGCGAACAGGCGGCGCGCAGTCTGGACGAGCTGGCGCGCAACGCGCTGTTCAACTCCTATTTCGGCGGGAATACGCCGCGTCCGGACGACACTGGGAAGCCCGGGCACAGCGGTCTCGGTCGACGACATCCGCGGGTTCCAGAACGCGTTCGTCAATGGAGTGCAGCAGCCGGTGGGTGTGACGAACCCGCTGACCATCACGATCGGCGCCAATGCCTATAACCTGGTCGGCGTTGCTGCCGATATCACCAACGTATCGACCGCGCCGAATGGCGTTTCGGGCGTTCTGACATTCTCCGGCAACGTGGCCGTCGCCGACGGAACTGCCGGCAATGCCGTCGTGGCCGCCAACGCTTCAGTGATCGTTCGGCCTTCGCAGCGCGGAACGGCCGCTGCCTTGACGGCGACGATATGCTGACAATGTCCTGCCTGCTGGACGCGGTCTCCAAGCTGCGCATGAACGCCGTGCCGGAGATCGACGGTGTCTACAACTGCTATCTCGATCCCGTCTCGGCGCGCCAGTTATTCGCCGACCCTGACTTCAAGCAACTCTTTCAGGGGGCTACGTCGGCCAATCAGGTGTTCCGACAAGGCATGACGAATGACTTCCTTGGCCTGCGGTTCATCCCCACGACAGAGGCCTATGTGCAGCCGCATCCCGACACTGGCTGGCCTTATGGTCCGCCGCCCGATCGTCTGCGGTCAGGGCGCGCTGATCGAGGGAGACTTCGCGGGAATGGCCGCCGAGGACGTCGCGCCAAGAGATTCGATAGTTTCGGTCGTCGATGACGTCGCGATGGTGACGCGCGAGCCGATCGACCGGCTGCAGCAGATCATCGCGCAGTCCTGGTACTGGATCGGTGGCTTCTGCGCCCCCTCGGATACGACCACGAACCCGACCACCATGCCGACCGCCACCAACGCTGCATTCAAGCGCGCGGTGATGGTCGAGCACATCGGCTGAGACCAGCATCGGCGGAGCAGCACATGGCTATCGGCTCCATCACACCGTTCCGGCCGACCGGAACGGTAACGCTTAATGCCAGTACCTCATCGAGCGCCGTCGCTCTTGCTGGGGGTGGCGAATCGGTCGTCGTGACGAATACCAGCAACTCTCTTGCCTATGTTCGGTTTGGCGCCGACCACACGATTTCGGCGACAAACGCCGACATGCCTGTGCTGGCGAATTCGCGCGTGATGCTGTCGGCGAACAATCTGGTAACCTACGCCGCAGGTCTGCTTGCCAGCGGCAGCGGTGCCATCTTGTTCACCCGAGGCGACGGGTCGTTCATCTGATGGCTTTCACCGATGCGGAAAAGACCGACATCCGTCGCTATTGCGGCTATCCGGCCTATGGCGCGGCCGCTAGCCGGTTTCGAGAACTGGCGCTTCTTCCAGTCGTACGGACTTCTCGAATACCGCATGAACAATCTGTCAGCGTCGGAGGAAGCGGTCGTTAGGCGCTATCTCGGCACGCTGACCGTGCTTGAATATGCGGTACCACGAGCCGGCGAAAATCTGGATACCGATCAAGCGGCAGTCTGGACGCGCAATCGCGATGAACTCCGCGATCGCATGAAACTGTTCGATGACTGGCGACATCGATTGTGCGGGTTCTTCGGCATCCCGCCGGGACCAGCGCTGGACGACACCGGCCTGACATTGATCGTGTGAGATGGATCCCGCAGAACTGCAGGACCGCATCTATCGCGGACTGAATGCCGCCGCGCGCGCGGCCGGCGCCGACACCGATGCCTATCGGCCGTCGGGCGTGGCAGACCCGCTCGCGGCAAAAAACCGGTTCCTCCGCCTTCGCGCCGCATTCACCGCACACGATGGCCGTTTTGCACATCCAAACGCGTATGGCGAGGCACTGTCTTACGGCATTTTTGATGCGGCATATACGCGGCCCGGCGACTATCTGGTCCAGGCTGGTGGCATCTGGTTCATTGCCGCGCAGCAGCGGCTGTTGCCGGTACTGTGCGTTCAGACCAACCGTGTCGTCTCGTTCTCACGCCCAGCCTCTCCGCCTACCACCGGCGCAAACCGCTATGGTGGCACGGCGACCGTGACCAATCGACTATTGGCGACCAACTGGCCGGCAAGCGTGTTGGGCATTTCGGGTCGCGGCCGTCCCAGTGCGGATCTGCCAGGTGACACGTCCGTGTCCTTTTGGACTGTTCTCCTGCCGACGATTGCGGATGTGGTGCTGCTTCCCACCGACCTGATGACCGACGATCTGGGACGCAATGCCGTCTGATTGCGGCGGCCGAACTGACCGAGCTTGGCTGGCGCGTTACCGTAAAGCAGGCGACCACCTGATGGCCGATCAATCGGATGTGGAGAAAGCCCTCGTTACCATAGTTACAGCAGCATTGTATCCGAACGGAACAACGCAGCCGAGCGTTCCGGGCTGCGATTGCCGGATCTATCGCGGGTGGCCAAACTCCGCCTCGCTCGACGCGGATCTAAGCGCCGGAATAGTCAACGTAACCGTGTTCCCGGCCGGCGGATCGACCCGGACCACGACGCGATATTCCGAGCAATGGATCGGGGCAACGGCGCAACCAACGCTCACTGCACAAATCACCGGGTCGACAGTGACGTTCGGCGGCACGGCCGAATTGGGCCAGATCGCCGGCATACTGGCGGACGGGACAGGTTATGCATACCGCATCTGCGCCGGTGACAACAACCAATCGGTTGCCGCCAACCTCGCCAGCATGATCCGGGCGAATTCGATAGTGCAGCTTTCGGCAGGCAGCATAACCATCGCGGGTGTCAGAAATCTGCAGGCAAGAGTGGTGGTGGATGCGCCGGTTCAGCAGGAGGTGCGACGCCAGGAACAGGGTTTTCGCGTGACCTGCTGGTGTCCTACGCCTGCAACCCGGGACGCTACGGCGATCGCCCTCGACCTGTCACTCAGCGCGGAACGCTTTCTGTCACTGGCGGATGGAACCAGCGGAAGGCTTACCTATGCCGGCACAACGGAATTCGATCAATCGCAGAATGCCAGGCTGTACCGGCGCGACCTGACTTACAACGTTGAATACGCCACGGTCCTCTCTGCCCTACTTCCGGCGATGCTGTTCGGCAATCTCGAAATGAATGCACTATCGGTAACAGTCTGAAATCTGGGGTTCCTATGCAAGTCAACCTGGTTGTGGTGAAGCCATTCGGCAAGCTTGCCCGTGGTGACATCGTCACCGACTCCAAGCGAATTACGGAAATTCTGAACAGCGAGCATGCACCCTCGGTGGTGCGCGTAGCCGCGCCACCGGCCAAAGGAGCTTGAGCGGAATGCCTATTGTTCAACAGGGCAGCATAAACACCACCGCTCTTGTGGTGCCGGACCTCTATGTCCAAATAGTTCCACCGCAAAATCTCGTCCTGAACGGAGTGCCGACCAACGTCGTCGGCTTGGTCGGGACCGCTACCTGGGGCCCGGTGGGCCACCCGGTGATCGTCGGTACCATGGCCGACTACGCCCAGAACTTCGGGCCGATCGTGGCGCGCCAGTACGACATGGGCACGCAGATCGCAACCGCCGTGCAGCAAGGCGCACAGAACTTCCGTTGCATCAGGGTTTCCGACAATACGGACTCGGCGGCGCAGACGATCCTGCCGGGGACCACGGTAACCTTTACCGCGTTGTACACTGGTTCACTCGGGAATCAGATTGCTATCACGCTGTCTGCCGGGTCAGGTGACGACACGTGGCGGTTTACCGTGTCGTTACCTGGTCTGCAGCCTGAAGTATACGACAACCTGTCGGGGGCTGGTACCGCCTTTTGGTCGGCATTGGCACAGGCGGTGAACCAGGGGCAAGGACCGCAGCGCGGACCCTCCCAGTTGATCGTCGTCAGTGCAGGCGGAGCGACGGTCGCTCCCACGGAATTGTCGGCCACCCTCGGCATGACTGCTGCCGGCACGGACGGCGCGAGCGACGTTACGGTGACCACGCTTGTTGGACTTGACGTTCCACCGCGCTCCGGCATGTACGCGCTGCGTGGCCAGGGATGTGGCATCGCTGTGCTGGCCGACGCAGACGATCCGGACTATTGGACAACACAGGCCGGGTTCGGTCTTGAAGAAGGCATCTACATGATCCTCACCGGCCCTGCCGGGGATACGATCCAGAACGCGGTGACGGTCAAACAGCAAGCCGGATTGGACAGTTACGCCGCCAAGCTGATGTTTGGCGACTGGCTCTGGTGGTCGGATCAGGTCAATGGGACCATTCGGCTTGTATCGCCGCAAGGCTTCACCGCCGGACGACTGGCAAACCTGTCCCCCGAACAGTCCAGCCTGAACAAGCAGCTCTACAGCGTCATCGGCAGTCAGAAGTCCGGCACTCCCGGTACGGGTCAAAGTGCATCCTACTCATCGGCGGATTTGGCCGTCCTGCTGAGCGCCGGTATCGATCTGATCAGCAATCCTCAGCCGGGCGGCAGTTTCTGGGGAGTGCGTGGCGGCCACAATTCTGCGTCCAACTCTGCGATCAACGGTGATAACTATACGCGTCTGACCAATTACATTGCGGCCACGCTCGCGGCCGGTATGGGTCAGTATGTCGGACAAGTCATCACCGCAGATTTGTTTCGCAGAATACGAGCCACACAGTTGGCGTTTTTGCAGAACATGCTCGGTCAGGGGTTGCTTGGCAGCACCGATGGCAGCCTGCCGTTCAGCGTCGTTTGCGATACTTCCAATAATCCGGCAAGCCGAACCGGTCTTGGCTATGTTCAGTCTGACGCACAGGTCCAATACCAGGCGATCAATGAGAAATTCATCGTCAATATGGAAGGTGGCCAGACAGTGCAGGTGTCTCGCCAGACCTTGCCTGGCGGTCAGGCGGCGACCTAGATCGCTTGAGGCGGAATTGCCCGGAAAGCGTGGATCGCGCTCTGTACCAACGAATTGCTGGAGCATGATCGGTCCAACCTGATCCGATCATTTTCCAAGGAGCAAAGAGAATGTCTCTCACCATGTTCTCGATCGGCCGCGACACCCAGCTTGTGGTAATAGGACCGATGGGGCGCATCGACCTGACGCATGTCACGTCGTTCGACAGCCGACAAATCACGCAATCCGTGCGGGTGGACCGTCTCGACGGAACGCATATGGGGACTGAACTCCCCAAGGGATGGGAAGGCAGCTTTGAGCTCGACCGCGGCAGTTCGGTGGTCGACGACTTTATCGCCGCCGCAGAGCAACAGTACTTCAATGGCGGCAGCGTATCACCCGGGACAATGTACCAGTATGTGACGGAGACAGACGGGTCCGTATCCACATATCAATATGACAACGTCATATTCAAGCTCAGCAACGCTGGCAGTTGGAAAGGCGACACCAGCGTGAAGCAGAAACTTGAGTTTTTCGCAGTAAGGAGACGCCGGATCTGATGACCCCAACATCATCCATAGTGACGACGGCCGCGGCTGAGGAGACCATTACCGATGATGATGGCCGCCGGTTGACTGTGCGCAAGCTTAGCGCGCTCGACAGGCTCCGATTATTCAAGGCCGCCGGGCCGATCCTGGCACAGAACCAGCCGTGGCTGGGCATGGCACTCATCGCGAGTTCGGTCTGCGCGATCGATGATGTGCCGGTGCCATCACCAACGAACGAAGTCCAGATCGAAGGCATCGTCGCCCGGCTGGGCGATCCAGGAATTGAAGCCATAGCCCGGGCACTTCAGCAGTCCACAGAGTTCGAAGCGACGGATCTGGTGAGCAGCGCGGGAAACTGAGCCGGCACCCCGAACTGATCGACTGCCTCTATCTGGTTCGGAACGGGGTGCCATTCGACGTTGCGTTCAGCCTTCCAGCGGATGAGCGCCTGGCATTCGTGGTCGCGCTGGGCTCGTTGGACGGAGGGGTCTTCGATTGGCACACCATGCAGTGGAAGGTGCGCCCGTGACCCATCGTAAGGCTGCGGCCATCGGGACCCGCTTGGCCCTGGGTCACGGAGTGTCAAATGGTGTCGCACTGCTTCGTCCAAAACTGGCATCGCTCAAAGCCGCTCTCGGTGCAAATGCGGCTATGCATGCGGTACTGGGACGGCTCGGGAAGGAACTTTCGCTGCTGGTGGCGACTTCGGCACCCATCAGCAGCAGTGCGGTCCGAATAGGCGCTCCAATCGAGCAGTACTGCATCTGGCCCCGCTGTCATGACCACCCGTAAGTCCGGGACGCGCCAACCAGATCTCCCGGACATCGCCGCGCGATCCGGGGGAAGAACCCCATCGGCCGTGCCCGATATCTATCGTAAAGTAACGCTCACCGGCGCCACGCCACTGGAGCCCAACCGCCAAAGCCGCATCGGTGCTGCAGCCCCAACCACATCTTCCGATGCATCACGACGAATGGTGACGAAAGCGCCAGAAGCGCCACCGAACCAGCGCCGACCAGCGGCACCGGAACCCGTGCAGGTTCTGACGACGCTTGCTGAACAAGGCACCTCTGCGGCGCCACCGCCGATCCCGGCGCCGGGGAATATACCGGCGTTTGCGCCGGTGAGTGACAACAGACCATTCGACCTGGCTTCGGCCGCCCCGACTACTCTCGCTGCCCCGGAGAGGCCGGAAGCGAATCTTTCTTCGCCGCTCTCTGTGACCCGTTCAGGGCCTCCACCCGGCTGGCCGCAGCAGACACACGCAAGTCCGATCCAGATCGGAGCAGCAGCGTCCAACCAGCTGCTGCCCATCGCACCAATCCGCCTGCAAACTTCGTCGGAAGATCAATCAGCGAATGGAAATCTGGGAAGCAGCCCAATTGCACCGAGTCAGAAGCCCGCTTTCCCCTTGCGGATCGCGGGCTCGGCGACACCGCTTGGGGACGTCGACCAGCCAGAACCGACGCAGACCGCTGCGGAACAGCAACAGGGGGCGTTCGCGCTGGACAGCGTGCAGCTCGGCCGATGGATGATGGACCATTTGGAACGGCAAGCCTCACGGCCCGGAACCATGACGACAGGGATTGATCCGAGAATGACCACCCATTTTCCCGGAGCACCTACCGGTGCCTGAGTTCGCAGCGATTCGCGTTTCGCCTGGACCGAAATTCGGCACCAGGACGCCGGTTAGTGTAAACGGCATGGGAGCACTCTTCGCCATTCGCCAGCAACTGCGCGCCGACGGCAAGCCAGCGAGGCACAATACTGGCGGAAACCTGCCGAACAGCGCCGATGTCTGAAGTCGCTCTCCTCCTTGGTCCCATCGCCTTTCAGGATTTCGAGGTTCCGTCCGGTGTCAATTTCGGTGGCAGACAGCGCCTCGCGGTACACAGGTTGCCCAGCGGAGCGCGCGTCGTCGATACATTGGGTCGCGACGATGCGGAGATTTGCTTTACCGGCATCTTCACCGGATCGGATGCGACGCTGCGTGCCCGAAGCCTCGATGTTCTGCGGGTAGCAGGGACGGCTCTACCATTAACATGGGACGTCTTCTTTTACACCGGTACTCATCAGCGAGTTTTGTGCGGATTACCGCAGCGGCTCGTGGATCCCATACTTTATGCGCTGCACCGTGCTCCAGGATGAGGCATCGGCGCTGATAGAAGTCGCTGTCGCTCTCACTTCAGCCGTGATTGGCGATATCAATACCGCCGTCGGTTATGCGTCGGATGCTGGACTGGACCTTTCCGGGCTCCCGCCAGTGTTGGCCGCGCCTGGGGCCTCGACCTTTGGCACTGCGGCATTCACTGCCGCTCAGGCCAGCCTGAACGACGCTCAATCCTCGATCGGGGCTTCCGCCGGCTCTGCAGAAACGACGCTTGCGGCGATCAGCTTTGCTGATATCTGCACCGCGCAGGACGGTATCGCTGGACTGTCGGCAGCGGCCGATGCGAGTGGCCAACTGGCCTCGCTTGCCTCTGCCGGTGCCCTGGTCCGCCGTGCGGCCGTCAACCTCGGGAATGCAAGCAGTTAGTCATGAGAGCCATTACCGTGGCAGGAGACAATTTGTTCCACATCGCCGCCGTCCAACTCGGCGACGCGACGCAGTGGATACGGATCGCAGAACTCAACCGTATATCGGATCCCATGTTGGCCGGCGTGACGACGCTGCTGATCCCGGACGTCGATCCCAATGCCGGAGGCGGAATTGCTGCTCAGTGATCCGGTTTCCGTCTTTCGGGCGCCACGTCTCCGACTGATTGCCAACGGACAGATCCTCACAGGCGCTCTGGAGGCGGAGGTTATATCGAACAACTACTACGCCGCTGATCGCTTCACCGCCACCGTTGCACTCGGCCCCGATCCCTGGGCCGGTGCCGCATTCTGGGCAGCGAACGCGGAGATTCTGGTGGATGTCCAGTTCAGCCTGGACGGGGGTGCCTCGTTCACAAGTCTCGTTCAGGGCGCGGTCGACAACATTAGCATCGACCCGAATTGCGGCCTCGTTCATCTCGATGGTCGCGACCTCACCGCTGGGCTGATTGAGACCAGGACCCAGGAGACTTTTGCCAACCGGACCGCCAGCGAGATCGCCTCTCTGCTGGCCCAGCGCCACAATTTGACGCCGTATGTATCGCCCACCAGGACCCCGGTCGGCAGATACTACCAGAGTGAGCACGATCGCATCACACTCGACCAGTTCAGTCGGATGACCACCGAGTGGGACCTCCTGGTATTCCTTGCGCGGCAGGAAGGCTTTGATTTGTTTGTCCAAGGCAGCGCACTCTATTTCCAGCCTGCCGCACAACCAACCGGGCCTGTACTGGCGCTGACGCCCCGGGACGTACTGGACCTAAGGCTTTCAAGATCGCTCACCTTGGCGCGCGACATAGAGGTGATCGTCAGGAGCTGGAATTCCCGGCAGAATTCGGCCTTGGCTCAGCAAACGACCGCGAGCTGCCTTGATTCCACCGGGCAGTCCAATGCGCCCGCTCAGCGCTATGTCTTCGTCCGGCCGAATTTGACCGCGGATGACGCCCTCAGGTTCGCGCAGCGAATGATCGCGGAACTGACCCGGCATGAACGCTCAATCAGCGTCAGCCTGCCGGGAGAACTTGCGCTCACGCCTCGCAGCATGATTGCCATCCAGGACACAGGCACCGATTTCGACCAGACCTACTATGTCGATGTCATCGAGCGGCGTCTTCGCCAGAACGGCGGGCTTATCGAGCATGTCATGGCGCACAGTTCCTCGCCAAGGTCGAATCAAACTGCCGCCACAGGGAGCTACCAGTAATGGAACGCCTTCTGAACATCATCAAGCAGCACGCAGGCGCGCTCGATCAAGGCGGCAGCCAGCCACGTTTTGGCACGGTCACCTCGGTAGATCCGGCAACGGCGACAGCCAAGGTTACCCTGCAGCCGGAGGGCGTACTGACGGGCTGGTTGCCCGTGCTCTCGCCCTGGGTGGGCGCCGGATGGGGATTGCATTGTCCGCCATCGCCGGGAGATCAGGTCCTGGTCGTCGCGCAGGAAGGTGATGCAGAGCACGGGCTTATCGTCGGAAGAGCCTTCTCGAACACCCAGACGCCTCCCGCGGCTTCGGCCGGAGAATTCTGGCTCATGCACAAGTCGGGCAGCTTCATCAAGTTGCAGAATGATGGAACGATCCAGTTTCAGGGAGATCTTCACGTAGCCGGCGACGTTTATGACCGGCAAGGTTCCCTGTCGCGTCTGCGCAGCCATTACGATGGCCACACTCATGTGGACTCCCGAGGTGGCACAACCAGCACCGCGAACCAATCGGATTGATCCTGATGGTCGATGTCGCGCATCAGTGGGGGTCGGACCTGGCAGTCAGCGCCACCGGCGACATCGCCATGGTCACCGGATCGCCACTGGGGCAGCAGCGTGTATTGCGGCGTCTCCTCACTAATCCGGGCGATTATATCTGGCAATTGGATTACGGCGCGGGGCTGGCGCGGTTCATCGGGCAGCCGGCCAACTCGCTGCAGATCAAGGCCGTGATACGCAGCCAGATCTTCAAGGAGACGGCAGTGGCGCGTCAGCCCGAGCCGCTGATTGATGTGCAAATTGCGCCTGGCGGGGCAGCAGGCACGGTTTACGTCTACATCCGATACGTCGACGCCGAAAGCGGTCAGACACAGGTACTCTCGTTCTCCGTCTCAGGCTGAACCGATGCAACTCTCGCTCCGCACATTCAACTCGCTGGTTCAGTCGATGGCCGCTTCAGTCCAGGCGTCCGCCACGCAGCTGGTTGACCTGACGGTTGGCTCCACGCTCCGTGCAGTGCTGGAGGCGAACGCCTCGACTGGTTTGTGGATGCAATGGCTGATTCTGCAGGTGCTTCGGACAACCCGGGCGGCCACCAGTGCCGGAGCCGATCTCGACAGTTGGATGGCAGACCTGACATTGACCCGGTTGCCGGCAGTCCCCGCGACCGGCATCGTGACGTTCGCACGCTTCACGCCGCTGCTGTCCGCCCTGATCCCCGCGGGAACACAGGTACGAACCGCGGACGGGGCCCAGACGTTCTCGGTTGCCATCGACACGACGAATTCTGCCTGGTCGGCCGCCAGCAACGGCTATGTCGTCGCCAGCGGCCTTGCCTCACTCGACCTCCCTGTCGTGGGCGTCGTACCGGGCAGCGCCGGAAACGTGCAGACCGGGGGAATCTCCGTTCTCGCCTCAGCGGTGCCCGGCATCAATTCGGCGACCAACAACGCGGCATTCCAGAACGGCCTCGATGCGGAGTCCGACAACGCATTCAGGAGCCGGTTCCAGAACTTCATTGCGAGCCGTTCACGCGCAACGCGTGCCGCCGTGGGTTACGCAATCAGCAGTATTCAGCAAGGTCTGAATTACGCGATTCAGGAAAATGTCGATCCTGCCGGTCGCTCCAAGCCCCGGCCAGTTTGTGATCACAGTTGATGACGGGTCCGGCAGTCCCTCGAGCGCGCTGCTGTCGACCGTCCAGAGCGCCGTCGATGCGGTGCGCCCGGTCGGCTCGGTTTTCAGCGTGCATCCACCTGCCGTTGTCACCGCCAACGTCTCGATGCTGATCACCGTCAATCCGAACACTAGGAAGGCGCCAATCCAGGGGGCTGTCGGCAACGCAGTGAGCTCATATATCAACGGCCTGCCGATCGGTGCCGGGCTGCCGCTAACCAAACTGGCGCAAATCGCCTACTCGGCAAGCGCATCAGTCGTCAACGTCAGCACCCTATTGGTCAACGGCGCCCCAAATGATCTGCCTGCGACCGCCACCAGCGTGGTCAAGGCCGGCACAATCGCGGTGAACTGACGTGGTCGGTGATCAAGCAGACATTCTCTCGCGGCTGCGGGCCGTGTTGCCGGCCCGCTGGTTCCCTAACTCGGCGCCGATACTGGACGGACTTCTCAGTGGACTCGCTTCCGGCTGGAGTTTTGCCTACCAGCAATTGCAGTATGTGCGGGCGCAAACACGCATTGTCACCGCGACCGATATTTGGCTGGACATCATCGCGCAGGACTACTTCGGCCTGCGTCTGGTGCGTCATGCAGGCCAGAATGATTCCGCCTTCCGGTCCGTCATTCAACGCGAACTGTTTCGGGAACGTGGAACCCGCAGCGCCGTCGTGTCCGTGCTTCGGGATCTCACCGGACGCACACCGTTGGTCTTCGAGCCCGCTCGAACCGCGGACACCGGCGGATATACGTCGCCCACCGGTGGTGGCGGAGGCATCGCGTATGGCAGTGCGGGTGGCTGGGGAAGCCTGAACCTACCATTCCAATGCTTCATCACAGCCTATCGTCCGCAGGATGGTGGGATCGCCATGATCAGTGGCTGGTGCTCGGCTGCCGGGGCATACGGTCAGGGTGCGATCGAATATGCCAGCCTCGCCATGGTGCAAGCCCAGGTGACGGACGAAGATATCTACAATGCCGTCGCCGATGTACTCCCTGTCGCCGTCATCGGCTGGACCAGGATTACCGACTGATCCGAAAACAAACACTCAATACGGTCAGCCGGAAGGCGGGCCGGCATTAAAGCATGATGACGTCAGATGATCTCATCATGCTTTAAGCTTCTTTGTTTGAGCGCATGATTCAGACCTCCTGGCGATGCCGCCACCGGTCATCACGCGCTAAAGCATAATGATTAGGGTGACCTCGTGATGTTTAGCCCTCTGTTTGAGCGCGTGATTTAGACTTCGGGCAGTTCCGCCTGCGGTTATCACGCGCTGGCTCGCGCGCGCGATCAGCTAGAGGACCTTATGGACAGAATCCTGGTCTACCCCGGGAGTATCCCGCTCGACACCGACCTACTCAATACCAACCGGAATGGCATGATCGCTCTGGGCTACCTCGCCCAGGCTGTGCTTGGCACCGGTACGGTGGTCGATGGCCTTGTCTGCTCACCTACGATACCTGCGTCCCTGTCGGTGACGGTCGGGCCTGAGCAGTATCATTCAGCTCTCGGTGGTCGATACCCTTGCCTATGGCTCGTTGCCGGCGGACACAACTGACCCTCTGCTGAAGCACGGCATCAACCTTGCGCGACATCGTTTACTCTAACCTCCCCCACAACATCCGGCCAGGCGATCAATTACCTGGTTCAGGCCGCGCTGCTGGAAAGCGACACAAACCCTGTCGTCTTGCCTATTATAATGCTGCCAATCCGGCGCAGCCGGTACAGCGGTCCAAACAACTCCGGGGTCGCGCAGAACACGTCGCGCATCCAGCGTGTTCAACTCCAGCTTAAGGCTGGCGCCGCAGCCAGCTCCGGATCCCAGGTCACACCTCCGGTGGATAATGGTTGGGCGGGGCTCTACGTCGTAACTGTACCTACGGCCAGACCGCAATCACCGGCGGCAATATCAGCCAGTTTTCCACCGCGCCGTTTCTCGGGTGGAAGCTTCCTGCCTTGCGTCCGGGTTTCGCCTCGGGGGTTGGCACCTATATTGCGAGCGGCACATTCACCGTGCCGACAGGCGTGACCCAGGTGGAAGTCGAGGTATGGGGTGGCGGGGGTGGAAGTTACGCTTCAAACCAGACCTACGCGAGCGGTGGAGGTTCAGGCGGTGGCTATGCTCGCAAGCGCGTACCGGTCTGCTGGCCGGCCAAACGATACCGATTACGGTGGGAGCCGGCGGCGCAGGCGGCAATACCAGCGGAGGCTCCCCGAGCGCGGGCGGGACTTCGAGTTTCGGCACATTTGTCAGCGCTACAGGCGGCAGCCTTAACGTATTCGCCACCATGCAGGATCCTCGCAACGGTGCAACTCCGGGCGGCTTCGGTGTCGGCGGCGACGTGAACCTGACTGGCTCCGCCGGCCAAGGCGCGATCCTGAACCAAGGTGGGCTTGGCGGCGGCGCTCCGATGAGCGGTGGCCAGAACAGCGGAACCACCGGCGTGCCGGGCACCTTCCCCGGTGGCGGCGCATCCGGCGCAGGCACCGGGGCGAAATAGTTCCACCGCGTTTAACGGCGCGGCCGGCGCGGCCGGCCTGGTTGTGGTCAGATGGTAGGATCGACAATGCGGACCTATGCACGAATCCAGAATGGAACGGTCGTTGAACTACTGAAGACCGACGGTGACATCACCGCGATGTTCAACCCGGCCTTGGTCTGGGTGGACATCTCTTCTCAGCCCGATGTGACTCGAGGGCTGGGATTTCGACGGAACGCAATTTACCCGACCAGCCACCCAGCCGGCTTCAACTCCGGTCCCCAGCATCGCAGAGCTGCACGCGCAACTCGAGGCTCTCAGCGCGCAGATCGCCACGATGACCGGCAAAGGTCAACAGCTGCATGATCGGATCAGAATGATCCGATCATGCCAGCAATGATGAGACGCGATTCACGCTTTCCAACGATTCCGCCTCAACCGATCAGCTCTAAGCATCAGGATATTTCCATGATCACTCCAGCAACGCATATCTGGAAGCCCAGCACCGCGCGGACCGTCGTGTTGGACACCTTCATCCCGGTGCCCCGAGGTTCCGCTGCGATAGCTTCCGCGCCGCTGAATTGGCCAGCCAAGGATCCCGCCGATGTGCTGGACTATCAGTTCGACATATCGCCGGCACTGGTCGGGAACGAGGCGATGGGATTGCCACCCTTGACGTTACGATCGAGCCGGCCAATCCCGGCGACCTTACGTTGAGCAGCGCGACTGCCGATGGGCCCGTTGCGGTCTGTGGCTTACAGGAGGTCAGCCTGGTATTGTGTATACAGTCAACCTGGCGATCGGCACCACCAACGGGCGGACGATCAGCCGCGCCATTCTGCTACCGGTCCTCTATCTGTCGATCCCCCCGATCCTCGAATGCTCTGGTGACAGACTCAGGGAATCGTATTGACGGACCAGAATGGCAACCCGGTCCTGATATCTTAGCGCCGCGCCGCGCTCGAAGATTCCTATCCGCAGTGGCTTACACCCGCCGGCGCGCGCCTGGAGCATGAATCGGATCGGATTGATCCGATCATGCTCCAGCGCGTGATGACCGGAGGCGGGATCGCCCGGAGGTCTGAACACGTGACCCGGCCATGTCCCCGGGCTTGACCCGGGGATTGTCCCTTATCACGCGCTCAAACAGAGTAGCTAAAGCATGATGAGTTCAAACCTGAACTCATCATGCTTTAGCTACTCTATTTGAGCGCGATTTACGTTTCCAGTAAGCGGCGCGTTGAGCCCACATTGCGCGCGGCGGTGATGGTGTGATGCGTGTTGTCCATGGTGATGGACAACGAAGCGGGCGAACCGATAGCTGACGCAAAGGATGCTCGTACGACTGATCGTATGAGCGTGCGCAGCCAGCGGATTGAGGTGATCACGCGTGGCGAGAGGCGGCGGCGGTGGTCTGTTGAGCAGAAGCGTGAGATCGCGGCGGAATGCCTGGAGCCTGGCGTATCGCCGATCACGGTGGCCCGCCGCTACGGCATCAGCAGTGGCCTGCTCTACACATGGCGGCGGCATTTGCTGGAAGGATCGCTCGGGACCACTGCCCGGCCGGCGGCGCAGTTCGCGCGAGTTGAAGTGATGGCTGTGCCTGCCGATCTGGCATCGGCGACACCGTCACCCCCGCAGCCGGCGCCGCCGCCGAATTCGATGAACCACCCTGACGGGATGATCGAGATAGCCTTGCCGGGCGGTGTGAGTGTGCGGGTCGATGCGCAGGTGGACAGCGGCGCCCTCCGTCGGGTGCTCGCCGCGCTGGCGCGCCGATGATTGCGCTACAGTCCGATGTCCGGGTCTACCTGGCCTGCGGCTACACCGATATGAGAAAGGGCATGCAGGGGCTGGCGATGCTGGTTCAGCAGGTGCTGGCGGAGGATCCATTCAACGGCGCGCTGTACGCCTTCCGCGGCCGCCGCGGTAATCTGCTGAAGCTGGTCTGGCATGACGGCATCGGCCTGTGCATGCTGACCAAGCGATTGGAACGCGGTCACTTTATCTGGCCGATGACGAGCACCGGCTCGATTGCGTTGTCGGCAGGGCAGCTGTCGACACTGCTGGAAGGGTGCGAGTGGCGGGCGACGGCACGCAACCTGAGGCCGGAGCTGGCCGGTTGATCCGAATCTGGTTGATCACGCTGGAGTTATTGGTTGCGGCGCGGCGGTGTGCGTCATCGTCGTGTTGTGCAGATCGATCTCGCGGCACTGCCTGACGATCCGGCTGTCCTGCAGCGCATGCTGCAGGAGGTGGTGCCCGAACTGCAAGCCGAGAACGAGAAGCTGTGGCTGCTGATCCAACGCCTGCTGCGCCACCGCTACGGCCCGCGTTCGGAGAAGCTGGACATCGATCAACTGCAGCTCGTCCTGGAGGATGAGGAGCAGAGTGCCGCCGAAAGCGATGCCGGCAAAGACGCGGCAGAACCAACGGAGAGACGGCGGCGCACAGAGGCGGCCAACCGCAATCGCGGTGCATTGCCCGCACACCTGCCGCGCTACGAGGTCGTCATCGATATCGAGAGCAAGCAATGCCCCTGCTGTGGCGGCACATTGCACGTGATCGGCGACGATCGCACGGAGATGCTCGATCTGGTTCCTGCCCAGCTGCGCGTGAAGGTGGTGTGCCGGCCACGCTATGGATGCCGCGCCTGCGAGAGTGCTGTGGTGCAGGCGCCAGCACTGGAGCGGCCGATCGATGGCGGCATGGCGACGGAAGCCCTGGTGGCGCACGTGGTGGTCAGCAAATTCTGCGACGCGCTGCCCCTCTATCGCCAGGCACAGATGTTCAAGCGCCAGGGGATCACACTGGACCGTTCGACGCTGAGCGCCTGGGTCGGGCGCGCATGCTGGTGGCTGACGCCGCTGTATGAACTGGTGCTCGGCACGGTGATGTCATCGGACAAGCTGTTCGCCGATGAGACGACACTGCCGGTGCTCGAGCCCGGCAAAGGCAAGACCAAGACCGGGCGACTGTGGTGCTATGCGGTCGATGACCGGCCTTGGTCGGGACCCACCCATCCGGCAGCAGCCTACGTCTACTCCGAGGACCGCAGGGGTGAGCACCCGACCGTCCACCTGTCCGCATTCAGGGGCATCCTGCAAGTGGACGGCTATGCCGGGTTCAGCAACCTGGTCGAAGCACGCCAGGATGGCTCGCTCCGGCTGGCGTTCTGTTGGGCCCATGCGAGGCGGCCGTTCTACGAATTCTACACCTCCACCCAGTCCCCACTCGCGGCCGAGGTGCTGGCACGCATCGCCAAACTATACGAGATCGAGGCCGCCATCCGTGGCCAGCCACCCGATCGGCGTCAGACGGTCCGTCAGCTGCGAAGTCGACCGCTGGTCGAGGACCTCCATCTCTGGTTGAAGGACCACCTGCCGCGCATACCAGGCTGGTCTGATCTGGCAAAGGCCATGCGGTATGTATTGCGCCATTGGGACGGGCTGATCTTGTATCTCGATGACGGCCGCCTGGAGATGGACACGAATGTCGTCGAGCGTGCCATCAGACCCCTGACCATTACGAGGAAGAACTCGTTATTCGCCGGCAGCGATGCCGGTGCCCGCCGTTGGGCGGTCGCGAACACCCTGATCCAGACCTGCAAGTTGAACAGCATCGACCCGCTCGCCTGGCTCACAGACGTCTTGCAGCGGATCGTCTCGGGTCAAACCAAGAACCACGAATTGCACGCACTGCTGCCGTGGAACTGGCGCCCACCATCCACCTTCGCCGCCGCGTAGTCACCGCCACGACAGCCTACCTTGCCGCCTCGGCATCGCGTCAATCAGTCGCATCAGTGGTGCCGCCGTGCCGGTTACGCTTTCCACGATTTCGCCTCAAGCGTTCGCGCTTTAAGGCCAAGGGGCCGACCTTATCATGCCGACACTCGATCAGCTTGCATCCGGCACGGCCGCGTCGAGACTCCAGACGAACTGTTGGTCAGCCAAAGCGGTATTGCTCGCAAGCTTACCCGCGCACAACTGCTCGCAGGCGTGCAGCCGCAGTTGGCTGTTGGTTCCGGCACATTGCTGGGCCGCGCCAGTTCAGGCATCGGCCGTCCCGAACAGATCAGCATTGGCGCCAATCTTAGACTGGTCAATGCGACCTTATCGGCCAGTGCCTCACCATTCAACATCACCGGTCTGCCCGCAGGCTCGGTTCCGGCCAACGGAGACCTCGTCCCGTTAGGGCAAGGAGGTGGCAACACAGCAGTCACCTACAGCCAGTTCATGAGTGGCCTTTCGGGTATTTCCAACATCGACGTGAGCCAGCTTCTGGTCACCCCGACCGGCGGCAGGTTACCTGACAAGCTGAGCGATTTGGCGGCGAACATATTGCTGCAGACGGCGGACGCTGACTGGCGCATTGACGCTTTACGCCGACCCGACCCAGTCGCTGCAGGCGGCGACAAAGCGGTAAGTCGATGCCCAGATCGCGACGGTGCTGCCGAAGGCTGGCGGCACTTTGTCGGGCAACCTGATCCTGGCGGGCGATCCAACCACCAATCTTCAAGCGGCGACCAAGCACTACGTCGATGGCCAGGTGGCCAACGCGCTGCCAAAGAGCGGCGGCACGATGAGCGGTGCTCTGACGCTCGCAACCGATCCCGCGACTGCACTGCAAGCCGCAACCAAGCAATACGTCGATGCGCGCTTACTGCGAACCGGCGACGCACTCACCGGTCCACTCACACTGTCGGCCGACCCCGCCACTGCCATGCAGGCGGCGACGAAGAACTATGTCGACAAACAGGTCGCCGGCACACTGCCAATAAGCGGGGGCACACTCTCCGGTGCACTGACATTGGCAGGGGACCCATCTGCATCGCTGCTGTCATCGGCAGTGAGAAACTGACCCTGGGCGGCAACATGAAGCTGACCCATCCGACAGAGTGGTTCCTCCAAGGCGGGGGAACCGATGCTGAAGGTGGAGGGTCGGATGGAGTTGGCAGTATTGCGCAAGCATGGAGCGAGCATCCGGGAGTTGGCACGGGTGACGGGTCACTCGCGTAATACGGTGCGGCGCTACTTGCGCGGCGGCGAGACAGCCGAGCGGCGCAAGGCGACGGCGAAGCGGAGCGAGAAGCTCGATAGTTTCAAGGACTACATCGTCGCGCGGATGCGTGCGGCGTCACCAGCGCGGATCCCTGCAGCAGTTCTGTTCCGAGAGATCAAGGAGCGAGGATATCAGGGCGGCGAGACACGGGTGAAGCAGTTCGTACGCACGCTCGTGCCCACCCCTGTCCCTGAACCGGTTGTTAGGTTCGAGACGGAGCCGGGTGAGCAGATGCAGGCGGACTGGGCCACGGTCGGTCGCGGGGCGGAGCGTCTGTCGGTGTTCATTGCGACACTCGGCTGGAGCCGCATGGCCTATGTCGAGTTCTGCGATGACGAGCGCGTTGAGACGCTGATCGGTTGTCACGAGAATGCGTTTGTGGCGTTCGGTGGCGTGCCGCGGGAAGTGCTGTTCGACAACATGAAGACCGTGGTTCTGGAGCGGAACACCTATGGCCGTGGTGTACACCGCTTCCATGCCGGGTTCCTCGACTACGCCAAGCACGCGGGCTTCCTGCCGCGGCTGTGCCAACCGTATCGGGCGCAGACCAAGGGAAAAGTCGAGCGCTTCGTCGGCTACCTCAAGGGCAGCTTTTGGGTGCCGTTCGTCGCCTCGATGCGCCAGCTTGGGCTCGCACCCGATAAGCATGCAGCCAATGCTGCGGTCTCGCGCTGGTTGCGCGAGGTGGCGAACGCGCGCGTGCACGCGACCACTGGCGAGGTCCCGGCTGTGCGCCTGCTCACTGAGCGTGCCAAGTTGCAGATGCCTCCCGCTGCTTATAGCGGGCGATCGGCACGCAACCGCGGCACCAGTGAGGTGCGCAAGGCCGTGCTTGGCTACCAGCATCCGCTCGCGGTCTATGACGCGCTGCTGGTGCAAGCCGCAGCATGAGGCGGCCTGAAACACCGTCCCGTGCCGGCCGAGCATCGCGCCGTCCTGAACCCGGCCTCAAGGACGCTGCGCGCCGGCTGCGTCGGTCGCCTTCGGCGATCCTTGACCCCGGCCTCAGACCAGCGCGGAGCAGAACTGTGGCCGGGACGGAGGAACGGCGGCTGTTGCCGAACCAAGGAACACTGGCCGGCAGGATGAGCCACGTCGAGTTGTGGCGGTCATCATGAGCACACTGCAGCACGCGCGGATCACCGCTTTGGCGCAGGAGCTGCGACTGCACACTTTGCCCGATCTCTACGGCGCGGTGGCCCAGAGTGCGGCCAAGCGTAAAGACGCGAGCTATGCCGACTTCCTCGAAGAAGTTCTGAAAGGCGAGCGTGACGCCAGGCGGGTGCGAGCGCGCGAGATGCTGACGCGGATCGCCGGCTTCCCGGCGCTGAAGACGTTGGAGGTGTACGACTTCGCCTTCGCCAGCGGCGCACCGCGTCAGCAGATCCAGGAACTCGCCGGGCTGGGCTTCGTCGAGCGCAGTGAGAACGTCGTCCTGCTCGGCCCGAGCGGCGTCGGCAAGACGCACTTGGCGATCGCGTTCGGACTGCTCGCCGCGCACCGAGCCTGGAAGGTGCGATTCATATCTGCCGCCGACCTGGTGATTGCCCTCGAAGCGGCGCAGCGGCAGGGACGCATCAAGGAAGTGATGCATCGCACGGTAGCGATGCCGAAACTGCTGATCGTTGACGAAATCGGTTACCTGCCGTTCGGTCGGGAGCAGGCCAACCTGTTCTTCCAGGTCGTCGCACGACGATACGAGAAGGGGTCGATGATACTGACGTCCAATCTGGCGTTCGGGAGCTGGGATGAAGCATTTGCCCGAGACGCGGTGCTCACTGCGGCAATGCTGGATCGCATCCTCCATCATGCCACCGTGGTGCAGATCGCCGGTGAAAGCTACCGGCTCAAGGACAAACGTCGCGCCGGCATCATGGCGCGACCACAGTCAACGGCTGCGGCGAAGGACGCCAGCTGAACGTGCACAGGTGAGAGCGAAGGTGGGTCAGTTCCAAGTTGCCGATCCGGCGTCAAGGTGGGTCAGATTCAATGTGCCGTTGACACTGCACGCAAGCACCAAGCACTATGTCGACACCCAATTGGCCAATGCTCTGCCGCTTTCTGGCGGAACACTGACCGGTCCGCTTACACTTTCCACCAATCCCACCGCCAATCTGCACGCAACAACCAAGCAGTATGTGGACGGCCAGGTCGCCGCGCCGTGCCTATCGCCGGGGGGACGCTCACCGGCACGTTGAGCCTCGCCGGTGACCCGACCGCTCCGCTGCACGCCGCCACCAAACGCTACGTAGATAACGCCACAGGTGGCGGCACCGGGGTCATCAACGTAAGGGCTGCGCCGTATAACGCCGCGCTCAATGGCGTCACCGACGATACCGCGGCGTTCAAGTCAGCCTATCAGTCAGCCCCTGCCGGTTCTGTCATATACGTGCCGAACGGGGTGACGGTGCTGCAACCGCCCTCCAATTGGGGCATCCCGGTAACCAAGCGGGTCAAGTGGATCGTCGACGGCACGACACTTTCCGACGGGACGCCGCTTTCGAACACCATTCCCGGCGGCGGCGGGCCGACCAGCAATTATCTTCCCGGCATTGTCGTCGGAAACAGCACCCAAAGCGCTGAGATTTCCCAGAACGGCTCGCAACCCACCGACCTTGCCGTCCTGCACTCCTCTTACGTCGTCAATCATTCCGGCGGAACTGCTGCGAGTTATCGCGAATAGCCGCAATGATACCATCATCTATAACAGCCCCGCGAACTTCGTCTGGGGAGGTCTCGACAGGCTTCTGTGGTCCGGCACGCAGACCCCTTCCGGATTTGCCGCAGCCGAGCACGTCGGCCGTTACGTGCAGACGATCCGCCAGGCGATCGGCACGGATTCGAATGCCCGGCCGTTACCCCAGCCCAATTTGTGGGCGGCCTGCCTTGAATATCGCGACACCACCGGCCAACCCTCCAGTGCCGCCGCATCGTCGATAACCGTGGAGCTGGACTGGTTCGGCAATGGACCGGACGACGGGCTCAAGCGCCAGATCCAGTCGATGGTGATCGGCCAGAACAATACATCAGGACTGCCCATCGAAGTCTCGACGGTATTGGGTGTCTGGCTTGCCGCTGGCCACAGTGGCCACGCCTATACTGTCTTCAGTGTCAACCTGCCATTCTCCTCCTCGGTTCTCGACACCACCGCTGCCCAGCAGATGTCCGGTGCCGCGGCCATCCGGATGGCCGCCGGCCACGCGATAGCCTTTGAGCCGACAGCCAGCAATCGAATAGCTTATGACTCCGCTACGAATACGCTTCGCTATTACCAAGGCACTTTGTCCTATCCGGTCGGCAAAGGGATCTCGCTCGGGTGGCAGTCGGTGTACTCCGCCAACGCCACGCTGCCGAGTAACGCTGCTGGAAATATGGTGTCGCTGTCCGGCAGTTCGGCCTACACCATCACCCTCCCTGCCGCGAACACCGTGGCAGCAGGTACCGGCTTCACCTTCGCGGTCGTCGGAGCCGCAAACATCGCGATCACGCCGTCCGGCAGTGATGCGATCGACAACAAGCCGGTCACGCTCAATCCAAATGACCGTTATCACTTGGTATCCGATGGCGCTTCCTCCTGGCGTGAGGTGTTTCGGACGAACTCGGTGAACCCCCACTCGTCAGGTCCCATGGTGTTGCCCAGCTACAGCGTGGCTGGACTACCGACATCGACCAAGGCCGGGGCAATTGCCTTCGCAAACAATGGTCGAAAACCCGGCGAGGCGGCCGGTTCAGGAACCGGTGTCCAGGTGTACTATGACGGCAGGAACTGGATCTCGGCGTCCAGCGGCGCATTGCCGGCCGCCTGAGAACCAAGCAAGCCGCTTACCCGACAATCAGGATTTGCTGATGCCGACGATTGCCCAGTTGCCACTCGCACCAGCGGTTTCGGCTGCGGATGAACTACCAGTAAGCCAAGGCGGAACCACGCATTCGGTCAGCGTCGGCACACTGCTCGCAAACACACAGCCCGCGATCATGGCCGATACCGGTACCCTGCTCGGACGGATCAGCCTCGGTGCAGGTGGTCCAGAGCCGATCGCCATCGGCGAGGGTTTGGTGCTGAATGCCGGAACCCTGACCGCGTCAACGCTCAATGTCGCTGGCCTGCCGCAGCAGACCACACTTTCGATCAATGATTATGCCATCGTGGACAGCGGCGGAACGCCTGCGCTGCTGCAGTTGTCATCGCTGAGGGGGCTGTTCTCTGCGGGAACCAACATCAACATCGATGTCAACGGGACGATTTCCACCAGCAGCAGCTACAGCGTCACGCAGCTCGCGCCAGTCAGCACCATTGCGGCCAATGATCTGGTGGCAATCAGCCAGAATGGCGCCGATCACACCATCAGTTACGCCAACCTGCTCAATGGCCTCACCATCGATGTCGCTCAGCCCGCCGTTCCGGCAGCCGACACCGATACGTTCTGGGTCGCACAGGGCAGCAGCACATTGCTCCGGCAAACCTTCGCCGCGATCTGGGCTTGGTTGGTCACGAAACAACCGTCCTATAAGCGTCCGGTCGTGGAGGTTACGACCAACACCACGCTGGATGGCACCACCCACAACGGTCGGATTCTGATTTGCAGCCAGCCGGTCACCTTGACTTCCGGCCGCGGTCAATATGGGCAGCGGCTTCAATTGCGATGTGCTGAACCTGAGCAGCGGCAACGTCACGCTCGCGTCGGGTATTCTCACCTCGTCAGGGTCCGCATCACTCCCAAGCGGTCACGCGGCGGCGATCCGGGTTGCCACGTATTCGGGCGGCACTGTTGTCTTCGCATCTGTCACCTGATGGCCACATCCCGTTATCCGGCCCGTTACCGGTGATCTGACATGAGTGTTGCGTTCGCGGCACCCGGCAAGCCGATGCGCATAAGCCCCAGCCAACTCGTGCTGTGGCAAGCGCTTCGCACCAACACCACGCCGCCAACGAACGGCGGTTCAGGCGGCATTCTACCCAGTGCCATCAGCGGAATGTCAGGCTGGTGGGATGCCAGCGAAATATCGGCGTCCGTTGACGCGACCGGAACGCCGTTGTCCGGCTGGAACAGTCCGATCGCCGGCCTGGTGGACAAGTCCGGCAACGGTTCTGCACTGACGCCGTATTCCTTCGCCACCCCCAGCGGTCCGCCGATCGCGACGCCCAGGCTCTCCAGCCTGCTCGGCGGAGTGGGGCGCGTCGCCGGAGGAACAGCGACACTCGCACCGGCACTCGACACCGACATCGGTTTCCAGGTCAGCAATCTCGGGTTCGTGCCAGGCGCGGCCTGGACACGCTATCTGGTCTGGTCGCGTCCCAACTGGCGACAGAACTCGGGCCGCGATACCAACCCGATAACGCTGCTGACGTTTGCCAGCGTCCCCGTCCTGCAGGCCGACAGCGCAGCTGGGTTAAACCGCCTGCTGCTGTTTCCCGGGCTCGCTCAGACGGTGCTGAGCACGGGGCTGACACGACGGCACACGCATTCAATCGTTCTGCGCAACCGGCCCGGTTTGGGCGTTGACGCGTGGCTGGACGGGTCCCTGGTTGCAGCCAGCGTCAGCAACCCATTATCGTCCGGATTGGCGGGCGCGACAGTCCTTCTGCACGACACCACCGCCTCGGGCAGCGCTCAGTGCTGGCTGCATGAAGCGGCGAGCTGGGAACGGGCTCTCACCGATACCGAGGTCAGCACTCTGCTGCAAGCCGCGTCGCGCTGGGCCCGTGGGCCACGCCGCGGGGTCACCTTACTGGTCAACGGTCAGTCGAACGCGATCAATTACACGCTGAATGACGGTGCGGCGCAGCTTCTGGCCCAGGGTATCGCCTGGTATCTCGGAGCACTCGCCTACAACGTCGTGGCCAGCGCCGGTTCAACCGGTTACACGTTGGCCGCCGGGCATGGCCTCTATGCTGCGGTCAACGGCATCTATCCCGGCAGTTTCGTCAATGACCCGAACGATGGCTCAAGCCCGTCCACCTGGCAGCTTGGGACGGACGGACTTGCCACCCAATCCGCCATCAACGCTCTCGCGCAGGCAGATCAGCAGGACGTCTGCGCATTGCTCTGGCCATGGAGTGAAACCGACAGTCTCAGGGACTATAGCGAGAAGTCGAAGTTCCTTGCCGCCGCGGAGCGCTTCCTGTCGCTCGAACGTGGCATGCTGGGAGATGCAGCTCGGAGCTTGCCGCTGATCTGGTGGAACGCGATTCCCTACGGCATCACCGGCGGCATGCAGATGCATCGCGAAGTGGTCGCGACAATGGCTGCCGATCCGACCCAGAACGTCATCATCGGCAATCCTCAGACCGCCGACAGCAACGCACGCGGCTCGTCCTGGGACCCGACAACGGGATTGGCGTCAGGGGGCGATTCCGCGCACCGCGACAGTGCGGACAACCAGCGCTTTGCCCGCCTTGCCGCTCCGGTCGCCGCGCGCGCCATACTCGCAAGCGGTGGCGGGGATTCACTGACCGCGATACCATCGGCCCTGCCGGTCAGCGGTGGGCCCAGGGTCACTCATGTTTACCGCCAGACCAACACCACCCTGCTCCTGACCATTCAACATGACGCGGGCAGTGACCTGATCGTTCCGTTGCAGGCCATAACCGGCACAGGCTTCAGCGTCATGGATGGAGGTTCGATGGCGTTTCCCGGCACAGTCGTGCACGCCAACAGTTGTGCGCGGGTCGATGCCACGCATTTGGCGATTACGCTGGCCCAACCACTGCAAAACCCCAGCAGCTCGTGCAATTTGTATTATCCATACGGCAACGTCACCATCGGTCGCGGCAACGCGGTGACCGACAATTTTTCCACGCTGTCACCACCGGCCGGATGGGACATCGCCGGTGACCTTGGTAGCGCGTGGCGTCTGAACTTTCCACTGGCGTCGACAACGACCCCTATCACCCTGAGCGACACTCCAGGCTGAAAGGCCATAGCTGACCAAAAAGCCGGAGAACCCCGATCTGGTGTGCATCGCCACCGAAAGTGACCTATGGAGCAGAACTTACGACCACGGATTCCTGCCCAACGCGGTCATCGTCATATGATGCCGGTCAGTTCCTCCCTCGCCGACACGCGCTGTGCCGGGTGCATGTGCAGCAATTACTGCATAAGCTTGACGCCTTTACCGAGTTGCATCGCATCACACCTGCGGTCAGTGATGGCGCACAACGATCATCATAAAAGGATATGCTATTGCATATGCATTGTTCAGTACGTGCAGGAATATCGTCGCTTTGGTGGAATCGCAATGGCGTCGTGCCACGGTGAGGACGACCACCAGGGTCGCCACGCCGAGCAGTTTGAACCTATCCTCCAACCCATGCATAAGCCAGAAGCTCGCGCCAGTGAACAGCATGGTGCCGAGGTGACTCCAGTGCTTGCGCAGATCGGTCCATAGCCAGCCACGGAATAGCAGTTCCTCCGCGACGGGTACGACGGCGATGGTAAGCGCGAGCATTGGCACTTCCAGCCACGGATTGCCGAGCGCGATGATCCGCACATTGGTCAGCACCGGCACTCTGATCGCCCAGGTCTTGACCGCCCACAGCATGATTGGCAAATGGACCAGCATGACGATCGATAGTATCGCCAGTAGCCATTTGCGTCTGATCGGAGTGAGACCTAGCCGTGCCGCATCAAGGCCAGTTCGACGGTATGTGGTGTACAGTCAGGACCGCTGGTGTTATTACCAGCCCGATCAGATAGGTCACTTCAGCGGACGGTGTCTGATGCCCGGCTGACGCTATGGCGTAGCAAAAGCCGACTATGAACATCACCACGAAGTTGGCTGCGACGGTCAGCAGCACCGTGCATATAAATGCTTTGATAACGTAGTAGTACCCAGATCGCGGCTTGGGCGGTGTGTCGCCCTTGTACGCGGTTATTGTCGTCAAGTCGCTCATTTCATTGCACACGCCACATCCCGCGAAGCATAAGTGCTAGGATAGGGACCGATTGGTAGCATCGGCGGGTCCAGCCTACATAGCTGCCGTCAGTTGTGAAATCGGATAATGCCCGATAGCGAACTGGAACGCTTACTGCGACTCCGGTCGTCACGCTTCAGTGAAAGTCGCGCGAGCGCGGCACCACTCGTTCTTGCCGAGGATGGCCCGGGCTACGCAATAGCGGCTTCTGCACCGCGGGCGACACCTCGCTCACACGCGCCATCAAAGCGCTGCGGTCTTGCAGCTTCTCGGCAATGACGTGGATGATGCCTTCTGGGCTGCGCTGTAGCCGCCCGGTCACCTGCACCAGACTGCTGCCGAGAATGGCGCGGCGGAACCGCTCCAGCAGACTGGACCACACCACGATATTGGCGATGCCGGTCTCGTCCTCGATGGTGCAGAACACGACATTGCCATTGCCTGGCCGCTGACGTACCAGCACGACGCCGGCAACCGACAGCCGCGCTCCATCCGCCTGCACCGCCGCCTGGGCGCAGCTCAGCACTCCTTCAACCGCGAACAGCTTACTCAGAAATCGCATCGGATGCGATTTCAGCGACAAACCCGCAGTCTGATAGTCGGTAATGACGTGCTCGCCTTTCGTCATCACCGGCAGCAGGACTTCGGTGGCAGCCACGGGCTGATCGGCGAACAGCGGCAACTCCGCGCTATCCGACAGTCCCCGCACCTGCCACAACGCGGCGCGGCGATCGAGCTTCAGGCTGCGCAGCGCATCCGCCTCCGCCAGCAGTACCAGCGCCGCCCGCGGCACCCCGCTGCGAACCAGCCCGGCAAATGAACCAAAGCCCCGACAGACCCCCCCTCCCCTCGCGGGAGGGGGATGGGGAGAGGGGGCCGTGCCACCACCACCCCAACCACCCCGCCGCTCCATCACCCTCTCCGCCCACTCCCGCGAGAACCCGGTGATCAGCCGGAACCCCAGCCGTAGCGCTCCCTCTTCCAGCGTACAATCCCAGTCGCTCGCGCTAACATCGATCGGCCGCACCTCCACCCCATGCTCGCGCGCGTCGCGCACGATCTGCGCGGGCGCATAGAACCCCATCGGCTGCGAGTTCAGCAGCGCACAGGCAAACGCTGCCGGATGATGGCATTTCAGCCAGGACGACACATACACCAGCAAAGCGAAACTGGCGGCGTGGCTCTCGGGAAACCCGTAGGTGCCGAATCCCTCGATCTGGCGAAAGCACCGTTCGGCAAAATCCTGCGTGTAACCCCGCGCCACCATGCCCTGAACCATCTTCTCGAAGAAACGATGGATGGTCCCCGCGTTGCGGAATGTCGCCATCGATCGTCGAAGCTGATTGGCCTCCTCCGGCGTGAACTGCGCCGCCACGATGGCGATCTGCATCGCCTGCTCCTGGAACAGCGGCACGCCCAGCGTCCTGCCAAGCACCTGCTGCAACTCGTCAGCCGGACCACGCACAGGCGACGGCAGGTCCACCGGCTCCAAATCCTGCCGGCGGCGCAGATAGGGATGCACCATATCGCCCTGGATCGGCCCGGGCCGCACGATCGCCACCTCGATCACCAGGTCATAGAATGTGCGCGGCCGCAGTCGCGGCAGCATGTTGATCTGCGCGCGAGACTCCACCTGGAACACGCCGATCGAGTCACCCCGACACAGCATGTCATAGACGGCGGGATCCTCCGTCGGCACCTGGGCCAGGTTCTTCAGCCCCAGCAGTTCGAACGCCTTGCGAATGCAGGTCAGCATCCCCAGCGCCAGCACATCGACCTTCATGATCCCCAGCCGGTCGATATCGTCCTTGTCCCATTCGATGAAGGTGCGCCGGTCCATCGCCGCGCGGCCGATCGGCACGGTTTCGTCCAGCCGGCCGCGCGTCAGCACAAACCCACCGACATGCTGCGACAGATGTCGCGGCAGTCCGACAAGCTGGCGGGCCAACTCGATCGAGCGACGGACGACGAAACTGCTCGGATCGAGGCCGATCTCCTGCACGCATTCATCCGACCACAACCCCTCCCCCGCGTGCCATGATTGTGCGGACAACGCCGCCGTGGCGTCTTCCGACAGCCCCATCACCTTGCCCACCTCGCGGATCGCCCGCTTCGGCCGATAGTGGATCACCGTCGCCGCAATACCGGCGCGATCGCGGCCATAGCGCTGGTAGATGTATTGGATGACCTCCTCGCGCCGCTCGTGCTCGAAGTCCACGTCGATATCCGGCGGCTCGCGACGCTCGGTGGAGACAAACCGCTCGAACAGCAGATTGATCTGCGCCGGATCGACCGCCGTTATGTACAGGCAATAGCACACGGCCGAATTGGCGGCAGAGCCACGTCCCTGGCAGAGAATGCCGTTCTCCACCGCGTAGCGCACGATGTCATGCACGGTCAGGAAATACCGTGCGTAATTGAGCTGCGCGATGATGCGCAGCTCCTTCTGGATGGTATCGCGAACCTGAGGCGGCACGCCGTGCGGATATCGCACCGCGGCCCCCTGCCAGGTCAGGTTGGCCAGATGCTCATCCGGCGTCAGTCCAGGCGGGATCGGTTCGTCCGGGTATTCATAAGCCAGCTCGTCCAGTGAAAAGCTGCACCGCTCGACGATCTCCTGCGGACGCAGGATCGCCTCCGTGTGGTCGCGGAACAGGCGGGCCATTTCCTCCGGCGATTTCAGATAGCGCTCCGCATTGGGTTGCAGCGCCAGCCCCGCATGATCGATGCGGCAGCCAAGGCGGATGCAGGTCATCACGTCCTGCAAAGGTCGGCGATCGGGCAGGTGATAGAGAACGTCGTTGGTCGCCACCATCGGCAATGGCAGCGCGGCCATCGCGCGCAAACGCCGCGCATCGTCGGCGCGATAACGACGGCTCGCGGCAAGGTACGCCTGGCCGCGAAAATCGACCTGCAATCGCTGGAGATGCTGCCGAAAGCCGGCATCCAAGCAGTCCGGTGCGATAGCGAGCAGGATCTGTCCTTCGCCATGCTCCAGCAGATCGTCGTAATACAGAAAGCAGCGATTGGTGGCCTTCGCCGCGTCTCCGGTATCGCCATGCGGCACGCGATCCTTGCCGATCGTCAGCAGCCGGCTCAGCCGTCCCCAGGCGGCGCGATCCTGCGGATAACACAGTAGATCGGGGGTGCCGTCGCGGAATGACAGGCGCGCGCCGACCACCAGGCGGATGCCAACCTCCTTCGCCGCATCCCACATGCGCACCACGCCGGCGACGCTGTTGAGGTCGGTGATGCCCAGGGCGGAAAGTCCCAGCACCGACGCCGTCGCAGCAAGCTCTTCCGGCGAGGAGGCACCGCGCAGGAAAGAGAACGCACTCGTCACCTGAAGTTCGGCGAAGGAAGAGCAGGGGGACGCTGTCCCCCTGCACCCCCTGCCAAAGGCATAGCCTTTGGAATCCAAACGTGTCTGGTGGTGAGAGGGGGCCGACTGTGCGAATTGCAAGGTCCGAGAAGGCCCCCTCTCACCACCAGACAAACGGGAGGGTTCTAAGGGCTCCGCCCTTAGCGGGGTTCCAAGGGGCAGAGCCCCTTGGCCTTCCCTAGCCAAACAGCCCATGCAGGTACCACCGCGGCATCCGATCGCCGCCATGCAGGCCGGCGCGAAAGATCCAGAACCGCGCACCATCGGCATCTTCCACCCGGTAATAGTCGCGGACCATATCGGTCTCCGGCCGCCCTCTGGCTCGCTTGTCGCGCCACCATTCGGCAGCGATCCGCTCGGGCCCCGCCGCGGCACGCACGCGATGCGCTACGCCCCGCCAGGTGAACCGGACCGGCGGATCGTCCGGCACGATGGCGATCACCTCGATCTCCTCAGGCCGGCGCAACAGCCGGATCGGCCGGGGCGCCGATGGATCATCCACCCAGGAAGGCTGGTTCAGCGGCAGTGGCGAAACCCGCTGCACCGCGCGCTCCGGCACATGGCTGGCGTATGGCGCAAGGCGGAAAACCCTGTCGGCGCCGAGACGGTTGGCCAGCCGGTCCACCACGCCCGCCAATCGTTCGGTGGCATCGGACGCACCCATGAACTGCGACTGCGGCGCCCGGAGTGGCGCCACTGTCTCGGCCTCCAGGGCCATCACCTCGATACCGAAGCCTGGGTCGACAGTGTCGAGCTGCTCGCACAGCAACCTCGTCAGGTACGAGGCATCGCGTACCGGCGCCGCGGTACTCACGCTGATCCGCGGCACCACATCATCCACCCGGAAGAACCAGGCGACGAACCGCTGGCCGCCTTTGTCCTGCTCCGCCAAGCGCCGACACAGCCCCGCGGCAAGCCGGGTGAGAGCTTGCCGAAGATCCTCCGGCGTGCCGATCGGTTCGGCAAAAGCCAACCGCTCCTGCCATTCGATCGGCGGCCGTGGCCAGTCGATGGCCTCCTCTAGCGCACCCAGCGCCTGATCCAGCCGCAGCATCGGGCCAGCACCGAAGCGCGCCGTGATCTGCGCGCGTGGCATCCGCAGCAGATCCCGCACCGTCCGCAGGCCAAGCCGGCGCAGCCCAGCGACCGTGCCGGCATCGAGCCGCAGGCTGGTGATGGGCAGATCGGCCAGTGCGGCTGCTTCCTCCCCTGGCGGCAAACTCACTCGGTCCACGCCGGCATGCGCCAACGCCCAGGCCGCCCCGGAGGTACCGGCAACCGCCAGCCGGCAAGGAACGGCATTCCTCTGCAGCCGGCCGGCAAGATCTTGCATCAGTGCGACCTCAGTCCCGAACACCGCCGTGCAGCCGGTGATGTCGAGCCAAAGCCCGTCCGGCGGATCGGGCGCCGCCATCGGCGTATAGCGTTCGCACCAGGCCGCCAGCCTGGCCAGTGCCGCCTCGTCGGCGGCCGGATCGGCATCGACCGCGACCAATCCCGGACAGACGGCACGCGCATCGGTCAAGGTCTGCCCGGGCCTTAGCCCCTGTGCCTCGCCAGCCTCGCCCACCGCCACCAGGTGCCGAACCCCACGAATTGCCTCGATGGTGACCAGCGGCCTATCCGGCGAGGTGGCGGCGCTGCGGCTCAGGCGCGTGATCGGCCAGTTCGGCAACCACACGCAAAGAATGCGTCGAGTCATCCGAAGCCTCCATGATCCATTCCCCTGGCAGACCCCCACGGACATGGGTCAGCGCCACGTGCCAGCGGGGCAGGCCGGGATCCTTGCCATCCTTCGCACTGGGCATCGGGGTAAGAAGCCATCGGGTCACCGCCACGCTTGCCTCCCGGTCCATGGTCCTTCGCCCATACGGCCAGCGGCGCAGCACAAAGCCGCTGGTGCCATGGCGCAGGCAGGCAAGCTGAAGCCGGCGTGAGGCGGTGCGGTCGAACTGCCCCACCTCCCCCACCACCGCACCGGCAACGCCCTCGCGCAGCGCCACCTCCATCGCAGCCAACGCTTCGGCGTCCTTGCCCGGGCGCACCAGGATCAGCCGATTGGGATCAAGCCCGTAAGCCAACAGACCAGGCGGATGCAGGTCATCGGCTGGAGCGATCCAGAACACCGGCTTCCCCGGCTCGATGCGTGCCAGCAGGGCCGCAATGAAGGCCGCCGGCAGCGCACCGATCTCGGCATCGATCCCCGCCGCACCGATCTCGTGCAACTGCCCCAGCGCCAGCCCCCCGCCCAGGCAGCGGTCCACGCGAGGGTCGCCGAACGACAACAGCCGGTCGCACGACTTCTCTACTCCCCCCAACAGGGCAGCCAGATGCTCCGGCAAGGCTTTTGGCCGGCTGAACCTGGCCAGCCGGACGGATGTCTGGACTGGGGGAAACGAACCGGGATGGTCACCGGGCCGTTCGAGGTGAAGGACGTGAAGGGGCTGGCGCATGATGTTCTTTATTTGTTCTCAGCCATCGCCCAAAGTCAACGACTCGATGTTCAACGACTCGATTCGGAATCCCAACTCGTCAGGCCCGCCCGCACCAGGAACTCTCGCGCCTGGGGCACGACCGTGTCCCCGAGTGCCAGCAGGAAGGCCGGTAATTCAACCTCCGGCACTACGCGTAGCTGCTGGTACTCCGAATTCCCTGCCCGTCGGTGCGCCGCCAGCACCGCCTTCCCGCTCAGCTTTGTAGCCAGAGCAAAACCACAATCCGTAATGTGGCTCCCCGCGTGCTCGACGATGCATAACGGCTGCGGCTTCTGCACCTCATCCGGAGACAGACCCAGCTCCTCCTGCAGCTCGCACAACAACTGGTGCCGCAGATCGACCGTGCCATCCGAGGCCATCGCACCGCTGTCTACACTGCCAGCAGGCGGCAGTTGCCACATTCCCGCCTGGTACACCGCCGCCCGATGCCGTTGCCCGATCACCACTCCATCCGGACAACGCAACACGCCGCAGACCGCGAAAGCCCTGATCCCCAGTGCGGCGAACAGGTCCGGCCTCTCGAGCTGCGCCGCCACCCGGCGGTATTCGGTCAGATGGCCGCTGATCAGCCGCGGCGAGATCACATCGGCACTGAATACCCGGCCGTTGAACATTCGCCCGGCCCCGCCGGCGAACACCCGTTCGCTGACCGCCTGCCAGAGACGTTCCACATGCTGTTCCAGCGCGCGCGGCAGGTCCGGCATCGCATGCGTAACCCGCACGACAACGTCAGGCGCAATCTCGTGCACCAGGTATCCGTTCACCGCCTTCCCTTCACGCACCGGCACTCCAATAGTAGAGCGGGGTCAGCGAGAGGAAGTATCGATGAGCCAGCACGAGCATCACCACGAAGCACCTGCCCAAGCACCGCCCCCTGGCACGGTCGACTGGCGGCACAACGGCGTACGCGTGATCAAGGGCAACCAGCTAGATCCGAACACCGCGCAGACCCCGGGGATGAACCGAGCCGCCGCGATCAACGCCGCGCGCGTGGGCGCGCAGAAGATCTGGGCCGGCACGGTCAGCATCCACCCCAACGCCAAGACCGGTGCCCACCATCACGGCGCGCTGGAAAGCGTTATCTACGTGGTGCGCGGCAAGGCCCGCATGCGCTGGGGCGAGCATCTGGAGTTCGTCGCCGAAGCCGAAGCAGGCGACTTCATCTTCGTCCCACCTTACGTCCCGCACCAGGAGATCAACGCCAACTCGGACGAGACGCTGGAATGCGTGCTGGTGCGCAGCGATAACGAGGCGGTGGTGGTCAACCTCGACATCGAGCCGGTGGAGAAGCCCGAGGCGGTCTATTGGGTGGATCCGATCCACAAGCATCCTTAGTGATGACCGGAGGCGGGATCGCCCGGAGGTCTAAATCACGCCTCAAACCGAAGAAGCTAAAGCAGCCTGGCCAGCGCGGCCAGGCGGTGATGATAGGTGTGTTCCGCCAACACACGTCGCCGTCCCGCCTCGCCAACAGCCAGCGCATGTTCTGGCTCACGCCGAAGCCTGGCATATAGGTCATTCAGCTCATCGACATCGCGATACACCAGCATCTCGCGCCCCGGCGTGAAGCAAAGCTCCAGATCGTCCTGATTGTCCGCCAGCACTGCCGTGCCCGCGAGGTAGGGATCGAAGTGCCGCTGGTTAAGCCCGGCCATGACATTGCGTTCATTGCGCACGTTCAGCACCGCCAGATGCGTCCGATATACGTTCGCAAGTTCCTCCAGTCCGATGCGACGCGCGTGGACCTGGTGGCAGGTGTGCCGCAGTCGCGCCCACCCGCGTCCATAGAGTTGCAGTGGGGTCCGGACCTTGCTGACCAAGGCCAGTCGATATTCCGTCGGATTGGCCACGAACACCATTTCGGATCGCCGCGGCAGAGCCAGGTCGGTCGTGACGTGCAAACGTGGGTTCGCTGCATGTGGCACGAAAGCTGTCTGGCACGTCAGACCCAGCTTCCGATGCAACGCCAGCAGCCCGGTATCGGTATATGCGACCCCGTCAAACAAGGCCGCAGCGCTCCGGTGCTCTGCCGAAAATCGATCGCCCACCCAGCCAAGCATCGGCGGCCGGTTCGGCAGCGATGCGATGTGTTCGAGCAGCGGCAGCGGCGTGTGGTACGCCGTAACGACCAGGATCAGATCGGGCGCGAAGCGCGCGATCTCTCGGCGGAGAAGCGCACCGCGCGGCACGCCCGCCCAGCCCGCCAGCAGGATGCGTTCGATGGAACGGTGCAGCCCGGGATTTCGGGTGCTGCCGAACCGTACCGCGTGGCCCGCGGCCTTGAGCCCGGCCACCGTATCCTCGGCCCAGTGTGTGACACTGCCGCGCTTGCCGACAACGAATACCTTCACCACCGGTCCCGGTCCAGGAGAACAATCGCGGCAGAATATCCGCACTGCTAAGAAGAGACGACCGATCCTTGATTCAGTTTCGCCACAATCAGGTCGACCCCGTGCGTGTGCCAGCGTTGTACCGCCTTGTGGTCGGCACTGATTGCCGCGGCGATGCGCCGCCAGGGAAACAGATGGCGCTGGGTGATCGGATGCACCAGGCTGCGGGCGCCCACGATCCGTCGCAGCACATAGCGATCCAGCGGGATCAGCGAAATCCAGCCCATCGCTTCATCCATGCGCGTAATGCGCGCCGGTGACGGAACCGGTGGTCGGATACGGCTGGTGCGCCACCCATAGCTTTCGATCGCCGTGCGCACGATCTCGAGCGAAGAGGTCCGCAGCCCGGTGGACCAGCCTGAACCGGGCAGCGACAGCAACGTCGCCCCGGCTTCTTCCAACCGACTGACTACCAGGTTGGTATCGACAAGCGGCTCGTTGTCAGCAAGTGCCAAGCCGACGATCGGTCCTTTCATCGGACAAAGACCGGCAGCGGATAGGGCGTGCCTTCCAGCAGGGTGCCCGCCGTCAAGACGCCCCAACTTCGGGGATGTCCTGGGGGCAGCGGATCGCGCGCGGGGTCCTCTTGCGGCAGAACGGATTGGCGCGGCGGCCGCAGGGCACCGATACGCCGCCCGCGGTCGATCACCGTCCAGCGCGCCAGGCCCAGGATGTCGGCAACCGTGTCCCAGGAGGCGCCCTCGGCGCGCAACCGCCTGATCTGAGTGTCCTGCGCCGTGGTCCAGACCAGCTTTCTTGGCATGCCATCTCCGAACAGAGCGGGAACGGCGGCAAGTTAGTCAGGCAGCCTGATATTGTCAATATAAATAACAGATGCGTGGTTAGCAAATCTGACTTAGACTGCCACCCCATGACAACTCCACAAGATATCGGCGCACGGATCCGCATTGCTCGCGAAGAGCAGGGCTGGACGCAGGACCAGCTGGCGGAGGCGGTCGGTGTCTCCCGCAGCGCGGTGGCACAGTGGGAGACCGGGCGGGCGGGTCAGGTGACCGGAAACCTGACGCGCATTGCCGCTACGTTGGGCACCGGCGTCGAATATCTGATGTATGGTCGGGACTCGCGGGCGGGCAATCAGGCGTTCAGAGGCGACGAGTTGGCGATGCTGCGGCTTTACCGCGAGTGCGTGCCGGACGACCGGCAGCTGTTGTTGCGCATGGCACGACGGCTGATCAAGGCGGCATCAAAAGGGTGACTGCGATCAGCGGCGTGACCAGGGCAAGTCGCGCTCGGAAGAGGACCTGTCATTGCAGGCGCGGCATTTGCCATGCTGTAGGATGCATGTGGTCCAACCGGCTTGAGGTCAAACGGATGTCGCGCACCGCCGGCCTGCTGCTGCTCGCTACTGGTTCCGCACTGAGTGCCTGCGCTGTCCCGCCACCAGCAGGGCCGTCGGTCATGGCACTGCCCGGCCAGGGTAAGAATTTTGCGTCCTTCCAGCAGGACGATATTGCCTGTCGCCAGTACGCGGCGCAGCAGACCGGAGGCGTTCCTCCAGACGTCGCGGCCACCAACAGCGCGGTGGGCAGCGCCGCAATCGGCACTGCGTTGGGTGCCGCGGCCGGTGCGGCGATTGGCGCGGCCAGTGGTGCGGCGGGTCCAGGTGCGGCGATCGGTGCCGGAGCCGGCCTGCTGGCCGGCAGCGCGTTCGGTGCCAACAATGCCGCCGTCGCTTACGGCGGAGTCCAGCAGCTCTACGACGTCAGTTATACCCAGTGCATGACGGGCCATGGCGACACGGTGCAGCCGCTGCCGTCAGCCTACGCCGGCTATCCGTATCCGGCCTATCCTTACCCACCATATCCGGCGCCCTATCCGTTTTATCCCTATGGCTATTATGGCCCGGCGGTCCTGCCTTCCTTCGCCATCGGGTTTGGCAGCGGATGGGGATGGCACGGCGGCGGTTGGCGCTGGCGCCACTGAACCGATCAGGGCTGCTTGCCCGGCATGCTGCCCGTGTGCATCGGCATCGTCGTGGCGCCCGGCGCTGCCACGGTGACCTGCGCGGTCACTTGACCGGCGTTGGCGAAACTCAAGGTGATCGGGAACGCGTCGCCTTGCTTCAGCGGCTGCTTCAGCCCCATCAGCATGATGTGATAGCCGCCGGGGGCGAGTACAACCGGCTTCGCCGGCTCCACCGCAAGCGACGTCACTGAGCGCATTTTTGCGACGCCGCCCTCACTGAATGATTCATGCAACTCGGCTTTTGCCGCCACCGGCGAGGATACGCCTGTCAACTTGTCGGCCGCACCATTGTCTACGATCGTCAGGTACACCACCCCAACACGGCCCTGCATAGCGGCGCGCGACCAGGCTTTGTCCACCTCGATGCCATCCTGCCCGGCCAGAGCAAAAGCAGGGACCGCCATCAGCGCGCTTAACAGCAAGCCTCGGTACTCGCGTTTCATTGCTGCCGTCTCAGGACATCAATCGATTGAGATCGGCTGCCATATGCGCCCCATCCTCATCCGGTCTGATCGGTGCCACGAACTTGCCGTCCGGACCCATCAGATACAGCACGGAGCTATGGTCCACGCTGTATTCATTCGCTCCGGATCCCTCCTGATGTACCGCGTAATAGACGCGATACTCTTTTGCGACAGTGGCAATCTGGTCGGGCGTGCCGGTCAATCCAATCAGACGCGGGCTGAAGGCGGCGGCATATCGCTTCACCACGTCAGGCGTGTCGCGCTTCGGATCTACCGTAATGAAGATCGGCTGCAGCCGGTTCGCTTTCGCGCCAAGCTTGTCCATCGCGTCCGCGACCTCACTCAACGTGGTGGGGCACACATCCGGGCAGAACGTGTAACCAAAGTACACCAACATATACTTGCCACGAAAATCACCATCGGTGACCTGCTGGCCGTTGCCATTTTCGAGTGTGAAGGGGCCCCCTACCAATGATGCCGTTCCGCCCTGCGTCAACCAGATGAAAGCCCCGGTACCCAGGATCAGCAGCGCCACCACTATCCCGATAATGCCGTAGATCAGGGTGGTCGGCCGGGCGGCTTGCGATGGGGGCTGGGTGGATGCGCTCATGGCGAGCCGGACCCTAACCCGAGAACCGTGGGATGCAAGAGGGTAACCCGTGATGACCGCAGGCGGGCTCGCCCGGAGGTTTGAATCACGCGCTCAACACAAGGCAGCCAAAGCGTGATGAGGTCAACCGGACCTCATCAGGCTTTACGGCACAAACCGGATTTCCACGCCTCCGGCCGCGTCGGCATCAACCAGGATGGCGTCAGGATCGTGACGAGCCGATATCTTTCTTTCGTCTACCATCCGGCTTATGGCCGCGTTGCTGTCAGACGTTCGCAGGGTCAGCCGAGTCACGCGGGGGACAATGCCGGAGTTTGCCGGCGGCAGCCTGACACCTCCACGCGCCAAATCGAGCGCAAGACCTTCGATGCGATCTGGCACCACAGCACAGCCCACCAGCCGCGACAGTCGTGCCGCCGAATCGGCTGGCGCTGCCACTGCTATTGATACTTCTTCCAGGGTGACCGCATTGTTCTCATGCCGCATGAACGCTTCCTGCCACAGGACGTCCGGCGTAAGATGGCGGACCAGGTTGAAGCGGCCTTCGGGCTGTTCCTGTGTCTGGACCAGCACGAATGCCGCCTCTGCTCCGCTTGGGTCCGCATCATCGAATTTTCGGACGAACCGACTGACAGATGCTTGCTCGATGCCGGCACGGCGCAGACGTGCCAACGCCATTTGCTCGTCGGGAATGGCGAACGCCAAAAGATGGACACCCGCATACCGCGACAAAAAGCGTTCCAAAGTGGCGCTTCGGGCGTTCGGACCGGCCACTGCGAGCAACTCGATGTAAGAGCCCTGGAGCATCGCACACCGGTTCCCAATACGTCCGTCGCTATATCGGGAAAGCGGCGTCAGCGTGAATCCCAGCCGCTCATAAGTGGCGGCGAGCGCGTTGAGGTCACTGCTGACCACACCCACATGGTCCAGACCTGGGGCGATCATGTGGGATTTTCGTAGTCTGCCAGCAGCCAGTCATCGGGCTCCGCGGCGGCGCCGGCATACCATTCGCTGATCAGGGGATGTGCGCGCACCGCCTGACAGTAGGCCAGCGTGACCGCTCCGATCTCCGGACGCCAGCTCAGGAACCGTGTCACCACTGGTGCATACATGGCATCGGCTGCCGTGAATCCCGCACCGAACAAATAGGGCCCGCCAGCGCCGAAGCGTTGCCTTGTATCCGCCCATACCGCTTCTATCCGAGCGATATCGGCGAGCGCCTGCGGCGTGCGGCCGAGCCCAGAGAAATCCTGCCCGAGATTCATCCACATCGACTGCCGCAGCCCCATGAAGCCTGCGTGCATTTCGGCGCTGATCGCCCGCGCATGTGCCCGTGCGACCCTGTCGGCCGGCCACAGCGATGGCTGCACGTCAGCGCAGTACTCGCAGATCGCCAGCGATTCCCACACGCGCGCGCCGCGATGTTCGAGATACGGTACCAGGCCGTTCGGGGACACGTCGCCGATAGCCCGTGTCGGGCCGGGCCGGCGGAAATGCATCAGTACCTCCTCGACATCCAGCGCCGCGAGCCGAACCGCCAGCCAACCGCGCATCGACCAGGAAGAATACCGACGATTGCCGATGTAAAGCCGCCCGTCAGACACCGCTACCTTCCTTGTTCGAACAAGTCTCGTGGCGCCGGCGCCTGCCGCGAATAGTCATGCGCGCAGAATCCCCACCCATGTAGCGTTCCGCGACGGAATTGCCGCTGACATTGCCGGAGAGCTGGCTGGCATATGGGTCTGCGCTGTCCGACGGCTGCCATCCGATGCTGTCGCGGGCATCATCCTTCCACCATGTCATGCGCTGGTTGTCGGATGCGCCCCAGATCACACTGCATCCCACGCGATCCGCCGAGATGCAGCGCGCGACCAGACGCGACCAGTCGGGATATGAAAGCCAGGTCGCGAGCATGCGCGCATCTACCGGCTCAGGGAAACAGGAACCGATCCGCACGAACACGCTCTCTACGCCATGCTTGTACCAATAGAGCCGTCCCATCAGCTCACCGTACGCCTTGGACAGGCCGTAGAATCCGTCGGGGAGGAACTGCGTATCGACGCCGATCGTCTCGGCGCGCTCATGAAAGCCGATGGAATGGTTGGATGATGCGAAGACGACTCGCGCGTTCTCTCGTCGTGCCGCTTCGTAGATGTGATACAGGCCACGGATATTCGGGCCCAGCACTTCCTCGAACGGCCGCTCTACCGATACGCCGCCCAGATGCACGATCGCGCTGCAACCTTCTGCCAGCCGCAGGATCGTCACGCCATCATTCAGATCCGCCGCGGTGAAAATGGCGCCCGCCGGAACCGCATCGGGAAACGGCGCAATGTCGGTGAGCCGCAGGGTCCAGCCATCGTCCGACAGCGACCTGGTCAGCACACGGCCGAGTGCGCCGGACGCGCCGGTCACCAGCACGGGCTTTGCGGGTTTGTCGCTCATTGTGCATCCTCCCGTCGCAACACAGAGGCCGGCATGATGCGCACGATCGAAGAGCACGCCCAAGCCCTCTCTGCCGGGCGCACCACGGCGCGTGCGCTGGTGGAACAATGCCTGCAGCGCATTGCCGATCCAAATGGGGAAGGCGCGCGCACGTTCATCAAAGTGCATGCCGAAAGCGCGCGATCGATGGCGGATGCGATGGACATTCTGCGGCGCGCCGGCCGCGCACCGAGCCGCTATGCCGGCATTCCGGTCAGCCTGAAGGACCTGTTCGACATTGCCGGTGAACCCACGCCGGCCGGCTCCCGCGTGCTCGCGGATGCGCCGCCCGCGCAGGCGCACGCACCTGTCGTGCAGCGCATGCTCGCGGTGGGGTTCGTGCCTGTCGGACGCACCAACATGACCGAGTTCGCATTCTCCGGACTTGGCATCAATCCGCACCATGGCACGCCGCGTTCGCCGTGGGACCGCGCCGCCGGTCGCATTCCTGGGGGCAGCTCTTCGGGGACTGCGGTATCGGTGTCCGACGGCATGGCCGTGGCGGGGCTGGGGACGGACACCGGCGGTTCATGCCGAATACCCGCGGCGTTCTGCGGCATCGTCGGTTACAAACCGACGGCGCGCCGGGTGCCGATCACCGGAATACTGCCATTGGCGCCCAGTCTCGATTCAGTGGGACCGTTGGCGGCCAGTGTGGCATGCTGCGCGATCATCGATGCGGTGTTGGCCGGCGAAAAGCCTGAGTTGCCCGTGCTGGCCAATCTCGATGGGCTGCGCCTGGCAGTTCCCGACAACGTCGTACTCGATGGCATGGACGACACGGTGTCCACGGCCTTCGAACGAGCGATCACGTCGCTCTCACGCGCCGGCGCACGTATCGGCCACCTGGCCATCCCCGAATTCCCGGAGGTCCTGGCGGTGAATGCCAGGGGTGGCTTCGCCGCGTCCGAGGCGTACGCCTGGCATCGCACACTGCTTGCGGAAAAGGCGGATGTATATGATCCGCGCATCCGCGTGCGCATCGCCCGTGGCGAGCGGATGAGCGCGATCGAATACGTCGAACTGGTCGCGGCACGCCATCGGCTGATCGCCGC
>CAVWWB010000022.1:52500-104442 GCA_963758595.1 uncultured Alphaproteobacteria bacterium
ACACGAAACCTACTCCCGCCATCACCGATTGGCAAGAGGCAATCAGGCCCCCCGGCGTGGCGGAGCCGGCATTTAGGCTCCCGCAACGCTCCGGTCAAGGGCTTTGCACGCAATTTATCCGGGCATCGCCGTGCCACGCCTTGAACCACGCCGCGAAGCGCGGAATCCCCTCCTCCAGCGCGGTCCGGGGCGCGAAGCCGGTCAGCGCGGCAATCGACTCGACAGCAGCGAACGTCGCCTCGACATCCGCGGCCGGCCGCGGCGCCTGCTTTCACCACCGCGCGCCGGCCCAGCGCCTGCTCCAGAAGCTCGCACCAGGGTGCTGACCGGTTCGCTGCGATGGTTGCCGATGTTCAGCAGTCGCGCCGGCAGGCTTCCCGTGGGCGGGCGGTCGAGACAGCCGACCACGCCGGCCACGATGTCATCGATGTAGGTGAAGTCGCGCCGCAGCCTGCCGCCATCGTAAAGCGTGATCGGCTCGCCAGCCATGATGGCGCGGGCAAAGCCGAAATAGGCCATGTCCGGCCGGCCCCACGGGCCGTAGACGGTGAAAAACCGCAACCCGGTTTGCGGCAATCCGTGCAGAGTGCGCGTAGGCGTGGCTGAGCAGCTCGTCTGCCCGTTTGGTGGCGGCATAGACGGACAGCGGCGTATCCACGCGATCCGTCTCGCTGAACGGCAGACGCTGGTTGCTGCCGTAGACCGATGACGAACTCGCATAGACCAGGTGGCGCAGACGCGGCAGCAGACGTGCCGCCTCCAGCACCACAAGGTGGCCCATCACGTTCGACTGCACATAGGCATACGGGTCCGATCAGCGAATGTCGAACCCCGGCCTGGGCGGCCAGATGGATGATCGCCTCGATATCGCCGTGCTGGCGGACCAGGTCATGGACCGCGGTCGCGGTCGGCAATGTCGGCGTGAATGAAGGTGAATTCCGGTTTCGGCTGCAGCCGCGCGAGCCTCGCCTGTTTCAACCGGACATCGTAATAGTCGTTCAGGTTGTCGAGCCCAATGACGCGCTCTCCCCGCGCCAGCAGCGCCTCGGCGACGTGGTAGCCGATGAAGCCAGCCGCGCCGGTCACCAGGACGGTCACAACGGTCGCGCCACCAGCCGGTCCTCGAGCAGCTCCAGCACCGCATGCCCGAGCGCGATATGGCATTCCTGGATGCGCGCCGTCTCGGCATCCGGCACCAGCAGCACATGATCGCACAGCGATTGCGCCGGCTCGCCGGCGCCGCCCAGCAGACCCACGGTGACGATGCCCATCTCCCGTGCGGCACGCAGCGCTCGATCACATTGGCCGAGCGGCCCGAGGTGGTAATGCCGAACAGCACATCGCCGCCGCGCCCCAGCCCGCGCAGCGGCCGTTCGAACACCCGATCATAGCCATAGTCGTTGCCCCCGGCGGTCAGCGCGGCGGGATCCAACGTCAGCGCCAATGCTGGCCAGGATGCTCGCTCGACCGAGCCGCGTAGCCGGATCAGCAGCTCCGTTGCCAGGTGCTGACTGTCGGCCGCCGATCCGCCATTGCCGCAGAACATCAGCTTGCCGCCGGCTCGCAAGCTGCTCTCGCATGCGTCCACGACGCCGATCACCGCATCGGCGCACTCGGCGGCGATCCTCTGCTTCAGTTCGGCGGATCGCCGCATCATAGCGGCGAACCGGGCGGCTTCATTCATTGCGCGATGTTACTGCGCCACCCAGCCGCCGTCGATGGAAAGTGGGGCGCCGGTGATGGTTTTCGCGTTCTCCGAGCATAGAAACACCGCCAGCGCCCCGATCTGTTCGGGCGTCGAGAACTGCGCAAGCGGCTGCTTCTCGCTGAGGAAGCGGTGCTTTTGTGTCTCCAGATCGGTGCCCTGCTGCCTGGCCCGCGCTTCGAGTTGTGCCTGTACCAGCGGCGTCAGCACCCAGCCGGGGCAGATCGCGTTCACGGTGACGCCATGATTGGCGAGCTCGATCGCCGCCACCTTGGTCATGCCGATCACGCCATGTTTGGCCGCGACATAGGCGACCTTTTGCGCGCTTGCGACCAGTCCATGCGCCGAGGCGATGTTGATGATGCGGCCCCAACCACGCCGCTTCATGCCGGGGATGGCTGCCTTCATGGCATGGAATATCGCGGAGAGGTTGACCGCGATGATCGCGTCCCACCGGTCGGCGGGGAAGTCCTCGATATTTGCGACGAACTGGATTCCGGCGTTGTTCACCAGGATGTCGAGCGCGCCGAACCTCGCCTCGGTTTCCGCCACCATGGCGGCGACCTGCTCCGGCTTCGCGACGTCGGCGGAAAAGTGGTCAACGCGCACGCCGGACCTGGCCGCCATGCCGGCCCGCAGTTCGCTCAATCCGGCCCGCATCGCCGAAGCCATTCAGCATGATGTCGGCGCCCTCGGCGGCGAGCGCCTGCGCGATACCTGCCCCGATGCCGCTGGTTGAACCGGTGACCAACGCAACCTTGCCCCTCAGGCTCATGGCGCACTCTCCGTGTCCGGCGGCGCGAAGCCTGGCAGAGACCCCTTGCGGCGCACAATGCCAGTCGCGATCAGACCTTCCTGAACTTGTGGAGTGCGCGCAGATTGTCGGGGCGCGGCTTGTCTGGCCAGGTCTGCGGCCAGTTGGTCCATGATACTTCGCCGACGTACAGGTCGCCGCGTGAGTCAACCGCCAGGCCATGCGGGGCCAGGAACTCGGTCGGGCCCATGCCAGGACCCAGGCCGCCAAGACGCGCGATGCGTTTTCCGGTGTGGTCCACGATGGTAACCCGAGGCCCCAGGTTCGGAACGTGTCGACTGACCGGCTGCACCGCGCCAAGTTCTCCGATGTAGCAGACCGGGCACCTGCCGGGTGGCATGAACAGTCCACAAGGCCGATGCAGATTGTTCCACTGCGCCTCGTACTTGCCGTCGCCGTCGAATACCTGCACCCGGTGGTTTTCGCGATCGGCAACATAGACCCAGCCGTCGGCGTCGCAGGTGATGTTGTGGGCGATATTGAATTCACCGGGATCCGTTCCAGGCGCGCCCCACGACAGCAGCAGCCTGCCGTCGGGCGAGAACTTGTGTACGCGGGAATTGCCGTAGCCATCCGAAACATAGATGTCGCCTTGCGGCGACATCGCGGTGTGGGTGCAGCGGTGGAACGGCTCGCCGCTCATATACGGCGCGGGCTTGCCTGGAATGCCAAGTGTCAGCAGCACCTTGCCTTCCAGCGTGCACTGCCGAACGGTATGATCGCCATCATCGGTGAGCCAGATCGTGTCATCCGGCGCCATGAATACGCCGTGCGCCCGCGGAAACACTCCCTCGCCCCACGAGCGCAGGAAATTGCCCGCGCGGTCGAACACCATCATCGGGTGCTCACCGCGATTGAACACGTAAACGTTGTCGTTCCTGTCGACCCCGACCGAGCCGATCTCCTTGAACGACCAGCCGGGCGGCAGCTTTGCCCAGTCGACCACCGGTTCGTAGACGTAATCGCCGCTGCCCACCGTCACCATGACCGTTCCCCTGCAAATCGCCGGTCAGCTTGTCATGAAGCCGTCTGCAAGGCTACTCCGCCGCGCGCTGTTGCCCCGATTGCCGGAAGCGCGTCCGCAGCGCGTCCCATTCGTCGGCGCCGACGCGATTGAACGCGTCGCGCACGGTCATGCCGTTGCGCGGCACAGGATGCGCGTTTGTCGTTTTCAGTTCGGCGAGGGCCTGGTGGCACGCGCCGATCACCGCCTTCAGCAGCAACCCGGGGACGATCGCCAGGCGATAACCCATCGCCTGTGCCTGCGGCAGGTCGATATCCGGCGTCTTGCCGCCGCGCACCACGTTCAGCAGGCATGGTCCGGACACGCGCTTCGGAATTGCTGCCAGCTCTTCCATGGTCTGCGGGGCCTCGACAAACGCCATGTCGGCTCCGGCGTCCAGGGCCGCGTTGGCCCGCGCCAGCGCCTCCTCCAGACCGGCGACGGCGCGTGCATCGGTCCGGGCAATAATCATGAACTCGGGGTCGCGCCTGGCCGCCACCGCTGCACGGATCTTGGCGATGTAGTCGTCGCGGGGCACCACTTCCTTGTCGTCAAGATGGCCGCACTTCTTTGGTGCAACCTGGTCCTCGATATGGATCGCGGCCACGCCGCGGGATTCGTACTCCCGGACCGTTCGAAAGGCGTTCAGCTCGTTGCCATAGCCGGTATCGGCATCGGCGATCACCGGCACATCGACGGCCCGCACGATGCGCCCCGCGTTCTCCACCATCTCGGTCATGGTGAGCAGGCCAAAGTCCGGATAGCCGTGCGAAACCGAGGTGCCGGCGCCGGTCATATACACGGCGGAAAAACCCGCCTGCACCACGAGTTTCGCGGTCAGCCCGTCGTAGGCACCCGGCGCGATCACCATCGTCTCAGCCCGCAACATTGCCCGAAGCCCGCTCGCGCCGTTCATATTTTGCTCCTATAAATGCCGATCATGCAGTCGTTCTGTGGCTGAGTGACGATGCAACCGGGCCCCACCTATTTGGCCGCCACCGGCTCGTACTTCTTCTCGACGACCAGGAACTTAAGCGTGGTGTCTCCCACATTAGTGACCTCATGCCAGGCGGTAGGTGGGTTGTTGCTGAACCCTCCTGTTTTGGGCTGCCCTTCGCGTGTGCCCGTGGCGTCCTGAACTTTGGTCTTCCCACCGCTGATTGTATAAACAAGATTTCCGGGATGGCTATGACGGACATGGACTGCGGCCGGCGGAAGCGTGCATCGCATTGCGCGGATTTCGCTGTCTTCGTATAGCTTCTCGCACGGATGCTGGCCTTGCCATTCGACGGACAACGCGTCAGGCACATCCTGGCTCATGGCGCCTGAGGTCGAGATCAGCAGACCTATGGCGGCGTAGCAGATGCAATTCCGGCTCATTGCGTCCTCCCTTGTTCGCCGTCTGGCAGGCTACGACACATTGAGGTCAGGGAAAAAATCGCGCGCCCTTGGCAGCCGCTGCGGCCGGGTATTCAATCGTCGCAACTCCGAAGGAGCGCCAAATGTCCGACTTGCCGAAATTCGTGCAGATCAACGAGGAAGGGCCGCGCGAAGGCTTTCAGTTCGAGAAAGGCCCAATCCCGACGGATAGCAAGGTAGCGCTGATCGACGCGCTGTCGGAGACCGGGCTGAACCACATCCAGGTCGCCTCCTTCGTCAATCCGAACCGCGTGCCCGGCTGGGCCGACGCCGATGAGGTCGTGCGGCGCTACAGGCGCAAGCCGGGGGTTCACTACACCGCGCTGTGGCTGAACCTGAAGGGCCTGCAGCGCGCGATGGCCACCCAGCGGCTGGATATCGAAGGCGGGTTCTCGTTGACGGCGTCGCCGACGTTCCTGGCGAAGAACCAGCAGCGGTCGATGGAGGACAACATCCAGCAGGCGCACGAAACCATCAAGATGTACAGGCAGCACAACATCGCGTTGAAGCGCGCCAGCATCATGGCGGCCTTCGGCTGCAATTTCGAGGGTGACATTCCGCATCAGCGCGTGCTGGACCTGATGCAGCAACTGCTCGACATCACTGCCGAGCATGGGGTGAAGCCGCAGGTGTTCTCCCTGGCCGATACCATGGCCTGGGCGACACCAAAGTCGATCAGGGAACTGATCGGCAAGGTGCGCGACCGCTTCCCCGAGCTTACCCTGGCGCTGCATCTGCACGACACGCGCGGCATGGGCGTGGCCAATGCCTATGCCGGATTGGAAATGGGAATCTCGATCTTCGATACCACCGTGGCCGGTCTGGGCGGCTGTCCGTTCGCCGCCCACAAAGGTGCCGCCGGCAATGTCTGCACCGAGGATTTGGTGTTCATGCTGGACGAAATGGGGATCGAGACCGGCGTCGACCTCGACAAGCTGATCGAGGTTGCCCGGATGGCCGAGGACATTGTCGGCCACCCGCTGCCAGGCTCGGTCAAGATGGGCGGCAGCCTGAAGGCGCTACGCGAGAAACTACATTGAGCATGGAGGAAATCCGCATGTCGTTGACAAAGACTCTCGGCCGGTTCGTGGCCGATCTGTCGCCCAACCGGGTTCCCGAAGAAGCGGTCCGTGTCGCGCGCCTGGGCTTCATCGACTGCATCGGCACCATGATCGCCGGGCGTCGCGAGGACTGCGTTCGGATCATGAAGGACGTGCTGGCACCCGCGAGCGGTCCGGCGACACTCACCTTCGGCAAGGAAAAGAGCACCGCGCCGGAGGCGGCGTGGATCAACGGCACGGCGGCACACGCGCTCGATTACGACGATGTCGGGCTGCGCGGGCATCCAAGTACCGTGCTGGTGCCGGCGATTCTGGCTGAAGCCGAAGCCCTGGGCTCGAACGGCGCCGACATGATCGTGGCCTATGTTGCCGGCTACGAAACCTGGGCCGAGTGTTTCCGACGCGACACCGGGCTGCTGCACCAGAAGGGATGGCATCCCACCGGGCTATATGGCGCGGTCGGGGCGGCGGCGGCGTGTGCCTCGTTGCGGCGGCTGGATGCTGACAAGGCGGCACAGGCGATCGCCTTGGGCGCCTCACAAAGCTCCGGGCTGATGGCGAATTTCGGCACCATGACCAAGCCGTTCCACGCCGGCAAGGCCGCGCATGCCGGCATCATGGCGGCGCGCCTGGCGGAAGCCGGGTTCACCGCCAGCACCGATGCGCTGGAACATCCGCAAGGGTTCCTGCACGCGATTTCCCCCACCGGAACCGAAGACCGCACCAGCGAGGCAAAGCCGGGCGAAAGCTGGGCCATTCTCACCCAAGGGCTCGGGATCAAGAAGTATCCCACCTGCTACTGCACGCATCGCGCGATCGATTGCATGCTGGATCTGGTGAACGCGACGCCAATCAAGGCGGACGAGGTGACGAAGGTGACGGTCAATATCAGCGATTACTTCGCGACCATTCTGCGCAATCATCAACCGGAAACCGGGCTGGCGGCGAAGTTCAGTATGGAGTTCGCCATGGCGAGCGGCATCGTCGCGAAGCGCGTCGGCCTGCGCGAACTGACCGATGCGTTCGTGCAACGCCCGGATATCCAGGCGCTGATGCGCAAGGTCGAGATCGTCACCACCACCGAATACGACGGCGAGTTGTCGGGCGCGGCGCCGCAGGATCAGGTGACAGTCGAGCTGGCCACCGGCCGTACGATCGACGGCCAGCCGGTGAAGCGCGCCACCGGCCATGCCTCACGGCCGCTCACCGAGGCGCAGATCTTTGAGAAGTTCGCCGACTGCCTCGACGTCGGCGACTCTGACATCGCGGCGGATGTGCTGTTCAGGCGTCTGTCGCAGATCCAGTCGCTGTCGGCCCGGGAACTGACCGCGTTGCAGTAGCCTCTTCCGCTGAAGGAAAGGGGGCAGCTACGTCCACAGCGGATCGATAGCCCCCCTCCCCGCCAGCACCGCTGCAATGTTGTCCAGCGCGCGGAACCCCATCGCATTGCGCGTCTCGATCGAGCCGCTGCCGATGTGCGGCGACAGGATGACATTGTCCAAGGCGGCAAACCGCATATCGAAGTCCGGCTCGGTGCGGAATACATCGAGGCCGGCGGCGAACAACTGCCCGGACGTTAGAGCCTCAATCAACGCGTCTTCGTCCACCAGTCCGCCGCGCGAAACGTTCACCAGCACTGCCCCTGGTTTTAGCCTGGCCAATGTCTCCGCGTTGATGATCTTGTCCGTCGCCGGTCCCGCCGGTGCGTGCAGCGACAGGAAATCGCAGTGCGGCAGCATGTCGTTGAACGAGGCGAAGTAACGCGCCCCTTGCTCCAGTTCAGCCGGCAGCCGGTGGCGCGAGTGATACAGCACGTTCATCTCGAAGCCGCGCGCCCGCTGCGCCACCGCCCGGCCGATGCGGCCCAAACCGAGAATGCCAAGCGTCTTGCCGGTCACCCGCACACCCAGCATGTCGCCTTGACCGATGCGGTAACGCCACCCGCCGCGCATGATCTTGTCGTATTCGTAGGCGCGCCGTGCCGCGGCCAACAGCATCATGAAGGCGAAATCGGCGGTGCATTCGGTCAGCACGCCCGGCGTGTTGGTCACCATGATGCCGCGTGCCTTCGCCGCCGCGACGTCGATGTGGTCGTAACCGACGCTGCTGGTCGCTCCCACCCGGACGGTGCCCGGCAATTGCGCAATCGCCTCCGCCGTCAGCGGCAGCGTGTTGGTGAACAGGATCGCCTCGGCGCGATGCGCGGTGGCGGCTTGGATGACCTCGGCGGCCGTCATGTCGCTGCTGCCCTCGACCACCCAGGCATCGAACTCCCGCCGCGCCCGCACAACCACGTCGCGAGGCATAAGGGCGGCAAACACCAAGCGTGATGGCATCTCGGGCTCCCTCGGTTTCGCTGCCTAATTACCAGGGGTGACGGGTTGCGGAAGACCTGGACGCGCGCCAATCTGGGATTGTGTCTCGCACCATCATCATTGGCGGCGGCATCGTCGGTTCCTGCACCGCCTGGTTTCTCGCCGGCCATGGCGAGGTCGTCGTGCTGGAGAAGGACCCCAGCTACCAGTTTGCGTCCACCACCCTGTCGGCGGCTTCCATCCGCACCCAGTTCTCGCTGCCGTTGAACGTGCGGATGTCGCTGTTCGGCGCCGAGTTCCTGGCCGCTCGCGCCGATCGCGTCGGGCTGGTGCGACGTGCCTATCTGGTGCTGGCAACGCCAGAGACCGAAGCGAGCCTGCGCGCCAATCGTGACATGCAGCTTGCGCACGGTGCCGAGATTGCGCTGCTGGATGCGCCGGCGCTGGCCGCGCGTTATCCCTGGCTGAATACCGACGACCTGGCCTGTGCGACCTTGGGCCTGAAACACGAGGGTTGGTTCGACGCCTATAGTTTGCTGCAAAGCGTGCGCTCGGATGCAATCGAACGTGGCGCCAGGTATGTGCGCGACGAAGCGGTCGGCATCGACATCCGCGCGGGTGTTGCAACAGGGGTCGTCACTGCTGGCGGCGAACGGATCAGCACCGACCATGTCGTCATCGCGGCCGGTCCGAACACCGGCCGGATCGCCGCGCTTGTCGGCGCCGCACTGCCGATCGAGCCGCGCAAGCGGACCGTGTTTGTGATCCGCGCTCCGCTCGATGGCACTGCGATGCCGCTGCTGTTCGATATTTCCGGTATGTGGATCCGACCTGAAGGTGAAGGTTTCATCTGCGGCATATCACCGCCTCCCGAGGCCGATCCGCACCCTGGCGACGACTTCGATCCCGATCTGGATCTGCTGGAAGATCCGCTATGGCCCTTGCTGGCGCATCGCATCCCCGCACTGGAACAGTTGCGGCTGCAACGAGCCTGGGCTGGCCACTACGATCAGTGCCTGCTGGACCATAACGCGATCATCGGCGCGCTCCCCGGATTTACCAATCTGTTCGTGGCGTCCGGGTTTTCCGGACATGGCGTGCAGCACGGGCCAGCCACCGGGCGCGCCATTGCCGAGTTGATCCGCTTCGGCGGCTACCGGACGCTGGACATGACCTCGCTTGGCTATGAGCGCGTCCTCGAGCACCGGCCGTTGCCGGAGAATGTGGTGTACTGACAGCTTGGAAATCGCATCGCGCCGGTCACAATGACAGCGCCGTTCGACTGCGGTACACTGGTCCCTTCGCAAGCAAAGGGAGCGAAGCGCATGGCCGGCAACGCACAAATGATCATTGACCTTGATCGCAAGCGCATGCAGGCAATGGCCCAGAAGGACATTGCAGCACTCAATGACCTTCTGGCCGATGATCTGATCTACACCCACTCCTCGGCACGACTGGACACCAAGCAGAGCTTGATCGGCAACATGGAGTCCGGGGCAACGGTATACAACGCAGTCGAGCCGTCGGACGTGAAGGCGCAGGAGGTGGGCAGCGCCGTGGTACTGACCGGCGTTGCCCGCATTCGCGTCACCTCCGGCGGCAAGCCGAACGCTTTCGCGGTGCGCTTTACCGACGTTTACGCCAATCGCGGCGGCAAATGGCAGATGGTTACCTGGCAATCGACCCGGCTGGCCGAGTAGATTTGCATGGAGTTCATGCCCGGCTTCACGCGCACCGACATCGAAACCTCGGGCGCGCGCATTCGGCTACGCCATGGCGGCAGCGGCCCGCCGCTGCTGCTGCTGCACGGCAATCCGTTGACGCACGCGTCATGGCATGCGGTGGCGCCGCGGCTGGCCGAGCACTTCCACGTCGTGGCGGCCGATCTGCGGGGCTACGGCGACAGTTCCGCACCGCCAGAGGAACCGAGCAGCGTCAACTACTCGTTCCGTGCCATGGCGCAAGACCAGGTCGAGGTGATGCAGACGCTGGGCCATCAGCGTTTCTTCGTGGCAGGACACGACCGCGGCGGGCGCACGGTGCATCGCATGTGCCTTGACCATCCGGACAAGGTGATCAAGGCGGCGATCCTGGACATCGTCCCCACCCTGGATATGTGGGCAGCGATGGACAAGGCAGGTGCGATCGGCGGCTGGCATTGGCCGTTCATGGCTCAGCCGGCGGACTTCCCTGAACGCATGCTTGGCAGCGTCCCGGCCGATTGGTTCATGCGCAAGAAGCTGCTGAAGCTGACCGCGAACCTGGACCACATTCCGTCGGCGGTCTGGGACGAGTACGTGCGCTGCTTCAACGAAAAGACCATACGCGGTTCGTGTGCCGACTACCGCGCGGCGGCGACCATCGACTGCGAGTTAGACACCGCCGATCTTGGCCGCAGGCTCGCGATGCCGATCCTGGTGCTGTGGGGCAAGTCCAGCAGCGTGGGCAAGCGCTTCGCCGATCCGCTGGCAATCTGGCGGCAGCGCGCGGATGATGTGCGCGGCGAGGCACTGCCGACCGGGCACTACGTCAACGAGGAAGCGCCGCAGCAGGTGCTGGACTGGTTCCTGCGCTTCTTCAGCGATTAAGCACAGCCTGCCACCTGAGACACATTGTCGGCGACCCGCTGCCGCGGTTCTGCACAAATTTGCTGACGGGCAAGCGACTGGTGTGATAGCTAGGATGCCTGGGCTCTGCCGACAGTTCGGTTTCGCCCGAAAGCAGCTCGGGTGCTGCCAAAACAAGACGACCGCCGGGGTATGGCCTGAAGACCCGTCAACACGTGACGTGCCGGATCAACAGCCAAACGGGAAACACAATGGTCGACGAAGCAAAGCTTCATCAATTCATCGGACAAATGCTGGGCGACCTAGGAGGCGCTGCCAGCATCAGCATGGTACGTATCGGCGATGCTCTCGGCTTGTACCGTGCGTTGCATACCAAGGGGAGCATGAGTACCCGAGGAGTTGGCCAGTGAAGCGGGCGTTAACCAGCGCTACCTTCGCGAGTGGCTGGCGCATCAGGCCGCATCCAACTACCTGTCCTATGAGCCGGCTACCGGCAAGTTTACGCTGCCGCCCGAGCAGGCAATGGTTTTCGCCATGGAAGACAGCCCTGTTTACATGATGGGCGCATTCGACCTGATGGCGTCATTGATCGACGCACAACCAAAGGTTCAGCAGGCATTCAAGACCGGCGATGGGGTCGGCTGGGATGATCACACCGGTTGCATGTTCTGTGCCGTCGCAAGGTTCTTCCGTCCTGGATATTACAACAACCTGGTCGCGAACTGGCTTCCTGCACTCGACGGAGTGGTTGAGAAACTTCAGCGCGAAGCCACCGTTGCTGACGTGGGTTGCGGCCACGGATGGTCAACGGTGATGATGGCCAAGGCTTTCCCGAACTCAAGTTTCGTTGGCTATGACTTCCATCCCAGCTCGATCGAGAGTGCGCGACTGCACGCCGAGGAGCATGGGGTGGCCGCCAACACCCGTTTCGAGGTGGCGACGGCCAAGCAATTTCCTGGCACGGGATATGACCTGGTGACGTTCTTCGATTGCCTGCACGACATGGGCGACCCGGCCGGGGCCGCGGCACATGTCCGCCGGTCCCTGAAGCCTGACGGCACCTGGATGATCGTCGAGCCGATGGCAGGCGACCGGCTGGAGGACAATCTCAATCCGGTTGGACGCTTGTACTACGCGGGCTCGACTATGGTCTGTGTGCCGACCTCGCTCTCGCAGGAGGTGGGCGCGGCACTTGGGGCCCAGGCAGGCGAGGCAAAACTGCGCGAAGTTGTCGCTGCCGGCGGTTTTCGCAGCGTTCGACGTGCGACGGAGACACCGTTCAATATGATCCTCGAAGCACGGGTCTGAGCTTTCTCCGCGTCGGAAGGTGCAAGCCTTTCCGACGCGTCGCCGTTCCAGGCTGATCATGCGACCGGCACATTCAGTTCGCGCGCCAGCTTCTGCCTCATGGCCGCGGCAAAGGCCGGGTAATCCTGGCAGGTTACCGCGAACGCCCCAGGTCCGCCGATCACCTCCTGTGTATACGATGCCAGCAGGTCCGGCTCTTCATGCAGGATGCAAAGGCCGTTGATGGTGATCCCGGCCGCGGCCATCCGGTCGCGCACCGGGCCGGGCGCTATCCCGCTGTTCGATCTGCCGTCGCCGATCACGTTCACCACCTGACGCGCCGGCGTATCCGGTATGTGGCTGAGCAGCGTCAGGGAAGCGAGCAGTGCCTCACCGATTGCGGTTTCTCCCGCAGGCACGCTGCGAGGCGTATTGTCCACCTGGTCAGCGAAAGCGTGTGCACCGGCCTCCGAGGTGATCAGGGTCCAATCGGCGATCACCTCCTGCGCCCCCGCACCGGACCAGAGCAGCAATGAGCAGACGCTGGCCCTGGCTGGTCCACCGATAAGCGCTGCGATGATCGGCGGTTCCCGCAATGCGGCGGCCATGCCGCCGGCGATCAGGCCGAATTCCTCGTAAGTGACGCTGGCCGAACCATCGACCGCGAGCACGAGCGCCAGGTCAACCGCCCGCATGGCTGGCCGGTGTGTCGGAGAAACGCCTCACTGCCAGGCTCTTGAGCGAGAGCCGATTGCGGCGGAGTATCTGGGCACATCGAGAGGAGACCCAGGGATGCCGGAAAGCCCCGCGGATAAGACCATGCTCGCCCAGGCCCAAACACGGCTGCCGCTGAACGGACTGAAGGTGCTTGACCTGACGCTCGCGCGGGCGGGGCCGACCGCGGTGCGACACCTCGCCGATTGGGGCGCGGACGTCATCAAGATCGAGCCGCCGGCCACCGACGGCGAGGAGATCACCGGCAACCGGCACGGTTTCGACTTCCAGAACCTGCATCGCAACAAACGCGCGATGACACTGAACCTGAAATCGCCCGAGGGCCATGCTGCATTCATGCGCCTGGCGAAGACCGCCGACATCATCGTGGAAAACATGCGCGCGCAGGTGAAGCATCGGCTGAAGGTCTCGTATGACGATGTGAAGGAAGTCAATCCGCGCATCGTCTACGGCAGCATCAGCGGTTTCGGACAGACCGGACCGTATGGTCACCGCGCCGGCGTGGACCAGATCGCCCAGGGCATGGGCGGGCTGATGTCGATCACCGGCATGCCCGGCCAAGGCCCGGTACGGGTCGGCATTCCGATCGATGACCTGACCGCGGGCAACCTGCTCGCGCTGGGGATCATGATGGCGATCTATGACCGAGAGCGCACCGGCGTCGGCCGTTGGGTGACCACCTCCCTGCTGGAAGCGCAGGTCTTCATGCTCGATTTCCAGGCCTCGCGCTGGCTGATCGCCAAGGAAGTGGCGCCGCAGGCCGGCAACGACCATCCGACCGGCATTCCCACCGGGGTGTTCCCGACCTCCGACGGGCACATCAACATCGCCGCCAGTTCCGCCCGGGTGTTCGGTCGCTTCTGCGATGCGATCGGCAAGCCTGAGTGGAAAGACAACCCCGATTGGAAGGACCAGCAGTCGCGCAGCAAGCATCGGAAAGAGATCAATGCGGCGATCAGTGACGTGACACGGCATAAGCCATCGGAATACTGGATCGATCTGCTGGAAGGTGCTGGCGTGCCCTGCGGTCCGATCTACAGTATCGATCAGGTGTTCGCCGATCCCCAGGTGCAGCACCTGCGGATGGCAACATCCATGCACTCCCCGGTGATCGGCGACGTAGAGGTGGTGGCCTCGGCGCTCAGCATGACTGGGTTTTCCAAGGATGTCCGCATGGCCACGCCGGAGATGGGGTCCAGCACGGATGAAGTGCTGGCCTCGGTCGGATACACCAAGGAAGAGATCGCCGAGATGCGCAAAAAGGGAGCGGTCTGATGAACGACGTCCCGGCTGGCGGTGTCAGCCGCGAATATGCCGGCGGCAAGATGCTGGCGGCAAAAGACGATGGCGTCGGGCTGATCACCTTCAATCAGCCCGAAAAGCGCAACGCGATGTCGCTGGAGATGTGGACCGGGTTGGCAGAGATCCTCGACGAATTCGCCGAGGACTCCTCGGTGCGCGTGGTGATCCTGACCGGGGCGGGCAACAAGGCGTTCGTATCAGGGGCGGATATCAGCCAGTTCGAAAAGAACCGTTCCAATGCCGACGCGCAGCAGGAATACGAACGGCAGGCCGGTGTGGGTCGGGCGAAGTATGCTGCCTTCCCCAAACCGGTGATCGCGCGCATTCGCGGCTTCTGCCTGGGCGGCGGCTTGGCGATCGCGATGCAGGCAGATTTGCGGATTGCCGCGGTGGACAGCCAGTTCGGCATTCCGGCGGCGCGGTTGTCGATCGCCTATGCGCCCGACTCCGTCAAGCGGCTGATCGACCTGGTGGGGCCGGCGCACGCACGCATGATCCTCTACACCGCGCGACGGATCGACGCGGCGGAAGCGCAGCGCATCGGCCTGATCAATCAGATGGTCGACGACGAGGACCTGAACGACGAGGTGCTGGATATCGCCCGCACCATCGCCGACAACGCCCCGCTGTCCGTTGCCGCGTCAAAGCTGACGATCAACGAGATGCTGAAGGACGAGAGCCAGCGCGACATGGCGGCCATTCAGCGCATGTCGGAGATCTGCTTCAACAGCGCCGACTACAAGGAGGGTCGCACGGCGTTCATGGAGAAGCGGGCGCCCCGGTGGTTGGGTCGGTGACGCTGCGAAGCCGGATCACCCACGGCCACAGCATTCTCGCGGACCCCACAACCAGTCTAAAGCTACGCTGGCCTGTCCAGTGGAGCCACAATGTCAGCCACCACCTCTCAAGCCGCCAACATTGCCGAATTCTCCGGCGCCAAGGCTAAAGAGACATTGCTCCGGGTCCGTGGCTTTGACCCGAAGACAGGCGCACGGAGCGGCGGTATCCGGAACCCACTGATAGTTCGGCTGCTGCCCGGCACCGTCGTCATACGCCTCTATCACGACCCGGCCAGGCGGTTTGGTGAGTGGTGGTGGACGCCACACGAGATGAACCAGATTATCGATTATTTCGGACGATCGGGAGCTGCGTTCGGCGAGGGGCGGACCCAGGGCAAGGGCATCCTCCACGCCACCCTTGCCGTGCGGCATGACTGGGCAGGTGCCAATCCAGATCACCTCGGGCTTTTAAACGTGATCCGCATGACCCGGCTGCTCGAAGCCTATTATGGTGAAGGTGACGTGGCGCCCAATGCCGCGCAGGACCAGACGTTGAAGCCGGTCCAAATCACCGACGAGCATGGCCGTCGACGCGGTTGCCGTCAGCTCTTTCTGCCCGGGCTCTGGAATTACCAGAGCGCTTTCGTCGAATTGCAGCAGGGCCTTTCGTCAGACGTCGATCTAACACGCATCGTGCGCCAATACCTCACGGGCCCGTTGCCCTTCGAGATCTGACGCAAATTTCGCATCGGGCGGACCGCTTGAGCGTTGCTCCAGCCGTCTGTTTTTTGCTGATTCAGACCTGCGGCGATTCCGCCTGCGGTAAAATCAATCCGTACCCTCCTGCAACCACGGTTCAGTCGCCCATAGCTTGGTCAACTCGCCGCGTTCGGATTGCGCTTCGGTGGTCCAGGTGGCGCCATCCCGCCAGCCAGCAGCGTAGCCGCCGTCCTGCGCCGCTTCGCGGAAGTCCGGATCGTTGCCGACGGCCTGCATGGCCTCGCTCAGTTGGCCCACAACGGAATTTGAGACCCCCGCCGGAGCCGCCAGTCCACGCCGGATCATCGCCGATAGGTCCAACCCCGAATCCCGCAAGGGCGGCAAATCGGGAAATGCGTCGGCTCGGTTCACCGCCGCGACACCGAGCCCGGCCAGCCGACCATCGCGCAGATCGGCAATCGCGCTCGACAATCCCAGGGCGGCGGCGGAGACATTTCCGGCAATGGCCGCTTGCCTGGCGGCGTTGGCCGACGGAAACGCCACGATGTTCAGCCGGGTGCCGGCAAGGGCCTGGAGCCGCAAGGCGGCGAGATGCGGCGGGCTGCCCGGAGGTGGGGTGCCGAGAGGAACGGCGTCAGCGTCGTCCGCTGCCTTGGCTACGATGTCCTGGACCGAACTCAGCGGGCTTGTCGGGGCGGAAACGATGGCGATCGGCTCTTTCTCGATCGCCCCGATCAGGGTGATGCGTTGCATCAGGTCATCGATGCCATGGTCCACCATGCGGGCCGGCAGGGTTGGTGTAGCCACCCAGCCGAATGTGGCGCCGGTCGGTTCGGCCCGAGCGAGCGCCTGCAGCGCGGCGAGACCAGCGGCCCCGGGCACATTGACCACCCCGAGGCTCCTGTCCGGCAAGTGTCGCGCAAGGAACCCCGTGAAGGCTCTGGCAAGAGTATCGGTCGCCGATCCCGGATTGGCGCCCACCAGCAACGTCATCGCCTGCGAAGCTTTCGCCCGCCGGCGCCAACAGAAAACCGCCACGCCGGTCAGCAGCAGGCGTCGGGTGATCACGATCGGACGGGTGGCGTGGCGGCCGGTGCGGCGGTTTCGCGTCGAAGTCGGTGTTCGCCGAGAAACAGCAAGATCGGTGCCGCAATAAAGATAGAGGATGAGGTTCCGACAACGATGCCGAACAGCATCACCAGGGCAAAACCGGAGATAGATTGGCCACCGAACAGCGCCAGCGGAAGGCTCGCCAGGAACACCGTCATCGAGGTGCCGAGGGTGCGGTTAAGCGTCTCATTGATGGACAGATCGATCAGCTCACGCAGCGGCATGGACTTGTATTTGCGCAGGTTCTCGCGAACCCGATCATAGACGACGACCTTGTCGTTGGTGGAATAGCCAAGGATGGTCAGAATGGCTGCGACCATGACCAGGTCGAATTCGATCCGCGTGAGAGCCAGAAATCCTATCGCCTTGGTTATGTCCAAAATGAGGGTGACGACGGCGCCGACCGCGAACTGCCACTCGAAGCGGAACCAGATATAGACCAGGATCATCGCCAGGCTGATGCCCAGCGCCAGCAGGCCATTGCGGAACAATTCGGCGGAGACGGAAGCCCCGACCGCATCGGTGCGCAGGATTTTCGCGCCCGGCACAAACTTCTCCAGGGCGCTCCCGCACCCGGGCAACCGCCTGCTGGGTGCCCGCTTCCGTCGATTGCTGGCCCAGGCGGACCAGAACCTCGGAGGGATCGCCGAACCGCTGAACGCCCTGATCGGGGATGTGCTCGTTCGCCAGCGCCGCGCGGATCTGGCCGAAATCGGCCGGACCCGGCGTCCGCACCTCCATCACGATGCCGCCCGAGAAGTCGATCCCCAGGTTGAGGCCCGGATAGAAGAACAGCACCACCGAAGCCGTTGATAATACGGCAGAAACGACCAGTCCCATGATCCGCCCCCGCATGAACGGGATCCGGGTGTTGTCGGGAACCAGACGGAATGCGGGGCGGAGGAACATGGCGGATCAGACCGGCAGAAGCTGCGGCCGCTGGGCCGCATACCATCGAGAGACAAGCAGCCGCGTCAGCATCCAGGCGGTGAACATGGATGTGGCGATGCCGACGGTGATCGTCACGGCAAATCCCCGCACCGGACCGGAGCCGAAGATGAACAGCATGACATGGGCCAGAAAGGCGGCAACATTGGAATCGAAGATCGTATTGTAAGCCCTTGTGAAACCGTGCTCCAGCGCCGAAAGGGGCGGACGTCCGAGCCGCTGCTCCTCGCGGATGCGCTCGTTGATCAGGATGTTGGCGTCGACCGCCATGCCGAGGGTCAGCAGGATACCGGCCATCCCCGGCAATGTCAGGGTCGCCTGCAGCAGCGACATGATCCCGAGCATCAGCACGAGGTTCACCACCAGGCAGACGTTCGCGAACCAGCCGAACAGTCCATAGAACGTCGCCATGAAGCCGATCACCAGGACGAAGCCGACCGCCAGCGAGATTGCCCCGGCGCGGATCGAGTCGGCCCCCAGTTCAGGACCGACGCTGCGTTCCTCGACCACGGTCAACGGTGCCGGCAGCGCGCCAGCCCGCAGCAGCACCGCAAGGTCATTGGCCGAGGCGGCGGTGAAGTTGCCGCTGATCTGACCGCGGCCGCCGGTGATCGGCTCGCGGATGACCGGCGCGCTGATCACCTTCCCGTCGAGCACGATGGCGAAGCGGTGATTGACGTTGGCCCGCGTGATATCGCCGAAGCGTCGGGCACCGATCGAGTTGAAGGTGAAGTTCACCACCCATTCGCCGGTCTGCGGATTGGTTCCGGCCCGCGCGTCCGTCAGGTCGCCGCCGTCCACGTCGACCCGGCGTCGCACCGCGATCTTCTGGTTGGGATTGTCCTGCATCGGCAGGTAGTCGACGCCGGGCGGCGGCGGCGTGCCGCTGCTCGGGTTCGCCGTCTCGTCAACGAGCTGGAACGTCATGTGCGCCGTCTTGCCCAGCAGCTCCTTGATGCGGTTCGGGTCGCTGATGCCGGGCAACTGCACGACGATGCGGTCATTGCCTTGTTGCGTGATCTGCGGGTCGACCACGCCGGTCTCGTCGATGCGGCGGCGCACGATCTCGATCGACTGCTGCACGGCACCGCGGGCGCGGGAATTCAGCTCCACCGGTGACAGGGTCAGGATGATGGTGCCGTCGGGACTGGAGGTCAGAGTATATTCAGGCGTGCCGGTCGGACCCTCGGCCGCAATCAACGGGCGAATGGCCGCGATCGCCGCATCCAGCTTGGTGGGGTCGCGCAGCTTCAGCAGCACGCGGTTCTGGTCCGGCTGGGGCTCCAGCGTCTGGTAGAAGATCGCACCCGGACGCAGCGCCTGCCGGACGCCGTCCACGATGCTGTCCAGCCGCTCCTTGACGACGGCCTTCATGTCCACTTCGAGCAACAGATAGGAGCCGCCGCGCAGGTCGAGGCCGAGATGCACCTGTCGCCATGGCAGCCACGGCGCAGGAGCGGCGAACAGGTTGGGTATGCAGAGGATCGCGCCGAGCAGGCAAAGGCCAAGAATGACCGCGGTCTTGAGAGGGGTGAAATACATCATGCCGGCGCCCCTATGCGCCCGGGGCCGGGCAAGGTCCAGATGGCTTGCAGCGTGGCGTTATCCGAGCCGTGTCCGGCGGCTCTGCCGTGCTAGCCGGCATAGAGTCCCGGCCAGCTCGGGAAGGTTGGCTCCATCGGCTCCAGCAACTCGCCGATCCTCTTATGCAGGCGCGCCAGCACGCGAATCCGGTCCTCGACCGAGGCGCCGAATGGATAGAGGCAGCGCAGCAGTGGCGTTCGCAGCGCGCCCTCCATCAAGGCGCAGAGATCGCTATACGCTGATACCGGCACCAGGTTCGGGACCGCAAGCGCGTGCAGCAGGAAGACCGCGCAATCGCGCCGTGCCGGACGGTTCGGCGAAGCCAGCGCGAGACGAATGGCGCCGGCCAACGAGTGCTGCGAGGTCAGTTCGATCCGCAGCGCTTCCAGGCACGCACGGACAGCGACGCCCCGCGCTGCTCGAAGCCGATCGCGTGAGCCATCGACGCCTGCAATGGCGGCGGCCAGGTCGCGCAGCGCTCGCTCCACATTCATCGCGCCCATTCTGAACCTTCATGCCGGGTGTCCGCCATCCGGTACGCCGGCTTCGGATTGACGGTCGTGATCGGCGGGCTACCCTTCCTGCGGTGACATCAGAGGCCCGCGCCGTGAGCTTCAATCTGCAACGCCCGCTTCCCGGTGCCAGTTTCGGCGGCACGCTACGTCACATCGGCGGCGGGACGCCCACGCCCTGGTCGCCGCCGCGGAAGCCGATCCCGACGCCCTGCCACGCGCGCTGGCCGATTGCTCCGGCCTTCTACTGTTGCCTGACATGCAGGCGATGACCGAGGCACCGGAACTGCTCGTGCGCCTGTCACGCATCTTCGGCAGCGAGGTGGAAGACTATCGCCACACCCTGACGCCGTTGAACATGGTGCATCCGATCGTGCCGGAGATTTTCGTGGTGGCGAACCGGCCGCCGGTGTCGCGGCCGCCGCCGCGCCGGCCGGACCCGCCGTTCAACCCGGACGGCAGCCTGCCGGTGCAGTTCCCGCATCGTCGCGGGTGGCACACGGATCAGAGCTACCGTCGCCCGCCGCCAGACATCTCGCTGTTCCTGGCGGTGCAGCCGGTGCCGCGCGGCCAGGGCCAGACGCTGTTCGCCGACGGCACCGCCGCCTATGAGGCGCTGCCGCCGGCGCTGAAGGCGCGCGTCGATACGCTCGAGGGCCTGCATGTCGGGGCAAGCGCCCGGCGTGGCCGCGACGCGGTGCTGGCTGGTGAGGCACCACGGCCGCTTGCGCCGCACGAGCAGCCGCAGCGCCAGCCCGTGGCGCGGGTTCATCCGGTGACCGGCAAACGCGCGCTGTATCTGTGCGAGTATGGACAGATGGACTGGGTCGAGGGGCCGCTTGCCGGTATGCAACCCGGACCGCATGGCGATGGCGCGGCTCTGCTCGCCGAGCTGATGGCACATCTGACGCAACCGCAGTTCGTCTATGTGCATGAGTGGACGCCAGGCGATCTGATCGTTTGGGACAATCGGTGCCTGGTCCATGCGGCGACCTGGTTCGATGCCGAGAGCGAAGCCCGGGAGATGTGGCGCACCACGGTCAGCGGCAACCCTGGCGCGGCGTACGCCGGCGAACGCAAGAGCTGGATCGCGGCGTAGAGCGTGATGACTGACGGCGGGATTGCCGCAGGTCTGAACACTGCCACATCACGCGAACAAGCAATGGGCGTGATGATTGAAGAAGGCGCGGGAGGTCTGAATTCGCGAACAGACAATGGGCTGGACGGGGTGGGCACATCCTTCCGCGCCCTATCTTAGCACGGGAGAGATCATCAATGAGCCGTCTGTTCGGACCATTGCGCCAGATGGGTTACGTCGTTCCCGACGTTGAAGCGGCGATGAAGCACTGGATGGAGGTATGCGGTGTCGGGCCATGGTTCTATGCCGAACGCCTGCCGCTCACCTCGTTCAGCTACGATGGCAAGCGCTATGACGATATCCATCTGTCGATCGCGCTCGCCAATTCCGGCGAGGTGCAGATCGAACTGATACAGCAGCGATCGGACCATCCGAGCATGGGCAGGGAGTTCCTTCTCGCCAATCCGCGCGGCGGCTTGCAGCACTGGTCGAGCTGGCCGGAGAACTACGACGAACTGTATCAGCGCGCCCTCGCTGCGGGTTACGTTGTCGGCCAGGAAGGTGACGCGCCGCGCGGACGCTTCGTCTATTTTCCGCCAGGAGGGGCATCCCGGCACCGTGATCGAGATGTCGCATGCCACCCCGACCCGTAAGCGGATATTCGATGCCGTTCGCGCCGCAGCGATGGGATGGGACGGAAGCGACCCGATCCGAACCGGCTGGCCGGAGTAGCGCTCATCGCCCTCTCCGGTGCTTCGTACCAGCCTCTCGCGAACGCTTCGCGGGCTACTTTCTGGCGACACTCGCCGTAGCCGGCGGGCCCGCCCATATTTGCTTATTCCAGCACCGGTATCAAAGCCTGCGCGTCTGACCGGAAAACGGCACCTTCCCTGACGAACTGCTGTGCCCAAGTTAGGCACCCATGAGCGACGACATACTCGCAGCCATCCGCTTCGATGCCGCCGGCCTGGTCCCGGCCATCGCCCAGCAGCACGACAGCGGCGAGGTGCTGATGCTGGCCTGGATGAACCGCGAGGCGGTGGTGGAAACGCTGGCAACCGGCCGCGTCTGCTACTTCAGCCGCAGCCGCAACAGTCTGTGGCGCAAAGGCGAGACCTCGGGGCAGGTGCAGCACCTGAAGGAACTGCGCGTCGATTGCGACGGCGACACGCTGCTGTTGCTGGTCGATCAGGAAGGCGTCGCCTGCCACACCGGGCGGCGCAACTGCTTCTTCCGTGCCATGCGCGGGGGCGCGTTGGTGGAGATCGCCGCGCCACTGGTCTCGCCGGAAACCCTGTATGGCTGATCCTGTCCCGGTCACCGTTCTCACCGGCTTCCTGGGCGCGGGCAAGACCACGCTGCTGAACCACCTGCTGCGCCAGCCGGCGCTCGCCGGCACCGCCGTTCTGGTCAACGAGTTTGGCGAGATCGGCCTGGATCACCTGCTGATCGAAAAGCTGGACGAGAACACGGTGCTGCTCAATGCGGGCTGCCTGTGCTGCACGGTGCGCGGCGATCTGTCGCGCGCGCTTGGCGACCTGCGCCCGCGGGTGCAGGCCGGCGAGGTACAGCGGGTGGCGATCGAGACCACGGGCCTCGCCGACCCGGCACCGATCCTGGCCACGTTGATGAGCGACCCTGTGGCGGCACATGCCTATCGCCTGGATGGCATCGTCACCGTGGTGGATGCGGTGAACGGCATGGCACAGCTCGACGCGCAACAGGAAGCGGTGCGCCAGGTCGCCGTCGCCGACCGGATCGTGCTGAGCAAGACGGATATCGCCGATCCGCCGGAACTGCGCGAGCGACTGCGGCGCCTTAATCCCGGCGCACCTCTGCTGTCGGCGACACGAGGCGTGATTGACGCGGGGGCCCTGCTGCATGCCGGTCTGTTCGATCCGGACCGCAAGGTGCCGGATGTGCGTCGCTGGCTGGATGCCGAGGCCTATCGGGACGTGCACCATCATCACCACCACGATCCCAATCGCCACGATGCCCGCATCGCAGCCTTCTGCCTTACCTTCGATCAGCCGCTGAACTGGCAGGGCGTCGCCACCTGGCTCGACATGCTGGTCGCGACACGCGGTAAATCGCTGCTGCGCATCAAGGGGATTCTGAACGTCGTCGGCCAGGACCGACCGGTCGCGATCCACGGCGTGCAGCACCTGTTCCACCCCCCTGCCCTGCTCACCGCCTGGCCGGACGCCGATCCGCGGACCTCGCGGCTCGTGTTCATCACCCGCGACCTGCCACGCCACGTGATCGAGGAGGGGCTGCGCGCATTCAATGACGCAGCCGCCGTGTGACGGAACTGGCGCCGGTCAGTGCGGAGCAGGTCACCGCCGTGCTGCGCCGAGGCACCGTGCTGGGCCATGGCATCGTGCGCGAGGTCTCAATCGAAAGTACGCGCGACACCATCTTCTCCCGGATCAGGCGACTGCGTCTGCACTATACGACCGCTGAAACGGATGCGCCGCGGACGCTCATTCTGAAAACCGGACTTCCCGAACGGCGCATGCGCGGGGTGGTCGGTGGCCATCAGGAGATTGCGTTCTACCAGCAGGTCGCCGGGGCGATGACGCCGGATCTGGTGCCCCGCTGTTTCGACGCGCAGTGGGATCCGGCAACGAATGACTGGTATTTGCTGCTGGAGGACCTTACCGACACTCACGTGCTGCCGACCACCTGGCCCCTGCCGCCTTCGGTCGCGCAGTGCGAGCAGATCATCGATACGCGGGCACGGTTCCACGCTGCCTGGTGGGACGACAGCCGGCTCGGAGCCACGGTCGGAACATTCCGCGATTCAGCGGCGACGGATCGCATGATGCAGGATCTCGTCCGGCATTTCGGCAGCGTCGCCGATGCATTGCCGCAGGATCGGCGGCGGTTGTACGAGCGGCTGTTCGCTGACGCAACGCTCTTGCAGCAACGCTATGCGGGGCGGCGCAACCTCACCATCGTGCATGGCGACGCGCATGTCTGGAACTGCTTCATGCCGCGCGATGGCGGCGACAATGTCCGCCTGTTCGACTGGGACGCCTGGCGCATCGGCGTCGCCACCACAGATCTCGCCTACATGATGGCGGTGCACTGGTATCCCGACCGCCGCCAGCGGGTGGAACGCCAACTGCTGGATCGCTATCACGCAAACCTGCTGGCGGAAGGTGTGTGCGGATATGATCGCGAGGCGCTGGAGCAGGACTATCGCTGGGCGGTGACGTGGCAGATCACCACGCCGGTCTGGCAGGCGGCCTACGGTGTGCCGGCCGTCATCTGGTGGAACAACATGGAGCGCGTGCTGCTGGCGTTCGAAGACCTTGGCTGCCGCGATCTGCTGACATGATCTGGTGCCGCTGATTTATCTCATCGCCGGCGAGGCGAGCGGGGACGCGCTGGGCGGACGGCTGATGGCGGCCCTTCGTGCGCAGCGGCCGGAACTGACGTTCGCCGGCATCGGTGGAACGCAACATGGCCGCGCAGGGCCTGGTCAGCCTGTTTCCGATGCAGGAACTGGCGCTGATGGGCTTCCTGGAAGTGCTGCCCCGTCTGCACCAGCTTCGCCGTCGGCTGCATCAAACGGTGACCGATATCGCCGCGCGACGTCCCGATGTCGTGGTGACGATCGACAGTCCCGGTTACACGCTGCGGCTGCTCCGCGCTGTCGAACTTCTCGGCGTGAAGCGGATCCATTATGTCGCGCCGCAGGTCTGGGCCTGGCGCGAACGCCGCGTCCGGCATTACCGCGGGTTGTGGAATCAGTTGCTCTGCTTGCTGCCGTTCGAGCCGGCATTCTTCGCTCGCCACAATTTGCCGGCGGAATTCGTCGGTCATCCGGTGCTGGAGAGCGGCGCCGATCAGAGGTGACGCGGCTGCCTTCCGCACCCGCCACCGCATCGATCCGGCGGCGCGCGTACTGACGCTGATGCCGGGCAGCCGACGCATCGAGGTCTCTCGGCTGCTGCCTATTTTCGGTGCCGCATTGCATCGCCTGCCCGATGTCGTGCCGGTGGTGCCGATCGCCGGGCCGGTGACGGACGCGATACGCGCCGGCACGCGGCAATGGTCGCGCCAGCCGGTGCTGGTGACAGAAACGCGGGACAAATACGACGCCTTCGCCGCCTCTGCCGCCGCGCTGACCAAGTCGGGCACGTCCACGTTGGAACTGGCGATGGCAGGCGTGCCGATGGTCGTGACCTATCGGGTCAATCCGCTGACTGCGGCGATCGCGCGCCGCATGGTGACCGTGTCCTATGCCTCGCTGCTGAACCTGCTCGCGCAGCGAGCCGTGGTGCCGGAGTTGGTGCAGCAGGCATGCACACCCGAGCGGTTGGCCGCCGCGGTACGCGAACTGCTGGACGACGACGCCGCTGCGGCCGCGCAGCGGGAGTCGTACCGCGACGTGCTTAAGATGCTTTCACCGGCGGGCCAGCAACCGTCAGATGCTGCCGCCGATGCTGTCATGCGCGTCCTGGATCAGCCCTGAAGCGACCATCCGCGCTCTTGCCGCGGCAATGCTGTCGGTAACCATCAATGCGGCCGCCAGCGCGCGCCGACCCGTCGCGGCGTCCACCAGCACGGGCGCACCATCCAGCACCGAGGCGATAAAGGCGGCGTGCTCTGCGGCAAGTGAATCGTGGTCCTGCCAGTGTGCCTCCGTCATGCCGAAACCGGCGACACCCGGCACCGGAGAGCCTCGGTCGCGCGCGATCACCGTCAATCGCCGATTGGAGAAATCGGCCGCCAGATATCCATCCTGTGCGAACAATCGCATCCGCCGCTCGGTGCGCAACGAGACCCGCGAGGCAGTGATCGTCGCCACCGCCCCGTTGGCAAAGCGGATGCGGGCATTGGCGATATCGGCATGTTCGCTGGAAACCGCGGCACCGACGGCATCGACGCTTTCGATATCGCTGGCAACCAGCGACAGGACCAGGTCGAGATCGTGGATCATCAGATCGAGGATGACCGAGACATCGGTGCCGCGTTGCTTGAAAGGCGCGATGCGTGTGGCCTCGACGTAGAGCGGTGCTCCAACCCGCCCTTCGATGGCGGCGAAGGCGGCGGAGAAGCGCTCCAGATGGCCGACCTGGAGCACAAGCCGCCGTTCGGCGGCCAGGGATACCAACTCATCAGCCTGGGCAAGCGTTGCCGCGATCGGCTTTTCGACCAGCACGTGTTTGCCGCCCGCAGCGCCGCGGCGGTCAGCGCGTGATGCGCTTCGGCCGGCGCGGCGATCACCAGAGCATCGCTGATTTCCAGCAGATCGTCCCAGTGACGGCGGCGGCGCCCGCTTCCCTGCTGACCGCGCTTGCCCGTTCGCAGTCTGGATCGAACACGCCGGCCAGCGTGGCGCGACTGCAGGCAGCGACCTTCAGCGCATGAAAGCGCCCGAAATGGCCAACTCCGGCCACGCCGATACGGAGCGATTGGGTAGGCATCGGCGTGATGTGTCCGGTTCGCGCCGAGGCGCAAGTGCAGCCCGGTGATCATCCGGTGGAAACGTCAGAGAAGTGAATTGCGGGTTGGGAACCGGCCCGTGTTACGGCCTATGCCTCCAGGTCCAGCTTGTGCGGTTCAACCTCGACCAGGTCGTCGTCGGTTCGCTGCTTCGGCGACGGCGCGGCGGTGGCCGGCTATCGCGGTCGGCCCGTCCTTGCTCCTCGACGGGCTTGCGCGTGTCGGCCGGGACGACAGGACCAATGCCACTCATTGCGTCACCATGGCAACGGAAGCATTAACGCCAGGCTTACTCCGGCCGCCTGCTTCGACCATACCGTCGGGCTCTACCGCGCCGACCTGCGCGGTGATCCGTCCATAGGTCTCCGGCCGACGATGCCTGTCGAACGCGAAGATCGTCGTCCGGCCCAGCGTACACATGTCCAGATCGCAGTCCGCGGTGATCAGCTCATCGTCCCACGAGGTGGCCATCGCGATGATCTCGCCCTGCGGGTTGACGATGATCGAATGGCCGAACAGCTCGCAGCCGTCTTCGGTGCCGGCCTTGGCCGTTGCCACCGCGAAGCACGAGTTCTGATAGCAGCCCGCCTGGATCGACAGATGCGAGTGGAACACCCGCAGATGGTGTGCCTCGAACCCGCCTGCCTCCATGTTCAGACTGGGCGTGTTATAGCCCAGCAGTACCAGCTCGACGCTTTGCAGACCCAGCACGCGCCAGGCCTCCGGCCAGCGGCGGTCATTGCAGATCAGCATGCCCATGTTGATGCCGGGCAGATCGCCCATGGGAGCCCGGATCACCGGGAAGCCGAGATCGCCGACCTCGAAGTAGCGCTTCTCCAGATGCTGCACCTTGCGCCGCGGCTCGTACTCGGCGTGGCCCGGCAGGTGCACCTTGCGATATTTCAGCAGGATGTCGCCCTCCGGGTTGACCAGGATCGCCGTATTGAACCGCCGCTTGTCCTCGGTCATCTCGGCATAGCCGAGATGAAAGCCGATGCCGTACTTGCGTGCGGCGGCGAACAGCGGTGCGGTCTCGTTCGACGGCATTGCCGTCTCGAACCAGTGGTCCGCCGCAGCGATATCCTCATGGTAGTGGCGCGGGAAGAAGGTGGTCAGCGCCAGCTCGGGGAACACCACCAGCTCCACGCCGCGCTGATGCGCGCGCTCCATCAGACGCACCATGCGTTCGACCGCGACAGAACGGGGTTCCGCCATCTGGATCGGTCCAAGCTGCGCGGCGGCAACCGTAATGCTGCGGCTCATTGCACTTTCTCCAGCTTCAGCAATGGATAGATCCGGACAGTCACCTCATGGCGTTTCGCCGCCGTCGGTCAATCGGCTGACGTAGTAGACCGAGCCCGGAATTGGCGTGCCCGGCGGCAGATCGCGTCGGATCGATGCCGCTCAGGCTGGCCTCGCAGGCGAAGCGGAACGCGAGGTAACCGCCGGAGTGTGTCTCGATATCGGTGATCGTGACGCTAGGGGGAAGCTTGAAATGATCAAGTAGGCTTTGCCGCACCAGGGCGAGCGTGTTGGGATCTTCGCAATCAGGCGGGACCACATGCGTGCGCAGATAGATCGCCAGGCCGGCGGCCGAAGATCAGCACAGCAGATATGACGACAGCCGCCGTGATGCGCAGCGCCGGTCGCTTCCGGGGGCGGAAAATCTCCCCACTCATCGCGTTCCCTCCGATCGCCGCGGCGTTGTCCGGCCACAGCGCCGGGGATGCGTCAGCGCGGCACTCGTCGCAGGAACCGTCCATTCCCAGGCCGCGCCAGCACCTTCGTCCCATCCCAGATCAATGCGCCTCGCAGATACGTCGCTGCCACCCGGCCGCGCATTCGCCTTCCGTGGTAGGGAGACCAGCGCATCTCCGGCCGGTCTTCGATCTTCGCCTCGTCGAACACGAAATCGCCGCGCTCCAGCACGCAAAGATCCGCATCCGAGCCGACGCGGAGTGCACCCTTGCGTGGCCAAAGGCCGTGCATTTTCGCGCTCCTCTCGGCGCAGTAGGTCGCCATCAGTGACAGCGACAGGCCGCGTTCGTCGAGCAACGAGAACATCAGCGGCGCGAAGCTCTGCAGCCCGGTCAGCCCGGCGCCATTGGCGAAGATGTCGGGCAGTGTCTTCCGCTCGACCGGCCAAGGCGCATGATCGGTCGAGACATACGCGATCTTCCCCGCCGTCAGGCACTGCCACATTCGCTCGAGTTCGGTCGCGGTGCGGAAAGGCGGGTTGCATTTTCCCTTGCCGCCCAGCCGCACAATATCGTCCTCGGTCATGCAGAGATACTGAATGCAGGCCTCACCCGTCGCTCGGGCGCCCATGCCACGAAACGTTTCGGCAATCTCGAAGCCGCGCGCCAGCGAGGAATGCGCAATGTGCACGTGCGCCCCGGTTTCCAGGGCCATCTCGAAAATCTCGAGATCGGCCATCGTTTCGGCCAAGGGCGGACGGGTGCGGCAATGCATGATCGGGCTCGGTGCGCCGCTGCGCGCGCGCCTGCGCGGTCAGCGTCTCTACCAGCTCCTGATCCTCGTTGTGGATCGCGCATGGCAGGCCGGTTTTGGCGATCTCGCGGAATGCCGCGAGCATTGTCGGATGATCGATGCGCGGGAACCGCACGGCGTCATACTCATAGGTGGACAACTTGAACGCCGAAATCCCGCCGGCCGCGAGACCCGGAATCGCGTCGATGCCGCCGGTCTTCGTGATGGTGCCGTAAAGCGCCATGTCGACATGCGCCGTGCGCTCCACCCAGCCGATCTTGTCAGCCAGGATCGCGGCGTCTGTCACCGGTTTGGGCACATCGTAGGGCATGTCGACGCAGGTCGTGACACCGCCGGCAGCAGCACTTCGCGTCGCGGTTTCAATGCCCGGCCAGCCAGTGGACGACGAGGTGTGCATGTGACCATCGACCAGCCCGGGCAGGATCAACTTGCCTGAATGATCGATGACGTCCTTGGCAGGTGGCGGTGAGCCTTCGCCAATGGCGGCGATCGTCTCGTCGCGTATCGCGACGTAGCCCTGCGGGATGACGGTGTCACTGGTGACCAGTTCACCGATGATCACCCGATCGAATGGAGTTGACACTATATATAAGTGTCCTTGGCACTCGGTTGCGATGCGATGCGCTTGACCTTACGAAGGATCGCGTGGCGAAGCCAGCGGAGGAAACGCATGATCCTGCACGACGTAAGGGTGCACTCGTCCAAAGACAACCTGAAGCGGGAAGATCAGCTCGCCTGGAAGATCGCCGCGGTCGCCGCGGACAGGGTCCCGGTCGAGCGCGATGTCGTTGCCATGATCATCAATCGCGTGATCGACAATGCCGCGGTGGCGATCGGTGCGATCAACCGTCGGCCAGTCGTCTCGGCGCGCGACATGGCGCTTGGGCATCCACGCAGGGATGGAGCGACCGTGTTCGGCGTGCCGGCCACGAAGCGCGTCAGTCCGGAATGGGCCGCTTGGGCGAACGGCACGGCAGTGCGCGAGCTCGATATGCACGACACCTTCCTGGCAGCCGACTACTCCCACCCAGGCGACAACATTCCGCCGATCCTGGCGGTGGCGCAGAGCATGGAGAAGTCGGGCCGCGACCTGATCCGCGGCATCGCCACCGGCTACGAGATCCACATCGACCTGGTCCGCGCGATCTCCCTGCACAAGCACAAGATCGACCATATCACCCACCTATGCCCTGCCCAGACAGCCGGCATCGGCGCCCTGCTGGGTCTGCGGCAGGACGTGATCTACCAGGCGGTGCAGCAGGCAGTGCACGTGAGCTGCACGACGCGTCAGTCACGCAAAGGCGAGATCAGCTCGTGGAAAGCCTATGCGCCAGCGCATGCCGGCAAGCTCGCGGTGGAGGCGGTGGATCGGGTCATGCGCGGTGAAGGCGCGCCAAGCCCGATCTATGAAGGCGAGGACTCGGTGATTGCCTGGATGCTGGACGGCCCGAATGCAGAGTACCGCGTACCGCTGCCCGCGCCCGGGGAGCCGAAGCGTGCCATCCTCGACAGCTTCACCAAGGAACATAGCGCCGAGTACCAGTCGCAGGCGCTGATCGACCTGGCGTTCCGTATGCGCGAGCAGATCCCCGATCTGGACCAGGTGGAGAAAATCACCATCCACACCAGCCATCATACGCATGCGGTGATCGGCACCGGGGCCAATGATCCGCAGAAGATGGATCCTAAGGCGTCGCGCGAGACGCTGGATCATTCGATCATGTATATTTTCGCCGTGGCCCTGCAGGATGGACGCTGGCATCACGTCGCCAGTTATGCGCCGCGTCGTGCCGGGCGCGCGGATACGGTCCGGCTCTGGCACAAGATCGAGACCTGCGAGGACCCCGAATGGGAGCGCCGATACCTGTCCACCGATCCAGCCGAACAGGCTTTCGGTGGCCGCGTCGAGGTGCTGCTGCAGGACGGCACTCGGATTGTTGATGAATTGGCAGTGGCGAATGCGCATCCGCTCGGGGCCAAGCCGTTTGGGCGCGATGATTACATCCGGAAATTCAGAGAAATGACTGACGGGATCATCTCCTCGCGCGAGGCGAACCGGTTCCTGGATGTCGCCCAGTCATTGCCACAATTGAAGGCGGGCGAGCTGCATACGTTGAATGTAGCGCTGCCTGCGGGCACGCTCGCCGCTGGCAAACCGGGGATATTCTGACCTCTCCGTCATGGCCGGCCAGGGGCTGCCAGGGGCTGGCCATCCTCCCCGGAACCGTTAATGCGAAGCTGGCCGGTCAGGCCCGGCCATGACGGACAACCAGGAGACAGACCCATGAGCGACACCGCGACACTGCCCAATCGTGCGAAGAAGGGCGTCGGGTTATCCGGCGTCACCGCCGGCAATACCGCACTCTGCACTGTCGGGCGCACCGGCAATGATCTGCATTACCGGGGCTACGACATCCTGGATGTTGCCGAAACCTGCGAGTTCGAGGAGATCGCCTACCTGCTCGTGCACGGCGGTCTGCCGACGCGCGCCGAGCTCAACGCCTACAAGGCAAAGCTCCGTTCGCTGCGCGGTCTGCCGGCCGGGTTGAAGCAGGCGCTGGAAGCGCTGCCGCCGGCCGCGCACCCGATGGACGTCATGCGAACCGCCGTCTCGGCGCTGGGCTGCGCACTGCCCGAGAAGGATGACCAGAACCAGCCGGGCGCGCGCGACATCATCGACCGGCTGATGGCGTGCCTGGGTTCGGCGCTGCTCTACTGGTTTCACTACGCCCACAACGGCAAGCGGATCGATGTCGAGACCGATGACGACAGCATCGGCGGCCATTTCCTGCATCTGCTGCACGGTCGGCCGCCCAGCGAGACGTTCGTCCGTGCCATGCATACCTCGCTCATTCTCTACGCCGAACACGAGTTCAACGCCTCCACCTTTACCTGCCGCGTCGTGGCGGGGACAGGCGCGGACATGTATTCGGCAATCACCGCCGGTATCGGCGCATTGCGTGGGCCGAAACATGGCGGCGCCAACGAGGTCTCGTTCGAGATCCAGAGCCGCTACAACACCCCGGAGGAAGCCGAAGCCGACATCCGCCGCCGGGTCGCCAACCGCGAGGTGATCATCGGCTTCGGCCACGCGGTCTATACGATCGCTGATCCCCGCAACAAGGTTATCAAAGAGGTAGCGCGGCGGCTGTCGCAGGCGGCCGGCTCGATGAAGCTGTTCAACATCGCCGACCGGATCGAGGCGACCATGGCTGATGCAAAGAAGATGTTCGCCAACCTCGATTGGTTCAGCGCCATTTCCTACCACATGCTCGGGGTTCCAACCGCGATGTTCACGCCGCTGTTCGTGATCGCCCGCACCTCCGGCTGGGGTGCCCACGTTATCGAGCAGCGCGTCGACAACAGGCTAATTCGCCCGACGGCAAATTACACCGGCCCCGAGAACCTGCCGTTCGTGCCGATCAACCAGCGCGGCTGAGCTGTGCGCACTCATTTGCATTGGTCCATGTGCTTTCCCGTATTCAGACTCCCGGCGGTTCCACCTTCGGTCATCAGGCTCTCGTTCATCGCGCGATTCAGAATTTCCAGTTCGGCCTTCGGTCATCACGCTCTTCCGTTGATCACGTAATTCAGACCTCCAGCGATGCCTCCGGTCATCACGCTCTGACCGCCGCGACAGCGATGTCGCGGCGGTTCGCTGTGACATCAATGCATCGCATTCCACCGCTCAATCATTTTTTTCGTCGAACAGGGGAAGAAACGGTTGCTTTTTGTTGACATTGCTCGGGCAGACAACCAATAGCGAAATTGGTGCGTATGCATTCGATTCGGAGGATCGCTGCAAAACGCACGACAACGGAAGGACGGTCCATTGACCGCAGACCAGTCCAGGTGAAGCGCAGTCGATCGAGCATCGACGTCAGATGCCGGATCGCAGAAGCGGCGAATACAACGGCAGCGACACAGGCCGCCATAGTCGTCGCGCTTCCGGGCATGTGCGGCACTGGCACGCACGGCAGGCAACCTGACACACAGGATCGCCGGCCCGGCCGCGGTTCAACCACGCGACTGCAAACATCGAGACGAGAAGGAGTTCCGCCACGTGAGTAACGACGAAACCACCACCACCGAAGAGCCGCGCGCTCAGGCGCTGGCCATGCGGGTAGGGGGCCGCAAGAAGGCGGCAGCGAAGAAGACCGGACGCAAGAAAGCCGCGCCCAAGAAGGCAGGACGCAAGGCGGCGCCGAAGAAGAAGGCCGTAGGCCGCAAAAAGGCGGCGGCGAAAAAGGGCGGCCGCAAGGCTGCGGCGAAGAAGAAGGTCGGACGCAAGGCAGCCCCGAAAAGGAAGGCAGCCGGACGCAAAAAGGGCAGCGGACGCAAGAAGGCTGCTGCCGCCGCGGCTCCGTCACCGGAGTTGATGCCGTCGGGCGCATCAGATTCGATGTGCTGAATGCCTTTCAATGCCGGCTCGCGCACGGGCCGGGCCTGATAAACATAGGGCGCCGCAAGGCGCCCTCCTTTTTTCTAAGCGCGATCGCTTGAGACGGGATCGTCAGACAGCGTGCATCGCACCTTCACCAATGAGCTGCTCCCGGGGAAGAACTACCGCAAAGCCGCAAACGCCTTAACGAAGAAATCCGGAGCCCCGAAATTTCCGGACTTGAGCGACAGCAGCAACGGGGTGCTGCCACCCTCGGCATAGGTCCACGGCACTCCAGGGTCGATCTCCTCGCCGATGCGCAGGCTCCGTACACCAAGACGAGACACCACAGCGCCCGCCGTCTCGCCGCCCGCCACGACCAGCCGCCGCACGCCGCCAGCAACAAGGTCCTCCGCGATGCGTGCCAGCGTCTGTTCAACCAGCGCGCCAGCGGCATCGCGTCCCAATTTCTGCTGCAGTGCCTGCACGTCGTCCGGCGGCGCCGACGCGGCAATGACGACGGGCGTTTCGCCCAGCTTGTCAGCGATCCAGTCACGCGCGACACCGACCATGCGCTCAGAATCGGGCTGTGCCAGCGGGTCCAGTTGCAGAACCGGCAAGCGGTCAAGTGCGAAGCCAAGCTGCGCCAGCGTGGCGCGTGAACATGAGCCAGCGAGCACGGCAGCGTTACCGGAGAGGCGCGGCAACGCGCCCGCATCGCCTCTTGCCGGCAACAGGCCGCTGCTTCGGAAGTTCGCCGGCAGCCCCATGGCAACACCGGAGCCTCCGGTGATGAGCATATGGTCCGCAGCCGCCTTGCCGATCGCCAGCAAATGCGCATCGCTCACGGCATCTACAATGGCGTAGCGGTTCCCCTGGGCCTGCAAGCCGAGCATTGCTTGGCGGATGGCGCCGCCGCCCTGTTCGACAATCGCATACGGAACGAGTCCTACCTTGCCTTCCGTCTGGCGCGACAGCACGCGCACCAGGTTGGCGTCCTTCATCGGCGTCAGCGGGTGGTGTTCCATCCCGCTCTCGTTCAACAGCGCACTGCCGACGAAGAGGTGGCCCTGGTACACGCTGCGTGAATTGGCCGGAAACGCCGGACAGGCAAGCGCGAACCCGCACCCGAGTTGGGCAATCAGCGCATCAGCGACCGGGCCGATATTGCCGCTATCGGTGCTGTCGAAGGTGGAGCAGTACTTGAAGAAGAATTGCCGCGCCCCTGCGGCGCGCAGCCAAGCCAACGCCGCCAGGCTCTCGTCGACCGCCTCGCGGACCGGCGCGGTGCGCGACTTCAGTGCGACCACCACGGCATCGGCTTCCGGTACGGGGTCGTCCAGTCGCGGCACACCGATCAGTTGAACGGTACGCATGCTCCCGCGCACCAACATGGAGCACAGGTCGGTGGCTCCGGTGAAGTCGTCCGCGATCGCGCCAAGCAGCATGGCGTCATCCTCCCGATGGAAGGACAAGTATGTCGCGGTGGCCGATGGTGATGGCAAGCCTGCCGCGCAGTGCCTGGTGAAGGCGATCCTCCTGCCATTCCGTGATCGCGCGCGCGCTTGTGGGGCAGGCGGCTCGGGCCGCATCGGCCATGCCGTCGATCAATGCGCTCTGCATATGCAGCGCTGTCCGAGGGATGCGCCAGTCGCTCGGGGCCGACGCATTAACCCTTGTCAGTGCATTCCAGGCCTGAGTGCCAAGCGCGGGGCCGAAACCCTTGTCGCGCTGCATGTCGCGGCGGAAGGCGAAGCGCACGAGGCGATCGAACCGATGTTGCGGCCGCCAGGTATCGCGTCCGTCGACCGTCAGGAACGCCAGGAATGGCACGCTGATCGAGCGATGCAGACACCGCAGCCACTTCATGGACACGAGATCGAGCAGCGCGCTGCAAACGATCGCATCCTGCTGCTCTCCCCACTCGTCGATGCAGGAGGAAGCAGGGTGCAGATCGCGAACCGCCACCCGCAGGCGCCAAAGCCCACGTGATGTCGACACCTGAAGCGTGTCGTCGATGGCGGTCGCGGCAAATCCTTGGCGCCGTGCCCACGCCGCAGTGCGGCCGAACGCCTCGTCCAGCAAGCTGCTGTCAGAGTCCAACAGCACCCAGTCCTGACCACGTCCAACAATGGGCGCAAGAAAACGGAACAGGCTGCCGCTGCCGCCGCCCAGATCCATGATGCGTGGGCGTCGCGGCAGTCGATCAGCAAGACGCTTCGCCAGGTGCACCGAACGCGACGCGTGATCGAGTGGCTCGCGCATCGCGAGCCACTCGGCGGAAAACCGCTCGGTCATATCCGCCAGCCTCTCGGCGGGCCGGTATCAGGTCGTTGTCTGGCGGGCAGCCGCCACACCAACCCGGCGCGCGCCATGTCGCAGACATGCCTCAGGCATGAAACCGTTCCGCACGAGGCGAGCCTCATGCCACGCGATATCAATCCGCCAAGGCCTGGGTGAATTCCCGAACCTGGGTGTGCCAGTCCGGCAAGGACTGCCCAACCTGCCAGGCCGCCTCTGCCATTCTCAGTCGAAGGTCCTTGCCGTAAATCACCCGGCGCAACGCCTTCGAGAGATTTGTCTGATCGCCGACGGGACAAACCACGCCGGCTTCCGGCGCGACCAGGTGTCCGGCGGCACCTCCATCGGTCACCGCGACCGGCACGCCGCGTTTCAGGGCCGCGGCGATCACCATGCCGTAGCCTTCCCAATATGTGGCCAGCGCAAACAGGTCGGCTCGCTGCCACAACGCTTCGAGGGCTTCGCCGGTGACCACGCCGGCAAATTGCACGCGCCTGGCTATGCCAAGCTCTGCCGCGAGTGCGGCAAGCGCTTGTGCGTGCACAGGATCACGTTCCGGCGACCCGACGACGGTAAGATGCCAGTCCAGGTCGAACAGCCGGGCGAGAGCGCGAAGCAGGAGGTCGTGTCCCTTGCGGGGAACCAGCGTGCCGATTGCGAGAATGCGGCAGGTGGGCCCGCCTGATCCGGCGCTGCGCGGCGCATCATCGGTACCAGGGACAACAACGCGGATGCGATCGCGGCTCGCACCGAAATCGGTCACCAGTGATTCGGCGGTGGGCTCGCTGGTGACGACAATGCGCGCGAGCCTGGGCAGCAGACACTTCTCGATCGCGAGCAGGCTCGCCCGTTCGGCCTCGCCAAGGCCGCTCTCCAGCGAGGTTGGATGATGTATGAGCCCGACGGTGCTGCGCGCTGCCAGTGCATCGTCGAGGCCGGCGAAGGCCGGCAACGCAAGCCCGTCGATGATCGGACGCCACTCGGGCGTCATGCTGTCCCAGGCAGCGTAGGCTGCCTCACGCGCCGTTGCGTCCGTGACGGGGTGTGTACCGGCCAGCTCCACCACGCGCACATTGTGGCCTGCCTGGCTCAGGCCGGCGACGACATGGCGATCGTATTCATAGCCACCGCTCACCGCATCGAATGGGGCGGGGACAATCAGCGCGGCGTGCATCAGCGGATCGGTGCCTGGTAGGCTGCCCAGGCATTGGGGCTCTCGCGCAACAGGACCTTCAATCCGGTGACCGCCTTGCCACCCTCGCCAAGCTGGCCGCCCCGGCACGCGGCAGCGAGCAGACCGTGGATGTGGAATGCCACGTGTTCGGTGGTGGTGTTGATGTCGTTGAAACCGGGGTTCTCATCGAGATTGCTGTAGTCGAGCGTGTCCAAAACCCGACGCAGTTCTGCCTTGGCCAAGCCGATATCGATCAGCAGTTGCGAGCGGTCGAGCCTCTCCGCCTGGAACTCCGCCTCCACCGCGAAGGTCGCGCCATGCAGCTTCTGCGCGGGGCCGAATTCCTCGCCACGAAAGCTGTGGGCGATCATGATATGGTCGCAGACTGTCAGGCTGAACATTCACTCGGCCCCATTCACTCGACCCCGTAGTCGATAACGTGACACAGGCTGCCTGGCGCAAGAATGCGCGGCATCGCTGCTGGCATATCCTCGAAACGGGTCGGCCCGTCCACCAGCGCGTCGTACCTGCCGTCTTCCAGCAGTGCCAACGCAAGCGACAGCCGTTCGGCATGACTGCGCCGGCCGCGCATGAGCGGCGCGATGGCGCCGACCTGCGATGCAATCACCCGCAGTCGCCGGCTGTGGAACGCCTCCCCAAGTGGAACGGATGGGGCGACGTCGCCAAACCAGCTTGCCTCCACGATCCGCGCTTCGAAGCCGGCGCGATCCAGGGCCAGCCGCAGTCCGGTTTCCGTCGCCGATGCATGGACCACCAGATCCTGCCCGCCCGGCGCGTCGGCCGGTGCGGCAAAGCCGCAGCCGAACTGCCGGGCCAGCCGCTCCCGTCGCGCATCGACATCGATGACCAGGACGCGAGTGGCGGGGATGCGAGCCAGCAGCGAGGCAATCAGCAGCCCCACAACGCCGGCGCCGATCACGAGTATCCGCTCGCCCGGGAGCGCGGCGGCGTCCCACGTCACATTCAGTGCCGTCTCCATGTTGGCGGCAAGCACAGCGCGCCTGGTGGGCACGCGGTCCGGAACTGGAATGCACATCGCCGGCGGGGCAAGAAACACGTCCTGATGCGGGTGAAGCACGAACACGCGCTGGCCTTCGCGGGTTCGACCCACGGCGCTGTAGCCGTATTTTACCGGAAATGGGAATGCGCCAGCCATCAACGGCGCGCGCATCGTCTCATGCTGGCTTGGTGGGACGCGTCCGTTGAACACAAGCGCCTCGGTACCGCGCGAGATCCCGGAGGCGAGGGTGCGGACGAGCAGCAGCGCTTCATTGTTGTTGCATGGCAGCGTCTCGCGACGAAGCTCGCCTCGCCCGGGTGCTACGGTCCAGAACGCGCACGCCGTGGCGGGGTTTGACCCAGCCATCATGTGCTGCCACCCGGACGGACACGCGCCAGTGGAATATCGACCAACAGGTCATCGCCGACCCGGTGAACCGACCATTCGAAACGCAGTGCATCGGTCAGGTTTGGCGTCTCCGGCAAGGTGAACGCGGGGATGCCGGAACCGATCAGCAGCGGTGCGATGGTGACGTGCAATCGATCGAGCGCACCGGCCGCGAGGAAGCGCGAGACGGTGATGCCGCCGCCTTCAACCACCACGCGGCACAGACCTCGGTCGGCCAAGGCGGTAAGCACCGCGGCTATGGACAAACCGGCGCGCGAACGGGGCAACCGCAGCACCTGCGCCAAGCCGACCCGATCCGAACCCGGCGCATCAGCCGCGCATAAAAGCAGTGTCTCGGGGCCATCGCGGAACAGGCGGTATCGGGCATCGAGCCGCCGATCGGTATCGAGCACCACGCGTACCGGCGACGGACCTTCGACTTCCCTTGTGGTGAGCTGCGGATCGTCCGCGCGCACGGTCCCCGCGCCTACCACCACAGCATCGCACAGCGCGCGCAACCGATGGGTGTGCACGATATCCTGTGGACCACTGATCCAGCGCGACGCGCCGCGGGCCGTTGCGATCCGGCCGTCAACCGACTGTGCGATGCGGCCCAGGACGTAGCACCCGTCCGGTGTCGTCGGGACGGTCAGCAAGGGGCCGTAAAGTGGTGACAGCGCGGCATCGGCCGGGGCACGAGCCAGCAGGCGGCGCCACGTCTGCGGATCCAGCGCTGTCATGCATTGGACGTATCAGGCTTTCGCGGAAAGTGCGAATGCAGTGGGGCGACCGCCGCGTTCGTTGCCGTAGCCTCTCGGCGCTTCCGTTGCCGCTGCGGCGCGCGCCACCACCTCTATCACCCGGCCCTGCGCGGCAATGGCACGCTCCAGGAGGCGCTTGTTCTCCAGCGCGAGCGCCTGAAGCCGTCGCGCCATGCGATCCGCAGCGTCATGTGACGTCTTGTTGGCCGTTGCCGCCGCCAGATCGGCAAGCGCCCGCTGCTTCCGGGCGAGCATCCCTCCAACCTTCGGCAGATCGAGAACCGCAAGCGCCGAATTTTCTGCTTCAAGCGTTTCCACAAGCGCGGAACCTGCTTCTGTCCACTCGATCGCTGTTGTCATTTTGTCTTCTCCTGTGCGCGCAGCAGCGCGTTGAACACCGGAACGGCGAGTCCGATACCGCCATTCGCCGCCATCTGTTTACCGATCGCATCCACCAGCATCGGCCGCCATGTCTCCTCGGCCTCACCCCCGCCAAACACGGAATGCTTGACGTCGACCGTATTGAACATCGGTTGCAGCAACTGTCCGATTGCCATGGCCTCGAACTTGTGTGCCGCCTGCCAGAGCTTCGCCGTCTGCTCGGGCGGCAGCGTAGTGGCGGCCGGCTGCTGGATCGTCGTCGAGGTCACCGGACCACCAGATCGGCCTGCAGGGCGCCGGCCGCCTTGATCGCCTGCAGGATGGTGATCATGTCGCGCGGGCCGACGCCCAGCGCATTCAGGCCGTCCACCAGGTCGCGCAGCGACACGCCGCCCTGCAGGAGCCGCAGCTTCTGGTCTTGCTGGTCGTCCACCTGGACCTGGGTGCGCGGCACGACGGTCGTGCGCCGTTGGAGAATGGCGCCGGCTGGCTGACCTGCGGGGTCTCGGTGACGCGGATGGTCAGGTTGCCCTGGGCGATCGCCACGGTGGAGATGCGCACGTCGGCGCCCATCACGATGATGCCGCTGGCTTCGTCGATGACCACCTTGGCGGGCTGTCGGGCTCGACCCGCAGCTCCTCGAGCGTCGCCAAGAGTCTCGATCGGGTCGCGGGCCGCCAGATCGAGCGCCACGGTGCGATGGATCGGTCGGCCTTGGCGATGCCGGCAAGATCTGGTTGATCGCCGCGGCGATCCGCCGCGCGGTGGTGAGGTCGGGGTTGCGCAGCGCAGGCGCAGCTGGTGCGTGTTGGCGAGCTGGAATGGCACCTCGCGCTCCACCATCGCGCCGTTGGCGATGCGTCCGGCGGTGGGCACGCCGCGCGTGACCGAGGTGCGCGGCGCCGCGTGCGGCGAGGCCGCCGGTCGCCAGCGTGCCCTGCGCCACCGCATAGACCTCGCCGTCGGCGCCGAGCAGGGGGGTGACCAGCAGCGTGCCGCCGAGCAGGTTCTTGGCATCGCCCAGCGCCGAGACCGCGACGTCGATCCGGCTGCCGCTGCGGGCGAAGGCGGGCAGCTCGGCGGTGACCATCACCGCGGCCACGTTCTTGGTCTCCATTTGGCGACTGTCGCGGGTATTGACGCCCAGCCGCTCCAGCATGCGATCTGGACTCTGCGGGTGAAGGCGGCGTTGTCAAGCTGTCGCCGGTGCCGTTCAGGCCGACGACCAGGCCGTAGCCGATCAGCTGGTTGTCGCGCACGCCCTCGACATCGACGATGTCCTTGATGCGCACCTGGGCGTCTGCGGCCGCGGCAGCGACGAGAGGAAGCAGCAATGCGAGTAGGCGAAAGAACCGGATCACGACAACCCTCGGCGGTAGCTTGTACGTAAGAAATTTGCGCCAGTCTGCGGTAGCACAGGGCAAATCGCGTGCCACACGGAAGCGGCCGCGGAGAGCGGGTTGGCGGTGATCACAACGCGGCACGATTTGCCGGGCGGGCAGAAGGAGCCGAGGCATGACGGGCATTGAACCCATAGGCTGGTCGGCCACACAGCGCGTATCCGGTCGAACGACCAGCAAGCCGGGGTTCAGCGTGCCGCTGCAACCTGAGGCGAGCGGCGGTGCGACCGCGACCACCGGGACCAGCGCGCCCGCGCTCGCTTCGATGCTGACCTTGCAGGAACTGGGTGGCGAGACGATCCAGGACCGGGAGGCGCGGCGACACGGACAGGACATGCTCGCTGCCCTGGCGGATTTGCAGCGAAGCCTGTTATCGATGGACGGAGACTCAGCTGTGCTGGCGCGGCTGGCGGAGCTGGCGGCGTCCATTCCGCGGGCGACCGATCGCCGATTGGCGGCGATGGTGTCGGCGATCATGGTTCGGGTCCGGGTGGAATTGGCACGCCGCCAGCCCCTTTAGGTCAGGGTAAATCGTTGAGTGTCACCGTTTTGACGCCTGTTCACGCGGTCTTGGCGGGGCTATCGCGCGTGCTATAAGCCCGGCCAATTGCGATCCAGGACGGGCCGGGGGGTTCCGCGGCTTCCGACAAGCCAAGGGGCGGGAGCGCAGCGCGAGGAAAGGCAGGATCGGCAGGTTATGATGATTACCCTCCCCCCGACTACCGGCCGACCGAGGATGAGGAGTTCATGAACCCCATCCAGGTCGAATACTTCCGCCAAAAACTGCTGCGCTGGCGCACCGAGCTGCTGAAGGAGGCGGACGGCACCCTGGCCAGCCTGTCCGAGGGCGGTATCCACGAATCTGATATTACCGACCGGGCCAGCGTCGAAACCGATCGGGCTCTGGAGCTGCGGACCAGGGATCGCGCACGCAAATTGATCTCCAAAATCGATCAGGCACTGATCCGGGTCGAGAACGGCACCTACGGCTACTGTGAGGAGACGGGCGAGCCGATCGGGCTGCGCCGGCTGGAGGCGCGACCGATTGCAACCTTGTCCATCGAGGCGCAGGAGCGGCACGAGCGAATGGAGCGGGTGCGCCGCGACGATTGATCGGCAGACGGCGCAGACCAGGGGCGCGCAGAGCGTTGTTTGCGCCCTTGGCCCGAACCAGATTGATGCGCAGGAGGTGCCGATGGACCGCGCCGTTCCTTACGACACCGACATTCTGATCTGGTCGGAACAGCAGGCAGCGGCGCTGCGCAGCCTGGCATCTCGCTGTGACCTGCCCAACGACCTCGACCTTGCCAACGTCATCGAGGAGATCGAAGACGTTGGGAGAAGCGAATTTCATGCGGTCGAAAGTCTGCTCGAGAACATTCTGATCGATCTGGTTCTGCTGGCCGCCGACCCGGATGCGCCGGCCACACGCGGATGGATCGCGGAGATTGTGGCTTGGAATGTAGCGCTCCGCCGTCGGATCAGCCCATCCATGCGCGCCAGGCTCGATATCGATATCCTGTGGCGAGACGCATTGCGCATTGCCGAGGCGAAGCTGGCGTCCTGGGATCAGGGCAAGGCAGGCGCCATTACCGGACTGCACGGAACCCCCTGCCCGTTTGCGGCGTCCGATTTCGGCACTGATGACAACTTTGCAGCCACTGTCATGGCTGCGCAGATTCAGTTCAACTGAATGCCGGCATCACATCGCGGGCGAACCAGCGAAGCTGCTCCTCGAATTCGGGCGGCGACTGGCCGTCTGTCCAGTGGATCATGTAGTGCTCGAAACCGGGGTATTTCGCTTCGGTCGATTTGATGCCGTCGATGACCTGGCCGGGGGTGCCGCAAAACCACGCTCTGCGGCCATTGACCACACTTCAGCGGAAGCTAACCGCGATCGGTCGACCCTTGCATTCGCACCTGGATCAGCCTTGTCCACTCGGTAATGCGGCCCTCGAGAACGAGAGGATCGTAACGGACTGTTGCGGGGAGCGCCTGTCGTGCCGTAGTGATGGCTGCAATTGGCAACCCGCCAAACAGGGAGGCTCGCAAATGGACGAGACGAAGTTCGTGATACCTGCGGGAAAAGGCGCCACATGGCAGATGGCTCCTGGGCGATCAGCCGCGCTCAAGATCACCAGTGACATGGCTCAAAGCGTCATGATGTTCGAAGAAGTCGCGCCGACTGACACGGTGACGGATTTGCACATCCATCATGATAGCGATGAGATCGCTTACGTCGTCTCCGGCGAAGTCACCTTTCGGATTGGCGATCAGGTCACAGTTGGTGGTCCTGGAACGTGCGCATTCATGCCGCGAGGATTGCCGCATGCTTGGAAGAGTAGCAGGGAAAGAACCAGGACGTGTTCTGTTCCTTTACACGCCGGGAAACGCCGGCAGCTTTTTCGAGGAGGCGGTTCAGAGCAACCGTCCCATGTCCTCGATGAGCCAGCAAGAAATCGTCACGGCGTTTCAGCGACACGGTTGGGAGGTGGTGGGTCCCCCACCGTTCTGAGGAGCCCATCCGGTGCCGGACCACGTCGTGCCGCACCGTTCCATTCCATGCACCTCAAGCTCGCGCGAATGCCGGCATCACCTCGCGGGCGAACCAGCGAAGCTGCTCGTTGAACTCGGTCGGCGACAGGCCTTCGGCCCAGTGGATCATGAAGTCCTCGAGACCGGGGTATTTCGCTTCGATCGATTTGATGCCGTCGATGACCTGCGCCGGGCGGGCCGCAGAACCACGCCTTCTGCTCGACCCGTCGCGCAAGCGACGGGATGCGCGAGGGCGCGCCCGGGCGTGCCCCAGGTGCGGCCCTGCTCGTCGGCATAGCGGACGAAGCCGAACGGCGCGAACCATTTGAAGCGCTCGTCGTGCGCCGGTTCGACCGCGCGGATCGCTTCTTCCTGGCTGTCGGCGAGATAGATGCCGGCGCCCCAGATCATGTCCTGGCCGAGCTCCTTCGCCGGCCGTGTCGGCGCAGGCTGCTGATAGGCCCGTACGACGTCGTCGAGGATCTTCTCGCCGTTCAGCGTCACCATCGCCTTGAGGCCATACTGCGCCATCATGTCGATCGTCCTGCCGCTGGCGATCGGCATCCAGATCTCGACCGGCAGATGCTTCGGCCGCGGCACCATGGTGATGTCGTTGAGCTCGTAGCCGCGATACGGCACCGCCGGCGGGCAGGTCGAAATACTTGCCCTTGATGGCGAACTCTCCTCGTTGAAGCAGTTCGAGCAACAGCTCGAGCTGCTCCTCGAAATCTCGCGGTTGGCCTCGGCGTCGAGCAGCGGTGCGCCGAAGGTCTCGACCTCGCGCGTGTGATAGCCGCGCCCGACGCCCATGATCACCCGGCCGTCGGTGACGATGTCGGCCATCGCGTAGTCCTCGGCCAGCCGGATCGGGTGCCACATCGGCAGGATATTGAAGCGCGCAGCCGAATTTGAGCTGCTTCGTCTGCGTCGCGAGCCACAGGCCCCGCTGCACCAGGTTGGGCAGGCACTCGTAGCCCTCGTGCTGGAAATGATGCTCGGCGGTCCACAGCGCGTAATAGCCGAGTTCGTCCATCACCCGGGCGACGTCGGCGCGAGGTCTCGAACACCTCGGTGAGGCGCTCGTTGGGATAGCGCCGGTCATTTGCCGGGGTGCCGTTCAGCCCGACATTGTCGAGGTCGATCTGGCCGACATAGAGGGCGTGAAACCGTTTGATCATGAGACGGTTCCGGGTCAGCCCTGCTGCACGACCAAAAGTATCGCAGGCCGTCCATCATTTGGCGAGCCAGCCCTGCTGTCCCGGTGTTATCGCGAAGTTGGCATCGCGCCTCGCTTCGATGGCCTGATGAACCGCCGAACGAGCCGCACCATCGTTGGGACTGTCGTCGGTCGCGCCAGCCTGGCATCGTAGCCGGCGAAGCGCCGGTCGTTTTCTGCCAGGCAGAGGTCCATGAGTTCGCGGTATTCACGCCGCCATTGCCCACCGCCTGCGCGCCGCTGATGGTGAAGTTGTTGTCCGGCGATCCGGCATCGCTCCCGCCGCCCAACCCCCTCGCCAGCCCGATCCGCTCCCAGACCAGAAACGCCCACACGGCCGCGACCCGCAGCTCGAACCAGGGCCGTTGCCACCAGCGGATCGTCGTCGGTGCCACGCCAGCCAATTGGCGAACAGCAGGATATGCCGGCACTCCTCCTGCATTACCGGCTCGAACGTCTCTACCAGTTCTGGCGGAAAGAACCCCGACCGTCTCGCCACTTCGAACAGACCGAACGCAAAAAAGCTGTCGATGCATTCGCTGAAACCGGTGACCAGGTAGGCCCATTCGGCATCGCGCGGAGCAACGTATTCGGGCTCCGGCGCCATTTCGATCCCATAGGCCGCAACCAGGTGCGACAGAACCTCCTTGTGACGCCCTTCTTCCCACGCGTTCAGCCCAATCGCGGCGCGCATATCCTCGTCGGCCAGTTTTGCCGCGTAGGTTTTCATGCGCAACCCGGCCTTGCCTTCGGTCTGCACGGCGATGTCCCAGATCGGCAAACTCAACAGTCTGGCGTGCGCCGCTGGATCCAGCTTCGGCCACTCGATGACCGAGGGTTTGTAGGGGTTGAACGTTGCCTGGAACATGGCACAAACCGCGCGTTTATGCGCCTCTGTCCCGGGGCGCAGAGGCCCTCGTTCCAGGCAAAGCCAATGGCGGGCGGAGTAATCGGCCGCCTCTATAATCGTCGAGTCAGGAAGCATGGCGTCGGGGTGAATACGTGATGCTTTCAGCGCGCCGGTCAAGCCTGCCCGAGCGCGAGTGATCCCGGGACGGATCTTGGGTTCAGAACACCAACGTTCCGCCTACCACGGCCAACGTCGCCGCCATGACGGGGCGCAGCACTGCGTCCGGGACACGCACGGCAAACAGACTGCCCAACACGATGCCTGGTATCGAACCCATCAGCAGTGACATCAGCATCGGTAGATTGACCGATCCCAGCATCCAGTGTCCCAGGCCGGCGACCAAGGTCAGCGGTACGGCATGCGCAATATCTGAACCGACGATGCGTGCCATCGGCAGCCTGGGATAGAGTAACAGCAGCACGGTCACGCCGATGGCACCGGCACCGACCGATGAGATGGTGACCAGCACCCCAAGCACCGCGCCAACAGTCACCGTCATCGTTCTTGTCCGGTGCTGCGGCACCAACTCCAGCCAACCGCCCGCCAGGCTCAACAATCGCCTTCGGAACAGCAATGCCGCGGCGGTAACAAGCAACATGACACCCAGTACTGTGGTGATCACCCCTGAGGCTGCGCGGCTGCTCAGGTCAAAGTGCGAGATCACCGCCAATGTCGCCAAGGTCGCAGGCACACTTCCTGCGGCCAACCGCCCGACCATCGGCCATTGCACGGTATGATGAGCGCCGTGCACCACGGTTCCAACCGCCTTGGTGATTGAGGCGTAGAGCAGATCCGTGCCAATCGCGGTGGCCGGCGTGACACCGAATACCAGGACCAGAATGGGAGTAACCAGCGAGCCGCCACCCATGCCGGTTTGGCCGACCAGGAGCCCCACAAAGAAGCCCGTCAACGTGTAGAGCGGCTGCAATGCGGCAAACAGGTCCATTCTTGGTAGACGCTACCACTTTCGTACGTGGCTTGGATACGCTGCCGATGCATGGCGGTCTTAGATTTCTCCCGCCTCGGCCAGCACCCGCCTGGCGCGCGCCTCGTCCTCTTGCCTGACGGCCAAGCGGCGCGGAATGGCGCTGATGCTGCCTTCGACGGCGCTGGCATGCCAATCGAGCACGAAAGCGGCCACGCCCGCGTCGGCCAGCAGCGCCGTCAGGAATGAGAGCCGGACCGGGTCGTTCGATGTTGCGAGCACGCGCACGTTTGTCCGTCCTTGCTTGACCCTATTTCGGCGCCGCCGATATGGTTCATGTGCCTACCAGACATGCCAGTCAGGAGACCAGCTTGGACGCTGTCACCAGTTCGTCCCGGGCGAGTGCGACGCCGCCCCAGCGGCCGGACGAGGATGCGTTGAGCGCGCTGGCGACGCTGCTACAGCCTGATCTGGAAAGTTGCAACCGCACCATCGTCGGCCGCATGGACAGCCCGGTGACGCTGATCCCTCAACTTGCCGCGCACATCGTTGCTGCTGGCGGAAAGCGGCTCCGCCCGCTGCTGACCCTGGCCTGCGCCCGGATGTGCGGCTACGCAGGGGAGCGCCACATCAAGCTGGCTGCCTGCGTCGAGTTCATTCACACCGCCACACTGCTGCACGACGATGTGGTGGATGAGAGCCTGCTGAGACGTGGCATGGCTTCCGCCAACGCGGTATTCGGCAACCAGGCTTCGGTGCTGGTTGGCGACTTCCTGTTCGCGCGCGCCTTCCAGTTGATGGTAGAGGACGGCTCCTTGGCGGTCCTGGGTATTCTTTCCCGCGCCGCGGCAACCATTGCCGAGGGCGAAGTGCTCCAGCTGGTGACGCAGAACGATCTCTCCACCCCGGAAGCGCGGTATCTGGAGGTCATTACCGGCAAGACCGCTGCACTATTTGCCGCCGCGTGTGAGGTAGGCGCTGTCGTCGCCGACCGGCCGCAGCCCGAGGCCGCCGCCTTGGCCGAGTTCGGCCTTAATCTCGGGATCGCGTTCCAGTTGGTGGATGACGCACTGGACTACGCGGCTAATCAGGCGGTGCTGGGCAAGACGGTGGGGGACGATTTCCGGGAAGGGAAGATCACACTGCCCGTATTGCTTGCCTATCAGGCCGGCAACGACGCTGATCGCGAGTTCTGGCGCCGCACGATCGAGGCCAGTGAGCAGAACGAAGCAGATCTTGAGCAGGCGTTGGAACTAATTGATCGGAGCAACGCGATCAGCATCACCCTGGAGCGTGCGCGCGGTTTCGCGGCCAAGGCCAAGGCAGCGCTAGGCAGCGCATTCCACAAGACTGCACTGGGACAGGCATTGCGCGATGTGACCGACTACACCGTCAATCGCATGCGCTAAACCAGCAATCAGTGCCGGCGGGAACGGCAGGCTTCTGAGCCTTCTGGGCCGACTGCGAGAGGGAACTGGGTACACTCCGATCTTCTCGGTCAGTGGCTTCGGCGCTCGGAGGTCAGGGACGCCATTATCCTGGCCGAGCCGACTAACGCGCTGGCCGTGGCGGAGGTTATTGCGAAGGGCTATGCCCCCGACCTGGACGACGTAGAAATCGAGTTCCTCGGCCGCGACCCGTTCCTTGTCGCTGCCGCGCTAGGTCTGGCCCTGGCCGGATCGTGGCAACGCGGGAAGTGTCAAAGCCTGGGAAGAGGCGCGAAACGAAAGGTGCCCAAGTGCATGCGTGACCTGGGCATCAAGTGGATCAACGACTACGATCTCTGGCGAGTGCTGGATTTCCGCATCAGGTCGGCATGATCTCACATCGGGACGGGAAGGGTGCTCCCACACACCGTGAACCCCGGCCGGGACCATTGGCCGGGGTTCGGTGAAGCGACATTCGGCAACTCCAATGCGACCGAGGTCCCGCCCGGTCGCTGCGCCGGCGGAGAGGGCCACCGGCGCCGGCAGCAGCGTGCGCGCCGGGCCGGGCTGGAAGCAAGCGCTGCGTCGTTGCCGGGGCGCGCTGGGCTGCGAGTGTTGCGGGTGTGCAGCTGTAGCCGATGGACGCCAACCCTCAGCTGCCAGGAACATGCGTCGGCGGCCGAGGCCTGCCTCGGGATCAGGCTCGGCCTTGGTGCGACCGTGAGGCTGCTGTAGCCCGGCGGGGACGCCAGGACAGGCACTCTCGGGCTTCTACCTTGGTCGAGAACGGGCCGACGATCTGCTTGTCGTCAATCAGGATGTAGAAGCCTTCGAACTGCACGCCCTGAGTGCTTGCCTCGACATATTCGATGCGCATGGGCTTGTTCCCAGCCAGACCGATCTAACGAGGATCTTCGTGGTAGCGGCTTTCGATACCGGCATCCAGGTTTGTGGCGAGCGTGTCGAAAGTCAGGATCGCAAGGTGTGGCAGAAAGACCTCTTTACCAGGAGACCAACCATGGACCAGCAACCGCTTCAACATGGCCCTGCGCAAGTTCCTCAAGGAGGTCGGCGTCACCTCCCAGCGCGAGATCGAGCGGGTCGTGCGCGAGGGCGCCGTGACTGGGCCGGAGCCCCACCAAGGATGACCCTGACCTTGCCGGGATCGCGGGAGCCTTTGAGCATGTGGTCGAGCAGACGATCGAAGATGGGCTAGCTGTCTCGGATCCCGATGCGGAGTTGGTCTCACCTTCCTGGAGTGGCCGCGCGCGTCGGAGGCGCCGCTTGCCGCCGCCTACCTCAGCCTCGCCGAGAGCACGTTCCATCGCGAGGTGAAAGCCGGGCGCATTCCGCCGCCGATAGCCGCGACAGAGGGGCGCCGCGGCTGGGATCGCCTCACACTCGACGCCTGGGTTGACCAGCTCTCGGGTCGTGACGCCCCGGCCGCCGAGCCACCCGAGACGAATCCATGGCTCGTGCCGGACGGACCTAACGCGTAGCTCGCCACTCCGCCGTGATGCGAGCAGGTCCCTGGGTGGTGGTGCGAGAAGCTGCGACTTCCATCGCCGCACACTGCGGCGACACGCCCGTAGTCGATGTTTCCGCGGGTTGGCCGGTGCACCATCGAGCCGTCCGTGGAGTGGTAATACTCGCCGTGGCCGTGCTGGTAGGCGTCGGCCGGCGAGGCGGTCGCCAGCGCCGCGAGGACGGGGAGGGCGGCCAGGGCAGCTCTCACGCGCATGGAGAACGATCTTGCGCGCTCACTGGGGTGTCAAGCGATCTGTGGCTGCTGCCTTTTACTTCGGCGCTCGGCGTCACGGCGCACCGCCGAGATGGTCAGCCGCTACGCCCAGCGCCTCAGTGCTCGCCGCGGTGCGGCCATGCTGGCCGTCGTCCCGGACTAGGCGTAGCGGAGGGCGCTGCTACGCTCGAAAGGCTCGCTGGTGAACACCACCGTCAGCAGCCCGAAGGAAGATCCTCCCAGGGCCGTCAGCTGGCGGCCAGGTGCAGTTCTACGTCAGCGCGATCAACGCGAACGGGCGTGGTCCGGCGACCTACGGCATCGGGTTCACGGCGTCGAGCTAGGCCGATGCCGGTTCTCGCGCTCCGAACGAAGCCGGATGGCGCGCGTTGACCCGCAGGAGTTGAATGAAAGACCTGACGATGAGAGCAATCGCATCACTCTCGGCCGCTGCCATTCTGGCGACCGGCCTTGCCATTGTGCGAGCGCTGGCCACGTCCGGCGGCTGCACTGCCGGCGGCCACCTGGCGGGTCATAGCATCCGCAGCGCCGCGGATAGCTGCGCGGCTAGGGCGCATCGCCGGCACTTGTCCCACAAGCGGCAGCACGCCCCCGCTTTGCAACACGGCGCTGCGTGGCAGCAGCAAAACAGCAACGCCGTCACCGGCCAGGGGCTCTCGCAACGGAATCCCGCCCGAGGGCGGCTCCAATAACGGTTTCTAAACCCAACCCTGGCCGCGGTGATCGCGACCAGGTCGCCCGTGCCGGTGCACGGCTATCGGGCGCGGGCCGGGGAACGAGACCATCCAAGACACGGCGTCGAGCTAGGGCGGAGGAGAGGTGCCGGGCTGTCCATCGGAGGCAGCCCGGCACACGTCTCAGGCCGGCGAGGCAGCGCGACGGCGCCTTGCCAGCGGCCTAGGCCGATCACGCCCACGCCGAGGATGACGAGGGAAGCGGGTTCGGGGACGGGGGCGGGCGTGGGCAAGATGCCTTGAAACGTTATGGGGGAGATACCTTCGAACGCGGAACAAGTGCCAGGGCCGTTCGCGCCGGGGCCAGTGCAGCTACTACCACCGGTTGTCGCAGTGGTCGGGGATAAATTTAGCGTGCTGTTCGAGCAGGCACTCCCACTGCTAGTGGGGCAGGGATTGTCGCCTTGCAGCGCGTTGAGGTCCAAAGCTGTGACGGCGAGCGTGCTCGGGTCCCACGATGTAGGACAGCGAGGTGATGTTGGCCTGGGTGAACCCGTCGTAGGAGAAGTCAACGCCGGTCGCGTCCGTGCCGGAGAACGCCGGGAACGAGATGGTGCCGACCTGGGTGTCATCCTGGAAGATGTTCTCGATGACCGCCTCCGCCCTGGCACGCTGCGGTACCAAGGCCATGGCGGCTGTAAGACACGTGAGGGCGATCGCTGTGCCCCATGACGGCTTCGCCTGCATGATCCCCGCTCCTTCGATGCCAGACGAGGTGACGCTACATCGGTCACTACGCTCAGGGAAGCAGATACGGCCGGGGATGCAGTTCCTCGAACACGGGCGCGGGCTGATGCCCTCTCGCGCGACGTTCCCAACGTCGAGCTAGGGCGGGCCGAGACTCCGCTTGCTGGCAGAGTTGAGACGGCACAGAGCTCCGGTTGCTCTTACCGTCAGGGCGACGGTCTTCTCAGGTCAAGAGGCTTCATCGTGACACGCTGCATCGCCTTGCTGCTCTTGCTCGCCGCCGCCCTGCCGCTCTCCGGCTGCTATTATGGCCCATATTATGGCCCAGGGCGTCCAGGCTGGTGCTACTACCACCCGTATCGCTGCCGTTGAATGTGCACTTCTCGGAACGCGATCAGCGTCCCACTTGCTCACGTGTGGATCGGCGCCCAACCGGGACCCCGCCCCAAGTGGGGCGGAAAACATTGAAATTGCCGAGGAAAAAGGCTGCTTGCTGGAATCCCGGTCTGCGCCCTACCGGGACCCCAGCCATCGACAGATTTGGCTAATTATTTCAATAAGATAGCGTCAAAATCGGAGGGATCTAGGTTGGCTAATTATTCTCACGCAGGTCCGCGCAGCGCCAGCGCACGACCTTGTTCTGCACCGGATCAGGCCCGGCGATGACCAGCGCCTTCAACTCGGCCCTCTGGTCCTTGCTCAACGCCGGGGTGCGGCCAGGGGTCGCGCGAGACCGCAAGCCGTCGATCCCCGACGTGTTGTAGCGGTGGACCCAGTCGCGCAGTGTTTGCCGGTCCATGCCGTTCTTAGCCTCGTTGCCTCGGTGCGTGGACGACCCTCAAGAACGGACGCGAGGCTGAGAAGCCGGCGGACCTGAGCTGCGTCGCGGCTCCTGCCGGCCGCGGCGCGAAGCTCGGCCGCTGTGTGGTCGGTCCGTGTGACCGTCAGTGCTGCGGCCATCCCGTTCCTCCGTGGTGCGAATTGTCACAGCACGGAATCGAATCGCACTTTGGAGCCGTTGGGAATACCCGGA
>CAVWWB010000023.1:0-97735 GCA_963758595.1 uncultured Alphaproteobacteria bacterium
TCTGTCTGGTGATGGCGCCGCTGGTGCTGGACCTAACTCTCAGCCTGCGCAGGAACCCGGTGCCGTACTTGCTGGCGGTGGCGATGGCATCGAATGTCGGGTCCACTGCGACCATCACCGGCAACCCGCAGAACATGATGATCGGCAGCTTTTCAGGGATTCCCTATCCGGAATTTGCTGCCGCGCTCGCTCCGGTCGCAGTCCTCGGACTGTTGCTCACCTTCGCGCTGCTGGCGTTGGCGCATCGGTGGAACTTGCGCGCCGATATCTATCGGGCGCGCCTACCCCGGCTGCGGATCCATCGCGTGCTGGTGCTGCGGTCGATCTGCGCAGCCGCGCTGACGGTGGCATTGTTCTTTGCTGGCCAGTCCCCGCCCAAGGTGGCGATCGTGGTCGGTGCGCTTTTGCTGTTGACGCGGCGCATCAAGAGCATGCGTGTCTATGCCGAGATCGACTGGTCGCTGCTGCTGATGTTCACCGGTCTGTTCATCATCGTCGCTGGCGCCCAACAGCAGCTTCTGACACCGCAGACGATCCAGAGCCTTGGCGCTCTGCATTTGCAATCTCCGCCGGTGCTCAGCCTAGTCACGGCCGTCCTGTCAAATCTGGTCAGCAACGTGCCTGCCGTGCTGGTGCTGAAGCCATTCGTCGACCGCGCTCCCAGCCCCGAACGTGCATGGCTGGTGGTCGCCATGGCCTCGACACTGGCGGGCAATCTCACCGTTCTGGGCTCGATCGCCAATCTGATCGTCGTGGAGAAGGCGGCACGCCGAGGCATGATGATCGGCTTCTGGGACTACTTTCGAATCGGCGCCCCGGTGACGGTGCTGACCCTCATCGTGGGAACGCTCTGGCTGATGTTGCGTTGAACCCGCGGCACAAACTGGAGGGCGCGAATGGATCGCATCCGGGTGATCGAGGAAGCCTTGTGGCCACAGGTTCCCGCCGACGTGATCAAGGAAGCCAAGCAGACGGCAAAGGCGGAACCAGCCTGGATCGCGATGCAGGGCAACGGCCATGTCGTAGCCACCATTCCGCCCGGCAGCCCTGACGGCGCAACCGGCGACGTGATCTATATCGCCGAGGTCAGCCCCGCGGAGCCCTAAAACCCGCTATCGGTGAAGCGCGAGTCAACGCCACGTGTCATTGCCCGTGCGAAGCGAAGCAATCTCGCGCCAGGTGCGCTCCTGGCCCACGCTGCGCTCGCGATCCTCGCATGGGGCAGGATAGCGTCCCGCACTTTAGCGATTCCGGGTCCCGGGCCGCTCTTCGGCGGCAAGTCGGGCGTTGATCGTCTCGATCGCCTGCTGGCAGATCGGCGATGCTGTCGATCACCATATCGGCATCCCTCAGTTCCGCCGCCGCCTGTTCGCGGAGCCGTCCACGCTGCGCCTGCGATACCGCAGCCAATTCCTCCGCTGACAGACCGACTGCATTGCCGGTAAGCGCAACTCCTACCGTCCATGTCCCCGCCGCCCGGCCCTCACCGATGCCGGGCGCCGTGTCGTCAACCTTGACCACTGTAGCCGCTGGCCAGACGCCAAGTCTCGCCATGGCGTACCACATCATCAGCGGTGTCGGCCGAGCCGCGGGGAGGTCGCCAGCGCAGACCGTAAGCTCCGGCCTGTATCCGGCAGCCGCGGCGAGTGGCTCCAGCACGTCCATGATGGGCCGCGTGTAGCCGGTCGTACCCGCGATCCTAATCCCGCGCGCACGCAGCGCCTCGACCGCCTCGATGGTGCCGGGAATGACGTCCGCGTGGTCGCGCACGGCAGCAATATTCATCGGCTCGAACACCTGGAAGATGGCGTCAACGTCGCCCTCGGTGAAGTCGCGGCCATGCCGTGCGCGCCAAGCGGCGGCGACCGATGGGATCTGACGGGAGGCGCGGATTGTCCTGGCCATTCACATTGGCCCGCGCGCATCGGAGATGCTGATGCTGACGCCGAATTGGGCAAAGGCATGGACGAACGCGCCCATCGGCGCGCCGCTGCCGTGGTCCACCACCGTGCCTGCCCAGTCCAGGACCGCTGCCTGTATCTTCACAATGGCTTCAACGGCGGCGTCTCACCCGCTGGCAACGGCACGCCATCGACGTTCAGCACCATCGACACCAGACTGTAGTAGCCGACAGCTCCAATCAGGTCGATCACTCCACGCTCGCCAAAGCGGCTCGTGATGCGCGCGTAGGTGGCGTCTGACACATGTCCGCTCGACAGCAAATCGCTGCAAAAGTCGTACACCTCTGCCTCGTCATCCTGCATGCCCTGCGGCCGGGTGCCGCTCGCTATTGCGTCGCAAATTGCGGTGCTGAGCCCGGCCTCAATCGCCAATCGCCGATGCGCGTAGAACTCATACTGTGCGGTCCACTTCCGACCGGCCATGATGATCGCCATCTCGTTCAGACGCGGCGGAATCGAACTGCTGAAGCGTACATACGCGCCAACCCGTTGCACCAGATCGCACAGCTCCGGACTGCGCAGCAGCGCATTGAATGGCCCGCGCAAACCGGCACCACGCGGGCCAGCCTGGATCGCGTCGGCCACCTTCTTCTGCTCCGCGCTCATGGTTTCGGGCTTCAATTCCTTGAAGCGTCGCTCGCTCATTTGCTTTCTCCTTCAGTCAATCATACTTCGGACGTCACTCCGATCGTCATTCGGTATCTCCATCACGGCGAAGCCAGTATCAGCCCACCATCAACGATGATCTCGGTTCCCGTGATGTAGTTCGCCTCATCAGACGCCAGGAACAGCACAGCGTGCGCCACATCCCAGGCAGTCCCCATCCGCCCCATCGGGCAGCGCGCATTGCGGCTGGCAATCAGCGCCGCGGCATCATTCCCGGCGACCGTGCGCGCCAGACGATATTCAACCAGCGGCGTGTGCATCAGTCCCGGCACCACCGTATTGCAGCGAATACCCTGTTTCACATAGGCGCCGGCGGTGGACCGGGTGAACTGGAGAACCGCCGCCTTGGACGCGCTGTACCCGACATGCGTGCGACCGCCATGGCCGTCATTACGCAACCCCGCGACTGACGACAGGTTGACGATGGCGCCCTTGCCCTGCGCCACCATCACCGGCAGGACGTATTTGCAACCCAGGAACACGGTCTTCAGGTTCATGTCGATCTGGTGATCCCAGACCTCCTCGGTCATCGTCACAGGATCGCCGGGTGCGGAGCCACCGACATTGTTCACCAGAATGTCGATCCGCTTGAATCGATCCACGCACGCCTGCACCATTTCCTGCACCGGGGCGGCTACCATCATGTCGCAGCAATGCACCGCGCACGTGCCGCCTTCGCCCTCGATGATCTGCCGCGTTTCCTCCGCCGCCGCCTGGTTGATGTCCACCAGAAACACCGATGCGCCCTGCCGCGCGAGCAGCGCCGCCGTCGCCTTGCCGTTGCCCCAGCCCGGACCGACCGAGCCCGCACCGGTGACGATGGCCACCTTGTCCTTCATGCTGAGCACGCGTTCTCCTTTTAGCGTGTTACGAACGTCCGTTGCCGACAGGATCGAAGCAACCGCAAAAGCACGCAAAGGCCTGTCGTCCGCCGCCTATTCGCTTGTTTTGGGTGATTTGTGGTTCCAATCATTCTTCAAGCAGCAGTATGTGCCGGAGCGCGCTGTTTGCGTGTTTTGCGCCATTCCTCGAAGCGCTGCATCATAACAAAAAACGATGGCACGAACAGCACCGCGAGCAAGGTGGATGCAATCATACCACTCAGCACGGCGATACCCAGCGATGCACGAGCACTGGCTCCGGCGCCGGTTGCGGTCACCAGCGGCACGACACCGAGGATGAAGGCGAACGAGGTCATCAGGATCGGCCGAAAGCGAGCGCGCGCCGCATCGACCGCCGCCTGCACAATCGACACACCCGCCAGCATGCGCCGCTCGCGCGCGACCTCCACGATCAGGATGGCGTTCTTCGCCGACAGCGCAATCAGCAGCACCAGGCCGATCTGCGTATAGAGATTGTTGGACAGGCCAAGGCTGCTCAGCGCAATCCAAGGCCCCAGCAAGGACAGCGGCACCGCCAGGATTACCGAAATCGGCGCAAGCCAGCTCTCATACTGACCGGCAAGGCACAGGTACACCAGCAGCATGCCCAGACCGAACACGTACAGGATCTGGTTGCCGACGACCTTCTCCTGATAGGACATCGCAGTCCATTCGTAGCCGGCGCCGCGCGGCAGCTCCTTGTCGGCGATCTGCTCCATCAGGTTCATTGCCTCACCCGAGCTGAAGCCCTGTGCCGGACCACCGACAATGCTGGCTGAAGGATATAGGTTGTACAGGCTGACCAGCGCCGGTCCGACCATTGGGCCGGATGTCGACCAGGCTGCCAAGCGGCACCATCTTGTCGTCCTGGCTGCGCACATACAGGTTCTCGATGTCGCGCGGCTGCAAACGGAACTTCGAATCCGCCTGCACATAGACCTGGAACGTGCGGCCGAACTTGTTGAACTGGTTGACGTAGCTGGATCCGACATAGCCGGCGAGCACATTGAACACATCGCCCACCGACACCTTCAGCGTTTCCGCCTTCACCCGATCGACGATCACTCGCAATTGCGGCACCCCGGCACGGAACGTCGAATTGAGGCGCTGCAGGCCGGTCTGGCTGTTGCCGTCCCTGACCATGGTATCGGTGATGTTCTGCAGCTTGGCGTAATCGAAGCTGCCGTCACGCAGCTCCACCTGCATGGTGAAGCCGCTCGCGTTCCCGATACCCTGGATCGGCGGCGGCACCACCACCAGCGTGCTTCGCGTCCGCTATTTTGTCCAGGGCGGACTGCAGATTGGCATAGACCGAACGCAGATCGGCGCCGCTGCCCGGCGGACGCAGACTCCAGTCCTTCAGAATCACATAGGCCACGCCGGCATTTGCCAGAGTCGCGCTGTTGTCCAGCACCGAGATGCCGCTGATCGAGATCACCTGATCCACCCCAGGGACGCCCTGAGCGATCTTGGTTACCTCATCCATCACCCGCTGCGTGCGGCCCGCGGCGGCGCCATCAGGAAGCTGAGCCGACACCAGGACATAACCCTGGTCCTCGATCGGGATGAAGGATGTCGGCAGCCCGATGACGCCCCAGATCCCGATCGCCGCCACCACCAGGGCGACGATCACCATCAGGCCGCTGTGGCGCGCCATTCCACCGATCACCCTGGTGTAGCCATCCTCGATCGGCTGATAGACGCGGTTGAAGCCGCGGAAGAAGAAGTTGCGTTTCTCGGGCGGCACCGGTGCTCGCAGCCACAGCGCGCATTGGGTAGGCTTCAAGGTGGCAGCGTTGATCGCACTGATCAGTGCAGTCGCCGCAATGACCAGCGCGAATTGCGCATACATCTGCCCGGTAAGTCCGGGCAGGAACGCCGCGGGGATGAACACCGACATCAGCACCAGGGTGATGCCGATGATCGGTCCGAACAGCTCGCTCATCGCCTTGATCGCCGCGTCGTGCGGCGTCAGGCCGCGTTCGATGTGATGCGCCGCACCTTCCACCACCACGATCGCATCATCCACCACGATGCCGATCGCCAGGATGATGGCGAACAGCGTCGATAGGTTGACGGTAAAGCCGAGAGCCGCCATTGCGGCGAAGGCGCCGATGATCGTGACCGGGACAGTCGTGGCAGGCACCAACGTGGCGCGCCAGTCCTGCAGGAACACCAGAATCACGATCAGCACCAGCACCGCGGCCTCGATCAGCGTCTTGTAGACCTCGTGGATCGAGGCGTTGACGAAGCGCGTGGTATCGAACGGCACGCCATAGGTCAGTCCTTGCGGGAAGGTCTTGGCCAGCTCCGCCATCTTGGCATTGACCAGCTTCGCGACATTCAGCGCGTTGGCGGTGGGCAATTGATAGATGGCGATGCCGGCCGATGGCTTGCCGTTGAGCTTGGATGCCACCGAGTAGGTCTGCGCGCCGAGTTCCACCCGGGCCACGTCCTTCACCCGGGTGATTTGGCCGCCATTGGCACTATCAACCTTGACGATGATATTGCCGAATTCCGCCGGGTCGGCCAGCCGCCCTTCGATGTTGATGGTGTACTGGAAATCCTGCCCCGCCGGCGCGGGAGGCGCACCGACCTGCCCGGCCGTCACCTGCTGACTTTGCTGCTGAATGGCCTGGATGACGTCCTGTGGTGCCAGCCCGCGCGCCTGCAGCGTCTGCGGATCGAGCCAGATCCGCATGGAATATTGCCCGACCCCGAACACCCCGACATTGCCGACCCCCGGAAGACGGGCGAGCTCCGGCACCAGGCTGATCGTCGCGTAGTTGCTAAGGAACAGGCTGTCGTACCGGCCATCGGTCGAGGTAAGCGTGACGATTTGCAGAATCGAGGTGGACTTCTGCTGTACCGTGACGCCCTGCACCTGCACCGCCTGCGGCAGCGATGCCATCGCAGCGGAAACCCGGTTCTGCACCAGGACCTGCGCGAAATTCAGGTCGGTGCCGATCTCGAACGTCACCACCAGTGTATAGGTCCCGTCCGAGGCGCTGGTCGACTGCATGTACAGCATGCCCTGCACGCCGTTGACCTGCTGCTCGATCGGCAGAGCCACGGTGTTCACCACGGTATCGGCGCTTGCGCCGGGATAGCTCGTAGTCACCGACACCGTCGGCGGCACCACGTTCGGGTATTGCGCGACCGGCAGCACGAAGAGAGCGACGGCGCCGATCAGCACGATCACGATGGCCAGCACATTGGCCAGCACCGGGCGGTCGATGAAGAATTTGGAGATCATCGGCGGCGGCCCTGCCCGGTCACGACTTGTTCGGCGGCGGCGCAGTCATTTCAGCAGTGATCGTCGTCATCTGCGGCGCCACCTTCTGCCCGGAATGGCTTCTGATTGCCGCTGACCACCACCACATCATCAGCCCTGATGCCCGAGGAGATCACCCGCAGTTGGCCTTGCAGCGTTCCCGGTCTGCACGGTCCGCTGCTGCACGACATCGTTCTTGTCCACCACCAGCAGATAGCTGCCGCTCTGGTCGGCACCGATCGCGATGTCGGGCACCAGCAGCGCGTTCATCCTCTGCAGTGCAATCGGCATACGGATGCGCAGGAACATGCCCGGGAGTAATGGCGCGGTTGGCGTTTTCCAGTAAGCCGCGCGCCGTGAGGGTCCCGGTGGATGGATCAAGCGTCGGTGCGACGTAATCGAGCGTACCGACATGCGGATAGCCCTCCTCGGTCATCAGGCCGACCTCCACCGGTACGTTCCTGATATCCTTCGCCGTAAGACCGCGCTCGGCCATGGCCTGCTTGATCCGCAGCACCTGCTGCTCACTGACGGTGAAGGTCGCGTAGATCGGATCGAGCTGCACGATCGTCGCCAGCTTGGTGGGGCCGGTGACGCCAACCAGGCCACCCGGGGACACCAGATGCGCGCTGACCACGCCATCGAACGGCGCGGTGACCCTGGTATAGCCCAGGTTGATCGCGGCTATCGTGACCCCTGCCTGGTCGTTCTGGATCTTGGCCTTGTCGCTGTCCAGCTTGGCGCGTGCCTGGTCGACCATCGATTGCGACGCGAAATCGCTCCTGCCGAGAGTCGATTGACGCGTGAGTATTCGGCCTTGCGCCTGCACCAGGTCGGCCTGCGTCGAGGCAAGGCTGGCCTGAGCCTGCTGCAACTGCGCCTCATACGGTCGCCGGCTCAATGACGAACAGCGTGTCGGCCTGTTTGACCGGCTGGCCGTCCTGATAGTTGATCTGTTGCAGATAGCCCTGGATGCGTGCCTCCAGGTCCACCTGATTGTAGGCCACCGCGTTGCCGGTCACTTCAAGGTAAGGCGTGACCTCCTGCTGGAGGGGCTTCGCGACCTGGACCGGTGACGGTGGCGGGGGAACGTAGGCGTTTTCTTTCTTACATGCCGCGATTGCTAGCGTCAGGCTCAGCCCCACCAGGCACGCCGGCCGAAACCTTGCTCGCACCTGCTCCCCCTATCGTGACCGGGCGTAGTTCAGCCGATTTTGCGCCGACACGGAAGCGTGAAATCAGCGAGCCGATGAACCCGGCCGCCCCGCCCGGCATCAGGAACATGACCGCGATCAGGATGACCCCATACACCGCGCCAGGCGCCGCCTTCGATACCTGTTCGGCGAGGTTGGGCACGAACTCGATGAACGCCCCGCCAATGATCGCGCCGCCGATCGAGGCGACGCCGCCGACGACCAGGCCAACGAAGAAATAGATCGAGACGAAGATGCCGAAGCTGTCAGGCGCGACGAACTGCACGACGATGGCACCGAGCGAGCCGGCGATCCCGGTATAAAGTGCGCTCAGCGCGAAGGTGCGGGTCTTCAGCAGCGCGATATCGATCCCCATCGCCTCGGCCGCCAAAGAATGGTCGCGGACCGCCATCATCGCCCGGCCGATGCGGCCACGCACGATGTTCCAGGCCAGGACGAACAGCACCGCGCCGACCGCCAGGGAAAATATGTAAAGCCACTGGTCGGCTGACATGGCGAGCCCGAATGGCGGGTCCGGCTTGTCGATCACCAGCCCCTGGACCCCGCCGGTCCACGGCTCCAGCGCGTTGTGCTTCAAGATTTGCGGCACCGCCACGGCGAGCGCGAAGGTGGTCAGCGCAAGATAGAGGCCGCCCAGGCGCAGCGCCGGCAGACCGATCAGGAAACCGACGATGGCGCACACGATTGCCGAGACCGGCAGCGTCGCCCAGTACGGCACGTCGTACTGGTACATCAGAATAGCGGTGACGTAGGCACCGATGGCGTAGAACGCGCCGTGACCAAGCGAAATCTGGCCGTTGAAGCCGGTGAGAAGGGCCAAGCCGAGGATGGCGATGGCGTAAACCACCAGCATGGTGAGCTGAAACAGGTGGTAGTTGCTGAACAGCAGTGTCGGGACGATGGTGGCGGCGAGCCAGATCACGACCCCGCACAGAGCATTGCGCCCCATTCCTTACACCCTGCTCAAGACCGGCTTGCCGAACAGGCCGGACGGTTTCACCACCAGTACCGCAACGATGATGATCAGCGCGACGGTCAGCTTCAGTTCCGTGCCGACCAGATAGGCCCCAGCCAGATTTTCGATAATGCCAACCGCGAAACCGCCGAGGACGGCGCCAGGAGCATTGTCGATGCCCGCCCAGCAGGGCTCCGGCGAAGGCGTAGAGCAGGATGCCCGCCATCATGTTCGGATCGAGATAGACGATCGGTGCGACCATCATGCCGCCAATCGCGCCGATCGCCGCGGCAAGGCCCCAGCCCAGCGCCAGCATCCAACCGACGCGAATGCCCACCAGCCGGGAAGATACCGGATTGAATGCGGCGGCGCGCATGGCGAGCCCCAGCTTGGTGTGGCGGAAAAACAGATAGACCGCGATCAGCATGATCAAGGTCACGGCAAAGGCGCCGAGTTCGTGGCCCGAGACATAACCGCTGAACAGCAGCGGACCGCCGGGGAATGGCGTCGGAAAGGTCTTGATCATGTAATCGAACATCCAGCCGGTACTGGCGTTGATGATCAGCAGCAGGCCGATGAACACGCCGACCGAGGCGAGTACCGGCGCATCCATCATCGGCCGCATCAGAATGCGCTCGATCAGCACGCCCAGGATGAACGAGACCACCACCGTAATAAGGAAGGCAATCCAGTACGGCAGGCCGGCATTGATCAGGGTAAGGGCGATGTAGGTGGACAGCGTCGCCATCTCGCCCTGGGCGAAGTTCACGTGATGCGTCGCCTGGTAGATCATCACCAGCGCCAGCGCGATGGACGCGTAAATGCCGCCACTGGCGATGCCGGACAGGACCTGGTGCAGCACGCCTTCCACCTCAGTGCTCCTGCACTGTCACGGGCGGGAGCGCCATCAGGCTGACGGAAAACGTGTCATTGCGAGGACCGCGAGCGAAGCGCGGCGGGACGAAGCAATCTCGGCGCGTTTCGCACCACACCTCAAGATCGCTTCGCTTCGCATCCCAATGACACGGTATCAGTACCCCAGGTAAGAACGCCGCACCAACTCGTCGCGGCTGATCTCGGCTGCCGGGCCGGAGACCACGATGCGCCCCGTCTCCAGCAAATACGCCCTCTCGGCGATCTCCAGCGCCAGGCTGGCATTCTGCTCAACCAGCAGGATCGCCACGCCTTCATCCTCGCGAATGCGGTGCATGATCTGAAAGATCTCCGCGACGATCAGCGGCGCCAGCCCGAACGACGGCTCGTCCAGCAGCAACAGTTTCGGCCGCAGCAGCAGCGCGCGCGCAATCGCCAGCATCTGCTGCTCGCCGCCCGAGAGCGTACCGGCCTGCTGACGCAACCGTTCGCGCAATCGCGGAAAATAACCGAACACCCGCTCGAAGTCCTGCGCGATACCCGAGCGGTCCTTGCGAATATAGGCGCCGAGACGCAGGTTCTCCTCGACCGTCAGTTCGACGAACGTGCCGCGCCCATCGGGCACATGGGCTATGCCTCGCTGGACAATGTCCTCGGTCGCCTTGCCTTCGATGCGCTCGCCTGCGAACACGATCTGGCCGCGGCTGCGCACCATCCCGCAGATCGCCCGCAACGTCGTGGTTTTGCCGGCGCCGTTCGCGCCGAGCAACGCGGTCACGCCCCCCTGTTCCACCGCGAAGTCGATACCGTGCAGGACGCGTGTCTCGCCATAGCCGGCGTGCAGCGAGGTCGCCTCAAGCAGCGCCGGCATGCTGCACGTCCTTGGTCTCCCCCAGATAGGCGCGGATCACTTCCGGCTCCTGACGCACCTCGTCCGGCGTGCCGTCGGCGATCTTCAGCCCGAACTCCAGCGCCACCACCTTATGCGAGACCCGCATCACCAGGTTCATATGATGCTCGACCAGCAGGATGCTGAGGTCGAAATGCGTCCGGATGCGCTGCAGCAATTGCGCGAGGTCATCGACCTCGCCGTGGTTCAGTCCGCCCGCCGGTTCGTCCAGCATCAGCAGCTTCGGCGCGCCGATCAGGGCCCGCGCCAGTTCGACGCGCTTTTGTGTCCCGAACGGCAGGCTGCCCGCCCGGCGATCGGCAACTTCGTGCAGGTCCAACAGGTCCAGCAGATCATCCAGGCGCCCGAAGGCCTGCCCCTCCTCCCGCCGCACCGGCGGCAGACGCAGCGCATTGGCGACAAAACCGGACCGGCCAAGATGGTGTGCGCCGACCAGAACATTGTCGCGCACGCTCATGTTGCGGAACAGCGCAACATTCTGGAATGTGCGGCCGAGCCCCAGGTCGGCCATGCGATGCCGGCCCAGGTTTTTCAACGAGCGGCCCTCGAACAGGATGTCGCCATCGGCATAGCGATAGAAACCGCTGATACAGTTGAACAGGGTGGTCTTGCCCGACCCATTCGGACCGATCAGGCCGCAGATCTGGCCATAACCGACATCGAACGACACTCCGGCAAGCGCCACCACGCCGCCGAAGCGCATCGCGACCTTACTGACCTGCAGCAGTGGGTTGTCGGATGGAATACGCAACTCCCTGTGACACCGCCCACGCTGCGGGGCTTTGGCGCGAATTAGCGCGTGATGACCGGAGGCAGAGCCGCCCGGAGGTCTAAACATGTGGCGGGCCGAGATCACGTGCTCAAACAAGAAGACGCAGCCACGGCGAGGAGTTCAACCGCGCCTGGACTTGCCTACTACCTTCGTTTTGGTCTAGTCGTGGCATACCAACAAAGACCCACAGCTGGTGTGCCAGCAGCGGACAGGATGCAGGAAACGAACGGCGAACCGATCCCGCTCAGCATCGGGCTGCGCAAGCAGGCCTGCGAGGCGATCAAGCGCGCCATCACCGAGATGAACATCTACGGACATCCGCTGGAGATCCGGCTGGACGAACGCCAGCTCTCGCAGGACCTTGGCATGAGCCGCACGCCCGTGCGCGAGGCGCTGTCGATGCTGGAGCAGGAAGGCTTCGTCCGCTCCGTCCCGCGCCGCGGCCTGATCGTCGTGCGCAAGTCGAAGCGCGAGGTGGTCGAGATGATCACCGTCTGGGCGGCGATCGAAAGCATGGCCGCACGCCTCGGCGCGCCGCGGGTGACCGAGGCGGACCTGGCCGAGTTGCACGCCCTGGTCGACGTGTTCCAGGAGGACCCGTCCGAGCAGCTCAGCGAATACTCGCGGGCCAACATGGCATTTCACAAGGCGATCATCCGCATCGGCGGCGTCGAACTGATGACCAGCCTGACCGACAATCTGTTCATCCACATGCGCGCGGTCCGCGCCGTGACGATGACGCAGGACAACCGGGCACAGCGTTCCATCGTTGATCATCGCAACATCATCGCCGCGCTGGAGCAGCGCGACGCCGATCTGGCCGAGCGACTGGTGCGCGAGCACACGATGGGGTTGGCGGCCCATGTCGAGCAGCACGGCGATTTTCTCGACCGCATCGCCGGATCGGATGAGGATCGGCGGCGGCAAATCGCATAGGGGAGAAGGCAATGTCCGCAGCACTTGAGCAGAAGGTCGAGGATCGGGAAGCCGAACTGACCGACGGGTTCCATCTTGTCATCGATGCGCTGAAGCTGAACGGCATCAAGACGATTTATAACGTCCCCGGCATTCCGATCACCGATCTGGGCCGTCTGGCGCAGGCCGAGGGCATGCGGGTGATCTCGTTCCGGCACGAGCAGAACGCCGGCAATGCCGCAGCGATCGCCGGATTTCTGACCCGCTCGCCGGGCGTATGCCTAACGGTATCGGCGCCGGGTTTCCTCAATGGCCTGGTCGCGCTCGCCAATGCGACCACCAACTGCTTTCCGATGATCCTGATCAGCGGCTCGTCTGAACGCGAGATCGTCGACCTGCAGCAGGGCGACTACGAGGAAATGGATCAGCTCGCTGTTGCCAGGCCGCTGTGCAAGGCGGCGTTCCGCGTGCTGCATGCGGCCGATATCGGCATCGGCGTCGCGCGCGCGATCCGCGCCGCGCTCTCCGGCCGCCCGGGCGGCGTGTATCTCGATCTTCCAGGGAAGCTGTTGGGCCAGGTGATGGAGGCCGATGCCGGACGCCGTTCGCTGGTCAAGGTCATCGACCCGGCGCCAGCACAGATCCCCTCACCCGAAGCCGTCGAACGTGCGCTCGACGTGCTGCGCAACGCCCGCCGCCCCCTGATCATCCTGGGCAAGGGCGCCGCCTACGCACAGGCCGACAACGACATCCGTGCGCTGGTCGAGAAGAGCGGCATTCCCTACATCCCGATGAGCATGGCGAAAGGCCTGCTCCCCGATACGCATCCACAATCCGCCGCAGCCGCTCGCTCGACTGTGCTCGCCGACAGCGACGTGGTCATGCTGATCGGCGCACGGCTCAACTGGCTGCTGAGCCACGGCAAAGGCCGGCAGTGGGGTCCGCCGGGCGCAAAGAAATTCATCCAGATCGACATCGAGCCGCGCGAAATGGACAGCAACGTGGAGATCGCCGCGCCGCTGGTGGGCGATATCGGCTCCTGCGTGGCTGCGCTGCTGCGCGGCATGGGTGACGACTGGAAGCAACCGCCGGCGGAATGGACGCAAGCGATCAGCGCCAAGAAAGAAACCAACATCGCCCGGATGGCGTCCAGGCTCGGCAGGAACTCGATGCCGATGGACTACCACACCGCGCTGCGCGTGCTGCGCGACGTGATCAAGGAACGGCCGGACGCAATCCTGGTGAACGAGGGCGCGAACACGCTCGACCAGGCCCGTGGTGTGATCGACATGTATCAGCCGCGCAAGCGCCTCGATGTCGGCACCTGGGGCGTCATGGGCATCGGCATGGGGTTTGCCATCGCCGCCTCGGTCGAGACAGGAAAGCCGGTGCTGGCCATCGTAGGCGACAGCGCGTTCGGCTTCTCCGGCATGGAGGTGGAGACGATCTGCCGCTACAACCTGCCGGTCTGCGTCGTCGTGTTCAACAACGACGGCATCTACAAGGGCACAGACGTCAATCCGGGCGGCGGCGCCGACCCGGCCACGACCGCGTTCGTCAAGGGCGCCCGCTACGACAGGATGATCGAGGGGTTCGGCGGCGTCGGCGTCAACGTCACCACGCCTGACGAACTGAAGCACGCCGTCGATACGGCGATGAATGCCGGCAGGCCGACACTCATCAACGCCGTGATCGACCCCGCGGCAGGCAGCGAGAGCGGCAATATCGGCAATCTCAACCCGAAGAGCGCGCTGGCGAAGAAGGGAGGCGCATAACATGTCGAAAGCACTCGATGGCGTTCGTATTCTGGACTTCACTCATGTGCAGTCCGGCCCGACATGCACACAGCTTCTGGCCTGGTTCGGCGCCGATGTAATCAAGGTGGAACGGCCCGGCATTGGTGACATCACGCGCGGCCAGCTGCGCGACATCCCCGACGTGGACAGCCTGTATTTCACCATGCTGAACCACAACAAGCGCTCGATCACCATCGACGCACGCAATCCGCAGGGCAAGGCGGTGCTGGAAGCGCTGGTGAAGACCTGCGACGTGATGGTGGAGAATTTTGCGCCCGGCGCGCTCGACCGCATGGGCTTTACCTGGGACCGCATCCAGCAGCTCAATCCGCGCATGATCCTGGCATCCGATGAAGGGTTTCGGCCCTGGCCCCTACGAAGACTGCAAGGTCTACGAGAACGTCGCGCAATGCGCCGGCGGCTCAGCGTCGACCACCGGCTTCGACGATGGCCCGCCGCTGGTAACCGGCGCTCAGATCGGCAATTCCGGCACCGGATTGCATCTTGCCCTCGGCATCGTCGCCGCGCTGTTCCAGCGCAACACCACCGGCCGCGGCCAGAAGGTGCTGTGCGCGATGCAGGACGGCGTGCTGAACCTCTGCCGCGTCAAGTTGCGCGACCAGCAGCGGCTGGCGCACGGGCCGCTGACCGAATACCCGCAATACCCCGACGGCGAGTTCGGCGAGGCGGTGCCCCGCGCCGGCAATGCCTCGGGCGGCGGCCAGCCCGGCTGGATCCTGAAGTGCAAAGGCTGGGAGACCGATCCGAACGCCTACATCTACTTCATCGCCCAGGCGCCGGTATGGGAAGCGATCTGCGACGTGATCGGCAAGCCGGAATGGAAGACCCACCCCGATTACGCCAAACCGCCCGCGCGCCTGCCGCGCTTGAAGCAGATCTTCGACACGATCGAGCAGTGGTGCATGACCAAGACCAAGTTCGAGGCCATGGAGATCCTGAACGAGCACGACATCCCCTGCGGTCCGATCCTGTCGATGAAGGAGATCGCTGAGGAACAATCGCTGCGCGCCACCGGCACAGTAGTCGAGGTGGATCACCCGACGCCGCGGCAAGTACCTGACTGTCGGCAATCCGATCAAGCTGTCCGACAGCGTTGCCGACGTGAAGCGTTCTCCGCTACTCGGCGAACACACCGACGAGATCCTGCGCGACGTGCTGCAGTTCGACGAAGCGAAGGTCGCCGAGATCAAGGCCTCTGGCGCACTCGGTGGCGCACCCACGCGCGCCGCGGTGGCGGAATAGCTGTCGGCGGGCGACGGCGGAGCAGGTGTCCGCGGGCAGCGAACAAGTGTCATTGCGATGCCATCGCGCGAAAAGCAGATCACGTCGGCTTCGCCTCACGCAATGACAGTCAAACCGGCTGCGTATACTCCGCGTCGCTAACGTGCCTGCCCCAGGAGGTACCGGCACCGCTATCGCTGTTCTCCGACATCGCCAGATGCGAGAACAGCCGGTCCGGCGCGGCGCCATGCCAATGCTGCACATTCGGCGGGATCAGCACCGTATCGCCCGGGTTCAGCACCTGCGGCTTCTCGCCTTCAAAGCAGATGCGCCCCACCCCGGACAGGCAGTACAGCGTCTGCCCGACCGGATGCGCATGCCACGCCGTGCGCGCGCCGGGCGTGAACGACACGACCGAGGCGCGCATGCGCGACGGCGTTGTGCCGACGACCACCTCGTCCTGAAATACGGTGCCGGTGAAGGTGGCGGCGGCGCCCTGTTTGGTGGCGCGTTCGGATGCTCTGACGACTGGCATATTCCCTCCTACACTGTACGAACTTTCGCGGCGGCCGCCGGCTGCTCCAGCGCCTCGTCGATCTCTTCGATCGAGCGACCTTTCGTCTCAAAGCCCACAAACAGGAACACCAGCCCCGCCATCACGCTCCACGCCGCGAGATAGTTCATCGCCGGCCCCAGCGCCGCAAGATCGGCCTTCGGGTTGACGTAGTTCGACGACCCGGCGATCAGCGCCAGCCCAACGGCCCCAGCACCTTGCCCAGATTGCCCAAGCCATAGCCAAAGCCCATGCCGCTGGCGCGCAGTCCCGCCGGCCAGACCTCGGCCGCATACGGCCCGACCACCGCGTAGCCGCCATCGCCGAAGAAGCGCGACAGCAGGATCATCAGCCACAGCATGGACACGCCGCCGATGATGTCGGCATGGAAAACACCGGCGAGCCAGCAGAAGAACGCGGCGCCGAAGCTCAGCAGGATGCCCGAGGGCCGCCGCCCGATTGTCTCCGACAGCCAGGAGAACAGGAACCGGCTGATCAGTCCGGCCAACCCCGACCCAGATCATCAGGAACGAGGCATTCGCCGGGGAGATGGCCAGCGTCTGCGCCAGCAGCGTCGGTGCCCACATCACCAGGCCGATGCCCGTCGTCTGGATGCCCAGGCTGGTCAGCGTGGACAGAGCCATGCTGCGCGGGTACCGGAACAGCTCGCGCCAAGGTGTGCGCTTCGGCGCCGGAATGCTGGCCGGCAGCTCGATCTGCGAGGGATCGACCTGCAATGCCCATGCGATCGACTGGCGCGCCTCCTCGGGACGTCCCATACGGATCAGCCAGCGCGGCGATTCCGGCACCCAGGCGCGGATCAGCAAGGTGATGAACGCCGGCAGCAGGCCGACCAGGAACAGCCCGCGCCATCCGACTAGCGGCGCCATATAAGCCCCGAGCACCGCGCCGAGCATGTTGCCGAGAGGCAGGCAGGAGGTGACGATCCCGCCGACCAGGCCGCGCTTGGCGGTCGGCACGAACTCCTGGACCAGCGGCAGATCGACGGTGAACAGGCCGGAGACGCCGGCGCCGACCAGGAACCGGCAGACCGTCAGGATAGATCCAGCCCCCCTGTTCCGGCGTGAATGCCATGAGCCCGGTGGCGAGCGAAAAATTCAGCGCCGTGGCGATGAACACCTTGCGCCGGCCGATGCGATCGGCGAGCCAGCCCCAGAACAGCGCGCCCGGCACGGCGCCCAATCCGGCGGCCAGCAGGATCATCGCCGACTGGCCGTAGGTGAGCTTCCACTGCGCCGACGATGAACGCCAGCACGAAGCCGATCAGGTAGAAGTCGAAGAAGTCCAGCATGTCGCCGAGAATGGCGGCGAACACGATCTTGCGCTGGTTGCGGGTCAGCGAGGTCTGGTTTTCCAGATGCTCCAGCACGGCGTCCTCCCCTGCGGCATACCTTCCCGGGCCTATCCTCCGAGTATCGTGCCGACAGCCATGCCGGCCTCGGCGGCCACGCCCTTGCGCCCGCCGTCGGGACGCGCGCGCGCGATCTCGATGAACCCGCCCTGGCCGTGCACCACCAGCGCGCCGTCGTTGATCGCCACCACCTCGCCGATCTTCTTGCCCTTCACCTCGCCGAACGTGCGCGCGATGCGCTTCGTCGCGTTGAACACGAACAGCTTCTTGCCGTCCGCCGTGGTCCACGCACCGGGGGCCGGGTCGCAGCCGCGGATCAGGTTGTAGATGATATCCACGTGGCTGGCCCAGTTGATGCGCGATTCCGCCTCGCGCAGGATGCCTTCGTAGCCGGCGTGCGGTTCGTATTGCGCGATCGCCGGCGCCGTGCCGGCCACCACCTGCTGCGCCACCTCGACCAGCCCGGCGACGCCCATCGGAAAGATCTTGCCGAAGTACAGCGAACCGAGCGTGTCCTCGGGTTCGATCGGCACCGAGCGCGTCAGGATCACCGGCCCTTCGTCCAGCCCATCGGTCGGGCGGAAGATCGAGAACCCGGTCTCGGTCCGCCCGCAGATGATCGCCCAGCTCATCGAACTGGCGCCGCGGTGCAGCGGCAGCAGACTGGGATGGAACTGGATCGTGCCGAACTTCGGGATGGTGCAGAAATCCTGCGGCGCAAACTGCGTCACGTAGGCCATCACGCCGACATCCGCCGCGGCAGTGCGCATCGCCTCCAGCGCGGCGGGGTCGGTCAGCTTGGGGAACTGGTGCACCGGCACGCCGCGTTCCTCGGCCGCGACGCGCAGCGGGTCGGGGCGGCCCTTTTCCGGCGCGCAGAACACCGCCGAGACGGTATCGCCGCGGCTGAGAAACGCCTCCAGCGTCGCCTTGCCGAAATCCTGCTGGCCGATGATGGCAATGCGCATGACGACGGGCCTCCCGCTGCTGGTGCGTTTGGCGGTCCAGCTTGCACGGTGAGGCGCGGTTGGCAACGGCCGCACGTCGTCTTGCGGCGACCGCTTGCGTCATTGCGAGGAGTGAAGCGACGAAGCAATCTCGGGCCGTCGCAGCACAATCGTCGGGGGACCACAAATGGCATTCGACGAAATGGCGGCGATCGAGGAGTTCTGGCAAGCGCGCGCGCGCGGCGAGCATTTCCCGGCGCGGTGGTTCGACCGGCTCACCCTCGACCAGGCCTATCGCATTCAACTCGGTATGATCGCGCGTCGGATCGCAGCCGGCGAGCGGCAGATCGGCTGGAAGGTGGGCCTGACGGCGCCCGCGATCCAGCAGCAGTTCGGTTTCCACGAGCCGGTGTTCGGCTGCATCCTCGACAGCAAACCGTCCGGCCACGTGTTCCAGCGCGCCGAGCTGATACGGCCCGGCTTCGAACCCGAGCTGTGCCTGCGCATACGGGAGACGCTACGCGGCGAGGTGGATGCGGCAACGGCGCGCCGCGCGATCGACGCGGTCTATCCGGCGCTGGAGATCATCGAGACGCGCGGCGACTTCACGGCGCAGATCGCGGTAGCGATGGCCGACAACGCGCAGCAGAAGACGGTGGTGCTGGGCGAGCCGGTGGCGCTCGGTGATCTTGCGCTGGAGCAGGTCGCGGCGACGGTGCGGATCAACGGCAACACCGTTGCGACGGGTCGCGGTGATGCGGTGCTTGGCAATCCGCTGAATTCTGTCGTCTGGCTGGCGCGGAAACTGCAGGAATTCGGGCGAAGCATTCAGCCAGGCGAGATCATCATGAGTGGCTCATTCACCCGGCAGTTTCCGATCGAGCCGGGCGACCGGGTGGAGGTGGAGTTTGCTGGGGTGGGAAGAGGTGACGGTGGGGATGGAGGTGTAGGGAGCGAACTATTGGCGGTAGTTGCGCGGCTGGCGTTTCCTCCTCCGCAACGTTAACCATCAGTTAAGCATACAGGCAAACATTCGGAGGGCCCCGGGGGCGAGGACGCAAAAGGCAGGTCTCGCATGGCGTATTGGAGCAAGTTTGGCGGCCTCTGGATTGACGACATAGATTATTCCATGGTCTCGGCCAGACTGGCCACGATCGCGGATCACGTCACTCGCGAACAGGTCAGCCTGTTCATTCGGGATGGCTACGTCATTGTCGAGCAGGCGGTGGACCATGCTGCCATCGACGCATACCTGCACGAATACGAAGAAGCAGCCAATTCGCCTTCGCGGATGCAGATCGAGGTGCCATCGGCTGGTGGGCGGCAAGCATTCACGTGGGAGAAGAGCCGCATTCCGGGTTCGAAGGTCCTGGACACGGGAATGCTGACAAAGCACGGTCAGGGTTTGTGCTTTGCGCCGAAAGTGACTGATTTCCTCACTGCTGTATTTGAGGAACAGGCTCTCGCATTTCAGAACTCTCCATTTCGAAGTCGGCTCGACGCAAGCGATCCATCAGGATACCGCCTACGTTGTCGTCAAGGATGAGCCACTGAAGCTGATAGCCTCATGGATCGCCCTGCAGGACGTGAAACGCCAGGCTCCGGGGAGCTGATCTATTACATCGGTGGGCATCGGATCCCGGACTACCCGTATGCTGGCGGCACATCAAAGCACTGGAACGTCGAACGAGACGGCCACCCGGTCCATGACGGACACCTGCGCTATCTCGCCGACCAGGCGAGCGCCCGCAAGTTGCCGCTCGGGCGATTCTCTGCCGCGAAAGGGTGACGTGCTGTTTTGGCACGCCGACCTGCCACACGGCGGAAGCGCCATCACCGAGCCCGGGTCACCGAGACGTTCGCTCGTGACGCACAACTGCCCGATCTCCTGTATGCCGGACTATGCTGATTTCCTCCCGGCGGAGGCCGCATCAGGACGCCGGCACGAGAGGCAACGCTTTTATTTCGCTGTACTTTTCTCCTTCTCAGATGCAGACGGGCCACCAAACGTAAGTTCTTCGATTACGCGGTCACATAGCTCGCCAAAGGTTCTGTCCCCCAAACAGAGCGTCGGCCCTGGAGTGCTAGGCCCTGTGGACAAACCTGATCCAGATGCGAGCGCATCCGAGCAAGACAAAGCCCAGGAAGCTACTTGCGGTTTTGTCATATCGGGTGGCGATGCGCCGTTGCTCCTTGAGATGACCGATGAAGCATTCGATGCGTGAGCGCAGGGCATACAGCGGCCTGGTGACCAGATACTGCACCTTGCGGTTCCGCTTGGTCGGGATCTCGGGTGCGGCACCACGATCGTGAAGGTTTTGGCGGATCGCGTCGCTGTCATAGCCCTTGTCCGCGAGCATGACACCGGGGTCGCTGTCGCGTTGCTCCATCAGCCCGTCATAGGCCGTGACGTCATGGGCCTCGCCCTCGCTCAGCACCGCGCCGATGGCAAGGCCTTCCGCGTTGCAACGGAGGTGGATCTTGGTGGTGAACCCGCCGCGCGAGCGGCCAAGTGCCTGGTTCTGCGTCCCCCCTTTTCGCCGGCAGCGCAGCGATGCGCCCGGACCGTGGTGCTGTCGACCATCTGCAACACGTCGGCATCGCCGCCGCTGTCCGCCAATGCCTGCAAAAGCACGTCCCAAACGCCAGAGAGACACCAGCGACGGAACTGCTTGTGCACCGAGTTCCAGTTGCCCAACATCTCCGGCAGGTCGCGCCACGGAGCGCCGGTGCGGCTGATCCAAAACACCCCGTCCAGCACCTTGCGATGGTGCTTCGGCGGGCGACCGCCGAGCGGCGAGGGGCTCGCCAGGAAAGGCGCGAAATTCCCCATTCCTGGTCCGTCATCAGGCCTCGGATCACTGCCAACCTCCAACACAGAGGTCAGCCTCGAAATCACATTCACACCGCGTCGGGGAATCGCCGCGTGACGATCGGCAGAAGGCTAATCCGAGCGGGACCGTCTCAATTCTTTTCGCAAAGCCTCGCGACAGTCCCAATTCTTTTGTTGCCCGCGCCTGTTCAGTCAATCACTGAACACCGCCAAACTACGGTTTGTCCACAGGGCCTAGCGCCAGATTTCCTCGTACGTGTTCAAGAACAGTTCGATGTCCTTTGAGCATAGCAGTGGAACAGCCTCCTTAATCTTGTGATCGGGCCAGTCCCACCACTTCAGCCGAAGTAGTCTCATTATGACTTCCTCGCTGAACCGCTTTCGACTAGTTCGGGCCGGGTTGCCGAGCGCAATGCCGTAGTCTGGCACGTCAGTTCTGACGACGGCACGGGCCCCCACGACCGCACCATTCCCAATTCTCACCCCGGACATAATAGTTGCGCCAGTACCAATCCAAACATCGTGACCGATAACTACGTCTCCCTTGGACGCAGGATGGCCGAGAATAGAGTTAAGAGTGGGCCAGGTGTCCGACATTGCCGAGAACGGATATGTCGTCACCCAGTCAGTCCGATGGTCTCCCCCTAGAAAAATCATGACTTCGCCCGCAATGGAACAAAACTTACCAATGGACAGCTTTCCGTCAAAGTCCGCCCATCGCATGACTATCGCGTTCCCGTAGCTATACTCGCCAACTTTCCAGCCAAAGCTGTCGATTTGATTGCTGAAAAGGTCCTTTGTGTAAGCTACTGACAAATCCTACCTCCGTTTGTTCCGGCAATCAGAACCGATACGCTTCATATGATCTGGCAGTCTTTCGCGATGTTATGGCATCCGGCCCTCAAGGCATTCTGCCGCCGCGGCAATCCGCGCACGCGGTTAATTCGCATGCACTAGATCGTCCGCTCGGCTCTATGGAATGGTCCATTCACCAGGGTGTGTGCACTTGCGAAGGTTCGCCACCCGCTGCATACGACCGGATATGAAGCTAATACGCGAGAGCTCGATCATGCCCTTTGTGAAGACCATGACATAATCATTCCATGCCCCGCACCTCGTGATCATGCCCAACTCGACGCACACTGAGATCCCTGACCGGCGCCCCAGTTTCGAGAGCTTGAGAGGCGTCTGGATAGAAGCCCCAATTATCCCGAGGATAAGCATGATACACGGTCGGAACAAGCTGTATATCACTTAGTCAAAACGTTCATTGGGCAATGGAGGGTGCCAGGACACAATTCACGCAGTGATCCGTTGATGTCGAGCGACCCGACATAAGTACGCGCCGTATCCCTTCGCCATGGAGTTGGAACGGCAGTCGCCCTTGATCCTTAACGCTTGGGTGCATCACATAGCTTGCTTCCAGTTCGCATCCATGTCCTCGCACAGGTCGATTGCGCTGAATTTTGGCCAGGTTCGTGGTCCAGAGTGCATACGCTGCCGAGAACGCTATTCATAAGACGGGCCTAACTGATTTGGGTGGCGCAGAGAGACATTAGACGAGTTAGTACGTGTCACGAAGCGACTGCTTCTTCGCTCGGCATGCCGGCGTCCAGTACACACCAAGCATTCGCACGAGGGCGGCCGGATCAACAATGAAGTCGTTTAATCCGGATCGACGCGATGTTCTCACGTCGCCAAATAGCTCGGCGTAACGGAGACCTAACTGACCGGCGATATCCAGAAGAACGGATCCGGAAAGTCTGCGGGAGATAGCACCATCACCGAGCAGGATGGTCGGCAGAACAAGATATTGGCCAACGCTGCACCCTTGATGCCAACGACGGCCTCCGCTTCGCGGAAAAGGAATGCCTGGTCGGACAGGCTGCGACCGTTAAGGTACACGGTCTCGAAGCCGAAACGCGATAATGAAGGCTCCAAGTCCGTCTCGTTGGCAATCCGTCGCACTCCCGCGTCCCGACGGGAGAGATATATCCGCCTGGGCGGCAATGATGATGAGGCAGCCTGCTGTAGAAAACCCTGGGATTGGAACACCAGTTCCCAAAGGCGTTGTATGGCGGCGGGCAATTTGAACTGTGGCGGAACATGCACAGGCATCGCATAGTGTAGATCCGCAAACTGCCAAGCTTCGTCGTCTGGCTGCCGTAAGACTGGTGCCTCCGGTGCAAGAAGCGCGAGTGTCTCTTTCACAATGCGCTCCATCGGCGGATTGTCGTAAACGCCAATTACGATGGTCCAGCCAAAACGCTTCACATCTTCAGCGACGACGGCAAGCAAAGTCGCACAATCGACCAACCAGTGACCAAAGTTGCGAAACCAGGGGCGCTTGACCAGCAGGCAAGGCACATCAATACGGCGAACAGCCTCGCTGCCAAGCTGCCATCGATCGTTGCCTACCTGCCGCAAACCGTCGGGCGTCAACCCATGTGCAAGAAACTCCGACGCGCTCTCCCAAAGCAGGACCCCGTCTGGCGTGATAACCGAGCCCTGCCCCACAACAGTAGCGTTTTGGAGCACTACGCAATTGATTGGCCCATACGCCTGCTGCAGAACGCTCGTGCTGTCCACAAATCGCTGCCTTGTGGCGTCTGTAGCGCGGTCGGTATCGGCAAAGACGGGCGGTAACCGCGTATATGTTCCAGCGGCTGCAATTGGTCGTATTTCACCCAAGTCCGCAGACCTTGACTTTATAGACGCCGGACCGTCTTTGAACAGTTCTGTAAGTCGATCAGCCACTATCGCCTCGCGCGTTGCCAGCCGCTCGGCGTGGACCGACAAGCGCCCGTCGCAAGGGAAACGCCTGGTAATGCTCCCCAACTCATAGGTGTGGCGCATGTCGAGTCGTGCCATGCAATCATTAATGAGCTCGGTTTCGTCAGGGATATCCATGAATGATGATACGATGTCGTCGTAATGCTGATCCAACACACGCGATTGCGGGTTAAGATTGCTGATCACGATCAGCCCAGTTGGTGGCGCATCGAATGCTTCGATGACAAGATCCGGTCGGTATTGCCAAAGGATCGGCAACAGCTTCCACACATCGCCAGTCCACCAATCCGGATAGCGTGATCGTGAACGCTCACCGTGTCATGGACGTCCCGCACCGCCATGTGAAGATCAGCGGGATGCAATCGTGCAATGCAATCGAGGGAATCCGGCCGACAACAACGTTCCGTATTCGCGAAGTCTCTTAGCAGACACTCGAACAGGTGCATGCCATCAAGGAATGCTAGCTCGACCGGGCTCCCGAGAATATCGCTTTGCGAATGGTGGCGGAAGAATTCGTCACTGGTCATCTGAAATAGGAAGAGAGATGGCTTCTGACTAACTATTTGTTGGGTGATTTGGAAGTGTGGATCAACAGCAATGGAGGCACATTGCGACAGCGCGAGCGTCTCGCCATGTAACGTGCCAATTTCCAAGTAAGTCTTTGGACTTAGCCTGTCATGCAGGAAATCGCAGACAGTCCTGGTAAAAGTGGCCACCGTGATCCGGGAGACAGAAGGTTGTCATGGCAATGTGCTATTAGCCTTATCCCATTGGTTAAACTCCACAGATGAATGCTGCGAAGCATGATAGTCGTTGGGCCGGCACCAACGGGGCCTTTAAAATATTCCTTGCTGAGAGTGCTTGCGACCGCTGGCAATGGCGCCGCGTCGGCCACGTCCGGATTGCAACGTTGATACTGCGCCTCGTCGAACTCGCAACCCGCTAGCGCGCAGCGAAGCAATAAACGAAACAGCTCAACGGGCATAACCACCTGATCGCCCCTCCCGCGCGCCAAAGGCAAACATGATGTGCGGCTCAACCACGTGATGGGGCAGAACGAACATATTCGGCTCCAGATCACACACAGCCATTCATGCGGCCTCGCCGACCATTGCCGAACCGCCGGCGAACGCAGCGACAGCAGCCGCTCGTTCAAAGCCGCAGCACTGATCCCCAGCGGACACACCCACCCCCGGCCGGTCCGGCGAATACGCTCCGCCGGCGCGCCGATATCGAACGCCAGCACATCCAGCCCCGCCTGCCACGCCTCGGTCAGCGTATAGCACCAGGTCTCCGGCCAGATGGATGGCAGCCAGGCCAACGCGGCCTGCTGGCGTCTGATCAGCGCCACAGCCTCATGCTGCTCGTATCGTCCGGTGATCCGCACCCGGCCGGTGGCGGTCAGCCGATCGTCATCGCAGCTCTTGCCCACCAACACGAACTCCAGATCCAGTCCGCGGCTCGCCGCGTCGCGCGCGCAAGACAGCAACACGTCATACCCCTTCTCGACCCCGATCGCGCCGATCACGCAAACCCGCCGCACCCCCGCCGCGACGATCGGCTGCGGCGAGGCAAACCCCCGTCATCCTCCCACCCCACCACCTCGGCGCGAACCCGCGGAAATAGCGCTGCAACCGGCTCGCCACATCGCCCGACGGCACCACCACCCGCGCCGCCTTGCGCATCACCCCTCCAGATCGCTTGCGCAGGTCCACCGCCGACACCCCTCTTCCATGCGAGCTGCCCAGATCGGTGATGCACGCCGCGCAGCCGGCATCATCGGGCTCGCCGCAGTAGCGATTGCCGCGCCCCACCAGGTTGATGCGCGGGCAGATCCACGAATAGTCGTGCACCACCAACTCGTACGGGATGCGCAGCCGCTGGAACAGTTGCGGCAGCCTGGCATCGTGGCCCACCATGCTGTGCACCTCCGCGCGCACCGGCAGGTCGCCTTCCAGCAGCTCCGCCAGCGCCCCGATCTCCTCCGGCAGCGCGAAGCGAAGGTTCGGCGTCCCGCCCCGCGGACCGTGCCCCAGCACGCAGTCCCGCCCGCCTCCGCCGCCACGGCTCGCCACCGGCCACAGCACGATCGGGCGCAGCCCCTCCCGCCGCAGCGCGTCCGCCCTCTCGGCCACGTGCCGCTTCACCCCGCCGTCGCGTCCATGCGTCACCAGCAACACCGACTGCTCGCCGGTGCGGAACTCTCTCCACCGCGCCTCATCGATCCGGCGCCTCGCCCCGGCCAGCGGATCGGCGCGGTTGAACGCCGTGATCAACGCATCGTAGCCGGGATGAAGCTGGTTCAGCCGCCGCATATTGCGCTCGATCAGGTGGCGCTTCGTCGCGCCGAACGACCGCCCACCGACATGAGCGACAAACACCCCGGGCACCGCGACATGGCGCCAGCCCAGGTGCCGGGCCCGGATGCAGAAGTCGTTCTCCTCGCCGTAGCCCTGCGCGAAGACATCCTCCCGCAGCATCCCCGTCGCGTTCAGGCAATCGCGTCGGATGTAGACGCAGAACCCCACCGCCGTCGGAATATCGACCACGCCCCCGCCATTCGCCGCACGGCACAGCGCGTTCAGCCGCACCGTCTCGGCCAGATCTGGGCACCGGGTTCTCATGCTCGTTGCTGGGATAGCTCAGGATGGTGGCGTCGTTGGAAAGCGGCGTCGCCGTGCCGATACTCGGGGCCGAGTAAGCCGCCTCCCGCAGCCCGGCCAGCCAGCCGGGCGGCACCAGCGTGTCGCTGTTCAGCAGCACCACGTCGCGCGCCGGATCATGGCGAAGGCCGGCATTGGCGCTGGCGGGAAATCCCAGGTTCGCGGCATGGGTGTCCAGCGTGATCCGCCCCTCGTCGGCCAGCCGGCGAAGCGCCGCGCCAACCAAAGGATCGGGTGAGGCGTCATCGACCACGTGCACACTCGCCCAGCCAGGCAAGTCCGCCAGCACCGATCCGAGGCAAGCGAGCGTAGCGTCAAGCGCCCCATACACCGGAACGACCACGTCCACCGTCCGCTTCCGGTGCGCGGGCGTCGCCGGCCGCCCGACCACCCGCGCCGGCGCCGCCAGCATCATCGGCAGCGGCGAGGCATCCGGCTCGCACCCCGGCGCCGGAAACGATCGCGCCACCATCATCGCCGCCGCCTCGGCGCTGCGCCGCTCCATCGACGGATCGAGCGGACTGCCCCGCAGTTCCTGCCCATTCTCGCCAAAGACCCTGACCGGCCCATCCACGGAGCGGAGCCGCTGCGCTGGCAGCTCGAACCCCCGGGCCGCGCCAGCGGCGTTTCGATCCGGACGTCCGCTGCCTGATCGCCGGCGGTAACGGCAATGGTCGCGCCACCACCCCAGGGCACGACCGACAGCACCGGGTCATAGTCCGGATCGTTCGGACACCACGCCCAGCCGTGCAGGTTGCCATGCCGAGTGTCGGCAAATCCCTCGACCTGCGTGATCTGCGTCGAGCTGGATCACGCCGCCCAGGATCTCGCCCTCCTCGGCGGAGATCCGCAATTCCGTGCCGCGGCGCCAACCGGCCGGCAGTCGCGCAGAGAAGGTCTGGCGCGACTTCGGCACGCAGCACCAGCGGGCTGCCGTCCAGACTGACGGATGGAGCGCGCGCGCCACCAACCCGCCGCAGCAACGTGCACCGCGAGCCGCCCGCGAGGAGTACAGCGCCGCCCAGCCATACGCACCGGCCGCCGCGGCGATATCCGAAATAAGCTGTGGCAGCGTGCGATGCGCATAACGGGAAAGCGCCTGCACAAGCGCCGCGCGCGCCTCGTCACCCCGACCATGAAGGTGATAGGCGACCGCGGCACCCAGCCAGGCATCGCGCAGGTCGTATTGGTGCGCGACCGAAGCGAACAGCGCGGCGGCTTCGCGGATTTCGTTCCCGTAATTGCAGAACTGCCAACGCCAGCGTTTCGTTCGTGGATGCCGCTTCTCGCGCGGCGCCGCATGCCGTATGGCGAATAAACTCAACGGCGTCATCGTCTGGCTTCAACTCGCTCCCACAGCAATGCTTTCGCGTCCGCCGACTTGCGGGGCGTTCTGGCAGACCGAACAGAAAAGCGGTTAACAGCGAGTTAATGCGTGGCCGGGGATCCGGTCAGCACCTGTTCAGCAGCCAAATCGCCTTACCGAGTTCTGCTGCCCGATGATAATCGATCCGCCTGCACAAACCTCCCGCTGCCGTGGCGTCTGGCAGCCCCGTTTGCAAAGCGGCGGTTGGCGACTGTACGGGACCCGCCGGCCTGCGCAGGCGGGCATGGATGCGGTTACATGCGATCCGTCGACCCGTATAACTCCTCCCCCATTTAGACGGTGTTAACGAATTCCGCCCGAGAAGCTGCATCACGAAATGGGCGCATAAGTGCTTTCGACGTCCCCGCGTTAACTTCGTCCGATTGGTCCCCTACCATGCGGACAATTGGCTTTAGAACCTCACCTCCACAACGTTCGAACGCACCCGGAAAAATCCATTGCCCCACATCCCACATTCTGTTAGAATCCCTACCGTGAAACGTGAGGCACTCGCCACCCCCGGTCCCACCACCCCACCCGACCCTCAACAGGATCGGCCCGCCGCCACCCCACCCCCGCGCATCGCCGCACTCCTCCACGTCGTGCGCACCCTGCTCGCCTACGGCCGCCATCTCGCCGACACCGTCGCCGACCGCGCCGCAGCCCCCGGCTTCACCCCCATCGCGGCCTGCTTCGGCACCCTCGATCTCTCGCTCATCCTCGCCCACCTGCATCGAGGCATCCTGCGTGCCGTGGCACTCGAACGCGTCCTCCTCGCCCGCGCCGCCCGCGGCCGCGACATCGCATTCGCCGCCCCCCGCATCCGTCCGCAGAACCGACAGCCCGCACCACGGCCGGCTCGACGCACCCCGCGCGCATCAACCCACCGAGTTCCACACCCCCACCCTGCAGCAACTCCAACGCCAGGCCCGCCGCCGTCCGCCTCGGTCGCACCATCGCCGACATCTGCCTCGATCTGGCCGTCGTGCCCGGCCTCTGCACCGGCGCCTTCTGGAACCAACTGTTCGACACCATGCAGCACCACGGCGGCAGCGTCGCCGACCTGATGCGCGAGCGGTTCCATCGCGAACAGGCCTTCCGCCACCAACAGGACAGAACCCCAACCCAGGACTGGGACTGGTCGCATCTGCGGCGGCAAATGGTCCCGCCAGGTGCTGGGCTTCTTCATCGGCGAACAGCCGCTGCTCCCATCCCATCCGCCAACACGGGCGCACCCTCGCCGCGCTCGCCGCAATGCCGCCGCACCACCACCCTCCCTGAACGCCTCGCGCCATCCATCAGCCGCCCCGGCGCCCCCGGCGCCGCAGCACCAACGCGCCCACCACCAAGGCTCGCCAAATCGCGAGGTCCCGACTACCCTTCCCGGCGAATCCCCGGGCTTGACCCGGGGACCCACCGCCCGGAAGCCAACCACCCGCATGAGCTACGAAAAGCCATTCGCCGGCCTGAAGGTGATCGACGTCAGCCAGGGCGTCGCCGGCCCCTACTGCGCGATGCTGCTCGCCCAGTACGGCGCCAACGTCATCAAGGTCGAGCCACCCGGCGTCGGCGACTGGGCACGCAATCTGGGCGTCGTCTACGGCGACCAGTGCGCCTACTCGATCCCCGCCAACCTGGGCAAACGCGCCATCGCCCTCGACCTGAAGCAGCCCGACGGCCAGGCCATCCTCTGGCGCCTCCTGCACGGCGCCGACGTCTTCCTGCAAGGCTTCCGCCCCGGCGTGATCGATCGTCTGGGCTTCGGCTACGCCGCCGTCGCCGAACGCGAACCCCGCATCATCTATCTCTCCGTTTCCGGCTTCGGCCAGATCGGGCCCGCTGGCGGAACGCCCCGCCATGGACCCGATCCTGCAGGCCTACACCGGCCTCATGGTGGAGAACAAAGGCGAGGACGGCATCCCCCACCGCACCCCGATCATCGCCATCGACATGACCACCGCGCTCTACGCCTATTCCGCCGTCTCCACCGCCCTCTACGCCCGCCGCGACGAACCGCGCGGCCGCCACATCGAAGCGAGCCTCCTGCAAGCCGCCGCCGGCCTTCAGGTCGTGCGCATGATGCAGTCCTATCTGGAAGACGGCGCGATCCGCCCGCCCGGCGCCCCCAGCGGCGTCTATCAGGTCGCCGACGGCTGGATGACCATCACCGTGGTGCGCCTGCACGAATGGCTGGGCTTCTGCAAGGCGGTCGATCTGCCCCACTTCGCCGACGACGAACGCTTCCGCGCGACGCAAGGCCGCTACGACCACGCCGCCGAAATCAACGCCGCGCTGCGCCCGCTGCTCGCCTCGCAGCCGTTCGCCCACTGGTCGGAACGCCTGGCCACCGAGCGCATCATGCACGAAAGGCTCAACACCTACGCCGGCTTCCTAACCCACCCGCACGCCGAGGCTTGCGGTGCCATCGCCTGGCTGCACCATCCGCACGTGCCGAAACAACTGCCAATGCCGCAAGTGATTGGCGCGCCCCAATTCGTCGATGGCAGTCCTCTCGCCACAGCACCCGGCCTGGGCGAGCACACCGAACCGATCCTGCGCCAACACGGCTACACCGCGGGCGAGATCGCCGATCTGCTCGCCCGCAGCGTCGTCGCCACCGGCCGGTAGGGGGACAGCGTCCCCTGGCCTACCGCACCTGGTCGAAGAACCCGGTGATCGCGGCCAGCCGGTCGTCGGCCGCGACCACTCCGAAGTCGGTGCCCCTCACCACCGGCTCGCCATCCTCCGGCGCCAGGTCCCAGGTGAAGCGCACGCGATCATGGTGGCTCTCCACCTCGCCGGTGCGACGGAACCGATGGCCCGGATAGCGCTCCTGCACCGCGGCGATCATCGCATCGATGCCATCCCTGCCTTCGCCTTCCAGCATCGGGTCCAGATAGCTGGCGCCTTCGCCCCAGGTCTTTGCGATCAGGTCGCGGCGGCGCCCGGCATCGGTCTCGTTCCACGTCGCGATATAGCGGTCGATCAGATCGGTCAGTGTGTTCATCCCATGCTCCTTGAGTTGCCGCACCATTGCGGTGCGCGCCCCTCATGCGCCGCTATCGCACCGGGCGTCGATTACATCGCGGGTAATTGGAGCTGCCCGCCGCCGACGGCTATCGTCGCGTCATGTCAATCACAGTCCGACCGATCGGCGATCTGCTGCGCGAATGGCGCCAGCGCCGCGGGCTCAGTCAGCTCGAGCTATCACTCGATGCGGAAATCTCCACGCGCCATCTCAGCTTTCTCGAAACCGGCCGCTCTCAGCCCAGCCGCGAGATGGTGCTGCGCCTGGCCGAGCACCTGGACGTGCCGCTGCGCGAGCGCAACTTGTTGCTGCACGCTGCCGGCTACGCCACGGTGTTTCCCGAACGCCCGCTCGACGACCCGGCCCTGCGCGTCGCGCGCGCGGCAATCGATCAGGTGCTGCAAGGCCACGAACCCTACCCCGCGCTCGCCGTCGATCGGCACTGGACGCTGGTCGCCTCGAACACCGCGACCAACCGGCTGGTCGCGGACGTGGATACAGCACTGCTGCAACCGCCGGTGAATGTGCTGCGCCTGGCGCTGCATCCGCGCGGCATGGCGCCCCGCACGGCCAATCTCGGCGAATGGCGCGCCCATCTGCTCGCCCGGCTCGGCCACCAGATCCAGGTCAGCGGCGACCCGGCGCTGGTCCGCCTGCTGCGCGAGCTGCGCGACTATCCCGGCCCCGACGCGCCGCATGAGATCGACGCCGCCGCCTGCGTCGTGCCGCTTCGGCTGAACACGGATGACGGGCCCCTCGCCTTTTTCAGCACCACCACGGTGTTCGGCACACCGGTGGATATCACCCTCTCGGAACTGGCGGTGGAGGCCTTCTATCCCGCCGACGCCGATACCGCGGACATACTGCGTCGCGCTACACCGAAAAGTACTTCGCACTCGGATTGAGCACCACGATCGCGCTGGTGGACTGCTCGGGGTGCAACTGGAACTCCTCGGATAGCGATATGCCGATGCGCTCCGCGCCGAGTAGCGACAGGATCGGCGCCTGGTCTTCCAGCCGCGGACACGCCGGATAGCCAAACGAGTAGCGCGAGCCACGATAGCCCTGCGACAGCATCTTCTCCATGTCGCGATCGTCCTCCGCGGCAAAGCCCAACTCGGCGCGGATCCGCTTGTGCACGTATTCCGCCATCGCCTCCGCCATCTCCACCGAGAGCCCGTGCAGGTAGAGATAGTCCTGGTAGCGGTTGTCCTCGAACCACGCCCGCGCGGTCTCCGACGCTTTCTGCCCCACCGTGACCACCTGCAGCGCGATCACGTCGCGTTCGGCATCGTCCACATCCCGGAAGAAATCAGCGATGCATTCACCGTCCTGCTTCGGCTGGCGCGGCAGAGTGAAGCGTGCCAGTTCGGTGCTGCCGTCCTGGTCGAAAATGATCAGGTCGTTGCCCTGCCCCGCCGCCAGCCAATAACCATAGGCAGCCTGCGGCTTCAAAATGTCCTCGGTCTCGCACAGTGCCAGCATGCGCCGCATGATCGGACGCAGTTCCTGCTTCGCCCAGCCAAGGAAATCGTCCAGCGATCGTCCCTGCTTCCGAAAGCCCCACTGGAACTGGTACAGGCTGCGCTCGTTGACGAACGGCACGATCGCCTTGGGCGCCGCCTCGATCACCCGCGCCCCCCAGAACGGTGGTGCCGATACCGGCACATCGCGCGTCAGCCGCTGACGCCGCGCCTGCACCACAGCGACGTCCACCGGGCGGAACGCGCGTGCATCCGCCTGGCCCAGCGTGCGCGACGGGTTGCGCGCCTTGCCGGCGCGCTTGGCGTTAACCGCTGCCAGATAGTCGTCGAACCCGTTGCCGGTCACCTTGTCCATCAGATGCAGGCCGTCGAATGCATCGCGCGCATACGCGACACGGCCGCAGGCATAGGCACGGACGCAGTCGTCCTCGACATAACCCCGCGTCAGCGCGGCACCCCCCAGCAACACCGGAACCTCGAGCCCCTGGCGCGACATCTCCTCCAGGTTCTCGCGCATCACCACGGTCGACTTCACCAACAGCCCCGACATTCCGATGGCATGCGCCTGGTGTTCCTTCGCCGCCATCAGCATGTCCGCAAGCGGCACCTTGATGCCGAGATTGACCACGCGGTAGCCGTTGTTCGTCAGAATGATATCGACCAGGTTCTTGCCGATGTCGTGCACGTCGCCCTTCACGGTGGCGAGCACGATCGTGCCCTTCTCCTGGCCTTCAGCGCGCTCCATGAACGGCTCGAGATACGCCACCGCCGCCTTCATCGTCTCGGCGCTCTGCAGCACGAACGGCAGTTGCATCTTGCCGGCACCGAACAGTTCACCCACCACCTTCATGCCGTCGAGCAATACGTTGTTGATGATATCGAGCGGCGGCAGCGCTTTCAGCGCCTCGTCCAGGTCCTCCGTCAATCCCTTGCGGTCGCCGTCGACGATGCGATCCTTCAGCCGGCCTTCCACCGTGTCGGCACGCTTCTTCACCGTGGCATCCGCCGCCTTGCGGTCGGCGAAGATCTCCAGGATCCGCTGCAGCGGATCATAACCCTCCGCGCGGCGGTCGAAGATCAGGTCCTCGGCGACCTTGGCCTCCTCTGGCGCGATCATGTGCAGCGGCCGGATCTTCGACACATGCACGATCGCTCCGGTCATCCCCGCGCGCACCGTGTGATCCAGAAATACGCTGTTCAGCACCGCGCGCGCCGCCGGGTTCAGCCCGAAGCTGACATTCGACAGTCCGAGGATGATCTGGATGTCGGGGAACTCGGCGCGGATTGCCGCAATGCCTTCCAGTGTCCACAGCGCCAGCTTGCGATCGTCCTCGTTGCCGGTCGCGATGGTGAAGGTCAGCGGATCAATCAGCAGGTCCGACTGCGCCAGGCCGTGGCGATTGCAGGCGAAGTCCACCAGCCGCCGCGCCACCTCCAACTTGCGTTCGGCGGTCTTCGCCATGCCGATTTCGTCGATGGTCAGCGCGATCACCCCCGCGCCGAACTGCTTCGCCAGTTTCAGCCGGTCCTCGGCGTGCTGCTCGCCGTCCTCGAAATTAATCGAGTTGATGATCGGCTTGCCGCCATGCAGCTTCAGTGCCGCGGCAATCACCGGCGTTTCCGTGCTGTCGATAACAAGCGGTGCGTTCACCGAGGAGGTGAAGCGGCGCACCACCTCGGTCATCTCCGCCATTTCATCGCGTCCGACGAACGCAGTGCAGACATCCAGCGCATTGGAGCCTTCACCCAACTGCTCGCGCCCCATCGACACGCAGCCGTCCCAGTCGTGCTTTTCCTGCGCCTCCCGCCACTTCTTCGAGCCGTTGGCATTGCAGCGCTCGCCGATGGCGAAGAACGCGTTCTCCTGCCTGAGCGGCACCGACTGATACAGGCTCGCGACCGATGGCACCCAGACCGGCTTGCGCAAGACGGGCGTCGGGCGGCTTCCGCCCCGCCGGCGCAGCATCGCGTCAAGCGCAGCGATATGCTGTGTGGTGGTGCCGCAACAACCGCCGATCAGGTTGACGCCATCCTGTTCGACGAAGCGCTCCAGCCACGTACCAGATCGGCCGGTGTCAGCGGAAAATGTGTCTGGCCATCGACCAGTTCGGGCAACCCGGCATTCGGCTGCACGGACACCAGACCGGACCAACTGCCCGACAGCCAGCGGATATGCTCCGCCATCTCCTGCGGACCCGTGGCACAGTTCATCCCCATCAGCGGCACGTCGAGCGCATTCACGATCGCCGCGGCACTGGCAATATCAGGGCCGACCAACAGCGTGCCTGTGGTCTCCACCGTCACCTGCACGAAGATCGGGATGTCGCTGCCCGCTGCGGCGCGCGCGATCTTGGCGCCGTTCACCGCGGCCTTGATCTGCAGCGGGTCCTGGCAGGTCTCGATCAGGATGGCATCGACGCCGCCGGCGACCAGGCCGCGGCACTGCTCGGTCAGCGCCGCCTCCAGCGGATCATAGGCGATGTTGCCGAGAGTCGGCAGCTTGGTGCCCGGCCCGACGCTGCCGAGAACCCAGCGATGACGGCCATCGCTGAACTGCTCCGCCGCCTCGCGCGCCAGTTCGGCGCCGCGACGGTTGACCTCGAACGCGCGGTCGGCGATGCCGAACTCGGCCAAGGTGATCGGCGAGCCGCCGAACGTGTTGGTCTCCACCATGTCGGCGCCGGCCTCGAAATAGCCGCGGTGCAGTTCACGCACCAGATCGGGCCGCGTCAGGCACAGGATATCGGTGCAGTTCTCTTTGCCCAGGAAGTCGCGTTCGATATCCAGCGGCATCCCCAGGATGCGCGTGCCAATCGCGCCGTCGCACAGCAGCACCGAATCGCGCAGCGCATCGAGCAGGTGGGGGCGGGCCATGTTACCTCCTCAATGCGGCGAGGCTTCTTGGTCGGCGACGTAGGCGTCCAGCCGTCCGAGGTGCATTGCAATCTCCGCCGGCGGCAGGAAGCACGCCGTCAGGCTGTTGCGCGCGAGTGCGATGATCTGATCGTCGGACAAACCCAAGGCATCTCGGCACGCAATGTAATTGTCGTTGACATAACCACCGAAATAGGCCGGATCGTCCGAGTTCATCGTGACGTTCAGCCCGGCCTCCAGCATGGCGCGCAACGGATGCGCCGCGAGCGACTGCCACGACGTTGAGCCGGAGATTGGACAGCGGACAAACGGTCAGTGGCGTCCCACGCGCGGCGAGTTCGCGCACCAGTGCCGGATCATCCGTGCAGGCGACGCCATGGTCGATGCGGTCAATCTCCAGCAGCTCGATCGCCTCGCGCACATACGACGCCGGCCCCTCTTCGCCGGCATGCACGGTGATGCGAAAGCCACGCTCGCGGCAGGCATGGAAGTAACGGGCGAAGCGCGACGGCGGGTTGCCGACTTCGGCACCACCCAGACCGAACCCAGCGATCTGCTCCGCCCACGGCATGACCGCGTTCAGCAATTGAAGCGCCTCGGCCTCGCTGCGATGACGCTGCGCACTGACCAGCAGACCGGCGCTGATGCCATCATCCTGTGCCGCGTCTCGCATGGCAGCCAGCACGCCATGCATCACCGCCTCGATCGCGATGCCGCGCTCGGTGAAGCTTTGCGGCCCAATAAAGACCTCGGCACGAACCACGGCGTCAGCGTGCGCGCGGCGCAGATACGCTCGCGTGATGTCGTAGAAGTCGCGCTCCTGCGTCAGGACACGGCAGCCTTCGTAGTAGAGGTCCAGGAATGCTTGCAGGTTGCTGGAACCGATAGGCGGCGCGGAGTGCCTCCGGGGTCGCCCACCGAGGCCGCAAACCATTGCGCTCCGCGATCGCCAGCAACTCTCGGCCTCGATGCTGCCTTCCAGGTGCATATGCAGTTCGGCCTTGGGCATCGCGCGGATGAATGCGTCGGATAGCGCCATTCACACCACCAGTTCGCGCGACGGCGCACCGGCGCCTGCGCCGCGACGGTCGCGCACCAGAGGCGAATGCTCAGGGAAGCGTCGATCGCCACCGTGCGCGCCAGGCTGCATCCCGGCGCTTGTCAGCAGCGCCTTCATTGCATCGTCGCTGAATCCCGGCCAGCGATGCGCGAGCCGGCTCAGCAGTTCCTCGCGCCCGTGCGATGCCAGGTCGATGACGATCAGCCGTCCGCCCGGCCGCAACACGCGCGCCGCCTCGGCCAGCACGCCCGGAGGATCCTCGGCGTAGTGCAGCACCATCTGCATCACTGCCAGGTCGAACGAAGCGTCGGCAAACGGCAGCCGATACATGTCGGCCAGCCGCACGGAGCAGTGCCCTAGCCCGGGCCGCGCCAGTCGCGCGCGGGCCAACGCCAGCATCGCCTTGGACGCATCGACGCCGATCCCTTGGCTGATCCGCGGTGCCAGCAGTTCCAGCACCCGCCCGGTCCCGGTGCCGATATCCAGCAGCCTGCCGATCTCCGGCTCCGGCACGATCTGCAGCAGCGCCGTCTCGACGGCCGCGGCCGGCAGATCCAGCGCCCGCATCTCGTCCCAATCGGCGCCCTGGCGGCGGAAGCTCTCGGACGCCACGCGCGCCCGTTCGGCCATCACCCGGGCGGATTGACGGCGATCGGCCTCCAGGACCGGGTCGTCCTCCGGCAGGCGCGCCGCCAGGTCGCGCGCCAGCGATCCCGCCTCGCCATGCGGCAGGGTGAACCAGACATTGGCGCCCTCGCGGACCCGCTCCAGCAGGCCGCAGTCGCACAGCAGCTTCAGATGGCGAGACAGCCGCGGCTGCGATTGGCCGAGGATCTCGGTGAACTCCGACACGCAGAACGCCCCCGCGCGGCGAGCGCAAGCAAGCGGAGACGGGTCGGCTCTGCGGCGGCACGTAAGCTGGCGAGCAGGTCCTCCATAGCACTTACATGACATAAACATATCCTTATGTCCAGCTATGCTGCAATGGGTCGGCATTCGAACACGGGGATCAAGTCTGCGCGAGCTGCTGCGGTCTGGTGAGCCGGCCAATACCAGATCGGGCGGATGCGCGTTCTCGTCGTTTACTGCCATCCCGTCGCGGAGAGCTTCGCTGCTGCGGCCCATCGGACCGTGCTGGAAGCGCTCGCCGAGGCCGGCCACGAGGTCACTGATGTCGATCTCTATGCCGAGCACTTCGATCCGGTGATGAGCCGACAGGAGCGGCTGGACTATCTCAACACCGAGCGCAACGAGCGGCTGGTCAAGCGCTATGACGACCAACTCGTTGGCACCGAAGCACTGGTGCTGATCTATCCCGCCTGGTGGTACGGCATGCCGGCGATGCTGAAGGGCTATTTCGACCGCGTATGGCTCCCAGGCGTTGCGTTTGACGTGACGCCTGACGGCACGGTGAAAACCGACCGGTTGAAGACTCTGCGCCGCATTCTGGTGGTCACGACCTATGGCGGTCCCTGGTGGATGGTGCGGGTCGGTCTCGGCGATCCCGCCCGCAAGATCGTCAGCCGCGCCGTCCGCTCCCTATGTGCGCGCAATTGCCGGGTAACCTGGTGCGTGCACTACAACATGGATCGCGCCAAGCCGCCGGAGTTGCGACGGTTCCTGCAACGCGTGCGGCGGGCCGCGTTGCGATTGCGCACACGCTGATTGCTTTTCGCGCGATCGCCATACGCTTGGCAAAGCGCGGCGCGCTCCGCGACTGGCGCGTCCCGCTCATCCGGCTATTCTTCCGCAAGAACGGAGGCGATCCATGAAGGCATTGACCCGACAGCAACTGGAGATTACCGCGATAATGGCTTCCTGTTTCCGATCCCTGCCCTTAGCCCAGATGAAATCGCGACTTGCCTTGCCGGCGTCGGCCGTCTGGAGTCCGATCTTGGCTGTGCCGTGGCCGAAGCGGATGTGAAATGGCGTTCGCACGCCTACGCGCATTCGCCATGGTTCAATGAGCTCGCTCGCCATCCCCGTATCCTCGATGCGGTGGAAGACGTGATCGGCCCGAACATCCTGATCTGGACCAGCACGTTCTTCATCAAGGAGCCGCACTCGCCGACGTATGCCGCTTGGCATCAGGACGGCGCGTATTTCGGACTGGAACCGCAGGAACAGGTCTGCGCCTGGGTTGCACTGACCGATGCCACTGCCCAGGCCGGCTGCATGGAACAATTGTCGTTCCACGGCGCGCCCCGCTTGTACCATCATGCGGCACTCGGCTTGGCACACAGCATCAATCGGGCGGGCCAGACGATCGTCGAGCCATTCGACGATAGCGATCCCATCGCCATGGCGCTGCCCGCCGGCTCCTTTTCGCTGCATCACGAACTCGCGGTGCACCGCTCTGCACCAAACCGCGCCACGCATCGCCGCGTGGGTATCGGGCTGAATTACATCCCGACGCATGTCCATGTGAACAGTTCCGTTCGGCTGAAGGCAATGCTGGTGCGCGGCATCGACACATTCGGCCACTTCGAGCTGATCGATCCGCCGGCAGCTGAACGTGATGCCGCCGCCTCGCGGTGCACCAGGCAGTCAGCGACCGCTATCGTGCCAATTACAATGAACAGGTGAAGTGCCACGCCGAGCGCTTCGCGCCAACCTAGCGCGTGATGACCGGAGGCGAAATCGCCCGGAGGTCTAAATCACGCGCTCAAACAGGAAAGGGAGATCGCCATGACAGCGAAGCTTCGCGTCATCACCATCGAGGAGCATTATCAGGACCCGGATGTGCTGCGCGCCTATGCGCCTGAAGATCAGCGCCAGCTTCCGGCCGTAGCGGAACGATTGAACGACCTGACCGATCTGCGCATCAGGGAGATGGACGAGGCCGGCATCGACATGCAGGTGCTGTCGCACGCTAATCCCGGCCTGCAGAAGATGGACGCGGCAGACGGCCGTTCGTCTGGCGCGTATCGCCAATGATCGATTGGCGGAAACCGTGCGGGCGCACCCTGACCGCTTCGCCGCATTCGCCGCGATCCCCACGCCGGACCCGAACGCGGCGGCCGACGAGTTGGAGCGCGCGGTGACGCGGCTTGGCTTCAAGGGCGCGCTTATCAACGGCACGACCAACGGCGTGTTCTTCGACGACAGGCGATTCTGGCCGATCTGCGAGCGCGCCGCGGCACTGGACGTGCCGCTTTATCTGCATCCGACCATGCCCCATCCGGCCGTGATCGAGACCTATTACAAGGATTATGTGCAGGACTGGCCGATGATCCTGCGTGCGGCCTGGGGCTTCACCGTCGAGACCGCGACGCAAGGCGTGCGCATGGTGTTGTCCGGCGTGTTCGACGCATACCCACGGCTGAAGGTCATACTCGGTCATCTGGGCGAAGGTCTGCCGTTCCTGCTGTGGCGGATCGACGCGGGTTTCTCCCGCGGTGGCGGACGATCATTCCGCGAAGTGTTCTGCGAGCATTTTTACATCACCACCAGCGGCTTTTTTTCCAATCCTGCTCTGCTCTGTTGTGTGCAAGAGCTCGGAGTGGATCGCATCATGTTCTCGGTCGATTATCCGTTCGTGCTCAACAAGCCTGGCACCGACTGGCTGCCCACCATTCCGCTCTGCCAGGAGGACAAGGCGAAGATTGCCAGCGGTAATGCGGTGCGGGTGCTGAAGCTCTGATACGAGCAAAATTTAGGTCGTCGCTGTCGGCTCACGCTTCCAAGGCAGCGCGTACGGCGGCCGCCAACTCCTGGCGCCGATATGGCTTGCGAATGGTGTCGCCATCGTCGCATGGTGACACCTCCGGGTCGGTATGAAAGTAGCCGGTTGTGAACAGCACCTTCAGCTCTGGCCGAAGTTGCCGGGCCGCGGCTGCCAACTGGTGGCCGGACATGCCCTCTGGCATGACCACATCTGTGAACAGCAGGTCGAAGTTGCCGCGGGCCCGAAGCATTTCCAGCGCAACCGAGCCACACTCCGCTTCGCTCACCTGGTAACCAAGCGATACGAGATGCCGACGGGCAATAGCGCGCATCTCTGGCTTGTCGTCCACCAGCAGAATCAACTCGTGCCCGTGTGGCAATATCGTCCCGTCGGCTGGCTTAGCTTCGCTGACTTCCGGCCCAAGTGCCCGCGGCAGATAAAGCCGCACCGTCGTGCCAGTGCCCGGGGAACTTTCGATATCGAGATGCCCACCGGACTGCTTGGCAAATCCGAAGATCATGCTGAGCCCGAGGCCGCTGCCGGTTCCCGGCGCCTTGGTGGTGAAGAACGGCTCCACCACGCGCTCGCGCACCTCTGGTGTCATGCCCAGGCCGGTATCGGTCACTGACAGCACGACATAATCCCCGGACTTCACCTCGCTTGCCTCGCCGCCGGCCAGGCGGACATTCCCCGTTCGGATCAGGACGTTGCCGCCATGCGGCATCGCATCCCGCGCGTTGATTGCGAGATTGAGCAGCGCGTCGCCGACCTGCGAAGGATCCGCACGGGTTGGCCACAGATCAGGCGACAGGTCGGTGGCAATGGTGACGGCTTCGCCCAGCAGCCGTCGCACGATCGCGATATGGTTCGGCAGGTAGGCGTTAAGGTCGATCCGCCGGGGCTGCAATGGCTGGCGCCGGGCGAAAGCGAGCAGCCGGCGTGTCAAATCGGCCCCGCTCAGCGCACTGTCCAGAATTTCCTTCGCCATTTCCGCCTGCATTGCATTGCGGGCCGACTCCAACAGGAATTCGACATTGCCGATGATAACGCCAAGCAGATTGTTGAAGTCGTGTGCGATCCCTCCGGTGAGCTGGCCGATCGCCTCCATTTTCTGTGCCTGACGCAATTCAGCTTCCGCGCGCTTCTGGCCCGTGATGTCTTCGGTCAGCACCAGCAGCAGTCGCGCTCGATCATCCGATGCAATCAGTTGGGTCAGGTGAACGCTGGCCCAGGCGATCCCTCCAGTGCGGGTGATGTAGCGGGTCTCGATCTCTCGGTCTGGTTCGGTTCCGTGCCGAATGGCTTCGGTCAACAGGTCCCCGTCATCCACGTGTGCCAGTTCCGCGATCGTCTTGCCGACGAGTTCGTCTGCGCTACGCCCAAGCATTCGGCAGAATGCCGGGTTGGCCTGACTGATCCGGCCGTCAGGTTCACCGAGCAGAATGCCGAGTGGGCTCCCCTCGAAAATGCGGCGGAACCGCTGCTCGCTTTGCTGCAGCGCGCCCGAACGAATTTCGGCCAGACGCAGACTGCTCTGCAGGTCCCGACGCATCAGTGCGAAGACCAGCCCGACCAGGGCGATGCCGCCCCCGGTGCCGATCAATACGGTGATGAAGGTCACGGTGTTGCGCGAGGCAATCACGTTCAGCCGCTGGTCTAGCACACCGCGCTGGTCTGCCAGCAGGCTGTTGATCGCAGTCACGATGGCATCGCTTCGCACTATGCTGGCGCGAAGCTCGGGCGGAAGCGTTGCATAGCCCTCAGTAGCGACAGGGGGCTGGAGTTCCGGCAGACCGGCGTTGGCCTGTTCGATAAGCGAGGCGACCCGGTCGAGTGCCTGGGGACGGTGGGCATCCTCTGCGAGAAGATCCCGAACTCGCTGCAGCGCCTCCGCCATTGCGACTCGGCTGGCGCGATAGGCCTCGAGCAAGCTCGGATCCCCGAACACGCGGTAACCCCTGTCATCGCGGCTGTTGGATTCCGCAAGGTCTTGCAGTTGCTTCAGCGCCTGGGTCGTCTCAAGCGTGTGCCGGACCTGGCGGTTGGCCGCACGGAGCTGCTGCAACGCGGTGAGCGCAACGACGCCGTTGGCGATGATGAGCAGAACAGTGAACATAAGCAGCGCCAGCCGGGGTACCAGGTGACTGATCGAGCCCTGGGCACCTCTTATGTCGCTCATAGGGGTCCGCCCGAGTTTGTACGCTGATAGACCCTAGCACGTCATTCGCCGCTCGCAACGCGTGTCGTCAGCCGGCCGGGATCAACTTCACCTTGCGACCAGCGACCCCGAGCGCGACACGCCCCTGCTTCAGCGCCAGCGCATCCTCGCCGAATACCACGCGGCGCCAACCATGCAGTGCGGCGATGTCCGGACCATCGCCGCTAGCCAGGCGGTCGATGTCCTCGGACGAGGCAACCAGCCGCGCCGCTACATGGTGGTCTTCGCATTTGGCGGCGAGCAGCACCTTCAGCAGCGATACCAGCGCCGGCGAGGGCCGAGCACCCTCCCGCGCGCGGGGCGCGGGCGGCAATGCCTCTTCGGGCAACAGCTTCGCTTCCGCAATGGCCGCCAGCAGAGACGCCCCGGTACGGCCCTCGGCAAAGCCGCGGCTGATCCCACGCGCCCGTGCCAGCGCGTCCGGAGAACCGGGTGCGGTTGCCGCAATCTCCAGCAGCGTCTCGTCCCGCAGCAGCCGCTGGCGCGGGATGTTGACGCGCTGCGCCTCGCGTTCCCGCCACGCTGCCAGAGCGCGAACCATGCCGAGGTAGCGGCGGTTGGTGCTGCGCGGCCGCAACCGCTCCCACACCACATCGGGATCAACCCGATAGATCGCCGGATCGGCCAGTTCCGCCATCTCCTCGGCGACCCATTCGAGCCTGCCTTCCTGCGCAATCGTGCGCAGAGCCGGGCATACACCGTCCGCAGGTACGTCACGTCCGCCGCGGCGTAGGCGATCTGTGAGGCGGAGAGCGGGCGCGCCGACCAGTCGCTGAACCGGTGGGCCTTTTCGATCGCACCGCCGGCCAGCGCCGCAACCAGTGCATCGTAGCCAACCTGCTCGCCGAAGCCGGCGACCATGGCGGCGATCTGCGTATCGAACAGCGGCCGCGGCACATCCCCGAAACGAAGCACAAAAATCTCGATGTCCTGTCGCGCCGCGTGGAACACCTTCAGCACCTGCTGGTTGGCGAGCAGGCGCCCCAGCGGCGTCAGATCGATGTCGGGGTGCTGTGCGTCGATCACCGCCACCTCATGCTCGCCCGCAAGCTGCACGACGCACAGCTCGGGCCAATACGTGCGCTCCCGCATGAACTCGGTATCAACGGTGACAAATTCCTCAGAAGCCAGCCTGTCGCACAGGGCCTGGAGTGCGGCGGTCGTCGTGATCAGCACAGGTGGCGGGAATGCTGGCGCGGGGCGGGCGAGACATGCCTCGTTTGTACACCGGGCTGACCGGAGATCAACGCGGCGCCGTTCCCCGCACTCCCGTTGCAAGGGAACCCGAGCCTTACCGGCCCGTTCCGGCGCCACGATGGCCGTGACCAAGGCGCTCGCTCTGCTGCCGTTCCTGGGCATTCTTGTTGGGGTGCCGTTGCTCAATCGTGTGATGCCGCTGGTGTTGGGCCTTCCGCTGCTGCTGGCCTGGCTGCTGCTGTGGATCGTGCTGACCAGCGCCATCATGGCGGTGATCTATGTCGTCGATCCGGCAAATCGGACGCCAGAGACTCGGCATGAACGCAGCGCTGATCATCATCGCGCTGACCGCGCTTGGCGCGCTGCTGCTCGGATTGCGCGCCAGGCGCGGGCGCGAGATGAGCCTGGAGCAGTGGACCGTCGGTGGCCGCGGCTTCGGGGCGATCTTCGTCTTCCTGCTGATGGCCGGCGAAATCTACACCACCTTCACCTTCCTGGGCGGCAGCGGCTATGCCTACGGCCATGGCGGGCCGGCCTACTACATTCTGGCCTATGGCTGTCTCGCGTATATCATTTCGTATTGGATGCTGCCGCCGATCTGGCGTTACGCGCGCCAGCACCGGCTGATCTCGCAACCTGACTATTTCGCTGCCCGCTACGCCAGCCGGCCGCTAGGCGTGCTGGTGGCGCTGGTCGGTATCGTGGCGCTGATCCCCTACCTGGTCCTGCAGTTGAAGGGTTTGGGCATCATCGTCGCCACCGCCTCTTACGGTGCCATTCCCTCGACGATTGCCATCTGGATCGGTGCCGCCGTGGTCACCGCCTATGTCATGGTGTCAGGCGTGCACGGCTCCGCCTGGACGGCGGTGGCCAAGGATGTGCTGATCCTCGCGGTCGCGGTCTTCCTCGGGCTCTATCTGCCGATCCAGCTTTACGGCGGCTTCGGCCAGATGTTCTCGGCGATCCAAGACGCAAAGCCTGGCTTCCTGGCGCTGCCGCCCAAGGGCGAGAGTGCTGCCTGGTTCGACTCGACCGTTCTGCTGACCGCACTCGGCTTCTACATGTGGCCGCACAGCTTCGGCTCGATCTTCACCGCGCGGCGCGAGCGGGTATTTCGCCAGAACGCGATCGTGATGCCGCTCTATCAGCTCATCCTGCGTTCGTGTTCTTCGTCGGCTTTGCCGCCGTTCTGAAGGTGCCCGGACTGAAAGGACCGGAGATCGACCTGGCCCTCTTCCGCCTCTCGATCCAGACGTTTCCGATCCATGGTTCGTCGGTGTGATCGGGGCGGCCGGCGTGCTGACCGCGCTGGTGCCGGGTTCGATGATCATGATGACTGCGGCGACGCTGGTCGCCAACAACGTGTATCGCCCGTTGCGCGGCAGGTGTCCGACCAGACCGTCGCTCTGCTTGCGCGCGGGCTGGTGCCGCTCGTGGCACTTGTCGCAGTGTTCTTCACCCTGCGCGGCGGCCAGACCATCGTGGCGCTGCTGCTGATGGGCTACAGCTTCGTCACGCAGTTGTTCCCCGCCCTTGTGATGAGCTTGCGGCGGCACAACCCGCTGACCAGTGCCGGCGTGTTCGCCGGCATCGTGGTCGGGATCGCAACCGTCGCCGCCACCTCACTCACGCACACCACGATGGCCAGCCTGTTCCCCGGGCTGCCGGAGGCGCTGCGCGATTTGAATCTCGGCATCGTCGCGCTGGCGCTGAACATCCTGACGTTGGCCGTGGTGAGCGCGATCGGCCGATTGGTGCCATCTCCGCGCTCGGCATAGTTGCGAATTCCGCGAGTGAGTCCGGACACCGGACCCGAAAGTTTGTCCGACGAGTTTGCAAAAGCGCCCCCGAGACTTGTCTCGTGCTCTCAACGCCATCGCGTCCTGCCGTTCGGGTACGGCGGCCGCCGCTTCTGGCCCGGGCTGGCCTGATGAGCCATATTCGCTACGGCAACCGGCGAGAAGAAGATGGAAAAGGATGAGATCGTCCCGATACTGAAGCCCTGTCCATTTTGCGGCGACCGGGCCCAGATCGTGCACAGCGGTACGTTCGCGGTTCAGTGCCCCGATTGCGGGGCTGTCGGCCCACCGGCTCCCAACATTGAGCGGGCAGCAGCGAGATGGAACAAGAGAAAGGGGGACGACTTCGGTTGGTGATTGATATCGGGAAGTGGCCAGGAGGCGTACTGGGGAACGAGGATTGCGAAACGCTGGTACCTGCTATCAGTGAAGCGTGACTCAGCCCAGTGTCATTGCGACCCCGGCGAAAGGTCGGGGAAGCAATCCCGCGCCAGGCGCGCTCCTGGCCCGAGATTGCTTCGTCCCGCCACGCTTCGCTCGCGGTCCTCGCAATGACACGATAGCGTGCCGCGCTTCAGCGATACCAGGTGCTGGAAACCTAGCCGAGGCGACCCAGTCATGCGCTGCATCGCGCGTTACAGGATGAACCGGCTCAGATCGCCCTTCTGCGCCAGCGGCGCGACCCGCTCGTTCACATAGGCGGCGTCCACCGTTACCGTCTCGCCCGACTTATCGGTGGCGGTGAAACTGATCTCCTCCAGCAGCCGCTCCAGCACCGTATGCAGCCGGCGGGCACCGATGTTCTCCACTCGCTCATTGATGTCGGCCGCGAGCTCCGCCAGCGCTTCTACCGCATCGTCGGTGAACTTCAGCGTCACCTGCTCGGTCGCCAACAGCGCCTCTGACTGCTTCAACAGCGAGTGCTCCGGCTCCGTGAGAATCCGCCGCAGGTCGTCCCGCGACAACCCTGCTAGCTCCACCCGGATCGGCAGTCGTCCCTGCAACTCCGGCAGCAGGTCCGCAGGCTTCGCCAGATGGAACGCACCCGAGGCGATGAACAGCACGTGGTCGGTCTTCACCGTCCCGTACTTGGTGCTCACCGTGGTGCCCTCGATCAATGGCAACAGGTCACGCTGCACGCCTTCGCGCGACACGTCGGCGCCACGGAAGCCGCCCTCCATTGTGCGCGCCGTCACTTTGTCGATCTCGTCGATGAACACGATGCCGTTGTTCTCGGCGTGAGATACCGCGTCCTTGGTCAACCGATCGTTGTCCAGCAGGCGATCGGCCTCCTCCTGCTGCAGCAGACGGCGTGCCGCCTCCACGGTCATCTTACGCTTCTGGGTCGGGCGGCCACCGAACATGCCCTTCATCATCTCGCCGAGATTGATCACCTGACCTGGCGGCATGCCTGGAATGTCGAGTTGCCCGATCGGCATACCGGCCGACTGCGCGACGTCGATCTCGATTTCCTTCTGCTCGAACTCGCCATTGCGCAGCATGCGGCGGAACTTCGAGCGTGTGTCCGCGGCCGCACCTTCGCCCACCAAGGCGGTGATCAGCCGCTCCTCTGCGGTGAGTTCAGCCTGCGCCTGCACTTCCTTGCGGGATGCCTCGCGCAGCATGTTGATACTGGCCTCGACCAGGTCGCGTGCGATGCTTTCCACGTCTCGGCCGACATAGCCGACCTCGGTGAACTTGGTCGCTTCAACCTTCAGGAAGGGCGCCTGGGCCAGCTTCGCCAGCCGACGCGCGATCTCTGTCTTGCCACAGCCGGTCGGGCCGATCATCAGGATGTTCTTGGGGACGATCTCCTCGCGCATCCCCTCGGGCACGTGCTGGCGACGCCAGCGATTGCGCAACGCGATCGCCACCGCACGCTTGGCGTCAGCCTGGCCGACGATGAAGCGGTCGAGTTCGGAAACGATCTCTCGCGGTGAATAGGTCGGTATTTCCATTTAGATGGTCTCGAGTATGACGTTGTTGTTGGTGTATACGCAGATTTCAGCCGCGATCTTCATCGCGCGGCGGGCGATTTCCTCGGCCGACAGGCCCCCCACCTCCATCAGCGCGCGCGCCGCCGCCAAGGCGTAGTTGCCGCCCGAACCGATTGCGATGACGCCATCCTCCGGCTCCAGCACGTCGCCGGTACCGGTGAGCGTGAAGCTGCGGTCCTTGTCGGCCACCGCCATCATCGCCTCCAGCCGGCGCAGGTACCGATCGGTACGCCAGTCCTTGGCCAGTTCGACGCAGGCACGCTCGAGCTGACCGGGGAACCGCTCCAGCTTGCTTTCCAGCCGCTCCAACAAAGTGAAGGCGTCGGCGGTGGCGCCGGCGAACCCGGCCAGCACGTTGCCTCCCCCGCCCCCTGGCCCGCCGGTGCCGATCCGGCGCACCTTGCGGGCGTTGCCCTTGACAATGGTCTGTCCCATCGAGACCTGGCCGTCCCCGGCCATAGCCACATGTCCATCCCGCCTGACGCACAGGATAGTAGTGCCGTGCCACCCGGTCGGGTCGGCAGCGGCGAAGCTGATATTTGGCATGACGCGCTTAGATGGGCTGCCGGTAGCCGGCACACAAGCCTGGCGGTTAAACCGGGCGTTGCGGCTGTCGCATCAGCCGCCAACGCTACGACAGGGTCGCGATGAACCAACGCTGCGTCAGCCGCTATGGCCTTGTTGCACCTGCGCGTCGGCAAGACCTATTGCCGTCACTACATCTAGTCGGCGTAGATCTCCGTCACGGCGACAGTGATCCCGGGCGGATCGAGCCTGTGCACGCGATCTGCTGTCTGTCAGCCCAGATGATCAGATAGTGCCGCACTGAGGCGAGCCGAAAGTACTCGCGCAGCTTCCCATGCGCGGTCGGTGGCGCTGGTTGTGGGCGACGGCACCTCCACTATGATCAGCGGATTGGCAATTACCATGCTGCCGGGCGGCAGTCTTTCACCACAGTAAAGCACGGCATCGGGCTGGTAGTCGCTTTCGCCGATCTCTACCGTCGTTGCATCGCCGACCACATGGCATGGCACCCCGGCATCGCGCACCGCATGGCGCAGAGCCAGCCAGGCCAGCATCTTCCGGTCGTTGTGTTCCACCCATTCGGGCGCCATCGCGACAACGAGGCCGTCGATGCGCTCGAAGCGGCCGATGGATTGGCGCTCTGTCCATGCGCGGTATTCCGATCGCGTCATGCGCTGGCACGGTTCGGCGATCTGCGCCTTGGCCATCACGTCGCTCCTCATCCACCGGACCATGGCCGCATCAGGCCTGTTCCACAAGCATCTGCAATACCTTGACGCGCTGCGATTGCGATGCGAAGGCGGGACGGCACCTACCCGGGAGAGGGAACTCCGAATGCCCACACAGGCGGAACTGGCAGCTAGGCTCGATCGGCTGCCGATGACGAAGCACATCTGGTACCTGGTGACGCTGATCTCTCTCGGCGGTTGCTTCGAACTCTATGACCTGTTCCTCACCGCCTATATCGCCCCCGGCCTCGGCAAGGCCGGTTACTTCACTCCCGAATCGCTGGGCCCGTTCAACATACTTGGCCCGATCGGCGTCGCCGGCATCGGCACCTTCGTGTTCTCGCTGTTTGCCGGCCTGTTCGTCGGCGCGATCTTCCTGGGCCATGTCGCCGACAACTACGGCCGGCGTACCGTGTTCACCTTCTCGCTGATCTGGTACTCGATCACGACCGCGATCATGGCGTTCCAGACGTCGGGATTCGGCGTCGATCTGTGGCGGTTTATCGCCGGCATTGGCATCGGTATCGAGCTGGTCACCATCGATACCTATGTGGCCGAGCTTGTGCCACTGACGCATCGCGGCCGCGCATTCGCTTTCAATCAGTTCTTCCAGTTCCTTGCCGTGCCTATTATGGCCTTTATCGCCTATCTCCTGGTGCCGCACGCGCCGCTCGGTTTCGACGGCTGGCGCTGGGTGGTGCTGATCGGCTCCGCCGGCGCCCTCGTGATCTGGTTCATCCGGCTGGGCCTGCCGGAATCGCCGCGCTGGCTCGCCCGCCATAACCGGATCGCAGAGGCCGACAGGGTCACCGCATCGATCGAGGCCGCGGTGGCACGCGATATCGGCAGTGCGTTGCCGCCGCCTGGCCCACCGCTCGAGCCTGAAACCGGTGAAGGCAGCTTCGCCGAGATCTGGCAACCACCCTACGACCGCCGCGCCATCATCCTGTCGGTGTTCAACTTCTTTCAGACGTTCGGTTATTACGGTTTCGCCGCCTGGGTGCCGACCTTACTGATCGCCAAGGGCATCACCATCACCACCAGCCTGCTCTATTCGTTCATCATCGCCATCGCCAACCCAGTGGGTCCGCTGCTCGGAACGCTGATCGCCGATAAGATGGAACGGAAATGGCAAGTGTGCGGCGGTGCCATCGGTATCGGCGTGTTCGGCATGCTGTTCGCCAATGCCGCCGATCCCGCGATGCTGATTGTCCTCGGCGTGCTGGTGACGCTCTGCAACAACTGGATGTCGTTCAGCTTCCACAACTACCAGTCGGAGCTGTTCCCGACGCGTATCCGCTCACGTGCGGTCGGCTTCGTGTATTCCTGGAGCCGGCTGTCTGCCGCGCTGTCCGGCCTGATCGTCGCCTACCTGCTCAATCTTGGCGGCGTGAACGCGGTGTTTACTTTCATCGCCTTCTCGATGTTGATCGTGGTGGTCTCGATCGGCGGCTTCGGGCCGCGCACCAAGGGGCTGGCGCTGGAGGCGATCTCGCACGCCTGACCCAGGGCGAGACGTTTGAGCAGCGGCCCAGTTTGATGACCGCTCTCGACCCAGATCGGCCATTTAGCCTCGGCTGCTCAGGGTCTCCGAACCGGACATCAACAGCAACGTTGGCTCCGGCCGCTGTTCAAGTGCTGGTATCCTGGCCCAGCTAACGACAATGCATCAGGCCGCGTTCAACGCGCAGTGGCTTGACCACCCCACACATCGTAATGCTCTCGTTGAAAACACTTATCCCTGGAGCGCCCCGTGCTGACTTACGATTTCCGCCTGCCGCCCGGTCCGCGAACCGCTGAATACGCGCTTCTCGCAGAAGACCTCGGCTTTCGAGCGGTCTGGTGCCCCGAGGTTCCCGCCTTCGGCCACGACATATGGGTCACTCTCGCGCGCATCGCCGAGAAGACGAACCGCATCAAATTTGGCCCCTCCGTGCTGATCCCGAGCTATCGCCACCCGATGGCTCAGGCCTCGGCCATCGCGACACTCGAACAGATCGCGCCGGGACGCCTGATGGTTGGGTTCGGCACCGGCTTTACGGGCCGTGCGGGGATGGGGAAGAGGCCCTTGAGCCTCGCAAGCATGCGTACGCATATCGGGCAGGTTAAGGCATTGCTGCGCGGCGACATTGCCGACATCGACGGCGGTCTTGCCCAGATCCTCGCGTCTGACGGTTGGCTGCCCGACCGTCCGATCAACGTGCCAGTCTACATGGCAGGCCAAGGCCCAAAGGCCCGCGCGCTCGCCAAAGAAATTGCCGACGGCCTGATTTCCCTCGGCGGTCCGGCCGAAGGGTTTGAGACCTGCCTTGTGTCGACCAACGGCACGGTTCTCGATGATGGCGAGGACGTCACCTCGCCGCGCGCCTCGACCGCCCTCAAACCGATCATCGCGCTTGCCTATCACCACAGGTACACGACCGATCCGGAAAGTGTGAAGGCATTGCCGAACGGCGAAGCGTGGCTGGCGAGTGTTGAACGTGTGGGCGAGAATGTTCGCCATCTCTCTGTTCACCGCGGTCATAACCTCGACGTTTCAAACGGCCACGATCCGCTCGTCGACGTGTCCGCCGCCAAACAGATGACCTTCACAGGCACGCGCGAGGAGTTGCGCGAACGTCTCACCCAGCTCGAGGCCAAGGGCGCCACCGGCATCATCTTCGGGACCAGCGGTTACGATGTCGAACGGGAGCTGAGGGCCTACGCGGAGGTTGCTGGATTGAGCTGATCGAGGCACGACGCTTATTGGTGAGCAAGGATCAACACGCACGCTTCCTATTGCCGCCCTTGCAGTGATCGCAGCGCCGAATGTCCGAAATCGCCACATCTGGGCCCGAGGTGGACTGTCGTAATACCAGTCGATCCGCTGGTCTGGTGTCGAACCGAAGCGGCCGTTCGACCCCTCGCCGACGCGCAGTGCGCATGGAATTGCCGCAGGTGCGGTAGCGGCGATCCTTATCCGGCTTGTCTCCTCCATGGCACGGGCTAAGATCGCCCGCAATCTTTCCTAATCCCCACAAGGAGAGCGTCCCATGGCAATCACGATGTACAGCGGCTTTGTGCCGGTATGCCTTCAGTTGCTCGGTGGCCTCAAGACTGTGCTGCAGAAGGCCGAGGAGCACGCCACGGCCCAGAAATGGGATACCACCGTGGTGCTGAACCTGCGGCTCTTTCCCGACATGTTCCCGCTCGAGCGGCAGGTGCGGCAGGTCTGCACTCATTCCTGCGGAGCGGGCCGGGTCGCCGGGATTAGCCTGCCGTCCTTCGCCGACCAGGACAACAGCTTCGCCGAGATGCAGGCGCGCATCGACAAGACCGTCGACTTCCTGAAAGGGCTGCGCGCGGATCAGCTCGACGGCAAGGAAGATACCGTCATCACGGTCCCGATGGGTGGCCAGCCGCGCGAGTTCAAGTGCCAGAACTACCTGTACCATTTCGCGATGTTGCAGGTGCAGTTCCACGCGACGACGGCGTACGACATCATCCGCAGCACCGGCGTCAAGATCGGTAAGCTCGACTATCTCGGCCAAATGCCATCGTAAATCGACGCACTTATCCAATCGGTAAAGTCGACGACAGGCGCGGTAACGTCAGCCACCCGGTGGGTTGTTGGTGTCGCTTTCGCGCACTCCCTCAATCAAGGCTGGCATGGCTCCGTTTCTTGCCGCCGCAAATCGAACTGGACGTGCGGAACTACCATAACCCGGGCCGCAGCAGTCACATTGCTCGGCGCGGACTGTTATGATTGCGCGCCGCTGGGGCTGGTTGTGCCCGAATTTCATGGCGGTGTGCCAGATGAGACCGAGGATCGTGCTCAACAGCTCCGAAATTTCGGGAATGTTGGCTAAGATGGCTCCCCAACTGGTGGTCTGTGTCTCTCCTGGGCTCCAGGCGTGAGGACCGGGTGCCAACGAGACGAGGAAAACGATGGCGGCTACGCTTCACAGAGGAGACGGAAACATGGCACAAAAAGGTCGCGGGATTTTCATGGTGTACGTTGATATCGACGCCAAGGACGTGCAGGAATTCAACGAGTGGTATAACAAGGAACATCTACCGGAATTGCTGTCGGTGCCCGGCATTCTCTCAGCGGCCCGCTACGAGGCAGTCAAGGGTGGCCCGCAGTACCTGGCATGCTATGAACTGGAAAGCGTGGCGGTGATGCAGACGCCGGCGTTTACCAACCGGCCGCGGACGCCGTGGGGACAGAAAGTCTCGCCGTCCGTGATTGGGAAGAATTTGACACGCATTGTCGGGGAACAAATTTACCCGGACGGCATAGAAATGCCGGAGCGTGGCATGGCGCCGGTGTTGCAGATTGGCCGTATGTCCGTCTCCGCCGAGGTCGATGCGGAGTGGAACGCCTGGTACAGTGGGGAGTATGTGCCAGGCTATCGCAAGGTGCCGGGAGTGATCTACGCCCGCCGCTATCGGGTTCTCGAGGGTACCAGCGGCTACAGCACGGTCTACGAATTTGCCAGCACGGCCGTGCCCGAAAGCCCGGAGTGGAAGGAGCAACAGCAACATTCCTCGCCCAATTCGCCGCGCATGCGGCAAGCCATGACGCATGCACCGGGTTCGCCCGGGGTGTACGTACGGGTAAATCCCTAAAGTCCAGGGTGCGCTAGTGTCGACTTCAGTGAAAGTCGACGCGTCGCTCTTTGGTTTGAGTATGAGTATCCAATTCACGGCCCTGGGCGCCCGACAACGAGTACCGCATCTATCAGGATGCCCTCACCCGGATGGAACGGGCGGATAGGCTCGGCTAAAATTTGCGTGGCAGGTGGAACATCATTGCCTCGAAGATGTGCTCACCTCTCCGACACCCGAGATGTTCCTCGCCGCGGCATCCCAGCGCACGAAAAACATCCGCCTTGCGCACGGAACCGAACCCTTCGGGTACTCGATGGAGGATAAGCGCGCGCTCTGGGAGAATGGCTTGCGCGCCGTCATCCCAATGTTCCGCGACCGCGGCTGCGAGTATGATGGACCCTACTTCAGCGACGCACGCTGGGCGATCTGACCGTTCGCCAGACCGTCCGCGTCGACCGTTGTTAGCGCTTGATCGCGGCCAAGCCGTTCTGGATCCCGGCCTTCGCCCAGGGGCCCCACGGCATGGTGAAGAACTTGAACCCCTTATGGACGAAGAAGTTCGGGTCCATCTCGGGCGGGATGAAATACATCCCAGCGACGATGCCGCGTTTCGCGGCGATTGCCGCGATTTTATCGAGCGCTCGCTGATAGGTGTCGCAGCGATAGTCGAGCGGCACCTCCAGCTCGATCGAAAGGTCGGACGGGCCGATCAGCAGGACGTCGACGCCCGGGACCGAGGCGATGGCATCGAGATTTTCCAGCGACTGGTTGGTCTCTATCATCGGCACGATAACGAGCCCGTCGTTCACGGCATCGAGGTAATCGCGGTAATTCTTGAACTCGCCCCACTCGCCGCGTACCCGGCGTTGCTCCGGCTGCCAAGGGGATAGTAGCGGCAGGCGCGCACGACAGCCTCCGCCTCCGCACGGGTGTTGACCATCGGCACAATGATGCCGCGCGCCCCTGCGTCAAGCGCGAAGCAGATCTGATCGGCGTGGTTGCCGGCGACGCGCACCAGCGGTGCCGCCTGCTTGCCGCGCATCGCCTGGATCGATGGCTGCAGCTGCTTGATCTCCCAGGGGGAGTGCTGGGTGTCGAACAGCAGGAAGTCGTACCCGGCGTCGGCCAGAATCGACACGTCGACGTTCGGAGCCCCGGCGGTCCCGACAACGGTTCTACCTGACTTGATGGAGTCTTTGATGGCGTTCATCTGGCGTCGATGCCTCCCACAGTAGCTCAAGCGTCCGTTCAACCGACCGAGGTGACGGGCGCGTCGGCGCGGCATTATCGCACATTGGCGAAGCGGCGCAGCCTACGATGTGTCCCGACCAGGTCGCCTCGACGATGGGTCAGTGCCGGCCATTCAGCCTCGCACATCCGAAGCCGCCAGTCCGCTCTCCACCCAAACCGATCATTGGACATGGCCGCTGGAATTACAACTTCACCTTCACCAATCGCGCGAAGTCCTCCGCCAACCGCCACTTGGCGGACGTGCCGGTGGCGAAGGTCAGCTCCTGCAGGCCGTCGCGTTCAAGTTCGCGAACGCGCTCGATCAGCTCTTCCGGCGTGCCGACAAGACAGGTGTCGCGAATAAGCTGCGCGTCGATCAGCTCCGCCTCGCCCGGATGCAGCTTCGTGTAGTGGAATTCGTGCGTGCGAAAATGCCGGTGCTCGGGCGGTGTCTGCTCAACCAGAGCGCAGTACCGGCTGCCAGATGCGCTCCAGGAAAGACGGTACGCCGATGCGGCCCTTCTGCACGTCGTCATAGAAGTATGCCACGCTTGCCATCACGTTTGGACCGAGCGTCGCCTTGATGCGATCGGAATCGACCGCCTCCCCTGGTTGCAGTACGGCGACGCTGCTCAGCGCCGCACTATGAAAACCGTTGAGGTCGCGATTGATCCGGCTCGCGCCCTGTCGTGCTTGCGCCAATGCCTCCGATACCGGAACACCGCGCGGCGGAATCGCGAACACCAGACCGTCGCCGTATTCGCCCGCCAGTCCCATCGCGCGCGGACCGAAGCCAGAGACATAGAGGGGAATGTGTGGCTCCAGGTTCATGTACTTCCACTCGTGCATCAGCATGCTGATCGGCCGTGTGACGCCGTTGAACGTGTAGTCGACCACCTCGCCGCGCAGCAGTGCCGATAGAACGCGCAGATACTCCGCGAAGTCGGCGATCTTCATCGGCCGCTGCCCCATGCTGCGCATTGCGGTGTGTCCGGTGCCGATGCCCAGGAACACGCGACCCGGCGCGATGCGGTTCAGCGTTGCCATCGCCGCCACTTGCACTGGCGGAATGCGCGTACCGCAGATTGCCGTGCCGGGCCCGATGCGCAGGCGGCTGGTCTGCCGCGCCGCAAGTGCCAGCACCGCGTAGCAGTCCGAGAACAACATCTGGCTGTCGGTCGCCCAAACCAAATCGTAGCCGAGAGCCTCGGCATGGTTGAAAAAGCCGATCTCGTCGATATCTGCCATGACGGTGAAGCCGAATTTCATATCTTCACTCCAAGCGTAGGCGAAATGCGAGCCGCGGCCGTAATGTCGAGCGCACCATCGGTCACAAACCTGAGCAATCTCACCGAAGGCTTGGCGACAGATCAGACCCCGGTGAACAGCCAATCCAGCGCGCGCGTTATGTCATCCCGGTACTGTGCAATCGAACCGAGCCTCTGCCGTAGCGCACTGATTGGCACGGTCGTCATCAGCTCCAATGCGAGCAGGAATTCGACGTCACCGTGTCGCACAATCGGCAACAGACGCCCAACTGCACCTGGCATCGAGCGACGTGGCGCAAGTGGTGCAACAATACGTCCGCGTCCTTCGCCCGCGATGTCGGCCTGCACGACGGCAATGAACGGAAACCCACGCCGCGTTCTGCCAGCCGGATTTGCGAAGAGGTCATGCTGCATCGGGTGGCTGATCGAACAGTTCCCGCAATTCGGCAACCGGATCGCCGTGCTCCGCCACGTACCGCGCAAGCGCTTCCTGATCGCGCCGGATCTCATCCCGCAGCACTTCGGCTTGCTTCGTCCGTAAGGCGCCGGCAATTGCCTCCTCGGCTACACGCGACACATTGATGCCGGCCGCCTTCGCCTTCGCATAAAGGTCCTGATTTATGGTCAGGCTCACCGTGCGCTTGCGGGCTGCGGCATCGAATAGTGCTGTTGGCATGGTCCAGGACCAGGGTCGTTTGCACGTGCAGAATACCCGTGCCCGCGACAGCGTGCAACGCGCTCTTCTCATTGGCTACCGGTGCCCATAGACACTACCGCGAAACTAGCCCTGGAGCCGCCCATGGCACGCGCGCTGAAAGTCGCGGTCCAGATGGACCCGATTAAATCGATCAACATCGACGCCAACTCCACGTTCGCCCTGATGCTGGAGGCGCAGCGCCGCGGCCACTCTCTGTGGCACTACGAAGTGCGCAACATGGCATTGCGCGAGGGCGTCAAGCGCCAGGGCGAGCGCCGCGAGGAACGCCTGCTCGCCCGCGCCCGTCCCGTCACCGTCGAGCGCACCCGCGGCGCCCATTATAAGTTTGAGGAACAGGCGCTGCTCGACCTCGGCACAATGGACGTCGTGCTAATGCGGCAGGATCCACCGTTCGACATGGCCTACATCACAGCGACCCACCTGCTCGAACATATCCATCCGCACACGCTGGTGGTGAACGACCCGGCCGCAGTGCGCAATGCACCCGAGAAGCTGATGGTCACGCACTTCCCCGAACTGATGCCGCCCACCATGATCACCTGGGACCTCGAGGCGATCCGCTCGTTCCGCCTCGAGCACCAGGACATCATCGTCAAGCCGCTGTTCGGCAACGGCGGCGCCGGCGTGTTCCGCATCAAGCCGGACGACCAGAACCTAGCCGCGCTGCTGGAGATGCACTTCGCCCGTTCGCGCGAGCCGCTGATGTTCCAGCGCTATGAGCCGGCAGTTCGGCAGGGCGACAAGCGGATCATCCTGATCGATGGCGACCCGGTCGGTGGGGTCAACCGCGTGCCGGCGGAAGGCGAAGCGCGCTCCAACATGCATGTCGGGGGCCGGCCGGAGAAGTGCACGCTGACCGCGCGAGACCGCGAGATCTGCGCCGCAATCGGGCCGACCTTGCGCAGCCAGGGCATGATCTTCGTCGGTATTGACGTGATCGGCGATTGGCTGACCGAAATCAATGTCACCTCGCCCACCGGCATTCAGGAGATCGATCGCTTCGACGGCATCAACATCGAGGCGATGATCTGGGACCGAATCGAGGCTCCACGCAGGTAAGCGACCAAAATCTCAGTACTCGAACTGGTAGGTCAGCCCGACGCTCGAGCCGCTGCTGTCGTTGGAACCCTGCGGATTGCCGCCCCCCATTCCGGCGGTGGTCTCCAGCTTCAGACCTTTGGTGATATCATACTGCAGTGCCGCCTGGGTGCCGCCCGACGCGCTTTGTTTGGCACCCAGGTAAAGCCCCGGGGCGACATACTTACCGGCCTGCACAGTGGCCGCGCCGGCATTGTTGGAACCCACCGAGAGCCGGTCCAGCCCGAGCGATTTGCTCAGATTGGCCAGCGGATCGTTGGAGACTGCACCAGAGAACGAGGCGAGCGCAGCCGCGATCTGCGCGATCTCGATCGGGCTCAGTTCGGCCGTGCTGCGATGGAACATGATCTGCGCCAGAATCTCATCCTGCGGCATATCGGGTACGCTGCTGAGCGTGATCTTGGGTTGCCGCGCGGTGCCGCCGACCGTAAGCGTCGCGACGATGTTGTTCGAAGTGGTGTTCGCGACGAAGTGCAACGCCGGATCGGAGACGCCAGCGCCGATGAACTCGACGCTGCCTTCGCTGAAAGTCAATGTCTGCCCGAGAAGGGCGAAGGTGCCGCGCTGCAGCCGCAACCCACCGGTTGGCTGCGGATTGGCGGCCGTGCCGTGGACCTGGATGGCACCGGCCAACTCGGCGTCCAGACCATGGCCGGCGACGAGTAGCTGGTCCACCTGGACCGTCAGGTTCAGGGCGATGTCGGGAGCGGGCGCCGCTTTGGCCGGCTGCTGTGGTGGTGCGTTGGCATTGCGGACCGGCAGCACCGCAACACTCTGCGGCAGCTTGTCGGGTATCTGCAGATCGGCGCGGCGCACCCGGACCGTGCCTTGGACGTTCATGTTGCCCTGCACCTCGCCTACTATGGCGAGGTTCGCATCGAGCCGCTCGGTCACCATCTCGTTGGCCACAGGTGTGGCGTTCTGCGCCGTAAAGGTCAGATTGATCGGCATCGGCGCGGCGAGACCGATGGTACCAGACCCGCTGATCGTCCCCGGCCCGGCCTGAGCAGAGAAGTGAGCCAGCCGAACTTGAGCGCCATCCGCCTGGATCGTGGCGGCGATCGCCCGGAGATTGAAGCCGGCCTGGTAATCCTGCGCCTCACCACCGCTGAGCTGCGCGGTGCCGGCAATGCGCGGCGCCGTCTTGGTTCCGGTGATGCGCGCATCAAGGCTCATCCGGCCGGCCACGCGGCGCCCGCTGGCGGCCATGATCGGCTCGATCATGCCAAGGTCGACTACGCCCGCGCTCCGCAGGTCGAGCGCGTTGCCGGTTGTCACAGGTGCTGTGCCGGAAACCGTCAGGTTTGAACTTCCCGCTGTCAGCCGCGTATCTACTCGGGCCACGCCGCCGATCAGCGTTGCCTCCGCCGTCAGGTTGGCCGGCGGAACCGCCCGGCCGGGCCCGCTCCGCAACTGCACGCCACGCGCGTTAAGCCGCAGGGTGCCATCGGGCCGTGCCGATGTGCCGGTAAGCCGCGCGTCCGCCGATATCGTGCCGTTGGCCGCGAATTGCGGGGAGATGACGGACGCAATGTCGGCGGGCAGATCGCGCAGGCTGGCGGTCAGATCGAGCGTGTCGCCCGCCTTGCCGCTGACCGCCAGCACCGCTTGCTGCAGGCCGAGCCTCAGGTGGTCCACCGCCACGCCGTTCGCGGCGTCAATATGAGCGGGGGCGAGCAAGCGGAGAGTAAGCTGCTTCCACTCGGCCTGCAGAGCCGACAGCGTTACGCCCCGCTGCGGCACATTCACGGTGGCCGACGTGTTCAGCCGTGCCGGCGCGCCCGACAGTGCCGGCACCGTTGCCGCCAGCCTGATCGCCAACGCATCCAGCGGTCCCTGTGCTTGCAGCGTGCCGGACGCACCAAGCTTGCCGGCTGAAAGTCTGTCCAGCGACAGCGTGCCATCCACCACCGGGTGGCGTGCCGGGTCGGCGACTGCCATGTTCAGGTTGACGCGAGAGACCGAGGCGGTGCCCGGTATGCCCGCGTCGCGCACGGTGACCGCGAGTTTGGCCTCGGACGGAGTTGCGTCCAGTGCTGCCTCGATACGTCCGCTGACCGGCTTGCCCACCAGCGGGGCCAGGTCGGCGAGGCGGGTCATGGCGAAGGTAATCCGCCCCTCTGGGACGAGATTGGGCGGCGTCAGCGTCACAGCGCCTTCGGCATGGGCGCTCTTCCAATCGGCGCGGTCAATCGAGACGTGCATCGTACCGTCCGCCTGCCGCTGCGCGGCCACCGCCAGCTCGAGCGGCGACCCGAGCAGCGTGCCCTGCGCCGTGAGCCGGCCGCTCGGCGCGGTCGGCAGTCCCTGCGCCTCGAGGTGCGCAGTTACTCCGCCGGGGCTGATGTCCTGGGTGGCGACCTCGCCGTTCAGGTCCGCCACCACAGACAGATCCTGGGGGTTGCCGCCGACATGGCCGCCTGCCGCGATCCTGCCCTTCAGGGTCGGCTGCACCGCGGAGAGGTCCGACAGCTGCACCGACCAGTCGAGGTCGACCTTGTCCGCGCCGGCGACGCCATGCGCCGTGGCGCCCGCGTCCCTGCCGTTAAGCGCGAAGCGGGTGATCGTCAGCTCCTGCCCGCGCATGCTCACCAGCAGATCGATGTCGGCATTGTTGCCGAGTAGTGCGGGGGCGGGCGGGGTGCCGCTGTCGAGGCCGATGGTGCCGGTCACCGCGAGTTGGGTCGCGCCATCCTGCATGCCGCCGCTCAGATCGAGCGTGGTGTGGCCCTCCAGCGTAGCGCCGGCGACGGCGGCGAAAGGTGCGAGCTGCGGGATGACCAAGTGTACCTTGGCGTGCGGGGCGCCGGCTGTTTCGGCCGAGCCGTCGGCGGTGAGCAGCGGGTGGTGCAGCGCGAATTCGAGCGGCCGACCCGGCGCCTCGAGATGGGCGGTGGCATCCAGGGTGAAGGGCGCGGCGGCAAACAGGTCGGGCGGCAATCCCGGGACGCGCACCCCCTCGGCGGTGGCATGCACCCGCACCAGCCCCTGGTCGCCGGCGACATCGGCGACCAGGCGCTGCACGCCGGCGCCGGCGCTGCTGACCTGGTCGAGTTGCAGGCGGCCGTTCAGATTGGGGCGGGCGAACGGGCCCTGCACCCGAGCATCGAGCGCGATCGCCTGCCAGGACACGTCGGGGCGCGGGGTCATGGCCGGTGCATGGGCGGCGATGGTCAGGTCAGCGGCATTGTGCACGAGATCGAGGCTGCCCTGAGCGTTTGCTTGAAGTGGGCCGGCGGTTATCGCAAGCCGCGTCGCGACCGCATTGCGCGGCCCGTCCAGCGCGGCATTGACGGTAATGCCGCCCAGGTCCGGCAGTTGCGCGACCGCCGCGATCAGGCCGTGCGGCGGTTCGTCAACCTGCACCGTCAGATGCATGCGCGCGTCGTCGACGCTGGCATCCAGTCGGTAGCTGCCTGGCAAGTCCACCCTGGTGACGGAAAGCTGGCCTTGACCCGTCGTGTAGGAATCGAGGGTGCCCGCACCCTCCAGCGCCAGCGCTGCCGGCACGCCGACCGCCGCCGGTGCCAACTCCAGCCGGTCGAGCTTTAGATGGTGCACCACCAGCTTCACCGGCAGTCCCGAGGAACTGCTGGTGCTGGAACTCGGCGCCGGCTGCCGCGCCAGGACGCCGTTCGCCGCCGTGAGCTGGTCGATGTCGACCACACGCCGGATCAGTCGCAATGGCGACCAGTCCAGAACGACGTTGTGCAGGGTGAGATAGGCGCCCTTGGTATCGCGCAGTTCAACAGTGCCGACCCTGAGCGCATCGGGGAACCGCCCGGCCAGGCCCGCTATCGCCACCTGCCCGCCGGTGAGACTAGGCGTCAGCCGAACCAACAGGTCGCGTCCGGGCCCTAGATTGGCCCCCACAAGGACGACGACCACGAGCAGGATGGGAACGCCGATCAGCGCCACCAGGATCCAGGCCAGCCACTTGGCGGCGCGGCGCATTCAGAATGCTTGGCCGAGGCCCAAATAGAGCTCGAACCTGTCGCCGCCTGGCTGCTTGTTCAGCGGCACAGCAAAATCTGCCCGGATCGGGCCGATGGAGGTGTAATAGCGGACGCCGATGCCTGCGCCGATCCGCGGGGTACTGGTGAACGGTGCTCCGTTTGCCGTGACCTGGCCTGCATCGACAAACCCCACCACGCCGTAGCTTTCCAGAAAACGCTGACGGAACTCGATGGTTCCGGCGGAGATTGCCGTGCCGCCGGTCGGATTGCCGTCGGCGAACTGTGGCCCGATCGACTGGTAACGGTAACCGCGGACGGTTGAACTGCCGCCAGCGTAGAAGCGCTGGTCAGGAGGCAGGCTGAACACGTCGGCCCCGGCAATCTTGCCCACCAAGCCACGCAGCGCCACAACGCTGCGTCCGCCACCGCTGACGTCGATATAGGTCGAGCCGGAAGCCTGCATGACGAAGAAGGTGGCGGTTTTTCCGCCGAGCAACTCCGTCGGCGTGATCCCCACACTGGCGCGGATGCCCTCTGTCGGATCGAACTGGTTGTTCGTGCTGTCGTAGCGTGCAACGATCGGCACCCCCAACAAATTGTAGCGCGTTGCGATCCCCTCTTGGGTGACCCGTTCCTGCTCGCCCAGCAGCCCGACGCTGCCGCTCCAATGTGGCGAAAACTTGCGGTTGAGCAGCGCCTGTTCAATGAAACCGTCCTGATCGTAGGCCTTCAGGCTCTGCTTCAGCGCGGTCAGGTCAAGCTCCAATTGCTGATCGCGGGCGAGGAAGTCGGGCTTGAGGAATTGCGCGCCGACCCGATAGCCGGGCTTTGCCACGGCGGTGCCTCCAAGATCCGCCATCGCGGTCAGATTCAACTGTTCCGCGTTGCCGAACAGGTTACGGTCATGCCAGCCGGCGTTCACGTTGATGCCGAGATCGGTCGAGTAGGCGACCCCGAGATCGACCGAGTGCAGCTTGCGCTCGGAGACGTCGACGGTGATCGGCAGGTCGCCCTGCGCATCCAACTGCCCGGCAGGCTCCATTCGTACCTGCGAGAATACGCCCAGCGACATCAGGTCCTGCCGCGCGGCGTCGATCGCCGAGGGTCTGAACTGCTCGCCCTGGTGGATCAGCAGCCGGCGGCGGACAAAGTCCTCGTGCATCGCCTGAAGCCCATCGATCTAAATCGGTCCAATGTCGGCGCGCGGGCCGGTCGCTGCGTCGAACACGACGTCCACGGCGTTATCGGAGGGGCGCAGGGTCACCGGTTCAAGATCAACCCGAGCCAGCGGATAACCATCTTCGCGAATCGCGTTTAGCAGACGATCGCGTGCTGCCAGGACGTCGGACGCGATGGCGGGTGCGCCGGAGGCAAGGCCAAGCTTATCTCGTGCATCGGTCGGCACCGCGCCCTTGATGCTGACATTGCCCAGGTGAAACTGGGCGCCCAGGGAGAAGCTTGCGGTGATCTGGGCCTTCGGTTCCGGCGGCAGTTTGCTGACGATATCGGGCAGGTCGGGATCGGTGATCGGATGCCCGGCGATCGTGAGGTCGACCTTCGCCGCGTAATAGCCGTAGCTGCGCAGCACCGTCTGGAAGCGGTCAACATCCTGGCGCGCCCGCTCGACCAGGGCGAAACCACCGACCGGCGCCTTGTCCTGCAGCGAGATCAGCGAGGACGCGTCGTGCAGACCGCTGTCCAGCGTCTTGTTGCCGGTCGATTTGAGGGTCACTGAGTAAGGCTGGGGATCGGCCGCTATCACGCCATTCGAACCCACCAGCCAAGCGACGACGGTCAGAACAGCCAAAATACGGCGCATTCGTTCACTCTAACCTTTGCGCTGTTCCGGTAACTGTCACGGGTGCGCCATTGTGGGGAAACAATGATCGGGTTATTCCCCGACGCTCATGAAAGCGCCGCCCGGTCCGCGACGTCTGGCTGCTCGTCGGCCCCTTCTCGCTGAGCACGAGATCTCTGGCGCCGGCGCTCGGCTGCCATCGGGGACGCCATTATCGGGTCACCGCGCGACATGGCTGCGCCCTTTGCACGTGGCGTGGCGCGCCGGGGCGGTGTTGCTGTGGACGCTGCCCAGCATGGTGGTCCAGTCCATATGTCTTCTGCTCCCCGGACCGGCAAAGGTCGCCTACGCAAGGTTCTACTGGGCGGTGGTCAGCCGCCTGCTTGGGGTGAGGGTACGGGTGATCGGCACCCCCGCCTACCAGGAAACTAGCCGCCCGGTCGTATTCGTTTCAAACCATTCGTCTTGGCTCGACGTCCCCGTGTTGGGAAGCTGCTTGCATGCCTGCTTCGTCTCCAAGGATGAAGTCGGCGCTTGGCCATTCGTCGGGTCCTGTCGCCCGACTTGGCCGAACAGTGTTCATTTCCCGCCAGCGCCATGCGACCGGACGCGAGCGCAACGTCATGCGCGAGCGACTGGTCCAGGGCGACAACCTGCTACTATTCCCGGAAGGAACCACTTCCGATGGCTCACGTGTGCTACCGTTCCGCAGCTCGTTCTTCGCCATCGCCGAGGGCGACGACCCGCCGCTGATCCAGCCGGTATCCGTGGTGTATGATCGGTTGGACGGGCTGCCGACCGGCCGGGCCAGCCGCCCGGTCTTCGCCTGGTATGGTGACATGGATCTGGCGACGCACTTCTGGCGCCTCGCCCAGCATCGCGGCCTCCGCGCCAGCGTGCTCCTGCATGCGCCGCTGGACCCGTCGCGCTTCGCGAGCCGCAAGGCGCTGTCGCATGCCGTCTGGCAGGCGGTGGCCGACGGCGCGGCGACGCTGCGACAAAACCGGCCGATCGAGCCACCAGCGATCGTACCGGACGCCGCCAACGGACCGGCCTACGCCTGAGCATGGCGCGGAAGGCTCAGGGGCCATCACGCTTGAGAAACGGTTGACACGATGACGGGACTTCCTGCCAAACTGCACTGCCGGATCGGAGATCAATCTGAGCTGCGACGCTTGACCGGATCGATGAGCCCGCCAATTCCTCTGCCTCGATGAGCACATTCGAGGTTGGCCCGAGGCGTCTGCACGTCATCACCTGGGGCTGCCAGATGAACGTCTACGACAGCGGCCGGATGGCGGACGTGCTGGCCCCGCTGGGTTACGCGCCGTGGCCGGTGCCGCGATGGCGCCGACATGGTGATCCTCAATACCTGCCATATCCGCGACAAGGCGGCGGAGAAGGTGTTTTCCGAACTCGGCCGGCTGCGCCGGTTGAAGGAGCGAAGGCGGCGAACGGCGGCCGAATGATCCTGGCGGTGGCCGGCTGCGTCGCCCAGGCCGAAGGCGCGGAGATCCTGGCGCGCGCGCCGTCTGTGGACATCGTGCTGGGGCCGCAGACCTATCACCGCCTGCCGGAGATGATCGCACGCGCGGCGCGTGCTGGCGGGGCGGTGCTCGAGACCGATTTCCCGCCCGAGGACAAATTCGACTTCCTGCCCGATGCCGCCGCGCCGCAAGGCATCACCGCCTTCCTGACGATCCAGGAAGGCTGCGACACGCTTCTGCAGCTTCTGCGTGGTGCCCTACACGCGCGGCGCCGAGGTCAGCCGCCCGGCGGCGGCGATCATCGCCGAGGCGCGGCGATCTGGTGGCGCAAGGCGCGCGCGAGATCACGCTGCTGGGCCAGAACGTCAATGCCTGGCACGGCGAGGCGCGCCGATGGCGGCACCTGGGGCTTGGGCCGCCTGCTGCGCGAGCTGGCATCGCTGCCGGAGATCCAACGCATGCGCTACACCACCTCCCATCCGCGCGACATGGACGACGAGTTGATCGCGGCACACCGGGATCTGCCGGTAGCTGATGCCGTTCCTGCACCTGCCGGTGCAGTCGGGCTCCGACCGGGTGCTGGCCGCGATGAACCGCCAGCACACGGCCGCCGATTATCTCCGGCTGGTGGACAAGCTGCGCGCCGCGCGGCCCGACATCGCCCTGTCGTCGGATTTCATTGTCGGCCATCCCGGGCGAAACCGAACGCGATTTCGAAGCGACGCTTGGCGCTGGTGCGCGCGGGTCGGCTTCGCCCAGGCGTTCTGCTTCAAATACTCGCCGCGACCCGGCACGCCGCCGCGGCCGGCGTTGCCAGCACAGGTGCCGGAAGCCGACAAGGAGCGCCGGCTTGCCGAGCTTCAGGCGCTGCTGCGCCGACCAGCAGGCGCAGTTCAACAGCAGCTGCATCGGGCAAAGTGCTGCCGGTGCTGTTCACCGGCCCGGGCCGCCACCCCGGCCAGATCGCCGGACGCTCACCATTCCTTCAGCCGGTGCATGTAACGGGGCCGCAAAATCTGATCGGCCAGCGAATTGCCGGTGCAGATCGCCGCTGCACTGCCTAACTCACTCTCTGGAACCCTGGTGGCCGGACAAGCCGGCATGACGACTGAGATCGGGCTGTCGCCCGGGCATAGGAAGGAGCAGCCTGCGCTTGAGCCAGTCCGCCGCGATTACTGCCATCCCCGCCGCTTCCCCGTCATGGCAAGGCCGTGACCCTCCAATTCGGTGACAACACGCTGCTGCCGCTACTGCTCGGCGACCACGACCGCCACATGGTCCGCATCGAGCAGGGCCTTGGCGTGCGCATGTCCTGCCGCGGCAACCGGGTCGCGATCAGCGGTGAGCCGCGCGGGTTGATGCCGCGCAGGCGGCGCTGGAAGGATTGTGGCACCGGCTGGAACGTGGCGAAAGCATCGGCCGGCCCGAAGTGGATGCAGCAATCCGCATGGCCGAGATCGATTCGGATCCGCAGCTGCCGCTGCCCGACCTGCCGGCGATTCGCACCCGGCGCGGCGCGGTGGGGCCGCGCAGCCCGGGGCAAGCCGCCTATATCGACGCGCTGGCGACGCACGAGATGGTGTTCGGCATCGGCCCGGCCGGCACCGGCAAGACCTATCTGGCCGCCGCCTAGGCGGTCGCCATGCTGCAGGCTGGCAAGGTGGACCGGCTGGTCCTGTCCCGCCCCGCGCTGGAAGCCGGCGAGCGGCTGGGCTTTCTGCCAGGCGACCTGAAGGAGAAGATCGATCCCTATCTGCGCCCGCTTTATGACGCGCTGCTCGACATGCTGCCGGCTGAGCAGGTGATCCGTCGGCTGGCCAATGGCGAGATCGAAGTGGCGCCGCTGGCCTTCATGCGCGGCCGCACCCTGGCGCGCTCCTACGCCATCCTGGACGAGGCGCAGAACACCACGCCGGCGCAGATGAAGATGTGGCTGACCCGCATGGGCGAGGGCACCCGCATGGTGGTCACGGGCGATCTGACCCAGGTCGATTTGCCGTCCGGCATGCGGTCCGGCCTGCGCGACGCGCTGGATACGCTGGAGGGCGTCCAGGGCATCGGCGTGGTCCGGCTGGGCAGCCGCGACGTGGTGCGTCACCCGCTGGTCGCGCGCATCGTGGACGCCTATGATCAGCGCGCCACGGCGGAAGGCGACAAGCGACGCGAGGCGCGCCGACGCGGCGAAAGCGAGGCGACCGGCAAATAAGGCGATGGACCCGGGGCAAGTCGTAGCCCCGCGCGAGCGGGGATCCGAGACGAGGTCAGCGTCATTGTGGCGGAACCGGCCTGGCGGCGGTTGGTCCGACACGCCGATATGGTCGCCGGCGCCGCGCTGCCCGTGCGGCGGGCGCGCACGGCACCGTGGTGCTGGTCGCCGACCGCACCGTGCATCGTCTGAACGCTCGGCATCGCGGTCGCGAACAAACCCACAAACGTGCTGACCTACACCGCACCGGCGCCCGAGATGTTGCTGGCGCTGGGCGTGGTGCGCCGCGAGGCGGCGGAGGCGAAGCGGCGCCCTGCCCACCACTTGGCGCACCTCGTGGTGCATGGCGCGCTGCACCTGGCCGGTCACGACCATCACCATCCCGGCGACGCGCGCCGCATGGAGCTGGCCGAGGCGCGCATCCTGCACCGGCTCCGCGTGCCCAACCCATGGAAGCGCGCATGAGCAACGGCCACAACCGCAACACGCTGCTCGATCGATTGCGTCAGATGCTCGGGCGTCAGCCGGAGCATTCGCTGAGGGAGTCGATCGCCGAGCTGGTGCAGGAGGCGGCCGACGAACAGGTGGTCGCCGGCGAGCAGCCCGAGCTCGACCGGCAGGAGCGCGCACTGATCGCCAACGTGCTGCGCCTGCGCGAGACCACCGCCGATGACGTGATGGTGCCGCGCGCCGATATCGTCGCCATGCGGGTCGACGTGACGCTGGAGCAGGCGCTGCAGCAGATCCGCACCGAAGGCCACTCGCGGCTGCCGGTATACCGCGAACAGCTCGATGACATCATCGGCATGGTGCACATCAAGGATGTGTTTGCCTATGTCGGGCGGCCGGAGGCGTTCTCGCTGGAGGCGATCCTGCGCCGGCCGCTGATGGTGGCGCCGCAGATGCCGGTGCTGGACCTGCTGCTGCAGATGCGCCAGCAGCGCATGCACCTGGCGCTGGTGATCGACGAATATGGCGGCGTCGATGGGCTGGTGACGATCGAGGACCTGGTGGAGACGATCGTCGGCGATATCGCCGACGAGCACGACGAGGTGCAGGCCGCGATGGTGGTCGAACGCCCCGACGGCGCGCTGGATATCAATGCGCGCCTGCCGGTCGAGGAGTTCGAGCATCGCGTCGGCTCGGTATTGAGCGAAGACGAGCGGGACGCCGATATCGACACGGTTGGCGGCCTGGTGTTCACGCTGGCCGGGCGGGTGCCGGCCAAGGGCGAGGTGATCAGCCATCCGTCTGGCATCGAGTTCCGCGTGCTGGATGCAGATCCGCGACGGATACGAAGGCTGCGGGTGCGGCGGGCGAACGAGCCGCAGGCGGCGGCAGCGGCGGACTAGACGCAGGCGGTCGGTATCTGCCGACAACGCATGGTTGGAATTGCGTGGACAATGACGCGGGCATGTTGAGCAAATCAACCGTCGGACGGTGGCTGGCATTGATCGGCGCGCTGTTGGGCGGCCCAGGCGTAGCCGCGCAGCAGTCCGATGCCGATCTGGCGGCCGCGGCCCAGAAATCCGGTCGCAGCGACTTATAGCCTGCCTTTCCAGAACAACATTTTTGGTGGCGCCGGTCCGACCCGCAATGCGGTCGGCAATGTGCTGAATATCCAGCCGGTGCTGCCGTTCACCTTCGGCGATTGGAATGTGATCAGCCGCACCATTGCCCCGCTGATCTACGTCCCGGGATTGGTGCCGGGTCTCGCCGACAATGCCGGCGAGCCAGCCGGCAGCAGTTCGGTATTTGGGCTCGGTGACATCAACCAGACCTTCTACATCTCGCCGGCGGCATCGAAGGGGTTGATTTGGGGCCTCGGCCCGTCTGTCACGCTGCCGACGGCGACGAATTCGGAGATCGGGTCGGGCAAGCTGAGCATGGGTCCTGGGGCCGTCGCCCTGGTGATGCCCAAGCCTTGGGTCATCGGCATCCTTGGACGGCAGCTCTGGTCGGTTGCCGGCCCTAGCAGCCGCAAAGACGTGAGCCAACTGCTCCTACAGCCCTTCGTGAACTACAACTTGTCTGGTGGCTGGTATCTCGTCAGTGCGCCGATCATAACGGCAGATTGGACCGCCGCCTCGGGGAACTGCTGGAACGTTCCTGTCGGGGGCGGCCTCGGGAAGATCTTCCGCATCGGCTCACAGCCAATGAACGCCTCCTTGCAGGCCTTCGACTATCCGATCCGCACCAGCCTGGGACCATCCTGGGCGATCAGGTTCCAGTTGCAGTTCCTGTTCCCGCGCTGAACGCGGGCTGTCCTGCCGCGAGTGTGATGAATGAACTCTTCCGTTGAAGCATAATGAGGTCAAGCCTGAACTCATCATGCTTAGAGAGGCCGGCGAATGCCTTCTGGGCAGCCGACCGGGGCTAACGCGTCGCTACGGCAATATTGGGGAGATTGAAATTCAATGGTCGCAAACTCCATGCGTCGCGACGCTCTGGTTGCCGCCACGGCCGGTTTGGTAGCCGGTGCGGTTGCTCCAGTTCGGGTGGCACAAGCCCAGCAAGGACCCACTGCCGCAGCGCCCACAAGCGGAACACCTGCCGCGGCGCCCGTCTCCTTCGAGCAGATAACAAAGCCCGCAGACGGCGTCGACATGCCTCCGGGTTATGCACGCATGCTGGCACAGTTCGCCTACGCCTGGGGCTGGCCGCTGGTGAACATGGTGAACCGCCGCGCTTCGATCATTCAAGCACCGAAGCCCAGCCTGCTCGGAGGCATCGTGCCGGTGGCTCCCCGTGGGCGGATTGCCATGTTGGTGGACTACATCGCTCCGCAAGAGCATTTCGTCACGTGCCCAAATCAGGATGTTGTTTACGGCCTCGGCTTCTTCTCGCTCGACGACGAGCCGGTGGTGGTTCAGGTTCCCGACTTCGCCGACCGCTTCTGGGTCTACGCCTTTTACGATGGACGTTCGGACCAATTCGGCCAGGTCGGCAAACCGTATGGCACACGGCCAGGCTTCTATTTGCTTGCTGGAGCACGATGGCAAGGCAGCGTGCCAGCCGGCATTACGGCGGTGGTGCGTAGCCCGACCGAGCTCGCCAATACCATCCCGCGCGTCTTCCTGAACGATACCGCCGCGGATCGGGCGGCGATCCGTCCACTGATCAATCAGATCGTCGTCTATCCGCTCCCCGAATTCGACGGACAGATGAAGACGATGGACTATGCCGCCTTGCCGCACTTCCCAGCACCGCCTTCGAACGGCAGCGAGACGAAATGGGTGGTGCCGGAGCAGTTCTTCGCCAAGCTTCCGGCTGTGCTCGATAGCGTGCCGCCGCTGCCCGGCGAGGAGGCGATGTATGCCAACTTTCGTCAGTTGCTGAATGTCGCGAAAGCCGACCCGGCCATCGCACGCGTGCTGAGAGAGACCGCGGTGGCGTCGGAACGCGATATCGTGGCGCCGTTTTTCCAGTGGCGGCACAACGGCGTGCCGGCTGGCAACAACTGGAATCGGTCCAAGCATAATGCCGAGTTCGGCGTGGACTATTTCGACCGGCTCGGCACCGCGAGGTCCAATATGTTCGATAACCGCCCGAACGAAACGCAGTATTTCTACACCGACCGCGATACCGAAGGCGCCCAGCTGCACGGCACGAACACCTATGCCGTCACGTTCTCCGCGGGCCAGACGCCGCCCGTGCGCGGCTTCTGGTCGCTGACGCTCTACAACGATAAGCACCTGTTTCACCCCAACCCGCTAAATCGCTATTCGCTGGGGACTAAAAAACCAGGGCTTGAAACAAAACGCGGATGGATCGCTGACGCTGTATGCCGGCGGGAAGAATCCGGGGGCCGCTCGCGAGGCAAACTGGCTGCCTGCACCGGAGGGCACATTCTCCCTTTACATCCGTGCCTATTGGGGCGAGCAGGCAATTCTGGATGGGTCCTGGCAGCCGCCGAAAACCGAAAAGCAGCACTGAACGATAGCCCATTAGGATATTCATTCATGCTGAAAGTTGGCGTGCGAACCGGTTTCCTTGCGGCCGCGACCATCCATGGCCTGGCTGCCGATGCGCAGCAGCAGCCCGCGCTGCCGCTGGTCCAGCAGCTGAACAACGGCAACTGGCTGTCGCAGAGTGAGGCGGAGGCGCTGGGCCATCCTGGGTGCCATTACTGCGGCAGCGGCGAAATTCTTACGCCGCCCTTGAAGCCTTGAAGCGCCCATTCGTAGGCGATCGGATCTGTGCGGAAGTTGCCAAATCGCCCGGCTGCCAAATCAAGAATGTCGACGATGACTACCGTCCAAACGACAGTGAGTAACAATACCATCAGCCTGATGGCGCCTCCTTTGAGGCCGAGCTGATAGCCGACAGCCCCAATGCTCAAGATCGAGAGGCCGACGATCAACCAAAATACCTGGCTCGGAAGTTTCAGCGCGAACCCGAACCGCTCGTCAGCGCCAGCATCGAACGCATCGTTGACGGAAGACGCCAGCCATGTTGCGACCGGCCCTGGATGTTCCCGCACGATGGCCGCCGCGTGGCCCCAGATCGCCGACTGCAATGTATTGGTTCTCTGATTGATCTGCGCAAGCCGGTCGGGATCATCTCCGGTTCGGACGAAATCCAATCGCACCTGCGTGTACTGCTCGAGCAGTCGCGCAATCTCGTCGCCGCGCGGCTGGCCGATCGCCGCCGCGCGAAGCCAGGCCGTTCCTATAGCGTTGGCCTCAGCCAGCGTCCCTTGGCGTCGCTCATTGAAGCGGCTGTTGGCAAACGACAGTGTCAGTGCCAGCACAAAGGCGAGAAGACCGAGTAGACCGCCCACCACGATCGCAGTGCTCTCCGATCGGCCTGCCGATTTGCCCCGTTGTTTATAGCCGATCCGATACCGACCTCATGTGCAAGCAATTGCAGCAGGAGAAGCAAGATGCCGAAAGCGAGAAGGCTCCACTCGGCGACCGCGGTCAGAATGGTCATAACTTTCTCAGTTCCTTCTGCTAGTACCTTGCTCTCAGTGCAGCGCAAGTCAGCCCCACGTGTCATGCGAGCGAAGGGAAGCAATCCCGCGTCAGGTGCGCATTTGCCTGAGATTGCTTCGTCCCGCCACGCTTTCGCTCGCGGCCCGCGTAATGACAGGGACGCGTGCCGCGATCAGTGATTCCGGGTATTGGGCGGACCGGATGGAGCACGCTGGTTGCCGAGAGGGGTCGCAAACGGCAGCCCTGAACGCAACGCAGCTATCGGGAAATAACGACGTTATGCAGTCGTGACCATCGCCGCTTCGCGGAAGGGCAGATCACCTTGCAGCCCTGCGACGCCGTCCAGGGAGTCGCACGACGGGTCATGTGCCAGGTCCTTGCGACCCCTTGCCGCTGACAGTATCGCATGCTTGGTTAGCTCAATCCTGAAACTTCGTTGGCCCGCTCGCGGCAGCGTGGAGAATTTTGTCCCATGTCACAGAGATGTCCGACGGCTGGCGCCGTAACCGAATGCTGACGTTGGCACGCGGTCAGCCAAATCGCGACGTCGTGCACGCAGACATAATTCAGGTGCCCGGCGGCACATTTCGCATGGGCTCAGATCACCACTATCCGGAGGAGGCCCATCCCACCTTGTGACCGTCGATGGCTTCTGGATCGATATAACACCGGTGACCAACCGGCAGTTTGCGGAATTCGTTCGTGCCACCGGCCATGTGACCTTTGCCGAGATGGTGCCCAATCCGAAGGATTATCCGGGTTCGCTGCCGGATTTGATCTTCGCGGGCTCGCTGGTGTTCACGCCGCCGAAGCACCGGGTTGATCTGAGGGATTGGAGCCAATGGTGGACCCTGCTCAGGGGCGCCAACTGGCGGCAGCCGTATGGTCCCGGCAGCAGCATCAAGGGCCTCGATCATCATCCGGTTGTGCATGTGAGCTTCGCGGATGCACTGGCCTACGCGAGATGGGCGGGCAAGGAGCTGCCGACGGAGGTGGAATGGGAGTTCGCGGCGCGCGGGGGACTTGATGGCGCGGAGTTCGCCTGGGGCGACGAGTTCATGCCCAACCGCCGCGCGATGGCCAATACCTGGCATGGCGAATTCCCACATCATAGACGGCCGGGCTTCAAGCGCACGTCGCCGGTCAGAGCTTTCCCGCCGAACGGTTACGGTCTCTACGACATGATCGGCAATGTGTGGGAGTGGACCACAGATTGGTGGTCGACGCAGCATATGGCCAATGCACCCAAAGCGTGTTGCATTCCCACGAACCCGCGCGGCGGTCCGGAAGCGGCAAGCTACGACCCGCAGTTGCCCGACATCAGGATCCCGCGCAAGGTCATCAAGGGCGGGTCGCATCTTTGCGCACCCAACTACTGCCGTCGCTACCGGCCGGCTGCCAGACACGCCGAGCCCGTCGATACCTCGACGAGCCATGTCGGATTTCGTTGCGTCGTAACACAAGAAAGGAAGCGCCTCATGAGCGAAAGCAGCGGCAAAATTGGCCTGGGCCGCCGCGGCGTATTGCTGGGCACGACGACGGCGGCGGCAGCCACGGTTCTGGCTGCCGCAACGGAGGCGCAGACCGCCAGTCAGCCGGTGACGGCGGCGAGCGGCAACAAGCCCAACATCATCATGATTGTGTCTGATGATTTCGGCTATGGCGACGCCGGCTGCTATCTCGGCGGCGAAGCGCGGGGCATGCCGACGCCGAATATCGACCGCCTGGCGACGGAAGGCATGATGTTCACGTCGTTCTACGCGCAGCCGAGCTGCACGCCGGGTCGTGCCGCGATGCAGACGGGTCGGATCCCCAATCGCAGCGGCATGACGACGGTCGCGTTTCAGGGCCAGGGCGGCGGCTTGCCGGCGGCCGAATGGACCCTCGCCTCGGTACTGAAGACGGCAAACTACAAGACCTTCTTCGTCGGCAAGTGGCATCTCGGGGAAGCCGACTACGCGTTGCCGAACGCGCAGGGCTATGACGAGATGAAGTACTGCGGGCTCTACCATCTGAACGCCTACACGTATGGCGACCCCGAGTGGTTCCCCGACATGGACCCGAAGCTGCGGGAAATGTTCCAGAAGGTGACCAAGGGCGCGCTGTCGGGCAATGCCGGCGAGGCGCCGCATGAGGATTTCAAGATCAACGGCGAATACGTCAATACGCCCGATCAAGGTGTCGTCGGGATCCCGTTCTTCGACGAGTATGTCGAGAAAGCGTCGCTGGACTATCTCGATCGAAACGGCAAGTCGGGCCAGCCGTTCTTCATGAGCATCAACTTCATGAAGGTGCACCAGCCAAACCTGCCGGCGCCGGAATTCGTGCACAAGTCGATGTCGAAGTCCAAGTTCGCTGATTCGGTCGTTGAGAACGACACGCGCATCGGCCGTATCATGGACAAGGTGCGCGCGCTCGGTCTGGACAAGAACACCTATGTCTTCTGGACCTCCGACAATGGTGCCTGGCAGGACGTCTATCCGGACGCCGGCTATACGCCGTTCCGCGGCACGAAAGGCACGGACCGCGAGGGCGGCTCGCGGGTACCGTCGCTCGCCTGGGGGCCGGGTATCAAGGCCGGCAGCAGGAACTCGGAGATCGTTGGCGGGTTGGACTACATGGCGACGTTCGCCTCACTCGGCGGGGCACAGCTGCCGCAGAATGACCGCGAAGGAAAGCCGATCATCTTCGATAGTTACGATCTCACACCCGTGCTGTTCGGCACGGGGAAATCGCCGCGCACTTCCTGGTTCTACTTTACCGAGGATGAACTCACTCCCGGCGCCGCTCGCGTCGGCAACTACAAGGCGCTCTTCAACATCCGCGGCGCGGACGGCGCAAAAACCGGTGGCCTCGCCGTGGACTCAAACCTTGGCTGGAAGGGGCCGGCGGAATATGTCGCGACTGTTCCGCAGGTCTTTGATCTTTGGCAGGACCCTCAGGAACGCTACGATATTTTCATGAACAACTATACCGAGCGTACGTGGGTCATGATCACGATCAACCAAGCCATCAAAGATCTGATGGCGACCTATGTGAAATACCCGCCGCGCAAGCTGCAGGGCGAGACCTATACCGGACCGATCACGTTGACGCAGTATCAGCGTTTCCAGTTCGTGCGGGACGAACTGGCGAAGGAAGGGGTCAGCATCCCACTCCCGACCGGGAACTGAGCGTCGGCTCGATCATCCCTGCCACCTAAGATTCGGGGCAGCCCGATGCGGTGAGCCGATGTAAAGGGAGAGACGATGTCGAACGTCATCCTAAGTGCGGCGCCTGGCCGCCGATCCGTACTGCTGGGCGTGACGACACTTGTCGCCGCAGCTTCAGCGGTTCCGGATGCGAGCGCCCAGGGCCAAGCAACGGATCCGCTCGCGTCATGGAGCGACGGGGCAGCAAAACAGGCGATCTTGGATTTTGTCCGCACCACCTCCAACCAGGTGTCGCCGGAAGACCGCATTGCCACCTTCGACCAAGACGGCACGCTGTGGGTGGAGCATCCTGTCTACGTTCAGGCGATGTTCGCCCTCGAACGCCTACATGCGTTGGCGCCGAAACATCCGGAGTGGAAAGAGCGCGAGCCGTTCAAGACAGTGCTTGCCGGTGACGAAGCCGCCATTGCGAAGTTCTCTGAAAGCGACTGGGCGAAGATCGTCTTCGTCACCCATGCCGGCATGAGCCAGGCGGATTTTCTGGGTATCGTCAGGCATTGGATGGCAACGGCAAAGCATCCGCGATTTAAGCGGCTGTACACGGAACTCGTCTACCAGCCGATGCGTGAGGTGATGGACCACCTGCGGGCCAACGGGTTCAGGACGTATATCGTTACCGGCGGGGGACAGGACTTTGTGCGGGCCTATGCCCAGAGGGTTTACGGTGTTCCGCCTGAGCAAATAGTGGGATCGAGTATCGCCACGAAGTATGAAATCAGCAACGGTCGAGCGGAACTGATGCGGCTGCCCAAGCTATTCTTCAATGACGACCACGCGGCCAAGGCGATCGGGATCGATTTGTTCATCGGCAAACGTCCTTATGCTGCCTTCGGCAACTCCACTGGGGACCGGGAGATGCTGGAGTGGACCGGCGCGGGAGATGGCACGCGGCTGAAGATGCTGGTGCACCACGACGATGCACAACGAGAGTATGCGTATGGCCCGGCGGGTGGGTTGCCGAACACCAGGGTCGGCACCTTCGACGGATCGCTAATGGACGAAGCGGAGTTTAAGGGGTGGACGGTGATCAGCATGAAGAAGGACTGGAAGCGCGTCTTTGCTTTTGAATGACCCCTGCACCCGCTGCAGTTCGTTGGTTCGCTACGCGCGCGCCGCCTTTTAGCCCGAGGCCTGCGGGTGCACCGTCCCCTCACCCAGCCCACAGCAGCGCCAACCTGCCATAGTTCCGCATAGCCGCGTCGGCCGTGACCAGCGTCGCGGCAAGTCGCGTTGCCTGAGCAACCAATAGGCGGTCGAACGGATCGGCGTGTGTCCACGCCAACTCGCTTGCCTGCGCGGCATCGAGCGGCAGGATGGGAAGCTCCTCGAACCCGTTCGCTGCAATTGCGGCAGTGGGCGAACCGGCAAACCTCAGCTTGCCGAGCCGGCGTTTGATGGCGATTTCCCAGATGCACCCGGCACTGACGAGCACACGGTTTGTGCCGTCCGCGATCAAAGCCTTCGCCTCGGCAGGCAATGCGGCGTGATTGCTGTCCCACCACAGAAACACATGCGTGTCGAGCAGCAGGATCAACTGGCATCACCCGCGAACATGCGTGCGATGGCGACGTCCGGCGTATCGAAGTCCGCGGCGATGTCCTCGACCCGCAGCGCATTGGCTGGCTGGCGCTGGACGGCCTGAGTCACCACCGGCACCAGCCGTGCCCGCGGGACGCCGTTCTTGGCGATCACGATCTCCTCCCCCGCCGCGGCCCGATCGACCAGCGAAGAGAGGCGCGTTTTCGCTTCGTACAGATTGACCGTCGACACCCCGCCTACCTCCTCTGACCAACTTGGTCAAGTAGACGCTAACCGGCCGTTGGTCAAGTTGGTCAGACAGGCGCATGCAAGTATCCGCCCCTTCGGGTACCCCTTGTTCAGTTGTTCCGGCGACAATGGGCAACGGGTGAACGATCGTCGGCGGGCCCAAGCATGAGGCGTTGGTTCAGGTTAGATGCTGCAAGACTGGGCAATTGGCTCGCACGGCATCCGCTGCGCGGCGCGGTCGTGCCATTCGAAGTCACCCTCGCTGCGGATGGCGCGGGTTTGCCACGACGAACGCGATGGACTGATCGCCATCCTGCGCGACTTCGCCAACAACGGCACTGCCTACATCGTGCCCTGGAGCAGCCTGCCACTCGTGACCGCGATGACGGAACATGACAAGGCGCTGCATCAGGCTGTCGGCGAAGCCAGGGCATGCACGCCTGCCGATGTTCGCGTCGTGGTCAGCCGTCTTGCGCTGTCCGGCGCACTGGGCCCGGAAGCGAAGGCCAGAGAGCGTGAAAGCGCCCACTCCGAGCAGGCCAGGAGCGCCGATATGGAGCTGATCCTGATCCTGCACCTGCTCGAAAGCTGTGGCGCCGACCTGACGTCATTCGCCGCGGATCCCGCTCGCTGGCCGGCGCACGAGGCGAAATCAGCGGTCAAGACCGCTGCCAAGGCGATGGGCGTGAAGCAGCGGGACATGCATCAGCGTATCAGTGAGTTCACCGCTTTGCTCGCTCCCCTCGGATTGGTCAGCACATCGGTGCAATCCGGCTGGCTGCGTGTGGTGCATCGTGAGATCGATGCATTCGAACAAAGCACGCTGGCCACTGCCGAAATCGGCCGCCCCGGAGATCGGTATGCACCTCGGTGCCATTGCGGACGCGGCGAAGCGAACCGCGCACCTTTCGAGCACCGTGCTTGAGATGCTGGATTTTGCCGTGCTCGACATCGTCGGAACGATAAAGCGCTGGGATTCCGAGCGGGCGGTTCTCCGCAAAACGATCGGGCGGCTGGACGCGATGCTGGATGGATGGCCATCGCTGATGCATATGACCCGCGAGTCGTTGCGAGAGCCGGCTGGCAAGGTGACCGCGCGTCTGCGGGCGCTGCAGACGATGTTGCCGGACCCGCCGGAAGTGAGATCATCCAGTGGCGGGCACCCCTCGGACAGCAAGGCCGCCGCGACCTCTGTGTCCGATATTCTGGCGGCGAAACTTTCAGCAATACGCTCGATGCTGTCGCCCTCTCGCGTTGCCGGTCCACGGCAGCTCGCGGAAACTGCAAGCGCGCAGTCAGCCTGATCACCCTTTGCCGGTCGGACTGCTCCAGCGTGGTCGGGAGCGCCATATGCAGGCACGTGCTATTGTCGTCTCGGCATAGGGGCATGGAGGGAAAGTTCGAATGAGCGTACGCGCAGGCCGTGAATTCCTAGCCATCCCGGGACCGACCACGGTGCCGGACGAGGTGCTGCGGGCGATGCACCGCCCCGCGGTGGAGATCTATTCCGGCCCGTTGTTGGCGCTCACCGATGGCCTGCTTCGCGACATGGCGCGCGTGTTCAACACCACGGGCCACACCTACATTTACATCGCCAACGGCCATGGTGCCTGGGAGGCGGCTCTCACCAACGTCCTTTCCCGGGGCGACAAGGGTCCTGGTGCTCGAGAGCGGCCGGTTTGCGGTGAACTGGGGCGAGCACGCCCGCCGCATGGGTTGTGAGGTCGAGGTGCTCAAGGGCGACATGCGCCGCGCCGTCCGCCCCGCGGAGGTCGAGGCGCGCCTTAGGGCCGATCGCAAGTCCCCCGGCGGCAGCACGCTCAAGGCCGTGCTGGTGGCGCAGATCGATACCGCGTCGGGCGTGGTGAACGACATCGCCGCAATCGGCCAGGCGGTTCGCGCCGCGGGCCACGATGCGCTGCTCATGGTGGATGCGGTGGCCTCGTTGGGCTGCATGCCGTTCGACATGGACGATTGGGGCGTGGATGTCGCGATGTCGGGCTCGCAGAAGGGGCTGATGGCGCCGCCGGGCCTGGGCTTCGTCGCAGCCAGCGAGCGCGCCCGTGTGGCACATCGGAAAGCCGACCTACGCACGCCCTATTGGGACTGGACCGATCGCGATGGCGAACAGCACTACCAGAAGTATGCCGGCACGCCGCCCGAGCATCTGCTGTACGCGCTGCGCCAGGCGCTCGACATGCTGTTCGAGGAGGGGCTGCCGAACGTGTTCCGCCGTCACCGGCTGCTGGCCGAGTCGGTACGCCGTGCAGTTGCCGTGTGGGCGCAAGGCCAGGTACTCGGTTTCAACGTCCCCGAGCCCGACGAGCGCTGCGATACGGTCACGCCGGTGCTCACGAACGGCTACGACCCCGATGAGCTCCGCGCGTACTGCGAGGAGAAGTGCGGCGTGGTACTGGGCCACGGCATCGGCGAGCTCTCCGGCAAGGCGTTCCGCATCGCGCATATGGGGCATGTCAACGCGCCGATGGTCCTTGGCACGCTCAGCGTGATCGAAATGGCGCTGGCCGCACTGAACATCCCCCATGGCAAGGGCGGCGCACAGGCAGCCATCGACTGGCTCGGCGAGCAGGTTCCGGCGTAACCGAACCCGGCCGGGCTTACACGTCCAGCCGGTAGGCCCGCCCGTCCCGCACAAGGTGCCCGGCGGTAGCGCCGGCGAAATGCGTGCCGATCACCAGGACCGGTGTTCCCGCCAATCGCTCGAACATCATCTCGCGCGTGCGCTGCCCCTGCTCGGGATCGGAATCGGCCGTTGATGCCCATTCGGGGTGCGCGATCTGACACGGATGGTGCATGAAGTCGCCGGTGATCAGCGCCTCTTCGCCGCGCGAACGGATGCGCACACTGACATGGCCCGGCGTATGGCCGATGGTGGGCACCAGGTCGATCTCCTCGCAGATGCGCGCGTCGGTCTTCACCAGATCGACCAGCCCCGCATCGAACACCGGCTGCACCGAATCGCTGAACACTGGCGCCATGTCGTCGCGCCCTTGCGGCTTCGACCAGTGTTCGTATTCCACGCGCCCCATCAGGTAGCGTGCGCGAGGAAACGTCGGCACCCACCTGCCATTCACCAGCATCGTGTTCCAGCCGACATGGTCCACATGCAGGTGGGTACACAGCACCGTGTCGATCGACTCGCGCGGATAACCCGCCGCGGCCAAGTCCTCCAGGAACGGTCCGTGCAAATCGTTCCAGGTCGGTATCCGCCGCTGCTGTTTGTCATTGCCCAGGCAGGTGTCCACCACGATGCGCCGCGTCGGGGTCTCCGCGATCAGGCTGTGGATGCTCATGCGCAGCCTGCCGTCCTCGTCGGCGAAGTGCGGACGCAACCAGGCGATCGGCTGGATCGCCTCGCGCGTCGCCTGCGGCAGGATGAAGCGGCTTCCACCCGTCACCTCGAGCTCGACGATCTTTGTCACTGTCACGTCGCCGATCCGCCACCTGGACATGTCTTCGCCTCCCGCACGGGTGATGCACCAGCCGCCGTATCACGATCGGCTTCCACATGGGAGCGGCCCTCGCGATGAGCTCACCGCGACGGCAAAAGGCTGGCGGGGCGCCCGCAGTCGCCATCCCATGCTGGATCGGCTATGAACCCGCCATGACGTCCAGGACACCAAGACTGAGCGAGGCGCGCGCGCTCTGGCTGATCTCCTCGGCACACCTCGTCAGCCACTTCCACTACCTCGTGCTGCCGCCGCTGTTCTTCCTGCTGCGCCAGCGCATGGGCGTCGGCTTCGTCGAACTCGGGCTGGTGATCACCATCTCCAACGTGACCTCGGCCCTGGTGCAGGCCCCCATGGGCTATGCGGTGGACCGGTTCGGCTCGCGCCGCATGCTGATCTTCGGACTTTGCCTGTCCGGCATCGCCTACGGTTCGATCGGCGTATTTCCGTCCTATCCCTGGATGATCTGCGCCGCGGCGCTGTTCGGTGTTGCCAACGCGGTCTATCACCCGGCGGACTATTCGGTTCTGGGATCGGTGATCGATCCCGCGCGCGTCGGACGGTCGTTCTCGATCCACACCTTCGCCGGCTTCCTCGGCGGCGCCATAGCGCCAACCGTGATGGTATTGCTGGCCACCAATTTCGGCTTACGCGTCGCGCTGATCTGCGCCGGTGCACTCGGGCTGATCGTCGCCGTGCCTTTGCTGCTGACGCCCGCACTCGACCGAGGCGGCGACGCCGCGTCCCGCTGCACGGCGGGAGGAGGAGGCGCCCGCGCGCGTCCTGCTCTCGCCCGCGGTGATCAGCCTGACCGGCCTGTTCGCGCTGCTCAGCCTCTCCTCCGGCGCGATCACTGCATTCTCCGTGGTGGCGCTGGTGGCGCTGTATGGCGTGCAGGTCTCGGCAGCCAACGCCGCACTCTCAGCCTACCTGGCGGCCACCGCTATCGGCGTGTTGGCTGGCGGCTTCATCGCGGATGCAACGCGCCGGCACGCGGAAGTAGCCGCAGCCGGGTTCGGCGCTGCGGCCGCCATCACCTTCGGGATCGGCACTTTCGACATGGGCGTAGTGCTGCTGCTGCCGGCCATGGCGGCGGCCGGGTTCCTCGCCGGCATGATCATGCCGTCGCGCGATATGCTGGTGCGCGCCGCCGCCCCACCCGGCATGGCCGGCCGCGTGTTCGGCATCGTCACCACCGGCTTCAACATCGGCGGCACGATTGGCCCTATGCTCGGCGGCTGGTTCATGGACCATGGCGCGCCCCGCTGGATCTTCTACAGCTCGGTCTGCTTCATGCTGGCGACGGTGCTGATGGTGCTGGTCGGTGACTGGCGCGCAAGGCGGCGGGCAATGGGAATGGCGTTGGCGGAGTAGCAACGATGGCACGGACGCGCGGCGAGGAAGAACAGAACCTGCTGGACCTGGCGCAGCGTGTGCTGCCGGGCGGCAGCTTCGGCAACCTGGCGGGCGACATCGTCATCCGCGAAGGCCGCGGCGGCCGCGTGTGGGATGTCAGCGGCAACGAGTACGTCGATTTTCTGCTGGGCTCCGGCCCGATGTTCGTCGGCCACTGTCATCCCGACGTCATGGCGGCGGTGCAGGCGCAAATTCCGCTTGGCACCACCTTCTTCGCCAACAACGAGCACGGCATCAAACTCGCTGCCGCGATCGTCGATGCGGTGCCCTGCGCCCAAAAGGTGCGCTTTGTGTCCAGCGGCACCGAGGCCGACGCCTATGCCATGCGCGCAGCCCGCGCGTTCCGCGGCCGCGACAAGATCCTCAAGTTCGAGGGCGGCTATCACGGCATGAGCGACTACAGCCTGATGAGCCTGGCGCCGAAGCGCCCGGGCAACTTCCCGCAGGCGGTGCCGGACTCGCCGGGCATTCCGCGCAGCGTGCGCGACGAAATGATCATCGCCCCATTCAACGATCCGGCGATGGCGGCCAGCCTGATCCATGAACACCACGACGAACTCGGCGGCGTGATCGTCGAGCCGTTCCAGCGACTGCTGCCGCCTAAGCCCGGCTTCCTTCAGGCACTGCGCGATGCCACCGCGGAACACGGCATCCCGCTGATCTTCGACGAGGTGGTGACCGGCTTCCGCTTCGCCTATGGCGGCGCACAGCAGTTCTACGGCGTCACGCCCGACCTGTGCACGCTGGGCAAGATCATCGGCGGCGGCTTTCCGTTGGCGGCGATCGCCGGACGCGAGGACATCATGTCCCTGTTCGACCGCGGCAAGGCGGGCGACGAGCGCTTCCTGACGCAGATCGGCACGCTTATCCGGCAATCCGGTGGCGGCGGTGGCCGGGCTTGCAACGCTGGAGATCCTGAGGCGGCCAGGTAAGCTACGAGAAGGTGTTCGCCACCGGCCGCCAACTGATGGACGGCATTTCCTCGATGCTCGAAAAGGCCGGGTTGCCGGCCCAGGTGATCGGGGTGCCGCCGCTGTTCGATATCGTCTATGCCGCCGGCGAGATCTCGGATTATCGCGGCTGGTTGCGCGCCGATGCCGAGATGAGCCGCCGATTCAATCGCCGCTTTCGCGCCAGCGGCATCCTGAAGGGCGAGAGCAAATTCTACGTTTCGCTGGCACACGATGCGACCGACGTGAAGCGACACTCTCGGCTGCGGTGCAGGCGGCGATCGATGCCGAACTCGTCGAAACCAGGGTTCCCGCGCAATAGTCGACCTGCCGGCACCGGGAAACTCGGCGTGCCTACCCGGGAGAATGCTGACATATATCAAAGGGCGTAAGTGACTTGTTTCGCTGCTCCTGTCTTATTTGGCTACCGCATCAGGGGACAGCGCATGACGGGTTACCGGGTCTACATGATCGGCTCGGACGAGCACATCAAAGAAGCCGAAAACATTGAGTGCGCCACGGATAAGGAGGCGTGTGCCGAAGCTGAGCGCATGCTCGATGTGTACCCGGCGGCTGAGGTGTGGGAGGGGCGACGGTTGGTCGGGCGCATCCGGGCGACGCACCGTTCCGATCGGTAAACTCGCCCTGCAAACTGTTACTGGCCGCAAGCGACAAGGTTCGGCCCACACCGTGCCTGTGAGCGAACGAATCAGAGGTCAGCCATGAAGCGCGCGGTGGTGGTAATCCTCGACGGATTGCGGCGGGACTTCGTCGATCCGGACCGAACGCCGCGTTTGGCCGAGTTCCGTGCGAGCGCTGAGTTTTTCGCCGCCTATCGGACCGCGTTCCCATCCGTCACCCGGGTCGTCTCCGCGACCTTCACCACCGGCTGTCATCCCGCCCGGCACACGCTGCAAGGCAACGCCGTTGCATTGATGGAGGACGGCAGGCTGGTGCCGCACGATGCGGGCCTTCCCGGCTTTCTGGAGCACAAACGCCGGGTGACTGGCTGCGCCCTCGCCGTGCCGGCACTTGCCGAGAGGCTCGCCTCGCACGGCGGTGCCATCATCTACAACAACGTCTCGCCGGGCGCCGCCTACGCGCACGATCCGGACGGCGCCGGTCACGTCTATCACCGTGCCGGCTCGTTCGGCCCCGGCCGCACTCCCCTCGACCCGCTGCCAATCGCGTTGGATGCCGCCGGCGATCGGGCGATGACCGAGCAGTTCATCGCCGATGCACTGGGCCGACGCCGGCCCGCGCTTGCCTTGCTGTGGCTCGGCGAGCCCGACCACATCCAGCACAACACGCCGTTGGGTTCCCCCGAACACCTCGCGGTTTTGCGTGAGGCGGACCGCCACGCGGGCATGGTGATCGATGCCGTGCGGCGGCTGCGTGACGCTGGGCGATGAGGTGCTCCTGTTGGTGGGCTCCGATCACGGGCACGAAACCGTCTCGGGCATCATCGATATCGAGGCAGAGCTGGTCGGCGCCGGCCTGAAGGCTTCTCCGGACTCGGACGACATGGTCGCGGTCTCCAGCGGCACGGCGAGCCTGCTGTATCTGCATCCGGATGCCGAGGATCGTCGCGCCTCGCTGCATGACTTTCTCTGTCAGACCAGCGCTGGGTGGGACAGGTGTTCGAAGCTGGTGGTCTTGCAACTATCGGTCAGGCGCCGCTGCATCACCTCGCGTTCGCTATTTCGCTCGCCGCGGATGGGTCGGAGAACCGGTACGGCGTTCCCGGCCACTCGCTGGCCGCCGCGCCGCGCTGGGGCAAGTCGGACCGGTTGGGGTGTGGGCAGCATGGCGGCCTCGGCACGTTCGAGCAGTCGCCCGTGCTGCTGATCGACGGTCCAGGTTTCACCCCGGGCGCGAAGCCGTGCAGGGCCAGTTCACGTCGTCGATCTCGCGCCCAGCATCATGCGGCATCTCGGCATCGCCGCGCCCGGGATGGATGGGCGGCCATTGCAGCAAGTGCCGTAGCGACACGCTCGATCACCGGGCCCCATTCGCCGCTGCGGCTCTGGCGGAAGATGCGCAGCGTCGGGTACCACGGACTGTCCTCCCGCCCGCTCAACCAGCGCCAGCAATTGTCGTAGCGGTCGAGCAGGAACACCGGCTTGCCCATCGCACCGGCAAGATGCACCACCGAGGTGTCCACGCTGATCACCAGGTCGAGGTTCGCGACCAGCGCCGCGGTATCGGCGAAGTCGCGCGCCGCCTCTATGACGTCGAGCAGTTCGAACCCGGCCGCGCGCGCCTGTTCGCTGGCCGGTCCCTTCTGCAGCGAGACGAACTGCACCCCCGGCACGGCGGCAAGCGGCGCCAAGCGTGGCGAGGCTGGTGCTGCGCCGGCTATCAAGACCGCCAGAACCCCGGCAGCCAAGGACGCGCCTGCCCCGCCCAGCACAATCCAACTCGCAGGCCCATCGGTATCCGGCAAGCGCGCAGCCCACTGCCGAACCAGCGCACGGTCGGCGGTGAGATACGGCACAGTCGCACGGATATGGTCTGCCAGCGTCGTCTCGAATGCGCGCGGCAGTCCGACGAACGCGCAATGGAAGTCATGCGCCGGCACCGGCGCATCACTGTCCGGGACATCAGCAACGCCCGGCACCGAGCGCAGCAGCCGCGTCAGCGGCGATGGCACGGCGACCGCCACCCGGGCTCCGCGCTCAGCCAATAGTGGCAGGTAGCGCAGGAACTGCAAGGTGTCGCCAAAACCCTCTTCATGCACCACCAGCACAGTCCGGCCAGTCAGGTCCGGCAGGCGCGAGATCGGCGGCAGCAACGTTTCGGCCGGCAACATCGTGTGGTCCGGCTGCCAGTCCTCATCCTGCCACGCTTCCGTCAGCCGCCCGGCCTGCAACAGGGCGACCGCGCGATTGCCTCTGATCCTCTGGTCATTCCGGTGCTCGCGCCAACGCCTGCCGGTAAGCGTCGAGCGCCGCATCAAACTGGCCTTCCACCTTCAGCATCATGCCGAGGTTGGCCCACAACGCCGCAGGCGTGGGATCGTCGGCGATCGCCATGCGGAACCGCTCGACCGCCTCGGCGAACCGCCCCGCCTCGGCAAGCGCCAGCCCCACCTGACAATGCAGCTCAGCGTCGGTCGGGCCCGCAAGCAGCGGGTCCAGCACCGCCAGTGCCGCCTCGCCTTCGCCCTGCTCGCGCAGACACTCGGCCAAGCTGTATCCCAGCCGGTGATCCTCGGGCGCCAACCGCAGGCATGCGCGGTATTGCGGCACCACGAGTGCGGCCTTTCCTTGTGCTATCAGCAACGTCGCGAGATCGGCGCAGGGGTGCGCGAATTTGCCGCCGGGCTGATCCTATTCGGTTCAGAATTGGTGCCGCCTCTTCGACCTTGCCGCTGATGCCGAGAGCTAGGCCCAGTAGCAGCAACGCTTCCGCATCGTCTCGCGTCCTGCCGCAGAAGCTCGCGGCTGATCCGCTCTGCCACCTCGCCCTGGCCGGTTTCGAGTTCGGCCACCGCAGCCCGCAATTGCGATAGTCGCAACGCGACATCCACTGGCGCACGTCTCCACATCTATGCACCCAGGAGTATCGCGGCGGCGGCTTAATGCGCTGTATAGGAGCCGGAAACGATCAGCCTCGTCCGCTCGCGCGAGAGGCAGGCGCTGTATCAGGTCCCCTCGCGCCGCCAGGCCAGCACCATCAGGCCCAGCATCAGCGGCAGCGCCGCCCAGGACGGCAGCAGGGTCAGCGATGCGACGCCGGTCACCACGTGGTCGTGCCGCCGCTCCAGCCCGATCCATGATCCGCCAGCGGCAGAGCGGTCGGTTTCCGTGCGGCGCAGCTCGGGCACATCAGGCGGGGCGCCCGGCTTGCCGGTGCCGATGAAATGCACCCCGCCGCCAGACGCGCGCGCCAGCTTCCGCAGCAAGCGTCGCGGTGGCGCGCAGATCGGCGAACTCCAGCGGATTTGCCGCACCGGCCGCGGCATAGGCGGTGCGCTCCCCATCACTCGCCTGCCAGACACCCGGCGTGGCCGCCGGCAGCGACACGGAGGCTGTGCCCGGCGTCACCGGCCTCAGCGTCAGGGTCTGCGTCTTGCCGTCGGGATCGGTCACGGTCACCTGCCCGGGCGGCGCCGGATCGGTGGAGCGCCGCTCGATTGAAAGCTTGCCGTCGGCGACGTGCGCGGTCAGCGCGTTCTCCTCCAGCTCCGGCTCCTGCATCAGCCAGTGCGCCACCCGACGCAGCAGCTCCGCCTGCGGCCCGCCGCCCTGGTGGCCACGCGACCACAGCCAGATCTGGTCGGACAGCAGCAGCGCCACCCGCCCTTTGCCGACCCGGTCCAGCAGCAACAGCGGCTGGCCGTCGCGCGTGCCCAACAGCGCCTCGCCATGCACATCCGCCGGCTCGATGCGGCGGTACCAGGACCCCCACTCCGGGCCAGCGTTCGGATTATCGGGAGGATTGGCGCCGGCGAGACCCTCGGTAACCGGGTGGCGCTGGCCGAGATCGGTGACCCTGGGCCGGAACTGCTCGTCCACCACGGCGCTCATGCGAGGCCGGGACGCCCGGCAGTATCTGGCCGATCGGCGTCGCCGCCAGGCTGCTGGCGCCGGAGAATTCCGGCCCGACACTCAGCAGCAGGGCACCGCCGGCCCGCACATGGTCGGCGATGTTGGCGATATACGGCATCGGCAGCAGGCCGCGGTTCTGAAACCGGTCCAGAATGATCAGGTCGAACTCGTTGATCTTGTCCAGGAACAGCTCGCGCACCGGAAAAGCGATCAGCGCCAGCTCGTTCAGCGGCGTCAGGTCGTCTTTCTCGGGCGGACGCAGGATGGTGAAATGCACCAGGTCGACCGAGGGGTCGGCCTTCAGCAGGCGTCGCCAGGTGCGCTCGCCGGGATGCGGCTCGCCGGAGATCAGCAGCACGCGCAGCCGGTCGCGCACGCCGTTGATCTCGACCACCGCGCGATTGTTGATATTGCTGACGGCGCCGGGCAACGGGCTGGCGGACAGTTCCACGACCGTGGGGCCGGCGCGGGTGATCGGCACGTCGATGCGCTGCTCGGCGCCGATCGGCACGCTTTCGACGCGCGGCGGCTCGCCGTCCCGGCGGATCGTGAGATTGGCTGACGGCGCGGGGTGCGCCACGCCCAGGTCCTCGACCGCGACCCGTAAGGTCACCGACTTGCCGACGATCCCATAACTCGGCGCCTCGATTACGCGCAGCCGGCGGTCGGTCTCCTCGCCCGCCGCCGGTATCAGCACATTCAGCGGCGCGCCCCCAGGTGCGGTTTCCGGGAGTGTCGTGCACCTGGCCATCGGTGATGGCGATTGTCCCGGCAGAAACGCGAACGCGGAATGTCCGCCAGTGCCCGGTCGATCGTGGCGAACAGGCGCGTGCCGGCATCGCCGCTCTCCGGCACCGTCAACGGTGCGCAATTCCAGATCGTGCAGTTTCGAGGCCTGCTGCGTCAGCGACGCTCGCGCCGCTTCGGCCAGTCTTGCCCGCTCGCCGATCTGCATCGATGCGGTCTGATCGACCACCAAAAGCCCGACGTCCGGAAGGTTATCGCGGCTTTCCTGCACCAGACGCGGGCCGGCCAGCCACAGCAGCAGTACGGCAAAGGCGGCAAGCCGCCAGATCGTGCCGCGTGCGCGGCGGACCGCCGCCACGCCGACGATCAGCAGCGCCAGCACGCCGAGAGCCGCAATCAATCCGACCGGCAACAGCGGCTCGAAATCGCAGCGCGGCGATGGCTTGGGCCGGGTGCATCTACTGCCCCAGCCTCTGCAGGATTGCCGGGACGTGCACCTGGTCGCCTTTGTAGTTGCCGGTCAGCGCGTACATCACCAGGTTGACCCCGAAGCGATAGGCCAGGGTGCGCTGACGTGAGCCGCCAGGAATGACCGCGTAGGGATTGCGCCCGCCTTCATCGACCGCCCAGGCCGCCGCCCAGTCGTTGCCGCCGATGATCACCGGACTGACGCTGTCATTCGCGCGATCCTGATCGCGCTGCACCCAGACCGTGTCGCCGGTGTAGCGCCCCGGAAAGTCCTGCAGCAGGTAGAAGGCCCGCGCCAGCACGTGCTCGGTGGTAAGCGGCGCCAAGCGGCGGCACCACCAGGCCCTGCGCCACCCGCTGCAAGGCCGCCTCGGCCCCCGGCGCGAACCCAGCGCCCGAGCCGGAATCGCGCGTGTCGATCAGGATGATCCCGCCCCGGCTCATGTAGTCGTTCAGTGCGGCAGCCTGCTGCGAGGAGAGTGGCTGCGCATCGGCGGCTATCGGCCAATAGAGCAGCGGATAGAAGCTCAGGTCGGTCTTGCCCGGCTCGACCGCATCCGGTTCGACCAGGGTGGCCGCAGTCCTTCGGTTTACATATTCCGAGAGCCCTTCGAGGCCGATCCGCGACACCGAGTCCAACTGACTGTCGCCGGTAACGATGTAGCCAAGCCGCGTTGCCAAGGCCGGGTTGGTATCCGTCTGCAGCGCCTGCGCACCCGGAGCGGCCATCAGCCCCAGCAGCAAGATCGCCGCCCCAATCCTACTCGGCCGCAACAGCCCCCTCAGGCCCAGGGCGATCAGCATGTCGAGCGCCAGCAGCCCGACGGCGATCGCCAGCAACGGAGGTCCAAGCGCATGTTCAGGAACTGCCGCGGCGTAGTTCTCGATGCGGGCGCCGGCGACTGCCGGCGCGGCCTGCAACGCGGGCAGGTTGGCACCCAGGTTCAGCGCGCGACGCCCATTCTCCGGCCCATACAGCCCCGGCGGATGCCGCGGCGAGGCGGCGGTGCTGGCGATCTCGCTCGCCGGCAGGCCGATCGCCGCCTGCGGCGGCTCTGACAGCAGGCCATAGCCATCGAGCGTCTCCGCCGGCGCCAGGACCGGTGTTGTCCGACGTGGGCGCGACACCTGCCGACAGCGCGACCAGCCGGCGCAGCATGTCCACGAACAGCCCGGACAATGGGAGGTTGGACCAGTCGGCGTTGGCCGTGACATGGAACAGCACGATGCGGCCGGCGCCGCGCGTCGCTTCGGTCACCAACGGCGTGCCGTCGGCCAGGGCCGCCCAGGTGTGGCTTGACAGCTCGGCCGAGGGCTCCGCCAGGACCTGCCGGTTGACTTTGACCTCATCCGGCACGGTCAGGCCGGAAAACGGCGAGCTGGCGCTGAACTGCGCCACGCCGGCCGGCTCGGCCCAGGACAACGCGCCACCCAACTGCCGGTCGCCGCCGAGCAGCTTCACCGGCATCAGCGGATCGGTCTCGCCGATCGGCTGCTCCGCCGTGCGTGGTCCGGCGAAGCGGATCAGCAGCCCGCCTTGCTCCACCCATTTGGCCAGCGCATCCCGTTCGGCGCCTTCCGGCAATGGACGATCGGCCAGGACCAGGACGGAAATCTCGCGCTTCAGCAGCGTCGCGAGGTCCGCCTCGCGCACTTCAGTATAAGGCGCCAAGGCGCGTCGGAGATAATACAGCGAGCCGGCGAAGGGCGTGTCGGCGGTCGCGAGATCGCCGGCCAGCAGCCCCACCGGTCGCCGACGCCAGCGTTCGTCCAGCAGGACCACCGATCCGGCACTCGGTGGGCCGTCCAGCACCAGGCGGTTGAGCCGGTTGCGCAGCTCGGGCGGCAGCGCGATCGAGGCGGTGGCCTCGCTGACGCCGGCCGGCAGGTCCACCACGGCGCGCGCCAAGGTCCGACCATCGCCGCTCTGCGCCAGCACCGCCGCCTGGCTCGCCAGCGGCTGGGGAACCTGGGAAACGCGGGCGACCAGCCGGTCCGCCTCGTTGCGAGGTGGCAGCAGCAACCGCGCCGGCGCCACCGGATAGCGCAATTCGGTCACCGATCCGGCATGCGTCAGTGCGGTGGCAAACTGGGAAAAATCCGCGCCATCGGTCAGACCGTCGCCGAGATAGACCACCGCCGTTCCCGGCTGGCGCCAGGCCAGCAGAGCGGCGCTCGCGGTGGTGCGATCCGGCGACCAGGGTTCGGGATGCATCGCGGTCAGCCGCGCGCGAAGATCGGGCACCGGCAGCGGCGCCGTGACCCGTGGCGCGCGCACCCGCCTCATCCGGTGCGGTGGCGAGCAAAGCGACCCGCCGGCCAGCGCGCTCCGCGCGGTCCAGCACGGTGTTGGCCGCCAGCATCCGGCGCGGCCAGTCGCCCGCCGCCGCCCAGCCATTGTCCACCACCATCAACAACGGACCCGAGCCGGGCAGGATAGAGCCGGCATCCAGGATCGGCCGCGCCAGTGCGACGATCACCAGCGTCGCGGCGATCATGCGCAGCAGCAGCAGCCACCACGGGGTGCGCGCCGGTGTCTCTTCGCGCGCGTGCAGTCCCATCAGCAGCCGGATAGCCGGGAAGCTCTCGGTGCGCGGTGCGGGCGGGGTGACGCGCAACAGCCACCACAGAAGCGGAAGAGCGGGCAGTGCGAGCAGCACCCAAGGGGCGGCAAAGATCATGCATAGTCCCGGGCGCAAGCCCGGCCTTCGGCCGTCATGGCCGGACGTGATCCGGCCATCATCGGGCAGTCAGAGCCGTATAGAGCCCGAGCAACGCCGCTTCCGGCGAATGATCGGTGCGGTGGATCAGCAAAACCAAATGCGGCGGCGGAGCAGATCGCCGCCAAACCCTCCTGTTGCGCTTTCAGGCGCCGGCCGTACTCCCCGCGCACGCCTTCCACCCGCGGGATCAGCGTGTCCCCTTCGCGTTCCAGTCCGCGGAACCGGATGCGGCCAGCATAGGGCAAATCGGCTTCAGCCGGATCAAGTATCTGCAGCAGATAGCCGCCCACCGGGATGGCCGCGAGCCGGCCGATCGCCGCCTGGATATCCTGCAGCGGAGAGAGGAAATCGCCGAACAGCACCACGCGCGCGTGCCGTGGCAAGGCAACGTGCGGCGGCAGTCCCGCATCGTCAGTCGCCATCCGCGCCCAGCGTCTCGGCCAGCCGGTCCAGTCCGGCGCGGCCCGAGACCGGCCGCGCACCCGGGGCGATCATCGTCACCCGCTCGCCGCCACGCAGCAGCAGCGACGCCAACGCCAGTAGCAGCAGGCCAGCGCGCTCGCGCTTTTCGACCGGACGCCATGCGGGAGCGCCAGCGCATCGAGGCGGATGTGTCGCGCCACAGGCAGACGGTCTGTGCCGCTTCCCATTCGGTTTCGCGGATGAACCAGCCGTCCGGCACCGGTCGGCCGGATTTGGCCGACTGCCGCCAGTCGATGCGCGCGATCGGGTCGCCGGCGACGAAGCGGCGGAATTGCCAGAAGCTGTCGCCCTGCCCTACCCGGCGGCGCCCATGTACGCCCTGCGCGACAGTCGCCGCCACCCGTTCGGCTGCCACCAGCAGGGGCGGGAGGCGCGCTCCGAGCGCCTCGGCTCGTCTGGCTTCCGCCGCTGGGTGCGTCGAGACGCTAGGCAAGCCGTTCGACCAGTCGATCGATCACGTCGGCCAGCACCACGCCGTCGGCGCGGGCGGAGAAGTTCAGCGCCATGCGATGCCGCAGCACCGGCCGCGCCAGCGCCACGACATCATCGATGCTTGGCGCCAGCCGCCCGCCCAGCAGCGCGCGGGAGCGCGAGGCGAGCATCAGCGCCTGGGCCGCGCGGGGCCCGGGTCCCCAGGCGACATGGCGCCGCACCGTCTCGTCTTCGGCGCTCTCCGGCCGACCGCCGCGGACCAGCGACAGAATGGCATCAACCACCTTCTCGCCCACCGGCACCCGCCGGATCAGGGCCTGCGCCGCGCGCAGCTCCTCGGCGGTCATCGCCAGTTGCGGCGGGGCGTCAACGATGCCGGTGGTGGCAAGCAGCATGGTCCGCTCCGCCTCCAGCGCCGGATAGCTGACGTCGATCTGCAGCAGGAAACGGTCGAGCTGCGCCTCGGGCAGCGGATAGGTGCCTTCCTGCTCGATCGGGTTCTGCGTTGCCAGTACGTGGAACGGCCGCGGCAATCCGTGCTCGACACCGGCCACCGCGACCCGCTGCTCCTGCATCGCCTGCAGCAGCGCCGATTGGGTGCGAGGACTGGCGCGGTTGATCTCGTCCGCCATCAGCAATTGGCAGAACACCGGGCCCGGCACGAAGCGGAAACTGCGTCGGCCTTCCGTCTCGTCCAGCACCTCGCTGCCGATAATGTCGGCCGGCATCAGGTCGGGCGTGAACTGGACGCGCTTGGTCGCGACACCAAAGACCGCGCCCAGGGTCTCGACCAGCCGGCTCTTGCCCAGGCCGGGCACCCCGACCAGCAGCGCGTGCCCGCCGGACAGCAGCGTGATCAGCGTCTGATCCACCACCTCGTCCTGGCCGAAAATGACCCGGCCGATCGCCGTCCGGACCCTGCCGATGCGGGCCCCGAGCGCCTCCACCTCCGTCAGGATGGTGCTGGCATCGATCCCGCCTTGTTGCGCGCTAGCCATACTTGCCGACATACAGCGGTACACCTCAGAGAAAACTTACGAAGCTTCCATATAGGCACTTTCACGCGCGCGGGGGATGCTTCCTATATCGACGGAATGGATTAAAGACCGGCAGGGATGGAGACGGAGACGTGAACGAGGCCAGTTCTCCAGCGCCACTTTCCCAAGCCGTGGCACTGGCCGAGCCCATTCCTCGGAGTGTTTGCCGCCCCGACCGTGCCCGTGCCGCGCCGCGCGCCTGTCGATTGCGGCAACCTGCCATTCGTCATCAAGCGCGACGGAACCTGGATGTATCGCGGCAGCGCGATCGAGCGGAAGGAGCTGGTGTGCCTGTTCGCCAGCGTGCTGAAGCGCGGTGACGATGGGTCATTTTTGCTGGAAACGCCCGCTGAGCGCGGCCGCATCGAGGTCGAGGATGCGCCGTTCGTTGCCGTGGAGCTCGACTGGGGTGGCGACGGCCGGCATCAGACGCTGTCCTTCCGCACCAATGTCGATCAGGTGGTGACCGCCGGTCCGGAGCATCCGATCCGGGTGGCACATGATCTGCTGACCTGTGAGCCGACCCCCTACATTCTGGTCCGCCCGGGCATCGAGGCGCGGATCAACCGCGCGGTATATTACGAGCTGGTCGCACTGGCCGTGCCCGAATGGGTCGGCTGCCGCCGCATGCTGGGCGTCTGGAGCTGCGGCCGGTTCTTTCCGCTGGGAGAGCTGCCCCCCGGCGAGTGATGCCCCCGCGAACGATAATCATGACACGATGACGGCTGCCGAGTTGCGCGCTCGCCTGAGTGCGATCGTCGCCGAACCGTTGCCCACGCGAGGTCGCGCATGGCGACGAAGTGCTGGAGGTGCTCGATCGACCTCCGGTTCCCGCGGCGGTGCTGGTTCCGGTCATTCTGGGCTCGCCGCCCACCATCCTGCTGACCAAGCGGAACGCGCATTTGAACAAGCACGGCGGCCAGGTGAGTTTTCCAGGCGGCCGGATCGACGCCGATGATCCGGATGCCGAAGCCGCGGCGCTGCGCGAGGCGGAGGAGGAGATTGCGCTGGATCCGTCGAGGGTGCAGATCCTGGGGCGCATGGCCAACTATGTGACCGGCACGGGCTACCGCATCACGCCGGTGCTGGGTCTGTTGCCGCCGGGTCTGGCGTTGCGTCCGGCGCCGGACGAGGTAGAGGCGGTGTTTGAATTGCCGATCGCGTGCTGCTCGACCCGGACGCGCCGAAGCGCCGGCGCCATCACGTGCGCGGCGTCTGGCGTGAGTATTGGGTTTGGCCGCATCCGGAGCATTACATCTGGGGCGCGACCGCGGCGATCCTGGTGCATCTGGCACAGAAGCTGCGGGCGCTGGAGCCACATGCTGCGGCTGATTGAGCTGGCGCTGTTCCTGGCGCCCTTCGTACTGTTTCTGCTCTGGCGCTTCCTGGCGATCGAAGGTGGTCCATCTGTCCGCGCTGTCGCCATCGCCGCGGGCGCATTGGCGGTGCTGGCGGGCGCTCTGATCTGGCTCAGCCAGGAGGATTCGCTGCCACCTGGCGCCACTTACCAACCCGCCAGGCTGCAGGACGGCCAGATCGTCTCTGGCCGCGCCGTGCGCATGACCACCGGTTCAAGCCTGGTGGCAGGCAGAGAACAGCGGGCTTACACCCGGACCGAAACGTGAGCGACCGGCCGGCCTTGCGCATCGCGCCGCCGGCGTTCCTGGCAGATCCGCCGGTGGTCGCCGTGCTTGCGGCGTTGCCGGAGGCACGCGTGGTGGGCGGCGCAGTGCGTGACACCCTGGCCGGCCGCCCGGTCGCGGAGATCGATCTGGCCACCCCCCGCCCGCCGGAGAAGGTCGCCAAGGCGCTGGAAGCCGCAGGTATCCGCGCGGTGCCGACCGGGCTGGAGCACGGCACGGTCACCGCGGTCGCGGAAGGACAGGGGTTCGAGGTCACCACGCTGCGGCGTGACGTCGAGACCGACGGACGCCACGCCGTGGTGGCCTTCACCGAGGACTGGCGTGCCGACGCGTCTCGGCGCGACTTCACCATCAACGCGATGTCGATGACGCGCGCCGGCGAGGTGTTCGACTATTTTGGCGGCATTGCCGACCTGCGTGCGGGTATCGTGCGGTTTGTCGGCGATCCGGCGACCAGGATCGCGGAAGATTACCTGCGCGTTCTGCGCTACTTCCGCTTCTTCGCGCGCTACGGCGCCGGGCCGACGGACCCGGGCGCGGTGGCGGCCATTCGGGCTGGCGTTGCAGGTCTGGCGAGACTTTCGGTGGAGCGGGTCTGGGGCGAGCTGGCACGCATTCTTGCAGCACCTGAACCCAACGTGGCAATCGCGCTGATGGCGGAGCTGGGCGTGTTGGCGGCTGTTCTGCCGGAGGGTGCCGACCCGGGACGCCTGGCGGGGCTGATACAGTCAGGCGCGCCGGCTGATCCGGTTCTGCGGCTTGCCGCCCTGCTTACAGGCGACGCCGCGGCGCTGGCTGCCCGCCTGCGCCTATCGTCGGCGGATCGGGACCGACTGATTACGCTGCAACGGGGGCCTGTGTCGCGGCCCGGCGACGACGACTCGGCGCTGCGACGGCTCCTGGCAGAGGAGCCAGCCGAGGTGCTGATCGATCGCGCCTGGCTGGCCGGCGGTGCGGCGCCGGGTTGGGCGGCGCTGCGCGCGCGCCTGGCTGCCTTGCCACGCCCGGTGTTCCCGCTTGAAGGCCGTGACGTGCTTGCGCTTGGCGAGCCCGAGGGTCCGCGCGTGGGCGCACTGCTGCGCGCAGTGCGCCAATGGTGGATCGACGGCGGCTGCGTGGCTGACAAAGAGGCATGTCGTGCGGAGTTGGTCCGGCGCATGTAGGCTGGTCCTGTCAGCGAATTGCCAGTCGGCAGAATGTGATGGGCAGAATGTGATGGGCACGATTTGAGTGGCTTGAAGAACCTTATTCTGGGCGCCTGCACGGCGCTGCCGATGCGCCGGCTGGAGCCGTTCGTCGCCTCGCTGCGGACCACCGGGTTTAGCGGCGATGTCTGCCTGTTGGTGCAGGATGTCGCGGCCGAAACCATCCAGCAGCTTCGTGCCGATGGCATCATGGTCGAGCGCATCGGACCATCGGCGCAGCCGGGCATGGCGCCTAACGCCAGCCGTTATTTCGGTTATCTGGATTTCCTGCTGCGGGATGGCGAGCGATACGCCAACGTGCTCCTGACCGACCCATCAAGCATGGCGTTCCAGGCTGATCCGTTTGCCACGCCACTGCCGGCGGAGATCGTCTATACGGCGGACCGGAACAGGATCGGCGAGGTTCCCGCCGTGCACGAGGCGATGGTGCAGGCCTATGGCGAAGCCATCGCACATAACCTGCGCGACTGTATCGCGTCGAATGCCGACAGCACGATCGCAACGCGCGCCGGCATGCGTCGGTATCTAGCGGCAATGGTGCACCAAATCGCCGGACGCTTCATTCCGATCGCAGGCGTGATCGACCAGGCAATCCACAACTATGTTGTGCATATGCGCCCGTTGCTGGGTGCCCTCCTGCCCCGGGCGGGCCAGGCTGTGGTCGCCCCGCACACATCAGCATCCGCACCAGACGTCGTGCTCGCGTTCTACCTTAGCCAGCGCGATGCCGGCTGGCTGCATCTGTTCCTGGGCAGCCTGCGCTGCGTCAGCCCGTCGATTGCCGTGCACTGCATCGGCGATTTCGATCAGGACGATTTGGCAATCCTGGCCCGATACAACTGCAAGGCCTATATCGCGACTGGGACCGAGCCGGCAGCGGTGGAGAATGTCGCGCATTTCTATCTGAGCCAGGTGCTGGACAAGCTCTCGGCCGCGACGCCACCAGTGGGCCAGGTGCTGCTGATCGACAACATGCGCGCCGTGTTCCCGCGCGATCCGTTCCTTGGCAAGACGATCGGCCTGTCGGTGTTTTGCGAGGGACCTGACCGCATTGCCGATTCCGGCTTCAACCGCGCCAGGCTGGAGCTGTTTGCCGCGTTGGACGAGCATCTGCTGCGCAATCCAGTCGTATCGTCGATGGTGTTTCGTGGCAGCGTGCCCGTGCTGCGCGAGTTCTATCGGCGAATATTCTTGGAGCTGGTCGGACGCACCGAGCTGTTGAACATTTCCAAGGTGGTGCAGGGTGCGGTCAATAAGCTCTGTTACGCTGGAGATTTGAGTTTTCCGGTAACCGCCTATCCCAACGGGGCTGAGGTATATTTCGATATTTTGGGCTCGGACCTTGCGGTCGACACGCGACACGGTGTGCGCATTGGCGGCGCCGTACCGGGTGTGGTGCTGGCGGGACATCCCGAAACGCCGCTGATGCTGAAGCTGCGCATCGATCTCAACCTGGCGGAGAGCTGATCCCGACGATCGCCGCCGCTGATCTATCTAGACCCGCGCCGGCGGGCTGGCGTTCCACCGGCGCCATGTCGCGGGCGGTTGCCGCGGCGAACGGCAGCAGCGCCGCCGCGACCAGGACAATGCCCCGACCACGAACATCGCCAGCGCATAGTTGCCGGTCATGTCGCGCAACAGCCCCACCAATTGCGGCGCCAGATAACCTGAGATGTTGCCGACCGAGTTGATCGTCGCAATTCCCGCTGCCGCGGCGCCGGCGCCAAAATAGGCGGTCGGCAGATTCCAGAACGTGGGCAGCGCGGCGCCGGGGG
>CAVWWB010000024.1:0-68614 GCA_963758595.1 uncultured Alphaproteobacteria bacterium
GTCGTTGGAATGTGGTTCTCACGAGCAGCGCAAACTCGGCGATCGTCGCATCCGTGATGGCCGGTCTGGCAGTCACCGTGATGGAGGGCTGCTTGATTGGCCCTGGCTTGAAAAGGCTCACCCAGGAGGACGGCGTTCCACCGCTTGGTGAAGTCCAGATCGGGCTGCATTTCGAGGCCGAGGCCTCGAAAGCAACGCAGACATTGGCGGAATATATTTGGCTCGCGGTTCAACCAAGTCGCGACGTCAGCAAGCTCATGAACACCCTGGTGCTGAACTGAGCCCGAGGAGACCGTCAATGGTGTTCGAACCGACTCTGACCCTGACCGACGGGCCCAGCGCAACTGCGCAGGCGATCATCGACGAGGGGCTTGCTGATTACAATGAGGAACAAGCGGGCTACCGGGATTGGCGTGAGCTCGCGGTCTTGGTGTTGGACCCCGACGATCAAGTGCGCGGCGGCCTGCTGGGCCGCACATCTCTCGGCCTCCTGTTTGTCGACCTGTTTTACCTGCCATCGGACCTCAGACAGTCCGGCATTGGCACGCGTGTGCTCCAAGCCGCCGAAGTTGAGGCCGCCCGTCGGGGCTGCGTGTCAGGCGTACTTTTCACTATCAGCTTCCAGGCACCTAGCTTCTACTCCCGTAACGGCTGGCGTGAGGCGGTGAGAATTCCTTGCCTGCCATCAGGCACGAGCCGGATTGTGATGACTAAAAGTCTGACGGCATAACAGCCGGCCTGGTCATCGTGCCGCAGCAAAGAAGTCGTGGATGGCCGGCCCACGTGGTCGGGCTTGACCCGACTGTTCGCCGGCCATGACGGTGAGGTCGCAACGGAGAGTGATTCTTTTGGACGTTTGTACCAGCCAATCATTTGCACGCCAACGGCGGGAGCTGCCGCACGCCTCGTAGAGCTCGTAGCCATCACGAATGAGAGCGCAGGCGCGAGTGATCTCGGATGCCGCACGCGAAACCCGCGCCCAGGTCGATTGCTGAGAGGAACTGCACGCACGCGCGATCCAGTGCCGCCACCGCGAGCCGCGGCTCACGCGCCAGTAAAAAGGCGGCGACCCGAGCGGGCTATTCCGGAAGCACCTGGATTGCGTCGCCGACCGCGAACCGCCCGCCTTCGATCACCTCGGCATGCACGCCAAGTTCCACGTGGCCGTACAACTGCCGCAGCTCGTCCAGCGGCCTGGCATCCCTTTCTGCCGTCTCCGGGTTCACCTCGGTCGCGGCGCAGCGGTTGATCGGTTTGACGACCCGCAGCACCGCGCCGCCCAACTGCAACTGCTGCCCGACCCAGGCGCGCTCGCTCCAGGCCGGCGCGCCGCTGAACCAGACATTGGCGCGGAACCGCCGGCGATGGCGCCGCGCGCCGACCTTCGCCTCGTAATCGCGCAGGCTGGCCAGGTTGATCAGGCTGACCACCTTGCGCCGCTGGTCGCAGAAGCTGTGGCCCGGCACGTGAAGGAAGCGCGGCTGCCCCCGCGCCTCCTCGCCCAGGAAGGCCGTCAGGAAGGCACCGATGCGCTCGCGTCCGGCCTCCGTCAGCGCGTTCTCCACCACCGCCGACCCGTCGGGGGCGCGGATGGCCAGCATGCCGGTGCGGGGTTCGAAGAACGAGAACAGCGCGGCGATGCGGGCGTTCTTCATCTGGCACATGAAGTTGGCCTTCTGCCGCCATTGCGGCTGCTCCGGGTCGAACTCGGCATCGCCCTGGGCCAGGGCGAAGGCGCGATCCCACGGGATGCAGCCGCCCTCCTCCACCTGCGCCACCTCCAGCGCCTCGGCGGTCAGTCCCTTCACCGGATAGCGATACAAGTATTCGATGCGCATCAGCGATCCCCCTTGTGTCGCAGTTTGCCTGGACCCACCTCGATTGCCAAAGGGTCGTGTCCCGTTGCCTGATCAGGGACGGGGGCGGGACCGTCGCCTTCGTGAAAGGGACAAGATATGGATATAGAGAAATTCACCGAACGGGCGCGCGGATTTCTGCAGGCCGCCCAGACCATTGCCATCCGCGAGTTCCACCAGCAGATCACGCCGCAGCACCTGCTGAAGGCGCTGCTGGACGACGAAGAGGGCGCTGCCGCCGGCCTGATCCGCACCGCGGGCGGTGACCCCAAGGCCGCGCTCGCCGGCGTCGAGGCGGAACTGACGCGCCAGCCCAAGGTGCAGGGCTCCGGCGCCGGCCAGCCGCAGATCACCCCCGATCTGGTACGCGTGCTGGATGCGGCACAGCAGGCCGCGACCAGGGCGGGCGACGAATATGTCGCGCAGGACCGGCTGCTGGTCGCGCTGGCCGCATCGGACACGCCGGCCGCTCGCGCGCTGCGCAGCGCGGGCGCCAACCCGCAGGCGCTGGACAAGGCGGTCAACGACATCCGCAAGGGCCGCAAGGTCACCAGCCCGAACGCCGAATCCACGTTCGACGCGCTGAAGAAGTATGCGCGCGACATGACGGCGCTGGCGCGTGAGGGCAAGCTCGACCCCGTCATCGGGCGGGACGAGGAGATCCGCCGCACCATCCAGGTGCTCGCCCGCCGCACCAAGAACAACCCGGTGCTGATCGGCGAACCCGGCGTCGGCAAGACGGCGATCGTCGAAGGTCTCGCACTGCGCATCGTCAACGGCGACGTGCCGGAGGCGCTGAAGGGCAAGCAACTGCTGTCGCTCGACCTGGGCGCGATGGTGGCCGGATCGAAGTATCGCGGCGAGTTCGAGGAACGGCTGAAAGCCGTGCTGAAGGAGATCGAGGCAGCGCAAGGCCAGGTCGTGCTGTTCATCGACGAACTGCACAACCTGGTCGGCGCGGGCCGCGCCGAAGGCTCGATGGATGCATCGAACCTGATCAAGCCCGAACTGGCGCGCGGCACGCTGCATTGCATCGGTGCGACAACGCTCGATGAATATCGCAAGCACATCGAGAAGGACGCGGCGCTGGCGCGGCGCTTCCAGCCGGTGTTCGTCGGCGAGCCGTCGGTCGAGGACACGATATCATCCTGCGCGGCATCAAGGAGAAGTACGAGACCCACCACGGCGTGCGCATCACCGATGGTGCGCTGGTCGCCGCGGCGACGCTGTCCAATCGCTACATCACCGACCGGTTCCTGCCCGACAAGGCGATCGACCTGGTGGACGAGGCGGCAAGCCGGCTGCGCATGCAGGTGGATTCGAAGCCCGAGGAACTGGACGAGCTCGACCGGCGGGTGATCCAGCTCAAGATCGAACGCGAGGCGCTGAAGAAGGAGACGGATGCGGCGTCGCGCGAACGGCTGGCCAAGCTGGAAAAGGAGCTGGCCGAGCTCGAGGACAAGTCGAATGCGCTGACCGCTGCGTGGCACGCGGAAAAGGACAAGGTGCAGGAGACGCAGAAGCTGAAGGAGCGTCTGGACCAGGCCCGCAGCGAGGTGGAGATCGCGCAGCGGCGCGGCGAACTGACGCGTGCGTCGGAGCTGCTGTACGGCGTCATCCCCGACATCGAGAAGAAGCTCGCCGCGTCATCGGACGGCACGTTGGTGAACGAGGCGGTGACCGAGGAGCAGATCGCCTCGGTGGTGTCGCGCTGGACCGGCATTCCCGTCGACAAGATGATGGAAGGCGAACGCGACAAGCTGCTGCGCATGGAGGAGAACCTGCGCAGGCGGGTCGTCGGACAGGAAGAGGCGCTGAAGGCGGTGGCCAATGCGGTGCGCCGGGCGCGCGCCGGGTTGCAGGACCCGAACCGGCCGATCGGCAGCTTCCTGTTCCTGGGCCCGACCGGCGTGGGCAAGACCGAGACCTGCAAGGCGCTCGCCGAGTTCCTGTTCGACGATGAACGCGCGATGGTGCGCATCGACATGAGCGAGTTCATGGAGCGCCACGCCGTGTCGCGGCTGATCGGCGCGCCGCCGGGTTACGTCGGCTATGACGAAGGCGGTGTGCTGACCGAGGCGGTGCGCCGGCGGCCGTACCAGGTGATCCTGTTCGACGAGGTCGAGAAGGCGCACGAGGACGTGTTCAACGTGCTGCTGCAGGTGCTGGACGACGGCCGACTGACCGATGGCCAGGGTCGCACGGTGGATTTCAAGAACACCATCATCGTGCTCACCTCCAACCTGGGCAGCGACATCCTCGCTGCGCAGCCGGAAGGCGAATCGACCGCGATGGTGCAAGGCCAGGTGATGCGCATCGTGCGCGCGCATTTCCGGCCCGAGTTCCTGAACCGGCTGGACGAGATCATCCTGTTCCGTCGCCTGCAACGCGGCGACATGGCGGCGATCGTGCAGATCCAGGTGGAGCACCTGCGCAAGCTGCTGGCCGAGAGGAAGATCGGCCTGGAGCTGGATCGCAGCGCGCTGGAGTGGCTGGGCACCGAGGGCTACGACAGCACCTATGGTGCGCGTCCGCTGAAACGGGTGATCCAGCGCAACCTGCAGAACCCGCTGGCCTCGCTGATCCTGGAGGGTGCCATTCGGGAAGGCGACACGGTGCACGTCTCCGCCGGGTCGCAGGGGCTGACGATCAACGGGCAGTTGGCGGAAGCGGCGTAAGGTTCCGAGCGATCCCCGCACCTGATCGGGCGGGGATCGCTCTCAGCTCGTCATGGCCGGCCTCGTGCCGGCCATCCTCCCCCAGGCGCCGAAGCGCAGATGGCCGGCTCAGGGCAGCTCAGGGCCGGCCATGACGGTAAGAGCCGCACATGACCCACCGCTTTGCATCGTGCCCGGTGCGCGGCGTGACGCTGAACCGGCCCGAGGAGCAATGACCACCGTTCGCGCATTTGGCCGCAACTGGCCCTGTTCGAGTGGCGGCTCCGTCTGGCGCTTTCGCCTGCGATCGTCGCGCTTCAGTCGATCGGCCGCGTGTCAGCGTGCCGTCGGCACGTTCAACGATCGCCGCCACGCGCGCTTCCGCCTCCGCTAACTTCGCCTCGCAATGCCGTCGCAATGCCGCGCCACGTTCGTACGCGTTCATCGCGTCCTCCAGCTTCTGCTGGCCGCTCTCCAGACTGCGGACGATCTGCTCCAACTCGGCCAGCGCGTCCTCGAACGACAGCGCGCTGACATCGGCGTTCTTGTCGGACACCACTCCTCCTGGCTAGGCCTGCATCAGCGTCCGCACATGCGCCGCGACCGAGGCGGCGAGCGCATCCAGGTCGTAGCCCCCTTCCAGCACCGATACCAGCCGGCCACCGCAATGCGTGCGCGGCGATGCGCATCAGCTCGCCGGTGATCCAGGCGTAATCGGCGGTCTCGAACCGCAGTTGCGCCAGCGGATCAGCCTTATGCGCGTCGAAGCCGGCGGAAACGATCAGCAGGCCTGGGGCGAAGCGATCGAGCTCCGGCAGGATCGTGTCCGACCACGCCGCGCGAAATTCCGCGCTACCGGACCCCGGGCGCAGCGGTGCGTTGACAATGTTGTCGGCGTTGCCGCGCTCCCACGCCTGCCCAGTGCCCGGATAGCATGGATGCTGATGCGATGAGGCGTAGAACAGGTCGGCGTCCGCAGCGAATATCGCCTGCGTGCCGTTGCCATGATGCACGTCGAAATCCACCACCGCGACGCGCTGCACTCCCCAACGGGCGTGCGCATGCAGCGCCGCGACGGCAGCACTGTTGAACAGGCAGAAGCCCATGGGGCGGGCGAACTCGGCGTGGTGTCCCGGCGGCCGCACCGCAGCGAACGCGGCCCGCGCCCAGCCATCCATGACAGCGTCCACACAGCGCCACCGCAGCGCCCGTGGCGCGCAGCGCAGCCTCCGCACTGCCGGCGCTCATGGCGGTATCGGCATCAAGCTGCACCAGCTCGCCCTCGGCCGGGCGGATCGACAGGATCGCTTCGACGTAGTCTGCCGGATGCACGCGGGTGAGCTGATCGGTGGTGGCGTGCGGTGCCGGTTCGCGCAGCAGGTCGGCGAATTCCGGCGTCTCCAGGGCTGCGAGCACGGCACGCAGGCGGTCCGGGCACTCCGGATGGTGCGGACCGGCCTCGTGCTTCAAGCAGGCCGGATGGGTGATCAAGGCCGTCGGCATGTCAGTCCTTCTGCTCGGGGTCCTCGACACGGCGGCGGATGACGAAGCTGAAGACCCCGTTCTCTTCCGACCATGCGAGCAGCGCGTGGCCGGTTTCGCGACAGAACGCCTGGAAATCGGCCACGGACGCGCGGTCGGTCGCCAGAACGCGCAGACGCTCGCCCGGCGCCATCGAGCGCAGCGCACGGTTGGCACGCAGAACGGGGATCGGGCAGGTGGTGCCCTTCATGTCGAGAACGGACTCGCTCATTAACCCATCCTGCGGCGGCGGACAGGCGGGAGCAAGCAGGGCGGCGCCTACTGCCTGTGCCAGTCGTAATATGGCCGGTCGGGCAGGAGCAACAGGTAGTACTTTCGACCACCGACCGCGGCGCCATCAGCAACGTGCGTATTTGCAGTGGCGGGCGGCTCCTTTCCGCCACAGCGCGGCAGATGCAGATAGGCCGTCGGATCAACAGGTTTCCCATCCAGGATCATCTCGAAATACACGTGCGTCCCGGAGATGACGCCGGTCCGGCCTACGACTCCGAGCTTCTCGCCTGCCGCAACAGTGCGTTTCCCTTCGGCGAATGCCGGCGCGATCGAGCCGAAGTGGCTGTAGACGCCGACGAAGCCGTCGTGCTGCACCAGCATCTCCAGCCCGCCCGGGCCCTTCCGCTGAATTCGGATCACGCTTCCCGATGCCGCGGCGACCACCGGCGCTCCGGCCGGCGCGGGAAGATCGATGCCGTAATGGTAGGTTCCAGCCTCGGGCTGGTTCGGCAGCACGCGGGGACCGAATGCCGAGGAGATGCACGCAGGCGACACCGGCGGCAACAGCGCCGATTTCAGCAGTGCTTCCGCTGCGGCGCCGTGCGGCCCGACCGGGACGAGTCCAATAAGCAGTGCGATGACGGAGAGCCTGCGAGTCATACGCACCCAGGATATCACGCTTTACCGCCGCGCACCGTAGTCCTCGTTCAAAGCTTAGCGGGTGCCGATGAGCAATGGTTCTTCGATCATCCGCAACGTTTTGCTGCAAGCTGTGAGATTGCCGCTGGAACGTTCCCGCATCGGACTACTCGATCACTTCCTACGAGCGGCGTTGGTGGTCCTTGCGGCGATCGATAGGGTGGCAACGACCGGTGGCCGGTAACGCGCGCGTCAGGTGCGCGATGCCATCCAGGCCGAAGGTCGACACGCTGCAAGGGACATTATCGTTCGACGCCAACGGCGATCTTACCCCGGTTGACGACGTCGTGCACCAGTTCAAATACATTGGCGTCGCGCCATATAGGTTACCTGAACCGCGTCCCAGGCCGGAACGGAAACAATAGCGCCCTGACCTCGTTTACCCCCGCATCAACCGGGGGCGAACGGAGGTTCCAGTGCCAGACGATGTATCCGATCGCGCGCGTGGCCGTGAGGCAACGCGACCACAGGACATTCCTGCCCGTGGCTGGTGGGATGTGCTGTGGCGATCGTGGCAGGAAATGTCGGACAATAACATCTTCCTGATCTCCGGCGGGGTGACGTATTCGATACTGCTCGCGCTGTTTCCCGCGCTTGCGGCGCTCGTCTCGATCTATGGCTTGTTGCTCGACCCGGGCCAGATCGAACAGCAGGTCGACTGCATTCGGCGGCATGTTGCCCGAGCAGTCACGCCAGATGCTGACGCAAGAGCTGCACCAGCTCGCCTCTTCGTCCAATAGCGCGCTCAGCTTCGGCGCTGTCTATCGCACTGCTGTTTGCGCTGTGGACTGCGTCGCGCGGAATGAGCGGCCTGATCAGCGCGCTCGACATCGCCTACGAGCAGAAGGAGAGCCGCAGCTTCTTCCGCTTCAATCTGGTCGCCCTGGTGCTGACCATCGGCGCGATCATCGGCGGTATCGTCGCCATCGCCCTTGTCGGCGTGCTGCCGGCGGCGGTCCAGCTCATCGGGCTTGGGCTCGACCACGAAGTGGATCTTGCTGATCGTGGAGTGGCCGCTGCTGATCGTCCTGGTGATGGTGGGCCTTGCGGTGCTGTATCGCTACGGCCCGGACCGGCGTAAACCGCAGTGGCGGTGGGCCTCGCCCGGCGCAATCGCGGCAACGGTGTCTGTGGATCATCGCCTCGATCGCGTTCACCGCCTATGTCGCGAATTTCGGCAGCTACGATAAGACCTACGGCTCTCTCGGCGGTGTGGTGGTGCTGCTCACCTGGCTGTATCTGTCAGCCTTCGTCGTTCTGCTGGGGGCCGTCATCAACGCACAGGCCGAGGAACAGACGGCCCGCGATACCACCACTGGCCATGAAAAGCCGCTCGGGGGCGCGGGGCGCGCGTGCGGCCGACACCGTCGCCCCAATCCCGAAGGGCTGACGCGGAGAATCATCGGGTCATGCCGATCGATGATACCGCGCTCTACTCGCCGACCGCCTCATACGCGGCGTTCGCCGCCGCTTCGGCGGCGCGTGTTCCCCGCTCCATGACGTCTCCGGCGACGTCACGGGCCGCATTCGCTGCCCAATCGGTTGCCGGCCGCAACAATGCTTCCTCCTGGCTGCTCCTGGGCAGCACGGCGCCGATCAGTGCGCCGGCAGCCAGGCCAAGTGCGCCGAACAGCAGCGGGTTGTCGCCGATCGTCTCGCTGATGCCGGTTCCGGCACGAGCAGCGAAGTCCCGGCCGCGTTGCGCAGCCTGACTGACGGCCTGACCCGCCTGCTGGCCACGCGCGGCCATCCCATCTCGCAATCTGCCGCACTCTGCCGCATCCGCTCGAAGCTTTCCCGCGCCCGATCCTGCGCGGCGTCCATCGCCTGTTGCACGCGGTCGGCAAAGGCGGCGGCAGCTCTCCGCCGCGTTCTGCTGCAATCCGAGCACGCCGGCGCGGGCCTCGGCAACACGGGCCCGGAAGCTTTCTTCGGTATCCTCGGCGGCACGCGACACGGCGTCACCGGCAGAACGCGCGCGCTCGGCGATGTCATCGCGTGCCATCCGCCAGGATTGCGCCTGATCGTAGGGCACCACGGCACGCGATGTGCTGCGCCCCGAGGAGAAGCTGCTCGCCGCGGCCAGCCAGGCCAACCCAACCGCGCTCAGCGCCAGCGGCAACGGGATTGTCACGAACATCCTGACCGAGGTTGCGCATGAACGTGGCACCCTGGCCGTTGCGCAGGTACGACAGTCCCTCATCGAACAATTGTCCCGGGGACAGGCGCCGCGTCAGTTCTTCCAGGTGGTTGCCAAGTCGGGCGCGCGTCTCCGACAGCTCATGCTCGATCCTGCCGGCATTGCCGGAGTAATCGTTCATGCCGCGCTCTCCTTGATGACCCGGGCATCAGCCTCGACGTTGCGCACGGTGCGGTCCGGCACCATGCGCGGATGGCGACAGCGCCCGGCGCGCTGCGATTGCCAGGATGGTGCCGATCACCAGCACGATGACACCGACGATGAGCGACGCGGCCCAGTCGGGTATGACGCGCGCCAGTGCCTGCGCCGCAGCGATCAGGACGATGACGAGGCCGGCATAGGCCAGCATCATCGCACCGAACAGCGAGATCAGCCCGCGGTGACGCGGTCGACCTTCTGCTCGACTTCGGCGCGCGCCAGGGCGACCTCGCCGCGCACCAGATCGCGCGCGTCCTCGGCCACGCCGCCGACCAGTTCCCGCAGGCTCATGCGCTGTTCATAGGCCATGATCGGAGAGTCCTCCCTGCCCGGTGCGCCGGGGTTCTGGTAGCCGTCGCCGCCGTCATCCCGGCGGCGCGCGTCAACGCAAATCCCAGCATCATAGCCGCGCCCGTGAACAAGACCGGTTGCCGCCTGGCGAAGTCTCGACATCCGCAGCATGGTTCGCAAATCCTTGTCGCGCAAAGCCTGCGCGAGGCCGGCGAGCTGGTCGGCGCCCTGCTCGATGAGCCCGGCCATCCATGCTTCCTGGCCGCGCAGATTGTCGGCCGCCTGCCGTGCCGCATCGGCGGCGTGCTGGGCGCTGTCGGCGGCACGTGAACTCTGCGCCCGTACCTGCTCGCCTACATCGTTCGGCTACTCTTTCCGAAATGGAAACGCTAGCATCGGCGCCATCGCCGGCGCGCTGCGTTGCCTTATCCATTGCTCATCCATTGCCCCGGCCCCGAATTCACATGATGCTCAGCGCAACGTGGACAGAGCGGGACAGTTCCGCGGTCCGGCGCGCTGCAGGCCCGGAAGACGAACAAGACAGCTTGAGTGCGCGCTGCTAGCTTCGCTGTCATGGCGCGGCACCGCATCGGGGTGGATCTCGGCGGGACCAAGATCGAGATCGTCGTACTCGATCTCGACGGGGCCGAACTGCTTCGCCGCCGGGTCGATACGCCGCGCGACTACCGGGCATCGGTCGAGACGATCGCCGCGTTGGTGCGCGACGCCGAAGCACAGCTTGGCATCAGCGCCAGCATCGGGATCGGCATACCCGGTGTGGTCAGTCCGGTGACCGGGCTGGTGAAGAACGCCAACTCCATCGCACTGAACGGCCACCCATTCGACCGCGACATCGGCTCGCGGCTGAAGCGCGAGGTGCGGGTCGAGAACGACGCCAACTGCTTCGCCCTGTCCGAGGCAAGCGACGGTGCCGGCGCCGGGTGCAGCGTGGTGTTCGGCGTGATCCTCGGGCACCGGCTGCGGCGGCGGCGTCGTGGTGGACGGCAAGGTGGTACGCGGTCGCAATCGCGTGACTGGAGAGTGGGGGCACAACCCGCTGCCCTGGCCGCGTCTCGAGGAAATTCCGGGACCGAAGTGCTGGTGCGGCCATTGGAGCTGTCTGGAAACCTGGGTCGCCGGGCCGTCCCTGGCGCGCGACTGCGACGGCGAGGGTGCGTCCGACGCGACGGAGATCCCGGCACGCGCCGCCGCTGGCGAGGCGCCGGCGCAAGGCCGCACTGGATCGCCATGCTGATCGGTTGGCTCGGGGGTTGGCGCAGGTGATCAACATACTCGACCCGGACGTGATCGTGCTGGGCGGCGGCCTGTCGAACATGGACCACCTGTATGCCGCCCTGCCGCCGCTGGTGACGCGCTACGTGTTCAGCGACTTCGTGCAGACGCCGATCGTGCGCAACAGGCACGGCGATTCGTCCGGCGTGCGCGGGGCGGCGTGGCTTTGGCCGGCCGGGTGATCCGGTGCCGGGTCTCTGCCGCGACTGTCTGGCCGTCACCGATGCCAGTCGATGCACGGCCTGCGACAGCACGAGGACCGTGCACCACCCCGAACTGTTCGAGCTGACCATCGCGCATATCGACTGCGACGCGTTCTACGCCAGCGTCGAAAAGCGCGACCGACCGGACCTGGCGGCTCGGCCGGTTGTCGTCGGAGGCGGGGTGCGCGGTGTGGTGACCGCGGCCTGCTACGTCGCACGCATGTATGGCGTGCACAGCGCGATGCCGATGTTCAAGGCGCTGAAGGCGTGCCCGGACGCCGTGGTGATCCGTCCCGACTTCAGCAAATACGTGGCTGTCGGGCGGCAGATCCGCACCATGATGGTCCGGCTGACGCCGCTGTTGCAGCCGTTGTCGATCGACGAGGCGGTCGTGGACCTTGCGGGCACACAGGCGTTGCACGCTGCGCCGCCGGCCGTGGTGCTGGCCCGCTTCGCTCGCGAAGTGGAGGCGGAGGTGGGGATAACCGTCTCGATCGGTTTGGCGCCGAACCGGCTGCTGGCGAAGATCGCGGCGGGCCGCAACAAGCCGCGCGGCTTCGCGGTGATCGGCGCGGCGGAGGCGGCTTCGCTGCTGGCATCGGAACCGGTCCGGCTGCTGCCCGGGATCGGGCCGGCCCTGGCGCGGCGGCTGGCGGGCCAGGGAATCACGCTGCTGGGCCATCTGCAGGCCCTGACCGAGCGCGAGGCACGACGGCGACTCGGCGATGAGGGGCCATCGCTGGTGCGCCGCGCGCGGGGCGAAGATGACCGACGGGTCGATCCGGGACGCGAGACAAAGTCGATCAGCGCCGAGACCACGTTCGACAGCGACCTGGCGCAGGTCGATGATCTCGAGCGCCACCTGTGGTGGCTGAGCGAGAAACTCGCACGGCGACTGAAGGAGAACGTGCTCTCGGCCGGCGGCGTTGTGCTGAAGCTGAAGACGGCGGACTTCGCGATCCGCACCCGCGCGGCGCGGCTGCCCAGCCCAACCGTCCTGCCCGACCGACTGTTCGATGCCGCCCGCAGCCTGCTTGTCCGCGAAGCGACCGGGACGGCGTTCCGCCTGATCGGCATCGGCGCCCATCCGTTGCTGCCGTTGGCGGATGCGGACCATGGCGATCTGGCCGACCTGGAAACGCCACGGCGCGCTGCGACGCAGGCCGCGATCGATGCCCTGCGTCAGCGATTCGGGATTGGACGCGATCAGCCGCGGAAGGGGGTGGGCCCCTTCCGCCGGCCCCCTCCCGCGCGGGGAGGGGGAGTAGGGCTCAGGCTTCCGGGGGCGCTGCGGCGATCGGGATTTCACGCGCTTCGGGTTGTTCACCGGTGCCCGGCGCCCGGATCTCGGACTCCTCGGATTCTGGCGGTGCTTGGCCTTCTTCGCCGTTGTACTGCCGGCGTGGTCCGCCCTGCTGTTGTCCGTTCTGCTGGTTCTGCTGCGCCGCCTGGTTCATCGCATTCAGGATGCGGAAATAGTGTTCGGCGTGCTGGAAATAGCCTTCTGCCATCACTCGGTCGCCGCCACTGGTCGCGTCCCGGCCGAGCTGGAGGTACTTCTCGAACAGCTGCTGCGCCGTTCCCCGAATGCGAAGGTCGGGGCCGTTGCTGTCGAATACATGGTTGCGGTTCATCGGTATGCCACCGTTGCCGCCACCCCCGCCATGGTGCCGCAGTCCGCCACCACCGCCCCCGCCGCCACCTGACCGATGGCCACGTCCACGCATGCGTTTCATGTTCATTCTGTTGCTGTCCAGCCTTCTCTATTGCGGCCGCTGGGTGCTTGGACACGGGATTACCCTGAAGGCGTCCCGGGGAATGCCCCCTGCGGCCAGGCATCAATCCATCGGCATTGGTTCCGGCGAGTACCCCAGCCTTCGGCCAGGATGCCTTGGGCAAGCCGCTGTGTGGCTGACCCTGCCAGAGCCCGAAGCTAAACCGGCGAACCCGCCCTGCCAAACGGTTTTTTCAAGGCAGTGCGCGCCGCAACACAATGGCCCGAGGCGTCCCTGTCAGATCGTGTCGCAGTTCGCTCGCCAACCCGGTGCCGCACGGCCAGTTCAGATAACGTTCTCGCCTGTCCGGCCCCGAGTTCCAGCACTGCTACCCCTTCAGGATTAAGCAATCGTGGAAGCTCGGGAAGCAGGACCGGTAGGCGGCAAACCCGTCCGGCCCGCCATCCAGCGCCGAACGCGGCTCATAGTGCGCCACCTCCGGCATCAGGCCAACCAAGTCGGATGTGGCGATGTAGGGGGGGTTGGACAAGATCAGGTCGAACCGTGCCTGCAGCGGGCTTGCCCAGTCGGCGCAGACGAATGCCGCCCGCTGGCCATGCCCAGTTCGACAGCGTTCCGCGCCGCAAGGGCGGCGGCGGCGGCCGAGCGGTCGACGCCGATACCGAAGGCGGCCGGAAATTCGGACAGGCTGGCCAGCAGCAGGCAGCCGGTGCCCGTGCCGAGGTCCAGCATCATGGCCGGGTGTCGGGCGACCGGCGAAGGCCGCCACCGCAGCCTCGATCAGCGTCTCCGATTCGGGACGCGGGATCAGCGTGTCGCGGGACACCCTGAAGTCGAGGCTCCAGAACTCCCGATGGCCAAGGATCAGCGCCAGCGGTTCGCGCGCCGTCCGGCGGTCCAGCAGCGGCGCGAGCCGGTCATGCGCGCCGGCGCCGCCTGATCGCGCAGCAGTTCCTCTTGGCTGACGCCGTGGGCGTGCGCCAGCAGCAGGCGCGCCTCTAGCCGGGGATTGTCGATGCCGGCCTGCCGGAGCCTGTCGGCGGCGAGGCCGAGCGCGTGGACGGACCGTCCTGGTCAGGCGGCGGGACTGGCCGCCCGCTTCGCCTGGGCGCGCAACAGCCGCCGCTTCAGCGCCTTGCCATCCGGCGACAGCCGGCCATCGGCTGTGTTCAGCAGGTAGGCATCGATGCCGCCCTTTCGCTCCACGGTGCGGATCGCGCGGGTGGAAAGGCGCATCCGGACCGCGACCCCCAGCACGTCCGACAGCAAGGTCGCGTCCTGCAGGTTCGGCAGGAAGCGACGGCGGGTCCTGTTATTGGCGTGGCTGACGTTGTTGCCGGTCAGCACGCCCTTGCCGGTGATCTGGCAGCGGCGCGACATGGAAACCTCGGTCCGATCGGAAGCGGCGGGTTATGGCCGGGTGGCCATAAGGTCGTCAAGCGCCGCCCCGCGCGGGTTTAGAGCGCGACCGAACGCGGACCGTTGGAGATCTGAATCGCGCGACAAGACGCTCAATCGGACCGCCGTGCGCGCAAGGCGGCGGCCAAGGGTGCCGTCGTCCAGCACATCCAGCGCGCCACCAATCGGCACGCCTTGGGCGACCCGGGTCACCTCGACGCCGAGCGGCTTCAGCCGGTCGGTGAGCCAATGTGCGGTGGTGGCGCCGTCAACCGTGGCGCCGAGGGCGAAAATCACTTCCTCGATCCCGCCGCGCTCGACCCGGGCCAGCAGGGTGGTGACGTTCAGATCCTCGGGCCCACGCCTGAGAGCGCCGAAAGGGTGCCGCCCAGCACGTGATAAAGGCCGTGGAAGACCGATGCGCGCTCCAGTGCCCAAAGGTCGCCTACGCCTTCAACAACGCAGATGACAGACCTGTCGCGCCGCGGGTCGCTGCAGACCGCACAAGGATCCTGGCTGTCCAGATTGCCGCAGACGCCACATGGCTTTACAGCGCGCGCCGCGTCGGCAAGGGCGGTGGCAAGCGGCAGCATCCGTGTCTCGGGCTGCTGCAGCATCTTCAGCGCTGCGCGCCGCGCGCTGCGTGGCCCCATGCCAGGCAGCTTCGCCAACAGGCCGATCAGGCGCTCGATTTCCGGACCACCCAACGCCGGCGCTAGCGCGTGATGACCGAAGGCGGAATCGCCCGGAGGCCTGAACGCGCGGCTGCCATCACGCGCTCAAACGAACCAAGGACATGAGGAGGGTCAACGGACCTCGTTTTAAAACGGCAGCTTCATTCCGGGTGGCAGTTGCATGCCGCCGGCGACCTTCTGCATTTCGGCAGCCGCTGCCGCTTCTACTTTTTGCCTGGCATTGGCGTGGGCGGCGACGATCAGGTCCTGCAGCATTTCGGCGTCGCCCGGGTCGATCACCTTCGGGTCGATCCTGACCTGCCGAAGGTCACCCTTGCCGTTCATGGTCACGCTGACCAGGCCGGCGCCGGCCTCGCCGTGCACCTCCATGCCCTCCAGCCTGGACTGCAGTTCCTGCATCTTTTCCTGCATCTGCTGGGCCTGCTTCATCAGCCCGGAGAGGTTCTTCATGCTATACCTCCATGTTCCAACCCGGTCTCATCCGTGCACCAGTTCACGCGCGAACCGGTCGGCGCTCTGGATCGACTCCCGCTTCACGCTCCCTTGCGCCTGATCCAACTCATATCGCTTCTGGATATTCAGCCAGAATTCCGGGCTGGTGCCGAACGCATGACCGAGCAGTACCGCAGTCTCTCCGGTGATCCCACGATCACCATTGATAATCGCCGTGATGCGGTTGGTCGGCACGCCGATAGCCTTTGCCAAGCGGTTCGCGCTCAGCCCATGCGGGTCAAGGAATTCCTCCTTAAGGATTTCGCCGGGGTGAACAAGCATACCTGCGTCCATTTGCGGTACCTTCTCAGTGGGTAATCCACGATCTCGATTTCGTGGGCGCCATCCGCAGTCCAAACGAAGCAGACCCGCCACTGGTCATTGATCTGAATGGCGTGCTGGCCCTGACGGTCTGCCTTCAAGGCTTCCAGATGGTTGTTGGGTGGTGCCTTGAGATCGGTCAGCACCGTCGAACCATGAACCATCACCAGCTTACGTCGAGCCACCTCGGCGAAGCTCTGCCACTTTCGGTCAAAGCATTCGCCATGCAGGAACAGCGCCTCGGTTTTCTTGCACTTGAACCGCCTGGCCATCGGTCAGGGGAGATTAGGTGATATTATGCTTTACGTCAAGGATAAAATGGCGCCGCTGGCATAGACATGGTCTCCAGTAACCCTTACCCGATTTCATTCGTCCAGCTCCATCTCCTCGGTGGTTTCGGCGTCTAGCATTTCAGCGGCGGGCAGGCCGTAATCGTCCACCGAGGCGTCGTGCACCGTGTCGATCCGTGCACCGGGGAAAGCGTCCATGATGGCGCGGACCAGCGGGTGGTCGGCGGCGGCGACGCGGCGCGCCGCATCAGCGGCGCTGCCCTGTTCGGCGATGGTCGCCTCGCCCTCGGCCGTGGAAACGGCAATCGCCCAGCGCGTTCCGGTGGCTTCGGTGAGCAGGGTACCGAGACGCGCCGCAAGGTCCTTCGGCGCCTCCGGCTGGGGGCGGAGCTCGATCACTGGCGGGGCAAAGCGGACGAGGTGCACCGAGTGGACCAGATGGGCGTGCAGCATCGCTTCCCGCCGTTCGGCGACGATCGCGGTGACATCACGGAAGCTGGCCAGTCGCGGGGCGGCCTGAGTTGGTTGGGTTGCCGCCACCGCAGGCGCCCCACCAGCCACGGCACGCACCCCGCCTCCAGACGGCGCGGGAGCGGCGGGAACGCTGGCGGCATGCGTGCCACCACCGCCGAGCCGGCGGACCAGATCGCCCGGCGAGCGGCATGTCGGAGACGTGGCACAGGCGGATCAGCACCATCTCGGCGGCGGCGCGGCGGTCGGGTGCGGCCTCCACCTCGCCGACGCCCTTCAGCAGCATCTGCCAGGCTCGCCCGAGCACCGGCACCGACAGCCGATCGGCAATGGCAGCGCCGCGGGTGCGCTCCGCCTCCGGCAGGTCGTGCGCTGTCGCGTAGCGCAGGCACCGACTTGAGCCGGGTGATCGTGTAGTCAGCTCCAGCAGGTCCTGCAGCATCATGCCCAGATCGGCGCCTCGCTCATACGCGAGTTCGGTGATCTGCAAGGGCCGGCGCGGTTGGCCGGACATCACCGCGTCCATCAGATCGAACACCAGGCCACGATCGGCCAGGCCCAGCATTTGGCGACCTGCCGCCCGGTGATGGCCCCCTCCGCCTGGGCGATCGCCTGATCCAGCAACGACAGCCCGTCGCGCACCGAACCATCGGCGGCCCGGGCGATCAGGTCCAGCGCGGCCGGCTCGATCGCGACCGCTTCCTTTTCCGCGATGCGAGCGAAATGCGCGTGCAGCTCGGACACGCCCACCCGGCGCAGGTCGAACCGCTGGCAGCGCGACAGTACCGTGACCGGCACCTTGCGGATTTCGGTGGTGGCGAACACGAACTTTACGTGCGGCGGCGGCTCTTCCAGGGTCTTCAGCAGCGCGTTGAACGCATTGCGCGACAGCATGTGCACTTCGTCGATGATGAACACCTTGGTGCGCGCCTGCATCGGGCGCGAAGCGGGTCGCCTCGATGATCTCGCGCACGTCGTCGACGCCGGTGCGGCTGGCGGCGTCCATCTCCACCACGTCGGGATGGCGGTCGGCGAGGATGGCCACGCAGTTGCCGCAGACACCGCACGGGCTCGGCGGTTGGGACCGCCGGTTGCCGTCAGGCCCGATACAGTTCAGTGCCCGGGCGATGATGCGGGCGGTGGTGGTCTTTGCCCACCCCCGCACCCCGGTCAGCATGAATGCGTGGGCGACGCGGCCGGTGGCGAAGGCGTTGCGCAGGGTGCGCACCATCGCCTCCTGCCCGATCAGGTCATCAAAGCGTCGTGGGGCGGTATTTGCGCGCCAGCACCCGGTAGGGGCTCGCATGCACCGGCTGGGGCTGCGACGGAGCGGCGCCAAACAGCCCCGGGCCGTCGGGTGTGGGCGGAGAGTCGAGCTGGGGCTGGATTCTTCCTGGAACAGGCCGGACATGGCGGCCTGGATATGGCCGCCGCGGCGGCCCCCTGGGCGCGTGAACCGGTGAAGCTGTGGGAGGCCGGGCGAACGACCCGGGCGGAAACTCGCCGCGGCTGCTTCCTTCCGGACCTGACCGGGTAGGCGAGGCGCCCGTCCGCCGCCGACCTCCCGGGGCTGAATATCATGCTTTCGAGTGGGCGGGACAAGGCGATGGGGGCGGTGCAGGCCAAATCTCATCCGGTCTAGTGTCGCCGAACAGAGACCGCGCAAGGACCGGGAGGCAGGCCGATCGGAAACCTGCTAGGCTCGGGTCGCGATGTCGGCACATAGCTTTGCCTTATTCCCCACCGCGGTCGGCTGGTGCGGGATTGCCTGGAACTCGGGCGGCGTTGCCGGGGTGCAACTGCCGGAGCGCAGCGAGAGCGCGACTCGGACGCGCCTCCTGCGCCGCTATCCAGAGGCGGGGGAAGCGCCTCCGCCGCCGCAGATTCGGGGGCCAATCGAGGGTATAACCGGGCTGCTGAACGGGGAAGGTGGCGATCTCTCCGCGACCGCGCTGGATATGGACAGCATCCTGCCCAGACATCGGGAGATCTATGCGATTGCGCGCGGCATTCCGGCCGGCGCCACGATTACCTACGGTGAGATCGCAACGCGACTCGGAGGCGGTGGTGACGCGCGGGAGGTGGGCGAGGCGATGGCCCACAATCCCTTCCCGATCATCGTGCCTTGCCATCGCGTGCTCGCGGCCGGCGGCAAGCTCGGTGGGTTCTCGGCGGCGGGCGGGGTCGTGACGAAGCTTCGGCTGCTGGAGATCGAGGGCGCCCGGGTTGGCGAGGAGCCGACGCTTGTTTCCGTCACTGCCGCTGCGTGCCCGGCCAAGGCGACGCTGACGGACGACATAGCCCAACAACACCACTGGCAATGACGAGGACAGCGGCGGCAACCAGGAAGGCGGGCGCGTAGCTGTCAGACGCCTGCCTGATCAGACCAAGGATTGATGGCGCGAAGGCGAATACGGTCTGATTGATCGCCGTGACAAGCGCCACGACCTGCAGCACGTCCGCGCGCCTGAACTCTCGCTGAGCGATCAGTGGGGGCAACGTCAAGAGATTGCCAACGCCAAGCCCGAACAACGCGCAGCCAGCGATTACACTCAGCATCCCGGAGGCCAACGCGATCAAGGCAACCCCGCATGCCTGCATGACGAAGTTACAGGCCGCGATTCGTCGCCTGTCCGCATCGCCGAGCAGCGCGCCGAGAAGCAGACGTCCGATAACCGCGCAGCCAGTTGTAAGGCTAACCGCCATCGCTGCGTGGACCGTGCCGATCTGTGGCGCCAGCCGGGCAACGAGATGCGCAACTACGCCGACCTGCGCAAACATCCCGAGCGCGAAGGCTATCGACAAAGTGACGAAGGCTCGGTTGGATACCAACGCCCCGATGTGTGCGGGCCGCGGCAGTGCGCCGGCGGCCTTGGGGCTGGGGCGAAGGTAACGCCAAGCCAAGGGCGCGAGCACGGCGAGTGCCACGCTGCCGAAGACAACGGTTGCCCGCGCGAACCCGAGATAGGCGATCAGCATCACCCAGACCGGGGTGAACACCACGCCACCGAAACTGGCGCCGTTCAATGCATGACCGAGTGCCAAAGCGCGTCGCTGCTCGAACCACGGCGTGACGATTGCGATGATGGCTGCGCCGCCGGTAGCAGCCCAGCCACATCCGCTGACGCCGAGGCAGCGAACAATTGCCATGGCGTCGACGCAATCGACCAGCCGCATACGCCAATCGCCAGCGCTGCGATGCCACCAAGCGTGACAGCAGCGGCGCCCAAATCGGCGATGCACGTAAGGAAGACGATGTCACTAGGATCGCGCTGACCAGGAAATGCGTCGTGATGGCGGCGGATACGACGGATAGCGGCCAGCCGCGTTCCTGGTGCAGAACTTCCAGGAAGACAGAGGGTCCATTAGAAACCCATGCCAAAACTAAAGGCGGCAACGGTGAACGCGGTGGCCACGACCTTCCAGCCGAAGAAGACCGAGCTGGTTGTTGCAGCGCTCATGGCCGCACCGGGCGTTGCCGCACGATGTGTAATTGCCGGCGCGGACGAAAACCGAGTTGGCAGTAGAGAGTTGCTGCCAGATCGTCGAGTACTTGCTCCATATTCGCCCCGCACGACAATGCGCTATGGTTAACGCAATTGGCTGTGCGGCCATTGGCCGGAATCGGACTTTGTCGCCGGAGGCGGTGAATGCTCGATCCGATCGAATGTGACCGCGCGCGATTGGCGCGTGATCCGGCATATGATGGCCGGTTCTATACCGGCGTGCGCACCACGCGCATCTATTGCCGCCCGGTTTGTCCGGTCCATCCGGCACAGTCGCGCAACGTGCGGTTCTATCCCTCGGCCGCCGCTGCCGAGGCGGCGGGTTTCCGGCCGTGCCTGCGCTGCCGTCCCGAGACAGCGCCGTTTTCGCCGGCGTGGAATGGCTCGCGCACGACCGTCGCGCGCGCGTTGCGCCTGATCGGCAAGGGTGCGCTGGATGGCGATGGCAGTGTGGGGACACTCGCCACCAGGCTCGGTATCGGCGAACGGCATCTGGTCCGGCTATTTACCAGATACCTCGGAGCAAGCCCTTCCCAGGTTGCGAAGACCGCGAGAGTGCAACGGGCGAAGCGGCTGCTGGACACCACAACGCGGTCCATGTCGGAGGTCGCATTGGCCGCTGGTTTCGGCAGCTTGCGCCGGTTCAACGCGGTGTTTCTCGAGGTTTACGGCCGGTCGCCAACGGACTTACGCCGCCAGCGCAGCGCTACCTCTCCGGACTCGCCATCGCGGTACTCGGCCCGCACCACAATACGTTCGAGCATCGTAGAGTCGTTCGGCGAAGCGATGACGCGCAATCTCTTCCCGATCATGGTCTGCTGGGCAATCCCTGGCAGAGCCCGGCACCGGCGAGGGCAAAGATCACAATCATCGCCATGGTCGCTGGCAGCCCGCCAAGCGCAAACGCGACCGCGCCGGTCGCCACGCCAATGCTGCCGCACAGGAAAGTGCACGCGTTGATAATGCCTGACCCGGCGCCAGCCTGATTGCCGGGCAAGGCGGCCAGCGCGAGCCGGGGCGCCGTCGCGTAAGGCAGAGCGAGTCCGACACCGATCCCGAACAGTCCGAGCAGCAAGGGCGTCCAGAGTTCAAGCCGGACCGCAACGGCAATCGCCACGCCGGCGACAGCAACCAGCAATGTGCCCGCGGTCAGCGCATTTCTTGCGCCGAAACGCTGCACAAGCTTCGGCGCAGAAAACGCAAAGATCAGCAGCCCGCCGCTCATCGGCAGCAATGACAGGCCGGCGCTGACCGGCGTCAGAGCCAGGCCTGCCGGCGCCTGCGCCTCCAGATTGTAGAACAGCAGCAGGGCCAGGATGCAGCCCATGGCGATCGAGGCCAACAGGACGGCACGGACGAAGGCGGCCTGCCTGAACACGTTGAGGTTGATGAGTGGGTTCTCCACGTGCGCCTCATGCTTGATCAACCCGACGAAGGCCACGATCGCCACGCCGGCCAGGCCCAGGAAGCCGCCGGGGGCGCTTGCCATGCTCGGCAGGGCGTGCAGCGCCGCTACCACCGCCGCCATTGCGATCGAGAGCAGCATGAAACCCGGCAGGTCGAAATGGCTGACGCGCCGTGTGCGTGTTGCCATGGGCGCTCCAACGCCGACAAAACCCGCCGCGGCGACCAGCATGCTGGCAGCACTCGCCCAGAAGATGGCGCGCCAGTCGAGATAGTGGGTCAGCACCCCGCCGATCAACGGACCCAGGCTGAAGCCCAGCATGAGGAAGCCGGCCCAGGCGCCGATCGCGGACGCGCGGCGCTCAGGCGAGGCCGACGCGCTAACAGTTGCCAGCGTGCCGGGTACTGCGAGTGCGGCGGCAAGACCCTGCAGTGCGCGGCCGGCCAACAGTGCCGCGGGAAACGATGCGGTCGCCACCACGGCCGAGGCGAGTGCGAACAGCACAAGCCCGGCAAGCGATACAAGGCGTGCTCCGAACTGATCGCCGGCCTTGCCGCCTGGAATGATGCAGGCGGCCGAGACGACGAGGTAGGCGTTGATCGCCCACTCGAGTTGCGCCGGGTTCAAACCAAGATCATGGCGCATGGTCGGCAGGGCCGCCATGATCGCGGTGCCGTTCATGCCGAGTGCCGCCATCCCGAGACAGCTTGCCGCCAGCGTCATTCGCGTGCGCGGCGGCGCGACCGCGTCCCGCGTGCCGCTCATGGCGGCGTTTCCTTGCCGCTAGGTGCCCAACGTCGGCATTACATATTCCGCGCCGCGCCGCGCGCCTGTCGGCCAGCGCTGGGTGATCGCCTTGTAGCGCGTGTAGAAGCGCACGCCCTCGGGGCCGTAGATGTGGTGGTCGCCGAACAGCGAGTGCTTCCAGCCACCGAAGGAGTGGAACGCCATCGGCACCGGGATCGGCACGTTCACGCCGACCATTCCGATGTTGATCCCCGCCGCGAAGTCGCGCGCCGCGCCGCCATTCGAAGTGAAGATCGCAACGCCGTTGCCGTATTCGTGCGCGTTCACCATGCGCACTGCGCCGGCGAGGTCGGGCGTGCGCACCACGCCCAGGACAGGGCCGAAGATTTCGTCCTTGTAGATACGCATGTCCGTATTGACGTGATCGAACAGCGAGGCACCGAGGAAGAAGCCGTTCTCGTAGCCTTGCAACGACAGGCCGCGGCCGTCGATCACCAGTTTGGCGCCTTCCTTGACGCCGAGATCGATGTAGCCCTTCACCTTCTCGCGGTGCTCGCGCGTGACCAGAGGCCCCATCTCGGCCTCGGGGTCGGTACCCGGCCCGATCTTCAGCGCGCGGACGCGCGGCTCCAGCTTCTGCACCAGGCGATCGCCGGCGGAACCGACTGCGACCGCGACGGACACCGCCATGCATCGCTCGCCGGCCGCGCCGTATGCCGAACCCATCAGCGCATCCACCGCATCGTCGATGTCAGCGTCCGGCATGACCACCAAGTGGTTCTTCGCTCCGCCGAGCGCCTGGACGCGCTTGCCGTGAGAGGCGCCGCCCCGATAAATCGTCTCGGCAATTGCGGTGGAGCCGACGAAACTGATCGCGGCGATTTCGGGATGCGCCAGGATCGCCTCCACCGCCTCGCGCGCGCCCTGCACCACGCTGAACACGCCATCAGGCACCCCAGCTTCCGCCAGCAGTTCGGCGAGCTTGAGCGACGCTGACGGATCCTTCTCCGACGGCTTCAGGATGAAGCAGTTGCCGCAGGCGAGCGCCACCGGGATCATCCACAGCGGCACCATCAGCGGGAAGTTGAACGGTGTGATGCCAGCAACCACGCCCAGTGGCTGGCGGATCGACCAGGCGTCGATCCCGGTGCCGACCGCTTCGGTGAACTCGCCCTTCAGCAGGTGCGGGATGCCGCAGGCGAACTCTACGACTTCCAACCCGCGCTGCACCTCGCCATCGGCGTCGGACAGTACCTTGCCGTGTTCAGCCGTGATGATCGCGGCAAGTTCCTTGCGGTCGCGCTCGAGCAGTTCCTTGAGCTTGAACATGACGCGGGCACGGCGCAGTGGTGGGGTCGCAGCCCAGGCCGGCCAGGCGGCCGCGGCGGCGGCGGCGGCCTTGTCCACTTCCGACCGATCCGCCAGTGCGACGCGGCCCGATACCTCGCCGGAGGCCGGATTGAAGACGTCGCCGAACTTGCCGCTGGTGCCCGCCACCGGCTTGCCCGCGATGAAATGGCCGATCTCCCGCATGCCTGCCTCCCTCTGATGCTGAGCCCGGAGTTAGGCCCAAAGTGGGCCGGCCGACAATGCACGTCAGGTGACTACTTGTTAACGAGTGCCGCAGCGGCCGTGCACGTCGCCTCGTCCTGCGACCCGGTGCCGCCGGAGCAGCCGATGGCACCGATTATTTTGCCGTCCTCGAGCAACGGAATGCCGCCGCGCGAGGCGATCACATCGTCAAGGCTCAGAATGTATTTGAAGTCCGCTTTCTGCACGGCGTCCTCGAATGCCTTGGTCGGCCGGCGATATTTGACCGCAGTGCGTGCCTTGTGTTCGGCGATAGGAATCGACGCGAGTTGGGCTCCGTCCATGCGCAAAAATGCAACAAGGTTGGCGCCGGAATCGACGACGGCGACGTTCATCGACCAGCCCCGCTTCTTGGCTTCCGCAACCGCTGCTTGGACCAATGATTGCGCCCGCTCCGCGCCGATCGGTGCGCCGTAGGGCGTGCTGAACGGCATCTTGTCCGGGATGGCATCGAGGTTCGGTGGTGCAGACTGCTGGGCGTGCAGGTTGCCACCGGCGATGGCAATCCCGGCGATGAGCGACGTTATGAGAATGAGTTTGCGCATCTGTTCCCTCCCTAGGTTAAGCTGCTCGCCAAATCGGGCGGATCGTCACAAGCGGAATCTATTGCCTTTTCCGGGGAATTAAAAATGCGGGCACGGGACCTGGGTCTTGTCTGCGGTTCGCTGCCCGGGGCAAACGCAACAACATCGCCAATATGCCCGGCGTCACCGTCGGTCACGCGCATGAACTGCGGCATTCCCTTCTAAACCCCTATAGAAAAAATACCCGGCAATATTCGCTGTCTACGCCGTCCCCGAAGGTGGCTATAATAAAGACATACTACCAATGAGGAGCAGACTGAGACTGTAAGCAGAACCATGGTGGGACGACAAGGGCCACCGCAGGTTGGGACTTGCCGATCTTCTGTCGCGCGGGGTTTGAGCAATCAGGGCTCCGGACCATTCGCGCAAAAGAAGCCGCAGGTTGGTCTGTCGTATGAACCTGTGATCGATCACAGATTTTGCTGAAGCTCAGGAGGAAACAATTATGACAGCACTCACGTGGGTCGGCGGCGGCAACAACAAAGCTTCTGTCCCAGGCCACTGGTCGCCGCATGCGAAGCCGCAGCCGGGCGATACGCTTCAAATGGAGGGAAATACTTTTCCCTACCCGACGTACAACATGGACATCCGCGGTAACGAACTAGCTGGCGACCCGCTGTTAATACAGAATGCCAATGCCACCATAAACATGCGGCACGCTGAGGCCACGTTTTCCGTCGTTACCACCTTTGGACCACCAACTCCTTCTGCAAATAGCGTGACTGTGGACATGTCACGGAACTCCACCTTGAATCTGACGACGCAAGGTAGTCTTGCGCATCCCACTGTTAATCTCTCAGGCTCCGACACCTTGAATGCTCAAATAGGTTACCAGTCGGGCCTTAATGTCCAGGTAGCAGACAACTCGACATGGACCGGTACGGCAAGCGTGCAATCTCTCGCTAATGGTCTGAATGTCTCCGGCGGGACCAATTCCACATTCGTGCACAATGGATCGACTGGCTTCGACCGTGCAACTGGTATCATAGATATACCAGTAATGGGAACAGGAACATTCGGGGTAAGTGGCGGCTTTGCCAAGCTTGAGTTTGGAAGTTCGGTTGGAGCGGATCAATCTGTTTGGTCTGCGTTGGAGCCGGGGCGACCTGCCGATGTCGTGGTGATCGATCACCCAGACGAGTTCCATGCCAGCACAACGCTTTACTACGGAGGGGAGTTTGACCTGATGGGTCTAGCGACGGCAGACAGCTACAGCTATGCCAACGACATGCTGAACATATGGTCTGGCAACAAGATTGTCGATACACTGCGTCTGAGCGATCAGTCAGTGATCGCTGGGTTCGATGTAATCAAGACCTCGGGGAGCGTAAACGTTGTTGGCTTCACAAGCATTGGTGAGACACTCCCAGGGGCGCTACCGGTCCATGTAGAAACGTAGGCTGTCAACCCGGCTCCAGCCTGACAGAGCTTGTTCCGCGCATGCTCTGGTGCTTCGATAACTCGTCTGTTTCTTCAATTGCCGGAACATTGCTTTACCTGGACATGGTATTAGGGTGGCCGCGCGGATGGGGAGGAGCGATGAGAACGACCACACCAGATCGCCGCAGCCTGCTGCGCGGCACGCTTGCTGCCGCGGCAGCCTCCGTTGTGCCGATCGCGCAACCAGGCGCTCAGCAGCGCACCGAGGTGCGCTGGTCGACCGGCACGGAGCCGCCGAAGACCAAGGCACCACCGAATGCGACCGACTGCCATTTTCATATCTACGAACTCGAGCTTCCCGATCGCATCGTATGCGACGCTGAAGCCGCCGCCGGCGTCGGTGCAGGACTACCACGCGCTGCAGCGGCGCCTCGGCACCAGCCGTTGCGTGCTGATCCTGCCGTCCACCTACGGCACCGATAACCAGCATTTCATGTCCCTGCTTCCGCAGCTTGGTGGCAAGCAGCGCGCCCGCATGGTGGGCGTGGTGAACACCTCGGTCAGCGACCAGGAGCTGCACCAGATGCACGACGCCGGCGTGCGCGGCATCCGGTTCAATCTTGCCCCGGCGGGTGCCACCACCATTGACATGATCGAGCCGCTCGCGAAGCGCATCGAGCCGATGGGGTGGAACTGCCAGATCAACATGCCGGCCGACCAGATTGTTGCGGCGCAGGAGGTGTTCCTGCGGGTGCCGGGGCGGCTGGTGTTCGATCACCTGGCGCATGCGCCGGACGTGAACGGCCCCGCCTATCAACTGATCCTCAGGCTGATCGACAAGGGCAACACTTGGGTGAAGCTGTCGGGTGCCTATGCCGACAGCAAGTCTGGTCCGCCGCAATATGCAGACCGCCTGGCTGTCGCGCAGGGCTACGCCAAAGCCGCGCCGGAGCGGGTCGTGTGGGGCAGTGACTGGCCGCACCCGACCGAGCCGGCTGACAGGAAGCCGGATGACGCGGTGCTTTTCGATCTGCTGGCCGTGTGGGTGCCGGATGAGGCGGCGCGGCATAAGGTGCTCGTGGAGAACCCAGCCAAGCTTTACGACTTTCCGGCCGGCTGATGCCCGCGCATATCGGCATGGTCGGCGGCTCGGCCGAAGGCGCCGCGCTCTGCTATCGGACCATCTGCGTGGATGGTGCCGGATATGTCGGTAGCCATGCGCATCCCGAAGTGTCGCTGCATACAAACTCGCTCGCCAATTACATGGCATGCGTCTATCGCGGCGATTGGCCTGGTGTCGGCGAGCTGATGCTTGCCTCTGCCAACAAGCTGGCCGCAATCGGTGCCGATTTCCTGATCTGCCCCGACAACACGTTTCATCAGGGGTTGCCGTATATCGAGGCGCGGTCGCCGCTGCCCTGGCTGCATATCGTGGATGTCGTCGTTGCCGAGGCAGTGGCGCGCGGCTTCCGACGGCTTGGATTACTCGGCACGCGCTGGCTGGTGGAAAGCAGCCTGTATCCGGACCGGCTGTCCGCTGCTGGCTTGTCGTATGTGCGGCCTGATGCCGACGAACGCGAGGAGATCAACCGCATCATCATGGACGAGTTGGTTTGCGGTGTGTTCAGGCCCGAGGCGGTGGACTACCACCGGCGGGTAATCGGCCGGCTGCATGAAGCTGGATGCGACGCTGTTGTGCTCGGTTGTACCGAGATACCGCTGATCATGAGCGACGCGAATTCGCCGTTGCCGACGCTCAATTCAACGCAACTGTTGGCGCGTGCAGCTCTTCGGCGCGCTTATTTTTGCGGGTAATCGAAGGTGAATTGCTGGCTGAAGGGGGACCACCACGCGGGCACACCGGTCTCCTGGTCGGTATGCCGATAGAAGCCGTTCGCTTCCGGCGGAGCGATCCGATAGGTGACGGTGTACTTGCCAGGCCCATCCATCTTCACATTGTCAGCGTAGTGCGGCCCGTCCTTCGCGGTCATGGGGCGGAGCGTGCCGGTGGCTTTCCAGTTGGTACCGGATTTCTCCAGCGTGTAGCCGATGGTCAGGTAAGGCACCCAAGCTCCGTCAGGATAGCCGTAAACGTTGTCCGCCGTGGCGTGCACGTCGGCTTCGATGTGAATAACATCCGGTCCTGCCATCTGCATGCCTGGTGTCATCGGTGCCATCTCGATGCCGACGAGATAATTCGCCACGATTTCCATGTCATGCTGATGGACCGGACCCCCAACAAAATATTCCTTGGCTGCCGCCGGATACACAGCCCCCGCGGCAATCCAGGCTGTCGCAGTAAGAATGGAAATTCGCGTCATCGCTGCCCTCCGGAAAAATTGACGGCCGGGCGGAGCCACGACCACCGCATAAGTCTCGGTCACTGCGGATGCTTTGGTTCGACGGCGGTGAGCGTCCCCGCCGTCTCTGGATGGTAGTCGTCGAAGAATCGGTAATTGCCAGGCTTCAGCGGACCCACCGTGACCGAGATCTTGCCGCCGCCGACAACGATTTTTTCTACCCGCAGCTCACCACTCTCGAATTCGCTTGGGGTGGCGTCCTGGTTCAGGACCTCGATGGCGAACCGTTCTCCAGCCGGCACCGTGGCCTGATTTGGGGTGAACTGATGGTCCTTGATGGTGAGCACCACCGGCTCCGCCGCGAGCCCGGGCAGGCTGGTTGCGGAGACCGCAAGTGTCACGAGCGCTCCGAAGCGCGTTCCTCGGTTCATCATGCCACCTCGGCGTTTTCAAGTGAGGTAGGAGGCTTGTAAGTGAGAATGAGTATCAATATCAAGCCCCCTGTTTTCCCTTGCTGGTGGTCAGGCTATGGCGGACCCGAGTGTGTTTGATTCGATCCGGATCCCAACGCAGACGCTGATCGCGCTGGACTGGCGACCTTTTCGCTTCGCGCTGCAGCCTTACCATTACCTGGTCAGGACAGCCCATCTGCTGTCGACCGCATTCTTCTTCGGCGGAATCGGCCTGCTCGACCTGCGGCTGATGGGGGCGCTGCGCAACGTTCCGCTCAAGCCGTTCGCCGACCGTGTGCTGCCTTGGCTGTATGCCACGTTCGCGATCGCCTCGACCACCGGTGTGGCGCTGTTCCTTTATGATCCGTTGCACACCGGGTCGCGGGCCTATTGGACGCCCAAGCTTATTGCGATCGCGCTCGGGCTGGCGAATGCGGCCCTGTTCAACAGGACCTCGTATGCGGTGGTTATCATCGCTCCAGGCCGGGTACCGTTCCTGGGACGCCTCGCCGGAGCATTATCGCTGATCTTCTGGAGTGCCGCGTTCGTTTTCGCGTGCCTGAACACCGAGGCAGTGCCGAAGGTATTTTTGCGGTAGGCACTGCGAACCGCAGCGGTCCCGGACTTGATCGGGGAGCAATCCAGTTATTGTGACGATGGCTCTAGGTTGCTTCCCCCTCGCATACGCGAGGGGTCGCAATGACGCATTTTTTTGCGTGCCCGGTCTGGGTGAAGGCTCAGCTTTTCCCGGCGTAGCTCTTCGCCATGCCTTCGCCTGGTTCCGCCTGCGGGCCGAACGGCATGATGGGATAGCGCAGTCCTGCCTTCGACAGGCCCTGCAGCCCGATGACGGCGCGCTGCAGGTCCGCCGGCGGGCATGCCATCAACATCTCGTCGTCTGCTACACCGCCATAGCGCCTCTCGGCATAGCACGGAATGGAAAGCGACACCTCGCGCGTCTTCAGCGCATGGCCCCACGAGTCGGCGCAGGCGCTCTCCCCGGTGATCGAGAAGTCGTAACGCCGGTAGTTGCGCCATTGCAGACCGTTGATGAACAGGATCATCTGCGCGGGATTGCCGTAGAACAGACAGATATCCGGCGGATCGAGCCGCGCGGTGCGCAGCGGCGAGACCACCAGGCCGTTGTAGCGTCCGGGCGGCACGCGGGACATGCCGGCCTGGTGCGCGGCGGCGGCCTCGCGATTCTCGAACCACACGCCCTCCATCTTGCGTCCCGACGTATAGATCTCGCCCGGTGCGTCGAGGCCGATCACGCTGGAGCAGGACGAGAACGACGGGATGTTCTCGGTGGTGATACCGAGAGTGAAGCCGGCCATGCGCGATTGCGTGACCAACTGGCAGGTGGAGAAAGTGCGGCCCTTCGGTGGCCGGCGCAGCCCGGGGACGTTCGCCATCGCATCCAGGTCCTCGAACAGCTTCATGCCGATTGGGAAGGTGCGCAGGCGCAACAGCTGATTGAGCTGCTCCCCCAGTTCGGCGATGGTCTTGGCGTCGAGCGGCGGCGCGTCGGCAAGCGTGGGTGCGTCGTTCATCGGCTTACTCCCAGGAATTGGGATAGGGTAATTATCGGCTTCGGACGGCTCAAGCCAGCGGTCGATCGCTGACTGTTCCACCGTCACCCCGCCCGATACTTCGCCACCGCCTTCTCGTCGAACTTCAGTCCGAGGCCCGGCTTGGACGGCAGGATCAGTTGGCCGTTATCGATCGCCGGCGTTTCCTCATACAGCTTCAGCATCCAGGGCATGTATTCGACCGTCAGCCCGTTCGGCACCGCCGCGATCAGGTGCAGGTGCATCTCCGGCACGACGTGGCTGACCACTGGTAGGTTGAACGCCTCGGCCATTCCGGCGACCTTCATCCATTGCGTGACGCCGCCGACCCGGCACAGGTCGATCATGACGTAGTCGACCGAACGCGCCTCGATCATGTGGCGGAACGGCACGATGCCCCAGACGTATTCGCCGCCGGCGATCGGGGTCGACAGCGCAGCGTTGACGCGGGCCAGGCCCTCGTAGTCATCGCAGGTGGTGACGTCTTCCAGCCAGAACAGACCGACATCAGCGACGCGATGGCCGATGTCGATCGCCTGCTCGACGCGCCAGCGCTGGTTGATGTCGCACATCAGCTTGATGTCCGGGCCGATCGCGTCGCGCACCACGCGCACGCGGCGCACCTCTTCGGCGGGGGACGGATTGCCGGGCAACGCCATCTGCGTCTTCATCTCGACGAAGCCCTTGTCCACCAGCCGCCGCGCGGCGGTCGCAGCCTGCGCGTCGGTCAGGCCACGGCGCAGCGAGCCGGACGCGTAGGTTGGAACGCGGTCGCGCGCGCCGCCGAGGAGCTTCCATAGCGGCTGTTCCAGCGTCTTGCCTTTGATGTCCCACAGCGCCACGTCGATCGCTGACTGCGCCAGCGTATAGATGCCGGAGCCGCAGTTATCGCCGGCCGCGGCGCGCAGCTTGCGAACGATGGCCTCGATGCGCAGCGGATCCTGGCCGATCAGCAACGCGCCGAGTTCGTCGATCGCACTGCGCAGCGTTCCGGTGAGCGCGCCGCCATACAGCGTCAGGCCAATACCTTCGATGCCGGCATCGGTCTGGATGCGCAGCGTGACGATGGGACGCAGCCGGCCGGCCTCTTCCGGCATGTCGGCGAGCGGATCGTCTTCCGGGATGCGCAGGATGGCGGTTTCGGTCCGGGTGATCTTCATGGCGTCTCCTCCGCGTTCTGCGTCGGAGCATAGCGGTCACGGCACTTGGTGGCTATTGCAGAGGCGTGAGGAAGGAGAACTTGTTCGCAGATGCACGCAAAACACGCCGATGGTTCGCGTTCGGGAGTGGGTTTGACTCAACATTCGTGACGCCCTCTGATGGCAAGACTGCAACGGGATTGCAAAGGCATTGGCATGCACCATTCCCGCCTATGCGCCGTGCTGATTGACTGCAACACTTCCGATGTGGATGAGGCCGCGCGCTTCTGGGCCGCAGCGCTCGGTCGCTCCGTGGACCCCAATCATCCGAGCAGTCGCGGTAATTACCGTATGTTGGAGACCCCACCCGACGAACCCATCGTGGAGATCCAGCGCGTGGACCACGAGAGTCGGGTCCACATCGACATCGAAGCCGACGATATCTCTGCCGAGGTGGAGCGGCTGGAGAAACTGGGTGCCTGGGTGGTGAACCGCCTGGAGCGCTGGGTGGTGATGCAGGCACCGACCTGCCAACGGTTTTGCGTCGTACGGGTACAGCGCCCGGGCTTCCCGAAGAACGCCAACCGCTGGGACTGACCGCTTCTCACCCCTGCCGCCGCGAAATGGTCCACACCGTGATGTCCCACGCGTTGTGGATGCCGACCACCAACAGCAGGCCCATGCATATTGCGAGCGCAGCACACCCCGCGATCGCGCCGCAGGCCAGCGCGATGCCGGTCACCAACTCCGCAGTGTAGGCGGCAAAGGGCAGCACGCCGTACCAGGTCCGATCTTCCCAATCGATATTGGTGATCAGTCCATCGCGGACACAATCGCGCAGCGCCAGTCCTGAATAGCCAAGGCCCACCAAGGCGCAGACGAGCACGATGACTCCCAACAGCAGCCAGCTCGTCAATGGCAGCAGCATGATCAGCGAGACCGCGAGAACGCTGCTGAAATGCACGACGGTGGCGCTGAGAAACATGCGCAACGGCGCGCGACGTTCGAGCGAGAAGACGCCAGAGCTGACCGTCGCGGCGACGAACAGCAATCCTACCAGAGTGCCCGCCGCGGTGCCGAGCAGGACGAAGAAATCGTGCCATTTCGCCAGAACGTCGTGCAACAACTCCATCTCACTCTCGTCGCGGTTTGAATTGGTAGGGTGCAATGCCCGCGGTCTGCGGGTCGAGCGCCAGGCGATGTTCAAGTGGTGGAAAGGCGCGGCTGCGGCAGTCGGGGCGGTCGCATAGCCGGCATGACAGGCCAATGCCGACCTTGGCACGCTGCAGGTCCAGCCCGTCCGCATAGGCCACCGCGTCGGCGTGGGCGAGATTGCAGCCTATCGCCACCACGTGCGTCGGCTTCGGATCGCCCCAGGCGCGCGCCGGCCGCAGCACGGTGCGCGCAAAGCACAGAAAGGCGGTGCCGTCGGGCAGTTCCGCAACCTGTACCTGCACGACGCCAGGCTGCGAAAACGCCGTATGCACCACCCAGCGTGGACAGGACCCGCCATAGCGCGCGAACGGGAAACCCGCCGCCGAAAAGCGCTTCGACACGTTGCCCGCGGGATCGACACGGACGAAGAAGAACGGGACCCCGCGCGCATCCGGCCGCTGCAGTGTCGAGAGACGGTGGCACGCCTGCTCGAACGACACGCCGAAGCGCGATGCCAGCGCCTCCACGTCGTGGCGCAGCGTGCGTGCGGCGTCGAGAAACGCGACGTATGGCATCAGCAATGCACCGGCGACGTAGTTGAGCAGCCCGACGCGGATCAGCATGCCGGACTCGGCCGACGATGGCGCAGCCTGGGCGAGCACCGTCTCGACCGCGTCGCGTGCCTCGAGCAGCGCGAGCTGGAACGCCATGTGGAAGCCACGGCTTTCGCGCGGCAGCGTCTCCGATAGCGAGAGTGCGCGCGCGGCTGGATCGTAGCGCCGCAGCGCGCCTTCCAGCGGCTGCACCATCACGGTCACCCCGTGCGTCCGCCGCAGGCGTTCGGCGATGGCGTGGTTCATCTCGGCCGGGGTGGCACCGATCTCCGCCGCCATCGCCCCGGCGACGGTCTCCAACGCCGGGAAGTGATTGCCGCGATCGTCGAACAAGTCGCGTGCCTCTTCGTTCGGCAGCAACACGCGGCGGCCGGAGGGCAAGGCGATGCCGCCGGCATCCTCCCGCGCCACGCGCCAGGCGCGATACAGCGCCAGTACCGCATGCGCTGCGTTCGGCGCGGTGGCGGCTAACTCGGCGATCTCGGCTTCCGGCACCGCCTCCGCGGCCAGCAGCGGATCGGCGAACGCCTCGCGCAGCGCAACTCCGAGCTGACGCTCGGAGCGGCCGGACAGGGTGGGCAGATCGACGCCCAGCGTTTCGCCCAGCTTGATCAGCAGCGAGGCGGTGACCGTGCGCTGGTCGTGCTCGATCAGGTTCAGATAGCTGGCGGAAATCCCCAGCCGGACGGCGAGCGCCTGCTGCGTCAGGCGCCGCTCCGCGCGCAGACGGCGGATCGTTCTGCCGATCAGCGCGCGGGTCATAATTTACAGGCTTTACAGATCGAGTGTCTCCCTAGTGAAGGCGTCGACAGGATTTCGCGCCATTCTGGCAGATTTTGGATGCGCTTCGCACCTGCAATGTCAATTCTTCACGCATGTAACCTGAGCGCAGGAGTTGACAGAGATGCATCCCAAATCCGATGCCGACCGCTTCGAGGGCATTCGCCGGGACTATTCGCCGGCGGATGTCGAGCGCCTGTCGGGCAGTTTCCGCACCCGTCACACGCTGGCGGAGATGGGCGCAGCACGGCTTTGGCACCTGCTGAAGACCGAGCCTTACGTGCCGACACTGGGCGCGCTTACCGGCAATCAGGCGGTGCAGCAGGTCAAGGCGGGGCTGCAGGCGATCTACCTGTCTGGCTGGCAGGTCGCGGCGGATGCCAACACCGCGGGCCAGATGTATCCGGACCAGTCGCTTTACCCGGTGGACTCGGTACCCAACGTGGTCCGTCGGATCAACAATGCGCTACGCCGTGCCGACCAGATCGCGCATGCGGAGGGCGATGACAGCACCTGGTGGATGGCACCGATCGTGGCGGACGCGGAGGCCGGGTTCGGTGGTGCGTTGAACGCCTTCGAGCTGATGAAGGCGATGATCGAGGCAGGCGCGGCCGGCGTGCACTTCGAGGACCAGCTCGCATCGGAGAAGAAGTGCGGCCACCTGGGTGGCAAGGTGCTGGTGCCGATCGCGCAGCACATCCGCACGCTGAACGCGGCGCGTCTGGCCGCTGATGTCGAGGGCGTGGAGACGGTGCTGCTGTGCCGCACCGACGCGCATTCGGCGCAGTTGCTCACCACCGATATCGACGAACGCGACCATCCGTTCATCTCCGGCGAGCGCACCGCGGAGGGCTTTTATCGCATCAGGCCTGGTATGGGCCTGGCGTATGCGATCGCGCGCAGCCTGGCGTTCGCGCCCTATGCCGATCTGCTGTGGTGGGAAACCAGCGAGCCGAACCTGAAGGAGGCGGAACAGTTCGCAGATGCGATCCACCGCCGGTTCCCGGACAAAATGCTGGCCTATAATTGCTCGCCAAGCTTCAACTGGGGGAAGACGCTATCGCCGGAGCGCATTGCCGGCTTCCAAGGCGACATCGGCTCGATGGGCTACAAATTCCAGTTCGTCACGCTGGCCGGCTTCCACAGCCTTAACCTGGCGATGTTCGACCTGGCGCGCGGTTATCGTGCGCGGGGCATGGCGGCTTATTCCGAGTTGCAGCAGGCGGAGTTCGCTGCCGAGGCGGCGGGTTACACGGCGACGCGGCACCAGCGCGAAGTCGGCGTCGGCTATTTCGACGCGGTGGCCACGGCGGCATCGGGTGGTGTGTCATCCACCACGGCGTTGTCCGGCAGCACCGAAGCGGCGCAGTTCCACGACGCGCCAGCCGCGCCGGAGGTGCACCAGGGCGACGACGACGGACTGGTGCACAACCACGAATGGACGGTGGCCGCGAAGTAGGTAGGTGATCCGTCATGGCCGGGACGATATGCCCGGCCATAACCTCTCAGCATGTGGTCAGAGCGAGCCCTTGAAGTCCGTCCCTGGGCTTACCTGCACATCACCCGCAGCGTTCTTCGAGAGTGACAATCCCTCCACGTCGCCGCTGGTGATTGGGGCATCGACGGCGACGTGAAACCTGTCGATCACATCCCCGCAGGTATTCTTCAATGTGAGCAGATCGTTCTTGTAAGACCATCCATCCGCTTGGGCGAGTCCGACGAAATCGGCGAGGCTGAAGTCGTGAAGATCTACCGTGCCATGAAACTCGTCGGGATGGTCGACCTGCATCACCGCTTGATAGGGCGTCCCTAACGAGGCTCCATAGAGCTGTACGGTCTGGCCGTGTGAGACAAAATCACCAAATTCCAAGAAGCCGTCGTGTCGAAACGTGACACCATAAACATCAAACGTCCCAGACCCAACCACATCAGTGTTCAGAATCAGTTGGCCGCCAGAAGTCGCTGACACTCCGTCGTTGTGGAATTTGGAGTGCTGATCACCAGAAATGGTCACATTGTCGAAAACGTCGGTCACCCAACTGCCAAACAGGTTGGCATGAGTTAGATTGACTGTGACCGACCCGCCCTCGCCGCCAATAGTGCCATTTACCGTCACTGTCTCCTTTAACATTCACAACAGCATCTACGGCCCCCTCGGACGGGATGGAAGTAGCTGAAAGATTTACAGTGGCATTGTGAGACAAGTTCAGCGTCGTCGTCGTGGGAAGAAATGTTGGAGGCCCAGAGACGCCGAGTGTAAGCGTATCGCCCTGCAGGACGTTGTCAGTTACGTCCATTGTGCTGCCAGCAGGGGCAGTCAGGGTATCGCCTGGTTGTGGCGCACTATCGTTGGGCGACCAGTTCGCGGGGTCGCTCGCGTCGTTGCTGACTGCGCCAGTCCACGTTCTGTCTGTCATTGGTGTTTCCCCAAATATGGCCTTAGCAAGTCAGGGTCCACTACGAGCTGTGTCACTCGAAGAACCCGCAGTTATTAGACCGCTTGTGCGCTTGAAAGATGTGATATCCTTCACACAGACAGAATGCCTTACTTATTCCGGGCGCAAGACGGCAAAAGCCTTGGAAGGTGTTCGGGGCCTGACCGCGCTGCATTCCCTACTTGCATCGCGAGAGGCTCCCCGCTCCCGCTTGAGGTCGCCAACATGGTGCCAGCGCACGAGATTGCTTCGCTTCCGTCACGCTGGCCGGCTTCCACAGCCTGAACCTGGCAATGTTCGACTTGGAGCGCGGCTATCGTGCGCGGGGCATGGCTGCCTATGCCGAGTTACAGCAGCGACTTCCCCGCTGAAGTGGTTGCTACGTCGCAAGCCGGCATCACCAGGGCGACGATGACGGACTGGTGCACGACCATGAATGCGCGGCAGCGGCGAATTAACCAATCCAGCCGCTCCGCACAATTGAGGGGGCGTGCGCGGCGGCTAACCCGGCTATAGAGGGCGGCGTCAGTTCCCTTATGGCCGAGGAGCCGCCGCACTATGTCGTTCAAGGTCGAAGTCGGTCCGCCCCAAATCGCCATCCACCATGCGCAAACGGTGCTGATCACCGAAACCAATGGCGAGGTGAGATGGCCATCGGAGAAGGGCCTGTATTTCCTCGACACGCGATTGATCTCCGCCTGGGCGATTTACGCCAACGGCGAGGAGTGGGACCTGCTGAACGGCGGGGCGGTGACCTCCCACAAGGCGCGCGTCCATCTTACCAACCGCAGCATCCCGACCGAGGACGGCACGATCCCACCGCGCAGCCTTGGTTTTACGATCGCCCGCCGGCTCGGGGGCGGCATGCATGAAGATCTGGACATCACCAATCACGGCCGCAAGCACGTCCGCTTCAATCTGGAAATCGCAATCCGCTCCGACTTTGCCGACGTGTTCGAGGTGAAGCAGAACCGCATTGTTCGCCGAGGCCGCATCACCACTGCGTGGTCGCAAGGGTCCGAGAAGCTGAGCACGACGTACCGCAATCAGGATTTTGTGCGGAGTTTGCAGATCGGCGCGCGGGACCAGGAACACGCCGCAGCCTATGCCAATGGCCGGCTCAGCTTCGAGGTGCAGATTGACCCCGGTGCGAGCTGGCACTGCTGCCTGCTGTACGACCTGGTGGATGGTAACCGCCATTTCCATGCGCCGCACGACTGCGTCCACCACCAGGACATCGACACCGCGTGGCAAGAGACCGTGCTGAAAATCCAAACCAGCAACGAGGAGTTCTATCGGTGCTATCACCAGGCGATCGAGGACATGTCGGCACTGCGCCTGCCGATTGCCGGTACCGACCACATGGTGTTCGTGCCGGCGGCCGGGCTCCCTTGGTTCATGGCGCCGTTTGGCCGTGACAGCCTGGTCGTGTCGATACAGAACATCCTGATCTATCCCGAGTTCGCCCAGGGTGCGCTCGATGTGCTGGGTCGCTGGCAGGCCAAGGTGCGGGATGACTTCCGCGACGCCGAGCCGGGCAAGATCATGCACGAACTGCGCTACGGCGAGCTCGCGCATTTCAAGCTGATCCCGCACACGCCGTATTACGGCACCGCGGATGCCACGTCGCTCTACCTGATCACCCTGCACGCGGCCTGGCGTGCCACCGGTGACCGTGCCCTGCTGGAGCGGAACCTTGAGACGGCGGAGGGCTGCCTATCGTGGATTGACGACTGGGGTGATCGCGACGGAGACGGCTTCCAAGAATACCAGACGCGCTCGCCGGTGGGCTACGAGAACATGGCGTGGAAGGATTCCGGCGACTCGATGACCTACCCTGACGGCTCGTTGGTCAGGGGCCCGAAAGCGTTGTGCGAGCTGCAAGGCTATGTCTATGACGCGTGGCTGCGTATGGCGGAGGTCTACGACGAGTTGGACCGCGACGATCGCGCCGTGGCGCTGCGCGAGAAGGCGGCGACTATGTTCCGAAATTTCAACGACGTTTTCTGGGATGAGGAGGCTGGCTTCTATGCTTACATGCTGGATGGCGAGAAGCGGAAGGTGCTGACGGTCGCGTCGAACCCGGGCCATCTGCTGTGGTCCGGGATCGTTCCGCAGGATCGGGCGGAGCGGGTGGTCGCGCGGTTGATGCAGCCGGACATGAATTCCGGCTGGGGCATTCGGACGCTGTCGGCCGCACATCCGGCGTTCAATCCGTATTCCTATCAGAACGGCTCGGTCTGGCCGCACGACAACAGTTTGATCGCTCTCGGCTTCAAGCGGTATGGATTCGTGCGTGAGGTCGGCCTGGTCGCGCGCGACATCTCGCGCGCCGCAGGGCATTTCCTGCTTTATCAGTTGCCGGAACTGTATTCCGGTGTGCAGCGCGGCGATGCTGATTTCCCGGTGCAATATCTGGGTGCGAACGTTCCCCAGGCCTGGGCCGCAGGGTCAGTGTTCGCGCTGCTGCAGGCGATCCTTGGGATTGCACTCGACGCGCCCGCGGGCCGCATCTTCGTCGATCCGGTTTTGCCATCGTGGCTACCGGACATCACCTTGCATGACCTGCGGCTCGGGCATCGTGCATTCGACATCCGCTTCTGGCGCGACGACGACGTGACCCGATTCGAGGTGCTGCGCGGGCGGCCGGGGATGGTCGAGCAACGCCCGTTCAATCTGGTTGCCGCAGCGGCGCTATCCTGACAAACATCGCCCGCATGCAATGGAGCCGGGCAACCGAGGAGGCGGCGAGGATCGCCGGACGCTGGACCACGGAAGGCGGCCCGGGCGGCGCCATCGTGCTGTTCAACGGCAGCCATATCCATTCGGAATCGTTTGGCGGACTTGCCTCGCTGGAACTGAACCTGCCGTTCACCGCTGAAACCGTGGTGCGTTACGCCTCGGTCAGCAAACATTTCTGCGCCGCGCTGTTGCTGCGCTTTCAGGCATCGGGTGTGCTGTCACTGGACGATCCTCTCGGCGCGCATTTGCCGGCGCTGGCGCGCTCGCAGGCGGCAGTACCGATCGCGCGCGCGCTCGACATGACCGGCGGGCTGCCCGACACGATGGAGACGCTGGGGCTACTCGGCGTGCCCTGGAGCACGGCGCTGGACCGGCGGGCGCTGCTCGAGTTCATCAGCTCGGTGGATGCGCTGAACTTTCCGCCCGGCACCGAAATATCCTACTCCAACACCGGGTATCGGCTGGTCGAGGCGGCGGTCACGCTGAAGTCGATCGATTACGGCAACGCATTGCGCGAGCACTTCTTCCGCCCGCTCGGACTGATGATCCGGCTGCCGGAAGACGAGACCGAGCCGGTGCCCGCGTTGGCCGCCGGTTACTGGCGAAGCGACCAAGGCTGGCGGCGCGGCCGCTACGGTCTGCATTTTTCGGCCTCGGGCGGCTTGACCGGCAGCGCGCTCAGATCTTGCCACGTGGCTGATGTCGCTGATGACCGGGCGTGCGCCTGCGGCCGACTTGCTTGCTCCGCTGGGCGCCCGGCGACGGCTGACCGACGGGACGCAGACGGGCTACGGGCTCGGCCTGGCACGATCGCCGTTGCCCGGCGAGATCGCTGTCGGGCACGGCGGCTCCTTGCCCGGCTACAAGAACCACTTCCTGTTGCTGCCCGAGCGGCAGGCCGGCGTTGTGGTGGTCAGCAACCGCGAAGACACCGATGCGCACGGCATCGCATTGCGGGTGCTGGCGGCGCTGTGCGGGATCGCGTTGCTGGAGCCGGCGTGCGCTGCGTTGCCGGAAGGGCTGTTTGTCGCGGAGAAGGGGCCGTTCTGGGTTGAACACAAGAGCGGCGTGCTGACGTTTCTTGGCGCTGTCGACACGCTGTTCGAGGACGAGGATGGCGCGGTCGTCGGGCGTGCAGCACAGCTACCGATGCGGCTGCGACGAGACCGCAGCGGTATCGCCGGCGAGATCGGTCATGTGTCACGCAGCTTCGCACCGGTTGCACCGGACGTGGTGTTGGCAGGGAGCTGGGAGGGCGACTGGGTGAACGAGGCGCACGCTGCTCGCTGCAGCATAGAGCGGACCGAGGCCGGCGCACACATGTCGATCGCGGCCGGGCCGCTGCGCAGGACGATGCCGCTGACGCCGCTTGATGCGTACCGCGCCCTGACCGATCGGCGCGAAGGGCCGTGGCGCCAGCGCGCCTGTCTGCTGCTGAACCCGCCCGCACATACGCTGCGCGTGGTGACCAACCGCAGTCGCGTGCTGCAATTCCGGAAGGCATAGAAGATGCCGCATATGCGCACCGCTGACGCTGTGGTCGAAAGCCTGATCCGCCACGGTATCGATACGCTCTATGCGCTGCCTGGCGTGCACAACGATCATCTGTTCGATGCGGCGCATCGCGCCCAGGGGCGGCTGCGGGTGCTGCATCCGCGGCACGAGCAAACCGCCGCCTATATGGCACTTGGTGCGGCGCTGGTGACGGGGCGCCCGCAGGTGTTCGCGGTTGTGCCGGGACCGGGCGTGCTGAATGCCTCGGCGGCGCTGCTCACCGCTTATGGCATGGGCGCACCGGTGATCGCGCTCGCCGGGCAGATCCCATCGTTTGCGATCGATCAGGGCCACGGTCATCTGCACGAGATCCATGACCAGCTCGGTCTGCTGCGGCACATCACCAAGTTTGCCGCGCGGATCCGTGCGCCGCACGAGGCGCCGGCGCTGATCGCCGAGGCGGTGCGGCAGGCGACCACCGGCCGGCAGCGGCCGGTCGCTCTGGAGTGCGCGATCGACACCTGGGGCGTGACCGGCGAGGTCGCGTTCGCCGATGTTGGCGAGTTCGCGACCCCGCCGGTGGATGCCGAGGCAGTGACGCGTGCGGCGCGCATCCTTGGTCAGGCGGAACGGCCGCTGATCGTCGTGGGCGGCGGCGCGCTGGGGGCCAGCGCCGAAGTGCAGGCGGTGGCGGAGGCGCTGTCCGCGCCGGTCTCCTCGTTCCGCCGTGGCCGCGGCGTCATTCCAACCACGCATCCTCTAGCTGTGTCGTTCACCGAGGGACACGCGCTTTGGAAGAACACCGATGCGGTGCTGGCCATCGGCACACGGCTTTATTGGCAGCAGAGCGTGTGGGGCGTTGATGACGCGCTGCCGATCGTGCGGCTCGATATCGATGCCGAGGAGATCAATCGCTTCCGCCGCCCCGCCTGTGCGCTGATCGGCGATGCGGCGACGGTGCTGCGCGCCCTGCTGGCTGAACTGCCGGTACATAGTCGTGCGCGCAGCCGTGACGCTGAGTTGGCCGATGTGCGCGCCCAGTTTGCCGAGAGGCTGGCGCGGCAGGAGCCGCCAATGAGCTTCCTGCGCGCGATCCGAGCGGCGCTGCCGGACGATGGCATCTATGTCGAGGAGGTGACGCAGGTCGGGTTCGCCAGCCGCCTGGCATTTCCGGTGTATGCGCCGCGCACTTTTCTTTCCCCTGGATATCAGGACACGCTGGGCTGGGGCTATGGTACCGCACTCGGCGCGCAGGCTGCAGCACCGGACCGCAAGGTGGTGCTGGCGACCGGCGACGGCGGCTTCATGTTCCAGTCCGCCGAGTTGGCGACGGCGATGCGGCATCGTTTGCCGGTCGTGGTTGTGGTGTTTGATGATGGCGCGTTCGGCAACGTGCGACGGATCCAGGAGCAGCAATATGGTAACCGGCTGATCGCCTGCGATCTTGCCAATCCGGACTTCGTCAGGTTCGCCGAAAGCTTCGGCATGGCCGCGTTTCGCGCCACCACACCTGAGGCGCTGGAAGCCGCGTTGCGTCAGGCGTTCGCGCTGAATGCGCCAGCCCTGGTGCACGTGCCGGTGGGACCGATGCCAAGCCCCTGGGACATGATCCTGCTGCCCCGGGTCCGAGGCTTCGCCGATGCGTGGCGGCCCGCGTTGCCGTAGGTAGCGGGCATAACGGGGTGGAAGCGAATGTTCGGGTGCTGCCGTCTGATCGTCAGGAGCGTTTTGCAGCGGAACTCTGCGTTACTCCGTAACCGGCGACATGCTGGGCGCCGTCCGGCATGACAACGGCGCATTCGCAGCGGCAGGCGGTGTGAAACGGGACCTGTCTCCTTACGGCCGGCAGCTGATTGCAGCGCCCGTAGCGGCGCGCAGCAGCAATGCCAGACCCCGAACAGAAGCGCGAGCCAGGACCACGGTATTTGCTGATCGAGGTGATAAGAGCAGAATCCGCGGTCGTCACCATCGTGCCGATGCTCCGTCGATTAGGCCCGACTATCGATCGCCATCAACGAGGGTCGCCATGAATGCTGCCGTCGAGTCCGCCCCTCCGGGCGATCCGTGGACCATGCCACTCGAGCGAGTCGATGTCGCTGATCCACGTCTGTACCAGAGTGACCTATGGGAGCCATATTTCGCTCGCTTGCGCCGCGACGACCCGGTGCACTTCGTCGCCGACAACGAGATGTATGGCTCGTTCTGGTCGGTAACGAAATACAGGGACATCATGCAGGTGGATACAAACCACCGGCTTTTCTCGTCCGAACGGGGCGAAATCACTCTGCTGGACGATTATCGGGCTGGCACAAATTTCCTCGCTATGGACCCCCCGCAGCACGATGAGCAGCGCAAGGTGGTTAGCCCTGTCGTTGCCCCCGGCAACTTGGCGAACATGGCGCCGGTTATCCGTGAATGTGCGGGCCGCATCCTGGACGGTCTCCCGCGCAACGAGACCTTCGACTGGGTTGAACTTGTATCGATCAAACTCACCACGCAGACGCTTGCCGTTTTGATGGGCTTTCCGTTTGAAGAGCGGCGCAAACTCACCCATTGGTCAAACGTTGCCACAACCAATACGTCGGCGCCGGACGCGGTGGTAAAATCCGAGGAGGAGCGTTTCGCCGAACTGCGCAAAATGGCGGAGGCCTTCACCACCCTGTGGAACGAGCGGGCCAATGCACCGCCGCGCTTTGACCTCATCTCGATGCTGGCTCATGGCGAGGCTACGCGGAACATGCAAGCGCGAGAGTTCATGGGCAACTTGGTCCTACTGATCGTCGGCGGCAACGAGACCACCCGAAACTCGATATCTGGCGGTCTGTTGGCGTTGAACAAGCACCCTGACGAATACCGTAAGCTGCGGGAGAACCTCGCGCTGATTGACACCATGGTGCCCGAAATCATCCGGTGGCAAACACCTATCGCTTACATGCGTCGCACCGCAGTGGAAAACACGGTGCTCGGCGGAAAGCAGATCAAGGCTGGGGATAAAGTGGCGATGTGGTACATCTCCGGCAACCGTGACGAGGATGTCATTGACCGACCAACCGAATTCATCATCGACCGCCCGCGCCCTCGACAGCATATGTCCTTTGGGTTCGGCATCCATCGCTGCGTCGGAAACCGGTTAGCGGAGTTGCAACTGATGATCCTTTGGGAAGAGATTATGAAGCGGTTCCCGGTGATCGAACTGATGGGCGAACCGCAGCGAACCTGGTCGGCCTTCGTACATGGTTTCGTGTCAATGCCCGTTAAAATCCCTGCGTAGCTAAGGCGTTGACGCCTGGACTATCGAGAACCCTCCGGCAATTCAGACAGCCATTGGGGCGCGACAAGGCTTAGATACATGGCCGGGGCGCCACGATACTTGACCTTGGTCCCCGATTACAGAAGGGGGCGAGACCGGGTGGCTCCGGGCGCCCCCTGAACATCCACCGCGCACGGCCGGGACCAGTCCGTGATACGCGAGGCCCCGCGGTTTCTCGCCCCCGGATAAACCCACGAATGCGCTACAATGGGTACATAGATCACGCGGGCACTCGGCGTTGCAAGTGTCTGAATGCTTAACCACTACTGCCGGTCCCGCCCCTGACCGATATCGTCGAAGCCATTCAGCATCCGCTGGGAGATGGCGGAGGTGTCCTCGTCGCGTTGGAGCACGACAGGCGCAAACGCTGGCTTGTGGAACGCGGCATCGAGATCATCTCCGAAGCCAGCAGGCGCTTGAGCCCCGCCTTGAAGGCGCGCCATCCCGAAATCCCGTGGTCAAAGGTGGCCGGCATTGGCAATGTCCTGCGGCATCTATACGAGGACGTGGCGCACGATATTCTGTGGCACGTGGTGCGCCATGATCTGCTGCCGCTGGAAAATGTCTGCCGTGCCGAGCTCTTGGTCATCGAGCGCGGAAAACCGCAACGCTAATTCTGTCGGCCGTGGGCCGGCCGACACGCGCGAACTGTTTGTGCTCGCGGCAGCCGTTGTGGTCGCGTCTGATCCGCGTTCCTCTGACGCCGAATTCCTGATCAGCTGGGCGCGCACGAGTACGGCAGAAGATGCTGTAAATACCAACCGACCGAAAGATTGACCCTCATTCGTCATGGCCGTGCTTGTCACGGCCATCCACGGCTTTGTGCCGCAGCGAAGAAGTCGTGGATGGCCGGCCCCTTCGCCGGCCATGACGGTGAGGTCCCAACGAAAAGTCATTCTTTTCGGCTTTTGGTATAACCCGCTGGAAGTATGCGGAATGTGGGCTACGCTCCCTACCCAAGCAGGGAAAGAGGGCTGTATCGCCAGTGCCGGCGCTGGCGAAGAGCTCGCCCAACCGGATCAGCGATTGCCCCCGCTCGTCCGAACGCGCGATGCTTGCCGGTCAGCCAGCAGGGAACCACCGCGATGACGGTCCAACTCTATGCCTTCAGCTGCGGAACGGTAACCGGCGACTTCGGCCGTCTGATGGAAGGTGGCGAGGGCGACATCACGTTGCCTATCCCGGTCTACCTCATCGAACACCCGAAAGGCCGCGCGTTATTTGACACCGGGCTGCATCCAGATTGTCAGCATGCTCCCGCCGCCAGGCTGGGGGAGCGGCTCGCCAGCCTGTTCCAAATCGCGTTTGCTCCCGGCGAGGAGGTGAGCGCACGGCTCGCCGCGATCGGCCGTGACGCCGGAAAGATCGACGTGATCATCAACTCGCATTTCCATTTCGATCATGTCGGCGGCAACGCGCTGATCCCCAACGCCACAATGCTGGTGCAGCGGCGCGAGTGGGATGCGGGCATGGATCCCGACACTGCGGCGCGGCACGGCTACAACCCGCGTGATTTCGATCTCGGCCACAAGCTGCACCTGATCGACGGCGAGCGCGACGTCTTCGGCGATGGCTCGGTGGTTTGTCTGCCGACGTATGGGCACACCGCCGGACATCAGTCACTGCGCATCCGTCTCGACAGCGGCGAGGTCCTGCTGGCGGCCGACGCCTGCTACTTCTGTCGCACGCTGCGCGAACGGCGGCTGCCGCGATATGTGCACGACCGGGAGGCTATGTTGGCTTCGCTCGATCGCCTCGAAGTGCTGGAGCGCGGCGGGGCGCGCGTGTTTTTCGGCCACGATCCGGACTTCTGGCGCAGTGTGCCGCAGGCGCCTGAGCCGATCGGATGAGTAGGCTATCTCGCCCCCTGCCCGGCAGCTTCGGCTGCCGTTCTTACGCAGGCTGCCGAAGCACCCAGGAGCGAAACAGTGCAAGATCGATGTTGCCGCCGCTGATCACCAGTCCGACTCGCTTGCCAGCCATGCGCCCGCTCTCGGCCAGCAAGGCCGCGAGCGGGGCGGCACCTGCGCCCTCCACCAGGTTGTGGGTATCCATCCAGTAGGCGCGGATCGCATCGGCAATGGCTTCGTCCGATACGGCAACAATACGAGCCGCGCCGGCACGGATGATTGCGAACGCATCAGGATCAGGCTGGCGCACCGCCACGCCACCGGGTCTCGGCGCGGTTCAGCGCCACGACGTGTCCCTTTTCGAAGGACCGCGCATAGGCGGGCGCGCCGCTCGCCTGCACGCCGATGATCTCGGTCTTCAACCCGAGCAGATCGCGTACAAGGATCGCGCCGCAGATGCCTGAACCGAGACCGATCGGCACGTAGAGCGCATCGAGCGGCGGCACGGCGCGGAACAGTTCCAGCGAATAGGTCGCCACGCCCTTTACGAGATCCGGGGCGAAGGACGGTGCAAATTCGAGTCCCTCAGACGCGGCCAGTAGCGCGGCCTCGTCGCGCGCCATCTCGAAGTCGTCGCCGTGCTCGACCAGGCGCCCACCGAAGGCGCGCATCGCCGCGTTCTTCTCCACGCTGTTGCCGTGCGGGACCACGACCGTAACCGGCACCCCGTAACGTCGGCCCGCCCATGCCAGCGACTGGCCATGGTTGCCGCGCGTTGCGGAGATGATACCGCGCACGTGCGGGCGCTCGCGCTTCAGGCGTTCGGCATAGATCAGCCCGCCACGCAGCTTGAAAGCGCCGATCGGCGTGTGGTTCTCGTGCTTCACCCACACTTCGGCGCCGCTGCGCTCCGCCAGCAGGGGCCAAGCGTATTGCGGCGTTCCCGGGAAGCTCTCGTGCACCAGCGACAGCGCCGCTTCCAACTCGGTCAGCGAGAACATTGGCCCGATTCAGATGCCAAGCGGGCCGTCACCGACGCGCGGTTCCAGCCCGTCGCATCGGTTGCGAAAGTCTCTGGGTCAGGCGAGCTTGAGATTGGTCGCGGCAGCCTTGCCGCGCTCCATCGCCACCTCGTAGCTGACCTTCTGACCATCGTTCAGGCCCTTCAGCCCGGCGGCCTGCACCGCGGTGATATGGACGAACACGTCCTTGCCACCGTCCTGCGGCATGATGAAGCCATAGCCCTTTGTTGCATTGAACCACTTCACGGTCCCAACGGCCATTTTGGTTGCTCCTATTCCATTGCGCGTCCCCTGCTCGCGCGATAGGGGGTTGGGTGATTGGTGCGCCGTGCGCTGTGGTCAGGCGAGCCTGAGGTTGGTCGCGGCCGCTTTGCCACGCTCCATAACTACCTCGTAGCTGACCGTCTGGCCTTCATTCAGGCCGCGAAGACCAGCCGCCTGCACCGCGGTGATATGGACGAACACGTCCTTGCCGCCGTCTTGCGGCATGATGAAGCCGTAGCCCTTGGTCGTGTTGAACCATTTGACTGTACCGGTAGCCATCGTCTGCGAGATTCTCCGTCAGTGGCGCCGTACAACATCGTACGACGCTGGGTCGACAACCGGCCCTTTGGACGTCTTGAGGGCACCCGATTGACGGAGGCGCAGCAAGCCAAGCCAAAATGCGATTGCGTTGCCATCTGGCACAGAAAGGCCAATGGCTGTCAATCGCAGTCGCAAGTCATTGACGAGTCTGTGTGGAGGCGAAGCACAGTCTGCGAGAACCGTCGCAAGAACGAGAACCGGCGTATCAGAAGGCGCTACGCGATCCACGCGAGGCCATGGCTTTCGCAAATTCCCCACCAGCGGCGATGGCGCGTCGCGCCGCGGCAAGTTCGGGATGATAGATGTGCCATACATGAATCATTTCCGGCCAGATCTGCAGATCGACTGCGACGTCGGCCGCACCGGCGACCTGCGACAGACGGATCGCATCGTCGAGCAGCGTCTCTGCCGCGCCCACCTGGATCAGCAGCGGCGCGAGGCCACGCAGATCGGCGTAGATCGGTGCAGCCAGCCGCGAGCGTGGATCGGCGCCATTCAGGTAGAGCTTCGCCATGTCGACGATGCTGGCCTTCTGCACGGTCGGATCGATGTCGGCCTTGCCGGTCATGCTGTCGCCGATCGCCTCCATATCCGCCCAGGGCGAGATCGGCCAGCCGCAGGCTGGCTGAGGCAATCCGGCATCGCGAATCGCCAGCATGGCCGCGACGACGAGACCGCCGCCGGCGGAATCGCCAGCAATGGTGATGCCGCCCGGCTGTATCCCGCTCGATAACAGGAACCGATAAGCGGCGAGCGCGTCGTCCACCGCGGCGGGGAACGGATGCTCGGGAGCCAGCCGGTAGTCGATGGCGAGCGTGCGCGAACGTGCGGCGCGTCCGACTTCGGCCGCCAGATGGCGGTGGCTGTCGAGCGAACCAATGACGTAGCCGCCGCCGTGCAGGTAAAGCACGACCTTGCTGCGATCGGCGTCCGGCGTCGACGTCCATTCCGACCTGACACCGTTGGCGGCGACCGGTTCCACCCTGACGTCGGCCGGCAGCGCGTAGGCCAGGCCGCGGTCATCGATGTCGCGCCGCCGCTGCGCGATATCGTCCGAGCGCACCCGCTTCGCGATGACCTGGCGAAGGGCGATGATTTCCGGATCACTCATGCCGCCGTCTCCTGCCTTTCATTCTTGCTGTCCACGTCATTGCGCCGCAGCTCGGCCACCGATAATTGGTAGAAACGGGCGAACTCGTAGACGGTGGTGTCCTCCTGGTTCCAGCAGACATAGCCACGGCAGTCGCGCGGGCGCGCCTCGTACACCGTGCAGCGCCGGTTTTCACCGAGGAACTGGCAGGTGCCGAAGCCGGACTTGATGCGCTTGCTGCCCTTGCGGGTACGCTCGACGATATGGCGCTCCTCAAACGCGCGCACGGTGAGGCCAAGGAACCGGGCGAGCCGCCTGATGTCGTTGCGGCTGACTTCCACGTAGCCCGCTGTGCGACAGCAGAACGCCGGGCACTTCAGGCAATTCAGCGACTCGCCTGTCATCCCGCCAGTCTGACCCTGCGCAGGCTGGCGGGCAAGGGTTCCGGCTATCAGGATTGCGCTGACATCATCTGCTGCGCCAGCAGCGCGGGGTTCTGCTGATTGAACTCCACCATACCGGCACTGACCTGCAACTCGGCAATGCCGGTCAACTGGATCGTGTTGCCATTGGCCCGGAGGACCGCCGATCCGTCCGGCGCGGCGGATAGATCAACATTGCTGAAGTCCATCGCCGTCATGGTGTTCTCGAAGTCGAGCTTGTCCGTTGCCGGATTGAAATCGGTTACAGTGTCTTGGTGGCCCGAGCCGAGGAAGACGAAGGTGTCGCTCGAACCGCCGCCGGAAAGCTGCTGGTTGGCGCCCAGGCCGGCGACGATGGTGTTATCGACCCCCGGCGAGCCGGCAATCACGGCGTTATCGGCGTCAATCCCGATGACGAGTTGGGGCGCCTGCGGATTGGGTGAAGCCACATCGCTGGAGTGGCGTTCGGTGGCGATGAACGCGTCCGGCTGCATGGCGGTCGTCCCAGCGTCGCGCACGATGAGATCCGAGAGCGTGGTGTTCTGGATCTGCGTCATGAGCTGGGGGCTGAAGCCCTGATTGAGGTAGAACGACGGATCGCCATCGCGCAGGTTCTCGAACTGCTGTGCGATAATCGCTTGGAAGGTCGGTCCCACCATGGAGCCACCTCCCGCGGGATTCTCGGCCAGGCCGCCGACAAACAGATCGACCTGGTCAACACTGCCGTAGACCTGCTGCAGCTCGCTCGCGAGAGTAGTATCGCTGGTGATCTGATCGAACGAGGTGTACGGCGTCATGCCGAGTGCCTCGCGCGTCTGGTTCAGCGTGGCGATGCCAAGATCGCGTTCGCGCAGGATATCGATCGCGGCAAGGTCGCCGACATCACCGGGGGGATTGGCATTGAGCATGTTGCGAAGGTCGGAATTGATCGTTGCGCCTTCCTGCTGTGAGTAGTCCTGTGCCAGATTTCGTAGCAAGGCATCGGCGCCACCATTAATTTGGTAGCTGCTCGTCGGTTCCGCTGAGGCCGCAACCAGATCCTGCTGTTCGAGGACAGTACCATCGTTCGCGATCTTGGTCTCGGTCGGAGACACGATTGAATGACCGAAGCGATAAGCCGCGGTGGAAAACTCTTCGAAAATCTGTGGACTGACCGAGGAATTGTAGCCCTGATACGGGGTAAGAGCATTGTCTCCCAGCAGGTGCGGCAGGAACTCGGTATATACAATGTTCTGATATTCCGCCGTGGTGATCGCACGCGCCATCGAGTAGAGCTGATCACCTGTCAGGCTGGGGTCTTCCGCACGCAGTTGCGCAACCCAGTAGTTGTGCTCGCGCACGAACAGCACATCGAGCGAAGTAAGGTCCGGATTCTCCGCAGCCCGTACGTCGCCGCCATAATACTGGCCATCGACGATCGGCAGATAGTCGCCCGTCGAGGTCTTCAGCGTACCGTCCGAGTTGCGCAGATTGGCGGCAGTGGTCGGATCAGACCCATAGACCTGAGACAGATCGAGATATTGGGTAACCGAGTTGACCGCAGCGCCGTTGCTCGGATCCACCTGGCCGCGGGTGATGCTAATTTGGCTGCCCGGCGGCAAGGAGGGGTCGTCGTCCGGTATGGTGAAGCTTAAAGTGTTGGAGCCGTCCGCGGCCGGGGTCTGATCGTTGTTCAGGTCGATGTCGTGATCGACGAACTGACCCAACGCATACATATAGGCCGACCGACCGCCGGGATCGGTGGCATTCGCATCGTTGGCGAAGATCGCGTTGCTGATGTCGCGCGGGTTCGGGCCATCGACCGGTGTATCGGTGGTGCCCGGTGCGAAGTTGGCGGGCGCCAGGCGAACTTCATCGGTGTTGGCGGCGCCGAGTGTCGGATCTGTTGGGTTATTGCCGGAACCGTCTATCGAGTAGGCAGTCACGCTGTCGAAGCCGACAGACGGATCCACCAGAACACCGTCGCCGGTAGCCGGGGAGGTTAGCGGTCCGCTGAAGTCGCTTTGTTGATTGGAGCCAGGATCACCAATGTCTTGATTATTCTCGAACGGGTTGTTACTTTGCGTCATGAGTTCATCCTGTAGTTGAACTGATATAAGGCGCGCGTAAATGGCGGCGCGATTTGCGCGCTGGACGTGTATTATCGAGCGCCAGCAGGAGGGTCCCGCAGTCGGGCGGATGGTCGGGTGGGAGTGGGTCGGCTAGGCTAGGATCGCGCGATACTACCGGAGATTAGCGAATGCGATCCGAAGCATCCGTGCGCTGATGGGAACTGAGCCGCGGAACATGTGCGCGTGTCGCCATGAAGCAAGGCATAATTAGGCCCCCAACGTTATTTGCCTGAAACGCAGCGATAAGTGCCGCTGCCTGGCACCTGCCGCATCAAGTCTGGCTCGTCAAACCGTTCTCACGCGAACGACACGATGAATGACCAATTCGATCGGATTGCCGTTGGGGGCGGCCAACGGCGTAGGAGCCTTTTCACATTTTACCGTATTGGCTTACCGAATTGGCCGAGGGGGGCGGCGCGGGACCGGCATCGTCGGCGGGCGGAGGTGAAGCAAGGGTCATTTGACGGGGCGACTGCCCTTTGTCATAAGCTTATCCCCAAACACGCTTACAACGGCAACCATATGCAACCGGCTACGAGAGCGCCGGTGGACAGGGAAGGGAGAGCGGCCATGATCAGGATGAGCCGTCGTTCAGTGCTCGCCACTGCGGCCGGAGCGGCTGCTGCCGCTGCCCTGAGTCGTCCGTACCTCGCCAACGCTCAGGCGAAGACTGCGGTTGTGTGGATCAATCAGGGGTTTATCCCGGAGGAGGATGCGGCGGCCAGAGAAGTGATCGCCGGTTACGAAAAGGCCAGCGGCAACAAGCTTGAGGCCAGCATTATGCCGTTCATGGCGATGAACCAGAAAACGATATCGGCGCTCACCAGCGGCGATGTCCCCGACCTGGTGTTCATGGATGCTCCATCGACGATCCTACCGCAGAACGCGTGGGACGACAAACTGGAGGACGTCAGCGACGTCGTCGCGCCATATGAGTCGCAGCTTTCGGACACCGCGAAGATCGGCTCGGCCTTCTACAACAAGGCCACCAAGAAGCGCAGTTACTACCTGTGCCCCATCAAGCAGGGCGCGACGCCTTTCCACATCTGGGGCGACCTGGTCGAGAAGGCCGGGTTCAAGGTTTCGGATATCCCGCCGAAGTGGGACGATCATCTGGACGTTCTTCGCCCAGATGCAGAAACCGCTGCGCGCCAAGATGCGCAGGGTCTACACTTGCGGGCTGCAGATCACCACCGTTGGGCCGAACGACGGCAACAACGTATTCACGCACTTTCTGATCGCCAACGGCGGCGAGGGGATCATCACGCCGGATGGCAAGCTGCACACCGATGATCCGAAGATCCGTGAAGCGGCCATCAAGTCGGTCGAGTTCATGACCAACTTGTACAAAGAGGGCGTGGTGCCGCCCGAGGCATTGAGCTGGAACGACGCCGATGACAACAACGGCTTCCACGAGAAGCTGTTCGTCATGGATTTCGACGGAACCTTGTCCACCGAACTGGCGATGATCAAGGACAAGCAGGCATTCTACCACGATATGGTGACACTGGCACCGCAACTGAAGAATGACGGCACCCAGATGAAGACCCAGGTCAACGCCGGAGGCGGCTACATTCCGAAGGGCGCCAAGAACGTCGAAGTCGCCAAGGACTTCATGAAGTACTTCATGCAACCGAAGGTGATGAACGACAATCTGAAGGCGGGGTTGGGCCGCTGGGTGCCGGCGATACCACAGGTCGTGAAGGATGACCCGTGGTGGCTCAACAGCGGGTTGCCTTGCGTTACCCCTTACGTGCATGAGGCGGTGCTGAATCCGACGGTGCCGGTGTACGAGGGGTTCTCTCCGGCGTGGGGTCAGGCAAACGCCGAGCAGCTCTGGGGCCAGGCGCATGCCGACGTGATCAAGGGCGGCATGAAGCCCGCTGACGCCATCGACAAGGCGTTCAAGCGCTGCAACGAGATCTTCGCAAGAGTCGCGATGTAACCCCCTGGGTAGCACCCTGGGTAACACCCTGGCGAGGCGAACATGAGCGTCACACAGCAGGCACTGGCACTCGGACGAGGCCTGAGAGCGACCCGCGCCAGACGGCACGTCTGGCTGGGTGGGCTGCACGGCGCGGACTATATCTGGGCGGTCGCCTTTGCCCTGCCCTACATCGCCATCTTCCTGGCGTTCGTGGTCTATCCGATCGGCTTCGGCATCTGGATGGGCAGTGATCTCTCCCTATACGAGCAACTGTTCACAGATCCCCGCTATCTTACGACAGTGGTGAACACACTGCTCTACGTCGGGATCGGCGTGAACTTGAAGATGTTCCTGGCCTTCATGCTGTCCGGCTTCTTCATCCGCAAGGGCTGGTGGACCAAGGCGCTGTTGGTGATTTTCATCCTGCCATGGGCGACGCCGGCGCTGCCTGCCTACATGTCGATCCACTGGTTCATGAACGGCCAGTGGGGCATGCTCAACAACGCGCTCTATCTGTTGTTCGGGATCGACGGTCCAGTGTATCTGAATGAACGCTGGATGGGACTGGCATCCAATATCGGTGCCTACATCTGGAAGACGCTGCCGTTCTGGACGGTAATTCTGCTGGCCGGCCGCATGGCGGTCCCGCAGGAGCTATACGAGGCAGCCGCTGTGGACGGCGCCACCGGCCTGCGCCGGTTCGCGCATGTGACAGTACCGCTGATGGCGAACCTGTATCTCGTGTGCACGCTGCTCGACATGGTGTTCGCTCTCGGCGACTTCAACGCAACGTTCTTCGTGTCTGGTGGCGGTCCTGCGATGTCCACCGAGGTGCTTGCCACTCTGGGCATCCGCTACGCCTTCACTGTCGCTCTGCCACGCCTAGGCGTGGCGTGCGTGATGTCGGCCTTGCCGGTGCTGATCCCCTTGGTGATCATTCTCATGCGACGGTTGCGTCCGTCGGAGGGACAGCTATGAGCGCCACAACTGTCGGGCGGCAGGTGCGGTCGGCGCTGTTTTACCGGCTGCAACGCTATTCCATTGAGGCATTGTCCCTGGTCCTCGGCTTCGTACTGATCATCTGGTCGGTTACGCCGATCTACAACATGTGGATGATCGCGCTTGACAGCCACGATGACATTTTCAGCGGCTCAGATCTGGCCAGCAAGTCCAACGCTTGAAAGCTTCCGCGTCGTCGTCACCCAGGACTTCTGGTACCTCGCGCAGTTCTGGCATCAGTTCGGCAACAGCTTCATCGTCGGCCTGTCGGTGATGGCTTTGACGTTGTTCATTGGCTCGCTCGCCAGCTTCACCGTCGGGCGTATGCGGCTGCGCAACGGCTGGATGCTCACCAATGCGGCGTTGATGACCTACGTCATCCCGGCGTCGTTCTTAGCGATCCCGATCTACCGGATCATGCAGATCTATGGCCTTGGAAACCATCTCTCGTCGGTGGTCCTGGCCCTGACCTCATTTGCCACTCCCTACGCGATCTTCATCTTCTCGCAATACGGCAAATCGATCCCGATGGAACTCGATGAGTTGGCGCGTATCGACGGCGCCAACCCGCTGCAGATCTATTTCCGGATCTATCTGCCGTTGATGGCGCCAGCGCTGGTCGCTGTCGGCACCTATGCGCTGCTGCTGGCGTGGAACGAGTACCTGTACAATTTCCTTCTGCTGTCCACGCCGCAGAGCATGACGGTTGCGGTGGCGCTGGCACAGTTCCTGAACAGCGACGAGTCGCCGTGGAACTATATGATGGCGACCGCCATCCTGTACGCGTTGCCGCCGATCATCCTGTACTACGGCCTGCGCCGCTACATGGCCGCCGGTCTGACGATGGGTGGTGTGAAGGGGTAGGCGAACACCACCGCGGCGACGCGGGAGTGTGACAATGAGCAGCACGTCCCAGACCTTGGAGTTCGGCGGTCCGGTCGGGGCAACGCAGTCGCGCCGGCCTCCTTGGTGCTTCCGGCTGCGGGGATCCGACACCACGTGGGCGATCGCCTTCCTGATCCCCTATTTGGCCGTGTTCGCCGCCTTCGTGATTTATCCGGTGGTGTTCGGCCTCTGGATGGGCAGCGATCCGGCGTTGTACAGCTCGCTGATCTCCGACCCGCTGTACCTGACGATGGCGGTGAACACGTTGTTGTTCGCCGCCATCGGCGTGAACGTGCAGATGTTCCTGGCCTTGCTGCTCTCAGGCTTCTTCATGAGCCGGAGTTGGTGGATCAGATCGCTTCTGGCTATCTATCTGGTCCCATGGGCAATGCCGGCGCTGACCGGCTTCCTGTCTATCCATTATATGACGGTCACCGAGTATGGCTTCCTGGATAGCCTCTGGCGCGCGGTAAGCGGCCAGGACGGGCCGCTGTTCCTGGTGTCGCGCCCGTTGGCGATGGCGACCAACATTTTGTCCTACATCTGGAAATGGATGCCGTTCTGGACGCTGATCTTCATCGCCGGGCGGATGGCGATTTCACAGGACATCTACGAAGCGGCAGAAATTGATGGCGCATCCGGCTGGCGCAGATTGATCCACGTCACTTTCCCACTTCTCGCAAATGTCTATCTGGTGTCCACGCTGCTCTTCACCATCTGGACCATTGGCGATTTCCCCACCGTGTATTTTGTCTCCGCCGGCGCACCGGCACGGCAGACGGATGTGCTGGCGACTTATGGCTTTCACATGGCGTTCGATTTCGGTTACCCCAATCGTGGCGTGGCGGCGATGATGTCGGCGTTGCCGATCCTCATCCCAGCGGTGCTCTTGCTGATGCGACGCATCCGAGTGACCGGGGCGCAGCTATGAGCATCTCGCTCGCGTCAATGCAACCGGATTACCGGCCTCGCCGTAGACGGCAGCGTATGTGGCACAAGATCGGCGGTGTCACGCTTGGTATCGCCTTGCTGATCTGGACGCTCGTGCCGCTCTACAACATGTTCCTGATCGCGCTGAGCGAGGACGGCGACGAGTTCACCGGCGCGATTTGGCCGCAAGACTGGAACTGGGACAGCTTCCGAGTGGTGTGGGAAGAGGACTACTGGTACCTAGAAAACTTCTGGCGCCAACTTGGCAACAGCACCTACATGGCGCTGGCGACGATGGTGCTGACCGTGCTTATCGCCTCCTTCGTGAGCTTCGCTCTGGGACGCATGCGGCTGCGGAGAGGATGGATCGTCAGTGACATCGCCTTGCTGACTTATGTGATACCTTCGGCGTTTCTGGTAATTCCGTTCGTGCATCTGATGCGTGTGTACGGGCTGACGGACAGCCTCTGGTCCGTCATTGCCGCGGAAGTGACATTTGCCACGCCATACGGGATCCTGATCCTGCACGGATACAGCAAGCTGATCCCGCTGGAGTTGGACGAATCAGCGAAGGTCGACGGCGCCACACCGCTGCAGCTGTATTTGCGTATCTACCTGCCGCTGATGGCACCGGCGCTGGTCGCGGTAGGCGTATACGCTTTGCTGCTGGCCTGGAACGAATACCTCTACCAGTATCTGTTGATCACCTCGTCGCGCAACGCCACCGTAGCGGTGGCGATCGACCAGTTCTTCGATAGCGACGAGGCGCCGTGGAATTACATGATGGCGGTAGCGCTGGTTTATTCACTGCCGCCGGTTGCCATCTACTTCGCGCTGCGCCGCTATATGGTGGCCGGTCTGACCATGGGCGGCGTCAAAGCCTAGAGCAGGGTGAGCGCGGAAGGATGCGCTCAATCTCCGGTACGACGCGTCAAGCGGAATTGCACCCGTCCTGTGTTGATGGCAGGCAACCCCGGGCGGTGCTGCCGCATTGTCTTGCTGCTGCAACTCAACATGCGGAGGCATCACGGGACCACGTAGGAACAGCCAACTCGGCGGCACGAGCGGGATGCCGATGGCAACCGATCTGATCGCCTGCCGTGACTGCGGTGCGATCCAGCGCATACAGCAGCCAGGGCGCGGTATTGTGGTGGCCTGCCGGCAGTGCGGCCGTGTGCTGGAGAACAGCAATGGCCGCAGCCTCGATGCTGCGCTGGCCTGTGCAATCACAACCTTCCTGCTGTTGCTGCCTACCAATTTGATGCCGCTCATGACCGTCCACGTCGCGGGCATCACGGCCACCACGCACCTGGCCTCGGGCCTCGCAATCGCTTGGCGGCAGGGGTGGCCGTTGATCGCCATTGTGCTTGGTTTGGTCGGCGTCATTCTGCCTCTGCTTCGCTTCGGCCTGCTGTCCGTTACGTTGACCGCAATTCGTTTCGGCGCCCGCGGCCCGCGCGTCGGAATGGCATTCCGGGTACTGTGAAGCGCTCGATCAGTGGGCGATGTCCGACGTTTTGCTGATCGGCGCCGGCATCGGCTATGGACGCATCGCGTCGCAAATTTCCGTGCAGATCAACGCAGGCGGCTGGTGCCTGGTCGGCGCGGCGGCCATGACCATGCTCACGCGAGCCACGATGGAACGACGGGCGGTCTGGCGATCCCTCGAGATGCCGGCCAGGCAACCAACACGAAACGCACTTTCCTGCACGAGTTGCGAGTTGGTGTTGCCGCCGGAGATGGAAAACCGTCGGTGCCCTCGCTGCCAAGCCGTCGTGCACCGTCGTCGGCCCGGGTCTATTCCGTGCTGTGCTGCCCTGTTGGTCGCCACCGCTGTTTTGACTCCGATCGCTTACGGCTACCCGATGAGTGAGCTGTGGGAGCTCGGCAGACCGCATCCCCACTCTGTCATCGACGGTATTGAGATGCTGTTTCAAAGCGGCTTCTGGTACTTCGGGGTCATCATCGCGCTGGTGTCGCTGATCTTTCCGCTAACCAAGTTGGTCGCGCTTACGTGGTTTCTGGTGTCGATCTGGCGCCGCTCCACGCACAGATTGCGGACCAAAACCAAACTGTACCGCTTTATCGATGAGGTAGGCCGCTGGTCCACGCTTGATCCGTTCACGGTCATGGTCTTCGCGCCGATGGCACAGTTCAATCAGACGGCGCACATCGATTTCATGGGCGGAAGCGCGGCCTTTCTCGCGACAGTGGTGCTTTCGATGCTTGCCTCCCACGCTCTGGATGCCAGGCTGATGTGGGACGCGGCGGAAGCCGGACGGCAACGCCGACCAAGCGATTACCGTATCGCGCCGGCCGCCGTTCAGAGCGTTACGTAAGGCGGCAGCCAAACAGTGACCCGGCCCCATCCACTGCGTCGTTCACGCCGGCAAGCCGCAGGCAGTGCCAGGCCAACGCGTGATCGCTTGAGGTAACCGGAATGCCCACTTCTGCCTCGATCGTCGCGACGGCATCCGCAAGCCGCAGGCTGGTGCATGACACGAAAACCGCATCCAGACGCGTGGCGCGGGCCAGGGTGGCAATCCCGGCCGCTATCGAGCCAACCGTGATCCGCGCCGCCTCACGGTCGTCACGCTTATCGAATGTCGCGAAGGCGGCCACCTGGACGCCGTGTGCATCCAGATAGCCACGCACCACCGCGTTGACTTCGGCGGCGTATGGCGTCAGCACGCCGATGCGCCGTGCACCGAGCACCTTGAAGGCGGCGAACGCTGCAGTGACCGGGGTCGTGCAAGCGATACCCGGCCGGGCGCGATGAATTTGGCGGAACACTTCCGCCTCGCCCAGCGCCATGCTGGCCGACGTGCAGCCGAACGCGACAACGTCCAGGTGCAGTGAAGGCAGGATCAGTTCGGTCGCCGGCGCGATCCGGTCCCGCATCGCGCGCAGCGTCTCCGGCGTGATGTCATTGTCATTGAACAGCCGCGCCTGGTACACTGCCACTCCCGCCAGCGCGGTCAGTTGGCGGAACTCGTGTTCCATGGTCTGGTCGGTCGCCAGTACGAGCAATCCGATTGCGGCGCGTGACGCAATGCCCTGGTCCAGTGTGCAGGGCAGGACACCGAGATCGGTAAAGCCGGGTTCCGCGTCCATGTCAGACTCCCTATTCCACCGGCACCGCCGGCGTAAGCCCGGCTATCAGGTCGGCGGTAATCCGCGCAGTGCCATGCGACATTGTCCAGCCGATATGGCCATGCCCGGTGTTGAACCAGAGATTGCGGTACTTCCTGCGCCCAAGCACAGGGAGGTTGTCAGGGGTCATCGGCCTCAGCCCGGCCCACATCTCGGCACGATGGTAGTCGGCACCATCGGGATAGAGCTGCTGTACGACAGAGCGCATGAAGGAAAAGTCGTTCGGCCGATGGCTGCTATCATAGCCCGCGAATTCCGCCGTAGCTGTGACACGCACGCGGTCGCCGAAACGCGAGATTGCCACCAGGTTTGCCTCATCGATCGCGCCGATCGTGGGGGACGCCCGATGATTGCCCACCGGAATTGTCAATGAATAACCCTTGATCGGATAGATCGGCAGGTCGATGCCGATGCGTCGCGCTAAAATCGGACTATAGCTGCCAAGTGCCATCACATATGCATCGGCCGTGAACGCCTTCCCGTTGGCACGCACCGCCCTTACCCTGTCTCCGGCAGCGTCGATCGCATCGATGGTTGTGCCGGTGTGCAACTCCGCCCCCATAGCCGCGCAGCGGTCGGCGAGCGCGTTGGTGAATTTATGCGAATCCCCGGTTTCATCGGTTGGGCAATAGATTGCGCCAGCGATTTCTCCCTGCAGCGCGGGTTCAAGCTCTCGCACTTGGGCGCGGTCGAGCACACGAATTTCCTGACCATCATCGGCCAGGATCTGCATGTGTGCGACACCCGCTTCCAGCGCCGCCGCATCGCGGTAGAAATAAAGAATACCGCGGGCATTGCGGTCGTAGTCGAGCGACTCCTCGGCTATCACGTCATGCAGCACGCGCTGCGAGTACTGCGCGATCTGGTGCTTGCGCAACGTGTTACGGCGGGCCTTCGGATCGGTACATTGCGCCAGGAATTTCAGCGACCAGGTGTAGAGCCGCGGATCGGCCGAGAACCGAAAGCGTAGTGCCTGGTTCTTGCGGAACAGCGACTTCAGCATGATCCAGGGAGCACTGGGCGACGACCAGACGAAGGAGTGCCCCGGCGCGATCATACCGGCATTGCCCCAACTGGTTTCGCGCGCCATGCCATCCTGCCGTTCCAGCAGCACCACCTCATGGCCGTCCTTCAGCAGTTGGTAGGCGGTGGTAACACCGACGACACCGCCACCCATGATCAGTATCCGCATGCCGGATTGTTGGCGCGGACCGGCCGCGGCCTCAAGTGGCGCTGCTGCGGGCAGCTCAGGGGCGCGCCCTGGTAGTCAGTTGACGAGGTGGCAGGCGACGGTGTGGTCGGGCGCGGCCGGGCGGGCCTGCGGTTCCTGCTCGCGACAGATCGGCATCGCATGCGGGCAGCGGGTGTGGAAGCGGCAGCCTGATGGCGGATGCAGCGCGCTGGGAATATCGCCCGCCAGCCGCGCACGGCGACCACGGCTGCGCTGCGCCGGGTGACCCGCGGGTACCGCGGCGATGAGCGCCTGCGTATAGGGATGCAGCGGTCGGGAGTAGAGGATGTTTTTGTCGGTCAGCTCGACAATCTTGCCCAGATACATGACCGCCACGCGAGTGGAGATGTGCTTCACCACCCCCAAATCATGCGCGATGAACAGGTAGGTGAGGCCAAGCTCACCCTGCAGGTCCTGCAGCAGGTTCACGATCTGGGCCTGCACCGAGACGTCCAGTGCGGAGACCGGCTCATCGCAGACCACGAATTTCGGCCGCAGCACCAGAGCACGGGCAATCCCGATCCGTTGCCGCTGTCCGCCGGAGAACTCGTGCGGAAAGCGGTCGCGCGCGCGTGCCGGCAGGCCGACAAGGTCAAGCATGTCGGCGACCTTCTGGCGAGTTTGGGCACCGACACGTGCACCATGAATCAACAGCGGCTCGGCGACGATATCGTGCACCGACATGCGCGGATTGAGCGCTCCGTAAGGGTCCTGAAAGACGATCTGCATAGAGCGCCGCTTTTCTCGCAGCGCCGCGGCATTCAGGCGGTTGATGTCGGTGCCGTCGAAGACGATGTTGCCCGCGGTCGGCGGAATCAGCCGGATCAGCAGCCGACCGAGTGTCGATTTGCCGCAGCCCGACTCACCGACCAGTCCAAGCGTCTCACCCTGCTCGATGCGCAATGCCACGTCATCCACCGCCCGCAGCGGGATGGTATGGCGCTGCAGCAACCCGCCAACGCGGACTGGGAAGTGCTTGCTCAGTCCGGTGGCCTCGACCAGTGGCACACGCATCAAGTCAGTTCCGGCACCCGAATGCAGGCCGCGGTATGGCCGGCATCGAACGCCGCGAGCGGTGGAATGGCCTTGGTGCAGGCGGGTGCGGTGTAGCGGCAGCGGGGGCCGAAACTGCAGCCCGGTGGCCGTCGCGCGGGATCCGGCAGTGTGCCCTGAATTGCCACCAGGCGATTGTGGTCCTGCTCCAGCGATGGCACGCACTCCAGCAGGCCACGTGTGTACGGATGCAGCGGGCGATCGAACAGCCGAGACACCGGCGCTTCCTCGACAACGCGACCGGCATACATCACCAGCACGCGGTCTGCGGTCTCGGCCACCACGCCCATGTTGTGGGTGATGATGATGATCGCCATGCCGAACTCGTCACGCAGGTCCATGATCAGATCCAGGATCTGCGCCTGGATGGTGACATCGAGCGCTGTGGTGGGTTCGTCGGCGATCAGCAGGCGTGGGCGGCACGCGAGCGCGATCGCCAGCATCACCCGTTGGCGCTGACCTCCTGAGAGCTGGTGCGGATAGTCCGCCATGCGATGGGCGGCGGATGGAATACCGACCTTCTCCAGGATCTCGAGTGCGCGGGCATAGAGGGCGCGTTGAGACAGACGCTCATGCGCCCGGATCGTCTCCATCACCTGCTCGCCGATGGTGAAGACCGGATTGAGCGAGGTCGTCGGTTCCTGGAACACCATGGCGATGCCGGAACCGCGAATGCGTTGCATCCGGGCATCGGAGAGTTTGGTTAGGACCTCGCCGCCAAAGCGCACTTCGCCTCCGGCGACGCGGGCGGGAGGCTGGGGCAGCAATCCCATGATGGTCAGCGCGGTTACGCTCTTGCCGGATCCGGACTCGCCGACGATGCCAAGGATCTCGCCTTCAGCGAGCGAGAAAGAGACGTCGTCGATGGCGGTGATCTCGCCGTGCCCCGTCGTGAAGGCGGTGGTGAGATTGGTGACGGAGAGCAGGGACATAACGTTACGTTAGATGGAGGGGGTCTTGGACCGACTGCGGCCCCCTCCCCCTGTTCCCCTCCCGTAAGGGGGATTCCTTGTATAGCTTGTACCGTGCGATCACTGCTGGACCCTCAGCCTTGGATCGAGCACGTCGCGCAGCCCGTCGCCCAGCATGTTCAGGCCGAGCACGGTGATCATCAGTGCGGCGCCGGGAATGGTGATGATCCACGGTGCGTCCACCATGTACTGCCGCCCCTCGGCCAGGATATTTCCCCACGTCGGGGTTGGCGGCACCGCGCCGACACCAAGGAACGACAGGGTCGCTTCGGTCAGCACCGCATAAGCAAACAGAAACGACAACTGCACGATCAGGGGCGCCATTGCATTGGGCAGGATGTGCCGACGCAGGATGCGCCAGTGTCCCGCACCGGCGGCAATGGCAGCCTGCACATACTCCATTTCGCGCAGCACGATCACCGACGAGCGCACGATCCGCGCGGTTCGTGGCGTATATACAATGCCAAGGGCGATGATGACGTCGTTGACCGATGGCCCCAGAACGGCGGTAACGCCGATCGCGAGCAGCACAGCAGGAAATGCCATCAACGCGTCGTTGATCCGCATCAGCACATTATCGAGTGCACGGAAATAACCGGCGGCGGCGCCAATCAATGTGCCGAAAACCGCATTGATCAGCACCACCGCCGAGCCGATGAACATCGAGAGTTGTGCGCCCCACACCACGCGCGACCACAATGACCGGCCGAAATTATCGGTACCGAACAGGTGCTCGGCTGATGGCGGCAGGAATTTCTGTCGCATCGCCAACTTGTTGGGATCGACCGGGGCAATCCATGGCGCCAACAAAGCGACAGCAGCGATGACGGCAAACAGTGCCAGGCCGGTCACGAACAACCGATGATGCAGCAGCCGCCGTATCGTGGTCCAGGCCGGATGGTGATGCCGGACCGGCGCTTCGTCTTGCAGGTCCTCTGCCGGGATTGCAACGATGGCGCTGTCAGGTGCCACGGTAACGCACCCGCGGATCGAGCAACGAGTAGCAGACATCGACGCCGATATTCACCAGCACCAGCAAAGCGGTGGTAATCAGCAATCCGCCCTGCACCATCGGATAATCGCGGTTCAGCACCGCCTGGGTCAGCAACTGGCCGATACCGGGGATCGAGAACAGCGTTTCGGTAACCACCGAGCCAGAGATCAGCAGGCTGACGATGATGCCGACGACTGTGGTGATCGGGATCAGCGCGTTCGCCAGAGCGTGCTTCATCACCACCTGCCGCTTCGGCAAGCCCTTGGCGCGCGCCGTGCGGATGTAGTCCTGGCGCAGCACCTCCAGCATGGTAGAGCGGGTGATCCGTGCCAGCAGCCCAGTCAACAGCAGCGCGAGCGAAATTGCCGGCATGGTCGAAGTTGCAAGCCAGCCCAGCGGGTCATCGGTGAACGCGATGTAACCGCCCGTCGGCAGCCATCGCAGCTCGACGGCAAAGAAGATGATCATCAGTAGTCCAAGATAGAAATTCGGCAGCGAGATGCCGATCATGGCGAACAGCATCGCTGCCTGATCGACCCAGGTATTCTGCCGCAGCGCCGCCAGGATTCCGCTGACCAGTCCGATCAGCAGCGTGATGACCAGCGCATAGGCCGAAAGCGCCAGCGTTACCGGCAGACGCAGTGCGGTGGCGTCCATCACCGGCTGGCCCAATAAGATCGAGCGCCCGAGATCGCCGTGCAGCAGGCCGCTGTACCAGCGCCAGAGCTGCGTCATCAGCGGCTGGTCGAGGCCGAGGTCGTGGCGGATGTTCGCCACCTGCTCGGGCGTGGCGGACAGCCCCGCAATCGCGACCGCAGGGTCGCCGGGGATCAGGTGGATCATCGCGAAGGTGATCAGCGACACGATCAGCAGGATCGGCACCGCGCTTCCCAGACGGCCGAGGATGATGCCGGCCATGCCTCCGGCTCAGTGCTCGAACCAGACGTTCGACATGCGTGGAATGCGATACGGCACGTAGCCCTTCACGTTGGAGCGCACGGCCTGCACCTTGGTGAGCGAACCCAGCGGGATGGCGTAGACCTGATCCAGCGCGTATTTCTGCATCTTGGCGAAGGCCTGCTTGCGTCCTTCCACCGTCGGCAGGCTGTTCATTTCATTCCAGTATTCCAGGATTTGCGGATCGTCCTGGCCGCCCTTCGGCATATATACGGCGCCTGGCTCGACGAAGAACTGCATGGTTGCGAGCGCGCCGAGAGCCGGCTGTGTGCCCCACCCCGTATAGAAGAAGTTCCATCCGGTGTCGGGCTTCAAAGCCATCTGTGCCGAGGTCGGCCAGTCAACCACTTTCAGCTGGGCGTTGATGCCGATCGCCTGCATTTCCTGCTGCATCACCAACGCGGAGTTGTACATCGCGGGATAGTCCTTGTCGGTCAGCAGAACCACCGGTTCTCCCTTATAACCCGACTGCCCAAGGTATTTGCGCGCGAGATCGGGATTCTTGATGTTGTACGTGTCCTTGCCAGCGTCGGAATAGAATGCCTGATTGGGATACTGGAACCCGACGTTCAGGCGGTAGTTGCCGTCTGATGCCGCGTCCATGATCTCGTCCATGTCCAGCACCGCCTGTACCGCCTTGCGGAACATCAGGTTGTCCGTAGGGGGAACGGACACGTTGGGCTGCGCGATCTGGATCCACCAGTTCTGCAACGGGATGATGGTGATGTTCTTGTCGTTCTTGAGATCGGCGAGCGACTTGGTGGGAAGGTCCTCGACACCCTGCAGCTCGCCGGTCCTCAGGCCGGCGACGCGGGCCTGGGGCTCGGTGACGATGCGGAAGGTCACGGTATCGAAGCAGGCCTGCTTGTAGCCGCCGAACCCAGTCTTCTGGTCGAAGTTGGTGTTCGGCTTGTAGCCTTCATATCGTTTGATCTTGACGTAGCCGCCGGGCACCGATTCCACCAATTGCCACGGCCCGGTGCCGATGGTCTTCAGCTGCATCGGCGGATCGTCCTTGTCCTCCGAGGGGACAATGACAATCGGCGCGCTGAACGAGCTGAGAATTTCCAGGAAGGTCGGCTGCACCTTCTTCAAATGGATCACGAAGGTGTTCTTGTCGGGTGCCTCCCAACGATCGACGTTGGCGAGCGAGCTGCGATAGAGACCGATTTTCGCATAGCGATCGAATGAGGCAACGACGTCGGCCGATGTCATCTCCTTGCCGTTATGGAAGTGGATGCCTTGGCGCAGCTTGAACGTGTAGGTCAGATGATCCGGCGTCTCCGCCATCGAATCAGCCAGTTCGAGGATAGGATTGAAGTTTTCGTCCCGAGTCATCAGCGACTCGAAGATGTTCATGGCGATGTTGCGGGTGGAGATCGTGCCGGATGTCATCTGGTCGAGGCCGTTGATATTGGCCTCTTGGCCGAAGGTGAAGTTGCCGCCGACATGCGGGCACTTGAACGGTTCGGCTGAAACCGAGCCGGCCGCGCAAAGCCCAAGGACGGTGAGGATGGAGAAAGAGGTGCGTCGGATCATCAGCGGTCCCTTGAAGGCACAGTCGCCATCCCTGATTGCAGGCTGTCGCTGCTTGCACGAACCGTGACGACGCGGCGATGAGACGTCAAGGTGTTGCCATGACCATTGCGGTCGCGCCTTGACAGTATTGCGCAGCGCCCGCCAGCCTCCCGCGCATGAGCACGCACGAACCGCCGATCATCGGCTATCTCGATCGCTTCTCCCATCGGCCCGGCGAAAGTTTCACTGTCTTCGTCAGCATGAGCAGCCCAAGTGAGTATCGTGCACGCCTCGTTCGCGTGCTGAGTGGCGATCCCAACCCGCATGGGCCGGGCGTTCGCTTCGACGATCTTTCGGATCGCTTCAACGGCGCGTTCGCCGGTCGCCGGCAGGCGGTTCATCGCGGTTCCTACGCGATCGTCGATCGCGGCCCGACGCATGCACGCGATGCGGCGCGGACTTGGACCGTGCTGGTGCGGGCTGGGATCACCGGAGAGGAGCAAGCCTTGCTCGCGCAGGAAGCCGAGGATGTCAGCGTCGTGCTGCTGATCGGCGCCGAAGGCGCCAGCGCCCGGATAAGGTCAGCCGCTGCGCGGGTTGCGGTCGCGACCGGCACGCCAATTGCCCCGGCCCGCTGGTACCGCGTCTGGCTGGCGGCGGATCCGGCGACCGGCAGGGTGGTTGTTGGACAGCAGTTATTAGACGGCGCAGCACCTGCGATCGCATCTGTCCAGGCACACGGAATTCGCCTGCCATCTTCCGGCAGGATCATGATGGCGGCGGAAAATGCCGCAGCACCAAGCCAGCATTTTACCGGCAAGCTCGAGGATCCCGCCATACTGAACGGTTTCGTCGCGTCCTGGGGCGACCCTGGTATTTCGCTCCAGACACTGGCGCCAGAGCTGCTGGCCGGCTGGGATTTTTCCCGTGGCATCGACACCCAGATCATCACCGACATCGGACCGCAGGCGTGCGCCGGCCGGCTGGTCAATACACCGACACGCGCCATGGTGGGCACGCGGTGGAGCGGCACCGAGCAGTGTTGGCGGCATGCGCCGCGCGATTACGGCGCCATTCATTTCCACGATGACGACCTCAGCGATTGCAACTGGCAGCCCGATTTCACCTGGACAGTGCCTGACGATCTGCGCAGCGGCGCCTATGCGCTGCATCTGACATGCGAAGGCGGCGAGGATTGGCTGCCGCTATACGTGCTGCCGAAGCGGCAAGGACCATTCGCGCCGATCGTTTTCCTGGCATCGACGTTCACCTATCAGGCTTATGCAAACCACGAGCGCTCCAGCGTCGATGAGGGCTATTTCGAGCGCGTCGCGGCCTGGTGCGCCTATCCGAACAATCCAAACACGCTGCATATCTACGGACACTCCACCTACAACAAGCACCGTGACGGCAGCGGGATTGCGTTTTCCACGCGACGTCGGCCGATCCTGACCATGCGGCCTGGATTTCTGACATTCAACGACCCGCGCGGATCCGGTATGCGCCACTACCCGGCCGACCTGCATCTGCTGGCGTGGTTGGAGGCGAAGGGCTTCGACTTCGACATCGTGACCGACGAAGACCTCGATGAGGAAGGCGTCACGCTGATCGCGCCGTACCGCACGTTGCTGACCGGATCGCATCCTGAATACCACACGACCGGCACGCTTGACGCATTGAGCGCCTATACGAAGCAGGGTGGCCGGCTATGTTATCTTGGCGGCAACGGCTTCTACTGGAGGATTACGCGACAGAGGGCGACGCCATATCTGATCGAGCTGCGACGGGCCGAAGGGGGCATTCGCACCTGGGCAGCCGAGCCAGGCGAGTACTACCACCAGACGGATGGACAGTTGGGCGGGTTGTGGCGGCGCAATCGCCGGCCGCCGCAGATGCTGGTCGGGGTCGGTTTCTCCTGCCAGGCGGCGTTCGAAGGCACATACTATCGGCGTCTGCCGGCGTCACATGAGCCGCACTTCGCCTGGATGTTCGAAGGTATCGAGGAAGATGTCCTGGGCGATTACGGCCAATCAGGCGGGGGCGCCGCCGGGTTCGAACTCGATCGCGCCGACCCGATGCTTGGCACGCCGGATAATGCGGTGATCCTGGCGCGTTCCGACAATGCGTTGCCCTCTTTCCTGACCGTGCCGGAGGAGTTGTTGTCAAACGCGGCCACCGTCAACGGCGAGCCTGCGCCTGACCTCGCGCGTGGTGAGATCGTGTATTTCGATACGCCGTCCGGCGGCGCGGTGTTTTCCGTCGGCTCGATCACCTTCTGCGGCAGCCTGTGGCGCAACGGCTTCGAGGGGCCGATCTCGCGATTGCTGGAAAACGTCGTCCGCCGGTTTTCGCGGTAAAGATTATCCCTTCACCGCACCTCCGGTCAGTCCACCGACCAGTCGGCGTTGCGCGAACAGGAACAGGATGGTGGCCGGCAACGCGACCAGCGTGCCGCCGGCCATCAGCAGTCCCCACTGGATCTGGTTCTCACCGATAAAGAGCTGCAGTGCGACCGTCACCGTGCGCACGTTGCGCCCGGTCATCATCAGCGCGAACAGGTACTCATTCCACGAGGTGATGAAGAGATAGATTCCCACCGCGACAACGCCGGGCATGGCGAGCGGCAGCACCACCCACAGCATCGCCTGCAGGCGCGTCGCGCCATCGATCATCGCCGCCTGGTCGAGTTCCTGCGGGATGCCATCGACATAGCTGGTCAGCAGCCAGATCGCGAACGGCAGGGTGAACGTGGCGTGCCCGGCGATCAGCGCGAAGTAGGTGTCTAGCAGGCCGAAGTCACGCATCAGCACGAACAGCGGCAGGATCAGCATGACCACCGGGAACATGTTGATCACCAGGAACTGCGTGCGCAGCAGGTTTCGGCCGCGAAAGCGGAAACGCGAGAAGGCATACGCGGCGGGAAGCGCAAGCGTAAGGCCAAGCGTGACGGCGCCAGACGCCACGATCAGGCTGTCGCGGAGGTTCTGCGCGAAACTCGTCCGGCGCAGCAGCTCGATATGGTGGATCAGCGTAAGCTGATGCGGCCAGAGCGCAATCGGTGAATGGGTCAGCTCAGCGTCAGGACGGATGGATGACAGCATCATCCAAAGCCATGGCAACAACGCGAAGCCGAGGATCAGGACGACAGGGAGTTCGG